>NZ_MUIN01000073.1 GCF_002080045.1 Pseudomonas sp. Bc-h | reverse complement strand
TGTCAGGCAGACCGCTTTCGCTGCCGTCGTGACCTCCGGCGTCTCCCACAGTTATTGCGTCATGGCAGAGTTTGGGATCGACTGTTGCGCCATGGCAGCATCTTTAAGTCGACACAAACCCTGTGGGAGCTGCTGGAGCTGTGCGACAGCCGCGAATGCGGTGCGTCAGGCAGATCGCTTTCGCTGCCGTCGTGACCTCCGGCGTCT
>NZ_MUIN01000072.1 GCF_002080045.1 Pseudomonas sp. Bc-h | reverse complement strand
GGCGAGTTACTTGAAAAGACACCAAGTAACCAAGTGTCCTTGCTCCTGGTTGGGTTCCTCCTTCGTCGGAATACCCTCACTTCGGCGACGCTCCGTGGGCACGCCGCCATCCGCCATCCATGGCGGGGGGCGGCTCTCGCGGCATCCATGCCGCTCGGCCCACTGCGCGACGCCTGCGTTCGGCCTGCACCCAAGTCGCGATTTGTGTCGTCTGAACTGACGCGCGCTTAGAA
>NZ_MUIN01000071.1 GCF_002080045.1 Pseudomonas sp. Bc-h | reverse complement strand
ATCTCAAATTGAAAAGTACCTTTATTAGCAGGCTCCTTTTTAATTTTGTCCTGTGCTTCTTTTATTACTTCATCGGAAAACCACCGTGAATCAATTGGAAAATTTGGATCTTGTCTCAAGAGATTGATTTCATAGAGTTTACTTGCGCCCGCTTCTGCGACATCCAATAGTAGGAATATTACAAGAAGAAGGATTCGCTGAATGGTGGGTCTAGATCTGGTTATTTTCATTCTGAGAAACTTATCATTGATGCAAAAAAATGGCTAGCGGAGAGCACCACTTAAGGTGTCACCGCTAGCCTAGATC
>NZ_MUIN01000070.1 GCF_002080045.1 Pseudomonas sp. Bc-h | reverse complement strand
TCGCCCAACTGATTCAGGCGCAGAAAAGACGAGTCTGCCAACGGCGGCTCGAACAACCGATACACCCCATCCTCACTCTCGATCAGCAGCCAGCCGCTCTCATGACGGCGCACCACCAGTCCTTCACCGGCACTGAACGCCGCACCGCCCAGCGAAATGACCCCCAGATCGATCGAGCGCGCCTGCTCATCGACATAGGTCAGCCGCTCGCCACCGTCCGGGTGCGGCTCGATGCGCACACCGACCTCAAAGCCCACGCTCCAGCCCGCGCCGAACAGCCCGTCACGCCGTTCATCGCGACTGTTG
>NZ_MUIN01000069.1 GCF_002080045.1 Pseudomonas sp. Bc-h | reverse complement strand
GAATATCGTTTTTGGACATTCCACTTGCAATGATATGGGCACACGAGACACAGGGAACTTTGAGAGCAACCTCATCACGAAGTCATCCAAATTCACCTGGCGAAGTTCAAGCTCTTTGGTGCCATTGCGATATCGATAAATATCCATGATCATAACCATCAGGCGATTAATCTCGCTGATGTTTTCGCCAAGAAGTATGAGCAGCTCTTCTTGCTTCTTTCCAAGACTACCGAACTGTCCTTCCAGGATAAGCTTAATTACCCTGTCTGAGGCCAGAAGCGGAGTTCTCAACCGATGATTTAATACTGCAAGGA
>NZ_MUIN01000068.1 GCF_002080045.1 Pseudomonas sp. Bc-h | reverse complement strand
GATTTGGTAATCCGCCGAAAGACAAACCTGAAGATGCTTGCACAGCTACTCGCTGTGATGCTGACGGGAAGCCAGCTAAGAACGGCGATCATGTGCAGTTTCAGGTTGTGAACGTTGCTGGTCAACACTCATGGTTTTATCATTTTCCATTGGCTAAAGATAAGCCTGATGGGGAGCACGGCGAGCGGCGAACTATCACGGAAGTTTTTAAATGGGTAGAACCGTTGCCAACGAAAGGGACTAAACAGTGACCCTGACTAAAGCCTATTTCATGGGTTCCATTGGAATTGGTCTGTTTTTTGCATTGGAAATTCTTGAGATGCTTAAAC
>NZ_MUIN01000067.1 GCF_002080045.1 Pseudomonas sp. Bc-h | reverse complement strand
TGCCAGATACGCTCAACAAACCAATCAAGCAGTAATATGTTTGGCGCCTCAACACGCCAGCTGCACTGTTTACCGGTAATGTAGATGTGGTATCAAGTAGGGCTCGTATTTCTTCCTCGGAGTATAAATACGGACGCGCTCTCTGACTGACACATGGGAGCAGATCCCACGTCGGAATTTCTGTCCTTGGATCTGTCGCGATTCTGAATTTCGCAAAATCTCTCACGTAGCCTAAGCGTTGCGCCCATGTGGAAGGTTTAGAAGTGGCTCGCTGTTGGGCCCACTCCATTGCTAATTTGATAGTCACATATTCCGCGTCGCGCTCCTGC
>NZ_MUIN01000066.1 GCF_002080045.1 Pseudomonas sp. Bc-h | reverse complement strand
CCAGCACCTTGGCCCCCGTGGCGACATGCACCGGGTTCGGCGAGCCGGTCACTGCGCGGGCCAAGGCCCCGGTGACCTGGCTCACGCCGTAGGCATTCACGTTACCGAGCAGCATGCACGGCAGGTTGCTGACGAACTTCCCCGGCCCGCCCCTGAGCAGCATCAGCGCAGTGACCGCGAGCCCCACGCCTGGCGTCTTGCCGCTGCGGACCGCGCGCACCGCCACCGGGTCGCCACCTATGAAGATGTTGGGCGAGATCTGCCCGGACGAGGTCACCAGCGCGCCACAGGTGCTGCGGTCGCGGCTGCGCACGGCGGGCTGGCCGTTGAT
>NZ_MUIN01000065.1 GCF_002080045.1 Pseudomonas sp. Bc-h | reverse complement strand
CATTAATCATCTCGCGCCGAAACATTTTTGCGCTGTAAATCATTTCAGCCGGAATGACTTTCTCGCGCAATATATGCTGGTCATGATAAACGTCTCTGCAAAAGGCATTGAGCGCGACGATTCTTTGCTCTAAACCTCTTTCAATCAGTTCCCACTCTTTTGCCGGCACGATACGCGGCACAAGGTCGAAAGGAAAAATGCGCTCTACACCAGAGGCATCTTTGTATACAGTGAAAGTGATGCCCTGGTTTCTAAAAGCCAGGTCTGCCATACGCCGGCGCCGCTGAAAAGCTGAGTCTGACAAATTAGTCAATTGACCATAAACAGGCTCGTAA
>NZ_MUIN01000064.1 GCF_002080045.1 Pseudomonas sp. Bc-h | reverse complement strand
CCGAGTCCCATAATGGCGCGTTCCAGCAATGCTGGCACTTCCGGATCGATGTCATCCGTGGTTTCAGTACCGCCCCCAATATGAACATTGGCAGACCCGGCACTGATTTTTCCGTCACAGACGGTCCGGTCACCTACTCGTGCAGCAGGCATGCCGTTGATATGAACGGTGTCGCTACCCTGAGCAAGAATTTGCGGCGCTGAACTGTGTTGGTCGCAATGGGCGGTATCGACGTGAGCACGGGCCGCTTCCTTGCCATTGACGTGTACGTTGGGCGACCCCGTCAAAATTTTTCCCGCGTCATGACACGCGAATGACAGGCTGCCGATCAACTGTCC
>NZ_MUIN01000063.1 GCF_002080045.1 Pseudomonas sp. Bc-h | reverse complement strand
GACAGCCGCATGCAGTTACCTTAATTAGAATCTGTCCCTCGAGCGGAACAGGCTTTGCAATCTCCTCAAAACTGAGTGATTTGCCAGGGTGGGTAAGAATCATGCCCTTCATTAGGTACAATCTCAAAAAATCTTGCAATTCAATTATGGCAGCTTCGATCAATCTGGTTTAGCGGCGCAGCTAAATCTGAGCAAATTGTTTGGCGATTAAATCAATCAAGCTCAAACAACAAGGCAAGGGCAGCATCGAGATTCTCGACGCTGCCCTTGTTATTCTCGGAATTGCCTCCCTCAGGGGAGGCTCTAGCACCGTACTTCGTACATCGAACTATCGTACAT
>NZ_MUIN01000062.1 GCF_002080045.1 Pseudomonas sp. Bc-h | reverse complement strand
GTGTACTGCCGGACTTGAATAATCAGGCAATTTAACACCCGCACTATCGACATGAGGAACCATGGTTTCTTGGAATGCTCGCATGGTGCCATAGCCAAGATCCTTGGTGAAGGCTGGACAATTTTCCTTAAGATATTGTGCCCTAATAGCCTCTGCACCTGGAGATTTTATAAATTGCTCTAGCATTGGCTCGCCCCTTACCGAGTGAACCTGCTTATCGTTGCCACTTCCAGCTAGAAACATATCAAGAAACTCGTCGTTATTTGTTGCATTGTGCCCGTCGTGCATCTTATGAGAGGTTGCAACACTTTGATCAATGAGAGGTTGCAACACTTTGATCA
>NZ_MUIN01000061.1 GCF_002080045.1 Pseudomonas sp. Bc-h | reverse complement strand
ACCGACCATTACTAATGGCGATCTCAAAAAGGGATGGATACATATTGATACCGCCAGGTGTCGGGCACTCATCCACACGGTCCGTGAAAGCAGTGGTTGACACAAAAGATCACTCTGTCGTGACCATGTTCCCAGTGATAACAGGCCCTTGACTATGGAAATCTCAATAAAGCTATTACCTATCGAGGACCGCACCAGCGGCTTTGAAATGGGGGACATCACTTTAGAGCACCAAGGAAAGACGATTACATCCGCAGGACGAACTCCGAGTCAGTCCATGATGATTTTTATTTTCATGAGCGACTTCATAGAGATGCTGATCGCCTTAGAAAAAAATGGTAGACC
>NZ_MUIN01000060.1 GCF_002080045.1 Pseudomonas sp. Bc-h | reverse complement strand
TTCATCGCAACGTCAAACGCATGTCCCATTTCATGTTTGGTAGTATGGTCAAGATCCGGATTCGTTCCATTCGCTGGATTCGTAATCCCATCGTACACGCAAGTCTTGAAAATGCCAGTCACCAGCCCACCAGAACCCTGGGACCAAGTGAAACCACAGCGGCCAGCGCCGGCCTTCGTGCCATAGTTTGGAATGCCGTTCCAAGGTGCAGTATTGTTGAAGTAATCGACGGCATCTTGTCGAGTATTGAAAAAGAAGATTTTTGCACCGGCTGCTTTCACCTGATCGTATGCCTGCAATGGACCAGATGCTCCTTTTCGGGGCAAAGCTCGCACCGCAGTAGCGAT
>NZ_MUIN01000059.1 GCF_002080045.1 Pseudomonas sp. Bc-h | reverse complement strand
GTGCCTGACGGCGCAAAACCTTGAACTGCGTTCATTGCCACGTCGAAAGCATGACCCATTTCATGTTTGACTGTGTGGTTAAGATCGGGATTGGTGCCGTTTGTCGGGCTGGTCAGACCGTCATACTCACAGGTCTTGTAGATACCAGTTACCAGTCCAGCGCCAGAACCAAGCGTGAATCCGCACTTTCCGGAAGCGGCTTTGTTTTTATACAGCGCAATGCTGTTGTAAGGCGCGGTGTTCTGAAAGTAGTCCACAGCATCCTGACGAGTGTTGAAAAAGAAAACGATATCACCGGCCGCCTTCACTTGATCATAAGCCTGGAGCGGGCCAGAAGCGCCCTTACGC
>NZ_MUIN01000058.1 GCF_002080045.1 Pseudomonas sp. Bc-h | reverse complement strand
GTAGCGAGCACACTAAGCAGCCTGGGCAATCTCTATTCGCGCATGGGTCGGTATGGCGACGCAGAACGCTTGCTAAAACGTGTTGTGCAAATTTACCAGGGCGCAGCAGACGGTGGCGGAAATTTGTTGAATTATTCGGCTAACGCTTCTGAAACACTGGCGCAAAATCAACTTGCGCTTGCGCAAGTGTTGTACAAAGGCGGAAATTCAAACGAAGCGGAAAGCATGTTTAAGGCATACGTTGAGACTGTTCGGAAAGATAAAGGACCATCAGTTGATCTGGCTAATGCGTTGAAACATGTGGCTGTGTTTTATAAGAGTCAAAACAGGAGCTCGGAGGCTGACGCGG
>NZ_MUIN01000057.1 GCF_002080045.1 Pseudomonas sp. Bc-h | reverse complement strand
TTATTGGGGCGGCTTTTGTGCTTCCAATATTGCTGCGCTGGAAAGGCGCAAATTGGGCCGGCGTCAAAGAAATGGCGCCAATTGGGCTACTACTCTTTGCTACCAACGCACTTACGCTGATTTCATTGAAAACCCTTTCAGTGGTTCTTCTGATCACAATTGTGACCTGTGTGCCTGCGCTGGTGGGCATTCTGAACAATATTCTCGGTAGAGACTCGCTAAGCCGAAAGTTCTGGATAGGCTTTGTTATGTGCTTCTTGGGTGTTGTTCTGACCCTGAACTACAAAGATATATTCGTGAACGGTGTAGGAGTTGCCTGCGCCTTTGCCGCGGCACTTAGCTCATCCTTTTATAG
>NZ_MUIN01000056.1 GCF_002080045.1 Pseudomonas sp. Bc-h | reverse complement strand
GAGCCAGCTCAGCTTCGCTTACTTCTTCCTGACCGAGACGAGCAAGTTCATTCAAAATAACTTGCTCAACTTGCGCAGGATCAGTCTCTGGAGTCAGCGTTGCAGCGATTATCATCAATGCAGGATCTTTCAGCTCATCATGTCTGCAAGCAACATCCATCGCCAGCCCAGTATCGATGAGGGACTTGTACAGTCGGCTGCCGCGGTCGTGCGAACCGCCAAGAATGTGCGAGATGACGTTAAGCGGGTAGTGCAATTCGTGTCTGGAAGATGGAGTTCTATGCCCTACCCAGACTCGGCAAAGGTCTCCTGGGAAGATGGAGTTCTATGCCCTACCCAGACTCGGCAAAGGTCTCCTG
>NZ_MUIN01000055.1 GCF_002080045.1 Pseudomonas sp. Bc-h | reverse complement strand
GACAGGCTATACACAGTCGAATAGCTCGGTTTTAGCCATTGCTGTCTATCACAAGCAGCACTGATGCGCCGGTGAATGGCGCTGATCGACGGCGCTGGGCGACTCAGAAAAAGACCTTCAATCAGTTGTTCAAGTTCTGTTGAAATCTTGCGGCGTTTGCCTTTGTCTGTGCGCGAACGTTTACTGAGCCCTGCAAAGCCGGAAGCACGAAACGCCCCGTCTTAATTCCCTGCTGCGAGCGCTGCGCCCACACCTTCTGCGATTTCCTCAACGAGTTTGGCACAGAAGGCGGGCAAATCATTGGGATCGCGGCTGGTAACAAGGCCGTTATCGACCACTACTTCCTCATTGGTCCATGCAC
>NZ_MUIN01000054.1 GCF_002080045.1 Pseudomonas sp. Bc-h | reverse complement strand
GATGTGAACAAGCGCCTGGTTGATTGCGTCATCGTCTGGAAGTTTGACCGCTTTGCGCGCTCGTTGAACGTCCTAATATCAGCCCTTGAACACTTCAAAAGTGTTGGGGTCGACTTTATCAGCTATACACAAAGCATTGATACCACTACAGCAATGGGCCGATTTTTCTACAACGTCATCGGGTCTTTTTCGGAATTCGAACGCGAGATCATAGTAGAGCGGGTCAACGCGGGGCTGGCAAATGCCAGAGCTAAAGGCGTGCGGCTTGGTCGACCGGAAAAAGATCCTAGCGCTGGAAAGCGAGTGTTGGCACTCAGACAGCAAGGGCTTAGCATGAGACAAATTGCAGAAAAGGAAAAGATGTCGGCAGCTGGAG
>NZ_MUIN01000053.1 GCF_002080045.1 Pseudomonas sp. Bc-h | reverse complement strand
GTCAACATGCCTTTTGGGTAGACAGTGACCGGAAGTTTTGCTTTAGCCGAGATCCCGTCAGAGTCCGGGATCGAARATAAATTTTCAGCGCAGGAAATGCAGAGCATTTTTTGTTCGCTATTTTTGCGGCGGGACATATTGATATGCAAGCTGCCGAACCAAGATAGGTGGCGGAAGTGGACAGGGCCGCTTGAGGATCATCAGATTCTTGGAGTGATTGCTGACGGTGGCCGGGGCATATTGCGGGGCTGTTATTGGGCCGAGCAAACACATCATGCCGTCCTGGACGTTGACCAGGGAAGCAAATATCACAGCACKGACGAGCTCGTAAAACTCCAAGAAAATTTTGCTGCAGTCGGATTGACGGCAACGCCATAT
>NZ_MUIN01000052.1 GCF_002080045.1 Pseudomonas sp. Bc-h | reverse complement strand
CTTCGACTGTTTGTCTTGTCAGCGGTGTACAACGCTCCTTGCGTCCCTTTCCCACAACGCGCACATGTGCACCGGTACCCAAGGCCACATCTTGGCGTTGCAGTCCTCTGAGTTCAGATAATCGCACTCCAGTCTGAACAGCCACGAGCAACAGTGCATGATCGCGGCGTCCTGTCCATGTGCGTTGATCTTGAACAGCAAGCAGGGCCTTCACCTCGGCTTCGGACAAGAAGTTGATCAAAGCACGCTCATGTCGTTTTCCGGGGATTGCGAGCACTCTTTGGATTTGTCCAGAATTCGCCGGCACTTCAAGAGCTGCATATCGAAAGAAGGAGCGGATGGCGGTCAACCGGAGGTTGCGACTTCGCGCTGATATCTTTCGATC
>NZ_MUIN01000051.1 GCF_002080045.1 Pseudomonas sp. Bc-h | reverse complement strand
ACCGTGGACGGTTTGGACAAGCTATTTCAAAAGGGAATAGACTGGGAGAAATGGCAAAGAGGGCGCAGCTACTGGCATTTAGGGCTGACAGAAAAGAGCCAGAGACATGACGCGATAGTCTGTGTAGGGCATTACCTTTGGTATGGAGACGAAGCATCTGGGCTTGCCCCATTGCCAAAGCCACGCAATAGGACCAGGAGAGCGGAGCTAATCACAAGATGGCTGGAAGAGAAGCATAACGGACAGTCAGAAGACATAAATAGAGGGCGTTGGGGAGAAGTAAGCGCCGATATAGAAAGAGCGACAGCCTGGACGAAGCAAGCGCCGGTAATCAGAAGTAAGCGCCGATATAGAAAGAGCGACAGCCTGGACGAAGCAAGCGCCGGTAATC
>NZ_MUIN01000050.1 GCF_002080045.1 Pseudomonas sp. Bc-h | reverse complement strand
TGCCAGAGATCATTGGTACAAAGTTGCTCCCACCTTTGGTGTAGTCTGTCTGTTTTTCCAATCTTGCTTCTTGTCGCGTTCAGACGCMTTAAATGCCGTTGCAAGGAACGTTCGCTGAAACTAAATGTGTTGATTCCTTCAAGCTTCAAAAGGTCCAATATAACTTTCACACTTCGTTCTGGTAGCTCTCGACGCAGTTCTTCAGCGCGTTTCAATACTGCTTCAGGTATTGCTCTAAACCTTCCTTTGCTTGTTCGATCCTTCCTTAGTCCATCGTAGAGCCCGTCCAGACCATAATTTCTGTACCGATGAACCCACTGTCTCAGCGTTCTGTCTGGGACTTTTCGCATACTTCCATCTGGATATTGCCACTCTTTGGAAAGAATCTCTTCTCTTC
>NZ_MUIN01000049.1 GCF_002080045.1 Pseudomonas sp. Bc-h | reverse complement strand
GTCCATTCGCTCTGGTCCATTCGCTACGGGACATTTTCTTCGGTCCATCCGTCTTGTAGGGGCGACGCCATGGATACTGCTGGCGAACTCGAATGTTTAGCGAAGCCGGCACAATATGGACTCTAGCTTGAAGGGCGGYAGCCCTGGGGGCGCAGGCTTCCAGCCTGCTTCGGRAAGCTATTGGCGAAGAAGCAGGCAAGGATGCCTGCGCCCCCAGGTGGAACGCTCTTAGCTCATATCATCGAACTTGATTCGGCTCCATYTTAGTTCGCCAGCAGTATCCCATGCGTCGCCCGGMMGTTAAGCCGCGGATTATTCTCCGTAGCGTTTTTTTATTTCTTTGATTTCGGAAGCCCTTCCTGCATTCTTGAGCAGGATTGTGTAGTTTTGCACGAAGAC
>NZ_MUIN01000048.1 GCF_002080045.1 Pseudomonas sp. Bc-h | reverse complement strand
TGTATAAGAGACAGCTTCACGCATGCGCATGATGCATGTCAGCCCCGAAGAGCTGAAAAAGATGGACATCGACAGCGACCGTTGCGCATTGGAGCTGAGCACCGGGGCATTGGACTTGTTGCCAGCGACGGTTTTGCCCAGACGCTCCTGCGACACTTTGTGATAGCCCGCGCCCTGACACATGATCGCCACCGCCGGTAAGCCGGACTGCTACAGGAGCGCGCGATATCAAGCCTGTGAGAGCGCGCCGGTCGGGGTAGGAGCCGGCTCTTCATGGCGCGCCAGCATCGCTCTTGGAATCGACAGAATCAGCGCGGCACTGACGAACAAACACGCACCCAACACATAGGTGCCGTTGTTGATATTGCCAGTCAGGTTTTCGGCAACCTGTCCGGCTTTACCGGCT
>NZ_MUIN01000047.1 GCF_002080045.1 Pseudomonas sp. Bc-h | reverse complement strand
TCTGTGGCTAAGTTCTAAGCCCCCCGCAACATCTGCCGTTCTGCCTAAATTGCAGCGAACCGGGGACCCGTCGTCAATTTGCCTGAACGGTAAATGGAGGGGACCCGGCGAAGGCTCTGCGTAGCTGGGGAGGAAACCRTTTAAGGAGTGAAGGCTGATTGACGATGGGGGTTCGTTGCTAGGCTTCTTGCCAGGCAGAAGATAGGGGGGCGTTAAAAAAACTGGCGCTAGCTCCGAGCTGCCCTCATGGCTGTTTTGTTTTCTTCCAGAACCCTCTAGACCAACTCTCAAACTTTGAACTAGGCGCCTCTGCGAGCCGAAGGCAGGATAAAGAGGCATTTTCCCTAAGCTCAACATAGCTGTATTTACTTGGTTAACCTGCTTTCCCTGATTTAAATTCCTGGTATT
>NZ_MUIN01000046.1 GCF_002080045.1 Pseudomonas sp. Bc-h | reverse complement strand
AAATGTTGCCGTGTTGCAAATCACCGTGCGCGATGCCTGCGTTTTGCATTTCTGCAACAGTTGACTGCCAATTATCGAGAAACCGTTTAAGTGAAGCTGGGTCGTTGAGATGCTTTTCTAGCCATGTCGTCAAAGAGATGCCGCTGCACCACTGCATTTTGAGCATGGGGAAATTTCGGTTGTGAATCTTTATTCCTTCTTCTTGCAGGTCAAATTCAACTGTTGATGATAAGCCGACTTTATGCAATTCCTCTTCTATGACTACATAGCGTTCGAGTGTTTCTGGCAAGTTGCGCAGAAAACAGCGAACAGCCCAATTGTTGCTGTCGGTGTTGATTTTGTACACGCTAGCGAACATGCCGCTGGCCACGCGGGGAAGTCCAAGTGCATCTGTGCTTACAGTGCCGTTAATTAAGTCGGGGTCGGAAA
>NZ_MUIN01000045.1 GCF_002080045.1 Pseudomonas sp. Bc-h | reverse complement strand
GCATTACCACACAACCGCAGTTTGAACCCCAGAGTTCGCMGCATGGCCAGGTAATCATTGATTGCTTGTCCTAAATCATGCGCCGATTGTGAATTAGTTATTCCGATTGCTTTTGTTCTCTTCTTCTTGGGTTGTGTGTGTTTAGTGGGATGGGGCAACACGCCATACGGCGGAATCTCTGTGCGCGGATCAATTGGCGTCATGTATTTTGCAAACTCGCGCACAAAACCTAAGCACTGCGCTTGTGCTAAGTCCTGCGATTTCGCACGAGAGCCTTGCATGGACCACTCCACGGCCAGAGCCGTTGTAATGTACGTGCATCTGCGCTTCTCCATGAAGCAAACGAATCTCAAGAGTGCATGACCGGCGGAATGCAATTTGACTCCTGACGCTCGCCGTTGAGTAAGATAGTCTTGAAGCCGTTGAGTAAGATAGTCTTGAAG
>NZ_MUIN01000044.1 GCF_002080045.1 Pseudomonas sp. Bc-h | reverse complement strand
GACCGAGTCAACCACGATATTCTCATGGCGTTAGTAGCGAAGAAGATCAAAGACAAGCGGCTCCTGAAACTATTACGAGCGTTTCTGAACGCAGGAATAATGGAAAATGGTGTGATCATTGAGGAGGAAGAAGGAACGCCGCAAGGTGGACCGCTCTCCCCATGGCTGTCCAACGTGATGCTTAACGAACTCGACAGAGAGCTCGAAAAGCGTACCCTGCATTTCGTCCGCTACGCAGACGACTGCAACATATATGTCGCTAGCGAGCGAGCTGGAATCAGAGTTCTCGCAGGCATCACGCAGTTTCTTGCAAAGAAGCTGAAGCTGAAAGTCAATGAGGAAAAGAGCGCAGTGGCGCGCCCCTGGGAGAGAAAATTCCTGGGTTTTACCTTTACCCGGAAAGACCTGAAGGTGCAAGTAAATTCCTGGGTTTTACCTTTACCCGGAAAGACCTGAAGGTGCAAGT
>NZ_MUIN01000043.1 GCF_002080045.1 Pseudomonas sp. Bc-h | reverse complement strand
TCATTGCTCTTGCAACGTTTATCAAGCTTCGCATTACAGAGCCTATTACTTTGTTGGCCAAAAGCTGCGAACAACTCATTATTGGAAAGTCAATCGACAGACCGAAACAAACAAAATCAGAAATTGGAGCGCTCAATGAGAGCTTCTATCTTATGTCATTGCAAATAGCTGAAGACAAAAAACGACGCACTAACTATCTTGAGCTTTTGCAAACTGTTCAGACAATGGCTTTACTAAAAGTAAACGGCTGGCTAGATACAGTTTTGTCGTTTAAGTCATTCTCCGAGCAAACAAGAAAACGCCTGGACAAAGCAAAAGGAAGTATTTCCACTCTGATATCGATTTTGCGTTCAATGACAGAGACTTTGAATGATACATCAAAGAAAAACTTCACTCTGCAATTAAAGCAATGCAATTCAACTACTCTTTGCCAAAACGCGGCTACTGCTGTGGAAGCACTTCTTGAGTCT
>NZ_MUIN01000042.1 GCF_002080045.1 Pseudomonas sp. Bc-h | reverse complement strand
TTACTTGAAAAGACACCAAGTAACCAAGTGTCCTTGCTCCTGGTTGGGTTCCTCCTTCGTCGGAATACCCTCACTTCGGCGACGCTCCGTGGGCCCGCCGCCATCCGCCATCCATGGCGGGGGGCGGCTCTCGSGGCATCCATGCCGCTCGGCCCACTGCGCGACGCCTGCGTTCGGCCTGCACCCAAGTCGCGATTTGTGTCGTCTGAACTGACGCGCGCTTAGAAGCAAGATCAGGCCCACTGCGCGACGCCTGCGTTCGGCCTGCACCCAAGTCGCGATTTGTGTCGTCTGAACTGACGCGCGCTTAGAASCAAGATCAAGATCAAGATCAACAGCGAACASAGCTGTCCGTCTTGACGCAATTCCTGTGGGAGACGCCGGAGGTCACGACGGCAGCGAGGCGGTGGATCAGTTGCAAATGAGTCGCCTGACCTACCCTCATCGTCCGAGCGCGGCCCGGGCTGTCAAAGCTCCAGCGCCTCACACAGCGTTCGGTGTACAGCTGGAAATCTGGATACGCCACGTAATCGCGGCGCGGCTGATAGGGATCTGGCTAACGCCAGACCTGTTTCGCCTTCGGCGAGTTACTTGAAAAGACACCAAGTAACCAAGTGTCCTGGCTCCTGGTTGGGCCCTCGTTCCTCGGGTCCCCTCACTCCGGCGACGCTCCGTGGGCACGCCGCCATCCGCCATCCATGGCGGGGGGCGGCTCTCGCGGCATCCATGCCGCTCGGCCCACTGCGCGACGCCTGCGTTCAGCCTGCACCCAAGTCGCGATTTGTGGTGTCTGAACTGGCGCGCACATAGAAGCAAGATCAAGATCAACAGCGAACACAGCTGTCCGTCCTGACGCATTGCCTGTGGGAGACGCCGGAGGTCACGACGGCAGCGAGGCGGTAGATCAGTTGCAAATGAGTCGCCTGACCTACCTTCATCGTCCGAACGCCGCCCGGGCTGTCGCACAGCTCCAGCAGCTCCCACAGCGTTCCGTGTACAGCTGGAAATCTGGATACGCCACGTAATCGCGGCGCGGCTGATAGGGCTCTGGCTAACGCCAGACCTGTTTCGCCTTCGGCGAGTTACTTGA
>NZ_MUIN01000041.1 GCF_002080045.1 Pseudomonas sp. Bc-h | reverse complement strand
ACTTTGGGCTCAGCGGGAGAATCTGCCGGCATATTGGCTTCTACGATGACTGTGTTCAAATTCACCACGTGCGCTATCGGTTTACTTGGATCAGTCATATCGCCGACATTGAGAAATCTCTGGGCTATAACGCCCGAGATCGGGCTGACCACTTTTGTCCATGCCAATTGAGTAGTGACATTCAGCGGAGCCGCTTTCGCTTCTGCTACTCTGGCTTGCGCAGCTTCGACCTGAGCTTTGCACAGATCAACCTGGCTGCGCGCTGCAACAACGTCCTTTTCTGCCACGATGTCCTTTGCAAACAAGGCTTCAGAGCGAGTCAAATTCTTTTGCGCAAGGTCGAGTGCGATCTGGGCTTGTACAACTTGATTTAGAGCGGTTCGTTGAGGAGCGGTTGTTTGTTGCAGCTGAGCAACCAACTGCTGATCGTCAAGGAGTGCAATAAGCTGCCCTTTCGAGACCTTTTGACCGGGAACGACAAGCACTCTGGTTATCTTTCCTGCAATATTTGGCGTCACAGAAACCG
>NZ_MUIN01000040.1 GCF_002080045.1 Pseudomonas sp. Bc-h | reverse complement strand
ACAGGCAATAAACAGCGGAGTAGACCGAATCTGCAAAATGCTATCGAGGCAAGGSGCAGCGATWGGRACRCTTTAYGAGCTTAGCTGGATGGCAYTACCGGACGATGAAAAYGCCAGGAAAGCATTTGAAGCCGCAKCAAAYATCGCCAAGCAAAAAATCAGGAARCGCATAGAACTGGATGAAGCCGAGCTAGTCGAGAAAATTAAGAAGGTGGTAACTAGCCCGTGAGCAAATACCAAGTGTATCTAAACGCTATTTACTAGCAGTCATTTACATCAAGTTGGTGTGGTTCGATAATGAGCAAGTCCCTATAGCCCTAGTGAAAGTAAGGTTCAGGCGTCCTTTAATAACGTCAACGTTGCTCTGAAATAGGAGTCTCAGAAGAGGTAAACGCATGGCAGGAATGATAGTACGCTCAGGTCGAGTAAATCCAAAAGCTGGACCAATAGAGATTTGGCGCGTACACAAAGAATTGCAAAACAAGAAGATTCCTAAAACAGTCTTTGCAAAGGCGCTCGGCATCTCATATG
>NZ_MUIN01000039.1 GCF_002080045.1 Pseudomonas sp. Bc-h | reverse complement strand
CCATTGGAATTGGTCTGTTTTTTGCATTGGAAATTCTTGAGATGCTTAAACATGCTGACGGTAATTCGAACAATTACATCATGATTGTTCTGGGTCTTGGCTGGGTCATTGTAAGTGCTATTGCTGCTATTGGATTCTTTCGAAAGCCGCTTTATTGCTTATCTCCTTTCTCTTACGTGGCGTACTTAGTCATTAATTACTTCACGACTCCTGACAGCCGTTCTCATGCAGAATTCGACGCTGAAGGCATTGCCTGTGTCATCTTCGGTGTGTACTTTACGCTGTTCAATAGCTGGTTGCTCTACAGGGAATTTCGCCGAGATCCTTGGGCCGGACCAAAGAGTGATGGTGATGCAAAAGTCTGATAATAATCCTTATGTTTTATCGCTAATCTTCCAATCCGAAAACCTTTAATTAGCAATAGTTTGCAGGCTCGCATTCTTGTGTTTTCTATAATTTGATTGTGGACGTTTTGGAGTATAGCGCTAACCAGCTGAGCAATTTGCAATTTGTTTATGATTGTGCGTGAATCCGCAG
>NZ_MUIN01000038.1 GCF_002080045.1 Pseudomonas sp. Bc-h | reverse complement strand
CAGACAGAGGGCGCACTTTGAAGGTGGTTTTCATTGAACATCCATCACAAGTTTATGAGCTAAAGACAGCCTACGAGCCCAGCCCAGAAGAGGAACGAATCTATGACAAATACGCCCAACTCATCTGATGACGCTGAACTGTGGGAATCCGGGCAACTGGGAGCTTCAGAAGAACACGTCAGGCCGGTTTCACCAGAGAAGACAAAAGAAATTCAGGACGCACTCGGATTGCAACCAGTTACGGTGCGACTGCAAAAGGAGCTTGTAGAGCAGCTTAAGGTGCTGGCCAAAAAAGAAGGACTGGGATATCAGCCTTTTATTCGACACATACTCACTAGATATGTGCGGGACATCGCGAGCACCGAGAGCAAGCGAGAATCAGCATAGTCAAGCGTTGTGACCCTGATCATCGGCCCTTATAATCCGATTCATGAGTGAACCAGCCCGCGAAATCGAAACAACTCAACCAGTAAGCATTGACGGACTGGATCAACTTTTTGATACCACCCTTAACAGTGTGCAGGGTGTTGAACAGGGTACCCTGTTCGCGATTGCAAATGGTGATGAGCACGGTACCCTGTT
>NZ_MUIN01000037.1 GCF_002080045.1 Pseudomonas sp. Bc-h | reverse complement strand
GTTTCTTCTTGACAGGATGCCTTCTATCTAGCAGCTTTGCAAAAGTTGTAATTTGCGCGAATTTTATTGGCTGATGGTAACATCACGCTTTTCAGATTGCATAAGTATCTCGCAAAAGTCAAAAATTAAGCGAGATGTTTTGCAAAACATTTTGGCGGGGTTTTCAGTATGAAGATTGGGTATGCACGTGTCTCAACGGACGACCAGAACCTGGATATTCAATTGGCGAGCCTGCAAGAAGCCGGATGCGAGCGTGTGTTTAAAGAAAAGCTTTCCGGTGCCAGCATGGCACGTCCCGAGATACAACGCTTGTTAGATAACCTGAGGAATGGTGATGTTGTGATTGTCTGGCGGTTAGACCGTCTTGCTCGATCCACGCGAGACTTGTTAGAAATCGCAGATCGAATCAAAGCAACTGGTGCTAAGTTCAAATCGTTATCGGAGCCTTGGGCTGACACGACATCGCCAGCAGGCAAAATGGTCATGACGGTTTTCGCCGGGATTGCAGAGTTTGAACGCGAGCTGATTAGAGGGCGCACCTCGGCCGGCCGTATCTCTGCTAAAAAGCGCGGCGTCAAGTTCGGCCGGCCTCAGCG
>NZ_MUIN01000036.1 GCF_002080045.1 Pseudomonas sp. Bc-h | reverse complement strand
GCTATCCTCTCAAATGCGCTCTCTGTAATGCCTTGATGCTCTTTCATGTGCCTTACTACCAAGCCCTTCCTTATTGCCATTAGGTACATCTGCCGCGCGGCATCTATTCGCCCTGATTCTTCTGCTTCTTTGGCAAAGTGCAAAAGCAACTGTCCAGCCGCTGCTAACAGTTCTATCTCTATGTCTGGTTCTTTGCTGTTGTTCATTGCTATCTCCCCTGGCTCTTCATCCTCGCATCATCATTGGTAAATAACGTCCTCCTTGGGGTTATCAACGCATCATCCTCTTTAGTGATTTTTGCCTTTCCTTAGTTTAACTTGCTTTTGCAGACTTTTGCGGGCAATCACCCGTGGAATTATCGCCCGTATTGTTTTCAGATATGGGGCGTGAAATCCAAGGCAGCATTAACTAAACGATTTGGAAAAAGAGTGCGCGAAATGCGTCGCCTCCGAAATCTGTCGCAAGAAGAATTTGCAGCGGTAGCTGGTTTGGATCGCTCTTATATGGGAGCAATTGAGCGTGGCGAGCAAAATCCTTCTCTTTGGATCATTGCCCGAATTGCCGACGCGCTCGAAGTGACGGTTGAGCGTGGCGAGCAAAATCCTTCTCTTTGGATCATTGCCCGAATTGCCGACGCGCTCGAAGTGACGGTTG
>NZ_MUIN01000035.1 GCF_002080045.1 Pseudomonas sp. Bc-h | reverse complement strand
CATTATCATGAGCCAATCGAGCACGAACACAGCCATGTTCATGATGAGCATCATCAACTGTAAGTTTCAGAATTATTTGTCGCACTTCTTGCAGAATTATTTGTCACACTTGACCACCCCGAAATTGCGCGAACATTTGCGCCTCTATTGCGTTGCGAATGTATCACTGCCTGTGGTGCGCTATTGGTTGAGTTGACTACTAAATACAACGTCCAAATGATACTAACTATCCGGACTTAGCAAAGCGGGTTGCTTGCGCAATGTTCCGTTTATTCCGAACATCATCATTTCCCGAGCGGTTTCGACAACCTCCCGATTTAGCTCTTTGACCACATCTTCATTGATTTTCAGAATCCTGGCAATCATGGAGAACAAATTTCCCAAGGATCTGAGAACTCCTTGTGTGTACCAATAGATGAGCGCGTAGACCTCTTCAGGCGGCTTCGGCAGGTTCATTACCTCGAGCTGTTTGTCTATGTATTCGGTTGTTTCAGCGGCAGTCAGCGGTTTCAGTTCTTCTACATGAGCCACCCTTATCGAAAAATGCCACATCCGGCTGAGGCTTCTTTCAAAGCCTGGATCAGCTATGAGCAATAACCCAACATCCCACTCTTCTTGGATGTCTCTTAGTTGCTCTAAAGCCTGGTATTTCAGCCTGAAGGCCTCATCGACAATAACGAGCTTTAAGTGCTGCTTCGACAACTCACTTGGCCATTCCTTGGGATTCACC
>NZ_MUIN01000034.1 GCF_002080045.1 Pseudomonas sp. Bc-h | reverse complement strand
CGTCACCAGCAGCCAGAGCAACGACCCCTACAGCCACATCGACCAGGAAGGCCGCTACAAGGTCAGTTTCCTGTTCGACCGCGACACCTGGGACACCGGCGAAGAAAGCCTGTGGCTGCGTCTGGCCCGGCCCTACGCCGGCGACACCCACGGCCTGCACCTGCCGCTGATCTGCGGCACCGAAGTGGCGATTGCCTTCGAACACGGCGACCCCGACCGCCCGTACATCGCCCACGCCCTGCACGACAGCCAGCACCCCGACCACGTCACCCTCAAAGACCGCGACTACACCCGCAACGTGCTGCGTACCCCGGCCAACAACAAGCTGCGCATGGAGGATGAGCGGGGCAAGGAACACGTCAAGCTCAGCACCGACAACAGCGGCAAGAGCCAGCTCAATCTTGGGCATCTGGTGGATGCAGAGAAGCACAAACGTGGCGAAGGGTTTGAGCTGCGCACCGATGGCTGGGGGGCGATTCGCGGTGGCAAGGGGGTGTTCATCAGCGCCGACAGCCAGCCAAAAGGCAAAGGCGATGTGCTGGACATGAATGACGCCGTGGCCCAGCTCAGGCAATCCCTGGAGCTGGTCAAGGCGTTGGCACACTGCGCGGCTGACTCGCAGGCCCTGCCTGCGGATGCCTCAGCCCAGCACGCGCTCAAGGAAGTGTTGACCGAACTCAAGCAAGCCGGCCTGATCGCCTCGGCCCCGGCCGGCATCGCCCTGACCACCCCCGCCAGCCTGCAACTCTCGGCAGGTCAGAAC
>NZ_MUIN01000033.1 GCF_002080045.1 Pseudomonas sp. Bc-h | reverse complement strand
AGATGGCCGCTGCCGTAATACAGGCGGTTGAGCCAGCGGCCGTCGGGGACCTGGGTTTGCGTGAGGTTGCCCAGTTCGTCGTAGTGGTGTTTCAGCGATCCGCTCGCGCTGTGTTCTTCCAGCAATTGCCCGAGGGCGTCATAGGCAAAGCCGAGTTTCTGTTGCTGACCTTGAAGGTCGGTAAAGGTGACTTGCGTCAGTTGATCCAGTGGGTCGTAGTGGTAGTCGGTGCGGCCATCAGTGGTGACTTTGGCGCTCAGCCGCCCGAGCGCATCGCGTTCAAAGCGCTGCACCAGCGGCTCACGGGTGTGCTGTTCGCTGTCGGACGGCGCCGGGAAGTGGTGAAGCCGAAGTGGATTGCCCAGCGCGTCGTACTGATAGCGCTTTTGACTGCCATCCAGATCCTGCTGGGCGATCAGCTGATCTCCTGCATCCCAGGCAAAACGGTAACTCTCGCCGTTCTCGTTGGTCAGCGATTGCAGGCGGCCATAAGCATCGTAATCAAATTGCACCTGCCGCCGATGAGGATCCAAGCGCTGCCGCACCTGACCCCGGCGGTTGTAGTGATAGCGGGTCGTGTCGCCCGCAGGATCGGTATACCCCGTCAGTTGCCCGCTGGGGTCGCGCTGGAAACGCTCGACCCGTCCGTCCGGCAATGTGCGCTGTAGCAGACGACCCCGGGCATCATGCTGATAAAGCGTCTGCTCGCCCAAAGCATTGTCGACGCGTCGCAAATGGCCCCGCGCGTCGTACTTGAACCATGTCCGGTAACCCGAGCAATCGGTCCTGTC
>NZ_MUIN01000032.1 GCF_002080045.1 Pseudomonas sp. Bc-h | reverse complement strand
TAAGAGACAGGAGATCCTGTATACGGACCGAGGTCGCGATTTCAAGTCCACTCATATCGAGCAGGTGTGCATCGATTTGAAGATCAAAGTTGTTAGGACCAGGCGGAAAAAGCCGCGAGGAAGGGGCAAAATCGAAAGGTTCTTCAGAACTGTTGATCAAAGATTCACGCATAAGCGGAAAAACGAAAAGACTAAGCCACTTAGCCTTTCGAGCATTGAATCCGAGTTTCACGAGTGGCTCATGACTGAGTATCACCAGAAGAAACATAAGGGAATAAAGACTTCACCCATGGAGAAGTGGAACGAAGGTAAGTGCCTGTCTCGGCTTCCTGAGAGCCTTGATGCTCTAGACCTAATGCTTCACAAAGTCGGGCGACCTCGAAAGATGTGGCAAGAAGGAATTCGCTTGAAAAGCCGCAGATACTCACATCTATTACTGACTCAAGCAATTGGACAGGAGTTTACCATTAGATATGATCCACGAGATCTTTCAAGTATCTGGGTTTACGAAGAGGAGGGAAAGCTCCTGTGCAAGGCTGGTTCCGCTGACGTGCTCGAAAGCGAAATGGAGCCCGGTGAAATGATTGCTAACAACGCAAGGATAAAAAAGGAGTTGAAGAAAAAGATCAAGGATAAGAACGCCGTCGCTGATGCTTTTGTCACTACCAAGGAGGGGCGCAAGGAAGCTCCCGTGCTGCAAACAACGTCCGCCGATAACGTAGTTAAGCTTAAGTTGAGAAAACATTTCCATGAAAAAAGAATCCAATAGTCCTTTCTTTCTTGAATCAGTCTCTCATTTCAATTTCGTCGAACTGGCGGCAGTGTGCCGGGAGGACAGAAAAATCGGGCTTTGTTTTGGCAAGCCCGGTATTGGTAAAACTTCGTCAGCGAAGAGATTTTGTAATTGGCAAACAATAGAAGCAAATCTAGCGTCTAAGAATGGTACACCGCAAGATCCTGCAAACATGATGCTCTGCGACAGCGTTTATTATCTGCCGAGCGTCACAGTCTCGGCTCCTAGACTGAAGAATGAATTGAGCCTGCTGAAAAACAGGTTTGAGGATGCCTATCTAAAGGCTGTAAATTGGGTGAATCCCAAGG
>NZ_MUIN01000031.1 GCF_002080045.1 Pseudomonas sp. Bc-h | reverse complement strand
GGTCACTAGGTGCGCCACCAGGAGGGTAATAAGTTACTAGCCTATTAGTCATGGCGGTGTTTCCTGACACTGAATGTACACTATCTGAGCATAAGCGTACTGCCAGCAGATATCGACGTATGTTCCATCCTGAAAGTCAGCCAATGTCAGCACCGGGGGCGATGGCATCCCTGCGGCACAAACAGCATCAATTGTTAGCAAACGCATTGGTTCTGCGTAAAACAGCTTCTCCCATCCGTCAAATTCTCTGTCACCGTTAAGGTAATTGTAAGAACGCAACAGGCTAGATAGTTCTGCCCACCACAATTCAGGTGCTTCTGTTTTTCTATAAAGCGCTGTCACAGTATTACCTAAACGCTTGCAGTCGCCTTCCAAACGTTTGTATTAAAAACACTTGGATGATTTTGTATGCTCTTCTCACCGCGAAAACTAAACTAAGTTTTCGGCTGCATAGTGTGTGGAGCATATCGCGTAAGAGATATCGCTTACGCTGATTTTACCTGTGTTTTGTAAGGTTGTCAAGTTTTCGCCAATGGGCGGCGTACTGATCCAAGGTGGAGATCAGTACGCCCTTTCTCACAGTGCGGTTGCTCCGACTTACCTTGAGAAATGCTTGATGTTATGACGAGAGCAAGATTGACAAGGCAAGCCACACGGCTTGATTGCAAGCTCTTTCAGCCTAGCTCGGAATCCGTCCAGGTCTTTGTCTAATTTCTCAACAACGGTAAGCAAACTCTTATAAGCAGCACAAACAGCACACCTACAATCACGCTTGCGTACACCGCTGAGAATAGCTGAGAAAGCACCTGTAGCGTTACATCCTTCAGATTCATTGTTTGACATTTTTCAGACCTTCTACTTTTCTGTGACTCTAGCCCTGGTGTCACAGAAAATACTCAAGGAATATATGCCCTGGCTGAAGTTTTTCAAAACCTGCGGCGACGTCGCCTCCCCCGGAGGGGGACGGGAGGGGGGTTGCAGCGAAAATGCAAAAGCCCCGCTTGCTCACTCAATGTTTCTGCTTGCGGGGCTATTCTGCGTCGGACGTCGGTTCATATTCTACCTTATTGTCAGAAACAAATAAAGCAGTCGGCTGACTTTGCGCCATGGAATTGTAGTAACTATGGGTAGGGTA
>NZ_MUIN01000030.1 GCF_002080045.1 Pseudomonas sp. Bc-h | reverse complement strand
CGATTTCCCAACGCTCGTGGTAAAGCCAGGCAAGGCTTTTGGCGTCTGCTTCGCGATGATCAGTTATCGTAGTTAAGAGCCTAAATACTTCATCCGATCCAGCGATTGTGTATTCGATCAATCGGGCTTCAATCTGCTTCTTTTCCCGTTTGAGAGTAACAAGATATGATTTGTCTGGAAGCATCTTTAAGATATTAACACCGACATCATCCTTGATACGCCAACACAATTCCGCATCGGTTGCAGCTGCATTGCACCACAGCTCAAAACTGAAGAAGCCTCTGTCCGCAAGTATGATCATCCCCTTCTTAAACATTGGAAGCAGAAGACTGGCCAGATATTTTTCGCTGTGCCGGGCTGTTTTATCCCAATCAGGATGCTCATTATTTTGAGCTTCTGTTCTCTTCTTGAACCATCCAAGCTCTGTAGCATAAATCACATGAGTTCCGCATTCTACAAGAGAAACCGCCCTTAACTTTGGATACCCTGCCTCTGCGCTATTTTGATTGGATGATTTACCAAAATACTCTCGATTGTCCTCAGTGTCAGGCAAGTCCACCAACGTCCCATCGATCGCATGTACACTCCATTTGCCAAAATGGGCACCCTTTGTTTCTGCCTTTGCAATTGGCTTAACTACTTGAGAGTAGATTTCCCTGAAAGGTTCGACACCCAGCCGCTGACGTCCTTGAGTGATAGCCGAAGTAGTTGTAACCTCCACTTTGTGAGGCCCATAAAGCCATTGAAGTCCATCCAGAAGACAGCGAACCACTTCCTTGTATGCAGCCTTTGGATAGAAAATCATCAACAACACATAATAAAAAAGAATGTAGTCTGGTAAGTCACGATCTCGTTGTCCTTCTCTGCCAGTTTTCTTGAGTGCAGCGCGAATTTTACTCTTAGGGAATGCTTTTCCAAGGACGCCTAACGATACGTGGTCGGTTGGGCGAATACCTCTGGGAAGCTCAGCAGGCGGACGTGGCATGAAACAACTCCTTCGTAGGCGATACCGTATATGATACCGGATGCGGTATCATATTTCAATCTGCAAAGGGTTATAGCAGCAAAGTTAGAATCAATATATGCTAACTTTGCTGCTATGATTTGTGGTCTTCACGGAAKGACCGTGGTGACTGCGTTCTGGCGCTAACTAATCAGTAT
>NZ_MUIN01000029.1 GCF_002080045.1 Pseudomonas sp. Bc-h | reverse complement strand
GGCGTAGTCGATCAGGACCATTTTCTGGTGGTGAGTGGGTTCGGCCGACATCGCCGCCGCACTGCCCATTTTGGTGGTCAGGCTGCGGTCGTCGTCCAGCGCGTGGACGGCCACGTGCCAGAAGATTTCCGCACGCTCGGCGAGGCTGAAGTCGCGGGTGACGAACTCGATGTTGGCGAACGGGTCATCGGTAAGCCAGGCCTTCAGCCGGTGGGCGATCTTTTTCTGCATGAACGGCGAGATGCGCAGGCTGCTGTCCACCGCCTGCCGGTGCCACTGCTGGTCGTATTTGATCTGCCCACTGTTGCGTGAACCTGCCTTGAGCAGGCTCGCCAGATTGCGCCCCGGCGTCATGTTTTCACTGGCCAGCGCGGCGATGCGCNCTTCAACCGGTGGGCGATCTTTTTCTGCATGAACGGCGAGATGCGCAGGCTGCTGTCCACCGCCTGCCGGTGCCACTGCTGGTCGTATTTGATCTGCCCACTGTTGCGCGAACCTGCCTTGAGCAGGCTCGCCAGATTGCGCCCCGGCGTCATGTTTTCACTGGCCAGCGCGGCGATGCGCAGCCCGTCCGACCAGCAGAGGATCCGCACCTTGACGCCTTCGCCGGCTTTTTGCAGCAGCAGCTCACCGATGCACAGCGAGTCGNGCGCGGCGATGCGCAGCCCGTCCGACCAGCAGAGGATCCGCACCTTGACGCCTTCGCCGGCTTTTTGCAGCAGCAGCTCACCGATGCACAGCGAGTCGACGTTGTCGCGCTTGAAGTACATCGACGGCTGGAAGCCCCAGCACACGATGTCGATGCTCTGGGTCGCCGCGAGAATGTCGTCGTACAAGGCGCCGAACGTACGCTCGCCGTTGACCAACGGCTCAAAGGTCGCGTGAGTGGGCGGGTATTCGGTGTCCTCGACGAACCATGAGGTGGTCATCACGGCGCTCATTGCCCGGGAGGTGGCAATGGGCACGGTGGCCGTGCGGNATGAGGTGGTCATCACGGCGCTCATTGCCCGGGAGGTGGCAATGGGCACGGTGGCCGTGCGGGTACGGTTCTGGGTTCGGTCCATGGGTCAGTCCTTTGAAAGGGGGAAGCTGATGAAAAAGTGACCCACGGGCCTAGGCTGTTTTCGACAAGCGCAAACCCGTCGCCGGATCCAGGCCTTTTTCTTCGCTCAGGCGTTGCATCAGCTCATCCGAGGGCTTGGACGGTGGCACAGCGGCGTCGCGGTCTTTTTTCCACTGGAANGCCGGATCCAGGCCTTTTTCTTCGCTCAGGCGTTGCATCAGCTCATCCGAGGGCTTGGACGGTGGCACAGCGGCGTCGCGGTCTTTTTTCCACTGGAACGTTTCATCCCAGTCGGGAAGTTTGGCCGGGGGCAGCGGAACGATCTGGTCGATGTCAGGGACTTTGGCGCCGAGGTTTTCGTAGCGATCCAGAAATTCGTCTATTAACTTATAGCGGCGAGCGCGTTCTGGGTCGGGGGTCAGAGCCATGTAGCGAAGCTCTTCTTTGGGAGAAGTAGTGATGAACCCCCCACCAAGAAAGCGAGCAGCTGAAGCGTTGCCATTTTTTACCGCCTGTTGAAGCGCAAGTAAGGCGCCGGAATAGTCTTTGCCTATTTTTTTAATTAATCCTACCGCTAACGCTGCCTCACCATGGCCCTGCTGCATGGCACAGGTGCGCATGGCGAGAATGACATCGCTCGCTCCAGGCCCGCGCCCGAGCAGTTCTGCCACAAAGTACTGAGCTTCTGGGTTACCTAGATCTGCGGCACGACGATAATACGCTTTGGCTTTGTCCGGGTCCTGTACCACTCCGAACCCTCGATCCAGATAGTGTCCCATGTCGTAATACCCACCGGGTATGCCGCGCTCGATCAGGTCCTCTACCAGATCAAGAGTCTCTACCCATGAGTCCCGAGAAAACACTTGCCCTCGGGACACCAGCGCTTGCAAATTGGTCGACGCTTTGTAATGCCCATGTGCCGCGGCGATTCGGTAATAACGCGCTACCTCGTCGAAGTTCTTAGGACCTGGCCTCAACTGCATATACAAACCATACTTATATAGGTGATCACTTTCCGGCATAAGCTCTGGCAGCTGACTCTCCTCAAGCACACATTCGAATTTCAAATTCTCATACAGTGCCTGCATACTAGGTACTTCTCTCATTCCGTCCTCCTTATCACAACCACTTAAACTAAAAACAAGGACAAACAACAAACGCTTAGGAGAAATCATGATCAATCCAAGTGAGTACGTTTTGGGCTGTCTCGAAAAAACTCGACCAATGAGGCATAAGGTGCTTCGCCTGATGCGTCACCCTGAAGCTTTTTATTACTCTCTTGCCGGCGTTTGTTTACACTAATAATGTCCGTCCAAGCCTTAAACGCCTCCGCCGCCTTATCCTGCGCCCCCATCCCGTTCGTATGCAGATTCCATAAATGCTTTCGCAACGGTCTGCTCACCGCCGGATCTTCCAGGCAGATATTCAGTTCACTGTCCACTTCCATGCTGCGGGTGTTGATGTTCGATGAGCCCAGTGTCGTGAACACGTCGTCGATGATCATCAACTTGCTGTGGATGTACACCGGCAGCCAGTCGTCCGGGGGTGAGTCGGGCGACACCAGGGTGCAGATGTGGACTTTCAGGCCGGGGATGGTTTCCGGCTCGATGGGTTTGCGTTGTTCTTCGGGCAGTTGCCGTTGCAGCTCTGCCTTCTTCTTTTTGGCCGCCTCGACCCGCGCCTTGCGCTGGTTGCACAGCTTTTCCCACTCGACCTTGTCCGGGAAGGCGCGGTAGTAGCTGAGGGCGTCGAGGGATTTCTGCGCGTCGAACAGTTCGGTGGTGGCTTGATCCAGCGCCTTCTGCAGCCGCTCGTCACGTTCCAGGCGYGCCACTTGCGGCATGACCTCGGCGCGGCCCAGCGCTTCGAGCATGCGGTGGGTGTTGATGGTGCCGTCGCCCATGCCTTCGTCGCTGGCGTTGGTGACCACGAACAGGTGCACCGAGCCATGCTGGTCGTGGCTGCGGCCCCACTGCTGCTGGCGCTGAATGCTTTCCTGGAGTTCGTGCGTGTTGATGGTGCCGTCGCCCATGCCTTCGTCGCTGGCGTTGGTGACCACGAACAGGTGCACCGAGCCATGCTGGTCGTGGCTGCGGCCCCACTGCTGCTGGCGCTGAATGCTTTCCTGGAGTTCGTCRGCCAGGGGTTTCCAGCGAAAGTACTGGTTTTCGATGTAGATCAGTTGCGTGGCGTTGTTGATGTCCTGCAGGTACATCCGGCAGATGTCGCGCTTGCCTTCCTGAAACTGGGTNGGGTTTCCAGCGAAAGTACTGGTTTTCGATGTAGATCAGTTGCGTGGCGTTGTTGATGTCCTGCAGGTACATCCGGCAGATGTCGCGCTTGCCTTCCTGAAACTGGGTGCGCAGCACCTGGGCCATCACCCGCGTGCCGGTGTCCGGGCGCATGCGCAACTGGCTCGCCAGGGGTTTGCGCTCGCGCCACAGGTCGACGGCGGTTTCTCGCTGCCAGCCCTGGCAGAAGTTGTGGCACAGGTANCGGGCGCATGCGCAACTGGCTCGCCAGGGGTTTGCGCTCGCGCCACAGGTCGACGGCGGTTTCTCGCTGCCAGCCCTGGCAGAAGTTGTGGCACAGGTAYTCCAGCACCGGCCCGGTCAGGCGRCTGGAGATGTCCTGCCGCGGGCTCGGGGCGTTGCGCCCGCCTTGTGCGGAGCGTCTCAGGTAGCTGTGATCGTCGCGGTCCCAGTAGGCGTCGAGGGTGTT
>NZ_MUIN01000028.1 GCF_002080045.1 Pseudomonas sp. Bc-h | reverse complement strand
GCGCGGCGATGCGCAGCCCGTCCGACCAGCAGAGGATCCGCACCTTGACGCCTTCGCCGGCTTTTTGCAGCAGCAGCTCACCGATGCACAGCGAGTCGGCGTTGTCGCGCTTGAAGTACATCGACGGCTGGAAGCCCCAGCACACGATGTCGATGCTCTGGGTCGCCGCGAGGATGTCATCGTACAAAGCGCCGAACGTACGCTCGCCGTTGACCAGCGGCTCGAAGGTCGCGTGAGTGGGCGGGTATTCGGTGTCCTCGACGAACCATGAGGTGGTCATCACGGCGCTCATTGCCCGGGAGGTGGCAATGGGCACGGTGGCCGTGCGGGTACGGTTCTGGGTTCGGTCCATGGGTCAGTCCTTTGAGGGGGTGAAGCTGATGAAAAAGTGATCCACGGGCCTAGGCTGTTTTCGGCAAACGCAAACCGGTCGCCGGATCCAGGCCTTTCTCTTCGCTCAGGCGCTGCATCAGCTCCTCCGACGGTTGGGCCGGAGGGACGGCAGCGTCGCGGTCTTTTTTCCACTGGAAGGTTTCGTCCCAGGCTGGAAGTTTGGCCGGGGGCAGCGGGACGATCTGGTCGATGTCAGGGACTTTGGCGCCGAGGTTTTCGTAGCGGCCTATAAACTCCTTGATCAATTTGTAACGGCGAGAACGCTCGGGATCAGGCGCTAACGCCATATAGTCAAGCTGTTCAGAAGGAGAGGTAGTAATAAAACCTTTAGTCAGAAACGCAGCTGCTAACACGCTTCCATTTGCAACAGCTTTCTGAAAAGCGAAGACAGCCTCAGGATAACGACGCTTTATTTTTTGATACATTGCCGCGTCAAGACCAGCCTCTGCATGCCCCTGCTCCATAGCACACTTGTACATTTGTAGCATGATGTCTTTCGGACCATATACCCTACTCAATAAATCAGCCACATAGTACTGAGCATCCGGACTACCCAAATCTGCAGCACGACGATAATAAGCCTTGGCCTTGTCTGAATCCTGTTCAACACCGAACCCACGATCCAAGTAACGTGCCATATCGTAATAACCACCTGGTATGCCTAACGCTATCAGATCCTCCACAAGATCCAATGTTTCAACCCAAGAGTCGGGGGAGCGAGCCTGCCCGCCAGACACCAACATCTGCAAGTTAGTAGATGCTTTGTAATGTCCGTGTGCTGCTGCAATTCTATAATAACGAGCTACCTCATCGAAATCCTTGACTCCGGGCCTGAGTTGCAAATACAGCCCGTATCTATACAGGATATTCGCCACCGAACTAAGCCGCGGCAACTTATCCTCTTCATACACGCACTCAAACTTCAGACCCTCATATAACGCGTCCAAGCCCTGCACTTCTCTCACCCCATCCTCCTTATTACAACCGGCCAACACCAATAACAAAACCAATGAAAGACGCTTGAATACCCTCATGGCTAGTCTAGATGCGTACGCTTGGCGCTATCCCGAAAAAACTCGAGCAACGAAGCATAAGGCGGCTGTTTTTTATCAATAGATGCCTCCGCATTTCCTGAAACTAGAAACTTGTTCTCTTTTATTATTCGCCCCCATTCTTCAAACGCCTCCGCCGCCTTATCCTGCGCCCCCATCCCGTTCGTGTGCAGATTCCACAAATGCTTTCGCAACGGTCTGGTTACCGCCGGATCTTCCAGGCAGATATTCAGTTCACTGTCCACTTCCATGCTGCGGGTGTTGATGTTCGATGAGCCCAGTGTCGTGAACACGTCGTCGATGATCATCAACTTGCTGTGGATGTACACCGGCAGCCAGTCGTCCGGGGGTGAGTCGGGGGAGACCAGGGTGCAGATGTGGACTTTCAGGCCGGGGATGGTCTCCGGCTCGATGGGTTTGCGTTGTTCTTCGGGCAGTTGCCGTTGCAGCTCTGCCTTCTTCTTTTTGGCGTCCTCGACCCGCGCCTTGCGCTGGTTACAGAGTTTTTGCCACTCGACCTTGTCCGGAAAGGCGCGGTAGTAGTTGAGGGCGTCGAGGGATTTCTGCGCGTCGAACAGTTCGGTGGTGGCCTGATCCAGCGCCTCCTGCAGCCGCTCGTCACGTTCCAGGCGTGCCACTTGCGGCATGACCTCGGCGCGGCCCAGCGCTTCGAGCATGCGGTGCGTGTTGATGGTGCCGTCGCCCATGCCTTCGTCGCTGGCGTTGGTGACCACGAACAGGTGCACCGAGCCATGCTGGTCGTGGCTGCGGCCCCACTGCTG
>NZ_MUIN01000027.1 GCF_002080045.1 Pseudomonas sp. Bc-h | reverse complement strand
CTTGGGCGGTAATTGGGCCGGGGGAAAGTTATTCGGCGAGGGCTCCGATGGTCAGAAGCTGATGGCGTTTGGTGGGGCGCTGTTGGGTGGCGGGTTAGGTGCTAAGGGCGGGAAGTGGTTTGATGCGCGGTATGAGATCAAGGCGCAGGGGTTAGGGTCGAATTTTGGGAACGTGAAGATTGTTCCTAAAAATCCGCCGGTCTCCGAGCCGGTACCGACTGCTCCTCCTAGACGTGGTCCAGATGGCCGCTTTTTAAAAAGCTCCGAATCTCCGCAGCAGTACAATCGCAAATCGCAATATCCGAGTGGCTATCGAGCTGGAGTGAAGGATAAAGTTCTAGACGCACACACCATTCAAGATGGGCCAGACGCAGGAAAAATTCTAACTGCAGATTTGGATGTCGTGCCTAGAAATGACTCGAGAATAACAATAGAACACAACAAGGCTGTTGTTGAGCATTGGAATGAACAAGGATATAATTCTCCCCGAGCTGTACGTAACGATTTCTATAACGACACAGATAACATGAGTATTAGGCTTCGCTCTGCTAACAGTTCTGATGGGGCGAAAATGGCAGCTGACGGTATTAGATACCGACAGGATGTAGGTCCTGATTATGAATAGGGAGTACGATAATGTTTTCTAAGCAGGATTTACTTGGGTCTTTTCCGACTGTCGAAGAAAGTGGCTATGGGCACTACTTCTTTCAGCACACGTTACCTAAGACTGTATTTCAGTATTGTCTTAAAAGTTCGTCTTCTCGCGATTTGCTTACTGTTTGTGAAGATGTGGTGGATCGGGATTTTGCCGCCCTTGTGCTGGACCAAGCTCCGCATTTATTGTCGCCGCTTAAGCCAACTTTGTATAATCTCGCGGATAACAATTATGGATTCACGCACGTATTGTCGGTCCCGAGTAGTTACCACTCAAGCTTGAAAGGTGGCTTGGAATCAAAAAGAGAGAAGTTGTATCTATGTATCCCTATTTTTAGATGTGAGTTTTCTGGCGACGAATCAGAAGCTGAATTTAAGGAAATGATGCAGCGAATGGTTCCTGTCTTCAAATGGAAGCGGAAGGTGCATCCAAAACTCAAGGTATATTTTGATAATCCCGGCACTGGTGCGGGGACATATGAAGCGGGCGCTCTTCTAAAATACCCGACGCTTATTTCAGAAGTTGAAAACTTGAATGGTATTGTGAGTGGCTTTATTGAAGTGACGAACTATAAGGGAGAGGTGGTTGAGGTACTGTCGCCCGCGCCTGACACTTACAGTCTGATCCGCAATAGGTCGGACGAGAAGTCAATGAGCCTCCCCGAGCTTATTAAAGATATATCAGCTTTTGCGGGAGTATAGATAAGCGGTCAAGCGCGTCGGTATGCTTCGGCAGCAGATTGTGCTGTGATCGATATCAGGTGGTGTAGGCATTAAAATACCATGCTTACATCACTTACATATGAGCCCGGCGGCTTTTCGCAAGGCTCATGCGCGCGACCGATCAACGTGCAGTGATCAGTGGCAGGAGGGAGAATAGCTGGCCTACGACTTACTCGATGGGCCACCTCCGCCGCCAGAGCGTTTTCTGACCAGCGAGCTGAGTTTCGTACAGCCTTTGGGTTTCAAGGACAAGATCTTTTATGTATTCACATCTACGGATATCGGGCCAAGCCCTTTGTCTGTCGTTGTTGGCCGGTCGGTTGTGGAGGGTGATGCCGATCTTGAAACCGTCGCGCAGCAGCTACTCAAAGAACT
>NZ_MUIN01000026.1 GCF_002080045.1 Pseudomonas sp. Bc-h | reverse complement strand
CAACAGTCGCGATGAACGGCGTGACGGGCTGTTCGGCGCGGGCTGGAGCGTGGGCTTTGAGGTCGGTGTGCGCATCGAGCCGCACCCGGACGGTGGCGACCGGCTGACCTATGTCGATGAGCAGGCGCGCTCGATCGATCTGGGGGTCATTCCGCTGGACGGTGCGGCGTTCAGTGCCGGCGAAGGGCTGGTGGTACGCCGTCACGAGAGCGGCTGGCTGCTGATCGAGAGTGAGGATGGGGTGTATCGGTTGTTCGAGCCGCCGTTGGCAGACTCGTCTTTTCTGCGCCTGAATCAGTTGGGCGATGAGAGCGGCTGGCTGCTGATCGAGAGTGAGGATGGGGTGTATCGGTTGTTCGAGCCGCCGTTGGCAGACTCGTCTTTTCTGCGCCTGAATCAGTTGGGCGACCGTAACGACAACCGCATTCATSTGGATTACGACGATCAGGGTCGGCTGACGCAACTGAGCGATACCTACGATGTGCCGCGGGTGGCGCTGGTGTATTCGGGTCGCTGGCCGCGGCGGGTGGAACGGATCGAGCGGGTCCTGGCCGATGCAACCCGCGAGACGCTGGTGAGTTATGGCCATGACCATTTGGGCGATCTGGCCGAGGTGCGTGATGGTCTGGACAATGTCGTGCGTCGTTTCGTCTATCACGAACGGCGGATGGTCGAGCACCAGTTRCCCACTGGCCTGCGCTGTTTTTATGAGTGGGATTGGGTGGGGGGTCGTGAGTGGCGAGTGGTGCGCCACTGGACCGATGACGGTGATGTTCATGCGTTTGATTACGACCTCGACGCCCGGCTGACCACCGTTACTGATGGTCTGAACCGAGTCAGCACTCGCCGCTGGAACTCACAACACCAGATCACCGACTACACCGATGGCCTCGGCCAGACCTGGCAGTTTTTCTGGAACCACGAGCGCCAGTTGCTCGGCGCGATTGATCCGCAGCGCGGGCAATGGTGCTACCGCTATGACGAGGCCGGGAACCTCAGTTCAATCGAAGATCCCTTGGGGCGCATCGACTCGACATTGTGGCTGGARCACTGGTCGCTGCCCAAGGTCGAGACCGATGCCGCCGGCAACAGCTGGCAGTACCGCTATGACGCCCGAGGCAACTGCACGCACGCCGTCGACCCGCTGGGGCACATCACCCGCTATCGCCATGATGAGCGCGGTCAGGTCATCGAGATCATCGATGCCACCGACAAACGCAAACAGCTGCGCTGGAATGACCTGGGCCAGATCGAGGCGCAGACCGATTGCTCGGGTTACCGGACATGGTTCAAGTACGACGCGCGGGGCCATTTGCGACGCGTCGACAATGCTTTGGGCGAGCAGACGCTTTATCAGCACGATGCCCGGGGTCGTCTGCTACAGCGCACATTGCCGGACGGACGGGTCGAGCGTTTCCAGCGCGACACCAGCGGGCAATTGACGGGGTATACGGATCCTGCGGGCGACACGACCCGCTATCACTACAACCGCCGGGGTCAGGTGCGGCAGCGCTTGGATCCTCATCGGCGGCAGGTGCGGTTTGATTACGATGCTTATGGCCGCCTGCAATCGCTGACCAATGAAAACGGTGAGAGTTACCGTTTTGCCTGGGATGCAGGAGATCAGCTGATCGCGCAGCAGGATCTGGATGGCAGTCAAAAGCGCTATCAGTACAACGCGCTGGGCAATCCACTTCGGCTGCACCACTTCCCGGCGCCGTCCGACAGCGAACAGGACACCCGTGAGCCGCTGGTGCAGCGCTTTGAACGCGATGCGCTCGGGCGGCTGAGCGCCAAAGTCACCACTGATGGCCGCACCGACTACCACTACGACGCACTGGATCAACTGACGCAAGTCACTTTTACCGATCTAGAAGGCCAGCAGCAGAAACTCGGCTTTGCCTATGACGCCCTCGGGCAGTTGCTGGAAGAACACAGCGCAAACGGCTCGCTGAAACACCACTACGACGAACTGGGCAACCTCACGCAAACCCAGGTCCCCGACGGCCGCTGGCTCAACCGCCTGTATTACGGCAGCGGCCATCTGCACCAGATCAACCTCGATGGCCTGGTCATCAGYGAYTTCGAGCGCGATCGCCTGCACCGCGAAGTGCTGCGCAGTCAGGGCCAGATCAACACC
>NZ_MUIN01000025.1 GCF_002080045.1 Pseudomonas sp. Bc-h | reverse complement strand
GTCCATTAGTCCTCTGGGCACGTGGGAGAAGCGTCAATCTGCCAGTAAGTTTCACGACGGAAATACCAGAAGGACTGATTTGCTCCAACGTTGGCGATCCATATTACGACGGTTATACATTGCCGCCAGACGTGCATGATTACTCAGAACCACGCATCATACAAACCGGCATTGACGCTGGAACCACCTACCTAGGGCAAATGATGCCTTTTTCTTTTTACGTAAAAATAATCGGATACCGATTAGCAGGAGACACGGAGGACAGAGATCTAGTGGCTTTAGTTTTACCCGATCCACCATTGATACCAGATGGTGTTCCCTTGCCTACAAACATTCCACGCTCGTCAGCACCTAACTTAATTGGTGGTGTCACTGTGAATGTTGGTGGCACTACGGGATATACACATTTAGATCCGATTGACCCATTCACCTATCAGGTCAACATCGGTGTTCCGTGCCCTTGCACAAACGGCGACAAAGGAGACAAGGGGGACAAAGGCGACCAGGGCGATCCAGGAGCACCAGGAGCACCAGGCAGCACAGGTCCAAAGGGTGACAAAGGCGACAAGGGCGATCCAGGAGACGGTACATCGATGCTCAAAGAGTTTACAGTGACAAGAAAAATGCAAAACCCGCTAACAGGTGCGGTCGAAGACCACGAAGATACTGTCTTTTTACCTACCGACGGAACAAACGACATGGGCACCGCATTTGGTATCTTGTTTCATAGCTTGTTTCAATTACTCCGGGGCTACACTTTGTCAGTGCCTGCTAATAATTTTGAAGGCGAGTACACTCATGTAAACGACCCTTATACCGGAGACACGGGCAATGATACGGGCATAGCTTAATGGCAATCATTGATTTTACTACGCCAGCTTTTGGTGTTATCGACGAGTATTTTGAGTACGTTTGGATTCGTACTCTGGAATTTGATACAAAACAAGGATGGATTGAAGAAGCAGTTGGCAAAGCCGAAGTACCTGGTATGGAACCAGTGTTAGATTTTCGTACTCATGCCACCGCGCGTTCAGTTAGCGGTTACTGCTCATTTGGTATCGCAGGGCATAATAGAGACGCATTAGCGCCTGCCTGGACAAATAAATCAGGGGCTAATATTGTGCTTTGGGGACCTACATATTTTCTCAATTGGAAAGAAACTTTTATCGCGCCACCAAGAGGCTTTAATGCAATCAGGATGTGGGGACGCGCAAGAAGTCACTTTTATGTTTACGCGCAAACTTACGACCTGGATAGCCTATTAACACCAGGTGCAATCATTGACCCTTCGACGGGTCGGCAAGTTTACCCGCCAGCACCATAACCAAATTAAGCTGCTGCAAACGGGCAAAACAACAAACGCACTCGATCGCTGCATAGTCGAGTGCGTTTTTGTACAGTGCCGGCGCAACTGCCATAAATTGACAGTAGCTGCAGTTACTGTCATAATTTGGCAGTACACTCCAGACCGGGAGCTTTTAACATGAGCGAACACACTTTTAAATTTGGTCCTGCCAAGCAATTAGGTAGAGCTTTTACAATTCCGATGCGCTTACAAATTTGCTGCCAGTGTAGAGACGATTTAGGCTTAGTGCCTCAACAATGGCAAATCGAAAAATTCCACGATTGCGGTTTGCCATGCTTTGTCGAAGGATGCAACAACACAGCAGAATTACAATATTCCATTACAGCTAGATTTTTTGCAGACAAATAAACTCAAGTGAAGGCAAAACACAATGAAACGCATAAACAATTTAGACCCGTTTTCTCAAGACGAGTACGATTTATTGCAACGCGACTATATACGCGACGACATGCAGCCAGCAGACATGGCTGAACAATATGACGTTAGTGAACGTCTGGTGTGGAGACGGTTGAAGGAACACGGCTTGTTCAAACAGTGGGGGCGTCAGGTTGATAAACCACATTCATCAAGCTTGTACTACTGTCCAACATGTGGACAAAAAACGGGGAAACAGCTTAAGACACAGCACAGCACACGGAGAAAATAAAACCGCTGTAGTCGCCACTGTAAGCCGCAAGTTGCTTGTAAATCTTCAAGCCCTTGCGGCTTATTCCACATTCAGAGCAAATGGTCCATCGATGTTTTTTTTTCAAGAAGCATCGACGCAAAGATTTTCTTCCTTTCAGTCTTACTGTTCGACAGTAACAACAAACAATCCAGCTGTGTTTGGTGCAACCGTGTTGCACTTGTCCTTTTATATGCGGTTGGTTCACTGCTGTTAAACCTCTGTTTACGCCAGTTATCGCGTGGGCCTAAGTGATTACTCTGTACAAGTAAATATGTTTGTTTGGGGTGATTAATAAGTGCTACGCACTTAATCCGTTCTGTGTACGAAATGCTGATTCTAATCGTTCTCCAACATAGCTAGTAACTGTGCCAGACCGGCTACCGTTGCTCGTATTGAGAGTTATGCGTTTTCCTGGAAGGAATCTTTGATCGCCTGGTTGGAGAACCACCAGGCGCACGAAACCACCAGTGTCAAATTCAATGTAACAATGCCTCAGCCAGCTTTTATTCCATTGCCAGGGCAAGCGCTCGCCTCCTTGTGGAAACGGTGCAGACTTATCATAGACAATGCCACCTTGAACTGACCGTTTATAATCTTCCATTTTCACGGTGTATTGCTCGCCGTGGTCTGTGTTGTAAATTACGTAGATTTCGGAACTAACCATAAAAGCCCCTTTTGAAGCCAAAAACAAAGTAATAATTTCAGGGACCAGGAGCACTGACAAAATTTGACAGCGCTCCTGGTCCCTGGTATCTCCGGGTGGAAAACTTTCCGATTTCCTAGTTGCTCAGTCTGCGTTCACCAGTGATACCAACAATTGAAACGCTTAGATTGCTTTCAGTTGTTGGTGTAACTGGAAATGGCGTACCACCTTCAATAGCGTGACCTTCAAGCGTTGCTGCAAAGTCCATACCATTGATATGTGTGGAAACGATAGCTGCTGCATTTGTCAGAATTGGCAAGAATGCAGAGCCAAAACCATTAACCTGAATTTCCAGGCCTCGTGGCTGCAAACCAGGAACTAACAGTGCAGCAGCATCGGCTCCTGCTAAATCTGCCAAGGTGTCATATCCCGTAGGCGCGGTGGCAGGTGTTAAAGAACCGCCCGAGTATTTCCAGACCAGATCTGGATAAAGAGCCATAACGGCTTCATCCGCTTGTACAATCAAGTTGATTGAATCAGCAGATGCCGGATTGCTTCTGCTATCAGGTGTGTAAATGTAGTATTTTTGTGCCATTTCAATTGGCTCCGTTTATAGTTTGAGGGAACAATTACTTAGATCAGCTTCCGACGCTTAGCTCTTAGTAATTGCGATACGGTGGCGGTACAAAATCCGCCGACCCGTCGTCAAAATGTGGTCTAAGCATCCGCTGTATTCTGCTAGCCGCTGCTAAAAGCTGGTCGAGCTTTGCGCGGTCTAAAGAATTAAAACCGTCGGATATATTTCCACTTGGATCAATGGCAATTGGTTTTGGTGGCGGCACAAGTTGCCCGTAAACAGCGGCAGTAGTCGCTGAAGAAACCACCATTAAACCGATTGCCACAAAACTGTTTACAGCCATCTGTTTGATGTTCATGTAAAAAACCTCTGTTATTGTGCCGTTTAGGACCTATTTCGTAACGTCAGCGCCTCTGGTTTTTTCACCAGTAGAACCGACGATGTGACAGGCTACGTTAACGCCGTTCACTTTGATTGTTTTGGCTTGTCCGACCTGCTCATAGCCTCCCACTGAGGTAGACTTGCACGGACGTGTGAAACGTCTGTACGGTGCTGCATCCTCACGCAAGCCTATATGACGCATGTGCTCGCGCTTTATTGCGCCGTTTGGAGTGAACGACTGGTTCGGTGCACCAAAGCCGCCGTCATTTGCTACATCCGCAGTTAAACGCGCTACAGCGATTTTGCCCCCGTCAGTCGTATAGGGGAAATTGAATTTTTGATTAGCCATAGAATTGTTCCGAGCTTTTCAGCCGGGTAGCGCTGCATATCGCGCCGGTCTTATTTCAATATAGCACAAGACGACAAAGCAGCAAGCGGGGCAAAAACATACGAACAAAAATACCGCTTGCTGCTTTGTAGCCTACATTATAGCACCGCGCATGGTGGCACGCAATTTGTATTTCCCAACCTGCGGCGACGTCGCCTCCCCCGGAGGGGGACGGGAGGGGGATAGGCTGTTGCAGGCAAAGGGCTTTGCAACCTCATCGGGCTTCCTGGCTCTTGGTAACTCAGTAACAGTACTAAAAGAAGCATCTCAAATATCAGGCCTGTATTGGATCAGCCTTCTTGCAAAGGTCTAAATATTTAGATAAACTCTCTAAATATTTAGATCACTTACTAGAAAGTACTGCCCTCTTGAGAACAAAAAATACTATACTAAAGCTTGATTCCAAGGGGAATCCCTTTTGCGTCGACACCGAATCCGGTGAGGCAAATTTAGATGGATTTCCGGCCTGGCTTCAGAGAAAAAAACGCCCATTTCCCGATAAGTATATCAACGTGTTTGATCGTGGTTTTTATGCATTAGCGAAGATGAATTTGACCGGCAAACAATGCTCGGTTTTGTTCTTGCTTATGACTCAATTGAATTACGAGAACTGGCTTATCATCAGCCAAAAGCAAATTGCCGAAGAATTAAACATCGCTCCACGCAATGTCAGCACGCTGCTGAAAACCTTAGTTGAAAAAGGTGTCTTAGAGCGCAAAACCAATTTGAAAGGTATGACCGTTTACCGGCTCAACCCTTTAATTGCATGGCGTGGAGA
>NZ_MUIN01000024.1 GCF_002080045.1 Pseudomonas sp. Bc-h | reverse complement strand
GTATACAGGATCTCCGGAATACCGTTAACAGGCCACCTCTGATCATCTTTCTTCCAGATGGCTTGCCTCATAGCAAGAGCGATTCGCATGGAATTAGCTGCTCCAATTCCCAAGAAATAGCCCATTACCACGCGGCTAAAATCGTCTGCTATGGCTGTCAGCCAGACTTTTCCAATCCTGCCGTATTCATCGACCGCCCAGATATCCAGCTCTTTATGGTCAGCCTGCCACATCTCGTTAGGGCGCTTTGCCTGCCTGCGCAGTATTTGATCGAACTCTTTTTCATAGGCTTCTTCGCTATCATGAGCGAGCACTTTCAGTCTGCGGTCTAATTGTCGACAGACTTGTGCAACGAGCGAATACGACGGTGCTTGCAATTTATTTTTTGTGCAGGCTTCAACTACCTGCTCCCAAACCCATGTGACTGTTGGTTTTGGTGTCTTCAGAAAGAGCCCCTCAATGACCACCTGCAGTTCAGCGCTTAGGCGTCTTCGCCCGCCCTTATCGCTTCGTCCAGCACGGTGAAGGCCCTTTAGCCCCTCAGTATCAACCGCTTTAATCTTGCGCCAGACGGAGCGTGTGCTGAGCTTTGCCTCCCGGGCAATCTCGCTTACAGTGGCCTCTCCTGCGAAATAACKAGCAAGAAGCTTTGACATAGCCAAGGCAGAATCTGCATACGCTAACTTTTGGTTGCCCATGTCGCTCCTATATGCAAAAGTTACGAGTTTCGCTACACTGGTTTCCTCGCTCAAGAAGAGCATTCTTTCGTGTAGCGAAAATAATAATCAAAATTCAAACAGTTTCACCACTAGTTTCGCTACATATTTTCTAATAAAGGAACAGCAGTGAAGATTGGCTATGCAAGAGTATCCACAGAAGAGCAGAATCTGGATATGCAATTGACGGCACTCCGGAAAGCTGGTTGCAAAAAGATTTTCCAAGAGAAAATCTCTGGCACCAAGTGGGAACGACCAGAGCTGCACAAAATGCTAGATATTGTAGATACGGACGATATAGTCGTTGTCTGGCGGCTCGACCGGCTAGCAAGGTCCACAAAAATGCTGCTTGAAATTACGGATAGGATTCTTGAAGCAGGTGCAAAATTCTCATCATTATCAGAGCCGTGGGCCGACACAACGTCACCCGCCGGCAAGATGATAATGACTTTCTTCGCTGGCATGGCTGAGTTTGAGAAGGATTTGATCAGAGATCGCACCGGTTCTGGCAGAAAAGCGGCAAAAGAACGAGGGGTAAAATTTGGGCGACCTTCAAAGATGACCGAAGCCCAAATAAAGGTCGCTAAGCGCCTTTTACGCGATGGACAATCCATTCGGGAGGTGGCAGCTACCTTCAATATTCACTACACCACACTGTATCGCCTCCTGCGCTCCTGACACCAATGATGATGGCAAGAGTGACAAATAATTCYGMRAAAAGTGCGACAAATAATTCTGAAAAAACCGTGACAAATAATTCTGAAACTTACACCGTATATAGCAACCACAGCGCCATGTCTAAAAACCTAATAATTCCAGACTTTTCGTGTGCGGCACCGTCCGCACTTTATCTTGCCTTACCGCACGGTCGCTTCTCTCCCTTCGGCAAGGCTTTCGCTCCGCTCCAGTGCTGCTGTGTAAATTGGCGAATTATTTTTCCGGGTTCTTGGCGAATTCTGCTTCCGGTTTGGCGAATTATTTTTCCGCCCTACAACCCCAACTTACGCCGCTCCCAAAAGCAACCCTCGCGTAGCCGTTTCGACCAGGTCTGGTGTTATCAGTGGAAGGCAATTCAACTTTTGAAGACGCTCAATTTCAGTGAATATTCTATTGAGCACGCGAAAATTGCCGTTGCCAACTCGCTTGATTGCAGTCGAGACAGCGTCGTCGGCTGACCGCGGCAAACCCAACTGTAGCCACTTTTCTGCGATGAATAAATTTGTTTCGTCAGCAGTTAAAGGCTGAAACTCATAGGTCAGATGGATGCGCGAATAGAGCTGACCAAAGCGCTTGATTCTTCTCTCTATTCCAGGCATGCCCATAAGAATGATGCCGATGCTGCCTCGGTCATGAAGATCCCGCAACAGCTCCAAGGATTGAAATTTGAGGCGATCTGCTTCATCAACAATCAATAATTTCACATTTTTACTCTGCCGCTTTTCGAAAACGCTTTCGGGATGGTGCCAAACGCGAGCCTGCTCAACCAATCCGTCAAATTTATTTCTGGTCAGGCTGATACTTGTTTCTAGTTTTTTAGGTGTAACAGTGACTTCTGGAGTCAGAAACAACACATCGCAGCTGGCGATGTGTTCCGGCAATCGTCTTGTTCTCGATGGTTGCTGAAGCAACGGTTCAATTAAATTCCAACTCGCAAATTGCCTAGCCGATTCAGTCTTTCCAACACCTGGCCTGCCATAGCACAATCCAATATGTTTTTTGTCGCGACAATACTCACCAAATTCTACAAACCGCCGATAATGCTGCGTGCTCAGAAAATGTGATGGAGTGTCACTCATCGCAGGCAAACCTCTTAATTTTAAACTTGGGATATTCAACTTCGGGTGCCGCAACAATCGGCACTACACTCAATGACGGCTTTTCGCGAGGGACATATTTATCTGCAATTTGTAGCAAATCTGTAAGACTCTCTCTAACTTCTCGTCGTTTAGCGCTTCTTGCGCGAATGACTTCTTTTAGACTCGTTCTCTTATCGGAAAGCTCAAAGCACACGGCTCTGCAAACAAGCGCATTATCTGCATAGACAAGGATTTCGGCCAGGTCGCGTGGATCAAATCTTATAGTGACTTCCTCGCCTATATAGCCGGAAAGACTGATGTCAAAATAACGAAACCCTTGGAAGCGAATACCATCGCGATGCACTTTCCTGGGTCGAGTGACCGTCAAAAGAAGAATGTCTAGTTCTTCTTTTGTGTCCGGCAAGCGCGGAACAAAGGACTTTGATTCCCAACGAGATTTAGGGCTACAGCCGATTTCAGAATGCTCACGTTGCAAATAGTCATTAACGAGCCATTGCCTAAAGCGTTCGTCCAACTCTTGTAACTTCAAGACAGCATCGACCTTTCCATAGCCCTTTGGTGCGTAGCCCGGCTGATCCGTTAAAAACAATTGTGCCACCGTCTCAAAAAATCGCTCCATCTTGCCCTTGCCCCTCGGCTTCTGAGGCAAAGTGTTGAGCAATTCGAATTTGAGATCAATGGACACCTGGTCGATATGCTTCGACATAAAATCGGTTCCGCGATCCGAGTAGAACTTGTCTGGAATGCCACAAATGCTCCATGCTGATTCTTCTTTTCGCCAAATCGACTGTCGCAAAGTCATCGCTATCCGCATTGAACAAGGTGGTTCGAAACCGAGATAATAGCCAGGCACCGCCCGACTAAAATCATCTAAAGCAGCTGTAAGCCAGGGCTTCATTGCCCGCCCGTTGGAATCAAAAATCAAAATATCAAGCTGTGCATGATCAGCTTGCCACACCTCATTTGGTGCTTCGGCTTCATGCCTATGTAACAGTTCGAAAGCTTGTTCGTATGCACTCGGTCCCTCGTGTGCCAGCGTTTTTATATCGCGAGAAATTTTTGAACAAATATCGTGCACCACGTCATAGCTTGGAGCACGCCACTTGTTCTTCTGACACAAAACCAATACAGAGCGATGAATTGCAGTAACCGGTAGTGGCGGCGTGCGCAAGCAAAGCCCTTCGATAACTTGCGCCAATTCAGGGACAATCTTGCGACGCCCGCCTGCATCCTTTCGAATATGGGGTCTGAGACCTGGCAGCCCTTCACGATTGAATTGTCCGATCCAGAGACGAATTGTTCGGGACGTTAATCCTGCAGCTCGCGCTATCTCTTCTCTGCTTGCACCTTCCGATAGACATGGACGAATAATTTGATATCGTTCAAGGGCTATTTCATCTGGTGTCAAAAAGATTCTCACAGCGCGTCCTTAAACTATAGTTATTGGACACTACAATTTCAAAAAAATAAAGCCCACAGGCTGACATTTCAGTTACAGTTTTTCTAAGGAGTTTTTGGACACCCAAAGGACATTCGCAATGCGCACCGCCATATATGCCCGGGTATCGACTCAAGACCAAAACACTCTCTCGTTTCAGCTCAAGGCCTTAAAAGAATATGCAAAAAGCCGAAAATGGAAGGTCGTTCTAGAAATAGAAGATGTTGGCTCAGGTGCATCTGAACGGAAGAAGCGCGAGCAAATTCTCAAAGCGGCTCGGTCACGCGAAATCGACGCGGTGCTTGTCTGGCGATTAGATAGGTGGGGGCGATCTCTTCCAGATTTAATTTCTACTCTCAATGAGTTCACAGATCTTGGAGTGTCTTTCGTTTCTTTGACCGAGTCCTTTGACATGAGCACCACATTAGGCAAAGCAATGGCCGGCATGCTTTCCGTCTTCGCAGAATTCGAACGCAATATTCTAAAAGAGCGAATTAAAGCTGGCATAAGCCATGCTCAAAGCAAAGGACTGCCACACGGACGACCTAGAACAGCAGCTCGGCATGAGGCCAAAATCAAACGGTTGTTTTCCGAGGGCATGAACAAGTCTGATATTGCCCGCAAACTTAAAATCGGGCGAACATCTGTCATTCGAATTCTGGCAGACAAACCCATTGCAAAGCGGAAATAGAATTCGCCAAGAATCCGGAAAAATAATTCGCCAACTTACAGCTGCTGTTTGCAGTTTTGTATACGCCACCGCCTACGGCTTACATCTCCGCTATGCCCGTGCTGCACAATCCGTAAACATGCCAGCCTGTGGCATTTATTGGCACCGCACACTTTCTGATCCGTTCACCTAATATGGTGCCGTCGTTTTCAAAAGAGGCTTGCTAGGCGCGTTTACACTCAGGCGGTCCCCTTACATCACTGTATACCAAAATCCGTAAAGGCTTGCTCTGCGGACTGTTTACACGTATACGCGTACCTGAAACCGGGGGCACTCCATAGCGGAAAACCTGGAAAGTGCCAATCTGTGACCGTAAACAGGCGCTATCCCAAACAGACGTTTCATAGCGTCGAATCCCGAAAGGATGAACCTGCGAGGCATTGCTTACGCTATGAGCCAAAAGCTTGACGGGAGAATAAGTACCAGTCCCACTC
>NZ_MUIN01000023.1 GCF_002080045.1 Pseudomonas sp. Bc-h | reverse complement strand
CAGCGAAAGCGGTCTGCCTGACACACCGCAATCGCGGCTGTCGCACAGCTCCAGCAGCTCCCACAGGGTTTGTGTCGACTTAAAGATGCTGACACGGAACAACAGTCGATCCGTGACTCTGCCATGGCGCAATAACTGTGGGAGACGCCGGAGGTCACGACGGCAGCGAAAGCGGTGTGGCTGACACACCGCGCGCTCAGCGTTGATCGTTCCCCCAAAGGGAGGTGAGAACGATCAATCAGATCAATCCGCCAAACGCCACGTCGTCGCGCCCTTTCCGTCTTCCAGCACCACACCCATGGCGGTGAGCTGGTCGCGGATGCGGTCGGATTCGCCCCAGTTCTTGTCGGCGCGAGCCTGCAGACGCGCTGCAATCAACGCCTCAACTTCTGCCGCATCGACCCGCCCTTCCGCGCCAGCGCGCAAGAAGTCGTCGGCTTCGAGCTGCAACACACCCAGCACACTGGCCAGTTGCTTGAGACGCGCCGCCAGACCGGCCGCTGCCGCAACATCGCTGTCACGCAGGCGGTTGATCTCGCGGACCATCTCGAACAGCACCGCACAGGCTTCCGGCGTGCCGAAGTCGTCGTTCATTGCCGCCGAGAAACGCTCGACGAACGCCTCGCCTCCCAAAGGCTCGCTCGTCGGCAGGCCTTTAAGCGCGTGGTAGAAGCGCTCCAGCGCGCCCTTCGACTCTTTCAGGCTGTCTTCGGAGTAGTTGATCGCGCTGCGGTAGTGGCTCGACACCAACAGATAACGCACCACTTCCGGATGGTATTTATCCAGCACGTCGCGAATGGTGAAGAAGTTGTTCAAGGACTTGGACATCTTCTCGCCATTGATGCGGATCATGCCGCAATGCATCCAGGCATTGGCGTAGGTCTTGCCCGTGGCTGCTTCGCTCTGGGCGATTTCGTTTTCATGGTGCGGGAATTCCAGATCACTGCCGCCACCATGAATGTCGAAGGTCTCACCCAGGCAGCAGGTGGACATCACCGAGCACTCAATGTGCCAGCCAGGACGCCCCGCACCCCACGGCGACTCCCAACTTGGCTCGCCCGGCTTGACGCCTTTCCACAGCACGAAATCCAGCGGATCGTCTTTCGATTCGTCGACCTCGATCCGCGCACCGATGCGCAAATCTTCGATCTTCTTGCGCGAGAGCTTGCCGTAACCCAGGAACTTGCCGACGCGGTAGTACACGTCGCCGTTGCCCGGTGCGTAGGCGTAGCCCTTGTCGATCAGGCTCTGGATCATGGCGTGCATGCCAGCGATGTAGTCGGTGGCCCGCGGCTCCATGTCCGGCTTGAGGATGTTCAGGCGCGCTTCGTCTTCGTGCATCGCATCGATCATGCGCGCGGTCAGGGCATCGAACGCTTCACCGTTTTCACGGGCGCGGTTGATGATCTTGTCGTCGATGTCGGTGATGTTGCGCACGTAGGTCAGGTCATAGCCACTGAAACGCAGCCAGCGGGTGACCAGGTCAAAGGCCACCATGCTGCGGCCGTGGCCCAGGTGGCAGTAGTCGTACACGGTCATGCCGCAGACATACATACGCACCTTGTTGCCATCCAGCGGTTTGAAGACTTCTTTGCTCTTGGTGAGCGTGTTGTAGATAGAGAGCACGTTTCCTACCTTAGCTCCACGAATCGCGGAGAGTCACAGTCCGGTTAAATACCGGATGACCTGGTTTCGAGTCCTTCAGATCCGCGCAGAAATAACCTTCGCGTTCGAACTGGAAACGGTCTTCCGGCTGAGCTTCACCCAAGGATGGTTCAGCCCGACAACCGGTCAGGACCTGCAGGGAGCCTGGGTTGATGTTGTCCAGGAAGGTCTGGCCCTCTTCTGCCTTTTCCGGGTTCGCGGAGAGGAACAGACGGTCGTACAGACGCACTTCGCATTCGATGCTTTCAGCGGCCGGCACCCAGTGGACCACGCCCTTGACCTTGCGGCCTTCAGGGTTCTTGCCCAGGGTTTCAGGATCGTACGAGCAACGCAGCTCGACGATGTTGCCGTCGGCGTCCTTGATCGCTTCGTCAGCACGGATCACGTAGCTGCCACGCAGGCGCACTTCGCCGTTTGGCTCCAGACGCTTGTAGCCCTTCGGCGGCTCTTCCATGAAGTCATCGCGATCGATGTAGATTTCACGACCGAACGGCAGCTTGCGCACGCCCAGTTCTTCTTTCTGCGGATGACGCGGCAGTTCGAGGTTATCGACCTTGTCTTGCGGGTAGTTGGTGATCACGACCTTCAGTGGGCGCAGCACGCACATGGCGCGCGGGGCGTTGTGGTCCAGATCCTGACGGATGCTGAATTCCAGCATGCCGAAGTCGACCACGCCGTCGGAACGGTTGGTGCCGATCATTTCGCAGAAGTTGCGGATCGAGGCCGGGGTATAGCCACGGCGGCGGAAGCCCGACAGGGTCGACATGCGCGGATCGTCCCAACCATTGACGTGCTTCTCATCGACCAGTTGCTTGAGCTTGCGCTTGCTGGTGATGGTGTAGTTCAGGTTCAGACGCGAGAACTCGTACTGGCGCGGCTTGCACGGCACCGGCAGGTTGTCGAGGAACCATTCGTAGAGCGGACGATGGCTTTCGAACTCCAGGGTGCAGATGGAATGCGTGATGCCTTCGATGGCGTCCGACTGACCGTGAGTGAAGTCGTAGATCGGGTAGATGCACCACTTGTCACCGGTCTGATGGTGATGAGCGTGGCGGATGCGATACAGGATCGGGTCGCGCAGGTTCATGTTCGGCGAAGCCATGTCGATCTTGGCGCGCAGCACGCGGGCGCCGTCTTCGAACTCACCGGCTTTCATGCGGGCGAACAGGTCCAGGTTTTCCTCGACGCTGCGCTCACGGAACGGGCTGTTCTTGCCCGGCTCGGTCAAGGTGCCGCGGTATTCGCGCGCCTGCTCCGGGGTCAGGTCATCGACGTAGGCCTTGCCCGACTTGATCAGCTCGACCGCCCAGTCGTGCAACTGGTCGAAATACTGCGAGGCGTAACGCACTTCGCCGGACCATTCGAAACCCAGCCATTTGACGTCGGCTTCGATCGCGTCGATGTATTCCTGGTCTTCCTTGGCCGGGTTGGTGTCATCGAAACGCAGGTGCGTGACGCCGCCAAATTCCTGAGCCAGCCCGAAGTTGACGCAGATCGACTTGGCATGACCGATGTGCAGGTAGCCGTTGGGCTCCGGCGGGAAGCGGGTCACGATCTTGGTGTGCTTCCCCGAATCCAGGTCAGCCTGCACGATCGGGCGCAGGAAGTTGGTGGGAATTGCAGGGCCAGCCTTGGTGTTGGCAGCAGCGTCTTGAGTGGGCTTGCTCATAGGATCCTTGAAAACCTGACAGTCTTGGCCAGGGTAGGCCGAATAAATCAAAGCGCCTATCATAGCCGAACCTGTCAAGCCCCTGACAGCGCGCAGTGACAAAACTGCCCAGATACACCATCGGTCATCTCAAGCTGCGACCTAATGCAACTTCCCGTTGACCGACTAGCCTCTGTAAACTGCGCGCCTGGGTGAAATCGCCGGCCATTAACACGCTACAAGCCGCGATCGACACGTCCAACCACGAATTCAAAAAGAGCGACCTAGAACATGTCCAAAGTAAAACTGACAACTAGCCACGGTGACATCGTCCTGCAACTGAACGCCGAAAAAGCGCCGATCACTGTCGCCAACTTCGTCGAATACGTTAACGCCGGCCACTACGAGAACACCGTATTCCACCGCGTCATCGGCAACTTCATGATCCAGGGCGGCGGTTTCGAGCCGGGCATGAAAGAAAAGAAAGACAAGCGCCCAAGCATTCAGAACGAAGCCGACAACGGCCTGCCAAACAAGAAGTACTCGGTGGCCATGGCCCGCACCATGGAACCGCATTCGGCTTCCGCGCAGTTCTTCATCAACGTCGCTGACAACAGCTTCCTGAACCACAGTGCCAAGACCGTTCAGGGATGGGGCTACGCGGTATTCGGCGAAGTGATCGAAGGTCAGGACATCGTCGACAAGATCAAGGGCGTTGCCACCACTTCCAAGGCTGGCCACCAGGACGTTCCTGCTGACGACGTGATCATCGAGAAAGCAGAGATCGTTGAGTGATACTGCTGATCTCCGATCTGCATCTGGAAGAAGAACGCCCGGACATTACCCGGGCGTTTCTGGATCTACTGGCTGACCGGGCGCGTGGCGCCGAGTCGCTGTATATCCTCGGGGATTTTTTCGAAGCCTGGATCGGCGATGACGCGATGTCGCCCTTCCAGCGCTCGATCTGCGAAGCCCTGCGCGCCTTGAGCGACAGCGGCACGCAGGTATTCCTGATGCACGGCAATCGCGATTTCATGATTGGCAAAGCCTTCTGCAAGGCGGCTGGCTGCACGCTGTTGAACGACCCCAGCGTGGTGAGTTTCTACGGCGAGCCGGTGTTGCTGATGCACGGCGACAGCCTGTGTACCCGCGACGAAGCCTATATGCGCATGCGCCGCTATCTGCGCAATCCACTGACTTTATGGGTTCTGCGTCACCTGCCCCTGAGCACCCGCCACAAGCTGGCGCGCAAGTTGCGCAGCGAAAGCCGCGCGCAGACCCGCATGAAAGCCAACGATATCGTTGACGTAACGCCTGAAGAAGTCCCGCGAATCATGTCCGAATTCGGCGTCAAGACGCTGATCCACGGCCACACTCACCGTCCGGCCATCCACAAATTGCAGATCGGCAGCGAGACTGCTCAGCGCATTGTGTTAGGGGATTGGGATCGCGAAGGCTGGGCGTTGCAGGTCGATGAACAGGGTTTTCAACTGACGTCGTTCGGGTTTGTACCGGAACAGCCGCTGGCGTTGCCTTCCCACACGACACCCGACCTGTAGCAGTCCGGCCGGACTACTACAGGCGGATTGTGTCCGGGCCGCCGTCCACGCAAACGACGCCACGCTCCATCAGTGCCCTGCCCCAGGCCCAGCCTTGGCCGCAAACGGCGGTTTGGCCATCCAGATGATCAGGATCAGCGCCATGAACGCCCAGCCCATCATGTAGAAGTAGTCCACCGTCGACATCATGTACGCCTGGCTGGTAACCATACTGTCCAGCTGGGCATAGGCCTGATTGCTCGCCCCACCCAGGGTTTCCAGCGCGTGCCGCGTGGTCGGCTCGTAGTTGTTCACGCTTTCGCTGAGATACGCATGGTGCATGTTGGCCCGGCGAATCCAGATCCACGTCGTCAACGAGGCGGCGAAACTGCCCCCCAGGTTACGCAGGAAGGTCGCCAGCCCCGAACCGTCGGCGATCTGCGAAGGCGGCAGGTCCGACAGCAGGATGCTCAAGGTCGGCATGAAGAACAACGCGATCCCCGCCCCCATGAACAATTGCACCATCGCGATATGCTCGAAATCCACCTGACTGGTGAAATTCGAACGCATGAAACAGCTCAGACCGATGGCAAAGAAGGCCAATCCCGCCAAGAGGCGCAGGTCGAATTTGGGCGCGTATTTACCCACGAACGGTGACAGCAAAACCGGGAGGATCCCCAGCGGGGCGACCGCCAGCCCTGCATAGGTTGCCGTGTAGCCCATCTGCGTCTGCAGCCACTGCGGCAGGATCAGGTTGATTCCGAAGAACCCGGAATAGCCCAGCACCAGACAAATGGTGCCGACCCTGAAATTGCGGAAAGAAAACAGCCGCAAATTGACCACCGGATGCTCATCGGTCAACTCCCAGATCACGAACGCAGCCAAACCGATGGCTGAAATCACGGTGCCGGTAATGATGAAGTTCGACGAGAACCAGTCCAGGTCATTGCCTTTGTCGAGGACGATCTGCAAGGCGCCAACGCCGATTATCAACGTGATCAGACCGATATAGTCCATCGGTTGACGGGTGATGGTCACAGGCCGCGCCGCCATTTGTGTGCGAACCACAATCGCCGCAAAAATCCCGATGGGCACGTTGATGAAAAAAATCCATGGCCAGGAATAACTGTCGGTAATCCAGCCGCCGAGAATAGGCCCTGCGATGGGGGCCGCCACCGTGACCATCGCCAGCAGTGCCAATGCCATCCCCCTTTTCGCCGGGGGATAAACCGCGATCAGCAGGGTTTGCGCCATTGGATACAGGGGGCCGGCAACCAGCCCCTGTACGACGCGAAAGCCCACCAGCTCAGGCATCGACGTCGAAATACCACAGAGAAAGGAGGCGACCACGAACAGCAGGGTCGCCCAGATGAACAACTTCACCTCGCCGAATCGACGACTCAGCCACCCGGTCAGTGGCAACGCTATGGCGTTGCTGACCGCAAACGAGGTGATGACCCAGGTGCCCTGATCCGAACTTACCCCCAGGTTGCCGGAAATCGTCGGCAAGGCGACGTTGGCAATGGTGGTGTCGAGCACCTGCATGAAAGTCGCCAGCGACAGGCCGATGGTGCTCAACAACAGGCTTGGCGGCGTAAAAGAAGCGGGAGCGTTGTTACTCATCGCGAATCCTTTGACACTCGAAATGCGGCCGACCCAAGGGCCGGGGCGAATGGACCGGCGAATCAGCGCTGGGCTGTCTTGCCCGGGGCAGACGCGCTGTTTTCGTGAATCAGGCGGGCGATCAGCGTGTCGGCGTCGGCCAGCTGCTTGGCGTAGACGTCAGTGGTGAACGACGCCTGCTTCGGAGGCTGTTGCGCCAGCACCGGACCGCTTTGATCGTGCAGGTCGACATCGACCACCGTGGACAGGCCGATACGCAGCGGGTTCTTCGCCAACTCGTCGGGATTGATGTGAATCCGCACCGGCACCCGCTGCACGATCTTGATCCAGTTACCGGTGGCGTTCTGCGCCGGCAGCAGGGCGAAGGCGCTACCGGTCCCGGCGCCGACGCTGTCAACGGTGCCGCTGAATTTCACATCGCCGCCATAAAGGTCAGCCTGGATGTCCACCGGCTGGCCGATGCGCATCTTGCCCAACTGGGTTTCCTTGAAGTTGGCGTCGATCCACAGCTGATCCAGCGGAATGACCGCCATCAGCGCAGTGCCCGGCTGGACGCGCTGGCCTAGTTGCACCGTGCGCTTGGCGACATAACCGGTGACAGGCGCAATCAGCGTGCTGCGCGAATTGCTGAGATATGCCTGACGCACCTGCGCTGCGGCAGCCTTGACGTCTGGGTGCGAAGCCACTTCGGTGTCGTCCACCAGCGCAGTGCTGGTCACCAGTTGCTGCTGAATGTTGGCCAATGCATTTTGCGCGCTGGTCAGGTCATCCTGAGCGTGGGACAACTCTTCCTGAGAAATCGCACCACCCGCTGCCAGGTTGCGACGACGGGTGTAGTTGTCTTGGGCCCTCTTCACCTCAGCACGCTGGGCAGCCAATTGGGCCTTGATGCCGTCGACGTTGCTGTACAAGCCACGGACCTGACGCACGACCTTGCCCAGATTGGCTTCGGCACTTTGCAGCGCGACTTCGGCATCGTTAGGGTCGAACTGCACCAGTACCTGGCCTTCACGGACCAGATCGCCATCGTCGGCACCGATGCTGACGACGGTGCCTGTCGTTTGCGGGGTGATTTCCACCACGTTGCCGTTCACGTAGGCATCGTCAGTGCTTTCGCTCCAGCGACCGTAGACTTCGTACCAGCCCCAAACGCCGATACCCGCCAGGATCACGACGATCGCAAGGCCTATCAGCAGCAGCTTGCGCTTGCGAGGATTCTTTTGCGGCTGACCGGGCTGTGCACCCTGACCGCCGGTGCCTTTCTGTTCGTTGCTGTCTTTCTGTTCGGTTGCTGCGTTGTTTTCGCGAGTGGCAGTGGCCATGACGAGTACCTTAATGTGTCAGCGAAGCAGTTGACGGGACGGCCGGGGCGGCGTTTTCGCCGGGCTTGCTTTCTTCGAAGCCTCCCCCCAGGGCCTGCATCAACTGGATCGAAAGATCGATTCGTTCCGCGTTGAGATCAGCCAGTTGGCGTTGCGATTGCAGCAATTGCTGTTCGACGGACAGCACATCGAGGTAGTTGCCGATCCCCGATGAGTAGCGCTGAACCACGGTGTCGTAGGATTTCTGAATGACGTCGGTCGCTTGTTGACGGGCATCGATCTGGCTGCCGATGGAGCGCAACTGGCCGATGTTGTCGCTGACGTCACCCAACGCGCGCACCAGGCTCTTGTTGTACTGCGCGACCGCCAGGTCATAGTCGGCATCGCGGGCATCCAGATCAGCGCGACGACGGCCACCATCGAAAATCGGCAGCGACACGGTCGGCGCGACGTTGAAGAAGCGGCTGGCCGAACCGAACATCGCGTCACCGAGCAGCGACTCCACACCCGCCGAAGCGCTGAGGTTCAGGTTCGGATAGAAGTTGGTCTTGCTGACTTCAATGTTCTTGCTCGCCGCCTCCACCCGCCAGCGCGCCGCCACCAGATCAGGGCGACGACCAAGCAGCTCGGCAGGCACCACCGAAGGTAACTGCACCACGGCGGGCTTGAGCACGGTAGGCCGCGCCAGCTCTTCCCCCCGGTCCGGGCCTTTGCCCATCAGCACCGCGAGGGAAATCTTGGCCGAACGCAGAGTTTTCTCGGCATCGAGCAAGGACTCGCGGGAGCCCGCTTCCAGACTTTCGGTCTGCTGGTATTGGTACTCGCTGTCGATCCCGGACTTGAAGCGACGAGCGCCCAATTCCAGCAACTGCCGCGTGCGTTTCAGATCGTCGGCTGCCAGGTCGCGCACGATATAAGCCTGCCCAAGATCGCTATAGGCACGGGCGACATCGGCGGCGAGGGTCAACTGCGCGGCGCGCTGATCGATCTCGGAAGCCCGGGCCTGGCCCAGTGCCGCTTCCCAGGCGGCACGCTGGCCGCCCCACAGATCGAAGTTGTAATTGAAGCTGGCACCCAGACTGCGCAAGGTGCTGTAGCGGCTGCCCTCGCCCAACGGGTCCTGATCGCGGGCCAGACGCGAACGGCTGACGCTGGCATCGGCATCCACGGTCGGCATGCGCTCGGCGTCGGCGGCGTAGGCAGCCGCCGTTGCCTGATGGGTCCGCGCCGAGGCGATCTGCATATCCGGGCTGTCGCGCAGCGCCTCGGTGATCAAACCGTTGAGCTGCGGATCGCCCAGGCTCGTCCACCAATCGCGCTTGGGCCACGCGGCAGGCGACAACTGCACGCCATCAAGGCTTCGACTCGTTTGCAGATTGTTCGCGTCGATACCGACGGTTTCGGTGTTCAAACCCTTGGAATTGGCGCAGCCAGCCATGACCAGCGCGACAAACACCAGGCTTAATGAGGTACGCAAGGCATTGCCCTGCTTGGGTCGAATGTTCATTTTCCTGCCAACCGGGCGAGAGTGATGGAGTCGGCCGAGGCAACCAGAATCTTGGTGAGGATCTTTTCCAGCGTGGCCAGTTCGCTGTCTTCCAGCACGCCGACCATTTCGTTCATCGCCACCGCGCCAACCTGCGGCAACAGATCGGAAAGCGCCTGACCCGTTTCAGTCAGCACCAGCCGAACCTGGCGGCGATCCGACTCGGAGCGCGTACGGACCAACAAACCCTTCTGCTCCAGACGGTCGAGCATCCGCGTCATCGAACCGCTGTCCAGGGACAAGGACCGGCACAACTCGGCGGGCGTGTCGGCACAGAATCTGGAGATGATCACCAGCACCTTGAACTGCTGGGCCGTGACGTCGTGGGGTTCAAGATGTTTATCGAGGATGCGGTTTTTCAACTGCTCGGTGCGGCCGAGCAGCATGCCGAGGAAGCTTTCATTGAAACTTTCGGGGGTAAAGTGCGCCATTGATAGTCACCAATTATCTGCCTAGGCAGTGAGTTGGTGAAATATTACTGCCTAGGCAGCAAACACACAATGAAACAATTTTTAGAATGCAGAGTTCCAGACGAGCGTGCTTGCCCCGGATGGATGGAGGGAGGGCCGCGATCCCCGCGCACACAACAAGATGCATCTAACCCCGGATGCCATCAGGGTTCTCGTCACTTTTACTTTGCGGGGCCTCACGCCTATCATCAGCCGGTCGCTAAAGACGGCGCCCTCCGCGCGTGCCCCATGCACGCATGCACATTCATTTGAAGCAGTCGAGACAGATGATCACTCTCCAGGACCTTAACGATTTCATCAGCAACCCGGATCTGAACGACAGCGTTGCGCAGGTCTGGGAACTGATCGGCGCGCATTTCGAGCAAGCCCAGGCCACACTGCCAGCCGAACGCGCGATGCCGCGTCGCGAACTGTCATTTCACGATCACGTGCGGCTGCTCGGTTATCTCTCGCTACTGATCGAGGGGACACCGGGTGATGTGGTGGAAATCGGGGTATGGAAAGGCAAGTCGCTCGTTCTGATGAACGAGGTCTGCAACCGCGAGCGTCGGGTGATCGGAATTGACCCGTTCGAGCTGCCCAATCAGTTCGAAGAGTTCAGCCACTACAAAGATGCCCTGCTGCCGAACGCGCATATCTTGAGAGGTTATTCGGAGTTGTGCGCCGAGCGTTTCTACAACCTGTCCCCCAAGGTCGCGCTATTGCACATCGATGGCGGCCATGCCGGACGCAACGTGCTGCTGGATTTCCTGCTGTACTCGCCCAGCGTGGTGCCCGGTGGCTTCATCGTGTTTGACGACTACGGCGATTACCTGCACTCCCCGGAGGTCGGCCCGGCAGTCGATCTGCTCAGGGCAACTGGCTACTTCAAGGGCTTCCATGTGCTGGGCTGCGTTCGGGGCTTCGAAAGCAGCTATGTGATTCAACGGATCAGTTGAGTCTCTGATCGTGCAACGCCGACTGGGCGTTGCACTATGTAATCAGGCCGGCACACCACTATGAAAGCGGAAATCCTCATCCGGGCTTTCGATCAGTTCTCGCTCGGCCAGACGGATTTCTTCGACCTTGGCGGCAACGTCGGCTTCGTCACCGTACAGGTAGGCCAGCTTCAGATAGTCCTGAAAATGCCGGGCCTCGGATTTCAACAGGCTGGCGTAGAACTTCGACAGGTCTGCGTCCAGATGCGGGACCAGCGCGGCGAAGCGCTCACAGGAACGCGCCTCGACGATCGCCCCAACCACCAGCGCATCGGTCAGACGGTAGGGGTTGTGATTGCGCACCAGCTTGCGCAGTGAACCGGCGTAACGGGCCGAACTGATGTTGGCCATCGGGATGCCACGCTTCTTGATGATGCCGATGACCTGCTCGAAGTGACGCAGCTCTTCACGGGCCAGACGCGACATCTTGGCCAGCAAATCAAACTTGTCGTTGTACTGGAACATGAACTGAAACGCCGCGCCGGCGGCCTTCTTCTCATTGTTCGCGTGATCGATCAGCAGGATATCCAGGTTCTGCAAGGCCGCTTGAACCCAGCTATCAGGGGTGGGGCAAAGCAGGAATGCGTCGACGTCTGGATAGATCTGCATGGGTTCACAAATGGCTGGGTAGGAAAGGCGCAGCATTATACGGGCCTCGGCGCCCGGAACCAGCCTCTTCGTCAGGAAAGCCATGACCCCGTTCAACGTACCGATTGGCGGCGGGCGACTATAGTTAATCCAGCGAACGGCCGACGGACTCGGACAGTCGAACACTTCATGGAAAACTCCAGGGAGATCAGCTCATGCAATTGATTCGCAGGATTCTGGTAGTCATCGAACCCAGCGCCGAGAACGACAAGGTCGAAAGCCTGGCCATGAGGCGGGCTTGCCTTATTGCCAACGCGACCAACGCCAGCCTGCATTTGCTGATCTGTGACATTAAGTTCGACCATTCCGATCTGCTGACGACCCTCAAGCAGGACCTGCAGGCAGAAGACTTCAATGTCACTGCTGAGCAGGAATGGCATGAGAGCGTTCATCAGACCATCATCAAAGTGCAGCAGGCGGAAGGCTCGGATCTGGTGGTCAAGCAGCACTTTCCCGACAGCACATTGAAACGCACCCTGCTGACGCCCGCAGACTGGAAATTATTGCGTTACTGCCCCTGCCCGGTGCTGATGGTAAAAACCGACCGGCCCTGGAAAGGCGCGGCCGTGCTGGCGGCGATCGATGTGGGCAATCCTGATGGTGAACACACTGCGCTGCATGCCAGCATCGTTCAGTACGGCGATACCCTTTCCCAACTGACAGGGATCGACCTGCACGTCATTACCGCTCACCCCTCCCCCATGATCTCGGCCGCCGACCCGGTCTATCAAATGTCATCAAGCGTTGAGGCCAGATATCGCGATCAGTGCCGAGCATTCCAGACCAAATTTGAAATCGACGACGCCCACCTGCACATCGCCGAGGGAGCTGCGGACGTGCTCATTCCTTACACAGCTCATCATCTGAAGGCGGCAGTGACAGTGATCGGAACGGTGGGACGCACTGGGATTTCCGGCGCATTGATCGGCAATACCGCCGAGGTGGTGCTCGATTCGCTGGAAAGCGATGTGCTGGTGCTCAAAAGCGAGGAAAGCCTGAAACACCTGGAAGAGCAACTGGCCAGGGTTTGATGGCGGTTATCGATTGATGGGGTTATCTGTAGGAGCGCGCTTGCCCCTGAGTTTTACGTGAGCAGTCCGGCTTGCCAGCGGTGGCGTCTTCAGGATCGTTGCCGCCGGCAAGCCGGGCTGCTACAGATTTCGCAAACGCTTAATTGCCGCCCATCGCATCCTTCAGGAAACCCGGTGCGATGTAGCGCTCGTAGTGGGCTTCGGACAGCAGGAAGAATTCCCGATCAATGGCATCACGCAGATCCGGCAGCGGCCAGTCGCGAAATTCCGGCAGTACTACCATGCCGTAGGCGTCCAGCTGGTTGATGACCCGCGCCCCCCGGGCAATCAGCTGATAAGCCCAGCAATACTCGGATTGCTGCGGCACGAAGCGGATCTTGCGCTGTTCAAGCTGCTGGCGCAGCTTGTCAGCGTCGAACACCTCGACCTTTGCCGTCATCACCTGCACCAGCAACTGCTCCAGGCGCAGCCAGACAGCTCGTTTTTCTTCCTCGTTGTAGCCGTTCCAGTGAATCACTTCGTGGTGGAAGCGCTTGCACCCACGGCACACCAGATCCCCGTAAACGGTGGAACACAGGCCCACGCAGGGCGTCTTGATCACTTGATTGGACATGGCGGAAAAACACGACGGCGGACGAAACAAGTCCGCATGTTAGCCCTTTGTCTAACGCGGCACACCCTCGAAGATGTAGGGTCTAACTTACCTTTAGTTTTTTTTTGCCGTAGAATCACCGGGCCTTTTAAGGCGCCAATGTCCGTTGGAAGCTGTTTTCAAAGCGTCACGAGCACAGTAAGGGCTCTCACTCGAGCCCACCCCGCAGTCGGTTTGACGCAGGTTCGCCCTGCGTCCCCTCCCCAAAGACCGGTCATGCAGGCGTAAAACTTTGAAAACAGCTTCTGTTGGAGATCGTCAGCTGCCTGCCACAAGACCCATAAAGTTTTAACGCGCACGGCTGCGGACTTTTTCCGGATGAGCGTCCCGGACACCCATTTGGGACCACTGATGAGGGTAATACTGTGCTTGAAGCCTACCGTAAACACATCGAAGAGCGTGCCGCCCAGGGTATCGTGCCCCAGCCGCTTAACGCCGAACAAACCGCAGGCCTGGTCGAGCTGCTGAAAAACCCACCGGCTGGCGAAGAAGCTGTCCTGCTTGACCTGATCACCAACCGCGTTCCACCTGGCGTTGACGAAGCTGCCTACGTCAAAGCCGGTTTCCTCTCCGCTCTGGCCAAGGGCGAAGTCTCTTCCCCGCTGCTGGACAAGAAACGCGCTGTAGAACTGCTCGGCACCATGCAGGGCGGCTACAACATCGTGACCATGGTTGACCTGCTGGACGATGCCGACCTGGCACCGGTTGCTGCAGAACAACTGAAACACACCCTGCTGATGTTCGACGCCTTCCACGACGTCGCTGAAAAAGCCAAGAACGGCAACGCACACGCTCAAGGCGTGCTGCAGTCCTGGGCTGACGGCGAGTGGTTCCAGAAGCGTCCGACCCTGGCCGACAAGATCAGCCTGCGCGTCTTCAAGGTCACTGGCGAAACCAACACCGATGACCTGTCCCCTGCGCCTGACGCCTGGTCCCGTCCAGACATCCCGCTGCACGCCCTGGCCATGCTGAAAATGGCTCGCGACGGCATCGTGCCTGACGTGCAAGGCTCCATCGGCCCGATGAAGCAGATCGAAGAAATGCGCGGCCAGGGTTTCCCTATCGCCTACGTCGGTGACGTGGTCGGTACCGGTTCCTCGCGTAAATCGGCGACCAACTCGGTGCTGTGGTTCTTCGGCGACGACGTTCCTTACGTCCCGAACAAGCGCGCTGGCGGCTTCTGCTTCGGCAGCAAGATCGCTCCGATCTTCTACAACACCATGGAAGATGCGGGCGCACTGCCAATCGAATTCGATGTGACCAACATCAACATGGGCGACGTGATCGACGTCTACCCATACGAAGGCAAGGTTACCAAGCACGACAGCGACGAAGTGATCACCACTTTCGAACTGAAGACTCCGGTCCTGCTGGACGAAGTCCGCGCTGGCGGCCGTATCCCGCTGATCATCGGCCGTGGCCTGACCGGCAAGGCTCGCACCGAGCTGGGCCTGCCGCCTTCAACCCTGTTCAAGCTGCCTGAAGTTCCTGCCGCCAGCACCAAGGGTTTCACCCTGGCGCAGAAGATGGTCGGCAAGGCGTGCGGCACCGACGGTATCCGTCCGGGCACCTACTGCGAACCGAAGATGACCACCGTCGGCTCTCAGGACACCACAGGTCCAATGACCCGTGACGAACTGAAAGACCTGGCGTGCCTGGGCTTCTCGACCGATCTGGTGATGCAGTCCTTCTGCCACACCGCGGCCTATCCAAAGCCGATCGACGTCAAGACTCACCACACCCTGCCTGACTTCATCATGACCCGTGGCGGCGTTTCGCTGCGTCCGGGCGACGGCATCATCCACAGCTGGCTGAACCGCATGCTGCTGCCGGACACCGTCGGTACCGGTGGCGACTCGCACACCCGTTTCCCGATCGGTATCTCGTTCCCGGCCGGTTCCGGTCTGGTCGCGTTCGCCGCTGCCACCGGCGTCATGCCGCTGGACATGCCGGAATCGATCCTGGTTCGCTTCAAGGGCAAGCTGCAACCTGGCGTCACCCTGCGTGATCTGGTTCATGCGATTCCTTACTACGCGATCCAGAAAGGCCTGCTGACCGTAGAGAAGAAAGGCAAGAAAAACGCCTTCTCCGGCCGCATCCTGGAGATCGAAGGTCTGGAAACCCTGACCGTCGAGCAAGCCTTCGAACTGTCCGACGCTTCGGCCGAGCGCTCTGCCGCCGGTTGCACCATCAAGCTGTCGAAAGAGTCGATCGCCGAGTACCTGAAGTCCAACATCACCCTGCTGCGCTGGATGATCGGCGAAGGCTACGGCGACCCACGTACTCTGGAGCGTCGTGCTCAGGCGATGGAAGCCTGGGTCGCCAACCCTGAGTTGCTGGTAGCTGACGCTGACGCGGAATACGCCGAAGTGATCGAGATCGACCTGGCCGACGTCAAAGAGCCTGTGCTCTGCGCGCCAAACGACCCGGACGACGCCCGTCTGCTGTCCAGCGTTGCTGGCGAGAAGATCGACGAAGTGTTCATCGGTTCGTGCATGACCAACATCGGCCACTTCCGCGCTGCGGGCAAGTTGCTGGATCAGGTCAAGGGCCAGCTGCCGACACGTCTGTGGCTATCGCCGCCGACCAAGATGGACGCTCACCAGCTGACCGAGGAAGGCTACTACGGTATCTACGGCAAGGCTGGCGCGCGCATGGAAATGCCGGGCTGCTCGCTGTGCATGGGTAACCAGGCACGTGTCGAGCCGAACTCGACCGTTGTGTCGACGTCGACCCGTAACTTCCCGAACCGTCTGGGCGATGGCGCGAACGTTTACCTGGCTTCGGCCGAGCTGGCGTCCGTTGCATCGATCCTGGGTCGCCTGCCGACCGTCGAGGAGTACATGGAGTACGCGGGCAAGATCGACAGCATGGCTGCCGATGTCTACCGCTACCTGAGCTTCGACCAGATCGCCGAGTTCCGTGAAGCCGCAGCGAACGCCAATATCCCGGTCGTTCAAGCGTAAGATCGAAACACAGCGTTGAAAGAACCCCACTTCGGTGGGGTTTTTTATGGGCTTAATGCTGGGAGAGCTTCGCCCAGATACTCGAAGCATTTTTGGCAGCTTTAATCATCATGAGTGTTTCAAGGCACATAAGCCCGCTTATTAATAACGGTTATCACCGGGCTTGCGCCAAGCAGGAACATGATCCAGTGCTCGTGGTTATTTTCTAGGCTATATAAGTGCTGCACTTCTGGAAGGCCAACCCTCGACACTTCAGTCTGAGTGCCCAATCGTTTGCTCCGTAGGTCAGCTGTAATTCCATCTCATTTTTCTTACAGGTGATTGAAGCACTCTCATATTTATCCCAGTTTTGAATATCAATTTGCATCAGGCCAGTCCCGAGCATCTCGATAACTATTACATCGTAATCTTCGCCCCAGACACCCCATTTTGCGACGGGCTTCGCCGGTTTGGTCTTGGTGTGGATATTGATGGAAAACCGTCCTTGATCAAGGCCGAACTGTCCTATCAGCCCTTCCTCGATGCCAGCGGGGAATATGGATTTCAAGAATGTGTTGTTGTCTATGCAGTCGATAATATTCATCTTCTTCTTCAGTAATTGTAATGACCATGTGTGCCTTTTAGATACCCGGTTCTGGGATTACTGAGCGGCCTCACGTTAAGGTGTGGTTCTGCACCTCGGTGGGGCTCTGCTTTTAGGTGTCCATAGCTGTGGTCTTGGATAATTACCCTCTCACCTTTACTGTTCACGAAGTAATATTCTCTCGTAGTCACGATGTGTCCTTTTTTGACGATGTACTCACCGTACCCATTGTCCAGGAAAGGCTTTTTGACGTCATAGGGCAGTTGAGATGCTGGAATCCCGGCGTCCTGCCGTGCTTGTTTGAAGGCATCCTTTCTATTGATAGCTTGGTATGACGTTTTCTTGCCGGGAGTGCAACTCCAACCCCACGGATCCACCCACCCAATCGGGCCCTAGGGTGGTGAAACGGCCTAGGAACCGCTTCACCTGAGCCGCACCTACTATTAGTTATTCACCTAATAAACTCGGTACTTCCCTCTTACCTACTGTGCGTCTGGCAATCCTGTTTCATGAACCTAGCGTGCTATAGGGGACGCTTCATATCGCCCCCAGAGTGCAAATCTAGTCCCCGGGGTTTTGCCAAAATTTAATAGACTCCATAGCTTCTTCAATTTCTTCCAATTCCTCTGCATCTAGCTCCTTCTCAAATGGTTCGGATATCAGAGTTCTCATTTTTGCAAGTTTGTAAACGATGGCATTTTCATCAATGAATCTTGTGGTTTCCAAAGCGTATGCTATCGGGTCTATGTCTTCGCTGTGTTCAACGTTGTCGTAAAAATGGCGGGCAATATTTTTCAATGAGATTAACATGTATTCAATGTCCATTAGGACCTGAACTGCTGCGTCGCCGGGCAGCACGATTTGTTTGCTATTTCTCACTGTTTTATTTCCTTTTTGTAAAAGTGGGGTTTTTTAGTGTTATTTCACCTTTAACCGTCAGCTCGTACTCGTGATACCGAGGGTTAAGCTTCCATGTAAGTAGTTCTTCAGGTACATCTGTCTCAACATAGTTCCAACCTTTGCCTTTCGTGATTTGGTATTTTTCTTCTGCATCGCGAACACTCATAGGCTTTTTTCTGGCAGGCTCTACGTAAACCAGATTATTATCTCGTGCTTTAATAACTCCACTTTCTTTGATTCCCTCCAAACCCTTCTTGTTCGTGTAATGCCGCACCCGAACGCACGTCCACCCCCACGGATCCACCCACCCAATCGGGTTCGGCGCGTACTGATATAAATTCAGCCCGCCCAGCAGACCAATCGGGTCCGGCGTGGTGAACCGCCCGACGTCCGGGTCGTAGAACCTGAAGGTGTTGTAGTGCAGTCCGGTCTCGCGATCAAGGTATTGGCCTTGAAACCTCAGGTTTTGTGGTTCGGCCAGGGAGGTGCCGCTGATTTCTTCGCGGGTGTTGCCCCAGACCTGATAACGCGCCTGCCAGACCACGCTGCCGTCGGTTTCGGTGAGTTGTTCGGGCAGGCCGTTGAGGTCGTTATGGTAGTAGCGGACCGTCTGGTGTTCGCCGATGCCATCGACGCGGGCGAGGGGGTCGTGGCTGGCGTCGGCATAGAGGTAGAGGCTGGTCTGGGTGAAGCGTTGTTCGTGCAGCAGGCGCAGGCCGTCCCAGGTAAAACGGGTTTCGCCGATTTCCCGGCCGGTGGGGCG
>NZ_MUIN01000022.1 GCF_002080045.1 Pseudomonas sp. Bc-h | reverse complement strand
ACCATCCCCGGCCTGAAAGTCCACATCTGCACCCTGGTGTCGCCCGACTCACCCCCGGACGACTGGCTGCCGGTGTACATCCACAGCAAGTTGATGATCATCGACGACGTGTTCACGACCTTGGGCTCATCGAACATCAACACCCGCAGCATGGAAGTGGACAGTGAACTGAATATCTGCCTGGAAGATCCGGCGGTAACCAGACCGTTGCGAAAGCATTTNCATCGAACATCAACACCCGCAGCATGGAAGTGGACAGTGAACTGAATATCTGCCTGGAAGATCCGGCGGTAACCAGACCGTTGCGAAAGCATTTGTGGAATCTGCATACGAACGGGATGGGAGCGCAGGATAAGGCGGCGGAGGCGTTTAAGGCTTGGACGGATATTATTGTCCGCAACAAGGCTCGGCAGAAATCCAACGCTGAGCAATCAGATCCCCGTTTCAAAAAGTCCCCCTATGCCTCACTGGTTGAGTTCTTTCGCGACAGCCCAAGTCGCACTCACCTGGATTGATCATGAGTATTTCTAGATTTTCGACAGCACTGGTTTTGGTTTTTAGTTTGGCGGGCTGTGATAAGGAGAACGGTATGAGAGATGTGTCTGATATTGGGAAGTTATATGAGAATCTTAAATTCGAGTGTGCGTACGAAGTGGACCAATTGCCCGTACTTATGCCTGAGTCAGACCAGCTGTACAAATATGGCTTGTATTTGCAATTGAAGCATGGCTCTAAAAACTTCGATGAAATCGCGCGTTATTACCGTATCGCCGCAGCACATGCGCATTACAAGGCGTCGGCTAACCTTCAGGCGATCGTCTCAAGGGGACAGGCGTTCTCGCCCGACTCTTGGGTCGAAACCCTCGATCTGGTAGAGGATCTTATAAGGCAGGGTATACCTGGTGGCTACTACGACATGGGGCGATATCTGGATCGAGGTTTCGGGGTTGTACAGGACCCAGATAAAGCTAAGGCATATTATCGTCGTGCAGCAGATTTGGGGAGTCCGGATGCTCAGTTTTATGTGGCCGAATTATTAGGCAGGGTCATCGGTCCAAAAGATGTCATGTTGCAGATGTATGAATGTGCGATGGCACAAGGGCATGGCAAAGCCGGGCTAGAGGCGGCGATGTTTAGGTCGGTAAGGGAACAATACTCTGAGGCCTTACCTGCTTTTCAACAAGCAGTAAAATACGGAAATGCCTCGGCTGCTCGGTTCTTAAGTGGTGGTTTTATAACTACATCTCCAAGTGAGGAGCTTCGCTACATGGCTCTGGCCCCCGACCCAGAACGCGCTCGCCGTTATAAGTTAATAGACGAATTTCTGGATCGCTACGAAAACCTCGGCGCCAAAGTCCCTGACATCGACCAGATCGTCCCGCTGCCCCCGGCCAAACTTCCCGACTGGGATGAAACTTTCCAGTGGAAAAAAGACCGCGACGCCGCTGTGCCACCGTCCAAGCCCTCGGATGAGCTGATGCAACGCCTGAGCGAAGAAAAAGGCCTGGATCCGGCGACNTTCCAGTGGAAAAAAGACCGCGACGCCGCTGTGCCACCGTCCAAGCCCTCGGATGAGCTGATGCAACGCCTGAGCGAAGAAAAAGGCCTGGATCCGGCGACCGGTTTGCGCTTGCCGAAAACAGCGTAAGCACGATTCATTTAATGATGGCTGCGGACCATTTCGCCTGCGGCCCTTGACTCTTGATGCCTGGATTAATCATGGATTTAGTCAGATACCTATCGCTCACTTTGTTGCTGATGTTGAGTGGTTGTAATAAGGAAGATGGCATCAGAGATGTGCCTGATCTGCAGGCTGTCACTGAGAATCTGAAATTCGAGTGTGCACGCGAAGCGGATAAGGTACCCGTGCTTATGCCTGAGTCTGATCAGTTGTACAAATATGGCTTGTACCTGCAATTGAAGGCGGGTCCGAAAGACTTCGACGAAGTTGCGCGGTATTACCGAGTCGCCGCGGCACATGGGCATTACAAGGCGTCGACCAATTTGCAAGCGCTGGTGGCTCGAGGGCAAGCGTTTTCCCCGGACTCGTGGGTGGAGACCCTTGATCTGGTAGAGGATCTGATCGAGCGTGGCATACCCGGTGGGTATTACGACATGGGGCGCTATCTGGAAAGAGGATTTGGTGTGACCCAAGATCTGGATAAAGCTAAGGTTTATTATCGTCACGCTGCGGATCTGGGCAGCCCGGACGCTCAGTACTATGTATCAAAATTACTTGGAAGGATTTCCGGGCCACACGACGTCATGAGGAAAATGCGTAGATGCGCTATGGAGCAAGGGCATGCCAAAGCTGCACTTGAAGTTGCTATCGACCAAAAAATCGGAAAGGAATATCCGGGCGCCGTACTTGCATTTCAACTAGCGGTAAAAAATGGGCAGGTGCTGGCGGCGGGTTTTTTGGCTAAAGGTTTTGTTACCACGAACGCGAACGAAGAGCTCTTTTACATGGCTCTGGCCCCCGATCCAGAACGCGCGCGCCGTTATAAGTTAATAGACGAATTTCTGGATCGCTACGAAAACCTCGGCGCCAAAGTCCCTGACATTGACCAGATCGTCCCGCTGCCCCCGGCCAAACTTCCCGACTGGGATGAAACCTTCCAGTGGAAAAAAGACCGCGACGCCGCTGTGCCACCGTCCAAGCCCTCGGATGAGCTGATGCAACGCCTGAGCGAAGAAAAAGGCCTGGACCCGGCGACGGGTCTGCGAGTGTTCACGTCGGCCTGATGCTTCGTGACTGCACCTGACTCGAGGAAGGAATGATCATGCGTCCAATCATTTTACTAGGCGACCCCACCTCTGCTGGCGGCCAAGTGGTGCAGGCCTCTCCTGCCACGTTCGTGGAGGGTCTTGCGGTGGCGCGGGCGGGGGACGCGGTCGTGTGCCCGCACGGTCCATGCGCCATCGCTTCGGGGGATGAAGCCACGCTGGATGAGGGACGGGCCGTGGCACGCGATGGGGATTTGACGCTGTGCGGCGCAGCCTTGCTCGCGACTCGCACAGCAACCAGAATTTTCTAAGGAGGGATCATGGCTTTCTTATCCGACCATGAAATGGCGACGCTGTGGGATGTGGTGAGCGCGCGGCGAGTGGAGGCCGAACGTATCGCGGCGGCCAGCAGGCCCGCAGACAACTTCAGTACCGATTATATGGAGATATCCGGCGCCTGGACGTGGCTGCCTGCCGGGTGTCTGGACAGCGCTCAATCGTGGCCCGCGCTCGCCTCGAAACAGGCGATCGTCGATCGCTCCGCCTGGCTCAACGAGGCGCCGGGTCGGGGACGTTGCCGTATCGACGCTGCAGGGGAGTTGAAGCCAGGGCAGCCACCGCTCAAGCGGGCGGTTCAATTGCTGGGCGCCGCTTTCGAGGCATGGTCATCGTTTGCCGCCAGTGTTCAATGGTCTGAAACTCGCGTGGTCCTGTTCGCGCCAGAGGGTGTGGAAGCGGACGCATGGCTCGATGCGGTCATGAGTCAGTGGCCGGACGCGTTGGGTGTGCGCAGTGTGGTTGTCGCATCCGCAAGCGTTGAGGACTGGTTTGATCAGTGTCTGTCGAACGCGTCAGGGGTGCAGGGTCTGTTGTTGCTGAGCGTCGATAGCCGCCTCTCCAGCCGGGGCCGCGCCACTGTCTGCGCAGGTCATGTGTCGGGAGAATGCATCACCGCGCTTCATCTGCAACGTGTTGAGTCAGGCCCTGCTGAAGCGGCTGGCGGATGGCGGCTGTATCCAGCCCAGAGGACAGAGCACGAGTCGCGTGATCTTCAGTTGCAGACAGACACGTCGGACATCGCGCGGGTGGTGCAGAGCCTGGAAGAGGTAAGCGGGATCTGCGCGGTGCAAATGATGGGTGTGGTGACTGACGGCGCTACGACTGATCGTCTTTTGACCCAGCTCACGACGTTCATGACAACGAGTCTTGAGCCACACCCACCCATCGAACGTATGGTGGGCGTTGCTGCTCTGGCAGGAGGAGTGGGGCATACGGCGACCCTGCTGACGCAACTCGCCGTTGCGTATCTGCTGGCGATCGAACGTGCGGAAGGTGCGGTGCTGGTGCTTGACCGATACCGTGGGGATGTCACTGCCGGATGGCTGCTGGCTCGCTGAAACCGGGGGAGCGATCTTCAGGAAAGCCACCGCCGGCAAACCGCACGGCGACAGGACAGATGCGCCGGCAGAGGTGTCAGCCTTCAATCATCTCCCGCACCTTGGCGGTCAACTGATCGAAGGCGAACGGCTTGGTGATCATCTGCATCCCGGTGTCGAGGAAACCTGCGCGCACGCCGGCGTTTTCCGCGTAACCGGTGATGAACAGCACCTTGAGATCGGGGCGCATCTGGCGACCGATGTCCGCCAACTGGCGGCCGTTCATGCCGGGCAGGCCGACATCGCTGATCATCAGATCGATGCGCTGCGTAGACTCCAGAATCGGCACCGCACCCACGGCGTCTCCGGCTTCCAGATAGGCGTAGCCCAGTTCCCCCAGCACCTGACAGACCAGTGCGCGTACCGCCGGATCGTCCTCGACGATCAGGATGGTTTCGCCGTCCTGCGCTTCCACGGCCTGGCCTTCGAGCGAGACTTCTTCCTCGTCCTTGTCGCCATGGAAGCGCGGCAGGAACAGCTGAACGGTGGTGCCGTGGCCGACCTGGCTTTCGATGGAAACGTGGCCGTGGGACTGTTTGGTAAAGCCGTAGATCATCGACAGCCCGAGCCCGGTGCCCTGGCCGATCGGCTTGGTGGTGAAGAACGGATCGAAAGCGCGGCTGATCACGTTTTCCGGCATGCCGGAACCGGTGTCGGTGACGCTGAGCACTACGTAATCGCCGGGCAGCAGGTTTTCGTACGCGTTGGTGAAGTCGCGGTCGAGCTTGCGGTTGAAGGTTTCGATCATCAGCATGCCGCCATTGGGCATGGCGTCGCGGGCGTTGAGTACCAGATTGAGCAGAGCGCTTTCCAGTTGGTTGGGGTCGGCCTCGGCGGTCCACAGTTGCGGGTCCAGGCACATGTCCAGACGAATGCTTTCGTTGACACTGCGATGCAGCAACTCGCCCATGGAGTTGACCAGTTCGTTCATCTCCACGGGTTTGGAGTCCAGCGATTGCCGGCGGGAGAACGCCAGCAGGCGGTGGGTGAGGGCGGCGGCGCGGTTGGCTGACGTCACGCCCAGATCGATCAGGCCGTCGAGATCCTCGGTGCGCCCACGGGCCAGACGCCGCCGGAGCAGTTCCAGACTGCCGATGATACCGGTGAGCATGTTGTTGAAGTCGTGGGCAATGCCGCCGGTGAGCTGTCCCACCGCTTCCATCTTCTGCGACTGGCGCAGGACTTCTTCGTTGTGACGCAACTGGGAGGTGCGCTCTTCGACCTGTTGTTCCAGGGTTTCGTTGAGGCGCCGCAGTTGGGTTTCCGCCAGCTTGCGCTCGGTGATGTCCGAGGTCACGCCGGCCAGCAGGCTGACCCGGCCGTTGGGCGCACGAATGGCGCGAGCGCGAACGTCGACCCAGTGCAGCGAGCCGTCGGCCCAAACATTGCGGAACTCGATGACGAAGTCGTCACCGGTGTCGAGGCTGCGTTGCAGCGCCGACTGCATGCGCGGCTGGTCTTCGGGATACACCGATTCCAGCCAGTCGGGGTAGGTGAAGGGCGCGTGTTCGTCGCGCCCGAAATGAATTTTGCTGATGGCCGAGCACTCGAGCTCGAGGTATTCCGCTCCCAACTGCCACGAACCAAGGCTGCCGGCCTTGAGCGCGTGTTGCAGGCGCTGTTCGCCTTCGAGCAGATCTTCCATGCGGCTGCGCGCTTCATATTGACGACGGCGGCCGCGCACGGCGGTAGTGACGAGACTCACGAGGGTTGCCGGGTGAAACGGGCGCTCGAGAAAGGTCACGTTGCCGAGCATCTTGCCCAGACGGGCGGAAGGATTCTGTTCGGGGCCACCGTGGTGGGTCAGCAGCACGATCGGCAGGTCCGACCAGGCCGGCTGATTGGCCAGCAGGCTCAGCAGCGGGTTGAGATCCACCCCGCGCAGGGCCTCGTCGGCGATGATGGCAAGGCCCGCGCCGGACACCAGTTCCCTGCACATGCCCGCCAGATCGTGGGTAATGATGGCCGGGAAACCTGCCTCCTGCAGGATCATCAAGGCGATCTGACTGTCCCGGCCCCGAGGGGCCAGGATGATTGCGCGTTCCGACAGTTGTCCCGGTGTACTCACACGTCCTCGTCCCGCAACAGCGGATTACTCTCACCAAAATAATGCGGCACGCCGCGCAGTACGCCTTGAAAGGCTTCCAGAGGCGCGCCGATTTTCAAACCGGTACCACTGATGCGGTATTCGCGGATCGTAGACTCATGGGTCCCCGTGCGTTTCTTGATGATCGAGATGGCGCGACGCACTTTGCCCAGTGCTTCGAAATAACGCAACAGCACCACGGTGTCGGCCAGGTAAGTAATGTCCACCGGCGCGCGCATGTCGCCGACCAGGCCGTGTTGGGCCACGGTCATGAAGGTCGAAGCGCCCTGACGGTTGAGATACAGCAGCAGCTCGTGTATGTGCAGCACCAGCGCGTTCTCTTCCGGCATCGACGCCTGGTAGCCGTTGAGGCTGTCGATGACGACGGTGCGGATCTGCTTCTCGTCGACACTGCGACGCACGCGGTGGGAGAACTCGCCCGGCGACAGTTCGGCGGCGTCGACCTGTTCGATCAGCAGGTTGCCGGTCTTCTGCAGCGCAAGCAGATCGATACCCATCTTTCTCATGCGCTCGAACAGCAGACCCAGCTCCTCATCGAAAATGAACAGCCCGACTTTCTCGCCACGTTCTACGGCTGCCGCTGCGAACACCAGCGAGATGAGGGATTTACCGGTACCGGCAGGGCCCAGTATCAGCGTGCTGGAGCCGCTGTCGATGCCGCCGCCGAGCAAGGCATCCAGCTCGGGAATATTGCTACTGAGTTGGCGGCTCTCGTAGCCGCTGCGGTGTTCGGCAGCCACCAGGCGCGGGAACACGTGAATGCCGTCTTCCATGATGTTGAAGTCGTGATAACCGCCGCGGTATTTCTGGCCACGATATTTGACCACCCGCAGACGTCGGCGCTCGGCGCCATAGCTCGGTGTCAGTTCCTCAAGGCGGATCACCCCGTGGGCGACACTGTGTACGGTCTTGTCCAGCGACTCGGTGGTCAGGTCGTCGAGCAGGACCACCGTTGCGTCGTAACGCGCGAAGTAATGCTTGATGGCCAGAATCTGCCTGCGATAACGCAACGAGCTTTGCGCCAGCAGGCGGATTTCCGAAAGGCTGTCGATGATTACGCGCTTGGGCTTGACCCGTTCAACCACCTCGAAAATCTGTTTGGTGGCTTCGCCCAGCTCAAGGTCCGATGAATACAGGAGGCTCTGCTGATGTTCGGCGTTTAGCAAATCTTCAGGCGGCGTCAGCTCAAAGACTTCGATCTGCTCATCCAGATCCCAGCCGTGGGATTTGGCGCCTTCGCGCAGCTCGCGTTCGGTTTCGGACAGCGTGATGTACAGACAGCGTTCACCCGCCGCCGCGCCTGCCAGCAGAAATTGCAGCGCCACGGTGGTCTTGCCGGTTCCGGGTTCTCCCTCAAGAAGAAATACATGACTGCGTGAAAGACCACCCGCAAGGATGTCGTCCAGGCCCACGATGCCGGTTGCCGCTTTTGATGTAGTCAAGAATCGCCCTCTTGCGACCTGAGAAAGGGTGGGGTGCCGATAGTCGTTCGGCTGCCCGGAGCAACACAGATCCCACAGTGGTCACGGTATCTGCGCTGCCATCACTCTGGACCGTAGCCGTTTGTAACCGTTCAGTTTTTCAGGTGGCAGAATGCAATCTGCTCGACGAAGCGCTTGGGTGAGTCCGGCAAATGGCGCAACCGTGGCCTGCGACCGCACAGGTGAGTTGATATAGTCCGGCGGCATGGATTTCACCACCACAGGCCACTCAAGGATCATCGCCGTGTCCGACTACAGCGCTTTCAAGGTCGAATTGACCGACCACATCGCCCACGTGCAAATCAATCGCCCGGAAAAGATCAACGCCATGAACGCCGCGTTCTGGACCGAGATCATCGATATCTTCCAGTGGATCGAGGACACCGACGAGGTGCGAGTGGTGGTGCTCAGCGGCGCGGGCAAGCATTTTTCGTCGGGCATCGACCTGATGCTGCTGGCCTCGGTGGCCAACGAGCTGGGCAAGGATGTCGGGCGCAACGCACGCCTGTTGCGGCGCAAGATCCTGCAGATGCAGGCGTCGTTCAGTGTCGTCGACCGCTGCAGCAAACCGGTGCTGGCGGCGGTTCAGGGCTATTGCATCGGGGGTGCCATTGATCTGATCAGCGCCTGCGACATGCGTTACGCGGCTGACGACGCGCTGTTTTCCATTCGCGAAATCGACATGGGCATGGCCGCCGATGTGGGGACCTTGCAGCGCCTGCCGCGCTTGATCGGCGACGGCATGATGCGTGAAATGGCCTATACCGGCCGCAACGTGAAAGCCGACGAAGCGCTGCGCATCGGTCTGGTCAATCGCACCTTCGCCGATCTGCCGCAATTGCTCGACGGGGTATTCGAAATCGCCCGGGAAATCGCCGCCAAATCGCCGATCGCCATCAGCGGTAGCAAACGAATGATTGCCTATATGCGCGATCACAGTGTCGATGACGGGCTCGAATACGTTGCCACCTGGAACGCTGCCATGTTGCAATCGGCAGACCTGAAGCTGGCGATGGTTGCTCACATGGGCAAACAGAAGCCGGTCTTCGATAATTGACTGGCGAACCTGATTTCGTCGGCGCCTGTTGCCGTTGAGCCTCGCGTGCAGAGCCTCCAGCGGCGCGGGCCGTGACTAGAGGAGTTCTTTGATGACGCGCCCCAGGCGTTGGACCACCGCTGTGCTGGATACCCAGGCAGCGGGCGGGTGGGCCGTGGTCCACAGTGACCAGGGTTTTCTGCTGGACGGCAATGGTGTGATGTTCCCCCGCGAGTGGCTCAAGCGTCAGGAGCTGCCGCTGATCAGCGAGCATGGCATCGGCCACTTCGATGGCGAGCCTGTGTACGTTCAGGTCCTGAAGCATCCCGTCGAGCTTGAAGGCACCGGTTGGCAGACGTTGCGTCAGTTCATGCTGGCCGACGACGCGGATGTGTTCCAGAAGCTCGGTTACGCGGCGCAGATCAGTACCTGGGCGCGGGAACACCGTTTCTGCGGCAGTTGCGGCCAGGCGATGCAGCAAGTGCCGGGTGAGCGGGCGATGTACTGCAAGGATTGCGACCTGCGTTCGTATCCGCGCATCTCGCCGAGCATGATCGTGCTGATCACCCGTGGCGATGAAGTGCTGCTGGCCCGGTCGCCGCGTTTCGTGGCGGGCGTCTACAGTACGCTGGCGGGGTTCGCCGAGCCAGGCGAATCCGCCGAGGATTGCGTGCGCCGCGAGGTCATGGAAGAGGTGCAGATCAAGGTCAAGAACATCCAGTACAAGGGCAGCCAGTGCTGGCCGTTCCCGCACTCGATGATGCTGGGTTTTCACGCCGAATACGAAAGCGGCGACATCGTGCCACAGGCGGACGAGATCGAAGATGCGCAGTGGTTCAGCATCCACGACATGCCGCCGCTGCCGGCCAGCCGCTCCATTGCGCGGTATCTCATCGATCTGTATCTGGCTCAGCGTTTCGGCTTAGTTGAACCAGTGCTGCCAGGCCAGGCGGACAGTTAAGCCAAGCACCACGGTAATGAACACAGGGCGGATAAATCTCGCGCCGCCCTGGATTGCCGTTCTCGCCCCCAAAAACGCACCCACCATCAAGGCCGAGCCCATGCACAGGCCGATGGCCCAATCCACCGAGCCGTTAATGGCGAAAATCGTCAGCGCCGCCGCGTTGCTGACGAAGTTCATGCTGCGCGCCACTCCGCTGGCCTTCACCAGATCGACCGGGTACATCAACAGCGTGCTGACCGTCCAGAACGCGCCGGTGCCAGGCCCGGCGACGCCATCGTAGAAACCCAGGCCGAACCCTTGGGCCGACTGCCATTTGGTCTTGATCGGTGCATCGCTGTCGAGCGGCGCCTTGGGCGTGCCGCCGAACAACAGATACAGCCCGCAACCGAAGACGATCACCGGCAGCATCTGATTGAGCAGTTCGGCGGGCAGATAGTGAGCGACGACCGCCCCGATCAGCGCGCCAACCGCGGTACCGATCAGCCCGCGCGTCCATTGCCTGGGGTGGAACAATTTGCGGCGGTAAAAGGTGAAGCTGGCGGTGGCCGAGCCGAAGGTCGAGCTGAGCTTGTTGGTGCCCAACACCAGATGCGGCGGCAGGCCGGCAGTGAGCAGCGCAGGGGTGGTCAACAGGCCTCCGCCACCGGCAATGGCATCGATGAATCCGGCAACGAATGCGACAAGGGCAAGCACCACCAGCGTGGTGGGTTCAACGGTGAGTTCGAAAGGCATGAGACAGGGCTTACTGGGCAGACGGGCAGAATGGCTGCCCGGAAGCGGGGGATTCTACCTGTAAGCCGGAGCGTATTGCAGGGCGAAGCTGCAGGTTGAGCCGAACGCGATCTTTGTGGGAGGGGGCTCAACGATCATGACAGCCATGCTCGACCGGATGAGGTGCTTCAAATATCCGCAACCTTCACCCAGCGCATTTCCTTCGCCGCCACCCGAATCGCCGTCGCCAGCCGTTCTATCTCAAGCGCCTCCGCGAAATCCGGGCCTTCATTGCCTGTACCCGCCAGCGCCTGAATCAGCGCCAGTACCTCAAGGGTCTTCAGCTCGTTGTAACCCAATTGGTGCCCCGGCGCCGGGCAAAACGCTGCGTATCCCGGCTGAGTCGGGCCAGCCAGAATCCGCTGAAAACCGTCGCGACCCGGCTCGCCCGCGCGGTACAGCCTTAATTCGTTCAAGCGCTCCTGATCGAACGACAACGTGCCCTTGGTGCCGCTGATCTCGAAGCTCAGGTGGTTCTTGTAACCATGCTTCAGCCAACTGCTGCCGAACGTGCCGCGTGCGCCATTGGCGAACCGCAGCAGGGCGTAGGTCTGGTCGTCGATGGCGATCGCGCGTTGTTCCTGGCTGCCGCGAGTCGCCGGGCGCTGGCCATGAACGGTCTGCGAGTCGGCACACACGGCTTCGACGTCACCCAACAGATAGCGGGCCATCGCCAGCAGATGGCTGCCCAGATCTGCCAGCGCGCCTCCGGCATGAGCCTGTTCGCAACGCCACGACCACGGCGACTGAGGGTCACCCATGAAGTCTTCGCTGAACTCGCCCTGGAAGCTGACGATTTGCCCCAGTTCACCGCTTTCGATCATCTGCTTCGCAAGGCCAATCATCGGGTTGTGCTGGTAGTTGTAGCCGACCCGCGTGACCACGCCCGAGGCCTTGGCCGCCCGCTGCATCTCCCGCGCCTGCTCAAGACTCACCGCCAGTGGTTTCTCGCAATACACCGCTTTCCCGGCCTCGATTGCTGCCATCGCCATGGGGAAGTGCAGGTGATTGGGCGTGGTGATCGCCACCAGATTCACCGCAGGATCGTTGATCAGCTGTTCCCAGTCGGCATGGCTGCGTTCAAAGCCCCAGGAGCGAGCGCATTGCTCGGCGCGCGCGGCGTCGGCATCGGCCAATGCGGCAAGTTTGAGGTTGAAGGGTAATTCGAACGTGGTGCGGGCGTTGTGGAAGGCCAGAGCGTGCGCTCGACCCATGAAGCCAGTGCCGATCAGGCCGACACCCAGATCCGGAAGCGATGATTCGCGCATGACAGCGTCCTTGAAGGATTGTTGTTATGCGCAAAATGTATTCGCTGGGTGTGTTGGATGGAATCTTTATTCCATCAGATAAGCCTCAGATTCGCCTCATTATCAGTACAGGTACAGATGTCATGGCTGATGAGATACCCGTGGGAGGAAGCTTGCTCGCGAATGCGTCCGTCCTGTGCCTGCGATACCGGACGGCAAACCGTCTTCGCGAGCAACCTCCCTCCCACAGGGGCCGTGGCTGATTCAGCGACTACGACAAGAAACCCCCATCCACATTCAGCGCCACACCCGTGGTGTAACTCGACGCGTCGCTGGCCAGATACAGCACCGTGCCCGCCATTTCGCTGGGTGCTGCCACTCGCTTGAGCGGAATCTGCAGCAGCGCGGTGTTGAGGATCTTCTCGTTGCTGACCAGTGCCGAGGCGAATTTGGTGTCGGTCAGGCCCGGCAGCAGGGCGTTGCAGCGAATCCCGAACTGCGCACACTCCTTGGCGAATACCTTGGTCATGTTGATCACGGCCGCCTTGGTCACCGAATAGATGCCTTGGAAAACGCCCGGCGAGACGCCGTTGATCGAGGCGACGTTGATGATGCTGCCGCCGCCGTGCTCGCGCATCAGCTTGCCGGCTTCCACTGACATGAAGAAATAGCCGCGAATGTTCACGTCCACAGTCTTCTGGAACGCGCCGAGGTCGGTGTCCAGCACGTTGCAGAACTGCGGGTTGGTCGCGGCGTTATTCACCAGAATGTCCAGCCGCCCGAACTCTTCACGGATCCGCGCGAACACGCCGGTGATCTGTTCCATCTCGCCGATGTGGCAGGCAATCGCCGTGGCCTTGCCACCGTCGGCGATGATCGCGTCGGCGACATGCTGGCAACCGTCGATCTTGCGGCTGGAAACGATAACGTGAGCGCCTTGCTGGGCCAGCAGTTTGGCGATGGCTTCGCCGATGCCACGGCTGGCGCCGGAAACGAAGGCGATCTTGCCGTCGAGGTCGAACAGTTGTGTCTTGGACATGTTGTCTTCCTTATCGTGTCGCAATCGGAGGCTGTAAAAGTCGGCTCAGAGGCTTGAGCGGTCGATCACCTGCAGGGCCATGTGCTCCAACAGCGTGTTCATGTGGATGAACTGGGCGAAGCGTTTGTCCTGAGTCTGACCGTGGAAGAAGCGGTAATAGATTTGCTGGACGATTCCCGCCAGACGGAACAGCCCATAGGTGTAGTAAAAGTCGAAGTTGTCGATGCGGATGCCCGAACGTTCGGCGTAATACGCCACAAACTGCTCGCGGGTCAGCATCCCTGGCGCATGACTGGGCTGGCGACGCATCAACTGCACCGGTGCCGGGTCGTCTGCCTGAATCCAGTAGGCGAGGCTGTTGCCCAGGTCCATCAGCGGATCGCCGAGGGTGGTCAATTCCCAGTCCAGCACGCCGATGATCTGTTTCGGGTTGTCCGGATCCAGAATCACGTTGTCGAAGCGGTAGTCGTTGTGCACGAGGCTCGATTGCGGGTGGTCCGCAGGCTTCTTCTCGTCCAGCCAGCGCGCGACTTTTTCCCAGCTGGGAGCGTCCGGCGTGCGAGCCTTTTCATAACGCTCGGTCCAGCCGCGAATCTGCCGCTCGACGTAACCCTGCGGTTTGCCCAGATCGCCCAGCCCGCAGGCGTTGTAGTCCACCTGGTGCAGGTCGACGAGCTTGTCGATGAAGCTCTTGCACAGCGCTTCGGTCTGCGCCGCATCGAAGTTCAGCTCGGCGGGCAGTTCGGAACGCAGAATGATCCCCTTGACCCGCTCCATGACGTAAAACTCGGCGCCGATCACCGATTCGTCAGTGCAGTGCACGTAGGCCTTGGGACAGTAAGGGAAGGCGTCCTTGAGCTGGTTGAGGATGCGAAACTCGCGGCCCATGTCGTGGGCGCTTTTGGCCTTGTGGCCGAAGGGCGGGCGACGCAGCACGAACTCCTGCTCGGGGTATTTGAGCAGATAGGTCAGGTTGGAGGCCCCACCGGGAAACTGGCTGATCTGCGCGGTGCCACTGAGCCCCGGGATGTGGGCCTTGAGGTAAGGATCGATCAGCGCAGCGTCGAGTTCTTCGCCGGATCGAACCTGGGTGGACTGGTCGGTTAGCGCCATGCTTATCCCTGCTGTTTATTTTGGATGGTCATGATCATTGACTAATCTAATGCGCCGCTGGCATGCCTAACAAGCGATGCGTGGCCTTATTGGCGAGCGTGTTAGAGGTCGATCAGTCCGTTTGATCAGTGCTGGCGAGAAACCCCGGAGCAAAAAAAACCGAAGCACTGGGACTTCGGTTTTCTGTCTACATTGCATCGCTCTAGAGCGTCATTGCCTGCGATCAGGAAGGGAACAGTTCGCTCAGCTTCATCGCCAGCATCATGTCGCCTTCAGCGCGCAGCTTGCCGCCCATGAAGGCCTGCATGCCGTCGGTTTCGCCGCTGACGATGCCTTCCAGCGTCTCGCCATCCATCACCAGCGTGACTTGTGCATCAGGGTTTTCGCCTTCCTGCAGTTCGCAGGTCTTGTCTTTGACGATCAGCGAGAAGTTCTTGGTGTCGTCGATACGGAAACCGAACACCAGGTTCAGGCCCGCAGCGGCTTCTGGGTTGAACTTGGCTTTCATCGCTTGTACGGCATCGGCTACGGAGGTCATGGTGTCATCCTTTATATGAGTGATTGCAGGCACCTTGCGGGTGCGATTGGCCGGGCTCAGCGGTAGGTGATGAGCTCCGGCGCCTTCATCAGTTGCAGATGCGCGTGACTGTTGAAGGAAGCCAGGGACACCTCGCGACCCCGAAACTTCAGGTGGTTGAGCGAGGTGTTGACGATTTGCCAGTTCAGCTCGAAGGCCTGGGGCGCAGGCATTCGCGTGATCAGATGCAGCAGGGCGGTGATGGTCCCGCCGGAGGTGAACACGGCGATGCGGTCGCTGGGGCCTGCGCTGTCGAGGATCCGGTCAAGCCCCGCCTGCACCTGTTCGACGAACGCCAGCCAGCTTTGCAGGGCCGGGGTGTCATGCTCGCCACCGAGCCAGCGGCCGATGATGAGGGCGAACAGCCGCTGGAATTCGGCGCGGTTGTGCGCGGCGTTGCGCATGACTTCAAGCGCTTCGGGCTCGTCCGGCAGCATCGCCGGGAGCAGCGCGCGAATCACCGCCTCTGCGTCGAATTCGTTAAAGGCTTGATCGGTTTCCAGTGCGGGGGCAATGAGGCCAGCGGCGTCCAACTGAGCCATGGCCGTCTGGGCGGTGTGACGCTGACGGAAAAGGTTGCCGGCGATGCAGCGATCGAACTGAAGGCCCAGCTGCGCCAGGTACGCGCCGAGGACTTCTGCCTGGCGAAAACCGGTGGGCGACAGGACGTCGTAATCGTCTGCACCAAAGGAGGCCTGGCCATGTCTTATCAGATAGATGCTGCCCACGTCCGCGTCATCCCGGCACGTTGAAAGTGATGCGAGGTTATGAGCACGGTGCGGGGTCTGTCAATGAAAAAACATACGCTCGTTTGAATTGTTCGATTGTCGTGATCTTTGACGGTCGTGTAGCTGGCTCGGCGCAAGGCGCGCCGGTATGCTGGGTCCCATTCGCGATCCTGTACCGAGGATCTGCCGTGTTGGTAAGGAGCACTTGTGGAGTTCATTTTCGATTACGCCAGCTTTCTGGCGAAAACCGTCACCGTGGTCATCGCGATCGTCGTGGTGCTGGTCGCCATTGCCTCGATGCGTGGCCGGGGGCGTCGTGGCGGCGGTGGTCAGCTGCACGTGACCAAGCTCAACGACTTCTACAAGGGCCTGCGTGATCGTCTGGAAGGCTCGCTGCTGGACAAGGCCCGGCTCAAGGCGCTGCGCAAGTCTCAGGCGAAAGACCTGAAAAAGGAGAAGAAGCAGGCAGAGGTCAAACCCCGCGTCTATGTGCTGGATTTCGACGGCGACATCAAGGCGTCGGCCACCGAAAACATGCGCCACGAAATCACTGCGCTGCTGACCCTCGCCACCGCCAAGGACGAAGTGGTGCTGCGCCTGGAAAGCGGCGGCGGCATGGTCCACAGCTATGGCCTGGCGTCGTCGCAACTGGCGCGGATTCGTCAGGCGGGCATTCCGCTGACCATCTGCATTGACAAGGTGGCGGCCAGCGGCGGCTACATGATGGCGTGTATCGGCAATCGCATCATCAGCGCGCCGTTCGCCGTTCTGGGCTCGATTGGTGTGGTGGCGCAGTTGCCCAACGTCAACCGCTTGCTGAAAAAGCATGACATCGATTTCGAAGTGCTGACGGCCGGTGAGTACAAACGCACCCTGACCGTGTTCGGCGAAAACACCGAGAAGGGCCGTGAGAAATTCCAGCAGGATCTGGACATCACCCACGAGTTGTTCAAGAACTTCGTCGCCAGCTATCGCCCGCAACTGCACATCGACGAGGTGGCAACCGGTGAGGTCTGGCTGGGCATGGCGGCCAAGGACAAGCAACTGGTCGACGAGTTGAAGACCAGCGACGAATACCTGTCCGAGAAGGCGAAAACCGCCGAGGTCTTCCACCTGCACTACGCCGAACGCAAGAGTTTGCAGGAGCGTGTCGGCCTGGCGGCAAGCGGTTCGGTCGATCGTCTGGTCACAGGCTGGTGGGGCCGGTTGATGCAGCAGCGGTTCTGGTAATCGGTTCTACCTTCCTGCAATGGAGCGGGGGCCTTCCGGCAATGGAGTGACCTGGCTTCCGGCAATCCTGTGGGAGGGATCGGAGGTTACGACGGTCGCGAAGCGGTGTGTCAGACAAATTGCCATCGCGACCGTCGTACCTCCGATCCCTCCCACGCGGAAAACAAGAACGCTCCCACGCTGAAAACAAAAAGCCCAGGCTTCTCACGAAACCGGGGCTTTTTGTTGCTTGCTGCCGGGCGTCGAATCAGCGACGACGGAACAGCGGCAGTGGCTCGTCGGCGGCCGCCTGGTACGTCACCGAGAAGTCCCGCAGACTTTCCAGTGCTTCGTACGGGTCTTTGTCTGCGCGAATGGCGAAGGCGTCGAAACCGCAGCGATGCAGATAGAACAACTGGTCGCGCAACACGTCACCGATGGCGCGCAGCTCGCCTTTGAAACCGTAGCGATCACGCAGCAGGCGGGCGTTGGAGTAGCTGCGACCGTCGGTGAACGCCGGGAAGTTCAGGGCAATGACCTGAAACTGACTGGCGTCGTCACCGATTTCCTCGGCTTCTTCATCGCTGTCCAGCCACACGCCCAGGCCACCGTCGCGCGCCTTGAGGGCGTGACCGTGATCGCGCCACAGGGACAGCGGCACGATCAGGTCGTCGCAATTGGACAGGCTGTCGAACTCGGTTTCCTTGGGCAGCAGGTGCCAGGTTTCATCGACGACTTCGTTGTTCTTAATGATTCGCTGCATAGACGCGCTCCTTGAAAGGGTCGATGCCGATACGCTGGTAGGTGTCGATGAAGCGCTCGTCTTCGTTGCGTTTTTCGATGTAGACGTTGATCAGCTTCTCGATCACATCCGGCATGGCGTCCTGCGCGAACGACGGGCCAAGGATCTTGCCCAGGCTTGCATCCCGGCTGGCGCTGCCACCCAGGGAAACCTGATAGAACTCTTCGCCTTTCTTGTCCACGCCCAGAATGCCGATATGGCCGACGTGGTGGTGGCCGCAGGCGTTCATGCAGCCGGAAATGTTCAGGTCCAGTTCGCCAATGTCGAACAGGTAATCCAGGTCGTCGAAACGGCGCTGGATGGATTCGGCGATCGGGATCGACTTGGCGTTTGCCAGGGAGCAGAAATCACCGCCCGGGCAGCAGATGATGTCGGTCAGCAAGCCGATGTTCGGCGTGGCGAAACCTTGCTCGCGCAATTCGCCCCACAGGGTGAACAGCTGGCTTTGCTCGACGTCGGCCAGAATCACGTTCTGCTCGTGGGAGGTGCGCAGCTGGCCGAAGCTGTAGCGGTCGGCGAGGTCAGCGATGCCGTCCAGTTGCTTGTCGGTGGCATCACCCGGCGCAACGCCGGTAGGTTTGAGCGACAGGGTCACGGCCGCGTAGCCAGGCTTCTTGTGCGCCAGGACGTTGCGCGAACGCCAGCGGGCAAAACCCGGGTGTTCTTTGTCCAGTTGAGCCAGTTCAGCGCTGTAGTCGGCCAGTGCCTTGTACTCGGGGTCGACAAAGTGCTTGGCAACGCGATGCACTTCGGCTTCGGTCAGGGTGGTCTGGCCGCCACGCAGGTGGGCCATTTCCGCCTCGACCTTCTCGGCGAAGACCTCGGGAGTCAGTGCCTTGACCAGGATCTTGATCCGGGCCTTGTACTTGTTGTCGCGACGGCCGTAGCGGTTGTACACCCGCAGAATGGCGTCGAGGTAGCTCAACAGGTCCTGCCAGGGCAGGAACTCGTTGATGAACGCGCCGACCACAGGCGTACGGCCCAGACCACCGCCCACCAGCACGCGGAAACCCAGCTCGCCGGCGGCGTTCTTCACCGGCTCAAGGCCGATGTCGTGGACTTCGATGGCGGCGCGGTCGGAGGTGGAGCCGTTGATCGCGATCTTGAACTTGCGCGGCAGGTAGGCGAATTCCGGGTGGAAGGTCGTCCACTGGCGCACGATCTCGCACCATGGGCGCGGGTCAACCAGCTCGTCGGCGGCGACGCCGGCAAACTGGTCCGTGGTGACGTTGCGCAGGCAGTTACCGCTGGTCTGGATCGCGTGCATCTGCACGGTGGCCAGTTCGGCGAGGATATCGGGAATGTCTTCCAGCGCCGGCCAGTTGAACTGTACGTTCTGGCGGGTGCTGATGTGCGCATAGCCTTTGTCGTAGTCGCGGGCGATTTTCGCCAGCATGCGAGTCTGGCGTGAGGTCAGCTGGCCGTAAGGCACAGCGACGCGCAGCATCGGAGCGAAGCGCTGGATGTAGAGGCCGTTTTGCAGGCGAAGCGGGCGGAACTCTTCTTCGCTGAGCTCGCCGGCCAGATAGCGGCGGGTCTGGTCGCGGAACTGCTTGACGCGGTCCTCGATGATCCGCTGATCGTACTCGTCGTATACGTACATGGTGGTCCTGTTCTCAGGCGGTTCACTGCTGCTTGGACGACCTGAGAGGCGATGCGATGCCGCCTGCATTCAGGATGTCCCAACAAATCTGCGCGCACGGTCGCGCACTCCATACGGAGCCGGGGGAGGTTACCAGTTTGCGAATATGCGCAAAAGTGATGTTTGAATATAAGTACAGAACCAAAAGTGCTAAGCACTTCATCGGTTGCTCATACCCACACTTGTGATAAGGAGAAGGGTCAACTTTACTCTGCAAATGACCGGGGTCAACCGTCTTTGGTCCGCTTCATCTGCAATCACCAATAAGACTGACAAGAGGCGATGCAATGAGTAACCACCACCCTAAAGTTGCCAAGTCCGACAGCCACGTGGACGCCTGGGCGATTTTCTTCATCATCATTCTGGTTGTAGGGGCTGCCGTGTTCTGGGTGAGCCACCAGTAGCGCAGACACCGTGACTTCAAGCCGGGTACGACTTACCCGGCAGCGGCCGATAGGGTATAAGCAGGCCTGACGCAGGTCGGCTGCATCTTTTTCGGCATTGAGGCTCGGTGTCCATGATCAGGTTTTTCTGTGGCTGCCTCATTTTTGTCGTGAGTGGTCTGTGGCTGAGCGGTGCGTGGGCGGCTTCGGTGGTGTTCCTCAATCCAGGCTCCGCGCAGGACCCGTATTGGTCCAGTTATTCACGGTTCATGCAGGCGGCGGCTGATCGCCTGGGCATGAACCTCACTGTCTACTACACCGACCGCGACACCCGCACCCTGCTGACCCAGGCGCGCAAGTCGTTGCAGGGCAGCGGCCGGCCGGATTATCTGGTGTTCTCCAATGAACTGAATGTCGCCCCGGAAGTGCTGCGCCTGTCTGTCGGCAGTGGGGTCAAGCTGATGGCGGTCAACAACACCTTCACCGCTGACCAGCTGAGCATTCTTGGCGACCTGCGCAGCCGCTACCCGGATTTTCTCGGCAGCGTGGTGGCGAACGACGAGGAGGGCGGGTACCTCATCGCCAAGCGCCTGATCGAATCCCACGCGCCGGTGCTTCCCGGGCAGACCATCGACATGCTGGCGTTCTCCGGCACCAACACTACGCCGGTGTCCCTGCAGCGCGAACGGGGCCTCTATCGAGCGCTGGCGGAGTTTCCTCAGGTGCGCCTGCGGCAGATCGTGCTCGGTGGCTGGCGACGTGACCGGGCCTTCGAACAGGCGCAGATGCTGCTCAAGCGCTACCCCAACGTCCATCTGATCTGGGCTGCCAGTGACCTCATGGCGTTCGGTGTGATGGATGCGGTACGCGAAACCGGTAAACAGCCGGGCAAGGACATTCTGCTAGGCACCATCAATGACTCATCGGCTGCGCTGCAGGCCTTGCACGATGGGCAACTGTCGGTTGTAGCAGGCGGGCATTTCACCCTGGGAGGCTGGGCGTTGGTGCTGCTGCACGATTACGACGCGGCCGACAAACAGGCTCGTCAACCCTTCGGCACCTGGCGGGTGCGGGCAATGCAGATCAGGGAGCGCAGCGACAGCCTGCGGTTCATGCAGGCGAACAATCGGGATGACTATGGCATCGATGTTCGGCAGTTCGTCGGCGGGCATGGCCCGGAAGGGGTTGCTTATCCATTTGTGAGAGTGGGCGCTGCAAACTGAATCGTCCAACGTTCAGAGTGCCATTAATTTAAAGGGTACGAGCGTGGTGCCTCCCATTCTGACCCCTGTGTTCAGTTCGCCATAAACAGTTTGTTTATTGTGCTGGGCTTATATTGGGGCTGAGTTGTCATCGTTGTTTATCGGCTCGTTTGCCACCATGTTTATATATCTTTTATTATTGTCTTCGGATTCCCTCCCCATTACCTGCCAGAAACTCCTGTAGGAAGTATCCTTATATTCGTAAGACGGTTCCTGATCGGAAAAAGTGGGTAGTATTTTTAATAATCAGTGGCTAGTTTTGCTTTCCAGTGACGGATTGAGCCTTGGCGAAAGTGTTGCGTTGTTCTAGGTGGCTGCGGCTACAGGCCTGCCGGATGGCGGTCTGACAGGTGCCGTCCGCGTCCCTTCACATGAAGAGGGCCCGCCAGCCCTTCAGTGATACTCAACTTGAAAGTCACGGGATATTGGATGAGCCAATATATATGACGCTTGTCACAGACAGCCAAATGCTCGGTTGCCTCGCGGGCCCTTACTGAATATTTAATATCGCTCGCACTCCCGTCGTCGTCAGTGTGCGTGCTTCTCTGAGACAACCCTTCAACGGTTGTAGCCTTTAACTGTTCGCGGTGTGACCTATGAATCTAGAACAACATGAGCAATCTGGCATCGCTAAGATTGATATAGACCTTATCCTCCAGACCACTTACCTGCTGGTTTTTGAACTGCGTCAGGGTTTTGGAATGTCCGATGGCACGTTGCGCCGGAAGTGTATCGCTCAGGTCGACGACGCGCGAAGCGCATTGCAGGCAGGCGGCATGAGTGCACGCAATATCGAGCTGATCAGCCATGCCCAATGCGCGCTGCTCGACGAAACCGTATTGGCAGTTGCTAAGGACGCTCTGCGGCAAACATGGATCAATGAACCCTTGCAGGCCCGGTTTCATGGGGATTACCGAGCGGGCGAAACCCTGTTTGAGGAAATGCGTGAGGTCCTGCGCGAGCCTGCACCGGATATTAACGTCCTGATCGTTTACAAGCGGGTGATGATGTTTCAATTTCTGGGCGGCTTTAAAGCGTTGGACGACGACGAGCGCATGAGGCTGATGAACGAGGTGAACGCTCGCGTCCCGCCGCAAGAAGAACTGTCGACGGTGGTCGGTGACAGTGAGCCTTCTGCCAGGTACTGGTGGTGGCTACGTAATCCGGTCTTGCATGTAGTGGTCGCAGGTCTGGCGTGTGCGGCCACGTGGTTGTTCCTGGATCGGTTGCTAGCCCGGCAGATCGCCGAGCTTGCACAGGCAGGCCTCTGATCATGCCCGCCTCATTGAACGCCTTTTTTGATCACAGTCGTCACAAACTGAGCGTCGACGAGTTCGATGTCGCCTTTGACGTGCTGACTTTCACTGGCGAAGAACAGCTCAGCCAACCCTTCATCTACACCATCGAATTCACTTCGGCGACGCGTGGTATCAGTGCCGAACAGATCCTCGGCAAAGAGGCGCGGTTCACGCTGCATACCGCTTCGCATCTGCTGCCCAAGGTCATACGCGGTCTGCCGGTGCCGGCCGTCGAGCCACTGCGCACCCTTCGTGGTGTGGTCACAGGTTTCAAGTGCCTGTCCGCCTCCAGAGACGAAGCCCGTTACGAAGTCACGCTTGAACCGCGCATGGCTTTGCTGTCCCGCGGTCATCAGTACCGCCTCTATCAACACCTGTCAGTACCGGAAATTGTCGAGAGCATTCTGCGCGGTCGCCACGCCATGGAGGGTCAGGACTTTGTGTTTCGGCTGGTCCGTGAATACCCTCGGCGAGAGCAGGTGATGCAGTTCGGTGAAAGCGATCTGGCCTTCATCTCGCGGCTGCTGGCCGAGGTGGGCATCTGGTTTCGGTTCGCCCACGACACCCGTCTCGACATTGATGTCATCGAATTTCTCGACGATCAGCGGCGCTATCAGTGGCCCCAGACCGAGGTGCCGTGTCGCTCGCCATCGGGGCTGGACAGCAATGGTCAGGACGCCGTATGGCAGCTGCAATCCAACCACTGCGTGGTGGAAAAGAACATTCGCTTTCGGGCCTACGACCCATGGGACGCAAACGCCTGGCTTGATGGCGAAGTCGATCAGAGCCGGCGCGCCACTACCACCTACGGCGAGGCCTATCACTACGCCGAACCCTACACCGCGCTGGGCGACGCACTGGATCAGGACGAAGACCTTGAAAGTGAAAGCGGCTTTTTCTATGCCCGCCTGCGGCACGAACGTTATCTCAATGCTCGAACGCGCTTAAGCGGCGTCAGCAGCAGTGCCACTCTGGCGCTGGCGCAGATCCTCAAAGTCACCGGCGATGCCCCCAGCGCGTTCGAGCCTGGGGCCGTGATCACTCGTCTGAGCATGCGCGCCGCTCGGGACCGCAGTTTTGAAGTCGCCTTCGAGGCCATTCCCTACAGCGATACCGTCTGCTTCCGCCCCCCTGTGCCACGCAAACCGCAGATCGCGGGCACCGTCGCCGCGCGAGTGACGAGCATCATCGCCAACGACCCTTACGGCCACATCGACCAGGAAGGCCGTTACAAGGTCAACTTTCTGTTCGACCGCGACACTTGGGAGCCCGGTGAAGAGAGCGCCTGGCTGCGTCTGGCCCGAGCCTATGCCGGCGACACCCATGGCCTGCATCTGCCATTGATTCCCGGCACGGAAGTCGCCGTGGCCTTCGAACACGGCGACCCCGACCGCCCCTACATCGCCCACGCCCTGCACGACAGCCAGCACCCCGACCACGTCACACTCAAGGACCGCGACTACACCCGCAACGTGCTGCGCACCCCGGCCAACAACAAGCTGCGCATGGAGGACGAACGAGGCAAGGAGCACATCAAGCTCAGCACCGACCACAGCGGCAAGAGCCAGCTGAATCTTGGGCATCTGGTGGATGCCGACAAGCAAAGGCGCGGCGAAGGCTTCGAATTGCGCACCGATGGCAGAGGGGCGATTCGGGGTGGCAAGGGCCTGTTCATCAGCGCAGACGAACAGGCGGGGGCGCAGGGGCAGCAACTGGAGATGGCATCAACCGTTGCGCATTTGCAGCAGGCGGTGGAGCAACTGCAAGCGCTGTCGCAGGATGCCCAGGCGAGCAAGGCCGAACCTGCCGGGGTCCAGGCGCAACTGGACCTGCTGGAGCAGAATCTCGAACAGCTCAAATCAGCCGTTTTGCTGCTCAGCGCACCCCAGGGCATCGCCCTCGCCAGCGGCAAACATGTGCAACTGGCCGCGCACGACAACCTGATGCTCAACGCCGGAGGCGAGGCCAGCGTGGGGGTGGTCAAGCGCATGTTCATCGGCGTCGGGCAAGGCTTGAGCCTGTTCGTACGCAGAGTCGGCATCAAGCTGATCGCCAATCAAGGCCCGATCACCGTACAGGCGCAGAACGACACGCTGGAGTTGCTGGCTCGCCAGGGCCTGAGCATCACCAGCACCGAAGACGAGATCCACATCGTCGCCAAAAAGAAGATCGTGCTCAACGCCGCCGGCAGCTACCTCACGCTGGAACAAGGCCTCATCGAATCGGGCACGGCGGGGGATCACCTGATCAAGGCCGCGAATTTCCACTACAAAAAAGGCGGCGCGACCATGGCCGCCGACCATCCCGACTACCCACGACAGCCAACCCGGCAGCCCATGCGCCTGAAGCTGGCCGCCGCGCCCAACCTTGCCGGTGGCTGGGCCCATATGCCCTACAAGGTCTACGCCGACGGCGGATTGATATGCGAAGGCGTCATGGACGACAGCGGCCACGTCGAGATCGACCATCAGGCGGCGACGCAGGAATACCGGCTGGAAATGGCGAACGGCGTCAGCTACCGCATTCCCGCCGTGACCACTTACAGCCATCCCGAGCAGGGAAGGCTGGCGAACCAGGGCCTGCACCACCACCGCTCGGCCCCCGACACCCCCGTCAATCAACCGGATTCGCACACCGACCACCGCACGCTCTACGCCGCCGTGCTCAACAATATCGCCGATCAGGAAGAGGAGGCCCCATGACGCTGCCAGAAATTGTCGCGCCCATCGCATTTCAAGACACCGAGACCGTCACCCTGTCCGCCCCCTGGTTCGTGCAGGACACCGAATACGCGCCGACGCTGGCGACGTACAAGCCGCTGATCAATGGCGAAGATACTTTTCGTGCCGTGCACGAGGCCATCGAAAAAGCGACCCATTCGGTGGACATCATCTGCTGGGGATTTCAGCCTTCGATGTATTTCATTCGTGGAGCATCCCATTCTCTCCGCACTGCTGAAGTGCCCACGGTCGGCGGCGTGAAAGGAGTGACCTGGCAACACGCGTGCATTGGTGAGCTGCTCATGCAGAAGGCTAAACAGGGCGTAAAGGTACGCGTATTGGGCTGGGAGGCGCCTTTCAACGCCGCAGGGGTGGCGGGTGAGGCCAACTTGCCGGGGAAGGGGCGGTTGCCAATTGACGATCGCAAGATGCAGAGCGCCACCGATGATCAATACGCCTATGACCGCAAGTGGTTCGCGATGTGTTCTATCGCAGGCATTCCTATGCCGTTATGGCGTGACCTGGAAAGGCCTGCCTTCGCCAGCCGCGGCTTCAGCCTGTTCGACCGCGCCGAGATCGTTCACCAGGCCCGGTATCACAGCGCCGATCCGAATCTGAATGCCAGTACCTTAGGAGTCCTCGGTGCTGCCGCTACACACCACCAAAAAACCGTGCTGGTGGACTATGAAGCTCCCGAGCGGGCGGTGGGTTTCGTCATGGGCCACAACACCCTTGACGAGTATTGGGACACCGACAGCCACTCTTCGCGCAATCGCGACCCGGCCAGCAAACCTGCCCCCAATGCCGGGCCTCGGGGTGATACGCCGCGTCAGGATATTTCCAGCCAGGTGGCCGGGCCGATCCTGGAACACCTGCACCACAACTTCGCCACCGCCTGGCTCGACGCGACGGGCGAAGACCTGATGACCACCCGCGACGCCATGGCCTTGGGTAAACGCTTGAAGTCCCCGCCCGACCAGCAGCGCCACTTCGCCCAGATCCTGCGCACTCAGGCCCAGGAAGGCCGCCGCGACATCGAGACGCTTTATCTGCAAGCGGTGAACAACGCCACGGGCTTCATCTATATCGAAAACCAGTACTTTCGCTGGCCGCCGCTGGCCGAGATGATCAAGAAGGCCGCCAGCGCGCAGGCCCAGGGCGGGCGCGACCCCGGCAAGCACGGCGCATTGCACCTGTTCGTGATCACCAACGTCACCGACGATGGCATCGGCAAAGGCACGGTCAACACCCACCGCATGCTCGACAGCCTGGGGCGCGCCGACACCATGCCGAAGATCACCCGACTGCAACGCATCGATGCCGCCAAGGCAAAGGCCGCTGCACAGGAGCCGGACCTTGGCGAATTGATTGCAGACCAGGCGACAACCCTCGCCACCGAGCTGTTGTCCCTCTCGACGACACTGCTGACCGGGGGCGACAGCGCAATCAGCGAGAAGGCCCGGGAAAAGCGACGCGACGCCGAAAGCGCGGCGGCCTGGCGGCTGGCCGTGCTCGAAGACCAGATCAAGGCCATCGAGCAGGAAGTAATCAAGCCCGAAGAAATCCCCAACCTGAAGGTGCACATCTGCTCGCTGGTGGCCCCCGACTCACCCCCCGGCAACTGGATGCCGGTGTACATCCATTCCAAGTTGATGATCGTCGATGACGTCTTCACCACCCACGGCTCGGCCAACATCAACACCCGCAGCATGCAGGTGGATAGCGAACTGAACATTGCCCATGAGTGGGCCAGTGAGACTCAGGCGTTGAGGAGGAGGTTGTGGGATCTGCACACGGCGGGGAAGGGGGTGCAGGATGATCCGGAGGCGGCGTTTAAGGCTTGGCAGAGCATTATCAAGGAAAACAAGAAGAGAAAGGGTGATAAGGGGAAAGGTGAACCATATGCGCCCCTCGTCGAGTTTCATTATTGCCCTGCCACCCTAACGAACCTCGATTGATGCGCCGTTTATTGCTGCTCGCCTGCCTGACTCTAACTGCCTGCGACAACGGCAGCGGATTACGACCACTACCGGACAAGGACATCCCGATGAAATCCCTCGCTGCAATCAAGGACAACCTGGCCTTTATCTGCAAACACGAAACGCTACCTCCGGCAAGTGCTGACAGCGATCTGCTGTTCCAGTACGCCCGTTGGTTGGAGAAGAACAACCAGTTGAAACAGGACACGACTACCGACTTGGAAATTACCCGGCTGTACCGCATTGCTGCCGAGAACGGCCATGTCAAAGCCACTATCAACCTGCAGAACGGTAGCCTCCGCGGAAAGTACAAACTTCGGGGCCACGAACACCTGCGCTTCAGTCAATACCTGATCGATGCAAACGTAGCCACGGGTTACTACTTTGTGTCGATGTTTCTAAAAAACGGTATCGCTAATCTGAAACAGGACATGGAGATGTCGTTGCGTTACTTGCGCAAGGCCGCCGACGAAGGGAGTGCCCAAGCCCAGTATGAGATTGGCGAGGCGCTGGCGCCAAGCGACATCGCTCCTGAAATTGCGGTGCAGATGTACCGCTGTGCCGCAGGTCAGGGCCACGGCGAAGCAGCATCAACATTGGGAGTTGACCGTAAATACAACAAACAATATCGAGAGGCGCTGGAAGCATTCCAACTCGGCGTTGCAGCGGGTGATGAAACGTCAGCAGGATGGTTGGATGACAGTTTCCGAGGGCCAGAACTCACCGACGAATTGTATTACCTCGGTCTGGAAAAAGACCTCGAACGCGCCGAGCGCTACAAAACCATCTGGCGCATCCTGGCAAGATATTCCTACGCCCACCCCAAAGTCCCCGAAATCAACGACATCCTTCCATTGCCACCGGCCAAGCTGCCGCCGTGGGACGGCAAGCTGCAATGGCTGGAAGCCCGCGAAGCGAATGTCCCGCCCGAAAAACCGTCCCCAAAGCTGATCCGGCGCCTGACCGAGGATCTGAAACTCGACCCCGCCACCGGAAGACCGATGCCGGGCGCCAAGGGTTTTAGTCAAGCGCACTTGTCAGCCGACCAATGCGTCGCCGGGACCAAGTGCCCGGTCAGCGGTTGGTGGCAGGTGGTAGAGCACCGGGAGCTGCACACCCCCGACGGCCAGCCGATTGTTCGTCATTTCGAGCAAGGCGACGTTTTCTCCGTCCAGCGCATGCGCTACTACCGCGACCGAATCTGGCCGCTGCCGAAGAACGAACACGAAGGCCCGGTTCGGGTCTGGTGGAGGCTGGCATGAGAAACCGTTCTTGGGTTTTGTCATGCCTATTGCTGGCAGGTTGCGATGCACCTGACACCCAACGGCCGCACAGCGCTTCGGTGCCGTCGCTCAGCGCAGTCCAGGAAAATCTGGCCTTCACTTGCAAGNTGCCTATTGCTGGCAGGTTGCGATGCACCTGACACCCAACGGCCGCACAGCGCTTCGGTGCCGTCGCTCAGCGCAGTCCAGGAAAATCTGGCCTTCACTTGCAAGTACGAAACGCTACCTCCGGCGAGTCCTGACAGCGATGTGCTGTTCCAATACGCCCGTTGGTTGGAGAAGAGCAACCAGCTGAAACAAGACCCGAATATCGACCTTGAAATTACCCGGCTGTATCGCATCGCCGCCGAAAACGGCCATGTAAAAGCCAATATCAATCTGCAAAACGGCAGCCTGCGCGGCAAGTTCAGACTGCGGGGGCACGAGCACCTGCGCTTCAGCCAAGACCTGATCGATGCAGACGTGGCTACGGGGCATTACTTCGTGTCGCTTTTTCTAAAAAACGGCATTGCCGATCTGAAAAAGGACACGGAGATGTCGCTGCGCTTTCTGCGCAAGGCTGCCGACGAAGGCAGTGCGCAAGCCCAGTACGAAATAGGTGATGCGCTGGCGCCGAGAGACAGAGCCCCCGATGTCGCGCGGCAGATGCGTCGTTGTTCAGCTGAACAAGGACAAGGGCCCGCCGCGCTTGACTTGGCTATCGACCTACAGATTGGAAAGCAATATCGTGATGCTCTTGAGGTCTTTCAGCTCGGGGTCGCAGCAGGTGACTCAACCTCGGCTAGTTTTTTACAAGGTGGATTTTCAGGCCCGGAACCAACGAATAAGTTGGATTATCTTGGCCAGCAGGCAGACCGTGAACGTGCCGGCCGCTACAACAAAATCTGGAGCATCCTCGCCGACTATTCCTACGCTCACCCCAAAGTCCCCGAAATCAACGACATCCTCCCGCTCCCACCGGCCAAGCTGCCGCCGTGGGACGGCAAGCTGCAATGGCTGGAAGCCCGCGAAGCCAATGTCCCGCCTGAAAAACCTTCGTCGGAGCTGATCCAGCGCTTGACCCAGGACCTGAAGCTCGACCCCGCCACCGGCAGACCGATGCCGGGCGCCAAGGGCTTCAGCCAGGCAGACCTGTCGGCCGACCAATGCGTCGCCGGGACCAAGTGCCCGGTCAGCGGTTGGTGGCAGGTGGTCGAGCACCGGGAGCTGCACACCCCCGACGGCCAGCCGATTGTTCGTCATTTCGAGCAAGGCGACGTTTTTCCCGTCGAGCGCATGCGCTACTACCGCGACCGAATCTGGCCGCTGCCCAAGAGCCAGCACGAAGGCCCGGTGCGGGTCTGGTGGAGGCTGGCATGAAGAACCGCGCGTGGGTTTTGTCATGCCTATTGCTGGCAGGTTGCGATGCACCTGACACCCAACGGCCGCACAGCGCTTCGGTGCCGTCGCTCAGCGCAGTCCAGGAAAATCTGGCCTTCACTTGCAAGYACGAAACGCTAMCTCCGGCGAGTCCTGACAGCGATGTGCTGTTCCCAATACGCCCGTTGGTTGGAGAAGAGCAACCAGCTGAAACAAGACCCGAATATCGACCTTGAAATTACCCGGCTGTATCGCATCGCCGCCGAAAACGGCCATGTAAAAGCCCTGTCTC
>NZ_MUIN01000021.1 GCF_002080045.1 Pseudomonas sp. Bc-h | reverse complement strand
GTTTCGGTGTGGGAGTTCTTCTGGCCGCTGATGGTCGGCGCGCGTCTGGTCATGGCGCAGCCGGGGGATCATCGTGATCCTGCTCTGCTCACCGCTTTGATCGAACAGCAGCAGATCAGCACCCTGCACTTTGTACCTTCGATGCTGGCTGCGTTCATGGCTCAGGACGATTTGTCTGGCTGCTCGTCATTGAAACGCATCGTCTGCAGCGGTGAAGCGCTGCCCGCAGATCTGGCGCGGGAAACCCTGCAACGCCTGCCCAATGCGGGGCTGTTCAACCTCTACGGGCCGACCGAGGCGGCCATCGACGTCACCCACTGGACCTGCCGCAGCGAACCGGGCGCGTCTGTGCCCATCGGTCAGCCGATTGCCAACCTGCAGATCCACATTCTCGACAGCCGCCTCAATCCGCAACCCATCGGCGTACCGGGCGAGTTGTACATTGGCGGCGACGGTCTCGCCCGTGGTTATCACCAGCGCCCAGCTCTGACCGCCGAGCGTTTCGTTGCCAGCCCATTCGGTGACGGCGAACGCCTGTATCGCACGGGAGACCTGGCGCGCTGGCGTGCCGACGGCGCAGTGGAATACCTGGGCCGTCTGGACCATCAGATCAAACTGCGCGGTCTGCGTGTGGAAATCGGCGAGATCGAATCGGCGCTACTGGATCATCCCGGCGTCAGCGAGGCAGTCGTCGTGGCGCGCCAACTGGAAACCGGCATGCAGTTGGTGGGCTATCTGGTCGCAGAGAGGTTCGATGAAGAGCAACTGCGCACCCGGTTGAAATACCGCCTGCCGGACTACATGGTCCCCGCGCATCTGGTGACGCTGGACAAATTCCCGCTGTCGGCCAACGGCAAGCTGGATCGCAAGGCACTCCCGGAGCCGCAACTGCAGCAGCGTGCATTCGAAGCGCCTTCGGACGGCGTGGAAAGCGAGCTGGCCGAGTTATGGCAGAACTTGCTGGACGTTCAACAAGTCGGCCGCCAGGACAATTTCTTTGAACTGGGCGGGCATTCGCTGCTTGGCATCCAACTAGTGGCGCAGATCCGGCGTGAGCTCAAGCTGGAGTTGCCGCTGCGCGCCTTGTTCGAGTCGCCGGTGCTGGCTGACTTGGCGAATTACCTGAACACCCGCGCCGAGCTTGCGGCGATGCCGGTACTGCTGCCGCGCAGCGAGCGTGAGTTCGCGCCGCAGTCGTTCGCTCAACAGCGCTTGTGGTTCCTTGCGCAACTGGAGCCGGAAAGCACCGCGTACAACTTGCCGTGTGTGCTAAATCTCAACGGGGCGCTGCATCTCGACGCCTTGCAGCGCAGTTTCGATGCGCTGGCGGCCCGTCATGAAAGCCTGCGCACCTGCTTTCGTCCGGCTGAGCTTTCAGGGGGCGACCAAGGTGTTCCGTTGCAGCGCATTCTGCCGACTGGCAGCGTGAGCATCGAACGCCATGACCTGCGCAACAGCGCTACGCCCGAGGACGATTTCGCCGCACTGGCCCATGCCTTCATGAATCAGCCATTCGACCTCGATGCCGAGCGCGCGCCATGGCGTGTCGGCCTGGTTCGTATTGCGGACGATCAGTGGCGGCTGCTGCTGTGCATGCACCACATCATCTCCGATGGTTGGTCGGTGCAAGTCATGCTCGAAGACTTCGCCCAGCTGTACCGGGCCTTTGCCCAAGGCGGCGATGCGCAGTTGCCGGACCTGAGCGTGCAATACGCCGACTACGCCGGGTGGCAGCGCGGCTACCTTAGCGGCCGTGAACGCGAGCGGCAGTTGAGCTGGTGGCGTGAAGCCTTGGGTGACGAACAACCTGTGCTGGAATTGCCCGCCGACCGTTCGCGTCCGGCCGAGCGCGATGGCAAGGGCGGGCGTCACGCATTCGTGCTGCCGCAGGATCTGGCCGACAAGCTGCGTCATACCGCCCGAGCTCACGACGCCACGCTGTTCATGCTGTTCTTGGCATCGTTCGACACGCTGCTGTATCGCCTCAGCGGCCAGCGCGACCTGCGCATCGGCGTGCCGGTGGCGGGGCGTGCAGAGGTGCAGACCCAGGGCCTGATCGGCTTCTTCGTCAACACTCTGGTGTTGCGTGCCCAGGTCAGCGGCGATCAGCCATTCACTCAGTTGCTGGCTCAAGTGAAGGACAATCTGCTGGGCGCCCACGCCCATCAGGACCTGCCGTTCGAGCAACTGGTGGAAGCGCTGCAACCAGCGCGCAGTCTGAGCGTCAATCCGTTGTTTCAGGTCAGCTACAACCACCAGCAGCAACCGGACATGTCGCTGTTGCAGTTCGACGGCCTGAGCATCGAAACGCAGCAGTGGGACATCAAGGGCGCGCAGTTCGACCTGGTGCTCGGCACTTTCGAACATCAGGACGGCCGCATCAGCGGTTATCTGGACTACGCGACCGATCTGTTCGACGCCTCGACGGTCGAGCGTCTGTACGGCCAGTTGCTGACGGTATTGAACGCCGTTTGCGCTCAGCCACAGACTGCCATCGGTGACCTGCCATTGCTCAGCGAGGCAGACCTCGCGGCGCTGGATCGATGGAATACACCGCCATTCTCGCCGTACGTCGATCGCCCGATCCACGAGCTGATCGCCGACCATGCGCGTCTGCGCCCCGACGCTATCGCGTTGGTGCACGGCGAACAGCGCCTGACCTTCGCCGAGTTCGACCGCCGCGCCAACCAATTGGCCCATGCCCTGCGTGCTCGCGGCATCGGCACCGAAGTGCGGGTGGCGATTGCCATGGAGCGCGGTGTCGATCTGTGGTTGTCGTTCTTTGCCGTGCTGAAAGCCGGTGGCGCGTACATTCCGCTCGATCCGGATTACCCGACCGAACGCCTGCGCTACATGCTTGAAGACGGCGGCGTGAAGTTGCTGATCTCCCACGACGCGGCGCTGGATCGTGTGCCGGTGGGCGACGTGCCGCTGCTCAATCTGGATCAACTGGATGTCTCGGCTGAACCGGAAACTGCACCGGATGTGGTGATTCATCCGCAACAACTGGCCTATCTGATTTACACCTCGGGCTCGACCGGCAAGCCGAAGGGCGCAGCCATCGCCCACGCCGATATCTCGATGCACATCCAGACCATCGGCGAGCGTTATCGCTTCACCTCGGATGACCGCAAATTCCACTTCCTCTCGATCAGCTTCGACGGCGCTCACGAAGGCTGGATGATGCCGATGTGTTACGGCGCTCGTGTCGTCTTGCGCGATCAGGAACTGTGGAGCGTCGAGCAAACCTACGATACGTTGATTCGCGAAGGCATCACGGTGGCTTCGTTCCCACCGAGCTACCTGCGTCAGCTGTCCGACTGGGCAGGTCTGCAAGGCAAAGGGCCGGGGGTGAAAACCTACTGCNGAAGGCATCACGGTGGCTTCGTTCCCACCGAGCTACCTGCGTCAGCTGTCCGACTGGGCAGGTCTGCAAGGCAAAGGGCCGGGGGTGAAAACCTACTGCTTCGCCGGTGAAGCCTTCAGCCGCGAAATGCTGCATGACGTAATCCGTAATCTGCAGCCGCTGTGGATCATCAATGGTTATGGCCCGACTGAGACCGTGGTCACGCCGACCTTGTGGCTGGCGTCATCGGAAACCGCCGACTTCACCACCGCCTATGCGCCAATCGGGGATCTGGTGGGGGATCGTCAGGGTTACGTGATGGACGCGGATCTCAATCCGCTGCCACAAGGCATTGCCGGTGAACTGTATCTGGGCGGGGCAGTAGCGCGGGGGTATCTGGATCGTCCGGGCGCCACCGCCGAACGCTTCCTGCCGCACCCGTTCCGCGCAGGCGAACGCATCTATCGCAGCGGCGACCGCGTGCGCTTGAACAGCGAAGGCTTGCTGGAATATCTGGGCCGTATCGACCACCAGATCAAGATTCGCGGTTTCCGCATCGAGGCTGGCGAGATCGAGGCTGCGTTGAAGAGCTGCGCAGGTGTGCGCGAAGCCTTGGTCATCGTGCGTGATGGACCCAGTGGCAAGCGCCTGCTGGGTTACGTCGGCGGCAACGGCCTGAGCGAGGATGACTTGAAGCAACAGCTCAAGGGCACGCTGCCGGAATACATGGTGCCGCATCACATCATCGTCATGGAGCGTCTACCACAGCTGCCGAACGGCAAACTGGATCGCAACGCGCTGCCTGATCCGCAAATCAACAGCCAGACCTTCGAAGCGCCGCAGGGCGACCGTGAGGAGCAACTGGCTCGGGTCTGGCAACAGTTGTTGGGCGTGGAAAGCATCGGTCGTTCGGACAGCTTCTTCGAGCTGGGCGGCGACTCGATCCAATCGCTGGCGATCATCACTCGTCTGCGTCAGGCCGGTCTGAAGCTGGTGCCCAAAGACGTGTTCAGTCACCCGCGACTCAAGGATCTGGCGCTGCGTCTGATAGAGGTCGAGGCGAGTGCTGCGGTCTTGATCGATGAAACCCCAAGAGGAGCAGTGCCACTGACGCCGATTCAGGCGCATTTCTTCGAACAACCGATGACCCATCGCGGGCACTTCAACCAGGCGCTGCTACTGGACGTGCAGCGTCCGGTTGAAGCACCGCTGCTGGGCCGCGCGCTGGACGCCGTGTTGCAGCATCACGACGGCCTTAACCTGAGTTTCCGTCCGTTGAATGACGGGACCTGGCAGCAGGACTATCGTGAAAGCCCGGCGCCGGACAGCCTCTGGGTGCGCGACGTGGCTGACGACGCAGCGCTGGTCAGATTGTGTGAGCAGGCTCAACGCAGCCTCGATCTGCAAAGCGGCCCGTTGCTGCGACTGGTACTGGCAGAGATGCCGCAAGCTCAGCGCCTGTTGCTGGTCGCCCATCACCTGGTGGTGGACGGCGTGTCCTGGCGAGTGCTGCTCGAAGACCTGGCCCGCGCCTATGCGCAACTGGCATCGCAAAGCGCCGTGAATCTGGGGCCGAAATCCAGCAGCTACCAGCGCTGGGCGCAGCATCTGGTCCAAGCGGCGCAGGCTCCAGAGCGAGAGGCCGAGCCCGCGCAGTGGCTTGAGTTGATCGCAAGTGCAGACGACGCAGTATGGCCAGTGGACGACGCGAACGGTCGCGCCACTCAGCAAGACCTTGAGCAATGCGAATTGCTGCTGGACGCAGAGCAGACACGGCGGCTATTGCGTGAAGCCCCGGCGGCGCTGGATGCACGGATGGATGAGATTCTGTTGGCTGCATTGGCCCAGGCTTTGAACGGCTGGACCGGCCAAAGTGACAACCTCGTCGCGCTGGAAGGCCATGGTCGTGAGGCGTTGTCCGAAGGGCTGGATGTCGGCCGTACCGTGGGCTGGTTCACCAGCCTGTATCCGGTGCGAGTCAAGACTGCGACCACGATCAGGCAAACCGTCGAACAGGTCCGCACGATGCTGCGCGGCCTGCCAGACAAAGGCGTCGGCTTCGGCCTGCTGCGTTATCTGGGTAACGACTCGGTGCGTCAGCAACTCGCCGAATTGCCGGAACCGAAAGTGGTGTTCAACTACCTCGGCCAGTTCGATCAGGATTTGGGCGACGGTCGTTTTGCGCCGTCCAAGGTGTCCGCCGGGGCTTTGGTCGATCCTGCCACGCCGCTCAATCGGGAGCTGGAAATCAACGGTCAGGTGTTCGCCGGACAGTTGGGGCTCACGTTCCGTTTCAGTGGCCAGCGTTACCATCGCCAGACCATCGAGCGCCTGCAAGCGGCTTACCTTGCGGCACTGACGGAGTTGCTGGCCAGCCTGCCAGTGCCGCAGGCGCCTGCTGTTCCCGCTCATCCCGCCAACAGCAACGGCGCGCCGAATCCACTGATTCGCCTCAGCAGCGGCGCCAGCGACAAGCCGCCAGTGTTCTGCGTGCATCCGGTCAGCGGCACCGTTGTCGGTTATTACGCATTGGCACGTCGCCTGTCCGCGCAGTGGGACGTCTGGGGCATTCAAAACCGTCAGGTGCTGGCTGGCAACTGGCGCGACAGCTCCATCGAACAGATGGCTCGCGACTACGTGAAGGCCCTGTTGGAGCAACAACCGTGCGGGGCCTATCGCCTGATCGGCTGGTCGATGGGCGGCACCATGGTGCTGGAAATGGCCCGGCTGTTGACCCGCCTGGGCAAGCGCGTGGAGTTCGTCGGTCTGATCGACGGCTACGTACCTGGCGCCGGTCAACCGCGTCCTGCGATGCCTGATTCGATGCCTGAAAACCTTACCGATGGCGACGCAGAAGCAGACAGCGACGAGCACTGGCAACAACTGCTCGGTGTCGAGAGACACATGCGCCAACTCGCCAATCAGTGCCGGGAAATCCACACCTCTGGCGTGCCTGTGTACGCCTGGTGGGCCGAGCGTTCCCCGGAAAATAACGATAACGCACCGGCTCTTCTGGAGCAGGGCATGGGTGGGCGCTTGCAGGTTTCGGCCTGGATCGATGCCGACCACTTTTCGATAGTCCGTGATCAGCAGTTCATCACTCAACTTGCCGAGGCCCTCGCGCAAGTCAACGAACGACCTCAGTCACACGATTTCCAGGAGCAGGAATATGCATAGCCAACACAACGTGACGCCGATTGCCGAGCTGACACCTGACGCGGCACTGGCCAACGCCGATTACCGCTTCGCGCCCACCCCGCGGCTGGATCGTCAGGCGGCGGTGGAATCCAATGCGCGCAGCTATCCACGGCGCATTCCTCTGGAGCTCAAGCGCGCTCAAGGCATTCATGTTCAAGACAGCGAGGGCCGCTGGTTCATCGATTGCCTGGCCGGCGCCGGCACCCTGGCGCTGGGGCACAACCACCCTGAAGTGGTGCAGTCGATGCGCAGCCTGCTCGACGGTCAACGTCCGTTGCACACGCTGGACCTGATGACCGAGGCCAAGGACGAGTTCATCAATGAACTGTTCGCGTTGCTGCCGCCAGAGTTCGCCAAAGATGCACGTATCCAGTTCTGCGGCCCGGCAGGCACCGACGCGGTGGAGGCGGCGATGAAACTGGTACGCACCGCCACCGGGCGCAGCAACATGATGGCCTTCCACGGGGCGTATCACGGCATGACCCAGGGCGCGTTGGGCCTGATGGGCAATCTGGGGCCGAAGGCATATCTGGGTGGCCTGGCCTCCAGCGCGCAATTTCTGCCATTCCCGTACGACTATCGCTGCCCGTTTGGCGTGGGCGGTGAGACGGGCGAACGCATCGGTCTGCACTACATCGAAAACCAGTTGACCGACCCTGAAAGCGGCGTACTCCCGCCAGCCGGGATGATCCTCGAAACCCTGCAAGGAGAGGGCGGGGTGGTACCGACGTCGGCCAACTGGTTGCGCGAAGTCCGGCGCATCACCCGCGAGGCTGGCGTGCCGTTGATCCTCGATGAAATCCAGTGTGGCGTGGCGCGCACCGGCAAACCATTTGCTTTTCAGCACGCCGACATCGTTCCAGATGTGCTGGTGTTGTCCAAGGCCATCGGCGGCAGCCAGCCGATGGCGGTGGTGGTCTACAACAAGTCGCTGGACGTCTGGAAGCCGGGCTCTCACGCCGGGACATTCCGTGGCAACCAGCTGGCGATGGTCGCCGGTTCCACCACCCTGCGCATCGTGCGCGAACAACAGCTGGATCAGCACGCCGCGGCCATGGGTGAGCGTCTTGCTAAACACCTGCGCGCCCTGCAGAAAGACTACCCGCAGATGGGCGATGTGCGCGGCATGGGCTTGATGCTCGGAGTTGAAATGGTCGATCCCGAAGGCCGGCCGGACGTCCTCGGTCGCTTCCCGCAAAGTGGCGAGCTGGCCTCGAAGATTCAGCGTCAGTGCCTGCGACGTGGCTTGATCATCGAAGTCGGTGGTCGCCGTTCCAGTGTTATCCGTTTCCTCCCGCCTTTGATCGTCACCGCCGCGCAGATCGATCAAATTGCCGAGATCTTCGGCGCCGCCATTTCCGCCGCCGTCAGCCAACGTTAATCCCGCCCGAATGTATCAGCGAAGTGACCATGGATGGCACTTCGTCTTGATTCATAATAACAATGGTAGTGAGAATGTTTCTCTGTTACATTTTCACGCTTTTTTGACATCTGTCAGCAAAATGCAGGGCTGGGGCTCTGGGTTTTTTTCAAAGGGAGGGGGAGTTCGGATGGCTAGCAACAAGAACAAACAATTCAAGGTGAAAGCCTTGGCAGCGCTGGTCGCAATGGTCGCTTGCCATGGCGCGGCATGGGCAGAGGACAGCCCCGCCAAGCCGGCAAAAGGGTCGACCATCCAGCTGCAGAATTCGGTCATTACCGGTGAATCTCTGGCAGTCGAACCGGACGTCGGCTATCAGGTCAAGAACAGCACAGCAGGCACCAAGACCAGCACGCCGCTCTCGGAAACACCCCGTTCTGTATCGGTTGTGACACGTCAACGCATTCAGGATCAGGGCTCGCAAACCCTCACCGATATCCTCGGTTATGTGCCGGGTATCTTCGCCCCGCCATTCGCGGTAGGTGATGGCATTGCCGGCGATCTGTTCTCCATTCGCGGCTACAACGCCACCGACTACGGCTACGGCCTGCTCAAGGACGGCCTGCGTTTGCAGGGCAACCGTTACGACACCACCACCGAGCCTTATGGTCTGGAACGTACTGAAGTGTTCCGCGGCCCGAGCTCGATCCTCTACGGCGAAAACGCGCCAGGGGGTCTGGTCAACCTGGTCAGCAAACGCCCGACCGAAACCGCGCAGGGTGAGGCCAAGTTCTCTTACGGCAGCAACAACCGTCGCCAGCTGGGCCTGGATGTGTCCGGCCCCCTGACCGACGACAACCGTATTCTGGGTCGTATCGTGATGCTCGGCCGCAACTCGGATACGCAGGTTGACTCGGTGCCGGACGACCGTCTCTACATCGCGCCGTCGATGACCTTCAACTTCGACGAAGACACGTCGCTGACGCTGCTTTCAACCTATCAGCGCGACCGCACCAAGCTGCTGCTGGGGTATCCGGCGGCCGGCACATTGCTGAACAACGTCAACGGCAAGATCGGCAAGGATCAGTTCAATGGCAACCCGAACTGGGACGATTTCGAACGCGAAGCCTGGAGCCTGGGTTACGAGTTCAGCCATCAGATCAACGACACCTGGCAGTTCCGTCAGAACTCACGCTTCATGGAGTCACGGATCGACCGTCATGAAACCTGGCCGAACAACCTGAACAACGCCGGTTTCGGCAGTATCCTGACCAGCACCGCGTATGACCGTGACAACAAGTCCATGGCGTACTCCCTGGACAACCAGTTCGAGGGCCACTTCACCTCCGGTGCGCTGGAAAACACGGTGTTGTTGGGCGCGAGCTACGACCGGACTTCGTTCAACCAGGACTGGGCAGCCGGTAATGGCGGTACGTTCAACGCCTTCAATCCGGTCTTCCCGGCGGGTAATCCGCGGATGCTCGCGACCATCCAGAACTCGCAGCTGGATCAGCAGATGTACGGTCTGTACAGCCAGGTGCAGAGCAAGTACGACAACTGGATCTTCCTGTTGGGTGGCCGTCAGGACTTCGTGAACAGCAAGTACCGCAACCGCGCGGGTACCACCAGCGGTCTGGCCGATCTGGATGGCTGGGATCACCGTTTCAGTTGGCAGACCGGTCTGATGTACCAGTTCGAAAACGGTATTTCGCCATATGTCAGCTATTCGACGGCGTTCACGCCGGTGCAACAGTCTTCGCAGCCGAACGGCGAACTGCTCGATCCGATCCTGAGCCATCAGTACGAAGCGGGGCTGAAGTTTGAGCCGGCCGGCTGGAATACCACTTTCAGCGCGGCTGTCTTCCAGTTGACCAAGACCCACGATGTGGTTGCGGGCAGCAATGGTTTCAGTCGTCAGGTGGGGGAGAGCGAGTCCAAGGGTATCGAGCTGGAAGCGAATAGCGACATCACCCCGAACCTCAGTCTGACCGCTTCTTACACTTACACCGATGCGCGTGTGACCAAGGATGCGCCGGGGTCGCTGGTCGAGGATCATCAACTGACGGGTATTCCGCGTAATCAGGCGTCGGGCTGGGCGACTTATCGTTTCCTCGATGGTCCGTTGAGTGGGTTCCGTCTGGGGGGTGGTATTCGCTACTTCGACAATACCTTCGCGTATACCGCGCCGACGTTGTACGGCAAGTTGAAAACCGGCGATGTGACGTTGGTGGATGCGTTGGTGGGCTATGACATCGACAAGCACTGGTCGGTGGATGTGAATGCCAAGAACCTGTTTGACAAGGAATATGTCAGTGGTTGCAACAACGCAGGTCGTTGCTACTGGGGTGAAGAGCGTACTGTGATGGGGACGGTTGCGTTCCGCTGGTAATCGCTTGGGTTTGGTGCTTTTGGAAAGGGGCAGACATGGCTGACGTGTCTGCCCTTTTTTTGTGTTGGCGCTGATGTGTTCTGGCTAACGCCAGACCTGTTTCGCCTTCGGCGAGTTACTTTTTCAAGAGCCGGAGTGCCGGACCATCAAAAAGTAACCAAAAGGCCCTGCTCCTGGTTGGGTTCCTCCTTCGTCGGGATACCTTTACTTCGGCGACGCTCCGTGGGCCCGCGCCGAACGGACATCCATGTCCTGAAGGCGCTCTCGCGGCATCCATGCCGCTAGGCCCACTCCACGCCACCTGCGTTCAGCCTGCACCCAAGTCGCGATTTGTGGTGTCTGGGATATCGCGCGCTTAGAAGCAAGATCAAGAGCGAACGCGGCCTTCGATTTTTACGCAACTCCTGTGGGAGACGCCGGAGGTCACGACGGCAGCGATAGCGGTTTATCAGTTGCAGATGAGCCGCCTGACCTACCCCAATCGTCCGACCGCGGCCCGGGCTGTCAAAGCTCCAGCGTCTCCCACAGGGTTCGGTGTACAGCTGGAAATCTGGATACGCCACGTAATAGCGGGGCGGCTGATACGGCTCTGGCTAACGCCAGACCTGTTTCGCCTTCGGCGAGTTACTTGAAAGGACACCAAGTAACCAAGTGTCCTGGCTCCTGGTTTGGCGCTTCCTTCGTCGGCGAGTTACTTGAAAGGACACCAAGTAACCAAGTGTCCTGGCTCCTGGTTTGGCGCTTCCTTCGTCAGCGTACCCTCACTCCGGCGACGCTCCGTGGGCCCGCCGCCATCCGCCATCCGCCATCCATGGCGGGGGCGGCTCTCGCGGCATCCATGCCGCTCGGCCCACTCCACGCCACCTGCGTTCAGCCTGCACCCAAGTCGCGATTTGTGGTGTCTGGACTGTTGCGTAAGAAGATCAAGATCAAGATCGACGGCAACGGCAACGGCAACGGCAACGGCAACGGCAACGGCAACGGCGTACACCGAACCTGTAGCAGTCCGGCTTGCCGGCGGCGGCGATTTCACATACGCCACCGCCGGCCAAACGGAACGCCGCCCGGCCCTACTGCTACAAGGGGGGGCATGCATATACGCGCAGTGCCGTTCAGGACGCTCCGCGTCCAGGCTGACGCGGAGCGTCAGTCGCTGCGTTACCACGCGGAGCGTGGGAACGATCAAACAGTAGATCGCGTGTCCTGCATACGAAGCGCGTTAGCGCCAGCAYGATGMAGGACGCAGATATCACAGACGACACCMATYRCGACTTTGGSAGGCCGAGCGCAGGCGTTGCGTAGGGGGCTGCGCGGCATGGATGCCGCGCAAGCCGCCGTTCGGCCAGGGATGGCCGGTCGGCGGCGTGCCCCCGGAGCAATGCCGGAGTCGAGGGAACCCGACGAAGTCGGGCCGGACAGGGAGCCAGGACCCTTGGTTACTTGGGGTCTTTTCAAGTAACTCGCCGTAGGCGAAACAGGTCTGGCGTTAGCCAGAGCAATATGACGCGCCACCACAACCCACGGATATGCAACCAAACCCCCGCAGCCCGGGATTTTTCAAGAAAACCACTAATCATCCCGCCCTCTCAATCGTCTTCTAGATAAGACCGCCTGCACGCGGTGACATGACATTGACGAGGTCCGCACATGAGCTTTGACGGCGAAAACACCCAGTTCCGCGTAGTGATCAACCACGAAGAGCAGTACTCCATCTGGCCCGACTACAAGGCCATCCCCGAAGGCTGGAAAAGCGTCGGCGTCGAAGGCGACAAACAGACCTGCCTCAACTACATCGAAACCACCTGGACCGACATGCGTCCACTGAGCCTGCGCAAGGCCATGGCCTGATTCATTCAAATTCCCCAGCTTGCGGAGCGTCTTGCCCATGAACATGCGCATGCTTACGCCACACCAGCTCCACGTCGAAACCGGCTTCCCGCTGCGGGTTTACCCCGGCCAGGCGGGGGCTACGCTGGCAGCTGAGTTCGAATCCCTGCGCGGCGTGGTCGAGCAGATGCTCGAACGCGACGGCGCAATCCTGTTCAGCGCATTTGCCAGCGATGGCGTCGAAGGCTTCCAGCGTTTCGCCGCAGCGTTCGGCCATCCGCTGCTCAACTACGAATTCGGCTCGACCCCGCGCAGCCAGGTCGACGGCAAAGGGGTCTACACCTCCACCGAATACCCGGCGCACCGTTCGATCCCGCTGCACAACGAACAGGCGTACACCAACGAATGGCCGATGCGCATCTGGTTCTACTGCGCCAAGGCCGCTGCCAGTGGCGGCGAGACGCCCATAGCCGACAGCCGCGAAGTGTTCCGCCGCATCGACCCGGCGTTGCGCAAGCGCTTCGAAGAGAAGCGCCTGATGTACGTGCGCAATTACGGCAACGGCCTGGATCTGACCTGGCAACAGGTGTTCAACACCGACCGTCACAGCGAAGTCGAAGACTATTGCCGCAAGCGTGGTATCCAGTGCGACTGGAACGAAGACGGCGACCTGCGCACCCGCCAGCGGGTGCAGGGCGTGGCGCAGCACCCGCGCACAAAAGACTGGGTCTGGTTCAATCAGGCGCACCTGTTCCATCTCTCCAACCTGGACCCGGAAATGCAGGAAATCCTGCTGGACACCGTGGGTGAGGAGGGCTTGCCGCGCAACGTCTACTACGGCGACGGCAGCCCGCTGGAAGACGCTGCGCTGGCGGAAATTCGCGGCGTGCTCGATGAGTGCGAAGTGGTCTTTCCCTGGAATACCGGCGATGTGCTGATGCTCGACAACATGCTTGTTGCCCATTCGCGAAAACCCTTCAGCGGCGAGCGCAAGGTGGTCGTGGCCATGGCCGAAAGCGTCAATGGCGAAACGCTGCTCAATACTCCATGAGTTCGAAATCCATGCAAAAAACCAAACTTGTTTACGTCTGGTCGCTGCGCAACGGCGCGGCCGACAAAGCCGGTCAGTACGTCGATTACCGTGGCGACAAGCGCTACATGAAATCGCCGCTGGAGTACTTGGTCCAGGCGCTCAACGATACGCCGCTGGGCGACCACTACTCGCTGGAAGCGGTTATCTGCGACGACAACCCGGAGTCGGCGCGCGACCGCGAAAACATCAAGGATTACGGCTTCGCGCCGGGGCAGGGCGAGTACTGGTTCTATCCGGCCGACCTGAAGGTTCAAGGGCGTTCGGTCAACGAGTTGCTGGAAAACATTCCGTCCACGTATCGCGCGCTGCCGCTGGGCGACAGTCAGCGGCCAGCGGGCAAGTCGGATTTCGAGCGACGTCTGGGCGAGCATCTGCATGCCCTGCAAGCAGAAGTCGTGGTGCTAGACGGGTTGCTGGTGATCCTCGACGAACTGGTGCGCCCAGGTGCCGATTTCCATCGTCGGATCGTCAACATCCATCCGGGGATCACTCGCCTGGAGTCGCCCTACGAGCGTCGCGGCGCCTACGCCACACTGGATGCGCTGTACGGTGCTCAAGGCAAGAAAGTGATCGACTGGAAAACCCGCGAAACCATCGACATTCCGGTGGTGGACATGACCGGCGCGTCGTTCCATTACGTCGACAACGGCATCGATTCCGGTGAAGTGATCTTCGACGTGCTGGACACGCCAATTGCACCCGACGACACCATCCTCGAACTGCGCTGGAACAACTTCAACAAAAGCCTGTTTCCCGCGCTGGAACAGGGGTTGCTGGTGCTGGCGCGGCGTCAGCCTCATTAACACCACCCGCCATCACGCGGCGTCTGTCAGGGGATTCACGCGATGATCCCCGGGCTGGCGCCGTTGTTCATTGCCGACTTCGCGCACTACCGGGACGTTCTCGTGCTTGAGGACGATCCGCGTCCGGGTGTGCCACTGCGCAAGTTGCTGACGCCTGAAACCTTCGATTCGGTACTCGACCTTTTCGGCGCGCAATTCCCGGATAGCGACCGACGCGGGCTGGCCTCGATCTGGTCCAAGTACTACTTCATCAAACTGATCCCGCCTGTGGTGGCGGCCTCGCTGATCCTCGATCATCGCCTGCCTCTGCAACTGGACGACCTGCAGTTGGTGCTGGATGAGCAGGGCAGGCCCGCTGCGTTCAAGCTGCCCGGTTCGGGGCAGCGCTGGTCAGGGAATCCTGTCGACGCTTTCCAGCGTTTCGATGACTTGCTCGAAGGCCACATGCGGCCCTTCATCGACACTCTTGCCGCGCTCACACGCCTTTCGCCCAAGGTGCTGTGGAGTAACGCCGGCAACTATTTCGAGTGGTTGTCGGGTGTGCTCGCCGGAGCGATGCCTGGGGCGGATCTGAGCCACGGTCGCGAATTGCTCAACGCGTCGCACCTTGCAGACGGGCGCCGCAATCCGCTGTATCAACCGGTGCGCTACCTCAAGGTAGCGGGGCAGACCGAGTTGAAGCGACAGCGAAGGGTCTGTTGCGTGCGTTATCTGGTGGGCGGCCTGGCGTTTTGCGAAAACTGTCCGCTCCCTCATCGCAAGGTTCGACCGGCGGTCGATGCAGCGCTAACACTGCGCCAGCCGTGACCTTCGCGTGGTCAGCGAAGCCTCTGAAATGGGGTTTGTCAGAACGTTGACGCCAAATTGCTATCATAATGTTTCAAGTTGTATGATCTCCGGCCGATAGTGGAAGACCACACGACCAGGAGGTGATTTGTCTCATGAAGCTTACCGTCAAGAGCAAGCTGCTCTGTCTTGCCATCATTCCCGCGTTGCTGTTCGCCCTGATTCTCAGTGGCGTGGCTTCGTGGATGTTGCAGCGCAGCGCCGATCAGGAAATGAAGGAAACCCGCGAGCAACTGGTGGAGCGCAATCGCCAGGTGTTGAAGAATTACGTCGACGTGGCGCTGACCACGATCAAGCCACTGCACGATGCATCTGCTGCCGGTGACATGGCTGCGCGGGACAAGGCGCTGGAACTGCTCAAGCCGATGAAATATGGCGATGACGGTTACTTCTTCGGTTACGACACCAAGGGCGTGCGGGTCTTCCGTGGCGACAGCCCGGCGGGCGTTGGCAAAAGCTTCTGGGACACCCGTGATCCCGACGGCTCCTACCATTACCAAACCTTCGTGGAAGTGGCGAAGAACGGCAAACACTACATCGACTACGCCGCACCCAAGCCGGGCGATGAAGCGGTGCAGGTGCCCAAACTCGGTTACACCGTGTACCTGGACAAATGGGACATGGTGCTGGGCAGCGCGATCAACATGGACGACATCGATGCGGCCATGGTGCTGGAACAGCAAACCGTCACCAGCCGCACTCGCAGCATTCTTGCCAGCGTCTTCGTCGTCACCCTGATCCTCTTGCTGGTGACTGCCGCTGCCGGTATCTGGACTGCCAACGGCATCGTCCGTCCGCTGCGCGTGCTCAAGTCCAACCTGGATGACATCGCCGCCGGCGACGGCGACCTGACTCATCGGCTGGTGGTCACCAGTCGCGATGAACTGGGCGATCTGGCCACCTCGTTCAACCTGTTCGTCGACAAGATCCACGCCATGGTCCGGCAGATCGCGCAGATGACCACCGACCTTGCCGGGCTGGTGGAGCAGGCGACTCAGCAGACACAGCGCTCCGAGGTGGCCATGCAGCGCCAGCGTGAAGAAACCGATCAGGTCGCGACCGCGATCCATGAAATGTCCGCCGCCGCGCAGGAAGTTGCCTTGAGTGCGCAACGTGCCGCCGAAGCGGCCTCGGAAACCGATCAGCAAGGTCAGGCCGCACGCAAGGTGGTCGGCACCAGCATCACCGGCATGAGTTCGCTGGTGGACGACATTCGCCTCAGCGGCACCAGCCTCGACAGCCTGCAACAGGACGTGCGTTCCATCGTCTCGGTGCTGGATGTGATTCGCTCGATCGCCGAGCAGACCAACCTGCTGGCGCTCAATGCTGCCATCGAAGCCGCCCGCGCTGGTGAAGCGGGACGTGGTTTTGCTGTCGTTGCCGACGAAGTCCGCGCCTTGGCCAGTCGTACACAGCAGAGCACCCAGGAAATTCAGGGCATGATCACGCGCCTTGAAACAGGCACCCATGCCTCGGTCGAAGCCATGCGTCGTTCCACCGAAGCGGGCGAGGGTGCCAACCAGCAGACCAATGAGGTGGGCGTCTCGCTGGATTCGATCTCTGGCCTGATCGGCACCATCAACGCGATGAACGCGCAGATCGCCAGTGCCGCAGAAGAACAGACTTCGGTCGCCGAAGAGATCAACCGCAGCGTGCACCAGATCGCCGGTGCCGTGGAAAACCTCGCCGAAGAAACCGAGCAGAGCGCTCGCACCATGCGCGACGTGTCTAGCTTGGGCAGCAACCTCAGCGCGTTGGTCGGTCAATTCAAGATCTGATGAATCGTTTAACCCCGCCGCCCTGGTGGTACAGGGCGGCAATAGCTGGTTAAGTAACGCCCGAATGCTTAGCAAGGCAATGATTAGCTGGCAATCGAATCCTCGGCGCTCGACTTTCAATGCTCGCAGCGCCTGGTGATCCATAAGAAGAAAACACAAGAAAAACGAAGCACACCCGTGTTCAGTCTCAGGAGAAGTGAACGATGTTCGATGACGACACCTCCCCGGCGCGCCGCGATTTTCTACGCAAGTCGCTGACGCTCATTCCCGTCGTAACCCTGGCCAGTGCCGGCCTTCCTTCCAGCACATTCGCCCAGACCCCAGCCAGCGATGCCAAACAAAGCGGCTCCGTTTTGCCCGCCGTACCCGCTGGTGACTACAAACCGACCTTCTTCACCCCCGAAGAATGGGCGTTTGTGATTGCCGCCTGTGATCGCCTGATCCCTTCCGACCACGTCGGCCCGGGCGCCGTCGAGCTGGGCGTTCCCGAGTTTCTTGATCGCCACATGCAGACGCCGTACGCCAATGGCGGCATCTGGTACATGCAGGGGCCGTTCCTCGAAGCCGCGCCGGAATTCGGTTATCAGGGCCGCTTGAACCTGCGCGAAACCCTTCGCATCGGCATCAAGGCCATGGACGCCAACTGCAAGAAAACCTTCTCCGGCAAAGTCTTCGCCGAGCTGTCGCAGCCCCAGCAGGAAGAACTGCTCAAGGCCGCCGAGGCCGGCAAGCTGGCGCTGGAGGACATCTCATCGAAGCTGTTTTTCACCAATCTGCTGAACGAGGTGCGCAACGGCTATTTCGCCGACCCGTCCCACGGCGGCAACAAGAACATGGGCGCGTGGAAAATGATCGGCTATCCCGGCATGCGCGCTGATTACATGGACTGGGTCACGGTGCGCGACAAGCCGTACCCGCTACCACCGGTCGATCTGGCCGGACGGAGGGGTTAAGCATGGCGAACGCAAAACCGAAAGTGGACGCCGTGATCGTCGGCATGGGCTGGACTGGCGCGATTCTGGCCAAGGAACTGACCGATGCCGGTCTGCACGTAGTGGTGCTGGAGCGCGGCGCTGATCGCGATACTCAGCCTGATTTCGCTTATCCGAAAGTGGTCGATGAGCTGGAAGGCTCGGTGCATCGTCGCTACCTGCAAAGCCTGTCCCAAGAGACTGTCACTGCACGGCACAACCTGACATCGACCGCTGTGCCCTATCGCCAGATGGGCTCGTTCAAGCCGGGCACTGGCGTGGGCGGCGCGGGCAGTCACTGGTCTGGCTGTCACTTCCGTGCGCTGCCGGAAGACTTCAAGTTGCGCAGCAACGTCGAGCAGCGTTACGGCGCGAAATTCATTCCGGATGACATGAGCATTCAGGATTTCCCGGTCAGCTACGAAGACCTCGAACCGCATTTCGATCACTTCGAATACGTCTGTGGCACGTCGGGCAAGGCCGGTGTGATCAGCGGCGTGAAGCAGGTCGGCGGCAACCCGTTCGAAGGCTCGCGCTCCCGTGAATTTCCGTTGGGGCCGAACCCGAACTACCTCGGCGCCGAGATGTTCTACAAAGGCGCTCGGGAAATGGGTTGGGACCCGTATCCGATTCCGGCGTCCAACGCCTCGGCGCCTTACGTCAACCCGTACGGCTGCCAGATGGGGCCGTGCAACGCCTGCGGTTTCTGCAGTGACTACGGCTGCCTGAATTACTCCAAGGCCAGCCCCAACATCAGCATTCTGCCGGTGCTCCGCCAGCGCAAGAACTTCGAGCTGCGCACTCACGCGCAAGTGCTCAAGGTCAACCTGGACAGCGACGGCAAGAAGGCCACCGGGGTGACATACCTCGACGCCCAGGGCCGTGAAGTCGAGCAGCAGGCCGACCTGGTGTTGCTGTGCGCGTTCTCGCTGTACAACGTGCACCTGATGCTGCTGTCCGGCATCGGCAAGCCTTACGATCCGCAAACCGGCGAAGGCACGGTCGGGCGCAATTACTCCTACCAGAACCTCAACCGCGTGGTGCTGTTCTTCGGCAAGGAAGTGCAAGCCAACCAGTTCATCGGCATCGGCGGCGCCGGGACCACGATGGACAACCTCAACGGCAACCAGCTGGACAACGCCAAGGCCGGGTTCGTCGGCGGCGGCATCATCTGGGCACGTCAGCCGGGCGCAGGGCCCGTGCGCGGCATCAACGTGCCGCCGGGCACGCCGAACTGGGGCACGGCCTGGAAACAGGCGGCCAGCGATTCGTTCCGTCACTCGTTCTATTTCGAAGTGCAGGGCGCCTGCATGTCCTACAAGCAGCATTACCTGAGCCTGGATCCCACCTACAAGGACGGCTTCGGTCGGCCATTGCTGCGCATGACCTTCGACTGGCATGACAACGAAGTGAAAGCCTCGCAGTTCCTGGTGGGCAAGGCGCTGGAGATGTCGAAGATCCTCAACCCGACTGCCCTGGCCGGTGACGCCAAGAAGCCGGGCGAGCACTACAACATCACCAAGTACCAGAGCACCCACACCTGCGGCGGCGCGATCATGGGCAGCGATCCGAAGACCTCGGCGCTGAACCGTTATCTGCAATCGTGGGACGTGCACAACGTGTTCGCCATCGGCGCCAATGCGTTCCCGCAGAACAACGGCTATAACCCGACCGGCATGGTGGGCGCGCTGGCGTACTGGTCTGCCAAGGCCATCCGCGAGCAGTACCTGAAAAACCCCGGCCCGCTGGTTCAGGCATAAGGAGAAACGATCATGAAAAAGTTTCTCTTGAGCCTGATTTCACTGGCGGTGGTGGTATTCGTTGCGTTGCTGGCCTTTGCGCTCTGGCCAACGACCACGCCAACGCTTGCCGCTGCCAAAGATGCTGATCAAGCCGCCTTGATCGAGAAGGGCCGTTATCTGGCTGACGCCGGTGACTGCACCGCGTGCCACACGGCAAAAGGTGGCAAACCGTTCGCCGGTGGCCTGCCGATCGCATCGCCGATCGGCACGCTGTACAGCAGCAACATCACGCCTGACAAGGCTTCCGGCATTGGCAGTTACTCGCTGGAAGACTTCGACCGCGCGGTACGCCACGGCATCGCCGCCAACGGCAGCAGCTTGTATCCGGCCATGCCATACCCGGCTTACGCGCGGACCAGCGATGACGACATGCGGGCGCTGTATGCGTACTTCATGCATGGCGTCGCGCCGGTGTATGCCGACAATCGCGCCAATGACGTGCCGTGGCCGTTGTCAATGCGTTGGCCGCTGGCGATCTGGCGCAAAGTGTTCGCACCCGCGCCGCAAACGGTCGCTTTCGATGCCAGCCGCTACAAGGACCCGCAGATCGCACGCGGTGCCTATCTGGTGCAGGGGTTGGGGCACTGTGGCAGCTGTCACACGCCACGTGCGCTGACCTTGCAGGAAAAAGCGCTGGATGAATCGGGCGAGGCGTTCCTCGCGGGTGGTCCGGTGATCGATGGCTGGCTGGCGGTCAATCTGCGGGGCAATCCTGCGGATGGTCTGGGCAGCTGGAGCAACGACGACATCGTCGCCACGCTGCGCAGCGCGCGCAGTGCCACCCACGCGGTACTGGGCGGGGCGATGGGCGATGTGGTGGTTCATAGCACCCAGCACCTCAATGACGCCGACCTGCAAGCCGTCGCCGCCTACCTGAAAAGCCTGCCGCCGACCCAGAATCAGGTGTCGAGCTTCAAGGCTGATCTGGCAACCGCCAAGGCGCTGGCAGCCGGGCAGGAAGGCAGTCGCGGCGCCGAGCTGTACGTCGACAACTGCGCGGCCTGCCACCGTACCAACGGCCAGGGCTACGAGCGGGTGTTCCCGAAAATCGCCGGCAACTCGTCTGTGCTCTCGGAAGATCCGGTGTCGATGATCCGGCTGGTGTTGGCGGGCAGTAAATTGCCGTCTACCTCGACCGCACCGTCGGAACTGGGCATGCCCGGGTTCGCCTGGCGACTGTCGGATGAAGAAGTGGCGCAGCTGCTGACCTTCATCCGCAGCAGTTGGGGCAACCAGGCGCCTGCCGTGAATGCCGAGGAAGTGACGAAACTGCGGGCGACCCTGCCCAAGGAATCGCCAGCGGTGAGCCGCACAGATATTGCCAAGCCTTGAGCCGGGTGATTTTCTGGATAGGTGAATGACCCGTGGGAGGGAGCTTGCTCGCGAACAGGCCGATACATCTGACGCACATGTGGCGTCTGAACGTCGGTCTTCGCGCGCAAGCTCCCTCCCACGGATGTGTGTCGTTTGGTCTTTCGCGTCAGACGTTCTGACCGCGCAACCCGCTTTTCCCATAAAACGCCACCACCACAAAGCACCCCAGCGGCAGCAGGTACGCCAGCGCCGTCGAGAAGTGATCCGCCACCAACCCCATGAAATATGGCATCAACGCGCCGCCGACAATGGCCATGATCAGGAACGAGCTGCCGCGTTTGGTGTGGGGGCCAAGGTTTTTCACGCCCATGGCGAAGATGGTGGGAAACATGATCGACATGAAGAAAAAGATCGCGATCAACGCCACCACCGACACGCTTTCAACCCCACTGACCACCACCGCACACAGTGCGACGTTGATCCACGCGTAGGTCATCAACAGCCGTTGCGCAGGGATACGCCCCATCAGCCAGGTGCTGAAGAAACGCCCGCCCATGAAGCAGATCATCGCCACCGAGAGCAGATAGGCCGCCGTCTGGCTGGTCATGTTGGCCCAGTGTTCGGTCACATAGTTGATGAAGAACGCACCCACGCCGACCTGCGCCGCCACGTAGAAGAACTGCGTCACCACGCCGCCAACGAACTCGCGATGCTGCCAGAGCGTCTTGCTGTCGTGGCGCTGGATGGTCGATTCCTGCTCCCGCAGATCGGGCATCGGCGTGCGGGCGAAGAGGGCGGCGACCAGCAACACGATCACCGCGATGACCACATAAGTGGTCTGCAGGGAGCTGTTGTCGCTCCCGGCATTGGCACCGCCGAAGAACAGCATGCCGCCGAGCAGCGGGCCGACGAACTGGCCGAGACCGTTGAACGACTGCGCCAGGTTCAGGCGGCGTTCGGCGCCTTTCGGGTCACCCAGCACCGTAGCGTAGGGGTTGGCTGCGGTTTCCAGACAGCCAAGGCCCAGCGCGATGACGAACAGCGCGAAGAGGAAGAAGGGAAAGCTCGCGGCATTGGCGGCGGGCATGAACAGCAGAGCCCCGGCGGCATACAGACACAGGCCCAGGAGAATCCCGGCCTTGTAGCCGAAGCGATCCATCAGCAGGCCGGCGGGCAGCGCGATGATGAAATACGCGCCGAAGTACGCCGCCTGCAACAGCCCGGACTGCGCCTTGCTGACGTGCAGGGTTTCCTGGAAGTGTTTGTTCAAAACATCGAGCAGGCCGTACGACAGGCCCCAGAGGAAAAACAGACTGGTCACCAACATCAACGCCACGCGCACTGAAGGTACGGCGGGGCGGTACAGCCGGGTTTCGACTTTCGTGTCTTTGGTCAACATGACGCTCTCCTTTTGTTTTTGTTGGCGGGAGGGAGCTTGCTCGCGAATGCGCGATGTCAGTCATTGCTGCTCTGTCTGAACAGACGCCATCGCGAGCAATTCCCTCCCACAGGGGAATGCATCCAGCCTGAGAATGTTGGGGGTGTCTGGCATGAGCCAATCAAAGCGGCTGTTGCGCCAGACTGAAAATCCGCTCCATCGGCTGCCATTTATTACCCGGCTCGGTCCACGGCGTCGGCTTCTGGAAGGCCCACATCAGGTCTTCCCATTCCTGCACCTTGGGGTGTTCGGCGCTGGCTTTATCCATCTTCTCGGCGCTGAAGCCGGGCGCGGTTTCCATGACCATGAACAGCCGCGTACCCAGCCGCCAGATCTGCATGTCGAGCACCCCCTCATGACGCAGGTGATGGGCGATCTCGGGCCAGATGCGTTGGTGCAGGCGCTGGTACTCGGCGATCAACGCCGGGTCGTCGACCAGATCCAGCGCCAGGCAAAACCGTTGCGTGCTCATGTCAGCGCCCGGTCCAGATGGGTGTAGCCACCGTCCACCACCAGCCATTGCCCGGTGGTGTGCGACGCGCGCGACGACAGCAGGAACAGCACGCTGTCGGCGATCTCCTGAGGGGTGGTCATGCGTTGGCCCAGGGGGATTTTTTCGACGATCTTCGCCAGCTTCGCCTCGGGGTCGTCAAAACTCGCAATCCAGCGCTCATACAAGGGTGTCATCACCTCTGCGGGAATCACCGCATTGACCCGCACCCCGTCGCTGAGCAACGACGCCGCCCACTCGCGGGTCAGTGACAATTGCGCGCCTTTGGAAGCGGTATAGCCGCTGGTGCCGCCTTGCCCGGTGAGCGCGGTTTTGGAGCCGATATTGACGATGGCTCCCCGGCTCGCCTTCAACGCGTCGACGCACAAATGGGTCATCAGGTAGTAGTGGATCAGGTTCTTTTCCAGCGACTCGATGAAGGCGCTGCGCCCGGCCTCAAGACCCACGTTGTCGTTGACCCCGGCGTTATTGACCAGACCATCGATATGCCCGAAGCGCCCGATCACCTCGCTGACGGCGGCGGCACAGCCGGCTTCGTCACGCAGCTCGACTTGCACGAACAGGCTCTGCGGCTGGCGCTTGTCCAGTTCTGCTGCGAGTCCGGCGGGCAAGGGCTGGTTGGCGAAGATCACCGGGATCGCGCCTTCTTCGGCCAGGCCCAGGGAGATGGCTGCGCCGATGCCGGAGCCGCCGCCAGTGACGATGATGACTTTGTCTTGCAGATGCAGATTCATGGGCAGTTTCCTTGCAGGCCATAAAGGCGAATGGCGGTGCCGCCACCAATTGCCGCCTGTTCATCGGCGGACAACTCGTGGAGGGCACTTTCGAGCAGGCGATGAACGTCGCTATAGCTGCCGGCTACCTGACACACCGGCCAGTCGGAGCCGAACATCAGCCGTTGCGGGCCGAACAGCTCCAGTGCGAGGTAGAAGTACGGCAGCAATTCCACGGGGCGCCACTGTTGCCAGTCAGCCTCGGTAATCAGGCCGGAGAGCTTGCAACTGACATGGGGCAGGGCGGCCAGTGGGGCGATTCGGTCGGCCCAGGCGATGGGGTCTTCCTGAGAGAGGTCAGGTTTGCCGAGGTGATCGAGGATGATGTGATGTTCGTCGTGGCGTTTGCAGAAATCGGCAGCGGCATGCAGATCGGCGTCCTTGATCAGCAGGTCGTAGACCAGGCCGCGGGCTTGCAACAGGCTGACACCTCGGGCGAACACCGGGTCCTGCATGAACAGCGATGGCGACGGTTCGTCCTGAATCTGATGGCGAATGCCGACCAGTTTGCGGTTGTCGCTCCAGCCTTCCAGTTGCCGTTCCAGATCCGTAGCCCGCAGGTCGACCCAGCCAACCACGCCAAGCACCCACGGGTATTGATCCGCCAGCGCGAGTAAAGCATCGGTTTCATGCCGGCTGTGCCGCGCCTGCACCGCGACACAGCCGGCAATGCCGTGCTGATCGAGCAACGGCTTCAAATCATCGGGCATGAAATCGTGACGCAGGGCGCCGTGGCGATCATCGATCCACGGGTAGTCTTGCGCGCGGTAACGCCAGAAATGCTGATGGGCATCCACGCGCAACGGCGGCGGTGGATGCCGAGTATCTTGGGACGACATTGTTGTTGTACTCCGTCCGTTTGTGACTGGCTCAACGCGTCCCATTGTGGGAGGGAGCTTGTTCGCGAAGGGGCCGAGGCAATCCATACCTATGCGTCGGATGTACAGGCTTCTTCGCGAGCAAGCTCCCTGCCACAGAGATTCGTATCTCGTCAGTAACAGCTGTGTTGCCTAGAGGAAATGCGTTTCGTCAGGACTCAAGAGATTGTCACCCCCGATACGCGTACTGCTTCCTCGACGCCTCTTTCATCTGGATCGAGAACCCCGGCGCGGTGGGTGGCATGTATGCCGCATCGCGAATCACGCACGGGTCTTCGAAGTGCTCGTGCAGGTGATCGACGAACTCAACGACCCGGCCTTCGTGGGTGCCGGCCAGGCACAGGTAGTCGATCATCGACAGGTGCTGCACGTACTCGCAGAGCCCCACGCCACCGGCATGAGGGCACACCGGAAGCTGGTATTTCGCGGCCATCAGCATCACCGCCAGCACTTCGTTGACCCCACCCAGACGGCAGGCGTCGATCTGCACCACGTCGATGGCTTCGCGCATGATCAGCTGCTTGAAGACGATGCGGTTCTGGCACATTTCGCCGGTCGCCACCTTTACCGGCGACACGCCCAGACGAATCTTGCGATGACCCTCGACGTCGTCAGGACTGGTGGGTTCTTCGATGAACCACGGCTTGGCGAACGACAGCTCGCGGACCCAGTCAATGGCCGCGTCGACTTCCCAGACCTGATTGGCATCGATCATCAGATGTCGGTCCGGGCCGAGCACTTCGCGGGCGATGCGCACGCGGCGAATGTCGTCCTGCAGGTCGCGACCGACCTTGAGTTTGATGTGCGAAAAACCGCCGTCCACCGCCTCCTGACACAGCCTGCGCAGCTTGTCGTCGGGGTACCCCAGCCAGCCGGCGGAGGTGGTGTAGCAGGGATAACCCTCGGCCTTCAACGACTGCAAGCGCTCGGCTTTGCCTTGGGCACGATCACGCAGCAGGGCCAAGGCTTCGTCCGGCGTGATGCAGTCGGTGATGTAGCGAAAATCGATGCAGCGCACCAGTTGTTCGGGGCTCATGTCGGCCACCAGTTGCCACACCGGTTTGCCTTCGGACTTGGCCCACAGGTCCCATGCGGCGTTGACCACCGCGCCGGTCGCCAGGTGAATCGCGCCCTTGTCCGGGCCGATCCAGCGCAACTGGCTGTCGCTGGTGACATGGCGCCAGAAGCGGCCCATGTCTTCGGCGATCCACTCAAGCTTCAGGCCGACCATCACGCCGGACAGCGCCTTGATCGCCGCGCAGCAGATCTCGTTGCCACGGCCGATGGTGAAGGTCAGGCCGTGGCCTTGCAGGGTCGGCTGATCGGTTTCAAGGATGACGTAGGCCGCCGAGTAATCCGGGTCGGGGTTCATCGCGTCGGAGCCGTCCAGGGACAGCGACGTGGGGAAACGAATGTCTTCAACGCGCAGGGCGGTGATGGTGGTCATGGCGGGTCCCTTTGGAATTGTTGTGGGGCAGGGAAAGACCTGCGGATCGCCGCAGGTCTTTTGCCGGGTCAAGCATCGACAGTCAGTTGCTCCTGCTCGCCCAGCCCTTCGATACCCAGACGCATGCGCTGACCAGCGCGCAGGAACACTGGCTCCGGCTTGATGCCCAGACCCACGCCCGGCGGGGTGCCGGTGGAAATCACATCGCCCGCTTGCAGGCTCATGAACTGGCTTAAGTAGCTGACCAGTTTCGGGATCTGGAAAATCATCGTGCGGGTGTTGCCATTCTGGTAACGCTTGCCGTCCACTTCCAGCCACAGATTGAGTTGATGCGGGTCGTCGATTTCGTCCTTGGTCACCAGCCACGGCCCGGTCGGCCCGAAGGTGTCGCAGCCCTTGCCCTTGTCCCAGGTGCCGCCGCGCTCGATCTGGAACTCACGCTCGGACACGTCGTTGATAACGCAATATCCGGCCACGTGTTCCATGGCGCTGGCTTCGTCGATGTAGCGTCCGCCCTTGCCGATGACCACGCCCAGCTCGACTTCCCAGTCGGTCTTTTTCGAGTTGCGCGGGATTTCCACGTTGTCGTTGGGGCCAACGATGGCGCTGGTCCACTTGTTGAAAATGATCGGCTCTTTGGGGATGTCGGCGCCGGTTTCGGCGGCATGGTCGGCGTAGTTGAGGCCGATGCAGATGAACTTCCCGACCTGGCCCACACAGGCACCGATGCGCGGGTTGCCCTTGACCAGCGGCAGGCTCGCCGGGTCGAGCGCTTTGAGTTTTGCGATGCTTTCGGGGCTGAGCGCGACGCCTGAGACGTCGTCGATGAATTCCGACAGATCGCGAATCCCGCCATCCTTGTCCAGCAGGGCCGGGAGTTCTTTGCCGGGTTGACCGTAGCGCAGCAGTTTCATGGGTTGTCCTCTCACGTGAAAATAAATTCTGAAACAGGTGTCGATCTCTGATCTGACGACCGGGTGCAGCCAGGGGTCAGTTACTCCACCCGCCATCGATGATCTGCGCCGTGCCGGTGGTGAATCCGCTGGCCGACGAGCCGAGATACAGCGCCAATTGCGCGATCTCTTCAGGGGTGCCCAGACGCCCCATGGGCTGACGCGCCTCGAACGATGCATACACCTGGGCCTCATCGCGATGCTCGCGAGCTGCCTGGTCGGCCACCCGCTGGCGCAGCGACGGGGACTCCACAGTGCCGGGGCAGATGCAGTTGCAGCGGATGTTCTGACCGACGAAGTCGGCGGCCACCGAGCGGGTAATACCAATCACGGCAGCCTTGCTGGCGCAGTAGGCAAAACGATTGGGGACGCCCTTGATCGCCGAAGCCACCGACGACATGTTGATGATCGAGCCGCCACCGTTGGCGAGCATCGCGGGCAAAAATGCACGGATAATCTTGTACATGGCGGTGACGTTGAGGTCGAAGGCGAAGCTCCAGTCTTTGTCGGAGCATTCGAGAATGTTGCCGCTGTGCACCACGCCCGCGCAGTTGAACAGCACGTCCAGCGCACCGATCTCGGCAGCCAGGCGCTCGATGGCGGCGTGGTCGGTGACGTCGAGGACGTGTTTGTGTACGCCTTGCAGGCTGTCCAGCGCGGCGCCGTTGATATCGACGGCGAAGACTTCCGCGCCCGCATTCAGGTAAGCCTCGACACTGGCTTGACCGATGCCTTGGGCGGCGGCGGTGATGAGCACTCGCTTACCGGTGAGGTCCATGATGAATCCCTTGTTTTTATAGTGAGACGACCGATGTGTCAGGTCTAATGGTCAGGCCATTGGAGGCGCAGTGAGTGAAGCTCGGGAGCAAGCCCAACCCCGAGAGGTTTGCTATCATCCGCTCACTGCAGCGATCCAATGGTCAGGCCATTGGTCCTGTTTTTAGCACTTGTACCGGACCTCAACAAGGTCATTTTTTTGCCGCATCGCAATCTTCATTTTCGAGCTGAGTTCCAATGCCTATCCAAGCAATTGATAATCAAAGGCTTTATCGCCAGATCGCCGATCAGCTGCGAGCGCTGATCGACAGCGGAGAATTTCCGCCGGGCAGTCGGCTGCCGGCCGAGCGCGAACTGGCCAAGCTGCTTGGCGTGAGTCGTGCCTCGGTGCGCGAGGCGATGATCGCGCTGGAAGTCATCGGGCTGGTGGATGTGCGGGTGGGCAACGGCGTGCTGGTCTGCGAACCGCCGGTGCAGTCGCTGTCCGATGAGCCGGTGATGAAGCAGGCGACTCGCGATCAATGGAAGGACCCGGATCCCGAGCTTGGCATCGAGGTGGATTTCAGCGCAGAGATTCCGCCGTTTGCGCTGTTGCAGGCGCGGCGCCTGATCGAGCCGGAAGCCGCAGCACTCGCCGCTGAGAACGCCAGTGATGACGAACTTGAGGCGATCCGCGAAGCCTTCGAGCGCAACGGCCGGGACAACCGCGAACACTCCCATACTCATCCGGGGGATCGCCTGTTCCACATCCGCATCGCCCAGGCCTCGGGTAATCCCGCCTACGCGCTGATGATCCAGCACTTGCTCGGGCATCAGTACGGCAGCATGTTCCAGCGTCTCCAGGCGCACTACACCTCCGACGACATGCCGTTCCGCTCCGAGCACGAGCACCGGTTGATCTTGCAAGCACTGGAAAACCGCGACCCGAACGCCGCGCGGCAGGCGATGGCGGATCACCTGGATGAAGTGATCCGGATCTTCAGTCGGGGTGGAGTGTGAAGGCGCTGCGCTTTTTATAAATCCCAGTGATGTCGCGGCGTACGCGAAAATCGTGGGAGGGAGCTTGCTCGCAAAGGCATTTGCCCATTCAGCCCCCTCAGTGACTGCCAGGCATCTTTCGCGAGCAAGCTCCCTCCCACAGATACCGTGGTCCGGTCAGGAAACAGCGTGCCAAATCACCCATCCGTAGACCGCGTCACCCCTTCCCACGCCGCAATCTCGGACTCCAGCAACGCCAACTTGTCGCGCACCAGCTTCAACGCATCGCTGCCCAACAACAGGTGCGCAGGCGGGTTTTCGCTGTCGATCAGCTTCAGCATCGCATTCGCGGCTTTCACCGGATCACCGATCTGCTTGCCGCTGCGCTCTTCGCGGGCTTTGCGAATCGGGTTGAAGCTTTCGTCATAATCGGCGATCTGCCGCGGGGAGCGTTGCATCGAACGCCCGGCCCAATCGGTACGGAACCCACCCGGTGCAACAGCGGTGACATGCACGTTGAACGGTTTCAGTTCTTTGCCCAACGCCTCGGAGATCCCCTCCAGGGCGAACTTGCTGCCGTTGTAGTAGGCGATCCCCGGCATGGTGATGAAGCCGCCCATCGACGTGATATTGAGGATGTGGCCTTTGCGCCGCTGACGGAACAGCGGCACGAATGCCTTGGTGATCGCCACCGCGCCAAACACGTTGACGTCGAACTGGCGACGCAGTTCGTCCAGCGACGACTCTTCGAGAATGCCTTCGTGGCCGTAACCCGCGTTATTGACCAGCACATCCACCGGGCCGAACGCCTTGTCGACGTCGTTTATCACGCTGTCGATGGCGTCGAATTCTGTCACGTCCAGCAGCACGCCATGGGCACGGCCCTCTGCCTGTGCTTCGAATTCGGCCAGCGCTTCCTGGGTGCGCAGGGTGCCGATGACCTTGTGCCCGGCGGCCAGTGCCTGAGCGGCGAGCGCCTTGCCAAAGCCACTGCTGACGCCGGTGATGAACAGGGTTTTTGTCGTACTCATGTCGTTTCCTCGCGAGGCGGGTGTCGTTGCTTGATCACACCATGTTAGGAAGCTTGGGCTGCAAAACGCTGTACCAGTTCTCCGGGATGCTTGCCTGATCCTGCAAGGCTCAGACCTTCGGGTTCGCCGTGTTCTTCGTCACCAAGCGCATTCCACTGGCCACACTGCCCACCGCCGCGAAGCCGGCACCGATGCTCAACGCCAGCACCGGTCCGTGTTCGCTGGAAATCCCGAAGCTCAACGCCACCAGCGCCGCGCCAGTCGCCTGGCCGATCAAACGCGCGGTAGCGATGGTGCCGCTGGCGCCGCTGGAGCGTTCTTTCGGGGCGCTGGTCATCAGGGCTTTCTGGTTCGGCGCCTGGAAAAAACCGAAGCCGATGCCGCAGAGAATCATCCGCGCGGCGATGGAAACCACGCTCGCGTCGGCGGGCATGGTCGCCAGCGAAATCATCCCTGCGCAGAGAATCGCCAACCCGATACCGCCGAGCAGGCCCGGCGCGTAACGGTCGGACATGCGCCCGGCGAACGGCGCGATGATCGCCACCACCACCGACCACGGCGTCATCAGAAAGCCGGTCTGCACCGGGTCCCGACCCAGCGTGGTTTCGAAGAAGAACGGCAGTGAGACGAACGCCAGACCTTGCGCCGCGAACGAGCAGAACGCGGTCAGGGCCGACAGCGCGAACATCGGACGCTTGAGCAGGTCCAGCGGAAACATCGGCGCCGGATGCCCAGCCTCGCGCTTGAGCATCGCTGCGCCACCGATCAGGAACACCGCCAGCGCGATCAATACGCTGCTCATCGAAGCCAGCTGCGCGGCTTGGCTCAGGGCGAAAATCAGCGCGCCAAAGGTGATGACGTTGAGGATCGCGGTGCCGCGGTCAAAGGTCAGGCTGCCGGGCTTGGTCGCAGGCAGCGAGTTCCAGGCGAACACCAGGGCGAAGATGCCGATCGGCAGGTTGATCGCGAACAGCCACGGCCAACTCGCCACCGACAGCACCAGCGAGGCGATGGTCGGGCCGACCGAAAATGACACGCCGACCACCAGCGCGTTCATGCCCAGACCCCGACCGAGGCGCTCGTGGGGGAAGATCGAGCTGATGAGGCCGGCGTTGACGCTCATGATCGCGCTGGCGCCCAAGCCTTGCAGCACCCGGGCGATGGTGAGTGTCGGCAGCGACCAGGCGAAGGTGCACAGCGCCGAGGACAGCACGAACAGAATCAAGCCGCCGAGGTAGACCTTGCGCTGGCCCAACACACCGCCCAGTGCGGCGAGGGGCAGCAGCGTGGCGACGGCGGCGAGTTGGTAGGCATTGATAATCCACACTGAGGCGGCGGGGGAGGCGTTGAGGTCGGCGGCTATGGTGGGCAGTGCGGTGTTGGCGATGGCGGTATCGAGGGTGGCCAAGGCGATAGACAGAAGAATCGCCACCATGCCGCGAAATTCGCGAGGGGTGAGCTTATCGTTGACGCGCGGGGAATCCTGAGTGGTGGGCTGGACCATTATCGACAACGCTCCGGGAGAAACTGCAGGCAGGTCTGCATGCACAGACGAAAGCGTGATGGTGCCGGTTTGTTAGGGGGCTATGCAATGGGCAGAAGCCTGATTTTGAGCGGATGGAACGGCTTTGCAGCGAGTTTGGATGACCCACGAATTACTAGGTTTGCTCAATCTGGAAGGAGCAGTCTGCTGTCGATATTGGCGTTGATGCGGTGCTCTGGCCTGCGCTGCATCCGTAAGAGGGAGCTTGCTCGCGAAAGCGTCTTGTCAGTAGCCACTTCTGTGCCAGACAAAATGTCTTCGCGAGCAAGCTCCCTCCCACAATGGTTCCAGGTATTGGTCCAGATCAGGTAGTTGACCATCAGCCCCCGGGCGTATCGATGTCCTGATCAGTTTCACCGGTCTGGCTTTCTTCCTTGGTTTTGTCCGGCGACTTATGTTCTTCAGGCTCGAAATCCGGAGTAAAGCTGTTCTCTCCCGACTGATTGCCATTGTTCTCCTGGCTCTGGGCGCCGTTGTTATTCTGGCTTTGAGAGCCGCTCTGGCTTTGCGAGTCGCCCTGATTCTGCGCAGGCGTCTTGTCATGGCCCATGCCGTTGTCCGGGGTATCCGGATCGATGGCAGGGTCGTTGCGATCGGTGGTTTGCTGGTTGTCTTGGGTAGCCATATGCACCTCTTCTCTACGCCCGATTCACCGGGGCTTACAGATATCGAGGGCAGGGCGACGCAGGCGTTCGATGAATCTGCTGACCGGCTGTCCCTGATTCGCCGAGAGGTCCTCAGCTGTCGCGGTTTGCGCCGGTCACTGGCAGGCGGCTGCCGAGCCGGTAACGTGACGAGGGATGCACCAGCCGCACATAGGTGACCACCCGGCCGCTGTTCCAGGTGCGGCGCATCAGCACCAGACAGGGTTCGCTGGCATCGATCTGCAGGTATTTGAGCTCGTCGGCGGAAGGGTGACTGGCCTCGACGATGTGTTCCATTTCGTCCGGCTGGATGATCTGTAACAGGTAGCGCGCCGATTGCAGTGCATCGCCGAAGGGTTGCTGAAGGAACTGCGGCGCGGTCTGCGGATTGACGTAGCGGTCTTCCAGTTGCACTGCCACGTCTTCCTCGTAATGCACGCAGAGCAGATGAAACACCGAGGCGCCGGTGGGTAACGACAGGGCAGAGGCAATCGGCATCGAGGCAGCTTCGCGTGCCAGATGCAGCACCTGACAACGATAGCGATGACCGCGAGCGAGGATCTCGTCGGCGATGTTGGTGATGTGCAGCAGGTTCGATTGCGGCTTGCTCTCGGCGACAAAGGTGCCAACCCCGGAGACCCGCAACAGACGGCCTTCTTCGGTGAGTTCGCGCAGCGCCCGATTGACCGTCATGCGCGACATGCCCAGTTCCAGCACCAGCCGGTTTTCCGAGGGAATCAGGTCGCCCGGCTTCCATTCGCCAGACGCCAGCTTGCCGTGCACGAAGTCCTTCGCCTTGCGATAAAGAGCTTGGGGCGCCGGTTTGTCCATCACAATTGGCTGGCCTCTTTGCCGTCCTGCCAGAACGCATTGCGGTCCAGATAGTTCTGCAAAAACTGCTGCAAGCGCGGCTGTTGGGCGTTATGGAAAATCTGCTGCGGTGTGCCCCGCGCGACCACTTCACCCTGATCGAGGAAGATCACCGAATCGGCCACCTGGGCGGCAAAGCCCATCTCGTGAGTCACCACGACCATGGTCATGCCTTCTTTGGCGAGGGTCTTCATCACCTGCAGCACTTCGCCGACCAGCTCCGGGTCCAGAGCAGAAGTCGGTTCGTCGAACAGCATGATGTGCGGTTCCATCGCCAGCGCCCGGGCAATCGCCACGCGCTGCTGCTGACCGCCTGACAACTGCGCGGGGTACACATCTGCCTTGTGCGCCAGACCCACCTTGTCGAGCATCGCCATGCCGCGCTTGTTCGCCTCGTCAGCCGACAGTTTGCGAACCCGGCGCAGGGCTTCGCAGACATTGCCCAGCGCCGTCATGTGCGGCCACAGGTTGAACTGCTGAAAGACCATGCCGACGTTGCGCCGCACCTGATTGATCTGCGACTGCGGCGCGCGCTTGCGGCCCTTGTCGGTGTCCTGCCAGCCGAGCAACTGACCTTCGATGCGAATCTCGCCTTCGTCGTATTCCTCGAGAAAGGCCATGCTGCGCAGCAAGGTACTTTTGCCCGAGCCGGAAGGGCCTATCAGGCACACCACTTCAGAGCGCTGCACGTGCAGGTCGATGCCCTTGAGCACGCGCAGGTTGCCGAAGCTTTTGCCGACCTTGCTCAGCGACACGATGGTCGGCTGCTCGCCGGGCGCTGTTGCAGACGTCTTCATGCTTTCACCTTGTTTCTCGCGTGTGTTGGCGGACACGGCGCCGCTGGGTATCAGGATGCTGTTCATGGGGTGGCTCCCTTATCGTGGTTGCTTGTTCATGAAGCGGCCGACACGGGTTTCCAGCAGCATGCCCAGCCGCGAACACAGCTCCACCAGAATCAGGTAACCGACGCACAGCATCAGCAGCGTTTCGACAAAGGCGAAGGTTTCCGAGCCGATACCGGTCAGCACCATGGTCAATTCCGGAATGGTGATGATCGACAGTACGGCGGTTTCCTTGCACAACACTGTGATCATGTTCACCAGCGCCGGGAGAATGATCACCAGCATCTGCGGCACCTGAATCCGCCAGATGCATTGCAGGCGAGTGATGCCAAGGCAGTCGGCGGCTTCCAGCTGACCGCGTGCTACCGACTCGAACCCCGAGCGGAAGATCTCGGCGAAATACACGCTGCCATAAACGCCCAGGCCCAGGATGCCGGCGGGAATCGGGTCGAGGCTCAGGCCGAATGAAGGGCCGCCGTAATACACCAGAAACAGCTGCACCAGAAACGGCGTGCTGCGGATCAGCTCGATGAACACTCGAAGCGGGGCGCGCACGAAGTGGTTGCCGAACACCTGGGCCACGGCGATCAACATGCCGATCGCGATGCCGAGCACCACGCCGCTGCTCCAGGTGCCGAGGGTGACCATGAAACCCGAGGCGATGTCGCCCAGGTGATCGGTGATGATTTTCGGATCGAAGATCATGCGCTCTGCTCCTTCAACCGACGTTCAAGCAGGCTGCCGCAATACGCCAGCGGTATGTTGATCAGGCAGTAGAAGCCGGCCAGCATCAGGTAGTCCTGCACAAACATGTAATCGCTGGCAGCGAGGTTTTGCGCGGTGCGGGTCAGGTCGGCCAGGCCCACCACCGAAACCAGCGACGACGCCTTGATCAGCAGGATCATTTCATTGACCAGCGCCGGCAGCGTGAGGCGCACGGCCTGGGGCACGCGGATGCGGATCAGCATCTGGCTGGCGCTCAGTCCCAACAGGCCTGCCGCTTCCAGCTGACCGCCGGGGATCGCGAGAAAACCGCCGCGCATGATCTCGGCGATGTAGGCGCCGGCGGCCAGCGACAGACCGATGATCGCCGCCACCGTGGGCGAGACATTGGGCAGGCCGATACGCGGCAGGAAGTAATAGATGAACAGCAGTTGCACCAGCAGCGGAATGCCGCGGAACACGAAAATATAGGCACCGCCCAGACGGCGGAGCAGGGGAATCGGCGACAGCCGCAGGCTGCCGACGATGATGCCGATGACGAACCCGATCGCCAGCGCGGCGATGGAAACCTGCAACGTCACCCACAGGGCGCCGAGCAATAAAGGTGCGTTCTGCTGCAGCAATGGCCAATCGAACACGGTGTGACTCCAGCTTTGGATCGACGCTTTTTCAAGGATTCGGTTGCCCGGTCATGCTCGACCTTGAGCATCACCAATAACGCCTGTGGGAGGGAGTTTGCTCGCCAAAGCGGTGTATCAGCCAGTGCGGTGGCGACTGTCATGACCCCTTCGCGAGCGAGCTCCCTCCCACAGGTTCGGGTCGTTCCAGATACCCGGAACGACCCCGGCAATGCGAGGATTGGCGGTTTACCAGGTCGGTTCGAAATCACCCTTCGGCACGTCCATCTCGGCGCCCAGCCATTTCTTCTGCAGGGCTGCCAGGCGGCCGTCGGTATGCATCTTGTCCACCGCGGCATCCAGCGCGGCGATCAGGCTGTCGGCGTCGGCATCCTTGCGGCCCAGGTAGGCGAAGTAGGATTTCTTGCCGAACGGCGGCTGCACCACTTTGTACAGATTGGCTTTCTGCGCCGCGACGTAGGAGATGTTCGGCAGCGAGTTGGCGACTGCGACGATGCGCTTGGCTGCCAGATCCGCGTACGCCTGGTTGTTGTCGACGTATTCGCGAATGGTCACCTTCTCCGGCAGGGTCGCAGCGAAGGTTTTCAGCTCTTCCAGCTGCGCCGAACCCTTACCGGCACCGACGGTTTTACCGGCGATGTCCTCAGGTTTCTTGATGCTGTCGTCCTTGGCACCGACCATCAGCGCCACAGTGGCTTCGGCAATGGGCGAGACAAAGTGATAACGCTCTTTACGCGCCTTGGTGACGATGATCGGCCCTGCGACCACGTCGAACTTCTTCGCCTCAAGGCCTGGCAGCACGCTCGGCCATGGCAGGTCGAGGAACTTGATCTTGACCCCCAGTTCCTTGCCCAACTCTTCGAACAGCTCGGCGTTCAGGCCTTTCTGTTTGCCTGCATCGAGGAAGTCGAACGGGGCGAATTGCATTTCGGTACCGACAACCAGTTCACCGGCTTTCTTCACGTCGGCCAGTTGGTCGGCGTGGGCCGCCAAAGGCAACAGCGCTAGAGCCGCAGTGATGCTCAGGCTTTTGAACGTCCTGCTGAACAGAGAATCGAGTTGCATGGGGTAACTCCTTCAGGTGCAGTGTTGTCGTCGTTATGTGGGGCAGAGGTGTCGCAAGTGCTGCAGTTAGCGTGCCATACCGGTATATACAACTCCCTTGCGGTTCAACCGAAGATCTTCCCCGGGTTGAGAATGCCCTTGGGGTCGAAACCGCGCTTGAGCTCGGCCATGGTCTGCAAGGCTTCGGCGCTCACCGAATGATGCAGGAACTCGCGCTTGAGCAGGCCGATGCCATGTTCGGCGGAAACCGCGCCGCCCAGTTCACCGACGGCGCTGTACACCAGTTCTTCTATTTCATAGACAGGCGCCGGTTGCGGCAGCGAGTTGCAGTCCACGGTCAGGTGCAGGTTGCTGTCGCCAATGTGGCCGAAATACACGCTGCGGTTACCCGGCCAGCGCTGCTCCAGGCGTTCGCGGCACAGCTCGGCAAAATCGCCGATCTGGCCGATGGGCAGGCTGATGTCGAAATTCAGGGGTGCCAGTCGCACCGGGAATTCGCCAGTCGCTTCGCGGATCTTCCACAGGCTGCGGGCCTGGGTGTGTGAGGTGGCAAGGATGGCGTCGACCACTTCGCCCGCCTCGATGGCCGCTTCCAGCGTTTGCTCCAGCGCGTCGCTGGCGGCCGAGGACTCCAGCAGCACATACAGCGGGTGATGATCGGGCATCGGCGCGACGGGATTTTCCAGCCACGACACACCCATGCGAAGGAAGTCCTGCCACATCAGTTCATAGGCCTGCGGCGTGCCGGCGCTGCGCTGAATTCTGCGCAACAGAGCCACCGCGCTTGTGTAGTCGGGGAGGGCACAGAGCAGGGTGGTGGATTGTCCGGGCTGCGGCGCCATCTTCAATACCGCGCGGGTAATCACCCCAAGAGTGCCTTCACTGCCAATGAAGCACTGTTTCAGGTCATAACCGCAGTTGTTCTTGATCATCTTGTTCATCAGATTCAACACGCGGCCGTCGGCGAGAACGACTTCCAGGCCCAGCACCAGATCGCGGGTCATGCCATACCGAATCACTGCGTTGCCACCGGCGTTGGTGGCGATGTTGCCGCCGATCTGGCACGAGCCGCGGGCGCCAAGATCCAGCGGGAACAGAAAGCCTGCGTCGGCCACGGCCTGCTGAATCTCCTGAAGGGTGGTTCCGGCCTTGACCGTGACGGTCGCGGCGGCCGGGTCGATTTCTTCAATTCCGCGAAGACGATCCAGCGACAGAGCAATGTCGGTCGAGCGCGGGACTGCGCCGCCGGCCAGGCCGGTCATGCCGCCTTGCGGGACCACCGATTGCCCGGCGGCGTTGCAGATGCGCAGGGCGATGGACACCTGTTCGGAGTCTTTCGGCAGGATCAACGCGGCGGGGCAAGTCGGGGCATGGTGGGTCCAGTCGCTGTAATGCCGCTGGCTGATCGCGTCTGCGGTCAGCACCTGCGCCTCGCCCAGTGCCTTGCGTAATTGGTCGATGGTCTGCTGCACGTCGCTCATGGGTTCAGCTCACGGAAAAGGTGGCGTCAGGCTGTCGGCTGGCGCGCAATTGATTCAGGTCGGGTTGGCCGAGCAAGGTCAGGGCCAGGCGCAATTCGTTGCTCAGCAGATCCAGTGCATGACCGGCACCGGCCTGACCGCCGACCGCCACGCCATACAACGTGGCGCGGCCCAGCAGCACAGCGTCGGCGCCCAATGCGCAGGCCTTGAGAATGTCGGTGCCACGGCGAATGCCGCTGTCCAGGATGATGCTCAGCTTGCCTCTGGCAACCTCGACAATGGCGGGCAGGCAATCAAGCGTGGCGGGCACGCCGTCCAGTTGCCGGCCGCCATGATTGGTGACGACGATGCCATCCAGACCAAGCTTCACCGCGTGCTCGGCGTCCTGCGGATGCATGACACCCTTGAGCAGCAATCGGTGGGGCCAGCGTTCACGCAAGCGGGCGAGGAAATCCCAGCTCAGGTGTTTTTCCATTTTCTCGCCGATGAAGTGCGCGGCCCCTGCGGCATTGCGTTGATCTGCCGGCAGGTAACGGTCGAGATTGGCCATGCTTGGCATGCCGTGTGGCCATAGTGCTTGCTTGATCCAGCGCGGATGACGCAGCACGTCGAGCTTGTTGCGCAAGCTCAGCTGACGCGGGCGGGCGAAGTTACGTTTGTCCCATTCACGATTGCCCAGCAGCACGGCGTCGGTGGTCAGCAGCAAAGTCTTGCAGCCCACGGCTTCGGCTCGCTGCAGCAAGTCTTCCTGCACTTTGGGGTCAGTCATGCTGTACAGCTGAAACCACAGATTGACGTCGGGCACGGCCGCGACGATCTGCTCCATGGAACTGGTGGAAACCGTGCTGAGGGAAAAGGGCAGGCCGCGCTCGGTGGCGGCGCGGGCCAGATGAACGTCGGCGTCGCGGTGCAACATACCGTTGTAGCCAGTGGGGGCGATGGCCATGGGCAACGCCTGCTCACGGCCGAACAGGGTGCGGCGGGTGTCTGGTGTCTCCCAGGGAACCAGCGTGCGGGGCAGCAGGCTGACCTCGGCGAACGCCTGTCGATTGCGCCTCAGGGTGAGTTCCTCCTCGGCGCCGCCCTCCAGGTATTCCCAGGCGAAATGCGGCAACCGTCGTCGGGCCATGTGGGCCAGTTCGGCAATGCTGTGCGCACGAAGAAAGTCGGGACCGGCATGATAACGACGCATGAAAATCCTTGGGCGAGCTGTATAGACAGCTGAGGCAAGATGCAGGCCAGATCGGTCTCGCTCGCCAGTGCTTGGTGCAACGCGCAAGTTGTAGGAACAGTGCCTGAGCGATGTCACCAAAAGTTGCACCGATTGAGGCCGCCGTGCCCGGTGCTGGGGCGTGTGGAAACCCGTTCGAACACAGATGGCATTCCCCTGTAAGAGGAACCCTGCTCGCGACGACACCGGTTCATTCCCCGGATAACTGGCGGATGGACTGGCCTCTTCGCGAGCAAGCTCCCTCCCACAATGGCTGCGCCCGGCTTGAGACCGTAGCCCGGCACACTAAATGCTTCACCTGTCTATACAGCTGGCCCGACTTTACCTCGACAGGAGCTCGCATGACCGTTCACAGCAACCCTTCATCCATCAGTCTTCCCCTGATCGACATGGCGGGTGTTCGAGAAGGCGACCAGGCCGCGATCCTCCGCGCCGGTGAAGCGATTCGCAAGGCCTGCGGCGAAACCGGGTTCTTCTACATCATCAACCACGGCGTACCGCAGAGCGTGATCGACACGGCGATGGCCGCCGCCAAGACCTTTTTTGCCTACCCCGCCGATGTGAAGCGCCAGGTCGCGGTGAACAAGCGTCATCGTGGCTGGCATGCGTTGGGCGGTGCGCTGATGTACGAAGCGACCAAGCCGGATTTCAAGGAATTCTTCAGCATGGGGCTGGAGCTGCCGGAAGACGATCCGTGCGTCGTGGCAGGAGAGGCCTTGCGCGGGCCGAACCAGTGGCCGGGTTTCATGCCTGAATTGCGCATGGCGCTGGACGCCTATTACGAAGAGATCGGCCTGGCCGGGGCTGACTTGCTCAAGGCGGTGGCGGTAGGGCTGGGGATCGAGCCCGGATTTTTCGAACCGAAATACGGCAAGCGTTTGCAACGCACGCAGATGGTGTACTACCCGCCGCATCCGCCAATGGCCGAAACCGATCAGTTCGGCGTCGCGCCGCATACCGATTACGGCTGCATCACCTTGCTGTATCAGGACAATAGCGGCGGCCTGCAAGTGCGTGAGCTGGGCAGCAACAGCTGGATCGACGCCACCCCCGTCGAAGGGAGTCTGGTGGTCAACGTCGGCGACTTGCTGGCGCGCTGGTCCAATGACCGGTTCCGTTCCACCTTGCACCGGGTGATCAATAAGTCCGGGCATGAGCGTTATTCCATCGCCACGTTTTACGACCCGACTTATGGCGCCGTGGTTGATCCGTGTGATTTGGGGGTCAATGCGGCGACGAGTCTTTATCCGCCGGTGGCGGCGGGGGATTACATTCTCAAGCGGATCGACGATTCGATGGCGTATCGCAAGAAGGCGCAGTGATTGAGGTGTATTCCTGGTAAGGCGTCTGGCTAACGCCAGACCTGTTTCGCTTTCGGCGAGTTACTTGAAAGCCGGAATGCCGTGTGTGGCGTCCGAACTGTCGCGCGCTTAGAAGCAGGTTCAAAAGCCAACGTGGTTTTGGGTTGTTACGCGATCCCTGTGGGAGACGCCGGAGGCCACGACGGCAGCGAAGCGGTGGGTCAGTGATGAAGTTGTCTACTGACCTACCCCTATCGTCCGACCGCGGCCCGGGCTGTCGACGGCAGCGAAGCGGTGGGTCAGTGATGAAGTTGTCTACTGACCTACCCCTATCGTCCGACCGCGGCCCGGGCTGTCGCACAGCTTCCACAGGGTTTCGTGTGCAGCTGGAAATCTGGATACGCCACCTGATTTCGGCGCGGCTGATACGGCTCTGGCTAACGCCAGACCTGTTTCGCCTCCGGCGAGTTACTTGGAAAAGCACCCCAAGTAACCAAGGGTGCTTGCTCCTG
>NZ_MUIN01000020.1 GCF_002080045.1 Pseudomonas sp. Bc-h | reverse complement strand
CTCTGCGTGGTGACGCCGCCTTCGGCGCTCTGCGCCGGCGTGCGCTGTGACGCGGAGCGTCACGGGATGCATTCCCACGCAGAGCGTGGGGACGATCATTCCGAGGATGAGGCGCTGTAGCAGCCCGGCTTGCCGGCGGTAGCGATCTTGAGCACCTCACCGCCGGCAAGCCGTGCTGCTAAAGGGGATGGTGTTGCGCCAGGCGATTCAGTGATCGTTCCCACTCTCTGCGTGGTGACGCCGCCTTCGGCGCTCTGCGCCGGCGTGCGCTGTGACGCGGAGCGTCACGGGATGCATTCCCACGCAGAGCGTGGGGACGATCATTACCGCCCACAAACCCTGTAGCCGTCCGGCTTGCCGGCGGTGGCATATTCAGCCGTGCTGCTACAGATCTGGTGTGCATCGATGGCTGCGCACTGCCCAAAGTATTTAGCAAAACTAAACACCCCACGTTGAATCCGGTCTTTCGCGCCCGGACCCGTTTTCCATAATGTTCTCCTGTCGCTGGCAGCCCGCTTCTTGATCGTGGGCTTCCGTCCGTCAGCGCATGAGGAGAAACGATGATCGATGTTCTAGTCATAGGCGGCGGTAACGCGGCGCTGTGCGCAGCGCTGATGGCGCGGGAGGCTGGCGCCAGCGTAATGCTGCTAGAAGGCTCGCCGAAGGTCTGGCGTGGTGGCAATTCCCAGCACACGCGCAACCTGCGCTGCATGCACGATGCGCCGCAAGACGTGCTGGTAGACGCCTATCCTGAAGAAGAATACTGGCAGGACCTGCTCAAGGTAACGGGCGGCCTGACCAACGAAAAGCTCGCCCGTATCGCCATCCGCGCGTCGTCTACCTGTCGCGACTGGATGCGCACCCACGGCGTGCATTTCCAGCCGCCGCTGTCCGGTGCGCTGCACGTGGCCCGCACCAACGCGTTTTTCATGGGCGGCGGCAAGGCGCTGGTCAATGCCTATTTCCGCAGTGCCGAGCGCCTTGGGGTGCAGATTCGCTACAACGCTCAGGTCACCGATATCGAGCTCGAAGACGGCCAGTTCGTCGCCGCGCATATTGCTGAACGCGAAGTCGATGGGTCACGCCTGCCAGCGCAGCGTATCGAAGCGCGAAGCTGCGTGCTGGCCGCCGGTGGGTTCGAATCCAATCGGGAATGGCTGCGCGAAGCCTGGGGCCAGAACGAACGCGGCGAGTGGCCCTCGGATAACTTTCTGATCCGCGGCACCCGCTTCAACACCGGCGTGTTACTGCGCCGGATGATCGATCTGGGCGCCGACATTATCGGCGATCCGACGCAGGCACACATGGTGGCAATCGATGCCCGCGCCCCCCTGTATGACGGTGGCATCTGCACGCGTATCGATTGTGTTTCGCTGGGTGTCGTGGTCAATCGCGAAGGCCAGCGCTTCTACGACGAAGGCGAAGATTTCTGGCCCAAGCGCTATGCCATCTGGGGTCGACTGGTGGCCGGCCAGCCTGGCCAGCAGGCGTATTCGATCATCGATCAGCAAGCCATCGGTCGCTTCATGCCTCCGGTGTTTCCTGGCACCCAGGCTAATTCGCTGGCCGAGCTTGCGCGCAAACTGGGGCTACCGGAAGCGACCTTCGTCGACACCGTGGAAAGCTTCAACCGCGCGTGCCAGGTCGGCACCTTCGACCACACCGCCCTGGACGACTGTCATACCGAAAATCTCGTACCCGCCAAGACTCACTGGGCGCGTCCGCTGGTCAAGCCGCCGTTCTACGCCTACCCGCTCAAGCCTGGCGTGACGTTTACCTATCTGGGGTTGGCGACCGATGAAACGGCCGCCGTGCACTTCAACGGCAAGCGCAGCCGCAATCTGTTCGTCGCCGGAGAAATGATGGCGGGCAACGTCCTGGGCAAGGGTTACACCGCCGGCATCGGCATGGCGATCGGCACCGCGTTTGGCCGTATTGCCGGTACGCAAGCGGCCGCTTCGGCAGGCTTCGGTCCTTCCACCGTGAATAGGGAATGGCAACATGCAGCTGTTTGATCCCGCTGCGCCGGGTGAACTGATCCCGGTGCTCAATCTGCAGGAAAGTGAAGTTCAGCGGCAGATGACCATCTGCAACGCATGCCGCTATTGCGAAGGCTTCTGTGCAGTATTTCCGGCCATGACCCGACGTCTGGAGTTCGCACAGGCCGATATCCATTACCTGGCGAACCTCTGCCACAACTGCGGGGCCTGCCTGCACGCCTGCCAGTACGCAGCGCCTCACGAGTTCGCGGTCAATGTGCCCAAGGCCATGGCGAAAGTCCGGCTCGACACCTACGCCGAGTTTGCGTGGCCCCAACCACTGGGCAAGCTCTATCAACGTAACGGCCTGACATTGGCGCTCGCCAGTGGCGCTGGCCTGACGCTGTTCCTGTGCCTGACCCTGTTGATCATGGGTAATCTGTTCAGCGCCGTGCCCGGCGGCAACTTCTACGCAATCTTCCCGCACAACACGCTGGGACTGATGTTCGGCAGCGTCTTCGGTTTCGCGGTGCTGGCGCTGGGCGTCGGCGTCAGGCGTTTCTGGCGGGAAGTCACGCCCGGGGAAGCGTCGGCCTCGGTGAAGACCTCTGCAGCCCTGGAAGCCACCGCTAACGTTGCGCAGTTGAAATATCTGGATGGCGGACATGGCCAGGGCTGCAACAACGAGGACGACAAGTTCACGTTGTGGCGCCGCCGCTTTCATCACCTGACCTTTTACGGTTTCATGCTGTGTTTCGCCGCCACCGGCGTCGCCACGCTGTATCACTTCCTCTTGAACTGGCACGCGCCCTACCCGGTCCTCAGCCTGCCCGTGATGCTCGGCGTCGCGGGGGGTATCGGTCTTCTGATCGGCCCAGCCGGCCTGCTGTGGCTGAACCTGCGTCGTCACCCGGATCACGGCGACGCCGAGCAAAAGCCCATGGACCGCGGCTTCATCGCGCTGCTGCTGGCCCTGAGCGTCAGCGGTCTGGCCTTGCTGGCGTTTCGTGAAACCGCGGCACTGGGCCTGTTGCTGGCGCTGCATCTGGGGTTCGTCATGGCGTTCTTTCTGACGATGCCCTACAGCAAGTTCGCCCACGGCATTTTCCGCAGCGCCGCGCTGCTGAAGTTCTCCATCGAAAAACGCCAGCCCAATCCGATCAACGCCGGTAGTGATTAACCTCGACCGCATAGACATTGCGGCCTTCATTCCAATAACAAGACCGAGCACAGCCAAGCCATGATGAACACACACCCTACGACCCAAACCAAAGCGGCGAAATTCGCCGCCATCGTGCGGGTCACCAGCGGCAACTTTCTCGAACAGTTCGACTTCTTTCTGTTCGGCTTCTATGCCACTTACATCGCTCAGACGTTCTTCCCGGCGACCAGCGAGTTCGCCTCGCTGATGATGACCTTCGCCGTGTTCGGCTCGGGTTTCCTGATGCGGCCGCTCGGCGCCATCGTGCTCGGGGCCTATATCGACAAGGTGGGCCGCCGCAAGGGCCTGATCGTAACCCTGTCGATCATGGCCTGCGGCACCGTGCTGATCGCGCTGGTTCCGGGGTACGCCAGTATCGGACTGGCAGCACCGTTTTTAGTGCTCTTGGGACGCCTGTTGCAAGGTTTCTCGGCGGGCGCGGAACTGGGCGGCGTTTCGGTTTATCTGGCTGAAATCGCTACCCCGGGGCGCACCGGCTTTTACACCAGCTGGCAGTCAGCCAGCCAGCAGATCGCAATCATCCTGGCTGCGGCACTGGGCTATGGCATCAATGCCTGGCTGGACAGCACACAGATCGCGGCATGGGGCTGGCGCATTCCGTTTTTCATCGGCTGCGCGATCATCCCGTTCATCTTCGTCATCCGCCGCTCTCTGGCGGAAACGGAAGCGTTCAAGGCGCGCACTCATCACCCGAGCGCCAGCGAAGTCTTTCGCTCGATGCGCGATAACTGGCGGACCGTGCTGGCAGGCGGCTTGCTGGCCTCGATGACCACCACCACGTTTTACCTGATCACGGTTTATACCCCGACTTTCGGCAGATCGGTGCTGCACTTGAGCACAACTGACAGCCTGATCGTGACCCTGTTCGTGGGCCTGACCAACTTCATCTGGCTGCCGGTCGGCGGCGCGATTTCCGATCGCATCGGCCGGCGTCCGTTGCTGCTCGGCATTTCGTTGTTGTGCATCTTCACGGCCTATCCGGCGATGCACTGGCTGGCCGCAGCAGCGAGTTTCGAACGGCTTCTGGTCGTGCTGCTGTACTTCTCGTTCTTCTTCGGGATGTACAACGGGGCGATGGTCGCAGCGCTGACCGAAGTCATGCCGCAGAACGTGCGCGTGGTGGGTTTCTCGCTGGCGTTCAGCCTCGCGACCGCGATCTTCGGCGGCTTCACGCCAGCGATGTCTACCTTCCTGGTACAAAGCACAGGCGATAAGGCATCCCCTGCCTACTGGTTGATGTTCGCCGCTGTGTGCGGGCTGTCGGCGACACTGGTGCTGTACCGTCGACAGAAATCCTGGGTGGCCAAGTCCGCTTGACCGAAGATTGAATCTGCGGCGCGACGAATCGGTCGTGCCGCGCTCAACGCCCTCCTTCGGCCAGCCCCGGCAGATGACGCATGTTTCACTTTTTCCCCGACGCGACCCTGTGCTTTCATCGAACGGTGCCTGAACGTGAACGGCTCAATGGATGTCCACTTCGTGTTACCCAACCCAGGAGAAAGTCATGCTCAAACGTCCCCTCGGCAACACCGGTCTGAACATCGCGCCACTGGTATTTGGCGGCAACGTGTTCGGCTGGACCATTGACGAGAAGACCAGCTTCGCTGTGCTCGATGCGTTCGTCGACCACGGCTTCGATGCCATCGATACCGCTGACGTCTATTCGGCCTGGGTCCCGGGCAACAGTGGCGGCGAGTCGGAAACCATCATGGGACGCTGGCTGAAACAACGGCCGGGGATACGCGACAAGGTGACGATCTTCACCAAGGTCGGCTCGGAAATGGGATCGCCGGAGAAAAAGGGTCTATCGAAACGCTGGATCCTTCAGGCCGCCGAAGATTCGCTCAGCCGTTTGGGCACCGACCATATCGACCTGTACTTCTCGCACTGGCCCGATCCACAGGTCACCCACGAAGAAACCCTGAGCGCCTATGCCGAGCTTCGCAGCAGCGGCAAGATCAACGCCATCGGCGCGTCCAACTACGACGCGAAACTGCTGGCCGAGGCTTTGAAGGTTGCCCGCACCAACGACCTGCCGGCGTATCAAGTCATCCAGCCGGAATACAACCTGTCCGACCGCTCGAGTTTCGAAGGGGATTTGTGCGATCTGTGTGTCGCGCAAAACATTGGCGTGGTGACCTATTTCAGTCTGGCGTCTGGGTTTTTGTCCGGCAAATATCGGTCAAAAGCAGATCTGGGCGGCAGCAAGCGCGGCGACCGGGTGGAGAAGTACCTGAATCCGCAAGGTCTGAAATTGCTTGCTGCACTCGATGCCGTGGCAGCTGACCATGGCGCGAAACCTGCGGAAATCGCGCTGGCGTGGTTGATGGCCAGCCCAGGCGTAACCGCACCGATTGCCAGCGCCACCAGCGTCGAGCAAGTCGCAAGCTTTGCCAAGGCAGCGAGTCTGAAATTGACGGCGGAGCAGATGAAGGCGCTGAACGAGGGGTTGTGAACCTCGCGCACCGGCAAGGTCCCGCGACATGAGCTTCCGAACGCGGTTGCCTTGTGGGGCATACAACCATTGAACTGCACATGCAGTTCCCTGAGGGAGGGAGCTTGCTCGCGCAAACGTCAGTCCAGCCACTGCCATAGCGACTGATTCACCGCCTTCGCGAGCAAGCTCCCTCCCACGCTGCATGCGTGGTGCCACCTGGATCTGTGTCCTGGACCCTGCTCGGTGAAGGATCAAGGCGCAGACCTGAGCAGGCTACCGGGCCAACAGTCTGGCGTAGTTGTCCAGATCGATATTGCCGCCGCTGATGATCACGCCCACGCGCTGGCCCTTCAATTCACTGGCCATTTCTCGCGCCGCCGCGAAGCCCAGGCAGCCGGTCGGCTCTACCACCATCTTCATGCGCTCGGCGAAGAAACGCATCGCCTCGACCAGTTGTGCATCGCTGGCGGTGAGGATGTCGTCGACGTCGCGCTTGATGATGCCAAAGGTATAGTTGCCCAGATATTGGGTCTGGGCGCCGTCGGCAATGGTTTTCGGTGTATCGATCTTGACGATGTTGCCGCTGCGAAGCGATTGCTGCCCGTCGTTGCCGGCTTCAGGCTCCACGCCGTACAGCTTGCAGTTAGGTGCCAGCGCACGGGTCGACAACGCCGAGCCGCTCAGCAGGCCACCACCCCCGAGACAGACGAACAGCGTGTCCAGTGCGCCGACTTCTTCGAACAGCTCCTTCGCCGCCGTGCCCTGCCCCGCGAGGATGTCCGGGTGGTCGTACGGCGGAATAAGCGTCAGACCCTGCTGCTCGGCGAGCTGCCGGCCGATGGCTTCACGGTCTTCGGTGTAGCGGTCGTAGGTCACCACCGTCGCGCCATACTCTCGGGTGGCCGCGACCTTGGCGGCAGGCGCGTCGAGGGGCATGACGATGGTCGCGGGGATGCCCAGCAATTGTGCCGACAGCGCGATGCCTTGAGCGTGATTCCCTGAAGAGAACGCGACAACGCCGTGCTTGCGCTGGGTCGCATCGAACTTCGACAAGGCATTGAACGCGCCTCGAAACTTGAAAGCGCCCATGCGCTGGAAATTTTCGCATTTGAAGAACAGCTCGGCGCCCAGTTCGCGATCGACCGTGCGCGAGGTCAGCACCGGGGTCTTGTGGGCGTGGCCTTCGATGCGCTGAGCGGCAGCGACCACGTCGTCATACGTCGGAAGCACAAGCGTTTGCATGATTACCTCAATGGAATAGGCGGATAGGCCTCGCAGGCGAGGTCGCACATAAAACGACCGGTATAGTCGGCCACTGACGCCCGTACGTCCAGATTTCCAAAGGGCTCCCATCACGGCCGCTGGCCTGGGGCTTTGCCACCACCTCCCCACAGACTCGATGCCTCCCCCGTATATCACAGGGATGCGAGAACCCCGTATTCACTGACTTTGTAGTCACGAATCGACCTTTGTGTATTGGAACTACAAAATATGTAGTGATCGAAAATAATCACTACAAAATGGTTGACGAAGGTTTTTCGTAACGGCATAGTTCAAGCGTCTCCCCGATCGGGAGAGCTGGCAAAAGTATTCCGGGCCCGTTTGACGTAGCCGTTGAACAACCTCTGGATGTGGGCTGCCCACAAGGCAGATTGACGAAGCTGAACCGGCATGATCGAGCCATATGGGCCGAGCGCTGGCGATACGTCCTCATGACACTTGTGGCCGACCACGCAGAAGTCGCCAGTGTCCTCATGACGTCCGCTGATCCTCTCCCTGGTTTCGAACCATCCCGTAGCAGCTTCTTCATTCCACTACATCCATAACGCCCGGCACCGGCTCTGTGTACCGACGGACCTTGTTTGTCAGCGTGTGGAAGGACTGCGGATCGATGGACGATTCGCCATTACGTTTGAACTAACCAGATAGATTAACGAACAGGCAAAAAAGGGGTATCCCATGATGAATCTGAACAATCAACCTACCATTGATCAATTGGCTCGACTGTTCGCGGCGCAGAAGGACTCCCTCGATAGCCACATTCTCTGGGTCTGTGAGAAAGGTGATGTGCATATGGACGGCCTGGGTGCGTGCACCGAGGAGCAAGAGTTCGTCGAACAACACCCGCACATGCGTGCGCGGCTGAAGATGTACCGCAAAGGCCAGGGCTATGTCGGCAAGAAGGCAGCTGCCGACAAACAGTTCCTGGGCCAGGTACTCGACACCCTGAGCAGTGAATGGGGCAGCGCGCAGAAAGAGCCTGGCATCCATGTGATCGACAAGCTCTGCTAAGCCTTGTGCAAACGCCGCCGATGCTCCTCGCGCATCGGCGGCGTTTTGCTGTGTGGCACGCGCAGATCCAATTGACTTGAACTTGCCCTGTTCGCGCCCTTCCAATCCATGCAGGCCGCAAAAACGGCGCTGCTTCTATCCTCGGAACAGCCAACGCCTCAGTGCGTAGAAGGTGCCGCAATGGATCTGGATCAACTCAGCAAACACATCAAGGCCGGCGAAATCGAAGAGCTCGACCTGGTGTCCATCGAGGGCGGCTCGTATGTGATTCACGCCCGCATGAACGGACAGTCCCACGCCGTCAGCAGCCCCAAAGGCGGCGTGCTGCACGTTGCCTCGGTAGACGAGGCTCGCAAGTGTCTGTCAGCGATGAAAGAAGTGCCGCTGTTCATCGTGCATCCCGTTGTTTACGACGAAATGGTGGGCCATGCTGAGAGCGACAAGACGGTTTCACGTCAGCCGATTCCGTTTCGTTCAAGCCTTTGATCGCTAGACTGGCGCGGACGCCTGCTCTGTCGTGATCGCTTCACGCACGGCGTCTCGCTCGCTGATGCGCGCCTGATAGGCGGCGAGCGATGACCACCGCGCGATATCGATATCGAAGAACGGCAGCCACTCCAGCACCGCGAACAGATACGCATCCACGGCGCTGTAAGCCTCGAGCAGGTACGGTTTGTCGGTCAGTGTGGTATCGAGGAAATCCAGGCGTTTGAAAAAACGCTCGCGCAAGACTGCCTTGACCGGCTCCGTAATGGCCGCATTGAACAGCGGCGCACTGCCGCTGTGAATCTCGGTGGCAATGAAGTTCAGCCATTCATTGAAACGCACTCGCTGCCAGCTGCCGATTACGGGCGCCAGACCCGCTTCAGGATGCAGGTCCGCCAGATACTGCAGGATGGCAGGCCCTTCAGTCAGCACCTCACCGTTATCCAGCACCAGCGCGGCAACGTAGCCCTTGGGGTTGATCGAGCGAAAATCCTTGCCGTCAGCGGTGCGTTTGGTCTGATTGTTGACCCGGATCAACTCGAATTCGATGCCCGCTTCGCGCAGCACGATGTGGGGGGATAAGGAGCAGGTCTGAGGGGCGAAATACAGTTTCTTGGAGGTTCCCGGCGGTGGATGACGAAACAAATCTGCCTCGCAGACTGCCCGTCAATCCCCGGCCGGTACACTTACGATCCCAAAGCCGGTCATTACAGCGGCTTATGACGACGCCACATAGCTACTCCAAATAGCTACTCCAAATAGCTACGCCACGGCCGACTCGTCGGCGATCACCAGCGTCGCGCTGACCACATCGAGCAGTGACCTGATTGCGGTCGATACGCCCCCCTGCTGCGAGCAAACCAGACCAAACGTCCGGTAGACAGGATGCGCCAATTCGAGGATTTGCAAGCGAGCGAGATTCGTGGGCAGCGTCGACGCCGGGACGATCGCCATGCCCTGCCCGGCTTCGATCAACGCGTAGGCCGTGCTCCAATCGCTGACGGTCATGCGGATGTCGCTCAACCGCAAACCCGCCTGGCTGACGAGCGTCTGTCCGTGCAGATGACAACCACCGGTGGCGACAATGAACGGCTGGTCGACGATGGCGTGAATATCGACTGTCGCGCCTGCGACATGCCCTGCAATGCGCTGGGCCAGGGGCGCCGCCAACACCCAGCGATCACGTCCGAGCATCACTGCCCGGCGCTCAGATGAGGGGTTCATTACCACGCCGACATCCACGCTGCCAGAATCCAGCCAGTGCTCGACTTCCTCGTCGGTGCCGTGCAACGAAATGACCTCTACGTGCGGGTGCAGCCGCTCGAAGGCCTGCAGGATCGGCGGCAGCAGCTGCGCGAACACCGAAGGAAAGCTCGCCAGTCGGATGCGCTGGGTATCGGCGGCCCTCGCAGCGTGGGCCACGTGCTGAATGGCCTCCAGCTCAGCCAGCATTCTTCTCGCGTGCCCGATCACCTGCTGCCCGGCTGCGGTGACGGTGGTGGTACGCCGGTCACGCACGAACACCTTGATGCCCAGTGCATCCTCCATCTGCGAGATGGCCTGGCTGGCGCCCGATTGAGTGATGCCATATCGCTCGGCAGCCCGGGTCACGTTCTCGGCGTCGGCGACGGCCACCATCAGCCTCCAGTGCATCAGATTCATCATGGGCAGGCGTCCTTTGGTGGGTCAGCGGCTCAACGCTGTGCCGGGTTGATCAACGCGGTGAGCACGTGATCGGCCCACTCGCCATTGATCTTCAGGTAGGACCGGGCAACACCTTCGCGCTCGAAACCCAGCCCCCCCAACACTCGGGCGCTGCGCTCATTCTCCGGGCGGTAATTGGCCATGATCCGGTGCAATTGCAGATCGTCGAACACGTAAGCGATAGCGCAGCGAAGCGCCTCGGTCATCAGCCCCCTGCCCTGCGCATGCGCCGCCAGCGAATAACCCAGATGACAGGCCTGAAATACGCCGAGGACGATGTTGCTGAAATTGCATTCGCCGATCATCTCGCCGCTGTCGCGCTCGCACACCAGCAGATGCAGGCAGCGCCCGGCGAGGCGTTCGTGCTCAACGTAACTGATCCGCCGAATGATGTTTTCAATGTCGTAGAAACTGACCGGGCGCGTGGGCTGCCACGGCTGAAGGTGTGAGCGGTTATGAACGTTGTACGCGCGAATCTGCGCCGCGTCGCCACCCAAGGGCGGGCGCAGGATCAGACGGTCTGTACTGAGGCGGATCAGCTGCGGTTCGGCAATGATGTCCATCCTTCCACTCCATGGTTTGCGATCCGACAAACCCGTAAGCCGTTTCTTCAGCCTGGCCTAGAACGCCAGTTTGTAGCCGATGGCGCACAGCATGACGGCCAGGCACGGACGCAGCACCGCGTCGGGAATCCGGCCGGTCAGATGGCTTCCCATGTAGATGCCCGGTAACGAGCCCATCAACAGAAAGCCCAGCATCGACCAGTTCATGTTGCCCATGCTGGCGTGGCCAAGGCCTGCAATCAGCGTCAGTGGCACCGCGTGGGCGATCTCGGTGCCGACCAGCCGGCGGGTGTCGAGAAACGGATAGAGGATGAACAAGGCGACAGTGCCCAGCGCACCGGCGCCAATGGAGGTCAGCGCCACCATCACACCCAGCACGACGCCGGTCAACACGGTCAGCGTATTAAGGCTCTTGTCGCTCAAACGATAATGATCACCGGCATGGCGATGGGCGAATGCCAACAGGCGCTGCTTGAAGAAAATCGCCAGCGCGGTCAGCAACAGGACGAAGCCCAGCGCCTGTTTGATCACCGAGTTCATCGCTTCGGGCGCGGTGTGCAAACTGCTCAGAAACCATAACGTCAGCCCCGCCGCCGGGACGCTGCCCAAGGTCAGCCAGCCGGTGATACCCCAGTCGATGTTGTCGTTCTTTTTGTGTACCAGCACACCACCGCTCTTGGTGATGGCGGCGTACAGCAGGTCGGTGCCCACGGCAGTGGCCGGGTTGATACCGAACCAGAGCAGGATCGGGGTCATCAACGAACCACCGCCGACACCGGTCATCCCGACGATGAAGCCGACCAGCAAACCTGCAACGACGAAACCTAAATTGCCAAAATCCACTGTTAAGCCCAACCAATGCACGGACGCGAAAAAACTGGCGGGCAGAATAGCGATTTTTCGTCTAAGGACTGCAGATTTTCTTATAAAAACGTAGATCGAAAAGATCTATGGTTATAACCAAACCCGCGCTGTCATCGCATTCAAGGCTCGCCATCCCAGTATTCCAGCGTGCTCTGCGGGCGCTGCACAGCCGTAAAGGCTCGTGCGCCATTGATGGTCACCATCGCCTGGTACTTGCCGGAGTCAGGGTACTCGCAGACCTCCGGCGTCTCTCGGGTGCTGATGGACAGGTATTTGAGCGGGGCATCCGAGGTGTTGATGATCTGGTGCGGGTACTCGGGGCCAGGAGGGATGAACACCACATCGCCGGTCTTGATCGGCAGCATCTGCCCGGCGACACGCAACGTCCCCTGCCCCTCGATGACCACGAACATTTCTTCCTGCGCGTAGTGAAAATGGTAAGGGCAGGAACGCTTGCCAGGCGCCACGATGTCCACCGAAGCGCCGAGTTTCTGCGCCGCCGTGCCAGTCCCCAACCGGGCGGCCTGGCTCTGATAGAGCGGATCGCGTCGTTCGTCCTGCAGCGGCACTTCATTGAAGTTGCGGATCAGGCGCCCGGCCAGCGCGTCAGAGGATTCGCTCATGATTGACTCCAGAGGCAGCAAGTGCCAGTACGCTCAGCGCTTGGCGACGATGAATAACCGCGGAAACGGCAGCAACACCGTGCCATCCGGGAGCGCAGGATAGGCCTGGCTGATCGCCTTCAGGTAGGCATCGAGAAAGGCCGACTGTTCGCTCGCGTCCAGTTTTTGCAGATACGGCCGCAGCGCCGAGCCCTTGAACCACTCCACCACGGCCTCGTGCCCACCGGCCAGCGGGTGGTGGTAGGTGGTGCGCCAGACGTCCACTTCAACGCAGTGGGGTTGCAGCAACTCATAGTAGTAAGCGGCGGGATGACGGTCAGGGTGTTTGACCGAGGCGATCTTGCTCGCCCACGGGCCACTGGCAGCGATTTCACGGGCGAGCCGGTGCGCAGGCTCTTCGAGGTTGTCCGGCGTCTGTACCGCAAGGCTGCCACCGGGATTCAGCCGACCGACCAGGCGTGGATACAGCTCGGCGTGATCGGGCACCCATTGCAGCGAAGCGTTGGCCAGAATCACGTCGTAGGTGCGGTCGGGGTTCCAGCTGCCGATGTCGGCCAGTTCGAATGACAGACGCGGCAGGCGCTGACGGGCATCGTTGAGCATGTCCTCGGAGCTGTCCATGCCCGTGATCTGCGCATCGGGAAATCGTTCGGCCAGCACTTCGGTGGAGTTGCCGGGGCCGCAGCCCAGATCGATGGCGGTCTTGACCTGCGGCGTGGGGATGGCGGCGACCAGATCGCGAACCGGCCGCGTACGCTGCTGCTCGAACATCGAATACTGCTTGGCTGACCAGCTCATCAGGCATTTCCTCTCAGGGTGAAAAGCGTGGCGATGAGGGTAAAGCCTGGCTGGCACAAGCACAAATGAAGAGACGGCTCGCTACGTCCCGGGCAGAACCCGTTGCTGCTTGAGGTGACGCACAAGCGCTCGCCCTTCCGGCCCCAGCGTGGTACCGAACGTTGCTTGCCGATCACCCTTGAGCGATGCGTTGAGCCGGTAATCCAGATAGCCCGGCTGCGTCTGCGGTTGAAGCTCGATGTTCACCGCGATCAGGCGCGGCTCGTATTTGAGCAGTGTATCGGCCATGGTCTGCATGAGCCCATGGGCTGCACCCGGCAGCTCCTGCAAAACCACACTCATGTCCGGAAGGCCGTAATCGGGTAGATGGCTCAGCGACCCGGCCCTGCTGTTGAGGATGCGCTGCATGTTGTCCAGCACCGAGAGCACGTACTGATCTTCCTCATCCACGCAGTGAAGATCCAGATCCCCGTTGAAATTCTGGAGAAGCGTTTCGTAAAGCGATGGATTGAGCTCGTGCATGGTTCATCCCCGCGCCAAAGGCCGCAGCGTCAGCCTGTTATCATCCAGTTCGACAACGCGAGCCTTGTCCGGGTCCAGATCCTCACGCCCCAGCATCAACCGCCAGCTGTCGCTTTCAAGGTCGGGCTCACGAAACAACGCCACGACCGCAACGGCCACCGCATCGTTTACCAGCGGCACGCTCAACTGCACGCCCTCTCCAGGTTTGACCACTACCGAATGCTGAGTCAGCAGGTCGGCGCCCAGCACATGGTCGGCATCGCTGAGCAGCTCGTTGTACGTTGCCCGTGTCATCGACCTGCCTTCGCGCAGTTGATACACCCGCACCACGGTGGGTACTGACAGCGCGTTCATGTCAGTGGAATGGGTGTTCAATGCAACCCGGCCGTCGAGGTCCAGATGCAGCGTCTTCACCTGCTTGTAAAAAACCGAACGGGTCGCCGAAGCCGTGCTGTCCGAGACCTTCTGGACGACTCCGCATCCACTCAGCGGCACGGCAATCGCTGCGATGCGCAGTAGCTTAAAAACCGTAATCGACATGCTTTGTGTCCCTGTGCTGAGGGTGGTTGTGCAGGCCTTGGTAACGGCCCAGATTGATGGTGATGATCTGATGTCCATGGTTTTGGTTTTCCCCCGCTGCGTGCGCGATCATCGCTGTCATTCCCAGCAACAGTGACGCGGTTCCGAGCTTCGCGGCAGGCAGGCTGTGCGCCGCAATAGTCAGTTGCAGCTTGGCGGTGCAGCGCCAGCCAAGGTAAACCCGCAACAGAGTCAGCAAATCGCTGTGCAGCTGCTTTCCCGGTAACCACCTGTGCGCCTCGTTGCGGTTGTGGGTGATCAGCGTCAGGCACAACTGGCTGTTGACGTCGTAGGCGACAGCGCCCAATGGCGTACCCTGAGAAAGGCTGACCGCGCGCGCCGCGCCGAGTCTGGCGGGTTCGGGCAGTACAATTTTTTTTGGCCAGTGAGGGGTGATTTCGGGCACGGTTTCAGGTGCGAGCAATGTGACCAGTGCACGCACCCCCTCGGCATTACGGGTAGGCAAACGCATCACGCCGAGCAGCGCCAGAAACCGCGACATTGGTGTCTCGATCCGGCCCGCAGTACCTGGAATCCCCAGCCCGATCAACCCCAGGAGGCATTGGGAAGTTGCATCTGCCCCGCCCTCTTCAAAGCTCGCGGGGTAGGAGTACTTGCGCCAGATCCGGTAGAACTGGGTGAATATCCGGTGATTGAAAATGTCCAGAAACGCCTCGAGCGCTTCGTGCCCCTCACGTCGTTGAGCGATGTCGTCCACATAGGCAGTGGGCAATGGCGAATCGACGCCGTACAAGCCGAGCAGCCGGGTGCGCACCGTCGCAGGCCTCGACGGATGGTCCTGGTGTCGCTCGACGCACTTCAACTCCCCCGCAGGAAAACCCATTCCCGGTTCAGGTCGAAAGCGCACCGGATCATCGGCCGGACGTTCGGTACTGCCCAATAGCGGTTGACCGGGCGAAGCCTGTTCCAGCAACTGACAGACGCGATAGAGATTGGCTTCGGCAACCCGAGCGTGCAGCGCTACAAGCAAATCCTCGATCTTCAACCGGGAATTCGCTGACTGTGGTTCTCGTTCCATCGCAGGCATCTTCCGGTGGGTTGCAGGATCAGTGTCAGTTGGTTGAACAGATGAATGTCGGCGTACAGCGCGAAAAAACGGTTGAGCATCTCGCCGAACAGGCTGATGTCCCCTTCGCCGGCAAAACCATTGGCATCCAGGGTAATCTCGATATCGACGCCCCTGAGCAGGAAGCCTTTTTCAAAGCGCTGAACGAGGTGGTGCCGAACGTCGACGATCGCCTCCAGACGCCGCCGGTTCATCTCGCTGCCCGTCCAGTCATAGAGCGCCAGGGTGCCGCGCAGGACTTGCGCGCTGTCGAGCATCGGCAGGAAATTGGACCCCAGATGGCTGAGCAGCCGCCAATGAAAACGGTCTCGATCGGGTGGATAGCACGGCAAGGTCGGCGCGCAGAGATTTCGTACCCGCAAGCCGATCTGGATCGATTGCACAGGGGTGTCCAGCAGCGTGCTTTGCAATGCCTTGCGCGGTAGCTGGCCGTTGGTCCCGGTCAACCGCAGCGACAGGCTTTGCTGGCGAATGAGGCGGTCCTGGTCGGCGCCCTCGCCGCCGAGAATCAACCAGGTATCGTGCAGCCCATTGGGCCCGCGCTTGAGGCGCGTGTGGAAATAACGCTCAGGGGCCTCATCGCGCAACATGCCGCCCTTGTGCCGAAAGCTGGCGAAGGGCACGTAATCCTCGCGCTCGCGGGTGGTGGTAGCCGTGACCCTGTCCACCGAATAGATCTCGGTATGACCGTCCTGCAAACGCATGGGGCGAAGCAGATAGTCGCTCTGCAAAGGGTCGAGCATCAGCGGGTCGGCCTCGAGGGGAAACAGGTTGATGACCGGCACCGCGTGCAGACGAACCTGCTCGGCGCTCAGCGCCAAGCCATGGGGCCATGGCTCGCGAAGCACGACCTCGAGCTCGAACCAGGTCGCCTCCGGCGCGATCTGCATCTGGTCCAGGCCGCGCAGATTGACGAACATGAATTTCTCTCGAAACGTGAAGTACTCCAGCAACAGCTGATAGCCGCTGAACGCGCTGTCCCCCTTGGGCCACAGACGATCGTCCTCGGCGAACCCACCGGGAGAGAATCGGCCGTTCAGCTCCCAGCGTTGTGGCTGACCGGGCACGCGTACGTAAAGCGTCTGGGCATCAAGGGTCAATGCCTGATGCAGCGCGTTGGCCGTGGCGGCATTGGCATTCAGATACAGCGGCACGCAGCCAAGCTCCAGCTGACTCCATGACGTCATGGCGCCGCGTGAAAAACGCAGTTTGATCACCGAGCGACCATCGGGTTCGTGAGCGAGCCGTACCCCATCCAGCGCCAGCGGGCGCAGTGTCAGATCCTGCGTCGTGGTGTAGCTGCAACGGGTTCGCTGCGGCCCGATGGGGCGGGACAGAACTTCGAAGCCCTTGCCGACCACCTCAACGCCCTTCATCGTGTCCGGCTCACAGGCGAGTTCGACAATCGAGAGCGAAGGAATGGTGCGCAGGTAGTGCGGCCACAACAGGCTGACCAGCCCCTCGGTCAATTCCGGCAAGTCATCGTCGAGTTTTTCTCGCAGCCGCCCCATCAGGAACGCGAACCCTTCGAACAGTCGCTCGACATAGGGATCCTGCGCGCCCGGCTTGTCCATATTCAGTAGCGCCGCGCGATCGGGAAACGCTTCGGCGAACTCTTTGCCGGCCTCGCGCAGGTAGCGCATTTCGGCGTCGAAGTAACGCAGGGTCAAATTGTCCATATTCAACAAAATCCTTATCGATGAAGTTCAGTTGCACAGCACTGCGGCGCGTACCGGATCCATGGCCACGAGGGCGGCGAGCAATGACTCCATCCGCCGCGCGAGACCGGTTTTGTCCGCGTCGCTGCGCTGGGCTTTCAGACGCAGTAATTTCAGAAGCCGGGCCTTGACCTCGAACTCCAGGTCTGGCTCCCAGTCGCAAAGCGACCGTCGCTGCGCGCCGACATCCAGCTCACCCAGTAGATGCAGCGCCAGTTCGGCCTTGCCGTATCGCTCGGCAACCCGGGCCATCAACAACCGCATCAGCCAACGCTGCCTGCCGCTTTGCACATCGGGTCGTGCGCTCAGCCACGCCAGCGCCTGCTCCACACCCTCGCTGTCGGCCTGTGCCTGCGCCTCGGTTTCGAGCGAAACAATGTCGGCGTCGAGCGAGGCGGTGACAGCGGGCGCGGGCAGGCAGTGCGCAGATCGATTGCCGTTGACTTGCTGGCTGATCCACTCGCGGGTGGTTTCATCGGCAAAGGGGGTACCGTCGCTCCATCGCAGTTCTTCAATGCCCGGCAACCGCTCCAGAAACATGCCCAGATCGCGTTTGACGATGTCGGCCCACGTGTCCTGCGGCGCCGGCTGCTTGCTGAGCGCCTGACACAAATACCACTGCAGATCGAGCCAGAAATGGTTCACGCCCTCGGCATACATTCGTTCGATCTGATCGAGCAGTTCGTTCCAGCTCTGTTGCAGTGACAGACGCTTGAGCTGCGCGCGGTATTCACCTCGGGGAGGTGCCAGGCGCGTGTGACCGCTGGCATTCTGAGGTGGCAATTGATGTACGGTGTCCCAGCGCAGGCTTTTCATCAGACGGTGCGCGGCCAGCCAGCCCAACGGTTGCTCGCGCAGATACCCCGCCAATCCCCTTCCACTGTCCAGCAGGTCGCGTCCAGACCTGATCGCCGTAGCGCAAGGCAACCCGTTTTGCCCGGCGCTCTCGTGTTGGGCGCTGTGTTGCGACACCACCGCATCGCCCCCGCCCGACTGCGTCAGCCGCGAAGACAGCGCCGTATGCAGTGCGCCCAGATCCGGGCGCTGCTCGACCGGCCAGCTCGCCAGCACATGGTCGAGCCAGACCAAGGCTGCCACGGTTCCTTCGGCCTCGGACCTGACCACTTCGGGATGGAGCGAAAGGCTGTCCAGCATCTTGCTGCTCGCCAGCCACTCCAGTGCGAGTCTTCGACTCTGCGGCCGTACGGGGAGCACGTCGGCGCTGTACCGCGCAAGTGTCGCTGCCAACAGTGTCAAGCCATCAGCCAGCCCGGTCTCGCCGTTTTTTTGCAGGCGCGCCCACAGGTAGTAAGTAAGCACGCGCAGGTCCTTGCACGTCTGCTTGAGGAGCTTTTCGGCGAGCTGCACCACCAGATCGGTATCCGCGGCCGACAGCTTGTTGATCTCCTCTCGAATACGCTGGAAATCGTCTTCGTAGCCAGGATCATTCCCGGCGGGAGCCTCGGTGTTGATCGGCAGCAGCCATGCTTCCCAAACCCCGGCACGCTCTTTGGCGCTGGCAATGCCGTCACGCGAGCCAAGGCACGCGCCTACCAATGTCTGCAGGCTCATGAGATCCCCCCGTTCCGGGCGCGCGCCTCATCCGACGGCGACGGGTTGAGAAATATCTGCGTCGGCAGTTTGAAATCACGCAGCTTGAGCAACGTCATCGGCCCTTCGCCCAGTTCGGTGCGCAGGTGCCAGGTAAGCTTCAAACCATCCGGCGCCTCAAGCACCAACCGGTAGCGGCTGTCGCTGTCGTCCAGCGGGGTGACCGTCGCTCGGTCGAGCAGATGGATCAGGCCCCAGACGCCCTGAAAATCGGCGAACAGACGCTCGCCGGTATGGACGCTGGTCCAGCTCAGGCTCGCGCCCGGATGATCGCTACCACCGGGCCAGCCAAAGCGTTGCCAGCTTTCCTTCTGGTTGAAATACGAGTGCCGGGCGCCGTTGAGGATGAACGTGGTCTGCACCACGTCGCGCACGGCCTTGCCCTGCAACTCGAAGTTCAGACCCATACCGCCATCGGTGTACAACACGTCGGCCAGATGGCTCAATTGATTGATCGCGAGCAGAAAGCCCGGATCGAAACGCAAGCCCTCGCTGTGTGCCGTGTCCGGCACCCAGCGGGCGCCGTCCTTGCGCAGCAGCCCGCCGAGTTCCCGTTGCAAAAACTGCTCGATGCGGCCCGAGTCGGCTCGGATCATTTTCCCCAGCATCGGCAACGACGCATCGCTGCCGTTTGCCGCGAAAGGATAACGGCCGGCGAATGCGTCCTCCCAATGGTCGACGATCGTCTGCTGCCACTGGCGGTTCAGTCCTGCCGCCGAAGGCTGCAACACCCGCTGCCAAGCCTGCTCAAGCGGTTGCACAAACAGCGTGTGGCCCACCCCGCTCCACTCCTCGCCCAGGCTGGCGGCGACCAGACGGCCATAGGCCTGCGTGTCGGTCAGATCGACGTCCCTGCCCTGAAAGACGCTCTGCGCCACGGCCTGGGTCATCGCCTGCGGATCTGTCGCGCGGGTGACCTGCTCAAGTTTCAGGCGCACGCGGGTGACTCGCGTCAGGAACGCCTGCAGGCTGAGGCGATCATCGCCAGCGCTGGCTCCCCCCTCATTTTTGTCCAGCAACCCGAGCAGCGGCCCGAAGGAGACGGCCAACGGACCGGCCGCCTGCACCCGACTGAGGTCAGGCAGGTCGTCTGCGCCCACGCGCTTTTGTGCGGAGTCCAGCAGCGAATCCGCCACTGCCGGAATGCGACCACCAGCTTGCCCCTGCCAGGACACCGTATTCAGCAGCGCAACCAACGGCGACTGACGCACGTCGCTCATCAGGGTCAATTGATCGACCACCTTCCCCAGACTGTCGGAACGTTGCCAGCGCAGATTGTCGAGGAATGCGAGCCACGCACTGGCGTACTCCTGAAAGTAACGCTCGGTCAGGCGCGCCTTGAGGGCATCCGGTTGTAGGTCGGGGACAATCTCGGTGTGGTTGTCGCTCAACACCCAGTCGATTTCCTCGCGCCGGGCCTCGGCTATTTCGTCGATAGCGAGCCGTACCTGCCCCTCCCAGGCCTCTCGAGTGAACACCCCCGGCACGCTGCCGTCACTGGCAAACAGCGCCAGCGCGTCGGTATTTCCGACCATGTCACGCAGGGTCATTTCAGGATGATGAGGCCGGGCCGCATCCAGCACCTGCCGGTACAGACTCGCCTCGCTGTTGCGCTGTTGAAGTTGTCCCAGCAACACCTGCCGGGTCTGCGCCACCAGGTTGCGGTCGGTGCCGATACGCCAGGTCGGATGCGCCACCAACTGCTCGGTGTAAAACCTCCAGAGTGCCGGCGATACTCCCTGCCACACACCGGGCGAAATACCTGGGCGCGTCGGCTCGGACGCACCCAATACCCTGGCCAGAAATGCCGGATCGGCCTTCTCCGGGCGGACCAGCATCAGATACGCCTTCAATTGTTCATAGACGACCTCGGCACGCTCATGCCGCTGCGGGCTGCCCGCCGGCAAATCCACCCAGGCCTGCAGCTGGCGTTGCAGATTGCCGACCGCTGGATCGCGCATCAGCCGCTCATTGGCTTTCACATAGCGTGGCCACAAGGCAGCGAGCGAGGCTTTACTCTGATTCAGACCGAAACGCTGATACCAGGGGCCGCCTCGCCGGACCTGCTCATCCAGACGCCCCAGTTCGCGCACCAACTCGTTGAGGGTCAGCAATTGCTGATCGGGGCTGCCTGAAAACTGCGTTGTGGCGAAGGCGTTCTGCAGCTTGGCGTTTTGGGCATAGTTGCTGGCTCCAGAAAGGAGCATTGCCGAGATCCAGAGGGTCACCGCGCCAATCACCATCACATACGCGACACGACTGGCAGGCCAGCCGAGGCGATGAGGGTTCGTCGCTGTGTGAGTGAGCAGCCCCTTCCACACCGGATCCGCCGGCCACACATTGGCCGATGCCTGCAATGGCGCAGCCGGCAGACTGAACCACAGCCCGCGCACAGGAACACCGCGCGCAGACCGACCCAGCAACGGCGCGAGTACCTGCCCCCAGCGAGCAACGCCACCGGCTTGCAGGTCCCGAGACAGCCGCAAGAGAAAATCATCTGCCGGCTGTACTGTGACCTGCGTCATTCCGCGCTGTCGCAAAGGCGTTTGCAAACTTTCCAGCAGCGATTCCACAGCCTTGCGCGTGGGTGAAGGCGGCATCGGACATCCAACCGGCCGACGCTGGTGCCCGACCTGCGGCCATTGCGTCTCGCAGACCTGCCACAGATGCAGCGGCAGTTGCCAACGCAACGACTGCGCCAGCGCTTGCAGATGACGCACACCCACCGCCATCGCGGCGGCGTTGGCGCTATGGTCGCCGGTCAACGCCCAGACCACGCCGTCCAGCGCGCGGCCGCGGGTCAAGCCTTGCCAACGAGAAAAGGTCTGATCGAGGGAAGACTGCGTGCTGCCGCCATATAACAGGACCGTACCCTGGCCCTCAAGCCAGTGTTGCGCAGCCAGACTCGGGGCAATTGCCTCAATCTGTTCAGGCTCACCGACGACCAGCAGCACCCGAACGCGGTGACGCCAGAAGCGGCCGTAGTGTTGGTGCAGGTGAGTGAGGCACTTGGCAGCACCGACGGGTGCAGGTGTGCCATCGTCCGACTTGGTTTCAGCGCCCGGCTTCGGCTTCCAATGAGAGAAGAAATCCAGCGTCGCCACGGATTTGTTAATCCACGCGCCAAGGCCTTCAAGGAACAAAAACACCAGGCCGGCCAACAACAGCCCTACCGAGAGTTGCCACTTCTGCGCCTCGCTCTTTATCGACGTAACAGGGTTATCCACCCAGATTAAGATCCCGCCCACGACGAGCAGACAGACAATTGAAATCCATGCACCGATACGTTTCTTTTTCAAACCGGGTTCCCTCCACTTATTGTCAGGCGGGCTGTACGACACAGGCCTGCGGCGACGCGTCCTGCAGCAGCACCAATTGGGCTCGTCCATCCGTGCGAGCCTGCTCACTGGCGAGGATCAACGCGATATTCCCCACTGTGCAGGCAGGCAAGCCAAACGACTTGTCCAGCGCCAACCAGTTGTGACTGGAGGGCAAACCTGCGGCCACTCGCGCGGCAATGCTGAGGTCCGCCAAATAGTCGCTGGACAACTGGCTGTGCCAGACGCGGTTGACCCTGCTCTCTTCTGTGATTCGTCCCCAATGAAGCGAGGTATCCAACCCAACCTGCATGTCAGCCATCTTCACCGGGCGATGTATGAAAGCTTTGGCAGTCGCCCCGTGCCGTACGCACCACTCAGGGGTAGCCAACAGGATGGCGGTGACTGACTCGGCCTGATCGGCAACCGGCTTCAGAAACAGATTGAACTCAAGGGACAAAACCAGCCCGCAAGGTTGTGCTTCGTCCAGCCAGGCATCCAGCCACAGGAGCCCGTCGTCGAGGGGCGCGAAACCCACACAATCCTGTATCGCTTGCGCGCCACGGCACGCATGCCACACGGACAGGATTTCTTCCTGGCCTGTTGATGGGTCATGCCGAATACGAACCTTCAACGACGCGTTCTGCTGATACCGCGCCAAAACGGTTTCAAGCTCGATCAATATGTCCGCCAGATACACAGCCAGACGCTCTGCATTTTGCTGTTGTGCCACCGCGCCGGAGTCGGGCAAGGGACTCGCTCGCACTTGCTCCCCGGCTCCAGGGAGCGACCGCAATGCCTCGCTCCCGCTGGCCAATAAAGCGGCGACCTGGTGATTGCCCGCCCCGGTGCGATACGCCGCGTCCAGGATTACGATGGGCCGCTGGGCTTTATCCACGAGGACTCGCTTCTGCTCCTCATGATTGAGGTTCCAGCCAAGGACGTAATCGCGATGTTTTTCGTACGAGTGATGGCGTAAGCCGTAGAGCGCTCCTCCGGTGGCCAGCGGGAGAATCGAGGCACAGCACCAGAACCACGAGGACGATTGCCACCCCGTGCTCGGCCAGAACACAGCGACCAGAACGCCTGCCAGCACCGAGCACAGCAAGACAACCAGGCACCAGTGCCGCAGATTCGGCGCATGCGGTAAATCAAGCGCTGCTGGCAAAGCGTTCAGATCGACAGCCATGTCAAACTCTCCCGGCCTGGGGCAGCGACGTTTGCAGCGCGCAGCCGCATTCACAACGGTGGCCATCCAGTGCGATCGGGCGCCCCAAATGGGTGAACCCTTCGTCCCCCTCCGAAATGACATTCACCCCGTGCCCTGGTAACGGGCAGAACACCTTGTCGCCCACGCATGCCGCTTTGCGGCCGAGGAACGTCATGCAACTGGTGGCGGTGATTACCTCGCCACCGGATGAAAGTTTGTCGCCTAAACGAATGACACCTGTCATGACTGCTCCTTATCTCTTTAAACTGTGTTAACCCACCCATTGGGGAGGGAAGCCAATACCCATTAATGACTGATGTTTTGCGTTCGATAGTTACGTCTCGTCCTGCCCGAAACGAGCAACTGAGATCAGACAATGTGATGCTTGTCAGAATATGTGCGTATTAGGTTGTGGACGATGGCGGCTCTATGGGTGCGGGACTGTTGACTACGCAGCGCATTGTTTTATCGGCTATAAACGATGTTCCATCCGCGCGAATTCGGCCATAAGGGTCCGCGGCAGTTCGAAAAACGTTTACGCCCCCGCCCCAATACGGATCTGCATAGTTCTGCCCTCGTGTTACTTTAGTTCCGTGATTAAGCTGATCATTAAACACAACGCCCTCAGGGCCTTTGGGATCTTCCAATGGTGATTTTTTATAATAATCCGGGTCATACCAATCATTGACCCATTCATAGCCATTGTCAGACATGGAATAAAGGCCTAGAGGATTAGGCGGAAACCTGTCCACAGGTAGAGGAGTAAAGGTTCCAGTCGGCAGTGATTTGCGCCTCGCAAACACCTCCCGATCACCGTCGCTCGAAATGTTAACCCCTTTAGGAGAGTAGTTATCAGTGCGAAGACTTCGAGGTTCCGCTCTGTAACTACCGTCATCAGTCGCAACCACTAAATATTGACCGCGACTACGTGCTGCATACTCCCACTGAGCCTCCGTCGGCAACGCAAATGGCAGCTTGGTAACCACTTCCAGCCACTGACAATATCGCTCGGCCTCATACCAGTCAATGTGCGCAGGGGTGTTGGGGATAGAGTTCAAGCTGTCCCACTTTTCTTGATTAGCCATCCCTTTTAATCGCGGCTCGATGTTATTAACCTCCAGAAAGAACTGGTACCTCTCATTTGTAACTTTAAACCTCTCCATAGAAAAACTGGTGAGCACAATCTTGTGAAGCGGCTTACTGTCTTCATCAGTATCATAGGGCAGCCTTTCTGGGCCATATTCCTGTCCAAAATCTCCCATTAAAAAATCTCCACCCTCTACGAATACCAGATCTGCTTTGATGCTGTCGATAAAGGCTTGCAATTCCACCTGGTGCGAACTGGATGCTGGCACCTTTTCGGGCTCGGCATTGCCGCACCCTGGCAACGTCAACGCACAATACGTGCTCAAAATTATCTTCAAACTTTCCATGGTTATACCTCACTCGCGCACCAAATCGGACATGCAAACCTAGACATTGCGACCCACTTCAATAAAAAGTGTGCGTCACTTTGAGGACGATGACAATTTAACCGGGATGGGACTATTGACCACGCAGCGCATCGTTTTATTTGCTATAAAAACGCTGCCATGTTCATTCCTCCTTCCCAGAGGGTCCATGGCGGTTCGGAATACATTCACACCACCACCCCAATAAGGATCTGCAAAACCCTGCCCACGCAAGACTTTCGCACTGTGACCACGTGCGTCTTTAAATGACGCCCTCTCCGGCCCTTGAGGGTCTTTAAGCGGCGAGCGCTTGTAATAATCAGCATCATACCAATCGTTGACCCACTCGTAGCCGTTGTCGGACATCGAATAGAGGCCCAGAGGATTGGGCGGGAACATGTCAACAGGCAAAGGGGTAAAGCTCTTGGTATTTAGCCCTTGTTCCCTAGCAAATATTTCCCTATTACTTGAACCGGATATATTGATCCCTTGAGGTGCGTAGTTTTCAGTACGAACACTAAAGGGCTCCGCCGTATAATGTCCATTATCTGTCGCAACCATAACATATTGGCCGCGACTGCGTGCTGCATACTCCCACTGAGCTTCCGTCGGCAAAGCGAATGGCAACTTCGTAACAACCGCCAACCACTGGCAATATTGCTCTGCCTCATACCAATCTATATGTGCAGGAATATTGGGAATTGCCCTCAAGCTGTCCCACTCACTCTTTAAGGCCATCCCCGTATCCCGCGGCTCGATATTATTGAACGCAAGATAGAACTTATACCGCTCGTTAGTAAGCTTGAAGCGATCCATGGAAAAGCCGGAAAGCTGGACTCTATGCAGAGGCTTGCTGTCCTCATCGATATCATAGGGGAGCCGTTCTGGGCCGTATTTCGGTCCAAAATCCCCCATCAAAAACTCTCCACCCTCTATGAATACCAGATCTGTTTTAATGCCGTCGACAAAGGCTTGCAATTCCACCTGATGCGGACTGGATGCTGGGACCTTTTCGGGATCGGCATTGCCGCACCCCGGCAACGTCAGCACACAATACGTGCTCAAAATTATCTTCATACTTTCCATAGTTATACCTCACTCCCGCACCAAATCGGACATGCAAACCTAGACATTGCGACCCACTTCAATAAAAAGTGCGCGTCACTTTGAGGACGATGACAATTTAACCGGGATGGGACTATTGACCACGCAGCGGATTGTCTTATTTGCGATAAAAATCGCCCCATCATTGTCAACACGTCCATGTGGGTCCGCTGGGGTCCTGAAAACATTGACCCCTCCTCCCCAGTAGGGGTTAGCATAACTTTGCCCGCGTACCACCTTTGCGTCATGCCCTAAAGCATCCTTAAACATTGGAAGCTTCGGCCCCTGAGGGTTATCAGCAGGCGAACTCTCGTAATAATCAGGATCATACCAATCCTGCACCCATTCGTAGCCATTGTCGGACATTGAATAAATGCCGAGAGGATTGGGTGGATACATATCAACCGGGAGAGGCGTCAGACTTGTCGTCTTCAGCCCATTCCGCATCGCAAACGCGACTCGACTGCCATAACTTGAAATATTGAGCCCCAGGGGTAAATAGCTTTCAGTGCGTAGCTGATAAGGCTCTGCTTTATAGTCACCATCATCAGTTGCAACCATTAAATTTTGACCGCGACTTCGTGCCGCATATTCCCATTGGGCTTCAGTGGGCATAGCAAAGGGTAGCTTTGTGAGTTCCCCCAACCACTGGCAGTATTGCTGAGCTTCATACCAATCGATGTGTGCGGGGAGATTGGGAATGGCGTTGATACTATCCCATTTACTTTTGCTAGCCTGCCCGCTTTCTCGCAACTCAAGATTATTTGAAGCAAGGAATAACTGATATCTTTTGTTGGTCACCTTAAACCTATCCATGGAAAAACTGGTCAGCACTACCGTATGAAGAGGTTTGCTGTCATCATCGGTGTCATAGGGCAGCTTCTCAGGGCCCTGCGGTCCAAAATCGCCCATCAAAAACTCTCCACCCTCTACGAACACTAAATCGCTTTTAACTTGCTCGACAAAGCCATCAAGGTCACTTTGAGCTTGAATTGCAGTCGACCCTAGTTCTGCCTCGGTCCGTTCACACCCTTGCATTGACATACCGAACAGCGCATACATCGCGCCCCTGACAGCTTTCATTTAGAACCCCCCACCTAGACCCAGCTTTCCGAGTCAGCCTGAGAAGGCCCAAACTCGCAATACCGACGCCGGGAATCAGACTGACCACTGAGCGAATAAAACACCGTATCATTCAAAGCAAGCGCGTAGCCGAGCGCTGGCTCGCTCTTTAGGCGGGCTTTAACAACCTGAATATCCCATTTGACATTCAAAAAATCTTCGTCTCGATTATGGCCCTCTTGCATAAACCGGATGAGATGGCCTTCCTGTTCATCGGCGACCGTATCTGCATTGCCTCCAACGGCCGTATTGGAACCGTCCCGCGAAACGCGGCACATCACTTTGCTCCACTCCTTTATCGTTTGAATACTCTTCAGCACGCAAATAATAGCTTCTTTTCTTTCCGCATAGACATCACCCAAGAGCGTTCTGTTTTCCAAGTCAAAGTGATCGAACCTCCCATGGCGAGTGAGCAAATAGAGAAGAATGCCTTTTGCCTCAGGAGTATGCCCGAGTAAATCCCTCTTATACCTAATAACGTTACCCGCTAAGGCATTGCGCTTCCTAGAAACACTTACCCCTATTTCAACTTCATTCAGATAGATCTGTGAAAACTCCTTAAACGCATCCGCCAGAGCATAAACCGTATCAAAAATTTCACCTGCACGATATACGGCGTTATTTTGGTCAGCAATTTTCATGACACAAAACCTACTGTACGCCATAAACGCATCGCTATCGATCACCTCAAAAAACGAATAGTCCAGACTATATAACTGGTAGATCAACCACGCCCCAAACTCTGCAAAAGCGCCTGCCTCAACCTCAGCCAAAAACGCACCCTTCGCACCCGCCCCCCAACACAGACTGGCGGCGACCCGAAAGCAGAACTTTCCATTGATGAATGTGCAACGTAACTTGCCACCCGCGCCAGCACCCATTAAACCGGCAATGCTGCTGCCGAATGTGCAGAAACTGGTGAACTGGCCTCCGGTTTTCAACAGGCTGGGGAACAGGGTGTTTGCTTCATCGGGAGCCGGAGCCGGCTTGAGCCACTGGATCGAACCTTTAAGGCTCCCCTCCACGCGGGAGCCCGCGAACGCCTCGCCCGAGAGTTGCAAGCCTTCATCCTCTGCGTCCATTGCCTGGTGAAACAGATGCCCGGTTGTCCTGCGCTCCCTGAAACGAGGCAATCGGCCGTTGGGCTGCCCGGCAACACTTTGTTGATTGCCGTCCACGACGACCTGCAACTGCGCTTCAAGTTGGGCGGAACCACCGAGAAAGCCCCCCAGTTCCGCTTCCACGCAGACGCGCAACATGCCCAGATCGAACGCCTTGCCTTGCGCCATCTGAACGCTCAGCGGCCAGCCCATGCGGTCGGGGGCGTAAAGCGTCATGTTCGCGAAACCTGACGCCAGCGCCAGACTGGCTTTCGCCTCGCCTTTGAAGGCGCCTTGTTTCTTGTTCGGGTCGAGCTGCGCATTGGCGCCAACATTTGAAACGTAACGCATAAACTGTGCGCCACTGGAAACATCGATATTCGCGCCGACTTCTTCTTTAGCCGCAAGGCTGTTGTTCCAGCTCGCAGCCCATTCACCCAGCACGCCGTCGGACTTGAGCGTCTCCACGTCGAAATCCGACCCGATCAGTTTCAGTGCGCTTTTGAGGTCGACCTTGAATGCTGGCGTTCTCAGCTTCGTCAGTTGCTTGCCAAGCGTTTTCAAATCGATGCGGACATTGCCGTTCTTGTCTGTGCTGTAGATGCTTCCTGCGCCGCCATCCTTTTCAGAGCCCTTCAATGAAACACTGTGTAGCTTTCGACCTTCCTGGCTTTTACTGAAATACCCTTTCTTGATATAGGCATAGCGGGGAGCTTTACCGCGTCCTCTGGTCTTCTCTCCTTGCACAACGGGGATAAGCTCAATCACCTCGTCGTAGCTCGCCGTTTTTCCCGCAATGACGCCCAGTTTGTTTTTTATTCCCTCGCGCTGTCGTTCAAGCTCTACTTCGGCCTGGTCCACCGCGCGAGCATGCTCATCCAGCGTCGTAGCGAGCACGAGTGGTTCAATCACGGCCTGCCCGTAACGCTCCAAAGCGGCTGAATAATCAGCTTTCGCCAGATGGAACGCGTTCATATCGGCCGCCATCTCTTGCCAGTGCGATTCGAACGGGCCTGCTTCGCTGTCGACAACGAAAACCAGCTCCTCCGTATCAGGCCGGTAATAACACTGCGCCGCACCACGTTGATACGCGACCACCTGCTCTTCCTTGCTGGATGTGTTGTCTGCCACCGAAGAACTCACTGTATTCATCCCTTCAAACTCCCTGATTTTTCAAGTACATCGCGAACATCGTAGATCGCATGCTCGGCTGGATTAATTTCTGGTGGAGGCCACCGACCCTGCAACAGGCCTCCTCGACACTCGGATGCAACACGTGTGGCCGCTCAACCCGGATGGCTGCCCACGGGCGAGTCCACTTGATATCCAGCCTCTTCGCAGGGTTTGCGCAAGCAGCGCTAAGTGGGGGTGAACTACCAACTGCCATAAGGAATTCCGTGCTTCTCGATATAGGCTTTGTTCTCGGGTTCCAGAGGCACGTACTTGCCCTTGCTCTTCCCTTGATAAGGGCCAAGCGGGTGGACCTTGGCCTGGAAGCGACCGACCTCCAAATGTTCCAGGCAGCCGGTCCCCACCCACACCTTGACGATGCCGCCCGGCGCCATCCCCAGGCTTAAGGTTTTCCGGTAAAGGGTCACTACCTTTCGATCCCAACGGCAATACACGGTATGAGGTTTAACCATCTCATCGCGCACCCATTGCGGAATCTGGATGCCAATCGTGTAGGCCTGCGGTTCTACCAGCGACTGCCACCTCAGGTAGATTTTTTCGGGCAGATCCACATTGTTGATGGGCTTCGTGGCACCTCCTCCCTTGTGCCACCCCTTCACTTCTCTGGTGTAGCCAGCGACACCGCCGTGTACGCGAAAGTATCCAAAACCTCGTTGATCAAGCACATCGACGCTTTCAACCCAGACCTCCATGTGTCTGGGAGCAGCCAGTCCTATGTTCCAGGCAGGGTATGGCAGTGTTGGTGGGCGCGGGCCATTGGCACAGGCGGTCAAACTGATGAGTAATCCGAGCACAAGAATCAGGCGCTTCATTGCGGATACCCCTTTTGTGGCTGGTCCGGATACCGGTTGCAGTTTTTCTGGCAGCTGAAAATTGATACACCCCGAAAGCGGGCGCGGTTCGGATCTCCGTTCAGCGTTAACTGTCGCGCGGGAACAGCCACTCAAGGTTGAATTACCAACTGCCATAAGGAACCCCGTACTTCTCGATATGAGCTTTGTTTTCGGGTTCCAGAGGCACGTACTTGCCGTTGCTCTTCCCTTGATAAGGGCCTAGCGGGTGGACCTTGGCCTGGAAGCGACCGACCTCTTTAAASCCCAGGCAYGGACCACCTACCCACACCTTGACGATCCCCCCCGGCGCCATACCCAARGTGATTATTTTTCGATAGTCATCTTTCCATTTACGCGAACCTTGGCAGAACACCCGCTCCGGCCTGACCATCTCGTCGCGCACCCATTGCGGAATCTGTATGCCAATCGTGTAAGCCTGCGGTTCTACCAGCGACTGCCACCTCAGATAGATTTTTTCCGGCAGATCCACGTTATGGATAGGCATGGTTTTCCCAGCACCTTTGTGCCACCCCCTGACTTCTCCGGTGTAGCTGGCGACGCCCCCAAATACGTGGAAGAAACCAAGCCCTCGCTGATCCAGCACGTCGACGCTCTCTACCCACACTTCCATGTGTTTGGGAGCCGCCAAGGCTACGCTCCAGGCAGGGTATGGCAGGGTTGGTGGGCGCGGGCCATTGGCACAGGCGCTCAGACTGATTAGTAATCCGAGCACAAGAATCAGCCGCTTCATTGCGGATACCCCTTTTGTGGCTGGTCCGGGTACACGTAGCGGCGGTTGAGCGACACGGGCTTGTTGATCATGAGCGTCTTGCTCGGCGTCCAGTGTGCAGACTGGTGGATATAGCGGGCCCGCAATAACGCTTCTTGTTCGGGCGCCAGCTTGACCTCCACCCCTGCCATGACCTGCTTCAGGATCGTCTCGGCTATGGGCTTCAGTTCTTCCGGGAGTGCCCACTGTGGCCGCTCGTCCAGGTTCTTGAACGGCACGCCGTGGCGCACCCCCAGCTCGCGCATCACCCGCAAGGGAATCAGTGACAGCTCGCCGTGTATCGGGCGGTCGAGCACCGCGGTGATCCAGTAATCGACGCCTGCGCTCTCCGACTTGCCCCGGTGAATCTTGGCCGCTGGCCAGGTCTTGATCTCGATGGAGCCATCGCGGGCCATCCCGGTGGCGCGCCATACGCTGGCGTCTCGCTCGACCAGCCCCCACACCCGATGGGATTCAATCCTCTGCCCATCCTCCACCGTGGCCCGACGCGGCACGGTCAGCCAGATGTTTTCACGGGCACGGGCCCGATAGCCGCCGCCGATGTCCGAATGCACGCCGGGCAGGCCGATCTGCTTGTGGCTGTTGCCCACGCTGTTGAGGGAGAAGTTGGCGCGGTACTCATCCAGNTAGCCGCCGCCGATGTCCGAATGCACGCCGGGCAGGCCGATCTGCTTGTGGCTGTTGCCCACGCTGTTGAGGGAGAAGTTGGCGCGGTACTCATCCAGTGCCTGCAACTGGATGACCTGACGGGCGCAGCCGGGTGGCAGGTACAGGTTCACCCCGTAGTTGGTGTCGTCGCCCACGCTGAAATCACCGCGTTCAAGGGTCGAAATCGCCGCGACCGTATCGAACAGGCCGATGAAGTTGAGGCACAGGTCCTTGGCGGGATTGAAGCGTTTCTGCAGGCCATAATTGCCTGCCTTGAGGACTTCTCCGAACACGCCACAGCCGGGCTTGAGGAATTCATTGGCGCAGTGCCGGGCGGCCGCTGCACCGCGACTGAAGCCGAAAATATCGACCTCGATTTGCCGAATCGGAGTTTCAGGATTGGTTGCTATGAAATCCCGGAGCTTTTCCTGGAGTAGGCCCGGGGCCTGTTTGACTCGGGCCACTACCCCGGTTTCACCCTGCCCCAAGCCCTGTCCATAGACCGTGTCATCCTTGCCTCCACTACGGGTGCCAATGCCCTCGGTATATACCTTTACGTAACCGGTGTCGGCTCCAGGGGGGAGACCGTCTGTTGCATGATCGGGATACAGGTCATGCAGATGCACCACATTACTCGGCGCGTTCCCATAGCTGTTATCCGGCGCGCTGTTGAACGCCGTCCCGTCAAAATCCCCAAACCCGTACTGGCTGCACACTTCCTGAAGCTTGGTCAGCTCATCCATGTTGAACCAGACCAGATCCACCTCACGGCATTGTTCGGTGGCCGCCGCATTTGCCTGGTTGTTGCCGGTGCCGTCGAAGAACAGGCCCAGACGCAGGGTGATGCCATCGGTGAGTTCTTCTTCCTCTTCTTCCTCTTCCAGCGCCTCGGGTTCGTCGTCGTAGTCTTCGTGCAGGGTGAATTTCACCGGCCGCATGCTGTAGACCCTGTCTCT
>NZ_MUIN01000019.1 GCF_002080045.1 Pseudomonas sp. Bc-h | reverse complement strand
GTAGATCATGTACGCCAGTTGTTCGAGATGAATCTCCACAACCGGAGCAGTTACAGGCTGCTTACTCAGATCAAGTCGATCCAGGTTCAGCACCTGCAAACCCTCAACAGCAGGCAAATCGTCGATCACCGCATCGTGGCTCAACAGCAAACCAATGCCCGCGTCTTCGAGCATGTAGCGCAAGCGATCAACCGGGTATTCCGGGTCCAGCGGCACGTACGCGGCACCGGCTTTGACCACGGCATACAACGCCACCAACATCTCCACCGACCGCAACGCCGCCACGCCGACCAGCGATTCGCGATCCACACCCTGCCGGCGCAGGTAATGCGCCAGCTGGTTGGCCCGCTGATCGAGCTGCCGATACGTCAGCACCTCATCGCCACAGCGCAAGGCTTCGCGGTCAGGATGCAGCTGCGCAAGACGCTCGAACTGGCGATGCACAACAGGCTCATGTGCTTGCTCAAAAGAGCCGGCCCAGTCCCGCGACGTGTCATTGACCAGTGCGAGTTGCGCACGGTCTTGCAGATCCAGCAGTTCAAAGTCACCAATTGCCGCTTCCGGCTGTTCCAGCAACTGCGCGAACAGCTGCACAAAACGCTGATGCAGGCGCTCGACGCTACCGTGATCAAACAGGTCAGTGGCGTAGTTCCACGAACCTCCCAGCCCACCATCGGCGTCTTCATAGGTGTTGAGCGCCAGATCGAACTGGCTGCTGCCGTCGTCCAGCGGCAGGACTTCTGCGTAAAGCCCCGGCAACCCGGACAGCGGCACGAAGTCACGCTGCTGGTGGTCGTAAGCCACCTGGAACAGCGGGTTGTGGCTCAGGCTGCGCTGCGGTTGCAGGGCTTCGACCAACTGCTCGAACGGCAGGTCCTGGTTCGCCTGGGCGCCGAGCGTCGTGGTTTTGGCCTGCTCCAGCACCTCGCGGTAAGACAGCTCGGCGGACACCTCGGCACGCAACACCTGAGTGCTGACGAAGAAGCCGATCAGGCCTTCCACCTCAAGACGCGAACGCCCGGCAATCGGTACGCCCACGCGCAGATCGTTCTGGCCGCTGAGGCGATGCAACAGCACCTGATATGCCGACAGGATCGCCATGAACGGCGTCACGCCCTGCTGTTTGGCAAACGTGCGTATGCGCTGACTGAACTCGGCATCCAGGCTGAACAGCAGGCGGTCGCCCTGATAGCTCTGCTGCGCTGGACGCGGACGGTCGGTTGGCAGCTCCATGACCGGATGCTCATCACCCAGCTGCTCGCGCCAGTACTGCAACTGTCGCTCGCCCTCGCCGGCCTCCAGCCACTCACGCTGCCAGGCCGCGAAGTCGGCGTATTGCACTGGCAGTTCCGCCAGCTGTGGCGCGCGATTTTCCACGGCCGCGCGGTACAGCTCGCAGAACTCCTGCAACAGCACGCGCACCGACCAGCCATCAGAAATCATGTGGTGCAGGCACAGCAGCAGACGTTGTTCGCCTGCCGCCACGCGCACCAGCGCCAGGCGCCAGACCGGACTTTGCGACAAGTTGAACGGACGCTTGACGAAGTCTTGGGCCAGTGTGTTGAAAGCGGCTTCCAGATCCGACTCAGTACTGATGTCCAGGCGCTCGATGCGCACGACACTGGTCGGATCGATCTGTTGCAGCGGCACACCGTCACCGGCCTCGAACCGCGTGCGCAGCACTTCATGGCGCGCGGTCAGTGCATCGAAGGCCGACTGCAACGCTGCTTCGTTCAGCTCGCCACGCAGACTTACAGCGCCCGGCAGGTTGTAGGCGTGACCCCCTGGTTGCAATTGATCGAGGAACCACAAGCGCTGCTGGGAGAATGACTGCACGGCGCGGGATGCGTAGCGTGCAGTGAGTTCGATTTGCTTCGCCGGCTGCTCCAGTTGCGCGATGCGCTGAGCAAAATCAGCCAGACGCGGCGCTTCGAACAGCACCCGCAGTGGCACGCTCAATTGGTGTTCGTGACGCAGGCGCGAGATCAACTGCATCGCCAGCAGCGAGTGGCCGCCGAGTTCGAAGAAGTGATCGTTGCGGCCCACGGCCGCGACGCCAAGCAGCGTTTGCCACAGCGCAGCGAGTTGCGCTTCCAGCACGCTTTGCGGCGCTTGGTAGTCGCTGGAGCTGACCTGCGGATCTGGCAACGCATTGCGATCCAGTTTGCCGTTCGGCAGCTGCGGCAGACGCTCCATGACGATGATGTGTGCCGGAATCATGTATTCCGGTAACGTCACCTTGAGTTGCTGTTTGATACGTTCTTCGTCGAGGTGGTTGCCACCGACGTAACCCACCAGACGCTTACCACTCGCACTTTCACGCACGATGACCAAGGCTTCGCGCACACGCTCACAGCCCTTAAGCGCAGCCTCGATCTCCCCGGCCTCGATGCGGAAACCGCGAATCTTGATCTGGTGGTCGATACGGCCCAGATATTCCAGCAAGCCTTCGCTGTTCAAGCGCACACGGTCGCCACTGCGATAGATACGTTCGCCTGCGCGGAACGGGTGCGGCAGGAAGCGTTCGGCGGTGGCGCCCGGACGATCCAGATACCCCCGCGCTACGGCCCCGCCCAAGTACAGCTCACCGGCAATGCCTTGTGGCAGCGGGTTAAGATCCGCGTCCATCACGTAGCCCTGACGGTCCCCCACCAGATCCCCGATTGGCGCATAGGCGGTGGTGAAATCGGCGGTTTCCGATGACGCCAGCCACAGGGTCGGCGTGACCACGGTTTCAGTCGGGCCATAGCCGTTGATGATCCACAGCGGCTGCAAGTTGCGAAGCACGTCATGCAGCATTTCGCGGCTGAAGGCTTCACCGGCGAAGCAGTAGGTTTTCACCCCCGGCCCTTTGCCTTGCAGACCTGCCCAGTCGGACAGCTGNGTGTATAAGAGACAGACGTCATGCAGCATTTCGCGGCTGAAGGCTTCACCGGCGAAGCAGTAGGTTTTCACCCCCGGCCCTTTGCCTTGCAGACCTGCCCAGTCGGACAGCTGACGCAGGTAGCTCGGTGGGAACGAAGCCACCGTGATGCCTTCACGAATCAGCGTGTCGTAGGTCTGCTCGACGCTCCACAGCTCCTGATCGCGCAAGACAACACGGGCGCCGTAACACATCGGCATCATCCAGCCTTCGTGAGCGCCGTCGAAGCTGATCGACAGGAAGTGGAATTTGCGGTCATCCGGAGTGAAGCGATAACGCTCGCCGATGGTCTGGATGTGCATCGAGATATCGGCGTGGGCGATGGCTGCTCCCTTCGGCTTGCCGGTCGAGCCCGAGGTGTAGATCAGATAGGCCAGCTGTTGCGGATGGATCACCACGTCTGGTGCAGTTTCCGGCTCTTTGGAAACGTCCAGCTGATCAAGATTGAGCAGCGGCACGTCGCCCACCGGCACACGATCCAGCGCCGCGTCGTGGGAGATCAGCAACTTCACGCCGCCGTCTTCGAGCATGTAGCGCAAACGTTCGGTCGGGTAATCCGGATCGAGCGGAATGTACGCGCCACCGGCTTTCAGTACCGCGAAGAACGACAACCACAGATCGACACCGCGCTCCATGGCAATCGCCACCCGCACTTCGGTGCCGATGCCACGAGCACGCAGGGCGTGGGCGAGCTGATTGGCGCGGCGGTCGAACTCGGCGAAGGTCAGCCGCTGCTCGCCGTGCACCAGGGCGATGGCGTCGGGCCGCAGACGCGCATGGTCGGCGATAAGTTCGTGGATGGGGCGATCGGCATAGGGCGAGAACGGCGGCCTGTTCCACGCGTGCATCTCGCTGACGTTACGCGCGGTGAGCATCGACAGATCGCCAATACAGGCCTCAGGAAAGCGGCAGATGCCGTTCAGCAGTTTCTGGAAATGCCCGCAGAGGCTGTCGATCTGCTCGGCGCTGAACACGTTGCTGTGGTAGTTGACGTGGACATGGGCCTGCTCGCTCGCCACCACCGCAAGGCTCAGGGGATAGTGGGTCTTGTCGCTCAGCTCGACGGAGCCCAGATTCACTCCCCCGGCCTGTTTGTCGCGCAATACCGCGTCCACCGGGTAGTTCTCGAACACCACCAGGCTGTCGAACAGATCACGACCGGCGTGCCCGGCGTAACGCTGGGCTTCGAACAGCGGCGTGTGTTCGTGTTCGCGCAGTTCCAGGTTGTGCGCTTGCAGCTCGTTGAGCCAGTCGCCGACCTTCTGCTGCGCCTGCGGCGCTTGCACCAGCGGCAGAGTATTGATGAACAGGCCGAGCATGCGCTCGATGCCCGGCACCTGTGCCGAACGGCCGGACACCGTGGCGCCGAATGCGACGCGTTGTTGCCCCGTATAACGCTGCAACAGCAGCACCCAGACCGCTTGAATCAAGGTGTTGACGGTCACTCGCTGACGACGTGCGGCGGCGTGCAGCAGCTGGCTGTCCAGGTCCATCGACTTGACCAGCACCTGCGTCGGCAACGGCTCCCCGGTGGCTGAAGTAGGCGCGGTCAAGGCTGCCGCCATCATGGTCGGTTGTTCGAACCCGGCCAGATGTTGCTGCCAGAAGTTCGCGCTGTGTTGCGCGTCGCGGCTAAGCAGCCACTCTACGTAATCACCGTAATGCCCGGCGGGCTGCGGCGCGGTGTCGGACATCGCCGCCTGAATCACTTCACCCAATACCGCCGCACTGCTCCAGCCATCGAGCAGGATGTGGTGGAAGGTCCACACCAGTTTCCACAGCGTCTCGCTCTGGCGCACCAGCAACACCCGCATCAGCGGCGCTTCGTGCAGCTGGAACGGGGTTTCCCGCTCAGCCGCCAGCACATCGTTCAGCGCTTGTTGCCCGGCGCGCAGGTCCAGTTCGCGCACCACCAAAGCGGCGTCGCGACGGATCAGTTGCACCGGGGTCTGGCTGCCAGCCAGACGCAGGAAGGACGCGCGCAGAATCGGGTGACGCTGCACTGCCCCGGCCCACGCTGACTTGAAACGCGCCAACGGCAGGTGATCGATGTCCAGCGCAACCTGGTTGATGTACAGATCACGAGCGTCGTCGGCGCTTTGGGTGTCGGCCAGTTCACTGTGGAACAGCAGCCCCTGCTGCATCGGCGTCAGCGGATACAGCTGCTCGATGTCTCGGGCCGCGACCGGCAGCGCATCGAGTTGCGCCTGGGTCAGGTCAAGCGCCGGGAAATCCGAAGGCGTGACCGCCGAATGGCTGCGGCAGTGCTCGATCACTTCGTCCAGCGCGACCGCGTAGGCATTGAGCAGGCGCTGAATCGAGGCCGTCTCATGCCGCTCATGGCTGTAGCTACAGGTCAGGCTGAACTGACCTTCGCGCACCTGTGCATCGATGGACAGTTCGCAAGCCATTGGTGCGTCGGCGGCACGCTGGGCGCCACTGCCTTCTGGCGCGAGGGTAAACAGCCCGCTGCTTTTCTGCAGGCGCCCCATGTAGTTGAAAAGTACGCAGCCTTCAAGCGACGGCAAGGCTTCACCGCGCAAATGACGCAACAGTCCATAGCCCAAACCGCCATTGGGCACGGCACGCAGGGTCTCCTTGGTATGTTTGAGTGCAGCATCGAGCGTGTTCTGAGCCTGCAAGCTCACCGGGTACAGGCTGGTCAACCAGCCGACGGTGCGCGAAGGGTCGAGGCCATCGAACAGGTCTTCCCGGCCATGACCTTCCAGCGCGATCAACGCGCGAGATTCACCACTCCATTGCGCAAGCGCGCGGGTCAGCGCAGTCAGCAGCAGGTCGTTGATCTGAGTGCGGTAGGCCGCAGGGGCTTCACTGAGCAGAGCGTGGCTGCGCGCCGTGTCCAGCTGCAAATGCAGCTGTTGCACCGAAGCCTGGAGCGCCTTGCCCTGAGGGTTGGCGGACGGCAGTTGCGGCGCGCTCGGCAGCGTGCGCCAGTAGTCGGCTTCGGCCAGCACCCCATCGCTGTAAGCGAAGTCCAGCAGGCGATTGGCCCAGCGCTGGAACGGCAAGCCCTTCTCGCCGAGATCGACGGTCAAGCCAGCCTGTGCCTGGGTGTAAGCGTTGTGCAGATCTTCCAGCAGGATGCGCCAGGAAACACCGTCCACCACCAGATGATGCACCACCAGCAAAAGACGCTCGCCGCCTTCAGCCAGCTTGAAATGCACGGCGCGCAGCAGCGGACCGTCCTTGAGGTCAAGGCTGGCTTGGGCTTCATCGCACGCAGCAGTTAATTGGTCGGCACTGACTTCACGCTGCCACAGCAAGCCATCGGCATGGCCTTCGGCGCAATAACGCTGTTGCCAGTGGCCGTTGTCCTGTTGCACGAAAGCCATGCGCAAAGCGTCGTGGTGATCGACCAGCGCCTGCAGCGCTTGAGCCAGTGCGGGTGTTTCCAGCGTTTCGCTCGGGATCAGCAGCAGCGACTGGTTCCAGTGGCTGCGGCGGCGCATCGGTTGTTCGAAGAACCAGTGCTGGATCGGCGTCAGCGGGATGTCGCGGTTGAATTCGATGCGCGCAACGGCCGCCGCTTCATCGCGATTGATGATCTGGGCCACCTGCGCCAGTTCGGCGATGGTCTGGCGCTCGAACATCTGCCGTGGCGACAGCTGAATCCCGCGTTTCTTGGCGCGAGAGACGATTTGCAGGCTGAGGATCGAATCGCCGCCCAGCTCGAAGAAGTTGTCCTGGCGGCCCACTTGGGCGACGCCCAGCAAGTTCTGCCACAACTCGGCCAGCTCGCTTTCCACGCCTTCCAAAGGGGCTTCGAACGCGCGTTGTTGCAATTGCGGCTCCGGCAGCGCCTTGCGATCCAGTTTGCCGTTGGCCGACAGCGGGAATTTGTCCAGCGTCACCAGATGCGCCGGGACCATGTAGTCCGGCAGGCGGTGTTTCAACCGGGTGCGCAGTTGCTCTTCGTCGAAGGCTTCGGCGACCAGATAGCCCACCAGCTGCATGCCGGTCGCCAGTTGACGCGCAACCACCACCGCCTCAGTGATCGCTGGATGATCCAGCAGCGCCGATTCGATTTCGCCGATCTCAACACGCAGGCCGCGCAGTTTGATCTGGTGATCGAGACGGCCGAGGTATTCCACCGCGCCGTCGGCACGCCAGCGTGCAAGGTCGCCGGTGCGGTACAGACGTTCGCCGCTACCAAACGGGCTGGCAACGAAACGCTCGGCGGTCAGCCCTGGGCGCTGGTGATAACCACGGGCGAGACCGTCGCCGCCGATGTACAACTCGCCCGGTACGCCGATGGGTTGCGGATTGAGGCGGCTGTCGAGAATGTGGATCTGCAGGTTGGCAATCGGCTGACCGATGGGCACAGCCGCGCCCGGTTCGCTGCGGCAGGTCCAGTGAGTGACATCGATGGCCGCTTCGGTCGGGCCGTAAAGGTTGAACAGCCCGGCATTGGGCAGGCGCTGCAGCGTTTCCCGCGCCAGATCTGCGGGCAGCGCTTCACCGCTGCAGACGATGCGTTTCAATGACGAGCAGCCGGACAAATCGTCCTGAGCCATGAACGCAGCCAGCATCGAAGGTACAAAGTGCAAGGTGCTGATCTGCTGCTGTTCGATCAAAGCGGTGAGCAGAGCAGGATCACGATGATCCCCCGGCTGCGCCATGACCAGACGCGCGCCGACCATCAGCGNGGTGCTGATCTGCTGCTGTTCGATCAAAGCGGTGAGCAGAGCAGGATCACGATGATCCCCCGGCTGCGCCATGACCAGACGCGCGCCGACCATCAGCGGCCAGAAGAACTCCCACACCGAAACGTCGAAACTGAAGGGCGTTTTTTGCAACACCGCGTCGGTGGCGTCGAGGTTGTAGGCTTCTTGCATCCAGGCCAGWCGGTTGAACAAAGCAGCGTGAGTGTTGCCCGCGCCTTTTGGCTTACCGGTCGAACCGGAGGTGTAGATCATGTACGCCAGTTGTTCGAGATGAATCTCCACAACCGGAGCAGTTACAGGCTGCTTACTCAGATCAAGTCGATCCAGGTTCAGCACCTGCAAACCNGTAGATCATGTACGCCAGTTGTTCGAGATGAATCTCCACAACCGGAGCAGTTACAGGCTGCTTACTCAGATCAAGTCGATCCAGGTTCAGCACCTGCAAACCTTCAACAGCAGGCAAGTCGTTGATCACCGCATCGTGGCTCAGCAGCAAACCAATGCCAGCGTCTTCGAGCATGTAGCGCAGACGATCAACCGGGTATTCCGGGTCCAGCGGCACGTACGCGGCACCGGCTTTGACCACGGCATACAGCGCCACCACCATCTCCACCGACCGCAACGCCGCCACGCCGACCAGCGATTCGCGATCCACACCCTGCCCGCGCAGGTAATGCGCCAGCTGGTTGGCCCGCTGATCAAGCTGCCGATACGTCAGCGCCTGATCGCCACAACGCAAGGCCTCACGATCTGGATGCTGCTGCGCCAGACGCTCGAACTGACGATGCACAACAGGCTCATGTGCTTGCTCAAAAGAGCCGGCCCAGTCCCGCGCCGTGTCATTGACCAGAGCCAGTTGCGCACGGTCTTGCGAATCCAGCAGTTCGAAATCACCAATCGCCGCTTCCGACTGTTCCAGCAACTGCGTAAACAGCTGCACAAAACGCTGATGCAGACGCTCGACACTGCTGTGATCGAACAGATCGGTGGCGTAATTCCAGTTTCCCGCCAGTTCGCCCGCCGCGTTTTCCCACGTGTGCAACGCCAGGTCGAACTGCGCGCTGCCGCTGTCGAGCGGCATCAGGGTGGCGTTCAGGCCGGGCATCAATTGCAGGGCTTCGTCCTGACGCTGCTGATGGTTGTACAGCACCTGGAACAGCGGATTGTGGCTCAGGCTGCGCTCGGGCGCGAGTGCGTCGACCAGTTGCTCGAACGGCAGGTCCTGATTGGCCTGCGCGCCTTGGGAGGCCAGGCGCACGTTGTCGATGATCTGGTTAAAACTGGCATCGGCGGTGACCTTACCGCGCAGGATCTGGGTGTTGACGAAGAAGCCGATCAAACCTTCGGTTTCGGTGCGTTGACGGCCGGCAATCGGCACGCCAATGCGCAAGTCATTCTGCCCGCTCAAACGCTGCAGCAGCACTTGATAGGCGGCGAGCATTACGGTGAACAGCGTCACGCCGCGCTGTTTTGCCAGTTCACGCATGCGGCCGGACAAGGCAGCGTCAAAGCTGAATGGCAAGCGCGCGCCACGGAAACTCTGGCGCGCCGGACGTGGACGGTCCGTTGGCAGCTCCAGGACTGGCGGCTCGTCGCCGAGCTGTTGCTTCCAGTAGTCGAGCTGACGATCGCCCTCGCCTGCTTCCAGGCAGGCGCGCTGCCACAGGGCAACGTCGGCGTAGTTGAGCGGCAATTCCGGCAAAGCCGAGTCTTCGCCTTGAAGCGAAGCGCGATAGGCCTGCACGAAGTCCAGCAACAGCACCTGAATGGACCAGCCATCGGCAATGATGTGGTGCAGACAGACCAGCAGCACATGCTCGTGGGCCGAACGTTTGACCAGCGCCACGCGCCACATCGGGCCCTGCGCCAGATCGAACGGACGGCGGGCGAACTCATCGGCCAGGGCTTGCAACTCGCTTTCGTCAGCCGCGTTCAGCTGTTCGAATGGCAAGGCATGCGGCGGCTGAATGACTTGCTGCGGCGTGCCGTCTTCAGCGGTGTCGAACACCGTGCGCAGACTGGCGTGACGCTGAGCCACGTGCTCGAACGCCGACTGCACGGCGTTGGCATCCAGTGTGCCTTCGAGGCGCAAGGCCCCCGGTAAATGGTAAGTGCTGTTGCCCGGTTCCAGTTGCTCGAGGAACCACAGGCGCTGCTGGGAAAAGGACGTCGGGCTGCGCTCGCCCGCCACGCCGGAGGGAATCGGCAAGGCCGAGGCATCCAGCCCCTGTTCGCGCAGCTTGCTCAAGAACATCCGGCGCTGTGCAGCGCCGAGGCTCAGGAAACGGGTCGCCAGGGCCAGCAGCTTGCCTTGCGAAGTCATGCTCGGTTGCGACATCAGTTGCTTTCCTCCAGCTCATTCATTAACTCGTCCAGGGCATCGAGCCCCTCGAGCGTCAGGGTCTGCCTCTGCAAGGTGTCGATCAGGGCTGCCTGTGCGGCAACGGTGGTGGCCTCGAAGGCCTGCGCCAGCGGAATGCTCACCCCCAAGCGCTCGCGAATGCGCGACAACAGACGCGTCGCCAGCAGCGAGTGCCCACCCAGTTCAAAGAAGTTGTCATCGCGCCCTACCCGCTCGATTTTCAGCAGCTCCTGCCAGAGTTCGGCGAGGACTTCTTCGCGTTCGCCCTGTGGTGCTTCAAAGGTTCGCTCTTGCCAACTGAGCGCTGGCAGCGCCTTGCGGTCGAGCTTGCCGTTGGCGTTGCGCGGCAGGCGTTCGAGCAGCATCACGTGGGCCGGCACCATGAACGCGGGCAGCGCTTGGGCCAGCGCTGCCTTGAGCACATCGGCAAACAGCGCCTGCTGTGCTTCAGCTACCACGTACGCCACCAGTTGCGGACCGTGCGGCGTCAGTTGCGCGCTGACCACGGCGTCGTGAACCGCAGGCTGGGCCAGCAACAGGTTCTCGATTTCGCCCAGTTCGATGCGCTGGCCGCGGATCTTCACCTGGAAGTCCGCACGACCGACGTATTCAAGTGCGCCGTCGGCGTTCCAGCGCGCCAGGTCGCCACTGCGATATAACCGCGCGCCGGCTTCACCGAACGGGTCCGGCAGGAAGCGTTCGGCCGTCAGCGCAGGCCGTGCGGCATAGCCACGACCCACGCCGACGCCACCGATGTACAGCTCGCCCACCACACCCGGCGCCGCCAGTTGCAAGCTGGAATCCAGCACGTACAGGCGGTTGTTGTCGGTGGCACGACCAATCGGCATGCTGGCCCTGGCCGCAGGGGCTGCGGTCAGGGTGTGCAACGCCACGTCGTCGGCGCATTCGGCCGGGCCGTAGGCGTTGACCAGCGGCACGTTCGGGTAACGAGCGAACCAGCGCGTCGCCAAGTCCACGGTCAGCGCCTCCCCGGTTGGCAGCAACCAGCGCAAGGCGTCGAGTTTGTGCGCAGATACCGCGAGCATGCCGTCGATCACTGCGGGTACGCACTCCAACACGCTGACCTGATTGGCCACGACCTCCTCCAGCAGACGCTGCGGATCGTGAACCACCGAGTCCGGCAGAATCTCCACGCGCCCGCCGAACAGCGGCGCAGTCAGGAATTGCCACACGGAAATATCGAAACCGGTGGCGGCGGTCTGGGCGATCACATCGCCCTCGCCCAAACGCAGGTACGGCAGCTTGGACATCTGGTTGTTGAGCATGCCACGCTGGTTGACCATCACCCCTTTAGGCTCGCCGGTGGAGCCCGAGGTGTAGATCACGTAGGCCAGTTGCTCGGCGCTGGCGTAACGGCCGGGATTGCTCTCTGCGCCACCGGCAAGCACGTCCTCCAGAATCAACAGACGCGGCTTCACTTCGGTCAGCTCGAGAATTGCCTCGACCTGCCCCAGGCAATCGCGGGGTGTCAGCAATACCGGCGCTGCACTGCTGCCCAGCATCCTCGCACTGCGCCCGGCCGGGTGACGGTCGTCCAGGGCCAGGTACGCAGCGCCAGCCTTGAACGCGCCAACGATCATGCTGAGCAGCGGCAAGCCACGCGGTGCAAACAAAGCCACCACATCATCGCCCTGCACGCCGGCATCGATCAGGTCATGACCAATGTGATTGGCCGCAATATTAAGCTCGTTGTAGCTCAGGCTTTCGCCCTGGCAGCGTGCGACTTCCAGATTCGGGTGCGCCTGCACGCGGGACTCGAAACGCTCCAGGTAGCTGATGTCATACCAGTGCTTCTGCACCGGGCCTTGACCTTGCTCCAGCAGTTGCTCGCGCTCTGCCTGCTCCAGCACCTGCAACTGGCTCAGGGTCTGTTGCGGGTTGTCGATCAGTTGCGTCAGCAAGCGACGGAAATGCCCGACCAGCGAAGTCATGTCGACGTCGTTGAAGTGGCGGGTGTCATAGGTCAGCTGCAATTGCAGCGATTCGCCCGGCAGCAGCACCACGGTCAACGGGTAGTTGGTGTGGGTACGGTTTGCCAGCGGATTGATGCGGTATTCGCTCACGGCCTGCTGAACCTCGGCGCCCAACGGAACGTTTTCAAAGACAAACAGGCTGTCGAACAGCGGCTGACCGCGCGGCGTGTCGGCCAGCAGCTGGATGTCGGCCAGGGACAGGTGTTCGTGCTGACGCATCTCGGCATTTTGCGCCTGCAACGCGTTGAGCAGCTCCAGCACCGGAGCGCCGACACCTGGACGCTTGAGACGCAGCGGCAAGGTGTTGATGAACAAACCAAGCGCGCCTTCGATGCCTTCCAGCTCGGTCGGGCGGCCCGCTACGGTGACACCAAACAGCACTTCATCGCGGTCGGCATGCCGCATCAGCGACAGCGCCCAGGCGGCCTGCACGAAAGTGTTGGCGGTCAGGCGATGCTGACGGGCCTGATCGGCGAGTTTTGCGGTCTGCTCGACGCCGAGGGCCAGCGTGACGTCGCGCATCTGCGGCTCGTGCTGCAGGTTGCGCTGAGGGCTGTGGCGATACGGCAGCGGCGTGACATCGGTGAAACCGGCCAGCGCGTTGCGCCAGTAATCGCGGCTGACGGCTTCGTCCTGCTCGGCCAGCCAGGCGAGAAAGTCGCGATACGGCCGCGCCGCAGGCAGGCTGACGTGACGCCCGTCGATGAATGCTCGGTAATGAGCGAAGAACTCGGTGAGCATCAGGCCACGGCACCAGGCATCGATCAGCGCGTGATGGTGACTTTGCACGATGCGGAAATCGGCTTTACCAAACTTGACCAGACGCAGGCGCAGCAACGGCGCACGGGCGAAGTCGAAGCCCTGCTCGCGCTCGACCCTGAGCAAGTCATCCAGCTCCGCTTCGGCAGCCTCGCGAGACAGATGACTGAGGTCAATCAGTTGCGCCGGGGACGGCACCCGGCGCATGACCACCTGCCGCTGCACGCCGCTTTCCAGCCCGTGGAACGCCGTGCGCAGGGCCGGATGACGCTGCACCACTTGCTGCCAGGCGAACTTGAAGGCGTCGAAATCCACCTCGCTGCCGACTTCGTACTGATCCTGCATCAGGTAGATGCCGTTGCCCTGCTCCAGCAAGCTGTGCAGCAGAATCCCCTGTTGCATCGGCGCCAGCGGCAGGATGTCTTCGATCTCCCGTGCAGGGATCGCCAAGGCGTCCAGCTGCGCCTGATTGAGCCCGGCCAGCGGGAAGTCGGACGGCGTCAGACCGGCATTGTTTTCGTCGCTGCAATGAGCGATCAACTGCAGCAGTTGCTCGCGATACAGGGCCACGAGCTGCTCGATGCTGTCGCGGCTGAAGCGCTCGCGGCTGAAGGTCCAGTCCAGATGCAGCTGGCCGTCGCGCACCTGACCGTCCACTGCCAGAGCATTGGCCAGCGGGCCCTGCGGGTCACGCAGATTGCTCAGGGTCTGGCTCGACAGCGAGAACAGCGGGTCCCCGGAATCATCAAAACGGTCATCGAAACGCCCCAAGTAGTTGAAAGTCACGCCCTGCCCCACCAGCTCTGGCAAGTCAGCTTTCGACAAGTACTTGAGCACCCCATAACCCAAGCCTTTTTCCGGCACGGCACGCACGGCTTCCTTCACTGCTTTCAGCGTGGCGACCGCATCCTCACCGGCTTCCAGCGCCAACGGATACAGGCTGGTGAACCAACCGACGCTGCGGCTCAGGTCCAGTGCGCCGCTGGTGTCTTCGCGGCCATGGCCTTCAAGGCTGATGACATGGCGGCGACGCCCTGTCCATTGCTCCAGCGCCTGGGACAGCGCCGCCAGCAGTAAGTCATCGATGCGCGTGCGATACGCGGCTGGGGCCTGACTGAGTAGTCGACGGGTTTCGTTGGTATCGAGGGTCATGCCGATGGTTTCGCTGTCGCCGACCCGGCTTTGAATCGAGGTGTCGCCTGGAAGACAGGCGTCGGCCGCTTGCAGCGCTTGCCAATATGGCAATTGCGCCTCCAGCTCGGGACTGCGCGCCAATGCGTGCAGCGATTGCGACCAGCTCTGAAAGCTCGCGGTCTTCTCCGCCAGCGTGACGCTTTGCCCTTTCGCCAGACGGCTATAGGCATGTTGCAAATCTTCCAGCAGCACACGCCATGACACGCCATCGACCGCCAGATGATGTATCGCCAAAAGCAGACGCCCTTCACCCGATGGCAGACGGGCGTGGACTACGCGCAACAGCGGACCGCTCTCGATGTTCAGGCTGCGCTGAGCTTCGTCGCTCAAAGACGCAAGGTCTTCGTCGCGGCTCAGTTCGCAGGTCCACAGCACACGCTCGGCCTGTTCACTGTCGCGATAGCGCTGGTGCCACTGGCCGTCGTCGCCCTGATGGAAACTCAGGCGCAAGCTGTCATGCTGGACCAGCAAGACCGCGATCGACCGTTGAAGTACTGCAACGTCCAGCGCTTGCGGCAGGTTCAGCAGCAGCGACTGGTTCCAGTGCTGGCGCTGAGCGAGAGGCAAGGCGAAGAAACGCGCCTGAATCGGCGTCAACGCAAAGTCGCGGGGCACCACGGCCGCCACGACAGGCGCTGCCGGCTTGGCTTCGGACAACACGGCGACTTGCGCCAGCTCGGCGATGGTCTGTTTTTCGAAGAGCTGTTTGGGCGTCAGGCGAATCCCCTGACGACGGGCCCGGGCGATGATCTGCAGACTGAGAATCGAGTCGCCGCCGAGGGTAAAGAAGTTGTCGTGACGGCCCACCGCTGCAACGTTGAGAGCTTTTTCCCACAGCGCGGCCAGGGTCGCTTCGACGCCGTCATGGGGCGCTTCAAACGTGTTGGAAACCACTTGCGGCGTCGGCAGCGCAGTGTGATCGAGCTTGCCGTTGGCGGTCAGCGGGAAGGCGTCAAGGGTCAGCACATGGCTCGGCACCATGTAGTCCGGCAGGCTCTCGGCCAGTTGAGCGCGCAGCGCTTCGCTGTCGATCTGCGTGCCCTTGGTGATCAAGACATAGGCGATCAACTGACCACGGTCATCGACCCGAACATGGGCATCGCGCAGGCCATCGAGCTGTCGCAGGCGCTGAGCGATTTCACCCAGAGCCACGCGATAGCCACGCACCTTGACCTGATCGTCGGCGCGACCGAGGAATTGAATCTCCCCGTTGGCCAGCAACCGCGCACGGTCGCCGCTGCGGTACAGGCGACGGCCATTGCCTCTTGGATCAGGGATGAAGACCGCTGCGCTCATGGCGGGTCGGTCGTGATAACCACGGGCCAGACCGGGTCCGCCGATGTACAGCTCACCGATATCGCCCTGCACCACCGGTTCCAGCTGCGCATTGAGAATCAGCGCGACGGCGTTCGGCAGCGGACGCCCAATCGGTGCACTCTGGCCGGTCGGTACGGCATCGATCAGCTCGTTGCTCAAGACCCCGACCGTGGTCTCAGTCGGGCCGTAGTGGTTGATCACCCGACACGCTGGTTTGAGGGCCTTGACCTGCGAAACCAGTTCCCAAGGCAGCGCGTCGCCCCCCAGAATCAGCGCCTGTTGAGGCAGCACGTCTGCGGCGTTGGAGGCTTGCAACAGGCCGCTCAAATGCGTTGGCACGATCTTCAGAACGCCGACCTTGTGTTCGGCCATGTAGGCGGCGAAGCGGTCGGCGTCGTTGGTCCGTTCCGGGCTGATCAGGTGCAGCGTGCGCGCCGAGCACAGCGCGCCGAACAGCACGGTATGGCCCAGATCGGCGCCTACGGTCGAAACCATCGCCATGCTTGCATCAGCTGCGAGTTCCAGACGCTTGAGCAGGCCTTGAACGTAATCGGCCAGCGCGCCGTGACTGATGACCACGCCCTTGGGGGTGCCACTGGTGCCCGAGGTGTAAATCAGATAGGCCGCTTGCTCGGGATGCAGACGTATGCTCAGCGCAGTAGCAGGCTGTGAACGCCATGCAGCATCGGCTTCCACGCCGATGACTTCGCCCTTGAAATCAGCAGGCGCTGCGGCATGACTGATCAGCCAGCGGGCGCCGCTGTCGGCGAGTACGAACGCCTGACGCTCGGCGGGCCATTTCGGGTCCAACGGCACATAGGCGGCACCGGTCTTGAGAATCGCCAGCAGGCTGAAGATGAACTCTACGGAACGCTCAAGCACCACGCCGACGCGGCTTTCAACCCCGACTCCAGCCTGGCGCAGATACAGCGCAAGGCGATTGGCATCGGCGTCGACCAAGGCAAAATCGGCCTGCTGTTGCTCGCTCTGCAATGCCACACGACCTGGCTGCGCATGGACGCTGGTGCCCCACAGGCTCAGCACGTCAGTGGCCGGGAATGCCACAACCTCGGCGTGCAGCTGCGACGGTACGGCGGAAATTCGAAGTTCGCTCAGACGACGTTGCGGCTGGGCGACTACTTGCGCGCAGATGCGCAGCAGGTCTGCGGCGAAGCCTGCGATACGCGGCTCGTCGTACAGATCGCAGGCATAAGTGAACACCGCCTGGATACCGTCAGCGCTGTCGGTGATGTCCAGCCCCAGATCGAAGTGCGCGGAGTAGTCATCCAACTGGTTGACGTCCATGCGCACGCCGGCCATTTCCACGTTCTGTGGGAGCGGGAACTGCTGAGTGAATTTCACCTGGCACAGCGGGTTGTGGCTGAGGTTGCGCGACACGCCCAAGGCTTCCACCAGTTGTTCGAACGGCAGCTCCTGATGGTTCTGCGCGCCCAACGCCGTGTGCTTCACCGCTTCGATCAGCGCACTGAACGACTGCTGGGGCGACACCTCGGTACGCAGTACCAGCGTATTGACGAACAGCCCTATCAAGCCTTCGGCTTCGGTGCAGGTGCGCCCCGCCACCGGCACGCCGACCCGCAAATCGGTCTGACTGCTATAACGCTGCAAGAGCGTCTTGTAGGCCGCAAGCATGACCATGAACAAGGTGGCGCCGTGGCTTGAGGCGAGATCGCGCAGCCCCTGACTCAGTGCGCTGTCGAAGGCGATGGCGTACCGGGCGCCGCGATGGCTCTGCTGATCGGGCCGAGGACGATCCGCCGGCAGGGTCAAAACCGGGTGGGCTTCACCCAGACGTTCGCGCCAGTACTTGAGCTGACGCGAGCCTTCACCAGCGGTCAGGCGTTGGCGCTGCCAGGCGGCGAAGTCGGCGTACTGGATCGGCAATGGTTCCAGCGCCGGAATCAGCCCCTGGGCATGAGCGCGGTACAGCGCGACGAAATCCCTGAGGATGACCTGCACCGACCAGCCATCCGAAATGATGTGATGCAATACCAATACAAGCTGCTGCTGATTCGGCGCCAGGCGCACATTGAGCACCCGCCACAGCGGGCCGGTCTGCAGGTCCATCGGCTGTTCGACAGCAGCCCTGGCCAGCTCGCCAAGGGCTTCCAGCGGTTGCGCGTGCAGGCTCAGATCATGGTGCTCGATGCGCACCGGCTGCGCGGCGTGGATCCGTTGCACCAGCACCTCATTGGCGTCGATAGCGAACGTGGTGCGCAGGCTTTCGTGGCCCGCGACCAGATCATCGAAACTGCGCTGTAGCGCCACGTCATCGATGGCCCCGCTCAGGCTCAACTGGCCGCACAGGTGATAGGCACTGCTGTCCGGTTCCAGTTGCGCGAGGAACCACAAACGCTGTTGAGCGAAAGACTGCTCCGGCGGCGTCTCACGGGAAATGCGGGCGACCGCTTGCGGGGCCTTGCCGCTGCGGGTCTGGCTGGCGACGTGGGCATTGAAGGCGCCGAGAGTCGGGTGCTCGAACAGGTGCGCCGGCTCAAGCTTGAGGCCCAGTTCGTTGTTCAGACGGGACAGCACCTGCACCACGCTGACCGAGTCGCCGCCTCGGGAGAAGAAATGATCTTGGGCTACGAGGTCTTGCTTACCCAGCACTTCTGCCCAGGCCGCGACGACTTCCGGCAACAGCGACGCAGCATCGGCTACGTCCTCATGCGCATGCGTGTCCAGCAAACGACCGTCTTGCCAGATCGCGAAGCTGTCGAGGCTGCGGCTCTGCCAACCGGCACGGCACGCGGAACGCTGCAGCTTGCCGCTGGTGGTGCGCGGCAAGCTGCCCGGTTCCAGCAACACGATGACTTTCGGCGCGACGAGGAACAGCTCGGAAACGGCATCGCGCACGGCTTCGCAGATCATCTGCGGCTTCATCAGGCGACGCACGTTACGACTGATTTCCAGGGCCAGGCCAACGCCTTCGGCGCCTTGCTCGTCGGTCACCGGGAACGCTGCGATGCGGCCGCGACGCAGCAGCTGGACGCTTTTCTCCAGTGCCTGCTCGATGTCCTGGGGGTAGAGGTTCTGACCGTTGAGAATGATCAGATCTTTCAGGCGACCCGTGATGAACAGTTCACCACCGCTGGCAATACCAAGGTCACCGCTGCGCAACCAGCGCTTGCCGTCTTCCTGCACGAAGGTCTGGGCAGTGGCCTTGGTGTTTTGCCAATAGCCCTGCGCCACGCTAGGCCCCGCGATCCAGATCTCCCCGACCTGGCCCGACTGCAAGACTTGCTGACTGGCCGGATCGACGATGCGCAGATCGTGGTCATCCCGGCACCAGCCACACCCTGGCAGTCGGCTGGTGGAATGCTGGTTGGCGAAGAGTGCTTCATCAGCTTCACCGGCGGCCAACTGGCTGCCGTCAAAGCGTTTGACGCCGAACGGCACTTCGCGAGTGGCAGCAGTGACGAACAGCGTGGCTTCGGCCAATCCGTAGCTTGGCGTCAGTGCGCGACGATCAAAACCGGCAGGCGCAAAATGCTCGCTGAAGGCATCCAGGGTCGCGATGCGGATCGGCTCGGAGCCGGAGAATGCCAGGCTCCAGTTGTTCAGTTGGAGGTGCTTCACGGCGCTGGGCTTGATCCGCTCCACACACAGCCGGTAAGCGAAGTCAGGGCCGCCGGAGAAGGTGCCGTTGTATTGGCTCATCACTTCGAGCCAGCGTGCCGGGCGACCGAGGAAGTAGTTGGGCGACATCAGGTTCAAGGTGCCGCCGTAGTACAGCGGCAGCAGCAGGCCGCACATCAGGCCCATGTCGTGGTACAGCGGCAGCCAGCTGACCCAGCTTTCGGTCGAAGCGTCGGTGACGAAATGCCGGGCCATCGCCACTTCGTTGGCCATCAGGTTGTCGTGCGAGACCATCACACCCTTCGGCGCGCTGGTGGAACCCGAGGTGTATTGCAGAAACGCCAGCGACGAAGTGTCGATCAGCGAAGGCTGGAAAGATCCCTGCCAGCCGTGTACGTCTTCGATGGCAACGAAACGCCCGCCCGCTGGCAGGAAGGGTTGCAACAGGTGTTGGAATTTATCGAGATCCTCGCGACGGCCCAGCACCATGCCCGGCGCTGCGTCCTGAATAATGCCGGTCAGCCGGTCCAGATGGGTCTGGCGGTTGTATTCAGGGGCGAACGCTGGCACTGCGATGATCTTGGCGTACAGGCAGCCGAGAAACGCAGCGGCATAATCTGCGCCAGTCGGCAGAATCAGCACGCAGCGCTCGCCGCCCTCTCGTCCCAGATGATGCTGCAGCAGACCTGCTATCGAACGCGCCTGCTGATCCAGCTGTGCGTAGCTGGTCAGCAGCGGTTCCTGATCTTCGTGCTGGATGTGTCGAAGGGCAATCCGGTCCGGCTGGCTCTGCGCATAAAAGCCCACCAGCTCGGGAAAATGCGCGGCCTGATCTCGTATGGATTTCATTCTTTCACCTGTTTGTTTCGGCAAGGCTCAACCCACGGACGACCGAAAAGGTCTCATCCGCAACGTTGTGAGAAAGGTTGGGTGGCCGCGAACGGCCACTTGTCCGGCGGGGCTGGCGTGAATCAGCGGGCCAGTTTCAACGCCACGCGTTCGAGGCTTTGCGCCGGTCGACTCGAACAGGGCTTTTCGTACTCGGCGAAGATCGATTCCACCACTTCCTGGGATCGCACGGCCAGCACCGAAAGCAGCGTGTCGCTCAGGCCATGGCTGTCTTCGCAGCAACCCTGGAGGAAGATCCCCGCTTCGCTGCCCATGCGCAGTGGCAGGCGATAGTTGCGGTCAACGTTCGAACCCTGGATGTATTCTTCAAGCCCGGCCAGCAGTTCCAGGTGATAGTCGCGGCGGTAACCGGTCGCCAGAACCACGACGTCGAAGGACTCGCTGTGCATCTGGTCATGCGGTGCGTCGCGCAGGAACAGCTCGACGCTGCCCGCGCTGACTTCTGCGTGGGCCACTTCACGGTTGGTCAGCAACCGGTGACGCTGCTCGCCACGCACCTTCTGCTGGTACATGCGCTGGAAAATGGTTTCGATCAGGTCAGCATCGACTACCGAGTAGTTGGTGTTGCGGAACTCGGCGAACAGCGCATCGCGACGTTCTTCGCTGTGGTTGAAGATGGTGTCGGTGAACGCCGGGTTGAAGATCTGATTGACAAAGGGGCTGTCATCGGATGGCTTCAATGCACTGCCACGAATCACCAGGCTGGCTTCGACGTTGTCGAAACGGCTGGCCAGGTCCTCGAAGATTTCCGCCGCGCTCTGCCCGCCGCCGACCACCGCCACACGCACCGGGCCGGGACGGTTGGTCAGCAGCTTTTCGATGCCGCCGCGGTAGCCCGCCGAATGCAGGATGCGCGGATCGCTCAAGCCGTCGAACGCCTCCGGCGCCTGAGGAATACCGCCGATCCCGAACACCAGATTGCGCGCGCGACGACGGGAAATACCACCACCTGGACCACGGGACAGCACGTCGACGGCGACGAAGCGACCGTCCTGGAAATGCGGCTCGACCGAGATTACTTCCTCCCCGTAATGGGCTTGCTCATTGAAGTGCGAGGCGGCCCAGGTCAGGTAATCGGTGTACTCCTCGCGGGTGGGGAAGAACGTCTTGAGGTTGATGAAGTCCTGCAGACGCCCGCGCTCCTTGAGGTAGTTGACGAAGGTGAAACGGCTCGCCGGATTGCGCTGGGTCACCAGATCCTTGAGGAAGGAAATCTGCATGGTGGAACCGTCGATCAGCATGCCTTCGTGCCAGTTGAACGCTGGCTTCTTCTCGAGGAAACACACTTGAGGCGCCAGACCGTTGCGCAATGCATGCTCCTGGGTGGCGATGGCCAGTGCCAGGTTCGACGGGCCGAAACCGATGCCGATGTAGTCGTAGACGAGTTCCATGCTTCCCTCTCGTTAGGAGCGATGCGCGATCAGTTCCAGCGGGGTTGTGACCAGTGTCACAGGCGCTTGGGGGCAGTTCACGCGCATCGAAAATGAGTAAGACTGATTATCATTACAAAGACGCCTGAGCCTTCCGGCTGTTTAGTCTTGTGCGATGAAAAACTTACAAAGCCTTTACGTTTTTCAGCTGATATGCGCCGCCGATCTCCTCCACCGCGTCGCGGCTGGCGTTGTCGCGACGATCGCCCTGCAGCTCGCTGAGCTGTCCGGATTCCATCTTCACCAGACGATCGGCCAGATCGAAATACTGGTCGTCGTGGCTGATGGCGAATACGGTGACGCCTGCCTTCTTGAACATCGGCAACAGCTCGCGGTAGAAGAACCGACGGAACAATGGGTCCTGATCGGCCGCCCACTCATCGAGCAGCAGGATGTCGCGCTTCTCCAGCAACGCCAGCAGCAGCGCCAGACGCTTGCGCTGACCCTGTGAGAAACGTGTATCGAGCAGATGACCGTCGCCGATCTGCACCTTGTGCTTCATGTGCAACTGGTCGAGCCAGTGATCGATGTGCGCCGTATCAGCGTTGTCACCGTTTTCACCCAGCAGTTGCGAAAACAGATGGAAGTCGGTGAACACGCTGGCGAACAGGTGACGATAGGCGAGCCAGTCGTCAGAGCCGATCACCTGACCATCGATCAGGATCGCACCTGCCGAGGGGCGATACAGGCCACTCAACAGCCGCGCCAGGCTGGACTTGCCGCTGCCGTTGCCACCCATGAGAAATACGGTTTCTCCACGCCGCAGGGTCAGGCTGACAGGGCCGACATCGAAGCCCGGTTCATCCCCCTGCGGCGGGTAGTGATACTCGACGTCGCGCAGTTCGAGCGTCTGCCAATGACCGACGATGTGGCTTGGCGCGACCTCGAAGCTGTCGTGATGCTCGGCCAGCGCCAGCGATTCGACTTTATCCAGCGCGACTCGCCCGGAGATCTGCGCAGGGATCGCGGCCACCGCCAGCACCAGTGGCGTGCGCATGAACAGCACGGTCAGCGCGTAGGTCGCTGCCACTTCGGTGGGCGCCCAACCCAGGCCGTTGGCCAGATAAAAAGCCAGGCCGATGGTACCCAGGACCATGATGTTGGCCCAGTTGCTCGCCAGCCCGTGGTAGCGGTCAGCCAGGGTGAAATGCTCGCGATAACGCAGCGCGGCCGTGTCGAAGGTTTCTTCGTACAGACGACGGGCGCGGTCGCGGTTGAGGGTCAGTTCCTTGCGACCGTCGATCACACCCTGATAGCTCTGGTACAGCTTGTCCTCGGATTCACGCAGGGCGCGGATGTGCGCGTTGAGTTTGCCCACCAGCAACCAGCCGACGCCAAGGGTGAAGGTCATCCAGCACAGGGTGGTGACGAACAGCGACGGCGACAACCAGGCCAGATAACTGAACGCAGCCACGCTGAGCACGGTGCCGTAGATCAGGTCCGGCAGCTGCACGAAAGCCATGGTCACGGCACGAATGTCGCTGGACAGGCTGGCGAAGATCTTCGCCCCGCCAATGGATTCGATGCGCTCGATATTGGTATCCAGCAGGCGCTTGACCATCACCCGGCGCAGGCCGTAAACGAACCGATGGCCCAGAGCGGTCAGCGAAAGCGAGGCCCCGGAGGCCAGCGCCAGCAGCAACACCAGCATCAGGCCGAACTGCCACAACGCGGTGCCCAGACCGTCGTGGGTGCTGATCATGCGCTGGTTGACGAAGGCAATCACGCCCACGCTCAACAGGCCGCTGCTGATGCTCAGCAGCAGGACCATCGCGAGCGGCCAGCGGTATTGCTGGAAGACCAGACGAACTAATTTCATGGATGACTCCGGGCAGTGAAAGCTAAAAACAAAGGGGTAAACGACGACGTCTAGATCTCGCCCAACCGCTGGCGGCAGTGAGAGAGGGTGTCGCGCAGCAGGAAGTTGACCATCGTCGGCGAGGTGCCAATGACCTTGGCGACATCGCGCTGGGTATAGCCCTGGATCTGGCTGAGGTTGAACACGATGCGCATGCGCTTGGGCAGCTCGTTGAGGGCACCGACCAGCTGATCGAGCGACTCGCGCCCGGCCAGGACACGCTCGGGCGAAACATCGAAACGCGGCTGCTCTTCCAGCTCGGCTTCGGCGCCATGGTTGCGCTCCAGGCGCTGACGACGCAGACGGTCGATGGCCAGGTTGCGCACCACACGAAACATGTAGCGCCCGGGCTCGATGGAGGCCAGGTCGCTTTCGAGCATTTTCACGAAAGCGTCCTGCACCACATCTTCGGCGCGGGCACGGCAGCCGAGGAATTTCGCAGCCAGGCGCAGCAACCCTTCCCGATGGGTGTTGTAGGTGCCCATCAGTGCGTCAAGACGTGGATCGACCGATGCGCAAACCCCGCTGACACAGGTGGAGCGAAGCCGTGTGGGCTGGCTCATTGCAGGACGAAAATCCATCTTGTTCGACATCCCTGGTAACAAAGGAACGCGAAGAATAACGCAAACGATTCTCATTGCAATGTAAGAAATTTTACCGATTGGTGAAACTTTCGTTATATGGGTGAGGTCGTTTCGTAAGCCGACGGATGGCGGCTAAGTAGTGGCATAACCGCTACAAGCCTCTGATTTATAAGATTTTAATTAGCTTGACGACTTGAATACTGATTTTGAAATTCAGGGTGGGAAAGAATTGTCCCTTGCCAAAAGAACGTGTCTGAGCCGATATAAATCAACGCTGTCCTGAGACCTGCGTCGCATTATCAGTCGAACTCGCCGGACCTGTCGGAGTGAGAAACAGACACTTCCTACCTCATCAATCTCAGCTCCAGATACTGCAGCAACATGATGGTTTTACCATCGGCAATCTCGCCGTTTTCGACCATCGCAATGGCTGTTTCGAAACTCAATTCCAGGACCTCGATGTCCTCGCCCTCCTCTTCCAGACCACCGCCGCCACTAACACGGTCGTGGGACTGATATTCCCCGATGAAGAAGTGAATGCGCTCGGTCACCGAGCCGGGGCTCATGAATGCATCGAAAATTTTCTTCACCGAGCGCACCACATAACCGGTCTCTTCCTCGGCCTCCAGGCGAATGCGTTCTTCAGGGCTGGCATTGTCGAGCAGACCTGCGGCGGCCTCGATCAGGTAGCCGCTATGGCCGTTGACGAATGCCGGCATGCGGAACTGGCGGGTCAGCACCACGGTGCGCCGTTCAAGGTTGTATAGCAGGATGGTTGCGCCGTTGCCCCGGTCATATACCTCGCGGTCTTGCGACTGCCAGCTGCCATCGCGACGCTGCAGCTCGAAGCTGTATTTCTTCAGCACGTACCAGTTATCGGAGAGGGTCTGTTCGGCGGTGATGCGGATCGGTGTCGGGGGCATGAAGGGTCCTGAGCGCAGGGTCATCGGTTGGCAGAAACGCCAATACCCTAGCAGGACAGTACAAGCACGGCGAGCCTGAATCGAACCCTCGATCTGAACCTTCCGGGCGCTCAAGGCTCAGTTGTTCAGGCCCCTTTCCGACGTCTTGAACAGGATCTGCCAATGGGCGGCTACGCAGCCACGACCACATCCGCCATCCGCATCGAGCGCGAATTGAGCCTGCGTGCAGTGCTGACCGGCGCCGTGCTGGGCATCCTGCTGACCCCATCCAATGTCTACGCGGGCCTCAAGATCGGCTGGTCGTTCAACATGTCGATCATCGCGCTGCTGGTGGGTTTCGGCATTTGGCAGAGCCTGGCACGACGCAACAGCCGTCAGCCGGCGTGGACCCTGCACGAAAGCAACATCAACCAGACGGTGGCATCGGCGGCCGCGTCGATCATTTCGGGAGGGCTGGTCGCGCCGATCCCCGCCTACACCTTGCTGACCGGCCAACAGCTGGACCCCATACCGATGATGGCCTGGGTTTTTTCCGTGAGTTTTCTGGGCATCTGGATCGCCTGGTATCTGCGACCTACATTGCTCAACGATCATGGCCTGAAATTTCCCGAAGGCATGGCGACACTGGAAACCCTGCAACACATTTACCATCACGGCCAAGAGGCAGTGGTCAGAATCAAAGTCTTGTTCAGTGCCGCGCTGCTTTCAGGGTTGGTGAAATGGGTCGACGGTTTCGTCTGGGCGATTGCGCGCTGGGCGCCGACGGCCACGCTGGAACGCCTGACCTTCACCCTGGACCCGTCACTGTTGCTGATCGGCTTTGGCGGCATCATCGGCATCCGGGTCGGGCTGACGCTGATCCTCGGTGCGCTACTGGCCTGGGGCGCTCTGGCGCCGTGGCTGATCAGCGAAGGCTGGGTGGTGCTGGCGCCAGACGCCAACGGCCCGCAATTCGCCAAGCTGGTGGAATGGCTGCTATGGCCGGGGGTGAGCCTGATGGTGTGCTCCACCCTGAGCGCGCTAGGCATCCGCCTCTTCAAATCCCCCAAGCACGCATCGAAACCGAAGACGCCCCGCGCCCGTGCGCCGTTCTCCCTCGGGCCCGCACTGGGGCTTCTGCTGTCCATCGCACTGGTGGTCGGCCTGCAAGCCGCATTGTTCGGCATCGACGTATGGATGGCGTTATTGAGCATTCCGTTAGCGATCTGCCTGGCAGTGGTGGCCGCGCGGGTGGTCGGTGCGACCGGCATCGCGCCGATTGGCGCCATCGGCAAGCTGTCGCAACTGACTTTCGGCCTTATCGCGCCGGGCCAGGTGCCAATCAATCTGATGAGCGCCAATACCGCAGGTGGAGCCGCCGGGCAATCCACCGACCTAATGAATGACTTCAAGGTCGGCCTGGCAATTGGCGCGACCCCGAAAAAACAAGTCATCGCTCAATGCATCGGGATTTCCATCGGTAGCGTAGTTGGTGTGCTGGTTTATCTGGCGCTGATCCCAGACCCGCAGCACATGCTGCTCACCGAACAATGGCCGGCCCCCGCCGTCGCTACCTGGAAGGCCGTCGCCCAGACGCTGACCCACGGCCTGGAGTCGCTGTCACCGCAGATTCGCTGGGCAATTTTCATTGGAGGTTTCGTCGGGTTGGTGCTGGGAGCGCTGGACAGCCTGCTGCCGCAGCGGATGGCGCGCTGGCTGCCGAGCACCGCAGCCCTTGGCCTGGCATTCGTGCTCCCCGCTTCGACCTCGATGATGATGGGACTGGGCGCGGTACTGACCTGGATCGTCAGCCGCCGCTGGCCCAGCGTTACCGAACGGTTCGCGATCACCGCAGCGGCCGGATTGATTGCCGGTGAGAGCATCACCGGCGTGGGTGCGTCGTTCTGGGAGATGTTGAAGAATTTCTAGATTCGAGCCCATGTATCGCCCCTAACACAAACATCGCAGGCATATCAAAGGCTTGGACTATCGATTGTGTCGATAGCCAACATACTCAACAACGCCGTTCATTTTGACCGTGCAGACCGCGATCATGGCGACATTGACTACCCGAACAAGGATTTCCAATGTCCATCAACATGTCCATTCTGCTGATGCTGATCGTCTCGTTTTCCATTGCGCTGGCGGGTGTCGGGCAGTTCTAGGCCCGCGTCAGACATGATTTCCTGTGGGAGGGAGCTTGCTCGCGAAGGCGGTTGGTCAGGTGACGAAGAGGCATCTGACACCCGGCTTTGGCGAGCAAACTCCCTCCCACAAAGTCATTCAGCGGCCATCAGATCGGCACCCGCTGCGACACAATCACTCGTGAAACTCAGCCACGGTCTCTTTGCTCCCCACAAAGAAACTGTCAGCCACAATGCGCAGCGGCTGCAGATCGAGATCGCTCTGTTTGTCAGCGATCAACTGCGCGAAATGTTTGTACATCGCCGGGTATTCGCCCTCTTCTGACACCCCTTGCGTCACCCCATCGATACTGACCTGGGCGCCGCCCGAATCCAGCCGCATCATGCCTTCGTCGGTGTGCAATTCGATGCGCCAGAGCTCGTTGTCGCTGTGGTCGAAATCCAGCTCGGCAACGACCTGCACCTGTTCACCCGAACGCATTTGCATGGATGCGGCAATCGGCGACTGACAGTTGCTCGGCACGCTCAATTCGGCAGACTGAACGAACAACTTGCCTGGCAGCAGATCGGTGACAATGGACAACGCATTGATCCCCGGATCGAACACGCCCAACCCGCCCGCCTGCCAGATCCACGCCTGCCCCGGGTGCCATTTGCGCACCTGTTCTTTCCACTCGACACGCACCTGCTTCAGCGCCTTGCCTTGGAGCCACGCTTTGGCATTGGTCACGCCGGGTGCGAAACGCGAATGCCAGGCGAACAGCCCGCTGATCCCGGCCTTCTGCACTTCATCGATCAGCGACATTGCCTCGCCAAGGGTCGAGCACGGTGGCTTCTCTACCAGCACGTGCTTGCCAGCTTCCAGGGCCTGCTGAACCAAGGCGAAACGCCCTTGCGGCGGGGTGCAGAAGGCAATCGCGTCGACCTGCGGGCCATGGGCGAGCAACTCGGCCAGCGAGCTGAAGTTGTCGACGCCGGGGCATGGCTGGCCAAGGGTGGCGACAGACACCAGCTCGAACTGCGGGTTGGCGCGGATCGCCGGCACATGCTGGTCCTGCGCGATCTTGCCGTAACCCACCAGCCCTAAACGAATCGGATGCATCGATGACTCCTGTGATGTTGTCGTTGTTATGTACAGGCACGGCCGTCACGGGCGGTGCCTTGAAGGCGAATCAATGAAGCGGCGCCGCGACCTCCTGCTGGTACTCGCGGGGCGTGCAGCCGAATTCTCGGCGAAACACGGTGTGCAGGTATTGAGCGGATTTGAAGCCGCAATTCTGTGCGATGTCGGCGATGGCCGAATCAGTCTTTTCCAGCCGTGATGCTGCGGCCGCCAGTTTGAAGCGCAGGATTTCGTCATGCACGCTGCAGCCGCGCTCCTTGCGGAAGTGCGACTCCAGAGACGAGCGCGAAACCCCGACATACCCCGCGACTTGCGCAGTCTTGATGCCCTGGCACGCGTACTGACGAATGAAGTGCAGCGCCTGCATCACGTAAGGATTGCCCAGCGGCTGATGCAGACTGGAGGCCTGTACGTTGATCGCCTCGGGGGGCACCAGTATCTGCTGGGTCGTCGAGGGCATGCCGTGCAGCATCTGATGCAATAAGGCTGCGGCGGTGCGCCCCATGCTTTGCGTGCCCTGAATCACCGAACTCAAAGGCACGCGGGTCAGGGTTCGGGTCAGCGGGTCGTTGTCGATGCCGATCAGCGCCACTTGCTCCGGCACCGCGATCCCGGCCGTGAGGCAGGCCTGCAACAGCTGCCGGGCGCGCGCGTCGCTGACGGCAATGATGCCGATGGGTTTGGGCAGGCTTTGCAGCCAGGCGATCTGCTGCTCCACGGCGCTGTCCCAGAGTGGTGCGCTGGTGCTCAGCCCGCGATAGATCTCACCCTGCAGGCCGTCGCGCTGCAACAAACGGCGAAAGGCCGTTTCACGTTCCTGCGCCCAGCGATTGCTCTGCGCTTCCGGCAAACTGAAGCAGGCAAAACGCGTGAGCCCGGCCTCGATCAGGTGCTCGTAGGCCAGCTTTATCAGGGCAAAGTTGTCGGTTGCGACATAGGGGATGTTCTTCGGGTAGTCGCGTTCATCCTCATAGGAGCCGCCCACCGCCACCACCGGCAACTTGCTTGCGGCCAGCGCTTCGCCAATCAGCGGGTCGTCGAAATCGGCAATGATGCCGTCGCCCTGCCAGCGCTCGATACCTTTGAGCCGGCACAAAAAATCCTCCTCAAGGAACAGATCCCAGGATGCGCGCGTGCTACTGAGGTAATTGCCAATGCCAGTGATGATGCCGCGATCGTAGATCTTGCCGCCATTGAACAGCAGCGCAATTCGATGCACGGGCGGGACGGTTTTCATTGTTTTCTCCCGAACCGGTGAAACCGGTCGGCACAGACTAGGCCTGCGCGAGAGGAATCTCAATACTCAAAATCGAACACCGAGTTGGTGATTTTCATAATTTTCTTGGGGTGGGCCGTTGCTAGTATCGGAACAGATTCAGCTCCCCCCAGAACAACAAGGAAAACACCGATGCCCTGCTTCCCCGAGATCGACAGGATTCGCTACGAGGGCCCGAACAGCGATTCCCCCCTCGCCTTTCGCCATTACGACGCCAACAAAATCATCCTCGGCAAGCCGATGCGCGAGCACCTGCGCATGGCCGCCTGTTACTGGCACACGTTCGTCTGGCCGGGCGCCGACATGTTTGGCGTCGGCACCTTCAAGCGCCCGTGGATCAAGCCGGGCGATGCCATGGAACTGGCGCGCTTCAAAGCCGATGCCGCGTTCGAGTTCTTCTCCAAGCTGGGCATCGACTACTACAGCTTTCACGACACCGACGTGGCGCCTGAAGGGGCGAGCCTGAAAGAGTACAGCCACAACTTCGCGCAAATGGTCGATGAGCTCGAACGCCATCAGGAACAGAGCGGCATCCAGTTGCTCTGGGGCACCGCCAACTGTTTCAGCAATCCGCGCTTTGCCGCAGGCGCGGCGAGCAACCCGGACCCGGAAGTCTTCGCCTATGCGGCGACTCAGGTGTTCAGCGCCATGAACGCCACCAAACGCTTGAACGGCGCCAACTACGTGCTGTGGGGCGGTCGCGAAGGTTACGAGACGCTGCTCAATACCGACCTCAAACGTGAGCGCGAACAGCTCGGGCGCTTCATGCGCATGGTCGTCGAGCACAAACACAGGATTGGATTCGCGGGCGATCTGCTGATCGAGCCCAAGCCTCAGGAGCCGACCAAGCACCAGTACGATTACGACAGCGCCACGGTGTTCGGCTTCCTCCACCAGTTCGGTCTGGAGAAGGAGATCAAGGTCAATATCGAGGCCAACCACGCGACCCTCGCCGGGCACAGTTTCCATCACGAGATCGCCACGGCGGCGTCCCTCGGCATCTTCGGCAGCATCGACGCCAACCGTGGCGATCCGCAGAACGGCTGGGACACCGACCAGTTTCCCAACAGCGTCGAAGAGATGACCCTGGCCACCTATGAAATTCTCAAGGCTGGCGGCTTCAAGAGCGGCGGTTTCAACTTCGACTCCAAGGTCCGTCGTCAAAGCCTCGATGAAATCGACCTGTTCTACGGCCATGTCGCGGCCATGGATGTCCTGGCGCTCGCCCTCGAACGTGCGGCAGCGATGATCGAAAACGACCAGCTTCAGCAGTTCAAGGATCAACGCTACGCAGGGTGGGACAAGCCGTTCGGACGCTCCGTGCTGTCCGGTGATTTCACCCTGGAATCTCTGGCGCAGCACGCGATGAACCATGAACTCAACCCGCAGGCGGTCAGCGGGCGTCAGGAGATGCTCGAAGGCGTGGTGAACAGATTCATCTATCGATGACCCGAAACCGGCGCCGCGATCCTGCGAAATATGGCGGTTACATTCTCGCGACAATTCGTTGCTCGCGGCGCCCGGCGACTCACTACAGTTCTACCGGCAACACGTACACGCTCAGGAAGTGCCCCCAAACAAAAATAAAAGGACGCACCACAATGAAAAACCTGAAACGCACCTTGCTCGCCAGTGCCCTGGCGCTCCTCAGCCTCCCTGTCATGGCGGATTCGGCCCATCCTAAAATCGGTTTCTCCATCGATGACCTGCGCCTGGAACGCTGGTCCCGCGACCGCGACTACTTCGTCGCTGCGGCCGAAAAAATGGACGCCAAGGTCTTCGTCCAGTCGGCGGATGCCAACGAACAGAAGCAGATTTCCCAGATCGAAAACCTGATTTCCCGTGGCGTCGACGTGATCGTCATCGTGCCGTTCAACGCCACCGTGCTGACCAACGCCGTGGCCGAAGCCAAGAAGGCCGGGATCAAAGTGGTCTCCTATGACCGGTTGATCCTCAACGCCGACATCGACGCCTACATCTCCTTCGATAACGAGAAGGTCGGCGAGATGCAGGCATCGGGCGTATTGAAGGCGCAGCCCAAGGGCAATTACTTCCTGCTGGGCGGTGCGCCAACCGACAACAACGCCAAGGTGCTGCGCGAAGGCCAGATGAAAGTGCTACAGCCGGCCATCGACAAGGGCGACATCAAGATTGTCGGCCAGCAGTGGGTCAAGGAATGGAACCCGACCGAGGCGCTGAGCATCGTCGAGAACGCCCTGACCAAGAACAGCAACAAGATCGACGGCATCGTTGCCTCCAACGACGCCACCGCCGGTGGTGCTATTCAGGCCCTGGCCGCACAGAAACTGGCTGGCAAGGTGCCGATCTCCGGGCAGGACGCCGACCTTGCGGCGGTCAAGCGCGTGATCGACGGCACGCAGACCATGACTGTCTACAAGCCGCTGAAACTGATCGCCTCGGAAGCCGCCAAGCTCTCGGTGCAACTGGCACGTAACGAGAAACCGGCGTTCAGCTCGCAGTACGACAATGGCACCAAGAAAGTCGACACCATCCTCCTGACCCCAACCCCGCTGACCAAAGACAACATCGACCTGCTGGAAAAGGATGGGTTCTACACCAAGGATCAGATCGCCGGAAAGTAACGGCTTTCGTCCTGACACCGCGCCGTGGCGCGGCCAACCCGGCCCTGTGGGAGGGAGCTTGCTCGCGAATGCTGTACTTCAACCGCTGAAGAGGTGGTGGGTGTACCGGCCGGTTCGCGAGCAAGCTCTTTCCCACAGGTTGATCGCCGTCTGAATAGGCCAGCGATCAACCCAGGGTTGCCGTGCGTGCGGAGTGGTCTTGAATCCTTGTGTCGAGTAACTCGCAAATGTCTGATTACCTGCTGCAAATGAACGGCATCGTCAAATCCTTTGGCGGTGTCAAAGCCCTGAACGGCATCGATATCAAGGTCCGGCCCGGGGAATGCGTCGGGCTGTGCGGCGAGAACGGGGCCGGCAAATCGACCCTGATGAAAGTGCTGTCGGCGGTCTATCCGTACGGCACTTGGGATGGCGAAATCCTCTGGGACGGCCAGCCGCTCAAGGCGCAGTCCATCAGCGAAACCGAAGCCGCCGGGATCGTCATCATCCATCAGGAACTGACCCTCGTCCCCGACCTGTCGGTGGCAGAAAACATCTTCATGGGCCACGAGCTGACCCTGCCCGGCGGGCGCATGAATTACCCGGCAATGATCCATCGCGCCGAAGCGCTGATGCGCGAATTGAAAGTGCCGGACATGAACGTTTCGCTCCCTGTTTCCCAGTACGGCGGCGGCTATCAGCAACTGGTGGAAATCGCCAAGGCCCTGAACAAGCAGGCGCGACTGTTGATCCTCGACGAGCCCTCCTCGGCATTGACCCGCTCGGAAATCGACGTGCTGCTGGACATCATCCGCGACCTAAAGGCCAAGGGCGTCGCCTGCGTCTACATCTCCCACAAACTGGATGAAGTGGCGGCGGTCTGCGACACCATTTCGGTGATCCGCGACGGCAAACACATCGCGACCACGGCCATGGCCGACATGGACATCCCGAAGATCATCACCCAGATGGTCGGGCGCGAAATGAGCAACCTCTACCCCACCGAGCCCCACGACGTCGGCGAGGTGATCTTCGAGGCCCGGCGCTTCACCTGTTTCGATGTCGACAACCCCAAACGCAAACGCGTCGACGATATTTCCTTCACCCTCAAGCGCGGCGAGATTCTCGGCATTGCCGGGCTGGTTGGCGCCGGTCGCACGGAGCTGGTCTCGGCACTGTTCGGTTCCTATCCCGGTCGCTACGAAGGTGAAGTCTGGCTGGAGGGCAAGCAGATCGATACGCGCACGCCGCTGAAATCCATTCGAGCCGGGCTGTGCATGGTCCCCGAAGACCGCAAGCGTCAAGGCATCATTCCCGACCTTGGTGTCGGCCAGAACATCACCCTGGCGGTGCTCGACAGTTTCTCGAACCTGACCCGCATCGACGCCGAGAAGGAACTGGGCAGCATCGACAAGGAAATCGCGCGCATGCACCTGAAGACCGCAAGCCCGTTTCTGCCGATCACCAGTCTTTCCGGGGGCAATCAGCAAAAAGCCGTGCTGGCGAAAATGCTCCTGACTCAACCCCGTGTACTGATCCTCGATGAGCCCACACGAGGCGTGGATGTCGGCGCCAAATACGAGATCTACAAGCTGATGGGCGCACTGGCGGCAAATGGCGTGTCGATCATCATGGTCTCGTCGGAACTGGCCGAAGTGCTCGGCGTTTCCGATCGTGTGCTGGTGATCGGCGAAGGTCAGTTGCGCGGCGACTTCGTCAATCAGGATCTGACCCAGGAGCAGGTGCTCGCCGCTGCGCTCAGCCAAAACCAAGGACATAACAATAATGATCGGCCAGAAGTCGTGGGGAGAAGCGCGTAAATGAATCAGGTCAAACAACTCTTCACCCGCTACAAGATGCTCGCGCTGGTCATCGCCATCGCGTTCATCTGGCTGTTCTTCAGTTGGCAGACCGAGGGTGGCTTCCTCACCCCGCGCAACCTGTCGAACCTGCTGCGGCAGATGTCGATCACCGGAATTCTTGCCTGCGGCATGGTGCTGGTGATCATCAGCGGCGAGATCGATCTGTCCGTGGGTTCGTTGCTCGGCTTGCTCGGCGGGGTCGCGGCGATTCTCGACGTGGTGTACCACGTGCCGCTGCCAGTGAACCTGGCGGTCGTGGCGCTGTGCGGGCTGTTGATCGGTCTCGCCAACGGCTGCATGACCGCTTACTTGCGCATTCCCTCCTTTATTGTCGGCCTTGGCGGGATGCTGGCGTTTCGCGGGATCTTGCTGGGCATCACCGGCGGCACCACCATCGCGCCGGTCTCCCCGCAACTGGTCTATGTCGGTCAGGGTTATCTGCCACCGTTGGCAGGCGTAACGCTTGGCGTTCTGCTGTTCGCCCTGACCCTGTTCCTCACCTGGCGTCAGCGCCACAATCGCGCGTTGCATGGCCTGGCCGCGCACTCGCTGGTGCGGGATGTGTTGCGCGTGGTCGCCATCGGCGCGGTGCTGGCCGGGTTCGTCTACACCCTCAACAGCTACGACGGCATTCCGGTGCCGGTCCTGCTGCTGTTGGTGTTGCTCGGCGTGTTCAGCTACATCACCAGCCAGACCGTGTTCGGCCGCCGCATCTATTCGGTGGGCAGCAACATGGAAGCCACGCGGCTGTCGGGCATTAACGTGCAGGCAGTCAAATTATGGATCTTCGGCATCATGGGCGTGATGTGCGCCTTGGCGGGTCTGGTCAACACCGCGCGTCTTGCAGCGGGATCACCTTCGGCCGGCAACATGGGCGAACTCGACGCCATCGCCGCCTGCTTCATCGGCGGCACTTCGATGCGCGGCGGTTCGGGTACCGTTTATGGTGCACTGCTCGGCGCGCTGGTCATCACCAGCCTGGACAACGGCATGTCCATGCTCGACGTCGACAGCTACTGGCAGATGATCGTCAAAGGCAGCATTCTGGTGCTGGCGGTGTGGGTGGATGTGAGTACGCGCACCGGACGGCGATAACAGAGGGGCACACTGCCGAATCCCGATGCGCGTTATCTTCCTTGCCCTGCTGCTGTTCTGCCTGAACAGCAGCGCCATAGCCGAACCCGCCTCCTGCCCGGCAGGCGAAAAACTCATCTGCCTCAACGGCTGCATCTGCCTTCCCGACGTCGGACAGATCCTCGGCAGCGGCATGCCCACCGAAATCACACAGGTTGCGGGCCCGGCGCTGGCGCTCTGGCTCAGCCAGTCCCGCGCCGAAGCGGCCATCAGTGGCACCCAGCCGATCCCCGACGCCATCCGCGAGCAACTGCTGCGCTGGTATCCACCCAGCGTGCTCGACGCAGCTCTTTATAAGGTCGGTGACAACGGCGAACTCAGCGCCGCGAGCGCCATGATGCAAAACCCCGATATCGGCGCCGTGACGCTGGTCGACATCATCGTCTTCCGCACCGCTGAAGCAGCAGAAACCAACGTCGCCCTCTGGGCCCACGAACTCAAGCATGTGCAGCAGTATCAGGAATGGGGCGTGAATGGCTTCGCCCAGCGCTATACCCAGGATTTCAATGCGGTGGAGGCGCCGGCTTATCAGGTACAGACGGAGGTTGGACGCGTGTTGCGGGGGCTAGATCCTTGAGGCATTCGATCAGCCCAATGATGGACTGGACCGATCGACATTGCCCCCTCATCGCCCCTCCAACAACTCCCCCGCCTTATCCAGCAGACCCAACGGGTCGTCGGTCTTGTGGATGTCCACCGACAGCAATTGACGGAATTTGCGTGCGCCGGGGAAGCCGGTGCCCAGGCCGAGCACGTGGCGGGTGATGTGGTGCATGGAGCCGCCGTCGCGCAGGTGGGCTTCGACATAGGGACGTAGCTGCGCCAGCGCCTGGGCGCGGGTGATCTGTGGTTCGCTGCCGCCGAACAGTTCTCGGTCGACTTCCGCCAGCAGGTAGGGGTTGTGGTACGCCTCGCGACCGAGCATCACGCCGTCGAAGGTTTTCAGGTGCTCCTGGCATTGCTCAAGGGTCTTGATGCCGCCATTGAGGATGAACTCCAGATCGGGGAAATCCTGCTTGAGCTGCGCGGCGACTTCGTAGCGAAGTGGCGGGATATCGCGGTTTTCCTTGGGTGACAGGCCTTCGAGGATGGCGATACGGGCATGGACGGTGAAACTGGTGCAGCCCGCGTCGCGAACCGTGCCGACGAATTCACAGAGTTGCTCGTAGCTGTCGCGGCCATTGATGCCGATGCGGTGTTTGACAGTCACCGGGATCGAAACGGCATCACGCATGGCCTTCACGCAGTCGGCGACCAGTTGCGGGTGGCCCATGAGCACCGCACCGATCATGTTGTTCTGCACCCGGTCGCTCGGGCAGCCGACATTGAGGTTGACCTCGTCGTAACCTGCGGCCTGTGCCAGACGCGCACTGGCTGCGAGGTCCGCCGGGTTGCTGCCGCCCAGTTGCAGGGCCAGCGGGTGCTCGCTTTGATCGTGCCGCAGGAAGCGTTCGCTGTCGCCGTGGAGCAATGCGCCGGTGGTGACCATCTCGGTGTACAGCAGCGCGCTCTTCGACAGCAGGCGCAGGAAGAATCGGCAGTGGCGGTCAGTCCAGTCCATCATCGGCGCCACGGAAAAGCGGCGGGAAGGTTCGGTCGGCTGGCTGGCGGTACGTGGAGCGGTCATTGGCAGCATCTGGGCGGTCAGGCGGGTCAGGCGTAATGGGCGCGCAGTTTATCAGTTCAGGCGATCAAGCTGTAGGCGCCCGGTCATGTAACGCAATGTCACTGTCGCGAAGCGGTGATACGCCAACGGTCCGATTAAATAGTGGCGTAGAGGCATCATTTTTCAATGCTGCTCGTACTGTTTCTGGAATGAGAAAAATTCTGATTTTCTTGTGCGCATTTGCTACAGCGCGAACATCGGACACGTATTCAACCTGCCCCGTTATAAATTGCTCCATGGATCCAACCCGCGTCCCAGACGGGTATTCCGAAAGTCAGGCTTTTAAGATGACGAGAGGAAAACAACTTAGACGGCACGATAAAGTTCCAAACCTCCTGTGACAAACACATACTTTGCGCCTGACCGTATTAGCAAGAGCCTCGAGTTAGAAAATATCTAAATAGGAAGCATTGTTGACACCAGCATTTAAACAACTGGCCACCAAAGCTTTAAAAAAAATCCCGACAACATTAAAACTTAAACACCCCATATATAAAATTGAGCACCACCCAAACGGATAGCACACCCCCGCCCCGCCACACACCAACGATTACAGGGGCTTAGGCCTAATCACGGACATATTAAATTGACGCCATGGTTTTGCCCCAGCCTTCATTGAGGCTCTATTGAACCAACTAAAAAACCGAACGGAATTTGACGCCAATAAAAATAATTAATTTATTTTTAGTTAAGTAGTGGCAAAGAGGAATTATTCATATATAACAAGTACCAACTTTGTGTCACCGACCTTACAAACATGACGTATTCACGAGCTTTGTGTGTCTTGTTCTTGCAACTGTGCGTGACAGCCCCGCTGTTTGCACAACCGAGCGTGAACACTTCCGCCACGGTTGACCAACAGCGCACGCTCAACCGCCGTGATGTCGGCGGCATTGTCATCGGCCAGACCATGACCATGGCCGGCCGTACGTTTTACGACAGTTTTGCCAGCGCCTGGCGCGACAAGGACGAGGACGGCACGTTCACCGTCGCCATCAGCGAACGTCCGACCGCACGTCTTGGCAGCCAGGTGTTCGTCGACTACGGCAATCGCCGTCTGTTTTCGATGTTCCTGCCGCCCAACCGCACCTTGATCCCTGCGATCGGTGCAGATGCCGCCGCGCAGGTCTACCAGGCGATTCTCGATTACCAACTCGCACAATTTTTCGGCGACCCGGACCTGGGGCGCGACGAACTATGAAAGGTATGGATATGCAGCGGATGTCTCTGGTCGTAGTCAGCCTGGCACTGGTGTCCGGCGCATTTGTCAGCGCCCAAGCCAGCGAACTGGCCTACGTGCCCAACAACCCCTCGTTCGGTGGCAACCCACTCAACGGTCCCGTGCTGTTGAACCAGGCCCAGGCGCAGAACCACTTCACCGAAAAATCGTCGTCCTCGGCCTCTGGCCAGACCGCGCTGACCCAGTTCAACAGCATGTTGCAGAGCGCGATTCTCAGCCGGGTGTCTTCGGCGGTGACCTCAAGCATCGTCGGCCCCAATGGCCAGTTGGTACCGGGGATCGTGGAAACCACCGACTTCCGCATCTCGATCACCAACCTTCAGGGCGGCCTGCTGCAGATTGTCACCACCGACAAGAACACCGGGCAGACCACCCAGTTTCAAGTGAATCAACCGTAAGACCTGCCGTAGAAAAGTTCGCGACACCCCAAACCCGAAGCATAAAAACTGAAAAAGGAAGCTCATGATGCACGCACGTAAATCCCTTCTGTCTATCGCTGTTCTGGTTGCACTGTCTGGCGCTGCAATGGCTGACAACAGTACCGTCAATACCACTCAGGACGGCTCCAGCAACAGCTTGAACGTCGACCAGCAAGGCGCGACCGGTTCGATCGTCAACGTCAACCAGAAAGGCGGCCAGAACAACGCCGGCACCCAGGCTTCCGGTCGTTTCGCCGGTACCCCGATCAGCCAGACCGCGACTTCCAGCACCCTGAACATCAATCAGGGCGGCTACTACAACAACGCCGCTGCCAAGCAGTCCGGCAACAACAACAGCGGCGCGATCAACCAGACCGGCGGCAGCTACACCCTCGGCCAGTCGGCAACTCTGGATCAATCGTCGGCGTACAACACCGCGACCATCGGCCAGGACACCAACACCCGTACCAGCGCCAGCATCACTCAGGGCAACGGTAACAACAACACCGCGACCACCTCGCAATCGGGCAACAACACCATCGTCGGCGCGACCCTCACCCAGTCGGGCAACTACAACCTGGGCGGTATCTCGCAACAGGGCAACCAGGGCAACGTGACCGCTGGCCTGAGCCAGACCGGCAACTCCAACACCGGTAACGTTTCGCAGCAGAACAGCCGCATCTACACGTCTGCCAACCTGACCCAGAACGGCAACAACAACCTGGGCAACGTTCAGCAGACCAGCGCCACCAACAGCTCTGCCACCGCAGCCCAGCGCGGGGACTACAACACCGCCGGTCTGTACCAGAGCGGTGACTCGCATTACGCCAACGTTCAGCAACGTGGCGACAACAACTATGCGTCCAGCACCCAGACTGGCAACTACAACGAAGAAACCCTGTTGCAGACCGGCAACAGCAACCGCGCGACCGTCAGCCAGACTGGCTCAAGCTCGGGCTTTCTCAGCGCTGCCAACGTGGTCGGCGTAACTCAATCGGGCAACAACATGGTCGCCAACGTCAGCCAGTCTGGCGGTGGCGGCAACGTCGCAACTGTCTACCAACACTAAGATGTCTTACCCCGCCGGGCCACCGGCGGGGTTTTCTTTGTAGGAAGAAAAAGAATGCGCGTCCGTTCGTTAACATTGATTGTCTCTGCCGTAATGCTAATTGCCGGCTGTGCCACTTCGCGTCCTGCTGCGACCATTTCCAAGGCCACGCTCTCGCCACCTACACAGAGCCTGCGTGACCTGACCCACCTGCCCGCTCCGGCAGGCCCCATAAGCGTTGCGGTGTACGGGCTGCGAGACCAGACCGGTCAATACAAACCGTCGCCGGACAGCTCGTTTTCAACGTCGGTGACACAGGGCGCCGCGTCGCTGCTGATCACCGCACTGCGTGATTCGCGCTGGTTTAAACCGGTGGAACGCGAAAACCTGCAAGACCTGCTCACCGAGCGCAAGATCATCCGCGCCCTGGAGCAACCGCAAGACCAGGCTCAGGTCCAACTGCCCGCCCTGCGTCCTGCCAACATGATCATCGAAGGCGCCATCGTCGCCTATGAAAGCAACGTCAGAACCGGCGGCATCGGTGTGCGCTACCTGGGCATTGGACCTTCGGAGCTGTACCGCCAGGACCAGGTGACCGTGAACCTGCGCGCCATCGACATCCGCACCGGCGACATCATCCAGAGCATTACCACCACCAAGACCGTGTTCTCGATTCAGGTGGACTTCGGCATCTTCAAGTTCGTTTCGCTCAAGCATCTGCTGGAAGTGGAAACGGGCTTGTCGCGTAACGAGCCGGTGCAGCAATGCGTGCGCGAAGCCATCGAAACCGCGTTGATCCACATGATTGCCCAAGGTGCCCGCGAGGGTAGCTGGAACCTGAAGAACCCTGACGATCTGAACAAGCCGTTGTTGCAGAGCTATCTGAAGAGCTACGACGAGCAAATGACCACCCTGCCAATGGCCGAAGCCGATAGAGAGCTGCTGCCGACTGGAGACAAGAATGTCACGCAGAAATAACGGATATCCATGGGTCGCCGCAGCTTTGTTGCTCGGCAGCACCCTGTGCCAGGCAGCCGATCTGGTGCGCGAGGAACGCTACTCCGACATCACCGTCGGCAACAGCGTGTCGACGATTTCGCAGATCGGTTCGAACAACCGGACCCGGGTCGATCAGAGCGGCGCGACACAACGCATCAACCAGAGCCAGTCCGGCAATCGCAACCAGGCCGTGATCAATCAAAGCGGTGCGAATAACGCCATCACCGCGCAGCAGAGCGGCTCGGACAACAGCGCCCAGGTCAATCAGTCAGGCAACAACAACCAGACCGGCGTCGCCCAGCACGGCACCGACAACTCGGCCAACGTGGTGCAGAACGGCGCCTACAATCAGGCATTCGTGGGGCAGTACGGGCAGTCCAACCAGGCGAGCGTCAATCAGGCGGGGTTCGGCGGCACCGTCTCGGTCACTCAGTACGGCGATAACATGAAAGCCAGCGCGACCCAGAGGTAAAACCGATGATGGATTTTTCGCAACTGGCGGTATCGATCGACAGCCAGCGCAATGGCGCGATGGTGATGATCCGTCCGCACATCGAGAACCCGGAGCCGCTGACGCTGCAGTACCGCATGACGGTCAGCCAGAGCAGTGTGCACGGGACTTCGAGCATCAATCAGCAGGGCGACGTTCAGAGTGGAGTGCCGGCCAACAGCGTGAGCATCAGCTTGCCGTCCGGTGCGAAATGCCAGGTGCATCTGCAGTTGTTCCAGCAGAACGCTCTGGTGAAGGAGATAGACAGCGATTGCAGCGGTGCAAGCGGCGAGTGACGGATAAATCTGCAGCCATAAAAAAACCCGCCGAAGCGGGTCGTTTTTCAGTTCAACACCATTCCAACTTCCTGTCGGCAGCGCTCCGCGCCATGGCTGATCATCCTTGATCGCTGAAGCGGTTCCGTTGCTTCAGTTGATGGATCCAAGTTAACCCGCCAATGTTTCAGTTCATAGAGCGACTTCGCCTGACGCGCTGTAAGCCTTTGGCTATATCGCACATCAGCTTTCAAACGCCGACGCGACAGCCCGCGCCCATACCGTGACTGCAAACGCCCCCGGATCGATGTGCCCCAACGCACGATTACCGAGGTAGGACGAACGCCCTTTGCTCGCAAGCATATTGCGTGTGGATTCGGCCCCGAATTCTGCGGCGATGGCGACCTGCGTGGCTGCCTCCAGCGCGCTGGCGTCAGAGGTCTGCCTGGCAAGGTCAGCCGCTGCCGGAATCAATGCATCGAGCATGGTCCTGTCCCCCGCACTGGCGCCGCCAAGCCGGGCCATGCCATCGCACCCCGCCTGAAACGCCTCGGCCCAGGCCGCAATCGAATCAGGCTCTGCGTGAGCCGAAAGCCTGACACCCGCGCGCAGCACGAACACTGCGTACAGCGGCCCCGAAGTGCCGCCCAGCACGCGACGCAATACCGCCGACAGCTGCTGCAGCGCAACACCCGGTCGGTCAAGGGCCAGCGTATCGAGCGCTTCGTCGATGGCCCGCGCGCCACGGGCGAGGCTGATGCCGATATCGCCGTCGCCCACCACCGAATCCAGCTCGGTCAACACCTCTTCGTTATCCTGCAAGGCTCGGCTGATCGCCTGAAGGACGCGCCTGAGTACCTGCGCATTGGGTTGCGCCCACTCGGTGCCCTGAGTGGAGTGATTCTCGGCGGTGGCGACCGCAGGTACTCTGGCAACGTCCAGGGCGGGAGTGCTCATGCCGGGCCAGGCACCGGCATCGGTCGGCGCGTGGAGCCGCGCGAGCATCGAATCGTCGATGCGCATGACCGACAGCGAGCATCCCGGCATCTCCAGAGCGGTGAGAAAAGTGCCGACCATCACAGCTTCAACGTTCAAACCACGGCTGGCGAAGCCTGATAGCGCCTCACCCGCGACGATGTCCAGCTCCTGAACCGCGGTGCCGCCCAGGTTATTGACCATTAGTGCGATCCGCTCACCGGCCTTCAAGTCGCCCTGTTCGACGATCCGCTCCAGCAACACCCTGACCATTTCGCCCGCCCGCTGGACATGGCCACGACGCACACCGCTTTCGCCATGGATGCCCAAGCCGTATTCCACTTCATCGTCGGCAAGAGTGAAACCCGGCTTTCCGGCAGCGGGCACGGTGCAAGCGCCGAGGGCCAGCCCCATGCTGAACAGCCCCGCCGCCGCTCTCTGGGCTTCGGCCTTGACCTGCTTGAGAGACAATCCCGCTTCAGCCGCCGCGCCGGCCACCTTATGAATGAACACGGTCCCGGCAATCCCGCGACGGCCTACCCGGCCGCCATCATCATCCAGTGCCACATCGTCGCCGACCACCAGCATGTCTACGTCGACACCGGCGGCCCGTGCGATCTCGGCGGCCAACCCGAAGTTGAGACGATCACCGGTATAGTTCTTGACGATCAGCAGCACGCTCCCGGGACCGGCGACGGTCATGATCGCGCTGAGCACTGCGTCGACACTGGGCGAGGTAAATACAGGCCCGGCCACTGCGGCGGTGAGCATGCCGCTGCCGACATAACCGCCATGTGCAGGTTCGTGACCGGCACCGCCGCCAGAGATGAGACTGACCTTGCAGTCGGCCTTGAGCGTATGAAAATCCCGGCGAACGACGATGTTTTCCCCTTCCAGCAACGCCAGCCGCTGATCGGCCAGCACTACCCCCTGCAGCATGTCGTCGACGACGCGCAGCGGGTCATTGATCAGTTTCTTCATGGTGATGGTCCCTCTCGCCTGAATCGGTCCTCAGCACAATAGACGAAGGCGCCGGGAACAACCTGTCGCATCCACGCTCCAACCAGTCTGGATCGAGTATCCGCCCTCCTCGGGAACCGACAACCATGAGCCCGGACTGACCTGCAAAAAAGGTCATGTCGTGCCGGGTCATGGCTGACGCACAGGTCAGCTGTTTGCGCAAACGCAGGCCCTCTAAATCAGTGCATGCGCAGCGGTTTACGCCCTTGAGTGACCGGCGGCGCTCGGGTAATGTCATCAAACCCACAGGACAGAGCACGCTCATGACTTCCAAGCTGGAACAACTCAAAAAGATCACCACCGTCGTTGCCGATACCGGCGATTTCGCTGCCATTGAAAAGCTCAAGCCGGTTGATGCCACGACCAACCCTTCCCTGTTGCTCAAGGCCGCGTCGAGCGACAGCAACGCAGACCGTCTGAAAGAAGCGTTCAGCGGCGCGAACAACGACATCGGACTGGCGAGCGACCGTTTCGCCGTGGCCATCGGTCAGGAAATTCTGAAAGTGGTGCCGGGCCGCGTTTCCACTGAAGTGGACGCCCGCATTTCTTTCGACACCAACGCCTGCATCACACGTGCAGAGCGCCTGGTCGAGCTGTACGAGAAGGCCGGCATTGGCCGCGATCGCATCCTGATCAAGCTGGCCTCGACCTGGGAAGGCATCCGCGCCGCCGAGCAGCTGGAAAAGAAAGGCATTCAGTGCAACCTGACCCTGCTGTTCTCCTTCGCTCAGGCGCAGGCCTGTGCCGACGCTGGCGTGTTCCTGATTTCGCCGTTCGTGGGCCGCATCTACGACTGGTACAAGAAGGCTGAAGGCAAAGATTTCGTCGGTGCCGAAGATCCTGGCGTGAAGTCGGTCACTCGCATCTACAATTACTACAAGGCCAATGACTACAAAACCGTGGTCATGGGCGCAAGCTTCCGTAACTTGAGCCAGATCGAAGAGTTGGCCGGCTGCGACCGCCTGACCATCAGCCCTGATCTGCTGCACAAGCTGTCCGAGGACACCGGCACGCTGGTGCAGAAGCTCAAGCCGGGCACTGGCGGTGAGCCGCGTCAAACGTTGAACGAAAGCGAGTTCCGCTGGGCGTCCAACGAGGATGCGATGGCGACCGAGAAGCTGGCTGAAGGTATTCGTCAGTTTGCTCGCGATCAGGAGAAGCTTGAGGCGTTGCTGCGCGCCAAGGCTTAAGACTTCGGGCTATACGAAAAGGGCGGCATCCTTGATGGGTGCTGCTTTTTTTTGTCTGTGTGGCGGGGCACGGCTAGGGCTTTATGTGTCTGTGAGGGTGTGGTCAGCCAAGATTCTGCCTAACGGCAGAAACGTTTCGCCTCCGGCGAGTTACTTGATAAGACCCCAAGTAACCAAGTGTCCTGGCTCCTGGTTGGGCCCTCGTTCCTCGGGTTCCCTCACTTCGGCGACGCTCCGTGGGCCCGCCGCCTGCGTTCAGCCTGCACCCAAGTCGCGATTGGTGGCGTCTGAACTGACGCGCGCTTAGAAGCAAGATCAACAGCGAACACGGCTGTCCGTCTTGACGCAATTTTTGTGGGAGACGCCGGAGGTCACGACGGCAGCGAGGCGGTGGATCAGTTATGAAGTTGTCTACTGACCCACCGCTACCGCGGCTGTCGCACAACTTCAGCGTCTCCCATCGGGTTCCGTGTACAGCTGGAAATCTGGATACGCCAAGTAATAGCGGCGCGGCTGATAGGGCTCTGGCTAACGCCAGACCTGTTTCGCCTCCGGCGAGTTACTTGGAAAAGCACCCCAAGTAACCAAGGGTGCTTGCTCCTGGTTGGGCCCTCGTTCCTCGGGCATGCCGCTCGGCCCACTCCACGTCACCTACGTTCGGCCTGCACCCAAGTCGCGATTGGTGTCGTCTGGGACATCGCGCACTTAGAAGCAAGATCAAGATCAACAGCGAACACGGCTGTCCGTCTTGACGCAATTCCTGTGGGAGACGCCGGAGGTCACGACGGTACAGGCCGCGATTCGGACGAGGCGGTGGGTCAGTTGCAGATGAGCCGCCTGACCTACCCCAACCGTCCGAGCGCGGCCCGGGCTGTCGCACAACTTCCACAGGGCTCCGTGTGCAGCTGGAAATCTGGATACGCCACGTAATAGCGGCGCGGCTGATACGGCTCTGGCTAACGCCAGACCTGTTTCGCCTTCGGCGAGTTACTTGATAAGACCCCAAGTAACCAAGGGTCCTGGCTCCTGGTTTGGTTCCTCCTTCGTCGGAATACCCTCACTCCGGCGACGCTCCGTGGGCCCGCCGCCATCCGCCATCCATGGCGGGGGGCGGCTCTCGCGGCATCCATGCCGCTCGGCCCACTCCACGTCACCTACGTTCGGCCTGCACCCAAGTCGCGATTGGTGTCGTCTGGGACATCGCGCACTTAGAAGCAAGATCAAGATCAACACCAAACACAGCTGTCCGTCTTGACGCAATTCCTGTGGGAGACGCCGGAGGTCACGACGGTACGGGCCGCGATTCGGACGATGGCGGTGGGTCTGGTGGCTCATCTGCTAACTGATCCACCGCTTCGCTGCCCGTACCGTCGTGACCTCCGGCGTCTCCCACAGGGATTGGTGTTCAGCTCTAAAATCTCGGCTCGACACACGCGCCTGTAGCACTCCGGCTTGCCGGCGGTCGCGTACGAAAGATCGCTACCGCCGGCAAGGCGGAGCGCTACAGGTTCGATGTTCGCCGTTGCTGTTGCTGTTGCCGTTGATCTAGATCTTCGTACGCAATAGTCCAGACGACGCCCATCGCGACTTGGGTGCAGGCTGAACGCAGGTGGCGTGTAGTGGGCCGAGCGGCATGGATGCCGCGAGAGCGCTGCCAGGACATGGATGTCCGTTCAGCGCGGGCACACGGAGCGTCGCCGGAGTGAAGGTACGCTGACGAAGGAAGCGCCAAACCAGGAGCAAGGACACTTGGTGACTTGGTGGTGGTGCGGCATTCCGATTTTCAAGTAACTCGCCGAAGGCGAAACAGGTCTGGTGTTAGCCAGTCCCCAGCAAGCTACATTTATTGATGCTCGAGCGCATTCACCAGATCGCGAAACGCCTCGCGATTGGAATCGTTCAACCCCATCAGAATCTTGTGCGCTTCCAGGACCTTGGCCTTGACCACATCCTCGCACTGATCCTGCGAAGGCAGATCGCACAGCGACTCAGGCCGCGGGATCGGACGACCCACAATGTTGAACACCTGATCGAAGCCCATCGACTGCAACAGGCGCGTGATGTCTTCGTGGGTGGTCACGACAGTGGGCAGCAAGCCCGCTTTCTGCCGCGACAAAATGGACAACTTGGCCAGAAGACCAAGCGTTGTGCTGTCAATGCTGCGGGTCTCGGTCAGATCGATCACCACGGTCGAAAAATTCATCGAGGTGAAGATCCGCTCAATCGTCGCATCCAACGCCGAGCAAAGAGTCAGGCGCACTTCACCCACGAACTTCAGGACGAAGGTGCCATCTTGCTCGGCAAACTGGATTCTACCGGTACTCATTAAAGGTTCCTGCTCAACACTAACAAGGCGATATCATCCGGCATCTCCCCGAGTGTGGCCAATCCAAACTTACGACGCAGACCATCCAGGCTGCCGCCAGCCGACTTCACCAATTCAGGCAAGTTGGCTTCTTTCTCTTTGAGTGTATCACCTGGCAAAAGGTCCAGAATGCCATCAGACAGCAGAGTCAGACTAAAGGACTCCGGCAGATCCAGCACGTGGTCCGTATACGTCGCCTCGTTGAACAATCCTACCGGCAGACCGCGCCCTTCGAGATAACGGGTTTCGGTCGGCGTATACAGCACTGGCAACGGCAAATGGCCGCCGACGCTGTAGGTCAATTGCCCTGTTTCCTCGTCGATCACCCCGCCCACCATCGTCACGTGTTTGCCCAGCTTGCAGCTGATCAGACCCCGGTTGATGTGGCCGAGGACATCCGACGGCTTGAATTTCGGCAAGTTACCGCCGCGTTTGGACTCGAACAGCAAACGCGTGGTCATGAACTTCAACAGCACGGTGATGAATGCCGACGAGGCGCCATGCCCCGACACATCGGCCAAGTAGAACGCGACACGCCGTTCATCGACCCGAAAATAATCCACGAAGTCGCCAGACAGATACAGCGACGGGATGATCTCGTGTTCGAATTCGAACGCGTCGATGGCCCAGGGGCTGGTCGGCAGCATGTTCATCTGCACCTGACGACCGGCGTCCTGGTCCTCCTGCAGCAGATGCAGGCTGGCCTCGAGTTCGCGGTTGGCGGTCTCGAGTTTCTGACGGTACAGCTTGTTTTCCTGAAGCAGGCGCGCCCGATCCAGCGCCCGTCGCACCGAGTGCTCAAGCACTGCAAGGTCTTCCAGGGGCTTGATCAGGTAATCCGCCGCCCCCAGGCGCAACGCCTCGACGGCATCGCTCATGACGCCTGCGCCGGACACCACGATCACCGGGGTTTCCGGGGCGAGAGTGGTCACCTGACGAATCAGCTCAAGGCCGCCCACCTGTGGCATGCGCAAGTCGCAGATCACAAGATCGGGCTTTTTTTGCTCGAAGGTCTGTAGACCCTGCAAACCGTTGCTGGCTTGCAGGACGCTGAACCCACTGTCTTCCAAGTAGGCCGCGAGACTCGCGCGCACTACTTCGTCGTCATCGATAATCAGCAGCGTGGCACTGGTTTTTTGCATGTGGGCAAACGGCGCCAGATTAGGTTGGCGTACGCGGTCGGATTCTGTCGGACCGCCTACTGGATTCGCTTCTAGCCTCTCTGGATCCCGCGAGCGGACTTTTGGTCAAACGCTGCACTTTTCAGAGGTGCCCTTCAAGGCGCAGACGGTACTCCCATCCGCCGGGCGTTTCAAGCTCGCTCCAGCGGTCGGCTAACGTCTTTACATCGCAAATCGCCGGGAGTTATAAGAACCCTGAAATCAGCAACGAAAACGAAGGACGCGCCCATGGGCCAGATTGATCGCGACTATGCAGAGAAACGAGATTACATCCGCATGCGTGTCGATGCGGACGTCAGCCTGATCTACGCGGGTCAGATCATCCCTGCGGTCTGCGTGGATTTATCCAGCTCAGGCATGCAGATACAGGCCCCGCGCTCCTTCAAGGTCGGGGACAGGATCAGCGTGCGAATCGAATCGGAACATGCTGCGCTCAAGGGCCTGGAAGCCGACACCGAAGTGGTGTGGATCGCTGACATCGACGGCAGTGAACAGAAGCTGGGGCTCACTATTCTCACCATGAAGTGATGGCACTTCGGAAGCAGTTCACAATTTCAAAAATTCGCGAAAAGAAAAAGGCGACCCGAAAGTCGCCTTTTTTGCATCTTCAACGTGTCGGTGCGATCAGAAATCGTCGACGACCTTGCCATCCTTGACCTTGAACTCCCGGTTCTGAAGGTAAGCGTTACGAATGAAGATGTACTTGTCGCCATTGATCAGCTTCTCGGCCGACAGCAGGCTTGCGCGGGTATCTACCACGCTAACGCCAAACGCCGTGTTACGGGTCGGTACGTGGTCGATGTAGCGGTACGGTTGGGTGTAGGTGTCAGGGTACTTGGCGAACGCGTCACGCACCGTGCTCGGACCCAGCAGCGGGATCATCACGAACGGACCGCTTGCCACGCCCCAGTGGCCGAGGGTCTGGCCGAAATCTTCGTCGTTGCGTTGCAGGCCCATTTTGGTGCCGACGTCGAAGAAACCGAAAAGACCGAAGGTAGTGTTGAGGATCAGGCGAGCGGTGTCGACGCCAGCGGCCTCAGGCTTGGCCTGCAGAACATCGTTGGCGAAGTTGGTGACTTCCCCGATGTTCTTGAACATGTTGTGGATGCCGTCTTCAAGAAACTGCGGTGTGATGAACTCATAGCCCTGAGCGATTGGCTTCAGCGCGTAAGTATCGACGGTGTCGTTGAAGCGAAAAATAGCGCGGTTTACGCCTTCCCATGGATCTTCGTCAGCGGCTTGAGCAGCCATTGGCACCAAGGCCAGACCTGCCCAGAAACACGTTCGAGCCAGACGATTGATAAAGCCTGCACCGGTCACGGGCATAGCTGAGACTCCCAGTCAAAGTGATGAAGCGGGCGCTACGCCCCCAAACCAAAGGCTGGGAGTATAAAGCCTTCCGCGAGGATTTACGTCTCGAATGCCGAAGGAATTCTTCACCCCTTTAAACATTCGCTGACAATGTCACGCTTCGGTCATCGCACTGTCATGCAAATCACTTAGCGTCATTGGCATTTGAGAGGGAATTTCATGCTCGCCCCCGTTGCCGTGCCCGCCCCGTCGTTTACCGCCGTGCTCTTCGGTCTGAGCGGTTGTCTGGTTGATTTCGGCGCGCAAGCCCGCACGTTACGCAGCGGCGATGGCAACGCTCTCCAGTCTCAAGATGCCCAGTCCTTCGCGATCCCAACCCCCGGCGCGCTCGCCGCGCTGAACAACCTCAGGCAACAAGGCATCCCTTGCGCCTGGATCGAAGAACATCCCGCGCACATCGCCGAACAGCTGGCGGCTCCGCTGCAAGGCCTGATACAGCCCACACCCAGCCCGAACAACCACTGGCCAGCGCCGGACGCATGCTGGCAAGCGTTGATGACGCTCAATGCCGCCCAGCTCGACGGCTGCGTGTTGGTCAGCGGCGATCCTCGTTTGCTCATGGCGGGGCTCAATGCCGGATTGTGGACAGTGGGCCTCGCCTCCTGCGGGCCGCTGTGCGGTTTGTCGCCGGCGAAGTGGGAGGCGCTGAGCGACCTTGAGCGTGAACGCCTTCGCGGCCGCGCAACCCTTGAGTTGTACGCCTGCGGTGCGCACTCGGTGATCGATCATCTGGGCGAGTTGGAGTCGTGCCTTGCCGACATCAGCCTACGCCGACTCAAGGCTGAAAAACCCTGATACCGGTTTGCATGCAAGGTAACGCGGACTGGATTAGTCTTAGCGACAAAGGACCTTTGCTCACCCAGCGCGGTCCATGCTGAGACTATCAATGAAGGGAGCACCCTATGCCCGCCCGCGAACTGCAAGAACAACTCGATACCCTGCGCGAGCAACTGGAGCAGAACCCGCCGCTGACTGAACAAGAACGCGCTGATCTGCACACTCTGATGGCACAGATCGAAGCAGAGATCGCCGTCGAAACCGCGACATCGGACAACAACCTGGCCGATGGCGTCAACCTGGCCGTCGAGCGTTTCGAAGTCGATCATCCGACGATAGCGGGCACCTTGCGCAATATCGTTCAGACCCTGGGCAATATCGGGATTTGAAACACCCCTGCGCCGAAAACTGAAAAGCCCGTCGTCATGACGGGCTTTTGCGTTTCTGCAGCCATTGCGGTGCTTACATCAAGATGGGGCTGCTACAGGCTTTCAACCTTCTCGCCGCTTCACTGCCGCGCGAGACGCCCGTTCTCAAGCGTCAGCTTCTCGGTACTGCGGTACGGGTTGATGTCCAGCCCGCCGCGACGCACGTAACGCGCATACACCGTCAGTTTTTCCGGTTTCAGCAGACGCTGCAGGTCCATGAAGATCCGTTCCACGCATTGCTCGTGGAAGTCCGAATGCTGGCGAAAGCTGACGATGTACGCCAGGAAACTCGCGTGATCCAGCGCCGCACCGCGATATGCTACGGCGACGCTGCCCCAGTCGGGCTGGCTGGTCACCGGGCAGTTGGATTTGAGCAAATGGCTGTGCAGCGCCTCCTCCACCACGCGCGACTCGTCGCAACGCAGCAGTTCCGGCTGCGGGCGGTCGTAACTGTTGACCGTCACGTCCAGATCATCGACGCATACGCCCGGCACCGGCACGATGCCCTCGGCTTCGATGTCTTTCAGCGAACGAATACGCACGCCCACCGGTTTGCCGGCAGCGGCCGACAGATCTTTCTCAAGCGTCGCCACCACCTCGACCTGAGAGGCGAATGGCGTCTGGTTCAGCGAGTTGAGGTACAGCTTGAACGACTTTGACTCGATAATGTTCGGCGAATCCGCCGGAATGCAGAACTCGCCGATGGCCACCACCGGCTTGCCCGATGGCAGCAGCCAGGACAATTCGTAGCAATTCCAGAAATCGACACCCCGATACGGCAGCGTCTCGGCCGTCAGCCCCAGCTCAGCCCACTTGGCAGTGCGCGGAATCGGGAACAGCAGGGACGGCGTGTAGGTGGAGATGTATTCACTGGACTTGCCCAGCGGCGAGTGTTCGGCTGCGGGATGCATGGCGGGACCTGAACCTGAAAGCGGATGTAGAAAGGCTGATGTGAAAATCCTGACCGCCGAGTTTATAGGTTTTGTCCCGCGCTTTCAGCGATTACTGGGCAATCGCGATTTTTCCGACCATCCCCGCCTGATAGTGGCCGGGAATATTGCAGGCGAATTCCAGATCCGTGGCCTTCGTAAAGGTCCAGGTCAACTCCGCGGTCTTGCCCGGCTCGACCAGCACACTGTTGGGGTCGTCGTGCTTCATGCTGCCGTGATCCATGCCGGCCATGTCATGCTTCATGCCCGTCGACGTGAGCATGCCGCTGGCGACCATTTTCAGCATTTCCTGCTGATGCGCCGCGTGCATGGCGGCGTCACCAAGGTTGAACTCATGCAGCAACTGGCCTTTGTTGACCAGTACGAAATGCACGGTTTCGCCTTCCTTGACGGTCAGAGACTTGGGTTCAAAGTACATATCGCCCAGCGTCAGCTCGACCGTTCGGCTCGCCTGATCGGCTTTGGCCGGGTGCCCGAAATCGAAGTGTTCGCCAGGGGACGCCTGAGACGACAGACTCACAGCCAGCAGCAGGGCAGCAGCGATTGAACGAACGAACATGTAAGGCTCCAGTCAGCGACAATTGATGACCTTAAGGTAGGCTCCGGCGACTGGCAATCAGCTGACCGTAAGATTACAACTTTGTAAGCTTGGTCCCTGCCCGCCCCGCTCGCGCTATAAAGCGCCCTGCCAAGCTTCATTACCAGCCAAGAGCCCTTCATGAAATTACTGATCGTCGAAGATCAAGCGAAAACCGGCCAATACCTGCGCCAGGGCCTGAACGAAGCCGGCTTCAATACCGAATTGGTGGCGGACGGCTCGACCGGCCAGCATCTGGCGCTGACCGGCGATTACGCGCTGTTGATTCTGGACGTCATGCTGCCCGGCCGCGATGGCTGGCAGATTCTCCAGGCGGTTCGCGGCGCAGGGCTGGACACCCCGGTGTTGTTTTTAACCGCACGCGACGCCGTGGAGGATCGCGTGCGCGGCCTGGAGCTGGGCGCCGACGATTATCTGGTCAAGCCCTTCGCATTCTCCGAACTGCTGGCCCGGGTGCGCAGCCTGTTGCGTCGGGGCAGCAGCGCCAGTCAGGAAACCCATCTGCAATTGGCCGACCTGCGCCTGGACCTGTTGCGCCGCCGGGTAGAGCGCAGCGGCCAGCGCATCGACCTGACCGCCAAGGAGTTCGCGCTGCTGGAACTGATGCTGCACCGCCAGGGCGAGGTACTGCCCAAATCGCTGATCGCCTCGCAGGTGTGGGACATGAATTTCGACAGCGACACCAATGTGATCGAGGTCGCCATTCGCCGCCTGCGCCTGAAAGTCGATGACGACTACCCCAACAAGCTGATCCACACCGTGCGCGGCATGGGTTATGTCCTCGAAGAGCGCAGCCTCTGATGTTCAAACGTATTTCCCTGGGCAGCCGCCTGGCGTTGCTGTTCGCCGCCTGCACCGCAGTGGTCTCGCTCACCGCCGGGGTGCTGTTCAATCGCGCCAGCGAAGGCCACTTCATGGAGCTGGATCAGCAGTTGCTCGACAGCAAATTGCCGACTCTGCGAGAAGTATTGCGGGATGTGTCGAGCGCCGATCAACTGGCCCCACGCAGGCGGGCTTTGCAGGAAGAGCTCGCTCACTCCCCGGATCTGGCCTTGCAGGTTCGCGGCACCGATGGCGCCCTGTGGTTCGACTCGCTTTCGCCTTCAGTGGCTCAAACCGGCGTGCATGCCGGCCTGCATACCCTGACCGACAACGGCGTGTCCTACCGCTCCTACACCGTCGCCCTACGACCGGAACAGCAAGACTCGCCGCAGCTGACTTTGTTGCTGGACATCACTCACCATCAGCACTTTCTGGAGCGCATGCAGCATCTGATCTGGCTGACGGTCGGGCTTTCGGCGTTGGCCACCGCGCTGCTGGGCGCCTGGGCTGCGCGCAGCGGCTTACGTCCGCTGCGCCAGATGACTGAAATTGCCGCCAGCGTGTCCGCCAGTTCGCTGACCACTCGCCTGCCACAAACCGAGATGCCGTCCGAACTGGCCGAACTGGGCCAGGCGTTCAACGCAATGCTCGGCCGACTGGACGACGCCTTTCAGCGCCTGTCCGCGTTTTCCGCCGACATCGCCCATGAACTGCGCACGCCGCTGTCGAATCTGCTGACCCACACCCAGGTCACCCTTACCCGCCCCCGGGCTCTGGAGGAATACCGCGAAGCACTGCTGGGCAATCTGGAGGAACTGCAATGGATGGCGCAGATGGTCAACGACATGTTGTATCTGGCCAAGGCCGAGCATGGGCTGCTGAACCCGAATCGTGAACGGCTGCAGTTGGCGGAAGAAGCTGACGCGCTGCTGGAGTTTTTCCTGCCTTTGGCGGAGGAAGCTCGGGTGCAGTTGAGTCGTGACGGAGAAGCGACCCTGGCAGGCGACCGACATATGATGCGCCGCGCCCTGTCGAACCTTCTGGACAATGCCCTGCGCTTTACCCCGGTCGAGGGTCAGGTGCGGGTGCGACTGAAATCGGCGGCCGGCCGCGCGCTGATCAGCATTGAAAACACCGGCCAGACAATCCCGGCCAATGTTCTGCCCCGACTGTTTGATCGTTTCTACCGAGCAGACCCGGCGCGCCATGAAGGCAGCAGCGAACACGCGGGATTGGGGCTGGCGATTACTCAGTCGATCATCAAGGCCCATGGCGGGACGATTCGGTGTGAGTCGGGGAAAGGAGTGACGCAGTTTTTGATCGAGTTACCGGTGTGAAGGAAGCACCCCCTGTAGCAGTCCGGCCTGCCGGCGGTGGCGAACTTGAAAACGCCACCGCCGGCAAGCCGGACTGCTCGGGGATTACGGGACTTCAGATATGAAAGCGATCACTCGTACCGCAACGCATGCGCCGGCTGGATCTGTGCCGCGCGGTACGCCGGGTAGATCGTCGCCAGGAAACTGAGAATGAACCCGGCGCTGCAGATCAGCGCCACGTCACTGCCTTCCAGGTGCGACGGCAGGTTGCTGATGAAGTAAACATCTGACGTGAAGATGTGCTGGCCGGTGACGCGCTCGACCCAGCCCACCAACTGGCTGACGTTGATCGCCGCGATCACACCCAGCACGCCGCCGATGATGGTGCCAACCACCCCGATCACCGTGCCCTGCACCATGAAGATGGTCATGATCTGCCGAGGCGTGGCGCCGATGGTGCGCAGGATCGCGATGTCGGCGCCCTTGTCGTTCACCACCATGATCAACGTGGCGATGATGTTGAATGCAGCAACCGCCACGATCATCAGCAACAACAGCCCGATCATGGTCTTTTCCATCTTCATCGCGCTGAACAGGCTGCCCTGCGTGTGGGTCCAGTCGTCGGCCTTGTAGTCCGCGCCCAGGCCACCGGCGATGGCGGTGGACACCTGTGGCGCGGCGTACAGGTCAGTCAGGGCCAGACGCACACCCTGCACCTGATTCGGCTGCCAGCGCTGAATAACTGCGGCATCGGCGACGTTGACCAGCGCCATGGAGCCGTCCAGCTCCGCGCCGACCTTGAACACGCCGACCACGGTCAGGCGTTGCAGGCGCGGCGTGATGCCGCCGGGGGCGTTGCTGATTTCCGGGACGATCAGGGTGATCTTGTCGCCGACATTCAGACGAAAGCGCCGCGCCGTGATTTCACCGATGACCACGCCGAACTCGCCTGGCTTCAAGTCCTGCAGACGGCCCTGCACGATGTGCTGAGTGACGATGGAGACTTTGGATTCCAGGGCCGGATCGACACCGTTGATCTCGATCGGCTGCATCGAACCCTTGTACGACAGCATGCCGTCCATTTGCGTGAACGGCACGGCAGCGGTGACTTGCGGGTTCTTCATGGCGGCGTCGGCGGCCGGTTTCCAGTCGTCCAGCGGCTTGACCCCGTCGATCACCGCGTGGGGGACCATGCCGAGAATGCGCGAACTCATTTCCTGCTGGAAGCCGTTCATCACGGACAGCACCACGATCATCGCCAGGACGCCCAGCGCCAGCCCGATCATCGAGGTCATCGAAATGAACGAGATGAAGTGGTTGCGTCGCTTGGCCCGGGTGTATCGCGTGCCGATAAAGATGGATAACGGTCTGAACATTCGTGGAGCACCGTAGCTAAAAACAGCTAAAAGTAAAAAAACCCAACAACCCGGCGAACGGGTGTCGGGTCGATTGCATCACGCCTCGACCAGACGGCCTTCTTCCAGACGCCACACGCGATCCATCTGACGGGCCAGGGCCATGTCGTGGGTCACCACCAGAAACGCGGTGCGCGACGAGGTGCTGAGTTCCAGCATCAGGTCCTGAATGCCTTGCGCGGTATGCGAATCGAGGTTGCCGGTGGGCTCGTCGAGCATCACCAGACCCGGCTGGTTGACCAGCGCACGGGCAATCGCCACACGCTGACGTTCGCCACCGGACAACTCCGAAGGTTTGTGCGCCAGGCGGTGCTTGAGCCCTACGCGCTCCAGCAGCGCCGTCGCGCGCTGACGAGCTTCCGGGATCGGCGTCTTGCCGATCAGCAAGGGCATGCAGACGTTTTCCAGCGCAGTGAACTCGGGCAGCAAGTGGTGAAACTGGTAAACGAAGCCCAGTGCCCGGTTGCGCAGCAGACCACGAGCCTTTTCGTTGAGCGCGGACAGCTCTTCACCGGCCAGCCAGACGCTGCCCTCGGTCGGGGTATCCAGGCCGCCGAGCAGGTTGAGCAAGGTACTTTTGCCCGAACCCGAACTGCCGACGATCGCCACGCGCTCACCCGGGTGCAACTCCAGTTGCAGGCCCGACAGGACCACTACCGATTCCGGGCCTTCCTCGTAGGATTTGCCCAGGTTGCGGCAACTCAGTACAGCTTTATCACTCATGCCCGACTCACTCATAACGTAGCGCCTCCGCCGGCTGGGTGCGCGCGGCACGCCAGGCGGGATACAGGGTGGCGAGGAAACTCAGGACCAGCGCCGCACCGCACACCAGCAGCACGTCTTCGGTCATCAATTGCGAAGGCAGATAGTCGATGAAGTAGACATCCGCGTTGAGAAACTTGTGGCCGATCAGGCCTTCCAGCGCCGAAATTGCCGAGCTGACGTTGAGCGCGGCGAGGATGCCGACGCCCGCGCCGACCAGCGTGCCGACCACGCCGATCACCGTGCCCTGAACCATGAAGATGCGCATGATCTGGCCAGGCGTCGCACCCAGAGTGCGCAGGATCGCGATGTCGCCGCGCTTGTCGTTGACCACCATCACCAGCGTGGAAATGATGTTGAACGCCGCCACCGCCACGATCAGCAACAGCAGCAGGCCGATGATGGATTTCTCCATGCCGATGGCCTGATACAGGTTGCCGTGGGTACGGGTCCAGTCGCGGGAATAGTATTGGTGCTCACCCAGGTTCTGGGCGATTTCGTAGGCCGTACGCGGCGCCTTGAACAGGTCGGTGAACTTCAGGCGCAAGCCTTGCACCTGGTCAGGCTTCCAGCGGTGCAGACGGGCCAGATCCTGCAAGTTGGTCACGCCAAGATAGCCATCCAGCTCGCCAGCGCCGACATGGAAAATGCCAACCACGGTGAAGCGTTTCATGCGCGGGAACATGCCGGCGGGCGTGACCGTCACTTCAGGCGAAACGAAGGTCACCTTGTCGCCGATCCCCACCCCAAGCTTGGCCGCAGCCTTGTCACCGATGACCACGCCAAAGCCGCCTGACACCAGATCGTCAAGTCGGCCCTGTTTCATGAAGCCGTCAATAATCGAAACTTTGCGTTCCTGAACCGGGTCGATGGCATTGAGCAGAATCTTCTGCACGTTGCCGTTGTTGGTCAGCAAACCTTGCATCTGGGTAAACGGCGCGACCGCCTCAACCTGCGGGTTCTGTTTGACCTTGGCGGCCAGGTTTTGCCAGTCGTTGATCGGCTCACCGGATTCGATGGTCGCGTGCGGGACCATGCCGAGCACGCGGGTTCGCATCTCGTGATCGAAGCCGTTCATGACCGATAACACGACTATCATCACCACTACGCCAAGGGCGAGACCGATCATCGACGTCAGGGAAATGAAGGAGACAAAATGATTACGGCGCTTTGCACGGGTATAACGCGTGCCGATAAATACAAAAAGAGGTCTGAACATGTAGGGGCTTGTTCGGAGGAATGGGAACGTCCTTGTGGCGGGCCTTGATCTGCGGCTTTACACTCGAATCGCTGATTGACGACTCTGAGCAATCACTCTGACAACCGCTGCTACCATGGGTTCGCCATGCCGACACTAGATGAAGAAGAACGCCGCGAATACTACCGTATCGAGGACAGCGTCGCACTGGAAATTCAACGCATTCCAGCCTCCGGCACGGTCGACGATCACGCCCATCACGACAGCTCGACCCTCTTCGATCTGCTGAGCGAACTGCATGTCGCCGAGTTCGAATCACAGCATCTGCTGCGCCAGCTGGACGATCGCGACCGCACCACCAACAGCTTTCTGCGAGCCATGAGCAAGCGCATCGACCTGCTGGGTCAGGTGGTGGCGCAGACCGTGCTCGGCAGGCTGGGGGCCCCGCAAAAGGTGATCATGTCCGAGGGAGGCCTGCAATTCGAATCCCATCAGCCGTTCCCGGTGGACAGCCTGTTGTCAGTGAAAATGGTGCTGATGCCCCAGGCTTCCGGAATGATGCTGAAGGCCAAAGTCACCCAGTGCCATTCGCGGACCATCGGCGATTTCGAGGTGGGTACCGAGTGGATCGACCTCACCGACGCCCAGCGCCAACTGCTCGCCCGACACATCTTGCAACGACAAGCCGCGCAACGCCGGCTGGCCCGTGAGCAAAACGACCCCGATCCGAAATGAACCGATTACAGCCTTAACGCGCATCCACAAGGAGCATTTGTGACCTTAATTTACGGCCACCGCGGCGCCAAGGGCGAAGCACCGGAAAACACCCTGACCAGCTTTCAGGAATGCCTCAAACACGGGGTCAAGCGTTGCGAACTGGACCTGCATTTGTCCCGCGACGGCGAACTGATAGTCATCCACGACCCGACCCTCAAGCGCACCACTGACCGACGAGGCAAGGTGGTCGAGCACGACGCCGCCGACCTCGTGACCTACGACGCGCGCAAGGGCGGCCCGGGCTGGATTCAGCCGTGTCCGGTTCCGCGCCTGGAAGAATTGTTCGAAAAATGTGCCTTCGATCACTGGCAGCTGGAAGTCAAAAGCGCGTCACGCACCCGAGCGGCAACGACTGTGCTGGCGATTCGTGAAATGGCCCAGCGTCATGGCCTGCTGGACAAGGTCACCATTACCTCGAGTTCGCGGGAAGTATTGCGCGCAGCGCTGGAGCTGACCCCGGATCTTTCCCGAGGACTGGTGGCGGAATACGCCTGGCTTGACCCGCTGAAGGTCGCGGTGGGTTATGGCTGCGAGATTCTGGCGCTGAACTGGACGCTGTGCACGCCGGAACGCCTTAAGAAAGCCCAGGCACTGGGGCTGCATGTGTCGGTGTGGACAGTCAACGAGCCCGCGCTGATGCGCAGACTCGCCGACTTCGGCGTTGACAGCCTGATTACAGACTTTCCCGGTTTGGCCACTGCCACGCTCGAGAGTTACTGAAATCGGTCTCCCCGGCCGGCTCAGGCCACCGGCCGGAGCCGCTCAAAAAAGCCGGTTGAGGCCGTCGTATGCCGCTACCCGATAGGCTTCGGCCATGGTCGGGTAGTTGAACGTAGTGTTGACGAAATACTTGAGACTGTTTGCCTCGCCCGGCTGATTCATGATCGCCTGGCCGATGTGCACGATCTCCGACGCCTGGTCGCCGAAGCAATGCACGCCGAGGATCTGCAGGGTTTCGCGGTGGAACAGGATCTTCAGCATGCCCACCGGCTCGTTGGAGATCTGCGCGCGCGCCATGCTCTTGAAGAACGCCTTGCCCACTTCGTACGGTACTTTGGCTATCGTCAGGTCGTGCTCGTTCTGGCCGATCGAGCTGATTTCCGGAATGGTGTAGATGCCGGTCGGCACGTCGTTGACGAAGCGCCAGGCGCCGTTGTCCACCGCGCTGCCCGATGCCGAACGGCCCTGGTCGTAGGCGGCACTGGCCAAGCTCGGCCAGCCGATCACGTCACCGGCGCCATAAATGTTTGGCTTGCTGGTGCGATACGCCTCGTCGACTTCGATCTGACCGCGACCGTTGGCCTTGATGCCGACGTTCTCCAGACCCAATTTGTCGGTGTTGCCTGTACGCCCGTTACACCACAGCAGCGCGTCGGCTTTCACCTTTTTGCCCGACTTGAGGTGCAGCACGACGCCGTTTTCCAGGCCTTCGACACGCTCGTATTCTTCGTTGTGGCGCACCATCACGTTGTTGTTGCTGAAGTGATAGCTCAAGCCCTGGGAGATTTCCGAGTCGAGGAAGCTCAGCAACTGATCGCGGTTGTCGATCAGCTCGATGTCCACACCCAGACCGCTGAAGATCGATGCGTATTCGCAGCCGATCACGCCAGCGCCGTAGATGATCAGTTTGCGCGGGGTGTGGTTGAGACTGAGGATGGTGTCGCTGTCGTAGATACGCTTGTGGGAAAAGTCGATATCAGCTGGGCGATAAGGACGCGAACCGGTCGCGATGATGATCTGGTTGGCGACCAGTTTTTCCATGACACCGCTGTTGCACACTACATCGATGGTGCGCTCGTCGGCGAAACTGCCAGTGCCGAAGAACACGTCGACGCGATTGCGTGCGTAGTAGCCGGTGCGCGAAGCCACTTGCTTGTTGATGACTTTCTCGGCGTTTTTCAGCACGTCCGGGAACGAAAACCAGCGCGGCTCGCCAATGGCCCGGAACATCGGGTTGGTGTTGAACTGGATGATCTGCTTGACCGAGTGACGCAACGCCTTGGACGGGATCGTGCCCAGGTGAGTGCAGTTACCGCCGACCTGCCGACGGCTGTCGACCATGGCTACCTTGCGCCCAGCCTTGGCGGCGTTCATCGCCGCGCCTTCTCCAGCTGGGCCGGAACCCAGTACCACTACGTCGTAGTTGTAGACAGCCATGCGTACTCCTTAGAACAGGCCGAGGCGCCACTCTGGCGTCTCTGGCTAACTCACGCCGCGCCGGCGGCATGAAGACTCGAAACTCGCGGCGCAGTCTAATCGTCCCGCGTCGCGGCGAACATTAACCCTTGGTCGCGTCGTAGGCCAATTTTGTCTGCGCCACAGGGCGCTCGGCAGGCCAGAAACAGCCGCCCGAACGCCGAATTGCTGCGGATGATAAATCCCTTGGCGTTACGAATCATAAAAAAGCTGCGAAATTTGTGGTTTTTTCCCCAAGCCAGCCTTTTATGGCACGCGATGGCCTCATTCGTTCGCAGAACCCCATCAGACGCAAAGTGTCTTACCCTTGTGCGGGATTTTCAGAAAAGGGCTTGATCATGCGACACCGCTTCATTCACTGGATGCTGTTACTGGGTGTGTTGTGCAGCCCGCTGGCCTTGGCATCCCAGGCCGACCTGCTGAAAAAAGCCGACTTCCCTCCCCGGCTCGACGGGCAGTCGCCGGTGCTGGAACGCAAGAATCAGGCGATCCTCACCTATTTGTGGACCGACGTTTACGCCGCAGCTTTCTACGCCGAACCCTCGGTAAGCGCCAAACAGGCCGTGTTCACGCAGACACCCCAGAAGCTGGAGCTATATTACTTCCGGGAAATCGATCGCGAAGACGTGATCAAGGCCGCGAACGCCACCCTGGAACGCCAGCAGACCAAAGAAACACTGGCTCGCCTGCGCTCCGAGCTGGACCGCCTGCACAAGAGCTTCCAGAACATCCAGCCCGGCGACCGCTACGACCTGAGCTGGGACAGGACCGATGGCCTGAACCTGACACACAACAGCAAGGTGATCTTCGCCAGCCCCGATCCGGAGCTGGCGAAAGTGTACTTCGCGATCTGGCTGGCCCCGGACGGTTTGTCCGGGGACTTGCGCGAGGCCTTGCTGAAATAGATCAAAGCGCGGGCCGAGCGGCCCCTACTTTCAAGCGAGGCTTAGAAACAACCGCTGTGCGACGTCCTTGCCGATGTAGCTGCGGTAAATGCTGACCACTTCCTTGTCATCTTTGGCAGCCTTCAACTGCGCCTTGTAGCCAATGAAGCGTTGCTCGGGCAGTTTCAGATGAGCCGCTGTGAATGCGTCGGCTGCTGCCGCTTCGCTGGCGTAGTGAAAATGCGCCCACCACAGCACGCGCTGGTGCTTGTCGCGGATCACGTACTCCTGGAGGAAATCATTGCGCTTGCGTCCCGACAAATTCTTTCGACCCTCGAAACGAGCGATGTCCACTTCGTGCTCGCTCGCCAGGTAGCTCAGCCGCGCCGCAGTGGGAGGTTGCGCCTTGATCATGAAAACCCGAAGCGTGCGGCCTTCATCGACAAGTCGCGAAGCGGACGCTCGCAAGTCATCAATCAGCGTTTGAATGACGCTCGCCGTGTCAACCAGATGACTGGGGCCGGCAGTATGAACTGCGAGCTTTTCGGCCAGGGCCGTCAACTTCTCTGCCTTTTGCACCAGGATGTCCTCCATATCAGCGGGCTCGTTCGCCCGCCTGGACTGCCGATGGGCAATATCGATGTCCGGCTCCACTCGTTCCAGCGCGGCAGTGGCCTGACGCTTCAACTCGGCCAGCGCCTCGACCTTCGCGCGCCCTTCTGGCGGGGAGAAACGCACAACCTCGACGTACTCCCCGTCTTCATGGGAGTGATAGGTACCAACTACGTTTTCAGTCATTGCCTGCATGACCTCGACAACTGCGCCGGGAAGGTCCTCCTCACCCTCGCGCAGGCGACCCACGAGCATGCGATGCCCACGGGTCTTGATCACGCGCTTGCGGGGTTGCCTGATTCTGGGCACGTACTCGTGAGGCTGCTCTTCTGGCGCGGCGCTCTCACGAATCAAGTCAGACAACCGTTTTTGCGCATGTCCGGATATCCACCGGAACTCATCAAAAAAGCGCTGGAATTGTTCGGCATTGAGCATGTGCGGCATGCTTTCCTGCGCGCATATCGCGATCAATTCGGCCCTTTCGTATTCTCGCAGCGAACTCTCGAGCACCCCGATCTGCTCGGCCAAGGTGTAATCGTTGGGTTTTTCAAGCTCGGCCTGGGAACTGAATGCGGCATGCAGCCCTTCGTCGATGCGTAATGACTTGAGCTCTCTGAGACTTGCCCCCGACAGAATTTCATCCCTGGAAAAACTCAGCTCCAGCAGCGACCACATGCGTGTAATGCGCCAGTCCAGAAAGGTGAACAGATTGGCTCGTTGCGTCTCCAACACCTCCTGAACCCAGAATTGCCTGCCAAACTTGGGCACACTTCTAAGCTGCTGCCAGTAACCGCCTCTTACGCTCGACCAATGCACACCCCGGCTCTGCAGCCCTTCTAGATCCTCGAACAGTTTCAGATAGGCGTCGAGGTTCTGCGGCGTGACCACATCCCCGGACTCCACCTTCAAGCGAGCCATTTGTGTGCTTGCCAGATGAACCACCTTCGAGAGCAAGACACCCTCAAGAAACGCCACACGCTGGCTCACATCCTGTAGGTCAGTGGCTAGCGTTTTCTCACTCGCTCGATCAACCGGACGCAGCGCTGACTGGAGCTGCTGCTTCTCTTTCAGAATTTCGACCAACTCGTTCAAATCCGTCTCCGCGAGCTCGACGAGATCAGCAGGTATCTGCGCGGAGGCCGCCCGGATCGCCTGATCCCAGGTCGAAAATCGCTTATAGACCGCTTTCTTCTGGCGATCGAGAACCGCATCGCGTTCTGTGACGCGCTTGAACGTCGCCGCGTTTTCCAGCGCCATTTGCCGGACATTGCGCTTGGGGCCGCCGCCGCGAAGTTTAAGCGAGAGGTCCAGCGCCCACCCCTGATCGGTTCGCAGCAGACGAGGCCCACTCGAAAGCTGATCCTGCGGATCAACGATGTGAACCTCGCCCTCGCTGAAACCGACTTCGTAGGTTCCGCTGTCCAACTGCACATACCAATGCTGATCGACCTGGTGCAACCCCTCCTTTCCGGGCTCTGCAGAAGGCTCACTCAACAAGGGCTCGGGCAGCACTTTCAGACGCTCAAGGTCCTGCCGCTGCGCTTCGGTCAGGCGATGACTGGAACTGGACCAGGAAAAATCCAGCTGCGCAGACGCTTCGGCACTGCCCGGCGCGATGAGCGGCTCCGACTGTTCGGCCAACAGCGGATCCGGATCAGCAACAGAGGGAGATGGCAGTCGTTGCGAAGGTCGCACCGGTGTCGGTCGAGCAGGAAATCCCTGATGCAGGAGAATCATCGAGATGGTGAGCAACAACCCGTTCCACGCCTCGAGCCCCTCGTGGTCGGCCTTGCGGCTCTGAGCCACGAGTACCCGATCCACCGCCCCCATCAACTGCACCAGCCACAGCGCAGCCCCTACGCCCCCTGAAAGAAACGGCATCACGGTATCCAGCGCCAACCAGCCGCCACGCTGAAACATTGCCCAGCGGCTTTCGGCATTGGAGACCGACTCCTGGTCTGCAAGGTCCGCCAAGGCCCGGGCATTGGCATTGAACAGCACCGTCATGACATCGCCCTGAACCGTCGCTTTAACCAGTTGCGCAGGCGCGGGCCGTTCGATTGCAGCGAAATCCGACCCTAGACCAAAACGGTTGATATGGGGCTGCTGGAAGCCGCCGTTTGCGTAACGATCACGCCCGCGCTCGGTCATCCACGTCAGCACGTCATCCTGCACTTCGCCTGGGCGAACGATGGCATCGCGCAGCGTTGACCAACTGGCAAATTCGGTCAGAGGCACCGGTGCGAACGGCCGGTACAACACAAGGAGGCCGGCCGTTGAATCCGCGCTACCGATCACGAACATGTTCTGCACCACATCCGCGGTTGCTCCGGGGCGCGCGGCCCACGCCAATGGGTGCAACACGACGCCCTCAGAATGGCTGCTCTCCAGCAGCGAGCAGACGATCCGATACCCCGCTTGAGTCAGCCCACCCTGGCCGCGAATCTTTTGCTCCAGTGCCTTTAGGGGTAACTGCACCTTAAGCTGTTCGGCAAACAGAGCCCGACGCCGCATCACTTGCGCCGCATCGGTAATCAGGTAGCGCCGCACCAGCGCAGGATAGGTACGTCCGATATCCACTCGAGTCACGAGTTGCTGCAGATAATCCGGGGTGAACCAGGCCGGCAAAGGACCTCCATCGCGCAGGGAAAGGGTCCGTGTGCCGTTCGGCAGACTTGAAAGATTCCCCAGGGCAAAGTTGGCAACCGTCATCTGGATGTGCTCGACGCTGCCCGTGGCGATGATCTGTCCGGTGGAGGGCACCGGTGATGCCACGACTTTCGCAACGTGTACAGTCACGTCATCCAGGCTCAGATGCGTCGCTTGCGGATGATCTTCACGCAATCCCTCCTGCAGCACCCTTCTCGCATATTCGACGATAGGTGGCAGATCGTCGTCCCAGGAATGTCCGGCAGCACGTGCAGCGGTCACGGCCAATGCGGCAATCCGACGGCTGTAATCGAGGCGGTCGCTGGAAGGCGCGCAGGTCAGCCAGTCCGGTAGTTGGTCCTGACGTGAGATCGGCAAGCCACCGGTTGTCGCAAGCCGGTTGTCCAGAAGCGGGGTGATGTCAGTGACCTTCGCCAGATAGCGCTCGATGTCGTCGAAATCATCAAACCCCATCGCACCTGCGTCTTGGATCAGCGGTAACTGGGCTTGCAGCGCGTTCAAGGCTTTGCGCTCGGATTGCGCACGGATCTCGTCCGGTGAAGCACTTTCCTCCCCCTGCACTGCAACCGGGTTCTGCAGCTCGAAGGCCTTCGCCAACGCCTGCCACGCTGTTGCGCCGCCTACGCCTGGGCTATCCCAAAACTTCACCATCGCTTGCATGAATCTGGCGGGGAGCCCAAGGGAAACGCTGTCAATCAAGATGGCCAGTTGTTCGGCATCGACATCGAACGTTACCAGCGTCGACGCAGACGGATCGGCCACCAGAAGGCTGCGCCCCTTGCTGGGGCGTAATGTTTTGCCAGTGGCGAAGTTCTCGCGCAGAGCGCCAAAGAGCGTTTCGGTCGCTGGATCAGCGGCATCGGCGGCCTCAGTGACGACTGCAATTTCAGGATTTATCCGTACGCCTGGCAATAGCGTTTCAAGTGACGTCCGAAGCTCGTCAAGAGCAAGCGCTGACAACACCGGGCGGCGGGAAAATGTGTCGATAACGTCGTACTTCGCATTCATTGTGGTTTTAACTCGCGATTGATGAGGTCCCAATCCGGATACGTGCCGGTTTCGGGCAATTGCTGGCGAGTAAAAGGCAGATCGAATGGCTAGGTGGCATAAACAAATATTGCGATCACAACTGCCCAGCAGGTGAACGACGACACTCGACACCGGTCTTCTGATTGCTATCCGCCACTTTTACACATATCGTTACAAATCTGTGCTGAGCGGGGCCAAGCTCGAACGGCGCAGGAGAGGACGCATAAATACAACGGATCCCCCAGCTAGACAGCCTAAGTGAGTAATTCCAAATGGCCTCGAACACAGGCAAAGGCAAGGCGATTTTTCGCGTTGTCAGCGGCAACTTCCTTGAAATGTTTGACTTCATGGTCTATGGCTTCTACGCCACGGCCATCGCTAAAACCTTCTTCCCTGCCGACAGTGAATTCGCATCGCTGATGCTTTCGCTGGCGACCTTCGGCGCCGGCTTCCTCATGCGCCCACTGGGGGCAATCTTCCTCGGCGCCTACATCGACCACCACGGCCGGAAAAAGGGCCTGATCATCACCCTCGCCATGATGGCCATGGGGACGATCCTGATCGCCTGCGTGCCGGGTTACGCGACCTTGGGTGTCGCCGCACCGCTGCTGGTGCTGATCGGCCGTCTGTTGCAAGGCTTCTCGGCTGGCGTTGAACTGGGCGGCGTTTCGGTCTATCTGGCTGAGATTTCGACCCCGGGCCGCAAAGGTTTCTTCGTCAGCTGGCAGTCAGCCAGTCAACAGGCCGCCGTGGTCTTCGCCGGTTTGCTGGGCGTCGGCCTGAACCACTGGCTGAGCCCGGAAGAAATGGGCCAATGGGGCTGGCGCGTGCCGTTCCTGGTCGGCTGCATGATCGTGCCGGCGATCTTCGTCATTCGTCGCTCTCTGGAAGAAACCCCTGAGTTCGAAGCCCGCGCGCGCAAGCACCGTCCAACCATGGGCGAAGTCATGAAGTCGATCGGGGCAAACTTCGGCCTGGTGATCGCAGGTATGGCGCTGGTGGTCATGACCACTGTGTCGTTCTACCTGATCACCGCGTATACGCCGACTTTCGGCAAAAACGAACTGCATCTGTCTGACCTGGACAGCCTGCTGGTAACGGTGTGCGTAGGTATTTCCAACTTCATCTGGCTGCCGGTGATGGGCGCGGTTTCCGACAAGATCGGTCGCAAGCCGCTGCTGTTGGCGGCAACCATTCTTGCCATCGTGACTGCCTACCCTGCCCTGTCCTGGCTGACGTCCAATCCGAGTTTCGCCAACCTGTTGATGGTCGAGCTGTGGCTGTCGTTCCTGTACGGTTCGTACAACGGTGCGATGGTGGTGTCGTTGACCGAGATCATGCCGGTTGAGGTTCGTACGACCGGTTTCTCCCTGGCGTATAGCCTGGCGACTGCGACCTTCGGTGGTTTCACTCCGGCGGCCTGTACTTATCTGATCCATGTGCTGGATAACAAGGCAGCACCGGGCATCTGGCTGAGCGGCGCTGCGGTTCTGGGTCTGATCGCGACGCTGGTGCTGTTCCGCAAAGGCGGTCAGGCGCAGATGGCAGCTGTAGCCGGTTAATCGTTCAACGCTTCTCGCTTCAGAAACACAGGAAACGCCCCGACATTGTTCGGGGCGTTTTTTTTTATCCGTTATTGCGGATGCTGAGTTGAGTTCTGGCTAACCTCAGTCGCGATTTGTGTCGCATTAACCGCCGTGCACTTAGAAGCAAGACCAAGAGCCAACGCAATCCTCCCTTGCGAACCGATCCCAATCCCAATCCCAATTCCCCAATCGCGATCCTGCCCCTGCCCCCGCCCCTGCTCCTGCTCCTGCTCCTGCTCCTGCTCCTGCTCCTGCTCCTGCTCCTGCTCCTGCTCCTGCTTTTAAGTGCGAGCAAGTTCAGACACCACAAATCGCGACTTGGGTGCAGGCTGAACGCAGGCGTCGCGCAGTGGGCCGAGCGGCATGGATGCCGCGAGAGCCGCCCCCCGCCATTCAAGTAACTCGCCGAAGGCGAAACAGGTCTGGCGTTAGCCAGAGCCCTATCAGCCGCGCCGCGATTACGTGGCGTATCCAGATTTCCAGCTGTACACAGACCCCTGTTTGAGCTGCTGGAGCTGTGCGACAGCCGCGGTAGCAGTGGGTCAGTAGACAACTTCATAGCTGACCCACCGCTTCGCTGCCGTCGTGACCTCCGGCGTCTCCCACAGGAATTGCGTCAAGACGGACAGCTGTGTTCGCTGTTGATCTTGATCTTGATCTTG
>NZ_MUIN01000018.1 GCF_002080045.1 Pseudomonas sp. Bc-h | reverse complement strand
ACGCCGGAGGTCACGACGGCAGCGATGGCATCTCCACAGGTTTTGAGTGTGCCGGCAACTCAGTGCATCGCCTCAAGGCAGTAGCCGGCGTGCTGGTTGAAGCGCGGCGATTTCGTATGCGAACGCTAGCGTGGAGTACAGACGCAAACCTTGTGGGAGACGCCGGAGGTCACGACGGCAGCGATGGCATCTCCACAGGTTTTGAGTGTGCCGGCAACTCAGTGCATCGCCTCAAGGCAGTAGCCGGCGTGCTGGTTGAAGCGCGGCGATTTCGTATGCGAACGCTAGCGTGGAGGACAGACGCAAACCTTGTGTGGGAGACGCCAGACGCCGGAGGTCACGACGGCAGCGATGGCATCTCCACAGGTTTTGAGTGTGCCGGCAACTCAGTGCATCGCCTCAAGGCAGTAGCCGGCGTGCTGGCTCAAACGCGGGATTTCGCATGCGAACGCTAGCGTTGAGGACGGATACAAACCTTGTGGGAGACGCCGGAGGCCACGACGGCAGCGATGGCGTCTCCACAGGTTTTGTGTGCTGCGGCAATTCGGCGGCGCACCTGATAAGACCGATCGTCTATAACCGCTGCGCCAGGCTCGCGGCATCGGTAGCCGAAGGCTGGTCCGGGGTGATCGACAACGGCTCGATCTTGCCGACGATGAACAGATAACTGAACGCCCCGAGCAAGGCGAACGCCCCTGCGGTCAACAACGGCGCGGTGAACGAGCCATTGCCCATGACCAGCATGAAGCCGGTGAAGGTGGTGATGAAAATCCCGGCCGTGTTGGAGGCGAAGTTTTGAATGCCGCCGATCGACGCCACATGCGCCGGGGTCGGCGCCACGTCGGCAGGCAGGCACCAGATACTCGCACCGGCAAACGCCAGGCTTGCATAGGCCAGGCTGAAGAACGCCAACATCGCGTAGGTGTTCTCGGTGAACACCGAGAGCGAGATGCTCGAAGACATCAGCATGCCGCCGACGATGCAGGTCTTGCGCGCCGCAGTCAGGCTCCAGCCTCGCCGATACAGCGCGTCGGAGGTCAGCCCGCCGATCCAGCCGCCAACGATTGAAGCAACCGCGGGAATCGTGCCCAGCGTACCGAGGGATTTCAGCGAGAAACCGCGCTGGGTCACCAGGTAGGTCGGGAACCAGGTGATGAAGAAATAGATCACGAAGTTCAGGCAGAAGAAGCCGAGCATCATGCCCCACAAGGTGCGATGGCGGAACAGCGAGGCCCACTTGACCTTGGGTCTGGCGGCGACAGCGGCGACCTTGCCCGCTTCATGCTGCTCGATGGCCGCAACCGCTTGCGGCTCCTTGTAGATCAGCCACCAGCCGATCACCCAGATGACGCCCACGGCCCCGGTGATGACGAACGACGCGCGCCAGCCCCATAGCTCGATAATCAATGCCACCACCGGAATCGACAGTGCCGAGCCCACCCGTGACCCACTGTCGAAGATGCTGGTGGCAAAACCGCGCTCCTTCACGTCGAACCACTGGCTGACGATCTTGGCGCACGACGGATAAGCGCCGGCCTCCCCCACGCCAAGCATCAACCGGCAACCGAACATCGCAGCCAGGCTACTGGCGGCGGCTGTCGCGGCGGTGAACAGCGACCACCAGGCCACCGCCAACGGCAGCGCAATCCTCGCCCCGACCTTGTCGACGAACCAGCCGAAAGGCATCTGCATCAGTGCGTAGGTCCAGAAGAAGCCGCTGAGCAGCAGGCCCATCTGGCCTGAGCCCAGACCGAGCTCTTTCTGGATATAAGGGGCGGCCACCGCCAGGTTGGCCCTGTCGATGTAATTGATGGCAACGGCGAGAAAGCACAGAAAAATGACCAACCAACGACCTTTCTGCATAGCGAGTCCTCCTGATTATTTTTATGAGTAAGACTTCGTGCACGGTTCGGACAAGGCCTGGAACCTGATCTGCGAATGACTGAATCGATGAGTTGACACCCACCACAGAACCCGCAAATTGGCCTGACCAAATACCCGAATGGAGCCGATACTAGACCCGAAAACCCGCTTTTGGAAACCGAAATAAGGTTTTTTTGGGGATTTATTCGCCGATCGGTTGGGGTTTGCATAATTTGGCCTGACCAATCTATGCTGCGACCAGCTGTCTTCCGGAACGCTCCGGACGCGGTCGAGGGCGATGCCTGCGCGACTGCGAAACTCATAACAACAAGGACTCAGCGATGAAGATGACCTTCCGTTGGTACGGGCAAAGCGACCCCGTGACCCTGCAGTACATCCGCCAGATCCCGGGCATGACCGGCGTGGTTTCAGCGATCTACGACATTCCCGTCGGCGAGGTCTGGCCGCTGGAGAAGATCGCCGAACTCAAAGCCACCGTGAACGCTCATGGGCTGGACCTCGAAGTCATCGAAAGCGTGCCGGTGCACGAGGACATCAAGCGCGGCCTGCCGAGTCGCGACCGCCTGATCGACAACTACGGCCAGACCCTGCGCAACCTTGCCGCCTGCGGGATCAAGGTTGTCTGCTACAACTTCATGCCCGTGTTCGACTGGACGCGCTCGACCCTGGCGATGGAGTTGCCGGACGGCTCGACAACCCTGGCGTTCGACGTCGCGGTCATCGAACAGACCAATCTGGATAACGGCATCAGCCTGCCAGGCTGGGACGTCAGCTACGAGCCCGAAACCCTGCGTACGCTGATCACCGAATACGCGCAAGTGGATGAACACACCCTGCGCGAGCGATTGGCCTATTTCCTCGAACGCATCATCCCGGTGGCTCGCGATGCAGGGATCAAGATGGCGCTGCACCCGGACGATCCGCCGCGCTCGATGTTCGGCATGCCAAGGGTGGTGAAGAACCGTCAGGATCTCGCACAGGTCATGGCCATGGTCGACGACCCGGCTAACGGCCTGACCCTGTGTTCCGGTTCGTTGGGGGCGGATCTGGGTAATGACATACCCTCGCTGGTCAGAGAGTTCGGCGGCCAGGGGCGCATCCACTTCGCGCACTTGCGCAATGTGAAGGTCAACGAGGCTGGCGATTTCTACGAGACGGCGCATCGCTCCGAAGACGGCTCGCTGGACATGGCCGAGATCGTCAAGGCGTATGTGGAAACCGGCTTCGAGGGCTATTACCGCCCCGACCACGGGCGCATGATCTGGGGCGAGACCGGCAAACCGGGTTACGGCCTTTACGACCGTGCGTTGGGGGCGGTGTATCTGAATGGATTGTGGGAAGGGATTCGCAAAAACATGCCGACGCAGTGATCCTCTAGCAGCACGGCTTGCCGGCGGTGGCGTCACTGAAATTCCTACCGCCAGCAAGCCGGACTGCTGCAGACCAGTGTCGGCTGAAGCAAGGGGAAGTCACCCCTGCTCGGTATTCATCCCGTCCAGCCACCGGGCCTCGGACCTGCGCAGGTGTTCGCGCATGGCGGTCTGGGCGCCGATGAGGTCGCGGGCCTGCACGGCTTGCAGGATCGCCTCGTGTTCGGCCACGGCAATGGCCCAGGTTTCGCGGGTTTCGGAGTGTTCGCTGACGTGAGCGGTCAGCGGGCTGTAGCGCTCTTCGAACAACGAAGTGATGATCCGCACCAGGGTCGAATTGCCGCTCATTTTCGCCAGTCTCTGGTGGAACTTGCGGTCGTCATCCAATGCGGGAACGCCTTTGATCGCGCCTTCGCGCATCTTGTCGATACAGCCCTGCAGGTAGCGGTAATCAGCCTTGGTTCCGTGCAGGCAGGCGAGCATCACGCTCTCGCCCTCGATCAGCGCGCGAGCCTGCATCAGTTCCGAAGGGCTTTCGCCGAGGGGGCGGGTTTTGCCTTTGACCCCCAGCAGGTGCTCGCAGACGTAGATCCCCGAGCCCATGCGAATCTCGACACTGCCTTCGATCTCCAGGGCAATCAGCGCTTCACGCAGTGACGGCCGCGAAACCCCGAGCAACTGCGCCAGATCGCGTTCGGGAGGCAAGCGGGAACCGGCCTGGATGCCATTCTTGCGAATGTGCTCACGCAGGCGATCAGCGGTAATTTGATAGAGGCGGCGTTCGGTTGGAAGGCTTGGCGCGGTCATGAATCGGGTCCCGTCAGTCTGCGCCGGAGCATATCACAGGCGTACGCGCGGGCCTGCGGGCACAGCAGAATCTCTGAATTCAGCATGCCCAATGGATGCTAGCAATATCTGTGAATGCAGCAAGATCTTTGGACGCAGCAAGGCCTGTGGGAGGGAGCTTGCTCGCGAAAGCGTTGGGTCAGCCTGCATCGATATTGCAGACAATCCGTATTCGCGAGCAAGCTCCCTCCCACAAGGTATTCGCGGTGTGTCAGTCAGCGCCGCATGCTGCCTTGGAACGGGTCTGTTTCAGTCCCGCGAAAGTGCTGGGTCAGCGACATTCGGTCCGTATTCGCGAGCAAGCTTCCTCCCACAAGGTATTCGCGGTGTGTCAGTCAGCGCTGCAACGCGGACTTGAGCTTCGACTGCTGCAATCCTGCAACTTCACGCCCCATCTCGACCACCGGCAAAAACCGCCTGCGCTTTTTCTCCTCGTGGTTCTGCGCGATGTCCGCGATGCGGTGCTCAAGAAACGGATTGAGGAACCGATCGCGCACACTGGCCAGATAATCCCGCGCCTGGGCCTGTTGCCCTCGGGCAGCAAACACCGGGAGCACCTCCTGCTCCCATAGGTCCTCCAGGCTCTGACGCAACGCCGGATCGTTCATCGCCTGATACACCGTTTCATCTTTCCCACGCTCATCGACCCACCAGCGCTCGGCCAGCCAACTGTGACCAAGGTTGAGCATGAACAGCTTGAACTGCTCGTATTGCTCAAGCTGATCTGTGACGACGATGCAGGGATGGGTGCATGGTAGCGTCAGCCCTTCCTGTCGCTCGATGGCCCAGATCGCATACGGCTCGGCCACCGCGCCCACGGGCTCAATCGGCTGGGAGACGATACGGTCGACCAGCGAGTTGGCCCAGCGGCAGGTATCACGCAGGTACCGCGTGAACCCGGGTTCAATGGACCAATCGCTCGCCAGTGTGATGATCAGATCCCGCAGCACATCGCCGTTGTGTGACACCAGTTCGCAGGGGAACAACGACAAACCCGCATGGGGATCCAACAGCCAGCGATCATGCAACAGGACCAGCAGCTTGGCCGGGAAACTGACCGGCGCCGGAGCATTCGCGGCCAATAGCGCGGCATCGTCCGCAGCGTCCAGCAGGTAGCCTTTGTCACCGGTATTGGAAATCACCACCTCGACATCGTTCACGAAGCCCTGACGAATCCGCTGCCAGTCCTGGGCAGCATGCAACGCGGTGTGGATCGAAGACGACCAGTGTTCTTCGTCGATCACCTGACCGTTTTCCATGCCCTGAACCCGCACCGGGTAGCCTGCCCCGCTCGCCAGCGCCTCTACCCGTCGCGCGCTGTCCGCACTGCCAGTGGTCTGCACCACGGTCACCTTGCCCAGCGCCTCGCCTTTGGCCAGAGCCTGGGAGATGAACAGATCGGCATGGGCCTGAAGGAAGCGGCTGGTGCCGAATTGCAAAATCGGGGTGAAAATTGAATCGCTCACACGAAGATCCTTCTCATCAAAAATCGGGTTAGCCGCGCACCGCTCTGTCGCCAACCGGTATGTCGGCGATGATCTCAAGGACGCCACCGCCGGCAGGCCGCGCTGCTACGGGCTCAGCACTCGACAATCGCCTTGACCACGCCCTGCGCCGGGTCGAGCAGTGTCTGAAAGCGTTCGGTCACTTCATCGAGTTTCATGCGATGGGTATTGAGCGCCGCATCGGGAATCAGGCCGTCGCGCAGGCATTGCTCGACATAACGAAAGTCTTCGACCGTGGCATTGCGGCTGCCCATCAAGGTGGCTTCGCGCTTGTGGAATTCGGGGTCAGAGAAGCTGATGGTGTCGCGCACGATGGACACCAGCACATATTTGCCACCGTGGGCGATGAACTCGAACCCGCGCTCCATGGCTTTGGCGTTGCCCGTGGCGTCGAACACCACATCAAAGAATTCACCGTGGGTGATCTGCTCCAGTTGCTGTTTGTCGCTCTCGCCGATCAGCACTGCCGAATCGACCTTCAGATGCTCTCGACAGAACGCCAGGCGATCCTCACGCGTATCCAGCACTGTGACCTGAGCGCCGCGCAGGCGGGAGAAGATCGCCACCGCCATGCCGATGGGGCCGGTGCCGACCACCAGCGCGCGCTGGCCCTTCTGAATGTCGGATCGGCGTACCGCATGGGCACCGATCGACAGGAATTCGATCATCGCCGCCTGATCCAGCGTCACGCCATTGGCCTTGAGTACGAAAGCGTGAGGCAGGCTCAAGTATTCGGTAAAGGCGCCGTCGCGGTGCACGCCCAGCACCTGAATCCGCACGCAACAATTGGTCTTGCCCTGACGACAGGCGATGCAGTCGCCGCAGGACAGATACGGCATCACGTACACCACGTCGCCCGGTTCAAGCCCGCTGCCCGCCTCGCTTTGCTCGACGATCCCGGAGAACTCATGGCCCATGACCCGGGGGTATTCGAGGAACGGCTGGTTGCCGTTGAAGATATGCAGATCGGTGCCGCAGACCCCGACGCGCTTGATCCGTACAAGGGTTTCACCCGGGGCGCGTTCAGGCTTCGAGCGATCCTGTGCCAGCAGAGAACCGGGTTTTTCGCAGACGACTGTAAGCATGTTTTCTCTCCAGACCAGGCACTCCGGCGATGGCCTGCCGGGCGAGATCCATTGTTGTTGTGAGGCGGCAAGAGTCGACCTGGGCAGGTTCGACGCCACTGGAAAAAAGCTACACAGCGAGATGGATATTGGCAAGACCAATTATTTTTAATTGCTATTGGCCTTACCACATGCGGCGCCGACCAAAGCATGCCGACGGCCGACAGGCGGCTGTAAATCCGCGATTGGCACCGCTATGATCGGACCCCATGATGCCAACCCTGCCGATTCGCTCGCCCTGCCCGCCCGGCGCCTGTATTTGCGACCGCGACCGTTTGCTGGAAACCCCCGGCACGGACATGCGCATCCTGTGCCTGACCCGCCAGGAAGAAAAACGCCTGCTGGAGCGTCTGGAAAATATCGCCAGCCTCAGCGATCTCGAACACCTGCAGCGGCGCATGTTCGAGCAGTTGGGCATTCGCCTTGCCGTTGCTCCCGGCTTCAATGAAGTGCGCAGCATGCGCGGCATCGCCATCGACATCGCCGAGCTGCCCGGCATGTGCCGCAAGACCCGTTCGGCGATCCCCGCAGCGATCCGGCGCGGCCTTGAGAAGAATCCCGAGATCGCCTACGCCCTGCTCAATGCCCACGACTTGCTGCGCGATGCCTGAGTCGTCACTGGAGCAACCTATCTTGAGCCGAAAAAAAGCCCCTGATCCAAACGGCATCAGGGGCTTGTTGAAACATGGCGCGGGTCAGTCGGTTTCCAGCAGTGAGCGCAGCATCCACGCCGCTTTTTCGTGAACCTGCATGCGTTGAGTCAAGAGGTCCGCAGTGGGTTCGTCGCTGACCTTTTCCAGCAGCGGGAACATGCCGCGCGCCGTGCGTACCACGGCTTCCTGGCCTTCGACCAGTTGCTTGATGATGTCGGTGGCCGCGGGAACGCCAGGCTCCTCCTTGATCGACGACAAACGTGCGTAGGTTGCGTAAGTACCAGGGGCCGGGAAGCCCAACGCGCGGATTCGTTCGGCAATGGAGTCAACGGCGGTGGCAAGCTCGGTGTATTGCTCCTCGAACAACAGGTGCAGCGTGCGGAACATCGGGCCGGTGACGTTCCAGTGGAAATTGTGGGTCTTGAGGTACAGCACGTAGGTGTCGGAGATCAGTCGCGACAGCCCCTCGACGATGTCAGCGCGATCCTGTTCGGTGATGCCGATTTCAATAGCCATGTGAAGCTCCCTATGGTCTGTCTGAGTTCTCGTGTTGCGACCATTGTAGGGAGCCAGTAACAGGGGCGGAAATCAGGCGTGGCAATCGCGACCATCGACGCTGGCTATGACTGAGTCCGGTCGGGACGGGTCAGGCCGAGCTTGTCGATGCGATAACGCAGCATGTCGCGGGTCAGCCCCAGCAAGCGCGCGGACTTGGTGACGTTCCAGTCGGTCTTGTCGAGGACCTTGCGCACCATCTCGTTTTCCACCTCCGGCAGGTTCATGTTGCCCATGCCGTCGTCCATTGCCGGCGGCGGGGCCTGGTACTGCGCTTGCGCTTGCGATTGCGATTGCGGGATGAACTGCGCCATGTAGTTCTGGGGCGCCATCGGCTCGTCCATCAGGCTCATGCACAAGCCCAGTTGGTGCGGCGCAATGCAACTGGTCTGGGTCAGCAGCACGGTCTGTTCGAGCATGTTGCGCAGCTCGCGCACGTTGCCCGGCCAGCTGTAACTGCGCAGCAGATGTTCGGCCTCGGCACTGAAATACAGATCGGTCTTGCCATAGCGTTTGCCATGCAATTGCAGGAAATGCCGGGCCAGGCGAATCACGTCCTCGCCCCGCGCCTGCAAGCGCGGCACCTTGATCGAGATGATCCGCAGACGGAAGAACAGGTCGCGGCGGAACTTGCCCTGCTGGACCATCTGCTCAAGGTTGCAGTTGGTGGCGCTGATGATCCGCAGATCGACCTTGCGTTCCTTGACCGAGCCGATGCGGCGCACAGTGCGGTCTTCCAGCAATTTGAGCAGTTTGGCCTGCAGCAGCAGATCCATCTCGCCCACTTCATCCAGAAACAGCGTGCCACCGTCGGCCGCTTCCACAAGGCCCGTGCGGCGGTCCTTGGCGTCGGTGAATGCGCCCTTCTCGTGGCCGAACAGTTCGGCCTCGATCAGGTGCGCCGGAATCGACGCGCAGTTGAATTCAACGAACGGCCCTTTGGCGCGAGGACCGTCGAAATGCAGCGCCCGGGCAATCAGCTCCTTGCCGGTCCCGGTGTCGCCTTCGACCAGCACCGGAGGAAGATCGCTGCTGGTCATGCGCCGTTCGGCGTCGAGCAACTGGGTGACCACACCCTTGACCTGCATCATCGCTTGAGAATCGCCGATCAGCGCCTGCAAACCGGAATGCTTGGCGTCGCGGTCCTGATAGAACGACAGCGTGCGCTCCAGACGTTCGGCGGCCAGGGCCTTGTCCAGCAACAGCTTGAGTTCGGGCAGTGCCACCGGCTTGGTCAGGTAGTGAAACGCACCCTCTTTCATCGCCGTGACCGCGTCCTCGATATTGCCGTAGCCGGTCATCATGATCAGCTTGAGGTCCGGCGCGCTCTCCTTGAGCGAATTGATCAACTCGTGGCCGCTCATGCCCGGCAGCGAGTTGTCGGTGAGCACCACGTCGGGCCGCCAGTTCTGCAGCAGTTTCAGGGCGTCTTCGGCCGAGTGACAGACCCGCGCTTCAAAGTCGCGTCGTTCCAGATAGGTCTGGATGTTGCTGGCCAGGAGCTCGTCGTCCTCAACCACCAGTATGCTGTGTTCCATCAAGACCCCCTCCCGCCGCAATTTTGAACGTCAGTTTCACCCGGGTGCCTTCCTGCTCGCGACTGGTCAACGAGACCTTGCCGGCGAACCGCTCCATGATGCGTTTGACCAGTACCAGCCCCACCCCCAAACCGCCCTGTTTGGTGGTGAAAAACGGTTTGAACACCATCGCTTCCTGCTGTCGGGACATGCCCTTGCCGTTGTCGGCCACGGTCAGATACACCCGCCCGCTGGCAGGTTCGGAAACGATGTCGATTTTCAGCTTGCCGTCCTTGGTCATCGCCTCCAGTGCGTTAGCCATGAGGCTATTCAGGATCTGTGCCAACAGGATGCGCTGACTGATCACCAGTGGAGCGTCAATCGGCTGGAACTCCACGTCTATATTGGCCCGGCGGATTTGTTGCTCGTAGGACTGGAGGACATCCTGCATGCACGACACCACGTCCACCGCCTCCGATTCCCCACTGATGGGGCGAAGTGAAAGCAGCAGTTCACGGACCCATTTCGACATGCGGTCAACCTGGTTGATGATGTCGTTGATGTTCTTCTGCGCCGCCGGGTCGACCACCTCCAGCGCCAGTTCGGCGCTGGAGCGAATGGTCGCCAGCGGGTTGCGCAAGCTGTGGGCCACTGCCGATGACATCTCGCCCAGCGCAGCAAATTTTTCGCTGTTGATCAGTTGCCGTTGCTGGTACTCCAGCAGCCTGGACGCCCGGCGCACGATCCAGAACAGGCCCAGATAAATCAGCATGCCGCCGATGCCGGTGGACACCCAGATCACCACGTAGCCACGCTCGATGCTGGCGATCAGGTCCTTGGGTTCCTTGTAGATTTCGACGATGGCCAGCACGTCCTTTTCTTCGGCGTCGAACAACGGGATGTAGTTCTCGATGAACAGGTAATCCGGCGGATTGAGGAACTTCTGCTCGTTCTGATGCCGCTGGGTTTCATGGTGCGCGCTGCCGGTACGCTGGCGGGAATGAAAGGCGCCCTCCAGATCGTCATTGCCAAGAATCGCCTTGCCGATCAGGGCTGGATTGGTCGACCAGATGATCACCCGATCAGGCGCATAGACGTTGACCAGCAAGGCATCGGGCAAGGAGGAAATGTGGTCGAGAAACTCATCCCTCGACTTGCGCCGAACGTCAGGGTTTATGTCGGCAAACGGAATATCCGGGCGCGTATCCAGGAGCTGACCCATGGTGTAGCGGGTAGGAATGTCGGCATGCCGAATTTCGGCGGACGCCAGTGCGTGGACAAATTGAGAGGTGAGTAACGAGTCTCGCTGCACCGCCTCGCTGACCACGAAGCGGGTGGAAATCAGTCCCAGACCGATTGCCACTGAAGCAATCACCAGCAAGCTAACGATCGAGAACCATCGCAACAAGTTGAACCGGGGCCTTGGTTTTTTTTCTATTTCTTTGATGCTGGCCTGCGTCAGCACTTCACTGCGCCCTATAGATCCCATGACAGCCGTCCTGGTCACTTTTTAAAGTCGGTATAGCGTAAGGCGCTGCGTTGCGATAGCCATATTTCATGCAGTGCTCGCTTAATTGACATCATTACGACATCACGATGATTGACCGTTCAGCGCTTAGTCCATGATTGGCAAGGAAGTTCCCTGAAGGACATTGAACTTTTTTGCATGATCGCCGTCCGTCCGACAGCGCCGTCCCGCCTCCCAAGCGCCATCCCCAGCTCTTCCCCAACTGTGGGGAGAGCGCCCCAATGCCCCCGCTGTTTCAACTGTGCAACGCCCCGCCCCGCTCAAGAGATAAAGCGCTGAAACCCTTCTATTCCGTGCCCTGCAGCGATGTTTTCCGGATCTGGTACAGATGTTGCGCTGCCCGTCTCAGCCTACTGGAACCGACGCCTTCGTCCGACTCACGCCAGAGGCAGGTTCATTGCGAGAGGGAAAACAAATGCCCAGCAAATTGACCCACACCGTCACCCTGCTGTCGCTGATCGCAGCGGTTCACGGTTCTGCCCAGGCCGCGTTGTACGCGGTCGACCAGGGGCCCTACAGTCCGCAAAATGGTAACTTCGCCCAGTGGTACCAGGACACACACGGAAGAACGATGGATCTGTGCCTGAGCAAGGCACTCAGCTCCCGCGTTCCCTCCGTACCTGGCACCCCTTCCTACATGTGCGTGCTCAACCCCAACCCCGGCATATTCGACGACACCCAGCCGGTGGTATTCCCCAGCAACTTCCCCGACGAAGCGTTCTGGTTCACGGCAGACGCTGCCATCACTGACGTCCCGACCGGTATTGACCTGGGCTACGTTGCAGCCGTCGAGGCGGCGTTCTCGGCCGAAGACCCCGTCGAAGGCGATCAGGTCAGTTTCGCCCGGATCCGCATCAGGGTGGACGTGCCCGTCGCCGGCACCTACACCATCACCCACCCTTACGGCGTGGATGTGTTCAATATCGATACCCCCGGGCGTCGCGCCATCAACATGACCCGCGACATCGGCATCGGCGAGCCGAAAACCTACACCGGCGCGCTGGGCGGCGACATCGGCCCGTTCCTGCGCAGCGTCAACGGGCCGTACACCGAGACCAACCCCGTCACCGGTGGACAGGAACGCTTCATCGGCGACCCCAATCTGGATGAAGCGGTTACCGGCAGCCCGTACAACACCAACTTCGTACGCGTCGAAGGCCCCAACGGAATCGACGTACGCACGACCGTGTTCGCGATCTCCGGAAAACTTTCCACCGTCAACCGCCCTACGCCAATGATCGTTCAGCGCGCGACCTACTCGCGCCGGACCGGTGGCCCTGGCAATACCGGTGTGCAGGCACAACAGGACGTGTTTGCCCTCGCGCCGCCACAACCGGGAACGGCGAAATTCGTCGACACTGGGAACAGCGATGTGGCGATGACCGAAGCCAACGGCACCGGCAGTTGGTACGGCCAGTCCACCGCCAACCCGACCCTGCCGGCGAACCTCAGCCTGACGGCAGACAACAGCGCGGCTATCCCCCAGAGCACCCCGACCACCCTGCCTCGGGCACTGGTGGATGTGGTGACCATCGAAAACGCCACCTACAGCATGTCCTCCGGCCAGATCAGCCTCGCCGCCAGCACCAGCGATGCCGCCTCACCCGGAACCCTGACCGCGATCGGCAGCAGCGGCGGGACCATTGGCACCCTCAATGGTGACGGTCCGACCAAGACCTTGACGACCGGCATTTCGCCGATTCCACCGGCCAGAGTGCTGGTGATTTCAGCCAATGGCGGCAGCGATACCGAAGAAGTGGTGATCGTTCCCTGATCGCACCCACTTTTTGCTCTCGAATCTGGAGGCAACATGAACAGTTGGCCAAGTCTGATTTTCAGCGCCGTGGGTCTGATCGCAGCCAGTGAGGCAGCTTATGCTGGCCTCACAGCGGTGGACCCGGGACCGTACACCGCCGCCACCGGGAATTTTCCGCTGTGGTACAAGGACCAGAATGAATTGTCGCTGGAGCTGTGTCAGTCCAGAGCCGTCAGCACCCGGATCGCACCCACGGTGCCACCTTCCTATATGTGTCTGCTCAACGCCGAACCCGGCGTGTACGACGATGCGTTGCCGATGGTGTTCCCCGATAATTTCCCGCCCGAAGCGTTCTGGTTCACCGCCGAAACAGATATCCCCGCCGTCGGTGGCAGTGGCTATGAACTGGAAGTCTATGTAGCCGCTCTGGAAGCTGCATTTGCCGCCGAGAACCCCAACCCGGGCGACCAGCAGAGCTTCGCGCGGATTCGTATTCGCGCGGCAGTGCCCACCCCGGGTACCTACACCGTCACTCACCCCTACGGCGTGGATACGTTCGTCGTCCCTGCCGGCGGTACAGGCCGCCGGGCGATCAACATGACCCGCGATATCGGCATCGGCTCGCCGGGCAATTTCAATGGCGCGCTCAACGGCAACATCGGACCGTTCTTGCGCAGCCTCAACGGCCCTTACACCGCGATCAACCCTGACACCGGTATCACCGAGACCTTCGTCGGCGATCCCAATGTCTCGGAGCCGGTGACCGGCAGCCCGAACGGCAACAACTTCGTGCGCATCCAGGGCCCTGCGGGCACCATTGAAACCAATCTGTTCAGCGTTTCCGGCAAGGTGCTGGATGCGCGCGTGCAGACCCCGGTTTCAGTCAATCGCAGCACCTACAGCCGCAATGGCTCAGGTACCCGCATCGAGCTGTTCGCCTCGTCGCCAAACAGCTCGACCCTGTGCTATCGCGAAACCCTGGCACTGGTGCCCGGTACGCCGCCGTCTGCCTGCCAGTTCAATCTGTTGAGCGACAACAACGGCCACTTCTTCAGCCAGCGTCCGGCCACGGCTGCACTGCCACCTTTCGTGGTGTTGACCGCCAGCAGCCAGACCAACACCACCAAGCCAACCCCGGTGTCGAGCAAGCTCGTGGACGTGGTGAAAATCCGCACCGCCCGCTACTCGTGGGATAACCACACGCTGGTGCTGGAAGCGACCTCCAGTGACGAAACCTTGCCACCGGATCTGGTTGCCCAGGGTTATGGACGTCTGGCCAAATCCGGTCTCGTTCAGCAGTTGAGCGTCTCCGATCTGACCCAGCCTCCGGCATACGTGACGATCAAGTCCGCCGCAGGTGGTTCGGACACCGAGCCTGTTTCGGTGGTAGGTACGGCCCCCAACACTGGCGCCAACCAGCCTCCTGTGGTGGTCAACGACACGGGCAGCACCGGCTTCGGCGTCCCTGTGACCCTCAGCGTGCTGACCAATGACAGCGACCCGGACGGCGATGTGCCGCTGACCCTCAGCGACCTGACCCAACCGGCCAACGGTCTTGGCAGCGTCGCCCTCAACGGCACGACCTCGATCGTCTACACCCCGCCAGCAGTGGTGAACGCGCCCATCCAGGCGATCTTCACCTACAAGGCCGTGGACAGCAAAGGCCTGAAATCGACCAGCGCGGGCACCGTTACCGTCGGCGTCACGCCTAACCGTCCACCGGTGGCGGGCAACGACACGGGCGCAACCCTGGCGGGCGCACCGTTGACACTCAACGTGCTGGCCAACGACACCGACCCTGAAGGCAATGTACCGCTGACCGTGACCAACCTGACCCAGCCCGCCGTCAACCGCGGCACGGTGACCAGTAATGGCACAAGCCTTGTGTACACGCCGCCTGCGACTGTCACCGCAGCGTTTACCGCGACCTTCACCTATCAGGCAGCTGATTCGTTCGGTGCGCTGTCGACACCGGCCACGGTCAACGTGCAGGTCACCGCGCCACCGGCCAATCAGGAAGCCCTGACGATTACCACGGCCACGGTTCAGGTTCGCGCCGGCAGGTTCAGTTGGGATGTTTCGGGTACGTCCTCGGTGATTACCGGCAACACCATCACCGTTTCGGTCAACACGCCAACCGGCCCAGTGGTTCTGGACAGCGTGGCGGTACCGGTGACCGGTCGCTGGAGAATCTCGGTGGTCAACGCCGTCGCGCCAGCAGGCACCAACCCGACCGCCACCGCGCGCTCCTCGGTGGGCACGGTGCGGACACTGCCCATCACCGTTCGTTGATGAAACCGGCCCGCCTGTGTGCAAACGCAGGCGGGCCAACGTCCTTCGCCGCACACGCGGCAGTGGACAGGAGAACAGCATGTCAGCCAGTCGTCGTTCGCTGTACCGCACTGCCCTGATCGTGGCGCTGGGCATGCTTTGCCTGTCGGCCCAGGCCGATGAGCTCATGGGTGGTGACGAACTGAGTGGCGGCTCCGAACTGGGCGATGCACCGATCAACTTTCCCGGCAGTTCGATCATCGGCCAACAGGCGACGATCCGGCAGCAGGGCTCGGGCAACATCGCCAACCTTTCGCAGAACGGCAGTTCGTTGCTCGGCAACATCGTTCAGGTCGGCAGTGCGCAGGAAGCCTACATCCTGCAACAGGGCTCCAACCTCATGGCGTCCATCAACCAGCAGGGCTATGGCAACCAGGCGGATATCAGTCAAAGCGGTTCGAACAACCAGGCATCGATTACGCAAAACGGCGCCAATAACAGCGCCAGCATCACACAGACCGGCACAGGGCTGCAGAGCAGCATCAACCAGTCTGGAAATGGCCAGAGCGTAGAGGTTCGTCAGCTGCATTGACGCGCTCGACACCTCGGCAACCAACCATCAGGAGGTCTACATCATGCTTTTTAAACTCACCCCTGTCGCTGCTGCTGTTCTGGTCATGTTTACCGGGCATGCAATGGCGGCCAACAGCCTGTCCACTCAGTTCCAGAACGGCAGTGCCAACATCGCCGATGTCCAGCAGATGACCTCTGCACAGGCCAGTGTGCAGCAGGTGCAGATTGGTGACGAAAACGACGCCGCCGCGTTCCAGCAGGACACCAACTCGCAGATCGACCAGTTGCAGAACGGCAACCAGAACGGCGCCTATGGCGAGCAACTGGTGGAAACCAACAGCAAGATCACGCAGCGTCAGACCGAGCAACGCAACAACACCCACGCCAGTCAGTCTCTGGGCAGCGGCAACCAGATCACTACACAGCAGTCGGGAACCGGCAACTTTGTTTTTGCCTATCAGGACGCGCAACTGGGCAGCACTGTCGTCACCGATCAGGCCGGCAACAATAACGAGATCATGTCCGAGCAACTGTTCGGTGGCACGGGCAACAGTGCGCAGATCACCCAGCGCGGCGATGCCAACCAGGGTTACAGCGAACAGGTCGAGCATGTCGGCGGACAAATCCAGATCACCCAGGACGGCCAGGGCAACTATGCCTACACCGACCAGCGCCTTGGGTTGGGCGGTTCCATCGGGGTAGAACAGTTCGGGCAGTTCAACACCGCGCAGATGTTCCAGGACACCCAGACCGACAGCCACTCGACCATTTCCCAGACCGGCAACCTCAATGAAGGAGTGGTCGATCAGGTCGAAGGATTCAACAACATGGGCGCCATCATCCAGTGGGGTGATCGCAACGCCGCCAGCGTCGCCCAGTACTTCGTCAACAGCAGCAGCACCAACGTCTATCAGAACGGTCAGGACAACTTCCACCTCAGCTCGCAGGCAGGCAGCGGCCATAGCATGACCGCTACAGCGACCGGCTCGGGCAACAAGGTGTTGGCCAATGAGTTCGAGGGGGCGAAACTTGGTGGGCAGTTCGGGACAGGGCAGACTGCGTTCCTCAACCAGAACGGCCAGCAGAACAGCATCAACCTCACTCAGAAAGGCAACGCCAACCTGAGCAATCTGAAACAGGATGGCGCGCGTAACGACGCCACGGTCACCCAGGTCGACAACTTCAACGAGCTGTATTTCGAGCAGAACGGCAGCGACAACATCCTGATCGCCGATCAGCGCGGCGACAACAACTATGCCACCGGCAACAGCTTCGGCACCGGCAATACCACCGATCTGACTCAGTCGGGCAGCGAGAACCGTTCGTACACCTATCAGGATGGCGACGCCAACATTGCGACTGTGAAGCAGGCTGACAGTTACAACGTGGCGTACGTGAGCCAGACCGGCAGTGCCAACATGGCAAACGTCAACCAGAGCGCGACCAACCAGGCGGCGAGCGTGACTCAGGTGGGCAGTGCCAACCAGGCGACTGTGCGTCAGCAATAACCTGTGGCGTGACATTCAGAGCCGCCGCAAGGCGGCTCTTTTTATTCAGCCGCCGGCTACGTTGCCAAAACATAGCGCTGGTAAAACGCCTCGACCGCCAGATTCTTGTCCTTGGCTTCGAACATGATGTCGAACTGATCAAGAAACTGCAGCGCGTAGGTGTTGGTCCATTCATTCCACATGCGGTTGCTGTGGCCGTACAAGTCACGTTTGCTCACCACTTTCAGCAACTCGTCCATGACCAGCTTTCGTGAAGCTTCGAATCCCAGTGCCTGCAGGGTTTCCGGTGGCTGCGAGTAGTGCATGACCGGCCGGACACCGCGCCAGCTGTCGATGATCCGCGCGACCCTGGGATCGTCCGGCTCGATGTAGCGGTTTTCATTGATCCAGCAGTGATGGATGTCGAGCACCACCGGCGCCAGGTCGGCCAGTTGCAGGCAATCGTCCACGCCGTAGGTCTTCTCTTCGTTCTCGAAGGTGATGCAGTTGCGCGCCACCTCGGACAGACGCGGCCATACCACGCGCACGCCCTCGGCACCCAGGCGGCCCGCGATGTGCACATTGCATTTGAAATCCTGAAAGCGCTTGCCGTAACCCATCATGCGGATCATGTCGGCGTGGTACTCGAATTCGGCGACGCTGTTTTCGACCACGTCGGGGCGGTCGGAGCCCAACACGCAGAACTGGCCAGGATGAAAAGACAGCCGTATATCGGCCTTGCGCGCCGTATCGCCGATGGCAGCGAAGCCTTGTTCAAGCCGTGACAAAACAGCCGGATCGCGATAGAACTCGACGACTTTCGGATGGCTGTAAAACGGCAGGAGATCGCTGCTCAGACGCAGCATCCTGCGGGCCGTCGGCAATTGCGCGACATAACCCAGCAGCCGAATCTGCGCCGCCAGGTTGTGCTCGACGATGTCCAGCAGTTTGTCCCGCGCAACCTGCAGCGTGACGCTGTCCATCCAGCGCAACGTCGTGGTCCGGGGGTTGTAAGCGCCTTCCAGTGCCTTGAGTTCCTTGAGCGACAATTCGCGCTCGGGATGGCGGTACATGCAGGCGAAGCCGAGGCGGGGTGTGGTCACGAAGGGTCCTTGGGCGCGATTGATCATTCTCAAGAGAAGACTGCGCGCCGCAGGCAGGAGTTCGGTCTGTTTGAACGGACCTGCGCTCAAGCCTGAGATTGACGCTCGCCGCTTTCGCGTCGTGCGCTTCTTGCCAGCCACAGCCCCGACAACAGGACCAGTGCCGCCGTTGCCGCGCTGGCGACCCAGTGCACCGAGCTCACGTGCGGCAAGTACCCTTGCAGCACCGGGTCGCCTATGGCCATGCCCCCGGCGATCCAGCCAATCAGCGCGCCACCGGCGGTGACCAGCCACGCGAAGCGCTCCAGGGCCGCCAACACCAGGCGACTGCCCAGCACGATGACGGGAATGCTGATCAGCACCCCCGCCGCCACCAGATACACATTGCCGTCACCCGCCGCCGCCACGGCCAGAACGTTATCCAGCGACATCACCACATCGGCCACGACAATCGTGCGGATCGCCGTCCATAACCGCGTGCCGCCATCGATGGGCGCATCATCTTCATCCTGATGGGCCACCAGCTTGATGCCGATCCACACCAGCAGCAGCCCACCCACCAATTTCAGAAACGGCAGCGCCAACAGGTGCACCGCGCAGAACAACAGAACGATCCGCAGCACGATGGCGCCCAGCATGCCGCCATAGATGGCTTTGGTCTGCAACTCGCGGGGCAGCCGCCGACAGGCCATGGCGATCACCACGGCATTGTCGCCGCCCAGCAGCAAATCGATGACGATGATTTGCGCCAGAGCGCTCCACAGCAGAGGGTCAGACAGCCAGGCCATGTGGGAACCTTATCGAACGAACAAAGGGAAAATACCGGTCAGCAACGAAACCGCCAGCAGAATAAAGCAGTTGATCACCGACCACTTCATGGTAAAGCGCTGGTTCTCGGCGTAATCAAGCTTGAGCATGCTCACCACCAGATAGGTCGAGGCCACCAACGGGCTGAGAATATGCACAGGTTGCCCGATCAGCGAAGCGCGAGCCATTTCCACAGCGGTGATGCCGTGATGCTGCGCGGTCTCGGCGAGGATCGGCAGAATCCCGAAATAGAAGACGTCGTTGGACACCAGCCAGGTGACCGGAATGCTCAACAGCGCCGTGATCACCGCCATGTAAGGGCCGAAGCTGGCAGGGATCCCCTGCAACAGGCCGGTTGCCACCGCATTCGCCATGCCAGTGCCGGACAACACGCCGGTGAACACCCCCGCAGCGAAAATCAGACTCGACACCGCGAGAATCGGCGGCGCATGCAGGGCCAGTTGTTCCTGTTGGTCCTTGAGCGACGGGAAGTTCACCACCAGCGCCAGACAGGCTGCGACCATGAACATATAGCTCAGCGGGAACAGCTCCAGGCACAGGCCGAGAATCAACAGCCCGGTGAGCAAGCAGTTGAAGTAGAACCGCCAGCCATCGCCGCGATGCTCCTTGTGCTCGGCGAAGTCGCCGTTGAGGTCGATGGTGCCGCCAAGGCGCGCGCGCTCACGGCGACCGAACAGCCAGGCCAGCACGAAGGTCCAGATCACGCAGGCGATCATCGCCGGCAGCATCGGCACGAACATCTGCCCGACATCCACATGCATGGCTGTCGCGGCGCGTGCCGTCGGCCCGCCCTACGGCACCATGTTGCCCAGCCCCGCCACTTGCAGCAGCAGGCAGCAGACCATCGGCAGCGACAGGCCCAGGCGCTTGTAGATTGGCAAGAACGCCGAGAGCACGATCATGTAGATGGTCGCGCCGTCGCCGTCCAGCGCGACGATGAACGCCAGCAGCACGGTGCCGACGAAGATCTTCACCGGGTCGCCGCGCACGGCTTTGACGATCTTGCTCACCAGCGGGTCGAACATCCCCGCTTCGGTCATCGTCAGGAAGTACAGCATGGCGAAAATCATCAGCACGCCGTTGGGCGCGACCATCTTCAGGCCATCGATCACGTATTTGCCCAAGTCGGCCTGAAAACCGCCGATCAGGGCAAACGCCGTGGGAATCAGTATCAGCGCGGTCAGGGCTGACAAACGCTTGCTCATCAGAAAGTAGATGAAGCAGGCCAACATCAGGAAGCTAAGGAGCATCAGCATGGCGAATCCTGTTTTTTATAGTTGTACAGGCTTGCTGCGCCCGATCCGAAACGACCGGGCGCGTTTCATCACGGGGGTCAGACAGGCAAACCCTTGGCCCGCAGCAACGCGTTGAAGCGTTCCGGATCTGCAGTGCCTTTCTCGTTGGTCTCGCGAATCCCGGCCTCTCGCTCCAGGTGCGCGAGGGTCTTGGGCAGCAACGCCTCAACGTCGACGGCGGGAATCGCGATCACGCCGTCGGCGTCACCCAGCACCAGGTCGCCAGGCAACACGCACAGGCCTGCGCAGGCCACCGGCACGTTGATCTCGCCCGGGCCGTCCTTGCTTGGGCCGCGATGGGTGTGGCCTGCGGCGAACACCGGTACGATGCCTTCGGCCAGTTCTTCCAGATCACGAACCGCGCCGTCGATGACGATGCCGCCCAGCTTCACGCGCAGCGCCGTGGTTCTCACCAGCCCACCGATCACCGCCTGGCTGACGTCGCCGCCGCCGTCGATCACCAGCACATCGCCAGGCTCAACCATCATCAGGGCCTTGTGCACCATCAGGTTGTCGCCCGGACGGACGCGGATGGTAAACGCCGGGCCGCACAATTTCAGTGAAAGATCACCGTGATAGATCTTCAGGCCACGGGCGCCGATGCTGCGGCCCATGCAATCGCCGGCCACAGCTACGGGGATGGCGCGAAAGGCTTCGATCAGTTCGGCAGAAACGCTTTCGACACGAGGATTGATGCGATAGCCCGCAGGCCAGTTCTGTGTGCTGCTCATGGAAAACTCCTGATCATTTATCGAAAACAACGGGATTGACGCAGGCGCTGACGGCGACCGGATTGCCGTTGAGAAAGCCCAGTACATTGCGCGCCGCACCGGCGGCCATGGCGGCCAGTGCGGCCGGGGTCGAGCCGCCGACGTGAGGGGTCAGAACGACGTTGTCCAGCTGCGCCAGTTGGCTGTCGGCCGGCAGCGGTTCGACCGCCATGGTGTCGAGCCCCGCGGCATACAGCCGACCTTCCCGCAGCGCGGCAATCAAAGCGGGCTCATCGACCACTTCGCCCCGTGCGGTGTTGATCAGCAGTGCGTCCTTGGGCAGCAGCGCCAGTTGCTCGGCGCCGATGAAGCCACGGGTTTTCGCGGTCAGCGGCACATGCAGGCTGAGCACCTGACTGCGCGGCAGCAGCGCGTCCAGCGAGTCGACGCGCTCGGCACCCTGCAGGTCGCTGCCTTCGGGCAACAGCGGGTCGAATACCAGCACCTGCATGCCGATGGCCTGGCAGGCGACCGATACTCGCCGTGCCACCTGACCAAAACCCACCAGACCCAGCGTGCGGCCGCTCAACTCCAGACCGTCCTGGGCGCGGGACCAGCGCCCGCTGCGGATTTCGCGGTCCATCCAGCTCACGCGGCGAGCCGCGGCGAACATCAGCGCCAGGGTCATTTCGGTCACAGACTGCGCATTGGCGCCCGGCGTGACATACAACGGGATGCCCCGCCCGCTGGCCGCTTGGACGTCGATATTGCTGACGCCAACGCCGTGCTTGGAAATGACTTTCAGGGTCGGGCAGGACTGGATCGCTTTGGCAGTCAAATCCAGCGTGCGGGAAATCACCGCGTCGACCGGCTCACTGGCCATGATCCGTTCGATGTCTTCAGCGCCTTGTTCGGGGCCGACGAACAACACCCGGCAGTCTTCGGCGTTCAGCAGATCGAGACCCGCGCTCGCAAGTTTCGGCGCAGTGACGAGAATGGTATGGGGCATGGGACAAGCCTTCAGCTGTGGAGGTGCTCAGACCCCGGCATGCAACGCCGGGGCCTGCACCCCGATTCAGGAATGGTCGATAGGCGACGGTTTGGCCATGCCCGGGCCTTCGGATTGAGTCAGGGAGACGAAGGTGCGGCCGTCCGGGGCAACGGTGACGCCATTCCAGATATGCGGTGAGGTGGCGACGGGGAGCAGACGGCTGTCTTCAGCGGTCGGCAATTGTGGCGGCAGTACGTCAGCGGCATGGGCAAACAGCGGGGCTTGCAGGGCGAGGAACAGCAACGGCGCAGCAGACAATTTCATGGAGTGATCTCCGGCTTATTATTGTTTTGCCCCTGGATGTCGGGGTGCGCCGCCAGTATCACGTTGCTGATCGTTTGAATCTATTGGCGAATATTCAAGGAATGATTCCTGTGAGGAATGAATCTACCTCCCGCTTTTTGATCGTTCCCACGCTCTGCGTGGTAACGCAGCGTGTGAAGATCCGCGTCACGGGGGCGCGGAGCGTCCTTTCCGGCATTCCCACGCGGAGCGTGGGAACGATCATGGAACCGAGGTGTGCTGCAAACCATCGCCAGGCGGTCAGTTTTCCTGCTGCTGGAGAATCTCGATGAAACGCCGGGTCGCTGGCGACAGGTACGCGTCTGCACGGCGCACGATGCCGAAACGTCGGGGCATGGTGGTGGCCGGGTTGGGCACTTCCACCAGCCCGGCGCTGTTGGCCAGATTGCGTCGCGACACGAAGCTCAACAACCCGGTCTCGACAATCAGGTTGCGCATCGACGCCTGGGAGCTGGAAACGATCGCTACATCCGGTGGCGGCAGGCCTTGTTTCATGAACGCAGCCTCCAGCCATTGCCGCGTGGCCACAGAGGGCGGGGAAAGAATCCAGCGGTAGTCGCTCAGCGCCTGCATTGGCACTTGCTGCCCGGCCAAAGGGTGATCGGCGCTGGCCGCAACCACCACTTCGTCGTCCATGATCGGCAGTTCCGTCAGCTCTTCATCCCGGGTGCCGAGCGGGCCGACGACAATGTCCAGCGCCCCCTTGCGCAACGAATCATGCAGCACATCGTTCATGCCGATCTGCATTTCCAGCAACACCGCCGGCGCCTGTTCCTGGAGCACGCGGCAGGCCTTGGGCAGCATGAACTCGGCAGTCGTGGCGGCAGCGCCGATACGAATGACCCCGGCCAGGCCCTTGCCCATGGACGATGTCTGCCGTTGCGTTTCATCCAGCACGCTCGCCACCTGCTGTGAGCGCTCGCAGAGCAGTTGCCCGGCACTGGTCAGACGGATGCCGCGCCCTGCCCGTTCGAACAGCTCGGCGCCATAGGCTTCTTCCAGCCGGTCGATGCATTTGGATAACGCCGACTGCGAAATATGCAGGACTTCGGATGCGCGCCCCAGATGACCCAGCTCGGCGATTTTCATGAAGTACGCAAGGTCACGAATCTGCTGGTTGATGCTCATGGGCTGAGCGCTCCGTGGTTGAAGGCGCGCACAGGGTAGCAACCGGCTTTGCTGCTTGCACCCATCCACGGCAGACGAGCACACTGGCTGACGAATCGAAAACCCAGCGCTCACTGAGCAACAGGAAGGATCAACCATGACCACTCAAACCGAAACCGCCCTGCTCGCCGGCGGCTGCTTCTGGGGCATGCAGGACCTGCTGCGCCGCTACCCCGGCGTGCTGTCGACCCGCGTCGGCTACTCCGGTGGCGACGTCGAAAACGCCACCTACCGCAACCACGGCACCCACGCCGAAGCCATCGAAATCGTCTTCGATCCTCAGGTGATCAGCTACCGCAAGATCCTCGAGTTCTTCTTTCAGATCCACGACCCGTCCACCGCCAATCGCCAGGGCAACGACCTGGGCCTGAGCTATCGTTCGGCGATTTTCTACCTCGACGAAGAACAGAAACGGGTCGCCGAAGACACCGTCAAAGACGTCGATGCTTCAGGCCTGTGGCCCGGCAAGGTGGTCACCGAAATCAGCCCGGCCGGCGCGTTCTGGGAGGCTGAGCCGGAGCATCAGGATTATCTGGAACGCATCCCGAACGGCTACACCTGTCACTTCATCAGGAAGGACTGGGTATTGCCCAAGCGGCCATGAGGCTCAGTGGCAGACCAGGCCGTCACTGATCTTCATGCTGTCGACCAGAAACGCATTGCTGTGCAGATCCCAGGCCTTGACCTGCCCGCCTTCGGACTGCCAGTCACGCAACCCGGCCTGAAGCAGGCGCAGGCTCTTGGGGTCAGGTTGCGAGAGGTAGACCCGCGCGTCGCTGCTGGCGTCCAGGGTTTGCGGCAGCATGCGGTAGAAGCGCCAGTCCGGGGTTTGCAACAGGCTGGTCAGCACCGTGCGTTCGTCCGCCAGCAACTGGCAGTCACCGGCCAGAAACGCCGACGCCGCACGGATGCTGGAGGCGTAGGTCTGCAGTTGCGCGCCTTGGTCCTGCAGCTCGCGGCTCCAGGGGCTGCCCAGCGCCACGCAGACGCTGCGCCCCTTTGCCGTCGCAACCTGCAGATTACGCAAGCTCAGCAGTGCGCCCCGGCCATACGCTGCGGGCACATTGTCAAGGCTGACCCGTTGCCGTTCGAAACCGGGGATGTCGAGGCTGCCAGCAATCACTGCGTCCACTTCACCCTTGCGCAAAAAGCCGGCGATGTCCTGGGCAGGAATCGCCTTAAGTTGCACCTTCACCCCCAGATACCTCCCCAGCGCGCTCGCCAGTTCGCCGTCCATTTCATCCGGTTCGGACACCAGCGCCTCGGTGCTGTAGGTCGGTCGCGGATAGCTGCGCACACCCACCCGTAACACCTGCTGTTGTCGTGCCTGCGCCAGAACCGGGCCTGGTTTCTGTTCGGCGCCATCGAGTCTGGGCAACAGCCAGATCGCGCACACTGCGGTGGAGCCAATCAGCGCGGCCAGCCCGTAGCGAATCCAGCCACCGGTGAACGCCGGTCCCGATCTACCCCGCATGTTTCAAACCACGGCGCCAGCGCGTGAAACGCCGCTCCAACAACGCCAGCAAGAAGTTCAGCAGCAGGCCGACCACCGCCAGCAACAGGATCCCGGCGTACATGCTGGGAATCTGAAAAACCTCTTGCGAGTTGAGGGTCAGGAAACCCAGCCCGGAGTGTGCGCCAATCATTTCAGCCGCCACCAATGCCGTGATGCAATAAGCCCCCGCGAGCCGCACACCGGTGAAGATCGAAGGTGAGGCAGACGGCAGGACGATCTTGAGAAACAGAAAGCGCCGGTTGGCGCCCATCGACAGCGCCGAGTTGATCAACAGGCTGTCGACCTGCTTGACGCCACTGATGGTGCTCAAGAGGATCGGCCAGAACGACGCCCAGAAAATGATCGCCACTTTGGACAGCTCACCGATCCCCAGAAACAGAATGAATACCGGGAACAGGGCCAGCGCTGAAGTCTGGCGGAAGAACTGCAACAGAGGATCGAGCACGCGCTCGAGCCGAGCGAACCAGCCCATCAACAGGCCGAGGCTGACACCTGTGACGATGGCCAGCGCCAGCCCGGCGAGAGAGCGAATCAGGCTGGCTTGCAGGTGCTTGATCAGCGTGCCGTTACCCGCCATGTCGGCGATGGCCAACACGACCTGCGACGGGGGGCTCAAATAGCCAGGGTTGACGACGCCCATTCGCGGCAGCGCTTCCCACAGCGCGAGAAAGATCAGGATGCCGAGCGAACTGTCGAGTGCCTTGCGTGATGTTTTCTTCCAACTCATGGTCATACCCCAACCCGATAGCCACTGCGCCCAACGATCTGCTGCCAGCTTTCATGGCGCGCGCCCTCTTGCGCGTCAGCGTCAGCGACATCGGCAGCTGCACCGCCCATGCCCTCGCGCAATGATGCCCACGCCCGTTGGCGTAGATGTACGAAGGCGTGGCTGTTGCGCAGTTGCGGCAGTCGCGGCCTGGGCAGATCGATGTCGATGATCTCCTTGATGCGCCCGGGGCGTGGAGTCATGACTGCGACGCGGTCGGAGAGAAAGATCGCTTCGTCGAGGCTGTGGGTGATGAACACGATTGTTTTCTTGTGCAGGTCCCAGATGCGCAACAGCTCGTCCTGCAGGGTTTCACGGGTTTGTGCGTCGAGGGCGGCGAACGGCTCGTCCATCAGCAGCACATCGGGCTTGTAGACCAGCGCCCGGGCGATGGCCACGCGCTGACGCATGCCCCCCGACAGTTCGTGGGGGTAGCGCGAGGCAAAGCCGGTGAGCCCCACCAGGTCCAGATACTCGCGGGCCCTTTCGCGCCGCTCGGCCTTGCCGACGCCGCGTATCTCAAGGCCCACGGCAATGTTGTCGAGCACCGAGCGCCACGGCAGCAAGGCGTAGCCCTGGAACACCACGCCTTGATTGCGGTTGATGCCCTGCAAGGGTTTGCCGTCGATTTCCAGCGTACCGCCAGTCTTCTTGGCAAGCCCGGCAAGGATGTTCAGATAGGTGGACTTGCCACAGCCGGAGGGCCCGAGAATCGACAGAAATTCGCCTTCGCGCACTTGCAGATCGAAGTCTTTGAGCACTTCTACGCGTTCGCTTTTGCCTGACTCGTCCTGAGCCTGGTATTCCATGTGCAAGCCTGATGTGGAGATTTTGTGCACTGACGCCTCTCAACCCGATTCGATAAAAACATGCTTACAGGCAACACCCGGACGTTGAGCGATGCACATTCACCGTGGGAGGGAGCTTGCTCGCGAAAGCGATGGCTGACGCGCAACGGATTTTTCGCTCATGAGTCTGTTTCGCGCGCGAGCTCCCTCCCACAAGGTTTGTGCCAGACCGCCCTGGCGCGGTGTTCCCTGAAACTCACCTGATCGCCATTGCCCAGGTTTCATGTAAGGCTGATCATGCGGTGGCGCTCTAGGCCTGTGCCTTGGCCAGCGCATTGAACTCGTTGGTGTAAACGTCTTTCACGCTCACCGCTCCTGGCTTGATCTTTTTCTCGTTCTGCAGGATGTCGATGTAGTACTGAATCGGTGGTTCGGTGACGATCAGGTCGTCGACGTAGGCGTAGCGCTCCACCAGTTCCAGCTTGGTGCCGATGCGTTGCGAGACGATCTTGCGCGCCTCGTCGGGGTTGGCGTTGACCCAGTTGGCCGCCTTGGCGATGGCCGCGACGAAATCCGAGGTCGCCTCGGGGTTTTCCCGGATGAACTTGCCATAGCCGCTGTACGGCGCCATGCCGCCCAGGCCCTTGTCCAGGTCGTAGTCGCTCCACAACTTGCGCAGCTCGGGGTTGTGCTCGGCGCCGCCAGAGGCCGGCGGGTGGATGATCGCGATGTCGACGTTGCGGCTGAGCACGGTCTGCTCACCCTGGTTGTCCGGCACGACGACCCAGTTGATCTTGTCGACGTCCACCTGATGCTCGCGCAGGTACTTCTTGGTGACGAACTCGGCGCAGGCACCGAAGCTGTTGAAGCCCACTGTTTTGCCTTCCATGTCCTTGGGCGTGAAGATCCCTGAATCGGCGCGCACGAAATACTTCATGTGCGGTGCTTCCTGAAGGGTCTTGCCGCCCGCCGCGACCACCTTCAGGTCTAATCCGCTGGCAATCGCGGAAATGACCAGCGGCACCATGCGCGAACCGAAGTCGATCTCGCCGGTGCCGACCAACGGAATGATCTGCGGCGCGGCGATCTTGCCGATGTAGTTGGGTCGTGTGCGCGTGCCTTCGAAGTAACCCAGCGAGTCGGCAAGGTAAACCAGGTCGAACGAAGGGTTGTCCGGGTACTTGAAACTGACCACTTGATCGGAGCGCTTTTTGATCACCGCAGGTGCGGCACTGGCGGTTTTTTCGGGTTTATCGCACCCTGGCAACATCAGCCCTGCCGCTGCGGCAGTACCGAGCAGCGCAACCTGTTTGATAAACGCTCTTCGACTCCTGGGTTCTTGCATGTTGAACATTCCTTTAAACGGCAGCGCAATGAACGCCACTCGACGGATAAATGAAATTTATAAAGCAGAAAACAGCCGGCAGCCGCTGCCGCCAAAGTGAATGACGCAGCCCGCGAATTAAGCGAAATGCAACAACAGTGCAAGTGTCTGATTGGCAACAACAGTAATGAGGCTCGCCAGGGACCGTCAACAGGATTAAAACGGCTCCCTATAACGTTTTTAACTAGCGTTATTCCAAAGCCGTAACCCCTTAAGATCAAGTGTTTCCCCAGCAACAGCGCTCCAACACAACGCCTTGTTTGTGCCCATCCCCTTTAATTAAGCGGCTCACTAAAGATTTGCCAAAACGACACTTCTTTAGAGAAGCATTGCAACTTTAAAGGCGGCACACACCTTGCAATTCACAACACTTGAAGCCGCTTTGGCACCCACTTGGTTATTCACTGCGACACGCTGAATGAATAGAACTTTCTCCAACACCCTATTTCCTGCCGCACCTTCATCACGCATCAAACTTCGTTGATTACCTATGAGGAGCGTCACCATGAGCCAACGCAAAGAAACCCTCAAACTGGGCCTGTTCCTGCGCGCCACCGGGCATCACATCGCCGCATGGCGCGACACCGGCTCACAGGCCGACGCGGGCATTCGCCTGGATCACTACGTCGATCTGGCACGCAAGGCCGAAGCCGCCGGGTTCGACACGCTGTTTCTGGCCGACAGCGTGTCGGTGCGTGGCATCGATGCACCGACTTTTGACCGGGTGATCGCGCCAAGCCTGAGCTTCGAGCCGCTGACCCTGCTCTCGGCGCTGGCAGCAGTGACCTCAAAAATCGGGCTGGTGGCGACCGCCAGTACCAGCTACAGCGAGCCTTACAATCTCGCGCGACAGTTCGCTTCGCTGGATCAGATCAGTGGCGGCCGGGTCGGCTGGAATCTGGTCACCAGCAGTGATCCGGACGCGGCGAAGAACTTCGGCGGGGCCAGCGAAGGCAATCAGGCCGCCCATGCCGATCGCTACAGCCGGGCGCGGGAGTTTCATCAGGTGGTCGACAAGCTGTGGGACAGCTGGGAGGACGACACGCTGCTGCTGGACAAGGACAAAGGCGTGTTCCTGGATCGCAACAAGTTGCACCTGGCTGATCACCAGGGTGAGCACTTCAATGTGCGCGGGCCGCTCAACGTGCTGCGCTCTCCCCAGGGCAAGCCGGTGCTGGTGCAGGCTGGCGCTTCAGACGACGGACGCGCGCTGGCGGCCGCCACCGCTGAAGCGATCTTCGCGGCGCACCAGAGCCTGGCCGACGCCCAGGCGTTTTACAGCGACATCAAGTCCCGTGCCGCTGTGCTCGGGCGCAAACCCGAGCACATGAAGATCCTGCCGGGGGTGACCATCTTTACCGCGCCGACCTCCGCCGAGGCCCACGCCAAGCATCAGCGCTTGCAGGATCTGGTTCATCCGCAGGTCGGCTTGAGCCTGCTGTCCGGGTTGCTCGGTGGCGTCGACCTCTCCCACCTGCCGCTGGACGGGCCGCTGCCCCAGGACCTGCCTGCGACCAACGCCTCGAAAAGCCGTCAGCAACTGATTCTGCAATTGGCCGCCGAAGGCCTGAGCATTCGGCAGCTGTACCTGCGACTGGCGGGCGCGCGCGGGCACTGGACCCTGGTGGGCTCGCCCACCGAGGTGGTCGATCAGCTGCAAGCCTGGTTCGAAGGGTATGGCGCCGACGGTTTCAACATCCTGCCGCCGACCTACCCGGAAGGCCTCGACGACTTCATCGCGCTGATCCTGCCCGAGCTGAAACGTCGGGGTCTGGTACCTGAAGACGGCCCGAGTGGCAACACCCTGCGCGAACGTCTGGGCCTGCCCTATCCGGCGCACCCGGCGACCTTGCTGCGCGAGCGGCAAGTGGCGGTGTGAACGGCCCGCAACGCTCAAGCCGAGTAGAGTCTTTCACTGAAAGGGGAATGTGACGGCCATCAGGGTGCCCGATTCAGCCAAACCCGCGCTGCACCGATTACGCACCAGAATCCCTGCGTATACTCGGCCGATGACGAAATGGGGCACTTTGAATCGGGGGCCAGATGCCAGAAGAACGTCTTTCTCAAACCTCAGCGGCCGCCGTCACCGCAGCCGAAACGCCGTGGTCCGATCACTACGACATGTCGCCTTTGCCCCACGACATGACATCGGCCTACCGCCTGCTGCCGGACCCCAACAGCGGCATCGCCATCACCCCGTTTGCGCCATCTGGCACGGGCAACCGGCTGGCCACCCTGGAAATGTGGGCACCGAGCGTCACCCCGTCTGCGCAAAGGGTGATTACCCAGTCTTCCGCCCAAACCTGCCCACAAGCCGAGTTCGCCCGCAGCGCTCACCTGCAAGTCATGGGTGAACTGACCGTTTCCATCGCTCACGAGATCTGCCAGCCGTTGTTGGCCATAGCTTCCAACGCCGCTGCTTGCATGCGCTGGCTGCAACGAGACAAGCCCAATCTCGATGAAGCGGTATGCGGGCTGCGCGACATCCGTGCCGACTGTGAGCGCGCCGCCGGTATCGTCGCCGCCCTGCGTGCCTTGGCCAAACAGTCGCCGTGCAAGCCCCAACCAGTCGACATTGACGCTGTGATCCGCGAGGTCATCCGCCTCAACGACGGCCATCTGGCCAGGCATGGGGTGACACTGGAAACAGCGTTTCACGCTGAGCATGCGGTGATTGCCGACCCGATACAGATTCAGCAACTGGTGTTCAATCTGGTGACCAATGCCATCGAGGCAATGGCCGTTTGCGAGGGTTCGAACCGCATCTTGCGCGTGTCATCGCGATCCCTGCCCGACGGCATTCAGGTGTCGGTGGAGGACAATGGTCCCGGCATTCCCCTCTCTGAAAGGCAGCAGATATTCGGTGCGTTCTACACCACCAAAACCAGTGGTCTGGGGATGGGCCTGACCATCTGCAGATCGGTGGTCGAGGCGCACAAGGGCAACCTCTACGCCGAAGCCTCGGAACTGGGTGGAGCGATGATCCGCTTTCAGCTGCCCAAAGGTTGCAAGAATCACTGATCCCCTCTTCACGCGCCTTTTCTCATCTGATCCGCTGACTGGAGAGTCATCTGTACCGATTTCCCTCTGAATTGGCCTAAACTGCCGCCTTGAAAACCAGAGCCCCGCCCATCACCCAACGGTTGGGGCCGGAATGAAGGCGACAGTGAATGCAGAGCGCGTGCGCACACAAAACAGTGGTGATGGTGTTGTTCAACGACGTGCTGATGCTCGACGTGACCGGCCCCATGGACGTCTTCTCGCTTTCCAACCGCCTGCTCCCCAAAGAAAAGCACTACCAGTTGCTGACCATCGCCGATCGACAGTCGCTGGTACGCAGTTCCTGCGGTCTGAAAGTGCAGGCAGACATGCATCTGGAGGACTACCCCGCGCAGGTAGACTTGCTGTTGGTGCCCGGTGGCCCCGGCGCCTATGGCGTCAGTCACCCTGAACTGAATGCCTGGCTACCCGGCGCCGCCAGAAGCGCACGACGTTTTGGCGCGATCTGCACCGGGGTGTTTCTGCTGGGCGAAGCCGGTCTGATCGATGGCTACCGCTGCACCACCCACTGGAATTACCTCGACCGTCTGGCGCAGCGTCACCCTGATGCACGGGTGGAAACCGAACAGATCTATGTCATGGATCGCAACCTGATCACCTCCGGCGGTATCACCGCCGGTATCGACATGGCCTTGGCCGTGGTAGCCGAAGACCACGGCAAGGAGCTGGCGCTGGAAGTTGCCAAGGTGCTGCTGGTGGTGATGAAACGCCAAGGGGGCCAGACACCCTACAGCCCGCTGCTGGCTGCAGTGCAACGCGACGGCAGCGTCATCGCCCGGGTTCAGGCCCATGTGGTCGATCACATCGAAGAGCCGTACACCATCGCGCGCATGGCTGAAATCGCATCCATGAGCTCGCGCAATTTTGCCCGCGCGTTCCAGCGCGAGGTCAACCTCACGCCGATGCAGTATGTGCAGAACGCGCGCATCGATCACGCCCGCAAGTTGCTGGAAGGCTGCGAGCTGCCTTTGAAAGTCGTCGCCTCCCGCTGCGGCTTCGGCAGCGCCCGGCACATGCGCAAGCTGTTCAGCGAGCGTATCGGCCTGTCGCCCAACCAGTATCGCCAGCAGTTCGGCGGCGACTGACGGACTGCTTCCCGGACGATGCGTTGCGCCTCGACGGCGAGCGCTGCGCGTCGTCAAAGACCTTCGAAAGGTCACGTGTACTCACGCAACAACGCCATCCAGACGAATATGCCGCTCTGACACCCCCTACCTTACGACTAATACCCCCCCTACTCCGACGACCGGCGCTCAATTAAAAACGAGAGCAAGTCTGACTATGTTTCAACGAGTTGACGCCGCCAATGCTTTGAAAAAATGGCGGTTGTCAAAAAAACACACATTGAAACCCGCGGGATCCAATCTAGCTTTCTAATCAAACGGATTACCGCAAACGGATAACCGAGGTGTTTTCAATGGGGCGAGGCCGCAATGGCCGAGCCTTCAAAACCTCGTGTGATTGTTGCGCGGTGCTTGTCTGCAAAAGCAAAAAAAGGACTGGCCAGATGGAAAACATCGTTGTCGCCGACAAAGCTACTTCTCAACTTACTGCCAACCGCTGGGGCGACCTGGCCCTCAATAAACCCTCTGTCGTTCAGATGCCGGTGGCCCCGAATCAGGTCGCATCGGTCAGCCGCAGTGGCCAGGATCTGGTGGTCAACCTCAAGAATGGCGAGCACGTCAAGGTCGCCAATTTCTTCAATACCGGGCCGGATGGCGTCACCAACGACATGGTGTTTCAAGGCGAAGATGGCGCGCTTTGGCAGGCACAGTACGACACACAGGCGTTCAACGGTTTCACCTTCGAAGAAGTGTCATCCATCGACGAACTGATTGCCGGCGCAGGTGTGGTCGGTAGCGCGACACCCACTTGGGCAATCGCCGGGCTGGGGTTGCTTGGCGCAGGAGGTGCAGCAGCGGCCTCGGGCGGTGGTGGTGGCGGCGGCGGTGGCAATGGCGGTGGCTCCGCGGACACAACGGCACCCAGCGCCCCTACCGGCCTGGGATTGTCTTCGGACGGTCTGTCACTGAACGGTCTGGGGGAAGTCGGCAGCCGAGTGAGCGTACTGGACGCGGCCGGCAACGTGCTCGGTACGGCAGTGGTTGGCAGCGATGGAACGTTTCAGGTAGTCCTCAATGCACCGCAGACCAACGGCCAGACGCTCGGTGTCACCCTGACCGACGCGGCGGGCAACGTGTCGACTCCCGGCTCGGTGACGGCGGGTGACACCACTGCGCCCGCAGCCCCTGGCAACCTTGCATTGTCCGCCGACGGCCTATCGCTGAGCGGTACGGGCGAGGCCGGCAGCAACGTCACCATTCGGGATGCCGCGGGCAATGTACTCGGCACGGCGGTGGTTGGCAGCGACGGCACTTTTCAGGTCGTCCTCAGCACACCGCAGACCAACGGCCAGACACTCGGCGTTACCCTGAGCGACCCGACGGGCAACGTCTCGACTCCCGGCTCGTTGACCGCCGGTGACACTACGGCCCCGGGCACCCCTGACAACCTTGCTTTGTCCGCTGACGGCCAGTCCCTGAGCGGCACGGGCGAGGCTGGCAGCAACGTGACCATTCGTGATGCCGCAGGCAACGTGCTCGGCACTGCCGTGGTTGGCAGCGACGGGACTTTTCAAGTCGCCCTCAATGCGCCACAGACCAACGGCCAGACACTCGGCGTGACGCTGACCGACGGCGCAGGCAACGTTTCGACTCCCGGCTCGCTGACGGCAGCCGATACCACCGCTCCCAACGCGCCCGGCAGCCTGGCGGTCAACGCTGAAGGCACAGTGCTGACCGGCACTGGCGAGGCCGGCGCGACCATTCAGGTTCACGGCGCCGACGGCTCGCTGCTGGGCAGCGCAGTGGTTGCTGCAGACGGTACGTTCAGCCTGACGCTCAGCCCGGCGCAGATCGATGGCCAGTCGTTGACCGTCAATGCAATCGATGCCGCGGGGAATGTTTCTGTTCCGGCCCAAGCGGTGGCGCCGGACGTGGATGTGAATCCGCCCGGCAACGGTGATATCACGCCTCCCGCAGCGCCTGCGGATGTCGCAATCAGCGGCAGTGGAACCCTGGTCAGCGGCCATGGCGAGGTGGGCAGCACCGTCAATATCATCGACGCCAACGGCACTCTGCTGGGAAGCGGGACCGTGGGTGCAGACGGCGCTTTCAGCGTTTCGATCAGCCCCGCGCAGAGTAACGGGCAGGTGCTGCAGGTGACCTTGACCGACAGCGCGGGCAACACTTCATCGAATGTGCCGCTGCAAGCACCCGATACAACTGCACCGGCACAGCCTGCCGATCTTTTACTGTCGGCGGACGGGTTGACCCTGACCGGGGTGACCGAAGCAGGCGCGCGGGTGTTGATTCGCGATGCAACCGGAGCAGTGATTGGCTCCGCACGCGCCGGGCTGGATGGCAGCTTCAGCGTGACCCTGACCAGCCCACAGACCAACGGCGAACATCTGGACGTCAGCGCCACCGACGCTGCCGGCAACACATCGACCGCGCCACTGACCGCCGCAGACACCACGGCACCAGGTCAGGTGAGCGATGTGGTCGTCAGTGCCGATGGCGCTCTGTTGTCCGGAAAAGGTGAAATCGGCGCCACTGTCACCGTGTACGGCGCTGGCGGCATGGCGATCGGCAGCGGTGTCGTTAACGCCAACGGCACGTTCCTGATCACTCTGACCACCGCGCCAACACCAGGCGAGCAGTTGCAGATCACACAGACCGACGCTGCGGGCAACCCCTCTCCTGCGCTTGACGTCACCGTTCCCGACACCGATGGCCCGGCTACCCCTGCCAACATCGTGGTCGATGGCAACGGTACTCAACTGACCGGCACGGCGAGCGCCGGTACGCTTATCGAAGTCCGGGACGCCAGCGGCACCCTGCTGGGGAGCGCTGTCGTCGGAAGCGACGGCAACTTCACCGTGGTACTCAACCCGCCGCAAGCCAACGGTGAAGTCATTGACGTGGTCGCCGTGGACGCCAACGGCGAAAGCTCGGTGGCAGTCCCTGTGACGGCGCCGGATATAACGGGGCCACTTGCGGCAACCGATCTTGCGGTGGCCAACGACGGGCTGTCGGTCACCGGCCGCGGGGAACCGGGGGCGACGGTCACGGTGACCGACGCTCAAGGCAATGTGCTCGGCACCGGCACGGTCTCCGCGACCGGAGCGTTCTCCGTGGTGCTCAACGCCGGGCAGACCAACGGCCAGGCCTTGCAAGTCGTGCTGACCGATGCGGCTGCAAACCCCTCTCCCGCAACGCCAGTGGTAGCAGGTGATCTGGACGGTCCTTTGCAACCTAGCGGGATTGCTATCAGCAGCGACGGCATCCTGCTCAGCGGTCATGGCGAAGCCGGATCGCGGATCACCGTCACCGACGCCAATGGCAACATACTCGGCACGGCCAACGTGGCAGCCGATGGCTCGTTCAGCGTCACGCTCAGCAGTGCGCAAAACAACGGACAAACCCTGTCGATCAACGCCAGCGACAGCGCGGGCAACCCTGCGACGCCTGTCGCCTTCACGACGCCTGATACCCAGGCGCCGGCTCCCTTGACCAACGTCGCGCTCGATGCCTCGGGTGCGGTGCTGACCGGTACCGGCGAACCCGGCGCCTCGGTGACCGTGCGCGATGCGCTCGGCAACCTGATTGGCACAGGAAGCGTCGGGGTTGGCGGCAGCTTCTCGCTCAATCTTTCCACCCCGCAAACCGACGGCCAGGCCCTGCAAGTGACCCAGACCGACGGCGCGGGCAACCCCTCCACACCTGTGCCCGTCACTGCGCCGGATCTCAGCGTGCCTGACGCTGTCACCAATGTCGCCATCTCCGCCAACGGCGCGGTGGTCACCGGCAACGGTCAGGTGGGTGCAACAGTCACGGTCACCGACGCCTCCGGCAACCCGTTGGGGACCGCGGTCGTCGGTGACAACGGGCGCTTTGAGGTCACGCTTTCCAGCCCGCAGATCAATGGCCAGAACCTGAGCGTCAGCCAGGCCGACGGCTCCGTTACTCCATCAGCGCCGGTGCCGGTCGAGGCCCCGGATATCCAGGCCCCTGATGCCCCGAGCAACCTCACCCTCGACAGTACTGGCGGCCTATTGAGCGGCCAGGCGGAACCGGGAGCCACGGTCACCGTTCGTGATCAGAACGGCAATCTGTTGGGCACCGCCACGGCAGACGCCACGACGGGCGTTTTCCAGGTGAACTTGTCGACGCTGCAGAACAATGGCCAGACCGTGCAGGTCACCCAGACCGACACTCACGGCAACCCGTCGACCGCCGCTTCGTTGACTGCACTGGACACCACACCGGCCGATGCGCCGACCAACGTGGGTATCAGCGCCGATGGTCTTCACGTATCCGGCAGTGGCATCGTTGGTGAAACCATCGAAGTGCGCAGTGTTGACGGTACCCTGCTGGGAACGGCGGTGGTGGCGCCCAACGGCAGCTTCACCGTGTTGCTCAACAGCGCTCAGCAGAATGGCGAGACAGTCAATGTCACGCAGATCGATGGCAGTCAGACTGCGTCCGCCCCGACGAGTGTAACCGCGCTGGATGTGACGGCACCGCCAGCACCCACCAATGTGTCGGTGGACGTCAACGGTGTGTTGACCGGTACCACCGAAGCGGGCGCTACCGTGCATGTGGTGGATGCCAACGGCACCGTGTTGGGGACTGTCACTGCCGGCCCGAACGGCGGCTTCACCTTTACCCTCCCTGGCACGCTCAACAACGGTCAACTGGTGCAGGTGATTGCTTCGGACGGCAATAACGATTCGCTGCCCGTCGATACCCGTGCGCCCGACACCACCGATCCGGTTCCAGTCGGCAATCTGGCGATCAGTCCGGACGGCACCACTATTTCCGGTACGGGCGAAGCGGGTAGCACGATCACTGTCACCGCCCCTGGCGGCGCAGTATTGGGGACCGGCGTGGTCGGCAATGACGGCGTATTCGTCATCGGCCTCAATCCACCGGCCGCCAGTGGCAGTTCCAACACGGTCATCAGTACCGACAGCAGCGGCAATACCTCGACGCCCGTCGCGTTGCCGGGGCCCGACGGCACCCAAGTGGCGACACCAACGGACCTGGCGGTCAGCAGTGACGGTTTCACCCTGACCGGTGCTGGCACCCCTGGCAGCACCGTCAACGTTGTAGGCGCTGATGGCTCAAGCCTGGGTTCCGGCACCGTGAACAGCCTCGGCCGGTTCACCATTTTCATGCGCTTCGCCCAGTTGAACGCGCAAATACTGCATGTGACTGCCAGCGATGCCAGCGGCCACAACTCGGTGTCCGGTACGGTCGTCGCGGCTGACTCGACCGCACCCGACGCACCCTCCAATCTCACCATCAACGCCAACGGCAGCACTGTCTCGGGCAAAGGCGAAGTGGGCGCTACGGTCACCATTACCGACAGCGCCGGAACCGTACTGGGCACGGGCGTCGTCGCCAGCACCGGCAATTTCAACGTTGTCCTCAACCCCGCGCAGATCAACTCACAACCCCTGACCGCCACGCAAAGCGATGCGGTAGGCAATGTCTCGCAGCCCGGTAGTGTGGTGGCTCCGGATCTGCAAGCGCCGAGTGCTGCCACCGGCCTGACGATCAACAACGTCGGAACCGTAGTCAGCGGTCAAGGTGAAGCGGGCGCTACCGTGACCGTTCGCGACGCAGCGGGCAACGTGCTGGCCACCGGAACCGTCGACCAGAGCGGTCAGTTCCAGGTCACCCTGCCCGGCGCCCAGACCAGTGGCGCCGCCTTGCAGGTCACGCTCACCGACGCCGCGGGTCACACCTCACCACAGGCCAGCCTGAACACGGTCGATACCACGCCACCGGCTACCGTGCAGGACCTGCACATCAGCGGCAATGGCGATACATTGACCGGCACCGGCGAAGTGGGGGCGACGGTACGGGTCACCGACACCAGCGGCACTCTGCTGGGGACCGGGGTCGTCGCCGCCAACGGCACGTTCAGCGTCACCCTCGCTCCGGCACCGAACAACGGCCAGACACTGGACATCAGCCAGACCGATCCGAGCGGAAACGCGTCGCCATCCGCCACCCTTGTCGCGCCCGACATCACCCCACCGGCTGCGCTCACTCAGGTCGCGGTCAATGCGGACGGCCTGACCGTCACCGGCCACGGCGAGCCGGGAGCGACGGTTTCCGTACGCAGCGTGGATGGCACGTTGTTGGGCACCGGGCTGGTCGGCGCAAACGGTTCATTCAACCTCTCGCTCAACTCGCCACAGATCAACGCTCAAGTGTTGACCGTGACTCAGGAAGACCCACCGGGCAACGTTTCCACCGCCGTAAACGTGGTATCGGTAGACCTCACGCCACCTGACAGCCCGGCTGCCCTTGCCCTCAATGGCGCCGGTCTGCAACTGACCGGCAACGCCGAAGCCGGCAGTACGGTGATCGTGCGCGATGCAGCGGGCGGGGTCCTCGGTACCACGACCGCAGCCGCCAACGGCACCTTCCAGGTCACGCTCAATACGCCGCAACTCAACGGCCAGCCGTTGACCGTGACCGCCACTGACGCTGCGGGCAACGTTTCGACGTCAGCGGGCTACAACGCCGCGGACGCCACTGCACCGCTGGCGGTGAGCAATCTGGCGGTCACGGCGGACGGCCTGTCACTCGCCGGACACGGCGAAGCCGGTGCGACAGTGGTCGTGCGCGACGCCAGTGGTACTCAGCTGGGTAGCGCAACAGTCAACGCCAACGGTAATTTCAGCCTCACGCTGACGCCGGGAGCGACAGCAGGCACTGTGCTCAACGTGGTTCAGACCGACGCTGCCGGAAACGCCTCGCCGCAAGCCGCGGTCACGGCGCCGGGTAATCTGGCCGAACCTGCGCCGGTCAACCTGGCGCTGAGTGCCGACGGGCTGACCCTCACCGGGACCGCCACGGCGGGTAGCACGGTCAGTGTCCGCAGCCCTTCCGGCACCTTGCTGGGAACGGCGTTGGTGGGAAGCGACGGCACCTTCAGCGCCACCCTCAATGCTGCGCAATTGAATGGCGAACAACTCAGCGCGACCGCTACCTCCAGCGACGGCATCAATTCCCTGCCCACCGGCTACACCGCCGCAGACGTCACCGCCCCTGCTCCGCTCAGCAATCTGGTGCTGGCCACCGATGGCGCCTCTCTCACCGGCCACGGCGAAGCGGGCGCGACAGTGACGGTGTTGGGTGCAGGCGGGCTGATTCTGGGCAGTGCGTTGGTTGCGGCCAATGGCACGTTCAATCTCACGCTTGGCACACCGCAGATCGCCGGGCAGTCGCTCAGCGTGAGCCAGACCGACGCAGCGGGCAATGAATCCACCAGCCTCAGTCTGCTCGCCAGAGACCTGGTGGCTCCCAATGCACCGGCCGCGTTGGCGTTCAGTACCGATGGCGCGGTGCTCTCGGGCACTGGCGAAGCCGGCGCGACCGTCAAGGTCTACAACGCCGGTGGAGCACTGATCGGGAGCGGCACAGTCCTCATCGACGGCAGTTTCCAGGTCACCCTGACCACGCCGCAAGCCAACGGCCAACAACTGGCAGTGACATTGACCGACGCCGCCGGGAACACCTCGGCGACCACCAACCTGACGGCCATCGACACCACCGCGCCAACCGTATTGACCCAGCTGGCGATTTCCAGTGATGGCGCAACACTCACCGGGCATGGGGAAGCCGGTGCGACTGTCACCGTGAGCGACAGCGACGGCAACCCACTGGGCACTGTGGTGGTGGGCAGTACCGGAACCTTTACCCTGGTCCTCACCCCTGCCCTGACCAACGCTGAAGTGCTGACGCTGGTTCAGACCGATACCGCAGGCAACGTATCGCCGAACGCCACGCTGGTGACACCGGACTTCACGGCGCCCGATCCACTGTCGAATGTAGATATCAATCCCGCAGGTGCGGTCGTGACAGGGACCGGCGAGCCCGGTGCCACCGTGACGGTCAAAGACCCTGCCGGCAATGTCCTTGGCACCAGTGTGGTGCTGACCGATGGCTCGTTCAGCGTCACATTGAGCACGCCGCAGATCAACAACCAGATCCTCAGCGTGCAGCAGGCCGACCCACCGGGCAACGTCAGCACGTCGGTGCCCGTCACCGCACCGGACCTGACGCCGCCGGCGGTTCCAACGCAACTGCAGTTCAACGCAGCCGGTGATGTGCTGAGCGGTCGCGGTGAAGTCAACGCTACGGTAAGCATTACTCTGGCCGATGGCACATCGATCGGCACCGGCTCAGTAGGCGCTGACGGCACTTTCCTGATCACCCTCACTCAGGGCCAAAGCAACGGCCAGCAAGTGTTCGTCGTGCTGACCGACACCCCAGGCAATGCGTCTGCGGCGGGCAACCTGTTCGCTCCCGACATCACTGCGCCCAACCCAGTCGCCAATCTGGCGATCGACGATGCGGGCAGAATCGTCAGTGGGACCGGGGAAGCAGGCGCCACCATTGCCGTCACCGATGCCTTGGGTAACGTGCTGGGCACGGCAACGGTCGGTGCAGGCGGGGCGTTTACCGTCACGCTCTCGGTGCCACAACTCAATGGCGAGGCACTGTCGGTCATTCAACGGGATACGGCAGGCAACCCTTCCACACCGGCGACGGTTGACGCGCCGGATATCACTGCGCCTGCCCTGCCTGTGGCGACAACGCTCAGCCCCGATGGCCTGACCTTGTCCGGTACCGGGGAAGCCGGCGCCACGGTGCACGTCACCAGCGCCAGCGGTGCGGATCTGGGCACCACAACTGTTGACCCTGACGGCACGTTCAGCGTTACCCTGGGATCGGCACAACTCAACGGTCAGGTCCTCACGCTGACCCAGACCGACGGCGCGACCAACGTCTCCGGCAATGCTACCTTCCAAGTGCCTGACGTGACCGATCCGGCGCCGGTCGACAACCTGGCGGTCAGCTTGAACGGTCTGATTCTGACCGGTACCGGCGAAGCAGGCGCCACGGTCAATGTCTCCTTCCAGGGCGCCCCATTGGGCAGCGCGACTGTCGCGGCGGACGGCACGTTCAGCGTCACCCTGACGACGCCTCAGCTCAATGGGCAGCTGCTGTCGGTGGTCCAAGTAGATGCCGGAACCAACGACTCGACCCCGGTCACTGTCAGCGCGCCGGACATCACCGCCCCGGCCCTGCCAACCGTCGCCGGCCTCGATGACGGAACTGTTCTGACAGGGACTGCCGAAGCTGGCAGCACCGTCACCGTCACCTCGGCCAGCGGTGCTCCCCTGGGGTCAGCCACGACAGGGGATGACGGCTTCTATACCGTCATTCTCACTGCACAACAGGCCAACGGTGAAACCCTGTTAGTGACCGCCACCGACATCGCAGGCAACCCCTCGGCAACGCTGCCGTTCACAGCGCCTGACATCACCGACCCCGATCCGGTCACCAATCTGGCGATCAGTCCCGATTACACCCAGCTCGCCGGGCGCGGCGAAGTGGGCGCGAGCGTGGTAGTCACTGTCGGCACCACAGAGGTCGGCAGCGGAACCGTAGGTGCCAACGGCAGCTTCGTCATCACCCTGACCGGCGTCGCCGCCAATCAGGTGCTGTCCGTGATTCAGACAGATGCCGCCGGCAATGACTCCGATCCTTCCGGCCTGACAGTGCCGCTGACACCGCCGCCCAGTGCTCCTGACAATCTCGTGCTCACAGCGGACGGCGTGACGCTGACCGGTACCGCTGTGATCGGCTCTACCGTCACGGTGTTCAGCCCCAACGGCACGCCGCTTGGCACCGCAGTCACCGACATTAACGGCAACTTCACGGTGACGCTGATCCAGGCACAAACCAACGGCCAGATTCTGGACGTCACGGCCAATACAGCGCTCGGTGGTAATTCTGTACCGAGCGAAATCACGGCGGGAGACACCACCCCGCCGGCACCGCTCAGCGATCTGGCGATCAATGCCTCGGGGACCACGGTCACCGGCCGTGGCGAAGTCGGGGCGACCGTCACCATCAGTTCCGCGACCGGTACTGCACTGGGGACCGCAGTGGTCGGCGCCAACGGCACCTTCAGCGCGCAACTCAACACTGCGCAAGCCAATGGGCAACTGCTCAACGCGATCCAGACGGACGCTGCCGGGAACCCGTCGACGCCGCTGAACGTCACGGCGCCTGATATCACCGCGCCAAACGCGCCGTCCGCGCTGGGGCTCAATGGCACCGGCCTGCTGTTGAACGGGGTCGGCGAGGCTGGGGCGACGGTCACCGTGCGCAGCGCTGCAGGTTTGGTGCTCGGCACCGGAACCGTAGCGGGCGATGGCACCTTCTCGGTCACGTTGAATGCCGCGCAACTCAACGGCCAGCCGCTGACCGTGAGTCAGGCGGACGCCGCAGGCAACGTCTCGGCATCCACCGGTTTGACGGCAGCGGACACTACCCCGCCGGCCGGGCTGAGCAATCTGGCGCTCAACGCCGGCGGCCTGCAACTGAGCGGCGTCGGCGAGCCTGGCGCGACGGTCAGTGTGACCAATGCCGCCGGCCAGGTGCTGGGGACAGCACTGGTGGGCGCCGGTGGCAGCTTCACCGTGCAATTGTCCAGCGCGCAACTCAACGGACAGTCGCTCAACGTGCAACAGGCAGACCCTACGGGCAATCTGTCGCCTGTCTCCAACCTGGTGGCCGCCGATATCCAGGCACCTGTAGCGCCGACCGCTCTCGCACTGGCTGCCAACGGCCTGACCGTGAGTGGCAGTGGCGAAGCAGGCGCGACGGTCAATGTCTACAGCGCAGGGGGCGCATTGCTGGGAACCGGTACGGTGGGCGGTGGCGGCACGTTCAGTTTCAACCTGACTTCTGCCGCGCAACTCGACGGCCAGCCGTTGACCGTGAAGCTGGTCGATGCAGCCGGCAACGTCTCAGCCAGTGGCAACCTGACTGCGCCGGACACCACGGCGCCCGGCGCTCCGACAGGCGTTGTCGTGAACGGCAGCGGCACGGTATTGACCGGCACAGGCGTGGCGGGCTCGACGGTGACCGTGCGCAGTGCTGGCGGCGTGGTGCTGGGCACAGGCACTGTCGCGGCCAATGGCAGCTTCTCGGTGGCGCTGGCCGCCGCGCAGATCGACAACCAGGTGTTGAGCGTGACTCAGGCGGACCCTGCCGGGAACGTCTCGGTATCGGCCACGGCCACCGCGCCGGACCTGACCGCGCCCGTCGCGCCGACAACGCTGCTGGTCAGCGGCGACGGCCTGACGGTCAGCGGTACCGGTGAAGCCGGCTCCACGGTGACCATCAAATCGGCGAGCGGCACGGTGCTGGGCACGGCGCTGGTCGGTGGAACCGGGGTGTTCAGCGTCGGGCTCAACGCGGCGCAGATCAACGGCGAAAAACTGTCGGTCAGCCTCACCGATACCCACGGCAATGTGTCGGTGGCAACCGTCGTTACCGCGCCGGATATCGACGCCAACGCGCCGGTCATTGCCAGCGATAACCTGGCCACGGCGACGGTAATCATTGCGCCAGTGAAGGTCACGCAGAACTTCTCCGACTCGTTCACCACGCTGCTGGCGGGCTTCTCCAAGACCTTCACCTTCACTGTCGCCAGCGGCACCAGTATCGATCCGACGCTGACCCTGACCACCAGCAGCCTGGTTTCGCTGCTCGACGGCGTGAACTATACGCTGCAAGTCAAGAGCGCCAGCGGCGCCTGGGTCACCCTCGACGTCAACGGCAGCGGCGGCCTGCTCGATCTGCTGGCGATTGCCGGTCAAGGGGTGCGCGTCAATATCGGTGACTTGCTCGGTGGCGATTATCGCCTGACCGTTGCCAGCTCCGGCATCGGTCTGCTGACCACGGTGACCACCCAGTTGCAGCTGGATATCACCAGCCTGACGCAGTTCACCGGGACGGCAGGTGCGGCGATCACCGGCAACGTCATCAGTGATGTCGGTACCGATGGCCAGGCCGATCAGACCGGCCCTGATCAGGGCGCGCTGTTGCAGATCCAGAAAAACGGCAGCTATGTGGCGGCGGGCGCAGGCACCACCGTGCAAGGCCTGTACGGCACGCTGACGATCGACGCCAGCGGTAACTACAGCTACAAGGCCAATGGCAGTGTCAGCAGCGTCGGCAAGGTGGACGTCTTCAGCTATCAGCTGGTCCACGCCAACGGGCTGAGCGACACCGCGACGCTGTATGTGCGCATCGACAGCCCGCAAGCCACGGAAATCTGGAGCGACAGCAACCTCGCCAATCCGGCGTTGCTGGTCGACGCCATCAACGACATCGCCCATACCGGCATCACCCTGGTCAATCCCGAAGTCACCAGCACTTCCACGCTGGGCAGCTTTGGTGTCTTGCTCGGTGGCGGCAGCGGCACCTACACCACCAGTGTCGCGGCCAACACCGTCAGCGATATGACCGTGGTGGTCAACGCCAGCAACCTGTTGAGCCTGCTGGGCTCGATGACGGTCAGCCTGTACAAGCTCAACACCAGCGGCCAGTACGTGCTGGTGAAAAGCTACGGCGGCGGCTCGTTGCTGAATCTGGGGGGTGGCAACTACGGCATTCAGTTCGACGACCAGACTTCCGGCACCTATCAGGTGAAAGTCGCTGTCGGCGGACTGGGCCTGTTGAGCACGGTCAATACCAGCCTGATCAACGCCGCGACCTTCACCAACCAGTTCGTGGTCGGCAGCTACACGCCGGTCGCGGGCAATCTGCTGACCGACACAGCCGGCGCCGGTGCCGATGTGCTGGGTTCGGCCTATACCGTGCTCAGCGTGCAGCAAGCCGGGACCTTCGTCACGCCGGGCTATAACGGCACGACCATCGCGGGCACCTACGGCTCGTTACTGGTGCATGCCGATGGCAGCTACGCCTACACCCTGAATCCGGGGCAGACCAACGCAGTCATCGGCCATCAGGATGTGTTCACCTATCAGTTGACCCATCCCAACGGCACCACCGACACCGCCACCTTGACGGTGGATCTGGACCAGGCGGGCGCGGTCGCGACCACCTCCTTCGCTGCCCTCGCCAGCGTCGAAGATCATAGCGTCGCGTCCACCGCGGCGGTTGCCAGCACGGAGCTGATTCAGGGCACCGATGGCAACGACACCCTGGACGGATCCCATGGCGGTGCCGTGACTCTGCAAGGGGGTGCGGGCAACGACACCCTGATCATCAGCGACCAGCATTTCGCCTCGGTGGATGGCGGTACCGGCACCGATACCCTGGTCTGGGCCGGTGGCGATGCGACGATCAATCTGGGGGACTTGCAAAGCCGGATTCACAACATCGAGGTGCTGGACCTGAACCACACCAGCGCGGTCTCGCTGACCGTAAGCCTGGCGGATCTGGTAGCAATCACCTCGTCCGACAACAACACGCTGCTGATCAAGGGCGACAGCAAGGACAGCGTACACATGACCGACACCTGGGCCGCAGATGGCACCCACCAGGCGGGCGGAATCGACTATACCCAATACACACCTCAGGAGGATCCGAGTCACCATTTGTGGGTACAAAACGGCATTCAGGTTGTTTAGGGAAGTCTGACCTCGGTCAGTAAGGAAACTCTGTGAAGTCAGTGCGCCGTCACCCATGGCCGATGGTCCTGCTGACCATCGGCTTGCAGCACATGATCAACCTGCCCGTCTGGGCAGACGAATACATCGACCCGGGGCTGCGCAGCATCAGCCCTTCCCGGCTGCAGCAGCAGCCGGGGGACGCGAAGCAGAAGCCTCGCAGCGGCAAAACCGCTGCCGCAGCCGTACCCGGCAAAGAAGAGGCGCAGACGCTGGGACTCGAGCAGGCCGTGAGGCTGGCAGTGGACTGGCACCCAAGCATCAGTGAAGCCATCGGCACCCTGTATCAGCAGGCCGAGGGCATCAATGTCGCCGAAGCCGGTTACTACCCGCAGATCGCGGGGGGCATCAAGGGGGGTTACAACAGCGGCAATGGCAGCGATGCGAGCAGCCAGTCAGTGAGCATTTCCCTGAAGCAGATGCTGTACGACTTCGGCAAGGTGTCCAACTCCGTCGAGGCGGCCAGAGCCAAGGCCGCGCGCAGCCAGGCAAGCATTCTGTTGGCGATCGATCAGGTCAGTCGCGATACCGCATTCGCCTACGTCGAGGTTCAGCGTTACCAGCGTCTGATTGAAATCGCCCGGCAGCAGATCCAGGGCATCGGCGGCATCGTCGATCTGGCAAAACAGCGCAGCGACATGGGCGCCAGTACCCGGTCCGATGTGGTTCAGGCTCAGTCCCGAGCCGAAGGCGGCATGGCGACGTTGCAGGAATACAAGGCGCAATACGCGCGCTGGCAAGCGACGCTGGGCAATCTTCTGGGGCGCCAGAGCTCGCCACAGGTCAGCGATGCATTTCCCGATTCACTGAACCAGTCCTGCAATACCCCGGTGATCACCGATGCCCTGCCCGCCGTCCTGCAAGCGGCAGCGCAGCGAACCCAGGCTCAAGCCGAACTGGCTCAGGCCAAGGCCGAGGCCTATCCGACGCTGTCCCTGGAGCCCTCGTTCAACCAGTACCTGGACAACAATTACGACAGTCAGAACCCGGCCATCGACCGCACTCAGGTGGGGATTTTCCTCAACCTTGAGGTGCCTATTTATCAGGGCGGCGCCATCAGTGCCCGCAGTCGCGCCGCCAGTTATGCCCTGACCGCCGCTGATTCCGCCGAAGACGCCGCGCGCTTGCAGGCACGTCAGGGTTTGAGCGAATCCCAGGCGCAAACATCAGGGCTGACGCGTCGGCTCAACTCACTGGAATTTCGCGAAACCACCATCACCGAAGCCCGCGAGCTGTATGGCAAGCAATACCTGGAACTGGGCACGCGTCCGCTGCTGGACCTGCTCAACGCCGAGCAGGAAATTCACCAGTCACGGTTTGACCTGGCCAACACTCAGGCCGACCTGCACCGCCTGCAAATCGACTGTCTGTACAACAGTGGCGCGTTGCGTCGGGCATTCGGTATCGATCACAGCACCATCCAGCATGTGGAGATCCTGCCATGACCGATCCCATCGTCATCGCTCATCAACCTGCGAATGCCGACGCGGCGCGGCAGGACTATTCGCCGTGGCTGGAAGCGGTGCTGAAAGTTGCGCGGCATTATCGCCTCGACGTGTCTCCGGAAAGCGTGCGCCTGGCCTCTGTACACAGCGAGGGCCGCGTCGAAGAAGTGGTCCGCCACATGGCGCGCCAGGCCGGGCTCAGCGTCAAGTTCGCCGACTACGACCGCAAGAGCCTGAGCCGCTGGCGCACGCCGCTGGTGGTGCAATTGCAGGATGGACAGGTCGGGGTCATCGAGAGCGTCAGCGAGCAGGGCGAACTCGGCATCGCCTACAGTGGCGATCAAGGACTGCAGAGCCGCATCGAGCCCGAAATCCTCGCCGCTCAAGCCGTTCGCACGGCGATTCTGCGCCCTACCCAGCCGCTCAGCGACGTGCGCACCAACGATTACATCAAGCCCTACGACGAGCACTGGTTCAGACGTATCGTGCTCAGCGACTTGCGCCCCTACAGCCAGGTGATGGTCGCCTCGTTGGTGGCCAACCTGCTGGGCATGGCTGGCGTGCTGTTCTCGATGCAGGTCTACGACCGGGTGATTCCCGCCGAATCGCTGCCGACCCTTTACGTGCTGTTCGGCGGTGTGATGCTGGCGCTGCTGTTCGATTTCGTCATGCGCATCATGCGCCTGCGCATCACCGACATTCTCGGCAAACGTGCCGATCTGCGGGTGTCCGATCTGGTCTTCGGCCATGCCTTGCGCCTGCGCAATTCGGCGCGCCCGAAATCCACTGGCTCGTTCATTTCGCAATTGCGCGAGCTGGAACAGATCCGCGACCTGATTACCTCCAGCACCGCCACGGCACTGGCCGACCTGCCGTTCTTCTTTCTGTTTCTGCTGGTGTTCTACCTCATCGGCGGGCAACTGGTGCTCATACCGTTGCTGGCGTTGGTCGCCATGGTGTTGCCCGGCATACTGGCGCAACAGCGGCTGGCGAAACTGGCGAACGAGTCGATGCGCGAAGCCGCGCTGCGCAACGCCATGCTGGTCGAAAGCGTGCAAGGCATGGACGACATCAAGGCATTGCAGGCCGAGCAGCGTTTTCAACAACAGTGGAACCACTACAACGCTGCGTCGGCGGACAGCAGCCTGCGCCTGCGCACGCTGACCAACAGCCTGGTGACCTGGACCCAGAACGTTCAGGGCGGGGTTTTCGCAGTGGTCATCGTATTCGGCGCGCCGATGGTGATCGCCGGTGACCTCACCACCGGTAGCCTGGTGGCGGCGTCGATCCTGTCGTCGCGAATGATGGGGCCGATGGCGCAACTGACCCATGTACTCACCCGCTGGCAGCAGGCCAAGGTGGCGTTGCAGGGGCTGAACCGATTGATGCAGATGCCGGTCGACCATCCCGAAGGCAGCCAGCGTGTGCACCTGCCTGCCATTCGCGGCGAATACCGGCTGCGCCAGTCGGGCTTTCGTTACAGCGAGGAGTCATCGCCGGCCTTGAGCAATATCGACCTGAAGATACGTCCCGGCGAACGCATCGCCATTCTCGGGCGTAACGGCGCCGGCAAGTCGACCCTGCTGCAGGCATTGGCCGGTTCCATGGATTTGAGCACCGGTGAAACCACGCTGGACGGCATCGCCCTCGCGCACATCGACCCCGCCGACTTGCGCCGGGACGTCGGCCTGATGTCGCAGCAGGCGCGGCTGTTTCACGGCACCTTGCGCGACAACATCACCCTGGGCGCCGGACAGGCCAGCGATCAGGAAATCATCGCGGCGCTGGCCGTCACTGGCGCGCTGGATTTCGTGCGGCAGATGCCCAAAGGCATGGATCACCTGATCCTCGAAGGTGGCCTGGGTCTGTCGGGGGGGCAGCGCCAGAGCCTGCTGCTGTCGCGGTTACTGATCCGCCAGCCACAAGTGCTGTTGCTCGACGAGCCCACGGCGTCGCTGGACGACATCACCGAACGCCTGCTGCTGGAAAAACTCGCCACCTGGTGCACCGGTCGCACGCTGGTGGTGGCGACGCACCGGGTCAGCGTCCTGCAACTGGTCGAACGGATCATCGTGATGGACAACGGCAGGATCCTGATCGATGACCATCGCGACGCCGCGTTGGCGCGGTTGCGGCAGCCGAAAGGAGCACAGTCATGAAAGCATTGACGGCCGAACACACACCGCGACTGCCCGACCAGATCACCTACCTGGACGGCCGCGACGAACGCAGCGTGACGGGCGGAATCCGGGTGATCTGGGGGTGCGCGCTGATGATCGCCTGCTTTCTGGCCTGGGCTGCGTGGTTCGAAGTGGTCGAAGTGTCGACCGGCACCGGCAAGGTGGTGCCCAGTTCCCGCGAGCAAGTGATCCAGTCCATGGAAGGCGGCATCATCAAGGAAATGAACGTCACCGAAGGCTCGCTGGTTGAGCGCGGCCAGGTGCTGGCCCAGCTTGACGCAGTGAAGACCGAATCCAACGTCGGCGAGAGCGAAGCCAAGTACCGGGCAGCGCTGGCCAGCGTCAATCGGCTGCAGGCGGAGGTCAGCGAAAAGCCTCTGGTGTTCGACCCCTCCCTGAACAACTACCCGGAGCTGACGCGTGCCGAAACCGAGCTGTACAACACCCGGCGCAAGGGCCTGCAATCCACGCTGGACGGCATCCAGAGTTCGCTGAAACTGGTGCGCAGCGAATTGGAGATCACCGAAAATCTGGCAAAGATCGGCGCGTCGAGCCGGGTTGAAGTGCTGCGCCTGAATCGGCAGCGCTCGGAGCTGGAACTCAAGGCCACCGAAGCCCGCTCCGACTACATGGTGCGAGCACGCGAAGACCTCGCCAAGGCCAACGCCGAAGCGCAGATGCTGGTGGCGGTGATTCGTGGACGCAATGACTCGCTGTCCCGCCTGACCCTGCATTCGCCGGTACGCGGCATCGTCAAGGACATCGAGGTCACGACCATTGGCGGTGTGGTACCGCCGAACGGGAAACTGATGCAGATCGTGCCGCTGGACGAACAGCTGCTGATCGAAGCGCGGATTTCGCCCCGGGATATCGCCTTCATTCATCCGGATCAGGAAGCCAAGGTCAAGATCACCGCCTACGACTACTCCATCTACGGCAGTCTGGACGGCAAGGTCGTGACCATCTCCCCCGATACCATCCAGGACGAAGTAAAACCGGAGATTTTCTACTACCGGGTGTACATCCGCACCAACGCTGACGTGCTGCGCAACAAGGCCGGGAAAGCCTTCGCCATCGTGCCCGGCATGATCGCGACGGTGGATATCCGCACCGGCCAGAAGACGGTGCTGGATTACCTGATCAAACCACTGAACCGGGCTCGCGAGGCATTGCGGGAACGTTGATCAGCGGCTGGCCAGATGCGTCGCTGGGGGTGCTGCCGGATGGGCCTGAGCCAGATACCGACCCCATTCGCGATTGATCTCGGCGTATGGCAGGAAGATGCTCACCCGCTTCTGGTTGGCCAGGTCCGGACGATGAAGTGCGGCCAGTTCGCCAGAACCCAGGAATGCCACGGTGATGCCGACCACCTTGCCGTCCGCGGCGAACACCGGCCCGCCAGACATCCCCTTGGCAACCGGGCCATCATGGGTGCCATAGAGGACGTTGCCCTCTTTGGTATCCAGACGCACCATCGCGGGCAGGGTGTGGCCACTGCCTTTCACCGACATGTACAGCGAGTTGTAGCCCACCGCAGTCACGGCTTCGCCAGGGGTGTAACCGCGCCAGAGCGGTACGCCATTGGCCTTGTGCCGGAAAAACTGGACATCGCCCTGCCCTTGATAAACAGAGCCCGGCAGATAGGGAATATGCTTGACGGTGACGGCGTAGTCTTCGTTCCACTGCACCGCCGTACCCATCAGCATGAAGGGTAGCGGCCCGCCGGAATGGACGACGAACGCTTGGTCATAAACTGGATCCTGGGTAAAAGCGACTGGCATTCCATTGCACCCGCTGAGCAGCACTGAGGCCGCAACAAGTGACTTTAGGGGACGCATTCTGCACACAGAGAGTGAGTTGAAGACGGCGCAAATATGTCATTGAGCCATCACCTAATCAATAGTCTAAGACTACCTCTCGTCCGATTACGATGCAGTGAGTGTATTGGATCCAAGCAGCTACTTATCCTTGATACTTCACGCTCTTATCGACTAATTCAGCTCATTTGACAGCTTTATCACCTTTTTTCGCTACATATCCGCCACTCAGTGAGTGGCGGTGCTCTGTGTATTGCCCACTGGATATGCGGTCCGGGATCAAAAACGGAACGCTACGCCGGTGGTGACGTTGATGGCATCACCGGGATAGAAATTCGCGGAATCCTGTCCCTTGGCGTCATACGCCGTATTGGACGCCGTGGCATAGCGTTCGTCGGTCAGGTTGCGCGCGTCGACGAACACTTCCCACTTCTTGCTCGGTGCCTCATAGCCGAATTTGGCGCCCCAGATCGTGTAAGACGGCGCGCTCCAGCTGTTGGCAAAATCCACGTAGTAGCTGGACGCGGAACGGGCGTTCAGTTGCGCGTAAAACCCACTGGCCTGGCGATATTCCAGCTCCGCCTGATACACCGAACGCGGCAGACCCGGCAGCTCGTTGTCGCCGAAGGTGTCGTCGTGACGGTAGTGGAAGTCGTTGTAGGTGTAGGCCTGACGCAGGGTCACGGTGTCGCCGCCCTGTCCTTCCCAGAGCAAGGCGTTGAGACCCGCTTCGACCCCTTGGTGAATCGTGCCGCTGCCATTGGACGTCGCCACCAGTTGGTCCTGGGTCGCGGTTGCCTGACGCACCACCACCGACAGCAGCTCCTTCTGCACCCACGACCGGTAAAGCGTCAGGCTGCCATCGAAGATGCCGTGTTCGCCGCGAATGCCGAACTCTACGGTATTGGCCTTTTGCGGGCGAACGTCGCGAAGGTAGGGCGTACCGGTGCTGCCCAGCTGCCAGGTGACAGGCGGGTCGATGGAGCGGCTGACGTTGCCGAACAACTCGAACTCCGGCGTCAGCTGATAACGCAGGCCGATGCGCGGTGCGATGTCGTGCTCTTCGTATTCCACGCCATTGGGAAACTCCGAGGTGTTGACGCCCGTGGTGTATTCGATTTCCGCCTTGCGCTTGATGTCGATGAACGACAGCCCCGAGGACAGCCACAAGTCATCGGTCAGCTGCAGCTCGTTACCCAGCGAAAATACCGTGTCTCTGGAGCCCGTGTAGTTGGTTTCCTGCAATTTGGCCTTGGTCGCCTTGCTGTGGGATTTCACGTCGGCGAGATAGGCCCGCGTCGTGCTGAACGTCACGGTGCTGTCGCTGTTCAGGCCCAGAAAGGTGTCGCCGATGCGCAGGTAACGCAGGGTCAGGTTGATGTCCTTGGAGCGCCAGTCCTGAGGGGTCGCCGAATATCGCCAGCCGTTGTACAGCGGGTAATCGTTGTACCCCAGACCCACCTCGAGCTTTGCGTTGTCGTCGAAGGTGTAGGTGGTTTTGTTGCCCAGCAGCGTCGAGCCATCCTTCTTGCGCCCGGTCGGCACGTCGTTGCTTTTGGGGTCGTGCTTGAGCTGGTACCTGGTCAGGGTGTTGCCCTGGGTCAGGGTCTCTTCGCGATAACGCAGGAAGAAGCGCGTCTCCAGTTTCGGGTTGAACACATGGCCGAAGTTGGCAACGATGCCCTGCCCTTCGTTCGGCGTGTTGTCCTGATAACCGTCGCGTTCGTTGTGCTGCACGCTGACGTAGTAATCGCTGTCATCGACCACGCCGCCGGTGCTCAATACCTGTTTGCGGTAACCGAAACTGCCGGTCTCGAAGCGCGCATAGTTCCCCGGATCGGTACGGCCGGTCTTGCTGACGAAATTGATCGCCCCACCCAGGGACAACGCCGAATAGTTGAAGGCGTTGGCGCCATACAGCACTTCGGTGTGGTCAACGCCGGCCATGTCGAGCATGTCTTCCTGGGTACCGCCGGGGCCGGTCAGTGGCAGGCCGTCGAACAGGAATTTAATGCCCAGTACATAGCCTTGATAAAAGGTATTGAGCCCCGACCCCCGGATCGAAATCTTGTTGGCCCCCGAGCCGCTGGTGGCCTGAGCGAAGACGCCGGGCTGCAAGGCCAGGACGTCTTCGGCATTGGATGCGCGGCCCTTTTCGATCTCGTGGTTGTCGATCACTGCAGTCTTGCCCGGCACCTTGGCCAGTTGCCTCTCGGTTTTTTGCGCTTCGCTGGCTTGCGCGCCAGTCACGGTCACCGTCGCCAGTCTTGGGTCCTGCACCGCCGGTGGCTCGTCCGCAAAAGACGCCCCATGTACCAGCATAAACAACACACCCAGACTTGAAGCGGTGGTCAGCGAATCAAAACGACGAGCGCGTAGATCAAACGTATGCAACCTCAAAATCCCTACTCCCATGGTAATAAGTTAGTTGGAGCATCTATTCGTATAGTCGCGCTCCGGACTAACTTAGCAGGGTTCGTGCCACGTCAAATCCGCCTGTTTACGGGCAATTAACGGACCTATAAGCGTGTCTCCCCGACAGTTTGTTTCGCCGTTGTCCGATACCCAACACATGAGCAGGTAAATGGCCTGTCTCCCGCGTTGCAGACGCTCGCGATGGGCGCATATAGCCAGAAGGCAACTGTTCATAACTGCAACTGTTCGCCCGGCAACAGGCGTCGGACAAAAAGTTTGCCTGCGGCAATTCATTGTCCAGTCGGCGTATTTAAAAGTACTGGAAACACAGGCCATCGAAACTTGGTACGGCTCTTGCTCCCTCCCTCATGCGTCTCGCAAGTATTGAACGGATGCACAGGGTTTTATCGAGAGACATGACACACCACTTGTTTTCGTCACCTTCAACAGCCAGGAGTTAATCAATGGCCAATGCCCAAACAGCGAGCGCACTGGATGTGCTCTGGCGTCAGGCGCCGGGCGGCGAGTTGCTCGACCTGGGCCGGGTCTACCGAGGGCCCTTGGCGCTGTCGAGGCTGCAGACCACACCCCGGCGGATTCTCAGCCGTCGCGAAGCGGTGTTATTGGGCGTCTTCGCCTTGGTGCTGCACGGCGCGGTGATCTACTGGGTCAACAGTTCGCCTACGCCTGCGCTGCCCGTGGTGCCGCCGGAAATCCCGCCGATGACCATCGAGTTCTCGCAACCGGCACCGCCTGTGGTGGAACCGCCACCGCCCGAGCCGATTGCGCAGCCGGTGGTCGAGCCGCCGCCCCCTGTCGAGGATGAACTGGCGGTCAAACCGCCACCCCCCAAGCCGGTCCCCAAACCCAAACCGGTGGTCAAGTCTGTGCCTAAACCCGTCGCCAAACCGGTCGAGCAACCGCCGCCACCGGCACCGCCACAACCGGTTGCAGCGCCTGCCCCGCCAGCACCTCCGGCACCGTCTCCGGTGACCCCGGCCTCGGCCAATGCCGGTTATCTGCACAACCCTGCGCCGCAATACCCGGCACTGGCCATGCGTCGTAACTGGGAAGGGACCGTGTTGCTGCGCGTGCACGTTCTGGCGACCGGCAAGCCCGGTGAAATCCAGATTCAGAAAAGCAGCGGCCGCGACCAATTGGACGATGCCGCCCTGGCAGCCGTGAAACGCTGGAGTTTTGCCCCGGCCAAACAGGGCAACAACCCAGTCGACGGCTGGGTCAGCGTGCCGATCGATTTCAAACTGCAATAACCCGATCTCTTGATTCGCTACATCGCGGGCTACCTCACCAAAGGCGCATCGCTACACCGACTTTTTGCCTTGCTGGAGAGCCTCACATGAACCTTATCGCTTCGCCTTTCGAATCCATTGAACACGCGGTCATCTGGCTGCTGATCGTCTTCTCCGTCGCGACCTGGGGCCTGGCCCTGCTCAAGGGGGTGCAGTTCGCACGCCTGAAAGGTCAGGACAAGAAATTCCACAAGCAATTCTGGGCCGCATCGAGCCTGGACTCTGCCGCCGAACTGGCCCAGACCAGACCCGGTGCAGCAGCCCGTGTTGCGCTGGCCGGTTATGCCGCGATTCAGCAAGCCCCAGAAGGCACTCAAGCCGCCGATCTGAGCCAGGCCATCAATCATCAGGACCGCCTGGAACGCGCATTGCGTCAGCAGATTGTGCGTGAGCGTCGCTCGCTGGAAACCGGCCTTGCGATCCTCGCCAGTATCGGCAGCACCTCGCCCTTCATCGGCCTGTTCGGTACGGTCTGGGGGATCATGTCGGCGCTCAAGGGCATCAGCGCGGCAGGCTCGGCGAGCCTTGAAACCGTGGCAGGCCCGATCGGCGCGGCACTGGTCGCCACCGGCGTCGGGATCGCGGTCGCGGTGCCTGCGGTGCTGGTTTACAACTATTACCTGCGCCGCCTGAAACTGACCGCCGCCGATCTCGATGACTTCGCCCACGACTTCTACAGCCTGGCGCAGAAGAACGCGTTCCGCGTGTTGCTGCACCCGGTGCTCAACAAATCAGGCGCCACAACAGCCGGACAAAAAGTGAAGGAGGCGTCCTGATATGGCCTTTTCCACCCAAGACAGCGATGAAGTGCTGAGCGAAATCAACGTCACGCCATTGGTGGACGTGATGCTGGTGTTGCTGGTGGTGTTCATCGTCACCGCGCCACTGTTGACCAACTCGATCCCGATCAACCTGCCCAAGACCGAAGCCGTCGCTGCGGTGGAACAGAAAGACCCGCTGGTGGTGAGCATCGACGACAAGGGCAAGCTGTTCATCAACAAGGATGAAATCCAGCCCGATTTGCTGGAGACCAACCTGAAGGCCGCGAAAGATAAAAACGCCGATGTGCGCGTGCAATTGCAAGCAGACAACGGCGTTAACTACGGCGAAGTCGCCCGGGCGATGGCCTCCATCGAAAAAGCCGGGATCACCAAACTGTCGGTGATCACCGCGAAATAGATCGCCACACAGCGATCTGTAGCAGCCCGGCTTGCCGGCGGTGGCGGCTTGAAAATCCCCACCGCCGACAAACAGAAGGCCGCCCGGCCGGACTGCTACAGGATCAGGTAGGCCATTGCATCCGCGGTCGAGCGTCATGCCCATGTCGTTGCCACCCATCAGACACAAGGAAGAGGTGATCATCCGTGACTGTCACGTTTCTCAGCGCCCGGAAGGCGCCGCTTGAAATCGCTCGTGAACTGGCGACCGAATTCGCTCGCACCGCTGTCGACCGCGATGCCCGTGGCGGCACGCCCAAGACTGAACGGGACAGGCTGCGCAGCAGCGGTCTGCTGTCGCTGAGCATTCCCGGTCAGTTCGGCGGGCTCAACGCCAACTGGTCGCAGACGTTCGAAGTGGTGCGCGAATTCGCCAGAGTCGACAGTTCCATCGCCCACGTCTTCGGGTTCCATCACCTGATGCTCGCCACCCTCCGCCTGTTCGCCAAACCCTCGCAATGGCAGACCTGGTTTCAGCTGACCGCCAGCAATAACTGGTTCTGGGGCAACACTCTCAATCCGCTGGACACCCGCACCGTGGTCAAGGGGCATGACGGCTGGCGCGAGTTTTCCGGGCAGAAGAGCTTCTGCTCGGGCGCCAACGACTCGGAAATGCTCATCGCCTCGGCGGTGGACGAAGCCGCCGGCGGCAAGCTGCTGATCGCCGCGATCCCCAGTGGCCGCAGCGGCATCACCTTGCACAACGACTGGTACAACATGGGCCAGCGCCAGACCGACAGCGGCAGCGTCACCTTCAAGCGCGTGCGGGTCGAGGAGTCCGATCTGCTGCTGGAACCCGGCCCGCTGAGCACGCCCTTTGCCTGCCTGCGCCCGCTCATCGCGCAATTGCACTTTGCCAATATCTTCCTCGGCATCGCCGAAGGCGCCTTTGAGGAAGCGCGCAAATACACCCGTGAAGAGACTCGCCCCTGGTTCCGCTCCAGCGCCGAACACAATGCGCAGGATCCCTACGTGCTCAGCCATTACGGCGACTTCTGGGTCGCCCTGGAAAGCACGCGCTTGCTGGTCGAGCGCGCCGGCAGGGTGCTGGACGCCGCCTGGGCCAAAGGCTCGGCGCTGACCAGCGAAGAGCGCGGCGAAGTCGCCATCGCCATCGCCACCGCTAAAGTCGCGGCCAGCCGCAACGGCCTGGAGCTCTGTAGCAAGGTCTTCGAGGTCACCGGCGCGCGGGCCACCCACGCCTCCGTGGCGCTCGACAGGCACTGGCGAAATCTGCGCACCCAGAGCCTGCATGACCCGCTCGATTACAAACTTCATGAACTGGGTGACTGGGCCTTGAACCATACCCCGCCCATCCCGACTTTTTACTCATAGGGATCATCATGCAACTGCTGACGTTACCACCCTCGCCCGCCCTGGCGACTTCGATCCGCGCCACCGCGCAAGTCTTCGAAGACCCGAAATCCAGAGCCTTGCTCCAGCACCTGCAACAGGTCGCCCCAAGTGAGGCCAGCGTGCTGATCATCGGCGAAACCGGCACCGGCAAGGAGCTGGTCGCCCGCCATATCCACAACCTCAGCGCCCGCAAGACCCAGCCCTTCGTGGCCGTCAACTGCGGCGCCTTCTCAGAATCGCTGGTGGAAGCCGAGCTGTTCGGCCATGAGAAAGGCGCCTTTACCGGCGCCCTGAGCGCCAAGGCCGGCTGGTTCGAGGAAGCCAACGGCGGCACGCTGTTTCTCGACGAAATCGGCGACTTGCCCATGACCATCCAGGTGAAACTGCTGCGCGTGCTGCAAGAGCGTGAAGTGGTCCGGCTCGGGTCACGCAAAAGCATTCCGATCAACGTGCGGGTGCTCGCCGCCACCAACGTGCAACTGGAGCGAGCCATCAACGCCGGGCACTTTCGTGAGGACCTGTTCTACCGGCTCAACGTGGTCAATCTGGAACTCAGCCCGCTGCGCGAGCGCCCCGGCGACATCATCCCGCTGGTGCACTACTTCATCGCCAGCTACAGCAAACGCCTGGGCTATGGGCAGATCGCGCTCAGTGTCGACGCCGAACGCAAATTGGTGAATTACAGCTGGCCGGGGAACATTCGCGAGCTGGAGAACGTCATTCATCACACCCTGCTGATCTGCCGCGATGGCGTGATTCAAAGCGACGACCTGCGCATGTCGAACCTGCGCATCGAGCGTCAGGACGATCCCACGCAGCCCGATCAGTCGGCTCAAGCGCTGCTGGAACACGCCCTGCAGCGTTTGTTCGAGGAGCAGGTGGACAACCTCCACGAGCAGGTCGAACGCACTCTGCTCGGCGCCGCCTACCGTTTCTGCCACCACAATCAGGTGCACACCGCAGAATTGCTGGGTTTGAGCCGCAACGTCACCCGAACGCTGCTGATCAACCTGGGTGAACTGAAGGTCAACAAGCGCCGTCCCGGCAACCCCTCCTCCGACGAGCGCGTTCTGCACCTTTCGATCTGAAGCCCGCTACGCGGTGAGCCCCGCCCACCGCGTATCGTGAAACCTCAATCAGACCGCTTCACCCAGCTCATCACTGAACTGGCGATTCCACAGACGAGCGTATTGCCCGCCCAGGCGCAGCAAATGATCGTGACTGCCGTCTTCCACCACCCGCCCCTTGTCGAACACCAGAATCCGGTCAAGGTGCGCCACGGTCGACAACCGGTGCGCAACGACCAACACTGTCTTGTCTTCCATGATCTCGTCGAGTTTGTCTTGAATGAAGCGCTCGGTGATCGAATCCAGGCTCGACGTGGCTTCGTCCATCACCAGAATCGGCGCGTTCTTGAGCAACACCCGGGCAATGGCGATACGTTGCCGCTGACCACCGGAAAGCTTGACCCCGCGCTCACCCACCAGCGACTCGTAACCGTGCTCCATGCTGTCGATGAACTCACTGGCGCCCGCGCGGTGGATCGCCTCGGCCACTTCATCCATCGAGGCATCGAGCCGGCCGTAATGAATGTTCTCGCGAATGCTGCGATGGAATAGCCCCGGCTCTTGGGGGATCAGGCCGATCTGCTGGTGCAACGAGTGCTGAGTGACATTGCGCACATCCACGCCGTCGATCAGCACCTCGCCTTTGTGCACGTCATAGAGCCGCAACAGCAGGCTGAGCAAAGTCGATTTACCCGACCCCGAGGATCCGACCAAGCCGACTTTCTGCCCGGCCGGAATCACGATGTTCAGCTGTTGGAAAATCCCCTGATCGGCGCCATAACTGAAGCCGACATCGCGAAATTCAATGTCTCCGCGCTTGATCTGCAACGCCTTGGCGCCCGGCCGGTCGATCACCTCGTGAGGCCGAATCAGGGTGCGCACGCCGTTGGAGATGTTGCCGGTGGCCTCGAAGAACTCCAGAAAACGCCGCGACAGGTTGCCGACGTCGCTGATGATCAACAGCGACAGACTGGTGGACATCACAAAGGCGGCGATGTCGATCTGTTGGGTGCGCCACAACTGCAACGCCAGCAGCAAAAGACCGAGCTTGAGCACCACCCCGCAACCGGTCTGAAACCAGCGGATCTTTTCCATGTAACCCAGCGAGCGATAGGCAGCGGCGACTTCCTTGTCGAGGAATGTGCCCAGGTAGGAATGCTCGAATGCGTGGCGGGCGAACAGGCGGATGTTGGCCAGGTTAGACACCGCATCCACCACCTTCCCCGAGCTGGTGCTGCGCGCCGCTGAATACTGCTGGGCCAGCGGATGGCTACGCCGCGCCAGCAGATAACAGACCGCGATGAACACCGCCGACCAACCGGCCATGAACACCGCCATCAACGGCGACGCGGTCCACAGCAGCACAGTGGCCAGTGACAGCGTCACCAGCAGCGGGATCAGGTCGAACAGCAGAATACTCAGGGTTTGGTTCACCCCCAACGCCACTTCGGAGACCCGATGCGCCAGCGCCCCGGCGAACTCATTGCTGATGAAACGATGGGAATGCTGCTGCAGATAGGCATACACCACGTGAGTGACCGTGCGCCTCTGCAATGGCAGAACATGGATGTGACAACCCGCCGCCGCCCGGGTGAACAGCACCTCACACACCAGCAACGTCGCGAACAGCGTCAACGGCGTTTGCAAGACCCCGAACGCATGTTCGGCATCCAGACCATTGCTGACCGTGCGAGTGATCTGCCCCAGCCCCCACGGAATGAGGATGGTGCAGATCACTGCGGCAATCTGCAGCAGCAGGATGGCGACATACCAGCCCTTGAAGTTACCGATGAAAAACCGCACGAACGCCGCCGGCGTCGACGGCAGGTGCTGGACATTCCAGCTGCGTAACCGGCGATCGCGGGGCGCGAAGGATGAAAAGGACGAACTCATGGCAGATCACATTCCTGAATGACGCCTGTGGCCGCGCAGCTTTCAGGCAAAGTTGATTTCGTACCTTATTGATCAGAATTCGTGCCAGTTGCACGGCCCCGTGTCTTCGGGGCTTTGAACGACTCAAGGCAGGGGAAAAGTGTGTTCCGCGACAGTGTGTGTGGATTGCCTGTCGTGAATTCAACAGCGTGCCGAATCTCGATCGCCCGGTCGTTGATAGGCAGAGCGCTCAATCAGCTCTCTCGTAGGAAGAATCTCTAAGTGCCGCACGAGCGTTCCCTTTCGCCTTTGCGCTATGGAATCGGCCTCTGAAAACCCGCATCTTCGTTCCACGAAAACGCTCTGCCCCCTGCCCGCGCATGGACGCGCTGGTTCACACCCTTGCCACGGATGCCAGCCATGTTCGACACACCACCGATTTTCTTCGACCACAGCCGCCACACACTCATCGTCCACGACCTCAAGGCTCAGCTCGACGTCCTGACCTTCACCGGCGAAGAAACCCTCAGCCAGCCGTTTCGCTACACCCTCGAATTCACCTCCAGCGAGCAAGACATCGCCGCCGATCACATCCTCGGCAAACCCGCCGATTTCAGCCTGCACACGGCGCCTCATTTGTTGCCCAAGGTGTTCCGCAGCCTGCCGACCCCCGAGGTCAAACCGCTGCGCACGCTGCACGGGGTGATCACCTCGTTCAAGCGCCTGTCCGGCTCCAGCGACGAAGCGCGTTATGAAGTGGTGTTTCAGCCGCGGCTTGCGTTGCTCGAGCGCGGTCGGCAATACCGCCTCTATCAGCACCAGTCGGTGCCGCAGATCGTCGAGAGCATTTTGCGCAGCCGCCACGATTTCGAAGGCCAGGATTTCCTGTTCAAGCGC
>NZ_MUIN01000017.1 GCF_002080045.1 Pseudomonas sp. Bc-h | reverse complement strand
GAAGCACTTCCTCACTGCTTACTTCGTCCAACTCTTTGATTCTCAAGGAGTTTTCCGTTTCGTCTGCGCCGGAAGTGGGGCGAATTATAGACAGATCCTGAGGGGCGTCAAGCACTTATTTAAACTTTTGTTACAGCACCAGGTTTTCTCGCCATTCGACGAGGGATCCGCCTGGCAATTGCTGGAATTCTGATCGCCAGCAAGAACGCACCGACGCCAGCATATATCGCCCACTCCATGAGATCGGCGCGGACGATCCACAACATATGCAGCAAGCCGAGCCCGAGAATCAGATATATGAGGCGGTGAAGCTTCTTCCAACGCGCACCGAGGCGACGCTGGCTGTAGCGATTCGATGTCAGCGCAAGCGGCATGACGCAAAGGAAGCCTAGACTCCCGACAATGATGTAGGGGCGCTTCACCAACTCGACGCCCAACTGCACCCAATCAAACCCCAGAATAAAGAAACCGTAGGAAAGCATGTGTACCGACACGCAGGCGAAACACCACAAGCCCAACTGCCGTCGAACGGCAATCCACCCTCCCCAGCCTGTCACACGCTGCAGCGGCGTCATCGTCAATGTGATCAACACCAACACCAACGTGCCAAGCCCGAACCGATCTACCAGCACTTTCCCGGGGTCCGGTCCCAGATCCAGTATCCAGGCCTGATACAGCCACACTAAGGGCACCACAGCCACCGCCACAAAAACACACAGACGCCAGAGCACATAACGCATCAGTAGTCTTTCCGCAGGTCCATACCCGTATAAAGAGCGGCAACCTGCTCCCCATACCCGTTGAACATTTCCGTCTGCCGAATATTGGGACTGAACAGCCCGCTCGGCAGTCTCCGCTCGTGGGCCTGAGTCCAGCGCGGGTGGTCGACTGTAGGATTCACATTGGCATAAAAGCCGTACTCGTTAGCCGCAATGCTCTGCCAGGTGGTTTTCGGCTGATCACTGACCAGGCTGATGCGCACGATCGACTTAACGCTCTTGAAGCCATACTTCCACGGTACGACCAGGCGCAATGGCGCGCCGTTCTGGTTGGGCAATTCGCGCCCGTACATGCCGACCGCAAGAATCGCCAGCGGGTTCATCGCCTCGTCCAGACGCAGACCTTCGACGTAAGGCCAGTCGATCAGCGCGAAACCAGAACGCTGTCCGGGCATCACCTTCGGATCCTGCAACGTCTCGAAGCGAATGTATTTCGCCTTGGAGGTGGGCTCGACTTGCTTGAGCAGCTCGGCAATCGGGAAGCCTATCCAGGGAATGACCATCGACCACGCCTCGACGCAGCGCAGTCGATAGATGCGTTCCTCGAGCTGATAAGGTTTCATGAAGTCTTCAAGCGCATAGCGACCAGGCTTGCCCACCTCTCCATCGATCACCACAGTCCAGGGCTCAGTCTTCAAGGATCCAGCGTTTTTCGCCGGATCGCCCTTGTCGGTACCGAACTCATAGAAGTTGTTGTAGTGGGTCGCATCCTTGAAAGGGGTTATGGCCTCCTCCTTGACGGTCACGGCTTGCCACTGAGTCGAGGACAGCTTGCCCTTGAACCAGTCCGGAGCATTTCCTGCTTCGACCCCGGCGTATTGCGAAGGATCGGCAGCTAGCGCCCAAGCGGGCAGCGCACCGACGGCCAAACCGGCCAATGAGGCAGCCAACACAGCACGGCGTGATAGATAGATTGATTCAGGCGTGACATCCGACTCTTTGCAAGCGGATGCGAGAGGGATCTGGATAAGCATGGCGACTCCGCAGCCAGGGTGAATGGCTCAACCTTATAGGCTGCGGAGTGCGGTGTGAAATGAATCTATGACTCTATTTATGACGACGCAGGCGCAACAGGTACTGAACCGGGCCCGATGCCGCATACCCCAGGAAGATCAATAGCAAGATGCGCGGCGGATCGCTGAACACGACGGCGAACACCAGCACCACCGCAAGAATCGCCACAAACGGCACGCGCCCCTTGAGATCCAGCTCCTTGAAGCTGTTGTACTTGATGTTGCTGACCATGAGCATGCCCGCAGCCGCTACCAGCAGAGCAACCAGGAACGACAGCTTGGAACCTTGAATACCGTAATCGCTGAACGCCCATACGGTACCGGCGACAACACCCGCCGCTGCCGGACTGGCGAGGCCGATGAAGTAACGTTTGTCAGCCTTGCCCACCTGAGTGTTAAAACGCGCCAGGCGCAGTGCAGCGCCAGCGACATAGATGAAGGCGACCATCCAGCCTACCTTTCCCATATCGCCCAACGCCCAGCCGAATGCCAGCAGCGCCGGCGCTACACCAAAGGCGACCATGTCGGACAGCGAGTCATACTCAGCGCCGAACGCACTCTGAGTGTTGGTCATGCGCGCGACACGCCCGTCAAGGCCGTCGAGCACCATCGCCACGAAGATGGCAATCGCGGCAAACGCGAAGTACTTGCTCGCCCCTGCCTGATCGCCGGCACTCATGGCGCTTTGAGCACTCATGGCACTGATGATTGCGTAGAAGCCGGCAAACAGATTCGCCGTGGTGAAGAGGTTTGGCAGCAGATAAATTCCGCGATGCCGGACCTTGCGCCCTTCAGCGTCATGCCCCTCTTCTATATGTTCATCGATCGGTAGCAGGCTTTCGGCGTCAGAGGCCTTGTTCGGCTCTTCGGGACGTTCGCTCATGGACAATACCTTGCAGCTATGAATTTTCGACAGATGCTCGCGGCGACATCGCGCCTGCAAACGATGCAGCTTTATACCAGATGAACCCTCATAACGAAAAAACGCGACCCTGGGGTCGCGTTTTTCGTTAAGCGTAACCAGATTCAGCGAATCTTAGTTCTTGGCTTGGTCGACAATTTTGTTCTTCGCGATCCAAGGCATCATCGAGCGCAGTTGCTCGCCGATGATTTCGATGCCGTGAGCCTTGTTATTACGGCGCTTGGCGGTCATCGATGGGTAGTTGCTTGCGCCTTCGGCGATGAACATCTTCGCGTATTCGCCGTCCTGGATACGCTTCAGAGCGTTGCGCATGGCTTGACGGGATTCGGCGTTGATGACTTCCGGGCCGGTCACGTACTCGCCGTATTCGGCGTTGTTGGAGATCGAGTAGTTCATGTTGGCGATGCCGCCTTCGTACATGAGGTCAACGATCAGCTTCAGTTCGTGCAAGCACTCGAAGTAGGCCATTTCTGGCGCGTAACCAGCTTCAACCAGCGTTTCGAAACCGGCTTTGACCAGCTCAACGGTACCGCCGCACAGAACGGCTTGTTCGCCGAACAGGTCGGTTTCGGTTTCGTCTTTGAACGTGGTTTCGATGATACCGGTACGGCCACCGCCAACGCCCGAAGCGTAGGACAGAGCAACGTTCTTGGCGTTGCCGGAGGCGTCCTGATAGATAGCGATCAGGTCAGGGATGCCACCGCCTTTGACGAATTCGGTACGTACGGTGTGACCCGGTGCTTTTGGCGCGATCATGATCACGTCCAGGTCAGCGCGAGGCACGACCTGATTGTAGTGAATCGCGAAACCGTGGGAGAAGGCCAGGGTGGCGCCCTTCTTGATGTTCGGCTCAATTTCATTCTTATACAGGTGGGACTGGAACTCGTCCGGGGTCAGGATCATGACCAGGTCAGCAGCAGCAACGGCGGAAGCGACGTCAGTCACTTTCAGGCCATGGGCTTCAGCCTTGGCGACAGTAGCCGAACCTTTACGCAGGCCAACGGTGACATCAACGCCGGAGTCTTTCAGGTTGCACGCTTGAGCGTGGCCTTGGGAGCCGTAACCGATGATGGCAACTTTTTTGCCCTGGATGATCGAAAGGTCGCAGTCTTTGTCGTAATAAACTTTCATGAAATTCCCCTGTTATCTCGGCCGTCAGGCCATTCGCTAAATTAGGTTAAATGCTCAGCACTTTGTCGCCGCGGGCAATGCCCGTCACGCCACTGCGTACCGTTTCCAGGATGGCGGTGGTGCCGATCGCCTGGATGAAGCTGTCCAGTTTGTCGCTTGTCCCTGCCAGCTGCACGGTGTAGACGCTGCTGGAAACATCAACGATCTGGCCGCGGAAGATGTCCGTGGTGCGCTTGATTTCGGCGCGTTGGGCACCTGTCGCCTTGACCTTGATCAGCATAAGTTCGCGCTCGATGTGAGCGCTTTCCGACAGATCGACCAGCTTGACCACTTCAACCAGCTTGTTGAGGTTCTTGGTGATCTGCTCGATCACCTCATCATGGCCGACGGTGGTCAGCGTCAAACGCGACAGGGTCGGGTCTTCGGTTGGCGCCACGGTCAGGCTTTCGATGTTGTAGTTGCGCTGCGAAAACAGACCGACGACGCGAGACAGGGCACCCGGTTCGTTTTCCAGCAATAGCGAAATGATGTGCCGCATAATTAGGTACGCTCCGTCTTGCTCAGCCACATGTCGCGCATCGATCCATCTCTGATCTGCATCGGATAGACGTGCTCGGCAACGTCGACCTGGATGTCGAGGAACACCAGGCGATCCTTCATGGCGAACGCTTCTTCCATCTTCGGCCTCAAGTCTTTCAGATCAGTGATCTTCATGCCGACGTGACCATAGGCCTCGACCAGCTTGACGAAGTCAGGCAGCGACTCCATGTAGGAGTGCGAGTGACGACCGCTGTAGCTCATGTCCTGCCACTGACGGACCATGCCGAGCACGCCGTTGTTGAGCAGGATGATCTTCACCGGCAGGTTGTACTGCAGGCAGGTCGACAGCTCCTGGATGTTCATCTGAATACTGCCTTCGCCGGTCACACAGGCAACGTGCGCATCCGGGAAGCTCAGCGCCACGCCCATGGCGGCCGGAAGACCGAAGCCCATGGTGCCCAGACCACCGGAGTTGATCCAGCGATTCGGCTTGTTGAAGCGGTAGTACTGCGCCGCGAACATCTGATGCTGACCGACGTCGGACGTCACGTAGGCATCGCCCTTGGTCACTTCGCACAGTGTCTCGATCACTGCCTGAGGCTTGATCAGGCTGCCATCGCCACGGTTGTAGGGGAACAGATCACCGTCGGCACGCCACTCGTCGATCTGCTTCCACCAGGTTGCGACCGATTCCTTGCCAGGGGTTTCGCCGATTTCCTTGAGGGTCGCAACCATTTCGGTCAGCACGCTCTCAACCGGACCGACGATTGGCACGTCGGCCTTGATGGTCTTGGAGATCGAAGCCGGATCAATATCGATGTGGATGATCTTGGCGCCCGGGCAGAAGCGCGACGCGCCATTGATCACGCGATCGTCGAAACGCGCGCCGACAGCGAGGATCACGTCCGAGTGGTGCATCGCCAGGTTGGCCGTGTAGCTGCCGTGCATGCCCAGCATGCCGACGAACTGGCGATCCGTGCCCGGATAGCAACCAAGGCCCATCAGCGTGTTGGTCACCGGAGCATTCAGCAATTGCGCCAGTTCGGTCAGTGGTGCGGAACCGTTGCCCATGACCACACCGCCGCCGGCGTAGATGATCGGGCGCTTGGCGGCCAGAAGCATCTCGACAGCCTTGCGGATCTGACCCGAATGACCACGAACAGCCGGGCTGTAAGAGCGCAGCTTGGCTTTTTTCGGGAAGACGTATTCGAATTTTTCGGCCGGGTTGGTCATGTCTTTCGGGATATCGACTACGACAGGACCAGGACGACCGGACTGCGCCAGATAGAACGCTTTTTTGAGAACTTCCGGGATTTCCGACGGATGCTTGATCATGAAGCTGTGCTTCACGATCGGCCGGGAGATACCGATCATGTCGGTTTCCTGGAAGGCGTCGGTGCCGACCATGTTGCTTGGAACCTGACCCGACAGGACGACCATCGGAATCGAGTCCATGTAAGCGGTCGCGATGCCGGTGATGGCGTTCGTCGCACCGGGACCCGAGGTCACCAGCACCACACCAGCCTTGCCGGTAGCGCGCGCATAGCCGTCAGCCATGTGGGTCGCAGCCTGTTCGTGACGAACGAGGATGTGGCTCACGGCCGGTTCTTTGAACAGCGCGTCGTAAATATGCAGGAGGGCACCGCCTGGGTACCCATAGATATGCTCAACGCCTTCGTCACGCAAAAAGCGGACGACCATTTCAGCGCCAGATAAAAGCTCCACGTTGTTCACCTCTAAAACGCCAGAATACCGTCCACACAAAAGAGGAGACGGGTCTTAATAGGTTTACTGCCAGCAGAGCATGAGCGACGGTGGTCGCCGACTACGTCAGCACTGACTGAGCAAGTATTGGGAGCTCCCCTAAGTGTTTCGGGGTCATCCCACCCAGCGCGAGGTAACGCGTTGCGGGTGTAACAGGTCGACGCGGGTGTGCGCCTCATGATCTACCGAGACGGTCTGCTTCTGGCAGTCCCTCTACAGCGAACTTTGGATTGTTCTGATTCGCCACTCTCAAGTCAAGTCATGGATGCTCTTTCTTCACCCACCGGGCATCAAAAAGCACCGAATGAGGTCGTTGCGATACGCTTGTGGTACGTTTCGTCGGCACAGCAAATGAAGTTAAGGAAGCAGTATGCGCTGGATGATTGTTGCAGCCACGGTGAGTCTGGCAATCGGTTCGGCCAGCGGTCAGGCCGCCCAGATCTACAAATGGGTCGATGCGCAGGGGGTCACGCATTTCGACGCCCAACCGCCTGCGGGGCAGCCGGCTCAGGAAATCGACATACAAAAGCCAGTCACACCGCCGCCAGCCACGCCGAGGCAGCCCGACCCGACTCAGGAGCAGCAGGCCGTGGACGCGAAAGTGAAAAAACAGGTGGCGGCCCAAGAGATCAAGCGCAAGGCGTACTGCGAGCAGCAACGCACCAATCTCGCTCAGCTGGAGAACAACCCGCGAGTGCGTGAAGAAGTGAACGGTGAGTTTCGGCGATTCACCGAAGAGGAACGTCAGGCACGAATCGCCGAGGTCAAGAAGTCCATCGACGACACGTGCAACTGATCAAACCGACTCGGTGATCAACCGGTCGAACTGTGCCAGCAGGTCCTGCAGATGACGAGTTTCCTCTAGGCGGCTGGCGTAAACCATCTGCGCCATCTCCAGGATGCCCGAGGCGTTAGGCAGCGCCAGGTCCTGCTCGAGGATGGTTTTCATCCGGGGCAGGAAAATCCACTGCAGCCACTGATCGAAATCGAGCGTATCTACGCAAAATGGCTCGCGACTGGACAGATCCTCGTCGCTGGGCGGCACGTCTTTCCACCAACCCAGTACGCGAAGCTCACGCTCGATCAGCAATAGCTGATCGGCGATTTTCGGGAAGCGTTTATCCATTTGCCTTCTGCCGAGCCAGTGCCGCGCCAGCAGCATCACCCTGCTTCTCGCGGGCTTGTGCGATCAATCCCCACAGGCTGGCCTGAAGGCTCGCGCGACCATTAGCGTACGTCAGCGCACGGCGCGCCAGCTGTTCGGCCTGCGGAGCATCACCCTGGGCCAGACGCACCTGCGCCAGCTTGTACAGGACCTGCGGCTCACGGGGAGCGACGCGTTGAGCACGCTCGAGGCTCGACGACGCGCCATTGAGGTCACCGCTGCTCTGCTGCTGCTGAGCAGTGGTCAGCAACGCCAGCACCGGACCATCCAGTTGCTCGTCGGCCGACAGGCCGCCGCTGGAAGCCGACGGAATACCTGTCGGTGCCGAGGAAGGCATGTTGTAGGTATTGCTCGTCGTGGCCGGTGGTGCATACGAATTGTTGATTGGCGCCTGGTTGACGGGCGACGTATCAATCGGCGGAGTGCTGAGTGGAGCAGTGTTGCTCGGCGGCACAAAAGTCGAAATAGGCGCGGCACTGGCGTTGGCCCCGGTGGGCACCATGACGGTGACACCTGAATCCTCCGGGATCGCCTGCGTCTGCGGCTGGTTCTGCACCGGCGCGCGATACGTGTTGTTACGGTTTGAGGACACGCGCTCGCCATTGGACACGCGAGAGCCGGAATCAACTACCGGAATGTTACTGCGCGTCTGACTTGCGCAACCGTTGAGCAAAGCCAGAGCTGTTAAAGCCGGAATCCACCACTTGTTCACTTCACACCCTCTTCGCTTAGTTCAACCAGCCTTTGACCCAATCCATCACCGAGTCGGCAGGCGCTGTCGGCCCGCCGCAGGTCGGCCCGGGTTGCGGCTCACTGCCGCGAATATACGGCATCTGTACGGCACCGGGGCAGCTGGCATCGGTGCCCTGCCCGGTGGAGGCGTTGACCCAGGCCTGCACCACGTTGTCAGGCATGGCCATGTCGAGCGGCAGCGGGTCGGCCTTTTTCATGAAGCTGGTCCACACCTGCAATGCACCAGTGGCACCAGTGAAAGGCGTCTTGCCGTTATCGTCGCGCCCCATCCAGACCACCGCCAGCAGATCCTGACTGAAGCCTGCGAACCAGCTATCGCGAGAGTCATTGGTGGTACCGGACTTGCCCGCCAGATTCAGCGAACTCGGCAGAACGTTGTACACCGACTTGCCCGTGCCTTCGCGCATCACACGCTGCATGGCATTTTGCAGCAGATAGATGGAGCCCGGGTCGAAACGCTGCTGGATCTGGAACGGATAGCGCTTGAGCGGCTCACCTTCGGCGGTAAGCACACTGCGAATACCACGTAACGGCGTGTTGAAGCCGCCACTGGCGATGGTCTGGTACATGGTCGCCACTTCAATCGGGCTAAGCGCACCGGCGCCCAACAGCATCGAAGGGAATGCGGGCCAGTCACGGGTCACGCCGAGCTTGGTCAGGGTCTTGAATACATTCGGCACACCCAGGTCCAGGCCAAGCTTGGCGCTGGACAGGTTGTACGAGTGCGCCAGCCCCTGATACAGGAAGATGTTGCCGTGGGCCTTGTGATCGAAATTCTGTGGCTTCCAGATCTGGCCGTCCGCGCCCTTGACCTGGAATGGCTCGTCCGGCACCCAGCTGGTCAGCGTGTATTGCTGCGGACGCTCAAGCGCTGTCAGATAAATTGCTGGCTTCACGAGTGAGCCGATTGGCCTTACCGCGTCCAGTGCACGGTTGAAACCGGCGAAGCCGGCCTGTCGGCTGCCGATCAGCGCCTGAACTTCTCCCGTTTCCGGATTGGTCACGACCATCGCCGTTTCCATGTCATCGGAGCCTTTGCGGCCTGCAATCTTCGCAAAGCTCTCACGTACCGCTGCTTCGGACTTCATCTGCAGGATCGGGTCGAAGCTGGTGAAGATTCGCAGCCCTTCTTCGGTCAAGTCTTCGTCGCGATAATCCTGGCGCAGCTGACGCTTGACCAGATCGAGGAAGTCCGGAAAAGAGCTGTCGGCCAGCGAACCGGTCTTGGTAACGCCCAGCGGCATTTTCTTCGCCGCTGCGACAGCTTCCGGTGTCGCCACGCCCTGCTGCTCCAGCAAGTCGAGGACCAGATTGCGGCGTTCCAGCGCACGGTCAGGATTACGGCGCGGGTTGTAATAGGATGGGCCTTTGACCAAGCCGACCAGCAGCGCGACCTGGTGCAGTTTCAGTTCCGACAACGGCTGGCTGAAGAAATACTGGCTGGCAAGACCGAAACCGTGGACCGCGCGCTGACCATCCTGACCGACGAACACCTCGTTCAGGTACGCCTCGAGGATTTCTTGTTTGCTGTAATGGATTTCCAGCAGGATCGCCATCATGGCTTCGGTCAGCTTACGGGTAATGCTGCGCTCGTTGGTCAGATAGAAGTTTTTGACCAACTGCTGAGTCAGCGTCGAACCGCCCTGCCGCATCTGGCCAGCAGATGCGTTGACCCAGAATGCACGGGCAATCGACTTCGGCGAAACGCCAAAATGATGATAGAAATCGCGATCTTCTACCGTCACCAGCGTATCCAGCAGGTACGGCGGCGCCTGATCGAGCTTGATCAGAATGCGGTCTTCGAGGTTTTTCGGGTACAGACCGCCGATCATCAGCGGCTCAAGGCGCGCAACGGCCAGCTTTGAGCCATTGGCTGAGGTCAGGTCGGCAACGTAATCGCCGGAAAACCGTACGTGGATCTGCTGAGCAGGATCGGCACCCTCATAGAACTGAAAACCACGGGTATTCAGGTCGACGTTGTTGCCATTCACCGAAGCAGCACCCGGCCCATTAGCCACGCTTTCACGCCGATAACCCAAAGCGTCGAGCTCGATCAGGAAATCATCGCGAGACAGCTTCTGGCCGACAAACAGCTCCAGCGGACGCGCATAAACCTTCGCCGGGATGGTCCAGCGCTTGCCGGAGAATTTTTCCTGAACGATGGAGTCCAGGTAAACGGCGAAGCAGGCCAGGACCACCAGGCCCACAAGACTGAGTTTCAGGGCCCAGCCCAACAGGCTGCGAAGGCGGCTGTTGGCGGGTTTGGGGGATTTTTTTGAAGTGCGGGATCGAGTCATGGCGGCGGATTATACGCACTTTCAAGGTCATCGGCAGACCACCCTCACAGCGGTTTGCAGCAATGCGCCGAGCGGCCATAATGGCCACCTTTAGTCACCTCGAATCGACTTACTCTTCTTTCAAGGATTGTCCGTGAGCCAGACACTGATAGCAGCGCTGCAAAACCCTGCCCTGTTTCCCCACCCGGTGGAGCAATTTCAGGTCATCGAGACGCATATTTCCTGGGTGCTGCTCACAGGCCCCTATGTCTACAAGATCAAGAAACCGATGAACTTCGGCTTTCTCGATTTCACCACGCTAGAGGCGCGCGGACACTTTTGCCAGGAAGAACTGAAGCTCAATAAGCGTCTTACTGAAGATTTGTATCTGGAAGTGTTGCCAATCACCGGCAGCGCAGAAGCTCCGCAACTGGGGGGCGATGGAGAGGCAATCGAGTACGTGCTGAAGATGCGCCAATTCCCGCAGGATGGCCTGCTCAGCACGCTGCAAGCGAAAGGCGAACTGACCACTGCGCACATCGACGACATGGCCCGCCAGATCGCTGACTTCCACACAGCCGCTCCCAAGGTTTTGTCAGAAAACGTTCTTGGATCGCCCGAAAGCGTGATGGCCCCCGTCACTCAGAACTTTGAGCAGATTCTGCCGTTCCTCAGCGAAAAGGCTGACCTGATTCAGCTGGAAGCATTGGAGGCCTGGGCCAAGACCAGCTTCGAGCGTTTGAAGCCGTTGATGGCGCAACGCAAGGCCGAGGGTTTCATTCGTGAATGCCATGGCGACATCCACTTGGGCAACATCACCCTGATCGACGGCAAGGTGGTGATTTTCGATTGCATTGAGTTCAACGAACCGTTCCGCATGACCGACGTTTACGCCGACATCGGTTTCCTGGCCATGGACCTGGAAGATCGCGGCCTGAAGAGCCTGTCTCGCCGATTGATCAGCCAGTATCTGGAGCACACCGGCGATTACGCGGGCCTGGAACTGCTGAATTTCTACAAGGCTTATCGCGCACTGGTTCGCGCCAAGGTTTCGCTGTTCAGCCTGTCACCCGACGCAGATCACGTTCAGCGCGCCACCACTCTGCGCCAGTATCGTAACTACGCCAATCTCGCCGAAAGCTACAGCGCCATCCCGTCGAACTTCCTGGCAATCACCCATGGCGTATCCGCTGTCGGCAAAAGCCATGTTGCCATGCGATTGGTCGAAGCGCTGGGCGCCATTCGACTGCGTTCGGATGTAGAACGCAAGCGACTGTTCGGTGAAAGCACCGACCTGTACTCCGCAGAGGTCAGCGACGCTACGTACACGCGCCTGAATGAATTGGCAGCCGTGGTCCTGCAGGCAGGCTTCCCGGTAGTCATCGACGCCACCTACCTCAAGTTCGCACAGCGCGAGGCCACCGCAAAAGTCGCAGAAAATACCGGCACGGCGTTCTTGATCATTGATTGCGCCGCACCAAAAGCCGTCATCGAGGGCTGGCTGGCGCAGCGTCAGGCAAAGAATGAAGATCCTTCAGACGCCACGATGGAAGTCATCGAATCCCAGTTGGCCAATCGTGAGCAACTGACTGCCGATGAAACCCTGCGCAGCCGTCATGTGGAGACCAACCTGAGCAGCGATCTGGACAAGCTGGTCACGGATATTCGCCAGGTCCTGCCTGGCCTGTAAACCGGCTGATTGCCAATCGTCGAGCCGTGACGGATGCCTCTTCACGGCTTGACGATGGTGGCATTATAATGGCGCCAGAATTCCAACAAGGTGACGCCAAAATGAACCAGCCCAAGCAGCTCGACTCGCCGCTCTTCGCATTGCTGCGAAAAGACGACGTGAATGCATTCAATCTCCAACGTCCCAACAATGGCCCGATCGATCTGGCGGGTGGCGATTTCCGCGGCCTGGATCTGCGCGAACTCAACGCAGCCGACATCGACTTCACCGATGCTTATTTCCGCTCTGCCGACTTGCGCGGTGTGGACTTCCGCACGACGTCGCTTGAAGGGGCAAGCATCGCCCATGCGCAGATCTCAGGGGCCTATTTCCCTCCTGAATTGAGCGCTGACGAGATCCTGATGTCGGTTAATTTCGGCACCCGTCTGCGCTACCGCACTCGCTGAGCCTCTCGATAGCCGCCGTTCGGCAGCCGGTACCCGCCCTGCCTGCGCAACCAGGCCGGGTCCGTAGATATCCCCTTCCTGCTTTAGTCGCCGCTACCGTTCGGCGCTTAGTCAGAATTTTCTCGCTGATAGATCGAGAGATGTCCTACAGGCAACTACACTCATTCCAAGGCTCATCCCTGCAGTATGGTCGAGCCCAGGAGGCAGTATTCAAGGAGCAACACTCGCATGGAGGCATCACCAATGACGCTTATGAACAAGGACGACGAACTGCAACGAATGAAAAATCTGGGCAAGACATCCGCCCAATGGCTGCACGCAGCCGGCATTCACAAAGCAGCCGATCTACGCAGACTCGGCTCCATCGAGGCGTACCAAGCCGTCAAAAAACGAGGCTTTAGAGTCTCGAAAACCTTTCTGTATTCTATCGAAGCCGCTCTGCAAGGGATGGGTTGGAAAGAGTTGCTGGACGAGCAAAAAGCCGCGCTCAACCGGAAGCTGGAAACGCCTGACGGACTCCGGACAGCCACAGCCGAAGAAACTGCAAAATAGTTTGAGATTGCCTGTTGACTTACAAATGAGAATCACTATGATTATCACATCCAGTCGCGAGACTGGCCGGTAACCTGAAAGGCTCCTTGGTTCGGACTCTCAGATTATCTCCTCATCAGGCTAATCACGGTTTTTGACCCGGCTTTTTGCCGGGTCTTTTTTTGCTTGCACATTTGCATACGACCTATGAACCAACACCCAACTCGGCGAGCAGCTCATCCAGCAGACTCGTCGCCCCAAGACGCACCCTCCCTGCTTCCAGCCAGAAAGGACCAAATCTGGCTTGTGTCATTTCGATGTAGGTTCGCGCCTCCGCCAGCGTCCGAACATTTCCCGCAGCTTTGAATCCGACCTGTGGACCAAGCTCGGCAATGGCCTCGATCAGAATTCTCGCGGCCTGCGGGGTAGCGCTGACGATCTGCTTGCCCGTGCTGGTCTTGAGAAAAGCGGCGCCTGCACGAATCGCAGTCCGACAAGCGTCGTGAATGATCTGCGGGTCGCGCAGGATTCCCGTTTCCAGGGTGACGGTCAACATGCCCCGCCGCCCGCACTTTGCCCTGCACGCGGCAACCATCTCTCCCCCCAACTGTTTGTTACCGGCCAGTTGAGCGTGGAAGGGATAGACCAGATCGATTTCGTCAGCTCCTGTAAGCATTGCGGCCTGGGCTTCAGATTCGACTGTATCGACGCAAGCCCCGCCGTTGGGGAAGTTGACCACCGCCACGACCTTTACATTTCGCGCACGCAAATCGTCGAGCAGCCGTCGCGCGAGCCCGGCAAACCGGGGCAATACACAGACAGCGGCAACATTGCCTACCGGTGTCAGCGCTCTTTCGCATAGCGAAATAATGCGCTCGGCTGTGTCATCCGCGTTGAGCGATGTCAGCTCCAACAGTCCAATGGCTTTTTGCGCGATCACTTGGTCGCTCTCATTCATCCCGCTCATATCGCCTCCCTGGACACCTGTGATTTACGGGAGCGACGATAATCCAACGCGGTAGTGCGTGAACGGCGATGCGGGCTGAGCAGAGCAGGCCTACGCAGTTATCAGAAAGATCCTAAGGATTTTGCCTGCAAAAAACGGCTTGCAGTCATTGATCAGGCTTGCGCATCTGGGCGCAATAGTCCTGATCTGGTACTGCGGCGGTGGACCAGACGTAATCGGCAGTGCCAGGCTGAACGTCGCTGCCAACCTGCGCCAGCAGCAATACGATGGGGCGTTCGGGACTGCCCAGATCAGCCATATGCAATGGAACACCCAGGTCTTTGCGCACGTGGTAACTGCCCGCAAACAACAAGGCGGGCGTTGGCGCGTCTATTACGGCGCGAGCCATGCGCCGGTCACGTTGTTGCTGGATCGCCAGCATCGCCGGCAATGCGTCTTCGGGGAGCATCCCGCAATGGGAATCGCGAACCTGCGCCAGCAACTTTTCCCGGACAGCATCGCTTGTGGATAAGGTGCCGCTGAGCACGGGGCGCCGATGGTAGATCGCCCCCACCTCCCTGGCTCCCAGATTGGCCGCAAGCACGGGATATGGCTGGGCCAGGGCAAAGCGCATCACCGGTCCGTAAAGCGCCCAATCCCAGCCTTTTTGCCACCCGAGCGCAGCAGGCAAGTCAGCAGGATACTGGCCCTGACGGATATCACGCTGCACAACGTCAGCCTGTTTTTGCTGGTCCGGCGTGAGCATTTCGAGCAGAAGGCTACCTTGCGGTCGCTGATCGCCGAGCGCCTGGAGGAGCCACAACTCCAAAGCGTGATGGTCAGGATTGTCATGCTGCTCGCCAACCAATACGTGCGGCGCCACAGCGAGGCGCGCTATCAATTGCTGCGGAGTCAGGGATTGCCCACTGCCAAGTTCCCGAATCATGCCCAGATCCACATGTTCGTGCCCCTTAGGGCTTTGCCAGGAAGGTAGGGGCGGCAACGTCGACGAGGACTGGCAAGCACTCGCCAATGACAACACCAGTATCAGCACATATCGACGCACGGACATTCCCTCTTCAGCGCGCGATGATCAGTAGATGACCACGCTCCGGATGACGCTGCACCAACACTTCCAGACCGAACACCGCCTTCAGGGCGTCAGGGGTCAGCACCGCATCTGGCGTTCCTTGCGCGAACGCACGACCGGACTCAAGCAATACCAACCGGTCGCAATACCGTGCTGCCAGATTGAGGTCATGGAGAATCACCATCACGGCACCACCTCGATTGGCGAACTCCCGCACAGCCTGCAACGTGGTGTGCTGATGCAGCGGATCGAGCATCGACGTCGGCTCGTCCAGCAGCAGGGTCTGGCCATCCTCACCCGGCCACAACTGCGCCAGCACCCTGGCCAGATGAACCCTCTGACGCTCGCCGCCAGACAACGCGAGGTAGCTGCGATCATGCAAGTGCAGCGCGTCGGCGGCTTCGAGTGACGCCTGAATGATCTGGGCATCGCGCTGCTGACCACTGTCATGAGGCAGCCGCCCCATCGCCACTACTTCCTGAACCTGGAACGCAAAGCTCAATGTCGAACTCTGCGGCAAGACGGCCAAACGGCGCGCGCGCTGCTGACCGCTCCAGTGCGCCAGCGGCTGACCATCGAGCCAGAGCTGCCCCTGCGTCGTTTTCAACTCTCCACACAATGCACCCAGCAACGTGCTCTTGCCAGCACCGTTCGGCCCCAGCACACCTAGCATTTCGCCTGGATTGAGCGTCAAGTCGATTTCCGCGAGCACACATTTGCCATCGCGATGAACGCTAAGGTTCTCGGCCTTCATCATCAGGTGCGCCCTCGAACCAGCAGGAACAGGAAAAATGGCGCACCGATGAACGCTGTGACAATGCCGATCGGCAATTCCGCGGGGGCCAGCACGAGTCGAGCGAAGACGTCTGCGAACAGCAAAAGAGTCGCGCCCGCCAACGCCGACGCAGGCAACACGACACGGTGATCAGGCCCGGCAATCAAGCGGACCAGATGTGGGACGATCAGTCCAACGAAGCCAATCAGCCCCGCCGCTGCAACGGCCGCGCCGACACCCAAAGCGATGCACAGCACCAGTTCGCGCTTCAGGCGCTCGACTTCAATGCCCAGATGCCGGGCCTCCGATTCGCCAAGCAACAAAGCGTTCAGCGCCTTGGCCCTGCGTGGCAACCAGAGGATGACCAGCACGCAGACCAGCAGCAATGGCCACAGGCGCGCGTAACTGGCGCCATTGAGCGTACCCAGGTTCCAGAAAGTCAGGGTACGCAGGGCGGCGTCATCGGCGAGATAGGTGAACAGCCCGATGATCGAACCCGCCAACGCCGTCATCGCCACCCCGGCCAGCAGCATGACACCGACGCTGGTTTGACCCTCCCGCCGCCCCAGCCGATAAACGATGCCCGTCACGGCCAGCCCGCCGGTAAACGCGAAGATCGACAACACGTAGGGTTCCAGCACAGGCGGCATTCCACCCAGCGAAGCGCCCGCAATGATCGCGATAGCAGCACCTAAAGCCGCGCCACTGGATACGCCGACCAGACCAGGGTCTGCCAACGGATTACGGAACAACCCCTGCATTGCCACACCCGACAACGCCAGAACAGCACCCACCGCCAGGCCCAGCAAGGTACGCGGCACGCGAATCTGACCAAGGATCAATTCAGCCTGCTGCAAGTTGTCCCCGGCCACAGGCAGGCCCAGCAAACGCAAACCGGCGCGCAGCGTGTCGATCAGCGGCAGGCTGACGGGCCCGAGTGCCAGCGACAGCCAGATCGCCAGCAGGCACGCCAGGCTTAAAGTAATGAACAGGGTGCGAGGTTGCAGAATGACCCTCATTGAGCGGGCGATACCTTGGCGTTAAGCGAACCGTCTGTTGGGTAAAAGGCTTTGGAAAGGGTTTTCATCGCCCCAGGAAGACGCGGCCCCAGACCACCGACGAGCAACGTGGGATCAACTTCTATCAACCTGTTATCACGAGCAGCTTGTGTCGCAGCCAGCAGAGGGTTTTCCCGCAACAACGCGTCGCGGGATGAGGCGCCGTTCTGCGCGCGGTCGGTGAACACCAGAACCTGGGGGTTCAAGCCGGTCATGGCCTCGGCAGAAAAAATCTTGTAACCGGTATGAGTCGCAAGATTACGGCCTCCCGCCTGCTTGATCAGCCAGTCGCCAACCGTGCCCGCACCCGCAACCATGGGTGCCGCCCCGGCATGGCTGACCAGCAACAATACACCTGGGGCCGATTGATGCAGCTGTGCCTGGGCGACCCAATCGTGTTGGCCTTGCAGTTGTTTGGCGTATTGCTCGCTCAACTGATTTGCCCGCGCCTCATCACCGAGCAGCGCCCCCAGCCTCTTCAGATTGCCCTGCAGCGCAGTGACATCGGCGCCAGCGGAGAACACTTCGATCTTTACCCCTGCGCCGCGCAATTGCTCAAGCACGGGCGGCGGCCCCATTTCTTCAGTGCCAATCAGAATATTCGGACGCAAACTCAGGATGCCTTCAGACGACAACTGCCGCTGATAACCAATGCTGGGCAGAGATTTGATCGACTCGGGATGCTGACTCGTGGTGTCGATGCCAACCAGATGCGACTCTGCGCCCAACGCGACCACCCACTCAGTCAACGCACCGCCGGCACTCACCCAACGTTGCGAGGCTTCCTGCGCCGACGCCAGATGAGTGAACAGAAGCCCGGTCAGGATCGCGGTCAGCTTGGTCATGGAGCGCATATCGGGGGAGTCCTTTATAGGGAGAAAACACGCCTGATCGGTCTTGGAAGATCTGGCTTGGAACCGTATCGGATCGACGCGCGATTTGCCGAGCTGTCAGACTAGGACGCTCGGCACAGCCGGGCAATTTGATAATTATTTGCATTTACGCGTCAAGCGCGAAGGAGACTCCGCTGGAATACTTGTGTAACGGGGATGACCTGGCTGAGGGAAAAAGCCGAGGTTTCGATGTCGACGGGCTGCAACTCCTGGCGGTCAGGCGCGCGGGTCAGGTTCATGTCTACCGGAACCGTTGCCCGCACCGCGGCGTGCCCCTGGAGTGGCACCCGGACCAGTTTCTCGATGCCCGCGCCAGCCTGATTCGATGCGCGACCCACGGCGCACTGTTTCTGATCGAGAGTGGCGAATGCATCGCCGGCCCTTGCGAGGGCAAATATCTGAGCGCGATCGATTGCGGCGAAGACGCTCAAGGTATCTGGATCAATCCACCAGAACAGGACTAAGCGGGCGCTTATCTGTGAGGTGGATTTCCAGGCGACGATCAACGCGCACCTCCTCGGGCGTCAGTTGCACGCCGTAGGCCAGCACTTCGACTCCCGCCTGTACCGCACTCCTCAACGCCTCGGCGTACGCTGCGTCGATTTCCTCCGCCGGGCGCACCGCTTCTATGCCCGTCAGGTTGACGCAGTACAGCAGTACCGCGCGCACACCCTCTCGCGCCAGCGCTGCCAGCTCCCGCAAATGCTTGGCACCGCGCTGAGTAACGGCATCGGGAAAGGCCGCCACGTTGCTGTCGTCAAAGCCCAGCGTCACGCTCTTCACTTCGAGGAACAGCGGGCCTTGCGGGTAGTCCAGACGGAAGTCCACGCGGCTGTTTTCCTGCCCGTACGCCACTTCGCGCTTGAGCGCAGTAAAACCGTTCAGTTCGGTGATCACCCCCGCGAGCAGCGCTTCTTCCACCAGTTTGTTCGCGCGCCCTGTGTTCACGCAGGCAAAGCGTCCCTGAGGGGTTTCGCTGATTTCCCAAGTGCCCGGCAACTTGCGCTTGGGGTCGTTGGAACGACTGAACCAGACGCGACCGTTGGGCATCATGCAGTTGAACATCGAGCCGGTGTTGGGGCAATGGATGGTCAGACGTTCGCCGCCAGGCGTTTCGATATCCGCGAGAAAACGCTTGTAGCGCTGAATCAGACGGCCTTCTTCGAGCTCGGGAGAAAAACGCATCAGCCTTGCCAACTCCGCAAGCCACGAGCGATTCGGTCCACCGCTTCCTGTAGGCGCGGCAGGCTCTGGGTGTAGGCAAAACGCACGTGGTGACTGGCCTGATAGCGCCCGAAATCCAGCCCCGGAGTGAAGGCGACGTGTTCCGTTTCCAGAAAATGCCGGCAGAATGCGAATGCATCGCCGCCAAACGCACTGATATCGGCATAAAGATAGAAAGCGCCCTCGGGTTCGACAGCGATCTTGAAGCCCAGCTCCCGCAGGGCGGGAAGCAGGAAGTCCCGACGCTTGCCAAATTCCGCCCTACGTTGCTCGAGGATTTCCAGGGTTTGAGGCTCGAAACAAGCCAGCGCCGCACTTTGCGCCATGCTCGGAGCACTGATGTAGAGGTTTTGCGCGAGCTTTTCCAGGTCGCCAATCGCCGCTTCCGGCGCGACCAGCCAACCCAGTCGCCAACCGGTCATACCGAAGTACTTGGAAAAACTATTCAGCACGAACGCGTCGTCGTCCACTTCCAGCACGCTGGCGGCGTCGGTTCCGTAGGTGAGGCCGTGATAAATTTCGTCCACCACCAAATGACCGTGCCGCGCCTTGAGCGAGGCGGACAGTGCTGCGAGCTCGTCGCGATGCAGCAGTGTGCCGGTCGGGTTCGCTGGCGACGCCACCAGTGCGCCCACGCTGTCCTGGTCCCAATGTCGAGAGACCAGATCCGGCGTCAGTTGATAACGCACCTCCGGACCAACGGGCACCAGCTGTGCAGCGCCTTCCACCAACCTCAGAAAATGCCGGTTGCAGGGGTAACCCGGATCGGCCAGCAGCCAGTGCTTGCCCGGATCGACCAGCAGGCTCGCCGCCAACAGCAAGGCTCCTGAGCCCCCGGGTGTGATCAGAATCCTGCCCGGATCAACATTCACCCCGTAGCGTTGTGCATAAAACCCGGAAATGGCCTCGCGCAACTCAGGCAAACCTCGGGCAGCGGTGTAGCGGGTCTTCCCGGCGGCCAACGCAGCCTGCCCGGCCTTGATGATGGGTTCAGCGGTAGTGAAATCCGGCTCACCGATCTCCAGGTGAATGACGTCGTGCCCCGCTGCCTGCAATTCATTGGCACGGGCCAGCAGCGCCATGACATGAAAGGGTTCGATGGCGCGACTGCGCGCGCTGTAGGGCTGGGGCATTGGCCTTCCTTTAAAGACGAGTGTGCGAAACGATTCGCCGATTCTACCCAACCGCCTGCCTCGCTACAGGCTTTATCGCTTCTGTGGGCAGATATGCCGGTGATCCACAAAAGCAGATGATGTCGCAGAAGGGGCTAGACTGATGGCACTGCAAAATAATATAAAACCGGGCGCTTTGGCTGTGGTCATAGTTCACGGGCGCGTTGTAGAGCCATGCTCGACAACCGGGAGTAGCGCGCTCCGATTCGATCTGGTAAGTTCGCCCGCTTGCAGCCGCAGGGCCGGCAGGTGTCGGCGATGGATCATTACCCTGCGCAATGGCTTAGAAGAGTGAGAGGCGGTCCGTTCATGCCCACCGAAGAAAAGCAAAAAAGCAATCAAACGATCAGCGGTTTCGAACCCTACGTTCCGACGAAGGATGAGGAATACATGGGCAAGCCCATGCGCGCTCACTTCGTCAAGATCCTGAACAAGTGGAAACAGGATCTGATGCAGGAAGTCGACCGCACGGTTGATCATATGAAGGACGAAGCGGCCAACTTCCCTGACCCTGCTGACCGTGCAAGTCAGGAAGAAGAGTTCGCCCTGGAACTGCGTGCTCGTGACCGTGAGCGCAAGTTGATCAAGAAGATCGACAAGACGCTGCAACTGATCGAAGACGAAGAGTACGGCTGGTGTGAGTCCTGCGGCATCGAGATCGGCTTGCGCCGCCTGGAAGCCCGCCCGACTGCCGACCTGTGCATCGACTGTAAGACGCTGGCTGAAATCAAGGAAAAACAGATCGGTAAATGATCCTGTTTTCATATAAGACAAAGGACGCTTCGGCGTCCTTTGTTGTTTTGGAGTTGTCCAAAAAACGATTTCCAGTACCATCACCGCCCATGAAATCCCCTTCTTATATAGGGCGCTTTGCGCCAACGCCCAGCGGCTATCTGCACTTCGGCTCTCTGGTCGCGGCATTGGCGTCGTACCTGGACGCGCGCGCTGTCGGCGGCAAATGGCTGATGCGCATGGAAGACCTGGACCCGCCCCGCGAAGAGCCGGGTGCGCAAGCCGCGATCCTCAAGACACTGGAAACCTACGGGTTCGAGTGGGATGGCGAACTGGTCAGACAAAGCGACCGGCATGACGCCTATCAGAACATTATCAATCGCTGGTTCAGTCACGGGCTCGCCTACGCCTGCACCTGTTCGCGTAAACAGCTGGAAGATTTCCAGGGTATTTACCCAGGCTTCTGTCGTAACGCAGGGCATTCGCCTGACAATGCCGCCATCCGGATTCGTGTGCCGGAACTGGAATACCGGTTCGAAGACCGGGTTCAGGGTGAGTTTCGTCAGCACCTGGGCCGAGAGGTGGGCGATTTCGTGATCCGCCGCCGCGATGGTCTGTACGCCTATCAACTCGCGGTGGTCCTCGACGATGGCTGGCAAGGCGTGACTGACATCGTGCGTGGCGCCGACCTGCTGGACTCCACACCGCGCCAGCTGTACCTGCAGGAACTGCTCGGCCTGCCGCAACCGCGATACCTGCATGTCCCGCTGATCACCCAGCCCGATGGCCACAAGCTGGGTAAGTCCTACCGATCCCCGCCTCTGCCGTCCGATCAGGCCACACCGCTTCTGCTTCGGGCGTTGCGCGCGCTTGGGCAACCGGTACCGAGCGAACTGTCCCATGCCACACCACGGGAAGTGCTCGACTGGGGAATCGCCCATTGGAGTGCCGATTTGATTCCACGGGTCGCCACTATCGAAGAAGCTCGAATAGACTGATCTAGAGCGGTTGCTCCAAACTGCACCACAAAGCTGGCCGAAACGTCGCTTGCAGCCTGATAGCCATCCGTTACCATGCCGCTCCTTCAGTCGCGTCAGTCAACCTGGGAGGCCAGATGTACATTTATCGATTGGTCCTGCTTCTCGTGGTAGGCATCTACCTCTTCTCCCCGGCCATCATGGACTGGTGGATCGACGCGACAGGCGCCTGGTACCGGCCTTACATGCTATGGCTGATCCTGATCGTGGTGACTTTCATTCTGCAGAGCCAACGAGATGCCGATGAGCTTTAGCCTGACCCAGATGATCCTGGTCAGCGCCGCCTACCTTCTGGTTTTGTTCAGCGTGGCCTGGATCAGTGAGCGTGGCCTGATCCCGCGCTGGATCATCCGTCACCCGCTGACCTACACCCTGTCCCTGGGTGTTTATGCCAGCGCATGGGCGTTTTACGGCACCGTGGGCCTGGCCTACCAATACGGCTACGGTTTTTTGTCCAGTTATCTGGGCGTATCGGGCGCTTTTCTGCTGGCTCCGGTACTGCTGTACCCCATTCTGAAGATCACTCGCACCTACCAGCTATCGTCGCTGGCTGACCTGTTCGCGTTCCGTTTTCGCAGCACCTGGGCCGGTGCACTGACCACGATCTTCATGCTGATCGGCGTTTTGCCGCTGCTGGCCCTGCAAATCCAGGCCGTTGCGGATTCGATGGCGATCCTGACCCGCGAGCCCGTTCGCAACTACGTGGCCTTTGCCTTCTGCGTGCTGATCATCCTGTTCACCATCTTCTTCGGCTCGCGGCACATCGCCACGCGGGAGAAACATGAAGGGCTGGTGTTCGCCATCGCCTTCGAGTCGGTGATCAAGCTGGTGGCCCTCGGGGGGATCGGGATTTACGCGCTGTATGGCGTATTCGACGGCCCGGCAAGCCTTGAACAATGGCTGCTGCAGAATCAAAGCGCGCTGGCTGCACTGCACACCCCCTTGCAGGAAGGCCCATGGCGCACGCTGCTGCTGGTGTTCTTCGCCTCGGCAATCGTGATGCCGCACATGTATCACATGACCTTCACCGAAAATCTCAACCCGCGCTCACTGGTCAGCGCCAGTTGGGGCCTGCCCCTGTTTCTGCTGCTGATGAGCCTGGCAGTGCCTCTGGTACTGTGGGCCGGGCTGAAACTGGGTGCCACCACCAGCCCTGAATACTTCACCCTCGGCATCGGCATTGCAGCCAATAACAAGCTGCTGGCGCTGCTGGCCTATGTGGGCGGGCTTTCGGCGGCGAGCGGACTGATCATCGTCACCACGCTGGCGTTGTCCGGCATGGCTTTGAACCATCTGGTCCTGCCGCTCTATCAGCCGCCTGCCGAGGGCAACATCTATCGCTGGCTTAAATGGACCCGCCGCGGGCTGATCGTAGCGATCATCATGGCGGGTTATGGCTTCTATCTGCTGCTGGGCGCCAAGCAAGACCTTGCGAATCTGGGCATTGTCGCCTTCGTCGCCACGCTGCAGTTCTTGCCAGGGGTGCTTTCGGTCCTCTACTGGCCAGCAGCCAACCGTCGCGGCTTCATGGCGGGCTTGATCGCCGGTATCGCGGTGTGGATGCTCAGCATGCTGTTTCCGCTGATCGGCAACTTCCAGGGCTTTTACATCCCGCTGTTGAACATGATTTACGTGCTGGACGACACCAGCTGGCACATGGCGGCAATCGCGTCGCTGGCCGCTAACGTGCTGGTGTTCACGCTGATTTCGCTGTTCAGCAATCCGAGCCCCGAAGAAGCCAGCGCCGCGGAAGCCTGCGCCGTGGACAACGTTCGTCGTCCGCAACGACGCGAGCTGCACGCGGTATCGCCTCAGGAGTTTGCCACGCAACTGGCAAAACCGTTGGGGGCGAAGGCGGCGCAAAAGGAAGTCGAACAGGCTTTGCGCGACCTCTATCTGCCATTCGATGAGCGCCGCCCTTATGCCCTGCGCCGTTTGCGTGATCGCATTGAGGCTAACTTGTCCGGGCTGATGGGGCCAAGCGTCGCACAAGACATGGTTGAAACCTTCCTGCCTTATAAATCAGGCAGCGAAAACTACGTGACAGAAGACATTCACTTCATCGAGAGCCGTCTCGAGGACTATCACTCGCGCCTTACCGGGCTTGCCGCCGAGCTCGATGCATTGCGCCGCTACCATCGCCAGACCCTGCAGGAGCTGCCGATGGGTGTCTGCTCGCTGGCCAAGGATCAAGAGATCCTGATGTGGAACAAGGCCATGGAAGAGCTCACCGGCATAGGCGCGCAACGCGTCGTCGGATCGAGGCTTGAAACCATCGTCGACCCATGGCGGCAACTGCTGCTGGGCTTCATCAACGTGCCGGACGAACACCTGCACAAGCAACGTCTGGCGCTGGACGGCCAGACCCGCTGGCTGAATTTGCACAAAGCCGCCATCGATGAGCCGCTGGCGCCGGGTAACAGCGGCTTGGTGATCCTCGTCGAAGACCTGACTGACACTCAGATGCTGGAAGACAAACTGGTGCATTCGGAGCGCCTTGCGAGCATTGGTCGTCTGGCTGCCGGCGTTGCCCACGAGATCGGCAACCCGATCACCGGCATCGCCTGCCTTGCGCAAAACCTGCGCGAAGAGCGCGAGGAAGACGGCGAACTGACGGAAATCAGCAGCCAGATCATCGAACAGACCAAACGCGTGTCGCGCATCGTGCAGTCGCTGATGAGCTTCGCCCACGCAGGCGGACATCAACATGCCGACGAAGCGGTGTGCCTGGCCGAAGTCGCGCAGGATGCCATTGGTCTGCTGGCGCTGAATCGCCGGAATTTCGAGGTGCATTTCTATAACCTGTGCAACCCGAACCACTGGGTCGATGGCGATCCGCAGCGCCTGGCTCAGGTGCTGATCAACCTGCTTTCAAACGCACGTGACGCCTCGCCTGCGGGCAGCGCGGTACGGGTAAAGAGTGAGGCCTGCGAACATACGGTGGATTTGATCGTCGAAGATGAAGGCACCGGAATTCCCAAAGCAATCATGGACCGCTTGTTCGAACCGTTCTTCACCACCAAGGATCCGGGCGAAGGAACAGGACTGGGGCTCGCACTGGTCTATTCCATCGTTGAAGAGCATTATGGACAAATCACCATCGACAGCCCGGCTGACCCCGAGCAACAGCGCGGAACCCGTATTCGGGTGACCCTGCCGCGACATGTCGAAGCGACGTCCGCCGTGAACTGAGACCGTCGAGAGAATCGAATCAATGCCGCACATTTTGATCGTCGAAGACGAAACCATCATCCGCTCTGCCTTGCGTCGCCTGCTGGAACGAAATCAGTACCAGGTCAGTGAAGCCGGATCCGTGCAGGAAGCTCAGGAACGTTTCAGCATCCCCTCGTTTGATCTGATCGTCAGTGACCTGCGCCTGCCCGGCGCGCCCGGCACCGAACTGATCAAACTCGGCCAGGGTAAGCCTGTGCTGATCATGACCAGCTACGCCAGCCTGCGCTCGGCCGTGGATTCAATGAAGATGGGCGCGGTGGACTACATCGCCAAACCCTTCGACCACGATGAAATGCTCCAGGCGGTTTCGCGCATCCTGCGTGACCGGCAGACGGTGCAAAGCATTCAGGCCGAACGCGTCGCGGCGGGCAAGGCATCCGCTTCCGACAAGCCAGGTGCTGACAATAGCAATGGCGAGATTGGCATCATCGGTTCCTGTCCACCGATGCAGGATCTGTACAACAAGATCCGCAAAGTGGCGCCGACCGACTCCAATGTCCTGATCCAGGGTGAGTCCGGCACAGGTAAAGAACTGGTGGCCCGCGCCCTGCACAACCTTTCGCGCCGCGCCAAGGCGCCGATGATTTCGGTGAACTGCGCGGCGATCCCCGAAACGCTGATCGAGTCCGAACTGTTTGGCCATGAGAAAGGCGCTTTCACCGGCGCCAGCGCAGGTCGCGCAGGCCTTGTGGAAGCCGCCGACGGTGGGACGCTGTTTCTCGACGAAATCGGCGAGCTGCCGCTCGAAGCGCAGGCTCGCCTGTTGCGCGTGCTTCAGGAAGGCGAGATTCGTCGGGTCGGCTCAGTCCAGTCGCAAAAGGTCGACGTTCGTCTGATCGCTGCGACCCACCGCGACCTCAAGAGCCTGGCAAAGGTCGGTCAGTTCCGTGAAGACCTTTATTACCGTCTCCATGTGATAGCCCTGAAGCTTCCGGCCCTGCGCGAGCGTGGCGCCGACGTCAACGAAATCGCCAATGCGTTTCTCGCCCGTCAAAGCGCCAAAGCCGGACGTAACGATCTGAAGTTTGGACCCGACGCCGAGCAGGCTATTCGTCACTATTCCTGGCCGGGTAACGTGCGTGAACTGGAAAACGCAGTCGAGCGCGCGGTCATTCTGTGCGAAAGCCCGGAAATCTCGGCTGACCTGCTGGGCATCGACATCGAGCTCAGTGATCTGGATGTCGATGAGTTCATCGGTCTGGCACCACAGACCTCCAGTTCCGCAAGCTCCACCGCCCATGAACCTACCGAAGATCTCTCACTGGAAGACTACTTCCAGCACTTCGTTCTTGAGCATCAGGACCACATGACCGAAACCGAACTGGCGCGCAAACTCGGCGTCAGCCGCAAGTGCCTGTGGGAACGTCGCCAGCGTCTGGGTATCCCTCGTCGCAAGACCGGTGTAGCCAGCGAAACCTGAGGCGCAATCCTCGCACAGGGCTCTGGCACGCGGTGTTCAGGGCTTGTGAAAAAACTGTTACCTCATCAGCGACACGTAACAAAAGCCGGGGCGTACGGTAACGTAACCCCGGTTTTTTTTGGCCTCCGCAAAATAGCGTCGTTTTGCCACACCCCCGTATTTAAAGGCCTGCAGCGTTTTACACAAAAGTTGGCACGGCTTCTGCTATATGTATTCGTACAAGAACAACAAAAATCAGTCACCCGCAAAACAACACAATAAAAACAAGACGAATCGACTCACGCATAACAAGAACAACACGGCGGAGGCGCAGCTAACTGATTCTTTTGGAGAGGCGTTGCATTTGGGACTTGTCCCGCAACCAGGCCGAGAACAACAAAAAACTACCCTAAGGTAGAGCCTGAACTGGTTGGATCGATTGATCATTGCAGCACAGCGACCAAAGCAATCCGTTTGCTCTTGACTCCCGATTGGGAGGTTTCACAGGCGAAAGCCGTGAATTGGGCGCTCAACAAAAACAAAAAGCCCAACAGACAATAAAAATAAGAGCACGCACTTTGGGGGAGCTTCGGCTCCCCCAGTAGCTTCCGGGACAAAGATCCTGACGCGACATCCCCTCATAACAAGCCCTAAACCCCCGTTCAGCCTGCCTCAAGACGGCGTTCGCGCAGCGTCCTACACCATCCCTCGACTAAATGCTAGAATCCCCGCCCATCATGCGGTCATTCTTCGAAATTGGCCGAATATTCCTTCAAACAGTGCATCCCATGCTGAAGAAGCTGTTCCAGTCATTCCGTTCTCCTCTGCGCAAACCGCAGCAACATACGCGTACAACGCCTGAAGTGCTCAGCAGCAGCCAGCATTCGTTGCAGCGCAATCAATTCAGCCGCTATGCGGTGAGCATCGTCGAGCGCCTGCAGAATGCGGGTTACCAGGCCTATCTGGTCGGCGGTTGCGTACGTGACCTGATGCTGGGCATCACGCCGAAAGACTTCGACGTCGCCACCAGCGCCACACCTGAGCAAGTCCGCGCAGAATTCCGCAACGCCCGCATCATCGGCCGCCGTTTCAAACTGGTTCACATCCATTTCGGCCGCGAAATCATCGAGGTGGCGACCTTCCGCGCCAATCACCCGCAAGATGACGAAGACGAAGACAGCAACCAGTCTTCGCGCAACGAGAGCGGGCGGATTCTGCGGGACAACGTGTATGGCACGCTGGAAGAAGACGCCCAGCGTCGCGACTTCACCATCAACGCCCTGTATTACGATCCGGTCACCGAGCGGGTGCTCGATTACGCCAACGGCGTTCACGACATTCGCAATCGCCTGATCCGTCTGATCGGCGATCCGCAACAGCGCTATAAAGAAGACCCGGTGCGGATGCTGCGCGCCGTGCGTTTCGCCGCCAAGCTGGATTTCGGCATTGAAAAACACAGCGCCACGCCGATTCGCCCACTGGCGCCGATGCTGCGCGATATTCCGGCGGCCCGCCTGTTCGAAGAAGTGCTGAAGCTGTTTCTGTCCGGATATGCCGAACCGACCTTCGAGATGCTGGTGGATCTGGAACTCTTCGAGCCCTTGTTCCCGGCCAGCGCCAAGGCGCTGGAGTACAACCCTACTTATACCCACACGCTGATCAGCGAGGCCTTGGCCAATACCGATCTGCGCGTGCGCCAGAACAAACCGGTAACACCGGCGTTCCTGTTTGCTGCATTGCTCTGGCCTGCCCTGCCCGCGCGTGTCCTGCGCTTGCAGGAACGCGGCATGCCACCAATTCCCGCCATGCAGGAAGCGGCTCACGAGCTGATCGCCGAGCAGTGCCAGCGCATCGCCATTCCGAAGCGTTTCACCATGCCGATCCGCGAGATCTGGGACATGCAGGAGCGTCTGCCTCGTCGTTCCGGCAAGCGTGCCGATCTGCTGCTGGACAACCCGCGCTTCCGCGCTGGCTACGACTTCCTGCTGCTGCGTGAAAGCGCTGGCGAGGAAACCGATGGCCTTGGCGAATGGTGGACCGAGTATCAGGACGCCAACGAAGCAGGTCGTCGCGACATGATCCGCGATCTGGGCAGCAAATCCGAAACAACTGGCCAGGGCCCGCGCAAACGTCGCCGCAGTGGCGGTGGCAAGCGCAAACGTGCTGGCGCCGACGCGTCGGAATGATGTCAGGGCAAGTGAACATGGAGCGTGTGTTTATCGGCATGGGCAGCAACCTTGCCGATCCTGCCGAGCAGCTGCGTGACGCCCTCAAGGCGCTGGCGCAATTGCCGCAAACCCGTTTGTCAGGCGTTTCTTCGTTCTACGTGAGCGACTCGCTGCTACCCGGTCAGCCGCGTTACACCAATGCGGTCGCAGCCCTGGACACGGCGCTGCAACCGCTGGCGCTGCTTGATGCCCTGCAAGCCATCGAAAACGGTCAGGGCCGCGAACGCCTCGAGCGCTGGGGGCCGCGAACCCTGGACCTGGACATTCTGCTGTTCGGCGATCGAGTGATCGACGAGCCCCGCTTGAAAGTGCCGCACTACCACATGCAGGCCCGAGCGTTCGTGCTGTATCCGCTCGCCGAACTGGCGCCGGGAATTACCCTTGCCGACGGCCGCGCGCTGGATGGCCTGCTTGCAGGCTGCCCGTTCGAAGGGCTGGAGCGGCTGCACGGTTGACCATCGCCACTTCCTTCCTGGCGAAGTCCCTGTAGCAGTCCGGCCTGTCAGCGGTGGCGTTCCGGGAAACGCTACCGCCGGCAAGCCGGACTGCTACAGAATCGGTTCACCCGATGTTCTCCGTTACACCCTTCGGTAACATCCCGATCAAACCGGTAACACCCGGAATTGACTTCCCGCCCCCTCCTCACGAAGATAAGCGTCCCGAAGCCGGAGTACCGGCCCCTAGGCGCCAAACAGGTCTTTGCAAACATCGCGAAACGACGATGTGCCTGCGTTTGCAGAATGAATCACGCGTTGCTCGCCGTCGTATTCACAGCGCCTGAATGAGGACTTTTTCATGCCAGATATCACCGTTACGTCCCTGCTGGGCCTGAAGCAGAAAGGTGAGAAGATCACCATGCTCACCTGCTACGACGCGACCTTCGCCCACACTGCCAGCCAGGCGGGTGTCGAAGTGCTGCTGGTCGGCGACTCGCTGGGAATGGTCCTGCAAGGCCACGACAGTACGCTGCCAGTCACCACTTCCGAAATGGCCTATCACGTTGCCAGCGTCAAACGCGGCAATCAGGGTGCAATGATCCTCGCCGACCTTCCCTTCATGGCCTACGCCACCGCCGAACAGACCTTCGCCAACAGTGCGATGCTGATGCAGGCAGGTGCGCACATGATCAAGGTCGAGGGCGCGGCATGGCTGGGCGAATCGATTCGTCTGCTGGCCGAGCGCGGTATTCCGGTGTGCGCGCACATGGGGCTGACGCCTCAAGCGGTCAACGTGCTGGGCGGCTATAAAGTGCAGGGGCGTCATGAGTCCCAGGCGCGGCAGATGCGCGCCGATGCCATCACGCTGGAGCAGGCCGGTGCGGCGATGATTCTGCTGGAATGCGTCCCGAGCGAGTTGGCCCAGGAAATCACCTCAGCGGTGAAGATTCCAGTGATCGGCATCGGCGCCGGTAGCGCCACCGACGGGCAGGTCCTGGTGCTGCACGACATGCTCGGGCTGTCGATCAGCGGCCGCGTGCCGAAGTTCGTGAAAAACTTCATGACTGGCCAGCCAGACATCCAGTCGGCCATCGCCGCCTATGTCAGCGCCGTCAAAGACGTCAGCTTTCCCGCTCCAGAACACGGATTCTCGGCATGAACACAGTAAAAACCGTGCGCGAGCTGCGCGCTGCCGTCGCACGTGCGCGCAGCGAAGGCAAACGTATCGCGCTCGTCCCCACCATGGGCAACCTGCACAGCGGCCACACCGCGCTGGTCACCAAGGCCACGCAACGGGCCGACTTTGTGGTAGCGAGCATTTTCGTCAACCCGTTGCAGTTCGGCCCTAACGAAGACTTGGCGACCTATCCGCGCACCTTGGCTGCCGACCAGGAAAAACTGCTGCAAGCCGGTTGCCACTTGCTGTTCACGCCAACCGTCGAAGAAATGTATCCCCATGGCATGGCCGACCAGACCATCGTTCGCGTGCCCGTGGTTTCCGAAGGTCTGTGCGGCGGCAGTCGTCCGGGGCACTTCGATGGCGTTTCCACTGTTGTCAGCAAGCTGTTCAACATGGTCCAGCCTGACCTCGCAATCTTCGGTCAGAAAGACTTCCAGCAACTGGCGGTGATCAGTGCACTGGTGCGTGACATGAACATGCCGATCCAGATCATCGGCGAGCCGACCGTGCGTGCAGCGGACGGCCTGGCGCTGTCTTCGCGCAACGGCTATCTGACCGAAGCAGAGCGCGCCACCGCCCCGGTGCTATACCGCGTCATCAAGCAGATCGGCGACGCACTGCAAAAAGGTGAGAAGAACTACGCGCAACTGCTGGACGACGGCAGAAAAGCGCTCGAAACGGCAGGTTTGCGCCCTGACTATCTGGAAATTCGCCAGGCCGTCAGCCTGCGTCCGGCCACTCCTGACGATCAGGATCTGGTGGTGCTGGGCGCGGCGTTTCTGGGCAAGACCCGTTTGATCGACAATCTTCATCTGGCGAAGGAATGACAAGGACCGCAAAGCGGATATTCGCAACTATGCTCACTAGCCCGAGGCCGCGCATGCTCTATATGGCGCCGGGCAATGAACTTCGCCACATGAGCAATGCCATACCGGTACATGTCGCCTGAGAAAGGCGACACTACCTTGTGAGAAAAAGTACCGAGCAAAGGTAAAGCAAGGCGCAGACATCGGCGCGTCCGGGGGTTAGTCTTCGCAGACGCGCGCATTCGATCCCGCCCTGGCTTTTCAGTGTCCAAAAGGCAGTCCAAGTACAAGGAAACCCGCAGCGATGGCGTACTACCGCACTCCTCATGACGTCACCACCCTGCCCGCCTGGCAGGCGCTCACCGATCACCGCAAAGCCATGCAGAATTTCAGCATGCGTGAGGCGTTCAACGAAGACCCGCAACGTTTCAACGAATTCACCCTCAGCAGCAGTGGGCTGTTCCTCGATTATTCGAAAAACCTGATCACCACCGAAACCCGTCAGTTGTTGGTCAACCTGGCCAATGAAGTCGGTCTGAAAGACGCAATCAAGGCGCAGTATGACGGCGAGCCGGTCAACTCTTCGGAAAACCGCCCGGCACTGCACACCGCGTTGCGTCGCCCAGTAGGCGACAAGCTGATGGTCAACGGCACCAACGTGATGCCGGAAGTCCACAAGGTGCTGAACCAGATCACCGACTTGGTCGGCCGCATCCACGACGGGCTGTGGCGCGGTTACACCGAGAAGCCGATCACAGACGTGGTCAACATCGGTATCGGTGGCTCGTTCCTCGGCCCTGAGCTGGTGTCCGAAGCCCTGTTGTCCTACGCACAGAAAGGCGTTCGCTGCCACTATCTGGCGAACATCGACGGCACCGAGCTGCACGAACTGACCGCCAAGCTGCGCGCGGAGACCACGCTGTTCATCGTCTCGTCGAAGACCTTCAGCACGCTGGAAACCCTGAAAAACGCCACCGCCGCTCGCGCCTGGTACCTGGCACAAGGTGGCTCGGAAGCCGAGCTGTATCGTCACTTCATCGCAGTGTCGAGCAACAATGCTGCGGCCGTGGCGTTCGGCATTCGTGAAGAGAACATCTTTCCGATGTGGGACTGGGTCGGCGGTCGTTACTCGCTGTGGTCGGCCATCGGCCTGCCAATCGCGCTGGCCATCGGCATGTCCAACTTCAAGGAGCTGCTGTCCGGTGCCTACACCATGGACCAGCACTTCCAGAACGCATCGTTCGAACAGAACATGCCGGTGCTGCTCGGTCTCCTGGGCGTCTGGTACGGCAACTTCTGGGGCGCGCAGAGCCACGCGATCCTGCCGTACGACCACTACCTGCGCAACATCACCAAGCACTTGCAGCAGTTGGACATGGAATCCAACGGCAAGAGCGTGCGCCAGGACGGCGTGCCGGTGAAGACCGATACCGGCCCAGTAATTTGGGGTGGCGTCGGCGCCAACGGGCAGCATGCCTATCACCAGTTGTTGCACCAAGGCACCCAGCTGATTCCCGCAGACTTTATAGTGCCGATCGTCAGCTTCAACCCGGTCTCCGACCACCACCAATGGCTATACGCCAACTGCCTGTCGCAAAGCCAGGCGTTGATGCAAGGCAAGACCCGCGAAGAAGCAGAGGCCGAGTTGCGTGCCAAGGGCATTGCCGAAGCAGAAGTGCAACGCGTCGCCCCGCATAAGGTCATTCCGGGTAATCGTCCGAGCAACACGATCGTGTGCGAGCGCATCAGCCCTCGCCGCCTGGGTGCGTTGGTTGCGATGTATGAGCACAAGGTCTTTGTGCAGAGCGTGGTCTGGGGCACCAACGCCTTTGATCAGTGGGGTGTCGAATTGGGCAAAGAACTGGGCAAAGGCGTCTACGGACGTTTGGTCGGCACCGACGAAACGCCTGCCGAGGACGCATCGACCCAAGGTCTGATCAACTACTTCCGCGGTCGTCACCGCGGCTGATCGCGCCCTCTGCAATACCTTCAAACCCGCCCCCTCGCAAGAGGCGGCGGGTTTTTAATGCCCTTGGACTGGCAGACACGCCGTCAATGCAAACCAGTCACTCCTCGATGTCCGGCAACAACGTCGGATCGAGATCGATCACATGCTGCCGTGGATTTCTTTCGCAGATGAAGTGATCGCTGCGTGGCCCTTCTTTCGGCCCCACGTGACGCAGATGCATGTTCGAGCCGCACCATGGGCACGTTGCGGTGAATCGATTGACATAGATGCCGCCCCGATCGCCGATTTCCAGGTAGTGGCGCGACCCGAAGAAATGTTCGAACTTGCGTCGGCGTAATACCGCTGATGTCACCACCATGACAACCGAAACCATCAGCGCGAACATCAATAGCATCGTCCAGGAGCTCTGCTTGCCTGGAAACGGAAAGAGCGCGAAATACAGCCCAAACAAACTGGCGGCTCCCGTGACATAGCCAAATGCCGAAACGCGTTCACTGTTGAGGTGACGACCGCCAAACGCGGGCGCCCGCTGGATGTCCATTTGTTGCGGGGTAAAGGTGGGCCGCTCTGTCTGGTTGATGTTCAGGTGGGCACCTCTGAAATCGCCAACACCCACATTCAAACTGTTGTCACCCGTCTGTGACCCGTGATTGTCGCCGGACAAAGCGGTCTCCTGCAGCGCGTACGCGAAAAATTTGGGCGGTTATTATTCACGGACTGCCCAGACATCACTGTCGGCTGCAGCTTTGTATCTCGTAGGACCGCACGTCACTTTCTGTCATACATGGATGTCAGTCACCGCCACCCGTGATCGCGACAAGCCTGAACCTCGGCACCAGCGGCTACTCTGAAAGAGAGCCGTACTCACAAGAATAAACAGGAGACGCCATGTTCAATCTCAGCGATTTCCCGCAAGCCGATGCCACGCGCAAGGCTGCCCAATTAAGCGCCGAGGACTATCAGCGGCTTTATCGGCAATCCATTGAACAGCCCGATGTGTTCTGGGCAGAGCAGGCCAACAAATTCCTCGACTGGTCCTCGAAGTGGGATCAGGTTCAGCAGTCCGATCTCAAAACTGGGGCCGCCAGTTGGTTTACAGGCGGCAAGCTGAACGTCAGTTACAACTGCATTGACCGCCACCTGGCAAAGCGCGGCGATCAGGTTGCGATCATCTGGGAAGGCGACAACCCTTCCGAATCCGCAGAAATCACCTACAAGAAGCTTCACCACAACGTCGCCCGTCTGGCGAATGTGCTGAAAGCACGTGGAGTCAGGAAAGGCGACCGTGTGTGCATTTATATGCCGATGGTTCCGGAAGCGGCTTACGCGATGCTCGCGTGCACACGGATCGGCGCGGTGCACTCGGTAGTATTCGGCGGTTTTTCGCCTGACGCACTGCGCGACCGAATCCTCGACGCCGATTGCCAGACTGTGATTACCGCCGACGAAGGCGTACGCGGCGGCAAGTACGTGCCCCTCAAACAGAACGTCGATAAGGCACTGCAAAGCTGCCCCAATGTCGGCACCGTGCTGGTGATAAAACGCACCGAGGGCGAGGTGGATTGGGTTGAGGGCCGTGACATCTGGTATCACGAGGCCTTGCACGGCATCAGCGTCGACTGCCCGCCTGAGCCCATGGACGCCGAAGATCCGTTGTTCATCCTTTACACCTCCGGCAGCACAGGGAAACCCAAAGGGGTATTGCACACCACCGGCGGTTATCTGTTGCAGGCGGCGATGACTCACCAATACGTGTTCGACTACCGCGATGGCGAAATCTACTGGTGCACCGCCGACGTCGGCTGGGTCACCGGCCACAGCTATATTGTCTACGGGCCGTTGGCCAACGGCGCGACCACCCTGATCTTCGAGGGTGTGCCGAACTACCCGGACACTTCGCGTTTCTGGCAGGTGATCGATAAACATCATGTGAACATCTTCTACACCGCGCCAACAGCCCTGCGTGCGCTGATGCGTGAAGGCCCAAAACCTTTGGAGAACACTAGCCGTGAGAGCTTGCGAGTGCTCGGCACGGTGGGTGAGCCCATCAACCCGGAAGCGTGGGAGTGGTACTTCCACAAAGTAGGAAAGGAGCGCTGCCCCATTGTCGATACCTGGTGGCAAACCGAGACCGGCGGCATCATGCTCACCCCACTGGTCAGCACCACGCCCTTGAAACCGGGCTGCGCTACCCAACCGATGTTCGGGGTACTACCGGTGTTGCTGGACGACAAGGGCAAAGAGCTTGAAGGCGCCACCAGCGGGTTGTTGGCGATCAAAGCCAGTTGGCCCGGTCAGATCCGGGGCGTATACGGCGACCAGAAACGCATGGTCGAAACCTACTTCAAACCCTACCCCGGCTACTACTTCACCGGCGACGGTGCACGTCGCGATCAGGATGGCCATTACTGGATCACCGGGCGTGTGGACGACGTAATCAACGTGTCCGGGCACCGCATTGGCACAGCCGAAGTCGAGAGCGCGCTGGTCCTGCATGACAGCGTGGCCGAGGCGGCGGTCGTCGGTTACCCACACGACGTCAAAGGCATGGGGATTTACGCGTTCGTGACCACCATGGCCGGCGTCGAACCGGACGAGGCGCTGCAGAAGGAACTGCTGGCGCTGGTCAGCAAGGAAATCGGCAGCTTTGCCAAACCGGAGTTGATCCAGTGGGCGCCAGCCTTGCCGAAAACCCGCTCAGGGAAGATCATGCGGCGCATTCTGCGCAAGATCGCCTGCAATGAACTGGACAGCCTGGGGGATATTTCGACCCTAGCGGATTCGAGCGTGGTGGAGGGTTTGATCGAGAAGCGGCTTAACCAATAACGGACACCCATGGAATTCATCCGCACACGTATCGAAACCCAGGTCATGAGCATGACCGGCCTGGCCTTGGGCCAACTGGATATGGAAAACCCCAAGGGCGATCCCGGCTTGTTCGGGCCGCAGGCCGTGTGCTGGCAGGTGCACGGTGACTTTCCCAGCATGCTGATTGGCGGCATCTGCGCGTTGATGCTGCAGATGCTTCACCCTCGCGTGTTGGCCGGTGTCTGGGATCATTCCAACTTTCGTGAGGACATGCTCGGACGGCTGCGGCGTACCGGGCAGTTCATTTCCGGCACAACCTTCGGCTCGACCCATGACGCCAACTGGCTGATCGATAAAGTACGCGGCATTCATTCGCAGATCAGCGGGACCGCTCCAGACGGCAGCGTTTATGCCGCCGATGACCCGGCCCTGCTGACGTGGGTGCACGTTGCAGAAGTCAGCAGTTTCATGGCTGCCCACCTGCGTTATCTGAACCCTGATCTGTCGTTGGCCGATCGGGATCGCTACTACGCCGAAACCGCCCTTGTCGCCGAACGTCTCGGTGCTCGTGACGTACCACGCTCAGCCGTACAAATCGCCCGCTACCTGGACGACATACGCCCTCATCTGGTGTGCGATGAGCGTACGCATGAGGTCCTGCGCATTCTGCGACATGCTCCCGCGCCGAGCCGGATGGCAAAACCCATGGGCAATCTGATGATGCAGGCCGGAATCGAGCTGATGCCCGAGTGGGCCAGCGCGATGTTCGATATCCAGCTGGGCGGCTTCAAGCGTGGAATGATCCGCGCGGGCGTAAACCGGACCGCTCCGATTCTGCGTTGGGCAGTGCGCAATGCGTCGGTTCATCGGGCCAGACGCAGGATGGGGGTGGTTTGAATCTCCCAGACACCATAAATCAACTGTGGGAGGGAGCTTGCTCACGAAAGGAATGAGTCAGTCACATCAAACTGTCTGACACAACGCATTCGCGAGCAGGCTCCCTCCCACAGGGTTCGTCACCGACCGTCAGGTCGTTGTTGCATCTCGGGCCTGCCGGGCACTGAAGCAAAACGACAAAGGGCTTAAATTATCCCCGTCATTCATGCCACCATGTGCGCCCTTGACTCCGCTGTCCCGGACCTCGCCCTTTCCAGCTTTCCTGAAGGTCCCGGCGCCTGAACCAACAACAGTGAGGATTCGTACCATGCAAGACGTCGTAATCGTTGCCGCCACCCGCACCGCGGTCGGCAGTTTCCAGGGTTCGCTGGCGAATATTCCTGCCGTTGACCTGGGTGCCGCTGTCATCCGCCAGCTGCTGGCGCAAACCGGTCTGGACCCGGCGCTGGTCGACGAAGTGATCATGGGTCAGGTGCTCACTGCCGGCGCTGGTCAAAACCCTGCGCGCCAAGCCTCGATCAAGGCTGGCCTGCCTTTCGCCGTACCCGCGATGACGCTGAACAAGGTCTGCGGCTCGGGCCTGAAAGCACTGCATCTGGGCACTCAGGCGATTCGCTGCGGCGACGCCGATGTGATCATCGCTGGCGGGCAGGAAAGCATGAGCCTGGCGAACTATGTCATGCCGGGCGCGCGCACCGGGCTGCGCATGGGCCACGCCACCATGGTCGACACCATGATCAGCGACGGCCTGTGGGATGCATTCAACGATTACCACATGGGCATCACTGCCGAAAACCTGGCGGAAAAGTACGAAATCAACCGTGAAGCGCAAGACGCTTTCGCGGCTTCGTCCCAGCAGAAAGCCGCTGCTGCCATCGAGGCCGGGCGTTTCGCCGACGAGATCACCCCGATCCTGATTCCGCAGCGCAAAGGCGACCCGATCTCCTTCGCCACCGACGAGCAGCCGCGCGCCGGCACCACCGCCGAATCTCTGGGCAAGCTCAAGCCAGCCTTCAAGAAAGACGGCACCGTCACGGCCGGTAACGCCTCGTCGCTGAACGACGGCGCTGCTGCAGTGATCTTGATGAGCGCGAAAAAGGCTGAAGAACTGGGCCTGCCAGTACTGGCTCGAATCGCTGCTTACGCCAACGCCGGTGTTGACCCTGCAATCATGGGCATCGGGCCGGTCAGCGCCACCCATCGCTGCCTGGACAAAGCCGGCTGGTCGCTGGACGAGCTGGACCTGATCGAAGCCAACGAAGCCTTCGCCGCGCAATCGCTGTCAGTGGGCAAAGAGCTGGGTTGGGACATGGAGAAGGTCAACGTCAACGGCGGCGCCATCGCCATCGGCCACCCGATCGGTGCATCGGGCTGCCGCGTGCTGGTGACGCTGCTGCATGAAATGATCAAACGCGATGCGAAGAAAGGTCTGGCGACCCTCTGCATTGGCGGTGGTCAGGGCGTGGCGCTGGCATTGGCGCGCTAAAGCCCGATGGTCGTGCCCACGTTCTGCGTGGGCACGATCAAACAGCCCAAAACATCACTGCCAACCAAACCTCCTCACATAAAACCCCTTCACCGCCTGCGTCAGCCCTACATACGCCAGCAGAATCACCGGCAGGATGACGAAGTACAGCGGTGGCAGCGCCTGCAATTTGAAATAGTGCGCCAGCGGCCCCATTGGCAGGAATATCCCTACGGCCATGATCACCCCGGTCATCACCATCAACGGCATGGCCGCGCGGCTTTGCAGAAACGGAATCTTCGGGGTGCGGATCATGTGCACGATCAGCGTCTGGGTCAGCAGCCCCACCACGAACCAGCCCGATTGAAACAGCGTTTGATGCTCTGGCGTGCTGGCGCCGAACACGTACCACATCACTACAAAGGTGGTGATGTCGAAGATCGAGCTGATCGGTCCGAAAAACATCATGAAGCGCCCAACGTCCGCAGGCTGCCAGCGCTGAGGCTTCTTCAGCAGTTCCTCGTCGACGTTATCGAACGGAATCGCGATCTGCGAAACGTCGTACAGCAGGTTTTGCACCAGCAGATGCATCGGCAGCATCGGCAGGAACGGAATGAACGCACTGGCGACCAGTACCGAGAACACGTTGCCGAAGTTGGAGCTGGCCGTCATCTTGATGTACTTGAGCATGTTGGCAAAAGTCCGACGCCCCTCCAGCACGCCCTCCTCCAGCACCATCAGGCTTTTTTCCAGCAGGATGATGTCTGCTGCTTCCTTGGCAATATCCACCGCACTGTCCACGGAAATCCCGATGTCGGCAGTGCGCAGGGCCGGCGCGTCGTTGATGCCGTCGCCCATGAACCCGACCACGTGCCCATTGGCTTTGAGCAGCCGCACGATGCGCTCCTTGTGGGAAGGCGTCAGCTTGGCGAAAACGTTGGTGGTCTCCACCGCCACGGCAAGTTCCGCGTCACTCATGCGCTCGACATCGCCACCCAGCAACAAGCCTTGCCGCTCAAGCCCGACTTCCCGGCAGATCTTCGCGGTCACGCGTTCGTTATCCCCGGTCAGCACTTTTACTGCCACGCCGTGATCGGCCAGAGCCTTGAGCGCAGGCGCGGTGCTTTCCTTGGGCGGGTCTAGAAATGCCACATAGCCGATCAGCGTCAGGTCGCTTTCGTCTGCCAGGCCATAGGCGTCACGCCCCTCAATCATGGACCGGGCAGCCACCGCCACCACGCGCAATCCTTCATCGTTGAACTCAGCGGTGACCTGCACAATGCGCTCCAGCAGCTCTGGGGTCAGTGCTTCCTCCGCTTCGCCGTGGCGCACACGCTTGCAGACGCCCAGCACTTCTTCCAGCGCGCCTTTGCAGATCAGCAGATGCGGCTGCCCCTGCTCTTGCACTACCACAGACATACGCCGCCGATTGAAGTCGAAAGGCACTTCATCGACTTTGCTGAAAGCCGTACCGACCCGCAGCTCGCGGTGGATTTCCACGTGCTCCAGCACCGCGACGTCCAGCAGGTTCTTCAGGCCGGTCTGGTAGTAGCTGTTCAGGTAGGCCATTTCCAGCACGTCATCGGACTCATCGCCCCAGACGTCCACATGCCGGGCGAGGAAAATCTTGTCCTGAGTCAGGGTGCCGGTCTTGTCGGTGCACAGCACGTCCATGGCACCGAAGTTCTGGATGGCATCCAGGCGTTTGACGATGACTTTCTTGCGCGACAGAAACACCGCGCCCTTGGCCAGCGTCGAGGTGACGATCATCGGCAGCATTTCCGGGGTCAGCCCGACCGCGATGGACAGCGCGAACAGCAGCGCCTCCATCCAGTCGCCCTTGGTGAAGCCATTGATGAACAGCACCAGCGGCGCCATGACGAACATGAAGCGGATCAGCAGCCAGCTGACTTTGTTGACGCCGGCCTGGAATGAGGTGGGCGCACGATCGGTGGCGCTGACACGTTGGGCCAAGGCACCGAAATAGGTGTTATTGCCGGTCGCAAGAATCACCCCGGTAGCCGATCCCGACACCACGTTGGTGCCCATGAACAGGATGTTTTCCAGATCCAGCGGGTTGCCGGTGTCGAGCGCCTGACGACGGGCGAATTTTTCTACCGGCATCGATTCGCCGGTCATCGCGGCCTGGCTGACGAACAGGTCCTTGGCACTCAGCACCCGGCAGTCGGCGGGAATCATGTCACCGGCCGAGAGCACGATCAGATCTCCCGGCACCAGTTGCTTGATCGGCAGTTCGATACGCTGTTTGCCAGTGTCCTGGGGCTGGTCGCCAGACACCTCTGCGCGGCGCATCACGGTAGCGGTGTTGCTGACCATGGCCTTGAGCGCATCCGCCGCCTGATTGGAGCGTGTTTCCTGCCAGAATCGCAGCAGCGTCGAGAGCACCACCATGGAGAAGATCACGGTGGCGGCTTTCATGTCCTCGGTGAGCCAGGAGATGAATGCCAGCAAGGTCAGCAGCAGATTGAAGGGGTTCTTGTAGCAGTGCCACAGATGCACCCACCACGGCAGCGGTTGTTCGTGCTCGACCTCGTTGAGGCCATGTTTCTCACGAAGCGCCAGGGCTTCGGTCTCGGTCAGGCCTTCGTGATGGCTGTCCAGCCGCGTGAGCAACTCGGGCACGTCGCTGCTGGCGCCGCGGGTCAGAGTTTGCGCCAGCGTTGGCGGTACTTCGCGGCTGACGGTGGCGTCGGTCACGCTGTCGAGCATTGCCAACCGACGGAAGTGCCGGGCGAAATGACGAGTCCGCAGAAATCCTGCGAAGAACTCTTTCAGAAGGATGAATTTCATGGCTGTGTCCCCTGGACTGAAGGGATTACGACTAAAAAGGCCCAGGCAGGTACGACCGACCGCATGCCGCATCCACAAGGATCGGCACGCGAAGGCTGGCCCGCGACCGAAAGGCCGCGCGGGTGTGACATCAGGAAAGGGACAGGGAGGTTCCCTCTGCAGCAGTCCGGCTTGCCGGTGGGAGCGATCTCGAAGAACGCCGCCGCTGGCAAGCCTGACTGCTACGGGAGTAAAACGCTGCCGCTTCTCGCATTTTTCGGCGAGACAGCGGCAGCCAAATGACTGCGCGTTATCTTGCCGAGGATTGGCCGGTCATCGAACCCGGCTGACGTCTGTCACTCGAACTAGTACCCACTGTGGGTCTCCGCTTTGGTTGAAAACGGGCGAAGAATACGCCCGGCATTTATGAGAGTAAACCGCCATTACAGGCCCGCCAGGACTATCCTTCAGGGCTTCAGGATTGGTTCAGGAATAGCCATCGTGTCCAGGCACCTGGTACAGGCCATAACACCGCCAAAGACCAAACTGCTAAACTTGCGCGCCTTATTCCAGCTCCAAGGCGCCGCGCATGTCTTCGTTGAATCAGGCGCTCAGCGTCGCCCTCGATAACCGTCAATCCCTGCTCGCCGAACTGCACGCCCAAGGCACCGATTGCTATCGCCTGTTTCACGGCAGCCAAGAGGGCGCCAGCGGCCTGACCATCGACCGATACGGCCCGCAACTGCTGGTGCAAAGCTTCCACACAGGTCTGGATCGAGACTCGCTGCTCGCCCTGCACGCCGCCATCAACGCGCGCCTGGGGCTTGATCTGATGCTGGTCTACAACGACCGCTCACAGGGCAACTCGCGAATCGATCGCACCGACGCCGTCTATAAAGCAGAAGACGCCGCGCTGGTAGATCTGGTGGGGCACGAATGGGGGTTGAATTATCGGGTTCGCGGCCGCCATGCCGGGCAGGATCCGCTGTTGTTTCTTGACCTGCGCAACGCCCGCGGCTGGGTGAAAGATCACGCCAAAGGCAAGAGCGTGCTCAACCTGTTCGCCTACACCTGCGGGGTTGGCTTAAGTGCCGCGGCAGGCGGCGCGCGCGAGGTGTGGAATCTGGATTTCGCAGAAGGGAACCTTGCGGTGGGTCGGGAGAACGGCGAGCTGAACCCGCAATTGCCGGAAATGCAGTTCATCCAGTCCGACTACTTTCCAGCGATCCGCCAACTCGCTGGCCTGCCGATCGCCTCTCGTCGCGGCCACAAACTGCCTTCCTACACCCGCCTCGAACAACGCCTGTTCGACTTGGTGCTGCTCGACCCACCCGCATGGGCGAAAAGCGCGTTCGGCACTGTCGATCTGTTGCGCGACTATCAAAGTCTGCTCAAACCGGCCCTGCTGACCACTGCCGAAAACGGTGTTCTGATCTGTTGCAACAACCTGGCGAAGGTCAGCATGGATGATTGGCGCGACCAGGTACTGCGTTGCGCAAGCAAGATCGGCCGCCCTGTTCGTGACTGCCAAGTGCTCACGCCAGGCGCCGATTTTCCGTCATTGGACCAGCAGCCCCCGCTCAAGACCTTGATCTTGCAACTCTGATCACTTGCGGGCAGCAGGGAAATTTCCCACAAGGATCGAGGACTCGGCTTCGGAACCAGATTGACGTGCCATACTCAAAGGCACCTCACACCGAGAGAGTTGGCGACCTACATGCCCAAAGGATTGAAACGCGCCATTGGCGCCTTGCTGGCCGTCTTCGCAATCTACAGCTTGCTGGGATTCTTCATCCTGCCGGGCATTGCGTTGCGGGTGATCAACCAACAACTGGCCAACTACGCCACGGTCCCGGCCAAACTGGACCGTCTGGAGCTCAACCCCTACAGCCTTGAGGTCACGTTGTGGGGCCTGAGCATTGGCGCACCGGGCAAGGAACAGATCGGTTTCGAGCGCCTGTACGCCAATCTGCAGATCGACAGTCTCTGGACCAAAGCCCTGCACCTCGAGGCTGTGGAGCTGGACAAACCCAAGACCGAGCTGCTGTTTTCCAAGGACGGCACCCTGAACCTGGCCGGGCTGTTCAAGCTGCCGCCGAGCGAACCTGCAAAACCGGACGAACCACCGAGCAAGCCCTTCCCACTACGAATCGGCGAGATCAAGCTCGCCGACGGCTACGTGCATTTTCAGGATCTGCGCCCCAGCGAACCCATCGAATTCCTCTACAACGCGCTCAATTTCGAGCTGAAGAACCTCAGCACTCTGCCCGAGGACAACGCCGACATGACCCTCGTGGCGGTCGGCCCGGCAGGTGGGCAGATCGACTGGGTAGGCCGTATCAGCCTGGTGCCCATTACCTCCGAAGGTACGCTGAAAGTCACCGACGGCAAGATGAAGGTCTGGTGGCCGTACGTGCGTGACGCGCTGCCGCTGGTTTTGAAGGACGGCAACTTCAGTCTCGACACTCATTACAAGCTGAGCCTGGACAAAGGCACCGAGTTGCTGCTGGACAACACGTCTCTGAGTGTCGCGCCGTTCGCCATCGACGCGCCGGACGGTCGGCCGCTGGTGCGTTTGAAAAAGCTCGACGTCAGCGAAACATCGATCGATCTGGCCAAGCAACTGGTGACCGTGGGCAAAATCCGCAGCGAAGGCCTGGAAACCTGGGCAGCGCGGGAGTCGGACGGGCAGCTCGATTGGCAGAAACTGTTCGCCAGCCAGCCGTCAAAAAGCGAAGAGAAAAACACGCAGGAAGAAAAGCAGCAACCGGCCACAGCATCAGGCGCCGAGACTGACGCCGCCGCGTCTGCCGCGCCAAGCAAACCTTGGCAAGTGCTGCTACGTGACACCCAACTGCGCGACTACCGCATTCATCTGGCCGACAAAGTGCCCAAAGAGCCTGTTGCGCTGGAAGTCGGCCCGCTCAACCTCGACATGACCAATTTCGACAGTCTCAACCAGTCGCCTTTCAACCTGAAGCTCGACACCGGGCTGGGTAAACAGGGCAAGATCACCGCCGAAGGTGAGGTCAACCTCGCCCCAGTGCGCGCCAAACTCAATGTCACCACGCGGGACATCGATTTGCGAGTGGCTCAGTCCTATGTCACGCCGTTCATTCGCCTTGAAGTGCGCAGCGGCATGCTCAATACCGATCTGGCGGTCGATCTCAAGAGCACCGAGCCGCTGGCGTTGGGCATCACCGGCAAGGCGCAGGTCGATCAACTGCATACGCTGGACACACTCAAATCACGAGACTTCGTGAAGTGGCAGCGCTTGAACGTCGACGGCGTGAACTTCCAGCTCGGCGACAGCCTGAGCATTGCTTCGGTCAACCTCGAGCAGCCCTACGCCCGTTTCGTGATCGCCGATGACCGCACCACCAACATCGACGACCTACTGATTCCACAGCCAGCCGACGGCAGCCCGGCCCCGGCCAAAGGAGCTTCAAAGCCAGCCTCCCCGGCCAAGCCTGCCTCGAATGAAAAACCGATGGGCATTCACATCGGCGAGGTGAATATCAATAACGGTTCGGCCAACTTCGCCGACTTTAGCCTCACGCCCAACTTCGCCACGGCCGTTCAACAGCTCAACGGTAAGATCGGCACCCTGGACAATCGCCAGGACAAACCGGCGCCGGTGGACATCAAGGGCAAGGTCGACCGCTATGCTCCGGTCACCATCAAAGGCGCGCTCAACCCCTTCAACCCGCTGGCCAGTCTGGACATCGCCACCAGCTTCAAGCGCGTGGAACTGACGACGCTGACGCCTTACTCGGGCAAATTCGCCGGTTACCGGATTCGCAAGGGCCGGTTGAATCTGGACCTGCATTATCTGATCACCAAAGGCCAGCTCAAGGCCGAGAACAAGGTGGTGGTCGAGCAGCTGCAACTGGGTGAGAAAGTCGACAGCCCTGACGCCGTGAACCTGCCATTGAAGTTGGCTGTGGCGCTGTTGAAAGACGTCGACGGCAAGATTTCCATCGAGCTGCCGGTGACCGGCGACCTGAACAACCCGCAATTCAGCGTCATGCCGATCGTCTGGCAAACACTGCGCAATCTCGTCGTGAAAGCCGCTGCGGCGCCGTTCAAGTTCATTGCCGGGCTGGTCAGTGGCGGCGGCTCGGAAGATCTGGGCACGGTGGCGTTCGCGCCGGGTTCGGATGAGTTGAGCGGCGAAGCTCAGGGTTCGCTGGATAAACTGGCCGCGGCGTTGAAAGAACGCCCTGCCCTGCGCCTTGAAATTGAAGGCACCAGCGCGGAAGCCAGCGACGGTCCGCTGATTGCCCAGCAACGTCTGGAGCGCGAGTACCAGAGCACGTACTACAAGATCCTCCAGCGCCGTGGCGACAAAGTGCCTGCGCAGGCCAGCGACTTGAAAGTGCCGGACAATGAGAAGCCGCCAATGCTCGAAGGCATCTACCGCACGCGCCTCAAAGGTCAGCCACCGGCTGAATGGGTCGATCTGGGCAAGGAAGAACGGCAGAACAAGATGCGCGACGCGGTGCTCAAATCCTGGAGTTCCAGTGCCCTGCTGTTGCGTCAATTGGGTCAGGCCCGCGCGGGCAGCATCAAGGACTATCTGGTGGACAAGGGGCAATTATCCGATGATAGAGTCTACTTCGTTGACGCAAGTCTCGGTCAGCCGGAGAAAGACGGTCGCGTCATCAGCCCCCTGCATCTGGATAGCGAGTAATAAATTTGAAGAGCTTTTTACCCAAGGCCATGTTCATTCTCGGTCTGACAGCGTTGAGCGGTATGGCACAGTCCGACTCATTGCGATGTGGCAGTCAGTTGATCAGTGTTGGCGACCGCATGGGTGAGGTGCAGCAGAAATGCGGCCAGCCGATCAGCCAGGACATCATCGGCTACAAAGAGACAGTTAACCATTTCCGCCAGGTCGATCAGGTGCAGGTCCAGGAATGGGTCTATGGCCCGAACAACGGGATGTACCAGTACCTGCGTTTCGAAGGCGGCCGGTTGGTCGGGATCGACAGCAAGCGCGGTCGGTAAGCCTGCTGCATTCGCCTTTGTAAATGTGGGAGGGAGCTTGCTCCCTCCCACTGGGGATGTACGTTCAACCCAGAAATGCCGGGTTACTTCAAATCCTGAACTGTTTCACCAATCCACCCAACCGATCCCCCAGATCCGTCAGGCTGCGCGCAGTGAGTGCGCCGCCCTGGGCATCGTCGGCCACGGTGTCAACGGCCTGAGCGATCTGGGTCATGCTGCGACTGATCTCTTCGGCGACGGCAGTCTGTTCTTCCGATGCGCTGGCGATCTGCGCGTTCATGTCGTTGATGGTTTCGATCAACTGCCCGATGGCATCCAGCGAAGTCCCCGCCTCGTTGGCCAGTTCGCCTGTGGTCTTGCCGGTGTCGCTGGATCGACTCATTGCCACCGTGGCTTCCTGCGCTCCGCGTTGCAGCGAGGTAATCATCTCGTGGATTTCCTGGGTGCTTTGCTGGGTGCGGCTGGCCAATGCACGAACCTCGTCGGCCACCACTGCAAAACCACGACCCGCATCCCCTGCCCGCGCCGCTTCAATGGCAGCGTTGAGCGCCAGGAGGTTGGTCTGTTCAGCCACTGAGCGAATCACATCGACCACGGTCGCGATGGACTGCACATCCTGACGCAGGTTATCCAGCGACGAGCTACTGTCTCCGATTTCTCCGATCAGCGCATGAATGCTGTCGATGCTTTTATTCACCACGGTTTTTGCATCCAGCCCCACGTCGCTGGTCTTGCGCGCGGCCTGTGAGGCGCCTTGCGCACTGATGGAAACCTGGTGGGCCGCCGAAGACATTTCGTGAATGGCGGTCGCGACCTGATCGGTTTCCTGACGCTGGCGCCCCATGGCCTCTTCCGAACGCTGCGCCTGTGAAGACATGTCGCTGACCAGGCCATTGAGCTGGCCGGTCATTTCCGCGATCTGCCGCACCAGCCCGTGAATCTTCTCGACGAACTGGTTGAACGACTTGGCCAGCGCGCCCAATTCGTCGTTGCTGGTCTCCGGCAGACGCCGCGTCAGGTCGCCGTCTCCCGCCGCGATGTCGTCCAGATTCTGTTTGATCACCAGCACCGGCTTGACCAACCCGTTGCCCATGAACACGCCGATCAGCGCAACGATGATCAATAAGACGGCGACGATGGCCACGATCAGCGCCGCCGAAGAGCCAATGCGGCTCTGCGTGGATGCGGCGATGGCTGCGACCTGTTGATCGATATCGTCCAGATTGGCCTGGGTGCCGAACGCCAGGTCCCACTTCTGCAAGTAGTTGGTGTAGCCGAGTTTCGGAATCGGCTTGTCGCTGCCCGGCGTGGTCCAGTCGTAACGGAAGAAATGGGTGCCGTCTTTGGCTTTGTCCACCAGGCCGCGAATCACGTAAACGCCGTTGGCGTCCTTGGCGTCGGAAAAGTTCTTACCGATGTCCAGATCCTTGTCGGCCCAGAACACCCGCACGTACTGCGAGTTGTAGCCGAAGAAGTAACTGGCCTTGTCGTATTGCAGGCTCTTGAGGACTTTAAGTGCGCGGTCGCGAGCTTCCATGTCGCCGGGTGCCGATGCATCGTAGATCGGCTTGATCGCTGCTTCGCCGATCTGCTGGTAGTTCTTCAGCGACAGCTTGCGCTCTTCGAGCAACAGCGCGCGGGTCTGTTCGACCTCCTCGGCAGCCAGCTTCTGCAGTACCACCCAGGTGATGCAGCTGATCACCGCAGCGAGCAACAGGCTCGGGATGATGGCAAGGAGAATGACCTTGCGGCGTAGGTTCAACGTCACGACGATTTCCTTTATATGCAGGAAGAATCATTTTCAAAAAATGACCAGTAGCTCTTGTGGTTAATGGCCGTGTGGACGACAGCTTCAGCTATCCGTATCGCTGGATTGCCCGGGATCTTTAGGGCAATGACCCAATAAATTACGACCGAAATATGTCACAAGGCTACTATCCGAGAGGATGATCGACAGACGTGATGGGGCTGTGGTGGGGCTAGGCCTAAGCGGTGATTCTGGCGGGAGAATTCGGCCTGCTTTTGATTCTGGGCAAAGCCCGTGGGAGGGAGCTTGCTCGCGAAGCGGTGAGTCAGTCGACATGGATGTGCCTGGACTGACGCTTTCGCGAGCAAGCTCCCTCCCACAGGGTTTGCATCAAAGGAGGTAGCGCCGCGTCGAGCCCAGTGCCGCAGGATCAACGCTCGTGCAACGCCTCGGACCGAGCCATCAGCACAGGCTTGAGCAGATAGCTGAGGACGGGGCTGATGCATGACTCTGGAGGGACAACTCGGACTGCTTTTGATTCTGGGCGAAGCCCGTGGGAGGGAGCTTGCTCGCGAAAGCGGTGAATCAGTCGACATCAATATGTCTGGACTGACGCTTTCGCGAGCAAGCTCCCTCCCACNGCATGACTCTGGAGGGACAACTCGGACTGCTTTTGATTCTGGGCGAAGCCCGTGGGAGGGAGCTTGCTCGCGAAAGCGGTGAATCAGTCGACATCAATATGTCTGGACTGACGCTTTCGCGAGCAAGCTCCCTCCCACAGGGTTTGCATCAAGGAGGTAGCGCCGCGTCGAGCCCAGTGCCGCAGGATCAACGCTCGTGCAACGCCTCGGCGCGAGCCTTCAGGACTGGCTTGAGCAGATAGCTGAGGACGGGGCTGAGGCATGACTCTGGAGGGACAACTCGGACTGCTTTTGATTCTGGGCGAAGCCCGTGGGAGGGAGCTTGNGGCTTGAGCAGATAGCTGAGGACGGGGCTGAGGCATGACTCTGGAGGGACAACTCGGACTGCTTTTGATTCTGGGCGAAGCCCGTGGGAGGGAGCTTGCTCGCGAACGCGGTGAATCAATCGACATGAATGTGCCTGGACTGACGCTTTCGCGAGCAAGCTCCCTCCCACAGGGTTTGCATCAAGCAGTTGGCACTGCGGCGAGCCCAGTGCCGCAGGATCAACGCTCGTGCAGGGCCTCGGCGCGAGCCTTCAGGACAGGCTTGAGCAGATAGCTGAGGACGGGGCTGAGGCATGACTCTGGAGGGACAACTCGGACTGCTTTTGATTCTGGGCGAAGCCCGTGGGAGGGAGCTTGCTCGCGAAAGCGGTGAATCAGTCGACATGAATGTGTCTGGACTGACGCTTTCGCGAGCAAGCTCCCTCCCACAGGGGTTGCATCAAGCAGTTGGCACCAGCGCCGCAGGATCAACGCTCGTGCAGGGCCTCGGCGCGAGCCTTCAGAACAGGCTTGAGCAGATAGCTGAGGACGGGGCCGAGGCATGACTTCTGGCGGGAGAATTCGGCCTGCTTTTGATTCTGGGCGAAGCCCGTGGGAGGGAGCTTGCTCGCGAAAGCGGTGAATCAGTCGACATGAATGTGTCTGGACTGACGCTTTCGCGAGCAAGCTCCCTCCCACAGGGCGAAGCCCGTGGGAGGGAGCTTGCTCGCGAAAGCGGTGAATCAGTCGACATGAATGTGTCTGGACTGACGCTTTCGCGAGCAAGCTCCCTCCCACAGGGTTTGCATCAAGGAGGTAGCACCGCGTCGAGCCCAGTGCCGCAGGATCAACGCTCGTGCAGGGCCTCGGCGCGAGCCTTCAGAACAGGCTTGAGCAGATAGCTGAGGATGCTTTTCTTGCCGGTGATGATGTCCACCGAGGCGACCATGCCGGGGATGATCAGCAGTGGATGCTCATCGGTGCCCAGGTGGCTGCGGTCGGTGCGCAACTTGATCACGTAGTAGGTGTTCTTCTTGTCCTCGTCCTGAACGGTGTCGGCACCGATCTGTTCCAGCTTGCCCTTGAGGCCACCGTAAATGGTGTAGTCATAGGCGGTGAACTTGATCATCGCTTCCTGGCCCGGGTGCAGGAACGCAATGTCCTGCGGGCGAATGCGCGCTTCGACCAGCAGGGTATCGTCCAGCGGCACGACTTCAGCAATATCGCTGCCCGGCTGGATAACGCCGCCCACGGTGTTGACCAGCATCTGCTTGACGATCCCGCGCACGGGCGAAGTCACCATGGTGCGGTTGACCCGGTCTTCCAGACCCTTGGCGGTGGATTGCGCCTTGGAAAGATTGGTGCGCGCCTCGTTCAACTGTGTCAGCGCGTCGCTGCGGAATTTGCCGCGCGTCTCATCGATCTTGCGTTGAACCTCGGCAATCGCAGCCTGTGCACGGGGAATCGCCAGAGTGGTGCCATCCAGTTGACCGCGGGTTTCAACTTCGGAACGCTTCAGCCGCAAGATATCCACAGGTGAAACCGCGCCCTGCGCAACCAGTGGCTCGGACATACCGATTTCCTGACGTAGCAGACCCAGGCTGTTGCGGTACTGCTCTTGCTTGGAGCCGAACTCGCGCAACTCCTGCTGACGCTGAATCAGTTGCTGTTGCAGACCACCCACCTCATCGGCCAACTGCTGACGGCGGCTCTTGTACAGCGACTCTTCGTTGGCAGCCTGGCTGGCGGCGGTCTTGCGAGCATCGGCGCTGATGTTCAAGGGGCGGTCATCGACCTCTGCACTCAGGCGCTCCACGCGCAATTCCATGGCCACGCGATCGGCTTCGGTTTCCCCGACGTTGGAGGCAAAGCGAGTGTCGTCCAGACGAATCAAGGGCGCGCCGGCGTCGACGATCTGGCCGTCATGGGCGTAAATCTCGGCGACGATCCCGCCTTCCAGGTTCTGGATCTTCTGGATCTTGGTCGAAGGAATTGCCTTGCCTTCGCCCTTGGTCACTTCGTCGATTACCGCGAAGTTGGCCCACAGCACCAGAAAAGTGAAAAACGCGATGACCGCCCAGATGGTCAGGCGCACGATACGTGGCGCGTCGTCGACCAATGCCTTTTCCACTTCAGGCATTGGCTGCCCGTCGAGGCTGGGCGAACCCTTGAAATAGCCGAACAGACCACCGCCGGAATTTGGACCCGATTTAAGCAACACTGATCTGCCCCTTCTTCAACGCTTCCATCACGGCGGCTTTCGGGCCGTCGGCGAGAATCTGGCCACGGTCGATCACCAGCAGGCGATCGACCAGCGAGAGCAGTGATGCCCGGTGTGTCACAAGAATCACGGTTTTTTTCTCGATAACGGCTTGCAGGCGCTGTTTCAAGCGTTCTTCGCCGGTGTTGTCCATAGCGCTGGTCGGTTCGTCCAGCAGCAGAATCGGAGGGTTGAGCAGCAGTGCCCGAGCCAGCGCAACGTTCTGACGCTGACCGCCGGAGAGGTTCTGCCCCCGCTCGCCCACTTGCAGTTCGTAGCCTTGCGGATGCAGACGGGCAAACTCGTGCACGCCTGCCAGTTCGGCAGCTTGCAGCACCATTTCGTCGTCGACATAGCGCGCGCCGGACACCAGGTTGTCGCGCAGAGTACCCGCCAACAACTGAATGTCTTGCGGCACATAACCGATGTTGTGGCGCAGTTCGCTGACGTCGATCTGGCGGATGTCCACGCCGTCCACCAGCAGCGAACCGTCATCCGGCTGATACAGCCCGACCAGCAGCTTGGCCAGCGAGCTTTTGCCCGAACCACTACGGCCGATGATCCCGATCTTCTCGCCCGGACGAACCACCAGATTGATGTGCTTCAGAGCCAGATTCTGCTGGTTCGGGTAGGTGAAATCGACGTTGCGGAATTCCATTGCGCCTTGCAGGACCTGACGGCTGAGGGGGCGCTCGTCAAAGTTGCGCTCTTGCGGCAGTTCCATCATCTGGTCGACCGAAACCATGGTCACTTTGGCCTGCTGGTAGCGAGTCAACAGGCCCGACAACTGCGCCAACGGGCCCAGCGCGCGACCGCTGAGCATGTAACAGGCCACCAGCCCGCCCATGCTGAGGTTGCCGTCGATGATCATGTACACGCCAAAGCAGATCATCGCCACGCCAGCCAGTTGCTGGATAAGCAAAGTGATGTTCATCGCAAGGCCAGACAGAATCTTGACTCGCAGTTCCAGACGGCTGAGGGTGCCGATCGTCTGTTCCCAGTGATATTGACGCTCGCTCTCGGCGTTGTTGACCTTGACCGCATCCAGCCCGGCGAGGGTTTCGATCAGGCTCGACTGACGTTCTGCGCCGAGCGCCATGGTGCGCTCAAGCGTTGCAGTCAGCGGCTTTTGCAACAGATGACCGATGCCCAGCGCCAGCGGGAAGGCGACAATCGGAATCCACACCAGATGCCCGCCCAGCAGCGCGATCACCAACAGGATGATCAGGGTGAACGGCAGGTCGATCAGGCTGGTGAGCGTCAACGACGTCAAAAAGTCGCGCATGCCCTGAAATTCATGGATGTTCTGGGCATAGCTGCCGACGCGCGCCGGACGAAACTTCATTGCCATGCCGACGATGCGCTCGAACAGCGTGGCGGAAATGATCAGGTCGGTCTTCTTACCGGCCAGGTCCAGGCACAAGCTGCGCAGGCCTTTAAGCAGAAGATCGAACAGGTAGGCGCCGCAGATGCCGGCCGCCAGTACCCACAACGTCGCGGTCGCCTGGTTCGGCACCACGCGGTCGTAGACGTTCATCACAAACAGAGGGGCCGCCAGGGCGATCAGGTTGATCACCAGACTTGCAGCAATCGCGTCGGCATACAGCCAGCGCGACAGCTTGAGGGTGTCCTTGAACCAGGAGCGCGCTCGGGGAATGAGCGAGCCTTTGGTCACGTCGAACTTATGTTGCGGTTGGGCGAAAAACACCTTGCCGCTGTAGTCCTGAGCCAGCGCCTCGCGCTCCACTCGTACTTCACCGCCATCGCTTTCGCTGATCAGCAGACGAGCAACGTCATTTTCCCAGCCCAGCAGGACAGCACAACGGCCTTCCTTTAATAGCAGCATCGCCGGCAGCGCAATGGCCGGAATCTGTTCCAGCTTGCGCACCAGCAGACGTCCCTGCAAACCGGCGCGGGCTGCGGCGCGAGGTAGCAGATCCGGGCTCAGTCGCTGGTCGGGCAACGGCAGGCCGGTGCTCAACATCGCCCGGCTCGCTGGTTTGTGATGCAGGGCACAGAGTGTCAGCAAACCGTCCAGCAACGGATCATCATGCTGGCTGCGCGGATCATGACCTAGTTGAGCCGAAGGTAATTCCAAATCCACGCTGACACTCTCTTTAGCTTTAGCAATTAAAAGAAGCTGGCTCCTGACGCAAGCGCGTCAAGAATCAGTTCATGCCCGGCAGTTTTACTGTCGGTTTTATATCGTTCTGCACAACCGATGCCAGCGGAGCCACGACGCCCTGACTTTTCAGCAAGGTGCCGATGTCGGCTTGAATGCGATATTGGGTGTACGTTTTCAGACTCTGCAGTTGCACAAGGCGCTGCTGCGCGGTGAACAACTCGTTCTCGCTGTCGAGAAGGTCGAGCAGGGTACGCTCTCCGAGGCTGAATTGCTGCTGATACGACGTACGGACGCTGGTCGCTCGATCAACGTACTGTTGAGCGATCGGCACTTGAGCCGAAGCGTTGTTGTAGGCGTTCCAGGCCAGGCCCAGCTCTTCGTTCAACTGGCGCAGCGCGTTGTTGCGGATGTCCAGCGCCTGCGAGGCCAGATACGACTTGGAACTCAGGTCGGCCTTGTTGCTGCCACCGGCATACAGGTTGAACTGCATGCGCACCATCGCCTCCCAGCCATTGTTGTGACCTTCGTCGCCACCGACGTTATTGTCGGCATTGCGGCCCAGGTCCAGATCGAAGCGTGGTGAGAAGGTCGACTTGGCAGCGTCGTACTGTTTCTCGGCAGCGGCGATGTCCGCTTCAGCCGAACGCAGTACCGGGCTGTTGTCGAGCATTTGACGACGCGCTTCTTGCAAATCAACCGGCATCAGCGCGAAGGGTGCTGGTTTTTCCAGCTGATCCGGCACGATACCCACAGCGCTCAAGTAGTTGGTCTGGGCGTCGGCCAGGTTGGTCTGTTCGGTGATCAGGTTGTTTTGCGCCTGCGCCAGACGGGCGTCGGCCTGATCCATATCTGCCATTCGTCCGACACCACGGCTGGTGCGCAACTTGATCTGGTCGTAGATACGTTCATGACTTTTCAGATTTTCTTCGGCCAGGCGAACCATCTCGCGCTGTGTAAGAACATCGATATAGACCTGCGCAACTGTCAAGGCAGTACGCTCGGAAGTATTCAACAATGAGTACGCCCGAGAATTGGCGGTGGCTTGTTGACGCCCAACTTCGTTAGTTGTGGCGAAACCGTCAAAGAGCATTTGGCGAAGCCGTATGGCAGACTCGCCGCGGTTCATTGTCTTCCAGTCGTTGTTGCCACTTTCCGCACGCGTCGACGGCGTATCCGAACCTGCCCTTCCGTAGCCCGCTGTCACGTCGACACGCGGCAGGTAACCACCCTTGGCCGCACGAACTGCGTAGTCCTGCGCGATACGAGCGTTGACGCCTGCCTGAACCTCGGGATGTTCCTGCATGGCCTTCCGCATGGCTTCTGGCAAGGTTTGTGCCTGCACGAAGCCGACCGAAAGAACGAATGGTACGACGGTGAGAAATTGCACACGCATTTGGATACTTCCCCGAGAACGAACTTGTTCAAATGCAGCAATAAGAGGTCGCTGCATCATAAAAAAATGGCCATTGAACTGATCGTTTCGGAGTGTCTGTAGGGCGATTGGGATCACACAGCAGAAATACGCGATCTCATCAAATATCAATGTGACATTACGGATGCGATTGTTTAGGATGTCGCGGAATAGGTCAATAGTTTGGCACAAAGTTAATTGCCAACCGGATAGCAGGCCAAAAATAAATTGGCGTCAAATAACTAACAATAATCAAATCAATTGCTTAGTTGTTTGACGCCATAGTTTTGTGAATTTTATGTACTCCAGTATGAAGCGGCGTATCGAAGCCCGCCCGGCATGATGGATACCAACTGAACGGTAATCGCGGAGAGTCACCCCCATGAGCAGTGTTGTTGCCATCGTCAAAAGCATTGTTGGCCAAGTAGTCGCAGTCTCCCCGGAAGGGATTCGTCGTGTGCTCATCGAGGGTGACCGGCTGTTGGCCGGTGAGCAGGTGCTTACGGGCCCGGAAGGCGCCGTTACCCTGCAATTGCCTGACGGTCGTCAATTGGACATGGGCCGTGACAGTCAGTGGAGCTCTGAAGCCCCGACGTCCACCACCAACCTGGCGGAAGCCACCGCACAAGCCGCGCCGTCGGTTGCCGAACTGCAGCAAGCAATCGCTGCGGGTGCCGACCCGACCAAAGACCTGGAAGCTACCGCAGCGGGCCAGACTACTGGCAGCACCGACGGCGGTAACGCGGGCGGCGGCCACAGCGTCGTTATGCTGACCGAAACCGCAGACGTGGTGAATCCGAACATCGGCTTCAATACTGCTGGCTTGGGTAACAACGCAACGGCAGCGACCTTGCAAGATGACGGCGTTCCACAACGCGCATCCACCTTGAGCCTGAGCGCTACCTCGACGCTGACCGAAGCCGGCGGCGCGCTGGTGTACACCGCCTCCGTCACCCAGGCACCGCTCAGCGATCTGACCATCACGCTGTCCAACGGCTCGACCATCGTCATCGCTGCCGGCCAGACTTCCGGCACCGTGACCGTGCAGCTTCCAAACGGCAACACGCCGTACCTGGACGCCCACGATGTCACGACCACCATCACCGGCACGACTGGCGGTTCGGGCCTGGTACTGACCACCAACCCGGCGCCTGCGGTGACCAACATCACCGACACCGTAGATACCACTACAGTCAGCCTGACCGCTGGCGCGGCGACTTCCGCTGAAGGGACGTCGATCACCTACACCGCCACGCTGACCAACCCGGCTCAGACGCCGGTCACCGTGACCCTGTCGGACGGTTCGACGATCACCATTCGTGCTGGCGAGTCCACCGGTTCGGTCGTGGTACCGGTTCAGGCCAATGACGTCTACAACACCAACGCCACTGTCAGCACTACCATCACCGGTACCACTGGCGGCAACTTTGAAAACCTGGCGACCAGCCCGACCCCAGCCGTGGTGCAGATCACTGACACTCCGGACACCACGACTCTCAGCTTGACCGCAGGAGCCGCGACTTCCGCTGAAGGCACGTCGATCACCTACACGGCCACGCTGACCAACCCGGCTCAGACGCCGGTCACCGTGACCCTGTCCGACGGTTCGACTATCACCATCCGCGCGGGCGAGTCCTCTGGTTCCGTCGTCGTCCCGGTTCAGGCCAATGACGTCTACAACACCAACGCCACTGTCAGCACCACCATCACCGGTGCCACTGGCGGTAACTTCGAAAACCTGGCGACCAATCCAACGCCAGCCGTTGTGCAGATCACTGACACTCCGGACACCACGACTCTTAGCCTGACCGCTGGCGCGGCGACCTCTGCCGAAGGCACGTCGATCACCTACACCGCCACGCTGACCAACCCGGCTCAGACGCCGGTCACCGTGACTTTGTCCGACGGTTCGACCATCACCATCAAAGCCGGTGAATCGACTGGCTCCGTGGTCGTGCCTGTTCAGGCCAACGACGTCTACAACACCGATGCCACTGTCAGCACCACCATTACTGGTGCCACTGGCGGCAACTTCGAGAACCTGGCGACCAACCCGACGCCAGCTGTGGTTCAGATCACTGACACTCCGGACACGACTACTGTCAGCCTGACCGCTGGCGCTGCGACTTCCGCCGAAGGCACGTCGATCACCTACACCGCGACGCTGACCAACCCGGCGCAAACGCCGGTCACCGTGACCTTGTCGGACGGTTCGACCATTACCATTCGTGCTGGCGAGTCCACCGGTTCGGTCGTGGTACCGGTTCAAGCCAACGATGTTTACAACACCAATGCCACCGTCAGCACCACCATCACCGGTGCCACTGGCGGCAACTTCGAAAACCTGGCGACCAACCCAACGCCAGCCGTGGTGCAGATCACTGACACTCCAGACACCACGACTCTTAGCTTGACCGCAGGTGCTGCGACTTCCGCCGAAGGCACATCGATCACCTACACGGCCACGCTGACCAACCCGGCTCAGACGCCGGTGACTGTGACCCTCTCCGACGGTTCGATTATCACCATCAAAGCCGGTGAATCGACCGGTTCCGTCGTCGTGCCTGCTCAAGCCAACGACGTCTACAACACCAACGCTACTGTCAGCACCACCATCACCGGTGCCACTGGCGGCAACTTTGAAAACCTGGTGACCAACCCGACGCCAGCCGTTGTGCAGATCACTGACACACCGGACACCACGACTCTTAGCCTGACCGCCGGTGCTGCGACTTCTGCCGAAGGCGCGTCGATCACCTACACCGCTACGCTGACCAACCCGGCTCAGACCCCGGTTACCGTCACGCTGTCTGATGGCTCGACGATCACCATCAAAGCCGGTGAATCGACTGGCTCCGTGGTCGTGCCTGTTCAGGCCAACGACGTCTACAACACCAATGCCACTGTCAGCACCACCATTACTGGTGCCACTGGCGGCAACTTCGAGAACCTGGCGACCAACCCGACGCCAGCCGTGGTGCAGATCACTGACACCCCGGACACGACTATTGTCAGCCTCACCGCTGGTGCTGCGACCTCCGCTGAAGGCACGTCGATCACCTACACGGCCACACTGACCAACCCGGCTCAGACGCCGGTCACCGTGACTTTGTCCGACGGTTCGACCATCACCATCAAAGCCGGTGAGTCGACTGGCTCCGTGGTCGTGCCTGTTCCGGCGAACGACGTCTACAACACCAACGCTACTGTCAGCGCCACCATTACTGGCGCCACTGGCGGCAACTTCGAAAACCTGGCGACCAATCCAACGCCAGCCGTGGTTCAGATCACCGACACTCCGGACACCACGACTCTTAGCCTGACTGCAGGGGCTGCGACTTCCGCCGAAGGCACGTCGATCACCTATACCGCCACCCTGACCAACCCGGCGCAGACTCCGGTTACCGTGACCCTCTCCGACGGTTCGACCATCACCATCAAAGCCGGTGAGTCGACTGGCTCGGTTGTCGTCCCGGTTCAGGCCAACGACGTCTACAACACCAACGCTACTGTCAGCAACACCATCACCGGTGCCACTGGCGGTAACTTCGAAAACCTGGCGACCAATCCAACGCCAGCCGTGGTGCAGATCACTGACACTCCGGACACCACGACTGTCAGCCTGACCGCTGGGGCTGCGACTTCTGCCGAAGGCACGTCGATCACCTACACGGCCACGCTCACCAACCCGGCGCAAACGCCGGTGACCGTGACCTTGTCCGATGGTTCGACTATCACCATCAAAGCCGGTGAGTCGACTGGCTCCGTCGTCGTTCCGGTTCAAGCCAACGATGTCTACAACACCAACGCTACTGTCAGCACCACCATTACTGGCGCAACTGGCGGCAACTTCGAAAACCTGGCGACCAACCCGACGCCAGCCGTGGTTCAGATCACCGACACTCCGGACACTACAACTGTCAGCCTGACTGCAGGTGCTGCGACTTCCGCCGAAGGCACGTCGATCACCTACACCGCCACCCTGACCAACCCGGCGCAGACTCCGGTTACCGTGACCCTCTCCGACGGTTCGACCATCACCATCAAAGCCGGTGAGTCGACTGGTTCCGTCGTCGTGCCTGTTCAAGCCAACGACGTCTACAACACCAACGCTACTGTCAGCACCACGATTACCGGCGCGACTGGCGGTAACTTCGAAAACCTGGCGACCAACCCTGCGCCAGCCGTAGTTCAGATCACTGACACCCCGGACACCACGACCATCAGCCTGACCGCTGGGGCCGCGACCTCTGCCGAAGGCACGTCGATCACCTACACGGCGACACTCACCAACCCGGCGCAGACTCCGGTCACCGTCACGCTGTCCGACGGTTCGACGATCACCATCAAAGCCGGTGAATCGACCGGTTCCGTCGTCGTGCCTGTTCAAGCCAACGACGTCTACAACACCAACGCTACTGTCAGCACCACCATTACTGGCGCAACTGGCGGTAACTTCGAAAACCTGGCGACCGACACGACGCCAGCCGTGGTGCAGATCACTGACACTCCGGACACGACTACTGTCAGCCTGACCGCAGGTGCTGCGACGTCTGCCGAAGGCACGTCGATCACCTACACCGCCACGCTGACCAACCCGGCACAGACCCCGGTGACCGTGACCCTCTCCGACGGTTCGACTATCACCATCAAAGCCGGTGACTCCTCGGGCTCAGTCGTTGTTCCAGTTCAGGCCAACGACGTCTACAACACCAACGCTACTGTCAGCAACACCATCACCGGTGCCACTGGCGGCAACTTCGAAAACCTGGCGACCAATCCAACGCCAGCCGTAGTGCAGATCACTGACACCCCGGACACCACGACTGTCAGCCTGACCGCTGGCGCTGCGACGTCTGCCGAAGGCACGTCGATCACCTACACTGCGACGCTGACCAACCCGGCGCAGACTCCGGTTACCGTGACCTTGTCCGACGGTTCGACCATCACTATCAAAGCCGGTGACTCCTCGGGCTCAGTCGTTGTTCCAGTTCAGGCCAACGACGTCTACAACACCAATGCCACTGTCAGCACCACCATCACCGGTGCCACTGGCGGTAACTTCGAAAACCTGGCGACCGACACGACGCCAGCCGTGGTGCAGATCACCGATACCATCGACACAACTGTTGCCAGTATCACCGGCAGCACTGAAGTGACCGAAGGTCAGCCTGCGACCTACACCATCAGCCTGAGCAACCCGGCGCAGACCGAAGTCACCATCAACCTGACCTACAGCGGTACCGCAGCCGACGGCAGCGACTACACCCAAGTCGTCAGCGTGAAGATTCCGGCCAACGCCAGCAGCGTTACTTTTGACCTGGCAACCATCAACGACACCATTCCTGAAGGCGTGGAAAACGTCACCGTTGCGATTGGCACCATCACTGGTGGCAACTTCGAGAACATCGTTGCAAGCACCACCAATGGCAGCGTCACCACCACGATCATCGACAACGATGCTCTGCCGGTTGTTGATCTGAATGGCGACACCAACGGCGTCAACAGCGAAGTCACCTTCACCGAAGGCAATAGCGCCGGTGTACCGATTGCAGCCGACATCAAGGTCAGCGACGTCGACAGCCCGAACCTGCAAGGCGCAAAGGTTACCCTGACCAACCCTCAGGATTCCGACACGCTGGTCGTCGGCAGTCCTAACGCAAACATCGACGTCGCCACGACCACCGTCAACGGCCAGATCGTGCTGACACTGACCGGTAACGCGACCGCTGCCGAATACGAAGCCGTGATCAAGTCGATCACCTTCCACAATGGCAGTGACGACCCAAGCGTTGTAGATCGCAACATCACCGTGACCGTGAACGACGGCCAGAATGACTCCGTTCCAGTCACCAGTACCGTTCACGTGACTGCGGTCAACGACGCACCGGTTCTGGATCTGAATTCGGCCGATGGCGCTTCGCAGACCGGTTACGCCGTGACCTATGTCGAAAATGGCAAGGCGCTCAACATCATGGGCACCGTGTCTATCGTCGACCCGGACAACACCACGCTCAAAGGCGCGACCATCACCCTGAGCAACGCCCAGACAGGCGACGTTCTGGGTATCGCCAGCCAGTTCGGCATCAAGGTGACCAACAGCGGTATCGTGAATGGCAAGATCACCATCACCCTGAGCGGTGATGCGAGCGTTGCTTCTTACGAGAAAGTGATCCAGTCAATCACCTTCAAGAACACCACCGATAACCCAGGCGGCGCTGACCGCACCGTCACCCTGCAGGTCAATGACGGCCAGTCCGAACACAACCTGTCCAACGTCGCGACCAGCACTGTCAGCGTGACGACCGTGAACGACGCACCGGTTGTCGACCTCAACGGTCCGTTCTTCCCGGGCAACAACACGGTCACCCTGCCGTACGTTGAAAACGCCGCACCGGTCAAACTGATGCCGCTGCTGACCTTGAGCGACCCGGACAGCCCCAACCTGCAAAGCGCCACCGTGACCATCAAGGACGCGCAGGTCGGCGACAAGCTGGTGTTCGACACCACCAACAGCAAAATCACCATCACTTCGGAAACCGTCAACGGTCAGTTGGTCTACACCCTCAAAGGGGCTGCAACCCAGGCTGAATACGCGGCCGTACTGAAATCCGTGGCGTTCGTCAGCGAAGGCGAAGACCCGGTCGGCGGCAACCGCGCGATCACCGTTCAGGTCAACGATGGCGAGGACAGCTCCAACGTCGCCACCGCCAATGTCACCGTTATCCCGGTCAACGACGCACCAACCCTGGATCTGGACTCGAACGCCTCGGGCACCGGCTTCACCACCGCGTACACCGAGAACGATCCGGCCATCAGCATCTCCGGTAGCAACGTCAAGATCGGTGATTTCGACAACACCAACATGAAAGGCGCGGTCATCACCCTGACCAACGCCAAGGCCGGTGACGTTCTGGCGGCAGCCGATCAGTTCGGCATCCACGCCACCGTAATCGACACTCGCCTTCAGAACGGCAAGATTACCGTCGTGTTGAGCGGCTCTGCTGACCTGGCTTCGTACCAGAAGATGATCCAGTCGATCACCTACAGCAGCACCAGCGAAAACCCGGACACCACGCCGCGCAAGATCACCATCACCGTCAACGACGGCGAGATCCTGAACAGCCAGTCGAACACCACGACCACCACGATCAACGTGACGGCTGTGAACGACAGGCCCGAGGTTGTCCTGGGCAATAACACTTACACCGAGAACCACGACGCGGTCTCCATCGCCAACGGCCTTGTCATCAAGGATGTGGACAACTCCCAACTGAGCGGTGCTGTCATCACCCTGACCCACGTGCAGCCAGAAGACCTGGTCGGCTCCAGCCACGACCTGGGCAACGGCAAAACCGATCTGGGCATCGACTACAGCGTTTCGGGCCCGGACTCCAATGGCACGATGACCATCACCCTGACCGGCAACGCCAGCGTCGCCAACTATCAGGCCCTGATCCAGTCGATCCAGTTCGCCGCATCTGGTGAAGATCCGACACCGGGCGACCGTGGCGTGCGGATCAGCGTTACCGACACCGGCCTCAAAGGTGACAACGTCGGCAACGAGACTTCGGTTCTGGTGGACGGCAAGATCACCGTCGTTGCGGTCAACGATGCACCTGTTCTGGACCTGGACAGCAGCCCGGCAGCGACCGGCGCTGGCTACAGCGTCGACTTCACCGAGAACGGCACAGGCGTCAGCATTTCCAGCGCCAACCTCAGCATCATCGACCCGGACAACGGCACGCTCAAAGGTGCAACCATCACCCTGACCAACGCTCAGGCCTTTGACGTACTGACGGCTACCGACAAGTTCGGTATCCACGCAGTTGTCAGCGACACCCGTACCACCGATGGGAAGATCACCGTCACCCTGACCGGCGAAGCGACACTGGATCAGTACAAGGCGATGATCGAATCGGTCATGTACAAGAACACCAGCGATGATCCGAGCACGATTGATCGCGTCATCACGGTTCAAGTGAATGACGGCTCGGCGCAACACAATCTGTCGAACGTAGCGACCAGCACCATCTCGGTGACCGCCGTGAACGATGCCCCGGTTCTGGACCTCAACGGCCCGGCCGGTGGCACCGCCAGCACCACCAGCTTCACCGAGAACGGCACTGCGCTGAAGGTCATGCCTTACATGACGATCAATGACCCGGACAGCCCGAACCTCAAAGGCGCGACGGTCACTTTCACCAACCCGCAAACCGACGACAACCTGTACTTCGCCAGCACCAACGCGAAGATCACCGTCACCTCGGCAACCGTCGACGGCAAGCTGGTGTTCACCCTCATCGGCGACGCCACTCAAGCCGAGTACAACGATGTTCTGAAATCCCTGCGTTTCATCAACACCAGTGACGATCCTTCGGCCGTAAACCGTGTGGTCACTGTCACCGTCAATGATGGCGTGGTCGACTCCGCTCCGGCTCAGGCAGTGATCAAGGTCATCCCGGTCAACGATGCTCCGACCGTCGTCGCGGGCGCTCATGGCAGCGGCGACGAAGACGCTGGCAAGACCACCCCTGCAATTGCCATCACCCTTAACGGGGGTGACATCGACGGCCACATCGACCACTTCAACCTGGTCGATCTGGGTGCGCACGGCAAGTTCTACGCCGATGCAGACCACACCGTCCTGCTCGATTCCACCAGCAACATCGCGGCGTCGGGCAACAGCGCGACTATCTACTTCGTGCCGGATGCGGACTGGAGCGGCACCAATAACTTCACCTACAAGGCAGTGGATAACGGCCTGGCTGCCAACGGCCAGAACGTTCTTGCTTCGCCTGTGGTGAGCGGCAGCGTCACCGTGGCTCCGGTCACCGACACGCCGTCCCTGACCATGGACACCGATGGCTTCGTCAGAACCATCGACTTCCAGGGCAACACCACTGCAATCGGCGACTGGAAAGCCATCCCGGTCAGCGAGTTCAGTAACGGCCAATGGCACACCGACAACACCGGCGGCACTGTGGAAATCGGCAAGGCCAGCGTATATGGCGTGACCGATCCGAAAGCCGGCAACCAGATCATCGAACTGGAACGCAACTCCGGCGACGCCAGCAACCTGTGGACCGAGTTCTCGGCCAAGGCCGGCCAGACCTACACCGTGTCGGTCGACTACTCGCCGCGTGCGGGCGCTCTGGATAACTCCGTCATCAATGTGTTCTGGGGCACCACCCTGATCGGCACACTGAACTCGAACCAGTTGGGCCTGAAAACCTACACCTTCCAGGTTCCGGTCACCGCCGACGGCACCGCTCACCTTGAATTCAAGGCCGCGGACAGCAACTCCACTGGCGGTATTCTGGACAACATTTCGGTGACCCAGAACGCCAACACGGGTCTGGAAGACCAGCCAATCCTGCTGTCGGCGGTTCATGCCGCCAGCACCGACATTGACGGCTCGGAAGCCCTGACGCTGACCCTGAACGGTCTGCCGAAAGGCTCGGTCATCACCGACGGCACCCCAGGGCACACCTTCACCGCTGATGCCAATAATGCTTCGGTGGACATCACCAACTGGAACGCCAGCACCCTGAAATTCCAGGCTCCAGCGAACTTCAGCGGCGATGTCGCGCTGACCCTGATCGCGACCGCCAAAGACGGCGCCGCTGCAGCCGTCAGCACCCCGCTGGACTTCACCGTCCACGTGATTGCGGTCGCTGACGCGCCAGACCTTACCGTCAAGACGGCTAACGGCGACGAAGACACCGCGATCCACCTGGACATCGCGCCAGCACTGGTCGACACCGATGGCTCGGAAACCTTGAGCACTGTCATCAGCGGCATCCCGATAGGTGCCGTGCTGACTGACGGCACGACCGGCCACACCTTCACTGCCGGCGCCAACAACAGCCAGGTTTCTGTCACTGGCTGGGACCTCAGCTCGCTGACCATTACCCCGGCCAAAGACGCCAACGGCACGATTACTCTGACCGTGACCTCGACCGCCACCGAGTCGAGCAACGGCAGCGCGGCATCGACCAGCCAGACCCTGACGGTCAACGTCACGCCGGTCAACGACGCCCCGGTCATCGGTCACACCGGTACTGGCAAAGAGTTCGGCAACACCTGGAACGAAACCCTGGTCGGCGGCAACGTCCATGAAGCAGGCAAAGGCCCGGGCCAGATCGCTCGCGACTTCACCCTTAAGGACATCGACAGCACCACGCTCAAGAGCGCGACTGTCACCCTGACCAACTTCAAGGATGGCGACATCCTCAATGTGGTCAAGGATGCCGGCCTGACTTACAACGTCACCGAGACCAAAGATGCGCTGGGTCACGTCATCAGCCAGACCATCACCTTTGGTCCGGGCACCGCTGCCCAGTACCAGACTGCGATTGCGTCGATCACCTTCGACAGCTCTTCGCACAACCCGGTCAAGGACAACCGCATCATCAACATCTCCATCGACGACGGTGGTGCTGTGGATAACATTGCGTCGACCACTTCGACCATCCGCATCACAACGGTCAACGATGTTCCGACCGTGCACACCGATGCCGTGACCTTCACTGAAGGCGACAGCGCGACTTCGGTTGTCAGCAACCTGAACCTGGACGATGTCGACAACACCACGCTGGGCAAGGCGGTCGTCAACGTCACCGGCATGCAAACTGGCGAACTGCTGACCTTCACCGGCACAGCGCCGACCGGCGTCACTGTTACGCCGACAACGGTCAATGGCGTGGTCACCGGCTTTACCATCAACGGTATCGCCACCATCGAGCAGTACAAGGCACTGATCGAGTCGATCAAGTTCAGCGCGCCGGGCGACAACCCGACTGCGGGCACTCGCGGTGTGGAAATCACCGTCACCGACACTGGCGCCAAAGGCAACAACGTCGGCACCAAGGACTCGGTCCTGGCCCATGGTGAAATCACCGTGGTCGCCGTCAACGACGCACCGATCTTCGGTCATGACCGTGGCTACAACGATTACGGCAATACCTGGAACGAAACCCTGGTGGGCGGCGATGTGACTGCACCAGGCAAGGGCCCGGGCCAGATCGCTGCTGACATCACCATCAAAGATCCGGACAACGGCACGCTGGCTAGCGCGACTGTCACCCTGACCAACTTCCACGATGGCGACATCCTGAACGTGGTCGATGCTGCCGGTCTGCAATACGCCACCACCGACATCAAAGATGTCGACGGCAAGGTCACCGGCAAGGTCATCACCTTCGGTCCGGGCACTGCTGCTCAGTACGAGACGGCGATCAAATCGATCACCTTCGACAACTCGACGCACAACCCGAACCCTGAAAACCGCAACATCACCATCAGCGTCAGCGACGGCACTGCTGTTTCCGACACGGTTTCGACCATCCACATCACCACCGTCAACGATGTTCCAACTGTACATACGGATGCGGTGACCTTCACTGAAGGCGACAGCGCGACTTCGGTCGTCAGCAACCTGAACCTGGACGATGTCGACAACAGCACCCTGTCCCACGCCGTGGTATCGGTCGACGTCAAGGCGAACGACGTACTGAGCTTCACCGGCACGCCTCCAACCGGCGTCACCGTGACGCCTATCGAAGTGGGCGGCAAAGTGACCGGCTACACCATCGACGGCGTTGCAACCATCGATCAGTACAAGGCGCTGATCGAAGCGATCAAGTTCAACAACACCAGCGACAATCCGGTTGCAGGCGACCGTAGCGTCACTGTCACCGTCACTGACTCGGGTGCCAACGGCGACGGCGTCAATGGCGCGACCTCGGTCATCGCCTCCGGCAACATCAACGTCATCGCGGTCAACGACGCACCGATCATTGGCCACGATGGCAATGGCACTGACTTCGGCAATACCTGGAACGAAACACTGGTCGGTGGCGACGTCACCGCGCCAGGCAAAGGCCCGGGCCTGATCGCTCGCGACTTCACCCTGAGCGATCCGGACAGCACCACGCTGCAGAGCGCGACCGTCACCCTGACCAACTACAAAACGGGCGACCTGCTGGCCATTGGCAACCCTGGCAACCTCAGCGTAACCCTGACGGATATCAAGGACGCTCAAGGCAACGTAACCGGCAAAGTCATCACCTTTGGTCCTGGTACCGCCGAGCAGTACCAGGCTGCGATTTCGTCGATCACCTTCGACAGCACGTCGCATGATCCGGTGAAAGAAAACCGCATCATCGACATCACCATCGATGACGGCAGTGCTGAGCACAGTACCTCCAGCACCACGTCGACGATCCACATCACCACGGTTGACGATGCCCCGATCGTGACCGCGGGCAACAGCCTGTATACCGAAGACCAGACTGGCTCTACTCAGTTGGTAGGCAGCCTCAGCATCACCGACGTAGACAACAGCGTTGCCGTTAAACAGCTGCAGAGCGCGACCGTCACGTTGAGCAACTACGACGCGAGCCACGACAAGCTGGGCGGTTCGATCAACGTCAGTGGCACAGTAGGCACCGGCACCGCCGGCAGCCCTGGCGTCACCGGCACTGTGACCGTCAACGGCGTGACCCTTGACTACACCGCTGTCCGGAACGGCACCAACCTGGTTGTCACGCTGTCGGGTAATGCCGACCGCGCCGACTACGAGTCGGTGATCAAGGCGATTACCTACAGCAACGATAATCAGGCCCTGCAAGACGGTACCCGCAATGTCACCGTGACCGTTACGGACACGGGCAACGACAGCAACAACGTCAACGGCGTGAGCTCCGATCCCGCGCAAAGCACGCTGACCCTCAAGGGTGTGAACGACGCACCGGTCGCACTGCCTGACCACTTCGCAGCCGCGCCAGTGGCAAGCCTGCAAGGTAACTACTACGCCTACAACGACAGCGGCGCCAACAAGAACGGCCCGAACCTTGGCACCATTCAGCAGGCGCTGGACTTCATCGCCTCGCACAAGGCCGATGCCACCTTCGATGCAACGAAAATCAACTACGGTGGTTCGTTCGGCAACAACCTGGGCCAGACCGGCAACCTGGATACCTTCCTGGGCGGCGACAAGACCTCGCTGGTCTACACGGCGGGTACTGCGCAAACCACCTCGACCGATGCCATCCTCGAGCTGGCCGGCAAGGTCACCATGGACGCGGGCACCTACAAGCTGAAAATCACGGCGGACGACGGTTACATCGTCCTGATCGATGGCAAGCAGGTTGCTTCGTACAACGCTAACCAGTCGCCAACCGAACGCACCACGGACTTCACTCTGACAACCGGCGGCGCCCACGATATCCAGATCGTTTATTGGGATCAGGGTGGACAGGCGCAACTCAAGGTCGAAGTCGCCTCCGTGAACGGCAACGTGGTGGGCCCGTTCAGCGTATTGGGCACCAGCGGCACAGCCACTCTGGGTCATGACACCCTGACCACGCTCGAAGACCAGCCGCTGGTCATCAAGGCCACTACCCTGCTGACCAACGACACCGATGTCGACGGCGACAAACTGAGCATCAGCTCGCTGCAAGGCCACGATCCGAAAGTGGCGTCTGCTGTCTATGATGCATCGGGCACCAAGGTCGTCGGCTCCGTAATCATGGACGCCACCGGCAACGTGATTTTCACCCCGGCCAAAGATGTGAACGGTGAGGTGAAGTTCAGCTACACCGTGACCGACGGCCACGGCGGCTTCGATACCACGACCGTTACCGTCAACGTCGTAGGTGTCAACGATGCCCCGGTTGCCACCAACGTCGCTCAGAGCGTTGCAGAAGATGCGACCACTCCGAACAATGCGGGTCAACTGACCGCCACCGACGTAGATGCAGGTGACGCACTGACCTACGCAGTGACCGGCACCACGTCCGCGACCAGCGGCGCAATCACTGGGAAAGCACCGACCGGCTTCGTGCTCGACGCGAACACCGGCAAGTGGACCATCGACACCAGCAGCAGCGTCTATCAGAAGCTGGGTGTCGGCCAGTCGATCACCTTCGACGTCGCGAACACCGGCAAGTGGACCATCGACACCAGCAGCAGCGTCTATCAGAAGCTGGGTGTCGGCCAGTCGATCACCTTCGACGTCGCGTTCACCGCGACCGACAAGGCTGGGGCTGTAAGCAACCCGGGTCACCTGACGCTAACCGTTACCGGCACCAACGATGCGCCAGTGGCAACCAACAGCGTTCAAAGCGTTGCCGAAGACGCTTCCGCTCCAGGCAATGCGGGTCAATTGGTTGCAACCGATATCGACACCGGCGACAAGCTGACCTACGCCGTAACCGGTACGACAACCAGCGCCAGCAGTGCGACCACCGGCAATGTTCCAACCGGCTTCGTGCTCGACGCGAACACCGGCAAGTGGACCATCGACACCAGCAGCAGCGTCTATCAGAAGCTGGGTGTCGGCCAGTCGATCACCTTCGACGTCGCGAACACCGGCAAGTGGACCATCGACACCAGCAGCAGCGTCTATCAGAAGCTGGGTGTCGGCCAGTCGATCACCTTCGACGTCGCGTTCACCGCGACCGACAAGGCGGGTGCCGTCAGCAATCCTGGCCACCTGTCTCTGACCGTTACCGGCACCAACGATGCGCCAGTGGCAACCAACAGCGTTCAAAGCGTTGCAGAAGATGCTTCCGCTCCAGGCAATGCGGGTCAATTGGTTGCAACCGATATCGACACCGGCGACAAGCTGACCTACGCCGTAACCGGTACGACAACGAGCGCCAGCGGTGCCACCACCGGCAATGTTCCAACCGGCTTCGTGCTCGATGCAAACACCGGCAAATGGACCATCGACACCAGCAGCGAGGTTTATCAGAAGCTGGGGGCGGGCCAGTCGATCACCTTCGACGTCGCCTTCACCGCGACCGACAAGGCGGGCGCCGTGAGCAATCCGGGTCATCTGACCCTGACCATCACCGGTACCAACGATGCGCCGACCGTCTCCGCTGCGACCGGTAGCGACGTCTCGACCAGCATTGTGGGCAATGAGGATCCGAACCCGCTGATCTCCGTCGTCCTGCACGGCAGTGATGTCGACGGAACCATCGCCTCCTTCAAGCTGGCGAGCACGGCGGCGAATGGCAAGTTCTACAGCGATGCGGCTGGTCTGAACGAAGTGACGGCAGACAGTGTCATCAAGGCCACCGACAACACCGCCACCCTGTACTTCAAGCCGACTGCGGACTGGAGCGGCAGCACTAGCTTCACCTACAAGGCCGTCGACAGCCAAGGCCTGAGCAGCACAGGTACGGCGACTGGCAGCATCACAGTGAAACCCGTTGCCGATACGCCAGTCGTAGACCTGACCGGCGCTCAAGTGCATTCGACCGGGCTGGTCAAGGATGTATGGGTCGGCACGCTGACCAACATGGGCACTGGTGGTAACGGCGCAGATCCGGCGACCATTCTGAAGGGCTTCACCACCACGACCGCCGCGACCACTCACACCACCGCCGATTCGGCTGCTGAAAGCTCTGTGGCGCAAGGCACAGGTACCAAGCTGTCCGGCCTGATCTACCTGGAAGCGGGTCACACCTACAACTTCACCGGTTCTGCCGATGACAGCCTGCTGATCACCATCGGTGGCAATCAGGTCGCCAGCGCAACCTGGGGTGCGGGCGCAGCCGTCAGCAACGTGGGTTCGGGCTTCGTCCCTACGGTTTCCGGCTACTACACGCTGGATATCTACCACTACAACCAAGCGGGTCCGGGCAACTACAGCATTGGCCTGAGCGACACGAACAACAGCACCAAGGTTGTTACCTCCGTAGCGCTGGACAGTGCACATGTTGCGCTCTACGCATCGGTCGACGACCTGAAAGCTTCAGGCCTGAACGGTGTGACGTTCACGGAAAATGCCTCCGTTGCAGGCGAGGGTTACTACACCGCCTACGCGCTGAACCATGGCACCGAGAACAACCCGATCAAACTGAGCGGCGTGACTGCAAGCTTCGGCGACAGCACAGACGGTTCCGAGACTCACACCGTGACCGTCACCGGCGCCCCGGCGGGCTCCGTTCTGACTGACGCGGCGGGCCACAGCGTGACCATCGTCGGCACCAATACGCCGGCAGACATCAGCGCGCTTGACCTGACCAGCCTGGTCATCAAGACACCTGAGTACTACAAGGGCGACTTCACGCTGCATGTCACCGCGACAGCGACCGAAGCGCCCCTCACCGGTATTACATCGGCGGTTCCGACTGCGTCTGCCAGCCAGGACATTGTGGTGAAGGTCGACGCGGGTGCTTACACGTCCACTGAAGGCACCGCGGGCAATAGCGTCGTCACCGGCACTGCTGCCAACGACGTGGTCGTGGCCGATGTGTCGGCGATTAAGCTGGTCCCCGGTCAGAACTATGACATTGCATTCATGGTCGACACGTCGGGCAGCATGTCCGGCAGCCTCAGCACCATGATTGCACAGATGAAGTCGGTGTTCTCAACGCTGTCCGCCGCCGCTCAAGGCACGGGCTCGGGAACGGTCAAAATCTACCTGACCAACTTCGACACCAGTGCTCACACAGGCATCACGGTTGACCTGACTCACGGCGGGCAGGCAGCGCTCGATACGCTGAACAAGTACCTGACCAATCTGCAGGCCAGTGGCAACACCAACTATGAGTCGGTGTTCAACCAGACCAGCGCGTGGTTCTCCAGCTCTGCCGCCAGCAACCCGGGCGCACAGATGCTGACGTACTTCATCACCGACGGTGAGCCGACCTACCACGACAACGCCAATGGCAAAGCCGTGAGCGGTGCGGCGCCAACCGAAACCATGGCGGCCTACAACGACCTGGCCACCAAAACGGCGATTGAAGCGATTGGTATCAAAACCACCACCTCGCTGGATCAGTACGACACCAACAACCACTCGCAAACCGTTATCGACGTCACCAAGCTCAAGGACGCGATCCTGAGCAACGAGACGCTCGTGGGTCCAGGCGCTGACACCTTGAACGGCGGTGACGGCAACGACATCCTGTTCGGCGACATGATCAACTACGGCACGCTGGAAGGCACCGCCGCGCTGAAGGCATTCGCGGCCGCGACGTTGAACGTCAACGTCTCGACCATCGATGACAAAGCGCTGCATCAGTTCGTCAGCACCCACGTTGATGACGTCGCTCACCTGGCCAATGCGTCGAACACGTATGAAGCCAAGTACACCCTGCTGCAGGATGGCAACGACTCGCTGCTGGGCGGCAATGGCGATGACATTCTGTTCGGTCAGGGCGGCAATGACATCCTCAATGGCGGTTACGGCAACGACATTCTGATTGGTGGCAAAGGCAACGACACCCTCACCGGTGGCGCTGGCGCCGATACGTTCGCCTGGAAAGCAGGCGACACCAACAACGGCGGCTTTGACGTGATCAAGGACTTCCATGCGAGCGAGGGCGACAAGCTTGATCTGAGCGATCTGCTGCAAGGTGAGAATGGTAACAACGTGAATGATCTGACCAAGTACCTGCAGATCACCAACGATGGCAAGGACACCACCATCGAAGTCAGCAGCGCCGGGAAGTTCACGACCACCGCTGAAGCCAACGCCACTGCCGTCGCCAACACCGCTGATGTACATATCAAGGTGGAAGGCGTGCAATGGAACAACTCCATGATCAGCTCGCTGGTAAGCGGTGCCGATCCGACCATCAAGGTCGATCATCACTGATAGCTGAGTCGCGAGAGCTGATGTACTGTGCTGGCAGCCGTCACCGACGGCTGCCAGCCTTTGCATTCATTGAGGAATGAGCCATGTTTTACGTTCAGCGCGATGCAGATGGATTGCTTGTTCGAGTCGAGGCGGCGGAGTTCGCCGAAGCGACCGGGCAACTGCCAGCCGACGATCATGAGATCCAGGCCTGGTACGCCGATGAGATGGTGGAAAAGAGCCTGAACCAGCTCAAGTTGAGCGACATGGAGATGATCCGTGTACTCGACGACTTGATTCAGGTGCTGACCAGCAAAGGCATCCTCAATGTCACCGATCTACCTGCTGCCGCGCAGGCGAAGTTGATGGACCGCAACCAGGCCCGTGAAACACTGGGCGGCCTGAGCGACCTTATCAATGACGATGAAACGCGGTTGATTTAAAGCCCTAGGCCACAAACCTGATGTGTGCTGCCGAACGGCGGTGCCCTGAATATCTATAGCAGTCCGGCTTGCCGGCGGTGGCGTTGTTGAAATCGCCTCCGCCGGCAAGCCGGACTGCTACAGGTGTCTTGCGAATATCAGCGACGGAGGCTCACTTCCAGGGCGCCGGATCACCGATCAACTGGCCCTGCACCCCTTCTATTCCCATCTCCGCAATCACCCGACGCTCGCCCTCGGTCTCGACGCGCTCGGCGATCAGCGGCAGGTCGATGCTGTGCGCTGCACGCTGCACCGCTTCGATGAACAAACGCTTGTGGCTTTCTTCGTCGATGGCGCGGATGTAACTGCCGTCGATCTTCAGATACGCCAGCCCCAGATGCGCCAGGTTGCCGATCATGCTGAAACGCCCGCCGAAACGCTGCAGCGCCAGGGTGAACCCGGCTTCCTGCAAACGGCGGGTAAGTTTTTCCAGCACTTTCTGCTCGGGCAATTGCTCCTCGCCGATCTCGAACGTCAGGCGCCCGCTCAACTTCGGATGCTGGCGAAGCGCATCGAACACCTGGTTCAACGCGCCGGCATCGTTCAGAGTGGCAGCCGACAAGTTCAAGGCCAACGACTGGTCATGACTCTCGAGATGGGCCAGCACCTGCTTGAGCATCCACAAGTCCAACCGGCTCGACCAACCGAAGCGTTCGATCCACGGCAGAAAGCGCCCTGCCGGAACAGTCTGGCCTTCGTTATTGACCAGTCGCGACAACACTTTGTAATGCAGGACCCGGGTGGAGTCGCCAGTCTCGACCACCGGCTGGAAGAACAGCTCGAAGCCGCCCCGGGTCAACGCCTGATCCAACAGCAGGTGCCAGGTATGCTGATCGTCTCCCGTGCTCTTCACCACACCATGCTCGACGCAGCTCCAGCTTTGCTCGCCTTGGGTTTCCGCCTGAGACAACGCCCGATCCGCCAGAGACAGCAACGTCAGCGGCGCATCGCCCGGCGTGTACGGCGCAAGGCCCATATGTGCGACAGGAGCAACATCGGACGCGCCCGTAGCAGCCAGCGCTTGCAGCGCCAGCTCCAGATCGCGAGCCAGTTCCAGCGCCTCGTCACGGTCCATGCCCGGCGCCAGCACCGCAAACTCGCCGCCGCGAGACCGACTGATCAGGTTGCGGGTTTCAGGGTATTTCTCACAGTGCTTGAGCAACAACTGAGCGACGGCGATCAACAATGCATCGGTGCGCTTGCCGCCCAGACGAACGTTCAGGCCCGCCAGATCCTGCACACGCAACAGCAGAAGATAACCTGCGCGTTCTTCGTCCTGATTGCTGACGTGAGTCTTGAGCTGCATGTCGAAATAACGGCGGTTGGACAGCCCCGTCAGGCTGTCCTGATAGGACTCGACACGCAGCCGCTCGCTGCGCTCGGTGCTCTCCTGAAACAGCGCCTTGAGCTTCTCGACCATCTGGTTCATCGCCTGCACCACTCGACGCAGCTCCGGCGTGCGCGGCAGTTCGGGCAGCGTCAGAAACTCGCGCCGACCAATCGCCTGAGACTGCGCAACCATGTAGTCCAACGGTTTCAACTGACGACGCAACAGCAGCGCGCCAAGAATCGCACTCAGCACGCCACATACCAGCAACCAGCCCAGACTGCCCAGCGCGCTCTGCCACAGCTTGGCCAGCGCGAACATCGGATGGCTCACCACCTCGACCCGCGCCGTCTGCTGCCAGCCGCGGCTCACAATCGCCTCGCCGCCCGCCGGCTCGAGCCCGATGGCATTGATGAACCACTGCGGCACACCCTGATTGTCCGGCGTTGCACTGCGTTCGACGATCACCGCGTCCGTCGCCAGATCCACCACGCGAATGCTCGCGTAATACCCGCTGTCGAAAATCGACGTCACCATCAACTCGACCATCGCCGGATCGTCGATATTGGCAGTCAGCGACAGGGCCAGCGAAGTGGCCGCATCCTGCGCGTGTGAACGCAGCTGATTGACGTACTGCGCCCGCGAACTCTCCAGGCTGACGACAAAACTGCCCGCAAACGCGACAACCATAAACAGACAGATAGCGATCAACAGTTGCTTGAACAGAGACATCAGTACTCCTAATTCTCGGGCTCGGCCGGGAAGCCTTCGGCGGTCATTTTCTTCAGCAAGTCCTGCCAGCGGGACAGACGCTTGGTATCCCCAACTTTCTTGTTGCCTTGCGCACCCGGTAGCCATAGTCCTTCAGCGTTAAAGGAATACACCGGCAACAGATCCTGTCGCTCGCTGGCGGGTTTGATTTCATTGATCAGGCTGTCGAGTACCAACGGCATCGCGTTCGGGCTCGAGTAATACGTCAGCACCATGTGCGCGCGGTTCAGGCGCAGGGCCTTGACGTAGGTGATCAGCAGTTTCTCGCTGGGCACGCCCAAGCGGCGCAGGCTGAAATACTTGGCGATGGCGTAATCTTCACAGTCCCCCGCGCCCTTGATCAGCGACTCGATCGGTGTGGCCCAGTAATCGACCTCATGCCACAGATCGATATCCTCTTCATAACGCATCTGTTTATTGAAGAACTGGTTCACCACCGTCAGCTTGTCCATCTCGCTGACCTGCTTCTCGGTCGCCAACAGATTCTGCCAGGCATCGATCCGCTGCTTCCCCGCCCCAAGCGGCCCATACAGGCTCTCGGCACGACGACTGATCAGGGAAAAATCCCAATCGGCACTCAGATAGCTCGCACACGCCGTGCACGTCAGTGCAAGCGCCAGAAGCAGCCAAAAACCAGGGCGCTTATGAGCTGAACGTACTGCCAATTCGTCTAGTCCATGAGGCAAACGGATAACCGGAAAGCGATGGTGAGGGGTTGGGCGGGAAAAGACAATGGCGTAGTGAGATCAGCGAAAGGCGCCCCAAGCTAGACACCTTTTTGCCTGAAACAAACTCAGGGCTGACGGAATCAGGCACAGAGCGTAAAATGGCGTCTTTTTATAAGCGAAGAATTTCTTGAGATCCCGACTTACGGAAAAGGATGAGGATAAGAGTCGCGGCGTCAGTCCCAAGCCAGGGGGTAGCCTCCAGGCCCAACCTACGGACGACCGCCAGATCGATGTCGCAATATTGATGTGCACTTTCAACGGTGCCGCCTATTTGCAGGAACAACTCGAATCATTTTGTGACCAGTCCTTCGAGCATTGGACGCTCTACGTCTCGGACGACGCATCCACCGATGCGACGCGTAGCATTCTGGCCGACTATCAACAGCGATGGGGCGAAAGCCGTCTAAAAATTTTCAGCGGTCCGTGTCAGGGTTTCGCCAAAAACTTCATCTCTCTTCTCAAGCGCCCGGAGGTCCAGGCGCGTTACTACGCTTTCAGCGATCAGGACGACGTGTGGTTCAGTGACAAGCTTGAACGAAGCGTCGCCCACTTGGTCACAGTAGCTGATGAAACGCCCGCTCTTTATTGCTCTCGGACACGTCTGGTGGATGCCAAGCGAAATGCGGCTGGCTTCTCTCCCCTGTTCTCCCGTCCACCCTCCTTCCAGAATGCCTTGGTACAAAGCCTGGCTGGGGCCAACACCATGATGATCAACCAATCGGCCCGTGATGTGTTGCTGCAGCTACCTGATGACGCCAAGGTCGTCGCACATGACTGGCTTGCCTATCTGTTGATCACCGCCTGCGGCGGCACAGCAATCTACGACGCCCAGGCCAGCCTCGATTACCGGCAACACGGCAGTAACCTCATCGGCGCCAACGCCAGCTTTAAAGACAGACTCACTCGCTTTCGCAAGATGCTTTCGGGTCGCTTCGTGGAATGGAATGATGCGAACCTCCAAATTTTGAGGGCTATGAGCCCGCTGATTACCCAAGAGAGCCGGGCGACGCTGGAGCATTTCGAAAACGGACGGCGCCTGGGCGCCAAGTCGCGGCTTTGTGAATTACGCAAGTCGGGCGTCTATCGCCAAACGGTGGGCGGAAATATCAGCCTGGTCATCGCGGCTTTCGTGGCCAGGATCTGAAACAAACTTTGGTGGGCATCGTCGCACGCAACGGGCCCAAACGACGCATCGCAGATGCTTAATCAGCATGTCGGAGATTCGCTTTACATGAACGCAACTCGCCTTGAAATTCCAGAAGTCATTGTTTTCGAACCAAAAGTGTTTGGTGATGATCGGGGTTTCTTTTTTGAAAGCTTCAACCAAAAAGTGTTCGAAGAGGTTGTCGGACGTCCTGTTCAATTCCTTCAGGACAATCACTCGCGCTCGGTCAAAGGCGTTTTGCGCGGTCTGCATTATCAGATCAAGCAGCCACAGGGGAAGCTGGTTCGGGTCACCCACGGCGAAGTATTTGACGTGGCTGTCGACCTGCGCAAGGGGTCTTCATCTTTCGGCAAATGGGTCGGCGTGCATTTGAGCGCAGAAAACAAGAAGCAGCTCTGGATACCGGAAGGCTTTGCCCACGGTTTCATTGTGCTGTCTGAAAGCGCGGAATTTCTCTACAAGACCACTGACTACTGGGCTCCCGAGCACGAACGCAGCCTTGCATGGAATGACCCCACGGTAGCTATTGAATGGCCATTTGAAGGTGAGCCGGCGTTGTCAGCAAAGGACCAGAAAGCTGTCTTGTTCGAAGATGCCGACAAATTTGATTGAGACGCCTGAGAAACATACCAACGCCGAGCCTCTTGAATGACCAAGGATGAACAATGACTCAGCCAGATTTCACCCTGCGGCACTCAAGACGCTCGACGTCTCAATCGATTCAGTATGCGAACCATCAGAAGGTTTTTCACAAGCTTATGGGGCAAGAAACAGCGGATCCGCTGCGATTCGAGAAAACGCAAAATTTCAACATTCAGCGTGAGAAAACCTGCCGCGAATGCTCATCCTTAACACACCTTGAGGTGCACGAATGAACCCGCATTCGCGAGCTCCCATAACCCCATGGGCGCTAGTCAAGAATCTGTGGATGCATCGCAGCCTTGTTCTGCAGATGACACGTCGAGAAGTTGTAGGACGCTACAAAGGGTCTGTAATGGGACTTTTGTGGTCATTCCTCAACCCACTGTTCATGCTGGCAGTCTATACATTTGTGTTTTCTGTCGTCTTCAAAGCTCGCTGGACGACCTCTCCGGACGAAAGTAAAACCGACTTCGCCGTACTGCTTTTCGCGGGAATGATCGTGCATGGCCTGTTCGCTGAAGTCTTGAATCGCGCTCCCGGCCTGATTCTGGCGAACGTGAACTATGTAAAAAAGGTCGTTTTCCCGCTCGAAATCCTTCCAGTCATCTCCATGTGCGCCGCCCTTTTCCACAGTGGAGTCAGCCTGTTGGTCCTGATTTGCGCCATCGTTTTCGTCGATGGCAATCTGAATGCGACCATGCTTTATCTTCCGCTGGTCGTACTTCCTTTCATCATATTCACCCAGGGCCTTGCGTGGATCTTCGCCTCTCTGGGCGTTTACGTTCGCGACGTTGGCCAGACCATCGGGATTATCACCATGGTCATGCTGTTCCTCTCGCCGGTGTTTTTCCCGGTAAGTTCGCTTCCGGAGGACATGCGACCTTTAATGATGGCCAATCCGCTCACCTTCATCATCGAGCAGGTCAGGGCAGTCCTGATTTGGGGCAATACGCCGGACTGGGCCGGTCTAGGCCTATATTCGTTGATGGCACTGTTCACCGCCTGGGTGGGTTACGCCTGGTTCCAGAGAACTCGAAAAGGCTTCGCTGATGTCTTATAACGTCCCCCCGCAAGAAGATCCTGCAATCATCGTCGATGGCGTATCGAAGTGCTTCCATATCTACAACAAGCCACAGGATCGCTTGAAGCAGTCGCTCATGCCACGCCTGAGACGCGCCGTAGGGGCGCAGGCCAAAACCTATGGACGGGAGTTCTGGGCGCTCAATAACGTTTCCTTCACTCTCAAAAGAGGAGAAACGCTGGGGATCATCGGACGCAACGGATCGGGGAAGTCGACGCTGTTGCAACTGATCTGCGGCACGCTGAGCCCGACGCATGGACAAATACAGACGTTCGGTAAAGTCGCCGCATTGCTTGAGCTTGGCGCGGGTTTCAACCCTGAATTCACCGGCCGTGAAAACGTCTACCTCAGCGCTGCATTCTACGGCCTGACCAAAGAGGAGACGGATGCCAGATTCGATGACATCGTGAATTTCTCCGAGATCAAGGATTTCATCGAGCAGCCCGTCAAAACCTATTCCAGCGGCATGTTCGTCCGACTCGCGTTTGCGACGATCGTACATGTCGATGCCGATATTCTTATCATTGATGAGGCCCTGGCCGTGGGTGATGCGGTCTTCACTCAGAAGTGCATGCGTTTTCTGCGCAAGTTCAAAGAGGAAAAGACACTGCTGTTTGTAAGTCATGACAGCAGCTCGGTAATCGCACTCTGTGACAAAGCCCTTTGGCTGGCAAACGGCGAGATGCAGGAGCTCGGTGAAGCGAAGAAGACCTGCGAGAACTATCTGACCCATATTTTGGGTGCCACAAAAAAAGACGGTGAGATAGCACGCGACGACGTGCTGTCCACTGCCGACAGGCTCAAAAAAATCTGGGCGAACGAGCGTCACTACGAATCGGCAGATGCTCAGGGACTGTTCAAGCCCAACATCGGTGCATCCGCACAAATGGGCCCGCACGGTGCCGAGATCAAGCACGTCAGCATCACGACCGAGGACGGCTCAGAAGTCAGGACACTCAAGGGTGGAGAAATCGTTACCCTGTCCATTCACGCTATTGCTTACCACGACCTTCAAAGCCCGATCATCGGCTTTTTTGTGAAGGACCGGCTTGGTCAGTTCCTGTTTGGCAGCAACACGTTGAACATCAAGAACAGCCTCCCTCCAACGGTTGACTCGGGGCAACTTCTCGCCGCCCATTTTACTTTCGCAATGCCGTGGCTTGCCCAAGGCGATTATTCGATCCAGGTGGCGCTTGCTGATGGTGATCAGCGCGATCACACCCAACATCACTGGATCCATGACGCCGTCATTTTTCACTCCAGCAACGACCCTTCTGCGTCGGGGCTGATCGGAATTCCTATGTTGGATATCCAACTAAGTACAGATATCGAGGCAGGTCTTTAAATGCATCTCTCCGCACTAAACTATGGCCGGCTCTTCTTTGAGACTTATCGGGATAACTTGCCTGCCGGCTCAAAAGTTGTAGACATCGGGGCCCAGAACGTCAATGGCTCCATCAAGGATGTCTGTCCGGATGACCTGGAATACATCGGCGTCGATTTCGTGATGGGCAAGGGCGTAGACATCGTTCTGGATGACCCCTACGTTCTCCCGTTCGAGGACGAAAGCATCGATGCCATCGTGTGCAGTTCGTGCTTCGAACACTCGGACATGTTCTGGTTGGTGTTCAACGAAATTCTACGCATTCTCAAGCCTACCGGTCTCGTTTACATCAACGCCCCCAGCAACGGCTATATTCACCGCTGGCCGGTAGACTGCTGGCGGTTCTATCCAGATGCCGGCAACGCGCTGGTGACATGGGCCAAGCGCAGCGGCTACGATCCGGTTCTTCTGGAATCTTTCATCGGGCCGCGAGCTTCCGAAACCATGGACGGCGCCTGGAACGATTTCGTCGCCGTGTTCGCCAAGAGCCAGTCGCTGGAAGAACAGTTCCAGAACAAAATGATCCACTCGCTGGAGGTGTATGACAATGCGCGCACGCCGGGCTCCAGCGACCTGGCGAATTTCCAGGAGAACCCACCTGATTTCCGCCTGATCGAACAGCTGCGATCGGAAAAAAACACCCTTATTACACATCAACAGACGCTGGACGCGCAGATCGCCGACGCGCATCAGCAGCTGAACGCGCTCCACGTCGCTGCCCAGCAGAACGCAGAGGAATTGGCCAACACCCGGGACGAAGTGAACCGGGGCGTGGAAGAACTCGCTATCGTCCGTAACGAGATAGTCGTCGCGCGAGAAGAAATTGATAACGCTCGTTATGAGGTCAAAAGCGCTCGAGACGAGATCCAAAGCCTGCGTCTTCAGTTGGCATTGGCCAAAGAAATGAACCAGCGGGCCGCTGACGAATTCGGTACGACGGTCCGTGGGTTCCAGCAGTCGACCAGTTGGAAGGTCACCGCCCCTCTGCGCCTGGTCTCGAGAGCCGTTAAAGGTCAGCGTCCGCTGGTAGCCGGGGGCCTGCGGGCGCGGGTGCTCCAGCAGGTCAAGCCACTCTACTGGGCGATTCCCCCTGGATACCGTACCTCCATTCTGCACTGGGGCTACCGGAATCTGCCTGCGGTCTTTCGCGGCAGCCCGCATTATGAGTTCTGGAAAAACGGCAGTCCGCAACACATAGGCGTTACCGACACCTCGCTCATTGCGCTGGATACCGTCCGGGCAATCGATACCGTCGAAGGCCGTATCGCGGTTCATCTGCACATGTATTATCACGACCTGGCCGCTGAGTTCGCCGACCATCTCAAGAACATGCCGTTTGCCTACGATCTCTATGTCTCGGTAAAGAACGAGGAAGGCGAAACGGCTTGTCGCAATGCATTTTCCAATCTGCAAAACTGCCAGTCGCTGACCATCAAGGTGGTCGATAATCGCGGGCGCGACATTGCTCCGATGTTCTGCACGTTTGGCGAGGCCTTGCGTGGCTACGACTTCATCGCGCACCTGCACAGCAAGAAGTCTCTATACAACGGCGGCGCAACCGAAGGCTGGCGGCAGTACCTCACCCGCAACCTTTTGGGCAGTGCCGACACGATCCGCAAGATATTCACGCTGCTTTCAACTGGCCACGGCGTTGTATATCCACAGAACTTCAAGTCACTCCCGCTGCAGGCCAACACCTGGCTGGCGAACAAGGCCATGGGCACAGCGTGGTGCGCCCGACTGGGTATAGCGCCTGTCCCCCAGGGTTATTTCGACTTCCCGGCCGGCTCGATGTTCTGGGCCAGAGGGGATGCCCTGCAACCCCTCTTCAGCGCCAACATCTCCATCAATGATTTTGTGGGAGAAAGTGGTCAGACCGACGGAACATTCGCTCATTGCCTGGAGCGTTTGCTGGTACTTTCTGCCAAGAAACAAGGCCTGCAGCCTGGGATCATCCTGGACACGGAAACCCCGAGCTGGTCAGCCTGGAGACTGGAGCAATCCACAGCCCGGCCCTTCACATCGCTGCTGGACCAGTTCGCCAATCCTAACGTCAAATACATCGCTTTCGATATTTTCGACACGCTGCTGTCCCGCCCGCTCATCGATGCCGAATCGACAAAGCGTATCGTCTCGGCAAACCTGCCTCAGCCTCTGGCGCAGATGTATACCGAGTACCGAGTGGTCGCTGAAGGCGAAGCACGCCAACAAAAGAAAAAAGATGTCGATCTGGGCGATATCTACACCAAGTTTCAGCAACTGACCCAATTGTCCGATGCAGATATCTCCACCATCAGGACGCTTGAAGAACAGACTGAATACAAATCGCTGTCCGTACGAGCCGGGGGAGCCGAACTGTTTGAGCAGGCGAAGGCAACCGGCAAACCCGTGGTACTCGTCTCGGACATGTTTCTTCCAAAACAGTTGATCACCCAGGCATTGAACGCCAACGGCATTCGCGACTGGTCAGAGTTCTATCTCTCCAACGAGATAGGCCTGCGCAAGGACTCGGGCGAGCTCTATGCCCACGTTCTGAACGCTCACAGCCTCCGGCCGGACGAGTTGATCATGGTGGGCGATAATGAGCGCTCCGACTTCCAGATCCCTTGCGACATGGGCATTGTCGGCATGCACGTGCTGCGCCCGGTGGAACTCGCCCGTGGAATGCCACGACTGCGCCGTTTCATCGAGAAATACGAGTTCGCCCACGACCTTAATGCGGAGCTGACACTGGGGCTGTTGATCGCGAAGAACTTTTCGGCAGTCACGTACCCGAACCTCAATCCCGGCTCACTCTTCCACGCCACACCGTACAACGTCGGCTACAGCCTGATCGGCCCCTTGCTGACCAGCATGGCGCAATGGCTTATCGACAGCGCCGCCAACGATCGTGTTGAACGACTGTATTTCCTTGCCCGCGAAGGCCAGCTGATGAAGTCGGTGTACGACATCTGGAGCCAAGGGCTCTCGAATGCTCCTGAGGCCGATTACCTGATCGTCTCCCGACGTACGTGTGGTGTTCCTCTGGTCAAGACCATGGAAGACATCCTGACTATTTCCAAAAGCGACTATCACGCCAACACCGCAGCGAACTTTCTGGTAGAGCGCTTCGGCCTGGAGTTGAACGACACGACCTGGGAACAGATCGCCGCAGAAACAGGCGTTGGAAAAGACACACAGGTCGAGGTCCATCACGAAAACCTCGGTATTCTTGACAGCCTGCTGCCTAAGGTGGCTGATGCCATCTTTGCCCAAGCCAGGGAGGAACACGAGGCGCTGGTCGTTTACCTGAACTCCATGGGAATGATGAGCGAGCGCAAGTCTTCAGTGGTCGACGTTGGTTATGGAGCGACGATTCAGAACTATCTGTGCAAACTCACCGAGCGGCCGATCGACGGCTACTATCTGGCGACTGATGTACGCTCGATCGACGTCGCGAAGAATAACGATGTCGTTATCCGTGGTTACATGATGGAGAACGTAGAACGCAACCAGACTGCGCCAACAATGTACCTGCGAAGCTTTGAAGTTGAAAAACTGCTGAGCTCCAGCAGTGCACAGATCATGAAATACACGTCTACCGATGGAATCAATGTAGAAGCGCATCACCGTGAGCTGTCCGATGCAGAAGTGGCGTGTAATGCATTCAGGGATGACCTGCAAAACGGCGTATTACAATTTGCAAAAGACGCGCTGAATATCCGCAATACATTGCTTGGCAGTTTTGCGCCTTCGCCGCAAGTCAGTAAGGAACTGGCGACGGAGTTCTTCTCGAAGCATTCGTCTGACGAACTGGAGTTACTGTCTCACGTATTACTCGATGATCATTACTGCGGACGCGGTGTAGTCTGAATGAATGAGGGCGGACCTGAAAAGGCCGCCCTTCTCCACGCTGGGCCGCAATCGCCCACCTCAGCGACCCTTCCAACCGGCATCGCCGCCTGAGCTGCTGCACACAGCGTTGAGCCGACCGGGCCAACCATCAATCACTCCAACCACTGGTCCCAAGGCTGCCAACCGCCGGTTCAGACACCTCCAGCCAATATTCGCAACGTCTACATCGCCGCGCCCCCCCAGCTTGCGGTATGCATAGGACAGGCAGCATCCGGCGCATCACCGTCCCTGCCTTGATTTTTCGGTTTTGATTTCCTTTTTTCTGAGCTACATTCGGCTTCCCGCTCTGGGTCTCACGATTCTGAAAAGGTAGCACGATGGACCGTCTTGACGTTTACAAATCGCTTGCTTCTCATTCAAACAATAAAGAATCCTTTTTCCTGCAGCTGAGGAGTCTCCCAATTGATGTCATTGGGGACCTGATGCTAAACATCCCCGAAAACTTCCCTGAAGTCAGATCACTATTACCAACCATGGCCCCTGACCAGATACAAAAAAACTGGAATGGCTCATCGGGTTACGATCTGCTGCTGCAAAGTTGTGCGTTCATGCGAACGCTGGAGTGCGGCATAAACCGATATTCGGGGCGCTCGCTAGACAATACCAAAGTTCTGGATTTTGGATGCGGGTGGGGCCGACTTCTCCGGCTGCTTTATAAGTTCACCGCCCCAGAAAATATCTACGGATGTGACCCATGGGACAAGTCGCTGGAAATATGCAGGGAAAGTGGCATCACGGCAAACCTCGCGCTTTCTGATTATTTGCCGGAAACACTTCCCTTCCCGGGTGTCACGTTCGACTTTATTTATTCTTACTCTGTTTTCACTCATCTTTCGGAGCGAGCGGCACTTGCGGCAGTCACTGCATGCCGCAAACACATTGCCGATGACGGGCTACTGGTTATTACCGTGCGCCCTCGATCATATTGGGAAGTGCACCCATCGTCCCAGAATGACAAAGTCGTCAAGTCGGTGATGCTTTCCGATCACGATACAAAAGGGTTTGCCTTCACGCCCCATGGCGAAGGTTCCCCGGCAACGGTTAACGGAGAAATCACCTACGGTGACACCTCTATTACTCTCGCTTACATCACTGAAAACTGGCATGAGTGGGAAGTGGTTGGCACTGAGCACTTTCTTCAGGACCAGTACCAGCGTCTGGTGTTCTTGAAGCCCAAACTGCGATAACCACCGCCACGACAGTCATCGGGGTCACCAAACACTCCGATGACTGCCAGAACAGCAGCCCTTGCAATCTATCGACGACCCGCGACGGTCTGTAGTAGACAGACAACTAGCAGTACCACCCTGTCCCGTGGCCGACGCCGGCACTTCCTGACATCGCGCGCCACTCTTACGGTGGACAGAGCAGCGGCAGCTGCGCTCGCTCCGCCCGTGTATGGATTGCTGACTTTCAGAATCATCGCGGTCAGACAAATCTGTCGGAACCACCATCCATCCGCTATTTTCCGCCATCTGGCAATGGCGGAGCGAAAGCCTGAGTTGACCCCGACCTGGTTGCTGGCGTGCTGTCGATAATCCATTCCCGGTAAGGGATCGATAAACCATTTGAAACCCTGACTTCGCGCAAACGCATAGCAAAACCAGTCGTGCAGATCGATCGACTGAACGTCTGTCCAGGCGCGCGAGATCAGATGTTTAAATGCGCAGGCCAAACGCTGAGTCAATACGTAGGTACATCCTGGGCCTGCCGCCTCGAAAAGGAAGTCCCACTCCACCTGCGGCTGCGCCTTGTCTACAAGAATACGCCGACCGTCCGGCCAAATAGCCCTGACGTTGCTGGAATAACCATCGACTCTGGCGGTATGCAGCGTGGATACGGCGCGTACGAGCTTATCGCAATACCAGATGTCGTCCTGATCAGAGAACGCCACATAGTCGTACTCAGAGAACTCTACATCTCGAATGAGGCGAAAGAAGTTACGCGAGGCGCCTCTGAATGGTCCCGAAGAGGGAAGCAGCACGACTTGAGAGTGAGTTAATGCGTAGTCGGCGCACCAAGCCTCAGTGCCGTCACTCGACGGATCGACACTGATATAGATGGTCACTCTCACACCGGTTTGCGCGAGGATAGAGGCCAGTTGCTCCTCTATCCATGACATGCCTTCATAGGCCGCCAGCAGCACGGCGACCCGAGGGAGCCCTGAGGGCGCCGTAGCCTCAGGCTCGTGAGCGCGCATGACCTCAGATATTGCCCGGCTCCAGAAGCCGTTGGAGATACTGGCCATACCCTGTTTTCTTGAGCTTTTCAGCTTGCGATGCGACCTGCTCGCTGGTGATCCACCCATTGGTGTAGGCGATCTCTTCAAGACAAGCTACTTTCCAACCCTGGCGCTGTTCGATGGTGTGCACGAAGTGGCTCGCCTCGAGCAGCGATTCGTGCGTACCGGTGTCGAGCCAGGCAAAACCGCGACCAAGCATTTCTACGGTCAGGGATTTCTGTTCGAGATAGGCACGGTTGACGTCCGTGATCTCCAGTTCGCCGCGTTCGGACGGCTTGATGTTTTTGGCAATTTCGACGACTTGATTGTCGTAGAAATAAAGGCCGGTCACCGCATAGCTGGATTTCGGAGCAGCTGGCTTTTCCTCGATACTCAGGGCGCGGCCTGTTTCATCGAACTCCACGACGCCGAAGCGCTCAGGGTCTGCGACGTGATAACCGAAGACTGTTGCACCGTGAGCCTGCTCGGTGGCGGAGCGCAGGTTCTCGGAGAAATGCTGTCCGTAAAAAATGTTATCGCCCAGAATCAGGCAGCAAGGGTCCGTACCGATGAACTCCTCGCCAATGATGAACGCCTGAGCCAGACCGTCAGGGCTCGGCTGCTCGGCATAGGTGAGGTTGACACCGTACTGACTGCCATCGCCCAGCAACTTGCGAAACGCTGGCAGATCCTCTGGAGTAGAGATGATCAGGATTTCGCGCATCCCGGCGAGCATGAGCACGGACAGCGGATAGAAAATCATCGGCTTGTCGTAGATCGGCAGCATCTGCTTGGAGACGCCCAGCGTCAGCGGGTGCAAACGCGTCCCCGAACCGCCGGCCAGAATGATTCCCTTGCGATTTGTCGTGTTCATTTGTTTAAAACTTCCATAAGCATTCGGGTTACGCCACTTTGCCAATCCGGCAAGTGCAGGGAAAAAGTATCACGCAGCTTTTGAGTGTTCAGACGCGAATTCAGAGGCCGCTTGGCCGGGGTCGGATAGTCGGTCGTGGGTATTGGGCTGATCGTCTCGACAGCGAGTGTCTCGCCATTTGCCCGCGCGAAATCGATCACATACCTGGCGTACGCATGCCAGGACGTTTCGCCGGCAGGGGCCAAGTGGTAAATACCAGCCAATTGTGGGTCGAGCAGCGATTTCTGCAGCGCGGCAACCGCGACGTCAGCCAAAAGGTCAGCTCCCGTGGGAACGCCGATCTGATCCGCAATGACGTTGAGCGACGCACGATCTCTGGCCAGCTTGAGCATGGTCTTGGCGAAGTTGTTGCCTCGCGCCGCGTAGACCCAACTGGTGCGAAAGATAAGGTGCTTGCAGCCAGAAGCCACAATCAGTTGCTCGCCTTCCAGCTTGGTTGCGCCATAGTAGTTCACCGGCGCAACGCTGGCAGATTCAACCCATGCATCACTGCCACTGCCGTCGAAAACGTAATCGGTGGAGTAGTGCACCAGCCACGCATTCAATCGCTTCGCCTCTTCAGCCATAACCTGGCTGGCCAGAGCGTTGACCTTATGAGCCATCTCTCGCTCGGTTTCAGCCTTGTCGACTGCGGTGTAGGCCGCGGCATTGACGATGACATCCGGGGCGACACGACGGATCGTGTCGCGCAACCCGTCAAGGTCAGACAGATCCCCGGCAAGCGTGCCATAAGCCGTGGGCGCCGGGTGGCGATCGAGTGCGACCACCTCACCCAACACGCTCAAGGCGCGCTGCAGCTCCCAGCCAACCTGACCGTTTTTACCTAGCAGAAGAATCTTCATGCCTTGTCAGCGCGCGCGGTGTAGTTATTGTCGATCCACTGCTGATAGCTGCCGCTCTTCACGTGAGCTACCCATTCAGGGTTGTCGAGGTACCACTGCACGGTTTTGCGGATGCCGGATTCAAATGTTTCCTCTGGCACCCAGCCGAGCTCGCGCTGGATCTTGCTGGCGTCAATCGCGTAACGCAGGTCATGTCCCGGACGATCCTTGACGTAGGTCAGCAGGTCCACATGAGGGCGGAATGCCGAATCAGGACGCAGTTCATCAAGCAACGCGCAAACGGTACGCACGACTTCAATGTTCTGCTTCTCGTTGTGCCCGCCGATATTGTAGGTCTCGCCAATCTCGCCTTCGGTCACAACCTTGTACAGGGCCCGGGCGTGATCTTCAACGAACAACCAGTCGCGGATCTGATCCCCTTTGCCATAAATCGGCAGCGGCTTGCCTTCAAGGGCATTAAGAATGACCAGCGGAATCAGTTTTTCGGGGAAATGGAACGGGCCGTAATTGTTCGAGCAGTTCGTGACCAGCGTCGGCAGGCCAAAGGTACGGGCCCAGGCGCGAACCAGGTGGTCGGAGCTCGCCTTGCTCGCTGAATAAGGAGAGCTCGGCTGGTATGGGGTGGTTTCGGTGAAGAGGTCTTCCGGCCCTTCGAGGTCGCCATACACTTCGTCGGTCGAAATGTGATGGAAGCGAAATGCCGACTTGCGTGGCTCTTCCAGTGCAGTCCAGTACCCACGTGCTGCTTCGAGCAACTCATAGGTACCAATAATATTCGTCTGGATGAACTCCGATGGACCGCTGATAGAGCGGTCAACATGGGATTCAGCCGCCAGATGCATTACCGCATCGGGCTGGTGCTCACGGAATACACGATCCAGTGCCTGGCGGTCACAGATGTCGACGTGCTCGAAAGCGTATCGCGCATCCTGATCGACAGACTGCAAGGACTCCAGGTTGCCCGCATAAGTGAGCTTGTCGACGTTGACGACCGAGTCAGTGGTGCAGGAAATAATGTGACGAATGACCGCCGAGCCGATAAAGCCAGCGCCGCCTGTTACTAAGATCTTCACGAGAGTTATCTACCTTGAGGTCCTGACAGGGCCATATGAGCCCTGTTTAATCCATGTATGTCGAACTAGACGCAAAAATGCGAGCCGGTGGAGTATAACCGGTCACATTGCCAAATCGGCAACAGACACCCACTGGCGAGGAGCGGTTGTACAGCCAATGAGCGCGAAGCCGCTTCAATCAACGAGCGGAAGGGCTTGCGCTGGAAAGCTTCAGATCCTCAACCGCGTCCGACTCGTTACCACCCAGCCAGACATTGACGCTATCAACGCTGTCCTCGGACAACTTGCCGGCCCAACGATTCAAAATGAACAGATTGGTAATGAAGTCGTATTGCGACTTGAGCAGGTCCCGACGAGCCTTGAACTCGTTCTGCACTGCAGTCAGCACGTCGACAGCGTTGACTACGCCATAGGTGAACGCCTTCTGCGCCGCGACGCTGGATTGCTTGGCGGAAGACAAGGCGTTCTGGTTAGCCCGGATTTTCTCAACGCTCGACTGCGCCGTCAGATAGGAGTTGGTGGTTTCTTTCACCACCTGCCGACGGACACCCTCAACCTCTTGCTCGGCCGCCAGTTGCTCGTCATAGAGCCCCCGTACCCGAGCAGAAGTGGAGCCGCCGCTATATATCGGCACTTGCACGCCGAACGTTGCCACATAGCTATCGCTGCGAGGGGTCTGGGTATTGTCGTAGCCGACGTCGCTCTGCTGAGCACCGAGACTGAAGGTCAGTGACGGATAATGGCCACCCTTCCCCTCTCTCACCGCAGCATTGGCCGCCTCCAGACCACTTTGATGGGCTTTGAGCAGCGGGTTACTGTCGATCGCTTCGGCGATCCAGTTCTGCAGCGGTTGCGAGGGGGCCTGCAGCGCGACATCGTTACGAATGCGGCTCAAGCGCTCTTTGATGGGCCGCCCGACAATTTCCGACAGTGCTTCCCGGCTGATCATGACCTGATTGCGCGCATCGACCTCTTGCGCTGCAAGTGAATCAACTCGTGCCTTGAGGTCCAGCACGTCAGTGATCATGGCGAGCTTCTTTTCAAACATCGCATTGACCCGATCGAGGTTCTTCTGGGTTGCACGGCGTTCGGCCATGACCAACTCCAACTCATCGTCAGCGGCGAGGGCTACGAAATAGCGCTGTGCCAGATCAACCGTTGCCTCTGCTTGCGCATCATCAGATTGCGCGCTTTTTTGCTGAGTCAGGCTTTTGGACTGCTGATAGTGCTCCCACGCCTGCTTGTTATAGAGGTACTGGGTCAGGTTCAGCGAGTAGCTTTTGTTGTTGTAGGCTTCGCGAGATGCCTCATCCCTGCGCAGGATTCGGTTCGTGGTCGCGTTGGCCGTCACTTGCGGCAACAGGCCACCCAGTGCTTCGCGCTCCTTCTCCGCTGCCGAACGGGCGCGGGCATAAGCAGCCAGAACGCGCGGGTCTTCAAGGCGCGACTCCCGATACAGGGTCATCAGATCCAGCGAGTAGTTCGAAGCACTGACCGATCTGGAAACCGGTGGTTGAGCAGCCTGAACTTGCAACACAGCAGATGCGCACAGCGCCAGCGAGAAAAGACGCAACACAATCATTCCTCGATCATCGACTTGGCGAACATGTTGTGAGCAGGCTTTAGCAGGTACTGCAACATCGTCCGGTTACCGGCGTTGATCAACACCTCAGCAGGCATGCCCGGTTGCAGCTTGCGATCGCCCAGACGCTCTTTGCCTTCGTCGGTGAGCTTCACACGCACCAGGTAATAGCCTTCACCCGATTTATCGTCGGTCAGGCGGTCGGCGGAAATGCGCGTCACCTCACCCTGAATGACCGGGGTGGTTGCGCTGTTGAACGCGCTGAAGCGGATATCGGTCTTTTTACCGATGGTGATCCGATCAATATCGTTAGTGCCGATATGCGCCTCGACCACCAGCTCGGAGGACTCTGGCACGATGTCCAGCAACGGCGTCGCCGCGCTGACAACACCGCCGATAGTGTGAACCTTCATGTCCAGCACCATGCCGTCTTCAGGGGCACGAATGATGACGCGTGACAGACGATCCTTCAGGGCTGTCGCCTTCTCTTGCAAATCGAACACCTGCGCCTGAACGTCACTCAAGTCCTTGGCGACGTCAGAGCTGAATTTCTGATTCAACTGCACGATCTGCAACTCGGTTTCGTTGATTTGCAGGCGGGTCTTGGTGATGGTCGACTGGTGATCGGCAACTTCGGACTTGAGCATGTCCAGCTTGCGCTCCTGCTCGAGCAAACGCTGCTTGTCGACGAAGCCCTGGCGCAACAAGTCCTTCAGTTCGGTGATCTCACCGCTGTAGGACTTCTCCAGATTGACCTTGGTCGCGATCATGTCGTTAAGGCCGATGATCTGCTGTTTCAGCTGACCGATACGTTCCTGCTGTACGGAAATCTCGCCCAGACGCGCCACATGCCGCGCCTTGAAAACCTGAGCTTCGCCGTTGATAGCTTCTCGTGCCCGTTCACTTTCTACGCCACTGATAACCAACGCCGGGATCGACGGAAGATCATCGCGTTCGGCTCTCAAACGGGCCTCTTTGGCACGAGCGGTGATCAACTGGTTGCTGGTGGACTCATATTCGGCGCTTAACTGGGAGTCATCCAGAACAATCAAAGGATCGCCTTTATGGACCGTATCGCCGTCCCGGGCGAGTAGCTCTTTGACGATGCCACCTTCCAGATGCTGAACGGTCTTGCGGTAACTCTGGACAGTCACCATCCCGTTGCCATAAACCGCATTACCCAGAGGGGCAAATGCCGCCCATGTACCGAACAGGCCAAAGGTCACCAGGACAATTGTCATTCCGACCCGGCGGATACCGCGGTCGGAAGTCGGCATATCTACTGAGTGCTCTTCGAGCACTGTCATTGCATTACTGGTCATCTATGAGTTCCTTTCAAGCGCTGGGCTGGGCCGTTTCAGGGGTCGCGGGTGCGACTCTGGGTTGGGCCTGCCCTTGAGCCTGCGCCTGGGCTTTCGCTTGTTGCTGAGCCAGTTCGGCAATCACTTGATCGCGCGCGCCATACATGGTGATGACGCCTGCATTGAGCACCATGACCCGATCAAGTCGGGACAGGATATTGGGACGGTGAGAGATGATGAATACAGTTGCCCCGGTTTCCTTGATCTTCTGCAACGCCACACCCAGCGCTCGCTCGCCCACCTCATCAAGGTTGGAGTTGGGCTCATCCAGCACGATCAGACGCGGGCTTCCATAGACGGCGCGGGCCAGGCCGATGCGCTGACGCTGGCCACCTGAAAGATTGACCCCATCGCTACCGATGACAGTGTCGTATCCGTCAGGCAGTTGCAGAATCAACTCATGCACCCCGGCTATCCGTGCAGCCAGCACAACCTGTTCGGGATCGACTTTAGTGAACCGCGCGATGTTTTCGCTGATGCTGCCTTCGAACAGCTCGATGTCCTGCGGCAGATAACCCAGGTGCGGACCCAGCTTCTGCTTGTCCCACGCACTGATGTCAGCACCGTCCAGTCGTACCTTGCCATGCTGTGGGGGCCAGATGCCCAACAACGCTCGGGCCAGCGTCGATTTCCCCGCTGCACTCGGCCCGACGATACCGACGATACTGCCCGCCGGAGCCACGAAGCTGATGTTGCGGATGACCGGCGCTTTTGCGCCCGGCGCCGCGACAACAAGACTCTCAACCTGAACATGCCCCTGGGGATCGGGCAGTGACATGCGCTCGGGCTCCGCATGGAGTTTTTCCAGCGTCTCGTTCAGACGCTGATACTGCACGCGCGCGGCCACAAAGCCTTTCCAGCTGCCGATCATTTGATCGATTGGCGACAATGCACGACCCAGCAGAAGCGAGCCGGCCATCATCAAGCCTGGATTGATTTCGTGGGTGATGACCAGGTAGGCGCCCGCTGCGAGCATCATCGACTGAGCCCAGTTGCGGAACGTTTTGGAGATGGACGTAATGATCCCGCTCTTGTCACTGGCCGCAGACTGCAGCACCAGCACTCTGCGTTGACGAGTGGCCCAACGCCCCATCAGCGTGTCGAGCATCCCCATGGACTCGATCACTTCGGCATTGCGCAGATTTTTGGTGGTTTGCAGGTTGGCCGTGAGGCTTTGTTTGTTCGCCTCGGCCAAGGCATTACCGGTGTAGCGATGATTGAGGTACGCCAACACCACCAACACAACCGCCGCCGCGACAGTCATCCAGCCGAACCACGGATGAAAAAGGAACATTACAGCGGTGTAGATCGGCAGCCATGGGGCATCGAAGAAGGCAAACAGACCATTTCCGGTCAAAAACTGACGCAGAGCGGTGAGATCATTAAGAGACTGAGCAGAGGCATCCATGCCCCCGCTGCTCAATGCCTTCTTGAAACTGGCCCGGTAGACGTCCCGACTGAGAAGCACGTCCAGACGATTACTGATACGGACCATGATCCGCGACCGGACCCATTCCAGCGAACCGAGCGTTGCCATGAGAATGGTCAGAATGAGCGTCAGCATGATCAGCGTGGACGTGCTGCTGCTGGGCACTACGCGTCCAGACACCTGAATCATGTAAAAGGTAGGTACCAGCATCAACGTGTTGACGAAGAAGCTGAAGAAACCGACCGATAGGAAGCTACCTTTACAGACCCTGAGGGCCGCTTGCAGATTGTTTTCGTGTGAGCGACTCATGGAATCCATTACTAGAGATAGGGCTGCGAAAGCGCGGCAGTGTACCATCGGCGATAGCGTCAGGCAGCATTAAAGGGCCATCAAATTACTGTCCGCTCGGCAGATTTTTCATGAATGTTTTGTCAGAAAGTGAAATCCACAAGACTTCACCGGCAACAGTGGGATGCAACTTAGCGCGATAGTTCCACATGTTTGCGATTATCCCGACGAACTGCGCAACATATATGTCGGTATGTTTCCTGACCGACCCATTCAGTTTCATCCGCGCCTGCCTCTTCCGCTCCGACCCACCAGTGCGACTCATAATCGTGTAGCAGTTTGCCACCAGTAGTATCGTCAAAATTGCAGATTGAGATATCGAGCGCGCACCCGACAATTTTCAGGAATTCAGCCCTTGGCCAGGCATCTGCGAGCGTAACGACTCATAAAGAGATTGATCAGAAAACAACCAACACACTGACGCTTGCTGGCGAGCCGGCTCGCCGAAAAATCTGCCCGCAAAGAGCAAGACCCGCGAGCCAGAGCGGTCGACCATAAATCCTCCCAAAAAAGGCCGCTCACCGCCTTGGGCCAACCCAAGACTGCCCGACCCCGACGAGTACCTTGAGACGCATCGATTTTTATTCCCCGACTACGCTGCAGCGCCCGAGACAGAGGGCTTACAAAGGAGCGACTACCCTCATACGAAGGGATTCAAAAGCGATGTTTTCCGGACCAACGGTGCACACAAAATTCCAATTTCATATCACCATGTCCGCCGGTATTTTCGTACTTAGAAATCAGAAAGATCCTACTTTCTGACATGGATTGAATTGACTTTTGTCCCGGATCGATTAATCTCGCCACTCGGACGGTTGCCACCAATGCGCCACTAAGTTGTGCAGTACCTGTTTAGAGTTGAGCGAGGCCCATGCCTCTGAATCAACTGCTGTCAGCTCGGGATAAGAAGGAAACTTATTGAGTGCAGTCGCAAACATTAGATGGCTTGAAAATCACTTCCCGCGTCACGCTGCTTGAACCGGGGATGTACATTTTCCGCTACGCCTCACAGCCCCCCGCAGACAAACCTGTCTGTATCGCGTTGCAGCAAGCGCCGCTTGGCAAAGGTGCGATCGATTTCTTCCCGGCGGAAGGCATCAGCAAAAATATGCTGGCCAAGCTCGGCGACACCATAGTGGCCCGTGTCAAAAACGGCATCGCGACTGTCCTGATCACCGAATATCACATGTTCGATGAAAGCATTGATCCTATCGATCTGCGCATCGACCGTATCGACACATCCCCAGCCATCATGCGCAATTTCGGCGTCATCTCCACACCGGATGCCAGCGCAGTCATCGCCCCGTCCCCTGTACCCGTGACGCTGAAACTCCTCGCGCATCTTCAAGGTGCAGGCGATGTGGAGTCTGCGGAAGGCTGGGCTGGCGAGCATGACAGCATCCGTCGCCTGGAAGGTTTCAGCCTTCACTGGGAAGGCAAGCCTGCCGGTGTCGACCTCGTTTACGCCTCCACCGCCAGCGGTTCAGGCCCCAGCCCGAAAGTGGTCTCCGGGACGTTCACCGGCACCCGGGGCAAATCTCTTCCATTGGTATCTGCCGGCTTTGGCCTGGTAGGACCGAACCGTCATTTATACGAATTGTCAGGGCACATCGTGTTCCGCGGCTCCGTGCCGCAACTCGTTGTTGCCGACCAGATGATGTATGGCCCTACCGGCACCGAGCCGTTGGTGGCGCTACATATCTGCATTACACCCGTAACGAAGATGAACGCTGCCCGCTATAAGTCTCCGTGGGAAAACTCTGCATTGAAGCAGAAAATTAGTAGCACAGGCCAAATGGCCTGACGTATCAGGACTTCCACATGCAATACGACAGCCCAATTACCTCCGCTTCGTTCCAGTCTTTCCTGGACACCGCCAGCGTTTCTCAAGATACCGCAGCTGCCATCAGCGCTCTGCTGAACCTGGACACTGCTGAAACCGTCAACTACGCAGCCTGGGACGGTGTAACCGCTCCTGTGACTCCGACTGGCCAGACTGCCGATGCTGACGTTGTAGTTGCAACCATCGCTGGCGCTGCCACCGACCTGGTCAACGTTGATCTGCCTGATTCGCTGGCTTCGGCTAAAGCGTACATCTTCGACACCAACGCCAGCCTGAACGTAACCATCGACGCTCCAGTTGCTGCTGAAGCTTCCCTGGCTCGCGTAGCTGTTGCTGCTGCACCGACCACCGATTTCGGTCTGGTTGTAAGCAGCGGTGCTGGCAACGACGTGATCACCGTTAAAGGCGATCAGAACACCTTCGTCGACGGCGGTAACGGCAACGACACTATCGTCACTGGCAACGGCAACAACACCGTTCTGGTTGGCGAAGGCAACAACAACGTCACGACCGGTACCGGTAACGACACCATCGTTCTGGACGGCGTTGCTGGCAACACCAACATCGTCAACGCTGGTGCTGGCTACGACGTGGTTCAGCTGACTGGTTCGGCTGCTGACTACACCTACGCCGCTGGCAACCACAACAACGTGACCCTGACCGGTGACCAGACTGCAGTCATCTCCGATGCAGAGTTCCTGACCTTCACCGACGGCAGCACTGTTGCTCTGGCACACAGCGATGCTGAAGCAGCCGCTCTGCGTCTGTACGAAGGCCTGCTGGGTCGCGACGCTGAACTGGAAGGCGCCAAGTACTTCAGCGCTCAGGTTGAAGCCGGTACTTCGCTGACCGACATCACCAACCAGTTCCTGACTTCCTCCGAGTTCTCGACCAAGGAAGCTGCAACTCACGTCAACGATCTGTACCTGAGCCTGTTGGGCCGCGACACCACTGGTGACGCTGGTGCTAACGATTGGGCTGGCGCAGTTGCCAACGGCAGCGCTTCGCTGTCCGACGTTGCTGCTGCAATTGCTGTCTCCGCTGAAGCACAGACTGTAGACGCTTCGAACGGTACCTTCATCCACGACCTGTACACCAACGTACTGGGCCGCGATGGCGCTACCACCAGCGCTGACGAAAGCCAGTGGGTATCGGCACTGTTCAACGGTGCAAGCCGCGCTGATGTAGCTGCATCCATCACCAGCTCGACTGAAGCCACTGCTCACACTGACAGCCAGTTCCTGGACACTCTGTACCAGAACGCCCTCGGCCGTACCGCCGACGACGCTGGCAAGTCTGACTGGGCTACTGCCCTGGCTAACGGCGCTACCCACGCTGACGTGGCAATCGCTATCGTTGGTTCTGCTGAAGCAGTCGCTCACAACGACAACGTCGTTGTTCTGCACGGCGCGGTGTAACTAGCCCTGTCGTAGCGACAAATACGCCCGGCCGCAAGGCTGGGTCGTATGCAAAAAGGGGCGACTTTCGGGTCGCCCCTCTTTTATTTTCTTGTGAACCCGACAGCTTATGTCCATACACCTCGACCATGGGCGAGAAACGCTCATGGACATTTTCCACCGTGACCGCCAGGCCGCCGAACATGCTGCCGCCTGCGTGGCGCTCGAGTGTGCATTCCAGACATCCGAATACCGCCCGGAAGCAGCCATCTGGAAAGGTATCGATGCACTGGCCGCGGCCCCCAAGCTCGCTTTTATTTTTTTAAGCTACGCCGCCGATGCGTTGCCTTTGCGCGCCGATGTTCAGGCACTCGTTGCCCGCTGCATCCTTGCGCAAGGTGACCCGGCATTGGCCAGCCGCTACCTGACGGCAGCCTGGAAGAAACTGCCTGATGATCCCGCGCTGCGTATGTCTCTCTGGCACGCACGCGCTCAGTGCGAATCCGCCGAACAGCTGCGGCGCATGATCCTTGCGCAGCTGCCAGACATCACAGCGCCCAACGAGCTGTCATTCGTGCTCAAGCAACTGGCGGCGCAAAGGGAGATGCCCGGCTGCGTGGGCGTCGTGAAATACCTGCCCGAACAGCAGGAAATTCATGGCTGGGCGCTCAACCTGCATGACCTACGGACTCCCGTTGCGCTGCAACTGGAAGCCAACGGTCACAAGATAAGCATCGTCGCCAGTTCGCCCAGTCCATTGCTGGCCGCTGCCGGACTGCCAGTCGCGCACGGCGGCATCCGTATCAAGATGAGCAACCCCGCTCCGGCGGTTCAGATGCGCTTCGAAGCAGGCCCCATGCTGCAGGGCAGCCCGCTTTTCGCAATGCCGGCATTCACACCACCGCCTCCAGCGATGAACCCGGGGACAAAGCATCCGGTGGATGTGCTGATTCCCGTGTTTGACGGCCTGGATGAAACGCTCGAATGCATCAACAGCGCGATAACAGCACGCAAGCTCAACCGTACACCTCACCGGGTGGTAGTGATCGAGGATGTATCACCTGTTCCTGCCTTGTCCAAAGCCCTGAAGGTCCTGGCCGCTAAAGGCAAAATCACGCTTGTCCAGAACCCGGTTAACCTCGGCTTCATTCGTAGCATGAACCGCGCAATGGCGCTGAGCCCCAAACAGGATGTCGTGTGGCTCAATGCCGATACGCGGGTTCACGGCAACTGGCTCGACCGCCTGCGGGAAGTGGCCTACAGCGATGAAGATATCGCCTCGGTCACCCCCTTTACCAACAACGGCGAGTTGATGAGCTTCCCCCGGAGTCGATTCAGCCACCCGATGCCCACTGCAGCGGAACAAGGGCAACTGGACGCACTGGCAGCCTCCGCCAACGGCCAGCCTATGGAAATCGAGACCGGTTGCGGATTCTGTCTGTACATCAAGCGCAGCGCGATAGATGCAGTGGGCTACCTCGATGAGGTGCACCTCTCCCGGGGCTATGGGGAAGAAACTGACTGGTGCCTGCGCGCTCGCGGACTGGGCTGGCGCCACATGGGAGCACCGAATGTCTTCGTTGCACATCAGGGAGGCGTTTCCTTCGGTGAAGAAAAGTCACTGCGTGTCGCTCACAACAACGCCATCCTGAAACAACGCTATCCAGACGCTTCTGCCCGTTTCGACGCCTTCTGCCTTCGCGACCCAATCAAGCCTGCACGTCAGATGCTCCAACGCGAACGCCTGGATGAACTGGCAAGCCAAATCGCCGCTAGCATGACCTGCTCCTGGCCAGAACCAAGCCTCAAGCACCTGCATATCGGCAAACACGAAGCAGTCGACGCCCCACTGAGCCTGACGTGGTGCCATGAAGGCTCGAACACCCGCTTGACCCTTCAGGCAAAAATAACGCCGCTGGATTTCAGCCTCGATTATCAACTGCCGGCCGATACCGACCAGCTGTTTGAAGACCTGCAAAGGCTGCCGGTGGACGCCCTGATCTACGAGCACCTGACAGGAGCGCCGCCTGCGCTTTACAGCCTGCCCTCTTCGCTTGAAAAGCCATACCGGATCATCTGTCGGGACGACCAACTCGTGCGGCCAAACGCTTCTCTTAATGGCGCGGTATTCGCCAGTCGAGCACAAAGCGTGCATCTCCCATGGGCAAGCTTGCACCCCCGTTATGCCGCCGCGCTTCCGGACGCCAGGCTCGTCATCGAGTCTCAGGAGCAACGTCTGGCCAGCAGCACCGGCAACCCGCATACGCTCTTGATTGCCGATACCTTGCAGGACGCACACATCGCCGAGCAATGGCTGAGCCTGGCAAGGCGCATCAAACGCGAAGCGCTTCCCCTGACATTACTGATGCATGTCGACAGCCCATGGCGTAAAGCCTTGCTCGCTACTGGCGCGGTTCATGCACAACCCGTACTCGACGGTCTGACGCTTGCGGAGTCTTTGCGCCTCGCGGGCTGCTCGGCCGCACTCAGTCTGAGCACGGAGCCCGGCGCAGGGTGGAGCGCCCCTGTTCTGGCAGACAGTGTTGGCCTCGCGCTTTACGCGATACCCAGCCCAGTTGCCGACGAAGCAGGCGCCATCCCCATGTTTCACTTACCTCTTTCACCGAGCCGAGTCTGATGTCAGTTGAAGTTGCCACAAAGCTCGCGCACAGCGACACCACCGTCATTCACCCTTCCATAAAGGGCACAATTACCGGCCTCTACGCCGACGTGCTTCAGGGGTGGGCGATGGATTGCGCCCGGCCGGAAGAGCGCCTGGTCATCGAGGTCATGATTGACGGCGCGTGTGTCGCGCTGGCCCGGGCAGATCAGTTCTACCCCAATGCTGATGCGGGCGATGAGTTTCACGGCTTCACGGTGCAACTCAGACAAAACTGGCTGAACGAGGCTCGCCACATCAGTGCCCGGGTAGCGAACCAGCCATTGAGTCTTGCAGGCGAATTGTGGCTGCCGGCCCCACCCAATAAAGAGCCAGCCCCTGTCGCTTCACAGGTCTGGCACAGCGGCGGGTTGCGCCTGAGTGGCTGGTCGTGGGACGCCGACGCGCCGCAACGCCAGGTCCGGATAACGGTCCGCGAAGACAGCCGAGTATGGGCGCAAACCGTCTGTGACCAGCACCATCAGGCACTGGTCTATCGCACCACAAGTCATCACGGTTTCAACCTCGATCTGCCTTGGGAGCTGGCCGACGGCAAGCCTCATACCCTGCACATCGAAAACGATCTGGGCCACCCTCTATCAGGCAGCCCGATCAAACTGTGCTGCTGGCCAGAAGGCCTGGAAGGAATGCTGAAACTGCTCGAGCACCAGACCGTAGATACGCGCGCTCTGATGCTGCTCAGTGAGGTTGCGAAAGAACAGACCCTGCGCTTCCCGAAAAGCGCGGGCTTCCATCATTACCCACAGTGGTTCGACACCTTTCAGCGCATAGCACCGCCACCTGCTCAGCAGCGCCTTGGCAATGCCGGCCTTTTGCTGATCAGCGAAGGTGACAAAGGCCTCGAAAACATTAGCCTCGCGAGCCTGGGCGATGGCGATTCGCGGCCTTCACACCTGGCCACAGCGAACGCTGAAAACTTGTCGCCAGCCTTGCGGCACTTACTCGATGCCGGCTGCACCAGCATCGTCCCGCTCAAAGCGGGGGATCACCTGGCCAGCCATGCGCTGAGCCAGCTGACTGACGTGCTCGATGAAGGCGTTGCCTGGGCGTATGCCGACTGCGACCGCGACGGTCCCGGCGGTAAGCGCAGCCTCCCCTGGCTTAAACCCGTGTGGGACATCGACATGTTCATCGGCGCGGATGTCTTCACCCCCGGTGCGATTTTCAGCGCTGACATCATCCAGCACGCACTGTCGTTGCTGGAGTCCGCGCAGCCGCAGCAGCCTGTGAGCTGGGAACTGTTCGCCGCCGGCATCGTGCTTGCCACGGAAAAACATCAGGCTAAAGTCGTCCACTTGCCAAAGGTCCTCTACCACCGGAACCACAACGCCCCGGCAAGCCCGGAACAAGCGCAGGCCTCGGCTGACCGGCAGCACGCGATCAGTTGGCTCTGCCAATCCCTGGTGCCCGGCAGCACGGTAGAAACACTGCCCCAATTTCCGTCACTGCTGCGTGTCCAATGGCCGCTGCCATCGACCTTGCCGCGCGTAAGCCTAGTCGTGCCGACCCGGGACCAGCTGGGATTGCTGCGGACCTGCATCGAAGGCCTGCTCAACGACACCGACTACCCAGACCTGGAAATCATCGTCGTCGACAACCAGTCCAGCGATCCACTGACACTGGACTACCTGCAGACCTTACCGGCCCGGGGCGTGAAGGTGCTCGACCACCCGCACCCGTTCAACTACTCGACAATCAACAACCGAGCCGTAGAACACGCCACCGGCGAGATCATCGGGCTGGTCAACAACGATATCGAAATCATCGAAGGCAACTGGCTGAAAGAAATGGTCAGCCAACTGCTGCGCGACAACGTCGGTGCCGTGGGCGCAAAACTCCTATGGCCCAACCGCATGGTTCAGCACGGCGGCGTCGTAGTCGGCATCAACGGCCTGGCTGCACACGCTGGCAACAACCTCGAAGAAAACGATGCCGGCTACCTCGCGACCAACCAGATCACCCGCCGCCAGAGCGCTGTAACTGCCGCCTGCCTGCTGATGCGCAAATCCGTATTCGAAGCCCTCGATGGCCTCGACGAAAAAGCATTCCCCGTCGCCTTCAACGACGTCGATCTGTGCCTACGCATCCAGCAGTCAGGCCTGAATCTAATCTGGACAGCATTCGCAAAACTGATCCACGCAGAATCCGCCAGCCGAGGCAAAGACATCAGCGCCGAGAAGCGATCAAGGGCACTGCGTGAGCAGCAGAGATTTATCGAGCGCTGGGCGTTGAACGGGTACAACGACCCGTATTACCACCCGGCGCTGAGTCATGATTATTTGAGTGGGCCGTATGGGGGGCTGGCGATGCCGCTCAGGTTGGTAGGGGCTAGGCACAAATAGCATCGAAAACTTAGTAAAGGAGTACGCGCCTCATGAATCTGGCTCGCAGCAAGGAGAACTCAGCGGCAACAGCCTCCGAAACTTCGTGATTCCTGATTAGAAAAAAATATGCAGGTCTGCAAACATGGCCGTGGGCTAAATCATACATGTACGGCAATGTTTTAGCTTAGATGAACTCGGACCACAAAAGAAACATCAAGGCTCCCTGCGGATAACTGACCTATTAATACTGCAATCTTAGAGGCGTAAATGTTAAAGAATTTTCTTTTTATCTCGTGGACGTCAAGAAATGAACGCCCTTATTTTGACCCGTCAGTTAGGTACCGGTGCTTCAATTTCGCAAGTGAGCTGATCAGGAGGGGTCACTCCGCCTCAGTTATGTCGCAGCTTACCTTTCAAGCGACTTATAAGACCCTGCCAGAATTCGACGCGTATATTTTTCACCGCCCATACTTGACTCAGGAATTGAGCGACTTCCTGTTAGAGGATGTGGAAAACAGAATCACCATCGCTGACTTTGACGATTTGATATTCGATGTGCGCTACGCGGATATGACCCCAATGGTACGTGTCAGAGGCGGTGAGTCCCGTGCAGTGAGGTCTTACCTATCAAAGACACATGATGCATCCAGCCTATTCAGTCGATTCTCGCTCTCGACATCTCCACTGAGGGAGCATGCACTGGATCTCTTCCCCGGAAGCGAAGCCATCGTATTGAGCAACTCTATTGACCCCGGCTTCATGGGATTATCTAGGGTTGCGCGAAAAAACAACCCAATCCATCTACGGCCGTTTTTACTCGGATACTTCTCGGGCACAGCCACCCACGACAAAGACTTCGCAATGATTGCCCCGTACATTGCTGCCTTATTAGCGAAGACCGGTGGAAGAATTCTTTTGGTGGGCCCACTAAAAGTACCGGAAGAATTTGCTGCTCTTGGCGACCAAGTAGTTACGAAACCGCTAGTATCGTTTCATGAACTTGCGAAAACCATGGCGGAATGTGCAACTGTCTTAGCCCCGCTTGAAGACACCATGTTTACTCGGTCGAAGAGCGGTTTAAAGTTTTTTGAGGCGGCGCTAGCAGGATGCGATGTAATTGCAACGCCTATACCGGATATCGATAGATTTGAGTCGCCACTGCTGCACAAATGCAGAACACCTGAGGAGTGGGAGGCAGCGCTCAATAGCAAGAAGATGGAAGACGCCGCCGAGCGAGAGCTAGAGATAACTCGCATCGAACGTCTTGTTTCTACAGCCCCTCAGATCGACACCTGGCTCACAACATTTATGGGTGAAAAAAATGCGTAACGTACTGGTATATATCGAGCCACACCCAATCCGAAACTATTATGAAGAATTCTACGATGTAGGGCTCTTGCTATGTCAGGCAATGCTCCAACTAGATCAAAGCGCTGGATATAACTTTCGCTATCTATCCAACGACGCAATAGTTGATCGGATCATTACTGAAGCACCGAGTCTGTCCTATCTATCTTTGAGATTCACGTCCCAAGAGAACCAACTGCTGGAAAATTTCTATGGCCAGTGGAATCTGAAGACTATCCATGAATGGCTCTCACTCGTGAAGGGAGAAGGCCCTCTATGTGATTTCTACGTATCTGTCCTAGAACGAGTCCATAAGGAGTACCCGTTTGATGCCGTACTTCTATGGTCGGACAACGGAGCAGTTCGGAAATTTTGCCTGGACAATGACATAGCGATTCTGCACGCAGAATATGGGCCAACGCGAGCACCATTCCATCAAACAATTTACCTTGATCCAGATGGGACAAATGGTGCGGCAGCGGTACTGAAAGCACCTCTCCCTGAACTAACACCAGAAATTACCGTCCCACGAGAAACTTGGGTAACCCGGCACGGAAAAGATTGGAACGATGAGAAGAAGGTGGGGCTCATCGATGTTGCTACGACGTCTAATAACAACTCAATGAGCCGCTCAAGCGACTCAAGACCTTATCTATTCATTCCTCTACAGCTCGAGGACGACCTTAACACCCAACTGTACTCACAATTCAAAACGCCAGAGGCTTTTCTTCGTCACGTTATCCCTCAAGCGTTAGACATTGGTCTAGACGTAGTAGTTAAAGGACATCCGGCGGCGGTTGGGCGTACATTCAACTTGATCGCACAAACGAAGGCGCTTAATTATGCGCGCACGCTTGGAGAGCGCGTAACAGTTATGCCCCACACAGCAACGGCATTTGAGTCTATAAACATATTGGCACAAGCCGCTGCAGTCGCGACTATCAACAGCTCGGTTGGGTTTGAAGCTTTGCTTTTAGGAAAAGTTACATTCCTATACGGCGAGGCAGCTTTTGACGTCGGAGGAAAATTGAACTTTTCCGAACGATCTCTTAGCATAAAAAATATATCCAGCCCTAACCATGAACACCTAGACAGCCTCACATCATTCCTGTGCTGTCATTACCTTCACCCGTTAGAGTCTGTTACAAAAGGCAACGCACTAGCGACTGTCCTGGACTATATATTCGAAACAAAGAATTCCAGAACGGACACATTGTCCTTCTGGAAAGGGTGGATCGAGCGCATTAACTATGGCTATCAGTGGCTAGCTGAAAAGAAAATAGCTAATCAGCACTTGCTGGGTCGAAACACAGGCAAATTGGCAGGAAACCGATACATATTCGAAGGGGGCGCGAGAACGATGAGCGTCTCCAACGACAATATCCATATTAGTGCTACAAACTCTGGCGAAAGAATATTTGCGACTGCGAAGAACTCCGTAAATTCATTTTTTGGATACTTGGAATCTTTAACTTCGGCCACAGAGAAAGATATCACGTATTTACAGATTGCTGGATGGGCGGTCGACCGTGCGGGCGCCCGCCCACCCATACAGATTTTATTCTGTCATCACGATGATGTTATCTCCCTTCATCGGACTCTTACAATCAGGCGCGATGTGGCCGAAACTCTTTCACAAAAAATCGCACCACGCTGCGGGTTCACTTTCCACGTGGATAAAAAATATAGCCAAGACGCAAAAAACTGCCGGCTTATTTTCATCTCATCCACTAACGAAGCACATATCATGCCGCTTTCGGAAGGATGCGTGCACTTTGAGACTGCAGTTAATACTGTAAAAACAGCCGAGAGGCTGGAGTAGCCCTATGAGCATCGACTTACTGAGATCATTGAACTCCGAGAAGGGTGGGCATATAGACCCGTCTGCAAGCCTTACAGCAAATGTCACCCTCGAACCGCCTTGTTTTGTCGGCAAAGGTGCCTCAATTGGTCACAGGTCGAAGGTCGGCAAATACGCGTTTATCAATGCTGACTCAATCATTTACGCTAACGTAACGATGGGCAGGTACTGCGCTCTAGGCCGTTTTGTGGAGATAGGCCTAGCGAGTCACCCGTTGGACTTCCTAAGCACTCATCACCTAACAATTAGCAAAGGTCCTTTTGTTAGAGATAAAGACTTTGAGTCTGCAACCAAAATCCCATGGCAAGTGCATCCGGAAACAATCATCGGAAACGATGTATGGATAGGTGCGAAGGCTTGTATCGTCAGCGGGGTGACTGTAGGTGACGGGGCAGTTGTTGCTGCGGGATCGGTAGTGACTAAAGACGTGCCACCTTACATGATCGTAGGGGGCAACCCAGCACGTGAGATAAGATCGAGATTTGATAAATTCATCGTCGAGCGACTGCTGGATTTGAAGTGGTGGGATATCCCACTAAACCTCATCAACACATTACCCTTTGACGATATACAAGCTTGCATTGAAAAACTCGCGATCATCCGTGAAGATATGGGTCAAGAGTCTGAAGAACAGCAGCGAGAGCGATAGGCGACCTGGTCGGCGCTGAAGGGTGGCCCCGCTGGGGGCCGTCCATTACTGACTTCCATCGTGCCTCTAAAGCGGTGACTGCAACCCCGCAAAAGATCAATGGATTCTACAGGACGGCCAAGGTGTTAGAGCCAACTTGGCAGCGATGATAAAAGGTGACATCACAACCACCAGAACAGATTAAAACTCTTGCTGTCCAGCGCAATAAAACCCGTAAGGCAACCACTGCTAGATTTGAACCTAGCAGCAAAAATCAGGTTAAGGAAGCTTATGAGCGTAACAATAAAATTTGAACTTCCAAACGCAAAGGTTCACACCAACGCAATCGCAATGCCTAGCTCAAAAGTTGTTCCGAAAACTGATTCCCTAGAGATGTTCGGTGGCATTTTCGATGACCAGGGACTATTCATTCCTGAATCAGGCTTGTACCGTGGCGAAGGGGCGCCAATCATGAAAGGCGGATCGCTCAGTACCAATATCACCAACTGCATCGATGGTCGAGTTGCCTACGGTGGCTTTCTATACAGGACTCATTATGGACACTTCCTGATAGAGTCTCTAGCTCGGATGTGGAGACTGATGAGACACGAAGAGTTTGACAGAATCATATTTCACTCACATCCCGGCGCAGTCGAAGCTTGCCCTATAGGAGATTTTTTACTTGAAACACTAGGCTGGCCGAAAGAAAAAATAACAATCATAAATGAACCCACCCAAATACCTTTACTCACCATCCCTGACCCAGCTATCCGACTTGGGTCCACAGAAGCTTTTGCAGTGCACAAACAAGTCTGTTCGGCGATTACAGACAGGACGTTTGGGGACATCTATAGTCCCTTCCCAAAACAACCGCAACCCATCTACTTCTCGCGTTCAAAATTCACTATTCGACCTGTATTTGGCGAGCTTGAGCTTGAGCACGAGCTCGCTCGACAAGGTTGGGAAATTGTTTACCCGGAACAACTAAGCGTTCCAGAACAAATAAAAATCTCCAGAAAATCAAACATTTACTGCGGGATCATTGGAAGTGCTATGCATAACCTTATGTTTAGTCGCCAAGGCACTCGCGTATTTTATATCGAGCGCGAACCTCGGCATCGCACGACTTACAACACACTTGAGGCTTTCGACAAAGTTATCGGACTAGAACCGACCTATATCAGAGCAAATATCGAAGCAGCAACTTTTGCAGGACCATACCTGATCAACCCCAACATAGTACTCGACAATCTAAAAGCGGCAGGATTAATAGGTGAATTTGTGAGAATCGATATAAACCAAGCTACCGAAGAGTATAAAAAGCATATCGCTGCGAGCTGACCGGACTCGATTGGGAAGCATTCGTACAAGATTGTTTCCCACGAATTTAGCGATCAGCTCGGTAGTTTTTTGGACATACCCGACGCTCCTCACCCTCATCATCGCCAACCCAAGGTCTTAGCCACGTACGCGGTTTTTCTCTGGTATCCTCCGCACGTATGTGCGCGTTGAGCCCAGCTGATCAAGATACCATGTTATTCCTCCATATAAATGCTTACACATGTCTCTTAGACTGATCTGGCAGTCAGCTAAGATCGGCCAGCCACGCACGCATACCATATAACTACGAGTTGCACCTAAGGATCATCACATGGACCTGATACCCGTAATTCTCTCTGGCGGCGTTGGCAGCCGGTTGTGGCCCGTGTCCCGCGAGGCCCATCCGAAGCCGTTCATGACGTTGCCGGATGGCCAGAATCTGATCCAGAAAACATTCTTGCGCGCCGCTTCGCTCAAGGGCATTTCGCAGGTCTTGACCGTGACCAATCGTGAGTTGCTGTTCAAGACAGAAGATGAGTACCGCAGCGTGAACACGGCGGGGCTGGCTCAGGGCTTCATTCTCGAACCGTTCGGTCGCAATACTGCAGCAGCGGTTGCGATGGCAGCGCTGCAGATTCAGGGATTGAAAGGTGATGGCGCTCATATGCTGGTGCTTGCCGCCGACCATCTGATCCAGGATGAGGCTGCCTTTGCTTCAGCCGTCGCGAAAGCGGTGTCGCTTTCATCGCAGGGCTGGCTGGTGACGTTTGGCGTTCAGCCCCAGTATCCGGAAACGGGTTTTGGCTATATAGAAGCTGGCGATGCGATTGGGACAGATGAGGGGTTGAAAGTTGCGCGCTTCGTCGAAAAGCCGGACCTTAAGACAGCTGAGTCATACCTCGCGGCAGGCAATTACTTCTGGAACGCCGGCATGTTCTGCTTCCAGGTGGGGACAGTGCTCGAGGAGTTTGCCAAGCATGCCCCGGACGTGCTGGATGCGGCAGCGGCTTCTCTGGCGAGCTCGCGGCTGACGCAGGGTGATGCCTATCACTGCCTCGCGGTCGACGCCGATTCTTTTGCGAAAGTCCCGGACATCTCGATCGACTACGCCTTGATGGAGCGTTCAGACCGTGTAGCAACCGTGCCATGCGACATCGGCTGGAGCGACATCGGTTCCTGGAATGCCGTCAGCGAGCTCACTGCCAGGGACGACAATGGCAACCGTTTTGAAGGCGAGGTGTTGTCTCACGGCTCGCGCAACAACTATGTCAACAGCGAAGATCGCCTCACAGCGCTGGTAGGCGTCGAGGATTTGCTGGTGGTGGACACGCCGGATGCGCTGATGATTGCGCACAAGGATCACGCTCAAGATGTGAAGCACATCGTCGGCCAACTCAAGAGCAGCGGGCATACACTTCATTTGCTGCATCGTACGGTACATCGCCCGTGGGGAACCTACACCACGCTTGAGAACGGTGATCGCTTCAAGATCAAGCGGATCGTCGTGAAGCCGAAGGCGTCGCTGTCATTGCAGTTGCATCATCACCGCAGTGAACACTGGATCGTTGTCAGCGGCATGGCGACGGTAGTCAACGGGGACAAGGAATTCATGCTCAACACCAATGAATCCACATTCATTCGCGCCGGCCACCAACACCGGCTGAGCAACCCTGGCGTGATCGATCTTGTGCTTATCGAGGTGCAGAGCGGTGACTATGTGGGCGAGGACGATATCGTCCGCCTGGAAGACATCTATGGTCGCGCGAAGTAGTTAAGCGAGCCTGCTCTCGCCCGCCTGCGTGCTTGAAGCGGCGACGGGCGAGAGTCATCGATGCAACGCCCTCTCCTGCCCCCCGGCATCATTTCCTGCATTTTTCAGCTCCGGACGCGCTGTCGGAGGAGCAAATCATGGCTGGCCTGCTAGCCTGAGACATCGTGGCAACGCGCGCGGCAGCGCGCTCCCGACCTCGTCATTGAGGCCCATAGTCAGTATCATGGCCCCGTTGATCTATTACCCCCCTGGGCTCCGTCGAGGGTCGCGAAGGGATTGAATCTTGGAGGATTTATGATCGCTATTGTCACTGGTATCACTGGCCAGGATGGTGCTTATTTGGCGCAACTTCTGATCGCCAAAGGTTATACCGTTTACGGCACTTATCGCCGTACCAGCTCTGTCAACTTCTGGCGGCTCAACGAACTGGGGCTCGATCAACATCCAAATCTGCATCTGGTTGAATACGATCTCACTGATCTCTCGACCAGCATCCGTCTGCTTGAGCGCACCCAGGCGACTGAAGTTTATAACCTGGCAGCGCAAAGCTTCGTCGGCGTGTCTTTCGACCAACCAATGACCACTTCCGAGATTACCGGCCTGGGCGCGGTCAATCTGTTGGAAGCGATCAGAATCGTAAATCCCAAGATCCGCTTCTACCAGGCGTCGACTTCCGAGATGTTCGGTAAAGTCCAGGAAGTGCCGCAAGTCGAGACCACCCCGTTCTATCCGCGCAGCCCTTACGGCGTCGCGAAGCTGTTCGCCCACTGGATGACTATCAACTATCGGGAGTCATACGACATTTTCGGCACCAGCGGTATCCTGTTCAATCACGAATCACCGCTACGTGGTCGAGAGTTCGTAACCCGCAAGATCACCGACAGTGTCGCCAAGATCAAGCTGAACAAGCTGGACCGCCTGGAACTCGGCAACATGGACGCCAAGCGCGACTGGGGTTATGCCAAGGAGTACGTGGAAGGGATGTGGCGCATGCTGCAAGCCGATCAGCCGGATACTTTCGTGCTGGCCACTAACCGTATGGAATCGGTGCGTGACTTCGTTTCCCTCGCCTTCAAGGCAGTGGACATCAACATTACCTGGAAGGGTGAGAACGAAAACGAAACCGGTATCGACGAAGCCACCGGCCGGACGCTCATTTCCGTGAACCCTAAATTCTATCGCCCTACCGAAGTGGAACAGTTGCTGGGCAACCCCGAGAAAGCCCGGAGAGTGCTTGGATGGGAAGCCAAGACCTCGCTGGAAGAGCTGTGCCGCATGATGGTCGAAGCCGATTTGCGCCGCAACGAACTGGGCTTCTCGTTCTGACCCGGCATCGACTCGCAGGTGACGCTCTTCCTGTACCGCCCCCTGGTAAAAAAGTAACGGACTTGGAGTATTTGGCATGAGCAGGATTCTGTTAACAGGGGCCAACGGTTTTGTCGGGAAGGTGCTTCACAGACGTCTCTTGCGGGAGGGTCATGAAGTGTTCGGGACGGTTGGCTCGCTGCCAACCGAACAGGACGCGGACCTTCGCTACACCGTACTGGATATCTGTGATCGCGCGAATGTCGACACGGTCATCCAGCAGATAAACCCGACCCACCTTGTGCACCTTGCTGCCATTTCCAACGTCGCCATCAGTTTCAAGGACCCGTTGCTGACGTGGAACACCAACGTCATGGGCACCATGAATCTGCTGGAGTCGTTGAAAGCTCATGCGCCCGACTGCTTTACGCTTTTCGTCAGTTCATCTGAAGTCTATGGCGAGTCGTTCAAATCGGGCAGCCTGCTGGACGAGGAGGCGCCTTGCGCACCGATGAACCCATATGCGGCAAGTAAGCTCGCAGCAGAGATATCGATGCTGCAGTATCTTCGCCAGGGCATGAATGGAGTCATCGTTCGCCCCTTCAACCACATCGGCCCAGGGCAAAGTGCTGACTTCGTGACGGGGTCTTTTGCAAAGCAGATCGCCTCGATAGAAGCGGGCTTGCAGTCCCCGGCCATAAAGGTGGGCAATCTCGACGCCAGTCGGGACTTCTTGAGCGTCGATGATGTGTGCGACGCGTATGCGAAGTTTCTCTCGGTTAAAGATGGAAAGCTCGATCACCTGATCTACAACATCTCATCGGGCGCGAGCAAAAAGATTCAGGCGATGCTCGATGAGCTGCTCAAACTCAGTTCACTGGCAATCGAGGTTCAAACCGACCCGGACCGTTTACGTCCCTCCGACATTCCTGTCGCGGCGGGCTCTAACAGTCGTATCCGGAACGAGCTTGGGTGGGCGCCGACAACACCGCTGAGCGAAACGCTGGAGAGCATTTTGGCCGACTGGCGCCGACAGATGGCTACAGCCCCTGCAATGACATAATTTTTTGCCTGCCAGAAACAAAAAAAACGCCTGATGTCATCAGGCGTTTTTTTTGTTCAGCTAAAAGCGAAACGGCTCCAGAAGCCGCTTCACGTCATTGGCTGCGTAACGCGGCGCGAATCTCGTTGAGCCTGTCGCGGTAGCGCAATCCTGTTGACCGGTAGTCAAAATAGCTTTGCATGTGCAGCCTCGCTTTCTTGCCTATAGCTCGACCCATTGCAGGATCATCGACCAGCTTGACCATGTAGCTTGTCGCTTGCTCATAGTCAGGATCAGCCCAACGTTGGCCTTCATGGTGCGGGTACTCACCCTCAAGCACTGGCACCAAGTGGTACCCCACTGCCAAGCTGGTGTCTTCGGTCATGAAATCCATATTCCCCGAGTAAGCAGTGGCAATCACCGGCTTGCCCAGCACCATGGCTTCGGCGATACCAAAGCCATAGCCCTCGGAACGATGAAGGGAGACGAAGCAATCACTGCATCGCAGCAGGTTTTTAACTTCATTACTGCTCATCATCCTGTCGATCAGCGTGACCCGGCCATGCAGCTCGTGGACCTGTAGCTTCAAGTCCTCAAAGGCTTGGGGATTGGTGTCGACACCGTTCACTTTGATCACGAGATGCGTCTTGGTGTAAGGCCGTTTTTCAACGAGCTTCTTGAACGCCTCCAGCACACCCTGAGGGTTTTTGCGGGCGGAATACGAACGCAGGTCATAGAAGAACAGGAACACATAATCCGCTTCGGGCAGGCCGAAAAAGCGGCGGCTCATAAAGCTATCGAGCTTGATTTCCGTCGCCAGAGGCATGTGCACTACCGGCTTGGTGCAGACCTCCTGCAACCCTTCCATGACGAACCGCGACGCGGCCCAGATCTCATCGAAGCGATCAAGCTCGACTGCCCATTCCTTCGGATAGCGGGGCAGTTCCCACAGTGGATACACAATGTTGTATCCCGTCCATGGCCGACTGTGGCTGATGTGCGTCCAGACCTGGTCAACCTCGTTTCCGTTGATATGGAAGACGTTGATCGGCGCGGGTTCTTCGATCATCGCTCCAGAAAACTCGGCGACTTCGGCCTCGTTGGGCTGCACCAGTTTGTAAATGTCGTGGAGCCTGGGAGGCGTGTACACGGCTCGAAGCGAGCGAAACGTGGCGCGAACGTGCTCACCCATTCCAATCGGCGCAAACGGATGGCCAGCGAGGCACACGTCACTACTGTCGTTATTTATGCGAGTCATCAGGTTCCAGCCGCTTAATTTTTGTTCAACAGACGCGAAGCGTCCAGCGCGTTGCTAACAGCCTCGAGATAGGTGTGGCCATAGCGACGGTCGGGTTCCAGATAGGCACCTTCGGCCCATTCGTTCCAGGCGTTGATGAACACCAGTCGCTCATCCCCGAAGTTTTGTTCTCGGGTATCGACGATGGATTCCTCCAGCCAAGCCTGGAACGCTCCCGGTGAGGCTTTCTCGAAGCAGAAACCGGCGTGCTGACGACGTGCCGTGTTGTCCCAGCCCGGCATTGCACCTTTGAAGCGCGTGTAGCCAGGCGCAGGTCGGGACGCATATCTCACAGCGATGTCACGGTAGTCCGCTACATGCCCCGCAAACTCGGGATTGATGACCTCGCCACTCGGTGGCTTGATCTCCGCCATCCCCTGCGGAGGGAATTCAACGGCAGCATCACAGCCATACTCCGACGGATGAGTGTTCGCATGAGACAGCTCGAACGACTCGACCATGGCGATATAGATTTCGCCAAGCCCCTGCTCACGGCAGACCTTGCGCCAGCTTGCGGCGGTTTTGGCGAAGTCGGGGAACAGCGTCACTCGATAAATGAGGATCAATGGACGGTCGTCCACCTTGATGTATCGGTCATCCTTGAAGAACCGGATCAGGTCATAAATGACCGCCACGTCGTCCTCTTCGGTATGAGCCTGAGCCATCAGGATCTCTTGCTCTTGACCGTCCCAACGGCGTGTCCAGTTTTCGTTCGCCCAGCAGAGGCAGAACGGAATATCAGGCTTGTCGCTCAGCAGCAGTTGCTCTACCGGACGCTCCAGCAGACGCTTGCCGTCGAACCAGTAGTAATAGAAGCAGAAGCCGTGGATGCCATAGCGCTGTGCAAGCTCTGCCTGAGACTTCAAGACCTCAAGAAGACGCAGGTCATAGTAGCCATGGTCGGCCGGAATGCGTGGCTGGTAGTGACCGACGAAATTGGGACGCGCCTTGCTGACGTTCGTCCACTCGGTAAACCCTTTGCCCCACCAGAGGTCGTTTTCGGGAACGGGATGGAATTGAGGCAGGTAGAACGTAATCAGCCGCGGGTCGAATTTCTTCTCGATTGCGGACGCCCACTTCCTGTTCAAGACGCTGACGTTTTTGGAAATGCATTCCATCTTGAAAGCATTGTCGGTAGCGGCGGTCGTCTTCGACAAGTGATGAATGATCGTCGCATCCGGGTTGTAGTAGATCTCGTAGCCCGCCGCCCTGATGCTCATGCACAGGTCGCTGTCCTCGCAATAGCAAGGCAGGAACTCTTCCGAGAAGCCACCCACTTTCCTCAGCAGTTCGGTAGGAGCGACCAGGCATGCGCCCGAAACATAGTCGACGCGGCGTGTGTAATTGAAACGCGGCTCGTCTGGATGTTCGCCAAAACCGACCATGGTCGAAATGCCGTCGGGCGCCAGTGAAGCGCCTGCTTCTTGCAGGTGGCCGTTCGGATATACGAACTTCGGGCCGACGGCACCGACGTTTTTATAAGTATCGAATGTGGACAGCAGCGCTTGCAGCCAGCCCTCGGTCACCTGTACATCATTGTTCAGGTAAATTGTGTACTTGCCGGTAACTTGGGCCATGGCCCGATTGCAGTTGCGCAGGAACCCAAGATTTTGCTCGCCGCGCACGTACTTGATATTCGGCACCGCTTGAATGAGCGCCTGTGTGTCGTCCGAAGACGCATCATCGGCGACGATCACCTCGATCGCCATATCCTCAGGAAGATGACGCTCGATGGAAGCAAGGCATTCGAGGGTCAGCTTAACGTTATTGAAGACCGGAATGATGATCGAGACCAGCGGAGTCGCGCCAAGCCCGTTGAAGTTCAGCGCTGTGGCAATCTCGGCGAGCTCAGAGGCCTCGAAGTCCAGAACCTCAATCGGCTCAGGTGAGCGGCGGGCTCTTTCTGTCCTCTTCGCATCGGCAATACGGGATCGAATATGGCGATAGTCGTCCCACTCCCACACACCGTTTGCTACCGGGGGCTCAGAAAATACAACAGCCTTGGGAATCATCGAGTCTTCTTCTGACTCTTTATCCCGAAGGAGCTGCTCATGGTAATGCACCCATGCTTTATAGGCATGCAAGTCCTTGAAGACGGGCCCCAGGTAGCGGAAAAGAAAGTTCTTGATCTGCCGGCGGCGGTGGGTAGACAACGGCAGGCCGCGATAAGCCTGATATATCCCGTTCTTCAGACGCTGTTTCAATTGAGGCATAGAAGCATTCCCTTTCTCACAGGCTTGGTCCACCCTTCGTAATCCGGTTTAAATTGAGATAAATATTGTTTTCAGAGGCCAGCAACGCCTTTGCGCTTCCCGTGGTCCCGGTACCGCTTGCAAAGCTGCCGAGAGCAGAGAATTGCTGTCTCTGAACGAAAGCGAGGGGCCAACGATGGCCGTAATGATGTCCCTACGCTGGCGATGAGCGGCGTTAGAGCACATGCCGCCGCAAAAGATTCGACGCTCGTTAAGCAAGTTTTTCGGAAGTGCGGACGAAAGGAGATCCATTAATGAATCACTTCGCCAGTTGTGTGGGCGTGGGGCGTCGGCATCTGATGGACACCGCTGCTTCTACACCAGATAAACAAGCTGGCTTGCAGGCTTAGTTGCATAAGCGGCGGGTGCTGTAATGTCGATGTAACAGTAGAAAAGCTACCGCCTGTCGCGCTTAGCGGACTCAACGCTACGGAACATCGTCGGGGTCGAGCAGCAATCACGAAAAGGTTCTGGGAGCTTGCCTGGAGTGTGTGCAAACGTTTTTACCTGACTATCCCGGCCGCCAACAATACACTCGGCTATCACCCGACGCACAAAGTGTTCGTGAGTGAGCGGATGCGGGCACAAGTGAAACTGCTAGGCAATATTATGTCTTAGTGTGTGCGTAGACGGCGGATTGTCGCACAGTAATTAGGCGTTCGCTACCGGCGCCCCAGCCCGGCAAAGGTTCGAAATTCTAGGGCTGTACGAATGGTCCGACACCCATTCGCCCGCGGTCTCACACACCGTGGCGATGCAATGGGCTTACGGCTTACGCTTCCTCGGCCCGGTATTAAACACCGGCACCTTCCTCACAGGCTTGGCTGCCGGCACATCGGCAGCGACCTCGCCGCTGTCGACCCACTTACCCAGATTGCGCTTGCCGCCCCCACCGCTGACTTTCGGTTTCTTCGGCTTTTTGGGTTTTTTCATAATCTGACCGGTGGCATCGGTGGCCGGGACGCGGTGTTCGGGGATGAAGTCGGGTTCTTCCCGGCGCTGCAGGGTCTGGCGGGTCAGGACTTCGATGGCGCTGAGCAGTTCGACTTCGTCGGCGCAGACCAGCGAGATGGCTTCGCCAGTCTGGCCCGCGCGGCCGGTGCGGCCGATGCGGTGGACGTAATCTTCAGCGACGATTGGCAGGTCGAGGTTGACCACGGTCGGCAGGTCGTCGATGTCCAGGCCCCGGGCGGCGACGTCAGTGGCGACGAGGATTTGCACTTCGCCCGCCTTGAAACGATCGAGCGCGCGCTGGCGAGTGGCTTGGGGTTTGTCGCCGTGAATGCCGTCGGCGTTGATGCTCAGCCCTTGCAAGCGATCCACCAGTTGGTCGACGCCCACGCGGGTCTTGGCGAACACCAGAACCTGGCTCCAGCGCTGTTTTTTCAGCAGGTGAATGAACAGTTCACTCTTGCGCTTCTTGTCCACTGTCACGACCCACTGCTTGACCGTCGACGCAGCGACGTTGCGCGGGCTGACTTCAATGCTCAGCGGGTTGTCGAGCATTTGCCCGGCGAGCGCGCGGATGGAGTCGGAGAAGGTCGCGGAGAACAGCAGGGTCTGGCGGCGTTTCGGCAGTGCGGCGTAGATGTCGCGCAGCTCTTCGGAGAAGCCGAGATCGAGCATGCGGTCGGCTTCGTCGAGAATCAGGGTCTGAACCTGAGAGAACTTAACGGCGTTCTGGCGATACAAATCGAGCAGACGGCCCGGGGTGGCAACCAGTACGTCGACGCCACGGCGCAGTTTCATCATCTGCGGGTTGATGCTGACCCCGCCATAGACCGCATAGGTGGTCAGCGGCAGGTGTTCGGCGTACTGACGAATGGCTTCGTGAACCTGCTCGGCCAGTTCGCGGGTCGGCACCAGCACCAGCGAGCGCACCGAGTTGGCGGCGACTTTCGGGCCTTCCATGGTCAGGCGTTGCAGCAATGGCAGGGCGAAGCCTGCGGTCTTGCCGGTGCCGGTCTGGGCAGCGGCCATCAGGTCGCGGCCTTCCAGCACAGGCGGGATCGCCTTGGCCTGAACGGGGGTTGGCGTCTGGTAGCCGAGCGCTTCGAGGGCGCGCAGCAGAGGTTCGATCAGGCCAAGAGAGGCGAATGTCATGTGAATACCGTTGGAAAAGGGTCGTGCGTTGCGCAATGGCGCGCAGTTTACCCGTTTTGCACCGGTTTCTGCTTGCGCCACTGCGGCAAGCCGATCAGCACCACGGCGCTGATGATCACGGCCATGGCCGCCGCTTCTGCGGGACCGATGTGCTCATCGGCGAATAACACGCCCAACAACACTGCCACTGCCGGATTGACGTAGCAGTAACTCGTGGCGGCCGCTGGCCGTACATTTTTGAGCAGATACATGTAAGAGCTGAAAGCGACGATTGAGCCGAACACCACGAGATAGGCCATGACCGCCCATCCCGAAACGCCAGGGGATTGAGTCATGCGTTCGCCGCTAGCAAAACTGCCGACCAACAGGACAGCACCCGCTACCAACATTTCGCATGCGCTGGCCATCGGCCCGGCGGGTAGCGGCAGATAACGGCTCCAGACCGAGCCGAAGGCCCAGGTGCCAGCCGCGAAGATAACCATCGCAGCGCCAAGGGGGCTGGCTTGCAGGTTGGAACCGAAATTGAGCAGCGCGATGCCGATTAAACCAAGGATGATTCCCGCCCATTCAAGACCTGTGTTGCGATGGCCCCAGATGAGGCCAAACAGCAGCGTGAACAGAGGGACGACGGCGACCGCCAACGCCGCGACGCCAGAGGCCACGCCGGCATGTTCGGCTAACGTGACCCCGCCATTACCACAGGCCAGCAACAGAAAGCCGATCATTGCAGCGGCCTTCCACTGTTGCCAGGTTGGCATGGGCGCGCCGCGAAAACGCATGAAGGCAAAAAGGATCGAGCCGGCGATGGTGAAACGCACGCCGGCCATCATCAGCGGGGGCCAGGTTTCGATGCCGATGCGAATAGCGAGATAGGTTGAGCCCCAGATCACGTAAAGCGCGAAAAAGGCCCCGATGAGCAGCAGGGGAAAACGGCGGGCAGCAGGCATGAAAGGCTCGGATTCGGAAATTTATTATTAGTGTGATTCTAGAAATGTCCGGGGCCGAGATGTCAGTAACAACTGATGTTTATTCGACCCGTACACTTTTCCTGACAGCCTCAATCAGCGTGTCAGATGCCGCGATGTTTGCTGATCGCTTCGGCAATTTTCTTCGCTGGCACCTTTTGCAGCGTGCAGAGCAACTGGTGAGACACCCCGGCGATGCCGTGGGTGTTGCGCAATTCGTGGCTCAGGTGAGCGGTCAGGTTGGCGGCCATCTCGGCGTCGGCCATGGCCCGGTGCGCCTTGCCGGTGTGGGGCAGACCGGCCCAGCTTGTGAGCGTCCCGAGCTTGTGGTTCGGCGCACTGGGCATCAGGCGCCGGGCCAGCAGCATCGAGCAGGCGAAGCTTTGTTCGCGGTTGCGTTTGATGCGGGACAGTTCGTAGTCCCAGAACTTCTGGTCGAACGAAGCATTGTGGGCGACAAGCGGGGTCAGACCGACGAACTCGGCAACTTCATTCATGACCCGTTCGGCGGGAGGTGCTGTGCGCAGCATGCTGTTGCTGATGCCGGTGAGCGATTCGATGAAGGACGGAATGCGCACGCCAGCGTTCATCAGGCTCTGATAGCGCTCGACGATGACGCCCTGCTCCATGATGACCACGGCAATCTCGGTGGCCCGACAGCTGCTGTTGGGGGAGATGCCAGTGGTTTCGAAGTCGATGACGGCGATGCGTTCCTGCATGGGGGTAACCTTTAATGCAACGAATATCTGTAGCAGCACGGCTTGCCGGAGGGACGAACGTGAAGTCGCCACCGCCGACTAGCCGTGCTGCTACAACGTGTAATTGATCTTTCAACTCTTGAGCAACAACCCGCCTTCGATCGGCACATAGCGGCTGGCTGCGCGAATCAGAGAATTGGCTGTCAGCCCTGGCACGCCGTAGGCCACTGCCTCGACGCCGTGTTTGCTGATGATGCGTTCGAGGAGCAGATCGAAGTCGCCGTCGCCGGACGCCAGCACGACTTCATCGACATTTGGCGCGACGTCCATGATATCGATGGTGATGCCCACGTCCCAGTCGCCCTTGGCCGAGCCATCGCTGCGCTGGATGTAGGGCTTGAGTTTGACGGTGAAACCGAGGTTGCGGAGGATCTGCTGGAATTGCTGCTGCTTGCTGTCGCCGCGGTCTATGGCATAAGCATAGGCCTCGACGATTTGCCCGCGCTGACTGATGTCCGCCCACAGGGCGGCATAGTTGAAGTGACAACCATGAGCCTGACGCACGGTGTAATACAGATTCTGTACGTCGGCGAACACCGCGATTCTTCTCACCCGAACTCCTCGATGCGCTGACAAGCGACAAGGGCCCGAACGTCGGACCGGCGCTCAGTATGCCAGTTTGGGGAGGGGATTGAAGCGTTCAGTGCATCAGGGTCGATGGGGGGAATGCTAGTGCGGCATCGCAGTTGATTGTTGCGGGAGGGAGCTTGCTTGTGAATGCGTTGGGTCAGCCATCACAGCAGCGGCTGATCTGACACCTTCGCGAGCAAGCTCCCTCCCACAGATTTTGCGTCAGTCCCTAAGTGTTTGCGTCAGTGCCTAAGCCTTTGCGTTAATCCACGGACGTTGCACTGCTCCAGCGGCAAGTGTTGATTGCCTCAAAAATCAGACGAACGAATCGTCATCATCACCGCCGAACATGCCGCTGTCGTCGCTGCCGTAATCGGTATCGGCAAAACCGCCAGAGTCGTTATTGCCCCAGCCGTCGTTGCTGGTGACGCGTTGCTGATCGTCGCCCCAACCACCGCTGTTGCCACCACCGAAATCACTGTCGCTTGCAGGCTGTGCAGGCTCCTCCTTGATGATCTCGACGATTTCCTGCGGTTGGCTGTTGTGATGGAACAGGCTGGAAATACCTTCCGCCAGCATCACACCGCCCGCCACGCCCGCCGCGGTTTTCAACGCGCCACCCAGGAAGCCGCTGCCAATCGGAGCCGCAGGAGCTTGCTGCTGTGGCTGGGCGTAGTTGCCCTGCGGTGGTGCGTTATAAGGAGGGGGAGTGGCTGGACCGTTGTCACGCCAGCCACCTGCTGAAGGCTGCGGGCTTGATGGGCGGGAGAACGAGGATGCCGGTTGTTGGGCCTGCGGTTCGCGGGAGCCGCCGCCAAAGATGCTCGACAGGAATCCGCCGCCACCTTGTGCTGGCGCCGGCTGCGCCTTGACGCGCTGCAATTCGGCCTGCAACTGTTGAATCTGTTCGTCGCGCTGGCGGCTCTGGGCCTCCAGTTGTTTGATCGCGACCTCCTGAACCAGGATCGCCTGCGCCATGTAATAAGGCGCGGCGGGCTGCCGGGTCAGGTGCTCCTTGATCAGCGCCTCGGCCTGGGCGTCACGGGGGGCCGAATCGGTTTCTGCCTGCTTGAGTTTGCCAAACAGGCCATCGATCAGGGTTTGCTCTTCGCTGTTCATGGCGACCTCGTTAGATTGCCGTAGGAATTCTGTGGCTGACCTGAGTGTCAGACACAAACAGTAATGGGGCGTTTCAAGGGCGTTTCAATAGGATGTAGAAAAAGTTAAGAACCCTCTGCGCCGCACAAGGTTGGCCCAGCACACCGGCTCTACGTTAAAGTGTCGGCCTGCTTTTTCCTGTGATCCGTTCATGAATCCGCTGACTATCATTCAAGACTCGCTGTACTTTTTCCGGCGTAACTTCGCCAGCATTCTCACGCTGTGCCTGCCGCTGGTGATCCTCGAGGCCCTGACCAAACAGCTGCTCGGCAGTTCGGCACCCGATAGCTCGGCGAGTTGGCAGTTGCTGATCGGCCTGCTGTTCTACCCCTTGTACACCGGCGCGCTGATTCTGTTCCTCGACGCCAAGACTCGAGGCGAGGAGCCCTCCAAGCGCAACCTGCTCGCGGCCACGTTGCGCATGTGGCCCACTTTCGCTGTGCTGACCGCCCTGAGCACGCTGCTGATCATGGCCGGTTTGTCGCTGTTCATCGTTCCCGGCGTATGGGTGATGATCAAACTGGTGTTCTCCGAGTACTTGCTGGTGCTGCGCGGCCTTGGGCCACTGGATGCGATGCGCGAGAGCTTCAAGATGACGCGCGGGCATATCGTGCGGATTCTGGTCTGCGTGCTGTTCGTCTATATCCCGCTGTCGGTGCTCGAAGGCCTGAGTTTCTATGTCCTGCCCGACCAGCAAAGCCCGTTGCTGTCGCTGATCGTCGACAGCGTTTCCAGCTTCCTGCAATTGTTCATCAGCGTGGTGATGTTCCGCCTGTTCATGCTGATCGACGAGCCCGCGCAGCCGGCCTGAGGTAACTCGATGCCCCGCCTGCTGCGTTATGTCATCGCCCTTGCGCTGCTGCTCGCGCTGATCGGCGGCCTGATCTACAACGTGACCTGGCACCCGGCACGACACGAGCGCATGGCGGTCAGTTGTAACGCCAGAGATGCAGCGCCGCCGCTCTTGATGCCTGGCCAGGCGCTGAAGGTCATGACCTGGAACATTCAATATCTGGCCGGCAAGCGCTACGTGTTCTGGTACGACATGCCCGATGGCAGCGGCCCGGACGAACGCCCCACTGCCGATGACATCGCCTACAACCTCGACGAAGTCGCGCGGGTCATCCGTGATGAACAGCCAGACATCGTGCTGCTGCAGGAAGTGAATGACGGCGCCAAGAACACCGATTACACCAATCAACTGGCACTGCTCCAGGAGCGGGTCACGGACCTGTATCCGTGCAGCACCGAGGCGTTCTACTGGAAGTCCGACTTCGTCCCCGACCGGCATATCTACGGCAGCGTCGGCATGAAGCTGGCAACGTTGAGCCGCTATCAAATGGACAAGGCCGAACGCCTGCAACTGCCCTCCCCCAACGGCAATCTCATCGGCCGCCAGTTCGAGCCCAAGCGCGCGTTGCTGGTGAGTGACCTGCCGCTGCGCGATGGCGGGCATCTGGCCGTTGTAAACACGCATCTGGGCGACTTCAAACCCGGTGATGACACCTTGCAGCGCCAGGTGGCCGCGACCACCCAGTTGCTCGACACATTCGAACAGGCAGGAACGCTGTGGATCAGCGGCGGCGACTTCAATCTGCTGCCCCAGGGCCAATACCAGCGCCTGCCCGCCGAACAGCGCGAGCAATATGCCCCTGAAAGCGAACTGCACGCGCTGTGGGACAAATACCCGATGATCCCCAGCAACGACGACGCCAACGGTGAGGATCGTCGCAAGTGGTACACCCGCTTCCCCAACGACCCACGGCTCAGCGGACCGGACCGGACGCTGGACTACCTGTTTTACAGCCCGAAACTCAAGCGCGTCGATGCGCAGGTCCGTCAGGCAGACACCTTGCTGATTTCCGATCACCTACCGGTTATCGGGCGCTTTTTATTGCCAGCCGCTCAGTGAACCGGCCATGAACAAGCGGGCAGTAAACGCCAAAGCGGCGGCGAATCTTTTCAGTGATGGCTCCTTGAGGGGTTGGGTTACGGTGCCCACCGGGTGAAGACAAAGTCGTGGTTTTTCACGCGGGCCTGGTGACAGGCGAAACAGGTTTGGTGCTGGGCTTCATCGACCGCCTTGCCGTTGATGAAGCGCCCAAATCCCCAACCGCCGGTCGAGGCGTACTTTTGCGAGTCCTTGACCATGACCTGGACAGTGGTCGCCGCGCCGGGAATCGAAGCCGGTTCGAACTCAGGCGACTGAACGTGCTTCCACGCCAGCTTCACCAACACCGTGCCGTCGGGAAACGGCAGCGTCGACTCCTGATACGCCTTGATCGCCAGATCGTTGCCCACCACGGCGCGAAGCTCGTTCAGCGGTTCAGCTTCCTGGGCGGGGGCAATCAGCACCCACCGTCGATAGCCATCGGGAATCTTCACGCCGTAGATCGGGGACGAGTCACCACCCCCGGAATCGCCCAGGGCGACTCCGGTGGCAGCCAGCGCCGCAACGCCGACCACAGCGGACAATCCCGCCAGTTGCCTGAGGTTCATCGCAGCATTCCTCTCAAGCCAGCATCAAAGGTGATCCGCATCGACAATCGCCTGAGCGAAGGCCTGCGGGGCTTCTTGCGGCAGGTTGTGGCCGACGCCGCCGCTGATCAGGCGATATTCGTATTTGCCGGTAAAGCGCTTGGCGTAGGCCTCGGCGGGTGGATGCGGCGCGCCATTGGCGTCGCCTTCCATGGTGATGGTCGGCACGCCGATGGAGGGGGACGCCGCCAGTTTTTTCTCGATGGCGTCATATTTTGCTTCGCCCTTGATCAGCCCCAGACGCCAGCGATAGTTGAAGATCGAAACCGCCACATGATCGGGGTTCTGCAGTGCTGCTGCGCTGCGATCATAGGTCGCGTCGTCGAAGTCCCATTTGGGCGAGGCCAGCTTCCAGATCAGCTTGGCGAAGTCGTGGGTGTTCTTCTCGTAACCCAGCCGTCCGCGCTCGGTCGCAAAATAAAACTGGTACCACCACTGCAACTCGGCCGCTGGCGGTAACGGGGCCTTGCCTGCCTCCTGGCTGCCGATCAGATAACCGCTCACCGCCACCAGCGCTTTCACCCGCTCCGGCCACAGCGCCGCAACGATATCCACGGTTCGGGCGCCCCAGTCATAACCGCCAAGCACGGCCTTCTTGATCTTCAGCGCATCCATGAAGTCCACCAGATCGGTGGCGAGCGCAGCAGGCTGGCCGTTGCGGATCGTCTTCGCAGACAGGAATTTCGTGTCGCCGTAACCACGCTCGTAAGGGATCAGGACCCGGTAGCCCTTGGCCGCAAGCGCCGGTGCCACATCGACGTAGCTATGAATATCGTACGGCCAGCCGTGCATCAGGATGACGACAGGGCCATCGGCCGGGCCGACTTCGGCGTAAGCCACGTCGAGCAGCGGGGTCTTGACGTGCTTGAGCGCGCCGAACGAGGTGTTCGTACCCGGCGTGATCGGACCGATCGCGGTCGCCGGTGTGTCTGCCGCACTGGCAGACGAGGCGGCCCCGAAAGCACCGAACTGCAACAGGGCCATCGCCAGAATCGACGGGACAAGCAGACGCCGGCGACGCGGCGCAGAGCGTTGATTCAACAAGGTAATCTTCATGGTGAGTCTCCGTTTGGAACGGCGAGCCGCCGTTCCGGGTGTTGAAGTCGGTCAATCGACGACTTACTGGCCGGTCTTCGCGTCTGTGGTGTTTGCTGTGGCATTCGCCGATCCGCGCAGAGGCCTGAAGGCGCTGCGCAGTTCTTCGCTGAACAGTTGCGGCTGTTCCCAGGCGGCGAAGTGGCCGCCCTTGTTGACTTCGCTGTAGTAGGAGAGCGACGGGTAGGCGCGCTGGGCCCAGGTCTTCGGCGCTTGATAGATCTCGTGCGGGAACACGGTGATCGCCACCGGAACCTTGATATCGGTGGTCTTCTGCGCGGTCGCGCTGAAGTTATTGTTGTTGTTTTCCCAGTAGAAGCGCGACGACGACGCCCCGCTATTGGTCAGCCAGTACAGGCTGATGTCGTCGAGCATTTCGTCGCGGCTGAGCACACGCTCCGGGTGGCCGTCGCTGTCAGTCCACGCGGCGAATTTCTCGTACATCCAGGCTGCGGTGCCCGAGGGAGAGTCCGCCAGCAGATAGCCGATGGTTTGCGGGCGGGTCACCATCATCGCGCCATAAGCGGCGTTGCGGCCGAAGAAGGTGCTCAGCGAGTTGAACGCCTTGCGTTCGTGGTCCGTCAGCCCTTGCGGAGCGGGATCGCCACCGAAGATCGGCTTGACCAGTTCTGGCGGGACAGTCGCCGGCATGTTCAGGTGAATGCCCAACAGACCTGGTGGCCCCAGACGCCCCAGAGCATCGGAAATCACCGACCCGTGATCGCCCCCCTGGGAAACGTAATGGCTGTAGCCCAGGCGCTTCATCAGCACATCCCAAGCCTTGGCCACTCGATCCGGGCCCCAACCCAGTTCGGTCGGTTTGCCGGAAAAACCGTGCCCCGGAATCGACGGAATCACCACGTCGAACGAGTCTTCCACCTTGCCGCCATAGGCCACCGGATCGGTCAGCGGGCCGATGGTCTTGAGAAACTCGAACTGCGAGCCGGGCCAGCCATGGGTCAGGATCAGCGGCATGGCATTGGGATTGCGCGAGCGCACGTGGATGAACTGGATGTCGACGCCGTCGATGGTGGTGATGAACTCCGGCAGCGCGTTGAGTTTCGCCTCGGCCTTGCGCCAGTCATATCCGTTGCCCCAGTACTTCACCAACGCCTGAACCTGCGCCAGCTGCACGCCTTGAGACGCGTCACTGACCGTCTCCTTGTCCGGCCAACGAGTGGCAGCGATGCGTTTGTGCAAATCGGTCAGTTGCGCTTCGGGGACATGAATCTTGAAGGGGCGAATGGCATCGGACGCGGCCGTAGCAGTGGCCGCCGATGCGGTCGAGACGTGGCCAGCGCAGGCAAGCAGTATGAGCCCCATCGAGCTGGCCATGGCGGAAGAGGCAAGAAAGCGGCGCCAGGTTGAAGCGCGCGAAGTGGCAAGCATCATCAATCTCCTTTTGGTCGGTGGCCGCCATGCGCTGCGGCCAGCATGAGGCTGATGACACCACCGCCAACGCCTGTGGACGATTGCACCAAGGTGTCGGTGCATACCTATGTATAGGGTCCCGATGGTTGTGGCCGACGTCGGATCGATGCGCACAGAAAAGCCATTTTCGGGACACGAGTGCCTTATTTACCGGGTGCGACACCAAAGTATGATGGGCGCCAACCACCCTCGGGCGCATCCTCGCAACAAGCGATCGGAACAATAGGACAGGTATGGATAACGAACTCGACCGCGTCGATGCCGACTCGCTCATCGACAGCATTCCGGCCATGGTCGCGTTCATGGCGCCGGACGGCACGCTGGAACGGGTGAACCGCCAGATTCTGGATTATCTGGGCGCACCGCTCGACGAACTGAAAGACTGGGCCGCCACCGACGCCGTGCACCCGGAAGACCTGCCCTCGGTGATCGCTGTCTGGATGCACTCGGTCGAAACCGGCGAGCCCTACGAAATCGAGCACCGCATTCGTCGCGCAGACGGCGTCTATCACTGGTTTCACGTACGCGGCCTGCCCATCAGGGACGTCGAGGGTCGCATCCTGCGCTGGTGCGTGCTGCAGGTCGATATTGACGAGAGACGGCGCGACAAGACCACGATCGCCCAGGCATTGGCCGACGTCAGCGCCTCCGAAGACCGCCTGCGCGACATCATTAACGCTGTCCCGGGTTTCGTCTGGAGTGCAGGAACCGACGGCGGCGTGATCTTCATCAACCAGCGCTGGTGCGATTACACCGGCGTTTCCCTGAACGATGCGCGCGGCATAGGCTGGACCACCTCCCTGCATCCGGACGATGCAGGAGGTTTGGCGACCTATTGGTATGCGCTGCTGGCGTCGGGCGAATCGGGAGAATACGAAGCCCGCATCCGACGCTTCGACGGCGTCTATCGCTGGTTCATGATCAGGGCAGTCCCGCAACATGACGAGTCTGGGCAGATAGTGGGTTGGTACGGCGAGAACACCGACATTGAAGACCGCAAGCGCGCAGAAATGCTGCTGGCCGGAGAAAAGCACTTGCTGGGCATGATGGCGGGCGGGTCAGCCCTTTCGCTGACTCTGGAAGCACTCTGCGAACTGGTGGAAGCGACTTTTGACGGTGCCTTGTGCAGTGTCGTGCTGGTCGAACTCAAGCGCCCTTATCCGGCACTTGAAGCGGTGCCGCGCATGCAACCCGGCGCTGCGCCCAATCTTCCAGCGGACTTGATGCCAGGCGCCGACGGCCGGCCGGTGGACGCCATGTGCTGCCCGCTTGCAGCCGCAGCGCTCAGCAATGAGCAGGTAATCTCGACCGATCTCGCCGAGGAAACTCGTTGGGCGGGCTGGGTCTGCTCTGCGTTATCCCATGGGTTGCGGGCGAACTGGTCGACGCCGATCACCTCCATCAATGACAGCGTGACCGGCATCCTGTCGATCCTCTACCGCGAGCCAAACGAACCATCGGCGACACAGCAAAACCTCATCGCGCAATTTACTCACCTGGCCAGTATCGCCATCGACCGGGCACGCAACGAGGCCGCGCTCAAGCAAAGCCAGGCATTCATGAACAAGGCCCAACGTCTCAGTTCAACGGGCACTTTTTCCTGGCGCGTCGAGACCGACGAAATCACCTGGTCTGAGGAGATCTATCGGATTCTCGACCTGGACCCCGGCGTGACACCGACTTTCGAACTGATCTATACGCGCATCCATCCCGACGACACCTTGCTCCTTGAGGAGATGTTCAGACGTCAGCGCGAAACGGCCGGTGATTTCGAGCACGAGCATCGCCTGTTGTTGCCCGACGGCACAGTGAAGCACGTGCATCTGGTCGCCCATGCGATTACCGACAAAGACGGCGGGCTGGAATATATCGCCGCGTTGCAGGACGTGACTCAGCGGCGCCTGTCGGAAGAAGCACTGGGCAAGGTCCGCTCGGAGCTGACCCATCTGGCTCGGGTCGCGAGCCTGGGCGCGCTGACCGCGTCGATCGCCCATGAGGTCAATCAGCCATTGGCGGGCATCATTACCAACGCCAGCACCTGCCTGCGCATGCTTGGCGCCGACCCGCCGAATGTTGCCGGAGCACTGGAGACCGCGCGCCGCACCATTCGCGACGGTAATCGCGCGTCCGATGTGATCAACCGGCTGCGCGCGCTGTTTTCGAAAAAAAGCATCACGATAGAAAACGTCGACATCAACGCCGCCGCCAGAGAAGTCATCGCCATGTTGCTGGGGGAGCTGCAGCGCAACGGCGTCATGCTGCACCCCGATTTCGCCGAGCACCTGCCGCAGATCAGGGGTGATCGCGTGCAACTGCAACAGGTGATCCTCAATTTGATCCTCAATGCCATCGAGACGATGAACAAAATCACCAGCCGCTCGCGGCACATGCGCATTGTCACCGGGCTGGACGAAAGCCAGTGCGTGTATCTGGAGGTGAAGGACAACGGCACCGGCTTTGACCCTCAGGATGCCGAGCGCTTGTTCAATGCCTTCTACACCACCAAAAGCTCGGGGATGGGCATTGGGCTTTCCGTGAGCCGTTCGATCATCGAAAAACACCAAGGCAGGCTTTGGGCGACAGTCAACGACACCGGCCCGGGGGCGATCTTTCGTTTCGCCATTCCCCCACTGGCTGAAATTGACGCAGTCACCGGCAACGCCCAGGAGGGTCGCTGATGGACGCCCCCCTGCTGATTTCAGTGGTCGATGACGATGAATCCGTGCGCGAGTCGCTGCCGGATCTGCTCCGAGAATTCGGCTTTGCGGTTCAGGCGTTCTCCTCCGGGCAGGATTTTCTGTGGTCGGGCTTCATCGAGCAGACCCGCTGCCTGATTCTGGACATCGCCATGCCGGGCATGTCCGGGCCGGATCTGCAAAAAGAACTTACACTTCGGGGTCACGATATCCCGATCATCTTCATCACCGCCCACGGCGATCCCGCGGAGCGACCCAGGCTGATGAGCCAGGGTGCCGTGGAGTGTCTGATGAAACCCTTCAGCGAAGCGGCGTTGCTCAAGGCATTGAGCGCCGCACTGCCTGTGAGTTGAACGTTGGATCGAATCAGTGTGGAGGTGCCAGAGTGGACCTGAATAATGCCTTGGCCGTAGCGCCGAAACCGGCAGCGACAACCGATGCCACACCTGTGGTGTTTGTTGTCGATGACGACGTTTCGGTGCGCGAATCGCTGGAGCTGCTGATCAGCTTCGCCCAGTGGCGCCCGCAACTTTTCGACTCGGCTCAAGCCTTTCTTGAGCACCCCCGGTCGCAAGTTCCCTGTTGCCTGGTGCTCGACATCAACCTGCCCGACCTCAACGGGCTTGACCTGCAGAGTGCAATCGCCGGCGAGCGTCCGGACATGCCGATTATTTTCATCACTGGCTACGGTGACGTGCCACTCACTGTGCGCGCGATGAAAGCCGGCGCGGTGGAGTTTCTGACCAAGCCGTTCGATGATGAAGTCCTGCTCCAGGCCATCGCCGACGCCCTCGACCACAGCCGCGCCGCGCTGAACCGCGAAGACGGCCTGCGCTCACTGCGCAACGCCTACGCCACCCTCACCCCACGCGAGCAGGAAGTCTTGGCAATGGTCGTTGCCGGCCGGCTGAACAAAGTCATCGCCTCGGACCTTGGCATCAGTGAAATCACCGTCAAGGCACACCGCGGCAAAGTCATGCGCAAGATGAAAGCCCGCTCCCTGGCTGACCTGGTGAAAATGGCTGGGCTGTTGTCATTGGCTGTGAGGTAGCTCACCAAGGCCAAGCCGTACGAAAATCCAGCCATCAACCCGGTCTACCGTAGAGGGATTTCAAGTTACTTCTGCCGCATCGCCAATCCCGAGCCATCCGGAAATCTCGCGATCAACCCGGTCTACCGTGGGAGGGAGCTTGCTCGCGAAGGCTGATTGACAGGCCCCATATCCCCTTTGGATGTACCAATGTCTTCGCGAGCAAGCTCCCTCCCACGATGAACCGTGTGGGCTGGCAAACTGTCGATCGGCATGAAATCGGCCGCTTGTAGGGCACACCCCAGAAGCCTCGCCACCACCAACCCCGTGGGAGGCATTTCACTCTACTTCTGCCCCATCGCCAGATCCTGAGCCATCCGAAAACCCTGCGATCAACCCGGTCTACCGTGGGAGGGAGCTTGCTCGCGAAGGCTGATTGGCAGGCCCCATAACCCCTTTGGATGTACCAATGTCTTCGCGAGCAAGCTCCCTCCCACGATGGACCGTGTGGGCTGGCAAACTGTCGATCGGCATGAAATCGGCGGCCTATCGGGCACGCTCCAGAAGCCTGGCTACTACAGACCCTGTGAGAGGGATTTCAATCTACTTCTGCCGCATCGCCAAATCCCGAGCCATCCGAAAATCCCCCGATCAACCCGGTCTACCGTGGGAGGGAGCTTGCTCGCGAAGGCTGATTGACAGGCCCCATAACCCCTTTGGATGTAACAATGTCTTCGCGAGGAAGCTCCCTCCCACGATGGACCGTGCGGGCTGGCAAATTGTCGATCGGCATGAAATCGGCCGCTTGTCGAGCACACTCCAGCAGCCTGGCTACTACAGACCCTGTGATAGGGATTTCAATCTACTTCTGCCCCATCGCCAGATACTGAGCCAGCCGAAATCCCCCGATCAACCCGGTCTACTGTAGAGGGATTTCAAGTTACTACTGCCCCATCGCCAAATCCTGAGCCATCCGGAAATCTCGCGATCAACCCGGTCTACTGTGGGAGGGAGCTTGCTCGCGAAGGTGGTAGACGAGTCAACACAGCAATGCAGGTCAAATCACTTTTCCGGGCATGCCGCCTCACACGATTGACCGCTCAGTCCGAATCCTCCAACCAGATGCAGTCCCATAAAGGGTAATCTCCGATCTTGCTCACCAGACCTGCCCGCAATGGATTTGCAACGATGTAACGGGCGATCGGCAGAAAATCCTCCTCCCGCCTGACAGCCCTATCGTGAAACCCGTCCTGCCATATCCCGCCACTCCCGCCCAGCGCACGATTGACTGCAATGCTCGTCCTGGATTTGATGCGGCGAACGAGCTCGCTCAATTCGGACTCTCGCAGTTCAAACAGCCAGTGAAAGTGATCAGGCATGACCACCCATGCCATTGAGCGCGCCAGCCCTTTCTCCTGGGCCGCCTTCAGTTCGGCCACCAGTAATCGCCCGACTCGCCAATCTGCAAAGACATTGCGACGATCCAGGACAGTCGAGGTGACCATATAAGCCCTTCCTTTTTCGGACACCCTGCCGCGACGCAAACGGCGGGATTCAGATAGCTCCGGCACTCCACTCCCTCCTGACAACCCGGTTTTTCTTCACCGTAGTTGATGAGGTGGACTCTCAGATGTCGGCGTTGTGACGGCACATGTCGGGAGTAACTCACGGCGGCAAGTCTGCGAACTTCCATGTCACAACCCATCAAGCCTGGTCTTGGCGGGATACGGAATGAGGTGGTAAATCAGGCGAAGCAACGGCGCCAGAAAGACTGCTTTCGCGAGCAAGCTCTCTCCCACGATGAGTAGTGTGGGCTGTAGGCTGTTTGTCCGGCATTAGCTCGGCGATGGATCGGGAAGACGAAATAAATCTGGCTGCCGCAATCCTTGTGGGAGACGCCGGAGGTCACGACGGCAGCGAAGCGGTGGTCCAGACAAACCTGTCTGTGACTGCCCCCCGCATCGCGCCTGTCAACATTTCCCCTCACCGATCAACAACCCGCTCCCAAAGCGTCTCCAACTGGCGCAGATCCAGGGTGTCGAATCCTTCGGTCGCCTGATCACGGCATGCCTTCAGTAGCGCCTTTGCTTCAGGAGTCCGGCTCTGATCCAGCCACCCTCTGGCGAGGTCCATCGAGGCTCTCAACTCCCACGCCCGCGCGCCTTGCTGCCTGGCCATGGTGATTGACTCGTCCAGCAGGGTTTCGACAGCATTGATATCGTCTGGGGTCAGGATCCTGAGCACGTCGGCTTTGATCCGCAGCAACTCCGGGAGGGCGAAGGCGTCACCGCTCTTGCGGCAATGTTCGATGGTGCTGTTGGCCTGTTTTAGCGCTTTCTCGTGCTGGCCATTGAGGACCAATCCCTCTGCCAACGAGATTTCGAACGAGGTGGTGAGCAGTTCGTAGCGCATGCCATGCAGCCGCGCCAGGCTTTCCTCAAGCAACGCCACGGCATCGCCAGCGAGGCCTGACCGTATCGCAATGGCGCCGCGTATCCCGATGGCTGCCGCCGCGTAAGGGCCGAGTGCGTTTGTCTCGGCAATGCGGGTGAATGTCTTCAACCCGGCGGTGGCCTTGTCCAGATCCCCCGTCCAGACGTGAATGCAGAGGGTCCAGACCAGCGCGATGCAGTGAGTCACGGCATGATCCAGTGCCGCCGCCTCCGCTTCGACCCGCTCGGCCCAGCATCGCGCCTGATCGGGAAACCCCATCAGCCACAGCGTTCGTGCCAGACCCAATCCGGTGCGATTACGGTGATCGAAACCGTAGTGAATCGTATCGCTGCGCTGCGCCGGAACACTGTTGCGCAAAGACAGCTCCAGTTCCTGACGCGCCAATGTCTGGTTGCCCAGCAGATGGTGGGATATCCCCGCCAGCGACGCCGCCACTGCGATGGCTTCGGGTTTGCCGATGAGATTACCCACTTCAACCGCTTGCTCGGCCCATGCCAGCGATGACGGAAAGTCGCCAATGCGCTCGTAAAAAATCTGCAACCGCCCTAACAACCGCAATTGGGAGCTGCGATCACCCAGCGCCACGGCGATATCCAGCGCCCTGAGCAGCGCCTTTTCTGCCAGTTCGCTGTTGCCTTGAGTGAACATCTGCACCAGACCGAGCGCCGCTTGCAGTTCCATTTCCGTCGGTGTGCCGAAGTAACCAAGCTCCAGTAACTCAGTCGCTCGCGAGCACCAGGTGCGGCATTCGACCAACAGTGAAAAGTGCAGAAACAGCTGCGCGCTCGCTGCCGCCAGTGGCAATGCCAACCCCGGATCGCCCTGCGGCCCGAAGCTCCACTCCAGTGCGCTGCGAATGTTGCCCAACTGGCTGCCAAGCTTTGCCGAGTTCTGGAAGATCTCGCCGGGCGATGTTCCGAGATGACCCAGCAAGTCCATGTAAAAAGCCGCATGCCGAAACGCCAGGGCATGAACCTCGGCATCGCCCCGCTCCGCCAGTTTCTCCCGGGCATAGGCGCGGGTCATTTCCAGCAGCCGGTACGCCGCCATCGGGTCGCCGGGATCAACCGTGACCAATCCCTTGGCCGCCAGCTCATCCAGCAGGGCAGCTGCGGTGATCGAATCAAGCCCCGCATCAGCGACAATCTGCGAGGCCGCATCCAGCGAGAATGGACCGACAAAAATCGCAAGGCGGTCGAACACCAGACTTTCTTCGGCCGATAGCAGGTTGTAGCTCCAGTCGAGCATGGCGCGCAGCGTCTGATGACGGGGCAAAGCCGTGCGCCGCCCGGCCCAACCGAGGGAAAACCGCTCACCCAGCAATGCGTGAGTCGCCGGGACGCCATGGGCCGCAACACGCATGGCTGCCAGTTCAATGGGCAGCGCCATGCCCTCCAGCCGGCGGCAGATATCGGCGATCATCTGCGTGTTGTCGGCCTCCAGCGCCAGCGCAGCATTCCCCGAAGACGCTCGCTCGACAAACAACTCGATTGCCGGGAAGGCCAGTAATTCCTGCACCGAGAGGTCCTGCGTGTCGCTCGGGAAGTCCAGCGGGCTCAGCCAATGAACTTGCTCGTCTCGGGCACGCAGCGGCTCGCGGCTGGTTGCCAGCACCCCTACCTGCGGCGCAGCCTCCCTGATGCGCTCGACGATAGCCGACACCGCGTCGATCAAATGCTCGCAGTTGTCGATGACCAGCAGCAGGTTCTGTTCCTGAAGATGGGCAAGCAGCACGAACATCGGGTCTTCGGCCTGCACCGGAATGTCCAGCGAGCCGGCCAGCGCCGAAGGAACCAGCAGGGGATCCTCGACCTGCGCCAGATCGACAAACCGCACGCAGTCAGGATTGGCGTCGCAGATCCGGTGTCCCACTTCGATCGCAAGGCTGGTCTTGCCCACCCCGCCCGCGCCAACAATGGTGAACAGCCGAGGCTCCTGCAGCCGATCAACGACCAGTTGCACGTCGGCTTCACGACCGATCAGGCGAGTGCGTGGCGGAAGGCTCCCCACCGAGCTGGAAAAGCGTTTGCTCTGCCAACGCACCGCAGACGGCGGAAAAGGCTGAGCGCTGCGCCCGGATGGCAAACGCACGATGGGCGCGACAAAGGCATAGCCGACCCCGACCTGAGTGCTGATGTAGCGCGCGCCCTCCTCGCCATCGCCAAGGATGCGGCGCAGACCGGTCATGTGAAAGCGCAGGCTGCCTTCCTCGACAACGATGTCAGACCAGACCTTCTTGATCAGGTCACGTTTGGAGAGTACGCGTCCGGGCTGCTCGATCAGCGCGATCAACAGGTCCAGCGCACGTCCGCCGATCTCGAGCGGGAGGTCGTTTTTGGTCAGCAGCCGCTTGTTCGGCGTAACGCAGAAGGGGCCGAAGGCAAATCGCAGGCTGGGGGATTCGTGCAGGTCGTCTGGGGCGGACTCCACGAGGATCGTTCTCTCGAAATGGGGGGTGATGTTGGCGCGGGATGACGAACCATACCTGCAGGTTCAAGGATGATAGGTGTTTTTGATGATCGTTCAAGTGCAGGCGGCCTGTTGCAGCAACAGGCCGAGGAGACAGGACGGAAGAATCAGACCAGAGTCAGGGTCACGCTCAGATTGCCCCGAGTGGCTTTCGAATAAGGACAGTTCTGATGCGCTGCGTCGATCAAGGCCTGCGCCGCGTCTTCTTCAATGCCCGGCAATGACACGGCCATCCGCGCCTGCAGAAAGAACCCCTGCTCACCATGGCCCAGGTCGACCTGGGCATCCACGGCCGCATCATTGGGGAAGGCAACCTTGCGCGCGTTGCAGGCATGACGCAGGGCACCGAGGAAGCTGGCCGACCAGCCCAGGGCAAAAAGTTGTTCCGGATTGGTGCCGTTGCCCGGAGCGCCGGGAGGAGAGAGTTTGAGATCAAGACGCCCGTCGAAGCTACGCCCGGCGCCATCACGGCCACCGGTCGTATGGGTGTGACCGGTGTAGAGAATCTTTTCAATACTGATCATGAAGTTTCCCGGCAAACGACGCACGCCCAAGGGCGGCTAATCAAACAGCTCTCAAAGCCTTTTTGCGACGGATGGGCGATGCAACCACAGAAGCAACCCCACCCCTGTTCGCCGATTGGCTGACCAGATAATCCAGTAACGTACTGCGCGCGATCTCGATCAGCCAGGCCCGAAACGGGTGCCCGCCATCAAAGCTGCCATGACGCTGACAGACCGCCAAAAAGGCCCCTTGCACGAGCGTTTCAAGGTCCTCGCGCTTCGCACGCCCGGCCTGAATATGCCCCTCATAGAATGCGCTCAGCAACGGCGCCACGGCCGAGAACAAACGCTGCGGTGCGTCCTGCCCTCGCATCACCACTTGCGCGATCAACGCGCTCAGCTCGTCATTGCTGGGCCGGTCGTCTGCACATACGCAGCTCTCGCCATAACCTTCGGACATCATCCAATCCCTTTTCATCGTCACTCGCCAGGACGTGGACAACGCGCACGGGGCCGCGCTGTCCTGCTTTGTTCGGCAAGGCTACAGATTGAGGACCCGTGTCGAATTCGACCAGTTATTCGGTGTTAGCGCCTGTTAGCTGGACGCGATTTCAGGCCTGAGGCTTGCGCGGCTTGACCCGCGCGGTTGGCTCGGCAATCAAGGGATCATCGGGCCAATAGTGCTTGGGGTATCGCCCCTTGAGATCCTTCTTCACCTCGGCATAGGTACTGCGCCAGAAGTTGGCCAGATCCTGGGTTACCTGCACCGGGCGCCGCGCGGGGGACAACAGATGCAGCTTGACGATCTGCCGACCGCCCGCGATGCGCGGGGTGTCGGACAGGCCGAACAGTTCCTGCAAGCGGACCGCCAGAATCGGCGGGTACTCGCTGTAATCCAGCCGTACCGACGAGCCTGAGGGCACGCTCAAATGGTGGGGTGCCTGCTCTTCGAGACGCTGGGGCAACGGCCATGGCAGCAGATTGTGGAGCATCGACGACACGTCCAGATTGCCGAAATGACTCAGCCGCGTGACTTTACCCAGGTAAGGCAGCAGCCAGTGCTCCAGGCGTTCGAGCAAAGCGTTGTTGCTGACGTCGGGCCATTCGCTGCTGTCCTGTTTTTCCAGATCCAGCTGACGCAACAAGCCGACTCGCGCCTGCCACTGACGCAGCTCCGGCGTCCACGGCAGCAGCTCCAGCCCCTTGCGCCTGACCAGCGCGAGCAGCGCCTGACCGCGTGCGGAATCATCCAGGCCGGTGAGCGGCTCACGGCTGATGATCAACTCACCGGCCTTGCGCTGACGCTCGGCGCGGAACACACCCTCGCGCTCGTCCCAGTCCAGCTGATCGAACTGCGTGACTTGCTCCGCCAAGACTGAATCGAACAGTGCAGGGTCGAACTCGGCGGCGAGGTAAATCCGTTCCTCTTTCTGGCCCTGACGACTGCCCAGGTCGGCGATCACCAGCCATGGTTCTTTCATCAGTGCATCAGGCTCGGCGAACAAAGCAGCGCGACCATTGGCTAGCCGATACTCGGCGCCACCCGCGCGACGTTGCTGCGCAACCCGGTCGGGGTAAGCCAGCGCCAGCAAGGCCCCGAGCCAGCGAGTGTGATCGGGCTCGGCAACTGACTGCTTCGCAGAGCCTCTGAGATAGCCTCGGTACTGTCGGGATAATTGCCTGGCCCGCTGAACGCCGCCCTGACTGCTGCGCCCGGCCCGCTCGGTGCCGGCGAGCAACGTCAGGCGACTGTGCAGGTCTGCGCCGGCGCCGCGCAAGATATCGCGCTCGCCCAGCAATGCCGCGACATCGCACGCCAGTGAGCCAAGGCCCAACTCCTGACCACGCAGCAACAAATGGCCGATCCGCGGATGCGCTGGCAGCTCAGCCATCGATTGACCGTGGGGTGTGAGTTTCCAGTCCTCAGCCGGCTTGCGCACCAAGGCGCCGAGACGCCCGAGCAAATCCTGCGCTTGTGCATAAGCCGCTGCCGGCGGCACGTCCAGCCAGACCAGTTGCCCAGGCTCGACGCCCCAGCGTGCCAGCTGCAAGGCCAGCCCTGCGAGATCCGCCTGAAGAATTTCCGCCGCGCCATAGGCTGCAAGCTGGTCGTGCTGCGCCTCGGACCACAGCCGATAACACACGCCCGGCTCCAGTCGCCCTGCCCGGCCTGCGCGTTGCGTGGCGCTGGCCCGAGAGATGCGCTGAGTGTCGAGCCGGGTCATGCCGCTCCCCGGATCAAACCGCGGCACCCGCGCCAGCCCCGCATCGATGACCACCCGCACACCGTCGATGGTCAGGCTGGTTTCGGCGATATTGGTCGCCAGCACCACTTTGCGCTTGCCTTGGGGCGCAGGTTCGATGGCGGCGCGCTGTGCGTTGAGGTCGAGTTCACCATGCAGCGGGCAGAGCATGACATCGCTGCGTTCGCCCAAGGCGTCGGCCAGTTGCTGATTGACCCGACGAATCTCCGCCTGCCCCGGCAGAAACACCAGCAGGCTGCCGGTCTCGTTACCCAACGCATCGAGCACGGTCTGAACCACGCGCGGCTCGATGAACTCCCCCGGTTGGAAAGGCCGTCCCCACTGCATTTTCACCGGGAACATGCGCCCTTCGCTGCTGATCACCGGCGCATCATTGAGCAACGTCGAAAGTCGCTCACCCTCCAGCGTCGCCGACATCAGCAGAATCTTCAGCGGCTGCTCATCGCGAAACAGCGCGCGGCCATTGAGACTCAATGCGAGCGCCAGATCGGCATCAAGGCTGCGCTCATGGAATTCGTCGAAAATCAGCAGCCCGACGCCTTCCAGCGAAGGGTCTTCTTGCAGGCGTCGGGTGAGAATCCCTTCGGTCACGACTTCGATGCGAGTGTCGGGGCCGACCTTGCTGTCGAGACGAATCCGGTAACCCACGGTCTCGCCCACCTTCTCGCCCAGCTCGGACGCCAGCCGTTCCGCCGCAGCGCGCGCCGCCAGACGCCTCGGTTCAAGCATGAGAATCGTCTGCCCGGCGAGCCATGACTCCTGCAACAGCGCCAGCGGCACGCGGGTGGTCTTGCCCGCGCCGGGCGGTGCTTCGAGCACGGCTTCGTCGCGATCGGCAAGGGCCTGGCGTAGCGCAGGCAGGACGGCATCAATGGGCAGCGAGATCATGGCAACTCCGAAAACAGACCGCCGATTATACGTGGGCGCGATGCAGCTTTGTTTCGAAGGACGCAGAACCGTCCTGGAGGTTGGATAGTCTTATTGATTAGGCATTTGCCTTGTATAGTTGCGGCTTCCTCTGAGGAGATCTCCATGCGTATTCATTCCCGTTTGATCGGCGGTGCTCTGGTCGTCAGCCTGTTGGCTCAACTGACCGCCTGCGGCAGTATTTTCTACCCTGACCGTCGCGGTCAGATTCAAGGCAGCGGCCGGATGGACCCTGCCATCGTGGTGCTCGACGCCATCGGCCTGCTGTTCTATATCATCCCTGGTGTGATTGCGTTCGCGGTCGACTTCGCCACTGGCGCGATCTACCTGCCGAGCGGCAAGCAGGCGCAGATCGATCCGCAAAAACTCGAGCCGGCCGTGCGCGCTGACGGCACGGTGGACAACGCCAAGCTGCAAGCCATCATCCAGACAGAACTGGGCCGCACCCTGCCACTGGACGATCCACGTCTGATCCAGCACAAAGGCAGCGCGCAGCAACTGGCGAGCCTCGGTCTGGTGCCGTCGGCCTGATGTTTTCAACGTTCTGACTGAAGGAAGCGCCATGAGCACCAGCCCTGAACATGCCCGGTTATTGCGTCTGGCGACGCGGGCATCGCTGGCCGTCGCCAGTATTCTGATCATCGCCAAGGCGGTGGCCTGGTGGTTGAGTGGCTCGGTCAGCCTGCTGGCGGGCCTGACCGATTCGCTGCTCGATGGCGCAGCGTCTTTCCTCAATCTGCTGGCGGTGCATTACGCATTACGTCCTGCCGACGACGACCACCGTTACGGCCACGGCAAGGCCGAGGCGCTGTCGGGTATGGCGCAGGCACTGTTCATTGCCGTCAGTGCATTCCTGATCGGTTTCCAGGCCATCGAACGCATTCAGCATCCGCAGCCATTGGGGGCTCCCGGGCTGGGCATCCTGGTCATGTTGATATCGATCGGCCTGACCGTCGCGCTGTTGATGTTGCAGCATCGCGTGGTCAAGGCGACGGGGTCAGCGGCCATTCGCGCCGACTCGCTGCATTACCGCTCCGATCTGCTGCTCAACCTCAGCATCATGGTTGCGCTGGGGCTGGCGTACTTCGGTTATGACCAGCTGGATGCGTATTTTGGTCTGGCGATCGCGTTCTACATCTTGTGGAGCGCGATCTCCATTGCCAGGGAAACCACATCGGTGCTCATGGACGCCGAACTGCCTGTAGACGTCAGTGCTCGTATGCTGGCGCTGGCCCAGAACGTTCCCGGGGTGCTGGGCGCCCACGATTTGCGCACGCGGATTTCCGGCAATCACTGGTTCGTACAACTGCATCTGGAGTTGCCGGGGTCGCTGACATTGTCGGTGGCGCACGACCTGTGCGAACAGGTTGAGCGAGCCATCATCGCCGAGTATCCCAAAGCCGAAGTGCTGGTACACGCCGACCCTCAGGAAGTGGTGAACAGGGGCAGTAGCCCTGTTTTGAATTGAGATTCTTCATGTACCTGTAGCAGTCCGGCCTGCCGGCGCAGGCAAGTTTGAGATCGCCAGCGCCGGCAAACTGAACGCCGCCCGGCCGTACTGCTACAAGTATCCTTCTGCGTTCACCGCATTACTGCTGAACGCTATAGCCCCGACTGGCATAACACCCGGCCAGCGCCTGACGATAAATCCCCACCACCTCGGGTGCAGGCTGATAGCTCGCATTCGCCGGATCGAAATTGCTCTGCTGCACCGCATAGCGATAGCAATCGTAGCGATCCTGCTCGAACTGCTGCTGACTCTGACCGTTGGCCGGATACGCGACCACGTCGTAAGGATCGGCCGCCTGCTGTGGTTGCTGCGGTGAATACACAGGCTCTACGCCCTGCGGCGGCTCAGCCACGACGTATTCCTGGGTGCTCTGCTCATAGGTGTAATACGTCCCTGCCGCGACGAAGAACAGTGCGCTGCCGAGCCAGACCTGCTGCGCATAATCGGGCAGGTAACGCACACGCACGCCACGCGGCGGCGCGACGACCACATAACGCGGGCCTTGCGGGCGATACCAGTAACCGCCCGAATAAAAATAGTCGTTACCGCGATACGGCACTCGGGAGTAGCCGCCAGGCATGCGATCTATCTCGTATCCTGGGCGGTAATGCGGTCCTGAACCCCAGCCATCGCCATGCCCACCCGGTCGACCGTTGTCGGGCCGATGATCGCCACCGCGCCAAGGGTTGTTGTTATCGCGAGGCTGGTCACGGTAAAAGCCCTGACGCGGCTGTTGTGTCTGCACTACGGTGTCGGGGCGGCTCTGGATCGGAAGATTCCCCTGTCGATCCTGCAACTGACGCTGCTGCAATTGCTGTTGCTGCTGGCGTTGTTGTTGCTGGAGCTGCTCCTGACGCTGATTCTGTTGCTGCTGGTTGCGCTCACGATCCTGCTGCTGGCGCTGTTGGTCAAAGCGCTGCTGCTGGTTCTGCTGGATCTGGCGCTGCTGATTGAGCTGTTCCTGCTGGCGCTGCTGCTGATATTGCTGTTGTTGCTGCTGGCGCTGCTGTTGCTCACGCTGCTGGTTCTGGTTTTGCTGCTGATCCTGATTGAAGCGCTGCTGGTTCTGTTGCTGCTGACGCTGCATCTCGAAGCCACGCTGCTGCTGTTGGTGCTGCTGCTGTTGCTGTTGCTGACGCTGTTGCTGACGCTGTTGTTGCTGCTGCTGGTTGTTATCGTCGGCCAACACCTGAGCGCTGATGCTCAAGGCCAAAAGACTGACACCTGCCAAACGCCAGATGCGCGTGTTCATGCTTTCCTCACTGCGGCGCGGATACCTGTTGATAGGACTGCATTCTTGGAGCGCCGTTCGCCGCACTCTACCAGCGCGCACAAATCGCGGGCACAAAAAAAGAGGGCTCATGGGCCCTCCCTCGAATACTTCGTCCTGGCTCGACGCTTTTGACGCCGGCTCACCTCGCATCGTCTTCTGGACAGTGCGTAGCCCGGTGGCCTGATCAACCCTGTTGGGCTGGAGGCCGCGGCTGGCCTGATTCGGCGGGCCGCGCTGGACGCTGTGTCCGGGCAGTGATTCTGGGTAAAAGAATAGGCTTTGGCGGGCGACAGAGGATTGCTAATGTTGCTGACGAAAACACCACTTGCGCAATTTTTCACTTCGGATGAATAATCTAGCGCAATCGATTCTATAAAGGCGCCCATCGTGAGCAAGCTCGATAGATATGACCTGAGTATTCTCGCCGAACTGCAACGCGACGCTCGTATCTCCAATCAGGAACTTGCCGAGCGCATCGGCCTGTCGCCCTCGCCTTGCTCACGCCGGGTCAAGCAACTGGAGGACGACGGCTATATCGTGCGCCAGGTCGCCCTGCTGGACCGCAAGAAACTCGGGCTGAGTCTTACCGCCTACGTCCTGATCGGCATGGACCGACACACGCCCGACCGGTTCGAGAATTTCGAACAACACATCCGCAACCTGCCTCAGGTACTGGAGTGCAGCCTGGTGACCGGCATCGACGCGGATTACCAGTTGAAGGTCGTGGTACCAGACATGGATCACTATCAGAAATTTCTGCTGGGGCACCTGACGCGTATCGATGGCGTGACCAGCGTGCGCTCCAGCTTCGTGCTCAATCAGGTGCTGGCCAGCACGGAACTGCCACTGGTGCACCTGCGCGGTTGATAAACCGAGCGCGTTCTATACTCGCAAGCCCGCGATACTGGAGATGATCATGGAACCCGAGTTGTTCGAAGAATGGATGATGACCATTCTGGTGACCGTGCTGATCGGTTTCATGGCGTTCATCGTCTGGGATCTGGCGAAGAAATCCAAAGCCGGACGCTTCGGTACCATGATCCTGTTCGGCGTGCTGGGCCTGGGGGTATTGGCGTTCGTGATCAAGAGCGTGGTGATTGCCTATCTTGAACAGCATGGTTGACCCCGCAGACCGCCACTCGCCCACGCCCTACGCATATTCAATGGGCACCACTTCCTCCCACAGTAGATTTCGGTCAACTGGAAGATTGATGACCCTATCTCAAATCCTGTTATAGCTTCGCCGGCACTTCCCGCCACTGTCCCTGATCCAGCCCTTCGATGCTCCAGTCGCCGATCCGCACACGCACCAGCCGCAACGTCGGCAGCCCGACCGCAGCCGTCATCCGGCGTACCTGTCGATTGCGTCCTTCCTTGATGATCAGCTCCAGCCAACTGGTCGGCACGCTCTTGCGAAAACGCACGGGCGGGTTGCGCGGCCACAGCTCAGGCTCATCGAGCTGCCTGGCCTGCGCGGGCAAGGTCGGGCCATCATTCAGTTCGACGCCATCGCGCAGCGTCTGCAATTGCTCTGGCGAGGGTTCACCTTCGACCTGAACCCAGTAGGTTTTGGCGAGTTTGTGCTTGGGGTCGGCGATACGCGCCTGCAATTGCCCGTCGTTGGTCAACAGCAACAGGCCTTCGCTGTCGCGATCCAGTCGGCCCGCCGGATAGATGCCGGGGATCTCGATGAAATCCTTGAGCGTCGCCCGCCCTTCTCCGTCACTGAATTGCGTCAGCACGTCGAACGGCTTGTTGAAAAGGATCAGGCGAGGCTCGGCAGGCGGTGCCTTGGCAACACGGCGAGGTGCGCTGGATTTACTCGGCGCCGGGTGGCGAGAAACAGGACGTTGATTGCGGGGCATATCAGCTCGAAGCGTAGAAACAGAAAGGGCCACTTTAGTGGCCCTTTCGCTAAACGCCTAGCCGATTAACGGAACGGCGGCTCGTCGAAGCTGCGCAGCTTGCGCGAGTGCAGCGAGTTCAGCTGGGTACGCATCAAGTCCAGCGCGGCAATGCCGATCTTCAAATGCTGAGTGACGGCACGCTCATAAAAGGCGTTGGCCGAGCCCGGCAGCTTGATTTCACTGTGCAAGGGCTTGTCCGAAACGCACAGCAACGTGCCGTATGGAACCCGCAGACGATAACCTTGTGCGGCAATCGTGCCGCTTTCCATGTCCACCGCTACCGCGCGAGACAAGTTGATCAGCGGTCGCTCCTGGGCCCAACGCAGCTCCCAGTTGCGGTCGTCGTAAGTCAGCACGGTGCCGGTGCGCAGGCGTTTTTTCAGATCGTCGCCACGTTCGCCGGTGACCTGCGCTGCCGACTCCTGCAACGCCAATTGCACCTCGGCCAGTGCCGGAATCGGAATATTCGGCGGCAGGACACGGTCGAGAATGCCGTCGCGGCGCATGTAGGCGTGCGCCAACACGTAATCGCCAATGGTCTGCGACTGACGCAAGCCGCCGCAGTGCCCGATCATCAGCCAGCAATGCGGACGCAGCACGGCCAGGTGGTCGGTGATGTTCTTGGCGTTGGACGGGCCGACGCCGATGTTGACCAGGGTCACACCGTGACCGTCTTCGGCAATCAGGTGATAGGCCGGCATCTGGTAGCGGTGCCAGACCACGCTGGAGACGATGGCCTGAGCTTCGCCGTGATCCATGCTCTTGTCGACGACGACGTTGCCCGGCAGCACCATTTTCACGAAGCGCGGATCGTCGCGCAGTTTTTCCAGACCATGCACGATGAACTGGTCGACGTAGCGGTGGTAGTTGGTCAGCAGAATCCACGGCTGCACATGGCGCCAGTCGCTGCCGGTGTAATGCACCAGACGACGCAGCGAGAAGTCGACCCGAGCTGCGTCGAACAGCGCCAGCGGCAGCGGATCGGTGTTGGCCCAGTCGTACAGACCGTCAGCGATGCCGTCGGTGGCGGCGGAGAGGTCGGTACTCGGGAACACACGCGCAAGGGTCGCGGCCGTTACGCCGGTCCCGGCGAGTTCATCGCCCTGCTCGACCACATAGGGGTAAGGGATATTCTGCTCACTCACGCCCACTTCTACCGTCACGGTGAAGTCATTCATCAGGGGCACGAGCTGTTCGATCAGGTATTTGCGGAACGCCGCCGGGTGGGTCACGGTGACGCTATAAGTGCCCGGCAGTTGTACCTTGGCGTAGGCGCGGGTGGTCAGTGGCACTTCGCCCTGGCAGTGATAGGTCAGACGCAATTCGGGGTAGCGGAACAGCTTGCGCTCGGCGGCGTCTGGCTCGACGCGGTCTTTGAGATAACGCTTGAGCGCCTGGCTCAAGGAAGTGGTCGCACGCCCGTGCAGCTCGGCGAGCCGGTCCACGGCTTGTTCGGCAGTTTCTACGACAATAAAAGCTTCAGTCACGATGCGCATCCTTCTGATCTTGCAAGGCTCCATCTTGCCTGCAACGCAAGTGGAAGGCACGAGTTGTGTCAGCCAGATCGCTTTCGCGACCGTCGTAACCTCCGGTTGCTCGCACAGGGTTCGAGTCGGTCGGACCCTCCTGCGGCTGGCCCCCATACTTGTGGGAGCTGCAGGAGGTTACGACGGTGGCGAATGCGGTGCTCCTGACACACCGCTTGCGCCACTATCGCAACCTCCGGAAACGCCCATGATCAGTCCTCATCAAAGCATCTGCGGCGAAGACCTTGCCACCAGCGCCTCGACATCCACCCCTCGGGGCAGCGCGCCATACACTCGCCCAGGCTGTGCGATACGCCCCGCGATGAAACCGTCGCTGACCACCGAATTGCCCGCTTCGAGCAACAACTTCGCCTGCAAACCCAGCGCAATGTCTTCGGTCAGCTGCCGAGCGCGGTACTGGATGTCACCGGTGTCCTTGAAAGCGTTTTTCAGTTGCTCGATATGCGCCGCCAGACGCTTGTCGCCGTGACCGTCGCCCAGTTCATCGAACAGCGCGTCGAGGACGCCAGGCTCCTTGGACAGCGCGCGAAGCACATCCAGGCATTGCACGTTGCCAGAACCCTCCCACGTCGAGTTGACCGGCGCTTCTCGATAAAGACGCGGCAGGATGGTGTCTTCCACATACCCGGCACCGCCCATGCACTCCGCAGCTTCGTTGATCATCGCGGGCGCGCGTTTGCAGATCCAGTATTTGCCCACCGCCGTCACCAGCCGGGCGAAATGCGCTTCGTGCGCGTCATCCAGCCGTTCCAGCGCCCGCCCCATGCGCAAGGTCAGCGCCAGCGCCGCTTCGCTTTCCAACGCCAGGTCGGCCAGGACGTTCTGCATCAAAGGCTGTTCGCTGAGCAAGCGGCCGCTGACGGTACGATGGGCGCAATGGTGCGCGGCCTGGGTCAGCGCCTGACGCATCAGGGCGCTGGAGCCGGTCATGCAATCGAAGCGGGTCATGGCCACCATTTCGATGATGGTTGGCACACCGCGCCCCTCTTCGCCGACCATCCACGCCAGCGCGCCGCGGAACTCGACTTCGCTGGAGGCGTTGGACCAGTTGCCGAGTTTGTTCTTCAAACGCTGGATATAGAACTCGTTGCGGGTGTCGTCCGGGCGATGACGCGGCAGCAGAAAACAGGTCAGGCCTTTTTCAGTCTGGGCCAGGGTCAGGAACGCATCGCACATCGGCGCCGAACAGAACCACTTGTGTCCCACCAGCTCATACGCCTGACCCGGCCCGGGCTGGCCGACCGGGTACGCGCGAGTGGTGTTCGCACGCACATCGGTGCCGCCCTGTTTCTCGGTCATGGCCATGCCGATCGTGGCCCCGGCCTTGTGGGCAATACCGACGTTGCGCGGGTCGTATCGGGTGGCGAGGATTTTCGGTAGCCACAGCTCGGCAAGGTCAGGCTGAAGCTTGAGCGCAGGGACGCTGGCGAAAGTCATGGTCAGCGGACAACCGCTACCGGCTTCGGCCTGGGTGTGCAGGTAACTCATCGCAGCGCGAGCGACGTGGGCGCCCTCTCGCGGATCGGTCCAGGGCGACGATGGAATACCGTGCTCGACAGCGGTCTGCATCAGTTGGTGGTAGGCGGGATGAAACTCCACCAGATCGATACGGTGACCGTAGCGGTCGTGGCTGGCGAACACCGGTTTGTTCTGATTGGCCAGAAAACCGGCCTCCATCAGTGGGCCACCTGCAAGTGCACCGTAGGCGTCGATCTTCGACTGCGCCCATCCGGCACCGAATCGTTGCGACCACTCCTGCAACGGCAGGTCGATGCGGTAGAGGTTGGTACCGTCCAGCGTAGGTGGCTGGTTGGTGACGTCATGAGTTTCGGCGAACTGGTGCAAATTCATGAGTGGGCTCCATTCCGGTCAGCGCGCGGCTGTGGCGCAGATGAAGCCCAGTGAATCACGCACCCGAACCCGACAAAAGCGCCATAGACGACTAAATGACGGCGCTTTTGCCCTTGCCAACTCGCATCCACAGTACTTATAGGGCGGGCGTCGCCCCCCGCAACACATTCAGACTCAACCGGAACTGACTGCCGTTGCCCGGCTCTGACTGGTGGCTCAAGCGTCCGCCCTGCAATTCAATCAGCTGTCTGCAGATCGCCAGACCAATTCCCAGACCGCCATACTCGCGAGTCATCGAGCCATCCACCTGATAGAAGTTGGCGTAAAGCGTCTCTTCATCCAGGCGAGTGAAGCCAATGCCGGTGTCGATCACATCCACCAGCAGCCTCACATGTTGCGCATCGGTGCATTGCCCGTTGACGCGAATGCGGATCGAGCCGCTTTTGGTGAACTTGACCGCATTGTCCATCAGGCATTCCAGGCATTGGCGCAGCTTGAAGGAGTCGCCTTGCAGGCTGTCCGGCAGCTCTTCATCCACTTCAACGCTTAGGGTCAGTGCCTTGGCGCGAGCCAAGGGTTCGAACGCACTGCGCACCTGAAACAGCAGATGACGCAGGCTGAAGGCCTCGGTCTGCACGCAGATACGCCCGGCCTGCAACTCGGTCAACGTCAGAATGCCGTTGACGATGCCCATCATGTTTTGCGCGGAATCTGCAGCGGTCTGGCGGTATAGCTCGATTTCGTCTTCCGCGCCGTCCATTTGCATCAGTTCGAGCGAGCCGATCACCCCGTTCATCGGCGTGCGCAGCTCGTGGGTCAGTGTTGCGAGGAACTCATCCTTCAGCCGGTTACTCACGGCCAGTTGCTGGTTGAGCTTCTCCAGATCCTTGCTCGACTGCGCCATGATCTGGGTCTGACGCTCGCGCATGGTGTTGATGCGGTCAGCCAACGCCAGCGACAACAGTGCAACCTCCACCACCGAGCCAATCTGGCTGGCGTACATGGTCCAGAAGTTGTTCGGCAGATGCCCCAGCAGCATCGTGGCGTTGATCACCCCACCCACGAGAAACGCCGACCAGGCAAAGATGAAATAACGCGCGACACGCCGCCCCTTGAGCCAGGCGACGATACCGATCAGCAATATGATGGGCGTAAAGATCAGCACCAGCGCCGTCACCAGACGCAGCGCAATGCCGTAGTCCATGGTCAACGACAGGACCATGATCAGCGCAGCGCAGGCCATCATCAGCAGCAGCGGAGAGTCGAGCCAGCAACCGAGCCTCGGTGTCTGCAGGAATTTGCGGGCGAACTGGCTGGCGAACAGAATCGCTGCTGCGATCAGGAAGGTGGTGGACGTATTGGCCCACCACGGGTTGTCCGGCCAAAGGAACTCGATGCCTGCGCCATTCACCGACACCTGATACAGACCGAAGCAGGTGATGTAGAGGATGTAATAGAGGTAGCTGGTGTCGCGCACGCTCAGGTAAATGAACAGGTTGTAAACCAGCATGACCGCCAGCACGCCATAGATCATCCCGAGGATGTACAGCCGCGACGGCTGCTCTTCTATATAAGCGTGGCTGGCCCAGAGGTTGAGCGGCGCCTGGACCGATCCATGACTGGCAACCCGCACGTAAGCGGTTTTGGTCTCGTGAGGTTGCAGGTTCAGATCGAACAGATAGTTGTTCTGTTTTATCTGCCGGCTGTTGAACGGCAGCATGTCGCCGGTCTGCCAGGTCAGGCTCGGCTGCGCGGTGTCGCTGGCAAGATAGAGGTCGACATGATCCATCGGCGGATAGGCCAGTTCCAGCAACCAGTCGGCGGAAGCCACCGGATTGCGCGGCCGATACGTCAGCTCCACCTTCAGCCAATACGCCGAACGCGAATAACCGGCATTGAGCGAGCCGGCATCCAGCGCAACAAACTTCGCGGCACCTTCGACCGAAGAAACCTCTTCGATAGTTGCGGTGCCGGTCGGGTCTTCGAATACCTGGGTCGCACGGCCCAATGACAAGTTGCGCGTGTGTTCGTCGAACTCCACCGCGCTCGCCAGCATGGGCAGCAGAACCAGAAGCAGGGTCAGTAGAACGCGCATGCAACACCGCCCGCATTCGTCTGGGCGGCGTGGCGAATCCCCCGGTCCATTGGAGACAACATCCTGATCCGGGTCACACCCCGAACCCTCGGCACAACCGAGAAATTGGTCAACAGGCTGAACGGGCAACGCACTTGCATTCACTCTTCTGGCAGGGACAGACAAACTAAGCCAACAGCATAGCGATTGATAGCTAGATGACACCATCTAAATCGTCCCACGCCAAGCTTTCGTTTGCCTTTCAGGACGACTGGCACTGTTGACGCTACAAAGCGCACGCCAGAGCCCTTGAGCCGTTACCCCGGAAAAATCTGTGGCCGACCAGCGGCCCGGCAAAAGCTTTAGTGGTAAGCTCGCGCACCATGAATATCTATAGCTCCCGCCCTGTTGTCCTCTGTCTCTCCGGCCACGACCCTAGTGGCGGCGCCGGCTTGCAGGCAGATATCGAAGCCCTGCTCGCTCAGGGTTGTCATGCCGCCCCCGCAGTCACCGCCCTGACCGTTCAGGACACCGTGAACGTCACCGACTTCCGGGTTCTGGACCGTGAGTGGGTCATGGCTCAGGCCAATGCCGTGCTCAACGACTCGACCGTCGCAGCCGTGAAGCTGGGCATGCTCGGCTCGCTGGAAATGGTCGACACCGTCGTCGAGTTGCTTCAGGCCCATCCACACTTGCCATTGGTATGCGACCCCGTGTTGCGCGCCGGTGGTGGTGGACGGCTGGGCAAGGACGAAGTCGGTTACGCGATGCGCGAACGGCTGCTGCCGCTGGCGACCATTGCCACGCCGAACCTGCCGGAAGCACGGATTCTCGCCGAGCTGCCGCAAGGCACGGCCGATGAGTGTGCGGAAAAACTGTTGCCGTTCTGCGAGCACCTGCTCATCACTGGCGGCCATGGCGACGAGCAGGAAGTGCACAACCGTCTTTATATACGTGGCGGCGAAACACGCACTTTTACCTGTCAGCGCCTGCCCGGCAGCTATCACGGTTCCGGCTGCACGCTGGCCAGCGCACTGGCCGGTCGTCTCGCTCTGGGACAAGACGTGATCAGCGCCGTGCAAACCGCGCTCGACTACACTTGGCGCACACTGCGCGACGCCGAACAATTGGGCAAAGGCCAGTTCGTACCCCGTCGTCTGCCGCTGGATTTCTGCTCGTAACGCCACGAAAAAGAGGCACCCTTGATGAAACTACGTGGCTTGTATGCCGTGACCGACAGCCAGCTGTTGGCCGGCAAATTCCTGTCCTATGTCGAAGCGGCGCTTGATGGCGGCGTGACCCTGCTGCAATACCGCGACAAATCCGGCGATGAAACCAGACGCCTGCGCGAAGCATCGGAACTGCTCAGACTGTGCGAGCGCTACAAGACCCGCCTGATCATCAACGATGATGCCGAAGTTGCAGCCCGGCTGGGCGTTGGCGTTCATCTTGGGCAAACCGACGGCTCGCTGCCGGACGCCCGCGCGCTGCTTGGCCACAAGGCCATCGTCGGCGCTACCTGCCACTCGCAGGTTGAACTGGCCGACAAAGCGAAAGCTGACGGCGCGACCTATGTCGCTTTCGGACGTTTCTTCAACTCCAACACCAAGCCCGGCGCTCCGGCTTGCAGCCTGGACATGCTCGATCAGGCGCGCAAACGCATTCAATTGCCAATCGCCGTTATCGGCGGCATCACCCTGGAAAACGCCGCGCCGCTGGTGGCCCATGGCGCCGACCTGCTTGCGGTGGTGCATGGCCTGTTCGGTGCTGACACCCCCCAGGAAGTCACGCGCCGCGCCCGTGCTTTCAACGATTTGTTCAAGTCGGCCTGACCCCGTTTCGGGCCGACCGCTCTCCCCTTCATGACCGATTCAAACAGAGACCTCATCATGTCCCGTTCTGAAACCCTGTTCGCCAATGCCCAGAAACACATCCCCGGCGGCGTCAACTCGCCGGTTCGCGCCTTCAAGAGCGTGGGCGGCACCCCGTTGTTCTTCAAGCACGCTGCGGGCGCCTACGTCACCGACGAAGACGACAAGCGTTATGTGGATTACGTCGGTTCCTGGGGCCCGATGATTCTCGGCCACAGCCACCCGGACGTACTGGACGCCGTGCGCAAGCAACTGGAACACGGGTTGTCCTACGGCGCCCCGACCGCCATGGAAACCGAGATGGCCGATCTGGTCTGCTCGATCGTGCCGTCGATGGAAATGGTGCGCATGGTCAGTTCCGGGACCGAAGCGACCATGAGCGCGATTCGTCTGGCCCGGGGTTTCACCGGCCGCGACAGCATCATCAAATTCGAAGGCTGCTACCACGGCCACTCCGACAGCCTGCTGGTCAAAGCCGGTTCAGGTGCACTGACCCTGGGCGTGCCGAGTTCTCCGGGCGTACCCGCAGCCTTCGCCAAACACACCCTGACGCTGCAGTTCAACGACATCGATGCCGTTAAAGTGATGCTGGCTGAAGTCGGCCAGGAAGTGGCGTGCATCATCGTCGAGCCGGTGGCGGGCAACATGAACTGCGTGCCGCCTGCGCCGGGCTTCCTGCAAGGTCTGCGCGAAGAGTGCGACAAGCATGGCGTTGTGCTGATTTTCGACGAAGTGATGACCGGCTTCCGCGTCGCACTCGGCGGCGCTCAGGCCTACTACGGCGTCAAACCCGACCTGAGCACCTTCGGCAAGATCATCGGTGGCGGCATGCCAGTCGGCTGTTTCGGCGGCAAGCGCGAAATCATGTCGCACATCGCGCCGCTGGGCCCGGTCTACCAGGCAGGTACGCTGTCGGGTAACCCGCTGGCAATGGCCGCGGGCCTGACCACGTTGCGCCTGATCAGCCGCCCGGGTTTCCACGATGAACTGAGCGCCTACACGACCCGTATGCTCGAAGGCCTGCAACAGCGCGCCGATGCGGCGGGCATCCCGTTCGTGACCACCCAGGCAGGCGGGATGTTCGGACTGTATTTCACCGATGCCAAAGAGATCGTCACCTTCCAGGACGTGATGAGCAGCGACGCCGACCGCTTCAAGCGCTTCTTCCACGCGATGCTGGAAGGCGGCGTGTACCTGGCGCCAAGCGCATTCGAAGCGGGGTTCACTTCGATTGCCCATGGCGACGCGGAATTGCAATTGACGCTGGATGCTGCCGAGAAGGCTTTTGCCAAACTGAAATAGCCGACCAACTTCTGAGTTATCTTGTTAGACGTTTACCTCTGCGCACCGGTTTGAGCGCCTGAATACAGGCTGATCAAGCCCGTGCAGCAGAAAATCAGCAAAGACTTTGTAAGGTTGGCCCCGCTTATTTCATAATGCGCAGCCAGCACGTTTCGCTGGACGGGCATGCCCGCACCTTTTTCAGAGGTAAGTCGACTTCCATGAACCGCACCGGCCGCACCCTTGCATTGGGCTGCCTGTTGCTTCTTCATCCCCTGCTGGCGAATGCAGGTGGCAACTCGTTGTTAATCCCAGCGGTGGGTCGTTGCACCCTGAATACCCAGCCAGACAACCTGCCAGCAGCGTTGTCGGCCTGCCAGCAGGCGGCTCAAGGCGGAGATGCGCAGGCACAATATGAGTTGGGACAGTTCTATTACGACGGCAAGAGTACGCCGCGCGATCTGACTCAAGCGCTCAACTACTTCGAACAGGCTTCGTTACAGGGGCATGCACAGGCACAGTATCAATTGGGCCTGATGTTTTTCCGTGGCGAGGGTGTGCAGGCCAATAACATTCAGGCGTATATCGTGCTGAAGATGGCGGCGGTGAACGGTTCGGAAGATGCTCTGGATCAGGCCGACGAAGTTTCGGCACAAATGAAGAAGGAAGATCTGGAAGTCGCCACCCAGGTATTGGGGCAGATTTTCCGCAAGTATCTTCTGGAATTGCAGACAGCCGAGGGGCGTACGCCTTTTGCGCCGTTTCCGGATAGCGCCAAGCCCTGAGATGGGTTCTGGCTAACGCCAGACCTGTTTCGCCTTCGGCGAGTTACTTGAAAAGACACCAAGTAACCAAGTGTCCTTGCTCCTGGTTTGGCGGCTACTTCGTCGCCGTACCCTCACTCCGGCGACGCTCCGTGGGCCCGCGCCGAACGGACATCCATGTCCTGACGGCGCTCTCGCGGCATCCATGCCGCTCGGCCCACTCCACGCCACCTGCGTTCAGCCTGGGCCCGCGCCGAACGGACATCCATGTCCTGACGGCGCTCTCGCGGCATCCATGCCGCTCGGCCCACTCCACGCCACCTGCGTTCAGCCTGCACCCAAATCGCGATTTGTGGTGTCTGAGCTGTTGCGTAAGAAGATCAACGGCAACGGCAACGCGACTGTGAACTCCGGACTGCAGGGTTGTGTGTCGAGCCGAAATCTCGAGGTTGGACACCAATCCCTGTGGTAGACGCCGGAGCTGTGCGACGGCAGCGATGGCGGTGGGTCTGGTGGCTCATCTGCTAACTGACCCACCGCATCGCTGCCGTCGCACAGCTCCGGCTTCTCCCACAGGGTTCGCGTGAAATCCCAGAGCTGCGTTGGCTTTTGATCTTGCTTCTAAGTGCGCGAAATTCCAGACACCACCAATCGCGACTTGGGTGCAGGCTGAACGCAGGTGGCGTGGAGTGGGTCGAGCGGCATGGATGCCGCGAGAGCGCCGTCAGGACATGGATGTCCGTTCGGCGCGGGCCCACGGAGCGTCGCCGAAGTGAAGGAACCCGAGGAACGAGGGCCAAACCAGGAGCAGGCACTTTTGGTTACTTTTGGTGCTTTTCAAAAGTAACTCGCCGAAGGCGAAACAGGTCTGGCGTTAGCCAGATCCCACCGGCGCCACAAATAACAGATATACACCCCAAACCCAGCGCCGCAGAAACCCTGCTAAAAACTCACTTATCAGGCATCGGCATCGGAAACGGCATGACATTCCCGGTCTGACGCGCCTCACTGATCTTCGCCGTCCCCATCCGCTCGACCTCATCGATACGCACGATCGAATGCATCGGCACAAAGCTGCGCACCACGCCGTCGAACTGCGCCTTGAGCTTCTCTTCGCTAGGGTCTACCACCACAGTCGTACGCTCACCGAAGACGAACTCCTCCACTTCCAGGAATCCCCACAGATCACTTTGATAGATCTGCTTGGCGTACATTTCGAACACCTGTCCCTGGTTGAGAAAAATCACCTTGTAGATTGGAGCTTCGCGTTTGGTCATAACAGGCAGGCAGTGATCGCGGTTTGAAAAAGGGCACGAACTATAGCATGCCGCTCGTTAGACGACGCTAGGAACCCGAGCCCGCGGTCACTATAATGCGCGGTTCTTTGAATCACCTGATGAACCCGCATGGCCAAGAAGCTTTACATCGAAACCCACGGCTGCCAGATGAACGAGTACGACAGCTCGCGCATGGTCGACCTGCTGGGCGAACATCAAGCACTGGAAGTCACCGCCCGCGCGGAAGATGCCGATGTCATCCTGCTCAACACCTGCTCGATTCGTGAGCGGGCGCAGGACCGCGTCTACTCCCAGCTTGGCCGCTGGCGCGAACTGAAACTGGCAAACCCGGAAATGGTGATCGCCGTCGGCGGTTGCGTGGCCAGCCAGGAAGGCGCGGCGATTCGTGATCGCGCCCCGTACGTCGATGTCGTGTTCGGTCCGCAGACCCTGCACCGCCTGCCGGAAATGATCGACGCTGCGCGGGTCACCCGCCTGCCCCAGGTCGATGTCTCGTTCCCTGAAATCGAGAAATTCGACCACCTGCCCGAGCCTCGCGTCGATGGCCCGACCGCTTACGTGTCGGTAATGGAAGGCTGCAGCAAGTACTGCACCTTCTGCGTGGTGCCTTATACCCGCGGCGAAGAAGTCAGCCGTCCGTTCGACGACGTGATCACCGAGGTCTTCCACCTTGCGGAAAACGGTGTGCGTGAAGTCACGCTGCTGGGCCAGAACGTCAACGGTTATCGCGGCACGACCCACGACGGGCGCGTGGCTGATCTTGCCGAGCTGATTCGCGTGGTCGCGGCCATCGACGGCATCGACCGCATCCGCTACACCACGTCGCACCCACTGGAAGTCTCGGACAGCCTGATCCAGGCCCACGCCGAGGTGCCGGAACTGGTCAAGCACCTGCACTTGCCGGTGCAGTCCGGCTCGGACCGGATTCTGGCGGCGATGAAACGCAACCATACCGTGCTGGAATACAAATCGCGCCTGCGCAAACTGCGAGCAGCGGTGCCGGACATCTGCATCAGCTCGGACTTCATCGTCGGTTTCCCCGGCGAAACCGAGAAAGACCATCTGCAGACCATGAAGCTGGTGGAAGACGTCGGCATGGACTTCTCCTACTCGTTCGTCTACAGCTCGCGCCCGGGCACGCCTGCGGCGGATCTTGCCGACGACACGTCGGAAGAAGTGAAGAAAGAACGCCTCAAGCAATTGCAGGATCTGATCAACCGCCAGGGTTATGAAATCAGCCGCAAGATGGCCGGTACCGTGCAGCGCATTCTGGTAACCGATTACTCGAAGAAAGACCCGGGCGAGCTGCAAGGGCGCACCGAGAACAACCGCATCGTCAACTTCCGCTGCGATAACCCCAAGCTGATCGGTCAGTTCGCCGATGTTTACATCGACAGTGCGCAACCGCACTCGCTGCGTGGGTCGTTGTTGCAATAAGCGAAAGCGCCCTTATTTATAGACCAGACAGGACCCTGTAGCAGTGCACAGCTGACTCCTACAGGGCCCGTGGCAATGGCTTATCCAACCATTAGTAAGTGAGCCCTTTCGGACACTGCCCACAGGGGTTATCCTTCATTTCACCTTCATTGCCGTAGGGCGGCTAAAAACCACTTTGAACGCACCTATCGAACCACATCGTTTCAGCCTCGAACCTATCGAGGCACACCGCTTCGCAAATCTGTGCGGGCAATTCGACGAGCACTTGCGCCTGATCGAACAGCGCCTGGACATCGAGATCCGCAATCGCGGAGGCCAGTTCGAGATGATTGGCGAGCGCAAACAAACCACCTCGGCAGAAAACCTGTTGCGCCGACTCTATCGGGAAACCAAAAGTACCGAACTGTCGCCGGACATGGTGCATCTGTTCCTGCAGGAGTCCGGCGTCGAAGAGCTGGATAACCACCCTGCCGCCGAAGTTGGCGTAGCCTTGCGTACCAAGAAAGGCATGATTCGCCCGCGCGGCTTGAATCAGCAGCGGTACGTGAAGGAAATCCTCGCCAACGACATCAACTTCGGCATTGGCCCAGCTGGTACCGGCAAGACTTACCTTGCCGTCGCTGCCGCCGTCGATGCGCTGGAGCGCGAAACGATTCGCCGCATCCTGCTCGTTCGCCCCGCAGTCGAGGCTGGCGAGAAGCTCGGGTTCCTGCCGGGCGACCTGGCGCAGAAGATCGACCCGTACCTGCGCCCGCTCTACGACGCGCTGTACGAGATGCTGGGCTTCGAATACGTCGCTAAGCTCATCGAGAAACAGGTGATTGAAGTTGCGCCGCTGGCCTACATGCGCGGCCGCACCCTTAATAACAGCTTCATCATTCTCGACGAGAGTCAGAACACCACCGTCGAGCAGATGAAGATGTTCCTGACCCGTATCGGCTTCGGCTCCACCGCCGTGATCACCGGTGACATCACTCAGATCGACCTGCCTAAAGGCACCAAGTCCGGCCTGAACCATGTCATTGAAGTGCTCAAGGATGTGCCGGGCATCAGTTTCACCCACTTCAAGCCCAAGGACGTCGTGCGCCATCCACTGGTGCAGCGAATCGTCGAAGCCTACGAGCGCTTCGAGGAACGCAACGACCAGACCGGCTCCCGGGATAACCACCGCGATGCTTGAGCTGGATCTGCAGGTTGCAAGCCAGGCCAGCGCCCCAAGCGAAGCCCAGTTCCGCCTCTGGTGTGAAATGGGCCTGCGCCAGCGCACGGCCGACTCGGAGATGACGATTCGCCTGGTCGATGAAGTCGAAGGCCGGGAACTGAATCACACCTGGCGTCACAAAGACTACGCCACCAACGTCCTGTCGTTTCCTGCCGACGTGCCCGACGAACTCCTCGATATCCCGTTGCTGGGCGATCTGGTGATCTGCGTCCCTGTCGTGGCCCGCGAAGCCGCCGAACAGGGCAAGGCGCTGGACGCGCACTGGGCGCATCTGACGATTCACGGCTGCCTGCATTTGTTGGGCTACGATCACATCGATGACGAAGAAGCCGAAGAGATGGAAGCACTGGAACGAGAGTTGCTTGCAGAGCTGGGCTATCCGGATCCCTACGCCGACGATGAACTCGTCGACACCCCAAACACAGCAACACCAGGCAAGGACCACGAGTAAGGGCTATGAGCGAAGACCGATCGAGCAACGGGCAAAAGTCATGGTTGGGCAAACTGACCCAGGCATTTGCCCATGAGCCGAAAAACCGCCAGGAGCTTCTTGAGCTGCTGCGCGAAGCCCATCAAAACAAGCTGCTGGACAGCGAAGCGCTGGCCATCGTCGAAGGCGCCATTCAGGTCGCCGACCTGCAGGTACGCGACATCATGGTGCCGCGCTCGCAGATGATCAGCATCAAGGCCAGCCAGAGCCCTCGTGAATTCCTGCCAGCGGTGATCGATTCCGCGCACTCGCGCTATCCGGTGATCGGCGAAAGCCACGACGACGTACTCGGCGTGCTGCTGGCCAAAGACCTGCTGCCGCTGATCCTCAAGGACAACGGCGGCGCTGGCGACGTCAAGAATCTGCTGCGCCCGGCGACATTCGTGCCGGAATCCAAGCGTCTGAACGTGCTGCTGCGTGAGTTCCGCGCCAACCATAACCACATGGCCATCGTCATCGACGAATATGGTGGTGTGGCCGGTCTGGTGACCATCGAAGACGTGCTGGAGCAAATCGTCGGAGACATCGAAGACGAGCACGACGTCGAAGAAGACAGCTACATCAAACCGCTGCCCAGCGGCGACTTCCTGGTCAAGGCACTGACACCCATCGAGAGCTTCAACGAGTTTTTCGACAGCGAGTTCTCCGATGACGAATTCGACACCGTTGGCGGCCTGGTGATGAACGCGTTCGGGCACCTGCCCAAGCGTAATGAAATCACCGAAATCGGCGCGTATCGTTTCCGCATCCTGAATGCCGATAGCCGCCGTATCCATCTGTTGCGTCTGAGCCCGATCACCCGCACTTAACGTCGTATCTAAGGAATGTAAATGCGCTGGATCACCCGCCCCGGCTGGCCCGGTAACCTGCTGGCCATGGTGGCTGGCGCGCTCATTACCCTGGCCCTGGCGCCATTCGATATCTGGCCACTGGCGATCGTTGCGCTGGTGGTTTTCTATCTCGGGTTGCGTGATCTGAAACCCCGCCAGGCCCTGTGGCGTGGCTGGTGTTACGGTTTCGGCCTGTTCGGCGGCGGCACCAGCTGGATCTACGTCAGCATTCACACCTATGGCGAAGCGCCGGTCTGGCTCGCCGTGTTCCTCATGGTGCTGTTCTGCGCGTCGGTAGCGTTCTTCTTCGCCCTGCCCGCCTGGCTTTGGGCCCGCTGGATCCGTCGTAACGAAGCGCCTCTGGCCGACGCGCTGGCTTTCGCAGCCTTGTGGTTCGGTCAGGAGATGTTTCGCGGCTGGTTCCTCACCGGCTTTCCTTGGCTCTATTCTGGCTACAGCCAGCTCACCGGGCCGCTGCAAGGTCTCGCGCCGCTGGGCGGGATGTGGCTGATTTCCTTCTCTCTGGCGTTGACCGCTGCTTTGCTGTGCAATCTGCCCCGACTGCGCGCACGTAAAAGCTTTCTCGGCGCAGCCGTTGTGCTGCTGTTGGCGCCTTGGGCTGTCGGCCTGGCACTGAAGAACCACCCCTGGACCGAGCCCTCGGGCGAGCCGCTGAAAGTCGCGGCCATTCAGGGCAACGTCGAGCAGAGCATGAAGTGGGACCCCGCTGCGCTGAACGCACAGCTCGCGCTGTACCGGGACATGACGTTCACTGCTCAGAAGGCTGACCTGATCGTCTGGCCCGAGACCGCCGTTCCCGTACTCAAGGAGTCGGTCGAAGGCTATTTATCGGTAATGGGCAAGTTCGCCGCCGAGCGCAACTCGGCACTGATCACGGGCGTGCCGCTACGCCAGAAAGGTGGTCGGGGTGAATACCGCTATTACAACGCGATCACCGTGACTGGCGAGGGTGACGGTACCTATCTAAAGCAGAAGCTGGTGCCATTCGGCGAGTACGTGCCTTTGCAGGATCTGCTGCGTGGTTTGATCACCTTCTTCAACCTGCCGATGTCGGACTTCGCACGCGGCCCTGCCGAGCAGCCGTTATTACAGGCCAAGGGCTATCAGATCGCGCCGTTCATTTGCTATGAGGTGGTGTATCCCGAGTTCGCGGCCAGCCTTTCGGCGCAGAGCGATCTGTTGCTGACGGTGAGCAATGACACATGGTTCGGCACCTCGATCGGCCCGCTGCAGCACCTGCAAATGGCGCAGATGCGCGCGCTTGAAGCAGGTCGCTGGATGATCCGTGCCACCAACAATGGCGTCAGCGCTCTGATCGACCCGTTCGGCAAGATCACCACCACCGTGCCGCAGTTCGAACGCGCAGTCATGTACGGGGAAGTGACGCCGATGCGCAACCTCACGCCGTATCTGCACTGGCGTTCCTGGCCGCTGATCATCCTGTCGGTATTGCTGATCGGCTGGGCGCTGCTGGCGAGCCGGATAGCGAAGACGGTCTGACGTTGTGAGGATCGTTCCCACGCTCTGCGTGGGACGATCAAACCCAACTACCGATAAAACAATGGATACGCCACCAACCCCGCCGCTTCGTTCAACAATTGCCCGCTCTGCCAGATCGCCCTGGATTCAGGCGTCCAGCCACCAAAGGGTCTGGCGTTATCCACACTCAAGAATCCAACGGGCGCTGCCACGACCGAGAACCCGGCCTTCTCGAAACTCCAGACCGACCGCGGCATGTGCCAGGCCTGAGTCACTACCACGATGCGTTTTATGCCCAGCGGCTGCAATATCGCAGCGGTCATTGTGGCGTTCTCCCAGGTCGTGCGGCTTTCGCCTTCCTGCCAGCGCACCGTTACGCCGAAGTCTTCGCGCAGCGATTCAGCCATGATCGCCGCCTCACTGGGTGGCTCGCCATAATGCAGCCCGCCCGTGACAAGGATCGGCAACCCGGACGCCTTCGACATGCGCGCCGCGTAACGCATCCGCTCCAGCGCCACGCCTGTGGGGATGTCGGCACCCCAGCTCGGATCATTGCGCTCGCGCCCCGAACCCAATATCACGATGGCATCGGCGCGTTGTGCCAGCGTCGTCCATTGGTCCTGCGGCAAAGGCGGGATGCTCTCGATCCCCTTGGCCGACCATTGCACGACGATCGGCAGGCTCATCGCCCACATGCCCGCCAGTCCGATCACGAACAGCGCTCGAGACAACCGGGGGCGGGCATGTCTCAGCCACCAGGCAAACAAGAGGAGCAGCAGGAAGATGCCGGGCGGCAGTAGCAGGTTCTTGATGAAATAACGAAAAGGCATCGGGCATCTCCAACAGATGCCCGAAGCCTAAAAGGATTGACGCTAAGCAACAATGCTTAATCAGACGGGGTTAACACCCGTAAAGGTTAACGCTTGAAATGTTTGCTGGAACTGTAACGACTCAACTTTGCCGACACCTTGGCGCGACGCTGATCCTTCAGCCAGATGACATTGGCTGAAGCGTGCGGGGCGCGGATCGGCTCCGATGGCTCCCGTGAAGTGCTGGAACTCCCCTTCTTTGTGTTCAGTGAATCCTCTTTTACAACCACTGCCTGCTTTTCCGGACAAGCATCGAGATACGCCTCGATCAACTGGAATTCGGCATGACTCAATCCACGCAATTCCAGTTCGGCGGGGTGCTCATTGCGAAGCCGGACTGCTGTTTTCGCCATGTCCAGAGCCAACCCCAGACGATCGATCAAACGGTCATACAGATCAGGTTTCTTTACTTGGTGCCGCAGCTCTGCCATCCGTTCACCTCACTGAAGATAAACACATACCCTCGTAAATGAGCTTAGCGGCACTGCAAAAACCGGCGCGATGCCGCGACCAACGGCGGCTCCCGGGCCCTGCACGGCCATCAAGGGCACAATCTTGGTTTCCCTCGATCCTTCGGGCTCATGTATGCTACGGCGCTTTCCTGTAATTCCACTTCGGCTCACCCGGCCCGAACGCATCGCCCCGCCAAAGGCTCAGCCAGGCAAGCGAAGCCTGTCTGACCCGGGAACGCAGCGAAGCGGTCAAGGGTCACCAATCTCTAGTCAAAAGTAGCCATGCACGAACTCTATCAGCCCCGCGAAATCGAAGCCGCCGCTCAGTCTTTCTGGGACGAGCAAAAGTCCTTTGAAGTCAGTGAACAACCAGGCAAGGAAACGTACTACTGCCTGTCGATGTTCCCTTACCCGAGCGGCAAGCTACACATGGGGCACGTGCGCAACTACACCATCGGCGACGTGATCTCCCGCTACCAGCGCATGCTCGGCAAGAACGTCCTGCAACCCATGGGTTGGGACGCCTTCGGCATGCCGGCGGAAAACGCCGCAATGAAGAACAACGTGGCCCCGGCCAAGTGGACCTACGAAAACATCGCCTACATGAAGACTCAGCTGCGCAGCCTGGGTCTGGCGGTCGACTGGTCCCGTGAAGTCACCACCTGCAAACCGGATTACTACCGCTGGGAACAATGGCTGTTCACTCGCCTGTTCGAAAAAGGCGTGATCTACCGCAAGAACGGCACCGTGAACTGGGACCCGGTCGACCAGACCGTTCTGGCCAACGAGCAGGTCATCGATGGCCGCGGCTGGCGGTCGGGCGCGGTGATCGAAAAACGCGAAATCCCGATGTACTACTTCAAGATCACGGCCTACGCCGATGAGCTGCTGGAGAGTCTGGATGACCTGCCGGGCTGGCCTGAACAGGTCAAGACCATGCAGCGCAACTGGATCGGCAAATCCCGCGGCATGGAAGTGCAGTTCCCGTACGATCAGGCCTCGATAGGCGAAGCCGGTGCCCTGAAAGTCTTCACTACCCGCCCCGACACCCTGATGGGCGCAACCTACGTTGCCGTGGCTGCCGAGCACCCGCTGGCGACCCTGGCGGCGCAGAGCAACCCTGAGCTGCAAGCGTTCATCAACGAATGCAAGAGTGGCAGCGTCGCCGAAGCCGACGTCGCCACCCAGGAAAAGAAAGGCCTGCCGACTTCGCTGTTCGTCGAGCACCCGCTGACTGGCGAAAAACTGCCAGTGTGGGTCGCCAACTATGTACTGATGCACTACGGCGACGGCGCTGTAATGGCAGTACCGGCTCACGACGAACGTGATTTCGAATTCGCCACCAAGTACAACCTGCCGATCAAATCGGTGGTGCGCACAAGCGCGGGCGACGACTCCCCTGCCCCATGGCAGGACGCGTACGGCGAGCACGGCGAACTGATCAACTCCGGTGAGTTCAACGGCCTGGACTTCTCCGGTGCGTTCGATGCCATCGAAGTTGCCCTGATCAAGAAAGACCTCGGCAAGTCGCGCACTCAATTCCGCCTGCGCGACTGGGGTATCAGCCGCCAGCGTTACTGGGGCTGCCCGATCCCGATCATCCATTGCCAGGCGTGCGGCGACGTGCCGGTGCCGGAAGATCAACTGCCCGTCGTGTTGCCTGAAGACGTGGTGCCGGACGGCGCCGGTTCGCCATTGGCGCGCATGCCTGAGTTCTACGAGTGCAGTTGCCCGAAATGCGGCCAGCCTGCCAAGCGTGAAACCGACACAATGGACACCTTCGTCGAGTCGTCCTGGTACTACGCTCGCTATGCTTCGCCGCACTTTGAAGGTGGTCTGGTCGAAAAATCTGCAGCCGACCACTGGCTGCCCGTTGACCAATACATCGGCGGTATCGAGCACGCGATCCTTCACCTGCTCTACGCGCGCTTCTTCCACAAGCTGATGCGTGACGAAGGTCTGGTGAGCTCCAACGAGCCATTCAAGAACCTGCTGACCCAAGGCATGGTGATCGCCGAGACTTACTATCGTCGTGAAGCCAACGGTGCCTACACCTGGTTCAACCCGGCGGACGTCGAACTCGAGCGCGACAGCAAAGCCAAGGTCATCAGCGCCAAACTGATCGCCGACGGTCTGCCGGTGGAAATCGGCGGCACCGAGAAGATGGCCAAATCGAAGAACAACGGCGTCGACCCACAGTCGATGATCGATCAGTTCGGCGCAGACACCTGCCGACTGTTCATGATGTTCGCTTCGCCACCTGACATGAGCGCCGAATGGTCCGACTCCGGCGTAGAAGGCTCGCACCGCTTCCTCAAGCGCGTCTGGCGCCTGGCTCAAGCCCACGTTTCTCAGGGGCTGCCGGGCAAACTCGAAGTCGCCAGTCTGAATGACGATCAGAAAGCCGTTCGCCGCTCGATCCACCTGGCTATCAAGCAGGCTGGGCACGACGTCGGCCAGAACCACAAATTCAACACTGCCATCGCTCAGGTCATGACGCTGATGAACGTGCTGGAAAAAGCCGCACAAGTCACCGAACAGGATCGCGCGCTGGTTCACGAAGGTCTGGAAACCGTCACCCTGCTGCTGGCACCGATTACTCCACACATCAGCCATGAACTGTGGAGCCGACTGGGCCACGCCGATGCCGTGATCGATGCGACCTGGCCGGTGCAGGATGAAAGCGCGCTGGTGCAGGACAGCCTGACGCTGGTCATTCAGGTCAACGGCAAGCTGCGCGGCCAGATCGAAATGCCAGCCAGCGCCAGCCGCGAAGAAGTCGAAGCCGCCGCACGCATCAATGAAAACGTGCTGCGCTTCATCGACGGCCTGACGATCCGCAAAGTGATCGTGGTACCCGGCAAACTGGTGAATATCGTCGCCAGCTGATTGGATCGGGCGCCTGGCACAGCCTGGCGCCGAACACACTTCCAGGACCCGCACTTTCGGGTTCAAACGGATTCAAGGGGAGCAACAAGATGATCAAACGCAATCTGCTGGTAATGGGCCTCGCGGTGATGCTGAGCGCCTGCGGTTTCCAGCTGCGCGGCACCGGCACCAACGCCCTGTCGATCAAGGAACTGGACGTGAGCGCGCGTGACGCCTACGGCCAGGTCGTCACCCAACTGCGTCAGACCCTGTCCAGCAGCGGCGTACACGTCTACACCGGCGCTCAATACAAGCTGTTTCTGGCTCGCGAAGACGAAACCCAGCGCACCGCCAGCTACGTGGGTTCGGGTCGTTCGGCCGAGTATGAGCTGACCAACGTGCTGAAGTACGAAATTCACGGCAGCAAAGACGTTCTGCTGTTGGAGGACAACGTGCAGTCGACCAAAACCTTCGTGCACGACGGCAACAACCTGATCGGTTCCGACCAGGAAGCCGAGCAGATCCGCAAGGAAATGCGCAACGATCTGGTGCAGAAGATGGTTGCCCGCCTGCAGCAGCTGACACCTGAGCGCCTGGACGAACTGCAGGCCCGCGCCGATGCCGCTGCCCGCGCACAGGCCGATGCCGAAGCCGCTGCACAGCGCGTTCGCGACGAGACGCCACAACAGTCTCCTGTCGAAATCCCGTCCAAGTAATGGCATTGGGGCCGGTTCGCCGGCCCTGACCTCTTCCGACTCATGAAACTCGCCCCCGCCCAACTCGCCAAACACCTGCAAGGTGCGCTGGCGCCTGTCTATATCGTCAGCGGCGATGACCCACTGCAATGCCAGGAAGCCTGTGACGCAATTCGGGCCGCTGCACGCCTGCAGGGCTTCGATGAGCGACAGGTCTTCAGCGCCGATTCCAGCTTCGACTGGGGCACGCTTCTGCAGGCCGGCGCCAGCATGTCGCTGTTCGCCGAACGGCGCCTTCTCGAACTGCGCCTGCCTTCGGGCAAGCCTGGAGACAAGGGCGCAGCCGCCCTTCTGGAATATTGCAGCCGCCCTGCCGAAGACACACTGCTACTGATCAGCCTGCCCAAGCTTGACGGCTCTGCCCAAAAAACCAAGTGGGGCAAGGCACTGGTCGAAGGACCACAAACCCAGTTCGTGCAGATCTGGCCGGTAGATGCCAGCCAGTTGCCACAATGGATTCGCCAGCGTCTGGCGCAGTCCGGGCTGGCAGCAAGTCCTGATGCAGTGGAGCTGATAGCGGCTCGGGTCGAAGGCAACCTGCTGGCAGCGGCGCAGGAAATCGAGAAGCTCAAGCTGATGGCCGAACAAGGCCAGATCACAGTCGAAACCGTACAGGCCGCCGTGGCCGACAGTGCGCGCTTTGACGTGTTTGGCCTGACCGACGCGATCCTCAATGGCGAGGCTGCCCACGCACTACGCATGCTTGAGGGCCTGCGCGGCGAAGGTGTCGAGCCACCGGTGATTCTCTGGGCGCTGTCCCGAGAATTGCGCGTGCTGGCCAACCTGGCGCTGCAATACAGCCAGGGCGTGCCGCTGGACAAGGCGTTCAGCCAGGCACGCCCGCCGATCTGGGACAAGCGCAAACCGCTGATGAGCAAAGCGCTGCAACGTCACTCGGCACGCCGTTGGGGTCAGCTGCTGATGGACGCTCAACATATCGATGCGCAAATCAAGGGCCAGGCCGAAGGCTCGGTATGGAGCAGCTTGAGCCGATTGTCGCTATTAATGGCCGGGCAGCGGCTGGCGTTGCCATCGGAGTAACCCAGGTATTTGCCCGGCAGTATGCTGGGCTCTGTAGCCGTCCGGCTTGCCGACGGTGAGGCTTGTGAAATCGCTACCACCGGCACTCCGGACTGCTACAAATAGCTGCACGTCGGCACCGCGATAGCGCAGATCAATTAGACCTGCGCGCCTATCTGACCGATCATCGCCCCGCTTCACCCATCCCCCCTGTAGAGAGACCCGCCATGAGCAAGCCAAAGAAACGGCCGAACAAGGCCAAATCCATCATCGCCCAGCCACTGTTCCGCAGCCGTCAGGAACAACCCACCAAGGGCAAAGGCAGCTACCGCCGCGAAGCCTTCCAGTCGAGAGATTGGGAGGCTTCTTCCGTTATGGCCGCCTGAAAAACATGCGAGGTTACTGACCGGCGCCCTTTCGGCAGTGCCGACATGTTAAGGTCTGCACCTTACGGTTTATACCTGTGGACCCCAGAATGCCCTTCAGCTTTCCCCGTCGCTGGCATGTACGCCAGATGATCGCGACTTCCAGCCTGCTCGTTCTGGCTGCCTGCGCGGAGCAACCTACCGCTGCCGTCGCCACCCCTCTTCAAGCCGCTCCCCTGCAAGTCGCAAAAGCCGCGCCGACCGTGCCTAGCGCTGTGGCCCAGCCCGACGACGCCAACTTCGAAATCCAGCCTGCGATGAGCTTCAGCGAGTGGCAGAGCATGTTCCGCGCTCAGGCGCTCAGCGCAGGGATTCGCCCTGACGTTTTCGACCGAGCGTTCGCGGGCGTGACGCCAGACATGAGCGTGGTCAAAGCCGACCGCAGCCAGCCTGAATTCACTCGCCCGGTCTGGGAATACCTGGACGGCGCAATGTCTGCCGTGCGCGTACGCAAGGGCCAGGCACTGCTGGCGCAATACGCCGACGCCCTGACCACCATCGAGCAACGCTATGGCGTGGATCGCCAGGCGCTGGTCGCGGTGTGGGGGATGGAAAGCAGCTTCGGCCAGTTCCAGGGCACTCAATCGGTGATTCGCTCGTTGGCGACACTGGCCTATGAAGGCCGCCGCCCGCAGTTCGCTCAGGATCAACTGATCGCTGCCCTGCAGATCATCCAGCACGGCGACATCGATGCGCCGAGCATGCTGGGTTCGTGGGCGGGGGCGATGGGGCAGACTCAGTTCATCCCGACCACCTACAACACCCATGCAGTGGACTTTGACGGCGACGGTCGCCGCGACATCTGGAATTCCCCGCTGGATGCGCTGGCATCGACCGCGCACTACCTGCAAAGCTCGGGCTGGCAGAAAGGCCAGCCCTGGGGACTCGAAGTACAGCTGAGCCCGGGCTTCGACTACGCTATCGCCGACGCCTCTACCCGAAAGACCATTGCCGAATGGCAGCAACTGGGCCTGAAACTGCCCAACGGCGCGGCACTACCGGCCAATCTGCTGCAGCAGCAGGCTGCCTTGTTGCTACCTGCCGGTTACAAGGGCCCGGCGTTCCTGGTGATGGATAACTTCCGCGCGATCCTGAAGTACAACAACTCGTCGTCCTATGCCTTGGGCATCGGTCTGTTGTCTGAGCGCTTTACCGGTGGGGGTTACGTGCTAGGCCAATGGCCACGCGGCGACCGCCCTCTGAGCCGCTCTGAGCGTATCGAGCTGCAAACCCTGCTCTCGGCTCGCCAGTACGATGCTGGCGCCCCGGACGGGATCATCGGCGCCAACACGCGCAAGGCCATTCGCAGTGCCCAACAGTCATTTGGCTGGCCGGCGGATGGTTATCCAACGCAAGAGCTGCTGGATAACCTGAGAAAGCCATAACAGTAGCGATGTCCCCTGTGGGAACAGTCGGTGCGGGGGCCGCGAACGCGGTGATTCGGCATCAGGTGGATTGCCTGATAGTACGCTTCGCGGCCGTCGCACGGCTCCGGCAGCTCCCACAGTCTGGAGTCATCGGCAATAATGCGGCATGACAGGACGAGTCAGCCAGCGTGGCTCCTCGCAAAACAAAACGGGCCGGATATTTCTATCCGGCCCGTTTTGTTGTGCGCGTCGATAACGCCAGCAATCAGCTCGCGGTCAGCAGCGACTTGACCAGCTTGGCCTGTTCGTCAGCGTGGTACGAAGAACGCACCAGTGGGCCCGACGCGACGTTCTTGAAGCCCATCTTGTAACCTTCCTCGGCGAACCAGGCGAAGGTGTCAGGGTGCACGAAGCGCTGCACCGGCAAGTGGTTGCGCGACGGTTGCAGATACTGGCCGAGCGTCAGCATGTCGATGTTGTGCTCGCGCATGCGCTGCATCACTTCGATCACTTCCTCGTCGGTCTCGCCCAGACCCAGCATCAGGCCGGATTTGGTCGGTACATGAGGGACCATTTCCTTGAAGCGCTGCAGCAGGGTCAGCGACCACTGGTAATCAGAGCCCGGACGCGCGGCCTTGTACAGGCGCGGCACCGTTTCCAAGTTGTGGTTGAACACATCCGGCGGGGTCGCAGCAGTAATTTCCAGCGCGATGTCCATGCGGCCACGGTAGTCCGGAACCAGCGTCTCCAGCTGCACGTTCGGCGACAAGGCACGGATTTCGCGGATGCAGTCGGCAAAGTGCTGGGCACCGCCGTCACGCAGGTCGTCACGGTCTACCGAGGTGATCACCACGTACTTCAGTTTCAGGTCGGCAATGGCGACGGCGAGGTTCTTCGGCTCGTCGACATCCAGCGCCTTCGGACGGCCATGACCGACGTCGCAGAACGGGCAGCGACGGGTGCAGATGTCACCCATGATCATGAAGGTCGCAGTGCCACCGGAGAAGCACTCACCCAGGTTCGGGCAGGAAGCCTCTTCGCAAACGCTGTGAAGCTTGTGTTTGCGCAGCAGCGCCTTGATGCGGTCGACCTCAGGCGAAACCGGAATGCGGACACGAATCCAGTCCGGTTTCTTCGGCAGGTCCACCGTTGGAATGATCTTCACCGGGATGCGCGCAACTTTTTCCGCGCCACGCAGCTTCACGCCGGCTTCTACTTTCGGACGTGCAGCGCGCTCCGGCGTAGCAACGTTCACTGTCGGGATCAGGGTTTGCACGGCGTCTGCCGTCTCATGCGCAGTAGTCATATCAATCGATTCCGCCCGTTAGGGTCGTCTGCTCAGCGTAGTCGAGGTGTTTGACGAGCTGCGCACGCAGCCGGGCACTTACCTCGGCAAATTCAATCGGGCCTGCCTGTTCGCGCAGCTGGGTCATCGCCAGCCCCGCATACCCGCAGGGATTAATCCGTTTAAACGGGTCCAGATCCATGTCGACGTTGAGCGCCAGGCCATGAAATGAACAACCGTTGCGGATACGAAGGCCCAGGGAGGCGATCTTCGCTCCATCGACGTAGACCCCCGGCGCTTCCGGTTTGGCTGCCGCCGTTACGCCGTAACTGGCCAGCAGGTCGATCAGGCTGCGCTCGATCCGGCTCACCAGTTCGCGCACGCCGAAACCCAGGCGACGCACATCCAGCAACAGATAGGCCACCAGTTGACCGGGCCCATGATAAGTCACTTGGCCACCGCGATCGACCTGTACCACCGGAATATCTCCGGGCAGTAACAGATGCTCGGGTTTTCCCGACTGCCCCTGCGTGAAGACCGGAGGGTGCTGCACCAGCCACACTTCATCGGCGGTGTCGCGAGTGCGGCCGTCGGTGAAGCGCTGCATGGCTTGCCAGGTGGGCTCGTAGTCGATCAATCCAAGATCGCGAAAGCCCAGACAATCACTCATCACAGCACCATGTGCACTTTGCCCGTGGCACGCAACTCGCTGTTGATGTCGTAGAGCTGATCCTGACCGGTCGCGACGATGTGCAGCTGCAAGGTGGTGTACTTGCCATTGCTGCTCTGACGCTCGGCCTGCTTCTCATCGAGGATCGTTGCGTGCTTCTTGACGATCGCAATGACCTCGTCTTTGAAACCCACACCGGTGTCGCCAATGATCTTGATCGGGTAGTCGGCGCAAGGGAATTCGATTTTCGGTGCTTTTACTTCGGTATCTGTCATGGCAGTAACGGCCTCGTAAGCCGGAAAACGGACAGTCCCCCACCGCTATCAGCGGCAGGGGCGTACGGAGCGACGATCAGCAAACGATCAATTTATGATCAGTTGAACAGACCGTAGAAGAACATGCGGATGCTATCCCACAGGCGGCGGAAGATACCACCTTCCTCGACGGCGTCCATTGCGATGAGATTAGCGGTGCGCACGACTTTGTCATCCAGCTTCACCTCGACCTGACCGATGACGTCACCTTTGGCGATCGGCGCGACCAGTTTCGGGGTCATGGTCATGCTGGCGGTGAGCTTCTTCATCTCGCCTTTAGGCATGGTCATCGACAAGTCATCAGCCAGAGCGGCCTTGACCTGGCGCTCTGCACCCTTCCAGACCGGCGCCTGAGCCAGCTCAGTGCCCTTCTGGTAGAAGGTCTGGGTTTCGAAGAAACGGAAACCGTAGGTCAGCAGCTTCTGGGTTTCGGCTGCACGAGCCTGTTCGCTGTTGGTACCGAAGACCACGGCGATCAGACGCATGCCGTCACGAACGGCAGAAGACACCATGCAGTAGCCGGCTTCTTCGGTGTGACCGGTTTTCAGACCGTCGACGGTCTTGTCGCGCCACAGCAGAAGGTTGCGGTTAGGTTGCTTGATACCGTTCCAGAAGAACTCTTTCTGCGAGTAGATCGCGTAGTGAGCCGGGTCTTCGTGGATGATCGCGCGGGCCAGCAGCGCCATGTCATGGGCGGTGGCGTAGTGATCAGGGTTCGGCAGACCTGTCGGGTTCATGAAGTGGCTGTTGACCATGCCCAGGTCGCCAGCGGTTTTGTTCATCATGTCGGCAAACGCATCTTCGCTGCCGGCGATGTGCTCGGAGAGCGCCACGCTGGCGTCGTTGCCCGACTGGATGATGATCCCGTGCAGCAGGTCGCTGACGGTCACCTGGCTGCCCACCTTGATGAACATCCGCGAACCGCCGGTACGCCAGGCGTTTTCGCTGACGGTCACCGGATCGTTCTCGCCGATCTGGCCACGACGGATTTCCAGGGTCGCGATGTAGGCGGTCATCAGCTTGGTCAGACTGGCTGGCGGCAGACGCTGGTCACCGTTGTTTTCGACCAGAACGTTGCCACTGTTGGCATCCATCAGCACATACGCCTTGGCCGCCAGTTGAGGCGCCGACGGCGTCATCTGCTCGGCTGCGAACGCGGCAGGCGCGGTGAATAGCGGGATTAACAGGCAAAGGCGTTTTGCAAAGGTGGTGATGTTCATCCGTCTCTCGAAAATGCTAATGGGCAAACATGCCCTCGCGGGCAAAGCGGTGGTGCCGGGCTGTCCCGGCAAACGGGCTCACATTCTACAGATGATCCCGTGAAAAGCTGCTGACAACGCTTGCTCTGGCGGCAAGTCGCTTGCCAGGCAGCTTCGATTCGACCTCGTTGCCGAGTGTCGAATCATTGATCTGACGTTACTGATCCGATGTAACCACGCTTGGCGAGCCCAGATTGGCCGACCGCACGCTGTTCTGCAGTTGCTGGGCTTCACCCGGCGTGTCGACCGGCCCCATCCGTACGCGGTAAAGCGTCTGTTGATTGCGCGCTATCGAACTCACGAAAACCGGGGCCCGAACCATCCCGCTCAGTTTCGACCTCAGGAGTTCCGCAGCGTCCGGGTTGGCGAAGGCTCCCACCTGGAGAAACAGCCCAGACGCTTGTCCGGAAGCGTTTTTTTTTGCGTCGATCGGAACCGGCGAAACCGGTGCGGCGTGCTGTGCCGGTGGCGGCGTCCATTGTTCGATGGTGCCTGCGGAAGCTGTGATCACTGGCGTTGCGACCGGCGCCTGCCGTGGCGGCGGGTTGCTTGCCACTTGCGGCTGGTCGAGCATCAACGGCGCAGGTTTGCCGCGCTGCGCCCAGTACTGCGCAGGATCGATCCCCTCGACTTTGACCCGTGCGGTGCCGATTTCGGCATAGCCGAGCTTCTTCGCCGCGGCGTAGGACAAATCGATGATGCGATCGGAATAGAACGGCCCGCGATCGTTGACCCGCAAAATCACGGTGCGATTGTTGTCCAGGTTGGTCACGCGGACATAACTGGGCAGTGGCAACGTCTTGTGCGCCGCGCTCATGCCGTACAGGTCATAAACCTCGCCGTTGGCGGTGTTCTGGCCATGGAACTTGGTGCCATACCAGGACGCCGTACCGGTCGCGGTGTAATTGCTGGAGTCGCTGAGCGGGAAATAGGTCTTGCCCAATACCGTGTATGGGTTGGCCTTGTAAGGACCGGTGTGCAAGGTCGGTACGGCATCCGGAATGCGCGAGACGTCGACATCCCACCATGGCGCGCCATCTTTATGCGCGCGGTTGATATCCAGGCCCGGCTGCGCGCGGATGACATTGCCCTGTTGCGTAGGTCGGCTGGTGGAGCAACTGACGACAAGCAATGCCAGCGCCGCGAAGGCCATCAGCTTCAATGGTTGTTGCATCGGCAATGACCGCATTACTTGACGCCCCGAGCTTGAACAAGCATTTCAGACAGCTGATGCACGGCCATGGCGTACATCACGCTGCGGTTGTAACGCGTGATTGCGTAAAAATTCTTCAAACCCATCCAGTATTCAGGGCCACTGTCGCCTTCGAGGCGAAAAGCCGTGACCGGCATATCGTCGCGCAGCGCATCATGACTCGCCCACCCCAAGGCTCGCAACTCCCCGACAGTCTTCACCGGCTCGATTCCGGGGCTCAAACCCTCATCGACACGGTCGCCGCGAACGCTCGCGCGGCTGACGACGGGCTCACCCGCGACCCATCCATGGCGCTTGAAATAACTGGCGACGCTGCCAATGGCGTCATCCGGATCGTTCCAGATGTTGATGTGGCCGTCCCCGTCAAAATCCACCGCATAGGCGCGGAAACTGCTCGGCATGAACTGTGGCAGACCCATCGCTCCGGCGTACGAACCTTTGAGCGTCAACGGGTCTACCTGCTCCTCACGCGCCAACAGCAAAAACTCGCGCAGCTCCTTGCGGAAAAATTCCGCACGGGGAGGATAGTCGAAACTGAGGGTCGATAACGCATCGATTACCCGGTAATTTCCGGTATTACGTCCGAAAAATGTTTCAACGCCAATAATCGCCACGATCACCTGAGCCGGTACGCCGTACTCCTGCTCGGCGCGCGCCAGAGCAGCTTCATGCTGCCGCCAGAAGTCCACACCCCGAGCGATACGCGCATCGGTGAGGAACATGGGGCGATAATCCTTCCATGGCTTGACCCGTTCGGCCGGCCGCGAAATCGCGTCGAGAATCGACTGTTTGCGCTGCACATCCCGGAAGACTTCAATCAGTTGCTCACCCGCGAATCCGTAATCGCGGGTCATATCGCTGACGAACTGAGCGACTTGAGGAGAGCCCTCATAGTCACCCGCAAGCGACTCCTGCACTGAACCGAGGATGCCCATCAGACCGACCAGCGGCACATATCGAGCAGCCCAGCCACGCACTACTTGCATTGAGTTCCTGACCTTTAAACCTGAGCGGTTATTCACTGTAATCAAACCTGAGCGATCCACTTGCGATGCGTATGGATCGACATCAAAACCCCAAACGCTGACAGCAGCGTCACCAGCGAAGTTCCGCCGTAGCTAATGAAGGGCAATGGCACACCCACCACCGGCAGCAAGCCGCTGACCATACCGATGTTGACGAAAACATAAACAAAAAACGTCATGGTCAGGCTGCCCGCGAGCAACTTGCCGTAGAGCGTCTGCGCCTGGGCGGTGATCACCAGACCGCGACCGATCAGCAGCAGATAGATCAGCAACAGCGCGCAGATGCCCACCAGCCCGAACTCTTCGCCCAGTACCGCGATGATGAAGTCGGTGTGGCTTTCCGGCAGGAAGTCCAGGTGCGACTGGGTGCCCAGCAGCCAGCCCTTGCCGAACACGCCGCCCGAGCCGATGGCCGCCTTCGACTGAATGATGTTCCAGCCCGTGCCCAACGGATCGCTTTCAGGATCGAGGAACGTCAGGATCCGCTGCTTCTGGTAGTCGTGCATGAAGAAGAACCACATCGCCACTGCAACCGGCACCGCTGCTGCGATCACGCTGATGATCCAGCGCCAGCGCAACCCGGCCATGAACAGCACGAAGGTCCCGGAAGCGAGAATCAGCAGCGAAGTACCGAGGTCCGGCTGGCGCACGATGAGGATAAACGGCAGCCCGATCAGCCCGAGACTGACCGCGACGTGCTTCAGATGAGGTGGCAGCGTGCGCTTGGACAGGTACCAGGCGATGGTCGCCGGCATGATGATCTTCATGAATTCCGAGGGCTGGAAGCGAATCACCCCCGGAATGTTGATCCAGCGCGTTGCACCCATGGCGTTGTGGCCCATGACGTCCACCGCCACCAGCAGCAACACGCCGAAGATGTAGGCAATCGGCACCCAGCGCGCCATGAAGCGAGGCTCGAGTTGCGCAATGACGAACATCGACACCAGCCCGATACCGAACGAGGTGGCCTGTTTGATCAGCAGGTCCCAGCTCTTGCCGCTGGCCGAATAAAGGACGAACAGGCTGCCTGCGGCCAGCGTCAGCAACAGGATCAGCAGCGGGCCGTCGACATGGATTTTCTGCAGGAAGGTGGCGCGACGGCGCATCACATCTTCACTGGAGAGGATGCGGTCGAAATTACTCTTCACGGGCCGCGGTCTCCGGAGGCAGTGTATTGCTGGCGTATTCGGGTTTGAGATGGCCTTGGGGGTCCAGCAGCCAGGCATCCATGACCTGACGCACGACCGGCGCTGCCACCCCGGAACCGGACTCGCCGTTCTCGATCATCACGGCGACGACGATTTTCGGGTTGTCGGCCGGCGCGAAGCCCACGAACAAGGCGTGGTCGCGGTGGCGCTCCTGCACTTTCGAGCGATCGTATTTTTCGCCCTGGCGGATGGCGACGACTTGCGCGGTGCCGCTCTTGCCAGCAATGCGGTATTGCGAGCCTATCGCGGCCTTGCGCGCAGTACCCCGGGCACCGTGCATCACCTGCTGCATGCCGTGGTTGACCTTGGCCCAGTCGGACGGATCGCGCAGGACGATATCGGGCATCGGGTTTTCGTCCACCGGCTTCTGGCCTTCGACAGTCTTGGCCAGATGCGGACGATTCCATTTGCCCTTGTTCGCCACCAGCGCCGTGGCCTGCGCCAGTTGCAGGGGAGTGGCCTGCATGTAGCCCTGACCGATCCCGAGAATCAGCGTTTCCCCCGGGAACCAGGCCTGACGACGGGTAATACGTTTCCAGTCGCGGGACGGCATCAGGCCCGGCGATTCCTCGAACATGTCCAGCGAGACCTTCTGGCCGATGCCGAACTTGTTCAGGTATGTGGACAGGCGATCGATGCCGACCTTGTGCGCCAGATCATAGAAATAGGTGTCGTTGGACCGCATGATTGCCGTGTCCAGATCGACCCAGCCGTCACCGGTGCGGTTCCAGTTGCGGTACTTGTGATCGTAATTGGGCAGCATGTAGTAGCCGGGGTCGAACACCCGGGTACTGGCAGTCACCACGCCTGTGTCGAGGCCGGCAATGGCCACGGCGGGCTTGATGGTCGAGCCGGGAGGATACAGACCGCGAAGAATGCGGTTGAACAGCGGACGGTCCACCGAATCGCGCAGCTCGGAATAGGCCTTGAAGCTGATGCCGGTAACGAACAGGTTAGGGTCGAAGCTCGGCTGACTGACCATCGCCAGTACTTCGCCGGTGCTCGGATCCAGCGCCACGACGGCCCCGCGACGCCCGCCCAATGCAGCCTCGGCCGCTTCCTGCAACTGGATATCCAGGCTCAGGACGATGTCCTTGCCGGGAACCGGATCGGTACGTTTCAGCACGCGCAACACGCGGCCACGGGCGTTGGTCTCGACCTCTTCATAGCCGACCTGACCGTGCAGCTCAGGCTCGTAGAAGCGCTCGATACCGGTCTTGCCCATGTGATGGGTGCCACTGTAATTCACGGGATCGAGGCTTTTCAGTTCTTTCTCGTTGATCCGCCCCATGTAACCCACGGAGTGCGCAAAATGCGCGCCCTGCGGGTAGTGTCGAATCAGTTGCGCCACCACTTCAACGCCGGGCAGGCGGAACTGGTTGACGGCGATCCGGGCGATCTGCTCTTCGGTCAGCTCGAACAGGATCGGCACCGGTTCAAACGGGCGACGCCCTTGTTTCATGCGCTTTTCGAAGATGATCCGGTCATCCGGCGTCAGCTCAAGCACTTCGATGATCGTGTCGAGCACCTGGGCCCAGTCACCGCCTGAGCGTTCGCGGGTCATGCTCAGATTGAAGCTGGGGCGGTTATCGGCAATGACCACGCCGTTGCGGTCGAAGATCAACCCGCGGCTCGGCGGAATCGGCTGCACATGAACGCGGTTGTTTTCCGACAGTGTCGAGTGATAGTCGTACTGGATGACCTGAAGGAAATACAGCCGCGCCACCAACACGCAAATCAGCACGATCACGGCCACTGCACCGACCACGACCCGGCTGCGCACAAGGCGTGCGTCCTTTTCGTGGTCTTTCAGGCGAATCGGCTGAGACATTTAGGGCGTGTTCACAGTGAAGGCAGCGGCGCTACTTGTGATAAGGGTGACCGGACAGCACTGTCCAGGCACGATAAATCTGCTCACCGATGAGGATGCGCACCAGCGGGTGCGGCAACGTCAACGGCGATAACGACCAACGCTGCTCGGCACGGGCACAGACTTCCGGCGCCAGCCCCTCGGGGCCGCCGACCATCAGGTTCACCGTGCGCGAATCCAGACGCCAGCGGTCGAGCTCGACCGACAGCTGCTCGGTGCTCCACGGTTTGCCGTGAACTTCGAGGGTGACGATCCGCTCGCCCGGCTGCACTTTCGCCAGCATGGCCTCACCTTCCTGACGGATCAGGCGGGCCACGTCGGCGTTCTTGCCACGGGTATTGAGCGGAATTTCCACCAGCTCCAGAGCCAGTTCGGATGGCAGACGCTTGGCATATTCATGCCAACCCTCTTCCACCCATTTAGGCATGCGTGAACCAACAGCAATCAGACGCAGACGCACGACAAGGCCTTATTCGTTGCCCGGCGTGTGATGCGCACCGCTGGCGGCACGGCTCTGTTCGGCACCTTGCCACAGACGTTCCAGGTCGTAGAACTGACGGGCAGCGGCGGTCATCATGTGCACGATCACGTCACCCAGGTCCAACAGCACCCAGTCGCTTTCGCCTTTGCCTTCTTCGCCCAGAGGCTGTGCGCCCTTGGCCTTGACGTTCTCGCGAACCTTGTCGAGCATCGCATTGATCTGACGGTTCGACGTACCGGTGGCGATCACCATGTAGTCGGTCAGGCTGTGTTTGTCCTTGACGTCGATGACCAGGATGTCCTGAGCCTTGACGTCTTCCAGAGCGGCCTTGGTCAGTTCAACCAGCTCTTCGCCGGAAACGGAAATTTTTTGCTTTGTCATAAAAAACTCATTCAGTTCAATTGGGCGCACGGTACAGCCCGTGCGCCTCGATGTAGGCCAGTACTGCGTCTGGCACCAGAAAACGTACCGACTTCCCGCTGGCCAGCAGTTGGCGGATCTGGGTGGCAGACACCGAAAGCGGCGTCTGCCAGACGAATGTAATGTGTCCGCCGGGCCCTTTCAGGGCCTTCGGATCGCTGACCGCGCGCGCCGCCAGCAGGTTACGCATGGCGTCCGGCGACTCGCTGTCGGCGTCCGGGCGTTGCAGCACCACGATATGGCAGTGCTCCAGCAACTCTTCCCAACGATGCCAGCTGGGCAGCCCGCAAAAGGCGTCCCAACCCAGCAATAAAAACAGCTGGTCATCGGGCGCCAGTTCCGCGCGCATCGATTCCAGCGTGTCGATGGTGTAAGACGGTTTATCCCGCAATAATTCGCGGTCATCCACCGTCAATGGCGATACGCCTTGTACCGCACTGCGAACCATCGCCAGACGGTCCTGCGCTGATACACCTGGCATATCGCGATGAGGCGGTCTGGCGCTGGGCGTCAGACGCAACTCATCGAGTTCAAGCAGCGCGGCGACTTCCAGCGCGCCGCGCAAATGGCCGATATGCACGGGATCGAAGGTCCCGCCGAGCATACCGATACGCTTGGGCGTGCGCGCTGCATGGCCCGAAGCGCCGGCGGCATCGTTCACCTTAGTTGCACCTTTGCCTGCGTGCTGGCGGCTATCAGCCAAGTCAGGCTTGACCGCGCAACTGCGTACCGTCGCCAATGACGACGTACTTCTCGCAGGTCAGGCCTTCCAGCCCCACCGGGCCACGGGCGTGGATCTTGTCGGTGGAAATACCGATTTCCGCGCCCAGCCCGTACTCGAAGCCATCGGCAAAGCAGGTAGGCGCGTTGATCATCACCGAACTGGAGTCGACTTCAGCCATGAAGCGGCGAGTCTGAGCCTGAGAATCGGAGATGATGGCATCGCTGTGATGCGAGCCGTAATGGTTAATGTGCTCGATGGCCTGATCCAGACCGGTCACAACGCGGATCGACAGGATCGGCGCCAGATACTCGGTGTGCCAGTCTTCTTCGGTCGCCGGGATCGCGTCGATCAAGTCGCGGGTACGCTCGCAACCACGCAACTCCACGCCCTTCTCGCGAAACTGACCGGCCATCTGCGGCAGGAAATCGGCAGCAATCGCCTGATCCACCAGCAGGGTTTCCATGGCGCCGCAGATGCCGTAGCGATAGGTCTTTGCGTTGAAACTGATGCGCTGGGCCGCAACCAGATCGGCATGGGCACTGACATACACGTGACAGATGCCATCCAGGTGCTTTATGACCGGCACCTTGGCCTCGCGGCTGACGCGCTCGATCAGGCCTTTGCCGCCACGGGGAACGATGACGTCCACATACTCGGGCATGGTGATCAATGCGCCGACTGCGGCGCGGTCGGTGGTTTCGACCACTTGCACCACGGCAGCAGGCAGACCGGCTTCGGCAAGACCGCGCTGAACGCAGGCGGCGATGGCGCGATTGGAATTGATGGCCTCGGAGCCACCCCGCAGGATGGTCGCGTTGCCGGACTTCAGACACAGACTGGCAGCGTCGATGGTCACGTTCGGACGCGACTCATAGATGATGCCGACCACGCCCAGCGGCACGCGCATCTTGCCAACCTGGATGCCGGAAGGCTGGAAGTTCATGTCGCGAATGGTGCCGACCGGGTCCGGGAGGCTGGCGACCTGACGCAAACCGGCGATCATGCTGTCGATACGAGCCGGGGTCAGGGCGAGACGTTCAAGCAAGGCAGGTTCAAGACCATTGGCGCGGCCGGCGGCGAGGTCCTGCTCATTGGCAGCAGTCAGCTCGGCCCGAGCGGCGTCCAGTGCAGCGGCAGTGGCGCCCAGCGCGCGGTTTTTCTGCGCGGTACTGGCGCGGCCGATCACACGCGAGGCTTCACGGGCGGCGCGACCCAGACGGGTCATATAGTCAAGAACGGACTCAGTCATGGTCTCAGAGGTCTTGGCAGAGAAGAAAGCGGCCGATTATAGCTGTCGGGCGTGCCGAACGACAGCGGCGACAGGCGGATGGTCGATATAAGCCGGATTTGCTGGATGAAACCTGTGGATCGAAGCGCGAAACCCCACCTGCAGCAGTCCGGCTTGCCGGCGGTAGCGCCCCTGAGACCGACACCGTCGGCAACCCGGACCGTTACAAAAGCAAAACGAATGACGCTACCAGCCGCCCATTCAGCTGCAATTAAGCCCGAGATTGCTATCATCGCCAGCCACCCCCTGATGCCATCAGCCCATGCCCACCCAGTCTTCCCGCGCCCTGCCCGACAGCTTCTTCAACCGCGATGCGCAGACACTCGCCCGCGATCTGCTGGGCAAAGTGGTGCGACACAAGGTGGGCGAATTATGGCTGTCGGCGCGCATCATAGAGACCGAAGCCTACTACCTCGAGGAAAAAGGCAGCCACGCCTCCCTCGGCTACACGGAAAAACGTAAGGCTTTGTTTCTGGATGGCGGCCACATCTATATGTATTACGCCCGCGGCGGCGATTCGCTGAACTTCAGCGCTGGCGGGCCCGGGAATGCCGTGTTGATCAAATCCGCTTATCCTTGGGTCGATGCCGTCTCGGACGAAAACAGCCTGGCGCAAATGCTACTGAACAACCCCGATGCCAGCGGCAACCTGCGACCGCCCGAGCGGCTCTGCGCCGGGCAGACCCTCCTGTGCAAAGCGCTGGGCCTGAAGGTACCGATGTGGGACGCCAAGCGCTTCGACCCCGAACAGATTTTCGTCGAAGACGTGGGCCCACCTCCCTCACAGATTCTCCAGACCACCCGCCTCGGCATCCCTGCCGGGCGCGACGAGCACCTGATGTACCGCTTCGTCGACGCCGCCTATGCGCGCTTCTGCACGCGGAACCCGGTTCGACGCGGGCAAGTCGAAGGTCGCGACTACTTCATCATCGAGCAAGGAAACTGATCCATGGGCTCATGGCTCGACAGCATCACCGCTTGGCTGACCCTCAACCCGTCGTGGCTTGGCGCCGCGATCTTTCTGGTTTCGTGCCTGGAGTGCCTGGCGATCGCAGGGATCATCATCCCCGGCACCGTTGCCCTGTTCGCCATTGCAGCGCTGGCCGGCAGCGGCATTTTGCCGTTGAGCGAAGCCCTGTTGCTGGGTTTTCTGGGCGGGCTGTTGGGTGATTTCGTTTCCTACTTCCTGGGCCGTCGTTTCCACCAGAACATTCGGCGTTTGCCGGGCTTGCGCCATCACCCGGAATGGATGACGGGGGCTGAAACCTATTTCCAGCGCTACGGCATCGCCAGCCTGCTGGTCGGTCGCTTCATTGGCCCGCTGCGTCCGATGCTGCCAATGGTCGCCGGCATGTTCGACATGCCGTTCGTGCGCTTCGCCGGTGTCAGCGTGATCGCCGCGGCGGGCTGGTCGGTGGCTTACATCCTGCCGGGTTGGGCGACAGGAGCAGCGATCCGCTTGCCATTGCCAGAAGGCTTCTGGCCAGAAGCAGGCGTTGTTGCTGCCGGTCTGGCTGTCTTGCTGGGCGTGGCGATTCAGGGCAGCGTGCGAGCCAAGCGCTATGCAACCAGACTGATCGCCCTGACCTGCCTGATTCTGCTGATCGGCGTGTTTCTGGGCTGGCCGTATCTGGCCCATCTCGATCAGGGCGTGATGACGCTGGTGCAGGAACACCGCAGTGCAGCCGCAGAAAATTTCGTGGTGCTGGTCACAGGCCTCGGCGATTTCAGGACGCAGTTCTGTGCCGCCGCAGTGCTGTTGATCATTCTGGTGGTGACCCGCCAATGGCGCCACGCGATCTTCGCCTGTGCGACGACCCTGGGCGCGGCGATCATCAACCAGAGCATGAAACACACCTTCGCCCGCGCGCGCCCGGAAGTGCTCGCCGAACCATTGACCACCTACAGCATGCCCAGCGGACACGCGTCGGCGTCGTTCGCGCTGTTCATGACTCTGGCGGTATTGGCCGGCCGTGGGCAACCGGTGCGTCTGCGTCTGACCTGGCTTGTGCTGGGGGCGATTCCGGCGGCTTCGATCTGCGTGTCGCGTGTCTATCTGGGGGTTCATTGGCCTACGGATGTGCTGGCCGGGATGCTGCTGGCATTCTTCACCTGCGCGGCGAGCCTTGCGTTCGTCCAGAACAAACAGCCCCTGCCCGCCTTGCCGCTTCGCGTGTGGTGGCTGTTGTTACCGGCGATTGTCGCAGTGCTGGGCGGGTTCGCGTTTCACTCGCTGACTCATGGGCTGATTCGGTATGAGTATTGAGTCATCACATGCAGAAATGGCTTGTGCCTGACCTGTAGCGGCCCGGCTCGCCGGCGGTTGTGTACCTGGAGTTGCTACCGCCGGCAAGCCGGGCCGCTACATATCTGGGTTACGCCCGATCAGGCCTGCATGTCGCCCTGCATCTCATCCAGCAGATCCTGAATCGCGTCGAGCCGCTCTTCGGCGTCATCGATTTCCAGCAGTTCGATCTTGTCTTCTTCGGCGAACGGCAACAGGTACGCCAGTTGATTGGCCAGTGACTGCTGACCGCTGGCGGTCAGGCCCATATTCAGCGCGGCGACCATGGGGTGCTCGGCCAGGGCAGCCAACAGCGCGACCAAGTCCTCATCCTCTTCCTGCAGAGGCTTTTCGTCCGGGTCTTCCAGCCACTCCACCTCTGCGATCAGCAGATTGTCGCGCTGGGTCTGGGCATCGACTACCCGGAAACGTCGACCGCCCACCACGCGGATCCCCAGCAGCCCGTTGTCCTGCTGCTGAAAATCAGTCACCAGCGCCTCGCAGCCGATCTGCGAAAAACCTTCGGGCACATCACCCACCTCACTGCCTTCAGTGATGCAGACCACGCCGAAACCTTCGCCCTGTTTCATGCAGCGACCAATCATGTCCAGGTAGCGCGCCTCGAAGATCTGCAGATCAAGGACACACCCAGGGAACAGCACAGCATTCAGCGGAAACAGCGGCAACGACATAAACACACCCTCAAGCAACCAGAGACACCGCCAACGGCAGGAACAACGCCGTGGCGACACCCATCAAACTCATGGCGAGCGCTGCAAAGGCACCGCACTCCTCACCTTCCTGCAAGGCCGCTGAAGTCCCCACCGCATGGGCGGTCAGCCCGAGCGCCATACCTCTTGCTTCCGGGCTCTGCACCCCTGCGAGGGTCAGCAGACCGGGGCCGAATATGCCGCCAATGACGCCTGTGATCAATACGAAAACCGCGCCTAGCGCTGCCACACCACCAATCTGTTCGGCCACCAGCATGGCAATCGGCGAAGTGACCGATTTCGGCGCCATGGTCATCAGGATCATGTGATCGGCGCCCAGCACGTAGCCCAGGCCCACGCACAACGCCGTCGCAAACACCCCGCCAATCACCAGCGTAGTCAAGACCGGCCAGAACAACTGTCGGATACGCCGCAGATTCAGATAAAGCGGCACCGCCAGAGCGACGGTTGCAGGCCCGAGCAGAATACTGAGGATTTCAGTGCTCTTGCGGTATTCGGCGTAACTCAGCCCACAACTGACCAGCACGCCGATCACCACCAGCATCGATATCAGCACCGGCTGGAGGAACACCCATCGTGTTTTCTCATAACCGGCCAGCACCACTTGATAAGCCCCGAGGGTAACAGCGATGCCAAACAGCGGATGATGGATGACCGCCAGCCACGCACCTTGCCAATCCAGACTCATGACGGCTCCCGGCGGTGGGCCTGACGGTCGATGAGTTTTTGCATCAACCAGCCAGCGAACGTGAGCGAGATCATTAACGACAACACGAGAGACCCAACAATGGCCCAGAAGTCGTCGGCTATCTGTCCGGCATAGACCATGACACCCACCGCTGGCGGCACCAGCAACAGAGGGAGGTAACGCAGCAGACTGCTGGCGGCAAGGCTGATGGGTTCGCTGACTTCGCCGCGCACCATCAGGTAGATCATCAACAGCACCAGGCCGATGATCGGCCCCGGCAGTATCGACAGGAATAAATGATTCAGCGCCGTTCCCACCAACTGGAACAGCACCAGCCACGTCAGGCCTCTTAACAACATAGAAAACTCCAGCAAATTCGCGGCGACATTATAAGCATGCAGCTTCGCCAGCTATGGGTCGGTATTCGCAAGCCTTCGGCTTCTTGACCACAGCCCGTGGGCGTGCTGATCTTCAGGCTTCGGATTGCACGATGCGGACATCGCAACCTGTCCAGGCAGTAACGGCGCCTGACGCGGTAGATCCGTTAAAAACATAGTTGATTCACAAGGAGAGTATCGATGCCCTATGTACCTGTTGCAGAGCTCAAGAGTTATGAAGGCAAGGAACTGGGAAGTTCCGACTGGCTGACCATCGACCAGGAACGTATCAATCTGTTTGCCGAAGCCACTGGCGACTTTCAGTTCATTCACGTCGATCCGGTCAAGGCCGCGCAAACGCCTTTCGGCTCGACCATCGCCCATGGTTTTCTTTCGCTGTCGTTGATCCCCAAGCTCATGGAGTCGCTGCTCGTGCTGCCCGAGGGCCTGAAAATGGTCGTCAACTACGGCCTGGACAGCGTGCGATTCATTCAGCCGGTAAAAGTCGATTCACGCGTTCGTCTAAAAGTTGCCCTTACCGAAGTGACCGAGAAAAAGCCCGGCCAGTGGTTGCTCAAAGCCACTGCAACGCTTGAAATCGAGGGTCAGGAGAAGCCTGCGTTCATCGCTGAACCACTTTCCCTCGCCTTCGTGTAAACCTCATAAAACATGAAACAGTCGTAACAGACTGTTTCATGACGCTTCCCGGCTACGGCATACTCGCTGCGGCTGTGTGAGCGACTCGATACAAGTACGCGACTCTGATCACGCCGAAACACTCATTTTCGGGATTTACCATGCGCGCGCTTGCTCCTCTGGCCCTTACTCTTCTGCTTACCGCCTGCGGTGACGGCGAATCACTGTTGCCGCCCGATGCACGCCTGCCCGATGGCGGTCGCTACCGTGGCGACGTGGTCAACGGCGTTCTGCAAGGCAAGGGCCGGATCGACTACCCCAACGGCAGCTGGTACGCCGGGGAGTTCAAGAACGGTCAATGGAACGGCCAGGGCGAGTGGCACGCCAGTAACGGCGACGTCTACAAGGGCGGCTTTCAGGATGGCCTGTTTCAGGGCCAGGGCACGCTGACCACCAGCGCCGGCAGCTACGTCGGTGGCTACAAACTGGGGCGACGCGAAGGCGAAGGCACGCTCAAAGAGCACGGCATGAGCTATCGCGGCGAGTTCAAGGCCGACCTGTACGACGGGCTGGGCCATCTGGAGCTCGAAGACGGCAGCGAATATCAGGGCGAGTTTTCCCATGGCAAACCCAATGGCGAAGGCCAGCGCAGCGATGCCTCGGGCAACCAGTTCAGTGGCAAGTTCGTCGACGGCCAGTTGCAAGGCACCGGCAATTTCAACAGCGCGGACGGCGATCAATACGTCGGCGGCTTCCACAACAACCAACTGAACGGCCGCGGACGTTATGAAAACGCCGACGGCGACGTCTGGTCGGGCCAGTTCAAGGATGGCGCGTTCACCGGCAAGGGCGAATTGATCGGTGCTGACGGCACCAACTATCAGGGGCAATTTCGCAACTGGCGATTCGTCGGCGAAGGCCGGCTGAAAATGCCGGACGGGAGTGCCTATGTCGGCCAGTTCGACAACGACAATTACAACGGCCCGGGTGTGCTGACCTCAGCCGACGGCAGCGTGCAGAGCGGCACTTGGGCCAACGGCCAGCGCGTGCGCGATGCGATGGGCAAGCTGCTGCCCGATCCGCTGGAAATGGGCCTGCTCGCACAGGGTCCGCTGTTGGAAAAGGCCCTTGCCGCGGTCCCCGCTTCGACCCCCGCCATTGAGCTCTACAGCCTGGTCGTGGGCGGTGATGGCAAGCAGAGCGTGTTCCTGCGCGAGGCCGATTACGTCAACAAATTGCTCTCGACCCGCTTCGGCGCTTTCGGCCAGATTTCGCTGGTCAACCATCGAGATCACATGACTGATCGCCCGATGGCCACCCGGGAGAACATCAGCCGCGCCGTGCAGACACTCGCCCAGCGCAGCGGCCCTGAAGACCTGATCTTCATTTACCTCACGAGCCACGGCACGCACGAGCACGAACTGGTACTGGATCAGCCGCGTCTGGAGCTGTCGGACCTCCCCGCCAACGAGATGGCCGGCATGCTCGCGCCGCTGAAGAATCGCGACAAGATCGTGGTGATTTCGGCCTGTTATTCCGGAGGTTTCATCCCGGCGATCAAGGATGAACACACCATGGTCATCACGGCTTCGCGGGAAGATCGGGTGTCGTTCGGTTGTTCCGAAGAGGCGGATTTCACCTACTTCGGCGAAGCGCTGTTCGGCAAGGCGCTGGTGGAAACAGACGATCTGCAACAGGCCTTCAACACCGCCAGCGCCATCGTTGCGCAGCGGGAAATCGAGGAAAACTTCAACCCGTCCGAACCGCAGATCTGGGCGCCGAAAGGCGTGATCGCGCACTGGCAGAAGCTGCGCAAGAGCCAGGCGGAACGGGCGTTGAATACGGTCAAGCGGTAGAGCACGGCTGAGGTCAGCAGCCAGACATTGAGACCACCGCCGGGACTGTGGAAGGAAGCTTGCTCGAGAACGGCCGGAACATTCGACACATGTGCGTCGATTGAAAAATCTTTCGCGAGCAAGCTCCCACAATTGGCTTGGCGTCGCCGGTGGAATGAAGATTTCACAAGTTTTGTGAAACCAGCGTTATCCGCGAGCAGTCTGTTGCGATAGAGCGCCTATGCTTGTGTCGTATCAAGGGAGAAAGACCATGTACTTGACGCCGCAACACATCCTGCTGGCCGGAGCGACTGGATTGACGGGTGAACACCTGCTCGATCGTCTGCTCAACGAACCCACTGTCAGCCGCGTACTGGCCCCCAGTCGCAGGCCGCTGGCCGAACATCCCCATCTGGAAAATCCTGTTGGCGACTTCACATCGCTGCTCGCCGAACTGGGCGGCAGGGTCGATATCGCCTTTTGCTGTCTGGGCAGCACGATCAAACAGGCGGGTTCTCAAGACGCGTTTCGCGCCGTGGACATGGACATGGTCGTGGCCTTTGGCAAGCGCGCTCGCGAGCTGGGGGCTCGTCATCTGCTGGTGATCAGCGCCGTGAACGCCGACCCCGAATCGAGCATTTTCTACAGCCGCGTCAAAGGCGAAATGGAGGACGCGCTCAGGGATCAGGACTGGCCTCAACTGACCATCGCCCGCCCTTCACTGCTGATTGGCGAGCGTCAGGATCAACGCCTGGTGGAACAACTGGCCGCGCCGATCGCCAAGCTGATTCCCGGCAAATACGGCGGCATCGAGGCCTGCCACCTGGCCCGCGCGCTGTGGCGCCTGGCGCTGGAGGAGCAGGATGGGGTGCGGATCGTGGAATCGGATGAGTTGCGGCGGCTGGGGAAATAACGGCGCATATTGGCCGGTCAAATACCCGGTAGCAGTCCGGCTTGCCGGCGGTAGCAATGAGACGGACGCCACGGCCTGCAAGCCGGACTGCCACGGGAGGCTACAGGGCTTTTACAACCCGCCCGACGCCTGAAACCCCACACCCAGCACCGTCAGAACCGACAACGGCAGCAGAAGCGTATCCAGCAGCGCACTGCCCGGCAGATCCAGCATCGGATACTTCGGAGCCTCGGCACCGAAACGATCCTTCTCGCAACAGCCACCCTGAATCGCATACAGATCCAGCCGCGTGCCGGAATACACCACAGGTGCGCCGGGCTGATTGGCGTCCAGCGTACGCACGGTCGAGCAACCGGTCGCGAGCAAAAGCCCAACGGTGAGGACAAAAAGTTTCTTATTCATCGGCGCCAAAATGATGCTCGCCCCAGCGCGGCAGCATGTCCTGAGGGATGTTCAGCAGATTGAGAATCCGCGCCACGACAAAATCCACCAGATCGTCAATCGTCTGCGGCTGGTGATAGAAGCCAGGCGACGCCGGGAGAATCACAGCTCCCAGGTTCGACAGCTTGAGCATGTTTTCCAGATGAATGCTGGAAAACGGCGCTTCGCGGGGCACCAGAATCAGCTGGCGGCGCTCCTTCAACGTCACATCGGCAGCGCGCTCGATCAGGTTGTTGCAGGCGCCCGTGGCGATGGCGGACAAGGTGCCCGTGGAGCACGGCACAACGACCATGGCGGCCGGCGAACCTGAGCCGGACGCGACCGGCGACATCCAGTCTTCCTTGCCATATACACGAATCTGCCCATCGGCTGCGCCGGTGTACTCGGTCAGAAACGCCTGCATCATTTGCGGTTTCGGCGGCAGTATGACGTCGGTCTCGGTCGCCATGACCAGTTGCGCTGCCTTGGAAATCAGAAAGTGCACTTCGCGGTCTTCGCGAATCAGGCAATCCAGAAGACGCAGCCCGTATTGCGCGCCGGACGCGCCGGTCATCGCCAGGGTGATGCGTTCAGGCCCGCTCATTTCAGCGCCTCGGCCAATTTGCCGTGCAGGCCGCCGAAGCCGCCGTTGCTCATGATCACCACGTGAGTGCCGGGTTGAGCCTGGCTCTTCACACGCTCGATGATGCCTTCCAGAGAGTCGCAAACCACTGCCGGAACCGTGCACTGCGCGGCGGTTGCCGCCAGATCCCAACCCAGATTCGCCGGGGAATACCAGACCACCTGATCGGCCTGTTCGACGCTCTCTGGCAGACCATCGCGGTGCGCGCCGAGCTTCATGGAGTTTGAACGCGGCTCGACGATAGCAATGATCGGCGAATCGCCGACTTTTTTGCGCAGGCCATCCAGCGTGGTGGCGATAGCGGTCGGGTGATGGGCGAAATCGTCATAAATGGTGATGCCGCGCACTTCAGCGACTTTCTCCATACGCCGTTTCACACTCTTGAACGCGCTCAACGCTTCGACGCCCTGCTGCGGCACGACGCCGACATGTCGCGCGGCCGCCAGCGTCGCCAGTGCGTTGGCGACGTTGTGCTGGCCGGTCATGTCCCAGTCCACCGTGCCCTGTGCGACGCCTTCGAAAATCACCTCGAACTTCGAGCCGTCTTCGCTGAGCAGCTTCGCCTGCCATTGGCCGCCCTGCCCGGTCGTCTGCACCGGCGTCCAGCAGCCCATCTCGATCACACGCTGCAGCGCGGGCTCGGTGGTCGGATGAATGACCAGACCTTCGCTCGGAATCGTACGCACCAAGTGGTGGAACTGGCGCTCAATCGCCGGAAGATCGGGGAAGATGTCAGCGTGATCGAACTCAAGGTTGTTGAGGATCGCCGTGCGCGGGCCGTAATGGACGAACTTGGAGCGCTTGTCGAAGAAGGCGCTGTCGTATTCATCGGCCTCGACCACGAAGAACGGCGTGTCGCCCAGACGCGCAGACACCGCGAAATTCTGCGGAACGCCACCGATCAGGAAGCCCGGGCTCATGCCTGCGTGCTCCAGCACCCAGGCCAGCATGCTGCTGGTGGTGGTCTTGCCGTGGGTTCCGGCAACCGCCAGCACCCAGCGCCCACGCAGCACGTGATCGGCGAGCCATTGTGGGCCGGAAACGTATGGCAGGCCTTTGTTCAGGACGTATTCCACAGCCGGGTTGCCCCGCGACATGGCGTTGCCGACCACCACCAGATCCGGCGCCGGATCCATGTGCGACGGGTCGTAGCCCTGCATCAGCTCGATGCCCTGCGCCTGGAGCTGTGTGCTCATCGGCGGATAGACGTTGGCATCGGAGCCGGTGACTTTATGGCCCAGATCCTTGGCGAGAACCGCCAGCGAACCCATGAACGTGCCGCAGATACCCAGAATATGAATGTGCATGACCGACCTCTTAAAACATTCGCGCAGGTTAGCTTAGAGAGGGTCGGTTCGCACAGTTCAATCGCAGCGCGCTGCCAGACACAAGGCCCGCAAACAACGCAGAACCTTCGTGGGAGGGAGCTTGCTCGCGATTCATTCTCGCAGGCAGCAGATTGGTTACAGACCGGTTGCCTTCGCGAGCAAGCTCCCTCCCACAGGTACCGTGGCGCAGCTGACTACCGTGCAATCCCATGCTTGCGCAGCTTTCTATATAAGGTGTTGCGGCTGACTCCCAACTCCCTGGCGGCATGGGTCATGTGCCAGCGTTGTGCTTCAAGCGTCGCGATCAATGCCGAGCGTTCGGCGTCGTCCAGGGGTGAATCACTTTGCTCAGCAACGGCCGCCTTCTGAACAGCCCCCTCACGAACCACCTGCGGCAGGTCGGCGAAACAGATCAAGTCGTCTTCACACAACGCAGCCAGTGTTCTCAGCACATTGCGCATCTGCCGCACATTGCCGGGCCAGCCGAAGCCCAACAGCGCCTGCCGCGCTTCGCTTTCAATGACAACCGGATGGCCACCGGCCTCTTCTTCCAATAGAAAATCCAGCAACTGAGACTTGTCGCTGCGTTCACGTAAAGGCGGCAAGGCGATTTCCAGGCCGTTGAGGCGGTAGTAGAGGTCCTCCCGAAAGGTGCCATCCTCCACGCGGCCCAGCAGATTCCGGTGGGTTGCGCTGATGATTCGTACGTCCACAGATTGCGGCTCGCCCCCGATGGGCACCACCAGACGATCTTCCAGCACCCGCAACAATCGCGTTTGCAGAGCCACTGGCATGTCGCCGATTTCATCGAGGAACAGTGTGCCGCCGTCAGCCTGTTGCAGCTTGCCGCGCATGCCCTCCTTGCGCGCACCGGTAAAACTTCCGCCGCGATAACCGAACAGTTCGCTCTCGATCAGGCTCTCCGGAATGGCCGCACAGTTCAGCGCCACGAACGGCTTACCCGCGCGTTGACTGGCCTGATGGACAGCCTTGGCGAAGGCCTCCTTGCCCGAACCGGTTTCGCCATTGACCAGCAACGGAACGTCTCGCTCGAAGACCTTCAGGGCCCGCCGGAAATCAGTCTGCAACGTTGGATCGCCAAGGCAGATGCCGCTCAATGCCGGCTTCACGAGAAGTTTGCTGGCAACAGATACAGAAGTGGCCTTCAGGACAGGCCGCGATTGCCCACGCAGTACAGCGAAGAATCCTCGTCCATCCCGAGTGCGCAGCGGCCAGCTGGTAGCGGCATCCGGGGAAGCGCGACTCAGCAACTCATCCTGCGAGCAGTCGAACAACGACTCGACAGGCTGACCAATCAGATCGATGCGATTCAAGCCAAACAGGTTCAATGCACTCTGGTTCAACGCGCTGACACGCCCTTCGCCATCGAACGCCAGCAGGCCTTCACTGAACAGCCCGACCGAGCCGGCCTGAAGATGAAAACGCAGCAGCCATTGATTGTCGAAATGGCGCAGGAAGTAGCTGCTTTCGATCATCTTCGCCGAGAGGTTGACCAGCGCCATGGTGTGGAACTGGCTCTGCCGGGAGACGTCATGGCGCGCCGAAGAAACGTCGAGCACGGCGAGCAGATCGCCATGGGGGTCGAACACCGGACTTGCCGAACAGGTGAGCCCGGTATGCCGTCCGCGAAAATGTTCATCGCGATGGATCGTCACCGACTGACGCTCCACAAGGCATGTACCAATACCGTTGGTGCCTTCCCGCGCCTCGCTCCAGTCGGCGCCCAGCCACAAACCGGCGCGCTCGAAGATCCGGCGCTCGCCAGGCTCGGTGACGCAATTGAGGATGACGCCGCGGGCATCTGTCAGCAAAACCGCGTTACCGCCCGAGAGTTGCTGATGCAAGCTGTTCATCTCGCTACCGGCAATGGTCAGCACCTGCTGTAGACGTTCGCGACTTTCCAGTACACGGGCATGTTCCAGCACGGTGGGCGCCATGGCCTGGGCGGGGTCGAGGTGATAGTCCTCAAGACAGCGCAGCCAGGATCGAGCAATGGAAGGGTCGGCGCCGGGGCCGTATTGATGATGAGCCTTGCCTTGGGCAACGGTCAGGACTTGCTGGGCATGTCGAGCGAACGGATTGCTGTGCATTTTTATTGTTCTTCCAAGGTTTGCTCCCGGGGAGTTGCGACCAGCATCCTCTTCGACTTCGAGCATTGCAATGCTTCCAAAGGCTCAGGGGGCCGGGCTGTCCCACATTCGATACAAAGTGTCACTCTCGCCGTACCGGAGCTGGCACAAGGACATTCGCCAACCATCTGATTTTCCGACACAACCCTTACAAACCGGGCACTACGCGGCAGTGGCCCGCGCTTTGCTCTACGCTTTCATCAAGCGTCGTTACATCAAGTGCAGCAGCGCGTTATCCCCACACAATCACAAGAGCAAGGAGATATTCACCATGCGTTATGCCCATCCCGGTACTGAAGGCTCGATCGTTACCTTCAAGACCAAGTACGGCAATTACATCGGTGGCGAATTCGTGCCGCCGGTCAAAGGCCAGTACTTTGAGAACACCTCGCCGATCACCGGCAAGCTGATCGCCGAATTCCCTCGCTCCACTGCCGAAGACATCGATAAAGCCCTGGACGCCGCCCACGCCGCTGCCGATGCGTGGGGCAAGACCTCCGTTCAGGAGCGCTCGCTGACCCTGCTGAAAATCGCCGACCGCATCGAGCAGAACCTCGAACTGCTGGCCGTCACTGAAACCTGGGACAACGGCAAGGCCGTGCGCGAAACCCTCAACGCCGACATCCCGTTGGCGGTCGACCACTTCCGTTATTTCGCTGGCGTGCTTCGCGCTCAGGAAGGCTCCGCCGCTGAAATCGACGGCAACACCGTTGCGTACCACATACATGAGCCTCTGGGCGTGGTGGGCCAGATCATCCCTTGGAACTTCCCGATCCTGATGGCCGCCTGGAAACTCGCACCCGCGCTGGCCGCCGGTAACTGCATCGTGCTCAAGCCTGCCGAGCAAACGCCACTGGGTATCACCGTCCTGATGGAAACCATAGGCGACCTGCTGCCAAAAGGTGTACTCAACGTCGTACAAGGCTATGGCCGTGAGGCCGGTGAAGCTCTGGCCAGCAGCAAGCGTATCGCCAAGATCGCGTTCACCGGCTCTACGCCAGTGGGCTCGCACATCATGAAACTGGCAGCCGACAGCATCATCCCGTCCACCGTGGAGCTGGGCGGCAAGTCGCCGAACATCTACTTCGAAGACGTGATGAGCGCCGAGCCCGAGTTCATCGACAAGGCCGCAGAAGGCGTGGTGCTGGCGTTCTTCAACCAGGGCGAAGTCTGCACCTGCCCTTCACGCTGCCTGGTTCAGGAGTCGATCTACCCGCAGTTCATGGAAGCGGTGATGAAGAAGGTCCTGAAGATCAAACGCGGCGACCCTCTGGACACCGAAACCATGGTCGGCGCTCAGGCATCGCAGCAGCAGTTCGACAAGATCCTCTCCTACCTCGAGATCGCACAGGGCGAAGGCGCCGAGCTTTTGACCGGCGGCAAGGTCGAGAAAATGGAAGGCTCCCTGGCGACCGGTTACTACATCCAGCCGACGCTGCTCAAAGGCAACAACAAGATGCGCGTGTTCCAGGAAGAAATCTTTGGCCCGGTGGTCAGCGTGACCACCTTCAAGGATGAAGCCGAAGCCGTTGCGATTGCCAACGACACCGAGTTCGGTCTGGGCGCAGGCGTATGGACCCGCGACATCAACCGCGCCTACCGTGTTGGCCGCGCCATCAAGGCCGGTCGCGTGTGGACCAACTGCTACCACCTGTACCCGGCGCATGCTGCGTTCGGTGGCTACAAGAAATCCGGCGTGGGCCGCGAAACCCACAAAATCGCGCTCGAGCACTACCAACAGACCAAAAACCTGCTGGTGAGCTACGACATCAACCCGCTGGGCTTCTTCTGATTTAGCACTAGCCCGCACATGACGGCCTCTTCGGAGGCCGTTTTTTGTTACCATGCCTTCAAATACGCCACCGTACCTGTGGAAAAGCCATCGCACCTGGGCGACGGCATCGCACCTGTGGGAGACGCCGGAGGTCACGACGGCAGCGACAGCGGTGTATCAAGCAACTCTTTCTTGACGGACCTACCACGATCGCTGCCGTCGTAACCTTCGACGTCTCCTACAGAGTTCTGCGGCGTTTCAAGATTTTGCGTACAACAATCGATTCCCGCTTTTGGATTGCGCTTTCTAAACCGCTTAGGCACAGTCGGAACCGTCTGTCCCCGTGCCAGGCGCGTCCTCCCCCTTTCATGAATTGCACAATGAAGCTGAGGCCCAACCATGCGGATCATCCAAGCGACTCTGGAGCACCTGGACCTGTTGACCCCGCTGTTCGTCAAATACCGCGAGTTCTATGGCGAACTGCCCTTCCCCGATTCCTCCCGCGCGTTCCTTGAAAAACGTCTGCGCCGCGAAGAGTCGGTGATTTATCTGGCCCTGCACGACGAGGACGACAGCAAGCTGCTGGGCTTCTGTCAGCTGTACCCCAGCTATTCCTCGCTCTCGCTCAAGCGCGTGTGGATCCTCAACGACATTTATGTCGCCGAAGACGCCCGACGCCAACTGGTCGCCGATCACCTGATCCAGAAAGCCAAGAAGATGGCCCGGGAAACCCAGGCCGTGCGCATGCGCGTCTCCACCAGCGCCAACAACGACGTCGCGCAAAAGGTTTACGAGTCGATCGGTTTCCGTGAGGACACGCAGTTCAAGAACTACGTATTGCCGATCAATTAAGGCTGGTACTCACACGACGTTGCCATGCCAGACGCTAGATGATGCGTGGGAGGGAGCTTGCTCGCGAAAGCGTTGGGTCAGCCAACAGCATTGGCACTGACACAACGTTTGGCGAGCAAGCCCCCTCCCGCAGAACAGGATGCAGTCGTAAGCCTGTGCTCCATCGCTACCAAATGTTTCCATCTCGACATCACCCAGCAACATCCTGTTTCTTGCCTCTATAATGCGGCCCACATCACCTCAACTTATCGCCCAGAAGGCCCGGGCCCGGGTCTCTCAATCAGGTGCCGTACATGGATTTCAACCCGCTCGACATCATTCTTCACCTCGACGTTTACCTCGACATGCTAGTGACCAATTACGGCACCTGGGTCTACGCGATTCTGTTTCTGGTGATTTTCTGTGAGACGGGCCTGGTCGTAACGCCATTCCTGCCGGGCGACTCGCTGCTGTTCATCGCTGGTGCCGTTGCTGCAGGTGGTGGCCTGGACCCAGTGCTGCTGGCCTGTCTGCTGATGGCCGCCGCAATCCTGGGGGACAGCACCAACTACGTGATTGGCCGGACGGTCGGCGACAAGCTGTTCAAGAATCCGAACTCGAAGATCTTCCGCCGCGATTACCTGACCAAGACCCACGAATTCTACGAGCACCACGGCGGCAAGACCGTCACCCTGGCGCGCTTCCTGCCGATCATCCGCACCTTCGCCCCGTTCGTTGCCGGCCTGGGCAAGATGCCGTACCTGCGCTTCGTGGGCTTCAGCGTGCTGGGTTCGATCCTGTGGGTCGGCGGCCTGGTGACGCTGGGTTTCTTCTTCGGCAACATCCCGTTCATCAAGAAGAACCTGACCCTACTGGTACTGGCGATCATCCTGTTGTCGCTGCTGCCAATGATCATCGGCCTGATCCGCAGCCGCATGGGCCGTTCCGCCGAAGCGCGTTGATTCATGGGATGGTCGCTACGAGGCTGGCTCAATCGTCGCACGCTGGCGCGCAACCCCGTCGACCCGCAACTGTGGGAACGGGTGCGTCAGCGACTGCCAATTCTCGACGGCCTGACCGCTGAAGAGGACCGCTCACTGCTCGACAGCTGCGTGCTGTTCCTGCAAGCCAAACACCTCACGGCCCTTGAGGGCGTCGACCTCGATGATGAGTCCCGGCTGTTCCTCGCCGCGCAGGCTCAACTGCCTTTGTTGGCGCTGGGCGACTTGAACTGGTATCAGGGCTTTCACGAAATCATTCTCTACGGCGACGACTTCATCAGCCCGCAAAAACACCGCGATGCCAACGGCATCGAGCACGAGTGGGACGGTGAACACAGCGGCGAAGCCTGGTCGCAAGGCCCGGTCATTCTTGCCTGGCCGGGCGTGTTGTCGAGCGGCGGCTGGGAAGCCTACAACCTGGTCATCCATGAACTGGCGCACAAGCTGGACATGCTCAATGGCGACGCCAATGGCCACCCGCCGCTGCACAACGATATGCGCGTCAGTGACTGGGCGAGTGTCATGCAAAGCGCCTATGACGACCTCAACCGTCAACTGGACGCCGATCCTGATGCTGAAACGGCCATCGATCCCTACGCCGCCGAGAACCCCGCCGAGTTCTTCGCGGTTACCAGCGAGTACTTCTTCAGCGGCCCGGATCTGCTGGTCGAAGCTTATCCAGAGGTCTACCAGCAGTTGAAGGCTTTCTATCGCCAGGACCCTTTGGCGCGACTGACGGCACTTCAGCTGGAAAACCCGGTCTATCAGGCTCGACACGACGCGTAGAAGCCGACTGCCACGCATGGCAACACTTCTCGAATATGCCTATAATCCGGCCACTTTTTGGCGTCGCACGATGGTGCGGCATGTCAGATTCTGAATGGTCAACCAAGGGGGCAAAGCCCAATGAGCTACAGCAAGATTCCGGCCGGTAAAGACCTGCCGAATGACATCTACGTCGCAATCGAGATCCCGGCCAACCATGCGCCGATCAAATACGAAATCGACAAGGATAGCGACTGCCTGTTCGTTGACCGTTTCATGGCCACCCCGATGTTCTACCCGGCCAACTACGGTTACATCCCGAACACCCTGGCGGACGACGGGGACCCCCTCGACGTGCTGGTCGTGACCCCTTACCCGGTTGCTCCAGGTTCGGTCATCCGCGCCCGTCCAGTCGGCATCCTGAACATGACCGACGACGGCGGCGGCGATGCCAAAGTCATCGCAGTCCCACACGACAAGCTGTCCCAGCTGTACGTCGACGTGAAGGAATACACCGACCTGCCACCGCTGCTGATCCAGCAGATCGAGCACTTCTTTGCTAACTACAAAGACCTCGAAAAAGGCAAATGGGTGAAGATCGAAGGCTGGGCTGGCACAGACGCCGCTCGCGAAGCCATCACCAAATCGGTCGCAGCCTACAAAGGCTGATCCGATTCGCGCCCTTCAGAACACTCTTCCTGAGCGCTCTGAAGGGCTGCTCCCCGTCCTGCACTCCCCCCTCATACTCCCTCCGCAAACTACCCCCCGCAGCTTTTTCCGGCACTTAATACGCGCCAGACGTTTAAATATTTTTCAAAACACACAATCTGTTTAACCCAGTAAAGTCCGTTTCGCTTCCTGACAACAAACGGTGCGCCCTCCTCGTCAGTTAAACTTTCCCGACCGCCCTGAATCACGGCTCCAATCAAGATCAGCCTGTATTTCCGCCACTTGCAAAGTACTAGAGCACTGTTGATTAAAAACAAAACAATCAAAGAATCGACCTACATGCACTGTCTGTCGCTGTAATACAAACCCACAAACGCAACATTGACACTCCACTCATTTGAACACTTCGTTCATTTAAACAAAGTTGAACCTTCCGTAAAATTCGGTTCATGAATACATCAGGTGATCGACTACGCGTCCTTCTGCGGGAGTGCCATCTCTCCGCGACAGATTTCGCCGCCAACCGCAAGGTGACGCCGCAACACGTGAACAACTGGTTCAAACGCGGTATCCCCATGGCGCGCATGGAAGAAGTCGCCGAACTGCTGAGCGTCAACGTGCGTTGGCTGCGCAGCGGCGACGGCCCGAAGCACCCCGGAGAAAGTCGTGACAAAAACGGACTCAACGGCTTGCCAAAAACGCGATCCGAGCGCAGCAACGGGCGCGACGAACTGGACATGCCGGTTTTCACCGAACTGCAAACCCAGAGCCCCGGCCGCACCGCCCTGGGCGAAATCCCCAACCACAAGGTCCGACTCGCACGACAGGTACTCGAAGCCATGGACGTCGAACAACACAACGCCATCTGCGTCGCCATGGTCGGCAACAGCATGGCCGACAAAATTCAGGACGGCTCGCTGATCGGCGTCGACCGAGGGCGCACCCACGTCATCGACGGCGAAATGTACGCCCTCGAACACGACGGCATGCTGCGCGTGAAATACCTCTACCGCCTCCCCGGCGGCGCCCTGCGTCTGCGCAGCCACAACGCCGCCGAATACCCCGACGAAATCTTCAGCGCCGAACAGATCCAGGAACAGAACATCCATATCCTCGGCTGGATCTTCTGGTGGTCCACCCTCAACAACCGCCGCCACCCCGCGACAATGCCTTGATCCAGAAGGAAAAGGACAAATGGCAGCGCATCAAGGGTGGGCATTCGCAGCGAACATGAGTATCCTGCACGCCTTCGTTTCAACACCCATCGGCTACCCGCTGGTGGGTGACAGACCAGGCGATCGCCCCACGGCCCGCCTCGTTTACCTCACAAGCGCCTCTTCGTAGCGCGCACTTTTGCGGATGGGTGCGGATAGCCAAAAACTAACCAAACCTGTCACCGAGAAGCCGGCCACAAGCCGGCTTTTTAATTGTCCGAAATAATCCTATCCCATCCGAGAATCCTGCCGATAGCCTAGCTATCACGGATGTTTCAGGCGCATCCCTGTCCGATGGTGTTCAACGCCATCTGACTACATCCGACGATGAGGTGGGGGGACAGATGGGGGGACAAAAGGACGAGAAGGGGAAATCAAATGGGTAAGCTGAACCCGAAAAAAGTCGAAAATCTGACCGAACCCGGCACCTATGAAGATGGCGACGGGCTTCGCTTGGTCGTCAAACCAACCGGGCGCAAATCCTGGCTACTTCGCTTTCAATTGGCGGGGCGTCGCAGAGAGATGGGATTAGGCTCATTCCCCGAGGTCGGCCTAAAGAAAGCCAGACAAGACGCCAGTGCTAAACGAAGCCAGTTGAGCGACGGTATTGATCCTCTAGCGGCTCGCGACATCGAACGCTCTGCTCAGCGCGAAGCACAGCGAGCCAGCGAGGCCAAACAGCTGAAGTTCGAGACACTCGCCAAAGAATACTGCGAAGCACACGGAGGCACCTGGTCAGAGAAGTGGCGTAAAGGCTGGCTTCGGAAGCTGGAGCTCTATGCGTTTGCCCACATCGGCAAGTTGTCTGCTGAGGAGATCGGGACTACCCAGGTGCTCAAAGTGCTTCAACCTATCTGGGCCACCAAAACCAGAACCGCTGACGAGGTACGTGGACAAATCGAACAGATTCTAGATGCTGCCAAGGCACGTAACCTGCGAGAGGGTGAGAACCCTGCTCGCTGGCGCGGGCACTTAACCATTCAACGTGCCACGAACCTTTCTTGCTACCATCTCTGATCGTAAATTTCAGATGGAGACTGGTGAATGGCCGTTAGCGAAAAACCCATAGTCATCGAACGGATATTCGATACGCTTTACGACAAGGAGGCCCAGACGTTTACACGCACCCTGGTGACCGCAGAGGACGTTCAAGAAGCGAAGCGCTACTGTGCAGAGCACTATGGCATCAAAATGAAGCTCGACAGTAACCCCTTCAACTTCATGAAGGACATAGTCAGAGGCAGAGGCGCCTCGAAGATGTGGCCGCAGCGCCTGAAAGACCTTCAGATCGGAGGAGTACAAAGGACAGGTGATGGTGCCATTTTCGAGTTTGTTCATGGGATAGAAGGGGCACTGGATAGTCTTGATGAAGACTTTACGCCTTCCGACTCTACGCCTAGCTTCGCGGTGCAAAGCCTTAGCTTACCGTTAGCGTCCAAAGCTCTAGGGCGCACGGATGAATCTTGGCTATTACAGGTAGCGGTTAACCTGCGGATAATAGAGAGTCACTTTGCAAGTGCTTCGAATAGCCAGATTGATGCGCTGGAGCTCACGCACCTTCAAATGGACATAAAACTGAGAAAGGTTCAGATAGATGCATTGTTTCGAGCGCTGCACGCAGCGCCTGATGGCAAACAGTCTGAAGTACTGATTACTGTGGAAGCCAAACAAGGTAATCAGCGCATTTTAACTGAACAGATTGGCCGCCAAGTGATAGCCGCTTTCAAATCGACTGAAACTGATCTCGTCATCCCTGTAGCGATTGCAGCGATCAGGAACAAAGGGATTTACGTGGTCGAATTCGCAGCAGTAACCAGGGAAACCTTAGATCAGTTTAGCGTCCCGACATTCCATCGAGACGCTATGTTCGTGCTTCAGCCAAAGGTAAAGGGCATTTAACTAAGCTGGCTGAGTGACTGACTGCCTAGGTTTCGGTGTCCCCTTGCGATCTCGCTGCTTGATCGGAACATTGATTTCGAAATGGCGAGAGGCTTGGCCCATGTCCATCGAAAGCAGTCTCTCATCCCCCATCAAAATGGCGCCGGTTGGACTGGACGGCTCCCATCCAATGGCGTCAATGATGCTTGCCGCTACTGCTCGCGCCAATGGAGGGGGAACAGCATTCCCGACTTGTCTTGCGCCGTGCCATTTCGTGACGTGCGTGCGGAACCAGTCAGGAAAACCATGTAAACGAAGCATTTCACGCACAGTTATGCAGCGCGGATACTTGTAGTGGATGGGTCTAGGACTGGTGAATGCACCACGCGCAGAGTCGGTGCCCGCACGAAGCGTATTAGATACCCCATTAGCGTGCAGCTTGAAGAATCGAGAGGTTGGTTCTACCTGGCCCATCTCGGTAGATGCAAATCGAGCACGAGATATTTCAGAATGGTTCGTGCGGAGGCTGCTTGTGAGTAACTCTTTGTTCCATTTTCTTTTGTAGCCGTAGTAGGTCGACTCGGCAACCATATCGCGAAGAATTTTGGCATAGGCACTCGGACGTCCCCATTTGACGGCTGTTGAATCATTTTCAATTAAGGCGTCGTAGTCTTCTGCATCAGGAATATCTCCCAGAGCATCTTGGCAAGAGGGTCCCTCTGGCAACTGCGCATCGAGTAGCAGAGATGATCTAGGTGACCTAGTTGTCGGCTCTGGGTACTCAGGAAGCTCTAGTCCACGCTTCGCCCCAATCAAAATCAAACGCTCTCGTTCCTGCGGTACGCCATAATTTGCTGCATTGAGTACTCTCCAAGGCAGAACGTCGTAGCCGTTGCTCTGAAACTCTTCGATAAGCTCCGCAAGAAACTGTTTGTGTCGGCCAACCGTAATGCCTTTAACGTTCTCAAAAACAAAGTATGAGGATTCCAAGCCTACGACAATGCGTACAAAGTCTTTGACCAGCGAGTTACGCGGATCATCAAGGGCGCGCTGCCCCATTAAGCTAAAGCCTTGGCACGGGGCGCCACCAAAAACGATGTCTACATTTCGGCGGCCAATGTTCGCAGCGTCACGAATATCCTCAGCAGTTAACGAGGACACCGATTGAGGTATCACTACGCAGTTGGGGAAATTGTAAGAGTGCACGGCTGCATGGATTGGGTCGATCTCAACGGCAGCTACCACGTCAAAGCCAGCCTGCTCGAAGCCCAGGGACATTCCACCGGCCCCTGCAAAGAGATCTATTCCAATTGGTCGTGTCATCTGCATTCCTCCCTCGGCGAGAAAAATCATCGCCTTCATACGAGGCGTGGAATTTACGCGATTCCGGGACAGATGTCGATCGGTTTTTTGCTGGGCCCAAGAAACACCGACAGACGACACCGTAAAAGGTGAAGGTCTTTAAGCTCGCATTGCCATACCGTCAGAACGTCCCACCCCTTGAGAGCAAGGGCTTCCTCGGCTTCACGGTCCCGTTGGCGATTACGATCAATTTTAGGGCCCCAGTACTCAAGACGGCTTTTGGGTAGTCGCCCCTTCGGGCACCCATGTCCGTGCCAAAAGCAACCATGAACAAAGATGACCTTTCTTTTTTTTACAAAAACAATATCTGGTTTTCCAGGTAAATCCTTCCGGTGCAACCTGTACCGATATCCCAAAGCGTAGAGAACTCTTCGTACGACTATTTCCGGCCCGGTGTTAGCGGTTCCGACGGATTGCATGATTTTGCGACGCTGCTCTACAGAGCGGGGGTCAACCATTCGTCCTCCAGGCCTGGCAGTGAGCGTCTGCCCTGCTCACCTGCCTATGTCACCAAGGCATATACCGATGCGCAGCAACTGATCAATCTTACTGGCTGATGCATCGTAAGCGTCCGCCCAACTCACCTTGCCTTACTCAGGCCCGCATCCACTGTTGTCGCAGCAGTTACACAACCTCATTCGCCTGCTGAATCAGCTGCCGCGTGCCTGGTGCGCCAAAACCCTAAAAATTGATGAGAACAGAGAGTTGGACGGCGATTTCTGCATGGTCTCAACTCTGCAGAGCATCAATGCCCTCGTTTCCCGCCGCCGTTTCGACGCTGAGCGCTCGCCTGTGCTCGACGCTCAGCGCGATTAGCAGGCCCATTAGACCGTTCGTAATCCTTCATCGGCCTAGGCCCTGGAAATTCCTGCGCCGGATATGCGATTTCACTCATCGCGAAATCTTGCATTATGCCTATGCGATCACAATCCTCACGAGCAGTGACCAGTTGTTCAGGGGTCGGTGGGCCAAGAAACTCCATGTAAAGAACATCCTGCGATGAAGCGTCGGACGTCATGGGTTCAATCGCGACGCCGATTACCTCCTTCGCATCAGGGTGCTTTAACCTCACGCCATGGCAATAGGCGGTAAGAACGAGTGCTCTGTTTTTCCTGTACACCTCATAGTCGCTAGTTACGTCACGCCCCATTACGGTGAAAACATAATACCGATCAGGCACCGAGAGACTTCGAGCTCTGCGGGTAAACTGCCCATTTGCAACGACAGGATGATGTAGGACGCCAGTTAACGCCGCTACCAGCATGCGTCGACCAAAGCGGGTCTCACTTGCCATGGCCCTGACGAGCTCTTCTTGCTGATCCACAGTGTAACTACCACCAAGCACCGCCACCGACTTGGCAGACCTTATGAAAGTCGACTGATACTCAATGATTTGATCCCACATATAGCTTTGGTTGTTGGCGGCATCTCGTGAGGCACGCTGGGAACTCGTATTGAAAGCCTCCCACTCCCCCTCCGGCAACATGATCATGCTCGACCCGGGCGGAACGTTCGGAACGTGCGGCAGGGCGTGCTTGTCATTCCGGACAGTAGTCTGGTAGTGCGCAATAAGCTCTTCCTCACCCGGCGCGCTGATGTACTTGGCGCTGCTGAAGAAGCGCTCCTTTTCCGAAAAATAGGCGACTAGGTCGGCAATGGTGTCGAGTTCACCTAGCAGTACGTCCAGGGTCAACTCATCGAGCACATGAACGAAACGATCTCTTCCGGCAGGCCAGCCAATGGTGAACGGCATCTTAAGGTGGTCGGCCTTGCCCTCAAGCACCGTGTTAATCATCAGGCTGCCACTGCTCTCACCCTTCCAATTGGCGACACCCGCGTCGTGTGAGCCACGGGTCACCGCGATGCGGTGGATGATCCCCTGTTTCATGTCCGGCAAACGGAACGGGAAAGGCACGTTGCACTGCTTGTCCAGGTAGAGTCGATCGGGGTGCTCACGAATGAATTTCTCAGCGCCCAGCAGCTGGCTCACCGATTTGTCTACCGCTCGCTTGTACCATCGCCCCCAAGCCACCAAAGGGTCAGCGTGGTCGGTGTACACGCACTCCTTGTCCGAGAAAATCAGGATGTGGTTTCCAAAAACCACGAGCAAATCACAGAGCTCCTTGCCATCGCCGGTTGGCGAGGTTTTTCCCTCGTCAGTATGAACATTGCTGTAGCACCAGAGGCTCAAGAACGCACGACGCGCAAGCTGGCTCAGGTAACGCTCAGAGTCGGTTTTCGGCTCAACCTCAATCGCAGCTTCCCACGGTGTTTTCCCGGGCATATCGGCACTCCTAGCACCTGAAGGACACATGAACCTGATGCTACGCCTCCCAAGCGGGTTTGGAGGGTAGGCGAAGCGGATCCAACAAGCGTAACCAGAAACTCCGAACAAGGTAAGCGTCGGGGAAGGGTAAGCGTACGGGGAGTACGCCTTGCGTAGATCAGCCAGGCATCCACTGATGCGGCAGTAGATGCTCGATCTCACTGGCTTTCTGTGTCGGCAACCGCGTCAGCACATCTTCGAAATAGGCATACGGATTATTCCCACTCATGCGCGCAATGGATCAGGCTAAATCGCCCCTAACCAGCAGCGATCCCACGCTCTAGCTGAATGCTCCGAAACGATTCCCCTAGAAAGCTAAATTTCCGAGCAAAGAGCGACGCGATTCGAGTATCTGCTGTAGCAAAGAAAATCTGTCGATTGGAGTTCACAGCCAAATCGCGTAGGTAGTCGAGGAAGGACAGTGCGTTCAAATCGTCGATATGTGCGATAGGGTCGTCAATCAGAAGGACTGGCGGTGCCTTGGTCGCGTTGCGGTTCATCGACAAGAATACAGATAGCGCGAAAGCTGCACGCTGCCCGGTGCTTATTTGCTCAAGCGTACGCATCTCGTGCGAGGTACATGTCTGAAGGAGTGCCTCTCCCTTACCAACATACTCGTACTCGTGTGGAGAATGAATACGACGGAAAATTTCATTAATCTGCGAGCTGATGGCACCCAACGACTCTTGCGTTGCATGCTCAAGAGAGCACTCATTGCGGAGCAGTTCCAAAGTTTCTTTGGCGATCAGATAGTTTTCCGCCTGTTCAGAACCTCGTTTCAGCTGCTGCTTTAATTTCTCAACGCGTTCAACAAGTGTGGAAATATTGCTTGATGCCATGCTTTCAATTTTGACGGCCTCAATCGCCTCAGAATGGATTCGAATGGCGCCAACGATACCCATACTTAACTCAGCGATAAGCTTGCTGCCGTCTATATCCATAAGGCCTTGCAAAGCATCAATTCGGCTCTGAATCGACTCTATTTCACCTTGCATGATAACGAGAGACTCTATACCAGCGTCGTGTTGAGCGCGCGTCTTCCAACCTCCGACACAGACAGTCTTACTGAGATCAGAAAGCTGTTTTTCTACGTGATTGTGCCCCTCGAGATTCTCAGCTTGAATTTTCCGAGTTGCAGCAGCAGCTTCGCGAAACGTGATTCGTGCTTCATCGATAGCTGCCGTATCGAACTCTGATTCGGGCGAGATCAAAAGAGAAGTTACAGCGCTCCGAAGGTCATCGTGCTCGCTGATCGTTAATTCGGAGTTGGCGAGTTGCTTCCAGTCCATTCTGGCGGCGGTAAGTTCTTGTTCAGCACTCGCCAACTCAAATTTTAACTTTACCAGTCGAGCGGGAACCTCAGCGCAGAGAACATCTGGTGGTAGGTCAAAGGCGTTTGCCATCCGCTGCAGCAGCTCGAAGAAGCGGACCCTCTCTTGAAAAGAATCGAGTTTTTCCTGAGCTTCGGCAAGTTTAGAAGTAACCTCTGTGAGCTCGTTTGTCTCTTCTAGTGTGTGGGTGATTTGATCGACAAGAGCGGCCAATTCCTGAGGCAAATATTTGGCCCGGCAAATGGGACATTCATCTTCCGGATGGCCTGCGTCGAACGATGCCGCAGCAGCGGCTCGTAGTTGGCGTGCAGCTTGTGCTCGTGCAGATGCTGCCTTTCCAAAACTGTCAGACAGATTCTCCAAATCGATCACTTGATCGCTGCTGTCCAGAACATCCAAGTTTGCGTCGCGAATTGCAGACTCCAGCGATACGACTGCATATTCTTGAGGTACTTCAGGTATATCGCTAGTCGCGAACAGTCCAAGCTTGCCCTGTGCGATTTCGACCGCTGCTTTGGCCTTCGTGCCGCGAGCATAGGCGACGGCGAAACCACTATTCACGTAAGTTAGCCAACGGTCTAGGGTTTCAGACGCATTTTCGCTGACAGTTATCTCATCAACCAGCCGATTTATTTTTTGCGTGTATCGTTTTCGCTCAGCTTCGAGCGGAAGGGCTTTGGCAAGTGCCTGGTTGAGCTCAGTACTACGCACCGAAATTGCATGTATAGACACTGCGGCTGAATCTGCCGCAAGTACAGATTGTAGATGTCCGAGCGCCTCCGAGAGGCCCTCTGCTTCTTCCTCAGTAGCTAGGGGCGCTGTAACTCTTGGAGCTTTCCAACTAAGCCCATCCAAGGCGACACGGAACGCGTCTGTAAGAGCTTTGCCGTTAGAGGGGCGACTCTGGGCATCCTCAAGCTCCTTCTGAGCAATCTCGAGCATCTGCCGACTCTCGTCGACTCGAATAATTGAACGCTCGTGGGCAGTTTCGACCTCAGGCGAAATCTTGCCGAGATAGTCCCAAATCATTGAGGCGTCCGCACCGACAAGTAAACGACTCAAATCACTTGGTATTTCTGATGGCTCTAATTCTGTCGAGATTCTGAAGGCCGCATCTGTATCGAGAAAGTTGTATCGAGTGAACGCACTCAGAATCGACTTCGCAAATCGCTCATCCCGATTATACCAAGTGAAACAGCGTGCCCTGATTCGTCCAGCGTCCGTGGAGGCTAACAGCGGCTCAATGCTGCCGACCAATGAACCGGAGATTATCGGAGTGATTGCATTCCCCTGCCTACGGTTGTACCCACAGTAGAAGTACTCGATAGCTTCAAGCAGAGATGTCTTGCCGGTGCCGTTGGCCCCAACAATGAGAGTTACCTGGCCAAATGTGTACGATTTTCCATCGTGGACTGGACGGAACCGATCAATGGCAATAGATGCAAGCCAATTCTGAGCAAGCAGCGCGTCTGATGGATTTAGCGTCAGGGTCTTGTCTGCAACGGGCACGCGTTTGGCTGAGCGAGTGCCGATGCGCTCAACGACGTCCCTTCGTGTAGGCCGATCAAGCAATTCATCCAAATCAGCAGCGGCGAGGCGCTTCTCCCATTCACTAACGACGTTGAAGTCCTTGCCAGCGTTGTTTGGTATGAAATGCTGAGACGCGCCAAGCAACGCTTCAAGCTCTTCTTCAGAGACGACACGCTTGCGTGCATACTCTTTGTCCGACTCAATCGTCGCCTTCGCTTTTTCGAAGCCGCCATCGCTTAGCGATTTCGGGCCGGCAACGATGTAAAGGTACTTGTTCCATCGCAAGTCGCCGGGCGTGCCGAAGAAGTCGTCGCCGAGGACTCGCTCCTGAAAGTCATAAAGTTCGCGAGCACGGCCGACCACATTATCGGCAAGGTCCACATAGGCAATTGCGTAGCACCTGCCTTCGTGGCGGCGCTCGCCTCGTACGACCGTGTCATCGATGTTCTGTACATCACCGAGCAGTGCGGAGACTTTCTCTCGAACCGACTGAAGTTCCAACATTTAGTCCCCCTCCACAATGGAGGTGGCACTGCCGCCTCCATGGGTGATGTCAGTGAGCTTGGAAATTGGTGCGAACTCGGCTTGCCCATCTATCGTGTGATAGCAGACCGCGATGCGGTGCTTGTGGTCATTGTTGTTCTCACGGCGCAGCAACTCAAATGCAGCGTCACCTACGTTTTTAATGGTCTCGGAGCTCGGAGCCATCCCTAAATAAGCGACCAAAGCTGGATGTTTCCCATCTTTGAAGACGTTCACGTGCGGCAAGTCTGGCCGCCACATGATTTGAGCTCCACCACCACCTAGGTCGTGAATCTGAGGAGGTAGCTTCTTCGTGGCCAAGATTTTGTTGAGAGCCGCAACTTTTTTGATGCTGCTTTCGCGTGCACTGCGCGCAGCCTCATCGCGGTCCAGAGCGAGCGTCACGCGTCGCACAACTTCGTCCTCCCCCAGTTTGCACGCATCAAGGTCGGCAGCCTTGAACCAAGCTTCCTTGCATTTCGAGAGGCCGCATGAAAGCGCAATAGCACGCTCCACCTGAAGTCGGCTATTCCCCGTTTTCAGGCTTGAGAAAGCCGACGTAACATCAGACGAAAGTGCGAAGAGATCTGACAAGCCCGGATCGGGGTTTTCTACGTTCGGTACCCAGACTTGCTGATCATCCTGCCAGGTGTACCGAACATCCATCTTAGGTCCAAGATGGTTGTCGTGGACTCGGAAACCTAGGTGAACAACCTTAGCAACCGTCAATTCAAACGCAGCTGCACCGAAGTGAAAGTGGAGCACGTGCCGCTGGTTAACGTGGCGTGTGAAATAAAGACCACACTTTTCATTATTCTCAACCTCATCGTCGTTCGATGAACAACGATGTTCCGAGATGTACCAAGCGGACCCGCTCTCGTTCTTCCATGCCTCGCTTTTGCCGCCGGGCTCATCAACTTGGACCATGTTTTCTGCCCAATTCAAGCAGACGATGTCGCAGTTGTTTAAGTCCTTATTTTTGCTGAACGTATCGACGCGATAGCGCATGTAGCCGGTGTGCCTAGGCTTCGGGTTCAGCTGAATGTGTAGCAGCGTTGCGTTACGCGAAAGTTTCCTGCGTACAGCTTCGTCGGGAGATACATTAAAGGCGTCGGAGCAGATGATGGTTGCGAGTGAGAGCTCTTCATCCGTACCCTTGAATTGATAGATGACGTTACCGCAGCGAAGGTTTTTGTTTTCGAAGAAGTGCAGATCCCTCGAGGAAATCGTCTTGAACTGCAAGATGATCACGCGCCGGTCCTTTCCCTCGGCGTCATTCGTGACGAAGCAGTACGCGACAGGATCGTAATAGACACCCTGAATGGCCGCCGCTGTATCCTCCTCGAAGATCACATCGCAGTGCCCAGCACAGTCGACCTTAAACTTCTCGACCTGTACGGGCGTCATGCTTTCACACCCCAGAACCCAAAGAGCTCCGACGGCAGGGAAAGTAGCGCCTTGAGCACACTTCAGCAGAGTCGCTATGGGAAGGTAGTACTCCGGGGTTACAACGAGATGGTGTCCCTTCGCTGTGGCAAGCTCTAGAAACTTCGTCGCCTGCTTGTCGGCGAACTCGAGGTCGAGCGGACCGATGCGGGAATTATCGGCTAATATTGGACCGGCAGGCTGGAGTAAAAGCGCGCGATAGGACTGGTCGTTCGGGTTCAGCGCATCAAGCGATGGATTTCTGAGTGAGCGAGCTTGGAGCACATCTTTCACGTCACGGATGGAAATAGTCACAACGCCTCCCTGCAGCGGCTATCGCCTGCTTCTTTTGCCGACCGCATCGTAGCAGCTTGTCATTAAATGAGAGAAGAGAAGGCAACTAAAGTCATCTTTTAGCGACGTGGATGCACCGATTGCCTGACTACGCAGCAAGCAAATGGGGGGATAAGTGGGGGGACAGAATAAAATCCCTCTGCAAAACCCAGTAAATCCTAGGAAAATATCGAAAATAACGCCGACCACAAGCCGGCTTTTTAATGTCTGGCATACCAACCCAATGCGTTTTTATGACATCCCTTCTCGTCTTGCCTATGCCGGCTCTGGGGCAAGGTTGTGCAAACGAAGACAGCGCTGGACGGGATAATCAGATCCTAGCCTCGCTCACTGTCATCAGAGTCTGGCCGGTGAGTTCCTCCCCGCCCTACCTGACGATATCTCTCCTTCACCCCCTCCACAGAAAGCGCCCCACCCAACACCGGATAAACCCGCAGCAGCATTTCCTCATCCGGATGAAAGTAATCACCCTTGCCACCGATCTTGCGTAGAAAGCGATTCACGCGCATGTCGAACGCGATCACATCCTCCACCTCGACGGGCAGGCCTTTCTCGTAAGCGACCTGGTCCGCGAAATCCAGCACTTGGGTGATGTGCGACTGAACGCTGCGATCATTGCGTTTGAAGAAGTAAGCCGGGGACATGCTCTCGGCCCACGCGATGGCGTGGCGCTGTAGTTCGGTTTGCGGAGGAAGCGGGACTTGTGTGTTGTCTGCCAGGAGGAGCAGTTCAATCTGATAGCGTCCGCAGAACTGCTCCAGAAAGCCTTTGACGTCGCCGGGTTTGAGTTTGACGAACGTCATGGCAAAGCGTGTATCGACCTGGACGGCGACCAATACGTTGGTTCGCCCGAACTTCACGCAGTGCAGCTGCCAGCGGTCAACGGCTGGCCAAGTCGCGTCTGCGACCTCAAGCGTTTCTGCGGCAGAAGCCGGTTGCACATGGCTGACAAGCTGACCCTTCACCTTACTGGAGAAGAATTCACACGCGGATTGGGTACAGTCGAAGATCAGCATGAGCGGTGCCTGGGGTCTATGAACGCAAGCGCACAGATTGCCACAGCGTCAGCGAAGATCAATAAACTGAGAGGTACATTGGCTTCACCCAAACCCAAAAACGAATGGCGCCTGCTCAAGGCGGTAGAGTCGATTGCAATGCCAGGTGAAGTCATCCAAACCGAAGGCGTCTGAGCATGAGGTTCAGGCGCTGGTGGCGGAGAAGATCATCAGCCGTTACGCCAAGATGTCCGTAACAAGCGGCGGTGTCACAGCGCTGGCGGGTGTGATTCCGGGCTTGGGTACGGCCGTGGCGATGGTTGGCGGCGGTTTGACCGATGCCACGATCGGTATGAAGTTTCAGGTCGATATGTGCAGGTGTCTGGCGGACACCTTCGGTTGGGATCTGGCTAGTGATCAAGCCTGTGCTATCACTGTCGCCACTGTAGTTCACCGCGTTGATCACGCCTTGCTCGAACGATGTCGCCGTTAGCGCGCACCAGATGCCGATGGCCAGGGCCTCTTCGGCGATCCAGCCGGCGCCGAGCTCGTCGATGCGTTCGGGTGTGGGTTTGTGGCCTTCGTAGTAGTAGACGAGCACGCGCTCCACGTTTGATCGAGACCGTTGCGTGGTGGCAAGGCCGGCTGACCACGGAACACCTTATCCGGAGCTTCGGGATCAGCCGTCAGCAGGCGTCGAAGGAAATCAATACCTACATCAACGAACATGCGCCTGAAAATCTTACATTTGGCAAGCAACTGAAGGGCTACGCACCGAGCAAATAGTTCACGCCGCTGTTCATTGATGACAGCGCCACTGCACTGCGAGAAAAACCGCATGTACCGCGACTTCGTCTTGAGCCGCTTGCGTGGCCAGCCCGAGTACGAACACAAGACCGAGAACCTGATCGATGCCGACGAGGACTGGAACACCGAGGTCGCCGTGATCATCGAGCCAGACTCACGCCTCAAGCCTGAGCAGAAGGCGATCATCGAAGCCGATTTCGGCATGCAGAACGGGGTGCTGGAGATTCCGACGCGCCGCGCGCTGGTGAAGTATGTGTTGCAGCGCTTCCAGATCGATCCGAAGAAGCTCGACCCGAAAGCGGCGGCGCAACAGATCGTGGTGAAGAATCGGGATGAGTTGAAGCCTTGGCTTTATGAGTGACCTGACGCAGACCTACCTGGATTTTCTCGGTGCTAGCAATTCGGAGCGGCCAATCTGAACCCGGCCGCTTTGCGCAGCTCTGGGGCCAGAAAATCCCGCCTCGGTAATGGCCGCCTCCAGTCCTCGTAAATGCGGAGCAGCTTTTGTGCTGCGCAAGGTCTCCATGCCTTGATTCCAGGCATGCACCATGTGCTTGGCAACGTCTCTCCAGGCAGGTTCGTTCTTCGCAGCTTCGATCAGTTCTTTTCCAACTTCAACTGCAGACTCGCAGAGCTGTTCGACCATCGCCGCGTACTGTCGTGGGGGAATGCCCAACACGCCATTGAAAAAGATCTCAAGTGTGCGACCAGGCGTCCAGGTCTGCCGTCCCCCAATGGACAAGCCCGGTGGGTTCGTGGCGAAACGAGGATAAGCCTGTGTCGTCACTAAGTCATAGATCGGGGTAAATTCGACGTCTGTTCGCGAGGTATAAAAAAGGGCGATATTTTTCGCGTGGCAGTCGGCGTTACGAACCACATAATTCGTCAGGATCTGCCAGCCGAAGTGCTCTCTCTGCTCGCGTAGCCGATCTGGTTGAATGTAGGCTCGAGTTGCTTTCCAGACCCGCTCTGTAGTCGTAGCGTATTTTTCGTGAGGAGGCAGACCCAAGAGTCCGCAGGCATCTTCTACCCCGTACCGCGGTCGACCATTCTCGTCGACATCGAAGCGATCTACGACCAGCACCCGACCATCTTCTGACATCCTGCATGTCGCCACTGGTGCGACCTTGAGGCGCTCAAGCACTCTCATGGTGTAGAACTCGTTAAATCCCAAATACGGCGTCGTATCGTCCGATCCTTTAATGATGTGAAAACCGGTTCGTATCGTTGGCTTTCCAATGTGCAGGTCCATTTCTGCGACGTCTTGGGCGATGAATTTCGGTACGACTCCCGAGACCGCAGCACGTGCATAGCGCCTGACCAATGTCTCGAAATGCTCCGTGGTGTTGTCAGACTTCAAGAGCTGTTCGATTTCCAGTGGGGCCAGTTCAATGCCCGGTAACGTCCCTTCAGGAGTCACTGATACACGACCGATCCCGGAGCCCCCGATTACAGCAAGAAGTGAGAGATCAGTCCCATCCAGCAATGCGCCGAACTCCTCTCGGATTACCCCAAGAAGGTATCCCTCAGGAAGGTTCTGCCGAAAAAACGGGAAAAGATCGCGCGGCCAACGCCAAGGCTCTTCGCGAACGGGCAATGCGAGGCTGACAAAGTCCGCGACATCAGTTTCTGGCAGATACCGCAGGACGTACTCATCCCACTCGCGGTAGAGCTTGGCGACATGCCTGTCCCCGACATGAACATCCAGAATCATCACTCATCCCCCTCCGCTGCGTTGCTCGGCAAGGATGTCTTCGACCGTCCGCTGATGGCCCGCCTTGATCAGTTTCAGGTCATAACCTGCGGCTTCCAGCAGGCGGACGAATGCTGAGACGCTCATGTCTCCTTTGGCCATGGTTTCCATGCGCGCAACGGTTGAACGTGAGACCCCTGCGCGTTCCGCGATCGCCTCCTGGCTCAGTCGAGCTTCGCGGCGGGCTTGTCTAAGCATTTCGGAAACGTCGGAAAGCGTGGACATTTGTGGCCCTCGGGCATCAAAAACTAGCAATGGTGCGAGGACTGTAGCCCCTGAGACACAGAAAAGCAAAGTGGCCTTGGTTTTGGAGGCCGCTACTTTGTGTCCCACGAGCATCAAAATTTACTCTTTAAGCGTGTTTTGTAGCCGGCAAGCCACAACTATGTGAGTGCGGTGATACGCATAAATTAAATGACCTTTCTAAACCGCCACCGCCGGCAAGCCGGGCTGCTACAGGGGAGATTTATGCTCGTTCAGTTGCCAAACTCTGGCGCCAGTATTCTCGCTGTAAGCCGATGCACCTATGCAAACTTTAAATAGCGGTTGCGCAGCCCTAATCTGTGTAAAACCAGCTGACGAGTGTCTCTGTTTCCGCATGAGGGTTGTCTTTTCGCTAGGTACAACCTTCTGATTACAAAGCCTTTTTAAAGAAATACAAACTTTTGAAATTATCTAACAAGACCATTTTCAACCCCGAGACGCCTCTCCCCAACCCGTTGAATAATTCCAACTCACTGCGTGTTCACCTATCAACACCTGTCTGCACACTTCTATAAAAAAACACTGCCAGGGAAGGCCGTTTGCCGAGTATCGCGCCATGGCTTTTTTTCCCTGTTTTCTGTCGGTGGTGTTTGTCGTTCGTAATCAGGCCGAAGGGCTTGAGGGGATGTTGGTCGAGGCGACGCAGGTGATTGCGTCGATGGTGTCGGACTATGAGCTGATCATTGTCGATAACGCCTCGAGCGATGGCAGTGTGACGCAGTTGAAGCGGCTGACGGCGGAGGACGGGGTCGCGAATCTGCAGGTGTACGCGCTGACCAAGGAGGTCGATCTGGACACGGCGTCGTGGGTCGGTCTGGAGAATGCGCTCGGGGATTACGCGGTGGTGCTCGATCCGCTGGCGGACGACATCGCGTTTCTGCCGAACATGCTGGAGCACGCGGCTCGTGGAGCGGATGTGGTGTTTGTCTGCAACACCGAGCACACGTCGCAAAGTCTGTTGTACCGCTTTGCCTTCAAGCTGTTTCATCGGGCGTATCGCTGGTGCAACGGCATTCATCTGGTCAGGGACGCGCCGCAGTTTCGGCTGCTGACCAAGAAGGTCATCAACTTCATTCTGCAGCATCCCAAACCGACGATGATCTATCGGCATTTGCCGGCCACGGGCGGTTTTGCGCGCACGTGCCTGAGCTATTCGGCCCCACCCAAGGCGCAGCCGCGCAAGCATCTGGGCGAGAGCGTGGATCGGGGGATTCGCATGCTGGTGTCGAGCACCCGCGCGCCGATGCGACTGGTGACGGCGTTGTCGTTGTTTGGTGCGGTGATGAACCTGATCTATTGCGCGTACGTGGTGGGTGTCGCGCTGTTCAAGACCGATGTGGCGGCGGGCTGGATCAGTCTGTCGCTGCAGGAGTCGGGGATGTTTTTTCTGATCTCGCTGGTGCTGCTGGTTCTCGGCGAGTACATCCTGAACATGGCGAGTTTCTCCAACGACGGGCCGCTGTATTACATCGGTCAGGAGTTCACCAGTTGCCGGATGACGCGGCTGGAAAAGCTCAACGTCGAGGAAGTCGCACCGGTGATCGGCATGGCACGGACCTGGGGCGGGGAGCGCGCATCTTGATGATCGAACCGGAGCCTTGCCATGAGGCGATCGTCATCGGCGGCGGGTTCTACGGATCGGCGATTGCGATCCATCTGGCCCGGCAGCGCGGCTTCAAACGCATCGTTCTACTGGAGCGCGAAAGCGGCCTGCTCAGGCGCGCGTCCTACAACAATCAGGCTCGCGTCCATAACGGCTATCACTACCCGCGCAGCTTCACGACGGCCTATCGCAGCCGGATCAACCTGCCGCGTTTCGTCGCTGACTGGCCAAACGCGGTGAAGTGCGATTTCACCAAGCTGTATGCGATTGCGCGGCACAACTCGAAGGTCACGGCGCGGCAGTTCGAGCGCTTCTGTCGCGACATCGGGGCGCAAATCAAGCGCGCGGATGCGGCCGCTCACGGGCTGTTCGAACCACGTCTGATCGAAGAGGTGTTTCAGGTGCAGGAGTACGCCTTCGACTCCACGCAACTGGCGCGCTGGGCCGTGCAGGAGCTTGAAGAATGCGGTGTGCAGGTGCGCTTTCAGACCCGCGCCACCGAAATCTACCAGGGACCCGACGCCACGCTGCAAGTGGTAACCGAGCACGAAAACGGCCCGCAGCGGCTGAGTTGTCGTTATCTGTTCAATTGCACCTACAGCGGCAGCAATCACTTCAATGGTGACTTTCCGGGGCTGGACACCGACCTGCGTCACGAGATCACCGAAATGGCCCTGATGCAGATGCCGCCTGCGCTTGAAGGCCTCGGAGTGACGGTGATGGACGGGCCGTTTTTCTCGATGATGCCGTTCCCTTCGCGCGACCTGCACACGCTGTCTCACGTGCGGTTCACGCCTCATCTGCATTGGGATGACGAGAAGGCGATCAACCCGTACGACAAGCTCGCCCGGCACCAGCGTTCCAGCCGCGTCGAGCGCATGGTTCGCGATGTGGGCCGTTATCTCCCGGCAATTCTCGACTCACGGCACATGGACTCGCTGTACGAAGTGAAAACCGTACTGGCGAAGAACGACCGCAACGACGGCAGGCCGATTCTGTTCGAGAAGCACGCCAGTTTGCCAGGCTGCTACTCGGTGCTCGGCGGCAAGATCGACAACATCTATGACGTGCTGGAGAAACTGGACAATGAAGTCTTCTGATCTGTCGCGCATCGCCCCGGCGTTCGTTCTGCCCCTCGCAATTGCGGTGCTCGCGAGCCTGTTTCTGACCCTTGCCACGCGCTCGATCTGGATCGACGAAGCGATGCTGCTCAAGGACATCATCGCCCTGCGCAGCCCCGGCGAATTTCTCAAACCACTGCCTTACTACGATCAGGCCGAACCGGTGCTGGCGTCGCTGTTTTTCAAGGCGATCATGTGGCTGTTCCACTACAACATCGAGCCGCTGCGGCTGTCGGTGCTGGCTCTGTCTTGCGTGCTGATCGCGCCGATGTTCGCGGTGTTTCGGCAGTATCGCTGGGGCGCGGTGGTGTTCCTGCTGGCAATGATCGGCCACTCGTTTTCGATGGGGCTGTTTCTGACAGAACTCAAGCACTACTTCCTGGAAGTGTCGGTGAGTTTTCTGGCGATCTACTCGCTGTGGCAAGCCGAGGAGCACGGCAATCTCTATTGGCCGATTGTCATGGCAGCCGTGCTCAGCGTGTTGGGTTTCTCGACGCTGATCGTCTCCGGCGCGCTGCTGGTGTATGCGTCTCTGACCTTTGCCTTCAGGCCGTGGGACGAACGAGGCAAGGCGACGATTGCAGCATTGTTCATCTGCGCACTGATGGTGGTCGCCGCCTACGCCTACATGAAATACCTGACGGTGTATCAGCTGGGCAATTACGACGATTACTACTCAACCTCTGCGCTCGGCTCGCTGGGGGTGCTGAAGGAGGCGATTCTCGGCGCGTATGGCAAGGCATTGCTGGTCGTTTCGGGCATTGCCAACGTCGCGCTGCTGGTCACCCGTCGACAGGGTTTTGTGTTCACGCTGAACCTGGTTTTCATTGGCATTTTGCTGGTGGTGATCGTCGGCAGAATCGTCGGTTTCTACCCTGCGACCTACCCGCGTCATGTGATCTGGCTGGTGCCGTTCAGCATGGTCATCGCCTGTTGCGCAGTGCTGGAGTTCACTGCCAGCCCTGCTCGCCCACTCAAGATGCTCGGCCTGGCGTTGCTGTTGTTGATGACGCTGCAGGCCGGCAAGGCCTGTTACAACAACCTCAAGGGCGTGAATTACGAGTACGTCGACAATAATGCGCTGTACGAGCATGTCGCGCAGATGCCGCCCACCCAATTCCTCGTTTACCCCGATGCTCAGCCTTCGCTGGAGTATTACGCCCTGCTCGACCAGCGCCTGAACAAGCATCAGTACGTGCGTGTTTTCGACGAAGCCACCAAGCATCGCGCCCCGAATCTGGGCATGGTCGAATATCAGGATTCACTCGCCGAACTGCTGCGACAGCGGCCGGCGAAGGATTTTTCCGTACTGGTTTCCCACGTCAATCTGGACAAGGACGTCAGCGGTCGCGGCAAGGCACTGGAAGCCGAAATCAGCCGCCTGAACTGCACTTACACCTCGTATTTCTATGTGTACAACGCCCAACTGATTCGGGTGCACTGCCCGCTGGATGCGCAATTATGAGCAACGGTCTGATTGGCTTCTCCGGTTTTGTCGGCTCGACCCTGATGCGTCAGGCGCGCTTCGACGCGCTGTATCGTTCGACCAACATTCATGAGATCGAAGGACGCAGCTTCGACACGCTGGTCTGCGCGGGCGCCTCGGCGCAGAAGTGGATCGCCAATCGCGAGCCCGACGCCGACCGGGAGAAGATCGAAAAGCTGATCGATCACCTGCGCACGGTGCGCTGCCAGACCTTCGTGCTGATCAGCACCGTCGACGTGTTCCATACGCCGATTGGCGTCGATGAGGACTCGCCGGTGGATGAGGTCGGACTGCACGCCTATGGCATGAACCGACGCTTGCTGGAGTGCTTCGTCGAGGACTTTTTCCCACGTCATCTGATCGTCCGTCTGCCGGGGCTCATCGGTCCTGGACTGCGCAAGAATGTGATTTACGACTTCCTCCATCAGAACAATCTGCCGGCCATCGACAGCCGTGGCCTGTTCCAGTTTTATCCGATGGTCAATCTGGCATGCGACATCCAGACCGCGCTCAACGCAGGGCTGGACCTGATCCACCTGTGTGCCGAGCCGGTGACAGTCGCGGACATCTCACTCCAAGGGTTTGGCGTGCCCTTCGAAAACGTGCGCAGCGTCATGCCTGCGCGATACACGATGCAGACTTGCCACGCGGCGTTGTTCGGGGGGCGGGGCCGCTATCAATACAGCGTTAGGGACACCATCCAGGCGGTGCGCAGTTACGCGCAATCGGAAGCTCGCGCGACGGAGGCCAAGGCATGAGGCTGGCCATTTCCAACATCGCCTGGGACGTCGTCGAGGATGAGAACATCGCTGCGCTGCTCAAGCGCTACGGCGTCGACGCAATCGACGTCGCGCCCGGCAAATATTTCCCTGATCCGGTCGCCGCGACATCCAGACAGATTGCCGATGTTCGTGACGCATGGACTGCGCGCGGAATCGATATCACCGGCATGCAGGCGCTGTTGTTCGGCACGCAAGGCTTGAACCTTTTTGGCTGCGCGGCGAGTCAGGCCTCGATGCTGCAGCACCTGAACGAGGTCTGTCGCATCGGCTCCGGTCTGGGCGCTACCCGACTGGTGTTCGGTTCGCCGAAAAACCGAGACCGCAAAGGCCTGGACGATTGGGAGGCGCAGGACATCGCCGTGCCGTTTTTTCGGGCGCTGGGCGCCATCGCAGAAGATCACGGAGTGACCTTTTGCCTGGAGCCGAACCCCGAGTGCTACGGCGCCAACTTCATGACCACCAGCCCCGTCACCGCGCAGATTGTGCGCAAGGTCGACCATCCGAGCATCCTTATGCAACTGGATACCGGGTCGCTGACGATCAATGGCGAAGATCCTTACAGCGTGCTGAAAGATGACGCCGACCTGATCGGCCACATTCACGCCAGCGAGCGAGACCTGCTGCCGCTGGGCGACGGCGATACCGATCATGTCGCCATGGCCGCTGCCATCAACCGCCATCTCCCGGATCTGCTGGTCAGCATCGAAATGCTACCGACGCGCAACGAATCGCATCTGGACACCATCGAGCGGGCGCTGAACGTGGCCATCCAGCACTACCGGAACCAACCCCCGAGTACGCAGCCATGAAGTGGGCGATTCTGATCCTCGGGATTTTATCCAACGCCTCGGCCAGCGTGCTGGTGAAAATGGCGATGATGCCGCCGCGCAGATTTCCTTCGCTGGGTTCGCCCTTGGAGGCCCTGAGCAACTGGCCATTCTGGGTCGGACTCGGTTTGTACGGCGCCGCGTTCTTGCTCTACGCCGCCGCGCTCGCCCGCCTGCCGCTGAACATCGCCCACCCGGTGTTGACTGCCGGTGCAGTGGCCGCCGTGGCCTGTTCGTCGATCCTGATTTTTCGTGAAACCTTCTACTGGACGACAGCGGCCGGCATCCTGCTGGTGATCGCAGGTGTCGCCCTGATCACTGCGCGGGTGGCCTGATGACTGACACAACTTTCTCTCCCGGACGACCGACGCTGACCAAACTCGCGCGGCAGATCCCGTTCTTCGAGACGCCGTTGTGGCTCGGCCGCGTGCATGCCTATTGCGTGGTCATCCCGGTCATCGACGAAGGCGAGCGCATCGTCAGCCTGCTCGCGCGCATGGCAGCGCTTTCGATCAATCAAATCGCCGACATTATCATTGTCGATGGCGGCAGCACTGATGGCTCGCTGGCCCATGACATGCTGATGGTGACCGGGGTGCGCGGGCTGTTGGTGAAAACCTCGCCGGGCAAACTCAGCGCGCAATTGCGCTGCGCCTATGCGTTTGCCCTGGATCAGGGGTACGAGGGCATCATCACCATCGACGGCAACGACAAGGACGATCCGCAGGCGATACCGCAGTTCATCGAGGCGCTCAAACAAGGCGTGGACTTCGTTCAGGCCTCGCGGTTTCTGGCTGGAGGCGTGGCAGACAACACGCCGAAATCCCGCGACATCGCGATTCGTTTCATACACGCGCCGATGCTGAGTCTGGCCTCGGGATTCGACTGGACCGACACCACACAGGGGTTTCGCGCCTACAGCCGCACGATGTTGCTCGACCCGCGAATTGCGACGTTTCGCGATGTGTTCATGACTTATGAACTGCTGGCGTATCTGTCCTACCGCGCGCCGAGGCTGGGGTATCGCTGCGTCGAACTGCCCACGGTAAGGCGTTATCCACAGGGCGACGTGCCGACCAAGATCAGTGGCTTGAAGGGGAATCTGGCGGTGTTGATGGTGCTGGTTCGGGCGTGTTTTGGCGGGTATGACCCGAAGTGATCCTACACAGACTTGACGGCCCCCACGGCCGTGCTTCTACAGAGTTTGTGGGGTGCGTGAAGCTCTCGCTCTCGCTACTCGCCCAACAAATGCTCCAGAAACAGCTGCGCAGCTGTGGATAAACCTGCCCTGGATCTCACGCACACGCTGAGTTCGCGGCTGGCCCAGTCCTCGTGCAGTTGCACGGCGGTCGCGCCATCCATCTTGTAAATTTCCACACTGCCCGCGGGCATGATGCCGATTCCGACACCAGCCTGAACCATCAGGCACAGCGCGTCGTAACTGGAAACTTCCATGCGGATTTTCAGCGAGCGGCCCAGATCGTTGGCGGCTTTTATCAGCTGAAAATTGAGATGAGTGCCGCTGCGCAGCGTGACGTACTCGTGATCGAGAGTTTCACTGAAGGTGACCGATTCGCGCCCTGCCAGCGGGTGATCGTTCGGCACCAACAGCACCAAACGGTCGGTGCGAAACGGGAAGACCTCGATGTCCGCGCCGTGGGGCAGGCGCGTGAAAATGCCGATGTCGGCTCGATTTTCCGCCACCGCCTTGGTGATCGCCAGGCTTTGCTGTTCTTCAAGCCCGACATTGATCAGCGGGTACAGCGCCATGAAGGACTTGATCAGCCCCGGCATGAACTGGGTGATCGCAGAAATGTTGGCCAGCACATGAACCGAACCGCGACGCCCATGGGAGTAGTCGCGCATTTGCACGACGATTTCATTGAGGTTGTTCAGCGCGCTGCGGGCCATGAACAACAGCGAAAGACCGGCGTCAGTCGGGGTGATGCCTTTGTTGGTGCGATTGAGCAGCCGGGAGTCGAGCAACTCTTCCAGTTCGCTGAGCCGCTTGCTCACCGCAGCCGCCGCAATGTGCTCACGCTTGGCGGCGGCTGCGATGGTGCCTTCTTCGACAACGCTGACGAAGAGGCGCAACGAAACGGGATCGAGTTTCATGTGAGGTACCGGGCGTGCTGGCCAGAATGGCCGCCATAGTACCTCGTCCGTCATTGACTCAGAACGCGCCGGACAACAGATGCCCTGCGTTCGGCACCTGAGCCTTGAGGCCCAAGGTCTTGAGCATCTGGTAAACGGTGGCAACCGAAGCCGAGAGCACAGGCTTGTCGAGACGGTTCTGTACGACCTGGATGGCGGGCAGCGAAGGCATCTGCACGCAGCACGACAGCACCACGCCGTCAGCCTGTCCGATTTTCAACTTGTCAGCGTGGGCCACCAGATTCATGGGGTCCAGACGGCCGACCTCAAGGTTGTCTGAAACTTCCAGGCTGATGGAATCGACCACTTCGATACCGGCCGCTTCGATGTAGTCGATGACCTGTTGGGTCAAGGGCTTCATGTACGGGGTAATGATCGAGACTTTCTTGTAATCGAGCATGTGCAGGCTGTCGATCAGCGCCCCTGCCGAGCTGAGCACCGGGGCATTGGACTTGTTGCCAGCGACGGTTTTGCCCAGACGCTCCTGCGACACTTTGTGATAGCCCGCGCCCTGACACATGATCGCCACCAGGCAGGCATAAGCCATGACGTCCACCCGCGCATCGCTCAGCTCCAATGCGCAACGGTCGCTGTCGATGTCCATCTTTTTCAGCTCTTCGGGGCTGACATGCATCATGCGCATGCGTGAAGAGTGGAAGGTAAAATGCTCCTCCGGAAACAACGAGTAACGCGAGGTCAGCATCGCAGGGATTTCGGTTTCCATGGTGGTATTGGAGCTGGGAACGATCTGGCCGATTCGGAAGTTTTTCATGGGCTCTCCTTTCATTTCGCCAGTGGCGATGGGTCGTGTGCGACCGATGTTAGGAGTGAGCGGGAGGGGCGTATATCAGGCATTGGCGAGCTTGCCATCGCGTATGGCGATGGCAGCCAGTCAAAGTGTGTTGGGTGCGTGTTTGTTCGTCAGTGCCGCGCTGATTCTGTCGATTCCAAGAGCGATGCTGGCGCGCCATGAAGAGCCGGCTCCTACCCCGACCGGATATCAGGCATTGGCGAGCTTGCCATCGCGTATGGCGATGGCAGCCAGTCAAAGTGTGTTGGGTGAATCGCCTTGTCGCAGTCCGGCTTGCCGGCGGTGACAGACCGGAGATCGCCACCGCCGGTAAGCCGGACTGCTACAGGAGCGCGCGATATCAAGCCTGTGAGAGCGCGCCGGTCGGGGTAGGAGCCGGCTCTTCATGGCGCGCCAGCATCGCTCTTGGAATCGACAGAATCAGCGCGGCACTGACGAACAAACACGCACCCAACACATAGGTGCCGTTGTTGATATTGCCAGTCAGGTTTTCGGCCACCGCGGTGATCATCGAGCCGGTAAAGCCGGACAGGTTGCCGATGGCGTTGATCATGCCGATCCCCGCCGCCGCTGCAACGCCCGACAGCACAGTGCCTGGCAACGTCCAGTAGATCGGCATCAGGCTCAGCACGCCGGACGCAGAAACGCTGAGGAAGATGATCGACAGCACCACGTTATTGGCGAAGTACGCACTCAGCATCAGCCCGATACCCCCGATGATCGCGGGGATCGCAGCATGCAGACGACGCTCGCCGGTCTTGTTGGAGTGGCGCGCATTGAGGGTCATGGCGATCACCGCGATGCCATACGGAATGGCCGTCAGCAGGCCGATGTCCAGCGGGTTGGAGATCCCGGCGCTCTTGATGATCGACGGCATCCAGAACGCCAGGCCGTAGAAGCCGGTGTTGAACGTCAGCAGGATCAGCACCAGCAGCCACACCCGACCGTTGAAGAACACCTCGCGCAGGTTCGACGCCTTGCCTTTGCTGTCGGTCTGCAGGTTGGCCTTGAGCATGGCTTTCTCTTCGGGCGACAGCCATTTTGCGGCATCGATGTTGTTGGCCATGAACGCCAGCACCACGAAGGCCATGATTACCGACGGAATGCCTTCGATGATCAGCAGCCACTGCCAGCCGGCCATGCCCTGCACGCCTTGCATCTTGGTCATCAGCCAGCCGGAAATCACACCGCCCAGTGTCAGACTGATCGGCATCGCCATCAGGAAGCCAGACATCACCCGGCTTTGACGACGAGTCGGGAACCAGTAGTTGAGGTAAAGGATGACGCCCGGGAAGAATCCTGCCTCACAGATGCCGAGCAGAAAGCGCAGCACATAGAACATGGTTTCGGATTCGATATGGAAAAACTTCGCCAACGGCACGGTGAAGGCCACGGCCATGGAGACGATGGCCCAACTGAGCATGATCCGGGCGATCCAGAAGCGCGCGCCGAAGCGATGCAGCAACAAGTTGCTCGGCACCTCGAAGAGGAAGTACCCCCAGAAGAAGATGCTCGCGCCGAGGGCGTAGATGGTGTTGCTGAATTGCAGGTCATTGAGCATGTCCAGCTTGGCGAAGCCGATGTTCACCCGGTCCAGGTAAGCGGCCATGTAACACAGCAGCAGGACCGGCAGAATGCGCAGGATGACTTTGCGGTAGGTACGATCTTCGAAGCTGGCTTGCCCCGCACCCGAGGGTTCGGGCAGGCGATCGGAAACGGTTTCCATGGTGGGACCTCCAGGCACTCGAACGCGCCTGTATTGTTGTTATGGAGGGTCTAAACACGGAGCGATGTTACCGATAACAACCCAGCCTGACTACCGTAAATACGGGGCGCGACAATGACATGTTTCCATTGATTGATAACTCGGGGTTATCGATCACTGCGAGCGATCTTCGATCTTGCCTGGTATTTGCCATACCCGAAAACCTGTGGGAGGGAGCTGGCTTGCGAAGGCGGCGGATCAGACCCATTGCCAGTGATCGGTCTGGCACACTCGCGGGCAACCTCCCTCCCACTGATAATTTGTCGCTGCCGAATTGAGCGATCAGTTCAGCAGTGCAGTCGAACAAATCACTGACGAGCCACCTGCGCATTCGCCAAAAGGATTTCGGCAAATTCCGACGCGGCACCGAGCAACGGCTCACCTCGGCGGGTAAGGATTCCGTAGTCCTGCGGTGCCAGCTTCAGCGGCGTGTCGAGCACTTTCAGCAGTCCGGTTTCCAGATGCGGCTGGGCCATGGAGGCGGGCAGCATGGCGATCATCGGACCAGACTGCAGCACTTGCAGGAAGGTCTGCATCGAGATGGTGTCGATGGTGTTCTTCGGCGTGGCGATCCCGGCTTGCGCAAACGCCTGCTCCATGCGCGCTCGGATAGGCGTACCCACCGGATAGAGAATCCACGGCCACTTGCCCAGCTCCTGCAACGGCGCCTCGTCCAGCTCGGTCAGCGGATGACGGCTGTTGACCACCATGCAGAACGGCTCCGGGGCCAGTGCCTGGAAGTCATAGACCTGCTGCTGATTCTCATTGGTGTAGCGCGCCACGGCCAGGTCGAGCTTCTTGTCGTCGAGCATTTCCATCAGGTGGTCGCTGGTCTGCTCCACGATCTCGATGGACAACAGCGGCCAGCGCTGCTTCAACTGAACGATCGCATCCGGCAGCACCACCGCCGTGGCCGCGAAGATCGCGCCAACCTTGAGAAACCCGTGCCCGCCTTCGCGCAAGCTGCTGATCTGATCGACGAACTTGTTCGCGTCGTTCAGGGCTATCTGCGCATAACGCACTACATGCTCACCCAACGCAGTCGGGGGCATATTGCGCGGCAGGCGTTCGAACAGATCGAAACCCAGCAAGCGCTCGATCTCGCGCAGCATCTTGCTCACGGCCGGCTGGCTGAGGTTCATGTGCAGTGCGGCGGCGTGCATGTTGCGGGTGCGAGCCAGGGTGTCGATCAGCACCAGATGCTTGAACTTCAGCCAGTTGCAGACCGTCGAGAAGGAAATGTCGGACATGGTAAGCAGCCTCAATTGCGATAACCCAGTGTTATCGATAATTGAACAGATGTCATTGGAGTTTATCGGCGTCGCTGATTAGGGTCGGCAGGAAAAGCATAAAAACCTTCGAGGATCGCGCCATGCCTGTTCAACTCACCCCTGAAAACACTTTGCCAGCCGATGGCCTGAACGGCACGCTGATCGGCCGCGCCTGGGTGCCCGGCAGCGTCAGCGGGCCTTCGCCTGTCGTGCTGCGCAGCGACGGGGTGTTCGATCTGTCGGCCAGGTTCGCAACCCTGAGCGAGCTGCTTGAATCCGAATCGCCGCTCAAGGCTGTGCGCGAAACCCAAGGCACCCTGATCGCCAGTGTCGAAGAACTACTGGCCAACTCGACCGCCAATCCTGACACCCGCAAGCCATTCCTCCTCGCCCCCGCCGACCTGCAAGTGATCAAGGCCGCTGGCGTGACCTTCGCCGCGAGCATGATCGAGCGCGTGATTGAGGAGCAGGCCGCAGGCGACCCGGCCAAAGCCGAAAGCGTGCGGGCCATCGTGCACAACGCCATCGGCGACAACCTGCGCAGCATCAAGCCGGGTTCGGAGCAGGCCAGCAAACTCAAGGCGCTGCTGATCGAGCAAAAAATGTGGTCGCAATATCTGGAAGTCGGCATTGGTCCGGATGCGGAAATCTTCACCAAGGCTCCGGTGCTCGCTGCGGTGGGCAGTGGTAGCCAGATCGGTATCCACCCGAAATCGGAGTGGAATAACCCGGAACCGGAAGTGGTGCTGGCGGTGAACAGTCGCGGCCAGATCCGTGGCGCGACGCTGGGTAATGACGTCAACCTGCGCGACTTCGAAGGCCGCAGTGCCCTGCTGTTGAGCAAGGCGAAAGACAACAACGCCTCGTGCTCCATCGGTCCGTTCATTCGCCTGTTCGACGAGACCTTTTCGATGGACGACGTGCGTAATTGCGTGGTCGATCTGCAGGTGAAAGGCGAGGACGGCTATGTGATGAAGGGCTCCAGTTCGATGTCGCAAATCAGCCGCGACCCGGAAGACATCGCAGCGCAAACCCTGAACGCCAACCACCAGTATCCGGACGGCTTCCTGCTCTACCTCGGCACCCTCTTCGCCCCGACCGAGGATCGCGATCATGTTGGCGGCGGTTTCACCCACAAGCTCGGGGATCAGGTCAGCATCAGCAGTCGCCTGCTCGGCGGCCTGCATAACGAAGTGACCCACAGCAGCCAGGCAACGCCCTGGACATTCGGGGTCGGGTCGTTGATTCGTAACCTGGCAGCTCGGGATCTGCTGTCTCGTTGAGGTAAATCCTCCCCCACAGCGACACACCCGTGGGAGGGAGCTTGCTCGCGAAGGCGCCATAACAGTTACGTCAATGGCGACTGATTCAATACGTTCGCGAGCAAGCTCCCTCCCACATAGCCCGGGCCAGGCGCTAACTCCCCGTCACACCCGATATCCCGGTGGTTTACAAATGTGAGTTTCAGGGTCAATGTTACCGATAACAGATCGCTGCAGCACACCTAATTCCAAGAGAGACCCGAACCATGTCCGATACGCCTAAACGCCCCCTGCGCAGCCAGCAATGGTTCGACGATCCCGACCACGCCGACATGACCGCGCTCTACGTCGAGCGCTATATGAACTACGGCCTGACCCGCGAAGAATTGCAATCCGGGCGCCCGATCATCGGCATCGCCCAGACCGGCAGCGACCTTGCGCCGTGCAATCGTCATCACCTGGAACTGGCGCAGCGAGTCAAGGCAGGGATTCGTGACGCAGGCGGGATTCCTATGGAGTTCCCCGTCCACCCTATGGCCGAGCAGACGCGCCGCCCTACCGCCGCACTGGATCGCAACCTCGCCTATCTGGGCCTGGTCGAGATCCTTCATGGCTACCCCCTCGATGGCGTTGTACTGACCACCGGCTGCGACAAAACCACCCCGGCCTGCCTGATGGCCGCTGCCACCACGGATTTACCAGCAATCGTGCTGTCCGGCGGGCCGATGCTCGACGGTCGTCACAAAGGCGAGTTGATCGGCTCCGGCACCGTGCTCTGGCATGCGCGCAATCTGCTGTCGGCAGGCGAGATCAATTACGAAGGTTTCATGGAAATGACCACTGCCGCGTCGCCATCGGTGGGTCACTGCAACACCATGGGCACTGCGCTGTCGATGAACGCATTGGCCGAAGCGCTGGGCATGTCATTGCCCGGTTGCGCAAGCATTCCCGCGGCCTATCGCGAGCGCGGCCAGATGGCCTACATGACCGGCAAACGCATTTGTGACCTGGTGCGTGAGGACGTTCGCCCGTCGCAGATCATGACCCGTGAAGCGTTCGAAAACGCGATTGCCGTGGCGTCGGCACTGGGGGCCTCAAGCAACTGCCCGCCACACCTGATCGCCATCGCCCGGCACATGGGTGTCGAGTTGAGTCTGGACGACTGGCAGCGCATCGGCGAAGACGTGCCGTTGCTGGTCAACTGCATGCCTGCCGGGAAATATCTGGGCGAAGGCTTCCACCGCGCGGGCGGCGTACCGGCGGTGATGCATGAACTGCAAAAAGCCGGAAAGCTGCATGAGGAGTGCGGCTCGGTGTCAGGCAAGACCATTGGCGAAATCGTGCGCAATGCCGTTGCCCAGGACGCCGACGTGATTCGCCCTTACGAAGACCCGCTCAAGCACCGCGCCGGTTTTATCGTGCTCAGCGGCAACTTCTTCGACAGCGCGATCATGAAGATGTCGGTGGTCGGCGAAGCCTTCCGCAAGACCTATCTTTCGGAGCCGGGCGCAGAGAATAGCTTCGAAGCGCGAGCGATCGTCTTCGAAGGGCCCGAGGACTACCACGCCCGCATCAACGACCCGTCGCTGGACATCGACGAGCGCTGCATTCTGGTGATTCGCGGCGCGGGCACGGTGGGTTATCCGGGCAGCGCGGAAGTGGTGAACATGGCACCGCCAGCGGAGCTGATCAAACGCGGCATCGATTCCCTGCCATGCCTTGGGGATGGTCGCCAGAGTGGCACCTCTGCCAGCCCGTCGATCCTCAACATGTCGCCGGAAGCAGCCGTGGGCGGAGGGCTGGCGCTGCTGAAAACCAACGACCGCCTGCGCGTGGACTTGAACAACCGCAGCGTCAACGTGTTGGTCAGCGACGAAGAAATGGCCGAACGCCGCGCGCAGTTCGAGCCGAAAATGCCTGCTTCGCAGACGCCGTGGCAAGAGCTGTATCGCCAGCTGGTCGGACAGTTATCCACAGGCGGCTGTCTGGAGCCTGCGACGTTGCATCTGCGAGTGATCGCACGCAGTGGCGAGCCTAGGCACTCGCACTAAACATTACAATGCTACCCCTGCCGCCATCTCCCGCGCCACCTCCTGAGCCAATTCAGCGAAGTGGCGCGCGGCCAGACTCGGTTCGCCGGGCAAGGCGATCGCCACCTTGCACAAGGGCATATCGCGGATCACCGGAAATGCCAGGCCCGGGCGGCTGTAGAAGCGCGCGGTGGACGATGCGGTGATACTGATGCCGCGTTTGGACGCCACGGCCTGCAGCTCGCTTTCCACGGTAGAGGCTTCGTGCACCACGCGGGCGCTTTCGCTGTTGCGGTAAATGTCCCCAGTCCAGTAACTGCGCCATGCGCCCTGTCCCGGTGCGGCGACAATGGGCTCGTCGAGAAGGTCGTAGATGCTCACCGTGTCGGCGCTGGCCAGTCGATGGCCGCACGGCAGGCAGGCTACGCAGGGTTCTTCCACCAGAGTGATAAGCTCCACGTTCGCCGACTCGATGGGCGGGCGCAGCACCGACACGTCCATGCCTTCATCGATTCCCGCATGGGGCGAGGCGAAGTCGAATTCCTTGACCACCACGTTCACGTCGGGAAAGCGCTCGGCGTAGGCGCTGAGAATCTGCGGCATCAGGTCCACACCCGCACCGATGAGAAAACCCACCTTGAGCGAGCCGCGCAGTCCTGAAGCGTGATCCCGCGCGGTCTGTGCCAGATGATCGATACGCCGCAGGATTTCCTGGGCCTCCTCCAACAGAGCCGCACCCGCTTCTGTCAGCGCCACATGACGCGTGCTGCGCACGAACAGCTGTACATCGAGCAGGCTTTCGAACTGACGAATGCTTTGTGACAGCGCCGGCTGTGACACATGCAGCCGCGTCGCCGCGCGAATGAAGCTCAGTTCCTCACCCACCGTCACGAACGCCTTGAGCAGGCGGATATCCATTGCCGACGTCTGCACAACCCCTCCTTATCGCGGCCTGACTCATAAGGCAGGCCAATGAATCCAACGCAAATCCGTCTTTCTAAAGTGCGCCACGTGCGGTCTAGGATGAAGCCACTCGACGCGACGAGCTTCCCCGATCCACGCACTGGAGAAAGACATGAACACAATGAATACAAACACTCTTTCGAATGAAGCAATTGTCGCGCCAGCGAAAAAGATCAATCTGGTGAAGGCCCGTGGCTCGCTGGTATGGGACGATACCGGCAAGGAATACATCGACTGCACCGCTCAGGCCTGGTCGAACAATCTGGGTGCAAACGACCCACGCGTGGTCGAAGCCGCCATCGCTCAATTGCGGGACATGACACACATCCGGCCGAACTTCGGCTCGGCGGCGCACACACGCCTGGTGTCGAAGTTGCGAGAGGTCTCCCCAGCGTCGCTGAACCAGATGGGTTTTGCCCTTCACGGCAGTCTAGCCGGTGAAATGGCGATGAAGCTCGCCTTCAAGAACAACCCCAAAGCCCAGAACCTGATCGTGCTGCAGGACGGGTATCACGGTCGCTCGCTCGCCACACTGGGCGCCAGCTGGCCACATCCGAACAACCCGTTCCTGCCTATCCAGCCACGTTTCACCCGCGTGCCACATCCTTATCCGTATCGCACCCGAATGGGCATGGACCCGGAAGCCGAATCGCAACTCTGTCTGGCGTTGCTCGAAGAAACGATTCTCAAGGGTGTGGACGGCGCCGTGGCGGCGATCATGATGGAGCCGATTCAGGGCAACGGCGGCCACATCGAGTTTCCACGTTCGTACTACAAAGGCGTGCGCGACATCTGCGATCGTCACGGCATCCTGATGATCTTCGACGAAGTCCAGACTGGCTTCGGTCGCATGGGCACCATGTGGGCTGCGGACTATTACGACATCGTTCCGGACATCATCGTTTTCGGCAAAGGCGTCGGCGGTGGTTTCCCGCTGGCAGGCATTCTGGCCCGAGATGACCTGAAGTGGTTCGACGAAGGCGAAGAAGCACTGACCTTCGGCCATTTTCCGGTTTCGCTGGCAGCCGGTCACGCCACGGTGGAAGCGATCGTGGCCGATGGCTTGTGTGAGAAGGCGCGGCTGTCGGGCGAGTACGCCACTGAACGCCTGCTTGAAATGCGGCAGCGACATCCGTTGATTGGCGATGTGCGCTGCCCTGGCCTGATGGTGTCCGTGGAACTGGTGAAGGATCGCACCACCAAAGAGCCGGCCCGCCGCGAGTCACAAGAGGTCTATCGCCTCGGTGTCGAGCGCGGCGTACTGTTCGGAGAAAGCCGTTACGCCGGTCTCGGCAATCTGATCAAGGTCAAACCTCCTCTGGACATCGAACGAGCACAGCTGTCGCGCGCTCTGGATGTGCTGGACGAAATCATCGGCATCATCGAGGAGCAACGGGCATGACAGCATCCATTGAAAGCAAACTCGCTGTCGATGCCCAACCTCGCAGCGACCTGCCGCTGTCCAGCGATGATGCCGACCTCGCCGCGCTTGGCTACGAACAGAAGATGCACCGCACGATGGGGTCGTTCACCTCTTTCGCGCTGGCGTTCTCGATGGTCTCGATCAACACCGGGGTGGTCACGCTGTTCTCCGATCCGTTCACGCGGGTCGGCGGCATCGGCATTCTGCTCTGGCTGTTAGTGATCCCGCTGGTGGGCTGCATAGTGCTGGTCTACTCCCATTTGGCCGGGCGCATTCCATTGACCGGCTACGCCTATCAATGGTCCAGCCGTCTGGCAGGCAATCACTTCGGCTGGTTCACCGGCTGGGTGGCGTTCATTTCCTTCGTGGCCGGTACGGCAGCAACGTCGGCGGCCATCGGCAGCGTGTTCGCGCCGGAGATCTGGCCTAACCCGACGCAAGGACAGATTCAGGGCCTGAGCATCGGCGCAACATTGGTGGTCGGCGTGCTCAATGTCTGCGGCATACGGCTGGCCACGCGGATCAATGACATCGGCGCGATCATCGAAATCATCGGCACGGTGCTGTTGGCCGTGGCGCTGTTCTTCGGGGTGTTTTTCTTCTTCGAGCACACTCAGGGCGTGGCAATTCTGACATCGGCGCAAGCAGTCAGCGGTGAACCCGTCAGCTTCTCCACGCTGGCACTGGCGACGTTGCTGCCGGTCTCGGTGCTACTGGGTTGGGAAGGCGCCGCAGATCTGGCCGAAGAAACCAAAGACCCACGCCGCAGCGCGCCTCGAGCAATGATTCGCGCCGTGGTGGTGTCCAGCGTGTTGGGCTTTGTCGTGTTCGCGCTTCTGGGCATCGCGATTCCGGGCTCGGTAGGCGATCTGTTCGCGCAGTCGGAAAACCCGGTGATCAACATCGTGCGCCTGCAACTGGGCAACTTCGCCGGCAGCGTAATGATCGTCATCGCATTCGCCTCGATCCTGGCCTGCCTGATCGCCAACATGGCCGTGGCCACGCGGATGACTTTCGCCCTTTCGCGGGACAACATGCTGCCCGGATCCAAGGCGCTGTCCAAGATCAACCCGCATTTCGGTACGCCGGTTGGTGCCATCTTGCTGATCACCCTGATTGCGGTGTTGCTCAACCTGGCCAGCGGCGGTTTCGTCAAAGCGATCTACTCGATGGTGGGGCTCACGTATTACTGCACCTACCTACTGACCCTGATCGCAGCGTTTATCGCCTACCGCAAAGGCAGCATGCCTGACGCACCCAAGGGCGTGTTCAGTCTGGGTCGCTGGCTGTTGCCGATGATTCTGCTGGGTGGCCTGTGGGCGTTGGGGGTGATCCTGACGTTGAGCCTGCCGGAGGAGAACCACGTCGCCGCCCTGACTACCGGGATCACCCTGGCGGTGGGGGCTGCCTGGTGGCTGGTGTCGTTGCGTGGACGGCTGAACAGCGGCACGGCCGGGCCGAGCATGAAGCGCTAAATCTGGGGGAGCCGGCGCACGGGTGAATGCAGAGTGTCAGGTTGCAGGCGGTTCTCTGACCTGACTCTTTCGCCAGCAAGCCGGCTCCCACAAATGCGCTGTTCGCAGGCCATTTACAGCAACTTCGGCAAGCCCTTCTCCATGTCGACGAACCGGCTTTTGAGCATCGAGTGCAGTTGCTGCACCGCAGGCGAGAATTGCTTGCGGTGTGGATACACCAGATTCAGCGGCGCGGGTTCGCCTGGATAATCCGGCAACAGCAGCTCCAGCCGCCCTGCCAGCACATCATCCCGCACGTCCACCCATGATTTATAAGCGATGCCCTCGCCCGCCACGGCCCAGCGGCGGACCAGATCGGCATCGTCCGTGAGCAGCGGTCCCGACACCGTAAATATGCGCGCACCCACCGGCCATTTGTCATAGACCCGGCCGTTGAGGATGTACAGCAAACAGTCATGACGCAACAGATCGTCCGATGTCAGCGGTCGCCCTTTGCGCGCCAGATAGTCAGGCGACGCCACCAGCACCCGGCGGTTATAAGGTGCGAGCGGCAAGGCAATGTAATTGGCGTCTTCGATAACGCCGCTGCGAATGGCCACGTCCACAGGATCGCGGAACATGTCAGCCACCTGGTCCGAGACGAACAATCGCAGGTTCAGCGCAGGATGCTGTCGGCGGAAATCCGTCATCCATTCCAACAATACGTTGCGTCCCAAATCCGAAGGCGCCGCAACCTGCAAGGTGCCTTGCAGTTCGGCGCTCTCGCGACGCAGTTTTTCCCGGCCGTCGCGCAGCGTATCGAGCACGGTCTTGGCGGTCGGCAGGTACTGCTCGCCCTCGGCGGTCAGGCGCAGGCTGCGGGTCGAACGGGCGAACAGGCGAATATCCAGTTCTCGCTCCAGACGCTTGATGGCAGCGGCGACCTGGCCCGGCAGCAAATCCACTTCCCGCGCTGCGTTGGAAAAGCTGCCCAGCGCAGCCGTACGGACGAAAAGCGCCAGATCATCGATGCGGATCATTTTCACTCCAGCTGTGAAAGTGTTGACGCATTGTGCGGGTTTTTCTTGTCGGTAGAGAAGAACAAGATAGGCCCAACTTTTAGCCATTGCCTTCAAGAGAGAACGCCATGAAAGCCATTGCCTTCACCCAGCACGGTCTGCCCATCGAAGATCCGAAATCGCTGATGGACATGGACCTGCCCAAACCTGCTCCCGGGCCCCGGGATCTGCTGATCGAGGTGCGCGCCATTTCGGTCAACCCCGTGGACACCAAGATCCGCGCAGGCTCGGCCGCCACCGAACCGAAAGTGGTGGGTTGGGACGCGGTCGGCATCGTTCGCGAAGCCGGCAACGAGGTGACGTTGTTCAAGGCCGGTGACGAGGTGTTCTACGCCGGGTCCATCGCCCGCCCCGGCAACTACAGCGAGTTTCACCTCGTGGACGAGCGCATCGTCGGCCGCAAACCGAAATCGATCGACAACGCTCATGCTGCCGCGCTGCCGCTGACTTCTATTACGGCCTGGGAGTTGTTGTTTGACCGCCTTGGCGTAAAAGAAGGTGGCGGCGAAGGCGACAGCCTGTTGATCATCGGCGCTGGCGGTGGTGTGGGATCGATCCTGGTTCAACTGGCACGCCAACTGACCAAATTGACCGTCATCGGCACTGCCTCTCGCCCGGAAACCCGCGAGTGGGTCAAAGACCTCGGCGCCCATCATGTGATCGACCACAGTCAGCCGCTGGTGGAGCAACTGCAAAAGATCGGCGTCGGCCAGGTCAGCCACGTCGCGAGCCTGACTCACACCGACAGCTACTTTGCGCAGTTGATCGAAGCCCTGCGCCCCCAAGGCAAACTGGCGCTGATCGACGACCCGAAAACCCTCGACGTGGTGCCGATGAAGCGCAAGGCGCTGTCGCTGCACTGGGAGCTGATGTTCACTCGCTCGCTGTTCGAGACCCCGGACATGATCGCCCAGCACGAACTGCTCAATCGCGTTTCCCTGCTGATCGACCAAGGCGTGCTGAAGACCACTCTGGGCGAGCGCTTCGGCACCATCAACGCCGAAAACCTGCGCCGCGCCCATGCCGTGATCGAAAGCGGCAAGGCCAAGGGCAAGATCGTGCTGGAAGGTTTCTGAACCAACTGTTCATCCAGGTTGTTGCATGTGAAGATCGGCGCCCCCTCGGCGCCGGCTTCCGGCTGCGCCTGCCACTTCGTTTTCAGCTTCGGCCGCTTTAACTCAGGAGATCAACCGTGCAACTCACCGCACTCGCCAAATCCCGCTACACCACCAAGGCCTACGACAACAGCCGCAAGATCCCACAGGAAACTATCGACATTCTGCTCGACCAGCTGCGCCACAGCCCGTCTTCGGTGAACTCGCAGCCGTGGCATTTCGTCGTCGCCTCTGACGAGCAAGGCAAGGCGCGTGTGGCGAAAGGCGCTGAAGGTGGTTTCGTCTATAACGAAGCCAAGATCCTCAATGCTTCCCACGCGATCGTTTTGTGCACCCGCACCGAAATGACTGAAGAACACCTGCAAGCGTTGCTGGCGCAGGAAGAGCGTGACGGTCGTTTCGATGGCGCCGCTGACGCCATGGCCGGCCAGGACAAAAGCCGTCGCGGCTATGTGAACCTGCACAAGCATGACCAGAAAGACGTCCAGCACTGGATGGAAAAGCAGACCTATCTGGCGCTGGGCACGCTGTTGCTGGGCGCCGCTTCGCTGGGTCTGGACGCAACGCCGATGGAAGGGTTCGACTTCAAGAAACTCGACAGCGAACTGGGCCTGCGCGAGAAAGGTTTCACCAGTCTGGTGATCGTCGCGCTGGGCTATCGCAGCGAAACCGACTTCAACGCCAAACTGCCCAAGTCGCGCCTGCCGGCTGAGACAGTGTTTACTTATCTGTAAATCTGTAATGCCGCAGCAGCACGGCTTGCCGGCGGGATCGTTCTTGAGGACGCCACCGCCGGCAAGCCGTTCTGCTACGCAGTGAAGTCGCTGGCGAGCGGTTGTTTGACGCTAACCACCCATTCCGCCCGGCACCTCTCATTTGCCCCAATGCCCTCGCTCTGCTAGTGTCGCGCCGGTTTAACGTCTACCGGGATAGCCGCCATGGCCCGCAAGAAAGCTGCACTGGATTTCGAACAGTCCCTCACGGATTTGCAAACGCTGGTCGAGCGTCTGGAGAACGGCGAGCTGTCGCTGGAAGATTCGTTGACCGCTTTTGAACAGGGGATTCGCCTGACCCGCGAGTGCCAGAGCGCACTGGCGCAGGCCGAGCAGAAGGTCCAGGTGTTGCTGGAGCGCGATGGCGAATTGGCCGAGGAACCCTTCGACGCGGAACAGCCCGAATGATCGCCGAGTATCAGGCCCTTAGTCAGGCTCGCGTCAATGCGGCGCTGGACAGCCTGTTCGACGCCCCCGCCCCCGAACTCACCCGCCTTTACGCCGCCATGCGCTACAGCGTCACCAATGGCGGCAAGCGCGTGCGCCCGTTGTTGGTCTACGCCGCGTGCGAGGCCTTGGGCGGTAACGCCGAAAAGGCCAATGGCGCAGCCTGCGCCGTCGAGCTGATCCACGCCTATTCGCTGGTGCACGACGATCTGCCCGCCATGGATGACGACGATCTGCGTCGCGGCCTGCCTACCACTCACAAAGCCTTCGATGAAGCCTGCGCGATTCTCGCCGGTGACGGCCTGCAAAGTCTGGCGTTCAGCGTACTGACCGACAGCAAGCTGACCCCGCAGGACGCCGACACCCGCCTGAAGATGGTCGCCACCCTCGCCCACGCCGCAGGGCCTGCGGGCATGGTCGGCGGGCAAGCCATCGATCTGGGCTCGGTGGGTCTGAAGCTTGATCAGAAGGCGCTGGAATTCATGCACCGGCACAAGACCGGCGCGCTGATCGAGGCCAGCGTCAAGCTGGGAGCCCTCGCCAGCGAACATGCCTCTCAGGATCAGCTGAACGCCCTGCAGATCTACGCCCGCGCCGTCGGCCTGGCGTTTCAGGTGCAGGACGACATCCTCGACGTCGAAAGCGATACCGCCACCCTCGGCAAACGCCAGGGCGCCGACATCGCCCGCGACAAGCCGACCTACCCTGCGCTGCTGGGCCTGGAAGAGGCCAAGCATTACGCGCTGGAACTGCGTGATCAGGCGCTGGTGGCTCTGCGACCTTTTGACGCTGCAGCGGAGCCGCTTCGCGCTTTGGCGCGTTATATCGTCGAACGCCGCAACTAAGCGCAGGTCATAGACCTTGATCAGGTGCGGCGCCCCAGCGGTCCGCCCCGGTTATCAACACCAACGTCATCATCTGAACATCGGTTTGCAGCCCTTCGTGTGCAGCTTGCGATGCATCAGGTAAACTGCCGCCTCTTTTACTTATAACGATTCGCCTGATGCCCACGACGTTCAAAGAGATTCCCCGCGAGCGCCCGTCCACGCCCCTGCTCGACAAGGCAGCGACGCCGGATGGCCTGCGCCGGTTAGGTGAAGCAGAGCTCGAAGCCCTGGCTGATGAACTGCGCCTGGAGCTGCTCTATACCGTTGGCCAGACCGGAGGACACTTCGGTGCCGGTCTTGGCGTCATTGAGCTGACCGTTGCCCTGCATTACGTCTTCGATACCCCCGACGACCGGCTGGTCTGGGACGTCGGCCATCAGGCGTATCCGCACAAGATCCTCACCGGTCGCCGCGAAAAGATGTCGACCCTGCGCCAGAAAGGCGGCGTGGCGGCGTTCCCGCGTCGCAGCGAGAGCGAGTACGACACCTTTGGCGTCGGCCACTCCAGCACGTCCATCAGTGCCGCCCTGGGCATGGCCATTGCCGCGCGCCTGCAAGGCAGCGAGCGCAAGTCCATTGCCGTTATCGGTGACGGCGCGCTGACGGCCGGCATGGCCTTCGAGGCGTTGAACCACGCCCCCGAAGTCAACGCCGACATGCTGGTGATCCTCAACGACAACGACATGTCGATCTCGCGCAACGTCGGCGGGCTGTCGAACTATCTGGCGAAGATTCTTTCCAGCCGCACCTACGCGAGCATGCGCGAAGGCAGCAAGAAAGTGCTGTCGCGTCTGCCGGGTGCGTGGGAAATCGCCCGTCGCACCGAGGAATACGCCAAAGGCATGCTGGTCCCCGGCACCCTGTTCGAAGAACTGGGCTGGAACTACATCGGTCCTATCGACGGCCACGACCTGCCGACCCTGATCGCTACCCTGCGCAACATGCGCGACCTCAAAGGTCCGCAGTTCCTGCATGTGGTCACCAAAAAGGGCAAAGGCTTCGCACCTGCCGAGGTCGACCCGATCGGCTACCACGCGATCACCAAGCTCGACCCGCTGAATGCTCCCGCCGCCGCGCCGAAAAAGGCCAGTGGTCCGAAGTACTCCGGTGTGTTCGGTCAGTGGCTGTGCGATATGGCCGACGCCGACGAGCGTCTGGTGGGTATTACCCCGGCCATGAAGGAAGGCTCTGATCTGGTGGCGTTCAGCGAACGCTATCCGGACCGTTATTTCGACGTGGCCATTGCCGAGCAACACGCCGTAACGTTGGCGGCGGGTATGGCCTGTGAAGGCGCCAAGCCTGTGGTGGCGATTTATTCGACCTTCCTTCAGCGCGGTTACGATCAACTGATCCACGACGTCGCGGTGCAGAACCTCGACGTGCTGTTCGCAATCGACCGCGCAGGGCTTGTAGGCGAAGACGGCCCGACCCACGCTGGCAGCTTCGATTTGTCCTATCTGCGCTGCATCCCCGGCATGCTGGTGATGACACCGAGCGACGAGAACGAGCTGCGCAAGATGCTCAGCACCGGCCATCTGTTCAACGGCCCGGCCGCCGTGCGTTATCCGCGTGGCACCGGCCCGAACGCCGTGATCGACAGCAGCCTGGAGCCGCTGGAAATCGGCAAGGGCATCGTCCGTCGTCAGGGCAGCAAAGTGGCGATGCTGGTGTTTGGCGTGCAATTGGCCGACGCGCTTAAAGTCGCTGAAAAACTCGATGCGACCGTAGTCGACATGCGCTTCGTCAAACCACTGGACGAGGCGTTGGTACGCGAAATGGCCGCCAGCCACGACCTGCTGGCGACCATCGAAGAAAACGCCATCATGGGCGGTGCCGGTGCCGCAGTCAGCGAGTTTCTGGCGCGGGAGAACATTCTCAAGTCAGTGCTGCACCTGGGCTTGCCGGATGTCTACGTCGAACACGCAAAGCCGGCGCAAATGTTGTCCGAATGCGGGCTGGATGCGGACGGGATCGAAGCTTCGATCACCGAGCGTTTGCAGAAGATCTAACCCCTGATCGTTCCCACGCTCTGCGTGGGAATGCATCTCCTGACGCTCCGCTTCATTCTGCGCTGGACGCAGAGCGCCCGGGGCAGCGTTACCACGCGGAGCGTGGGAACGATCACTGAAACGAACGAACATGAACCTGCACCGCCTCGCCTTTACCCTATCGCTGCTTCCCATCACTCAAGCCTTCGCCGATCTGCCTGATCGTGAGCAAGCCCTGAAACTGTCAGACGTTGTCATCAGCGCCAACCGCCAGGTCGAGCAGCGCGACGCCAGCACGGCGGCCAATACCGTTTTTACCCGCGATGACATAGAGCGCCTGCAGCCGACCAGCGTGACCGATCTGCTCAATCGCGTCCCTGGCGTTCAGGTTGCGCCAAGCGGCGGGCGCGGCAGCTTGCCGGGGATCTATATTCGCGGGACCAAGGCCGCGCAAAGTCTGGTGCTGGTCGACGGCCAACGCATCGCCAACGCCACCTCCGCCGACAGCGCCTTGCAGTACCTCAACATCGAACAAATCGAACGAGTGGAAGTCCTGCGCGGTTCGCGTTCGGTCATTTACGGGGCTGATGCGATTGGCGGTGTGATCCAGATCTTCACTCGACGTGGCGCGGAGCAAGGCCTGCAGGCGCGGCTGCACAGCGGGTTCGGCAATCGTGATACCTGGCAGCAGAGCCTGGGATTATCTGGCGGCGACGAGCAAACCCACTTCAATCTCAGCACCAGCCTCGATGAAACCGCCGGCATCGACCGCACCGGCCCTTCCTTCGCCAGTGATGCCGACCACGATGCCTATCGTAACAAGGCCTACAGCCTGAACCTGAGCCACTGGCTGACCGATGATGTGGAAATCGGCTTCAACGCGCTGGATAACAAGGGCAAGACTGAGTTCGACAACCCGTTCGGCCTGTTCGACCCGGTCACCTTCAATAGCGTCGGCCAGCAGCAGTACAGCGATTTCGAGCTGAGCACTCTGGGCACTTACCTGGATGCACGAGTCAACGAAGGCTGGAAAACACGTCTTGAACTTGGCCACAGCGAAAACCGCGAGAAGACCTTCGACAAACTTAGCGACGACCGTTACGTGTTCAACACGTATCGCGACTCGGTGAACTGGCAGAACGACCTGACGCTGGATGAGCGCAACAGCCTGATGCTCGGCGGCGATTGGTACGAAGATCGGGTCAACAGCAGCACACCGTTCGATGAAGAAAGCCGCTGGAACCGCGCTGCGTTCATTCAGCACCGCTACAAGGGCGACGGGTTTTCTACCGAAATTGGCCTGCGGCACGACGATAATCAGCAGTTCGGCAGCGAGAACACCTGGAGCGGCACGCTGACGGTGCCTCTCAACGATGCCAATGACGTGCTGCTGTCCTACAGCGAAGGCTTCCGCGCACCGACGTTCAACGATCTGTATTACCCAGGGTTCAGCAACCCCAATCTCAAGCCCGAGCACTCAAAGAGCTACGAACTGCAATGGCGCAGCCGCCTGAGCGACACCAGCAAGCTCGAAGCCTCGCTGTATCGCACGGACCTAAAAGACGCGATTGCGCTGGACGCTGATTTCGCCCCGCAGAACATTGGATCGGCGCGAATCAACGGTTTTGAGGCATCACTTGAACAGCAACTGTTCGGCTGGACCGGCAAGCTCGGCGCGTCGATCATCGACCCCCGTGATCGCGACACCGGGCACACGCTCAACCGCCGCGCCAGACGCACCGTGAATCTGGACCTGGATCGTCAGTTTGATCGGCTTGGCATCGGCGCCAGCTGGCAAGCGGTCAGCGACAGCTACAACGACGAAGCCAATACCCAGCACATCGGTGGTTATGCGTTGTTCGGTCTGCGCAGCAGCTGGAAGGCGAGTGACGAGGTGAAGCTGGAGTTCAAGCTGGATAACGCGCTGGACAAACGTTACAGCCGCACCTTGTACAGCTTCGATGGCAGCTACTACGGCTACCGGGAAGAAGGGCGGACCTGGATGTTTGGCGTGACCTGGACGCCTGGCCTTTAATCGCGGACAAACCACCTGTGGTAGCAGCTTGCCAGCGGTAGCGATCTCACGGACGTTACCGCCCGCGAGCGGTGCTGCAGATTATTGAGTTGGCCCGGGAAAAAGACTTTCACATAACTTTTGCACCGCCCCCACCATCTGCCCACTCGGCCGCTCGACGCCTGTGTCCGGCACCACCACAAAGCGTGCTTTCAACGAGGGCCAGGCTTTCCACATGCTCAGCTGGGAAACCGAGCCTGCGACAACGATTTCGGGGTTTCGCTGCAATACAGCTTCCAGACTCACCTGCGGCGCTGGCTGACTCAGGTCATCAAACACATTCCGCGCGCCGCACACGCTCAACGCATCACTGATGATCTGACCACCACCCACCGTGTACAGCGGCTGATTCCACACCTGATAAAACACGCTGATGGGTGCATCGCGGTGATAGCGCTGACGCAGCTCAACCAGCCGCTGACGAAACTCCCCTGCCACCTGACGCCCACGCTCGCCGCGCCCTAGACGCGCGCCGATCTGCTCGATCTGGTCCGCCAGCTCATCCAGCGAATGCGGCTCGGCAGTGAAGGTCGGGATATGCAAACGCTGCAGCTGATCGCGTTGAGCAGCGCTGACGCTGCCGGGCCAGAGCAGCAAAAGGCTGGGCTGCAAACTCAGCAACCTTTCCATCTCCAACTGCCCGTAATGCCCAACCGACGGCACGGCTGCGAGTTGAGCGGGACGCTCGCCACCATCGAGCACACCGACCAGCAAATCTTCGGCACCCAGTTCAACGACGATTTCAGTGAGCGAAGGCGCGAGGCTGACAACACGTTCAGCAGCGATACACTGCCCCGCCATCAGCACCAGCAAACAGGCGATCAGCCGGCGCATCATGCCAACTGGCGAGGGATGCGATAGAGGTACAACAGCACGACACTGGACAACGCCAACAGGGCGAGCGGCACGGCTTCCAGATCGGCGAACACCGCCAGCGCAGCGATCCAGGCGGGAATACCGGCGAACAGAAACGCCGTGCGCCGATCTGCCGCGAGGCGCAACCAGGCGGCGGGCTCTTCAGGGGTGTCGAGTGCTTTTTGCGTTGCGATCAACGACCGCTTATAGACGCCGAATGGCTTGAGACTCAGAAACATCGAGGCGATGCCTGCGATGAACAGTGGCATGGCGAACACCGACGGGGTGGTGGTCGCTTCGTCGCCGCCGAAAAACACGCAGACAACCAGCAGCGGCCCCAGCGTCAATGCCAGTTGCCGCCACCACGCCAGCGCCAGACGACGGCGCACGTTGCCGCGTGTCACGCCGGATCGACCTCGCTCTGATGTTCATTACCCATCATGTGACCGAGTTTCCCCGCCTTGGTCGCCAGATACAGCTTGTTGTGCGGGTTGTGGCCAGTGTGCAGCGGCACGCGCTCGGCGACAGTGATGCCCATGTCGGTCAGTGCTTTGACCTTACGCGGGTTGTTGGTCATCAGACGCAGCGACTTCACGCCCAGATGCTCCAGCATCGGCAAGCAGATCGCGTAATCACGTTGGTCGGCCGCAAAGCCCAGGCGTTCGTTCGCTTCGACAGTATCAGCACCGCCGTCCTGCAGTTCATAAGCACGGATCTTGTTCATCAAGCCAATGCCGCGTCCTTCCTGACGCAGGTACAACAGAACACCCCGACCTTCAGCCGCAATGGCGCGCAAAGCAGCCTCGAGTTGGGAACCGCAATCGCAGCGCTGGCTGAACAAGGCATCGCCTGTCAGACACTCGGAATGCACGCGACCGAGAACGGGGGCGCCATCCGACACATCGCCGAGGCTAAGTACTACGTGCTCGCGACCGGTTTCCTGCTCGAGGAAGCCGTTCATTTTGAAAGTGGCAAAAGGGGTAGGCAGCTTGGAAGCCGCGACAAATACGACGGGCACCGTGTGCTCCTGATCAGTATGAGGACTGGAAATTAGCAAGGCGGCATTGTAACAGCAGGTACCCGCAGGCGCTTAGGCTGAATTGTCGGCCATTCAGATCAGGAAGTTTGATCATTGTCTGGCCCCGGCCTTGCCCGCAGCATCGCCTGTGTCGAACGGATAGGGCTGTTTCCAGCGCACGAATATTGGCCGCAGCTTGCCTGAACGGACCAGTTGCGCTATGCGCTCATCGAATAGATCACGCAGGAAACGGCCTCGCTCGTTGTCTGCAAAACTGAGATAGAGCGGGATAGCCGTCAGATAAGTCGTGCGAAACCGCTGGGGCTCCTTGCTCTGCGCGAGGATGAAATCCACTTCCGGCTTGGCGTCAATGTACAGATCGGCTCGCGCGTGCTCGAGCATCGGCAGGATGTGATCGCGTCGGGCGACCTCGTTGAAATGTTTTACGTTGGGAAGATAATGCTGAAACTCATAGCCGCGAACCCAGGCCAGCCGATAGCTTCCCAGGGTCTTCAACGTCGGAGCGGGGTTAGAGGCAAGACCCACTGCGTAGATTTCGTCAGTGTCGTAATGCCATTTGGGGTACAGCGTGCCTTCGACCTCATTTTCGTAGGCGCCGACCCAGGCGTCCGCTTCCCCGCGCTGCACCAGGCCGACCGCGCGGGTATAGGGTTCGATACGGGACTGGACCTTGATTCCGGCGGGCTCGAAGACTTCACGCATCAAGTCCCAGCCCAAGCCGGTTCCGTCCGCTTCGGTGTAGGCATTCCACTGTTCGCTGACCAACACGATGTCATCGGGTTTCTCGTCGGCAGACGCTACATCGGCCGCCATCCACAACCCAACCAACAGCGACAGCCCCAGCAGCCATTTCATCCCAACGCGGCCCATGGCTCGTTTCCTATATCACTCCCCACACCCAGACTAGACCCTGCATCGCCAACCAGGCAAAAACGCCCGCCAGAACATCGTCGAGCATGATGCCGACGCCGCCGTGTACGTGTTTGTCGATCCAGTGAATGGGCCACGGTTTGAGAATGTCGAAGAAGCGGAACACCAGAAAACCCACCAACAGCCAGACCCAGCCTTCGGGCACCAGCCACAGGGTTATCCACATGCCGACCATTTCGTCCCAGACGATGCCCTCGTGGTCATGCACGCGCAGATCGTCCGCCACTTTGCCGCATAGCCAGAAGCCGAACAGCATGGTCAGCCCCAGCATCAGCCAGTAGCCCCAATCCGGCAACATTTGCCACAGTGGAATGAACGGCACGGCAACCATCGAGCCCCAGGTGCCGGGCGCCTTGGGCAAGGTGCCGGAACCGAAGCCGAAGGCCAGGAAATGCCAGGGGTTGGTCCATACCGACGGCGGAACGTTTTCCGCCGGGACCTGATTAGGATGGTCTGTCACCGTGTCTCCCGAAAATGTTGATAACCCCGAGTCAACGGAGTGACGTCCTGTCCATGTTCATCGATAAGCGCCACGCCCTGCCCCTCGACGACCTGCCCGATAACGAACACGGGCTGACCAGCGGCAAGCAGATCAGCCAACCATGATGGCGGCAATGTGAACGCCAGTCTGTAGTCGTCACCGCCACTAAGCGCGGCATTGAGCGCTTCATCAGGATCGAAAAACGCCTTTAGCGCGTCAGACATCGGCAACTTGTCGCGCTCGACCAGCAAGCGTACGCCCGATGCCAACGCGATATGCCCACAATCGGCGAGCAAGCCGTCGGAGATGTCCAGCGCCGCCGTGGCCTTGTCGCGCAACGCCAGGCCCAGCTCGAACTGCGGCTGCGGCGACCAGTAGCGCGCCAGCAGAGCCTGTGTGGTAGACGCCTCGGTGCTGCGCTGGTTCAACACCAGCGGCAATGCCCCGGCACCATCGCCCAGCGGGCCGCCGACGCACAGCAGATCACCGACTTGAGCGCCGCCGCGGGTCAATGCCTTACCAGAGGGAACTGAACCGAACACCGTCACCGTCAGGCTCAACGGCCCACGGGTGGTATCTCCGCCAATCAGGCGCATTGAGCAGCCTTGGGCCATGTCGTTCAAACCGCGGGCGAACGCCTGCAGCCAGTCGGCGGAAACGTCCGGCAAGGTCAGTGCGAGGGTAAAGCCAATGGGGTTGGCGCCCATCGCTGCCAGATCGCTGGCAGAGACGCCGAGGGCACGCTGGCCCAGCAGGAAAGGATCGCAGACGTCGGGGAAATGCACCCCGGCCACCAGCGTGTCGGTGGATATCGCCAGCTGTTCGCCAGAGGCCACCGACAACAGGGCGCAGTCGTCGCCGATTCCCAATGCGACACCTTCGCCGGGCTGCGCACAAGGCGCGGCGGCGAAGTAATTGCGGATCAGCTCGAACTCGCCCATGGCGTCAAACACTAGAGGTTCTGGAGAGACCCAGACGCCTCAGCGCTTGTGAGCCTTGACTTCGACTTCGCGCAGACGCGGAGCCAGCTTGTCGAGTACGCCGTTGACGAACTTGTGGCCGTCGGTCGAACCGTAGACTTTCGCCAGCTCGATGCCTTCGTTGATCACCACGCGATACGGCACGTCGATGCGCTCGAGGAACTCCCAGGTGGACAGGCGCAATACGGCCAGTTCAACCGGGTCCAGCTCGTCGATGGTGATGTCCAGGCATGGCGTCAGCGCGACGTCGATCTCAGCCTTCTTCGCAGGAACCCCGTGCAGGATTTCACGGAAGTAGGCGGCGTCGACATCGCTGAAATCGTTGTCGACACGGAACTGTGCTTCGATTTCGTTCAGCGACTGCTTGGCCATGTGCCATTGGTAGAGCGCCTGCATGGCAAGCTTGCGCGCAGCACGGCGCTTTTCACTCTTCGATGGTTTGCCAGCGTCGGCCGGGCGTGGGTCGCGCGGGTTGAACTGATCGCTTTCGTCGTTAATCACTTGGCCTCCAACTGCGCCAACAGGCTGACCATCTCGATGGCGGACAGCGCAGCTTCGGCACCTTTGTTACCGGCCTTGGTGCCGGAACGTTCGATGGCTTGTTCGATGGAATCGACGGTCAGTACGCCGAAAGCGACTGGCACACCGAACTCCATGGAAACCTGAGCCAGGCCTTTGGTGCATTCGCCGGCAACGTATTCGAAGTGCGGAGTACCGCCACGGATCACGGCGCCCAGGGCGATGATCGCGGAGAACTCGCTGCGTTGAGCGACTTTCTGTACTACCAGCGGAATTTCGAAAGCACCCGGCGCGCGGATGATGGTGATGTCGCTTTCGCTCACGCCATGGCGAACCAGGGCATCAACGGCACCGCTCACCAGGCTTTCGACGACGAAGCTGTTGAAGCGGCCAACCACCAGGGCATAGCGACCTTGGGGGGCGATGAAGGTACCTTCGATGGTCTTCAGGGTCATTCGGCTGAGTCTCGTGTTCTCGTATTAAAGAGCAAGCAAGCGCGCATCAGGCGCGCGTGCTGGGATTTTAGGCCACGAATCGGCGACCGCAGGAACAAAAACCGCGAAAACATCAGCGTTTTCACAGCCCCTGACCTGCCAGTCTTTATTCGGAGGGCACGTATTCTACAACTTCCAGATCGAAACCGGATATCGCGTTGAACTTCATTGGCGAACTCATCAGGCGCATTTTTCGTACGCCAAGGTCGCGAAGGATCTGCGAACCAGCGCCAACGGTGCTGTAAGTGGTCGGCGTCTTGACCGGTGCTGCGCCTGCGGTTTCCCGCACATGGGCCAGAACGGCATCGCCATCGAGGGGGTGACCGAGCAGCAGAACGACACCGCTCCCTGCCTCTGCAACCGCCGTCATGGCGGCACGCAGGCTCCAGCGGCCGGGCTGTTTGACCATCAGCAGGTCGCGCAGCGGGTCCATGTTGTGCACCCGAACCAGTGTCGGTTCATCCGCGCAAACCTTGCCCAGGGTCAGCGCCAGGTGAACATCACCTTCGACCGAATCACGATAGGTCACCAGATTGAACTGGCCCAGTTCGCTGTCCAGAGGCTGCTCGGCAATCCGCTGAACGGTACGTTCGTGGATCATCCGGTAATGGATCAGGTCGGCGATGGTGCCGATCTTGATGTTGTGCTCGGCGGCGAAGGTTTCGAGTTCAGCACGGCGGGACATGGTGCCGTCGTCATTCATGACCTCACAGATCACGCCAGTCGGCTCGAAACCGGCCATGCGCGCCAGATCGCACGCTGCTTCGGTGTGACCGGCGCGGGACAGGGTGCCGCCCGCCTGTGCCATCAGCGGGAAGATGTGGCCCGGGCTGACGATATCTTCGGCCTTGGCATCCTTCGCGGCGGCGGCCTGAACGGTGCGGGCGCGGTCAGCAGCGGAAATACCGGTGGTCACGCCTTCGGCGGCTTCGATGGAAACGGTGAACTTGGTGCCGAAGCCCGAGCCGTTGCGCGGAGCCATCAGCGGCAGCTTCAGGGTTTCGCACTTCTCGCGGGTCATCGGCATGCAGATCAGGCCACGGGCGTAACGCGCCATGAAGTTGATGTGCTCGGCCTTGACGCATTCGGAGGCCATGATCAGATCACCTTCGTTCTCGCGATCTTCGTCATCCATGAGGATGACCATCTTGCCTTGGCGAATGTCTTCAACCAGTTCTTCGATGCTGTTGAGCGCCACGCGGCACCCCCTTCAATTCAGGATTTGAGGTAGCCGTTGGCGGCCAGAAAGCTTTCAGTAATGTTGCCGCCCTGGGCCGGCGTCGGGTCGGCCGCCTTGTCACCGAGCAGCAAGCGCTCCAGGTAACGTGCCAGCAGATCCACCTCAAGGTTGATCTTACGGCCCGGGCGGTAGTCGCCCATGATCGTCTCGGACAGGGTGTGCGGCACGATGGTCAGCTCGAATTCGGCGCCATTGACGGCGTTCACGGTCAGGCTGGTGCCATCGACGGTGATAGAACCCTTGTGTGAGATGTACTTGGCCAGCTCACGCGGAGCACGCATGCGGAACTGGATCGCACGGGCGTTTTCTTCGCGGGACAGCACTTCGCCAACGCCGTCGACGTGACCGCTGACCAGGTGGCCGCCCAGGCGCGTGGTCGGGGTCAGGGCTTTTTCCAGATTGACGCGGCTGCCGGTCTTCAGATCGACGAACGCCGTGACGTCGAGCGTTTCGCGGCTGACGTCTGCCCAGAAGCCGTCGCCCGGCAGTTCGACTGCAGTCAGGCACACGCCGTTGACAGCGATGCTGTCGCCAAGCTTGACGTCGCAAAGGTCGAGTTTGCCGGTCTCTACATAAACGCGGACATCGCCGCCTTTGGGAGTAATGGCGCGGATGCTGCCGATGGATTCGATAATGCCGGTAAACATGGGTCCTCCGGGAGAACAGGGCCAGCGTTGATACGATGGCCGAAAATTATACGCTCGCGCTCGTCGCAGGTATTGCGATGACTCGCCAGTCATTTCCGATTGCGCGCATTTCGACGATTTTCAGTTCGAACGCCTCGTTCATTTGTGCCAGCGGCAGGTCCAGCAGCGGACGCGCCGAGGAGCCCATGAACTTGCCGGCGACGAAAATCTGGAATTCGTCGACCAGACCCAAACGAGTGAAAGCGCCTGCGAGTTTGGGACCGGCCTCGACCAGCACGTCGTTGACGCCACGGGCGGCCAGCTCGACCAGCAATTTGCGCAGATCGACATGCCCCCCGCTGCTCGCCAGCGCGAGCATTTCATGGCCTTCATCGTGATAGCGCTCGCGCGCCGATGCCGCCGCGCAAGTGACAACCAAGGCACTGCCCGCCTTGAAGAACGGCGAGTCCAGGGGCACCCGCAGACGGCCATCGATCAGCACACGCAACGGCGGGCGGGTCATGGCCAGGGCGGTCAGTTCGGCATTCAGGCCCAGCTCATCGGGGCGAACGGTGAGCCGCGCATTATCGGCCAGCACTGTGTCGGCACCGGTCAATACCACACTCGACTGGGCACGCAGACGCTGCACCGCCGAGCGCGCTTCGGGCCCTGTAATCCACTGGCTTTCGCCGCTGGCCATGGCCGTGCGGCCGTCGAGACTCATCGCCAACTTGACCCGCACATAAGGCAGGCCGTGTTCCATGCGTTTGAGGAAGCCCTTGTTGATCGCCCGCGCCTCGCCTTCCAGCACGCCGCTCTGTACAGCGATACCGGCGCTCATCAGACGCAACAGGCCGCGTCCGGCGACATCGGGGTTGGGGTCTTGCATCGCGGCGACCACGCGACCGACGCCGGCATTGACCAGCGCTTCGGCGCAAGGCGGCGTGCGTCCATGATGGCTGCAGGGTTCGAGGGTGACGTAGGCAGTTGCGCCACGGGCTCTTTCGCCGGCCTGACGCAGCGCATGAACCTCAGCGTGGGGCTCGCCCGCGCGAACGTGCCAACCTTCGCCAACCACTTCGCCGTCGCGCACGATCACGCAGCCGACCCGTGGATTGGGGTGCGTCGAGTAGACGCCCTTGCGTGCCAGTTCCAGCGCTCGCGCCATGTAAAACGCGTCGAGCACGCTTTGCTCTGTGGAGGACATGCTCACTCTTTAACCGGCTCACGGGCCAGTCGGTCGATTTCTTCGCGGAATTCGTTGAGGTCCTGGAACCGCCGATACACCGAAGCAAAGCGGATATAGGCCACTTCGTCGAGTTTTTGCAGCTCGCCCATGACCAGTTCGCCAACGATCAGTGATTTGACCTCACGCTCGCCGGTCGCTCGCAGCTTGCTTTTGATGTGTGCAAGGGCGGCTTCAAGCCGCTCGACGCTGACCGGGCGCTTTTCCAGCGCACGCTGCATGCCGGCGCGCAGCTTCTCTTCATCGAAGGGCTGACGGCTGCCGTCTTGCTTGATCAGACGAGGAAGGACCAGTTCGGCGGTCTCGAATGTGGTGAAACGTTCGCCGCAAGCGACGCATTCACGACGGCGACGAACCTGATCGCCTTCGGCTACAAGGCGCGAGTCAATGACTTTGGTGTCGTTGGCACCGCAAAAGGGACAGTGCATGGTGGCAGGCAACAAAAAAAGGGAGGGCCATGGTAGCGCATCCCACCGGCAAGACAAGTCTCGGGGTTTGAGGTATATAGACGCGCATCCGGTGCAGCGAAAGCTGTCACCCTCGGCGATACTGCGTCTACCTCGCATATCTCACTCGATTCTGTTTTTTGCTGGAGCCGTTCATGACGCTACGTTCGCTTGCTGTAATCAGCCTGGTCGGCCTGCTCGCCGCCTGTAGCACCACTGAGCCGCCCAAACCCGCAGCGCCCGCCAAGCCTGCACCCAACGCGATCAAACTGCCGGAAGGCCCAGGCCCGCTGCTGCCTTATCAGCGCGAGTTGAGCGGGCAGTTGCTGGGCGTCCCCGCCGGCGCCGAAGTCGAGCTGGCGTTGCTGGTGATCGACGAGCGCAATCGCCCGCAAAAGCTGCTGAGCAGCACGATCCTTACCGGCAACAACAAATCGCTGCCCTTCCAGTTGCGCTTCAATCCAGAGGCATTCCCGCAAGGTGCACGGGTTGAGTTGCGCGGCCGCGCCAGCCAGTCGGGGCAATTGATCCTGCACCTGCCGTCGGTGCTGATCGCCAAGCCTGAAACGCAGTCGCTGGGCCAGCTGCAATTCGTCACCGCGCCATGACACCCCCGTTCCACCTGCAGGCGGCATTGAGCGAACTGCTGGGCGATGCCCGACTGGTCGCCGAGCCGCTGCCTGGTACCGACCTGAAGTTGTGGCTCATCGATGCAGACAAGATGGATCGCGCCTTCAGCCCGGACGAGACGCGTCGCATCCTCGAAGATCCACCCTACTGGAGCTTCTGCTGGGCCAGCGGCCTGGCGCTGGCGCGGTTTCTGGCCGAGCATCGGGAGTGGGTCGAGGGCAAGCGCGTGCTTGATTTCGGTGCCGGTTCGGGTGTCGCGGGCATTGCTGCAATGAAGGCTGGCGCGCTGGAAGTGGTGGCGTGCGATCTCGATCCCGTCGCCATCGCGTCGTGCAAGGCCAACGCAGAACTCAACGGCGTAACGCTGGGTTACTCGGCGGACTTCTTTGCCGAGCAAGACCGCTTCGACCTGATTCTGGTGGCCGACGTGCTCTACGACCGCGCCAATCTGCCGTTGCTGGATCAGTTTCTGAGTCGCGGCAAAGAGGCACTGGTGGCGGATTCGCGAGTCCGGGATTTTCAGCATCCGCTGTATCGGCGACTGGGAATGCTGGAAGCCCTCACCCTGCCCGATCTGGCGGAGCCTTGGGAGTTTCGCAACGTGAGCCTGTATCACGCCGCCCGTTGATACTTGGGCGAAGCGGGAATTCCTGTACTTCGAAACACCCCGCTTTCGACAATCCCCCCAGCCCTTTATAGTTGGCCCCATTAAGCCTTTTTCGAGACTTGCGATGAGCCAGGACACGCCGTACATCTTCGATGCGACCACTGCCACTTTCGATCAGTTGGTCATCGAGAATTCCTTTCACAAACCGGTGCTGGTGGATTTCTGGGCCGAGTGGTGCGCGCCATGCAAAGTGCTGATGCCGCTGCTGCAGCAAATCGCCGAGAGTTACCAGGGGGAGTTGCTGCTGGCCAAGGTCGACTGCGACGCCGAGCAGGACATCGTCGGCCGCTTCGGTATTCGCAGCCTGCCGACCGTGGTGCTGTTCAAGGATGGCCAGCCGGTGGATGGTTTCGCCGGTGCCCAGCCCGAGTCCGAGATCCGCAAGCTGCTCGAGCCTCATGTGCAGATGCCGCCGCCTGCTGCCGCTGACCCACTGCAAACCGCTCAGGAAATGTTCGCCGCGAGCCATTTCGCTGAGGCCGAAGCCGTTCTGCAGACCATTCTGAGCGAAGACAACACCAACGCCGCCGCGCTTATTCTGTACGCGCGCTGCCTGGCTGAACGTGGCGAACTGAACGAAGCGCGCACTGTGCTGGATGCGGTCAAGAGTGACGACCACAAAGCCGCGCTGGCCGGTGCGAAAGCTCAGCTGACGTTCCTCGGCGAAGCGAAAGCCCTGCCGGATGCCGCCACTCTGAAGACTCGTCTGGCGCAAAACCCGCAGGATGACGAAGCGGCGCATCAACTGGCGATTCATCAGCTCTCCCGCCAGCAATACGACGCCGCGCTGGAAGGCTTGCTGAAGCTGTTCATCCGCAATCGAAATTACAACGAAGGCCAGCCGCACAAGACGTTGCTGCAGGTATTCGACCTGCTGGGCAACGACCACCCGCTCGTTACGACCTACCGCCGCAAGTTGTTCGCTGCGCTTTACTGATCGACCCAGTGATACTCCGGCGCATCGCCATGGCTTTCGACTTTCACGTTGGAGCTGTGGCGCATGCGCACCATCAATCGCTTGCCCGCCGCAGTACTTCCCGCCAGCCCTTCCAGTTGCCCAAGCAGATCCGGCCCGCTCATGTGCCCGGCCTTGCGCAGCAGGTCTTGAGCTATATCCCAGACCGCATCGTTGCGATTGGCAACCGGCTTGGTAACTGACTCGCCTGCGGGTTTGCTTTCCTGCAATTGCACGCCCAACTGCGAGCCCAGCCGAGCCCAATCGCTCTCGTCCATTTCAACGGTCAGATCCACGGCCAGATCGCCGACGGTTCCACGGATTCGCAGCATGATGTGTGTCCTCTGGTTGACTGAGCGGCATGGTCCCACAGGATTTCCCACGCTGCACCTAATCGCCTGATGCTGCGCCATGGCAAAAAAGTTAATAAACGGCGTGACTTATTGTTATAAGATCACATAACAACTTTTTCATCTTCTCTGGAGCCCTCCCCTATGCGTCGTCTGCTTCTCGCCCTGCCCTTCGCGCTGCTGCCCCTTGCTCTCGCTCACGCTGCCGATGAACATGACCACGATCATGAGCACGGCAGCCTTGGCGCGCATGTGCACGGCGTGGCGCGTCTGGACATGGCACTCGACGGCCGCACGCTGGAGCTGGAACTGGACACCCCGGCGATGAACATTGTCGGCTTCGAACATGCTGCCACCTCTGATGCCGATAAAGCGACCCTGGCCCAGGCGCGCGAAACGCTGCTCAAGCCCCACGGCCTGTTCAGCATTCCCGAAGCCGCAGGTTGTACCGTCACCAAACAGAAGCTCGAAAGCCCGTTGTTTGGCGACAAGGATGACGATCACGACGACGGCGATGCCGACGAACACGAGCACAGCGAAATCCACGGTCATTACCAGTTCAACTGCAACGTCCCGGCAGTGCTGAACAAACTGGACCTGACGCAACTCTTCAAGAGCTTCCCGGCCACGCAGACCATTCAGGTACAACTGGTTACCCCGAAACGCCAGATGGGTGCAGAAGTTCGCCCCAGCAATCCAGTGGTCAAGTTTTAACCAACATGGCTTCACACACGACCGGGACTTGCCGGTCGTTCACTTTTCAGATGCGACTGAGGCCATGACTCAAGCACTTATCGAACTGTCCGATCTCGGCTTTGCCTGGCCGGGGCATCCAGAGCTGCTGGATATTCCGGCATTTCGTCTGGAAGCAGGCGAAACCCTGTTTCTCAAAGGCCCGAGCGGCAGCGGCAAGACGACGTTACTGGGACTGCTGGGCGGCGTACAAAAACCCAATCGCGGCAACATTCGCCTGCTCGGCCAGGAGTTGACGCAACTTTCGGCGGGCGCACGCGACCGTTTCCGCGTCGATCACACGGGTTACATCTTCCAGCAGTTCAACCTGCTGCCGTTCCTGTCGGTGCGTGAGAACGTCGAGCTGCCGTGCCATTTCTCGAAACTGCGTGCCGAACGCGCGACGCAACGCCATGGCAGCGTCGATCAGGCCGCCGCGACACTCCTTGCTCACCTGGGCCTGAAAGACCCGCAGCTGCTGAGCCGTCGCGCCGACTCGCTGTCCATCGGCCAGCAGCAACGCGTCGCCGCTGCCCGCGCATTGATCGGCCAGCCAGAGCTGGTGATCGCTGACGAGCCAACCTCGGCCCTCGATGCCGACGCGCGCGAAGCGTTCATCAAATTGCTGTTTGCCGAATGCCGCGAGGCAGGTTCCAGCCTGTTGTTCGTCAGCCATGATCAGAGCCTGGCGCCGCTGTTCGACCGTCATCTGTCGTTGGCCGAGCTCAATCGCGCCGCCGTCGTCACCGAGGTTTGAGATGTATCTTCTTCGCCTGGCGTTGGCCAGTCTCGCCAACCGCCGCTTTACCGCCTTTCTTACCGCTTTCGCCATCGCGTTGTCGGTCTGCCTGCTGCTGGCCGTGGAGCGTGTGCGCACCGAAGCCCGCGCCAGCTTCGCCAGCACCATCAGTGGCACCGACCTCATTGTCGGGGCTCGTTCTGGCTCGGTGAATCTGCTGCTGTATTCGGTGTTTCGCATCGGCAACGCCACCAACAACATCCGCTGGGACAGCTTCGAGCACTTCGCCAACAGCAAGCAGGTGAAGTGGGCGATTCCGATTTCACTGGGTGATAGCCACCGCGGCTATCGGGTGATGGGCACCAACGAATCGTATTTCGAGCATTACCAGTACGGCCGCCAGCAACATCTGCAAATCGCCGATGGCCGCCCCTTCGCCACCGACCCATTCGAGGTGGTACTGGGCGCCGAAGTGGCCGATGCGCTGCATTACAAACTTGGCGACAAACTGGTGCTGGCCCACGGCGTCGCGGTGGTGAGTCTGGTCAAGCATGACGACAAGCCATTTACCGTCGTCGGCATTCTCAAACGCACCGGCACCCCGGTAGACCGCACGTTGCATATCAGCCTCGGCGGCATGGAAGCGATCCACATCGACTGGCACAACGGCGTTCCCGCGCAGGGCGCCGGGCGTATCACTGCCGATCAGGCGCGCAACATGGACCTGACGCCGACGGCGATCACCGCCTTCATGCTGGGACTCAACAACAAGATCTCGACCTTTGCCCTGCAGCGTGAGATCAACGAGTTTCGTGGCGAGCCCATGCTGGCTATCTTGCCCGGCGTGGCTTTGCAGGAGCTATGGAGTCTGATGGGCACTGCCGAAAAGGCACTCTTCGTGATCTCTCTGTTCGTGGTGCTGACCGGGCTGATCGGCATGCTTACGGCGATTCTCACCAGCCTCAACGAGCGGCGTCGAGAAATGGCCATTCTGCGTTCAGTCGGCGCGCGGCCTTGGCACATCGCAAGTTTGTTGATTCTGGAAGCCTTTGCTCTGGCGCTTGCGGGCGCGGTCAGCGGCCTTGCGTTGTTGTACGTCGGGATCGCCGCGGCCCAGGGTTATGTCCAGGCGAACTACGGTTTGTACTTGCCACTGTCCCTGCCGAGCGCTTATGAATGGACGCTGCTGGGCGGCATTCTCGGCGCGGCGCTGCTGATGGGCGTGGTGCCGGCCTGGCGCGCTTATCGCCAGTCGTTGGCCGATGGCCTGTCGATTCGTTTGTGAGGACCTTGTGATGCGTGGCTTGTGGGTGCTGTTGTCGTTGCTGTGCGCAAGCCCCTTGTGGGCGCAGGACCTGCGGGTGCTGACCTGGCAGGAAATGATTCCGCCCGATGCGCCGCCGGTGAAACTGGTCACGGCGCCCATCCACGACCTGTCGAAAATGGCCGATGCCTTGTCAGTGGAATCCGCGCCCGCCGCTCACCAATTGGCGCCCCACGCGCCAGTAGTCAAATCGCTCGACGGCCAGATGGTGCGCCTGCCGGGTTACATCGTGCCGCTGGAGGTCAGCGAAGAAGGCCGCGTCACGGAGTTTCTGCTGGTGCCGTATTTCGGCGCCTGCATCCATGTACCGCCCCCGCCGCCGAACCAGATCGTCCACGTCACCAGTGAGCTGGGTGTGAAGGTCGACGAGTTGTATCAGCCGTACTGGATCGAGGGGCCGATGCAGGTCAAATCGAGCACCAGCGAACTGGCCGATGCCGGCTATCAGATGGAGGCGGACAAAATTCTGGTGTATGAACTGCCGGATCAGTGAGCATCCCGAGTTCAACAATTCCTTTAGCAGCAGGGCCACGGGTGTTCTGATCAACGCTTCATTGAGCCAGGTCAAAACACTCGCTCCAGTCCCTCCGTAACATTAAGGCATCCCTTTCCAATGCCTTTACGGAGCCCCCATGAACAAGTCCTTGCTCAGCGCGTCGTTGCTCGCGCTCGCACTCGGCGTACCTCTTGCTGCCCACGCTCACCAGGCCGGTGACATCATCGTTCGCGCCGGCGCGGCCACCACTGCACCCAACGAAGACAGCGGCAACTTGAAATTCGACGGCGTCAAGGCACCGGGCACCAAAGCGACATTGGACAGCGACACTCAACTGGGCCTGACTTTCGCTTACATGCTGACCGATCACGTCGGGGTCGAGCTGCTGGCCTCCACGCCGTTCCAGCACACCGTCGCACTCAAGGGCCTCGGCGCGGGGCTGGATGGCAAACTGGCGGATGTCAAACAGCTGCCGCCGACACTATCGCTGCAGTACTACCCGATGGAAGCCAACTCGAAATTCCAGCCATATGCCGGTCTGGGCGTTAACTACACCTGGTTCTACGACGAAAACCTGAGCACTGACCGCAAGGGCCAGGGCATGAACAACCTGCACATCAAAAATTCATGGGGTTGGGCCGGACAAGTGGGGATGGACTACATGCTGACTGACAAGATCATGGTCAACGCTGCGGTCTGGTACGTGGACATCGACACCCAGGCATCGCTGGACGGCCCTTCGGCGCTTGGCGTCGGACGCACCAAGGTCAACGTCGATGTCGACCCGTGGGTTTACATGCTGGGGTTTGGTTACAAGTTCTGAGGCACGTCACTACCCAGGGTCGATGACTCTGTAGCAATCTGGCTCGCCGGCGGTCGCGATTTCGACAACGCCACCGCCGGCAAGCCGGACGGCTACAGGAGTTCATTTGTCCGCAAACGCGAAAGGCACCTTGAAGGTGCCTTTTTGCGTTGCGCGATTCAGCGCCCCAGCAAGCGCGCCAGCCCGACTTTCAACGGCGTTGGCTCAGGAACGATGAAGCGCTCCAGTAACCGTTGGTTGTTGGCGCGGGAGTGCTTGATGTCCCCTGAGCGGGCTGCGAGATAGGTCACCGGCGGCAGACTGCCGACCACCTGTTCGAACGCCGCCAACAGCTCGTTGAGCGAAGTGGTCGCGTTCAAGCCGACGTTCACCGCCCCTTCTTCCACCGCAGGCAGTTCGAAGCCCTGCACCACGAGATCGACCAGGTCTTCGACGTAGAAGAAGTCCCGCGTCTGCTCGCCATCACCGAACACCGAAATCGGCAGGCCCTTCTCCGCGCGCTCGGCAAAAATGCTGATCACGCCGGAATACGGCGAAGACGGGTCCTGGCGCGGCCCGAAGATGTTGAAGAAGCGGAACACCACCGGCTCCAGCCCATGCTGGCGGCGGTAGAAGTCGAAATAGTATTCGCTGGCCAGCTTGTCCGATGCGTAAGGCGTCAGCGGCGCTTTTGCGGTGTCTTCGGTGATGGCTTCACCTTCACCATTGTTGCCGTACACCGCAGCGCTCGAAGCGAACACCACACGCTTGATGCCCGCCTGGCGCATGGCCTCGCAGACGTTCAGGGTGCCGATGAAATTGCTCTGGTGAGTCTTCACCGGATCGTCGACCGAAGCCTGCACCGACGCCACTGCTGCCAGATGCGCCACCGCCTGGCAGCCCGCCGCCGCGCGCGCCACCAGGGCGGCATCGGCGACATCGCCCTCAATCAGTTCGACCCCAGGGTTGTCCAGCGGCAGGTTGCTGCGCTTGCCGGTGGACAGGTCGTCGAGGATGCGCACGGCGTAACCCTTGGCGAGCAAGGCGTCGACAAGGTGAGAACCGATGAAACCGGCGCCGCCGGTGATGAGGACAGGAGCATCAGACATGACGGTAATAGCGGTCCAGTAAGCTGGGCAAACCGGCACGCCATGCGCGGGGCTTGATACCAAAAGTGTGAAGGATTTTCTTGCAGGCCAGCACGGCGTTCTGCGGTTCTTCGGCAGCGTCGGGGCTGGCGGCATGGGCTTGAGCCGTCGGGGCTTCGATGGCCAGTGCACGCATCAGACGCGCTTCTGTAAGGATCGCTTGCCCCAGCGCCAGCGGCGTTGTCGCCTCGTGACCTGCGTAATGATAAGTGCCCCACAGCGGCGCGGCGCAGTCCAGTTGCTTGAGGACCGAGATGATCACCCGCGCGGCGTCATCGACCGGCGTCGGATTGCCACGGCGGTCGTCGGCCATCAACAATTCGTTAGGGGACTCGGCGCGCTTCAGAAACCGCCCGAGCACGCCGTCGGCGCTGTCGTCGAGCAGCCAGCCAAAACGCAGCAGCACATGTTGCGGGCAGGTCGCACGCACGCTTTGTTCGATCCGCCATAGCGCCTGACCACGGGAACCCAGCGGTACAGGTTCGTCTTTTTCGCTGTAGGCAGTCGCTCGCGAGCCATCGAATACGCGATAGCTGGAAGGTTGAACGAGAACGATGTTGTGGTGCTGGCACAGTTCGGAGAGGCGCTCGACGGCGCGCTCCTGAGAGCTCAACCGCTCTGCACTCACGCTCTGCGCCTGAAACCAGTCGAAGTAGTAAGCAAGATTGATCAAGGCATCCGGGCGGGTGTCATCGAGCAGTTGCGTCAGGCTTGCCGCATCCCAACCGTCTTGCGGTGGACGCGGTGCGAGGAATCCAATGTCCTCCTCGGCACCCAGACGAATCAACGCCTGCCCAAGGGCATTCCCGCCGCCCAACAGCATAAGGCGCATTCGCATAGAGTCAGCAGGCTCAGTCTTGAGAAAAATAGGTGAAAAACGCTCACAAACATAACACGTCGATGGACAAGTCCCAACAGGTGGACGGGCAAAGCCCCCGATCACCGGCCCTTGCATCCGCAAGCCAGCGCCCGCATAAATTTACCCATGAATGTTTCCCAGACTCTCGATCCGGTACTCGACGCCTTTCACCCCGCTGTCAGCGCCTGGTTTCGCAACACATTCCCGGCTGTCACGGCAGCTCAGGCCGGGGCGTGGCCGTTGATCAAGCGACGTCAGTCGACGCTGATCGCTGCGCCCACCGGCTCCGGTAAAACCCTGACTGCGTTTCTGGCGGTGATAGACGATTTGGTTCATCAAGGCCTGGACATGGGCGGCGAATTGCCAGATCAGACCTTCGTGGTCTACGTCTCACCCCTCAAGGCGCTGTCCAACGATATTCAGATCAACCTGCAAAACCCTCTCTCGGGCATCACCGAGCAGTTGGCACAACGGGGTCTGCCGCAATTGCGCATCAGCACTGCCGTGCGCACGGGCGATACCCAACAGAAAGAACGCACGGCGATGCGCAAGACCGCGCCGCACATTCTGGTGACCACGCCTGAATCGTTGTACGTGCTGCTGGGCTCGGATTCAGGCCGGCGCATGTTGTCGAACACACAAACGGTGATCGTCGACGAGATTCACGCCATCGCCGCCAGTAAACGCGGCAGCCATCTGGCGCTTAGCCTTGAACGATTGCAGGCGCTGTGTGAACAACCTTTGCTGCGCATCGGGCTCTCCGCGACCCAGAAACCCATTGATCGGGTTTCGCGTTTTCTGGTCGGCAGCGACCCGGTCCGCCGGCCTTGCGCGATTGTCGACATCGGGCATGCGCGGCCCAGGGATCTGGCCATTGAAGTCCCGCCCGTGCCGCTGACGGCGGTGATGGCCAACGACGTCTGGCAGCTGGTCTATGACCGCCTGGCAGAGCTTGCCCGGGAACATCGCACCACGCTGATCTTCGTCAACACCCGACGCCTGGCCGAACGCATGGCTCGGCACCTGAGCGAACGTCTCGGCAAAGAGGCTGTGGCGGCGCACCATGGCAGCCTCGCCAAGGAGCAGCGTCTGGACGCCGAGCAACGGCTCAAGCGCGGTGATCTCCAGGTCCTGATTGCCACTGCTTCGCTGGAACTCGGTATCGATATTGGCGATGTCGATCTGGTCTGCCAGATCAGTTCGCCGCGCTCCATCGCTGCCTTCCTCCAGCGCGTAGGACGCTCCGGCCACCAGGTTGGTGGAACGCCCAAGGGCCGACTGTTCGCCGTTTCGCGGGATGACTTGATCGAATGCGCAGCCCTTCTGGACTGCGTACGACGCGGGGAACTCGACACTCTGTTGATTCCAAAGGCGCCGCTGGATGTGTTGGCGCAGCAGATCATTGCCGAGGTCAGTTGTCAGGAGTGGCACGAACAGGCGCTTCTGGAGCTGTTCCGCAAGGCGTCGCCCTACGCGGAACTCGACGAAGGCCACTATCAGGCGCTACTGGGCATGCTCGCCGAAGGCTACAGCGGCCGTCAGGGCGTGCGCGCGGCCTATCTGCACCGCGACGCAGTGACCGGTACGTTGCGCGGGCGACGCGGTAGCAAACTCACGGCGGTCACCAGTGGCGGGACGATTCCGGACAACGCCGACTACAGTGTGATTCTCGAACCGCAGGCGCTGAACATCGGCACGGTCAACGAAGACTTCGCCGTGGAAAGCATTGCCGGCGACATCTTCCAGTTGGGCAACACTTCCTACCGAATACTGCGCATCGATGCGGGCCGCGTACGGGTCGAAGATGCGCAAGGCGTGCCACCGAACATTCCGTTCTGGCTGGGCGAGGCGCCCGGCCGCAGTGACGAACTTTCCTTCGCCGTGGCGCGTTTGCAGGCCGATATCGACCAACAACTCAGCGCCCACCCGGGCAACTTGCGGCCATGCATCGACTGGCTGATGAAAACCCTGGGACTGGATTCAGCCAGCGCGGAGCAGATTGGCGATTATCTGGCCCGCGCTCACTCGGCCCTCGGCGCGCTGCCCTCCCAGGACACGCTGGTGATGGAGCGGTTCTTTGACGAGTCCGGCGGCACGCAACTGGTCATCCACACACCGTTTGGCAGCCGCGTGAATCGGGCCTGGGGTCTGGCACTGCGCAAGCGGTTCTGTCGCACCTTCAATTTCGAGTTGCAGGCCGCTGCCAGCGAAGACGCGATCGTCCTTTCATTGTCCACCAGCCACAGCTTTGCGCTGGACGAGGTCTGGCGTTACCTCAATTCCAATACCGCCGAGCATCTGCTGATTCAGGCCGTGCTCGATGCGCCGCTGTTTGGGGTGCGCTGGCGCTGGAACGCGGGTGTCGCGCTGGCCCTGCCGCGTTACGCGGGCGGGCGCAAGGTCGCGCCGCAACTACAACGCATGAAGAGCGAAGACCTGATCGCCACGGTGTTCCCGGACCAGATCGCCTGCCTGGAAAACCTGGTGGGCGAACGGGAAGTCCCCGAGCATCCGCTGGTAGAACAGACCCTCGACGATTGCCTGCATGAGGCGATGGACGCAGACGGTTGGCTGGCATTGCTGCGACGCATGGAAAAAGGCGAAGTGCGCCTGATCAGCCGAGACCTGCCTGCGCCCTCCCCTTTGGCGGCTGAAATTCTCAATGCCAAGCCCTACACCTTTCTGGACGACGCGCCGCTTGAAGAGCGCCGGACCCAAGCCGTACTCAATCGCCGCTGGAGCGATCCTGAATCTGCCGACGACTTGGGCGCGCTCGACGCCGACGCGATAGCAGCCGTCAGCGACGAGGCCTGGCCGCAACCGCAGAATGTGGATGAAATGCACGAAGCGCTGATGAGCCTGGGCTGCGTCAGCGGCCCGGAAGCACGGGATCAGCAGGACTGGATGAAATGGCTGGAAAGCCTCGCCCGCTCCGGCCGCGCAACTCGCTTGCAAGTGACGCCCGAGCAAGCGCTGTGGATTGCGCTGGAACGTCTGACCTGCCTCCAGGCCGTCTATACAGACGCTGAGATGCACCCGCCATTGGTTGCGTTGCCAGGTTTCGATGAAGCCTGGAGTGAGGATGACGCCAGAGTCGAGATCGTGCGCGCCCGCTTGAGCGGGTTCGGGCCGTTGACCTTGCAAGCCATCGCCGAGCCTCTGGCCCTGCCGCCCGGCGAGGTCGCTCAGGCATTGGCGCAACTTGAAAACGAAGGCTACGTGCTTCGTGGCCGTTTCGATCCGGGCGCCAGCGAAGAGCAATGGTGCGAGCGGCATCTGCTGTCGCGCATTCATCGCTACACCGTCAAACGCCTGCGCCGGGAAATCGAGCCCGTCTCGTTGCAGGACTTCGTGCGGTTCCTGTTCGACTGGCAGCATCTTTCCACTTCGACACAGAGTCAGGGCAAGGCTGCGTTGCCGGAAGTGGTCGATCAGCTTGAAGGTTTTTCGGCAGCCGCAGGCGCCTGGGACAGCGACATTCTTCCGGCGCGCTTGAAGGACTATTCCCAAAGCTGGCTGGATGACCTGTGTCGGTCCGGCAAGGTGGTGTGGATGCGCCTGACCAGCCGCAACAAGGTTGGCAGCGCGGCGTTGCGCAGTACGCCGATTGTGCTGTTGCCACGCCCTCAGGTACGTTTGTGGAGCGGCCTGACCGAGCAACCTGCGCCAACCGAATTGTCATTGCGCGCGCAGAAGGTGCATGAAGTGCTGTCGACCCATGGCGCGATGTTCTTCGATGAGCTCACTGGCGAAGCGCACCTGCTACGCACCGAACTTGAAAACGCGTTGCAGGAACTGGTCGGCGCAGGCCTTGTTAACGCCGACAGCTTCGCCGGGCTTCGCGCACTGATCACGCCTGCCAGCAAGCGCGCGGCGCACACCAGTCGGCGTAATCGCGGAGCGTTCATTGGCGGGATGGACGATGCCGGGCGCTGGGCCCTATTGCGACGCGCCCCGGTCAAGCAAGCGCCTGCATCGCAACGACTCGACAGCGATACCCTCGAACACATCGCCATGACGCTGTTGCGCCGCTATGGCGTCGTGTTCTGGCGGCTGCTGGAACGCGAAGCGGACTGGCTACCGAGCTGGCGTGAATTGCTTCGCACGTTCCACCGTCTGGAAGCGCGAGGCGAAATTCGCGGCGGGCGCTTTGTCGCGGGACTGGCAGGCGAACAGTTCGCACTGCCCGAGGCGATTCCGTTACTGCGTGAAGTGCGCAAGCGCCCGCTGGATGGAAGCTTGATCGGTGTGAGTGGCGTTGATCCGCTGAACCTGGCCGGCACCTTGTTGCCAGGCGCGAAGGTCCCTGCGGTGGTGGGTAATCGTCTGGTGTATCGCGACGGCGTTCCCATCGCCGCTATCGTCGCAGGCAAACCGCAATACTGGGGCGAACTGGATGCGGGAATGATGCTGCAGGTGCGGGATCGGCTATTTCGATAATCGCCGGACCGCCTCAATTCTGTAGCGGTCCGGGTTGCCAGCAGCAAGGATTTCAAAACCGCCCACGCCAGCAAGCCAGACTGCTAAAAATGCCCAGCTCAAACCGGGCTCTCTGACCCATCCTTGTTCACCACCGACGCCTTGCCAGGCAACGGTTGTCGCTCGTCATCCTCATCCATCGGCAGCATTTGCCCGTTATGCGGGCTCATGACCAGCTGTGGGTAAGTTTGCGCGAAGCGCACGTCCGTCGACTTATCCACAAGACGTTTGAGCTTGTCGTTGAACGCTCGGCTCACCGCGTATTGCCCACCCGATGAAGTCCGGAACTGCGCGGTGATCACAATGCCGTTCATGTCCATGCGGTCCAGCCCGAAAACTTCCAGCGGCCCTTGCAGCTTGCTCGCCAGCAAGAAGTCATCGCTGATCGCCTGCCCGGCTTCACGAATGAGCGACGTCGCGCAATCCACGTCCGAGTCGTAGGTGAACTGGAACGAGAAAAACGCGTAGGCGAATTGCCGGGACTGGTTGGTGACCGCCTTGATCTGCCCGAACGGAACCGAATGCACGAACCCCTTGCCGTCACGCAGGCGCAACGTGCGGATGGTCAGGCTTTCCACGGTGCCCGCATGGCCGGAGTCCAGCACCACCCAATCGCCGATGGAAATGGTGTCTTCGATGATGATGAACAGACCGGTGATGACGTCCTGGACCAGTTGCTGGGAACCGAAACCGATCGCCAGACCGACGACCCCGGCACCGGCCAGCAGTGGCGCGACGTTGATTCCCAGATTAGCCATGGTGGTGATGGTGCAGATCACCACCAGGATTATTTTCATGGCATTGCGCAGCAACGGCAGGATGGTTTTGACCCGTGTGCTGGGCTGGCGCGAGGAGCGACTATTGGTCGGTGGCTTGAGCGCTTCCTGAATCGCCGTGTCCATCACCACCCAGAGCAGCCACGTCACCAGAAAGATCAACCCGATGCTGCTCAGCGAATCACTGATCACTTTGCCCAGCGCGTTGCGTTGCGCGAATTCGAACGGCGAAAAACCCCAGATCCGGCCCAGTACTTCAATGAATCCCACCGCCAGGGCGATACGCAGTACTGCGTGCAAGAGGCTCAGGAGGCGCTCTCTGTAGACACTGCCGGTACGCGCCTGCGCAGGTTTGAACATGTGCTGGAACAGCGTGCTGAGAAACACCGTGCCAATCAGCAGAACCGTGGTCAGCAGAGCGCAACGCAAAGCCTCCTGACTGTCCTCCCCCGCACCGATCAGATTGACCGCCGAGACCAGAATCATCAGCAGAATCGGCAAGTGCCACAGGCTCGAGAATATCTTCAGCGTCTGCTGCAACGCAGGCCTTGCAAGGCGAGCACTCAGCGGCCGATTGCGAATCAGGTGCGCCACTGGCCGCCGCATGCGAATCACCACCATGCAGAACATCACCGACGCCATCAGACCGGTAAACGCCGCCACGCTGGTGGTGACGTTGCCCCCGAACTGCCGGGAAATCTGCGGGCTGGTCAGTGCATCACTCAATGCTGCGAGGAACCCGATGATGAACAACGGATGCGGCGCGTAGCCACGAATGATGCGCACAGCCGTCCGTTTGTGCCCGGAGTTGAACAGCACGATCACCGACAGCAACACCGAGGTCGAGAAAATGCCGCTGCTGGTCGAATACGCCAGGCACAACGCCAGCGCACGCCCGATGGACGGAGACATGAAATGACTGACATACAGCGTCAGCGGCAGACATATGAGGGCCGCAATGGTGAACGGCAGGATATAACCCAGTACCCCGCGGGTCCGCTCGCGCCTGACCAACAAACGGTGCCGCGACATGCGCGAGACCATGAAAGTCGCGACGCGGTTGAGCAGCACAAAGGCACCCATCCACACCACTGAGAGAATCAGGAAGTCACTGGTGATGCTCCACGGTGTACGCGCCAGCGGCTTGTTGACCAGCGTATCGAGTTCGTCTGCAGCGCGGTCTGCACGTAAACGCCAGGAGTCGAACAGATTGCCGTCCAGATCCAGCTTGTCCTGCACGCTGTCGATGCTGGAGCTGATGACCCCGAGAAGCCCGCCCTTCACCAAAATCTCAGGCTTGGCAGGTACGGCCGCGGGCGCAGAGTCGGCGGGCGCAGCGGATTGAGCGGTACTTGCGGCAGGTGCGTCGGCCGCCAGAACGTTGAAACTTGCGACGCAGAGCGTCAGACACAGCAGCAGGACGGATTTGAAGTTCGGCAAAACGCAGGTCACTCCTTTCAGTCTTGAGGCCCGACGCATTCAGGGCCCAAAGAAACTGATCGAATTTCACCGGGCAAGTTCGCTTTTCAGCGCAAAGCTTCGTTTGCGATCAGCCACTCCGACCCGCGAAAAAGATCATTTCTCAAAAGTCGCTTGACCATGGAGAACGATCGTTCTACCTTAAATCCCATGAACCCATCGACGACCGAAACACGCGAAAAGATCCTCGCGACCGCCGAGCAACTCATCTATCAGAACGGCATCCACGCCACCGGCATGGATCTCCTGGTGAAGACATCCGGCGTCGCCAGAAAAAGCATCTACCGTTACTTCGCCACCAAGGACGAAATCGCCGCCGCTGCGCTCAATGCCCGCGACGTGCGCTGGATGCACTGGTTCAGAACCGAGTCCGACAGGGCTGAAACACCTGATGCGCGCATCCTCAACATGTTCGCGGTGCTCAAAGGCTGGTTTGAGTCCGAAGGGTTTCGCGGCTGTGCGTTCATCAACACCGCCGGAGAAGTTGGCGACCCCAATGATCCGATCCGGTTGATCGCCAAGCTGCACAAACAGAAGTTGTTCGATTACACGCTTGAGCTGTGCGAGCAGTTGAATGTCGAGCAGCCGTCAGTGCTGGCCAGACAGCTGCTGATTCTCATGGAAGGCGCCATCACCGTGGCCCGCGTCATGGGCGACTACGATGCTGCCGACAGCGCCAGGGATGTTGCCCAGCTGTTGCTGAAACAGGCTTCGCCGTAGAAGCCTGAGTTTCAAGAACGCTTTATTAACCGCTGAACTGATCACTGTCTGGAGGCTTCGCCATGTCCAACGCACAAACTCGCCCGCCGCTTCCCCCCTTTACCCGCGAATCGGCTATCGAAAAGGTCCGCCTGGCCGAAGATGGCTGGAACAGCCGTGATGCGGAAAAGGTTTCGTTGGCTTACACCCTCGACACCAAGTGGCGTAACCGCGCCGAATTCGCCACAAACCGCGAAGAAGCCAAGGCCTTCCTGACCCGCAAATGGAAGAAGGAGCTCGATTACCGTCTGATCAAGGAGTTGTGGGCGTTCACCGACAACCGCATCGCCGTGCGTTATGCCTACGAGTGGCACGATGACTCGGGCAACTGGTACCGCTCGTACGGCAACGAGAACTGGGAGTTTGCAGAAGACGGGCTGATGGCAAACCGCTTCGCCTGCATCAACGATTTGCCGATCAAGGAATCAGAGCGCAAGTTTCATTGGCCGCTGGGTCGTCGTCCGGATGATCATCCAGGCCTGTCGGATCTGGGGTTGTAATCCGCGCGCAGACTTCACAAAAAAAGCCCCCGACAGGCGCAACTGTTCGGGGGCTTTTGCTTTGTCGCTACCGCGTTCGATCCCGTGGGATCAGAACGGGATATCGTCATCGAAGCTGTCGAAATCAGGGGCCGGTTGTGGCGCCTGTTGCGGAGCGGGACGCGACTCGCGCTGTGGCTGAGGAGCAGCCTGAGGACGCGATTGCTGTGGACGAGGCGCGGAGTTCTGATAACCACCACCGCCCTGGCCTTGCTGAGCATTGTCGCCCTGTGGACGACCGCCCAGCAGTTGCATGGTGCCCTGCATGTCCACAACGATTTCAGTGGTGTAACGCTTGATGCCGTCTTTTTCCCACTCGCGAGTCTGCAGCTTGCCTTCGATGTAGACCTGCGAACCCTTGCGCAGGTACTCACCGGCAATCTCGGCAACCTTGCCGAACATCGAAACGCGGTGCCACTCGGTCTTCTCGACCTTCTGACCGGTTTGCTTGTCGGTCCACTGTTCGCTTGTCGCCAGACTCAGGTTGGTCACGGCATTACCGTTAGGCAAGTAGCGAACTTCGGGATCCTGGCCGCATGTGCCGACCAATATGACTTTGTTAACCCCACGGGCCATAACGTTCTCCTAGGCTTCAACCGTTTCCGACGCTGGATTGACCACTTCGTCGAAAGACGCCCGATCCAACAGTTCTTTGTCAAATTTGATATAGATCGCGGCCTCATCGGCCACAACTACTGCATCTGTTACTCCACGTACGGCCAACACGCGATCGGCAAGGCCTGCGTCACATTGGGCCTGGGGCGACAACGGCAGGCGAAGGCTGGTCACGTACGGAGGTTCGCGCATGGTAACAGCAAACGCCAGCCAGATGGCGGCCAGACCCGCACCGCCGAGGAACACCACATCCAGCCCGCCGTGCTGAAACAGCCAGCCACCGAGGATGCCGCCAGCGGCAGAACCGAGGAACTGACTGGTGGAATAAATCCCCATCGCCGTGCCTTTGCCGCCTGCCGGGGAAACCTTGCTGATCAACGAAGGCAGCGAGGCTTCCAGCAGGTTGAACGCGGTGAAGAACACAACTGTCCCAATCACCAACGCTCGCAACGTGTCACCGAACTCCCAGAAGAATAGTTCAGTGAGCATCAGCACCAACACGGCGCCGAGCAGAATCCGCTTCATCTGACGTTTCTTCTCGCCGTAAATGATGAAAGGGATCATGGCGAAGAAAGAAATCAGCAGCGCGGTCAGGTAGACCCACCAGTGCTGCTCCTTGGGCAAACCGGCTTTCTCGACCAGCGCCAGCGGCAACGCGACGAAACTGGACATGAGCATGGCGTGCAACGCGAAGATACCCAAATCCAGACGCAGCAGATCCGGATGGCGAAGGGTTGCGCCCAGCGCCTGACGCGCAAGGCCGGATTCACGATGCTGTAAGGTCACCGTCGATTTCGGAACGACAAACGCGACGATCACGATGCCGATCAGCGCCATCCCGCCAGTGGCGAGAAACAGCCCGGACAGACCGAATGCACTGGTCAGAATGGGGCCAACCACCATGGCAATCGCAAACGATACACCGATGGTCATGCCGATCATGGCCATGGCCTTGGTTCGGTGCTGTTCGCGGGTCAGATCGGAGAGCAACGCCATGACCGCTGCGGAAATCGCCCCGGCGCCTTGCAGCACCCTACCGGCAATCACACCCCAGATCGATGTCGACTGGGCTGCCAGCACGCTGCCCAGCGCGAACACGATCAACCCAAGATAAATCACCGGGCGACGACCGATGCGGTCTGAAATGATACCGAACGGAATTTGCAGGACTGCCTGAGTCAGGCCGTATGCGCCAATCGCCAGACCAATGAGTGCCGGGCTTGCGCCAGCCAGGTCCATGCCGTAGGTCGCCAGTACCGGCAACACCATGAACATGCCAAGCATACGGAACGCGAACACCAGCGCCAGACCGCCCGCCGCGCGGGTTTCGCTGCCACTCATGCGCTCGCTGTGAGAATCGTGCATGGAAGAACCTCATGTGAACCGGCGGCGATTCTACCAGTCCCATCGATGTACAGCACATACGACGCATTGCCGCGCATCGCGGGAATTTTCTTTTTCGCATGCGCGTCAGGAAGCATCTCGATAGTGTGCATCCATCCAGTATTTCGCCGTATACTCCTGTGTTTTGACGCCCGCCGTGCGAGGCCACCTTGGACAAGATCCTGATTCGTGGGGCACGAACCCACAACCTGAAAAACATTGACCTGACCCTGCCACGCGACAAACTGATCGTCATTACCGGCCTTTCCGGCTCGGGCAAGTCGTCGCTGGCATTCGACACGCTTTACGCCGAGGGGCAGCGCCGCTATGTCGAGTCGTTGTCGGCCTATGCCCGGCAATTTCTGTCGATGATGGAAAAACCTGACGTCGATACCATTGAAGGTCTGTCGCCAGCCATTTCCATCGAACAGAAGTCGACGTCGCATAACCCTCGCTCCACCGTGGGCACCATCACTGAAATCTACGACTACCTGCGTCTGCTGTATGCGCGGGTAGGCCAGCCACGCTGCCCGGATCATGACATCCCGCTGGAGGCCCAGACCGTCAGCCAGATGGTCGATCTGGTACTGGCCCAGCCCGAAGGCAGCAAGCTGATGTTGCTGGCTCCAGTCGTTCGCGAACGCAAGGGCGAGCATCTGGCCGTCTTCGAGGAGTTGCGCGCGCAAGGCTTCGTCCGCGCCAGGGTCAACGGAAAGCTCTGCGAGCTAGACGAGTTGCCGAAGCTCGACAAACAGAAGAAGCATTCCATTGACGTGGTCGTCGATCGATTCAAGGTACGTGCCGATCTGCAGCAGCGTCTTGCCGAGTCCTTCGAGACTGCACTGAAGCTCGCCGACGGTATTGCTCTGGTTGCACCAATGGACGATGAGCCGGGCGAAGAAATCATCTTCTCCGCGCGCTTTGCCTGTCCGATCTGCGGCCATGCCATCAGCGAGCTGGAACCCAAGCTGTTCTCGTTCAACAACCCCGCAGGAGCCTGCCCTACTTGTGACGGCCTGGGGGTCAAGCAGTTCTTCGACATCAAACGACTGGTCAATGCCGAACTGACACTGGCCGAGGGCGCGATACGCGGCTGGGACCGGCGCAACGTCTATTACTTCCAGATGCTCGGTTCGCTGGCCAAACACTATGGCTTCAGCCTTGAAGTGCCTTTCAAGGAACTGCCCGCAGACCAACAGAAGGTCCTGCTCAACGGCAGCGGCAGTCAGAACGTCGATTTCCGCTATTTGAACGACCGAGGCGACATCGTCAAACGCGCGCACCCGTTCGAGGGAATCGTCCCGAATCTGGAGCGCCGTTATCGCGAGACAGAGTCGGCCACCGTTCGCGAAGAATTGGCCAAATTTCTCAGCACTCAGCCGTGCCCTGATTGCCGTGGTACGCGCTTGCGTCGTGAGGCCCGTCACGTATGGGTCGGTGAGAAGACGCTGCCTGCAGTGACCAATCTGCCGATCGGGGACGCCACCGATTATTTCGCTGGCTTGAAACTCACGGGACGTCGCGGCGAGATTGCCGACAAGATCCTCAAAGAGATCCGCGAACGTCTGCAGTTCCTGGTCAACGTGGGCCTGGACTACCTGACGCTGGATCGTAGCGCGGACACGCTTTCGGGTGGCGAGGCCCAGCGGATCCGCCTGGCGAGCCAGATTGGCGCGGGCCTCGTGGGCGTCATGTACATTCTCGACGAACCCTCCATTGGCCTGCATCAGCGCGACAACGACCGCCTGCTGGACACACTCCGTCATCTGCGCGATATCGGTAATACCGTGATCGTGGTTGAGCACGATGAGGATGCGATCCGTCTGGCAGACTACGTGGTCGACATCGGTCCGGGCGCTGGCGTGCACGGCGGTAACATCGTCGCAGAAGGTACCCCGCAGGAAGTCATGTCGCACCCCGACTCACTCACCGGCAAATATCTGTCCGGTCGGGTGAAGATTGCAGTGCCGGCCAAGCGCACTCCGCGGAACAAGAAATTGTCGCTCAAGCTCAAGGGAGCGCGCGGCAATAACTTGCGCAATGTCGATCTGGAAATCCCGATCGGCCTGTTGACCTGCGTGACCGGGGTCTCGGGCTCTGGCAAGTCGACGCTGATCAACAACACACTGTTTCCGCTCAGCGCGACCGAATTGAACGGCGCCACCACGCTGGAAGCTGCGACCCACGACAGCATCGATGGATTGCAGCATCTGGATAAAGTGGTCGACATCGATCAAAGCCCGATCGGACGGACGCCGCGTTCAAACCCTGCAACGTATACCGGTCTTTTCACACCCATCCGGGAGTTGTTCTCCGGAGTACCTGAATCACGCTCGCGCGGGTACGGCCCGGGGCGGTTCTCGTTCAACGTCAAGGGTGGGCGCTGCGAGGCCTGTCAAGGCGATGGCCTGATCAAGGTGGAGATGCATTTCCTGCCAGACATTTATGTCCCTTGCGATGTGTGCAAGAGCAAGCGCTACAACCGGGAAACCCTTGAGATCAAATACAAGGGCAAGAACATCCACGAAGTGCTGGAAATGACCATCGAAGAAGCCCGCGCCTTCTTTGACGCCGTCCCCGCCTTGGCGCGCAAGCTGCAGACCCTGATGGACGTAGGTTTGTCCTACATCAAACTGGGGCAGTCAGCGACAACGCTGTCAGGTGGTGAAGCACAGCGCGTGAAACTCTCTCGCGAGCTGTCCAAACGCGACACCGGCAAGACTCTCTACATCCTGGACGAGCCAACGACCGGCCTGCACTTTGCCGACATTCAGCAATTGTTGGACGTGCTGCATCGTCTTCGGGACCACGGCAACACCGTGGTAGTGATCGAGCACAACCTTGACGTGATAAAGACTGCGGACTGGCTAGTGGACCTTGGGCCGGAGGGTGGCTCCAAAGGCGGTCAGATCATCGCTACAGGTACCCCGGAGCAGGTGGCAGAGATGAAGCAGTCTTACACCGGCCATTACCTGAAGCCATTGCTGGAACGGGATAGCGCTTGATGCATTGAGCGCATCAGAAACCATAAAGCCCCTGCCGCGAACACCGCGACAGGGGCTTTTTTATTGGACCTGAATCAGAACTGCGATTGCAGGTAGTTTTCCAGGCCGATGGATTTGATCAGGCCCATCTGCTTCTCAAGCCAGTAGGTGTGGTCTTCTTCAGTGTCTGCCAACTGCACGCGCAAGATGTCGCGGCTGACGTAGTCCTTGTGCTGCTCGCATAGAGCGATGCCTTTGCACAGCGCGGCGCGAACCTTGTATTCCAGGCGAAGATCGCTGGCGAACATCTCAGGGACGGTGGTGCCTACGTCAAGATCATCCGGGCGCATGCGAGGAGTGCCTTCGAGCATCAGAATCCGGCGCATCAACGCATCAGCGTGTTGTGCCTCTTCTTCCATCTCGTGGTTGATCCGCTCATAGAGCTTGCTGAAACCCCAATCCTCATACATCCGCGAGTGGATGAAATACTGGTCGCGTGCAGCCAGTTCGCCGGTCAGCAGCGTGTTGAGGTAATCGATGACGTCCGGGTGGCCTTGCATCGCCGTGGATCTCCTTCATGAAAGACGATAGTTTGAACCAACATTGAGGACAGGTCACTCGCCCCACAGCAGAAAAGCGAAGAAAAAACGCTATTTTCTGACATCTGGTGCCGAAAACACGCGTAAACGAAGCAGGTTCTCTTTATCACTTAGACTTAGCGCAATAATCATGCACGATAACTGATAACGCGTTGTATTCAGCCAATTTAAGGGCAACAAAAAACCGGGCACTAGGCCCGGTTTTTTGTAAAGACTGATGTCTTATTCAGCGGCTTCTACAGAGCCACCGACAGGACGATCAACCAGTTCGACGTACGCCATTGGCGCGTTGTCGCCAGCGCGGAAACCGCACTTGAGGATGCGCAGGTAGCCACCCTCACGAGTTGCATAACGCTTGCCCAGATCGTTGAACAGCTTGCCGACCATTTCTTTCGAACGGGTACGGTCAAATGCCAGACGACGGTTAGCAACGCTATCAACCTTGGCCAGGGTGATCAGCGGCTCGGCAACGCGGCGCAGTTCCTTGGCTTTCGGCAGGGTAGTTTTGATCAGCTCGTGCTCGAACAGCGACACCGCCATGTTTTGAAACATGGCCTTGCGGTGAGAGCTGGTACGGCTCAGGTGACGTCCACTTTTACGATGACGCATGGTTCATTCCTTACCAAACACTACGTTCGGTGATTACGACGATCAGGCAGTCGCCTTGTCGTCCTTCTTAAGACTTGCAGGCGGCCAGTTGTCGAGGCGCATGCCGAGGGAGAGACCACGAGAAGCCAGAACGTCCTTGATTTCAGTCAAGGATTTCTTGCCCAGGTTCGGAGTCTTCAACAGTTCTACTTCGGTGCGCTGAATCAGGTCGCCGATGTAGTAAATGTTCTCCGCCTTAAGGCAGTTGGCCGAACGTACAGTCAGTTCCAAATCGTCAACCGGACGAAGCAGGATCGGATCGATCTCGTCTTCCTGTTCGACTACCACTGGCTCACTGTCACCTTTGAGGTCGACGAACGCAGCCAACTGCTGTTGCAGGATGGTTGCAGCGCGGCGGATTGCCTCTTCAGGATCCAGAGTACCGTTGGTTTCCAGATCAATAACCAGTTTGTCCAGGTTGGTACGCTGCTCGACACGGGCGTTTTCCACCACGTATGCGATACGGCGAACCGGGCTGAACGAAGAGTCAAGCTGCAAGCGACCGATGCTGCGGCTTTCGTCTTCATCGCTCTGACGCGAGTCTGCTGGTTCATAACCGCGACCACGAGCTACAACGAGCTTCATGTTCAGGGCGCCGTTAGACGCCAGGTTAGCGATTACGTGATCGGGGTTAACGATCTCGACATCATGATCCAGCTGAATATCGGCAGCGGTAACCACCCCCGAACCCTTCTTCGACAAGGTCAGCGTAACTTCGTCTCGACCGTGCAGCTTGATAGCCAGACCTTTAAGGTTCAACAGGATTTCAATGACATCTTCCTGTACACCTTCGATGGCGCTGTACTCGTGGAGTACACCGTCAATCTCGGCCTCGACTACTGCACAGCCGGGCATGGAGGACAACAGGATGCGGCGCAGCGCGTTGCCCAGGGTATGGCCGAAACCACGCTCGAGAGGCTCGAGAGTGATCTTGGCGCGGGTTGGACTGACAACCTGCACATCAATGTGGCGGGGTGTCAGGAACTCATTTACCGAAATCTGCATGGATGCACCTATTTTCTAGCCCTTACTTGGAGTAGAGCTCGACAATCAGGCTTTCGTTGATGTCGGCGGACAGATCACTGCGAGCTGGAACGTTTTTGAAGACGCCAGATTTTTTCTCAGTGTCTACTTCTACCCATTCTACGCGGCCACGTTGGGCACACAGATCGAGAGCCTGGACGATACGCAGTTGGTTTTTCGCTTTTTCGCGAATAGCGACCACGTCACCAGCACGAACCTGGTAGGACGGAACGTTAACGGTTTTGCCGTTGACGCTAACCGACTTGTGCGATACCAGCTGACGAGATTCGGCACGAGTAGAACCGAAACCCATACGGTATACGACGTTGTCCAGACGGCATTCGAGAAGTTGCAGCAGGTTCTCACCAGTAGCGCCTTTCTTGCCGGCAGCTTCTTTGTAGTAACCGCTGAACTGACGCTCGAGAACGCCATAGATACGACGGACTTTCTGCTTTTCACGCAGCTGGGTGCCGTAGTCGGATTGGCGACCGCGGCGCTGGCCGTGGATACCTGGTGCAGCTTCGATGTTGCACTTCGATTCGATCGCGCGCACGCCGCTCTTCAGGAAGAGATCGGTGCCTTCGCGACGAGCGAGTTTGCATTTTGGACCAATGTAACGAGCCATTCTTTACAATCTCCTGGATTACACGCGGCGCTTCTTCGGCGGACGGCACCCGTTGTGCGGGATTGGCGTCACGTCGGTGATGCTGGCGATCTTGTAGCCACAGCCGTTCAAAGCACGAACTGCAGATTCACGACCTGGACCTGGACCCTTGACGTTGACGTCGAGGTTTTTCAGGCCGTATTCCAGCGCAGCTTGACCAGCACGCTCGGCAGCTACTTGAGCAGCGAACGGGGTGGACTTGCGGGAACCGCGGAAACCCGAACCACCGGAGGTAGCCCAGGAAAGAGCGTTACCTTGACGGTCGGTAATGGTCACGATGGTGTTGTTAAAAGATGCATGGATGTGGGCGATGCCATCAACCACTGTCTTTTTAACTTTTTTACGAGGACGAGCAGCAGGTTTTGCCATGATTTAATTCCTGTCGATTCGCTGGGGCGATTACTTGCGGATCGGCTTACGCGGACCTTTACGGGTACGCGCGTTAGTCTTGGTACGCTGACCGCGTACTGGAAGACCACGACGATGACGCAGACCGCGATAGCAACCGAGGTCCATCAAGCGCTTGATTTTCATGTTGATTTCGCGACGCAGGTCACCTTCAGTGGTGAACTTCGCGACTTCGCCACGCAGCTGTTCAATCTGCTCGTCGCTCAGATCTTTGATCTTTGCCGCCGGGTTAACCCCGGTGGTAGCACAGATTTTCTGTGCAGTCGTGCGACCAACACCATAGATGTAGGTCAGCGAGATAACAGTATGCTTGTTATCTGGAATGTTAACGCCTGCAATACGGGCCATTCAGTGGGACTCCAATTGACAGCTACCTACGCCCCGGAAGCCAAGAAATAGGGCGCGAGATAATATCGCTGTAATAACAAATAATCAACCCAGCAGCGCACTAGCTGCTGGGCTTTTAGCACAGATCACACTCAGCCTTGGCGCTGCTTGTGACGTGGTTCCGCGCTGCAAATTACTCGAACAACACCTTCGCGGCGAATAATCTTGCAGTTACGGCACAGCTTTTTCACCGATGCACGAACTTTCATCACCAACTCCTCGAACCTTATGGGTGCTTCAGCGCAGCATGCCGCTGCCGTAGCCCTTCAGGTTGGCTTTCTTCATCAGGGATTCATACTGGTGCGAAACGAGGTGAGATTGCACTTGGGACATGAAGTCCATCACAACCACGACCACGATCAGCAACGAGGTCCCGCCAAGGTAGAACGGCACGTTTGCAGCCACCACCAGGAACTGGGGCAGCAGGCATACGGCCATCATATATAGAGCACCGAACATGGTCAGACGGGTCAAAACGCCATCGATATAGCGCGCAGACTGCTCACCAGGACGGATGCCCGGAATAAAGGCACCGGACTTCTTCAGGTTTTCCGCTACGTCTTTCGGATTGAACATCAACGCCGTATAGAAGAAGCAGAAGAAAATAATCCCTGCACTAAACAGCAGAATATTCAACGGCTGACCAGGAGCGATCGACTGCGAGATGTCCTGCAACCAGCCCATACCTTCAGACTGACCGAACCAGGCACCTAACGAAGCCGGAAACAGCAAGATGCTGCTCGCAAAAATGGCCGGAATAACACCAGCCATGTTCACTTTCAGCGGCAAGTGGCTGGTCTGCGCAGCGAAGACCTTACGGCCCTGCTGACGCTTGGCGTAGTGAACAGCAATACGACGCTGACCACGCTCAATGAACACCACGAAACCGATAATCGCTACTGCCAGCAAACCGATGGCGACCAAAGCGAAAATGTTGATATCACCCTGACGTGCAGACTCGAAAGACTGCCCGATCGCTCTCGGAAGACCGGCGACGATACCCGAAAAAATCAACATCGAGATACCGTTACCAACACCGCGCTCTGTGATCTGCTCGCCCAGCCACATCATGAACAGCGCACCAGCCACAAAGGTGGTGACTGCCACGAAGTGGAAGCCGATATCTGCAGAGAAAGCAACGCCCTGACCGGCCAGACCAATGGACATGCCAATAGCTTGAACCAGAGCCAGGACGACGGTGCCATAGCGGGTGTATTGGCTGATCTTGCGACGACCAGCCTCACCTTCCTTCTTCAACTGCTCCAGCTGCGGGCTGACAGCGGTCATGAGCTGCATGATGATCGATGCCGAGATGTACGGCATGATCCCCAGTGCAAAGATGCTCATGCGCTCCAGCGCACCACCGGAAAACATGTTGAACAAGCTAAGAATGGTCCCCTCATTCTGTCGAAACAGGTCCGCCAGCCGGTCAGGGTTGATACCTGGAACTGGGATATGCGCACCGATCCGATAGACGATAATCGCCAGGAACAGAAAACGCAGTCGAGCCCAGAGCTCGGACAACCCGCCGCTTTTGCTGAGCGCTGAGAGAGCACCTTGCTTAGCCATTTATTCCTCGAACTTGCCGCCAGCTGCTTCGATAGCCGCACGCGCACCTTTGGTGGCTGCGATACCTTTGAGGGTGACCGCGCGAGTAACCTCACCGGACAGCATGATTTTCACACGCTGTACGTTTTGGTTGATCACGTTGGCATCCTTCAGGGACTGCACAGTTACAACGCCTTCCACTTTAGCCAGCTCGGAGGTGCGAACTTCTGCACGATCCATAGCTTTCAAAGAGACGAAGCCGAACTTGGGCAGACGACGATGCAACGGCTGTTGGCCGCCTTCGAAGCCCGGAGCAATGGTGCCACCGGAGCGGGAGGTCTGACCTTTGTGGCCGCGGCCACCGGTCTTGCCCAAACCACTACCGATACCACGGCCCGGACGATGCTTTTCGCGACGGGAACCCGGCGCTGGACTCAGATCATTGAGTTTCATCGATTAACCCTCGACTCGCAGCATGTAGTAAGCCTTGTTGATCATCCCACGGTTTTCCGGGGTATCAAGGACCTCTACAGTGTGACCGATGCGACGCAGACCCAGACCCTTAACGCACAGTTTGTGGTTAGGGATGCGGCCGGTCATGCTTTTGATCAGCGTAACTTTAACGGTAGCCATGATCAGAAGATCTCCTGAACGTTCAGGCCGCGTTTGGCGGCGATCGACTCAGGGGACTGCATGGTCTTCAAACCCTTGAACGTTGCGTGAACAACGTTGACAGGGTTGGTCGAACCGTAGCACTTGGCCAGAACGTTCTGAACACCGGCCACTTCCAGGACAGCACGCATTGCGCCGCCGGCGATGATGCCAGTACCTTCAGAAGCAGGCTGCATGTAAACTTTCGAAGCGCCGTGGGCGGACTTGATAGCGTACTGCAGGGTGGTACCGTTCAGATCAACCTGGATCATGTTGCGGCGAGCAGCTTCCATTGCCTTCTGGATCGCAGCAGGCACTTCACGTGACTTGCCACGGCCGAAGCCAACACGCCCTTTACCATCACCCACCACGGTCAACGCGGTGAAAGTGAAGATACGGCCGCCTTTAACGGTTTTTGCTACGCGATTAACTTGTACCAGCTTCTCGATGTAGCCTTCGTCGCGTTTTTGGTCGTTATTTGACATAACTTAGAACTCCAGCCCGCCTTCACGAGCAGCATCAGCCAGCGCCTTAACGCGACCGTGGTACTTGAAGCCGGAACGATCAAAAGCCACTTGCGATACACCGGCGGCTTTCGCACGCTCAGCGATCAGCTGGCCAACTTTAGTGGCCGCGTCGATGTTGCCAGTGGCGCCATCACGCAGTTCTTTGTCCAAAGTCGAGGCGTTTGCCAGGACTTTGCTGCCGTCGGCCGAGATGACCTGGGCATAAATGTGCTGCGAAGAGCGGTACACGCAGAGACGCACGACTTCGAGTTCGTGCATTTTCAGACGTGCTTTGCGAGCGCGACGCAGTCGGGTAACTTTTTTGACGGTCATTTGCTATGCCCTACTTCTTCTTGGCTTCTTTACGACGGACGACTTCGTCCGCGTAACGCACGCCTTTGCCTTTGTACGGCTCTGGACGGCGGAAGTCGCGGATCTCAGCGGCCACTTGACCAACCAACTGCTTGTCGATACCGCGAATAACGATATCGGTCTGGTTGGGAGTCTCAGCGGTGATGCCTTCCGGCAATTCGTAGTCCACTGGGTGCGAGAAGCCAAGGGCCAGGTTCAGCACCGTGCCTTTTGCTTGCGCTTTGTAACCAACACCGACCAGCTGGAGCTTGCGCTCGAAGCCTTGGCTTACGCCTTGGACCATGTTGTTTACCAACGCACGAGTGGTACCAGCCATTGCGCGAGTTTGTTGATCGCCATTGCGAGCAGCGAAACGCAACTCACCAGCTTCTTCAACAATTTCAACGGACGAATGAATGTTCAGGTCCAGAGTACCCTTGGCACCCTTCACCGAAAGCTGCTGGCCGACGAGTTTGACTTCGACGCCTGATGGCAACTTAACGGGGTTCTTAGCTACGCGTGACATGCTTATCCCCCCTTAGAACACTGTGCAAAGCACTTCGCCGCCGACACCGGCAGCGCGCGCAGCACGATCCGTCATCACACCTTTGTTGGTGGAGACGATAGACACACCGAGACCGCCACGAACTTTTGGCAGATCATCGACGGACTTGTACTGACGCAGGCCTGGACGACTAACGCGCTTGACCTCTTCGATGACCGGACGGCCTTCGAAGTATTTCAGCTCGATAGACAGCGAGGGCTTGGTTTCGCTGCTGATCTGATAACCCGCAATATAGCCTTCGTCTTTCAGGACTTTAGCTACAGCCACCTTCAAAGTGGAGGATGGCATGCTTACGACGGGCTTTTCAGCCATCTGGGCATTACGGATACGAGTTAGCATGTCCGCTAACGGGTCCTGCATACTCATGGGCTAGACGCTCCTAATACAAAATAATTAGCCTTACGGCTACTGCTTGTCGCCAAAAAACTCGGGCACGTGAAAACACGGACTCTGGCGAGCCGGCAATTCTAGACGTACCCCACAAACGAATCAAGCCCCAAAAGGGGCTTGATTCGAATTCAGGTCTCACGCTGGTCGGTTTACAGAGAAACCGGCCAGCATGGTACGAGAAGTGCGGCTTACCAGCTGGCTTTAACCAGACCTGGTACGTCACCACGCATTGCAGCTTCACGCAGCTTGTTACGGCCCAGGCCGAACTTGCGGTAAACACCGTGCGGACGACCAGTCAGGCGGCAACGGTTACGCATGCGCGAGGCGCTTGCGTCACGTGGTTGCTTCTGCAGGGCAACTGTCGCTTCCCAACGCGCTTCTGGACTTGCGTTCAGATCCACGATGATTGCTTTCAGTGCCGCACGCTTGGTGGCGTACTTGGCAACGGTGAGCTGACGCTTCAGCTCACGGTTTTTCATGCTCTTCTTGGCCATGGTCCTACTCCAATCAGTTGCGGAACGGGAACTTGAACGCACGCAGCAATGCGCGACCTTCTTCGTCCGTACGAGCAGTGGTGGTCAGGGTAATGTCCAGACCGCGCAGGGCATCGATCTTGTCGTAGTCGATTTCCGGGAAGATGATCTGCTCTTTCACGCCCATGCTGTAGTTGCCACGACCATCGAAGGACTTGGCATTCAGGCCGCGGAAGTCGCGGACCCGAGGCAGGGAGATCGACAGCAGACGATCCAGGAATTCATACATACGCTCACGGCGCAGAGTCACTTTGACGCCGATCGGCCAACCTTCACGGACTTTAAAGCCAGCGATGGATTTCCGAGCGTAAGTCACAACGACTTTCTGACCGGTGATCTTTTCCAGGTCAGCTACAGCGTGCTCGATGACTTTTTTGTCACCAATCGCTTCGCCCAGACCCATGTTCAGGGTGATCTTTGTTACGCGTGGAACTTCCATCACGTTCGAAAGCTTAAGTTCTTCCTTAAGCTTCGGTGCGATTTCTTTCCAGTAAATCTCTTTTAGTCGTGCCATGGTCTTCTACCTAGCAGTGTTCAAGCATCAACCGCTTTTTGGGTCGACTTGAAGACACGAATTTTTTTGCCGTCTTCAACTTTAAAGCCAACGCGGTCTGCCTTGTTGGTTTCGCCGTTGAAAATGGCGACGTTAGAGGCGTCCAGTGGAGCCTCTTTTTCGACGATACCGCCTTGCACGCCCGACATCGGGTTTGGCTTGGTATGACGCTTCACCAGGTTCAGACCACCAATAACCAGACGGTTATTAGCGAGAACCTTGAGCACCTTACCGCGCTTACCTTTGTCTTTGCCGGCGATCACGATGATCTCGTCGTCACGACGAATCTTTTGCATGTCGGATCTCCTTACAGCACTTCTGGGGCGAGCGAGACGATCTTCATGAACTTCTCAGTACGAAGTTCACGGGTCACTGGCCCAAAGATACGGGTGCCGATCGGCTCTTGCTTGTTGTTCAACAGAACAGCAGCGTTGCCATCGAAGCGGATGATGGAGCCGTCTGCACGACGAACACCGTGGCGAGTGCGGACTACAACAGCAGTCATCACTTGACCTTTCTTCACCTTACCGCGCGGAATTGCTTCCTTGACGGTCACTTTGATGATGTCACCGATACCAGCGTAACGACGATGAGAGCCACCAAGCACCTTGATGCACATAACGCGGCGAGCGCCGCTGTTATCGGCCACATCGAGCATGGATTGAGTCTGAATCATATAATTTCTCCGACCCCTAGCCCTTAGACTTCCACAGCGCGTTCGAGGATATCAACCAGGGCCCAAGACTTGGTCTTGGCCAGCGGACGGGTTTCACGGATCGTGACCTTGTCGCCGATGTGGCACTGGTTGGTTTCGTCGTGCGCGTGCAGCTTAGTCGAACGCTTAACGTATTTACCGTAGATCGGGTGCTTTACGCGACGCTCGATCAGAACGGTGATGGTCTTGTCCATCTTGTCGCTGACAACACGGCCAGTCAGCGTACGGACGGTTTTTTCGGCTTCAGCCATGATTACTTACCTGCCTGCTGGTTGAGCACAGTCTTCACGCGAGCGATGTCACGCTTAACTTGCGAGAGCAGGTGAGACTGCCCCAACTGGCCAGTTGCCTTCTGCATACGCAGATTGAACTGGTCGCGCAGCAAGCCGAGCAGTTGCTCGTTCAGTTGCTGTGCTGATTTTTCACGAAGTTCATTCGCTTTCATCACATCACCGTCCGCTTAACAAAGGAGGTGGCGAGCGGCAGCTTTGCAGCAGCCAGGGCGAAAGCCTCACGCGCCAACTCTTCGGAAACACCCTCGATTTCATACAGGACTTTGCCTGGCTGAATCTGAGCAACCCAGTACTCCACGTTACCCTTACCTTTACCCATACGAACTTCGAGGGGCTTTTTGGAAATAGGCTTGTCCGGGAATACACGGATCCAGATCTTGCCGCCACGTTTTACGTGACGGGTCAGTGCACGACGCGCTGACTCGATCTGACGAGCGGTGAGACGACCACGAGCTACAGACTTCAGCGCATACTCGCCGAAGCTGACTTTGCTACCGCGCAGTGCCAGACCACGGTTGTGACCGGTCATCTGCTTGCGGAACTTCGTACGCTTTGGTTGCAACATTTGGCGTACCCCTTACTTAGCAGCTTTTTTACGAGGCGCTGGTGCTTGTGGCTTCAGCTCTTCTTGGCGACCACCGATTACTTCGCCTTTGAAGATCCAAACCTTTACACCGATCACACCGTAAGTGGTGTGAGCTTCGTAGTTGGCATAGTCGATGTCGGCACGCAGGGTGTGCAGAGGCACACGACCTTCGCGATACCATTCAGTACGTGCGATTTCAGCACCGCCGAGACGACCGCTCACTTGGATTTTGATGCCTTTGGCACCAATGCGCATGGCGTTCTGTACTGCGCGCTTCATAGCGCGACGGAACATTACGCGACGCTCCAGCTGCTGAGCTACGCTCTGCGCAACCAGCATACCGTCGAGCTCCGGCTTGCGGATCTCTTCGATATTGATGTGCACAGGCACACCCATTTGCTTGGTCAGGTCCTGACGCAGTTTCTCAACATCTTCACCTTTCTTGCCGATCACAATGCCGGGACGAGCGGTGTGGATGGTGATACGTGCAGTCTGAGCCGGACGATGGATATCGATACGGCTTACGGACGCGCTTTTTAGTTTGTCTTGGAGATACTCACGCACCTTCAGATCAGCGAACAAGTAGTCCGCATAAGTCCGACCGTCTGCGTACCAGACGGAGGTGTGCTCCTTGACGATTCCCAGGCGAATGCCAATGGGATGTACTTTCTGACCCATCTCTTCGACTCCGTTACTTGTCAGCAACCTTGACAGTGATATGGCAAGACCGCTTGACGATGCGATCAGCACGGCCTTTGGCACGTGGCATGATGCGCTTCAGCGAACGCCCTTCGTTGACGAAAACGGTGCTGACCTTCAGATCATCAACGTCTGCGCCTTCGTTATGCTCGGCGTTGGCTACGGCCGACTCCAGCACTTTTTTCATGATCTCGGCGGCTTTCTTACTGCTGAAAGCCAACAGGTTGAGCGCTTCGCCCACCTTCTTCCCGCGGATCTGGTCGGCGACCAAGCGGGCTTTCTGGGCGGAGATTCGAGCGCCCGACAACTTAGCGGCTACTTCCATCGTTCCTTACCCCTTAACGCTTGGCTTTCTTGTCTGCCACGTGCCCACGATATGTGCGGGTACCGGCAAACTCGCCCAGTTTGTGGCCGACCATGTCTTCGTTCACGAGAACAGGAACATGCTGACGACCGTTATGCACTGCAATGGTCAGACCGACCATTTGTGGCAGGATCATCGAACGACGCGACCAGGTCTTAACTGGTTTGCGATCGTTCTTTTCCGCCGCCACTTCGATCTTCTTCAGTAGGTGAAGATCAATAAAAGGACCTTTTTTCAGAGAACGTGGCACTGTCGTATCCCTCTATTTACTTGCGACGACGGACGATCATTTTGTCGGTACGCTTATTACCACGAGTCTTCGCGCCCTTAGTCGGGAAGCCCCACGGCGATACCGGATGACGACCACCAGAGGTACGACCTTCACCACCACCATGTGGGTGGTCAACCGGGTTCATGGCAACACCACGAACGGTTGGGCGAACGCCACGCCAGCGCTTGGCACCAGCTTTACCCAGCGAACGCAGGCTGTGCTCGGAGTTCGAGACTTCACCCAGCGTTGCACGGCATTCCGACAGCACTTTGCGCATTTCACCGGAACGCAGACGCAGGGTCACGTAGACACCTTCACGAGCGATCAGCTGAGCCGAAGCACCAGCGGAACGAGCGATCTGTGCACCTTTACCTGGCTTCAGTTCGATGCCGTGTACGGTAGAACCCACTGGGATGTTGCGCAGTTGCAGAGCGTTACCTGGCTTGATTGGAGCCAGAGCGCCTGCAATCAGCTGGTCGCCTGCACTCACGCCTTTAGGGGCGATGATGTAGCGACGCTCGCCGTCTGCGTACAGCAGCAGTGCGATGTGAGCAGTACGGTTTGGATCGTATTCGATACGCTCGACAGTGGCAGAGATGCCATCTTTGTCGTTGCGACGGAAATCGACCAGACGATAATGCTGCTTATGACCACCACCAATGTGACGAGTGGTAATACGGCCATTGTTGTTACGACCACCAGACTTCGATTTTTTCTCGAGCAGCGGTGCGTGAGGAGCGCCTTTATGCAGCTCCTGGTTGACCACCTTGACCACAAAACGGCGGCCAGGGGAAGTCGGTTTGCATTTAACGATTGCCATGATGCACCCCTTCCTTACTCAGCACTGCTGCTGAAATCGAGATCTTGGCCTGGCTGAAGGGAGATAACTGCCTTCTTCCAGTCATTGCGCTTGCCCAGGCCGCGAGCAGTGCGTTTGGTCTTACCCAGAACATTCAGGGTAGTCACGCGCTCTACTTTCACGCTGAACAGGCTTTCGACGGCCTTCTTGATTTCCAGCTTGGTTGCATCAGTAGCAACCTTGAAAACGAACTGACCTTTCTTGTCTGCCAGAACCGTAGCCTTCTCGGAAACGTGCGGGCCAAGCAGAACTTTAAATACGCGTTCCTGGTTCATCCCAGCAGCTCCTCGAATTTCTTCACGGCCGACACAGTGATCAACACTTTGTCGTATGCGATCAGACTAACTGGATCGGAACCTTGAACATCACGTACATCAACGTGCGGCAGGTTACGAGCAGCCAGGTACAGATTCTGGTCAACAGCGTCAGACACGATCAGAACGTCGGTCAGGCTCATGTCGTTCAGCTTGCCCAGCAGGTCTTTGGTTTTCGGCGATTCAACGGCGAAATCCTGAACCACGACCAGACGATCAGTACGAACCAGTTCAGCAAGGATGGAGCGCAGTGCTGCGCGGTACATCTTCTTGTTGAGCTTCTGAGAGTGATCCTGAGGACGCGCTGCGAATGTGGTACCGCCGCCACGCCAGATTGGGCTACGGATAGTACCGGCACGAGCACGGCCAGTACCCTTCTGACGCCATGGGCGCTTGCCGCCACCGGAAACGTCGGAACGGGTCTTTTGCTGCTTGCTGCCCTGACGGCCGCCAGCCATGTAGGCCACGACTGCTTGGTGAACCAGCGTCTCGTTGAACTCGCCGCCAAATGTCAGTTCGGAAACTTCGATCGCTTGAGCGTCATTTACATTTAATTGCATGTCAGCTTCCCCTTAACCGCGAGCCTTGGCTGCTGGACGTACAACCAGATTGCCGCCAGTAGCGCCAGGAACGGCACCCTTGACCAACAACAGATTGCGTTCAGCGTCCACGCGCACTACTTCCAGGGACTGCACGGTCACGCGCTCAGCGCCCATATGACCGGACATTTTTTTGCCCTTGAATACACGACCAGGAGTCTGGCACTGGCCGATAGAGCCCGGGACGCGGTGGGATACGGAGTTACCGTGAGTATTATCTTGACCACGGAAATTGTGGCGCTTGATAGTACCCTGGAAGCCTTTACCCTTGGACTGACCGGTCACATCTACCAGTTGACCAGCGGCAAAAATTTCCGCATTGATCAGATCACCAGCCTGGTACTCGCCTTCTTCAAGACGGAATTCCAGAACAGTGCGACCAGCGGCAACGTTCGCTTTAGCGAAGTGGCCTGCCTGAGCGGCAGTCACACGCGAAGCACGACGCTCACCGACGGTGACTTGCACTGCACGATAGCCATCGCTTTCTTCGGTTTTGAACTGGGTGACGCGATTCGGCTCGATCTCAATGACCGTGACCGGAATGGAGACACCTTCTTCGGTGAAAATACGGGTCATACCGCATTTACGACCGACTACACCAATAGTCATGTTGTAAACCTCATGAGTGTACGGGGCTTTCACCCGCTATGGCCGCCCATTTCAGAGCGTTACACGACTAAGACCCAAGTCTTAGCCGAGGCTGATCTGCACTTCCACACCGGCCGCAAGATCGAGCTTCATAAGTGCATCAACGGTTTTATCCGTTGGCTGGACGATATCCAGAACGCGCTTATGAGTACGGATCTCATACTGGTCACGCGCGTCTTTGTTGACGTGCGGGGATACCAGAACTGTGAACCGCTCTTTACGGGTAGGCAGTGGAATTGGACCACGCACTTGAGCACCAGTACGTTTCGCGGTTTCCACGATTTCCTGGGTGGATTGGTCGATCAGGCGATGGTCAAAAGCCTTCAACCTGATACGGATTTGCTGATTTTGCATTGGATTTCAGACTCCGGCTGCTATTCCCACCGAGCGCAATACGCCCGTTAAAAGGAGGCGCAATTCTATAGACGCCCAAGATAGGTGTCAACCCAATAAAAAAGCCCCCGCTAGGCGGGGGCTTTTTCAATTCATCACTTATTAAGCGATGATTTTGGCTACGACGCCAGCGCCGACGGTACGACCGCCTTCACGGATAGCGAAACGCAGACCGTCTTCCATCGCGATTGGCTTGATCAGAGTGACGGAAACTTTAACGTTGTCACCTGGCATAACCATTTCTACGCCTTCCGGCAGTTCGCAGCTACCGGTTACGTCGGTAGTACGGAAGTAGAACTGTGGACGGTAGCCTTTGAAGAACGGAGTGTGACGACCGCCTTCTTCTTTGCTCAGCACGTAGATTTCAGCTTCGAACTGAGTGTGCGGCTTGACGGTGCCTGGCTTGACCAGAACCTGGCCACGCTCAACGTCGTCACGCTTGGTGCCGCGCAGCAGAACGCCGCAGTTCTCGCCAGCACGACCTTCGTCGAGCAGCTTGCGGAACATTTCAACACCGGTGCAGGTGGTGACGGTAGTGTCACGCAGACCAACGATTTCCAGTGGATCCTGAACCTTGACGATACCGCGCTCAACACGACCGGTAACAACGGTGCCGCGACCGGAGATCGAGAACACGTCTTCGATTGGCATCAGGAATGGCTTGTCGGTCAGACGAACTGGTTCTGGGATGTAGCTGTCCAGAGTCTCAACCAGTTTACGAACGGCAGTGGTGCCCATTTCGTTGTCGTCTTTACCTTCCAGCGCCATACGGGCAGAGCCGATGATGATTGGGGTGTCGTCGCCCGGGAAGTCGTAAGTGCTCAGCAGATCGCGCACTTCCATCTCAACCAGTTCCAGCAGCTCAGCGTCGTCTACCAGGTCAGCCTTGTTCAGGAAGACCACGATGTACGGAACGCCTACCTGACGGGACAGCAGGATGTGCTCACGGGTTTGTGGCATCGGACCATCAGCGGCCGAACAAACCAGAATCGCGCCGTCCATCTGGGCAGCACCGGTGATCATGTTCTTCACATAGTCAGCGTGACCTGGGCAGTCAACGTGAGCGTAGTGACGGATCAGCGAGTTGTATTCAACGTGCGCGGTGTTGATGGTGATACCACGAGCTTTCTCTTCTGGTGCGCTGTCGATCTTGTCGAAGTCGACACGAGCCGAACCGAAAACTTCGGAGCAGACGCGAGTCAGAGCAGCGGTCAGAGTGGTTTTACCGTGGTCAACGTGACCGATGGTGCCAACGTTGACGTGCGGAAGGGAACGATCAAATTTTTCTTTAGCCACGACAAATAACTCCTAGCCTAAAGGCGCTGAATCAGCCTTGTTTTTTGGTTACAGTTTCGACGATGTGCGACGGCGCTGTATTGTATTTTTTGAATTCCATAGAGTAGCTTGCGCGACCCTGGGACATCGAGCGAACGTCGGTCGCATAACCGAACATCTCACCCAACGGAACTTCGGCACGAATCACCTTGCCGGAAACCGTGTCTTCCATACCCAGGATCATGCCGCGACGACGGTTAAGGTCGCCCATCACGTCACCCATATAGTCTTCAGGCGTAACAACCTCTACCGCCATGATCGGCTCGAGCAACTCACCACCACCCTTCTGGGCCAGTTGCTTGGTCGCCATGGAAGCAGCCACCTTAAACGCCATCTCGTTCGAGTCGACGTCGTGGTAAGAACCATCAAACACGGTAGCCTTCAGGCCGATCAGCGGATAGCCGGCAACAACGCCGTTCTTCATCTGCTCTTCGATGCCCTTCTGGATAGCCGGGATGTATTCCTTAGGAACCACACCACCCACTACTTCGTTCACGAATTGCAGACCTTCCTGACCTTCATCAGCAGGTGCAAAACGGATCCAGCAGTGACCGAACTGGCCACGACCGCCGGATTGACGAACGAACTTGCCTTCGATTTCACAGTTCTTCGTGATGCGCTCACGATAGGAAACCTGAGGCTTGCCGATGTTGGCTTCGACGTTGAACTCACGGCGCATCCGGTCAACCAGGATGTCCAGGTGCAGCTCGCCCATGCCAGAGATGATCGTTTGACCAGTCTCTTCATCAGTCTTAACGCGGAAAGAAGGGTCTTCCTGAGCCAGCTTGCCCAGTGCGATACCCATTTTTTCCTGGTCATCCTTGGTCTTTGGCTCAACGGCAACCGAAATAACCGGCTCCGGGAAGTCCATGCGAACCAGGATGATTGGCTTGTCAGCGTTGCAGAGGGTTTCACCAGTGGTGACGTCCTTCATGCCGATCAGGGCCGCGATGTCGCCAGCGCGTACTTCCTTGATCTCTTCACGGGCGTTTGCGTGCATTTGCACCATACGACCCACGCGCTCTTTCTTGCCTTTAACCGAGTTGATCACGCCGTCGCCGGAGGCCAACACGCCCGAGTAAACGCGGACGAAGGTCAAGGTACCCACGAATGGGTCGGTAGCGATCTTGAACGCCAGAGCCGAGAACGGCTCGTTGTCGTCTGCATGACGCTCCATCTCTTCTTCCTCGTTATCAGGGTTGGAACCCTTGATAGCAGGAATGTCGACAGGAGCCGGCAGGTAGTCGATAACGGCGTCGAGAACCAGGGGAACGCCCTTGTTCTTGAAGGAAGAACCGCAAACAGCCAGGACGATTTCGCCAGCGATAGTACGCTGACGCAGAGCGGCCTTGATTTCCTCGATGGTGAGCTCTTCACCTTCCAGGTACTTGTTCATCAGCTCTTCGCTGGCTTCGGCCGCGGCCTCAACCATGTTGCTGCGCCACTCTTCAGCCAGCTCCTGCAGTTCTGCAGGGATAGCTTCGCGACGTGGAGTCATGCCCTTGTCAGCATCGTTCCAGTAAACCGCTTCCATGGTCATCAGATCGATCTGACCCTGGAAGTTGTCTTCGGCACCGATAGCCAACTGGATTGGCACCGGGGTGTGACCCAGACGCTGCTTGATCTGAGCGATCACGCGCAGGAAGTTAGCGCCGGCACGGTCCATCTTGTTCACGTAAACGATACGTGGAACACCGTATTTGTTGGCTTGACGCCATACGGTTTCGGACTGCGGCTCAACGCCGGAAGTGCCACAGAACACAACGACAGCGCCGTCGAGTACACGCAGGGAACGTTCAACTTCAATGGTGAAGTCTACGTGACCCGGGGTATCGATGACGTTGAAGCGGTACTGGTCTTTGTGCTGCTTGGCCGAACCCTGCCAGAAGGCGGTAATGGCAGCAGAAGTAATGGTAATACCACGCTCCTGCTCCTGAACCATCCAGTCAGTGGTCGCAGCGCCGTCATGCACTTCGCCCATCTTGTGGCTTTTGCCAGTGTAAAAAAGGACGCGCTCGGTGGTGGTGGTTTTACCAGCATCCACGTGAGCAACGATACCGATGTTACGGTAGCGGTTGATCGGTGTAGTACGAGCCATAAAGCCCTCGCAAAATTAGTGACGCTGAAATTAGAAGCGGTAGTGCGAGAAAGCCTTGTTGGCTTCAGCCATACGGTGCACGTCTTCACGCTTCTTGACTGCAGCACCTTTGCCTTCAGCGGCGTCCAACAGTTCGCCAGCCAAACGCAGAGCCATAGACTTCTCACCGCGCTTGCGCGCGAAGTCTACCAGCCAACGCATTGCCAGAGCATTACGACGGGACGGACGAACTTCAACCGGAACCTGGTAAGTAGCACCGCCTACACGGCGCGACTTTACTTCGACCAGCGGAGCGATGGCGTCGAGAGCTTTCTCGAAGATTTCCAGGGGGTCGCTGTTCTTGCGTTCTTTAACCTTGTCCAGCGCGCCATAAACGATACGCTCGGCAACGGCTTTTTTGCCGCTTTCCATCACGTGGTTCATGAACTTGGCCAGGATCTGGCTTCCGTATTTTGGATCGTCAAGCACTTCGCGCTTGGCTGCTACGCGTCTTCTTGGCATGGATAAGCCCTCAAACGGTCTTCAGGTTCGCTCGGAATCGGTGCCCTTTCGGGACGCCTCCGACCTTACTCTTATCGACTCAGAAAATAAGATGATTCAGTTTTTACAAAAAGCCGCTACTACTTAGGCTTCTTGGTACCGTACTTCGAACGACCCTGGTTACGACCTTTAACGCCGGAAGTATCCAAGGAGCCGCGAACGGTGTGGTAACGAACACCCGGCAAGTCTTTTACACGGCCGCCACGAATCAGGACGACGCTGTGCTCTTGCAGGTTGTGGCCTTCACCGCCGATGTACGAGGAAACCTCGAAACCGTTGGTCAGGCGCACACGGCATACTTTACGCAGTGCCGAGTTAGGTTTTTTCGGCGTGGTGGTGTACACACGAGTGCACACGCCACGACGTTGCGGGCAGTTCTGCAGCGCAGGTACGTCGGATTTCTCGACGATACGCTTACGCGGCTGACGTACCAGCTGGTTGATAGTTGCCATCTACTAGCTCCACTGTTGTCTTGCGACGCTATTGTCTTACAAGAAAAGCAAAATGGCAGGACATGAGTCCCGCCAGATTTAGGGGTACAAGAGTCTAAAGAGGATCCTGCCCCCAGTCAAGGCAAAGCCCCGACCCCTATGCCCACCCGCTCACAGGAAAAAACCTGTCAGCTGTGAATGGACATCAAGATCAGGGCCCTACTCTCAATTACTGCTTGAGTTCAACGCTTCGGTCAGCGCGGCTTCAACTTCGCTCGCGCTCACACGCAACGGCTTGTCAGCTTCACGACGACGCTTGCGCTCGCTGTGATAAGCCAAACCGGTACCGGCAGGGATCAGACGACCCACAACCACGTTTTCTTTCAGGCCGCGAAGGTAATCGCGCTTGCCGGTTACCGCCGCTTCGGTCAGTACGCGAGTGGTCTCCTGGAAGGAGGCCGCCGAGATGAACGATTCGGTGGACAACGATGCCTTGGTGATACCAAGCAGCACACGAGTGAACTTCGAGATGAACTTCTCGTCCTGTGCGAGGCGCTCGTTCTCAACCAGAACATGCGTCAACTCCATCTGGTCGCCCTTGATGAAGCTCGAGTCGCCAGACTCGGAGATCTCAACCTTGCGCAGCATCTGACGAAGGATCGTTTCGATGTGCTTGTCGTTGATCTTCACGCCTTGCAAGCGGTAAACGTCCTGAATCTCATTGACGATGTATTTCGCCAGAGCGCTGACACCCAACAAACGCAGGATGTCGTGCGGATCGCTAGGGCCGTCGGAGATAACTTCACCGCGGTTCACTTGCTCACCTTCGAAGACGTTCAGGTGACGCCATTTCGGAATCAGCTCTTCGTACGGATCGCTGCCGTCGTTTGGCGTAATAACCAGACGACGCTTGCCTTTGGTCTCTTTACCGAATGCGATCGTACCGCTGACTTCCGCCAGGATCGATGCTTCTTTCGGGCGACGCGCTTCGAACAAGTCAGCAACGCGTGGCAGACCACCGGTGATGTCACGGGTCTTGGAAGTCTCTTGTGGAATACGGGCGATAACATCACCCACGCCCACTTGAGCACCGTCCGCAACGCCGACCAGGGCGTTCGCTGGCAGGAAGTACTGAGCCGGTACGTCAGTACCTGGCAGCAACAGATCCTTGCCATCGATACCCACCATCTTGACCGCAGGACGAATATCCTTGCCAGCCGCCGGGCGGTCTTTGGCGTCAAGTACTTCGATGTTGGTCAGACCGGTCAGTTCGTCGGTCTGGCGCTTGATCGTAATACCTTCTTCCATGCCCACATAGGTCACGGTACCTTTCATTTCGGTAACGATCGGGTGAGTGTGCGGGTCCCACTTGGCCACGATAGAGCCAGCGTCGACCTTGTCGCCTTCCTTCACCGAGATCACTGCACCGTAAGGCAGTTTGTAACGCTCACGCTCACGGCCGAATTCGTCGGCGATCGCCAGCTCACCGGAACGCGATACCGCGACCAGGTTGCCATCGAGACGCTCTACGTGCTTCAGGTTATGCAGACGGACGATACCGCCGTTTTTCACCTGAACGCTGTCGGCTGCGGAAGTACGGCTTGCCGCACCACCGATGTGGAACGTACGCATGGTCAGCTGGGTACCCGGCTCACCGATCGACTGTGCAGCGATAACGCCGACAGCTTCACCGATGTTCACCTGGTGACCACGGGCCAGATCGCGACCGTAGCACTTGGCGCAGATGCCATAGCGGGTTTCGCAGCTGATTGGCGAGCGTACGATCACTTCGTCGATGCTGTTCAGCTCGATGAATTCGACCCACTTCTCGTCTACCAGCGTACCGGCAGGAACAATGACGTCTTCGGTGCCCGGCTTGAACACGTCACGGGCAATTACACGGCCCAGTACGCGCTCACCCAGAGGCTCGACCACGTCGCCGCCTTCGATGTGCGGAGTCATCAGCAGGCCCTGTTCGGTGCCGCAGTCGACTTCGGTAACCACCAGATCCTGCGCAACGTCGACCAGACGACGAGTCAGGTAACCGGAGTTCGCGGTTTTCAACGCGGTATCCGCAAGACCCTTACGAGCACCGTGAGTCGAGATGAAGTACTGGAGTACGCTCAGACCTTCACGGAAGTTCGCGGTGATCGGCGTCTCGATGATCGAGCCGTCCGGCTTGGCCATCAGACCACGCATACCCGCCAACTGACGAATCTGTGCTGCGGAACCCCGCGCACCCGAGTCAGCCATCATGTACATCGAGTTGAAGGACTCTTGATCCACAGTCTCGCCGTGACGGTCGACAACCTTCTCTTTCGAGAGGTTGGACATCATCGCCTTGGAGACTTCGTCGTTCGCCTTGGACCAGAGGTCGATCACCTTGTTGTACTTCTCGCCCTGGGTTACTAGGCCGGAGGCATACTGACTTTCGATCTCTTTAACTTCTTCGGTCGCGGCATCGATGATGCGAGCTTTTTCATCCGGGATAACGAAGTCGTTAACGCCGATGGAAACACCCGAAATGGTCGAGTACGCAAAACCGGTGTACATCAACTGGTCAGCGAAGATCACGGTCTCTTTCAGACCAACCACGCGATAGCACTGGTTGATCAGCTTGGAGATCGCCTTTTTCTTCATAGGCTGGTTGACGACGTCGTACGACAGGCCCTTTGGCACAACTTGATACAGCAATGCACGGCCGACGGTGGTGTCGACAATACGGGTGCCGCTCACGCTGCCGCCGTCACGGTCATTGACCGTTTCGTTGATCCGCACCTTGACCTTGGCATGCAGCGCGGCTTCGCCGGCGCGGAATACACGGTCAACTTCCTGCAGATCCGCGAACACACGACCTTCGCCCTTGGCGTTGATCGCTTCACGAGTCATGTAGTACAGGCCCAGTACAACGTCCTGCGAAGGAACGATGATTGGCTCACCGTTGGCTGGCGACAGGATGTTGTTGGTCGACATCATCAGCGCGCGCGCTTCGAGCTGGGCTTCCAGCGTCAGCGGAACGTGAACGGCCATCTGGTCGCCGTCGAAGTCGGCGTTGTACGCAGCACAGACCAGCGGGTGCAGCTGAATAGCCTTACCTTCGATCAGTACCGGTTCAAACGCCTGGATACCCAGACGGTGAAGAGTCGGCGCACGGTTCAGAAGCACTGGGTGTTCACGAATCACCTCAGCGAGAACGTCCCAGACCTCTGGCAGTTCGCGCTCGACCATTTTCTTGGCCGCTTTGATGGTGGTCGCAAGACCGCGCATTTCCAGCTTGCCAAAGATGAACGGCTTGAACAGCTCGAGAGCCATTTTCTTCGGCAGGCCGCACTGGTGCAGACGCAGGGTCGGACCTACGGTAATTACCGAACGACCCGAGTAGTCAACGCGCTTACCGAGCAAGTTCTGACGGAAACGACCCTGTTTACCCTTGATCATGTCAGCCAGGGATTTCAGAGGGCGCTTGTTCGAACCGGTGATCGCACGGCCGCGACGGCCGTTGTCGAGCAACGCGTCCACAGCTTCCTGCAGCATGCGCTTTTCGTTGCGCACGATGATGTCCGGAGCGGACAGATCCAGCAGGCGCTTCAAACGGTTGTTACGATTGATCACTCGACGATACAGATCGTTGAGGTCGGAAGTCGCGAAACGACCGCCATCCAGTGGGACCAGTGGACGCAGATCTGGCGGCAGAACCGGCAGAACGGTCAACACCATCCACTCTGGCAAGTTGCCGGAACCCTGGAAGGCTTCCATCAACTTCAGGCGCTTGGACAGCTTCTTGATCTTGGTTTCGGAGTTGGTTTGCGGAATCTCTTCGCGCAGACGGCCAATCTCGTGCTCCAGGTCGATAGCGTGCAGCAGCTCGCGGACAGCCTCGGCACCCATGCGGGCGTCGAAGTCGTCACCGAACTCTTCGAGGGCTTCGAAGTACTGCTCGTCGTTCAGCAGCTGGCCTTTTTCAAGGGTGGTCATGCCTGGATCGATAACGACATAGCTCTCGAAGTAGAGAACACGCTCGATATCACGCAGGGTCATGTCCATCAGCAAACCGATACGGGACGGCAACGACTTCAGGAACCAGATGTGAGCAACCGGCGAAGCCAGCTCGATGTGAGCCATACGCTCACGACGGACCTTAGCCAGTGCAACCTCAACGCCGCACTTCTCGCAGATCACGCCACGATGCTTCAAGCGCTTGTACTTACCGCACAGGCACTCGTAATCCTTTACCGGGCCAAAGATCTTGGCGCAGAACAGGCCGTCACGCTCAGGTTTGAACGTACGGTAGTTGATGGTTTCCGGCTTTTTAACTTCACCGAACGACCACGAACGGATCATCTCAGGCGATGCCAATCCGATACGGATGGCGTCGAACTCTTCGACTTGACCCTGGTTTTTCAGCAAATTCAGTAGGTCTTTCAAGGCCTTTCCTCCTGGCGGAGCAGAGGGTGGTCATACCGACCCACCCTCGATTCGCGTCACGTGTTATTCGGTTTCCAGATCGATATCGATACCGAGCGAACGGATTTCTTTGATCAACACGTTGAAGGACTCGGGCATGCCCGGCTCCATACGGTGATCGCCGTCCACGATGTTTTTGTACATCTTGGTACGGCCGTTCACATCGTCCGACTTCACTGTGAGCATTTCTTGCAGAGTGTATGCCGCGCCGTATGCTTCCAGCGCCCAGACCTCCATCTCCCCGAAACGCTGACCACCGAACTGCGCCTTACCACCCAGCGGCTGCTGGGTAACCAGGCTGTAGGAACCAGTGGAACGCGCATGCATCTTGTCGTCCACCAAGTGGTTCAGCTTCAGCATGTACATGTAGCCAACAGTTACCGGACGCTCGAATTTGTTACCGGTACGACCGTCGAAGAGTTGCATCTGGCCACTGTCCGGCATGTCCGCCAGGCGCAGCATGGCCTTGATTTCGCTTTCCTTGGCACCGTCAAACACCGGAGTTGCCATTGGAACGCCGCCACGCAGGTTCTTCGCCAGATCCAGAACTTCCTGATCAGACAGGTCGTCCAGGTTTTCCTGACGACCGCCGATCTCGTTGTAGATCTCGTTCAGGAACTTGCGCAGTTCAACGACTTTACGCTGCTCTTCGAGCATACGGTTGATCTTCTCGCCCAGACCCTTGGCCGCGAGGCCCAAGTGCGTCTCGAGAATCTGACCAACGTTCATACGCGAAGGTACACCCAACGGGTTGAGGACGATATCCACAGGCGTGCCATTGGCATCGTGCGGCATGTCTTCAACCGGCATGATCACGGAGACCACACCTTTGTTACCGTGGCGACCGGCCATTTTGTCGCCCGGCTGGATGCGGCGACGAATGGCAAGGTAGACCTTGACGATTTTCAGCACGCCTGGAGCCAGGTCATCGCCCTGCTGCAGCTTGCGCTTCTTGTCTTCAAACTTGTCGTCCAGCAGACGGCGGCGATCAACGATGTAAGCCTGGGCTCTCTCGAGTTGCTCGTTCAGCGCGTCTTCGACCATGCGCAGCTTGAACCACTGGCCGTGCTCAAGACCGTCGAGGACTTCGTCGGTGATTTCCTGACCTTTCTTCAGGCCAGCACCACCTTCTACACTACGGCCTACCAAAGCAGAACGCAGACGCTCGAAGGTTGCACCTTCAACGATACGGAACTCTTCGTTCAGATCCTTGCGAATCTCGTCCAGCTGGCTCTTCTCGATCGACAGGGCACGAGCATCACGCTCAACGCCGTCGCGAGTAAAGACCTGTACGTCGATGACAGTACCTTTGGTACCGGTAGGTACGCGCAGGGAGGTGTCTTTGACGTCGCTAGCCTTCTCACCGAAGATTGCACGCAACAGTTTCTCTTCTGGCGTCAGCTGAGTCTCGCCTTTCGGGGTGACCTTACCCACCAGAATGTCGCCAGCGCCTACTTCAGCGCCTACATAAACGATACCGGCTTCGTCCAGTTTATTCAGCGCTGCTTCACCCACGTTCGGGATGTCAGCGGTGATTTCCTCAGGGCCCAGCTTGGTATCACGCGCCACACAGGTCAGTTCCTGAATGTGGATCGTGGTGAAGCGGTCTTCTTGAACGACACGCTCGGACAGGCAGATGGAGTCTTCGAAGTTGAAGCCGTTCCATGCCATGAACGCGATGCGCATGTTCTGACCGAGAGCCAGTTCACCCATGTCGGTGGACGGACCGTCGGCCATGATGTCACTACGCTGAACGCGATCACCCTTGCTCACCAGCGGACGCTGATTGATGCAGGTGTTCTGGTTCGAGCGGGTGTACTTGGTCAGGTTGTAGATGTCGACACCGGCTTCGCCTGGCTCAACTTCGTCATCAGCAACACGAACAACGATACGGCTGGCGTCCACCGAGTCAATGACGCCGCCACGACGGGCAACGACGCAAACACCGGAGTCACGCGCAACGTTGCGCTCCATGCCGGTACCCACCAGCGGCTTGTCGGCACGCAGGGTCGGTACAGCCTGACGCTGCATGTTCGAACCCATCAACGCACGGTTGGCGTCGTCGTGCTCGAGGAACGGAATCAGCGACGCTGCAACCGAAACGACCTGCTTCGGCGAAACGTCCATCAAGGTCACGTCTTCCGGCGCCTTGACGGTGAACTCGTTCAGGTGACGTACGGCAACCAGCTCATCGATCAGCTGACCTTTGTCGTTCATGGCAGCAGAAGCCTGCGCGATCACGTGATCGGCTTCTTCAATAGCGGACAGGAAGACGATCTCGTCGGTCACCAGGCCTTCCTTCACCACGCGGTACGGGCTTTCCAGGAAGCCATACTGGTTGGTGCGGGCATAGGCAGCCAGCGAGTTGATCAGACCGATGTTCGGACCTTCCGGCGTTTCGATCGGGCAAACACGACCGTAGTGCGTCGGGTGTACGTCACGAACTTCGAAGCCTGCGCGCTCGCGAGTCAGACCACCAGGGCCGAGTGCAGAGACACGACGCTTGTGGGTGATCTCGGACAGTGGGTTGTTCTGGTCCATGAACTGCGACAGTTGGCTGGAACCGAAGAACTCTTTCACCGCGGCAGCAACTGGCTTGGCGTTGATCAGGTCCTGAGGCATCAGACCTTCGCTCTCAGCCATCGACAGACGCTCTTTGACCGCACGCTCGACACGCACCAGACCAACGCGGAACTGGTTCTCGGCCATCTCGCCTACGCAGCGAACACGACGGTTACCCAAGTGGTCGATGTCATCGACGATGCCTTTGCCGTTACGGATGTCAACGAGGGTCTTGAGGACCGCAACGATGTCTTCCTTGCAAAGAACGCCCGAACCTTCGATTTCGGTACGACCGATACGACGGTTGAACTTCATGCGACCTACAGCCGACAGATCGTAACGCTCAGGACTGAAGAACAGGTTGTTGAACAGCGTCTCGGCTGCATCCTTGGTTGGCGGCTCGCCAGGACGCATCATGCGATAGATTTCGACCAGAGCTTCCAGCTGGTTGCCGGTCGAATCGATCTTCAGAGTGTCAGAGATGAACGGACCGCAGTCGATATCGTTGGTGTACAACGTCTCGATACGAACAACCTGAGCCTTGGCGATCTTCGCCAGGATTTCGGTGTTCAGCTCGGTGTTGCATTCAGCAATGATCTCGCCGGTAGCCGGGTGCACGATCGCTTTGGCGGTGGTACGACCAAGGACGTAATCCAGAGGAACTTCAAGAGCCTTGATATTGGCTTTTTCCAACTGGTTGATGTGGCGCGCGGTAATACGGCGGCCTTGCTCAACGATCACCTTGCCTTTGTCATCCTGGATATCCAGAACGGCAATTTCACCACGCAGGCGCTGAGGCACCAGCTCCAGGCTCAGGTTCTCGCCCTGAACGTGGAATACGTTGGTGGTATAGAACGCGTCCAGCACTTCTTCAGTGGTGTAGCCCAGCGCACGCAGCAGAACCGATGCAGGGAGCTTGCGGCGACGGTCGATACGGACGAATACACAGTCCTTTGGATCGAACTCGAAATCCAGCCACGAACCACGGTAAGGAATGATGCGAGCGGAGTACAACAGCTTGCCAGAACTGTGCGTCTTGCCGCGGTCGTGGTCGAAGAACACGCCCGGGGAACGGTGCAGCTGGGAAACGATCACACGCTCGGTACCGTTGATAACGAAGGTACCGTTCTCAGTCATCAGGGGGATTTCACCCATGTAGACTTCTTGCTCTTTGATGTCCTTGATCGCTTTGTTCGACGATTCTTTGTCGAAAATGATCAGGCGCACTTTTACCCGCAAAGGTACGGCGTACGTCACGCCGCGCAGCACGCATTCCTTGACATCAAATGCCGGTTCGCCCAGACGATATCCGACGTACTCCAGAGCAGCATTGCCGGAGTAGCTGATGATCGGGAAAACGGATTTGAAGGCCGCATGCAGGCCCACGTCGCGGAACTGATCTTTAGTCGCTCCCGCTTGCAAGAATTCACGATACGAATCCAGCTGGATGGCCAGGAGGTAAGGCACATCCATGACGTCCGGCAACTTGCTAAAGTCCTTGCGGATACGTTTTTTCTCAGTATATGAGTAAGCCATCAGCGTTCCCCAGCTTGGTCACCTGCTTGTTTGGCCTCCCCCGACGGGAGCGGCCAGAAAATCTTGCAAACCCCATGGTTTGCGCCACCGTTCGAGGTGGTTGAAGCACGTTAGTGGCGCCGACCTAATCGATCACCAAGAACGGAAAAAGGCCGGTGGCAGAAGCCACCAGCCATCAGCCTTTCGCTTAACGCTCGGGCTGGAGACGCAAGGTCGATGCTTACTTCAGCTCGACTTTAGCGCCTGCTTCTTCCAGAGTAGCTTTGGCTTTGTCAGCAGCGTCTTTTGCTACTGCTTCCAGAACCATTGCTGGAGCGCCGTCAACGACTGCCTTGGCTTCTTTCAGGCCCAGACCGGTCAGTTCACGAACTGCTTTAATGACGTTGACTTTCTTCTCGCCAGCTTCGGTCAGCATGACGTTGAATTCGGTTTGCTCTTCAACGACAGCGGCAGCAGCAGCTGGGCCAGCGGAAGCAGCAGCAGCGCTAACACCGAATTTTTCTTCGAAAGCCTTGATCAGTTCAACAACCTGCAGAACGGACATTTCAGCTACGGCGTTGAGGATATCGTCTTGAGAGATAGACATGACTCTAATTCCTGAATTGTGTGAGGGCCTATGCGGCCTTCGAAATAAACAAAAATACGCGAGAAGAGGTGTGCAGCCTTAGGCTGCAGCAGCTTCTTTCTGTTCGCGAACTGCCGCCAGAGTACGAGCCAGTTTGCTGGTAGCGCCTTGGATCACGCTCATCAGCTGGGAAATGGCTTCGTTACGGGTCGGCAAGGTTGCCAGTACATCGATCTGATTAGCTGCGAGGAACTTGCCCTCGAACGCAGCTGCCTTGATCTCGAACTTGTCCTGACCTTTAGCGAACTCTTTGAACAGACGGGCAGCAGCGCCAGGATGTTCGTTGGAGAAAGCGATCAAGGTCGGGCCGGTGAACGCGTCGTTGAGAACACTGTACTCAGTGTCAGCAACGGCACGCTTGAGCAGGGTATTACGTACGACACGTACGTATACGCCAGCTTCACGAGCCTCTTTACGGAGTCCGGTCATCGCGCCTACTGTTACGCCACGGGCATCAGCCACGACAGCGGACAGAGCGACTTTGGCAGCCTCGTTGACTTCAGCGACGATGGCCTTCTTGTCTTCGAGTTTAATTGCCACGGGTTTAACTCCTGCTTGTTACCGTTTCATCTGACCGAAGCCGGATGTCGTTTTGGTGTCTGATTCGGTAAGGAACCGGGAGCACCATCTGCGTAGGCTTGTGTTTTAAGACTTTCGCCGCCTACGGTCTTGGATAGCCCCCGCCAGGCAGGGACCCCAATATTTGCAAAGATGCGGTTACCCGCACCCTGCGGTCTTACGCGTTCAACGAACCCTGGTCGATGACCAGGCCTGGGCCCATAGTGGTGCTCAGGGTGACGCGCTTGACGTAGATACCTTTCGAGGAAGCTGGCTTGATACGCTTCAGGTCAGCGATCAGGGCTTCAACGTTCTCACGCAGCTTGTCAGCATCAAAACCGACTTTGCCAACGGAGGTGTGGATGATGCCGTTCTTGTCCGTGCGATAACGAACCTGACCAGCTTTTGCGTTTTTGACCGCGTTAGCTACGTCTGGAGTCACGGTGCCGACTTTCGGGTTAGGCATCAGGCCACGTGGACCGAGGATCTGACCCAACTGACCTACGACACGCATTGCGTCCGGGGATGCAATGACCACGTCATAGTTCAGGTCGCCGCCTTTCATTTCGGCAGCCAGGTCGTCCATACCAACGCGATCAGCGCCGGCAGCCAGAGCGGCTTCAGCTGCTGGACCTTGAGTGAAGACAGCAACGCGAACAGTCTTGCCAGTGCCGTGTGGCAGCACGGTGGCGCTGCGAACAACCTGGTCGGATTTACGCGGGTCAACACCGAGGTTTACAGCTACGTCCACGGACTCGCTGAATTTAACGGTCGACAGCTCGGTCAGCAGAGCAGCTGCGTCGTTGAAGCTGTAGGATTTGCCAGCTTCAACTTTCGAAGCGATTGCCTTTTGGCGTTTGGTCAGCTTAGCCATTACACACCCTCCACGTTAAGGCCCATGCTACGAGCAGAACCGGCGATGGTACGCACGGCAGCTTCCATGTCAGCAGCAGTCAGATCCGCGTTTTTGACTTTAGCGATCTCTTCCAGCTGAGCACGGGTAACAGTGCCAACTTTAACGGTGTTCGGACGAGCCGAGCCGCTGGTCAGGCCAGCTGCTTTCTTCAGCAGAACCGAAGCAGGGGTGCTTTTGGTTTCAAAAGTGAAGCTGCGGTCGCTGTAAACAGTGATGATCACAGGAGTCGGCAGACCTGGCTCAAGACCCTGAGTACGGGCGTTGAAAGCCTTGCAGAATTCCATAATGTTCACGCCATGCTGACCCAGAGCCGGACCAACAGGTGGGCTTGGGTTAGCCTGAGCGGCTTTCACTTGAAGCTTGATGTAAGCGGTAATCTTCTTGGCCATGAGGCACTCCAATTACGGGTTCAAACGCCTGAAAAAGGCTCCCCGGTTACTTGCGCGTTTATCCCAGTGACGACAAAACCCCACAGCCCAGGGCTGCGGGGTAAGGGATTTCCAGCTCAGCTATGCCTTTTCGACCTGACTGAACTCGAGCTCTACCGGAGTAGAGCGTCCGAAAATGAGCACTGCGACCTGAATCCGGCTCTTTTCGTAGTTAACTTCTTCAACCGTACCGTTGAAATCCGCGAACGGACCATCAGTAACGCGAACCACTTCACCTGGCTCGAACAGAGTCTTGGGCTTCGGCTTGTCGCTGCCATCAGCAACACGACGCAGAATAGCCTCGGCTTCCTTATCAGTGATAGGAGCCGGCTTGTCCGCCGTACCACCGATAAAGCCCATCACACGCGGGGTATCCTTGACCAAGTGCCAAGTACCCTCATTCATGTCCATCTGAACAAGCACATAACCAGGGAAGAACTTACGCTCGCTTTTGCGCTTCTGGCCGTTACGCATCTCTACGACTTCTTCGGTAGGGACCAGAATTTCGCCAAAACCATCTTCCATGCCTGCCAGCTTTACACGCTCGATCAGAGAGCGCATAACATGCTTCTCGTAACCCGAGTAGGCATGCACAACGTACCAACGCTTAGCCACGGGACACCCTTAGCCGACGATCAAGGAAACAAGCCAGCCGAGCAGGGAATCTAGCCCCCACAACAGCAGCGCCATAACCAGAACCACAGCCACCACAATGAGGGTAGTCTGGGTGGTTTCTTGACGAGTAGGCCATACGACTTTACGAATCTCAGCGCGAGCTTCCTTGGCCAACACGAAGAAAGCCTTGCCTTTGCCAGTCTGCAGCCCCACATAGGCTGCAACGGCGGCAATCACAAGCAAGGCAAGCACGCGATACAGGATTGGCTGCGCCGAGTAGTATTGATTTCCGACGACACCCACCACGACCAAGAGGACTACAACGAGCCACTTGACGAGATCAAAACGGGAGTCTGGGGCTTCAGCCTTTGGATTCATCTACTAAAATCCTGTGAAAAGAAAGCCAGACACGTTAAGCGAATCTGGCAGGTCAGGAGGGAATCGAACCCCCAACCTACGGTTTTGGAGACCGTCGCTCTGCCAATTGAGCTACTGACCTAAAAGCAAAATCAGGCCGAAGATTATGCGGACCCGACAGGAAGATTTCAACAGCTATTCGTTAAGGCCACAGTCTCACCCCTACCGAATCACTGCTAGCGACTGATTGCAGCCCAGGCCTGAAGCCGAAACACCGAACCGAACCAACCGCTTAAAACAAAGGCAGATACTTTCATATCTGCCTTTATTAATGGAGCTCTTGAGCGGATTTGAACCGCTGACCTCACCCTTACCAAGGGTGTGCTCTACCAACTGAGCTACAAGAGCAAAACGCATTGCACAACCAACAAAACTTGGAGCGGGTAGCGGGAATCGAACCCGCATCATCAGCTTGGAAGGCTGAGGTTCTACCACTAAACTATACCCGCCGAGCATGTTGCTTACGCTCGAAAATTTGGTGGAGGGGGAAGGATTCGAACCTTCGAAGTCGTAGACGTCAGATTTACAGTCTGATCCCTTTGGCCGCTCGGGAACCCCTCCTAAGCGAGCCGGCATTCTATATCATGCCAGCCTTCTGTCAACCTTTTTCTCAATAAAAACTTGAGGTTACAAACGTTGACCTTTGTTTCGCGTGCATTTCAATTTGTCCTGCACTGCGAAGCGGGCGCCATTCTATGCAAACTAATCAGCAGTTGCAATGCCTTCACACGACATTATTTCACTTTTTAATTGCGGAAAGTCCTGGCGCAACCTCCCCAATAAGGAGTCGTCAACAAGACGACGGCTATCTGTCGCGATCTTCAACCAGTACACGACCCCAGAGGCATCCAGACGCTTGCCGAATTGGGTTTGTATATCCAGGGTCGTCAAACGCTGCTCGATCGTTTTGGCCTCAGCCTGAGGAATATCACCTCCGAGGTACAAACATTGACTTGCAGACTTTGCCGAGGTTGATTCGACGAGCAACTGGATGTCCTGGCTGGCACCCTTGAAAAGTGATAGAGGCGCGACTTCCTTGGGACGCAATGGCGCCTCCTGCTGGTGCCACACGTAGTAGAAGACATTCAACATCACCAACAACAAAAACACCCACCGCATAACAACCTCACGACCAATCACGCACAGGGACGAAACCAGTTACCCAAAGCAGCCCCAACGCAGTTATTTCCCAAGGTATCGTCAACCGGCAGCCTGACGCAGCCGTAAAGTCAACTCGCCGCCACTGAAGACCATCAACTCGCCAGCGACCTCCAGGCGCAACGCACCGACAGCGTCAACGCCCACGACAACCCCCTCTATTGCATTATCACCAGCGAGCAGCGTCACAGCTTTACCTTGCCAAAGGTGATTGGCCTCCCACTCGTCTTTGAAAGCAGCAAACCCCTTATTCATATGCATCGACAGGTAAGCCTCAAGATTACGACTTACCTTCATCGCAATTTCATTCCGATCCTGGGCATCACCGAGCTCCAGCATCATCGACGTCCACGACTGATCAACTTCAGCAGAAGCACGCATGTTCACGTTGATACCGATGCCGATCACTACGTGGCAGACGTCTGCCGGATCGCCTGTAAGCTCCAGCAGCACACCGGCAAGCTTTCGGCCACCTACCAGGATGTCGTTAGGCCACTTCAAGCCAGCATCCTTGATACCCATTTCCCGGAGCATCTTGACCACCGCCAACCCAACCAGCAGGCTCAACCCCTCCAGTTGACGCATACCGCCGTCGATGCGCAGCGCCAAACTGTAGTAAAGGTTTTCAGCGAAGGGACTCACCCATTTACGCCCGCGACGCCCCCTACCTGCCGTCTGCCGCTCTGCGATCACAAGGAGAGGTAATCGGTCACCCCGACTCACCAGGCGCATTGCTTCGGCATTTGTGGAGTCGATACTGTCGTACACATGAATCGACCAGTTCGCATCTCCCTGACCTTCGTTCAGCCAACGCTCATCCAGTAGATATAGAGGAGTAGCCAGGCGATAGCCTCGCCCCCGAATTTTGTGGATCTCTATTCCGGTTTCAGCCTCCACCTGCTGAAGCCTCTTCCAGACAGCGCTGCGGCTGACACCAAGCGCTGCACCCAGCGCCTCACCAGAGTGGAATTCCCCATCCCCGAGAAGCTTCAACAACGTTTGCATTTCGTTAACACCTGTCAGTGAGGGACGCATGATATCCATGCAAGATGTTGACGCATAGAGCAAGGCCACGCGCCAGGGTTTTTCCGGGCGCAAAAACAAAACCCCATCTGCTTTCGCAGATGGGGTTTCGGAATTTAATCTTGACGATGACCTACTCTCACATGGGGAAACCCCACACTACCATCGGCGATGCA
>NZ_MUIN01000016.1 GCF_002080045.1 Pseudomonas sp. Bc-h | reverse complement strand
CCAGCGGAATGACCCCCAGATCGATCGAGCGCGCCTGCTCATCGACATAGGTCAGCCGTCGCCACCGTCCGGGTGCGGCTCGATGCGCACACCGACCTCAAAGCCCACGCTCCAGCCCGCGCCGAACAGCCCGTCACGCCGTTCATCGCGACTGTTGTACACCCGCTGCCATTCGAACGGCATCACCCCCGGCAGCACGAAATCCAGCTCTTCAGGACCGCCCAGCACCTTGGCCCCCGTGGCGACATGCACCGGGTTCGGCGAGCCGGTCACTGCGCGGGCCAAGGCCCCGGTGACCTGGCTCACGCCGTAGGCATTCANGTGTATAAGAGACAGCTTCAGGACCGCCCAGCACCTTGGCCCCCGTGGCGACATGCACCGGGTTCGGCGAGCCGGTCACTGCGCGGGCCAAGGCCCCGGTGACCTGGCTCACGCCGTAGGCATTCAAGCTACCGAGCAGCATGCACGGCAGGTTGCTGACGAACTTCCCCGGCCCGCCGCGCAACAGCATCAGCGCAGTGCCCGCGAGCCCCACGCCTGGCGTCTTGCCGCTGCGGACCGCGCGCACCGCCACCGGGTCACCACCTATGAAGATGTTGGGCGAGATCTGCCCGGACGAGGTCACCAGCGCGCCACAGGTGCTGCGGTCGCGGCTGCGCACGGCGGGCTGGCCGTTGATGAAGACCTTGCTCGAACCCTCGGCGAGAAACTGCGGCGGCATCGGTGGATGGCGGCTGCAGGTCACCTCATCCATCGGTCTGGGCNCCACCTATGAAGATGTTGGGCGAGATCTGCCCGGACGAGGTCACCAGCGCGCCACAGGTGCTGCGGTCGCGGCTGCGCACGGCGGGCTGGCCGTTGATGAAGACCTTGCTCGAACCCTCGGCGAGAAACTGCGGCGGCATCGGTGGATGRCGGCTGCAGGTCACCTCATCCATCGGTCTGGGCAGRGCACCCGGKACGGGAGAGGCCAGGGTCGGGCGCCACAGCTCCGAGAAAAAGCCCCTGGCCATGTCGAGGAAGGTGCCTTCCGGCGCGRCGTCTTCCGGCAGACCGGGCGGAGCAGACGCGAGGACCCCCGCCGCGCGGGCCGCCGGCAGACCGTTGAAAAAGGTGTCGGGCGAACCGCTGCTGATGTACCCGCAGACCTCGGGCGGGAACAGGTCGTTGGCCAGCTCCGAGCAGAACTGGCCGATGCTTTCATCGGTGCCCGTGGCGCTCATGCCGACGCCCACGGCAGCTGTGAACGATCGCATCGCCCTGGCGGGCAGCGTGTGGGGCGTCAGACATTCCGTGATCCGCGCTGAGAAAGCGGCGGAATGTAGGGACTTCACGCGGCCCTGTCCGAGCGCTGAAACACAAAAGGACAGGACTGCGGGGTTTTCAGAAAGGGACTACAGGACTGATTCCTACACTCCTATTCAGGATGGGAAAAGTCCGCACAACGAAGGATATGCAGGGGAAGATGCGAGCTCATTCGTAATCAGCGTTCAAGATGAATAATATCTGTCGCCCAACACACACAAAAAAGCCCCACATCTCTCGATGCAGGGCTCCGTCCTCAGCTCAACTAAACCATCAAACCACAGCAGTCTGCCCGCTCATGGCCAGGTCGAGCAGTTCGCGGTTGGCGACGGCGTACATTGCGTAGTCGTTGCCGCTCGCGGCACGCAGCTCGACCAGCATCGCGCGCCAGCGCTCGACCATCGGCATGTGCTGCTCCAGCCACAGGTTCAGGCGCTCTTCTACATCCGCAGGGCCGTTCGGCATTTGCAGAACGGACACAGTGATCGCCCGTTGCTGCCAGTCGATGTCGTCGCGGAACGCCTCGCGGGCCAGGGCCTGCCAGTTGTTCTCCACGGGGAGCGCACTGATTTGCTGCAGGTACCAGGTGACGTCCAGCGAACTGCCCACCGCGAAGTACACCTTGGCCACGTCGGCCGCGTTCTGGCCAGTGACGTCGGATGCTTCGATGATCGGCAGCAGTGTGTACAGGTGAGTGGTGCCCGCGACCATTCGCGCCAGCAACTCCGGCACGCCAGCCTCGACGTACTCCTGATAACGCGCCTGCCAGACTTCCCGGGTCGGGCCTTCCAGCAGCTCGTCCAGTTTCAGACCCAAGGTCGCGATGTGCGGACCGAAGTGCGCAACGTCCCGTGCCGCGTCCAGCTCGTTGCGACGGCTGCGCAGGAACCAGCGGGTGGCGCGACGGCCAAGACGCATCAGTTCATCCATCAGCGCCAGCTGGATTTCAGCAGGAACCTTGTAGTCCAGCGCCTCGATCTGACGGAACCAGTGCGGGAGGTGGAAGATGTCGCGCACGATCACGTAGGCACCGGCGACGTTGGCTGCACTCATGCCAGTCGACTCTTTGAGCCGCTGCACGAAGGTGATGCCCATGTGGTTGACCAGATCGTTGGCGATCTGGGTGCTGACGATTTCGCGCTTCAGACGGTGGCGACGCATGGACTCCGAAAACTTCGCGCCCAATGACGGCGGGAAGGCGGTTTCCATGTCGCGGGCCAGGTAATCGTCATCAGGGACGCGGGATTCCAGCAGCGCTTCCTTGAGGTCGATCTTGCTGTACGAGATCAGTACCGACAACTCGGCGCGACTCAGGCCTTTCTGCTCGGCGATGCGCTCGGCCAGTTGGTCTTCGGCGGGCAGGAACTCGATGGCGCGGTCCAGCTTGCCACGGGATTCCAGATCGTTCATCAGACGCTTGTATTCAGCGATGCGCTCGTAGGCGCGACGAGCCGCCAACGACAGTGCCTGGGTCTGCTTGTAGTTGTTGCCGAGCACCAGGTTGCCCACTTCGTCGGTCATGCTTTCGAGCAGCAGGTTGCGCTGCTTCTCGGTCATGTCACCGGCCTGCACCACTTCGTTGAGCAGGATCTTGATGTTCACTTCGTGGTCGGAGCAGTCCACACCACCGGCGTTGTCGATGAAGTCAGTGTTGGTTGCGCCACCGAGCAGGCCGAACTCGACGCGGCCCAGTTGGGTCATGCCCAGGTTACCGCCCTCGCCCACCACCTTGCAGCGCAGCTGGTTGCCGTTGACTCGCAGGGTGTCGTTGGCCTTGTCGCCGACGTCGCTGTGGCTTTCGGAGCTGGCCTTGACGTAGGTGCCGATGCCGCCGTTCCACAGTAGATCCACCGGCGCCTTGAGCAGCGCGTGCATCAATTCGGTCGGCGTCAGCTTGTCCGCGGTGATGTCGAAGCGCTCTTTCATTTGCGGGGTGATGGTGATGCTCTTCAGGCTGCGCGGGAAGATACCGCCGCCTTCGGACATGATGCTGGTGTCGTAATCGGTCCAGGCCGAGCGCGGCAGATCGAACAGACGCTGACGTTCGACGAAGCTGGTGGCCGGATTCGGGTTCGGATCGATGAAGATGTGCAGGTGGTTGAACGCTGCCACCAGTTGCAGCTTGTCAGACATCAACAGGCCGTTGCCGAACACGTCACCGGCCATGTCGCCGACGCCGATCACGCTGACGCTGTCCTGCTGAACGTTGATCCCGCGTTCGCGGAAGTGACGCTGCACGCCCACCCATGCGCCCTTGGCGGTGATGCCCATTTTCTTGTGGTCGTAACCGGCCGAACCACCGGAGGCGAACGCATCGCCCAGCCAGAAGCCGTAGTCGATGGCGATGCCGTTGGCGATGTCGGAGAAGGTCGCGGTGCCTTTGTCGGCCGCCACTACCAGGTACGGGTCATCGTCGTCATGACGCACGACGTTGGCCGGAGGAACCAGCGCGCCTTCTTTCAGATTGTCGGTGATGTCCAGCAGACCGGAGATGAAAATGCGGTAGCAGGCAATCGCTTCGGCCTGAATCTCGTCGCGGGTGCCGGTGGTCGGCAGACGACGCGGCAGGAAGCCGCCCTTGGCGCCGACCGGCACGATGACCGAGTTCTTCACTTGTTGGGCTTTCACAAGGCCCAACACTTCGGTGCGGAAGTCTTCTTCACGGTCGGACCAGCGCAGACCACCCCGTGCGACGTTGCCGAAACGCAGGTGAACACCCTCGACACGCGGCGAGTAGACGAAGATCTCGAACTTCGGCACCGGCTTCGGCAGCTCGGGAATCAGACGCGGGTTGAACTTGAAGCTGAAGTAGCTCTTGTTCTGGCCGTTGGCGTCGGTCTGGTAGAAATTGGTGCGCATGGTCGCCTTGATCAGGTCAAGGTAGCGACGCAGGATGCGGTCTTCGTTGAGCACCTGAACGTCGTCCAGTGCCGAGAGAATCGCCGTTTCCAGACGCTGCTGCATGTCGTCCAGATCGCCACCGGACAGCTTGCGCGCCAGATAGAAGCGAGTCTTGAACAACCGCGTCAATTCGCGGGCGATGTCGGCATGGTTGTTCAGCGTGCTGGCGATATAACCCAGGTCGAAGCCCAGACGAATCTGCTTCAGGTAACGGGCATAAGCGCGCAGCAGTGCTACGTCGCGCCATGGCAGACCGGCAGTCAGCACCAGACGGTTGAACGCATCGTTCTCGGCTTCGCCACGAACGATGTGCACAAAGGCGTCCTGCAGGGTGTCGTTGAGCTGCTGCAGGTCAAGGTTCAGACCTTCGCCGTAAGTGAAGGCGAAATCGTGAATCCAGAACTCGCGACCGTTGGTGTGGCGCAAGCGATACGGGAACTCACCCAACACGCGCAGACCGAGGTTTTCCAGAATCGGCAACACGTCGGACAACGCCAGCGGGGTATCGGCGTGGTACAGCTTGCAGTGCAGCTGCGCCTTGTCGCCCGACAGCGGCTGATAGAAGCTCATGACCAGCGGATTGGCTTCGGACAGGTTCAACAGGTGCTGCATGTCGACCACGGCCGAGTGCGCGGCGAAGCGCTCGCGGTAGCCTGCCGGGAAGCCTTTCGGGAAGTCGGCCAGAACGTTGGTGCCCTGGGCTTCACCGAAGCTTTCGACGACCAGACTGGCGTAATCGTCCTTCCACGAACGGCAGGCCTGGATGACTTCGTTTTCCAGTTGCTGCGGATCGATGTTCAGGGTGACCTTCGGGTCCACCCGCAGGATCAGCTGCACACGGGCCAGCACGGATTCGGAGAAGAAGGTCCAGAACTCGCAGTCGCTGGCCTTCAGGCGCTCCATCAGCACCTGCTGGATTTTCTGCCGCACTTCGGTGGAGTAGATATCGCGTGGCACGTAGGCCAGGCAGTAGCAGAAGCGGCCGTACGGGTCCTTGCGCAGGAACACGCGAATCTTGTTGCGCTCCTGGATCTGCACGATGGACATGACGGTGGTGAACAGCTCGTCAACCGGGGTCTGGAACAGGTCGTCACGAGGCAGCACTTCAACGACTTGCGCCAGCTCCTTGCCCAGGTGCGCCTTGGCGTCGAAGCCGGAGCGGCGCTCGACTTCAGCGACCTTGCGGCGGATGTAAGGGATGTTGCGCACGCTCTCGCCATACACCGACGAGGTGTACAAGCCCATGAAGCGGCATTCCTTGATGACGTTGCCGTCGGCGTCGATCTGGCGGATCGACACGTAGTCCGGGTACGCCGGGCGGTGTACGCGGCTCGGGTGCGCAGCCTTGGCGAAGGAAAGCAGGGTCGGCTCGTGCAGGTAGTTCACCGCATAGCCTTCGATGTGCAGGTCTTCAGCTGTCAGGCCGGCACGCAGCAGCTTCGTCAGACCAAGGAAGGACGACTGGTCATAGGTCAGTTGACCGCCTTCTCCGTCACCGCTGACGGTGAATTCTTCATAGCCGAGGAAGGTGAAGTGGTTGTTCACCAACCACTCGAGGAACACTTTGACCTCGGCCTTCTCGTCCGCATCGACGTTGTATTCGATGGCGTCGATGCCGGCCAGCAGCTCGTGCAGCTTGGCCTTCATCGGTTCGAAATCTTCGACCGCGACGCGCACTTCACTCAGCACCTGCTCCAGTTCGCGGGCCAGAACGTTCAGTTCGGCAGCATTGGCGCAGCGGTCGATTTCCAGGTACATCAGCGATTCTTGCAGCACGCCGTCGCCCGTGCTGCCTTTTGGCAGCAGTTCGACCAGTTGGCCCTTCTCGTCGCGGCGCACGCTCAGCACGGTGGTCTGCAGCGTGTGGATGCTGTAACCGCGGCGGTTCAGTTCGGTGCGCACCGAGTCGACCAGAAACGGCAGGTCGTGGTGCAGGACTTCTACGGCGGTGTGGGTCGACTGCCAGCCGTGACGTTCGTAATCGGGGTTGTAGACCCGGACTTCCGGTTTGCTGTGTTCGAAGCGCTCGAGCAGACGCCAGGCAGACAGAGTGCAACCGGCGAGGTCGGAAAGCCTGCGCTGGGTCAGTTCGTCGAGGGAAATGATGCCGAAGAATTGATCGGCGAACAGCGCCACTTGTGGCAGTGCCTGTTCACTGATGTGCTGGGCCAGTGCCACTTGCAGTTGGTGCTGAAAGTCGGACTTGCTGGCTGCGGTGAAGAACGCCATCTGTGGTACTCCGCTTGGCTTGGCTTTTATATAGGAGAGATGCGTGTTTCGGGGTCGTGCATGAGTGTGTTTTTGCCACGTTTGCGCCTGTTCGATGATAGTCAGCAAAACGTGACAACGAGCAGTGCGTGAAGACCTGCCTCAAGTACTAACGCTCGTCGTGTGTGCGTCGTCACATTGAATCGACCCGAATGAAGATCGGTGGGCGTCTGCCCAGGCAGGCTCGGCCACACGTCCGTTCATCTGCTACGCAGCTTAACGAGAGCGACCCCGCACCTGCTTGCGGTGCTGCGACATATTCGGACATCGGGTCGCAACGGAATGTTTCAGAGGCGGGGGAGGATGGACCGTATGGGTGGTCTTGGGGTTGGCTCAACCCGTCAAACAGGCAATATTTGCTCAGGACTGGCAAAATCTCCCCCTGCCCCGAACCCAGCCACAGGAACCACGCCCATGAAAATGACCACCGACAGCTTCATCTACAACCCTTGTGACGAGGAAGAAGATGACATGGCGCTGGCCTGCTGCCATGCCACTAACGGCGATCTGTTCCTGCTGGCGCGTTTTCCCGATGAAGACGAAGTCGACATCACCTTTCGCGATGACACCATCCACGTCGACTCGAATCTGAAAGTGACCTTCAGTGCAACGCAGCTGAAAGTGGAAATCGACGCTGCGGACGCCAAGCCCTTCGGCGGCGAGACCACCTACGAAATCACGCACAGCACCCCGGCTGGCGAGGTGCGCGATCTGGATGACACGTTGCGCATCATCCTCAAGAATGTGGGGGCTTACGTCAGCGAGCTGGGGTGAAGTCGACGCTGTAGGAGCACGGCTTGCCAGCGGTGGCGCTCTGGATGTCGCTGCCAGCGGCAGGCTGCCGCCACGGGCATATCCATGCCGATATCAAGGCTCGAAACGCCCACCAACGGAATACTGACACCATAAATCTCGCGCAACAGGGGTAATACCTGCGACTTGTCAGACAATTCTCGTTTTTACCCCGCCAAACGCGACAGACACTGAAAAAACCCCTTGGCCGGTTAGTCGCCACCCCCTCGGATGGATTAAAGTAACGCCCCCAGCTTCGGTGCCGTTTTGGCGCTGCTGCCTACCCTGCCAGGAACCGTCATCGATGGAACATCGTGAAGCGTTGATCGCGCTGCGAACCTTTCTCTCCACTCAGATCCTGGGGCAGGAGAAACTGGTCGAGCGCCTGCTGATCGCGCTGCTTGCCGACGGCCACATGCTGGTCGAAGGCGCGCCGGGTCTGGCCAAGACCAAGGCCATCAAAGAGCTGGCGGAAGGTATCGAAGCGCAATTCCATCGCATCCAGTTCACCCCCGACCTGTTGCCCGCCGACATCACCGGCACCGAGATCTATCGCCCGGAAACCGGCAGTTTCGTGTTTCAGCAGGGGCCGATCTTCCACAATCTGGTGCTGGCCGACGAAATCAACCGCGCGCCGGCCAAAGTGCAATCGGCGCTGCTGGAGGCCATGGCCGAACGTCAGGTCAGCGTGGGCCGCAGCACTTACGATCTGTCGCCGCTGTTTCTGGTGATGGCGACCCAGAACCCGATCGAGCAGGAAGGCACCTATCCGCTGCCCGAAGCCCAGCTCGACCGTTTTCTCATGCACGTAAAAATTGGCTTCCCCGACGCCAACGTCGAGCGCAAGATTCTGCAGCAGGCCCGTGGCGAGGCGTTGAATGGCGAAACCAAGCCGGAACGGCGTGTCACCCAGCAGGCAATCTTCGCCGCGCGCAAGGAAATCCTTGGGTTGTACATGGCCGACGCGGTGGAGGAATACCTGGTGCAACTGGTCATGGCGACCCGCACCCCCGCCAAGTTCGACGCCGAACTCGCCGAGTGGATCGGCTACGGCGCCAGCCCGCGAGGCTCGATTTCCCTGGACCGCTGCGCCCGCGCCCACGCCTGGCTGGCCGGTCGCGACTTCGTCAGCCCCGAAGACATTCAGGCAATGGTCTTCGACGTGCTGCGTCATCGCATCATTCTGTCGTTCGAAGCGGAAGCCGCCGGGATTGATCAGGACCGCGTGATCCAGCGCATTCTCGACGTCGTTGCCGTCGCCTGAGCCCATGCAACCCTATCTGATCTCCCAACCGGGCATCCGCATCAGCCTCGCCGAGCTGATCGAGATGCGTCATCGCGTGCGGGAAGTGCAGCTGTTTTCTTCGCCCAGCCAGCGCAGCCCCTTGATTGGCCTGCATCACTCCAAGCTGCGCGGTCGTGGCGTGGACTTCGATCAGGTGCGGGTCTATCAGGCTGGCGACGATGTGCGCACCATCGACTGGCGCGTCACGGCAAGGACCCAGGAGCCACACACCAAGCTGTTCCACGAGGAACGCGAGCGGCCGATCTTCCTCATGGTCGAGCAGAGCCGACGGCTGTTTTTCGGTTCGGGCCAGATGTTCAAATCGGTACTGGCGGCGCAGGCTGCGGCGCTGATCGGCTGGGCCGCTCTGGGCCACAACGACCGGGTCGGAGGGCTGGTATTCGGCGATAACGAACACTACGAAATCAAGCCGCGCCGCAGCAAGCAGAGCCTGTTGCAGCTGCTCAACCGACTGGTGCGGGTCAATCAGTCGCTGCACACCGAGGCCGCCGCCGACCGCGACACTTTCGGCGTGGCGCTGCGTCGTGCCCGGGAAGTGCTGCGGCCAGGCAGTCTGGTGTTCATCCTCTGCGACGAGCGCGCGCTGTCCGATTCCGCCGAACAGCAACTGGCCCTCCTTTCCCGGCATTGCGACCTGCTGCTGTTGCCGCTGTCCGATCCGCTGGATCATGCGCTTCCGGCGGCAGGTCTGCTGCGTTTTGCCGAGAAAGGCGCGCAGCTGGAGCTCGACACCCTCAACCCCGATTTGCGTCAGACCTACCGCGCTCAAGGCGAAGCGCGTCAGGCCCGTTGGGAATTGCTGGCGAAGAAACTGCGGGTATTGCTGATTCCGCTGAGCACTCAGCAAGAAATGGTTGAGCAACTGCGTGATTATTTGAATGCCCAACAACCGGTAAAGCAGAAATGAGCCTGCTGGACCAGTTGCAGCCGATGATTCAGCCCGAGCCCGTGCCGTTCTGGCCGCTCGCCCCCGGCTGGTGGGTATTGCTCGCTCTATTACCGTTGCTCGGTTATGGCCTGTGGCGCGCGCGGATCTACCTGCCGAAGAAGGCCGCCCGCGAAAACGCCGAACAACCGCTGGACCCCCTGCGCCAGGCGGCGCTGATCGAGCTGGCCCAGTTGCCCAAACCCTACGATGGCGCGCCGGCCGGTGCGTGGCTGCAACAGATCAACGGCTTGCTCAAACGTCTTTGCCGCAACCACTATCCCTATAGCCAGAGCCATACGCTCAACGGCCGCAAATGGCTGGCGTTTCTCGACAATCGCTGCCCGGCTGCGGGGCTGACCCGCTGGATGATTCTTGTCGAAGGCGCCTACAAGCCCGAATGCAAACTCGACGACAAGGCTATCAATGGCCTGACGCAATCGGTCGAGACGTGGATTCGCAAACATGTTTGAGTTCGCCTGGCCGTGGGTCTTCGCCCTGTTGCCGCTGCCGTGGCTGTTGCGCTTCGTGTTGCCTGTCGCGGACAGTGGCGAGGCGGCGCTCAAGGTCAGTTTCCTGAGTGAACTGGAGGGTCTGGCCGGTCGCCGTGCCCGTGCGCATCTGCCGGGATGGCGTCGGCAGTTGCCCTTCGTCACCCTTTGGCTGTTGCTGCTGGTCGCCGCTGCGCGGCCGCAATGGCTGGGCGAACCCTTGCCGGTGGCGTCCAGCGGACGTGATCTGCTGGTGGCGGTGGATGTTTCGGGCTCGATGGACTATCCGGACATGGTCTGGCAGAACGATGAAGTCAGCCGCCTGACACTGGTCAAACAATTGCTCGGCGACTTTCTCGAACACCGTCAAGGGGATCGCGTCGGCCTGATTTTGTTCGGCAGCCAGGCCTATCTGCAGGCGCCGCTGACGTTCGACCGCAAGACCGTGCGCGTCTGGCTGGACGAGGCGCGCATCGGCATCGCCGGCAAGAATACCGCCATCGGCGACGCCATCGGTCTGGCCCTGAAACGCCTGCGCCTGCGTCCGGCGCAAAGCCGAGTGCTGATTCTGGTCACCGATGGCGCCAACAACGCCGGCCAGATCGATCCCGCCACCGCAGCACGTCTGGCAGCAGGCGAAGGCGTGAAGATCTATCCAATCGGCATTGGCGCGGACCCCGACAAAGGCGCGACCACCATTCTGGGCCTGAACCCGAGCCTGGATCTGGACGAACCCGCCCTGCGGGAAATCGCCGAGATCAGCGGTGGCCAGTATTTCCGTGCCCGCGACGGCGCAGAGCTGGAGCGAATCGGCAAGGCCCTCGACACCCTCGAACCTGTCACACAGCAACCGACCCAGGCCCGCCCCGCCCTTGCGCTGTATCACTGGCCGCTGTCGTTCGCTCTCCTGCTGAGCATTCTGTTGGTGGTCCACGAACGCTGGCCGCACAACCCGCTGTATCGCTTTCTTGCCCGTCAGCCAGCGCTGCATCCGGGCCCGCAATGGCGTCAGCGCTTCAATCGTTTGCGGAGGCGCCGATGATCTCGTCGCTGTTCGCGTTGTGGCCACACTGGATGCGCCCCTGGTGGCTGCTGCTCCTGCCGTTGCTGGGCTGGTTGCTGTGGCGGCTGTGGAACCGACAAAAACGCGCCGGCCGCTGGCAGATGATTCTGCCGAGCGCCTTCCACTCGGTATTGCTCAGCGGCGGCAGCGGTCGTGAAAGCAAACTGCCTTGGATCGCACTGGGCTTTGGCTGGTTGCTGGCACTGCTGGCCTTGATCGGGCCCAGTTGGCAGCGCGTTGAACAGACCAGCCAGAAACCGGCCGACCCGCTGGTGGTAATGTTCGAAACGACCCCCGAAATGCTCGCCGCCGACAGCCCGCCCTCGCGGCTGGAACAGGCGCGGCGCAAGCTGCTCGACCTGCTGCAAGTGCGCCGCGATTCGCAGACCGCGATCATCGTCTACGCCGGCAGCGCCCACACCTTGGTGCCGCTGTCCGATGACCTGACGACCAGCAAAAACCTGCTGGATGCGGTCAAGCCATCGATCATGCCGGAGAGCGGCCAGCGCGCCGATCTGGCCCTGATCAAGGCGCTGAATCTGCTGCAACAGGGCGATCTGGGTCAGGGGCGTGTGCTGTGGATCGGCTCATCGCTGACCGATGCGGAGCGTCAGGGAATGCGCGCATCCATGACCGGCCATGCCCCGCAGCTGTTGATGCTTGGCGTCGGCACCGCCGAAGGCGCGCCGGTAACTCAGGAGAAAGGCGGCTTCCTCAAAGATGCTCAGGGCGGCATCCTGGTGCCGCGTCTGGACGGCGCCAGCCTCAAGGACTTCGCCGAAGAACTGGGCGGCCATTACAGTCAGTTGCGACTGGACGATGACGACCTGCGCGAACTCGGCCTGCTCGACGGCCCCAAAGAGATGCGCAGTCAGGGCCAGACCGTAAGACTCGACAGTTGGGCCGATCAGGGTTACTGGCTATTACTGCCACTGCTGTTGCTGGCGGCCTGCGCCGGTCGGCGTGGCTGGGTGCTTTGCCTGCCATTGCTGATGCTGGTTCCGCAACACAGCTACGCCTTCGAGTTCAAGGATCTGTTTCTGCGGCCGGATCAGCAGGGGCAGCATCTGCTGCAGCGCCATCACCCCGCCGAAGCTGCACGACATTTTGAGAACGTTCAGTGGCAAGGCATCGCACTCTACGAAGCAGGCGACTATGCGGGCGCCGCTCAGCGTTTCGCTCAAGGCAACACCGCTGCCGACCATTACAATCGCGGCAACGCCCTGGCCAGAAGCGGCGAGCTCGAAGCGGCCATCGACGCTTACGAACAGGCGCTGGAGCGGCAGCCCGAATTCCCCGCTGCCACGGCCAACAAGGCACTGATCGAACAGATTCAAGAGCAGAACAAACAGGCCGCGGCCGAAGACGCCAGCGAAGGCAAGAGCGAAAGCGAGAAAGACGCCGACAACCCGAGCGGCGGCAGCTCCGATCAACAGCAACAGAGCCAGCAGACGTCGAGTCAGAACGCAGAAGAAAACGACAGCAGCGCCAGCAGTGCGCAACTCTCCGGCGGCAGCGGAACGTCCGATGCAATGCCGGATGACGACGAACCGACCCGAGCGCCGAGCCGACCTGCCGACAGCCACATCAGCGGCGAACAGCGTCAGGCCCTCGAACAATGGCTGCGGCAGATTCCCGACGAACCCGGTGAGCTGTTGCGCCGCAAATTCTGGTACGAACAACAGCAGCATCAGGAAAAAGCCCGATGAGTCGTGTGCACACTGTCGTTATCGCCTGGTTGTTATGCCTGGTAGCCCTTGTGGCGCAGGCCGACACACCCGCTGCGACGTTGCAGGCCAGCGTTGATCGCACGCGGGTAAACACCGGCGAGACCGTCGAGCTGACCCTTGAATCCGACGACGCCACGCTGTTCGGCAAGCCTGACATGAGCGCGCTGGACGCCGACTTCGAAGTGCGCGACACCCGCCAGCTCAACAGTCTGACGACGCTTGAGGGCAACGTTCACGCCACCACCCGCTGGCTGATCACGCTGATGCCCAGGCACAGCGGGTCGATCGAGATTCCGCCGCTGCAACTGGGCGAGCTGATCAGCCAGCCGATCGCGTTACAGGTCGTCGAGGCTTCCGCACAGTCCCAGGCGCAAAAGCTGGCGCCGGTGTTCATGGAAGCCAGCCTGGATCAGGACACGGTGTACGTGCAGGCCCAGGCGGTGTTGACGGTGCGCATCTATCACTCGGTGTCGTTGTTCGATGACAGCAACCTGACCCCGCTGCAGGTGCCGGACGCGCGCATCGAGAAGCTCGGCGAGACCCGTACCTATGAGAAGCAGATCAACGGCATTCGTCATGGCGTGATCGAAATGCGCTACGCGCTGTATCCGCAACACAGCGGCGATATGACCATCCCGGCGCAGGAGTTCAGCGCGACGATGGTTCAGGACATTCCCGAAACCCAGGCCGCGGCGACCAGCCAACCGACCGTTGCCACCAGCCCAAAACCGGGCAAGCTGATGCGCGTCATGTCCGATCCGTTGCCGCTGAAGGTCAAGCCGCAACCGGCGCACTATCCGGCCAACACGCCATGGCTGCCGGCGCGCAGCATCACCCTGAGCGAGAACTGGAGCCCTGATCCGGCGCACAGCCAGATCGGCGATTCACTGACACGCACCTTGGTGGTCAAGGCCGAAGGCTTGTCCAGCGCGCAATTGCCGCCGTTGCCTGCCACCGAAGTCAGCGCGCTTCGGCGCTATCCGGACCAGCCGCAACTGAGCAATCAGGCCAGTGAGCGCGGCCTGGTGGGCAGCCGAGAGGAGCGTGAGGCGCTGGTGCCCAATCGTCCAGGTGCTATCGACATCCCCGCCGTGGACCTGGTCTGGTGGAACACGCTGGAAGATCATCTGGAACACAGCTTTCTGCCCGCGCGTACCTTGCAGGTCAGCACCAATCCGGCGCTGGCGGTCGACATGCCGGTCAGTGACAACAGCGGCGTGACGGTCATCGGCCCGCCGGTCTGGCCGTGGCAGTTGTGCACGGTGCTGTTGAGTTTCACCACGCTGCTGGGCTTCGGCCTCTGGTGGCGAGCCCGTTGGCAACCGGCCCTGACACGTGCTGCGCAGACCGGGCCGAGCCCACGCACGGTGCTTGACGACCTGAAACGCGCGAGCCTGGCCAATGATCCTCAAGCGACTCGTCAGGCACTGGACGCCTGGGCCCGCCAGCAACCGGAAACCCTGGCCGACATGGCCGCGCGCTTCGTCCCGCTGTCCGATGCGCTGGATGGCCTGAACGGTGCGCTTTACAGCGAGACCGGCAAGCTGTGGCTGGGTGAAGATTTATGGAAAGCGGTGAAGGCACTTCCAGCCGTTGAGAAACCGATCGACCCGAATGGCGCCGAAAGTTTGCCCCCGCTGTATCCCAAGTGATTTCTCTGGATCGATGCGCCTCTTCGCGCATTGATCGTTCCTCACGCTCGGCGTGGGAACGCAACCCGTGACGCTGTGCGTCACATTGGCCGCAGAGCGGCCGACCCGGCATTCCCGCGCAGAGCGTAGGAACGATCAAAAGGGGTTGGCGTGCGGCCCTACGAAACCATTCAACACAAGGTACCCCAATGCGTCTGTTCCACACCTCCGACTGGCACCTGGGCCAAAACCTCCATGGCCAGGAGCGGGACTTCGAACACGCCAGCTTCCTGACCTGGCTGCTGGCCCGCCTGGCCGAGCGCGCGCCTGACGTGCTGCTGATCGCCGGCGACATCTTCGACACGGTCAACCCGCCGGTCAAAGCCCAGGAGCGCCTGTACGACTTCATCGTCAGCGCCCACGAACAGAGCCCGCAACTGACCATCGTCATGATCGCCGGCAACCACGATTCCGGCTCGCGTATCGAACTGCCCGCGCCACTCATGCGCCGTCTGCGGACCCACGCGCTGGGGCGTGTGCTGTGGCTGGACGATGGCGTGCTCGACGTCGATCGTCTGCTGCTGCCGCTGACCAACGCCAAGGGAAAAGTGCTCGGCTGGTGCCTGGCGCTGCCGTTCCTGCGCCCCGCCGAAGTCACTGGCCCGACCTTGGGCGACAACTACCTGCGCGGCATCGGTCAGGTGCACGAGATGCTGATCGCCGCCGCCAACCAGAAGCGCAAGAAAGGCCAGGCGCTGATCGCCATCAGCCACGCGCACATGGCCGGCGGTTCGGTTTCGGAAGACTCCGAGCGCAGCCTGATCATCGGCAACGCCGAAGCCTTGCCCGCCAGCCTGTTCGGAGAGACCATCACCTACGTCGCCCTCGGCCATCTGCACAAGCCTCAGAAGGTCAACGGCGAGGAGCGGATTCGCTACAGCGGCTCGCCGATTCCCCTGTCGTTTTCGGAAATCGGCTATCAGCACCAGATCCTCGAAATCGACTGCGAAGGCGGCAAGCTTGCCAGCGTCAAACCGCTGCTGATTCCGCGCGCGGTCAACCTGCAACGCATCGGCCCGGCACCGCTGGCCGAACTCCTGCTGCAACTCAAGGACCTGCCGGACATCGATCTGCTGGCCGACATCGATCGCCAGCCATGGCTCGAAGTCCGGGTGAAACTCGACGAGCCGCAACCGGACCTGCGCAATCAGATCGAAGCCACGCTGGAAAACAAGGCCGTGCGCCTGGTGCGCATCGCGGCGCAATACGCTGGCAAAGGCGGACGCGATGACGACGAGGATCGCGAGCTGATCGAACTGGATCAACTCAGCCCGCAGGAATTGTTCAGCCGCGCCTGGCTCGACAGCTACGGCACCGAGGTCGACGAACAGACGTTGCAGGACTTCGCCACCCTGCTCCAGGACGTGCAACTGGAGGGCGAACAGCCATGAAGATTCTTGCCATTCGCCTGAAAAACCTCGCATCCCTGGCAGGGCCCTTCGAACTGGACTTCACGGCCGAGCCGTTGGCCAGCGCCGGCCTGTTCGCGATCACCGGCCCTACCGGCGCCGGCAAAAGCACGCTGCTCGATGCGCTGTGTCTGGCGCTGTTTGGGGCTATTCCGCGCCTGAACAATGTCGGCCAGTCGAAGGTGCCGGAAATCGACGGCGACATCAGCACCAACGACCCGCGCAACCTGCTGCGGCGCGGCACCGGCAGCGGCTACGCGGAAGTGGATTTCGTCGGTATCGACAAGCGTCGTTATCGTGCTCGCTGGGAAACCAACCGCGCCCGTGACAATGCAACGAAAAAGCTCCAGGCCAGCCGCCAGACCCTGACCGATCTGGACAGCGAACAGATCCTCAGCAGCCAGAACAAATCGGAATACAAGACTCTGCTCGAAACGCGACTGGGCCTGAACTTCGAGCAGTTCACCCGTGCCGTGATGCTGGCGCAGAGCGAGTTCAGCGCCTTCCTCAAGGCCGATGACAAGGAGCGCAGCGAACTGCTGGAAAAGCTCACCGACACGGCAATCTACAGCCAGCTCGGGCGTCGCGCCTACGGCAAGAGCAAGGAAGCCGAAGAGGCGTTGAAAACCCTCAACGCCCAGGCCGGCAACCTCACCCCGCTGGAGCCCGAACAGCGGGCCGAGCTGGAACTACGTTTTGCCGACGCCCAGCAACAACTGAAACTGGCTCAGGCGCAACTGCGTCAGTTGGAGCTCAAGCAGCAGTGGCTGAGTGAATTGAACCGCCTGCGCGACAAACATCTGGCGGCCAGCGAACAACTCGCCAGCGCGCAACAGACCTTGGACAAGCAGAACGCCGACCGCCAGCAACTCGGGCAACTGGAGCGTCTGGCGCCGCAGCGGCACTTGTTCGGTCAGCGCAAGAAACTGGACACCCAGCTCAGCCCGTTGGCGGCGACCGTTGAGGCGCACGCCCAACAACAGGCGGAGCTTCAGACCCGCCTGACGGATCTGGAGGCTCAACTTGCCACGGCACAAAGCGCTCTGGTGCAGGCGCAGGAACAGCAGCAGACGGCCGCGCCGACCTTGCGCGCGGCATTCGAGCAGCAGGTTCAACTCAACCACCTGAACAACGAGCTGCAGCAGATCAGCGAGCAGGCGCGCGTTGCCGAGCAAACCAGCACTGACGGGCAGACTGCGCTCAATCAACTGACCGACCAGCAACGTCAGGTCGAAACGCGATTGCAGAGCATCGCCGAGCAATTGCAGAACAGTGCCGCGCTGGATTCGTTGAGCCAGTCATGGGCAGCCTATCGCCCTCGCCTGCAGCAGATCGTCTTGCTCAGCTCGCGCTTGAACAAAGGCCGCGAAGAGCTGCCTGCGCTGGAAAAGGCTGCCACCCAGGCCGAGCAGGTATTGAGCGAACGTCGTACCGCGCTGCAAGCGCTGTACGACGAGGCCGAGGTCAAAGCCGATGCGGTCGGTCAGGAAATCGAACGACTGGGGCAATTGCTGCAAGACAACCGCCAGCAGCACAGCGCCAGCGATTCACTGGAGCGTCTGTGGCAACGTCATCAGGACATTGCCGGTCGCTTGCACGACGTGCAGATGCAACAGCAGCAAGCCACTGAACGGCGCGCGCAGGGCATCGCTCAAGGCCTGAAACTCAAGGGTGAGCACGAAGCCGCCGAGCAGGCGCTGAAGGTGACCGTCGAGTTGCTGCAACGTCAGCGTCTGGCCCGCAGCGCCAGCGTCGAGCAACTGCGGGAGCAACTGGTGGATAATCAGCCCTGCCCGGTGTGCGGCAGCGAAGATCATCCTTATCACCAGTCCGATGCGCTGCTGCAAGCCTTGTCCGGTCATGACGACAGCGAAGAAACCGCAGCGCGTTCAAAGGTCAGCCAGCTCAGCGAAAAGCTCGCGGAACTGCGTACCGAAGTCGCCGAGCTGAACAACCAGCTCAAGCAGTCGAAACCGCAGCAGGATCAACTCGGCGAACAACTGCAAAAACTCACGCCGGAACTGGAAGCCCATGGGCTGTTTCCGCGTCTGCTGGAGCAACCCGAGCACCTGCGCAGCGACTGGCTCAGCGAGCGTCTGCATCAACTGGCGCAGGAAATCCTCAGCAGCGAGCAGCGCCAGACGCGGCTGCTCAAGGTCCAGCGCGACGCCGAGTCCCTGCAACACCAAGTGCAGGCCGCCCGCGAAGCCAGCCAGCAGGCGATGAAATTGCTGGACGATCAGCAACGCAATATCTCGCTGGACAACAAGGCATTCGAAACCTCGCTGGTGGAATTCGAACCGCTGCTGCCCGCCGAGAGTCTGCCACTGTGGCGCGAGTCGGCGACCGAAAGCTTCATGCAGCTGGACAACGACATCGCACGCCGGGTCGAACAGCTCGATCAGCAAAAGGACGAACAACAGGAACACAGCGAGCGAGCGAAGAAAATCGAGCGCGAGCAGATCGCTCAAGAATCGCGTCTGCAACAGCATCAGCAGTTGCAACAGCGGCTTGAGGCCAGCCAGCAACAGCAGGCCGTCGTGCAGCAACGCTTGCAGGAAATCCTCGGCGAACACTCCAGCGCAGAACACTGGCAGCGACAACTCGAACAGACCGTGGAGCAAGCGCGTCAGGCTCAGGCCTCAATCGCCGAGGCCTTGCAGCAGGCGCGCAGCGAGTCGATCAAACTCACCACAGAACTCGAAGGCGAACGTCAGCGTCAGCAAGGGCTGCAACAGGACCTGGCCGACCTCGATCGGCAGATCAGCGAATGGCGCAGCCAGCACAGCGAACTCGACGACGCCGCGCTCGACGCACTACTAGGCCTGAGTGACGACAGCGTCAGTCAGTTGCGCCAACGCTTGCAGGCCAGTGAAAAAGCCCTGGAGCAGGCGAAAGTGCTGGTGCAGGAGCGCGAGACTCAGTTGCAACAGCATCAGGCGCAGCACGCCGATATGGGCGATTCGGAACAACTGGCTGCAGCGCTGTCCGAGGCCCAGAGCCTGTCAACAAACCACGACCAATTGTGTGCAGATCTGCGGGCTCAGATCAGCGAAGACGAGCGCCGTCGCACCGCCAACAGCGAATTGCAGGCGCGCATCCAGGCCGCCAACAGCGAATACCTGCGCTGGGCGAGACTGGCGACGTTGATCGGTTCGGCAGAGGGCGACAAATTCCGCAAGATTGCCCAGGCCTACAACCTGGACTTGCTGGTGCATCACGCCAACGCCCAGCTCAAGCAACTGGTGCGGCGCTATCGCCTGAAACGCGGCGGCAGCATGCTCGGCCTGCTGGTGATGGACACCGAAATGGGCGATGAACTGCGTTCGGTGCATTCGCTGTCCGGCGGCGAGACTTTCCTGGTTTCGCTGGCCCTGGCGCTGGGTCTGGCATCCATGGCGTCGAGCACACTGAAGATCGAGTCGCTGTTCATCGACGAAGGCTTCGGCAGTCTTGACCCCGAATCGCTGCAACTGGCGATGGACGCGCTGGATGGCTTGCAGGCGCAAGGGCGCAAGGTCGGGGTGATTTCCCACGTACAGGAAATGCACGAGCGGATTCCGGTGCAGATTCAGGTGCGTCGCCAGGGCAACGGCCTGAGTACCCTGGAGGTGACGTGATGAGCGCCCTGCTCTATTCCTTTCGCCGCTGCCCTTATGCCATGCGGGCGCGCATGGCGGTGGCCTATTCCGGCGCCGAGGTCGAACTGGTCGAGGTCAGCCTCAAGGCCAAGCCGCCAGAGATGCTCGAACGTTCGCCTAAAGGCACGGTGCCGGTTCTGGTACTGGACGACCAGGTGCTGGAGCAGAGCCTGGACATCATGCGTTGGGCATTGGCGCAGAACGATCCGGATGATTGGTCCATGACTTGCGATAGCCCCGCGCAGCAGCAGATCGCTGAATTGATCGCTGAAAACGACAGCACATTCAAGACCGATCTCGACCGCTACAAATATGCGGTGCGCTATCCCGAGTTCAGCCAGGAACACTATCGCGCCCAAGGTGAGGTGTTTCTGAGCAAGCTGGAGGTATTGTTGAGGGATCGCGACTGTCTGCTGACCCATCACCTGACCCTCGCCGACATTGCCCTGGCGCCGTTCGTGCGGCAGTTTTGCGGGGTCGATCCTGAGTGGTTCTGGCAATCGCCCTATCCACGTTTGCAGGGCTGGCTGCAGCGGTTTCTGGATTCAGAGCTGTTTAAAAAGGCCATGGTAAAACACAAAACCTTGTAGCCGCGCGGCTGGGAGGCCGGGCGGCGTTCCGATGCCGGCGGGGCGGCCTTGAAATCGCCCTCGCTATATTTTTCCGGCCACAAACATCAGAACAAGCACAAACAAAAATAATACCCCTGCAGTTAAAAAGGGAATCAGGACCCACCGCTTCAGGTGGGTTGGCATGCGCTTCACATCATTGAGATCCACCAAGCCTTTGCGCACATACATGTTTGTGAAGAGTAACGCGCTTATCGTAGTCGACAACCTGTACTGACGGCCCAGCAAGCCACTATCACTTCCAAACCGTTTAGCGTCGATGTTGAGTTTGCTGTTTCCAAGTGCGTCTTCGATCTGCTCCAGCTTGAAGAATGCGACCCAAACAAACACCGCTACATCAATCAAAAAAACAAAGGTCCCCAGAGCGATGCTCATCTCCAGAATGAAGTTACCGTCCATGGACAGTTCCATGTAGGAGAGTGGTTAAGTTTTCTCCAGCGATAGACCCGAATTTCCCACCTCCCCATGCCGTAACTGCACCCGCGACGAGCGCGCAGCCTACTATCGCGGCCCCTCCTGACGCGACTCCAAGCCCTACACAGATCGATTGGCCGGCTACCGCTCCTGCACTCCCGGCATACATAGAGGCAAATATCCCACCCGCCGTTTTACCAGTCTCCACATACTTCGCCCGAGTACACTCCTCTTCCCGCCCTGTAGAACACGCCTCTTTAATCTCCAGCGCTCCCGCGCCAACATCTAATGCAATGCCCACGTACGTACCTTTACTCATCGCACCTGCCATTTTGGACAGGCTCCGGACCTTCCCGGCATAGCCCCTGATGTCACCGGTATGCAGGTAGCTTTTGCTGGAAATCCCCAGGATCTGCTTCATCTTGCCCTGGTTATTCAAACCCGATCCAAAGCGACCAATACCTTTAAGGCTCGTCTCCATCCGGGTAAACAGCGCACGGCGTTGGGCAAAGAACTGATCGTTTGTCATTGCGCCCGCACGCCAGCGTTGATGCAGTGCCTCGGTCTGCTTGAGCAGCTCTTCCAGATCCTTGAGATGCCTGCTCCATGCCGCCGTGCTGGCTCCAATACCGATAGAGCCGTACGACATGAAACTTTGCAGCAGGTCGAAGTTATGCGTCATCACAGAACTTTCACGTGTGGACATGCCGATCATTGCCCCGCGAACCTGCGAGGCCAGTTCCATCAATCGGGTTTCTTCGGGTGTGCACATGTTGGTCGAACCGTCACCGACGACTACCACGTCTGCGGGCCTCACCATGCCGTTACGGAGGAAGGGATTGAGCTGATCGAGTTTCGAACGAGCGTTCATGGAGAGGGCGAGATGCTGATCTCGAAGGTGAATATAGTGCCGGGCTTGATCGTTAACGAATGCATAGGGTTGTGACACGTCGAGCTTCCTGCGTTGAAGAATTGCAGCTGCGCGGAGTCCTTTCCGGGCCAATGGAAGCCGGACAGTAATTTGAGAGCTTGGAGATGTCATCCAGCAGGTTGTCAAAAACGGCCCGAATGCGAATTTTCGGAAACTCCCTACGCCTGAGTTCTCAGGGACCTACATTCCAGAGAACGACCCACCTGTAGCAGTCCGGCTTGCCGGCGGCAGCGATTTCAATTACGCAATCGTCGGCAAGCCGGACTGCCACAGGTTCTGCTTTACCCTCACACCACCGTCCACCGGAAAATGTCAGAAAACAACTCGCCATATTTCGGCGGCGGATTGCCCGCATTGAGCTTCTGCGCCCGTTGCAACTCGATGGCTTCGGCGACTTCAGTCTTGAATTCCATACTCCGCGCCACACCGCCCACCGAACCCTCGCCATGCCCCAGCAACGAGCAACCGTTGTTGATCAGGGCGAAGAACACGATCACCCAGAAGTTCGCCCCTCTCACGACGCACGCCCCTGCCTGTCGACAGCGCCCTGATCAAACTGGACGACTGAGGACTGAGCGGACACCGATGCCGGTGCAGTCAGCTGTGGATTCATGCTGGCGACAGTGACCACTGCAATGAAAACTACATACAAAGCGAGGGCGGTATAGGCGCCTTGTTTAAGTGAATGAAGAATGGCAGTGGCCATGTCAGTAACTCCGGGTGGTTCCTGTTTTTCAGGCGCCCAGAATGCTGGAACTCACTATTATTTAAAAACGATGAGGAACGATTCAGAAGATCAGTTTGGTTGATTATTCAACCTGTCAATCGGCGTAATAGATTTGCTCTAAATCGTCACCCCGTTTTTAGAAACTTTCGATTCATCACATCCCACAAGCCTTTCAGAAATGCCCTTCACCATCGGAAGAACATGGATGACAGCAAACAACTGGCAACCTGATTAAATTGCGCCGCACCAATTACACACAACAATAATCATTATCATTCCCGGCAATGGGCAATGTTAACGACGATGCTAACCAAAGGATTCGGACGTGAAAGCGCTGCAACCTAAACTTCCGGAAATGCTGACACTTCAATGGCGCAAGGCGATCAGCACGACGTGCTTCAGTCGCTACGGTATAAATCACGACGCTTTTGAGTACGCCGTATGTAAGGCATCCAAGCGTGCACTGCAACGATTAGTTCAGGCATTACTGCGCGAAAACATCATTAATCCACTTCTGCTGAAAACATTACCTGACGATCAAAAATCACTAACTGTGGATGACCGCACTTGCTTGACCTTCGAGCGCCTTATTTCCCACAGGATGAGTGGCTGGTCGTTGACAGGAAACACATTTTTTCATCTGGGCGAGCAACCCCCTCAGACTGTTTCGTCACCTTCAGAACTGCTTGGACTTCTTATACCGCTCTTTGCTGAGGTCATTCCTCCCGAAACCCTGGACCGGCTTTCTGAAGAGTTAGATGACAGCTTCATCAACGACACGTTATGCGTGGTCTTCCACGACAGCTGGAGTAGACACCTCGCGGATCGTTATGGAGGTAACGATCAACCTTTCCTGCTGGGCATCAGCCGCGAACCGACACTGAATGCCAGCGCTCTGCTGGAGCAGTGGGGCACGACCGGGCATCCATGGCATCCCAATTTCAAGACAAAGCTGGGCCTGTCGATTGAGGAGGTCGTTGGCTATTCACCCGAATTCGAAGCCAGCTTCGAAATATCACTGTGTGCGCTTCACAAAGACTTTGCTCACATTGAGCTGATGCCGGAAATTCCCGGGTATCACGCCAATCTCGATCTATGGTTCCCGGGCGTTCGGCAACAGCTGAATACCTTCCTGCAGCGCCAAGGTCTTCAGGCCGATGACTACATTCAGCTACCCGTCCATCCCTGGCAAGCATCCGAAACGCTTCCAATGCTGTTTGCCAACGAGATTCGCGACCGAGTCTTGCTCATTACTGACATCAAGGCGTTTGTGGGGCACCCGACGATGTCCTTTCGAACCGTTCTGCCAGAGGCCAGCACCACTGCACCGATGGTCAAACTTCCGGTGGGCGTGCGGTTGACCAGTGTCCAACGAACAGTTTCGCCAAGGTCCGCATGTATGGGGCCCAGAGTGTCTGCCCTTTTGTCGACCATCTTGCGGCAGGAGCCTGAAATTCACCAGCGGTTGGCAATTGTTCCTGAGTGCATCGGTATTCACTTCAAATCGGAGAAGGTCCCGGACGAGCGCTCCCGACATTTATCCGTGCTGTTTCGGAACAACCCGAGCGAGCAAATCCGCTCCGGAGAAATGGCAATACCTGTTGGAAGCCTTTTTGCCGTCGATCACAACGAGCAACCTCTCCTGCGCCAATGGGTATCGCTCTCCGAAGGCTCGGATTCGGCAGAGGCAGCGCAGCTCTTTCTTGATAAATATCTCGATGCATCACTACCTGGCCTGCTGGGCATGTACGTGTTGTATGGCATCGCCTTCGAAGCGCATCAGCAGAACAGCTTCATGGTAATGGACGAAAACGGGCAACCGGCACGTCTGCCGCTGCGGGATTTCGGTGATATCAGGATCGATAGAACGGCGCTGCATGCACGAGGGCTGAATCTACTACTGCAGGATCCGTCCATGACGCTGTACGACGACCCCAGCCATGTACGGGACAAGCTGTTGCACACCACCTTCATGTGTCATTTCGGTGAGTTGATTCTGTTGATCACTCGACATTGGGAGATATCTGAATCTGCATTGTGGGAAACACTGCATGCACATGTGAGCCGCTGTTTTGAAAACCTGCAGGAACGATCAGAACCTCATCGATGGCGGACAGAGCGAGAGGCATTGCTCGAACATGACTGGCCTGCCAAGTCATTCTTTCGGATGCGTCTGCACAACAGCGCTACCGATATCGTCGGACGCCTGAAAAACCCTTTGAACCCGGCACTCCATGCGCTCTGATTCTGCCGCAATGAGAGCACTCCTGTTGGTCCAGCTGATCTCCATGGGGGCGATGGAAATGAGCGGCCCTTTCTGGCCGCTGCATATTCAGTCGCTGCTTCGCCCGGACCAGTTCCAATACAGCGGGCTGTTGTCCGCATTGGTGTATGCCGGCCCCATGTTCGCCACCATGATCGTTACACCTTTGTGGGGGCGCTTGGGTGACAGGACCGGCCACAAGCCGATGATGGTTCGCGCACTCGTCGCTCTTGCCGCATGCCAATGGTTTGCAGGAGTGCTATCGGACCCTTGGGCGCTCATCTCGACGCGAAGCGCGCAAGGCGCCCTCGCGGGATTTCTTGCTGCCGCCCAAGCCTATGCCATGAGCTTCAGGCTCGAGCAAGGTAGAGGGCGGATACTCGCAAAACTGCAATCGGCCACAGCGATCGGGGCATTGGCAGGGCCGGTTTTGGGTGGTTGGCTGATGGAGACCTACGGCTTCGCATGGGTTTGTCACTCATCCACTGCCATATGTATGAGCTGCGCCCTGATCTGTCTGCGTCTTCCTGCAACGTCCGGGCAGGTAGTCCCTCGCAGCAGTAAACAGTCCCTGGTGCTGCCTCACGGATGGCTGTGCGCCCTGATGTTGATCATCGTCTTCATACAAGCCGCCAAGGCCATGCAGCAACCTTTCTATTCCCTGTACGTGACCCAGGTTTTGCACGCCACACCGATGTGGGTCGGAGCCAGCTATGCGGTCAGCGCGGTGAGCCTCGCGTTGTCCGCCCCATTATGGGCAAGGCACTTCGACCGTTGGCATCCACCCAGAACATTGGGGGTTATCGAATGGGTGACATGGGGTTGTGCCGCGACCCTCGCGGTAGCAGCCCTGGCCGATGAATGGATCACGTTCGTTATCAGCCGACTGATCTGGGGCATCTGGCAAGGCGCCTTGCTACCGGTTGCCTATGCGCTGATCGCCAACACGTTACCGCCGTCGAGACATGGCCTCGCCCTGGGGCTAGGCACCAGCGCTGCCAAGGCCGGTGGGCTATGCGGAGTATTCATCGGGGGCATAGGCATGAGCGTCGTTGGTGTAGCGCACAGCTTTTGGCTGGTTGTTATCGCCTACCTCGTCGCCGCCCTCACCCTGCGGCTCATTCGCTCGGTGCAATTTACCCCTGCTCTGAACCCTTCTTTACCCATCCCACAAAAGACACAACAATGACAAAACGTACACTCAGCTTTTTACTGCCCCTGCTAGGTTCGGTCGCTCTCCCGGTTGCTGCGCAACAAACCCAAAACCGGGACGGCTCGGGAACATTGAATCTGTCCGAGATGGTCGTTTCAGCCACCAGAACACAAGAAAGCATCGCCTCCATTCCTGGATCGGTGCAGGTGATCGACAACCAACAGATTCGTCAACAGAGCACTGCCGGGCGCAGGGTCTCCGACATTCTGGGTCAACTCGTTCCTGGCCTTGCTCCGTCCACCGGAGGGATGAGCAATTTTGGTCAGACACTGCGCGGGCGCAGTTTGCTGGTGTTGATCGACGGGGTTTCGCAGAACGCGACACGGGATAACTTTCGCCAACTGAACAGCATCTCGCCTGAGAGCATCGAACGTATCGAAGTGGTTTCAGGCGCCAGCAGTATCTATGGTGCCGGCGCTTCGGGCGGCATCGTCAACATCATTACCAAGCGCAATCAGGGCGACGAACTGGCGTTCAGCAGCAAGGCGGGTATCACCACCGCCAATAACTTGCGGGCTGACGGTTTTGCCTATGAGACCTTTCAAAGCGCGAGCGCAAAGGCCGGTGCGCTGGACGGGTATCTGTCCGCAGCGCTGACCCAGCGCAACGATCAGTTCGACGGCGATGGAAAACGCATTGCGCAGGACACCTCGCAAGGCAGCAACATGGATACCGACACTTACGACCTGCAAGCCAGGGTCGGATATGAGCTGGATTCCGAACGCAAGCTCGGGCTGTCGTTGCAGGACTACAAGGACAAGCAGGACACCCGCTATACCAAGGACCCGAAAAGTCCTGGCGAAGCGATCGCAGTCAAGGGATTGAGCCTGGGTGACCAGCCCTCTACCCATAACCAGGCCATCAACCTGACCTACAGCGACACCGACTTTTTCAAACAGAGCTTGCAGGTGGAAAGCTCCTGGAGGCGATCGGATGCTCTATTTTTTCCGGATCTTCGTCGCGGCAAGGCGGGTGTTTCAAACAACAACAGCGTGCAGGACGTTTACGGCCTGCGCGCAGCCGTCGAGAGCCAGATGCCTGCCATTGGGGCTGCCTCCGGACACCTTGTGTGGGGAGCGGACTATGACCACGAGCTGTCTCGACAACGTGGTGATCAGTACCTCGTCGACGGTCTGAGTTATCGCAAGTCTGGGACAACCTTTGAACTCGGACCTGACCTCGTCACCACAACCAGAGCCGTGTTCGGTCAGTTGTCCTACGAACTGGGAGACTGGACAGTGCGCGGCGGCGTGCGCAAGACCTGGATCGAAAGCGAGGTGAGCGACAGCATCGCGTATGGCGAAATCGTGCAGACCGGACGCTGGTCCACTCTCCCCGGCGGCACGCTTGAATACGGCGATACCCTTTATAACCTGGGTGTCGTGTATCGGTTAAGCGACGCGCAGGAAATGTTCACCAACTTCAGCCAGGGATTTTCTCTGCCAGATATCCAGCGCTATTTGCGCGATGTCAGCAGCACCTTTGACATCAACCAGCTCAATGCGCAGGCACTCAAGGTCAACAGTTATGAATTGGGCTGGCGGGGAGACTGGGACGAATGGAAAAGCCAGGCGACCGTTTATCAGAACACTTCCGATGTTACCCAGTTTTACGATGCCAGCGAGCGCGTACTGCGACTGATCAATCAGAAGGAACGAGTGCGCGGAGTTGAGGCCGATCTGAGTTACCGCCCGAGCGAATCCTGGACCACAGGCGCAACTTACGCCTGGGCGAAAGGTGAAACGCAACAAGGAAATAAGTGGATCGACTTGCCCGCAACACGAGTGTCACCGGCCAAAACCACAGTGTTTGCGCAATACAACCCTGATCGCTATTCCATCCGCGTGCAGGCGATGCATCTGGCCGATTACAAGGCGGCCTTCAACGACAAAAACGGCCGCCGGATCGAAGGCTATACGATGTTCGATGTCATGGGATCAACACAACTGCCGGTCGGGCGTCTGGAGGCGGGAATTTACAATGTCGCAAACCGCCACTACCAGACGCTGTTCAGCCAGGCGAATGCGCGTGCTCCGTTCGCTCATGCGCAGGGCCGCACGTTCGGCATGAGCTACGCAGTCAATTGGTAATGCCCTGTGCGAACGAATGAATAATCAAGCATAAAAAAATCCCCATCGCTTATTCAGCAGACGGGGACCAAAGGGAGGGAATTCAACGCTTTCGCGAGCAAGCTCGCCTACATTTGATACATGGCCTGACACACAATGGTCAGCGGGTCGCATCAACCTGTTAACGGCGAAGTTGCTCGCGAAAGCGTTCTTTCAATTTCGAAGCGGTTAGAGCGTGTTTAATTCAACTTCTTGCAAATCCATTCCCCGGTGTCGGCAGCCTCGTTGACGAAAGTGTCGATAACGGGGAATGGATTCATTTCGAGAGTTCTATTCATTACTGGGTCTTATGATCCAGAGCGGCATAGAAGTTGGCGCTTTGTTGCAGGTATTTCGGGGTGTAGCTCTGGGTCGAACTGACTTTTTTGTCTGTGACGTCGACACTGGCACTGGCTGGCAATGCAACGGTGGCTGAGATGGCAGACGCGGCGATGATGGAGAAGATATTGAAGTTCATGATGCGTACCTCGGTGTTGTTTCGTTTCAAGTCTTGACCGTCGTGGCCGTGGAATGAAAGTTACGCCCGAGGAGCTTTCAGAAAAAATCTTTTCTGGCACTAGCCCTTATCACTTGAATTAATACATGGCCCGAACCCTTGTAAATCAAGGGCTCGAGCCTGCGGCAATGTGTCACTTGTCAGTCAGAAAACGAAAGTCGGAGGGTGAATCGAAGTCGACTTTCTGCACCGTCTCACCCAAAAGGCCGTTTTTCGGGTCGACGCGAACGGTCACGATCTGGTTGCTTTTCTGGTTGGCGATCAGCACGAAATGGCCGCTGGGGTCGAAGCTGAATTCACGCGGCTCCTTGCCTTCCACAGAACGGCGCTGCACTTCCTTGAGCTGCCCGTTGCTCGAATTGATGCTGAAGACCACCAGCTCGTTGGCCTCGCCACGGTTGGCGACGTAGAGAAACTTGCCGTCCGGCGAGGTGTGCAGGCCACCGGCAGCGCGGTATTGCTGGCCGTCTTTATTCGCCAGGTCCACTAATGCCGTGCGCTTGAACGCGCCATCGTGGTAGTCGAACACCGCCACTTGTGCGCTCATTTCCATGGTCAGCCAGGCGTGTTTACCGTCTTTGCTGAACAGCAGATGGCGCGGTCCGCTGCCCGGTGGCAGGTCTACCGCAGGCGTTTTGGCGGGCGTCAGTGGCTGGTTTTTCTTGGCGTCGTAGTTGAAGACGAACATCTTGTCGGCGCCCAGGTCCATGGCGATCAGGTATTTGCCATCAGGCGTCGGTACGGCCGAGTGAACGTGGGACGAGGCCTGGCGCTCCGGATTGACCTTGCTCGCTTCGTGAGTGGAGGTCTGGGCGACCGGCGACAGCTTGCCGTCCTTGCCGACGGGCACCACCGCCAGCGAGCCACCTGGATCAGGATGCACGGCGTAGTTGGCGACGAACAGGAAGCGCCCATCCAGACTCAGGTTGGAGTGGGTCGGCTCCTCGCCTTTGCTGTCGATCTGATTGATGAAGGACACGGCATGAGTCTTGGGATCGATGGCAAAGCTGCTGACCTTGCCGACCACATCGGTCTGCCCCGGGCCGTTCTCGTTGACCGCGAACAGGTGATGCTGATCCTTGGAGAGTGTCAACCAGGACGGGTTTTCGCTTTTGATCACCTGGCGCGGCTTGGCTTCAAGCTGGCCGGTCTGGGTGTTGAAGCCATAACGATAGATGCCTTCGCTGGCGCCGGCGGTGTAGGCACCCACCAGTACGTCGTAGTCGGTCATGGATTTGGCCTGTACGGAAATGGCTGTAAGGCTGCTGGCGAGCACCAGCCAGGGCAGGAGTCTGGGAGTCATTTGGGCGATCTCGTTGTTGGTGTTGTTGGCGCGCTGTTCACGCGAGAATCAGGTCTATGACAGCGGTTTCAGCGCAGTAGTTGCCTGGGCGATCAGGTTCGTGAGGCCCTTTGAGCAAGAGCGGCGGGCCACACCCCCGTGGGAGGGAGCTTGCTCGCGAAGACCGAGGTTCAGCCGGCAAAAAATCATCGGACGTGCCGTCGAGTTCGCGAGCAAGCCCCCCTCCCACGGGGTCATGCGGTGTTCGGTGAAGCGATGCACTTACTCGTCTTCTTCATCCTCATCACTGGCGGCAAACGCATTGAGCACCAGGAGGCGGTGGTCGGCGTTGCCGTCATTGATGACCCAGCTCTGCAGTTCGCTGTGGAACTCGGCGGCATCGATCTGTGCCAGCGAGAAGCGCCAGACCTTGCGCTCGCGGCCGTCCATGCTTTCGATTTGCAGCATTTCGTCCAGCGAGAATTCGAAGGCGTGCAGGCCATCGATCTCCAGCATGCTGTGGGAGGTCAGCGCAGTTTGCAGTTCGGCACGCAGGGTTTGCGGGGTGGTCGTCATGGCAGTCATTCGCGTAGGTGAAAGCGCGAATGATAGGTCAAAAGGCGCTCACGTGGAGATGCGAGCGCCTTCAGAGCTGTAGGAACGATCAATCCTGAGCCGCTTCCTTCACGTAATAACGCTGCGGAATGCCCCACACAATCAGCGCGATGGCCAGCACGCTGACGGCGAACAGCGCGAACAAGGCAGGGGTTGCCGTGCCGGTGAGGTCCTTGATGCGGCCGACCATGAACGGCGCGATGATGCCGCCGAGCTGGCCGAGGGAGTTGATCAGGGCGATGCCCGCTGCTGCGGCGATGCCGGTCAGGAAACGCGGCGGAATGGTCCAGAAGATCGGCATCCAGGCGATGATGCCGGTCATGATCATGGTCATGCCGATCATCAGGGGCAGCAGTTGGCCGGGGAACAGTGCGCAGACCAGATAGCCCGCGGCGGTCAGGGTCGCGCAGCCCGCCATGTGCCAGCGACGCTCGCGATGACGGTCTGAGCTGGCACCGATCAACAGGTTGCCGATCACCGCGCCGACATAGGGAATCACGGTCAGCCAGCCGATGTTCATGGTGTCCGTCACGCCTGCGCTTTTGATCAGTTGCGGCATCCAGAACAACAGGCCGGTCAGCGCCATGACCAGGCACAGGTAGATCGCCGACATGACGTAGGTGGTCGGGTGTTTCCAGATGTCCTTGACCTTCTGCGGCGTGGCGGGTTTGGCCTCTTTGGCCATGCGGGACAGCACCACCTGTTTTTCCTGAGCGCTGAGCCACGGTGCGTCTTCGATGCGGTCCTTGACCAGCCAGAACACCACGCCGCCAAGCAGTACCGAAGGAATGCCTTCGATCAGGAACAGCCAGCGCCAGCCTGCCAGGCCCATCACGCCGTCGAAGTGGCCCAGGATCATGCCCGCAATCGGACCGCCGACGATGCCGCACAGGCAAATGGAGCTTTTGAAGTAGGAGTTGACCCGCGCACGCCGTGTGCTCGGATACCACTGAGTGAAGAAATACAGCACGCCTGGCACGAAGCCGGCTTCCATCACGCCAATCAGGAAACGCAGGGTGTAGAACCAGAATTCGGTCTGCACGAACATCATGCAGGCCGATGCGATGCCCCAGGAGACCATGATCCGGGCGATCCAGATTCGTGCGCCGATCTTGTGCAGCAGCACGTTGCTGGGAACTTCGAATAGGAAATAGCCGACGAAAAACAGACTGGCACCGAGGCCGTAGACCGTCTCGCTGAAACCCAGGTCGCTGGCCATCTGCAGTTTGGCGAAGCTGATGTTGACCCGGTCCAGATAGGCGAACAGGAAACAACAGATGAACAGCGGCACGATGCGCCAGCTCACCTTGCGGTAGATGCTGTCTTCCAGCGCGTCGGTGTCGAGCTGTTCCAGCGGTATGGCGTTGGCGGTCATAGGGCGCACCTCGTTTGTTTTTATGTGGGTGTCGGGTGGGTTGCAGTAAATCTGTTGGTAGCTTTACGGTGATCGTTCCCACGCTCTGCGTAGGAATGCATCCCGTGACGCTCCGCGTCACAAGAACGCGGAGCGTCCTGCGGGGCGTTGCCACGCGGAGCGTGGGAACGATCGGGCAACGCAATCGCGAGCGCCCTCCCCCAGGTGTTGCGTCAGGCGTTGATGGCCTCCACGGTATTCACCCCATCCACCAACCGCTGAATACCCAGCGGGTTCGCGTTTTTCAGAGCTTCGGGCAAGGCGCTGTCGGGGTAGTTCTGGAAGCACACCGGGCGCAGGTAACGATCGATTGCCAGTGTGCCGACCGAGGTGCCGCGCGCATCGGAGGTCGCCGGATACGGGCCGCCGTGGACCATCGAGTCCACCACTTCCACGCCCGTTGGATAACCGTTGATCAGGATGCGACCGACCTTCTGCTCAAGCAGCGCGGTCAGCTCACTGAAGCGTTGCATGTCATCGCCATCGACCAGCAGCGTTGCGGTGAGTTGGCCATGCAAGCCAAGCAACGCCTCGGTGAGCTGTGCCTGATCGGTGACCTCGACGATGATCGAGGTCGGCCCGAACACCTCTTCCTGCAGCAATTCATCGCCACCGAGCAACAGGCTGACGTCGGCCTTGAACAACTGCGGATGAGCCTGATCGCCCTGCTGTTCGTCGCCTGCGAGATGTTCGATGCCAGGGTGAGCGTGCAGCGCTTTAAGACCCCGGACATAGCTGCTCAGCGTGCCGGCGTTGAGCATGGTCTGTGGCGACTGATCCTTGACCTGTGCCGCCAGGCGCTTCTGGAACTCACTGAACGCAGGCGAGCGCAGGCCGATGATCAAGCCGGGGTTGGTGCAGAACTGGCCGCAGCCCTGAACGATGGAGGCCGCCAGTTCCGCGGCAATACGTTCGCTGCGCAGGCCCAACGCCTGAGGCAGGATGATCACCGGGTTGATGCTCGACATTTCGGCGAACACCGGGATTGGCTGCGGGCGTGCAGCCGCCATGTCGCACAACGCACGACCGCCCTTCAGCGATCCGGTGAAGCCCACTGCCTGAATCGCCGGATGCTTGACCAGCCATTCGCCGACGCCGCTGCCGTAGATCATGTTGAACACGCCTTTTGGCATGCCGGTCTTGTCGGCGGCGCGCAGCATGGCATCCGCGACCAGCTCGGCGGTGGCCATGTGACCGCTGTGGGCCTTGAACACCACCGGGCACCCGGCAGCCAGAGCCGATGCGGTATCACCGCCCGCCGTGGAAAACGCCAACGGGAAGTTGCTGGCGCCGAACACGGCCACCGGGCCGAGGCCGATACGGTATTGGCGCAGATCCGGACGCGGCGCGGGTTTGCGATCCGGCAGCGGCAGATCGATGCGCGCCCCGTAGAAATCACCTCGACGCAGGACTTTGGCGAACAGGCGCATCTGACCGGTCACGCGGCCGCGCTCACCTTGAATCCGCGCGGTCGGCAGTGCGGTTTCGCGGCAGACAGTGGCGATGAAGTCGTCATCCAGCGCGTCCAGTTCGTCGGCGATGGCGTCGAGAAATTGCGCGCGCTTTTCAGCGCTCAACGAGCGGTATGTCGGGTAGGCGGATGCAGCAGCTTTGGCAGCGGCGTCGACCTCCTCCGCTGTCGCCTGGTAGAAATCGTGCGGCAGGTTTTCGCCGGTGCTGGCGTCGACGCTGTAGACAATCACATTGCCTGCGGCGCTGCGCGCGCCGCCGATGTAGTTGTGGCCCAGGATCTGAGGCATGAAAGGTACTCCGGTAACTTTTATCGTTCCCACGCTGCGCGTGAGAAGGATCATTGGGATCAGCGTTTGATCAGGTCTTTAGAGCTGCTTGATGCCACCGGGCACAAACACCGCCTCGGTCGGCGCGATGCCGTTGACCAATGGCGCGCCAAACTCGCTCTGGCTGATCTCGAACTTGTCGCCCGGCTGGGTCTTGATGCCGTCGGCGAACGAGAGGGTCGCGGTGCCGAAGAAATGCACATGCACATCGCCCGGGCGCAGGAACTGGCTGTATTTGAAATGGTGGTATTCGAGGTTTTCCAGGCTGTGGCACATGTTGGCCTCGCCGCTCAAAAACTCCTTCTCCCACAGCACTTCGCCGTCGCGCAGGATGCGGCTGGTGCCTGCCAGATTCTGCGGCAGATCACCTACGCGCAGCTCCGGGCCGAACGAGCAGGCGCGCAGTTTTGAATGCGCCAGGTACAGGTAATTCTTGCGCTCCATGACGTGGTCGGAGAACTCGTTACCGATGGCGAAACCCAGACGATAAGGCTTGCCGTCGTTGCCGATCACGTACAGACCGCTCAGCTCCGGCTCTTCGCCTGCATCTTCGGAAAACGGCGGCTGCGGGAAGGCTTCACCGGGACGAATGACGATGCCGCCGTCGCCTTTGTAGAACCATTCCGGTTGCACGCCAGCCTGGCCAGCGGCCGGTTTCCCGCCTTCGATGCCCCACTTGAAGATGCGCATGGTGTCGGTCATGGCCGACTCGTCATTGCCATGCTGGTGCATTTTGTCGCGAGCCGAGGCGCTGCCCAGGTGAGTGAGGCCGGTGCCACTGACCAGCAGATGCGCAGGGTCCGGATGGTCCAGCGGCGGAAGGATCATCAGGTCGGCGCGCAGTTGCGAGTAGTCGTGACTGTCGCCCAGGCCCAGGCTGTCGACCTGTTCGGCCAGGGAGATTTTCTTGTCGATGGCGGCCAGCGCCAGTTCGCGGGTGCTGGTCGCGCCCTGCACTTCACGCACCAGCGCGCCATCCACCAGACCGACACGGCGCTCGCCGTTGCCCAATTCGAATTGAACCAAATGCATGAAATTCTCCTTTCCAGATTAATGCGTCGTGGCTCGCTGCGGCGGCTGATTCAACATCGCCACCGCCGGCAAGCCGTGCTGCTACAGGTTCCGGGGTGTTTCCGGAACCCTCATACGAAACCGATTCTGTAGCAGTCGGGCTTGCTGGCGATGACGGCTTCGAAATCGCTGCCGCCGGCAAGCCGGACTGCTACAGGGGCGCGCGCGTTATCGCGACCGGGCGCTGGCCGAGAATTCGGATTCCGGCAGCACATGCTTGCGCTCCAGAACGCGATACACGATGCCGGTCAGGATCAATCCACAAACCATCACACCCGAAAGGAAATACAGGCCGGACGCCAGGTTGCCGGTGATTTCCTTCAGCCAGCCGATGACGAACGGGCCGATGTAGCCACCCAGATTGCCCACCGAGTTGATCAAGGCGATCCCCGCCGCCGCACTGGCGCCAGCGAAGAAACGGCCCGGCAAGGTCCAGAACACCGCAGTGCAGGAAAACAGCGAGAACGCCACCAGACACAGCGCCGCCAGTTGCAGCACCGGCACGCTCAGGTAAGCAGAAAGGAACAGGCCCAGCGCACCGATCACATACAGCACGGCCAGATGACCGTAACGATCGTTCAGGCGGTCGGAGCTGCGCGGCACGATCAACAAGCCGACGATGCCGAAGATGTAAGGCACCGAGGACACGAAGCCAGTGACCAGATCAGTGCCACCGAACTGTTTGATCAACGTCGGCAGCCACAGGCCCAGGCCGTAGATACTCAGGGTTACGGGGAGATAGAACAGCGCCAGCAGCAGCACGCGTTTGTCCTTCAGGGCGTGCAGCGGGTTGCCGTGTCGGGTCTGGCCGTAGGCGTCCAGATCCTTTTTCAGCTCACCGGCCAGCCAGTCTTTCTCCACCGGGTCCATCCATTTCACGTCTTTGGGACCGTCCGGCAGCCAGCGCAGGACCGGCCAGGTCAGCAGGATTGCCGGCGCACCGATGCACAGGAACAGCCACTGCCAGCCGTGCAGACCGCCAATGCCTTCCATGCCCAGCAGCCCGCCGGAAATAGGGCCTGTGATCATCATGGCGATGGGTTGCGAAAGGATGAACAGCCCCAGGATCTTGCCGCGATGGCGCACCGGGAACCACTGAGTGATGTAGTACAGCACGCCTGGGAAGAAGCCCGCTTCGGCCGCGCCGAGCAGAAAGCGCATCACGTAGAAGCTGGTCGGGCCCTGAACGAAGGCCATGCCCATGGTGATCGCGCCCCAGGTGACCATGATCCGTGCGAACCAGCGCCGCGCGCCGAAGCGTTCGAGCATCAGGTTGCTGGGGATTTCCAGGAGAAAGTAGCCAATGAAGAACAGACCCGCGCCCAGGCCATAAGCCGCATCGCCGATGCCGACGTCCGCGCCCATGTGCAGCTTGGCGAAGCCCACGGCGGAACGGTCCACATACGCGATCAGGTACAACAGGATCAGAAAGGGGATGAGTTTCAGGGTGATGCGACGAATAAGCCTGAGTTCCTGGCTCATGTATGCGGTCTCCACGTTGTTTTTGTTATGGAAGCTTTACGGGGATCGCCGCGGCCTTCGTGTGCGCCTTACTGCTGTGAGTCGGGCTGGCAGGGTCGTCCCTCGATGGGAAACGACTATATAGTAATACTATTTAAGGTTACAACTCTTCCACTCAGACGATTTTCGGCCTATTTTAGTCAGCACACGAAGCTTTTAGTCTTACAATAAGAGTGCTGATTTATGTCTGATTCCAATAAGAAACCTGTCCTGCGCTCGGCCCAATGGTTCGGTACCGCCGACAAGAACGGCTTCATGTACCGCAGCTGGATGAAGAACCAGGGCATCGCCGACCACCAGTTCCAGGGCAAGCCCATCATCGGCATCTGCAACACCTGGTCCGAACTGACCCCGTGCAACGCCCACTTCCGCACCATCGCCGAACACGTCAAACGTGGCGTCATCGAAGCCGGTGGTTTCCCGGTTGAATTCCCTGTGTTCTCCAACGGCGAATCGAACCTGCGTCCAACCGCCATGCTGACCCGCAACCTGGCGAGCATGGACGTGGAAGAAGCGATTCGTGGCAATCCGATCGATGGCGTGGTGCTGCTGACCGGTTGCGACAAGACCACCCCTGCTCTACTGATGGGCGCTGCCAGCTGCGACGTACCGGCCATCGTCGTCACCGGCGGCCCGATGCTCAACGGCAAACACAAAGGCAAGGACATCGGCGCCGGCACCATCGTCTGGCAGATGCACGAGTCGTATAAGGCCGGGCAGATCAGCCTGGATGAATTCCTGTCCGCCGAAGCCGGCATGTCGCGCTCGGCAGGCACTTGCAACACCATGGGTACGGCCTCGACCATGGCCTGCATGGCCGAAGCACTGGGTACTTCGCTGCCGCACAACGCTGCGATTCCGGCTGTGGATTCCCGTCGTTATGTGCTGGCGCATATGTCTGGCATGCGTGCGGTGCAGATGGTCAATGAAGACCTGCGCCTGTCGAAGATCCTGACCCGCGAAGCCTTCGAAAACGCCATTCGCGTCAACGCAGCCATCGGTGGCTCGACCAACGCCGTGATCCACCTCAAGGCCATCGCCGGGCGTATCGGCGTGGACCTGGAGCTGGACGACTGGACCCGCATCGGTCGCGGCACGCCTACCCTGGTGGACCTGCAGCCTTCCGGGCGCTTCCTGATGGAAGAGTTCTATTACGCGGGCGGTCTGCCTGCGGTGCTGCGTCGCCTGGGCGAGAACAACCTGATCCCTAACCCTGAAGCCTTGACCGTGAACGGCAAGTCGCTTTGGGAAAACGTGAAGAACTCGCCCATCTACGGCGACGATGAAGTCATCCGTGCCATCGACAATCCACTGGTGGCCGACGGCGGCATTTGCGTCTTGCGTGGCAATCTGGCGCCGCTGGGCGCCGTGCTCAAACCGTCCGCCGCCACCCCTGCGCTGATGAAACACCGCGGTCGTGCAGTGGTGTTCGAGAACTTCGACATGTACAAGGCGCGGATCAACGATCCTGAGCTGGACGTCGACGCCAGCAGCATTCTGGTGATGAAGAACTGCGGGCCCAAGGGTTATCCGGGCATGGCGGAAGTCGGCAACATGGGTCTGCCGGCCAAGCTGCTGGCTCAGGGCGTGACCGACATGGTGCGGATTTCCGACGCGCGCATGAGCGGCACGGCCTACGGCACCGTGGTTCTGCACGTTGCGCCGGAAGCGGCAGCGGGCGGCCCGTTGGCGGTGGTGCAGGAAGGCGATTACATCGAGCTGGATTGCGCGACCGGGCGTCTGCACCTGGATATTTCCGAGGAAGAACTGGCCGCGCGTCTGGCGGACTGGCAAGCGCCGCAACAGCTGTTGATCGGCGGCTATCGTCAGCTGTACATCGACCATGTGATGCAGGCGGATCAGGGTTGCGACTTCGACTTCCTGGTGGGCATGCGCGGGTCGGAAGTGCCAAGGCACTCGCACTAATCCACCGGGTGCTTGATCGTTCCCACGCTCCGCGTGGGAATGCAGGGCAGGACGCTCGGCGTCCCTCAGCAGCGGACGCGGAGCGTCCCAGGCTGCATGCCCACGCGGAGCGTGGGCACGATCAGTTATCCACATGATGCTTCTGAATTTTCCAGCTACGCCCCCCTTTATCCGCCAATGCTATGATGCGCGGCATTCACCGCTCAGGATTGCCTCGCGCCCCCATGGATTACCGTAAGCCCTCCGACCGCAAAAGCATGCATTCACGCATTGTCCAGGACATCGGCATGCAGATCGTTTCAGGCCGTTTCAAACCTGACGACAAGCTCCCCGCCGAAGCCCTGCTCTGTGAAGAATATGCCGTGAGTCGGCCGGTGTTGCGTGAAGCCACGCGAGTGTTGGTGGCCAAGGGGCTGGTGTATTCGCGTCCGCGTGTCGGTACGGTGGTCAAACCCCGCCGTGAGTGGCACATGCTCGACCCGGACGTGCTGCACTGGCTGATGCAGAGTTCACCGCAGAACGAGTTCTTCGCCCTGCTGACCAGCGTGCGCAGCATCATCGAACCCGCCGCAGCCGCGCTCGCCGCCCAGCACGCCACTACGGACGAGATCGCCGCGATAGGCGAGGCTTACCAGCGTATGGAAGCCGCGCCTACCGTGGAGGCCGTGCTGCAACCGGACCTGGATTTCCACAGTCGCATTGCCGACGCCACCCACAACGACTTGCTGGCACACCTGTGCAACATGCTGTCGCTGGCGCTGCGCGAAGCACTGAAGCATTCCAATAAACGCCCGAACCTGCACGAACTGGCCCTGCCCCGGCACAAGGCGATTCTCACCGCCATCGAAAACCGCGACGCTCTGGGTGCGCATCACGCGACCCTCGTGCAACTGGACGATGCGCGCAATGCGTTGAATGTGGTGTTGGGGCAAGGGATGAAGTTGTGACCTGGTTACGCACGTCTTTAACAGTACGGCCGGACCGCGTTCTGTTTGCCGGCCATGCCACCGTTGAAATCGCTTGCGCCGGGAAGCCAGGCTGCAACAGGAATCACTGATGAACACAAATTTTCCGGTGCCCTCCCGCCTCTTCAAAACTCCGCTATAACCAATACATTCCCATTCACGACCGACACGGATTAGTCGCCCTTCCATGCCTTATTGCCCGCGACCTCAGTGCAAAAAATGAGGCTCATCATGTATCCAATCGCCAAGCTCTGCGGCATCGGTTTGCTCCTGGGGTTATTGGCCACTCTGTTGCTAAAAAACATGCTGCTGGGAGACGCGGTCGACTTCCATCGGCACAAGGCCATGCTGGTGGGCATCGACGGCGTGCAGTACGAGCAGCTCAAACAGGTCATCGAGGCGGGGAAAGCGCCGAACATCGCGCTATTTCATCTGGGCAAAAGCTATACAGGCGGCATCAAAGGCACCGTCACTCAACAACCCACCCTCAGCGGCCCCGGCTGGGCGACGATCCTCACCGGCGCGTGGGCCAATCGACACAGGGTCGGCAGCAACGACAGTGGCCTGCGCAACAAGACCGACAGCCTGTTCAAACTGATCAGCCTCTCCTCACCCACGAGGCACACCGCGAGCATCGTCAGCTGGAATCCGATCAACGACAATTTTGTCGACGATATCAACGCCGGGTTCATCGAGTTGGGGGTCAAGTGCGGGGGCGACGATCAATGCACGACCGATCGCACTGTCCAGGAGTTACGCACCGGCAATTTCGACTTCATCTTCGTACACCTCGATCAGCCTGACGGCGCGGGCCACGAAAACGGTTTCGGTCCGCGTTATCAGGAAGCAATAACCCGTACCGACCAACAGCTGGGGCAGATCCTCGCGGCGCTCACCAAGCGCAAGCACGACAACCCCGAGGAAGACTGGCTGGTCATGCTGACCACCGATCACGGAAGGCGACCACCGGATGGCTATGACCATGGCGAGCAAAGCTACAGCGAGAAAACCACCTTCATCGCCCTCGACAAACCCGCCAACGAAGAACTGACCCGTCCCATCGAGGACCCGATCGATCCCGGCCTTGAAGGCCTTTATGGGTTTGCCAGCGTGGCCGACATCGCGCCAACCATCCTCGTGCATCTGGGGGTCAACACTGACCCGCAACGGTACGCCATTGACGGCGTGCCTTTGCTTGGCCACGTGGGCGTTCGACAATTGACCGCGAGCCTGAACTCCGCCAACCGAACAGTGCGTTTGCGCTGGCGCGTCACCGAGGGCAGCAAGCAACCGCTGCGGATCTATCGCTCAGGACAACTGATCGCCAAACTCACCGACTCATCCAACGAATACATCGACAGCGAACTGCCGCCAACCATCGGCCAGTTGAACTACACCGTGGTGCTCAATGAAGTGCCGGTTTCACGGCTGGTGTCAGAGGTGCCGGTGAAGCGCTGAGAGCCCTGGCACACGAAACGGGAGCTCAAGCAGATCGACCTCTACAAGACCCTCGGTGGCAACTGGACACCCCCCAGCTAAATGCGGCGAATGCCAAGCGAGATCTGTCGGCTGGCGCGGATACTTGTGGGAGGGAGCTTGCTCGCGAATGCGGGGTGTCAGTTCACTCACCTTTACTGAAAAATCGTATTCGCGAGCAGGCTCCCTCCCACGGAACCGCATTTACCGTGAAGTCAGCCGGTGTGCCGTCTGACGCAAGAATCACGGCAAATAAATACTGAACAACCCACCGCCCAGCTCACCGCCGTTGGCGATCTCGATGTGTCCCGGTACACCCTGGCGCTGATGTTGTTTCGCAATGTTGGCCGCAAAATACAGGCCCAATCCGGTGCTGCCGCTGCTCTGGTTGATGCCCAGGACGTAATCGGTCTGGTGCTCGATCATGTGCTCAGGGAAACCCGGGCCGTCGTCGTTGACGCTGATCACCAGTTGCTCACCGACCTGCCCCGCCGTGATCAACACCTCATGGCGCGCGAAACGGATGGCGTTGATCACCACGTTCGACACCACTGAACCGATCAGCTCGCGGTCGAAGAACCCCGGCAGGCCGAAGTCATCCACGCTGTAACGAGCAACGATGCCGCGGCTGTCGAGCACTTCCTGATGGAACGCCAGTTGCGCTTCAATGAAGTCGTCCAGCTCGTGATAATCCGGGCGCAACGGAAGCTGATTGACCCCGAGTTTGTACAGCCCCAGCAGCTGGACCAGCATGCCGTTGAGGTGCGCGAATTCGTAATCGATCACGCCCTGTTCCGCAGTGCCCCGCTGCGTCTCGGGCAACGCCTTGACCCACTCCCCGTGCGCCTGAATCAGCGAGGCGAGCGAGTTCTTCATGTCGTGCACGGTGGAGGCAATCACCATGGAGAAGTCGAGCCCCTGATCCTGATCTGTCATTCGCCGAACGCCCTGAGTCGCAGTTTCTGATAACGGTCGTAACGTGGATCGGTGTCGGGCATCTTGCCCACCATTTTCAGACTGTTCTGGCACTCCTGAAGGCTGGCGGTATCGAGGTTCTGCACACCCACGTGCAGCAGCGATTGCGCCATGTTCAACGCGATACTGATGTTCTTCGGCTGCAACGCCAGCGCCTGGCGGAAGAAATCCTGAGCCTCGCCCAGCTTGCCGGCGCGGTAACTGCGAATGCCTTGCATGTTCAGATCGACAGCGGCCTTGCCGGCGCTGAGGATTTCCGGATCGTCGGTCTGTTTGGCAATGTTCTGCATGACCGCAGGGTCGTCGCCGTAGATCTCCGCACAGCTTTTCAGAATGCCTGCGCCGGCCGCTTCCTGCCCCAGTTGCTTGAGTTGCGAGGCCACAGCCAGGGCAGCGTCGGCACTCAGGAACTGCTCCATGCCTTCCAGACGCGCCATGGCCTGCTCGGTCAACTTGGCGGCCATTTCCGGATCGGAACTGGCAACGCTGGTGGCCTTCATCAAGCGCGCACGCACTTGAAGGCCGGCATCGTTGGTGTGTTCCTTGGCGACTTCGCCCAAGGTCTGGTTGATCTCGACGCGGGTGCGCGCATCCAGTCCGCGCTCACTGCCACGGCTGATCAAGGCCTGGGCCAGGCCGAGGTTGGTTTCAGGGTCCTTGAAGCGCGAGAACTGCCCTTGGGAAACCGCCTGCCGAAAGGCCTTCGATGCACCGTCGAAATCCTGGTTTTCCAGTGCCAGCTTGCCCAACAGACGCTGACGGCGCACCGCATAAGGCGAGAGACGCACAGCCTCTTCGAGCATTTTCTGCGCCCGCCGATTGTCACCACTGGCCATCAGGACATCGGCCAGACCGTCGAACAGAACCGGCATGGCATTGAAGGCACGAATGGCGTCTTCATACACCGCCTGCGCCTCGGCGTTACGGCCTCGCTTGAACAGCAACTTGCCCAGCGCCGCATATGCCCATGGCTGCGGGCGATCGGCGAGAATCGATTTGAGAAAGGCTTCCAGCGGCTCGTTCTGGTTGAGGTCGCGCAGGGCGTCTGCCTTGTAGCGCAGGCAGAGCGGCGCGAAACGCGGGTCCTGTTTGGTCAGGTTGACACAGGCCGCCAGCACCTCGGCCGGCTTGCCGCGATCCAGCGCCTGAAGAATCGGCTTGAGCAAGTTTTTGCGCTGGACGATCTTCTCCAGACGCTGAGCCAGGCTCGCGCGATTGAAAGGCTTGGTCAGGTAAGCATCGGGCTCCCATTCCAGCGCACTCATGACCATGGCCTGACTGTTTTCGGCAGTGACCATGACGAATACGCTTTCGTGGCTGATCAGCTTGTCGGTCATCAAGTCTTCCAGGACCTGCTGGCCGTTCTTCTTGCCGTCGCCCAGATTGAAGTCGTGCAGGATGAAGTCATAGCGCTTCTGCGAGCACATCTTCAGCGCCTGTTCGCCGGTATCGGCAGTGTCCACTTCCTTGACGCCCAACTCGCGCAGCATCGACCTGACCGAACTGCGGAAATCGGAGAAATCATCGACGATCAGAAAGCTTTTTTGGTTCCACGCCAGCATCGAGATTCCTGTCACGGGAGAAAAGTCAGCCCAAGGGCTATACAACGGATCGACTTCACGGCGCCCGTTTTTTTGCGGGGGCAGATGATAGCCAACATCAATTTGCCATCAAGCTATTTCACACACGCCTGGGCGACTTCGGGTGCGGCAAGACGCCGCTTGCCCGGGTTATCGGCGGCGCAGGGGTAAAGCTTAGGTGATCGCAACGGGAAAAAGCGACTGCCAGGCTGCACGCCGTGAATACCGACGACCGATCTGTGACGCAGTTTGTCGGTCGCGAATCACCAAACATGAATGTCCTTTCGTGCAGTCGATCATGGATCCGAAACGGCGAATAAAACCCACGAAACAGGGCGCTCGTCGTCGCTGTTCCGAAATGTGTAAAGTCCGTCATACCCCCGCCGATAGGGAGTGAAAGCGGCTTGCGTCTGTCGCTACATCCTCTCCTGCCCGAGTAACATTCAATGTCCTGGCTGACCAACCTGAAACTCAAGTCCAAGCTCTTGTCTGCCTTCTGCCTGTGCGCGCTGATTACGGTCGCAGTGGGCGTGCTAGGACACATGGGTATTTCACGCCTGTATGACCTGTTCCAGAGCACTGTTACCAATAACCTGCTGTCGATCACCAAAGTCGACTCGGTGAAAGCCAACGTCATCGCCACCAACCGCGACTTCTTCAAAGCCATCGGCCTGAGCGCTATCAAGGCGAGCCCGGATGAAGTCAATGCGGCGATTCAGTCACTCAAGGAAAACCAGGCTCAGGCAGAAACCGACTTCAGGATTTACCGCAGCACGCCACTGCAGGCTGACGAAAAAGCGGCCGGTGATGACTTCGAGCGTGACTGGCAGGCCTATGTGGCAGCGGTTGCGAACACCCTCGCGGTCATCCAGAGCGGCGACATCGAACAAGCCAGCAAACTGGCCGCCAGCAGCGTCACGCCGACGTACCGCAAGACCATGGCCGAGCTGAAAATCATCATCGAATCCAACGCACGCCAGGCCAACGAAGCCACCCAGGCCGGTGTGGACACTGATCGCCAGGTGACCTGGGTGTTGATCATCGGCTCGCTGCTGGCCGTGATCTGTGCCATTGCCCTGGGCCTGATCGTCACGCGGATGATTACCCGGCCGATTTATCAATCTGTCGAGAGCGCGGCTCGTGTGGCGAGCGGAGACCTGACTCAAGCGATCGCCGTCGGCGGCCAGGATGAGACCGGTCAGTTGCTCAAGGCGCTGTCCAACATGCAAGGCAGCCTGAAGGGCACTGTGCAGCAGATCGCCAATGCCTCGGACCAGTTGGCGTCAGCCGCAGAAGAACTGACCGCCGTCACCGACGACAGCACCCGTGGGCTGCAGCGCCAGAACGACGAGATTCAGCAGGCTGCGACGGCAGTCAATCAGATGACCGCCGCTGTCGAAGAAGTCGCCCGCAACGCCGCCAGTGCTTCCCAAGTCTCGACCCAGACCGCCGACGATGCGCTCAAGGGCCAGCGTCAGGTGCAGCAAGCGGTCACCGCGATGAACACCATGACCGTGGAGATCAACGATTCGACCCAACGCGTCGAGGCCCTCGCCGGTCAGATTCGTGACATCACCAAAGTGCTGGACGTGATTCGCGGCATCGCCGAACAGACCAACCTGCTGGCGCTCAACGCTGCCATCGAAGCTGCCCGTGCCGGTGAGCAGGGTCGGGGTTTCGCCGTGGTTGCCGATGAGGTCCGCGCCCTCGCCCATCGTACTCAGACGTCCACTGGCGAGATCGAAGCGATGATCACCCTGGTGCGCAATGGCGCCGACGAAGCCGTGCAGGCCATGGGCAAGAGTCAGGCGATTGCGGTCAATACCCAGACCCTGGCCACCGAAGCAGGGCTGGCGCTGGAACGCATCAGCGAAGGCGTCAGCCAGATCAACGAACGCAACCTGGTCATCGCCAGCGCCGCCGAAGAACAGGCTCAAGTGGCGCGGGAAGTCGACCGCAATCTGGTGAACATCCAGGACCTGTCCGCTCAGACCGCCGCAGGTGCCAATCAGACCAGCGCATCCAGCCAGGAACTGTCGCGTCTGGCGGTGTCGTTCAATACGATGGTGGGCAAGTTCACAGTCTGAAGCCACCCCTTCGCCACCTGTGACACATTGGCGTATTGACTAAATCGTCATGTGTTTTGTCGTAAATCACATTTCGGGTACAATCCCGCCCCCGTCGCAAAGCGCCTGGACCTGATGACCAGGTGCTGCGACGGTTTGATGTTACTCAAGCTGCTGAATCCAATGATCTAACAAGAAGCCAGCGCGGAGGGACACAGCACTCGAGGTCTGCCCCATCGACCTTGAACCCCTACCCCTCGCCCGCCGGGCGCGAAACCGGACTATCGTTCATGTCAGAACTGACGCGAACAGCACTGGTATCGCCTCGACACAAGCGGCAGGCGGATAACGTTTTACCAATTGGATTGCGCAATGATCAAAACGACGAGCAAGGCTCTGCTGGGCCTGGCGATTTCGGTAGGCATGCTTCAGGCACACGCCGCTGAAACCAAGAAAGTGGACGTGCTGCTGATCGGCGGCGGTATCATGAGTTCGACCCTGGGCGTCTGGCTCAATGAGCTGGAACCGGGCTGGTCGATGGAAATGGTCGAGCGTCTGGACGCCGTCGCCGAAGAAAGCTCCAACGGCTGGAACAACGCCGGTACCGGCCACTCAGGCCTGGCCGAGTTGAACTACACGCCTGAAGACAAAGACGGCAAGGTCAACATCTCCAAGGCCATCGAGATCAACGAAGCCTTTCAGGTTACTCGCCAGTTCCTTTCCTGGCAGGTCCGGCAGAGCGTTCTGAAGAACCCGCCGTCGTTCATCAACACCACGCCGCACATGAGCTTCGTCTGGGGCGATGACAACATCAAGTTCCTGAAGAAGCGCTACGACGCCCTGCAGGCAAGCCCGCTGTTCCGTCCGATGCAGTATTCCGAAGACCCGGCGCAGATCGCCAAGTGGGTCCCGCTGATGATGGAAGGTCGCGATCCTTCTCAGAAGCTGGCGACCACCTGGACGCCAATCGGCACCGACGTCAACTGGGGCGAAGTCACCCGTCAGTATGTGTCGTACTTGCAGACCCGCCCCAACTTCGACCTGAAGCTGTCCAGCGAAGTCAACGACATCACGCGTAACGAAGACGGCTCCTGGCACGTTGAATACAAGAACCTGAAGGACGGCACTACCACCGGTACCGACGCCAGGTTCCTGTTCATCGGTGCAGGCGGCGGCGCTCTGAAGCTGCTGCAGAAGTCGGGCATTCCCGAGGCTCGCGACTACGCCGGCTTCCCGGTTGGCGGTTCGTTCCTGGTGACCGAAAACCCGACCGTTGCGATGCAACACATGGCCAAAGCGTACGGCATTGCCTCCACTGGCGCGCCGCCCATGTCGGTTCCGCACCTGGATACCCGAGTGCTCGACGGCAAGCGCGTGATCCTGTTTGGCCCATTCGCGACCTTCTCCACCAAGTTCCTGAAACAGGGTTCGTACCTGGACCTGTTCAGCAGCATGACCACCCACAACTTCTGGCCGATGACCAAAGTCGGTGTCGAGCAGTATCCGCTGGTCGAGTACCTTGCCGGTCAGTTGATGCTGTCCGACGACGACCGCTTCAAGGCACTGCAGGAATACTTCCCGCACGCCAAGAAAGAAGACTGGCGTCTGTGGCAAGCCGGTCAGCGTGTGCAGATCATCAAGCGTGATGCCGACAAAGGCGGCGTGCTCAAGCTGGGCACCGAAGTCGTTTCTTCCCAGGACGGCAGTATCGCCGCGCTGCTGGGCGCATCGCCGGGCGCGTCCACCGCTGCACCGATCATGCTGAACGTACTGGAAAAGATCTTCAAAACCCAGGTCGCCACACCGGAATGGCAAGCGAAGATCCGTCAGATCGTTCCAAGCTACGGCACCAAGCTGAACGACTCGCCTGCAGCCGTACAGCAAGAGTGGAACTACACCGCCGAAGTCCTGCAACTGGGCACGCCTCCGGTGCTCGATCAGAGCGTCGGCACCAGCCCCGCGCCGAGCAAGCCGGTTGAGAGCAAACCTGCGAACGACATGGCGCTGTAAAACAGCACGGTCGCCGCTGTAAAAAAAAGCCACGGGGCTCAAATCCCGTGGCTTTTTCGTTTGCGGAATTCAGACCTCGATCAAGCCTTCTGCTCGATTCATTACACCGCGTCACAAATGAAGTACCCGCCCCCGTCTTTATCCCGCCGAGGCAAGTTTCTAAAGTCCACACCACTTGCTCTTCCACCATTTCGGTGGAAAGCACACTGGAGACTTTTCCATGCCTTTCATCAGCGTCCGTATCACCCGCGATGGTGTGACCAGGGAACAGAAAGCCCAGGTCATCGCCGAAATTACCCAGACCATGCAGACCGTGCTCAACAAGGATCCGCACCTGACCCACGTCGTGATCGAAGAAGTCGACACCGATAACTGGGGCTATGCCGGCATCTCCACCACCGAGTACCGCAAGAACCTGACGGAGTCTGGCTCGTGAGCCGGGTCGTCAAAATCGACTTCGTGTCGGACGTCGTCTGCCCATGGTGTGCGCTGGGCGCGACCGCGCTGGAACAGGCCATCGAAAATCTGGCTGGCGAAGTGGTGGTCGAGCTGACGTTCAAACCCTTCGAGTTGAACCCGGACATGCCGGCCGAGGGCGAACACGCCGTCCAGCACATGATGCGCAAATACGGTCGCACGGCGGATCAGGTCGCTTCGCGCAATGAGATGGTCGTCGCCCGAGGCCTGGAAGTCGGCTTTCACTTCGACCTGGAAAAACGCAGTCACTTCTACAACACCTTCGATGCCCATCGCCTGTTGTTCTGGGCGAACGCTGAAGGTCTGCAGATCGCTCTGAAGAAAGCATTGCTCAAGGCGTATTTCAGCGACGGGCAGAACCTCGCCGATCAGGAAACGCTGGTGCGCCTGGCCGATGAAGTGGGCCTGGACAGCAACCGCGCTCGCGAGGTGCTGACCAAGGGCGAATTCGCCAGCGAAGTCCGTGAACTTGAGCGCTTTTACCAACAGCGCGGTATCAACTCGGTGCCAGCGATGGTGCTGAACGACCGGCAACTGGTGACCGGATCACAGTCGGTCGAGCACTACGAAGAAGTCATCCGGCAAATGGCACGCGAGTCCGCAGCCGCCTGATGCCTGATTTAACCGTTTACCTGATCTACCCGTTTACCCAATCAATCTTTTAACTTAGTGAGAACACATCATGAGCCATTCGAAAAAAGTCGTCATTGTCACCGGTGCATCCCAGGGTCTGGGCGCAGGTATCGTCGCGGGTTTCCGCAAACTCGGCTACCAGGTCATCGCCACTTCGCGCTCGATCAAGCCATCGAGCGATCCGGACATCCTCACCGTTGCCGGTGACATCGCTGACCCTGCGACCGCCGAGAAGATCATCCGTGAAGGCGTGGCCCGTTTTGGCCGCATCGACACCTTGGTCAACAACGCAGGGATCTTTCTCGCCAAGCCGTTCACCGAGTACAGCCGCGAGGACTACGTAAACACCGTGGCCACCAACATGGGCAGCTTCTTCCACATGTCGCAGCACGCCATTGCGCAGATGGAAAAACAGGGTGGCGGCGGTCACGTCGTCAGCATCACCACCACGCTGGTCGACCACGCCATCGACGGGGTGCCTTCGGTGCTCGCGTCGCTGACCAAAGGCGGCATGAACGCAGCAACCCGTTCGCTGGCCATCGAGTACGCCAAGCGCGGCATCCGTGTCAACGCGGTCTCCCCAGGCATCATCAAGACCCCGATGCACGGCGAAGAAACCCACGCAGCGCTTGGCAGCCTGCACCCGATGGGCCACATGGGCGAAGTCGAAGACATCGTCGGCGCGGTTCTGTATCTGGACAGCGCTGCGTTCGTCACCGGGGAAATCCTCCACGTCGACGGCGGCCAAAGCGCCGGCCACTGAGTCGCTGATTGCCTGGCGAAACTCGATATCTGCACAAAGCGGGCTACTGTTGGAGACGGCACACATGAAGCCGCGTCAGCCAACGTGGCCCGCACTTATCGTTAAGGAGCACAACATGGACAAGAATCTGGAAAAAGTGTTGTACACCGCCAAGACCCACACCGCCGGTGGACGCGATGGCACTGCTGTCAGTTCGGACAAGCGTCTGGACATCAAGCTGTCCTCACCTGGCGCGAAAGGCGAAGGCACCAACCCCGAACAACTGTTTGCGGCGGGCTGGTCGGCCTGCTTCATCGGCGCCATCGGAGTCGTGACCGCCAAGATGAAAGTCGCGATGCCCGCCGACACCACTGTCGATGCCGAAGTGGATCTGGGCACTAATTCCGGCGGCTATCTGATTCAGGGGCGATTGAATGTCTCCCTGCCGGGCCTGGATCGCGAGACCGCGCAGAAGGTCGTCGATGCGGCGCATGAAGCCTGCCCCTATTCGAAGGCGACGCGGGGTAACATCAATGCGGTCGTGACGTTGGTCTAACGCCTGACACGATAAAGTTCTGCGCGCCGAAACGGTCACGTCATCAAGCATGCCACCCTCCCCCGTTTGGCCAGGCATCGGCGCGCAGTTATTGAGCGAAGAGTCATTGACGATTGCTCAAGCCGCCTTTGATTTCGAGCTCTCGAAAACCCGGCCGTAAACTTCAGGAAAACAGCGCTCTGGCTGCAATTTCGGCGCAACTACACGACCTCTAAATGCACTAACGCTGGTCGGCTTGCGTGTCCAATAGCAACGCTTCTGCTATCCCTCATATCAGTCTTCTGCACTAGCGCTGCCCAAAGCATCACCCTCAAAACCACCACTTACTCGCTTTCACCGCCAACTAACATGGGATGTTAAATGGACGGAGCACTGCTCACCTTTATCACCCAGGCACTGCAACAAGTGCCTGGGCTGGCACTCTTTTTAGCGCTGGCTTTCGGATATGCCATCGGGCAGATCCGCCTCGGCCCCATTCAACTGGGGGGCGTGTGCGGCACACTGGTTGCGGCACTGCTGATCGGGCAACTGAATATCTCGGTCGATGCAGATATCAAAAATGTTTTTTTCATGTTGTTCATCTTTGCACTGGGCTATAGCGGCGGCCCGCAGTTCTTTGCCAGTCTTAATGCCAAAGGCATTCAATGGGCATGTTCTGTCTGATTGAAGTGATTGTCGTGCTGGCCCTGGTATTACTGGCGACAAAAATCATGAACCTGGACCCTGGCACTGCGGCGGGCATGATGGCCGGCGCCACTACAGAGTCCGCGGTCGTAGGCACAGCAACCGATGCCATATCACGCCTGGACTTGCCCGCCACCGAGATTGTCCGTTTGCAGAGTAATGTGGTGACCGCTTACTCCATCACGTACATCTGCGGCCTGATCACTATCGTGATTGTCACCAGCCAACTGTTCCCGTTGTTCTTGCGCATCGATCTGAAAGGCGAAGCAGAAAAACTCTGGGCAGCGATGGGCGGCAGCGTAGAACAAGACGGTGTGTCGGCCGCGCCCACTGTCGTCGGCCGGGCTTATCGCATAGAGACGTCCGCAGGACAGAGTGTTGCAGCTGTTCAGCAGCGGCTGGGCCAACAGAGCAGCATCGTGCTGGTAAAGCGCAAAGGGTACCCTTTGGCGTTGTCGTCCTCGATCAAGCTGCACCGAGGCGATCAAGTGCTGTTGATGGGCTATCGCGGCTCGTTGATCGAAGCGGCGGACTGGCTGGGCACCGAAATAGCCGACACCAGTACCCTGTCGGTCGCGCTGGATACTTACGACATCGTGCTGCTGGAACCTGACCTGGCCGGCTTGCAGCTGGCAGAGTTACCTCTTCCAGCGGGTGTTCATGTGGCGGCGATTCGTCGTGGCGATCAGGTTTTGCCCGCCCTGCCCGCGACGCGCCTGCAACTGCAGGACGTCTTGCAGATTCACGATGCAACGGCGCTCGGGCGCCGTACCTCCGAGCCACTGCTCAGCCGCATCGGCAAATCGCTGCCCGACCGCCTCACCAGCAACATCGGCATCATCGGACTCGGCATCGCATTGGGCACCTGGCTGGGAAGCTTCACGCTGAAGATCGGCGGCATTCCTTTCTCTGCCGGAACCGGCGGCGGCGTACTGGTAACCGGACTTGCACTGGGCTGGTATCACGCTCGCCGCGCTGACCTGCACACGGTCAACCCCGACGCGCTGGCGTTGCTCAAAGACCTGGGTCTGGCGGGCTTCATTGCCGGCGTCGGCCTGTCCTCCGGCCCCCAGGCGATCGAACTGGTCAAGCAGTACGGATTCACGCTGCCGATGCTCGGCGTTCTCATTGCTGTGGTGCCGGCCACGGTGTCACTGCTCGCGGGTCATTTCCTGCTCAAGCTCAGCGCCCCCGTGCTGCTGGGCGCCATCGCCGGACAGCAGTGCAGCACCCCGGCGCTCAGCGCGATCCAGAACGCCTGCGGCAACTCCACGCCATTGCTGGGTTACACCATCACCTACGCGATTTCCAATGTCGTACTGCCCCTGATGGGGCCTTTGATTGTCGAACTGACCAGTTCCATGCAGTCCGGATAGCCGTCAGACAGTTTCATCCATTCATTCGAGGTGGGCTCATGAGCTGGTTACACGATCTATTCCACAAGTCGCCGGAAATCGCACTGTTTCTGTCGATTGCCGTGGGCTACTACATCGGCAAGATCAAGTTCGGCAAGTTCCAGCTGGGGGGCGTCGCCGGCTCGTTGCTGGTGGCAGTACTGGTCAGCCAGGTGGGCGTCGAAATCGATGCCGGGGTCAAGTCAGTGATGTTTGCCCTGTTCATCTACGCCGTGGGCTATGAAAGTGGTCCGGACTTTTTCAGGTCGCTGGGCAAACAGTCGGTCAAGGAAATCATCCTCGCGGCCGTGCTTTCCATCAGCGGTCTGCTGACCGTGGTGGTATTGGCCAAGTGGTTCGATCTCGACAAGGGATTGGCCGCCGGAGTGGCCGCTGGCGCCCTCACCCAGTCGGCCATCATCGGCACCGCCGGCGACGCCATTGCAAGGCTGGGGCTGGCGGCCGACGAGGTCCAGCGCCTTCAGGGCAATGTTGCCATCGGCTACGCGGTCACCTATGTGTTCGGTTCGTTCGGCGCCATCCTGGTCTGCGTCAACGTGCTGCCCAAATTCATGGGCCGCAGCATCAAGGAAGACGCCTTGAAAGCCGAAACGGCCACCCAGGCCGGAGTGCAAATGTACGGGCCGGGCCAGCAGGCCGCAGCGCCGGATCTGGTGGGGCGGATTTTCCAGCTGCCTGCCAACACCTCCACCAGCATCGAGGCCATCGAACAGAGCACAGCGGCGGCGATCACCATCGAGCGCGTCAAGCGCGACAACCAGATCCTGCAGCCCAGCCCCGACATGCTGCTGCAAGCGGGTGACATCGTGCTGGTGGTCGGCAAACGCCCCGCTGTCGTGACCATCGCGCCAACACTGGGGACTGAGCTGCATGCTGTGGAAGGCATGGAGTTGACCATGCAGCGCCGCGATGTGGTGATCACCAATACTCAGTACAACAAACGCAGCTTTGGCGATATTCGCGATGCCGCCGCGCAAGACGTTCGCCACGGCGTCTACGTGTCGCAGATTTCACGACAAGGCAAGGCCATGCCGTTGGTGCCTGAGACCGTGGTGATGCTGGGCGACGTGGTGACGCTGTTCGGCGCCGACCAGGACGTCAAACGCGTGGTTGAGCAAGTAGGCCACGCCATCGTTCCCCGCGCCAAAACCGACTTCGTGTACATGGGCGCGGGCCTGGTCTGTGGCCTGCTGATCGGCCTGCTGACTGCGCGTATCGGCTCCATTCCACTGACGCTGGGCAGCGGCGGCGGTGCGCTGCTGTCGGGTCTGCTGTTCGGCTGGTTCCGCTCGCGCCGCCAATCCTTCGGCGAAATGCCGAGCGGCGCGGTGCAGATCCTCAAGGATCTGGGCCTGGCGGGTTTCGTGGTGGTGGTGGGGATTTCCTCAGGCCTGCAGGCGGTGCAAACCGTGGCCAACCAAGGCTTGCTGATTTTTGGCATCGGGGTGGTGGTGACGGTGTTGCCGTTGATCCTGACCATGCTCTCCGGACGCTACGTTCTGCGCTATGACAACACCGCGATTTTCGCCGGTGCGCTGAGCGGCTCACGCAGCGCCAACCCGGCTTTCGGCGAGATTCTGGATAAGGCCGAGAACACGGTGCCCACTGTGCCGTTCGCCATTACCTACGCGCTGGCGAATGTGTTTCTGACGTTGTTGGGCCCACTGATTGTGGCCCTGATGTGAAGAGGTGATGTTTTGGTGGCCGGCGCGTACCTGAACGAGGTTGGCAATTTGCTTTGTCATTGATGCGTCAAGGAGAAGCGAGATGGATTTTAGCGACCCGGACAAACTTGCGCTGTTGAGCCCTTTCGAACTGAAAGACGCCCTGATGCAGCGTGCAGCCCAGAGCAACCAGCTGATGCTGAACGCTGGACGTGGCAACCCCAACTTCCTGGCGACCACGCCACGCCATGGTTTTTTCCAGTTCGGCCTGTTTGCCATGACCGAAGCCGAACGCTCCTACATGTACATGCAGCATGTCGGCGGCTTTCCGAAACGAGAGGGGATCGAGGCGCGCTTCGAGCTGTTCGCCAAACAACATGAAAGCGTTCCCGGCGTGCGTTTCATCGAAGCGGCGGTGTCTTATGTTCGCGACCAGATGGGGCTCAATGCGGGCGACTTCATCTATGAAATGTGCGAGGCGATTCTTGGCTGCAATTACCCGGTGCCCGACCGCATGCTGGTGATGAGCGAGGTCATCGTCGGCAATTACATCCATGAAGAAATGATTGGCACCTACCCCTTCGTCGGCAACTTCGACATGTACGCGCTGGAAGGCGGGACGGCGGCCATGACCTATCTGTTCGCCAGCCTGAAGGCCAACCACGTCATCAGCGCCGGAGACACCATTGCGCTCGGCATGCCGATCTTCACCCCGTACATCGAAATCCCGCAACTGAGCGACTACAACCTGGTGCTGTTGTCGGTCGATGCGCCACAGTCCAACAAATGGCAGTTCACGCACGAGGAGCTCGACAAGCTGCTGGATCCCAAGGTCAAGGCGTTCTTCCTGGTCAATCCGAGCAATCCTCCTTCCGTGAAGATCGATCACGAGACACTGCATTACATCGCCGAAATCGTCAAAAAAAGCCCTGATCTGATCATCCTGACCGACGATGTGTATGCCACGTTCTCCGACAATTTCGTCTCGCTGTTGCGCCATTTGCCCTTACAACACCATCCTGGTGTATTCGTTCTCCAAATACTTCGGCGCAACCGGCTGGCGCATGGGCGTGGTCGCGACCCACGAAGACAACATCATCGACGCCAAGATCGCCGCCCTGCCCAAGGCCAAGCGCGAGCAACTGAATCACCGCTACAGCTCGATCACCACGGCGCCCGAAAAGCTCAAATTCATCGACCGCCTGGTGGCCGACACCCGCACAGTGGCGCTGAACCATACCGCCGGCTTGTCGACCCCCGTTCAGGCACAAATGACGTTGTTCTCACTGTTCTGCCTGATGGACGAACCCGGCGCTTACAAGGCCGAGATGAAACGCATCGTGCTCAGACGCAAAGAGGCCCTGTACCGGGAGCTGGGCCTGCCACTGCCGTACGACGCCAACTCGGTACGTTACTACCACCTCATCGATCTGGAAGAGCTGGCGACACAGATGCACGGCGCCGAATTCGTCAAGTGGATGCTGGGCCAGCTCAAGCCCAATCAGGCGCTGTTCCGTCTGGCCGAAGAAACCGGCGTGATTCTGCTGCCAGGCAAAGGATTCGGCACACCGCACCCTTCGTGGCGCGTTTCGCTGGCCAACCTCAACGAATATGACTACGCCAATATCGGTAAGGCGATACGCAAACTGTCCCAGGAGTATTACGACCGATTCGTCGAGGCAACCGGCGCCAAGGTCCCGACACCGGCAGCAAAAGCAGCCGAAAATGCAGCGGCAAACGCGGGCGTGAAAGGCGCAGCCGACGAAACGCCAAAAGCGCTCGCCAAACCCAAGCGCACCAAGAAATAGACCGCCTCAACACGCATCGATGGCGCAGACCTGCGCCATTGATGCTGGTCGCGCCACAGCAATGCATCTGAGCCCGAAGTCGACTCAATGAAACGGGAAGATGTAGTTCATCCAGGCGGACATGCGTAGCAGAATCTTGCGCATCGCAGCGATGTGATGAAAGTGTTTGCTGTACAGCGCAGCTTGACCATACGAGCCACCGGGCATCTGTTTGCTGTATTGCGCATAGTCGGGATCGGTGATCTCGATGATCACCGGCACACGTCCGGCGGGTGGCGAACCGGTAAAACCGATCAAGGTGCCGGATGGCTGAACCTGCCCCTCGGCGATCACTGCAATGACACTTTTCACCCGTCCTTCGAAAACCTTGCCAGGGATGCCATCGAACGCTACCTCCGCCTCATCTCCAACCGACAGACGCAATAGGCTGTTCTGCCGCATCCAGGCTGCGAAATACTGGCCCTCATCAGGGATAAAAATCATTGAGGGCCGCAGCGGCAATTTGGTCGCCATCACCCCGGGGCGTAGCGCTACATGGGTGACAAAGCCTTTGCTCGGCGCCCGGACAACCGTGTTGTCCAGTTCGAACTGCGCATTAGCCAGTTGAGCCTGTAGATCGTCCGTCCTGGCAATAGCCGCTTCCAGTTCACGCTGGGTTCCGAAGTTTCGCCTGATCAATTCTCTGATGCGATACAAGTCCCCTTTTGCGGCGACCAACTGTGCCTTGATCGACTTCATGCGGTTTTCAAAGGGTGTAGGGTCAATGCGAAAAAGCACATCGCCTTTGGCCAGGAGTTGGTTGGATTGCACAGGAACTTCGACCACCAAACCACTGACAACCGGAATGACGGGCACAGAAACGAAATAGGAACGCGCCACCTCCGAGTAGGGGTGGTTGTAGTTCATCGTGAAAATAAGCGCGCCAATAAGAACGACGCCGCCTAACACCGCTGTCGGCACCGTCCATTTATTAAGTGGTATACGGAATATCTTGAATAACGCAATGCAGAACGCGGCGTAGGTGAGGATGAGTAGAAGATCCATGATTCAGATACCCACACCATCGTCATATGACTCCGGCGCCGATGGCGTGGGAGTCCCCCCGCCTTCAAGCCTGTCGAGCCGACGCTGCAAATCCGCGACCTGCTGCTCAAGATGCACGACATGACTGCGGGGGGATTTTCCATCACCGAACCCCCACTCCCTGTCCTCTCGATACAACATCGCCCAGATCCATAAAAACGGCCAAAGCGCATGCAGCGTAAACAGGCTTACCCATCCGGTTGCATGGATTGCATCTTGATGGGGGTGATTACGATGCACAGCAATCTCATAAGGGATATCGTGCAATACGATAATCCCATAGAAAAGTACGATGCCTACGAAGATCAATAGCCCAAGAGCGAAGTAGTCCAGCATGGGTTCTCCCTGTTCGGCAGACGCGAACGGTCTCTGCAAGTTCCTCCTCCGATAGCTGCGCCCCCTGACAACAGAAAACTCATCCGCTTGCGTTAAAGGAAGACCGCGCCTTTGCAGCAAAGCAGAGAATGGATAGGTAACTAATGAATAGGGTGCACTTTGCATGTGCCCTTGCCATTAGTAGAGGTGTTGAGCCACCGGATTGTTTCCACTCTTGCCAGTGATTAACTTCAATAGGTATAGCGCAAGTTCACCTGGACCACGACGTGGCCGGGACTGTCTGGAAGCTTTTGGGGGGTATCAGGAATTTATCGTCCGGCGTGTCGGGGTGGCATCCGGAGGGATGCCCCGAGGGAATCCGTAGCCGCCATGCCTTGAGCAGGCCATGGGTATTGCTCCCTGCTGGAGTCGAACCAGCATCTAACCCTTAGGAGGGGCTTATTCTATCCATTGAACTAAGGGAGCACTGCGGCGGACATCTTCCGGTTTTCAGACAAACCGATCAAGCATTTTTCAGCGTTATCATCGGGTTACAGTTCCCTGAAAGCCGAACGAACCCTCTTGCGGTGTCTTGCGCTACCGGCCGAATCTGAGACCCTGATCGATAGGCTAAAACCCGGCGCCAGCGCTCAAAACCGTGCCAGCGGGACGGCGAGCATGTTAACGGCAAGCCCCCGATTTGTCATGTCGTCATTGTCTTTTCAGGCTGTAGTCCGTTGAACACCAAGGTGTTCTGGAATCCGCATCATGCAATTTGCAATACCGCAAAATGACATCATTGCAATCTGCAACCCGAATGCCACCTATCCGATATATAAGTTATTGATTCAATTGTATTTTTTATCTGAATTCGCTTGGCATGCAGACTGCATTCTTCTTGCTCGTGCAAATCCCTTCTATAACCAAGTCCAAGCGAAGGTACCCGAGATGAACATGACTCTCTCCTTGTTGAATGCTGCAGCCCTCGTCGCACTGGTGGCTTTCCATTTCCATGACGATGGCAGCAAAACCGAGAGCGTCGCCGTTCAGGCTCAACCCCACTACATGATGAAGCAGGCCCCGCGTTTCGCCGCAATGCCGGCGCACCGCTCCGACGCCATGCTGGCTAATGACACTGATGAAGCCATTCCAGTGGATCGTTCGGAACGCTGGGTATTCTGACCCCTCGACTTGAAACGGGATTTGCCAATCTGTCCACCGTCAAGAGAACCGCCATGTCAAAAGCAGCACTGTCTTTCATGATTCTCACCATCATGGCCCTTGCAGTCGATCAACTGCTCCCATCGTCAATGGATACCTTGGGGACCGTAGCGAAGGCAGTTGCGGGGATCTTTGCCAGTCTGTTCGTGGCTGCCTTGTTCGTAGGCCGACGGATCAAATTCGACCCGGTGTTGCGCCAGGCCAAGCCTTGACCGGTGTTGAAACAGCCTGATCCGGCTTTTGTAGCGCGATCTGATACGGTTTGTGCACACTCGTGACACACCTGCTATCTATTCTTTGACAGACCCTTCGTCTCTTTCTTGTCAGCTTTCTCGAAAATTTCCCCAGACACCTCTACTCTGAAGACAGATAGCCATCATGGCGCAAACCCACGTACCCTGCGGCTATCGTCCGGATGAGTGGTGTCCGGGAACTTTGCAAACCAGAACGCATTTCTGATAATTGGTGCTGGCTAAACGCCTTTATCTAGTTCAATATTGTCACAGATTTGACGCCAAGGTTCCGACGGATTGATGCATGATGACGGACCTTTATGTTGGCCGGTTGAACATTTCGCCAAAAAGACAGTCAGACGATGACATCTCGCGGCCTAATGCAAGAACCGCCTCCCCTTTGAACTAAATCGGTTAAATATATGAGCCCTATGAAACAGGCCAATTATTCCAGTCGCACAGCTGACAAGTTCGTTGTCCGTCTCCCTGAAGGCATGCGCGAGCGTATTGCGGAGGTTTCCAAGGACAACCATCGCAGCATGAACTCTGAAATCATTGCGCGTCTCGAACAAAGCCTGATTCAAGAAGGCGCGCTCGGTGACGAGCCAAAGCTGCGCCTGGACAGCCCCGAGCTGTCGCTGCATGAGCGCGAACTGCTGCAACGCTTCCGCCAGCTCGCCCATCGTCAGCAAAACGCTCTGGTTTCCCTGATCGCTCATGACACCAGCCTGGCGAACGACGACGAATAAGTCGCACTTGCCAGAGACTTGAAAGCCAGCCTTGAGCTGGCTTTTTTGTGCCTGCCGTTTGGTCGAACTCGCTTGATCGCGGTTAACACACAGACAAAAAAAACCGCCTCAGCGGCGGTTCTTTGTTTTTGCGCAAGGCCTACAGCAGGAACACTGTCGCGAGCCCGAGGAAGATAAAGAACCCTCCGCTGTCGGTCATGGCGGTGATCATGACACTGGCGCCCATCGCCGGGTCACGCCCGAATCGCGCCAGGGTCATGGGGATCGCTACGCCCATGAAGGCCGCGAGCAGCAGATTCAGTGTCATGGCCGCGGTCATCACTACGCCCAGCGACCAGCTGTGGTAAAGCAGATAAGCCACAACGCCGATCACCCCACCCCAGACCAGACCGTTGACCAACGCAACGCCCAGCTCCTTTCTCATCAGGCGCGAGGTGTTGCCGGTGCTTACCTGATCCAGGGCCATGGCGCGAACGATCATGGTGATGGTCTGGTTGCCCGAGTTACCACCGATACCGGCCACGATCGGCATCAACGCTGCCAAGGCCACAAGCTTTTCGATGGAGCCCTCGAAAAGACCGATGACTCGCGAAGCGAGGAAGGCAGTGATCAGGTTGACGGCCAGCCATGACCAGCGGTTACGCAATGAACGCCAAACCGACGCAAAAATATCTTCCTCTTCACGCAGACCGGCCATGTTCAGGACTTCGGTTTCACTCTCTTCACGGATCAGGTCGACCATTTCGTCGATGGTCAGACGGCCGATCAGCTTGCCGTTCTTGTCGACCACGGGAGAGGAAATAAGGTCGTAACGCTCGAAGGCCTGCGCGGCTTCATAGGCATCGCCGTCCGGGTGGAAACTCACCGGATCACTGGCCATGACCTCCGACACTTGCTTTTCCGGGTCATTGACCAACAGACGCTTGATCGGCAGGACGCCTTTGAGAACGCCGTCGGAATCGACCACGAACAATTTGTCCGTGTGGCCGGGTAGCTCCTTCAGGCGGCGCAGATAACGCAATACCACTTCAAGGCTGACGTCTTCGCGGATGGTGACCATCTCGAAGTCCATCAGCGCGCCAACCTGCTCTTCGTCATAGGACAAAGCCGAGCGCACGCGCTCACGCTGCTGGCTGTCCAGCGCCTCCATGAGTTCGTGCACGACGTCGCGTGGCAATTCGGGCGCGAGGTCGGCGAGCTCGTCCGCGTCCATTTCCTTGGCAGCGGCCAACAACTCGTGATCGTCCATGTCGGCGATCAGCGTTTCACGTACGGAGTCGGATACTTCAAGCAGGATGTCGCCGTCACGCTCGGCCTTGACCAGTTGCCAGACCGTCAGACGGTCCTCAACAGGGAGGGCTTCGAGAATATAGGCAACATCGGCGGAGTGCAGATCATCGAGCTTGCGCTGCAGTTCGACGAGATTCTGCCGGTGAACGAGGTTTTCTACACGATCCTGGTGTTGACCTTCCTGACGATGAGTCAGGTCCTCGACGACGCGCTGACGCTGCAGCAGATCGACGACTTGAGCAAGGCGATCCTGAAGGCTTTCCTGCGTTTTTTTTACTTCGATTTCGGTCATAGGCGAACTCCACTCCCAGCAGTGGACCACGCCGGAAGATCAATCAGTCGATTCTTGATTGGTAAAGCTTGATGCTGAGTTGCTACTGGGTAAGTCCATGGAGGTATTCCACAAGCCCCGGCGGGGCTGACGGGCGCAATCATACACCGCTTGCCGGCGCTTCATGTTAAAAATTCAACTCGGAACAATCGCTTGCAACACAATGTTAAGCATTGTCCGAGTCGGTATTGCTACGACGTCACATCCGGAGAAGAAAACACGCTCGCCGCCGAAAAATCATCTGGCTAGTCTGCCCCGACACCCGTCAAGGAGGACGTAGCCATGCTCTTGGACATCCGTAAATCGGTTATTGCTGCCCTGCTCTTTCTTCCGCTGCTGGCATGGGGCACCACGGTCCACCGCTGCGAAGACTCCACCGGCAACGTCACCTTCACCACCCTTAGCTGCCCGCCAGGGCATGAGCTGAAATTGCAGGAGGCTCATAATGCGCCACCTGGAATGCTTGCGCCGGCCAGCACGCCCGCGAAAGAAGCCGCGAACGTTACGAAAAACAGGGAATTGGTGGTGGTCGGCCAACGCGATGATGGATGCGGAAATGTATTGAGCCCGCAAAATCGCCGCCGAGCCATTATCAATGAGCAGACACCGACAGGCATGACCAAGCGAGATGTGGAGAGTTTGCTGGGCAAGCCCGACCGAATCGTCGAACGTAACGGCGAAATGAGGTACGTGTACACGGAAAAGAAAGGGCGAAGCCGACAGGTCACGTTCGATGAATACGGCTGCGTGAAAGGCAAACGCGAGAAACGTAAACCGTAGAAAAGCAAAAACCCCGCATTTGCATGCGGGGTTTTCGTTTTATGGTGCACTCGACAGGATTCGAACCTGTGACCGCTCGGTTCGTAGCCGAGTACTCTATCCAGCTGAGCTACGAGTGCATGTGGCGCTTGATAAACCAGATCACCTCTGGTCACTGCGTTTTACTTCTGGAAGTGAGTGGTACTTCCGAAGACCTGTTGAAGCCAGGCTCTTTCTTAAAGCAGTTGTCCGTATTGCTACCAACAACGCTTAAATGGTGCACTCGACAGGATTCGAACCTGTGACCGCTCGGTTCGTAGCCGAGTACTCTATCCAGCTGAGCTACGAGTGCATTTGTTGCCGCGCATTATAGGCCGTCAAATCTTTTGGTCAAGAACTTTTTTCTAGTAAATTCAACAACTTACCGATAAAGCCAGATTACAACGTACTACGCAAATAATGGCGGAGAACGGGGGATTCGAACCCCCGACACCCTTTTGAGGTGTACTCCCTTAGCAGGGGAGCGCCTTCGGCCACTCGGCCAGCTCTCCGCAACACGGGGCGTATAATAACCACCCTTTTCCCCGTTTGCAAACCAAAAATTCAATAAAAATTAATGGCTTGGTTCCTGGTCCTTCTCTTTCTTGATACGCAGGTAAATCTCTTCGCGGTGAACCGCGACTTCCTTGGGTGCGTTGACCCCAATTCGTACTTGATTACCTTTTACGCCGAGCACGGTCACGGTGATTTCACCGTCACCGATAATCAGGCTCTCCGCGCACCGACGGGTCAAAATCAGCATACCTATCTCCTCAACACTGCATTCAGGGACAACAGTCTGCACAACCAAAAGGCATCGGCCCGATCCAGCATCGGTACCAGGTCTACGCCTGAGTATTGACTAGCGCCGGAAAAAAAACAGTTTTCTCGCGCACATCAGAAACACGAAAGGCGCGGTATTCACCGCGCCCTTCGCTCAACCCTTACTCGCCCTGGCGGGGAGCGTCGAGCTCGAAAGCCGTGTGCAGGGCGCGCACAGCCAGCTCCAGATACTTTTCTTCGATCACGACCGAAACCTTGATTTCGGAAGTGGAGATCATCTGGATGTTGATGGTTTCCTTGGCCAGCGCTTCGAACATGCGGCTGGCAACGCCTGCGTGGGAACGCATGCCCACGCCGACGATGGAGACCTTGGCGATCTTGGTGTCGCCGATCACTTCGCGGGCACCAAGCTCCTTGGCGGTATTCTGCAGCACGCTCAGCGCCTGCTCGTACTCGTTGCGATGCACGGTGAACGTAAAGTCGGTGGTGTTATCGTGCGCAACATTCTGCACGATCATGTCGACTTCGATGTTCGCGCCGCTGATAGGGCCCAGAATCTTGAACGCAACGCCCGGGATGTCTGGCACGCCACGGATCGTCAGTTTGGCTTCGTCGCGGTTGAAGGCGATGCCAGAAATGATCGGCTGTTCCATGGATTCCTCTTCATCGATAGTAATGAGGGTGCCTGGACCCTCCTTGAAGCTGTGCAGTACGCGCAGCGGGACGTTGTACTTGCCGGCGAACTCGACCGAACGGATCTGCAGCACCTTGGAACCGAGGCTGGCCATTTCCAGCATCTCTTCGAAGGTGATCTTCTCCAGACGCTGCGCCTGAGGCACAACGCGCGGGTCGGTGGTGTAGACGCCGTCGACGTCGGTGTAGATCTGGCATTCGTCAGCTTTCAAGGCCGCTGCCAGCGCCACACCGGTGGTATCGGAACCGCCACGACCCAGGGTCGTGATATTGCCGTTTTCGTCGACACCCTGGAAACCCGCGACCACGACCACACGACCTTCTTTCAGGTCAGCGCGGATTTTCTGATCGTCGATCTGCAGAATACGCGCCTTGTTGTGCGCGCTGTCGGTCAGGATGCGAACCTGATTGCCGGTATAGGATACCGCTGGCACACCGCGTTTCATCAACGCCATGGCCAGCAAGGCAATGGTGACCTGCTCGCCGGTGGAGACGATCACGTCCAGTTCGCGAGGAACCGGTTGATCGGTGATCTGCCTGGCCAGGTCGATCAGGCGATTGGTTTCGCCGCTCATGGCGGACAGAACCACCACCAGATCATCACCCGCCTCGCGGAATTTTTTGACTTTGTCGGCTACCTGCTCGATGCGCTCTACCGAGCCCACGGAGGTGCCGCCAAATTTCTGTACGATTAAAGCCATCTCAAAGCCGCCTCAGCCCATGAAGGGCCCCCGTTAAACATTCAAACCGCAAAACGCCGAAGCCTGCCGGATAGCAGGCCCCGGTGGGTCGACTCAGCTTCCCTTACATTCCCTGTTCGGCGAATGGAACCGCCAGCGCAAGCGCTGCGTCCAGGCCAGCGGCGTCAACGCCACCACCTTGCGCCATGTCAGGACGACCACCACCTTTACCACCCACGGCAGCGGCCGCTTGCTTCATCAAATCACCGGCTTTGAGTTGGCCAGTCAGGTCTTTGGTGACGCCTGCCACCAAGACGACCTTGTCTTCGTGCACACCGCCGAGCAGGATCACTGCGCGGCCGAGTTTGTTCTTCAACTGATCCACCAGAGCCAGCAGCGCCTTGCCATCCTGACCGTCGAGACGGGCAGCGAGGACCTTGGCGCCCTTGACGTCCACTGCCGAAGCCGACAAATCGTCGCCCGCAGCGCTGGCCGCCTTGGCTTGCAGTTGCTCCAGCTGTTTTTCCAACAGACGATTGCGTTCCAGGACAGCGCTCAGCTTGTCCAGCAGGTTGTCGCGATTGCCCTTGACCAGGTTCGCGGCTTCCTTCAATTGTTCTTCGGCGCCGTTCAGGTAGGCCAGCGCTACTGCGCCAGTCACTGCTTCGATACGACGCACGCCGGCAGCCACGCCGCCTTCGCTGATGATCTTGAACAGCGCGATGTCGCCGGTACGGTTGGCGTGAATACCCCCACACAGCTCGACCGAGAAATCGCCACCCATGCTCAATACGCGAACGCTGTCGCCGTACTTCTCGCCGAACAGCGCCATGGCGCCCTTCTTCTTGGCGGTTTCGATGTCGGTTTCTTCGGTTTCCACCGCAGTGTTCTTGCGTACTTCGGCGTTGACGATGTCTTCCAGCGCCTTGATCTGCTCTGGCTTGATCGCCTCGAAGTGGCTGAAGTCAAAGCGCAGACGCTGACTGTCGACCAGAGAGCCTTTCTGCTGAACGTGATCACCCAGCACCTGACGCAGTGCCGCGTGGAGCAAGTGAGTGGCCGAATGGTTCAGCGAAGTGGCCTGGCGCACTTCGGCAGCGACTTGAGTGCTCACGGTCGCGCCGACTTTCAGACTGCCCGACACTTGAATGCCGTGATGCAGGAAAGCACCGCCGGTCTTGGTGGTGTCGCTTACGTCAAAACGGACATCGCCAGCGGTGAGATAGCCGCTGTCGCCGATCTGGCCACCGGATTCAGCGTAGAACGGCGTGCGGTCAAGGATGACCACGCCATCTTCGCCTTCGCTCAATTGCTCGACTGCCACGCCCTCTTTATACAGAGCCACCACTTTGGCTTCGCCGGCAGTAGCGCTGTAACCGGTGAACTCGGTGGCCACATCAACCTTGACCAGGCTGTTGTAGTCCATGCCGAACGAGCTGGCGGAACGGGCGCGCTCACGCTGGGCGTCCATCTCGCGCTCGAAACCCGCCTCATCGAGGGTCAGATTACGTTCGCGGGCGATGTCGCCGGTCAGGTCCATCGGGAAACCGTAGGTGTCGTACAGCTTGAACACCACATCGCCCGGCACGACGGTGCCTTTGAGCTCGGCCAGATCCTGCTCGAGGATTTTCAGGCCCTGTTCCAGGGTCTTGGCGAACTGCTCTTCTTCGGCTTTCAGCACGCGCTCGATATGAGCTTGCTGGGATTTCAGTTCCGGGAAGGCTTCGCCCATCTCGGCAACCAGAGCGGCGACGATCTGGTAGAAGAAGCTGCCTTTGGCGCCCAGCTTGTTGCCGTGACGGCAGGCACGACGAATGATGCGACGCAGCACATAGCCACGGCCCTCATTGGATGGCAGCACGCCGTCGGCAATCAGGAAACCGCAGGAACGGATGTGGTCGGCAACCACTTTCAGCGAAGGCTGGTTGTCGTTGCTGCAACCGATGGCCTTGGCCGCAGCGACCAGCAGGCTTTGGAACAGATCGATTTCATAGTTCGAGTGCACGTGCTGCAGCACGGCGCTGATCCGCTCAAGACCCATGCCCGTGTCGACCGACGGCGCAGGCAGCGGGTGCAGCACGCCATCGGCGGTGCGGTTGAACTGCATGAAAACGTTGTTCCAGATCTCGATGTAACGGTCGCCGTCTTCCTCTGGCGACCCCGGTGGGCCACCCCAGATGTCGGCGCCGTGATCGTAGAAGATCTCGGTGCAAGGACCACACGGGCCGGTATCGCCCATGGTCCAGAAGTTGTCGGACGCGTAAGGCGCGCCTTTGTTGTCGCCGATGCGAACCATGCGCTCGGCCGGCACGCCGACTTCCTTGGTCCAGATGTCGTAGGCTTCGTCGTCGGTTGCGTACACGGTCACCCAGAGCTTGTCCTTGGGCAGCTTCAGCACGCCAGTCAGGAAAGTCCAGGCGAAGGTGATCGCATCGCGCTTGAAGTAGTCGCCGAAGCTGAAGTTACCCAACATTTCGAAGAAGGTGTGGTGACGGGCGGTATAGCCGACGTTTTCCAGGTCGTTGTGCTTGCCACCGGCACGGACGCACTTCTGGCTGCTGACGGCACGGGTATAGGCTCGTTTTTCCTGGCCCAGGAAGCAGTCCTTGAACTGGTTCATGCCTGCGTTGGTGAACAGCAGGGTCGGGTCATTGCCCGGAATCAAGGAGCTGGAGGCTACACGGGTGTGGCCTTGCTCTTCGAAGAAGCGAAGGAAGGCTTCACGGATTTCTGCGCTTTTCATAGGTTCTTCCACGGGAACTGCGGCCAGAGGCAAGTGCATAACGTCATCGACGTAGCGACGGCAAAGGGCCGCATTATATAGGCGTTGCTCCCACGGTACAGTGACTTTGTACGATAGAAGCAGCCAATTGGATTATCGGTCGATTATCGGCCGCCGAATTCGGCGAATGCCGCGACCACCTGCTCCAGTTGCGCGGCCGACACATCAAGGTGCGTGACCATACGCAAACGGGGCGCCGCGCTCAGGACAATCCCTCGCTCGGCGCAGAATGCCTTGAGCTGCTCGGCGCGCTCGCCGATCTGCACGTAGACCATGTTGGTCTGCACCGGCTCGACGTCAAAGCCCAGTTCACTCAAGCCTTTGGCGAGGAATGCAGCGTTGGCGTGATCCTCGGCCAGACGCTCGACCTGATGCTCCAGCGCATACAATCCCGCGGCCGCCAGCATGCCTGCCTGACGCATGCCGCCACCGACCATCTTGCGCAGACGCCGCGCTTTGGCAATCAGTTCGCTCGAGCCACACAGCACCGAGCCTATCGGCGCGCCCAGCCCTTTGGACAGGCAGACCGAGACAGAGTCGAAATGCTGAGTGATTTCACGCGCATCGACGCCAAGCTTCACTGCCGCGTTATACAGACGAGCGCCGTCCAGATGCAGGCCCAGACCTTTTTCACGGGTCAGGGTACGGGCAGCGGCGAGGTATTCCAGAGAGAGCACCTTGCCCTGCATGGTGTTTTCCAGCGCCAGCAGTCGCGTGCGGGCAAAGTGGAAATCGTCAGCCTTGACCGCAGCAGCCACCTGATCCAGATCCAGAGAGCCATCGGCCTGGTTCTCCAGCGGCTGCGGCTGAATAGACCCCAGCACTGCGGCACCGCCACCCTCGTATTTGTAGGTGTGGGCCTGCTGACCAACGATGTATTCGTCGCCGCGCTCACAATGCGCCATCAGGCCCAGCAGGTTGCTCATGGTGCCGGTCGGCACGAACAACGCAGCGGCAAACCCAAGACGCTCCGCCAGCCACGACTCCAGACGATTGACCGTCGGGTCTTCGCCATATACGTCGTCCCCAAGCGGCGCAGAGGCCATCGCCTCGCGCATGCCAGCGGTGGGTTGGGTCACTGTGTCGCTGCGCAGATCGATAACCGTCACGATGAAGCTCCCTGAAAAATGGTTCTGGTCTCAGTTCTGAGGCCTGGACCCACGATAATCAAGGCATGGCTCAGTAATTCCAAGCAGCGCTTATAAGAAAAGCTGATGAAAACCATCCAAAAGGCTCCATGCACATTCTGAAAATCTGTGTTACAAACTGCACGCCGACGAAATATGCCGTCGGCAACGTTCTCAGGGCGGGGTGCGATTCCCCACCGGCGGTAATGGCGCGCAATGCGTCTAGCCCGCGAGCGCTCGCTCAGGCGAGGTCAGCAGACCTGGTGTGATTCCAGGGCCGACGGTCATAGTCCGGATGAAGAGAGAACGGGATTGGCACCACAGGATCGTCTCGAGCATCAACACGCGCGCTTGCCGCCCGGCTGACTGTCGACCGTACCCTGGTATCCCATTCGATCCAAACGCCCTGTTTTTTAATTAAACAGGAGTCAGAACAGATGCAACCCACCGCAATTCACGCTCACGAACGCATCGCTTTCATTCAAGCTTGCTGGCACAAAGATATCGTCGATCAGGCGCGCAAGGGCTTTGTTGCCGAAATGGCCAACCATGGTTATGCCGAGACCGACATCGATTTCTTCGAAGTGGGCGGCGCCTTTGAAATCCCCCTGCACGCGAAGTTGCTGGCCAAGACCGGCCGTTACGGCGGCGTCGTGGCTGCAGGCCTTGTGGTAGATGGCGGGATCTATCGCCACGAGTTCGTCGCGCAATCGGTGATCAGCGCGCTGATGCAGGTCCAGCTGGAAACAGAAGTGCCGGTGTTCTCGGTGGTCCTGACCCCGCACCACTTCCACGCCGGTGAAGAGCACCAGAAGTTCTTCTTCGAGCATTTCGTACACAAAGGTCAGGAAGCGGCGAAGACCTGCGCCGATACGCTGGCGAAACTGCGTGCAGTGCGTCGGGCGGGTGAGTTGCAGAAGGCTGCTGGTTGATAGAAACGCGGCGTTCTGGCTCTACTCTCAGGACGCCATGATTTCCTGGTGGGAGGGAGCTTGCTCGCGATGCCGGTTTGTCTGCAATGGACGCATCGGCGGATACTCTGCTATCGCGAACAAGCTGCCTCCCACAGGCAACTGAGCAAGACGTAATACCCGGCTGTTTTAGCCCAACTGCTCATCCGTCGTCGGAACGATCAGAATCCCCGCCCGCAAACCATTCTTGACCTTCGGGTTCGGGAAGATGATGCGCGCCCCCTCCTCCTCCACCACCCAGCGTGAGTCGGCCAGGTCCTCTGCCAGTACGAAGCCCTTCTCCAGTTTGGTGAAGTTCTCGATATCAGCGGGCAGGTTCAGGCGAAATGCGTCGCTGTGCTTGATGATTTCACGCGCCACGCTGAACAGCTTGAGGCCGTCGATCTGGTCCCCCACCAGCGCCTCTTTGCCTTGGATCAATTGCTTGAGGGTCGCCTTCAGAGGGGCCAGATTGACCTGCTGGTTCTGGCCGAAGGGCCGCGCCTTGCCCAGCTCCAGCGTGAAGGCCTCGGCGTCGAGCTTGTCGTAGGTGTAGGCACTGAACACGATGGAAGACTTGTTCTGCAACAGCACCGCCTCCATCCCGGCCTTGTGCAAGCGCACCAGCTCGCGGCGCGAATGCTGACGCCCTTCCTTCCATGGATACAGCGCGAACTGCTCGATCTTCGAGCCACGAATCGCCGTATGCAGGTCATAGTGCAGGCGGTAGCGATCAGGCAGGCTGAAGAAACTGGCCGCCAGACGTTCGAGTTCGCAGGCCCGCAACGCTTCGCTACCCGAGCTTTGCTCGTGACGGCCGTTGAACAGCCGGTTTACATCCTGTTCGACATAGCGCTCGCCGCGACGCATCGCTTCAGGGTTGCCGAACAGGAAAAGAATACGCGCGCGAGGCTTGAGTTCGCCTCGGGCGATGGCGTGAATCAGCTCGTCGAGAAGCTCGATCGGCGCTGTTTCGTTGCCATGAATGCCCGCGGACAACAGCAGGTCAGTGCCATTGTCCCGCGCCTCGGGAGGCCGGACTTCCAGCGCCCCCTCGGCCAGCCAGCGCATCCGCACGCCTTCGACGGTCAGTTGAGTCTTTTCTGCGGGTTCACGACCCGCCAGGGTCAGTTCAAGCAGTTTGCCGAGGGCGAGCATAGGACGAGTTCCTGCTTAGTGGTTGCAGTCGGGGCCATGCACATGGCCATCGCCATCTTCGTCATCGCCGCTCATGTCAGCCGGCTCCATTTCCAGCTGCAGGCTCACCAGGTTGGTTGCCAGCGGGCGCAGCAACAGGTTGGCGTATTCGGCGTCGTCTTCTTCGACGTCAACGCCGATCAGCAGCTGACCGCGGCCGTCTTGCTGAATCCACACCTCTTTGCCCTGCCAGATAACGGCAAAACGGGTGCAGGAGGTTTCCAGCTGAGTGCCGTCGGTGTCTTCAAGGATCAAACGCAGGGCGTCGGTCATGGCAAATTCTCTCTCTATATAAAAGCAAAAACATCGGCTGCCCGACGCCGAATGACTTCAGGCGGCGATGTTTTTGGGTGCATCAATTGATTTGGAAAGGATAGACCGCGCCCAGCTTCAGGTGCTGGGTCAGTTCATCCAGTGCCGTACGGCATTCGGTGAGAAGCTGTGGATCGGCGAGATCGCTTTCCGCCATGCGGTCGCGATAATGCTTGTCCACCCACTGCGTCAGCGTCTCGTATAACGGCGCGGTCATGATAACGCCTGGATTGACCGCTGCCAGTTCCGTTTCATTCAGGGCCACGCGCAGACGCAGACACGCCGGGCCGCCGCCGTTCTGCATGCTTTGCTTGAGGTCGAACACCTTGACCTCGCGAATCGGGCTTTCATCGGCGATCAGGCGCTGCAGGTAATTCCAGACGCGCTCGTTGCCGCGGCACTCTTCGGGGACGATCAGCAGCATCGAGCCGTCAGGGCGCGACAGCAACTGACTGTTGAACAGGTAGGAACGCACGGCATCTTCCACACCCACTTCGGTGCGGGGCACACAAATGGCCTGGAGGCGGCCGCCACGACGGCCGAGCTTGTCGTGCAGTTCGCTGAGCATGTGTTCGGTATTGAGGAACGCGTCCTCGTGATAGAACAGCACTTCGCCGTTACCGACTGCGATCACGTCGTTGTGAAACACGCCCTGGTCGATCACTGCCGGATTCTGTTGCGCGAAGACCACGCCTTCCTCGCTCAGACCGTGCAGACGGGCGACGGCTTGAGAAGCCTCCAGCGTCTGACGAGCCGGGTACTTTTGCGGAGCTGGGAAGCGCGTGTCGAACGCGGCACGGCCGAACACGAAGAATTCGACGCCTGCCTCGCCGTAACTGCGGCTGAAGCGCGTATGGTTGGCCGCGCCCTCATCGCCGAACTGGGCGACGGCAGGCAAGGCAGCGTGATGGGCGAAATGCTGCTGGTCGGCGAACATCGCGCTCAGCACGCGGCTGGTGGTCGGGTGTTCGATGCTGCGGTGGTATTTGCAGTTGAGGTTGGCGGCAGTGAAATGCACGCGACCGTCGGCAGTGTCGGCACTCGGGCTGACCGTTGCTGCGTTGGCGACCCACATGCTGGAGGCCGAGCAACTGGCGACCAGCAGCGGCATCGATTCCTTGGCCGCGCGCTCGATGACCTGCGCGTCGGTGCCGCTGAAACCCAGTTTGCGCAGGCCAGCGACATCAGGGCGTTCCTGTGGCGCCAGCACGCCTTGGGTGAAACCCATGTCCATCAGCGCTTTCATTTTCGCCAGGCCCTGCAATGCCGCCTCGCGCGGATTGGACGACTGCTGGCAGTTGCTCTGGGACGCGACGTTGCCGTAGGACAGCCCGCCGTAGTTATGGGTCGGCCCCACTAGACCGTCAAAGTTGACTTCACAGGATTTCATCGGTGAGGCTCCGTGGATCTGTTTTTATAAACATCAATGTTCATGTACTGGCCTGATTGCCGGCGGTTGCGGTCTATCTGCACCCGATGCGGCGACTGACCTGACGCGACCGCCGACAAGCCGGATTGCTAAGGGGATCAATGCCCTCAACCGAGAGTTATACCCGGCGTCAGGCTAGCAGGCAGCGCCAAGGTCCCGGATTCCAGCGACGCTACCGGATACGCGCAGTAATCCGCCGCGTAATAGGCGCTGGCGCGATGGTTGCCCGAAGCCCCTACCCCACCGAACGGCGCGGTACTCGCGGCGCCGGTCAGCTGTTTGTTCCAGTTGACGATCCCGGCACGACTTTGCAGCCAGAACTGCTGATAACGCTCTTGGGAATCCGACAGCAAACCCGCCGCGAGCCCGTATTGCGTGGCGTTGGCCTCATCGATCGCCGCGTCGAAATCCGTGTAGCGAATCACCTGCAACAGCGGGCCGAACAGCTCTTCATCCGGACGATCACTCACGTCACTGACATCGAGAATCCCGGGCGTCAGCAACGCTGCCTGCGCCTGGGGCTGGGTCATTTCCAGCAGCGCCACAGCGCCGTTGGCCAGCAACTGCTCCTGTGCATCGAGCAACGCCTGAGCGGCATGAAGCGAAATCACCGAACCCATGAACGGCGAAGGCTGCTGATCGAACGCGCCCACCTGAATGGTCGCCGAGACCTCAACCAGTCGCGCCATGAACGCATCGCCCCAAGTCCCATGGGGCACCAGCAAGCGGCGGGCACAAGTGCAGCGTTGACCAGCGGAAATGAACGCCGACTGGATCACGGTATAAACCGCTGCATCGACATCAGCCACCTGATCGACGACGAGCGGGTTATTGCCGCCCATTTCCAGCGCGAGAATCTTGTCCGGACGACCGGCGAACTGCTGATGCAGCGAATTGCCCGTGCGGCTGGATCCGGTGAAGAACAGGCCGTCGATACCCGTGTTCGCCGCCAGCGCGATACCGGTTTCCCGCGCACCTTGCACAAGGTTCAATACCCCGGCCGGCAGACCGGCTTCGATCCAGCATTGCACGGTCAGCTCGGCGACCTTCGGCGTCAGTTCGCTCGGCTTGAACACCACCGTGTTGCCTGCCAACAGCGCGGGAACGATGTGCCCGTTGGGCAAGTGTCCCGGGAAGTTGTATGGGCCGAACACCGCCACGACGCCATGGGGTTTGTGACGCAACACAGCGGTGGCGTCGCCCAGCGGGCCGCTCTTCTCGCCGGTACGCTCGCGATAGCTCTGAACGGAAATCGCCACCTTGTTGGCCATGCTGGTGACTTCTGTAGCCGATTCCCACAGTGGCTTGCCGGTTTCCTCTCCGATGCAGCGGGCGATTTCGTCGGCACGGTTTTTCAGCGTGACGGCGAAGGTCTCCAGCACGCCAATGCGCTCGTCCAGAGTCAGCGTCGCCCAGGCTGGAAACGCCTGACGCGCGGCCATCACGGCGGCATCGACCTGCCCGGCAGTCGCGCCTTGTCCAGACCAGATGACCTGTTGCGTGACCGGATTCAGCGACTCGAACGCTTCACCCTGCCCGGCCTGCCAGGCGCCAGCGATATACAAGGTAGTCATCAAATGCCCTCCCGAGCCGGAGACAGAGGCACCGCACGCACTTGATCGCCAGCATTCAGACGCAGGCGCTTGGCGGTTTTCGGATCGACCACCAGTGTGCCAGCGGCGAAACGTGCTGGGGCGGCGGTCACGCGGCAATCTTCACGTTTGCGGTTGTGGATAAGAAATGGAGTGGCGTCGTCGCCGGGTGTACCGACCGCCAGTACCAGGGCCTGGCTGTCACGCACGGCGCGGATTTTGGTGGTTTCGCACTCGATGGCCGGGCCTGCGTCGAAGATGTCGACATAGCCCTGATAGCTGAAGCCCTCGCCCTTGAGCATGGTCAGCGCCGGTTCGGTGCTGGTGTGGACGCGACCGATGACATTGCGAGCAGCTTCGGAAAGGAAGCAGCTGTACAACGGGAATTTCGGCATCAGTTCAGCGATGAAGGCACGGTTGCCCACGCCGGTCAGATAATCCGCCTGGCTGAATTCCATCTTGAAGAAGTGACGGCCCAGGCTTTCCCAGAACGGTGAATGGCCTTGCTCGTCGGACATGCCGCGCATTTCGGCGATGATCTTGGCGCCGAACAGCTCAGGGAATTCGGCGATGAACAGCATCCGCGCCTTGGACAGCAGCCGACCGTTGAGGCCGTTGCGATAATCGGCGTGCAGGAACAGCGAACACAGTTCGGAGTTGCCGGTCAGGTCGTTGGCCAGAAACAGCGTCGGGATCTCGCGGTAGATGTTCAGTTCTTGAGAGGCGCTGACCGTCAGGCCTACCCGGTAGTTGTACCAAGGCTCGCGCAGGCCGACCGCGCCAGCGATGGCGGAAATGCCCACCACGCGGCCATCGTCGTCTTCCAGCACGAACAGGTAATCGGTGTCGCCCCGCTCGGCTTCGCCACGGAAGGTTTTTTCCGCCCAGCCAACACGGTGCGCCAGACGCTCTTCATTGGCTGGCAGCGTGGTCAGGCCTGCGCCTGTACTACGCGCCAAATCGATCAGCGCCGGTAGGTCACTGCTGCGTACGGGACGAACGATCATGCTTTCTCCTCAACCCGGCTCCTCCTTTTAAAGAAACCGGCGAACTCTAACCCGCGATACGGTGCGGGCCTGTGATTCAGGCCCTGATCACCGAAGACTCAACTGTCAAACCGCGACGATGCGCACACTGGCGCCTTCACCGACACCCAATGCCTCGGCTGCTGCCAGACTCAAGGTAACCGGCTTGCCTGGCACCCAGTCCAGCTCCAGCATCACCGCGCGGTAATCCTGCAGCTGGCTGTTGGCGACCAGATACGGACGCCCGCCCTTGATCGCATCGCCGCTGCTGACCGGGTCGACCTTGACCGGTACCACGCGGCTCTGGGCAATCGAGCGAATGCCGGAAACCCGGGCGTGCAGCGTCGGGCCGCCGTCGAAGATGTCGATGTAGTGATCGGTCTCGAAGCCTTCGCGCATCAGGATGTCGAAGGTAATCTGCGCCCGCGGATGGACCTGGCCCATGGCTTCCTGGGCTTCGTCCGGCAACAGCGGCACGTAGATCGGGTAATGCGGCATCAGTTCGGCCAGGAACGTTCGGCTTTTCAGGCCGCACAGACGTTCGGCTTCTGCGTAATTGAGGTCGAAGAAGTTGCGGCCGATGGCATCCCAGAACGGTGAGTCGCCATTCTCATCGCTGTAACCGACGATTTCAGTCACCACCGAATCGGCGAAACGTTCGGGATGCGCAGCGACGAACAGCAGGCGCGCGCGGGAGTTGAGCTCCGACCACAGCGTCCCGACCAGTTCAGGCAGGACGTAAAAACTGGTCAGCAGGCTGTTGCCAGTCAGGTCGTGGCACTGCGAGAGCACGTGAATCTTGTTGTGGATCTTCAGTTCGCGGGAGGCGTGAACGAAGGTTTCGTTGCGAAAACTGTAGAACGGCTCGGAGTAACCCGCCGAGGCGACAATCCCGGAACAACCCACCAGACGCCCGGAGTCGGTGTCTTCGAGCACAAAGAAATAGGTCTCCTCGCCGTTGAAACTGACCTCGGCGGCGAACGACGCTTCGGAAGCGGCAATCTTATCACTCAGACGTCCAGCGTCATCCGGCAGGGACGTGACACCAATCGGGCTGTCTGCGGCGAGTCGTTGAACCTCGCTCAGATCAGCCATTTGCGCGGGGCGCATCACCAGCATGGTGCCACTCCTTGAGAAATACACGGCCGGTTGCCCGGCACAGGGGATAAAAATAAGGAAACAGGCTCAGTGCCGCATGCCATGCATCCGTCCCGTGGGAGGGTGCTTGCTCGCGAACGGTTTCCAGATCACAGACACGTGTCGCCTGTAAACACCATTCGCGAGCAAGCTCCCTCCCACCGGATATGAGTCGCTCGACAGAATCAAGCCTTGGTCAGCTTGGCAACCGCTCGTTCGAAGCGATCCAGGCCTTCGGTGATATCTGCATCCTCGACCACCAGACTCGGCGCGAAACGCACCACATCGGGACCTGCCTGCAGAATCATCACGCCTTCGTGTTCGGCGGCGTTGAAGAACTCCTTGGCCTTGCCCTTCCAGGCGTCGGTCAGCACACAACCGATCAACAGCCCCATGCCACGCACTTCGCTGAACACGCCGTATTGTTGGCCGATCTTCTCAAGACGCGCCTTGAACAGATCGTGCTTGGCGTTGACACCCGCCAGCACTTGCGGGGTATTGACCACGTCGATGACTGCTTCGCCCACTGCGCACGCCAGCGGGTTGCCGCCGTAAGTGGTGCCGTGAACGCCGACCGCCAGATGCTTGGCCAGTTTTTCGGTGGTCAGCATGGCCGCCATCGGGAAACCGCCGCCGATGCTCTTGGCGCTGGAAAGGATGTCCGGGGTCACACCGTAGTGCATGTAGGCAAAGAGATGACCGCTGCGACCCATGCCGCTCTGCACTTCGTCGAACACCAACAGGGCGTTGTGTTCGTCGCACAGTTTGCGTGCGCCTTGCAGGTATGCAAGCTCAGCAGGCAGCACGCCGCCCTCGCCTTGGATCGGCTCCAGAACCACAGCGCAGGTCTTGTCGCTGACGGCTGCTTTCAAAGCGTCGAGATCGTTGTAAGGGACGTGGGTGATACCGGTGATTTTCGGACCGAAACCGTCGGAATACTTCGGCTGACCGCCGACACTCACCGTGAACAGGGTACGACCATGGAAGCTGTTCAGCGCAGCGACGATTTCGTACTTCTCGGTACCGTACAGATCATGGGCTACGCGACGGGCCAGCTTGAAAGCGGCCTCGTTGGCTTCGGCGCCGGAGTTACAGAAGAACACGCGCTCGGCAAACGTGGCGTCGACCAGTTTTTTGGCCAGACGCAGCGCAGGCTCGTTGGTGAACACGTTGGAGACGTGCCACAGCTTGTTGGCTTGTTCGGTCAGAGCGCTGACCAGCGCAGGATGCGCGTGGCCCAGCACATTGACCGCGATGCCGCCGGAGAAATCGACCAGTTCACGACCCGACTGATCCCAGACGCGGGAACCCTGGCCGCGTACGGGAATGAACGCTGCGGGGGCGTAGTTGGGGACCATCACCTGGTCAAAATCGGCACGTTGCACCGGAACTTGCTCAACGGACATCGGAGTCTCCTGAAGAGGAACGCCTGCCTGGGACTGGCGAGCGATGGAAGGATTGTAAGGACTGATTTCGGTCCGGCCTTGCCGCCAAGCGACAACTTCTTACAGCGCCAAACCGGCTTTTCCCGCGGCTTTCGGCAATGCGACAAATAACATCGGAAAGGCGCAGTTTAAACGTTGGCAGCGAGGAGTAGCAGCGTCCCGTCGATTTGATTTCAGGGAAGGCATGCCGTCAGCTGTAGCAGCCCGGCTTGCCGGCGGTGGCGCACTTGATATCGCTACCGCCGGCAAGCCGAACTGCTGCAGACGTTACCCGGAATAGAAGCCCGAATCTGTCCTGAGTATCAACCGCGCTCGGCGGGCACCGACGACAGTTCGAACGGGCTGCTGCTGCGGCGCTGGTTGCGGTCTTCACGGGGGGTAGCGCCGAAGAAGTTGCGGTAGGCGCTGGAGAAGTGCGGCCCGGATGAGAAGCCGCAGGAGAGGCCGATCTGAATGATCGATTTGCTGGTCTGCATCAGCATCTGCCGAGCCTTGTTCAGGCGCAGCTCGAGGTAGTACTGACTCGGGACGCGATTGAGGTATTGCTTGAAGATCCGCTCCAGTTGTCGTCGCGAGACGCACACATGCTGGGCGATTTCATCGGTGGTCAGCGGCTCTTCGATATTGGCCTCCATCAACAGCACGGCCTGAGTCAGCTTCGGATGGCTTGAGCCCAGGCGGTTCTGCAGCGGAATGCGCTGACGCTCGCCACCCTCACGAATGCGCTCGACCACCAGCTCCTCCGACACCGCACCTGCCAGCTCCGCACCATGATCCCGTGCGAGCACTGCCAGCAGCAGATCCAGCACCGACATGCCACCGCAGGCAGTCAGACGATCACGATCCCAATCGAACAGGTGACTGGTGGCGATGACCTTGGGGAAGCGCTCAGCGAAATCGTCCTGCCAACGCCAGTGCACGGCAGCGCGGTAGCCGTCGAGCAAGCCCAACTGCGCCAACGGGTATACCCCCGCCGACAGGCCGCCGATCACACAACCTGCGCGAACCAGCTGCTTGAGCGCGCCGCCCAGTGCCGACGACATCGGCGCGGGCGGTTCATCGGCCAGCAGAAAAACCTTCTGAAAGCCTTCGAGACGCCCGTTCCACGGCTCGCCCGGCAACTGCCAACCGGCGCCATCGGCTGCAGGTTCGGCCTGCAGAAACGACAACTCGTAAACCACGTCGGGATGTACGCGCTGAGCAACACGCAGGGCTTCCTCCGCCAGCGCCAGGGTCAAGGCTTTGGTGCTGGGCCAGATAAGAAATCCGATTCGATGGGCAGTCATGGCGTGCAATCCGAAACGTGTCGCTGTTATGGGCCGCACGGTAAACATGCGGTAAATCTCTTGCGCTCAGTTCATTGCGGCGGTCTGGGTGACGCGCAGCATGAACTGTTCTGGCACAAAACGCACCGTTCGAGACGGCGCCAATCTTTACTTCAAGCTGCCGGACAGGAACTGCTGCAGACGTTCCGACTTCGGATTGACCAGTACTTCGCGCGGGTCGCCGCTCTCTTCGACCAGCCCCTTGTGCAGGAAGATCAACTGGTTCGACACTTCACGGGCAAAGCCCATTTCGTGGGTCACGACCACCATGGTCCGGCCTTCCTGAGCCAGCGCCTGCATGACCTTCAATACGTCGCCGACCAGCTCCGGGTCCAGCGCCGAAGTCGGCTCGTCGAACAGCATCACTTCAGGTTCCATCGCCAGCGCCCGGGCAATTGCCACGCGCTGCTGCTCGCCACCGGACATGTGGCCTGGGAAAGCGTCCTTGCGATGAGCGACGCCGACTTTGTTCAGGTAGTGCTCGGCCTTCTCCAGCGCTTCTTTTTTCGGCACGCCCAAGACATGGATCGGCGCCTCGATGATGTTTTCCAGCGCCGTCATGTGGGACCACAGGTTGAAATGCTGGAACACCATCGACAGACGCGAGCGCATGCGCTGCAGCTGTTTAGGATCCGCAGCCTTGAGACCACCGTCCTTGTTGGCCACCAGTTTCAGCTCTTCGTTGTTGAGCAGAATACGGCCGGACTTGGGCTGTTCCAGCAGGTTGATGCAGCGCAGAAAGGTACTTTTGCCCGAGCCGCTGGAGCCGATGATGCTGATCACATCGCCGGCCTTGGCGGTCAGCGAAACGCCTTTGAGCACTTCGTGACTGCCATAGCACTTGTGCAGGTCCTGGACTTCCAGTTTGTTCATGATGTCGGTTCTCACAAGTAATCAGTCACTGAGCAGGCGGCCGGTGCGCAACGGGGTACGACCCGCCACTTTGGCCATCCAGTAGCCCGGCTGGGCGTAACGCAGTTTTTCGATGGCGAACAGCACACCCGCCGTACCGGCGCAGACCGTGGTCGCCCGATCGTTCAGCGGATCGATGACCTCGAAGAGCGGCTCACCAGGCTCGACCCAGGCCCCCGCCGGACGCAGAAACGTCAGCACGCCCGCGTGTGGCGCATAGATCATTTCGGTGCCTTCGAACGGCATGCCTTCGCAAGGCTCGTTGACCGGCTGCGGCCATTCACCACCGATCAGGCCATGCTCGGCTAGGAACGCCAGAATGCCTTCGGCGTATGCCTCAGCTTCACCCTTGCCGGTGTTCGACTGCCCGCCGAGTTCGAGGGTGGTGGACATGCACGCCAGCGGAATCTGCGCATCCGGAAACTGCTTGGCCAGTCGCAACCACGGCAGCGAACAGGCTTCATCGAACGAGCTGCCGCCGGAGTCTTCCGCCAGCAGCCCCACACTCACACCCAGATACGCCGACAGCGAGCGCCATTGGGGCCAGTGCTGCGGCAAGGCGTACATGTGCAGAGCGGCATCGGTGTCGCAGTGCAGATCCAGCACGATATCGGCGTCACACGCATGGCTGAGCAACACGCGCTGCATACCGGCCAATTCGCTGCCTGCGGGCGGCAGTTGATCGAGCACATCGGCCATGGCCTGACGGATCAGCTTGACGTTGGCATGGGGATCATCGCCCAACTTGCCCGCGAGCAACCCGGCCACCGGCTCGCTCAGCTCAGTGAAATCGCGATTGAAATTCTTGCCGCTGCCGTACTCGAAACGGCCTTGATGATTGCCTTGCAGCAACTGCCCCAGACCGATCGGATTGGCCACCGGCACCAACTCGATCACGCCATTGAGCAGGCCCTGCTCTTCCAACTGCGCCAGACGCTTTTTCAACTCCCAGGCGGTGCGCATGCCGGGCAATTCGTCAGCGTGCAGGCTGGCCTGAATGTAGGCTTTGCGCCCGCCCTGGCCGAAACGGAAAACGCTCAGCGTGCGCTCGGTGCCCAGGGTGCTCCAGGGCAGGCTGTGATCGATGCGTTGCATATCAGTGCTTCCTCGGGGCGAGGTAACTGAGCCAGCGGCGCTCGGCCAGCTTGAACAGTTTCACCAGAATGAAAGTCAGGCACAGGTAGAACACGCCAGCGGTGATGTACGCCTCGAACGGCAGATAGAACTGCGCGTTGACGGTACGGGCCGCGCCAGTAATGTCGATCAGGGTCACGATGGACGCCAGACTGGTGGTCTGCAGCATCATGATCACTTCGTTGCTGTACTGCGGCAGCGCCCGGCGCAGGGCCGACGGCAGCAGAATGCGACGGTACATTTTGGCCTTCGACATGCCCATGGCCCGGGCCGCTTCGATCTCGCCCGGCGGCGTGGATTTCAGGCTGCCGGCGATGATTTCTGCGGTGTAAGCGCTGGTGTTGATCGCGAATGCCAGGCAGGCACAAAACGTCGCGCTGGACAGCCATGGCCAGAGGAAGCTCTCACGCACGGCCTCGAACTGCGCCAGACCGTAGTAGATCAGGAACAGTTGCACCAGCATCGGCGTGCCGCGAATTACGTAGGTGTAGCTCCAGGCCAGCAGATTGACCCAGGCGACTTTCGAGACGCGCATCAGGCCCAGCGGCAACGCCGCCAACAAGCCAAAAAACAGCGAAAGCGCGAGCAGTTTGAGGGTGATCAACAGGCCGCCGAAGTACAGCGGCAGGTTTTCCCAGACGACGTTGTAATCGAAGATCATAGGTCTGCCACCCTTACGCCGGCCGAGTAGCGTTTCTCGATATAGCGCAGTACCAGCAGCGAGACACTGGTAATGACCAGGTACATCGCCGCGACTGCGAGGAAGAAAGTGAAGGGTTCGCGAGTGGCGTCAGCCGCCTGCTTGGCCTTGAACATCATGTCTTGCAGACCGACCACGGAAATCAGTGCGGTGGCCTTGGTCAGTACCAGCCAGTTGTTGGTGAATCCCGGGATCGCCAGACGGATCATCTGCGGTACGAGAATCCGGAAGAATACCCGCGAGCTGCTCATGCCATAGGCCATGCCGGCTTCCGCCTGGCCTTTGGGAATGGCCATGAAGGCGCCACGAAAAGTTTCTGAAAGATAGGCACCGAAGATGAAACCCAGCGTGCCGATACCGGCCATCAGCGGGTTCAGATCGATGTAGTCGTCGTAGCCCAGGAGAGGTGCGACGCGGTTGAGCAAGTCCTGACCGCCGTAGAAAATCAGCAGGATCAGCACAAGGTCAGGAATGCCACGAATGACGGTGGAGTACAGATCGCCCAGCCAGGCCAGCCAGCGCACTGGCGACAGACGCAGCGACACGCCGATCAGACCGAGCACGATTGCCAGCGCCATGGAGCACAGGGCGAGCTGCAGGGTCAGCCATGCACCGTCGAGGATGACGGCTCCGTAGCCTTTCAACATGTTGTTTGGCCCTCGAGCGCGGGATAGAAAAATGGCGCAATCGGGGAACGGAAACCCGCTGATTGCGCCATTGGCGACTTCAAACCGAATTACTGACCGTAGATGTCGAAGTTGAAGTATTTGTCCTGAATGGCCTTGTACTTGCCGTTCGCGCGGATGGCAGCGATGGCAGCGTTGATCTTGTCCAGATCAGCCTTGTCGCCTTTGCGAACCGCGATGCCTACGCCGTCGCCGAAGTAATTGACGTCGGTGAAGGCCGGACCGACAAAAGCGTAGCCCTTGCCCGAATCGGTGTTCAGAAAGCCGTCCTGCAGCAAGGTCGCGTCAGCCACGGTGCCGTCCAGGCGACCGGCGCCGATGTCCAGGTAGATCTCGTTCTGCGAGCTGTATGGCTTGATTTCAGCGCCCAGCGGAGCCAGGACTTCCTTGGCGAAACGCTCGTGGATAGAGCCACGCTGCACGCCGATGTTCTTGCCCTTGAGTTCGGTCATGCTGTCGCTGACGACAGTGCCTTGCTTCATGACCAGACGGGCCGGGGTGTTGTAGTACTTGTTGGTGAAGTCGACGGACTTCTTGCGGTCTTCGGTGATGGACATCGAGGACAGGATGGCGTCGATCTTGCGCACTTTCAGCGCTGGAATCAGGCCGTCGAACTCTTGCTCGACCCAGACGCACTTGACTTTCATCTCTTCGCACAGGGCGTTTCCGATGTCGTAGTCGAAGCCGACGATGCTGCCGTCAGGGGCTTTGGAGGCGAATGGAGGGTACGCCGCTTCGATGCCGATCTTCAGGGGTTTTTCATCGGCGAACGCCGGCTGTACCAATACGGACAGCGCCAGCGCACCCAGCAGCATGAGCTTTTTCATTCTTGGAACTCCATCGGTATAACGCGACAAATGGCAGTGAGCGAAACGCTCAATGTGCAGAAGGAATAACTGAAATTGCGACGCGAGGTGCCGTCGAGGTTCAGGGCTCGACAAGCCTTCGGCGAGTGATCGGCATTTTAGCGGCAGGTCGTAAGTCGATATTTCTTCAATGCGACAACTAGTTACAGAAGCACCGAGAAAGACGATCACCCTGATTGACAGCCCCGAAAGTTTGTGGCGGGGCCGATAATTGCAAACCTATCAACGAAGCAAATAACGCGCCCATTATTGGCAAAGCCTTCTAATCCGGCAAGTCCAGCGTCGAAGCGCGTGTATTTGAGGCGATGAATTGCACTCATTTCGGGATGAAAAGCCCCACATGGGTGCGCCTGGGTTACCGCTTGAAGCTGGCGGTAACAAATCGATATATCTCCGTTCCTGCTTCCCACCCTGCAGCAGCACGGCTGGCCGGTGGTCGGTCACGTAAGACCGCTGACGCCGGCCGGCCGAACTACTACAGGAGAATACGGAAGGTTTAAAAACAAAAACGCCCCGCCGACTTTCACCGGACGGGGCGCCTTGAACCGTAAGCGTCAGGCGACGTTCATGGTCTTGTGGGTCTCGACCAGATGCGCAACGACACCCGGATCAGCCAGCGTGGAGATATCACCCAGCGCGTCGTACTCGCCGGTGGCGATCTTGCGCAGGATGCGACGCATGATCTTGCCGGAGCGGGTCTTCGGCAGGCCCGGCGCCCACTGAATCACGTCAGGTGAGGCAATCGGGCCAATTTCCTTGCGTACCCAGTTGCGCAGTTCGATACGCAGAGCTTCGTCCGGCACTTCACCGCCATTCAGGGTGACGTAGACATAGATGCCCTGCCCTTTCAGATCGTGCGGCACACCGACCACTGCGGCCTCGGCGACTTTCGGGTGGGCGACCATCGCGCTCTCGATTTCGGCGGTACCCATGCGGTGGCCGGAAACGTTGAGCACGTCGTCCACACGACCGGTGATCCAGTAGTAGCCGTCTTCGTCGCGACGTGCGCCGTCACCGGTGAAGTACATGCCACGGAAAGTCTTGAAGTAGGTATCGACGAACCGGTCGTGATCGCCATACAGGCTGCGTGACTGACCTGGCCAGGAGTCCAGGATCACCAGATTGCCCTCGGCCGCGCCTTCGATCAGGTTGCCGAGGTTATCCACCAGCGCCGGAATCACGCCGAAGAACGGACGCGTCGCCGAACCCGGCTTGAGTGCGGTAGCGCCCGGCAGCGGGCTGATCAGAATGCCGCCGGTTTCGGTCTGCCACCAGGTATCGACGATCGGGCAGTTCTGCTTGCCGACGGTGTTGTAGTACCAGTTCCAGGCTTCCGGGTTGATCGGCTCGCCCACCGAACCCAACAGGCGCAGGCTCGAACCGTCAGCACCTTCAACAGCCTTGGTGCCCTCGGCCATCATGGCGCGAATGGCGGTCGGTGCGGTGTAGAGGATGTTGACCTTGTGCTTGTCGATAATTTTCGACATGCGGGTGATGTCCGGGTAGTTTGGAATGCCCTCGAACAGCAACGTAGTCGCGCCGTTGGCCAGCGGGCCGTAGACGATGTAGCTGTGGCCCGTGACCCAGCCCACGTCGGCGGTGCACCAGTAAACTTCGTCCGGCTTGTAGTCGAACACGCGTTCGTGGGTCAGCGCGGCATAGAGCAGGTAGCCCGCAGTCGTGTGCAGAACGCCCTTCGGCTTACCAGTGGAGCCCGAGGTGTAAAGGATGAACAGCGACTCTTCGGCGCCCATTTCTTTCGGCGCGCAAGTGCTCGATGCCACTTCCAGCAAGGTGTGGTACCAGATGTCGCGGTGACGGTTCCACTCGATATCACCACCGGTGCGCTTGCACACGATGACCTTCTGCACACTGCTGGTTTCAGGGTTGGTCAGGGCGCGGTCGACGTTGGCCTTGAGCGGGGTTCTCTTGCCGCCACGCAGACCTTCGTCAGCAGTGATCACGACCTTCGATTCGCAGTCGATGATGCGACCGGCCAGTGCTTCAGGAGAGAAGCCACCGAACACCACCGAGTGGATCGCACCGATACGGGCGCAGGCCAGCATCGCGACCACGGCCTCAGGGATCATCGGCATATAGATGGTGACCACGTCACCACGGTGTACATCCTGGCCGCGCAGGGCGTTGGCGAACTTGCAGACTTCTTCATGCAGTTCGCGGTAGGTGATATTGCGGCTTTCGGAAGGGTCGTCGCCCTCCCAGATGATTGCGACCTGGTCGCCACGTTCCGCCAGATGACGGTCCAGGCAGTTGTAGGAAACGTTCAGGGTGCCATCGGCGAACCATTTGATGTCGACGCGGTGATCGTCGAAGGAGGTCTGTTTGACGGTGGTGAAAGGCTTGATCCAATCCAGGCGCTTGGCCTGCTCACGCCAGAAGCCATCGGGGTTGACCACCGACTGCTGGTACATGGCCTTGTAGGTCGCCTCGTCAGTCAGCGTGTTTGCTGCCACTTCAGGGCGAACGGGGTACAGGGAAGCCGCACTCATCTTTCTTACCTCGGTGGAAATGTTGTTTTTGTATGGACCTGTTGTATCCGCCGATGGCCGCGAAAGCCATTCGACGATGGTCTTACCGGACCTGAGCATAACGCCGAAAGCCGCTCAAGTGCCCCGTTTGCGGCAAATCTTCATGTTCTAACTACGACCAAAGAACGAGAAGCTGTCGCCGATCGCGATCCGCTTTCAGCGATTGTTACCGGATCGCTCAACAGTCTTTATCAAAATGGTTTCTATATGAATCCGTGACAGCGGCATAGAATTCGTTCCGCCAACACGGCAAATGATTGACCACTAACAGCCCCCCACTCCGGCGTGTCAATCAAACAACTAACCACGTAAATAACTGGCTTCACTCAGAGCCCCACAAGGGTTCTGCAAACCCTGCCGAATGGAATTCCTGTTTGGCAGCGTTGATGAAGCAACCAAGAGGAAACATGTAATGAAAGCTGCACTGGTTGTAATGGCTCTTTGTGGTTTCAGCGCCGCGGCAATGGCGCAGGACGGACCGAGTGAAATTTCCAGCCAAGCACAACCTGTCGAGCAGTACACCTACTCGACTCATCTGGACATTGCCAAAGTCATCTCCGTGGACGAAGTGCCCAACGTCTGCAGCGTCGTGCCACAGCACATGACCTACGAAGACTCTCAGGGCAAGCGCCATGTACTGGAATACCAGGTCATGGGCAACGGGTGCAGCAACGGTTGATCCACATTGCTTCATATCATTCGACGCCTTGGCGAAGTTATTCGTCGGGGCGTAATTGTTTTATAAGTACCGTTACATCAGTGGCTCTTGTTTAACTCTGGCCCACGCCATAGTGCTTCAACTTGTTGGCAATTGTCGTATGCGATACGCCCAGTCGCCTCCCCAATAATCGACTGCTCGGATTGGCCGCATACAATTGTTCAAGTACGGCTTTTTCGAAACGCCCGACGATATCCTGCAGATCGCCTTCCAATGAAAAATCACCCAGCGGCTGTGGCGCGCCATAGTCCGGCAATCGAATATGCTCGGCCTTGATCACCCCGCCTTCGCACAATGACACTGCTTGAAATAACACGTTCTCAAGCTGCCGAACGTTGCCGGGCCAGTGGTATTGGCTCAGGCGGTCCATTGCCGCCGGGGCGATTCGCGGCAGCGAGCAGCCAATCTGGCGGCTGGCCTGGTCGAGAAAGTGCTGCACCAGCGGTTCCAACCCGTCGAGGCACTCGCGCAAAGGCGGGATGTGCAACGACAGCACGTTGAGCCGGTGATAAAGGTCCTGACGGAACTCGCCCCGGGCGCACAGCTCGGACAGGTCGACCTGAGTCGCGCAGATCACCCGCACATCCAGGTACACCTCCTCGTCACTGCCTACACGGCGAAAGCGGCCTTCCTGCAAATAACGCAGCAGTTTCGCCTGCAATCGCGCGCTCATTTCCGCAACGCCATCGAGAAACAGCGTACCGCCTGCCGTCAGCTCCAGAAGCCCGAGCTTGCCTTCGGCCCGCGCGCCTTCGAACGCACCGGGGCCGTAGCCGAACAGTTCGGTCTCGGCCATGGACTCTGACAAGCCCGCACAATTGAGCGCCATCATCGGCGACTGCCCGCGCGGGCTCGCAAGATGACAAGCCCGCGCCAACAACTCCTTGCCAGTGCCGGTTTCGCCCTCTATCAACAGAGGCGCGTCCAGAGGCGCCATGCGCCGGGCCTCCCGCACCACCGCGGCCATGACTTTCGAACTTTGGAAAATGCTGTCGAAGCCGCGCAACTCTTGCTTGCGCACGTTGTAGATGTGCTCACCTACGCGATCGGCGCGATGCAGTGTCAGCACTGCACCGGCCATGGCCTCGCTGTCCTCATGCTCAGATTGCAGTGGCGCGATGTCGGCGAGGAAGATGTCGCCCTTCACTTTCACCCGCAGGCCATTGATGCGCGAACGGTTGGCGCGCACCAGTTGCGGCAGGTCAAAGTCCTCGGCGTAGCGCGACAACGCAATTCCCGGCACCTCATCGACGCGCACGCCCAGCAACTGCGCCGCCGCGCGGTTCGCCGCGACGATCGAACCGCTCATGTCGATGGACAACACCGGGAACTCAAGGGCGCCAAGCAACGCGTTCAGCTCCATGTGCCGACGCTCGCTGGGCATCAATCCCACGCGCTTCACGCCGAATACACCGGGGATGGCTTCGAATTTCGGAACCAGTGCCTGAAATTGCAGGTTGATCAGGTTGGGACAGCGCAAGTAGATCGCGTCGCCATGCTCTCCGCCTACCTCGCCGCCGGAGACATTGACGCCGTAGGACACCAGCAATTCGAGGATGTCGCGCAGGATACCGACGCGGTTCTGGCAGTGCACTTTGATGCGCATGGGGAGTCGACTCTTGTGAACAGCAACTTTTTTGTAGTGAAGCGAAGTTTACCGTCAAGAATACGTGACAGAGCAAGTCGGAATGCGCCTTGAACCAGGGCATATCCATCCCTATGACAGACAGCTGTCAGGATTTCTTTACGCCTCGACCGGCGTTTCGCGCTGCAAGCCCGCCAGAGTCATGCTGCAAACGGCACGGAAAACGTTATCTATAGCGACATGCAGACCTTGAACCTGCAACGCATCGCTCCAGATAACAACAAGCCATACAGGAGAGCAGCATGAGCACGCAGTATGTCGCCCGTGAGCCGGACGCCAGCGGATTCATCGATTACCCCGACGCCGAGCATGGCGTGTGGAATACCCTGATCACCCGCCAGCTGAAAGTGATTGAAGGCCGCGCGTGCCAGGAATACCTCGACGGCATAGAGCAGTTGAATCTGCCTCATGACCGCATTCCACAGCTAGGCGAAGTCAATCGCGTGCTGAGCAACACCACCGGTTGGCAGGTCGCCCGAGTTCCGGCGCTGATCCCCTTTCAGACCTTCTTCGAATTGCTGGCCAGCAAGCGATTTCCCGTGGCCACGTTTATTCGCACCGAGGAAGAACTGGACTATCTGCAAGAACCCGACATCTTTCATGAAGTCTTCGGACACTGCCCCCTGCTGACCAATCCCTGGTTCGCGGAATTTACCCACACCTACGGCAAGCTTGGTCTGGCAGCCAGCAAAGAGCAGCGCGTGTATCTTGCCCGCCTTTACTGGATGACCATCGAGTTCGGGCTGGTGGAAACCGCCCAGGGGCGCAAGATCTACGGCGGAGGCATCCTGTCCTCGCCGAAGGAAACCGTTTACAGCCTGTCGCAAACGCCTGAGCATCAGGCGTTCGATCCCGTGGAAGCCATGCGCACGCCGTATCGCATCGACATTCTGCAGCCGCTGTATTTTGTGCTGCCGGACCTCAAGCGCCTGTTCGACCTCGCCCACGAAGACATCATAGGCATGGTCCAGATCGCCACACAGCTGGGCCTGCATGCACCACGCTTTCCCCCCAAAACAAAAGCTGCCTGAACGCTTCATACCGAACAAGGAAACTTCTTATGACCTCTTTAAACCAAGCCCACTGCGAAGCCTGCCGCGCCGACGCGCCTCAAGTCAGCGAAGCCGAATTGCCCGAGCTGCTCAGACAGATTCCTGACTGGAATATCGAAGTCCGCGATGGCGTGATGCAATTGGAAAAGGTCTATCTCTTCAAGAATTTCAAATTTGCACTGGCGTTTACCAACGCGGTCGGCGAAATTGCCGAAGCCGAAGGTCATCACCCGGGTCTTCTGACCGAATGGGGCAAAGTGACCGTGACCTGGTGGAGCCACTCGATCAAGGGGCTGCACCGCAACGACTTCATCATGGCCGCCCGCACCGACGAGGTGGCCAAAGGCGCCGAGGGCCGTAAGTAAATGCATTTTTCACAGATTCAGCGCGTACCGGACGATCCGATTCTGGGCTTGATCCAGGCCTATGCCAGTGACCCGAATCCGAACAAGTTCGACCTGGGCGTGGGCGTGTACAAGGACGCGCAAGGCCTGACCACCATCCCGCGCGCGGTCAAGCTGGCAGAACAGCGTCTGGTGGATTCACAACCGACCAAGACCTACATCGGTGGCCACGGCGAACCGCGTTTCGGCACGCTGATCTGTGAACTGGTCATGGGCGAAAACTCGCCACTGATCAAGAATAAACGCGTAGGCGCCACTCAGACTCCAGGCGGCACGGGTGCGTTGCGCCTGTCCGCCGACTTCATTGCCAACTGCTTGCCAGGCAAGGGCATCTGGCTCAGCGACCCGACCTGGCCGATCCATGAAACCATCTATGCCGCTGCGGGCCTCAAGGTCAATCACTACCCCTACGTAGGCAGCGACAACAAGCTCAACGTTGCGGCCATGCTGGAAGTCCTGAACACAGTGCCGGAAGGCGACGTCGTGCTGCTGCACGCCTGCTGCCACAACCCGACCGGTTTCGATCTGGGCCACGATGACTGGCGCGAAGTGCTGAAGATCGTCAAACGCCGCAACCTGCTGCCCCTGATCGACTTCGCTTATCAAGGCTTCGGTGATGGTCTACAGGAAGACGCATGGGCCGTTCGCCTGTTCGCCGCCGAACTGCCAGAACTGCTGATCACAAGCTCTTGCTCGAAAAACTTCGGCCTGTACCGCGAACGCACCGGCGCCCTGCTGGTGTGTGCCGACAGCACCGAAAAACTGATGGACGTGCGTAGCCAGCTCTCGGCCACCGCTCGCAATCTGTGGTCCAACCCGCCAGATCACGGCGCGGCCGTGGTGGCTGAAATCCTCGGTGACCCGGAGCTCAAGGCGCTGTGGGCTGACGAAGTTGAAGAGATGCGCAGCCGCATCGCGCAGCTCCGTCTGGGCCTGGTTGAAGCGCTGACCCCGCTGGGCCTGGGCGAACGCTTCGCCCACATCGGCGTGCAACGCGGCATGTTTTCCTACACCGGCATGAGCGACGACCAGGTCGCCCGCCTGCGCAAGGAGCACAGCGTGTACATGGTCGCTGCGGGTCGTGCGAACGTGGCGGGCATTGATGCCACGCGGCTGGATGCACTGGCAGCGGCATTTGCGGCGGTGTGCAAGGACTGACGCCTTGTGCACGGCTTGCCGGTGGTGGCGATCTCAAAAACGTCTCCGCCGGCAAACGGAACGCCGCCCGGCAGGACTGCTACAGGATCTGCGTCCACATGACGCAGGCTGTTTTGATTTTGGTTGTAGCTTCGCATCGCCACTACATGACCAACGGCCATCATTAAAAATCTGTTTGTCATTTGTTGTGCTGTATCCTCCCTTTGCGTTTTTTGGACGCGCTGTAAAAATCAGCAGTTAAAAAAACTTGTGAGGAGCGACAGACGATGCATGAAATCCCAAACTTCCCCTTCCCAAGCCAAACCCAGCAAAGCGCAGCAGCCCGTCAGGAACTCGGTCAGCCGATCGAGATGAAAGCCGGTGCGAAGAGTGGTGACAGCAAGAAAGCCCAAGGCCAACGCTGAAGGCTAATTTCAGCCCCTATGCAAGAGCGTCTTTGAGGCGTACTTCCATAAGGGCTGATTGCTCCGAGAAGAATCCATGACTGATTTCACTGAAACACAGGCGCAGGCCTTGATCGGCACTGCCGAGAAAATGATAGAAATCTGGGCACGCTTGAGCCCGGAAAAACAGCAGGCATTGCTGGCCCGCTTCGGGACTCAGGAAAACGCCCTTGCCGCTTTGGTCACGACGCAGCTCGTGGCACCCGCCGCCGAATAATCACAACAGCCTTCACCGGCAAATCCGCGTTCGGTTCAAAATCGATTCAACCTTCTGCTGCCATGAAGAGCCTTCAGCTGCCATACGACAGCCAGCCTCGTTATGATGTGGCACCGCTTGGCTTTCGAGCGTCTACGCTTCATTCAGTTTCTGCCCCCGCTGCACCTCCCCAGCCGTAATCGTGGATTGATGCCCATGCCAGACGCTTCGAGCGCCGCTACACCCCGTCCTGTCGCTATCACGCTTCAGGTCGTTTCCATTGTTCTGTTCACCTTCATCGGTTACCTGAACATCGGTATTCCGCTGGCCGTACTACCCGGCTACGTCCACACCGACCTCGGTTTCGGCGCAGTCGCTGCCGGTCTGGTGATCAGCGTGCAGTATCTGGCGACGTTACTCAGCCGTCCGTATGCCGGGCGCATCATCGATAACCGCGGCCCCAAGAAGGCCGTGATCATTGGCTTGTTCGGCTGCGGTTTGAGCGGCGTGTTCATGCTGCTGGCCGGATGGCTCGATGCCTGGCCGATGGCGAGCCTGATCAGCCTGCTCATCGGTCGCCTGGTGCTGGGCAGCGCCGAGAGTCTGGTCGGCTCGGGTTCCATCGGCTGGGGCATCGGTCGCGTCGGGGCTGCGAACACCGCCAAGGTGATTTCCTGGAATGGCATCGCCAGTTACGGCGCACTGGCCATCGGTGCGCCGCTGGGGGTGTTGCTGGTGAACGCGATGGGCTTGTGGAGCATGGGCGTCAGCATCATCCTGCTGGCCGCACTGGGCATTTCACTGGCGTGGAAGAAGACACCCGCGCCCATCGTGCACGGCGAGCGCATGCCGTTTCTACATGTGCTGGGTCGTGTTCTGCCCCACGGCACGGGACTCGCGCTGGGCTCCATCGGCTTCGGCACCATCGCTACTTTCATCACCCTGTACTACGCGAGCCACACCTGGCCGAATGCGGTGCTGTGCCTGAGCCTGTTCGGCGCCTGCTTCATTGGCGCACGGCTGCTGTTCGGCAACATGATCAACCGCATCGGTGGCTTTCGGGTGGCGATTGTCTGCCTGTCGGTTGAGGCATTGGGGCTGCTGCTGTTGTGGCTGGCGCCCAGCCCGAACCTGGCGCTGGCGGGTGCTGCGCTGACCGGTTTCGGCTTCTCGCTGGTGTTCCCGGCATTGGGCGTGGAGGCGGTGAATCTGGTGCCGGCGTCCAGTCGTGGCGCGGCCGTGGGGGCTTATTCGCTGTTCATCGACCTGTCGCTGGGGATCACCGGGCCGGTGGCCGGCGCCGTGGCAGCAGGCTTCGGGTTCGCGTCGATCTTCCTCTTCGCGGCACTGGCATCGCTGGCTGGATTGGGGTTGAGCGTTTACCTGTACAAACAGGCGAAGGTGATGCGCAACAAGGTCACCGATCTGTAGTCATGTTCAATCCTGTGTAGCAGTCCGGCTTGCCGGCGGTGGCGTCATCGGAATCGCCGCCGGCAAGCCGAACCGCTACAGAAGGTGTTGCCAGCCCTCAGAAATCGATCTTGCCCCGCCCCGCCTTGATCGACCCGCGCTTGGATTTGGATTCCAGCCTGCGGGTCTTGGAACCCAGCGTCGGCTTGGTCGGCCGACGCTTCTTCTCTACCTTCGCGGCACTGACGATCAACTCGCTCAGCCGCTCCAGCGCGTCGGCACGGTTCTGTTCCTGAGTCCGGTATTGCTGGGCCTTGATGATGATCACGCCATCGCTGGTGATCCGACTGTCACGCAACGCCAGCAACCGTTCCTTGTAGAACGGCGGCAGTGACGACGCATTGATATCGAAACGCAGGTGTACCGCGCTCGACACCTTGTTGACGTTCTGACCGCCAGCGCCTTGCGCGCGAATGGCGGTCAGTTCGACCTCGTTGTCAGGCAGGTGCACGTTGTTGGAGATGATCAGCATGGGCCGCCGCGTTACTTGATGATCGAAGTGCGTTGCGCCATCGACTCGCCGTCGGCATGACGCTTGTTCTTGATCACGTAGAACACCCACATGACCACCAGCCATACCGGAATCGCATACACCGACACCTGAATACCCGGGATCATCAGCATGATGCCCAGGATCAGCACCACGAACGCCAGGCACAGGTAGTTGCCGTAAGGGTACCAAAGCGCCTTGAACAACGGCTGCTGGTCCTTACGCGCCATGTGCTGACGGAATTTGAGGTGCGAGTAGCTGATCATCGCCCAGTTGATCACCAGGGTCGCGACCACCAGTGACATCAACAGCTCGAGCGCATTCTGCGGGATCAGGTAGTTGAGCAGCACGGCAATCAGCGTCACCGCCGCCGACACCAGAATCGCCCGCACCGGCACCCCACGGCTATCGACCCGCGCCAGAGATTGCGGCGCATCGCCTTGCTCGGCCATGCCGAACAGCATCCGCGCGTTGCAGTAGGTGCCGCTGTTGTACACCGACAAGGCGGCAGTCAGCACCACGAAGTTGAGAATGTGTGCCGCCGTGTTGCTGCCCAGCATCGAGAACACATGCACGAACGGGCTGCCGCTGTAGGCATCACCCGACGCATTCAGATCGACCAGCAACGCGTCCCACGGGGTCAGCGAAAGCAGCACCACCAGCGAGCCGATGTAGAAAATCAGGATGCGGTAGATCACCTGATTGATGGCTTTCGGGATGATGGTTCTCGGCTGATCGGCTTCAGCGGCGGTAAAACCGAGCATTTCCAGGCCGCCGAAGGAGAACATGATGAACGCCAGCGCCATGACCAGGCCGCTTACGCCGTTGGGGAAGAACCCGCCGTGGCTCCACAGGTTGCTCACCGAAGCTTGAGGACCGCCGCTGCCGCTGACCAGCATGTAACTGCCCAGCGCGATCATGCCCAGAATCGCCACGACCTTGATGATCGCGAACCAGAATTCGGCCTCGCCGAAGACTTTGACGTTGGCCAGGTTGATGACGTTGATCATCACGAAAAACACTGCCGCCGACGCCCAGGCCGGAATTTCCGGCCACCAGTACTGCACGTATTTGCCGACTGCGGTCAGCTCGGACATGCCTACCAGGATGTACAGCACCCAGCAGTTCCAGCCGGACAGAAAGCCCGCGAAACCGCCCCAGTACTTGTGCGCGAAATGGCTGAAGGACCCGGCGACCGGTTCCTCGACGATCATCTCGCCGAGCTGGCGCATGATCATGAAGGCGATGAAGCCACACAGGGCGTAGCCGAGGATCATCGACGGACCCGCCGATTTGAGAACGCCCGCCGATCCAAGGAACAATCCCGTGCCGATGGCGCCGCCGAGGGCGATCAGCTGGATATGACGATTTTTAAGACCACGCTTCAAGTCGCCCGAATGGGACATGTGTTCACTCATTGGATAGTCACCTTGTTGTTCTTGTCTGTGACGGAATCGAACCCGACGCGCTCATGACGCGGCGGAGTGAAACGGAGTGGGTAACCCCGAATGGGTTGGCGTCCAGACGCCAAAGATTCACAGAAAAAACGCGGCGCATTGTACACCGCCAGACGACACTCGCCTTCACAGGCGAAAAAAACGCCAGTCTCTCGACTGGCGTTTTTCGTTTCAGCGTTTGATCACTCAGGCTTGCGACGACCGAAGCCTGGGCGCTGACCGGAGCCCGCTGGGGCGCCGCGACGCTTGCCCGACGGGCTCTTGCCGTCGTCGACCAGCTTGATGCCAGGACGCGAAGGCTTCGGCTTGGCCGGACGCTTGTTCATGTCGCTCGGGCGTTCGGCCACTGGGGTGCCACGGCTGCTGTCGCCACGGTTTTCACCACGGTTGTCGCCACGACCGCCAGCCGCTGGACGCGGAGTACGGGCCGGACGACCACCTTCAGCCGGCTTGCGTGCTGGACGCTCGCCATCGGCCATGCGCGGTTCGCGCGGGGCACGCTCGGCAGGAGCGGCATCCTTGGCAGGGCGCAACTGACGCACGCGCTCGCCTTTGCCCAGTGGGCGGGAAGACTGGCGCTGCAGACGCTCCAGCTTGTCCTTGGTCTTGGCGTTCATCTGTGGCATGGCGACTGGCGTCAGACCGACTTCGGCGCTGAGGATGTCGACTTCCTGCTGACTCATTTCGCGCCAGCGACCCATCGGCAGGTCGGAGTTGAGGAACACCGGACCGAAACGCACGCGCTTCAGACGGCTGACCACCAGCCCCTGAGATTCCCACAGACGACGAACTTCGCGGTTGCGACCTTCCATCACCACACAGTGATACCAGTGGTTGAAGCCTTCACCGCCCGGCGCTTGCTGGATATCGGTGAAACGCGCTGGACCGTCTTCGAGGATCACGCCGTTCTTCAGACGCAGCAGCATGTCGTCATCGACTTCGCCACGTACGCGGACAGCGTATTCTCGGTCCATTTCAAACGAAGGGTGCATCAGGCGGTTGGCCAGCTCACCGTCGGTGGTGAACATCAGCAGACCGGTGGTGTTGATGTCCAGACGACCAATGTTGATCCAGCGGCCTTCTTTCGGACGCGGCAGGCGATCAAACACGGTCGGACGGCCTTCAGGGTCGTCACGGGTGCAGATTTCACCGTCTGGCTTGTTGTACATGATGACGCGACGGACCGTCTCGGCCGCTTCTTCGCGGCGGATGACGCGGCCGTCGACGGTGATGGCGTCGTGCAGATCGACGCGCTGACCCAGGCTTGCCTGAACGCCGTTGACCTTGATCCGGCCTTCGCCGATCCAGGCCTCGACGTCACGGCGCGAGCCGACGCCAATGCGCGCCAGCACCTTTTGCAGTTTTTCGCCTGCTGGGCCGATCTCTTTGTCCTGCTTGTCCTGTTCACTCATCTGGGCACCTCCCGGTGTGTCGAATCAGGCCGTGCGCGAGTGGGCACGGCCTGTTGCCCTGTCCCCGGCAAGAGTGACTCTCTAGACCAGAAGGGCTGAAAACTGAAACCTGCGGCGAGTGTGGATCGCCAAAAGGTCGCGAATCATACGCTCATGGAACGCGTTGCGCATCAGAGACTAGACGAAAACCCGAGCGACAACGCCGCACTCATTTCTTTTTCCGCCGACCGGCTGCCTTGAGCTTGATCAGCCGCATGGCCGACTCGGCCAGCACCGAGCGTTTCTCGTCCTTGTCCATCTTCTTCCATGACTTGATCTCCCGCTTGCTGCGGCCGCAGCCGATGCAGATGTCGTCGTCGAACTTGCAGATGCTGATGCAGGGGTCTTTGGTGCTCATGAATTCATCCAGGAAGGAAGCCTGTCAGGTCGACTTGATTGCTACCGCGGATCTTCGTCATCCGCAGGCTCGTCTTCCAATTCAGACTCTTTATCGGCCTCATCGAGCAATAAATCGTCGAAGTCGGTCTTGAGCCCCTGCTCCATGGTGTCGAGTTCGGTCAGCAGGCTGCGGAAACTGGTTTCGTCGCGCGGCGCTTCGGGCTCGGCGTCCGGGCCCTGTTCGATACTTGCGTCGGCCAACGCCTGCAAGTGCGCAGGCACCGGCGCATCGTCGAACTCGAGCATGGGTTCTGCCTCCATCTCGCGCAGGTCGGCAAGCGGCGGCAGATCATCGAGGTTCTTCAGGTTGAAATGATCGAGGAACGCCTTGGTAGTGGCGAACATCGCCGGTTTGCCCGGCACATCGCGATAACCGACGATCCTGATCCACTCGCGCTCCAGCAGGGTTTTGACGATATTGCTGTTGACCGCCACACCCCGCACATCTTCGATTTCCCCTCGGGTGATGGGCTGCCGGTAGGCGATCAAGGCCATGGTTTCGAGCAAAGCGCGGGAGTAACGTTGCGGGCGCTCTTCCCATAACCGGCCGACCCACGGCGCGAATTTTTCGCGAATCTGCAGGCGATATCCCGACGCCACTTCCTTCAACTCGAAAGCGCGGTTGTCGCAGGACTTGCCGAGCACGGTCAGGGCCTTCTTGAACACGGCGGGCTCCGGACGCTCGCCCTCCTCGAACAGTTCGTACAACCGCTCCAGGGATTGCGGCTTGCCGGAGGCCAACAGGAATGCTTCGAGCAAGGACGCGAGTTCGCGGGGTTCGTTCAGGTTCATCGATCAGCTCTTGCTCTTTATTCGGCTCGCGCGCGCACATGAATGACAGCGAAAGGTTCGTTCTGCACCAGCTCGACCAGTTGCTCCTTGACCAACTCCAGCACCGCCATGAAGGTCACCACCACACCCAGTCGCCCCTCTTCAGCAGTGAACAGCTCGGCGAACGGCACAAAACCGGCGCCCTTGAGGCGCTCCAGCACATCGCTCATGCGTTCGCGGGTCGACAGCGCTTCACGACTGACCTGATGGCTTTCGAACATGTCGCCACGGCGCAGTACTTCGGCCATGGACACCAGCAATTCTTCGAGTGAGACATCGGGCAGCAGCTTGCGCGCCCGGGCTTCGGGGGCATCGAGCTTAGGCACCACGACATCCCGGCCAACCCGGCTCAGCATATCGATGCCTTCGGCGGCAGCCTTGAAGCGCTCGTACTCTTGAAGCCGACGAATCAGCTCGGCGCGCGGGTCGTCTTCTTCCTCTTCAATGGCTTGCGAGCGAGGCAGCAGCATGCGCGACTTGATCTCGGCCAGCATGGCCGCCATCACCAGATACTCGGCCGCCAGTTCCAGACGCACGGTTTTCATCAGCTCGACGTAGCCCATGTACTGGCGAGTGATTTCCGCCACCGGGATGTCGAGGATGTTGATGTTCTGTTTGCGGATCAGATAAAGCAGCAGGTCCAGCGGGCCTTCGAAGGCTTCGAGGAAGACTTCCAGCGCGTCGGGCGGGATATAGAGGTCGACCGGCATCTGCGTGACGGCCTGACCGTAGACCATGGCAAACGGCAGCTCCTGCTGGGCATCTGCCTGGGGGTCCAGTGTTTCAGCGTCGGTCACTCGACTTCGACCCCAAATGGCGTCGGATCGCCACAACCGACACGCACCACTTGCGGATCGCCTTCGGACAAATTGATGACGGTGGAAGCGGAAATGCCGCCTTCGCCGCCATCGATGATCAGGTCGACCTGATGTTCGAGCACTTCACGCATCTCGTGAGGATCGCTCATCGGCAGGGTTTCTCCCGGCATGATCAGGCTGACGCTCATCAGCGGCTCGCCGAGCTCGCGCAGCAACGCCTGAGCGATCGGGTGTTCCGGCACGCGCAACCCGATGGTGCGACGTTTGGGATGCAACACCAGCCGCGGTACGTCGCGGGTGGCGCCCAGAATGAACGTGTATGGCCCCGGCGTATGGGCTTTAAGCAGCCGGAAAGCAGCGGTGTCTACCTTGGCGAAGGTTCCCAGTTGCGAAAGGTCGCAGCACATCAGCGTGAAATTGTGCTTGTCGTCGAGCTGACGCAGCCGGCGAATACGGTCCACCGCTGTCTTGTCTTCCATTCGACAACCCAACGCATAGGATGAATCGGTCGGGTAAACCACCAGACCGCCCGCCCTGATGATCTCAACAGCCTGCTTGATCAAGCGCGACTGAGGGTTCTCCGGGTGGACCTGGAAAAATTGACTCACGGTATCTTCCTGTTCAGACGGCAGTAGGCTGGTCATGTTTGAATCGACCCCAAAGTGGCGGCAGATCCTCAGGCAATGGGCGATAGACACCAATCTCGGACCAGGCGCCGGGCGCATGGAAATCGCTGCCGGCGCTGACCAGCAGACCAAATTCACGGGCCAGGATGGCCAGGCTGCCGACTTGATCGGCGGGCTGCAGGCCATTGACCACTTCCATCGCATGACCGCCGGCCTGAATGAAATCGGCCACCAGTTTGCGACGTTTGCTGCGAGTGAAATCGTAATGCCAGGGATGGGCAAGGCTCACCCAGGCGCCGGCGGCACGCAAGGTGGCAACGGTGTCTTCCAGCGTTGGCCAGTGTTGCTTGACGTCGCCAAGCTTGCCTGCACCGAGCCATTTGCGAAACGCTTCGGCGCGATCCTTCACGAAACCTTCATTGACCAGAAAGTCGGCGAAGTGTGGTCTGGCAGGGGCATTGCCGCTGTCACCCAGTGCCTGTTGCACCGCACGGGCACCTTCCAGCGCGCCGGGCATACCTTTCATCGCCAATTTGCGACTGATTTCTTCGGCGCGCAACCAGCGGCCGGTGTGCAATTGCTCAATGGCATCGAGCAAAGGCCGGGCATCGACATCAAAGCCATAACCCAGAATATGGATGGTGGCACCGCCCCAGGTGCAGGACAGCTCGATGCCGTTGATCAGCTGCATGTCCAGCGCAAGCGCCGCCGCACGGGCTTCTTCAAGGCCTTCGATGGTGTCGTGGTCGGTCAGCGCCAGCACGCGGACGCCGTTCTCATGGGCACGGGCGACGAGTGCCGCGGGCGCAAGCCCCCCATCGGAAGCGGTACTGTGGCAGTGCAGATCGACATTCATAGGGGCGCTTTCGCAGTCATTGATGTTTGTTATTATGCCGTCACATCCAGCTTCTGGCTCTTACTGTGAAACAATTCATCGACTTCATCCCGCTCATCCTGTTTTTCATCGTCTACAAAATCAGTCCTCAAGCCGTCGATATCCTCGGCCACAGCTTCATGGTAGGCGGGATTTTCAGCGCCACCGCGATGTTGATCGCCAGTTCCATCGTGGTCTACGGCATCCTCTACGTTCGTCAGGGCAAGCTGGAAAAAAGCCAGTGGCTGACGCTGGTTGCCTGCCTGGTCTTCGGTAGCCTGACCCTGGCGTTTCACAGCGAAACCTTCCTCAAATGGAAAGCCCCGGTGGTCAACTGGGTGTTCGCCCTGATCTTCGCCGGCAGCCACTTCATCGGCGACCGTCTGCTGATCCAGCGCATCATGGGCCACGCCCTGACACTGCCACAGCCGATATGGGTCAGGCTGAACATCGCCTGGATCGTGTTCTTCCTGTTCTGCGGCGCGGCCAACCTCTACGTCGCGTTCACCTACCAGGACTTCTGGGTCGACTTCAAAGTCTTCGGAAGCCTGGGCATGACCCTGATTTTCCTGATTGGCCAAGGCATCTTCCTGGCCCGTCACATTCACGATGCCGACGCATCGACCCAGCCTTCAACAAAAAAGACAGAGGACTGAAATGCTCTACGCCATCGTAGCAACGGATGTCGCCAACTCGCTGGAAAAACGCCTGGAAGCGCGTCCTGCGCATCTGGAGCGCCTGACCGCACTGAAGGCCGAAGGTCGCATCATTCTCGCCGGCCCGAACCCTGCAGTGGACAGCAATGACCCGGGCGCCGCCGGTTTCACTGGCAGCCTGATCGTTGCCGAGTTCGAATCCCTGAGCGCGGCACAGGCCTGGGCCGACGCCGACCCGTATATCAAGGCCGGTGTCTACGATCACGTCGTGGTCAAGCCGTTCAAGCAAGTCCTGCCGTAACGTCCTGCCTGTTCGCGATCCGGCCTCTTCATGAGGCCGGTTTCGTATTCGCCTCCTGACTGCTCATTATTCGCATCCTGCTGCCGATATCTTGCCAAATGCCCAATAAAGCCGGTGCGCGGGTCTGGTGCCGCAAGAAAAGTCAGGAGTATCAGATGCGTCCACGTCCGTGGTGTCTGCTGGCGGCCGCGCTGGCCGTTTCGGCGATCAGTTTCGATGTCCAGGCAGACGAAACGAGCGACAGCGTCAGTCACGCCTTGCCGTTGCCCAATGCCGCCAGCCAGTTGAGCGAGCTTCGCCAGCGCCTGGCCGACAGCGAGAAACAACGCGAGGAATTGACCCGGCAACTGCAGAATGCCGACACTGAACGCGAAACTATTCAGCTCCAACGCCTGCGTCAGGAGAACCAAAGGCTTAAACTGCAGCTCAAAGAAGCACAGTCGGTCATGCCTGCGCGCGTGCTGACCGAGCAACAACAATGGTTCGTCACAGGGGGCGCCGTTGCAATGGTGGCCCTGCTGTGCGGTATCTTTGCCAGCGGCTGGCGTAGACGGCGTCGGCAATGGCTAAATTGAGTGAGTCATGAGCGAGCTGTTACTTATTGATGATGACCAGGAGCTGTGTGAGCTCCTGAGCAGTTGGTTGAGCCAGGAAGGCTTTCAGGTGCAGGCTTGCCACGATGGCCAGAGCGCCCGCAAGGCGCTCGCCGAATCCGCTCCCGCGGCTGTGGTGCTGGACGTGATGCTGCCTGACGGCAGCGGTCTGGAGCTGCTCAAGCAATTACGCACCGATCACCCCGACCTTCCCGTGCTGATGCTCTCGGCGCGCGGCGAGCCGCTGGACCGTATTCTGGGGCTGGAGCTGGGGGCCGACGATTATCTGGCCAAGCCCTGCGATCCCCGCGAACTGACCGCACGTTTGCGTGCCGTGCTGCGCCGCAGCCATCCTGCGGCGGTTTCCAGCCAGATCGAACTGGGCGACCTGACGTTCAGCCCAGCGCGCGGTGTGGTAACCATCGACGATCAGGATTTCACCCTGACCGTCTCCGAAGCACGCCTGCTCGAAGCCCTGCTCGGGCAGCCCGGTGAGCCGCTGGAGAAACAGGAACTGGCGCAACTGGCGCTGGGCCGCAAACTCACTCTCTACGACCGCAGCCTGGACATGCACGTCAGCAACCTGCGCAAGAAGATCGGGCCCCATGCCGATGGCCGGCCACGGATCGTGGCGTTGCGCAGCCGTGGGTATTACTACGCGGTGTAAGCTGCGACTGGCTCCCGTAGCGGTCCAGCTTGCCGGCGGTTGCGATTTTTGATGACGCCCCGCTGGCAAGCCGCACTGCTACATCCCGGTCATTTCCTGTGTCAGTTCGATCACAAACCCTCTTTACCCAAGCTTTACGCACGCCTGACCTCGCTTGACCTTGATCTCCCTAAACTGGCCACAACCGGCACAGAGCCGGATTCGAGACAAGGAGATACACCATGCGCAAGACTCTGATGGCTTTGATGTTCGCTGCTGCTCTGCCTACCGTTGCAATGGCAATGCCTCCAGAAGGCGGCCACATGGCTGGCCCAGGCGGCCCAGGCTTCGACGGCCCAGGCATGCATCACCGCAAAGGCCCGTTCGACAAACTGAACCTGACCCCGGAACAACGCCAGCAAGTCGGCAAACTGATGGGCGATCAATGGCACAGCCGCTCCGAAATCACTCAGAAGTACCTGGCCAAGCTGTCGCCAGCCGATCAAAAGGCCATGCAGGATGAACTGGCAGCCAAGCACGCGAAAACCCAGGCCGACATCCGCGCCATGCTGACCCCGGATCAGCAAAAGACTTTTGATCAGATCCAGAAGGATCAGGCCCAACGTCGCGCAGACCGTGCCGAGTTCGAAGCCTGGAAAGCGCAAAAGGCGCAGAAAACCCAGTAACACGCTGCTGGCGCGGCAGTACACTCTCCAACCCGACACGCTTTCCCCGGCGTGTCGGGCTTTTACAGTTCAGGGGCTTGATCGAGGGATTCACGTGCGTTCATTGTTCTGGCGAATCCTGGCGAGTTTCTGGCTCGCTATCGCATTGGTGGCAGGTCTGTCGATTCTGCTGGGGCACATGCTCAATCAGGATGCCTGGATCCTCAGTCGCCACCCCGGCCTGCATAAACTGCCGGAGAAGTGGACGCAGCTTTACGATGAGCAAGGCGAAGGCCCTTCTCAGGAGTATCTGCAAGACCTCAAGCGCAAGTACCACATTGACGTCCAGGTGTTGAACGACAGCGGCGAAGCAGTGATTCCCGGCACCTTCCCGCCTCGCGCAGCGGCGTTCGAAGCGCGCCAGCAAAAAGATGACGAGCGCCCTCTGCCATGGCGGCGCCTGACCACCGAATACACCAGCCCGAAAACCGGCGAAACCTACCTGCTGATCTATCGCATACCGCACCCGGAACTGGACGCCTGGCACCGCGAAAGCCTGCTATGGCCGCTCAGCGCGCTCGGCATAGCACTCGTTGTTCTCACGTTGTTCAGTCTTTTGGTCACGCTGTCGATTACCCGCCCGTTGAGCCGATTGCGCGGCGCCGTGCACGATCTGGGGCAGACCACGTATCAACAGAACAGCCTGGCGCAGCTGGCGAACCGGCGCGACGAATTCGGCGTACTGGCCAACGATTTCAACCGCATGGGCGCACGCCTGCAGAGCCTGATCGGCAGCCAGCGTCAGTTGCTGCGCGACGTATCTCATGAACTGCGCTCGCCCTTGGCGCGATTGCGGATAGCCTTGGCACTGGCCGAACGAGCAGAACCTGCCGAACGAGACAAACTCTGGCCACGGCTGACCCGCGAATGCGACCGGCTTGAGGAACTGATCAGCGAAATTCTGGCGCTGGCGCGGCTCGACGCTGACATGGGTGATGCCACGCCGGTGGATCTGCCGGGGTTGCTGCATCACCTCAAGGCCGAAACCGAGATGAGCAGCACCGAGCAGGCGATCAATGTCGACGTCCAGTCAGGCGTTCAATTACAGGGTTGGCCGAATGTGCTGGAGCGGGCGCTGGATAACCTGCTACGCAATGCCGTGCGCTTCAATCCGCCGGGCCAATCCATCGAACTGAGCGCGCGCAACGAGGACGATACGCTGTTCATCAGCGTACGCGACCATGGCCCTGGTGTGAGCGCGGAACATCTGGCCCAACTGGGCGAGCCGTTCTACCGCGCGCCCAACCAGACCGCGCCGGGCTACGGCCTGGGTCTGGCCATTGCCAAGCGCGCGGCGGAAAAACATGGGGGGAGTCTGATGCTGGAGAATCATCCACAGGGCGGGTTCATCGCCAGCATCGTGGTGCCGCGGGATACAAACTTCTCCCCTACGGTTTAAAAGTCACATCGTACTCACTGAAGAAACACAGGCCCTGTGGGAGGGAGCTTGCTCGCGAATGGGTCATATCAGCCACAGAAATCTTGAATGACACACCGCTTTCGCAAGCAAGCTCCCTCCCACAAGCCGCGCAACGTCACTTGGACCGGATCAGCCCTGCCATTCACTGACGAAGTCTACGACGTCCGGCTTCGGTGCCTCACGCGCCGGGTTGAGCGGGGTTCCGAGGTAAAGGAAGGCTACGACCTCTTCACCAGCTGCCAAGCCCAGGCCTCTGGCCACATGGGCTGAATAGGCCAGTTCGCCCGTACGCCATATCGCGCCAACACCCAGTGCGTATGCCGCCAGCAACACACCGTGAGCCGCACAGCCTGCGGTGATGACCTGCTCTGCCTTCGGCACCTTGTAGTGGTCCTGCGGTTTGGCAATAACCACGACTACCAGTGGCGCGCGCAGCGGACCTGAACGGGCTTTCTCCAGTGCCTTCTCGTCAGCACCGCCGCCGTTCTCCACCAGCGCCTCGGCCAGCAGACTGCCCATACGATTGCGCGCCTCGCCTTCCACGGTCAGGAAACGGTATGGCCGCAGACCGCCGTGATCGGGCGCACGCAGGGCGGCGCCGAACAGAATTTCCCGCTGCGCGGCGTCCGGAGCCGGCTCGATCAGCCGAGGGACGGACACGCGGTTGAGCAGTAAATCGAGCGCTTCCATTACTTCGTCTCCTGAAAAATGATGAGGCATTGTAGTGCTGCAAACGCCTTCTTGAACTTCAATAACGAATGACAGCAGCAATTACTTACAAGACACTCGGAAACGCCCTCGGTTTACTTGGTATCACCCACGAGTAGAATGTGCGCCTTTCCACTACCTGATCAGAGCGACTGCATGGCGTTGCCGACACTCCGCATCATCGGCTTCATTATCGGCATCTTCCTCATCACCCTGGCCATCGCCATGGTCGTGCCCATGGCGACGCTGCTGATCTTTGATCGCACCGGCGACATGCCGTCGTTCCTGTGGTCGAGCCTGATCACCTTCGTTGCAGGGCTTGCTCTGGTCGGTCAGGGACGTCGGGAACACGTTCATCTGCGGCCACGAGACATGTACCTGCTGACCGTCAGCAGTTGGGTCGTGGTGTGCATCTTCGCCGCCCTGCCCTTTTTGCTGACCCAGCACATCAGTTACACCGACTCCTTTTTCGAGAGCATGTCCGGGATCACAGCCACCGGTTCGACGGTGCTGAGCGGTCTGGACAAGATGTCGCCGGGGATTCTGATCTGGCGTTCGCTGCTGCACTGGCTGGGCGGCATCGGCTTCATCGGTATGGCGGTCGCTATTCTCCCGCTGCTGCGCATCGGTGGCATGCGCCTGTTCCAGACCGAGTCCTCGGACCGATCGGAAAAGGTCATGCCGCGCTCGCACATGGTCGCCAAATCCATCGTTCTGGTTTACGTGGGCATCACGGTGCTCGGCAGCCTGGCCTTCTGGTGGGCCGGGATGAGCCTGTTCGACGCGATCAACCATGCGATGTCGGCGATTTCAACGGGCGGGTTTTCCACGTCCGACCAGTCACTGGCCAAATGGTCGCAACCGGCCGTGCACTGGGTGGCGATCGTGGTGATGATCCTCGGCAGCCTGCCCTTCACCCTCTATGTCGCGACCTTGCGCGGGCATCGCAAGGCGCTGATCAAGGACGAACAGGTTCAGGGCTTCATCGGCCTGTTGCTGGCGACCTGGCTGGTGATGACCATTTGGTATTGGGCCACCACCGATCTGCCGTGGTACGACGCCCTGCGACACGTCGCCTTGAACGTCACCTCGGTTGTCACCACCACCGGTTTCGCGCTGGGCGACTACAGCCTGTGGGGCAACTTTGCGCTGATGTTCTTTTTCTATCTGGGATTCATCGGCGGCTGCTCCGGCTCGACCGCAGGCGGCGTGAAGGTATTCCGGTTTCAGGTGGCCTACATCCTGCTCAAGGCCAACCTCAATCAGCTGATTCACCCTCGCGCGGTGATCAAGCAGAAGTACAACGGCCACCGGCTGGACGACGACATCGTGCGCTCGATCCTGACGTTCTCGTTCTTCTTCACCATCACCATCTGCCTGATCGCCCTGCTGCTGTCACTGCTGGGGCTGGACTGGATGACGGCGCTGACGGGGGCGGCCAGTACGGTGTCGGGCGTAGGGCCCGGGCTGGGTGAGACCATTGGCCCGGCGGGCAACTTCTCGACCCTGCCGGATGCCGCCAAGTGGATTCTGTCGGTGGGGATGCTTCTGGGCCGACTGGAAATCATCACCGTGCTGGTGCTGTGTATTCCGGCGTTCTGGCGGCATTGATCAGCCATCACAGCTTCCTGTAGCAGTCAAGCTCGACGGCGGTAGCGACCTTGAAATGTCAAAACCGGCACGCCGGCCTGCTACAGAGCGGATAGGCTCCATGGGGCATCGGCAGTTATTCAATCGCCTTGCGCACTCGATACTCCCCGGGCGTTTCGTCGAACCATCGGCGAAACGCCCGGAAGAAGTTACTCGGGTCGGCAAACCCCAATAGATAGGCAATTTCCAGCAAGGTCATCTGTGGCTGCGCGAGGTATTGCTCGGCGAGTTCACGCCGGGTGTCGTCCAGCAGGGTCTGAAAGCTGGTGCCCTCCTCCTGCAATCGTCGCTGCAAGGTCCTTTGCGACAGATGCAGACTCTGCGCCACGGCCTCACGCTTGGGCTCGCCCTGGGGTAACAAACGACAGAGCACCTGGCGGGCTTGATGGGTCACACGGTTGCTGGCGAAACGCGCGAGGAATTCCCCGGCGAAACGGTCATGCAGCTTGGCCATCGCTTCGTCGGCGGTGGGCAACGGCGCTTCCATGTCTGCGCGCTCGAACACTAACGCGTCATAGGGCGCATTGAAGGTCAGCGGCGCATGGAAGAACTTCTTGTAGGGTTCGACGTTCTTCGGTTGATCGCCCTGAATCAGTACCTGACGCGGATGCAGCGGACGCCCGGTAAGCCAGCCGCAGAACGCCAACGCAAATGCCAAGGAGGCCTCCGCGCTTTGTCGGGTGGGAGGTAACAGATCGCCATGCACCGTGAGAATCAGCGCGTAGCCTTCAGGGAGCAGACGGAAGCTCAGGTCAGCACTGTCAGCGATGATTCGCTGATAACGCACCAGGCGCTCAAAGCCCTCTTTGAGGGTACGGCTGGACATCAAGGCATAACCGGCAACGCTGAAGGACGCAGGGCGTACGACCCTGGCCATGTTCAGCCCTATCGCCGGATTGCCGGACAGCTCGACTGCGCGCTGCCAGAGTCGGGTCATGGAATCCTGCGGAAAGCGGGCGTCGGGATTTTCCAGGTCGGCATAGACCAACCCCAGTTCCTTGAACAACGCCCGGCAATCCAGACCATCCATTTCCAGGGACTTGACGATCCCCATCGCCCAACTTGAAGAAGTCGTTTTTTCCATGTTTACGTCTTCTTGTAAGAACCGGTCGCCCCCTGCGACTGACAGCCGAAGGATACTACGTTGGCACCCATTGTCACTGATTGCCGGAGGGGCTCGACTAAACTGTTTACATGACACGCATCCGGGAATTTCGCTGTGGATAACGTAAAAAACTTCGACCGGTTCGCCGACTTTTATCCGTATTACCTACAGGAGCATCGAGACAGTACGTGCCGCCGTCTCCACTTTATCGGCACCAGTCTGGTAATCCTGATACTGGCGACCGCTCTGTTCAGCGCCAACTGGCTGCTGCTGTGGGTTCTGCCGCTGGCGGGTTATACCTTCGCGTGGGTAGGGCATTTCTTTTTCGAGAAGAACCGTCCGGCGACGTTCAAGCATCCGTTCTACAGTCTGCTGGGCGATTTCGTGATGTATCGCGACATGTTGACGGGCAAGGTTCCTTTTTAATGGCCCGCTATCACCAAGGCTTATAACGCGTCCGACAAGGCGCGCCGGGCCATCAAGCCGTCTCGCTGAGTCATCACACTGTTATCGGTCGTGCCTAAACTCGTTGGGTCTACTACAAAAAGAGCGAAAGCCGCCGATGAGCCATTTCGACCAAGCCCGCTTCACCCACATGAAGGACGGCACGCAGGAAGACTGGGCGATCATCGCCAAGGATTTCAGCGCTTACGCCCGTCAGTTGCCCAGCCGGATTCTCACGCATCTGCGCTTGCTGGATGGGGATTTCGGCGGCTTTCCCGTGGATCGCCTGACCCACTCGCTGCAAACCGCGACCCGTGCCCATCGCGACGGCCGCGACGAGGAATACGTGGTCTGCGCCCTGCTCCACGACATCGGCGACACTCTCGCCAGTTACAACCATCCCGATATCGCGGCAGCGATCCTCAAGCCTTTTGTCAGTGCTGAAAACCTGTGGATGGTGGAGAAGCACGGGATCTTTCAGGGGTACTACTTCTTTCATCATCTGGGGATGGATCGGCATCTGCGCGAGGAGTTTGCCGACCACCCGCAGTACCGCGAGACAATCGAGTTTTGCGCGAAATATGACGCGGCGGCGTTTGATCCGGACTATGAAACCCTGCCCCTGAGCTTCTTCGAGCCGATGCTTGAACGAGTATTCGCCCAGCCCAGGAATTCGATCTACAAAGCGGCGATGGAGAAGAATCCGGCGGCGGTGTGAGCTGGGTGAGCTGGTGCCATCAATACCCTTCGATTGCCGGCGGTGGCGCTCTTTAGTCCGTCCGGACGGCTACAGAGACCGCAGGTGCAACACCAGCTTGAACATCCTCAAACTGTTTCGGCGACCACTTCGGTCTCCATGCTCTTGGCCTTCACATGAGCATCCGCGAGACGGAACAGCTCGATGGTGCCGTCCCAGTGCTCGATCAGCGCGGTACAGGATTCGACCCAGTCGCCGCAGTTGAGGTATTCGACGCCGCCGACCTGACGAATCTCGGCGTGGTGAATGTGCCCGCACACCACCCCGTCCAGCCCGCGCTTCACACACTCATGGGCGATGGCTTCTTCGAAGTCACTGATGAAGTTCACTGCGGTCTTGACCTTGTGCTTCAGGTACGCCGACAGCGACCAGTAGCCGTAACCGTATCTGGCGCGCCAATGATTCAGCCAGCGATTGAGGGTCAGGGTGAATTCGTAGGCCGAGTCGCCGAGAAAGGCCAGCCAGCGGTGATAACGTGTGATGACATCGAACTGATCGCCGTGGATCACCAGCAGACGTCGGCCATCGGCGGTGACGTGCTCGGCCTCGTCCACCAGCTGGATATTGCCCAATATCAGTTTTGAATAGCGACGCAGGAATTCGTCGTGGTTGCCGGTGACGTAGATGACTTCGGTGCCGCGCTTGCTCATGGTCAGCAAGCGGCGAATGACGTTGGTGTGCGCCTGAGGCCAGTACATGCCGCCGCGCAGTTTCCAGCCGTCAATGATATCGCCGACCAGATAAACCCTGTCGGCATGATACTGCTTGAGAAAACCCGACAGATGTTCCGCCTGGCAATCCCGGGTTCCCAGATGTACATCGGAGATCCACAAGGTCCGGACGCGTTGCTTACGGCTGGGTTTCACGTTCTCGGCAATGCTCATGGATGACCTCCACTTTGGTTTCCACAAGGGTGGACCGGGTCAGTGAAGTGAACATGACGAGTGTGTTTAGGTTTGATGACATGAAAAACGAAGCAACACAACGGGGCAGCCAACAGCCCGGGGGTGGCTGACAGACCCTATATCACCGTGGGAGGGAGCTTGCTCGCGAAGAGGCGCGGTACATTCAAAGCATTTCATCGGATATGGCCGCCTGAGCATAGGTCGGTCGTGCCAGCAGCGTCCAATCACTGTTAGCAACCCCCTCATCGAAGGTTTCGATCAGCTGTCGAGTTCTGGCGGGGGCGCGGAGCCACGATCGTTGTGCCCCAGGTCTCGATCAGGGTCGATCCGATCGCGCACGCGCTGCTTCAGCACTTTGGCTTCGGGAAAACCACCATCGGCTTTGCGCTCCCAGATCTGCACGTCGTCACAGGTGATGCGGAACACGCCGCCCGTTCCCGGGACCAGTGAGACCTTGCCCAGATCATCACCGAAGGTACTGAGCAGTTCCTGCGCGAGCCAGGCAGCACGCAACAGCCACTGGCATTGCGTGCAGTACGTGATGGTGATTTCAGCCTTGGCCGTCATGTTCAACCCAACCCTGCCAATAGATCCCGCGCGGTTTGCTGCGGGCCGTCATCGGATTCGTCGATGACTTCCTGCAATAAGCGACGCGCCTCGTCGATATTACCCTCGTCGATCAACACCTGTGCCTCGTTGATCTTGCTCAATGGCGCCTCGTCCAGATCCATCAGATCGAACTCGGTGTCGTCGGTCATGAAGCTGTCGAGGAAAGCATCGTCCATCAGATCGCTGTTGCTCTGGGCAATGGACTCCGGGACTGACTCAGGCTCGAACTGCACCTCCATTTCCGGTGCTGCCTCGTCTTCGGCAAAGTCGCTGAGGAACTGTTCCTCAGGCATTTCGAACACTTCCGGCAACTCGGTGAGGTTCGATGCAAACGCCGGATCCAGCGTCGGCTCGGCCTCAGGCGCGGTTTTGCGCGGGGCCGGTGTGGTTTCGAAAGGGTCGACCAGATCCCAGTCGGCATCCATGGACAGATCGTCCAGGTTGAGCTGGAAGTCGTCGGCCGGTTCCGGGTTCAGCGATGCGGCGGCGTTCTCATCCAACTGAGCGGCGGTGTCGCTGCTTGCAACCGCGGCGGCTGCAACAGTCGCTGCACCTGCTGCAATTGCCGGGGCAGCTGAAGATGGCGCGGCAGCCGGCGCGGGCTCAGGCTCGATTTTGAGTTTCGGATAGCGGCTGCGAATGTCTTCCAGCTTCTGCGATTCAACGCCTTGGTCGAGCAGCACTTTCTCTTCGGCATCGAAACCAGCGATGTCGCCCTGCTCGCCCAGCAGCTCGAGCACGCGGATGCGCACATCAGTACGCTGTGGTTGCTTGTCGAGCGCCTCGCGCAGGATCGCCAGCGCCTCGGCGAAACGCCCGTAGGCGATGTAGATGCTCGCACCGTCCAGCGCGTCCGTGGCAGCACCGGCCATGCGTTGGCCCGTCGGCGCGGAGACTGCAGCGCTTGCGGCGGCCACCGGACGTGGTGTCACGGCAGGCACTTCGAATACCGGTGTGACGGCAGGTTGCGCGGGCTTGATGATCGGCTCGACCGGCTCAGGTTGCAGCGCTAGCAGGTTTTTGATCCGGTTGCGCCGTACCGACCAGGCCAGCGCCAGCAAAAGGGCCAGCACCAACAGCGCCGCCATGATCGTCGTCCACGGCAGCTCCTCGTCTTCCACGAGCGGAACCGGCGCTGGAGCCGGGGCAGTGACCACCGGGGCCGGGGCCTGTACCGGCGATGTCACTGGCGTGGCGGGCGCAGGTGCGGGTCTTGCGGCCAACGCCTTCATTTCCGCCAGTTGCGTCTGCAACTCGATGATCTGTTTGTTCTTGGCCGCCTCGTCTTCGGACACCTGTTGAATCTGGCCTTTCAAGTCCTCGACGGTTTTGGCCAGTTGCTGGTTTTCCATGGCCGTGGCAGTCAATTGCTCGGCGGCATTCGGCACAGGCGCTGGCGCAGAGGCTGGTGCAGATGCCTGGGCGCCAGGAGCAGATGTCGGCACGGGTGCTGCGGCCTTGGGCTCAAGCGCGCTGTCCGGTAGCAACAGGCTCTGGCCGACTTTCAGCTGGCTGCGCTCGCCATTGGGAAATGCCTGCGGGTTGAGCGCCTGAATCCCGGTGATCATCTCGGCAGTGGAGGCCTTGCTGCCCGGGGCCTGCACGCGGCGGGCGATACCCGCCAGAGTGTCGCCGGACACCACCGTGTAATGCTTGCCCTGCACCGCTTTGGGCGGCGCCACGGGCAATCGCGAGCCATCGTCCCTGGCAGCTGCCGCCGGCGATTGAGTACGGCTGCGCGTCGCGGCCAGCCCGGCCGGTGAATTCGGCGGATCGAGCAGCACCGTGTACTCGCGCAGCTGATCGCCACTTGGACGGACCAGACGCACGACGAAATCCAGATAGGGCTCAGTGACCGGTTTGCGTGACTCGACGTGCACCACCGAACGGTTGCCGCGAATAACCGGGGTGAAACGCAGGTCGTTGAGGAAGAACACCCGTTCAACGCCTGCTTTGACGAACGCATCGGCAGGCGCAAGCGCGACCACCACTTCGTCAGAGGTCAAGCCGGCGGCTTCGATCAGCTCGATATCGGCATTGAGCGGCTGGCCCATGGCCGAATGCAGAGTAATGTCACCCAGCCCCAGGGCGGCCGCCATGGAGCTGTGCAGCATCGAGGCGCAGGCGATCGCCACTGCCAGCAACCCTGTACGAAGACCCGACTGAACGCGAAATGGTGCGTGACTCCCGCGCCGACTACCGGCCTGAAAACTCTTCAGCATGCGAACCCTTATGAGGCAGGCTTCCCTGCAAATTCCGTTGGATGGACATGGTGCCCAAGCAAAACCAGTATGGGTGCAAATAGAACAGGATGTTTCGACAGGTTCAACGTATTTGTGGCTGGCTCAGGGCCATGACCTCAAGATTTTTCCAGATTGCCCAGAATAGTCGAGTGCACCCGCATGCAGACGCGCAGATCTTCTTCATCGATCCCGACGAACAACTCATGGCGCAGGGCCGTGGCGATGGTCTCGATCTTTTCGATCAGCGGCCGAGCGGTGTCGGACAGGACGATTTTTTTCGCCCGCCGGTCTTCGATCACGGCCTGACGACGGACTAGCCCCTGATTCTCCAGGCTGTCGAGCAGGCGGGCCAGGGTCGGGCCTTCCACACCGACGCTCTGCGCCAATTCACGCTGGGTCGGCGCTTCCTTGAAACGCGCCAGATGCAGCAGGACCAGCCAACGGGCCTGGGACAACCCAAGATCGGCCAGACGGCGGTCAAGCTCGGCACGCCAGCCCCGGGACAGGTTGGCCAGTTGCATGCCAAAGCGGTGTTCTTCAGTTAACGGCATAGGTAACTCAATGGTTAAAGACGATTCCTAATTAATAGGCAGCTAACCATGGAGCTTGGGACGAGGCAAGTAGCCAGGCGTGGTGTTTCGTCGCAGAGCAGCAGCCAGTCCGGAGTGCGGCGGGTTTGGCGTGGTAAAAGAGGTGTTGCCTGGTCAGACCTCGAACTCGGACTGCAGCGCCGCGCGGACACAATACAGCACGCCTTCCGGAACGCGGCCGGTGAACATCTCGGCGATGGCGGCTACCGGTGGCAGTTCCCCTTCTCCGTCGAGGAATGCGTCCTGGATCTCGGTCAGCAAATCTTCCGGCAGGTCCAGCGCCTGCTCCAGGGACAACTGCTGTTTGCCGATGGCCTCTGCAAGCATGGTGTAGACGTTCTTTTCCGAGCACTGCAATTGACTGGCGATTTGCATCGGGGTCATGCCTGCGCGGGCCAGACTGATCAGTTCGTGGCGCAGATCGGTAACGACCCGCGGCGCCGGCGCTGCCCCGCCGAGTACCTCGAGGAAGGCCTCGCCGTAGCGCTCCAGCTTGCGTGCACCGACGCCGCTGACCCGGCCCATTTCGGCCATGGTGCCCGGCTGGCTGCGCAGCATCTCCAGCAGGGTCGAGTCGGGGAAGATGACGTAAGGCGGCACGCCGTGTTCTTCGGCCAGCTTGCGCCGCAAAGCACGCAGGGCTTCCCACTGTTCGCGCTCTTCGCCGCGCACCAACTGGCTCGCCGGGCTGCCCGAGGCTTTCGCCGTGGTCTGGGGTTTGAGGTCGCGCCGCAATTGCAGGGTCACTTCGCCACGCAGCAGGGGCCGGCAAGTGTCGCTCAGGCGAAGGCCGCCGTAGCCTTCAAGATCGATATCAGCCAGGCCACGGGCCACCAATTGCCGGAACAACGAACGCCATTCGCCTTCGCTGCGGCTCTTGCCAACGCCAAACACCGCCAGTTTCTGATGCCCGAAGCTCTGGACCTTGTCGTTCTCCTTGCCCAGCAACACGTCCACCAGATGGCCGACGCCGTAACGCTGACCGGTGCGATAGATCGCCGACAGCGCCTGACGCGCGGGCTCGGTCGCGTCCCAGGTCTGCACGCCGTCGACGCAGTTGTCGCAGTGGCCGCAGGGGTTGGGCATGTTTTCGTCGAAATAGGCCAGCAGCGCCTGACGACGGCAGCGGGTTTCTTCGCACAGCGACAACATGGCATCGAGCTTGTGCTGCTCCACGCGTTTGTGGCGCTCGTCGCCCTCGGAGTTCTGCAACATCTGTTTGAGCATCACAACGTCTTGCAGACCGTAGGCCATCCAGGCGTCCGCCGGCAGACCGTCGCGCCCTGCCCGACCGGTTTCCTGATAATAGGCTTCCAGCGACTTGGGCAGATCCATGTGCGCGACGAAACGCACGTTGGGTTTGTCGATGCCCATGCCGAAGGCGATGGTGGCGACCATGATCAGGCCTTCCTCATTGAGGAAGCGACGCTGGTTCTCCGAACGGGTCTCGATAGGCAGGCCGGCGTGATACGGCAGCGCGGGATAGCCGTTGTCGCTCAGGAACGCGGCGGTTTCTTCGACTTTCTTGCGCGACAGGCAATAGACGATACCGGCATCGCTGCGTCGCTCGGAAAGGAACGCCAGCAACTGTTTGCGCGGCTGCTCCTTGGGCACGATGCGATAAAAGATGTTGGGCCGGTCGAAGCTCGACAGGAAACGCTCGGCGTTCTGCAGATGCAGACGGGTGACGATTTCTTCCCGGGTACGCTTGTCGGCCGTGGCGGTCAGAGCAATGCGCGGCACATCCGGAAACAGCTCGGCCAATTGGCCCAGTTGCAGGTATTCCGGGCGGAAATCATGCCCCCACTGTGAAACGCAGTGGGCTTCGTCAATGGCGAACAGAGCGATGTTCAGATTTTGCAGAAAAGCCAGCATGCGCGGCTGAACCAGGCGTTCGGGCGCCAGATACAGCATCTTCACTTCGCCCAGACGAATGCGGTTGGCGAGATCGCGCTGCTGTTCGGCGCTGAGCGTGGAGTTGAGCGCCGCCGCCGAAACACCGAGTTCTTCGAGGGTCGCGACCTGATCGTCCATCAAGGCAATCAGCGGCGATACCACTACTGCCAAACCGTCGCGCAACAGGCCAGGCACCTGAAAACACAGGGACTTGCCGCCCCCGGTGGGCATCAGCACCAGAGCATCACCACCATTGGCCACGCGTTCGATAATGGCACCCTGAAAGCCACGAAAACTGTCGTAGCCGAAGATGTCTTTAAGTACGCGTTGAGCCTGGTCGAGCATAGATACCCCGGATGGTGCCACTACAGCGGGTGAACAATCGCTGTGCAAATCGCAAAGCGCGGCAGTATACCGGACCACTCCGGGGGATAGGACAGCGCTTACACCAACGGTCGAAATTTAGCGCAATCCTGACTCCAAGGGCCTCGTCGCTGGCATCTATGGCGCTCAGAGCCTAGAATTCAGCATCGTTTATTTCCAAGGTAGTCCTTCATGTCCTTCGCTGAGCAATTACACCGCCTGCAAGCCTTCCTCGATGCCGATGAGCTGCATGACGAAGCGCTGGACTATGTAGCCGCCCATGGCTACCTGACCGCGCTGTCGATCTGTGCCGAAACCGTGCCTGATCGCGAATGGATCGACGCGTTGTTCGCCGAGCCCCCGCACTATGCCGACCAGGCGCAGCACGAAGAGATCGAATCCACGCTGATCCTGCTTAAGGCGCACATCGCCCGTCAGCTGGCCTCGGATGAAGAATTCGAACTGCCGTGCGATCTGGATCTGGGCGATGACCCGGACGACTCCGAATTGCGTGGCTGGTGCATCGGCTTCATGGAAGGCGTGTTCCTGCGCGAATCGGCCTGGTTTGAAAACGATGAAGAAGAAGTCAGCGAAATGCTGCTGCCGATCATGGTCGGTTCGGGTCTGTTCGATGAGCAGCCTGAGTTCGCGGACATCGCGGCCGACGCCAATCTGATGGACGACATGATCGTGCAGATCCCCGAGGCGCTGACCGCGCTGTATCTGCTGTTGCATGCTCCGGATGAAAAACCGGCAATCCTCAAACCCCGTCACCACTGAGTCTGCGCCTATGGCGCATGGCAATTCAGACGAGTCATCGCGCACCAGCCGCAACCGGTTCGTGCGCTATCTGCTGCAAGGGGTTGGCTGGCTGAGCGTGGTGTTGGGTGTCATCGGGATCTTTCTACCGGTGCTGCCGACCACGCCCTTCCTGTTGCTGGCCGCCGCCTGTTTCGCTCGCAGTTCCCCCCGCTTTTATCACTGGCTGGTCGATCATCCTCGGCTCGGTCCGTGGATCCGTGGCTATCTGGATGGCGAAGGCATTCCGCTGAAGGGCAAGGTTTACGCGATTGGACTGATGTGGATCAGCATCGGGTTTTCCTGCTCGCTGGTGCCGATGATCTGGGCGCGGGGGTTGATGGTGGTGAGTGCGGTGTTGGTGACGGTTTATATTTTGCGGCAGAAGACGTTGCGGCGGTGACTGAATGTTATGCGCTTGCGCTTTTTGGGGCGGCGCTGAGTTTTGGGGGCTTATCCGTTATTTTTGGTGGCGCTGATTTTCGGTTCTGGCTAACGCCAGASCTGTTTCGCCTCCGGCGAGTTACTTGATAACCCCAAGTAACCAAGGGTCCTTGCTCCTGGTTTGGCGGCTCCTTCGTCGCCGTTCCCTCACTCCGGCGACGCTCCGTGGGCCCGCCGCCATCCGCCATCCATGGCGGGGGGCGGCTCTCG
>NZ_MUIN01000015.1 GCF_002080045.1 Pseudomonas sp. Bc-h | reverse complement strand
TGTGTATAAGAGACAGCCCTCGGGCAATTGCTGGAAGAACACAGCGCGAGCGGATCGCTGAAACACCACTACGACGAACTGGGCAACCTCACGCAAACCCAGGTCCCCGACGGCCGCTGGCTCAACCGCCTGTATTACGGCAGCGGCCATCTGCACCAGATCAACCTCGATGGCCTGGTCATCAGYGAYTTCGAGCGCGATCGCCTGCACCGCGAAGTGCTGCGCAGTCAGGGCCAGATCAACACCCGCAGCCAGTACGACCGCACCGGACGACTGAAATCCCGGCAACGCCGCGCCGCGCATCTACCCCGGCAACTGCCGGCCCAGCTCAGCCACGAGTTCGAATACGACCCCTCCGACAACCTCACCGCGCGGCTGCGCACGGASCGCCAGCGCTCCGAAACCCGGCGCGAACTGCTGCATTACGACTCCAGCAGCCGCATCTGCGCCACCCAGAACAACCTCACCGGTCAGGACGAAACCTTCGCCTACGACGCCRCCGCCAACCTGCTCAAMGGTTCGATCTTCAACGTTGAACCGGTACGCCATAACCGCCTGCTGAGCTATCAGGACAAACAYTACCGYTACGACGGCTTCGGCCGCCTGATCGAAAAGACCAGCACCCGCCACGGCACACAGCAATTTGCCTACGACGCCGAAAGCCGCCTGATCGAAGTGCGCAATCACCGCGGCAACGTCGTGCGCATGAGCTACGACCCGCTCGGCCGGCGCATCGCCAAAAGCGAATACCGCCCCACCGGCCGGGAAATCGGCGAAACCCGTTTTACCTGGGACGGCCTGCGCCTGCTGCACGAACAACGCTTCACCCAGACCAGCCTCTACCTCTANGGCGCAGGCCGTCCCAGGTAAAACGGGTTTCGCCGATTTCCCGGCCGGCGCATCGCCAAAAGCGAATACCGCCCCACCGGCCGGGAAATCGGCGAAACCCGTTTTACCTGGGACGGCCTGCGCCTGCTGCACGAACAACGCTTCACCCAGACCAGCCTCTACCTCTACGCCGACGCCAGCCACGACCCCCTCGCCCGCGTCGATGGCATCGGCGAACACCAGACCGTGCGCTACTACCACAACGACCTCAACGGCCTGCCCGAACAGCTCACCGAAACCGACGGCAGCGTGGTCTGGCAGGCGCGTTATCAGGTCTGGGGCAACACCCGAGAAGAAACCAGCGGCACCTCCCTGGCCGAACCACAGAACCTGAGGTTTCAAGGCCAATACCTTGATCGCGAGACCGGACTGCACTACAACACCTTCAGGTTCTACGACCCGGACGTCGGGCGGGTCACCACGCCGGACCCGATTGGGTTGCTGGGCGGGCTGAATTTATATCAGTACGCGCCGAACCCGATTGGGTGGGTGGATCCGTGGGGGTGGAGTTGCACCCCAAACAAGAAGACGTCCTATCAGGCGACAAGCAGGAGGGATGCGTTTCGACAAGCAAAGCGTGATGCCGGCATTCCAGTCACTGCATCTCCAACAAGACTATATAAACAGCCGCTCGATGATGGATACGGCAGTCCGGTAATGCAAAATGGACAACCGGTGATGACAAGAAACTATGAATACCTCAACATCAGGCATAACAAAATCACGATTCAAGAACACAGCTACGGCCACTCGAAGGCAACCCATATGCATGGCGCAGAGCCGCACTTTAATGCTCGGCAGGGAGATAAGCTCCGCTCCGGATCAGCAGATGGGACTCACGGCCACTACAATTTCGGCAGCGAAAAATGAACATTCTCGACGGTATCTACAACAACAATTTCCTTAAAAGCATCTTTCCAGCAGGACTCACGGAGAGTGTACTCATAGCGCATATCGGCTTCGACCCAGACTCTGAGTTCAGTTTGAATATCCATACGAGACAGAAACCGTCTCGGGAGATACCTACATGGGGAGTTTGGGGAATTGATTACGACACTGTCGTTATCGTGATGTTAGGGACAGGTATCGATGACATAGAAATCGCGGACTGGAACAAGATCGATTACGGCAATGTGGAGTGTGAATTACGCAATCGCAAATTACATATCCAAACTAAAGGCAAGGACTGGAAGATAGCATTTACGTTTAAAACGCTTACCTTTCAACAGTCCAGGACGTACCTCTCCTAACGGCCACTTAAATCACCTTGATGCGGGCATAAGGGCAATGATTCTTGCAGTGCCCCCATCAAACCGCCAACAACCGCTCCCAACATGGTAGTTCCGTCAATCATCTACAGTGCACCGAATAAGAAGTGGCCACCTTAAGCCACCACCTTCAACCCCATCACCCCCGCCAGAATCAGCAAAATACAAACAATCCTCAAAGGCGCGACGCTGTCGCCCATCAATGCCATCCCGAGGATGGCGGTGCCTGCGGCGCCGATGCCGGTCCAGACTGCGTACCCCGTGCCCACGGGTAGTGTGCGCAGCGACATGGATAACAGGACCACGCTCGACAAGCCGGTGGCGACAGTGAACACCGCCGGGATCAAGCGGGTGAAGCCTTCGGAGGACTTCATGCCGAGGGCGAATGCGATTTCCAGAATGCCGGCCAGACTCAGTAGGAACCATGCCATTTTGAGAACTCCAGGGATGGGCTCGCCTGAGCACATTGCCAGGCGAACCGGGGTGATAGGACAACTGCCGAATCGCAGAGCAGGCATTGCCTGTTCTGCGACGCCCGTTGGGGTTCAGGCCTTGGCGGCTGGGGCCGGGCGGAATGCCACGCCGAAGCGGTTGAACGCGTTCATGAGGCCGACGGCGTAGGTCAGGTCGGCGAGCCCCTTGTCGCCAAACTCGGCAAGCGCGGCTTGATAATCGGCATCCGGCACACCGGTTTCGGCGACACGGGTGACGGTTTCGGCCCAGGACAACGCCACGCGTTCCTGCTGGCTGAACAGCTGCCCTGCGTCGTGCCACACCGGGACCAGCACCAGTTTCTCCACGCTCAGGCCCTGTTTGAGAAGGTCTCGGGAGTGCATGTCGATGCAGAACGCGCAGCCGTTGATCTGCGACACCCGTAGGTACACCAGATCGACCAGTTCCCTGGCGAGACCGCACTGTTGCAGCGAGCCATAAACGGCGCCGAACGCCTTGTAGGTTTCAGGGGAAATGGCGGAGTAGTTGATGCGATTGCTCATGATGAATCCTCGACAGGGCTTGATTTGAGCCGCCATCGTCGTCGCTCATGGCCTATGGCAAAAGATCCATGATCTGCTTTACATCATGGGCCATGATCCAACAAAGAACAGGTACGGATTGAGGCGTCATGGTCTAGCCTTGCAGCTCATTCTTGGCCCTTCAAGCTGGGTCATGAAGAACGTACAGTGAGGCGCATGTTGCCCGTCACGCCATCTTCGAGAACACATGACTCGTCCAGCCCAACGCTTCTCCCCTCTCGATCCCGCTTCGCCGGAGCCGATTTACCGGCAGATCTACTGGCGGTTCCGCAGTGCGATCAGCGAGGGCATTCTAGCGCCCGGCGATCGTATTCCCGCAGCCCGGGCGCTGGCCAAGGAGTTGGGGCTGGCCCGCGGCACGGTCGACACTGCTTACTCGCTACTGACTGCGGAGGGTTATGTTCAACCTCGCGGCCAGGCCGGCACGATCGTCACCGCAGGGATCAGTCTGGGCATGGACTCAACCCAAGGTGCACTTGGCGTCGGTGAAACCGCGCCAATCAGGGACAAGCCGCCGGTGCTTCCCTTTCAGATGGCGCTGCCTGCGCTGGACGCGTTTCCGAGGAAGATCTGGGCTCAACTGGGCGCGCGCTGCGTACGCGCTACTCGTGTTCAGGACATGGCCCTTCCCTCAGTGCATGGCCTTGAATCCTTGCGCACTGCGATCGCCACTTATCTGCAGGTGTCCCGAGGCATCGACTGCTCACCGGCACAGGTGTTTGTGACGTCGGGCTATCGCAACACTCTGGCGCTGATTGCCCACACCCTGCTGACGCCTGGCGACCGAGTGTGCGTCGAGGACCCCGGCTATCCGCCCACGCGTCAGCTGTTAAGTCAGCTTGGCATGGAACCCGTTCCGATTTCGGTAGACGACGACGGCATGCGTGTCGATCAAGCAACAGGCAACGGCCTCGGCGCCCGGGCGGCTGTGGTCACGCCGGCCCATCAGAGCCCGCTGTGTGTCTCGCTGTCATTGCCTCGCCGCCTGGCGCTTCTTGACTGGGCGATGCAGCAGAACGCATGGGTGGTCGAAGACGATTACGACGGTGAGTACCGCTATGTCAGTCGGCCGTTGCCCGCGCTCAAGAGTCTGGATCGCCATGGCCGAGTGCTCTATGCGGGGACGTTCAGCAAGGTGCTGTTCCCGGGGATTCGCATGGGCTATCTGGTGGTGCCGCCGGATCAGGTTCAGCGATTCGAACAGATGGGCCAATTGTTTCTCGGCGGCTGTCCGGAGTTGACCCAGGCGATTGTCGCGACCTTCCTTACCGAAGGGCATTTCGCGCGGCATATCCAGCGTATGCGCAAACTCTATGCGCAGCGGCGCGAAGACACTGTCCGTGGGCTGAAAAAGGCCCTGGGCGAGGGTTTTCGAATAGACGCGCAACCGGGTGGCATGCATCTGATTCTGCGTTTGTCTGAAGACAAATCTGACACCGGACTGGTCAGCCGCCTGCGCCAGGCCGGGATTTATGCCGAAGCATTGACTGGCTGGAGCATCGAAAACGCGACTGGTCCGGCATTGCTGCTGGGATTTGCGAACATCGAATCCGAAGATGTGGCCGAGCATCTTGGCAGGCGCATTCTGGCGCTGATGTCATGAGCATGATCACCCTGCCCCCTCTTAAAAAACGATTTCAGGATCACCATGAACCTTAACAGCATCGCGGTTTTCTCCGGTTCCAACTTTGGTTTCAACCCCGCTTATGCGCAGGGTGCACGGGCGCTTGGTCGGGAGATCGCTCGACGTGGATTGCGTCTGGTGTACGGCGGCTCCGACAAGGGCCTGATGGGCGTGATGGCTGACACCGTGCTGGCTGAAGGCGGTGAAGTGGTCGGCATCATCACTGACCGCCTGGTCGGTCTGGGGCATTTGCACAGCGGCCTGACTCGGCATGAATTGACCCTGGACATGCGCAGCCGCAAGCACCGCATAAGCGACTGCGCCGATGCATTCATTGCCTTGCCCGGGGGCCTTGGGACATTTGAGGAGTTGTTCGAGGTCGCGACCCTGACGCAGCTAGGGGAGCACAGCAAGGCCGTTGCCTGCCTGAACATCAATGACTTCTTCAGCCCGGTGCGCAGTCTGCTCAACCACGCCGTCACTGAGGGTTTCATGAAGGTCGAGCACAGTGAGATGCTGATTTTTAACGCCGACCCATGCGCGCTACTGGACGCGCTCGAACTGTGGCAAGCGCCTACAGTGACGAAATGGATCGAGCCGGGCAAATAAAACGGGGATTTTGTATCGCTCTGTGTACAGCCATGGCAGCGATACACTCGCCCGGGTTTCGGCGGTGGTACGGGACACATCAGCGATACACCTGCGGGGTTTACTAGGCACGTCGATCAGCGCAGCCCACTTGAACGGGGGCGCGATCAAAACCTTGAAAACCCAATCGGTCCTTACCGCAGGAGTTCACCCCATGAAACGTCAGATCTTTCTCGGCATCGCTTTCTCCGTCCTCGCCGCCAACGTCTTCGCTGCCGACGGCTCCGAACATCTGAAGCAGTTCCAGACCGCTCAGGTCAGCGTGCAGCAAGTCGCCCAGGACTCAGTAGCGTCTGATGGCGCGGACCACTTGAACGCGTTTCGTACCGCCGAGCGAGGCGCATTGAGCATCGATCTGAAAAATGCCGAAACCGTGGCCGAAGTACGCTCCGAGTTTGGCTCGCAGTACCAGCGTTACTGATCCATCAGCTGCGGCGCGATGCGGACGCTCCAGACGACCCGCATCGCAGCTTCGCTCACCCCTGACTCGGTTGCCAGTCGTCCGGCACCACAGCAATCACGTCGATCTCCATCAGCCATTGCGGCTGCCCCAGCCCCGAAATCACCAGCCCGGTGGAAATCGGGAACACGCCTTTTAGCCACTTGCCGACCTCCTGATAGACCGGCTCGCGATAGCGCGGGTCGATGATGTAGGTGGTGGTCTTGACGATGTGCGACAGGTCCGAACCCGCCTCTTCCAGCAACTGCTTGACGTTCTTCATCGCCTGCTCGGCCTGGGCGCGCGGATCCCCAAGACCCACCAGATTGCCGTCGAAATCGGTGCCGATCTGCCCGCGGACGTAGATCGTGTTGCCCGCTCGAACCGCCTGGCACAGATCGTTGTCCAGCGACTGGTTCGGGTAGGTTTCCTTGGTGTTGAACATGCGAATGCGGGTATGAGTAGGTTGTGCCATGTGAGGCTCCCTAAAAGCAGAAAGTTGGCCGCGCTGCCCGCGTGGGTTCAGCGCGGAAATCGAATTCAGGCCGTCACGACTGATGCAGGAGCCGTTGAAACAGCGTGCTCGGCCTGGCGCTCGGCAGCGTCCCTGTATTCGAGGTACTTGCGCTGGGTGGCGATGTGATCGGCGACGTATTTGGCGTCATGCCACACGCCCCAGATGAACGACGACCCGCGACGCGACTGCCACGGCAAACCGAGGAAATAGATGCCGGACTCGTTGGACACCCCACGCTGATGCCGGGGTTTGCCTTTTTCATCGAAGGCATCGACGTTCATCCAGCTGTAGTCGGTGGCAAAGCCGGTGGCCCAGATGATGGTGGTGATACCGGCCTCAGCCAGGTTCAGTTCCAGAATCGGTTTGCTCACGCATTCAGGATCGGGGAATACGCGACGGGCTTCAGGCTCCAGCGGCAGGCTCAGCCCGTTGCGTTCGATGTAGGCATCGGCTGCATCGAGCACTGCCAGATAATTCTCGTCGCCACGCGCCAGGTTCTCTGCCAGGTCTGGCTGGAACGTCGCCACGCCGTCGTTGAAAGAACGGGTGACGCCGACCAGTTTCATGCCACGCTGCGCCAGTTCACGGAAGTCCACCGTACGCCCGCCATGGGCACCGCTGACGGCAATCGTCACGTGCTCACGGCCAGGCTTCATCGCTGCCTGATCCCACTCGCCGAGCACACCCAGCCACCAGCAGAAATCGCGATTGCGATACGCGCGCGGTGGCCGGTCATGCTGGCCCACCGACAGGTAGACCTGCTTGCCTGAACGCTGCAATTCATCGGCGATCTGAGTGCCGGATGATCCTGCGCCCACCACCAGCACCGCGCCTTCGACCAGTTGCTGCGGGTTGCGGTATTGCGCGGAATGGATCTGAGTCAGGCGTTCGTCGCTCGGTGCAATGGCTGGAATGACCGGTTTCTGAAATGGACCGGTTGCCACGACCACGCGATTGGCCTGGATCACACCTTCAGAGGTCTCGACCGTGAAACCGGGACGCCCCACGTTGCGATCAACCTTACGCACTTCAACACCGGTGCGAATCGGCGCGTTGAACTTGCGGGCGTAAGCTTCGAAGTAATCGGCCACCTGCTCTTTAGGGGCAAAACCGTCGGGGCTCAAACCGGCAAACTCGAGGCCGGGAAAACGGTCGTGCCAGGCCGGGCCGTTGGCAACCAGCGAATCCCAGCGCCCGGTGCGCCAGGCTTCGGCAATCCGGCTGCGCTCCAGGACCAGGTGCGCGATCCCCAGTCTGCTCAGGTGTTCGCTCATGGCCACGCCAGCCTGGCCAGCGCCGACCACAAGCGTATCGATTTCAGTTTTTCCAGCTGTCATACCTGTGTCCTTCACGAAGGCGGGTGTGGACGCATTCTGTGCAGGATCGGGGGATAGCGAAATTATGATTTTTGTCGTCGCAGAGCAGGAAAAAGCTAGGGCTATGGTTCGCCTGGGTCGCTCAACATCCCATGACACATCAGCCCCAGCACGCTGCGCATATGCGCCGCATGGGCTTGGCGATCAGGCACCGCTTCGGTCGCCAGGCGAATGAACGCAAGGTTGGCGTACTGATTGAACAAGGTGGCGGCGACCTCGATATCCACTGATTGGCGGACCTTGCCCAGATCCTGGAAATGCATGAGCAGCGCCTTGGCTTCCTCGACCACCGCCGCGTTCCACGGATGAAAGGCGTGGGACAGGTCTCCCGTGAACAGGAACGGCGCCAGTTCGCGCCACAGCGAAGCGGGCATCGCACGCAACTGATAGCGAGTCATCAGACCTTCGAGTTCACACAGCGCGTCGAGCGGATCTGAGTTGTCATCCAGATTCGCCCTCGCCTCGCGCATGGCCAGTTCGTCAGGGGCCTTGAGCAACGCAAGCAGGATCTCCAGCTTGCCGCCGAAATAATTCACCACGGTCGGCGCCGAAACGCCCGCCTCGTTGGCGATCTGTTCCAGCGTGGTCGGGCCGAATCCGTTGGCCTTGAACAGCGCAAGGGCCGCCTCGGCGATGACCTGCCGGCGCTGTTCTTTCTGCCGCTCTCTTAATCCGCTCATGACGCCCTTGCGCTGGCTCTACGATGCCGCTCAGGGTACGGATTTGTATTTTTCTCCACAAATATTTTCTTTACAAAAATATTTTTAGCTGCCAAAACTTATGCCACAACACGCCCCGGCCAGCCCCTCGCCGCCTCGTAATGGTGAGCATCGGGCGCCTTCTCCTGGAGACCCGCAATGTCCATCGAACTCGATACTGAACTCAACAGCAGCCGCACCACGAGCGATTATCAGGCGTCCGATGCCGCCCACCACATCCACGCATTTGTCGACCAGAAAGCCCTCAACGAAGAAGGCCCACGGGTGATGGTCAGAGGCGATCGGCTGGCGTTGTGGGACAACGACGGCAAGCGTTACCTGGATGGCATGTCGGGGCTGTGGTGTACCAACCTGGGTTACGGGCGCAAGGACCTCGCCGCGGCCGCCAGCGCTCAGCTGGAGCAGTTGCCCTACTACAACATGTTCTTCCACACCACTCACCCGGCGGTGATCGAACTGTCGGAGCTGCTGTTCAGCCTGCTGCCTGCGCACTACAGCCACGCGATCTACACCAACTCCGGCTCCGAGGCCAACGAGGTGCTGATCCGCACCGTGCGCAAGTTCTGGCAGGTGATGGGCAAGCCCGAGAAGAAGGTCATGATCGGCCGCTGGAACGGTTACCACGGCTCGACCCTGGCGGCGACAGCGCTGGGCGGCATGAAATTCATGCACGAAATGGGCGGCACGATTCCGGATGTGGCACACATCGACGAGCCCTACTGGTTTGCCCATGAAGGCGACCTGAGCCCTGAAGAGTTTGGTCTGCGCGCAGCGCGCCAGCTGGAAGACAAAATCCTCGAACTGGGTGCGGACAAGGTCGCAGCGTTCGTTGCCGAGCCGTTCCAGGGCGCTGGGGGGATGATCATCCCGCCGCAGACTTACTGGCCGGAAATCCAGCGCATCTGCCGTCAATATGACGTGCTGCTGTGCGCCGACGAAGTCATCGGTGGCTTTGGTCGTACCGGCGAGTGGTTTGCCCATCAAGCCTTGGGCTTCGAGCCCGACACACTGTCCATCGCCAAGGGTTTGACCTCGGGCTATATCCCCATGGGCGGGCTGATTCTGTCACGGCGCATGGCTGAAGCGCTGGTTGAAAAAGGCGGTGTGTTCGCCCACGGCCTGACCTATTCCGGGCACCCGGTGGCGGCGGCGGTGGCGATCGCCAACCTCAAGGCGCTGCGGGATGAAGGCGTGGTGACGCAGGTGAAAAACGACACCGGGCCGTACCTGCAGAACTGCCTGCGCGAGGTGTTCGGCAATCACCCGCTGGTGGGTGAAGTTCAAGGTATCGGGCTGGTGGCTGCGTTGCAGTTCGCTGAAGACAAGGCCACGCGCAAACGCTTCGTCAACGAAAACGACATCGCCTGGCGCTGCCGCACCATCGGCTTCGAGGAGGGCATCATCATCCGCTCCACTCTGGGACGCATGATCATGGCGCCGGCGTTGGTCGCCACCCGCGCTGAACTGGACGAACTGGTGGACAAGACTCGCATCGCGGTGGACCGCACCGCCCGCGAGTACGGGCGCCTGTAAGCACGCACGACTGGCTGAGAAGTTTTTCCGTAACCAGGCTCCACAAAAAACCTCGTTTCGCCAACGCCTGCGCATCGACAGAATGCAGTCATGTCCCATCCCCGACCGGGCGGCGTATCCCGCGCTCCGGTCGGCGGATGGCAGGTCAGGACGGAACAGGACGAACACACCATGACGTTTTCAATCGTCGGCCGTTGCGCCGAAACAGGACAACTGGGCATCGCCATCAGCTCTTCCAGCATAGCCGTGGGTGCGCGCTGCCCCTGGCTGCGTCCGGGAGTGGGTGCGGTGGCCACGCAGAACATCACCCTCCCCGCCCTCGGCCCGCAAGTGCTCGACCAGATGGAAAACGGCCTGTCTCCCGCCGAGGCGCTGGACAAAGCGCTGACCAGCAACGGCTACAGTCAGTTTCGTCAGTTGACCGCCATCGATCACTTGGGCCAGACCGCGCACTTCAGTGGCAGCGAAACCCTCGGCACGCACAACGCACTGGCCGGTGAGCAATGCGTCGGCGCGGGCAACATGCTCGCTGATCGCGCTGTGATCGAAGCACTGGTGCAGACGTTCGAAAACAGCGGCGGTCAGCTGGCCGACCGTTTGATCGCCGCGATGCAGGCAGCCGTCGCGGCCGGTGGCGAAGCAGGCCCGGTACATTCCGCGGCACTGGTGGTGGTCGGCGAACTGACCTGGCCCATCGTCGACCTGCGCGTGGATTGGGCCGACGAAGACCCTATCGGCAAACTGGCACAACTGTGGAGCGACTACAGCCCGCAGATGCAGGACTACATCACCCGCGCCCTCGACCCGACCAAGGCGCCGAGCTATGGCGTGCCCGGTGACGAATAAGGCCCCGGTGAACCAGGCAAGGATCGACACATGAGCAAAAGCCGGGATCTGTTGGCGGCGCTGGTGGCTTTCGACACCACCAGTCGCGAGTCGAATCTGCAACTGATCGAATTCGTGCGCGATTATCTGGCGCAATTCGATGTGCCCTGCGAGCTGATCTATAACGAGCAGCGCAGCAAGGCCAACCTCTTCGCGACCCTCGGCCCGGCAGATCGTCCGGGCATCGTGCTGTCCGGGCATACCGATGTGGTTCCGGTGGACGGTCAGCCCTGGACGGTCGCTCCGTTTGAACTCAGTGAGCACCACGGCAGGCTGTTCGGGCGCGGTACGGCGGACATGAAAGGCTATATCGCTTGCGTGCTGGCGGCGGTCCCCGATCTGCTCGCTGCACCGTTGAACAGGCCAGTGCACATCGCGTTGTCCTATGACGAAGAAGTCGGTTGCCTGGGCGTGCGCTCATTGCTCGTCGAGCTTGAGCAACGGCCGGTCAAGCCGCTGCTGTGCATCATCGGCGAGCCCACCGAGCTCAAGCCGGTGCTGGGGCACAAGGGCAAGCTGGCGATGCGTTGCGATGTGCATGGCGCAGCGTGTCACTCGGCGTATGCGCCTCAGGGCGTGAATGCCATCGAGTACGCAGCCGAGCTGATCGGCGAACTGGGTCGCATCGGCACGACACTGCGCGCGATGGATCTGCACGACCCGCGCTTCGATCCGCCTTTTACCACGGTGCAGACCGGTGTCATCAGCGGCGGCAAGGCGCTGAATATCGTGCCGGCCGACTGCCGCTTCGATTTCGAGGTCCGTGCGCTGCCCGCGCAGAATCCGCGTGACGTTGCCGAGCAGCTTCAGCAATACGCCGAGACCCATGTGTTGCCGAAAATGCGCGCTGTACATGCGGGCAGTGACATCCGCTTCTCCGAGCTGTCCGCGTACCCCGGCCTGGTCACCGACGCGAAAAGCCAGGCGGCGCAGTTGATTGCGCAGTTCTGTGGTTCGGATGAGTTCACGACCGTGGCCTTCGGCACCGAAGGCGGGCTGTTCGATGCTATCGGCATTCCCACCGTGGTGTGCGGCCCGGGCAGCATGGACCAGGGGCACAAGCCGGATGAGTTTGTCAGCGTCGAGCAGCTGAATGGGTGTGATGCGATGTTGCGGCGGATGGTCGATATTCTCCAGTCAACACAATCTCTGTAGCCGTAAGGTCGGGCGGCGCTCCGTTTGCCGGCGTTAGCGGCTTTGAATATGCCGCCGCCGGCAAGCCGTGCGGCTACAGAGGTCGAATGTCGCATTCCAGGCGCTACTTCGGCGCCAACTCTTCCCGACAATGATCCACAAACAACTGCGCCGGTTTGGTCAATTGCGAACGACGCAGCCAGGCGGCTGACAATCCTGAGCCGGTGACTTCTTCGGCCAGCGGCACGCACACCACTTTCTGTCCGTCGTAGGTGAGATCGGATTTCGGCCGGGTCACCAGAATAGAGAAACCAAACCCGCGCCCGACCATGCCCCGCACCATCTCGATCGACGGCGAGCTGAACTGGATGTGCGGAGTCAACCCGCGCTCTTCGAAGATGCTGACGAAATAGGTCCGGCTCGGCTGTACGTCCAGCAGCACCATCGGCTCAAGCACTAGATCATTGAGCGAAACCTTGGCCTGATTGGCGAAGCGATGACCTTCTGGCAATAGCGCGTACGGCTGCTGCGGCGCCATCAGAGGCGCGGTGTCGATGGTGCTGTCCAGATCGTGTTCGTAGAGGATTGCCAGGTCGATGCTGCCCGAGGTCAGCGCCTGCACCAGTTCCTGTTGCTCGCCATCGCGAATGCGGATTTCCACTCCCGGCCAACGATCACGGAACCCTGCAATCAAGCGAGGCAGGTACAGCGGCGCAACGGTTTCGAAGCAGCCGATATCGATTTGCCCGGCCACCACATCGTTGTCCGCCAGGGCGTTCTGCTCGAACTCGTGGGCCACCCGCAACAGCTCCTGGGCCTTGCGGTAGAAGCGTGCGCCACTGGGCGTCAGCGACACGCCCTGAGCGTGGTGCCGAATGAACAGCTGCACGGCAAAGCTTTCTTCCAGGTGCTTGATCGCGGTGGAGACCGAGGGCTGCGCGATGTACAGCTTGCGGGACGCCTCGGCGACGCTGCCGCACTCCACCGTGGTGACGAAATACTTGAGTTGTCGCAGGTTGTAGGCTGCCATTGCTACCTCGAATTCGCTGAACCGTGACCTCGGATCTTGCGCGCTATTCTGCGATGTTCAAAGCCTATGAGAAACAAGCAAATTCCTGCCCATTGAAGCTAAAAAAACTGACCCCGAAACGGTGCGCAACGCACCGCAAAGGTGCGTTATTGGCGAGTTTTTTTATCGATAGCGAAGACATTTTTAATAATTTCCTGCCCCCGTCACATCGCCCACTATCGGCACCACTGATCGTGAACATGGTCCGCAGAGGCCATTGAAGGAGTGTGTGCAGTGACGGATTTCAAAACCTGGCAACGCCTTGCCGAACACCAGCGTTTTATCGACGCTTCTCTGATCGCGGGGAACATTCATCAGGCGCAGAGCGGTGAGACGTTCGCCGTCATCAACCCCGCCACCAATGCCGTGCTGGCAAACGTGGCGGCCTGTTCGGATGCGGATGTCGACCTGGCTGTCCGCGTCGCGCGCAAGAGTTTTGAAAGCGGGCCGTGGGCGCGCATGCAGCCCAAGGAGCGCAAGGCGATTCTGCTGCGCCTGTCGGAGTTGATTCTGGCGCATCGCGAAGAGCTGGCACTGCTGGACTCGCTGAGCATGGGCAAGCCGGTGATGGACGCCTACAGCATCGATGTGCCCGGCGCCGCCCACGTCTTCGCCTGGTACGCCGAAAGCCTCGACAAACTCTACGATCAGGTCGCGCCCACCGGGCCCGGCACCCTGGCGACCATCACCCGCGTGCCGCTGGGCGTGATCGCTGCGGTGGTGCCGTGGAACTTCCCGCTGGACATGGCCGCCTGGAAGCTGGCCCCAGCGCTGGCGGCGGGTAACAGCGTGATTCTCAAGCCCGCCGAGCAATCGCCGTTTTCGGCACTGCGCCTGGCGGAACTGGCCCTTGAAGCGGGCGTACCGGAAGGCGTGTTCAACGTGGTCACCGGTTTGGGCGAACATGCCGGGCGCGCGCTGGGATTGCACTCGGACGTCGACGCGCTGGCGTTCACTGGCTCGACGCAGGTCGGCAAATACTTCATGCAATACGCCGCGCAGTCGAACCTGAAGCAGGTGTGGCTGGAGTGCGGTGGCAAGAGCCCGAATCTGGTGTTCGCCGACTGTCAGGATCTGGATCTGGCGGCCGAGAAAGCCGCTTTCGGGATTTTCTTCAATCAGGGCGAAGTGTGCTCGGCCAACTCGCGACTGCTGGTGCAGCGTTCGATTCATGACGAGTTCGTCGAGCGCATGATCGCAAAGGCGCAGCACTGGCAGCCCGGCGATCCGCTCGATCCTTCGAGCAAAATGGGCGCCATCGTCGATTCCACTCAAGCGGCGCGGGTGATGGATTACATCGCCGGAGCCAGCTCCAGCGGCGCGCGTCTGGTGGCGGGCGGCGACCGGGTGATGATCAACGGCTCGAACAATTTCATTCAGCCGACCCTGTTCACACACGTCACGCCGGACATGCGTCTATCCCGCGAAGAGGTGTTCGGCCCGGTGCTTGCAATCACTGCGTTCGACGACGAAGACCAGGCCGTGCAGATGGCCAACGATCACATCTACGGCCTTGCCGCATCGGTGTGGAGCGATGACCTCAATCGCGCCCATCGCGTGGCCAGCCGCTTGAATGCCGGGACCGTGTCGGTGAACACCGTGGACGCTCTGGACGTGACCGTACCCTTCGGTGGCGGCAAGCAATCGGGCTTCGGCCGCGACCTGTCGCTGCATTCCTTCGACAAATACACCCAGCTGAAAACCACCTGGTTTCAGTTGCGCTGAGTCGTCGCCCTGGAACAACTTGAGTGAATCCGCATGACTAACAACGAACCAAGCGCAGCAACCCTCGAACTGAGCACCATCCAGCCCATCGCCGCCGATCAGCGTCACGGCCGCGCCCGCGATCTTTTCACCATCTGGTTCGGCTCCAACATCATGTTGCTGACCGTGGTCACCGGCGCGTTGGCTGTGACCGTCTTCAAACTGCCGTTCATGGCGGCAATGACCGCACTGATTCTCGGCAACCTGATCGGCGGGATCTTCATGGCCCTGCACTCGGCGCAAGGCCCGCAACTGGGTGTGCCGCAGATGGTCCAAACCCGCGGCCAGTTCGGCTCCTACGGCTCGCTACTGGTGGTCGCCCTGGTGGTGATCATGTATCTGGGCTTCTTCGCCTCCAATCTGGTGCTTGGCGGGCAGTCGCTGCACAGCCGCTACGCGATGTTCAGCACCAATCAGGGCATCGTGCTGGTGGGCCTGATCAGCGTCGTGGCGACGGTGTTCGGCTATCGCCTGATCCACGCCTACACGCGCATCATGTCGTATCTGTCCGGCGCGATTCTGTTGCTGTGCTTCGTCTGGATCATCGCCGTGCACGGCCTGCCAGCAGACTTCCTGCAACGCAACGAAATGAACCTGGCGGGCTTCCTCGGCACCCTGTCGATCGCGGCGCTGTGGCAACTGGCGTACGCGCCCTACGTCTCGGACTACTCGCGCTACATGCCCGCCGATACCGGTGGCAAGGCCGCGTTCTGGTCCAGCTACTGGGGCTGCTGCCTGGGTTCGATCCTGCCGATGGCATTGGGGGTGGTCGTCGGTTTGTGCGTCGAAGGCGACATTATTGCCGGGCTGATCGAAATGACCGGCAGCATCGCGACGCTGGTGGTCGCTGTGTTCTCCATCGGCATCGCCGCAACCAACGCGATGAACCTGTATTGCGGCACGCTCTCGGCGATCACGGTCGGTCAGACGCTGGTGCCTAAATGGTCGGCCGGCGCCCTCTCCCGCGCGATCACCGCGCTGGTGCTGTTCTCGATCTCGCTGACCCTGGCATTGCTGGGGCAGGACGACTTCATGGCCAACTACACCAACTTCATTCTTCTGCTGCTTTACGTGCTGGTGCCGTGGACCGCGATCAATCTGGTGGACTACTACCTGGTCGCTCACGGCAGCTACGACGTGGCCTCGTTCTTCCGTCGCGATGGCGGCATCTATGGCTATTTCAACTGGACGGCTGTGGGCTGCTACGTGCTCGGCATTCTGGTGCAGATCCCGTTCATGGCCACCGAGTTGTACACCGGGGTGATCGCCAAGGCCATGGGGGGCGCCGATGTGTCGTGGATCGTCGGGCTGCTGGTGATCTCGCCGGTTTACTACCTGGCGAGTCAGCGCCGCGGCCGCAAGCAGGCGCTGAGCGCCGTCGGGAGGAACGCATGAAAACCGACTTCGACTACATCATTGTCGGCGCCGGTTCGTCCGGTTGCGTGCTGGCGAACCGCTTGAGTGCGGACCCGGCCGTCAGCGTCTGTCTGATCGAGGCCGGCAGCCATGACAACAACCTGCGCATCCAGACGCCCGCCGGGACCATCACGCTGTACAAGAGCAAGAAGTACAGCTGGAATTTCTTCTCCGCGCCGCAGAAAAACCTCAACGGCCGCAGCCTGCACACCCCACGCGGCAAAGCGTTGGGTGGCTCGAGTTCGATGAACAGCATGATCTACATTCGCGGCCATGCCAGCGATTACGACCGCTGGGCCGAAGCCGGTTGCCCAGGCTGGGACTGGAACAGCGTGCTGCCGTTCTTCAAGAAGTCCGAGAACAACCGCCTTGGTCAGGACTCGCGCCTGCATGGCTTTCATGGCGAGTTGAACGTTGAAGCCGCACGCGACCCGAACCCGGTGTCGCAGCTGTTCGTCAAAGCCGCGCAGAAGGTCGGCATTCGCCGCAACGATGACTTCAACGGCGAGCAGCTTGAGGGTTGTGGCATCTACAACCTGACCCAGAAAGACGCCAGACGCCTGTCCAGTTATCGCGCCTTTGTTGCGCCGGTGCTCGACCGACCCAACCTCACGGTCATCACCGATTGCGCGGTGCAATCGCTGATCCTCGAACAGCGCGTAGCCAAGGGCGTGCGGGTAGTGTCGGAGGGGCAGCAAACCCGCCTGACTGCGCGTCGCGAGGTCATTCTGTCGGCAGGTTCTCTCGCCAGCCCGAGCCTGCTTCTGGCGTCGGGTATCGGTCCGGCCGGCGAACTGAAAAACGCCGGGATCAAGGTCGAGCATGACCTGCCCGGGGTCGGCAGAAACCTGCAGGATCACCTCGACGGCTTGATCACCGTACGCTCGAAAAGCCCGCTGACCCTGGGGTTCTCCCTAGGTTCGTTGCCGAGCATTCTGCTGTCGCCGCTGCGCTATGTGCTCGGCAAGAAAGGCTGGCTGACCACCAACTACGTCGAAGCCGGTGGCTTCGCGCGCACGCCTCTGGCAGAGGCGCTGCCCGACGTGCAGTTTCACTTCGTGCCGGGTTATCGCAGCCATCGCGGGCGGTTGTTCGAATGGGGCCACGGTTATGCGGTACACACCTGTGTGTTGCGACCTAAAAGCATTGGCGAGTTGCGCCTGGATCGGAGCGGCAAGCCGGTCATCGACTTCAACTTTCTGTCCGACCCTGAAGACGCAAAAGTGCTGATCGAAGGGCTGAAGCTGGCGCGCAAGATCCTTGCCGATCAGCAATTCGACGGCATTCGCGGCATAGAGATGCTCCCCGGCAAAGACGTACAGACCGACGAGCAACTGATGACCTACGTGCGTGAGTACGCAGCGACAGTGTTCCATCCGGTGGGCACCTGCAAGATGGGGGTCGACCCGATGAGCGTGGTCGGGCCGGACCTGAAGGTGCACGGTATCGAAGGGCTTCGAGTGGTCGACGCCTCGATCATGCCGACCTTGATCAGCGGCAATACCAATGCCCCGTGCATCATGATCGGGGAGAAGGCGGCGGAGATGATTTTGCGTGGGAGTACGCAGAGCGCTATCAAAGAAACCACCAGGTCCGCCGCAATCAGCTGAAAAGCTTCGCGAGCAAGCTCCCTCCCACGGACCGTGCGCTGCCCGCCCGACCCAGGTTCGCCGCAGTACGTGTGGGAGACTCTGGGCTCTTTTCGAGACTGCCTCCAAAGCCATTAAACGCCGCATTCCTGCACCGGGAAGCGGCGTTTTTGTTGCGCCTGCCCCAGCTTCGAACACCATTGCCCACCCCAGTTTTTTCCTCATCAGGGACCACATATTTACTAATTTTCGTATCCCTCGACATCGGCCAACATCAACCCTGCCCCACAGAGGCAAAAGGTCCGTCAGAGGCCACGAGCGTTTCAAGTTTTTGGCGTCTAGCCCCACTGCCCCGAGACATATTCGAATTAAAAAACCACCATCCGGGAGTGTTCAATGATCAAGTCTTTCGTATCGCGCTGCGTGCGTCCGCTGGCCCTGACTGCAATGGCTGCCGGCATCGCCAGTGGCGCCCAGGCCGGCACCCTGTCCATCGGACACACCACCTGGGTGGGTTACGGCACCCTGTACCTGGCCAAGGATCTGGGCTACTTCAAGGAAGGCGGCCTGACCGTCGAGCTGCCGACCATCGAAGAAGCCTCGATGTACATGGCCGCTCAAGCCTCCGGCAAGTTGTCCGGCTCAGCTTCCACCCTCGATGAAATCCTCAAGTACCGTCCACAGTTCTGCTTCAAGGCCGTGGCCGCGCTGGACGAAAGCCATGGCGGCGACGGTGTGCTGGTGGGCAAGGACATCAACAGCCTGCAGGACCTCAAGGGCAAGGCGGTTGCGGTCAACGAAGGATCGGTGTCGCAGTTCTGGCTCAACTACCTGCTGAAAAACGCCGGCATGAAGATGAGCGACCTGACCATCCAGAACATGACCGCCGACGACGCTGCCACCGCCTTCATCGCCGGTCGCGTACCGGCCGCCGTGACCTGGGAGCCGCACCTGACCACCGTGCGCAACAAGCAGCAAGGCAAGGTTTTGGTGGACAGCAGCACCACGCCGGGTGTGATCGTCGATGTCGTGGCCCTGAGCTGCGATGTGATCGACAAGCAACAGGCTGACGTCAAGGCGCTGGTCGCGGGCCTGTACAAAGCCGTGCAGTACACCAAGGACCACCCGAAAGAAGCCTACGCGATCATGGCCAAGGGCGTGGGTGGCTACCTCGCCGACCCGGCGGAACTGGAAGCCGCAGCCAAGGGCGTGCGCTTCTATGATCAGGCCATGAGCGAAAAACTGCTGGGCAGCAACGGCAGCACCGGCGACGCCGCCACGGTCATCAAACTGGCCAACGAAACCGCCAGCGAGTTGCAGGGCAAGCCGTACAACGTGAGCTACAGCGACCTGATCGACAACCGTTTCATCAGCCCGAAATAACCAGGAGCACCTCATGTCCAAGCGCAATTCGTGGCTGAACCGCTGCCTGACGCCCAAGACCAGCCTGCCGGTGCAGGTGATCTGGAGCGCCAGCGGTCTGGCCTGGGCCCTGTTGATCGGCCTCTGGGCCTTTCTTTCCTATGGCGGCGTGGTGCCGGCGATGTTCCTGCCGACACCGGGCGCGGTCTTCGATGCCGCGATGCGCCTGGCCCGTGATGGCACCCTCGGCCCGCACGTGTGGGCCAGCGTGGAAGTGGTAATGGTCGGCTTCATCATCTCGTCGGTGGTCGCAGTGCCCATCGGCCTGTTGATGGGCAGCTTCCGGGTCGTGCAAGCGTTCCTCGAACCGCTGGTCAACTTCATCCGCTACCTGCCAGTGACCTCGTTCGTGCCGCTGTTCATCCTGTGGATCGGCATCGGTCTGGAACAGCGCGTCTCTATCATCATCTTCGGCGTGTTCTTCCAGCAACTGGTGATGATCGCCGACGTCTCCAAAGGGATTTCCAAGGACCTGATCAACGCGTCGTACACCCTGGGTTCCAGCCGCACGGACGCTGTATTGCACGTCATCGCCCCCGCTTCATTGCCAGGCGTGCTGGACACACTGCGCGTGACCATGGGCTGGGCGTGGACCTATCTGGTGGTCGCCGAACTGGTCGCCGCCTCCAGCGGCCTGGGTTACCTGAGCCTCAAGGCCATGCGCGGGTTTCAGGTCGACGTGATTTTCCTGGCAATCGCGGTCATCGGCCTGCTGGGCCTGATCACCGATCAACTATTCAGATTTCTTCGCTTGAAGGTGGCCGTATGGGCTCAGTAACTGCAACCTCGCCGATCCAACTTCGCCCGGCTCCCGTGGCAGCTGCGGCCACTCCGCGCCTGCGGGTCGACAACGTCACCCTGCAATACAAGACCCCGTCGGGCAGCACGTTCACGGCGCTGGACAAGGTCTCGTTCGATGTCCCCGATCAGCAGTTCGCCGTGCTGGTCGGTCCATCCGGCTGCGGCAAGTCCAGCCTGCTGTATTTGACCGCCGGCCTGGCCGAACCGACTTCGGGCGACATCTACGTCGGCGGTCAGCAAGTCGACGGCCCCGGCGCCGATCGCGGCATGGTGTTCCAGGGCTATACGCTGTTCCCGTGGCTGACTGTGCGCAAGAACATCGAGTTCGGCCTCAAGCGCCGCGGCATGCCTGCGGCCGAGCGCAAGGAAATCGTCGAGTTCTACCTCAACGAAGTCGGTCTGCTGCGCTTCGCCGACAACTATTCCAAGCAGTTGTCCGGCGGGATGATGCAGCGAGTGGCGATTGCCCGCGCGCTGGCGAACGACCCGCAGATTCTGCTGATGGACGAACCCTTCGGCGCCCTCGACAGCCAGACCCGCCTGCAGATGCAACAGCTGCTGCTCAAGGTCTGGGAACACAGCAAGAAAACCGTGTTGTTCGTCACCCACGACATTGACGAGGCGATCCTGCTGGGCGACCGCATTTTCGTCATGGGCGCCCGCCCCGGCCGGATCAAGGAAGTGCTGGACGTGCCCATCGGCCGGCCGCGCAATCTGGACATGGTGATGGACCCGGAATTCATCCGCATGAAGCGCAACATCTTCCACCTGCTGCATGACGGCCCGGAAGACCACGACCACTGAGTGCACTTGAACCGTTAACACCTTCGTACTACCGCCAGGGATCGGCGGGCGGTGCTAGAGTGCTTCGCCACAGAGGCGACACTCATTCACGCCGTTAACGGGGGAGTACATCGGATGAAAATCGGATTCTTGGGCCTGGGCAACATGGGTCAGGCCATCGCGGCCAATCTGCTCAAAGGCGAGCACGAACTGCTGGTCTGGAACCGCTCGCCGCAAGCGACGCAACCACTGGTCGAACTCGGTGCCAAGGCGGTGTCGGACCCGGCGCAGGCGTTCACCGCTGACGTGGTGTTCAGCATGCTCGCCGATGACAAGGCGCTGCGTGCGGTGCTGCTGGATTCGGGGTTGCTGAAGCAGCTCAGCGCCCCGCTGATTCACGTCAACCTGGCGACCATCGCCGTGACCTTCGCCGATGAACTGGCCGAGCTGCACAAGGCTCAGGGTATCGATTATATCGCCGCACCGGTGATGGGGCGTCCGAACGTTGCGGCGTCGGCACAATTGAACATTCTGGCGGCCGGTCCCGAGCATGCCATCGATAAAGTCCAGCCTCTCCTTGACCTGATCGGCCGCAAGACCTGGCGTCTGGGGGACAAGGCGTCGGCGGCCAATGCGATGAAGCTGGCGACCAACTTTTTGCTGGTGTCTGCCGTCGAGGCGATGAGCGAGGCGTCGGTGCTGGTCACTCGTCATGGGTTGAGGTCCAGGGATCTGGTGGATCTGGTGTCGAGCACGATTTTTACCGGGCCGGTGTATTCGGGTTATGGCGCGTTGATTGGTGAACGTCGTTATGAACCGGCTGCGTTCAAGGCGGTGTTGGGGCTCAAGGATGTGGATCTGATTCTGGCGGCGGCGAGTCAGGTGTCGGTGCAGATGCCGAGCGCGGATATGATCAGGGCCAATCTGCAGGATGCGGTGGATCATGGGCAGGGGGAGATGGATCTGGCGGTGTTGGCTGAGGTGGCGGAGCGGCGGAATCTGTCTTGAGTTTTTTGGCTCTTTGCGCTGGGCTGGGCTGGGCGTGTATGCCTTGGGTTTGGAGGTTTGGAGGTTTGGAGGTTTGGAGGTTTGGAGGTATGGGATCTGGCTAACGCCAGACCTGTTTCGCCTTCGGCGAGTTACTTGAAAGGACACCAAGTAACCAAGTGTCTTGCTCCTGGTTGGGTTCCTCCTTCGTCGGAATTCCTTCACTCCGGCGACGCTCCGTGGGCCCGCCGCCATCCGCCATCCATGGCGGGGGGCGGCTCTCGCGGCATCCATGCCGCTCGGCCCACTCCACGACGCCTGCGTTCAGCCTGCACCCAAGTCGCGATTTGTGGTGTCTGGACTTTCGCGTACGAAGATCAAGATCAAGATCAAGATCAAGATCAAGATCAAGATCAAGATCAAGATCAAGATCAAGATCAAGATCAAGATCAAGATCAAGATCAAGATCAAGATCAAGATCAAGATCAAGATCAAGATCAAGATCGACGGCAACGGCAACGGCAACGGCAACGGCAACGGCAACGGCAACGGCAACGGCAACGGGACTGTGAACGCCGGACTGCTAGAAGGTTGTGTGTCGAGCCGAAATTTTAAAGCTGAACACCAATCCCTGTGGGAGAAGCTGGAGCTGTGCGACAGCAGCGATAGCGGTAGGTCAGATGGCTCATCTGCTAAATGACGGACCGCTATCGTCCGAATCGCGGCCCGTACGTCGTGACCCCCGGCGTCTCCCACAGGGATCGGGTCGAGAGGGAGAGCCGCGTTCGCAGGCGAAACAGGTCTGGCGTTGGCCAGAGCCAAAAATCAGCGCCAACCGAGATAGCCGAGATAACCGCAAAACCAAACCCAAGCAACTCAAGGCGCCCAACGCGTAAACACCAGATCATGATCCTTGACCCGCGACTGATGACAACCCAGGCACGTCTGGTGCTGCTTCTCATCCACCGGCTGGCCGTTGACGAAACGTCCGAAACCCCAGCCCCCGGAGTCCTTGTACTTCACCGAATCCTTGACCATGAACTGCACCGTCGTCGCCGCCCCCGGCACCGAAGCCGATTCGAACCCCGGCGACTGCACATGCTTCCACGCAAGCTTGGTCAGAATCGTACCGTCAGGAAACGGCAGCGTGCCCTCCTTGTAAGCCTTGATCGCAATGTCGTTGCCAAGCACTGCGCGGATCTCGTTCAGCGGCGCGCCCTCGACGGCGGGCGCAATCAACTGCCACTGGCGATACCCCTCGGGCATCGTCACGCCATAGATCGGCGATGCCTTGGACGAAGCATTCTCGGTGCTGCCGTGCGCAAGGACAAACGGCGCTGCGATAGCGGATGAAATGACTGCTGCGATCAAACCGATACGGGCGCACTTCATGAGCGGCCTCCTCTCGCGTGTTGAGTGGCTGGTACTCAAGGCTAAGGAGGCGATGTATCCCCGATGTATCGACCAAGGACCGATTTGCATGGGCATGTATGCACGTCACCGATAGATACGCTGCGATACAAACGCCCAGCCTCAAAGCGTTAGTCGCGGATCAGAAACTCTCTGGGTGATTCGCCCATTACCCGACGAAACATCGCGCTGAACGCACTCGGGCTGGCGTAACCCAAGTCCCTCGCGATGGCGCCGATGGCCTGGCCGTTCTCCAGGCGATCCAGCGCTGTCGCCAACCGGACCTGTTGCACCCAGTGGCGAAACGTCAGCCCGGTTTCCTTGAGAAACAGACGAATCAGAGTTCGCGAACTGGCGCCAACCTTGTCTGCCCAGTAATCCACCGAATGCGGCTGTTCGGGGTGTTCCAGAATGGCGTTGCACACCGTGACCAGGCGACGATCCATCGGCCACGGCACCTGCAATGGCAGGCTTCGCGCGGACTCGATCTCATGCAGAATCAGCGCGACAATGTGCGAATTGCGTCCCTCCTGTGGGTATTCGATGGGCTGATCGGCCAGGGCGAGAATCAGTTCGCGCAGAAGTATCGACACCTCGACGATCTTGCAGCTGTCGCCAAAGCCGGCCGAGACATCCGGTTCGATGTACACCGAGCGTAACTTGACCGGGCTCAACATGATCTGATCGTGGACGATTCCCGGCGGAATCCACAGTGCTCTTTTGGGCGGCAGGAACCACAGCCCGGTTTCCGTGACGGCGCGCATCATGCCGCTGGCCGCGTACAGAATCTGCCCGTGACGATGAGCATGGGGCGCGTTGTAGTCGCCGGTCTGCTGGTTGCGCACCAGCACCGTCATCGGCCGCTGGACGTTCAGGTAATCGAGGTAGTCCTCGCTACGCGGTTCCAGCGCAGGTGCAGGTTTGACCGAGCGCACGGTTCGTTTCATCAATCAGGCTCATCCGGGTGGCAGAGGCGTGACACATCTCGCCGTGATCCACCATTGCCGTCAAGAGGTTTGTCACTTTCGCGACGAAAACTGGCAGATGGTATTTCTCGACCATCGTTAGCATCGCTCTCATCCAGACGCATTCAATGAGGGCCAGCAGATGCAAGACTCGCGCATTTCCGTCAGCAACACACACACCGTGGCCGCCGTCATTGGCCTGTTGGTGCTGTCCGTCGCATTAAGACCGGCGATCGTTTCGATCGGGCCGATCCTGTTGTTGATTCAACAACAATTCCAGCTGAGCTATACCCAGGCGGCGTTGCTGACTTCGATCCCTGACGTGTGCATGGGCGTGTTCGCGCTCATGGCGCCCAACGTTTCGAGACGCTTCGGCACCGACCGCTGCGTGATTGTCGCCCTCGCGCTGTTGGGCGTTGCGATGTTGCTGCGAGCGGTGTCTCCCAATCCGTTGTTTCTGCTGGGCAGCACCTTCTTCGCCAGTGTCGGGATCGCCATTGCCGGTGCGCTGATCGGCGGCTGGATCAAGACCCATTTTCCCCATCGTGCGGTGTTTTTCATGGGTATCTACGCCGCCGGTTTGAGCCTGGGTGCGACCATCGCGGCGGTGTTCACCGCACCGATCACCGAGCTTGCGCAAAACTGGCGGGTCGGCGCCGGCGTATGGAGCGTATTGTGCGTAACAGCGGTCATCAGCTGGGTATGGATGGCCAGACGTTTTGCATCGGTGGCACCACCTGCTGCCGCGAAGAAAACAGTGAGTCTGCCCTGGAGCAATCCTCAGGCGTGGCTGGTGGCGATCAACTTCGGCGCAGGTCAGTTGGTGGTCTATGCGCTGTTTGCCTGGCTGGCGCCTGCCTCGTCGGAAACCGCGATCACCACCCTGCCCTCCGGCGTTGTGCTGGGCACGTTCACCGCGGTATTCGCCATCGCCAGCGTCAGCGCAGGTCTGATCCCCGGCAAGGCCCATGACCGCCGCGCACTGGTGGGTCTGTCGACCGTGCTGGCCACACTGGGGATTGCCGGGATGGCCTTCGCCCCGACCTGGGCGCCGATTCTGTATGTGGTGCTTGCCGCCATCGGGCTGGGCATGGGCTTCACCATCGGCATGACCCTGCCACTGGACAACGCGGCGTCCACAGAACAGGCCGGCGCCTGGACGGTGTTCATGTTGTTCGTGGGTTACCTGATCGCCGCGCTGGGGCCGCTCTGCTTCGGTGGGCTGCGCGATCACACCGGCAGCTACGGCGCGGCTTACGAAATGCTGTTCGGGGTGCTGGTATTGATGTTGTGCATTACCCCGCTGCTGAAACCGGCTCGCGAAGACTGTGCGCAGGCTTCGGTGGCTTGAAACGAAGAGCAGGAGCCAAACCGTTCACTGTGGGAGGGAGCTTGCTCGCGAAGCGGTGTCGGGCGGTTTGTATCGCTCTGTATCGCAAGCCTCTGCCGACACGTAGCGTTGCTTAAACCCCATCTCGGCGACACATCCGGGATACCTCAGGGGCATTAAATGGGTTCCAACGAGGCAACACACAGACGCCTCCAACGATGACCCATCACTGCCCAGAGGATACTGAAATGAACTCGAAACTGACCGTCGCCGCTTGCCTGTTCGCCGCCCTGAACGTGTGCACTTTCGCTGCCCGCGCTGAAGCTTCCGAAGTCCACAGCTACTCGTCGCAGCCCGACATCCAGAAAGTCCTGTCGTCGAGCCAGGAGCCGAGCGGCACCTGCGGTCTGGTGACCAGCCACATCACGTACCTGGATTCGAAAGGCCGTACCCAGATGCTCGACTACCTCAAGGCCGCCGATGACTGCCATAACCAGAACGGCTGAGTCACCCAGCGTACCTGGGTTCACGAACCTGAACGCGCAATCACCCATCGGCGGTACTGCCGGGTACGCAATGCCGCCGCTATCTGCTGCACGATCAGCGCCTTCATCGGCGAAACGCCAGGCTTGGGAGCACGTCCCTTACTGAGCCGCTGCAACTGGAACTTGACCACCGCCATGTTCGCCAGCGACGCCAGCGCCTTGTTTTTCCAGGTGATCGGCGGCAGCTCGGGAACGAAGTTGCGGGCCTGACGCCACTGTCTGGGCAAGTACGGTTCAATGGCCAACGCGGTGCCCATGCCGATCATGTCCACCTGGCTGGCAATGACTTCCTCAGCGATGGCACGTCGACGAATCCCGCCCGTCAGCATCACCGGCATGTTCGCCACCGCACGAATTTCCCGTGCGAACTCGAGGAAATAGGCTTCGCGCGCCAGTGTGCGCCCATCCCGTGCCTGGCCTTGCATGGCAGGCGCTTCGTAACTGCCTCCGGACAATTCCACCAGATCCACAGGCAATGCGTTGAGCATCGTCACCACGGACTTCGCATCGTCGGCACTGAAGCCGCCGCGTTGAAAATCCGCCGAATTGAGTTTGACCGCGACCACGAATTGCGGCGACACCGCTTCACGTACTGCCTTGATCACTTCCAGCAACAGCCGCGCGCGCTTCTCCAGAGAACCGCCCCAGCCATCGTTGCGCTGGTTGGTCAGTGGCGACAGAAACTGGCTGATCAGGTAACCGTGGGCCGCGTGAATCTGTACCCCGGTAAAACCTGCCTGCTCGGCCAGGCGAGCGCTGCGGGCGAAACGCTGGATCACGTCGGTGATCAGCGCCTCTGTCATCGCCTGAGGTGGGTTAAAACGGTTCGACATCTTGCCCAGATCCATCGGCACCGCCGACGGCGCCCAGGTGGGTTGCCCAAGGTTGGCGAGCATCTGGCGGCCAGGGTGGTTGAGCTGCAGCCAGAACTGCGCACCGTTCGAACGGCCGACCTGCGCCCAGCGCCTGAAACGTTGCAGATGCTGGTCGTCTTCCAGTACCACGCCGCCGGGGCCGGTCATGGCGCGGCCGTCGATCATGACGTTGCCGGAAATCAGCAGGCCTGCCTCGCCCTCGGCCCACGACCTGTACAAACGAATCAACGCATCGGACGGCGCCTGATCGGCGTCCGCCATGTTTTCTTCCATCGCGGCCTTGGCGATGCGGTTCGCAATGACCGCCCCCCCGGGCAGCACCAGCTTTTCAAAGACGTTCATTCCGTCACCTCGTTTTGACCAAGGCTGAACCATAAGATTAAAGTCAACTTTAAGGTCAACCCCTATCTTTCATCCCGACGAAGCAGGCACAGCGATGAGAATCGGCGAACTGGCCAGACGCACCGGTCTGGCAGCTTCACGCATCCGTTTTTACGAGTCCGAAGGGCTCATCAGTGCGGTCAAACGCACGGCCAATGGTTATCGCGAGTACGCAGCGGATGCAGAATTGCTGCTGACCATCATCACCCGCGCGCAGAGTTCCGGGTTCACGCTCGAGGAAATTCGCCAGCTGCTGCCAGCCGATCTGGACGTTTGGGAATACGACCAGCTGCTGGCGGCGCTCAAACGCAAAGTCAGCGAGATCGAAGCGTTGCAGTCGCGCCTGGAACAGAACAGAAAGCAACTGCTGGGGACCATCGCCAGCATCGAAAACAAACCTGAAGAGGTGGGCTGTGCGGACAACGCCCGGCGGGTGCTGAACAACCTGCATGGCAAACAGATCAAGTCGCTCGCCGACGCTGAGGTGCAATGAGGTATCGGGTTACGGCTCGATGCGCTGACGCGCTATATGCAGCCGGTGCAGGGTGATCTTGCGCACTTCCTGTTTGCTGATCTGGATATGGCTGTGCAGCAACTGTTGCGCGTGCTCGGTGCGACGCTGAAGAATCGCGTTGAGGATCTGGCCGTGCTCTGAATAGGTCGCATCGACCCGCGGCGCCTGGGTGAAATCCAGACGCCTGATGATGCGGATCTTCTCAGTGATCTCGAAATGCATGCGCGCCATTTCGGCGTTGCCCGCGGCTTCAACCAGCGCGCAGTGAAAACGCTCGTCCAGTGCCGAAACCTGCGCGGGGTCCTGCAGGCGGTCGGATTCGTTCACCAGCCAAGTGTCTTTCAGTTCCACAAGAATCTGATTGCCTTCGAGCGCCATGTGCTCCAAACGGGCAATCGCTGCGCTTTCCAGCACGATGCGCACGTCGTAAAGCTCTTCGAAATAATTGAAGTCGAACGCCCTCACCTGCCAGCCGCTGCGGAAATACACCTGCAGATAGCCTTCCCGCTCCAGCCGATACAATGCCTGACGCACCGGCGTACGGCTGGCCTGGACGCGCTCGGCCACCTCGTTTTCGCTGAAACGATCGCCCGGCAGCAGACGAAACTCGAAGATGTCGTCCTTGAGCTGCTGATAGATCCGCTCGACCATATTGTCCGGGCGTTCCTTGGGCTTTTGCGGGGTGGCGATCTGCATGGTTCTGTCCAACAGGTGTTTGCTCAGCCGATTTTTGGTCAGGCTTTTTTCAAGCTGGCGATGTAGGCGCGCCAGCCGCCGAATGGGGTGATGTCCAGCGCTTCGGCCAGCGCCCAAGGCTCGCAGATGAACCCTTTCACGCTGCGCCCGTCGACCAGCTTGAGATTGCCGATGCCAAGGGGTGCGGGGATTTCGGCGACGAATTCTCCGAAGCGCGCCAACGGGATGTCCCACAGCTCGACGATGATCGACTGCCCGCTGTCTGCCTTGGCCAATCCCGGTTTGGGCGGCACGGTACCGGGCAGTGCATAGAGGCGGTAGTCGCCTGCGGTGAGGGTCTGCTCGACGAACACGGCGTCACGGCTGGTCAGCTGGAAGTTCAATGGCATCCCGGTCAGGTGGGCGCCGACCACCGCAACGCGGACGCAGCCTTGCGACTGAATCGCAGCGTTCGCAGTCGCTGGACAAGGGCGTCCGGTGGCGCCCAGTGGCAACTGCACGTGCGCTTGCCAGCGTTTGCCGAAACTCGCCAATGCCGTGTCATGCCATGCAGGTGCGATCAGGGTAATCCCGGCGGGCAATCCATCTGCGCGCATGCCGGCAGGCAACGCCAGCGCCGACAGGTCCGCGAGGTTGGTGAAGTTGGTGTAGAAGCCAAACTGCGAGTTGTACAGCACCGGCTCCGCTTCCATTTCGGCAAGGGTACGAATCGTCGCCGAGGTCGGCACCACCAGGGCGTCATAACCCGCCAGCGCGTCGTTGATCTGCCGGTTCAGTGTGGCGCGCAGATATTCGGCTTTATAGGCGTCACACGCGCTGTAACCCAAGCCGTTTTCAACGATACCGCGCACCACCGGGTTGATCGCATCCGGGTTCGATTCGAGCATCGACTCCAGCGCCACGGTGCGTTCGGCGACCCAGGAGCCGTAATACAACTGCTCGGCCAGCGCCTTGAACGGGGTGAAGTCGATGCGGCTGATCTCCGCGCCCATGTCACTGAGCTTGAGCAGTGCTTGCTCGTACACGGCCTGATTCTGCGCATCGCCAAAAAACTCCAGCGTCGCGGGAACGGCGAGTTTGAATGCCTTGCTGAAGCCGACCGGTGCGGTGCTCGGGTTACGTCGGGAATAGGCGTCGGTGGCGTCGAAGCCTTGCGCGATGCCCGCCACGGTTTCGGCGTCTTCGACGGTCAGCGCGAAGATCGAGATGCAATCCACGGTGCGACAGGCCGGCACCAGACCGGTATTCGACAGCCGCCCCTTGGTCGGTTTCAGGCCGACGATGTTGTTGAACCCCGCAGGCACACGCCCCGAGCCAGCAGTGTCGGTCCCCAGGGAAAAAGCAACCAGCCCCCGCGCCACCACCGACGCGGAGCCTGAACTGGAACCGCCGCTGACGTAATCCGGATTGAAGCTGTTGGGCACCGCGCCGTAGGGCGAACGGGTGCCCACAAGACCGGTGGCGAACTGATCCAGGTTGGTCTTGCCCATCAGAATGGCCCCCGCCGCGCGCAGGTGCGCCACCACAGTCGCATCGGCGCTGGCGGCGTAGGCAAACTCCGGACAGGCAGCGGTGGTCAGCCAGTCGGCGGCGTCGATGTTGTCCTTGATCGCGAACGGCACCCCGTACAGCGGCAGCTTGCTGATGTCGCCACTCACCGCCTCAAGGCGGCTGGCCAGTTCCACCAACTGAGCCTCGAGCTGTGGGGGGCTGACGCGGGCAATCCACGCGTTGTCCGATTCGGGATAAGCAGCGAGCAGTGCCAACAGCCCGCCCGGGGTCATTTCACCGCTCTGATAAGCAGCGAGCCACTGATTTACGGTCCAGCCGAACAGAGGGTTCTGAGGGTTCTGCATCGCGGATTCCATCTTGTATCCAAGTTTGAATCCTGCAAAAGCAAAAGCCGGGCCATGAGCTGGAAGGCCTTTGTTTCGGGGAAGTAACGAAAGCGCGGACTGAATATGCAGCGAAGAAATGCCCGCTAACGAGGCAGCAGTGACTGGTTTTGGTGCCAGTACTCGCAGAGGTCAGACTCGCTATCTCGCCAATCCCTCCACCACCTCCGGCGTCACATAGTGCGGGCCGTCGAAGAGGTACAGCGGGTAGCTCTTGTAGGCGGCGATCTGCGGTTTCAGCTCAGCCACGGTGGCAGGCCGGAACCCTCCGCCAACCTGCGGGCGGAATGCTTCGACGATGATCTTCACGCGTTTTTCCCCAAGGCTCTTGCGCAGCGCATCGGCGTAGGTGCGGGCGACCGGTGCGGTGCGGGCATAGACGCCGACGCCGTCCTGAAAGAACACGCCGATGTCGTCCGGCAGCCAGGTCTTGAGCCAGGCCGCGGTGGCTTGCGGCCCGATATTGGCGCCATCGTAGACGCTGATCCACAACGGTCGGGGTAACCGGGCGAGCAACGCAGGCAGCTCCTTGGCGCGGCTCCAGCTGGGGTCGACTTCCGCCGGAAAATACCAGCCGGTGACGTTCAGCGGCGTCTTCACTTTCGCCATCCGCTCAGACAGAACCGCCAGTTCTTCGATGTTGTCCCGCGAGCGGTTTTCGCTGAAAAAACCCGCCAGGCCAACGATCACATCCTGCGCCCACGGCTCGTTGGCAATGCGCGCCCAGTCCGGCATTACCGGCACCTCAGGCAAGCCGCTGCCGGGCACGAACGCCTGACCGTCCACCGCCGTCCACTGCACCAATAACTCATGGGCGCCGAGCTTTTGCCACTCGCCCTGAATGCCGACCGTGGCGTTGTCCGGCTGCCAGACGATGCCCGCGATGTTCGGGCGCAGCCCCTCCCCGAGTTCATAAAGCGCATCGACCGCCACACCCAGCGCGCCGAGCAGCAACACCGCCAGCGAGGTTTTAAGCAGTCGCGACATGGGCTTTTCCAAAGAATCCCTCACCAGGCAAACGTCATGCGTGCAAAGACCCCTTGCGCGCTGTCATCGCCAAACACCTTCTCCCGGTACTGCACGGAGAAGTCGATGTACGACTGCGGGGCCTTGTGCCGGGTTTCGCGGAACCAGTAGCGCACGCCAATCCCCACGCCTGCCCCGCCAGCGCTGTCTCCAGAAGTCTTGTTGCGCCCCATCGCGTCGACCTCGCTGTGCATTTTCGAGTCGTAATCCACGGCGGCGACCACGTGCGCAAAGATCACCAGCCGCGGGCTGATCCGATCCAGACGGATGCTGCGGCCCAGCTGCCATTCGCTGTTGAAGTAGTTGCGCTTGTCCTGCAGATAGCGCCCGCCTTCGGCATAGAACTGCGAGGTCCACCAGCTCGGCACGTCGACACGCAGGTCGGTGCCGATGCTCGAACCATAGCCCAGCCGCACCAGCCAGTCGCCGTCGACGTTGGAGCCGGCCAACGGGAACGTGCGTTCGAAAGCGGCCATGACGTTGTATTCGGAGAACGGCTTGATCCGCACCCCCACTGCACCTTGCAAAGCGTCGAGCGCTTTGTCGTTGCCGCTTTCCTTGTTCCACAGGGTGTCGGTCACTCGCCCGTACAGCTCAACGAAACGCGCATCGCGATACCCTTCCGGACGCCAGAATACTTCGGTGCTGTTCTGGACGCTGTCGTTGCTGCTGCTTGGCGCACCGCTCAAACCGCTGGTGGTGCTGGCTCCTCGGTAGGTCGTGGTATTGGTCACGCCCCAGACCCGCGACAGGTCGGACACCGCGCGCCGGGTATCGAACACTTGCTGATCGGGCATTTGCAGATCGCCGGTCTGCTGGTAATCCAGCACCCGCTTGAAGTAGGCGATGGCCTGCACATCATCCGGCGCACGCATGGCGGTGTACGCCGCGTCCTGCGTCTCTTTGGGGGACAGACCTTTGCTGCGATCAACCCGTTTGAACTCGTCCAATGCAGCGCGATCATTGCCTGCCTGACTGAGGAAGTAGGCTATCTGCACCTCATCACCGGGCTTCAATTCGCCTTTGTCCCGAGCCTGTTGCATGCGCTCCAGCGCTTCGCCAGGCTGCCCCATCGCGGCATACAGCGATGCCTGTTCGCGCAGCGGGAGATTGCCCACCGCCAGCGCCTGGGCGAAATCCTGCCGCGCCCCGCTCTTGTCGCCAAGGCGCATGCGCATCTGCCCGCGCTGGGCCAGCAGAGTCCCGTCGTTGCCTTTCAGCGCCAGCGCTTCGGTGGCCGCGGAACGCGCCGCTGCATACTGCTCCTGCGCGATCAAGGCACTGACCAGCAAACGCCGATAGGCGATTTCCTGCGGATAGCGGCGGACCACATCGCGGGCGTAACTGACCGCCGCATCGTTGTCGCCGCGGGCCAGCGAGGCGTACCCGGCGGCGGCGATATTGACCGACTTTTGCTCATGAATCGCATCCAGCCGACGGCTCAGTTGCGGGGATTCGCCGAGCACACCGATGGCCTCGTTGGTCGCCAGCTCCGCCTCATCCAGATGCTGCGCCCGTTGCAGCGCTTCGATCAGCATCATCCGGTAGTCAGGGTTCTTCGGCGCCTCGCTGATCGCCTTGCGTGCAAAGTCGGCAGCACGGTCGTAGTCACCATTGGCGTAGGCCCGCATTGAGCGGTCACCATTCTGAAACCCCCTCTTGTTGCCGGGATAACGCTCGGGATGGTCGCGACGGTCCTTGTCGCGTTCGGCAAGCTGGATCAGCTTGCGCAACCGGTCCACATCGCTGCGTTGGCGCAAGGCTTCCTGGGCCTTGGCGATCGCCAGATCGTAGTCCTTGTCGTTGTAGGCGCTGTAGGCCTGATTGGCGATTTCATAGGCCGGCCCGGTCAACGCCAGTGGCAAGATCTGCGGAGGTGACTCGTGGGTGACCTCGGCCTGGCACAACGCCGGCAAGACGCTCAATCCCAGAAAAATCGGAAGTCTCATGAAGGCTGCTCCGTTGGCGCGTCCGGTGATGACTGGCTTTGCTGCTGCGCCACGGCCTGCTCGATGGTGTCCCGCGACAGCACGCCGGTGTCCACCAGGTAATCGCCGATACGGCCATGAACATGCGGGCGGTACTGCAACATGGCGCGATTGAACGTCAGGCGATCCAGCAAGCCCTGATCGATGAGCAAGTCGCCCAACAACGGTGTGGCAGCGGGCAGCGGTTCACCGGCGACCACCTCCAGTTGCCGCAACTGCGCGACGATCTCGCTTTCCCGAGCGATCAGTTGCACGGGTTCGGCGCCCATTTGCCCGGTGATCTGCTGCAAACCTTCTTCGGGCAAGGGGCTGGCTACGGCGACTTCCGGCCGCCCGTGAATGTCCAGCGCCAGGGGCACGACACGCCAGCGCAGGCAGAACTCGTCGGCCAGCGCCGAGGTCGATTGCACTTTCGAAGCGACATCGAATACCCGCGGCAGGTCGTTCTGAAAGGCGATGGCTTCGGCCAGGGTTTCATCGTCGAGCCAGCCGTGACTGAGCAGGATCTGCCCCAGCGGCAATTGCCGAGTCTGCTGCTGGGCGAGCGCGGTCTGCAGTTTCTCGTCGTTGATCGCCTGCCACGACAACAGCACGCTGCCGAGTTTGCGAGGCGCGCGAGCGACAAGATCGGTGGAGGGGAAGTCGTGCATGGTCTTGTCCCAGACCAGCTTGCGGTTGAGCACCTTGCCCACCAGAAACAGCCGCCAGGCCCGCGCTGCGGCCATGAAGTTGACGAAGTTGCCGACCACCATGCGCGGCATCGACAACACGCCGTGCTGCCAGCCATAAATGATGGTCGTGAAATAGCAACGGTGGGCCATCCGCCAGAGCAGCGCGACGCCGTTGGCCGCAAGCAGGAAACCCACCAGGCCACTGGTCTCGAATGGGGTCGGGAAACTGGTGTTCCACAACCCGCTGGCGCGCAGCACGATCAGCGCCAACAACTGCGCCAGGATCACATAAGCAATGATGCTGACGAACGAAGTGACCACGCCCTTGCGGTCGCGAAACAGCAAATAGCGGTTGGCCAGCGAGCCGCTCCAGCCCATCTGCTCCCAGCCTTGCAGGCCGATGCCCAGCGTCCAGCGGGCTTTCTGGCGAAACGCGGTGCGGAAGGTATCGGGGAAGAATTCGCGCACGCACAACGGCATTTCCAGCGTTGATTCATAGGGCTCGCGAAACCAGGATTTGCGCAGGACGCGGTACTGCACCGGGAAGCGCACGAAGATCGCGCTCATGCCGTAACGCGCCAGGCGCGCGCCAACGTCGTAGTCCTCGGTCAGGCTGTCAGTGTTGAAGGGCTGATTGGAGGTTTCATCCGCCAGCACCTTCAAGGCGCGCCGTGAAAAACAGGTGCCAACGCCTGCCGAGGGCACGCTGTCGGTCATGCTTTCGCGCACCACCAGGTCCTTGCCGTGCCACTCGGCGAACTCGTCCATGTAGGTGCCCGCCACCCACTCGTACCAGTTGCGCTCAAGGGAAACGACGGGCAACTGGATCATGTCCTTGCGCGGTAACAGGTAGTTGAACAGACGCATTTCGAGGGGATGCAGCACGTCCTCGCTGTCATGCAGCACCACCCCGGCGAAGCTCACGCCGTGGGTTTTCTCATAGAGAAATATCGCCTGAATCACCCAGTTCAGACAGTCGGCCTTGCAGGTCGGCCCCGCGTGCGGCACTTCCACCCGATGCAATTGTTTGTAGCGCCGACGCATGCGCTCGACTTCATCGATGGTGCGCTGATCGTTGACGTAGGTGCCGACGAAGACCACGTAATTCTGGTAGTCCAGGGTCGAGACCATGTTCTCGATCATCGGCGCGATGACGTCGTATTCCAGCCAGGCCGGGACCATGATCGCCAACGGCTGCTCATCGCGCGCCATCAGTTGCTCGGCAGTCAACGGGCGGTAGCGCCGCTCCGCCGTGAACTTGCGGTACAGGCGCCGCGCCCAATACCACAGGTCGATGAACAGATCGTCAAGGCTCGACACCAGGATGATCGCCGCGACCACGATGGTCGCGACTTCGAGCGCGCTGTAGTAATGGGCCAGCCAGTAAGGCCAGTAAAGCGAGGTCATCGCCGCTCCTTACTGTCGATTGCGGCGGGCGCGACGGCCAGCCAGCAACAGCACGAGGAAGGCAATGATCGCGGCCGGAATCAGCCACAGCGCCGACGGTTTGCGCCAGGCATCCAGGCCTTTGGGTGCCTCATCGTCGATCATCTGACTGCCGGTCGGGTCCTTGGCGTCGAAGGTGGTCAGCGGCCCGCTGTCGCCCAGAATCGTGACGTTGCCACGCTCCAGCAATACCGGACGGGCGAAATTCGGCGCCTGACCGCCCAGGGTGTGATAGACCATGCCGTGCTGGCTGCCGGACTCGATCACCTGTAAGGCCGCAAGATGATTGAGCGACGCCAGATCCAGCAGCGTCTGCTCCTTGTGATGAATCAGCAGATGACCTTCGTAGTCCACCTGCACCGACTCGTTGCTGTCCTTGACCGGCACTTCGAAGGCGAGGAACGCCTTGTCCGGCGCAATCGCTGCCTTGGCGTCTGCACTGACCTTGAGCTCTGCACGCAACGGCGACACCCCGCTGGCACTGGCGATACGGATCAGCTGCGGCAGGCTGCTGGCCGGGCGATCCAGATAGCCCTGCGGCACCAGCAGTTCGGTGCCGGTGGCGAAACGCGCGGCCATGCCGGAGAAGTCGTCGTCCAGCGCGCTTTTCTCCAGGGTCAGATGGCTGCTGGGCAGTACCGCAACCGGAAACGCCTGCGGGGTTTCCCGACACAAGTCACTCACCGGCTGGCGCTGGAACGACACGCGCAAGGTGTTCTGCGCGGCCAACGCGTAACGCGGGATGCGCGCTTCGATGCGTTCTTTCTGGCCGTCGGCGTCCAGTTGTTTCGCGCCGATCAGGTAATCGTTGAGGAACAGGCTGGCCACCGGCGCGGTACCTGAAGCGCCCGGCGAGGCGGAGACATCGACCGCGGCGTGAGTCGGGATGCGGCCGTCATAGGCCACGCTGCCCAACGGAAAACTCGCGCTCCAGTCGGCCTTGGCCAGCACGTCGACGCTGCCGGGCTTGCCGCCCAGTCGAGTTAACGCCACGCGACCGTCATCGCTGATCGGCATGTTGGCTTCTTCGCCCACGGTCAGCTGGCGGGTACGAGCGAGTTTGTTCCAGGCCGCGCTGAACAGGCCAATAGCCTTGCCCGCGGCGTCCTGATTAATCATCAAAAGCGGATGCGCGCCGAGCAACGCCAGGCGCACATTGTCTTTGCCCGACGCATTGAGCGCTGGGTTGACGTGGCGTTCGCGCCACTGCGAGAACGCATTGCCGGCCGCAGGATCGACGCTCTGCACCTGCTGTTGCAACGCATCCAGCGAATCGTTGATCGCCTTGAGCAGTTGCGGATCACTCACCGCCAGATCAGCGTTCAACGCCGGGGTCTGCCCGAGCATCAACAGCGCGCCGATCTGCGCCGGATCGTCGAGGGTGTGCAGGCCTTTGCCGTCAAGGCTGGCGAACGCCGGAATCTGCTTGAGCTCGGCGGGAATCTTGAGATCGCCCAGATCGATGCTGTCCTTTACAGAGGGGAACGGCACGATTCGCGCCTGTTTGCCGATGCGTTCAAGCGCCACGCCCAGCCGCCAGGCCGCGTCGTAACTGGCGCTGGACAGCGGCCCGGGAGCGATGAGGATTCCAGGTTTGCCGGGCAGTGCATTCCACGCCGCGCCGACGTCCTGCAACTGGCTGGCGTCGTAGCTGTAACTCAGGCGACTGTGAGGATCGATGCGCAACACGTTGCCGATGGCACGCTCGTCTTCACACTGCACGCGGGAAATGATCGACGACCAGGCGATACCCAGGCGAACCGAGCCGCTGTCTCGCGCCGCCTTGTCCACGCCCAGTACCGCGCTGGCATCGCCCTCTTCTTCATTGAGCCCCAAGGCCCGCACCGGGTACCCGTCCAGCGACAGCAACAGGGTGTTTCGGCCGGCATCGCCGTTGAGGTAACTGGCATCGAAATGCAATGTGGCATCTGTCAGCGGTACGTCTGCAGGCACCGGCAGATACAGTTCACGTCGGGCATCACTGGCGTTGAGAATGATCGGTCGATCAATGCCCAGATCCTGCAATTCAACGGTACGTTGCTGACGCGTATCGGCATTCAGACGGCTGATCGCCTGGCTCAGAGGGCTCTCGGCGGCGGAGGCAAAGGCAGGCACAACGGCCATCAGACTCAGGCCGCAGGCAAGGACGTGCAGCGTGCCCGAGGGAACGGAAACAGAAGACTTCATTCAGTCAGATCTCTTCAATACGAATGTTGCGTGGGAGACTGGCGAACGGCTAGCGCGACCAGCGCGTGGCTCGCGCCTGTCCAGGATGGATCCGCTCCCACGGGGATTTCAGCGGGCCGCCATGGTGATGGCGGGCCAGGGTGCGCAGCGGTCACTAATGCAGACTGGAGACCGACCGCAGTTGCGCCGGCAGGCGTTGCGCCTCACTCGGCTCAGAACGTTTGGCAGGGAGTTCGACCACGAACTCATCCACCGGACGCCCCATCAAGGCATCGACGATGCGCGCACACGCCTTGCCGTCGCCGTAAGGGTTGGCCGATTGCGAGGCCATGCGCCACAGTTGTTCGTCATCGAACAAGGCGCAGACGCCGCGCACGATGGCGTTGGGATCGGTGCCCACCAGGCGCACCGTGCCGGCGGCTACGGCTTCCGGGCGCTCGGTAACATCGCGCATGACCAGCACCGGTTTGCCCAGCGAAGGGGCTTCTTCCTGCACACCGCCAGAATCGGTCAGCACGACATGCGCCAACTGCATCAGGCGCACAAACGACAGATAGTCCAGTGGCTTGATCAGGTGAACGTTTGCGAGGTCACCCAGTTGCTCGGTCACCGGCCCCAACACATTGGGGTTCAGGTGCACCGGATAGACGATCTGAATGTCATCGCGGCTGGCAAGGGTTCGCAGCGCCTTGCAGATGTCGAGGAAGCCCTCGCCGAAGTTTTCCCGACGATGGCCGGTGACCAGCAGCAGCTTGCGCGACGTGTCCAGAAAGCCGAACTGGCGATCGAGGGCCACGCGCAACTGACGGTTGTTGTCGATGCGTTCGGCGGTCATCTTCAGCGCATCGATCACCGTGTTGCCGGTGACGAACGAGGTGCCCTGTAAACGCTCGCCGAGCACATTGCGCCGGGACTGCGCCGTGGGCGTGAACAGGTGGTCGGCGATCAGATCGATGCTGCGCCGGTTCATTTCTTCCGGCCACGGCTGATGAATGTCGCCGGTGCGCAAACCGGCCTCGATGTGCGCCACGGGAATGCGCCGATGGAACGCCGACATGGCCGCGACCATCGCCGACGTGGTGTCGCCATGCACCAGCACCTTGTCCGGCTGCGCCTGTTCCAGCACCGGGTCGATGGCGGCGTAGAGCGCGGCGGTCAGGGTATTGAGCGTCTGACCCGGGGTCATGACGTCGAGGGTGTAATCGGCCTTGAGGTCAAACATGTCCAGCACTTGCTGCAGCATGCTCTGGTGCTGCCCGGTGATGCAGATTTGCGAATCGATACCCGGTTCCGCAGCCAGCGCTTTTACCAGCGGAGCCATCTTGATGGCTTCAGGGCGTGTACCAAAAATCGAAAGGACTTTCAGCTTGGGGTGAGCTCGAGCCATTCATATTCCTCCCGCGCATTTGCATGCGCCGCACGACAGCGTACTTGCACCGCAGCCGGCCAAGTCGCTCGAAAGTGTCAGTAATGGTCGGACGGCAACAATCGGAGAGTCGATTCGATGTTCACTTCATTGTGAAATTGAGGCGTCCCTAGTGCCCGAAACAGCGAAGATTATTAGCAGATAAAAACACCAATGCAAAAGGTTTTATAACCTGCTTAACAACATTGGTTGTTTTTTAAACTTTTATAAAAGAGGGAGGTCAATCTCAGATTTTGCGACGCTTAACCAGCTGGTAAATCCCGCCGTAGAGCGTTAAAGAGTGTGCACCAGCCCACATCAAAGTGTAAAGCGTTGAACTTCTGAATAGAGCCTGCTGTCCGCGAGCCGCGACCGCTCAACGGGTGCGAATTACAATTGACTGTAGCAGCGATATCCCTCAACAGGATCCAAAACTAGACGAGAGGGAGTAATAAAATCAACTTATTGACGCCACATTTGTGACATTGGCAAAACTGTATACAGATGCAGAAATAATTAAGAACCCTTCGAATCGCGAAGACGAAACAATGCGCGATTCAATCGGTCATGCACATAAGCACAACTTTCTAGTTGCGCGAAAAGTTAACGGACAGTTCCAGTTCTCCGGTGGATTGATCGCGGCCTTGCACGGTCGATGGACCGTGCATTTTCGCCAAGTGAGAGAGGGCATGCTGCAAACGTGACCTGGCAACCGCTTCAGACCAGGTATTTGTTGAACCAGGCCAGCGTGCGGTCCCACGCCAGCCTTGCCGCCGCATCGTCGTAGCGCGGTGTCGAGTCGTTATGAAAACCGTGGTTGACGCCCGGATAGATGTGCGCCTCGTAAGTCTTGCCAGCGGCCTTGAGCGCCTGCTCATAGGCCGGCCAGCCGTCGGTGATCGGTTTGTCCAGTTCAGCATAGTGCAACAACAGTGGCGCCTTGATGCGGGCCACATCCTCAGCCTTGGGTTGCCGTCCGTAGAACGGGACCGCAGCAGCGAGTTCCGGATACGCCACCGCTGCCGCATTGGCCACACCGCCGCCGTAGCAGAAACCGGTGATGCCGACCTTGCCGGTGGATGCGTGATGCGCCATCAGCCATTCGATGGCGGCGAAGAAGTCATTCATCAGTTTTTCAGGGTCGACCTTCTGCTGCAGCTCGCGGCCCTTGTCATCGTTGCCGGGATAACCGCCGACCGAGGACAACCCGTCAGGTGCCAGCGCTACAAAGCCGGCCTTGGCCACGCGGCGGGCGACGTCTTCTATATATGGGTTCAGGCCACGGTTTTCGTGCACCACCAATACCGCAGGCACCTTTGCGCTGGCTTTCGCGGGGCGCACCAGATAGCCGCGGACCTGGCCATGGCCCTTGGGAGACGGATAGGAAATGTATTCGGCGGCGATGTCAGGGTCGGTGAACTCCACCTGCTCGGCCAGCGCGTAATTGGGGCTCAGCGACGCTAGAATCGCCGTAGCGGTCAGGCCACCCAGGGTGAACACCGCAGCCCGGTCGAGAAACTCCCGACGGTTGATCTTGCCGTGAACGTAGAAGTCGTAAAGCTCGAGCAATTCAGGGGCGAAATCCTTGGCAGTGAGACGGGTCATCTGTGCACTTCCTCATCGATTGACGGCTTGCCACCGAGCCTGATTGCCAAGATTCGGTGGCGCGAGCGGGAACCCTTATTAAAGCAGCGTTTGATGACTTTGGCAGCCGCGCGAGTGAATGGGCTGGCTGGGCTCAACAGGCGCAACTTGGTTATTCAACAACCTCATCAATAGCCGCTATAAAAACAATAGCGGTCGCAGTGTGCAACCACACAAACGCTACTTTCTTACTTGCGCGCCCCGTCCAAAACAAACAACTCAACTCTGCTGTTGCAGCGTGACCTTCGTTAGCCCATAACGCCTCTTTATGCTTCGAACTGATCACGACATACGGTACTTAGCAATTTGTCTGCCAATCCTCCACCGACAAATCTCCACTCCATCAACCCCTTGATTGAGATGAGAATTCGCCTTTCATCCTTACGGCAGTAGCGGACCTATCCCCCAAAAGCGGGGAAGCAACACACCCACTTTTCCGGTTTTAACCGCGCACTTCCCCACCCTGGAACCCAATAACTAAACTCACCATCGACCCGATAAAAATATTTAGAAATATATCTTCCAATTTTTTCTGGCAGCGCTATTGTCATTCTCAGCAGCCTCTGTCCTCGCGACAGCACTTGAATCGGCAACCGTAAACGCCAACGTGTCGTCTGCACCCTGCCATCTAACTTCCAGTCGACGTGTTCAACACGCGGGCCGCAGTTTCTTTGGCCGGAATTTCATAAAAGAACAAGAACAGCTCCGCGAGCCTTCACTCATCGAGAGTGCCGACACCATGAATGACCTGATCAGTTTTAGAAGCCTGCGTCTGACCTGCGCCCTGGCGGCAAGTCTGGTGGCGGGTTCTGTATCCGGGCCCGGCGTCTTCGCCGCCACGCCAGTAGAAGTGGTGGATCCAGCGCTGGACATTCCGACCCTGGCATCCATGCGCGGCCTGACGCCCCCCGACCCGTCCGGTACAGAAGGCGGTCGCAAGGTCGATCTGATGGGCGACTTCGTCCTCAACCGCGATGCCGCGATCCGCCTCGGCAAGGCCATGTTCTGGGATCAGGATTTTGGCAGCGACGGCTTCACCGCCTGTGCCTCATGCCACTACCACGCGGGGGTCGACCATCGCATCACCAACCAGCTCAACCCCGGCCAGGCCCACACCAATGCCAACTCGGCGTCGTTGTTCAACAAGCCGTTCATTGCGCCGAACATTCCGGGGGATACGCCCTCCTACGCCACGCTCTCCGGCGGCAAGGGCGGCCCGAACTACACGCTGAAAAAAACCGACTTCCCGAACCATGTGCTGGCAGACCCGCTGGATCGCAACTCGCCGATCGTCTATTCCAGCGACGATGTGGTCGGCTCTCAAGGCGTGTTCGAGGCCAACTACGTGCGCCCGCGCCAGCCGCGTTTCGACCGCTGCACCCCGGTGACTGACGCGTTATTCGCGGTCAACAGGATCAGCGTGCGGCGCAGCACCGCACGCAACGCGCCTACGGTGATCAACGCTGCGTTCAACGTGCGCAACTTCTGGGATGGCCGAGCGAACAACGTGTTCAACGGTTTCTCGCCGTTCGGTAACCGCGACCCTGATGCCGCAATTTTCGTGACCACTGAACGCAACCCAGTGGCAATCAAGGTCAGGCTGGCGCTCAACGACGCGTCGGCGGCGTCTCAAGCGGTGGGACCTCCCGGCAGCCCGGTCGAGATGTCCTGTGGCGGGCGCACCTTCGCCGACATCGGTCGGCGCATGCTCGATTCGCTGGTGCTCAGCCATCAACGCATCGCCTCCAATGATTCGGTGCTGTCATCGATCGCCGTTCGCCGCCCCAGCTACCGCGACCTGATCAAGGCCGCGTTCCACCCACGGCTGTGGAATGCCTCACAACCGGTGTCACTGGGCGGTGTGGATTACGCGCAGATCGAGGCCAACTTCCCGCTGTTCTTCGGGCTGGCGATTCAGCTGTACGAGTCGACTCTGGTCTCCGACCAGACCCCGCTGGACGCCTATCTGCAAGGTAACGCCCAGGCCATGGATGCGCAGGCCGTTCAGGGCATGAACCTGTTCACCGGCAAGGGCAAATGCGTGGCTTGTCACGCCGGTCCCGAGCTGACCAACGCCGCCACCCGCCTGCGCCTGGAGCCCCGTGAACGCATCGAGCGGATGGTCATGGCCGACAATCTGATCACGCTTTACGACAACGGTTTCTATAACACCGGCGTGCGGCCCACCGAGGAAGATCTGGCGCTGGGCGGCAGCGACGCCTGGGGCAATCCGCTGTCGTTCACCCGTCAGTACAACACGCTGCTGCAAGGCCTGAGCGTTCCAGACCCGTTCGAGGTCGATGTGTGCAAATTCGAAGCGCCGCTGAGCCCGGCGATCCCTTGCGATGCCACGCTCAGACCCAACGTCGGTTTCCGCGACTCGGTGGACGGCGCGTTCAAGACGCCGACCCTGCGCAACATCGCGCTGACCGGCCCGTACTTCCACAACGGCAGCCGCTCGACGCTCAAGCAGGTGGTGGAGTTCTATAACCGTGGCGGCGACCGCCGAGGCGAAGATGCGAGCAACACCAGCGGCTTCGATCATCCGAGCGTGAACCAGCACAACGCCTCCAACCTGGACCCGGACATGACCGCGTTGAACCTGACGCCGAGCGAGATCGACGCGCTGGTCCGCTTCATGGAGGTCGGCCTCACCGATCCGCGCGTGGCCTGGGAACAGGCACCGTTCGATCACCCGTCGCTGACCCTCGCGCAGGGTGAAGTCGGCGACGAGAATTCGGTGGTCGTGCGGCCGGTGGACGCGAAATCCACCACCCCACGGGCCAAGGATGTGGAGATCCTGCTCAACGCCATCGGCGCTACCGGACGCAGGCCAAGCGATGGGCCGCTGATGCCGTTTGCCAGTGATTTGCAATAACCACGTCCTGTATCAGCACAGCTTGCCGGCGGTGGCGTATTCAAAAACGCCACCGCCGGCTAACGGCTCGTCAGAATGAAATTTTTGTCACGCCTGCAACTAGTCCTCAAACCCACAGTCCTATCCGCGCCCTGACGTTCGCAGCCAGTTTCATACTGGCCGCGCACGCCTCAGCTCCCGACCCGCACCCTCCCGTTATGATCATTCGAGCTGTTCGCCTCATGCGCCCACCTGTTCGTCGTTCCCGCCTCGCCCTGCTCTGCCTTGCCTGTTCGCTGTACATCATCGCTGCGCCGGCCCATGCCGACGGCGAGCGGCAATTGGTGCAGGCAATCAACAGCTACCGGGCGCATCCGCAACGCTGTGAAGGCCGGGTTGTTTCGGCGCTGGCACCGCTGTCGCTCAAGGCCAGCGTTGCCTTGCCGGTTGGCTATGGCGGGAGTTTGCGGGAGGGCTTGAAAGCCGCCGGTTATCAGGCTGCCAGCGTGCAAAGCATTCAACTGGTCGGCGCGTGGGACGCCACCGCGGCGTTCGCCATGCTGCAACGGGAATACTGCGATTCGATGCTCGACACGCAGGCCGCAGACATCGGCGTCAGTCACGCAGGCGGTCACTGGCAACTGGTGTTGGCCAAGCCATTGCTCGATACACACCTGACCGATGTGCGCAGCGCAGACAACGCCTTGCTGGCACAAGTCAACGCGGCTCGCGCTCAACCGAGAATGTGCGGCTACCGCCGCTTCGCCGCCGCGCGTCCACTCAGTTGGAGCAATGCATTGGGAACGGCCGCCCAAGGCCACAGCAAGGCGATGGCCAACGACAACTATTTCGCTCATCAGGACCCCGACGGCGACACTCCTGCTGACCGGGCACGAGTCGCTGGTTACCGGGGGCGGCAGATAGGCGAGAACATCGCCGCCGGCCAGGGCTCGCCCACTCAGGCGATGCAAAGCTGGCTGGCCAGCCCCGGTCATTGCGCCAATCTGATGAACCCGATGTTCACCCAGGTCGGCGCGGCTTATGCGACCAATACACGCAGCGATCTGGGCATCTACTGGACCATGCTGTTCGGGGCGCCCTGAAATTTCCCTACAACGCCTCCAACCCCCACAACACCTCCAGCACGTGCTCAGTCGAGCGTTCGACTGCTCCGCCACGATGGGCGATGCCCAGTTCTCGCCATAAGGTCGGTTGTAACGGGCGCATGGCGATCCGGTTTTCCGGCAAGGGCGTCGATGCTTCATGGGGGAGTAATGTCGCGCCATACCCCGCTGCCACCAGGCTCTTGATCGCATCGTTGTAATTGAGCTGAATGCGCGGCGTCGGCTGCGGCCCTTCGCTGGCGAACCACTCCCCGACCTGACGTGACAGCCGCGTGCTGTTGTCGTTGAGAATCAGCGGCTGCCCCGCGAGCCAGCTCGGTGTGATCACGGGCGGGCAATCCCAGCGCGCCGGCAGGAACGCCATGACCGGATCCCGTCGCCACGGCTTGATCTGCAAGCCCTTGACCGGTGCCTGAGGCAACGCGATCACGCCGATGTCGAGACTGCCATCGGCCAGCTTCTGCAAGGTCTGCTGCGAGGTGAGCACAGCCACTTGAACGTCGATGTCCTCATGGTCCCGAGTCAGGGTTTCCAGCGCATGGGGAATCAGTTGCGCGATGACGCCGGTTGATGCGCCCAGACGCACACGCCCCGCCAGCCCCTGCACTTGCCGCTGCACATCTTCCAGCGCTTGATCGGCATCGCTCAGCAGCCGACGGGCGCGCTCGATCAGGGTTTCGCCAATGGCCGAGGGCTGCACCCGACCTCGAGTACGCGACAGCAGGCTGGCGCCCACCCGCTCCTCCAGATCGGCGATGTGCAGGCTCACCGTCGGTGGCGCCAGGTTCAGCACCCGCGCCGCTTCGGCGAACGAGCCAAGGTCGGCAATCGCCACCAGGGTGCGCAGACGGTCCAGGCTGATTTCACGCATGGTATTTTCTCTTCAGAAAAACTGAATCTGACGGTTATTAAATTCAACTTTTCCTATCTTACGCCCTGCTCGAAGATGATCGCCATTGATGACTTCTTCGAGAGCACTTGCATGTCCATTCCAGTTGTTTTCATCGACGGCGACCAAGGCACCACCGGCCTGCAGATCCACCAACGGCTGCAAGGCCGCCGCGACCTGAAACTGGTAACGCTGCCGGCCGATCAGCGCAAGAACGCCAAGAGCCGTGCGGTGGCGATCAACGCCTGCGACATTGCCGTGTTGTGCCTGCCGGACGACGCCGCCCGCGCCGCCGCGCAGAGCATTGAAAACCCGGACGTGCGGGTGATCGACGCCAGCTCGGCCCACCGCACCGAGCCGGATTGGGTGTACGGTTTCGCGCAGATGAGTCAGCAGCAGAAAGCCACCATCGCCAGCGCCAGCCGGGTCAGCAACCCAGGCTGCTACCCGACCGGCGCAATCGGCTTGCTGCGCCCGTTGCTGGATGCAGGACTGATTCCCCATGACTACCCGATCAGCATCAACGCCGTGTCGGGCTATTCAGGCAAGGGGCGTGCCGGTGTCGATGAGTTCGAAGGCCCGGACGCTGCGCAGGCAACGCCGTTTCAGGTGTATGGCCTGGGTCTGGCGCACAAGCACATTCCGGAAATCCAGCAATACAGCGGCCTCAGCGAGCGGCCGGTGTTCATTCCGGCCTACGGCTCGTTTCGTCAGGGCATCGTGCTGACCATCCCGTTGCAACTGCGCCTGCTGGCACCGGGTGTAACCGGTGCGAAACTGCACGCCTGCCTGGAACAGCATTACGCGGGCAGCGGGTTTGTCGAGGTCATGAAGCTGGATGAGTCGAAAGCGCTCGGCGGTCTGGACCCTCGGGTGCTGAACGACACCGATAAACTGCGGCTGATGGTGTTCGAAAACGCCGGGCACGTGTTGCTGGCGGCGGTGTTCGACAACCTCGGCAAAGGCGCCGCAGGGGCAGCGGTGCAGAACCTCGACCTGATGATCGCTGGCGCCTGAATCACGCCAGTTCGGTACGCAACCACTCCACCAGCAGGTTCGCCTCTTCCCGGCGCGCCTGCCCGTGGCGACGGTAGACCGACAACGCCTCGGTCAGATGCACGGTCTCGCGCAATGGCGCCACCAGCACGCCGCTGTCGAGCATGCGCTGTGAGGTCCGCCGCCACCCCATCGCCAGCCCGTGACCTTCGACCGCCGCGTGCAGCATCAGCGAGTAGTTGTCGAACGATAACCCGCGTGCACTGCGCGGGACCTCATGCCCGAATGTCGCCAGCCACGTATCCCACTCCAGTTGATAGGCTGGCAGCGCGTCGTGATACAGCAACGTGTGGCCGGCCAGATCTTCGAACGTGCTCAACGGTGCGCGACTTTGCAGGTAACGCGGGCTGCACACCGGAAAGACCTCGTCCGCCGCGGTGAACAGCAATGGATGCAGGCCGTGATCACGGTTGCTGCTCTGCATCGCTACATCGAAATAGCCCTGGAAGTCGGTCAGCGGATTGGCCCAGGTGACCATCTTTAGCTCGATTTCCGGGTACCGCTGGTGGAAGTCAGACAACCTCGGCATCAACCAGTGAAAGGCCTCGCAGGGCTGACACAGCAACACCACCTCATTGTTCCCCGCCACTCCGCGCAGGCGATCTGCGGTGCTGGCGACATCGCGCAGTGCATTACCCAGCGTAAGGCTGAACTCCCGACCGGCATCGGTGAGGAAGACCGCCCGGTTGCGTCGTTGAAAAAGCGCGATGCCGAGGTTTTCCTCCAGGGCTCGTATCTGCCGGCTGACCGCCGCCTGCGTCAGGTTCAGCTCCTCGGCGGCACGGGAAAAACTCAGCAAGCGGGCCGCGGCCTCGAACGGCAACAGACTGGCCAGCGGTGGTAGCGATTTACCGAGCTTATTCATAATTTCCAGTAATGCATGGTGACGAAGACATCATTTGTAGCACAGCCGGAGTGGTCGGCAAGATGAGCGCCAGTCTCGTGGCATATCACGCGACCAGAAACCCTTGGCAAGGCCTGGATCCCGCCCCTTTATCAGGAGTCCACATGCGCTCATCGCGTTCGATCATCTGGCAAGGCGTGGGTTTCGCGGTACTGGCGACCTTGAGCTGGGCCTGCAATTTCATCGCGCCCTACGTGCTGCAGGGCTACAGCATTGCGGACTTCATGCTGGTGCGCTTCATGATGGCCGGTGTGCTTGGCGTCCTGTTGCTGCCGCTGTACCGCTCACAATTGCGCGGCCTGCGTCCACGGCAGTGGCTCATCGGCATGGCCCTCGGCGTGCTGGGGTATCTGGCCTACAGCAGTTGTATTGCAGGCGGCGTGATTTACGGCGGGCCGCTGATGATCGCCGCGTTCATCGGCGCCGTTCCGGTGTTGCAGGCACTGCTGGGTAACGCCACCCACCGCGCGCTGCGCTGGGGTCAGTTGCTCCTGCCGATCTCGCTGCTGTGCCTGGGGCTGGTGATGATCAACGTGCAGGTGCTACGCGATCCCCCCGGCGCGGGAACGGTGTTGTGGGCCGGGCTGGTTTTCTCTCTGGGCGCAGTGTTGATCTGGCTGTCGTTCAGCGTGATCAACCAGATGGCGATGGAGCATCTGCACACAGGCGCTACCAGCGCCTGGACCTGCCTGATGATGATCGGCGCAGGCCTCGCCGCGCTGATGCTGACGCCACTGGCCTGGGCCATGGACTTGTTACGCCTGCCAACACTGGGCTTCGCCACGCCCGAGGCCTGGCACCTCTATGGCTGGGCGCTATTGATCGCGCTGTTGTCTTCGGTGATGGGTGCCGGGGCCTGGAACCTGGCGTCACGGCGCCTGCCGATGGTGCTGTCAGGCCAGTTGATCGCGCTGGAATCCTTCTTCGCCACGGTCTTGGGGCTGGCCTTTCACGGTCGCTTGCCGAACATGGCCGAAGTCATCGGGCTGGTGCTGATTCTGTTCGGCACCGCGTACTCGGTGCGCATCATCCTCGCCCCGGCCCGCGACGATACCCAGTGCCCTTCAATCCTCTGAACCGCGAGTTTTCTGCCCAAGGAGCATCGCCCATGAACGCCATCGCCGACTACCGAACCTATCCGTTGATCAGCCCACTGCTCAGCGCGCAGCTGGCCCCGGACCTCATCGAAGTCACCTGGGCGGACCAGCGCCGCAGCCCCTTTCATCACCTGTGGCTGCGTGACAACTGTCCATGCTCGCAGTGCGTGTACAGCGTGACCCGCGAGCAGGTGTTCGAAATCGCCGACGTGCCCGAGCATCTTGAGCCGCTGAGTGTCGAGGTCGATGATCAGGGCGCGCTGCGGGTGCAATGGGAAGACGGTCATGACAGCCGCTACGACCCGGGCTGGTTGCGGGCACACGCCTACGACGATGCGTCACGCGCAGAACGACAGGCAACACGTGCGCGCAAACAGCGGTGGGTCGCAGGGCTGACGCTGCCCGTCTTCGAATACTCGGCGGTGATGAATGACGACAGCGCCCTGCTCGACTGGCTGCTGGCTGTGCGCGACATCGGCCTGTCTCAGGTGCGCGGCGTGCCGACAGAGCCGGGCTCGTTGAGCCTGCTGGCCCAGCGCATTTCATTCATCCGCGAGAGCAACTTCGGCGTGCTGTTCAACGTGCAATCCAAGGTCGACGCCGACAGCAACGCCTACACCGCTTTCAACCTGCCACTGCACACCGACCTGCCGACTCGCGAGCTGCAGCCGGGTTTGCAGTTTCTGCATTGCCTGATCAATGACGCGGAAGGTGGCGACAGCCGTTTTGTCGATGGTTTTGCGATTGCACAAACCCTGCGTCAGGAAGACCCGCAGGCTTACCGTCTGTTGTGCGAAGTGCCTGTGGAGTTTCGCAACAAGGATCGGCGCAGTGACTATCGCTGCCTGGCACCGGTCATCGCGCTGGATGTCACAGGGGAAGTTGCCGAGATTCGCATGGCCAACTTCCTGCGCGGGGCGTTCAACATCGAGCCGGATGTGATGCTGCCGTATTACCGGGCGTATCGGCACTTCATTGCCATGACCCGCGAGCCACGCTTTCAGTTTCGTCAGCGCCTGGAAGCCGGGCAGCTGTGGTGCTTCGACAACCGCCGCACCCTGCACGCCCGCGACGCCTTCGACCCCACCAGCGGCGCCCGGCATTTTCAGGGGTGTTATGTGGATCGGGATGAGTTGCTGTCGCGGATATTGGTGTTGCAGCGATGAGTTGCCAATCGACAGTGGCGAAGCGGTGGGTCAGGCAGTTCGATGCTGACTGACACGCCGCCTTCGCTGCCGTCGTGACCTCCGGCGTCTCCCACAGGATGTGCTGCGTTTGCATGAACAGCGCCCGACTCGAAACATCCCGCATGCACAGCGCCCGACCTCAAGACACCCCGGACCCTGTGGGAGCTGCTGGAGGTTACGACAGTGGCGAAGCGGTGGTTCAGGCAGTTCGATGCTGGCTGACACGCCGCCTTCGCTGCCGTCGTGCTGGAGGTTACGACAGTGGCGAAGCGGTGGTTCAGGCAGTTCGATGCTGGCTGACACGCCGCCTTCGCTGCCGTCGTGACCTCCGGCGTCTCCCACAGGATGTGCTGCGTTTGCCTGAACAGCGCCCGACTCAAAACATCCTGCATGCACTACGGCCGACCTCCAGACACCCCGGACCCTGTGGGAGCTGCTGTGAACTGGAGGTTACGACAGTTGCGAAGCGGTGGGTCAGGCAATTCGATGCTGACTGCCACGCCGCCTTCGCTGCCGTCGTGACCTCCGGCGTGTCCCACAGGATGTGCTGCGTTTGCACGAACAGCGCCCGACTCAAAACATCCTGCATGCACAGCGCCCGACCTCAAGACACCCCGGACCCTTTGGGAGCTGCTGGAGGTTACGACAGTGGCGAAGCGGTGGGTCAGGCAATTCGATGCTGACTGCCACGCCGCCTTTGCTGCCGTCGTGACCTCCGGAGTGTCCCACAGGATGTGCTGCGTTTGCCTGAACAGCGCCCGACTCAAAACATCCCGCCGAGCTCCAGACACCCCGGACCCTGTGGGAGCGGCTGGAGGTTACGACAGTGGCGAAGGCGGCGCCGGATCAATCCAGGGTCTACCCACCCATCAAAAAATTCCCCGGCCGCACGCCTTGGCCTTCTTCCAGCACCGGCACCTGGGCGTCGTCCTTGAGGTTCACCCCGGACAACTGCCGACGCCACGCCTCGCGCATCAAATAGAGCAACTTGTGCGCGGCCATGGCGTAGCTCATGCCTTCGAGTCGCACATTGGAAATGCAATTGCGTGACGCGTCGTTCAGGCCGACCCGAGGTGCGTAGGTGAAATACAGGCCCAGGCTGTCCGGAGAACTGAGGCCCGGGCGCTCGCCGATCAAAATCACCACCATCCGCGCCTTGAGCAGTTCGGCCACTTCATCGGCCACCGCGACGCGACCCTGCTCAACCAGCACCACCGGCGCCACGCTCCAGCCTTCTGCCGCGGCCAGTTCGTCGATGCGTTCGAGCATCAACGGGCTGTGGCGCTGAACCGCCAGTGAGGACAAACCGTCCGCCACCACCACTGCCAGATCGAAGCCCTCGGGATGTGCCTCACCATAGCTGCGCAGCTGCTCGACCGAATCGGCCGACAGCCTGCGCCCCAGATCAGGCCGCTGTAGATAGATGTTGCGATCCGTCGCCGAGCTGTGAACGGCCAGGCTATCACGCTGACGGCCAGCGAGCTGTTCACTCAAGGCAGCGTGATCGAACGGCAGATGCACGGCGTCCCGGGCCTGGGCGTGGGCGAACTGGAAATCCAGTTGCGCGGAAGTCGGCAGACTGGTGCCAGCATGGCCAAGGGCAATGCGCGCGGAGGTCAGCGAACGCAGCTGTCGCCATGCATCGACGTGCGCGGGCGATTTGTTGTCATCACTCATGACCGATGTCCTTCTTCAACGGCTGTTTCAACGGCTATTTCAGCTGCGCCAGCGCTTTGCGGAATAACGGCGGAACACCCTGCCCCAGCCGCACGCTGTTGTCGTCCTGACGCAGGATATCCATGCGCGTCAGCCACTCTTCGAACTCCGGCGCCGGGCGCAAGCCAATGGTCTTGCGCGCGTACAACGCGTCATGGAACGAGGTGGTCTGGTAGTTCAGCATCACGTCGTCGGAACCGGGAATGCCCATGATGAAGTTGATGCCCGCAACCCCGAGCAGGGTCAGCAACATGTCCATGTCGTCCTGATCGGCTTCGGCATGGTTGGTGTAGCAGATATCGCAACCCATGGGCACGCCCAACAACTTGCCGCAGAAGTGGTCTTCCAGGCCGGCGCGAATGATCTGCTTGCCGTTGTACAGGTATTCCGGGCCGATGAAGCCGACCACGGTATTGACCAGAAACGGATTGAAATGCCGGGCGACGGCATAGGCGCGGGCTTCGCAGGTCTGCTGGTCGACGCCGTGATGGGCATTGGCCGACAGCGCGCTGCCCTGCCCGGTTTCGAAATACATCAGGTTGTTGCCCAACGTGCCGCGATTGAGGCTCAAGCCCGCTTCGTAGCCTTCCTGGAGAATATCCAGGCTGATACCGAAGCTGCTGTTGGCCGCCTCGGTGCCGGTGATGGACTGAAACACTAGATCAACCGGCACGCCCTTTTCAATGGCCGCCACCGACGAGGTGACGTGGGTCAGCACGCAGGATTGAGTGGGAATCTCGTAATGACGAATCACGCCGTCGAGCATCTTAAGCAGCTCGGTGATGGCGCTGATGCTGTCGGTGGCCGGGTTAATGCCGATCATGGCATCGCCGTTACCATACAACAGACCGTCGAGCACGCTGGCGGCGATGCCTGCGGGGTCGTCGGTCGGATGATTGGGTTGCAGCCGGGTGGACATCCGCCCGCGCAATCCTACGGTATTGCGGAACCGCGTGACCACGCGGATCTTCTGCGCCACCAGCACCAGATCCTGCACACGCATGATCTTTGACACCGCCGCCGCCATTTCCGGCGTCAGCCCCGGCGCCAATGCCTTGAGGCTGGCTTCGGTGGCGTCGTCGCCCAGCAGCCAGTCGCGAAAGCCGCCGACGGTCAGGTGACTCACCACCGAGAAGGCGGCCTGATCGTGACTGTCCACAATCAGGCGCGTGACTTCGTCCTGCTCGTAAGGGATCAACGCTTCGGTAAGAAACCGCTTGAGCGGCACGTCGGCCAGGGCCATTTGCGCCGCCGCGCGCTCGGCGTCGCTGCTGGCGGCGATTTCCGCGAGGAAGTCACCGGAGCGCGCGGGGCTAGCCTTGGCCATGAGTTCGCGCAGGCTGTCGAAGCGCCAGACCATGCCACCGATGCTGTGGGAAAAACTCATAAGCCCTCATCCTTATCGATCCACCACGTATTGACCAGCAACTACAGCCTAACTCGCGACTGCAACAACCGCGCCGCGACTGCGGACCACTTTGCAGAACAGCGCGCCCGCTGCCATCAGACAGAGGAAGATGCCGCAAATCACCAGATTGAACCAGACCATCGCCACCAGGCAGACCACCGCCAGCACCAGCGCGATGCCCGGGACGATCGGGTAACCCGGAGCGCGGAAGCTGCGTTCCAGATTCGGTTCGCTGCGACGCAGTTTGAACAGGCTGAGCATGCTGACGATGTACATCACGATAGCGCCAAACACCGACATGGTGATCATCGCAGCGGTCAGCGTCATGCCTTGCAGGTTGACCAGGCCGTCACTGAGGATGGCCAGAATACCCACGACGCCGCCCGCGAGAATCGCACGGTGCGGGGTCTGAAAGCGCGACAGCTTGGCCAGGCTTGGAGGCAGAAAACCTGCGCGGGCCAAGGCAAAGAACTGACGGGAATAGCCAAGAATGATGCCGTGAAAACTGGCGACCAGACCGAACAGGCCGATCCACACCAGCATGTGCATCCAGTTGGAGTTGTTGCCGACCACTGCTTTCATTGCCTGCGGCAGTGGGTCGTTGATGTTCGACAGTGCGCGCCAGTCGCCCACGCCGCCCGCAAAAATCATCACGCCGATGGCCAACACCACGAGGGTCAGGATGCCTGCGACATAAGCGCGAGGGATCGTGCGTTTCGGGTCTTTCGCCTCTTCGGCGGCCATGGCCGCGCCCTCGATGGCGAGGAAAAACCAGATGGCGAACGGGATGGCCGCGAAGATGCCGCTGATCGCAGGCAGGCTGAAGGTGTCGGAACCGGCCCAGCCGCCCAGCACGAAGTTGCTGAAGCTGAAGCCGGGTGCGACCACGCCCATGAACACCAGCAGTTCGGCCACGGCCAATACCGTCACCACCAGCTCGAAGGTCGCGGCAATGCTGACGCCAAGGATGTTCAGAGTCATGAATACGATGTACGCGCCGATGGCCGCGACTCGCGGGTCAAGGGACGGGTACTGCACGTTGAGGTACGCGCCGATCGCCATGGCGATCGCCGGCGGCGCGAAGACGAACTCGATCAGCGTTGCCAGCCCGGCGATCATCCCGCCAGTCACGCCAAAGGCGCGCAGGCTGTAGGCGAACGGCCCCCCGGCGTTGGGGATGGCGGTGGTCAGCTCGGTGAAACTGAAGATGAAGCAGGTGTACATCACCGCCACCATCAGCGTGGTGACGAGGAAACCCAGGGTGCCTGCGGTGCCCCAGCCGTAACTCCAGCCGAAGTACTCGCCGGAAATCACCAGGCCCACGGCCAGTCCCCACAGATGCAGGGTTCCCAATGTCGGTTTGAGTTGTGTAACAGTCATGAGTGTGCACCCCGGTAGCCAAGCGACGGTATTTGCCTGACGTCGAGCATAGCCACAGGTTTACCGGCAAGGCTTGACCGCACAGGACGCGCGGTGTCGTGTGCGGTCAAGTTTTGCGACTGATTGGCGGTGGTGCGCCAACCCGGCGCGCGATCGGGGGCCTGTGCTTCATTTCGAGTCAGGGATGGATGGGGTCGTGCAACCTCAGTTCCCAGATCGATTCTCACGTGATGGGTCGTCAGGTAGCAAATCCTCGACATGCCCGCAAAGGTCCGCCTCGACATACTGGGTGGGAGGGAGCTTGCTTGCGAAGAAGCCGGTACATTCGGCACATCCATAGGGCCCGCACCCAAGCTTTCGCGAGCAAGCTCCCTCCCGCAAATGGGTGCGCTCGCGTTTCGCGAACTTTCTCCAACCCGTAACAAGGTATGACATTTGCTTGAATAAAATTCATACACACCCTGACGGCCCTTCATTTCAATGCTGCAGACCATGCTTCCCACAACGGCTTCCACCCCTTCCGCCGCCAGCAATCGCGGCGTGTTGTCGGCTGCCGCCAATGGGCTGGATGGCTTTATCGTGCAGCAAGGTGGTGATCTGGACCGCGTGTTCGGCTGCGCCGGCATCGACCCTGAACAATTGCTGCATCCGACCCTCAGCCTGCCGCTGACCAACTACTGCAAGGTGCTGGAAGAAGCGGCACGGCAGACCGGTTGCGACAACTTCGGCCTGCGTTACGGTCAGCAGTTTCAGCCTCAGGCGCTGGGCCTGCTGGGCTACATCGGCTTGTGTTCGGCCACGCTGGAAGACGCGCTGGTCAACTTTTCTCAGGCCTTTCCCTTCCATCAGCACAGTACGTTGATCGAACTGGTGGACCAGGGCGAGTGTTACCGCTTCGACTATCAAGTGCGACACGGCGCGATCCATGAACGCCGCCAGGACGCCGAATTGACCATGGGCATGGCGATGAATCTGGTTCGCCATGTGCTCGGCCCCGACTGGGCACCTCGGCAGGTGGCGTTCGAGCACGCAAGGCCTGAAGACTGGCATGAACACCGCGAGGCCTTTCACGCCGACGTGAGGTTCGAGCAAGGCTGCAATTCCCTGCTCATCCCCAAACGTGAATTGATCGGCAAGGCCATGCCCGGCAGCGACCCGATTCTGCTGATGCTGATCAAGGACGCCATTCGCCAACTGGGTGATACCGGCGGCGAAACCAGCGTGCTGGATCGCGCTCGTCAGACCATTCTCGCCACCCTCCATCTGGGCGAACCGGCCCTCGACGAAATCGCCCACAACCTCGGCCTGTCGGAATGGGCCCTGCAACGCAAACTCCGCGAATATGGCCTGAGCTTCACGCAACTGGTGGATCAGATCCGCCAAGAGTCGGCGATGGCCCACCTTAAGCAACAGCACCTCAGCGTCACGCAATTGGCCTCGATGCTTGGATACTCAGAGACCAGCGCCTTCTCCCGCGCCTTCAAGCGCTGGTTCGGACTGAGTCCAAAGCAGTGGCGCAGCGCGTCCGTCACCGCTCAGTAAGCACGCCTACGGAATGCACCTCTAGCAGAACGGCTTGCGGCCGGGAGCGCCTGTGAAATTGCTTCCGTCGGCAAGCCGGACTGCTACAAGGGTCAGCCCCGGCCTGCCGATCTCGATTACCGACAATAAAGACCACTGGTCAGACCGGTAAGATCTTTCTTTCACTCCCCTCTTGTTCTGTGTGTTTTTTCGGGCCTAAACTGCATGGGCATTGGACATACCGGTAAGACCACAATAATTAAGTCCGGGCATCAGGCCACCGCGTCTGGGTCAGGACACCGACTAGAGATCCTCATCATGCTCAAATGGTGCTCCCGTTCGATATTCCTTCAGGTCGTCATTGGATTGATGCTCGGCATCATCTGCGGCCTGGCCCTTCCCGAATTCTCTTCGCAACTCAAACCGCTGGGTGACGGCTTCATCAAGCTGATCAAGATGCTCATCGGCGTGATTGTGTTCTGCGTGGTGGTCAGCGGCATTTCCGGCGCTGGCGACCTGAAAAAAGTCGGCCGCATCGGCCTCAAATCCGTGCTGTATTTCGAAGTCCTGACCACCATTGCGCTGGTCATCGGCCTGATCGTCGCCTACGGCACGGGGCTTGGCAACGGCGCCAACATCCATCTGGACCAACTCTCGGTCGCCGACATGGGCGACCTCACCGAGCGCACCAAGCAGATTCACGGCGCGTCGACCTTTCTCATGGATCTGATCCCCACCTCGGTGATCGGCGCGTTCGCCGATAACAACATCTTGCAGGTGCTGCTGTTCGCCGTGCTGTTTGGCAGCGCCCTGAATCTGGTGGGTGAATCGGCCAGCGGCATCTCGCGGCTGATCAACGAACTGAGCCATGTGATCTTCCGCATCATGGGCATGATCGTGCGCCTGGCGCCCATCGGCGTGTTCGGCGCCATCGCGTTCACCACCAGCAAATACGGGGTGCAGTCGCTGCAGCATCTGGGCAGCCTGGTGGCGTTGTTCTACCTGACCTGCTCGGCCTTCGTGCTGCTGATTCTGGGCGGCGTAATGCGCGCTTCGGGGCTGAAGATCCTGCCGTTTTTGAAGTACCTGCGTGAAGAACTGCTGATCGTTTTGGGCACGGCATCTTCTGACGCAGTACTGCCGCAGATCATGCGCAAACTGGAGCACATGGGCATCGGCAGTTCGACGGTCGGCCTGGTGATTCCCACCGGCTATTCGTTCAACCTCGACGGCTTTTCGATCTACCTGACCCTGGCCATCGTGTTCATCGCCAACGCCACCGGCACGCCGCTGGCCTTCACCGATCTGCTGACCATTCTGCTGGTGTCTCTGATTACCTCAAAAGGTGCCCATGGCATTCCGGGGTCGGCACTGGTTATCCTCGCCGCAACCCTGACCGCGGTGCCGGCAATCCCGGTGGTCGGTCTGGTATTGGTGCTGGCGGTGGACTGGTTCATGGGCATCGGGCGGGCGCTGACCAACCTGATCGGCAACTGCGTCGCCACTGTCGCCATTGCCCGCTGGGAAAGAGACATCGACGTGAAACGCGCCAACAACGTATTGGCCAGCAAACAGGGGTTTATCTTTCAAGCGAAGAAAAACGCCACACCCGTTCACCACCAGGAATTCTGAAGCCGCCTCCCCGGGCGCTCACGAGGCGCCCTCCCCGGTTTCATTGACCACTCAGGAAAAACAGGATGATCAGCTCATCGACCGTCGTTAACTCCGTGGTAGAAAAACTGCGGGCAGCGCTTGCCCGTGGGCAATGGCGCTCCGGCGACATGCTGCCAGGCCAGCGCGAACTCGCCGAGCAACTGGGCATCAGTCGTCCCAGCTTGCGTGAAGCCGTGATCGTGCTGGAAACACTGGGGCTGGTGCGTTCGATGCCGGGCAAAGGCGTGGTGGTGCTGGACGAACCGTCTGCATCATCCAGCGCATCGGTGGCTTCCGTTGGCGTGGCCAATGCCACCCTCGCCGACGTCATGCAACTGCGCTATACCCTGGAGCCGTTCATTGTCGGCCTGCTCGCGCAATCGATCAGCCAGAAGGAAATCGCCGAACTGCGCCTGACCCTGATGGACATGCGCGAGGCCCTGGAGGATCACGACAGCGAGTCGGGCAGCAACGCTTACATCGCTTTCCATGAACAGTTGTTCGCCCTGACCTCGAACCCGATCTTCAGCAGCATGGTGCAGCAGACCAGCCAGGCCCTGAAACAATGCGCGCCGACTCTGCGCAACACCCCCGAGCACCTCGCCGCAAGGCTCAAAGAGACCGAAGCGCTGGTGCGCGCAATCCGCAACAAGGACAGCGCGGGGGCCAGCGAACTGATGCGTCAGCACATTCTGCAAGAAGGCCAGCGGATGGAAGTGGAGCTGGACATTCCGGGGCAGGATTGAAATCCAGTCGTCTTAGCAGCAAGGCTTGCCGGCGGTGGCGCCCTCGTAATCGCCACCGCCGGCAAGCCGGACTGCTGCGGATGGATCGCGATATACCGGGCACTCTGTTCCGTTAAACGGTCGCCCGCTGTAACTCCAACCGCCGCAGCCGGCCCATGCTCAAGAACGCCAGCGCACCCACCAATGCATGCGCCGCGACCACATACATCGCCCCCGAGAACGAACCGGTGGACTGCACGATGTAGCCGATGACTATCGGCGTGAAGATGCCGGACAGGTTACCGAACATGTTGAACAGACCACCTGCCATGCCGGTGATTTGCTTTGGCGATGTGTCGGACACCAGGGTCCAGTCCACCGCCACCACACCCTTGCCGAAGATCGCCAGCGACATGAGAATCGTCACCACCCACATCGACTCGGTGAAGTTGCAGAACACCAGCGTAGCGCCCATGGTCATGCCGCACACCAATGGAATCTTGCGCGCCACCGACAGCGAAAAGCCCTTGCGAATCAGGTAATCGCACACCGCACCGCCGCACAATGCGCCGAGCAAACCGCAGATCCCAGGGATCGCAGCAATCGCGCCGGCTTCCATGATGTTCAGCCCGCGACCCTTGACCAGATAAACCGGGAACCAGGTCAGAAAGAAATACTGCAGCGAGGTATCGCAGTATTTACCCAGATAGATCGACCACATCATCGGGCTTTTCAGCAGCACTTTCAGGTCCGAGAAACGCGGCACGAATGCACCCTTGGCCTTGGGTTTGTCCATGTCGACCTGAGCGCCGCCGTCACGCAGGTACGCAAGCTCGGCGCTGTTGACCATCGGGTGTTCGGTCGGCGGCTTGACCAGCTTGAACCAGATCAGACTGACCACGATCCCCAGCCCGCCCATGAACCAGTACACGTGCTCCCAACCATAGCGGTGGGCAATGAACCCCATCGCGGGCGCCAGCAGCACGACCGACATGTACATCGAGGAATTGAAGATCACCGTCGCCAGCCCGCGTTCCTGCAACGGGAACCACGCCGCGACGATGCGGCTATTGGCGGGGTACACCGGCGCTTCGATCAGCCCCAGCAGGAAGCGCAGCACGAACAGCGTTGCGATGGCGACCGGCACCGAAAAGAAGCCGATCATGCCCTGCGCTACAGTGATGGTGGACCACAGGAACAGCGACAGGCCGTAAACCTTGACCGAGCCGAACTTGTCCAGCAACCAGCCGCCCGGCAACTGCCCGAGCACGTAGGCCCAGGCGAAAGCGGAGAACATGTAGCCCAGGGTCACCGAGTTGATGCCCAGCACTTCGGTCAGTGCGGAGCCGGTGATGGAGAGCGTCGCGCGGTCGCCAACGTTGATGGCGGTGACGATGAACAGCATCGCCAGAATCGAATAACGCACCTTGCTGCGTACGGCGGTGGCGACAGCCGGGGCGGCTGCGCTTGCGGCGTTGGAGTGTTCCACATGAAAGCCCTCATTTTGTTTTTATAGATCGGCCAGCAAGAGCACCTCGCAGGAGGCGCTCCCGGTCATGTACAGACGATGTCGTTGCGGCGGCGAATCAGGGTCGGGAACCGACCTCTGCGACCTGCGCGGTCCAGGCCTTGACCTGCTCACTCAGCGACAGGCCCAACCCAGGGCGGGTTGGCACCAGCATGCGGCCATTGCGGGTTTCCAGACGCTCGTTGAACAGCGGTTCCATCCACTCGAAATGCTCGACCCACGGCTCAGTCGGATAAGCCGCAGCCAGATGCACATGCAGTTCCATGGCGAAGTGCGGCGCCAGCATCATCCCCGCCTGCTCGGCCATCGCCGCGACCTTCAGATACGGCGTGATGCCGCCGACCCGTGGCGCGTCGGGCATCAGGAAATCAGCGCCACGCAGCTTGATGAACTCGGCATGCTCGGCAACGCTGGTGAGCATCTCGCCCGTGGCAATCGGCGTGTCGAACTGGTGAGCCAATGCCGCATGGCCTTCGGCGTCGTAGCAATCCAGCGGTTCTTCGATCCAGATCAGGTTGAATTCTTCGAAACGACGGCACATGCGCTGCGCGGTCGGCCGGTCCCATTGCTGGTTGGCGTCGACCATCAAGGGGAAGTCATCGCCCAAATGCTTGCGCACCGTCGCCACGCGATGCAGGTCGATGGCGCAATCGGGCTGACCGACCTTGAGTTTGATGCCGCCGATGCCCTTCTCCCGGGACATGTCGGTGTTGTGCATCAGTTGCTCCAGCGGCGTGTGCAGGAATCCGCCGGAGGTGTTGTAACAGCGAACCGAATCCCGATGGGCGCCGAGCAATCGGGCCAGCGACAGATTGGCGCGCTTGGCCTTGAGGTCCCACAACGCCACGTCGAAGGCACCGATGGCCTGGGTTGACAAGCCGCTACGTCCGACCGAAGCACCGGCCCAGCACAGCTTGGTCCACAGCTTGGCGATGTCACTGGGGTTCTCGCCGATCAGCGCTGGAGCGATCTCCTTGGCATGGGCGAACTGGCCGGGGCCGCCCGCGCGTTTCGAGTAGCTGAACCCCATGCCGCGATGGCCATCCCGGGTTTCGATCTCGGCCACCAGAATCGCGATTTCGGTCATCGGTTTCTGCCGTCCGGTCAGCACCTTGGCGTCGCTGATCGGGTTGGCCAGCGGCAGAAAAACCGAAGACACCTTCACCCAGGCGATCTGGTCATTATCGGAAGACGTGCTGTTTTGTTGTTGTTCGAGCATGGGTTAGCGCCCCTGAATCCGCTGATGTTTTAATTGATGATTGCGCAATCATACGAACCGGTAAAAAAGGTGATCGGCTTCGGAAAGACAATCACCATGACCCGGATATTACACTGATTGCGCAATCATTCAATACAACGCCTGTCGGACAATCTGAAATTTCAGGGGATAGCAGCGATCAGGTGCTGGCGCGGTCAATGAGCGTGAAGCCGGTATCGACCCTTATCGGCGTGGCGCTTGAGCTGTGTTCCTGAAAGCGGTCGAGCAAGGCCTGAGCGACTTGCAGGCCAATACGATTACCATCCACGCGCACCGTCGACAACGCCGGATAGACGTGCGCGGCACTGCTCAGATCGCCGAAGCCCATCACCGCCAGGTCTTGCGGCACGCGCAAGCCGCGACTCGCAGCCTCTGCCAGAACGCCTTGGGCAACGGTGTCCGAACTGCACACCACCACATCAGTGGCGACGCCACGATCCAGCAAACCGGCCAGCCCTTCCCGCCCGACCTGCAGCGTTGCGGGGGGTGGGAGCAATTCCATGGGAACGTCGTCGATGCCGTGCTTCTTCAATTCGGCAATCAGGCTGTTGCAACGTCGCAAGCCGCGAGGGTCGCCGATGGTCACCACTGAGAAGCGTTTGTAACCCTTTTGCAGCAGATGCCGCGCGGTTTCTTCGCCGACTTTTTCGTGGGAGAAACCGACCAGCATGTCGATCGGGTCCTCGCTCAAGTCCCACGCCTCGACCACCGGAATGCCAGCCTGGGCCAGACGCACCCGGCTGGACTCGGTGTGCAGCGTACCGGTCAGCACGATGCCGTCAGGGCGCCGACCGAGCACCGCTTCCAGCAGCTTTTCTTCCTGCTCGGCGTCATAACCGGTCAAGCCCAGCAGCGTCTGATAGCCGGCCTGAGTCAGCCGGTCCATCAACGCCTGAACCGTGTCGGCAAAGATCGAGTTGGCGATGGTCGGCAAGAAGATCGCCACCAGCCGGCTCTTGTTGCTTGCCAGCCCGCCCGCCAGCATGTTCGGTACGTAACCGGTCTTGCGCACCGCCTCCCGCACCTTCTCCCGCGTGTCCTCGCTGACCAGATCCGGACGATGCAAGGCCCGGGACACCGTCATGGGCGACACACCCGCCACTTTGGCGACATCGATCAGCGTAAGGCTGGAGGCCTTTTTTGGCACGGACGACGACACGTGCTCGGCAGACCTGCCTGGTTTTTTCGGCATGAAGGGTTCCGGATTCAGCGCTTGGGGTCTGGCGCCGCGAAGAAGCACGCGGCGCCGGGAGGGAATTTAACAAAGGTTGGGGTTACAAGCACTGGGGTAGAGGCGCAAAGCCAATTGCGGGCCAGGCGTTAAGGCGCGTCCTGTTTGAATCCATTGTTCCGGGACGCCGCGTAATGCCGAGTCTGGTAGGGCAATAGGGTTTGTACTTTCAAACCAAGCCCTTCAGTCAGCCCCCAAGACACTGCAAGCTCATCGCGAAGCTCACGCAGCCGCGTGCCAGCAGGGGCCTCCAGTTCATGCTGACGGGGAAAGCGCTGCGCCAGCAAGCTCACTGCATGTAACGTTTCAACGGCTCGATCATCAGGGAGACAAACAAAACGAGTCAGCTTTTCCAGCAAGTAACCCACTCTTCTCGCCTCAACCTCTCCAGGGCCGCTTGCAAGGTAATGACAAAGCTCGGACTCGACGCTCGAATGCTCGTACCACACTTCATGGGCGAGGCTCACCAGTAAGTCATTGTCGGCCTGATTGAGCGGCATTTGCCCCAATCTGTTCAATGTTTCGGAAAGAACATGACCGTCAGCTTGGTTCACCATCACTGATCTCCAGGTAGTCCTGCAGGATATTTCTCAGAATCGATGTGGGTGGCTCGTGATTGCCAACATAACAATCTATGGCCTGTAGAGCCAAGCGTTCGAATTCCGAAGCAAGGATGAAGCCGCTACGCAGCAGCGCAAATATATCGCCGATGTCTTGATCGCTCGCCCGTCCGAGCTTGGAAATAGCGAGATCAACAGGCGCTGCAATCAGGAGCTGAAGCGGCGAGCCAGGGCTGAACCCTTCTAGAGGTATCCCTCTATCCAAATAATCTTCATGCAACGGTCCCAGGCCTGTGGAGAACTTCAAGTCAAAAGACAATTCAATAAGACGGCCTCTTGACGCATCGATGAATTTCTTCTGCGGCGCTACCATCAACATCGCACGCAGGTTGATGGTTGACGGCAGATCCACCGAAAAGAACTCGGCATCAATGTCCATCGACACCCGATGACTGGTGTAGAGATGAACCGCGCCCCCCCCCCCCAAAGACGATGACCTTGAGCGCTCCGGGCAGCGCGTTTTCAGCGATCAGTTCGCGCTCCAGAGAGACGAACATCGCAATCAACGCCTGCCCCAGAGCGGTATCACAATTGAGTACAGCCGGCCTTACCTCACCTGATTGGTCGCTTTTCATTGTTCGTCCCTGCCCCGAAAATTGATCGGTCAGAAACGTAACAACGCCAGCGAAACCGGTAAGTCAGGTGACACCCCGGTCTTTTGTAGGAGAGACCTCAAATGGTGGCAGGCAAAAACGCCCTACGAAAACGCCTCATCCACCCCCATCAACACACTCCGGTCCAGCTCATCCAGGCTGCAAATCCCCAACATGCCCATGTTCCGGCTCACTTCCTGTGCCAGCAGTCTGGCGGCGTGGAGCACGCCTTCTTCGCCACCCACGGCGGCGGCGAAGTTGAAGGGGCGGCCGATGAAGACGAACGCGGCGCCCAGTGCCAGTGCTTTCACCACATCGCTGCCGCGCCGGATGCCGCCGTCGAGCATCACCGGCACGTCCGGGCAGGCGGCGATGATCGCGGGCAGGACGCGCAGCGGTGCGACAGAGCCGTCCAGTTGCCGACCGCCGTGGTTGGAGACGATCAGCCCGTTGGCGCCAGCCTCCACGGCGCGTCTGGCATCGTCGGGGTGAAGAATGCCTTTGACCACCAGCGTACCCGGCCACAGCGCGCGGATCAGGCTCAGGTGCGACCAGTCCAGATGCCCGCGATCCGAGAAATCGCGCTCCACGGAGGGCGAAATGATCGGCGCGCCGCGATGGGCGTAGTTGTTTTCAAAATGCGGAATGCCGTGCTTGTACAGCGTGCGCAGGAAGGTCCAGAGCAGCCAGCGCGGATGGGTGATGCCGTCCCAGGCCAGTCGCAGGCTGGGGCGCAAGGGCGTTGAAAAACCTGCTCGGACGTTGTTCTCGCGGTTGGCGGCAACGGGCGTGTCCACGGTAATCACCAGCGTCTGGAAACCGGACGCGACCACTCGGGCAATCAACCCTCGAATGTTCGCTTCGTCCCCCGGCAGATAGGCCTGAAACCAGGCGTTGGGGTTGGCCTTGACCACTTCCTCCAGACGAATCAGCGAAGAGCCGCTCATGATCATCGGCAGGTTCATCTGCCCTGCGGCCTGCGCCAGCACGATATCGCCACGGTAGGCCGACAGTGCGCTGATGCCCATCGGCGCAAAGCCGAAGGGCCAGGCATAGGAGTGGCCAAACAGGCTTCTGGCCCCGCTGCGCCCGGAGACATTACGCAGCACCCGTGGCACGAACGCATAGCGCTGGAACGACTGCGTGTTGGCCAGCAGCGAGCGGTTGTCTTCCACCGCACCGGCAATGTACTCGTAGATCGGACGCGGCAAATGCCGTTTGGCCGCGCGCTGGAAGTCATCCAGATTCAACAGTTTGCTCAGTCTTGTCGTGCCCAACCTTCGCTCCTTGCTCCGCGATCGCGGATCCAAATCAACTCACGACTGCTTGCGCCCCAGATCCTGCAACCAGTCACTCATGTTCCCCGGTAGCAACAATTCGTGCCGCGCCCGCGAACTGGCGGTGTAGAGCAGCGAGCAGACACTGGCCAGCGAGTGGGTCGAGCCTTGACGGGGCGGACGCATCAGGTCGCGGGACAGCAGCACGGTGTCGAACTCCTGGTTCTTTACGTCTTCGACTTTCGCCAGTTTGATGATAGCGGCCGGGTCGCTGCAGAAACGCTGGGCGGTCTCGACGAAATCCTGCAGCGTGTTGCCCTGCCCCAGCCACTCGTGCATGGCCTTGAATTCGTGGCTCGCGCCCATCGCCGAAGCCAGGGCATCCCAGTACGCAAAACGGAAAATCAGGCGATGCTGTGGCCGATGATCCTCGCGGTACAACTGATCGACGCCTTTGACGAACAGGGTCAGGTGCTCCAGCGTTCTGGGCGGCAGATTGAAATGCGCGCCGGCTTCGGTCAGGCGCCTGAACCAGGCAAACAGGCCCCATTCGTTGGCGACCAGAATCGTCGTGGGCTTTTCCGGGATCGGCATCACGCTGTGGCCGATGATCCGGGTCGGATGCGGCGCGCGTCCGACGAAGCCTTCCTTGATGTCGCTGGGGTGCAGCTGGATCAGCGGGTCGAGCACCTCGGCCATCTGCTTGCCGGCGCGGATCGACTGGGTCATGAAGCGCTGGCGAATGAACCCGCCGTGGCGTGGGGTCTTGCCGCTGAGCTGCTGGAATTCATCGCCCAGGGTGATCACCGCCTGCGGGCTGCGATCAAGGATCTGCACCATGGGCGCGGTGAGTTCGTGGCTTTCGTCGATGATGATGTGGCTGTAGTTCTCGAAGATGACTTCCGAGGTCAGCGACAGGAATTTGATGCGCTGGCTGTTGCGAATCGGCAGACGAATGTGCGGCGCGGAGGGACGGACCGTTTCGCGCCACAACAGGCGGCTGTATTCCAGCAGCATGGCGATATCGGCCTGGCTCGCAGCGTGGCCCAGCGAGGGCAGATGTCGCGCCTCGATAGTCGGCAGCGGCGACAGGCAATAGCTGTGAACGGTGCTGCGGCAGACCCGCGCCACGTCACGGGGCTGCAGTTTCCCGACGGGTTGCAGGTTCAGCCACTGCGCAACCTGCTGATCGGACACCAACGAGCTTGCGCTGGTGCGCTGCATGTCGCTGTTACGCCAGCCCTTGGCCGTCAGGTCGCGATTGAGCAGCAGGTTAGCCATGTGGCCGAAGGTGCAGGCGTTGAGCCGACCGATCGGATTGGCCTGCCTGATGCGTTCCTGCAAAGCGGTGACTTGCCCTGGGAAGGTCGCCATAAGCAAGGTCTTTTCCGGGTCCAGCACTTCGAAGAACTTCGCCAACAGGAACGTCTTGCCCACCCCGGCATAGGCTTGCAGATGGAAGGACTCGTCCTTGCACACCTGAAACTCGTCGAAAATCCGGCTCTGCTGATCGCTCAGGCGCAAGGTATCGCCAGTCGACAGCGTGATCTCGCGGGTCATCGGTTCAAGCTTCTGGCGCTGACGTTTGCCGAAACCGAAGTCCCAGTGCCCCTCTTCGTCCAGATATTCCCGATCCTCGACTTCGTGCTGTTCCAGCAGGCTGACCCCGGCAATTTCCAGAACACTCAAACCCGCGGCCAGGTTGTCGGCGTTGAAACGCATGCGCACCAGATCGGCAAACGCACCGCCACCCTCCTCCACCGATAAAGCAGCACGCAGGACGTCGTCGAGCATCCGTTCCAGTTTTTCGATGGAGGTGTTCTGCGCGACCAGGGACTTGAGATTGAGCAACAGCATCAACGCGGCGAGTTGCGGCCGGGTCGCCTCGCTCAGAAACTCGTCCAGTGGCTCGCCCGCAGCCAGTGCCCTGGCGACCTCATCGGTCAAGGGCAAGAACAGCGAGGGCGGCGGAGCGAAGGAATCGGGTGAACTCATTGCGGGGAAATCGTCCTGATGAACGCGACGGCGCGGAAGGGGCGGCACGTGATGATATGCCAAACACACCCAAACTGCGCCATACCTCCTGACTCGCTCCAGTCCCTGTAGCTGTCCGGCTTGCCGGCGGTGGCGATCTCAAACGCCCTGCCGCCGGCAAGCCGTGATGCTACAGAGGCGTGCACGGTTCAAGCTCAATGCCTTACACCTGGTTCCACTTGCCTATCGCAGTGTGCTCGGAGCCACCTTCAGCCACTACCTGGCCACGGCTTTCGATCCACATCCCCAGCGGGGTCTTCTCGGAGCCGTTTTCGGCCACTTTGGGCGCCAGCTGGAAGCAATGGCTGTCGTCGGCGCAGCTTTTCTGCGCGGCAGCGTTGGCGTGCACGGCGAACCCGGCGAAAGCAAAAGCAAGGGCGGTCAGGCTGGTTTTGAAGTGTTTCATGGCGAATTCCTCAAGGGTGGTCGAAACAAGGCTTTACTGAGTTCAGCCTTTGCAGGCTCAAGTGGCCAGGTGCTGCCAGGATCAGTTGTCCCCGGCGCAGCCCTGGGCGATGGTGCGGTAGTTCAGGGTCTGCTTCTGGCCGTGGGAGTCCACGTAGTTCAGGTGAGTGCCGACCACGCCGCAGGTTGGTGTCGCATCGACTTCGGTCGACAGGGCCCGGGCGATGTCCAGGTGCTCGCCGTACATGTAGTTGTGCGCCGGGACGCTGTCCTGAGCCTGAGCAGACAGGGCACCGAAGCTCAGCGCGGCAAACAGAGTGGCGAGAGCGATTTTCTTTGCGTTCATGATGTTCTCCAGGATTGAAGGTTTTCAGTGGTCAAGGGTTGAATCGTTGATTGGGTTCGAGGCGGTACGTGTTGTCTCGATGGGTCCCATTGAATGCCCCTGAGGTATCCCGGATGTGTCGCGAAACGGCGGAAAGTAATCACTAAGTGTCATAGCGCTGCCTGGATACAGAGCGATACATTCGCACTGAAAAATCCGCTTTTTGCATCCGCGTGTATGCGTCGCGGTGCCAGATACAGTGCAATACAAAGGGTGGCAGGCAAGCCGCGCGCGGCTGGTTAAGATGCGCCACACGTCAATGAATTCGGGGAGTTGAAGCAATGGAGCACGTCGACCACATTCTGATCGTCGATGACGATCGCGAGATCCGGGAACTGGTGGGCAACTACCTCAAGAAGAACGGCCTGCGCACCACCGTGGTCGCCGACGGCAGGCAGATGCGCTCGTTTCTGGAATCGACGCCGGTGGACCTGATCGTGCTCGACATCATGATGCCCGGCGACGATGGCCTGCTGCTGTGCCGCGAACTGCGCACAGGCAAACACAAGACCACCCCGGTGCTGATGCTCACCGCCCGCAGCGACGAAACCGACCGCATCATCGGCCTGGAAATGGGCGCCGACGACTATCTGGTCAAACCCTTCGTCGCCCGCGAACTGCTGGCGCGGATCAACGCGGTATTGCGCCGCACGCGGATGCTGCCGCCGAACCTGATCGTCAGCGAAAGTGGCCGCCTGTTGGCCTTCGGCAAATGGAAACTCGACACCACCGCTCGCCATTTGCTGGACGCGGCAGGCACGGTGGTCACCCTCAGCGGCGCGGAATATCGCCTGCTGCGCACGTTTCTCGATCATCCACAACGGGTGCTGAGCCGTGATCAGTTGCTCAACCTGACCCAAGGCCGCGACGCCGACCTGTTCGATCGCTCCATCGATCTGCTGGTAAGCCGTCTGCGCCAGCGTTTGCAGGACGACGCCCGTGACCCGGCCTATATCAAGACCGTGCGCAGCGAGGGTTACGTGTTCACTTATGCCGTGGAAATCCTCGGGGACGACGCATGAAACTCAGCTTCGGATGGCCTCGGACCCTGACCTCGCGGCTGTCGTTGATTTTCCTGATCAGTCTGGTGCTGGCCCACGGTTTGTCATTCGGCCTGCAGTTCTATGAGCGTTATCAAAGCGCGATGACGCTCATGCTGGGCAACCTGGAACAGGACCTGACCACCACCGTCGCGGTGCTGGAACGCCTGCCCGCCAACGAGCGCGAAGCCTGGCTGCCGCGCTTCGAACACCCCAACTACCGCTACATGCTGGGCACCGGTCAGCCAGGCACGCCCATGGACATGAGCAAGGCGCCGGTCTCTGTGCGTTCGATGCAGGCCACCCTGGGCCGCGAATACGAACTGAGCTTCAGCAATATCGCGGACGTGCGCCCGCACTATCAGGCGCATCTGACCCTGAGCGACGGCAACCCGCTGACCATTGACGTGCGCCCGGCGATCACCCCGCTGTCGCCCTGGCTGCCGCTGCTGCTGATCGTGCAACTGGTGCTGCTGGTGACCTGCACGTGGCTGGCGGTGAGGACTGCGATTCGGCCGCTGACCCGGCTGTCCCAGGCCGTGGACAATCTGGACCCGAACGGCGAAGGCATACGTCTGGACGAGAACGGCCCGACCGAAGTGGCCTATGCGGCCGTCGCGTTCAATACCATGCAGCAACGCATTGCGGCCTACGTGAAGGAACGCATGCAGCTGCTCGCGGCGATTTCACACGACCTGCAAACCCCCATCACGCGGATGAAGCTGCGCGCCGAGTTCATGGACGAAGGCATCGAAAAGGACAAGCTGTGGAACGACCTCAGCGAGATGCAGCATCTGGTACAGGAGGGCGTGGCCTACGCTCGCAGCATGGACACTTCCACCGAAGCGCCGAAACGGGTGGATCTGGACTCGTTCCTCGACAGCCTGGTGTTCGACTATCAGGACATGAACAAGCAGGTGCAGTTATGCGGCAAGACCAGTTCGGTGATCGACACACGGCCTCATGCCCTGCGCCGAGTGCTGGTCAACCTGACCGACAACGCGCTGAAGTTCGCCGGTGCGGCAGAGCTGAAAGTGCTCGCCAATGACAACAAGGGCCTGTCGATTCAGGTGCTGGATCGCGGCCCGGGGATTGCCGAAGCGGAACTGCCGGAAGTGCTGAAACCGTTCTACCGCGTCGAAAGCTCGCGCAACCGCGACACGGGTGGGACGGGGCTGGGTCTGGCGATTTCCCAGCAACTGGCCCTCGCCCTCGGCGGCACGTTGAGCCTGTCAAACCGTGAAGGTGGCGGCCTGTGTGCCGAGCTCAAGTTGCCGATGAAGGTGGGGTGATCTACATCCCCCCTGGGGGTAGCATGGCTTGCGAGCGGTAGCGATTCTGAAAATGCCACCGCCGGCAAGCCGGGCTGATACAGGGATTTGCTCGTCTGAAATGGAAAGCGTTAATGGTGCAGCTACTTGAGCATGCGCACCGAACTCGTCGCATCACGCACCATCCGCAGTTCTTCTCCCTTGAGAAACTGCCCATAGTGCTCTTTCAGCTCCTCTTCCCAACCGGCCACTTCCTCAAGCACTTGCTCGGCTCGATCGCGAGAAAGCGCGAAATGCGCGTGATGACTGAGCAGGTTGGAACGACTGATCCCACTCCCCTCGCGCCCAACGGCCATCGCGAGGGTCTGCGCGGGGCCTTCGTCCAGCATAGGCAGCACGTCGTACATGGGTGACAGGCGCCACCGGCCTCCAACCCAGAGCACGGCGTGGTTTCTTGGGTGGTCATCCGAGTTGCCGCTCAGCGCGTTGTAGCACATGCGCTTGAACAGCTCCTGCAGGTCTTCGTCCGGCACGCCGCGACGTCGCATTTCATCGGCCACTGCCGCGTAACGCCAATCACGATGGTGCGCGCCGTTCCACTCTGAATCCAGTAGCGTCAGGGCACTGAGCATCGGAATACGTCTGGCACCGTCGGCAATGGCTGTGCGATCAAATCGCTCAACCAGCAGCGTTGAAGGATCTTCAGCATGCAAGGCGGTATTGGCGACCTTCAACCCCTTGCTCGAGGCGAACGTCATGCAGGCATGCTCGATGGACGGAAAGTCAAACTGATCGTATCGGTCCCGCGGCTTGGCCAGTATCAGCATGCCGTTATCCTGCAGTGTCCGCTTGGGCCGCGCACCGCCGAGTGCGGAACGCTGCTGGCGAATACTGAGTGTGGTCACCGACTCCCCATCCAGCTGGCCGTCGTAGACCGCTTCACAGGCCTCGACGAATTTCGCCAGCCCCTTCAGCGTAGGAATCGGGCCATCGCCCAAGCCAGGCGTGGGAACTGTCGACGTTCCGGCCATGAGATTGCCAACACGGTCGTTATTCGGCGATTTGAGGAGGTAGTCGATGGGCGCCAATTCCTGACCGTAGGCACGATGAAGCAGGCGCTCGCCCCAGCCGTCGGGCATGGCGTCGTGGATAAACCCGGGGATTCCACGGTTCTTGGCAATCCCGGTGTAGGGTTCGGCACGGAGCGGGTAATTGATGGGGTCGGGCACCCATCCGCCACTGTCTACATAATCGGGGGCGTAGATGAACTCACCGAATTTCCCGTTCAAGGTCAGCCTTCCAAGGGTGCCGACCTCGCCTGTCTGGGGGTGCTCCATGTAGATATAGGCGCGGGACATCAGAAATCCTCCGGCTTGGGTTTCGCCAGCCGCACTCGTCTGGAGGCAAGACTCTGGTGGGTGATCTCATCATCAGCATAACGGGTGATTTGCGAGGTTTTCTCCAATCCATCCAGCGAGGCAAAAACCGTTTCAGTGATACCCAGGCGCCACAACACCAGCATGAAGGATCGCAGGTCTACCCACTCTGACCCTGTTTCAATCTTGCGCAGCGTATGGGGAGACACGCCGAGGGACGCCTTGAAGTCGGCCTGACGAATGCCCAGCGCAAGGCGCCTGGCTTTCACTAAAAGGCCTATTTTGCTGAGAGCGTCCGAGCATACAACGGGAAAAAACTCGTTCATAACACTCACCATAGTGAACACTAAATCACTTAAAGATCACCTATGTGAACTTTAACGTCAATAAATTGTTAATTAATATACGTCCTGACGAGCATTAAGCCAATTAAGGCTGATGGAAATGAGCTTAATCTTGCGCCTCACAGCGATCTTCTGCAGTTTTGGGGCCAACTGCCATCAATCTGCTTCGCTTGAGACACCCTGTATCATCCGCCCCTCGCTTCACCCTCTCTCTACGTAGCGAAATCAAGGATTGTTCATGCGTATCCGCTCTCTGACTCCTCTTGCATTGATCATCGGCGCGACCTTCGGCGGGCAGGCGCAGGCCAGCGGTGATGATTCCTGCTACCCCGCGTGGTCGTTGCTTCGCGATTCGCTGGACGTGTGCAACAACCTGGTATTCCTGAGCCCCGGCAATGACAGCCGAGTGAATCTGCGGCTGTTGCTGGCTGATCGCAAGGCGCTGGAGCTCAAGCCCAACGCGTTGACCGAGGATGAGATGGCCGAGGGTTATGGACCGGTGCCTTTTGCCGTGGCGCGGCTCGACACGGGAGAGATCGGCGGCGACGAAAGCGAGGAGTCTGGTGCGGCGGCACTGAGCGTTCTGCTGGACAAGCTTGGCCTCAAACGCGACAGCACCGACAGCGCCGGGCAGGCGTTTCTGCAGGGTGAAGGCAGCCGTTGCCGCAGCAATCGCGACGACAGCGCGGCGCAGTTCATCGAGCAGCTGGTCGCCACTGCATCTCTGCCTGAGACCGAGCGCCAGTCGCTGGCACGCAGCCGGCTGCAACTGCTCGACGCTTGCACTTGGGACGCGGAAAAACAGGCAGGGCTGTTGCCGACTGACGTTCAATCCGCCGAGGGCAAGGCTTTCGTCAGCTATCTGCAAGCCGCGTCGGATTTCTACAGCGGCCGCTTCATCGAGGCGGAAAACGGCTTTGCCAGCCTGAGCGAAACGTCGCAGCCGTGGCTCAAGGAAGTAGCGAGCTACATGATCGCCCGCACCCGCCTCAACGCCGCGCAGCAGGATGCGTTCGACGAGTACGGCACGCTCAGGCAGGACAAGATCGACAAACCCGCTTATGCCAGGGTCGCCGAAGCCTTCGATCACTATCTCGGTGCTTATCCCCAAGGTCGCTACGCATTGTCGGCCAAGGGCCTGATGCGCCGGGTTCACTGGCTGTCGGGGGACCTCGACAAACTTGCTGACGATTACAACGCGCAGCTGACTCAAACCCGCGACGAGCAGCGCAACGTGCCGATGGATGCGCTGATTCAGGAAACCGACAACAAGTTACTGATGAGCATGGCTCAGGCGACCCCGTCGGCACTGATGACGGCCACCAGCGACCTGATGCTCATGCGCCCGGACACACCGGCGAAGCTCACCCGCGATACGTTGCTGGCACAGAAAGCGGTATTTGCCGAGCGACCGGCAATGTTCGACTACCTGCAGGCGGCGTTTGCCTTTTACGTCGACAAACAGCCCACCAACGCGCTCAAGCTGCTGCCCAGGGATATCCCCGCCACGCTCGATTACTTTGCCTTCAGCCAACAGACCTTGCGTGGCTTGGCGCTGGAAGCCAGCAACGATCTGCCGGCGGCCCAGTCGCTTTGGCTGAAATTGCTGCCGCTGGCGAGGCAGCCGTTGCAGCGGGAACAGCTGGAACTGGCGCTGGCAATGAACTATGAACGCAGCGACCAGCTGGATAAGGTGTTCGCGACCGCCTCGCCGATCCAGTCGGCGCAGGTGCGCTTGATCCTGCTGGACAAAGTGGCCAGCGCCCCGCTGTTGCGTCAGCAGATCGAGCAAGGCATCAACGACACCGAAAAGCGCACCGCGCAATTCGTGCTGCTCTATAAGGAGCTGCTGCACGGCCAGTACGCAGCCTTTGCCGACGACCTCAAGACGCTGCCGGAAAAGCCCGCTGAAGACAAACTCGGCACCAGCCTGGGTTACGTCTACGGCACCGGGCAGACTTTGCAGCTGTTCCAGTGGAGCGGTGCCAAGGCCGACTCCGGTTATGCCTGCCCGCCCGTCGCTGAAATCGCCTCGCTGTTGCAGGCCAACGACAAAGATGCCAAAGGCCTGAACTGTCTCGGCGAGTTCATCCTGCGCAACGGTCTGGACAGCATGCCGCTGGACCAGCGCCCCGGAGCGGGACAATTGGGCAGCACCGGATCGGGTTTCAGAGGCGAGCTGTTCTCGCGCCTCAACGGTTATCAGACCGTCATCGCCGACTCCAAGGCAGCCCGCGAGGACAAAGCCTATGCACTGTTCCGCGCTATCAACTGTTACGGGCCATCGGGTTACAACAGTTGCGGCGGCAGAGACGTCGCGCAATCGGTGCGCAAGGGCTGGTTCAAGCAACTGAAAACCACCTATGGGAGCACGTCGTGGGCTAAATCGCTGCAGTATTACTGGTGATGAAAGAACATCTGCTGCGGTCCGCGCTGATCTGGCTGCTGTGCAGCGGCTCGGCCTGGGCCACGGTGGATGCGCGGGATCACGATGCGTTCTGGCTGTGGAGCGGCGTCGCCCCGCAACCGGTGCTGAATCAGGCGAAGACGCTTTATGTGCTGCAAGGCCAGATCAGCGCGCCACGGCGGGAACGCCAGAACGTGGCGCTGATTGCCCAAGGCATGAGCGTGAGCCGTTTGCCGCAGCAGGATCTCTGGATCGTCTATCGCGCCCACACGCTGCGTTGGCCGGAGGGGGTTTACACGCAATTGCTGGGGCAGGTTCGGCGCTGGCAACAGGCGGGCAATGCGATCACTGGCGTTCAGATCGACTTCGACGCCCGAACCCGGTACCTGCAGGATTACGTGGCGTTTCTGAAGGACCTGCGCCAACGCCTGCCAAGCCAATACAAATTGAGCATCACCGGCCTGATGGACTGGAGCAGCAACGCCGATCCTCACGCCATTGGCCAGTTGAAAGGCGTGGTGGATGAAGTGGTTGTGCAGACGTATCAGGGCCGGCGCAGCATCCCCGATTACGCGGCGTACCTGCCGCGGATGAGTCGACTGGGGCTGCCCTTCAAGGTGGGGCTGATCCAGGGCGGCGAGTGGTCGGCGCCGGACTATCTGAAAGACAGCCCATGGTTTCGCGGGTATGTGGTGTTTTTGCGTAATCCGACATGATTTGATGCCGCAAAGCCTGAGATGCCAGCTTCACTCACGCCCCTCTTGCCGGGCCCCCACAGACTCTTGGGACTTCTTCGGCGTCTTGGGCTTCGCGGACTTACTGGGCTTCGTTGGCTTCGTTGGCTTCAAATAGGGACAGGCTGCAGCGGCTCCGCCACCCAACTCACTTTCAACAGCCTTCGCCAGCAGATCCCGCTTTGTCGAAAGCGAATAGATATTCTGCTTGTAGGCTTGCGCTGTTTGCGTCCCAAACACGGCTGCGGCAAGTACCCGGTCCGCGAGAATTCGCGCTAATAGAAGCCGAGCGTCGTCCAGCGTCGGCGCCGCTTCCGAAACGATGATATGCGTCTCGTGAAATTCCGGCTTCATCTGCGACTTTATGATCTGCTCGTGTGCGCTTTCTTGTGAAACCGTCCAGATACATTGAAGGACCACATACATCTTGTCCCAGGTTGCCTGGCCGACGCTGCTTCGCCACGCTTGCAGCTTCGTCTTCATGGCTGCAACTTGTTCTACCGCCGCTGCTGTCTGATTGACAAGGATATCCGAGCCTATGCTGGTGCAGAACGTGATGTAGTCAGCAATAGTGAAGTCGCCCCGACCCACGACTTTGGCGATGAAATCAATCGACTCACGCAGAATGTTGGTGCTGGACGTCAACGCTGGCCCGGAAATGTCCAGTTGGTTCAGGCGAAGCTGTACAGCTTCTACTTGCAACCCAAAGGCTTTCAATGGCTCTAGCCACTGACGATTAAGAGGATATTCAGCGTAAGGAAATATGATCGAGTAAATCGCCAACGGGATGTGAGCAATGGCTTTTAGCTCTGTGTAGAGGTGATTGATTTCCTCAAATACGTAGGTCGTGTGCTCATCTTCACAGAATGTGTAGCGCCCGCCGTTGAATGTCGCTTCGGCGTACAGAATCGGATAAAGCGTTTTGGCCAGGACTTGCAGATTACCTGCATAGTGCCGACGCATCGCGATATCGATATCCACCGCAAACTGATGCGCCTGCAGCTTCTGATTCCCAGCGGCCATTGCGATTTCGGGAGGGGTATAGGGGTAGCCATCAGCGGGATCGAGAGCCATTGATCGAAGTCCTTTTCAAGCAGCCATTCAGCGTGGAACAAGAGACCGAGTTCCACGTGATCGTTACTTAATCAATAGCACCCCAGACAGCCGTCGCTATAACGTTTCGAAATTGCCGTAATCGCCAAAAATTTAGCCAAGCTCGATATCCAGCAGCGCCGCGCCCAGTGCCTTGCCGTGAGCATCCAGTGCCAGCGAGCGGGTCACGCCGCCTTTGAGGATGCCGGGCAAGACGAAATTCAGTGCCTGCACATTCGGCAATTCATAGCGCCTCACTGGGCCGGCTTTCGGGTCGAGCAGCTCGGCGAAGTGCTCGGTCACCCGCGCCACGGTCAGCTGTTCAACCAGCCGCGGAAAGTCTTCGGACCTGAAGGCGATCACCGAGATGTTCGAGGTATCGCCCTTGTCCCCGGTCCGCGAATGGGCGAGTTCTCGCAATTTGATCGGGCTCACGATGCGTCCTCCAGATGTACCTGTGCGTTGACCGCGTCACGGGGCAACAGCAAAGACGCCACCGCCACTACCTGCCGCACCGCCTTGGTCGCCCCGCCGCCGCCATAAGGGCCGTTGGTGTAGAGAGTTTCCACCTCGTTGCCGACGCGCACCGCTTCGGCTTTGTCGGCGCACCGGGCGGCAACGCGCAAACGCACTTCCCACGGCTCGCCACCGCTACGGGCGCCCAGCGTCGAGCCATGCAGCGAATCGACACCGATCAGCTCGGCCCGCACTTCGTCGCAAGTCACACCGGTGAGTTTCAGCCGCTCCAGCACCACGTCCCGCGCCAGTTGCGCACGGGCCAGGGCACCCGGGCCGCCGTAGGAAATCTGTCCCTCGCCGATCCAGCCATCCAGATAACCGACCGAGACCTTGAGCGTTTCAGGCCGCGCGCGGCCGTCAGCGCCCTGCGCACGTACTTCGTCGGGCGCGACCACGCTGAACGACACCCCCGAAAAATCAGCCGTCACATCCGGCGTCAGATAGGCCCTTGGATCGTGCACCTCGTAAATCATCTGTTCGGTGCAGGTGGCGGTGTCGATGCGCCCGCCGGAACCCGCGACCTTGCTGATCACAGCCCTGCCTTCGCTGTCCACTTCGGCCAGCGGGAAACCCAGCCGAGCAAGGTCGGCCACGTCCTTCACACCGGGGTCGGCGAAGTAGCCGCCAGTGATCTGCCCGGCGCACTCCAGCAGATGGCCGATCAACGTGCCGCGGCCCAGGCGCATCCAGTCATCCTGCGCCCAGCCGAACGTGAACAGCTGGGGCGCGAGAAACAACGAAGGGTCGGCGACGCGGCCGGTGATCACCACATCGGCATCGGCTTTCAATGCCTCGACGATGCCCTCGGCGCCCAGATACGCATTGGCAGAAATCAGCCGATTGCCCAACGCCGCGACCGTCAGACCGTTATCCAGCAAGTGCTCGGCATTTAACTGCGCAAGCACGTCATCGCCGGTCAGCGCCGCGATTTTCAATCCGTGCACACCCAACTCGGCCGCAATCCGCCGGACCTCTCGCGCCGCTGACAACGGATTGGCCGCGCCCATGTTGCTGATGATGCGCAGCCGGCGCTGCCCCGCTTCACGACCCCGGGCCACGAACGGCAACACGCGACACATGCGTTCGCCGAGTAACGGATCGAAACCGGCTTCGGAGTCCGCCAGTCGTGCTTGTTGCGCCAGGGCGATGGTGCGCTCGGCCAGGCATTCGAAGACCAGAAAGTCCAGCTCGCCCTTGTCGGCCAGTTCCACGGCAGGTTCCATACGGTCGCCCGAATAACCGGCGCCAGAGCCGATACGTAAGGTTTTCATTCAAAACACTCCCAGCAGCAGTGCGGTCAGGGTCATCAGCACCGATGCGCCAAACAGAAACGGGATGGTGAAACGTTGATGGTCGGCCAACTCGACCTTGCACAACCCCACCAGCAGGAAAGTCGCAGGGGTCAGAGGGCTGACCGGAAAACCGGTGGTGTGCACGCCCAGCAACGAGGCCTGGGCCACCTGCAACGGATCGACGCCCAGCGCCCGGCCGACTTCGGCAATTACCGGCATCACGCCAAAATAGAAGGAGTCAGGGTCGAACAGCAGGCTCAGCGGCATGGACAGGAAGCCCACCACCATCGGAATCAGCTTGCCGTGCCCGGCCGGTATCTGCGCCACCGCCACTTCCGCCATGGCTTTGAGCATGCCGGTGCCTTGCATGATTCCGGTAAACACGCCCGCCGCCAGAAGAATGCTGGCCATGGTCAGCGCGGTCTTGGCGTGGGCATCGATACGCGCACGTTGCGCGTCGACGTTCGGGTAGTTGATGCACAGCGCCAGCACCGTGCCGACCATGAACATCACCACCGGATCAACCCAACCGGCGATCATCACTGCCATGACCACGATGGTCAGCAGCAGGTTGAGCCAGAACAGACGCGGGCGGCGCAGCACCTCTTCCTGCTCGCTGAGAATGCGCTCCGGCACCACATCGACCTTCGCGCCAGCGCCCAGACCCAGGCGTTTTTCTTCACGACGCCCCAGCAGCCAGGCACTGACGAACACGAACGCCAGACCGACGATCTGCACCGGAATCAACGGCTGGAACAGCTCGGCCACCGGCACGTGCAGCGCGGCGGACGAACGCAATACCGGCCCGGTCCACGGCAGGAAGTTCACCCCTGCAGCCATCGCTGCCACACAGGCCAGAATCCGCCGATCAATGCCGAGCCGTGTGTACAGCGGCAGCATCGCCGGAATCGTCACCAGAAAGGTCACCGCGCCCGAGCCGTCCAGATGCACCAGCAGCGCCAACAGCGCAGTGCCTACGACAATCCGCGTAGGCCGTGTTCCCACCGTGCGCAGGATGCGGTCGATGATCGGATCGAGCATGCCGGCGTCGGTCATCACCCCGAAGAACAGGATGGCGAACACGAACATGCCGACCACAGGGGCGACGTTCTTGATACCGGTGATGATGAATCCGCTGGTCTGCAGCCCGAAGCCGCCGATCAACGCGGCGATGATCGGCAAGGCGATCAGCGCAACCAGAGGCGAGAGGCGTTTGCTCATGACGGCGGCGAGCAAACAGAGAATGGTAATGACACCCAGAGTGGCGAGCATGCAGTGGTCCTTTCGTCACCCCTGGGCCGAGAGGCGGGATGAGCTGTTGTTGTTTTCATCGAGTATCGAAACGAGGGTAAGCTTTGTAAATTGAAATGTTCGGCGCCTTGCATTCGGAAAAACTGAACAGTCCATATTGACGAGTGGTACTCATGAAAAACTCGATTCAGCACATCCGCGCCTTTCTGGCAGTGGCCAATAGCGGCAGCTTTGCCAAGGCTGCCATCGAGCTGAACCTGTCACCCTCGGCGTTGACGGTGCAGATTCAGCAACTGGAAGAGTGGCTGGGCGTCACGCTGCTCGAACGCAGCCCGCGCCAGGTCAGCCTGACTGCTGCGGGGCAGAACAATCGCGGGGCGATGGAAAAACTGTTGCTGGACCTGGACAACATCGTCAGCGGCTCGCGGGACCTGGCCGCGTTACGCCGTGGCGTGGTCACCATCGCCGCCCTGCCCTCGCTGTGTTCTGGCGCCTTGCCACCGATCCTCAAGGCCTTCCGCGAGCAGTTCCCCGGCGTCGAAATACGGTTGCGCGATGTGGTGGCGCAACGCATCGACGCGCTGGTGCGCGAGGGCGAGGTTGATTTCGGTCTGGGTGTACGGGCGCGAATGAGCCACGGGCTGGATTTTCAGGTGGTAATGGTCGACCGCTTGAACCTGTTCGTGCCCTTGGATCATGCATTGGCCAAACGTCACTCGATCACCCTTTCGGAGCTGTCCGGGGAGCCGATCATCCTCACGGGACGCGACAGCAGCGTACGCGAGCGGGTCGAGCAATTGTTCTCGGACGGTGGCCTGACCCTGACGCCGGGGCTGGAAGCCAACTACATGTCCACGGTCATGGCTCTGGTGCGTCAAGGGCTTGGGATGACGTTGCTGCCGGAATCCGCTGACGAAGGTCGTGGCGATCTGGTGCAGGTGCGGGTCGAGCATGGCGGCGTGAACAGGGAGATCGGGTTGATCAGTCGCGCGGGGTTCGGTTTGAGCCCGGCAGCGCAGAGGTTCGTGGAAATGATGAGAGCGAGTCTGTCAGCCCAGCCTCTGCCGACTGGCTGAACGCCACCTGAACACCTGCACAAAAACTGGAAAAAGCAAAAAAACAAGTATGCTCATTCAATAATGAGTATCATTATGTTACACATTGGCTGAATGCGAATGGCTCTATAACGCATTCACGCCGCACACCCTATCAGATTTCCACCGGTGATAAATGCTCGTTCCTTTTTTGATCATGCTGCGCGAAGGGATTGAAGCCGCGCTTATCGTAGGCATCATTGCCAGTTACCTCCGTCAGACCGGCCGTGGCGAGTGGATGCCCGCCGTCTGGATCGGGGTTTTCCTCGCCGCAGCGCTGGCGTTGTTCGTCGGTGGCGGCCTGGAGATGGTCAGCGCCGAATTCCCGCAGAAACAACAGGAACTGTTCGAAGGCCTGGTCGGCCTCCTCGCCGTGATCATCCTCAGTTCCATGGTGTTCTGGATGCGCAAGGTCGCGCGCTCGATCAAGCATGAACTGCACGAATCGCTGGATGCCGCCCTCGCCGGCTCGAAAAACCAGACGTACGCCCTGATCGGCATGGTGTTCTTCGCCGTGGCTCGCGAAGGCCTTGAAACCGTGTTCTTCCTGCTCGCGATCTTCCAGCAGAGCGAAGGCGTAGGTGCTCCGCTTGGCGCGCTGCTGGGCCTGATCATTGCCGTGGGCATCGGCTTTGCCATCTACAAAGGCAGCATGCGCCTGAACCTCGCACGCTTCTTCCGCTGGACCGGGCTGTTCATTCTGGTGGTGGCAGCCGGGATTCTCGCCAATTCGGTGCAGGCGCTGCACGAAGCTGGCCTGTGGAATCACTTCCAGACTGTGGTCTTCGACATCAGCTCGATTCTGCCGATGGACGGGCCGACGGGTTCGGTGCTCGCCGGTATGTTCGGGTATCAGGATGCACCGACCGTCAGCGTGCTGACCGTTTACCTGGCGTATCTGATCTTCGCGTTGGTGCTGTTCTTTCTACCGCAGCCGCGGGTGGTGAGTCTGCCCACCCGCCCTGCGCATGAACACGGCCACTCCTCTTCAGTTACGAACAAATAAGGGCACCCATGAACAGCAGTCCTTCCGGGCTTACTCCCAAGCAAGCCAAGCCTCCCCGCGCATTGCGAATGGCCGTCGCCGGATCGGTGATCCTGATGATCGCTGCCGGTGCCATGTTTTACTACGCCTCGCAGCAGGCGCAGAAAAAACGCCTGGCTAACAACAGCGCCGAAACCGTGGTCACCATCCACCCCAAGAGCTGTGAGCCGAACGCAATCACGGTGCCAGCCGGGAAAAATGCCTTCCGCATCGTCAACGCCTCCGAGCGTGCCGTGGAGTGGGAAATCCTCGACGGTGTGCTGGTCATCGAAGAGCGCGAGAACATCGCACCCGGCCTGAGCCAGATCATCAACGCCAACCTGCAACCCGGCGATTACGCGATCACCTGCGGCTTGCTGAGCAACCCGCGTGGCACCCTGCACGTGACCCCGACCGCTGAATCCGACGCCGCCGCCAAGGCTCGTCCTTCGATGGTTGCGTTCATTGGTCCGCTGTCCGAGTACCGCGTGTACCTGAGCACCAAGAGCAGCGCCCTGATCCGCGCCGTGAACGATCTGCAGCAAGCCATCGAAGCCGGCGATCTGGCCGCCGCTCAGCACGCCTATGCACCGGCCCGTGCCGCCTACCAGCGCATCGCCCCGGCCGCACAGCGCCTGGCAGAACTGGACAACGCGATCAACGCCCGCGCCGACTACTTCGAGAAGCGCGAACAGGACCCGGGGTTCAGCGGTTTCCATCGCATCGAGTTCGGTCTGTTCTCGCAGAAGTCCGTCGACGGCCTGGCGCCTGTCGTACAGAAGCTGCAGAGCGACATCGCATCGCTGAAAGAACAACTGCTGGCCCAGAGCATTGCCCCCGAGCAACTGGCGAGCATGGTCGTGCGCAACATGCGCAGCCTGGCCGACATCCGCAGCAACGGTGAAGAAGAGCGCTACAGCCACATCGACGTCACCGGTTTCGCCGCCAATCTGGAAGGCACCCGCAAGGTCATCGAACTGCTGCGTCCGCTGCTGGCCAAGACCTCCGGCGACGTGCAGAAGAAGATCGACGAGGCGACCACCGCACTCGACGACCAGTTGCTGATGCTCAAGACCGACGACGGCTTCACGCCGTACGACCAGGTCAGTACCGAACAACGAAAACAAATCGCAGACAAGGCCAAGGCGCTGGCCGATGCACTCGAAGGAATCGATCCGGCCCTCGGCCTCACCGGCCTTTAAGCGTGCCCTGGCGGGTGCCTGATGCGCCCGCCCGGCCCTGAAACCAGAGCGAAGTAGCATTCACATGAAAGACTCCGATTCATCCAACGCCCCGATTTCCGCCGAACGCCGCCGTGTCCTGATGGGCCTGGGCGCCGCGGGCGCTGCCATCGCTGGCGCAAGCCTTGCCGGCAACGCTCTGGCAGCCCCTGCCCCGGCGCAAGTGACCGAAGCCCCTAAAAGCGAGAAGACCCAGGACCACAACGAGTTCCATGGCGTGCATCAGAGCGGCATCGTCACGCCGCGCCCGACCGCGGGCATGATGGTCTCCTTCGACGTATTGGCGCAGGACCGCGACGATCTCGAGCGTCTGTTCCGCACCCTGAACGAGCGCATTACCTTCCTGATGACCGGCGGCGCAGTGCCGCAGGTCGATCCGAAGCTGCCCCCGCTGGACTCCGGCATCCTCGGCCCGGTGGTCACCCCGGACAACCTGACCATTACCGTTTCGGTGGGTGATTCACTGTTCGACGAGCGCTTCGGCCTGGAACAGGTCAAGCCCAAGCGCCTGCAACGCATGGTCGGTTTCCCCAACGATGCGCTGGAAGCCGACTGCTGCCATGGCGACCTGAGCATCCAGTTCTGCTCCAATGCCCCGGACAGCAACATTCACGCCCTGCGCGACATCGTGAAGAACCTGCCCGACCTGCTGCTGGTGCGCTGGAAACAGGAAGGCACGGTACCGGCCCAGGCACCGCTCAAGCCCGGCCAGACGCCTGAAAGCGCGCGTAACTTCCTCGGTTTCCGCGATGGCTCTGCCAACCCCGATTCGAACAACCAGAAGACCATGAACGAGCTGGTCTGGGTGCAACCGGGCAGCGACGAACCGGCCTGGGCTGCCAACGGCAGCTATCAGGCGGTGCGGATCATCCGCAACTTCGTCGAGCGCTGGGACCGTACTCCGCTGCAGGAACAGGAAGCGATCTTCGGCCGGGTCAAGACCACCGGCGCGCCGATGGATGGCAAGACCGAAACCGACGTCCCCGATTACAAGAAGGACCCGGAAGGCAAGGTCACCAAGCTCGATGCGCACATCCGCCTCGCTAATCCGCGCACCGCGCAGAGTCAGCGCAACCTGATCCTGCGTCGTCCGTTCAACTACTCCAACGGCGTCAACAAGAACGGCCAGCTGGACATGGGCCTGCTGTTCATCTGCTATCAGTCGGACCTGGAAAAAGGCTTCATTACTGTCCAGACCCGCCTCAACGGCGAGCCGCTGGAGGAGTACCTCAAGCCGATCGGTGGCGGGTACTTCTTCACTCTGCCAGGCGTGGTGGACAGCAACGATTACATCGGCCGGTCACTGCTGGCTGCTGCCTCTGCTGTAAAAACAAAAACTACCTGACAACCCTTACCTCACAGGAAGAGCTCCATGAAAAAGTCGCCTCTCGCGTTGTTGGTTACCCTCGGCTTGTTGCAGACCCCGATGTCCGTGTTCGCGGCAACGGCACCGCTGGATCTGGTAACGCCAGTTTCCGACTACAAGATTTACGTCACCGAAAACGTCGACAAACTGGCTGAAGACACCCAGAAGTTCACCGACGCCGTCAAGAAAGGTGACCTGGCGACTGCCAAGAAGCTGTTCCCGACGACGCGTATTTCCTACGAATCCATCGAGCCTATCGCTGAGCTGTTCAGTGATCTGGACGCTTCGATCGACTCCCGCGAAGACGACCACGAAAACGGCGTGAAAGCTGACGATTTCACCGGTTTCCACCGTCTGGAATATGCACTGTTCTCGCAGAACACCACCAAGGATCAGGCTGTTTTCGCTGACAAGCTGCTGGCTGACGTCAAAGAGCTGCAATCGCGCATCGCCGACATGACTTTCCCGCCAGAGAAAGTGGTGGGCGGTGCTGCTGCGCTGATGGAAGAAGTGGCTGCGACCAAGTTGTCCGGTGAGGAAGACCGTTACAGCCACACCGACCTGTATGACTTCCAGGGCAACGTTGACGGTTCGAAGAAGATCGTCGATCTGTTCAAACCGCAACTGCAGAAGTCTGACGCAGCGTTCGTGAGCAAGGTGGAGAAGAACTTCGCGACCGTGGACAAGATCCTGGCCAAGTACAAGACCAAGGATGGTGGTTACGAGACCTATGACAAGGTCAAGGAAAACGACCGTAAAGCCCTGGCCGGCCCGGTCAACACCCTGGCTGAAGACCTGTCGCAGATGCGTGGCAAACTCGGTCTGAACTGAGCCTGAGCGCAATGAGAAGCCCGCTTTTTGAGCGGGCTTTTTTATGTGTGAGTGACGGGTCTGGGGGTTGGGGCTCTGGCTAACCGGTAACGCCAGACCTGTTTCGCCTTCGGCGAGTTACTTTTGAAAAGCCTCCGGCTTTTCACAAACCTCCACCCAAAAAAAACGCCCCGAACCATTCGGGGCGTTTTTTGATTCAGCTTGCGGCGTGCAGCTAACGGCCCGCCGCTGCCTCTATCTTACTTCGGGAAAGCCGGTGGGTTGACGCCCGCCATGTCTTCCATCACACGAACCACCTGGCAGCTGTAACCGAATTCGTTGTCGTACCAGACGTACAGCACAACGCGGTTATCCATGCAGATGGTCGCTTCGGCATCGACCACACCGGCGTGGCGGGAGCCGACGAAGTCGGTGGATACCACTTCCTGCGAGTTCACGAAATCGATTTGCTTGTGCAGGTCCGAGTACAGCGCGGTTTCGCGCAGGTATTCGTTCATTTCTTCGCGAGTGGTCGCGGTGCCCAGGTTCAGGTTCAGAATCGCCATCGACACGTTCGGCGTCGGAACGCGAATCGCGTTGCCGGTCAGCTTGCCGGCCAGCTCAGGCAGCGCCTTGGCAGCGGCAGTGGCAGCGCCGGTTTCGGTGATGACCATGTTCAGCGCGGCGCTACGGCCACGGCGATCGCCCTTGTGGAAGTTGTCGATCAGGTTCTGGTCGTTGGTGTACGAGTGAACCGTTTCAACGTGACCGTTGACGATACCGAACTTGTCGTTGACGGCCTTGAGGACCGGCACGATGGCGTTGGTGGTGCAGGACGCAGCCGAGATGATCTTGTCATCGGCAGTGATCTGCTGGTGGTTGATACCGTGAACGATGTTCTTCAGCTTGCCTTTGCCCGGCGCGGTCAGCACCACGCGGTCGATGCCAGGGCACTGCAGGTGCTGGCCCAGACCGTCGGCATCACGCCATACACCGGTGTTGTCGACCAGCAGCGCGTCCTTGATACCGTACTGGGTGTAGTCCACCTCGGTCGGGTTCTTGGCGTAGATCACCTGAATCAGGTTGCCGTTGGCGCTGATGGTGTTGTTGGCTTCATCGATGGTGATGGTGCCGTCGAACGGGCCGTGAACCGAGTCACGACGCAGCAGGCTCGCGCGCTTGACCAGATCGTTCTCGGCGCCTTTGCGCACGACGATGGCACGCAGACGCAGGCCGTCGCCGCCACCGGTTTTTTCGATCAGGATGCGGGCCAGCAGACGACCGATACGGCCGAAACCGTACAGCACGACGTCAGTGCCCTTGCGAGCGCCGGAGTTCTGTTGGCCAACGATTTCAGCCATTTCTTCACGGACGAACTGCTCGGCAGTACGGCCATTGGCTTCGGCCTTGTATTTGACGGCCAGCTTGCCCAGGTCGACCGAAGCGGCACCCAGTTTAAGCTCGCTCATCGCTTTGATGAGCGGGAAAGTCTCGTGTACGGACAACTCGGTCGCGTCGGCTTGACGATGACGCGCAAAGCGGTGCGCCTTGAGAATCGCGATGACGGAACGATTGATCAGGGTGCGGCCATAGATCGAACTCACCACGTTGTTATTGCGGTAGAGCTGACCGATTAGCGGGATCATCGCCTCGGCGAGCGCTTCACGATCGATCCATTCACCAAGACACTGGTCGGGCTTCTGAGTCACGGGAACCTTCCACATGTAGGGGCTGAAAAAAGGGACTACATTATGCCCAAGCCTTTGTTTATGAGCAATCCAGTGTTTTGAAGAAGACTGGCACTACATAATTGCGTGAGCGTAAAACTGACAGCGGATTCCCGATTTAGTTACAATCCCCGGCTTTGCCGCAACGCCTGGAGCTTTATCTTCCGTGCCCGTTCTGCGCCTACCGATTCTCCCTGCCGCTGCAGGCAAACAACATTGGGGCAACCTGCCCGGTGCCGCTCAGAGCCTGGCCATCGCCGAGGCCGCCAGCGCCGCGAAACGCTTCACCCTGCTTTTGACCGCCGACAGCCAAAGTGCCGAGCGTCTGGAACAGGAACTGAAGTTTTTCGCCCCTGATCTTCCGGTGCTGCATTTCCCCGACTGGGAAACCCTGCCCTACGACCTGTTCTCGCCGCATCAGGACATCATCTCCCAGCGCATCGCCAGCCTTTACCGGCTGCCGGAGCTGGAACACGGCGTACTGGTCGTGCCGATCACCACCGCCCTGCACCGACTGGCGCCGACCAAATTCCTGCTCGGCAGCAGCCTGGTGCTCGACGTCGGCCAGAAGCTTGATGTCGAGCTGATGCGCACGCGGCTTGAGGCCAGCGGTTACCGCTACGTCGACACGGTGTACGAGCATGGCGAGTTCACGGTACGCGGCGCGCTGATCGACCTGTTCCCGATGGGCAGCAAACTGCCCTACCGAATCGACCTGTTCGACGACGAAATCGAAACCCTGCGCACCTTCGAGCCGGAAACCCAGCGTTCCATCGACAAGGTCGATTCGGTGCGTCTGTTGCCGGCCAAGGAATTCCCGCTGCAGAAGGAAGCCGTCACCCGTTTCAAGGCGCGTTTTCGCGAGCGCTTCGATGTCGACTTCCGCCGTAGCCCGATCTTTCAGGATTTGAACAGCGGGATTACACCTGCGGGTATCGAGTACTACATCCCGTTGTTCTTTGAAGAAACCTCGACCCTGTTCGACTACCTGCCGCAGGACACGCAAGTGTTCTCCTTGCCAGGCATCGAGCAGGCCGCCGAGACCTTCTGGAAGGACGTGCGCAATCGTTATGAAGAACGCCGCGTCGACCCTGACCGTCCATTGTTGCCGCCCGATGAACTGTTCCTGCCGGTGGAAGACTGCTTCGCACGTCTTAAAACCTGGCCGCGGGTCGTTACCAGCCAGGACGACGTGGAGACCGGCGTCGGACGCGAACGATTCCCGGCGCAGGCCCTGCCGAATCTGGCGATCGAGGCCAAGGCCAGCGAGCCATTGGCGGCGCTGTCGAACTTCCTCAACGATTTCCCCGGGCGCGTGCTGTTCACCGCCGAATCCGCCGGCCGTCGCGAAGTGCTGCTGGAGTTGCTGGAACGGCTGAAGCTGCGCCCGAAAACCCTCGACAGCTGGCTGGAGTTCGTCGACAGCAAGGAGCGGTTGGCAATCACCATCGCGCCGCTGGACGAAGGTCTGCTACTGGAACAGACAGCGCTGGACCAAACGGCGCTGGCACTGATTGCCGAAAGCCCACTGTTCGGTCAGCGAGTGATGCAGCGCCGTCGACGCGAGAAACGCGCCGACGGTCACTCCAACGATGCGGTTATCAAGAACCTCGCCGAACTGCGCGAAGGCGCGCCGGTGGTGCACATCGACCACGGTGTCGGACGCTATCTGGGGCTGGCCACACTGGAAGTCGAAAATCAGGTCGCCGAGTTCCTGATGCTGGCATACGCCGAAGAGGCCAAACTGTACGTCCCGGTCGCCAACCTGCACCTGATCGCCCGCTACACCGGCAGCGATGACGAACTGGCGCCGCTGCACCGGCTGGGTTCCGAAGCCTGGCAGAAAGCCAAGCGCAAAGCGGCCGAGCAAGTACGCGACGTGGCCGCCGAGCTGCTGGACATCTATGCCCGCCGCGCCGCCCGCGAGGGGTATGCGTTCGCCGATCCGAAGCTGGACTACGAGACCTTCAGCGCCGGCTTCCCGTTCGAGGAAACCCCGGACCAGCAGACCACCATCGAAGCCGTGCGCCACGACATGCTGGCACCCAAGCCGATGGACCGCCTGGTGTGCGGTGACGTCGGTTTCGGCAAGACCGAAGTGGCGATGCGTGCTGCGTTCATTGCCGTGCACGGCGGCAAGCAGGTGGCGATTCTGGTGCCGACCACCCTGCTCGCCCAGCAGCACTACAACAGTTTCCGCGACCGCTTCGCCGACTGGCCGGTGACCGTTGAAGTCATGAGCCGCTTCAAATCGGCCAAGGAGATCAACGCCGCCGTGGCCGATCTGGCCGAAGGCAAGATCGATATCGTCATCGGCACGCACAAGCTGTTGCAGGACGACGTCAAAATCAAGAATCTGGGGCTGGTGATCATCGACGAAGAACACCGCTTCGGTGTGCGTCAGAAAGAACAGCTCAAGGCGTTGCGCAGCGAGGTCGACATCCTGACCCTGACCGCCACGCCAATCCCGCGCACGCTGAACATGGCCGTGGCCGGCATGCGCGACCTGTCGATCATCGCCACCCCGCCCGCCCGCCGGCTATCGGTGCGCACCTTCGTCATGGAGCAGAACAAGCCGACGGTCAAAGAGGCGTTGCTGCGTGAGCTGTTGCGCGGCGGTCAGGTCTACTACCTGCACAACGATGTGAAGACCATCGAAAAATGCGCCGCCGACCTCGCCGAACTGGTCCCCGAAGCTCGCATCGGCATCGGCCACGGGCAGATGCATGAGCGCGATCTCGAACAGGTGATGAGCGATTTCTATCACAAGCGTTTCAACGTACTGATCGCCTCGACCATCATCGAGACTGGCATCGACGTGCCGAGCGCCAACACCATCATCATCGAACGCGCCGACAAGTTCGGCCTGGCCCAGCTGCACCAATTGCGCGGCCGTGTCGGGCGCAGTCACCACCAGGCTTACGCCTACCTGCTGACGCCGCCGCGCAAGCAGATCACGCCCGACGCCGAGAAGCGTCTGGAAGCGATCGCCAACACTCAGGACCTGGGCGCAGGCTTCGTGCTGGCGACCAACGACCTGGAAATCCGCGGTGCGGGCGAGCTGCTCGGCGAAGGCCAGAGCGGGCAGATCCAGGCCGTGGGTTTCACCCTTTATATGGAGATGCTCGAACGCGCGGTGAAGTCGATCCGCAAGGGCGAGCAGCCGAATCTGGATCAGCCGCTGGGCGGCGGTCCGGAAATCAACCTGCGAGTGCCCGGGCTGATTCCGGAGGATTACCTGCCGGACGTGCATGCGCGCCTGATCCTCTACAAGCGCATTGCCAACGCCGCCGACGAAGAGGGCCTCAAAGACCTGCAGGTGGAAATGATCGACCGCTTCGGCCTGCTGCCGGAACCGACCAAGAATCTGGTGCGCATGACCTCGCTCAAGCTCAAGGCCGAGCAGCTGGGGATCAAGAAGGTAGATGCTGGCCCGCAGGGTGGACGAATCGAATTCGCGGCCGATACTCCAGTAGATCCGCTGACATTGATCAAGCTGATTCAGGGGCAACCCAAGCGGTACAAATTCGAAGGTGCCACATTGTTCAAGTTCACGGTGCCGATGGAACGTCCCGAGGAGCGCTTCAATACGATTGAAGCGCTGCTTGAGCGCCTGACCCCGCAGCCCTCCAAAAAGTCGGTTTAAGGATTCACCATGCGTCTGTTTCGCTCGCTCACCCTGCTGCTGGTGCTGATCGCTCCTGCGGCCTTCGCCGACGGCACCTATCAGGTGGAAATGATCCTGTTTCGCCAGAACGGCGAACCGGCGGCCACCAACCAGCCTGCCCCGGAAGACTGGGCCGCTGGCGCGCAGAAACTGGGGGCCGACAACCAGACCGCTACCGCGCTCGACGGGCTGGTGAGCAAGCTGGAATCCAGCGACGGTTACAAAGTGCTGCTGCACCGAGCCTGGCAACAGGACCTCAGCGCGACACCGAGCAAGGTTGCGATCAGCAGCGGTCAGGAACAGTTCGGCCACTTTCCCATTGAGGGAACACTCAGCCTGGGCCTTGCACGCTTCACGGACATCGACGCCAATTTCTGGGTCAACCAGCTCGACGACCACGGCGTGCTGGTCACCAGCGAGCGGATGCGTCAGGCGACTCGGGTTCGCAACGGCGAATTGACCTACATGGACAACGGAAGTCTGGCCATGTTGATCAAGGTTTCTCCTCTTCAAGCACCGCGTTGACGTAGGGCAAGACGTGTCATCCCTATTGGAAAAAGCCCTGGCCCTGCCATGGGAACCGTTGTTCAAGGCGCAGAGCGTGGAACGCGGGCTCGACTATGCGCGGCAGAAACGCGTGTCGCTGCAGCACCTGAGCCCCAATCTGGTTCGCACTGTGTGCCGTGGCTCGAGCCTGGAAATCTACACCCAGACCCTGCAGTTCAAAGACCCGGAGCGCACGCGCAACTTTGTGGTGGGCAAATGCACCTGTCCGGTCAGGAACAACTGCAAGCACTGTGCGGCGGCGCTGTTCTTCCTGCAGGATCCCGAAACCTTGCCCGAGCTTCTGGCAAACGTGGACCGACAATCGTCCACCCTCGCGCCCAAGCCCGAAGAAAAGCCAGCCTTGCCTGAACGCATCATCAGCGATATCGAACCCAAACCCCGACTGATCCTCGCCAGCTTCGAGTTCAGCGCCTACGAGCCGCGCAACGGCAAGATGCAGCGGCACATTCAGCACCGCGCCGCACTGGCCTTTGGTTACGGCGAGTTCTACGCCTCGGGCATGCCCAGCCCCGGCCGCTCCAGCGATATCGTGCGCCACCTGACAGACGAGACGCTGCGTCTGCGTCGTCATATGGACCGCGAAGGGCAATACCGCAGGCAGTTGCAGGACATCGGTTTCCGCATCGCCACCCGCCAGAGCAAGGCGTTGCCCGACAGCGCCGGGGAAATGTTCGAACTGCCCAACGACAAGGCCTGGCTGAGCTTCATGCTCGATGAGTTGCCGGTGCTTCGTGATCACGGTTGGGACGTCGAGATGCACGATGATTTCGGTTTCGACGTGACGCCGGTGGACGACTGGTATGCGGTCGTCGACGAGGAGCCGGAGCGAGACTGGTTCGATCTGGAACTGGGGATCATCGTCAACGGCGAGCGCCTGAGCCTGCTGCCGATCCTGATCAACTTGCTGCGCACGCACCCGGAGCTGATGACCCTGGCCGGTATCGCCAAGCGCCGCGACGATGAGCAACTGCTGGTGCAACTCAACCATTTCACCCAGCGCGGCGGCGGACCGATTCAGGTCGCACTGCCCTACGGCCGGTTGAAAACCGTGTTGGCCACCCTCGGCGATTTCTATTGGCGGGAGGAAGGCAATGACGCCATTCGCCTGAACACTGCTGACGCCACGCGCCTCAAGCAGCTCGACGACATGCCGCTGGTGTGGCAAGGCGGCGACCGGCTGCGACAGTTCTCCGAGCGGCTGGTGAACATCAAGAACGCCAGCGTCAAGGTGCCCAAAGGGCTCAACGCCAAGCTGCGGCCTTATCAGCTCGAAGGCCTGAGCTGGATGCAGGCGCTGCGCGAACTGGAAGTCGGCGGCGTGCTGGCCGATGACATGGGCCTGGGCAAGACCCTGCAAACCCTCGCGCATCTGCTGGTGGAAAAACAGGCCGGGCGCCTGGATCGTCCAGCGCTGGCGGTGATGCCCACCAGTCTCATCCCCAACTGGATGGACGAGGCGAAGCATTTCACGCCGCAGCTCAATGTGCTCGCGCTGTATGGCGCCAACCGGCATCAGGAATACCAGAGTCTGGAGGACTACGACCTGATCCTGACCACTTACGCCTTGCTGCCAAGGGATGTGGAGCTGCTCAGCAAACAGCTGCTGCATGTGCTGGTGCTCGACGAAGCGCAGTACATCAAGAACCCCAACAGCAAGGCGGCCCAGGCGGCGCGCCAGCTCAACGCCCGGCAACGCCTGTGCCTGAGCGGCACGCCGCTGGAAAACCATCTGGGTGAACTCTGGTCACTGTTCCATTTCCTGATGCCAGGCTGGCTGGGCGACGCCAAGCAGTTCAGCAGCAACTACCGCACGCCCATTGAAAAGCTCGGCAACGAAGCGCGCTTGCAGCATCTCAATGCCCGGATCAAACCCTTCCTGCTGCGCCGCACCAAGGAGCAGGTGGCCACTGAGCTGCCGCCCAAGACCGAAATCGTGCATTGGGTCGAACTCAACGATGCTCAGCGCGACGTATACGAAACCATGCGTCTGGCGATGGACAAAAAGGTGCGCGACGAGATCACCCGCAAGGGCGTGGCGCGCAGTCAGATCATCATTCTGGAGGCGCTGCTCAAGCTGCGCCAGGTCTGCTGCGACCTGCGTCTGGTCAACAGCGTGCCGCTCAACCCTCGACATTCCAGCTCGGCCAAGCTGCAAAGCCTGATGGAAATGCTGGAAGAACTGCTGTCGGAGAACCGCAAGATCCTGCTGTTCTCTCAGTTCACCTCGATGCTCGAACTGATCGAGGTGGAACTGCAACAACGCGGCATCGAATACGCCTTGCTGACTGGCCGTACCAAAGATCGACGTACGCCGGTGCAGGACTTCCAGAGCGGCAAGCGTTCGATCTTCCTTATCAGCCTCAAGGCGGGCGGGACGGGTCTGAACCTGACGGCGGCGGACACGGTGATTCATTACGACCCATGGTGGAATCCCGCTGCGGAAAATCAGGCCACTGACCGCGCCTATCGCATCGGTCAGGAAAAACCGGTGTTCGTCTACAAGCTGATCGCCCGCGGCACGGTGGAAGAGAAAATCCAGCACCTGCAGCATGAAAAGTCAGCCTTGGCGTCCGGCGTGCTGGACGGGAGGACTTCCGGGGACTGGAAGCTGCAGGATGAGGAAATCGAAGCCTTGTTCGCGCCGCTGCCGCTACCGCCGAAGAAGGTGAAGCGCTAATGCCCAGACATCCCCATCTGTAGCAGCACGGACTCTGTGGGAGACGTCGGAGGTCACGACGACAGCGATAGCGGCAGATTTGTCAGACGGCTGTCGACTGACACACCGCATCCTCTGCCCACCGCACATAACACACCACCACCGGCATCTCGTGCTCGGCGCAGAAATCCAGCCAGCGCAACTGATTGTCCTGCAAACGATCGCCGGGGCCTTTGACTTCGATCATCCGGTAGCTGCGCTGCTCGGGGTAGAACTGGATCAGGTCGGGCATGCCGGTGCGATTGGCCTTGATGTCTTGCAGCAGGCGACGGAACCAGCGCTTGAGATGCGCCGCAGGCAGGCAATGCAGCGCCTGATCCAGTAACTCCGGGGTCAACGTGCCCCAGAACACAAACGGCGATTGCAGGCCGAACTTGCTGACGTAATGCTGGCGAATGACCGTTTGATAACCTTCGTCGTCCAGTTGCGCAAGGCACGCATCGAACATCGCGGCTCGACGCTGATAGAAATCCGGGCTGTAAAGATCGCTCGGCGCGCTGTGAAACGGATGAAAGAACGCCCCTGGCAGCGGTGCGAAAATCGCAGGCCAGCAGAGCAGCCCGAACAGTGAGTTGATCAGCGCATTTTCGACGTAATGCACCTCGCTGCCCTCTTCGGCCAAGTGCAACTGAATCAGCTGTTCGACGCTGTATTCCGGCAACGGCACCACACTCAGGTCGAGCCGGGTGACCGCCCGCTTCGCCCTGCGTCGTACGCTGGCATCGCCTAACTTGCGTTGCAGGCGCGGTGCGATCCGCAGCAGGTGTTGGGTTTCTTCGGCGTTTTCTGGCGCAGACTCGGCCTGCTGCAACAGCGCCATCGCCTCGATATATTGCTCGCTGCGCTCCAGTACTCGAATCCTGCGCACTCGGGCGCCGGGATAACTGGATTGCGCATAGACACACAACGCCAGCGGCAACTCCTGCTCACGTTCAGCCTGATAGCCGATCTGGAACAGCAGCTTGGCCCGACGCATCGCAAGCCAAGGGTTTTCAGTGTGGATGGCCAGTGCCTGGGCGGCCAGTTCGTCCAGGGCAACGCCCTCATCCAGCGCCTGACGGCAATTGTGCAGATGCAGGCAGGTGTCGATGTCCGCGCGCTGGGTGATGCCGCGAGACTCGACAGAAAACTCGACCTTTTCGTAGCGATAGATGCCCAGATCCGCGAGCACGAACTCTGACCATTCCTGATACAGGTTGCCGAAATACAGCAGCCGCAAGCGGTCGCACAGGGGCATTACCTGTAGCCCAAAAATGATCTCATCGAACCCCGAAAACCATTCCTGCAAAGGCTGCGGCGCTTGATAAAAGGGCAGCAGACGCTCAAGCAGATCGGCTTTCTTTTCCGCGCTTCTGACGCCGTGGGCTTTGAAGCAGAGGCTCAACTCATCCTTGCGCAGCAAAGCAAACAGGGTTTGAAGATCCAGATGCGGTTCGCCATGCACCCAGCCATATTCGAGCAAGGGCGCGGCGGCGAGGCGAACGTCGCCGATTTCGGCGTAATCCAGTTTGCTCGCCCGAAACAAGGTGCCTTTGCGCATGACCATGCGCACCAGCAGCGCCTGGGCCGGTTGCGGCAAACCCGCGAATTCGTCGATGAAACGCCGCTCCTCGTCGTCGAGCAGATCATCGTAGCGTTGGGCAATCCAGCCCAGTACCTGGCGAAAGTTCTCCAGGTAATAGAACGGATTGTCGAGGGGAGAAGTGCTCACGGCGATGTCACGTAACGTCTGGCGGAAAAGGCGTCAGGATACTGTTTATCCGTACAGATTCCAGCCCCTTTTTTGAGCTGTCCGCACTTGCCTGATCAACGGCATCGCGATCAGCCGTTAGACTCTCGGCATCCGCCCCAGAAGGAAAACGCCATGCCCTCCTCCAGCAAACCACGCATCTACCTGGCCGGCTTCGATGTATTTCGTGCCGACGCTATCGAGCATGGTCGTTATCTGAAAGCCCTGTGCGACGCCCATGGCCTTGAGGGGCTGTACCCGTTCGACAATGAGGTGGCGCAGGGTCTGCCGCCTGAGGAAACCGCTGCGCTGATCTGCAAGGCCAACATCGAGATGATCAAACGCTGCGACGGAGTATTGGCCAATCTCAATGTGTTTCGCGGGGGCGAGCCGGATTCCGGGACAGCGTTCGAGGTGGGCATGGCCGTCGCGCTCGGTAAACCGGTGTGGGCGTACTTCGAGGACTCGGGATCGCTGCGTGACCAGATCGAGCACGATGCTGAAGGCTTCGATGCACAGGGGTTTCAGGTGGAGGATTTTCAGTTGCCGAAGAATCTGATGCTGGCCTGCACCTGGGCTGGAAGCAGCGAAACGGCGGAGGCAGGGGTTGAGGCGCTGGCACGATTTTTCGCGTCTCGTTCAGATATGAAGTAACGCCGAACGCTGAACCCGTGGGAGGGAGCTTACTGGCGAAGGCACAGTGCCTGTGATTGATCAGCTCACTGACACAACGCATTCGCGAGCAAGCTCTCTCCCACATTTTGTTCATTGACCGTGAGATTTATGATCGAGCAGAAATCGCTCGATCATCAGCCCAACGTCGAAGACCCGATATCCAGCTTGTCCGAATCCTCGAACTCATCCAGCCGCAGATCGCCCAGGTCCAGATCGCCTTCCGGGTCGCTGTCTTCATCGGCATCGGAGTCGTTGAGCGGCGATTGGTCGCCTCCGAAATGCTGGTCTTCGTGGTTCAGAAAGTACGATGGCAGATTGTGCTTGCCGCGTGTGTGAGGCTGTACGTGCATCTGTGTTCTCTCCCAGATCTGTCCAATCGGTTTCAAGGCTACTCCACAAAACGCCGCGATCACACCCAGCTGAAAAACGATCCGCCGTCATCGCGGAGCATTTGCGCCATGGCATGAGCGGCCGGTGAAAGGTAACCCTCGCGACGCAGGATGACGCAGATGGTCCGCGCCATGGTGGTATGTTCCAACGGCACTTCGCGCAGATATTGCATGTTCTTGCCATATTCCAGGGTTTCCCGGGCAATGAAGCTCAACAGGCGGGTCTGGGCGATCAGGCGCGGCAACAGGGAAATGGAATTGGCCTCGATCTGCACCACCGGCAGCGGCAGGTTATTTCGGGCGAACGCGTCATCGACCCACATCCGCGACGACACGCCGGGCGGGGGTAGTACCCAGCGGTAATTGCACAGGTCACTCATCTGAAACGGCGCGTTGAAGATCGGGTGATTGCGGCTGGCGATGACCACTGCCTCGTCGGTCAGGATCGGGTGGGCTGTGAATTCATCTTCGATGGCCCGCTGGGAGCAAATGATCATGTCCAGATGCCCCGAGCGCAGCTGTTCGCGAAGCATGTCGTCCTGGCCGATCACCAGCTTCAGGGTGATTTCCGGCGCGCGTTTGAGCAGCGCATTGGTCAGCTCAGGGAGCAGGTATTCCGCCATGGTCGAGGCACAACCCAGGCGGATTTCGCCCACTGCGCCGCTGGCGAAGTCACGCACTTCGCGCTGGGTCTGAGCGATGCTCTGTTGCAGCATCTTGCCCCGTGCCTGCAGCAGTTCACCGACCGGCGTCAGCTTGATTCGCCGTCCGTCGCGCTGAAACAGCTTGGTGCCGAACGACTCTTCCAGACGCTGAATGCTTTTGGTCAACGCAGGCTGGCTGCGGTTGAGCTTCTCCGCGGCGCGCCCCAGATGCCCAAGTTCGGCGATGGTTTCGAAATAGGTCAGGTCGCGCAGGTCCATATATCAACCAAAGTTATCAATTCATGATTATTAGAAAATAGACTTGATCGATTGCGCTGTCGATAATTCCCGGCATTGGACGATCTTCCCTCAGGAAAAAGCCCATGCTCTGGAGATCCTCGTTGTCGCGCCCCGCCTCGTTTTCCCTTGGAACCCTGCACCCATTGCTGCAATGGACGCTGCTGATTCTTCTCGCCGGTAGTGCCGGTCAAGCCTTCAAATACTTTCACGTCCCCGCCGCGCTGTTTCTCGGCCCTATGCTGGTAGCGATCGGTTTCGGTGTTTCCGGGGCCAACATTCGCTTGCACAAGCATGTGTTTCGTCTGGGTCAGGGCTCGGTCGGCGTGCTGGTCGCGCATTCGATGACCATGGGCGTGCTGCTTACCGCTCTCCACTCATGGCACGTCATGGTGTTTGCGACATTGCTGACCGTGGCGCTCAGCGCTCTGGTGGGCATTGGGCTGGCGCGCTGGGGCGGCATTCAGGGCAGCACGGCGGCCTGGGGCACTTCGCCGGGCGCGGCATCGGCGATGGTGGCGATGTCCGAGGATTACGGCGCCGACTCCCGCGTAGTGGCGACCATGCAATATGTAAGGGTGGTCTGTGTGGTGATGGTCGGCGCGCTGGTCAGCCGCCTGATTGGCGCCGACGTCGGTGGCACCGATGCCCACAGCAGCGACGCATTGCTGCAAGGGGCCAACCTGCTCAACCTCGGCCTGAGTCTGCTGGTGATCGTGGTCGGCGTCACGCTTGGATCGAAGGTGCCGGCGGGCGCACTGCTGGTGCCACTGATTCTGGGTGGTGCGCTGCAATTGAGCGGCGTGCTGCAGATCGTCATGCCGACCTGGCTGCTGGCAATCGCCTACGGTGCCATCGGCAGTTACATCGGCCTGCGTTTCGACCGGGTGACCATCGGCTACGTCTGGCGGCGTCTGCCTGCGATGATTTTCGGCGCACTGCTGTTGATTCTGCTGTGCGCGATTTCAGCCTGGGTCATCGCCGAGATGATGGGCAAGGACTTCCTGTCGGTGTACCTGGCCACGAGCCCCGGCGGCCTGGACGCCATGGCGATCATCGCCATCGACACCCACTCGGATGTCGGCTTCGTGCTGGCGATGCAGACCCTGCGCTTGTTCGGCGTGATCGTGACCGGCGCGTACATCGCCCGGCAGGTGATTCGGGTGACGCAGCGGTTGGCATAATTTTACTGCCTCACGCCACAATCAAAGGCAGCACGCTGGATGCCTCAGGTTTTCACCACCTCGGCATCGAACACCTCACCTCGCCGGATAATCGAGGCCTTGGCCAGCAACGTACCCGGCGCCAGCACGGCATTGGCGCCGACCCGTGACCGATCGCCGATCAACGCGCCGAACTTGTCGCAACCTGTAGCCCGCAAACGGCCGTCGACGCGTACGCGCACTTCCTTGTCGTCGCGCTCGTTGCGGTAATTGCAGACGATGCTGCCCGCTTCCAGATTGACTCCGGCCCCAAGAACCGAGTCGCCGACGAAATTGAAATGGGCCAGCTTGGTGCCGTCGAACACGAACGAAGTCTTCAACTCCGCGCCGGGGCCGAAGATGCAACGCTCGCCCACCCAGCAACCTCCACGCAGGTAAGCGCCGCTGGCGACGAAGCAATGTGGCCCGATGATCAGCGGCCCCTTGAGCACTGCGCCCTCCTCCACGATCACCGTCTTGTGTAGCGCGATGTCGCCGCGAATTTCGTACTCATCGCCCAGGGTCACCAGCACTTCGCGAACGATCTCGCTGGCACGGGTCACCAGTTCCCACGGCGTCAACGACGCCCAGCGAGAGAGCGCGGAGGTGTCCATCGATTCGATGTAGTCGCCGATCCTGATCACTGCAGATGCTCCAGTGCAGTCGCCAGACTTTGCGCCAGTGGCAGAACCGGCAGCAGCGTCGCCTGATAGGCATGATAGAGGTCAGGCTTGCCCGGCCAGATGTCAGCGCTCGGCTGATTCTGCGGGTTCAGCTCATGGCGCCAGCTGCCGTTCTGGTAATCGATGAACAGGGTCGCGTTGAATTCCCAGAACGTGCGGTACCAGGTTTCGTACTGTTGCTCGCCGGTACGCTGCAACAAGGCCGCCGACGCCGCGGCCGCTTCGGCGTGGGTCCAGTGCAGACGATGGCGCACCACCGGGCGGTTTTCCCAGTCCAGGGTGTAGACGATGCCCGGCGCACCATCGACATCCCATCCGTAGCGACAAGCGTTTTCGAACAGCATGCGGGCGTCTTCCACCAACCAGGCCGGGGTTTCCAGCTTGGCTCTCTGCCGCGCGGCCTCCAGATGCAACACCAGCCGCGCCCATTCGAAGGCATGGCCCGGCGTGGTGCCATAAGGGCGGAAACCGTCGTCGGGCTTGTCGGCGTTGTATTCGCGCACCGGCTGCCATTGCAGGTCGAAGTGCTCGATCACCTGATGATCGTTGGCCGCGGCGTGCTGATGAATGACGCGCTCGACGATGCGCAGTGCACGATCCAGCCAGCGCGCATCGCCGGTAACATCGGCCAGTGCCAGGAAGGCTTCGGTGCTGTGCATGTTGCTGTTGGCGCCGCGATAGCTTTCTTCATCGCTCCAGTCGCGGGCGAAGGATTCGCGCATGGCGCCCTCTTCCTCGCTCCAGAAGTGCTGGGAAATGACTTGAATCGCCTGCTCCAGCAGCGCCTTGGCGCCGGGACGTTGGGCCACCACCGCAGAGGATGCGGCCAGGGCAACGAAGGCATGCAGGTAGGCGGCTTTACCGGTATCGGTGCTGTGTTCAAGGGGCTTGGCGAACCAGCCGCCATGCTCGGCATCGCGCAAGGGCCCGGCCAGCGCGGCAACCCCGTGATCCACCAGTTCGGCGCAACCGGGAATGCCACTGATGTGGGCCATGGCAAAGCTGTGGGTCATGCGTGCGGTGTTCATGGTCTCGGCGACGGCATCGGCGGGCAGACGCCCATGTTCGTCCAGATTGCCAAAGCCCTGAGGCAGCTTCGCCGCCTTGGCGAACGCCAGCAGGCGATTGCCTTCCTGCATGAGCCACGCCGTGTGTCCGGGGGCGCGCAGCCAGCTGCTGAAACCGTGGTTCACATCATCCATTGCCTTTCACCTATCTGCTCGGCAGGTTCAGCCCGCCAGGAATTATTAGTCGGGGAGAATCATGCAAGCCAAGGACAGGTGCAGGCAAGTGAATGAGGTGAAACGATTATGCAAAGGCGATGCTTGAAGCCCCCACAAGTTGTGTGCGGACAGCAGCACCGGTGATCAAAGACTGGCGAGTTGTAATGTGGAGGGAGCTTGCTCGCGAATATGGCGGGTCAGTTAACAGATCAAACATCCCGCATGCACAACGCCCGACCTCCAGACACCCCGGACCCGGTGGGAGCTGCTGTGAACTGGAGGTTACGACAGTGGCGAAGCGGTGGTTCAGGCAGTTCGATGCTGGCTGACACGCCGCCTTCGCTGCCGTCGTGACCTCCGGCGTCTCCCACAGNCTGGAGGTTACGACAGTGGCGAAGCGGTGGTTCAGGCAGTTCGATGCTGGCTGACACGCCGCCTTCGCTGCCGTCGTGACCTCCGGCGTCTCCCACAGGATTCGCGGCGTGTGCATGAACAGCGCCCGACTCAAAACATCCCACATGCACAGCGCCCGATCTCCAGACACCCCGGACCCTGTGGGAGCTGCTGGAGGTTACGACAGTGGCGAAGCGGTGGGTCAGGCAATTCGATGCTGACTGCCACGCCGCCTTCGCTGCCGTCGTGACCTCCGGCGTGTCCCACAGGATGTGCTGCGTTTGCATGAACAGCGCCCGACTCAAAACGTCCTGTTTGCTGCGTTTGCCTGAACGGCGCCCGACTCAAAACGTCCTGCATGCACAACGCCCGACCTCCAGACACCCCGGACCCTGTTGGAGTTGCTGGAGGTTACGACAGTGGCGAAGCGGTGGGTCAGGCAATTAGATGCTGACTGTCACGCCGCCATCGCTGCCGTCGTGACCTCCGGCGTCTCCCACAGGATCCGCGGCGTTTGCATGAACAGCGCCGGCCTTCAAACGTTTCGCGTGAAAAACTCGGACCTCCAGACACCCCGGACCCTGTGGGAGCTGCTGGAGGTTACGACAGTGGCGAAGCGGTGGTTCAGGCAGTTCGATGCTGGCTGACACGCCGCCTTCGCTGCCGCTGGAGGTTACGACAGTGGCGAAGCGGTGGTTCAGGCAGTTCGATGCTGGCTGACACGCCGCCTTCGCTGCCGTCGTGACCTCCGGCGTCTCCCACAGGACTTGCTGCGTTTGCATGAACAGCGCCCGACTCATTGCCTGACGCCCTGCATTCGCGAGCAAGCTCCTTCCCACGGGTCATGTGTCTTACGTGGAAGGTTTGTAGCTCGGCTCTTACACGCGGAAACGTGTCACGACCAGATTCAACTCCCCGGCCAGGCGCGACAGCTCGTTGCTCGATGCGCTGATCTGGTTGGCCCCGGACGAAGACTGCAGCGACAGATCGCGGATGTTGACGATGTTGCGATCCACTTCCCGCGCCACTTGCGCCTGTTCCTCGGCGGCGCTGGCGATCACCAGGTTACGCTCGGAAATCTCATGAATCGACGAGGTGATACGCGTCAGCGACTCACCGGCGCCTTGTGCCAGCTCAAGGGTTTCCGAGGCCCGTGAGCGGCTGACCAGCATCGATTCGAGCGCTTCGCTGGAACCGCTGCGCATGGTGGTCACCATCTTGTCGATTTCCAGCGTCGACTGCTGCGTCCGGTGCGCCAAAGCGCGGACTTCGTCGGCGACCACGGCGAAGCCCCGCCCCGACTCACCGGCGCGTGCGGCTTCGATCGCGGCGTTCAGCGCCAGCAGGTTGGTCTGCTCGGCAATGGAGCGGATCACGTCCAGCACCTTGCCGATGTCCTGAGACTGATCGGCGAGGTTCTGCACCAGTACCGACGTGTGTTGCACGTTGCTGGAGAGGTTCTGAATCGAGGTCACGGTTTCGATCACCCGCGCCTGGCCGTCCTGGGCCGCGTCGTTGGATTCACTCGAAGCCTGTGAAGTGGAAACCGCGTTGCGCGCGACTTCCTCGACCGCCGAGGTCATCTCGTTGACCGCCGTCGCGGCTTGCTCGATTTCGGCGTTCTGCTGATGCAGCCCGCGATGGCTGTCTTCGGTGACCGAGTTCAGTTCGGTGGCCGCCGATGCCAACTGGCTCGCGGAGTTGCCGATCAGGCTCAGGGTGCTACGCAGGTTGTTCTGCATCTGTTGCAGGGCGTGCAGCAGGCGAGTGACTTCGTCCTTGCCTTCGACGCGAATGTCGTGGGTCAGATCGCCCTTGGCCACGAACTCGGCAGCGCTTACCGCTTCTTCCAGAGGCAGGATGATGCTGCGAGTCAGCCACAACGCGAGGATCACGGTGGCCAATGCCGCGATCAACACGAACACCAATACCACCGTGCGCGACTGCACGTATTGCGATTGGGCCGCCACGCCTTCCCGTTCAACCTGGCGCGAATAGAAATCCGCCAGATCGCCCAGCTGTGAACCGGAGTTGTCGACTGCGGTTTTCATGTCGACCAGCAGCAGTGTGTTTAGCGCCTTCAGATCGCCGCTTTCCGCCAGCACGAACGACTGCGCCAGGCCACGCTGATAATCGGCGAGCGTGCCGCGAAACTTGTCGTACAGGCCTTTTTCTTCAGGGGTGTCGATGAATGTGTCGAGGCTCGTCAATTTGTCGCTGAGGACCTTGGCCCGAGCGTCCATCTGGCCTTTGTAGACGCTGACGTTCTTGGGGTCGGTGTCCAGCGCCATGCGCAGAGAGATCGTACGAATGCGCAACATCGCCTCGCGGATGTCGTTGACCAGACGCATGCTCGGCATCCAGTTGCTCTCGACCGCGACTTCACTCTGGCGAATGGTGGACATCTGCGTCAGGGCAAACCAGCCGAGCAATGCGACAAGCAGGGAGATAAGCGTGAATCCAAGGCCCGCGCGGCGGGCGATGGTCAAATTGCGTAGGTTCATGACCGTTGGCTCGTTGTTTTTAGTGGCAGTGGTCGTAAAAGTCGTCGTACGACTATCGGATATCGACGCCTCTCAGGGCTTCTTGAGGGCTCGGCTTCATGAAGTTTCCGAACAGCTGTTCGAGAAAACTTCGAACCTGACGCCGTGGCGCGGTCTAGACCTATTAGTCGATAAACACGAAGGAGACGACGCCATGCATCTGGAAGGTTCATGCCATTGCGGCGAGGTGGAGTTCAGTCTGACCAGCGCCCACCCCTACCCTTATCAGCGTTGCTACTGCTCGATCTGTCGCAAGACCCAAGGCGGTGGCGGCTATTCGATCAACCTGGGCGGCGACGCGAAAACCTTGAAGGTGAAAGGCAAAAGCAGCATCGCCATCTATCACGCGAAGATGAGGGACGAGCACAATCACCACGTCCACACCAGTAGCGCCGAGCGGCACTTCTGCAAACACTGCGGGAGTGGGCTGTGGCTGTTCAGCCCAGAATGGCCGGAGTTGATTCACCCGTTCGCCTCGGCCATCGACACGCCCCTGCCGACCCCGCCGGAACACACGCATTTATTGCTGGACTCCAAGGCGTCGTGGGTCGAGGTAGAAGCCGGGCCGAAGGATCAGCAGTTCGAGCAATACCCCGAAGAGTCGATTGCCGACTGGCATGAGCGGCTGGGGTTGGAGCGCTGAGCAGATTCTCTGAACCTCTTCGCGTGCGGCCTACTCCCAAAAGAAAGCCTGGGAGTAAGTCACATGCCAATGCATCGAGTCGCGAGCCTGGCCGATCTTCGTCGAGATCGCGGCATTCAGGTTGAAGTGGGCGAGACGAAAGCGGTGCTGGTTCGGCATGGAGAAGAGGTACGCGCCTATCAGGCCGAATGCCCCCACGCAGGTGCGCCACTGGCGGACGGCGCGGTGTGCAACGGCCATCTGATTTGCCCTTGGCACAAAGCCGAGTTTTCAGTCGAGGACGGCCATCTGTGTGAACCACCGGCGCTCGATGGACTGATCCGCTACCCGACCCAAGTCATCGAAGACCAGATTCATGTGGACGACCAGCCCATGCGGCCCGAGCCAGAAGTGCTGCCTGACGACGACCGATGTTTTATCGTCATTGGCGCGGGCGCTGCGGGAACCGCCGCTGCCTGCGCATTGCGAGAAAAGGGCTTCAACGGACGTCTGCAGTTGATCGACCGGGAAACCGATCCTGGGTACGACCGCACAGCTCTGAGCAAATTTGTCATTGCCGCCGACATGCGCCCCGATGAAACCCCGCCGCTTCGCGAAAACGATTTCTATCACAACAACCGAATCGAACGGATTCAGGGCGAGGTGATGAAATTGGACGTCACCAACAAACGCCTGACGCTGGCCGACGGACGTCGTTTTGCCTACGACGCAGCGTTGATTACCACCGGTGGAGAGCCTCGTGCCCTACCGCTGATTGGCGCCGATCTGCCGCAAGTGCTGACCCTGCGCTGCCGTGACGATGCGAAGAAAATTCTCGCCGTCGCCAAACCCGGGCGCCATGCACTGATCGTCGGCGACAGCTTCATTGGCCTGGAAGCGGCATCCGCGTTGCGCAAGCATGGGCTCAACGTGACGGTAATCGCGCGCCACGAAGTGCCCTTCGCCGAACAACTGGGCGAACGAATCGGCAAGGCCATTCGCGCGTTGCACGAAAAAAACGGAGTGCTGTTCCGCACCCACGTCGACGTCACTCGTTTCGAAGGCGATGGGCACAAAGGCAAGAAGCGTTTGCAGACCGCCGTACTCAGTAATGGCGAGCGGCTGGCGGTGGATCTGGCGCTGATCGGCATCGGCGTCAGCCCGGCTACTCAATTTATCGATGGCCTCGAGCTGGAAGAAGACGGCTCGCTTTCGGTGGATTCCGGCATGCTGGCCGGCAAGAGTTTATGGGCCGCCGGGGATATCGCCACCTTTCCTGTCAACGAAAAACCACAGCGCATCGAACACTGGCGCCTGGCCCAGCAACAGGCGCGAATCGCTGCCAGCAACATGCTCGGTGGCGACCAGCATTACACCGACGTGCCGTACTTCTGGACCTACCATTTTGAAAAGCGTCTGGATTACCTCGGGCACGCTGAAGAGTGGGACGACATCGTGTACCTGGGAGAGCCGGAGTCCTTCGAGTTTCTGGCACTGATCTGCAACCAAGGTGTAGTGGCCGCAGTCGTCGGTTGCGAGCGCGAGCGTGAAGTCGCGCTGTTGGCCGAACGGATGAAACAGCCCTTGTTCAAAGATGAAGCGCTGATGTTGATCAGGCAAATGAGTGAGTGCGCGTGAACACGCGCAAAGGAGAACAGGCAATGCCAAAAGAATCCAGCCGCGAAGACCTCGACCACAAGCCGGAAAACGCGGGCAAGGTCGGCGAGCAGCACAAACAGGCGAATCAGGAAGGTGAGCAACCTCGCCATCCGACGCCACCCGAGGGCGGCGAACGCGACAAGGACGGCAATCACAACAAACCCTGATCGCCTCGGATTACCCCCTGCTGGCGGCCTGCTGACGATTGCAGCGCCGTCCGCAACGGCGTGGCTTTTCGATCTCGACCGCCTTTTCGACCTTCAACCACCAGGCCTCAGCGCGGCTTGGATACTGAACGTAGAACGGCTGGCCCATCTCCGGCGTGGTGATGGAAATACTGCGATCCCAGGCCAAGGCCAGAATGCGGTCGAAGGGCTCGTGCCAGGCGTGCATCGCCAGGTCGAACGTGCCGTTGTGAATCGGCAGCAGCCATTTGCCACGCACATCGATGTGCGCCTGCAGCGTTTCTTCGGGCTGCATGTGCACGTCCGGCCAATCGACGTTGTAGGCGCCGGTTTCCATGAGCGTCAGGTCGAACGGGCCGTATTGCTCACCAATCAGCTTGAACCCGGTGTGATAACCGGTATCGCCACTGAAGAATATTCGCTGCTCACCGTCGATCATCACCCACGAAGCCCACAACGTCTGGTTGCCGTCCTTCAGACTGCGGCCAGAGAAATGCTGCGCCGGGGTAGCGACGAAACGAATGCCCTGGATTTCAGTGGACTGCCACCAGTTCAGTTGCTGCACCTTCTCTGCAGCCACGCCCCATTTGATCAGCGTGTCGCCCACGCCCAACGGCGTAATGAAGTGCTCGGTCTTGTCCTTGAGCACTTGGATGGACATATGGTCCAGATGGTCGTAGTGGTTGTGCGAGAGAATCACGGCCTTGAGTGGCGGCAGGTCTTCGAGGCTGATCGGCGGCTGGTGAAAGCGCTGCGGCCCGGCCCATTGAATGGGTGAGGCGCGCTCCGCGAACACGGGGTCGGTCAGGAAGTATTGGTTGCGCAGTTTCAACAAAACGGTCGAATGGCCCAGGCGATACACCGTGTTGTTTGGCGCCGCCAGCAATTGCTGGCGGGACAACGGCTGAACCGGAATCTCACCTACCGGGCGGGTATGGCGCGGTTTGTTGACCATGGCATTCCAGAAAATGCGCAGTGTCTTGAGGAACCCGGAGCGCTGCATCGGCTTGTGATTGAGATAACGGCCTTCTTGCCGGGACAGGACAGGCAATGCGGGAGCGGTATCGAGGTTTTTTTCGATCGAGGCCATGATGTGCTGACTCCATGAAACGGGTGGAGGATTCTGCAACGGCGAGCGCATTGCAGAATGTTGCATACGACGCGTAGAAGTAAGCGGGAAGTTGTAACAGTGTTTTACACTACACAGTGTAGTTTCTAGCTTGCACGATCGTCAAAGAGAAGTAAACTGCTCGGTGTAATTTTCTTGCCGGGATCGTTTCCCGGTCCGCTATATCCTCTAGAAGCGAAGCCATGACTGCCCCCCTGCGACTGACCGACCGAAAACGTGAATCCATTGTTCAGGCAGCGATTGCCGAATTCCGCGACAACGGTTTCGAGGTCACCAGCATGGATCGCATCGCGGCGCGGGCCGAGGTTTCCAAGCGCACCGTCTACAACCACTTCCCCAGCAAGGAAGAGTTGTTCGCCGAAATGCTGCAGCGATTGTGGGCCAGCGCCACCGCCCAGCCGGAAGCCGTTTATCGGCCCGCCATGGCGCTGCGCGAGCAGTTGCGCGACCTGCTGAACGCCAAGATGCAAACCCTCGGCGACAGCAATTTTATCGATCTGGCACGGGTCGCGATCGGCGCCACGATTCACTCCCCCGAACGCGCACAGACCTGGGTCAACCGCCTCAACGAGCGCGAGGAAACCTTCACTGTCTGGGTGCGCGGTGCCCAACAGGATGGGCGCCTCAAGGCTGTCGATCCGGTGTTTGCCGCGTCGCAGATCCATGCCCTGCTCAAGGCGTTTGCCTTCTGGCCCCAGGTGACCCTCAACAAGCCGCTGCTGACGCCGGAAGAACAGGTGACCGTGGTGGAGTCGGCGCTGGATCTGTTCCTGTGCTGGTACGAGATCCCCGCCAACCGCCCCTGCGCTTAACGTTTGGCCGCAACGACCCGATCGACGATCTGCTGACGCACCACCAGCCCCGGCGTCGCCCTTTCGGTGGCGATGGCCAGCACGTGAGCCGGCGCGGTATCCGGGCGACCCGCGTTGAAAGGCGGCGCGGGCGCATATTCCAGCTGCAGCTGGATGGTCTGGGATTTATCGGCATCGAAGATTTCGCTGATCAGCGTCAGGGCAAAGTCGATCCCTGCCGTGACACCGCCGCCGGTCATCAGGTTGCCATCACGGACCACGCGTTCCTTGACCGGGATCGCGCCGAACTTTTCCAGCAGACCGTGGGACGCCCAATGGGTGGTCGCGCGCTTGCCTTCCAGCAGGCCAGCCGCGCCGAGTACCAACGCGCCGGTACAGACCGATGTCACATATTGCGCGTTCGACGCCTGGTGCTTGATGAAAGCGAGTGTTTCCGGGTCCTCCATCAGCGCGTCAACCCCCACGCCGCCGGGTACGCAGATCACGTCAAGGTCCGGGCAGCTTTCGAAGGTCTGGGTCGGCGTCAGCGTCAGCCCGCTGCTGGACTGCAGCGATTCGAGGTTCTTCCAGACCAGATGCACAGTGACGCCGGGCATGGTGGCAAAGACGTCGTAAGGGCCGGTCAAATCCAGTTGTTGGACCTTGGGAAATACCAGCAGGCCGATGTGCAGGGTCATAAGAGGTCACTCCTTCGCATGTGATTCTGTGTGTGTGTGGACGAATTCACTGTAGCCAGATACGCTCTGGCGGATACGCCATAACACCCACAATTTCCGCCAACCTCAATTACAAGGCCGAGCCATGTCCGATCAGCCTCGGCCGATACACATTCTGGCCTTCCCCAATGTGCAGTTGCTCGACGTCAGCGGGCCATTGCAAGTGTTCGCCTCGGCCAACGTGCAGATGCAGGAAAACGGGCAGGCGGCGCCCTACTCCCCCATCGTCATTGCGCAGCAGGACGGCAGCATCGTGTCGTCGGCAGGACTTGGCCTGCACACCCATCCGCTGCCAAAAACGCCTTCGGACACGCTGATCGTCGCGGGTGGGCGCGGCGTACACATCGCTCTGCAAGATCCGCAACTGTTGCAGTGGGTTCGGCAACAGGCCGGCAGCGCGCGCCGGGTAGCATCGGTCTGCACCGGGGCGTTCATGCTGGCCGAAGCGGGCGTGCTCGACGGGCACCGCGTGGTCACCCATTGGGACAGCTGCGACGAACTGGCCCGGCGTTATCCGGCACTGCACGTCGATCCCGAACCGATCTTCATCAATGAGGACTCACTGTGGACCTCGGCCGGGGTGACAGCGGGCATCGACCTGGCGCTGGCACTGGTCGAGGCTGATCTGGGACGCAACATCGCCTTGGCGGTGGCGCGGGATCTGGTGGTATTCCTCAAACGGCCGGGCGGTCAGTCGCAGTTCAGCACGGCGCTGTCGATGCAGCACGCTACCCGCAGCCAGGACAGCCGCTTCGGTGATCTGCATGCGTGGATTCTCGACAACCTGGCGAGCGATCTTTCCGTTGCCACCCTCGCCGCTCAAGTGGGCATGAGCGAGCGCAGTTTCGTGCGCCATTACCGCGCCCATACCGGCAACACCCCGGCGCGGGCTATCGAGCAGTTGCGTGTCGAAGCGGCGCGACGGTTGCTCGGCGACAGCGCGCTGCCGATCAAACGGATTGCCGATCGTTGCGGGTTTGGCACTGAGGAGACCTTGCGCAGGAGCTTCTTGCGCGCCGTGTCGGTGACCCCACAGGCTTACCGGGAGCGGTTCAGCACCGGTTGAGCACTTTCAATAGCCCGAGGGCGCGACCCCGAAGGCACTGCGGAATGCCCGGTTGAAATGGCTCTGGTCGTAGAAACCAACGGCCATGGCAACCTGAGCAATCGACGTCTCAGAGCGCGCGAGCAAGGTACAGGCCCGTTCAAGGCGCAGGCGCACCAGCCAGGCGTGAGGGGTCATGCCAACGGTGTGTTTGAAGCGACGCAGGAACTGGAACCGACTCAAGTCGCAGAGCTGCGCCAGTTGTTCGAGGGTGATGTTGTCCTGGATGTGCGCGTGGCAGAAATCGCGAACCTGCAGCCAGTGGGCGCGGGACAGCCCACCCTCGATCTCCAGCGCTTTGTGTTCGCTGGTCTGCCGGATCAGATGCTCCACCAACTGCAGCCAGTTTTCATCCACCGCCAACTGCGCCCGGCCCTGTTGCATCGCGCCGTGCAACCGCAGCAAGTGCCTCGACAACTGCGGCTGCTCGATCACCGAGCCCACCCAGCGGGCTTCTCCGCGCCGGCCGCTGACTTCCTCGTTCAGACCATCGATCACCCCTGCGGACAAGCGAAACGTCTTGAGCACGTAGCCTTCGCCATCGACCCCGGCACCGTCATGAATCTGCCCCGGCGGCATGATTGAAATCCGCCCCGGCGCCAGCACCTGTGCCGCGCCATTGAAGCGCTGGCGTTGTGCGCCTTCGGGGATGACGCCGATGTGATAGTCCAGATGGTAATGCGGCGCGAAGCGGTATTCCGAAAACCGCGCCTCGCCCAGAACCAGACCAGGCATGGCGGGCGCACGGTGATAGCGGACGTGGTCTTTCATGGCAGGCGCCTGAAGCTTCGGTGAGTGGGTTGGACACATATAACCCGCGTGCTTGCAGGCGTCTTGTACTTTATTGCAGCAACCCTCGGAGCTGTAGGGATGAGAAATTAATTTTCATTAATTGATATTTTTATACGTTTTCGTGTAATTTAATTTTCATCACGAAATCAGAGATAAAAATAATGCCTGCCTGTGATCGTCGTTCCCCGACCCGTATTTCACCTTGCATCTCCTTAGCGACACCCTCTGCCGAGACCGTTTTCACCGCTTGCCTGCGCGTGGGCTGACACCCGCGCCGCCAAGCCCTGACTCTCACCAATCTCTGCAAGGAACCGTTGCATGCCACCGTCTACCGGGCTGTCCCTGTTGGTCTATGCCGCCATCGCGATCATCGCCCTGATCGTGTTGATCGCGCGCTTTCGTCTCAATCCCTTCGTTGTCATCACGCTGGTTTCGGTGGGCCTGGCGCTGGTCGCCGGCATGCCCGCGAACGCGGTGGTCGCCTCCTATGAAGGGGGCGTCGGCAAGACTCTCGGCCATATCGCGTTGGTCGTTGCGCTGGGCACCATGCTCGGCAAGATGATGGCCGAATCCGGCGGCGCCGAGCAGGTAGCGCGGACCTTGATCGACCGCTTCGGCGAGCGCAATGCGCACTGGGCCATGGTCTGCATCGCGTTTCTGGTGGGTTTGCCGCTGTTCTTCGAAGTCGGCTTCGTATTGCTGGTGCCGATTGCCTTCACCGTAGCGCGTCGAGTCGGGGTGTCGATTCTGATGGTCGGCCTGCCGATGGTCGCCGGCCTGTCGGTGGTTCACGCCCTGGTCCCGCCGCACCCGGCAGCGATGCTGGCGGTGCAGGCGTATCAGGCGTCGGTCGGGCAGACCCTGTTCTACGCAATCCTGATCGGTATCCCGACGGCGATCATCGCCGGCCCCATTTACGCCAAATTCATCGTTCCGCGCATTCAGCTGCCGGATGAGAACCCACTGGCCAAACAGTTTCTGGACCGCGAGCCGCGCAAGCAATTGCCGGGATTCGCGATCACCATGGCGACCATTCTGCTGCCCGTTCTGCTGATGCTGCTGGGTGGCTGGGCCAATCTGATTTCCACGCCGGGCAGCGGCTTGAACAGCTTCTTGCTGTTCATCGGCAACTCGGTGATCGCCCTGCTGCTGGCGACCTTGCTAAGCTTCTGGACGCTGGGCATCGCGCAGGGTTTCAATCGCGACTCGATCCTCAAATTCACTCAGGAATGTCTGGCACCCACGGCGAGCATCACCTTACTGGTGGGCGCCGGCGGCGGGCTGAACCGGATTCTGGTCGACAGCGGCGTGACCAACGAGATCGTCGGTCTCGCTCAGGACTTCCACCTGTCACCGCTGCTGATGGGCTGGTTGTTCGCGGCATTGATGCGGGTCGCCACCGGCTCGGCAACCGTGGCGATGACCACCGCGTCCGGCATCGTCGCTCCCGTGGCCATGGGCCTGGGTTATCCGCACCCCGAATTGCTGGTACTGGCGACCGGCGCGGGTTCGGTGATCTTTTCCCACGTCAACGATGGCGGCTTCTGGCTTATCAAGGAGTACTTCAACATGACCGTGGCGCAAACCTTCAAGACCTGGACGGTGCTGGAAACGCTGATCTCCGTGATCGCGTTCGTCCTCACGCTCGGTCTGGCGCAGGTGCTCTGAGTGGACATTCTTTACCAGATCCGCGCGCGTCAGGATTCGTTCAGCGCTGGCGAGGGCCGTATCGCAAAACTGATTCTCAGCGATGTCGCCTTTTCCGCCAGCGCCAGCCTCGACGAACTCGCCGCCCGCGCCGAAGTCAGCAGCGCCACGCTGTCACGTTTCGCGCGCACGGTTGGCTGCAAGGATCTGCGCGACCTGCGCCTGCAACTGGCCCAGGCCAGCGGTGTCGGCAGTCGTTTTCTCAACCCTGAGCAGGCGCCGGAACAATCGGCTTTTTTCACGCAGATCGTCGGCGATATCGAGTCGACCTTGCGTCAGCATCTGGCCGGTTTCGACGACGCGCGTTTCAAAGCGGCGGTCGCCCTGCTGACCCCGGCACGCATGATCCACAGCTTCGGCATGGGCGGCTGTTCCAGCCTGTGCAGTGAAGAATTGCAGACCCGCCTGGTGCGCCTCGGCTACCCCATCGCCGCCAGCCGCGACCCGGTGATGATGCGCCTGATCGCCGCGACCCTTGGCCCCGACCACAGCCTGATCATCTGCTCATTGAGTGGCCGCACCCCGGAACTGCTGGACGTTGCGCGGCTGGCACGCAGCTACGGCACGAGGATCCTGGCGATCACCCTGCCCGACTCGCCACTCGCCGATCAGGCTGACGTGGTATTGCCGCTGCAGATCGCCGAAACCAATTTCATCTACAAACCCACGGCGGCGCGCTACGGCATGCTGCTGACCATCGACGTGCTCGCCACCGAACTGGCGCTGATCGCCCCTGACGACAATCAGGAGCGGCTGCGGCGTATCAAACTGGCCCTCGATGACTACCGCGGCGGCGCCGATGGCCTGCCGCTTGGAGACTGAACCATGCTTTACGACCTGATCATTCGCGACGCGCTGGTGATCGATGGCAGCGACACACCGGGCTATCGCGCTGACGTTGCCATTCGCGACGGGCGTATCCAGCAGATCGGCGAATTGAGCGGCGCCTCGGCCAGCGAAGAAATCAATGCCGCTGGCCGTGTATTGGCACCGGGATTTATCGACGTGCACACCCACGACGACACCGTGGTCATTCGCCAGCCGCAAATGTTGCCGAAAATCACTCAGGGCGTGACGACCGTGATCGTCGGCAACTGCGGCATCAGCGCATCCCCTGTGACATTGGCGGGCGATCCGCCTGACCCGATGAATCTGCTTGGCCCGGCCACGGCCTTCGTCTATGCGCGTTTCAGCGATTACCGCACTGCGGTGGAAAAGGCACGCCCAGCGGTCAACGTCGCGGCGCTGATCGGCCACACCGCGCTGCGCAGCAATCATCTGGACGACCTGTTCCGCACGGCGAAAGCCGATGAAATCGCCGCGATGCGCGAACAGCTGCGCGAGAGCCTGCAGGACGGCGCGCTGGGGCTTTCCACCGGTCTGGCCTACGCCTCGGCTTACTCGGCTGAAACCGACGAGGTCAAGCAACTGGCCGAGGAGCTGACGGCCTATGGTGCTGTATACACCACACACCTGCGCAGCGAGTTCGAGCCCGTGCTGGAAGCCATGGACGAAGCTTTCGACATCGGTCGCCACGCGCGATCGCCGGTTGTGATTTCTCATCTCAAGTGCGCGGGTGCAGGCAACTGGGGCCGCAGTCCGCAGCTATTGGCATCGTTGGAAAAGGCCGCGCTGACTCACCCGGTCGGCTGTGATTGCTATCCCTACGCTGCCAGTTCCTCGACGCTGGATTTGAAACAGGTGACCGATGCTCATCGCATCACCATCACCTGGTCGACGCCGCATCCGGACCAGGGCGGTCGCGACCTCAAGGACATCGCCGCCGACTGGGGCCTGTCCCTGGAAGACGCAGCTCGCAAGCTGCAGCCAGCAGGCGCCGTGTATTACGGCATGGATGAGAATGACGTGCAGAGCATCATGAAGCACCCGCTGTCGATGATCGGCTCGGATGGCCTGCCGGAAGATCCGTTCCCGCATCCGCGTCTGTGGGGCGCATTCCCACGGGTCCTGGGGCATTTCAGCCGCGATATTGGATTGTTTCCCCTGCACACCGCCGTCCACAAGATGACCGGCCTGACCGCCACTCGCTTCGGCCTGCATGAACGCGGGTTCGTGCGTGAGGGTTACTGGGCGGATCTGGTGCTGTTCAACGCTGAAACGGTGCGCGATGTCGCGGATTTCAAAGAGCCAAAACGCGCTGCCGAAGGCATCGACGGGGTTTGGGTCAATGGGCACTTGAGTTACGCCGACGGTAAACCGCAGGGCGAACGACAAGGCAGGTTCCTGCCTCGTGAAGGCTCGTTGGTCTCAGGATTCAAGCCAGTCTGAATGCCGAACGGATTTCGGGAACATGAACCTGTGGAAGGGAGCCTGCTCGCGAAAGTAGCGGTACATTCGACACATTTCTGTCGGTTGTACCTCCTTCGCGAGCAAGCTCCCTCCCACATGGAGCGCGGCGCCTCAAGTCTCGATATTCGGCATATGAGCCGTGTTTACCCCACCACCACCCCACGAACCTCACCAAACCCGATACTCACCTCACCCTCCCGGCGGCACCGCGCCTTGAGAATCACCTCATCACCTGCCTCAAGGAACGTGCGGGTCTCGCCGCTCGGCAATTCGACCGCGTGTTTGCCGCCTTCGGTCATCTCCAGCAGGCTGCCCAACTGCCCGGTTTGCGGGCCGGACAACGTACCGGTGCCGAACAGGTCTCCCGGTTGCAGCTTGCAGCCGTTGACGCTGTGATGAGCGACCATCTGCGCCACGGTCCAGTACATGTTCAGCGTATTGCTCAACGCCAACCGCTGCGGCGCCATGCCCTGCTCTTTCATCTGCGCCGTCAGCAGCAAGACTTCAAGCTCAATATCCAGCGCACCCTGCTGCTGGTCCTGCTCATCGAACAGGTAGTCCAGCGGCTTCGGGTCACCCTCCGGCCGTTGCGGCTGCGCGCTGCGAAAGGGCGCCAGGGCTTCGGCCGTCACCACCCAGGGTGAGATGCTGGTGGCGAAGCTCTTCGACAGAAACGGCCCAAGCGGCTGGTATTCCCAGGCTTGCAGATCACGGGCCGACCAGTCATTGAGCAGGCAAAAACCGGCGATATGCTCAGCAGCATCGGCGATTGAGATCGCCTCGCCCGTTGCGTTGCCCTGCCCCATCCACACGCCGACTTCCAGTTCATAATCCAGCCGCTTGCACGGCCCGAAGGTGGGAACTTCGGCCCCGGGGGCCAGGGTCTGGCCGTTGGGCCGTTTGACTGGTGTGCCCGACACACACAGCGTTGAAGCCCGACCGTGGTAGGCGATCGGCACGTATTTGTAGTTAGGCAGCAACGGATTGTCCGGGCGGAACAGCTTGCCGACATTGGTCGCGTGATGAATACCCACGTAGAAGTCGGTGTAATCGCCCACCTGCGCCGGCAGGTGCATCTGGCATTCGCTCATCGGCTGCAGCAGGGTTTTACCCAGCCCTTGCAAGCGTTCGCGCTGCGGGCTGTTTTCCCCCAGCAAGTGCAGCAGTTCGGTTCTTAATGCCTTACGCGACGATGGGCCCAAGGCGAATAAGTCGTTGAGTTGGCCGCCACTCGCCGCCTCGGCCGCCAGTCGAGCGGCGCCGTTGAACAGGCTGGCGTCGAGTGCAGCCTGCAAATCGAAAATGAAGTCGCCGATGGCTACGCCGCCGCGCTTGTCCTTACCCATACCCGTGCCCGGGTGACTGAACACGCCAAACGGCAAGTTCTGCAGCGGGAAATCAGGGTGATCGTTGGCAGACGTCACCCAACTGCGCGGGTGCTTGAAAGTGCTCATCGTTGGCTGTCCGTATCGAATGGTTTGAAGGTTCTGGCGATGCCGTTCCAGCAGGCATCGTAGTCACTTTGCAATTGCGGGCATTCCAGCGCGTGGCGGCTGGGACGCAGAACTTTGCCGGTCTCGAACATGAAGGCCATGGTCTGTTCGATCTTGTGCGGCTTGAGGTCCGCAGCCATGGCTTTCTCGGCAGTGGCGTTGTCCGGGCCGTGGGCGCTCATGCAGTTGTGCAGCGACACACCGCCGGGCATGAAACCTTCGGCCTTGGCGTCGTAGGCGCCGTCGATCAGGCCCATGAACTCGTTCATGAGGTTGCGGTGGAACCACGGCGGACGGAAGGTGTTTTCCGCCACCATCCAACGCGGCGGGAAGATCACGAAATCGACGTTGGCCTGACCGTGGGTCGCACTCGGCGAAGTCAACACAGTGAAAATCGACGGGTCCGGATGGTCGTAACTGACGGTGCCGATGGTGTTGAACAGGCGCAGGTCGTATTTGTACGGCACGTTATTGCCGTGCCAGGCGACCACGTCGAAGGGCGAATGGTCCAGCTGTGCAGCCCAGAGTTCGCCGAGGAATTTCTGCACCAGTTCGGTGGGCTGCTCGCTGTTTTCGAAGCAGGCAACCGGCGCCTGAAAATCCCGGGGGTTGGCCAGCCCGTTGCTGCCAATCGGCCCCAGGTCGGGCAGGCGCAATGCACAGCCATGGTTCTCGCAGATGTAGCCGCGGGCCTCGCCGTCGAGCAATTGCACGCTGAATTTCAGGCCTCGTGGCAACACCGCGATTTCCTGCGGCTCGATGTCCAGCAGTCCCAGCTCGGTGATGATGCGCAAACGCCCCTGCTGCGGGACGATCAGCCATTCGCCATCGGAATTGAAGAACGCGCGCTGCATCGAACGGTTGGCTGTGTACACATAAACGCTGACGCCTTCGGCCTGATCCGCTGCCGAGGTGCTGGCAAGGGCAATCAGGCCGTCGATGAAATCGGTCGGTTCAGCGGGAACATCGAAGGCGTTCCAACGCAAGCGATTGGGAGTGATCGGACCTTGCTGCTGGCCGGTGATCTGTCGTTCAAGACGCTGGAATCGGGGGTGGGCCGCCGAGGGCTTGATGCGGTACAGCCAGGTGCGCCGGGCTTCTGCGCGAGCAACGGTAAAGGCTGTGCCGGAGAATTGTTCGGCATAGAGCCCAAGGGGATGACGCTGCGGCGAGTTCTGCCCGGTTGGCAAACCACCTGGCACGGCCTCACTGCTGAATTGATTGCCGAAGCCGGATTGGTATCGCAAGGCTTCTGACGCAGGTGCTGAGAACATCTCGACCTCTTGTTTTTGTGTTGTCGACTTCGACTGGCGTTTTGAAGCAGCCCGGCGTGCCGGCGGCATCGACCTCAAGCGCCACCACCGGCAAGCCGGAGTGCTACAGGTCATCCTGCGACCCCGCACTGCTTTTTACGTAATCAGGTTACGCATAACGTAATTTGAGTTTGCCGGACGGTCAAGCTATAAAGCAGCCTTTCCAGACCGGCGCACGCCTCGCTCATGACTGAAGAATCCGCAAATCCTCCAGGCCCGCGCCAACAGAAAGTGCAGTCCGCCGAAGTCGGCGTGGGCATTCTCAAGGCACTGGCCGAACTCGCGCCGGCCACCTCGCTGTCGAAACTCGCCGAACACGTCGCCATGCCCGCCAGCAAAGTGCATCGCTACTTGCAGGCACTGGTGGACAGCGGTTTCGCCGAGCAGGACCCGGTGACCAACCACTACCGCCTGGGACGCTCGGCGTTGCAGGTCGGTCTGGCAGCCTTGAGTCAGCTGGATGTATTGAAAACCTCCGCGCCAGAACTCATCGCGCTGCGCGACAACCTCAACGAGACCTGCTTTCTCGCGGTCTGGGGCAACAAGGGGCCGACCGTGGTGTACGTCGAGCAATCCCTGGGCGCGGTGACGCTGGTCACGCAGATTGGCTCGGTGTTGCCGCTGCTCAGTTCCTCCACGGGCCTGGTGTTCGACACGTTCCTTTCCAATGCAGAAACAGCCGCATTACGTGAAGTGGAGTCCACATCGCTGAACGCCAGACAGCTCAAGGAAATAGAACGCCACATCAAGGAAATCCGCAGCACCGGCGTGCACCAGATCCACGGTCTGTTGATGGCAGGGGTCAACGCGGTGTCTTCTCCGGTATTCGCCATGGGCAACAAACTGGTGGGCGTCGTCACGGTGGTGGGTTCGGCGTCGGTGTTCACCGATGAACGCCAGGCCGGCGCGGCGCAGAAGCTGTTGAGCACCGCCCAGGCCATCAGTGCCCGGATGGGCGGTGAAATGCCCAAATCTTGATCACGCAAGTGTTCCAGCAGCAGTCCGGCTTGCCGGCGATGGCGATCTTAAATGAGTCTCCGCCGGCAAGCCGGACTGCTACACAGATGTACGGTATACCCAGCGGCTTAGCTGGGCTGCGCAATCAATCCGCGGTTAAAACCCCGCGCCGCAGTTGATCGCGCTCGATGGATTCGAACAACGCCTTGAAGTTGCCTTCACCGAAGCCGTCATCGCCCTTGCGCTGAATGAACTCGAAAAATACCGGGCCCATCAGGGTTTCCGAGAAGATCTGCAGCAGCAGTCGTTTGTTGCCCCCTTCCGAATTGCCGTCCAGCAGAATGCCCCGGGCCTTCAATTCGCTTTCCGGCTCGCCATGATTCGGCAAACGACCTTCGAGCATCTCGTAATAGGTCTCCGGCGGTGCGGTCATGAAGCGCATGCCCAGCGCTTTCAGACGGTCCCAGGTGTCGATCAGGTCTTCGGTGAAGAACGCCACGTGCTGGATGCCTTCACCGTTGAACTGCATCAGGAATTCTTCGATCTGCCCGGCGCCCTTGGACGACTCTTCGTTCAACGGGATGCGGATCATGCCATCCGGCGCAGTCATGGCCTTGGAGGTCAGGCCGGTGTATTCGCCCTTGATGTCGAAGTAGCGAATTTCGCGGAAGTTGAACAGCTTCTCGTAGAAGTTCGCCCAGTAGGCCATGCGGCCTCGATAGACGTTGTGGGTCAAGTGATCGATGAACTGCAGGCCCGCGCCTTGGGGATGACGCTCGACACCTTCGATGAACACAAAATCGATGTCGTAGATCGACGTGCCTTCGCCAAAACGGTCGATCAGGTACAAGGGTGCGCCGCCAATGCCCTTGATCGCCGGCAGACGCAGCTCCATCGGGCCAGTACCGATTTCGATGGGCTGTGCGCCCAGATCCAGCGCGCGTTTGTAGGCCTGTTGCGAATCCTTGACCCGGAACGCCATCCCGCACACGGAGGGACCGTGCTCAGCGGCGAAGTAGGATGCTTCGCTGTGAGGTTCGTTGTTGAGGATGATGTTGATCGCGCCCTGGCGATACAGCGCCACGTTCTTGGAGCGGTGATTGGCGACTTTGGTGAAGCCCATCATCTCAAAGACGGGTTCAAGGGTATTGGGGGTCGGCGAAGCGAATTCGATGAATTCGAAGCCCATCAGGCCCATCGGGTTTTCATAGAGATCAGTCACGGTCTTGCTCCTGCTAAAAAGTGAAATGCACAGCGGCGCGAATCACAGTTCAGCGGGTGGCGCACAGGGAATGCCCCGAACGCTGCGGGCGAGGAAGTCGCCGAAGATCAATTGCAGACCGAAGATTTTCATGTAGGAAACGTTACTCCGGTTTGTCTGATTGCGCATCAGGGTGCGCTTTTTTGAAGGCTGGATGCTCCAGCGTCAGCCTCTCGACCCGGCAAATGCGCGGGAAGGCACTTAGATCGACGTTGAACCGCCGCGCCGCATAAAGCTGTGGCAGCAGATAGGCATCGGCCAGCCCGACCTCGCCAAAACAGAATCCCTTGTCGCCAATCAACGCTTCCACAGCCGTAAACCCTTGGCTGATCCAGTGCCCGATCCAGGCGGTCACGTTGCCTTCGTCGTGCCCGAGACCGCGCAAGCGATTAAGCACCGCAACATTGTGCAACGGATGAATGTCGCAGCCGATCAGCGCCGCGACTTCCCGATGGCGGGCGCGTGCGAGCAGGTCTGTGGGGAGTAAAGCGGGCTGGGGAAAACGTTCTTCGAGGTATTCGATGATGGCCATCGACTGGATGATCACCTCGCCGCCGTCCAGACGCAGCGCAGGCACTCGGCCTTGCGGGTTGATCGCCAGATAGCCAGCCTTGCGGTGCTCACCGCCGTCGCGAATCAGGTTGACGGGAACGGCGTCGACCTCAAGGCCCTTCAACGCCAGGGCAATGCGCACCCGGTAGCTGGAGGTGGAACGGTAGTAGGTGTAGAGATCCACGTGCAGGCCCTGCTTCTTGTTATTTTTCGTAAACGGTTTACGCAATGCGTAAGTTGCGACATAAGCCTGTGACTGTCAAGGTCAGACCCATCCCTCCAGCCGCAACGTCGCCCGCACCAGCCTTTGCTCCTCGTTTTCGATCTCACGCAAGCTCTCGCAGATGCTCTGGATATGCGCCACCGCTGCCTTGCGCGCCTGTTCTGGCAGCCGTCCGGTCACGGCGTTGTAGAGTCGCGCATGATGCCGGTCGATCTGACGCTTCTGCGCCTCCCGATGGTAGAGATTGTTGACCGAGGCGAAGACAGTGTTGAGCAACAGGTCGGTCAGTGAGCGCAGGGTCTGCACCAGCACCGGGTTGTGGGACGCTTCGCTGATCGCCAGGTGAAAGGCGTGGTCGAGGTGCGCATGTTCGGATGCGGCCAGTTCGTGGTCGTGGGCCGCGACCAGTGCGTCATACGCGCGGGTGATCAGTACGAAATCCGCGTCGGTGCCCCGCAACGCAGCCAGCCGTGCAGACTCCCCTTCCAGCAGGCTGCGTACTTCGAACAGGTCGTACAGCGTGCGCGGTTGCGAGGCGAACAGATGCATCAAGGGTGATGAGGCGGTCAGCCCCAATCCGCCCATCTGCGCGACAAACGAACCCTTGCCCTGACGGGTTTCGATGATGCCCCGGGCGCGCAGCAGCTTGAGGCCTTCGCGCAGGGCGGTGCGAGAGACGCCGAGCTTTTCGGTCAAACGGCGCTCGGACGGCAGCAATTGCCCGACCTTGAGCACGCCATCGACGATCAGCCGTTCGATACGTTCGCTCACCACGTCGGCAACTTGCGGGGCGCGTTTGTCTGTCGCGTTTTCCATCAGGCAAAGCTCCAACGTTGTTCTGGATTGTTACAGTCCCTGTAGCAGCACGGCTTGCCGGCGGTGACGTCCGCACAATCGCTGCCGCTGGCGAGCCGGACGGTGACAGATGGTGGCAGATCCAACCATAACTGGTATGACCAGCCTCACTCCCAAGAACGGCTAAATCTTATATTCGTAGCAATATTCTGATTAATAACGGTTTTTACAAAATCAGCTGTGCAATAGCCAAAAAAAACTGGTTCGACCAGTGCTTTCAGACATGGACAGTAAAGGCCGCCGGGCCAATGATGCAAGTCAGCCGTAGAACGTTCAGTGCCTGGACGGGCCATATAGAAACGCCCTTTATAAAAACAACAGGGTTGCGAACCCACATGAATATTCTGTACGACGAACGCGTCGATGGCGCGTTGCCTGACATCGACAAGGCCCAGCTGCTGCAGGCCTTGCAAGCGCGACTGCCTGATCTGGACATCCTCCATCGCGAGGAAGAACTGCGACCTTACGAGTGCGATGGCCTCTCCGCCTATCGCACCACGCCAATGCTGGTGGTATTGCCGCAACGTGTCGAACAGGTGCAAACCCTGCTCAAGGTCTGCCATGAGCGAGGCGTGCCTGTGGTGGCCCGCGGTGCAGGGACGGGCCTTTCCGGCGGCGCTCTGCCACTGGAAAAAGGCGTGCTGCTGGTGATGGCCCGTTTCAACAAGATCCTGCATATCGACCCGGCCGGGCGTTTCGCTCGCGTGCAACCCGGTGTGCGCAATCTGGCGATCTCCCAGGCTGCTGCGCCTTACGACCTTTATTACGCCCCCGACCCTTCTTCGCAGATTGCCTGTTCCATCGGCGGCAACGTCGCGGAAAACGCCGGCGGCGTGCATTGCCTCAAATACGGCCTGACCGTGCACAACCTGCTTAAGGTCGACATCCTTACCGTCGAAGGCGAGCGCATGGTACTGGGGTCGGACGCGCTGGACACCCCTGGCTTCGACCTTCTGGCGCTGTTCACCGGCTCCGAAGGCATGCTCGGCATCATCACCGAAGTCACGGTCAAGCTGCTGCCCAAGCCGCAAGTGGCGCGGGTACTGCTGGCGGCCTTCGACTCGGTGGAGAAAGCCGGCCGCGCCGTGGGCGATATCATCGCTGAAGGCATCATTCCTGGCGGGCTGGAGATGATGGACAACCTGGCGATCCGCGCTGCCGAAGACTTCATCCACGCAGGCTATCCGGTGGACGCCGAAGCCATTCTGCTGTGTGAACTCGACGGCGTCGAAGCCGATGTCCACGACGATTGCGACCGCGTGCGTGCAGTGCTGGAAAAAGCCGGTGCCACCGAAGTGCGCCAAGCCAGGGACGAAGCCGAGCGCGTGCGTTTCTGGGCCGGTCGCAAGAATGCCTTCCCGGCGGTGGGTCGTCTCTCGCCGGATTACTACTGCATGGACGGCACCATTCCGCGTCGGGAATTGCCTGGGGTGTTGAAGGGCATTACCGCGCTGTCCGAGGAATACGGCTTGCGCGTGGCCAACGTTTTCCACGCAGGCGACGGCAACATGCACCCGCTGATCCTGTTCGATGCCAACCAGCCGGGTGAACTGGACCGGGCCGAAGCATTGGGCGGCAAGATCCTCGAACTGTGCGTGAAGGTCGGCGGCAGCATCACCGGCGAGCACGGCGTGGGCCGCGAGAAGATCAACCAGATGTGCGCGCAGTTCAACAGTGACGAACTGACGCTGTTCCATGCCGTGAAAGCGGCGTTCGACCCCAGCGGCATGCTCAACCCCGGCAAGAACATTCCGACCCTGCATCGCTGTGCCGAATTCGGTGCGATGCACGTGCACATGGGCAAGCTGCCCTTCCCTGAACTGGAGCGTTTCTGATGGGTGCCGAACGGCAATCACACTTCAGCCAGCAGGATCGAGACGCCAGCGATGAGCTGCAAGAGCAGGTCAATCAGGCCATTCAGAGCGGTCTGCCATTGCGCATTCAAGGCGCCAACAGCAAGGCGTTTCTCGGTCGTGAAGTGGCAGGCGAAGTGCTCGATACCCGTATTCATCGCGGCATCGTGACTTACGATCCCACCGAGCTGGTGATCACCGCCCGCGCCGGAACCCCGCTCAGCGAACTCAACGCGGCATTGGATGCCGCCGGGCAAATGCTGCCCTGCGAGCCGCCCACCTTCAGTGACGGCGGGGTCGGCGATGCCACGGTGGGCGGCATGATCGCCGCCGGGCTGTCCGGCCCGCGTCGGCCGTGGTCGGGCTCTGTACGGGACTTCGTGCTCGGCACGCGCGTCATTACAGGGCTTGGCAAGCATTTGAAATTCGGCGGCGAGGTCATGAAGAACGTCGCCGGTTACGACCTGTCGCGCTTGATGGCCGGCAGCTTCGGCTGCCTGGGGCTGATCACTGAAGTTTCACTGAAAGTCCTGCCAAAACCTCGCCTGTGCACCAGCATCGCGCTGGAAATGGACAGCGCCCGCGCCCTCGCCCGCCTTGCCGAGTGGGGTCAGCAGCCGCTGCCGATCAGCGCCGCGAGCCATGACGGTGGCGTGTTGCGCTTGCGTCTTGAAGGCGGCGAAGGCTCGGTGGCTGCGGCCCATGACCGGCTCGGCGGCAAATCCATCGACCCGGCATACTGGCAAGCACTGAACGAACACCGTCTGGATTTCTTCACCGATGGCCGCCCGTTGTGGCGCCTGTCGCTGCCGACCAACACGGCAGTTCTGGACCTGCCCGGCGATCAGTTGATCGACTGGGGCGGCGCACAACGTTGGCTGAAATCCGATGCCTCGGGCAGCGACATTCGCGCCGTCGTCAGTGCGGTCGGCGGGCACGCGGTCTGCTACAGCCGCGGTCTGGATGAAAGCCCGTTCCAGCCCCTGGCTGCGCCGCTGATGCGCTATCACCGCCAGCTCAAGGCGCAACTCGATCCGCACGGAATTTTCAATCCGGGCCGAATGTACGCAGAGATCTGAACCATGCAGACCACCCTGAGCGAACACGCCAAAAGCCTGCCCCGTGGCGAAGAAGCCGAAAGCATCCTGCGCAGTTGCGTGCACTGCGGTTTCTGCAACGCCACCTGCCCGACGTACCAGTTGCTGGGCGATGAACTGGATGGCCCGCGCGGTCGTATCTACCTGATCAAGCAAGTGCTGGAAGGCAAGGAAGTCACCGAAAAAACCCAGTTGCACCTGGACCGCTGCCTGTCCTGCCGCAACTGCGAAACCACCTGCCCTTCCGGGGTGAATTATCACAACCTGCTGGACATCGGCCGGGCCGTGGTCGACGCTGCCGTGCCTCGGCCGATGAGCCAGCGTCTGCTGCGCGAAAGCCTGCGGGCGGTTGTGCCGAATGCCGGGTTATTCAAAACCCTGACGCAGATGGGCAACTCATTCCGCCCGCTGCTGCCAGGCAGCCTCAAGGACAAATTGCCCGGCAATATTCGTCCAGCCAAGGCGCGCCCGACCCAACGGCATGCGCGCCAGGTGTTGATCCTCGAAGGCTGTGTGCAACCGGGGTTGTCGCCCAATACCAACGCGGCGACAGCGCGGGTACTGGACAGGTTGGGCATCAGCGTCAAATCGATCGCGCAGGCGGGTTGCTGCGGCGCAGTGGATTACCACTTGAACGCACAGGAACAAGGCCTTGAACGCGCCCGTCGCAACATCGATGCCTGGTGGCCAAGCCTTCAAGCGGGCGCCGAAGCCATCGTGCAGACCGCCAGCGGTTGCGGGGCTTTCGTTAAAGATTACGGCCACTTGCTGCGCGACGACCCGAAGTACGCGGAAAAAGCCGCCAGGGTCAGCGCGCTGACCAAGGATCTGGTGGAGGTCATGCGCGCTGAACCCCTGGAAAAACTCGGCGCCTGCACCAGCGCGAAACTGGCGTTTCATTGCCCTTGCACCCTGCAGCACGCGCAGAAACTTGGCGGCGCCGTGGAAGCGGTGCTGACCCGCCTGGGTTTCAATCTGACCACAGTGCCCGACAGTCACCTATGCTGTGGCTCGGCCGGCACGTACTCGATCACTCAACCGGAGCTGTCGAAACAGCTGCGCGACAACAAGATGAATGCGCTGGAAAGCGGCAGACCGGAAGTCATCGCTACCGCCAACATCGGTTGTCAGACCCACCTTGCCAGCGCCGGTCGCACGCCGGTCAAACACTGGATCGAACTCATAGAGGACGCCCTGCATCCAAGTTGATCGCAGGCCGCCTTGCCCCATTACAACAAACTGCCTTCAGGAGAGCTTCATGAAAACCAAATCCGTACTGACCCAGACCGAAGTCACCCAGATCCTCGCCGCCGCTCGCGCCGAAGCTCAGGCCAACGGCTGGGCGGTGTCCATCGCCGTGACCGACGACGGCGGCCACTTGCTGGGCTTCGAACGCCTGGACGGCTGCGCGCCGATTGGCGGCTACATCGCCATCGAAAAAGCCCGCACGTCGGCGCTGGGTCGGCGCGAATCCAAAGGTTACGAAGAAATGGTCAATGGCGGCCGCACCGCGTTCGTCACCGCGCCATTGCTGACCTCGCTGGAAGGCGGTGTGCCGGTGATCGTCGGGGGCGAAACCATCGGCGCGGTCGGTGTATCGGGGGTTAAAGCCGATCAGGACGCACAGGTGGCCAAGGCCGGTGTTGCAGCGGTGAACGTGGGGTGAACAAACGCCTCTGTCTCGTGGCTGAGATCGGATAAAAATCTCGATAACCACTGGAGATCAACTGTGGGAGGGAGCTTGCTCGCGAATACGGCCTGTCTGAAACAGCCAATCTGACCCACCGCTTTCGCGAGTAATCTCCCTCCCACAGGGTTCCATGTACGCCGTAACGCTTCATAGCGGCTTGAAACCACAACCGCAAAAAACATATTTCATGATGGAGAGCCCGAGATGACCGAATTCGTCAACTGCCACAACCTCAAGGTGGCAGCCAATCTGAAACGCTTTGTCGACGAGGACGTGCTTCCCGGAACAGGGCTGGACCCGGAGGTCTTCTGGGCTGACTTCGACTCGCTGGTCCACGACCTGGCGCCGGTCAATCGCGAGCTGCTGGCCGAGCGTGACCGCATTCAGGTGCAGATGGACAAGTGGCACAAGTCCAATCCGGGGCCGGTCACTGACATGCCCGCCTACATTGCGTTTCTGGACTCCATCGGCTATCTGCAACCGGTGCCGGCCGAGGTTAAGGCCACCACCAGCAAGGTCGATATCGAAGTTAGCGAACAGGCCGGCCCGCAGTTGGTCGTGCCCGCCGCCAACGCTCGTTATGCGCTCAACGCCGCCAACGCCCGTTGGGGCTCGCTGTACGACGCGCTGTATGGCACCGATGCGATTTCCAGCGCCAACGGCGCCGAAATCAAGGCCGGTTACAACCCGCTGCGTGGTGCCAAGGTCATCGCTTTCGCCCGCGCCCTGCTTGACGAAGCCGCGCCGCTGGCGTCCGGCTCTCACGTCGACGCCAAGGCTTACGCGGTCGACAGCGGTGAGCTGCTGGTGACCCTCGCCGACGGCAACCAGTCGCGCCTGGCCCAGCCGGAGAAATATGTCGGTTATCAGGGCGAAGCGCTGCAACCCAAGGCGATTCTGCTGAAGAACCACGGCCTGCACATTGAAATCCAGATCGACCCCACCAGCCCCATTGGCAGCAGCGACCCGGCAGGTATCAAGGACCTGCTGATGGAAGCCGCGCTGTCGACGATCATCGACTGCGAAGACTCGGTCGCCGCCGTGGATGCCGACGACAAGCTGGTGATCTACCGCAACTGGCTGGGCCTGATGAAGGGCGATTTGAGCGAGGAGCTGGTCAAGGGCGGCAAGACCATCACCCGCCGTCTCAATGCGGACCGCGAATACACCGCCGCCGACGGCAGCCGCATCACCCTGCACGGTCGCTCGTTGCTGTTCATCCGGAACGTCGGCCACCTGATGACCAATCCGGCAATCGTCTACGACGGCAACAAGGAAATCCCAGAAGGCATACTCGACGGCGTGATTACCAGCCTGATTGCCCTGCACGATCTGCATAATCGCGGTAATTCGCGCTCGGGCAGCGTGTACATCGTTAAACCGAAGATGCACGGCCCGGCAGAAGTAGCGTTCGCCGACCAGCTATTCAGCCGCATCGAAGACGCTCTGAAGATCCCCCGCAACACTTTGAAAATGGGGATCATGGACGAAGAGCGGCGCACCAGCGTCAACCTCAAGGCCTGCATCAACGCAGCCTCGGCGCGGGTTGCATTCATCAACACCGGTTTCCTTGACCGCACCGGCGACGAGATGCACACCTCGATGGAAGCTGGCCCGATGCTGCGCAAGGGCGACATGAAAGCCACACCGTGGATCAAGGCCTACGAGCGCAGCAACGTGCTGGTGGGTCTGGCGTGCGGCCTGCGGGGTCGCGCGCAGATCGGCAAGGGCATGTGGGCCATGCCGGACCAGATGGCTGACATGCTGGAGCAGAAAATCGGCCACCCGAAATCCGGTGCGACCACTGCCTGGGTCCCCTCCCCGACTGCAGCCACGCTTCACGCACTGCATTACCACAAGGTCGATGTGAAAGCTGTGCAACAAGAGCTGGAAAAGGTCGACCTGGACAGCGTCAGCGAAGACATCCTGCTCGATCTGCTGAGCATTCCTGTCGTGGCCGAGGCCAAGTGGACCGACGACCAGATTCGCGAGGAGGTCGAGAACAATGCGCAGGGTCTGCTGGGCTATGTCGTGCGCTGGGTCGAGCAAGGCGTGGGCTGTTCCAAGGTGCCGGACATTCACAACGTCGGCCTGATGGAGGACCGCGCGACGCTGCGTATTTCCAGTCAGCACATCGCCAACTGGCTGCGGCACAAGGTGATCGACGACCACTATGCGATGGAAACCCTCAAGCGCATGGCCAAAGTGGTCGACAAGCAGAACGCCGGGGATTCGGCCTACAAGCCGATGGCGGAAAACTTTGACAAGTCTGTGGCATTCCAGGCCGCCTGCGCGCTGGTGTTCAAGGGGCGCGAGCAGCCGAGCGGCTACACCGAGCCGTTGTTGCACGAGTTCCGGCTGGCGTTCAAGAAAGAGGCTTGATCGGGGGAGAAATCGTTCGGTAGATGATCGTGCCCACGCTCTGCGTGGGCATGCATCATGTGTCACTCTGCGTCACCACGGCTGGACGCAGAGCTTCTAGGGCGGCGTTACCACGCGGAGCGTGGGAACGATCAGATCAGCGGTTTGATCGAGTCAGAAATCGTCCGCGATGACACAATACCTGTGGGAGCTGCCGGAGGTTACGACGGTGGCGAATGCGGTGTCACTGACACACCGCTTTCGCCACCGTCGTAACCCCCAGAAACTTCCACAGAGTTGTGCCCCCCCTGAAATCCGGGCGGTCAGGAGATCAGAGTCAGGTACTCTCCCGCACCACCAACTCAAACCCCAGATCCACCTGAGCCTGCTGCACATTGCCATCCAGCAGCCCCAGCAGCAGTTGCGCGGCGCGCTGGCCCACTTCTTCACGTGGCGTACGAATCGACGTCAGGCGCGGCACCATGTGCGCAGAGCCTGGCAGGTCATTGAAACCGATCAGCGACACCTGTTCAGGAATTTTGATCCCACGGCGCAACGCCTCGAGAGCAGCCCCTTGAGCCAGGTCGTCGTTGCAGAAAAACACCCCGTCAACGTCTGGGTGCTCAGCCAGCAGACGCGCAAACAACTCCCCTCCCAGGCCGATTGACGAAGGCAGCGGCGAGGCCATCTGCAAGGTTTGATCGTAAAGCCCTTCGGCTTCCAGCGCCGTGCGAAACCCCGTACCGCGCTGAATCACCCGTGGATCCAGCTGCGCCGACACATAGGCCAGACGCCGACGTCCGCGGCTCAACAGATGCCGAGCCGCTTCAGCACCGGCTTGTTGTTGAGAAAACCCCACGCACGGCTCGGCGCGGGTCGGGTCCAGTTCCATCATGTGTACGCAGGGTACGCCGCTGGCGGCGAGCAACTGTTGCGCCGCCTGACTGCGGTCGAAACCGGTGAGCAGGATGCCACGCGGGCGGTTCGCCAGATGACTGCGCAAAAGGTTCTCTTCTTCTATAGGCGAGTAGTGATAGTTGCCGATCACCACTTCCAGCCCGCGCGGGCGCAGCACGGTCTGAATCGCCTCCAGGGTTTCGATGAACAACTGGTTGGACAACGAGGGCACCAGCACCACCACCGACTGACTTTGCGACGACGCCAACGCTCGCGCGGCAGGGTTGGCGACATAGCCTAGACTTTGCGCAGCAGTGCGGACTTTCTCCACCAGCTCCGGTGCCACCGTCGCCACGCCACGCAGGGCTCTGGAGGCGGTAATCGGGGAAACTGCGGCCAGTTTCGCGACTTCGTTGAGAGTGGGACGACCGGTGGAGCGGGAACCAATGCGTGTCATGCGTTGCCAACTGATTGGAAGGAAAAGCTGAAGGGGTTGCGATTGTCTCGGATGGGCTCTAAGGTAGCGCTATCTCACGGAGGCCCGCAACTTTCTTCGATCGTCCAACGACCGGTGTAAAAGTGCATCTCATGGATCAGCGAGATACCCATAACAATGACTACACCCGGAAACAGCCTTGCCGGTCTTGCACACCATCCGGCAAAGACAGCGCTGTCTTCGGGACGAGGTTTTTATGACTACTGCTCCAAATGCAATATCCGCCGTCGTGGTAATGGGTGTTTCCGGCTGCGGCAAAAGCGCCGTCGGCGCTGAAATCGCCAAGAACAGTGGTGGCCGCCTGATTGAAGGTGATGCCTTTCACCCGCAGGCCAACATCGACAAGATGAGCGCTGGCCATCCTTTGAACGACGATGATCGCGCCGGCTGGCTGACCCGCCTCGGCGAAGAAGTCGCAAAGGCCCTCAGCAATGGCGAAAAGCCGATCCTGACTTGCTCCTCTCTCAAGCTCATTTACCGCGACCGTCTGCGCGCTGCCGTGCCGGGCCTGGGTTTCGTGTTTCTGGAGCTGACCAAGGAGCTGGCGACCGAGCGTTGCTCGCACCGTCCGGGGCATTTCATGCCGGCCAGCCTGGTCGACAGCCAGTTCGCGACGCTCGAAGCCCCTTACGGCGAAGACCGCACGCTGGTCGTCGATGCCACCAAATCGATCGAAACCATCGGTGCCGAAGCGGCCACCTGGTGGCAGGCATCGCAAACCGAATCTGCCACCGCTCTCACCGGCTCTTGAGCGTCAGTCCGGCGTGAGCGACAAAGATAGCGCTGTCTTTTGTGTGCACAGGGTAGTGAACGGCAGCGTTGAGCAGTAGCTCCAAAAAAACAAAATACAACGGAGAGACACCCCATGTTTGGTATGACTCAAGACACGTATCTACTCGTCGATGCGTTGGTGACCATCATCGGCCTTGTGCTGCTGATCACCAAGTTCAAAGTCCACCCTTTTATTGCACTGACCATCGCCGCGGGTTTTCTCGGGCTGACCTCCGGGATGCCGGTCGACAAAGTCATGAAATCGTTCCAGGACGGCTTCGGTGGCGTATTGGGCTTCGTCGGTATCATCCTTGGCCTGGGCACCATGCTCGGTAAGCTGATGGCTGATTCCGGCGGTGCCGACCAGATCGCACAGACCCTGATCCGCCGCTTCGGCAAGGATAAGGTGCACTGGGCCATGATGTTTTCGGCCTTCCTGGTCGGTATCCCGCTGTTCTTCGAAATCGGCTTCGTGCTGCTGATCCCGCTGGTGTTCATCGTTGCCCGTCGCAGCGGCGTGTCCATCGTCAAGATCGGTATCCCGCTGCTCGCCGGTCTGTCCGCCGTTCACGGTCTGGTGCCGCCGCACCCGGGCCCGTTGCTGGCTATCGGCATCTTCAATGCTGACATCGGCAAGACCATTTTCTACGGTCTGATCGTCGCATTTCCTACTGCGATTATTGCCGGTCCGATCTACGGCAAATGGATCGCCAAGTACATTCCGGGCAATCCTTCCAAAGAGCTGATGGACCAGATTGCCAAAGAGTCGACCAACGAAAACCTGCCAAGCTTCGCGATCACCCTGATCACGATTCTGCTGCCGGTGTTCCTGATGCTGCTGAAGACCTTCGCCGACGTCGCGCTGCCGACCGGCCATATCTTCCGCATCTGGATGGACTTCATCGGTCACCCGATCGCTGCCCTGCTGTTCGCCCTGCTGCTGGCGTTCTACACCTTCGGCTCGGCTCGTGGCTTCAGCCGCGACCAGATCATCAAGCTGCTGGACCAGAGCCTGGCGCCAGTGGCTGCTATCGTGCTGATCGTCGGTGCGGGCGGTGGCTTCAAGCAGATGCTGGTAGACAGCGGCGTCGGCAACCTGATCGGTCACATGGCCGTACAGGCGCAGATCTCGCCGATTCTACTGGCGTGGCTGGTGGCTGCGGTCATCCGTGTGGCAACCGGTTCGGCAACCGTGGCAACCATCACCGGTGCCGGTATCGTCGCGCCGGTCGTGGCGATGGTGCCGGGCGTAAACCGTGAGTTGCTGGTCCTGGCGACTGGCGCGGGTTCGTTGATCCTGTCCCACGTCAACGACGCTGGCTTCTGGCTGGTGAAGCAATACTTCAACATGACCGTGACTGAGACCCTGAAGACCTGGACCGTGATGGAAACCATCCTGTCCGTCGTCGGTATCATCCTGATCATGCTGTTGTCGCTGGTGGTCTGATTCCCTGACTGCTGCACCCATGCCCACCCTTGAGGTGGGCATGTCGTTTCTGCCCCGCTCAAATCCCTTCGATTACTGCGCCGATACGCGCAATCCGACAGCTTGTCGCTGATTCGCTTAAACTTATGTCACTTTGCCCTCGCGCAATTCGGAACTCTCCTACACTCCTCTAGGAGATCACGTACATGGCAATCTAATGAAAATTTCATCGCCGCTTGGCACGAGTTCTTTGCAATAAATGCGAAAGGAGTGTGCAATAGGCGCCGCCCCGGACTCGGCTATCAGGGTTATAGCCAATCGCTACGGGGATTTGCTGCCAAAAGCAGGCAACATTCGCATGCCGTTTGGCCTCAGGAGAACCCAAACCAATGACAAGAAGATGAACCTGGGGAATTAAAAGCGTGCCAAGGGCGTCATACTGACAGACGCATTTGGATGCACTCGGCAACACCATCACCCAAAGGCTAACGCCAGCCTCCTGGTAGAGGCGCTTCAAGAGGCCATCAAGGAAAAGATTATGTTGATACTCACCCGCAAAGTCGGCGAAAGCATAAACATCGGTGACGAAATCACCGTCACCATTCTGGGCGTACAGGGTCTTCAAGTGAGACTCGGCATCAACGCTCCGAAAAATGTTTCAGTACACCGCGAAGAAATCTACAAACGTATTCAAGCCGAGATCGCACCGAACCAAGAGCCCCAATGAAGCCCCCGGTTCATCCTCTTAGTCGCTAGTCTGCCGTTACCCGACGGCAGCTAAAATCAAACGGCGTTCGCCCAGGCGCCGTTTTTTTTCGTCTGAACTTTTGGATCCATTAACGTTCGTTTATTGAATGGGTTGCTGACCAAGTAAGCAGGCTGGACGTTACTTGTGCGTTTCCAATTCCTCAACCGCTCTATTCCGCGGCTCGACGATTACGTCCTACACGTTAATACACTTTTTTCCTAAACGACGGGCACAAAAAAACGGCTGTTCTTCCGTGGAAAACCAGCCGCTTCAGCATTCGTTGATAAAAGATATATCAGCCTGTAGAGGTCACTTGCTGGACGATCTTGTCTTTGGCCAACAGCCGCTTCTCCTTGAGTTTTTTCAACTGATCATCTGATACATCGCCTGCCGATCCGGCTTCCGCCTTGACGATGTCGGCGTCGATCGCATCGTACTGATCGACCAGATGGTTGAGCTTGGCATCCTTACCGCGCAGCTTGATCAACTCATCCTTGGTGATACTCAAATCCGCATACAAATCGTGCTTGACCGGCATGGTGCGCTTCTCCTCTGACAACTGATGTTGAATTATTGAGGGTAGCTCACCGCAAAGGTTCGGCGTTTCTGCATTTAGTTCGACGCACTGACGATCACACTCCGCGTCGCATTTCGACATACTGCCGCCACCGAGCTGATCCAGAAGGTCGCCAAACAGCACGACGTCACCTTGAACCTGGAGCCGGGTCGTCCGGCGGATGGCTTGGTGGTCTGGCGCAAAGGCAGCGCTATAGCGGTGGTCGAGGTCAAGGGCAAGGCCTCTCATGCCGGAGTGGCACCAGAGCTTGGGCGTAATGCGGCGATGGAGGTCGCGCACCAGATTCTGCAATTGGGCAAACTGGGGGACGCAGAGAAGAAAACCACCATCAACTTCACCGTGCTCAATGCAGGCGACCGGGTCAACGTGATTCCGGATCAGGCCACCGCCAAGGCCGACGTACGCGCGGCAGTCCCTGAAGAGTTCGATCGGATCGAGAAGGATCTGGCGCGGGTTTCAGCCGACAAGCTGATTCCTGAAACCGAAGTCACCACTCATTTGCTCAGAGGTCTGCCGCCGATGCCGCAGACGCCGGAGTCGGACAAACTGGTGGCAATGGCCCAGGGCATCTACGGCGAAATCGGCAAGAAGCTGACCATCGAGGGCAGCGGCGGCGCGGCGGATGCCAGTTTGTCGGCGGGGGTGGGCGTGCCGACGCTGGACGGCTTCGGCATTGTCGGCGGCAATATTCATACGCCGGAGGAATACGCCGAGGTGGACAGCGTATCGCCGAGGATTTATTTGCTGACGCGGATGATCATGGAGCTTGCAAAGGCCAAGTGATGTGATTCACAGCTTGAAAGTTCTGTAGCAGCACGAGTGGTCGGCGGTGGCGATACCTCAAGCGTCACCGCCACCAAGACGGACGGCTACGGATCATTCGTAATTTCTCTTGATCACCCCTCTTCCCTCACCCGCCGCGCTTCATAGGCCTTGAGGTGCAGATACACGAAGTCAATCGCCGTCAGGCCCTTGGCATGTTTGTCAGAACTGGAACGCCGGGCAATCATGTCGCCGATCACATGCTCGACCTCGATCGGCGCGCCACGCTCGATATCCCGCAGCATCGACGCCGTCATCTTTGAGCCTTTGGTCGTCAGCATGTTCTGGAACCGCTGACGGACGTCGCTGCGGATTGCGTAGCCCGCATGCTCGGCCACACTGGCGCATTCAGCCAGCAGCTTGAGCACCAGCGCTTCGCCATTACTGGAGATCACATCACCGATACTGGCGCGCATCGAACCGGTAATGCCCGCCCCGGTCGCGATGAAACACCACTTTTCCCACATCTCCTGAACAATCTGCTGACTCAGGTTGGCGTCAAAGCCCGCGTCGGCCAAGGCTTCCGCCACCTTCAGGATACGGGGGGTAAGCGCTCCGCTCAGTTCGCCGAACGACAACTGGTTGGTGTCATTAAGATGCAGAATCGCCCCGGATGCATCGCGATCCAGTGAAATCAGGCATTGCCCACCCAACACATGCTCTGGCTCAAAGCGCTCGGCCAGACGGTCCAGATGGGCCATGCCGTTAAGCAGCGGAAGAATCAGCGTGTCGGGCCCGACAGCGGCGGCGAACGAGTCCATGGCGCCATCCAGATCATAGGCCTTGCAACTGAGCAGGATCAGATCGAACGTCTGGTCCAGCATCGGCGTCATGACGTGGGGCGGCGACGGATAGAGAATATTGCCCAAGGGGCTACGGACGACCAGGCCGTCGCGATCAAGCTCCTCGGCCCGCCCGGGGCGGACCAGAAATGTGACATCGCGTCCGGCCTCAAGCAGCCGCCCGCCGAAATAGCCACCTATCGCTCCCGCACCCACGATCAAAATACGCATGTTCTGTCGGTTCCTTGTCGAGTCAATCAGAGGGGTCCGAACAACCCAGAATAGATGAATGCGCAGACTCTATCCAAAAGCTGAATGATGACCAACATATTGTTTTTCCAGACGGTGCAGTTGCGCGTTGCGGGAAAACCAGACAAAAAAAAATCCCGGACCGCTCGATGGCGGTCCGGGACACAGGTCATGCAGTGCTCGTCAGGATTGCGCGTTGGCCATGGCCGGCCAGAGGAATGGCAAACGCTGTTCTTCGCGATTGGCTACCAGTCGGCGAGCGAGGCTGATCGGCTGAATCACCGGCTGCTGCAGACGCGCCAGCACGGCATCGATCACTGCGCCGCTGGCATCATGATGGAACTGCCAGACGCCATAGATACGACCATCAAAGGACGCCTCACTGCCCAGGCGCGGATCGACACCCAGGCCCGCACCCAGACCAAACAGATGCAGGCCGTAAAGACGCTGACCATTGCTGTCGAGCGGGCACCCGGACGGATCGGAATCCAGCCCGCCCTTGACTTCCATCAGGCTGATCGCTCCACCGCCGACATAATTCAAGGCTGGCAGCAACGGCTGATACCCGGTGCATTGCACTACCACCTCGGACTCGGCCAAAGCTTGGCGCGCGCTCTCGAAGTGACCTTCCGGGCCGTTCTGGGTCTGCAGCAGCTTGACCCGCACGCCGGTTTTGCCGATATGCCCGTTCGCCAGAGCCTCGCGCCCTACATCCAGCGCACGGTAGCGCAAACCGCCGGAACGATTGACCCGACCGGAAACCGGGCAGACGTCTTTCAGCGGATCAAACGCATAACCCGCTTGGGCAGCCGCTTGAGCAGTCTCGTAAAACAGCCTGATAGGTGACCGATGCACCAATGTCACCTCTTTGAGCCCCGCAAACTCCAGCGCATCGGCAAGGTTCTCCAACACAGAGAACGCGCTGTGAGAGCCACCCACGACACTCACCCGCCCATTGCGCGCCAGGGTCGCTGCAAAGTAATCGCGCAACTGTACCCCGTTCATGCGCAACAGCGCATCCGCGCTTTGCACCTTGGCAGCAGGCGACACGGCCAGGCCCTGATCGGCCAGGCTATTAAGCAGATGTTGCGGGTCCTGGCGGCCACCCAGATTGAGGACGACAGCACGGCAGCGAATACGGCGGGTTCGGCCTTCGGACTCTACCCACACCTGATATTCATCGTCTTCCTGTACCACTTCGGTAATGGTGGTACTGGTCCACAACTTGACCCCGTAATGCTCGACGATGAAGTCCAGCACCAAGGTCGAGGCTTCGGCCAGGAGCTCAGCCACATCCGCCAACTGCGGAGCGCTTTGCGCCTGACGGCGGATACGCCAGTAGGCCGGTGAATGCTCAAGCGGCTCGAATACGTCGCGCAATGCGGGATCGCGCAGGCAATCAAGGAAGACGTCGCCCACCGAGTTGGCGGTGATCCGGTATTCACCCAATCGCCCAGTACCGGGATTGGGGCTCGCATCGACAATGATTAGGCCTTCCTTGGCCAGCTCAGGCATGGCACCGCTCTTCAAGGCATTGAAAAGCAACCCCATCCCTGCTGGTCCGGCTCCCCCTACTACGCAACCGCAAACGGTTTCCAGATGATCTCCATACATAATCGTGACTCCAAACTGTCGATGCATTAAGCGCAGCCCAAAATAGTTCCGGGCCCTGAATAACAGGCACAGCCAGCTGCCCGCCCTGACGCGACTTCTGTTTATTTATGTGGAACTGGATACAACTAACGAACAGCAGAACGATGAGGCATGGCTACCGCACAGCTGAGCCTGTCGGTCGCTGGCTAAGAGAGAACGCAATAGCGCCACATGTTCAAACGGCGAGGTGAGCCAACATTCGCGGACAACACGGGGGAAGGCCCGCATGTAACGAGTGTCTGAGAAGGGGATAGATAGCGCCCTACCAACTTCTGCACCCTGAGTTCATCCGCTTGCGGACGCTACCGCCATTTCGCCAAGCGCCCTGGATCAAGCATTTCGGGTGTGCAGTCGATGGACCGCGCGATCTATTACAAACTATTACAAGAGGAAAAACGTAGAGTGATAATTTCAAAAAAGTCCGTGAGTGTCAAATTTTCGAGAAAATCGAGAAAATATGAATCAAGGCACGCAACTAACTGTTTTAACAGGAGATTATTTATTGACGCCGGGATTATGTAGCTTCGAATGATCGTCATGCATTTATAAAATCAAAAATGGACACTTCCGCCGATTGAAAACTAAGACGCGATGTTTCCTCACGCATCCGTTACTGCAACTTGCCGGAATTTTGTCGCCGCTTAAAGTTATAAATTTTCAAACGCGAAACTTTCTCTTTAGTTGAACTAAATACGCCGACTCTTCAAAATAATGACGCCAGTTTTTCACTCGATGCCGAGCCGCCAGCGAGGGACAACTCACCTGGACATTGAAGGCCGATGAACGGTCACACCTGCGGTAAAAAAAACAGAACTATTTCAAGCAGATCCCGCTCCATTATCAGGCTTAGGCTCACTTTTGAATTGATATGGAGGTCGTCGCCATGAATGCTGATAGAAATCGTCGGTCCAGCATTGCCGAAATCGACTACTCACGAGAGACACTCTTCGGTCCCATCCCCATGCAGGCGACTTGCAGGGTCAGGCTGGCAACCGTCGAACAGGACGGCCATACGCTGCGAGAGCTTACAATCATCGGAGACGTGCCGGACTATCTGTCTAAATCCGCCATCATTCGCATAGCAATGGATGGCCGCATCGAGGCAGGGCCGATTCGCGAGCATTACGCAATCGACGATGGAGGTGAGGAGCATTTCAAGTTGCTGTTCGAGAACCAGCACCGCCGTCGGGTGCACTGAGGAGGCGCTACGGGCGTTGGCCGGTCTGGAGAGCGTCGGCACGCAGGTCGTTGCCCTGAAGCATCACCGCCTCGCTGAGTGGCACATGACCGACGTGCTGTAAGTCTTCCGGGGTGGTGATGTCACCCGCTTTGAGATCCAGCTGATTGCCGTAGCGCAGGCCATCGATCATGGGCGCCGCTTGAAGGACTGGATCCTGGGGCAGCAGACGTTGGCGCTCCAGCTCAGTCATCGGCGGTTGGAAACTGGCGTTCCTGGCTTCCAGGCGTTGCAGCATCAACACAATGGCCGCCACGCAGACCACGACAATTGCCAGCAGCAATCCGAGGCATACCATCACCTTGCGTCTTCGGAGCACCCGCTTGATATCGATACCCTCTGGCAGTCCATGGGTATCGGGCTGAGAGTCAGCCATGCATTCCCCTTGAATCGAAGTCGACGGTTGCCCGCCCATGCGGCCTAAAGATAAAAGGTTCATGCGTCCTTTACCATAGCAATCTGCGGCTCGACCTTCAGTACGCTCGACTGATTGCCAGGTGTGTCTGACCAGACACAATTCGCTCAACAAATAACCCGTATGTCACGTTCATCCATTAGGGAGCACGATACTACGCAACGCGTGACAGAGCCGACCATCCAAATAAGGCAAAGTGGAAGCTGCCGTTGTAGCAATACCCGCCGTGGAGAAGAAGTTATAACTACCGTTAATTAAAACGCCCATGACGCAAAGTGCACCATGGGCGTTTACTCCATATAATGCGGTACGTGCGACTTAACTGGCCAGCGCGTGCCGATGCATGAGTTGAGTGTTGTGCAGGTCGGCGCGCAACTCCGAGATCAGTTCACAGAGTGCGCGACTGGTGTCCAGGCGATCCAGCGCTATACCGCTTGCCAGAAGCTCCACACGCTCGGTGAGAGGGTCGATGACTTCTACCGTCATGGTGTCGTCAATGACCATGCAGTTGCAGCGCATGGGCAGGAATGCACTTTCGATAATACTGCGCAATTCAAGATTGGAAAGTGTGCATGCAATCATTGGGTAATACCTCCAGAGGCGGTCCCTGTCACCACTTGCACAGTCGCTCGCCTAACGTGTCATAGCCGCTTCCTTATAACAAACAGCTCATCCCGATTCGTCACATAAACCTCGTGGCCATTGGCGAATGCTCTAAGTTATACGCCTCGCCCCAAATTGAAGCAACTTGGGGAGTGGCCGTGCTATGAGGCGGGGAAATAATAAACAGCGGCCCTGAAAAAACGTTTCATCAGCGTCAACCCGCGGAAAAAACAAGGCGTTTATTACGAAAGCCAGTGATCGGCAGCGTCGAAAAGTCGCGCGCAGGCTTCTTTTGAGGGCATCCATTCGTCGGCAACTGTAAAGCTGGCCGACGAATGACGTGACGGGTCTCAGCCGTGGGGCAAACGCAGATGGATCAACGCCACCCGATTGCCTTTCTTGTCCAGGCGCTCCTCGATCGCGAAGGGCTTGAAACCCAGCTTCGGATAGAACAGGAGCCCAGGCACGTTGTGATTGAAGCAGGATGCGGTCAACTCCTTGGCCTCGTGCTTGCCGAATGCCAGCTCCATCATGCAGCCGATCATGTAGCGACCGACCCCTTTGGAGCGGGCGTTAGGGGCGATAATCACATTGCCCATCGAGCAACGCCCGCGAAAGTCATAGCGTGAGAAATTGGCGAACCCCACCACATTCCCATCCAGTTCGATCACGGTGTTGTCCGAGCGCTGCTCGATCGCATCGCTCAGCTGCTGGGGGGTCAGCGGGAAAACCGCCTTGGGGAACATGTAAAAAAGCTCGTCGACGCTCTGTGGCATATCGCACACCGCCGGGATGTCTTTTTCTTCCAGGGGACGATGTAGAAACATGACTATTACCTCTCGAAGAAACGGGAGCCGAGCGCAAACTATAGGCTATACACTGGCACCAAGACATTACTGCAGCAGGGTAAACGCACATTTATATGTCAGTGCGGCTGTCACCGGTTGCACTGCAGACCGCATCAGACAACGAATCTGGAAAAATAGTCCCCAGATGTTTCCAACGGTTGCGTGGGCACACGAAAAACCCATTGCAAGCCACTGACCAGATTGAACTTCCACGGACCGGGCAGAACGCCCGTGGTGTGCGAGGCTTTCATGCAAAATGCATGAACCGGTCGTTTCAGAAAATTCATAACCAGTTGATAACCAAAGACATTTATTCACAAACAGAAATGGCACGGGCGCTGCAATCTTTCCTGCGAAGTCATAAAACTACTCGCACGGAGCAGCACAACAATGAACGTCACCCCTGATTCTTATCCTGCCGCTGTAGAAGAGTCTGCCAATACCTCGGGTGTGTCCTGGGGTGCGATCTTTGCCGGTGCCGCGGGGGCCGCTGCGTTATCCCTGATTCTCGTTCTGCTGGGCTCCGGGCTGGGCTTTTCGGCGATGTCGCCGTGGGCCAGCGAAGGCGCAAGCGCGAAAACAATTGGAATTTCAACCGTAGTCTGGCTGGCGCTGACGCAAATCATCGCCTCTGGTCTGGGCGGTTATCTGGCCGGTCGGCTGCGGGTGAAGTGGTCGAACATGCACGGTGATGAAGTGTACTTCCGCGATACCGCTCACGGCTTCCTGTCCTGGGCAGTCGCCACTTTGGTTGCGGCAGTCCTGATCGTTGGTTCGGTCAGCGGCATCGTCGGCAGTGGCGTCAAGGCCGGGGCAAGTGCGGTGGCCGGAGTAGCCGGTACTGCAGCCGTTGCAGCTGGCAGCGCCGCAGGCAACACCAGCAGCGATCAATATGGCTACTTCGTTGACACGCTGTTCCGCGACGATCGCCCTGCCGCTGTCAGCGACGACGCCGCTCGCGGTGTAGTGGTGCGCATCTTTACCAAGACCCTGGCCAACGACGGCAACCTGGCAACTGAAGATCGCAATTATCTGGCGCAACTGGTGGCGCAACGGACCAACCTCAGCCAGGCCGACGCACAGGCGCGTGTCGATCAAGTTTATGGCCAAGCCAAGCAAGCTGTGGCAGACGCCAAGCTGAAAGCGCAACAGGCTGCTGAAACCGCCGCCAAAGTTGCGGCCATGAGCGCCTTGTGGACCTTCGTCGCCCTGCTCTGCGGTGCCTTCGTCGCCAGCCTTGCAGCGATCTGGGGTGGCCGTCGTCGTGACGCGGTGACCTACGTCGAGACCCGTGCCTACACCACCACTTCCAACATCCGCTGAGTATCAAGGAGAATTGTCATGCGCTCATTACTGCTGTGGTTCCTGGGTGTGCCAATCCCGGTGATTATCCTGATTGCACTGTTCATGCATTGACCGAGTCGTAGACGATCCGCGCAGCGCCCTGAGTTCGTTTCGGGTCTGCGCGGATTTTTTATGACTGGCATTTTTAGATCAGTTTCCGGTCATCTCGCCTTTCATGTACTCCACCAACGTGCGCTGTACATCGGTCAATAAACGGCTCCCTGAGATCAACGCCAGTTCGCTGGCAGGGACCGGTGCAAACCCTTCCTCCACGCTCAGTAATCGGTGATCCGCCAGCATGGCCGATGCCGGTAGAAGACTGATCCCCAACCCTGCCGACACCGCCGCCTGAATGCCCACCAGACTTTGACTGGCGAACGCAACGCGCCAGCTTCGACCGGACGACTCCAGTGCATGAACGATGCGATTGCGGTAAATACAGCCCTGGGGATAGACCACCAGGGGCACAGGATCCTCAATGCTACGCAGCTTGCTCCCGGCGACCCAATTCACCTGCTCCGGCCAGCTGGCCAACGCAGGCTCCTGTTTTGCCAACCGATCACGCTTGAGCAGCGCCAGGTCGATTTCCTTGCGCTCAAGCCGTTCGTGCAGATCGACACTTAGCCCGTTGACCGTATCCAGACGGATGCGTGGGTATTTCTGCGCGAAGCCGGACAACAGACCCATCAAACGCTGCACATCGAAGTCTTCCGGCACGCCGAGTTTCACGACACCGGTTTCATCACCGCGACACAGCACGCTGTGAGCTTCCAGTGACAACGCCACCAGACGCCGGGCATAGCCGATCAGGCGCTCACCGTCCTCGGTCAGCTCGATGTGTTTGCTGGCGCGCTGGCGCAACAACAACGGCCGGCCCAATTGCTCTTCAAGCTTGCGGATCTGCTGGCTGACCGTCGACTGAGTGCGATTGACCCGCTCTCCCGCCTTGGTGAAACCACCGGCATCAACCACCGACACGAAGGTGCGTAGCAGTTCCAGGTCAAACATGACGCCACCGTAAATTTGTTTATCGAATTAATTTACGACTTTAATTTAATTTTACGATTATCGCCACGGCTCCTAGAGTGACTCGACACCCGCATAAAAAGGAGCCACCCATGAACCCTTCCCTGCCACGTCCGCGCTGGCTGACCTTTGACTGCTACGGCACGCTGATTCAGTGGGATGAAGGCCTGCTGGACTGCGTGCGCGAGCTGCTCGCCCGTAAAGGCAACACCGCGCCGGACGTCGACCGCTTCATCGAGGTTTACGATCGCCATGAACATCGCCTGGAGCAGACGCCGCCCCATCGCTCATTCGCCGATATCTCACGCTTGTCGATGTCGCTGACACTGGGAGAACTGGGCATGCCTTTCGAGCCCAAAGACGCCGATCTGCTGATCGGCCGCATCGGTCAGATGCCGCCTTTCCCCGAAGTGCACGGCACGCTGAAATGGCTCAAGGAGCAAGGCTTCATGCTGTGCATCGTCTCCAACACTGACGACGACATCATCGCTGGCAACGTCGCCCAGCTCGGTGGCTACATCGACCGAGTGATCACCGCGCAGCAGGCCCAGGCTTACAAGCCCGACCATCGGCTGTTCCTGCATGCGCACGAGCAACTGGGCGTGGGCGTCGAAGACGTACTGCACATCTGCGCCAGCCCGCATCTGGATCTGGAAGCGGCCAAGGAAATGGGCTTTCGTTGCGTATGGATCGACCGCGGGACCAAACGCAAGCCGCTGCCGGACTACACTCCTGACGCGACCCTGCCGGACTTGTCCAGAGTCCCGGACTACATTCGCAGCAAGGGCTGGGCGAACGAATAAGGAGAGTCTTATGGCGCATGATCTGCGCAATGTCCTGCGAGGCGACAGGCAGTATCACGATCTCGATAACCCTCAAGTGCGGGCGGCTCGCATCGATCTGGCCGCGAGCCTGCGCATGGCCGCGCGGCTGGGGCTGAGCGAGGGCATCTGCAATCACTTTTCAGCGTTGGTACCGGGGCATCCGGAGTTGTTTCTGGTCAACCCATACGGGCTGTCGTTCGAGGAGATCACGGCGTCGAGCCTGTTGATCTGTGACTTCGACGGCAACGTGGTGATGGGCGATGGCAAGCCGGAGGCCACTGCCTTTTATATCCATGCGCGTCTGCATCTGCAAAAGCCTGGCGCGGCAGCTGCATTTCATACCCACATGCCGAACGCCACGGCGCTGGCGATGATCGAGGGCGAGCCGCTCGCCTGGGCTGGGCAGACGGCGTTGAAGTTCTACGGTCGGGTGGCGGTCGACGAGCATTACAACGGCCTGGCGCTGGACAATCAGGAGGGGGATCGCATTGCCGCGTCCATGGGGCAGGCCGATATCGTGTTTCTAAAGAACCATGGCGTGATGGTCACGGCGCCGAGCATCGCGCAGGCCTGGGATGACGTGTACTACCTGGAACGCGCGGCAGAAGTGCAGCTCAAGGCAATGAGTACCGGGCGGCCGTTGAAGGTCATCGATCCGGAGATTCTTGTGCGTACGGCTCGGCAGATGAGCGAGGAAGATGCTGAAAGCGCGCGGTTGCACCTGGAGAGTGTGAAGCGGATTCTGGCCAGGCATGAGGCGGATTTTGCGGAATAAATGGGTGGCGTTGGCTTGGGGTCTGATTTGGGTAATGCCTAACCAGTTTCGCCGGAGGCGAAATGCTCTGCCGTCAGGCAGAAAAAGCCCGGCGCCGCCATTGCGAATAACGGATATACACCCAAAACCCAGCCCCAACCCAAGCGCCCCACAAGGTCAAATCCCGCTGAACCAGTTATACCCCTGATCCTCCCAGTACCCCCCCGGATAATCATTGGTCACGAAGATCTCGACGATGTGCTTGGGATTCTTGAACCCCAACTTCGTCGGCACCCTCACGCGCAATGGATAACCATACTCCGGCGGCAAGGCCACCTCGCCGAAATCCAGGGCCAGCAAGGTCTGCGGATGCAACGCAGTCGGCATATCCAGGCTTGAGTAATACCGATCCGCGCATTTGAACCCCACGAACTTCGCCGTGGTATCAGCGCCCACATGTTCCAGAAACGTGCGCAGCGGCACGCCGCCCCACTGGCCTATCGCGCTCCAGCCCTCGACGCAAATCAGGCGCGTGATATCGCTGCGCTGCGGCAGTTTGCGCAGACCCTCCAGTGTCCAGGGCGCCTTGTCGCGAACCAGACCACCCACACCGAGTTTCCAGTCCGCCACATCCAGATCCGGAATATCGTCCTCGGCGTAAAACGCATTGAACGGAAACGGATTGCGGATCTGCTCCTTGCGAAAGGTCGGCGCCAGTTTCTGCCCGCTGAACAGCCAGGCCTGAACCCGATCGTTCCAGCGCGACATGGCCCACAACACCTTGTCCACCTGATCGCCGTCCTGCAGATTGCAGCCGGTGAGCATCGCCATCGCGCCCACCGTCAACCCGCCTCTTAGAAAATTCCGGCGTTGGATGCTTTCCAGCTGAGTCTGTTGGGCCGGTTCCAGCTTGATGCGCAGGATCGCGCGTTTTTTTGGTTCAATCATGTTCGACCTTTCCACTGGCAACCGGCTTCACACCGCCGGTAATCATCGGCAACAGGGTTTTGGGCACCAGCAGCACCAGCGCCAGATGCACCACCACGAACGCTCCAATGGCCGTCATGGCGCCAAAATGCACGAAGCGCGCGAAGTCGTAACCGCCGAAAAGCGCGGTGAGTTCCTGCAGTTGAATCGGTTTCCAGATCGCCAGCCCCGACACCACGATCAACACGCCAGCCGCCAGCACCAGCCAGTACATCAGGCGCTGCACAGCGTTGTAGACGCCCTTCTCATGCTTGAGACGAAAACGCAGGGCGTCGGCCAGGTCGCGTTTGACCGCCGCCGGGGTGACGGGCAGAAAGTCGCGCTTGAAGTGCTTGCTGAACAGGCTGTACAGGACGTAGATCAGGCCGTTGATCACCAACAGCCACATCACCGCGAAGTGCCAGGCCAGCGCGCCGCCGAGCCAGCCGCCGAGGGTGAAGTCCCGGGGGAAGGAAAAGCGAAACAACGGCGAAGCGTTATAGATGCCCCAACCGCTCATGAACATGCAGACCATGCCGAAGGCGTTGATCCAGTGTGTCAGGCGGATGGGCCATGGATGAATTCTGGTTTTTTTCATGGTGTAAGGCTCGTCACGGCGGTGGTAACACCTGTAGCAGTACGGCTTGCCGGCGGCGGCGTCAATCGAATCGCCGCCGGCAAGCCGGACCGCTACGGATTTGATTCAACGCGACGTTACATAGGCGGCTGGAAGCCATCCTTGCCGACCGCTACACCGCGCGCAGTCTTGCCGTCTTCAGCGGGAAACACCACGACCTTGGCGCCCTTGACCAGTTGCTCGACCTTGCCGGCTTCGACGTAAGCAATCGGCACGTCTTGCGGCACGACCAGCTGCTTCTCGCCGCCCTTGTAGCTAACGCTCAGGGTCCGGCCATTGGCCTTGGTCAGCTTGCCCACGGTGCCATTGGTCATGGTTCCGGTGCTGCCATCGGCGTTCTGCCAGCCGTAGTGACCTTCGCCGCTGCCCTTCAGGCTCGCTTCGAACACGGTGACTTCCAGCGCTTTCAGCGTGCCGTCAGCCTGGGGTGTCGCGGCCGAGCCGATGAAGCTATCGGACTTGATCGAGTCGATGTCGGTCTTCGACACCAGGCGCACGCCGGTCTTGTCGCTCAGGCCGATGCTTTGATGAGCGCCGGAGCGGGTGGTGAAGTTCAAGGTGTTGTTTTCGACGCTGTCCACGGTGCCGCGCAGAGGCTTGACCACCGGCATGTCAGCGGCCGAAGCCATGACCGCGGCGCTGAGCATCAGCAGGCCAAAGGTGGTGGACAGTGCAGTCTTCATCTTCATTGTGAGGATCCTTGTCGATTGGAGGTGCGGGTTGAATGACGACCATCCTCGACCCCGAACCGGCACTGCACAATGACCGGGCGATGACATTTTTGTCATTCGCCCTGACGCCGAACGCCCCAGACGCCGATGACAAAAATGTAACCGACCGAAAACCTCCCGTTGGTTACACTCCGCACACGACGCGGCATTCAGCCGTTTGACGACGTTTCGACCCGGGCCTCACCCACGATGCACATCCTGCTTATCGAAGACGACACCAAGACTGGTGAGTACCTGAAGAAGGGCCTCAGCGAGTCCGGCTACAAGGTCGACTGGACCCAGCACGGCGCAGACGGCTTGCACATGGCGCTGGAGCACCGTTACGACCTGCTGGTGCTGGATGTGATGCTGCCGGGCATCGACGGCTGGCAGATCATCGAAGTGCTGCGCGCCAAGCAGGACGTGCCGGTGCTGTTTCTCACCGCTCGCGACCAGCTTCAGGACCGCATTCGTGGCCTGGAACTGGGCGCCGACGACTATCTGGTCAAACCCTTTTCCTTTACCGAACTGCTGCTGCGGATTCGCACGATCCTGCGCCGTGGCGTGGTGCGCGAGGCCGATCACTTTCATCTGGCTGACCTGGAACTGGACCTGCTGCGCCGCCGCGTCACTCGCCAGCAACAAGTGATCACCCTGACCAACAAGGAATTCGCCCTGCTGCATCTGTTCCTGCGCCGCGAAGGCGACGTGCTGTCCCGCGCGCAGATCGCCTCGGAAGTCTGGGACATGAATTTCGACAGCGACACCAACGTGGTCGACGTCGCGATCAAACGCCTGCGCAGCAAGGTCGACCTGCCCTACCCGGTCAAACTCATTCACACCGTGCGCGGCATCGGTTATGTCTGCGAGGTGCGGCCATGCGAGCCCGACGCCAGCCTTCCCTGACCCTGCGCTCGACCCTGGCGTTTTCGGTGGTGGCCATGCTCGCCGTGGCCAGCGCCGGCATGTACCTGTACGAGACCATGAAGGCCTCGGTGATGACCCGCAGCGACCACGCGGTGCTGGCGCGCCTCGATCACTTTCGCAAACTGCTGCAATACGACCTGACCCTCGACACCTTGCGCAGCAGCCCTCAACTCTTCGAGAACATGCTCGACAGCGAAGACGACATCTTCATCATTGCCGAGCCCGGCAAGTCGCCGGTGATCATGGTCAATCCCCTGCATGCGCCGCTGCCCGAGATGCCGGTGGTCGAGGCCAACGCCCCGCTCAGCTCGGACGACCTGCGCAGCGCAATGGTCAACGGGGACGTGCCCATGCGCGCAGCCACCGTCGAAGCGCTTTCCGGTGGCAAGGTGGTTCACCTGACCGCCGCCCATCTGGCGGTCAAGGAAATGGCCACGCTGGCCAATTTCCGTGATCGCATTCTGTTCGCAGTGGCGCTGGCGTTCGTGCTGACCGCCGTATTGGGTTACCTGTTGCTGCGTCGAGGTCTGCGCCCCCTGCGCAAAATGGCCGACCACGCCACTGCCATCACCCCGGCCCGGCTGGACAGCCGCATGGACAGCCGCGATACGCCGGTGGAACTGCAGCAACTGAGCGACGCCTACAACGCAATGCTCGACCGCCTGGCCGACGGTTATCAGCGCCTGACCCAGTTCTCCGCCGACCTCGCCCACGAGATTCGCACGCCCGTGGGTTCATTGATGGGCCATTGTCAGGTCGCATTGCGCCAACCGCGCAGCGCCGACGAATACCAGACACTGCTGGCCTCGAACCTCGAAGAGCTGGAGCGTATTTCGCGGATGGTCGAAAGCATCCTGTTCCTCGCCCGCGCCGACGACGCGCAGGCGGCGCTCAATCGCCAGACGCTGGACCTGGAAGATGAACTGCAGCGGGTGACCGGCTATTTCGAAGGCCTGGCTGAGGAACGGCAAATGACCTTGCGCAGCTTGGGTAACGGGAAGCTCAACGCCGATCCACTGCTGTTGCGCAGGGCCTTGAGCAATCTGGTGGCCAACGCGATCCGCTACGCCGATGAAGGCAGCGGAATCGAAATCCGCGTGGTCGACGGCGCAGGCCAGCGCCGCATTGAAGTGGAAAACCAGGGCCCGGTCCTGAGCGAATCAGCCCTCGGCAAACTGTTCGACCGCTTTTACCGCGGCGACGCCTCGCGCCATCAAAGCTCGGACTCCAATGGCCTGGGCTTGGCGATCGTCGCCGCGATCATGCAGTTGCATGGAGGTGAAATTGCGGTGAATCAGCCAACGCCGGGCAAGATCTGTTTTGCGTTGGTGTTTCCTGCTGCAAGGTCGAAAACCTTGTAGGAGCGCCCTTGCCCGCGATTGCGTTTTCCCAGTCAACAAGGGTGAGCCTGACACACCCTGATCGAGTTCAAGCGCGCTCCTACAGGTATCAACCCGCAGCAGAGATTGGCATCAAGCCTTCGGATCGTGGGCGATCTGCAATTTGTAGAACGTCGCTGCTCCACCTTCGGTCGCATACCCGGTGTTGTCCTGGGTGTACACGCCCGCCTTGAAATACAGCTGTTTGCCATTCCAGGTCGCGTCGAGCCTGGTGCTCCACTGCATCTCATGGGCGTTGACCGTGAGGTTGCCGGTGGGCGTCAGGTGGATGGTGTAGGTGAAGCGCTCTTTGAGAAGCACGCCGGTGGCGATCTGAATGACTTCCGGCTCGGACGTAGGCGTCAGGCGAAACTTGGCGACGATGTTGCCGGTCTGGGTTTTTTCCTTGAACTGGTATTCGAGCTTGATCAGCGGCTCGGTGCTGCCGTAGCAGTGGATCTGGCCAATGACGATCTTGCCGGACGATGGCACCTGGTCAACGGTCAGCGCTGCACGCAGGAAATTGTCCGCCTGGGTGTAGGTCCAGTTATGCACGGCGCCGTTCGCGTAGGTCTCACGCAGTTCGGTGCGCGGGTAAATGGCGTTGTCCGTCCTTGAGCCGGTTACTGGCGCCCAAAAGAACAAGGTGTCCCCGGAGCGAAAGTACCCATCCTGGTAACCGCCGACCAGTTTGGGTGTGTCCACAGTGACGGCAGGAGTACCGACCGGTACGGAGAGATTCCAGGTGGCGAGATCGATCATGTTGCGACTCTTGGGTGCGCATGCGCACCAGCAAAGGGATGTGTCTGGAACGGGGCTTGTGCCCCTGTTCCTGTCGCCTTTGCTATCGGCTGAATCGGTTGATCTTTAACTCGGCCAGATAGTCAAGAAACCGCCGAAACCACCCGGGAAATAGCGATAGCCACCATCGCGATATCACTAATCACGCTCGTCTAATTGTGCGTTTTTTGAGCAGCTTGGCGGAATCCGGGCATGCCTCAGTGAAACATTGACGCCATTTTTTTGGAGAAGCTCGAAAAGAAATCCGTCATTAAGTTCATAAATCAGCCAAAAGTCCGACAGGCGGTATCTTTTTCAGGCCCACATAGCCAGATCCGACATAGATAGGTGGTGGTCGCAAGCCTTTCCTCTCCCCACCCACCATTCATCCATTTTTCATTTGACGTTCAACTTTGTAACTTGATATTAATAGTTAGCAACCTAATAATACTGAGACTAATCATTAACTGCCTAACCAAACCTTTTTCGTCGAATCAACCCAGTGGCACCCTCATGACTCTAGACTCACTGCAAATGCACATCACAGGCGGCGTCGTCGCGGCGTCTCGCCAATGGCGCCGCGTGTGTCAAACCACATTGATGAACTACGGCGTGTCCGAGGCCTGCGCGGGTCCCCTGTTGATGATCGCGCGACTGGGGGAAGGCGTGCGCCAGGTCACCGTGGCTCAGGCCTGCGGGCTGGAAAGCCCTTCGCTGGTGCGCCTGCTCGATCAACTGGGCAAGGCTGATCTGGTGCAGCGCACTGAAGACCCGACCGACCGCCGCGCCAAGGCCCTGAGCCTGACCGATGAAGGACGCGCTTTGGCCAACTCGATAGAAGAAGAGCTGATCCGCCTGCGCCGTGATGTGTTCAGCAACATCGACGCAGCTGATCTGGAAGCCACGCTGCGGGTATTCAAAGCTTTCGCCAATGCCAGCCCTGTGGGGCCGGAGCTGTCATCTTGAACGGAATGTTTAAAGGTTTCTTCGACGGTGTTCCGCCGTCCCGTGACTGGTTCTACGGCATCCGCACCTTTGCAGCGTCGATGCTGGCGCTTTACCTTGCGCTGATTTTCGAGCTGCCGCGCCCTTATTGGGCGATGGCGACCGTGTACATCGTCTCCAGCCCCTTCGTCGCGCCGACCAGCTCCAAGGCGCTGTACCGCGCGGCGGGGACCTTGCTTGGCGCCACTGCATCGGTGCTGCTGGTGCCGATGTTCGTGCAGACGCCGTTTCTGCTGGCAGTGGTCGTGGCGCTGTGGACCGGCACCCTGCTGTTCCTGTCCCTGCACCTGCGCACCGCCAACAGTTACGCGCTGATGCTGGCGGGCTACACCATGCCGCTGATTTCCTTTCCGGTAGTCGACAACCCGCAAGCGGTGTTCGACATCGCGGTATCGCGCACTGAAGAAATCTTTCTGGGTATCGCCTGCGCGGCAGTGGTCGGCGCAATGTTCTGGCCGCGGCGTCTGGCGCCGGTGGTGGTGGACTCCATGGGCAAGTGGTTCAAGGACGCCTCGACCTACAGCGACCTGTTTCTCTCCCGCAGCGCCACACCTGAACAGGTCGGTGCCCTGCGCACGGCCATGGTCGGCAACTTCAACAGCCTGGAGTTGATGATCGGCCAACTGCCCCACGAAGGCGCCCATCGCCAGACCGTTCGCAACGCCAAGGAACTGCGCGGCCGGATGATTCATCTGTTGCCGGTGATCGACGCCCTCGACGATGCGCTCTGGGCCCTGGAACGCCGCACGCCGGAACTGGTGGCCGATCTTGCGCCGCTGATCATCGAATGCCGCGACTGGGTGGAAAAGACCGCCCAAGGCGCGCCGGTCAAATACTGGCAAGCGTTGCACGACGAACTCGATCGCCTGCAACCGACTCCGGCGCAACTGGATGATCGTCGCCAACTGCTGCTGTCCAACGCGCTGTATCGCCTGCGCGAGTGGATCGATCTGTGGCAGGACTGCCGTAGCCTGCAATGCGCCATCGAAACCGACGATCACCGACCATGGAAGGCGGTATATCGGCACTGGCGCCTGGGGCGTCTGTCGCCGTTCCTCGACAAGGGCATGATGCTGTATTCGGTGGCGACTTCGGTCAGCGCAATCATCGTTGCCTCGGTGCTGTGGATTCTGCTGGGGTGGCAGGACGGCGCCAGTGCCGTGGCGCTGGCGGCGGTGTCGTGCAGCTTCTTCGCGGCGATGGATGACCCGGCGCCGCAGATCTACCGGTTCTTCTTCTGGACGATGATGTCGGTGATCTTCGCCAGCCTCTATCTGTTCGTGGTGCTGCCGAACCTGCACGATTTCCCGATGCTGGTGCTGGCGTTCGCCGTGCCGTTCATCTGCGTCGGCACCCTGACCGTGCAACCGAAGTTCTACCTCGGCACCTTGCTGACCATCGTCAACACCTCGTCGTTCATCAGCATTCAGAGCGCCTACGACGCGGACTTCCTGAACTTCGTCAACTCCAACCTGGCAGGCCCTGCCGGGCTGGCATTTGCTTTTGTCTGGACGCTGATCGTGCGGCCATTCGGCACCGAAACCGCATCCAGGCGCCTCACCCGCTCAAGCTGGCGCGACATCGTGACCCTCAGCGAAGAAGCGACCCTGGCCGAACACCGGCAGATGGGCGTACGCATGCTCGACCGTCTGATGCAGCACTTGCCGCGCCTGGCGATCACCGCTCAGGACACCAACATCGCCCTGCGTGAGGTGCGCGTAGCGCTGAACATGCTTGATCTACTGGCTTACATGCCTAGAGTCCAGGCGGTTCCCCGTCAGTTGCTGCGTCAGGTCGCGACCGAAGTCGGCAGCTATTTCCGGGCCTGTCTCAAGGCACGCGAACGTCTGCCCGCGCCCAAAGGCCTGTTGATGACCATGGACCGCGCCCGTCGCTCGCTGACTTTCGACTGGATGGGCGATGACGAATCCCGTCTGCACCTGCTGCATGCCCTGAGCGGCCTGCGTCTGGCACTGCTGCCGGGCGTGGAAATCGTCGACGTGCAGGCCGAGCAGGAAGAACAACCGCCGTATGGCATTGATGGAGCCCCACTGTGATCGGTGATCTGGATGTCAGCGGGATTTTCCTGCCAACCTTTCTGGTGCTGATGGGCATCGCTTATGTGATTTTTCTGGTGGTTCACGCCGTGCTGTCGCGTGTCCACTTCTACCGCCTGGTCTGGCACCGGGCTTTGTTCAACGTCGGTCTATACGCTCTGCTGCTCGGCGTCGTGGATACCCTTAGTCGATACCTGATGAAATGAAAAAACCTCTACTGACTCTGGGCCGTGTGGTCCTGACACTGCTGGTTGTCATCCTCGCCGCGATCGTCGTCTGGCGCATGGTGATGTATTACATGTACGCCCCCTGGACCCGCGACGGCCACATCCGCGCCGACGTGATCCAGATCGCCCCGGACGTATCCGGCCTGATCGAGAAGGTCTCGGTCACCGACAACCAGGCGATCAGCAAAGGCCAGGTGCTGTTCACCATCGACCAGGACCGTTTCCGTCTGGCTCTGCGTCAGGCCCAAGCGACGCTGGCCGAGCGCAAGGAAACCTGGGAACAGGCCCAGCGCGAGAACAAGCGTAACCGTGGGCTGGGCAATCTGGTTGCCCGCGAACAACTGGAAGAAAGCCAGTCCAAGGAAGCCCGAGCCCTGGCGGCGGTGAACGAATCGCAGGTCGCGGTGGACGCCGCGCAGTTGAACCTGGACCGCTCGGTGATCCGCAGCCCGGTTGACGGCTACCTCAACGACCGTGCACCGCGAGACCGTGAGTTCGTCAGCGCCGGGCGTCCGGTGTTGTCGGTGGTCGACAGCGCCTCGTACCACATCGACGGCTACTTCGAAGAAACCAAGCTGGATGGCATTCACATCGGCTCGAAAGTGGACATCCGCGTGATCGGCGACAACGCCCGTCTGCGCGGCCATGTGGTGAGCATCGTCGCCGGTATCGAAGACCGCGACCGCAGCAGCGGCTCCAACCTGCTGCCCAACGTCAACCCGGCGTTCAGCTGGGTGCGCCTGGCGCAGCGGATTCCGGTGCGCATCGCCTTTGACGAAGTGCCCGAAGACTTCCGCATGATCGCCGGCCGTACCGCCACGGTGTCGATCATCGACGACGCCACTGCGCGAAAGAACGACAAGGCCACTCAGAAAGGAGTCGCTCAATGAAACCCGGCGCGCGCCTTTTAACCGTTGGTTTGGGCATGTTGCTCTCGGCCTGCACCGTGGTCGGGCCGGATTACAAACTGCCGAACGACGCAGCAGCCAATCGCCCGGATTTGCAGGGCGAACTGGCGGGCAGTTCGGCCAATGTGGTCTCGGCGCCCGTACCGGCTGACTGGTGGCGCCTGTACAACGATCCAAAGCTCGACCAGTTGGTGGCTCAAGCGCTGACCTCCAGCACCGACCTGCGGGTGGCAGCGGCCAATTTGCAGCGGGCCCGCTATCAAGTAAGCGAGGCCGATGCCGCAGGGGGTTTCACCAACACCGCCAAGGCCGGCGCCCAGCGTTTGCAGGAAGCGGGACAGGCGTTTTTGCTGCCGGAAAAGGTACCGGTCGCCAACATCGGTGACGTTGGGCTGACCACGTCCTATCAATTCGACCTGTTCGGCGTGTTGCAACGCGGCATCGAAGCGTCCGAAGCCAGCGCCGATGCAGCGCAGGCGGCGGTAGACACCGCACGGATTACGCTGGTTGCCGATGTGGTGCGTTCGTACACGCAGATCTGCGCGGCCAACGAAGAACACGAGATCGCCCTGCACTCGCTGGATTTACAGAAACAGAGCCTGAACCTGACCCAGCGCTTGCGTGATGCCGGCCGTGGCGACGAAACCCAGGTCACCCGCTCGCAAACCCAGTTCAAATCTCTGCGCGCCGAATTGCCGCGTTACGAAGCCGCGCGCCGGGCCGGGCTGTATCGCTTGTCGATGCTGCTGGCCAAGCCGTTGGACCAACTGCCGCAAGGCGTCGCCGATTGCGCCGAGCTGCCGCGCATCGCCCAGGTCATGCCAGTCGGCGATGGCGCCGCGCTGCTCAAGCGTCGTCCCGATGTGCGTCAGGCGGAACGCCGTCTGGCGGTATCCAGCGCGGCCATCGGCGTCGCCACCGGCGAGCTGTATCCGGACATCAGCATCGGTGCCACTGTCGGCACCGTCGGTATTCTTGAAGATCTGGGCGACCCGTCGACCAACCGCTGGGGCTTTGGCGGCGTGATCAACTGGACCATTCCATCCAACGGCGCCCGCGCTCGCATCCATGTCGCCGAGGCCTCCAACCAGGCAGCGTTGGCGCACTTCGATGGCGTGGTGCTCAATGCCATTCGTGAAGCCCAGACCGGCCTTTCGCAATACACCGCCCTGCTGGAACGTCGCGATGCACTGGCCGACGCCGAGCAATCTGCGAAACAGGCGGCAGACCAGACCCACCGCTTCTTCATGGCCGGGCGTGAATCGTTCCTCGCGGATTTGCAGGCGACCCGCACCTACACCGACGTGACCGCGCAACTGGCGGCGGCGAACACGCAGGTGGCGATGGGGCAGATCGATTTGTTCCTGGCGCTGGGTGGGGGTTGGGAGAACAGCCGGGCGCCTGCGACTGCGACTGCGCCTGAACAGGCCAGGAAGTAATCCCGAACCTGCAGGGAGTCCTGTGGGAGGGGTCCGAGGCACGAGGGTCGCGAAGCGGTCCATCTGACGCACCGCAATCGCGACCGTCGTGACCTCCGATCCCTCCCACCGGTGCTGCATATGCATTGTTCCTGGCATTGATCCATGAAATTGAACCCCTGCCCGCCTACACTGCCTGATCTCTCTATACCCAACTCGGCAGGAGGCTCCCCATGCGTACGCTCCAACTGGCAGACAAAACCGTCCCCGTCATCGGTCAGGGCACCTGGCGCATGGGGGAAGATCGCCATCAGCGACAGGAGGAGGTTTCGGCGCTGCAACTGGGCATCGAGCTGGGGCTGACGCTGATCGACACCGCCGAGATGTATGGCGAAGGTGGCGCCGAGGAAGTGGTGGGGCAGGCCATCGCCGGCAAGCGCGATCAGGTCATGCTGGTGAGCAAGGTGTACCCCCACAACGCCAGCCGCAAGGGCATTCCCGCTGCTTGTGAACGCAGTCTGCAACGGATGAAAACCGACTACATCGACCTTTATCTGCTGCACTGGCCAGGCTCCTACCCGCTTGAGGAAACCGTCGAAGCTTTCGAGCGCTTGCGTGAAGCGGGCAAGATCGGCCGTTGGGGAGTGTCGAACTTCGATGTGTCGGACATGCTGGAGCTGAACAACACGCACTGCGCCACCAATCAGGTGCTCTACAACCCTGAGGAGCGCGGCGTGGAATATGACCTGCTGCCATGGATGCAGAACGTCGACATGCCGCTCATGGCCTACTGCCCGATTGGTCAGGCGGGTAACTTGCTTATGAACCCGGCGATGATCGAAGTCGCCGAACGCCACGACGCCACGCCCGCACAGATCAGCCTGGCCTGGGTGCTGCGTCAGGACGGGGTGATCGCCATACCCAAAGCGGTCGATCCGCATCACCTGCAATTGAACGCCGCTGCAGCTGACATCGAGCTGAGCATCGAGGACGAACTGCTGATCGACACTTCGTGGCCCGCGCCGATTCGCAAGAAGCGTTTGTCGATGGTGTGATTGCCACAGGGTCCCGACCTCGCCGATCCGCCTTCATGAAACGATACAAACCGTCACAAAACTGTCAAAACCGCTTGCGATGATGCCGCTTCAGATCCTTTGCCTTCAGCGGCCTCCTCGCCTGCGAGCCTTCATGAATCAACGCATCGCTCCTCATCAGGAATCCGACCTGTTCGGGCTGCTCTACGGTTTTCGCTTTCGCTCCGGCGAACCTGGTCGAGAGATCGATTCCACCGCTGCACTGCAATGCCTGCGCTCACCGACCGATGCCGATGAATTCGTCTGGCTGCACCTGAACCTGGCCCACGCCAGCTGCGAGCGCTGGATGAAAACCAATTTCGAGCTGCCGGACGAGTTTCTCGAAGCGCTGCACGAAGGCTCGCGCTCGACCCGCATCGAACACGTCGATTCCGCCCTGCTGGCGGTGGTCAACGACGTGGTGTTCGACTTCAACCGTATCTCCACTGACATCGCCACGTTGTGGGTGTGCGTGCGCAGCAATCTGATGATCTCGGCGCGCCATCAACCATTACGCTCGGTAGACAGGCTGCGGTCGTCGGTCAAGCACGGCGAAACCTTTCGCTCGCCGCTTGAGCTGCTGGCGCACCTGTTGCGTGACCAGAGTGAGGTGCTGGCGCAGTTCATGCGCAAGACCAGCATCAGCGTCGACAAGATCGAAGATCAGCTGTTGTCCCAACGCCTGAGCAACAACCGTACTGAACTGGGCACCATGCGTCGGGTGCTGGTGCGCCTGCAACGCCTGCTGGCGCTGGAGCCCGGCTCGCTGATGCGCCTGCTGCACCGCCCGCCCAGCTGGCTGCTGGAGGAGGACTTGCAGGAATTGCGGCAGTCCACCGAGGAGTCTGCGCTGGTGATCAGCGACCTCACGGCCCTGGGTGAACGGATCAAGCTGTTGCAGGAAGAAATCGCCGCCAACCTCAACGAGCAGACCAACCGCACGCTGTTCACCCTGACCGTGGTTACGGTACTGGCGCTGCCGATCAACATCGTGGCCGGTTTCTTCGGTATGAACGTAGGCGGCATTCCGCTCGCCAGCGACCCCCATGGCTTTTGGGTGCTGGTGGCGCTGGTGGCAACCTTCACTTTCATCGCCGGGCGCTGGGCGTTTCGCAAGAGCCGGGATTATTGAACTGCCCGAAGTCTGCGGACACAGCCATTGCTTCACGCCATAACTGAAAAACATGAAACTGTTCCGCTGTAGCCGTGTGATGTTTGATCGGATGCGCACGGAAATCAAAGGCTAACGCAGCTAGTGCGTCCTGACGCGATCCCTGTGGGAGACGCCGGAGCTGTGCGACGGCAGCGAAAGCGGTGCCTCAGTTGGCACATAAGCCAACTGANAACGCAGCTAGTGCGTCCTGACGCGATCCCTGTGGGAGACGCCGGAGCTGTGCGACGGCAGCGAAAGCGGTGCCTCAGTTGGCACATAAGCCAACTGACCCGACGCTATCGCGGCTGTCGCACAGCTCCAGCTTCTCCCACAGAGATTGGTGTTCAGCCCGAAAGCTTCACTTGGCGCAACACCCGCTGTAGCCGCGTGATGTTTGATCGGATGTGCACGGAAATCAAAAGCNTCTCCCACAGAGATTGGTGTTCAGCCCGAAAGCTTCACTTGGCGCAACACCCGCTGTAGCCGCGTGATGTTTGATCGGATGTGCACGGAAATCAAAAGCCAACGCAGCTAGTGCGTCCTGACGCGATCTCTGTGGGAGACGCCGGAGGTCACGACGGTACGGGCCGCGATTCGGACGATAGCGGTGGGTCAGTTGGCACATAAGCCAACTGTCACGACGCCATCGCGGCTGTCGCACAGCTCCAGCTTCTCCCACAGAGATTGGTGTTCAGCCCGAAAGCTTCACTTGGCGCAACACCCGCTGTAGCCGCGTGGTGTTTGATCGGACGCGCACGAAAATCAAAAGCCAACGCAGCTAGTGCGTCCTGACGCGATCCCTGTGGGAGACGCCGGAGCTGTGCGACGGCAGCGAAAGCGGTGCCTCAGTTGGCACATAAGCCAACTGANTCTCCCACAGAGATTGGTGTTCAGCCCGAAAGCTTCACTTGGCGCAACACCCGCTGTAGCCGCGTGATGTTTGATCGGATGTGCACGGAAATCAAAAGCTAACGCAGCTAGTGCGTCCTGACTCGATCCCTGTGCGACGGTACGGGCCGCGATTCGGACAAAAGCGGCGGGGACTGCGTAGGCTCTGAAATATCGCTTTAAGCAGAACACCGCTTCCGTCCGAACGTGGATTTCATCCAGTCGACCCGCACCAAATCCGATCCGCGACATATTTTCCCTGCGCCATCCATCCCTTAGCCCGACAAATCCACCGCATCCCTGACCTGCGTCGTATCCCTGTCACATTTTGTAATGATCATGTTCGCCATCCCATCTCAACAGGATTGTGAATCATGGCGACTCCGACAATGGCTCCAGGCTCCCTGCAACAGGGCGCCGGGCTGAGTGCTCAATTCGGGCGCAAGCCCGGCGTTCTGACGATGGTGATCTTCTTCGCCGTGCTCGGCCTGGGCCTGTTGTACACAGCCTTCAGCCTCAAGCAGGACATGGATGAACTGGGCACCGTCGTGTTGACCTGGACCCCGTTCCTGCTGCTCGGCGTTGCGCTGTTGATCGCTCTGGGTTTCGAGTTCGTCAACGGTTTCCACGACACCGCCAACGCGGTCGCAACTGTCATCTACACCCACTCCCTGCCGCCGAACTTCGCCGTGGTCTGGTCGGGGATGTTCAACTTCCTGGGTGTGCTGTTTTCCAGCGGCGCCGTGGCATTCGGCATCATTGCCCTGCTGCCGGTCGAGCTGATCCTGCAGGTCGGTTCGTCGGCGGGTTACGCGATGATCTTCGCCTTGTTGATCGCTGCGATCCTGTGGAACCTCGGCACCTGGTGGCTGGGCCTGCCAGCATCGTCGTCGCACACCCTGATCGGCTCGATCATCGGCGTCGGCGTCGCCAACGCGCTGATGCATGGCCGTGATGGCACCAGCGGCGTGGACTGGTCGCAAGCCACCAAGATCGGCTACTCGCTGCTGCTGTCGCCGCTGGTGGGCTTTACTTGCGCGGCGCTGTTGCTGCTGGCCCTGCGCGCCTTCGTCAAGAACCGCGCGCTGTACAAAGCACCCGAAGGCAATCAGCCACCGCCACTGTGGATTCGTGGCCTGCTGATCCTGACCTGCACCGGCGTGTCGTTCGCCCACGGCTCCAACGACGGCCAGAAAGGCATGGGCCTGATCATGTTGATACTGGTCGGCACCCTGCCGATGGCGTACGCGCTGAACCGCGCAATGCCGGCCGATCAATCGGTGCAGTTCGCCGCGGTGGCTCAGGTCACGCAACAGGCGCTGACCAAAGCCGCGCCATTGCCCGCGCCAGCCGACTCGCGCCTGACACTCTCCACCTACATCCGCGACAAACAGGCCACCCCTGACCTCGTGCCCGCGCTGGCCGTGATGGCCGGCAAGATCGGCGATCAGGTCGCAAGCTACGGCTCGCTGTCCAAAGTCCCGGCCGAAGCCACCGCCAACGTGCGTAACGACATGTACCTGACCTCCGAAGCCATCCGTTTGATGGACAAGAACAAGGTCGGCAACTTCGACGCTGACACCCAAGGTAAGGTGCAACTGTTCAAGCAGCAGATCGACAACGCCACGCGCTTCATCCCGCTGTGGGTCAAGGTGGCCGTGGCCATCGCGCTGGGGCTGGGCACCATGGTCGGCTGGAAACGCATCGTGGTCACGGTCGGGGAAAAGATCGGCAAGACCCACATGACCTACGCCCAGGGCGCTTCAGCTGAAGTGGTCGCGATGCTGACCATCGGCGCGGCTGACATGTACGGCCTTCCGGTGTCGACCACCCACGTGTTGTCCTCGGGCGTGGCGGGCAGCATGACCGCCAACGGCTCCGGCTTGCAGATGCGTACCCTGCGCAACCTGGCCATGGCCTGGGTGCTGACCCTGCCAGCGGCGATCCTGCTGTCGGGCGGCCTGTACTGGTTCTTCACCCAGATTTTCTGATTCACAGAGCTTCACGTGCTCTCCTTCACAGGCGCTTCGGCGCCTGTTTTTTTGGCGGCTGACTTCTCCCAACCAGTTAGCCACCACACCGGACGGCTACAGGGAGATGCGTTAGGGAGATCTTTGGTCTTACGCGACTCTGGTTGTAGAGAACCTGACCCCACCCATCCCGCGTTCATCATCAAACACGATCCATGTTCCAAGCCCTCACCCTTCGGCCATTGATGGCCACCCTCGCCTGCCTAAGATGTCAGCAAGCCTTCAAGGCCGTGATTTCTTTCAAGTGAGCACCCTGATGACGCCAACAAGACCGACCTCAAGAACCCTGTACGACAAACACATCGACTCGCACACCGTGTGCAGGCTCGATGATCAGGGCCATGTCCTGCTCTATATCGATCGCCAGGTCATCAACGAATACACCAGCCCCCAGGCCTTCAGCGGCTTGCGCGAGGCGGGGCGCGATGTGTGGCGTCCGGAAACGGCGCTGGCCGTGGTCGATCACGTCAATCCCACCGCGCCGCAGCGGGTCGCGGCCATGGCCGATCCGGGCGGTGCGTTGCAGGTTTCCTATCTGGCCGACAACTGCGAAAAATTCGGCATCGAACTGTTCGACGTGCTCGACAAGCGTCAGGGCATCGAACACGTGATCGCACCCGAGCAAGGCTTCATTCTGCCCGGCATGGTGATCGCCGCCGGGGACAGCCACACCACCACCTACGGGGCGCTGGGGGCATTCGGTTTCGGCATCGGCACATCAGAAATCGAGCACCTGCTGGCGTCGCAAACACTGGTCTATAAACGTTTGAAAAGCATGCGCGTGACAGTCGAGGGCGACCTGGCAAGCGGCCTGACCTCCAAAGACGTGATCATGGCACTGATCGGCAAGATCGGCGCATCGGGCGCCACCGGCTATGCCATCGAATTCACCGGCTCGACCATCACAGCCCTCAGCGTCGAAGCGCGCATGACCATCTGCAATATGGCTGTGGAAGCCGGCGCTCGGGGGGCGTTCATGGCGCCGGACGACAAGGTGTTCGCCTACCTCAAGGACAAGCCCCGCGCGCCGAAAGGCGAATTGTGGGAACGCGCGGTCGCCAGCTGGAAGCACCTGCACAGCGATGCGGATGCCGTGTTCGACCGCGAGATTCAACTCGATTCCAGTGACCTGCAACCCATGGTCACCTGGGGCACCAGCCCCGATCAGGCCGCGGCCATCAACGCCAGCGTGCCGGACCCGGACGCCATCGCCGACCCGATCCTGCGGCAGGACATGCGCCGCGCGCTCACCTACATGGGCCTTGAAGCGGGCATGCCGCTGAGCGATATCGTCATCAGCCACGCCTTCATCGGCTCCTGCACCAACGCCCGCATCGAGGACCTGCGCGACGCCGCCAATGTGGTGCGCGGCAAACACGTGGCCGAGCACGTGCGAGCGATGATCGTTCCCGGCTCCACTGCCGTGCGCGATCAGGCCGAAGCCGAGGGGCTGGCGACGATCTTCCGCGACGCCGGTTTCGAATGGCGCCAGTCAGGCTGCTCGATGTGCCTGGCGATGAACGACGACGTGCTGGCCCCGGGCGACCGTTGCGCCTCCAGCACCAACCGCAATTTCGAAGGCCGTCAGGGCGCGGGCGCGCGCACCCATTTGATGAGCCCGGCGATGGTCGCGGCCGCCGCCATTACCGGTCATTTGACAGACGTTCGCAGCCTGCAAGGGAGTTTCTGAGATGCAGCCTTTCACCCAAGTCAGCGGCAAGGCCGCGCCCATGCTCGCCGCCAACGTCGATACCGATGTGATCATGCCCAAGCAGTTCCTCAAGGGTATCGACCGCGCCGGGCTGGATCGGGGACTGTTCTTCGATCTGCGCTTTCTGCCATCCGGCGAACCGAATCCGCAATTCATCCTCAATCAGCCTGCGTGGCAAGGGGCGAAATTTCTGGTCACCGGGCCGAACTTCGGCTGCGGCTCGAGCCGCGAGCACGCGGTCTGGGGCCTCAAGCAGATGGGGATTCAAGCGCTGATCGGCAGCAGTTTCGCCGGGATTTTCTACGACAACTGCCAGCGCAACGGAGTGCTGACCATCGTCCTGGAAGAGGCGCAGGTTCAGGCGCTGGGCAAGCTCGTCAGCCAACCAGAAACCGCGCAAATCGAGGTGAATTTGCCAGCACAGGAGATTCGTTTGAAAGATGGTCAGGTAATGCCGTTCAAGATTGATGAACTGAGAAAAAACGCGTTGTTGCTGGGGCTGGATGCGATTGGCAGCACCTTGCAGAAACGCGAGCAGATTCTGGCGTTTCAACAACGGCACCTGGCCGAGAATCCGTGGTTGTCGTGATTTCCGGCAACGCCGTCTGGACCCCTGCCGAACACAAAAACAGTGGGAGGGAGCTTGCTCGCGAAGGGGTCAGCTCAGACACTGCGGCAGTGACTGAACGTACGCATTCGCGAGCAAGCTCCCTCCCACGGGTTATGAGTCCATTCAGAGCGATGTGCACGACAGGCTTGACGGCTCTACAGAGACAGCCCCTGAAAATGCGCCTGCAGAAACTCCACGCAGACGCGTAGCTTTCCTGAATTGGCCAGCCGCGTCGGGTACACCGCCCAGACGTTGGCGCTTTCGGTGTACTCGGGCAGCACCTGGACCAATCTGCCTTGTTCCAGAAAAGGTTTGACGTCCCAGAGCGACCGCTGCAACACCCCTCGCCCGTCCAGCGCCCATTGCAGGACGATCTCGCCGCTGTTGGACGACAACGGCCCGCTGACTCGCACGGTTTCCCGCACGCCATCACGCTCGACGTGCCAGATGCCGAACGCGTTGTCGCGCTCCTTGAGGACCAGACAATCATGCTGCTCCAGATCGTTCAGCTGCTGTGGCGTGCCACGTCGCGCCAGATAATCCGGTGCCGCGCACAGTACCCGTCGATTGCTGACCAACTGGCGGCCGATGTGCTGGCCGGGAATGTCGTCGCCGACGCGGATTTCCAGGTCAAAGCCTTCGCTGACGATGTCCACTACGCGGTCGAACAGGTCCAGCCGCACTTCCAGGTCCGGATACGCCTCGGCAAGTTTCGAGATCGCCGGGGCCACATGATTGCGGCCGAAACCGAACGAGCTGCACAGGTGCAACTTGCCCCGCGGCGCCGAATGCGCGTCGGACAGTTCGTCATGCAGCAGCTGGAAGTCTTCGAGAATCCGCACCGCCCAGCGCTGCACGCGCTCGCCGTCTTCGGTCAGCGCGACCTTGCGGCTGGTGCGATGCAAAAGACGTGTGGCCAGGGTCGATTCCAGAATCTGGATGCGCTTGCTGACGTAGGCCGGCGACAACCCCAGCTCTTCCGCCGCCGCAGCGAAGCCGGCCTTGCGAATCACGGTGAGAAATACCCGAAGGTCTTCGGGTAATGGCGCCACTTCTTTTTTTGAGGTCATGCGGCTTCTTTTTGTCAGGCGGGAGGAACGAGCAGGCCCAAGAATAACACCGCCATCGAGGCAAACGTTTCAGAACGAAAACACGGACATATCTCCAAAAGTTCTAAAAATATGGAATTCAGTTCTTTTACGGAATAAATCTCAACCTCTATAAATAGGCCCACTTCTTACAACGCCACCGATTCTGCTCGAAGGACTGCTCATGGATGTTTTCTGGTTTCTACCGACACACGGCGACGGCCATTTTCTGGGTACCACCAAGGGCGCTCGCCCGGTCACCCTCAATTACCTGAAACAAGTGGCGCAGGCTGCCGATGACCTGGGTTATCACGGCGTGCTGATTCCCACCGGCCGCTCCTGCGAAGATTCCTGGGTGATCGCCTCGGCGCTGGTGCCGCTGACCGAGCGCCTGCGTTACCTGGTGGCGATCCGTCCCGGCATCATCTCCCCGACCGTTTCGGCGCGCATGGCGGCGACGCTGGATCGCCTGTCTGGCGGGCGCCTGCTGATCAACGTCGTCACCGGTGGTGACCCGGACGAAAACCGTGGCGACGGCAGCTTCCTGGATCACAGCGAGCGCTACGAAGTCACCGACGAATTCCTCAAGATCTGGCGCCGCGTGTTGCAAGGCGAATCGGTGGACTTCGAAGGCAAGCACCTGAAAGTGCAGAACGCCAAGGCCTTGTACCCGCCGATTCAGAAACCCTATCCGCCGCTGTATTTCGGGGGTTCTTCGCAAGCCGCTCACGAACTGGCTGCCGAGCAGGTCGACGTGTACCTGACCTGGGGCGAACCGCCTGCCGCGGTCGCCGAAAAACTCGCTGACATCCGCGAGCGTGCCGCGCGCAATGGCCGCACCGTCAAGTTCGGGATTCGTCTGCACGTGATCGTGCGCGAAACCAGCGAAGAAGCCTGGAAAGCGGCCGACACGCTGATCGAGCACATCAGCGACGAAACCATCGCCGCTGCACAGAAATCCTTTTCCCGCTTCGACTCCGAAGGTCAGCGGCGCATGGCGGCCTTGCATGACGGTCGCCGCGACAACCTGGAAATCGCCCCGAACCTGTGGGCCGGTGTGGGCCTGGTCCGTGGCGGGGCCGGCACCGCGCTGGTGGGCAATCCAGAGGAAGTCGCGGCACGGATCAAGGAGTACGCCGATCTGGGCATCGAAAGTTTCATCTTCTCCGGCTACCCGCATCTGGAAGAGGCCTATCGCTTCGCCGAGCTGGTATTCCCGCTGCTGCCCGAGCCGTATCGCAGCCTGGCCGGTCGCGGCATCACCAACCTGACCGGCCCGTTCGGCGAGATGATCGCCAACGACCTGCCGCCGCAGAAGTAAGCGTTGTAGAGAAACCGTGGGAGGGCGCTTGCTCGCGCAAGGGATGTGACATCCATCAGATCTTCATCGGATGCAAGACGGCCTTCGCGAGCAAGCTCCCTCCCACAGGGGCCCCGTTTGCAGCGTGACTGCAGCGTGCATCCCCCATCGCGACAAGGAGTCCCCCGCATGAACGCCAGCGTACCGCTACAACCACAAGTGATCCCGATGCAGCTACTGACCCTACCGCCTTCACCGGCTCTGGCCACTTCGATCCGCGCCACCGCGCAGGTGTTCGAAGACCCCAAATCACAGGCGCTGCTGGCCCATGTGCAGCAGGTCGCGCCCAGCGATGCCAGCGTGCTGATCATTGGTGAAACCGGCACCGGCAAGGAGCTGGTGGCGCGTCACATTCATGATCTGAGCAGCCGTCGTCATCAGCCTTTCGTGGCCGTCAACTGCGGCGCGTTTTCGGAATCTCTGGTGGAGGCCGAGCTGTTCGGCCATGAAAAAGGCGCGTTCACCGGCGCCCTCAGCGCCAAGGCCGGCTGGTTCGAAGAAGCCAACGGCGGCACGCTGTTTCTCGACGAGATCGGCGACTTGCCGATGGCAATCCAGGTCAAGCTGCTGCGGGTGCTGCAAGAGCGCGAAGTGGTGCGTCTCGGTTCACGCAAAAGCACGCCGATCAACGTTCGCGTGCTCGCGGCAACCAACGTGCAACTTGAGCGCGCCATCAACGCCGGGCACTTTCGCGAAGACCTTTTCTATCGCCTGAACGTGGTCAATCTGGAACTGAGCACCCTGCGCGAACGCCCCGGCGACATCATGCCGCTGACCCGCCACTTCATCGAGGTTTACAGCCAGCGTCTGGGTTGCGGCGCGATCCAGATCAGCAGCGACGCCGAACACAAGCTGCGCACCTACAGTTGGCCGGGCAACATTCGCGAGCTGGAAAACGTCATTCATCACACGCTGCTGATCTGCCGCAACGGGGTGATTCAGTCGAGCGATCTACGCTTGTCCAACCTGCGCCTGGAGCGTCAGGAAGAATCGACAGCGGTGGTCGACGACTCCACCGAAGCCTTGCTCGCCCGTGCGTTCCAGAAGTTGTTCGAGGAACAGGCCGGCGCGTTGCACGAGAAAGTCGAAGACGCCCTGCTACGGGCCGCCTACCGGTTCAGCCACTACAACCAGGTACACACCGCGCAATTGCTGGGCCTGAGCCGCAACGTGATACGCGCGCGCCTGATCAAGATCGGTGAGCTGGCCGTGAACAAACGCCGCCCGGGGGAACAGCTTCAGGGCGACCGGATGATGCAATTATCGGTTTGAAGGGTTTCAGAAATACATCCGGGCCGCGATATCAACGCGGCCCCACCGTTTCACTCACCAGCTCATAGGCATTGAAGGTCATCGCCGTGGTGCGATGGCTGCGAATCAGTCCCCACAGATCCCCCTCGCCCTGCTCGGCATTCTCCAATGCCTTCTCGCAATCTGACTTGCTCTGCCACAACACATGAGTCAGCACCCGCTGCCGGTCCTCACTGACGTGAACGCTGGCGCGAATGAAACCGGGATAGGTACGGGTGAAACGCTCGAAGCGCTCGTCGAGCGCAGCCACCAGGCCAGATTGATAACGCGGATCTACCACAAACTCGACGAACTGACTGAAAGGAAGGTTTGAGTCTTGTGACGTCATGAACGCTCTCCACTGAGGACGGTTGTCGCTAAAACAGCTCGCTGAACAGAATGCTGTACAGACTGAATCCGGAAACTACGTTTCTTGCGGTGTTGCTGCGTATTGCGAACCTAGGCCACGCAGGGTAAAACCTCCACTTAACTAGAGGTCAAGTGTCATTTGCCAAACGACGAGGGCGATCCGCAAGCTTTATGCGCAGCAACGACTCCCCGCACATCGCCCGTGAACTGACGGTCGGCCAACTCGCCACCCGCAGCGGCGTGGCCATTACCGCCCTTCGTTTCTATGAAACCAAGGGCCTGATCAGCAGCCAGCGCAACGCCGGTAACCAGCGGCGTTACCCCCGGGACATGCTGCGCCGGGTGGCCCTGATCAAAACCGCGCAGCGCCTGGGCATTCCGCTGGCGAGCATTCAACTGGCGTTTCAGACGCTGCCGCAGGACCGTCCGCCGACTCTTGAAGACTGGAACCGGCTTTCCGAATGCTGGAAAGCCGATCTGGACGAACGCATTCACCGCCTGACCGCCCTGCGCGACCAACTCAGCGGCTGCATTGGTTGCGGCTGTCTGTCCATGGAAGCCTGCCCCTTGCGCAACTGGGGCGACAGTCTGGGCGAAAGCGGCGCAGGCCCGCGACTGCTGGATCAGGATTGAAGGTTCTGCGGGCTGACCAGCGTGCCTGCCAATGTACGATCGGCCAGTGACAGTTTCATTTGCTGCATCGCCTGATTCAGGTCATTGGTGGCCTGAATCAGCGAGTTGGTCATGGCCATGATTTCCATCTGCAACTGGCGCATCTTGCCTTCGCGCATCTTGGGCGACAGCGAACGGTCGCTCATGAACGCCTGCATGTCCTGCATGCGTTTGGCGATGCGCTCCTGAATCGCGCGAATCATCTTCAATTGCTCCTTGATGCGATCCGGCAGATGGCTCGCATCAATGTCGGCATTCTTGTCGCCGGTCTTCGCGGCTTTCTGCGCCTCGGGCGACAGCAACACTTCAACGCTCTGGCGCATCTGCTCGGCGGCGGTGGGCAGCGCGGTGATTTCCTCGGCGGCCTGCGGGTTGTTCGGTAGCGTCTGCTGGAGCAATGTCGCAGCGTCCGCCGGGTTCCTGAAACTCAAGCTCATCATGAATGAATGCCTCCATAGCCCAAATAATCGCGTCGCTCCGCCCGGCAGACTCAGACGGATTTACCGGGGCGATACAGGGCTGTCGGCTCGTTCGGATAGTGCTTTAGGGCAAGTGGCCATAATTGTGTCGGGGTCGACACAATTATCAGGATTACAAACTCGCCAATCGCGCGGCCAGCGCCTTGGCCTGCAACGCCACATCGGTGACCGCGGTGCTTTCCCACCACATGCCGCGCAATGGCGGGCCCATGGCGAAAAGGCGGTCGGAAATCCGACCTTGGGAGTCGAGTACCGCGCCACCGGGATCGGCACCGATGCCCAACGCCAACGGACCCGGCTGAATCAGCCCGCGCGCCAGCAGATTGCGCGGCAACGCCCGGTCCACGCGGCGCCAGTCGTACTGAATGCCGGTCGAGTTGATCAGCGCCGCGCCGCTTTCGACCCTGGGCTGATCCTCGCCGCGATAACGCAGACTGATCCGCACCTGCCCGGCCTGAGGTGCTTCGACGCTCTGCAAAGACGCGGCATGAATCTGCAAGCGACCTTCCTGCACCAGACGATCGAGCAGTCTCGCGCTGGGCGGCGGCGAGCGGTGGTGATGGCTTTCCCACCAGGGGCGCACGTGGCGTACGAACTGGCGACGCTGAAGGTCGGTCGCCTGACTCCACAGCCGTGGAATATGAACCCGCACCGTGTCCAGCGGCGCCTGCCAGTCAATGCCTTGAGCGATGGCCTGTTCGCACTGTTCCCGCAGGGCGCGAACCAGTTGCCGTGTGCTGCGGATGCTGTGATCGTCGCCGAGAAAGTCCGGCCAGGTGGGCGGCTGTCGTCGAACGTGGGGCAACAGGCCGTGACGGGAGAAGACATCGATGGGCCCACGATGGCCTGCCTGCTCCAGCGAGACCACAGCGTCGACCATGGTCAGCCCGGAGCCGATGATCAACACCCGCCCCCGCGGATCGAGCTGACGCATGGCCTCGACATCCCAAGGGTCGACGGCCGCGGCGTTCAGCGCGTTGGAGTCGCGCTGCGGCGTGCGGGCGGCGGCGAACATACCGGTGGCGAGCACGGCGAAACGGCCGCTTACCCGGGTATCGTCGGCGAGGGTGATGATTACCCCGGTTGCATCGCTTTGCAGGTCCGTGACTTCACCGCGCACATGCTCGACCGTGGAGCTATGAGCAGCCCCGACCGCCTGAGCTTCAGCCAGACGCTGTTGCACGTACAGGCCAAAGATCCCGCGCGGGGGGAACAACTCGGCCACCGGCACATGCTGCTCGTCCGATTCGGGCCAGCCGCCCGCGGCAATGTAGTCGGTGAGCCATTGGGTGAGATCGTTGGTGTCGTCGGGGTCAACGCTCATGCGGGCCGCATTGCCATTGAGCGTGTGGCCGAGTTCGGTGGCACTGTAGGCCTCGCCGCGCCCCAGTTCACTGCGCGATTCGATGATCACGATGCGTCGTTTTCCCGGCAGACGCAGCAACTGCACCGCCAGCATCGTGCCACTCAGCCCGCCTCCGACAATGAGGATGTCTGCGGCAGGTCGGGTGTTTTCTGAGGTCATTGTTCTTCGCCTTTTTCTTCGCGTTTTCTTCGCCACGGCAGCGCCCACGCCTGATTATGGACAGCGTGCGAATGGATGCAAACGGGACCTTGGCAGGACCGTTGCGGTACGAAGGATGCAAGGCACGGCGCGTGCCGGGATATGGCGAAGCTGGCTGACCGGAAAGCGGGCAAAGTGTTGATCAGGTGTTGGACCACGAACAGTTGCAGTCCTGTCGCCTGTAGCTGCCAGCCGATGAACCCCGTGGGAGGGAGCTGCTCGCGAAAAGGCTATATCCAATATCAATGCTGGCTGACCTGACGTATTCGCGAGCAAGCTCCCTCCCACAAAGAGCTTGGGCGGTCATACCTTCTTTGTCAGGCCATGACGCCTCACTGCCAGGAGACCCGGCGGCTCACGACACCACATTCCTCACAAACCTGACCAACCCTTGCCCGTCATTGCGATAGGCATGGTGGCGGTTGCTGGCAAACATGAAGAACTCGCCGGTCGCCACCTGCCGGTCTTCATCCGGCAGGGCCACCGTCAGCGTACCCTCGATGACGTAGACCTGCTCGCTCCAGCCCTCCGGATCGGCCTCGGAGATGTAGGCCTCATCCGGCGCCAGGCTGAATTCCCACAACTCCACCTCGCGCCGCGCCACGGCCTTGGCCAGCAAAACGGCCTTGCTCTCGGGCGAAGAACCGGCCCAGGCGACCTCGTTGATGCGGCTCGAATCACGCTCGTCCGGCGCCTGAATCAGATCGCTGAACGCCACGTTCAACGCCTCCGCCACGCGATCAAGGGTCGCGAGGCTGACGTTCTTCTCCCCCGCTTCGATGGCCACCAACATGCGGCGGCTGACGCCGGACTTTTCCGACAGTGCAGTCTGGCTCAGGTCCGCGGCATGCCGCAGACGCCGCACATTCTGGCTGACGTGTTGCAGGACAGACGCTCGTTGTGAGTTTTCCTTTTGCACTCGATCCCCCCCTTGCGCAGCCTACACCTTACGCTTCACATCCAGACGACGCAGGTGGCAGGTCACTTCTTCGCGGTCGTGGTACAGCTGTTTGCAGCCGATCGAGACCTTGACGCCGCGCGCCTTGAAGCCTTCTTCAATGCGTTCGAGCAGCCGCTTCACTTCGGCATAGCGCTGTTTCATCGGCAGTTTCAGGTTGACCACCGCCTCGCGACACAGGCCCTCCCCGAGCCATGTTTCGAGCAGGGCCGCATTGCGCGCAGGCTTTTCGACGATGTCGCAGACCATCCAGTCCACTGGCTGGCGCGGCTTGTAGGTGAAGCCATCGGCCATCAGATGCTGCACCAGACCAGTGTCCATCAGGCTCTCGGCCATCGGGCCGTTGTCGATGGCAGTGACCAGCATGCCGCGCCGAACCAGCTGATACGTCCAGCCACCGGGAGCCGCGCCGAGGTCAACGCCGGTCATGTCGCCGGACAGACGCTCATCCCACTGATCGCGCGGGATGAAGTGATGCCAGGCCTCTTCCAGCTTCAAGGTCGAACGGCTGGGGGCTTCGCGAGGGAATTTCAGGCGCGGAATCCCCATGGGCCACATCGCCGAGTTGTCGGCATCGGCCAGCCCCAGAAACACCGAGCGACCGCTTTTGAACGTCAACAGCAGACGCGGCAGGCTCGGGTTGTCCACCAGCTTGCCGGCTTTTTCCAGGGCCTTGCGCAGCGGGGCTTCGAACTTGCGGCAGAAGGTCGAAAGCTCCTTGCCATCGTTGGTGTCGACCACTTCGAGCCACAGGCTGCCGCAGGTCGCGAAATCAGCCATGTGTTCGAGGATCACGCTGATCCGGTCGGTTTCCGGCAGGTCGACGAACACGCCGCGAGCCCACTGCCGAGGGAAGATCAGGTCGGTGAAACGCACGCCCGTCATCAGGCGCTCGGCGCCGCCGGGTTCGGTGCAGATGAATTCGGCGCAGGCCGCGTCGGTCTTGGTCTTGGCATAGCCGGAGACATTCAGGCGTGCGGCATGCTCGCTGATCTCCGAGCAGACCTCGCCTTCGAAACCGGGGCGGCAATGCATGAAAAGGGTGTTCACTGAAATGGCTCCTCGCGCGCCGGACAACGGGCCAGCGCTACCTATACTTGAGGATTAACCTCAATGACTCGAAAGCGGCGCATGATAGCCGAATCAGGAACCACTGGCGCACGCCAAAGGTCCAGTACTACTCATTGATCACAAAAGGCGCCACGCAGAGCGCTCGACGAACATCGTCTTACCGACCCGATCGATAGTGTGTTTTACCCGTCCGTACCGTGCGGACTCGTCAAGGAGTTAGTTCATGCCCTCCCTCGATAGCCTGAAAAGCCTCAAGACACTCGACGTCAGCAACAAGACTTATCACTACTTCAGCCTGCCCGACGCCGCCAAAACCCTCGGCGACCTGAACAAGCTGCCGATGTCGCTCAAGGTGCTGCTGGAAAACCTGCTGCGCTGGGAAGACGGCAAGACCGTCACCGGCGAAGACCTCAAATCCATCGCCGCGTGGCTGACCGAGCGTAAATCCGACCGGGAAATCCAGTACCGCCCCGCCCGCGTGCTGATGCAGGACTTCACCGGCGTGCCTGCGGTGGTCGACCTTGCCGCCATGCGCGCCGCCGTGGCCAAGGCCGGAGGCGATCCGCAGCGGATCAACCCGCTGTCGCCAGTGGATCTGGTGATCGACCACTCGGTGATGGTCGACAAGTTCGGCGACGACAAGGCCTTCGGCGAAAACGTCGACATCGAAATGCAGCGTAACGGCGAGCGTTATGCGTTCCTGCGCTGGGGCCAGAGCGCCTTCGACAACTTCAGCGTGGTGCCGCCGGGCACCGGCATCTGCCATCAGGTCAACCTCGAATACCTGGGCCGCACGGTGTGGACCAAGGAAGAAGACGGTCGCACCTACGCCTTCCCGGACACACTGGTCGGCACCGATTCCCACACCACCATGATCAACGGCCTCGGCGTACTGGGCTGGGGCGTAGGCGGGATCGAGGCCGAAGCGGCGATGCTCGGCCAACCGGTGTCGATGCTGATTCCCGAAGTGATCGGTTTCAAACTCACCGGCAAACTCAAGGAAGGCATCACCGCCACCGACCTGGTGCTGACCGTGACCCAGATGCTGCGCAAGAAAGGCGTGGTAGGCAAATTCGTCGAGTTCTATGGCGACGGCCTGGCCGATCTGCCACTGGCCGACCGCGCCACCATTGCCAACATGGCCCCGGAATACGGCGCGACCTGCGGTTTCTTCCCGGTGGATGACGTGACCCTGGACTACCTGCGTTTGTCGGGCCGCCCGGATGATACGGTGAAGCTGGTCGAGGCCTACTGCAAGGCGCAGGGCCTGTGGCGTCTGCCCGGTCAGGAACCGGTGTTCACCGACGCGCTGGAGCTGGACATGGGCTCGGTCGTCGCCAGCCTCGCCGGGCCGAAACGACCTCAGGATCGCGTGGCGCTGCCGGACGTTTCCCAGGCGTTCAGCGATTTCCTCGGCCTGGCCCTGAAACCGACCAAACAGGAAGAAGGCCGGCTGGAAAGCGAAGGCGGCGGTGGCGTGGCGGTGGGCAATGCCGAGCAGGTCGGTGAAGCCGAGTATGAATATCAGGGTCACACTTATCGCCTGAAAAACGGCGCGGTGGTGATCGCGGCGATCACCTCATGCACCAACACCTCGAACCCCAGCGTGATGATGGCTGCGGGCTTGCTGGCGAAGAAGGCCGTGGAAAAAGGCCTGCAACGCAAGCCGTGGGTGAAGAGCTCGCTGGCGCCCGGCTCGAAGGTGGTCACCGACTACTACAACGCTGCAGGGCTTACCCAATATCTCGACAAGCTCGGGTTCGATCTGGTCGGCTACGGCTGCACCACCTGCATCGGCAACTCAGGCCCGCTGCCCGACCCCATCGAAAAAGCCATTCAGCAATCGGACCTGACCGTGGCCTCAGTGCTGTCTGGCAACCGCAACTTCGAAGGCCGTGTGCACCCGCTGGTGAAAACCAACTGGCTGGCCTCCCCTCCTCTCGTCGTCGCCTATGCGCTGGCGGGCAGTGTGCGGGTCGATCTGAGCAGTGAGCCACTGGGTGAAGGCAGCGACGGTAAACCTGTCTACCTGCGCGACATCTGGCCTTCCCAGAAAGAAATCGCCGACGCGGTGATGAATGTGAGCACCGGCATGTTCCACAAGGAATACGCCGAGGTGTTCGCCGGTGACGAGCAGTGGCAGGCGATCGAGGTTTCGAAGGACCCGACGTACGTCTGGCAGGACGACTCCACCTACATTCAGCATCCGCCATTCTTCGACGACGTGGCCGGCCCGTTGCCGGTGATCGCCGATGTGCAGAAGGCCCGTGTGCTGGCGATCCTCGGCGATTCGGTGACCACCGACCACATCTCCCCGGCCGGTAACATCAAGGCCGACAGCCCCGCCGGGCGTTACCTGCGCAGCAAGGGCGTGGAACCCAAGGACTTCAACTCCTACGGCTCGCGTCGCGGCAACCATGAGGTGATGATGCGCGGCACTTTCGCCAACATCCGCATTCGCAACGAGATGCTGGGCAATGAAGAAGGCGGCTACACCCTGCATGTGCCGACCGATGAAAAACTGCCGATCTACGACGCCGCCATGCGCTATCAACAGGAAGGCACGCCGCTGGTGGTGATTGCAGGTCAGGAATACGGCACCGGCTCCAGCCGCGACTGGGCCGCCAAGGGCACCAACCTGCTGGGCGTCAAAGCGGTGATCGCCGAAAGCTTCGAACGTATCCACCGCTCCAACCTGGTGGGTATGGGCGTGCTGCCGCTGCAGTTCAAGAATGGCCAAAGCCGCAAGACGCTGGAGCTGACCGGCAAAGAAGTGCTCAACATCACCGGCCTTACCCGCGCCACCCTGCAACCGGGCATGAGCCTGACCTTGCAGATCACCCGGGAGAACGGCAAGCAGGAAAACGTCGATGTGCTGTGTCGGATCGATACCCTGAACGAGGTTGAATACTTCAAGGCCGGGGGGATTCTGCATTACGTGTTGCGGCAGTTGATTGCTTCGTGACTATCAGGCCTGCAAAACAGGCTGAAGCTCAGCGCTGAACCTGTGGGAGGGAGCTTGCTCGCGAAGGCATTGTGTCAGTCACTACGATGCCAACTGACAGAGCGCTTGCGCGAGCAAGCGCCCTCCCACGGTCTGTATCCCAGAGCCAACTGATCGCGCACCAGACAAAACCTACACAAACCACCGAAATATCCACCAAAATCCCGGACAACTTTCATCCCTGTCCCACATGCGCATCCGTTTAATCAACGTTAAAATCGCCGGCCTTATCCCACGCTCAAGGACGATCCCATGCCGGCGCTGCGCTGGACCGCGCTTTCGTTGCTCACTCTCGGCTACTGCATCGCGCTGGTTTACGGGCAACTGAGCATTACCGTGTCAGTGACCATCGGGTTGCTGATCATGGCGGGGATTTGCCTCACGCAATTCACGCACTGGGCGGTACGCACGTTCGGGCACCTGTTGTTCATTGCGCTGGCTGCGGGGCTTGCAAGCCATTGGCTGCCCGGCTTTTTCAGCGCGCGAGTGATCGCTGCCACCCGCTTCAGCCCTGAAGCAGCGCCTTTTTCGATGTACCTGAATCTCGACAAACCCCTGATCGGCTTCTGGATCGCCCTTGCCTGCCCTTGGGTGTTCACCGCCGTCACCCTGCGCCGCACGCTGACCACCAGCAGCCTGACGCTGCCGATCACCACTGCCATCTGCCTGGCAACCGCCGCAGGAATGGGGCTGATTGGCTGGGTTCCAAAATGGCCCGAGCAAGGCGGCATCTGGGCGCTGAACAACCTGCTGCTGGTTACGCTCACCGAAGAGCTGGTGTTTCGCGGCTACATTCAGGGCGGGCTGACGCGCTTGCTCAACCGCGTACCCGGTCACGAGGCACTGGCGATCCTCTTGGCGTCACTTGTGTTCGGCTTGTCGCACTACGGCGCGGGCTGGCAGTGGATGCTGCTGGCTGGCATGGCCGGAGTCGGCTACGGCATCGCCTACCGTTTCGGCGGCTTACCGGCCGCAATCGTCACCCATTTCGGGCTTAATCTCGTGCATTTCAGCCTGTTCACCTACCCCATGTTCAACCGCTGAACGTCGCCGTGCGACAAACCGTCCCATGACGCAGTTCACAAAACGCTTAATTTCCTGAGGGCTGCGCCGATAACTCATCAAAGCCTTCCCGGATTGAACAGCTTATGCGCAATAACCAGCCCATCACCCAACGCGAACGGACCTTCCCGGCGCAGCAACGGTTGATTTCCACCACCGATGCCCGTGGCGTGATCACCTACTGCAACGAGGCGTTCGTCGAGATCAGCGGCTTCACTCACGATGAACTCCTCAAGGCCCCCCACAACACCGTGCGCCACCCCGACGTGCCGTCGGCGGTGTTCGAGCACATGTGGAGCACGCTCAAGCAGGGCCTGCCGTGGATGGGCATCGTCAAGAACCGCTGCAAGAACGGCGATCATTACTGGGTCAACGCCTACGTCACGCCGATCTTCGACAACAAACAGGTAATCGGCTTCGAGTCGGTGCGGATCAAACCCACTGCCGAACAGATTCGTCGCGCCGAAGCCCTTTACCAGCGCCTGAACAGTGGCAAGGCCGCCGTGCCAAGCCGCGACAAGTGGCTGCCGGTGCTGCAGGACTGGCTGCCGTTCATCATGGTCAGCCAGTTGAGCTTCCTGATCGGCGTCTGGCTCAACTCCCATTGGGGCTTTGCGCTGGCCGCAGCGCTGTCCGTGCCGCTCGGCCTGCTCGGGCTGAGCTGGCAACAGCGCGGCATCAAGCGCCTGCTGCGCCTGGCCGAACAGACCACCTCCGACCCGCTCATCGCGCAGATGTACACCGACAGCCGTGGTCCGCAGGCCCGCCTGGAAATGTCCATCCTCAGCCAGGAGGCGCGCCTGAAGACGTGCCTCACTCGCTTGCAGGACACCGCCGAGCACCTGAATTCCCAGGCAAGGCAGTCCGACAGCCTGGCCCAGGCCAGCTCCAACGGCCTGGAACGTCAGCGCGTGGAAACCGAACAGGTGGCGACTGCGATCAACCAGATGGCCTCGACCACCCAGGAAGTTGCCAGCCACGTACAACGCACCGCCGACGCCACGCAACAGGCCAACCAGCTGACCCGTCGCGGCCGCGACATCGCCAGCGAAACCCGCGAAGCCATTCAGCGGCTGTCGGCATCGGTAGGTGAAACCGGCCTGACCGTGACCCAACTCGCCAAGGACAGCGACGAAATCGGTGGCGTGGTCGACGTGATCAAAGGCATCGCCGACCAGACCAACCTGCTGGCCCTCAACGCCGCTATCGAAGCGGCTCGCGCCGGTGAAATGGGCCGTGGCTTTGCCGTGGTCGCCGACGAAGTTCGCCAACTGGCGCAACGCACCACTGAGTCCACCGGGCAGATCCATTCGCTGATCGCCAAACTGCAGACCACCGCCAACAACGCGGTGCAGACCATGGAAACCGGTCGTCGCCAAGCGCAAGCAGGCGTCGAGCAGGTCATGGAAGCCGACAAGGCGCTGGTGGGCATCAGCGATGCGGTCGCCAACATTACCGACATGGCGACCCAGATCGCCGCCGCCACCGAAGAACAAAGCTCGGTCGCCGAAGAAGTCAGCCGCAACATCAGCACCATCGCCCAACTCGCTGACCAGACCTCCGACGAAGCCCGCCGCTCCGCCACCCTGAGCGCCGAACTGACCCACACCGCCCACACCCAATACTCGCTGGTGGAGCGCTTCAACCGCTAAAACCCTGCGCGCAACACCACACGCCCCGGCAGCGAAACTGCCGGGGTTTTTTATGGCCGGGTGAAAAGTAGGACGTTTCTGAAGTTGCTCGAATGAAGGTTATCTGGAGTTGACAGCGGAAGTGAATCGCTATTAGTTGAAATTCAGATTAGCGATAAATAATTAATACCTTCAGGGTGTTTTTGCTGATCTAGAACTGTCAATTAAACGTGCGCTCGTCCGGTGAGTGGATGCGGGTGAGTGTGCAAAAGGAGAATTTTATGAGCCGTATAGATTTTAAAGCGCCTGTTCCTTTCACCCCGCCAGTCGTAGACATTGCGGACCCGTCGGATGGATTGTTGAAAACCGTGGATTTATCCATGCCCATCCCAGTGAAAGTCGAAGTGTGGGAAGCGGCGATCCCTGGGTACTACTTTCAGCTGATGCTCAATGAGCAGGCAGTCGGTGATACCAGGATCATTACCGAAGCAGACCAGATCGGGGATATGATCACTGTCTATTTAAATGAAGACCTTCTGAATCAAAACGGAATTTACTGGTTAGGGTTCAGAGCAACCAGTCCAAATACGCAAGTTTCTGACCTATCTCCTGTAATACCTCTAAAAGTCGACCGCTCCCGCCCCGGTGCCGCACTTCTCGCCCCCATGATCTTCCCCAACGCCTCCTTCAGCGACCGCCTCACCGGCCTGATCCCCGGGTACGCAGGCATGGAACAAGGCGATGTGATCCAGACCCTGTGCAACGGCACCCCCGGCCCAGCCCACACGGTACAAGCCGACGAGCTCACCCTGCGCCCGATCGAGATCGACTTTGAGCGTAAGGTCATGCAAAGCCTTGCAGCCGAAAACGTCTCTTTCGAGTACCTGGTGACGGACCGGGCGGGTAACCCCTCGATCATGTCGCTGCCGGTTCTGCTCTCAATTAAATTGTAACGACACAATATCGATATTCAGTTGAATATCAGCACGCAGATCTTCCACGCGGTCGCATGGAAGATCTGTCAACTTTTGTTCTGCGAGAATTATTTTCACTTATTTTTTCGCTGCTTATTTCCTTTTTTCCTACAGCATCGTGGGACGCGTCCTCATAACAGGCACAAACAGCATGCTGCGGCGCCAGGTACAGACACTTACAAAACACCGAAAACATTGGAGACACACAATCAAACACACAACTCAAAACAATCTTCAAGAGGCAATATTTCACTGACAAAGTCATGTACTACCTCTGCAACCGGTGCGATTGACAGCAGCATCTTTCGAATCAACCATATGCAACCCGGACGCCCAATCCTACAAGTTGGATTGTAATCGTCTGAGCTTTTTAAACGTGGTAACAGCCATCTGACCAAGGAGTTTTCATGGAAGACGAAATGGATATTCAGCCCCCCATCGATCCGCAGAAAAAGGACACGGATATGTGCGAGGACTCAAGCGACAATCCGTTAATGGTAAACAGCGAGGAGGCTAAACAATCCGACGAGAGCAGCACGCCGCCACCGCTTTACGAAGACCTGCTTGCAGTACCCGCTGGCGAGTCCAGCTCCAAGGAAACGGCTGTCACGTATCCCGACTACCTGCAGAGCGTGCCGAGTTTCCCTTGGCAGCCCGATGAAGAAACCGTACGGGCAAACCCGATCTATCCCGCGCCCTATCTCAGCGGCAACACGCCCGACAGCGTGACCTATGAGCAATTGATCATCGGCGTGTACATCAACATCCCTCGTTCACCCAGGCTCTGGGTTGGCGACCAACTGAGGATGCGCTGGGGCTACAACACCTTCTACACCACGATTCCGGAGTCAAAGCGCCGCACGGGACCGCGCCTGATTCAATACCTGAACAGCGAACGGTTGGGCGACTACAAGGACGGCGTCGTCGAGGTGCGCTACGAAGTGGTGCGTCGCTCACGCCTGATCGGCGTCTCCGAAACCCTGAAAGTAACGCTGATCGGCGACGGCAAGCCGCGCCCACGGGCTCCCAGCCGCATTCGTGGGATTCGTCGCCGCAAACTGCGCCCATGACGCCCATTCGGAGCAACTGAAAAAGCCCCGGCGGCATCGCTGCAACCGGGGCTTTCAACACAACATCACAAGCGGCGATCAATCGCCCGAAGGCTTAGAACGCCAGACGCAGGCCGACATTCGCGCCCCACGGCTGCTCGACATGCTCGCCCTTCATGTAATCGAAGTCGGCATGCACCTGCAGACGCTCGGAGAGCGACACCGAGACCCCGGCGCCCAGCTCGGCGCGGGAGCCGAACAGGTCGTTGTCGAAGCGTTGGTCATTGACCTTGACGTCATTGCTACGGGAGAACTCATGCGCCCCCGCCACACGCACGTATGGCTGTACCACGCCGCCATCCTTGAGCGCGAACTGCCGCCCGACGGTGGCACCGACCTTGCCCAATACCGACTGGGTCTGGCGGGTCTTGGCCTGCAAGCCATTGTCCAGCGTGTAGTCGCTGCCATCGATCCACACGCTCGACAGCTGCGCGTAAGGCTCGACGAAGTAGTCGTCAGGCAGTTTGATGTGCTTGCCGAACTCCACCGATCCGCCCATGGCCATGTTGCTGTAATCGCCCTTGGCCTTCGCGCCGTCGCTCATCGCCACCTTCGACTCGTTGTGAAACTTGTTCAGCTTCACCACGCCGTCCAGGTAATACCCCTCCTCCGACAGCCAGGTGCCGTAAGCGCCGACGTAATAGCTGTCGACCTGACCGGAGGTGCCACGGCTCAGGTCCAGATCCGACTTGCTGTAACCGCCCATCAGCCCCACCAGCAGCTGCCCGTCACCGACCGGCACCGGCGTATCGGCACCGAACGACAGCCCGTGCTGCTTCTGCTGATAATCCACTCCCGAATCGAGCGACGCATTGAAGCGGTTGCCATAAGTGCGAATCCAGCCACCGCCCGACTCCTGCCCACGGACCTCGCCCATACGACTGCGCAAGGTGCTCAGCTCGCTGTTCCAGATCGTCGGACCGACGTTGAACAGCGCCAAGGCGCTCTGGGTCGACGGGCTGATGATCTTGCCGGAACCGACAATGAACCAGTCCGTGCCTTGTTGCTCCAGGGCGTAGGAATAGACGCCGAGGTCGGCGCGGTTCTGGTTGCCGACCAGTTCGAACTCGGCGTCGCCACCTTCGGTATGGATGATGCGCAGGGCATCGAACTCCGCAGGCACCACTTCTGCACCGGTGTTCGCGACGTTGACGTGATGGAAACCGCTGGCCTGGCCGGTGACGTTCAGCAAGTCGCCGGTGGCGTTGTCCAGGTTGATGCGCATGTCGAACACACCACGCCCGGACAGCTCACCCACGGTCAGGGTATTGAACCCCTCTCCACGAAAACTCACCCGCCCGGCCCCCAGCTTCAGCACCGGCAGGTTGTTATCCCCCAGCATCTGCCAGCGCGCATCGGAGTTGATGGTGAGGCTATCGACGTTCTGCACATTGCCGCTCAACCGCGCATCGTTCTGCAACACCACATCCAGCCGCGCCTCGTCGGCAGCGTACAAGTCGCCCTCGAGACGGCTGTCGTCGACGATCAGATCGAGCTCGCTCTTGTCGTGGACCTCGACCAGATTGCCGTTGCCGGAGATAAGCTCGGCGTTGTTTTGGAGGGTGATGGTGGCTTTGGCGATGCCCAAAGTACTGTCGTTCAGCTGGATGGCAGGTCCCGAGATTCCGGTAATCACAGAATCGTCAACTATGACAGAACTGGGCCCGCCCTCGAACCCAGCACCGGGGAACTTCCCTGGGGCCACAACCTTCAGGCCGACCGAGTCACCCGTGATTCTGCTCTGCGACTGGATGTTGATCTCTGCGGCGGACGCGGATACACCAATACCGTCACCATTGACATTCGAGGAGCCCATCACCTCGGTCCCGGACAAGATGACATTTCCCGATCCGACCTGCACACCGAAACCTGTGCCAGATATCTTGCTATCAAAGATGACCGCACGACCTTTTTCTCCATTCAACTGGACGCCGGTTTTAAAGTGGCTGACGATTGTGGCGTTTTCGGCGTAGAACTCGCTGTTCATCAGGTACAGAGCAGCAGCTACGCTGGAACCGTCAACATTCTGGATCACCGACCCTCCCTCCATCCTGAAAGCCGCATCTGGCGAATTGCTGAGGACGTTATTTATTCGTCCATTGCTCTTCAATATCAGCGTCGACCCAATACCTATCAACTGATACTCAGCCCCCGTAGCTTGATCAACCGTCACCGTAGTATTGCCGGGCACCACAATCGCACCCGGCAACGAACTATTTTTTTGCTCTTGGGCTATGGCTTGAGCTGCCAGCGTTACGCCGCATACCACGCCAATTATTTGCCAATGGCTCCCTGCGCCCCTGCGTTTTTTACCTTTGATCACACCGAGTGTCCTCCCTTAAAAAGAAAGGACAGCCTGCGGCCAGCGGGATATTTTTATGAATCCAAATGGAGATCGTTTCGCGCTGCGAATGCCCAAATGAATGTCGTCCAATTCCTACAGAGATATCCTCATTGTTATTTCAGTGAAAAAACCATTGGAACTATTAACTCAGAACAGCGGAGGTTTGAAGCCTACCCGGCACGTTAGTATCCAATGCCAGCTTCCTAAACTTTTGTAGGACGTTTCTGCCCGTATAAAAACAGGTGGAATTAAGTGGATAAAAAATATAAATATCTACCACCAACATTTGAAAGATCACCAACAGACGAGATTAGTCAACACTTGCTTATGATGCGATAAAGCAGCGTAATGTCATCCAAACAGATCGGAGGCCAACCTATAAATTCAACGAAGATGTAGCACGCTTGCAGCACGATCTGCCACGTGACACACAGCCAACCCAAAAGAGAGCAATCATGAAAAATAAGAAGACACGTAACTACCAGCGTTTTTTTACGCCTATATCTATCCCAAAGTCCGACCCGATTGACGGATTGGTAACGCTTGAAAACCTAATGCAAAAGATCGAAGTAACGTTTCCCGTATGGAATGAGGCCTCTCCGGGACATACCTACCAGTTAACCTGGAATGAGATATTAACCGCTGAAAAAAAGTCTATTACTACTGAGAATCCAGGCGACCCGTTGAGTCTGACAATTCCATCAGGGCTTCTGGTGAATGACGGAACCTATCAGGTGGGCTTCGCCGCTATCAACGAGCTGGGCGGACAAATTGCCTACTCTCGGCAAATCCCCCTAATCGTCGACCGCACCCCACCCGGCGGCGACCTCCTCGCCCCTTTGCTCTTGGACCCCAACCAGCTCCCCCTAACCGAAGAATCACTTGCAGCCGCCAACAATGTCCTGATCGCACGCCTCCCCAGCTACTTCGATGCCAAATGGGGGGATGTGGTGCGCACGTATTGGGGCGATCAGCCCGGCCCGGAACGCACCCTGACTGCAGAAGAACTGGGCGGCAGCAACATCGTCTTCACCTTCGAGCGCAGCTTTCTGGAGCAGCTCGTCGATGGCGATATTCCGGTGACTTACACCGTGACCGACCGCGCGGGCAATCTGTCGATCGTCTCCGAACCGGCGCTGTTGCGTCTGCAATTGCGCAATTACCCCCAAGGCCTGCTGGCGCCGGTGGTGCCGCAGGCCAACGACGGGATGATCGAACACAACGACGCGCGCCATGGTGTACAGGTGCAGATTCCTCAGTACGGCAACGCTCAAGCGGGCGATGTCATCATGCTGAACTGGGGCGGCGTGGCACTTGCCGGCCAGGTATTGACCGAAGCGGCAACCCTTCAGCCGGTGGTCCTGTCGATCATCGTGCCTTTCGACACCGTGCAATCGGCCGGAGACGGCGCAACAAAGGTTCTGTACGAGGTCCACCGCGACACTCAGTTGCGAGGCACGTCACCCGTTTGCGTGGTAAACGTGTTTGTCACGCTGCCCGGGCCCCAGGACCCGATGCCCGCCACGTTGATCAACGAACGATTGGCGCCGCCGCAAATCCGTGGCAAAAGCGACAGTACCAACCGGCTGCAAAACTTCCTCGATGAAGACGACTACCTGCTCAACGCCGATGCAGTGATCCCATGGCAAGACGGCTTCAAGGCCTGCGACCAGATTCACCTTTATTGGGGATCATGGCCGCTGCCGGTGGTGCGCTCTCTTGACCAAAACCATATCGACGCCGCAGCCGATCTTGTGATCTGCATCCCCAATGCGCTGATTGCGGGCGAAGGCGTCGGGCGCGCCATTCCCGTGCATTACACGGTGACCCATGCGGGCAATCCAAACACTTCACGCTCCTCCACTCAACGGGTCCGGGTAGTGCGGCGAGCGCAATTGCCCGGCGGTGAATGTGGATTAACGGGCGCGATATTCAATCAGGCTGACGACACGCATACGCTCCGGCTGCCCGCTGTTGCAGAGGGCACTACAGTATCGATAAAGCCCTATCGAAACATGAGCACTGGCGATCGTTTAGCGCTGACACTTTCCGGATTCGACCAATGGGTCGATGGACAACCCATGGAAGCCGCTTCGTTGGTTTTAACCAACACCGTGGATGACTTCCAGATCCTCAACGGGATTGTATTTAATGTGCCTAAAGCATTACTGGAACACTTTTCCACCGGACGTCTGGAAGCCAAGTACCGTATCGAAAACGACTACGGCATTGCCTGGTCGCTGAAAAGCGATGTGTATGTGGATCGCCGTACACCACAAGAGGCCTGTGCGTGACCGATTGCATCACAACAAGAGAATTTTAAAAAAATAAATATTTACCACCCCGTGTCTTGACAGCCAGCCACAACTGCTATTAGTTGAAATACATCCTATATAGGGAACCACGTTTTTCTGTATATGGATTAACCCAATTGCTACAGCCCGCTCGACACTTTTCGTCCCCGGGTAATTAATTGAAGTTCAGGCAGTCATTTTCGACCAGGATCCCGGCTGCCTTTTAAATGGAGAACTAACATGTGCAACTCACATCAACCGCCTTTGGTCACACGCCGTTCGAACAAGGCGCTGCCCATTCCAAACGTACCGGTTGCAGACCCTATCGATGGCCTGCTGACACTGGAAGATTTGCAACAGCCAGTGGTGCTGAACCTCGTCGTCTGGCCCGAAGCCGCTGTCGGTCACTCCTACCAACTGACATGGAACAGCGTTCTCACCGGCGAGAAGAAGTACATCACCACTGAGCAACCTGGGGATGCCTTGACGCTGGACATTCCGCCAGGTCTGCTCGCCAGCGACGGCAACTACGACGCTGGCTACGGGGCTATCAACGAAGTGGGAGGGCAAACTGCCTACTCCCCGGAAATCCCGTTGATCGTCGACCGCACCGCCCCCGGCGGCACCCTCCTCGCAGCGATGGTCTTCCCGGTTGAAACCCACGATGGCGTTCTCACTTCCGCAGAGCTGACCGCTCTGGGCGATGTGCTCACCACCGAAGTGCCGGGGTACACCGGCATGGCGTGGGGCGACCGGATTCGTACCTTCTGGGGCGACGTGGTCGGGCCGGAACACACCGTGACCACGTCGGAGGTGAACGAGGACCTGGTGATGCTGAACTTCACCCGCGCCTTTCTGGAAAGCCTGGGCGACGTCGAGGAGCCGGCGTATTTCACCGTCACCGACCGTGCCGGCAACGTGTCGATCAATTCGCTCTCCAAGACCTTCAAACTGTTCCTGCAGGAAATCCCGCAGGACTATCCAGCGCCTGTATGCGTCCAGGCGGACGATGGCGTGATCGACGATGCCGACGCGCGCGCCACGGTGGCAGTGGACATTCCTCAGTACCCGAATGCCCAGGTGGGCGACAAGGTCACCTTGTACTGGGGCAGCCACCCACTGCCGGAAGTCACGCTTCAGGCAGGTGACGAAACCTCCGACCCGGTGTTCACCCTCAATGTGCCCTATGCGGCCGTTGCGTTGTCGGGCGATGGCGATGTCGACCTGCATTATGAGGTGCGCCGCAACGAGCTGGCGGTGGGCAGTTCTCTGCGCTTGTCGGTCAACGTCAACCTGACCCTGGCGGGTCCTCAGGACCCGGATCCGGAGACCCCGGAAAACGAGGCACTGGACCTGCCGATCATTCGCGGCACCAGCGGCAACCCCAACAACGAAGACAACGTCATCGACGAAGACGACTTCCTGCTGGAGGCCACGGCGGTGATCGGCTGGAAGGATGAGTTCGCGATCAGCGACCGCATCAGCCTGTACTGGGGTTCGCAGACCACGCCAGTGGTGTACACCCTGCGTTCTTCGGATATCGACCGCGACCTGCTGCTGACCATCCCCAACGAGCTCATGGCCGCAGAAGGTACCGGCGACGCGATCAAGGTGGCCTACACCGTGACCCACGCGGGTAATCCAAACACTTCGAGGTCTGCCGCGCAGAACGTCATCGTGCGTTCGCAAGGTGAATTGCCGGGCGGCCCGGATGGCCTGTTGCGTCCGGTGTTCACCAACGCCAACCAGTACAACGCGATCAGTCCGGTAAACAGCCCCGACGGCACGCCGGTCTTTATCCCTGCCTACATCAACGCCGACAAATACCCGCGGGTAAGCGTGGTGTTCCACGGCTACAACCGGGCCAACGGTGACACCCCGGTGCCGGGGGGTAGCGTGGAATTCACCCACGTGCTGGACGAATTCGAACAAGTGGACGGCTACAGCTTCCGCGTGACGGCCCAGCAACTGAGCCTGATCTGTGAAGGTCGCGGCGAGGCCTACTACCGCGTCGAGGGCCCGGACGGCCTGATGGTCAACTCCCCGACCACTGACGTGATCATCACCATGGCCATCCCCGGCCAGGGCTGCTGATAGATCCAGGAGCGGGTCTTCGGACCCGCTCACCAAAAACAAAAAAAGGATGACTACTCATGAATATTGCAACCAACGCCCTGTTGCCCGCACCGGCCATGCAGAACCTGCACGATCCAAGCGGCATCGGCCATGCCGACACCCTGGACCCACAAGTGCCGCTTTCGGTGCGTGTCGGGCCTTATCTGGAGATTGCTGCCGGCGATATCATCGATCTGTATTGCGACGATCAACTGGCCTACAACTACACCGTCAGGCAGGAAGACCTGACGCCGGGCACCTTCAACTTCGTGATTTTGCCGCTGGATCAGAAGTTCGTTCGCCAGCCTGAAATACGCCTCTGGTACGAAGTCACCAAACCCATCGGCGGCCAGAAAAACCAATCGGCCCCGGCCACTGTCCCGGTCAAACTGACCCTGCCGGGCGGCACCGACACCAACCCGGCAACTCCCTGGGAAAACGAGCGTCTGGCCAAGCCAAAGGTCTTTCCCGAGGGCATCATCACCTCACCGGACGGCGTGAGCGTCGAGATCGCTGCGTACCTGAATATGTTTGTCGGTGACAAAGTCACATTGTCCTGGCACGGCGAAATCATTCGCACCGAGATCAGCCAGGCCCAGGTGGGCCAGCCTGTCACCGTTGCGGTCGGCAGAGAAATCATCGAGCGCGCCGGCGACTCGGACATGCTGGAAGTGCGCTACGAAATTCGTGACATCGTCAATAACTGGTCTCGCTGGTCGCTGCCCACCTATGTGGAAGTGGAAGCAGGCGACTCCACGCTACCGGCCCCAGTTACCCCACAAGCACCTGACATGCAACTGGACCTGGATCAGCTTTCCGGGGCTGACGTGCAAGTGCTGGTGATTGCGCACGCGGATATCCAGAGCGGCGATCAACTGGTGCTGTCGGTCGAGCGCAGCACCGCCGAAGGCATGCCGCTGGAAACCTGGAGCGCGAGCCAAACCGTGAGCGGACAAACCACATTTCACGAGTTCATGGTGCCCAACGCGCAATTCCAGCCGATCGCCCAAGGTCGGGCGCGTCTGTACTATCGAGTCAACACGCCTTCGGGCAGCAGCCAGCGGTCGAAGAGTCTGTCGCTGAAAATCGTCGGCCAGCCCATGGAGCTGCCATTGCCTCGTGTGCCTGCCGCAGAGCAGAACGGTGGCGTGCTGGATCCATCCTCCCGCAACGTTCGCGCTGAAGTGCCTGCCTATTACTTCATGTCGCAAGGCAATGACGTCCATCTGTTCTGGATGGGTAAAACCGAAGGCGGCGCCAATGTCATGCACGACGAGCTGAAAACCGTCGCCGGCGGGGACGTTGGCAGCCCTGTCGAGTTCGTCATCCCGGATGAGAATGTCAGCCTGCTGGCAGGCGGTTCGGTGGAGGTGTACTACACCGTCAACACGTTCGGGCGGGCGTTCTTCAGATCGCCATCGCTGTCCTTGACTGTAGGTCAGGACAACGCCGCGCCCCTTCCGCTCCCCACCATCCTTGAAGCCGCCAACAACCTCCTCGACCCTGCCGACACCGCTAACGGCGCCACGGTTGTCATTGCCGCCTCGGCCAGTCTGCGTCAGGGCGATCATGTGCGAGTGACCTGGAACGGCCCCAAAGGCAGTGACGAGAAGGAAAAGGTCATCGGTGCCGCTGAGGCGGGGCAAGATGTATCGCTGGTGTTCTCCAGTGCGCTGGTGAACGCCAACGAGGGTGAGCAGGTTTTGGTGTCTTATCGGGTCACGCGGGCGGATGGCACGGTGCAGGATTCCGGGGTTTATTCGGTGCGGGTGGCGAGTGCCTGGTCGTCGCTCCCCGCCCCAACCATGGACACCGTCCAGAACGACGACATCGTCAACCCAGCCCTGATCCCGGCAACCGGCGCAACCGTTCGGGTCCGTTACGAAATGCGCGCCGATGACCGGGTCAAGGTGATCTGGGTCGGGGCTTCCCGTCATGAAACGGCGGAGCAGGCGGCGGGCAGCGGCACTACCGAGCTGGTGTTCCAACTGCCGAAGGCGCTGATCGAGGCCAGCGAAAACGCGCAGGCGGTGCTCAGCTATCAGGTGTCGCGTTCGGGGGTCGACAAGGAATCGGAACGGCGGACGCTGACGGTGCGCAGCGCGCTGAGTTTCAACACGGCACCCGTCACGCTCGACGGTCAGGCGTTTCTGGTTCCTGCGCATCCGGATGTTTTGCCGACGCTGCCGGCGGGTACCTCGGTCGAGCGCGTTGCCACCGGCGGGACGCCTCCTTATGCCTACGGTTCGAGCAATCCGCTGGTCGCCCATGTCAGTGAAACGGGGCTGGCGACGGTGCGTGGCAAAGGCAGCGCTACGATCTCGGTGACCGATGCTGCCGGGCAGAGCCTGTCTTATGAGGTGACGGTGACCGGTGTCGTCCAGTGTTTTTCCCTGGGCACCGGCAAGTTCGGCGATATGTCCGCTGCGGCAGGCCAGCATGGCGGGCGTCTGCCGACAATTCACGAGCTGCGCGCGATTTATGGGGTATGGGGCAACAAGTGGCCACTGGTGAAGAACCAGACATGGTCGTCGACTCAGGCCAGGGTGACGCCGTTCGGCAAGACCTATTATGTGAAGAATCTGGGGAACGGTGCTGAGGTGGACGCGTACACCTACAGCGCCATCCCGGCGATCGGTATCCGCTGATACCCGCCGTTTCATGAGCCCCGAGCCGGGGCCAGACCAGGGCTCCGGCTTTGCCTGCGATGTTTACGGTATCAGGGAGATACCCGCCATGACTGACTCCACCCCTCCAACCGCGCCCAGCGCACGTGGCCATTTCAGCGCCCGAATCAACGGCACCCCGTTCATCACCACGGACCTGAGCGGCATGTCTTGTCTGCGCCCGGAATTGACTGGCGCGCGTAGCCAGCGCATCTGGAAAATACACGCGGTGGGCAAGGTCGGCCCCCATCGCACGGCGCTCGGCCTGTTCATCGATCAGACACTGGCGCCAGGGATTTACGACCTGGTGCGGGACGAACGACTGACGGCGGTTTATCACCTCACCCCCAAGCGGGTCGCCCAGGTATTTCACTCACGGGATTTTGCGCAGGGCCGCGTCCGGTTGCTGAGATGTAATGCTGACACCGGCCGCCTGCGGGGTAGCTTTGAGTTCGGTATTCCTGCGATGAACTTCAAGGTATCCAGAGGCGAATTCGATCTTCTATGCCCTCGCGAAGAAGACATCCTGGCATTAATCAAGTAAGCGTCTGGCAATGCGTTCAGCGGCGTCCTGCAGACACGCCTCGTAGCTGACGCCAGCGGCCTTCAGGGGTTTGAGGTCATGATTGGCGGTGGGCAGCCAGTGCACTTCGATCTGGCTGGACAACGTGTAGCCCTCCACCGTTTCGCGATTGCCGAGAGCGTCGCGCTCACCCTGAATGATCAAGGTGGGCGTGCGCAGGTCAGCCAGATGGGCGACGCGGGGCTTTTCCGGTTTGCCGACGGCATAGAACGGGTAACCCAGGCACATCAGGGCATCGGCCTTGAGGTCGTCGGCGATCAAGCTGGCCATGCGCCCGCCCATGGATTTGCCGCCGATGGCCAGACGGCCGCCGACTTTGGCACGCACTGCGGCGTATACCTCATGCCAGCAGTCCAGCAGTCTGGCCTGGGGATTGGGTGGCCGTCTGCCGCCGTCGATTCGGCGCTGGGCCATGTAAGGAAATTCGAAACGCAGCACGCCAACGCCCAGAGCGGCCAGACGTTCGGCCATGTCGTTCATGAACTCGCTGTCCATCGGCGCACCGGCGCCGTGGGCGAGAATCAACGTTGCGGATCTGGCGTTCACAGAAACCGGCGCATTCCACAACCAGCCATGCCCTTTTGCCAGTTGCGCGCATTGATCGGCGTCAATACTCGCCGGATGTCCTTTGCTCATGCTTGCCTCGGTCTGTCGCTCACAGCAGGTGAGGTGAATGGGATGGCCGACATTATGCCGACGACGAAAGGAAATGGCAGGTTGGCGGACCATGAAGATAGCCCGCCAAGACAGCCACGGTTCAGCTTTGGATATTTACCCTGCGCTGGCACTTCGGAAAAAAGCACCGACTCTCTGGGCGCCCCAACCCACACGCAACCGGGCGGTTTCATCGACGGCACAGGCTTTTTTTCCCGGTTTCGGTCGATCATCCGCGACGATCGCTGATCTTTTCTGCCAGCTCGGGCCAAATATTTGGGCAGTGAAAAAGTGCAATAGTCGACGGCTTTTGTATACAACTTTTGGTGTAGAAACACCCTCCCAAGGTACAGGGAATGTGGGAGGAGTAACGTTTCAGCAGTCTGTGCAAAACGCTCAGCGCCGCGGCCCGCAATGGGTCGCGGCGGCTCTGCAATACCGCGCGGCCAAGTGTCGCAGTTGTTGTTCAGACGTCTTCCCTCGCCGACCAATCACGTCTAAGCTTGCCGCCATGGTGGTCCGGCGACAGCTGGCCACAGGCTCAGTGAAAGGATTGTGCACGACCCTCGACCCTCTTGCAGACAGACAGCGCCGTCCTGTTCGTCACCCGCAGGGTTGTATCCAGTTTTCGGCATTCACGCGCGCTGCCTCACTCGTCCTGTTTTCCCGTCCTGACGGCCCACTCGGGCAACTTTATCGTGCAATACGTTGCGCGGCGGGTTGCCAAAATCCGTATCCATCGTTTCAGTCGTCCGGGTGACACGCCCTTTGCGTGGCAAACGGTCTACGCTTATTTCGATGTTGCGGCTGTTACCACACTAATAAAATACCCAAACCGTGGAACCTTAGAATGAGCACAGCAATCAGTCCGACTGCTTATAACTATAAGGTAGTCCGCCAGTTCGCCATCATGACGGTGGTCTGGGGGATCCTTGGCATGGGGCTCGGTGTCTTCATCGCCTCACAACTCGTGTGGCCTGATCTGAATTTCGGTCTGGAGTGGACCACGTTCGGACGCCTGCGCCCCCTGCACACCAACCTTGTGATCTTCGCCTTCGGCGGATGCGCACTGTTCGGTACTTCCTACTATGTCGTGCAGCGAACCTGCCAGACGCGACTGATCTCCGACGGCATGGCCGCCTTCCACTTCTGGGGCTGGCAGGCGGTGATCATCGGCGCGATCATCACCCTGCCCATGGGCTACACGACCACCAAGGAATACGCCGAGCTCGAATGGCCAATCGCGATCCTGCTGGCCATTGTCTGGGTCACTTACGCGGCGGTGTTCTTCGGCACCATCGTCAAGCGCAAGACCAAGCACATCTATGTCGGTAACTGGTTCTACGGCGCGTTCATCGTGGTCACGGCGATGCTACACATTGTCAACCACATGTCGTTGCCGGTGAGTCTGTTCAAGTCGTATTCGGCCTACTCGGGCGCGACCGACGCGATGATCCAGTGGTGGTACGGCCACAACGCTGTGGGCTTTTTCCTGACCACGGGCTTCCTCGGGATGATGTACTACTTCGTGCCGAAACAGGCCGAACGCCCGATCTACTCCTATCGTCTGTCGATCGTGCACTTCTGGGCGCTGATTACCCTTTACATCTGGGCCGGCCCCCACCACCTGCACTACACCGCCCTGCCCGACTGGGCGCAGTCACTGGGCATGGTGATGTCGATCATCCTGCTGGCCCCGAGCTGGGGCGGCATGATCAACGGCATGATGACCCTATCCGGCGCCTGGCATAAGTTGCGCACCGACCCGATCCTGCGCTTCCTGGTCGTATCGCTGGCGTTCTACGGCATGTCGACCTTCGAAGGGCCGATGATGGCAATCAAGACCGTCAACTCGCTGTCCCACTACACCGACTGGACCATCGGCCACGTACACGCCGGCGCGCTGGGCTGGGTGGCGATGATCTCCATCGGCGCGGTCTACCACATGATCCCGCGGCTTTATGGCCGTCCACAGATGCACAGCATCGGCCTGATCAACACGCACTTCTGGCTCGCGACCATCGGCACCGTGCTGTACATCGCCTCGATGTGGGTCAACGGCATCACTCAGGGCCTGATGTGGCGTGCGATCAACGATGACGGCACGCTCACCTACTCCTTCGTCGAGGCGCTGCAAGCCAGCCATCCGGGTTACATCGTGCGCGCCCTGGGCGGTGCGTTCTTCGCCAGCGGCATGCTGTTCATGGCCTACAACGTGTTCCGCACGGTGCGTGCGTCGAACACCGAAGAAGCTGAAGAAGCCGCCCAGATCGCTGTCGTGGGAGCCCACTGATGATCAAACATGAAATGCTCGAGAAGAACATCGGCCTGCTGTCGATCTTCATGGTCATCGCCGTTGCGGTCGGCGGCCTGACCCAGATCGTCCCGCTGTTCTTTCAGGACGTGACCAATAAACCGGTCGAAGGCATGAAGCCGCGCCCGGCACTGGAGCTCGAAGGCCGCGACGTGTTCATCGCCAACGGCTGTGTCGGCTGCCACTCGCAGATGATCCGTCCGTTCCGCGCCGAGACCGAACGTTACGGTCACTACTCGGTGGCTGGCGAAAGCGTCTGGGATCATCCGTTCCTGTGGGGCTCCAAACGCACCGGGCCGGACCTGGCCCGCGTCGGCAACCGCTACTCCGACGACTGGCACCGCGCGCACCTGTACAACCCGCGCAACGTGGTGCCGGAGTCGATCATGCCGGCGTACCCGTTCCTGGTGGAACACAAGCTCGACGGCAAGCTCACCGGTCGCAAGATGGAAGTCCTGCGCAGCCTCGGCGTGCCTTACACCGACGAAGACATCGCCGGTGCCGGTGCCGCCGTCAAAGGCAAGACCGAAATGGACGCGCTCGTGGCCTACCTGCAGGGCCTGGGCACCATCATCAAGAGCAAACGGTGATCGCTATGGATATCGGGATGATTCGAGGCCTGGGTACCGTCGTGGTGATGGTGGCCTTCATCGGTCTGGCGCTGTGGGTGTTCAGCCCGCGACGCAAAGCCGAATTCGACGACGCGACCCTGCTGCCCTTTGCCGATGATCCCGAGGCCATCAAGCACCTCGAGCAAGCGCAAGCTTCCAGGAGCAACAAAGAATGACTACGTTTTGGAGCCTGTACGTCACGGTTCTGTCGCTGGGCACGATCTTCTGCCTGACCTGGCTGTTGCTGGCGACCCGCAAGGGCCAGCGCGCCGATACCACTGACGAAACCGTCGGCCACTCTTTCGATGGCATCGAGGAGTACGACAATCCACTGCCCAAGTGGTGGTTCATGCTGTTTGTCGGCACCATTATTTTCGCCCTGGGTTATCTGGCGCTGTACCCCGGCCTGGGCAACTGGAAAGGCCTGCTGCCGGGTTACGACTACGTCGACAACGACAAGAAAATCGCTTTCTCCAATGGTCAGCCGGGCTGGACCGGGGTCCACGAATGGGAGAAGGAAATGGCGCGTTCGGACGCACGTTTCGGTCCGATCTTCGCCAAATTCGCCGCGATGCCCATCGAAGAAGTGGCCAAAGACCCGCAAGCGCTGAAGATGGGCGGCCGCCTGTTCGCATCCAACTGCTCGGTGTGCCATGGCTCCGACGCCAAGGGCGCCTACGGTTTCCCCAACCTGACAGACGCCGACTGGCGCTGGGGCGGCGAGCCACAAACGATCAAGACCACGATCATGGGCGGTCGCCACGCAGTGATGCCAGCCTGGGGTGAAGTGGTGGGTGACCAGGGCGTTCGCGATGTGGCGGCTTTCGTGCTGACCCAACTGGACGGCCGCAAACTGGCGGAAGACGCCAAAGCCGATCCAGCGGCGGGGCAGAAGATTTTTGCCGCCAACTGCGTGGCCTGCCACGGGCCGCAAGGCAAAGGTACTCCCGCGATGGGCGCGCCTGACCTGACTCACCCTGGCGCGTTCATCTACGGCTCGAGCTTCGCGCAACTGCAGCAGACCATCCGTTACGGCCGTCAGGGCCAGATGCCTGCGCAGGAACTGCTGCAAGGCAACGACAAGGTGCACCTGCTGGCGGCATACGTCTACAGCCTGTCCCATGGGGATAAACCGGCCGAGCCGCAGTAGGTTCGCAAGATCGGGTTTCACCGCACTGAGCCGGTGAAACTCGATCGGACGCCCGGCGCGGGCTTACATTTGATTACCCTTTTCCCGGAGGTCAAGACTTATATACCCAGGTCACTGGAGACGCTTCCCTACACTGTCTGAAGCAAGTCGCAGGACGCGCTTGTATTCACCTGCATAGGGAAATGGACCATGAACACATGGACACGCTTGATAGGATCGCTGGGCATCTGCCTGGCCAGTTTCAACGCACAGGCCACGTCGGCTTTCATTGATGAATCAGGAAAGTCGTACCTGGTTTTCAGCTCAGATCCGCAGTACCCCTGGACGCCGGAAAGTGATGCAGGCCGTGATATCTCCAACCGGGAAAACGAAAAGCGCTCCAAAGAGTTGATTCATGAGCAGTACCTGAACATCGCCGAATTTCGCCAGTCCAGGCCTGAGCAGAACGTGCCGGTCATGATCAACGGTGACATGACGGCTTTCGGCCACGGATGGCAGCGCGAGTTTGTGTACCGCATTCTTGATCACCATCTGAACGGAGATTATTACTTTGGCCTGGGTAATCATGACTATGAAAACAACGTCGGTAACTGCGCAGCTAACGGATGCGCACGGGAGAGTCTGTTCGACCTGAAAACCAGGATGGGCGACAAGGTCGACGCCATGGATATCTCCATCGAGCAGGTTGGGCTGAAAGAAACATGGATCGGCAGCCTCGCTTACAGCAAACGGATCGAGGATGTTCAGCTCATTCAATTGAACAACTACCCGACGTATCGAGTGGATTTCACTTCCTTGAAACTGACGCAGTTCAGGGACTACGACTTCAGAATCAGGGCGTCACTGGACTGGCTGGAAGATGAACTGAAAAAGGCACGAGCGGCGAACCGGATCATTATTTTGAACATGCACAAGCCGGATGAATGGATAGCCAGTACAGAGGAGCGGGATCGCTTCAAAGCCATGATCCAGCAGTACGAGGTGTCGGCGGTGTTTGCCGGGCATCACCACAGCCGAAGCGGCCCCTATGACCGAAACAGTTTCTTTGGCACGGTCCCGCTGTTTCTCAGCGGTTCCGCGTCACAGCGCCATTATCTGATCGCGGAGGTCGATCGTAATGCAGGCAGGCTCAACGTGATGCTGGTCAGTCAGAACGATTGGCAAAATGGTGTGGTGCTTGCCAGACCCCGCCTGCCCGCCAGCAAGCAGGTTCAGTAGCTTGATGCTTTGCCAGGGCGCGTGGTGATCGCTTGCTGCGCTGATATTCAGGACTTGATCCAGATCATGTAATGAAGGCGCCGCACGCCGTGAAAGTGATCGAAGGTCCTCCCCATCGACTAAAGTGACAGGGTACGAAGTGCGGTATTAAAAGAACTCAGTGACCCCGGTCGGCACGTACTGACCGGGGCATTTTCTCCACCACCGTGGAACGCTTCGATGAGCATGCTGCGATGAGCAACCAGATTCCGGTACACAACGTCACGCCACCGGCGAAAAAGGACAGTGACACCGTCGACCTCTACGCGTCTCGGGAGAAGATCTACACCCGGGCGTTTACCGGTATTTTCCGCAACCTGCGAATCGGCGGCGGCATTCTCCTGTTTCTGCTGTATTTCGGCACCGTCTGGCTCGACTGGGGCGGACATCAAGCGGTGTGGTGGAACCTGCCGGAGCGCAAGTTCTATATCTTCGGCGCCACCTTCTGGCCACAGGACTTCATTCTCCTGTCGGGCATCCTGATCGTCAGCGCCTTCGGGCTGTTCTTCATTACCGTTTTCGCCGGCCGCGTCTGGTGCGGCTACACCTGCCCGCAAAGCGTGTGGACGTGGATTTTCATGTGGTGCGAAAAGGTCACCGAAGGCGACCGCAACCAGCGCATCAAGCTGGACAAGGCGCCGATGAGCGCCAGCAAGTTCACCCGCAAATTCGCCAAGCACGGCCTGTGGCTTTTGATCGGCCTGGTCACGGGGCTGACTTTCGTCGGTTACTTCTCACCGATCCGCGAACTGACCGTGGACTTCTTCACCGGCCAGGCCGATGGCTGGTCGTATTTCTGGGTCGGTTTCTTCACGCTCGCGACTTATGGCAACGCTGGCTGGCTGCGCGAACAGGTGTGCATCTACATGTGCCCCTACGCGCGTTTTCAGAGCGTGATGTTCGACAAAGACACCCTGATCGTCTCCTACGACCCACGCCGTGGCGAGAAACGTGGCCCGCGTAAAAAAGAACTCGATTACAAGGCGCAAGGACTGGGCGACTGCATCGACTGCACCATGTGCGTCCAGGTCTGCCCGACTGGCATCGACATTCGCGACGGCCTGCAGATCGAGTGCATCGGTTGCGCGGCGTGCATCGATGCCTGCGACACCATCATGGACAAGATGAGTTACCCTCGCGGCCTGATCAGCTACACCACCGAACACAACCTGTCCGGGCAGAAAACCCACAAGTTCCGGCCGCGCCTGATCGGTTACGCCGTGGTGCTGCTGGTGATGATCGGTGTGCTGACCGCAGCGTTCTTCATGCGTTCGCTGGTGGGCTTCGATGTCAGCAAGGACCGCGTGCTGTACCGCGAGAACGCTGAAGGGCGGATCGAAAACGTCTACAGCCTGAAAGTGATGAACAAGGATCAGGTCGATCACACTTACGTACTCGACGCCGCGGGTTTGCCCGACCTGAAGCTGCAAGGCCGACGCGAAATCAAGGTGCCTGCCGGGGAAATCTTCACCATGCCGGTGGAGCTGTCGGTGTCACCCGAACAACTGCCGTCGAGCACCAACGAGATCCGCTTCATCCTCAAGGACATCGAGAACAGCGGCACCGAAATACAAGCCAAGAGCCGATTCATCGGCCCACAAGTTCGTTGAGAGAAGTCAGACATGACCGTAGCAACTGCCTCAAGCCCCTGGTACAAGCACCTCTGGCCGTGGATCATCATCGCCATCCTCACCTGCTCGGTCACGTTGACCCTGTCGATGGTGACGATTGCCGTGAACAACCCGGACAACCTGGTCAGCGACAATTATTACGAGGCAGGTAAAGGCATCAACCGTTCCCTGGACCGTGAACTGCTCGCACAATCCCTGAAGCTGCGGGCCACCGTGACCCTCGATGACGTCACCGGTGAAGCCGACCTGCGGTTGACCGGCGAGAGCCAGCCGGAAACCCTGGTGCTGAATCTGATTTCGCCGACCCAGCCGGAAAAGGACCGCAAGATCGTCCTCGCCCGCAACCCCGCCCAACCCGGGCGATATGTCGGGCAAATGAGCGACAAGGTCGAGGGACGACGTTTCGTCGAGTTATTGGGCGTCGAGAACAGCCAGACCTGGCGCCTGTTCGAAGAAGAATCCATTACCCGTGACAAGGATCTGATTCTCGGCGACGAACCGATTCAGGGTGCGCAAGAGTCGAAAAAGTGAACATTGCAAATGATCGTTCCCACGCTCTGCGTGGGAATGCCTTGCCAGGCGCTCCGCGTCGAACTTGCAACGACGCAACGCGTCAATACCTGCGTTCCCACGCAGAGCGTGGGAACGATCCGTGGCCATAGACACTTGCTTCCACTGCGCCCTGCCCGTCCCGCCCGGTAATCGCTTCAACGCTGTCGTCCTGGGTGAAATCCGCGAGTTCTGTTGCCCCGGATGCCAGGCCGTGGCGCAGGCCATCGTCGAAGGCGGCCTGGAAAGCTACTACAGCCATCGCAGCGAAGCCTCGACCAATCCTCAGACCCTTCCTGCGCAGCTGCTCGACGAACAAGCACTGTACGACCGCCCAGACGTCCAGGCGCCATTCGTCCGTCACGACAACCAGTCGGCCGAAACCACGCTGCTGATCGAAGGCATCAGTTGCGCGGCGTGCGGCTGGTTGATCGAACGTCATCTGCGCACCTTGCCTGAGGTGGTCGAGGCGCGGCTCAACCTGTCCAACCACCGTTTGTTTCTGCGCTGGAATGCCGCGACCTTCGCACTGAGCCAAGTGCTGGGCGAACTGCGCAGCATTGGCTACGCCGCTCACCCTTATCAAGCGGATCAGGCCACTGAGCAGTTGGCCCAAGAGAATCGCCGCAGCCTGCGTCAGTTGGGTGTCGCGGGGTTGCTGTGGTTTCAGGCGATGATGGCGACCATGGCGACATGGCCGGAATTCAACATCGATCTGAGCCCCGAAATGCACACCATCCTGCGCTGGGTGGCGATGTTTCTGACGACGCCGATCGTGTTCTACAGCTGCGCGCCGTTCTTCAAAGGCGCATTCAGAGACCTGCGAACCCGCCACCTGACCATGGACGTTTCGGTATCGCTGGCCATCGGGCTGGCTTACGTCGCCGGGATCTGGACCGCGATCACCGGCATCGGCGAGTTGTACTTCGACGCCGTCGGCATGTTTGCGCTATTCCTTCTCACCGGGCGCTATCTGGAGCGTCGCGCACGGGAGCGCACGGCCGCTGCGACCGCGCAACTGGTCAATCTGCTACCCGCCTCCTGTTTGCGCCTGGATCAGACCGGCAACAGCGAACGCATCCTGCTCAGCGAGCTGCGCCTGAACGATCACGTGCTAGTGCATCCCGGCGCGGTTTTGCCGGCTGACGGGAAGATCATTGCCGGGCAATCCAGCGTCGATGAATCGCTGCTGACGGGCGAGTATTTACCGCAACCGCGCACCGCCGGGGATGCCGTTACGGCCGGGACCCTGAACGTCGAAAGCGCCCTGACCGTGCAAGTGCTCGCCCTCGGTCACGACACGCGACTTTCCGCCATCGTGCGTCTGCTGGATCGGGCGCAGTCGGAAAAGCCGCGTCTGGCACAGATCGCCGACCGTGCTGCACAGTGGTTTCTGCTGATCTCGCTGGCGCTGGCCGCGTGCATCGGCGTGCTGTGGTGGCAGCTGGACCCACAGCGTGCATTCTGGATCGTGCTGGCGATGCTGGTCGCGACCTGCCCTTGCGCCCTTTCGCTGGCCACGCCCACTGCGCTGACCACCGCCACCGGCACTCTGCACAAACTTGGCCTGCTGCTGACGCGCGGGCATGTGCTCGAGGGCCTGAACCAGATCGACACGGTGATTTTCGACAAGACCGGCACGTTGACCGAAGGCCGCTTGACGCTCCGGGCCATCCGCAGCCTGGGGTCAATGGGCAGCGACGATTGTCTGTGGATTGCCGCAGCCCTGGAGAACCGCTCCGAACATCCCATCGCCCGCGCTTTCGGCAATACCCCGCTGACCGCCGAGGCAGTTGCGAGCGTGCCGGGGCTGGGGCTGGAAGGCCGTATTGATGGGCGGCAGGTGCGGATTGGTCAGGCTGACTTTGTCTGCGGGTTGAGTGGCAACCCTGTCCCGAAAATGCCGGATGAACCCGGGCAATGGCTGCTGCTGGGCAATGATCGGGAAGTCCTGGCCTGGCTGGTGCTCGATGACCGGCTGCGTGATGACGCGGCTGAGCTGATCGATGCCTGCAAACAACGTGGCTGGAAGACCCTGTTGTTGTCTGGCGACAGCTCGCCGATGGTCGCCAGTGTCGCTGCACAACTGAAGATCGAGGACGCCCGCGGCAGCCTGCGACCTGATGACAAACTGCAGATCCTTCAGCAACTCCGGGCGCAGGGCCGAAAAGTGTTGATGCTCGGCGACGGCGTGAATGACGTGCCTGTGTTGGCCGCTGCCGATATCAGCGTCGCCATGGGGTCAGCCACCGATCTGGCGAAAACCAGCGCCGACGCGGTGTTGCTGTCCAATCGCTTGCAGGCTCTGATTCAGGCCTTCACGCTGGCTCGACGCACGCGCCGCATTATCATCGAGAATCTGCTCTGGGCCGGGCTGTACAATGGCCTCATGCTACCCTTCGCCGCCCTGGGCTGGATCACACCATTGTGGGCGGCGGCGGGCATGTCGGTCAGCTCGCTGGTCGTGGTGCTTAATGCGCTGCGCCTGACCCGCATTAAGGTCGATGATGCCGCTGCGGCCGACGCCAGCCGCAATCGCCTTTTGCCCGCATGATCAACCAACCGCTTCCGGAGGCCCTATGCCCGCGCTGTACATCATGATTCCGGTGGCCCTGTTGATCGTGGCAGTGGCGATCTACGTGTTTTTCTGGGCCGTGGACAGCGGCCAGTACGACGACCTCGACGGCCCGGCGCACAGCATCCTGTTCGACGATCAGGACCCGGGGCACAAAGCGGGGGTGGAACAGGCCTCTGGCAAGGAAGTGCAGAAACCGGATGAGAAGAAAATCGGGTGATCAGTTCAGTTTTTGCGGGGTCGCTGCCGGCCTCTTCGCGAGCAAGCTCCCTCCCACGGGTTACATCGGGTGCCCGGACTCGGGTGTCAACACACATGCATCGTAAGAGGGAGCTTGCTCGCGAGGAGGTCAGGTACGTCCTCCCAACAATTGAGAGTCGTACACAGATTCCCACCTCTACGCACATCCACCGTGGGAGGGAGCTTGCTCGCGAAAAGGCCAGCGCCCTCCAAACGATTGAGAGTCGTACGCAGATTCCTACCTCTACGCACATCCACCGTGGGAGGGAGCTTGCTCGCGAAGGGGCCAGCGTCCTCCAAACGATTGAGAGTCGTACGCAGATTCCTACCTCTACGCACATCCACCGTGGGAGGGAGCTTGCTCGCGAAGGGGCCCTGACAGACGCTGCACAACCAGCAGGCTACACCCATGCCTGACCTCCTCCCCCAACTGCTGTCTGCCCTGATCCTCGGCCTGCTTGGCGGCGGGCATTGCCTGGGCATGTGCGGCGGCTTGATGGGCGCGCTGACGATGGCCATTCCTAAAGAGCAACGCAGCCGACGCTTTCGGTTACTGCTGGCCTACAACGTCGGGCGCATTTTCAGTTATGCCTGCGCCGGATTACTGATCGGTCTGGCGGGCTGGGCCGTTGCAAACAGTCCTGGGGCCATGGTCTTGCGGGTGGTCGCCGCCTTGCTGTTGATCACCATGGGGTTCTATCTCGCGGGATGGTGGAGCGGCCTGACGCGCATCGAAGGCCTTGGCCGCTGGCTGTGGCGTTACATTCAGCCGGCGGCCAGCCGGCTGCTGCCGGTGTCGAGCACACCGCGCGCCCTGCTGCTGGGCGCGTTCTGGGGCTGGCTGCCGTGTGGGCTGGTCTACAGCACCCTGTTGTGGTCGGCCAGTCAGGGCAATGCGCTGTACAGCGCGCTGCTGATGCTGGCTTTCGGCATTGGGACCTGGCCCGTCCTGATCGCCACGGGCCTTGCCGCTGAGCGCACCACCGCGCTCTTACGCAAACGAAGCGTACGTGTGGCAGGTGGTCTGCTGGTCATCCTGTTCGGCCTGTGGACCCTGCCTGGCCCCCATCAGCACTGGTTGATGGGGCACTGATCAACTGCTATTGATCCAGATCAATGTCGCCTCCCCTGCGCTCCCTAAACTGCCTTTACCGCCAGCCTTTACGGGAATGCCCGCATGCTCGACGACCTTCGTTGGGATTCTGAACTCATCCGCCGCTACGATCTGACAGGACCGCGTTACACGTCCTACCCCACCGCGGTGCAGTTTCATAATCAGGTGGGTGCTTTCGACCTGCTGCATGCATTGCGTGGAAGCCGCAAGCAGCTTCGCCCCTTGTCGCTCTACGTGCACATCCCGTTCTGCGCGAACATTTGCTACTACTGCGCCTGCAACAAGGTCATCACCAAGGACCGGGGGCGCGCTCACGGCTATTTGCAGCGACTGCAGCAGGAAATCCAGATGATCGCCTGCCACGTCGACGGTCGTCAGGTGGTCGAGCAGCTGCACTTCGGCGGGGGTACGCCCACTTTTCTCAATCACGAAGAACTGCGCGAACTGATGGCCCACCTGCGCCAGCACTTCACGCTGCTGGACGACCATTCAGGTGACTACGGCATCGAGATCGACCCTCGTGAGGCCGACTGGTCGACCATGGGCCTGCTGCGCGAGCTGGGTTTCAATCGCGTCAGCCTTGGTGTGCAGGACCTCGACCCACTGGTGCAGCGTGCGATCAATCGCCTGCAAAGCCTGGACGAGACCCGCGCCATCGTCGAAGCCGCGCGCACGTTGCAATTCCGCTCGGTGAACATCGACCTGATCTACGGCCTGCCGCTGCAAACCCCGGATGGCTTCGCCCGAACGGTGGATGAAGTCATCGCCCTGCAACCCGATCGCCTGTCGGTCTTCAACTACGCGCATCTGCCCGAACGCTTCATGCCGCAGCGACGGATCGATACCGCGCAACTGCCGAGCGCCGAATACAAACTGCAGATGTTCCAACGCACCATTGAGCAACTGACACGGGCCGGTTATCGCTACATCGGCATGGACCATTTCGCCCTGCCTGATGATGACCTGGCCATCGCTCAGGAAGAAGGCACCTTACAGCGCAACTTCCAGGGCTACACCACCCACGGACACTGTGATCTGATCGGTCTGGGCGTTTCGGCCATCAGCCAGGTTGGCGATCTGTATGCGCAGAACAGCAACGACCTGGCCGACTACCAGAAGCTGCTCGGCAGCGATCAACTGGCGACGCAGCGGGGATTGGTCTGCAACGCCGACGACCGTCTGCGGCGCGCGGTGATACAGCAACTGATCTGCCACTTCAGCCTGGATTATGCCGGCATCGAAAACGCCTTTGCCGTTGATTTTCGCGGCTATTTCAACGAAGTCTGGCCAAAACTGCTTGAAATGGCCAAAGACGGCCTGATCATTCTGGACAGCCAGGGCATCCGCGTGACACCCGCAGGACGCTTGCTGGTGCGTTCGGTCTGCATGGTCTTCGATACCTATTTGAATCTGCAAAACCGTCAGAGGTTTTCCAGAGTCATCTAGGAAAAATCCGTTGAAACGGTAGGAGTGATTTTTACGCCACGGAGGGCGCGTGCTAGTCGCAGGGTTAATCCGTGCGTTACCCTTACGACTTATGTGTGTTTTCTTACAAGGAATTACCCGATGTCTGAGCCAGTAAAGTTGCGTGCTCATACCCAGGCTCACTGCAAGGATTGCAGCCTGGCCCCGTTGTGCCTCCCGCTTTCATTGAACCTGGAAGACATGGATGCACTGGACGAAATCGTCAAACGCGGCCGGCCACTGAAAAAAGGCGAATTCCTGTTTCGCCAGGGCGATGCTTTTGACTCGGTCTACGCCGTGCGCTCTGGCGCTCTGAAGACGTTCAGTCTCAGCGACAGCGGCGAGGAACAGCTCACTGGTTTCCATCTGCCCAGTGAACTGGTGGGGTTGTCGGGGATGGATGCCGAGGCTTACCCGGTGTCCGCTCAGGCGATGGAGACCACGTCGGTCTGCGAAATTCCCTTCGAACGCCTGGACGAATTGTCAGTTCAATTGCCGCAATTGCGTCGACAGCTGATGCGGGTCATGAGCCGGGAAATCCGCGACGACCAACAGATGATGCTGTTGCTGTCCAAAAAGACCGCCGACGAGCGCATTGCGACGTTTCTGGTCAACCTGTCGGCTCGCTTTCGCGCGCGGGGTTTTTCCGCCAACCAGTTCCGCCTGAGCATGTCGCGCAACGAAATCGGCAATTACCTGGGGCTGGCGGTGGAAACGGTTTCCAGGGTCTTCACCCGCTTTCAGCAAAACCAACTGATCGCCGCTGAAGGCAAGGAAATCCACATCCTTGACCCCATTCAGCTGTGCGCGCTGGCCGGTGGTTCGCTGGAAAGCTGATGGCGATACGGTCCGGGCAGGCTTAGACTACGCTCTTTGCGCGTATCTCCTGCCCGAGACCTTTTGATGATTTTCGACGAATTTACCTTCAAGTCCTTGATCCGCCCGGTGGTGGACTTCCCCAAGCCCGGCGTCATCTTCCGTGACATCACCCCGCTGTTTCAGTCGCCCAAGGCCTTGCGCCTGGTGATGGACAGCTTCGTGCAGCGTTACATCGACTCGGAATTCACCCACGTCGGCGCGATGGATGCGCGGGGCTTTCTGATTGGCTCGATCATCGCCTACGAACTGAACAAGCCGCTGGTGCTGTTCCGCAAGCAGGGCAAACTGCCAGCCGATGTGCTGGCCGAGGGTTATCAGACCGAATACGGCGAGGCGTTTCTGGAGGTTCACGCCGACAGCCTGTGCGACGGCGACTCGGTGGTGATGTTCGATGACCTGATCGCCACCGGCGGCACGCTGATCGCTGCGGCCAACCTGATCCGCCGCATGGGCGCCAAGGTTCACGAAGCGGCCGCGATCATCGACTTGCCTGAGCTGGGTGGTTCGCAGCGCTTGCAGGATATGGAAATCCCGACGTTCTGCCTGACGCAGTTCGCCCTGACCGACAAGTAACACCTCGTGGTGAAACCCGATGCAGTCCGGCTTGCTGGCGATGGCGCCTTTGAAATCGCGACCGCCGGCAAGCCGGACGGCTACAGGCCACGTTTGATCCGGATGACGATCACTGGTGCTTAAAGCTGTATCGGCTTACGCCCGGCAAACGAATGCGCCAGCGTGCCGCCATCCACCAGCTCAAGTTCGCCACCCAGTGGAACGCCATGGGCGATGCGGGAAGTCACCAGGCCCTTGTTGGTCAGCAACTGAGCGATGTAATGCGCGGTCGCCTCACCTTCCACGGTCGGGTTGGTGGCCAGGATCACTTCAGTAAACGAGCCCTGTTCTTCGATCCGTGCCATCAACTGCGGGATGCCGATCGCCTCAGGCCCCAGACCGTCGAGCGGCGACAAATGCCCCTTGAGCACGAAATAGCGTCCGCGATAGCCGGTCTGCTCCACCGCATACACATCCATCGGCCCTTCCACCACGCACAGGAGCGTGTCATCCCGGCGCGTGTCGGAACACTGTGGACACAGCTCTTCTTCGGTGAGCGTGCGGCATTGTTTGCAATGGCCAACGCCTTCCATCGCCTGACTCAAGGCCTGCGCCAGACGCGAGCCGCCGCTGCGATCGCGCTCGAGCAACTGCAACGCCATGCGCTGGGCGGTTTTCTGACCGACGCCGGGCAAAATGCGCAGGGAGTCGATCAACTGGCGAATCAGGGGGCTGAAGCTCATTCGAGAAAGGTCCGACAAATACACGAGACGCGGTTTATACCCGCGCCTCCCATTAGCGTCAAATAACGCTTACGACACCTTCACCACCAGCTTGCCGAAGTTCTTCCCTTCAAGCATGCCGATGAACGCATCCGGCGCATGTTCCAGGCCTTCCACCACATCCTCGCGGAACTTGACCTTGCCGTCCTTCACCAGCGGCACCATGGCTTGCATGAATTCATCCAGGCGGTGGTAGTACTCCTCGTAAACGATGAAGCCCTGAATCTTCGCGCGTTTGGTCAGCAGCGTACGCATCAGCAGCGGCAGATGGTTGGGCCCGTCTGGCAGACGCTGCGCGTTGTATTGCGCAATCAGCCCACACAGCGGCACTCGCGCATGCTCGTTGAGCAGTGGCAGAACGGCTTCGAAGACCTTGCCGCCAACCAGTTCGAAATAGATATCGATGCCACTGGGACAGGCTTCGCTCAGTTGGTCGGCGAAGTGCTCGCTCTTGTGATCGATGCAGGCGTCAAAGCCCAGTTCGTCCATGGCATAGCGGCATTTATCGATGCCGCCGGCAATGCCAACCACGCGCAGGCCATGCAACTTGGCGACTTGCCCGACCACCGAACCCACCGCGCCGGATGCTGCTGCCACCACCAGAGTTTCACCAGACTTGGGCTGACCGATGTTCATCAACCCCATGTAACCGGTGATACCCGGCATGCCCAGTACGCCCACCGCCATCGACGAATCGGGAATGTCTTTGGGCACCGACATCAGATTCTTGCCGTCAGAGATGCTGTGGGTCTGCCAGCCGGTCTGCCCGACTACCAGATCGCCTTCCTTGAACGATGCATTGCGCGACTGCTCGACTACGCTGACCGCCCCTCCCTCCATGACCGCATCGATTTCGACCGGCGGCGCGTAGGACGGCGCATCGCTCATGCGTCCACGCATGTACGGGTCGAGGGACAGATAGAGTGTGCGCAGTTGCACCTCACCGTCCTGCAGGTCAGGCAAGGCCTCGCGTTCGAGCCGAAAGTTCTCCGGCGTCGGTGCGCCCTGAGGACGGGAGGCGAGGACGATACGCTGGTTGAGGATCAATTCTTGCGACATCGGGAGCGGCTCCTTTAATGGCTATAGAAAGCAGACCGTAGCCGTCTGGCAGCGTTCGGTCGGATGTGGGCAGTGATATTAGATACATCATTCTGCGATAGGCACCACACGCCGTCGAAACCTCCGACAGTTCCTGGAAGGTTTCGTACGATCCTGGGTCAGCGTCTTGAGCCCATAAAAAAAATGCCAGGCACGAGGCCTGGCATTGGATGCTGCGCAAACTGCTGAATCAGAACGGCAGCTTCATGCCTGGAGGCAGCTGCATGCCGGCAGTCATGCTGGCGGTCTTTTCCTGACTGGCGGCTTCGATCTTGCGCACGGCGTCGTTGACGGCGGCGGCGATCAGGTCTTCCAGGATTTCCTTGTCTTCCTGCATCAGGCTGTCGTCCAGGCTGACGCGCTTGACGTCGTGACGACCGGTCATCACCACGCTCACCAGGCCTGCGCCCGATTGGCCGGTCACTTCGGCATTGGCCAGTTCTTCCTGCATCTTGGCCATTTTTTCCTGCATTTGCTGAGCCTGCTTCATCAGGCCAGCCATGCCACCTTTCATCATGGGAGTTCTCCTCGAAAGTCGATGGTTCATTGCGCGGCGCCAAATCAGCTTAGCGCCTCGCGGTCATTAAGGGGTTTGCGCAACCGGAGCATCTACGGGAGCGATCGTATCCTCGCGGATGATGGCACCGAACTGTTGCAACATCTGCTGGATGAACGGGTCCGACTGAATCGACGCCTCGGCCTGACGCTGACGATCGGCTCGCCGACGCGCCGCCGCCTGGGCCGGGGTTTCCTGCTCGGGCTTGATCAGCTCGATACTCAGGTTGATGGTGCGTTCATGGTATTGGTTCAGCGCGTCGTTCAATCGGCGCTGTTGCGTCGAGTTGAACAACGCGCTGTGCGCCGGATCCAGGTGCAGCAGCCAGTTGTCGCCATCCACCGCAATCAATGTGCAGTTGGCGGCGATACTGCCGGTCATGCCGGAAATCGGCAATTTCGGGAACAGGTCCAGCCAGTCGGCGGCGAGGCCCGTGGCGGGCTTGGCGGCGGGCAGCAACTCAGGCTCTTTCTCCACCGCTTCCACGGCTTCGTGGGCCAGGTCGTCAAGGTAGGCGAACGAGGCCGGGTCAATGTCGATATCCGGCTCGTAATAGTCGTCGTCCGGAGGCGGCTCGTCGTCGCGCTCCATCGGCGCCGGCACGTAAGGCGCAGCGTCGGGCACGTGTTCGAGCATGGCCTGCGTGACCACATCGGCGGCGGCCTGCACTTGCTCCTGGGACTCGACTTCCGGCGCGTCGGGCACGGGACTCGCCGGAGCCGGGGTCGGCATCGGCGTCAGCTCTGGCTGCTCGGCGACGGTGTCGAGCACGGGCTCGGGGATCTCTTCGACGACAGGCGCCACGGCAGGCTCGGGCTCAGCGGCGCTGACCGGTTGCGCAGCCTTGGGCTCGTTCCACGGCAGGTCGACCTCTTCGGCCACCGCTGGCGCAGGCGCATAGGCTGGCGCGACAGGTACGACGGGCGCCGGCATTGCCATCACGGGTGCGGGCGCTGGCGCCACGGCGGCCTGTGTGAGCGCTGGAGTCGGTGCAACAGGTGCTGCGCCGGCCACCGTTGTCTGGGAATCAACCGTGGCCGGGTTGATCCCCACTGACTTTAACGGTTGTCTCGGCGCGTTTTCGCTGTCGGCCGGACGGAACGCCAACATACGTAGCAGGACCATCTCGAAGCCGCCACGCGGGTCCGGTGCCAGCGGCAGATCGCGACGCCCGATCAGGCCCATCTGGTAATAGAACTGCACGTCTTCGGCAGGTAACGCCTGAGCCAGGGCCAACACCCGGTCGCGGTCGCCATGACCGTTGTCGACGCCCTCGGGCAGTGCCTGAGCGATGGCGACACGGTGCAGCACGTTGAGGATTTCCGAGAGCACGCCGCTCCAGTCCGGGCCCTGCTCGGCCAGATGACGAACGGCCTCCAGCAGACTGCGCGCATCGCCGTCGATCAGCGCGGTGAGCACGTCGTAGACCTGGCCATGATCCAGCGTGCCGAGCATGGCCCGCACATCGGTCGCCAGCACTTTGCCCTCACCGAAGGCAATCGCCTGATCGGTCAGGCTCATGGCGTCGCGCATCGAACCGTCGGCCGCACGGCCCAGCAGCCACAATGCGTCGTCTTCGAACGGAATGTTTTCAGCGCCCAGAACGTGGGTCAGGTGCTCGACCACACGCTCGGGCGTCATGTTTTTCAGGGAAAACTGCAGGCAGCGCGAAAGAATCGTGGCTGGCAGTTTCTGTGGGTCGGTGGTCGCGAGGATGAACTTGACGTACGGCGGCGGCTCTTCCAGCGTCTTGAGCAAGGCGTTGAACGAGTGGCTGGAGAGCATGTGCACTTCGTCGATCAGGTAGACCTTGAAGCGCCCGCGACTCGGGGCATATTGCACGTTGTCCAGCAGCTCGCGGGTGTCTTCGACCTTGGTGCGGCTCGCGGCGTCGATCTCGATCAGGTCGACGAAACGGCCTTCGTCGATCTCCCGGCACACCGAACATTCGCCGCAGGGCGAGGAAGTGATACCGGTTTCACAGTTCAGGCATTTGGCGATGATTCGCGCGATGGTGGTCTTGCCGACCCCGCGCGTACCCGTGAATAAATAGGCATGGTGCAGGCGCTGGCTGTCCAGCGCGTTGATCAAGGCCTTGAGCACATGGGTCTGGCCGACCATTTCGCGGAACGAGCGCGGACGCCATTTACGTGCAAGAACCTGATAACTCATTGAAAACCGTCGCGACTGGGTTGCGGAAGACCGCTAATGCTAGCGGAGCGGGGGCAAAATTGCATCCGGGCAATATGAACGCACGCATATAAACGATCTGCCGCTAGACTGCCAGCACTGCCCAATAGCACTTCAGCTCACCCGGGGGACCTCATGCGTCTGCTGACACTGAGCGCTTTATTGCTGATGAGCGGGGCCGTGTGGGCCGAGGACACACCGCTGCGATTCTCGATTGCCGATGCCTGGTCGATGCCGCTGGTGCAGCTCGATGACCATCAGCCGACCGGCGGGATTATCTTCGACATCATGCAAAGCATGGCGGCGCAGGCGAAGCTGTCGGCGGAATATCGCGTGGTGCCGATCCAGCGCGTGCAACGCACGCTGGAACGCGGCGCCATCGACGTGCGCTGTTATGCGGCGCAGTCGTGGATGCCCAACCTGTCCGGAGACTACACTTGGAGCCTGCCGCTGTTGATCCAGCGCGATCTGCTGATCAGTACGCCCGAGAATGCCACCCCCAGAGCGCCGGAGACCCTGACCGGCGAAACCATTGGCACGGTGCTCGGTTACGCCTACCCCACCCTTCAATCGGCTTTCGACAGTCATCGTCTGCGCCGGGATGACGCGCGCAGCGAAGTTCAGGTTCTGCAGAAGCTGCAAATCCACCGTTATCGTTATGCCGTGGGCAATCAATGGTCGCTGGACTGGTTCAACCGCAACCTGCCTGAAGACCAGCAACTGCGCGGCGTGGCGGTGATCGACGAGCAGCCGGTGGGGTGCATCGTGCGCAATGACACGCAGATCCCCGCACAGAAGCTGATGCGGATTTTGCTGCGCATGCGCATGTCTGGCGAGATAGACCGGATCATGAGTCGTTACAACACGGTGTCCGGGCTGCCACCCGATGGGCCTGCGGCACAGCCTTGAAACCAGAAAAGTGCGACCCGTAGCGGCACGGCTTGCCGGCGGTTGCGGTTTCTAACGCCATTGCGCCGACAAGCAGGACGGCTACAGGGATCTACGAACTATCCGGAAAAGGCTCTGGCACAGGCGTTTACGACTGTCGCATTAATGTCACATTGCGAGATTAGGCTCCGTCGACATAATTAGTAACACCTCAAATCCCGCAGCAGGAGCCGTGATGAGCGACAAAAAACAAAATCCCGCCAACGAGAACTCCACCGATTCACCTACTGATTCCAGCCGTCGCCGCTTCCTCGGTGGCGTTGCCGTGCTTGGCGCGGGCGCGACGTTAAGCAGCGTGGTCGCCGCCAGCGAGTCGGCAGGTGGCGGCCAGCCCACCGCCCTTGAAACCACCCTCAGCGGTCCGGAACTGGACGTGGCGCTGCAGGACAACGTCAAGACCATCGTGGTGATTTACGGCGAGAACCGCAGTTTCAACAACCTGTTCGCCAACTTCCCCGGAGTGGAAAAACCCCTGTCGGCAGTCAAGCCAGAAAATTATCGCCAGCGTGATCGTGACGGCAAAGTGTTGGAAAACCTGCCGCAATGTTGGGGTGGCATCTGCCAGGTCGGCCCGCAAAACGTCGACGGCGTGACCTACGCCACCGGCGTGCAATACCAGGAAAACCTGCCCAATGCGCCGTACGCCCTCAAAGGCCCAAGCGGAGAAGACCTGCCGCTGAGTGTCGTGACCCGCGATCTGTGGCACGTGTTCTACCAGAACCAGATGCAGATCAACGGCGGCAAGAACGACGGTTTCGTCGCCTGGGCTGACTCGGGCAGCCTGACCATGGGCCATTACGGCCAAGCCCAATATTCCCTGCGCCTGTGGGACGTCGCCAAAGAGTTCGTGCTCTGCGACAACTTCTTCCAGGGGGCTTTCGGCGGCTCGTTCCTCAATCACCAGTATCTGGTGTCGGCCAAAGTGCCGTTCTATCCCGACGCGGTCAATTCACCCGCCAAATCGCAAATTGCCACGCTGGAAAGCGACGACCCACTGGAGACTCGTCTCAAGCCGCTGGAGAAATCCCCGGCCAGCGCCATGACGGGTCCACCCCAATTCGGCCCCAGCCTGCTGACCCCGGATGGCTACGCGGTCAACACCATGGCCCCGCCCTACTGGCCGACCTGGTTGCGCGACAAGGACAACCCCGACTATTCACAACCGAACCTGGCCAACGTACTGGTGCCGCAGACCCACGACCACATCGGCGACAAGCTGTCGAAGAAGAACGTCGACTGGGCCTGGTACTCGGGCGCCTGGCAGGTGACGCTGGACGCCTACAAGGACTCGGCGGGCATTCCCAAGATTCCGAACTTTCAGTACCACCACCAGCCGCTGAACTACTTCAAGCGCCTTGGCCCGGAAAACCCTGCCGAGCGTAACAAGCACCTGCGCGACGGCGGCCTGGGCGATGAATCGGCGACCAACAAATTCCTCGCCGACGCTGAAGCGGGCAAGCTGCCTGCGGTGACCTTCTACAAACCCCAGGGCAACCTGAACATGCACGCCGGTTACGCCGACGTCGCTGCCGGGGATCGCCACATCGACCGCGCTGTGAAGGTTCTGCGCAACAGCCCGCAATGGAAAAACATGGTGATCGTGGTGACCGTCGACGAGAACGGTGGCTGGTGGGACCACGTGGCGCCGCCAAAAGGCGATCGCTGGGGGCCGGGCACACGCATTCCGGCCATCGTCATCTCGCCGTTCGCGCGCAAGGGCACGGTAGACCACACCGTCTACGACACGGCCTCGATCCTGCGCCTGATCACCCGCGTGCATGGCCTGGAAAAACTCGATGGCATCGTCGAACGCGACAATGCCATGGTGGCGCGCGGCCAGGCGCCAATGGGCGATCTGACCAACGCACTGCATTTCCCTGCCTGAGTAAAATGAGCATTGCAGAGCGTCGCCGAGACGTTCTGCAACGCTTGCCGCGTTGACCCGTTGCACCCTTTTATATTCCTTTCAGGACTCAACTCATCCTGCAAGGACGCAACACCATGAACGCGACAACAGCCACTTACGTTCCGCAATACCGCACCACCACCGAATTCCTCGTCGTGCACTGTTCAGCCACCCGCCCTACCCAGGACATCGGCGTACGGGAAGTCACCCAATGGCATCGTCAGCGCGGGTTCGACACCGTGGGTTATCACTACGTCATCCGCCGCAACGGCGAGGTGGAAACCGGTCGCCCGGAAACCGCCATTGGCGCCCACGTCAAAGGGCACAACGCACAATCTGTCGGCATTTGCCTGGTGGGCGGCATCAATGCGGCGGGCAAGCCGGAAAGCAACTTCACGCAGGCGCAATTCGAGGCTCTGAAAGAGCTGCTCGATCAACTGCAAACCCGCTATCCCAACGCTCGCATTCTCGGCCATCGCGACCTGTCACCCGACAAAAATGGCGACGGCAAAATCACCCCCAATGAATTCATCAAGGCGTGCCCGTCGTTCGACATTTCGACCTGGCTGAGAACCCAGTAACCCCAACCCAGACATGGCCTCTTCCGACCACACACATTCAGCGTGAATGAGCGGGGATCTGTGCATATACAGCGCTGTTTCGCCTCCTTAGAGTGGCTGCGTCCTACAGCACAATCAGGAGAGAGCCATGCCTCAGACGTTCAAGTTCCAGCAGGTCGATGTATTTTCCAGCGCGGCAACCGAAGGTAATCCGCTCGCGGTGGTGACCGGGGCCGACGATTTGTCCGACGCACAAATGGCCGCCTTCGCACGCTGGACCAACCTCAGTGAAACCACATTCCTGCTGAGTCCCAAGCACCCGGACGCCGATTACCGAGTGCGTATCTTCACCACTACCCGCGAGCTACCCTTCGCCGGCCACCCGACGCTGGGCAGTTGCTTCGTCTGGCTCGACAACGGTGGCATCGCCAAAGCCGATGAAGTGATTCAGGAATGCGGCGCGGGCCTGGTACGTATCCGCCGCGACGGCTCGCGTCTGGCGTTCGCTGCCCCGCCGCTGTTGCGCAGCGGCCCGGTTGAGCACGACATCCTGCAACGCCTCGCCACCGGGTTGGGCGTAAAGCCCGAGCAAATCGTCGGCAGCCAGTGGGCAGACAATGGGCCGGGCTGGGTCGCGGTCATGCTGGCCAGCCGTGAAGAAGTCCTGGCCATCCGCCCGGACTACGTCGCGCTCAAAGGCCTGAATGTAGGTATCGTCGCACCGTGGACCGGGCCTGACGCCGAAGCCGATTTCGAAGTTCGCGCGCTGACCGGTGACCTCAACGCAGAAGATCCCGTGACAGGAAGCCTGAATGCCACTCTCGCGCAATGGATGATTCCGGCGGGCCTTGCGCCGAGGAAATACACCGCTCGCCAGGGTACTGTACTGGGGCATCGCGGGCGGGTCAGTGTCGAACAGATTGGCGAGCGGATCTGGGTGGGTGGGGATGTGCAGAAGTGCGTTTCGGGGAGTGTGACGCTTTAAGTAGCAGTAGAATGCCGGTCCCGAAGTTTCGGTGCCGGCCTCATCCCCGGTCGCCCTGGTTCGAGAAAAAAGTTCTGTTGCTAGGAGTTCATTTAGCACTAAGCTTTTCGATGAGGTCTATCGCGTCTTTGAAAGTGATAATTTTAGACACGGCGTCATCGGGGACAGAAATCTCGAACTCCTCTTGCACACTTAGAACCAACTCAACTGAGCCCAGTGAGTCGGCATCTAAATCGTCAACGAAACTTGCTTCTGATACGATCTCTTCCGAATTTATCCCTAGCTGAGTGCTCACAATCTCGCGCATCTTAGTTTCGATTTCATTCCTGGTCATTTCACACCTCAGCGGTTAATTGGACTTATTAATCAAAGCCTATCCCACCGTGAATAAACCATTAGATGCATTCGAAATTAACGATATAGCGAACACCTCGGGATACGGCACTTCAAAGCGCGTCTTGAATTCGTGCTCGCGCCCTTCCAGATGCGCCTGCCAGATTCGGTCGACCACGTAGATATGATTGAGACAGCCGACCATGTTCTTGAACACGGTGACCCGCTCCCTGGTCGCTTCGCCCGGGGGAAGCGAGGCGACGCTGGTAAACATCTGTTCGTCCGCCCATTGTTTGTAATGCGCCAGCATGTGGGCGGTTCGCACGTTGATCATGATTGACCTCCTGAGCGCTGCCGGAGCGAGGAATGGTCAAGCAATGATAGTCCCTGTTTTCCGTGGGATTGGTCTATTTGAACAAGCGAAGACTCGCTGCGTATTCAGTTGTTCGCGCAAGGCACCGCTCCGACCTCAAGCACCTCGGCGCCCTCTCTTGGCAAACGAAGTGTGAGCATCGCCAGCAAAACCGCGATGAGGCCGATGGCAACGTACACGCCAACGAATGAGCCGTCGAAGCTCGCCAGCACGCCCGCACAGAAATTGCCGATCATGCCGCCGACGCCCTGCAGGATGTTGGCGACCCCGAAGATGGTCACCGCCAGCGCCGCACTGCTGGCCATCTTCGAGACGTATGCCGGAATCAGTCCGAAGATCGGATAGAACGCCACGGCAAACAGAACACCCGCCAGCAGTGGCCAGTAACCGACCGGATGCACGACGAAAATCAACGCTGCCCCCGCCACACAGGCATACACCAACAGCATCGCCGCTCGCAGGCCAGTGCGATCGGACAGCCAGCCCACGGCGAGGCCGGCGAACATGCCGACAAAACCGATGCTGGCCCAAATCTGCGCGGTGTAGGCCACGCCGAAATTCAGCTCCGTGCGCAGGTAGGACGACAGGTAATTCTGGAAAGGAAAGGTCGAGAAGCCGAGCAGAAAGTTCATGGTCCAGACCGTCAGCACCCAAGGCTGCATCAATGCCTTCTTGCCCATGCCAGCCTCGGATTCACGCTGTTCGGCCGCATCTGTATTTCTCTCGAACAACCGTGCACGGCTGAATACCACCATCACTGCGACTGACAATACGACGGTAATCAATCCAACGATCCACCACACCATGGGCCACTCGCCCCGGGGCGCATACAAAGGCACCAGCAGGCTGTTGATGAACACGCCATAACTGGTCCCGCTGGACACCAGCCCCATGGCCATGCCGCGATACTGGTAGGCAACGACGCGGGAAATCACATCGACCATCGGCACGAATACAGTCGCGGCAGTGCCCGCCAACACGGTCAGCAGCGCGCCGATCAGCACGATGTTGTGGGTCAGCGGAATCAGCAGCAGCGCTACCGCACAGACGGCACCGGAGCCGAAAATCACCCAGCCCCCACCGACCCGAGGCGTGAGCCAGGCCGCCAGCAGCGCACAGACCAGAAAGCCGAACTGCCCTGACGCGGTGATGGTGCCGACATAGGAAATGTCGAATCCCAGGCTGGCGCGCATATCCGGCACCAGTTGCGCGAAAAGGTAGATCCCGAAACCGAAGGTCGCGGCCACCAGGCCGGTCAGCAGCACCACAATCAGAATATTGATACGCATCGTCCGCTTCCTTTCTTGAAGGTGAGAAAAGAACAGGCGTTACGCAGGTTGCGCCGCCTGAATCAGCTCAGCGGCCAAACCCCGCGCCACCAGAAAGACGCTGTCATCGTTTTCCAGAGCGCCGGTGAGAAACGCCCCTTCCAACAGCAGGAACAATCGAGTGACCAGCGTCTGCAGATCGGAGAGTCCGGCCATTTCGGCGAGGTCCAACAGGTGCTGTTTCACGCCACGCTTGTGTCGATCCACCGCCAGGCGCACTGGATGAGCACGGTCCGGAAACTCCGCCGCCGAGTTCACGTACGGGCACCCACGCAACCCGCCTTCACGTAGCCACTGGCGGTGCAGATCGAACAGGCCCAACAACTTGTCGGCTGGCGCTTCGCTGGCCGCCATAGACTGCTGCACTGCCGCTTCCCAGCGCTCATTGCGCTTGTCGAGAAACGCCACGATCAGCTCGTCCTTGGACGCGAAGTGCGCGTACAGCGTCATCTTCGACATTCCGGCGAATTCGGCCACGGCCGCGATCCCGGTGGCGTTGATGCCGTCACGGAAAAACAGCGCGGAGGCAGCGTCGATCAGCTTTTGATGGTTGGCGGTGAAGTCTCGCGTCGTGGGCATGGGACGGTCCTTGAATCTAACTGTACTGACCGGTAAGGATAGACTCGTGACCAGGAAAAACCAGCACGGATTTATTCCCGCGACGAACGGAGGGCTACAGGAGGTAGCGAGTTACTGGCAGGGGAAGGCGTTCTTCAGCGCGGACACCACCAGCACTGACTCATTGAGATGCAGGCTCTGCGGGTGCTCTTCGAGGGCCTGAACAACGATGCGCATCGACTGAATCATCGGGATCCCGCCTTCGGGTACGCAGACCAGCTTCGGCGTGCCTCCGGCTTCATGAAAGAGGTCCAGAGTATCCATGGTCGCCTGCAACACGCCCACGCAATGGCCAATCCCTACCGGATTTTTGGCCACCCCACCGCTCATGCTGGTGATGCCGTCCTTACATTCGAGCAGCAATTTGTTGCCATCGGCCAGGGCTACGGCGCTGAAGCACAACGCCAGCAACCCTGAAACCCCGGCAAAAAGCCTGATCATCAACGCAACCACAATTCCTTCACCGAATGATCCGAAGCCTTGCGCACCACCAGGCTCGCGCGCTCGCGCGTCGGCAGGATGTTTTCCAGAAGGTTCGGCCGGTTGATGTCGCCCCAGATCTTGCGCGCGGCATCCGGGGATTTTTCCGGCGGCAGGTCGGCGAGTTCACGGAAGTAGGCGCCGCGGGCGCGGAATGCTGTGCGTTGCAACATCAGGAAGCGCTCGACGTACCAGCGCTCGATGTCGCTTTCGTCGGCGTCCAGATAGATCGAGAAATCGAAGAAGTCCGAAACGATGCTGCCGGGTTTCTGGCCGTCGTTGCCTTCGGTCTGCAGCACGTTCAGGCCTTCGAAGATCAGGATGTCCGGCTGGCTGATCTTGACGAATTTGTCCGGCACGATGTCGTAACTGATGTGCGAGTAGACCGGCGCGCTGATTTCGGGAATGCCCGCCTTCAGGTCCGACAGAAAGGTGACCATGCGCTTGCGATCGTAGCTCTCCGGGAAGCCCTTGCGATGCATGATCCCGTCGCTGTTGAGCTTTGCGTTGGGGTGCAGAAAGCCGTCCGTGGTGACCAGATCGACCCGGGGGTGATCCGGCCAGCGCGCCATCAGCGCCTGCAATACCCGGGCGAAGGTGCTTTTGCCCACGGCAACGCTGCCCGCCACCGCCACCACATAGGTCTGTTTTTTCGCCGGACGCCCGAGGAAAGTGTCCTTGATGCTCGCCAGATTGCGCGCGGCACTGACATGCAGATTGATCAAACGGGACAAGGGGAGATAGATGTTGACGACATCTTCCAGGGAAATATCTTCGTTTACGCCTCGTAACGCCGCCAGGTCTTCTTCGGACAAAGTCAGCGGTGTGCTGGCACGCAGCCCCGCCCACTCCTTGCTGGTCATTACGAGATAGTCATCAGGCGCCATCTATAGCCTTCCAATCCGGGTGTCCGTGTCGACAATGGTGCGAAGACTATCTTATTGACCCAAAAACCGGGCAGATTTCTTTGATTTACCACGCATTATTGGCTGAATCGATGTAGCCCCAGCGCCTCAAAAAGCGCTGGATAACCGGGGTTGAAAGACGACTGATCAAGCGATTCGATACTCGATGGTCAAATGCGAGACCTCATGCACCACGCTCAGGCGCTCGCGAATCGCATCGGCGGTCACCTCGACTTTCGCCAACACACTGACAATCGCCGCGCGGGCATCTGGACCGACCTTCCAGACGTGCAAATCGGTAATCTGCACATCGCCGTCCGCTTGTAGCACGTCGCGAATTTCTTCGGCAACCTGATCGTCGGTGACATCCAGCAGCACGTTGGCGCTTTGCCTGATCAGGCCGACAGACCACTTGGCAATAACCGCCGCGCCGACAATACCCATCACCGGATCCAACCAGACCCACCCCAGATAACGCCCGGCCAGCAGGGCCGCGATGGCCAGCACCGACGTCAAGGCATCGGCCAGGACATGCACGTAGGCCGAACGCAGGTTGTTGTCCCCGCCATGGGAATGGCCATGGGCGTGACGATGGCCGTGATCATGATGGTCGTGTTGATGAGCGGGATGACCACCCGACAACACCAGCGCGCTGACGATATTGACCAGCAGGCCCACCACCGCGATCAGCGTTGCTTCGCCAAAGGCCACTTGCGTCGGTTGAAACAGACGGATCAGCGATTCCACGCCGATGCCCAGCGCCACCAGCATCAGGATCAACGCTGAAGCGAAGCCCGCCAGATCGCCGACCTTGCCGGTGCCGAAACTGAAACGACTGTTATTGGCGTTGCGCCGTGCGAACGAGTAGGCGGCCGCCGCAATCCCCAAGGCCCCGGCGTGAGTCGCCATGTGAAAGCCATCAGCCAGCAAGGCCATGGAGCCGGTCACATAACCGGCAGCGATTTCGCCAACCATCATCACCAATGTCAGTACCACTACCCATCGCGTGCGACGGGCATTGTCATCGTGAGAGGCGCTGAGGAAGACGTGTTCGTGGGAGTGATTCTTTGCAAGGGCCATAACGCCTCCTTATTTCGAATAGCGGCGAATGGCTTCGAGCAGATCGTCGAGACCTTGCGCCCGTTCCTCGTCGCTCAAGCCCGGATGAGCCACGTGCTCTCGCGCATGAGCCTCGATGATTTGATCCAGCAATCCATTGATCGCTCCACGCGTCGCTGCCACCAGATGCAACGTCTTGGCGCAGTCCGTATCGGACTCCAGGCCCCGCTCGATTGCCTGGACCTGGCCGGCGATGCGCCGGACGCGTTTGAGCAAATCGTCCTTCTCGGCGTGTAAATGCGCCATACCATACCCCCCCTACCTATATATCAAAGCATGATGGGCTTAAGTCGCTGCGCAAACAAGGCCGTTTTATCAGCCGCAAACACTGACATGGATCGTCAGCCAAATCTGTTACGGCACAGATTCCAGGAATCCCCCTACAAACTCCCCCCGCCTTCGCCTACATCGCCCAGCCTCACGGCCGCTCATCATGCGCCCCGCAGTTACGGCATTTTTCTGCCATGGGCAGGGGGAGTCGCTGCGTAAAGCCGGCTCCCCGCTGCCTCTCAAACCCTATCGAAAAATGGATTGACCCACCCATGACCGTAAAGCTCGAACTGATGACCGATGATCCCGAGGAAAGGCAACTGGCTGTCCGTTATTGGGCCATGACTGAAACCGGGGAGTTTGAGGAGAAAGTCATCGACCTCGTGCCATTCCGCCACATCACCCACAGCGGAACCCTTGCTGCCCATATTCGCCAACTATGCCGCGCCTACGACGAAAACCTGATCTGCCCCTATTGCGATGCGCCAATGGAGGTAAAAAGCCGCTCGGCGGTCAAAAAATATTTGCAGAAGTCCTACCACCCCTGCACTGACTGCGCAGACGCTCACGCACAGCAGAAACGTGCCGAGCAAGCAGCCGCCGCTGCTGCGCTGGAGTTGCAACTCAATGCGTATATCGATGGCCTTCCCAGCGGGCCAATCGAGTATGGGCAACTGAGCGATGACGAGGTGTTGCTGCTATTGGCACTGGATTTCGCGATATCGCCAAGGCTGACCAGCGAGGCTTTCAAGGTCAGCGATTGCAAGGCGTTGGCGCCGATGGACATCAAGCCGTTCATCGACAGGCTCAGGGCCAGCGGAATCCTTCGAGAATCGCCCCGCAGTGCGGCGCCGGACACCTACTTCCTGCGCGACGGAAAGTTGATGGTCAACACCCACCACATCCCCTACATCCTGACGCCGGACGCGCACTTCGGGCGAAGCGAAGAAGCGATGCAGGTGTTGCTGACCCGGGAATTTTCCGACAGTACTGCGCTGTTCAGTCTCTGGCTGGACTTCGCTTCAGCCGACGCCATGTGCTACCTGCTGGACAAATGCCGGGCGTTCGATCACGACCTCGATGAGAAGCAGTTGAACGAGATCAGAAGCACGCTGCGCAACAGTCTGAAGACTCACAGCGTGTCACAGATCTGGTTCGTGATCTGGAAGAACGTCAAGGACGCAGCCAGTCTGGCGAGGCTGGTGTATTACACCGAGGTGCGGGCGACGGCGACCATTCCCGGAAAGATCCGCCGCACCCTCGAAAAGATCGAGAAGGAAGGCACCGTCATTCGCAAATGGGACAGGCCTGACTATCAGCCAGCCGGCACACTGGGCATGCTATTCAACGAGCTGTTCGGCATTGACGAGGACACCCCGGGGGTCGAGGTACTGGAACGGTTGACGCTGTTGTTGCCAGATGATGCCGTCGACGACGAAGCACTGCCTCAAGCCGAGTCAGTGCGGCAACTGCTGTGCAACGCATTGGTGAGCGACACCGGCCCGGAGATGATGCACAAGTTCGCCACCCTTATTCGCGAGGGGATTGAAACTCATCGGGCGATCGCGGCCTTGTTGGGGAATGATCCGGCCCCTGCAGCCTAAATTGTCGCTCAACGCGCCCTAGCAGAGCCTGTCGGCTATCGACAGGCTCTGCGCCTGGCTATCGCGCTATCAGGCCGGTTCGTACGGCGGATAGTCGACATAACCCTTGGTGCCGCCACCGTAGTAGGTGTCACGGTCCGGAGCAGTCAACGGCCAGCCGTTTTTCAGGCGCGCCACCAGATCCGGGTTGGCAATGAACGGCTGCCCAAAACCGGCGAGGTCGATCAAGCCGGCGTCCAGCAGATCCTGCGCACGCTCAAGGGTCATGTCGCCGGCGAGAATCAGCGCGGTGTCGCCCAGTTGCGATTTGCAATGCTTCAGTAGTTCGCGCAGCGCCTGTTCCTGTTTTTCCGAACCTTCGGCGGCCAGGAAGAAGTGGGTCTGATCCATCACATGCACGTAGGCAATCCCCCGCTCGCCCATACCGGCACACAGCGCCGAGTAGGTTTCGTCGATCTGCGGGTAGATCGGCATGTCGAACAACTGGCCGTAGGGCGAAATACGAATGCCCACGCGGTTCGCGCCGATGCGGGCAACCACGGCGTCGACCACTTCAAACACGAAACGCAGGCGATCCTCCAGGGTCTTCGCCGAGTAACGATCGGTCCGGTCGTTGACCAGCGGGTTGAGGAACTGCTCGATCAGATAGCCGTTTGCACCGTGGATTTCCACGCCATCAAAACCCGCTGCAACGGCGTTGGCAGCGGCCTGAGCGAAATCTTCGACAACGCGGGCGACTTCATCGGTTTCCAGCGCGCGAGGTGTGGAAGTGGCAACGAAACCGGGCTCGCCGTTTTCGGTGTACCCAAAGGCAATCGCGCCTTGCGCCGGTTTGTCAGTGGAGCTGACCGGCGCCTTGCTGTTGTCCTGGATCGAGGTGTGGGAGACGCGACCCACGTGCCACAGCTGGGCGAACATTCGGCCGCCGACGCTGCGCACCGAATCGGTCACCAGTTTCCAGCCCTTGATCTGCGCTGATGTAAAGATGCCGGGGTTGAACAGGTAACCCTGCCCTTCGCGGGAAATCGGCGTGCCTTCGGAGACAATCAGGCCAGCGGTGCCACGTTGCGTGTAATGCAACGCGATCTGCTCGGTGGCGATGTCTTCAGGCGCTCGCGAACGGGTCATGGGGGCCATGACGAAGCGGTTGGTCAGGGTCAGGCCTTTGAGTGCGTAGGGGGCAAACAGGTCAATCATTGAATGCAGTCTCCAAATGGGCAGGGCGAGCGGTTCAGCGAACCTTTCAACGTTGCGCATAGGTTATTGGAGAATTTTGGTAACATTTAAGCCATTCACTACGAAGTGATGTGAATCCACGTCACCAATGAGCACCCGATGAACGCTTCCGACAACCTCAAAGGCATCGATGTATTCGTCCATGTGGCGAACATGGGCAGTTTTTCGGCTGCTGCCAAACGTCTGAACCTGACCAACTCGGCCGTCAGCAAAAGCATCGCGCGCCTTGAACAACGGCTGGGTACGCGACTGTTCAACCGCACCACGCGCCGGCTGGCACTGACCGACGCCGGGACGCAGTATTACCGCACCTGCGCCGAAGTACTGGGCTGCCTGGAAGAAGCCGAGCAGTCACTGAAATCCGAAAACGCCGGGCCCCACGGTAAAGTCCGGCTGGACCTCCCCGCATCCTTCGGCCGTCTGCATGTACTGCCACTGCTGCTGGAGTTTTTGCGCGAACATCCCCTGCTGCTGCCGCATATCACCTTCTCCGACCGCTTCATCGATCTGGTGGACCAAGGCATCGACATTGTCGTGCGCATCGGCACCCCGGACGCCTGGCCTGCGCTGCTGGGCCATAGATTCCTCGGCGCTCAGCGGCTGGTGTTCTGCGCCACACCCGCGTACCTCGCCGCCCACGGCACTCCCGCTACGGCACAAGAACTCGAGCAGCATGCGTGCGTGCTCTATGGGCATGACGACGGTGCCGTAACGCCCTGGTCGGTCGCAGGAGAACAAGGCAACGTCGACCGCCACGTCATGCCCGGCCGCATCGCCATTGGCGACGGCGAAGGCCAACTCATGGCCGCGTTGGCAAGCCTGGGCATCACCCAACTGCCGACCTGGCTGGTGGAGCGCCACCTGCGAAGCGGCGAACTGATCGAAGTCCTTCCTCACCTTGCGGTGCAGAGCTTGCCCATCAACCTCATCTGGCTGAAGAGCCGACAGAACCTGCCGAAAGTGCGCGCGCTGCTGGAGGTGCTGGGGGCGGGTTTGACGCCTGAGGGGAGGATGTGTGGGGAGACCACGTCCGGGGAGTGATGCCGGCCTGGACGTTCAGCGAGAGAGCCACCACCGCATCGCTGAAAGCCCACAAATAAATGGAACTCCTGATCGCACTCTGGTGACAAATCGCCATCATCACTGACGTCACCAGAGGCGTTCCTTCATGCGGCTTGAATCGTTAGCCATCCGACTGCTCAGCACCCTCACCGACGGCGCAACGTGCAGAGTCAATCCGCTGGACTTCACCGCCCTGCTCTATCTCAGGGATCGCGGCTATGCGGATGTGTCGGTCAAGGATGGATGTGTGGTGGCGGAGCGCACGGCTGAGGGGAAGCAGTTTGCGAGTGAGCGTGGGGGACGTGTTTGAAATCGAGCAGGCGACACTCATCGGTCGATGAATCGGGTTGCCTGGGGTATTGGATATTTTGTGGAACAGAACTCGTCGAGAATTGGCGAGCTAGAGATTGGAGGCAACCCCACCAGCCACACCCCGGCACACAATGTTCCCGCTGTGGCTGCTTCCTTCCGGATCTGACCAGGTTCACGGGTAATCGTTGCGGGGGGACCGATGGGGTCACCATAACGACACTCGCCAGTCGGCGAGCCGCGCCATTGTACCGGTCTGGCGCGAAGTTACAACCTCTGGTTTCAGATAAAAAATCTGATGGGCTTCAGTCACTTGCACATGGGGCCGACAACCCGGCATGGTGTCGCTCATGAACGCCCTACTGATCAAACATGAGCAGCTATCGCCCCGGCAGCACGATGAACTGCTCGGCATCGAACTGTCGCGCGCGCAAAGGGTGCTGATCGGAGATATCCATGGCGCATTGCACGCGTTGGGCGCAAAACCTGTTTGCGACATTCAGGGCTATGCGTTGCTGGTGGATGGGATCCCACGGGGCTTTTTTCTACTCAAACGCAGGTCGCTGCTGCCACGCTGGGCCCTTGGGCACACCGCTACGTTGCACGCGCTGATGATCGATCAAAGGTTTCAGCGGCTGGGACTTGGCAGGCGCTGCGTGGAAATGCTGCCAGATCTGGTTCGCGACCTATGGCCTGAGGTCACGCAACTCATGTTGGCGGTAGACCCGGACAATCTGGCGGCGCATTCACTGTATCGGGCGCTGGGCTGGCTTGATGCTGGTGACGCGGATCGGTCGGCAACGGGGTTCGAGCGCCGAATGGTGTTGAAACTTGATTAGCGAGACAGCGTTGCGGGACGTCAAGACGGTGGTGATTGGGGAGATCGTCTGCGCCGGCAAGCCGAACTGCTACGGATCATCCGTGGCTGCGAGCATCATCAGCCACCCAGCGCCCGCAGCTGCCTGACCTTTGCGCTGCGCTCGCCATTCATCCAGTGTTCCAGCGCGCTGGCGCTCATGGGCCGTGCCACCAGATACCCCTGCACTTCATGACAGCCGAGCTGGCAGAGGATTTCGTAGACCTTTTCGGTCTCCGCCCCTTCTGCAACCACTCGATAACCCAGACGCCGGGCGAGGTCGACGATGGCTTCCACCAGACGGCGGTCCTTTTCGATGACGTCGATGTTTTGCACCAATGACTTGTCGAGCTTCACGGTGGTTGCAGGCAGTTGGCGCAGGTAGGTCCAGTTGCTGTAGCCGGTGCCGAAGTCATCGATGGCGATGTCGATGTCCAGCGCACGCAGGCGTTCGAGTTGCTGGCGGGTGATGTCGGGATTGTCGCAGAGCGCGCTTTCGGTGAACTCGAGTTCGAAGCGGCCTGGATCGAGGCCGCTGATTGCCAGTTGATCGAACAGCGCATCGCTGAATTGTGAGTTGGCGAGGTCGAGGGCTGAGACGTTCATCGCCACCTTGAAGGCGTAGCCTTGCTCCTGCCAGCGGCGCGCCTGTTCCACCGCATTGCGCAACACCCAGAGGCTCAGGGTTCGAATCAGCGCGGTCTTCTCCGCCAGTGGAATGAATTCCGCCGGACTGATCGGCCCCAACACCGGATGCTGCCAACGCAGCAGCGCTTCGACGGTGACGATGCGCCCGGTGCCGACTTCGAGCCGTGGCTGAAACACCAGCGACAGCTGATCGGTACTGCGCACGGCATCGGCCAGTGATGCGAGCAACAGGAATGCCCGCTGCTGAGCGAAGTCCAGATGTGGCTCGTACCAGCGCCAGCCGGTGGCCTTGCCACGAGCCTCATCGGCAGCGCTCACGACCAGACGAATCCAGTCCTTTTCATCGCAACGCCCAAGGCCCAATGGCAGTACGCCGATGCCGACGTCCATCTGGATCGGGATGTTGCGGCATATCAGCGGGTCCTGAAAATGCTTGATCAGTTTGCGGAACAACTGCTCGGCCTGCTCCGGGCCGGTATGCCGGGTGAGCAGTGCGATCCGCGTCGGGCTGACCTTGTACAAGGCGGTGTCGGCGGGCAATTGCTCGCGACAGCTGTCGATCATGCAGCGCACCAGCTCTTGGGCGAAGTTGTAGCCCAATGCCTTGATGATGCTGTCGAGGAATACCGGATTGACCATGTCCAGCGCCACCAACGCGTGTTCGTCGCGGTCGGCCAGCGCGAGGATGTCCTCTTCCAGACGCAGACGATTGAACAGTCCGGTGGGCTGGTCGACGTAGCTCGCCTTGCGCAGGTTATTCAGGCGTTTCATGACCAGTTGCCCGTACATCTCGAGCATCGTGATGTCACGCAACTCCAGGGGCGCACGAGGCTTGTTGTCGATGATGCACAGGGTGCCGAGGGCCAGGCCGTCGGCAGTCACCAGCGGTACACCCGCGTAGAAGCGAATGTGCGGCTCCCCTTCCACAAGAGGGTTGTCGCGAAAGCGCGGGTCGAGACGCGCGTCAGGCACCTGAAACACTTCGTGGGTGAGAATCGAGTAGGCGCAGAACGAAATTTCCCGGGGCGTCTCTCGCTCGTCCAGCCCTGTGCCCGCGCGAAACCATTGCCGGTGCTCACTGACGATGGAGACCAGCGCAATCGGCACTTCGAAGTAGTGGGCAACCATGTCGACGATGTGATCCAGCACTTCGTCGGCGCCCGAGTCGAGCAGGCCCATGTGAGTGATGCGGGAAAGCCGCGAGGCTTCGTTCAACGGAAATGGAGCGCTATTGGCCATCTGCAAAGTCCCTGTACAACTGCTCTACGCCAGTAGTATCAAAACGATATTGTTAGGCAAAGTAGCATTGGATCCTTCCCCTTGCAGGCATTCGCAGACCGGCGGTGATGACAGATCCCCTGCATCAAAGTTGCAGAGTAAATGTCACCACCCTTCAAGTGAATGGCTCACTGCACCTGCAGCACTTCATCTGCCTTGCCGCCTGCGCCCTGAATGACCAAATGGATGAAATGCAGCTTGGTGATCACCGCAGGTGGCAACACGAACGGGTAAAAGTCCGGCTGGCCCATGGCACGAGAAAGTTCGTTGAGCATGCCGGCCAGTTCGATCCAGGCATTGACGAACGCGAGGAAGGAGGGCCCGCCAGGATGCTGCGGGTCATAGAGGGTTTCCAGCTCGAAAGGCTGGTAATCCAGGTCCATGTCCCGTGCACTCATACCCAGGCTCAGGGCGGTGTCGACGGCGTCCATCATGTGTAGGTAATGGGCCCAGGTTTCAGCCCAGTCCTCCCAGGGATGCATGGTGGCGTAGGCGCTGACGTAATGCTGCTGCCAGTCGGCGGGAGCACCATTCTGGTAGTGGTGCTCAAGGGCATCGGCGTAGCTGGCGCGGTCGTCGCCGAACAGATTGCGGAAGCCATCCTGCCAATAGGTGTTAGCAATCAGACGATCCCAGTAGTAATGCCCGACTTCATGACGCAAATGTCCGAGCAGCGTGCGATAGGGTTCGTGCATCTGCACGCGAACTTTCTCACGGATGGCGTCGTCAGCCTCCTCCACGTTCAAGGTGATCAAACCGTTGGCGTGGCCGGTAGTGGGCAGGTTGCCTTCCAGATCGACGCCAAGAAATTCGAAGGCCAGACCCCGCTCCTCATCGACAGTCTTGGGAATGACCTGCAAACCCAGGGTGATCAATTGCGCGACCAGTCGGCGTTTGGCGATTTCGATCTTGCGCCAGCGCTCGGGGTTCTCGGGAACGGAAAGGTCAGGGATGGTTTTGTTGAGGCTACAGGCGACGCAGAATTCTCCGGCATTGAGTGCCGGAAACAGCCAGTTGCAGGCAGCGGGCGTGTCGAGGTTGGCGCAGCGTCGATATAGGCCAGCCTGCGGGTCGTCGCTCAGGCGCCAGGTGTTGATATCCGGGCCCGGCTCCAGCGCCGCGATCTTGCTCTGCTCGGGGAGATAGCCAAGGGCTGCCGAACAGGCCAGGCACTGGCTGTTGCGAAAGAACACCGACTGCCCACAGCGGCATTGCCAGACCTTGCTGTTGCGCTTGCTCTCACCGGCGAACGGCGCCGCGATCCTTGTGCTGAGTTGTTCGAAGAACTGGAACATGGCCATCTCCTGAGTGGGCTGCAAGCACTAGATCGTTGGGGGGTGTGGGGGTTCCGTGGATTATCGGCGGGTTGTCGGCGCGGACACAAAATGTGAGGTGATGCATCGCCTGCCAGACAGGCGATGACATCACAACTGGTGCGAAAAGCTCAGGAGTCCACTGAAATGTTGTGCTTCTTGAGGAACGCGACAAACGCCTCTTCGTCCAGCACTTTCAACCCTAGCTCATTGGCTTTGGTCAGCTTGGAACCTGCCCCGGGGCCTGCGACCACGGTGTGGGTCTTGGCCGATACCGAGCCTGAGACCTTGGCGCCGAGGCTTTCGAGTTTGTCCTTGGCGACGTCGCGGCTCATCAGTTCCAGCGAGCCGGTCAGGACCCAGGTCTGGCCCGCGAGCGGCAGGCCTTCGACCACCTTCTTCTCGCTGTGCCAGTGCATGCCGAAGTCTTTGAGCTGTTGCTCGATCTTGAGGGCACGATCGGCATTCTCCGTGATGTCGAAGAACGCCCTGACAGACTGCGCCTGCTTTTCCGGCAAGGTCTGGCGCATGTCCAGCCAGTCAGCCTTGACCACGCCTTCCAGCGTGCCGAATTTATCGGCCAGCTTCTGCGCCCCGCCGGGCCCTATCGATGGAATGTTGAGCTTGTCGAGCATGCCGCCCAGGGTCGCGCTGGCCGCGAATTCGGCGCCCAGATCACCGGTGTCCTGCAGCTCCATTTTGCACTCGCCCAGCAGCGCACCGATCACGTTCTGGTTGTGATCGTCTTCGAAGAAGCTGTGAATCTCGTGAGCCACTTCCAGCCCGATGTCCGGCAAGTAGGTCAGTACTTCCGGCAGCGCCACTTTCACCTTGTCCAGCGAACCCAGCGAACGCGCCAGCACCTTGGCGGTTTCCTCGCCGACATCGGGAATGCCCAACGCGTAGATAAAGCGCGCCAGCGTCGGCTTCTTGCTGTCATCGATGGCTTTGAGCAGCTTCTTGCTGGAGATTTCGGCGAAGCCTTCCAGGTCGATGATCTGCTCGTAGTCGAGTTTGTAGAGGTCAGCCGGAGAACCGATGAGTTTCTCGTCCACCAGTTGCTCGATGGTCTTGTCGCCCAGGCCCTCGATGTCCATGGCGCGACGGGACACGTAATGGATGATCGCTTGCTTGAGCTGCGCACCACAGGCCAGACGCCCGACGCAGCGATACACCGCGCCCTCGCTGACGGTCTCCTTGCCTTTGCTGCGCTTGATCAACTGGGTGCGTTCGACCTGCGAGCCACAGACCGGGCAAGTCTGCGGAATTTCGACCTTGCGGGCGTTTTCAGGACGGCGCTCCAGCACCACCTGCACCACCTGCGGAATCACGTCACCCGCGCGGCGGATGATCACGGTATCACCGATCATCAAGCCCAGACGCGCCACTTCATCCATGTTGTGCAAGGTAGCGTTGGCCACGGTGACGCCTGCGACCTTGACCGGCTTCAAGCGCGCGACCGGGGTGACGGCGCCGGTGCGGCCGACCTGGAATTCCACATCCAGCAGTTCGGTGAGTTCTTCCATGGCCGGGAATTTGTGGGCAATGGCCCAGCGCGGTTCACGGGCGCGGAAACCCAATTCACGCTGCGCAGCGATGCTGTTGACCTTGAACACCACGCCGTCGATTTCGTAAGGCAGCGACAGGCGACGCTCGCCGATGTCGTGGTAGTACTTTAGGCAGTCGTCAATGCCGGCAGCCACTTTCAGCTCGCGGCTGATGGGCATGCCCCATTCTTTCAACTGTTTCAGGTTGCCGATGTGGGTGTCGGAAATGTCGTGGGACACCTGGCCGATGCCATAGCAGCAGAATTCCAGAGGGCGATTGGCGGTGATCTTCGAATCAAGCTGGCGCAGGCTGCCCGCGGCGGCGTTGCGCGGGTTGGCGAACGTCTTGCCGCTGACCTCCAGCTGGCTCTCGTTCAGGCGCTCGAAGCCGGCCTTGGACATGAACACTTCGCCGCGCACTTCGAGAGTTTCCGGCCAGCCTTCGCCGTGCAGTTTGAGCGGGATGTTGCGCACGGTACGAACGTTGACACTGATGTCCTCGCCGGTAGTGCCGTCGCCACGGGTAGCGCCGCGCACCAGCGCACCGTTCTGATACAACAGGCTTACGGCCAGCCCGTCGAGCTTGGGTTCACAGCTGTATTCGACCTTCTCGCCCGCTCCTAACAGATCGCCCACAGGCAGATCCAGCCCTTCGGTGACACGCCGGTCGAACTCGCGCATGTCGCCTTCTTCGAAGGCGTTGCCGAGGCTGAGCATGGGAATTTCGTGGCGCACTTGAGTGAACGCCGACAACGCCGCACTGCCGACCCGCTGAGTGGGTGAATCAGGGGTGACCAGATGCGGGTTTTCCCCTTCCAGCGCCTTCAGCTCATGAAACAGGCGGTCGTACTCGACGTCCGGAATGCTCGGCTCGTCAAGGACGTGATACCGGTAGTTATGCAGGTCCAGCTCTGCGCGCAGTTCCAGGATTCGGGTTTCGGCAGCTTTCATACGGTGTTCTCTCAGAATGCAAAAGAGCAGCCGAAGCTGCTCAATTCATGGTGCGATCCGGCGCGTGAGCACCGGACTTCAATCAACGACGCTGAGTCAGCGCGCGGCGTTCGAACTCGACGATGCGCTGGCGGTAGTGCTCGATGGTCTGCGCGGTCATGACGCTGCGCTGATCATCTTTCAATTCGCCGTTCAGTTCATGGGCCAGTTTGCGCGCCGCGGCCACCATCACGTCGAAAGCCTGCTTCGGATGACGAGGGCCCGGCAGGCCGAGGAAGAAGCTCACGGCGCGGGTGCTGAAGTGGTCGATGTCGTCCAGATCGAACACGCCAGGCTTGACCGCATTGGCCATGGAGAACAGTACTTCGCCATTGCCCGCCATGCTTTCGTGACGATGGAAGATGTCCATCTCGCCGAAACGCAGGCCGCTTTCCAGAATATTCTGTAACAAAGCAGGCCCCTTGAAGCCGCTTTCGTCACGGGAAATAACGCTGATCACCAGCACTTCTTCAACCGGCGGCAGGTCTTTGTCTTCGGTAATGCGCTGCGGCGCCTTGTCGTCGGGGAAATCGTCGTCACGGGCGCCAAACAGGCTCGGACCATCGGTATCCAGGTTCAGGTCACCCTGCTGTGGCTCGTCTTTGCGCTGCTTGCGTTTGGACTCACGCTCCGCACGCTCGGGCCGGTCGCGGGCCGCGCTCATGGTCGGCAGATCCTGCTCGTCGAGCTGAGGTTCTTTCTGGGTTTCAAGGACACGCGCAGGGCCCAACACTTCGGCAGACGGTGCTTCCTCGTCGTCCGGCAGGTTGGAGAAGCTGCGGTCCAGCCTGAATTTCAATTTGCCTTTACCGCCGCGCATCCGGCGCCAGCCGTCAAAAAGAATACCGGCAATGACAATAATGCCGATGACGATCAGCCACTCTCGCAGACCGATTTCCATGTAATCCCGTGCCTCTAATGAAAATTCTGAAAATTAAGGGCGTAAACCCCTTTAAAACGTGGAGCCAACTCTATGTTCTGAATGGCCTTTTACCCACGCAAAATGAAAAAGTGGACATTAAGCTAGCACGACCAAAGGTAACTTTACACCGTCTGTTACATCTGGCATGTGCCGAGCATCTGTGCCAGCGCGACAGCTATTTCTGTACTGCGCCGTCAGAACGCCACTTTTCCCTCATCAATCTGTTTGACCGCATGACGGCCCGCTACGCATCCACCAGCGCCATCGCCTCCTCTACGTCCACCGCCACGAGGCGCGAACACCCGGGTTCGTGCATGGTGACGCCCATCAACTGATCGGCCATTTCCATGGCGATCTTGTTGTGGGTGATGTAGATGAACTGCACGGTTTGCGACATCTCCTTGACCAGTCGGGCATAGCGGCCCACGTTGGCGTCGTCCAGTGGTGCATCGACTTCGTCGAGCATGCAGAACGGCGCCGGGTTGAGTTTGAAAATGGCAAAAACCAGTGCCAATGCGGTCAGGGCTTTTTCGCCGCCGGACAGCAAATGGATCGTGCTGTTCTTCTTGCCCGGGGGGCGCGCCATGATCGTCACCCCTGTATCGAGTAAATCTTCGCCCGTCAGTTCCAAGTAAGCGCTTCCGCCACCGAAAACTTTTGGAAAAAGTGCCTGAATTCCGCTGTTTATCTGATCAAAGGTCTCTTTGAAGCGATTGCGCGTTTCTTTGTCGATCTTGCGGATGACGTTTTCCAGCGTGTCCAGCGCTTCCACCAGATCGGCGTCCTGAGCGTCCAGATAACGCTTGCGCTCGGACTGCTGCTGATACTCGTCGATGGCCGCCAGGTTGATGGCGCCCAGACGCTGAATACGCGCGTCGATGCGCCCCAACTCTTCTTCGGCATCCTTTTCGTTGGCCTCGGGCGTCAGCGTCGCCAGCACGCCATTTAGATCGTAGCCGTCTTCGTGCAATTGCTCCTGCAAAGCCTTGCGGCGAACGGTCAGCGATTGCCATTCCAGACGCTGCTGTTCCAGCTGGCCGCGCAGCAATTGCGACTGTTGTTCGGCCTGAGTGCGGCGTTTCTCGGCTTCGCGCAGTTCGCGGTCGGCGTCTTCCAGGGCGTTCTTCGCTGTGCGCATTTCGTCGTCGACGACCATGCGCTTTTCCAGCAATTCCTCAAGCTTCAGACGCAATTCTTCCAGCGGCGCCTCGCCCTCCTCCAGCCCGAGGTTCAACTGCTCACGCTTTTCGGTCAGGCGTTCGGACTGCATCTCCAGACGCTCCAGCGCCTGGCGGGTGGAATCATGTTGTGCGCGCAGCGAACTCAACCGCACCGCCAGCTGGTTGCCGTGGTCCTTATGCTGACGGGCTTCCTGGCGCACCCGGTCCAGGCGCTCGCGCAGGCTGTCGCGCTGGGCCAGCAGCAATTCGCGCTGCTCGGTGTCCAGCGCCATGCTGTCGAGGGCGTCCTGCAATTGCAGACGCGACTCACCGAGACTCTCCTGCTCGATGGCACGCTGCTCGCCCAGCTCGGTCAGCTCTTCGTCCAGACGCGTGCGGCGCAGTGTCAGTTGTTCGACCTTGGCCTTGGCCGCCGATAACTGCGCTTTGAGTTCACTCTGCTGACGGGCTTCGTCCTGCAAGCGGCGGCGCAATTGCTCGCGATTGTCTTCCTGAATGCGCTGTTGCTCGCGCTGGGTCAGCAATTGTTCTTCCAGCGCGGCCAGCGTCGCTTCGCGCTCTTCGCGCTCAAGTTCCAGACGCTGCAATTCCTGCCCACGGGCGAGAACGCCGCTCTCAGCTTCGCTGGCCCGGCGCACACGCAGGAAATCGCGACCCACCCAATAGCCATCGCGGCTGATCAGGCTCTGCCCGACACTGAGCTGACCGCGCATCGATAAGGCGTCGTCGAGGGTCTCGACCGGTTTGACCTGCTCCAGCCAACTGCTGAGATCGACATGGGTTTCGACCTTGTCCAACAGGCTGCCGGGGATGCGGGTCTTGTCGGCAGCAGGGCTGACCAGACGCAGATCGCCCTGGCTGAACCCCGCCAGATCGAGCCCGTTGAAATCGTCCACCAGCACCGCGTGCAGATCGGCGCCCAACACGGTTTCAACCGCCAACTCCCAACCGGCTTCGACGCGCAGCCCTTCGGCCAGACGCGGACGCTCGTTGAGTTGCTGGTCCCGAAGCCATTCGGCAGTGCCGGTGCCCGGATCCAGGGCGGCCTGTTGCAAGGCTTCCAGCGAGGCGATGCGGCCGTTCAGACGCTGCAAGTCGCCCTGCGCCTGTTGCTGGGATTGAGTGGCCTGTTGCAGTTCGAGGCGCAGTTGCTCAAGGCGCTCGATGAGTTGTTCTTCTTCGGCGGTCAGCTCTTCGAAGGTCATCTCGCGGGCGGCGAGGTCTTCGCTGAGTTCCAGAATCGCCGCGTCTTCAGGGTCGGCCGCCAGTAACTGGCGCTCTTCGCCCAGACGGCGTTGACGCTCGGCCAGACGCTCCATGCTGGTTTCCAGCTGCTGGATGCGCGACTGCTGCACTTCGGCCTGACGCCGAGGCTCGGCAGAAGTCAGGTTGAAGGCGTCCCACTTTTCCTGCCAGCTGTGCATCGAGGCCTCGGCCTCTTCCAGCGCGGCGGCGGACTCCTCGGCGGCGGCGAGGGTCATGTCCTGTTCAGGCTCGAGCATTTCCAGCTCTTCGCCGAGGGTCGCCAGCAAGGTGCGGTCGTGGCCCAGATGGGATTCGGTTTCCTGCCGGGCGCGCTCGGCTTCGCGCAGATCGTCCTGCAACTGGCGCAGACGTTGCTGACCGTGCTGAATGCTCTGCTCGTTGCGCGCGATGTCACCGCCGACCGAATAGAAGCGGCCCTGCACCAGATTGAACCGTTCGGACAGGTCGTGATGCCCGTCGCGCAGGCGTTCGATGGCCGCGTCGGCACTGCGTTGATCGGCGACCAGCGCCTCGAAGCCGACTTCCTGATTGCCGATGATCGACTCGCGTTGCGCCACCTGTTCGTTCAACGCCTGCCAGCGCAACGCCGACAACTGCGCCTTGAGCTGACGCTCTTCGGCTTTGTATTCCTGATATTTCTCGGCGGCCTGGGCCTGACGGTGCAAACGCTCCAACTGGCGTTCGAGTTCTTCGCGCAGGTCGGTCAGGCGAGCGAGGTTTTCGTGGGTGCGACGAATGCGGTTCTCGGTTTCACGGCGGCGCTCTTTGTACTTGGAGATGCCGGCCGCTTCTTCGATGAAATTGCGCAGATCCTCGGGCTTGGCTTCGATCAGCTTGGAGATCATGCCCTGCTCGATGATCGAGTAGCTGCGCGGGCCCAGGCCGGTGCCAAGAAAGATATCGGTGATGTCGCGACGACGGCATTTTGTGCCGTTCAGGTAATAGGTGTTCTGGCTGTCGCGGGTGACTTTGCGGCGAATGGAAATTTCCGCGTAGCTGGCGTATTCGCCCACCAGGGTGCTGTCCGAGTTGTCGAACACCAGCTCGATGCTGGCCTGGCTCACCGGCTTACGGCTGGTGGAGCCGTTGAAGATGACGTCGGTCATCGACTCGCCGCGCAGGTTCTTGGCCGAGCTTTCGCCCATGACCCAGCGCACCGCGTCGATGATATTGGATTTGCCGCATCCATTGGGGCCGACCACGGCCGCCATGTTGCTGGGGAAGTTCACCGTCGTCGGATCGACGAACGACTTGAACCCGGCCAGCCTGATGCACTTGAGGCGCATGGATCAGCTGGCCGCCAATGCAGACAGGATCGACTGGCAGCTGCGCTCGGCATAGCTGGTGAGCACATCGCGGATGCGCGCCAGATCACGGGCGACCACCGCCTCGAGCAACTGGCCGAACAGGGTCAGGTATTCACTCATCTCGGCCTGACGCTGCTCGAGGGCCAGATAGTAGAAGCGGCTCATGGACGGCTGCAGGTTCTCGACGGTCTCTTCCAGATAGGGATTGTTGGCGAACGGATACGCCGCGCGCATCACGTTGAAGCTGTCTTCAACGAAGCTCTTCACATCCGCGCGCTCACAGCTGGTGATCAGACGCTGCTGGATTTGCAGGAACGGCGCCAGATCGAGTTCCTCTTTCCAGCTCTTGGCCACCGCGAGGCCAAGCAGGATGTACAGCTCGCTCATCAGCGCGCACAGACTCTGAATGTTGTGCGGGGTGAGGACAGACACTTGCGCACCACGGCGCGGCAAGATAGCGATCAGATGGCGACGTTCGAGAATCAGCAGTGCTTCGCGCACCGATCCGCGGCTGACATTGAGTGCAGCAGTGACCTTCTGCTCCTGAATCCGCTCCCCTGGCTTGAGCTCGCCGCGAATGATCCGCTCGGCGAGGTGATGAGCGATCTGCTCAGCGAGGCTGTCCGGTGCCTTGAACGTCATTTCTTTCCTTTAAATCCAATAGCTGCACACAAGCGGCGCAGTGTATCGCACTGGATACCTGTGGCGCAGGGCCATATGCACGGAAACTGGCACGAAATAAGCAAAACTTTGAGCGTCGCCACACCGATTCATTGCAAGGCCATGTTGCCGTTAATCGGCAAGTCTGTGGAAACTCATATTTCTTGACTTATAGGTCAGATTTTAATTGACCCAATAGTCAGAACTGATAGATTCATCGACAGGTTCGATGACAGATTCCGTTACACCTTCACACGACTGCTATTTATTACAAGAAGACGAGGCGCGACCCGTGATCCAGTTTTTGCTGAACCAAGAGCTGAAAACCGAGCATGCTCTGGACCCCAACATGACGGTGCTCAACTATCTCCGTGAGCATTTGCACAAATCCGGCACCAAGGAAGGCTGCGCCAGCGGCGACTGCGGCGCTTGTACCGTCGTTGTCGGCGAGCTGAGCACAGACGATGAAGGCCAGGACCACTTGAGCTATCGCAGTCTCAATTCCTGCCTGACGTTCGTTGCGTCGCTGCATGGCAAACAGCTGATCAGCGTCGAGGACCTCAAGCATCAGGGCCAACTGCACAGCGTGCAGCAGGCCATGGTCGATTGCCACGGCTCGCAGTGCGGCTTCTGCACGCCGGGCTTCGTGATGTCGTTGTTCGCTCTGCAGAAAAACAGCGTTCAAACCTGCTCGCCCCAGGAACAGAGCGCCCAGGCCCATGAAGCCTTGGCTGGCAACCTCTGCCGCTGCACCGGCTATCGCCCGATTCTGGCGGCTGCCGAACAGAGCTGCAGCCAGCGCCAACCCGATCAGTTCGATACCCGCAAAGCCCAGACCATCGCTCGGCTTAAAGCCATCAAGCCGCAGGAGACCGCTGAGCTGAACAGCGGCGACAAGCGCTGCCTGGTGCCGCTGACCGTGGCCGATCTGGCCGATCTTTACGACTCGTACCCGCAAGCCCGACTGCTGGCAGGCGGCACTGATCTGGCGCTGGAAGTCACCCAGTTCCATCGTCCGCTTCCAGTGATGATTTACGTCGGCAATGTCGCCGAAATGAAGAAGGTCGAGCATTTCGACGACCGCATCGAAATCGGCGCCGCCACCTCGCTCACCGATTGCTATGAAGCGTTGAGCAGCGAGTACCCTGATTTCGGCGAGCTGCTGCACCGTTTTGCATCGCTGCAGATCCGCAATCAGGGCACGCTGGGCGGCAACATCGGCAACGCCTCGCCCATCGGCGACTCGCCTCCCTTGCTCATCGCCCTCGGCGCGAAGATTGTCCTGCGCAAGGGCGAGAAAACCCGCACGCTGGCGCTGGAAGACTACTTCATCGATTACCGCGTGACCGCACGTCAGGAAAGCGAGTTCATCGAGAAGATCATCGTGCCCAAGGCCAATGTCAGGCAGGTCTTCCGCGCTTATAAAGTGTCCAAACGTCTGGACGACGATATTTCCGCAGTCTGCGCCGCCTTCCGCATTCAGGTTGAAAACGGCGCCATCGTCGACGCCCGCGCGGCATTCGGCGGCATGGCAGCGATTCCCAAACGCGCGGCCCATTGCGAGCAGGCCCTGATCGGTCAGCCCTGGACTTCAGCTACCGTCGAGCGCGCCTGTGCTGCGCTTGAAAAGGACTTCACGCCGCTGTCGGATTTCCGCGCCACCAAGGAATACCGTCTGTTGAGCGCGCAAAACCTGCTGCGTAAATACTTCATCGAGCTGCAAACGCCACACATCGAGACTCGGGTGACTGCTTATGTCTAATCACGCTCCCCAAAAGACTCAGGAAGAACTGGTCACCCTGTTTCAGCAGGACCTCACTACCGGCGTTGGCCGCAGCGTCAAGCACGACAGCGCTGACAAGCATGTGTCGGGCGAGGCGATCTACATCGATGACCGGCTGGAGTTTCCCAATCAGCTGCACGTTTACGCGCGGATGTCCGACCGGGCCCATGCGCGAATCGTCAGCGTTGATGTCACCCCCTGTTACGACTTCGAAGGCGTACGCATCGCCATCACTCACGAAGACATTCCGGGGCTTAAAGACATCGGTCCGTTGCTGCCCGGCGACCCGTTGCTGGCCATCGATAAGGTCGAGTTTGTCGGCCAGCCGGTGATTGCCGTGGCTGCCCGCGACCATGAAACCGCGCGCAAGGCGGCGATGGCGGCGATCATCGAATACGAAGATCTGGAGCCGGTGCTCGACGTGGTCGAGGCCTATCGCAAAAAGCACTTCGTGCTCGACAGCCACACACACCAGCGCGGCGATTCTGCCGTGGCGCTGGAGACTGCACCGAACCGCATTCAGGGCACGCTGCACATCGGCGGTCAGGAACACTTCTATCTCGAAACCCAGATCTCCTCAGTGATGCCCACTGAAGACGGCGGCATGATCGTCTACTGCTCGACGCAGAACCCGACCGAAGTGCAAAAACTGGTCGCCGAAGTGCTTGATGTGTCGATGAACAAAGTGGTTGTCGACATGCGCCGCATGGGCGGTGGTTTCGGTGGCAAGGAAACCCAGGCCGCAAGCCCGGCGTGCTTGTGCGCGGTGGTTGCGCGCCTCACCGGCCAGCCAACCAAGATGCGCCTGCCTCGCGTCGAAGACATGATGATGACCGGCAAGCGTCACCCCTTCTATGTCGAGTACGACGTCGGCTTCGACAACGACGGGCGCCTGCATGGCATACAGCTGGAACTGGCAGGCAACTGCGGCTGCTCGCCCGATCTGTCGGCTTCGATTGTCGACCGCGCGATGTTCCACGCCGACAACTCGTATTACCTGGGCGATGCCACCATCAACGGCCATCGCTGCAAGACCAACACTGCGTCCAACACCGCTTATCGCGGCTTCGGCGGCCCGCAAGGCATGGTCGCCATCGAGGAAGTCATGGACGCCATTGCCCGGCATCTGGGCAAGGACCCGCTGGCGGTGCGCAAGGCCAACTACTACGGCAAGACCGACCGCAACGTCACGCACTACTATCAGACCGTCGAGCACAACATGCTCGAAGAGATGACCGCCGAACTGGAAGAAAGCAGCCAGTACGCGGAGCGTCGCAAGGCGATCATCGCCTACAACGCCAACAGCCCGATCCTGAAGAAAGGCCTGGCGTTGACCCCGGTGAAATTCGGCATTTCCTTCACCGCCAGCTTCCTCAATCAGGCCGGTGCGCTGATTCATATCTACACCGACGGCAGCATCCACCTGAACCACGGCGGCACCGAGATGGGCCAGGGTTTGAACATCAAGGTGGCCCAGGTGGTGGCCGAGGTGTTCCAGGTCGATATCGACCGCGTGCAGATCACTGCGACCAATACCGACAAGGTACCGAACACCTCGCCAACAGCGGCCTCCAGCGGCGCGGACCTCAATGGCAAGGCGGCGCAGAACGCGGCGGAAACCATCAAGCAGCGTCTGGTTGAATTCGCGGCAAAGCACTACACGTGCGAGGAATCGCAGGTCGAATTCCGCAACGGTCATGTGCGCGTCGGCGAGCAGGTGATCAGCTTCGACACGCTGGCGCAGCAGGCGTGGATGGGCCAGGTGTCGCTGTCGAGCACCGGTTATTACAAGACGCCGAAGATCTTCTACGACCGCAGCCAGGCGCGTGGGAGGCCGTTCTACTACTTCGCCTTCGGCGCGGCCTGCACCGAGGTGATCGTCGACACGTTGACCGGCGAATACAAGATGCTGCGCACCGATATCCTGCATGACGTCGGCGCCTCACTGAACCCGGCCATCGACATCGGCCAGGTGGAAGGTGGCTACATTCAAGGCATGGGCTGGCTGACCACCGAAGAACTGGTGTGGAACGCCAAGGGCAAGCTGATGACCAACGGCCCGGCCGGTTACAAGATTCCGGCCGTCGCGGACATGCCAGCCGACTTGCGGGTGAAGCTGGTGGAGAACCGCAAGAACCCGGAAGACACGGTGTTCCATTCCAAGGCCGTGGGTGAACCGCCGTTCATGCTGGGCATTGCAGCCTGGTGCGCGATCAAGGATGCGGTGGCGAGTCTGGGCGATTACAGGCACCAGCCCAAGATCGACGCGCCTGCCACGCCGGAGCGGGTGTTGTGGGGGTGCGAGCAGATGCGCAAGCTTAAGCGTGATCAAGAGATCGTTCCCACGTTCCACGTGGGAATGCAGCCCGAGACGCTGCGCGTCGATTAACGGCGTGACGCAGAGCGTCACAGGAGGCGTGCCCACGCAGACGGTTCGACGCCTCGACGTGGGTACGATCATGGCAGGTATGGGTTTGATCGTCTGACTCGATCAGGAGAAACACATGAACAACTGGATCAGCGCCCTCGCCGAGTTGCAAACCCAGGGTGAAGCCTGCGTGCTGGTGACCATCATCGAGGAGCGTGGCTCGACGCCGCGCAATGCGGGCTCGAAAATGGTGGTCAGCGCCGAGCGGATCTACGACACCATTGGCGGCGGCCATCTGGAATTCAAGGCCATGGAAATCGCCCGCGAGATGCTCGCAAGCGGCAGCCAGCAAACACGGCTGGAGCGCTTCAGCCTCGGTGCCAGCCTTGGCCAATGCTGCGGCGGCGTGAACGTCTTGCTGTTCGAGCCGATGGGTCAGCCGCAGGCACAGATCGCGGTGTTCGGCGCCGGCCATGTCGGTCGCGCGCTGGTGCCGCTGCTCGCCAGCCTGCCCTGCCGGGTGCGCTGGATCGATTCGCGGGAAGCCGAATTCCCTGCACACCTGCCAGAAGGCGTGACCAGGATCGTCAACGACGAGGTGGTCGATGAAGTGGATAATCTGCCCCCCGGCAGCTACTGCATCGTCATGACCCACAACCATCAGCTGGACCTGGAACTGACCGCCGCCATCCTCAAACGCGGCGACTTTACGTGGTTCGGCCTGATCGGCTCGAAAACCAAACGCGTAAAATTCGAACATCGCCTGCGCGATCGCGGTTTCGACCCGGCCCTGGTCCAGCGCATGCGCTGCCCCATGGGCCTGGCCGAAGTGAAAGGCAAGCTGCCGATAGAGATTGCTGTCTCGGTCGCGGCTGAAGTGATTGCCACCTACAACGCCTGCTTTGGTATGGACAGCGGCGAGCAAGGCTCGACCTCTGAACCGATAGCCAAGCTGATGCCCGTTTCGCGGCGCAGCCAGGCTCAATGAATCTCTAGAGAACGAATCTCGAACATGACTACTGACAAGAAAGCCTATCGCGCCGCCATCGTTCACAGCATCGCCGACCCTGCCGAGGTGGTGGTCGAGGCATCCTATGAGTATTTCGAAGACGGCCTGATGGTGGTCGAGAACGGCAAGATCACCGCGGTCGGTCACACCAGGGACCTGCTGGGCAAACTCGCCAGCGACGTGGAAGTGGTGACCTACAAGGACGCGCTGATCACGGCCGGTTTCATCGACACCCACATCCATTTGCCACAGACCGGCATGGTCGGTTCCTACGGCGAACAGTTGCTGGACTGGCTTAATACCTACGTTTTCCCGGTCGAACGTCAGTTTGCCGATCCTGCCCACGCCGCTGAAGTTTCCGACATCTTCATCAAGGAATTGCTGCGCAACGGCACCACTACCGCACTGGTGTTCGGCAGTCGCCACAAGGAATCGGTGGACGCGTTCTTCACCGCTGCCGAGAAGCTCAACCTGCGCATGATCGCGGGCAAGGTGATGATGGACCGTAATGCCCCGGATTATCTGGTGGACACGGCCGAATCCAGTTACGTCGACAGCAAAGCGCTGATCGAGCGCTGGCACGGCAAGGGTCGTCTGCATTACGCGGTGACCCCACGCTTTGCGCCGACCAGTACGCCTGAGCAGCTGAGCCTTGCGGGTCAACTGATGACCGAGTACCCGGACCTGTACATGCAGACCCACATCAGTGAAAACCTGAAGGAAGTCGAGTGGGTCAAGGAACTGTTCCCTGAGCGCAAGAACTACCTGGATGTCTACGATCACTTCAAGCTGCTGGGCGAGCGCTCGGTGTTCGCTCACGGGGTGCATCTGTGCGATCAGGAATGTGAACGTCTGGCCGAAACCGGGTCAGCCATCGCCTTCTGCCCGACGTCCAACTTTTTCCTGGGCAGTGGCCTGTTCAACCTGCCGATGGCAGAAAGGCACAAGGTCAATGTGGGCCTTGGCACCGACGTCGGTGGCGGGACCAGCTTCTCGATCCTGCAAACGCTGAACGAGGCGTACAAGGTCATGCAGCTGCAGGGCGCCAAGCTCAGCCCGTTCAAATCGCTGTACCTGGCGACCCTCGGCGGCGCGCGGGCACTGCGTCTGGAAGACAAGATCGGCAACTTGCACGAAGGCACCGAAGCGGACTTCGTGGTGATGGATTTCAACGCGACACCGCTGCTGTCCTATCGCATGAAACAGGCGACCAGCATCGAAGAGAAGCTGTTCGTGTTGATGACGCTGGGGGATGACAGGACGGTCAGCGAGACCTATTCGGCTGGGGTTCTGGTGCACAAGCGCTGAGGCCAGCGCCCGACTTCGAACCCGGCGTAAATCAAATCCTTAATGATCGTTCCCACGCTCTGCGTGGGAACGCCTTTCTCGACGCTCTGCGTCGGCTTTGGACGCGGAGCGTCCTGGGATGCATTCCCACGCGGAGCGTGGGAACGATCACAAACGCGGAGCGTGGGAACGATCACAAGAGACTTGTGGGAGCTGGCTGCTGCCACAAATCCCTGTGGGAGCTGCCGGAGGTTACGACGGTGGCGAAGCGGTGTGTCAGACAAACCGATCAAACCGCCGTACTGCGCCCGGGCTTTTTCTTTGGCAGCATCAGGTGCGAAAACACTGCATGCAGGTCATCCGAGGCGCTTTCTTCGTCGAGGTTGAGTTTGCTGTCGATGTGATCCATGTGGTGCATCATCAGGTTCACGGCCAGGGCCGCGTCCCGCGCTTCGATTGCGTCGATCAACTGGGTGTGTTCATCGTAGGAACAGTGCGAGCGATTGCCGCTTTCGTACTGAGCGATGATCAATGAAGTCTGCGACACCAGACTGCGCTGAAAGCTGATCAGCGGCGCATTCTTCGCTGCTTCTGCCAGCTTCAGGTGAAACTCGCCGGACAGACGAATCCCTGCCCCACGATCACCTCTGGAAAAACTGTCGCGCTCGTCGCTGACCATCTTGCGCAGCTCGAGCAACTGCTCGGCCGTCGCGTGTTCGACTGCCAGTTCCGTGATGGCCTTCTCGACCATGCGTCGGGCGAAGAACACCTGGCGTGCTTCTTCGACACTTGGGCTTGCCACCACCGCGCCACGATTCGGGCGCAGCAACACCACGCCTTCATGGGCCAGGCGCGACAAGGCGCGACGAATGATGGTGCGGCTGACCCCGAAGATCTCGCCCAGGGCTTCTTCGCTCAGCTTGGTGCCGGGCGCCAGCCGCTGTTCGAGGATGGCCTCGAAAATGTGCGCGTAGACGATGTCGTCCTGGGTGCCGCTGCGGCCAGCCTTGGCGGCACGCGGTTGTTTCTTGAGAGGTTGCAGCTGATCGTTCATGGGCACTCGTAAGAACTGAATCCGGCGCAAGGCCGTGACCGTGATCGGTGATGGGCAAATCAATAGCAGATATCGCCCAAAAGTCACAGTAAAAGTAATGGCGCATTGTACACAGTGTGCAAAGTCTGAACACGCCCTTGCTGGTCGAGGCGTTATGCACACAATCTCAAAAATATTCACGACAAAATCAAAAACATTATTTGCATTATTTGTATACAAAAGCATAATTCGCTCGTGCACGTTTCTGACCTTTCAGTCAAGAAATTGGACTGAGGGCTGTCTCGCCTCACGGAGCAGTTACCGGCTCTGAAAAAAACAACAAAAACGTTCCGAGGAATTCACTGTGGAAAGTCGCAAAACCGAAGCCGCGCCGCTGGATGCCACTCAAGTCGAAGCCACGTATCTCAAAAGCAGGCCACGTACCGGGCTGCTTGAACGCATCTTCAAGCTGAGCCTGCATGGCACCACCGTTCGAACCGAGCTGTTGGCGGGCCTGACGACCTTCATCACCATGGCTTACATCATCTTCGTCAACCCCAACATCATGGCCGACGCCGGCATCGATCATGGCGCTGCGTTCGTCGCCACCTGTATCGCCGCCGCGCTGGGTTGCCTGCTGATGGGCCTCTACGCCAACTGGCCAGTGGGCCTGGCGCCGGGCATGGGCCTGAACGCGTTCTTCACCTATACCGTGGTCGGCACCATGGGTTACAGCTGGCAGACGGCGCTGGGCGCGGTGTTCATCTCGGGCGTGATCTTCATGATCCTGACCCTTTCGCGCATTCGCGAATGGCTGCTCAACAGCATTCCGGTCAGCCTGCGCTTTGCGATGGGTGCGGGCGTCGGTCTGTTTCTGGGCCTGATCGGCCTGAAGACCGCTGGCATCGTGGTCGACAGCCCGGCGACGCTGATCAAGCTCGGTTCGCTGCGTGAGCCTGGCCCGTTGCTGGCGGCCATCTGCTTCCTGATGATCGCCGTGCTGAGTTACCACCGGGTATTCGGCGCGATCCTGATCAGCATCATCACCGTGACGCTGGCGGGTTGGGGGCTGGGGCTGGTGCATTACGACGGCATCTTCTCCATGCCGCCGAGCCTGGCACCGACCTGGATGGCGATGGACATCGCAGGCGTGTTCAACGTCAGCATGATCAGCGTGGTGCTGGCTTTCCTCTTCGTCCACATGTTCGACACCGCTGGCACCCTGATGGGCGTGGCGCAGCGGGCCGGCCTGGTGAATGACGATGGCCGCATCGAAAACCTGTCCCGCGCCCTCAAGGCCGACAGTGCGTCGAGTGTGTTCGGCGCGATGGTCGGTGTGCCGCCAGTGACCAGCTATGTAGAGAGCGCTTCGGGTGTGGCCGCCGGTGGTCGTACCGGATTGACCGCTGTCACCGTCGGCGTATTGTTCGTTGCCGCAATGTTCTTCGCGCCGCTGGCGGGCATGATCCCGGCTTACGCCACCGCAGGCGCGCTGATTTATGTGGCGATGCTGATGATGGGCGGCATGGCGCACATCGAGTGGGACGAAGCCACTGACGCGATCCCTGCCATCGTGACCGCGATCATGATGCCGCTGACCTTCTCGGTCGCCGACGGGATTGCCTTGGGGTTCATCACTTATGTTGTGCTGAAAGCCTGCACCGGCCGTCACAAGGAGATTTCGGTCAGCCTGTGGGCGCTGTGCGCGATCTTCATTGCCAAGTTTGTGTTCTTGTAAGCAAGCATTAAAGCATCCCCCTGCAGGAGGCGTCGGAAGTGACGACGTCTCCCACAGGAGCACGTGCAAGCTGCACCTCGACGTCACCCACCGGTGGCGTTTTTGCTTTTCCGAATTTCACAAAAGGAGATTGACCGCATGACCCTGGAAACCTGGCTGCTGTTCAGCGGCGCTGCGCTGGTGGTGATTCTGATCCCGGGACCTCTGTCCCTGCTGATGATCGGCAACAGCCTCAACTACGGCCTGCTGCGTTCCTACCCGGCATTTCTAGGGGGCGTGTGCGCGTCGATCTGCCTGCTCAGCGCTTCGGCCCTGGGGCTTGGCGCGTTGTTGATGGCATCGGAGCAACTGTTCAGTGCCTTGAAAATCGTCGGTGGCCTGTACCTGTTCTACCTCGCCTGGCAGAGCTGGAAACAATCCCGGCAACCCGCCACGGGCGCAGAAGTGCCGGAGGCGTTGACTCATCCGGGCTTCGCGCCGCTGTTCTGGCGCGCCTTCGTGCTGGGCGGCAGCAACCCGAAAGACATCCTGTTCTTCGCCGCCTTCCTGCCGCAGTTCTTGAAAGCCGATCAGCCTTTCCTCGGTCAACTGGTCACCATGATCATCACCTGGACCCTGCTGGACCTCGCCTGCAAATTGTTCTACGGCTTGAGCGCCCAGGGCGCTGCCCGCTATTTGCGTACCGGCAAGGGCCAGAGCTGGTTTAACCGCATCAGCGCCGGGTTGTTTGGTGGTGCAGGTGCCGCCGCACTGATCAGCCACTGATCGGACATTGCCCACCTCACTGTTCCTGCGGACGAAAAAAAGCCCGCAGTGTGGGGCGGGCAAGAGGAACGGGGCAAAGCAATGAAGCGAGTGAAGCGGGTTTGACTAGCTGCCGCGATAGGTCGAGTAGCTGTAAGGCGAGATCAGCAGCGGCACGTGGTAGTGGTCCTGATTGGCGTCGATACCAAAACGCAGCACCACTTCATCCAGAAACGCCTGATCGCCCAGCTTCACGCCTTTGGTGCGGTAGTAATCCCCGGCGCTGAATTGCAGCTGATAGACACCTGAACGGTAATCATCGCCCTGTAACAGAGGAGCGTCGCAACGACCGTCGCTGTTGGTCAGCGCTTCAGCAACCTTCTCCAGGCGCTCGCCTTCGACTCGGTACAGGGCAACGCGGATTGCGCTGCCGGGGCAGCCGTGCGCGGCGTCCAGCACATGTGTGGTCAGTCGTCCCATGGCGTGTCAGTGCCTCATTTGATGGTTGGAAGTAGGGGCTCGCACTCTTTCAGTGCCTTGCAGGGCATTGAGGAATGCGAGCGATGAGCAATTAAGACACTTTCAAAAAAAATTGTACACAATAAAAATGAGAATTTAGAGCGCCGCTGCCAATCGTTGCAGCACAGGCCCGAAACAGCGGGCGTCGCGGAAAATATTGAGGTTTTTCCAGCGAAGTTGACCACTCAGGCAAGTTTATTGCAGCGACATACGGCATGAGAAAAGCAAAAAAACAGGCTTACAAATCGTAAATAAAGTTGTATACAATCTATCCATCGCCGCGGCGGCCTGATGACTTAACCAAGGCCCTGCCACAGACAACACGTAGATAAGGAAGATTGCAGTGAGCGCCGACTATCCACGCGACCTGATCGGTTACGGCAGTAACCCGCCCCACCCACACTGGCCAGGCAATGCCCGGATCGCACTGTCGTTCGTACTCAACTACGAAGAAGGCGGCGAGCGCAATATCCTGCACGGCGACAAGGAATCCGAAGCGTTCCTGTCCGAGATGGTCGCTGCGCAACCTCTGCAAGGCCAGCGCAACATGAGCATGGAGTCGCTGTACGAATACGGCAGCCGAGCCGGCGTGTGGCGCGTTCTCAAGCTGTTCAAGCAATTCGATATCCCGCTGACCATTTTTGCCGTGGCCATGGCCGCCCAGCGTCATCCGGATGTGATCCGCGCGATGGTCGACGCAGGCCACGAGATCTGCAGCCACGGTTACCGCTGGATCGACTACCAGAACATGGACGAGGCGCAGGAACGCGAGCACATGCTCGAAGCGATCCGCATCCTCACCGAACTCACCGGCGAACGTCCGCTGGGCTGGTACACCGGTCGCACGGGCCCCAACACCCGTCGCCTGGTGATGGAAGAAGGCGGGTTCCTGTACGACTGCGACACCTATGACGACGACCTGCCGTATTGGGAGCCGAACAACTCCACCGGCAAGCCGCATCTGGTGATTCCGTACACCCTGGACACCAACGACATGCGCTTCACCCAGGTCCAGGGTTTCAACAAGGGCGACGACTTTTTCGATTACCTGAAAGACGCGTTCGATGTGCTCTACGCCGAAGGTGCCGAAGCGCCGAAAATGCTTTCGATCGGCCTGCACTGCCGTCTGATCGGCCGCCCTGCCCGTCTGGCCTCGTTGCAGCGCTTCCTTGAATACGTCAAAGGACATGAGCAGGTGTGGTTCGCCCGCCGCGTGGAAATTGCACGCCACTGGCACGACAAGCACCCGTTCGAAGGAGGCAGCAAATGAGCCGTTTCCAGACACTGACACCCTCTTCTCTGAGCCGCGAAGACTTTGTCCAAGCCTTCGCTGACATCTACGAGCATTCGCCTTGGGTGGCCGAAAAAGCCTATGACCTGGGCCAAGGCACTGATCTCGACGACATCGAGACGCTGCATGCGCGTATGAGCGATATCCTGTTGAGCGCCGATCACGCCACGCAACTGGCCCTGATCAACGCTCACCCGGATCTTGCCGGCAAAGCCGCCGTGCAAGGCCAACTGACCGAAGCCAGCACAAACGAACAGGCTGGCGCCGGTATCCACCAATGCACGAGCGACGAGTTTGCACGCTTCACCGAGCTGAACGACGCCTACAAGGCCAAGTTCGCGTTCCCCTTCATCATGGCGGTAAAAGGCAGCAACCGGCATCAGATCCTCGCGGCATTCGAGACGCGTATTCACAACTCGGCAGACACCGAGTTCGCCTGCGCGCTGGCCGAGATCAATAAGATCGCGATGTTCCGCTTGCAAGCGCTCTGACCTTGATACCGAGCCCTGACGACCCTCTCCACGCCCATTACCAGAGGCAGACAAAATAATGAAAGCTTACGCCGTACCCTTCGAAAAATTCGTCAACCTGGCCGATGCCCGTCTGGGCACCAAGATCATCTCCGTCACCGACGACTGGTTCGCCGATGCCAACCGCCTGTTCCAGCCGACCCCGGCTGTTTGGAAAGAAGGCGTGTTCGACGACAACGGCAAGTGGATGGACGGCTGGGAATCGCGCCGCAAGCGCTTCGAAGGTTATGACAGCGCGGTGATCCGCCTGGGCGTGGCCGGTTCGATCAAAGGCGTGGACATCGACACCTCGTACTTCACCGGCAACTACCCGCCATCCGCCTCGCTGGAAGCCTGCTTCCTGGCGTCGGGCGAGCCGGATGAAAGCACCGTGTGGACTGAAGTGCTGTCGGCTGTCGAATTGAAAGGCGACAGCCATCACTACCACGAGATCAGCGACACCAAGGCCTACAGCCACCTGCGTTTCAACATCTACCCGGACGGCGGCGTCGCGCGTCTGCGCGTGTACGGTGTGCCGCACCGTGACTGGTCTTCGGTGGGCGACAACGAACAGGTCGATCTGGCCGCAGCGTTGAACGGCGGTCGTGCGCTGGCGTGCTCCGACGAGCACTTCGGTCGCATGAGCAACATCCTCAACCCGGGCCGTGGCGTTAACATGGGCGACGGCTGGGAAACCGCGCGTCGTCGTACGCCAGGCAACGACTGGGTCATCGTCGCATTGGGTCATGCCGGTGAAGTCGAGCAGATCGTCGTCGACACCCTGCACTTCAAGGGCAACTACCCGGACAGCTGCTCGATTCAGGGCGCGTACGTCAAAGGCGGCACCGACAGCCAGATCGAAACCCAGAGCCTGTTCTGGCGCGAACTGCTGCCGAGCCAGAAACTGGAAATGCACGCCGAGCACACCTTCAACGAGCAGATCAAGGCGCTGGGCCCGATCACCCACATCCGCCTGAACGTGTTCCCGGATGGTGGCGTAAGCCGTCTGCGTGTGTTGGGCAAGGTTGCCAAATAACCCGGATGTAGCTGGCTGTTATTGAAAACTGTTGCTGTCGTTCCCACGCTCTGCATGGGAATGCACTGCCGGACGCTCCGCGTCTATCAAGAGCGGACGCAGAGCGTCCAGGGATGCGTCACCACGCAGAGCGTGGGAACGATCAAGACAAAAATTGCAGTGTTTTCATTTACGAATTTCGAGAAAGAAGAACCCGCATGCGCAAACTGATTATCGAGCCGTTGACCAAAGAAGCCTTCGCCCCTTTCGGTGATGTCATCGAAACCGATGGCAGCGATCATTTCATGATCAACAACGGCTCGACCATGCGCTTTCATCGTCTGGCCACCGTTGAAACGGCAACGCCGGACGACAAGGCGATCATCAGCATCTTCCGCGCCGATGCGCTGGACATGCCGTTGACCGTCAGCATGCTGGAGCGCCATCCGCTGGGCAGCCAGGCTTTCATTCCGCTGCTCGGCAACCCTTTTCTGGTCGTGGTCGCGCCACTTGGCGATGCACCTGAACCAGAGTTGACCCGCGCCTTCATCTCCAATGGCAGGCAGGGTGTTAATTACCATCGCGGCGTCTGGCACCACCCGGTGCTGACGATCGAAAAGCGGGATGACTTCCTGGTGGTTGATCGCAGTGGTACTGGCAATAACTGCGATGAGCATTTCTTCGAAGAGAGTCAGAAGATGATTCTCGATCCCCAAAAATAATGAGGGTCTGACCGCTCGTTAAGTAGCGGAAGACTAACGGTAAAGACTGTGGCTGCACATCTGATGGAATGGCTGAATCTGGGCGTGCGCTGGATTCACATGATCGTCGGGATCGCCTGGATCGGCGCGTCCTTTTACTTCGTCTGGCTGGAGAACAACCTCAACCGCGCCAACCCGCGCGATGGCTTGAGCGGTGATCTGTGGGCGATCCACGGTGGTGGCATCTATCACCTGGAAAAATACAAGCTGGCTCCGCCGACCATGCCGGACAACCTGCACTGGTTCAAATGGGAAGCCTACTGGACCTGGATGTCGGGTGTAGCGCTGCTGTGCATCGTGTTCTACGCAAACCCTACCCTTTACCTGCTGGCCCCCGGCAGCACCCTGAGCGGCGCCGAAGGCATTGCCATTGGTGTCGGTTCGCTGATCGCCAGCTGGTTCATCTACGACGTGCTCTGCGACTCGCCACTGGGCAAGCGCCCGGGCCTTCTGGGTCTGGTGCTGTTCGTGCTGGTCATCGGTGCCTGCTACGGCTTCACTCAGGTGTTCAGCGGCCGTGGTGCATACCTGCATACCGGCGCGATCCTGGGCACGATCATGGTCGGTAACGTGTTCCGCATCATCATGCCGGCGCAGCGTGCGCTGGTCGCGGCCATTGCCGAAAACCGTACGCCTGATCCGACGCTGCCCGCCAAGGGCCTGCTGCGTTCGCGCCACAACAACTACTTCACCCTGCCGGTGCTGTTCATCATGATCAGCAACCACTTCCCGAGCACCTACGGCAGCCAGTACAACTGGTTGATCCTGGCGGCGATCGCAGTGTGTGCGGTGTTGGTTCGTCACTACTTCAACACCCGTCACAACAGCCACAAGTTCGCCTGGGCACTGCCGGTCGGCGCACTGGGCATGATCTGCCTGGCGTACGTGACTGGCCCTGCGCAAATGCCCCGTGGTCCGGAAGTCGCCAAGATCGAGTATCAGCCCCTGCCTGCCACAGCCATCGGCGGTCATCGCGCCGACGAACCTAAACCTGAAGTCGCGCCCGCCCCTGCCGAAGCGGCTCCCGCTCAGGCGAGCAACGCCGGTGGTGTGGATTTCGACAAGGTACACAGCGTGATTCAGGAACGCTGCGCGGTCTGCCATTCGGCCAAACCGACCAGCCCGCTGTTCAGCAGCGCGCCAGCCGGGATCATGTTCGACACCCCGCAACAGATCCAGCAACTGGCTCCGCGCATCCAGGCCCAGGCCGTGACCGCGCAGATCATGCCGCTGGGCAATATCACCCAGATGACTCAGCAGGAGCGTGATCTGCTGGGTCAATGGATCGACAAGGGGGCGCAGACCAATTGATGCAAGGGGCGTCGATAATGCCCCTGTTGCAGCTGAATACCCTGATCCAACTGCTTTAACCGATCTACCTGATGTACCCGATATACCTGATGTATCCGCCCCCTGTGAGAGGGAGCTTGCTCGCGAAAACCTAGGCTCAGCCAGTGCAGGTGTCACAGGCAGGCCGCCTTCGCCAGCAAGCTCCTTCCCACAGTGGACCGCGGTGCTGCTGCTCTTGATACAGACGTTCCACCGCCCAGCCGCAACGGGCGTACTCAAAAATAAGAACAATTGAGGTGTTGCATGTCCGAGTCAACTCACGCGCGCATCCCTGCTGCGCCACCACGACAGCCCCTGCCACTGATGCAACTGATTCTGGTGGGCCTGCAACACGTCCTGTTGATGTACGGGGGTGCCGTTGCGGTGCCGCTGATCATCGGCCAGGCCGCTGGCCTCTCCCGCGAAGAAATCGCCTTCCTCATCAACGCCGACCTGCTCGTCGCCGGCATCGCCACGGTGGTGCAATCGCTCGGCATCGGCCCATTGGGGATTCGCATGCCGATCATGATGGGCGCCAGCTTTGCCGCCGTCGGCAGTATGGTCGCCATGGCGGGCATGCCGGGCGTGGGTCTGCCGGGGATCTTCGGCGCGACCATCGCCGCCGGGTTCTTCGGCATGCTCATTGCCCCGTTCATGTCGAAAATCGTGCGCTTCTTTCCGCCGTTGGTGACTGGCACCGTGATCACCTCGATCGGCCTGTCGCTGTTCCCGGTTGCAGTGAACTGGGCCGGTGGCGGCAGCAAGGCGGTGAGTTTCGGTGATCCACTCTACCTCGCCGTTGCGGCGCTGGTGCTGTTGACCATCCTGCTGATCAACCGCTTCATGCGCGGTTTCTGGGTCAACATCTCGGTGCTGATCGGCATGGGTCTGGGCTACATCATTTCCGGCTTCATCGGCATGGTCGACCTCAGCGGTCTGGCCCAGGCGGATTGGGTCAAAGTGGTGACGCCGCTGCACTTCGGCATGCCGCAGTTCAGCCTCGCGCCGATCCTCTCGATGTGCCTGGTGGTGGTGATCATCTTCGTCGAGTCCACCGGGATGTTTCTGGCGCTGGGCAAGATCACCGACCGCGAAGTCACGCCCGGCATGCTTCGCCGCGGCTTGCTGTGCGACGCCGCCGCCTCGTTCCTCGCCGGTTTCCTCAACACCTTTACCCACTCCTCCTTCGCCCAGAACATCGGCCTGGTGCAGATGACCGGTGTGCGCTGCCGTTCGGTGACTATCGTCGCCGGTGGCTTCCTGATTCTGTTGAGCCTGCTGCCCAAAGCTGCGTATCTGGTGGCGTCGATTCCACCGGCAGTACTCGGCGGCGCGGCGATTGCCATGTTCGGCATGGTCGCCGCCACCGGAATCAAGATCCTTCAAGAGGCCGACATCTCCGACCGCCGCAACCAGCTCCTGGTTGCAGTCAGCATCGGTATGGGCCTGATTCCGGTGGTTCGACCGGAGTTCTTCAGCCACCTGCCGCACTGGATGGGGCCGATCACCCACAGCGGTATCGCCATGGCGACCCTCAGTGCCGTGCTGTTGAACCTGTTGTTCAACGTGCTCGGCGGTGCCGAACGCGCCGCCATGGCAGGTCCTGCACACTCGCACTGACTGACCGGCTGGTCGCACTGCCCTGTTTTCGACTTCGGTGCTCTTTCAAAGAGCACTTGAGGCCGGCTGCGCGAGTCAGTATCCTCCGCCGCCGCTCGAATGTTGCTCAAAAACAGGGTTGCAAGACCGCGTAACTTATCCTGACTGACCCGACAGATAACCGATCAATCTCTGCGCCCTCGAAAAGGCACGAATAAATACCCGAATCGACTGTTTCCAAAACAGTTGACGAGACTTTTTCGTCTTTTTTCAGGGTGTTGGCTCAGCTCTTGCTATCAATTAAAAAGCTGATCGATTGGACAGGTTAATCAGTAAAAACAAGGCGCCGAAACAGAGCGTCAATCATTGGGCAACAACGACTTTTAATCCAAGGGAGTAATTGCATGAACCGTACGCTTTCCAGCCTGATGGCCGCAGGTAGCCTGCTTGCCGCCGCTCCGGCCATGTCGGGCGATCTGCTGCAGTGGCAGAGCAACAGCCTGACTTACCTCTACGGCAAAGACTTCGCCGTCAACCCGGAAATTCAGCAGACGTTTACCTTCGAACATGCCGATGGCTGGAAATACGGGGACAACTTCCTGTTCGTGGACAACATCTTCTACAACGGCAAGAAAGATGCGGGCGTCGGCAATAACACCCTGTACGGCGAGTTCTCCCCTCGCCTGTCGCTGGGCAAGATCTTCGATCAGAAATTCGAACTCGGCCCGATCAAGGACGTGTTGCTGGCAGGCACTTACGAGTTTGGTGAGGGCGACGTCGAGTCCTACCTGATCGGCCCGGGTTTCGACCTTAACATCCCGGGCTTCGACTACTTCCAGCTGAACTTCTACAAGCGCTACAACGACGGCCATCGCGCGGGTTACGGCGCCTGGCAGATCACCCCGGTCTGGTCCTACACCATTCCGGTGGGCAAATCCGACATCCTGATCGACGGGTTCATGGACTGGGTCGTGGACAACAAACAGTCCAACACCAAAGGCGACTACCACTCCAACCTGCACTTCAACCCACAGATCAAATACGACCTGGGTAAAGCGCTGAACCTGCCGGATCGTCAGCTGTATGTCGGTATTGAATACGACTACTGGACCAACAAGTACGGGATCAACGACACCCGTTACTTCGACACTGACCAGAACACGGCGAGTTTGTTGGTAAAGGTTTTCTTCTGATGACAGGCGGCGTGGGACGTACAGTGAACCACGCCGCAATTACTTTCAGCGTTATCGCTCGACCGGGCCGGGTTCGTGCTGCTCGCGACTTACCAATCGCGCCCCGGCAAGCGGTAATCCAACGCCCACCACCAGCAGGCTCCACAAGACGTACTCCAGTCCGAACAGCAAAAGTGCTCCGCCGACCATAAAGGTGGCAAGGCTCGGTACGCCCAGCGCGCAGATCAGTAGTGCGTGGGTGCCCAGCTTCTTACTGAATGGCACACTCGCGCTGAATACGCAGGTCAGCCACAAGTAAAGCCAGGCAACGATAGTCAACAGATAAACACTCAGGTGCAACAAGTCACCGGACATTCCGTATCCATGCATCGGCGTATCTCCTTCTTCCAGGCCCCGGGTATCGAAGTGGCTGTTCGATCCATCGATGCGCCGCCGAAAAGTTTACACCCCCTACAGAACTAAAAAATGCCCCTGGTCGTGCACTGATCGCGAATGACTCAACAACTGCCTCTCTCAGTTCGGTTATTACATTGAGCGAACTTGCGCAGAGCATGGCTGTGTTCCAGGTCATGAAACTCCGCGCCGCGATAGTCGGTTTAAAACCGAAAGCCTGAAAACGCCGGAAGATCAAATAGCCGATAACTGACTGACCGCCCTGTGGCCGTCCGGCTTGCCGGCGGTGACGTCTTCAAGATCGCAACCGCCGGCAAGCCGTGCTGCTACGTGAACCGAGGGCATCCGCTTCAGGGGCGGTTTTCCCACGGCAACGGCTTGCCCGCTCGCACCTTGGCGTTGAGCGAACGCAGCAGATCAAGTGGATCGCGGTCTTTCATCGCGTGGCTCTGCTCGTCGACCCAGGTCATGACCTGCTGCCGATCGAGCGTCGGCCTTCGATGTAGGATTTCCACCAGCTGTCGCTCACAGTGCTGGGCATAGGCGACCACGCTAGAAAACAAAGGGCTGTTCATGTCCGACACCTCGCCACCAGATACCCGTTCAGGCCTTGAAAAGGCGCCACATTTTTCCCGCTCCGGTTACCGCAGCCAGCACGATAGCACCGGCAATCACTCCGACGACAGCGTTAAGCAGGGTCGGCATGACCCAGGACAACCCGCTCACTGCCGAAGCCGTCGCTGCGGTGATGGACTCGACTCCGTGATGCAACACCGGCAGTCCGTGGACGAGAATACCGCCACCCACCAGAAACATCGCCGCCGTGCCGATCACCGACAGGCTTTTCATCATGTACGGTGCGGCCGTCAGTACCCCGCGCCCCACTGCACGTTGCATCCGGCGAAGGCTGCCCTCGCCTTCAAGCTCGCTGAGGTACAGCCCGCCATCATCGAGTTTGACGATCACCCCGACCAGGCCGTACACGCCGATGGTCATGACGATGGCGATGCCCGACAGCACGATCACCTGCTGCGTCAGCGAAGCCCCGGCCACGGTGCCCAGGGTGATGGCGATGATCTCGGCCGAGAGAATGAAATCGGTGCGAACCGCGCCCTTGATCTTGTCCTTTTCGAAGGCAACCAGATCGGTCGCAGGGTCGGCCACGGCTTCGGTCAATTGCGCATGTTCGGCGTGATCTTCCTCGGTGCTGTGCAGAAACTTGTGGGCCAGTTTTTCAAAGCCCTCAAAACACAGGTACGCGCCGCCGAGCATCAACAAGGGTGTCACCGCCCAAGGCAGAAACGCGCTGATCGCCAACGCCGACGGCACCAGAATCAGCTTGTTGATGAACGAGCCCTTGGCCACAGCCCAGACCACCGGCAGCTCGCGTTCGGCGCGTACGCCCGATACCTGCTGGGCGTTGAGCGCCAGATCGTCGCCCAGTACTCCAGCGGTTTTCTTCGCCGCCATCTTGGTCATCAGCGCAACGTCGTCGAGTACCGTAGCGATATCGTCGATCAGCACCAAAAGACTGCTTCCTGCCATGAGTGTTTTCCCGTTCCGGATATATTGGCCGAGCATAGCCTGCCCGCTCGGCTGCGGTCTGCCTTTGCAGCAATCTTGAGCCTGCCGCGAGGCCGGTGCTAACATTCGCCACCGCCGAGCAGGCAAGGAAATTCCGCTTTATGAGCAGCATCCGCGAGCGCAACAAAGAACTGATCCTGCGCGCAGCCAGTGAAGAATTCGCCGACAAAGGGTTCGCCGCCAGCAAAACCAGCGACATCGCCGCCAAGGCGGGTGTGCCCAAGCCCAACGTCTATTACTACTTCAAATCCAAGGAAAACCTCTACCGCGAGGTGCTCGAAAGCATTATCGAGCCGATCATGCAGGCCTCGACGCCGTTCAATCGCGATGGGGTGCCGGCTGAGGTGTTGAGCGGCTATATCCGCTCCAAGATCCGCATTTCCCGCGACCTGCCCTTCGCCTCCAAGGTCTTCGCCAGCGAGATCATGCACGGCGCGCCACACCTGACGCCCGAGCAGGTGGAGCAGCTCAACGGCCAGGCAAAGCACAACATCGATTGTATTCAGGGCTGGATCGACGATGGCCTGATCGCTCCGCTGGACCCGAACCATCTGATGTTCAGCATCTGGGCCGCGACCCAGACCTACGCCGACTTCGACTGGCAGATCTCGACGGTTACCGGCAAGGCCAAGCTGGACGACGCCGATTACGAAGCCGCCGCCCAGACCATCATTCGTCTTGTATTGAAGGGCTGTGAACCCGACCGCTGAGCCTTAGGGCGCGTTGCGGGTTTGCAACGCCTTGTCCACGCCGTCGAGCAACTGACCGAAGCTCCACGGCTTGCGGATGAACGTCACCGCATGCTGTACGCCAGAGCTTTCAGGGGTCTCGTGACCGGACATGATCAGGATCGGAATCTGCGGCCACTTGTCCCCCGACAGGTTCGCAAGGTCGGCGCCGTTCAAGGTGCCGGGCATCAGGATATCGGTCAGCAGCAGCGACACGCGGTCGGCGTGACCGTCGAGAAACTTCGCAGCCTCGTCGGCGCTTTCCAGCGCGTGAGTCGCAAAACCTTCGTCGCCCAGAATCTCGCACACAAAGTCGCGAATTATCGACTCGTCCTCCACCACCAGAATGAGTCCTTTTTCCTGCCCGTTTGCTGCCATTTGCGCTGCATCCACAATAATTTTTCCCATTGCCTGCCCGGCCGGCCCTGTCCTGGACTCGGGTTGTTGTCCGTACTGTGAACGGCGCCAGCGCTGGAAATTCCATCTGGCGATGACATTTGGTCGAAACGGTTGTAACAGAGGGAGAAATTGCGCGCGAAACGACATTTCTGCAGGCATGAAAAAACCCGCCGAAGCGGGTTTGTGCAACACCGTCCAACATCCTGTCGGCAGCCATTCCTGGCAAACGGTCGATCATCCTTGATCCTGCAGCGATCCTTCGCTGCAGTTGATGGATCCAATGTACTGCGCAAGCGGGATCCAACCTAGAGCGAAACTCTCCACTTCGTGTAAGCTTTTGGCTATACCTGTAAAAAATCTGACGCCACTTTCTGGGCGTCTACATGACGTTTCTGCCTTAGCCGACGGCTAGCTGCCTATTTTCTGTGAACCCCCTCACGTTTGCCCGGAATGAGCCGAGATGCTTGAAGACGGCCTGTCTTCGAAAACGAGCGGTGGGGCGGACCGGTCGTCTCGCAAGCCGGTGGTGGAAACGGTTTGCGCAATAACAAGAACAATGAACGGAGTGACGTTATGAATATGCGCAATCTCTCGATCAGTCGGCGTCTGTGGCTGATCCTTATCGTCGCTGTGTTGATGCTGTTCACGCTGGCTGTGGCCATGCTCAAGCAAATCCATGACGACCTGTATGACGCCAAAGCGCAGAAAACCATGCATGTGGTGCAGACCGCCAGCGGCCTGCTCGACTACTACCATGGCCTGGAAAGCGCCGGCACCCTGACCCGCGAGCAAGCCCAGCAGCAGGCCATGGACGCGATTCGCGGCCTGCGCTACAACCAGACCGACTATTTCTGGATCAACGACCTGCGCCCGGTGATGATCATGCACCCGGCCAACCCCAAGCTGGTGGGTCAGGATCTGTCGGGCGTGAAAGACCCCGACGGTTTCCAGGTCTTCAACGAAATGGTCGCCGTGGCAAAAGCCAAGGGCGCAGGGATGGTCAATTACCGCTGGCCAAAACCGGGGGCCAGCGATTCGGTCGAGAAAACCTCCTACATCGCCCTGTTCACGCCGTGGGGCTGGATCATCGGCTCAGGCGTCTACGTCGACGATGTACAGGCTGAGTTCCAACAGCAGGTGATCAAGGCGCTCTCGATCAGCGCAGGCATCATTCTGGTGATGGCCCTGCTGTTGATCGTCATTGGCCGCAGCATCGCAGGCCCGTTGAAAACCACGGTCGAGGCCATGGCCAACATTGCCAGCGGTGAAAGCGACCTGACCCGCAGCCTGGAAACCCACGGCAACGACGAAATCACACAACTGGCGCGGCACTTCAATGCTTTCACCGCCAAGCTGCGTCGGGTCGTGACCGAACTGCAGTTGTCAGCGGTCGGGCTGGGTCAGGCGTCCAGCGAACTGGGCAGCAATGCCGTGCAGGCTCAGGAGCGCAGTCAGCAACAGTCTTTGCAGATGGAACAGGTGGCGACAGCGGTCAACGAAGTGACTTACGGCGTGCAAGACGTCGCCAAGAATGCGGAACACGCTGCCAGCGAGATGCGCAATGCCGAGTCCCAGGCGCAGCAAGGCCAAGCCAACATCGACAGCAGCCTGAAGCAGATCGATCACTTGTCCGGCACCATCAATCAGGCCGTGGAAGTGATTCGCACCCTGTCCAGCGAGAGCACGCAAATTGGTGGGGTGCTGGAAGTCATCAGCTCCATTGCCGAACAAACCAACCTGCTGGCTTTGAACGCGGCCATCGAAGCCGCGCGGGCGGGTGATCAGGGGCGCGGCTTCGCGGTGGTCGCCGATGAGGTTCGCCTGCTGGCTCAACGCACGCAGAAATCCACGGCGGAAATCCAGGCGATGATCGAGCGCCTGCAAACCCACTCCGACGCTGCGGTGAAAGTCATCGGCGACAGCAGCCGCTCGTCTCAGTTGACCATCGAACAGGCGAACCTCGCCGGGCAAAGCCTGACGTCGATCAGCCAGGCACTGCGCAACCTCAATGGCCTGAACGCCTCGATTGCTAGCGCGACATTGCAGCAATCCCACGTGGTGGAAGACATCAACCAGAACGTCACCCAGGCCGCGCAGTTATCGCAGAGCACTGCGGTGGCGGCTGAGCAGTCCAGTGCGGCAAGCGCACAACTCAAAGGGTTGAGCGAGCAATTGAATGGGTTGTTGAGGCAGTTCAGGGTCTAAGAGGCGCTTGCTCGCGAAAGCTCAGGGACATCCGATGGATAAGTATTGGCTGTCATGAGCCCTTCGCGAGCAAGCTCCCTCCACGGTGTTTCGTGTGGTCTGTGAAATCTCAGCCAGGCTCTTGAACGAGATCTGCCTCTTAGGCCACTATGTATACAATAAAAACAATTATTGAATACATACATGGAAACCCTCAAATCTGCCCCCTCCTCCGCCTGCCCTGACTGGGCCGAGGCGCTGCTCAATGGCTTCAGCCAGGTCCTGCTGCAACGCAATCCTGTGTGCGGCCTGCTCTGTCTACTGGCGATCCTGATCAGCGCGCCTTCATCCCTCGGCGGCGCGCTGCTCGGTGCGGTTGCCGGGTTGCTCACGGCGCAACGTCGCGGATACGCCAAGGCCGAGCGGCAGTCTGGCGTGTACAGCTATAACGGCGTGCTGCTGGGGTTGTTGATCTGCTATCGCTTTGATTGGTCGCCACTGTTGCCGCTGCTGATCATCGCTTGTGGCGGCCTGAGCGCGATGCTGATGCACGCCTGGTTGCAACGGGCGCCGAGGGCGTCGTGCCTGAAGGCCTACACTGCGCCGTTCGTGCTGTTCAGTTGGGTGATGCTGACGTTTGCCGAGCCTTTGCCTGTTACGCCCGTTGCCCATTCCGATCTGATCCAGGCGTTGCCACTGGGCCTTGGGCAGGTGTTCTTGCTAGACCACCCGCTGGCCGGGGTGCTGATCGGCCTCGGCCTGTTGATTTCCAACCGCACGGCCGCGTTGTGGGCAGCGCTGGGTTGCATCAGTGGCATCGCCTTCGCCCTGTGGCAGCAGGAAAGCAATCTGGCCCTGCTGGGGCTGTCCGGTTACAACCCGGCGCTGGCTGCACTGGCGTTCAGTCATGTGCGCTACAAACCCTGGCTGCCGGGAATCGCGATTGTGCTGGCGATCCTTCTGCAACCGGGCTTTTCGGGGCTGGGACTGGCGACCCTGACTGCGCCGTTCATTCTTGCGTGCTGGCTGGTACAGGCCAGCCGTCGTCTTTTGCAGCAGTCGATTGAAGATCACCGGTTGCGCTCCTGAACGCTTTGTCACAGGCTCTGCCGACCTTGCAATCGGAACTGCACCATGGACAGCAACACCGGCTGGCGCGAACAGCTACGCATCATCGTATTTCAGACAGACACCAAGGCCGGTCGGCGCTTCGACAAAGCCCTGCTGCTGATCATTCTGTGCAGCCTGCTGATCGTCATCATCGACAGCATCGAGGCGGTGCATCGCGACTACGCCGATGTCCTGGCGTACATCGAGTGGGGCTTTACCTTCGTCTTCGCTGTCGAGTACATGCTGCGGCTGTATTGCTCGCCCAAACCGCTGAAATACGCCTTCAGCTTCTACGGCCTGATCGACCTGCTGGCGATCGTGCCCGGTATCCTGGCGATCTATTACAGCGACGCGCAGTACCTGCTGATCGTGCGCGTGGTACGGATGCTGCGGATCTTCCGGGTGCTCAAACTCAGCCCCTACCTGAAACAGGCCAATTACCTGCTGGCGGCCCTGCGCGGCAGCAAGCAGAAGATCATCGTGTTTCTGGTCACCGTATCGACGCTGGTCACGGTGTTCGGCACCTTGATGTACGTCATCGAAGGCCCGGAGCATGGCTTCACCAGCATTCCCAAAGGCATCTACTGGGCAATCGTCACACTGACCACGGTGGGCTTCGGCGACATTGTGCCAAAGACGCCTGTGGGCCAGATTCTCTCGTCACTGGTGATGATCACCGGTTACTCGATTATCGCCGTGCCCACCGGGATTTTCACCGCGGAGCTGGCCAACGCCATGCGCGGCGACCAGTTGCAGCATGACTGCCCGGTGTGCGCCAAGAACAACCACGAGCATGGCGCGGCATTCTGTTCGCGATGCGGCAATGCGTTGTTCCCGAAAGTCGATTCGATTTCGGCGGCCGAGCCTGTACAAAAGTCATAAGCACATAAGTTTTTAATCTATGGGCCGTTGAGGGTTTTCGTTATAGTCGCGGCCATTAGCCATACCTTTTTATATAAGAACAACTCTTCGACACGACAAAGGAATTCGCAGTGAACAAACTCTTCGCCGCTTCTCTGCTGGCTGCCGGACTGGCCTTCGGCAGCGCCGCCAATGCCGCGCCCACCCTGCTCAACGTCTCCTACGACGTGATGCGCGACTTCTATAAAGACTACAACGCCGCCTTCCAGAAGCACTGGCAGGCTGAGCACAAGGAAGACGTCACGGTACAGATGTCCTTCGGCGGTTCAAGCAAACAGGCGCGCTCGGTCATCGACGGCCTGCCGGCTGACGTGATCACCATGAACATGGCCACCGACATCAATGCGCTGGCCGACAACGGCAAACTGGTCCCGGACAACTGGGTAAGCCGCCTGCCGAACAACAGCGCGCCGTTCACCTCCGCGACTGTTTTCATCGTGCGCAAAGGCAACCCGAAGGCGCTCAAAGACTGGCCGGATCTGGTCAAGGACGGCGTTGAAGTGATCGTGCCGAACCCGAAAACCTCGGGCAACGGCCGCTATACCTATCTCTCCGCGTGGGGCTATACGCTGAAAAACGGTGGCGACGAAGCGGCTGCGAAGAAGTTCGTCGGCCAGTTGTTCAGCCATGTGCCGGTGCTCGATACCGGTGGCCGTGGCGCGACCACGACCTTCATGACCAACCAGATCGGCGATGTGCTTATCACCTTCGAGAACGAAGCCGAAATGATCGCCCGTGAGTTCGGCCGCGATCAGTTCGAAGTGGTCTACCCAAGCGTCTCCGCCGAAGCTGAGCCACCGGTGAGTCTGGTCGACAAGGTCGTGGACAAGAAAGGCTCCCGGGCACTGGCCGAGGATTACCTGAAGTACCTGTGGTCGCCGGAAGGCCAGGAAATTGCAGCGAACAACTACCTGCGTCCACGTGATCCTGCGGTATTGGCGAAGTACACCGATCGTTTCCCGAAAGTCGACTTCCTCAACGTCGAGAAAACCTTCGGCGACTGGCGCACCGTGCAGAAGACCCACTTCAATGATGGTGGGGTGTTCGACCAGATCTATCCGGCGAAGTAATCAGTTCAGCCACACAAAAACGGCGACCTGAAAAAGTCGCCGTTTTTTATTGCCCCAAGTTTGACACTTGCATCAGTCGTGCACTTGATCTGTGGGGTGGAGGGTTAGCACCCAGACAGCAAGGTCATCACGCTCAGTTCAATTCCCGAACTGCTTGCTCAACCCCGGCGGCACGCCGCTGGAGTCGGTTTCCTGCCACGGACCGGCTGGCGACGTGGACCATGTCCAGCCGTTGTTCCAGCGGTAGTACGTGCGCTGGCGATAGAACGTGTTGGGCACGTTATCCAGCACATGCACGCCCAGTTTAGCGTCCCAGTGGCTGTTGCCACCCGGCGGCGGGGCGAAGTGCGAGGAGGTTTTCGGGCCCGATGGAATCGGCGTTGACGGCGGGGTTTGCGGCGTAGTGCGCGGGGTTCCCGGTTGTGGCGTCGGCGACGGTCCGGGAACGGTCGGAATCGGCTCCGAACTCTGCGGGCCAGGCCGCTGAACCGCACAGGCGGCACTCAGGGCAACCACCACACTCAACAAGGCAAATCGTGCGACGCGATACATAAGCGCAAACTCTCTAAAGATGCTGGCAACGAATCAGGGCTACTGATCGGGGCTGTCGATGGTCAAGGCCTGACGGGCAGTCACGTTACTGGGCAACGGCTGACTGCGACCGATCCACTCACCGGAAGTGGGCTGGCCTGCGCGGGATACCCGGGCAACCAGTTGGACTTCCGGAAAGTTCGACAGTTTCAGTTGCGGCATCATCGCGTCGGCATCAGTCAATTCGACGTCCACAGGCAGGTCGGCCACGGTCACGCGCTTGACCGCCAGCGGCGCCGGCGGGCCGGAGACTGCGCGGGCGAAGACGAACACCGTGTCGCCGGGCTGCACCTTGGCTTTCAGCGAGTCGGACAGGGTCACGCGGACTTTCAAATGAGCCCCGGGAGCCGCTACCAGTGTCGCGTCCTGCACGGTGCCACCGCCCTGCACCAGTCGCTCGCTGGCGCGGGCGATACCGCCTTCCAGCGCCGAGCGCGAAGGATCATTGGGCGGCAATACCGCCAGCAGACGCTTCCAGTAATCCACCGCCTCCTGGAAATGCTGGCTTTCGAACGCATTGATGCCCTTGAGGCCCAGGCTTGTGACTTCCTTCGGATCGAGTTTCAGCGCTTCGTCCGCCAGTGCCTGGATCTGCGGCGTCCAGGCCTTGTTGCTGGCGAAATACAACGCCTGGGCCCACTGCCCGAGCAATTCCGGCTGACGCCCGGCCAGCGCCACGGCGCGCTCGAACATGTTCGCCGCATCGGCCGGACGATCCTGAGCCATGTAGGTGCGCGCGAGGAAATAGATGCTCTCGGCGGAATCCGGCTGAGCCTTGACCGCGCGCTCAAGGCGCTCGGTCATCTGCGCCAGCGAGCCAGGCGGCTGAGCGAACTCACGGGACAACTCGACCTTGTCGCTGGCGCCAAAATGCAGGTACAGCGCCAAGCCCAGAACCGGGACCAGCACCGCCACCAGCAACGGCAGCGGCTTGCCCAGACGCGAGACGCGTTCAGCGCCCGCGCCTTCGGTGTCGGCGAGCAATTCACGGGCGGCTTCGGCGCGGCCACTGTCCATTTGCGCCGCCGACAGCACGCCCTCCTCCTGCTGCTCTTGCAGCTCGGCGAGGCGCTCCTGATACAGCGCGACGTTGAGGGCGGTGCGATCTTCTTCGGTCTGGGCGCGACGACCGCGCAACAGAGGGATCAGCAGAAAACTCAGGGCCACCAGCAACAGCAGGCCGGCCGCTAGCCAGAAATCGATCATTCGTGTTTTTTATCCAGCAGGTGGGCGAGGCGTTGACGCTCCTCGTCGGAAAGCACATTGGCGTCTTCAGCGGGTTGTTTGCGACGACGCACCACGATCACGCCAATCAACAACGCACCGCCGAGCAGCAGCCCGGCAGGGCCGAACCACAGCAACCAGGTGTGGGCATTCAGCTCAGGGTTGTAGCGCACGAACTCGCCGTAGCGATCGACCATGAAATCAATGATCTGCTGATTGCTCTGGCCTTCGCCGAGCATGCGGTAGATCTCTTTGCGCAGGTCGGCGGCGATCGGTGCGTTGGAGTCGGCGATGTCCTGATTCTGGCATTTGGGGCAACGCAGCTCGCGGGTCAGCTCGGTGTAGCGAGCGCGCTCGGCTTCGTTCTTGAAGGTGTAGGCGTCGATGGCGGCGTAAGCGCTGCCAGCGCAGCTCATGACCAATGCCGCTGCGGCGATGAAGCGCTTCATTGCTTGCCCTCATCGACCAGCCCCTGATACAGCCCGGCCAGCTTCTCGCGCCAGACGGTCTCGTCGATCACCCCGACATGCTTGTAGCGAATGATGCCCTTGCGGTCGATCAGGAAGGTTTCCGGCGCGCCGTAGACACCCAGGTTGAGCCCCAGGCTGCCGGCTTCGTCATTGATATTCAGCTGGTAGGGGTCGTGAAAATCCTTGAGCCACTTCAAGGCGTCAGCGTTGACGTCTTTGTAGTTGACGCCGTAGATCACCACGCCCTGCTGCGCCAGTTTGGTCAGCACCGGATGCTCTACCCGACAGGCGATGCACCAGGTGCCCCAGACATTCACCAGCGCCGGTTTGCCCAGCAGGCTGGCGCGGGTCACCGGCTTGCCATCCTGCACGGCAGGCAGGGAAAACTCCGGGAATGGCTTGTCGATCAACGCCGACGGCAGCTCCGACGGGTCCAGATACAGCCCTTTGTAAAGAAACGCCGCCATGCCGAGAAACAGCGCCAGCGGAATCAGCAACACCCAACGCTTCATACCGCAGCTCCCGACAGGCCGAGTGCATCACGCACCTTCGCTTTGACCTTGACCCGATAACGCTTGTCCAGCGCCGCCAGCAAACCGCCCAATGCGGTGATCAGCCCGCCGAACCAGATCCAGCGCACGAACGGTTTGACGTGAACGCGCACGGCCCATGCGCCATTATCCAGCGGCTCACCCAGCGCAACGTACAGATCGCGGGTAAAGCCGGCGTCGATTCCGGCTTCGGTCATCATCGAGCGCTGCACGGTGTACAGACGTTTTTCCGGATACAGCACAGTCACTTCCTTACCTTCTTCCAGCACGCGAAGGGTGCCTTCGTCCGAGGTGAAGTTGGGGCCTTGAACGTGTTTGGCGCCTTCGAAGACAAACATATAACCGCCCAGCTCGACTGACTCGCCGGGGGCAAGACGCAGATCGCGTTCGGCGCTGTTCTGGCTGGACAACACCACGCCGAGTGCCACGACAGCGATGCCGATATGCGCCACCTGCATGCCCCAGTAACTGCGGGTCAACGAGCGCATGCCCTTGAACAAGCCCTTATGACGGGTTTTGTCCAGCAGATCGCGTACGCCGGCCAGCAGCACCCAGGCGGCGAGCAGGAAGGTGGCGAGCACCGCCCAATGGAAATCGGCCATGGCGAAACCGGCGACGACCGCCAGCACCGCACTGCCAACCAACACCGGCGCGAGCATGCTCATCAGCCATTTCACCGGTGTGTCTTTCCAGCGCACCAGCACACCCACCGCCATCACGGCCATGAGCAGGCCCATCAGCGGCACGAACAACGCATTGAAGTATGGCGGGCCGACCGACATCTTCGCCCCGCTCAACGCATCGAGCACCAACGGGTACAGCGTGCCAAGCAGGATCATCGAGGCGGCCACCACCAGCACCAGGTTATTGCCCAGCAGCAGGGTTTCCCGCGACCAGAGGCCGAAGCCGACGTGGCTTTTGACCACCGGAGCGCGGATGGCGAACAGCGTCAGCGAACCGCCGACCACCATCAGCAGGAAGATCAGGATGAACACCCCGCGCGCCGGGTCGGAGGCGAAGGCGTGAACCGACGTCAGTACGCCAGACCGTACGAGGAAGGTGCCCAGCAGGCTCAAGGAAAACGCAGCGATGGCCAGCAACACGGTCCAGCTTTTGAACACTCCGCGCTTTTCCGTGACGGCCAGCGAGTGGATCAACGCTGTACCCACCAGCCACGGCATGAACGAGGCATTCTCGACCGGGTCCCAGAACCACCAGCCGCCCCAGCCGAGTTCGTAATAGGCCCACCACGAGCCCAGCGTGATGCCGATACCGAGGAACGCCCAGGCGACGATGGTCCAGGGCCGCGACCAACGCGCCCACGCCGCATCCAGACGCCCGCCGAGCAAGGCGGCGATGGCGAATGCGAAAGCCACGGAGAAACCGACATAGCCCATGTACAGCATCGGTGGGTGAACGATCAGGCCGATGTCCTGCAGCAATGGATTGAGGTCGCGCCCGTCCTGGGGAATCTGCGGCAGGATGCGGCTGAACGGGTTGGAGGTGAGGATCAGAAACAGCAGAAAGCCGACGCTGATCATGCCCATCACGGCCAGCACGCGGGCCAGCATGACCTGCGGCAACTGGCGCGAGAACACCGACACGGCGAAGGTCCAGCCACCGAGAATCAACGCCCACAGCAGCAACGAGCCTTCGTGTGCCCCCCAGACGGCGCTGAATTTGTAATACCAGGGCAAGGCGCTGTTGGAGTTCTCGGCGATGTAGGTCACCGAGAAGTCATCGACCATGAACGAGTAGGTCAGGCAGCCGAAGGCGAATAACAGAAAAGCAAACTGGCCCCACGCCGCAGGCTGAGCGAGACCCATCCACAGACGGTCGCCACGCCAGGCGCCGAAGAGCGGAACGATGGCCTGCACGATGGCAAAGCACAGGGCCAGGATCATGGCCAGATGGCCGAGTTCGGGAATCATGGTTTACCCCTGTTTTTCCGGGAGAGCGCCTTGCTTGGAAGAGGTGCCCGGCGCTGACTGGCCGCTGTCCTTCAAAGCTTTAGTGACTTCTGGCGGCATGTATTTCTCATCGTGTTTGGCCAGCACTTCATCGGCCACCACCACGCCGTCGGCGTTGAGCTTGCCAAGGGCAACGATGCCCTGCCCTTCGCGGAACAGGTCCGGAAGAATGCCGCGATAGGTAATGGTCACCGACTTGTTGAAGTCGGTGACGACAAAGGTAACGTCCAGCGAATCGCCGGAACGTTGCAGCGAGCCCTTCTCGACCATGCCCCCGGCGCGAATCCGCGTGTCATGGGGAGCTTCGCCACTGGCGATCTGGGTCGGGGTGTAAAACAGGTTGATGTTCTCTCGCAAGGCGCTGAGGGCCAGGCTCACAGCGATGCCGACCCCGGCGAGGATCGCCACGATGATCAACAGTCGCTTCTTTCGCAGCGGATTCACGTGTTGCTCTCCCGGCGCAAACGACGCGCCTCTTGTTGCAGGTAACGCCGACGCGCCAGCAGCGGTGACGCGACGTTGATCGCCAGCACGGTCAGGCAGATGCCATAGGCGGTCCAGACGAACAGCCCGTGTTTGCCCATGGCGAGAAAATCGCCAAACGAATCGAAACTCACTGTCCGGCTCCTTTGCGCGGGGCGTGCCCAAGGCTCTTCATCACTTCGTCCTTGACCCAGGTGGCGCGGGACTCACGCTTGAGCACTTCCAGGCGCATGCGCATCAGCAGCACCGCGCCAAAAAAGCAGTAGAACCCCAGCGCGGTGAACAGCAGCGGCAGCCACATCTCAGCAGGCATCGCCGGTTTTTCGGTCAGGCTGAAGGTTGCGCCCTGATGCAGGGTGTTCCACCACTCCACGGAGTACTTGATGATCGGGATGTTGATCACGCCAACGATCGCCAGCACCGCACAGGCCTTGGCGGCGCTGTCACGATTGCTGATGGCGTTGCCCAGCGCAATCAGACCGAAGTACAGGAACAGCAGAATCAGCATGGACGTCAGTCGCGCATCCCACACCCACCACGAGCCCCAGGTCGGCTTGCCCCAGATCGCGCCGGTGACCAGCGCCACGGCGGTCATCCAGGCACCGATGGGCGCGGCGCATTGCAGGGCCACGTCGGCCATCTTCATCTTCCACACCAGGCCGACCACCCCGCACACCGCCAGCATCACGTAGCAGGACTGCGCCAGCATGGCGGAAGGAACGTGGATATAAAGGATGCGGAAACTGTTGCCCTGCTGATAATCCGGCGGCGCGAAGGCCAGGCCCCAGACCACGCCGATGCCGATCAGCAACGCCGAAGCGATGCTCAGCCAGGGCAGCAGGCGGCCGCTGATGCCATAGAACCATTTCGGCGAGCCCAGTTTATGGAACCACGCCCAACTGATGCCGCTTTTAGCCTTGGCGCTTGTGTTCATCACGCTGCCTTTTCATCACGGTACTTTTCATGTTCTGGTTCTGTTCTGGCGCTTCTATTGATTGAAGCGTCCTGGCTCCGACGACCGAAAAGTTGTCCGGTCGGTCAGAATCCGATTATTCGCCAACGCTGATTTTCAAGCCAGCAGCAATTGCAAAAGGTGTCAGGGTTATCGCCAACGCGGTCAGGCTGCCAAGCCAAAGCAGATAGCCGGTCGCGGGCATGCCCTGAAGTGCCGCCTGAAGCGCACCGCTGCCCAGAATCAACACCGGGATATACAGCGGCAGGATCAATAACGCCAGCAGCAGGCCACCGCGCTTGAGCCCTACGGTCAAGGCCGCACCTACTGCACCGAGCAGGCTCAGCACCGGTGTGCCCAGCAACAGCGACAACAGCAACACCGGCAGGCATGCGCTCGGCAGCCCCAGCATGAGCGCCAGCAGCGGCGCCAGCAACACCAGCGCCAGACCGGAAAACGCCCAGTGCGCCGCCACCTTGGCCAGGACCAGTAGCGCCAGAGGGTGCGACGAAAGCACCCATTGTTCAAGTGAACCGTCTTCGAAATCGCTGCGGAACAGGCCGTCCAGCGACAGCAACACCGATAACAATGCCGCTACCCAGACCAATCCCGGCGACAAGGTTTGCAACAATTGCGCCTCAGGGCCCACGGCCAACGGGAACAGCGCGATGACGATGGCGAAGAACACCAGCGGATTGAGCAGCTCGGCGGGACGACGGAACAGCAGACGGGCTTCGCGGGCGATCAGCAGGGTGAACACATGACTCATACGGCCCATTGCCCCAGATCCAGATCGCGATAACCGGCCGGTGTGCGGCTCAGCGTGTGGTGCGTGGTCAATACCACGGTGCCGCCGTTGTCACAGTGTTCGGCCAGATGCGCTTCGAGTTGCGCGACGCCCTGCTTGTCCAGCGCCGTGAAGGGTTCGTCGAGCATCCACAAGGCTGGGCCCGGCAGGTACAGCCGCGCCAGAGCCACCCGGCGTTTTTGCCCGGCAGACAGCGTGTGGCACGGCACGTCTTCGAAACCGCGCAGTCCAACCGCTTCGAGGGCTTGCCAGATATCGGCGGACGCGACGCTTTGATGCAAGGCGCAGAGCCAGGAGAGGTTTTCAACGGGGGTGAGCAGGTCCTTGATTCCGGCGGCATGGCCGATCCACAGCAGGTTGTGGGCCAGTTCGCTGCGTTGCTCCGAAAGCGGTTTGCCGTCGAGCAGCACGTCGCCCGAGGTCGGCTGCATCAGCCCGCTCAGCAGCCGCAACAGGCTGGTCTTGCCACTGCCGTTGGGGCCGCTGATCTGCACCATGTCGCCCGCCGCCAGCCGCAGGTCGAGATGCTCGAACAGCAGACGCCAGTCACGCTCGCAGGCAAGCGCCACGGCTTCAAGAACAGGGATCGACATGTAGGCCTTCTTTTCGGATAGCAGGTGTGCACGGCGGTTCAAGTCACGCTCAGGGCGGCCGTTATACTGATGCAGCTTAACGGTAGCCCGCCGATGACGTTGGCGCAGGATTATACATAGATAGGCGCGGTTGCCGTGCTCGCGCTGAAACGGCGACCACCGCAAGACGGGCGACCCAGAGCGCATATTTACCGAGTCGGGATCTGATGACAGGCGATATACCCAATCTTTCTCCAGTAGCGGCCGCCACGGCCTTGTTGCGCGCGGGTGTGCCGCCGGGCGAAGTGCTCAAACTGATGGAGCCCCGCGAAGGCCTGCTCAACTCCGGTCAAGTCGCCAATGCCGAGGTGGTCAGCCTCAAGCAGCTCGGCCAGGATTTCCAGCTGCTGCTCAAGCTGACCATGAACAACGGCCAGCAGACCACCCTGCCCGTCAGCAGTACGTTGCCATTGACGCCGGGCACCAACGTCAACGTCGCCCAGGGTTCGGCCGACACGCTGACCATCAGCGTGCAGGACCTGCAAAAAGCCATCGCCAACAGCCTGACCAGCATCGACACCCGCCAGCTCCCTGCGGGCACGCTGCTACAGGGCAAGGTACTGACGACCCAGGTCGAGGCGCAGAACGTCGCACAACTGGCGGGCCAATCCGCAGGCGGCGCAAACGCACCAACGACATATCGCTCCATTGTCATGCTGCTCAATACCGCGCTGGCCGGCAGCAGCCTGACCATCGAAAGCCCGCAGCCATTACGGGTCGGCAGCCTGCTCAGCGCTCAGGTGCAGAACAGCCAGGCACTGAATTTCATCGCCATGCCCAATCGCCTCGACGAACTGGCCCTGGCCCAACAGCTTTCGACCCAGCAGAGCCGACAGGGCTCGCTGCAGAGCCTGCTGACCGCGCTGCAAAATCTCCCACAGCCCGGCGCGAACACGCCCGATAACCTGCCGCAGTCGCTGCGCGCCAGCATCGATCAGCTGTTTGCCGACCTGCCGGACCTGCAACAGATGACCACCGCCAAGGGCGTAGCACAGGCCTTGAACGCCAGTGGGCTGTTCATGGAGTCGCGCTTGATGGCGGGAGAAAACCCGACGCTGGTGCCAGACATGAAGGCCAATCTGCTGCGCATCATCGCGCAGATCCTTCCGGGCCTGCCGAACAACGCCAGTTACGATGCTGCCGCCGCCGCCAACACGCTTGCCCGGGCAATGCCGAGTGTGATCCGCAATGCCTTGGGCACGCTGGGACTGGTGGCTGCGCCGGCCCTGCCGATCAACTTCCCATTACCTTCCCGAACCCTCGGCAACCCGGAAAACAAGGACGATCTGGAGGTCCTGCTGAAACTGGCGGCGGGGGCGATTTCGCGTTTGCAAAGCCATCAACTGGGCGGACTGGAACAGACCCGCACCCACGCCGATGGTACGCAAGTGACCACCTGGCAGCTGGAAATCCCCATGCGCAACGCTCACGACATCGTGCCGTTGCAGGTCAAGGTTCAGCGCGAAGACACCCCCGAACGCGAACAGACGCCTGAAAACGCGACTCAGGAGGTCAAGGAGAAGGAAAAACTCTGGCGCGTCGAACTGGCCTTCGACCTGGAGCCGCTGGGCCCGCTGCAGGTGCAGGCGCAATTGATCGCGGGCAACCTATCCAGCCAGATGTGGGCCGAGCGCGAAGGCGCGGCGGAGCTGATTTCCAGCGAACTGGACAGCCTGCGCGCCCGACTCGTGGCATGCGGCCTGAACGTCAAGAAACTGGAATGCAACCGCGGGGTACCGGCCCAGGGTTCGCGCACGGTGCTGGAACAACGCTGGATCGACGAGAACGCCTGATGAACACCCACGACCAGAACTCGCGTCAGGCCATTGCCCTGAGCTACGACGGCCAGCAGGCCCCGACGCTGACCGCCAAGGGCGACGATGCGCTGGCCGAAGCCATTCTTGCGATTGCCCGGGAATACAAGGTGCCGATCTATGAAAACGCCGAACTGGTGAAGATGCTCGCGCGCATGGAGCTGGGCGACAGCATCCCGCAGGAGTTGTACCTGACGATCGCCGAAATCATCGCCTTCGCCTGGCGTCTGAAGGGCAAGTTCCCGGTGGGCTTCGATCCGGACCCTGAGCCGGTGGAGCGGGATATCACTCCCAGATAATCATCGAAGACGCACCTATGGGTCGGGTTTGCAGGCGGTAATGACCGGAAGATCGCTACCGCCGGCAAGCCGGACTGCTGCAGATGTGGAGGCAAAACGGACGATCAGTTGCCGTTGCCGTGCAACTTGGTCATCAACTGCGCCTCAGCCTGGGTCAACCCACAGGACTGAGTCAGTTCGTCGACGCTGGCGCCCATGCCGACCAGGCGCGCGGCCTGGGCGAAGGAGAGCGTGGAGGGATCGCGCTGTTCGAGCGCGGTGATCTTGTCCGGCAGCGGCGCGACGATGGAGCGCAGCTCGTGCAAGTCCTCGCCCATTTTCACCGTTCCGCCCTGGTAGTTTTCCAGGCGCCGGGCCAGATCGCGAATGCGCTGGTCACGCAGCGAGTCGGCTTCGACCTGCTGCATGGCCAGTGTGCGTTGGCGTTTGGTGTGGGCCATGAACATCGCGACGCTCGCGACCCACAACACCGCCAGAAAAATGACCGCAACCTCGAAAATCAATCAGATGTTCTCCAGCTCGGACCACTCTTCCTCGGACATCATCTTGTCCAGCTCGACGAGGATCAGCAGTTCGCCGTTCTTGTTGCAGACGCCCTGGATGAATTTTGCGGATTCGTCGTTGCCGACGTTCGGCGCGGTTTCGACTTCCGACTGACGCAGGTAAACCACTTCAGCGACGCTATCGACCAGGATCCCGACCACTTGCTTATCGGCCTCGATGATCACGATACGCGTGTTATCGCTGACTTCAACCGGCGACAGACCAAAGCGCTGACGGGTGTCGATCACGGTGACCACGTTACCGCGCAGGTTGATGATGCCCAGCACGTAGCTTGGGGCACCCGGAACCGGGGCGATCTCGGTGTAACGCAGCACTTCCTGAACCTGCATCACGTTGATGCCATACGTTTCGTTGTCCAGGCGGAAGGTGACCCACTGCAGAATCGGATCTTCGGAACCCTGTGCTGACGACTTCTTCATACCCCTAACCCCTTGCGTGTTGTGCTTTGCGGACGACGCTTCAGACGCCGGCCTGTGTTTATTCGATGATGTTCAGTTGCCGATGTTTATTTAAATGCCTGCATCTGTTTGACGGCGCCGCTGGCAATCAGCTCGGCCAACGCGGCAACGTCCAGCAGCGCACACATGTGTTCGATGACGGTCCCGGCAAGCCAAGGGCGCTGACCCCGATGGGAGCGCCATTTGATTTCCTTCGGGTCCAGACGCAGCGAGCGGCTGACCTGATGCACCGCCAGCCCCCATTCATAGCCCTGAACCGAAATCACATACTGCAAGCCCTGGCGAAAGTCGTCGCGATAACGGTCCGGCATGATCCAGCGCGCGGTGTCCAGCACCTTCAGGTTCCCTGCCTGGCTGGGCAGGATCCCGAGAAACCAGTCCGGCTGGCCGAACAGCGGCGTCAGGTCATGCCCGGCCAGTGGGTAAATCGAACCCAGGCACACCAGAGGCACCGCGAGCGTCAGACCCGCGACGTCGAACAGCAGGCATTCGAAGGGTTCTTCTGCCCACGCTGGACGCTCGTCCGAGGTCGGTGGCGGCGTCGGCGTTCGTTGTGCAGGCAGATGCACTTCGGCGACCGGCTCGACCAACGCTACTTCAGGTTCTGGCACAACCGGTTCGACAACAGGCGCGATAACCGGAGGCGCAATGACCGGTGGCAGGATGACCGGCGCTTCGAACACCTTGGCCACCACAGGCTCGGCAACCCGTCGAACGACCGGCTCGGGCTTGATCTCGGGCGTAAACGCCAACGAAACCGGCGCAGGTCGGATGACCGGAACAGCAGCCGCGACCGCTTCGGCAACCGCCGAGCGCATGCGTGCATCATGGGCCTGCTCTTCGAGCACGGCCGCCTGAAATTCGTCGACGCTCTCGACTTCCAGCTCTTCGGTGGCGTCTTGCAGCAACGCGTCGAGGTAGTTTTGCAGCGCCAGTTGTGGCCGTGAAGCGATGTCCAGAGGGCGGTTCATACAGGGGCCCGAAAATAAGTGATGCGATTACCGCCTGAACCCGATATCGGCTGAATAACGTGCCGACTTGAGCCCACAGACGCAACGCATGTGAATAAACGATCAATGGACACGTCAGGCCACCTGTCCGACAAGCTGTTCGGTGAGCATGTGTTTGAGCAACGCGCGATATGCCAGCACGCCGCGACTCTTATTGTCGAACTGCGACGGGGTCACCCCTGCCCGGCTGGCATCGCGCAAGCGCGTATCGACCGGGATGTAGGCATTCCAGACGTGCTCCGGGTAGCTGTCGCGCAACAATTTGAGCGTGCCCATCGACGCCTGGGTACGGCGGTCGAACAGGGTCGGAACTATGGTGTAAGGCAACGGCACTTTGCGCGAGCGGTTGATCATCGCCAGGGTGTTGACCATTCGCTCGAGGCCTTTGACCGCGAGGAACTCGGTCTGCACCGGAATTGCCAGCTGCTGGCTCGCTGCCAGGGCATTGACCATCAACACGCCCAGCAACGGCGGGCTGTCGATGATCGCGTAATCGAAGTCCTGCCACAGCTGCGCCAGGCTCTTGGCGATCACCAGACCGAGGCCACTCTGGCCGGGGGTTTGTCGTTCAAGGGTCGCCAGCGCGGTGCTCGAAGGCAGCAGGGAAATGCGTTTGTCGCTGGTGGGCAGCAGCAGTTGACCGGGCAAGCCGTCAGGTACCGCGCCCTTGTTCAGAAACAGGTCGTAGCAGCTGTGCTCCAGCGCATCGGGGTTGTGGCCGAAATAACTGGTCATCGAGCCGTGAGGGTCCAGGTCGACCACGACCACGCGCTTGCCCGCCTCGGCCAGTAACCCGGCTAAAGCGATTGAGGTGGTGGTCTTGCCGACCCCGCCTTTCTGATTGGCTACTGCCCAGACTCTCATGTGCTCGTTTTCCCCCCAGCCATATCAACCATGACCGAGACCTGTTTAAGGGGCAGATGACGAAGATTTGACGCCTTGTGGCGGTTTGGCTGGGACAGGTGCAGTTTGTGTGCCAGCACGACGCAGTGCCGCATCGGGTTTTGCGTTGGCCGCGGTGCCGGAGCCGGTCAGGCTGCGACGCACGTCCAGATTGCGGGAGATCACCAGCACCACGCGGCGGTTGCGGGCCCGGCCGTCGGCGGTCGCGTTGGAGGTCAACGGCTGGAACTCGCCGTAACCGACCGACGCAAGCCGCGCCGGGTTGATACCGTCCATGGCCAGCATGCGCACGATGCTCGAAGAGCGTGCCGAGGACAGCTCCCAGTTGCTCGGGAACTGCCCGGTGTTGATCGGCTGGTCGTCGGTGAAGCCTTCGACGTGAATCGGGTTATCGAACGGTTTGACGATTTTCGCCACCTTGTCGATCAGGTCGAACGCCAGGTTGCTGGGCATCGCATCGCCGCTGCCGAACAGCAGACTGGAGTTGAGTTCGATCTCGATCCACAGCTCGTTGCCGCGCACGGTCATCTGCTTGGACGCGATCAGATCACCGAACGCCGCGTTGACGTCATCGGCGATGGATTTCAACGGATCCTGAGCGCCCTGCCCCAACGCTGCGTCGGTTTGTTCGCTGTCCTGAACCAGTGGATCGGCGGGACGCACGGTCTGCGGTTTCTGCTCGCCGATCGGGATCGGCTTCACGCTGCGCTCGGCTTCATTGAACACACCGACCAGCGCTTCGGAGAGGACCTTGTACTTACCTTCGTTGAGCGACGAAATGGAATACATGACCACGAAAAACGCGAACAGCAAGGTGATGAAGTCCGCGTAGGAGACCAGCCAGCGTTCGTGATTTTCGTGCTCTTCGTGGCGACGTCGACGGGCCATCAGTCCATCACTCCATGAAGCCTTGCAGCTTCAGTTCGATCGAACGCGGGTTCTCGCCTTCGGCAATCGACAGCAGGCCTTCGAGGAGCATTTCGCGATAGCGCGACTGGCGAATGGCGACCGCCTTGAGCTTGTTCGCCACCGGCAACAGGATAAGGTTGGCCGAGGCCACGCCATAGATAGTCGCAACGAAGGCCACCGCAATACCGCTGCCCAACTGGTTGGGGTCGGCCAGATTGCCCATGACGTGAATCAGGCCCATGACGGCGCCGATGATGCCCACGGTCGGCGCGTAGCCGCCCATGCTTTCATAGACTTTCGCGGCCTGGATGTCGCGGCTTTCCTGGGTCATGAAGTCCACTTCCAGGATGCTGCGAATGGCTTCCGGCTCGGCGCCGTCGACCAGCAGCTGCAGGCCTTTGCGCGAGTACGCGTCGGGCTCGCTGTCGGCAACCGATTCCAGGCCCAGCAGGCCTTCCTTGCGCGCCGTCAGGCTCCACGACACCACGCGGTCGATGCCGCCGGCCAGGTCGATGCGTGGCGGAAACAGAATCCAGATGAAGATCTGGATCGCACGCTTGAACGCGCTCATCGGCGTCTGCAACAGACAGGCCGCCAGGGTGCCACCCAGCACGATCAGCGCCGCAGGACCATTGAGCAACGCGCCCAGATGGCCGCCTTCGAGGAAGTTGCCGCCGATAATGGCGACGAACGCGAGAATGATCCCTATCAGCGTCAGAACATCCATTACAGACACGCCTCGACCAGGTGGCGCCCGATATCGTCCAGGCTGTAGACGGCGTCAGCCAGATCGGCTTTGACGATGGCCATGGGCATGCCATAGATCACGCAGCTGGCTTCGTCCTGCGCCCAGATGTGGCTGCCGCCCTGCTTGAGCAGACGCGCACCTTCACGACCGTCGGCGCCCATGCCGGTAAGCACCACGGCCAGCACTTTGTCGCCATAGGACTTGGCCGCCGAACCGAACGTGATGTCGACGCAAGGCTTGTAATTCAAACGCTCATCGCCGGGCAGGATTTTCACCGCCCCGCGACCGTCGACCATCATCTGCTTGCCGCCGGGGGCCAGCAGCGCCAGGCCAGGACGCAAAACGTCGCCATCCTCGGCTTCCTTGACGCTGATGCGGCACAGCTTGTCCAGACGCTCGGCAAACGCCTTGGTGAACGCTGCGGGCATGTGCTGAATCAGCACAATGGGAGCCGGAAAATTGGCAGGCAGTTGAGTCAGCACGCGCTGCAGGGCAACCGGGCCACCCGTGGACGTGCCAATGGCAACCAGCTTGTAGGCCTTGCGCTTGGGAGCGGGTGATGTCGGTGCGTGATGAGCGGGCGCATGATGCGGCGCATGAGCCGCGGGGCCAGGCCGAGCAGGTGCTGGCGCCGGACGCGCAGCAGGAGCAGCGGTCGGACTGCTGCGCAGCGAGCTGGTCGCAAGTGCTGAAGTCGACGCTGGCGCTGCGGTGGTCGAATGCGTGCTGCCGAAACCGCCGAAACGACGGTTGCTGCGCGAGATGCTGTGCACCTTTTCGCACAGCATCTGCTTGACCTTGTCGGGGTTGCGCGAGATGTCTTCGAAGTTCTTCGGCAGGAAGTCGACAGCGCCGGCATCGAGCGCATCCAGGGTTACCCGGGCGCCTTCGTGGGTCAGCGAGGAGAACATCAGAACCGGGGTCGGGCAGCGCTGCATGATATGACGAACTGCGGTAATGCCATCCATCATCGGCATTTCGTAGTCCATGGTGATCACGTCGGGCTTGAGCGCCAGGGCTTGCTCGATCGCTTCCTTGCCATTGGTGGCGGTACCGACCACTTGAATCGTTGTGTCAGAGGAAAGAATTTCCGAGACGCGCCGGCGGAAAAAACCGGAATCGTCTACCACCAGAACCTTGACTGCCATAAACACTCCATTAGGCGAAACGGGCCATGCCCGCAGCCCCTTTCATCAAACTTGACACAACGAGTGCCAAAACACGGTCACGCTCTGTAGCAGCACGGCTTGCCGGCGGTGACGTCAGCAAGATCGCTACCGCCGGCAAGCCGTACTGCTACAGATAGCGTGGCGCCGTGGCAGCGAGCGCACTCGCTGAATCAAATACGCCGCGCGGCGTAACGCTTGAGCATGCTCGGTACGTCGAGGATCAGCGCGATGCGGCCGTCACCGGTAATGGTGGCGCCGGACATGCCTGGCGTGCCTTGCAACATCTTGCCCAGCGGTTTGATGACCACTTCCTCCTGGCCCACCAACTGATCGACGACGAAGCCGATACGCTGAGTGCCGACCGAGAGGATCACCACGTGACCTTCGCGTTGTTCTTCATGCGCGGCAGAGCTGACGAGCCAGCGCTTGAGGTAGAACAGCGGCAAAGCCTTGTCGCGCACGATCACCACTTCCTGGCCATCGACGACGTTGGTGGTCGACAGGTCCAGATGGAAGATCTCGTTGACGTTGACCAGCGGGAAGGCGAATGCCTGGTTGCCCAGCATCACCATCAGGGTCGGCATGATCGCCAGGGTCAACGGCACCTTGATGACGATCTTCGAGCCCTGGCCCTTGGTCGAGTAGATGTTGATCGAGCCATTGAGCTGGGCGATCTTGGTTTTCACCACGTCCATGCCCACACCACGGCCTGACACGTCGGAAATCTCGGTCTTGGTCGAGAAGCCCGGCGCGAAGATCAGGTTGTAGCAATCGGTGTCGCTCAGCCGATCCGCCGCATCTTTGTCCATGACTCCGCGCTTGACCGCGATTGCGCGCAGTACCGCGGGGTCCATGCCTTTGCCGTCATCGGAAATCGACAGCAGGATGTGATCGCCTTCCTGTTCCGCAGAGAGCACCACGCGACCGCCACGGGCCTTGCCCGAAGCCTCGCGCTCTTCCGGCGACTCGATGCCGTGGTCCACCGCGTTGCGCACCAAGTGCACCAACGGGTCGGCCAGTGCCTCGACCAGGTTCTTGTCCAGGTCGGTTTCTTCACCCACCAGTTCAAGGTTGATTTCTTTTTTCAGCTGACGCGCCAGATCGCGGACCAGTCGCGGGAAACGACCGAAGACCTTCTTGATCGGCTGCATGCGGGTTTTCATCACCGCGGTCTGCAGGTCGGCAGTCACCACGTCCAGATTGGACACGGCCTTGGACATGGCTTCGTCGGAGCTGTTGGCCCCCAGGCGCACCAGGCGGTTACGTACCAGCACCAGTTCGCCGACCATGTTCATGATTTCGTCCAGCCGCGCGGTGTCGACGCGCACGGTGGTTTCCGCTTCGGTTTTTTCAGCTACCGCAGGCGCGGCACGAGCCGGTGCAGGTGCGGCGGCTGGAGCTGCTTTCGCAGGCGCAGCAGCGGCAGGTGCAGGTGCAGCCGCTTTCGCCGGCTCGGCTTTCGGCGCTTCGACCTTGGCGGGTTCGGCTTTCTTGACCGGTGCAGTGGCGGTAGCAGCATTGGCCGCAACGGCAGGTTCGAACTTGCCCTTGCCATGCAACTGGTCGAGCAGGTCTTCGAATTCGTTGTCGGTGATCTCGTCCGAGGCAGCGGCTTTTGCCTCAGCCGCGGTTGGAGCGGCGGCTACCGGAGCAGCTGCACCCGCTTCGGGCGAGAACGAGCCCTTGCCGTGCAACTGGTCGAGCAGCGCTTCGAATTCGTCGTCGGTAATCTCGTCGCTGGCCGGTGCAACAGCAGGTGCAGCGGCGGCAGCTGGCACCACGGCGTCGACCGCGAACTGGCCCTTGCCATGCAGTTGATCGAGCAGGGATTCAAATTCGGCGTCAGTGATTTCATCGCTGGTCGCTTCATTGGCTGGCGCCGGCGTTGCAGGCGCTGCGACGGCAGCAACCGGTGCAGGCACAACAGCACCCGCCGCTTCGGCCTTGACCGCATTCAGCGAGTCGAGCAGCTGTTCGAATTCCTGATCGGTGATGTCGTCGGACGGCGCTTCGGCAACCGCCTCGACCACTGGCGCAGGCGCGGCAGCCACTTCGTCAGCCGACGCAGGCTCAGCCAGGCGCGACAGCGCGGCCAGTAATTCAGGCGTGGCCGGGGTAACGTCGGAACGCTCGCGAACCTGACCGAACATGCTGTTGACGGTGTCCAGTGCTTCGAGCACAACGTCCATGAGTTCCGCATCGACCCGGCGCTCACCTTTGCGCAGGATATCGAACACGTTTTCGGCGATGTGACAGCATTCAACCAGCTCGTTGAGCTGGAGGAAGCCGGCGCCCCCTTTTACAGTGTGAAAACCGCGAAAAATTGCATTGAGCAGGTCCGCATCATCCGGTCGGCTTTCCAGCTCGACCAACTGCTCGGACAACTGCTCCAGAATCTCGCCGGCCTCTACCAGAAAATCCTGAAGGATTTCTTCATCGGCGCCGAAGCTCATTGGGGGTGCTCCTAAAATTAACCGTCAAACCGATCCAGAGGCCGCATCACCGGTCTGCGCGCATTGCTTTCGTCGAAGCATTCGCGCGCAAACCTTGCGCCACTTTCACATAGAACCTGGAATCTAAAAGTTAGAACCCGAGGCTGGATAGCAGATCGTCTACATCATCCTGACCGGATACGACGTCTTCACGTTTATCGGCATGAATCTGCGGACCTTCACCCTTGGAATGAAGTTTTTCCTGTTCTTTTTGCTTACGGAACACTTCCTGGTCGTGCTCGATCCCGGCAAAGCGATCGACCTGGCTGGCCATCAGCACCAGCTTGAGCAGATTGCTCTCGACTTCGGTCACCAACTGGGTCACGCGCTTGATCACCTGACCGGTCAGGTCCTGATAATCCTGAGCCAGCAGAATGTCGTTCAAGTGGCTGGCGACCTCGTGGGTCTCCTTCTCGCTGCGCGTCAGAAAACCATCGACGCGGCGGGCCAGGTCACGAAACTCTTCAGCGCCGATTTCGCGACGCATGAAGCGTCCCCAATCGGCACTCAACGCCTTGGCGTCGGCACTCAGGCCGTTCATCAAAGGCGTGCTCTGCTCCACCAGGTCCATGGTGCGGTTGGCCGCACCTTCCGTGAGCCTGACAACATACGACAGGCGTTCGGTGGCATCGGTGATCTGCGACACTTCCTCGGCTTGCGGCATGTGCGGGTCAATCTGGAAATTGACGATTGCACTGTGCAGCTCGCGCGTCAGTTTGCCGACTTCCTGATACAGGCCACGATCGCGGGTCTGATTAAGCTCATGGATAAGTTGCACGGCGTCGCCGAACTTGCCTTTTTCGAGGCTGGTGACGAGCTCTTGTGCGTGTTTCTTCAGGGTCGACTCGAAGTCACCCATTGTCGAATCTTTAGGATCCATAGCGCCCTCGCAGCGGACATCAGCTATTGACGCGCTCGAATATCTTCTCGATCTTCTCTTTGAGCACTTGGGCGGTGAATGGCTTCACCACGTAGCCGTTCACACCGGCCTGAGCGGCTTCGATGATCTGCTCGCGCTTGGCTTCGGCAGTCACCATCAACACCGGCAGATGACGCAGACGCTCATCGGCACGCACCTGACGCAGCAGGTCGATGCCGGACATGCCTGGCATGTTCCAGTCAGTGACCAGGAAGTCAAAAGCCCCGCTCTGCAGCATCGGCAATGCGGTGGTACCGTCATCTGCTTCGGCCGTGTTGGTGAACCCAAGGTCACGCAACAGGTTTTTTATGATCCGCCGCATCGTTGAGAAGTCATCAACGATGAGGATTTTCATGTTCTTGTCCAATTCGACCTCCAAGCAGTCTTTAACGCGTCCAGCACCTGGACGCGCGTTCAATCAATACCGGCACAACCTGATGACCAGTGTGCGAAAACAATAAGAGGGGTTTTGAATCGACAACTGACGAGCGCAGCGGAACCGGACTTTGAAAGACCTGATCCGACCGGCTCCTGCCTTGTCTCTCTTATGACCCACACAACATTTTGCACAGCCGGTCTTACATGCAACACGCAGACACCACGGTCTACGCTTGATGAGTCAACGCGCGCGCCACTCGCCCAACCGGCCGCGCAACCGCGCGGCGCACTGGCTATGCAACTGGCTGACCCGCGACTCGCTGACACCCAGGACCTCACCGATTTCCTTGAGGTTCAGCTCTTCGTCGTAGTACAGCGCCAGCACCAGGCGTTCACGCTCGGGCAGGTTGGCAATGGCGTCCGCCAGCGCGCTCTGGAAGCGTTCGTCTTCCAGATCCCGTGACGGTTCGAGCGACTGGCTCGCGCCGTCCTCGTGCAGTCCTTCATGCTCGCCGTCCTGCAACAGGTCGTCGAAGCTGAACAGGCGACTGCCCAGGGTATCGTTCAAAATCCCGTAGTAATCGTCGAGACTCAATTGAAGTTCGGCCGCAACTTCGTGATCTTTAGCGTCACGGCCGGTTTTTGCTTCAATTGCACGAATCGCGTCGCTGACCATGCGCGTATTGCGGTGAACCGAACGTGGCGCCCAGTCCCCCTTGCGCACTTCATCAAGCATCGCGCCACGGATACGAATACCCGCGTACGTCTCGAAACTCGCACCCTTGGTGGAGTCGTACTTGGTCGAGACTTCGAGCAGACCGATCATGCCGGCCTGAATCAGGTCCTCGACCTGTACGCTGGCCGGAAGACGCGCCAGCAAGTGGTAAGCGATGCGCTTGACCAGAGGGGCATAACGCTCGATCAGCTCATACTGAGAATCTTTGGATGATTTGCTGTACATGCGATAGCCGCTTGCTGTCATGACACTGGCCCTGCGCTGGTCTGATGAACCAGACGTTCAACGAAAAATTCAAGGTGGCCACGCGGGTTCGCCGGGAGTGGCCAGGTATCGACCTTCTGCGCGATGGCCTTGAACGCCAGCGCACATTTGGAACGGGGGAACGCCTCGTACACCGCGCGCTGCTTCTGCACCGCCTTGCGTACGCATTCGTCATACGGCACGGCGCCGACATATTGCAGGGCCACGTCGAGGAAACGGTCGGTGACCTTGGTCAGCTTGGCGAACAGGTTGCGCCCTTCCTGCGGGCTCTGCGCCATGTTGGCCAGCACGCGGAAGCGGTTCATGCCGTAGTCGCGGTTGAGCAGCTTGATCAGCGCGTAGGCGTCTGTGATCGAAGTCGGCTCGTCGCAGACCACCAACAGCACTTCCTGAGCCGCGCGAACGAAGCTGACCACCGACTCGCCGATCCCGGCAGCGGTGTCGATCACCAGCACGTCCAGGTTGTCGCCGATGTCACTGAATGCCTGAATCAGGCCTGCGTGTTGCGCAGGCGTCAGGTGCACCATGCTCTGAGTGCCGGAAGCCGCAGGCACGATGCGAACACCGCCTGGCCCCTGCAACAGAACATCGCGCAGCTCGCAGCGCCCTTCGATGACGTCGGCCAGGGTGCGTTTAGGGGTCAACCCCAACAATACGTCGACGTTGGCCAGACCCAGATCGGCGTCCAGCAACATGACGCGACGTCCCAGCTCGGCCAGGGCCAGCGAGAGATTCACCGACACGTTGGTCTTGCCTACGCCACCTTTGCCACCGGTCACCGCGATAACCTGAACGGGATGCATGCTGCCCATGTTAATTTTTTACCTTGTCTTGCTTAGACCTAAGCCACATTTCGGGCTGCACGTTCACTGAGTGAACAATGCCTGGCAGACCATCGATGCAGGTATTTTCCAATGTCATTTTCCTTAACCTAGCCCGCGCGCTTGCCGGGGCTGTGATAAAGATCCGCAAACATATCCGCCATCGCTTCCTCGCTAGGCTCCTCCTGCATCTGCACGCTGACAGCCCTGCTGACCAGCTGGTGCCGACGTGGCAGATGCAGATCATCCGGTATCCGTGGGCCATCAGTGAGATAGGCCACCGGTAACTCGTGTGTCACTGCAAGGCTCAGCACTTCGCCAAGGCTTGCCGTTTCGTCCAGCTTGGTCAGGATGCACCCGGCCAGGCCGCAACGTTTGTAACTGTGGTACGCCGCTGTCAGCACCTGCTTCTGGCTGGTCGTTGCCAGCACCAGATAATTGCGGGCCTTGATACCACGGCCTGCCAGGCTTTCCAGCTGCAGACGCAATGCCGGATCACTGGCTTGCAGGCCTGCGGTGTCGATCAACACCACGCGCTTGCGCAGCAGAGGTTCCAGCGCCTGCGCCAGGGACTGTCCCGGATCGACGTGCGTCACCGGCACATTGAGAATACGTCCCAGCGTCTTGAGCTGTTCCTGAGCCCCGATACGAAAGCTGTCCATGCTCACCAGCGCGATGTTTTGCGCGCCGTATTTCAACACATATTGCGCCGCAAGTTTCGCCAGAGTGGTGGTCTTGCCCATACCGGCAGGACCGACCATGGCAATCACCCCGCCCTCTTCCAGCGGCTCTACATCGGGCGTCACGATCATGCGGGCCAGATGCGCCAGCAACATGCGCCAGGTGTGCGCCTGATCGTCAGCATCCGGAACCATCGCAAGCAAGTCGCGCGACAGCGGGCCGGACAAGCCGATGCGTTGCAGGCGACGCCACAGATTAGCCTGTTGCGGGCGTGTGCCTTGCAGTTGATTCCAGGCCAGCGAACCCAGCTGGACTTCCAGCAGTTCACGCAGGCCATTCAATTCGGAGCGCATCGAGTCGTAGGCCCGCTGGCTCACGGCAGGCTCGGCGGCGGCACGTTCGGCGCGCTCGGCACGGTCCGCGGCAATGGCGGCGTGGATCGACGGGCGGAACGGTTCGTCCAGCGTCGGCTCGATCTGCTTGCTGTCGTCCATGGCAATGCCGGTGAACAGCTGACGGTTGGCGACAGTGTCCACTTCGCTGCGATGCGTCAGCTCGGCCTGAGCGCTGACGATCCGCGATTGGGTCTTGCGCAGCTCGTCTTCAAGCTCGATGTTCGGCACACGCGGCGCCAGCGCGGACAATTTGTAGTCCAGCGCGGCGGTCAGTTCCACGCCACCGGCGATCCGCCGGTTGCCGATGATGGCGGCTTCAGCGCCCAGCTCATCACGAACCAGTTTCATGGCTTGTCGCATATCGGCGGCGAAAAAACGCTTAACTTGCATGACTCACTACCTCAGCCGTTCGGCCCGACAGTCGCTACGATGGTGACTTGCTTATTGTCAGGAATTTCCTGGTAAGCCAAAACATGCATATTCGGTACTGCCAGACGCCCGAAGCGGGACAACATGGCGCGAACCGGACCTGCGACCAACAAAATAACCGGCTGCCCCTGCATCTCCTGACGCTGCGCCGCTTCGATCAACGAGCGCTGAAGTTTCTCAGCCATGCTCGGTTCGAGCAGAACGCCTTCTTCCTGACCCTGACCCGCCTTCTGCAGACTATTGAGCAATATCTGTTCCAACCTTGGCTCAAGCGTGATAACAGGCAGCTCCGGCTCAATGCCGACAATGCTTTGGACGATTGCGCGGGACAAACCGACCCGTACGGCAGCCACCAATGCGGCGGTATCTTGACTCCGCGCAGCGTTGTTGGCGATGGCCTCGGCAATGCTGCGAATATCACGTACCGGAACCTGTTCGGCCAACAGCGCCTGCAACACCTTAAGCAGCGCCGACAGCGACAACACGCCGGGTACCAGCTCTTCTGCAAGCTTTGGCGAGCTTTTGGCCAACAAGGTCATCAATTGCTGGACTTCCTCGTGACCGATCAACTCATGAGAGTGCTTGTAGAGGATCTGGTTCAGGTGAGTTGCCACTACTGTACTGGCATCTACCACGGTATAGCCCAGTGACTGCGCCTGAGCACGCTGGCTGATTTCGATCCAGACCGCTTCCAGGCCGAACGCCGGGTCTTTGGCATTGATGCCGTTAAGGCTGCCAAAGACTTGACCAGGGTTGATCGCCAGCTCGCGATCCGGGTAGATCTCGGCCTCGGCGAGGGTCACGCCCATCAGCGTCAAGCGATAGGCGCTCGGCGCCAGATCGAGGTTGTCGCGGATGTGGACGGTCGGCATCAGGAAGCCCAGCTCCTGTGAGAGCTTCTTGCGCACGCCCTTGATCCGCGCCAGCAACTGACCACCCTGATTGCGATCCACCAGCGGAATCAGGCGGTAGCCCACTTCCAGGCCGATCATGTCGATCGGGGTCACGTCATCCCAGCCCAGCTCTTTGGATTCCTGCGCGCGACTCGGTGGCGGCAGCAGGTCCTGCTGACGCTTGACCTCCTGAATCGCGGCCAGCTTGACCATGTTCTGTTTCTTCCACAGCAGGTAGGCGCCACCCGCTGCCACCAGCCCCAGGCTGATGAACGAGAAGTGCGGCATGCCCGGCACCAGCCCCATGACGATCATGATGCCGGCCGAAACGGCCAGAGCCTTGTGCGAGGTGAACATCTGGCGACCGACCAGCTTGCCCATTTCTTCGGAACCCGAAGCACGGGTCACCATGATCGCGGCAGCGGTGGAGAGCAGCAGAGAAGGCAATTGCGCCACCAAACCGTCACCGATGGTCAACAACGCGTAGACCTTGCCGGCGTCGGCGAACGTCATGTTGTGTTGAAGTATGCCGACCAGCACACCGCCGATGAGGTTGATGAAGAGGATCAACAGGCCGGCGACGGCGTCACCGCGCACGAACTTGCTGGCACCGTCCATGGAGCCGTAGAACTCGGCTTCCTGGGCGACTTCCAGACGACGTCGCTTGGCCTCCGGTTGGTCGATCAGACCGGCGTTGAGGTCGGCGTCGATGGCCATCTGTTTGCCGGGCATCGCATCGAGAGTGAAACGCGCGCTCACCTCGGAGATACGACCGGCACCTTTGGTCACGACGACGAAGTTGATGATCATGAGGATCGCAAACACCACGATACCGACCACATAGTTGCCGCCGATGACCACTTCACCGAAGGCCTGAATCACCTTACCCGCGGCGGCGTGGCCGTCCTGACCGTGGAGCATCACCACCCGAGTGGACGCCACGTTGAGCGCCAGTCGCAACAAGGTGGCGATCAGCAGGATGGTTGGGAATACCGAGAAATCCAGCGGCCGCAGTGCGTAGACGCATACCAGCAGGACGACGATGGACAAAGCAATGTTGAACGTGAAGAACACGTCCAGCAGGAACGGTGGCATCGGCAACATCATCATTGCCAGCATGACCAGCAACAGCAACGGAACGCCCAATTGGCCACGGCCCAGACCGACCAGTCCAATGCGAGTGTTAGAGATTAACTGAGAGCGATCCACCGATTCTTTACCTGCGCGTTAAATCAAACTTTTGACGCCAGAGGCGCTGTAACACAGGTATTGCAAAAACCTGTCCAACTTTTGGAACAGGTGGAAAGTATCAGAGTGCCAGTATCATTTTTGTGGGGTTGTTCGCAGTTTCTTGCGACGCTCAGCCTGCAACCAGGTCGCGATTTGTGCCGTCTGGATATCGCGCATACAAGCAAAATCAAAAGCCAACGCGACTCTCGAAGGCTGACGCCATCCCTGTGGGAGACGCCGGAGGCCACGACGGTACGGGCCGCGATTCGGACGAGGCGGTGGGTCAGCCAGGACGTTATTTWCTGAGATACCGCTTCGTCCGATCGCGGCCCGGGCTGTCGCACAGCTCCAGCAGCTCCCACAGGGTTCCGTGTGCAGGTGGAAATCTGGATACGCCACGNCTGAGATACCGCTTCGTCCGATCGCGGCCCGGGCTGTCGCACAGCTCCAGCAGCTCCCACAGGGTTCCGTGTGCAGGTGGAAATCTGGATACGCCACGTAATAGCGGCGCGGCTGATACGGCTCTGGCTAACGCCAGACCTGTTTCGCCTCCGGCGAGTTACTTGATAAGACCCCATGTAACCAAGGGTCCTGGCTCCTGGTTGGGTTCCTCCTTCGTCGGAATACCCTCACTTCGGCGACGCTCCGTGGGCCCGCCGCCATCCGCCATCCATGGCAGGGGGCGGCTCTCGCGGCATCCATGCCGCTCGGCCCACTACGCGCCTCCTGCGTTCAGCCTGCACCCAAGTCGCGATTTGTAGCGTCTGAACTGACGTGCGCTTAGAAGCAAGATCAAAAGCCAACGCTAACGCAGATCTTCAATTCTGACGCAGTACCTGTGGGAGACGCCGGAGGTCACGACGGCAGCGAAGCGGTGGGTCAGCCAGGACGTTATTTTCTGAGATACCGCTTCGNGATCTTCAATTCTGACGCAGTACCTGTGGGAGACGCCGGAGGTCACGACGGCAGCGAAGCGGTGGGTCAGCCAGGACGTTATTTTCTGAGATACCGCTTCGCGGCTGTCGCACAGCTCCAGCTTCTCCCACAGGGATTGATGTTCAGCTTTAAATCTCGGATCGACACACAACCCTGCAGCAGTCCGGCTTGCCGGCGGGGCGTATTCGAGATCGCTACCGCCAGCAAGCCTGACCGCGACAGGGGGAAGCGCCGCATCTCGTGCTCTTGCTCTTGCTTTAAGCGCGCAACAGCCCAGACACCACAGATCGCGACTTGGGTGCAGGCTGAACGCAGGTGGCGTGGAGTGGGCCGAGCGGCATGGATGCCGCGAGAGCGCCGTCAGGACATGGATGTCCGTTCGGCGCGGGCCCACCGACGAAGGAGGAACCCAACCAGGAGCAAGGACACTTGGTTACTTGGTGTCTTTTCAAGTAACTCGCCGAAGGCGAAACAGGTCTGGCGTTAGCCAGAGTCCTATCAGCCGCGCCGCGATTACGTGGTGTATCCAGATTTCCAGCTGTACACGAAACCCTGTGTGAGACGCTGGAGCTTTRGGAGCTTTGGGAGCTTTGACAGCCCGGGCCGCGCTCGGACGATGGGGTAGGTCAGTAGATAACTTCTTCACTGACCCACCGCTTCGCTGCCGTCGTGACCTCCGGCGTCTCCCACAGGTACCGCATCAGAATTGAAGATCTGCGTTGGCGTTGGCGTTGGCGTTGGCTGCTTCTAAGCGCACGTCAGTTCAGACGACACAAATCGCGACTTGGGTGCAGGCTGAGCGCAGGCGTCGTGGAGTGGGCCGAGCGGCATGGATGCCGCGAGAGCCGCCCACCGCCATGGATGGCGGATGGCGGCGGGCCCACGGAGCGTCGCCGGAGTGAGGATACGCTGACGAAGGAAGCGCCAAACCAGGAGCCAGGACCCTTGGTTACTTGGGGTCTTATCAAGTAACTCGCCGAAGGCGAAACAGTTCGGACGTTAGGACGAACCGCTCCTGACCTTGATCTCAAGCCTCAAGCCTCAAGCCTCAACCCCCAAGCCCCGAGCCCCCATCACGAATCCCGCCTCAAATCCGGCGGAATCGGCAAATCATCACGCAATGGATCAGGCCGCTTCCCACGCCCCTGCCGGAACTGCCGAATCTGATACACATAGGCCAACACCTGCGCCACCGCCAGATACAACCCCGCCGGGATCTCCTGCTCAAGCTCAGTGCTGTAATAGATCGAACGCGCCAGCGCCGGCGACTCCAACAGCATGATCTGATGCTGCGCCGCGATCTCACGAATCTTCAGCGCCATGAAATCGCTGCCCTTGGCCAGCAAAATGGGCGCCCCACCCTTGTCCTGATCGTACTTGAGCGCAACGGCATAATGAGTCGGGTTAGTAATGACCACATCGGCGTCGGGGATCGCCGCCATCATCCGCCGCTGCGACATCTCCCGCTGCAACTGACGAATCCGCTGCTTGACCTCCGGACGCCCTTCATTGTCCTTGTGCTCATCACGCACTTCCTGCTTGGTCATCAACAGTTTGTTGTGGGCCTCGTACAACTGAATGGGCACGTCAACGGCCGCGATAATCAACAAGCCGAACGAAATCCATAACGTGCTCCAGCCCACCAATTGCAAGCTGTGCACAATGGCCAGGTTCATCGGCTCATGAGCGATGGAAACCAAGTCATTCTTGTCTTTGAGCAGCACCACGATCGCCACCGCCAGGACAATCAAAAACTTGGCAAAGGATTTGAGCAGTTCGATCAGGGCCTTGGGCGAGAACATCCGCTTAAGCCCGGCAGCCGGATTCATCCGGCTGAACTTGGGCGCCAGCGAACCTGCCGCGAACAGCCATCCGCCCAGGGAAATGGGACCTACAAAGGCTGCAATCGTCAGCGCGACAAGAATGGGTTGAACCGACAACAGCGCGGCCTTGCCCGAAGCCAAAAGCATCAGGCCCATGCTGCGCTCGTCCATCAGCGCTTCACGGGAGATGGTGAAGTTGTCGCGCATCAACTGCATCATCATTTCGGCCATCGAACCGCCAAACGCCAGCAATCCGGCGGCGCCGACCAACATCACGATGACCGTGTTGAGCTCTTTGGAGCGGGCGATCTCGCCCTTCTCCCTGGCCTCACGTTTTCGTTTGTCCGTGGGGTCTTCTGTCTTGTCCTGACCGCTCTCGCTTTCAGCCATCTCAGCGCGCCTTGACCATTTCCTTGAGCAACTGCAAGGCGTCGACCGCCAGCGGTTGATACTGGTTGAGAATGTCGCCCAGGGTGACCCACAGAATCCCCATGCCCATCACCAGAGTGACCGGAAAACCGATGGTAAAAATGTTCAGCTGCGGCGCCGCCCGGGTCATTATCCCCATCGCGACGTTGACCACCAGCAACGCCGTAATCGCCGGCAGCACCAACACCAGCGCCGCCCCGAGCACCCAGCCGAGGCGCAGCACCAGCGCCCAGAAATTGGCCGTGACCAGCCCGTCGCCCACCGGCAGCGTGGTGAAGCTTTCGATCAGCACCTCGAACACCACCAGATGCCCGTTCATGGCCAGGAACAGCAGCGTCACCAGCATGGTGAAGAATTGCCCGATCACGGCCACGGATACGCCGTTGACCGGGTCGACCATGGACGCGAAGCCCATGCCCATCTGAATGGCGACGATCTGCCCCGCTATCACGAACGCCTGAAAGAACAGCTGCAGTGAAAGGCCCAGCGCCGCACCGATGATGATTTGCTGGGCGATCAGCAGTAGCGCACTGAGATCCAGCGCGTGGATTGCCGGCATTGGCGGCAGGCTGGGTGCGACCACTACGGTGATGGCAAGGGCCAGATAGAGGCGCACACGATTGGGCACCAGCGTCGTGCCGAAGATAGGCATGGTCATCAACACCGCTGCGATACGAAACAGCGGCAGCATGAAGGCCGCGACCCACGTGCTGATCTGCGTGTCGGTCAGCGCCAGCACGGGTTCCATTGCAGGGTCAGCCGATGACTTGAGGAATGCTGGTGTACAGCGAGGTGATGTACTCCATGAAGGTGCGCACCATCCACGGACCGACCACGATCAACGTAACCAGCATGACCAACAGACGCGGCAGGAAGCTCAGCGTCTGTTCGTTGATCTGCGTCGCGGCCTGAAACATCGAGACGATCAGGCCCACGACCAGGCTCGGCACTACAAGGATCGCCACCATGGTGGTGGTCAGCCACAGGGCTTCGCGAAACAGGTCGACGGCGACTTCAGGGGTCATGCTGCGCACTCCACGTCAAACAGGTTCATACGCCACCGAAACTGCCGGCCAGCGTGCCGATGATCAATGCCCAGCCGTCCACCAGCACGAACAGCATAATCTTGAACGGCAGCGAAATGATCAGTGGCGAGAGCATCATCATACCCATGGCCATCAGCACGCTGGCGACCACCAGGTCGATGATCAGAAAAGGGATAAAGATCATGAAGCCGATCTGAAACGCCGTCTTGAGCTCCGAGGTCACGAACGCGGGGACGATGATCGTCAGGGGCGCAGCATCGGGGGTCGGGATATCGGTGCGCTTGGACAGGCGCATGAACAGTTCCAGATCGCTGGAGCGGGTCTGGGCCAGCATAAAGTCCTTGATCGGCACTTCTGCCTTGGCCACGGCATCTTGCGCGGTGAGTTTTTCCGCCAGATACGGCTGCAGGGCGTCATTGTTCACCCGGTCGAACACCGGCGCCATGATGAACAGCGTCAAAAACAGCGCCATGCCGGTGAGGATCTGGTTCGACGGCGTCTGCTGCAAACCCAGAGCCTGACGCAGAATCGAGAAGACGATGATGATCCGGGTAAAGCTGGTCATCAGCATGACGAACGCCGGGATGAAGCTCAGCGCCGTCATGATCAGCAGGATCTGCAGGCTGACCGAGTACTCCTGCTGACCGTTGGCGCCAGTGCCCAGGGTGATCGCCGGGATCGACAACGGGTCGGCCGCGAATGCCAGCGGCGCTGCCAGCAGCAACAGCAGCGTCAAAACAATGCGCATCAATTCTTATCCTTCTGACCCGGGTTGCCGAAACCGTCTCTACCGGCACGCGGCGTGATGCCTTTATTGCCCAGCACTTCCATCAAACGTCTGGCGAATTCGGGCGTGGCGTTCTGGGTTTCAGGCACCTGCACCGGCTCGTTCATCACATGCAGCGCGGTGATGCTCCCCGGCGAGACGCCCAGCAGAACCTGCTCATTGCCGACCTGAACCAGCACCAGCCGGTCCCGCGGGCCCAATGCCCGGGAACCCACCAGCTCGATCACCTGATTGCCCGCAGGACCGCTGCGCTGGACCCGACGCATCAGCCAGGCCAGCACGAAAATCAAGCCGACCACCAGCAACAGGCCCAGCACCAGCTGCAGCAATTGCCCACCGACGCCAGCCCCCAACGCGCTCGATACCTGCGGCACCGCAACTGGCGCGGTGACCGGCGCAGCGGCGGTTGCAGCGGCAGGTGTTGCCGGGTCGGCTGCCATCACGACCCAGGACAGCGCCAGCAATGGCAGGGCCGAAAGGCCTTTGAGGAGACGATTCACTTAGCGCAGCTTCTTGATGCGTTCGCTCGGGCTGATCACGTCGGTCAGGCGAATGCCGAATTTCTCGTTCACCACCACCACTTCACCGTGGGCGATCAGCGTCCCGTTCACCAACACATCCAGCGGCTCGCCGGCCAGACGGTCCAGCTCGATCACCGAGCCCTGATTGAGTTGCAGCAGGTTGCGGATGTTGATGTCGGTGCTGCCCACTTCCATGGAAATCGACACCGGGATGTCGAGGATGACGTCCAGGTTCGGACCATCCAGCGTCACCGGGCCGTTGCTCTTCGGCATGCTGCCGAATTCTTCCATCGCCAGACGGTTGGTGGAGGAATGGCCTGCGTCGGCGGCCAGCAGCGCGTCGATGTCGGCCTGACCACCCTCGCCCGCTTCACCCAGGGCCGCAGCCCACTCGTCGGCCAGTGCCTGGTCGTCTGTGGAGTTCATATCGTTTTCATCAGCCATGGTTGTCCTCGGGGAGCAATGTTCGTTGACACAGCAAATCGTTAAAACACTAGTTCTGAAACTGACGGCAAAGCGTCAACGGCGTTCGACGGGCTCGACCACTTGCAGGGCCAGGTTGCCCTTGTGCGAGCCCAGCTTGACCTTGAATGTCGGCACGCCATTGGCGCGCATGACCAGATGATCCGGCAACTCCACCGGAATCACATCGCCGGGCTGCATGTGCAGCACGTCGCGCAACTTGAGCTGACGACGGGCGACGGTGGCGCTCATGGGCACCGATACGTCGAGCACGTCCTGTTTCAACGCGTTGACCCAGCGCTCGTCCTGATCGTCCAGATCCGACTGGAAACCGGCGTCGAGCATTTCGCGAACCGGCTCGATCATTGAATACGGCATGGTCACGTGCAGATCGCCGCCACCGCCATCGAGTTCGATGTGGAAGGTCGACACCACGATCGCCTCGCTCGGTCCGACGATATTGGCCATGGCCGGGTTCACTTCCGAGTTGATGTACTCGAAGTTGACTTCCATGATCGCCTGCCAGGCTTCCTTCAGATCGATGAACGCCTGATCGAGGACGATGCGAACCACGCGCAATTCGGTGGGCGTGAACTCACGACCTTCGATCTTGGCGTGACGGCCATCGCCACCAAAGAAGTTGTCCACCAGCTTGAACACCAGCTTGGCATCGAGAATGAACAAGGCCGTGCCGCGCAGTGGCTTGATCTTCACCAGGTTCAGACTGGTCGGCACGTACAGCGAGTGCACGTATTCACCGAACTTCATCACCTGCACACCGCCCACCGCCACGTCGGCAGAGCGCCGCAACAGGTTGAACATGCTGATGCGGGTATAACGGGCGAAACGCTCGTTGATCATTTCCAGGGTCGGCATGCGTCCACGGACGATGCGGTCCTGACTGGTCAGGTCATAACTCTTGACGCTGCCAGGTTCGATAACGCTTTCGGTCTGTACCAGACCATCGTCGACACCATGCAGCAGCGCGTCGATTTCATCCTGGGACAGCAGGTCTTGCACGGCCATGTCGTGGTCCTACTGCAATACGTAGTTAGTGAAAAGTACCTGTTCGATGACGCTTTTGTTCAGCTCCTTCTGGCCGACTTCCTGCACCACGGCAGCGGCTTTCTGGCGCAGCATCTCCATCCCGACCGGGGTCGCGATGGTGTCGAACGGCTGACCGGAGAACATCATGACCAGGTTGTTGCGAATGACCGGCATGTGAACCTTCAGCGCTTCCAGATCAGCGTGATCGCGGGCCAGCAAAGTAATGCTGACCTGCATGTAGCGCTGACGACCGTTGACGTTGTAGTTAACGACAAAGGGCGGCGTCAGAGGTTCGAAAATCGCTTCCTTCTTGACGTTCGCAGACTCGGCGGCCACGGCGGGATCAGCCTTGCTCTCTGCCTTGTGCATGATGAACCAGGTCGCGCCGACCGACAGACCAATGGCCAGCAGCAAGCCCACCACAATCAGAATGATGACCTTAAGCTTGCCTTTTTTTGCGGGGTCTTTAACTGCGTCGTCGCTCTTCGCCATGCCAATAATCCGTCACTATCCGAGGGGTTCTGTGTTGCGTGACAGAGGGAGAGCAAGGGTTGTGCCACATCTAAAGCTGCAAGTTGTCAGCGGCAAGAAAAAGCAAAAGCGGCAAGGCATCAGAAACCGGCGTCTCTCATGCTCTTGCCGCCCTTGATCTTGCTTGCACTTGCCGCTTGTAGCTTGAAGCGGCTCTTACGCGTAATAATCAACCGCGCTGGAACCCACCACCGTCAACGGCGCGCTCGCCGCCGCAGTGGCTGCATCGACAGGCGCGCCATCGGCGATCAAGTCGCTGCCACTGCCAGATCGACCAGTGCCGCTACCGCGCTGGGCATCACCGCCCGATTGCTGCTGGGCCTGCTGCTGCATGTTGCGCGATTGATCCGAGACGTTGACGTCGACCTGCCCCATGCCTTGCTGGACGAACGAGTCACGCAGACGCGACATCTGGCTTTCCAGCGCTTCGCGCACGCCGACGTGGGCACTCATGAAGGTGACCTGGGTCTGCTGGTCTGCCGCCATATTGACGCGAATGTCCAGACGCCCCAGCTCAGCCGGTTCAAGCTGGATATCGGCCTGCTTGAGGTTTTGACTGGACAGGTACATCACGCGATTGACCACCCCTTCGGTCCAGCCACCCTGGTTCATCGCCAGCGGCTGATTGAGCAACGGCGCAGGGGCGGCAGTGGAACTGGTTTTCGCCTGCGCAGCCTGTGACAACGCCGCCAGACGCTCGGCGAAGTTATCCACGCGGGTATCGCTGCTCGCCCCCTTCACATCTTTGAGCCCATCGGCCAACAGCCCACTGAAGGCCTTGTCACCACCACCCTCGGTGGTGCTCTTATCCACAGGCTGATCGCCCAGCGCTGCAAGATTACCGGCCATTTGCTGCGTCAGATCGGCATTGGGGTCCTGCTTGCCGGAAGTCTTGCTGGCATCGTTGGCATGCCCCGCTGCCTGGGCATTCTGCTGAGCCTTGGCGTCAAGAGCGACCTGAACCGCGGTCAACCCTTCCAGCGGATCGGCGTAAGGGTCGAATGTGTCATCGGTCGCATCAGCCGGCGCCTCTACCACTGGCGGCGGAATCACCGGCGCGGTAGTGGCCAGCAGCGCAGGATCGACCGCCGGTTGCTCAACGGCAGGCTGCGCAGGGTCCTGAACCGGCGGGGTCACCGCCAGCGTCGGGTCCACAACCGAATCGGTAGCAGACGCGTCTGCCACCGTCGGATCAGCTGAAGCCTCTTGGGTGTCGGAAGCGTCGTCATCGTGTTTCTTGTCACTCGCACTGCCGTCGGCTTTGCTTTGAACCGTCTTGGCAGGCAACCCCTTGCCGCTATCGGCAACGGTCTTGTCGTCGGCGGCAGACGAATGGCTGGCGCTGTCCTTCTTGTCCACTGCCGAACTCTTGGCGCTTGCAGGCTTGGCGGGGCTGTCGTCGACACTGTTCGACTTGGGCGTCGCTTGTTTGGCAAACACTGTCGAGAAGCTGGAACTGCGGTCCTTGACGGGGTCGGGTGCCTTTGCCGAGGTGTTGGCGCTGGCTTTCTGGGCTTTGGCAGCCGTCAAAGCCGTTAGTAAAGGGTTGTTGGCAAGGGCCATGTTTATCTCCGCAAGAGCACGATTGCACGGAGATCAAGCAAATGGCGGGCCAGTTATGGAGGTGACGAATTTTTATCGGCTTAATGCCGGATGAGGGAGGACTGCAGTTCGACATCGAACATATCGCGGACGATGGAAAATTCGTCTTCTATCGCCTGGACCTGCTGCCGGACTTGCTGATCGGAGACCGCAGCGACACCCCTGCCCATGTCTTCGAGCTGACGGCACAGCTCGGCCAGGTGGGTGGCGCCCATGTTGCTGCTACTGCCTTTGAAGCTGTGAGCCATTTCGCCCAACAACTGGCGTTGCACCGTAGAAGTGACAGAGAAGCCGGGATCATTCGTCAGCCCGTTCAAGTCCCTGACACGCTGCTCCGAATCCTTGATGAACACGTCCAGCAGCGACGGATATTCCCCTTCCATGACATCGCGCAGCGTTTCGAGAACGCTCAAATCCACGTGATTTTTCAACACTTGTTCGCTCCTTGACCAAGAATCGCGGGATTATGCCAGACCCTCCCACGCAAACTCCACACGGGCCGTCCGACCGTCCGCAGACCACTGACATTGATGGCTCAACTGCCTGACCAGGCTCAGCCCACGCCCGGACAGCTGATCCACGGCGGGCGGAAGCGCCAGCACTTGCTCGGCGTTGAACCCGCCGCCGCTGTCATGCACCTCCACAATCAGTCGCCCACCCTGCCCCTGGGGGATTATCTGAAAATTAAAGCGGATGAAGCCGTCTTCCAGACTGTCCAGCCGCTCGCCCCGCTGCTGGTAGTAAAGCGCAAAGCCATCGGCATCGCGCTTGAGTGCCGAGTCCAGCCCTAACACCCCGTGCTCCAGCGCATTGCTGTAAAGCTCCGACAGCACGATATACAACTCGCTGCTCTGCAGACGCAGGCCGTGAACCTCCTGCAATAGCTGCAGCAGGTAGGGCAGCGGATTGAAGCGCTTGAGGGTCGAGGCGCGGAACTCGAAACTGGCAGCCCAATCCAGCGGGCTGGAATCGCCGCTGTCGGTGTAGATCACCGAGGGCGGCCCCAGCAGCTCCGGCTCGGTGAACGCGACCTCGACCATGCTCACATCGTCGCGAGCCTGCCCCCGAAATCGCGCCAGCGCCCATTGCACTTCTTCGATCAACAGCGCCGGATTGCGATTGGAGACGAAGACATTCTGGAGCCTTCGCGTACCGAACATTTCGCCGCTTTCGTCAGTGCTGTCCACTACGCCATCGGACAACAGGAAAACCCGGTCACCGGCGCCGAAGGGATAGACCTGGGTGTTGTCGTCGAAGCTGCCGGCGCTCAGCACGCCCAGTGGAAGATGGGCCGACACCAGAGGCGTATGCGGCCGGCCATCAGCATGGAGCAGGTAGCCGTCGGGCAATCCGCCGTTCCAGATCTCGACCAGTTGCTGCTTGAAGTTGACACACAGCAGCGCCGCGCAGCAGAACATGTCCACGGGGAGGATGCGTTTGAGTTTGGCGTTCATCTCCCGCAGGGTTTCGGGCAATCCGTAGCCCTTGGCGGTCATGCCGTAGAACACTTCCGCCAACGGCATCGCCCCCACCGCTGCGGGCAGACCGTGGCCCGTGAAGTCCCCGAGCAGAACGTGCATGTTGCCGGACGGCGCCCAGGCGGCCAGCAGCAGGTCGCCATTGAACAACGCGTAAGGCGATTGCAGATAACGGATGTTGGGTGCGCTCAGGCACCCGGAATGCGCCACCTGATCGAACACGGCCTTGGCCACACGTTGCTCGTTGAGCAGGTACTTGTGATGACGGGCAATCAGGTCGCGCTGTTGCAGAACGGTCTCCTGCAACAGTCGCAGGCGGTTCATCGCGTTGATCTTGGCGGCCAGCACCACCTGGTTGTAGGGCTTGGCCACGAAGTCGTCGCCGCCCGCATCCAGACAGCGGGCCAGGCCCTCACCTTCGGTCAGAGAGGTCAGGAAGATAATCGGCACCAACGCCTCGCCCGCCAGCGCCTTGATCTGTCGCGCCGCCTCGAAGCCGTCCATCACCGGCATCATGGCGTCCATCAGGATCATCTGCGGCCGACCGCGCTCGAACAACGCCACCGCTTCGGCGCCATCGCACGCGCTCAGGACCTCATGCCCCTGGCGGCTGATGATGGCCGAGAGCAGCATGCGGTCACTGGCGTTGTCGTCGGCGATGAGAATCTTCAGGCGCTCGGGTGGCGCAGAGCCCGTCATCAGCCGATTTTGAAGAGTTTGGCGAAGTTGGAAATGGCGAGGATTTTGACGACGTCGGCGCTGCAGTTTTCCAACCGCACATCCGCCCGTTCGCCCCCGGCATGATCGCGCAGCAGCAAGAGCATGCCCAGCGCCGAGCTGTCGAGGTAGTTGGTCTCTTTCAGATCGACCACGTAGCGCTTGGCCTTGGTCTCTTTTTCGTAGGCACCGCGAAAATCCTGATGCGTCGAGAAGTCGAAGCGTCCCTTGATCTTGATGGTCAGCTGCTGCTCGTCTGGTGAACGATCGGAAGTTACTGACATGGACAAATCCCTTATATGAAACGACGTCAGACGGGTGAAGTTTTAGCACCGCTTGTGCGGGGGGGCAAATGGAAGATTGCGGGGCGCGTTGTGCCAGGGCTTCGGCCTGACGGCCAAACCGTTCCGCATTCGGCGGGTTACTTGAAATGACCCCGCTTTTTTTCAAGGGGCAGCCAGTGGTGGCTGATCTGACGCGCGCCAAGAAGCAAGATCAAAAGCGAACGCGGCTCTGGAATCTAGAACTCAAAACCCATCATGCCTGGGCAACCGCTGCGACAGTTCATCCAGCAGCTTTTGCTCGCGCTTGTCCTCAAGCGCCCGCGCCTCATCGATATAACGCTGCACCAGCTTGCGCAGTCCTTCGACACGCGCATAAGCCTTCTGCCATTCGTCGCGGGCCTTGTTCACGTTGTTCTGATGCCAGGCCAGACTCTGACGCTGCTGACTCACCGCCGTCTCCAGCTGATTGAGAAAGCGCTGGTAGTTCATCAGCCACTGGCCGGACACCCCGTGGGCGCCCTTATCGATCCACTGCTGCTGATAATCGGAACGAAACTTCTCCAGGTCGCCCAGCTTGCTCTCGGCCAACCGAACCTGCCCCTGAAAATGCCCCAGACGCTGGACAGCGGTTTTCTCGGTCTTCTCGGCCATCTCCACCACGGGAGCCAAACGAGCCGCACGACTCTGCGCCATGACCTATCAGCTCCCGCCCTGCGGATTGAAGATCTTCGCCAGCTGAGCCTCGCTGCTCTGCATGCTTTCGTTGTCATGCAAACCCTGGCGCAGGTACTGGACCAGTTGTGGTTGCAGATTGATCGCGAGGTCGGTTTCCCGATCACCGCCAGCCACATAAGCGCCGACGCTGATCAGATCGCGGCTCTGCTGATAACGCGACCACAGCTGCTTGAAATACTGGGCCTGGACCATGTGCTGCGGATCGACCACCGACGGCATGACCCGGCTGATGGAGGCTTCGATATCAATGGCCGGGTAATGCCCTTCCTCGGCCAGACGCCGTGACAGCACGATATGCCCGTCCAGCACACCCCGCGCCGAGTCGGCAATCGGGTCCTGCTGGTCATCGCCTTCGGACAGCACGGTGTAGAACGCGGTGATCGAGCCACCGCCCTTTTCGGCGTTACCGGCGCGTTCCACCAGCTTGGGCAGCTTGGCGAACACGGAAGGCGGATAACCCTTGGTCGCCGGCGGCTCACCGATGGCCAGGGCGATCTCCCGCTGGGCCTGGGCGAAACGTGTCAGCGAATCCATCAGCAACAGGACGTTCTTGCCCTTGTCGCGAAAGTATTCGGCGATGCGCGTGCAGTACATCGCTGCGCGCAGACGCATCAACGGCGCGTCGTCCGCAGGCGACGCCACGACCACCGAGCGCTTGAGGCCTTCCTCGCCAAGGATGTGTTCGATGAATTCCTTTACCTCGCGGCCCCGTTCGCCGATCAGCCCGACGACAATGATGTCGGCCTCGGTGAAGCGGGTCATCATCCCCAGCAGCACACTCTTACCCACGCCAGTACCGGCGAACAGCCCGAGACGCTGACCACGACCTACCGTCAACAAACCGTTGATGCAGCGAATGCCCACGTCCAGCGGCGTGCTGATCGGGTCACGTTTGAGGGGGTTAATGGTCGGGCCGTCCAGCGGCACCCAGTCTTCGGCTTTCATGCCGCCCTTGCCGTCCAGTGGACGACCGGCGCCATCGAGCACGCGCCCGAGCATGGTCATGCCCATCGGCAGACGCCCGGTGTCAGGGAGCGGGACGACGCGAGCACCCGGCGCGATGCCGGCCACGCTGCCCACCGGCATCAGAAAGACCTTACCGCCGGCAAAGCCCATGACTTCCGCTTCGACTTCCACCGGGTGGTGGCTGTCGTCGTTGATCACCACGCAGCGGCTGCCCATGGCCGCGCGCAACCCTTCTGCTTCGAGGGTCAGGCCGACCATGCGCAGCAGACGGCCCTCGACCACCGGCTGCACCGGCAGTTTGATGGCCTCAGCGTACGTGCTCAGGCGTTTGCCGAAGCTGGTGCGCTCAAGACGCATCGGAGGCGTCCGCGTGTTTCTGCATCACTTGCTCGGCGCTCTTGATTGCCGCTTCCAGGTCCACGCTCACGTCTGGCACCGCAGGATGCAGCGCCTGCTCGTGCAACTGATCGAACATCTTGGCAATGGCCACGCTCAGCCGCGTCTCGACCGTGGCATCAATTCGACTGTGCTCGGTTTCGACCCGGCAGCCGCCCGGCTGCAGCGTGTCGTCCTCGAGAATGCGCCAGGTTTCTTCATGACGTTCGCGCAGGGCTTTGACCTGAGCGAAGTCCTGGGAATTGACCAGAATACGAACGTTGTTGGCGCCCATCGGCAGCAGCCGCAGGGCATCCTGCAGCACTTTGCCGATCTGGCTGGAGTCGGTTTTCAGTTCACGCTGAATCACTTCGCGCGCCAGGTGCTCGACCAATTGCACCAGAGATTTTTCGATCTGTGCATCCTGATCGGCAATCGGTTCAAGCAGGTGCGTCATCACGGTTTCCAGCCCTTCCAGCTTGGCTGCCAGCGCGACTTCCGCCTCCTGACGCACCTTGAGCTGGGTGCTGTGGAAACCCTCTTTTTCACCAATGGCGAAACCCTCGTTATAGGCGTCCTGACGGATGCTTTCCAACTCTTCAAGGGTCAGTGGCTGGACTTCTTCCAGCGGCACTTCTTCGCTTTCGGCAGGCTCCGGTTGTTCGACGACGGGCTCAGGCTCGGGCTCTTCCACCTGAGGGTCGAAACTGGGCAATGCCCAGACATCCAACCCGCGCAGATCCTTGGCGCGGATGAGCTCGCTGGGTGCTTCTTTATCGGAGCTGAACATCGACTGCACCTGTTGTTAGATCATTTCCTCGCCACCTTTGCCGCCGAGAACGATCTCCCCGGCCTCCGCCATACGACGGGCAATGGTGAGGATCTCTTTCTGTGCAGCTTCCACGTCGCTGACGCGAACCGGGCCCTTGGCTTCCAGATCGTCGCGCAGCAGCTCGGCGGCACGCTTGGACATGTTCTTGAAAATCTTTTCCTTGATCGCGTCGTCCGAACCCTTCAGTGCCAGTACCAGCACATCGGAGGAAACTTCGCGCAGCAAGGCCTGAATACCACGGTCGTCGACGTCGGACAGGTTGTTGAAGACGAACATGAGGTCTTCGATCTGCGTCGACAGGTCTTCGTCCACTTCGCGGATGGAATCCATGAGCTGGCCTTCGATCGAGCTGTCGAGGAAGTTCATGATGTCCGCTGCACGCTTGATACCGCCCAGGGTGGTACGCGACGTGTTGGCGTTGCCCGAGAACTGCTTCTCGAGGATCTGGTTCAATTCCTTCAGCGCCGCTGGCTGCACGGTGTTCAACGACGAGACGCGCAGGATGATGTCCAGACGCACCTTGTGGTCGAAATGGCTCAGCACTTCACCGGCCTGGTCGGCGTCGAGATAGGCGACGACGATGGCCTGGATCTGCGGGTGCTCGAAGCGAATGACGTCCGCGACGGCGCGCGGTTCCATCCACTTCAGGCTGTCCAGACCGCTGGTGTTGCCACCCAGCAGAATGCGGTCGATCAGGCCGTTGGCCTTGTCCTCGCCCAGTGCCTGGGTGAGCATCTTGCGAATGTAGCCGTCCGAGCCGATGCCGACGCCGGTCTGATCGCCAATGACGTCGACGAACTCGCTCATCACCTGCTCGACCTGCTCGCGGTGCACGTTGCGCATCTGCGCCATGGCAACGCCGACACGCTGAACCTCCTTGGGGCCCATGTGACGCAACACCTGCGCCGCATCGGTCTCACCCAGGGTGAGCAGCAGGATCGCAGCCTTATCAACGCGGGTCATTTTGACCGCAGCAGCACGACTATCACTCATCTGTGTTGATCCACTCTTTTACGACCTGAGCCACACGAGCCGGGTCTTCAGCCACCAGGCTCTTGATTGCGTTGAGCTGCGCGTCATAACCCTCGCTCGGGCTCGGCAGCAGAATGCTTTGCGGACCGCCCAGACTCACGCGGTCGTTCGCCAGCTCACCGTCCAGACCGACCATGCCGCCCAACTCGACGTCGCCGTCAGCGTGCTTGCCTTTCGGATTGGTGATGTTGTTCAACACCGGACGCAGTACGCCGAACACCAGCACCAGGATGAAGATCACGCCCATCGCCTGTTTGACGATGTCCCAGAACCATGGCTGCGAGTAGAACGGGATGTCCGGAATCACTTCGCCACGATCAGTCGAGAACGGCACGTTGATCACGCTGACACTGTCGCCACGGGCAGCATCGAAGCCCACGGCGTCCTGCACCAGACGGGTGAAGCGCGCCAGTTGATCGGCGGTCCACGGCACCATGGTGCTTTCACCATTGGCCGGGTTGACCTTGACCTGATCGTCCACCACCACCGCGACCGACAGGCGATTAATCTTGCCCTGCTGCTGCTTGGTGTGGCTGATGGAACGGTCCAGTTCGAAGTTCTTGGTCGACTGGTTGCGCTTGTCCGACGGGTACGGCGCCAGCATCGGCTGACCGGTGGCCGGGTCCATGATCTGCTGACCGTTGGCGTCCAGCAGCGGCTGGCCTGGAGCGATCGGGCCTGTGGCACCGGCAGCACCGGCGGTGGCGTTCTGCGGAGCAGTGGCCGGACCAGGTGGCTGGTTGCTCAGAGCACCCGGAACACCTTGCGGGCCGCTGCTGCTGGAGCGTTGTTCGTTGGTGGTCTGCTCACTGCGCAAGGCAGGCTGGTCAGGGTTGAAGCTTTCGGCAGTGGACTCCACTGCGCTGAAATCGACGTCGGCCGAAACCTCCGCCTTGTAGCGATCATTGCCCAGTACCGGTTGCAGAATGTTCTGCACACGCTGAGTCAGCATGGTTTCCATGCGACGGGTGTAGTCGAACTGCTTGCCGGCCATGGTCAGCTCGGAGTTCTCCGCCTGATCGGACAGCAGGTTACCTTTCTGGTCGACCACGGTGACCTGGGATTTGGTCAGCTCGGGAACGCTGGTCGCCACCAGATTGACGATTGCCATCACCTGACCGGGCTCAAGCGAACGACCGGCATACATCTCCACCAATACCGAGGCGGTAGGTTTACGGTCATCGCGAACGAACACCGAACTCTTCGGAATCGCCAGGTGAACGCGAGCGGCCTTGATGTTGTTCAGGCTGGAAATGGTGCGTGCCAGTTCGCCTTCCAGACCACGGCGATAACGGGTCGCCTCCATGAACTGGCTGGTACCCAGGCCCTGGTCCTTATCGAGGATCTCGAAACCGACGTTGCCATCGGTCTGCGCGATACCGGCACCGGCCAGCTTGATGCGCGCACGGGCCAGGTCATCGGACTTGACCAGCAGGGCGCCGGAATTCGGCTCCACGGTGTAAGGAATATCGGCCTGTGCCAGAGTATCCATCACCTGCTTGGTGTCCATGCCCGACAGGCTGCCATACAGCGGCTTGTAGTCCGGCTGCTGCGACCAAAGCACGACGGCAAAACCAATCGCCACGCTGGCAGCCAGACCGACCATGAGGCCGACCTGCCGCAGCATGGTCATCTCGGACAGATTTTGCAGGAACGCCAAACCGAACATTGGCGGTTTGCTTCCTGTCGCACCCGCTTTGGCGGGTACGTTATCGGCGACGGCTTCAGCCATGACTTAAATCGTCCTCAAACCGGCATTTGCATGATGTCTTGGTACGCCTGAACCAGCTTGTTGCGTACCTGGGTCAGCGCTTGAAACGAAACGCTGGCTTTCTGCGAGGAAATCATCACGTCCGTGAGATCCACACCGCTCTTGCCCATCTCGAAGGCGCTCGCCAACTGGTTTGACGCCTGCTGGGTGTCGTTGACCTTGTTCACGGCCATACCGAGCATGTCGGAAAAACTGGTGGCACCTGCCTGCTCCGGCGCTTCGATAGCTTTCGGCTTGGCCATGGCGTCCATTTGCATGGAGCGCATGTCCAACATCAACCGATTAAATTCAACACCTTGGCTCATGGACTTCTCTCTCAAAAGGGCCGCAAATTTTTGACACGGATTCAGCGGTTACCCATGTAGTAGCAACAACGGTGCCAGACCAGTGACGGCACAGTGCCAGCTTTTCATGAAAGTATTTGGGTGCTTACAAAAAGGGGTTTTTGCAGATCGTGACGACCACTCAATATCCTGTAGCAGCACGACTTGCCGGCGGTAGCGATCTCAATGACGCCAATGCCGGCAAGCCGTGCTGCTACAGGTGCGGTGATTGGTCGCGGGCACGCGCCTTACGCTCAGTCAGGACGCGAACAGATACCCTTCGACGTCCATCCCGGCGTCACGCATCTGCGCCAGTTTGTAGCGCAACGTACGCGGGCTGATACCCAGGCGTTCGGCGGCTTCCTTGCGGCGGCCGCGCTCGGCGCGCAGGGTGTCGATGATCATCTGGAACTCGCGACGGCGCAGGTCTTCGCCCAAGGCCCCCGCCAATTCTCCGCTGACCGCTTCCGACGACGAATCCATGACGCTGACTGATGTCGGCACGCCGGACAAAACCTGAAGGACCGGCGCAGGCGCAGGGATCAACGCGAAGGTAATCGGGCCCGCGAGACAGAAGTCTTCGGCCTGAATCACCCCACCCTGCTGGAGAATCAGCGCGCGCTGCACGGCGTTGTCCAGTTCGCGCACATTGCCCGGCCAGCTGTAGCCGACCAGACACTTTTGCGCGTCGGCCGACAGTCGCACCGGCGCGTGCTTCATTTTATTGACGTGTTTGGCCAGCAGACGCTCGGCCAGCGGCAGAATATCGGCGGGACGCTGACGCAGCGATTGCCAAGCCAGCGGGAACACCGACAGACGATAGAACAAGTCTTCACGGAAACGCCCAGCCGCCACTTCGCCGGCCAGATCGCGGTTGGTGGTGGCGAGTACGCGGATGTCCAGCTCGATAGGCTTGCGCGCACCGACCCGCTCCACTTCACGCTCCTGCAACACGCGCAGCAATTTGGCCTGCAGGCCCATCGGCATTTCCGAAATTTCGTCGAGCAGAATGGTGCCGCCATCGGCCTGTTCGAACTTGCCCGGTTGCGCTGCAATGGCACCCGTAAACGAACCCTTCTCGTGACCGAATAGCGTGGCCTCAAGCATGTTGTCCGGGATCGCGGCGCAGTTGATGGCAATAAAGGGTTTAGTTGCACGTGGCGACTGCTGGTGAATGAAACGTGCCAGTACTTCTTTACCGGTCCCCGATTCCCCGGAAATCAGCACGGTGGAATCGCTTTTTGCCACACGACTGGCCAGGCTCAACAGCTGTACGCTGGCAGGCTCGACCGCAATCGGCCCCTCGCCATCGGCTGGCCCCAGGCGCCCCAATGCATGGCGCGCAACCAGTGCCAGCAGCGCCTTGGGCTCGAACGGCTTGACCAGATAATCGGCGGCGCCTTGACGCATCGCTTCGACCGCGCGATCCACCGCGCCATGGGCGGTCATCAACAACACCGGCAGTTGCGGGTAGCGGCTGCGCAGTTGATTGAGCAACTGATGCCCGTCCATGCCCGGCATGTTGACGTCACTGACCACCAGGCTGAACGACGCCCCGGCGGCGGCAAGAAGCGCCTCCTCCGCCGAGCCGACCGCGTGGTAATCATGGCCCGCCAGCTCCAGGGTTTCGCCCAACGCCTCGCGCAGGGAATGATCGTCCTCGACCAGCAATACCTTGATCGTCATGAGTAGCTACCCAGTGCGCCAACGGCCGGAATCAGCGGCAAGGAAACGATGGCACAGGTGCCGCGCCCCGGACGTGAACGAAATTGCACTTGCCCTTGGTGAGCGCGGGCAACGGCCGTGACCACGGCGAGGCCAAGCCCGGTGCCGGTGGTCTTGGTGGTAAAGAATGGCTCGCCGATGCGAGTCAGCGCCGCAGCGTCAATGCCGCTGCCGTTATCGCTGATGCACAGGCGCAGGGTGTTGCCACGGTTGTAGGCGTGAATCTTGATGCGCGAGCGGCCAGCGCTGGCCTGCACCGCGTTCTCGATCAGGTTGAGCAAGGCGCCGACCAGCGTGTCGCGATTGCACAGCAACTGGCCTTCGACGCTGTCGCACCGCCAACGCACTGCGGCATCGCGCACATGGGTCTGTGCAGCCGACTCAAGGGCCTCGACCAACGCGGTCGGGCTGACTCGGTCGGTCAACGGCAATTCGCCGCGGGCGAACACCAGCATGTCGCGCACCTGATGCTCCAGTTCGTGCAGGCGTTCCTTGAGGCGGCCGGCAAAACGCTGCTGGGTTTCGACATTCAGCGCCTGCTCAGTCAAATGACTGGCGTAAATCATGGCGGCGGAGAGCGGCGTACGAATCTGATGGGCCAGCGAAGCGACCATGCGACCCAGCGAAGACAAACGCTCGTGGCGCGCCAGCTGACTTTGCAGGTGTCGGGTTTCGGTCAGGTCGTTGAGCAGCACCAATTGGCCGGGCTCAGCGTCCAGCGAACGAGTGGCAATCGACAGGCGACGCCCGTCTTTCAAGGAAATTTCATGGCCGTCGTCCTCGCGGGGTGCGAAGCAGCGGGTGATGACGTTACGCCAGAGCATGCCGATCAGCGGCTCGCCCAGAAGGTCCAGCGCTGCCGGGTTGGCCTCGCGCACCATGCCATGCGCATCAATGACGATAACGCCGCCCGGCAGCAGATCGAGCAGGTTCTGCAGGCGATTGGCCAGACGTTCCTTCTCGGCCAGCTCTTGCATGCGCTGGGCACTGACCACCGCCAGCTCACCCTTGAGCTCGGTGACTCGCGCTTCCAGCAGGCTGCAGGAGTCGGTCAGTTGCGCGGACATCTGGTTGAACAGGGCAAACGCCTGTTCAAGGCCTTGTCGGCTTTCCACTTCCGGGGACGGCTGCACTTGCGAACCGGGCAAGACGGGTTCGGAAGACATCTGAGCGGCCTGGGGCATAGTTGATCTCTCGCGTGGCGAACCGTCAGTAAACGGTATGTGTTGCAAGAGACTTAGCAATCCTCGTGCCGAAAAAAAACCGCTGAAAAATCAGCGGTTTATTTTTGACGCGTCAAACCAGTGTCAGTCGTCGCCCTGATCATCGCCTTCGCGACGGCTCATCCCGTACTTGCGCATCTTCTCCACCAACGTGGTGCGACGGATACGCAGACGTTCGGCGGCGCGAGCGACGATACCGTTGGCATCGTCAAGCGCCTGCTGAATCAGGCCCTGTTCCAGACCACCGAGATAGTCTTTCAGGTCCAGGCCTTCCGGCGGCAGCATGGCGCTGTTGGCGAAGTTCGGCGTGTGGCCGTTGATCGCCACGCGTTCTTCCAGATCGCTGCGCAGGCTGTCGACCAATTGCTCGTCTTCGTCATCGACGTAGCGGAATTTCTTCGGCAGCTCGGCGACACCGATCACCCCGTACGGATGCATGATCGCCATGCGCTCCACCAGGTTGGCGAGCTCACGAACGTTGCCCGGCCAACCGTGACGGCACAGCGACATGATCGCCGCCGAGTTGAAACGGATCGAGCCACGCTTCTCGTGTTCCATGCGCGAAATCAGCTCGTTCATCAGCAGCGGGATGTCTTCCACGCGCTCGCGCAACGGCGCCATCTCGATCGGGAACACGTTCAGGCGGTAGTAAAGGTCTTCGCGGAAACCACCGGTCTCGATCATGTCTTCGAGGTTCTTGTGGGTGGCCGCGATGATGCGCACGTCGACGCTCTGGGTCTTGTTGCTGCCCACGCGCTCGAAAGTGCGCTCCTGCAACACGCGCAGCAGCTTGACCTGCATCGGCAGCGGCATGTCACCGATTTCATCGAGGAACAGCGTGCCACCGTTGGCCAGCTCGAAACGCCCTGCCCGACTGGTGATTGCACCGGTAAACGCGCCCTTCTCGTGACCGAAGAGTTCGCTTTCCAGCAGCTCGGCCGGAATCGCGCCGCAGTTGACGGGCACGAAAGGCGCATCGCGACGTTTGGAATGGTAGTGAAGGTTGCGCGCGACCACTTCCTTGCCGGTGCCGGACTCACCCAGGATCAACACGCTGGCATCGGTATCGGCCACTTGCTGCATCATCTGGCGCACGTGCTGGATGGCACGGCTGGTGCCTACCAGGCTGCGGAAAAGGTTGGGTTCGCGCTGGCGACCACGCTCGCGGGCCTGATCGTACATTTCACGATAGACCTGAGCCCGGTGCAGGGAGTCCAGCAGTTTGCTGTAGCTGGGCGGCATCTCGACGGTGGACAACACCCGTCGACGCAAGTCTTCGGCGAGGTCGGCCGAAGAATTTTCGCCCATCAGCAGAACCGGAAGGAACTCATCCCATGCCGCAATGGTCTTAAGCAGCCCTTGAAGGCTGCCCGGAGCATTTACGCCGCCGACCATCACGCAAAGGACTTCCCGAGTGGATGCCAGAGAGCCCACGACTTGCTGCCAGTCGGTACTGGAGCAGGACAGGTTCTCATCGCCGAGAAAATTCAGAATCACCGCCATGTCACGGCGGCGCTGGCTATCGTCATCGATCAGCAGAATTTTGATTTCACGCCACATGCAATAGCAACTTCCCTAGTCAACTCGATGCCCATTCAGGGGCAAGCTTGGCATTTGTACTGTCCGCAGGACGCTACATCAACCAGAAATTAGTGAACATCACTAGTTAAGTCAAAAAACCGTACACAGTCAATTTTATGGCGCACAAATTTTTCAGATCAACCAAGCGTCAACCAAACAGATGGTAAACCTTTGCAGCGTTTTTCGCTCGCTGGATCTGCGACATTTCATCGACAATTGCCTGACGCTCTCCCACAGCGATATCTATCAGCTGTCGATACACGCCCAATAACTCCTCCAGATTGCTGCGCAGCTCAGGCTCGTCGTCATTCGCCTCACGGATGACGTCGTCGACGCAGGCCCGGCAGGCCAGATCGAGTTTGCCGATGGCCTCCCAGTCACGCTCAGCGAGCGCACCGACCAGGGCCTCGCGGGTTTCTTCGATTCGCTTGAGTGCAGCGCTCATGGTGATCTCCTTTACAGCACAGGCGGCTGATCGCCAATCGCGTCCCAACCTTCCTTCACGGTAGTCAACAAACCGATGACTTCATCGAGAATTTTCGGGTCGGTCTTGATATTGGCTTCAGCCAGACGCTTCATCATGTAAACGTACAGGTTGTCGACATGGGCAAGGGCCTGGGCCTGTTTTTCCATGTCCAGACCTTCACGCAGACCACCCACGATCTCGATGGCCTTTCCGATCAACACGCCTTTGGCGGCGATGTCCTTGCGCTCTATAGCGCCCTTGGCCTGAGCGATACGGTCCAGGCCGGCTTCCATCAACATCTGTACCAGACGGTGCGGCGTGGCCACGGCTGTCTGGGCTTGCGAATTGACCTTCTGATACTGCCGAAGGGCTGCCATACGGTTCATGCTCTTACCTCGCACAACTCGAAGTTTCTATATTCAGGGTATCGACACGGCCTTGAGAAACTTTAAGGCCAGATGCCAAAAACCCGGCACATTGGCCGGGTCTGGTTTCTCATCGAATCATCAGCCGCTCTGCTGAGCGTTCAACGAGTCGAAGAACGACGTGATGCTGGTTGCAGACGCCTTGAGCTGCCCTACCAGCAAGTCCATGGCGTTGTACTTGGCGGTCAGGGTTGCAGTCAAGGTGGTGACACGCAGATCCAGTGCAGTCTGTTGATTCTGCAAGTCTGTCTGTTGCTTGTTCAGACTGCTGGTGCGGCTATCGAAAATACCCCCGGTCTGGGTGTAAGGCGTAAGAGCCGCGCTCATGCGCTTCAGCAAACCGTTTGAGCCATCACCGGTGCCGCTGAACAACTGCTGCACATCACCGGCCAGGCCCTGGCTCATCGCAGCCGTGAACTTGGTAGCGTCCAGAGACAACGTACCGTCGGATTGCCCTGTGGTGATACCCAGCTGGGAAAGAACCGAAAGGTTGCCTTCTGCGCCGGTGGTCACCAGTTCATTACGGATGGCCGACAAAATGTTGCGCGGCATCGAATCGCCGGTCAAGGCGGCTGGCGTCACGGTCGCACCCGTGGTCGCGTCCGGCGTATCGCTGACCGTCGCCTTGGTCACGGTTGAAACAGCTTTGACCACCGCGTTGTAGGCGTCCACGAACGTCTGCAGCGAAGTCTTCAAGCCGTCGGTGTTGCCGGATACGGTGACGGTGGACGTGCCTTTGTCCAGCAACGTCATCGAAACGCCACCGAGGCTCTTGTCGATGGTGTTACTGGCGCTGGTGATGCTCAAACCGTTGACGGTCAGGCTCGCGCTGACCGCCTGGGCATTGATATAGCCTGCGCTGGCGGTATTGGCTGGGTCGAGCTTGGTACCCGCGACGATATTGAACTCAGGCACGTCACTGGTGGCGGTGATGTCAGAGCCTGCGCCGGTGACCGTAGACGAAAACACCAACCGCGAACCTTTGTCGTCGGTGATGATGTTGGCGCTGATCTTGGACGTCGCGCTTTGCGCGTTGATCTGCTTGGCGACTGACGCAAGTGTCGCGTCTTCTGGAATGGTGATACTGGTCGAAATGCCATTTTGAGTGACGGTCAGGTTGCCACTCGGAATAGCACTGCTGCTGCCACCGGAGAAAGATGCACTCGCGACGCTGGAGCTGGTAGCGATGTGGTCGACATTAACGCTGTAGCTGCCCGGGACTGCCGAATTGTCGGAGGTCACGGTCATTTTAGTGGCGTCGGACGCCTTTGCCGCGTAACCCGCGAATGCCGGGGTGTCGGTTTTCCCAAGGTTGGTCAAAGCCGTCTGAAATGCCGACATCGCCGATTGCAGCGTGCCGATACCTGACAGTTTGGTGGTGACCAGCTTGGTCTGGGTAGTGATCTGGGTCTGCTTGGCAAGCTTGTCGGAGTTCACCAGCGCACTGACGATATCCCCGATCGCCAGGCCTGATCCGAGGCCGGTTGATGGGGTGATTGGACTAGCCATTTGAGTCTCCTTCCAGGGTTAGTCGGGCTTTTGACAATGTTTCACATCAAAAGAACCGCGTTCACGTTTCGTGCCAGTTAAACTTTGGCGTCTAACAACAGGCTGTTTGCGTTTTTCAGACTGTCGGCAATCTTCAAAGCCTCGGCAGACGGCAGTTGACGAACCACCTCCCCCGTCTCAGTCGCAATCACCTTCACGACGACCTGCCCGGAACCCTCATCGATCGAGAACTCCAGATTACGGCGAACCGACTGAAAGAATTTTTCCATTTCCTGAACTGCAGCTTTCAAGTCCTTGGACTCTTTATCGGGATTGGAGTCTTTACTCGTCGCCGTATCCAGCTTGTCGGCAGCTGCCGGAGCGGGAACGACTTGAGGCGCCACGGCCTGCTTATCAGCTACCACTGGCACCGATTGCACTGACTGCGCCGCTGGGTAAGACAAGTTCAACCTGGTGCTGATGTCCATGTCCACTCACCTCTCAAAGTAAAAAAGCGGAAGAGTACGCAAGCACACTCCCCCGCCAAAACTCACTAACCGATATTACTGAAGCAGTTTCAGAACAGCGGATGGCAGCTGGTTAGCCTGGGCCAGAACAGAGGTGGAAGCCTGTTGCAGAGTCTGTTGCTTGGTCAGGTTAGCGGTTTCAGCTGCGAAGTCGGTGTCTTGAATACGACCCAGGGCAGCGGTGGCGTTTTCGTTGACGTTCTGCAGGTTGGAAATGGTGCTGGTCAGACGGTTTTGCGAAGCACCCAGGCTTGCGCGAGTGGTGTTGATTGTCGCCAGTGCAGCGTCGATTGCCGAGATCGCGGCGTCGATGCTGGAGTGAGCAGCAGTGTTGCTGGTGCCGCTGATTGCGGTGGTGCCGCTACCAACCGACAGAGCCGAAGCAGTGAACGACTGAGTCAGGGTCAGGTCGATGTGGTCCGAAGTACCAGTGTTCGAGCCAACTTGCAGAGTCACGGTGCTAGCGGAACCGTCCAGCAGGTTTTTGCCGTTCAGGTTGGTCGACTGAGCGATACGGGTCAGTTCGTCCGACATCTGAGCGTATTCAGAGTTAAGAGCTGCACGGTCAGCAGTGCCGTTGGTGTCGTTTCGGGACTGTACGGCCAGTTCACGCATACGCTGCAGAATGTTGGTCGATTCTTGCAGAGCGCCTTCAGCGGTCTGAGCGATCGAGATACCGTCGTTGGCGTTTTTGATAGCTACAGTCTGACCGCGGATTTGCGAAGTTTCGCGAGTGGCGATCTGCAGGCCGGCGGCGTCGTCTTTAGCGCTGTTGATTTTCAGACCGGAAGACAGACGAGTCATCGAAGTCGACAGTGCATCGGAAGCCTTGCTCAGGTTCTTCTGAACAGCCAGGGAAGCTACGTTGGTGTTTACGCCTAAAGCCATGATGAATTCCTCGTTGGTTGGGTACTGCGGCTTTCCGGCCCTGGCAAGCGCCGGGTGTGGCCTAGAGAACCTTCGTAATGTTTATCGTCGTATCTGGAAGGAGCTTGAGGGCAATTTGAAAATTTTTTGCCACCAGAGCGCCACCCCTGCTTTTGACGGGGGTTACACAGCGTTTCGGCTCGATCCCCATTTGCTTTAATCAAAACGATAAACACCTGATTACCAAAGGGTTTCAGAACGGACACACCCCTCGGCGTGCCCGGCTTGGGCGTTACCTATTAAGGCAAAATAATCACTGCAGCAGCTTCAAGACCGCCGCCGGCAGCTGGTTGGCCTGGGCGAGGATGGCGGTTGAGGCCTGTTGGAGGGTTTGCTGTTTGGTGAGATCTGCGGTTTCGGCGGCGAAGTCGACGTCCTGGATGCGACCTCGGGAGGCTGTCACGTTCTCCACGATATTCGTAATGTTGGCGACCGTTGTGGTTAGCCGGTTCTGTTTCGCACCAAGCTCTGCCATTGCTCCAGTAACACTCGCGATCGCAACGTCAATTTGATTGATCGCCTCATCGATGTTTTTGTTGGCAACGGCCGACTCTAAAGCGAGTTCCTCGGCAGTCGGATTCAAAGCATCTGCTCGGGTCAATCCTTCATAAATACCTGTCCCGTCGATCTTGGGTGTCAGATTTTCCCCCGCCGTAATCTGTCGAACACCGACAACTGGAGCGGTTGCCGGAACAGCATCCACGGCAGGAACCTCCGGCGTGGCAGGGATTGGAGGAGTCGCGTTGGGATCTCCTGGATTTGCCGGAATCATTGGTGTGCCAGGTGTGCCCGCACTGCCGAGCACAGCAGCTATGGCCGCAGCGTCCGCTGGCGCTTTGAACATCGATTGGGAGGAAAAGTCTTTATCCAAAACAATCTGGATCTCTTCATGCGCTCCAGTATTCGCTCCGACATGGAAAGTTAAAATCCCTGCCGTGCCGTTCAACAAGGTCAGGTCTTTTCCGAACTTCGTACTTTTGCTCAGACGCGTCAGCTCATCCGCCGCTTGTTCAAACTCTTTGTGAGATGCAAGACGGTCAGAAGGTGTATTGGTCCCATTTTTAGCCTGCACGGCGAGATCACGCATGCGCTGCAAGGTATTCAACGTTTGAGACAGCGCACCCTCTGTCGTTTGAATAACCGACATCGCATCATTTGCATTACGTGCCGCTACAGTCAGACCCCTGATTTGCGTGGTCAAACGACTCGCGATCTGCATTCCGGCCGCATCATCCTTGGCACTGTTGATTCTCAACCCCGATGATAGACGCGTCATCGCCGTGCTCAGCGAGTCAGAAGACCTGTTCAAGTTCCGTTGTACAGAAAGAGACGCGATATTGGTATTAACGGTTAAAGCCATTTTGAGTTCCCTCGTTGATAGAAACGGCTGGCTTTCCAAAAACGGGGAAGTCCATTTCTCCCGGAAAACCTACAGTGGCGTTATCGACGATTGAAAAAAGGCCTTTAACCGGTGACCGGGCACGCTCGGCGCCCATACCCGACAAATGAAGGGTAAATAATCCGCTAACTTCTTAAATAGGCTCACTTTAAAAAAACTATAAAAAAAAGACCCCGCAGGGTCTTCAAAATCCGAGTTTTCTGAACAGTCCGTAAGACGTTTCTTAAACTAAGCTCATTATGGAAACTTCATTCCTGACACAACGCCACAAACTCCACCTCCAGCCAATGCTGTGTCGCGACCCAGGCGGAACATGTCAACTTCTGTCAACTATCAAATCGCCCCCCCCAACACGACACACCTGGCTTACAGGTTTCTGGCGCGTTATCCAGATTCCGCTCTATGGGACCGCCTGCATGCGTAGAGCTAAATGCGGTTCTCATCGCGAAATCTTCTAATCAACTGTCATTTCTGACAGTAGACGCCCGGGCTGCGCTGATCCCATGATTGATACGCCGAAGCCACTGGCCGTTCGTCCCCCTTGATACGTACCGCTGGCTGAAAATGGATATTCCAGTTACCGGGAATAATGTCTCAAGGAAAATACTATGGCGTATGCATTGGGGCATTCTCCCAAAGAACTGGAGCGGTTGACGTTTCAGGCGGCCGTGCTCGAGCCGACGACACAACGGATGTTAGTGAATGCAGGCCTACGCCCCGGCATGCGGGTGTTGGATCTGGGTTGTGGGCCAGGTGACGTCGCAATGTTAGCGAGCAGGCTGATGGGCAACAAAGGCTACGTTCTAGGTATCGACATGAACGCAGATGCGGTTCAACTGGCTCGCAGTCGCAAGCAGGCACAGAGCTACGGCCGCAATGTCGAATTCGAAAAGTGCGCAATCGAGAACTTCGTTGCGGACCATCCTTTTGATCTTGTCGTTGGTCGATATGTGCTGATCCATCAGGAAGACCCCACTGCCATCATCAAGCGGGCTCTCAAGTGTGTTAAATCCGGTGGCACTGTGGCTTTCCATGAACTCTGCATCGCTGCGCCCTTCGCCGAGTCCCGCCCAAAAGCGAAGCTGTGGGACCAAGTTGCAAAAACGATTTTTGGGGTGCTCCATGCGAATCTGCCCTCTCCCGACGTCGCGAATCGGCTCGCGGCAATCTTCGTGGCCGCCGGTTTACCTTTTCCGTACATGCTCCATGAGCGTTCATGCGGGGGCGGGCCAGACTCGCAGATGTACCGATGGGCGGCTGAGATGATGAAAAGTATCGACCCGAAACTGATTCCGTCGGGCATCACGACTGAGTCATTGCCGTTGTCCACGCTGGAAGCCCGTTTGAGGACGGACTCCCTTGCATCGGGCAGTCAGCTGGTCGGTCCTGCACAGATATGTGCATGGGCGGCAGCCAGATAACTGGCGAGAGGTGGTCTCCATGACGTTCAAAACCCGGTATGAACAGGCGCAACGGACATTGTGGGGATACTTGAGTCCTGACCATGTTGCCAGTTTCACGATGGACTTCCTTGGCGCTTTGAGCGCCCACGATGGTGCGCTGAAGCAAAACGCGGGACATATTCTCAAGGATGGCGTTAGACAGCCCGTACACTTCTACGTCTGGGCATCCGCATCGCAGAAATACTTCAGCCTGGGAGGCGATCTCGCGTACTTCATTCGGTGCGTCAAGTCCGGGGACCGCGCCGGGCTGAATGATTACGCAACCCGGTGCGTAGAATGCGTCTACATGCGCCTTAATTACTACTTCGCCGACGATTTGATTACGCTTTCATTGGTTCAGGGAGACGCCTTTGGCGGTGGGTTCGAGTGCGCGCTGAGCAGCCATGTGATCATTGCCGAGGAACATGCACGATTCGGGTTCCCCGAAATACGGTTCAACTCATTTCCCGGCATGGGAGCGTGCAGCCTGTTAAAGCGAAGGGTCAGCCAGCCAGTTGCCGAAAGGTTACTGCTCTGCGGCGAGCGTTATTCTGCAACGGCTATGCTTGAATTGGGATTGGTTGATATCGTCGTGCCCAAGGGGCGAGGTATTTGCGCCGTGAGGGATTACGTGCAGTCCACGTCTGCAAGAAGGCATGGCACCGCAGCAATCTATCGTGCTCGTCAAGCCGTGTCCCCCATCAGCCGCGATGAATTGATGTCAATCACCCATGACTGGGTAGACACGGCACTCAAGCTGGAAGACAAGGACTTGCGCCTGATGGCTCAGTTGGTACTCCGTCAGCAGAAATCCCTACGTTGAGATATTGAGCTCATTATCAACAGCATTGCACAACGCCACAAACTCCACCTCCAGCCAATCCGCCACCCCAAGCCAGTCCTGGCGCTCCTGGCATTGCAGGATTTCACTCAATACCCGCGTGGATTCGGCCTGCTGATCGGCGGGAAGAGAGGTGATGAAGGGCATGGCGCTGTCGATCAGGTCGACCATGTTCAGCGCAGCTTCGATGTCGCGGCCCAGGCGGAACAGGCGGGCGCAGTGCTGTGCGTTCGCGATGATTTGTGTGTTGGGGGTCATGGCGCGGTCCAGTCGGGGTCGAACGTGGTGCCGGCGATGAGGGCGCCGTCGCGGCTGGTGTTTAAGAATTGCACTTCGGGATGGAGGGCGATGTAGCGCTCCAGTTCGATGAGGTAGCTGCGGAAGTTGAGCTGGGTCTTGACCTTGTTGCCGCGCCCGTCGCGTACCCAGTGCCTGGCGATGCTCAGTTCCGGGCCTAGCACGCCGTCTTGCCAGCCGGTGTGGGTTTTGCCTCCGGGGAACGCGAAGTCGGCGCCAAACAGGGTAATGCGGGTTGCGCCCATTTTGACCGCGAGGTCGATGGCCGGGTGAATGACGCTGCCGCCCACGTGCAGGTTGGCTCGGGGGATGTGCTGTCGAATCTGTGAATAGACGGGGCTGGTGGAATAACCGACGTAACGCGGCCCGCGCCAGGCTTCGAGCATCGGTGCTTCCTGCCCCGGCAAATACACCAATGCGATGCCATCACTACCCTCCGGCGGAAGATGGCGCGTACTGATGCGATGGTCGATGCTGACCACCAGATCAGGCGTGATCCCTGCGTTGCGCAACGGCACGTACGCTGTGTCGACGCAGATGAGCAGAGGTCGATCGGTTTGTTGATGGGTGACCAGCAGGCGTTGCAGATGTTGCTGCAAGCTGGGGCCCGTGGCGATGACGAGCACGTCCCGCCCAGGCTGGGAGCCGAAAAGCGCGGCGACATCGGCGTCGCTTTGCAGCAGCTCCCTGCCCTGCTCCAGCCGCTTGACGCTTTCAGGGTTTTCAGGTGAAAACTCCCGGTTGTTGAACCCGACATGCACTTCACTGACAAGCCGGTCACGAATCCGCGCATTGGCGTCATCGGCCAGCACCAGCTCGGCCGGCAGCGCGAAGAACGGCAATTGAATTTCCGTGCGCTCGTCGGCGTAGGCCAGCATGACGCGTGGATCGCTGAGCCAATCCTGTTGCTCCAACAGTTGCAGCACCAGGACGAACAGGGCGCCATTGAGAATATGCACCTGCAGCTGTTGCAGGCTCGCGGACGCCAACAGCACGCGCTGCAAGTCGCCCAGCCCGGTGCCGTAGAGATGAACCACGGGGCTGTTGGCTGGCAGGCTGTCGGCCTGAGTCTGCGCTTCAGCCAGACGATCATGGCGACTGGTGAGCTGAATGCCGGCAACAGTCAGGGTTGAGCTTTTCCCCTCCAGCAATTGCGCGGGCACCGATGTCGCGTCCTCTGCAGCCAAGCGCTGCATGACGGCGGGCCAGCGTTGAGCCAGAACGGCGCTGTTGCGCTGGTAGATCTCGTCCACGGCGACTGTCCTTATCAAACGAGCGAAATGAAAAACGGCGACCTGAATCCAGGTCGCCGTTTTTGGCAGAGCTTAATCAGGGGCCGTTCAGGCTCACGGACGATAAATGATCGCCGAGCCCCACGACAAGCCTACGCCGAATCCGCTCAGGGCCACGCGCTTCCAGGTCGCGTTGAGCACGTGTTTTTCCAGCAGCAGCGGGATACTGGAGGAAACGGTGTTGCCGGTCTCCAGCATGTCTTTGACGAACTTCTCCGGCGTGCTCCCTTCTTCGAAACGACGGGCCACAGCGTCGACGATCGCGGCGCTGCCCTGGTGGATGCAGAACGCGTCGATGTCCGAGGATTGCAGGCCGGAGTCGATGAGCAGTTCGTTCAGGTGCGCCGGCACTTTGACCAGCGCGAAGTTGAACACCTGACGACCGTTCATGAAGAAGTTGCCGTTGGTGGTCTTGAGGAACTCCGCGCCACCGCCGTCGGTGCCGAACTTGGACTTGCCCAGTTGCCAAGGCGCGTCTTCGCCCATCCAGGTGGCCGTAGCGGCGTCGCCGAACAGCATGGTGGTGTTGCGGTCTTCGGGGTCGACGATCTTGGAGTACGGGTCGGCGGTGATCAGCAGGCCGTTTTTCAGACCGGTGGCTTCCATGAAGCCCTTGAGCACGTAGATGCCGTAGACGTAACCCGAGCAGCCCAGGGAAATGTCGAACGCGGCGACGTGAGTCGGCAGGCCGAGCTTGTGCTGAACGATGGCTGCGGTGTGCGGCAGGCCTTCTTCGTCACCGTTCTGGGTGACCACGATCACCACATCAATGGCGTCGCGCGAAAGCGCAGGGTTGTTGGCGAACAGCTGGTTGGCGGCTTCGACGCACAGGTCCGAAGTTTCCTGAGCGTCATCCTTGCGTGGCAGAAAAGCAGAACCGATCTTGCCAAGGATGAACTCTTCATCCTTCCCGAATTTGGCACCCTGCGCGTAATTGTCGACGCCGGCTGCAGGCACGTAACTCGCTATGCTCTTAATGCCAATCATCATGGCTTCCCAATCAAAAACTGCTGAACATCACCCATCGCCATGAGGCGGGGCATTGAAATCCGGGGCTTGAGGCCGAAAAAACTGGCAACGGCAAGGCATGGGCGCGTTCAGAAAGTCTCTGAAATCAGCCTGATGCCTTCATCACCTGCAAGCACGATACAGTGAAGATGCCCGTTATGACTCACAGGTCACCAAAAGTTTTACAAGCTTTTAGCTGACCGATGGGTCGCGCGCAAGGGTCGACTGGCTTTCAGACAGGCAATTGACATGAAGGCTTCATGGGTTTGTGAGTTGTGAAGCAGTTGCCAGCACGCGCGAAAAACCTTTAGCAGCAACGCTGGCCGGTAATGGCGATCTCCAGGGCCCCGCCGCCGGCAACCCGGACTGCTACAGCAGATATGTGCAGAGCCGGGGTCTTGGGGTGGACATCGAAGCTGCGGGAGAAGCTGGAGCGGTGCGGATGAACATCAATCCTGTGGGAGAAGCTGGAGCTGTGCGACAGCCGCGAARCGGTGGGTCAGAGGGCTCATGGCTAACTGACCCACCGCCGTCGCTGCCGTCGTGACCTCCGGCGTCTCCCACAGGGATCGCGTACAACTTTCAGATCGCTCGTGGGTCAGAGGGCTCATGGCTAACTGACCCACCGCCGTCGCTGCCGTCGTGACCTCCGGCGTCTCCCACAGGGATCGCGTACAACTTTCAGATCGCTTGCCGCTAATGACGAGCTCAAGGGCCCCGCCGCCGGCAATCCGGCCTGCTACAGCAGGTGTGTGCAGAGCCGAGGTCTTGGGGTGGACATCGAAGCTTGGGAGAAGCTGGAGCGGTGCGGATGAACATCAGCCTGTGGGAGAAGCTGGAGCTGTGCGGATGAACATCAGCCTGTGGGAGAAGCTGGAGCTGTGCGACAGCCGCGAAGCAGTGGGTCAGAGGGCTCATGGCTAACTGACCCACCCCCGTCGCTGCCGTCGTGACCTCCGGCGTCTCCCACAGGGATCGCGTACAACTTTCAGATCGCTGGCCGGCGGTGGCGATCTCCAAGGCCCCCGCCGCCAGCAAACCGGACTGCTACAGCAGATGTGTGCAGAGCCGGGGTCTTGGGATGAACATCGAGCCTGTGGGAGAAGCCGGAGCTGTGCGGATGAACATCGAGCCTGTGGGAGACGCTGGAGCTGTGCGACAGCAGCGAAACGGTGGGTCAGAGGGCTCATGGCTAACTGACCCACCCCTTCGCTGCCGTCGTGACCTCCGGCGTCTCCCACAGGGATCGCGTACAACTTTCAGATCGCTGGCCGGTAATGACGAGCTCAAGGGCCCCGCCGCCGGCAACCCGGACTGCTACAGCAGATGTGTGCAGAGCCGAGGTCTTGGGGTGGACATCGAGCCTGTGGGAGAAGCTGGAGCTGTGCGACAGCCGCGAAACGGTGGGTCAGAGGGCTCATGGCTAACTGACCCACCGCCGTCGCTGCCGTCGTGACCTCCTCCCACAGGGATCGCGTACAACTTTCAGATCGCTCGCCGGTAATGGCGATCTCCAGGGCCCCGCCACCGGCAAGCCGGACTGCTACAGCAGATATGTGCAGAGCCGGGGTCTTGGGGTGGACATCGAAGCTGCGGGAGAAGCTGGAGCGGTGCGGATGAACATCGATCCTGTGGAAGAAGCTGGAGCGGTGCGGATGAACATCAATCCTGTGGGAGAAGCTGGAGCTGTGCGACAGCCGCGAAACGGTGGGTCAGAGGGCTCATGGCTAACTGACCCACCGCCGTCGCTGCCGTCGTGACCTCCTCCCACAGGGATCGCGTACAACTTTCAGATCGCTCGCCGGTAATGGCGATCTCCAGGGCCCCGCCACCGGCAAGCCGGACTGCTACAGCAGATATGTGCAGAGCCGGGGTCTTGGGATGAACATCGAGCCTGTGGGAGAAGCTGGAGCTGTGCGACAGCCGCGAAGCGGTGGGTCAGAGGGCTCATTGGCTAACTGACCCACCGCCGTCGCTGCCGTCGTGACCTCCGGCGTCTCCCACAGGGATCGCGTACAACTTTCAGATCGCTGGCCGGCGGTGCCGATCTCCAAGGCCCCGCCGCCGGCAAGCCGGACTGCTACAGCAGATGTGTGCAGAGCCGAGGTCTTGGGGTGGACCTCGAAGCTGGGGAGACGCTGGAGCTGGGCGGATGAACATCGGGCCTGTGGGAGAAGCTGGAGCTGTGCGACAGCCGCGAAGCGGTGGGTCAGAGGGCTCATGGCTAACTGACCCACCCCTTCGCTGCCGTCGTGACCTCCGCCGTCTCCCACAGGGTTCGCAGCAGGACTCGGTTTCAGCCCACCACATCCCAACTCAGCGCCGTGCCGCGCTTGAGGGCGTGTCGGGCTGTACGGCCGAGCACGGTATCGATGTGCTTGGGGGCCAGCCCCAGCCCCGGACGGATGGCGCGGACGTTGTCTTTGCTGAAGGCCTCGCCTTGGGCAATGTCCCGCACCACGTAGAGCGAGCGGCGGAACACCAGGGACTTCTGTTCGGCTTGAGTGGCGCCATAACGCACCACGCCGAGACCTTGCCAGGCGCGCTCGGTTTCTGTCACCAGGCTCGCCATCTCGGCAGGCTCCAGCGAGAAACTGGCGTCTACACCGCCATCGGCACGATCGAGGGTGAAGTGTTTTTCGATGACCGTTGCGCCCATCGCCACCGCTGCCACCGAAACCCCGACGCCCATGGTGTGATCGGAAAGCCCGACCTGACAGCCAAACAGCCCCGCCAGATGCGGGATGGTGCGAATGTGGCTGTTCTCGGGGGAGGCCGGGTAGGTGCTGGTGCATTTGAGCAGCACCAGATCCTTGCATCCCGCCTCCCGCGCCGCGCGCACGCTTTCGTCGAGCTCGGCGATGCTGGCCATGCCGGTTGAAATGATCATCGGCTTGCCAGTGGCGGCGACTTTGCGGATCAGCGGGATATCGGTGTTCTCGAAACTGGCGATCTTGTACGCCGGCACGTCCAGGCTCTCAAGAAAGTCCACGGCGCTTTCATCGAATGGCGTGGAGAACGCGAGCATGCCCAACTCTTTGGCGCGGGCGAAAATCGGCGCATGCCACTCCCACGGCGTGTGAGCCTTCTCATACAGCGCATACAGCGAAGACCCGGCCCACAGACTGTTGGGGTCCTTGATGAAGAATTCGCCCTCAGCGATGTCCAGAGTCATGGTGTCGGCGGTGTAGGTTTGCAGCTTGAGGGCATGAGCGCCCGCCTTGGCGGCGGCCTCGACGATGCGCAGCGCCTGGTCCAGCGACTGATTGTGGTTGCCACTCATTTCGGCGATGACGAACGGCGCTGCGTCGTGGCCGATGGTTCTCGAACCGATCCTGAAACTACTCATCGTTGATCACTCGCTGAAAATGACACTCGGCCTGGCGGTAACCGGCCTTCTGGAAAAGAGAAATGGACACCGCGTTATCGGCCAGCACCTGGGCCTCAATCACGCGTACCTGCGGCCAATGCTGGCGCAGATAGCGTTCGCCGCTGCTGAGCAGCGCCTGCCCCCAGCCAACTCCGGCCTGGCCTTCGAACAGGTAGATCGACACTTCGACGCGCTCGTCCTGGCGGTCGTACCGCAGCATGCCGACGGGGCCGTGGGCGGTATCGCCAATCAGAAGCAAGCGCTGCGGGTTCTGCAGGCTGCGCTGGAGCCAGGCGACGTGGCTGTCCCAGTCGATCAGATCACTGTTGAATGCCCACTGCCGCACGTGTGGCGCGTTACGCCCTTCGAACAACAGCGTCGCGTCGAGTTCGGTTGCCTTGCGCAGCGCCCAGACCGGCTCGATCAAGGCGACCGCCAGACGCTGCGCGCCCCGGCCATCGACCATTGCCTGTGAGCGTACGGCAAAGCTTTGGCGCAGTGGACGATTGTCACGCAGCAGCGCGATGGCCTGGACCAACTGCTGCGGGTCGAGGGTTTCGTGGCCCCCCAGGTACAGATGCACGCCCGACTCGGCCAGTAATTGCGCGTTGAGCTGCTGGTTGTTGGCGACCGAAACGCATAGGGTCGGCAAACCCAGCGCAGCACGCTCCCACGTCGTGCCACCGCCTGCCCCGATGAACAGATCGGCTTGTCGCATCAGACCGAAAAAATCACTGACCAACTCATGCAACCGCCAGTTCGGGCGCGCCTTGGCCAAGTCGCACATGGCTTCCCATTCGGGATTGTGCGATCCGGCGACAAAGTCCACCTGCAGGTCGTCGAAGCCCTGCAGCGCCAGCATCGTTGCATGCACCTGTCGCGCGGCATCGAAGCCGCCGAAGTTGACCAGCACGCGTTCAACCCGAGGTTTGATCGTGATCGGCTCGCACTGGAATTCGTCGCGCATCAGCGCAAAGCGCGGGCCGAGGAAAGTCTTGCAGCGAGGGTCGAGCCACTGATCGTAGGGGCGATCCTGAGCCTGCGCAGAGTAATTCTGATCCAGCAGCAGGTCCACGGCGTGAGGCCGATTGGCCAGATCGTCGACTGCCATCAGGCGATCAGCGAACCGCCGCGCGGCACGCTCCCAGCGAGCGTCCAGACCGTAGTGGTCGACAATCAGCCAGTCGAATCGCGGCTGATTGTTCAGAGCGTCCGCGAGGGCATCAATGTCAGCCTGCCAGGCAAGAGACGTTTCGATATCCGCCCCGCTCTGCTCCTGCTCCTGCTCCTGCTCCTGTGCATAGCGCTCTGGCAGATCAAGGGCGACATAACCCTGATCGGCCAACCGCTGCAACAGATGGCCTGGCAACTGCCGACAGGCGAAGACCACTTCGGCGCCATCCTTGCGCAGCACGTTGGCCAGCGTCAGGCAGCGGGCGATGTGGCCACTGCCGATGGTCATGGAGGCGTCGGCGCGAATCAGCACTCTCACGGCTCAAGCTCCCCGCCCGCCTTGAGTGCCGCATAGAGGTACTCGGCGCGCAGCCAGTCTTCTTCGGTGTCGATGTCCTGCACCAGATGCCGCGGCAGAATCACCGGCAGGCTCAGGTCGGAAAAAATTACATCGCCACGCAACCAGGCCTCGCTACGCCCCCAATAGAACTGACCGGCGTCCTGATAGGCGACGGGCAGATCCTGAGAACGTACGGTGCGGTATTCGGGGTGCATCGAGCTCAGGCTGCCGTCGTCGTTGATCACCAGCGCGCGTTGTATGGGGAAACCAAAGCTTGCGACCGAGAACGCATAGGATTTGTCCGGTGCCCCCTGCAAGGCGTGCAGGCCCTCACGCAGGAAGCGCGCCTGCAACAACGGGGCGGTCGCGTAGAGGCAGCAGGTGAAATCGAATGGCTGATCCAGTGCGCGGATGGCGTGCTGAATCACCGCTGCCGTGCCGGTCCAGGCATCGGCGAGATCGGCGGGCCGCATGAACGGCACCTCTGCGCCATGGCTTCGTGCGACCTCGGCGATTTCCTCGTCGTCGGTGCTGACCACCACACGATCGAACAGCCCGCTCGTCAGCGCCGTACGAATCGAGCCGACCATCATCGGCTCGCCGTTGAACAGCTTCAGATTCTTGCGCGCAATTCGCTGGCTGCCACCGCGTGCAGGAATGATCGCAACCGCCGTCATGGTCGTTTGCCCTCGATGGATGCAGGCATGTCGGGGATCCGTCTATTGAGCATCGGTCAGCAAGCGTCGCAGCTGATCGACCACAAAGTCCTGTTGTTCATCGGTCATGGCCGGGAACAGCGGCAGGCTGATGGCCTGTGCGTAATAGGCTTCGGCCTGGGGGAAGTCACCCGCCGCAAAGCCAAGGTCACGATAGTACGGCTGCAGATGCACCGGAATGTAATGCACGTTGACCCCGATACCGGCCGCGCGCAAGCCCTCGAAAATCTGGCGATGACTGTGCTGCAAACGTTCGGTCTGCAAGCGCACGACATACAGATGCCAGGCCGACTCGGCCTCGGGCTGCGGGGTCGGCAAAGTCAGCGGTAGATCAGCGAGCAACGCCTGATAACGCGCCACCAGTTGCCGACGTCGCGCCAGGAAACCGTCGAGCTTGTTCAGCTGTGACAAGCCCAGCGCAGCCTGCATGTCGGTGATGCGGTAATTGAAGCCCAGTTCGACCTGCTGGTAGTACCAGGGGCCGTGGCTCGGCGCGTCCATCTGCACCGGGTCGCGGGTCATGCCGTGGCTGCGCAGACGACGCAGATGCTCGGCCCGCTCAGGGGAGTTGGTCAACACCAGGCCGCCCTCCCCGGTGGTGACGATTTTCACCGGATGAAAGCTGAACACGGTCATGTCGGCATACTCGCCGCAACCCACCGGGCGACCGGCATAGCTCGCGCCGACCGCGTGAGAAGCGTCTTCGATCACCACAAAGCCATAGCGCCGCGACAGTTCGGCAATGGCGCGCATGTCGCAGCTCTGCCCGGAGAACGCAACCGCCACCAACACCTTCGGCAGCCTGCCCTCACGCTCGGCGCTTTCCAGCTTGTGTTTGAGGGCGTTGACGTCGAGGTTCCAGGTCAGTGGATCGATGTCGACGAAGTCCACATCGGCGCCGCAATAACGCCCGCAGTTGGCCGACGCGAGAAAGGTATTGGGGCTGGTCCACAGCCAGTCGCCCTCGCCCAGCCCTGCTGCCAGACAGGCAATGTGCAGCGCCGCCGTGGCGTTGCACACCGCGACGCCAAAGCCCGCCTCGCAGCGCTCGGCCATCGCCGCTTCGAAGCGCTCGATGGTCGGGCCCTGTGTCAGCCAATCGGACTCGAGCACCTCGACCACAGCGTCGATATCGGCCTGATCGAGGCTCTGCCGGCCGTAGGGAATCATGGCGTGATATCGGCGTGCAGTTCGCCGATCTGCGGGATCGTCAAAAAGTCCGGGTTGGTGTCCGAGCGATATTCGAAGTCATCGCTCACAGCCTTGCCCTTCTCGCCCGTCGCGTCGATGGCGAAATCGGTGTCGACGTTGTTGAAACGAATCGACGGCACGATGGTGTAGTGATCTTCGAACTCCAGGGTCATGCGCGCATCGTCCTGCGGCACCATCAACTCGTGAAGCTTCTCGCCCGGCCGAATCCCGACCAGCTTGTGCGGCAGATCGGCGGCCATGGCCTGGGCCAGATCGACTATGCGCACTGAAGAGATCTTGGGCACGAACACTTCGCCGCCGTGCATGCGCTCGAAACTCTGCATCACGAAATCGACACCGTGGTCCAGCGTGATCCAGAAACGGGTCATGCGCGGATCGGTGATCGGCAGCTCCTTCGCGCCGCCCGCGATCAGCTTGTTGAAGAACGGCACGATGGAGCCACGCGAGCCCGCCACGTTGCCGTAGCGCACCACGGCAAAACGGGTCTGCTCTTCGCCGCCGATGTTGTTGGCGGCCACGAACAATTTGTCCGACAGCAGCTTGGTGGCGCCGTACAGATTGATCGGGCTGGCGGCCTTGTCGGTGGACAGCGCGATGACCTTCTTCACACCGTTGGCGATGGCCGCGGCGATGATGTTTTCCGCACCATTGACGTTGGTGCGGATGAATTCGGTCGGGTTGTACTCGGCCGCCGGCACGTGCTTCAGCGCAGCCGCATGCACCACATAATCAATGCCGCGCATGGCCTGCTGCAGACGCTCGGCATCACGCACATCGCCGAGAAAATAGCGCATGCAGGGCGCATTGAATTCCTGCTGCATTTCGTACTGCTTGAGCTCATCGCGGGAGAACACCACCACGCGCCGGGGCTGGTAGCGCGCAAGCAGCGTGCGGATGAACATGCGACCGAACGAGCCGGTCGCCCCAGAGATGAATACCGATTTACCGTTGAACATGACAGGGTCCCTTGACTAAGCGATCAGCTGTGCCCAGCTTTCGCTGGACGCCACACCGAGGCTGAAACCCTTGCCGGTCAGGGCCAGGTTCTTGTTGTAAGCCAGATCGTGGGAGAACGCATCGGCCCATTTGTGCATCAGCGCGGCCAAGGCCGCCGGTGCCTGTGGTAGAGCACCCGGATGAACGATCTGAGCCTGAGGCGTCCAGACCACCAGATAACCGGCCTGGCCGATTTTCAGGCACAGGTCGACATCGCTGAAAGCATCGGTAAAGTCTTGTTCGTCCAGCCCACCGACCGCATCGAACAGCTCGCTGCGCACCATCAGGCAGGCGTCGGACACCGCCGAATAATTCTGTTCGAGCACCAGCCGCTGCAGATAACCCTCGGCCTCGCGCGCTTCGCCGACGAATGCCGAGCCAACGCCTTCGTTGAGCCCGAGAATCAAACCGGCCTGGCTCACCTTGCCGTTGCGGTCCAGCAGCTTGGCGCCGACGACCCCTACTTCCGGACGCATGGCCTGATTGAGCAGCGAGTCGACCCAGTTCGGATTGACGACTTCACCTTGGGCGGACAGCAAAATCAGGTATTCGCCCTTGGCCTGTTGGCGCATGGCGTTGTGTACGGCGGCCTTGCTCAGACGCTCGGGCATGCGAACCACGCGCACCCGACCTTTCTCTTGACGGGCCAGCCACTCAGCCAGCTCCGGTGCCGGGCTGTGGTTGTCGGCAATCAGCACTTCGTAGTGGGTGTAGCGGGTGCGCAGCACGACACTGGCCAGGCAACGCTGGACCTCGCCGAGGTTGTCTTCTGCGTCGATGATGATCGACACCAGAGGCCGTGGCCCATGGCGGTAATCGATTCGCCACGCCTGACCGGCCACCGGACTGATGCTGGCCTTGTAGCCGCGGTTGGTCAGGTGCCGGATCAGCGCAAGACGCTGCTGCGCGTTTTCTTCCACCGGTACGGCGTCGCAGACCAACAGCGGCTCATCCAGATGGGCAAGCCACCCCATGCCGCCCTGTTCGATAACCCGCAGCAGCAGTTCGAATTCCAGTGCCTGTGCATAGTCGGCCGAGTAGCCGCCAGCCCCGATGAGCACGTCACGACGGATGAGCCAGTGACGGGACATCATGGTCGGGTGGCTTTGCAACAGGTCGAGATTGAACCCAGGCCGCATCACATGCGTGAGTGCGCCACCGGGCAGGCGCTGGATCTCGTCGGCAAACACTGCACGGCACTCAGGCGCGGCCTGAAGCTCGAGCGATGCACGCAACAGCCCGCCTGGGGTGAACTCATCGCCGGCATTGGCGAGCATCAGCCAGTCGCAGCTGGACTGCTGCACCGCTTGATTGAGCTTCTCGATCCAGTTGTTCCTGCTGACCTTGACGAAGTGCAACGTATTTTGCGCAGAGGTTTTAGCCAGAGGCTCGCCCGTGGTGAGCACCACGATCCTGAAGGTTTTGCAGTGGCCCGCAACCAGGCTGTCGAGCGTGGTCTGGAGTTTGTCCAGATCGTCATCCAGATCCAGCAGCAGAATACCGAACTGCGGCACGCCGCCTTGCTCGGTGATATACCGGGTAATGGCGTTGACATCATCGGGGGTCGGTTGGCGCGCATCCAGCCATTGCAACACCTGCCCGGACGGCATACGGGCAAAACGCTCCCGTGGATTTTCGCTGACCACCCCCTGCAGGCGCTCCAGCCATGAAGCGAGATGTCCGGACTCATCGATCTCGGTTTTGTTGACCCACAATCTGGCCAACCGCTCGACCACGGCGGGGTTGAAAATGTTCAGTTCCATCGCCTGCCAGAGGCGATTGGTGATGGTTTCGGTGGTGTCGTTGTCGTAGGTGCGCAACAACCGCTCATGCTGTGCCCATACACCTTCCAGATGCTGCATTTGCAGCTGTCCTGCGGGCATGGCGTGAATCAGGAATTCGATGTCACTCAGAACGTCGAAAAATGCCTGATTGTAGAATGGCATTTCCACGAATTGCCGAGGCCCGAAGCATCGGTCTGCGGGGTGCAGAACATCGGTCCACTGCGAGACCACGATGCTGCTGAGCCCCAGCGAGCGACGCTCGTTCAGGCAGTCGCGCAATTGCTCATAAGCGGCCAGCACGCCTTGGGTGCGCTGCTCAGCTGTCGTCGAGTCGGCCGATATCTGTAAAGACGCCAGAAAGCTGGCGAACTGTTGACGCTCGATGACCGATCTGGCGTCGCTAGCGCCGAGTTTTTTGAGCAGGTCGGTATCGTCTTCCGAGACTCTGTGACTGATTTCACGAACGACATATGCAATCGGCAGGATGCGTGCCTTGGCGCGGGACAGCAGATACCAGGCATGACCGAACTCCTGCAGCTCGCCAGCCGTACCCTGAGGCAGGACCGCGTACCAGTCCTTCAGCAACCGGGTGCGGATCACGGCGTAGAACGGCGGAATGTACTGATCGAGAAAGCTCATGACGCGTTCAGCCGGATCGTCGCTGGCGTAATCCTCGAGGACTTTCTTGTCGCGGCGGAAGTATTCGACCTTGTCGCCCTGAGCCTGGTACATCAGGCAATAACCGTGGCACAAGCCGTAATCGGCGTGCGCGCCGAGAAAATCCACCGACTCGCGAAGCGCGTCATGAACGACGAAGTCTTCATCGGTGACGAACGCCATGAATGGCGTCGCGACCTGATTGACACCGAACGCGGCCTTTTGCTGCGCGCCTTCGCCGGCCAACTGCGGCAGGTGCCGATAGTCGACATCCGGAAACAACTCGCTGATCTGCGTCGCCGACTGGACGGATGAGTCGAGCACCATCAGGCGGACAGGCAAGGTGCTGTAGTACTGCAAGGTACGACGCAGAAACGCGGGCCGATTATGGGTGAGAACCACGAGGGTCAATTGCTCGTCGAGCGGCATGTTGTTTCCCGTTAGATGTTGACTGTGCATGACGTTTTTTCCTGCAGTGCGGCCAATCGTCAAAAAATGTCATGGAGTTGGCCCTGTCCGGGTCAACTAGCAGGAAGCACGCCAACTGTGGCGCCTGGGCAATTCAAGCGGGAAATGAAGCGGCAGGCCGCCCCGGCACAGCCGTCGGGGCGGGAGTTATTGCGTGTCAGTCGGCAAGCCAGCCGTTGACCCAGTGTTGAAGGTTGTCACCGCGCAACATGTAATCGCGCATGACCACCTCAAACAAGTCATCGCCCATGGCGTAGCTGGCCTTGGGGTCCGCCAGGTGCATGCGGATCGCATCCAGCCACTCGGCGGTGCTGTTGCTGACGACCCGCGTGCACGGCAGGTAGCCTTGATAGGCCCGCGTGTCGCTGCAGATGACCGGGTAACCACAGGCGCCATATTCCAGCAGACGCAGATTGCTTTTGCAGTCGTTGAAGATGTGATGCTCCAGCGGCGCCAGAGCAAGGTCCAGGTTCAGGCTGGCAAGCTTTGCAGGGTACGCCGCAAGGCCGACGGCCGGATGAAACTCATGCACGTAGGGCCTTAACGCCTCAGGGTACATGCCGAAGAATACCCACTCGACCTCATTGGCCAGCTCGCGCACCACCTCGGCGATGATCTCCAGATCCCCTGCATGGCTTGTCCCTCCCCCCCATCCGACCCTGGGTTTGGTGGATGTGCCGCGCTCGCTGCGCAAGCCGTTCCACATGTGCGGCGCGAGCATGTTGGGGACCACCCGGATATCGTGGTGCATACCCGAAAGGGCATCGGCCAGAGCGGGCGTGGACACCACAACACGATCACACAGACTCGTGCCTAATCGCACCATGCCGGCCATATCGGACGGCATATTGCGCATGTGACCATTTTTTGTCGGCACACTGATGACGTAGTCATCCAGCTCATAGATGCGCCGGGCGTTGGAGTAGGTTTTGAGGGTGGACACCTGGGCAATGGAGGCTTCGCTGTAGCGACATTGCACCACGATCACGTCAGGCGACTGGCGCTCAAGCTCGATGAGCGACGGCAAATCGTAGCTCAGACATCCCTGGATCCGGCCATCAGCCTGCAGCTCCGTGAACGGCTGCGCCACCCGATAATGCCCGACCGCCGTGCTATTGACGGGGATCGCCAGCACGCTGGGTAGAAAACGTGAGGAATACGGGCTCCAGCCTTTTTTCAGCCCAGGTTCCAGGCCGTGGAACGAGCCGCTCAGCCGCAGATTCGGGTTGTACGCCGGATCATGGGCGAGCGTAGGCAGCCAGCGCTGGAGAAACTCCGGCGACTCTTCGGTCTGCAGCTGCACTTGCCGCTGCTGCTCGGCCGCTGGCTGAGACCCGAGCGCCAACTGCGCCCACGGTGTCCACACCACCAGATACCCTGCCTGACGCACACGCAGACACAGATCGGTTTCGTTCAGTGTGCTGCGCATTCCGGAACTCTGCAGGCCGCCGAGCTGATCGACCACGTGACGACGAATCAGCAGACAGTCTGTACCCATGGCGCTCAGGTCCTGGGCGGTCTGCAGACGCAGCAGTTGACCGGGCGCATTCACCCGCTCCCCCAGAAACGCACGCCCCACAGGCCCCTGGTAACCCAGGATCATGCCAGCGTGCAGCACGTAACCATCCGGGCTGAACAGCTTGCCGCCGACAACGCCGACTTCTTCACGGCGCCCATGATTGAGCAACTCGTCCAGCCACGCGCCATCGGTGATGACCGCATAGGTGCTGAGCAGCAGCAGGTATTCACCACGGGCACAGGAGCCGGCAAGCTCGCGGGCACTGGCGGCATCGCCCTGATCGCCGCATCGCAGCACGCGCAGTTTGTCGCCGCCGATCTGCTGCATGCTGGCGAGCCACTCATGCGCGTCGGCGCCGACGCTGCCGTGATCGGTGATCAAAACCTCGTAGTGGCCATAGGCAGTGTGCGTGAGTAATGTCTCAGTACAACGTTGCAACGCCGCCAACTGATCCTTGTGCGTAATGATGATCGAGACCATCGGCTGTTCAGCGCTCAAGTAGTCGATCCGGTTGATCAGCGGCCGATCGCCAATACGTACCTGGTGCGCGATACCCAGACGCTGCAAATGAGCGCTCAGCACGTGGGTGTTCTGCTCGATCACTTCGGGCAATTCCAGCCAGGCGGAGAACGTCAGTTGCGACTCGACCAAGACCTCGGCAATGTGTTCGACACAGTCCCCCCCGGCCTCGACCAGTTGCCACAGCGCATCCACGGGTGCCAACTCGCCATAGGCCGGATTGAACCCACCCAGCTGCACCACGGCTTCACGCTCGAACGCCAGCACCCGCCCGACATAGGGGTAACTGCGCAGCAGGTCGAGGTTGAAGTCAGGCTTGAACACGGGCTCCGCCGATTCACCTTTGAGCAATCCACCTTCATCGCTGTACAGGCACAGCACGCCGGCGCGCGTAACGATGCGCTCGGCCAGGATCAGCAATGCGCAGTCGGTCAGACGGTCTGCGGCACGCAAGAGGTAAATCCAGTCACTGCCATCGAGCTGGGGCAGCAGCTCATTGAGTTGCGCAATCCACCGTGATTGCAGCGGCAAGGTGAACACGCGCCCTTGCAATATCGGCTCGTCGCAGGCACTGGACAACACCAGCGTCAGGTCCGCCGAATAGAGCTGCGCTTCCAGGCTGTCCAGCGTCAGACTCAGCCCTGCCCTGCTCGCGAACTCATCCACCACCACGGCAACAATTTTCGGCTTCCAGGCCCAAGTGGCGACTCTGTCATCCACACGCGCGCGCTCGGCGCCGAACAGCGTGCGGCAGCTCAGCCACTGCTGGTACAGCTCGGCAAAGCTCTCACTGGTATGACCCACTCGCCACGGTAACGCCGACTGTCGGTTGCCGAGCATCCGGCTCATCGGCAACTCGACCCAGGCATGGGGCAGGCCTGCGACATCGGCCAGCGGCAGATGCCGGACCCAGCCAAGCTCAGGAGCATTTTCGGTATTGCGCGCCTTGAGCATCTGCCCCAACCAGTCGCGTTCGCTGTGCAGCAGATCCTGCACCGCCTGACGGCGACTGAAGCGCTCCGGGTGCAAGCGCTCGGCGCTCAGCACATCGTTGAGCATGACCATGTTGCCGCGCTTGAGCAGGCAGATGTACAGCGCCAGATCCACCAGTGCCACGAACCCTTGACCGACCTGCCCAAGCGCCGGCAATAGCGCCTGCACGTCCGCGCGACGCATCAACGACGCGGTCAGGCCGCCAAGAAAATTGGTCAGCGACAGATCGAAAACCGCCAGGACATCGGTACCGTGAAACAGGGCGCTGGTTTCGGCCAGCGGACAGTTCTCTATGCGCGCGGGCAATTGCACTTCGTCGGCATCGCAGAAGTAACGCTGCGACAACACAAGACTCACGTCCTGATGGGCGCTCAACACTGCCGCCTGACGCTCGATACAGGCGGGGAACATGCGATCGTCGTCGCACAGGAACTTGACGAACTCACCCTTGGCCTCGGCCAGACAGGCGAGCAAGTTGCCGACAAACCCCAGGCGCTGCGGATTGCGGATGTAGCGCACGGGCAACGGACTGAGCGCTGACAGCTCGTGCACCACGCGCTCGATCTCGTCGGTCTGGCTGTCATCGCAGATCACAATTTCCAGCGCGGCATGAGTCTGCGTCAGCGCATCGCGCAGGGCTTGCGGGAAAAACCGCGGGTTGTAGGCAGGAATGAGGATGCTGACAAGCGGGGGTACATTCACGGGCGGGCTCACGAGCGGCAAGCACACCTTCACTGGAAGGGCTGGCTTAACCGCTGAAAAAACGGTTGGCGCCTTTCGGCGGCGCTCCCCCGTCAGACGTGGGAACTGCCGCCATTGTGGCGATTACAACTTGCTGAACAGGTTCAGCGAAGACAGTTGGGTGAATACCATCTGCGAGGCCTGCAGCATGGTTTTCTGCAAGGTCAGACGCGCGATGGCATCGACCGGATCGGAAGCGGTGATGGTACTGGCTTCAGTGGTTCCGCTGTCGAGCATGCTCTGGTTGGTCACGCCCTGATCGGTCGCTGTTCGGGAGCGCGCGCCGCCGTCACTGACCGCGTCGGAGATCTGATTCGACGCGCTTTGCAGGTTGCCGATGGTCGAGGTCAGCGTGGCCCGCAGTTTCTGCGCGGCGACAGGATCGCCATCGACCTTGCCATTGAGTGCGGTGATCACGTTCGACAGGGTGTTGAGGATGTTCTGGGTTTGCTGGGTCGACGACTGCGCGGTGAACTGGTCCCCCGCTACTGGCGCCGGCGGCGTGCCGCTGACGGTGAAGGTCACGCCTGCCGCGACTGCCTGGTTGGCCACCGGTGTGCCGCTCAGCGTGCCGGTGGAAACCGGTTTGCTGGTCGCCGCATCGTATGGCGACGCATACAGGGCAAAGTCGGTCGCACTGGTGAAACGCAGGACCGCGCCGCCGTTGGGGAACGTTTTGTCGAATGCCGCCTGATCGGTCACCGTGGAGCTGGTAATGACCGTGGTCGACGGATTGTTCGGCAGGCGCGCAGTGCTCACGCTGCTTGGCGTCACGCCCAGAGTGAAGGTGTGATCCTTCACCGCCGCGTCGGCGGTTGTGGTGGTGGCTTTCTGAGCATCGGTCAGGTTGATGTTCAGGTTCAGTTCCAGGCCACGGAACGTCACCGCCTGGCCGGCCGCAGAAGACGACGAGAACTGGCCCGTCGAGCTCGCTTCGCCGGTCACGTCAGCCCCGTTCTTGTCGAGAATCTGGTACTGAGTGCTGCTCAGGAACGAGATCTTGTACGGCTCGCCAGTGGTGAACTTGCTGTCGTAAGTGGCGGTGTTGCTGACGCTGCCACCCGACAGGGAAATCACGCCGTCATCAGCGCCCGAGGTCAGGGTGCTCGTAGTGCGGGTGGTGTTCACCGCTTGCTCGAAGGCATCCCAGCCAGTGGTGTTGCTGGCCATGGAAATGCCGCCGCCGACGTCCAGCATGTTGCGGGTCTGGTCGCCCTGATAGCTGTAGGTGCCGTCGGCATTCAGGACGTACGGCGGAGTCGACGCCTTGGAACCGGAAAACAGGTAAGAGCCGTTTGCATCCTGGCTGTTCATCAGGCCCAGAATCTGACCCTGCAACTGCTTGAGTTCGGCAGCGTTGGCCTGGCGGTCCTTGTCGGTGAACGTGGCATTGCCAGCGGCCAGGGTCAGCTCTTGCGCCCGCTGAATCGCATCGGTGATTGCCGTCATCGCGGTTTCGGTGTTCACCACACCGGTATTGATGGTGCTGATGTTGGCGTTGTACTGGTTGAGCATCGTGCCCATCTGCTGCAACTGCAGCACGCGGGCCGCGCCGACCGGGTCGTCGCCTGCGGTGTTGAGCTTGACCTGGCTCGCCACTTCGTCGCCGGTCTTGACGACGTTGGAGTAGGTACGCGAATAGTTCGTGGCGCTGGTTTCGTAAAACTGGCTCGTTGAGATACGCATGGATTACGACTCCTTAAAGACTGTTGAGCAGCGTGCTGAAAATGGCCTGGGCGGCCTTGATGATCTGCGACGATGCGGTGTAGTACTGCTGATACTTCACCAGGTTGGCGGCTTCTTCGTCGAGCGATACGCCCGAAACGCTGTCGCGTGAGCTTTTTGCCTGGGTCAGTACGGCGGTGGTCGCAGTGGCATCGTCCTTCGCCTGGGCGGCCTTGCTGCCCACCGTGGTGATCATGCTGGTGTTGGCGCCGCTGATGCTCATGCCCGTGCCGTTGCCGGTGGTGTCCACGGTCTGCCTGGTCTGCAGATCCAGCGTACTCTGGGCATTGCGGTTGTCCGCAGAGCCCGCGCCGGTCATGTCGATGCTGTAGGTGTCGCCGGACGTCGGACTGCCGGAAATCGACAGACCGATGCTGAACGACTGCTTGACGCCAGCAGAGTCGGTGTAGCCAACGTCCATGGCGATGTCGTTGTTCTGGCCTTGAACGATGTTGCCGGTAATCGGGTTGCCGTTCTTGTCCTTGACTGCCGCGCCATTGGCGTCGACCAGCGAATACGCCTGAGAGCCGTTGGTGACGTCACCCATCAGCAAACGCATCGGCGTCGCACCCTTGATGGCGTTGCGCAGATCGGCCGTGCCGGTGGCGTCGTAGATGTTGGCCTGGGTATTGAGCGTCGGCTGAGTGAACGTACCAGTGCCCTTGTTGCTGGCGCCGTTGGTGCCGGTCAGTGGCGCGGCGACAGCGATGGTCTTCGCATCGGTCATCACCGTCTTGATACCGCTGGCGGCATTGCCGGTAGGGCTGACCTTGAAGCTGTCACCCACTGCAACCGACCCACTCAGCTTCAGGGTGAAACCATCGATGACCGGCGGTGGTGTGGTGTTCAGATCGTAAGCGCCCACGCTCTCACCGTTCGGCAGACGAGTCACGCTATACCCGGTGGCGCTGGTGAACGTCACCTGATAGTCGCTGGTGGTCAGCGCGCCGGTGTTGGAAATGGTCACGTCCAGGTTGCCGGAGCCGGTGCTGTTGCCCTTGTTGGCCGTACTGCGCTGACTGACCAGACTCGGGTCGTTGATGCTGTTGAACAGGTTCGAGCCGAAGTCGCCATTGGCGTCGACGCCCTGATTCATCTGCTGGTTGACCTGATCGGAAACCACCAGCGCCAGGCGGCCCAGTTCGTTGGCCGCAGGTTGCAACACGTCGCTGCGATAACGCAACAGACCGCCGATGGTACCGCCCGTCACGACCGAGGACACGTCGACGCTGCTGTTCTGATAATTCAGTTTGAGCGAATAGACATTCGGATCGGTGTCGCTGGGGCCGGCACTCAAGGTATTGGCCTTGTTGCCGGTGACCAGCGGCTGACCGGTACCGATGTAAATGTCATAGCTGCCATTGTTGTCGACGACCTTGGCGCTTACCAGATCGTTGAGCTGGCGCACTGCTTCGTCACGTGAGTCGAGCAACGAGTTGGGCTCGGCACCGGTGGCCTTGGCCTGAGTGATCTGCGAGTTCAGGTTGGCGATCGAGGACGCCAGCGAGTTGACCTGGCCCGAGAGCGAGGTCAGCTGAGTGTTGACGCCTGCGTTCTGATCCTTCATCTGCGCGGAGATGGTGTTGAACTGGCCCGCCAGGGTACTGGCGCTGGTCAGGAAGTTCTTGCGCGCGGAAGAGTCGGTCGGCGAGGTGGACAGCGTCTGCAGGTTGGTGAAGAACTTGCCCAGCACCGTGCTGATGCCGGTCGAGCTGTCGGACAGAATCGCGTCCAGCTTGCTCGCCTGGCCCAAATACGCCTGAGCGTCGGAGTCGAGCGATGTACTGGTTTGCACTTGGGTGTTCAGGAAACCGTTGTAGATCCGACGCACGTCGGACAGCGTAGTACCGGTGCCGAGGAAACCGACGCCGATATTCTGCTGCGCACCCGAGGTGGTCATCACTTGCTGACGCGAGTAACCCAGGGTGTCAACGTTGGCAGTGTTGTTGCCGATGGTGGTCATCGCTGCACTGCTGGCGTTCAGTCCCGAAAGCCCAATTGAAATCAGTGACATGGTTCAAACCTTATAAAGTCGTGGAAGAGCCCGATGCGGCTGCGTAGTTCTGGTAACTCTTCATCTGTTTCGCTATTTGAGAAATCTTGCTGGCATAGCCCGGGTCTGTTGCGTAACCGGCCTTCTGCAGCTCTTTCACAAACTGTTCCGGGTTATCGGCCGACTTGAGCGTGGCTTGATAGCGATTGTTGTTCTGCAGGAAGCTCACCAGGTCATGGAAGCTGCTGGCGTACGAGTCGTAGGAACGGAAGTCCGCCGTCTCCTTGACCATCTTGCCGTCACGGAACTCGCTGGTGATCGCGCGGGCCTCCGGCCCCTGCCAGTTACCCTGTGCCTTGATGCCGAACAGGTTGTGGCTGCTGCTGCCATCGGACTGACGCATGATCGATTTGCCCCAGCCGGTTTCCAGCGCAGCCTGCGCCACCAGCACGGTGGGATCGACGCCGATTCGGGCGGCGGCATCCTTGGCCAGCGGCAGCATGGTCGCCACGAATTCGTCGGCGTTGGCGAACGCGGCCTTGCCCGGTGCCAGCGGGGTCTGGACCCGGCTGCGTACGTAGCTGTTGGCCTGGGCGCTGTATTCCGGGCCGATGGTCCAGTCGCCATTGCCTTGGCTGCCTGCCCTCTTTGCGGCGTCGACGGCATTGGAAACCGCAATGCGGTTCTTGAGCGTGGTCGCGCTGGCGGCGGCATCCTGGGTGCCGGATGTGTTCGGCACGATGCCCGCCAGGATCCGGTCGCTGAGTTTGCTTGGCAGCGACAGCCGACGGGAGTTGAGCGCGGCCACGTCGTTGTGCTGCGTGCCATCGGCCGAGGCGGCAGGCGCGGCAACCGAACGCGTGGCCCACAACGGACGCTGCGCAATACGGGTGGCAAGGCCTGTCTGGGCCGTGGTGGCATCTGGTTTTGCAGCGGCATTGAGCTGATTGGTAGCGGGCGCGACGTCAGCGGTCTTGTTTTTCGACAGTTGACGCATCAACACGTCCTGCAGACCGATACCGCCGCCCTCGCGGGACATGCTCACCGAGAGCTGCTGGTCGTACATGTCCTGATACTGCCGCGTGGCCGCGGTGTTCATCGGGTTGTCCTTGGCCAGCACTTCGTTGGCCGAACGCATGGCCTTGAGCATCTGGCTGACGAACAGCGACTCGAATTCCTGCGCTACCTTTTTCAGGTTCGCATCGCTGTCGCGGTCGCCGGTCTTCAGGGCGGTCAGGCGATTGAGGTCGGTATACGCCCCCGAATCGCTGACAGTGCTTGAAGGGCCGCCACTTGGAATACTCATGCCTTAAACCCTTAAATCACGATCAGGTCGGCTTGCAATGCGCCGGCCTGCTTCAGTGCTTCGAGAATCGCCATCAGGTCGCCCGGTGCGGCGCCCACCTGGTTAACTGCACGTACAATTTCGTCCAGCGTGGTGCCCGGACCGAACTTGAACATCGGGTGCAGCTCTTGTTGTGCGTTGATCTTGGAGCGCGGCACCACGGCGGTCTGGCCGTTGGAGAACGCACCCGGCTGGCTGACCACAGGGTCTTCGGTAATGGTCACGGTCAGGCTGCCGTGGGTCACGGCCGCAGGCGACACCTTGACGTTCTGGCCGATGACGATGGTGCCGGTACGCGAGTTGATGATGACTTTGGCGGAGGTCTGGCCCGGATCGATCTCCAGGTTTTCCAGCACCGACAGATAGTCGACGCGCTGGTTGGGGTCCAGCGGCGCAGTCACGCGCACGGAGCCGCCGTCCAGCGCTTGAGCGACGCCAGGGCCGAGCATGTCGTTGATCTTGTCGACGATGCGCTTGGCGGTGGTGAAGTCATTGCGGTTCAGGTTCAGGGTCAGCGAGTTGCCCTGATTGAAACCACTCGGCACGGCACGTTCTACCGACGCACCGCCCGGGATACGACCCGAAGACGGAACGTTGACGGTGATCTTCGAACCGTCACGGCCTTCAGCGTCAAAACCGCCCACCACCAGGTTGCCCTGTGCAACGGCATAAACGTTGCCGTCGATACCTTTCATGGGGGTCATCAACAGGCTGCCGCCGCGCAGGCTTTTCGAGTTACCGATAGACGAGACAGTGATGTCGATCTGCTGACCGGGTTTGGCGAACGGCGGCAGATCGGCGTACACGGCAACCGCCGCAACGTTTTTCAGCTGCACGGTGCCCGAACCCGCCGGCACCTTGATGCCGAACTGCGAGAGCATGTTGTTGAAGGTCTGCAGGGTGAACGGGGTCTGGGTGGTCTGGTCACCCGTACCGTTGAGGCCCACCACCAGACCGTAACCGATCAACTGGTTGGTCCGCACGCCAGAAATGCTGGCGATGTCCTTCAGGCGCTCGGCGTGAGCGCCGAGGGCCGTGGTGAACAACAGCGCTGCCGCTATCAGTTGCTTGAACGTGATCATGGCTATCCCGGTATCAGAAAGGGAACAACGGGCTCAGGAAGAATCGGTCGAACCAGCCTGGCTGACTGGAATCGGCAAACGCCCCTGTACCGGAATATGTGATGCGCGCGTCGGCCACGCGAGTGGACGAAACGGTGTTGTCGGTAGCGATGTCATCGGCACGGATGAGGCCCGCGATACGCACCAGCTCGTCACCGGTGTTGAGGGTCATCCACTTCTCGCCGCGAACCGACAGAATGCCGTTAGGCAACACATCGGCCACGGTCACCGTGATCGAGCCGGTCAGGCTGTTGCTCTGCGCGGCCTTGCCGTCGCCCTTGGTTGCGCGGTCGCCGCTGTACCCGGCGTCCAGGCTCAGGTCGCCACTGCCGACCGGGTTGTTGGTGTTGACGCCAACACCGAACAGCGACGTCAGGCCGACGCTGGTCTTGCTGGTCTTGCTGATCCCGGAACTGGCCGCCTTGCTGGCCGCCATTTTCTCGGACAGGGTGATGGTGATGATGTCACCGACCCGGTAAGCCTTGCGGTCGCCGTACAGGTTCTGCTCGAACCCGGCCTGATAAATAGAGCCGTTGTTGGCTGCAGCCGGCAGCGGCGTTCGTGGCAACACCGGCGCGTAATAAGGGTCATTGGGTTTGGCCGAAGGCGCAACGCAACCTGTCAGCAGCGCGATACCGCACAGCGGTGCTGCAAACAGGGAAAGCCGCAATACAGAAAGCCGTTTCATGACACTTAAAACCTCGCGGTGTAGCAGGCGTTTTTCAGGCGCCCCATCGGATTGATCAGGTGTTTCGTTGAAGGACATCAGGTGTTTCAGATTCCGTTTGCAGATGGACTTACAAGTTCTGAGTCACGTACTGCAGCATCGAGTCGGCGGTCGAGATCACTTTGGAGTTCATCTCGTAGGCGCGCTGAGTGGTGATCATGTTCACCAGCTCTTCAACGGTGCTGACGTTGGAGTTTTCCAGGGTGTTCTGCTTGACCACGCCCAGACCGTTCAGACCCGGAGTACCCACTTGCGGAGCGCCGCTGGACGCGGTTTCCAGGTACAGGTTGCCGCCTTGCGATTGCAGGCCGGCCGGGTTGATGAAGTCGGCGGTCTGGATGTTGCCGATCACCTGTGGCGTTGCGGTATTGGTCGATGTGGTGATCGACACGGTGCCGTCTTCGCCCACGGTGAAGGTCTGCGAGTCTTGTGGAACGACAATCGCAGGCTCCAGCGCATAACCATTGGAGGTCACGATCTGGCCGTTGCTGTCCAGGTGGAACGTACCGTCACGGGTGTACGCCAGGGTGCCGTCCGGTTGACGGATCTGGAAGAAACCGCGGCCGTTCACCGCCATGTCCAGCGGCTGGTTGGTGGTTTGCAGGCTACCGGCGGTGAAGTTCTTCTGGGTGCCGACGATGCGCACACCGGTACCCAGCTGCAGGCCCGATGGCAGCTCGCTGTCCTGAGTGGACTGAGCACCTGGCTGACGCTTGATCTGATAGAGCAGGTCCTGGAATTCGGCGCGATCACTCTTGAAACCAGTGGTCGAGACGTTGGCCAGGTTGTTCGAAATGGTGGTCAGGTTGGTGTCCTGAGCCGCCAGGCCGGTTTTAGCCACATAAAGTGCCGGAAGCATTCTTCAATCTCCTCGAGCGCCTGATTATCGGCGCAAGCTGTCAGTCATTAGCCCATTTGCAAGACGCGAGCCATCGACTCGTCATCCTGCTCGGCGGTCTTCATCATCTTGATGTGCAGTTCGAATTGGCGGGACAGCGCCAGCACCGACGTCATTTCATCGACGGCGTTAACGTTGCTCGACTGCAGAAACCCGGACTCCACTTGCACGTCGGCATCGGCCTGCGCCGGTTTGCCGTCTTTGGTGTGCATCAGACCGTCGGGGCCTTTTTCCATATTGGCCAGGTCCGGCTTGACCAGCTTGATGCGGTCGATCTCGGCCATCACCTGCGGGCTCTCACCGAGCGAGCGAACGCTGATCGTGCCGTCGGCGCCGATCTCGATCTGCTGCTGAGGCGGCACGGCAATCGGCCCACTGTTGCCCATGACCGGCAAACCATTGCCATCACGCAGCACGCCGAGGGCGTCAATGTTCATGCTGGAGGTGCGGGTGTAGGCTTCGCCACCGTCGGGGGTCTGGACCGCCATCCAGCCGTTGCCCTTGACGGCGACGTCCAGATCGCGACCGGTATCGATCATCGAACCCTGGCTGAAGTCAGTGCCCGGGCGCTCGCTCATGGCATAGGCGCGCGACGGGTTGACCTCGCCAAACACCGGCATCGAGCGGGCCTGTTCCAGGTCACGCTGAAACCCGTTGGTCGAGACGTTCGCCAGGTTGTTGGCATGGGCCTTTTGCGCAATGGCGTTTTCCGACGCACCACTCATGGCGACGTAAAGCAACTTGTCCACAGTCTTCCTCCTCCGACAGACGCTTGCCGCCTGTAGCTGTACTGATCAGGTCATAGCAATAATCGAACCAGTTTTTCAGACGTGATACAAAGTGCTGATTTTCCAGTGGTTACGGGGGCAAATCGGTGCTGGCGGCAGCTCGAATTCTCAGCCGCGACGGCGGACCGCCGCTTTCACCGAAAATCGCCGTCACTGCCGCCAAAAAAATTTCGCGCGAGGAGCGATAATTGCAGCGATTCGCTTACCGGCCTTTTGCCAACAGGAAATTGTCATGCGCTTGCCGCTCGCCCTCGCCCTCCTCCTCCTCGCCTGCTCGACCGTTGCGGTCGCCGCGCAAGCGCCTTATTACCTCTGGCAAGGGAAACACAAGACCGTCTGCGCGCAGACTAGCCCGGGCAAGAGCTGGATCAAGGTGAGTCGCGGGTTCGTGAAGTCGGATTGTTCGATTTAGCGGATGCTTTTTTTTGCCGACCTTCTGCGCTCCGGAGCAGCACGGCTTGCCGGCGGTGGCGATATTCAATTACGCCACCGCCGGCAAACCGGACTGCTACCGGATCAAAAGCAGCAGCCGTTCATTACGTCGCGCGTATGAGCGTCTGCATCATTTCCGCTTCGGTCGACAGGGTTTTCGAGTTGGCCTGATACGCCGTCTGCGCCTGGATCAGATCCACCAGCTCCTGCGACATGTCGACGTTGGAACCTTCCAACGAGCGCCCGACGATACTGCCCAGACTCCCCACCGCTGCGCCGTCATAATTGGCGATCCCGGACTCATGGGTTTCTTTCCAGCGAGTACCGCTGATGGGCTGCAGGCCTTGTTCGTTGGTAAAACCGGCGAGCATCACCTGGCCAATCTTGCGATGCACGCCGTTGCTGAAACCCGCGCTGATGATGCCGTTGCGATCAATCGACAGATCGCGCATTTCGCCCGCAGCGTGCCCGTCGGTGACAGGCGAGATCAGTGCCGTATCCGCTCGGTACTGACTCAACTTGCTCATGTCCAGCACGATGCCGTCGGCATTTGCCGAGGCGCCGTTGCTTCCCCATCGTTTGCCTGCGCCAACGCCATCCAGATCCTTGGCGGGCACCCAGTTGTCGAGCGTCAATTTCTGATTGGCGCCCACCAGCCCTTTCCCGCCCACCAGCGACTGCAAATTGCCCCGCGCGTCGAACAGCATGCTGGCGGTGACCGGATCGGTTCGCTCGGGGTTTTGCGGGTTGCGACCGTCGACCAGCACGTGCATTTTCCAGCTGTTGCTGCCGTCCTTGACGAAGTACTGGGTCATTTGGTGCTGGTTGCCAAGACTGTCGAATACACCGGTGGTGAACATCTTGTTGAAGGTAGTGATGTCACTGGGATCGAACGCTGGAACAGGGCGCAACATCACAGCATCGGCGGGGTCGAGCAGCGCCCCGCTGACATCGTCGAGCGGCAGTTTGATCGGGCCGGCACTGGCTGCGTCGCTGGGCGTCCAGCCACCGTTGACCTTGACGGCTGGCTGCCAGCCATTGAGCGCCAGTTCGACATCGGATGTCTTGCTGACTGCACCTGAGTTGCCGCTCAAGGACAGCTTGCCATTGGCGTCGGTATGCAACCCGACCTCCAGTGGCGACATGCTGGAGGGGTCCAGCGGATTGATGCCATCGATGAGGATGTACGAAGTCCAGGTGGTGTCGTCGGTCTTGACGAAATACTGTTTGAGTTCGTGATCCTGCGGTGGAATTGCTGCTTTGGCGGGCGTGAGGACAATCTCATCACCTTCGGGATTCTTGCCCTTGGTTTCCCTCACCTCGGGTACGCCAGCATCCTGGATGGTATGAGTGACTACCCGGGTGTAAGTGCGCGGATCGTCGGGATTGAAATGCGGCAACGCGGCCAGCGACGCAGAAGCGGAATCCAGATTCAACGTTTGCTCAAGCTTGCTGGTGGGCTTGGGGGCAATGTTGGCGGTGTCGATTTTCAGGTCGCTGCGCAGGCCGTTGATCAACTTGCCCTCGGCGTTTACCCCATAACCCTGCAGGCGCCCACCTTGCGGGTCCACCACGAAGTTTTCCGCGTCGACGTGAAACGCCCCGGACCGGGTATAGCTCAGCGCCCCGCCATCGCTCATGACGAAAAACCCTTTGCCCTCGATGCGCATATCGAGCGGCCGTCCCTGACTGGACATCGCGCCGCCCGCCTTGAAGTTCTGCGAGACATCGGCCAGGCGCACGCCATCGCCTGACGACGAGCCGCTGCCGCCCAGCGCCGAAGATGAATACACCGCGGAGAATTCCGCCCGCGATGATTTGAAACCCGAGGTGCCGACGTTGGCGATGTTGTTGCCCGCCACTTCCATGCGTTTGTGTGCCGCATGCAAACCGGCCACTGCGATGTTGAATGACATGAACCCTCCATGAGTCGTTTTGAACGACACGTGCGTCAATGCATTGGTTTTCGCGGGCAAAGGAATGCAGTCGAAGGTAGGGACTCAAGGGCATTCATTTGTCAGCGAATTCGAGTCTCGCATCAACGGAAGTAGGAAGTTTCTAGTTATCGGGTGGGACGGCTCTTGATGTTTTTTGCGGCGATATTTGAGGGATTGAGCGCATCGTGGCGCCGGGGCATGACGCCTGGATCAGCGTGCAGATCGGTTATCGGTGGTGGCGCTGATCATGGTTCTGCCTGACGGCACAACAAAAACCCGGCATCACCACAACATCCAAACCCGGCACAAAAAAAAAGCCCCTCCGAAGAGGGGCCCAAAATCAAAAACAATCAACCGTTATCAGGCCATCTGAATCGTGGTCTGCATGATGGTGCTTTCAGTCGAAATAGTCTTCGCGTTCGCCTGATAGTTACTCTGTGCCTTGATCAGCTCGACCAGCTCGGTGGTCAGGTCGACGTTGGATTCCTCCAGTGCCGAACCGGTAATGTTACCCAGCGTACCGGACTCCGGCGCACCCGTGACCGGAATACCGGAAGCGTAGGTTTCACGCCACATCGTGCCGCCCGCAGGAGACAGACCCTGAACGTTAGCGAAAGAGGTCAACGCGACCTGGCCGATAGTGCGCGACTCGCCGTTGGTGTAAGTAGCGAACAGGTTGCCGGTAGCGTCGACGTTCATGGCGCTGATCTGGCCGGTGTAGTTACCGTCCTGATTCTTCGCGATGGCACCGCCCGCAGCGTTGGTCTGAGTGGTCGCCAACATGTCCAGCTTCATGCCGCCCGTTGCCGCCGCTGCGCCGTTGGCTGCCCAAGTGGTGGTCGAACCGACAGTCTTGCTCTGGCCTGGAATCCAGTTGGCCACGGTGAAGGTACCGTCAGTGTTTACCACCATGTTCGCGGTGGAAGTCGGCGCTGGCGAAGTCACCATGTTGCCTGCCGAATCGAACGTCAGGTTGGTCACGTCTGGCGTGGTCTTGGTCGGATCGTTGATGCTGCGACCGTCCACCAGGCTGTACATGTCCCAAGTATTGAGTCCCGTCTTCCGGAAATACTGATCCAGTGTGTGCTCGTTGCCCTGGCTGTCGTAGATCTTGGTGCTGTAGGTCAGGTCGTAGGTCTCGACCTTTTCCGGATCGAACGCCGCAGCGGTGTTGATCTCTTTGGTCGAGTCCAGGTTAGAGCTGATGGTAATGCTGCTCGTCGCCTTCGGCGGCATGTTCGAGGTGTCGACCTTGAGATTGGTCAGCACGCCGGTCTTCACGTTACCGTTGGCGTCAACGCCATAACCCTGCAGGTTATTGCCGTTGGTGTCGATGATGTTGCCGGCGCTGTCGGTATGGAAGTTACCGGCGCGGGTATACAGCTTCTCGCCATTGTTGCTGACCATGAAGAAGCCGTTGCCGTTGATCGCCAGGTCCAGGTCACGACCGGTACCGGTGGTCAGGGCACCCTGGGTGAAGCTCTGGGTCACTGCTGCAGTGGTCACGCCGCTGCCGACATTGGTACCGCCAGACGTGCCACGAATGGATTGCGCGTACTGGTCGGCAAATTCCGCACGGGACGACTTGAAGCCTACAGTCGCGACGTTGGCAATGTTGTTGCCGGTGACGTCCAGACTTTTATTTGCTGCGTAGAGCCCACTCAGACCGATATTGAAAGACATGTATCACTCCTGCGCCGTCGAGTCGGCTCTAGATTCCGATTTGTTGAACTTTGGACAAGGCGATGTTTTCGCCGTTGGCCAGGTTGAGAGTCATGGAGGTGCCTGCCGAGCCCATGGTGACGCTCGTTACTGTCGCAGGCAGGTAGGTCGTAAGACCGGTATTCGTACCATCCAGGCTGCCCGTAGCCTTGAAGCTGTAGTTGCCGGTCGCGAGCGTCTGGCCTGCGTCGTCCTTGCCGTCCCAGGTAAAGCTGGCGTTGCCGGCCTTCTGTTCACCCAGATCGATGGTGCGCACGATGGTGCCGGTGCTGTCGTAGACATTGACGCTGGTCGTGGTGCTGGTGGACGGCAAGACCACTTGGCCGGTCATGCCTTTGGTGGTGTCGACGCTGGTCGAACCGCTGTCGACAATGACCGAGCGACCGACCAGCGAAGAGGCCTGCAGCGCTTGCGAAGACTGGTACATGCCCCCGATCGCATCGACCGAAGTACTCAGGTTCTGCATGGTTTCCAGGCTGCTGAACTGCGCCAGCTGAGCCACGAATTCGCTGTTGTCCTGGGGATCGAGGGGGTTCTGGTTCTGCATCTGGGTGACCAACAATTGCAGGAACGAATCCTTGCCCAGGGTGCTGGCGCCAGTGGTGGTATCGCCAGTCTTGCCGGAGGTCACCGTCTGCAACGATTTGAGGTAATCGCTGCTGGTTGTGTCGTTAGTAACGGTCATTGCACACGCCCCTTATCACTGACCCAGGGTCAGGACCTTTTGCATCATTGTTTTCGCGGTGTTCATGATTTCCGCGTTGGTCTGGAACGAGCGACTCGCCGAGATCATGTCCGCCATCTCGTTGACGACGTTGACGTTCGGGTAGTAGACGTAACCGTTCTTGTCGGCTGCCGGATGGTTTGGCTCGTAACGTGCTTCCAGGTTGGAAGCATCTTCAACGATGCCGGAAACCTGCACGCCGGTGCCGGCCTGGCCTTGGTCTTCGAACAGCGAAGCGCTACCGCCGGACTCCTGACCCTGAAACACGGTGGCGAACACCGGGTGACGGGCGCGGTAGGTCTTGTCCAGGCTGGACGACACGGTTTCGGCGTTGGCGATGTTACTGGCGACGGTGTTCAGGCGAGTGTTCTGGGCACTCATGCCACTACCGGCAATATTGAAAACACTGGATAGAGACATGAATTACTCTCCGCGCAGGGCTGCTACCAGCCCTTTGAACTTACTGTTGAGCAAGGTGAAACTGGCCTGAAAGCCAATGGCGTTCTCGGCGTAGTTGGCGTTTTCGACCTGAGAGTCGACGGTGTTCTGGTCCAGCGAAGGCTGCGACGGTGTGCGGTACAGCAGGCTCGCATCGCCACTGCTCATGCCTTCAGCTTCGATGTGTCGGCTGTTGGTCATGTTCAGGGCGAAGGTGCCGTTGTTGGCCTTGTCACTTTCGGCGGCCAGCACCTTGGAGAAGTCCAGGTCGCGCGCCTTGTAATTAGGCGTGTCGGCGTTGGTGATGTTGTTGGCCAGCACTTCGGCACGTTGGGCGCGGAAGTTCAGCGCCTTTTCGTGAATGCCCAGTGCCTTGTCGAAGCTGATGCTCATGTCGGGAAACCTTTACCGGTTGACCAGATGTTCGTGAGCAAGAAATAGCAATCAGCGTGCCAGTTCTTGAAACGCCTGTATTTCGGGGGTTTCAGAGGGATGCGGCAGAGATGATGCCAGAAAAGCGGCAAGTGATTTCCGCTGGTGGGGAGGAAAGCGGCAAGGAGGGTGTCGTTTTTTTGCCGCTATGGCGGGGATTGCTGTTATGGCGTTGAGACCGGGCACCCATCCGATATCTGGGGTGGCGCTGATTTTTGGGTTCGGCCTAACGGCCGAACTGTTTCGCCTCCGGCGAGTTACTTGAAAGCCGGAATGCCGTACCAACCCCAAGTAACCAAGTATCCTTGCTCCTGGTTCGGTTCCTCCTGCGTCGGAATACCCTCACTTAGGCGACGCTCCGTGGGCACGCCGCCATCCGCCATCCATGGCGGGGGGCGGCGTGCCCACGGAGCGTCGCCTGCGCTCGGCCTGCCAAAGTCGCATTTGGTGTCGTTCTCACTATCTCGGCGTGATCGCCACCGCTGGACTGCTACAGGGTTGTGTGTCGAGCCGAAATCTCAAAGCTGGACACCAATCCCTGTGGGAGACGCCGGAGCTGTGCGACGGCAGCGAGGCGGTGGGTCTGGTGGCTCATCTGCTCACTGATCCACCGCCTCGCTGCCGTCGCACAGCTCCGGCGTCTCCCACAGGGATCGCGGAAAACTTCCAGAGCTACGTTCGCTTTTGATTTTGCTTCTAAGTACGCGACAGTCCAGCGCCACCACCGAGACAGGCGATATACGCAGACACCAGCGCCACCAAAAATCTAAAACCCGAAAAAACAAAAACCCCGCCAAAGCGGGGCTCTCAAAAAACAGGACGACCCGACTCACTTGGCCTGATAAATGATCCCCGGGCTGCACTGCACCATCTGATAATGATCCGGCAGCCCGTTCAACGCCTCCGAAGCACCGAGGAACAAATACCCTCCCGGCTTCAACGTCGAATGAATGCGCAGAAGAATGTCCTTCTTCACCTCCGCCGAAAAATAGATCAGCACGTTGCGACAGAACACAATGTCAAATTTGCCCAGCGCCGCGTAACTGTCCAGCAGATTGAACGAACGAAACTCAACACGGCTCTTGATCGGCGCCTTGACCGTCCAGCGTCCCGGCGTCTTCTGATCGAAGTAACGCTGCAGGCGTTCCGGCGATAGACCGCGACCAATCGCCAGACTGTCGTACTCACCGGTCTTGCAGTTATTCAGCATGCTGCCGGACAGATCCGTCGCCACGATCTGCGCGCCCGCCTTCAACTGGCCCGGGTTGCTGCGCTCGAACTCATCGATCGACATCGACAGCGAATAGGGCTCCTGCCCCGACGAACAGGCCGCCGACCAGATACGCGGACGCAAGCCGGGGCTGGCCTTGATCTGCTCCGGCAAGACCTTGTTCTTGAGCACTTCGAACGGATAGGTATCGCGAAACCACAATGTTTCGTTGGTGGTCATGGCGTCCACCACCTGCTCACGCAAACCGCTGCGTGGCTGGGTCTGGATGCGCTGGATCAACTCGCCCAACGACTTGATGCCCTGTTGCTCCATCAGCTTGTTCAAACGGCTGGAGACCAGGTACTGCTTGTTTTCACCCAGCAAAATGCCACAGGCTTTTTCCAGGAAGACCCGGAACTGCTCAAAATCCAAATTACCTGTAGACATGCCGCCTCTCAAATCATGTGAACAGCAAGGAGGGATCACCCCTCCTCAGCTGATATCTGCCGCCTTGATACGATCTACTACTCTAGCTGCCAGATCGTCCGGCCGAAACTTGGCCAGGAAATCATCGGCACCGACCTTCTTCACCATTGCCTGGTTGAACACGCCGGACAGCGACGTGTGCAGGACGATGTGCAACTTCTGCATGCGCGGATCATTGCGGATCTCGGCAGTCAAGGTGTAGCCGTCCATCTCCGGCATTTCAATGTCGGAGATCATCATCAAGAACTCTTCTTCCGGCTTTTTGCCCTCGTCCACCAGTTTGCGCAGGAATTCGAGTGCCTGACGACCGTCATTCAACGCCGTCACTTCCACGCCCACGGTCTGCAGGCAGCGCGTCACCTGCTTGCGTGCCACCGACGAGTCATCGACCGTCAGCACGCGCAGCGACAACGCCATGTGCGCCACTTCTTCAGTCACGACGCCTGCGGAAATGTTTTCCGAGACCGGCGCCACTTCGGCGAGGATTTTCTCCACGTCGATGATTTCCACCAACTGGTTGTCGATGCGCGTCACTGCCGTCAGGTAGTGGTCGCGACCGGTGCCCTTGGGTGGCGGATGAATGTCTTCCCAGTTCATGTTCACGATGCGTTCGACCGAATGCACCAGAAAACCCTGAATCTTGGTGTTGTACTCGGTGATGATCACAAACGCATTGGCAATGTTGCCCAATTGCGCCGAACCCGTCGCCATCGCCAGATCGAGGATGGGAATGGTCCCACCGCGAATATTTGCCACTCCGCGCACAATCGGACTGGATTTGGGCATGTGGGTAAGTTTTGGGCACTGAAGCACCTCTTTTACCTTGAACACGTTAATCCCATACAACTGCTTGCCGTCCAGACGGAACAACAACAGTTCAAGGCGGTTCTGCCCTACCAGTTGAGTGCGCTGGTTCACTGAATCCAAAACACCAGCCATGCCCCACTCCTTCCCAAAACGACCAATTGCGCGCTACCGGATCGGCATGCGGCACGGGCCTTGCTATTTACCTTGCATGAACACACAAACGACAGTATCTCGACGCCTCTACACTGCAACCCGCCACTTTTTTTGCGCGGTGGCCGCAGTGTGTCTGCTTGGCGCCGCCGGGCTGAGCCGGGCGGAGAATGTAACCCTGCCTGAACAACTTATCGGCGTCACCCAGGGCTTTCTTGAATTCACCGTGGAAGACTATCTGGCGACCAGCCAAACCCAGGGGCGCTACCAGATCGAGGTCAAACAGCTCGATCCTCGCCTGCGCATGCCACATTGCGACAAGGATTTGACAGCCTCGCTGGAAAGCCCGGCCCAGCCGATTGGCCGCGTCACCGTGAAGCTGCGCTGCGAAGGCGGCTCCCCATGGACGGTGTTCGTGCCCGCCCAGGTACATCTGTTTCGCAACGTGGTGACCGTGGTGCGCCCGATGAAACGCGATGCCATCGTCTCGGAGGGCGATGTGGCGATGCGCGAGCGTGACGTAGGCTCGCTCGGGCAGGGTTTCCTCGACTCGCTGGATCAGGCGGTCGGGCAGAAAGTTGTCCGACCAACGGTCATCGATCAGGTTCTGACGCCGGTTCATCTGGAACAGCCGCAGATGGTCCACAAGGGCGATCAAGTGGTGATCAGTGCGCGCAGCGGTTCCATGAGCGTGCGCATGCCTGGCGAAGCATTGTCCGACGGCGGTTTCAATGAGCAGATACGGGTAAAAAACCTGAATTCAAAACGCGTGATCAAGGCCAACATCGTGGCGCCCGGCCAGGTGGAGGTAGCCATGTGACGTGAATTGACCTCTGGCGCTGCGCTTGCGCTTTTTCTACACTCGGAACCCATCAGCCCCGTGCGAAGTCAATTCCAGACTGTTTTCGCACTGGCCCTAAAGTTATTCCGGGTTTGGCCGAAACCAAGGCAAGCGTCCAAGAACCCAGAGGTTTTCTATCATGGTCATCGACTTCAGTCGTTTGAATAGCTCCACTACCGTTGGCGGTACGTCGCGTACCGCCAGCACCAAAGAATCCGGCAAAACCGAAGCCCCGGCGACGGTCAGCACTTCCGAAAAGGTGAGCGGTAGCGGTGAGACAGTAAGTTTGAGCAGTGAAGCTCAACAGTTGCAGAAGATCACTGATTCGTTGCGGGATCAGCCAGTCGTCAACAGCAGCCGCGTGGCTGAGTTGAAACAGGCTATCGCCGACGGCAGTTACAAGGTCGACAGCAACCGTGTTGCGAACAAACTGCTTAATTTCGAAGCCCAGCGCTAGCCCCCGGTCCGCGCAGGGGCTTCTGGACGCTTGAATCCCAGGGCATGCGATGCAAGACACTACTTTGCTTCAACTGATCACCGACGATATTGCGCCGGCCCAGCATCTGCTGGAGATCCTGAAGGCCGAGTCATTGGCGCTTCATGGCCGCAATATGGTCGAAATGGAACACATCCTGGCGCAGAAACAGGCGTTGGTGATCGTGCTCGAACAGCACGGACGCAGACGTAGCCAACTGATGACGAGTCTGGGCCTGCCCGCCAACCGCGCGGGTCTTGAAGAAGTGGCCAGACATTCATCGGTCGGTGAACCGTTGTTGAAAGCGGGCGACGAACTGAGTGCGCTGATGGCCGAATGTCAGGCCGCCAATGAACAGAATGGCAGCCTGATCCAGCTTCATCAGCTGACCACGGCACAGCAACTCCGGATTCTCAATGGTGGCGACACCCCCACGCTGTATGACAGCCGGGGTTCGACTGCCGGGAAGATGAGACCACGTCCGCTTAGCCAGGCGTAAGTTCTTGTATCAAGGCGTGCAACATGGTGGCAAAATGCCGCAAGCCGCACGCTGTCGTTTTTTGCCTGGAGATGGATAAACCGTGAATGCCTCAAGCGCGGAAGATGTTCCGCAGCCCCCGAAGGTACTGAACACGCCTTTGGAAATTGCCGCCAACCTGCGGTTGCTGATGGAAAGCCATGATCCGCTGATCATTACCTTTCATGAGCGCAGCCAGCGCTTCCAGAGCTATGTCATTGACGTCGACCGTGACCGCAACGAAGTCGTGCTCGACGAAATGATTCCCCGCGACGGTGAACGCTTCCTGGCCAACGGCGAAGCTTTCCGTGTTGAAGGCTTCCACGATGGCGTTCGTATCGCCTGGGAAGTCAAGGCTCAGATGACCGTCATCGAGGATCCGCGCAGTTACAGCGGCCCTCTGCCTGAAGAAGTCGTCTATCACCAGCGCCGCAATGCGTTCCGCGCAGCCTTGAAGCTGGCCTCTCTGGTCAACATCGAAATCGGTGGCGACAAGCTCGCTTCGCCGCTCAAGGGCAAGTTGCTGGACATTTCCGCGACGGGTTGCAAGCTGCGCTTCGAGGGTGATGTTTCCGAGCGCATGCAATTGGGCCAGGTGTATGAACGCTTTATCGCCCACCTGCCCTTCGGCGCCATGAACACCTCGGTCGAGCTGCGCTACCTGCACTTCGAAGAGCGCATCAACACCACCTTCGCTGGCGTGCGCTTCCACAACATCAGTGGACTGGTGCAGCGTCAGGTCGAGCGTTTCGTCTACCAGCTGCAACGCGAAGCCCGCCGCTTCGACAAAGACGACGATTTCTGATTGGTCGAGATCCTGTTGCAGCACGGCTTGCCGGCGGTCGCGATCCTGAGGGCGCCACCGCCGGCAAACGGAACCCCGCCCGGCCGGACGGCTACAGGTTATACAACGCGCTAAACTCCCACGCTAAAACGCATCCACCACCGGCCCGAAGCTGCGTCGCAACGACTGCGGCGACTGCCCGTAGACCCGCAGAAACGCCCGTCGCATCCTCTCCCGATCACCAAATCCGGTTTCGCTGGCCACAGCTTCCAGTGAATGACGCCCCTGCTCCATCATCAGCCGTGCCGCTTCCAGCCGCAGGTTTTCCACGGCCTTGGCGGGCGAGATGCCGGTCTCTGCGCGAAATGAGCGACTGAATTGTCGCGGGCTCAGACACGCGGCGTCCGCCAGCTCCTCCACTGACAGCTCGCGACGCAGGTTCTTGCGCGCGAACTCCAGCGATATCTGGATCCGGTCCGAACTGGGGCTCATTTCCAGCATCGCCGAATGCTGCGACTGGCCGCCCGCGCGACGGTGGTAGAGCACCAGGTGCTGGGAAACCTTTCGCGCAAGCTCTGCGCCGTGATCCTTTTCCACCATGCCGATGGTCAGGTCGAGCGCCGCCGACATGCCCGCCGAGGTCCAGATCTTGCCATCGATGATGTAGATCCGGTCTTCCTCGACCTTGATCGCCGGGAAGTTCTCACGCATCTCCCGCGCCCGCGCCCAATGCACCGTCGCCCTGCGCCCGTCGAGCAGGCCCGCCTCGGCCAGTGCAAACGCACCTACGCATAAGGCGCCCACACGCCGGCAGTTGGCGTAGGCCTCGATCAGAAAAGCGTTGATGGTGGGTGACGCGGACGATCTGTCCATCGCGCCGCTGATCAGCACCGTGTCGAACTGGGCGTTGTCCAGCGGCTGGGTAGACACCGAGGTGAACAGTGAACTGGCAGCCACCAACCCGCCATGCTCGGACAGCAGATGAATATCGTAGAGCTTTTTCTCGGCGGCAACGTTGGCAAATTCGAACGCTGAAAGCGCCGCCAGGCTCATGACCTGAAAGTCGGGCCTGACGATAAGAGCAACTGTTTGCATGAGGGCTCAGTCCGCCGCAAAGACATCGATTCTAGACTCAAGGGCCTTGCGTGCAAGGGGTGTCGTCAAAACGATGACGACACCCCTTGCCGCTGGCGATCATCCCGCCAGGAAGCTGCTGTTGAACTCGGTCACGAACGCCATTTCGTTCGGTCCTGGCACTGCACGCAAAGGCAGCGCGCGCTCCACGAGGATTTCGTCGGCGTCGGTGGCCAGCACGGTCATCGTTTCCTCGATGAACTCGGCCAATGGCATGGCGCGCGGCTCATCGTTGCTGCCCAGCAGGTCGGTCTGGACCCAAGGCGGCGCGATTTCCAGTACCCGGACCGAGGTGTTGCGCAGCATGAAGCGCTGGGACATCGAGTACGAGTGCATTGCGGCCTTGGTGGCGCTGTAGACCGCGGTCACCGCCAGTGGCACGAACGCCAGCACGGAGGACACGTTCATCACGACCGCGTCCGGTTTGGTCTTCAGGTGCTCGATCAGGCCGGACGTGACGCGGATCGGGCCGGACACATTGGTGGTGAGGGTGTCGATCAACAGCTGTTCATCGATAGCGCCACTGGCGTCGTCGATCTGCATGATGCCAGCGTTGTTGATCAGCACGTTCAGGTCCGGAAAACGCCTCACCAGATCAGCAGTGACGTGGGCGATATCTGCGGCATCGCCGACATCCAGGGTCACGGCCTCCATTCCGGGGTTGGCCGCAGTGACTTGCTCCAGCAGCGCCTGCCGACGACCGGCGATGATGACTTTGTTGCCCTTCTTGTGCAGGGCCTCGGCCAATGCCCGACCGATGCCGGAGGTGCCGCCAGTGATGAAGATGGTGTTGTTGGTCAGGTTCATGTCGATTCTCCAGGGGTAGGGTTTGCTGCGCGACCTTTGGCTCGCTTGAGCCTTGTCGTGCATCTCGAGAACCGATGTTAGAGAGATCAACCACCCTGCATCTGTCGTAAAACCACCCTTTTCGGCCATTCGCAGGGTGGCCGGAAAAGACGACTGGATTTGTCGGTTTTATGACCGATGCACAACTGAAGTTGCCCCTACTGTGGCTCCTGAAGACACACCAAAGAAGATGCACATGTTCAGGCATAGAGGGACGGCAGTGATCGTCGGAATATCGTCGCGTGAAAGCGTGGCCTATGCCCGGCGCATGGCGGATCGGGGATACGACCTGATCCTGATCGGCCCGGACCGCGAGCGACTGCAAACGGCGGCCCGGCGCATTACCGATAGCTGTGGCTGTTCGGTGGAGGCACTTGCCGAGGACGGAGAAACGGTCACGTCGATAGTGGCAGGAGATGCCAGCATCACGCTGTTGGTGAATTACGCGCCGGGCGCACTTCGGCCCTGGCGCTTCTCTGAGGCCTTGATGCCGGGATTTCTGGCGCGCGGCGTAGGCGCTGTGGTCGAGGTGACGGGCAAAGCGCAGTGCCCGCGGGACGATGCGCTGTGGACGTCATTTCTGGTTCAGTGGGAGGCGGATCAAGTGTCCGCTCACTGAATTGACCTACAAGCGAGGTTTTCTGTGGGAGGGAGCTTGCTCGCGATTGGGATGGGTCAGAGACGGATAAGACATCTGACACTCTGCATTCGCGACCAAGCTCCCTCCCACACATACGTGTGCCGATGGCCCGGATTTCAGACCCTGGCTTACAAAGGCCGATCGACGCCTACGTCACGCGAGGCATCGAGTGCGGCATCTGGCCGCGCTTCCTGAGGTTCTGCGCTGACGTCGGTATCGACCACCGCCACCGGCCGCACGACACCCTCCCCTGACGGCACGACGCGCTCTGGCTCGGCATCAGGTTGTGGCTCGCCTTCGGTCGGTGTCTCAGGCTCAGGCTCTGTCGCGGTCTGCATCTGGTCCTGCACCACTTGCTCATCGACACGAGGGTCGAGGGCCACCACCAGTGGCGAGCTGGACATGCTGTCGGGCATAGCGATGTGATGCAGCGGCGCGTCTTCGACCTGGTGCAGGTTGGTGACGGCTTTCGGACGAATGCGCAGCACCAGGATCAGCGCCGTGAAACAGACGAAGGCGTAGAGCATGTTGCTGCCGAACTGCTTCATCAGCACGCCCGAGACCAACGGCCCGATACTGGCGCCGACGCCGTAGGTCATCAGCAACATCGCGGTCAGCGAGACACGCCGTTCGCCCTCTACGTGGTCGTTGGAGAAGGCGACCGCCAGCGGGTACAGCGAAAACTGCAGCAGCGAGGCGACGAAGCCCACGGCAAACAGTACTTCCATCGGCACGTTGGGGAAGATCGCCAGGGGCAACGCCGCCAGTACCAGCAGCCCCGCGACCCCGCGAATCAACCAGGCACGGTCGTAACGGTCGGACAGTTTGCCCAAAGGCCCCTGCACCAGAAGACCGGCACCAATGCAGCACGCCATGAACAGACCGACATGCTCGGTCGACATTCCCTGCTGCGCGGCATACAGCGGCGCAAGGCCGTAGAACGAGCCGATGATCAGGCCCGCGCTGAGTACCGTGGTCAGCGATTGCGGCACGCGGCGCATGAAGAACAGCGGCTCAAGCGGCGCCGGACGCATCGGCGCCGGGTGAATGCTGCGGGTCATCGCCACTGGCACCAGACACAGGGTGAAGCACATCGCGACCAGCATCAGCAGCTCAGGGCCCAACTGCGGATGGATCACCAGAATCAATTGGCCGAGCACCAGCCCCATGTACGAAGCGATCATGTAGCCGCTGAACACCAGCCCGCGCTGTTTGGGCGAGGCCTGTTCGTTAAGCCAGCTCTCGATCACCATGTACTGACACATCATCCCCAGGCCGACGATCATCCGCAGGATGATCCACGCCGGCAGGTAGTTGATCAGGCCATGCCCGAGCACCGCCGCGCCGACGATCCCGGCACAGGTGGCATAGGCGCGAATGTGCCCGACCCGGCCGATCAGCCGGTGGCCGATCTTGCCGCCCAGCGCCAGGCCCACATAGTTGGCGGCCATCAGCGCACCGACCCACAGGCCGTCGACCTGATCGGCAGCGAGACGCAAGGCAAGGTAAGTACTCAGAAGGCCCGAGCCGATCAACATCATCAGCGAGGCAAAATACAGCGCTCGAAAGGATTTCCAGATTTGGCGCATCGGCTTTCCAAAAACGAAAACCCTCCTCCACGGAGGGTTTCCGAACCACGGTTCTTAAGCCTGGGCGGCCAGTACGCGGCGCTCCCAGGGAGTAATTTCATTGAAGAAGCTGGTTAATTCCAGCTCCTTCGATGCGATGTAGCCTTCGATGAATTCGGCACCAAACAGTTCCTTGGCCAACGGGCTGCGTTTCAGACGTTCCAGCGCCGCATGCAAGGTACATGGCAGCGACAGATTGTCCGGTACGACGAACTCCCCCTGGATGGGAGCCGATGGTTCAAGTTGCTGCTCGATTCCATACAACCCGGCTGCAAGACTAGCTGCAATGGCCAGATACGGGTTGGCATCCGCGCCCGGCAAACGGTTTTCCACACGCCGGGCAACCGGGGCGCTGGCGGGAATCCGCAGGCCGGCCGCGCGGTTATCGTGGGACCAGCATGCGTTATTCGGCGAGGCGAAAGGATGACACAAACGCTGGTAGGAATTGACGTTAGGCGCGAACAACGCGGTGAAATCCGCCATCGCCGCCTGCTGGCCACCGATGAAATGGTGAAACTCGGCGGTCGCTTCGCCCTGTGCGTCGCTGAAGATATTCTTGCCGGTGACGCTGTCGACCACGCTCTGATGAATGTGCATCGAGCTGCCTGGCGTGTGCGCCAGCGGTTTGGCCATGCAAACGACGGTCAGACCGTGCTTGAGGGCGACTTCCTTGAGCATGTGCTTGAACAGGAACGTCTGATCGGCCAGCACCAGCGGATCGCCGTGCAGCAGATTGATCTCGAACTGGCTGACGCCCATCTCATGCATGAAGGTGTCGCGGGGCAAACCCAACGCGGCCATGCATGTGTAGACCTCGCTGAAGAACGGGCGCAGGCCGTTGTTCGAGCTGACGCTGAACGCCGACTGGCCATCTTCGCGGCGACCGTCCAGACCGACCGGCGGCTTGAACGGCTGATTGGGGTCGCTGTTCGGTGCGAAGATAAAGAACTCGAGTTCGGTGGCCACCACCGGCGACCAGCCATGGCGGGCGTAACGGGCGATAACCGATTTGAGCTGGCCGCGGGTCGACAGGTTGGAGGGCTCGCCATCCAGTTCATCGGCGTCGCAGATCGCCAGCGCGCGCGGCTCTTCGCTCCAGGGAAGCGGATGTATCTGCTGCGCATCGGCGATCAGCGCCAAGTCACCGTCGTCGCTGCCGTAGAACTTCGCCGCCGGGTAACCGCCCATGATGCATTGCAGCAGCACACCCCGCGCCAGCTGCAAGCGACGACCTTCGAGGAACCCCTCGGCCGTCATGACCTTTCCTCGCGGCACACCGTTCAGATCGGGCGTGACGCATTCAATTTCATCAATGCCCATCAATCGCTGCGCGAGTGAATTGTGGCCATCGCTACTCATGACTCAGTCCTTTAATTGTTATGCACGCCGCCTCGCGGCAAGGCGTACAAAATAAGCATCAGGCGTTCGGAATATCAAGCGCATCTTTTTCATCCGCCAACCAGGTTGGCCGATTTCTTGCTATTTCCCGTTAACGGCACTCTGAACGCCATTTAGATGACAGCGAGTACTTCGACCTCTGCCAGCTCGCAAGCGTTGTGTACCTGCCGCAGTACGCACGTAGAGCACAGGAAACCCATGAGCAAATTGATTCCCGTCACACAGCCCCTGCTGCCTCCGCTGGAGGAGTTCGTTCCTTACCTGGAACAGATCTGGGAGAGCCGGTGGCTGACCAACGCCGGGCCTTTTCACGAGAAGCTGGAAAAGGACCTCGCTGAGTATCTGGGCGTCGAGTACTTGTCGTTGTTTTCCAACGGCACGCTGGCACTGCTGACTGCGCTGCAGGCATTGCGCATCACCGGCGAGGTGATCACCACCCCCTACTCCTTCGTTGCCACTGCGCACTCTTTGCTGTGGAACGGCCTCAAGCCGGTCTTCGTGGACATCGCACCGGGGACCTTCAACCTGGACCCGGACCGGATCGAAGAGGCCATCACGCCTGCGACCACGGCGATCATGCCCGTGCATTGCTACGGTACGCCCTGCGATGTGGACCGGATCCAGCAGATTGCCGATCGTTATGGGCTGAAAGTGATCTACGACGCCGCCCATGCCTTCGGTGTGCGTCATCAAGGTCAAAGCCTGTTGCGCCATGGCGATTTGTCGGTGCTGAGCTTTCACGCGACCAAGGTATTCAACACGTTCGAAGGCGGCGCGATCATCTGCCCGGACGCCAAGACCAAAAAACGCATCGACTATCTGAAAAACTTCGGTTTCGCCGATGAAGTGACAGTTGTCGCTCCCGGCATCAACGGCAAGATGAGTGAGATCAACGCCGCGTTCGGCCTGTTGCAGCTCAACTACATCGATGGCGCTCTGGCGCGCAGAAAGCAGATCGATTCGATGTACCGCGAAGCGCTCTCGGCCATCCCGGGCATCGAGTTGCTGTGGACACCGGGCGAGGGGCACAACTTTTCGTACTTCCCGGTGCTGGTCGGTGAAGACTTCCCGATCAGCCGTGACGCCCTGTACGAACGCTTCAGGGAGCGTGACATTCTGGTCCGGCGCTACTTCTACCCATTGATCTCGACGTTCCCGATGTACCGGAACCTGAGCTCGGCCAATCCGGAGGGCTTGAAGGTGGCGACCGATATTTCCAGTCGCATCCTGTGCCTGCCGATCTTCGATGCCCTGACCCCGGAGCAATTCGACAGCATCATCAATGTCCTGCAGACGGTGAGCACCGGGCGTTCCTGAGGCCTCGGTGACACCTGCACAAAACCATCGACAGCGCCCGGGCGAGCCGGGCGCTGCTCAAGCCTCTCGTCCCCCAATGGCCGGACCTGCGCAGACACGCCAGGAACCGCTCAAGCAGATGTCAAGGATTCAGATGAACGCTTCACGCCTGGTCAGCATCGTCATTCCTGCCTACAAACCCACCTACTTCGAAGTCGCCCTGCGCAGCGCCTTCGCCCAGGACTACGACCAGATCGAGATCGTGATCTGTGACGACTGCCGGGATGACGGCATCATCAGCCTTGTGGAAAAACTAACGCCTGAGAGTCCTTTCCCGATCCGTTATTTTCGTAATGAGCAGTCTCTTGGTGAAGCGTTGAACGTAGCGCGCGGGATCAGAGAGGCGCACGGCGAGTACATCAAGTTTCTGTACGACGACGACATGCTCGAGCCTGATTGTGTGAGCACGCTTTTCGCGTTGTTGCATGGCCATCCGGATATCACGCTCGCAGCGGCGACCCGTCGACTGTTCGACGAAAACGGCGAAATTCTGCCGGACAATCTGGCAACGTTGTTTCCATTCGAAGGAGACGTGATTATCCACGGCCCTGAACTGGTTGCCGTGCTGTCGGAACTGCCTCTGACGTTCATGGGCGAACCGAGTTCGGTGATGTGTCGGCGGGATGATGTCCTGGCCTACGGGCAGGATCTGATGTCGCTCAAAGGTCAGCCGATCCACTGGCTGGGCGATATCAGCCTTTACGTGAAACTGCTCCGGCAGGGCAATCTGGCGCTGCTGAAACGCCCGCTGTCGCGCTTTCGCATGACCGACACCCAGAGCAGCAGCATCGCCCGCGCCACGCCTGAAATCGCCAAGCAAGGCCACGCGAACTTCTACCGCATCACCAAAGAGCTGGAGTGGCTGCGCGAGCCCGGCAGCAACAGTGATGTGAAGATCGCACCGTTGCATGACCGTGAGCGCTTCACCGCCTTCAACCTGCGCGCCTGGTTCCTGCAGAAAAAGCCGAACGAAATCAGCCATGACCAGATTCAGGACTGGACCCGCAAGCGACGCCCGACAGGACCACAAAAACCGCACATCGCTCGCTACTTTCAGCAGAACGGCGGAGCACCTGCCTTCGCGATCATCGTCTCGGACCTTCAGGGCAAAGCCTCGCAACTGGACAAGACACTGGCGAGCATCGACGCGACCATGAGCAGCTGGATGCCGCCGAAAGTATTTGTACTCTACGACCCGGACAACGCCTCGCCACAGCCGGGCGCCATGGACAGCGTCGCTTATCTGGCGGTATCCGGCCAAAACCGTGCGGCGCAGCTCAACCGGCTCCTGGAGGAAACGGTATTCGACTGGTTCATGATGATCGACGCGGGATCGACGCTGAACGTCGCAGGCCTGCTCAAAGCCGCCATCAAAATCACTGAATTGCCGAGCACCCGAGCGCTGTTCGCGGACGACATCGCGCAAACCCAGGAGCGCTCCTCGGCGGTGATGCTGCGGCCGGATTTCAGCCTGGACTATTTGCTGAGCTTCCCCGAAGCCATGAGCCGACACTGGATTTTCAACCGCTACTCAGTGACCGACGCCGGTCGCTTCGATGCACGCTACCCTCAGGCCCTCGAACTGGACCTGATTTTGCGGCTGGTCGAACACGACGGTCTGGGTGGTCTGGAGCACATTTCAGAGCCGATGGTCAGCTATCGGCCTGACCCCTTCGAAACCAATGAGGACGAAGCACGCACGTTGCAACGCCACCTCCTCGCTCGCGGTTATGAAAACAGCCAGGTGATCGAGTCGCGGCCAAGGCACTACCAGCTTGACTACGGCCACGCCTCTCGCCCCAAAGTCACGATCATCGTCGCGACCCGGGACCAGATCCTGATGCTGCAACGTTGTATCGAAAGCATTCTGGAAAAAACCACTTACCCGTTCTACGAAATCATCATTGCCGACAACGACAGCCAGGATCCTCAAGCCCTTGAGTGGCTTGATGGCGTGGAAGCGATGCAACTGGAACAGGTCCGGGTGCTGCGCTGTCCTGGCGAATCAAGTCGTTCGGCCATCCACAACCTGGCGGCCCGTCACGCGACAGGTGAATTTCTGGTGTTGCTGAGCAACGCTGCGGCGGTGCTTCACGGCGACTGGCTGGACAACCTGCTCAACCACGCTCAGCGGCCCGAAGTCGGGCTGGTCGGCGCGAAGTTGCTGGCGGCCGACAACACGATTCAGCATGCCGGACTCATCCTCGGGCAGCAGGAGCCGGTCACCCACGTGTTCCATGGCCAGAACGCCAGCAGCGATGGCTACATGCATCGCTTGGTGGTCGACCAGAACTACAGCGCTGTCAGCGATGCCTGCCTGATGATTGGCAGCGCTCTGTACGAGGCGCTGGACGGGATGGATGAAGGGGATTTCAGTGATTGCTATGGCGACGTCGATCTGTGCCTGCGGGTGAAAGAATCCGGGCGTCTGATTGTCTGGACGCCCCACGTTGTCCTGCTGCATGAGCCCACTGCAGACCCGCAAGATGCGCCTGACCAGCGTGCAAAGGATGCGCTGTGCGGACGATGGTTGAATTACATCGCCCACGATCCTGCGTACAACGACAACTTTTCGACAAAAAGTGAGGGCTTGCAGCTCGAGACGTTCACGCAGGTGACGTGGCGCCCCCTGACCTGGCGTCCGGTGCCCGTGGTGCTGTCACACCCCTTCGACCTGTCCATTTCGGGCACACGCCTGCAAGCGCCCCTCGACGCACTGGCCGAAGGGCTGCAGGTCGAACATGTTCGTTCGCCCGAATGGCTGACGATCGGCGAGTTTGCTCGGCTGAATCCAGAAACCGTCGTGGTTCAGCGGCCCTGGACCGAGCAGGCAATCGGCGATCTGAAAAGTGTAAAGGCTTTGAGCAAGGCATTGCGCGTCTACGACGTCAGTGAGTACCCACACTCGGCCGAACACAGACGTGACCTGCTCAAAACCGGGTTCGGCCTGATGGACAAAGTGATCGTTGCAAGCCCGGGACTTGCCGACGTGCTCAGCGAGTTTCACGCGCACATCCTCATCATCGAGGAGCGCCTGGCACCGCGCTGGAGAAACGTCCAATGCTATTCCCTCCTCCACCGAAAAACTCGGGTGGGCTGGGTCGGCACGCACGCACAGCTCAACGAACTCGCGCTGATCGAGGACGTCATCAAGGGCCTCGCCCAAGAGGTGGAGTGGGTCATCATGGGGCCCTGCCCTGAAGCCCTTCGGCCCTATGTCCACGAGTGGCGAAGCTCGGTCGAGGGCGAGCTTTACCCTGGGGTGCTCGGTTGTCTTGATCTGGATGTCGCGCTGATACCGGCAGGTAACAGTTTGATCGGCGAGCACAAGAGCACGCGTCTCGCGCTCGAGTTCGGCGCCTGCGGCTATCCGGTCATCGCCAGCGATGTGCAGGGTTTGCGTAATGGTCTACCGCTGACCCGAGTGCAGAACACCACTGCGGCATGGCGCGAGGCGATTGCCATGCACATCAACGATCTGGACGAATCGAAACGGCTGGGCCAAGTGTTGAAAGACAAGGTGCTGAGCGACTGGATGCTCGACGAAGCACAGCTGCAGCACTGGTACGCCGCGCTTCTCGACCGTTGACCCCAAACGCAAGGGCCCTTGTCAGGGCCCTTCGCGGTCAGCAGATACAAACCTTGCCCCTACCAGCGGATGACGCATCCACCCCAGGAATAGCCGACGCCGAACCCCACCGCGGCGATCACTTTACCCCGCTGAATCTGGCCCTTGACCAGCGCTTCTTTCAACGCAATCGGAATGCTGGACGACACCGTATTGCCGCAATGCCCGAACTCGGTGATGAATGTCTCAGGCGCGATTTTCAGCCGGCGACGCAAAGCTTCGAGCATGAACTGGTTGGCCTGGTGAAAGACGAACAGATCGCAATCCTCGACAGCGAATTGCTCGTCAAACAACGACGCGAACAAAGCCGGTACGCGCGTCATCGAAAATTCGAAGATCGCCGAGCCGTTCATGTAGAGGTTGGCATCGGTGCGGATGTTGCCGCTTTCGTCTTCATACTCGGCGGGCTTCTGCCCGGCGAGCAAGGGTCGGCGTGCAGCCCCCATCGGCACGATCAGATTTTCTGCCCCAGCGCCATCGCTGCCGTAGCGGAAACGGTCCAGGCATGGCGTTGCTTCCTCCGACGCCTTGATCAGCGTGGCAGCGGCAGCGTCGCCGAACAGCGTGCGAACGCTCTTGTCCTGCGGGTTGATGTAGCGGCTGTAGGTCTCGGCGGTAATCAGCAGCACATTCTTGCACTGGCCCGACTCGATGAAACCCTTGGCCAACCCCAGCCCATAGATAAAACCCGAACACCCCTGATTGAAGTCGAAGGCGGCGCAGTTCTGCGGCAACTGCAGACGATGCTGCAGGATGCACGCGGTCGCCGGCAGCATGTAGTCCGGGCTTTGGGTGCAGTAGATCAGACAATCGATTTCTTCACGGGTCGTAGTGCTGTTGGCGAACAGCTTCTCGCAGGCACGAAAGGCAAGATCGGACGCCGTTTCATCGTCGGCGACAATGCGCCGCTCGTTGATGCCCGTCTTCTGAAATATCTTGTCGACGTCCCATTCTGGAAAGTCCCGCGCCAGCATCTGGTTGTCGAGCACTCGCTCGGGAAGTTCGTATTCTATTTCGCAGATTCGAGCGTAACTCGCCATGTCGTCTTTATCCTGAGATCCGCTTGGCCGGCACGCCGAACACCACGTCGCCGGGCTTTACCGCGCGCAGCACGACGCTGCCTGCGCCGACCACCGCGCCCTTGCCCACCCGAACCTTGGGCAGTACCGAGGAACGCGAGCCCATGAACACTTCGTCTTCGAGCACAGCGCCCCCGGTCAGATCGCAATGGCCGCTGAGCGTTGAAAAATGGCCGATATAGGTGTCGTGGCCGACCGTGCACAAGGAGTTGACCGTGACGAAATCACCGATCTCAAGGTCCACCGATAAGACTGAAAAGGGGCAGACCAGCACGCCGCGTCCAATCTTGACGTTCTCACCGACGATCGCGGTGGGATGGATCAGGGTGAAGAACTGCGCGCCCTTGGCAAGCAGCTTCTCGACCACGTGTTTTTTATCGGACGGCTTGCCGATGGCGATGAGCAGCAGTTCGTCGTCGGCCGGTACGTAGGCGTCGATGGTCGACAGAATGTCGGCGTAGTGATGAAACCGGTTGAGCGAAAGACTTCCGTCGTCCAGAAAGCCGCCGATGACATAGTTCTCATTGTGTTCGACCCAGTCCTTCAGCCAGGAGTGAACCTCTCGGCCGAGACCACCTGCGCCCACGATAATCAGTTTTTTGACGTTCATTCGGCCAGATAACCTCCATCGACGACGAGTGATGTCCCTGTTACCCAGCGCGCGGCCGGTGACAGCAGATAGTTGACGGCGTAAGCGACGTCCAGCGGCTCGCCCAGGCCCAGGGGGTGTTTGCGCTCGATGGCGGCCATCGAGTCCTCGCCCACCAAGCCTTCGAGCTTCTGTGCCATCTCGGTTTTGACCACGCCCGGCGCGACCGCGTTGACACGGATGCCTTCACGCGCCAGCTCCAGCGAAGCAGCCCGTACCATCGACTCGACCGCACCTTTGCTTGCGCAGTATCCGATGAGGGCTGGCTGGGCGACCTGCGCCATGACCGACGAGAGCATCACGATACTGGCTGGCGTGCGGCAAACGCCCTTCTGCCTGAACGCCTTGATCAGGGAAAAACCCGAGGTGACGTTGGTCGCGAATATCTTTTCCCAGTGCTCAAGGCCCATGGCGCGGATCGGCAGTGGCAATTGCACGCCTGCCGCATGAACCAGGCCGTCGAGAGGCGATGTCGCCTGAACCAGTTTTTTCATCCAGGCCGACGTATCGTCAGTGCTCAGAAAGTCGAAGATTTCGGCGCAATGCCCGTCGCCCTGCAACTGGCTCAACGTTTCATCAAGGCGCTGCGTATCCCGTCCAACGGCGATGATCCTGGCGCCCTGCTTGCTCAGCCAGATCGCGACTTGGCGCCCGATCCCGGAGGAAGCGCCGGTCACCAGGATAGTTTTTTCATGCAGCGAAAAAGGATTAGTGTTCACTCACGCCTCGTTACTGTCGGTGCCGACCAGTGTCAACGGGCTGATCCAGGTACTGTCCAGATCGACGATACAACCGGCCCACGAATAACCCACGCCAAAACCGGCGAGCATGTATTGGCCCTGCAGCGTAGAACCGCCGTCGCTTGCGTCCAGGCTCAGCGCCAGCGGAATCGAAGCGCTGCTGGTGTTGCCGACATTCTGCAGATTCAGCACAACCTTCTCGGGCGCCAGCTTGGCCTTCTTCGAAAGGTGTTCGAGCATGAACCTGTTGGCCTGATGGAAGACGTATTTGTCGATGGGTTTGCGCTGCTCGTCCGCACACTTCTCCAGCGCACGGATCAACGCTGGCACTCGGGCCAAGGTGAAGGCAAAAATTTCCGCACCGTTCATGTAAAGGTCCAAAGGCCCGCGTACATCGGTTTCAGAGGTTGAGACGTCGGCACCTGCACGGTCGCGAAAGGCGCCGCCGGGCACGATCAGATTTTTCTCGCCACGGCCGTCGGTGCCCAGCACAAAGGGAGCGGCCGCGGCCGTCGCGTCGTACTCGACAAGCGTTGCCGAACCCGCATCACCGAACAGGGCAGCAACGGATCGGTCTGCAGGCGCCACCAGCTTGCTGATGGTATCGCCCACCAGCAGCAACACGCGTCTGCTGCCGCCGCCAGCGATCAACGCCGAGGCCATCCACAGCCCGTATACGTAGCCGGAGCAGCCCATGCCAACATCCAGCGCGGCGGTGGTGGTCGGCAATCCCAGACGGCGCTGCAAGGTGCATGCTGTGGCTGGAAGCGTGTAGTCCGGCGTTTGCGAGACGAAAATGAGCGTATCGATCGACGCCCTGTCGACGTCAAGGTCGTCCAGAAGCCGCTGTGCAGCCGCTACGCACAGATCGGAGGTGCACTCATCCTGCACGATGTGGCGGCGCTCAATGCCAGTGCTGGACATGATCTTCGCGACATTTTCTTCGCCAAACCCCTCGTTCAGGTCGGCCACTTCGGCGACCGTCCTCGGCAGTGCGCAGGCAATACCCCTGACTCTGGCGTTTGAGATGCTGCGCACCGCGTCATCGAAACTGCCTGTGACGCTATTCATACGGGGTCCTCGTCAGACGTTGTGATCGCACCGGCCTGTTGTGCCCACTCGGCGCAAGATGCCCGGAAATGCAAAAGCTTGGCTTCAAGCGAACTGTGAAAACGGGGGGCATCCCAGGACCAGGTATCACCAGGAATTCTCTTGCAGATGGAATGATCTTCATCGAACACGGCGCGGTTATTCTGCGCCGTCGATGCCATGAATGTGGAAACGATTTCCTGGTAACGGTCCGAGGCCGCGCTCAAGGGATACAGCTGGCTGGTAAACCAGGTGCGATCGGCGTGCGTCGACGGAAAGAAGTTCTGCATCGACCAGGAATAACCGTAAGTCGACGACAGCATCGAAAACGGGTAGAGAAAAATGCTCATGTACCCCGAAAATGCCTCATGAGGTACGAAAAACTTCGACAGGCTTTCCAGCCTGCGGGCAACCTTTTCATTCTCGACAGGTGAATACCAGATCGAGTTTTCCCCAAAAAACACGTTCTCTCCCTTGCCCAGTTTCAGCGTGGCCAAGGTGTCACGATGCACCAGCGGAATATGATAAGGCTCAAGCGCGTTTTCCAGAGAAATCGGCCAGTCGGACTCGAACGCGTAGCGGTTGAAATCCACCGCCCGTTGCAGATGGGTGGTCGTCTGCTCGATCAGCGCGTAGATATCCTTGCCAAGTTGGTCGATCAAGGTCGCGCGCGGCTCGATGCCGAAAAATACCAGGTCGCCGCAGAAGGCAAGCTTGAAGAAATTCAGGTTCGCCTTGCCGATGTCGCAGCCGACGAAGCTCTTGGCATCCGGAATTCGCAGTTGGCCGGCCGAGTAATTCCAGCCATGGTAGGGGCACAAGATCCGCTGCCGACCGCTATCTTCGGTAAAGAATCGGGTGCCACGGTGCGGACAACGATTGTCGAAGGCAATCAGGTTGCCCGCGTCGTTGAACACCACGACTTCGAAATCCAGCACGTTGAAACGCACAAAATCCTTATCGTCAGCCACCTGGGATTTCAGACACAGCGGATGCCAGTAGGCTTTCACCAACTGCGGCGCGATATGCCTTGATTTTGTGTACGTCATGATTCTGTCCAGAAACGGGGCCATGCCTTCAATGTTCGATACGCATGGCCGCCATCATCAAACCCACGGTCTGGATGCGCAGTCGCCCGTGCAGTCAACGGTTACTCGGACACCAGCGTGATGACGTCGCGCACCGTGACGCACTTGTTCAGACGAGAGGCAGACAGCGTCTTGTTCAGATGCTCATCCGCCATCGCCATGAAAGTCACCAGGGCAATCGAATCCCAGTCCAGTGCCTGGTCAACCGTTAGCGTCCCTTCATCCGCTTCCATCGCCTCTTCAATCAACCCAACTACTTTCGCTTCCATCACTCGCCACTCCACAGAACATGATCGGACGCTATCGCCGATGCGCAGACACACTGAAGCAAAATACGAACCAAACACCTGAAACCAGGCTGAAAGCCTCTAAACACAAGGGCTTCGTGAAATCAGGGAAGGTTAATGAGACAAGGGTAGAGACAAAAAAACGGCGCCTGTGTCGGCGCCGTTTCGAGTTCGTTTCAATCACCCGCGCAGGCGTTCATCCCCGATTTTCATGCCGCGCATGTGGAACACCAGCATTGTGCCCTCAATGTGGTACAGCTCCATCGTGTTCGCCAGGTCTTCAAGATAGCGTGTGAGCTCAGGGAACTGCGGATTGCCGTAGTCATGCCAGACTATGCAATTGCGCTCCCCGCCCAGCATCTGAAGCGAATTCTCAGTGTCTTTCTTGACGTATTCGTACTCGTGGTTGGCATCGACAAAGATGAAATCGAACTTGCCTTTGTACGGCGTCGGGTCAAAGGTCATGGAGTCCTGCAGAATCTGCTTCACCCTGTGCTTCTTCGGCGACTGGTTGTACTTGCGGGTCGACAGCACAGCCTTTTCTGCCAGCAACTTGTCATCTCCCTGGAAAACGATGCCATCGGTATCAGGAAGATCCAGCGTGTAGATTCGCGGATTCGAATCTCCGTTATCCGGCAGGTCTTCAAGGACCAGACGAGTGGTGCGACCATCGAACGTGCCGAACTCGAAGATGAAGTCGGGGTTGATCGCCCGAACAAGTTTGAGAAGCATCACAGACTCGAACGCGGTGAGGCTGCCCGCGCCGTCGGCTGGCGGCATGAAGAACTTCACCTCCTCTTCGCGACCGTCATCGATGCTCAGCACGCGATAGGGGCGGATGTGCATGAGTTCTGATGGCGCATAAGTACTCGTCGCAAGACACGTATCCATTTTCTCTCCTCGAATGAACTACCCGGAAACAATCAGCATGCGTTGTCACATGCGGTTTCTGCTCATGATTTCCAGACCGACTTGAACTCAGCCATCAACGGGTGCTTATACGCCCGTGCGCTGAATCATTCATCATTTTGACTAATGACCTGTAACGCTTCTGCCCTCAACTGCGCCAACTCCTTCTCGTATCTGACGATCTTGAGAATTCGCGAGTTGACGAAATGGCGAGTGAGGTTTTTCGGTGAATAGAAGATATCGGTCTGCCATTCCCCACTGATCAGTTCCTGCCCGGTGGGGTCGTCGGCAGGTTGAATAATCATGTCGGCCATGACTCGGTCGATACCGGAAGTATTCGGCCCGGACTCATGCCACAAACGGCTGTCCATGATGATGAAGTCGCCTGGCGACAGTTCGGGTGTCACCGTTGGCCACTGCACATCGAAACTCGCTGGATTGATTTCCCCCGCATCGCCCAGTACGCCGAGTTTGTGCGAACCGAGGTGAAACGTAAGGCTTCCGTTGTCTTTGTTGGCAATGCTGAGCGGAACAAAGACACTGCATTTGTTCACGTTGCCTGCGTGATAACAACTGTCCTGATGCAGAAATACCTTGTTCGAGCTCAATGCATCCTTGATGACAAAACGATGGTTATACAGCGCAATGTGATCGCCCATCAGCGGCTTCAAGGTGTTCGCGAAAACAGGCTCGCGGTACATATGCGCAAGCCCCTCAGGAAGTTGCTCGTTCAGTGAGACCGGGTTTGCCCGATTCACGTCCCTGCCCTTTTGCAACACTTGGGCATAGAACACTTTCCACTCACTTTGCCAGGCGTCCACCACGTCAAGGGGGACGGCATTGCGCACGACGAACACGCCGGTCTTGCGAAACACCTCGGGGCAAAAGGTTTCAGACGAAATATCGCTGACAAGATCGTTGAGCGACTCAAGTGTGCTGCGCATGGCGGGTTTCATATCCAGCGGAATGTCAGTTCGCTGTCCTGGGTCTGCTTGGACTTGTTGCAGCGCGCAAGAACGTTGTATCTGATCGGGAACAACTCACGGTCCGGCGATTCCAGAATGTCGATTTCAACGATATCGAAATCGCGCAATAGCGCACTCCAGCCATGCTCAGTAATCCGCCAGCAATCTGGCGACGGGCCGTGAATGCGCCAGTTCAAGGGCGCCGAGATGAGCAAGTAGCCTTCATCCTTGAGGATGCGGCGGATTTCCTTGACGGTATCGAACGGATTCAACGTGTGTTCGATAACTTCCATGCAGACCACACAATCGTAGGAACTCTCTTTGATGAAATCATTCACCTTGGTGATATCACCTACGAATTTCGGCGCGTAATCATCGACGATATCGAAGGTGTCGACGGCGAAGTTGGTAAAACTCTCCCTGACCAGGGAATGCTTCTGAGGACCGACTTCCAGTAACTTCCCCGACTCTTCGCGCAAGCGCTCGGCAGTCCTTGTGACGAACTCCGCCAGATGATCGCGGGCCAGCTGGTAGGTGTCGTTATCGAATTTCGAAGGTGTCGCCATTATGGATCCTGCTGTCTGCCCCAAGGGCAGAGATTGGTGTGTGATCGGCGTGAAATGCTCGGCCTGTGTTTCGCGTATCGGCCTCGCGTCGGCGATCATTAATCTAATCAACCACGCTTTTCGTCGCGCCTCAAGGCGTAACTCGCCCGACGGTCATTCGTCGTCCATTCACAGTGCGCTCCATAAACGGCTTTTCCCGGTTCTCATTCCGCTTGGCCGATTTATTGCTTTAGAGCCCCTTAATGAGTCCTGCGTCATTTTCATGGCAGCCCGTTTCCCGCGTGGGCATGGCTGCGCAGCAATTGAAAATAGCGGCGCTGAAGCACGTTTTTTACCTACCGGATACCAAGATGGATTCTCAACGACTGGTCAGTGTCGTCATCGCTGTCTGCCGCACCGAGTTCTTCGAAACAGCATTGCGCAGCGTGATCGAGCAAACCCACGACGCGATTGAAATCGTGGTGTGCGATGACGCCACCGACGGTCTGGCGCAAACCGTGATCGATCTGTACGGAGCGTCCTGCCCGTGGCCGATTCGCTATTTGCGCAATGAACATCCCCAAGGCGCCGAGGCCTGCTTCGCCCGTGCTATTGGCGAAGCTGGCGGCCAGTACATCAAGTTCCTGTCTGGCGATGCCGTCATGGGTCCCGATTGTATCGAGCAGATGGTCAAGGCATTGGAAGTCACGCCCGAGGCGCGATTGGTCTCTTCGCATCGCCAGTGGTTCGACGCCACCGATATGCCTCTGGCGGAAAATCTGGCGACTCGATTTCGCGTCAGCACGCCCTCTGTGTTGCGCGGACCGGACGTCGTTGCGTTGCTGGGCGAGTTCACCTGTAACTTCATTGGCGAACTGAGCAGCGTGCTGTGTCGCCGTGAGGATCTCGCTTCGCTGGGCGACGGCCTGTTCTCGCTCAACGGCCAATCGCTGGGCCCGCTGAGTGATCTGGCGCTGTACGCAAACTTGCTCCACGACGGTGACCTGATTCTGCTGCCGGCAACGCTGACCGGTACTCGCATCGCGCCGCGCCATCTCGCCGAACAAGGCATCGAGATCGCCGGGTCGAGCAGCGATTGGCTGCCCGCCTATCATCGACTGATCCGCGAGGCGGGTTGGGCCAGCACATCGCTGGACAACGGCTGGGTTGGCATGCGCGGTCTCTCAGACCAAGGCGTTTTCTCGGATTTCAACCTGCTGGCGCAATTGTCCGCGCCTTTGCCGCAGCGGCTGAACCCACAGCAGGTCGCGGCCTGGCTTGACTTTCGTGTGCCTCGGCCCGATGAGCAAAACCGGATTAACCAGCACCTCGCCGATGCCGGTGTGCCGTCGCTGTTGCTGGTGGTGAAAACCACCGGCCAGGAATCCGAGGCCCTGCAGCGCACCCTTGACAGTATTCAACCCGCAGGGCCGTTGTTCGACGCGTTGCAGGTTGTGGTGCTGTCGGACAAGATCGACCTGCCCGCCAGTGCTCTAGGCGCGCGGCTGAGTCGTGTCACCATCCGCGGAGCGTGCATCGCAACACTGCTGAACCAAGTGGTTGCGACCCACCGTTTCGACTGGCTGTTGGTCATTGAGGCCGGTACGCAATTTACCCCTTTCGGCATAACGGCCAGCGCGCTTAAGTTGCTCGACGCACCTGACGCCCACGCTGCGTTCGCCGATGAAATGTATCGACACCCCCGGGGCGGTCTGATTTCGGCCATGCGCCCGGATTTCAACCTCGACTACCTGCTGAGCTTGCCCCTTGTCACGGCGGGGCACTGGCTATTCCGACGCGAGACGCTAGTGAACGTCGGCGGTTTCGACCCGCAGTTCGCAGACGCCACCGAATTCGACTTTATCCTGCGGCTGATCGAGCGCGAAGGCGGCGCTGCGATCAGCCATATCAGCGAGCCTTTGCTGATCTGTGATCAGCCCGTCGCCCGCGATAACCAGCACGAAATCGACACGCTGCTACGTCATCTGAAAGTACGCGGCTATGGGCAAGCGTCGGTCGAGCACACTCTGCCGCGCCGCTATCACGTACGCTACGGTCATACCGAGCGGCCGCTGGTGTCGATCATCGTGCCGACCAAGGATCAACTGCCGTTCCTGCAACGCTGCGTGGAAACGCTGCTGCACACGACTCGCTACCCCAATTACGAGGTATTGATCGTCGATAACAACAGCGAGACTCCCGAAGCTCTGGAGTGGCTGGCAGGTATCGAGGCCATGGGCTCGGCGCAGGTGCGGGTATTGCGTTACCCCCATCCGTTCAACTACTCGCGGATCAACAACGTCGCCGCCGCGCAGGCCAAGGGCGAGTATCTGGTCCTGCTGAACAACGACACCGCGATCGTCCATGCAAACTGGCTGGATGAACTGCTCAATCACGCCCTGCGTCCTGAAGTGGGTGTCGTCGGCGCCAAACTGCTGTATCCCAACGGCCGCATGCAACATGCCGGAGTGCGCCTGGGCATGGACGGCCCCGCCGGGCATCAGCACATTGGCGAGCCGCAACACATTCAGGGCTACATGCAGCGCGTGCAGGTCGACCAGGATCTCAGCGCGGTGACTGCCGCGTGCCTGATGGTTCGCCGCTCGATCTATGAGGAAGTCGGCGGTCTTGATGAAGAGGCATTTGTCGTTTCCTATAACGACGTCGATCTGTGCCTGAAGGTCGGTGCGCAGGGCTATCTCAATGTCTGGACCCCGCACGCGGTTCTGATCCATGAAGGCAGCGTCAGTCAAACCAACGTCGACACCGCGAGCCATCAAGCCAAGCGCAAGCGCTTTGTCGGCGAGCAAATGGCGATGTACCGAAAATGGTTGCCGACGCTGGTCAGTGACAAGGCATTCAACCGCAATCTGTCGTTCGACCTGCAATCGGTTGAACTTGAACTGAACACGCAACAGGTCTGGCGCCCGATGGCTTGGCGCCGTGTCCCGGTCGTACTGGGCTATCCCGGTGGTCTGTGGACATCGCCCCATGAGCGCGTGATCGCGCCATTCGAGCGACTTAAGCATGACGCCATCGTCGACGGCATGCTCAGCAGCACTGCGCTCTCGATCCCGCAGGAGGCGCGATTCAAACCTGACGTCATCGTTTTTCAGGCGCGGCTGGACGCTGATCATCTGCAAACGGTGACGCGCGCCAAGGTGCTGCCCGACGTATTTGTGGTGCTGGACCTCAACCATTTGCACTTGGGTGCCGATGCCCCCGGCGAAGATGCGTTCGCCTTCAGCCCGGAACGCCTGGACCTGCTGCAACAATGCTTGAGCCAGGTGGATCGGGTGATTGCTTCAACCCAGGTACTGGCGGATATCGCCAAGGAATTTCACGCTGACGTGCGTCTGCTGCCGTCTCGCTTGCAGCCGGAAATCTGGGGCAACCTGTCGTCGCGCAGAGCACGCGGTGCCAGACCTCGGGTGGGCCTTGTCAGCCATGACTGGCAAAATCGGGATCTGCACATGATCTCGACGGTGGTCCAGGCGTTGACCGACGAAGTCGAATGGGTGGTCATGGGGGATCATCACGGCGTATTACGCGCTCATAGCCATGAATCCCATGACCTACCCGGCGCCGATCAATTTCCGGCAGCGCTCGCCGGGCTCGACCTTGATCTGGCATTACTGCCCGCCGTCGATAATCTGTTCAGCACCTGCAAAGGCAACGTCGATCTGCTGCAGCTCGGCGCCTGTGGCGTGCCGCTCATCTGCAGCGATGTCCGAGCTTACGACGGCGACTTTCCCATCACCCTGGTGCCCAACACCTTGCAGGCGTGGGTGGATGTCATCCGCGCCCACACATCGGATCTGGCCAGTGCCGCGCTGCTGGGCGATCAACTGCGTGAGCACATACGGCGCGACTGGATGCTGGACCCAGCTGCGATTCAAGCGTGGCAAGCGGCCTGGTTGCCATAGGCTGACGCGCGGGAGATGCCAGGCTCTGTTCAGGCATCGTTCTGCGCGTGCCGGGTGCGATAACCACCCGGGCTTTCTCCCGTCCATTTCTTGAACGCCCGGTGAAATGCGCTGGGCTCCTGGAAGCCCACCAGCGCGGCGATATCGACCACGCTCATGTCAGTCTCGTGCAGTTTCTGCTGGGCGATGCCGCGCCGCACATCATCCTTGATGCCCTGAAAGGCACACCCTTCGCGCTCCAGGCGGCGTCGAAAGGTGGTCGGGCTGAGCTTTAGTTCATCGGCCATTTCCAGCAGCGTCGGCCAATGACCGTAATGACTGTTGCGCAGCCGCTGATACACCTGCGCCGCCAGCCCGCGCTGATTGCGGAAGCGGATCACCAGCCATTGCGGGGCCGTGCGCAGGAAAGATTTGAGTGAGGGAAGTGACTGCACCACGGGCAGGCGCAGGTAATGGCTGGAAAATTCGATCTCGGTTTTCTGCGCACCGAAGCCCAGGTTGAACCCCCATAACAGCGAATCGTCGCTCAGTCGCTCGCGACTGTGGCGAAATTGCGCACGGTCGATGGTGATGCGTCGCCCGCCCAGCCAGCACAGCAGGCTGATCATCAACAACAGGAAGGTCTCTTCACCAAAGCGCCGCTTGACCGGATCTTCGGCGTGGTTTTCCACTGCGATGATCGCCCGCTGACCGCGCACGATCAGGCTGCCGCGAAAGTCCCGCAGGAAGAGTCCGAAGTTGGCCAGGCATTGGCGCAAGGCTTTTTCCAGATTCGGCTCCTGAATCAATCCTCGACAGATCAGCGCGAAACTGCCCGGCGGCATGCCATGAGAGTCCAGATCGAAGAACTCGTCGTTGAGCTCCTTGATCTGGATCAGCCACAGCGCCGCGAACGCGCTTGCGGGCACGCGCGCGCTCGGATTGTCCAGCAACGCCATGTCGATGCCCGCTGCTTCAAGTACCGATTGCAGGCGCAACGGCTGGTCGCGCAACGCGTGGACCACCAACTGCACGAAGTAGATCGACACTGAATCCTTTTCCCGCATGTGCTGCGTTTCCTTATTTCAGTTTGCACTACGGCGCTGATGGTAAAGAACGCCAGCCGATGTGGACAGTTTTGGCATAGGCCCGTCTCAACCGTCGATCTAGACTTGCCCGCAACACGCACCTGGCCGAAATGCCGTTTGTCGGTGCAGCCCACAATAAATTCAACAGGTTTCAGGAGTCGACATGAGCAATACCGAAGTTTTCGTCGTCAGCGCACTGCGTACCGCCATCGGCGGATTCGGCGGTTCCCTCAAGGACGTCTCGCCCATCGAACTGGGCACTCAGGTCAGCCGCGCTGCGCTGGGCCAATCCGGTCTGGCGCCCGAGCATATCGGCCATGTGGTCATGGGTCATGTGATTCCGACCGAAGTCCGCGATGCCTACCTGTCGCGCGTCATCGCGCTGGAAGCCGGCCTGACCAAGGAAACCCCGGCCATGAACGTCAACCGTCTATGCGGTTCGGGCCTGCAGGCCATTGTCTCCGCCGCGCAATCGCTGATGCTCGGCGACGCCAAAGCGGTGCTGGCCGGCGGCGCCGAGTCCATGAGCCGTGGCGCCTACATCATGCCGCAGGCCCGTTGGGGCGCGCGCATGGGCAACGTGCAGGCCTACGACTACATGCTGGGCGCATTGCATGATCCGTTCGCCAACATCCACATGGGCATCACTGCCGAAAACATCGCCGAAAACTATGGCATCACCCGCGCCGATCAGGACGCCCTGGCCCTGGCCAGCCAGCAACGCGCCGCCCACGCCATCGCTGAAGGCCGCTTTGAAAGCCAGATCGTGCCGATCGAAATTGCTACCCGTAAAGGCACCGTGACCTTCGCTCAGGATGAACACGTGCGCGGGGACGTCACGGCCGAGCAACTGGAAAAAATGAAAACCGCGTTCAAGAAGGAAGGCACCGTCACCGCCGGCAACGCTTCCGGCCTGAACGATGGCGCCGCAGCGCTGGTGATGGCCAATGGCGACATGGTGCGCGAACATGGCTTGAAGCCTATGGCGCGTCTGGTGGCATACGCTCACGCGGGTGTCGAACCGTCGATGATGGGTCTGGGGCCTATTCCGGCCAGCCGCAAGGTGCTGGAACGCGCCGGCCTGACCGTCGCCGATCTGGACGTCATCGAATCCAACGAGGCCTTTGCCGCACAGGCCTGCGCGGTGGCCCGCGAACTGGGCTTCGATCCTCAGAAGGTCAACCCCAACGGCTCGGGTATTTCCCTCGGTCACCCAGTCGGCGCCACTGGCGCGATCATCGCCACCAAGGCCATTCATGAGCTGCACCGCATCGGCGGTCGTTATGCGCTGGTGACCATGTGCATCGGCGGCGGTCAGGGCATCGCTGTCATCTTCGAACGCGTGTAAGCGAGGAGCCTTCAATGAGCATGCAACACATCGCCGTGATCGGCGCGGGCACCATGGGCAACGGCATCGCGCAGGTGTGCGCCATTGCCGGGTTCGACGTGACCCTGCTGGACATAAACGACGCGGCACTGGAACGAGGGCTTGCCACCGTGCGCAAGAACCTCGAACGCCAGGTCAATAAGCAGACGCTGACGGTGGATCTTGCAGAGGAAGCGCTTGGTCGCATCCGCTGCATCACCGACTACGCGCAACTCAATGAACCGCAAGTTGTGATTGAAGCGGCGACCGAGAACCTTGACCTGAAACTGCGCCTGCTCAAGCAGATCGCGGCGAACGTCGGCACCGATTGCGTGATCGCCTCCAACACTTCGTCGCTGTCGATCACGCAACTGGCGGCCAGTGTCGACAGTCCCGAGCGTTTCATCGGGCTGCACTTCTTCAACCCGGTGCCCATGATGGGTCTGATCGAAGTCATTCGCGGCCTGCAAACCGCGGATGAAACCCATGTGGTGGCGATCAAGCTGGCCGAGCGTCTGAACAAGACTGCCATCACTGCTGGCAACCGTCCGGGCTTCGTGGTCAATCGGATTCTCGTGCCGATGATCAACGAAGCCATTCTCGTGCTGCAGGAAGGCCTGGCGACAGCACAGGATATCGACGACGGCATGCGCCTGGGCTGCAACCAACCTATCGGGCCTTTGGCGCTCGCCGATCTGATTGGCCTGGACACCTTGCTGGCCATCGTCGAAGCCTTCCATGAGGGCTTCAACGACAGTAAATACCGCCCTGCTCCACTGCTCAAGGAAATGGTTGCAGCGGGGTATCTGGGTCGCAAGAGCGGGCGTGGGTTCTTCGTTTACAACTGAGTCGTCGTTACGGGCACGCATAGGGGGTGCAGCAGTCCGGCTTGCCGGCTGCCACAGAGTCTCAGCGTCGCCCCCGATGCACAAAAAAAACCGCAATCCTTCACAGGTTGCGGTTTTTTTGCATCAGGCGCTTATCAGTGGGAGAACAGCGAATTCCCCACCTTGCCGGCCATCTTCTCCGGTTTGATCAGGAAACGAGCCAGCGCTGGCAGCAGCCACAGGGCACCGAACATGTTCCACAGCAGCATGAAGGTCAGCATCAGCCCCATGTCGGCCTGGAATTTGATGGCCGAGAAGATCCAGGTGCAGACACCGATTGCCAGGCACAGCCCGGTAAACAGCACTGCCTTGCCAGTGGACTTCAGCGTTTCGTAATACGCCTCCTGCAATGGCAGCCCGGCACGCAGGAAGCTTTCCAGACGGCTGTAGATGTAGATGCCGTAATCGACACCGATACCCACGCCCAAGGCCACCACTGGCAACGTCGCGACCTTCACGCCGATCCCCATGAATGCCATCAGCGCGTTGCCCAGCACAGAGGTCAGAACCAACGGAAGGACGATGCACAAGGTCGCCGCCCAGGAGCGGAAGGTGATCATGCACATCACGGCCACGCAGATGTACACCAGAATCAGGATGGTCAACTCCGCCTGCTTGATGACTTCGTTGGTTGCCGCTTCGATCCCGGCATTACCCGCCGCCAAGAGGAATTCCAACCCTTCCTTGTTGTTGGTGCTGGCGAACTCCTGCACGGCGTGCACCGCACGATCCAGCGTCTCGGCCTTGTGGTCGTTGAGGAAAATCAGCAGCGGTGCCAGCGAACAGGTGTTGTTGTACAGCCCGTCCGCTCGCGAAATCGAGCTGTTGAGCACGTCCTTGTTGCGCGACAGCGACTCCCATTTCAGGTTGCCCTCGTTCATGCCCTTGATCACTTGCTTGGACACCGTGACCAACGATATGGCGGATTGGACGCCGGGGGTGTTCTCCATCTTCCACGACAATTCGTTGATCGCCGACAACGTCTGATACGCCGAACAACCTTCGGCCGGCGTCTTGACCATCACCACCAGCACATCGGAACTGGTGGAGTAATTGTTAATGATGAAACCGTTGTCCTGGTTGTAGCGCGAGTCCGGCCGCAACTCGGGAGCGCCTTGATCGAGGTCGCCAATTTTCAGGTTATGGCCGTACCAAAGCCCACCCACCAAGGCGAGCAGCGCCAGTACCACAGAAACCCGCGCGACTTTTGGCGCGGCAAAGTTCGAAAGCAGACGCCAGAATGGATGCTCGCGGACTGCATCCTGCTTGCTGCGGACAATCGCTCTCTTACTGATGCCGGCATAAGAGATCGCAACGGGCAGCAGGATGAGGTTGGTGAACACGATGACCGCGACACCGATTGAAGCACCGATCGCCAATTCGCGAATCACGCCGATGTCGATGATCAACAAGGTGATGAAGCCTACGGCATCGGCCAGGATCGCGATCATTCCCGGCAGAAACAGCTGTCGGAATGTGCGACGGGCCGCCATCAGGGCGTTCTCTGCATCGCTGGACTGCAGGGCAATGCCGTTGATCTTTTGCACACCGTGGGAAATGCCGATGGCGAAGATCAGAAACGGTACGAGCATCGAGTAGGGATCGAGACCGAAACCTACGACATGCATCAGGCCCAGCTGCCAGATCACCGCGATCAATGTCGTACACAGTACCGCCACGGTACTGCGCAGGCAGCGGGTGAACCACATCAGCAACACCAGCGTGATCACGAACGCTACACCGAAGAACATGACCACCATGATCAGGCCGTCGATCAGATCACCGACCTTCTTGGCGAAACCGACGATGTGGATGTCGACGTTGGGATTCTGCGCTTCGTATTTGTCGCGAATCTTCTCTTCCAGTTGGTGAGAGAACTGGCGGTAATCCAGAGGCAGCAATTTGCCTTGGTCCGCGGGGTCGGGATAGAACTCCTGCAACGGCACATCGATGATGCTGGACTTGAAGTTGTTGGAGACCAGACGCCCGACTTGGCCGGATTTGAGTACGTTGTTGCGCAGCCTGTCGAGGCTCTCCTGGGAGCCGTCATAACTTTGCGGAATCACTTCACCACCGGCAAAGCCCTCCTCGGTAACCTCGGTCCAGCGAACGCTCGGACTCCACAGCGACTTGAGGCCAGAACGATCGACGCCCGAGATGTAAAACACTTCGTCGTTTATCTGGCGCAAGGTCTCCATGTACTCCTTGGAGAAAATATCGCCTTGTTTGGCCTCAACCGAGATACGTACGGTATTGCCCAGATTCGCCAAGTCGTTGCGATGTTCCATCATGTTCTGGATGAAGGGGTGACTCAGTGGAATCATCTTCTCGAAACTGGTGGAGGGGCGTACCAGGGTCGCTTGCCAGAACAGGAAAATGCTGACCAACAGGCAAATACCGATCACTGTCGGACGATTGTTGAAGATCAGTCGTTCAAGCAGGGTCGGTTTGTCGTGATGGTGTTGAAGATTTGTCATGCGAAAGCATCCTCGCCGGGTCAGTTCTTATTGTTGAGCGCAATCAGCTCTTACTGCTGAGCAACATCGGCGCCCGTCGGCGAGGTGACGTGAACGCCGCCTTGTCCTACCAAAATCAGATTGCCCTTGTCGTCCTCCGCCACACCAGACAGAGAGAGGCGGTCGGAGCGGTTGGAGACAGTGAAAGTTTCGCCGTCATCGGTGCTGCGCATGACGCTGCCACCATTGCCTACAAGCACGATGGAGTTATCTGGCATCAGCGAGGCATTGGCGATGCTGAACTCCAACGGCCCACGCTCCCCTTTCAGGGCGATTGGCTCCCAGTTGCTGCCAAAGTCGGTGGAGCGGAACAGATTCCCGCGCAGGCCGTAGGCCAGCAGCGTATTGGGTTGAGAGGTGCTGACGGCGCCGAAAAGCGAACCCTGGTATGGTCCCTCGATTTTTTCCCAAGTCTGGCCCTCGTCGGAGGACCGGAACATGCTGCCCATCTCCCCTACGATGAACAGGCCAGCGTCTTTTACGTAGGCGATGCCGTTAAGGTGGTATTGGTCTTCATTGTCCAGACGGTTACTGACGTCTTGCCAGTGCTGCCCGCCATCCGTGGTTTCGAGAAGCGCACCGTAGGCCCCCACGGCGATGCCGGTGGACAAGTCTTTGAACCAGACGTCCAGAAGCGGGGCTTCACGCTTGAGGTCTTCGAACTGCTTAATCCAGGTGATGCCGCCGTCGTTGCTGGCAAGGATCTGCGCATCGTGGCCGACAGCCCATCCATGCTGATCGTCGACAAAATAAACGGCGGTGAGCAACTGACGAGTCGGCACCTTGGCCTGAGCCCAGGTTTTTCCTTGATCGTCGGAATAGAGAATGTGGCCGCGATCACCTACCACAACCATGCGTTTGCCAGCATGCGTCACGTCCAACAACAGGCTGCGAGAGGCCTTGGCTGACTCAAGAGCGAATACGGCCGAATCACCGGCATTGGCAGGCGTATCGACAGGCGAGGTTTCGGCTGCCATCACCGTACCGCACAAGCTCATGGATACGAGCAATGACAACAGGATGTCCAGAGGCTTGCTCGTGTATAGAGTCCGTAAACCGTCATCGCCTTGCATGACCGCGGACCGAGTGCGCCGAATGACTGGCTCACGCATGGAGCTTCCCCTTCCTTTATTTTTATTAGGTGCTCGCGGAGGGCCCGTTCATGCTGCAGGCGCTCTAGCCTGCGTGCGACGTGCCTTACCAAAGCGATCCCATCCTATCCAGCTTTGGAAACGTATGACAATCGACATGACGTTATCTTTTGTTAAGCAGCGGCCCGGTGATTAGAGCGTTATCACTGGGATCAATTGGTAGGAGGGAGAACGCCGGCGAACTTTTCTGCGCGCAAAAACAAAACCCCATCTGCTTTCGCAGATGGGGTTTCGGAATTTAATCTTGACGATGACCTACTCTCACATGGGGAAACCCCACACTACCAT
>NZ_MUIN01000014.1 GCF_002080045.1 Pseudomonas sp. Bc-h | reverse complement strand
GAAGCACTTCCTCACTGCTTACTTCGTCCAACTCTTTGATTCTCAAGGAGTTTTCCGTTTCGTCTGCGCCGGAAGTGGGGCGAATTATAGACAGATCCAGAGGGGCGTCAACAGTTAATTTCAAATTCGTTAAAATCACCGCAAAACAATAAGATTGAGCAATATATTGCCCAACCATACTTTCTTTAGCATCATGTCGCCCCCGACCACTGCGGACATCTACAAAGCAATGAACGTAAAACAAAGCAGCCTGGCCTCAGCCATCTGGCCAGTCGGCACGCTGCTGATTGCCATGACCTCGGTACAGACCGGAGCATCTCTGGCCAAGTCACTCTTCCCTGCCGTTGGCGCCCAGGGGACCACCGCCTTGCGACTGGTTTTCGCCAGTATCCTGATGCTGCTCATCCTGCGCCCATGGCGGGCCACCTTTACGGCGAACTCTCTTCGCGCGGTGCTTATATATGGTATCGCGTTGGGCGGGATGAACTTCCTCTTCTATATGGCTATCCGCACCATCCCACTGGGGATCGGTGTTGCACTGGAGTTCACTGGCCCATTGGCGGTGGCCTTGCTGCACTCGCGCAAGATCACTGACTTCGTCTGGATCGTACTCGCCGTCACAGGTCTGGCGCTGCTGATACCAATGGGGCAAGCCGACAGCCTCGATTTGACCGGAGCGCTCTATGCCCTGGGTGCCGGCGTCTGCTGGGCAGCGTACATTATGTTTGGGCAAAAAGCGGGTAACGATTATGGCGTCCAGGGTGCGGCGCTCGGCGTGGTTATCGCCGCCATCTTCATCGCGCCCATCGGTATTGCCCATGCGGGTAGTGCCTTGCTGGACCCCGCCTTGATCCCCGTCGCACTCGGTGTGGCGCTCCTTTCAACCGCATTGCCCTATACCCTGGAGATGTTTGCCCTCACCCGAATGCCTGTGCGCACCTTCGGCACATTGATGAGCATGGAACCCGCAGTTGGCGCGCTGACGGGATTGCTGTTCCTTCATGAAAGTCTATCGCTCACCCAGTGGCTGGCGATCGGCGCCATCATTGTCGCTTCGGCCGGCGCAACGCTGACAACACGCGACGAACCCGCTGCTCTGGTCCCTGCTGACTGATCGCGTTTTTTACATCCGTTACACGATGTCACTAGCATTTGTAACGCCATTGCGCCATGTTTACGTCCGAGCCCTCCTTCACAACGGAGATTCACCTGGACGGGCATGGCGGTTGGCTTCAGGCAAGCGAGCGAATTCAAGCTAGAGACTGAACGGACGATCCCGGTCAGGTAAGGATATGAATGAAGTACATTTTAATAATACTGGCAGTTCTGACCGTCGCTGGGTGCGCGGCCACTTCCAAGCCAGTCAAGAGCAAACGGGGCTTGCACATCAACTGCTCCGGTCTCTCGTCCTCCTGGGACAAGTGCTATGAGATGGCAACTGATTCCTGCGAATCAAAGCAGTACCGGGTGATTGCCAAATCCGGTGACGCTACCGAAGATCCTGGCGATTTCCCTCTGGGCCTGAATCCTGCCGGCTACACCAGTCGCAGCATGATCATTGTCTGCAAGAAACCCTCCCAGCCGTGACCCCCCTACCCGGCCCAACGACCTGCTAGCGCGACAGCTCAGGGCCGACACGCAACCGCAGCGTACATTCCCGCGCTTAACACCCGCTCACTGAACTCAGTGACGCGCGGTTGGTCTGGCGCGGGGCTGGATCGTCACCACTATTAGCCGATTCACCCGGTGGACGCCGTCCACTCCCTGGCATAACGTCTTTCCGGCACATCACATGATGAAGGAAAGGCTATGACCGTCGATTCGAACAACAAGAAGGTGGTTTTGGTGATCGGCGCGGGAGACGCCACGGGCGGAGCCATCGCCAGGCGCTTCGCCAGAGAGGGGTATGTGGCGTGTGTGACCCGGCGCAGCGCCGACAAGCTGCAACCGCTGGTGGACACGATTCGCCATGAAGGCGGCGAAGCCTTCGGGTTTGCTTGCGACGCCCGCAAGGAGGACGACGTCGTCGCCCTGGTCCAGCAAATCGAAAACGACATCGGCCCCATTGAGGCCTTTGTGTTCAACATTGGCGCCAACGTACCCTGCAGTATTCTCGAAGAGACCGCGCGCAAGTATTTCAAGATCTGGGAAATGGCCTGCTTTTCAGGCTTCCTGAACGCGCGTGAGGTTGCCATCCGCATGGCGGCACGCAAGCGCGGCACAATTCTGTTCACTGGCGCGACTGCGGGTCTTCGCGGTGCCGCCAATTTTGCAGCCTTCGCCGGTGCGAAACATGGCATCCGGGCTCTCGCGCAAAGCATGGCGCGGGAACTGGGTCCGATGAATATTCATGTGGCTCATGTGGTGGTCGACGGGGCCATCGACACCGACTTCATTCGCACTCAATTTCCGGAGCGTTACGCGCTCAAATCCGAAGACGGCATTCTCGATCCCGAGCACATCGCGCAGAACTACTGGTACCTGCACAGCCAGCCCCGTGATGCCTGGACCTTCGAACTGGACCTGCGGCCATGGAACGAGCGCTGGTAACCGACACTCCATGCCTGCAATCCCGCACCTCTATATAGAAGAAGGATGGTGGCGATGAGCAAAACCGTAGAGTTCTATTTCGATGTGGGCAGCCCCGCGAGCTACCTCGCCTACACCCAACTGCCAAAGATCTGCGCCGACACCGACGCCCAACTGGTCTACCGCCCCATGCTGCTGGGCGGCGTATTCAAGGCCACGGGAAATGCATCACCCAATGAAGTCCCCGCCAAAGCCCGGTACTCGATCATCGATCTGGGCCGCTGCGCCAAGCGCTATGGCGTGCCCCTGTTGTTCAACCCGCACTTTCCGATCAACACGCTGAACCTCATGCGAGCGATCACGGCCGTGCAAACCCTGCAGCCGCAGCGGTTTGTAGAGTTTGTCGACCTGACGTTCAGGGCGATGTGGATAGAGGGTCGCAACCTCAACGACCTGGCGGTGCTGAGTACCACCTTGAAAGAGGGCGGCTTCGATCCTGCCCAAGTGTTTGGCTGGGTCAACGACCCGGAGGTCAAGGAACGACTGAAAGCCGACACCGAAGCAGCCGTCGCCCGCGGCATCTTTGGCGCCCCGAGTATGTTCGTGGGTAACGAGCTGTATTTCGGACAGGATCGTCTGTGCTTCGTGAGGGAAGCTCTCGGCGCCTGATGTATTTGAAGGAAAGAAACGACACCACCGCTTATTAAAGCAGTGGTGTCGTCAAATCGCATCAGACTGCAGCAGTACGGGTTTCCAGCCACGCCAATGCGGCGCCGTCGACCAGCGGGCTCAAACGTCTTTTGACCTGAGCGTGATAGTCGTTGAGCCAGTCACGTTCCTCTTGAGTCAGCAAACCGACGTCCAGGCAGCGAGTGTCGATCGGGCAAAGGGTCAGGGTTTCGAATTTGAGGAACTCACCAAATTCGGTCTTGCCCGCTTCCTGATTGATGACCAGATTTTCAATGCGTACGCCCCACTGCCCGGGCCGATAAGTGCCTGGCTCGATGGAGGTGATCATCCCGGGCTGCATGGCGGTTTGTGGGGTGGCGGGTGCCTGATAGGCAATGACCTGCGGGCCTTCATGCACGTTGAGGAAATAGCCGACGCCATGGCCGGTGCCGTGACCGTAGTTGACACCCTCGGCCCAGATTGGCGCTCGAGCGATTGAATCCAGCAGCGGTGAAAGAATGCCGCGCGGGAAGTGAGCCCGGGACAGTGCGATCACCCCTTTGAGCACGCGGGTGCAGTCGCGTTTCTGTTCCGCTGTCGGCGTACCGATCGGCACCATACGGGTGATGTCGGTGGTACCGCCCAGATATTGACCGCCGGAATCGATCAGCAGCAGGCCATCACCTTCGATCTGCGCATGCTCTTCTTCGGTCGCGCGATAGTGCGGCATAGCGCCGTTGCCATTAAAGCCGGCGATGGTGGCGAAACTCTGGGAGATATAGCCAGGGCGTCTGGCGCGTGCCGCGCTGAGTTTGTTGTCGATGGTCAATTCGCTGACAGGCTCATTGCCCAGAGCACAATCCAGCCAGGCGAAGAATTCACACAACGCCGCGCCATCCTGTTCCATGGCCTGCCGAATGTGCTGGGCATCGGCTTCGCTCTTCTGCGACTTGAACAGCGTGGTCGGGTTGAGGCCTTCCACCAGGGCCACCTCACTGTCGAGATAATCGAGCAGCCCACACGTTACCCGCGCCGGATCGACCAGCAAGCGTGCGTCACGCGGCACTTCACGCAGCGCGGCGCCAATGCTGGTGTACTCGCGCAGAGTAATGCCTTCGCTCTCAAGGGTTTTACGCAAGGCCGGATTTACCTTTTCCGGTGCGACGAACAGGCTGACGCTGTCAGGCCCGATCAAGGCGAAGGAAATGAACACTGGGTTGTAGGAGACATCTTCGCCACGCAGGTTGAACAGCCAGGCGATGTCATCAAGGGTTGCAAGGAAATGCCAGTCGGCACCGCGCTCGGCGAGCACGCCGCGCAAGCGGCTCAGCTTGTCGCTGCGAAGCTGAGTGGCTTGCGGCGCAACGTGCTCATAAATGGTCTGGGTCGGCAATGCCGGGCGGCCTTCCCACAGTTCAGACAAAGGATCAAGGTCGGTGCGAAGGCGAGCCCCGCGTGCGTATAGATTGCTGGCCAGGGTTCGCGAAGACGCGACTGCCAGAACCGCACCGTCCACCGCCACGACCGAATCGGCTTTGGCTTGATCCGCCAGCCACTCAAGTGGGCCCGGCTGCCCCGGCTGAAGTTTGACCAATTCGATGCCGCTGCCTGCCAGCTCCTTGGTCGCCTGCTCCCAATAACGGCTGTCGGCCCATAGCCCGGCGAAATCCTGGGTGATGATCAGCGTCCCCACCGAACCGTGGAAACCCGACATCCATTGGCGGCCCTGCCAATAACCTGGCAGGTACTCGGACAGATGAGGATCGGCCGACGGCACCAGCCAGGCATCGATACCTTCTCGGCTCATCAGGGCGCGCGCCTGCGCCAGGCGTTGCGCCACCACTCCACTGGTTTTCGACTGCGTATTCATTGACTCTCCTGCTGAACCGAAATTTTTTGCGTCGTCGCACCCGCCAGATAATGGAGGACCCGTGGGGCAGGAGCAACCACACGCCGATTTCGTCAGATGACAGGGAACCGCAACAGAAGGCGTTAGCACTCAGGGCGTTAGCGCAGTGACGACATTAACTTCTATGGATAGTTGCAAGACGGTCGCCGATTTGTACGGAAAACTTTGCACTTACATGCGCCCATACCCGAAGAGATACGCTGCAATAACCCTCTTTCATTACAACAGTAAGAGTGTCACTCAACTTCCAATTAAACCACTAATACCCTGTTCAATTAATGAGCGCCAACATTCCGCCCCCCCCGTGCCGCCTGACTTCTGGCGTTGGAAAAATGCCTTTTGGTCTTTCAAGGCCGGCTCAGACGCCGTGCACTGCGGCGCCTGCAAAGCGTCAGCGCACCGTGATAGAGCATTGATGGTTTTTTGACTGCTATATAAATCAACAGGTTAGAACAGTTAAAGACCCGCTTATCAAAAATTTAACAGAATGTTGGCGAAATAATTTGACAGAAACTGCGCCGACGTCGATATATATGCGTGTCCAATGTTTTCTTGTTTTAAGCAGCGTAGCCGCAGAGCTGCGCGCAGAAGACATTCCGACTTCTTCACTCTGTACCTGCCAACGAAGTTAATGACTGAAACGGTGTGTTGCTTGCGCCGGTGGGCATTTGTTGGCCCCAGGAAAGTTTTCAAAATTACTGAAAGTGCTCGGTAGGGCGGTAGCTTTGCCCAACGACTTGATAACGCTGCTTTCAATCAAGCGCGCAAATGCCAACCCACTACCACACCGAACGGCAGGATCTGCAGATTCGGGCGGTAGCGTGCCTGAAGCCCAATCGCTCGCTGCTGTGTCCCTACCACTTCCTTCGAGGGCGCAATGCAATGCCTTTATCTTTCGACATGGATGAGCAGCTGGTCCAACGCCTGGCTGACGAAATCGATACCAACGGCTTTGCAAAACTGAGCGGTGCCGTCACTGAACCCGATCTTCAGCAATTGCGCAGCTGGACTGACAAGCAAGCGCAGAAACATCAGGGCGAATACTTCGCTTACCACGGTGAAGCGATGCTGGGCGAAAGCCTGCTGGCCAGTTACTGGTCGGACCCACGGTTCAAGTCCTTGCTCGGGCGGCTATATCAGCACGCCGCAAAAAGAGAAGCCGTCAGCGACCGAATTTTCCCGGTGCTGCGTTGCGTACAGGGCAATCAAGGCAAGCGCGAATCCAATAGTTTTCACTACGACGCGAGCCTGGTGACCGCACTTATCCCGGTGTTCATCCCGACTGAAGGTGAAGAACGCGGCGACCTGATGCTCTTCCCCAATATTCGTCGTGTGCGCGGTTGGGTGCTGTTCAACGTTATCGAGAAGGCCCTGCTGCAAAACAAGTTCACCCGGGGCTGGATCATCAAAGGCATGCAGCGCCAATGGCTCAAGCCTTACATCCTGCGCCTGGAGCCGGGCAACGTTTATTTCTTCTGGGGCTATCGCACCTTGCACGCCAATAAAGCCTGCAGCCCCGAGGTCAAGCGCGCCACCGCGCTGTTCCATTTCGGTGACCCACACACAGGAAGTCTGGCGACTCGCCTGATCCTCAGGATCAACCAGGGCCGAGCACGCCGGATGAGTAATAAAGCCGGCAACCCGCCACCCGCTTCAACCCGGAGCTAGACCGGTTCGGACTTAGCGCACGACTGCCTTGGCAGCATCACTGCTTAAAAAGCATTGCGTCAGAAATGGAGACTTCGATGATCAACGTAACCAAGACTTACCTGGGCGATATCGACAAGTTCAAGACTTACGTCGAAGGCATCTATTCCCGCGGCTGGCTGACCAACCACGGCCCACTGGTGTGTGAACTGGAACAGCGCCTCAAGGATTACCTGGGCGTCAAGCACGTCATTCTTACCAACAATGGCACCCTGGCCCTTCAGGTCGCTTATCGCGCACTGGGCCTGTCCGGCAGCGCAGTGACCACGCCGTTCAGCTTCGTGGCCACCAGCAGCTCGCTGCAGTGGGAAGGCATTCGGCCGATCTTCGCTGACATCGATGCGCAGACCTGGAACATCTCGCCAGAACACATTGAAAGCCGCATCGTTTCTGACACCACCGCAATCGTCGGCACCCACGTATTCGGCAACCCCTGCGCAGTGGAACGGATCGAAGAGATTGCCCGTCGGCGCAATCTGAAAGTCGTGTACGACGGCGCCCATGCATTTGCCGTGCGTCACGCTGGCCAATCGGTACTCAACTGGGGCGACATCAGCACCCTGAGTTTCCACGCCACCAAGCTGTTTCACACCATCGAAGGCGGCGCGATCATCACCAACGATGATGAACTCGCACGCCGTGTTCATCTGTTGTGCAACTTTGGCATCGTCGACGTCGACAAGATCGACGGCATCGGCATCAACGCCAAGCTCAACGAATTCTCTGCCGCGATGGGGCTGTGCATCCTCGACGACATCGAGAACATTCTTCAACAGCGCGCTGAAATTGCCCACCGCTACACCACGCGCCTGGGCGATTACGTCGACCTGCAGAAGCCCGAAGACAACAGCGAGCTGAACAACAGCTATTACCCGATCGCGCTGAGCGACGAGCAACAACTGTTGCGCCTGCGCAGCGCGCTGAACACCAACGGCATCAACCCTCGCCGTTATTTCTACCCGTCGCTGGACACCCTTGAGTACCTGCAACCGCAAGCGGCGCAAACCGCTTCGCGCTCTCTGAGTGAACGGGTGTTGTGCCTGCCGATCTACCCGGGTCTGCAGCTGGAGGATCAGGAACGCGTGATCAACACCGTGATCGCCGAATGCAGTCTTGGCCGTGCGCCGTACCAAGCACCGAATCTGGCACAGGTCATCTAATGCGGTTCGAGATGCACGCTCACGTATTGGCGAGAAAGGACACCCCATGCAAACCAAACGCTCAGTCATACGCAACACTGCGTTGAGCTATGCAGGACAGGCCTACGCGCTCTTGGTGGGAATCCTGATCATGCCGTTCTACCTCGGCCATATGGGCGCCGAGGCTTACGGGCTGATCGGGTTCTTCTCGGTGTTGCAGGCCTGGCTGCAGTTGCTGGACGCGGGGCTTTCGCCGAGTCTGGTCCGGGCGGTGGCGCATCAACAAGGCGCCGACGTTGCGGACCATCATTCGGGACGTCTGCTGCGCTCGTTCGAAATCCTCTTTCTGCCGCTGGCCAGCATTTGCTGCGTCTCGATGTACCTGGGCAGCGACTGGATCGCGGTGCACTGGCTCAACGCCAAGGAGTTGTCGACGCAGACGCTGATCGAGTGCATCAGCCTGATGGGGATCGTCATCGCGCTGCGGCTGTTTTCGACCCTCTATAAAAGCGGGATTCAGGGCCTGGAGCAGCATGCCTGGCTGAACATCGCCAACGTCATCATCGCCACCCTGCGCTACTTCGGCGGGTTGTTTCTGGTGAGTACGATTTCCAGCGACCCGGTGTTGTTCTTCGAGTTTCAGGTGTTGGTCGGAGTGATTGAAACGCTGATCTTCGCCGCCCGTGCCTACCAGCAGATGCCGACCCCTTCGTGGCTGACCGGCTTTGACTGGCAACTGGTCAAGCCGATCATCCCGTTCGCCGCGAGCATGTCCGGCACCGCGGTGTTGTGGATCGTCCTGACCCAGATCGACAAGGTGCTGCTGTCCGAGATGCTGCCGCTCAACGAGTACGGCTACTTCTCGCTGGTGGCGCTGATCACCACCGGCATCATGATGTTGAGCAACCCGCTGGCGCAGACGCTGCTGCCGCGCCTGACAGTGCTGATGGCCGAAGGTCGCCGCGACGACATGCATAACCTGTTTCTGGCGGCCAACCGTTTCGTCTGTACGTTTCTGTTTCCGCTGGCGGCACTGATCGCCCTGCACGCCCATGAGATGGTTTATGCCTGGTCTGGTGACCGCACAGCCGCCGAATGGAGTCGCTCGGTTTTGCCGTGGTACTCGTTGGGCAGCGCGATCATGGCGGTCAGCGCCTTCCAGTTTTACCTGCAATACGCCTATGGGCAGATGCGCCTGCATGTCTGGTACAGCATCGTTTCGGCACTGATTACGGTGCCGGTGATGTTTCTGGCGATTCGTTACTACGGCGCGTTCGGCGCCGCCATCGCCTGGTTCGTACTGCGTCTGGTGTCGTTCGCCATCTGGCCGATGATCGTGCACCAGCGACTGGCACCGGGGATTCACAGCCTGTGGCTGCGCGATGTCATCCGCATCAGCGTGATGACCGGCGTGGGCCTGGCGATCAGCGAGCCGGTCTTGCGCCTGATCGCCGATGAAAACCGCTTCAACACGTTTCTGGGTCTGGCCGTCAGCGGCTTGATCACGCTGATGGTGGTAGCAGCAAGCTACAAGCCACTGGTGACGAAGATTTCCGTCTTGTTCAGCAAACTGAGTACTTGAGCCATGGATGCTACTAGCAAAAAGACGAGCCTTTCGCCGTCCGCCGCACCCCTGGTCAGCATCGTCTGCCCAGCCTACAACCAGGAAGCCTACGTCGCTCAGACGCTGGAAGGCTTTCTGATGCAGGAAACATCGTTCGACTTTGAAATTCTGGTCAACGACGACGCCTCCACGGATGGCACCGCCCGCATCATTGCCGATTACGTCAAGCGTTACCCGACGTTGATCCGCGCCTTCTATCACGAGACGAACCAGTACTCGCAAGGCAACCCTTCGGTCCCGCGCCTGTTCGGCGAGGCCCGCGGGCGCTACATCGCTTTTTGCGAAGGCGACGATTACTGGACCGATCCGCGCAAACTGCAGATCCAGGTGGACTTCCTCGAAAGCCACCCGGATTACGTGCTGACTTATCACGACGCCATCCCTTTCGATATCAGCGGCCAGTACGAGATTCAGCTGCAAGGCGATCTGCGCGCAGATGCCACGGCGCTGGAACTGCAGAAAGCCCGGCCGATCTCGACGCTCACCACCGTGTTTCGCAATGTCTTCGACTCATTGCCCAGGGAGCTGGTCGGTGCACCTCTGAATGATCTGGTCTGGTGGTCGCTGTTGGGCGCCTACGGCAAGGGCAAGTTCATGGGCGAGGTCAAGCCTGCAATGTATCGCCTGCACCCTGGCGGTGTGTTCTCCATGCGTTCGAACAAACGCAAGTTGCACATGGCCCTGCAGACTTCCGGCGCGCTGGCCAACTACTACAACCGCCTGGGCAACGACGAGCTCTACGAGTATTTCCTGATGGAACTGGTCGGGTATTCGATGTCGGCGATCACGCCCCAGCGCAAGGTGCAGACCTTGCTGCAGGTGGGACGCAATTTCAGCTTCAACATCAGCAAGAGACTGATGACAACGTTCACCAAAGGTCATGTTCAGTAACGTTCTGGTGGTCTGCGTCGGCAATATCTGTCGCAGCCCCATGGCCGAAGCCATGTTCCGACAACGCGTGCAAAACCCCCGCATCGCCATCTCGTCGGCAGGCACTCACGCCATGCTCAGTTCCACCATGGATCCTCTGGCCCAGGCCGTCTTGCAACTCAACGGTATCGAAGCGCACAAGCATCGAAGCCGGCAGGTCGATCGGCAAATGCTCCACGACGCGGACCTTGTCCTGCTGATGGAACACCGCCAGACGCAAAGCGTGCTCAGGCTCGCACCCGAGGTACGCGGCAAGACGTTTCTGATTGGCAAATGGCAAGACGAACTGGAAATAGCCGACCCGTACCGGCGCCCGAAACTAGCCTTTGAACAGACCTACGAGCAGCTTTCGCGTTGCGTCGACGACTGGCTTCCTTATCTTCAGTCAGGAGAACCAAGATAAATGACCGCTATGAACCGTACTTCCCTGGACGAGGTCCAGGACTCCCGGATCGATTTGGCGACTATCTTGCGCACACTTTTCGATCACAAGGGAATGATTGCATCGATCATCGGTGTCTGCGTCCTGATTGGCGTGACCTACGCCGTTCTCGCCACCCCGATCTTCCAGGCCAACGCGATGATCCAGATCGAGCCGAAGAAAATCGGCATCGAAGGTCGCACCGAGATCAATGCCAAACCGCTGTCGGTTTCGCAGGCGACCACCGAAATCGAGCTGATCAAGTCCCGCGCTGTGCTGGGCAAGGTCGTCGATGACCTGAAGCTTAATATCATTCAGAAGCCTAAATATGTACCAGGCATCGGCGGCTACATGGCTCGTCACTTCAAGCCCGATCACGAAGGCGAACTGGCCTCGCCGATGTTCGGTCTGGACAGCTACGCCTGGGGCGGCGAAAAAATCGACATCTTCCAGCTGGAAGTGCCTGACTCGCTACTGGGCGACAAGTTGACCATGGTCGTGGACAAACCTGAAAGCTTCAGCCTCTACGACGAAGACCACAACAAGCTGCTCAGCGGGCCGGTCGGTCAGACGGTCGAAGGCAGCGGCGTGAAGATTCAAGTGGCTGCGCTCAATGGCCGTCCTGGCACCGAGTTCACCGTCATCCGTCAGCGCACCCTGACCGCAGCGCTGGATTATCAGGATCGTCTGAAAATCATCGAAGCGGGCAAGGATTCCGGGATCGTCTATCTGTCTATTCAGGACGCCGACCCGGTACTGGCCAAACGCATCCTCAACGAAGTCAGCCGTCTGTATGTGCGTCAGAACGTCGAACGCAGCTCGGCCGAAGCCGCCCAGCGTCTGGAGTTCCTGCGTTCGCAACTGCCAGCCGTACGCAAGCAGCTGGAACAATCGGAAATTGCCCTGAACAACTTCCAGACCAGCGCCAAGTCGGTCGACCTGAGCGTCGAGACCAAATCGGTGCTCGATCAAGTGGTCAAGCTGGAGGGCACTCTGTCTGACCTGAAGATGAAGCGCGTCGACGTCGAACGTCTGTATACGCCAGAGCACCCGACCTATCGTGGTCTGATGACTCAGATCAGCCAGGTTGAAGCACAGAAAGCGGCGCTGCTGAAGAAAATCGAAACCCTGCCTGCTACCCAGCAAGAATTGCTGCGTCTGACCCGTGACATGCAAGTCACTTCCCAGACCTACACCCTGCTGCTGGACAAGAGCCAGGAGCAGGACATTCTTCGTGCAGGCAGCATCGGCAACGTACGCATCATCGACAACGCCGACGCCAACGTCGAAGAGCCAGTCAAACCGATGAAGAAAATCATCGTGCTGGTCGCCGCACTGGTCGGTCTGCTGCTCGCCGTCGCTACCGTGTTCGTGCGTCAGGCGTTCTACCGTGGTGTAGATAACCCGGATGTGATCGAAAACCTGGGCATGCCGGTCTACGCGTCGCTGCCGTTTTCGCGTCAGCAAGAGCGTCTGGACAAAGCCAGCCAGAGCCGCTCCGGGAGTAAAGAGCCACGCCTGCTCAGTGTCAGCGCGCCAACGGAACTGGCGATCGAGTCGCTGCGCAGCCTGCGTACCAGCCTGCACTTCGCCATGCTCGAAGCGCGCAACAACGTGCTGATGATTTCCAGCCCGACTCCGGGCGTGGGCAAGTCGTTCGTCTCCAGCAACCTGGCGGTGATCATTGCCCAGACCGGCAAACGCGTGCTGTTGATCGACGCCGACATGCGCAAAGGCTACCTGCACAAGCTGTTCAACCTGACGCCCAAGCACGGTCTGTCCGACACCCTGGCGGCACGGCTGAAAAGCAAGGAAGTGATCAACCACACCGAAGTGCGCAACCTGGACTTCATTTCCTGCGGTTTCGCGGCGCCTAACCCGTCGGAGCTGTTGATGCATGACAACTTCAACAAGCTGATCACTGACCTGTCGCCGTTGTATGACCTGGTGATCGTCGACACCCCGCCGATCCTGGCCGTCACCGACGCCACACTGGTGGGCCGTCAGTCGGGCACCTGCCTGCTGGTCACCCGCTTTGGCCTCAGCACTGCCAAGGAAATCGAAGCCTGCAAACGTCGCCTGATGCACAACGGCATTCTGATCAAAGGCGCGATTTTCAACGGTGTACTGCGCAAGGCCTCGACCGCCGACTACGACTGCGCAGCCTACGGGTATGACTACACCACCGTTCGCAAGTGAACGCTGCGTGAGTCGCTGAAGTAAAGGAGACGTATTGATGGCCAGGACCATTGCAGTGATGCAACCCTATCTCTTTCCTTACCTGGGTTATTTTCAACTGATCGCCGCTGCAGACGTCTTCGTCCTGGGAGACGATCTGCAGTACGTGCGCTCCGGCTGGGTGAACCGCAATCGCATTCTGCAGAACGGCGAAGCGCGGCTGATCACCTTCCCGCTGAAGAAAGACCGCTTCGTGTTGCAGATCAATCAACGGCAACTGTGTGACCACTTCAGCGACGAGGCCGAGCGGCTGATTCGCCTGATCACCGAGTGCTATCAGGAAGCGCCCTATTTCGATCAGGTCATGCCACTGGTCGAAAGACTGATCCGCTTCCCGCAGCAGAACATCGCGTTGTATGCCGAACATGCAATTCGCGAAATGTGTGCTTATCTACACATCGTCACGCCGATCATGCGCAGTTCCGACCTTATTCTGGGCAGCCCTGTGGACAAGCAGGAGCGGATCATCCGCATTGCCCACACCTTCGAGGCGACAACTTTCATTACCCCGGAGGGTGGATCGGTGGTGTATGACCGTGACCACTTCGCACGCAACAGATTGCTGGTGCGGTTTTTCCGGATGAGCCCGGTGGAGTATCGACAGTTCAGGCAACCTTTCGTCGCCAATCTGTCGATCATCGACGTTCTGATGTTCAACTGCGTCGAGCAGGTTCAACACATGCTGACTCAGTTTCAGCTGGACAAGAACCCGCCTGCCGCCGAACCCGGATTGCTGGCCAGGCTGACGCAACACCCTGAGCTTGTTCCTACCCTGTCGAAACGGATTGCAGTGGAGTGAAGAATTATGTCTCAAGCCGACAGCACCTCGAGCAAACCCGCGCGCTGGTACCTGATTCAAACCAAACCCCGCCAGGAAGGCCGTGCTCAGGAACATCTGCAGCGTCAGCTCTTCGAATGCTACCGACCGGTCAAGCATGGTGAGAAGAAACGCGGCTCCCGTGGCCCATCCGAAGAGGAGCTGTTCCCCGGCTACCTGTTCATTCGCATGGACCAGACCAGCGACAACTGGTACCCGATCCGCTCCACCCGTGGCGTGGCGCGCATCGTGACCTTCGGCGGGATGCCGATTCCGGTCAAAGACGATCTGATCGATCAGATTCGCGAACGCCTGCTGGCACCACCGCCCAAAGAGACCTTTCAGCAGGGTGATGCGGTGCGTATCACCGCAGAGGGTTTCAACGACGTAGAAGCGATTTTCCTCGCGGCCGACGGCGACGAGCGCGCGGTGATCCTGCTTAACCTGCTGCACCGCGAACAGAAAGTGACTTTGCCGGTCAGCAGCCTGACGCGGATGGAAGCGCGGGTTTAAGCAAAGCGGACCACGGTCTCGCTCGTGTGGCAGTCCGGCCGGACTGCTACAGGATCTTCACGCAGCATCAAAACTTCTTCCGCCTCCCTCGGGGCTGACGCTTTCAGCCTCTTGAACCCTCTTCGCCCGGAACTCACCATGACCCACAAAACGACTCTGGTGACGCTCACCTATGGTGACCGTTTCAACTACCTGCACACGTTGGTCAGCCGCTCGCTGGAGAGCCCGCTGATCGATCGCGTGATCATCGTCAGCAACGCGTCCACCTCGCCGCTGGAAACCTTGCGCAAGACCTGGCCGGATCAGGTAAGCGTGATCTACATGCATCAGAACACCGGCTCTGCCAAGGGTTACTCGGTGGGAATTCAAGCGGCACTGGACGCTGGCGCCGAGCATATCTGGCTGATGGACGACGACAACGCGCCGACCATCAACGCCATTGCGACGCTGCATCAGGTGCTTGAAGAGCGCAAGCTCATCGATGGTGAGGAGAAAGCTGCTGTACTGGGTTTCCGCCCGACTCACCAGGCAGACATCGCGGCCGGTGTGCCGAAGCGTTTCGCGATCCAGCTGCGCTCCAGCTTTTTCGGTTTCCACATCGCACAGCTGCCCTACAAGATCTGGCGCCGTCTGCCATGGGGTGCGCCGCAGGCTTCGCACACCAAGCTGCCAATGGTGCAGTTGCCGTTTGCCACCTACGGCGGCCTGCTCGCCCACCGCAACCTGTATCGCAAGATCGGTCTGCCGCTGGACGCGCTGATGCTCTACGCCGATGACAGCGAATACACCTGGCGCATCACCGCAGGTGGCGGCCGGATTTTCCTGGTGCCCGATGCGGTCCTCGACGACCTGGAGAACTCCTGGAACATCAAGGCCCGCACCAACAACATCTATGAAAGTTTCTTGTTGGGTGGTTCGGATCTGCGCGCTTATTACGGCGCCCGCAACCAGGCCTGGTTCGACAAGAACATCTGGGCCAACTCGTCGCTGCTGTACAGCCTGAACCGCTGGGTGTTCTTCCGCCTGCTGCGCCTGATCGCCAAGCGGCGCGGCGCTGAAGAGCGTCTGGGCCTGATCGAAAAAGCCATCCGTGACGGTGAGTCCGGCGTACTGGGTCTGAATCAGTCGTATCCATTATGAAAATACTGTTCATCAGCAGTCTGTATTCACCTCACGTCGGCGGCGGCGCGGAAATCATTCTTCAGCGCACGGTCGAGGGCCTGCAGCAACGCGGCTGTCAGGTCAGCGTGCTGGTGACCGGTCCCGACGCGGGGCTATCGACCGAGACGGTCAATGGCGTCAAGGTCTACCGCGCCGGTCTGCACAACTTCTACTGGCACTTCGGCGCTGATCGCCCCGGCCGCCTTGCCCGTCTGGGTTGGCATCTGCGCGATCGCTACAACGGCGCGATGCGCAGCTATGTGAAACAGGTGATCACGGACGAACAACCGCAACTGGTGGTGTGCCATAACCTGGCCGGCTGGTCGGTGTCGGTGTGGGACGAGATCACGGCTGCCCGGTTGCCCATCGTTCAGGTGCTGCATGACATGTACCTGATGTGCCCAAGCGCCAACATGTTCAAGCGCGGCCAGTGCTGCCAGCAGCAATGCAGCAGTTGCCTGTCGTTTCGCAAGGGCCACGATGGGCGTTCGGCGCAGGTGTCGGCGGTGGTCGGGGTCAGCCAGTTCATTCTCGACAAACTGCAAAAGCGCGGCTATTTCAGCGCCGCCAAGGGTTATGTGGTGCACAACGCCAGTCCTTATGCGGCGGTGTACAACTCGCCGAGCAAACAGCGTCAGCTTGATCCGTCGCTGAAGAAGGCCCCATTGCGTTTCGGATATATGGGCACCCTGTCCGAGCAGAAAGGCGTACGCTGGCTCATCGAACAGTTTCAGCGCCTGCCGTTCGACGCCACCTTGCAAATAGCCGGGCGTGGTCAAGCCGGCGACGAAGCCGCATTCAGGGCTCTGGCCACCTCGTCGAACGTCAGTTTCGTCGGCTACCAGAAGCCCGAAGCCTTCTACAGTCAGATCGATGTTGCCGTCGTGCCATCGCTCTGGAACGAACCGTTCGGAATGGTCGCCGTCGAGGCCTGTGCGCACTCGGTGCCCGTCATCGCCAGCCGCATGGGCGGGTTGCCGGAAATCATCCAGGACCCGCTCAACGGTTTGCTCTGCAGCCCGCAGGATCCTGACTCACTGGGGCACGCGATGCTCAGACTGCATCAACAACCGGATCTGCTGGCCCGGCTGAGCAGTCAGGCACGGGTCAGTGTCGCGGCGCTGTTGAACCTGGACCTGATGCTCGACAGCTACGAAAGCATCTTTGCCCAGACGTTGCTGGACAACATCGTGCACCGCGATCCGACGGTCCTGCCTCATACGGTCTGACACCATCCGGTCATGCTTGCGCACGATGCCGACTCCACTTGCCGACGGCCCGAGACCTACCTGAGCAAGCGCTCCGGACCGTGCCTCTTCATTGAGACAAGCCATGCCCATCACGCGCCTGACGAGGTTACGACGACCATTGACGGTCCTGCTGCTGGGTTTGTTCATCAGCTGCTCAAGCATTGCCGACGATTCATTCATCATCGGGGTCGACACCCATCTGATGAACAAAACCACCACGTCTGCCAAGGCCTTGCAGTTGCTCGAAGCGGCTGGCGTGGACTCGGTTCGCGATGACGCGTACTGGTCCAGCGCCGAGCCCCGACGAGGCTTGATGAGAATAGAACCCGCCTGGCAGGCCTACTTGAGCAAGGCGCAGGAACATCATTTGCGGCCGCTGCTGGTGCTGGGTTACGGCAACCCGTTCTACGACAACTACGCCAAACCGCGTAAACCCAATGTTCGCGAGGCCTACGGCAACTACATCAGCTTCGTGACAAAGCAACTGACCGACAGCGTGGACTTCTACGAAATCTGGAACGAGTGGGACAAGGAGAACCCGGTCGATCCGGTGTTCGCCAGGGACTACAGCGTACTGATCGAAGAGGCCTCACGGCGCATTCGCAGCAATCAGAGGCCGATGGTGATTCTCGCCGGTGCGGTCACCAGTCAAGGCATGGATCTGGGCTTCGCCGACCGGTTGGTGGAGTCGGGCATTCTCAACCATGTCGATGGTCTGTCGCTGCACCCTTATGTGCATTGCCGCGCCGACGAACGCAACACCCCGGAAAACTGGATCGCCTGGCTGCGGCGGATCAGCGAAGACCTCAAGGAGAAGACCCGCAACAAGACAGCCGTGCCGTTGTACCTCACGGAAATGGGTTGGCCCAGCAACGAAGGGCGATGCGGTGGCGATGAGAAGACTCAGGCGGCGTTTCTGGCGCGAAGCTTCTTTCTGGCCCAGACGATGCCCAACATCAAGGGCATGTGGTGGAACGGTTTGCTCAACGATGGCCCTGACGACAGTGACCCCGAGCAGAATTTCGGGCTGCTCAATCAGGACCTGAGCATCAAGCAGGCCTACCTGACGTTGAAAGCCATCAGCCCGACGCTGCATCAGTACCGCTATGACGCAGAGAAGAGTCGCGAGATCGACTCGCAATACCTGCTGCGATTTGCCAGAGGTTCGGAACAGATCATGGTCGCCTGGACCGCCGGACTGGCAAGGCCGATCAAGCTCGACGCCAGCAGCGTGCTACACGGCAATGTGCAATACATCGACACCCGTGAGCCGCAGAACGGTCTGGTCGACAGCGGCATCCCCTGGAACTGCAATGACGGGCGTTGCTCGGCGCAAGTGCCGATCGATGAATTCCCGAAAATAATAAGTCTGGGTACTCGCCCGGCGCTGTTTGCCTTGCCCTGATCAGCTTCACCCCCTTTTTTCATGTCCGCATTGAGAGCGCCCCTTCACTCAGGGCGCTCCCGGACTTTTGCGCCGCGTACGACTCATTCACCTCTTCAACAGGTCGCCCACAATGATTGTGATCAATGCACGCTTTCTCACCCAGGAGTTGCGCGGCGTTCAACGCTTCGCAGAGCAGACCTGTCTGGCGCTGAAACAACAACGCGACGACGTGGTGTTCGTCGCCCCCCACGGCATCAAGATGCTCGACAGTGCCAAGGCACTGGACGTGCAATGCATCGGTCGCAACAGCGGGCACTTGTGGGAACAACTGGACCTGCCGCTGTACCTCAAGCGCAACGGCAGCCCGTTACTGGTTTCGCTGTGCAGTACGGCGCCTTTGTTCTACGGCAATCAGATCGCCACGCACCACGACGTCACCTATGTGCGGCACCCGGAAAGCTACACCCGGATGTTCCGCCTGCTATACCGGACCATGACGCCGATCATGCTGTCGCGGATCAGGGCCTTGCTGACGGTCAGCAACTTCTCCAAAGGTGAGATTTCGCAGTTCTACAACTACTCCGAAAAGAAAATTTTCGTGGTACCGAATGCCGTAAGCGGGGCCTTTCAGCCCGGCCCGCCGCTCAAGGATCAGCCGGAATATCTACTGGCAGTGTCCTCACCCAGCGCGCACAAGAACTTCAGCCGGATGATTCAGGCGTTTCTGATGCTGCGCGATCACGATGACCTGCAGTTGCACATCGTCGGTGGCGCCAGTGATGTGTTCGCCGATGACAACCTGCAGCGCCTGGCAAGCCGCGACCGACGCATCCGCTTCCTCGGCCGCCTGAGCGACGATCAGTTGATCGAGCAGTATCAGGGCGCTACGGCTTTCGTGTTTCCTTCGCTGTATGAGGGTTTCGGCATTCCGCCGCTGGAAGCACAAGCCTGCGGTTGTCCGGTGCTGGCAGCCAACGCGGCGTCGATCCCAGAAGTGCTGCAAGCCAGCGCGCTGTACTTTGACCCGATGGACATCAGCCACATGGCCTCGGCCATGGAGCGAATTCTCACTGATCTGCCGCTGCGTCAGTCGTTGCGCCGACGCGGCCTGAACAACGTGGCCCGGTTTTCCTGGGAAGAGTCGGCACGCCGGGTCTCACAACGCATCGACGCGCTGCTCAATCAACCCAGGGATCGGCGCTCCAGCACCGGCAATGACGCCTTGCGTCGTGAATCCTCCAGCAAGCTCTGAGGCACGCCCATGAAACGTTTGGCCTATCTCGACGCGCTGCGCGGCATCGCGGCCTTGATGGTGGTGTTCACCCACCTGTTTTTGCCGGTCGTCGGTCATGTCTGGGTCTTCGATTACCTGATCGACCCCGGCAAGCTCGGTGTGCTGTGGTTCTTCATGATCAGCGGCGTGGTGATCCCATACAGCCTCAAGCCCGGCCCCGACGGCGCGCAACGCTTTCTGATTTCGCGCTTCATGCGCCTGTACCCGGCGTACTGGCTGTCGCTGCTGGTGTTCGTGGTGATGCTTGGCCTGACCGGCGAGCCACTGCCGCCAATCAAACAGATCGTCGCCAACCTGACGATGGTGCAAGCGGCACTGGGTTTCGATGATGTGATCGGTCTGTACTGGACGCTGTTCATCGAGCTGGTGTTTTACGCCCTGTGCCTGGCGCTGTTCATCGGCGGCAAGCTCTACGACCAGACCTTCCGCGCTCGCTGCTCGCTGGCGTTTCTGCTGATGGCATTGGCAATGGCCCTGGTTCGCGAGCTGACCGACCGCAAGTTGCCGGTGGCCTTGCCGCTGGCGCTGTCGCTGATGTTCTTCGGTTCGATCTGGCGTCAATGGTTGCTGGCCGAACACAGCCCAGAGCTGACCCGCAATTTGAAAATGCTGTTGATCGCCTTCGTGGTGCTGCTGCCGCCGACGCTGATCATGGCTTACAACAAGGACATGGGCACCGGGGAAACCTGGGGCCGTTACTGCTTCACCTACGCGGTGGCCATCAGCAGTTTTCTGTTGCTGACCCGCAGCGTGCGCCTGGGCCACCCGGCTCTGGTCTGGCTGGGCGCGGTGAGCTACTCGCTGTACCTGCTGCACCCGTCGATGGGAATGCTGGCCGAGTTCGTCCTGGCCCGCACCGGTGCTTCAGCGCTGATCATCGCGCTGTTCGCCACCCTGCTGACACTGGGTGCCGCTCACCTGAGTTTCCGCTACATCGAGTCGCCTTTTATCCAGCTTGGAAAACGCCTCAATAATCGCAGGGCCAAGACGCAACCTGTCAGCGTCTGATCCAGCCCCTGCGCAAATAAAAACCGTTCTGGGGAAATCCTCGCGAGCTTCGCTCGACGTGCAGGGTTTCTGTGAACCGTTACTGCAGAGAATTCCAATGAAAATTGCAATCGTCCACGACTGGCTGGTGACGTACGCCGGTGCCGAAAGGGTTTTGGCATCGCTCATCAAGATCTGGCCCGAGGCGGATCTTTTCTCCGTCATCGACTTTCTCAGCGACCAGGACCGCGCGCAGCTGGGCGGCAAGGTCGCGACCACCACTTTCATCCAGCGCCTGCCCAAAGCCAAGACCAAATACCAGCGCTATCTGCCGCTGATGCCGATGGCGATCGAGCAACTGGACCTGTCCGGTTACGACCTGATCATCAGCAGCAGCCACGCGGTGGCCAAAGGCGTGCTGTGCGGCCCCGATCAACTGCACATCAGCTACGTGCACTCGCCGATCCGCTATGCCTGGGACCTGCAACACCAGTACCTGAAAGAGGCCAACATGAGCAGCGGCCTCAAGGGCAAAGTGGCGCGAATGATCCTGCACTACATGCGCATGTGGGATCAGCGCACCGCCGCAGGCGTCGATGACTTCATCGCCAACTCGCACTTCATCGGCGCGCGGATCACCAAGTCGTATCGTCGCGAATCGACGGTGATCTACCCGCCGGTGGACACCCGGGGCTTCACGATCCAGGAACAGAAACAGGACTACTACTTCACCGCCTCGCGCATGGTTCCCTACAAGCGCATGCCGATGATCGTCGAAGCCTTCGCGGCGATGCCGGACAAACGTCTGGTGATGGTTGGCGACGGCCCGGAAATGGAAAAAGCCAAGGCCATTGCGGCCAACGCGCCGAACGTGACCCTGCTCGGTTTTCAACCGTTTGCGGTGTTGCAGGAGCACATGCGTAACGCCAAGGGGTTCGTGTTCGCTGCCGAGGAAGACTTCGGTATCAGCCCGGTGGAAGCCCAGGCCTGCGGCACGCCAGTGATCGCGTTCGGCAAGGGGGGCGTGCTGGAGACTGTCTGCGGTCTGGATCATCCGCAACCGACCGGGGTGTTCTACCCGGAGCAGACCGTGGCGTCGCTGATCGAGGCGATTGAAACCTTCGAAGCCGCCAGCGAACGCATCACGGCCCAGGCCTGCCGCGCCAACGCCGAGCGTTTCAGCGAAGCGCGCTTCGAGCAGGAAATGCGTCAGTTCGTCGAACTGCGTCTGACCGCATCGCGTCAGGCTCGTCAATCCATGCAGTTCCGGGCGACTCAGATTCAACCGAGTCTGGTCGCGCCGACGCTGGTTGCCAGCGATTTATCCGCCCGCGTTGTTCCGATCAAATCCGTCTGAGCGAGCACAGAACATGAGCACACCACTTCGCGGCATCTTGCATGCTCATCAATCAACCTTGTCGGTCGCCCACCGTTTGCTGGACCTGGCGGTCATCACCCTCGGCGGCTATAGCGTCAACCTGCTCACTGGCACGACGACCAGCACCGAAACCTGGATGCAGATCCTGCTGGCGGCGGTGGCCTTCCACTGGCTGGCCGAATATCACCAGTTGTACGGCTCGTGGCGCGGCGAACGCATCGTTCGCGAGTTGTTGAAGGTGGCGAACTACTGGGGGCTGGCGTTCGTCCTGCTGTTGTTCGTCGACTACCTGCTGCTGCAACCGGCGGACCTTGCGAATAACAGCCAGATGGCCTGGTTCGCCGGCGTGCTGGTGGCTTTATGTGGCTATCGGCTGGCGATTCGCAGCCTGCTGCACACCCTGCGCAGCCGCGGCTTCAACACCCGGCGCGTGGCGATTGTCGGCACCGGTCACTGTGGTGAACGCCTGGCGCTGTCAATCGAGCGCGCGCCATGGATGGGCCTGAATTTGCTGGGTTTCTACGACGAACAACCCGAGCAGATGGACCTGGCGCGAATCGGTCGACGCATCCCGGTGCTTGGCGATCTGGACGAACTGATCCAGGACGCCCGCGACGGCAAGATCGACAAGGTCTACATCACCCTGACGCTCGGCGCACAGGCACGTCTGCAAGAGTTGATCAAAGGCCTGAGCGACACCACTGCTTCGGTCTACGTGATCCCGGACGTGTTCATGTTCGAGCTGTTGCATGCCCGTAGCGAAAGCATCAACGGGCTGCCGAGCATCAGTATCTTCGACTCGCCCATGGACGGTGCGTGGAGCATGGTCAAACGCATCGAGGACATCGTGCTGTCGAGCGTGATCCTGACCATGATCGCTCTGCCACTGCTGCTGATTGCCATCGCCATCAAGTTCACTTCGCCCGGCCCTGTGCTGTTTCGTCAGCGCCGCTACGGGCTGGACGGGCGACCGATCATGGTCTGGAAATTCCGCAGCATGAGCGTGCAGGAAAACGGTGCGGTGGTGACTCAGGCCACTCGCAACGACAGCCGCATAACCCCGCTGGGCGCGTTTCTGCGTCGCACCTCGCTGGACGAGCTGCCGCAGTTCTTCAACGTGCTGCGCGGCGACATGTCCATCGTCGGCCCGCGTCCACATGCCGTGGCGCACAACGAGCAATACCGCAAACAGGTGTCGGGCTACATGCTGCGGCACAAGGTCAAGCCGGGCATCACCGGCTGGGCACAGATCAACGGCTGGCGTGGCGAAACCGACACGCTGGACAAGATGCAGAAACGCGTGGAATTCGACCTGCAGTACATCGAGCACTGGTCGGTCTGGCTGGACATGAAAATCATCCTGCTGACGCTCTTCAAAGGCTTCGTCAACAAGAACGCCTTCTAAAACGCTTCTAAAAAAAAAGAATGTCTGCCAATAACAACAGCGATGGCCGATGGCTACTAAGCTCGGCGGGAGGTGCTTGAGTGTTTGAACGATTGTGATCCGAAGTTCGGTGTTGGTAAGGGATGCAACGAAATCACTGCGGTGCCAGTACGCACCTATTAGGATTAGAAGGAACATTCATATGAAAGTAACGTTAGCGGTAGTGCTGCTTTCCAGTCTGGTTTTGCAAGGCTGCGCATTCGCCCCAGGTCAATACATGTCTCTTAGCGATGTAACTGATAAAGACCCGGACGGTCCTGCGGTCACCCTCGTCAATATCACCCCGACGACGTTGGCCCAGCAGCAGAAATCCGCTGCTGCCCTGGCAAAACCATTGCCACCTGAACTGATGAATTACAAAACCCCCGAATACATCGTCGGCCCGGGCGATGCGTTGCTGGTGACTGTGTTCGAGCACCCTGAGCTGACCGCTCCTGGCTCCCAGGAACAACTGGACGCCAACAGCCGGGAAGTGTTGAACGACGGCACGGTGTTCTTCCCGTATGTCGGTCGGATTCAGGCGGCGGGCAAAACCGTTTCACAGATTCGCGAACAGCTGCGCATGGGCTTGCTGCCGCAGTACACCGAGGTCAAGGTCGACGTCAAAGTGCTGCGTTACAACAGCCAGCGCGTACTGCTGTCGGGTGCGTTCAAGTCGCCTGGTCCGCAGCCGATCACCAATATTCCGCTGAGCCTGGTTCAGGCCATCAGCCAGGCCGGTCTTGATTTGACCGACGCCAACCTCGCCGGTCTGACGCTGCGTCGCGACGGCAAGGATTATGTGATCGACGTTGACTCGCTCAACCGCAAGGACTCGCAACTGAGCAAGATCTTCCTCAAGGATGGCGACTATCTGCACCTGAACAGCAACTCGAAGAACAAGATTTACGTGTTGGGTGAGGTTCAGCGCCCTCAGGTGATTTCGTTCAGCACTACCAGCGTGACGTTGCTTGAAGCGCTGGGTACTTCTGGCGGGCTGAGCCCGGATGCTGCCGATGGTGAGGCGGTGTATGTGATTCGTGCGCAGGATGCGACGCACTCGGCGACCGTGTATCACTTGAACGCGAAGAAGCCGACCGCCTATGCGCTGGCCAAGGGTTTTGAGTTGTCGGCGCAGGATGTGGTGTTTGTGGGGCCTGCGAACATTACTCGTTGGAGCCGTTATGTGAGTCAGCTGTTGGGTTCGAACAACATCATCCAGACGGGTGCGATGTTCCGGAACTGATAGTGGCTTCGAGCGGCAAGCCTGAAGCGATGAGTTAAAAGCAAGACGAAAGCAAAATCCCCGCAGAGGCCGACTGCGGGGATTTTTTTTGGGCTTTTGTTGGTGGGGTGGCGTCGGGGTTGGGTGTATATCCGTTATTTCCAGGGGCGCGGATTATGGTTCCGCTCTTACAGCGGGTCACTTTTTCCAAGAGCCGAAAAAGTAACCAAAAAGGCCCTGCTCCTGGTTGGGTTCCTCCTTCGTCGGAATTCCCTCACTCCGGCGACGCTCCGTGGGCCCGCCGCCATCCGCCATCCATGGCGGGGGGCGGCTCTCGCGGCATCCATGCCGCTCGGCCCACGGAGCGCCACCTGCGTTCAGCCTGCACCCAAGTCGCGATTTTGTGGTGTCTGGACTTCCGCGCACTTAGAAGCAAGATCAAAAGCGAACAGAGACCTGTCGTCCAGATACGATCCCTGTGGGAGAAGCCGGAGCTCTGCGACGGCAGCGAAGCGGTGGGTCTGGTGGCTCACTTGCTACTGATCCACCGTCTCGCTGCCGTCGCAGAGCTCCGGCGTCTCCCACAGGGATGGGTGTCCAACTTTAAGATTTCGGCTCGACACTGCTACAGGTAAGGTGTTCGCCATTGCAGTTGCAGTTGCAGTTGCAGTTGCAGTTGATCTAGATCTTGATCTTGATCTTCATGCGCGCCAGTCCAGACACCACCAATCGCGACTTGGGTGCAGGCTGAACGCAGGCGACGTGGAGTGGGCCGAGCGGCATGGATGCCGCGAGAGCGCCGCAAGGACATGGATGTCCGTTCGGCGCGGGCCCACGGAGCGTCGCCGGAGTGAGGGAACCTCGACGAAGTCGAGGCCAAACCAGGAGCAGGCACCCTTGGTTACTTGGGGTGCTTATCCAAGTAACTCGCCGGAGGCGAAACAGCTCTGGCGTTAGCCAGAGCCCAATAAGCGTCACCCTACACAATGGATATACACCCAAATCCTACACACCACTGGTGATCGGGAAGTGTTGCCCCAGCAACAGCAAATCAACACTTCCCTACCTCAGAATCACCCACCCCCACCCGAAAAGCACCATTCAAAAACCTCCAGCCACCGGATTCACTGGCGCCAAGCCATTTCGACCGGGCTGGCACGCATGCTGCTTTGAACCTCCCAAAGGGTCTATCCGCCCATCCCCCTTCGCGTAAACCGCGACCTGCACGGTGCCCTGTCGCACCTCGGGTGAACGACCCCAAGGACATACAACATGCTGGTAGTTTCAATTTCAGGCAGCCCCTCCACCCGCTCCCGCTCCGGCGTGGTCCTCAAACACGCAGCGCAGTGGCTGGCCGATCACGGCGTGGACGTAAAGACCGTACGCATCCAGGACTTCAACGCCGAAGACCTGCTCTACGCCCGCTTCGACAGCCCCGAAGTCATCGCCTTCATCGAAGCCGTCGCCAAAGCCGATGGTCTGCTGATCGGCACACCGGTCTACAAGGCGTCATTTTCCGGAGCGTTGAAGACATTGCTGGACCTGCTGCCAGAGCGCTCGCTGCATGGCAAGGTGGTCCTGCCTCTTGCAACGGGCGGCAGCATCGCGCACATGCTGGCGGTGGATTACGCCTTGAAGCCCGTACTGTCCGCGCTCAAATGCCAGGAAGTGCTGCACGGCGTGTTCGCCATCGACAGCCAGATCAGCTATGGCGACAACGAACTGGGGGGCGATCTCGATGAGTTGCTGACCCAGCGTCTGCATGACGGGCTGGACCATTTCCTGCTCGGCCTGCAACACCGCACCCACGCGCGGCACAAGGAAGCGGGGGGGCATTTGAAGCTGGCGCTATGAGCATGACTTGAGCTGCGCGATCAGTAAGCGAGGCCTTCGCAGCTCTCCTGGCCGACCGGACGGAACGCTTCTAGAGACCGTTTCATAAACAACCAAAAAGGCTATGAAACGGTGCCCCCGGTGCCTTCAACACGAAACGCTCAACCCTGGCGGGCTTTGGAGGGAGTGACGACCTGAGCGTTGACTTCGCCACGGTTGTCGAACTCGTGAGCCCGTTGCATTTGTGGCTGGGCCAGTAATTGGGCCTTGCGGACCTGATATTCATCGTAGGACAGGCCACGACGATTCAAGTCTTCAAGGGCCAGTTGCTGGGTTTCCTCAGCGGTGTAAGCACGCAATTCGGGATGATTGCCAGCGGCACAGCCAGAAACAACGGCGACTGAAAGCAACATGGCGAGGGCAAGAAGACGGTTCATGGGAGCCTCCATTCGGCTCGTTTCTGGAATGAAGCCAAGGCTACGCGCCGGGCCTTTCCAGCAGAAATCAGTCGTCTTGATAGTGGGTATCGGTGGAGTGAAGTGTGTGAACCTGCGCTGCCGGATCTGGATGGATTCGGCACTTGTAAGCGGGAGCTTGCTCGCGAAAGCGAAGTATCAGTCACCTTGATGGTGAGTGTCGAAACGATTTCGCGAGCAAGCTCCCTCCCACAGCGATCAGAGTTGAGGCTGCAAGTGAGTCAAACCAACCAATGCCACAACAGCAGCGTGCCGATCAGACCCACCACCGAAACGATGGTCTGCAATACCGACCAGACCCAGAGAGTCTGCTTGAGCTGCAGGCCAAAGTACTCGCGAACCATCCAGAAGCCCGCATCGTTGACGTGGCAGAAAAACACCGAGCCGGCGCCGATCACCAGTGCTACCAGCGACGCTTCAACCGGCGCCAGCCCGGCCATCATCGGCGCGAGAATGCCTGCGGTGGTGGTGGTCGCCACGGTCGCCGAACCGGTGGCCTGACGCAGCGCCACCGCGATCAGCCAGGCCAGCAACAGGTACGGCATGTGCGCGCCTTCGGCGACCTTGCTGATGGTCTGGCTGACACCGGCATCCAGCAGCGTCTGCTTGAGTCCGCCGCCCGCTCCGATAGTCAGCAGCAGCACGGCGATCGGCGCCAGGCTTTTGCGCAGAGTGCCGCCGACGTGCTCACGGGAAATCCCGTTGGCCCAGCCCAGGCAGACCGTCGCCGCCAGCACCGCGATGCCCAGCGCCACCAGCGGCTCGCCGAGAAACTTGAGGGTCAGCGCGATATTGCTCTCAGGTTCCAGAGCGATCTTGGCCAGCGTACTGCCGAGCATCAGGATCACCGGCAGCAGAATGATCAGCAGCGAGATACCGAAACCTGGCTGACGGGTGACGCCTGGCTTGGCCGAAAACAACTCGCCCAGTTCAGCCGGTGCTTCAATGTGCAAACGCCTTGACAACCAGTTGCCGTAAAGCGGACCGGCCAGGATCACCGCCGGCACCGCGATGCAGAAACCCAGCAACATCGTCAGGCCGAGGTCGGCGTGCAGCGCGCTGACCGCAATCAGCGGCCCCGGGTGCGGAGGCATCAGCGCATGCAGCGTAGTCATGCCCGCCAATGCCGGGATGGCGATTTTCAACAGCGGCTGGTTCGACTGGCGCGCCATGACGAAGATGATCGGCACCATCATCACCAGGCCCACTTCGAAGAACAGCGGCAGGCCGATGACCATCGCAACCAATGCCATCACCCACGGCAACGTCTTGCCCTTGCCCAGCCCGAGCAAGGTGGACGCAATGCGATCCGCCGCTCCGGATTCGGCCATCAGCGCGCCGAGCATCGCACCCAGCGCGATGATGATCCCCGCCTCCCCGAGAATGCCCCCCGCGCCCTTGCTGAACGCTTTCGCAACTGCCTCCGCTGGCAACCCCGCACCTATCCCTGCGATGAAAGTACCCACCAGGATCGACAGAAACGGCGGGAGTTTGGTGGCGCTGATCAACACGATAATCGTGGCAATGGCGATCAGGCAGCAGATGATCAGGCGGGTGTCATGAAACACCCACGCAGCAGACGACAAATCCAAGAGGATCCCCTTATCGTTCGATTCTTATTGAAAGATGATCTGAAACAATTTGTTTCAGATGGCCAAACGATACCGGATGCGGCAAGTCGTCGCAGCGATTTTTCACAGAAAGTGGCCGAAAAGGCCTGCCATTCATCCATTCATCTAAATGAATCAGCGCCTACCGCTCAGTTGATGCTCTGGTGCGCGCACTCGATCAGCACATCTCGCAACGCCTGTGCGGCCGCCGACAATTTGTGATCGGCGAGGGTCATTAAACCGATTCGGCGCTCGATCCTCGGGCCTTCCAACGCGATACAACGTGCTCCCAACTCCTCCATCTGCTGGATGCACAACGACGGCACGGCGCTGACGCCCAGACCATTGGCGACCATGCGCCCGACCGTGGACAACTGATGACTTTCGAATGCCACCGACAGTTTTCCGTGCTGCGTTTGCAGGTCCTGTTCCAGCAGCAGGCGCACTGCCGACGGCCGCTGCAAGGTGATGAAGTCGTGATGCAGCAACTCGTCCCAGGTCACCTGCCCCCGTTCGGCCAGGGGCGAATCCATCGGCACCACCGCGACGAAACGGTCCATGTAGAACGAGGTGAAGGTGAGGTTGTTGCTGGACTCCGGTTCGAAGCCGATCCCCAACTCGACCCGACGATGGTCGACCATCTCCAGCACCTGCTCATTGATCACGTCATGCACGGCGACGTTGACCCGCGGATAGCGCTCGCGAAAAACCTTCAGCGCAATCGGCAACAGGTTGCCGGCGAACGACGGCATCGCTGCAATCGAGACCTTGCCCATCTGCAGAGTGAAGCGCTGGCGCAGCAGTTCTTCGGCGTTGTCCCAGTCCGCGAGCAGTTGCCGAGCCAGCGGCAGCAGTGCTTCCCCTTCCGGCGTCAGGCTGACGCTGCGCGTGGTACGTGTGAGCAGTTGCCCGCCGAGGTCTTCCTCCAGCGCCTTGATGGTCAGGCTCAGCGCCGGTTGCGACAGATGCAGGCGCTCCCCCGCCTGGGCAAAGCTCAGACATTGCGCGACCGCCAGAAATGCCCGGAGCTGCTTGACGTTCATATATTTAGATTTCTTATCAATCCATGAAAAAAACAAAATTAACAAATCACTGAGCTAGAGAGAAGATGCCGTGAACGCTTTCCGACAGCTACATTGTCGGACACAACTACAAAGAAGGCGGGATATCACCATGGCTGGACTCGACAAGCGAGTTGCAACATACGAAGAAGCCCTTGCAGGGCTGACTGACAACATGACTGTACTGGCGGGCGGTTTCGGCTTGTGCGGTATCCCGGAAAACCTGATCGCGCAGATCAAGCGCATGGGCGTCAAAGGCCTGACCGTTGTCTCGAACAACTGCGGCGTCGACGGCTTCGGCCTGGGCGTGCTGCTCGAAGACCGGCAGATCCGCAAGATGATCGCGTCCTACGTCGGTGAAAACGCCCTGTTCGAACGCCAACTGCTGAGCGGCGAACTGGAAGTTGAACTTACCCCGCAAGGCACCCTCGCCGAGAAAATGCGCGCAGGCGGTGCCGGCATCCCCGCTTTCTACACCGCCACCGGCTACGGCACTCCAGTTGCCGAAGGCAAGGAAACCCGCCAGTTCAACGGCCGTAACGTGATCCTGGAAGAAGCCATCACCGGCGACTTCGCGATCATCAAAGGCTGGAAAGCCGACCATTTCGGTAACGTGGTCTATCGCCACACCGCGCAGAACTTCAACCCGGTCGCCGCCACCGCCGGCAAGATTACCGTGGTCGAGGTCGAAGAAATCGTCGAACCGGGCGTTCTGTTGCCGACCGAGATTCACACCCCTGGTATTTATGTGGATCGCGTGATCCTGGGCACTTTCGAGAAACGCATCGAGCAACGCACGGTTAAAAAAGCCTGACGCGCCGAACCGACTCGAAACCATTCATTGATTTCCCCGCAGGCGCTTCTTGAGCCTGCCGGACACAATAAAAGAGACCCAAGATCATGGCACTCTCCCGCGAACAAATGGCACAGCGCGTTGCGCGCGAACTGCAAGACGGCTTCTACGTGAACCTGGGCATTGGCATCCCGACCCTGGTCGCCAACTACGTACCTGAAGGCATCGATGTCATGCTGCAATCGGAAAACGGCCTGCTCGGCATGGGCGCATTTCCGACCGAAGAGACCATCGATGCCGACATGATCAATGCCGGCAAACAGACCGTCACTGCACGTAAAGGCGCATCGATCTTCTCCTCCGCCGAGTCCTTCGCCATGATCCGTGGCGGCCATGTGGACCTTACCGTACTGGGCGCCTTCGAAGTCGACGTCGAAGGCAACATCGCTTCGTGGATGATCCCGGGCAAGCTGGTCAAGGGCATGGGCGGCGCGATGGATCTGGTGGCCGGTGCCGACAACATCATCGTGACCATGACCCACGCCTCCAAGGATGGTGAATCCAAACTGCTGTCGCGTTGCAGCCTGCCGCTGACCGGCGCTGGCTGCATCAAGAAGGTACTGACTGACCTTGCGTATCTGGAGATCGAAAACGGCGCCTTCATCCTGCGCGAAACCGCGCCGGGCGTAACGGTCGAAGAAATCATCGCCAAGACCGCCGGCAAGCTGATCGTGCCGGACGACGTGGTCGAAATGAAGTTCTGACCGAGGCGGAGTCTACCCAAGCAGCACGGCTTGCCGGCGGCAGCGATGGCAAGGACGCCACCGCCGGCAAGCCGGACCGCTACAGACCAAGCCCGTCATTTTGCTATGCCATGCTGCCTCTTCAGCGATGAAGGGGCTTTGCTGTATCTAGAGCCGCACCTTTTTTGCATCACCGCCAACACTAAAAACAGCTATCTCAGATAGCACCTGAACAATAACTCCAAGAGGTAAAAACAACGTGGCCGCCGATATCGAAGAAAGCCGCTCCGCCCGATTTGCCCTGCGCTGCGCCAAATGGGCAGAACGCTGGTTCCCTGACTCCTGGGTGTTCGCCGCCCTGGCCGTGGTCATCGTTACCATTGCCACCCTGGCCATCGGCGCCAAACCCGCCGACACCGCCAAGGCCTTTGGCGACGGTTTCTGGAGTCTGATTCCCTTCACCATGCAAATGGCCTTTGTGGTCATCGGCGGCTACGTGGTCGCCAGTTCGCCTCCGGCGGTCAAGCTCATCGACCGTCTGGCACGCATTCCGAAAAACGGTCGCTCGGCCGTGGCCTGGGTGGCGCTGATTTCCATGGTGGCTTCGTTGCTGAACTGGGGCCTGTCGCTGGTCTTCGGCGGTTTGCTGGTCCGCGCTCTGGCACGTCGCACCGACCTGAAAATGGACTACCGCGCCGCCGGTGCTGCCGCCTATCTGGGTCTGGGCGCTGTGTGGGCTTTGGGTCTGTCATCGTCGGCTGCGCAATTGCAGGCCAACCCCGCCAGCCTGCCGCCCTCGATTCTGGCGATCACCGGGATGATCCCGTTCACCCAGACCATCTTCCTCTGGCAATCGGGCGTCATGCTGCTGGCGCTGGTGGTGATCTCGATCATTGTCGCCTACGCCACCGCACCCGGGCCGAACAGCGCCCGTGAAGCCAAGGATTGCGGCGTTGACCCAGCATTCAGCATGCCACCGCTGCCACCGCGCACCCGTCCGGGTGAGTGGCTGGAATACAGCCCGCTGCTGATCATCCTGATGGTCGTGCTCGCGTCCGGCTGGCTGTACAACGAGTTCAGCACCAAGCCTGCGATCACCGCGATCTCGGGTCTGAACACTTACAACTTCCTGTTCATCATGGTCGGTGCCCTGCTGCACTGGCGTCCGCGCAGCTTCCTGGATGCGGTGGCCCGTGCGGTACCCACCACCACCGGCGTGCTGATCCAGTTCCCGCTCTATGGTTCGATCGCTGCCCTGCTGACCACGGTCAAGGGCGGTGACGCGCAAACCGTCGCGCACCACATCTCGACCTTCTTCACCAGCATCGCGTCCCACGACACCTATGCACTGCTGATGGGCGTGTACTCGGCGATCCTCGGCTTCTTCATTCCGTCCGGTGGCGGCAAGTGGATCATTGAAGCTCCGTACGTGATGCAGGTCGCCAACGACCTGAAATACCACCTGGGCTGGGCGGTGCAGATCTACAACGCCGCCGAAGCACTGCCGAACCTGATCAACCCGTTCTATATGCTGCCGCTGCTGGGTGTCCTGGGCCTCAAAGCCCGCGACCTGATCGGCTTCTCGTTCGTGCAGTTGCTGGTGCATACGCCGTTGGTGTTGTTCCTGCTGTGGGCGCTGGGCACGACCCTGGCGTACATTCCGCCGCTGATGCCATAAAACGCGCGCGCGCCCTGTAGCAGCACGGCTTGCCGGCGGTAGCGATCTAGAAGACGTCGCCGCCGGCAAGCCGGACTGCTACAGATCGATAGATATACCCTGCGCTCCATCGGCGCTATGGGCCTGATTCACCAGCCACTCCTTCAGCGCCTGCACCGTCGGGCGCAGGATCGAGTGTCTGGGCTGTACCAGGTAATATCCTTTCGACAGCGGCAACCGCTGCTCGAAGGGCTCGATCAATGCCCCGCTCGCCACTTCCTCCTGGGTCAGCCACTCGCTGGTGATGACCACCCCCTGATTTCTCCGCGCCGCTTCGATGGCCATCAACGACTGGTCGAAGTGAATGCCGGGAATCTTCCTCGCCTCCTCCTCTCCGATTTGTGCGAAGCGCTGCAGCCAGTCAGGCCAGTGCGGATGCAAAGTGTTGTGCAGCAAGGTCGCCCTTCGCAGATCGTTCGGCAGCCGCAGCCCGAACTGAGCCGCGTAACTTGGCGTGCAATAGACCCGCGCGTCGTCCTGATGCAGCAACTCAACGTCCAGCTCCGGCGCATGCCCGTCGAAGTGCCGGATCGCCAGATCGACCCGCTCGCTGCTGAAGTCGGCCAGAGTGGTAGACGAACTCAGGTGCAACGCCACTGCGGGATGACTTTCGAGAAAACCGGCCATGCGCCGGGCGAACCATTTCGCGGCCAGGCTTGGCGGCATGTTCAACCAGACATTGTTGTTGTGCCGGTCGCGCAGCGCATGGCTGGCGTCGACGATCTGCGCCAACGCCGGCTGGATCTGCGCCCAGTAGGCATGGCCATCGGGGGTTGGCTGGATCTGTCGGATCTGCCGGGCGAACAATGAAACCCCAAGCCACTGTTCAAGGTTGCGGATCTGCTGACCCACGGCGCCGGGCGTCACGCTCAGCTCATCGGCGGCGAGAGAAAAACTGCTCAATCGCATGGCTGCATCGAAGCAGATCAATGCTTTGAGGGGAGGTGAGCTTTTCATGGAGTAGTTTTTCTCTTTCATCGAGCAGAGATGATGATTTGTAACGGATCGTGGCTCCACGCACAATCGCCCCCCTCGACCACTAAGCGGCTGACCGGACTCCCATGAAAAACATCGCCTACTTCGCCTTCGCCCTCCTTGGGCTGATCTGGGGCACCAACTTCATGTTCATGAAGTGGGCAGTGGAATGGATTTCCCCGGCGCAGATCGTGTTGCTGCGCTCGTTCTTCGGCTTCTTGCCGATCCTGATCTACGCCCTGGCGACCCGTGCCTTGAGCTGGAGCCACATCAAGTACATCCATCACTTTCTGGTCATGGCCCTGCTGGCAACAGCGGTCTATTACTACCTGTATGCCGAAGGCACCACGCTGCTGCTGTCCAGCGTGGCTGGCCTGCTCAGCGGCGTGATTCCACTGTTCACCTTTGGTTGCGCCTTCCTGTTTCTGCGTGAAGAAAAGCTCAATGCGCGCATGACGGCAGGCGTGCTGCTGGGGTTCGTCGGCGTACTGCTGATCGCCCGCCCCTGGGCCAGCGGCGATGGGGCTATCTCGGTACAAGGCGTGATGTACATGATGCTCGGCTCCCTGAGCATCGGCTGCTCGTTCGTCTACGCCAAACGTTTCCTGACCAGCCTGAATATCTCTGCCGTTGCCCTGTGCACCTACCAGATCGGCCTGGCGCTGCTGATTCTGCTGGTGGTGACCGACAAGAGCGGCATGCAGCACATCACCGACAGCCCGAAAGCCATGCTCGGCGTATCACTGGGCCTGGGTCTATCGGGCACCGGTGTGGCATACATCCTGTACTACTTCATCGTCGAACGGCTGGGGGCAGTGGTCGCTGCATCCGCCACTTACATCCCGCCAGTGATCGCGCTGCTGATCGGGGTATTCGTCGCAGGCGAACCGGTGCATGCACTGGACGTGATTGCGATTGCCGCGATCCTCGGCGGCGTATTCGTACTGCAGAGCGGCCGGCGAGTCGCGGCACAACAGGTTCGGGCGAAGGTCGCAGCGACGGTGGACTGATTCAAAGACCACACTCTGCAAGAAAGACGGATTCCTGTCGCAGATCGGCTTGCCAGCGGCGACCGATTGGCCATCGCGAGCGCCAGCACGCCGTTCTGCCAGGGAGTTTGCCCGATGGCGATGCGGGGCGATCACTCTGCCTCGCCGCCTTCGTACTCCCCCGCCGCCACGTCAATCAGCGCCTTGCGCAAGGACCGAGCCTGATCGACGCCATAACCCTTCTCGAAACGAGCCTGGGCCTGTTCCCACATCGGCTGGGTCTCCAGCAATTTATTCATGCCGGCCTTCGTCAGGCTCACCAGTCGACTGCGCTTGTCAGCGGGATCGACTGCCACCGATACCCAGCCTTCACGTTCGAGCGGTTTGAGATTCTGCGCCAGCGCTGAGCGGTCGATCACCAGAATCGCCGCCAGCTCCGACATACTCGCAACCTGACCCCGAGCGATCTGCATCAGGATCGAGCGCTGCGTCGAACGCAGCCCCGACGGCGCCAGCAGTGCATCGTAGAGCAGCGTGATGCGGCGGGTAGCCTTACGCAGATGGGTGGCGTGACAGACCACATCCTGTGGAATGTGCAGACCATCGGGGACGGCCACCGTGGGCTTGTGGGTGTTGCTCATCTTCCCTCCTCCGAGAAGGTTGCAGGCAGCCCGTACGGCGCATGCCATCCAATGACGAAAATAGACCTTGACCGATACCGGCATATACCCGCAAATTGAAATAGGAGCATATACCGCTAATTCACTCTTCGCACGCCTTCGAGACTCAGACCATGGACACCGAACACGTTTCGCCCGCCGCAGGCCTGCAGCGATTTCTCATTCTGCTGTGCGTGTCGATCCCTTCGTTCATGATCAACCTGGATTCCAATATTGTCGCAGTCTCCCTGTCGTCCATTGCACAGTCCCTGCACGCCGGCTTCGCCGACATCGAATGGGTCATCAGCGCCTACACCCTGACATTCGCCTCCTGCGTCATGCCAGCCGGTGCCTTGGCTGACCGCTATGGTCGTAAACGCCTGCTGGTCATCGGGTTGGCCGTGTTCACCACCGCGTCACTGATCTGCGGTGCGGCTGGCAGCGTCGCGTTGCTCAACAGCGCGCGAGCATTACAAGGTGTAGGTGCGGCCATCCTGCTGAGTTCGGCGCTGGCAACGCTGTCGCACACCTTTCGAGGCCCGCATCGCGCGCGGGCGTTTGCGTTCTGGGGCTCGGTAATCGGCATCGCAACCTCGCTGGGGCCGGTGGCAGGCGGTTTCATCACGCAGCATTTCGGCTGGCAATGGGTGTTCTACATCAACGGCCCTATCGGTGTAGCGATGATCGCGCTGACGCTATACGCGGTAAAGGAATCCAGCGATCCCCTGGCGCGCAAGATCGACATACCGGGCTCGATCACATTCTGCAGCAGCCTGTTTTTAGTCACCCAGGCGCTCATCACCGGCAACCACGAAGGCTGGGGCAGCCCGCGCATTCTCATCGAGTTTGCATGCTCTGCCGTCCTGTTCGCCCTGTTTTTACTGGTGGAACTGAAGCAGCAACGACCGATGCTCGACCTGAGTCTGTTCCGTCGTCCGACCTACATAGGCGCCAACATCGCAGGGCTCGCCTACGCCGCCGGACTGCTGACCATGTTCACTTACCTACCCATTTACTTTCAGAGCGGCCTTGGGCTCAGCCCGCAAAAAGCCGGATTGTTGATGCTGCCCATTGCGGTGCCGTTGTTCGTTGTCCCTCGCATCGTCGCCAACTACCTGACACACCGTTTCAGCGGACGGGCATTACTGACCTTCGGCCTGGCGACCATTGGCGTCGGCCTGTTGTGGCTGGGCGCCCATGCGATGAGTTTCGATTACGCCTCAATGGTTGCCGGCCTGCTGATCGCCGGTATCGGCGCCGGCATCCTCAACGGCGAGACTGCCAAAGTCAGCATGTCGGTGATTGCGCCGGAACGTGCCGGTATGGCCTCGGGGATATCAGGAACGGTACGTTTCAGCGGTATCGTGGTGGGCTTTGCGGCACTGGGGGCGATTCTGTTTTCTCGGGTGTCGGCGACACTCGCGAGCGGTTTGCCCGCCGACTCCACAATTGACCCGGTAGCCCTGACACGCAGCGTTGCCGCTGGCGACTTTTCTGGCGGCATGCAGGCATTGCCAGCCGGCATCGACGTGCACGCGCTGGCCTTGCTCAGCTTCGGCAGCGGCTATCAGGCAATCCTTTGGGTCGGCGCCGGCATCGCCCTGAGCGCATCGTTGCTGACGTGGTTGCTGGTACTCCGCGCCGACACCGCACCCACGCCACGTCACAACGAAAACCCTGGCGCTGCGGCGCCTCAGGTCGAATAGCGGTAGTTTCGCTCGACTTTGCTCACCCGGGTCGTGCAATGCCGGTACCAGGTCGAACGACCGAGTTCACGAATCTCCCGGTGTTCAGGGTGCTCTCGCCAAGCCAGGATTGCCGCTTCGCTGGACCAGTACGACACCGTGATTCCAAATCCATCCCCACCTCGCGCCGACTCCACACCGAGAAAACCCGGCTGCTCGCGAACCCGCTCAAGCATCCGCTGCGCTGCCTGCTCGTAGTTCTCGGCATCTTGCGAGGTGCGCAGCGAGGTGAAGATGACGGCGTAGTACGGCACCGCAAACGTGTCGCTCATCATTGCGATGACCCACCGTGTTGCGCACACGCCAGCACGAACGCCTTGACCAACGGTGGAGTCGTGCCTTCCAGCGCCGCGCGTTCGGGCTGGAACAACGTGGCGAGAAAAAACGGATGGCCGTTCAGCTCCATCGCGCGGACTTCATTGTCGTGGTCGTAACCGGAGACTTTCAGGGGCCCGGCAAACACCTCGGCTTCCAGCTCTTTGCGTAGCCCGTAACGGCAACGATAACGCTCGTGGGTTTCCAGCGCGCCATAGGCCTTGGCTATGCGTGAACCGGGCAGCAGACGAATCGGTGCGAAGGCTTCGACCAGCGAGCAAATGAGTGGCGTGATGATCGCCCGGTCGGAATCCGGCGCTGTCTCGGCGTGCTCGGCATCTGCCCACCCCAGATGATTGCGCGCGTATTCGAGCAACGCGTGCTGAAAACCGCCGCAGGTCCCCAGAAACGGCACCTGACCTTCGCGGGCAAAACGGATTGCAGTCAGCGCGCCATCCATGTCGCGATACGGGCTCGCCGGGACGCACCAGATGCCCTCGAACGCTTCAAGGCCCTCGCCCGTGCCGACGTCCGGCGTCGGAATCCATTGAAACTCGATGACGATACCAGTCTCGCCCGCGACCCGATCCAGCGCCACCGGAATCGCCTGATGCGCGGGCACGTTTTCGTCGTAATCCCCGACCAACGCAATGCGTATTGCCTGTTTCTGCTTCATGTCTGCTCCCTGATATCAAAACGCTTTGCGGTAGGTCTGGGCGGGACTATAAGCTTGTTGCCACGCAATCGAAATTGGCGTTCAAGCAAGTGATCAATGCAGCCATGCACTATCGAATCAATCATGCCGACCTCAACCTGATCCTCGCACTGGTGCGGGGCAAGACCCTGGCTCGCGCCGCTGAGCTGCTCAAGGTGGACGTCTCGACGGTGTTCCGCGCGGTGCGACGGCTCGAAAGCGCGACTGGCACCGCGCTGTTCGAAAAGAGCCGCGCCGGGTATCAGCCGACCAGCGCTGCCATCGTCCTTGCGCAACAGGCTGAAAGCGCCGAACAAGCCTTGGCGCTGGCGCAGATCAGCCTTGAACAGGGTCAGCAGATCGTCAGCGGCACCGTTCGCCTGACTTGCACCGAGGCCGTGCTGCAAAGCCTGCTGCTGCCTGCCCTGCGTCGTTTCATGCCTGATTATCCGGGGCTGAAACTGGAGCTGAACACCTCCAGTACCTTTGCCAATCTCAGTCGTCGCGACGCCGATATCGCGTTGCGTCTGACCAATACTCCACCGCAGCATCTGGTCGGCACGCGACTGGGCACCGTGTCCTATCGGGTGTGTGCCAGCGAAGAGTATCTGCGGCGCAGCGGCCATACCGCCCTTGAAGAAATGGCCTGGATCGCCCCGGATGACTTTCTGCCCGACCATCCCACTGTGGCGTGGCGGCGCCAGCAACTGCCAGGGGTTAATCTGGCCTATCGCTGCAGTTCGATGCTGGCGGTCGCGCATTTGGTGCGCGCAGGTATGGGCGTCGCGGCATTGCCGGACTTCATGCTCCGCGAAGGCGAACTGCAGCAACTGGGCACGCCGCTGGAAGATTACGACACCGCCCTGTGGCTGCTGACCCGCCCGGATTGCCGGGGGCTGCGTTCGGTGTCGGCGTTGTTCAGTGAGTTGACCAGGGCCATTGATTTAAGCGGTTCGCAGCTTTGAATCGACGTGTCGATCAATGCCGCCAGATTCGCTCGCCACCGACGTCGATAATCCCTGTGGCTGGAACGCGAGCGGTCCCACGCACGATCATTCTGCCGGGCAGTACCTCTTGAATCGCCGGGGTTTCGGGGTTCGCCAACTGGGCGCAGACGATATTCACCGCCCGCCCGATCATCTCGGCCAAGGGCTGTTCGAAAGTCGTCAGACCGAATACCGGCCATTGCCCTTGTGGCAAATCGTCGAAGCCGACAATGGACACATCCTTGCCAGGCTGCACGTGCAGTTCGTGGCAGACGTTGATCGCGGCCAGCGCCATCAGGTCGTTGGCGCAGAAGATCGCATCAGGCGGTGAGTCCAGGCTTAGCAATCTACGGGTGGCGGCGACGGCACCGTCAAAGGTGTAGTCGCCGACCTCGCGTAACGCCTGTGGTCTGCCCTGCTCTTGCAGATAGCCGTTGAAACCCGCCTCGCGGTCGCGGTTGGTCGACGAGCTCTGCTTGCCAGCGATGAACGCCAGGCGTTCGTGCCCGCCCGCCAACAGAAACTCAGCGATGGTCCGACCGCCAGTGAGGTTGTCGCTGGTGACGCTGGAAACCGAAGTGCTGTCGTTGGTGCGGTTGAACAGCACCACGGGCAGGCCGATGGTGCGGCATTCTTCGGCGAATCGGGACGACAGGCTGGCGGACACCAGCACCAGACCATCCACCTGATAGCGCAGGATTTCTTCCAGCACCGGATCGGAGTCTTCGTTGTTGGCCATGGAAAACAGCAGAATGCGATAACCCAGTTGCTCGAATTCCGCCGACAGCGCTTCCAGTACTCGCGCGTAAAAGGGGTTGGCCATGCCCGGAATCGCCACGCCGATCAGATTGGAACGGCGGGTGATCAGCGAGCGCGCCACCAGGTTGGGCCGATAGCCGAGGCTCGCAGCGGCCTCCTCCACTTTGCGCCGAGTGTCGGGAGACACGCTGGCCCCCTTGGTGAACGTGCGGGAAACCGCCGACTGGGAAACCCCCGCCAGCCTGGCCACATCGTGGGCCGTTACCGGACGCCGCCCTCGCTCCGTGCTGTCTGACATATCGCCTTAACCGCCGCAAAAAAAAATGATCATACCCGCCAATCGGTTATGTCACATCCCGCCGCTGAAATTCACCCCTTTGAGCCGTGAGGGGTTTGCAACCCGCAAAAGCTGGTTTAACATCGGCGCCATTGCATACGTATGCAAACCTCCAGAACTCAATAAAAACAACCTCGCAGGAGAACACCGTGGCTAAGTGGCTAAAACAGGGCGCCGAAGCAGAAGTCATCAAATCCGCTGCCCGTGAAGTGCGCGACACCGTCGAAAATCTGCTGGCCGATATCGAAGCCCGTGGCGATGTGGCCGTTCGCGAACTGGCGATCCGCTTCGACAAAATGGATCGTGAGGACTACCGCCTCAGCGACGCCGAAATCCAGGCGTGCATGAACCAGCTCAGCGACCGCGACCTCAAGGACATCGAGTTCGCCCAGACCCAAGTGCGCAATTTCGCCCAGCACCAGCGCAACTCTATGGTCGACGTCGAAGTGGAAACCCTGCCCGGCGTGATCCTCGGCCACAAACACATCCCGGTGAACGCCGCGGGCTGCTACGTTCCCGGCGGCAAGTACCCGCTGCTGGCGTCGGCGCACATGTCGGTGATCACCGCCAAAGTTGCCGGTGTACCGCGCATCATCACCTGCGCCCCGCCGTTCCTGGGCAAACCGGCACCGGCCATCGTCGCCGCGCAACACATGGCAGGCGCCAACGAGATCTACTGCCTGGGCGGCATTCAGGCGATCGGCGCGATGGCACTGGGCACCAAATCCATCGCTCAGGTGGACATGCTGGTCGGTCCGGGCAACGCCTTCGTCGCCGAGGCCAAGCGCCAGTTGTTCGGTCGCGTGGGTATCGACCTGTTTGCCGGCCCGACTGAAACCCTGGTCATCGCCGATGAAAGCGTCGACGGCGAGTTGTGTGCCACCGACCTGCTGGGTCAGGCCGAGCACGGTCCGGACTCACCCGCGATTCTGCTGACCACCTCCGAGAAACTGGCCCGCGAAACCATGGCCGAAATCGAGCGTCTGCTGAAGATCCTGCCGACTGCCGATATCGCCCGCCGCGCCTGGGAAAGTTTTGGTGAAGTCATCGTCGCCGAAGACCAGCAGGAGATGCTCGAGATCGCCAACGAGCTGGCATTCGAACACGTGCAAGTGATGACGGCCGATCCGGATTTCTTCCTCAAGAACATGCGCAACTACGGCGCGCTGTTCCTCGGCCCACGCACCAATGTCTCCTTCGGCGACAAGGTAATCGGCACCAACCACACCCTGCCCACCAAGAAGGCCGCGCGTTACACCGGTGGTCTGTGGGTCGGCAAGTTCATCAAGACCTGCACCTATCAGAAGGTCACCACCGACGAGGCGTCCTCGATGGTCGGCGAGTACTGCTCGCGCCTGTGTGCCCTGGAAGGCTTCGCCGGGCACGGCGAGCAGGCCAACATCCGCGTGCGCCGTTATGGCCACAAGGACGTGCCATACGCTGGCGCTGCGCAGTAACCATCGTTCTTTGCGGGACGGCCTTGCGGGAAACCGCAGGCCTGAGAATAAAAATAATCAACCGACTGCGAACTGATCGCCGATCCCATAAGGTCGGCGACCGCTCGCAGTACCGCTTAAGGATTTCCTCATGAGTGTTGTCATCGCCGTTCTGGCGCTGTGCGTTCTGATGCTGGCTGCATATCGGGGCTACAGCGTGATCATCTTCGCGCCACTGGCAGCCCTGGGCGCCGTTCTGCTGACTGATCCCACCGCCGTGGCCCCCGTGTTCAGCGACCTGTTCATGGACAAGATGGTCGGTTTCATCAAGCTGTACTTTCCCGTGTTCCTGCTCGGCGCGGTATTCGGCAAGCTGATCGAGTTGTCGGGCTTTTCCCGCTCCATCGTCAAATCGGTCATCGGACTGCTGGGGAGCAGCCAGGTGATTCTGGTGATCGTGCTGGTCTGCGCACTGCTGACCTACGGCGGGGTTTCGCTGTTCGTGGTGGTGTTCGCCGTGTATCCATTCGCCGCCGAGATGTTCCGCCAAGGCAATATCCCGAAACGTCTGATGCCCGCGACCATCGCACTGGGTGCGTTCACCTTCACCATGGATGCGATGCCGGGCACCCCGCAGATCCAGAACATCATTCCGACCACGTTTTTCGGCACCAACTCCTGGGCCGCGCCGTGGCTGGGTTTGCTCGGCTCTTTGTTCGTACTGGGTTGCGGCATGGCGTACCTGGAATATCAACGGCGCAAAGCCGCACGCGCTGGTGAAGGCTACGGCACCAACTTGCGCAACGAACCTGAAACGCCAGAGCAGATCGCTTTGCCCAATCCCTGGGTCGCATTATTGCCGCTGGTGCTGGTCGGGGTGATGAACCTGCTGTTCACCAAATGGATTCCCGGTTGGTATGGCGGCTCGTACGGCATTCATCTGCCGGGTCTGAAAGTGCCGATCCAGACCGACGTCGCCAAACTGACCGCCATCTGGGCAGTACAGGCCGCACTGCTGGTGGGCATCGTCACGGTGCTGGTGTTCTCCTTCCGCACCGTGGCGAGCAAATTGGCCGACGGCAGCAAGACCGCCGTGGGCGGGGCGATGCTGGCGACGTTGAACACCGCTTCGGAATACGGTTTTGGCGCAGTGATCGCTGCGCTGCCGGGGTTTCTGGTGGTGGTCGACGGGCTGAAGGCGATCCCCAATCCGTTGATCAATCAGGCGATCACCATCAACATTCTGGCGGGGATCACCGGTTCGTCTTCCGGCGGGATGAGCATCGCTCTGGCCGCGATGTCCGACACGTTCATTTCGGCGGCGAACGCTGCGCACATTCCGATGGAGGTAATGCATCGGGTGGCGTCGATGGCGGCAGGCGGCATGGACACCCTTCCGCACAACGGTGCCGTCATTACCCTGCTGGCCGTCACCGGGCTGACCCATCGCGAGGCCTACAAGGACATCTTCGGCATGACCATCTTCAAGGTGCTGGCGGCGTTCTTTGTGATCGGCGTGTATTACACCACCGGACTGGTTTGAGCCTTACCGCTGCTCCCGCCGAAACTGCCCCGGCGGGAGGCCGTGGGCCTTGCGGAAACGTCGCGAGAAATAAGCCTCATCGGTGAAGCCGCAAATCTGCGCGATGTGGCTGAGCGATTTATTGCTGTTCATCAGGTGGGTGCGTGCAAGGCGCATCCGCCGCTCCAACACCAGTTCCGAAAACGTGCTGCCGGTTTCCTTGCGCAGCAGGTGGGTCAGGTAGTTGGGCGACAGAAAGGCCGCAGCCGCCGCATCGGTCAGGGTCATGGCCGGATCGGCAATATGCTCGCGAATGTATTCCATCACCCGGCTCATCGCATCGCGCCGCCCTCGCCGCTCGGCCTTGTTCGCCGACAACGCCAGTAACTGGGCCTCAAACAGGTTGCAGACCTTGCCGATCAACTGCAGCAGATAACCGCGCAGGATCGCGACCGACCCCAGTTGTCGAGTCAGATCCGCATCGCGCATCAGGGTCAGCAGCGCCGTCACCTCGGCAAATTGTGCGTTGTCGAGAACGAAATCCAGATGCTCCTGAAAACGGAACGGCGCCAGCTCAGGAGCCTCGGCCAATGAGACATCTTCAAGGTCCATCGGGTCGCATTGCAGGTGCTGCAGCAGAAACTCCTGAGAGAAATTGATCAGCACGAAATTGCCGTCGTCCGGGTGAGGGATGACGTGCATTCGATGGGGCAGGATGAACGCCAGGGTGTTGCGCGGAAATGGCCGGATCGCGCCGCCGATGTGCTGCACGGTATCGCCGCCGAGGTTGATCTGGATCTGGAAGTATTCGTGCCGGTGGGGCGAGGTCAGGGCCGGGCGAGCGGACTTGTCGCGGATGTAGAAATCCATGCGGTCGCTGCGCTGCTGCATGCCATAGGTCTGGATGCGGGACGGATTGGCCATCGCTGAAACACCTGAAATCGCTTGATTCTGACTGGCGCATGTTAGGACAGCGGCGGCAATTGAACCAAGCGATTATTGGGGCGCAGCGCTGGCTGGCTGGCTGGCTGGCTTAGCCGATGGTGACTGTCAGTTCTGCGACACCGTCGACACCTGCTGTGACCACGTCGCCACGTTGCAGCGCACCCACGCCCGCTGGTGTACCGGTGTAGATCAAGTCGCCGGCTTTGATGCCGACCGATTGCGACAGGTACGCGATGACGTCCTTCACGGCCCAGATCTGGTCCGCGAGATCGCCCCGCTGGCGGCTTTCGCCGTTCACGTCCAGCCAGATCGAACCGCTGTCCGGATGACCGATTTTGCTCACCGGCACCAGCGCTGTGGCGGGTGCGGACGCATCGAACGCCTTGGCCCACTCCCACGGGCGGCCCATTTTCTTGGCCTGCGCCTGCAGGTCGCGGCGGGTCAGATCCAGGCCCACGCCATAACCCCATACATGGCGCAGCGCGTCATCAGGGTCGATGTTCACGCCGTCCTTGCCGATGGCCACGACCAGCTCGATCTCGTGATGCAGATCTTCGGTCAGTGGCGGATACGCGATGTTGCCTTCAGCCGGCACCACTGCGTCGGCGGGTTTCATGAAGAAGAAAGGCGGCTCACGATCAGGATCGTGGCCCATTTCACGGGCGTGCTCGGAGTAGTTGCGACCGACGCAGAATACGCGGCGGATCGGAAAACGGCCGGAAGTGCCCGCCACGGCCAGGGATGGCGTGGCGACAGGTGCAATGACGAATTCGCTCATGGTCATGTCCTCGAATGCAGGTGGTTTGACATGAGCCCAGTTTGAACATTCGACGGCTGGCCGGGTTGGACGTATCCCATGAGGTCTTGGACGAAACAACGCAGCTGGCCGTCGATCACATCAACCGCGGCCCACGAACGGCATGTTGCTCGCCATCACGGTCATGTTCAGCACGTTCGCCGACAGCGGCAGACTGGCCATGTAGCTGACGGCATCCGCCACGTGCTGCACGTTCATCGTCGGCTCGACCTGCAGCTCGCCGTTGGGTTGCAACACACCCTTGGTCATGCGGTCGGTCATCTCGGTGAGCGCATTGCCGATATCGATCTGGCCGCAGGTGATATTGAACTGACGACCGTCCAGTGCAGTGCTTTTGGTCAGGCCAAGCACCGCGTGTTTGCTGGAGGTGTACGGCGAGCTGAACAGGCGCGGCGTGTGCGCCGAAATCGAACCGTTGTTGATGATGCGCCCGCCCTGTGGCACCTGACGACGCATCAGGCCGAAGGCCGCGCGAACGCAGAGGAACATGCCGGTGACGTTGGTATCGATCACGTTCTTCCACTGCTCGACCGTCAGCTCATCCATCGGCACCGCTGGAGCGCCGATCCCCGCGTTGTTGAACGACACATCAAGACGGCCGAAGGTGCTTTCGATCTGCGCGAACAACGCCTCGACGCTCGCTGCATCGCGCACATCGGTCGACACCGCCAGGGCCTGCTGACCGGCGGCTTTCGCTTGCTCGGCCAACTCGGTCAGTGGCTCAAGACGACGCCCGGCGAGCACCACGGCGTAACCATCCTTGAGCAGTTGCAAGGCGACAGCGCGGCCGATACCGCTTCCGGCGCCAGTGACCAGCGCGACTTTCAGGGCAGACGATGAAGACATGAGCGATTCCTTTTTTGTTAGAGGGCGATACATCCGAATGTTTGAAACACAGTCCTGTAGCAGTCCGGCTTGCCGGCGGTGACGCTCTTCAAATCGCTTCCGCCGGCAAGTCGTGCTGCTACGGGCTGTTTAACTGTGCACAGGGGTCAATACCGGTTTGCCTGCATAAAACGCCAGCAGGTTGTCCGCGACCATCTGCACCGTGCCTCGCGACGCTTCCGGCGACAGGCCCGCGACGTGCGGCGTCAGCACCACGTTATTCAGGGTTTTAAAGGCGTCAGGCACTTGCGGCTCATCGTCAAACACATCCAGCGCCGCGCCAGCCAGGCGGCCGTGCTGCAAGGCATCGATCAACGCATCGGTATCGACCACGCTGGCGCGAGCGATATTGACGAGGAATCCCTCCTCCCCCAATGCCTCGATGGCGGCTTTGTCAATCAGGTGCCGGGTACCGGCGCCACCGGGAGTCGCCACGATCAGGAAATCGGATTCGGCGGCCAGCGCCAAGGGCGTTGCGCAATAGTGGTAGTCAACATCCGGGCGCGGATTACGGCTGTGGTAATTGATCTGCATGTCGAAGCCCTGAGCGCGTTTGGCAATCGCCATCCCCACCGCGCCCAGCCCCAGAATGCCAATGCGTTTGTTGGCGAACGACGGCCGCGTCACCTTGCGCCACTCGCTGCGGCGCACCGACGCATCCGCCTGAGGAATGTCGCGCACCAGCGACAACAGCAAGGCCATCGTATGATCGGCGACGCTCGGCGCATTGACGCCCGCACCGTTGGTGACGGTAATCCCCCGCGCTTCTGCCGCCAGCAGATCCACCTGCTCGTAACCGGCGCCGATTACGCAAATGATCCCCAGCTTCGGCAGCGCGCCGATCTCGGCGGCGGTGAGCCCCAACGGTCCACGGGTCAACACTGCGTCGATCTCACCCCCACGAGTCGCCACCGCCTCCGCCCGCGTGGCCGGCGTCGGCGCCAGAATCAGCCGAAAGCCGCTGTCCTCCAGAATCGGCAAGTACTCGTTCACGCTTTCAACCAACACCAGCACCGTCTTCGTCATCATCACTCCATCGCGCAAAATTCGATGGGACAGACAGTAGCGCGAGTTAGAGCGGTTGTGCAGGGGCGCAAGATGAAACTGGATCAAGGAATTCATCAAAAAGGCAGGCGCGTATGACCCGAGCCCCCCCCATCACCCATGAAACCGATTCCCCCCGCTTTTCTTCGCGCTGTACATCGCCTCGTCGGCGTGGCGAAACAGCTGGCTGAGCTCGGTGGCGTTTTCCGGGTAGTTGGCGATGCCGATGCTCGGCAGGATCTGCCAGTCGTGGCCCTTGAGGACCATGGGTACGTTGAGTGCCTTGCAGATTTTTTCCGCGACCTTGCCTGAGTCGTCGGGATTGTTGACACGGTCCAGCAGGATCACGAATTCGTCGCCGCCAATGCGCGCCACGGTGTCTGTTTCGCGCACGCACTGTTTGAGGCGATGGGCGACTTCCTGCAACAGCAGATCGCCTGCGGCGTGGCCGAGGGTATCGTTCACCTGCTTGAATTTGTCCAGATCCAGATAGAGCAACGCCAGCCGCCCCTTGCTGGCTCTTGCCCGCTCCAGCGATTGCTGCAGGCGCTCCTGCAACAGCATGCGATTGGGCAACTGGGTCAACTGGTCGTACTGGGCCATGCTCTTGAGGCGGTCGTACAGTTGTTTGCGCTCGATGGCCGCTGCGACCTGAGTGGAGACGAACTGCAGCAGCTCCTTGTCCCGCTCGCCATAGGGCGGGCAATCCGGATGACTCTTGACCAGCAACGCCCCGATGATCCCGTGTTGTGTTTCCAGAGGCGCGGCCAGCCAGGACAATCGGTCATCGCCCTGCAGCTTCTTGAGGTATTCGGGCAGCGAGTGAGCGGTGCCCGTTTGCCCAGCGACCGGCGCCAGCAGCAGCGTCCTCCCCGTGCCTACTACCTCGGTTGCCAGCGCATCGGCCATCGGCTGTTGCAGAGTCGGGTCCAGGTCGTCGACGTGATAGGGGAAATTCACCAGACCGCTGTACTTGTCGCGCAGGGCGACGAAGAAATTACGCGCGGGTAGCAGATCGCCGATGACGCCATGGATGTCCTTGAACAAAGCCGGTAGATCGCTGGCGACGTGCGCCGCTTCGGAAATCTGGAACAACGCGGCGCGGATCGACTCGGAGCGTTTGCGTTCGGTGATGTCCCGCGCCACGGCGATGCGCAGGTTGTCGACCTCCGACCAGCGCGCCGACCACATAATGTGCACCACGCGGCCGTCCTTGCGTATGTAGCGGTTTTCAAAGCCGTGGTTGGGCTGCCCCGCCATGATCTCGCTGGCTGCGGCGAGCGTGCGTTCACGATCGTCGGGGTGCACCAGCTCGATCATCTTGCGGCCGATCAACTCGTGAGGAAGGTAACCGAAGATCCGCTCGCAGGCTGCACTGACAAAAACGTAACGGCCTTCTGCGTCGACCACGCAGATGGCATCCAGCAGCATGTCGACAAATCCCACCAGCGCCGCGTATGTGTTTGTTTCCATACGAAAAAAGCCACCTGCCAAATGAAACGTTCACGCACTGGACGATTTAGCGTCATGAAAGCCGACGAAACTGGCAGTCATAGTGCCCAAACGCACAGGTTTCAGCCATCCACGGATTACAGCGGCCCGTATAACGACGGTTTTTTCCCAGACACGACAAGCAGGTTGCCCACACCGGACCTTGCTGTTTATGGTCTGAGCGAAGCGCCTGGACAAACAGTAGCGGCAAACAGCCCGAGACGCGCTGCGGTGGCCTACACCGCTTCATGAATGAATCATGCACAAAAGGAACGTCAGCACATGCTCAAAGGAATTTCCAGAACCCTGGGTACCGCCGCACTGGCCGGTGTCATGTTGTCGTCGGGATTGGCGCTAGCGGCCAATGAGCCAGGCAAGGCCTTGGCGGCGAAGGCGGGTATCCCGTGGCCTGCGGTCATCGCCCATCGCGGCGCGTCATTCAATGCCCCGGAAGAAACCGTACCTTCCTATACCCTGGCCCGCGAGTTGGGCGCCGATTACCTCGAAATGGACATTCAGCGGACCAAGGACGGTGTGCTGATCGCCTTGCACGATGACACGCTGGAACGCACCACCAACGTCGCCGAGGTCTATCCGAACCGGGTGAAGGACCCGCTGAGCAGTTTCACGCTGGAAGAGATCAAGCGTCTGGACGCTGGCTCCTGGTTCAACAAGGCCCATCCGGATCGGGCCCGCGCCAGTTACGCCGGGCTGAAGATTCTCACGCTGGATGAGGTGATCGACATCGCCGAAGGCGGCAAGAACAAGCCCGGCCTGTACATCGAAACCAAAGTACCGGCGCAGTTTCCCGGCATCGAAGAAGACCTGAAGAAGAAACTGGAACAACGCGGTTGGCTGAGCCAGCGCCCAGCGGCGGACAAAGGTCACGTCAACGTCGCCCATATGCCGGGCCGGGTGATTTTGCAGACCTTCGAAAAACCAAGCCTGGACCTGCTGCAGAAGGCCATGCCGAACACGCCGAAGATTCTGCTGCTGTGGCTGGGTGATGGCTCCATCGCCGCCGCGTCGGACGTGACCTTCAAGGACTCCGGCGCCAAGGACAAGGCGAGCTTCTATGCGTCGCAAAAAGTGAAATCGAAGGAAGAGTTCGCTGCCTGGATGGATTGGGCCAAGGCCCACGGCGCGATTGGCACCGGCCCTGCGTCAGCCTTGAAGAACGGCGGCGACCAGAGCTACATGGATCTGGTGCAGCCATGGATGAACAAAATGGCCCACGAACGCGGGTTGATCATTCACCCGTACACCGTCGACGACGCAGTGGACTTCAAGGCAATCAGCGCGAATGGGGTAGACGGATTCTTCACCAACCGGGCTTCGGAACTGTTGAAGTTCTACGGTCGGCCCTCGAAAGAGAGCCTGGAATCGATCCTGAAGCGCATCGGGTACTGACAGATTCGCATCGACCTCTAGCACGGCTTGCCGGCGGTGGCGATTTCAAATCCGCCGGCAAGCCGTGCCGCTACACAATCCCGACCGAGGGTTTAAGCCAACTCGGCAACCACTGCCGCCAATGCCTTCGCCGGATCGGCGGCCTGGCTGATCGGACGGCCGATGACCAGATAATCGGAACCTGCATCCAGCGCCTGACGCGGCGTCAGAATCCGGCGTTGGTCATCCTGGGCACTGCCCGCCGGACGAATCCCCGGGGTCACCAGTTGCAGCGACGGATGCGCGGTTTTCAGCGCCTGGGCTTCCAGTGCCGAACACACCAGCCCGTCCATACCGGCTTTTTGCGCCAGAGCTGCCAGACGCAGCACCTGCTCCTGCGGTTCGATATCCAGGCCGATCGCCGCCAGATCCTCGCGCTCCATGCTGGTCAAAACGGTCACGCCGATCAGCAACGGCTTTGGCCCCGAGCGCTGATCCAGCACATCGCGACAGGCCGCCATCATGCGCAGACCACCGGAGCAGTGCACGTTGACCATCCATACGCCCATCTCGGCGGCGGCCTTGACCGCCATCGCCGTGGTGTTGGGGATGTCGTGGAATTTGAGGTCCAGGAATACTTCGAAGCCCTTGTCATTCAGGGTTTCGACAATGCCCGATGCGCTGCTGGTGAACAGCTCCTTGCCAACCTTGACCCGGCACAGCTTGGGGTCCAGCTGATCGGCCAGTTTCAACGCGGCTTCGCGGGTCGGGAAATCCAGGGCGACGATGATGGGGGTCTGGCAGGCGGACATGAGCGGGTTCTCTGGCAAGTCGAAATCGGCGCGCATTGTAGCCGAACCTGCCGTCAGACGGGACCCGGTGATCGGTAAATGCTCAAAGCCTTTCCATAACTCAGCGCAGCTTTTACGCCATGCATCAACTGGTGGGAGGGAGCTTGCTCGCGAATCCCGTCTGCCTCACCTGTCTGCCGACTGCCGTTTTGCATTCGCGAGCAAGCTCCACCCTGCAAAAGCGTCAGCGTCTGCCGTGCCACATTCTGCGTCTTCACTCAGCTACATGCGCTGAAATCGCGCGTGTTCACCTCCAGTTCGCCGAAAAAGCGTCCTGTGCACGACCCTTTTCCAGATATTGCGACCCACCTGCCGGCTACTGGCACGACCACTGCAGCGCGCTCCCTCCCGATGATCCAATCAATCCAGGGAGTGACGCATGAATACGCAACTGAAGCCCACGCTGGGCACGCTGCATTTGTGGGGGATCGCCGTCGGTCTGGTGATTTCCGGTGAGTATTTCGGCTGGAGTTACGGCTGGGGTGTGGCCGGGACACTGGGCTTTTTGCTGACGTCGCTGATGGTCGCGGCGATGTACACCTGTTTCATCTTCAGTTTCACCGAACTGACCACCGCCATTCCCCATGCGGGCGGGCCGTTCGCCTACAGCCGTCGAGCGTTCGGTGAAAAAGGTGGATTGATCGCCGGCCTCGCCACGCTGATCGAATTCGTCTTCGCGCCACCGGCCATCGCTCTGGCAATCGGCGCCTATCTGAATGTGCAATTCCCGGCACTGGACCCCAAACATGCTGCGGTCGGCGCTTACATCGTATTCATGACGCTCAATATCCTCGGCGTGAAACTCGCCGCGACCTTCGAGCTGGTGGTCTGCGTACTGGCGGTGCTGGAACTGTTGGTGTTCATGGGCGTGGTGGCGCCTGCGTTCAGCTTCAGCAACTTCGCGCTCAACGGCTGGGCCGGTTCCGACACCTTTGGTGCCCCGGCGATTGCCGGGATGTTCGCGGCCATTCCCTTCGCGATCTGGTTTTTCCTGGCGATTGAAGGCGCTGCCATGGCAGCCGAAGAAGCCAAGGACCCCAAACGCACGATTCCCAAGGCCTACATCAGCGGCATCATCACACTGGTATTGCTGGCGATGGGGGTGATGTTCTTCGCGGGCGGCGTCGGTGACTGGAAAGCCCTGTCGAACATCAACGACCCGCTGCCCCAGGCGATGAAAGCAGTGGTCGGCGAAAGCTCCGGCTGGCTGCACATGCTGGTGTGGATCGGGCTGTTCGGGCTGGTGGCCAGCTTCCACGGCATCATCCTCGGCTATTCGCGGCAGTTCTTCGCCCTCGCCCGCGCCGGCTATCTGCCTGCCTCGCTGGCGAAACTGTCGCGCTTCCAGACGCCGCATCGGGCAATCATCGCCGGAGGTCTGATCGGCATCGCGGCGATCTACAGCGATGGCCTGATCAACCTCAGCGGCATGACCCTGACGGCGGCGATGATCACCATGGCGGTGTTCGGCGCCATCGTCATGTACATCATGAGCATGTTGAGCCTGTTCAAGCTGCGCAAGACCGAGCCGCTGCTGGAGCGCACCTTCCGCGCCCCGGGCTACCCAATCGTGCCGGGCATCGCACTGGTGCTGGCGGTGGTCTGCCTGATCGCCATGGCCTGGTTCAATGCGCTGATCGGCCTGATCTTCCTGGGGTTCATGGCGGTGGGCTTCATCTACTTCGCCATGACCGGGCGTGCGCGCTCGGCAGCTCCAGCCGATTCGATGCTGACCGGGGTTTAAGCACTCCCTCGCCGTAGCAGCACGGTTTGCCGGCGGCGGTGACGTTGAGATCGTCACCGCCGGCAAGCCGCGCTGCTACACACAATGAACGACGCCAGCGCCCAGCGAACGCACAGGCGATATCTTCCCGTACCGGGCATCTCCTACAATGGAACCACTGGGCAGCGTCGTTGCTCAAAGCGGTATCACAAGAAGGAGAGAGCCCCATGCCCTGGTATGCCTGGTTGATTCTGGTAATTGCAATCGGCTCGATCGTCGGTGGTTTGCTGATGCTCAAGGATTCAGCGAAAAAACTGCCCCTGACCGAAGAACAACTCAAGCGCGTCCACGAGCGCAACGCTGAAATGGACGCCAAGGAAGCCCGCGACCGTTAGTGTCAACGGGCGGTGGAAACTCACCGCCCGCCTGTCTTCAATCCCGCCCGTCGCTCTCGTCCACCGCCACTGCGTGATGGCTGGCCTGTGGCGTCACCGCGATTCGAAACGGCTGGAAGATCTTGAACATCTGGCCGTTCTCACGCAATTGCTGGAGCAATTCGCCTAACTGCTCGGCGCTGATTGGCGCATCGGGGCGCAACAGCGCAAAGTGCCGGTAGACCTGATCCACGCGGTCTGAAACCAGGAATTGCTCGGCGTCTTCAGGGTTACTGGCCATGAAGGTGCTCAAGTACGAACGCGTCACCAACGCAATATCTGCCCGGTCGCGCAGCACCATCAGCAAATTGCTGTCGTGGGAATAGGTCAGCGTGGCGTTGTAGTTCTCGGCGAGCAGTTTCGGGTCTGCGTTGAAATGGGCGAACGCGTAGTGATACCCGCTGAACAGTGCCAGGCGCTTGCCGTGCAAGTCATCGAAGTAGTTTTGCGTGCGCCCTGGAAGACGATGGGTGACGAAGATCTCGGCGTCTTCCAGACCCATGTCGACATCCTCATGGGGAATGTCCTTCCAGCCCCATGCCGGGTTCTCGAAAATGGCCATGTCAAAACGCGCCTGCTGGAAATCCCGGAAGCGACGCGGAATCGAGGTCGGCACCATTTCAAACCGGTAATCGCTCTGCATGGCGTTCAGCGCGCTGACCATCTGTGGCAGCAACCCTGTGTCTTCTCCTCGCTCGGGACGAATGGTGTATGGCGGAAAATGCGCCGCTCCAATTCGTACGACCTGCGCCGCACCGGCCTGCCACGCCCACAGAACAGTCGTTGCCAACAGCAGCGTTTTCAAAGCCATCCGCACTGGCGTAGACATCAAGACAAACCACCTCTGGCGAATCGGAGTACGTAAGCTATGCGTTTGCGCACAATTAGACAACGGTCAAACCAACTCCAGACCTGCTTTATTCGCGACCGCGATCCTTGAGCAGCAGTAACAGCGCCTGATCGGCCAATTGCTCCAGCGTCATGCTGCCGTCGGCGCGGAACCAGGTGGTGCTCCATGACAACGCTCCGGTCAGGAAACGCCGAGTGACGAACACATCGCCCTGAAGCAATCCGCTGTCCCTGGCCTCCCCCAACACTTGCAGCCAAAGCTGTTCATAGGCTTCGCGCAGTACCAGGATCTTCGCCTGTTCTTGCGGCGACAAGGAACGCCATTCGTAGATCATCACCGCCATCGCTTCGCCGGTACCGCCCATGATCGACTGCAACTCGCACCGTATCAGGGCCAACACACGCTCGCGCACATCCTGAGTGCGCGCCAACGCGACACGCATCAGTTCGGTGTTGTAAATCGCGGTCTGCTCCATCACCGAGCTGAGGATCTCGTCCTTGCTGCGAAAGTGATGAAACAGGCTGCCCGACTGAATCCCTGCCGCAGCGGCCAGATCACGCACCGTGGTGCGCTCATAGCCCTTGTGCCGAAACAGATGCGCCGCGACTTGCAGCACTTTGCCTCGGGCACTGTCCGGGTCGGTCATCAAGCCACGGGCGACCAGTTCGCGCATCACTGCCCAGTCCTTGTGTTCGTCCACAGCAGGCCCCCGAAAATATCGGTTACAAAACGATTGGTCGCGCCGCAATTTATGCCGAGCAGTGCGACCAAGCAAGCGCTCGGCCGAACATTTGCATCACCCGTTCGGGAAAAACAGTGGCCGATGGCAAACCATCGTGGGTCTTGCGAGTCCCAGTCATGGATCACGGTTCTATTGCCAGGTTGGACGCGGTCGCAGGATTGTGACTACGCTCCATGGCGGCACTACGGGTTAGGAAACTGGAGTTCGATATGCCCCACTGGTTGGTGATAGATCTGGAGGCCACCACCGAAGAGGGCGGATGGCCAGTGGCAGAAATGGAAATCATTGAAATCGGTGCCTGCGTGGTCAATGCCGATGGTCGGGAAATCGATCATTTCGAACGCCTCGTGCGCCCGGCACGCAGACCGCAGCTGACGCCCTTCTGCAGACAATTGACCCACATTCAACAGGCGCAGATCGACAGTGCATCGCCGCTGGCGACCATCTGGCCGCAGTTCGAGCGCTGGTTGAGCCATCACCGTACGCGGCTGGTGGGCTGGGTCAGTTGGGGCGATTACGATCGCCAGCAGTTCGAGGTGCAGTGGCAACAGCATCAACTGAGCAGCGAATTAAGCAGCCTGGCGCATATCAACCTGAAACAGCGTTTCGCCCAGGCGCGGCAGTTGCAGAAACCCTGCGGGCTCAATACCGCATTGCAACTCGCTGGCATGCATTTCAACGGTCAGCAACATCGGGCGCTGAGCGACGCGCGCAATACCGCCAGGCTGCTGCCGCTGGTGATCCCTGGATAAAAGTGACGCATTTCGCAAAGCGGATGACGTCCTTTTATACGTTGGGCATACTGTTCGACCTTTTTCCGCCCTTTCCAAGGAATTCAGCCATGTTCAAGGTCAACGAGTATTTCGACGGTACCGTCAAGTCCATCGCCTTCCAGCAAGCCGACGGCGCAGCCACCATCGGCGTCATGGCTCCAGGAAAATACAACTTCGGTACCGCTGACCGGGAAATCATGCACGTGGTCTCCGGCGCGCTGAAGGTCAAGCTGCCGGGCAGCGACACATGGGAAACCTTCGAGGCGGGCAACCAGTTCCGCGTGCCGGCCAACAGCAAGTTCGACCTGGAAGTCAGCGTCGAAACCGCTTACCTCTGCGAATACCGCAAGGACTGAAGTTTTCCTGTTTGAAGGATCTGTAGCAGCACGGCTTGCCGGCGTAGCGCTTTCAAATCGCCAGCGCCGGCAAGCCGTGCTGCTACTGAAGTCAGACCTGGCTCTCCGCTCCTTGATTGAACTGCAACGCCGCCAGCCGCGCATACAGTGGGTTATTGGCAATCAGCTCACGATGGGTTCCCACTGCCACCAGTTTCCCCTGATCCATCACCGCAATCCGATCGGCGTTCTGCACCGTGGCCAGACGGTGGGCGATCACCAGCGTGGTCCGGCCCAGCATCAACGTCGGCAGCGCCTGTTGAATCAGATGTTCACTTTGCGCATCCAGTGCGCTGGTCGCTTCATCGAGCAGCAGCACCGGCGCATCGGCCAATAGCGCGCGGGCAATCGCCAGACGCTGACGCTGTCCGCCCGACAGGCCCATTCCGCCATCCCCCAGATGCGTCTGATAGCCCTGCGGCAGCAACTGGATGAACTCATGGGCATGAGCGATGCGTGCGGCGGCCTCGACTTGCTCCATGGTCGCCTCGGGATTGCCATAACGAATGTTGTCCTCAACGCTGCCGAAAAACAGCGCCGGGGTCTGCGAAACCCAGGCGAAACAGCGGCGCAGATCCAATGGGTCCAGACGTTGCGCGGGCAAACCTTCGATCAGGATCTGCCCTTGTTGCGGGTCGTAGAAGCGCAGCAGCAGGTCAAACAGTGTCGACTTACCTGCCCCGGACGGCCCGACCAATGCCAGTGTCTCGCCTGCTTCGATGCTCAGACTCAAACCTTCGACCGCGTTACGTTCAGGCCGCGACGGGTAGGCAAAGCTGATGTTTTCCAGCGCCAGACGACCAGTGACCTGCTCGGGCAACACCAACAGGTCGCTTTGCGGAGGCGTGATCTCACTGCGCGCCTGCAACAACTCGGTGATGCGCTCGGCGGCACCGGCGGCGCGTTGTAACTCGCCGATCACCTCGCTGAGGGTGCCGAAGGCGCTGCCAACGATCAGGCTATAGAACACGAACGCGGCCAGTTCCCCGCCGGAAATACGACCCGCGATCACGTCCATGCCGCCGACCCAGAGCATGACCGCCACCGCCCCGAGCACCAGCACGATAACCAGAGTGATCAGCCATGAGCGCTGCAGAATCCGTTTGCGCGCGGTCTCGAAAGCGCCTTCGGCGGTCTGCGAAAAGCGCTGCCGATCCTGCTCTTGATGGTTGTAGGCCTGCACCGTCTTGATCTGCCCCAACGCTTCGGAGACATAGCTGCCCACGTCGGCCACCCGGTCCTGGCTTTCCCGGGACAGACTGCGCACCCGACGCCCGAAAATCAGGATCGGCGCCACCACCAGCGGTAACGCCACGACGACGATACTGGTCAACTTGGGATTGGTGAAAAACAGCAGAATCACCCCGCCGATCACCATCAGCGCATTGCGCAGAAACATCGACAGCGAGGAGCCGATCACCGATTGCAGCAAGGTGGTATCGGCGGTCAGCCGCGACTGGATTTCCGAGCTGCGGTTGTTCTCGTAGAAGCCGGGATGCAGGCTGACCAGATGATCGAACACCTGCTTGCGCAGGTCGGCCACGACCCGTTCGCCGATCCAGGACACCAGATAGAAACGGGTAAAAGTGCCGACCGCCAGCGCCAGAATCAGCAGCATGAACAGGGCGATGGTTTCGTTGAGCTGGGTCACTGAGCGGGTCAGAAAACCCTGATCGACCATAAGCCGGATGCCCTGCCCCAGGGACAGGGTTATACCGGCGGTAGCAATCAACGCCACCAGCGCACCGAGGGCCTGCTTGCGGTAAGGCGCGACCATGCGCATCGCCAGACGGAGGGCGTGGCGCTGACGGCCAGAAAACACTGATGGCATGAAATACACCTGGAAGACGACTCGAGCGCAGAGCCTACACCGGCGCTCCTGTGCACGCTCGTCGACTTTCGCTGAACTCAGGTCAATTGAACCAGTCTGGGTAAGGGTGTCCGCGCAAAGCCGATGGCGTGTTATGACGGCAACCGAGGACGTTTAGAGTGGATCGGTCTAACGGTGGGGTGGCGATTTTGCCATTCATCTGTTGCACTGAAAGGACGCTTGAAGCGTCCAGGGATGTCATGGCGCAGTCATCAAGCGTGGATAACGTGAAGCGCACAACCTGATGAGGAGACAGGCCATGAGCTTGCAGAACAGCAGCAATCAAGAACCCGTCGTACGGCCGCAACCCGAGGCACAACTGGGTGGCGCGATTTTCGACAAGGACGGAAACCAGATCCTGATTACTGAAGAGATGGTTCAGGCCGCATGTCAGGAATGCGAAAAGTACTGGGTCAAACCTGAAAAACAAGACTGATGAGCTTACCTCCTTGAAACCCGGCCTCGATGCCGGGTTTTTTATGTGCGCTGAAAAACCTCTTCTAAAATTGCCCACAGAAGATGAAGAAAAGCCCTACTACCGAGCCCATTGACTAGCACCAGCCAACATAATTACGTCCGTTCCTGATGGATCAACCCTTCAACTCATCAGGAACACTGCAAATGCCCCATGACAGCCTTTACAGCTATACCGAAGCCGACCTCGCCAAGGCCTACAGCGAAATTGCACCGCAACTCTTCGACTCCGTCGCTGAAGCGAACAAAGATACTGATGCTCCCAGAATGCTCATTGTCGCGGGCGTCCAGGGATCGGGAAAAACCTATCTGCTGGAGAAATCGCTTCTGCCCGGCGGCAGCTACAAGGACTTCATCAGGCCTTACATTCCTGAGTACCGCACCCACCACCCACAATACGCACAGATGATCGGGCACGGCGTATTGCATGCTTATGAGCACACAGAGCGATTTATCTGGGACTTGGGCAAGAAAATTTTTAAAGACGCGTTCAGCAAGAATTACAACATCATCATCGAATCAGCGCTGGACAACATCGACTTCGCCGGGTTGCCCGCGGATGCCGCCAGCAAGGGCTATCAGTTCGACGTTCATCTCATTGGCTGCAAGCGTGAGTTCGCCCACCTCTCGACCATCGAGCGCGCCTTGAAAAGCATCGAAGGCCGGGAAATGGAGCGCTTCGTAGGCATCTCGAACATTGACGGCAGCATGGCAAACGCCCAATCGATCCTGAGCGAGGTCGAAAATGCCTGCGCAACGTCGGTGGGTTCAAGGATCACCCTGTACGAACGCGGATTCGGTGTGTTGCGAGACCGCCGCGTGGTGTGCAGCAGCCTTTGCACAAAGCCCAGTGAGTTGGTGGCACAACCCATCACTGATGAAAGTGGAGCGTCCATTCAGCCCGAGCGCCACGCGATGACAATCGTACGCAACCCGGAAGCGAACAAGCCTTGTGCATTCGACAATTACGTCAGACTGGTCAATGCGCCGATCGTGTCACTGGACGAGCGATGCGAAACGGTGAAGGCTGCTCACCTCGCACTGGCAAAGGCTGAGCGATGCGAGGAGCCAGTGCCGCACCGCGTCTTCAATGATCTTTCAGCCTACATCGTGAAATACGTTTTCCGCTAAACCAGGGCGGCACCGAGCGCCGCGACCATCTGGCGCAGTACGCCTGAATCTCCGTTGATGGCGACTTTCAGCCCTTCGATTTCACGGCGCGGCGGATAGTGCTTGCGCAGTGCATCGAAGGCCAGTCGCTGCTCGGCGGAGTCACCGATCAGGCTACGGCGAAAATCGGCGTCGTCGCGACGCGGATCGTAGACGCCTCGGCACAGGGTATTCAGCGCCCACGCCGGATCGGTCCCGGCGTCGAGGGTCATTTGCGCCAGCCAGGGTCTGGGCAGCAGATCGTCGAGGCTGATGGTCGGTGTCTGCCCCAGATGCGCGCATAGCGCTTGATAGATCTGCGCAGTGCCGCGCTGGCGACCATCGAGGCTGTAACCTGCGATGTGCGGGGTGCCGATCACACACAGCTCGGCCAGCGCCACGTCCACCAGCGGTTCCTGCTCCCAGACGTCCAAAACTGCTTGCAGGTCCTCGCGCTCAAGCAGGACTTCACGCAGCGCGCTGTTGTCCACGATGGGCCCGCGTGCGGCATTGATCAGCCAGGCGCCGTGCTTGAGTTGTTGCAGACGGGGGCGATCTAGCAGATGCCAGGTCGACAGCGCTCCTGACTTGGTCAGGGGCGTGTGCAGGCTGATGACGTCGCAACGGGCGATGATTTCTTCAAGGCTGACGTAGTTCCCGCCTTCTTCTGCCTGTCGCGGCGGATCACACACCAGCACATTCCAGCCCAACCCGCGCAACACCTCGACCAGACGACCACCCACCTGCCCCGCCCCCACTACGCCATAGGTGCGTTGAGTGAGGTCGGCACCTTCGATTTCCGCCAGGGTCAGCAGACTGCCCAGCACGTAATCCACCACGCCGCGTGCATTGCAGCCGGGCGCGCTGGACCACTGAATGCCGGCTTCATTGAAGTAATCGAGGTCCAGGTGATCGGTGCCAATGGTGCAGGTGCCGACGAAGCGGACCGGCGTGCCTTCGAGCAATTCGCGGGTGACTTTGGTCACCGAGCGCACCAGCAGGATGTCGGCATCGGCCACGGCGGTGCGGTCGAGGGTGCGCCCGGGATAACGGCAGATGTCGCCAAAACCTGAAAAGAAGGCGTCGAGCAGTGGAATGTTTTCGTCAGCAACTATGCGCATGGTGGGCTCCCTGGAGTGGCGGCAGTGTAGGCGCTGGCGCGCGGACGGGCCAGCGCGGCGCGATGCCGCCACCAGGGATCGGCGTCTCTCAGCCGAGCTTCTTGCGAATCCAGTACAGGTACACGCCGTCGGCTGCCTGCTTTTCTACCAGTTGGTGATCGAGAAACACGCAGAACTTGGGAATGTCGCGCTGGGTCGAAGGGTCGGTGGCGATGACCTTGAGCAACCCGCCGGCCGGCAGATCGCGCACCTTCTGGTGCAGCATCATCACAGGCTCAGGACAATTGAGGCCGGTCGCGTCGAGAACGGCGTCAACGGCAAGGCTTTCGATGGAATCAGACATGGGGCGCTCCAGAAACTGGCGGGCATTGTCGCTTAAATGAACACAAGCGCCAATCCGCGCTTCGTCCATCAGTCTGGCCGAGGTCAGAAATCCGGCTGCAAACACCTGAAGCAGCACGGTTTGCCGGCGGTGGCGGACTCAAGAACGCCAGTGCCAGCAAGCCGGACTGCTAGAGGGAATAAACGGATGCAAACTCGCTGTTCACACAGGTCAACTACGCTGCTGCCTACAAAGTTTGTAGGATTCTGCGACATCTTGGCGGTTGGTGATGCACGGCCCGTGCACGTATGATCCTTGACATTTATTCGCAGATTAGAAGCCTATGTCCCTGATAGTTCTACTGCTTCTGCCTTTCATCGGCAGCTGTCTGGCGGCGCTTTTGCCGCACAATGCTCGTAACAGCGAATCCCTTCTGGCTGGCCTGATCGCCCTGATCGGCGCGATACAGGTGGCATTCTGGTACCCGCAGATCGCCCATGGCGGCGTCATTCGTGAAGAATTCTTCTGGCTGCCAAGCCTGGGTCTGAACTTCGTTCTGCGTCTGGATGGCTTTGCCTGGCTGTTCTCGATGCTGGTGCTGGGCATCGGCGCGCTGGTCTCGCTTTACGCGCGCTACTACATGTCGCCGGACGACCCAGTGCCGCGATTCTTCTCCTTTTTCCTGGCGTTCATGGGCGCGATGCTCGGCCTGGTAATGTCCGGCAACCTGATTCAGATCGTGTTCTTCTGGGAGCTGACCAGCGTTTTTTCCTTCCTGTTGATCGGTTACTGGCACCATCGCGCCGATGCCCGACGCGGCGCCTACATGGCGCTGATGGTCACTGGCGCCGGAGGTCTCGCGCTCCTGGTCGGTGTCATGCTGCTTGGCCACGTAGTCGGCAGCTACGACCTGGACCGAGTGCTGGCCTCAGGCGATGCAATCCGCGCCCACGCGTTGTACCCGGTTCTGTTGACCCTGATCCTGATCGGCGCCTTGAGCAAAAGCGCGCAATTCCCTTTCCACTTCTGGCTGCCCCACGCCATGGCCGCGCCGACGCCAGTGTCGGCGTATCTGCACTCGGCGACCATGGTCAAGGCCGGCGTGTTCCTGTTGGCGCGGCTATGGCCCGCACTGTCCGGCAGCGAGCAATGGTTCTGGATCGTCGGCGGCGCCGGGGCCTGTACCTTGGTGATCGGCGCTTACTCGGCGATTTTCCAGACCGACCTCAAAGGCCTGCTGGCCTACTCCACCATCAGCCACCTGGGGCTGATCACGCTGCTGCTGGGCCTCAACAGCCCGCTTGCGGCGGTGGCGGCGGTGTTTCACATTCTCAACCACGCCACGTTCAAGGCCTCGCTCTTCATGGCCGCAGGGATCATCGATCACGAAAGCGGCACCCGCGACATCCGCAAACTCAGCGGCCTGGTCAGGCTGATGCCCTACACCGCGACCCTGGCCATGGTCGCCAGTGCGGCAATGGCTGGTGTGCCGCTGCTCAACGGTTTCCTGTCCAAGGAAATGTTCTTCGCCGAGACGGTGTTCATCACGTCCACAGCCTGGGTCGAGGCGGCGTTGCCGGTCATCGCCACCATCGCCGGGACGTTCAGCGTTGCCTATTCGCTGCGGTTTACCGTGGATGTGTTCTTCGGCCCGAAGGCCACCGACCTACCCCATACCCCTCACGAGCCGCCACGCTGGATGCGTGTTCCCGTCGAGTTGCTGGTGCTGGCCTGCCTGATTGTCGGAATCTTCCCGGCGCAATCGGTGGGCCCGCTGCTCGCCGCTGCGGCACAACCGGTGGTGGGCGCGACGCTGCCTGAATACAGCCTGGCGATCTGGCACGGCCTGAACGCGCCAATGATCATGAGCCTGATCGCCATGGCCGCCGGCATCGTGCTTTATCTGCTGCTGCGCCCACGTTTCAAACGCGACCGATTCAAAGGGCCGCCACTGATCTGGCGCCTCAATGGCAAGCGTCTGTTCGAACGCGTGCTGGTGATCAAGATGCTCACCGCGCGCTCGCTCGAAGGCCTGCTGACGACGCGCCGACTCCAGGCGCAGCTGTTTTTGATGGTGTTCGTCGCACTGATCGCAGGCTTCGTGCCGATGTACGACAGCGGCCTGAGCTGGGGCGACCGGCCGAAGATTCCGGGGTCGGGTGTGTTCGTCATGCTCTGGTTGATCGCCATCGCCTGTGCCATCGGCGCTGCGTGGCAAGCCAAGTACCATCGACTGGCCGCAGTGACCATGGTCGGCGTCTGTGGCCTGATGACCTGCGTGACCTTCGTCTGGTTCTCTGCGCCGGACCTGGCCCTGACTCAACTGGCGGTCGAAGTGGTCACCACCGTGCTGATCCTGCTGGGTCTGCGCTGGCTGCCCCGACGTAACGAAAACGTCGCCCCGCCAACCCGCTCGCGCAATCGCGCACGGGTTCGCCGGGTGCGCGACTTCGTCCTCGCCGTGGGCGTGGGCGGCGGCATGGCGCTGCTCTCCTACGCCATGCTCACCCGCCCGACGCCGAATGCGATCTCGGAGTTCTACCTCAGCCGCGCCTTGACCCAGGGCGGCGGCACCAACACCGTCAACGTGATGCTGGTGGACTTCCGCGGTTTCGACACCTTCGGCGAGATCACCGTTCTGGCAGTGGTTGCCCTCACGGTATTCGCCCTGCTGCGACGCTTCCGTCCACCGAAAGAAAGCATCCTGCTGCCAGCGCAACAACGGCTGCTGGCACGCGATGTGGTCACCGACCTGGTCAACCCTCGACACGCCCTCGACACCGCACTGGGCTTCATGATGGTCCCGGCGGTGCTGGTGCGTCTGTTGCTGCCGGTGGCGTTCGTGGTGTCGATGTACCTGTTCATGCGCGGCCACAACCAGCCGGGCGGCGGCTTCGTCGCGGGGCTGGTGATGTCGGTGGCCTTCATCCTTCAGTACATGGTCGCAGGCACTCAATGGGTCGAGGCCAACATGAGCCTGCGGCCGCTGCGCTGGATGGGCACTGGCCTGTTCTTCGCCCTTGCCACGGGCCTGGGTTCCATGGCGCTGGGTTATCCGTTCATGACCACGCACACCGCACATTTGCATCTGCCGCTGCTGGGCGATGTGCATGTGGCGAGTGCGCTGTTTTTCGACATCGGCGTGTACGCCGTGGTGGTCGGCTCGACGCTGCTGATTCTCACTGCACTGGCTCACCAGTCGGTCCGCAGCCACCGTCCGACGTCCTTGCCGCAGCCCATCGAGCCGGCCCCTCCACCCACTTCACAAGGAGCCATCTGATGGAAGAAGTCATTGCCATTGCCATCGGCGTGCTCGCCGCTTCCGGCGTCTGGCTGATCCTGCGCCCCCGGACCTTTCAGGTGGTCATGGGGCTGTGCCTGCTGTCCTACGGCGTCAATCTGTTCATCTTCAGCATGGGCAGCCTGTTCATCGGCAAGGAGCCGATCATCAAGGACGGCGTGCCCCAGGACCTGCTCAACTACACCGACCCCCTGCCCCAGGCGCTGGTACTGACGGCCATCGTCATCAGTTTCGCCATGACCGCGCTGTTTCTGGTGGTGCTGCTGGCGTCCCGTGGCCTGACCGGAAACGACCACGTCGACGGTCGGGAGAGCAGTGAATGAGTATGATGAACCAACTGATCGTCGCGCCGATTCTGCTGCCGGTGCTGACCGCCGCACTGATGCTCTGGCTCGGCGAAAAGCACCGTCCGTTGAAAGCCCGGATCAACCTGCTGTCCACCGCGCTCGGCCTTGGCATCGCCATCACCCTGATGATGTGGGTACAAAAGACCGGGACCACCGGCTCGATCGGCGTGTACCTGCCAGGCAACTGGGAATCGCCGTTTGGCATCGTGCTGGTGGTCGATCATCTTGCGGCGCTGATGCTGGTGCTGACCGGCATCGTCGCCTTCTGCGCCCTGCTGTTCGCACTGGCCCGTTGGGACCGAGCGGGCGCGAGCTTTCATGCGTTGTTCCAGATCCAGCTGATGGGGCTTTATGGCGCCTTCCTGACAGCAGATCTGTTCAATCTGTTCGTGTTCTTCGAAGTCCTGCTGGCGGCGTCCTACGGCCTGATGCTGCATGGTTCGGGACGTGCGCGGGTGTCGTCCGGTCTGCATTACATCACCATCAATCTGCTCGCCTCGTCGCTGTTCCTGATCGGCGCGGCGTTGATCTATGGCGTCACCGGCACGTTGAATCTGGCGGATCTTGCAGTGAAGATTCCGCAGGTTTCCGAGGCCGATCTGGGGCTCTTGCACGCAGGCGCAGCCATTCTTGCTGTGGCGTTTCTGGCCAAGGCCGGGATGTGGCCGCTGAACTTCTGGCTGGTGCCGGCCTACTCCTCCGCCAGCGCGCCAGTGGCGGCACTGTTTGCGCTGATGACCAAAGTCGGCGCCTATACCCTGCTGCGCTTGTGGACCTTGCTGTTCTCCGGGCAAGCGGGCGCGTCGGCATTCTTCGGTGGCAACTGGCTGATCTGGGGCGGGATGGCGACGCTGGCAGTAGCGGCGATTTCCCTTGTCACCGCGCAACGTCTGGAACGCATGGCGAGCCTGAGCATTCTGGTGTCGGCGGGCATTCTGCTGTCGGCCATCGGTTTCGGCCAGCCGAGCCTCACCGCAGGTGCGCTGTTCTATCTGGTCAGTTCGACCCTGGCCTTGAGCGCGCTGTTTTTGCTGGCAGAATTGGTGGAGCGCTCGCGTTCGGCCAACGAGATCCCGCTGGAAGACGACGCCGATCGACTGCCCAAAGCGCTGGAGTCGCTGCACCCGCTGCCGGGTACAAATCTGGATGACGAGCAGAAAGCCGTGGTCGGTCAGGTGATTCCCTGGACCATGGCCTTTCTGGGCCTGAGCTTCATCGCCTGCGCCCTGTTGATCATCGGCATGCCACCGCTCTCGGGCTTCCTCGGCAAGCTGACGTTGATCAGCGCACTGCTCAACCCGCTGGGTCTGGACGTGGCCAAGGACGAAGCCATCCGCGCCGACAGCTGGACGCTGGTGGCGTTGCTGATCGTCTCCGGGCTGGCGTCGCTGTTTGCCTTCGTGCGCGTCGGCATCAAGCGTTTCTGGACCGCGCAGGATCGTCCGTCGCCCGCATTGCGTCGTAACGAATGCATCCCCATCGCCCTGCTCCTGTGCGCCTGCGTCGTGCTGACCTTCAAGGCACAGGCGCTGCTGCGCTACACCCAGGACACCGCTCAGGCCCTGCACGACCCGCAGCAATATGTGTTGTCGGTCAAGGCCGCCAGACCCATTCCCGGGCCGACCACCGCGAACACGGAGGTGCAGCCATGAATCGCGTATTTCCTGCGCCGTTGCTGTCGCTGGCGCTGTGGGCGCTGTGGCTGCTGCTGAACCTGTCGCTGAGCGCAGGCAACCTGCTGTTCGGCGCGCTGCTGGGGTTCCTTGCACCGCTCATGTTCGCTTCGTTGCGTCCGCAACCTGCGCGAATCCGCAAGCCCGGTGTGGCGCTCAAGCTGTTCTTACTGGTAGGGCGTGATGTGGTGACGTCGAACCTGCAGGTGGCCTGGGGCGTGTTGCACGCCGGTCGAAAGCCGCCACGTTCGGCGTTCATCAAGATCCCGCTGGACCTGCACGACGCTCACGGGCTGGCAGCGCTGTCGATGATCTGCACTGTGGTGCCAGGGACCGTGTGGTCGGAACTGGCGCTGGATCGCAGCGTGTTGCTGATCCATGTGTTCGATCTGGATGACGAAGCGCGCTTCATCGAGCACTTCAAGACTTCCTACGAACGCCCGTTGATGGAGATTTTCCAATGAGCCCGCTGCTCGCCAACGCGATCTTGCTCAGCCTGTCGCTGTTCACCGTTGCCATGGTTCTCACCCTGATCCGGCTGTTCAAGGGGCCTTCGGCGCAGGACCGGGTTCTGGCGCTGGATTATCTGTACATCCTGGCGATGCTGATGATGCTGGTGCTGGGGATTCGTTATGCCAGTGACACGTATTTCGAAGCGGCTCTGTTGATCGCGTTGTTCGGCTTTGTCGGCTCGTTCGCCTTGGCCAAGTTTCTGCTGCGCGGCGAGGTGATCGAATGAATTCGCTTTATGTGTTGCCGTTCTGGGTGGAAGTGGTGACGGCTGTGTTGCTGGTGCTGAGCAGTCTTTTCGCGCTGATCGGTGCGATAGGGCTGTTGCGTATGAAGGATTTTTTTCAGCGCATGCATCCGCCTGCATTGGCCTCGACCATTGGCGCGTGGTGTGTGGCGTTGGCGTCGATCATTTATTTCTCGGCGATGAAGGAAGGGCCGGTGTTGCATGCCTGGCTGATTCCGATTCTGCTGGCGATCACGGTGCCGGTGACGACTCTGTTGCTGGCGCGGACGGGGTTGTTTCGCAAGCGGATGGCGGGAGACGGGGATGTGCCGCCGGAGGTTTCTGAGGGAGGGCATGAGGGGCGGTGATTTTCGGTTTTTGGTTTTTTTGGGTTGATCCGGGATTAGCGGTGATGCTGATTCTTCTGCTCTGGCTAACGCCAGACCTGTTTCGCCTTCGGCGAGTTACTTGAAAAGACACCAAGTAACCAAGGGTCCTGGCTCCTGGTTGGGCCCTCGTTCCTCGGGTTCCTTCACTCCGGCGACGCTCCGTGGGCCCGCCGCCATCCGCCATCCATGGCGGGGGGCGGCTGTCGCGGCATCCATGCCGCTCGGCCCACTCCACGCCACCTGCGTTCAGCCTGCACCCAAGTCGCGATTGGTGTCGTCCGGGAAATCGCGCGCTTAGAAGCAAGATCAAGATCAACGGCAACAGCACAGCAACAGCAACAGCAACAGCAACAGCAACAGCAACAGCAACAGCAACAGCAACAGCAACAGCGAACACGAACCCGTAGCAGTCCGGCTTGTGTGTAGAGCCGAAGTCTCAAAGTTGGACACCAATCTCTGTGGGAGACGCCGGAGCTGTGCGACGGTACGGGCCGCGATTCGGACGATAGCGGTGGATCAATTAGCAGATGAGCCACCAGACCCACCGCTTCGCTGCCGTCGCACAGCTCCGGCTTCTCCCACAGGGATCGTATCCGGACGACAGGTCACTGTTCGCTTGTGATCTTGATCTTGATCTTGATCTTGCTTCTATGCGCGCCACAGTTCAGACGACGCAAATCGCGACTTGGGTGCAGGCTGAACGCAGGTGACGTGGAGTGGGCCGAGCGGCATGGATGCCGCGAGAGCGCCGTCAGGACATGGATGTCCGTTCGGCGCGGGCCCACGGAGCGTCGCCGRAGTGAGGGWATTCCGACGAAGGAGGAACCCAACCATGAGCCAGGACACTTGGTTACTTGGTGTCTTTTCAAGTAACTCGCCGAAGGCGAAACAGGCCTGGCGTTAGCCAGGACAAACACAACAACAACAACAACAACAACAACAACAACAACAACAAAATCGATCTCACAGACCGCCTCTATCACCCCCCTGAAAACCCAGCGCCAATTTGTCGCACCCCGCCCATCGCAACACATCTGATACATTCCCCGGCCATGAAACTGGCCCGCTCTGACCGACACCTGATCGCATGGATGCTTTATTGCTGCGTCCTGTTCAACGTGTTCGCCTGCAGCATCGGTCATGGCCAGATGGTCGGGATGCAGCTCAACGGCATCGGCGGCGAGTTCTGCTCCACCGATGGCCGTGCGCTGGTCGTGGATCAGTTCAAGCCCGGCGAACAGAAACTCCCCACGCTCTGCGCCGCATTCGGCTGCCCTCTGTGCTCAACCGGCGGCATGGGCCCGGCGCTGAACTCCAGCCTGACCCTGGCAATCCTCCCCGAACAACACAGCCCGCCGCCTGCGGTGGTCGCCTCTTATGAAATCCCTCCTGCTTTCCATTGGCCCACGGCCAATCCGCGCGCGCCGCCTTTTGCCTGATCTGACGTCGACATTCAACTGACCCCGTTGCTCATACGGCAGCCCATTGTGGCTCTCCGACGGTCCTCGAGTGTCTGGTCCATTGTCTTCGCGAGCAAGCTCCCTCCCACGGCCTTCGGCCAGAAACAGGTCATGTGGCCGACACAGCGTGTGTGACTGACTCCATTAATGGGGTCGACACTGAACCTGTGGGAGGGAGCTTGCTCGCGAAGACGGTGGACAGGCTCATGCAGGGTTCGGGTCTCGCTCGCATTCCTTTCAGGTTTTCACCATGAAACGTATCCCCCTGCTCGCCGGTTTGATCGGCAGCATTTCCCCGTTCGCCCACGCACAAACGCCCATCGATCTGGCCCCGGTCACCGTCACCGGCGAAGAGCAGCCCAACGCCGGACTCGATCTGGAACAACAGGCGGCCAGCGCCACTCGCCTTGGTTTGAGCCTGCGCCAGACCCCCGCCTCCATCGCAGTCGCCAATCGCTCGGATATCGAACGCCACGGTGCGCAGAATTTTCAGGACGCCGCCAATGCCCTTCCGGGGGTCAACGCCAGCGCGCCACCGGGGTTCGGCGGGTTCATCTCGTACCGAGGTTTCACCAGCAGTCAGGTAACGCAGATGTTCAACGGGATCAATGTCGCCACAGGTCTCGCAAGGCCGGTCAACAGCTGGATCTACGATCGGGTGGAATTGTTGGGTGGCCCGTCGTCCTTGATGAATGGAGCGGGCTCGGTAGGCGGCTCGCTGAACTACGTCACCAAGCTGGCGACTCGGGACGAACAGGCCGCCGAAGGACGCGTCAGCTATGGCAGTTTCGACACCGCTCAAACCGCATTCGGCGTCAATCACAGGCTGAGCGATCCCACTTCAGATGTGCAGCATTACGCGCGCCTGGACGTCAGCCACACCACCGGCAACGGCTACATAGACCGACAGGAAAACGATGCCTGGAGCGCGGCGTTTTCCTTGCTCAGCGACCTCACGCCGAACCTGTCACACACCCTGGCGCTGGAGTACCAGGACGAACACGAAGACAGCCCGTACTGGGGCACCCCGGTGCTCAACCCCAAGGCTGGAGAGCTGAAAATCGACAAACATGATCGCTTTCGCAATTACAACGTTGAAGACGGCCTGTACGAACAACGCACGCGCTGGGTGCGTTCGGTCATCGACTACCGCATCGATGACGCCACCAGCCTGCGCAATACGCTCTATCACCTGGACAGCCAGCGCGATTACCGCAACCTGGAGACCTACCAGTACAACGCCGACAACAGCGCCATCAACCGTTCGACCGCGTATCTGGTGCGCCATGAAGGCACCCAGAGCGGCAACCAGTTCGAGCTGCGCCACGAAAGCACGCTGCTGGGAATGGCCACGACCTGGGCGGGTGGATTCGAGTACAAGGTCAACAGCACCACAAACAATCCGTGGAATGTGCCGGCGAACAACTCCATGGATCCCGACCACTTCGACCCCGGAAACTTCTACGACCTGCCGGGCACCCGCCAGGGATTCGTCAAAGACAAGACCAACGAAGTCACCACCCAGGCAGTGTTCGTCGAGAATCGTCTGGCGCTGAACGAGCAATGGTCGCTGGTCACGGGTTTGCGCTACGACGATATCGATCTGGACGTGACCAATCATCACGCCGTGACTGCCAGCAACCCCCGTCACCTGCGGCGAGACTGGCAACCGGTCACCGGTCGCGCCGGGCTGACCTGGCAGTTTCTGCCCAGCGCCAACGTCTATGTGCAGTACAGCAGTGCGGCGGAGCAACCCAGCGGCACGCAGAATTTCGACGTTTCCACCGGCAAGCAGTGGGAGATCGGCAGCAAGTTCGATTACCTGCAAGGGAGGGGGTCGGCGACCATTGCCGCCTACGCCATCGAGCGCAAAGACTTCGCTGTGACCGATCCGCTGGACCCGACCAACACGATTCCAGTAGGCCAACAGTCATCGAACGGCATCGAGCTCGCCAGCTCATTGCGAGTCACACCGAGTCTGCTGCTGGAAGGCAATTTCGCCTGGGTCGACGCCCAGTACGACGAGTTCAGTGAAAAGAACGCCACCGGGGTCGTGGTCTCACGCAGGGGCAATACGCCGACCAATGTGCCGGATCGAGTCGGGAATCTGTGGCTGACCTACGATTTCAATGCCGCTTGGCAAGGCGGTGTCGACGCGCGCTACGTGGCGTCGGTGTATGCCGACAATGCCAACACCCAGACCGTGCCTTCGTACACGCTCTACGGCAGTTTTCTCACCTTCAAAGTGGACCAGCACACCTCGATCACTGGGCGCGTGCGCAATCTGACTGACGAGGTCTATGCGCGCTTCGCGCATGTTTCACCGGCGTATTATCTGGGCGAGCCGCGCACGTTCGAGCTGGCGGTGCAGACACGCTTCTGACCTGAGGCATCAACAGGGCTGGCGATTCACTCGCTGGCCTTGAACACCAGTTCGCCCTTGCGCCATTTTGCGGCCTTGCCGGTTGCAGCTTTGAGTATCTTGCTCAGACCCAGCTGAATCTGTTCGTGAGCGGCGAACACCATGAACACGCTGTGGGATTCCTTGAAGACGATGCCGTGGCCCTCTGGCACGTCGACGAATGCGTATTCGCCCAGACCGTAGACGGTCATCTTGATGTCACGGAACTTGATTTCGAACTTGCCGCCTTCGCGGCTGGGCAGGACGGCGGCGCGAAAGTGATCGCCGACCTTCAACTCAAGACGCGGCTTGTCATCGACCACCAGTGAGGTTTCGGTGTCGATTTCCGACATATAGATGCCTTCAGGGGACTGCTCGATGACATAAACGAAACGTGCCTGGAATTGCTTCACCAACTTCGCGCGCAAATCTCCAAGCACGAATAACGCATGGGTATCCAGATTACTTACTGCCAATGTACAAACTCCCAACCTGATATGAACTCGCCCGACCAGATGGGTCAGGCAAGGAAAAGACAAGAAAATGTTCCGCCCCGCAGGCCAGACGCTCGGGCGAGCCTGGATTCTACCGGGTGAGAGTCTATACGCGATATATGCCTTTCGTCCGTTATGTAGCTGTTTTTGTACACGAATGGCCAGGTACAGGTGTGTGCAATCGGCTGCAGGACCCGAACGAGAAGGGCTGAATCGTTAAGGCAAATGCGCAGAACTCTGTTGGCCGTACAGACTCACATGCAACAGAGGCTTAATCACGTCCACGCCAATCCGGGTCTTCGACCTGCCAGGGAGACACTATGGAACTCACCACACCGACACTTGCGACATTGTTCGAGCAACTGGGCCTGGATTCTGATCAGGGCAGTATCGACGCGTTCGTCAGCAAACACTCTTTACCCGATGACGTGAAACTGATCGACGCGCCGTTCTGGACCCCGCAGCAAGCGCGCTTTCTAAAGGAGGAACTGCGGGTAGACGCTGAGTGGGCGCCGGTGGTCGATGAACTGAATGAGCTTTTGCACCCGCAAAAATGACCCGTGCGTTTTTGTCAGGAAAACAATGGCGGCCTCAGTCCGGCCGCCATTGATCAGTGCGGGTAGCCTGGCTGGCTGGCATTGGGATAACGCGAACGCCCACCCGTAGCCGGTGCGTGCACGAATAAAGAGTCTGCGAACACGCCGCGCGTGCTCAAAGGACGGTTCCAGTGCGCCGAGCAATGGATGTAACGCTGATACAAAACCTGCAACTCATCCTTGCTCAGGGAACTGCCCTCTCCCCGTGCATAGTCAACCAGTTTAGTGGCGATTCCTCGCAGCTCCGGCGGCAGACAGAAGTCTGGCGTATCGGGAATCGGTCGAAACGGGACGCCTTCCTCACACGCCAACACATGCATGACCCGCAAGTAGACGCGTGACAAATAGCCGAATACCCGACGTACAAGCCGCACCGATGCCAGAACGGTCTTCATTCCGAAGCTGTATTGGCTTCGTCGCTCGACACACTCAAGCCCCACGGTCGCGGTTTGATCCTGTGGATCAAGCCAGCGGTGTACGTTCAATTCCTCCATCTCAGCCTGCGTCTGTAACCAGGCATCTGTGTTTTCGTATGGAATATGGGCAGGGACCCGACTGCGTCGGGGCCGGGTCAATGCAACTTTTTCAATACTCTGCGGATGATAACCTCCGCCAATATCCGAATGGCTCCCCGGAAGAACAATCTCCCTTGCCCAGTCTGGAGTCACGCTGTTCAATGCAAAGTTGCGTCGGTGTTCATCACCCGCCACCAGATGAATCACCTGTTCCGCGCATCCTGGGGGCAAGAACAGATTAACCTTTCTGTTGACCGCGTCACGAACATTGCCAAAGTCGGAAACTCCGCCAACCGCCGCTACGGTATCGAACAGCCCGATCACCTTCAGACGCACAGAGTTGTTGCTCCAGGAAAAATCCGGGGCCAACGGCAACTTGTAATGATTAAGAACCGGCCCCAGAGCCCCGCGGTTTTGCTTGAGCACTTCGTTCGCCATATGACGAGCCGAAGCAGCACCTCGGCTGAAACCAAAGATATCCAGTTCCAGGGCCGCAATGACGCAACCCGGATTGTGAGCGTCGAATTCGTCCAGCACGCGGTTTATTTTTTTTATCCCATTGAAGGCTTTTGCAACTACACCGGTACTTCCCCGGCCAAAACCTTGCCCCGGCAACGAGTCTCGGCCACCTGAGGTGGTGCCGACGCCGCTGACATAAACCGAGTGATAAACCTTGAACCCCTCCCCCCCGTTACTGGCCTTCGGCCGGTGAAGATAGAGCTCCGCGAGCCGGGCAATATTGGTCAAATCATTGCTGTAACTGCTATTGGGATCGGAGTGCCGCCCACCGCACTCCTTGATATGAGTGAAATTATAAATTTCCGCCATGGCCTGGCAATCAGCACCCACCTGGCTATTAACACGGTTGTTGCCGGTCCCGTCGAAGAATACCCCGATGCGTACCGTTACGTTCAGGGGAGCGAACGAGGCACTGTTTTTAGAAGAAGCAGAGCAACTAATCATATTCAAACTACCTGTAGACAATGACTAAAGCCGGAAACGCTATTTACATATCCGGACATACATCCACAGAATGCTCGACTCTACTTCAACGTCAACAGCCAAAGTACAGCTTCAGAAAAATCCCACTTAAATCTCGGAACATTACGCGCGCCCAGCAACTAACTCCCACATCAAATTTACTTACTTCCGACATCCCCAACAAAACTTATACAAAAAGTCAGCAGATAAACAATAATTAAATATCACCCATTGAACAAACTGGCTTCGCAAGCAATTCAGGGCAATACGTCCGTCAACCCCGGCAAGATGCAGTCATTGGCGTCGGTCGGTCGGAGGAGACTTTTGCTCGAGAGTTTGCACAAACTGCAGACGACAAAAAGCCCGACTGCCTGGAGAAAGGCAGTCGGGCCGGCAGTCATGTCAGAGAGATCAGGCCTGGCGCTGGTGGCGGTCGATCTGTTCGTGACGTTCCTGGGCTTCGATGCAGTACTTGGTGGTCGGGCTGATCAGCAGACGCTTCAGGCCGATTGGCTCACCGCTGTCATCGCACCAGCCAAAGGTGTCTTCGGCGATACGGGTCAGGGCCATTTCCAGCTGAGGCAGCATGCGCTGATCGCGGTCGATGACGTTGACCAGCCAGTGGCGCTCTTCTTCGACGGAAGCGGCGTCAGCGGGATCAGCCGGGGTGTCCAGGCTTTCGATAGCGATACGGCTCTGCTCGATGCGCTCGTGGATTTCCACCTTCATGTCCTGCAGCAGCTTGACGAAAAATGCGTGCTGCTCCGCGTTCATGTAGTCATCGGCCGGCATCGCCAGCAACTTTTCCTTGGTCATTGATTTCTCTATAAAAAAACGTGCATTAAGGCGAATCAAGGGAGCGCCTTGGCCCAACTGTAAACGCGCCCCAGTCTCCAAGCGCCACCTGGCACTCAATTTACGAGGGGCGGCAGTCTAAGGCCGGGTTTCGTACTCGGCAACATAATTGAACAAGATTCGCTCAACAAGCCCCCAAATCCCCGCTGGCATTGAGCCAAACGGGTGTTTCAATTCATTGCCACAGTGTCGATGGGTTTCCTGAAGCAGCCCTGCTTGCCGGCGGTATCGATAGCAAAAAAACACAATAGGGCAAGCAGGGCAGCGACAGTCTGGCGGTCAGCCTATGAGAACCGGATGGTCTCTGACCGGCCATTCACGCTCCGGTTCAAATCGATACAAAAACAAAAAGGGCCTGTAACCAGGCCCTTTTTCACATTCTTCAAACGCTCAGCGCTTGAGCTTGCGCTTGTTGCGGTATTGGTCGATGACCACCGCGACCACGATGATCAACCCTTTGATGATGTCTTGTACATAGGCATCAACGCCAACGAAGGTAAATCCGCTGGCCATGACCCCCAGAATCAGCGCGCCGATCACGGTGCCGGTGATGCGCCCGACGCCGCCGGCCAGGCTGGTGCCGCCGATCACTGCCGCCGCGATGGCATCCAGTTCGTAGGACACGCCCATCCCCGCCTGACCAGTGGCCGCCCTTGCCGATGCGACCACACCTGCCAGACCTGCCAGCAGGCCCGCGATGCTGTAGACGATGATCAGATGGCGCTTGACGTTGATCCCGGAGGTCCGCGCCGCCTGCATGTTGCCGCCGATGGCGTAGGTGTATTTACCGTACTTGGTGTAGCGCAGGGCGATGTGGAAGATCACCGCCACCACCAGAAAGATGATCACCGGCATCGCGCCCTGACCGATGGCGGTGTAGGAATCATTGAGCATGCTCACCGGCTGACCGCCCGTGTAGTACCGCGCCAGGCCGCGAGCCGAGACCATCATGCCCAGCGTGGCGATGAACGGCGGGATCCCGGTGATCGCGATGATGCTCCCGTTGATGGCACCCGCCAGCAACCCGACCCCAAGCCCTGCGATGACCGGTATCCACACTGGCAGGTCGGTCAGCGATGGGAACACTGCGCGGGTGTACTCGGAAGACTGCGCGAGACTGGCGGCGATCATCGCCGTCAGCGCCAGGACCGAGCCCGAGGACAGGTCGATCCCGGTGGTGATGATCACTTGGGTCACCCCGATGGCGATCATGCCAATGATCGACACTTGCAGAATCATCAACACCAGGCGCTGGGAGTTCATCAGAAAGCTCTGATCGCGCACGACCCAGCCGAACACTTCGAAGATCAGGGCGATGCCGATCAGCACCAGGAAAATGCTCAGTTCTGTGGGCAGACGACGCTTGTGCTTGCTCGGTGCCAAGGCGGGTTTGTTTTCCAGTATCGCGTTCATCTTCATGTGTGCCTCTTATTCTTGTTCCGACCCGCAATGGGGCCATTGGCAGCCCGGGTTCAGTGAATCGAGTTTCCCGAAGCCAGGTGCATGACCCGCTCCTGAGTCGCATCGGCACGGTCGAGGGTGCCCATCATCTCGCCTTCGTGCATGACCATGACGCGGTCGCTCATGCCCAGCACTTCGGGCAGTTCCGAAGAAATCATGATCACCGCCATGCCTTCGCTGGCGAGCAGCGAGATCAGGCGATAAATTTCAGCCTTGGCGCCGACGTCGATACCGCGAGTCGGCTCGTCGAGAATCAGCACCCGAGGGTTGGTCATCAGCCAGCGCGCCAGTAAGGCCTTCTGCTGATTGCCGCCAGACAGCGTGTCGATGCATTGCTCCAGTGACGGGGTCTTGACCCGCAGCTTCTTGCACATGTCTTCACACAGGGCGCGCAAGGCTTTCTGATGCACGAAACCGTTGCCGACGAAATGCGGCAATACCGCCATTTCCATGTTTTCCAGCACCGAAAGGCACGGAAACAAGCCGCTGAGCTTGCGATCCTCGGTCAGCAGCGCGAAGCCTTTTTCGATGGCGAAATGCGGATCGCTGACTTTGATTGGCACGCCGTCGAGGTGGATCTCGCCGCGAGTGCACGGCGTCACGCCGAAGATGGTCTCCGCGACATTGGTGCGGCCCGAGCCCATCAGCCCGGCAATTCCCAGCACTTCGCCGGCATGCAGGTCGAAGGACACGCCGTCGAACACGCCCTCCAGTGACAGGTCGCGCACGGACAGCAGGAGTTTGCCGACAGGCTGGTCCCGCTCGGGGAACAGCTGAGTCAATTCACGACCCACCATCATCGAGATCAGGCTGTCACCGTCCATGCTGTCGGCGCGTTGCAGACCGATGTAGGCACCGTCGCGAAACACTGCCACTTCGTCAGCGATGGCGAACACTTCGTTCATCTTGTGGGTGATGTAGATGATGCCTTTACCCTGCGCACGCAGGTCGGCGATGATCGAAAACAGGTGGGCGACTTCCTTCTCGGTAATGGCCGAAGTCGGCTCATCCATGATCAGCACGTCGGAGTCATAAGACACGGCCTTGGCGATCTCGACCATCTGCCGTTCCGCGATGCTGAGGTTACCGACCAGCTCCTCCGGATCCAGATTGATGCGCAAGCGCTCCAGCAATTCTGCCGTGCAGCGATGCATGGCGCGGTGATCGACCATGTGAAGACCGTTGAGCTGCTCACGACCGATCCAGATGTTCTCGGCGATGCTCATGTGTGGCATCAGGTTGAGTTCCTGGTGAATCATCGCGATGCCCGATTGCAGCGCCGCCAGTGGCGTTTCGAACACCACTGGTTTGCCGCGCAGACGGATCTCGCCAGTGTCGGGCTGGTAGATTCCCGCGATGATCTTCATCAGGGTGGACTTGCCCGCTCCGTTCTCGCCCATCAGCGCCAGCACACTGCCGGGCCGCACGCGCAGTTCGACGTTATCCAGCGCCACCACGCCAGGAAAACCCTTGCTGATGTTGGTGATTTCCAGCAGGTAAGGATGGTCGGCCGTGGTTGCCGCCAGATCAGGCGTTGGATCGGTCATGGCTGCGGGCGATGGGGTAGCTGAAGCGAACATGGTCACAGGCTCCTCAAGTGACATCGGTGGCAGAGGCACGGCCGCGCCGCCCTCTGCATCCTGTCAGTTGTTGTTTTGTGAACGGTTATTTGAAGGTGCTGACGTTTTCGGGCGTGATCAGCTTGAAGGGAATCACGATCGCCTGTTGCGGCAACGCTTCCTTCTTCGCCAGTTTCACGGCGGCGTCGATGGAGCCTTCGCCCTGCCCTTTCGCGTCCTGGAACACTGATACCGTCAGGTCGCCTTTCTTGACCGCGGCCAGACCGTCCGGCGTGCCGTCTACCCCTGCCACGAGTACGTCACCCTGCTTTTTGCCTGCTTGCTTCAAGGCCATGGACGCGCCAATGGCCATTTCATCGTTGTTGGAAAGTACCGCACTGAAATCACGCCCCTGGGTCAGCCAATTGTTGGTGATATCCATGCCTTTCTGGCGTCCCCATGCGCCTTCCTGTTCTTCGGCGATCTTGATGTCAGGGTATTTTTTCAGGACTTCTTTGACGCCTTCGGTGCGGTCGCGAGTCGAGTTGTTCGACAGTTCGCCCAGCAGGATCACCACGGTGCCTTTGCCGTTCAGTTTGTTGGCGATGTATTCCATCTGCATCCGGCCTGCTTCCTTGTCGTCGGAGGTGACCGACGCAACGCCTGCTGGCAGTTTCGGATCGTCAGGGCGGCGGTTGACGTACACCAGCGGAATGCCTGCGGCGGTGGCGGCCTTGGTGATGCGCCCGGTGGCGGCGGTATCGACCGGGTTGACGATCAGCGCGTCGACCTTCTTGCCGATCAGCTCCTGCACCTGGTCGAGCTGTTTGTTCACATCGTTGCGGCCATCGACGAACTGCAGGTCGACGCCGCCCATGTCCTTGGCTTTCTTGCCCATGTCTTCGCGCATGTAGGTCAGGTAGGTGTCATCGAACTGCGACATGGCGACGCCAATTTTCAGGTCGGCGGCCATGACCGCGCCGCTGCTGAGCATCAGGGCCAGTGCCAGGGAGGTAAAACGGGCTTTGGTATTCATGAACGGTCTTTCTCCAAATTCTTGTTGTTGTAGTGAATTGGCTAACGACTGCTGGTGTTCACAGAGCTTTGGGTTGACTTGAAAAATGCGGATTCGTGAAGTGTGCGACCGACGCCGCCGATGAGCCGCAGACCATCACGCCGTGGCTTTCTACGCACAGCACGCGAGCAACGGTTTCAAGGGATCGTTCGAGGGCAGGGACAACGGCGCACTTGGCGTGCGAGACGGCGCGGGAAGCAGCGAGAAGAGTGCGTGATAGTGAACGGCAAACCTTGGCGGCTTTGTTGAAAATGTTCATCGACGGTACCTGTCTTTTTGGCTTTCTTGTTTTGGCATCGCTCGTTCGGAGCTGAAGCCAGGGTAGCCTGGCATCAGGTCTGGACGTCGATAGTCGGCAACCTGGAAATGACTCTATTGGAAAATAATTTCTACTTCAACCGATTTTAGAATTAATTTCTATTTTACTTTTCAATGCAAACATTCACGCGGCAGCAGCACAGTTTGGCGGCGGTGTCGGCTTCGAAATCGCTATCGCCGGCAAGCCGTGCTGCTACAGAGGGTAACCAGCGATTACAACACCACCACCCGCCCTTCCAGCGCACTGATCCTGGCTGCGTCCAGCACCTTCGCCGATGCCACCGCGTCTCGCGCATCCACCGGGTTGCGCCCCTGATTGATCACCGCTTCCTGCAACTGGCGATAGAACTCAGGCCAGCTGCCGCGCTCGGACGGCACGCGTTCGCGATGCTCGCCTTGTTCGAACCAGCCCCATCGACGATGTTCTTCGACGCCCCAGCGCTCGCCTTCTGATTTAGGCGACAACCCTGCCAGCGCCGCAGCTTCCTGCCCGTCGAGGCCATCAACGGTATAGCAGCCCTGAGAGCCATTGACCCGAAAGCGTGGACCTTGAGCGTTTTGCAGGCAGTTGCCCCACAAATGCGAGGTCACGCCACTGGTGTGGATCAACGAAACGAAAAAGCCGTGATCGACTTTTTTATCGGGCGTGGCGAACTCGAGTTCGGCGTACACCCGCTGTACCGGCCCGAATAACTGCAATGCCTGGTCCACCAGATGGCTGCCCAGATCACGTAATATTCCTCCGCCACTTTCTTTACCCACCGAAGAAGGCGAATAGCGCTCGACGCGGGATTCGAAACGGCTGATCTCGCCCAGCACACCCTGATCGATCAGTTTGCGCACCGTGAGGAAATCCGAATCCCAGCGACGGTTCTGGTACACCCCCAACAACACGCCACGGCGCTCGGCGGCGTCCACCAGTTCCTGAGCCTGTTTCGCGTCGAGAGCAAAGGGCTTGTCGCTGACCACCGGAATGCCGAGTTCGATGGCCTCCAGAATCAGTGCACGACGGGACGCCAATGGTGTGGAGATCACCACAGCATCGATCCCCGCTTGGACCATGTCCGCCAGACTGTCGAACGCCGGAACCCTGGGGTAATCCTTGCTCAGTTCCGCGCGTCGTTCGGGTGAGCGCGTCACCACACCGGCGAACGTTGCGCCATTCATGCTGGCCAGCAGCGGCGCATGAAAGAAACGCCCGCCCTTGCCGTAGCCGATGAGTCCGATTTTCATGACGTTCTCCTTCAATATTTACGGGCCTTGGCCAGCATCGCTTTCTGCCGCTCATAGGCGTCGGCGGTGGTGCCTGTAGTGGACACCTCGGCCACGCCCACACGCCACCACGACAGATAGCCGTGGATCATGGTCTTGGGCAGGACCTTGATGTCGATCAACGTCGAAACGGTCTGTGTGCGTGCATCGATCAACGCCGCTTCCAGCTCTTCGACGGTTTTCACCTTGTAGGTCTTGCAGCCATAGGCCGCCGCGCTCATGGCGAAGTCCACCGGCACGAAGTCGCCGTCGAGTTGCCCGCTCTCTGGGTTGCGGAAGCGGAACTCGGTGCCGAAACTGCCCATGCCGTTACCCATCTGCAGGTTGTTGATGCAACCGAAGGCCATGTTGTCCAGCAACACCACGTTGATCTTGCGCCGCTCCTGAATCGAGGTCGCCAGCTCGGAGTGCAACATCATGTACGAGCCATCACCGACCAGCGCATAGACCTCGCGCTCAGGGGCGGCCATCTTGGCCCCGAGCGCGGCATTGACCTCGTAGCCCATGCAGGAATAACCGTACTCGACGTGGTAACTGTCGACACTGGTACTGCGCCACGCCCGTTGCAGATCCCCCGGCAAACTGCCCGCTGCGGCGACGATCACCGCGTCGCTGGGCAACTGCTGATTAAGGATGCCGAGCACTCGGCTTTGGGTGAGGCAGGAACCGGTCATCTCGATGAAGTCGCGCAGCACTTGAGGGTCCAGATGGCCACTGACTTCGGGCTCGAAATCCTGAGTCTGATAGTCGACGGCGTACAGCCGATCGACTTCTGCATCCAGCGCCGCTCTCGCCTGCTTCGGGGCATCGTCCCAACTCGTTTTGTAGTCGCCCAGCGCATCGTTCAACGATTGCAGCGCCAGCTGAGCATCCGCCAGCACTTGCACGCCATCGAGCTTTCGCACGTCGAACGCGCCGACGTTGAGGTTGAGGAACTGCACATCGGGGTTCTGGAACAGCGATTTCGAGCCGGTGGTGAAGTCGCTGTAGCGGGTGCCGACGCCGATGATCAGGTCCGCCTCGCGAGCCAGGGTGTTGGCCGCCAGCGAGCCGGTCTCACCGATACCGCCCATGTTCAGCGGATGCGCTGAGACGATCGCGCTCTTGCCCGCCTGAGTTTCAGTGAACGGGATGTCGTAACGCTCGGCGAAGGCCTGAAGTTCGGCCGCCGCGCCGGAATATCGCACCCCGCCGCCACAGATCAACAACGGCTTGCGCTTGCCCTTGAGCAGCGCCAACGCGTCCTTGAGCATGGCCTGGGTAGGCGGGCGTCGGTCGATGCGATGCACGCGTTTTTGCAGGAAGGAATCCGGGTAGTCGTAGGCCTCGCCCTGCACATCTTGCGGTAATGCGAGGGTCACGGCTCCGGTTTCGGCAGGGTCGGTGAGTACGCGCATGGCGTTCAGCGCGGCGCTCATCAATTGCTCGGGGCGATTGATCCGGTCCCAGTATTTGCTCACAGCCTTGAACCCATCGTTGGTGCTGATGCTCAGGTCGTGGAATTGTTCGATCTGCTGCAACACCGGGTCGGGCTGGCGGCTGGCGTAGACGTCGCCCGGTAGCAGCAACAGCGGAATGCGGTTGGCGGACGCGGTGGCGGCGGCGGTGATCATGTTCGCCGCGCCCGGCCCGACAGAAGAGGTACACGCGTAGATTTTGCGCCGCAGATGCTGCTTGGCGAAGCCCATTGCCGCGTGACACATGCCTTGTTCGTTGCGGCCCTGGTGCACGACCAAATCGCCGCTGTCCTGCTCCAGCGCCTGGCCCAGGCCCAGAACGTTGCCGTGGCCGAAAATGGTGAATACCCCGGCGACGAATTTGCTCTGCACGCCGTCGACTTCGACGTACTGATTATCGAGAAACTTCACCAGGGCCTGCGCCATGGTCAATCGTGTCGTGGTCATGCTTGCACCTTGTTTTTATTGGAGGTGTCTGTGGTCAACTCGATTTCATGATCATGATCGTTCCCACGCTCCGCGTGGTAACGCATCCCAGGACGCTCTGCGTCCCCGCATGACGCAGAGCGCCAGAACGGCATTCCCACGCAGAGCGTGAGAACGATCAAGTTGGAATTTACTTCGCCGTCGGCATGCTGAACTCCGCGCCCTTGGCGATGCTGTCCGGCCAGCGCTGCATCACGCTCTTGTAGCGGCTATAGAAGCGCAGGCCTTCTTCGCCATAGGCGTGATGATCGCCGAACAGCGAGCGCTTCCAGCCACCGAACGAATGCCAGGCCATCGGCACCGGAATCGGCACGTTGATGCCAACCATCCCCACTTTGATGTTGCGCGCAAAGGCTCTGGCAATGCCGCCATCGCTGGTGAAGCAGGACACGCCGTTGCCGAACTCGTGAGCGTTGATCAGCTCCACCGCCGCCGCGAAGTCAGGTACATGAACGATGCCCAACACCGGGCCGAAAATCTCTTCTTTATAGATGGTCATTTCTGGCGTCACATCATCGAACAGCGTGGCGCCGACGAAGAAGCCCTGCTCCGCGCCCGGCACCTTGAAGTTGCGACCGTCGACGATGAGCTTCGCGCCCTCTTTCACGCCCTGATCGATATAACCCTCGACCTTGGCCTTGTGCACGGCGGTCACCAAAGGGCCCATGTCAGAGTCCGCGTTCATGCCGTTGCCGACCTTGAGCGAATCGATGCGCGGCAGCAGTTTGTCGATGAGTTTCTGGCCGACGTCGCCCACCACCACGGCAATCGAAATCGCCATGCAGCGCTCGCCCGCCGAACCGTATGCGGCGCCAATCAATGCGTCGGCAGCCTGATCCAGATCGGCGTCGGGCATGACCATCATGTGGTTCTTCGCCCCGCCCAATGCCTGGACGCGCTTGCCGTGTGCCGTGCCCTGCTGGTGGATGTACTCGGCAATCGGCGTCGAACCGACGAAGGAAATCGCTTCAATGCCCTTGTGTTGCAGCAACGCGTCGACTGCCACCTTGTCGCCCTGCACCACGTTGAACACGCCATCCGGCAGACCTGCCTGCTTCAACAGGCGCGCCATCAACAGGCTGGCGGAAGGGTCACGCTCGGACGGTTTGAGGATGAAGCAGTTACCAGTGACCAGCGCCATGGGAATCATCCACAGCGGCACCATCACCGGAAAGTTGAACGGGGTGACGCCAGCACACACGCCCAATGGCTGGCGCAGGTTCCAGTTGTCGATGCCACCGCCGATGTTGTCGCTGAAGTCGCTTTTCAACAGGCTTGGCGCGCCACAGGCGAACTCGACGATTTCGATGCCGCGCACCACTTCGCCCTTGGCATCGGAAAACACCTTGCCGTGTTCGCGGCAGATGATTTCCGCCAACTCGTCGTGATGCTGATCGAGCAGTTCCTTGAACTTGAACATCACCCGCGCGCGGCGCAGGGACGACTGGTCGGCCCATGCCGGGAAGGCAGCCTGGGCAGCGGCCACTGCTTCATCGACGGTCTTCAGTTCCGCCAGCGCCACACGGCCCTGAACCTCGCCAGTGGCAGGGTTGAACACATCGCTGAAACGCTCGCTGGCGTCCTGCTGCTGGCCGTTGATGTAATGGCCGATAATCGGGGCGTTGCTCATTACAAGACTCCTTGCGAAATAGTTATGCGCCTGTAGCACACGGCTTGCCGGCGGTTCGACATCAAGTCCGCCACCGCCGGCAAGCCGGGCTGCTACAGGATCTGCGTAGGCCCGGGCGCTTGCTACAGATCCAGCAGCCACTGATGTTGCGGATCATTGTGAAATTGCCAGGCGCGTTTCGGCCCGGCCATCACGTTCAAATAATAGGATTCGTAGCCGTAAGGCACGCTGACCGGGTGGTAGCCCTTGGGCACGGTCACCAGATCGTTGTTCTCCACGGCCATGGCCTGATCGATACTCCGATCATCCGTGTAGACCCGCTGAAACACGAACCCCTGAGGCGGATTGACCTGATGGTAATAGGTCTCTTCCAGGAAGCTTTCGTGGGGCAGATCGTCCTTGTCGTGCTTGTGCGGCGGATAACTGGAGGAGTGCCCCGAAGGCGTGCGGACTTCCACTACCAGCAACGAATGCGCAGGCTCGGAATCCGGCAGGATGTCGCAGACGTAACGGGTATTGGCCGCCTTGCCGCGCACGCTGCGTTTCATCGACTCAGGTTTGATCAACCTCGCCGGCAGGTCTTTGGACGCATCACCGGGCGCGGCGCAGACGGCGATTTGCACCGCGCTCAAGGCCGTGACCTGGGCCTGGCTGTTGGGTGGCAAATACACCGCGAACGGCGATTTGTCTTCGAATACCGATTGCCGATCGCCGATGTTTTCCCAGTTGAACGCGCCCTGCCCCGGTGCTTCGCCACTGACGCTGACCCGACCGCTGAGCAACACCAGGCACAGTTCCTTATCACCCGAGTTGACCGGCAGACGGTCGCCGACGGTCAGGCGGTGCGCGGCAAATCCCACGTATTCCAGTACCCCTTCGCCCAGCGCCACGACATCGCGGCCCTCGGCCTTGCTCTTGACCAGGAGATTCATGTTCACAAGCTCCTTTGTGCAGGCTGATGTAAACCCGTGTTGTTTTCTTGGGCGGCTGCCAGCAGGTTGCGCAGCGTTTCATAGCCCTTCTTGGCGTAGACATAACTTGGCGCGACGGCCGGGTCCTGCTCGGCCTCGACCACCAGCCAGCCTTGGTAACCCGCTTCGATCAACACATCCAGCAATGCCGCGAAATCGATGTCGCCATCGCCCGGCACAGTGAACGTGCCATTCACGATGCAGTCCGGAAAGCTCCACAGGTTATTGCGCGCCAGTTGCACCACCGGCTTGCGCACATCCTTGAAATGCACGTGGCACACGCGACCAATGTGTTTGCGCAGCACCTGCAACGGATCGCCGCCGCCCATGTAGCAATGGCCCGAATCGAACAACAGGCCAACCTCACTTCCCGTGCGCGCCATCAGTTGATCAATGTCTTCCGGGGATTCGACGTAGGCGCCCATGTGATGGTGGTACGCCAGACGCACGCCTTGGGACAGGGTAAAGCGCGCCAGCTCCGTGAGCTTGTCCGCGTATTCCTGCCAAACGCAGTCGCTGTGAAAACGTGGACGCTCGACCAGACGAATACGCTGGCCCTGAATCGAGTCGGCGACTTCGCCGTATACCAATACATTGGCGCCGTTGTGTTTCAACAGTTCGACGTGGCCGGCAATGGCCTCGATCTCTTGGGCCACCGAGCGGCTGGCCAGACGGCTGGAATACCAGCCCGAGACCAATGCTAGGTCGTAGGGTTTGAGCACGTCGGCGACGCCCTCGGCGTCCTTCGGGAACTTGCCGTTGAGCTCGAAACCTTCGTAACCGATTTCCTTGCCTTCACTGAGCGCGGTGCTCAGCGGTGTTTCGCCGCCCAGAGCCGGCAGGTCGTCGTTGCTCCAGGAGATCGGGTTGATGCCAATTCGGATTGCGGAAGCGGGCATGGCTGCACCTTTATTGTTTTTGTCGCTCTGAAATGTATTCACGGTTCTGACCGTTTTACGCCCGGGCGTCACGCCAGGACTCGATCAGGAAACCGAAGGTGCTCTGCACGCGGCTGATCAACCCGGCGTCATCGATTTCGCCTTCCAGCCACGCACGACTCGGCTCGTGAAAGATGGTCCGGCCCACGGCAAAGCCGCGGCAGGTAGTGCTTTTGCTGGCTTCGCGGAAACCGGCGGCGAGGGTTTCGGCCGGCGCATTGAGCCCCAGCAGCACAACGCCACGGCAATACGGATCGCGCTCCTGAATCAGTGCATCGAGCTGTTCCCAGACCTTGGCCGACTGCGTTTCGATCTTCCACCACGCCGGGTAGATGCCCAGGTTGTAGAGGCGCTTGAGCGACCGCAAAATCACGTCCGGATGGGGCGACGGATGATCCTTCGGCGGGATGACTTCCAGCAGCAGTTCATGACCGCTGGCCTGGGACGCCTGATACAGCCCCATCAACTGCGCTTCCTGCTCCAGACGCAGCATCGGTTCGTCATCCGGGTGGTATTGCACCAGGCACTTGATGATCTGCTCCTTGGGCCAGGTCACCAGGTTGCTGCCGATGGAACGTCCGTGTTCGAACGCCAGTGGCCGAGAGCCTTGCACTTCGACCGGGCGGGCAATCCACCAGTTGCGACCAGTGGCTGCATTGAGCGAGTCCTGACCGAAACGCTGATCGGCCAGCAGCCCGACGTCCGCTTCGATTCCACGTTTCTGCAGATCCGCCTCGACCCGCTCCACCGCCGTGATGAACAGCTGTTTGAGCTGGCCGATGCACGCCAGATCGCGACCGGCTTTGTGCGCGAGTTCGACCAACTGCCCGCGATGGTCGAAGGCGAAGATGAACAATTGCTTCCAGTCCCTGCGCGGCACGCTGACCTGATGCAGGCGTTGCAGCACCGCGTCCTGATCGGGACGGGTAATCGGCACCGGGCTGTTGAACAGGTATTCGAGTTCGACCAGCGTCGGCATCGCAGGGGCGCAGGCGTGTCGCGACACCACCAGGCCGCCGCAGGCATTGGCCAGTTGGCAGCAGCGTTCGTCACTTTCGTCGTTCAGCCAGCCTTTGAGAAAGCCGGACATGAACGCATCCCCCGCGCCCAGGACGTTGAGCACTTCAACGCGCACGCCTGGGTAAATCGCGCCCTCCTCCAGCCGTGCCGGAATCGCACCATGAATCACCGTGCAGCCTTGAGGGCCTAGCTTGACCACCAGGGTCGCGGCGGTCAGTTCGCGTACGTTGCGCAAGGCGCTGAGCAAGTCGGTCGAGCCGCCTGCGATGAGGAATTCTTCTTCGGTGCCGACGATCAGGTCGAAGCGCGGCAGGATTCGCTGCACGTGCTGGCTGACATTCTGGTTGGCGACGAAGCGGGTCTCGCCGTCGGCTTTGCCGGTCAGCCCCCAGAGCACCGGGCGATAGTCGATGTCGAGCACGCGTTTGACGTTGTGCTTCTCGGCATAGTCCAGCGCCTGGCTGCTGGCCTTGTACACCTGATCGGTGGAGAAATGGGTACCCGTGATCAACAACGCCTTGCTGGAGGCGATCTGCGCTTCATCGATGTCTTCGGCCTGCAGGGCCATGTCGGCGCAGTTTTCGCGATAGAACACCAGCGGGAAGGTTTCGCGGTCTTTGATACCGAGCAGGACCATCGCCGTCAGGCGTTCGGCATCGATCTTGATGCCGCTGACATCGCAACCTTCGCGGGCCAGGGATTCGACCAGAAAGCGCCCCATGTGGTCGTTGCCGACGCGGGTCAGCATGGCCGACTTGACGCCCAGCCGCGCAGTGCCGAATGCGATATTGGCGGAGGACCCGCCCAGGTATTTGGCGAAGCTGCTGACGTCCTCCAGACGCGCCCCGATCTGCTGCGCGTAAAGATCGACGCCAAGACGCCCAAGACACACCACGTCCAACGGACGCCCACTGGCAAAACGAGTCTGGCCCATGCCGGCTCCTCTTATTTTTATTAAGCCTGGGCTCGCGAGAAGCCCTGTTCGTGGATGCAGACTAGAACGCTCCAGAGCCGGGAGCAATGATTTTTTCTAAATTTTTTTCAAGTAGAATATTTTTTCCACTTTGCGCAAATGCTGGCACTTCGTGCTAAACAGGCAAGATATAAATGTGAAGCGCTGTAAACTGCACGCCATAAGAAAAGCTTGAGGAATTCGACCGTATGTCCAGCACCGATCAGCCAGCCTCGCCAGATACCGGCGCCGAAACCGCATCCGCGCCAGTCAGCGCGCCGGACAGTGCCGAGGCCCTGCTCAAGCTGATCACCGCCGAATACGAAAGCCTGCCACGCCAGCTCAAGCGCATCGCCAGTTATATGAGCCAGCAGAGCGACCGGATCATGGTCGACCGCATCAGCGACATCTCCCGTGAATGCGAAGTCCACCCGTCTGCCATCGTGCGTTTTTCCCAGCGCTTCGGCTTCAGTGGTTTCAGTGAAATGCAGGCGCTGTTTCGCGAGGCCTACACTCACAAAGCCACGCCGGTGCAGAACTACCAGCAACGCATTCGCAGCATGATCGCCAACAAGTCGCAGAAGGCCAGCGGCGGCGATCTGGCGCGCGAATGCGTGAATGCCACGCTGTCCGGGCTTGAACGCCTGGCCCTGGAACTGGACGACGAAGCCTTCGAGAAGGCCGTTGATCTGGTGGTCAATGCCGACAACATCTACGTGGTCGGTGTTCGTCGCTCCTTCGCCGTGGCGGATTATCTGGTCTACAACCTGCAGCACACCAACAAGCGCATTCACCTCATCTCGGGGCTTGGCGGCAGTTATCGCGAACAGATGCGCAGCGTGCGGGCCAACGATCTGGTGATCGCCATCAGCTTCACCCCGTACGGCAAGGAAACCCAGCACTGCCTGCGCATCGCCCAGCATCATCAGGCCAAGACCCTGATCATCACCGACAGCAACCTTTCCCCCTTGGCCAAACGCGCCAACTCGGTGCTGCTGGTCAACGAAGGCAGCTCCTTCGCCTTCCGTTCCCTGAGTGCGACGCTGTGCTTGTGCCAGGCGCTGTTCATTGCCGTGGCATATCGGCTCGAGCTGAAGGTGGACGAGATATCGGAACAAGTCGGCTTTGACGATTGACGCCCCCTCACACAGGATCAGCGCCAAGCCTGACTTCTAGTTAATCTCGCAAAAACCTGTACAAAACCGACGAGCTGTACAAGATTGATGTAGCTTTTTGATATCACGTTTGTGATGATCTCTGCACTGCAAACGGAAACCGCAGCTGAGCATTGACTACTGCTCTCCAGGCCATGGAACGGGAATCCCCTGTCGTTCCACTTGCCTGAGCCGCCATCATGTTTTTCGACTCGTCCAAGAATAAAGCCATCCAGGATCTGCAACTGACCGTCGCCCATCAGGCCAGTCTGCTGGAAGCCATCAACCGCTCGATGGCCAGCATCGAATTCGACCTCAACGGCGTCGTGCTCAGTGCCAATGACAACTTCTTCAAAGCCATGCGCTATCGCCCCGAACAGGTGATCGGCAAGGAGCACCGCATGTTCTGCACGCCAGACCATGCGCGCAGTCCTGAGTACTCGCAGCTGTGGTCGCGCCTGCGCAATGGCGAGTTCGTGTCTCAGACCTTCCAACGGCTCGCCGGTGACGGCAGCACAGTGTGGCTGGAAGCAAGCTACAACCCGGTGCGGGACGCCAGCGGCAAAGTGGTCAAGGTCGTCAAATACGCCATTGATGTCACCGAGAAACTGCGCGAAGAAAACGAGACCCGCAACAAACTGCAGGCCATCGACCGCGCCATGGCGGTGATAGAGTTCGATCTGGATGGCCGCATCATCGCCGCCAACGACAACCTGCTGCGCCTGATGGGTTACAGCCGCCAGGAACTGCTGGGCAAGAATCACAAAATGCTGTGCCCCACCGAACTGGCCAACGGCAATGAGTACCAGGACTTCTGGCGCCGCCTGAACAAGGGCGAGTTCTTCAGCGGCCAGTTCAAGCGCGTTGGCAAGCACGGCCAGACGCTGTGGCTTGAAGCCTCTTACAACCCGGTCTACGACGCGTGCGGCAAGCTGTGCAAGGTGGTCAAGTTCGCGTCCGACGTGACCGCACGCATCGAGAAACACGAACAGGATTCACACAGCGCCGCCCAGGCCTACCACATCTCAGTGCAGACCCAGAAAGTCGCGGAGCAAGGCACGCAGGTGATTCAGCAGGCGGCCAGCGAGATGCGCCAGATTTCGCGCAACATCGACGACTCGTCGCGCATCATCGGCCAGCTGGGCGAGCGTTCCGAACAGATCACCGCCATCGTCAACACCATCCACAGCATCGCCGACCAGACCAACCTGCTGGCGCTCAATGCGGCGATCGAAGCAGCGCGGGCGGGGGATCAGGGACGAGGCTTCGCGGTGGTCGCCGACGAAGTGCGGCAACTGGCCGGGCGCACCAGCCGCTCGACCCAGGAGATCTCCGAGATGATCCAGCTGATCCAGAACGAAACCCGCCAGGCCATCGTCAGCATGGACAACACCCGCAACAACGCCGCGAAGGGCGTTGACCTCGCGGACCAGGCAGGTTCGGCCATCGTGCAGATCAGCAACGGCACCAACGAGGCAGTGGATGCGGTCAGGATGTTTGCGGGTAAGGATTGAGCAACGAAGCTCCGGCAACCCATGAGCGGTGTGTCTTACCACTTCAATTGGTCTGCTCCGGCGCCGCGCGAGCTAGCTCCCTCGCATTTAGGGGGTCCACGTTTAATCCAGCAGGAAAGAGGCTACACCTTGCGCGCCTCATTCTTGCTGCGCATCGCCTTGGCTCGCTTTTCCAGCACCAGATACACCACCACCGCCAGCATCAGCGGTATCAGAAAGTAGATCACCCGATAGCCGATGAGCGCCGCCAACAATTGGCCCTTGCTGAACTGGTGCTGCATCAGGGTGATGAACACCGTCTCCAGCACGCCGAGCCCGGCCGGAATGTGCGCGATGACCCCGGCGATGCTGCTGATCAGCAGAATGCCCAGCACGGCCGGGTAGAAGGCTTTTTCTGGCAACAGTACGAAGATCAGAAGCGCCATCAGCCCCCAGTTCAATGCCCCCAGCAATGCCTGACGCAGCGCCTGATTGAGCGACGGCAGCACCAGTTTCTGCTTGCGGATCGTCCAGGTACGGCGCTTGGAAAAACGGCAGGCGAGGAAATACCCGAAGCACACCGCCAGCAACACGAAGCCGATCAGTTGCAGCGTGGTGTCGCCGATTTTCCAGCCTTCTGGCAAATCAATGAAGCCACCGGCGAAGACGAAACCGGCGAGCAGCATGTAACCCAGCCAATTAGTGATCAGGCTCAAGCTCAAAATCCGGGTGATGGTTGGCACATCCAGCCCCAACCGCGAATACAGCCGATAGCGCAAGGCAATGCCGCCGACCCACGAACTCAAGTTGAGGTTGAAGGCGTAACAGACGAAGGTCACCGGAATGATCTGCATCACCGACAATTTATGTTCGGTGTAACGTCGCGCCAGCACGTCGAAGCAGCAATAGGTCAGGTAGCTGCCGACGGCGACCAGAAAGCCGAGGGCCAGCGTACTGGCCTTATACGACTCCAGCGCGTGGGCCACCTCGTTCCAGTCCAGATTGCGCACCAGCAGGAACAACAGCACCGGCACCGCGATGAAGAAAAACAGGGTAAAGCCGCGTTTGGCCCAGGTCAGCCAAGGGTTGTGTTTACCCGAAGTGGACGACTTATCCGGACCCGTGGAAGCCTGCGATGCCCCGCTCATAACGACTTCTCCTGCTTGAGTTCCTGAGCTTCGGGCATCACATCCGGCGCCCGCACCGGTTTCAGACGCGGGCCATGCACCGGAAACAGCCCGGCAATCGCCGGGAAGTGGCGCAGAAAGTGAAAGCTGAAAAAGATCATCGGCGCCCGCCACCACTGCCCTTTCGCCAGGCCCTTGAGATTGACCTGTTTACTGTGGGCCGCTGCCAGCTCCCGCAGGTGCTCGTGCAGATGCTGATTGAGCGCATGATCGCGAATGAACAGGTTGGCTTCCAGATTCAGCGCCAGACTCAGCGGGTCCAGATTGCTCGAACCCACCGTCGACCATTCCTGATCGATCAACGCGACCTTGCCGTGCAACGCGCGCTGTTTGTATTCGTGGATCACCACGCCTTCACGCAGCAGCCAGGTGTAGGTCAGACGCGAACACACGCGCACGAAAGGCATGTCCGGCTGGCCTTGCAGAATCAGCGTGACCTTTACCCCGCGCCGCGCCGCGTTGCGCAATTCACGCAGGAACCGATAGCTGGGGAAGAAATACGCATTGGCGATAGTGATGCGCTGGGTGGCCGCGCGCATCGCCAACAGGTATTGCTCTTCGATGTCGGTGGTGTGCTGGCGGTTATCCCGTTCTGCCAACAACATGCGCGCGCCGCCGGCCTGACGCGTCACCGGCTTGAGCGGCGCGAACGAGCCGCGCAACGTCGGGCCGAGCATGCCCAGGGTCGAGCGATAAATGTCGGCGACGATGGGGCCGCGCACCATTACCGCGTAGTCTTGCTTGGCCGTGATGCCGGTGTCGGACATGTGATCGACGCTGTAATTGATGCCGCCCATGAATGCGAGTTCGGCGTCGATCACCACCACCTTGCGATGCAGGCGGCGAAACAGGTTGGTGCGCATGCCCATGAATTTCGGACGCGGATCGAACAACTGAATCTGCACACCGGCGTCGATCATCTGCGCGACGAACGCAGAACTCAGATCGCTGGTGCCGTAATCATCCACCGTGATCACGACCCGCACGCCCCGGCTGGCGGCGTCGATCACGGCCTGCTGCAAGCCTTCGCCGATGCGGTCTTCGAAGATGATGAAGGTTTCCAGCAACACCTCTTTGCGCGCCGCGCGAATGCAACGGAAAACCTCGCTGAAAAAGTCTTCTCCGTTGATCAGCAACTCCACCGAATTGCCGTCCTGCCAGATGCCGCATTGCGCACCATGGGCCTTCATAACGAAACCTCCACCGCCAGCGGCGCGTGATCTGAAAGGTGTGACCAGGGCCGGTTCGACAGCACTTTCGGGCTTCGAATCCGGGCATTTCGCACGTAAATTCGGTCCAGACGCAGCAGTGGGAAACGCGCCGGAAAACTCTTGGCCGGAGCACCGAACGACTCGACGAACACCTCGCGCAACCCCGTCGGCGTCAGTGCTGCGTCGGCTTTCTGCCGCCAGTCGTTGAAATCCCCGGCGATGATCACCGGCGCCTCCTGCGGCAAACGCGTGACCAGATCGGCCAGTAGCGACAACTGTTGCTGCCGATGAATTTCCTTGAGCCCCAGATGCACGCAGATCGCGTGAACCTCGCCGAAGCCCGGCACCTGCAACACGCAATGCAGCAGGCCGCGCTCCTCGGTGCCGAGGATCGAAATGTCGAGGTTTTCATGCCTGACAATCGGGTACTTCGACAGCAACGCATTGCCGTGATGGCCATGGGGATAGACCGCATTACGCCCGTAGGCGAAGTCGTTCCACATGCTGTCGGCGAGAAACTCGTATTGCGACGTGGTCGGCCAGTTCTTCACGTTCTGCGCGTGGTTCTGATGCTCGCCGTGGACTTCCTGCAGAAACACCACATCCGCCGAAACGCTGCGCACTGCATCGCGCAACTCAGGCAGGATGAAGCGCCGGTTCAGAAAGCCGAATCCCATGTGCATGTTCATGGTCAGCAGGTGGAGCGTGATGTCGGTCGAGGCATTCTGTCGTCGACTGGCGAGGTCTTCGGGAATCAGGGCACTGGTCAAAACTTCACTCCTTGCAGATCGCCCGGGGCGACTTCCAGGTCGGCGGTCAGGTCGAAACGCTCCAGCAAGGTGCGCGCGTCATAGGGCGCCCGCACCTTGATGTCGTTGTCGAAATAGCAGTAAACGTCCCTCGACTTGCGGGCTCGCGGCGATTTGGCGTCGGTCAGGTGCGCATCTTTCGGTTGGCTGCCGTGACGCCATGCATCGATCCGGTCGCCCCACCGTTTGAGCGCTTTGGGGGTGTAGCCGCTGGCGTACAGCGCTTCGTCGCCATGCAAGCGCAGGTAAACGAAATCGCTGGTCAGGTCTTCCAGATACGGCCATTTGCCGGCAGTATCGGCGACCACCAACGCCACCTTGTACTTGCGTAACAGGGTGATGAATTCGGCCACGGCAAAGCTTTCATGACGAATTTCAACGGCGTGACGCAGTCGCGCCCTGGCCGGGATATCCAGATAGCCGGGCTTTTCCATTCGCGCAGCGCACCGTTTGGCGCAGGCCTTGGCGGACTTGCCGTCGAAGGGCAGCAATTGCAGAAAGGCTTCGAATTTCTCGGCATCAAATATGAAGTTTGGCGGAAACTGCCAGAGGATCGGGCCCGTTTTGTCCCGTAGCTTGAAAATGCCTGAGGCGAAGAAGTTGGCGATGGGTTCGTCAATCTCTTTGAGACGTCTTACGTGGGTGATGTAGCGCGGGCCCTTGAGGCTGAACACAAAGCCCTTGGGCGTATCGGCATACCAGCGGGCGTAGAGATCCGGCGACTGCAAAGAGTAGAACGAGCCATTGATCTCAATGCTGTTCACCGCTCTGGAGGCGAATTTCAATTCGTTTTTCTGGGCCAGACCTTCCGGGTAAAAATCACCACGCCACGGCACATAGCGCCAGCCCGAGATGCCGATACGGATATCGCTCATGCAAGTGCTCTCTGTGCTTCCCGCCCCGACGGGTGTCGCGGCAGCCTTGAACAAGAGATATGAAGCTTGAGACGTGGGCAGGTTCCCTGGTTTTTGCTGGCACTGCGTCAGGTGCCGCGTTTTTGTGGGTCCGGGTTGGCGGGGTCGATCACATCGGACCCTCTGGCCGGGGTTTCGGGCTTGGCTGGATCCGCGCCTGGCCGCCTGACGTCTTCGCCTTCGAGCACAGTTGCGCCTTCGGTGAAGACCGGGTCGAGCAGTTCGTCGTAGTCGGTGCCGGGGTTTTGCGAGAGTGGGTTTTGCAAGCCGGGCTGATCCAGCAGATTCCTTTTCATGGCGCACCTCTTGGGGTTGGCGGTTCGTGGGCCGGTCATGAAAGATTTGAAAAGGATGTGAGGGAGCGGTTCAGAAAATGCGGCGGCCGTTTATCGGGCTTGGGGATCATCGCGGCTGTCGCTCAGCTCCAGCTCCTCCAATAGGGTTCGGTGTGTAGCTCTACATCTCGAGACGCCACAAACACTTGTAGCAGTCCGGCTTGCCAGCGGTGGCGTACGGAAGATCGCTGCCGCCGGCAAGCCGGACTGCTACAGGGTTTTGTCGGTTCGCTCATGCTTCAAAGCGCGCGACAGTCCAAGCGACACCGATCGCGACTTGGGTGCAGGCTAAACGTTGGTAGCGTTTGTTTTTCAATACTCAGGCCCGTGCCTGATGGATGATGAAATCGGCGCGCATCGGGTCGTAGACATACTTGAAATCGCCAAATCGTTTTCGATCGTCGAATCCGGCAAGCCTCATTTCGTTGCGCAACTGCTCAGGCAGGATCGGGTATACGCGCAGACGGTAGGACACCTCGTCGGCGAAGGTGTAGACGAACTCGCAGAGCGACTCATGCACCTCGCCCAGCGTGACCTTTACTGTCCTGCCGCAGTAGTAATAACGTCCAGGCGAGGAGAATTTTCCAGCCAGAATTGCATGAAAATTTCGCTGATCAATCAGCAGCAACCCGCCTGGCCTGAGCAGACTGCGAAAGCGCTTCAGCACGTCGATGCGCTCATCCTTATCGAAGATGTGACACAACGAACTGCCCAGGCACAGCACAGCATCAAAGGTGCCCAGCTGACGAGGCTCAAGTTTCCGCCAGTCAAGGCCGTGGATGGGGATCCGCAGGCCCCGGCTGGCGAAATTGAGTCTGGCGCGTTTGACCATGGTCGGGCTGCCATCGCACGCCGTCACATCAAAACCGGCCTTGTGCAGTTGTACGGCATGAAAGCCACTGCCGGTGGAGGCATCAAACACGCGACAGGCGCCCACCTTCAGTAGCAGATCGGAAAAAAACGTCCCTTCCCCGGCCGCGCGTTTATCCCAGTCGATGAGCTCGTCCCAGCGGCTGACAAAATCGGTGTTGTACTGATGGGCGTAGTGTTGATCACTCGGGTCACCCGAAATAACGGATACGAGCTGGTCTTTGAGGAACATGGTCGCTGACTCCCTGCTGACAGATTTTCCGGGTGAATTCCCGATACTTGATGCCCAGCTCCCCCGCCGCGTAGGCCGCGTCACGCACTGCCATAGTGGGCATGCAGTACTCCAGCATCCTTTCCATGACCGTCATTTGCTCGAACCCGAAACGGACCGTACCGTCCGCCCGTATCGAATCGATGCCGTCCTGACGCTGACCCGCCTCGTTGATATCGATCGCGACCTCGCGCTTGATCCCGTAAGGCAACCCGAGAAGCACCTTGCCCCCACCAACCTTGACCGGGTAGCCACCCGGTAACCCGTGAGGGCCCGGCGCATGCACCTCGACTTCATTAGCCGCGAACAGGTTCTCCACCACAGAAATAGCGGACATGGCCGTCAGATACTGACCATCCACACCACCCAGACGGCGGAAGTCATCGGCGACCAGGCCGAAAATCCTCTCAGCACAAAACTCGCCGGTGTACTCCCTCTCGTCGATCCAGTAACACAAACTGAATTGGCTGTTGGGGAGCAGCCCGTGGCGGGGTACGCCATGACTGAAATAATGTTGGCCGATGAGTTTGACTCTGACCTGGGCAGGCTCACAGTTCGCCAGCAGCGCAATGGCGCACCGGGTGGCGGGAACCAGATTGGCGATACTCCCCACGCCGACGTCCGGGGCCATACCGACTTTGAACAGCACCGCGTTGACTGCGTCGGGATAGGCAGCATTGACCACCAACGCTCTGGTCCCAGACTGCTTGATGGCGCGCATCAATGCGTAAGCGGGTGCCAGGTGCATCGGCAACCAGGGACCCAATTGCGCCTGATCGAGTGCTTCGAACGTAGCCTTGGGCAGCTGCGAGATAACGCGCCACGACTGCAACGAAGCGCAGTTGAGAATGATGTCCGGTTTGATCCTTGAGAGGGTTTCAGCGTTGCGTTCGATTCGTGCTTCGGTCAGATCCATTTCCCAGCTGTGAATCCGGGTCTGGACCCCGTGCTGCAAGGCCCCCAGACGAACCAGATTGCATACCTTCACGGTCTGCTCCAGGTGGCGGCTGGCGACGTGAAACTCGAACTGATTGCGTGGGGCGAGAATCTGCAGGATCTGCAGGCACAGATTTCCCCCGCCAACGATGAGAAGCTTTTTGCGTTGCATGATTATCTTCCTGATGTGCGTCGTCCGATGTGACTAGCGAGGGCAGGCTCCGTTATCCACAGCTATGACTCTCCCGTTGAGATGGCGGCTCTGATCAGACAGAAGGAACATGACCACATCCGCTATCCCGTCAGGGGTGATCGGTTCTCGAGGGATTTCCTGCCTTGCGTATTCCGCGCCTCGACAGTCAGGAATGCGGTCATCGACCGAAATATTTCGAACCAGCCCCGGGGCGACCGCGTTGACGCGAACATAGGGCGCGAAATTCCAGGCATTGGCTTTGGTCGTGCCGATGACCCCCGCCTTGGCGGCGGCGTAAAGAGCATCCATGCTGGCAGGCTCTGCGACGACGGAAGTCAGGTTGACGATGCTGCGCAAGGCCCTTCCGGATTCGTTAAGGGAAGCTGACGATCTTTCACGCCGGGCGAAATCCCTGGACAGAGAAACCAGCGACTTGAGATTGATCGCCCAGTCTTTCTCCATCTCACCGTCGCGGTACTCGTAAACGCTTTTGCCGTGGTACAGCCCGGGGTTGTTGACCAGCGCATGCAACGTGCGGTGGTTGAACTTGTCGTACAAAGCGCCGATGAACGACTGATACACACTCGCGCAGGAAAAGTCGGCAAGATGGGTTTCGAGCCGATGGAAAGGGAGAATTTTCTGCAAATGTTGTAATCCCAGCCGGTCCTTGTCAGCAGCTATGACAAAAAAGCCCGCTTCCACACAGGCAATCGCGGTCGCCTTGCCGATCCCGTCCGCGGCGCCGGTAATGACAACCTTCTTCATGAGAACACCTGTTGGTCACCAGGCCGACACGCCGCGTCAGAGGCAGACAACGAGTCGGGCAGACAATCCGCCTGCTCACGCCGCTTCGCGCCATGTTTTAAGACTGTTTGAGCAATCCACTGGAGCTGGGTAGCGCAGACACCGATAACGGGCGCGATAGCGGAAAACTTCTGCGGAAGGAAGTCATTTGAAAGAACAATGATTTTAGAATGTTTCGCAATCATATGAGGTGTCAATTCCTCACGCTCAGCAGGTACATAATTCCAACAGTCTGCGCCACTCATAATTTGACGTTTTAACAAGCGAACGAACCCGGGGACATCCATGACGAGAGTCCTTCTCAATACTTCCATAAATAAAAGTGCGCGCTGCAAGCAGATAAGCAAAATGCCATCAAATTCAAACCGATGGTGAGCAGCGCCGAACCATCGGAGGTAAAGATGGATCCAATCGGATGACCTGTCAAACCTGTTTCGAGAGTTAACCAATCACGAATGATTATAACCAGCTAACTTTTAATACGACTTAAGCCAAGCGGATTTAACATCAATTTTTACCCTCATTCGAGGCAACTCAAACGAGGGCGAATATAAAAACAACAATGGGCTCGACGCTGAAGGAAATAAGAAGTCTGTTCATCGCATCCGTTATTACTCGCACGACCTATATTCAATTGAGTGCCTTTCTTGAACCGTTATTAATGAACACGTGTTCAACGGTAATTTCAATAATGTCCGTCGCCTTCTGAGCGAGGCAATTCGGTAGTGGTTATGCCCGCGGAGTGATATTGGAGAGCGATGTTGAGGTTTTCCGCACGCGAGGTAATGATCGTACTCATGACAAATCAGAACCATCGCCAGGCCTGGGCGAAAAAATCAAAAAATGAGGGATCCGACCATGAGTACACCTTCCACTACCGAGCGCTACAGCTATAAAGCCCGCTGGTTTCACTGGGTCATGGCGGGCCTGATCGTGCTGGCCTACATCCTGATTCTTAGCCGCAGCCAGTTCGCCAAAGGCACGGATTTGCGAACGCTGGTGGTGCAGACGCATTTCTGGATGGGAATCGTGGTGCTGATCATGGCGTTTTTCCGCGTGGCGGAGCGTCGCCGCCATACGCCACCGGGCATCACACCGCCACTTGAGAGGGTCTTGCGTCCGGCAGCAACACTCTCGCATTACGCGCTGTATGCGTTTCTTTTCGTGCAGCCTTTGCTGGGGTTGTTCACGGTGTTGCTGGAACGTGGAGCACTACCGATCCCGCTGACATCGCTTAGCATTCCGGCGCCGTTCGACATCTCCAAGGACACCGCCGAAAACCTCGAACACTTGCATGTGTTGCTGGGTACGATCTTTTATTACGTCATCGGCCTGCACGTGGTCGCCGCCATCTGGCATCACTTCGTGCGCAAGGACAACACCGTCAGACGCATGGTCTAGGTGTCGTCCCTGCTGGCTTGATCAGCCTTTGGCCTTGGCTTCTTCGAGCAGTTGCTGAATCACCTGCTCCTGGGTGTCGTAACTGCCTTCGCCGAAGTGGGTGTAACGGATCTGGCCCTGCGCATCGATGATGTAGTGCGCAGGCCAGTACTGATTGCCGAAGGCGCGCCAGATCACATAGTTGTTGTCGATGGCGATCGGGTAGTTCAGGCCCAGCTTCTCCACGTTTTTGCGCACATTGTCGATGACCCGCTCATAGGGGTATTCGGGGGTGTGCACGCCGATCACCACCAGGCCGGCCTTCTCGTACTTCTTCGCCCACTCGTTCACGTACGGAATGCTGCGCTGGCAGTTGATGCAGTCGAAGGTCCAGAAATCCACCAGCACCACCTTGCCCTTCAACGACTCCTTGCTCAGCGCGGGAGAGTTCAGCCATTCGACGGCACCGGACAACGACGGCATCTCGCCCTTGTCGCTCACATCAGGTGCAGTCGCCGCCTTCACGCTGTCGACCAGAAAATCGATGACTTTCGGCACACCGGTCAGCAGATGCTGCTCGACCGCCGCGGCACCCTGTGACGAAGTGCCGGCCAGCAGCTGACTCTGCGATCCGCTGGCAATCACCACCGCCACCAGCAATGCGGCGCACCCGGCACCGCGCCGCAACCAGGCAGTCACCGGCAACGACAGCTTGAGCCGCGACAGCAAACCACGGCCGGCGAAAATCAACGTACCCAGCGATACCGCGCTACCCAGGCCATACGCCAACAGCAACAGGCTGGTCTGCGCGCTGGGGCCCTGCAGCATGGCGCCGGTCAGAATAATCCCCAGAATCGGCCCCGCACACGGCGCCCATAACAGACCAGTGGCGACACCGATCAGCAGCGAAGCCGACGGCCCGGACAAGCGACGGGTCGCAGGATCAAGCCGATTGCCCAAGGCCACCAGCGGCCACGTCAACCAACTGCCGACTTTCGCCGACAACAATGACAAGGCGAACAACACCAGCACCACCAGCGCGACTTCACGACCGATGCCGTTGGCCGTCACCACCCAGTCGCTGCTGACGACCGCCAGGCTCGACACCAATGCGAAAGTCAGGGTAAGCCCCAGCAGCGTCAGCAATACCGACGAGGCCGAGCGGTCGGCGCGCGCAAACAGAAAGGGAACGACGGGGAGAATGCACGGGCTCAGAACCGTGACAATCCCGCCGAGAAAGGCAATGAGCAACATAGGGGCTACCTGCGATCAGAAAAGGAGTGGCAGTGAATGCAGCGCCACTCCAAGAGTTCGAGAGTCATGAAGCGCGGTTGATCAGTTGTCGTGGCAGCCGCCGGAGAAGCTCTGATAGTCGAGCACGCGGGTCTGGTCCATCGAATCCAGATAGGTCAGGCGAGAAGTCACGACGCCGCAGGCCGGGGTGGTGCCCTCCCTGGAAGAGATCACCTGCTTGATGTCCAGGTGAGTGCCGTACATGTAGGTTTCAGGCTTGACCACGTCCTGGGCTTGCGCAGACAGAGCGCCCAGGCTCAGGGCGGCGAACAGGGTAGCGATTGAGAGGTTTTTCCAGTTCATGGCGATCTCCAGAGGTTCGTTAGGTTCGGCCGGGACGTTGTGTCTCGATGGAGCCTATTGAACGATCTGGAGGTATCGCGGATGTGTCGGCAAAGCGGTCAATGGAATCGGTAAGTGTCCGGGAGGACTGTAGATACACTGCGATACAAATCAGAGGCAGGTCTCTGGCAGCATGGCTTGCCGGCGGTGGCGTTTTTGAGATCGCCGACCGCCGGGATGCTGGACTGCTACAGCATCAGTGCACTGCGGCGGTCAATGCTGCTGCTCCACCGATCCATCCACCGGATCCGGCGGTATCGGCCCATCCTGGCTGGTGTCGATGCTGACCACCACCGACATCCCCGGACGCAGGCGCTCGATCTCGTCCTGATCGTTGTCGACGGTAATGCGCACCGGAATCCGTTGGGCGATCTTTACGAAGTTGCCGGTGGCGTTGTCCGCCGGCAACAGGCTGAACTCCGAGCCCGCCGCCGGAGAAATGCGTTGCACCCTGCCGCGCATCTTGCGGTTTTGCAGTGCATCGACGGTAAAAGTCACCGGCTGGCCCAGACGCACATTGGCCATCTGGGTTTCCTTCATGTTGGCGATGATCCAGCGGGGGTGCGGCACCAGCCCCATCAACTGCGCCCCGGAATTGACATACGCCCCCAGTCGCGTGCCGATCTGGCCCAGCTGGCCGTCACGCGGCGCGGTAATGCGGGTGTTGCTCAGATCGATGCGTGCCAGCTCGATGGCGGCCTCGGCGTTTTTCACCGACGCCTCCAGCGAGCCGCGGTTGACGATTACGGTCTGCAGGTCCTGGCGGGCAATCTCCAGCGACGCCTTGGCCTCGGCGAGCGCCGCGCGTGCCTGAGCATCGGCGGCACGGGTCACGTCCAGCTCACTCTTCGACACCGAGCCATCGGTGACCAAAGCATTGCTGCGGCGCAGGTCGGCCGACGCTTTCTGGCTCTGCGCTTCGGCGTTCGCCACGGTCGCCTGACGCTGCACGATGGTCGCCTCGGCACTGCGGCGTTGTTGCAGGTTGTTGTCCAGCGCGGCCTTTTGAATACCCAGTTGCGCAAGCCCCTGATCGAGATGCTGCTGATAGATCCGGTCATCGATTCGCACCAGCAGGTCGCCCGCCTTGACCCACTGGAAATCCTGCACCGGCACCTCATAGACATAGCCGCTGAGCTGCGGCGAGATGATTGTGGTTTGTCCCCTGACGTTGGCGTTCTCGGTACTTTCGATGGGGCTGCTGAACGGCGGCAGTTGCCAGGCATAAAGCACGATCAATACGCCCGCCAATGCGACCCCGCCGAACAGGATCGATGAGACCAGGCGAATGCGTGCCGAGCGCGGCTGGGTGGTGGCCGGCATGGCCGCCGGTGCGGGTGCGGGCCCAGGACTCGGTGAGGGTTGCGAGGCAGGCTGAACGTCAGGAGCGCTGCCAGGTGTTTTGCCGGTTTCTGTCATGAAGAATGAACGCCAGAAGGTTGAACAGGAGATGGCGAAGCGGTGGCCGGGGTGAAAGGCGCCACGGGCTCGGTGGTGATCCACAGCCAGGTCGCACGGATGGTGATCCAGATCATGGTCAGCACTGCAATCAGTGCGATCAGCATGAACACATCGTTATAAGCCAGGGTGTTGGCCTCGCGCGTGGCTGCGGTCGCCAGCGTGCGGATGCCTTGGCTGGTGCGCGAGGACGGATCGGCAATCGCAGACAGCAGCGAGCCGCTGGAGCTTTGCAGGCGCAACTGGACCTGTGGGTTGAGAAGAGTCACGTTCTCGACGATATGCGCCGAATGGAATTTCTCGCGCCAGACTTCGAACGTGCCCAGCAGCGCCGAGCCGATAAGGCTGCCGACGTTCTGAGTGATCCCGAACATCACCGAAAAACTGACCATGTTACGTGGATTGCTGATCACCCCGCTCATGCCCAGCACCAGCGTTGGCCCGAGGAAGAAGGTGCCGCCGAAAGCCAGCAGGAACTGGCTGAAATACATTTGCGGCGCACGGGTCAGGCTGGTGGAAAAGCTGTCCATGCTCGAGCCGATGGCCATCAGCGCCAGCGAGATGATCAGCGGCTTGAACAGGTGCTGCGCATTGATCGTCAACGCGCTGACCAGCAGGCCGGCGACACTGCCCAGCAGCATGAAGAAATACAGCGTATGCAGCTGCTCGGTGCCCTGATTCAGGCCTTGTAGAAAACCCACCGCGCCCGTGGCCTGTTCCGACAGCACAATGCGCGTCAGCAAGACGCTCAGGCCAAATCTCAACATGCGCCCGCTGCCCAGCCAGCGAGTAATCAGCAGCGGTCGGGTGCGGTTGTGTTCGATGGCAAGGCCCGCGCAGATCGTCGCGATGGAGAACGCCAGCGCGAGGCCGATCCAGGGTTCTTCCAGCCACCACTCGATACGCCCCAGCGACAGAGCCGCGCACAGCGCGGCAAAGCCTGAGGCCAGCAAGGCGAAGGTTAGAAAGTCGAGTTTTTCGAACGCCTTGAAGCGATCACCGGGCGGCAGCTTGAGGATCAACACGCAGCCCAGCGACAGCAGGCACATCCCCAACTCGAACAGGTACAACCCGCGCCATTCGGCAATCTGCAGCAAGTCCTCGGAGACCAGGCGCGCCAGCGGCGTGGCCAGCTGCGCGGTGCCAAGCCCCAGAACCAGCGCTTTGGTCCGCCACTTCTGCGGGAAGGCCTGGATCATGTAATACAGCCCCAGGGAGCTGAGCGCGGCACCGACCATGCCATGGGCCGCACGCACGGCGATGGCCGAGTTGATGTCGTTGACGAACAGATGGGCGAAGGTCACCAGCGCATAGAGCACCAGAAAGACTTCAGTAAAGGCGCGCAAACCGAATTGCTGGCGAAACTTCACCAGCAGCAGGTTGATCGAGACGTTGGTCATCACATAGGCAGCGGGCAGCCAGGCGATCTCAGCCTGAGTCGCGCCCAGTGCGCCTTGCAGGTATTGCAGGTTCGCGACCACCAGCGCATTACCCAACCCGCCGGTCAGCGCCACGATCACCCCGACAATGGCAAACGCCAGCCGCTTGGGCGTCGAGTGCAGCGGCGTTGAGGGCGAACCCGGTATCGTCGGCCGCTCGTGGGGAGCCCAGTCATGGGGTGTGTACTTGTCGTTCATCGAGCTGACCTGATGGATTCTGTCCTGAGACCGTGACCAGAACGATATTACTCACCGGCCGCCCGTGCAGTATGACGATTCGGCGTGTTGGCGGTTGAAGTGGGTGTGCGTGAGGGGGAGTCTAGTTGTTGGCCGGGTCTGCGTGGTTGCGCTGACCAGATTTGATTCTGCCGAGCGCGTGAGAGGCTGACCCCACACGCTCGGCTTCGGCACAAGCAGTTTGCGGGCGAATCATCCGATCATCCGCAACCCCGCTTCATGTTCAAGCTTCACATCCACCGCGTGAATGCTGGCTTCACGGTGTTTGAGCATGCCGCCGTTGCGGCCGTTGAACACGGCGTTGATCTCGGCCAGGATCGACAACGCCACGCTGTCAGGGGTATCGCCGCCCACGTCCAGCCCGACCGGGTAATGCAAGTCAGCGAACGCCGAAGCCTGACGCAGATGCTCTGGCAACTCGTCCAGCATTCGCTCGGTACGGCTGCGCGGGCCGAGCTGACCGATGTAGCGCGGCGCGCATTCGAGCACCTGGCCGAGCCAATGCCGATCCTGAGTCAGGCTGTGGGTCATCACCACGACGGCTGCATCCGCAACTAGCGCCGTCATGTCAGGCAGCGGTTCAAGCGGCAACGCAAGCACGCGATCAGCGTCGAGAAAACGTTGGGCGCGGGCAAAATGCGGGCGCGCATCAATCACCGAAATGTGCCACCCCTGCAAACGCGCCATGCTCACCAGCGGTGAGGCGTCGTGACCGGCGCCGAAAATCACCAGACGCCGTGGCGCCGGAATGTATTCGAGCAACACTTCGACCTCACCGCCCTGCCCCTCATAGGTACGCGTAGCGGACCGACGAGCATCGAGCACCGACTGCAGATCCTCAGCGATCATCTGCGCCAGCCATCGCTCGCGCATCTGCAGCTGCAATTCTGCGCCCGAAACCAGCGACACTCGCTCGCCAATGGCGGTATGGCGTTCGTCATGCGTACCGATCACCGTGGCCAGCGCCGCCGGGACGCCGCTGGACCGAACCGTGCGCAAGACCTCCACCACCAGATTCGCGGCCTGTGGCTTAACCCGCTCGAAGAGAATATGCACCGTGCCGTTGCAGCCCAGACCAAAACTCAGTTCGGCCTCTTCCAGCTCGTCATCATCTTCGCCAGTGGTGTAGCTGCGCATCGTCGGCTTGCCATTGGCAGTCAGCCACCAGGCCTTTTTACTGACATCGCTTTCAAGGCAACCGCCGCTGACCGTTCCCGTGGCATCACCCATTTGCGCAATCACCATGCGCGCACCCGGGCGGCGATAGGCCGAGCCCTCGACCTTGACTACCGTGGCGATCACCGTTTCCTGTTGCTCGGCCTGCGCACTGTCGAGTGCGTCGAGCAGACTGGACAGATCATTCATGCATGCCCCCGGAACCCGTTCGTTTCAACTCAACACCAAGATTGACATACAAGGCACCACTGCCTTGAACATCGGTGCCTTTATTCCTGACTATCGGTTATTGCTGACTATCGGTGACGCCACTGGTTCAGGCTTTCAGCATCAGCGGATCAGCAGGCGCTTTGCGGATTCGCTCGCGAGGAAGAGGTTATACAGGGGGCCGGGAGCGCGCTGCAAACCGCCGTTCAGCACCCAAACAGGATTCAGCGGCAAAAAAATACGGTCATCCATATTCTCGGCAACTACACTGGTTTTCCTCTTTCGGCAGCCTGACTGCCCGATGCAGGCGCTTGGCTTGTCGGTTTGCTTTGCCCACACAGGATTTATCGCCATGAAAATTCCAGGTCCCGATCACCCCATCACTATTTCTCCGCTCAAGGGCCGGGTGACGGTTCAATTCAAAGGCGTGCAGGTCGCGCAGAGCGACAAGGCACTGGAGCTGAAAGAAGCTCAGTATCCGGCGGTCATCTATGTGCCCCGCTCGGATATTTCGATTGAACATTACGTTCGAACCGAACATCGAACCCATTGCCCCTACAAGGGCGATGCCAGCTATTTCAGCCTGACCGCCGATGGCCAGTCGGCTGAAAACGCCGTATGGACCTATGAAGAGGCCTACCCCTCGGTCAAGGAAATCGAGGGGCACGTCGCTTTTTATCCGGACAAGGTAACCCTCAAGGTTCACTGATCCGCCCCTGGCCCATGAACCACGCTGCATCGTTCGATTGCTTTCGCCAAATGACGCCCGGGGCGCAACACCATTGTTGCGCCCCGGTCATGAGAAGCCGTACCGCCTGGCTGCATCGCACCCGCCAACCGGGCGTCGGCAAGATCCGGAGAAGACCCGATGACGCGCCACTCACGCCAGCTTCGCGAGACACCCGCCAGCAACCCCCTGTGCAAGCGCTATCAAAGCGTGCGCAACCGCACTGCACAACTGGTAGCGCCCCTCAGCGCCGAGGACATGGTGGTGCAATCGATGCCCGACGCCAGCCCGGCCAAGTGGCACATGGCGCACACCACCTGGTTTTTCGAAACCTTTCTGCTGCAACCGAACATCCCCGGTTACACCGTGTTCGACCCCACCTTCTGTTACCTCTTCAACTCCTATTACGAAGCCGTCGGGCCGCGTCATCCGAGGCCGCAACGGGGCTTGATGACCCGCCCTGGGGTCGATCAAGTCATCGCCTATCGCAAACATGTGGACGAACACATGTCCGCGTTGCTGATGACTCACCTGCCGGACGAGGTCTCGAACCTGATCGAACTGGGTCTGGCTCACGAAGAGCAGCATCAGGAACTGTTGCTGATGGACATCCTGCACCTGTTCAGCCTCTCATCGCTCAAGCCAGCCTACGACAAGGCCTGGCCCAAAGATGCGTCGGGCCGTCGCGGGCAGTTCAAGCCGCTGAGTGCAGGCCTGACGCAAATCGGCCATGGCGCCAAGACGTTCGCTTTCGACAATGAAGGCCCACGCCACACCACCTACCTGCAATCCTTCGAAATCAGTGATCGACTGGTCACCAATGGCGAGTGGCTGAGTTTCATCGCCGACGGCGGTTATCACACCGCTGCGCTGTGGCTGTCTGAAGGCTGGACGCTGGTGCAGGAGCAAGGCTGGAACGCGCCGCTGTACTGGCACCACGATGAGAATGGCTGGAAGCGCATGAGCCTGCGCGGTCTGGAAGATATCGACCCTGCAGGGCCTGTCACCCACATCAGCTATTACGAGGCGGTCGCTTTCGCCAACTGGGCCGATGCGCGTCTGCCCACCGAAGCGGAATGGGAAGCGGCGGCGCGAGCCGGGCTGCTGGAACAGGTCGATGATGTGGCCTGGCAATGGACGCAAAGCGCCTACAGCGCCTTCCCCGGCTTCAAACCGTCGACCGGTGCCGTGGGTGAATACAACGGCAAGTTCATGGTCAATCAGATGGTGTTGCGCGGCGGCGCTAGCGTGACATCGCCCGATCACTGTCGAGTGACGTACCGCAACTTCTTCCACGCTGAAAAACGCTGGATGGTCTCCGGCCTGCGTCTTGCGCGGGACAGCCGCCAACCTGGGGTGGTCAATCCGCTGGACAGTGAATTCGCCCGTGACGTGGTGGCCGGGTTGTCGGCGCCGACCAAAACTCTATCGCCCAAATATTTTTACGACGCAGCGGGTTCGGACTTGTTCGAGGCCATCTGTGAAACCGCCGAGTACTACCCCACCCGCGCCGAAACCGGGCTGCTGAAAAGCATTGCCGGGCAGATCGCCGGGACCATTCCCGAAGGCGCTGCCTTGGTGGAATTCGGCAGCGGCGCCAGCGAGAAAACCCGCCTGGTGCTGGACGCAGCGCCGCACATCGCGGTGTACGTGCCCATCGATATCAGTGCGACGGCGTTGAACAAAGCCGCGCAATTCCTGCGCAAGAAGTACCCAAAGCTGATCGTCGCGCCACAGGTGGATGACTTCACTCGCGTCCTGACCCTGCCCAAGGAAGCCAACGGTCACACCCGCGTCGGCTTCTTCCCAGGCTCGACCATTGGCAACTTCACCCACGAAGAAGCCGTGGACTTCCTGCATTCCGCTCATGATGTTTTGGGCAAGAACGCGCACTTTATAGTCGGCGTCGACATGGTCAAGGACGCTGACACCCTGGTAGCGGCCTACGACGATGCCGAAGGCGTGACGGCTCGCTTCAACAAGAACCTGCTGACGCGCATCAACCGTGATCTGGGCGCCAACTTCAATGTCGATGCATTCCATCATCTGGCGCTGTGGAATGCCGAGCAGGCAAGGATGGAAATGCATTTGGTGAGCGAGGTCGAGCAGGTGGTGAAAGTCGCTGGGCACAGCTTCCATTTCGCGGCGGGAGAACGGCTGCACACCGAGAACTCGCACAAGTTCACGGTCGAATCGTTCACCGAACTCGCGGGGCGGGCGGGATGGTCGGTCAGCGAGTACTGGGTCAGTGATGCGCCCGAAATGGGCCTGTTCAGCTTGCAGGCGTAGGAGCGATGCCGTGAATGTTCGGTGATCTGTAGCAGTCCGGCCGGACTGCTACAGAGCCTCGGTGGCTGAAATATCCCTCGGCCAGAAGCGAGATCGCGCAGACTTTGAATGACCCTTAGGGAGCTTATCGACGCCGATATTCACAGCTGTTAACGTCCCTGCGCTTCAAGGCAGATCCGGATATATACAGGCATGTTGATCATCCATGGCTAAACCATCGCATCGTGAAAAAATACTGACTGAAGGCCTGAAGGTCGTGCATGAGCGCGGCTTCGCGGGCGCCAGTGTGCGCGATATCGTGCAGGCGGCCGGCGTGCCTCAGGGCTCGTTCACCAACCATTTCGTGTCCAAGGAAGCCTTCGGCCTCGAGATCATCGATCTCTATTTAGACAGCGCCCGACAGATGGTCGAACAGACCTTGCTCAATGCGTCGCTGCCACCCATTGCACGAGTGCTTGCCTATGTCGACTATCACAAGGGCGCGCTGGAATGCGGCCTCAACAAGGGTTGCCTGTTCGGCAACTTTACGGCTGAAAGCACCGAGCACAGCGAACCGATTCGCCTGCGGTTGGTGGAAATCTATGGCTGGCTTTGCGGCCTCATCTGCAGTTGTCTAGACGAGGCGATCAGCGCTGGCGATTTGCCAAGTGACTTCAACAGTCGTCAGGTGGCGCTGTTCGTCGTTTCTTCCCTGCAAGGCGCCGTGTTGCTGGCCAAGGCGCAACGCAACCTGGCAGCGCTGGAAAGCTTCTCCGCGATTCTCGCTGACAGCGTTCTGCGCTAAGACGTTCAGCGCGCATGGGCACACTCCGCGCCCATGCAAAGATGCACACCGGTGATGCACGATTCTTCATTGTCATTTGCAAAATTGCACTGTTAGCATCCCTGGTGAACCTCATGGAGTGCGGCTCTCGCGGTCGCCTGAACGAGCAATAAAAAAAGCCACAGGGAGTCAGCGATGACGGCACAGGTAGTATCGGCCCAGTCTTCAGGTCAGGAACCGGCCTGCGACACCGTTCTGTCCGAAGTACGCAATCACATCGGCCACATCACCCTCAACCGCCCGCAAGGGCTCAATGCCATCGATCTGGAAATGGTCCGCCAACTGCAACAGCAACTGGACGAATGGGCCACAGACGACAAGGTCTATGCCGTGGTCCTGCGTGGCGCCGGGGAAAAGGCCTTCTGCGCCGGCGGCGATATCCGTTCGCTGTACGACAGCTTCAAAAGCGGCCAGACCGAGCACCAGGACTTCTTCGTCGAAGAATACGCTCTGGACCTTACCCTGCATCACTACCGCAAACCGGTCATGGCCTTGATGGACGGCTTTGTGCTGGGTGGCGGCATGGGCCTGGCGCAAGGCGTGGATCTGCGCGTGGTGACTGAACGCAGTCGCTTGGCCATGCCGGAAGTGGCCATCGGCTATTTCCCGGATGTCGGCGGCAGCTACTTCCTGCCCAGGGTGCAGGGTGAGCTGGGCGTCTATCTCGGGGTGACCGGTGTGCAGATTCAGGCCGCCGACGCGCTGTATTGCGGCCTTGCCGACTGGTACCTGCAAAGCGCGCGATTCGACGATCTCGATCGCCAGCTCGACCACCTGAAGTGGACGCTGACCCCGCTGAAGGACATTCAAGGCGTGCTGGCCAAGATTGGCGTGCAGAAGCTCCCCGATCCACCGCTGGAAAAACTGCGTCCGGCCATCGATCATTTCTTTGGCCTGCCGGACATTCCGAGCATCATCGAACAGCTGTTGGAAGTGACCGTCATCGATACCCATCGCTGGGCCGTCGACACTGCCAACCTGATGAAAACCCGTTCACCCCTTGCGATGGCCGTGACCCTGGAGATGCTGCGCCGTGGTCGCCACCTGCCGCTTGAGGCCTGTTTCGACCTGGAGTTGCATCTGGATCGGCAATGGTTCGAACGGGGCGACCTGATCGAAGGCGTGCGCGCCTTGATCGTAGACAAAGACAAGAAACCGCAATGGAACCCGTCCAGCGTGCAGGCCCTGAGCACCGAGCATGTGGCGAGTTTTTTCAGCGGTCATGAGGCGTGACCCATGCAAGACCTTGAACTGACCGAAGAACAGATCATGATTCGCGACATGGCTCGCGAATTCGCCCGCAACGAAATTGCCCCCCACGCGCAAGCCTGGGAAAAGGCCGGATGGATCGATGATGCCCTCGTCGACAAGCTTGGCGAACTCGGCCTCTTGGGGATGATCGTCCCGGAACAATGGGGCGGCACCTACATCGACTACGTCGCCTACGCGCTGGCGGTGGAAGAAATCTCCGCCGGTGACGCCGCCACCGGCACGCTGATGAGCGTACACAGCTCAGTGGGTTGCGGGCCGATACTCAATTACGGCAGCGACGAACAAAAAGCCCAATGGCTGGAAAAACTCGCCAGCGGCAAGGCTATCGGCTGCTTCTGCCTGACCGAGCCCCAGGCCGGTTCCGAAGCCCATAATCTGCGCACCCGCGCCGAATTGAAGAACGGCGAATGGGTGCTCAACGGCGCCAAGCAGTTCGTCAGCAACGGCAAACGCGCGCAACTGGCGATCGTCTTTGCGGTGACCGACCCTGAGCTAGGCAAGAAAGGCATTTCGGCTTTTCTCGTGCCCACCGACAACCCCGGCTACACGGTTGATCGCATGGAACACAAGATGGGCATTCGCGCCTCGGACACCTGCGCGGTGACCCTGAGCGACTGCCGCATCCCCGAGTCCAGCCTGTTGGGCGAGCGCGGCAAGGGCCTGTCGATCGCCCTCTCGGGCCTGGAAGGCGGTCGCATCGGCATCGCCGCCCAGGCCTTGGGCATCGCTCGCGCCGCGTTCGAAGCCGCACTGGTTTATGCGCGGGAGCGGGTGCAGTTCGACAAGCCGATCATCGAGCATCAAAGCGTCTCCAATCTGCTGGCCGACATGCACACCCGCATCAACGCATCACGGCTGATGGTGCTGCACGCCGCGCGACTGCGCACGGCGGGCAGGCCCTGTCTGTCGGAGGCCTCGCAGGCCAAGCTGTTCGCTTCGGAGATGGCCGAGTGGGTCTGTTCCAAGGCGGTGCAGATCCACGGCGGCTACGGCTATCTGGAAGACTACCCGGTGGAAAAATATTACCGGGACGCGCGCATCACCCAGATCTACGAAGGCTCCAGCGAAATCCAGCGTCTGCTGATCGCCCGCGAATTGCGGCATTACGCGCTGTAAAAAGCCACGACGCCGGGCTCGTCATGGGTTCGGCGGCGCATTGTCATTTCGTCCCAGTTTCATGATCAGCAATGTCAGCGAGTCGGCATTCTTGAGCATGACGCTGCTGCGCAGGTGCGGGTCGGAGAGGAATACTCGGCGGGCTTCGGCCAGGCTCGTCGTTCGGGTGAGCTTCAGAAACTCACTGACGCCAACCTCGTCCTCGTCCACAGCATCACGGGGATGCCCGTTTTCATCAGGGACCATGAACAGTTCGTCTCTGGGAGTCAGGTGAGACAATCCGCCATTCTGCGTGCGCATGAGCGCGTCCTTGATTCTCAGCTTGTAGGCAGGGGTCGTCGGCAACAGATCCGGATAAGGCGCTGCGCTCTCCACATAAGCCATATCTTCGGTTTTCAGCACAAGGTGCGACAGTTCGTGGATCAGCGTTGCAGCCCGGAAATGCGTGTGCTGATCAAACCCCTCGGCTTGCGGCTTGAGAGTATAGGGCCGTGGGTTAAAAAATTTTTCCGTCAGGTATATACGGTCCAACGGGTCCTTCGGATCGACCAGAGCAACCGCATCACTCCCCAGCCGATTCGTCGCCACTATGAAGCGCGTCGAATTTGCGGGATTCAGCGAATCATCCAGCAAAGCGTCGAGCAAGCGTTCAATCGATACACGAATTTCCTTCAGCAGCTCTTGGTCAGGAATGGAGGTACCGAAGAAGCTGCCAATGATATCCATGACGCCAGGGTCCACAACGCGCCCGCGTTGATGCGCATTAAGGTTGCTCAAACTGTTTCTCAAACAAAGGGTGGCATTATGGTGCGCCGCCTCGATCTCCTCGGCATGTGCGGGATATCTGAGACGGATATCTTTCATGCCGCTGACTTCAACGATCAGCTGTTTCGCGGCCCTGCTTTGAGATTCAACTTCCTCCGCGGCAAGCAAGTCTGCACCCACCCCGCCTTTGAGACGCAGACTCAGGTCGAGCTCCCATTTCCCTTGACTGTCATACCTCAGTTTCGGGCCTTTGGTGCCTCCCGGCCCGACGATAATCCGAGTGCCATCACCCGATTCCCGGACCTGATATACCTTTCCATCTACCATCGCGTATTTTGAACTGTCGTTGCCGATGTATAGCTTGAGCTCGTCGTCATATCGCATCTCGCTCAACGCCACACCCTGCGCCTCCAGTGCTTGCAAACGCATACGTTGCTCGGGACTCAGAGAGGCATTGCGCCAGGAAAAGGGAGGGGGCGAGAACGCCTGGAGGACAGAATCCGCACTCAAAGGAGACGAAGACAAGTCGCCACCCGACTTTTCAACCGACTCTTGTTTGAGCGAGTGGTTTGCGTTTCCCAGCGGCCCAAAGGTCGTTAGAAGACCCAGCGCCGCAGTGAAGTCTGCCAGTGCCTCACCCCACTTATGCCCGATCGTCGCGTCCACGCCGTCACTGATCTGGTAGCGGGCCTGCCAGGCCCCTACCGAAACTCCAAGCCGACCTGGCGCGAGGGCCAGCAACTGCTGCTGGAAGAGGGACATCAAAAAGCCGTGGCTTGCCTGATCATCCTGCTCGTTAGTCGTTACGCTGGACGCCTCGACATGCAGCAAAATGTCGACGGTGTCCTGTAGCAGAAACGACAGCGCATTACCTTTGACTTCCTTGATCTCAAAGGTCACCGGTTTGGGCGTATTGAATAACGCTTGCGAGATATGCATGAGCCCCTCGACTGTCTCGCCAATATCGCCCGGCGGTGGGATGCTGTGCGCACGAACATGCGTTTCCAGCCGTGCCGCGAGCATTTTCTGCAATGCACGATTGTTGCGAAGGTCCTTCAGCAGCTCTCGTCGACTGGAGTACTCGAGAAATATCAGGTCGGGGTGGTACATCACCAACACAACAATCGGCCCTTCCTCAACCGCGGGGCAAATCAGGTGAACCCCTGGGATCGCATGCAGTTCGGGTCGACCGCCGATACGAAGTTGCAACGGGCTAAGCATCACCTGAACACCCTTTACCGGACGGCGGGCAGTGGCATCGGGCATCTCGACTATTGCTGAAATAAAGTCGTACGCCTGCTCGGTCAACTCGTTCTGAAGTCGTTTCGGCAAGGCTTCCACCAATAGTCTCGGCGGCAATTGGGCGCTGAAAAGTCGGACTCTCTCCCCATAATTGGCAGCTTGCGGTGAAAATGCCTCCCGCAGCATCGAGGCGTGAGCCGCTGCCACATCCAGACCTCTGACCAGGGACACAACACCGTTTTCGGTCAATTCGGTCGCCACTTGCGGGTAATCTATCGAGGAAAATCCCAGGGTCCCGAATGGTTTATCCGAAAACCGATTGATCGCATAGTCAGTCAATGACTCAGTGTAGTACTCCCCCGTGCTGCCCAGGCCCAGAGCACCGGGACCCGGTGGGGGTGACGTCAGGTCGTGGCGTAGATGAACGTGTATCTGGTCGGGATCAAGCAACTGACCGCTGTGATCCTCCTCCAGTTTTCTCATCAGTTGCTCGCGCGCATAGGCCTTTAATGTGGGGAGACCGAACAAAAAGTTCTTGCCATCTTCATGTGCCAGGTAGAGACGTCGAAGGATCTGATAAAAACGCTTCAGGTCGGGAACGCTTGCAGTTTTTATCCATGCCGGCATTTTTTCTTCGAAGAGCCGATTCGAAATCCTCACGGACAATCTGCCGATCACACCCGAGAGCTGCCGATCAGCTTCGAATTCACCTGCCAGTCGCTGAAAAAGACCCGCCTCGAGACGACAACGCGAGGCGAAGCTGGCGAGTTGCCGCAGATCCTGTTCGCGGCGTTCGAAAATAATCTCCTGGAGCCTTTCGATGGCGTGACCATCGATCCTTTCCAGCTCGATCCGTATTTCATTGCCAGACGCTTCCAGCAGGCGAGCACGCAGCAACCTGCTGTCTCGCTCCCCCAACCGTTTGAGCCAGCGCTCGGGGTGAGTGTGTTGCAGCTCGCGCAGCAACACCTGTTTCATCTGCTCCTGGGACGCAAACTGTCGCCAGCCCCTCTCACCGTTCCAGAGCACCACAGGGCTGTTCTGATCGTGGGGCTGCGTCACTGCCAGGGTGTCGCAGAACACGGCTGACGCATTGTCGTTCCACAACACCGAAACCAGGGATGCTTCAGTCATGGACAAACCGAAGTTCGCCCTCAATGCGCGTACGGGGCGATCCAACACCTGCTCAACCAGCATGACGGCCGGTGCATCAGTACTGGCATGCCTTTTCGCCAGAGTCAGGAACAGACGCATCGCATCCTGTCGCAACTCAAATGCTTCTGCGTGCGGTTTTACCTGTCTGTCGCCCTGCCGTTGAACACCGCCCCTCGATTGCCGAAAGTGTTCGATGTAATGATCGGTGAAAGACCTGCCGACCTTGTCCAGCATATGGTTGAAAACGCTGAGGGATATATCTCCCCGGACTGTCCAGGACTGGTACAGAATCTGCGCATCTGCTGCCAGGTGCCTCGACCGATGGCCACTGAGGGCCTCAAGCAGGAATGAGGTCAGTTTCATCGTAACCCTCGCCTGCCCCGGAGCCGTCGGTACGGCGTAGGTCTCAACGCTGAAAAGATCGTCCGAAACAGACTCGACCCAACTCACCTCGATGTCGCTGGTTCTTGCCGCACCACCCGGCCATACACAGATGTATCGTTGCAACGCTTGCTGTGCATGATCGAGCAGCGCATTGTCCAGCCCTTGCAAACGGTCGAATCTGGAATAGAAGTCTTGCGCCAGGTCCTTCCAGGCAGCGGACAACGTCATCTTCAAGGGGACGTGACGAGCCGCGTCGTCCTGCTGGCCCTCCTCGCTCGCTGTCGCCGACCGAACCGCTTCGCCCGCGGGAGACTTGAGCCACACCTCATGAAATTCGAACGGCGCATCCCGGCGCCAGCGTCCAGCCGTGAGTTGCAGCTGCCGAGGGTCGAGAAGCTGACGAATGTCGAGCGCATCGTCGATCCTCGCGCTCGCCTCTCGAGGAACAGGCGACAAGCCCATCACATAGGCAAGATTGCTTTGTTGCAATTCGATGATGGAGTCGACCCGGTTGGCGAACAGAGGTCCGTCGATCGGCTTCAGACTGACCCGCATCACCCCTTCTTGCTGCAGCACGGCCTGATCTTCCAGCGCCAGCAGCGGACGAATCTGATTCTTGCCTGCCTCGGTTGCGAAAAGCGCGCTCAGCGTGGAGGCATCCTTGAACAGGGTCAGGGTGTGGTTCGGGGAAAACCAGAGCAACGAATGATCGTCGTCGGCTCCGGTTCGCACCACGAACGTTGCCGCCAGTGGATACCAGTCGCTATCGCCGATCATGATGCTCAGGCTTTCGCAACGCGGCCGGCTGCCCTGCGCCAGATCATCCGAATCCGCTTGCACCAACGTCAGTAGCCGTTTTAGCCACTGCGAATCGAATTTGCCACTGTCACGGTGGCAATAGATATCGCTGCGCAGCCCGTTGAGCAGCGTCTTGACGGCGAGGTCACGGCGCGATAATTCACCGCCCCCGCTGGAACCCCAGAAGTCGGCGAGCAACTCTGCGTAGCGTCCTGCGACTCCCTCTGCCGCCTTGCGTAGTGCCCGCGCAAACAATCGTGCGTCGTCAGCACTGACCGGATTGCCTTCGTTATCCAGAAAACGCCGCTCGAAGCCCTCCTCGATCTGCACGTTGCAAAATTCGTCTAGAGCGGCCGACGCCAGGGTTTGAGTCACCAATGCGGATTCGACGTCGCCTTTTGCCTCACCGACGATCTGCAGCAAATGAGTTCCGGGATCCACCCGATACTCCGGCAAGGTCTTGCGCATCTGCCTCGCGAGGGAAGCAGTGGAGGCCTCGAACAGCGACGGGATCCGTTTCAGTTGGTCAGTCAGCGTCCCCACGAGCTGAACCTGCTGGTCGATGATCGCCAGCATCTGCGACTGGAATGGGTCACCTTCGATCTGTTTTTCTTCAAACGACACAGTGGCGTTTCCCTCGCCAAACCTTGCCCGAACTGATGCTGTCAGTGCCTGCCGATCCGAGAACATCTCGAACCCGTTGGCCAGCGTGAACAGGTAAGACCGCGAGCCCTCGACCAGCGGACGGCTGACAGCCAGCGCTGCCGCGAGCTCTGAAGGCTGGAGGGACTCATTGCCGGTAAGGTGCTCAACCCTTACAGAATCCGGGTCGGCAGCACTCGACAAGAGGGTGACGCGTTTCAGCCACAGGTCATCATCGGCGTGAACACGCCCCTCCTGTCGCGCTGCATCGAGTTCATTGATATAGCGCTGCCTGAGTTGGCCGCTGTGAAAGTATGAAAGGGTTGCAATGGACATGAGAGCTCCTTGGTCATGGTCTGCCCGGCCCCGACAGGCAGGGCAATGTTGACAAGGAGCGTAGAGCCAAGCGGTCTGTCGTCTGCGTTACATAACGCTGCCCACATACACTTGAATTTCGGATTCACTGACGCCGCTGCCGCTCTGCAGCGACGTCAAAGATCTCGGGTTATGGCACTGAGTAGTTGTATCGTCCCAGGCGTACGGCGAGCAAGGCAACAGAGTCGGCATTGCTGAGCATGACCTCGCTGCGTTTCTTGACGTCGGTCATGAACTCGTCTCGCGCGTCTCTCAGGTCACTCGTCTGGGTGATGCGAAAGATCGTCTCGAGGCCACGCTCGTCGGCGTGGGTGATATCTCTTCGCACGCCGTTTTCCGTAAGGGTAAAAAGCTCACGTCGGGGGCCGTGAGGGGACAACCGCGCACGATGCAATAGCTGGATGTGACTCTGCACCGAGGCGTTGGAGGGGGTATCCGCCCGCAGCAGATCCGGATACGGCGCCATCGACTCCAGATACGCGATGTCATGGGTATCGAGGACCAGATGCGACAACTCGTGGATCAGGTTCGCAGCGCGAAAGTGCCTTGGGGCTACGAATCCGCTGCTAACTGCCTTGGGGGTGAGCTGATAATTCGGCGCTTTGAAGAACAGGTCCGTCAGAAATATGCGTTTTTTCGGATCTGCCTTGATCACGAACGCCGTCACATCGCTATACGCTGCCTTATTGATGCCAACGACGAAACGGGGAGATGTAAAAGGCTTCAGCGAAATATCCGAGATCGCATCGTACAAAGTCCGTATGGTTCGTTCGGTTTTGACCAGCAAATCTCGACGTGGCCGCGCAGTGCCGAAGAAGTCTCCAATGATCCCTGTCACCCGTGCGTCAAGGGCCTTGCCCCGCTGGTGGACGTTGAGGTTATCCAGACAGTTTTGAAGGTAATGCTCGGCCTGACGATGAGCCTCAGCTATGCGCCTTGCCTTGTCGGGATACTTCGGCCGAATGGCTGGCATACCGCTGGCTTCGATAATCATCACATCATCTGCACTGTATTCGGCGCGCACTGCATGGTATTTGCTGGCGACAGGGCCCCCGCCCCTTAATCGCAGGGACAGATCCATTCGCCAACGCTGCTTCTCATCGGCCACAAGCTTGGGACCTGGCGCTCCGTGCGCACCGACAATGCTCCAGAATCCGTTCTCTTTATCTTCGCTGACCTGGTAGACCTTGCCCTCCACCACTGCGTAGCGTACGCCAGCCTGATCCACGTATTGGTTGAGAAAACCGTCGTGGTGCATCTCGGCGATGGCGACGCCTTTTGCCTCAAGGCGCTGTAGTCTGGAGCGCTGTTCGGCATTCAGGGTTGTATTGCGCCAGGAAAAAGTTGCCGATGGCTCTTCATCTTCATTTCCGAAGTCACCCGGTCCCGCGCCTTCCGGCTCACCCGACACCGGCTCCTCAATGGTCTGCTGCCGGGCCGTGATCAGGACCCCCAGCGCTGCGGAGAACTCGGAAAGTCCCTCCCCCCAGCGATGGTGCGAGACCGACGCTACCGAGGCACTGAACAGAGACTCGCTCTGCCATAGGGTCATCAGCGTTGCCAGTTTGCCCGGCAACAGAGTCAACGCCTGCTGAACGCCCAATGTCGCCAGAAAAGCGCGCCCTGCCCAATCGACCTGATCATTGGTCACCGTATTGTCAACACCCATGTCGAGCAGCAATCTGAGGGTGTCCTGGAACAGAAACTGCAGCGCATCGCCCGTGACCTCTGCAAGCGCTACGGTGACCGGCCCCGGCTTGCGTCGGGTTACCGCGAAACCCTGGGTATAAAATGGCACGTGCGGCTCGTTGAATCCGCCGTAGGCGTAGCGTCGGCGCGCTTGCGGTTCAAGGCGCTGCAAAAGCATTCGCTGCAAGGACTCGTCGCCGCGGATCCCGTCCATCAGCGCTTGCTCATTTTCGTATTCACGGAACGTGAATTCCGGGTGATACATCGCGTAGAGCACCACGGGTCCCGCTGCGCAATCAGACGGGCAAATCAGGTGCACCCCCGTTACCCTGTCCGGTGCCATGCCCGCATCGGCCACCAGTTGCAGTGGGCTGAGGATTACATGGGTGCCATCAATCGGTTCCCGGGCGGCGCTGTCCGGCATATCGACCACTTGGGAAATGAACTCGAACGCCTTGGCGCTCAGAGGGCCCTCCTCGTCTTTCTTGTATTTGTCCCTGTCTTTGTCTTTGATTCTTTGCGGCAGCGCCACTGCGAGCAGCAAGGGTGGCAACTGCTCGACGAAAAGCCGATTGCGCAACGCGTAACTTGGGTCATCAGGGCGACAGTGCCTTACGCAGCAAGGTCATGTAGCCAGCCCCGACATCCAGACTTTTGACCAGCGCCCTCAAGTAGTCATCGGTCAGTAGTGCGGCCGCGTGAGGCTGGCCCTGCGGTTCGACACTCTCCACCGCCCCCTGATACTGGATAAAGCGGTTGACGGCAAACGCAGTCAGCGACTCACGATGAATACTGGCTCCAGCAGCTACCAAGCCAGGCGTATTGCCGGTTGGCACCGGGGCAGGCGTGTAACTCCTGGACGTCACAATGATCTTGTCCGGGTCGAACTGGTGTCCGGGGAAATCCTGGCTCAGCCGTTTCAACAGCCCTTGGCGTGAATAGTCCTCCAGGGACGCAATGCCGAACAGATAATCCTTGCCGTCCTCGCTCGCCAGGTAGTATCGCCGCCAGATATCGTTGTAAAGATTGAGATCGGCAATCGTCGCCGAGTGTACCCATGAAGGGAGTCGCGCCTCGAACAGAGCGGCATCGATTCTTACCCATAGCGCATCCAGCAGGGTATCCAGTTGCGTGTCGGGTTCGGTCGTGTGTGCGACCTGCGTCAGCAGCCTGGCATCCATTCGGTATCGTTCAGCGCGCAAGATCAGCTGCCGCAGATCCTGTGCGCGGCGGTCGACCACCGATTGCTGCAAGGCAGTGACCAGATGCCCGTCGATTCTGTCCAGCAGAATCGTCACCTGGTTATCGGACTCTTTGCACAGGTGCTTGCGCAGCATACGGCGATCATTCTCACTCATCAGCTCCAGCCAATGTTCCTGCTGAGCGGTGTGAAACTGGCACTTCAGAAAAGTCTGCAGATGCTCAAGTGAGGCAAAGCTGCGCCAGCCAAATCCGCCGCACCAAAGCATTACGCGGCTATCCGGATTGAAGGGTCGCATCACCATCAGGGCATCAGTCAGGGTGATCGGGGAAACATCGTCATAGGACACCACCACTGAATAGGCCTCGACAGCGAGTCCCGGCAATGCCGTGCGCAGCGAACGCACAGGACGGTCCAGCACTTGCCGGACCATAGCGTTCATATTGTGATCGATACGTTTGAGCCGCTGCGCCAGCCACAGATCCAGGCGTAGTGCGTCCTCCCTCAAGCTGATCGACTCCTCATCCGGCCGCAGATACTGCTTGCCCTGACGCTGAAGTTCACTGCGTGACTGCCTGAATCTTTCAAAATAACGGTCTTCAAAGTTCATCACAGCCTTGGCGAGCATGTGATTGATCAGCTCAGTCTTGATGCGCCCTCGCGGCCTCTCATCGCCGATCAGCACGTGAGCATCGTCCGGCAGGATCCTCGGACCATGACCACTGACGGCTTCGAACAGCAGTGACACCAGGTCCCTTGAAATCTCTGGCCTCGACGCGCTCTCATGGGGGGAATCGACGGCAGCGCCGGTCGCTTCGACGGGAACCGGTCCTAACCACTGCGCCTTGATGTTCCTGGCCGATACCGTGCCATCCACCAATACGCACAGATAGCCCAGCAGCACCTGCTCAATCTGGTCGAGCAGCACATTGTCCAGCCCGCGTAGGCTCTCGGCACGTGACTCGAGAACATTGACCCATTCTTTCCATGACGCGGGCATTTTCCTCGTCTTGCCAGTGACGGCGTCTGACGTCACCGGGCTGGCGACTTCACTTCCATCCGCAGACGTACCCGGTTGCGTGGCGACAGGCGGCGCCAGCCAGGCATCTGCGAAATCGAAGGACGCCTCTGGATGCCAGCGCCTGCTGCTGAACTGCAATTGTCGCGGATCCAACAACAGACGAATGTCCAGGCCATCGTCGACCAGCGCCATCCTGTTTTCCGGGGCACAGCTGAGCCCCAGTACATAGCTCAGATTTCGCGCCTGCAACGCCAGGATCGAATCGACACGATCGGCGCACAACGGCGTGGTCACGTGCCGCAGTTCAACCCGCAGCGGACCTTGCCTGCGCAGCAGCGGCTGGTCCTCGATCGCCAATGCAGGCCGCAATTGCTCGCGGCCCTGAGCCGTTGTCAGGTACGCAGTCAATGACGCCAGATCGTCAAAACCTACGAATCGATGTGACGGTGAAAACCACAGCAACGAGCGATCGTCGCCCATTCCAGGTTGTATGACGAACGTTCCCGCCAGCGAACAGCCAGCGCTGTCACCGACCTTGACCTCCAGCCTTGCGCAGCGCGCGGGACTGTCATCTGGCACATGGCGGGATGTCGGTTGCAGCGGTGACAACAATGTCTTGAGCCTGCTCATTCTCACCGAGTCGTCACTGCGCATACCGTAGAGCTCGCGCCTGACGCTACTATTGAACGTCTCGACCGCCAGATCACGACGCGTTCGACGATCGCTCCATGCGCCGTCCCAGAACGCTCCAAGCAGATCGATGTAGAGCTCAGGAAAACCCGCAACGGCATAGTCGAACGCCTGGGTGAACGATGCAGCATCGCTAGCCTTGACCTGCGCACCCTGAGCGTCGAGAAACCTTCGCCTGAAACCTGTTGCCTTCGGCAACTTGCACGCGTCGTCGAACGCGGCTTGTGCCAGGGTCTGAGTGAGCAGAATCGAGGAGGCATCGACGTCGGATTGAGGAACGATCTGCAGCAAATGGCTCCGAGGGTCGACCGGCATATAGGGAAGGGCCGTGCGCAGCTCGGCGGTGATCGACGCAGTCGCCACATCTGCCAACGTCGGGGTCAGCTTGAGTTGCGCAGTCAACTGAGTCACTAGGTCAACTTGCTGATCGATGATCTCGAACATTTGCGCCTGGAACGGATCGCCATCGATTTTTTCGTCTTCGAACACGCCGTTGTTGCCCCCGTCGGCGAACCGACTCTGCAACTGCGCCAATAACGCATGACGATTCTCGAAGACCTCGAAGCCGTTGGTCAGCGAATACAGGTAGACCGTCGCGTCATCGGTCAGGGTGTGGCTGAGTAACAACGCGCCCGCCAGTTCGAAGGGTCTGATCGCCCCCTCTTCAAGGGTAATACGATCGACCCGTACCGGATCGGGATCGCCGGGTTCGGGCGGATAAATCAGAGTCTGCAGCCAGGACGACTCGTGAGCTGCAAGACGCTTGCTTCGCGACGCATAGCCAAGTTCGTCGAGATAGCGATGTTTCAGAGAAAGAGAATGGAAATAGGCAACCGCAGAAGTCGACATGGAAACTCCTTGTTCATGAATTGCCCCTACCGGCACACGACCGGTTCTGGGCTTCGATAAACAAGGAGCGTATGGAGAACTGCTGCCGGTGTTGCACTACATAACGCTGCACATCAAGAGCAGAATTTCGGATTCACTCGCGGGCCCTCAGCCTCCTGTCGTTAACGGACCGGGCGTCACAAAACTCTGTCTTCCCAGGCGCAGGATCAACAGTGTCAAAGAGTCCGCGTTCTTAAGCATCACTTCGCTGCGCTTGACGGTATCGGAGAAGAATACGGCCCGCGCCTCGGCCAGGGTACTGGTGCCGGTGATGCGCAAAATGGCACGAAACCCCATCTTGTCCTTGGGTTCGAGATCACGCGTGACGTGATTTTCCACAACGGTGAACAGCTCATTTGCGGGTGTCTGATGCGATAGCCCCTCGTTATGAAGGCGCTCGATCGCGATTCGATTGCCGAGATTCGCAGCCGTATTGTTCCGCAGCAGGTCCGGATACGGCGCCGGCGCATCGAGATAAGCGATGTCCTTGGTATCGAGCACCAGGTGTGACAGCTCATGGATCAATGTGCCTGCCCGGTAATGGACGGCTTGATCGAATCCCTGCGCGGCCGCAGCAGGCGTCACACGAAATCGACGGATGTTGAAGAACAGATCCGTGAGAAATATGCGCTGTCTTGGATCCGACGGCATCACGAATGCGACCGGACGATCACGGCCTGGTCGAATGGTACCAACCACGAAGCGCGGCGATGACCACGGCGAGAGCGAAGCATCCGTGAGGGCGCCTAGCAAATTCGTTATCGCCCGCTGGATTTCTGTCAGAAGCGCCACGGACGGACTGGAGGTACCGAAAAAATCGCCGATGATGCGGTTCACCTGGGGGTCCAGAGCAGCGTTCGGCCCATAGGCATGCAGGTTATCCAGACCGGTTTTAAGGTATCGCTTGGCCTGTGAATGTGCCTGCCTGATGCATCTGGCCCTCGGGCGATACAATTGGCGGATCTCGAGCATACCGCTGGCTTCTACCAACAGTTCCTGCTCAGCCACGGATAACGCTACCGAAGCCTTGGCAGTACTGATCACCCCTCCCCCGCCTCTGAGTCCCATCTGCAGATCCAGTTGCCAGCGCTGACTGTGGTCGAGTGAGACTCGAGGGCCGCTCGAACCATCAGGGCCCACGATCATCCACTTGCCGTCCCGTTCCGGGCGTTTGATTTGATAAACCTTGCCGTCGACCACCGCATAAGGTGTGTCGTTCTGTTTTCCCCTATAGACGTTGAGGGCAGCGTCATGGTGCATCTCCGTCAAGGCGACGTTTTGCGCCTCCAGTTGCTGCAGCCTGATCCGTTGCTCGACGGTCAACGCGGTACCGCGCCAGGAATAGGTCAACGGCACGCGTTCCCGCTCGTCGATGGTGGGGCCGGATTCGCTGCTGACTTGCTCATCTTCGATCGCTTGCTCGCGGGCCGTCGCCATGACGCCCAATGCCGCAGTGAATTCCGAGAGCGCCTCGCCCCAGCGGTGTCCGGAAACCGAAACAGCCGATGCTTGAAACAACGTGCGGGTCTGCCAGAGCGAAACCAACGCGGCCAGTCTTCTGGGTAAAAGTGTCAGCGCCTGGCCCAGAACCAGCTTTGCCAGAAACACCCTCCCCGCGTGATCAGACTGTTCGTTGGTCACCGAGTTGGAAATCCCCATGTCCAGCAGTAACTTGACGGTACCGCTGAACAGATAGAGCAAGGAGTTGCCGGTGATCTCCTCGATCTCGACGGTAACCGGTCCCGGGGCACGGATCGGCAAGTAGTAAAGCCCGAGTGAAAACGGCACATGCGACTCCATGCTTGCACGATGGACATAGCGCGCTCGCACCTCCGGATCCAGGCGCTCGAACAACAAGCTCTGCAACGATCGATCCATGCAGATAGCGTCCAGCAACGTTGCCTGATTTTTGTACTCGCGAAACGTGAACGGCGGATGGTTGATCGCATACAACAGCACCGGACCGGTGTCGGGGTCGGCCGGGCAAATCAGATAAACGCCAGCGACCAGATCCGGAGTCACCCCCTCATCGAACACCATTTTCAGCGGGCTCAGAATGACCTTGACGCCGCCCACCGATTCCCGGGCGATACCATCAGGCATGTCGAACACGCTGGCGATGAAGTCGTAACCCTGCGCACTGATCCTGCCCTTGACCTTATCCGGCAAGGCCAGAGCCAGTTGCGTCGCAGGCAATTGCTGGATGAACAGGCGTTTACGTGTGGTGTAATCCGCTTCACCCGGCCTCAATGCCTTACGCAGCAACGCGACATAACCGGCGCCGACATCCAGTTTTTTGACCAACTCTCGCAAGTAGTCAGGGGTGAGCAAACGTACAGCCTGAGGCTGCCGGGCCGACTCGATACTCAGGGCGGCATCCTGCATATCGACGAAACGATTGATCGCGTAGTCGACCAGCGATTGGCTGCGTTTGTCGGTTGCAGCCGGGATAAAAGTCAGAGAATTCTCCGGTACCGGAAAACCCGTCACATAACGGCGAGCGATCACCTTGATCTGATTGATATTCAACGCCTGCGTCGGAAAATCCTTGCTCAACTGATTGACCAACCGTTCGCGTGCGTAATCGCGCATCGACGGAATATCGAACAGAAAATCCCTGGTACCGTCGGGGCTCAGGTACAACCGAGTGAAAATCTCGTAGTAACGCTTCAGGTCGGCGACCGATGCCAGCTCGACCCATTCCGGCAACATGGCTTCAAAGACAGTGTTCTCAATTCGTACCGACAACCCGTCGAGCAGATTGGCGAGCAGCACGTCGAATTCGCCTTGAGTGGCAAGGCGTCTGAACAGACCGGCCTCGAAACGGCAACGCCGGGCTTGCAGGCAAAGCTGCCGCAGATCCTGTTGCTTGCGATACAAGGCATTCTGCTCAAGGGCCTTGATCGCATGCCCCTCGATTTTCGTCAGTTGTACTGTCACCTCATTGCCAGACGCCTTGATCAAATGGCTGTGCAAGAGGATGCGATCACCAGTGCTCAAAAGGTTCAGCCAACGGTCAGCCTCCGTTCGATGGAGCTCACGCTGCAAGGTGTCTTGCAGTTGCTCGATCGAGGAGAATGAGCGCCAGCCCACCGCACCCTGCCACAGCATCAACGGCTCGTTCTGGTCCAGAGGTTGCCCAAGGACCAGCACATCGCAAAGCATGGCTTGCGAACGCCCGTCGTAGGAAAGCGACACGCAAAACGCTTCAATCAGCGGTACGCCCAATGCTGTGCGCAGAGTACGCTCAGGCCGGTTCATGACCTGGCGGGCCATCTCGATGGCCACGCTGCCGATCTTCCCCTGTCGGATCGCCAACGCCAGATCGAGGCAAATAGCCTCCTCGCGCAGGCTTTGTGAATCTCTTGCCGGATGCAGATTCAACTTGCCCAGGCGCTGACATTGGCCTTGTGAGGCCGCGAACCGCTGCACATAGCGCTCGATGAACGTCGGCACGAGCTTGTCGAGCATGTGATTGATCAGTTCGACCCCGACGTGCCCCGGCATCACCGCCGAATCAACCAGCACGCGCGCGCTGGCTCCAAGGACCTGAGAGCGATGGCCACTGACACACTCCAGCAGCAAGGCAACCAGGCCAATGGAGACCAGTCGCTGCCCCTCGCTCACGGGAACCACAGACGTCTCCACGTCGGAGGTATCTACGGGGGCCGATTCGAGCCATTGGACTTGAATTTCACCCACGGGCACCGGGTCGCTGGCCAGCACACAGACATACTGCTGCAGCGACTGCTCGGCGTAATCGAACAAAACGTTGTCGAGCGCTCGCAAGCGTTCGGCGCGGTCATCGAACGCTTGCGCATATTCCATCCACTGAGTATCCAGTGGTTCCTGGATATCGGCATCGCTGTCCGATTCGCTCAGGCTTGTCGGGGTACTCTCGCTCGGCGAGTCCGGCCTTCGAGGCGGATTCGAATCCTGGACTTCGGGGCGGCTCCAGACCTCTTTGAAATCGAACGCCGTCTGCTTGCGCCAGCGCCCGGCACTGAACTGTGCCTGTCGCGGATCAAGAAGCTGACGCACGTCCAGCGCATCATCGATCATGGCCATGGTTTCTTCAGGCGCGCAGGGCAATCCCGTCACGTACAACAAATTGCGTGCCTGCAGCGCAATGATTGAATCGACACAATCGCCTGCCGCCGAACCGCGGACTTCCCTGAGCTTGATGTGCCATTGCCCTTCGGCCAGCAAATCCCACTGATTTTGCAAGGCCAGCGCAGGCTTCAGCTGTTCGCGGCCCTCAACCGATTCAAGAAAAGTGGTAAAGACAGCGAGGTTGGTGAAACTGAGCAGCTTGTGCTCCGGAGAAAACCAGAGCAGCGATTGATCGCTGCCATCCGTTGGCTGAATCACGAAAGACCCTGCCAGCGGAAAATGGGCACTGGCACCGATCTTCAACAGCATCTGACTGCAACGCCAGAGCGTGTTCGTTGTTTGATTTCCCGGTGCCGACGGCAACAACGGCAATAAGGTCCGGGCGCTGTTCGGGTCCAGATCACCGTCGTGCCAGAGACGATAGAGTTCACGTCGCACGCTGCCTGAAAATGCGTCGACCGCCAGATCGCGGCGGCTGAGTTTCCCATCCCAGGAGCCCTTCCAGAACGCTTCGAGCAGGTTCGCGTATTGCTCGTCTACCCCGTCGGTGGCGTCGGTCAGTGCCCGGGAAAACAATGCGCTGTCCGCAACGCTGGCGAGCTGGCCCTGAACATCGAGAAACCGTCGCTTGTAGCCCTCCGTCATCTGCACATTGCAGCACTCGTCGAACGCGGTCTGCGCCAGGGTCTGAGTGACAGGAAACAGGTCGTCATCGGTATTCGAATCAGCCACCACCTGCAACAAATGCACCTCTGGATCGATGGACGCTTTCGGGAAGCGCTCGCGCAATTGACGAGCCATCGATGTGGTCGCGGCGTCGTACAAGGTTGGCGTCGAGCGCAACTGATCGGTCAACTGGCTGAGCTGATCGACCTGCTGATCGATGATTGCGTACATCTGAGCCTTGAACGGGTCACCCTCAACCTTCTCAGCCTCGAACACCGTGCTGTCGTCATCGCCTGCGAAGCGCGCGCATAGCGAACGCCGAAGCAGCTCACGATCCGCGAAGGCTTCGATACCGTGTTCCAGAGACAACAGAAACACTCGGCCGTTGCCGGGATGGTCATGACTGAGCACCAGACTTGCCGAAAGCTCGAACGGTCTCAACGGCCCAATATCTGCGGTCAGTCGGTCAACCCTGACGGGATCAGGGTCGTCAGCGGCCGTCGAGCGAATGAGCGATAACAGCCAGGTTCGTTCTTCGCCATCAATACGCTTGTCGCGAAGGGCATCCTTAACGGCCGCTATGTAGCGCAACCTGAGCGACGCCGGATGGAAATAAACAGGATCAGTGGTGGGCATGAAAGCTCCTTTTGCATGAATTGCCCGGGGCCGACGGTTCGTCGTTTCCGGGCACCAATGCCAAGGAGCGTATGCAGAAAAACCGCACCGGTTGCGCTACATAACGCAGCACATGCAGCGCGATTTTTCGGTTTTACTGGGGTCGTTACAACGCCGCGAACGGGTGCCGCCAATCAGGTGCGCAAGGCTTTCAAGTCCTGCACCGGCGTTTGCTCTTCGGATGACTCGATGACTGCGGGTCGGCTGTTCCAGTGCGGCAACAGCACCACGGCAGAGAACATCGCGCAGCCGGCAAACACGATGAACACCGTAACGGTGTCGAAATAACCCGGCAGCAAACCACCCAGTATTGCGCCGACCGAACCACAGCCATTGACGAAACCCGATGCGGTCGCAGCAGCCTTCGCGGTGCCGAAATCGATGGCGGCGGTGCTGCTGATCATCGAGTCCGGTCCGTACAGAGTGAGCCCCATGACAAACAGCAAAGCGACCACCAACAGCACACTGCCGGTGTGCATCGCCCCCATGAAAAAACCCAAGGCAACGGTCAGCGCCACCAGACTCAGCACACAGGCCGGCATGCGGCGGGCGCCGAACAGTTTGTCCGAGGCCAGACCGATGAGGACCGGCCCCAGCAAGCCTGCCAATTCAAAAGACGTCGGCACAATGGCTGCGCCGATCTTGCCGACGCTGGGCATCTGTTCGAAAACGATCACCGGCCCCCACAGCAGAATCGCGTAACGCGCAGGCTTGAGCAGAAAGTACGCCAGCCCCAGCGTCAGCACCGTGCGATTACGCAGGATTTCCTTCAGTGGGGTCCAGATGCTCATGCCCTTCTGAGCGTCGATTTCTGCCGCGCTGAGTTCGGGTTCCGGCTCCACCGCAGGCAACCCGACATCCTCCGGCGTGTTGCGCTGAAAGATGAAGAACAGCACGGCAACCAGCGCCACCACCGCGGCACTGGAGAAGAACGCCGCGTGCCAGGTGCCGATCAGGTCGTACGCCCACCAACCCGCGAATGGCGAGGCCACCAGCCCACCGAAGGCGTAGCACGAACTCCACAGCCCGAGCACCCTGCCCCGCTGGATCGCCGGAAAGAACGCACCGATGTTCTTGCACAGCCCCGACCAACCGGTGGACTGCGCCAAGCCTTGAATCAACATGCAGGTGGCGAAAATCGGCAACGTGGCGAAACTGCCCATGACCACCGCCGCGCCGGCGGAAATCAGCAAGCCACCCAGCACCACCACTCGCGGGCCGAAGCGGTCGGCGAGCATGCCCCAGGTGAACTGGCCGACCGCATAGGCCGCCAGATAGATGGCGTCCATGTTGGCCATGGCCATCTTGTCCAGATGAAAGCTCGGGTCTTCGGCGATGCCCAATTTGGCGACCGAGAACGCTTTACGGGTGAAGTAGAACGCAGCGTAGGCTAGCCAGGTAATGGCGAAAATCTGCACGCGCCAACGCTTGATGGTTGCAATGGAATTGCTCATTGGATCTGACCTCGGGTTTGAGTGTGCCGGCAGAAATCAAGGAAATAACGCCTGTGTTCTTATTGGTGTAAGCACTGCATCCGCAGCCTTTTTGAAGGGCTACGAATGGTCAGATGAGTCGCCGCGCAGGTGAAGCGTGCACACAACGCCTGCGCGGTCGCTCATGGCCTCGACCGGTGAGTCGGGTCACAACTGTCGTTCGGGCTGGAGGGGATAAAAGCAAGTGCAGACTAATAAGTGAAATCGATTTATCGTATTTCAAATATAAGCTCAGCTTGTAAGAGGTGAATGCATGTCGGTATCCCATGCCCAGTTGAAGGCCTTCCACGCGGTTGCCCAGCACGGCAGCTTCACAGTCGCCGCCCAGCGGCTGTTCCTCACTCAGCCGGCGATTTCCGACCAGGTGCGCAAGCTCGAAGAGCGCTACGGCGTGATGTTGTTCCATCGCAACAAACGTTCGGTGAAGCTCACAGACCTCGGCGAGCGCTTGCTGGGGATCACTCAGCGACTGTTCGCGGTGGAAATGGAAGCCGAAGAATTGCTCCAGGATTCACGCTCGCTGCAGAGCGGCAGCCTGACACTGGCAGTGGATGCGCCAGTCCACGTGTTGCCGCAGATCGCACGATTCTGCGAACGCTACCCAGGCATCACGGTGAAAATAGAAACCGGCAACACCGACGAATCGCTGCATCGGCTGTTCAACTATCAGGCGGATCTCGCATTGCTCGGACGGGACGTCAGCGACGACCGGTTGCTTTCAATCCCCCTGCGCAGCGATCCGTTCGTGGCCTTCGTGGCGTTGAGTCATCCTTGGGCGACAAGGGACTCCATCAACTGGGCGGACCTGCATGACACGCCGCTGGTGTTGCGCGAACCCGGCTCGGTGACACGACAGGTCATGGAGGAAGAAATGAACCGCCTGGGCTTGAAGATTCGCCCGGCGATTCAGGTGGAAGGACGTGAGGCGGCGCGGGAGGCGGTGGTAGTGGGGATAGGTGTCGGGGTGGTCTCGGCTGCCGAGTTCGGCTCGGATTCACGGGTCATCGCCCTGCCGATTCTGGACTGCACCCGGCGCATGACCGAAACCCTGGTGTGCCTGCCCGAGCAGAGTTCGCGGCGGGTGGTGGCGACGTTTCTGGAGATGGTGAATGAAGCGCTGACGCACTGAAATCCTTGCGCCGCGGTTCAAATCACAGCCAGCTCAAAAAACGCCTTGATCAATCGCAACTCCCGCCGTCGCTCCAGGCAACCGATGAAATGCTGATTGAGCAGACCTTCGCCGGTCAGCGGTACCGCGACAATTCTCGGATCATGGCCGACTTCCACAGAGGAAACGATGCCGATCCCCAGATCTGCCGCCACCGCCTCGGTCACCGCTTCGCGGCTGTCGAGCTCCAGCAGCACCCGAGGCTGAATCGCCGTCAATACACAGGCTTCATCAAAGGTGCGCCGGGTGATCGACGTCGGTTCGCGCAGCACCATGATCTGCAGATGCAGGCGCTCAACCGCAATGTCCTGTTCGTCTGCCCATGCATGCCGGGCCGGAAGCAGCGCGCAGATCCGCGACTGCGCCAGGTTTTGCAGGTACATCCCCTTGCGCGGGTCGACCTCGGTCAGCACCGCCACGTCGGCGTGCTCGGACACCAGTGCGGCCAGGGTTTCCTGCGCGTTGCCCAGCCGCAGGTTGACCGTGATGCCCGGAAACTTTGCCCGCAGCCGCGCCAGCATCGGCATGACCATGTGCGGTCCGTCCGCCGCCACTTCCAGACGCCCGGTCAGCAATTGCCGATTGGCCTCCAGCAACGCCTGAGCCTCCTCGGCCATGCCGAACATTGCTCGGGTGATCGCCGCCAGCTTGATCCCCTCCTCTGTCAGTTCCACCCGTCGTGCGGTGCGCCGCAGCAAGGTGATCTGATAGTGATCCTCCAGCGCCTTGACGTGCCCGGTCACGGCCGGCTGGCTGATAAACAGGCGGGCAGCGGCTCTGGTGAAGCTGCCTTCGCGGGCAACGGCGTCGAACGCACGGAGTTGAAACAGGTTCATGGCTATCGGCCTGACTTATAGTTCGGATAACAACAAGCAATTTGATTGATGGCTGGCCGAAGGTCAACGTATCCCCGTCGCTTCCGATCCCCTGACGCTTCGAGGACACCCCCATGAGCATCGCCCAACCGATCCTGCTGACTCCCGGCCCGCTGACCACTTCCGCCCGTACCCGCCAGGCGATGATGGTGGACTGGGGCTCGTGGGATGACCGCTTCAACCAACTCACCGCCAGCCTCTGCTGGCAACTGCTGGACATCATCAATGGCCACGAAACCCACCGCTGCGTGCCCTTGCAGGGCAGTGGCACCTTCGCGGTGGAAGCGGCCATCGGCACCCTTGTTCCTCGCGACGGCAAGGTGCTGGTGCTGATCAACGGTGCTTATGGCAAACGCCTGGCGAAGATCTGTGAAGTACTGGGGCGCGATTTCTGTACCTTCGAAACCGCTGAAGACCAGCCCACCACCGCCGCCGATGTCGAAACCATGCTGCAGACCGACCCGCGCATCACTCACGTGGCGTTGATTCACTGCGAAACCAGCACCGGGATCCTCAACCCGCTGCCGGAAATCGCCGAGGTCATCGCCCGTTTCGGCAAGCGCTTGATCATCGACGCCATGAGCTCGTTCGGCGCGCTGCCAGTGGACGCCGCGAAAATCCCTTTCGACGCCTTGATCGCCGCGTCCGGCAAGTGCCTTGAGGGCGTGCCGGGCATGGGCTTTGTCTTCGCGCGCAAAGAGGCGCTGGACGCCGCAGCGGGTAATTCCCACTCGCTGGCGATGGACCTGCACGACCAGTACACCTACATGGCCAAGACCGGCCAATGGCGTTTCACCCCGCCGACCCACGTGGTCGCAGCGCTGCACGAAGCACTGCTGCAATACAGGGAAGAAGGCGGCCTGCCCGCTCGCAACGTGCGTTACGCCGACAACTGCAAGGCCTTGATCGACGGCATGGCCGAACTGGGTCTGCGCAGTTTCCTGCCTGCGGACATTCAGGCGCCGATCATTGTGACCTTCCATGCGCCGCGAGATGCTCGATACCAGTTCAAGGACTTCTACGAGCGGGTCAAGGCCAAGGGCTTCATCCTCTATCCCGGCAAGCTGACTCAGGTCGAAACCTTCCGCGTCGGCTGCATCGGTCACGTTGATCGCGCGGGCATGCAGGCGGCAGTCGATGCCATCGGCGAAGTGCTGCAGGAAATGGAAGTGCTGGAAATCTGATCGTCATCAACCGTTTGAAACCCGAACTTGCAACCTTGCATCCGCACAGCCCCTGAGGACTCATTCATGAATTACAACAACCCAACCCGACTGCAAGCCGCGATTCTCGACTGGGCCGGCACCGTCGTCGACTTCGGCTCCTTCGCCCCGACCCAGATCTTCGTCGAAGCCTTCGGTGAGTTCGACGTGCAGGTCTCCATCGAAGAGGCCCGTGGCCCGATGGGCATGGGCAAGTGGGACCACATTCGTACCCTGTGTGACCAGCCGCAGATCGCCGAGCGCTATCGCAAGGCCTTCGGCCGTACGCCGACCGACGACGACGTCACTGCCATCTACGAGCGCTTCATGCCGCTGCAGATCGAGAAGATCGCCACCCATTCAGCGTTGATTCCCGGTGCGCTGGATACCCTCACCGGTCTGCGTCAGGAAGGCCTGAAGATCGGTTCCTGTTCAGGCTATCCGGCAGTAGTGATGAAGAAGGTCGTGGAACTGGCAGCGACAAACGGTTATGTCGCCGATCACGTCGTTGCCACCGATGAAGTGCCAAACGGCCGCCCATGGCCTGCTCAGGCACTGGCCAACGTGATCGCGCTGGGCATCGATGATGTGGCGGCATGCGTCAAGGTGGACGACACCGTGCCGGGCATTCTGGAGGGGCGTCGCGCGGGGATGTGGACCGTGGCACTGGTCTGTTCGGGCAACGCGCTGGGCCTGACCTACGAGCAATATCAGGCGCTGGCGCCGGAGAAGCTGGACGCGGAACGCAAACGCATCCACGCCCAGTTCGAAGGCTCACGCCCGCACTACCTGGTGGACACCATCAACGATTTGCCAGAAGTGATCGCCGACATCAACCGGCGCCTGGCCAAGGGTGAGATGCCGCAGGGCGTTTGATTCCGGTACCTCACGCAAACCGCATTCGGGCGATCCACTGAGACCTGCGGGAGGGGGCTTGCTCGCGATGAGGCCAGGCCGGGCAACAGTACTTCATCGTCTGGGATGCCAGTTTCGCGAGCAAGCTCCCTCCCCCAAGGTTTTGCAGTGTTTGAAAACTTGCAGTCAGGCCGTGACCGTCCGCGCCACATGAGCCGCAAACGCATCAATGATGCTCTGCAGGAACGGCCTTGTCTTCTCGCTCAACTTGCCTTGCTCATCGAAGAAACTCCCGGCATTGCCCAAATAAGCTTCTGGCTGCTGCATGCAGAGCACGTCGAGGAACACGAAACTCTGGCGCAGGTGCTGGTTGGCACCGAAACCACCGATGGCGCCCGGCGACACACTGACCACCGCCGCAGGCTTGGCCTTGCCCCACGAACTCTTGCCATACGGGCGCGAGCCCACGTCGATGGCGTTTTTCAGCACGCCGGGTACCGAGCGGTTGTATTCAGGGGTCACGAACAGAAAACCATCGGCACCTTGCAGCGCCTGACGGAACGTGGTGTAGGCCGCGGGAGGGGAATCCAGATCGATGTCTTCGTTGTACAGCGGCAAATCGCCAATTTCGACGATGCTCAGTTTGAGGCTAGGCGGTGCCAGCTCGGCGAGTGCGCGGGCCACTTTGCGGTTGAGGGAGTCTTTTCTCAAGCTGCCGACGACCACTGCAATCGAATGAACCTGGCTCATGAAACTGACCTTCTTCTGATGGAGGAGAGACAGTTATAGATGAAAGACGCGAATTGTTCAGTGCTGTTTTTTTGCTCCAACCAATCGAAACGAATGATAGTTAGCCTCCCGATCCGGGCTTTGGGCGGTACCGTTGGTCGCGACTATTTTTTCCGCACTGGAAAACTCCCCTTGAAAACGGCGGTCTGAAAGGCTTGAGCGAGCAAGGCACCGATGCAACCTACAGAATTGCCTTACGAGCGGACACGGATTCACGGCTCGCAGTGTTACGATGCGAGCGAAAACGAGCAGTTATTTCCAGAGGTTACAAAGCAAATGGCTTCAGTTCTAGTTGGGCAATTTCATGCCAGGGATGCGGAAGGCCGTATCTACCCGGTGCATGAATTCCGCGAATCACAGCCCGACCAGGCAGATGGCAAAGAGCCTGTGTCCACTTATCGCCTGGCCATTGGCGACCGTGTGAATCACCTGGGCGGTAATGAGTTCGAACTGCGCCAGTCCGGCATCAAACTGACACGGGTCATCTGATGCCCCCATCATCAAGCATGAGATACCAGAAAATCGCCGCTTCCTGAGTCGCTGGGTCGATGGCGCGATAACGCAGATAATCGACCCCGCCAACCACAAACCCATAGCTTTCGTACAGTCTGCATGCCGCCAGGTTGTTGTTCTGGGTTTCCAGCATGATGCCCGGCAGGTGGTGCTTGCGACTCCAGAACTGCGCCACGTCCAGCAACTTGCGGGCGATACCGCTGCGCCGGGCGAAGGTGTCCACCGCCAGTTCGTCGATATGAGCGAACCCGTTCCAGTGTTTGCTGATAACGATGTGCCCCACCGGGTCTTCATCGAGCCAGGCGACAAGCACAGTGCCATCGCCACCATCCCGGTAGTTGCAGAACTCGTCTGAATCGATGTTGTAGTTCTTGAGGTACGGCTCGACAGCCTCGATCCGCCATTGGGCGACCGGCGTACCGATCTGCACCTGAGCGAAGCCTGTGACGGTGAAGGTGAATTCGCTGTTGAGGATGTAATCTTCGAAACATTCGTCAGCGACTCGAATGTTCAGGGTCGGGGTCACCATTGTCACCATGGGCCTCCTGCGCCACCGATGGGAAGACTACATCCTGCCGCGAATCAGGCGTTTTCGGCCTGAGCCTCGAGCAGCTGTGTCCACAGTGCCGGAGCACCGGCGGACTTGGCAATCACCGCCAGGCGAGCCTGGTGATCGGCCAGTTCGCTTTCGCTGGCGACGATGATCCGCCCCGGCGTGCGATTGGTGATTTTGCGCACTTCGCTTGGACGGTCCGCCCCGCCTTCGCCATCGTTGTTGCCCGCCAGCGACAGGGTGGTCTGGCCGCCGGTCATCGCCAGATAGACGTCTGCCAAAATCTCGGAGTCGAGCAAGGCGCCGTGCAACTCACGGCCGGAGTTGTCGACGTCATAGCGTTTGCACAAAGCGTCGAGGCTGTTGCGCTGACCTGGATGACGCTCACGGGCCATGGCCAGGGTATCGAGCACCGAGCAGTAGGTGCTGATGTCGGCCCGGTCCTTCTGACCGATCAGAGTGAATTCGTTGTTGAGGAAGCCGACGTCGAACGCGGCGTTGTGGATGATCAGCTGAGCGCCTTTGATGAATTCGAAAAACTCATCGGCGACTTCGGCAAAACGCGGCTTGCCGATCAGGAACTGATCCGTGATGCCGTGGACGCCAATAGCGCCCTCGTCACTGTCGCGATCCGGTTGCAGGTAAACGTGAAAGTGCCGCCCGGTCAGACGCCGACCGATCAACTCCACACAACCGATCTCGATCACCCGGTGGCCGTCGGTGACGGGCATACCCGTGGTTTCGGTGTCGAGGACGACCCTTCGTTCAGTGATGATGTTCTGTATAGTCATTGCCCTACCGCCTCAGCTTCAGGCGCGGATATTAGCATGGGAGTTTTCGGGATGGGCGCATGACCGTCGGGCGACGGTCCCACAATAGAGATCACCTGAGGCTGATCAGCCGTGCTTGATCCCCCGCACCTCATCCACACCCCGGTTCGCCAATTGGTCAGCGCGTTCGTTGCCGTGGTGACCGATGTGTCCGCGCACCCACTTCCAGGTGACGTTATGGCGGCTGACCTGCTCATCCAGCTGTTTCCACAGGTCGGCATTCTTTACCGGCTCCTTGGCCGCCGTTTTCCAGCCGCGTTTCTTCCAGTTGACCATCCACTCGGTGATGCCCTTCATCACGTATTGCGAGTCGGTCACCAGGATCACATCGCAGGGGCGCTTCAACTCTTCAAGGCCACGAATGGCGCCCAGCAGCTCCATGCGGTTGTTGGTGGTATTGGCTTCACCACCCCAAAGTTCCTTTTCCACACCTTTGCACACCAGCAATGCGCCCCAGCCGCCCGGGCCGGGATTGCCCTTGCAGGCGCCATCGGAGAAGAGTTCTACGGTATCGCTCATTACGACTTATTCCAGAATTTGAAAGGCTTGATGCAACCTGAAGATCAAGGCTCGGGGCTGCGCCGATTAACCTTGGCCATCGGCAGCGGCAGCAATTTGCCCATGGGTTCGCGACGCGGCATGCGCACAGGCCGAAGCCCGACCACCATTTTGCGCGCCACTAATAAGTAGAAGCCGCCACCGGGGCTCTGCCAGCCATCGCCAAGGCGCTCGAGCCCGGCCAGTCGGGTCTGCCACTTGGGCGAAGCAAGCGGCGGACGATAGCACCCGAACCGGCGTTTCTCCAGCGCGAAGCCCAGCAGATTGAGCCAGTCGCCGACTCGCGAAGGCGAGATGCAGCGTGCGCGGCGCAGCGCATCGTTGGTGAAGAAATGGCGAATGCCCCAAGTGCTCCAGGGGTTGATGCCGACAATCAGCAAGTGGCCACCAGGGCGCACGCTGCTCGCGGCTTCGCGCAACAGACCGTGGGGTGACAGGCAAAAATCCAGGCCATGTTGCATGACCACCACGTCGGCGGCGTGCTCGCTCAACGGCCAGGCCTGTTCTTCGCAGACGATCTCGACGCCGGGCAAGGGCGCGCCGAGTCGCACATTGCGCTGCACTTGCTTGGCCGCGGGCGGGGTTTGCGCCGACGGGCCGTAATGCACTAGATAGCCGCCGAAGAACCGTTCGAGCTCTTCTTCGAGCACGCGACGCTCTTCTTCCAGCAGCAATTGCCCCAGCGGCCCGGACAACCATTCACGGGCAGAGCTGATCAACTCAAGCCATTCGGGGTCGGCCTGGGCGAACGCTTCATCGGTCATTTCCGGTCTCCATGAGTGTTCCCGTGCGCGAGTGGCTCGCGTGGAACCTGTTCAGACTCTAAGATGTTCCTTTGTTTCCAAAGCAGCGAACCGCGCCATGATACAGATCGATGCCCTGCCCGCTTTCTCTGACAACTACATCTGGTTGTTACAAGACAATGCCAGCAAACGTTGCGCCGTCGTGGATCCGGGCGATGCAGCGCCGGTACGCGCCTGGCTCGACAACAATCCCGGCTGGCAACTGAGCGACATTCTCGTCACCCACCACCATGCCGATCATACCGGTGGCGTCGCCGAGCTGAAAAACCTCACGGGCGCCAAGGTCTACGGCCCGGCCAACGAGAAGATCCCGGCCAGGGATGTCGCGTTGTCCGACTCGGATGAGATCACCGTACTCGGCCTGACGTTCGCCGTCCATGCGGTTCCGGGCCACACCCTGGGTCACATCGCCTTCTACCACGCTGACCCACAAAAACCGCTGCTGTTCTGTGGCGACACACTGTTCGCCGCTGGCTGCGGTCGCCTGTTCGAAGGCACTCCCGAGCAGATGCATCAATCGCTTTCGACCCTGGCTGCGCTGCCTGACAGCACGCTGGTCTACTGCACCCACGAATACACCCTGAGCAACCTGCGTTTTGCCGTGGCCGTGGAGCCGAATAATCCTGACGTCACTGCCCGCTTCGAGCAGGTCACGCGCTGGCGCGAAGAAAACCGCATGAGCCTGCCTTCCAATCTGGCGCTGGAACATAGGACCAATCCTTTTCTACGTGTTTCACAGCCTGCCGTGAAACAAAAAGCAGACGAACGGACCGGTACAGACAATGCCTCGCCCGTGGCGGTTTTTGCGGCCTTGAGGGCATGGAAAGATAAGTTCTAAACCGCCGCCGGATCAGCACAGAAATTCTGAAAGGTTGACCGTTCTCAAGACGCTTTCTAGAATCGCCCGACATTTTCGACTGGAACTATCCCCCAGCCAATGTCGTCATCTATACGCAGAACCTTTAATTCCGACGCATTGACTCGGTTAGCTCAGGCAATTGCGGTGGTCGCGAGCGCTACGTTGGCAGGCTGCCAGACCACCAGCAGCCTGGAGCCTGGCGGCTCGACCAACGCCTCGCATTCCCCCGCCGCCGTTAAGCCAAAACCGGTTTTCGTCGCACGCAAACCGGCGCCGCTGGCACCGCCGCACGATGTCTGGGAGCGCATGCGCCAAGGCTTCCAGTTGCAGGACGGCAACGACCTCAATCCACGTATCGACCAACAGCGTCTGTGGTTCGCCAACAACCCATCGTTCCTCGAAACGGCCGGCGAGCGTGGCAGCCTGTACATGCACTACATCGTCGAGCGTCTGGAAGAGCGCAACATGCCGCTGGAGCTGGCCTTGCTGCCAGTGATCGAAAGCGCCTACAACCCAATGGCCCTTTCTCGCAGCGACGCCGCCGGTATCTGGCAGTTCATTCCGTCCACCGGCCGCTACTTCAACCTGCGTCAGACCAATTTCTACGATGGCCGCCGCGACATCACGGCGTCCACCACTGCAGCGCTGGACTACCTGACCAAGCTTCACGACATGTTCAACGGCGACTGGCTGCTGGCCCTTGCTGCGTACAACGCAGGCGAAGGCACTGTCAGCCGCGCCATCGAGCGCAACGAAAAGCTCAACCTGCCAACCGACTACTGGAACCTGCCGCTGCCGCAGGAAACCCGCGACTACGTGCCTAAATTGCTGGCGCTGTCGCAGGTGGTCATGTCGCCGGAAGCTTATGGCGTCAACCTGAACCCGATCGACAACAAGCCGTATTTCCAGGTCGTCGAGCTCAATCAGCGCATGGACCTGTCCAAGGTCGCCGAAATGGCGAACATCGACGAAGACGAGTTGATGCAACTCAACCCCGCCTTCAAGAAGCGCCTGACCATCGACGGCCCCCAGCACCTGCTGGTACCGACCTCAAAGTCGCAACTGTTGACCGCCAGTCTGTCGAACATGAAGCCGGAAGAACTGGTGGATTGGCAGCAATACCGCGTACGTCCGGGGGATAGCCTGGCGAGCATCGCCAGCCGCTACAAGGTCTCGACCAGTACGATCAAGGACCTGAACAGGCTGTCCAGCAATCACCTCAAACGTGGGCAGGCGCTGACCATTCCGGTCCAGCCGGGCATGAAGACCGCGATGCCGGTGTTCGAGGAAGTGGCCGAAGTTGATGACAAACCGGCGCGCACTCGCACCTATAAGGTGAAAAAAGGCGACAACCTGGGGCAGATCGCCCGCATCAACAAGGTTGAAGTGAAGGATCTGCAGCACTGGAACAAGCTCTCGGGCTATAACCTGAAAGTCGGCCAGACCCTGGTCATGCAGGACAACAGCAAACCGACCAAGAGCAGTTCCCGCGCAGTGGCCAAGGCCGACACTGTCCCCAAAGGCGCCGACGGCAAGCCGATGCAGTACAAGATCCAGAAAGGCGACTCGATGTATCTGGTTGCCAAACGTTTCAACGTCGAGATGCAGCACCTCAAGCGCTGGAACCCACGCAGTGGTCAGGCGTTGAAGCCGGGCCAGACGTTGACCGGCGGTGGCGTCCAAAGAATCGCTACCGCCGGCAAGCCGTGCTGCTACAGGATTCAGACTCGCTACGGGTGTCCGGCAGCGCCCTCCACGACTCCCCTTTTTCCAGCCCATACAAGCTGTTACTGTGACCGACCGCTGCCTGGATCGAACGCCGATTTGATACGCCCATTGCTGCTGATTTTCAGCCTGGTCTTGAGCACGACAGCCGCCGCGACCATCAGCGAAAGCCATGGTTACGCACAGTTCGGCGTCCTCAAGTATCCGGCCAGCTTCACCCATTTCGACTGGGTCAATCCCGAGGCGCCGAAGGCTGGCACCTTGCGAATCATGGCCAACGGCACGTTCGACACGCTCAACCCGTACACCTTCAAGGGCAGCAGCCCGATTTCCACGCCCAATTTCGGCCAATACGGCGTCAGTGAGCTGAACGAACCGCTGATGGTCGGCACCGGCCAGTACGACCCTTCCGGTGATGAACCCACGTCCAGTTACGGCCTGATCGCCAAGACCGTCGAGTACAGCGAAGACCGCAGCTGGGTGGTGTTCAACCTGCGCCCGGAAGCGCGCTTTCACGATGGCAAGCCGATCACCGCGTATGACGTGGCGTTCTCCTACCGAACGCTGCTCAAAGACGGCCACCCGCAGTACCGAACCGCCTTGCAGGAAGTCCAGCGCGTGGACATCCTCAATCGTCACCGCATTCGTTTCGTGTTCAAGCGATCCGGCAATCCATTACTGATCCTGCGCCTGGGGGAATTGCCGGTGCTGCCGCAGCATTACTGGAAGAATCGCGACTTCAAGGCCACAACCTTCGAAGCGCCATTGGGCAGCGGGCCTTATCGCATCATGCAAGTACGCCCGGGCCGCAGCCTTGTGTTCGAACGGGTCAAGGATTACTGGGGCAAAGACTTGCCGGTCAATCGCGGCAAGTACAATTTCAATCGTGTCGAAGTCGAATTCTATCGCGACGCCGACGTGGCCTTCGAAGCGTTCAAGGCCGGCGAGTTCGACATCTACATCGAGCATCAGGCCAAGAACTGGTTCACCGGCTATGACTTCCCGGCGGTCGCGAACGGGAGCGTGGTCAAGGCGCAGATTCCCCATCAGATCCCGACCCAGACTCAGGGCCTGTTCATGAACACGCGCCGCAACACCTTTGCCGACATCAAGGTGCGCGAGGCGCTGGGCCTCATGTTCAACTTCGAGTGGACCAACCGTACGCTGTTCAACAACGCCTACGTCCGCTCGACCAGCTATTACCCCAACAGTGAGTTTTCGGCCACGGATCTTCCGGCGGGTCGCGAGTTTCTGGCGCTCTCACCCTACCGCGATCAGTTGCCGGCCAAGCTGTTCACCCAGCCTTTTACCGTTTCGAAAACCGACGGCGGCGGCGTGCCCCGCGACACCATTCGCAAAGCGCTGGGCCTGCTTGCCGAGGCGGGCTGGAAATTCACCGATCGTGGCCTGACTAACAATGCCGGTCAGCCACTGCGTTTCGAAATACTTCTGGTCAACCCCAATCTCGAACGAATCCTGCAACCTTACATCGAAGACCTGACGCGTATCGGCATCGACGCACGGCTGCGCACGGTAGATCGCGCCCAATACAAACAGCGCCTGGACCAGTTCGATTTCGACATGATCCTGATGACCCTGAACCAGACCCTGAGCCCCGGCCTTGAGCAGTGGCAGTACTTCCACTCCAGCCAGGCCAACATCAGGGGCAGCAAGAATTACGCGGGCATCGCCAACCCGGTGGTGGACAACCTCCTCAACCAGTTACTGGCCGCGAAAACCCGAGACGATCAGGTCGCGGCGACCAAAGCACTGGACCGCGTTCTGCTCTGGCAGCACTACATGATTCCCAACTGGTACCTCAACTCACATCGTCTGGCGTACCGCAACCGGTTCGCCTTCGTCACCACCCCGCCCTACACCCTGGGCCTGCGTGCGTGGTGGCTCAAGCCTTCGGAGAAAACTCAATGACCGCACTGCGCTCCCTGACGCGGGTTGGCGGCCTGTTCCTGCTGGGCCCTTTGTTTATGGGGATGGCCTGCTCATCCCAGGCAGCCCCGCAACACGCCATCACGCTGTACAACGAAGCACCTAAATACCCTGCAGACTTCAAGCACTTCGATTACGTAAACCCCGATGCGCCCAAGGGCGGGATCCTGCGCAGCGCAGGTTTTGGCGGTTTCGACAGTCTCAACCCGTTCATCAGCAAGGGCGTGCCTGCCGACGACATCGGCCTGATTTACGACACCCTCGCGCGTCAGGGCCTGGACGAGCCGTTCACCGAATATGGCCTGATCGCAGGCAAGATCGAGAAAGCCCCGGACAACAGCTGGGTGCGTTTCTATCTGCGCCCCGAAGCCAAATTCAATGATGGCCACCCGGTGCGCGCCGAAGACGTGGTGTTCAGCTTCGACACCCTGATAAAGGATGGCTCGCCGCTCTACCGCAGCTACTACGCCGACGTTGATCAGGTGGTCGCGGAAAACCCGCTGACAGTCCTGTTCAAGTTCAAACACAACAACAACCGCGAGCTGCCGCTGATCATCGGCCAACTGCCGGTGCTGCCGAAACACTGGTGGGCCACCCGCGATTTCAGCAAGGGCAACCTGGAGATTCCGCTGGGCAGCGGGCCGTATAAGGTGGTCGAGGTCAAGCCTGGGCGCTCGGTGCGCTATGAGCGAGTCAAGGATTACTGGGGCAAGGATTTGCCGGTCAACAAGGGCTTCTATAACTTCGACAAACTCTCGACCGACTACTACCGCGACAACACCGTCGCCCTTGAAGCCTTGAAAGCCGGTGCCTTCGACTTCTGGCAGGAAATGACCGCCAAGAACTGGGCCACCGCCTATGACGTCCCCGCCGTGCGCGAAGGTCGTCTGATCAAGGAAGAAATCCCCAACGGCAACCCGCAGGGCATGCAGGGCTTCATCTTCAACCTGCGCAAGCCGATGTTCCAGGATGCCCGCGTGCGTCAGGCGCTGAGCCTGCTGCTGGATTTCGAATGGACCAACAAGCAGCTGTTCTTCGGCACGTACACCCGCACCAAGAGCTATTTCGACAACTCGGACATGGGCTCGCGCGGGCTGCCGACCGAGGCTGAATTGAAGATTCTTGAACCGCTGCGCGACAAACTGCCTGCTCAACTTTTCACCGATGAGTTCAAGCTGCCGGTCACCGATGGCAGCGGCATCATTCGCGAACAGCAGCGCAAGGCGTTTCAGTTGCTCAAGGACGCGGGCTGGAAAATCGTCGGCGACAAGATGGTCGACACCGAAGGCAAACCCGTCACCATCGAGTTTCTGCTGGCCCAGACCGAGTTCGAACGGGTTTTACTGCCGTTCAAACGCAATCTTGCCGACATCGGCATCAACCTGGAAATTCGCCGGGTCGACGTCTCGCAATACATCACCCGCCGCCGCTCGCGAGACTACGACATGATCGTCGGCAGCTTCCCGCAGTCCAGCTCGCCGGGTAACGAACAGCGCGAATACTGGGACTCGTCGGCCGCCGACAAACCGGGAAGCTACAACCTGATCGGCTTGAAAGATCCAGCCGTCGACGCGCTGGTCAGCGGCCTGATCAATGCCGACTCACGGCAAAGCCTGATCGATCACACCCGGGCCCTGGACCGTGCCCTGCTGTGGGGGTACTACGTGATCCCCAACTGGCACATCAAGACCTGGCGCCTGGCGTACTGGGATCACCTGGGCCACCCGAACAAAACGCCGCTGTACGACATCGGCACCATGACCTGGTGGGTCAAACCTGACGCGACGCCGGCAATTCCGTTGCAGACCGCGCCGGACCTTGCCGAACCCGAGGCACCCTCCACGGACACGGAGCAATAACATGCTGGCGTACATGCTGCGGCGCTTGCTGCTGATCGTGCCGACCCTGTTCGGCATTTTGTTGATCAACTTCGTGATCATCCAGGCCGCGCCCGGCGGCCCGGTGGAACAGATGATCGCCAAGCTCGAAGGCTTCGAAGGCGCCACCAGCCGGATCGCCGGCGGCGGTGCCGAGGTGTCCGTGGCGGGCTCGACCTACCGCGGCGCCCAGGGTCTTGACCCGGCGCTGATCAAGGAAATCGAGCACATGTACGGCTTCGACAAGTCGGCGCCGGAACGCTTGTGGATCATGGTCAAGAACTACGCCCGGCTGGACTTCGGCGACAGCTTCTTCCGCGACGCCAAGGTCATCGACCTGATCGTCGAGAAGATGCCGGTGTCGATCTCCCTGGGTTTGTGGAGCACGCTGATCATGTACTTGGTGTCGATCCCGCTGGGGATCGCCAAGGCCACGCGACATGGCAGTCATTTCGACGTCTGGACCAGTTCGGCAATCATCGTCGGCTATGCGATTCCGGCGTTCCTGTTCGCCATTCTGTTGATCGTGGTGTTTGCCGGGGGCAGTTATTTCGACTGGTTCCCGTTGCGCGGGCTGACCTCCAGCAATTTCGACGAACTGAGCTGGCTGGGCAAGATCGGTGATTACTTCTGGCACCTGGTGCTGCCGATCACGGCACTGGTGATCGGTAACTTCGCCACCATGACCCTGCTCACCAAAAACAGCTTCCTCGATGAAATCGGCAAGCAATACGTGATCACCGCCAAGGCCAAGGGGCTGACCCAGCGTCGCGTGCTCTATGGACATGTGTTCCGTAACGCGATGCTGCTGGTGATCGCCGGCTTCCCGTCGGCGTTCATTGGCATCTTCTTCACCGGGTCCCTGCTGGTGGAAGTGATCTTTTCCCTCGACGGCCTCGGCCTGATGAGCTTCGAAGCCGCGATCAACCGCGACTACCCGGTAGTGTTCGGCACCCTGTTCATCTTCACCCTGCTGGGGCTGGTGGTGAAACTGATCGGCGACCTGACCTACACGCTGGTTGACCCACGTATCGACTTCGACCGCAGGGATCATTGATATGACGTTGTCCCCTCTCAATCGACGCCGTTTCGAACGCTTCAAGGCCAACAAGCGTGGCTGGTGGTCACTGTGGCTGTTCCTAATCCTGTTCGGGGCAAGCCTTGGCGCAGAGCTGATCGCCAACGACAAACCACTGGCCGTGCGCTACGACGGCGAATGGTATTTCCCGGTGTTCAAGCGTTACCCGGAAACCACCTTCGGCGGCGAATTCCCGCTGGAAGCCAACTACAAGAGCCCGTACATCAAGGAGCTGCTGGCCGCCAAGGGTGGCTGGACGCTGTGGGCACCGATTCCGTTCAGCTACCAGAGCATCAACTACGACCTGAAAGTCCCGGCGCCCGCCCCGCCCTCCCGAGAGAACCTGCTCGGCACCGATGATCAAGGCCGGGATGTGCTGGCGCGGGTGATTTATGGCTTCCGCGTTTCGGTGCTGTTCGCGTTGACGTTGACGGTGCTCAGTTCGGTCATCGGCGTCATTGCCGGCGCCTTGCAGGGTTTCTATGGCGGCTGGGTGGATCTGGTCGGTCAGCGGTTTCTGGAAATCTGGTCAGGCCTGCCCGTGCTCTATCTGTTGATCATCCTGGCGAGCTTCGTTCAGCCCAACTTCTGGTGGTTGCTGGGCATCATGCTGTTGTTCTCGTGGATGAGCCTGGTGGACGTGGTGCGGGCCGAGTTTCTGCGCGGCCGCAACCTGGAATATGTTCGTGCCGCACGCGCGCTGGGCATGCAGAACGGGGCGATCATGTTCCGCCACATCCTGCCCAACGCCATGGTCTCGACCATGACCTTCATGCCGTTCATCCTCACCGGCGCGATCGGCACCCTGACCGCGCTGGACTTCCTTGGCTTCGGCCTGCCCGCTGGCTCCCCATCGCTGGGTGAACTGGTGGCTCAGGGCAAATCCAACCTGCAGGCGCCGTGGCTGGGCATCAGTGCCTTTGCCGTGCTGGCGATCATGTTGAGTTTGCTGGTGTTCATCGGCGAATCCGCCCGTGACGCATTCGACCCGAGGAAATGACATGACCCAGGACAATCTGATCGAGATCCGCAACCTGTCCGTCGAGTTCGTCACGGGCGACAAAGTCCAGCGCGTGGTCGAAGGCATCAGTTTCGATATCCCCAAGGGCGAAACCCTGGCGCTCGTAGGTGAAAGCGGTTCGGGCAAGTCAGTCACCGCCCATTCGATCCTGCGTCTTCTGCCCTACCCTCTTGCCCGACACCCGACCGGCACGATCCAGTACGCGGGCAATGAGCTGCTGACAGTCAGCGAGAAACGCATGCGCGCCATTCGTGGCAACCGCATCGCGATGATCTTTCAGGAGCCGATGACCTCGCTGAACCCGCTGCAATCGATCGAAAAGCAGATCAACGAAGTCCTCGGCCTGCACAAGGGCCTGACCGGCAAGGCCGCCACACGGCGCACGCTGGAGCTGCTGGAGATGGTCGGCATCCCCGAGCCGCTGAAGCGTCTGAAAGCGCTGCCACACGAGCTCTCAGGCGGCCAGCGCCAACGCGTGATGATCGCCATGGCCTTGGCCAACGAGCCGGAGCTGTTGATCGCTGACGAACCGACCACGGCGCTCGACGTCACGGTGCAGTTGAAAATCCTCAAACTGTTGAAAGAATTGCAGGGCCGTCTTGGCATGGCACTGCTGTTGATCAGCCACGACTTGAATGTGGTTCGACAAATTGCCAACCGCGTATGTGTCATGCAGCGCGGTTGCATCGTCGAACAGGCATCGTGCGAAGAGCTGTTCACCGCGCCGCAGCATCCGTACACCCGAGAACTGCTCAGTGCCGAGCCCAAAGGCGGGCCGGCGAACAACGCTCCCGGCGCGCCGATGCTGGAAGTCGACGACCTGAAAGTCTGGTTCCCGATCAAGAAAGGCGTGTTCAAGCGCACCGTCGATCACGTCAAGGCCGTGGACGGCATCCACTTCAGTCTACCCAAGGGCCAGACGCTGGGGATCGTCGGCGAAAGCGGCTCGGGCAAGTCGACGTTGGGCCTGGCAATTCTCAGGTTGATTCGCAGCGAAGGCGAGATACGCTTTCAAGGCGAATCTCTGGCGTGTCTCAAGCAGGATCAGGTGCGTCCGTTAAGACGCCAGATGCAAGTGGTGTTTCAGGACCCGTTCGGCAGCCTCAGTCCGCGCATGTCGGTGTGCGACATCGTTGGCGAGGGTCTGCGGATTCACAAAATCGGTACGCCCGTCGAGCAGGAAGCGGCGGTGATCGAAGCGCTCAAGGAAGTAGGTCTGGACCCGGATACCCGGCACCGCTACCCCCATGAGTTTTCTGGCGGACAGCGGCAAAGGATCGCCATTGCCCGGGCATTAGTGTTAAAACCGGCGCTGATTTTACTGGACGAGCCGACTTCGGCGCTCGACCGGACCGTTCAGCGTCAAGTGGTGGAGCTTTTACGCTCCCTGCAAACCAAGTACAACCTGACGTATTTGTTTATCAGCCATGACCTGGCGGTAGTCAAAGCGCTGAGCCACCAACTGATGGTGGTCAAGCAAGGCCAAGTGGTCGAACAGGGTGTGGCAGAGGATATCTTCGCCGCACCGCAACATCCTTATACACAGCAGTTGCTGGAAGCCGCGTTTTTGGCACCAGCAGCTGTCGATTAACCTGAAGAGGAACAAACCATGGGTTTTCTCGCCGGTAAGCGCGTCCTGATCGTCGGTGTCGCAAGCAAACTGTCCATCGCATCCGGCATCGCTGCCGCCATGCATCGCGAGGGCGCTGAGCTTGCCTTCACCTACCAGAACGAAAAACTCAAAGGCCGCGTCGAAGAATTCGCAGCAAGCTGGGGTTCGAACGCCGACCTGTGCTTCCCTTGCGACGTAGCCAGCGATGAAGAAATCGCCAAGGTCTTCGAAGAACTGAGCAAGAAATGGGACGGCCTGGACTGCATCGTGCACTCCGTTGGCTTCGCCCCGGGCGACCAACTGGACGGCGACTTCACCCAAGCCACCACCCGTGAAGGTTTCCGCATCGCGCACGATATCAGCGCCTACAGTTTCGTGGCCCTGGCCAAAGCCGGTCGCGAACTGATGAAAGGCCGCAATGGCAGCCTGCTGACCCTGTCGTACCTGGGTGCCGAGCGCACCATGCCGAACTACAACGTGATGGGTATGGCCAAGGCGAGCCTTGAAGCCGGTGTTCGTTACCTGGCACGCAGCCTCGGTCCAGAAGGCACCCGCGTCAACGCGGTATCGGCGGGTCCGATCCGCACGCTGGCGGCGTCGGGTATTTCGAACTTCCGTAAAATGCTGGCTGCCAACGAAGCCCAGACGCCGCTGCGTCGCAACGTGACCATTGAAGAAGTCGGCAACGCCGGCGCCTTCCTCTGCTCTGACCTGGCTTCCGGTGTCAGCGGCGAGATCATGTACGTCGACGGCGGTTTCAACACCACCGCGATGGGTGATCTGGAAGGTTGATCCTCGGGCCGCCTTCGGCGGCTCGTTTGTTTGAGGTGGGTAGCGGGTAGCTCCGGGGGCACGCCGCCGACCGGCCATCCCTGGCCGAACGGCGGCTAGCGCGACATCCATGTCGCGCTGCCCCCTACGCAACGCCTGCGCTCGGCCTCCCAAAGTCGCGATTCGTGTCGCTCACACAATCAGCGCTCTGCACCTGATCGGCTGGCGCTAACGCGCTTCGCGGTGAGCATTCCGATCGTCCCCACGCTCTGCGTGGGAATGCCTCACGGGACGCTCCGCGTCTCAATGACGCGGAGCGTCATACGCTGCGTCACCACGCAGAGCGTGGGGACGATCAGAAAAAGCCCAGACACCGCCAATCGCGACTTGGGTGCAGGCCAAACGCAGGCGACGCGGAGTGGGCCGAGCGGCATGGATGCCGCGAGAGCGCCGCCAGGGCATGGATGCCCGTTCGGCGCGGGCCCACGGAGCGTCGTCGGAGTGCGGGTATCCCGACGAAGGAGGGACCCAACCAGGAGCAGGGCCTTTTTGGTTACTTTTTCGGCTCTTGGAAAAAGTGACCCGCCGTAAGGGCGGAACCATAATCCGCGCCCCCACAGATAACGGATATACACACCATAGCAACGCCACCCCCAACAAAAACCAAAAACCAAAAAGCCCCAACTTTCACGAGCCGGGGCTTTTTGTTTTTCAGCGTTTAACGAGGATCAATACTTCTCGATCTTCGCCGCCGCCTCCAGCTGAGCACGGTACGCCGCGAAGTCCTGCTGCCCCTCACGAGACGCCAGGAAACGACGATACTGCGACTTCTCTGCATCGGTCGCCGGAGCCGCCTGATTCACGCCATTGAGGCGCACAACCACAAAGCTGCCGTCAGCCGCCGTCAGACTGCTGTAAACCGGCTTGTCCTTGCCCTCAGGCTTGGGCATACGGAACAGCGCCTGCAGCACCTGAGGATCAACTCCATCCTGGCTACGGGAAGCCGCTTCCACGACCTTCCAGCTCTGGCCTTCCTGCTTGGTGGCAGAGTAAGGAACCTTGCCGTCACGCAGACCGGCCAACAGCTGCTCGCCCTTGCCTTTGACGGCATCGCTGGCGTGTTCTTTGGTCAACTGAGCGCGGATTGCACTGGATACCGCTTCCAGAGGCAACTGCTCTGGCTGACGGTGTTCCTTCACATGCACCACAATCGTGGTTTCCGGATCAAGTTCCAGAGCCGAGCTGTTGGAACCCTCTTCCATCACTTCCTGGCTGAACGCAGCCTGGATCACGGCACGGTTGGCCGCAATACCTTCGCCGCCCTCACGACCGAACGGCGCAGTGGTCTGCACCTTCAGACCCAAATCCGCCGCAGGCTGAACCAGATCGGACGCTTCATACGCGGCATCCTGCAGTTTCTTACTGGCGTCGACGTATTTTTGCTCGACCTGCTGCGATTTCAGATCGTGGGTCAGTTTCTCTTTCAGACTGGCTAACGTCGGAACCGATGGAGCCTCGACGCCCAACAGCTTGATCAAATGCCAGCCGAACTGGCTGCGCACCGGCGCCGATACCTGATCCTTGTTCAACGCATACAGCGCGTCTTCGAAGGCCGGGTCGTAAACACCCTTGCCCGCGTAACCTAGGTCACCGCCCTTGCTTGATGAGCCAGGGTCCTGCGAGAACTCCTTGGCCAATGCCGCGAAGTCTTCACCCTTGGCCAGACGCGCCTGAACCTCTTCCAGCTTGGCCTTGGCCTGGGCATCGGTGGTCTTGTCGTTGACTTCGATCAGGATGTGGGCAGCGCGACGCTGTTCAGCCAGATTGGCGATTTCTTTCTGGTAGGCGGCCTGCAGGTCTTCGTCTTTGACCGTCACTTTGTCGAAGAACGAAGATTTCTTCAGTTCGATGTAGTCCAGTACCACTTGCTCAGGGCTCAGGAACTCTTTGGCGTGCTGGTCGTAGTGCGCTTTGATCTCGTCGTCCGTGACTTTCACGTTCGAAGGGTCGGCCGGCAGTGTCAGCGTCGCGAAATCGCGGGTCTGCTTCTCCAGACGAGCGAACGCGTCAACCTGTGCGTCGGTGATGAAAGCACTGCCTGCAACGCCGGCACGGATCTGGCCGATCAGCATTTCCTGACCGAGGATCTGGCGAAATTGCATACGGCTGTAACCCAGCTGACGAACCACCTGGTCGAAACGGTCGGCGTTGAATTTGCCGTCAACCTGGAACTCAGGCGTCATCAGAATCTGCTGATCCAGCGCCGCTTCGGAGAAACCGAACTTGGCGTCGGCCGCGCCTTGCAGCAGCAGTTTGCGGTCGATCAGGCCCTTGAGGGCTGATTCACGAAGCATCTGTTCGTTGAGCATTGCAGGATCGAAATCCTTGCCCAGTTGCTGCATGAGCTGACGGCGTTGCATTTCAACCGCCTGGCTCAGGTCGGTTTGAGTGATCTCTTCACCGTTGACCTTCGCCGCGTCCTGACTGTGGCTGGTGGCCCTGAAAATGGCATCGAAACCGGTCAGCGCCATCAAAGCGATGATGACCCCGATGATGGTCTTGGCAATCCAGCCTTGTGAATTATCCCTGATATTCTGCAGCATGCGTCCCCCAGAGGGTTTGTACTCGACTCTCAAAGCTGCGACACACGGAGCGGAGCGTGGGTAGATTCCGGATAGAAGAAAGGCGCATCCGAGGATGCGCCTTCTCGTCGTAACATTTGTAACAGGTGAAGCGGACAGGGTTTGGATTAGCGTCCCCTGAGGTGACAGGCCAGCGCTTGACCAACCGCACTTGCCGCTTCACGACCAGAACAGCGATAGCGCTGTCCTGATGGGCAAAGGTAAAAAAGAAACTTAGTTGACCGCTTCTTTCAGAGCTTTACCGGCTTTGAAGCCTGGTTTCTTGGCAGCCGGGATTTCCAGAGTCTTACCGGTCTGTGGGTTACGGCCGGTACGAGCAGGACGATCGGTCACGGAGAAAGTGCCGAAGCCAACCAGTACAACAGAGTCGCCAGCCTTAAGAGCGCCAGTGACGGATTCGATTACTGCGTCCAGCGCACGGCCAGCAGCAGCTTTCGGGATGTCAGCGGATGCGGCGATAGCATCAATCAGTTCCGACTTGTTCACTCTAAGTCCCCTTATATCTATATTGAGTATATTTCTAAGTTTTTTGGTGTTGCCAAACGAACACTGTATGGCCTGATGAGGCTTGAAGAGCCGCTTTATAACAAGGGCTCTAAAAAGCTGTCAAGGAAGGGCCCCCAGACTAATGCGTGCTAATTCTTTCCTTCGAATCAGACTCGCGTTTTTCATCCTTCGCAACCATCTCGGGAGCCACATCCGGCAAGGGCTCCGGCGCGTATTGCAGCGCAATTTGCAGGACTTCGTCAATCCATTTAACCGGTTTGATTTGCAGATCCTGCTTGATGTTGTCAGGAATTTCTTTCAAATCGCGCACGTTCTCTTCTGGAATGATCACGGTTTTAATTCCACCGCGATGAGCGGCCAGCAGTTTTTCCTTCAAACCACCGATCGCCAGCACCTGACCCCGCAGGGTAATTTCGCCAGTCATTGCGACGTCCGCACGCACCGGTATCTGCGTCAGCGCTGAAACCAGCGCCGTACACATGCCTACGCCCGCGCTAGGGCCATCTTTGGGCGTCGCCCCTTCCGGCATATGGATGTGGGTGTCGCGCTTCTCGTGGAAGTCCAGAGGGATGCCCAGGCTTTTGGCACGGCTGCGGACGACGGTCAACGCGGCAGTGATGGATTCGACCATCACGTCACCCAGCGAACCGGTCTTGATCAGCTGTCCCTTGCCTGGAACCACGGCGGCTTCGATGGTCAGCAATTCGCCACCCACCTGAGTCCACGCCAGCCCGGTCACCTGCCCGATCTGATCCTGCTGTTCAGCCAGGCCGTAACGGAATTTGCGCACACCGAGGAAGTTTTCCAGCATCGCAGCGGTGACCACGACAGCGAAACGTTTCTCGTGAGCGTGCTCCTTTACCGCCTTGCGGCAGACTTTGGCGATCTGACGCTCGAGGCTACGAACACCGGCTTCACGCGTGTAGTACCGGATAATGTCGCGTATGGCCTCTTCTTCGAACTCGATTTCACCTTTTTTCAGGCCGTTGGCAGCGATCTGCTTGGGCGAAAGGTACTTGGTGGCGATGTTGATCTTCTCGTCTTCGGTGTAACCCGGCAGACGAATCACTTCCATACGGTCCAGCAGGGCCGCAGGAATGTTCATGGAGTTGGCGGTGCAGAGGAACATCACATCGGACAGGTCGTAATCGACTTCCAGATAGTGATCGTTGAAGTTGTGGTTCTGCTCAGGATCGAGCACCTCGAGCAAAGCCGACGCCGGATCGCCGCGCATGTCGCTGCCCATCTTGTCGATCTCGTCGAGCAAGAACAGCGGATTGCGCACGCCGACCTTGGTCATCTTCTGGATCAGACGACCCGGCATCGAGCCAATGTAAGTACGACGGTGGCCACGAATCTCGGCCTCGTCACGCACGCCGCCCAGCGCCATGCGCACGAACTTGCGGTTGGTGGCGTGAGCGATCGACTCGGCCAGCGAGGTTTTACCGACGCCAGGAGGACCGACCAGACACAGCACCGGCCCGCGAATCTTCTTCACGCGTTTCTGCACGGCGAGGTATTCGAGAATCCGCTCTTTGACTTCCTCCAGACCGTAGTGGTCTGCATCGAGGATATCTTCGGCGCGCGCCAGGTCCAGACGCACCTTGCTCTGAGCCTTCCACGGCACCTGCACCAACCAATCGATGTAGGAACGCACGACAGTGGCCTCAGCCGACATCGGCGACATCTGCTTGAGCTTGTTCAACTCGGCGGTGGCCTTGGTCATGGCATCTTTTGGCAGACCGGCGGCATCGATACGCTTTTTCAGCTCTTCGATTTCGTTGTGGCCTTCGTCGCTGTCGCCGAGCTCCTTCTGAATGGCCTTCATCTGCTCATTCAGGTAGTACTCGCGCTGACTGCGCTCCATTTGCTTCTTCACACGACCACGGATGCGCTTCTCGACCTGCAGCAGATCGATTTCGGCGTCCAGCAGCGCCAGCACGTGCTCGACACGGGCTGGCAGATCGATGATTTCGAGAATTTCCTGCTTCTGTTCGATCTTCAGCGCCATGTGCGCCGCCATGGTGTCGACCAGACGACCCGGCTCATCGATGCTGTTGAGCGACGACAGAACTTCGGCCGGGACTTTCTTGCCCAGCTGCACGTATTGTTCGAACTGAGCCAGGAGGCTGCGCACGAACACTTCGGATTCACGGTCGGGAGCGTCGACTTCGTCGATCAGCGCCACTTCGGCACGGCAATGGCCGTCCACCTCGATGAAGCGCTCGACGGAACCACGCTGCTCGCCTTCGACCAGCACTTTGACAGTACCGTCCGGCAGCTTCAGCAACTGCAATACGGTTGCAATCGTACCCACGCTATAAAGAGCGTCTTCACCGGGATCATCGTCTGCAGGGTTTCTTTGCGCGAGCAGCAGAATCTGCTTGTCACCGGTCATCGCAGCCTCGAGGGCCTCAATGGACTTCTCGCGCCCCACGAACAGCGGGATAACCATATGCGGATACACCACGACATCGCGCAATGGCAAAAGAGGCAATTCAATGGTCGTCTTCATGATTTCGCCTCTAGGGCGGCCTTAAGGCCATGGACAGATAGAAATGAGCTGAAAACCAAGATGGGGGTAGCTTCCCTAAAAAACAAGCGCCACATTGAGTTAATGCGAAAGAGACGGTGAAATGCGAAAAGGGCCCCGAGGGGCCCTTTTCTATCCAGTCGCCCGGTGCGAAGCCGCAAGGCTTACGCGTCGGGAGCCGCCTTGGCAGGTGGCTCGCTGTTTTCGTAGATCAACAGCGGCTTGGACGTACCTTCGATCACGCTTTCGTCGATCACCACCTTGCTCACGTCGGTTTGCGACGGGATTTCATACATGGTGTCGAGCAACACGCCTTCGAGGATGGAGCGCAGGCCACGGGCACCGGTCTTGCGCTCCAGCGCGCGACGGGCAACCGACTTGAGTGCGTCAGTGCGGAACTCGAGGTCCACACCTTCCATTTCGAACAGCTTGGCGTATTGCTTGGTCAACGCATTCTTCGGCTCGGTCAGAATCTGCATCAGTGCAGCTTCGTCCAGCTCGTCCAGAGTTGCCAGTACCGGCAGACGGCCCACGAATTCCGGGATCAGACCGAACTTGACCAGATCGTCAGGCTCGACTTCACGCAGGGACTCGCCAACCTTCTTGCCTTCTTCCTTGCTGCGGACTTCGGCGTTGAAACCGATGCCGCCTTTGGTGGAACGATTCTGGATGACCTTTTCAAGCCCCGAGAATGCACCGCCACAGATAAACAGGATGTTACGCGTGTCCACTTGCAGGAATTCCTGCTGCGGATGCTTGCGACCGCCCTGCGGCGGAACGGAAGCCACAGTACCCTCGATCAGTTTCAGCAGGGCTTGCTGCACGCCTTCGCCGGACACGTCACGAGTAATCGAAGGGTTGTCGGATTTGCGCGAAATCTTGTCGATTTCATCGATGTAGACAATACCCATCTGGGCCTTCTCGACATCGTAATCGCATTTCTGCAACAGCTTCTGGATGATGTTTTCCACGTCCTCACCCACATAACCGGCTTCGGTCAGGGTGGTGGCGTCGGCGATGGTGAACGGTACGTTGAGCAAACGCGCCAGCGTTTCCGCCAGCAGGGTCTTGCCGGAGCCCGTAGGGCCGATCAGCAGGATGTTGCTCTTGCCCAGTTCAACGTCGTCGTTTTTCTTGTCACGCTGGTTCAGGCGCTTGTAGTGGTTGTACACCGCTACTGCGAGAACCTTCTTGGCACGCTCCTGACCGATGACGTATTGGTCAAGGATGCCGCTGATTTCTTTCGGCGATGGCAATTTATGCGCGCTGCTTTCTGCCTGTGCTTCCTGCACCTCCTCGCGGATGATGTCATTGCACAGGTCGACGCACTCGTCACAGATAAATACCGAGGGGCCGGCAATCAACTTGCGCACTTCATGCTGGCTTTTGCCGCAGAAGGAGCAATAAAGCAGTTTGCCGTTGTCCTCGCCGTTGCGGGTGTCAGTCATTCGATCGATCCAATCCGGTAGGCTTGCAACACAAGATGAAGGCAATTGCGGGCTTTTTCAAGTCCGCAGGTGGCACGGACGTGCCGACCACCCGGGATTACTGCCTATCAAGCAATCATTTGATCATTTGACGTTTGTCGAGCACCGAATCCACCAGACCGTATTCAGCAGCGCGTTCTGCGCTCATGAAGTTGTCGCGGTTGGTGTCGCGCTCGATGTTTTCCAGCGACTGGCCAGTATGGTGCGCCAGCAGCTCGTTCAGACGCTGGCGAATGTACAGGATTTCCTTGGCGTGAATGTCGATGTCCGACGCCTGCCCCTGGAAACCGCCCAGTGGCTGGTGAATCATCACGCGGGAATTCGGCAGGGCGAAACGCTTGCCCTTGGCGCCGCCAGCCAGCAGGAATGCACCCATGCTGCAGGCCTGACCCATGACAGTCGTGGAAACGTCCGGTTTGATGAACTGCATGGTGTCGTAGATCGCCATGCCAGCGGTCACCGAACCACCTGGGGAGTTGATGTAAAGATGGATGTCCTTGTCCGGGTTTTCCGCTTCAAGGAACAGCAATTGCGCCGAGATCAGGTTGGCCATGTAGTCTTCAACCGGTCCTACCAGGAAGATGACGCGTTCCTTGAGCAGGCGGGAGTAGATGTCATAGGCGCGTTCGCCACGGGCGGACTGCTCGATAACCATCGGGACCAGGCCGCCAGCGGCCTGGATGTCAGAGTTCTGCTGAATATAAGAATTGCGGGACATGTCTCGCATTCACTCCCAAATAGTCATGTCTTGAATACGCATAAGCCAGCGCGAAGGCTGGCTTATGGTGTTTTCGAACGAGAGAGGAAATCAGTCGGCTTGTGGAGCTTCTACCGGCTTGACTGCTTCTTCGTACGAGACCGCTTTATCGGTCACGCTCGCTTTCTGCAAAACAGTATCCACAACTTGTTCTTCAAGCACAACCGAACGCACTTCGTTCATTTGCTGTTCGTTCTTGTAGTACCAGGCTACGACCTGCTCAGGCTCTTGATAAGCGGAAGCCATTTCCTGGATCAGCTCGCGAACGCGGGCTTCGTCAGGCTTGAGGTCGAACTGCTTGACGACTTCAGCAACGATCAGGCCCAGCTCGACGCGGCGCTTGGCCTGCTCTTCGAACAGCTCGGCTGGCAGTTGGTCAGGCTTGATGTTGCCGCCGAACTGTTGAACGGCCTGAACGCGCAGACGGTTCACTTCGTTTTCCAGCAGCGCTTTTGGCACTTCGATCGGGTTGGCGGCCAGCAGACCGTCCATTACCTGGTTCTTGACCTTGGACTTGATCGCCTGACGCAGCTCGCGCTCCATGTTCTTGCGAACTTCGGTGCGGAAGCCTTCGATACCGGTTTCCTTGATGCCGAACTGATTGAAGAAGGTTTCGTTCAGTTCTGGCAGGGTCGGTGCCGATACGGTGTTGACGGTGACGGTGAACTCGGCGGTTTTGCCAGCCAGTTCCAGATTCTGATAGTCCTCTGGGAAAGTCAGATTCAGAACGCGCTCTTCACCCGCCTTGGCGCCAACCAGGCCATCTTCGAAGCCAGGGATCATGCGACCTGAGCCCAGTACCAGCTGAGTGCCGGTAGCCGAGCCGCCAGCGAATGCTTCGCCGTCGATCTTGCCCACGAAGTCGATGTTCAGCTGGTCTTCGTTCGCAGCGGCGCGATCGGCCACTTCGAAGCTGACGTTCTGCTTGCGCAGGATTTCCAGCATGTTGTCCAGATCGGAATCAGCGACGTCAGCGGACAGACGCTCGACGTTCACGGACTCGAAGCCGGCAACGGAGAACTCAGGGAACACTTCGAAAGTAGCGATGTACTCGAGGTCCTTGCCCTTTTCGAAGGTTTTAGGCTCGACGGAAGGTGCGCCGGCCGGGTTCAGCTTTTGTTCGACGACTGCTTCGTAGAAGGTCGCCTGGATCAGGTCGCCCAGTGCTTCCTGACGAGCACCGTCTTCGTAACGCTGGCGGATCACGCTCATAGGCACTTTGCCAGGGCGGAAGCCCGGGATCTTGGCTTTACGTGCGGTCTGCTGCAGACGCTTGTTGACTTCAGTCTCGATGCGCTCAGCTGGCACGCCAATGGTCATGCGGCGCTCGAGAGCGGAAGTGTTTTCAACAGAAACTTGCATGGATATTCCTCGTTGCACAGACGTTAGCCGGCCGTTTCCGACCCCAGAATCAAGGGCAAGCATTCTAGTGGGTCAAACTCAAGAAGTCACCCTACTGAACGAGGGTAAACACAGTGGAGTGCAATCGGGAAAGAAAGGACGAAGATCAAGACCTTCGCGAGCGGTCTGGAACGCACCTTGCGCGCCTCTATATAAAGGAAGCGAAGGCACGACCGAATGTCGATCCAATCCCTGGAAACACTCCGGAAAAGCCCGTCGATGACGGCGTGACAGGCTCGAACCAGCATGAAACCAATACGCTGAAACAAAAAAAGCCGCACTGGGCGGCTTTTCGATCCTCTTGAACACCTTGGCATTCATCGAGGTTTGTAGCTGGTGCGGACGGAGAGACTCGAACTCTCACACCTTGCGGCGCTGGAACCTAAATCCAGTGTGTCTACCAATTCCACCACATCCGCGTTTGATGCGCTTAAAGCAAAGGCGCCAGATTATGAATCTGGCGCCTTTTCGAATATGGGGTGGACGAAGGGGATCGAACCCTCGACAACGGGAGTCACAATCCCGTGCTCTACCAACTGAGCTACGCCCACCATATTGCGTTGTAACCGACGCATTCAACTTGAATGCTACTTGTGCCAAAGCTGCCTGTAATGGCGCACCCGGCAGGACTCGAACCTGCGACCATCCGCTTAGAAGGCGGATGCTCTATCCAGCTGAGCTACGGGCGCTTATTTAATTTGCTTTCTTACGATTACAAATTAAGAGCTTTCAATCACGCTGAGCCGATCTGAACTCTACCTGACTTAATCAACCTTTCGACCTGATCCACCGCTTCCGGCCAATCCTGTGTGGGGTTGTGCCCGACAAGTGCGACGAATCTTATAGACGGTCCCAAAGGTCGTCAACACTTTTTTCTAAAAAATTCAGTTAATTAAAGGGGTTAGCTTATTAAGCAGACCAACCGCCTTTGCCCTTGCCTCAGGTCATGCGAGAATGCGCGCTCTTTTTCCCTCCCTTCCGATGGTTAATCACGCGTAATGACTGCAAAACTAATAGACGGCAAAGCGATCGCAGCCAACCTGCGCCAGCAGATCGCCCAACGAGTCGCCGAACGTCGCGAGCAAGGGCTGCGCACGCCGGGCCTCGCGGTGATTCTGGTCGGCAGCGACCCCGCCTCTCAGGTTTACGTCTCGCACAAACGCAAAGACTGTGAAGAGGTCGGCTTCATCTCCCGGGCCTACGACCTGCCCAGCGAAACCACTCAGACCGAACTGACCGATCTGATCGACAGCCTCAATGACGATCCGGCCATCGACGGCATCCTGCTGCAACTGCCACTGCCCGAGCATCTGGATTCGTCCAGCCTGCTGGAGCGCATTCGTCCGGACAAGGACGTCGACGGTTTCCATCCCTATAACGTAGGCCGTCTCGCCCAGCGTATTCCGCTGCTGCGCCCTTGCACACCGAAAGGCATCATGACCCTGCTGGAAAGCACCGGTGTGGATCTGTACGGCAAGGATGCTGTGGTGGTCGGCGCTTCCAACATCGTAGGTCGCCCGATGGCGATGGAGCTGCTGCTGGCCGGCTGCACCGTGACCGTCACTCACCGCTTCACTCAGGATCTGGCAGGCCATGTGGGCCGTGCCGACCTGGTGGTCGTGGCCGCCGGCAAGCCGGGCCTGGTCAAGGGTGAGTGGATCAAGGAAGGCGCCATCGTTATCGACGTTGGCATCAATCGTCAGGACGACGGCAAGCTGGTCGGTGACGTGGTCTACGAGACCGCCCTGCCCCGCGCCGGCTGGATCACTCCAGTGCCAGGCGGCGTAGGCCCGATGACCCGCGCCTGTCTGCTGGAGAACACCCTGTACGCAGCGGAAACACTGCATAGCTGATTGGCATTGTATGCGTAAGAGAACGGCATCCGGGCGGTGCCGTTTTTTTTGCCCGGCGTTTTTTTGAGGTAGTGAGGTGCTTGGCTGACGCTGTTGTTCTGGCTAACGCCAGACCTGTTTCGACTTCGTCGAGTTACTTGGAAAAGCCCCAAGTAACCAAGGGCTTTTTCTCTTGGTTGGGGTCTGACTTCGTCAGACTTCCCTCACTCCGGTCTCGCTCCGTCGGCCCGGCGTGAATGGCCCATCCATGGGCCACACGCCTCTCGCCGCATCCATGCGGCTCGACCCACTCCACGAGACCTGCGTTCGGCCTGCACCCAAGTCGCGTTTGGTGGTGTCTGGGCTGTCGCGCATTAAGATCAAAAGCAAATCAAAAGCACGACACCGATCCCGTAGCGGTCCGGCTTACCGGCGGTGGGGTCCTTGTGATCGCTGCCGCCGGCAAGCCGGACTGCTACGGGAAGGTGTGGAGTTCTTGAGCGCAAATCTTACTGACGCCACAGATTGCGACTTTGGGAGGCCGAGTGGAGGTATTGCGGAGTGGGCCGAGCGGCATGGATGCCGCGAGAGCCGCATTGGGCCATGGATGGCCCGTTTGCGGCGGGCCCACGGAGCAATGCCGGAGCGAGGGAACCCCGACGAAGGAGGGGCCGGACAGTGGAGCGAAATGGTTTGGTTACTCTGCCAAAACAAAGTAACTCGACGAAGTCGAAACAGGTCTGGCGTTAGCCAGAACAAACGCGTCAGGCCTGACACCTCCATGCCCCGTCGAACACAAAAAAACGGCGCCCATAGGCGCCGTCCCTCTTCATCTCTCACCCTTACTTCTTGGCCGCTTCCCAGCTCTTCAACAGATCCGAGTACGCGATGGTTTCGCCCTTCGGTTTCTCGTTGGCCAGTTTGCGTTGCGGCGCGAGGAAAGCACCGTTGCTCTTCTCGGCTTTGGTGTACCACTCTTCAGCCGATGTTTCCGGGTTCATCTTCGGTGCGCAACCACTGGCATCCTGAACCTTGGAGCGTTCGATGCGGGTCATGATCGCATCCTGATCCTTGGCCAGACCGTCCAGCGCTGCTTGCGCAGTTTTCTCTCCGGTCACCGCCTCCGCTACGTGACTCCACCACAACTGAGCCAGTTTCGGGTAATCAGGAACGTTGGTGCCGGTCGGCGACCATTGAACGCGGGCCGGACTGCGATAGAACTCAACCAGACCACCGAGTTTCGGCGCCAGCGCGGTCATCTCTTTGGAGTTGATGTCCGACTCCCGAATCGGCGTCAGGCCGACGATGGTTTTCTTCAGCGATACCGACTTGGAGGTCACGAACTGCGCGTAGAGCCAGGCAGCGAGACGCTTCTTCTCGTCGGACGACTTGAGGAAGGTCCACGAACCCACGTCCTGATAGCCCAGCTTCATGCCCTCTTTCCAATAAGGGCCTTTCGGCGAAGGCGCCATACGCCATTTCGGCGTGCCGTCGGCATTCATCACCGGCAGGCCCGGCTTGGTCATGTCGGCGGTAAAGGCGGTGTACCAGAAAATCTGCTGAGCAACGTTACCCTGCGACGGAACCGGGCCCGACTCCGAGAAAGTCATGCCCGCCGCTTCCGGCGGCGCATAGGCCTTCAGCCAGTCGATATATTTCTGGGTTGCGTACACGGCGGCCGGGCCGTTGGTGTCGCCACCGCGAGTGATGCTCGAACCAACCGGATGGCAGTCCTCTACGCGAATACCCCACTCGTCAACCGGCAGACCGTTTGGCAGCCCCTTGTCACCGCTGCCTGCCATGGAGAACCAGGCATCGGTGAAGCGCCAGCCCAGGGACGGGTCTTTCTTGCCGTAGTCCATGTGGCCGTAGACTTTCTTGCCGTCGATTTCCTTGACGTCTTCGCTGAAGAACTTGGCGATATCTTCATAAGCCGACCAGTTCACCGGAACGCCCAGCTCATAGCCGTATTTGGCCTTGAATTTCTCTTTCAAGTCAGGACGCTCAAACCAGTCGGCACGGAACCAGTACAGGTTGGCGAATTGCTGGTCGGGCAGTTGGTAAAGCTTGGCCGGGGTGACGACCTTGCCGGATGCGTCTTTGACTTCAGGCGAGGTGGTGAACGAGGTGCCGATGAAGTCCTTGATATCCAGAGTAGGAGAAGTGACTTTGGCACCTTCCGGGCTGGCCATCAGGTCGGTCAGAGACAACGCCTTGCCATAGCGAAAGTGTGTACCGATGAGGTCGGAGTCGTTGACCCAGCCGTCATAAATGCTCTTGTCCGACTGCATGGCGGTCTGCAGTTTCTCGATGACGTCACCTTCCTGCAGCAGGTCGTGAGTCACTTTGATGCCTGTGATTTCGGTGAAGGCCTTGGCCAGGGTTTTCGATTCGTACTCATGGGTGGTCAAGGTTTCGGAAACCACCTTGATGTCCATGCCGCGGAACGGTTCGGCAGCCTTGATGAACCACTCCAGTTCCTTGAGCTGGTCGGCGTCGGACAGAGTAGTCGGCTTGAACTCGCTGGCCGCCCACTTCTTCGCCGCATCTTCGTACTGATCGGCCCATGCCGAAACGCTCAATCCGCTGAGCATCACCATCGTTGCTACCGTCACACTATGTCGCAGCTTGTTTTTCTTATTGAACATAGACACCTCCAGTATTGATTCTTATGTAGTCCCGCTTTGCAAATCCCGCCAGCCCGGCTGCATTGGCAGCAGCCCGCCCGGCCTTCAACCCCAACGCATTACCACCAACAGCCAAACAAGGGACAGCCCGGAGGCGACCCAGATATTCCAGTCGGTCGCGCCGATCACCAGCAGATGCAGGTAGGCGCTACCGAGCAGACCGATGAACAGCCGGTCGCCACGTGTGGTGGCAATCGGCAGGAAACCGCGACGTTCAATGCTCGCCGAGCGCAGCTCCCAGACGGTCATCGCAACCAGAATGGCGGCGATGGACGCAAAGAAGATGGCGGTTGGCAGTGTCCAGGACATCCACTCCATTTTTCGACTCCTCAGACACGACCAAGAGCAAAGCCCTTGACCACGTGATTGCGAACGAACCAGATCACTAGCATGCCCGGCAGGATGGTCAACACCCCCGCTGCCGCCAGCACACCCCAGTCGATCCCCGATGCCGACACCGTGCGCGTCATGACCGCCGCGATGGGCTTGGCGTTGACCGATGTCAGGGTCCGAGCCAGCAACAGCTCGACCCAGGAAAACATGAAGCAGAAGAACGCCGTCACACCGATACCGGAGCCAATCAGCGGAATAAAAATCTTGCCGAAGAACTTGGGAAAGCTATAACCGTCGATGTAGGCCGTTTCGTCGATCTCCTTCGGCACGCCGGACATGAACCCTTCGAGAATCCACACCGCCAGTGGCACGTTGAACAGGCAGTGAGCCAGTGCGACAGCAATGTGGGTATCGAACAGGCCGATGGACGAGTACAGCTGGAAGAACGGCAACAGGAACACCGCGGGCGGCGCCATGCGGTTGGTCAGCAGCCAGAAGAACAGGTGTTTGTCGCCGAGGAAACGATAGCGTGAAAATGCGTAAGCGGCAGGCAATGCGACGCTCAGCGATATCACGGTATTCAGGCAAACGTAGTACAGCGAGTTGATGTACCCGCTGTACCAGCTCTCGTCGGTGAAGATGACCTTGTAGTTGGCAAGGGTGAAATCCTGTGGAAACAACGTCAGACCGCCGAGGATTTCGGTGTTGGTCTTGAACGACATGTTCACCAGCCAGTAGATCGGTACCAGCAGAAACAGCAGGTAGATCCACAGCGGTACGATCTTTTTCCACGGCGACGTTTCGCGCTTCTTCATGAGCCGTTCCTCAGTTCTTTTCGCCGTGGGTCATCGCGGTGTAGAACACCCACGAGACCAACAGAATGATCAGGAAATACACCAGCGAGAATGCCGCCGCCGGGCCCAGGTCGAATTGCCCCAGCGCCATGGTGGTCAGGGTCTGGCTGAGGAAGGTCGTCGAGTTGCCAGGCCCGCCACCGGTGAGCACGAACGGCTCGGTGTAGATCATGAAGCTGTCCATGAAGCGCAGCATCACGGCGATCAGCAGCACGCTCTTCATCTTCGGCAACTGGATGTGTCGGAACACCGCCCAGTTGGATGCACGGTCGATCCGCGCGGCCTGGTAGTACACGTCCGGAATCGCACGCAGCCCCGAGTAGCAGAGCAACGCCACCAGAGAGGTCCAGTGCCATACGTCGATAACCAGCACCGTCACCCAGGCGTCGGACGCGTTGGCCGCGTAGTTGTAGCTGATGTGCAGCACGTTGTTGAGAAACCAGCCCAGTAGACCAATGTCTCCCCGGCCGAAGATCTGCCAGATGGTCCCGACCACGTTCCACGGAATCAGCAGCGGAATGGTCATCACGATCAGGCACAACGAGGACCAGCGGCCCTTGGTCGGCATGGTCAGCGCGATGGCGATACCCAGCGGGATTTCGATCAACAACACGCAGAACGAATAGATGAACTGGCGGAGCAACGAGTCGTGCAGACGCGGATCCTGCAGCACCTGCCTGAACCAGTCGGCACCGACGAAATAACGGCTGGACTGGTCGAAAATGTCCTGCACCGAGTAGTTGACCACGGTCATCATCGGAATGATGGCGCTGAACGCTACCAGCAGAAACACCGGCAGCACCAGCCACCAGGCCTTGTTGTTCTGCACCTTACTCATGGGGCACCTCGCTGGCCGGCAATTGGTTCACAGCCGCTTCAAGCAGAAATTCGTCGGCGTAGAGCATCAGCCACTGGGCCGGAAAACTGATCCAGGCCTGGCCTTGCGGCACCGGCTTGTCTTCCTGCAGGCGGACCTTGAGCGACTGCCCGGCCAGGTCCAGGGTGAGGATTTTGTAGGTACCCAGGTCTTCGACGTAGGTCACATCGGCACACATGGCGTCATCGAATGGCCCGTCCCAGACATGCACGAACTCCGGACGGATTCCGACCTTGAGGGTGGTCCACTGCGTCGAAGCCAGACGCTGTTGCAGCGCATCCGGCAATGGCAGATGAATCCCTCCGAAACCGACACCACCCGCCTCGGGCTTGACCTCGATCAGGTTCATGCCAGGGCTGCCAATGAAGTAGCCGACAAACGTGTGATGGGGTTTTTCGAACAGCTCGCGAGGCGTGCCGAACTGCACGATCTGGCCGCCGTACATCACCGCGATCTTGTCGGCGAAGGTCGAGGCCTCCAACTGATCGTGGGTGACGTAGACCATGGTGATGTTGAACTGCTCGTGGATCTGCTTGAGCTTGCGCCGCAGCTTCCACTTCAGGTGCGGGTCGATCACGGTCAGTGGTTCGTCGAAGAGAATCGCCGACACGTCATCACGCACCAGCCCGCGGCCCATCGACACCTTTTGCTTCTCATCGGCGGTCAGGCCCTTGGCCTTCTTTTTCAGCAGCGGTTGCAAGTCCAGTACGTCGGCGATTTCCTGCACCTTGATCTGAATCTTCGCTTCCGCCATGCCCTGATTGCGCAAGGGGAAGGCAAGATTGTCGTACACCGTCATGGTGTCGTAGACCACCGGAAACTGGAAAACCTGCGCAATGTTGCGCTGCTCCGGCGACATGTCGTTGACCACGGTGGAGTCGAACATCACCTTGCCTTCCGACGGGCTGAGCAGGCCGGAGATGATGTTGAGCAACGTCGATTTGCCGCAGCCCGACGGGCCGAGCAAAGCATAGGCCCCGCCCTGCTCCCAGATGTGGGTCATTTCCCGGATGGCATAGTCTTCAGGGCCACTGGGCGTGGCGCTGTAGCTGTGCGCGAGTTGTTGCAAGCGGATCTCGGCCATCAGGCAACCCTCGCCATGCGCAGGCCCGGTGCCTGGATAAGGCCGCCCTGCTGATCGAATACGAACAGTTTATGAGTCGGGATGTACACGCGAATCGGCGTATCGACGTCGTATTCATGGACACCCGGCAGGTGCAGCACCAGCGAGAAATGCTCATTGCGCACATGCAGGAAGGTTTCCGAGCCGCTGATCTCGGCAAGCTCGACCGTCACTGCCAACTCCAGATCGTCGTCGTTGGAGGGGACCAGACTCAGGTGACTCGGACGCACGCCGAAACCGTACTCGCCATCGCCGATCTTGCGCAGATCGACGTTGAGCGGGAAATGCACGAAATTGGCGAAGCTCACCTCATTGCCGTCGATACGACCGGGCATCAGGTTGATCGGTGGTTCGGAAAACAGCTCGGCGGCCAGCACGGTCTTCGGCTGGTGATAAACCTCGGGGGTCTTGCCGTGCTGGATCAGCCGGCCCTCATGCAGGATTGTCGTGGTACCGCCCAGCGCCAATGCCTCGTTGGGCTCGGTGGTGGCGTACACTGCAATCGTGTTGCGGGTCTCGAACAGCTGGCGCATTTCCTGTCGCAGTTCTTCGCGCAGCTTGTAGTCGAGGTTGACCAGCGGCTCGTCGAACAGGATCAGCTCGGCATCCTTGACCAGCGCACGGGCCATGGCCGTGCGCTGTTGCTGGCCGCCGGAGAGTTCGAGGGGGTAGCGCGTGAGGAATTTTTCAATCCGCAGCATTTTGGCGGTTTCCCGCACGCGGCTTTCGATCTCGTCTTTGGACATCTTCGCCTGGCGCAGGGGCGAGGCGATGTTGTCGTAGACGGTCATGCTCGGGTAGTTGATGAACTGCTGGTAAACCATGGAGACGTTGCGGTGGCGCACCGCAATCTGGGTGACATCTTTGCCATTCATCAGTACTCGGCCGCTGTCTGGCTTGTCCAGACCGGCCATCAAGCGCATCAGGCTGGTCTTGCCTGATAAGGTGCGCCCCAGCAATACGTTGAATGAGCCGGGTTCGAAGCTCAGCGACGCATCGTCGATCCAGATCTGACCGTCGACTGCGCGACTGACGTGCTCAAGCGTGAGAGACATGGCGTGCCCTTTTATCTGTTCTTATTAGGGTGTTGCTCGGGGTGTTGCTCAGGGTGTGGCGTGCTCGGGTCGTGACATTCGTCGACCGCTTGTTGGATAGCGACAATCGTGCCAATCGAGGTTCGTTATCGCGCACATTGGTGAAAGCCCCGAAATAGAGCCATCTGGCATTTTAAGACCGTATGTAAATATTCGTTACTGAACAACAATGAACAGAAAATACTGAACACCTGAACAAAATGAACATTGACTTTGAACAATCCTGAACAACAATGGGTGAACGTTTCGAGCACGGATGCTCTGCCAAAAGCCGTATCCCAAAAACAATAAAAGTATTCGGACGGACTCATGCCCATGGCCACACCCGGCGCATCCGCTGCTCACGACACCATCATTCAGGACTCATGGGCCCGTTGCCGCGAGTTCGGCCTTGACCACCAGTCTCGTCCAGCCTTCGGCCGCTTGCCGGAACAACAGGTTTCGCAACTGCTGGAACGCCACCATTCGTTGGTGCAGACCACTCATCAGCAGGTTCTGCCGTTCTATGAAAACATCCTGAGCAATTCCAATTGTCTGATTCTGCTGGCCGACCAACAGGGTCAAGTACTCAATTCATGGGGGACCAAGCGTTTTGTCGAGCCTGCGCAACAGGCGGGGTTCGTGGCGGGCGCCAGCTGGCTCGAGCGCGGGGTGGGCACCAACGCCATTGGCACGGCGCTGGCCTGTGAACAGGCTGTTCACATTGAGCACGATGAACACTTTCTCAAGGCCAACCGCTTCATGACCGGGTCTGCAGCGCCTATTTTCGATGCGTCGCGGCGGATGATCGCGGTACTCGATGTGTCCAGCGACAGCTTCCTGCCACCCTCCCACACCTTGGGGATGGTGAAGATGATGAGTCAGACCATCGAAAACCGGCTGATCCTCGACCAGTTCCAGAACAGTCACTTTCAATTGACCTTCAACACCGGCCTGAACAACCTGGACAGCCAATGGGCCGGGCTGCTGGTATTCGATGAAAGCGGGCGAATCCTTTGCGGCAACCGCCGCGCCGACAGCTTGCTGGGCGTGAGTCTTTTACAGGTGAATATCGAAAACTTGTTCAAGGCGCCGATTGCGCATCTGCTCGCGCAGCAGGAAGGCCAGCCGTTCGCGCTGCAGGCTTCCGGGCACAACCGTTTTCAATGCCTGATCAAAAGGCCGAAAGCACCGGTGCTGAAACTCAGAACCGTGCAGACACCGAAAAAACCTGAATCCAAAACCGAGACAGGGCCTGGTGTGCTGGAGTCCGGGGACGAGAAGGTGGCAAAGGCAGCCCGTCAGGCTCAGCGTCTTTTAGAGAAGAACGTGCCATTACTGATTCTCGGCGAGACGGGCGCGGGGAAAGAAGTGTTCGTCAAAGCGCTGCATCAGGCCAGCTCGCGCGCCCATCAGCCATTGATTGCAGTGAACTGCGCGGCGATTCCTTCGGAGCTGGTCGAGGCCGAACTCTTCGGTTATGAAAAAGGGGCATTTACCGGAGCTCATCATAAAGGCAGCGTCGGACTTATTCGCAAGGCCGACAAAGGCACGTTGTTCCTGGACGAGATCGGTGACATGCCCCTTCCCGTTCAGGCCAGGCTACTGCGGGTTTTACAGGAGCGCTGCGTACAGCCATTGGGCAGCAGCGAGTTATTTCCCGTGGACATCCGGGTCATTTCCGCCACCCATTGTTCATTGCGCCAACACGTGCAGAGCGGGCGTTTCCGGCAGGATCTTTATTACCGCATCAGCGGTTTGAACCTCGAACTGCCGCCACTTCGCGAGCGCACGGACAAGGCCGAGCTGGTGCGGGCGATCTGGGATCAGCACCGCGAACCGCAGCAGACCGCAGGGTTTGAGCCGTTGGTGCTCGAATTGTTCGAACGCCACCCGTGGCCGGGGAATTTGCGGCAATTGAGTAATGTGATCCAGGTCGCTCTTGCGTTGGCAGACGATCAACCCATTTCCAGCGAACACCTGCCCGAAGACTTTTTTGCCGATCTGGAAATGGAAGGCGAGAACAATGAGCCGGAAGAGACCGCGCTCAACCGCAGGGCCGTGCTGGATACGCCGGAGGAACTGAACGAGTTACTGCAGGCGGCCGGAGGGAATATTTCGCAGCTGGCCAAGCGGCTTGGGGTTAGCCGGAATACTTTGTACAAGCGGCTTCGAGAGCAGGATCAGTAGGCTTGACGCGCAGATCATGACCGCAGCGAAAGCGGTCTGCCTGACACACCGCAATCGCGGCTGTCGCACAGCTCCAGCAGCTCCCACAGGGTTTGTGTCGGCTTCATGATGCTGACATGGCACAACAGTCGATCCCAAACGCTGCCATCGCGCAATAGTCGATCCCAAACTCTGCCATGACGCAATAACTGTGGGAGACGCCGGAGGTCACGACGGCAGCGAAAGCGATCTGCCTGACGCACCGCATTCGCGGCTGTCGCACAGCTCCAGCAGCTCCCTCTGCCATGGCGCAACAGTCGATCCCAAACTCTGCCATGACGCAATAACTGTGGGAGACGCCGGAGGTCACGACGGCAGCGAAAGCGGTCTGCCTGACAYACCGCAATCGCGGCTGTCGCACAGCTCCAGCAGCTCCCACAGGGTTTGTGTCGACTTAAAGATGCTGACATGGCGCAACAGTCGATCCCAGACCCTGTCATGGCGCAATAACTGTGGGAGACGCCGGAGGTCACGACGGCAGCGAAAGCGATCTGCCTGACGCACCGCATTCGCGGCTGTCGCACAGCTCCAGCAGCTCCCTGTGGGAGACGCCGGAGGTCACGACGGCAGCGAAAGCGATCTGCCTGACRYACCGCAWTCGCGGCTGTCGCACAGCTCCAGCAGCTCCCACAGGGTTTGTGTCGGCTTCATGATGCTGACATGGCGCAACATGTCCATCCCAGACTCTGCCATGGCGCAACAGTCGATCCCAAACTCTGCCATGACGCAATAACTGTGGGAGACGCCGGAGGTCACGACGGCAGCGAAAGCGGTCTGCCTGACA
>NZ_MUIN01000013.1 GCF_002080045.1 Pseudomonas sp. Bc-h | reverse complement strand
GGTCTACAGCATGCGGCCGGTGAAATTCACCCTGCACGAAGACTACGACGACGAACCCGAGGCGCTGGAAGAGGAAGAAGAGGAAGAAGAACTCACCGACGGCATCACCCTGCGTCTGGGCCTGTTCTTCGACGGCACCGGTAACAACCAGGCAAATGCGGCGGCCACCGAGCAATGCCGTGAAGTGGATCTGGTCTGGTTCAACATGGATGAGCTGACCAAGCTTCAGGAAGTGTGCAGCCAGTACGGGTTTGGTGATTTTGACGGGACGGCGTTCAACAGCGCGCCGGATAACAGCTATGGGAATGCGCCGAGTAATGTGGTGCATCTGTTTCGTCTGTATCCGGACAACGCGACCACACCGATAACGGCGAATGCAGATACCGGTTACATCAAGGCCTACCTCGAAGGCATCGGTACTCGCAGTGGTGGCGAAGATGACACGGTCTATGGTCAGGGCTTGGGGCAAGGTGAGACCGGGGTCGTGGCGCGGGTCAGGCAGGCGCCAGCCGCTGTCAAAGCTCAACTAAGCTTTTTCGAACAAACCAACCCCGGCACATCGGTAAGCCGGGTAGAAGTTGATATTTTCGGCTTCAGTCGCGGTGCAGCGGCCGCCCGGCACTGCGCCAATGAATTCCTCAAGCCCGGCTGTGGTGTGTTCGGAGAAGTCCTCAAGGCAGGCAATTATGGCCTGCAGAAACGCTTCAATCCCGCCAAGGACCTGTGCCTGAACTTCATCGGCCTGTTCGATACGGTCGCGGCGATTTCGACGCTTGAGCGCGGTGATTTCAGCGTGGGCGACGACACCAACTACGGGGTGAACCTGTACCTGCCACCCGGCTGCGCCCGTCAGGTCATCCAGTTGCAGGCCCTGGATGAGTACCGCGCCAACTTCTCCCTCAACAGCGTGGGCAACAGCCACAAGCAGATCGGCCTGCCCGGCGTGCATTCGGACATCGGCGGCGGCTANCTGGATGAGTACCGCGCCAACTTCTCCCTCAACAGCGTGGGCAACAGCCACAAGCAGATCGGCCTGCCCGGCGTGCATTCGGACATCGGCGGCGGCTATCGGGCCCGCGCCCGTGAAAACATCTGGCTGACCGTGCCGCGTCGGGCCACGGTGGCGGATGGGCAAAGGATCGAATCCCATCGGGTGTGGGGGCTGGTCGAGCGAGACGCCAACGTGTGGCGCGCCACCGGAATGGCCCGCGATGGCTCCATCGAGATCAAGACCTGGCCAGCGGCCAAGGTTCACCGGGGCAAGTCCGAGAGCGCAGGCGTCGATTACTGGATCACCGCGGTGCTCGACCGCCCGATACACGGCGAGCTGTCACTGATTCCCTTGCGCGTGATGCGCGAGTTGGGTGTGCGTCATGGCGTGCCGTTCGACGTCATCAGCGATACCGATAAACGCTTTCAACTTCCGGAAGAACTGAAGCCCATAGCCGAGACGATCCTGAAGCAGGTGATGGCAGGGACGGAGGTCAAGCTGGCGCCCGAACAAGAAGCGTTATTGCGAGCCCGCTATATCCACCAGTCGGCACACTGGACGCCGAGCAAGACGCTCATGATCAACAAGCCTGTGTCGCTCAACCGCCGCTACGTGTACCCGGACCAGCCACAAAAGGGGTATCCGCAATGAAGCGCCTGATTCTTGTGCTCGGATTACTCATCAGTTTGACCGCCTGTGCCAATGGTCCCCGGCCACCGAAACTGCCATATCCCGCCTGGAACGTAGGTCTGGCAGCTCCCAGGCACATGGAAGTGTGGGTAGAGAGCGTCGACGTGCTGGATCAGCGAGGGCTTGGGTTCTTCCACGTGTTTGGGGGCGTCGCCAGCTACACCGGAGAAGTCAGGGGGTGGCACAAAGGTGGTGGGAAAACCATGCCTATCCACAACGTGGATCTGCCGGAAAAAATCTACCTGCGTTGGCAGTCGTTGGTAGAACCGCAGGCCTACACGATTGGCATCCAGATTCCGCAATGGGTGCGCGATGAGATGGTTAAACCTCACACCCTATTCTGCAAATGGGATCGAAAGGTAGTGACCCTTTACCGGAAAACCTTAAGCCTGGGGATGGCACCGGGCGGCATCGTCAAGGTTTGGGTGGGGACCGGCTGCCTGGAGCATTTAGAGGTTGGTCGCTTCCAGGCCAAGGTCCACCCGCTAGGCCCSTTTCAAAACCGCAAAGGCCTGTATTACCGCGACCCTACCCCCGAGGCGCAGGCCTGGATCGAAAAGAACGGGATTCCTTATGGCAGCTGGTAATTCAACCNTTTCAAAACCGCAAAGGCCTGTATTACCGCGACCCTACCCCCGAGGCGCAGGCCTGGATCGAAAAGAACGGGATTCCTTATGGCAGCTGGTAATTCAACCCTACGTGGCCGGGCCCGCGCGACAGTTAACGGTGGACGGAGATTCCAATCGCGCCCGCTTTCGGGGTGTATCAATTTTCAGCTGCCAGAAAAACTGCAACCGGTATCCGGCCCAGCCACAAAAGGGGTATCCGCAATGAAGCGGCTGATTCTGATCCTAGGGTTACTAATCAGTCTGAGCGCGTGTGCCAATGGTCCCCGGCCACCGAAACTGCCATACCCTGCCTGGAGCGTAGGCTTGGCGGCTCCCAAGCACATGGAAGTCTGGGTCGAGAGTGTTGATGTACTCGATCAACGAGGCTTTGGATACTTCAACGTGCATGGCGGTGTCGCTGGTTATACCGGCGAAGTTAAGGGCTGGCACAAGGGGGTTTCGGGAGGAAAGCCCATCAACAATGTGGATCTGCCTGAAAAAATCTACCTGAGATGGCAGTCGCTGGTAGAACCGCAGGCCTACACGATTGGCATCCAGATCCCGCAATGGGTGCGCGACGAGATGATCAGGCCGGAACGCGTTTATTGCCTCAAAACCGCAAAGGCCTGTATTACCGCGACCCTACCCCCGAGGCGCAGGCCTGGATCGAAAAGAACGGGATTCCTTATGGCAGCTGGTAATTCAACCTTGGAGAAGAACGCCCGCGTCGAATTGCTGAACAGGCTAACGGTTGAGTCGGCATCGGCTGAGCAATCCGCGACAGTGTGTGTGGATCGCCTGTCGCGAACGCAGCAGCTCAACGGGTGCGCGACGCATAAACCTCCGAACCCGCCGCAGGTGAAAGCCTGCGATAAACCAGCGCAGATAAGGCACAGAGGCCGCCTGCCAGCCCCATGACCAGCGCCACATCGGCTGCGGCAATCGTCGGATGCCCGCGCGCAGACATGATCAGGCTGAGCAAAGCCGCCGCAATGCCGACGGACAGGCTCATGGTCAGTTGAATGCTCATTGCCGACAGGCTGCTGGCATCGCTGGATTGCTGCGACGGCACGTCGGCATAGGTCAGTGCGCCGAGGGTGCTGAATTGCAGCGAGCGGATGATGCCGCTGATGAACAGCACCACGACCACCACCCAGTATGGCGTGGACAGCTCGAACAGGCCGGTGGCCGTCAGCGTCAGCCCGGTCAGCAAGGCATTGCCGATCAGCGTGCGTCGGAAACCGAACCGGCTGACGATGCGTACCGCCAGCAGCTTCATCAGAAACGCCCCGGCGCCACCGACGAAGCTCAACAGACCGGCCTGTAAAGGGTTGAGGCCGAAACACAGCTGAAACAGCAGCACCAGCAGGAACGGCTGGGAAGCGCTGCCGATGCGCATCAGGTTGCCGCCCCAGAACGAGATGGCAAAGGTGGGGATGCGCAGCAGCGACAGGTCGATCAACGGATGCGCCACGCGCCGGGCGTGCCAGGCATACAACACCGCGCCCGTGATGCCCAGGGCAATCAGCGACAAGGCCCATGAGCGAGGAAGAAAACCGTGGCCCAGGGCTTCGAAGCCGAATACCAGTCCGGCCAGCCCGAGACCACTGAGCAACAGGCCGGGGACATCCAGCGGGTGCCCGCGCTTGCCCGGATAATCCGGAATGTGCCGGATCACCAGCGCCACACCGAGGATGCCAATCGGCACGTTGATCAGGAAAATCCACTGCCACGACAGCAGCATTACCAGCAGGCCACCCAACGGCGGCCCGAGAATCGGCCCGATCAGCGCCGGGATGGTCAGGTAGGACATGGCCCGCAAAAGGTTTTCCCGTGCCGACCAGCGCAGCAGAATGACCTGCCCCACCGGCACCATCATCGCCCCTGCGGCGCCTTGTGCCATCCGCGCCAATGACAGCTGCAGCAACGAGCCTGAGCAGGCGCAGGCAATCGAGGCCGCGGTGAACAGCACGATGGCGCTGACGAATACGCGTCTTGGCCCGAAGCGGTCCGCCGCCCAGCCGCTGACCGGCACGAACAGCGCGGCCGCCAGCAGGTACAACGACACCACCAGGTTCATGCGCACACTCGGCTCGTCGAACTCGCGGGCCATTTGCGGCAGTGCGGTGAGCACGGCGGTGGCGTCGATCAGCTCCATGAACAGCGCACAGCCGATGATCATCGGGATGCGGCGCAGAGGGTTGGCGGTCGATGGTTTCGGGGTTATCTGGCTGCTGTGGCCCAGGTCAACGGTCGTTCGGGTCCCGACCTCTTGTTTGATACCCATAAATGTTTTCGGGTCTGCTTGATGGGATGAAAATATGTCTGACGACCAAGGATCTGTGGCAGGGAGCTTGCGCGCAATGAGGGCGATGAGTACGGCAAGTACTCATCGCCCTGGCTAAAAGCATTCGCGAGCAAGCTCCCTCCCACAGGTATCAATGTGCCGCCCGAACGTCGGCAAGGCTCCAGTCTCAGGAGGGCCGTCCCGCCTCAGAACAGGCCGGAAGTTGGCGGTGGCGTGCCCTTCAGTTGCCAGGCCCCCACCACAGCCGCTTTCCAGTGCCGTGGGTTATGGTTGGAGACGGTGCGCGCGTTGCGCCAGTGACGATCCAGGTTATGAGCGCGGCCGGTGGTGGAAGCACCGCCGACATCGAACACCAGTTCGGCCGCTATGAGCGCCGACTCTGCCGCGATGTACTGCGCCTGCGCGACATCCACCGCAGCCTGATCCACTGCTACCGAATCCAGCGCCGAAGCCCACGCCCGATCGATCGACTCGGCCGCCCGCAGCACCACCGCCTCGGCGGTGAAGGCCCGGGCCGAGACGTCGCCCACGCTCAGTTCCACATAGGGGTCATCGACCGAACGCTTCGCCGTACTGTGCTTGATCGGCCGCGCATGCTCGTTGGCGAAGGTCACTGCGTCATTCAACGCATTGCGCGCGATCCCTGCGTTGACCGAGGCGAGGAACAATTGCAGGAACGGCGTGACGATGGTGCGCTTGCCCTCCTCGACCGTGCGCGTACGAATCTCGTCGGCCTTGACCAGCACGTCATGCAGATGCGTGGTGCCGCTGGCGGTGAGGCGCTGGCCCATGGCATCGAAGTCGTCCAGCAACTCCAGCCCCTCGCGATCCCGAGGCAGGATGAACGACACCGGCTGCTCGTTTTCGTCCAGCGCAACGGCGCTGACCCAATCGGCGTACAGCGAGCCGGTGCTGTAGTACTTGCTGCCGGTCGCCCGGTAATGCTCGCCATCACGCACAATGCGCGCGCTGATCGAGCCGTTGGCGCCACCGACCTCCCAACCGGCGTTACCCACCACCGCGCCTTGCAGATAGCGCGCGAACCAGCGTTCGCGCTCGGCTTCGGCGCCCTCGGCCTTCGAGGCCAGCAGGCCTTCGACAAACCCGAAACCTGGGCGCAGCGCTTGCGCCACGTTGGAATCGGCCGAAGCGATGCGCACCAGCAGCGCGATCACGTCCTTGACCGAACCACCGGCGCCGCCAAATCGCGTGGGAATGCGGGCTGTGAACAACCCTGCGCTGGCGATCTGCGCGATGGCCTCATAGGGCAATTTTCGGTCGCGCTCGCGTTGCGCGGCACCGGCTGCGATCTCCGGCAGCAGGCGGTCGAGGCGCGCGTTGAGTTCTTCCACGGTGACAACCGGGGGTGTGGCTACAGCAGACAACGTACTCATGGCAGTTCCTTGTTCTGATTCGAACTTAAATGGCAATTTTCCACAGCCGGGATTCGTCAAACAGCAGCACCGCGCTTTCCGGTTCCAGCGGCGGCACCACCAGTCTGGTGGACGCCCCCGGCAGACGCGGCACAGAGCCCAGCAGGCGTCGGGTGTATTCGTGTTGCGGGTTGTCGAACAGCGTCTCGACCGACGCGCTTTCCACCACCTTGCCGTGACGCATCACCAGCACTTCGTCGCTGACATGGCGAATCACCCCCAGGTCGTGGGAAATGAACAGATAGGCCAGGCCCAGCGACGCCTGAAGGTCGGCCAGCAGATCGAGCACCTGGGCCTGAACCGAGACGTCCAGTGCCGAGACCGGCTCGTCGCAGATGATCACTTTCGGGTTACTGGCAATGGCCCGGGCGATGGCCACACGCTGACGTTGGCCGCCTGACAGTTGCAACGGGCGCCGTGTCGATAGCTCCACCGGCAGGCGCACCTGATGCAGCAATTGAGCGATGCGCGGACGTTGCTGCTCGAACGGCACGCCCGCCACATCCAGCGCATCAGCGAGGATCTGCCCGACGCTCCAGCGCGGGTCGAACGAACTCAGCGGGTCCTGATAGATCACGCTGATGTCGCGACGATGCAGACGCCGAGTCTTCTCCTCGACACGACCGCTGCCGGCTCCAGTCCAAGGCACGCTGAGAAACTGCACGCGGCCGGCATCCGGTTCCAGTAGGCCGAGGGCGATACGCGCCACGGTGGTTTTGCCAGAGCCGGACTCGCCGACAATGCCCAGCGTGCGACCGGCGCGCAGCTCGAAACTGACGTCGTCGACCACCTGACGGACCTGCTGGTCCGGCCCGACATAATGTTTGCCCAGACCCGTCGCCCTGAGCAGCACTGGGGCGTCTGTTCCAGGTCGTGCGCCGAGCGGCAGCGTGCCCTGTTCGGGCGAAAGCCGCGTGCCCCTTGCGTGTTCGGCAGGCACCGCATCCAGCAGGGATCGGGTATAGGCGTGATGCGGATTGCGCAGCACTTGTTCCATCGGCCCCTGCTCCACCACTTCACCGTGGCGCAGCACCAGCACCTCATCCGCCAGTTGCGCAACCACCGCCAGATCGTGGCTGATGATCAGCAGCGAATCGCCGCGCGCCTTGATCTGCTGCAGCACTTCGAGAATCTGTGCCTGAACGGTGGCGTCCAGCGCGGTGGTCGGCTCGTCGGCAATCACCAGCCCCGGATCCAGTGCCAATGCGCTGGCGATCAAGGCGCGCTGACGCAGTCCGCCCGACAGCTGGTCAGGGCGCTGGCGGGCGCGCAGCCGAGGCTCGGGCACACCGACGGTTTCCAGCAGCTCGATCACTCGCTCGCCACGACTCTGGCGGTCGCCCCAACGATGGGTTTCCAGCACCTCCAGGATTTCCTTGCCGACCGGCCTCAGCGGGTCCAGTGACACCAGCGCGTCCTGCAGCACGAAACCGATGTCCTTGCCGCGCAGCTCTCGCCAATTGCGTTCCGACAGGCTCAGCAAGTCCTTGCCGGCGTAACTCAGCTTGCGCGCGGTGACGCGTGCGCCCTCACCCGCCAGCCCGATCAGGCTGCGGGCGGTGACGCTCTTGCCCGAGCCCGACTCGCCCACCAGCGCCAGGGTCTTGCCGGGCTCCAGGGTGAACGACAGATTGCGCACCACCGACTGCCCGGCGAATTCGATGGACAGCCCTTCGACGATCAAACGTTTCTGCTCGCTCATGAAAGGCGGCCCTCCAGACGTTGTTGCAGATAGCGGCCGGCGACGGTGGTCGACAGCGTGGTGAGGACGATGAACAGACCCGGGAAAAACGTCAGCCACCAGGCGTTGGCGATGAAGTCGCGGCCCATGGACAACATGGTTCCCCACTCCGGCGCCGGTGGCCGCGCGCCAAGCCCGAGGAAGCTCAACGCGGACGCCCAGACGATGGCCTGGCCGACGCCCATGGTCAGGGTCACGATCAGCGGACGCATGGCGTTGGGCAGCAGTTGCCGGGTGATGATGCGCAATGGCGGATGCCCCAGCGCCTTGGCCGATTCGATGTAACCGGCATTGCGCACGGCGAGCACCTGGCCGCGCACCATGCGCGCATACCCCGGTGCGCCTCCCAGGCCGGTGGCGACGATCAACGGGCCGATGCCACTGCCGAAAATCGCCACGAACAGCAGCGCCAGAATCAGGCTCGGAAAAGCGAACAGCACCTCCAGCAACCAGCCCACGCCACGGTCAATCCGCACGCCGCCGAGACCGCCCAGCAGCCCGAGAACAATTGCGATGCTCATCGCAATCGCCGTCGCCGCCAGCCCGATGAACAACGATTGCCGGGTGCCGTAAATCACCCGGGAAAAGATGTCGCGGCCCGATTGATCGGTGCCGAACCAGTGCTCCCAGCTCGGTGGATGAAAAGCGTCACGCGGCACGATCCCCAGCGGGTCGCTGTGAGCGAACAGCTGCGGTGCGATGGCAGCGATGATCAGCAAAAACAGAAAGGTCACCGCCAGCACCGGCCCCAGCCGTACTTTGTTCGCGGTGCGCTGAACCCGAATCGCGGGCAGCGGCGTATCCAGAGTCAATTCGCTCACGAGGCATTCCCCTGTTGACGAGGGTCGACCCACAGGTACAACAGGTCGACCAGGATATTGGCCAGCACGTAACCGGCGGCGACCACCAGACTGATGCCGATGGTCAGCGGCAGGTCCTGGGCCTGCACCGCCTGGAACAACTGACGGCCCAGGCCCTTGCGGGAGAAGATCACTTCGATCACTACTGCTCCGCTGATCAGCGCGCCAATGGCCCAGCCCGACAACGAAATGCCCGGCAGCACGGCGTGCCGCAGCGCGTGCTTGAAGCGCACCTTGAAGTCGCTCAAGCCGCGGGTCCGGGCGGTCAACACGAACGGCTGGTCGAGGGTCAGATCAAGGGATTCGCGAGTGACCTGGGCGATGAAGCCTGCCAACGGAATCGCCAGCGCGAACGACGGCAGCACCAGTGTTCGCCAGCCATCGCTGCCCGCTGGCGGGAACAGCCGCAGGCCAAAAGCGAATACCGCCAACAGCAGAATCCCGAGCCAGAAATGCGGCAATGCCGCAGACAGGGTTTCGGCCAGCGAAGCCAGGGTCCCGACCCAACGTCGGCGCCCGGCGGTCAATACGGTCAAGGCCAGCACCAGCACCCAGGCCAGCGCCAACGAGGTGAAGGTCAACTCCAGCGTCGGCCAGGACTGCTCCGCCAGCACCCGGGTCACGGGCTGATGCTGGGAGTAGGACACCCCAAGATCACCCTGCACCAGACGCCCCAGATACAGCGCGTATTGCACCGGCAGAGGCTTGTCGAGGCCGTATTCGCGGGTCGCTTCGGCGATGGTTTCGGCTGTCGGATTGCCGCTTGGGCCACCGAGAATCGCCAGTACCGGATCGCCCGGCATCAGGCGCAGGGCGAAGAAGGTCAGCGTGGCGACCGCCCACAGCACCAGAATCCCTCCCGCGAGGCGCCACAGCGCGCGCCGTCCCAGTTGCTGCAAACGTTCGCGGCGTGGGTTGGGCCGTTCGCTGCTCAAGGATGCACTCGTCATTTGTTCACCCATGCGTCATAAAGGTAAGTCACCGCCAGCGAAGGCTCCAGGCGCACGCCCTGAGTGGTTTTGTAGATGCCCAGTCGCGTGCTTTGCGGATAGGTAGTGAGTTGCAGGTATTGGCTCGACGCTATCTGCTGCGCCTTGAAATACAGGGCCCGGCGCTGCTCGGCGTCCTGGGTCGCCAACGCCTGCTGAATCAGCGAGTCGAACGCCGCATCGCTGAACCCGGCAGTGTTCTGGTGATAGCCGCCCACCCCGGCCGGGCGAATGAACTCGCTGCCGAAAATGATCCGCAGCACGTCGGCGGTGTTGGTGTTCCAGTAGCCCAGGCGTATGTCGTAATCCCAGTCGGCCTGGCGCTTGGTCGCTTGCACGTCGCTCATCTGGTCGATGATCAGCTCGAAACCGGCCTGCCGCGTGGTGGCCTGAACCTGCTCCCACAGGGTGTATTCAGACGGTGGCGTGCGATTGCCCATGACCACATGAACCTGCAGGCGCCTGCCGTTCTTGCTGCGGTAACCGTCGCTGTCACGTTCGCTCCAGCCGGCCTGATCGAGCAGCTGTGCCGCTTTTGCCGGGTCGTAGTCCTGCGCGTGCTGGAAGTCCGGGCTGTAGAAACGGGTGGCCGGGCTCAGCGGACCACCGGCCCGAGGGAATTCATTGAAGTAGACGCTCTTCAGCGCACCGTCGATGTCCGCACTTCGCACGAAGGCCTCGCGCACCTTGATGTCATCGAAAGGCGCGCGGGTGATGTTCAGGGTGCCGTTAGTGGGGTTCCCCGGACGCTGGGCGATGATCAGTTGCAGGTCTGGGTTACGCCGCGCCGCTTCATGGGATTCAGGAGGCAGCGCCTCGATCACGTCCACCTCGCCTGCCTGCAGCGAAGCAAAGCGTACCGACGGCTCCTGAATGAACTTCCAGACGATGCGGTCCAGCCAGGCAGGCCCCTGGTGTTTGGCGGTGGGTGGCGCCCAGTTGTAATCGGGATTGCGCACCAGCTCGACCTGGCTTTGCCGGTCCCAGCGCACGATCTTGAACGGGCCGCTGCCGACCGGGCTTTCGCAGTTTGTGTCTCGCGGGCGCTGCAAGGCAGTCGGTGATTCGATACCGAGGAACCCTTGCGCGAGCACTTCGAGAAACGCCGCATACGGCGTCGCCAGATGCACGACGGCGGTGTCATCGTCGATCACATCGGTACTGCGGTACTGACGGATGTAACCTCCCGCCGTGCTGGACTGGGTTTTGGGATTGGCCATGTGATCGAGGTTGGCCTTGACCGCCGCGGCATTGAACGGCGTGCCATCGGTGAAGTGCACGTCGTTGCGCAGGTGGAAGGTGTACGTCAGACCGTCGGCGGACACCTCCCAGCGCTTGGCGAGCCAAGGGCCGATCCGCCCTTCGGCGTCCATCGACACCAGCGAATCCAGGTACTGTTGCCCGACGAACACCTGGGGCATGTCGCCGGCGACATGAGGGTCCAGACACGTCGGCTCGCGGTCCGTGGCATACACCAGCGTACCGCCGCTGACAGGCTTGTCACTGCGCGCAACGGTGGATGTGCCCTGGCCGCAGCCGACCAACAGGCTGCACAGCGCGGCGATGCCGACAATGGGAGTGGTCTTGAGCAACGATCGGGATCGTATGCCGGGAAGTCGCAAATACGGGGCGGGTTCGCGCATGGGTCCTGATGCCTATAGTCCGGGAACAGGGCTGTTGCACAAGCCATGCCGGGTTTTCAGGCAAGCAAAGACGGGGGTTTGCGAGGAATTGCCGGTGTTGGAATCGACAAACTGTGTGGTAGGTGTTGATGGGGCAACAGCTCGGTTTGGAGCAGCAGCGAAAGACTCGTGCATCGCATTTGTCCGAATCGCGGCCCGTACCGTCGTAGCCTCCGGCGTCTCCCACGAGAACCGCGTCTGGAGCTGGACCTGGGGAGCTGCTGGAGCTGTGCGACAGCCCGGGCCGCGGTCGGACGATAGCGGTGGGGCAGATGGCTTATTTGCTAACTGACAAGCCGCCATCGTCCGAATCGCGGCCCGTACCGTCGTGACCTCCGGCGTCTCCCACAGTAATCCCGGTGCACACATGACCCCTGTGGGAGCTGCTGGAGCTGTGCGACAGCCCGGGCCGCGGTCGGACGATAGCGGTGGGTCAGATGGCTTATTTGCCAACTGACACATCGCATTCGCTGCCGTCGTGACCTCCGGCGTCTCCCACAGAGATCTTGGTGTACACATGACCCCTGTGGGATCTGCTGGGGCCGTGGGTCAGCGTGGAAAGCGCAGGGGCTTCGCCGGCTGGCGTAATTCCTGTGGATCGCGATAACGGGCGCCGAAATGGTCGTTCGGCAGGCGGGCTTGCCCCGCTCCGAACAGCCGTTCTCGCAGGGTTTCTCCATCGCGATAGGACTCACGAAAACGCCCGCGGCGACGCAGCTCCGGGATCACCAGCTCTATGAAATCCCGGGCCGTTTCGAACGACAGGTACTGGCGCAGGTTGATGCCGTCAATGCCATCCACATCCAGCCATTTCTCGATTTCATCGGCGACCACCCTGGGCGTGCCGGCGACGAAGAAACGCTCGCGGTTGAAGCCCTCCAACTGCGCCAGCACCGACCCGACCGTCGCCTCCGGCTTGAACCGCGCCAGGCTCTGCCAGCCCTTGACCTGGCGTTCGATCAGATCGCTGATCAACACATCCCGGGGATATGCCGTCAGGTCCACCGCCGACTGCGCGTGGGCCAGCGACGCCTCGACACTCATCAACTTGCGATAGCTGTCGAGTTTGCGGCTGACCTCTTCATCGGTGCGCCCGACGATCACACCGGCCATGACGATGAATTTCAGCCCGGCCGGATCCCGCTCATGCTCAATCGCTTTCTGCCGCATCGCCTGAACGTTCGCCCGCACCGCAGCGGTATCAAGGCCACCGGTAAACACCACTTCGGCATGCCGCCCGGCGAACTCGATACCGGCAGGCGAACCGGTGGCCTGAAACAGCACCGGCGTGCGCTGTCGCGAAGGCTGACACAGATGCGGGCCCGCGACCTTGAAGTGTTCACCGACATGGTCGATGTAACGCACTTTCGCAGGGTCGGTGTAGACCCGCCGTTCGCGATCCTGAATCACCGCATCATCGTCCCAGGAGCCCTCCCACAGCTTGTAGAGGACGTCCAGGTACTCATCGGCGATCTCGTAACGGTGGTCATGCACCACCTCGGTGTCATGCCCGAAATTGCGCGCGGCATTGGGCAGGTACGAGGTGACGATGTTCCAGCCCACGCGCCCCTTGGTCAGGTGATCGAGGGTACTCATGCGTCGGGCGAAGGCGAACGGCGGTTCGTAGGTGGTGGAAAACGTGGCGCCGAAACCGAGATTTTTCGTCACCGCCGCCATCGCCGGAATCACCAGAAGGGGGTCGTTGCTGGGGATCTGCATGCCCTCGCGCAACGCGGTTTCCGGGCCGTCGCGAAACGTGTCGTAGGTGCCAATCACGTCCGCCAGAAACACGCCGTCAAACGTGCCGTACTCCAGCAGTTGCGCCAGCTCGGTCCAGTAATCCAGATCGTTGAAACGATGCCGGTTGTTCTCGGGGTGGACCCAGAGGCCGTGAACGATGTGGCTGACGCAGTTCATTTCAAACAGGTTGACGTGCAGCTGCTTGGGCACGGCAGGCCCTCCTTTTCTGGTGGTTTGGCGGCGTCAGATCGCCACTTGCAGGTAGAACTCGCTTGGCGGGTATTCGGCGTCGAGGGTCGGGATCGCCGCGATCAGCGCGCGGGTGTAGGCGTGCGTCGGCCGGTCGAACACCGCGCGCACAGACCCTGCCTCCACCACGTCGCCGTCCTTCATCACCAACACGCGTTCGCTGACGTGATTGATCACCCCCAGGTCGTGGGAGATGAACAGGCAGGCCAGACCGAGTCGTCGCTTGAGGTCATCGAGCAGTTCGAGGATCTGTGCCTGCACCGAGACATCCAGCGCCGACACCGGCTCATCACAGATCAGGATCTGCGGCTCGGACGCCAGCGCCCGCGCAATGGCAATGCGTTGCCGCTGGCCACCGGAAAGTTCGATGGGACGTCGCACCAATGCGCCTTCATCCAGACGCACCAGCTCCAGCAATTGCCGGGCGCGTGCATGCCAGTCGCGACGAGGCAAACCGGCCACCGCCAGGGCTTCGAACAGCACACGCTGCACCGTGTAGCGCGGATCGAAGGAGTTCAGCGGGTCTTGAAACACCACCTGCACGGCACGTCTGGCCTGGCGTTTCTGCTGGGAATCAAGTTGCGACCAACGCTGACCGGCGATCCAGACGTCCCCGGCGTCGGGCGTTTCCAGACCGAGAATCAGCCGAGTCAGGGTGGTTTTCCCGGAGCCCGATTCACCGACCACGCCCAGGGTTTCCCCGCGCCGCAACTGCAGCGACACCTGTTTCACCACCTTGCGACTGCGGCCGTCGGGCCCGGTGTATGACTTCGACAGGTCCCGCGCCTCCAGCAGCACTTCGGCATCGGCCGGCGGCTCGGGCTCGACGGCGGCGAGCAATTTGCGCTCGGGGTGGAAGTGCACCGCCCGCGCCGCGCGCAGCAGCAACTGGGTGTAGGGATGCCGCGGATCGTGCAGCACTTGCTCGGTGCTGCCCTGCTCGACGATGACGCCGTGGTGCATCACCGCCACCCGGTCGGCCAGCCGCGCGACGACGGAAAGGTCGTGGCTGACCATCAGCAGCGCGTTGTCTTCGCCGCGCAGGCTTTCGAGCAAGGCGATGACCTGCGCCTGCACCGTGGCATCCAGCGCGGTGGTCGGCTCGTCGGCAATGATCAGGCGCGGATTGCAGGCAATGGCCGAGGCGATCAACGCACGCTGGCGCAGGCCGCCCGATAACTGCCAAGGGTATTGGCTGGCGCGCAGTTCCGGCTCGGGAATGCCGACATCGCGCAGCAATTCGAGGACGCGCAGCCGTCGCTCTTCGAGACTCAGGCGAGTGTGCAATTGCAGAGGCTCTTCGACCTCTGCGCCGACCCTGCGCAGTGGGTCGAGGGCACCCAGCGCGTCCTGCATGACAAAACCGATGCTGGCGCCCCGCAGCCGCTGCCACGAGCGTTCATCGAGACGCCGCAGATCGATGCCTTGAAACGCCAGCTTCGCCGCTTCGATCTGCGCGCCCTTCCCAGTCAGGCCCGCCAATGTCCGCGCTGTGACGCTTTTGCCCGAGCCCGATTCGCCGACCAATGCCAGGCATTCGCCGCGATGGATCTGCAGACTGACGCCATGCAGCACCGGCTGCGCCTGCCCGAACCGCACGGTCAGGTCCCGGATATCGACCAATGGACCCAACGTCTGGATGTTCGCATTCATAGAGGTTTTCCTTCGCTGCGGCGCAGGAGTTCGCGGCCAATGGCGCTGATGGAAACAACGGTCAGGGTGATGATCAGCGCGGGCCATGCGACCAGCCATGGCGCATTCGCCAGAAAGCTGCGCCCGATGGCCATCATCCCGCCCCACTCCGGCGCCGGTGGCGGCGCGCCGAAACCCAGAAAACTCAACGCGGCGCCAGCGGTGATGGTGCCGCCAATGCCGATGGTGGCGAGGATCAGCACCGGTTTGAAGGCGTTGGGCAGGATGTGCCGCAGGACCACGGCAAGGTACGACTGACCCAGGGTCACCGCCGCTTCAACGTACCCGGCGTTGCGCACATTCAACGTCTGCGCCCGGACCAGCCGCGCATAACGCGGAACGCCGGCGATGCCCACGGCAAGAATCAGATTGGCCGTGCCCTGGCCGAAGAAGGTGATGATCACCAGGGCCAGCAGCAGATCGGGAAACGCCAGCAGCACGTCCACCCCACGCATCAACGCCGAATCCAGCCAGCGTGGCCCAAGCCCCGAAAGCAGCCCAAGCAATGTGCCCCACGCCAGACCCAGCGCCGTCGCCGCCAACCCCATGAACAGCGACGAGCGCACGCCGAAAATCAGCCGACTGAGCACGTCGCGACCGTTTTCATCGGTGCCCAGCCAGTGCACGGGATTGGGTGCCTGAAACGCCATTCGCGCGGTCGCGTCCAACGGGTCATAAGGCGCGAGCCATTGCGGGACCGTCGCCGCCAGCAACAACAGCACGACAAAAAGCCCGGCCGCCCACAATCCGGCGCGCACGTTGCCGAACCGAGCGAGACCCAGCGGCCGACTGCCGCCGAGTCCCGTAGCGGGCCCGACAATGACCGTTTCGATTGCCTGAGACATGTACCTGCTCCTCATTCAAGCCTGTGTCATGGCGCCGGATTCGGCACTCTCTGGTGAACCGCCTGAACCTGCGCCTTGATCTCGTCGCTGAGGGTCACGTCCAGCGCGCCGAGGTTTTCCCGCAGCTGCGCAAGGCTGGTCTGCCCGCCCAACGCGCTGGCCACGAACGGTTTGTCGATGACGTAGGCCAGGGCCAGTTGAGCCGGGGGCAAACCGTGCTGTTTGGCGATCTGTACATAACCGGCGATGGCCTCCTGTGCGGAAGGGCTGTCGTACCGATTGAACGTGCGATACACCGACGACAACCGCGAACCTTCGGGGCGTGCGCCGTTGAGGTACTTGCCGGTCAACGCGCCAAAGGCCAGCGGCGAATAGGCCAACAGGCCGACGCCTTCGCGATGGCTGAACTCCGAGAGACCGCCCTCGTATAACCTGTTGAGCAGGCTGTAGGGGTTCTGGATACTGACGATTCGCGGCAGTCCCAGACGCTCGCTCTGCTTGAGAAACTCGGCCACGCCCCACGGGGTCTCGTTGGACACGCCGATGTGCCGCACCTTGCCAGCCTTGACCTGTTCGGCCAGCACCGACAGGGTTTCTTCGATGGCAACGCTGTCGGCGTCTTGCTGATACGGGTACTCGCGCTGGCCGAAGATGTTGGTCTTGCGGTCCGGCCAGTGCAATTGATAGAGGTCCAGATAATCCGTTTGCAGACGTTTGAGGCTGCCATTCAGTGCTTCGACAATGTTGTGCCGATCATGCCGGCTCAGGCCGTCACGAATATGCGCCTGCCCATTGGGGTCCCGCGCAGGCCCGGCGATCTTGCTCGCCAGTACCACGTCCGCACGACGGCCACTGCTCGCCAGCCAGGTGCCGATGTAGCGCTCGGTAGTGCGCCAGGTCTCGGCCTTCGTCGGTGTCGGGTACATCTCGGCGGTGTCGATCAGGTTGATGCCTTCGGCCAGCGCCAGATCAATCTGCTGATGGGCATCGGCCTCGCTGTTCTGATGCCCCCACGTCATGGTGCCCAGCCCCAGAACGCTGACGTCGATGTCGCTGTTGCCCAGTTTGCGGTAACGCATGCTTGATCCTTTTCATTGAAACGTTGAAACGCTGCAGGTCAGGCCCGTGGCGCGTATTGGCTGGTAGGGAATGGCAGGCCCAGATGCTCGCGCAGGGTGCTGCCGGTGTACTCGTGGCGGAACACACCGCGCTTCTGCAACAGCGGCACCACCTCGTCGACGAAGATTTCGACGCCCGAGGGAAACATGTCCGGCATGATGTTGAAGCCGTCAGCGGCGTGGGCCAGAAACCAATGGGTCAGGGTGTCGGCGACCTGCTCCGGGGTGCCGACCAACAGTCGATGCCCCACCAGAATCCGCCGTGACAGTTGGCGAATGCTCAGGTTTTCCCGACGCGCCAGATTCAGTTGGGCCTCGAGAAACCCTTGGGAGCCACGCTCGAAATCGGCCACCGCGCCAATCCGCGCCCACGGCAATGGCGCGTCCGGATCAAGCTCGCTCGCCGCAATGCCGATACGCCCCGCAACCTGCTCCAGCAAGCCATGCTCGCCATTCCAGGCGTTGAGCTCGTCAAACCGCGCATGGGCCTCGGCTTCGGTGCTGCCAATCACCGTGGACAGCCCCGGCATGATCTTCAGGTGCTCGGGATTGCGCCCCCATCCGACGGCGCGCTCCTTCATTTCGCTGTAGAACAACTGGCCGTCTTCAAGGGTGGTCTGGGTGGTGAAAATCGCATCGGCATAGCGCGAGCCCAAGGCCTTGCCGCCCTCGGAGGAGCCTGCCTGAACCAGCACCGGTCGGCCCTGTGGCGAGCGCGGCACGTTGAGCGGGCCTTTGACCGAAAAATGCTGACCGACGAAATCGATGGTATGGACTTTTTTCGGGTCAGCGAAACGACCGGCGCGGGCGTCGCCGATGATCGCGTCATCCTCCCAGCTGTCCCACAGCTTGACCGTGACATCGATGAACTCATCGGCCCGCGCGTAACGATCGACATGCAACGGCGCGCCCGCCAGACCGAAGTTCTGCGCAGCGGCATCGCCAGCGTTGGTGACCACGTTCCACGCTGCTCGCCCGCCACTGATATGGTCCAGCGAGGCAAAGCGCCGAGCGATATTGAACGGGTCGTTGTAGGTGCTCGATGCGGTGGCGATCACGCCGATGCGCTGCGTGGCCAGGGCCACTGCGGTCAGCAAAACGGTGGGCTCCAGTCGACCGGAAGGCTGTTTCGACACGTCCCCCGCCAGTGCCGGGCCGTCGGCGAGAAAGATCGCGTCCAGGCAGCCACGCTCGGAAATACGCGCGATGTTGCGGTAGTACTCGACGTCCAGGTACGCATTGGCAGGCACCTCGGCGCTGCGCCAGGCCCCCGAATGCGCGCCGAAACCGAGGATGTTCATGCCAAGGCTCATCTGCCCTTCGCGACTGTTCTTGGTGGTGGCTGTACTCATACTGCACTCGCTTCGTCACGGGCGCCGCTCGCCTGCCGCTCGGCGTCAGCCGCCTGCAGGGTGCGCCACGCCGCATTTGGGGTGATGTCGTTAAGGTAGAAATTGCCCAACGCGCGCTCGCGGAAAATCGCCGGGTTGTGCGAGGCGAGCGTGCGTGCGTTACGCCAGTGCCGGTCGAAACGACGGGTTTCGCTGGTGGCCGAAGCACCGCCGACTTCGAACAGCAACGTGGTTGCCTCCAGCACCTGCTCGAGCACGATCTGCTGCGCCTGATACGCACGGATTTCCGCTTCGGTGTAATGCTGTTCCAGGGCACAGCCGCCCTGCTCCGCCTCGTAGACGTCCTGCAGCACCTGGGCCACCGCCAGCACCTGAGTGCGGGCCGAATACGCCAGGCTCGACAAGCGCCCGATCACTCGCTGCACCAGCGGATCGTCCTTGGGGCTGGACTGCCCCGGCACACCAAAGGCTCGGGTGCGGCCCTTCACAAACGCCGTGGCGTCGCGCAGCACCGCGTTGGCAATACCGGTCAGGGTCGCCAGATGAAACAGCTGATAGAACGCAGACAGGTAGGACTCAGCGCGCAGTTCGTCTTTCTTGAAGCGCCGGACGATGTGCTGATCTGGAACATGAACGTCGTTGAAACGCGTGGTGCCGCTGCCAGTCAGGCGCTGGCCGAAGCCGTCCCAGTCGTCTTCGACCGTCACACCTTGAGCATCGGTGGGCACCGCGACGCTGACGAAGTCATCGCCATCCAGCGCCACGGCGGCGATCCAGTCGGCGTAAAGGGTGCCGGTGCAGTAATACTTCTCGCCATTGAGCAACCAGCCCGCATCGGCATTGCCGGGCTCGACCGCTGTCAGGCTCACCGAATTGCGCGTGGTGTCGGTGCGTTCGGCCATGGCGGCACCCCAGAGCTGACCCTCGGCAGCTTTCGCCAGCCAGTAATCCTGAGACGCTGGGTCGCGGCTGGACAACCGGCCTTCGACAAAACCGAAATGCGCGCGCACGATTTGCGGCAGGTTCGAATCCGCCTCGCCCAGCTTGATCAGCAATTCGAACAGCTGCGGCAAACTCGCCCCCAGCCCGCCCTGCGCAACCGGCACACGCAGCGCGCCAAAACCGGCGTCTCGCAGCCACTGCACGGCCTCGAAGGCCAACTCTCGTTTTTGCTCGCGGGCCACGGCTGTTTCGGCAATGCGCGCGAACACATCGGCAAAGCGCTGCTGCAGGTCTTGAAACTTCACATCAGGAGAAATCGCGGTGTTCATGGGGTTTCCTTGTTCGTATTCGTAAGCTCGGGATCGGCCATCACGCTTGCGCCGATCGCGGGTCGATCCAGCGGTTGATCAGGTCGACGGCCAGGTTCACCACCACGTAAACGGTGGCCGCCAACAGGGTCACGCCCAGCACCATCGGCACGTCTTTGTTGCTGGTGGCGTCGAGCATCAGTCGGCCAATGCCCTGGCGGGCGAACAGCAATTCGATGACCACCGCGCCACCGAGAAGGCTGGCGAAGATGAAGCCGGCCAGCGTCACCAGCGGCACCAGCGCATGGCGCAAGGCATGACGCAGACGCACGGCGGTTTCGGAGAGCCCGCGTGCGCGCGCCATGGCAATGAAAGGTTGCTCCAGTGTGTCTTCCAGCGATTGGCGCAGCAGCTGGGTGAGCACCGCCGCGACAGGCAACGCCAGTGCCACCGAAGGCAATATCAGCGAGCGCCAGCCCGCCGAACCCGAAGGCGGCAACCAGTGCCAATGGAAGGAGAAAACCAGCAACAGCAGGATGCCGATCACAAACGACGGCGCCGAAGAAATCACCAGCTCGCTGCCCGACGCCACCGAGCGCACCCAGCGCGAACGGTTGGCCGTCAGGATCGCGCAGAACAACGCCAGGACAATCGCCAGCAATGCCGCACTGATGGACAGCTGAATGGTTGCGCCAATCTGCTCGGAAATCGCCTGCAACACCGGGATGCGCAGACGATAGGATTCACCCAGGTCGCCGTGGGCCAGGCGACCCAGGTAGTTGCCGTACTGCACGATCAGTGGCTGGTCCAGGCCGTACTCAGCCCGTACCCGCGCCAGCAGCTCCGGGGTCGGCAGCGCTTCCGGGCCGCCGAGGATGGCCAGCGCGGTATCGCCACCGCTGAAGTTCACCGCCAGGAACGTCAGCGTCGCCGCGCCCCACAGCACACCGACACCGGCCAGCAATCGCAGGAAAATACGTTTGAATGCACTCATGGTTGCCCCCGATCCAGCCAGACGCTGGTGAAAAACGGCACGTTGTGCGAGGTGTCGAAGATCACTCCTTTGACCTGCTTGCCGTACGCCGTCAGCACCTGACTCTCAACCGAAGGCACGGCGGGAACGGTTTCGGTCAGGCGTTTCTGGGCTTCGGCGTACAGCGCCTGCAACTCCACCGGATCGCGAGAACGGCGTGCCGCGCTGAGCACACGGTCCAGTTCATCGTCACGGAAGCGCCCCGCGTTCTGACCGATCAACTTCGCGGTGCTGATCGCTTGGCTGTGATAGAGCACGAACAGGCCATCCGGGGTGTTGGTGTGCCAATAACCGGCTGCCAGGGCCTGGAACTTGCCGGCGTAGCGACGCTCGGTGACGCGGGTCAGCGGAAGCATCTCGATGGGCATGTCGAAGCCGACCTTTTTCAGGTCCGCCTGAATCGCCACCGACACGCTCGCCGGGAACGCCGGGTTGTCGTAGGTCAGCAGTGTCGCTTTCAACCGCTGGCCGTCCCTGGTGCGGTAGCCTTGCTCGTCGCGCCCGGTCCAGCCGGCCTGATCCAGCAGCGCGTTGGCGGCATCGACGCTGTAAGCCAGCGCGTCGTTATTGGGCTGATAAAAGCGTGTGTTGGCCGCGAGGAAATCCGCCTTGCTGATGAACTCGCCGAACCCGGAAATCCACGCCAGGCCGTCACGGTCGATGGCCCGGGCCACGGCGCGACGCACCAGCACGTCATCGAAAGGCGCCTGCTCGACGTTAAAGGTCATGCTGCGGCTGGGGTTGCCTTTGCGGATCCGGCTGCGCATCACCAGCGCCGGATTGGCCCGGATCGCCGCAGCATTTTGCGCCGGGGCATCCAGGGCGAAATCCGACTGGCCGGATTCCAGCGCCGTAAACCGGATCATCGCCTCGGGCACATAGCTCAATTCGATGCGATCCAGATACGCCTCACCGACATGCCGGGTGACCGGGGGCGCCCAGTGATAGCCTGCGCGGCGAGTGAACACTGCGCCTTGATCGCGGGTGTAACTCTGCAGCAGGAATGGGCCGCTGCCCACCGGATGCTCGGCAATGGTCTTCGGTGCTTCGCGTATCTGCCTGGGCGAAACCATGCCCAGCCAGGACTGTGCAAGCACATCGAGAAACGGCGTGTAGGGCTCGCGCAGGTGCGCTTCGAAGGTGTATTCGTCGACGACTTTGCCGTCCACATACGGCGCGATGTACGCGGCAGCCAGCGGTGATTTGGTCGCCGGGTCGCGCATGTGCTCAAGGTTGGCCTGCAAGGCGGCGGCGTTGAATTTCTCGCCATCGCTGAAGGTCACGTCGTCGCGCAAATGAAAGGTATAGGTCTTGCCGTCGTCGGAGATCACCCAGGACTTGGCCAGCCACGGGCTGATATTGCCCTGCTCGTCCTGATACACCAGGCAATCGAAGAGGATTCGGCCCATCCACTGAATGTTGCCGTTGGACAAGGCATGGATGTCGAAACTGCCGGCATCCGATGCCGCCGAGACACGCAAGGTCCCACCCCGCCGTCCCGGCGACTGTTCATGAAAGTCCGAAGGCGGGTAGGAAATAACGCCGTTGTTTACGGTGCCATCGGCATGAGGTGCACCCTGTTCGGGGCTTGTCGCGGGCGAACAGGCAGTCATCGCCATATATAACGACATCACAACGGCAAGTTTGAAGATGGCAGCCAAAGAAGTTTCCTTGATAGACACTAGTGATCAAATAAACAGTGAAGCCCGGTTGAGCACTATGCAGCGAACATGCCACCGGTTACGCCTCTGTAGGAATAACCTCACCTGACCACTTCAAACTTTCTCCCGGACCTGTTGCAAACACCGCGTGCGCCTTTATTGTCCAGCCTCGCGCATATCATGGGGGAAACGTCTTATTCACCAAAGCCCATCTACCCCTGAGGCCAGAGCGATTCCAGAGGGTTCTATGCATATATCCGGATGACAACACGGGTTTGCCCGGGAACTGGCAGACTGTTATTTCACTGTTGAATTTTGGACAGCGGAGCCTTCGAGCAGGTGAGAGTTCCAAGTGTTGCGGATCAGACAGCCGTTCAAAACAAAGTACTGCGCCAAGCACTCCATCAATAGTGAATACCGTTAAAGCCCCACCCATTCAAGTGACCGGGCGTTGGCACAGAAACTGCTCAGAGCGAATCAGGCATGACTATACGAATAGAAAGCTGACACCTATTTATCTATTCATTAAGGAACAACTTGATGCATTTAGTTTTTCGGGGAGAGTTACAGAAACTTCCACTGGCAATCAGGCGAGCGACCTGGTTGACGACGGTGGGATTGGGGTCAGCCTTATTGTGGTCCGGCGTAGTCCACGCCGAGGACGTCGTGCAATCGCCCGACACCCCGCTGGCCAGCACGCCACGCCTGAAGACCGTAACCGTGCAGGCGCAGAAAATCACGCCGGTCGAGGCCGCCAAGAGTCAACTGGACGAAGTGCCGGGGGGCACGAGCGTTGTCGACAGCGAGCAGGTTGCCAAGGGCAGGACCGCAACGCTGCAAGACACACTGGCGTATCAGCCCGGGGTGTTCGTGCAGTCCACCGGCGGCAACGACGCGGCGAAGATCTCCATTCGCGGCTCGGGCGCCAACACCTCGCCGGGCTACTTTCGGGAGGGCATCAAATTCCTGTTCAACGGCCTGCCCATCACCGGGCCCGGCGGCACGCCCTATGAATTCCTCAACGGTTCGGGGGTGAACTACACCGAGATCCTGCGCGGCGCCAACGCCTTCCAGTACGGCGCCTTGAGCCTCGGCGGCGCAATCAACTTCGTCAACCAGACCGGCTACACCGCGCCGGGCCTGCGTGTGCGCGCCGAAACCGGCAGCTATGGCTACAACAAACAGAGCATCAGCGTCGGCGGCGTCGAAGGTGACTTCGATTACTACCTCAACGCCGACAACTATCGCAGCGACGGTTATCGCGACTACAGCCTGTCCAAGAGCCAGGGCGTGGTCGCCAACTTCGGCTACAAATTCAGCCCCAAGCTGGAAACCCAGTTGATGCTGCGTTACCGCGACGAGTACCACAACGACCCGAGCCCCACCACCCTCGACGCCGTCAAGCACCACACCCGCGACGCCAGCGACACGGCGGCCACCAGCGGTGCTGGCAGTCGCCGCCCTGGCAGCGTCTGGGCCGGCAGCAAGACCACCTACACCTTCGACGATGACTCCAGGCTCTCGGTCGGCTTTTCCTACTACGAGTACGCCCATAACAACAGCCCGAACAGCCCGAGCAACCCGAGTTACTGGGACTGGCATGACCTGAGTTTCGTGCTGGGCTATGACCGCACCGACAAACTGTTCGACCACGAAAGCCGCACCAGTCTGGCGTTCACTTCAACCGAACACCTCAAGGGCGAGGTCAACTCCACCTTCGCCAACAAGCAGACCCGCAAGTTCGTCGACTACGGCTCCTCGTTCGACCATGTGTTCTCGTTCGGCAACGATCTGGAACTGATCGACGGCCTGTGGCTGACCAGCGGCGTATCGGCAATCAATGTGCGTCGCCATGCCGATGTGAAGGAATCGCTGCTGCCCAATACCACGTCCTACCCTACCGACGTGACCTACGACAACTGGAGTCTGGCGCCGCGTATCGGCGTTCGCTACGAGTTCACTCCAGAATTCCAGGCCTTCGCCAACTTCAGCCGCTCCATCGATCCACCGGCATCGTGGGAATATTCAGGCTCCGGACCGACCACGCCGTACGTGCGCCCGCTGGTCGAGCAGAAAGCCAACACCGTGGAAATCGGCGTGAAAGGCGCGTCGGGCATTTTCGATGGCAGCCTGGCGATCTACCGCTCATGGATTCGCGACGAGTTGCTCAACGTGCAGATCGTCGCACCCACCGCGACCGCCGCAGCGGTCACCGGGGCCTTCAACGCCACGCCGACCATTCACCAGGGCATCGAGGCTGGCCTGAACACCCGCCTGTGGGAGAACGAATCCGGCGAAAAGGTCACGTGGCGCCAGGTCTACACCTACAACGACTTCTACTACCGCCACGACCCGACCTTCGGCGACAACCAGTTGCCAGGCATCCCGAAACATATCTACCAGGGCGAGGTTCAATACCAGCATCCTCAGGGCTTCTACACCGGGGTCAACGTGCAGTCCGCCTCGCGTACCGCCGTGGATTACGCCAACACCTTCTACGCGCCCTCCTACACCATTTTCGGCGCCAACGTGGGCTACGAAACACCGAAGAAGGACTGGAAGGTATCGCTGGACCTGAAAAACCTGGCGAACAAAAAATACGTGACCGCCGTCCAGCCGATCTACAACGCAGCCGGTCAGGACACCGCATCGTTGTATCCTGGCGACGGCATCGGCGCCTATGTCGGCGTAGAATTCCGCTATTAGGGACTGATCCCGCCAACCGACAACAGGGCCTCGATGGCCCTGTTTGTCGTTTATGGCAGCGCACATGAATCACGACAAGAGGGAAAACCCGTGACCCAGAATATCTATGACAGCCCTGATTTTTTCGCGGGCTACAGCCAGTTGCCGCGCTCGATCGAAGGGCTGGCCGGCGCCCCCGAGTGGCCGGCGTTGCGCGCGCTGCTGCCTGACCTGAACGGCCAGAAAGTCGTCGACCTTGGCTGCGGCTACGGCTGGTTCTGCCGCTGGGCCGTCGAGCAGGGTGCGCAAAGCGTGCTCGGGCTGGACGTCTCACTGAAGATGCTGGAGCGTGCGGTCGCCGACGGCCAGGACTCCCGCATCGACTACCGACTCGCCGACCTTGAACAACTTGAGCTGCCCGCTGCCAGCTTCACCCTCGCCTACAGCTCCCTCGCCTTCCACTACATCCCGAATCTGGGCAAGCTTTTGAACGCCCTCCACGACACGCTGATTCCCGGCGGCAAACTGGTGTTCTCAATCGAACACCCGATCTTCATGGCCTCTCTGCACCCCGACTGGATCATCAACGCCGAGGGTCGCAAGTCGTGGCCGGTCGACCACTACCAGAACGAAGGCCCGCGCAGCACAAACTGGCTGAGCGAGGGTGTGATCAAACACCACCGCACCCTCGGGACACTGCTGAACCTGCTGATCGCCAGCGGTTTCACCCTGGATCACATCAATGAGTGGGGGCCTTCAACCGAGGACCTCGCTGCGCGGCCGGCGCTGGAAGATGAGGTCCATCGGCCGATGATGTTGATTGTTGCGGCTAGTCGTTGACGTACTACCGGCGTGCTGACGATTGAGCGGCTGTTGGAGGGAGCTTGCTCATGAATGCGTCGGCACGGTGCCGGGCACTCTGCGCCTGAACGATTTTTCGCGAATCAATTCGCTCCCACAGGGAAGTGCTGGTTGAAAGTTGGTGATGTGTAACGACCGATCATCTCGCGGCACGACGATAGACAACGGTATCGCAGAGCCCGTGACGCCCTGAAACACGCGCCTGCGGGACGGTTTCAGTGCGCACGAATCCGGCCGCCTCAGCCAGTCGTTGACTGGGAATGTTTGCAGACGACACCGTCAAATACAGCGCATGCCCACCCAGTTGCGACACCAGCGCGGTCAACGCTTCGGTCATCAGGCCTTTTCCGGCATGCCGCTGGCTGGCCCAATAGCCGATCTCGAAACCCTGAGGTTGCTCGGTTCTCGGCGTCAATCCGATACAGCCCACCAGCTCCGCGCTGTGGCTGCGTTCGAGGACGAAATACCTTTTCTCGTCCACGGCGGTCTCGAAGTCCTGCGCCGCCTGATGCAGGCTTAGTTGCGTGTCTTCCAGGGTCCAGTGAGGCTTGCTCCACTCCAGAAAATCCCGATGCAGCTCATAGCTGGCGTTCAGCGCATCTGCCAGCTTCTGCGCCAGCTCGACCTTGGGCGGGACCAATCTCAGACGTGCGGTTTCCAGAACATCGGGCAGACTGGCTCCAGGGTAGACTTCCTGCACCCGGACAAACCCCTCCTCGATGACCGGGGCTTCAAGCATGCCGAATACGCTCCTCACAGCGTCCTCAGGCACCCTCTTGTCCGCGCTGCGGCTGGCATTGCGCGACAACGCCAGATCAAGGGCAGCCTTGACGAAAATTGCAATGACCGGCACGCCATGGGCGCGGGTAATCTCAAGCAACCTTTCCCGATGGCGCCGCGCAGGCAACGCTGCATCGAACACGACCGCACGCGGGCCCAGCCTGTCAAGGTTCTCCGACACCCAGCGAGACTTGCCTGCGCCCTGCACGCCCATCACCAGATAGACATGAACGCCATCCTTGGGCTGTGCCAGTTCGGCGCTCAGACGCTCATAGGCCTGCGCCCATGCCTGGCGGCTGCGCTCAGGGGTGAACTCGCGGCCGAATTCTGCTTCCAGGTAGTCATCAGGATTGATGACCACTGGCGCGCCAGCAGCATCACCAGCCAGATCGAAAGGTGTGAAAGCCTGCGATGAATCAAAAACAGTTTCCGTCATGGAACAAGGTTTCCTTTTTCTGTTGCTGCATTCCATTGAACAGAGTCCGAGCGTCACACAACCTGCCGAAAAGCTTGTGCTCTCACACAAGCTCCTGCGTGCAGTATCCAAAGTTCCTTGCTCGGTCGACCATGGCCGGATTCGCCCTCTGTCACGTCTATCTAACGTATGTCGTCTCGCTCCGAAATCTGCCTTGAAGGCTCAACGCCTCGCGATCATGCGTCCGACGCGTCCTGCTGGCAAGACGGCAATTACCCTCCCTCATCTCGCATAAGCTAATAACCATAAGGTATTTAAATAATATTTTTTAGAACTCTATGATCGATGGCTTCGCGCCAGCGCCTGTTCATCCTTGATCGAGAGCCCAAGATGCCCAACTCCTGTAAAAGCCCGGCACAGCCCCGTCGCCGTCCATTGCTCGCAGGCCTGGCAATCGCCCTCGCCTGCACCCTCGCCATTCCTGCGCAGGCCCGTGAAACAGTGCGCATCGGCTATCAGAAATCCTCGACACTCATCACTTTGCTGAAGGCGCAGGGCACCCTGGAACAGGCCTTGGGCAAAGACAACATCGACATCAGCTGGCATGAATTTCCAAGCGGGCTGCCACTGCTGGAAGCGCTGAACATCGGCAATGTCGACGTCAGTGCTGACGTGGCCGACACCGTGCCGATCTTCGCTCAGGCGGCGCAGGCCAAACTCACCTACTTCGCCGAGGAGTCACCCTCCCCCAGCGCTCAGGCCATCGTAGTTGCCAAGGACTCACCGATTCAGCAGCTGAGCGATCTGAAAGGCAAGAAGATCGCCGTGACCAAAGCGGCAGGCACTCACTACCTTTTGATTGCCGCGCTGAACAAGGCCGGTCTGACCTTCGCCGACATCCAGCCCGCTTACCTCACGCCTGCCGACGGCCGTGCCGCGTTCGAGAACGGCAAGGTGGATGCGTGGGTGACCTGGGAACCCTTCCTCACCAGCGTTCAGCGCCAACTGCCGACACGCACGCTCACTGATGGCGCGGGCCTGGCCAGTTACAAACGCTACTACCTGACCAGCACCGCCTACGCCAATGCGCACCCTGAAGTGTTGAAACTGGTTTATCAGCAACTGCAGCAGGCCGGTGCCTGGATCAAGAAAAACCCGCGGGATGCTGCCGCAGTACTCGGTCCGCTGTGGGGCAATCTCGATGTGGAAACCGTCGAGTCGGCCAACGCCCATCGCAGCTACCAGGTCGAGGCGGTCAAGGCGGATCAGCTGGGCGAACAGCAGAAAATCGCTGACGCCTTCTTCGCTGCAGGTCTGTTGCCCAAAGCGGTCGATGCCAAGGATGTCGGGATCTGGAAGCCCTGAACGTCAATACCCATTCCCCCAAAATCATCCAGCCACTACGTTGAGCATCATTCATGAAAGGCATTAAACCTCTATCGCTGTCAGCTTTACTCGGATCCGCCGTGCTGTTGAACGCGCTGTTTGCGTCGTCCGCGATAGCCGGACTGCTGGAAAAGGGCCGTACCCAAGGCCTGACCGCCGGGATTGCCAACGAACAGCCTTACGCCTACATCGACACCCAAGGCAAAACCGTCGGCGCCAACGTCGAGATCCTTCAGGCGATTCTGAAAAACCTGGGCATCAGCAAAATCGAAACGCCCATCACCGAATTCGGCTCGCTGGTGCCGGGGCTTGCGGCCGGGCGTTTCGATCTGATCGGTGCCGGGCTGTTCATCAATCCGGCGCGTTGCAAAGTGATCGGTTATTCCAACCCGGTCACCCGCTCCGGCGGCGCGTTTATCGTCAAGGCCGGCAACCCGCTGAAGCTGCATAGCCTCAAAGACGTCGCGGCCAACGGCAAGGCGCGTCTGGCGACTCAGCCGGGCAGCAACCAGGTGCAGGAAGCCAAGGACAGCGGTATCGCCACCGGCAACGTCGTGCTGTTCGACAAGGACACCGAAGCGCTGGCCGCCCTTGAGGCTGATCGCGTCGACGTGGTGTATTTCCCGGACGCGGAGATCATCAGCCTGGTGAAGAAGGCCAATAGCCCGACCATCGAACGCGCCCTGCCGTTCGACCAGATCCCGGACGCCGAAGGCAAACCGACCTGGAACTACCACGCCTATGGCCTGCCGAAAAACGACCCTGAATTCACTCAGGCCTTCAACCAGGAGCTGGCCAAACTGCGGGCTTCCGGCGAGCTGTTGAAGATCCTGCAGAAGTACGGCTACACCGAGAACGAACTGCCACCGGCGGATATCACTGCCGAGCAGCGCTGCAACCGCTAAACCCTGTCGGCTCGCAGCGTTATCACCAGCGCTGCGGGCTAAAGTCTTGCCCCGATAAAGGCCTCAGCCCATACGAGTACGGCCATGTTCATCGATCCCTCTGTCGTGGAAACGGCACGTTTTATCGCACGCCAGTTGGCCCACGGCGCACTGGTCACCTTGCAGATCACGTTTTTTGCTCAGCTGATCGTGGTCGTGATGTCGTTCGTCATCGCCCTCATGCGTCTATCGCCCTGGCGCCTGCTGCGCTGGATCGCCACGGTTTATGTCGAAATCCTGCGCGGAATCTCGGCACTGGTGCTGCTGTTTTACCTGTTTTTCATCCTGCCGTTGTTCGGCATCAGCCTGTCGCCAATGACCACCGGAGTACTGGGCCTTGGCCTGACGTTTTCCGCGTACGGTTCGGAAATCGTCCGCTCGGCGCTGAATAACGTCAGCCGCGGTCAACGCGATGCGTTACGTGCGCTGGACTTCGGTTCGATCACTGCCTTTCGCCGCATCGTGTTGCCCCAGGCGCTGCCCTTCATGCTGCCGCCCATGGGTAATCAGTTGGTCGAGCTGCTGAAGACTACCTCGTTGGTGTCATTGATCACCTTGAGCGACCTGACGTTTTCCGGCGGGCAGCTCATCACCACCCTCGGCCAGCAGACGCTGATCTGGAGCATCGTACTGGTGTGTTATTTCGCCATGGCCTGGCCACTGAGCTGGCTGGTCAAACGCTACGAAAAACGCGTCACGTCCTGGCGTCAGGGGGTGGCCTCATGAATTTCGATTACGCCTTCGCCTGGTCAATCGTTCCCGAGTTGTTTCAAGGGCTGTTGGTCACGGTGCAAGTGGTGGTGCTGGGCTTTCTGCTGGCGGTAGTGATGGGCCTGCTGCTGGCGGTGGCGCAACGCTCATCGCTCGCCCCGATCCGGCGCCTGAGCAGCGGCTATCTGAGTTTCTTCCGCAACACGCCGCTGATGGTCCAGCTGTACGTGCTGTTTTTTGCCTTTCCGTTGGCGGGAATTACCCTGCCGGCGATCTCCACCGGGGTCATCGGCCTGGGTCTTTACTACGGCGCCTACATCGCCGAAGCCTTTCGCGGTGCAATAGAAGACGTGCCCCCCGGTCAATGGGAAGCCGCCAGGGCGCTGGACTTCGACGCCAGCACCACGTGGCAACGCATCGTGCTGCCCCAGGCGTTGAAACCGATGCTGCCGGTGCTCGGCAACTACCTGATCGGCATGTTCAAGGAGACGCCGCTGCTGGCGGTGATCACCATCCCCGAGCTGTTTCAGGCGGCCAAGCAGATCGCCGGCATGACCTACCGCTACAACGAGCCCTACACGGTGATGGCGCTGATGTTCCTGGCGATCAGCGTGCCCACTTCCCTGCTGTTCAAGTATTTCGAAAGGCGCAGTCATGTCTGATCTCACACACGGCCTCTCCCTCGCATCACCACAGATTGTGCTCAATAAGGTGGTGAAGCAGTTTGGCGCCAACCGGGTCATCGATCATCTGGATCTGAGCATCCCCCGGGGCCAGAAGGTTGCGCTGATCGGTCCCAGTGGGTCGGGCAAATCCACTGTCCTGCGTTTGATCAAGGGCCTGGAAACCTATCAGCAAGGCCACATCGAAGTGGCAGGTTCACCGGTACCCGCGCGCACCTCTGGCTGGCGCTTGCCGTGGGCGAGCAAAGCACCTGTGGTGCATCGGGTGGGCATGGTGTTCCAGCAGTTCAACCTGTTCCCGCACCTCACCGTGCAGGAAAACATCACCGAAGCGCCTATGCGGGTTCTGAAGCTCAGCCGTGAAGAAGCCGTCGAGCGCGCCGGGCAATATCTGGGGTTGGTCGGCATGGGTCACAAGGCTGACGCTTACCCTGCGCAATTGTCCGGCGGACAGCAGCAACGCGTGGCGATCGCCCGCGCCCTTGCCATGCGCCCACAAGTGATGCTGTTCGACGAGGTGACGTCGGCACTGGACCCTGAGCTGGTCGGCGAAGTGCTCGCCGTCATTCGTGCCATTGCCCATGAACAGCAAATGACCATGCTACTGGTCACCCACGAAATGAAGTTCGCACAAGACATCGCCGAGCGTGTGCTGTTCATGGAGGCAGGCAAGGTGGTGGCCGATGGCACGCCGGAACAGATCCTGATCAATCCGGACAACGAACGCACCCGGCGCTTTTTGAACCTTGTGGAGCAGCGCTGACGAGACGGCGCACTGGCTGCCTGACGCTCAGGCAGCCAGCACTCAGGTGCCTTACGGCTTCCAGGCGCCGCCTTCGACAATCACCGCTGCCGGATCAGTGCCTGCTGCCAGTTGATCGCGAACGTATTGGTCGTACAGCTTGAGCAGGTATTTCTCTTTGCCCAGGCTCGCCAGCTCACCATTGACCCAGTCGCGCAGTTCGACGTTGCCCTTCTTCACCGCCGGGGCGATCGGCGCTTCGTCGCCCAGTTTCTGCGCCAGCACACGGTAGCCCGGGTTCTGCCTGGCCCAGCTGAACAGCACCAGATTGTCCTGCGCGTAGGCATCGCCACGGCCGTTGGCCAGCGCCTGCAGCGATTCGGAGTTCTTCTCGAATTTGAGCAGCTTCCAGTCAGGATGGTTCTTGGTCAGCCAGATGTCGGCGGTGGTGCCAGTGGTGACGATGGTGGTCTTCTTCGCCAGGTCGTCCAGGCTCTTCACGTCACTCTTTTCAGGCACCAGCGCCTGCACCGCAACACGCAGGTTGGGGTGGGTGAAGTCCACCACTTGCGCGCGTTCCGGGGTCACGGTCATGTTGGCCAGGATCAGGTCGACCTTGTCGCTCTGCAGAAACGGAATACGGCTGGCGGGCTCGACCACCACGAACTCGATCTTGTTCTCGTCGCCCAGCAAGTCCTTGGCGAAGCGCCGACCCAGATCGGTGTCGAAGCCGACGTAATCACCCTTCTCGTTGACGAAACCGAACGGCGGCTTGTCGCTGAAGACGCCGACGATCAATTTGTCACGGGCCTTGATCTTGTCGACATAGCTATCGGCGTGGGCCGCAGTGGTGATAACGGACAACAATCCGAGCGCGAGCAGCGGGTAAACCAGGGCAGTTTTAAACATCACGATGCGTTCCTTTTTGGCATGTTTTCTACGTAGGAGAATTTCTCCAGAAACTGCTGCGCGCGTGCGGTCTGCGGGGAGCTGAAGAAGGTTTCGGGAGCGGCCTGCTCGACGATACGGCCGCCGTCCATAAAGAGGATCCGGTCCGCCACCGCACGGGCAAAGGCCATTTCATGGGTGACGATCAACAGCGTCATGCCGCTGCGCGCCAGATCGAGGATGACCTCCAGCACTTCCTTGACCATTTCCGGGTCGAGGGCGGCAGTGACTTCGTCAAAGAGCATGACTTTCGGGTTCATGCACAGCGCCCGGACAATCGCGATGCGCTGTTGCTGGCCGCCGGACAACTGGCGAGGAAAGGCATCACGCTTGTCCAGCAAACCAACACGGGCAAGAAGCGTCTCGGCCTGCTGTCGTGCCTTGGCCCTCGGGCGCTTCTGCACGTTCACCGGGCCAAGCAGAATGTTGTCCAGCACACTCATGTGCGGGAACAGGTGATAACTCTGGAACACCATGCCGATCTGCTGACGCACCTGACGCCAGTCGGTGTTCGGCGCAAGCTCTCGGCCGGCGAAGCGGTAATGCCCGGCATGACCGGATTCCAGGCCATTGAGACAACGCAACAGGGTACTTTTGCCGCAGCCACTGGGCCCCAGAATCACCACCACTTCGCCTTCGCGCACGCTCAGGTCGACGTCCTGCAACACCGGCACGTCGCCAAAACGTTTACTGAAACCGGACAGTTCTATCAATGCACTCATGAGTGACTCCAGCGTCGCTCGAGCACACGTGAAGCGGCCGACAACGGATAGCAGACGAAAAAGAAAAACAGGAACAGAAAGCCGTAGATCAGCACCGACTCGTAGGTGCGTTCGATGATCTGCTGGCCGATCTTGATCACGTCGACCACGCCGATCAGCACCGCCAAGGAGCTGGTCTTGATCAGCCGGGTGAACACGTTGATCATCGGCGGCGTCATGCGACGCAACGCCTGAGGCAACAACACCCGTCCATACAGCCCCGGCAATCCGAGACCGATGGCAAGCCCCGCTTCGCGCTGACCACGAGGAATGGACAGCAAGGCGCCACGCACCACCTCGCCGGTCTCACTGATGCCCCACAACGACAACACCAGCACCGCGCACCAGAAGCCGGAAATGCTCCAGCCCAGGAAAATCGGCAATGCGAAAAAGAACAGATAGAGCCAGACCAGCACCGGAATCGCCCGGAAGGCTTCCAGGTACACCAGCAGCACGCGGTCCAGCCAACGAATCCCGAGGTTGCGCAGAATGCCGTAAGCCACCCCCCCGACGCTGCTGAACACGATGGCCAGCGCCGAAATGCCCAGCGTGCGGCCGATACCGGTCAGCAGCTGCGGCGCGGACACCCATAACAATTCAAGACCCGAACTGGCCATGCTGGAGCCTCCTTTCGACGAGGCGCAACAACAGCGAAAGCGGCACGAACAGCAGTACACAGAGCCCGGTCATCACTGCGAGCATTTCGTAGGTCTTGTAATAAAGCGCGATGTAATTCTTGGTGGTGTAGAGAATCTCCGGCACCGCCACGGCCGACACCACGGTGGTCTCCTTGAGCAGAAACACGAAGTTGGCGAACAGCGCTGGCAGGCTGAGAATCCCCGCCTGGGGCAGTATCACGTGGCGCAGCAACTGCCAGCGAGACAGCCCGATCGACAGGCCGGATTCGATCTGCGCCTTCGGCACCGCCTCGACCCCCGCCCGCACAATCTCGGTCAGATACGCGCCACCCAGAAAGGTCATCGCGATGATCGCCGAGGCGAACCCGGAAATCCGGATACCGATACTCGGCAGCGCGAAGTAGATGAAAAACAGCTGAATCAACAGCGGCGTGTTGCGCGCCAGTTCGACATACAACCGCACCAGCGAACGCAGCACGGGTACTTGAAACACGGCAATGGCGGCGTTGATCAGCGCGACACACAACGAGGTGCCAATGGCGATCAGACCGACCTGCAGCGTGACACCGACGGCGGCGATGAATGCAGGCAAAGTAGTGAGAACAAAATCGACATCGAAATTCATCGCGGCGCCCGCTGTTTCAAGCGGCGCGGCAGGCGGATAACGGTAGGCACTGAAACTCCTGAAATGACAAGTGGGACGCTCATTGAAGAGTGCCTTTATGAAGCGTTCAGGGTTGATTGCAGGCTTTGTGCCATACAGCAAAGTTCGGGAAATCAGGTCGAAGAGACGCGAACAAGCACCGTAACTTATTGTTTTTTAATCACCTTGCTTATCAACTGTTGCTCAGGCAACAGCTGGGCGCGGCGCAAACGTCCACTTAAGCTAATTCCAAAATGATATTTAAATTCCAGTTGATAGAACATTAATCTCCAAGCCCAGAACGCGGTTCGATGCGATATCGCCGCACTTTCCAACCCTGAGCGTGTTCAAAAATGACTAAAACAAGCAGGACGTTTAGAGCGGGTGCCGTGCTGGGTGCCTTGGTGCTTTCGCTGACGGCGCAGGCCGCTGACCTCACCTTTGGCTACATCACTGGCATCGACCCGGTGAAGCGCGCCATCGCCGACGGCGAATACGAGAAGGCCATCGGCAGCAAGATCGACTGGCGCCAATTCGATGCAGGCCCTGCGGTGCTGGCCGCTATGGCCTCGGGCGACGTGCAGATCGGCAATCTGGGGTCGAGCCCGCTGGCCGCTGCCGCTTCGCGCAACATGCCTCTGGTGGCGTTCATCGTCACCTCGCAAATCCAGAGCTCCGAAGCGCTGGTGGTGCGCAATGGCAGTGGCATCGCCAACCCGCAGGACCTGATCGGCAAGAAGATCGCGGTGCCGTTCGTGTCGACCTCTCACTACAGTCTGTTGGGCGCGCTCAAGCACTGGAACATCGATCCTCGTCAGGTCACCATCGTCAACCTGACGCCGATGCAGATCACCGCCGCGTGGAAACGCGGAGACATCGACGGCGCATTCACCTGGTCGCCGGCATTGGGCGAGATCCGCAAGACCGGCAAGATCCTCACCGACGCAGGCCAGGTGTCCCAATGGGGCGCACCGACGTTCGAAGTGTGGGTAGCGCGCAAGGACTTCGCAGAGAAGAATCCAAAGGTCGTCGCCGACTTCGCCAAGGTCAGCCTGGCAGCGATTGCCGACTACACCGCGCACAAATCCGAATGGACGGCAGACTCGCAACCGGTCAAGACCATCGCCCGCTTCACCGGTTCGAACGCAGCCGACATCCCCGAACTGCTGGACGGCTCGCACTTCCCCACTGCTGCCGAACAGAAGTCCCCGGAACTGCTCGGCGGCGGCACGGTGACCGCCATCGCCAAGACCGCCGAGTTCCTGAAGGAACAGGGCAAGATCGAAAGCGTGTTGCCTGACTACTCGTCGTTCGTCAGCGACAAGTTCATCAGCGAATGAGGTCAGCAATAGCGCCTGAATGCAATCAAGGCATCGCATTCAGGCGCTATTGGATCGACGGCAGCACTCAGTTGAAATTAACTGCCTTCATCGCCTTGGTATTCACATTCAATTCGAAGATATCCGGCCGTGAGTAGTGGCCGCAGACGTCGAAATCCAGGTTGGACTTGCTGAGGATCGACAGGTCGACGTCGGCGTACAGTTCGGTTTCACAGTCGTAGACAGGCCCCGCGAGAACCTCGCCCATGGGACTGACGATCATGCTGCCGCCACGCATGACGTACTCGTCCGATTTGAAGTCCAGGCCAAACGCCTGCTGATAACTTTCCGGGTACTCTTCCAGCTTGATGGACTGGCACGCCGAGAGCACGAAGGTGCGGCCTTCGAGGGCGATGTGCACCATCGAACTGCCCCAGCTCTTGCGATCATCGGCGGTCGGCGCGCAATAGAACTGCACGCCTTGAGCGTACATCGCCTGACGCAGAGCCGGCATGTAGTTCTCCCAGCAGATGACATTGCCGATCACGCCGATGTCCGTGTCGATGGCTTCAATGGTCGAGCCATCGCCAAAGCCCCAGATGATTCTTTCCTGTCCGGTCGGCATCAGTTTGCGATGGTAGTTGGCAATGCCCTTGCCAGGAATGAACGTGACTGCGGTGCAATACAGGGTGCGGCCGAAGCGCTCGATGATGCCCATGACCACCATCACGTTGAGCTCGTCGACACAGTCGGCCAGCACCGCCAGTTCCGGTCCGTCCAGCGCCACCGCGCCCTCGACGTATTCGTTGTAGAGGTCTCGGCCGGTGGTGCTGCGATTGCCGACCACACTGCCAAAGCTCTGGCCTTTGGGGTACCCGCCGATGAAGGCTTCGGGAAACACCGCCAGTTTCGCGCCCTGACTGGCGACGCGGTGCAGGATAGCGCAGGCCTTTTCGACGCTTGCCACCGGGGCGAAAGGAATGGATGACGCCTGAATCACGGCTACACGGGTCATGCGGATACTCCTAGTACTCGGAAATGTTGTTGTCTTTGGTTTCTGGAAGCATCACCAGCAGGACGACGAAGCAGATCGCCGAGACTGCCGTGAGATAAAGCGCAGGAATGTTTGCGTCGCCGGTGGCCTTGATCAGCGCTGCGGCAATGAACGGCCCCGGGCCTGCCAGAGTGGCGAGCGCCAGGTTGTGCCCCAGCGCGGCGCCGGTGGAGCGGATCGATGCCGGGAACACTTCCACCAGCAGCACGACGTCCATCACTGCGGTAATCGCGACCAGAATTCCAAAGATCAGTAACGCGGCCACGATCAACGTCGTGTCGCCACTGTTGAGCATCCAGAAGATCGGGTAGGCCATGACCGTGAGGCCGGCGGCGGCGAACAGCAGCAGCTTGCGGCGACCGATTGCATCGCTCAGGCGGCCAATGAGCGGGTTGACGATGCAATAGACCACCAAGGCGATACTGCAAAGCCAGAGCGCTGTGCTCTTGGGCAGGCCGACAGAGGTGACGAGATGGTTGTTGGCGTAGGTGATGAAGTAATACAGCGACACGCCGAACAAGGCGGAGAACGCATAGGTGGTGATGAACGCCTTGCGTTTTGCAGCGGGCGTCGGCGCTGCCAGCTTCATCGAAGCACGCTGCTTGACCAACTCTTCGTAGACCGGCGTGTCCCCCAGCTTGCGCCTGATGAACACGGCGACACCGGTCATCACGATCGAGACAACGAACGGAACCCGCCATCCCCAGGCCGTCAGTTGTTCGTCAGTCAGGCCTGAGGAAAGCAGCGCGGCGGTGAAGGTACCAAACAGAAAGGCCAGGCCCGCCGTGCCGGTGATGACGCTGGCCGCCGTCGCCCTGCGGTTGTTCGGCGCGCTCTCGACGATGTAGATCCCGGCGCTGGACCACTCGCCGCCCACCATCATCCCCTGAATGAACCGTAACGCGATGAGCAGGATGGGCGCGGCGATGCCGATTGCGCTATACGGGGGCAGCAGGCCGATGATCGTGGTGCAGATCCCCATGCCGAACACCGTCACGATCAGCACCGCGCGGCGCCCGAGCCTGTCGCCCAACGGGCCCAGTATCAAGGCGCCGAGTGGTCGGGAAAGAAAGCCGACCGCGAACACCGCCAGCGACGACAACATCGAGACGCCGGCAGCGGTGGATGGGAAAAACAACGCACCAATCACGCCCGCAAAATACCCATAGATCGCGAAATCGAACCACTCCATGAAGTTGCCGATGCCCACGGCAATGGCGCGTTTGCGGATATCCAGGTCCGCCGGCCTGGTCGGGGCATGCCCCTTGCTTATCGATTTCTGTGCCACGCTCATAAGACTGCCCCTTTGGTTGGTTTCGTGTTCTTCTTTTGGGGGACATCCTAGGAACCGCTCAGGGCTCGTCGCAAACGATTAGGAAATATGAACCGGATTAACGTACGTAATATCTCTCGCACCGACCTGAATCTGCTGCTGACGTTTCACTGCCTGATGACCGAGCGCAGCGCGACGAGGGCCTCGGCCGTGCTGCATGTCACCCAGGGTGCGGTGAGCTCGGCGCTCAGGCGCCTGCGCGAGCAGTTCGGCGATGAATTGTTTGTCCGGACCAGCGCGGGCATGCAGCCCACCCGGCGTGCGCTTGAGATTGCACCGATGATTGCCGAGGCGCTGTCGACGGTCTCTGCGCTGCTGGGTTCAGATGCAGCGTTCTCCCCTCAGGAATCCCACTACGTTTTCAACCTCGCGATGTCCGATGACATCGAGGCGTTCCTCGCGCCCAGGCTGGTCGAGGCCGTGTCCAGGGAGCGACTGGGGGTGCGCTTCGCCTTTCACCAGACCAACAGTTCGTTGTGGAAAAACGCACTGCACGACCCAGCGATGGATCTGGTGATTTGCAGCGAACCGAAGGACTTCAGCACCAATTACTCGTCACAGGTGCTGTTCTCTTCCTCCTATTCCTGCCTGTTCCGGCCAGGCGCCTGTGGCCAGGAAAGCCTGAGTCAGGAAGAGTACTTCGCTGCCGAACACGTGCGCATCTGCTTCGACGGCAGGCGTGGCTTCATCGATGATTTGTTCGAAAAAGCCGGCCACACGCGCAAAGTGACCGCTTCATTCACCCACTTCGCCGGGGCCCTGACGACCCTGCTGAGCAGCGACGTGGTCGCGACTATCCCGACTTTTGCCGCGCGGGCCTTCGCTCAGCACATGCCGTTGACCACCTGCCCCGTGCCGCTGGCGGTTCCGTCCTTCCGGTCGTTCATGGTCTGGGACATCGCCAAGCAGGACAAACCGCAGCACGAATGGATTCGCGGCTTCATTGCTCAGCTCACTCAGGGGCTGGAATGAAGACAGCACTGTCTACGCAGTGCTTCTTACGGGGGCCTGCGGACTGGAAACGAGCTGACTTTTAAGCTCCGCGATCAAACTCGCGATAGCCCGGCTGGTGTCCAGTTGAGCGATGGGAATGCCGCCCGCGACCAGGTTTTTTCCCGAGGCTGGGTCGACCAGTTCGATCGAGACGTTTTTCATCTCATCAATTGAGCATCTGCATTGCAGGGGCAGGAAGCCACACTCGATGATGTGGCGCAGTTCAAGAGGTGATATCGCCATGACGCAAACTCCTTGTTGTTGTTCAGGGTGGACTGCCGTGTATGGGGAAGATTCCAGATATTTCCCGCCCTTGGGCACCAGCGGCGGCCTCCACTTGGTGTAGCAAATGCGTTGCCCGTGGGAGCACTAATTGGTGACCAGATAATTCGGCAGTGAGCGGCGGACAAGCTCAGCGGTACGGCTCTCCACGATTACCCTGCATTCAAGTGCGTGAATGACCGCGCTGCACAATCGCGCGTTGAGACGCCGAGGCGCGGAGTTGGCGAGTCGGGCCATACAAAGTGCGTTGTGCAAAGAAATACTCAAGGGAAGCCGCCGTCCACATGGCGTATGTCAGCAGCTCGATGCCTTCCTCAACGGTGGTCTTGGCAAGCCGCGCATAGCCGTCATCGAGAATCAGGTGCCATAACGCACCCATGCCGAATATTCTCGAAAAAACCAGCACTGCCAGGCCAGTGGACAGTGCTCCGAAGGCGGGTGTACGGGTGAACGCCGCCAGCGCCTGAAAGGTGTCAGCTCGATTGGCCGGCCTGAACGCCAGGCCTATGCATATCAGCGCGATCAGGCTGAACGGCCAGCACCAGGCGCTATGGCTTATAGGGTCGAACAGGCCGTCAAGCTCACGCATCAACAGGCAGGCAAAAAAGCCACCGGCGAGGATCTTGAACCCTCGCTGCGGCGCAGACCCGGGAGCCATCCAGAACAGCATGGCGCAAACGAACAGCATCAGCTCCTGGGTGATTTCGGTGAACGAGACCTCGAGGATGTCCGTTCGGTAGACCGCTATGTCGAGCCAGAGCATGGCAAATGCCACCCCCACCAAGACCAGCCTCAACAGTACGCCCAGGGAGGCGGTCTTCAGATCGTGGTGCGTCGGTTGCAATGTAAATCTCCTCACAGCGCCCTCGGACAGGCCTTGAATCGTGCGGGGAGGGAAACAATTTTTCACAAAATAATCACACTTTTTTCACGAATTATTGATATTGCCGAAATCGATGGAACGTATACGGCCCTGGCGTGTTAGGGCCGCGTCCGAGACATCGTCGCAGGGCCTGCCACAGGATTTCCGGGCCGTATACGTCAGAATTAGGCGCGCAAAGCGTCCTCAGCCTGTCCGCCACTCGACATCAGTGATCCCGTGTTTCTCCGCTTGCGGCTTGCTGAGCTTGGTCACCGGGTCTGTTCGGTACTTGGGCAGTTGACCTATGCCCGCATCGACCGTTGCCCAATGCCAGGCCTCAGCGTTGTCCATGTTGGAGGCGCGGACGTAAAAAGTCTTGTAGCTGCCGTTAAGCAGGTAGTCGATGCGGTAGTGTTTTTCCTGAGCCATCTTTTATCTCCTTGGCAAGAGGGTTTCGGTAAGCCAAAGATTGTTCGACAAATAAAAAATTCCCTCTTTAAAACAAAAGATTAGCGTTGCAATTCAAGTGAATAGCACAGGGTTTTCTTGACCGGTCAAACGCGTGAGTAAGGACCCGGCATACGGCCGGGTCGTCGAGCCGCTGTCAGTGCTGAGCAGGTATCTCTCCACCGACCGCGTTGTTCGCGTCAACATCGCTCATGTCCTCCTCCGTGGACATTTCCTCATCGTCATCGATGGGTTGTTCGCCTTCATTCTTTCCCAGCTCCTCGCTGCCGGTTGGCGGGTTGGGCATGACATCCGGCCTGCCGGGCTCCAAGGGTTCGATCGGTTTACCGCCTTCCTGCTCTGGGTTGTTCATGTGTACCTCCTATGGTCGCGACAATCGGGACCTGTCCTTTTGAAGCGCGCAGCGGGGGTGCAGTTCTGTCTATTTCGCCAGCGGTAGGCAGCGAAGGTAAGAATCCCCGAACTCATTGGTTCGCCAGCCCTCTCAAGTGAAGGCTTGGGACACTTCATGGAACGACGGATGCAGAACCTGAAAATAGCCACCTACAACGTCAACGGCATCGGGGCTCGATTGCCCAATCTTCTTCAATGGCTGGAGCGTGAGCAGCCCGACATCGTTTGCCTTCAGGAACTCAAGGCGCCGGACAAGGCCTTCCCTGCCCAAGACATCAAGGCGGCGGGCTACGGCTCGCTGCACCTGGGCCAGACTTCATGGAACGGGGTGGCGATTCTGGCGCGCGATGCAGAGCCATTGCTCATCCGCAAAGGTCTGCCGGGTATGGAAGACGATCCCCAGGCTCGCTATCTGGAAGCAGCCGCTCATGGCGTCATCGTCGGTTGTCTGTACCTGCCCAATGGCAACCCTCAGCCCGGGCCGAAGTTCGAGTACAAGCTCAGGTGGTTCGACTGCCTGATCGCTCACGCCGAGAGCTTGCAGTCCAGCGAGCACCCGGTGGTGCTGGCGGGCGATTACAACGTCGTGCCGACCGATGAAGACATCTACAACACCCGGTCCTGGCTCAAGGACGCGCTGCTGCAACCCGAGAGCCGCGCGTGCTATCAGCGCTTGTTGGCGCAGGGTTGGCTCGACTCTCTTCGGCACCTGTATCCAGACGAACGCCTCTACACCTACTGGGATTACTTCCGTAAGCACTGGCAGACCAATTCGGGATTGCGAATCGATCATCTGCTGCTCAATCCGGCGCTCGCACCCCACCTGCAGCAAGCCGGTGTCGATGCCTGGGTGCGCGATGAAGAGCACGCCAGCGATCATGCGCCGACTTGGATTCGCATTGGCGATGCACCGAAGAAGTCCGGCAAGCAATCGACGACGACCAAGCGCAGCAATGGCGCAAAAAAAAAGCCTGAAGAAGCCGTAGCCCCAAAGCCGGTCGAGCACGTGCCGGCGCCACGCAAGAAACCGGGCAAGGCCACGCTGGACAATGCTGAAGCGACTGCCCTCCCCGCCAGTATCAAGCCAGAACTGGCCACCCTGGTGGAGTCGGCGCCCGAGGGTGACTGGCGCTATGAAATCAAGTTCGACGGCTACAGGGTGATGGCCAGAATCGACAACGGCGACGTCAAGCTGTTTACCCGCAACGGCCATGACTGGACGCACAAATTGCCTCGCCAGGCGCAGGCGCTCGCCAGCCTGGGTCTTGAATCCGCCTGGCTCGACGGCGAGATGGTGGTCGCCAACGAGGAAGGCGTTCCAGACTTCCAGGCGCTGCAAAACGCCTTCGAAGCAGGCCGCAGCGGCAATATCGTTTATTACCTGTTCGACATGCCGTTCCTCAATGGCATGGACTTGCGCCAAACCCCCGTCGAACAACGCCGGGTGGCATTGTCCAAGGTGCTCGAAGGCAACGAGGATGAAATCCTCAGGTTCTCGGAAGACTTCGAAGAAGCGCCTGACGCGCTGCTCAACAGCGCTTGTCAGATGAAAATGGAAGGTCTGATTGGCAAACGGGTTGGCAGCGCTTACGTTTCCAGACGCAGCAGCGACTGGATCAAACTGAAATGCAAACGTCGGCAGGAATTTGTCGTTGTCGGCTTCAGCGAACCCAAGGGGGCACGCAGCAAATTCGGTGCGCTGCTGCTCGGGCTGCATGACGCAGACAGTGGCGAACTGCGGTATGCGGGCAAAGTCGGCACAGGCTTTACCGAGACGACATTGAGCTCTATTCACGATCAGCTGGTGCGGCTTGAGGCCAGCAAACCGGCCGTTGTGAATCCACCCACCGGCTTCGAAGCCAAGGGCGTTCACTGGCTGGAGCCGGTGCTGTTGGCCGAAGTGGCCTTCGCCGAGATCACCAAGGATGGCTCTGTGAGGCATGCGGTGTTTCACGGCCTGCGCACCGACAAACCCGCAAAGTCGATTACCGAGGAGCGTGCTGCTCCCCCGCCTGTGTCGTCAAAGAAAGCGGCTACGAAGCGCACAAAGGCGAGGCCTACTGAAGACCAGGCTCAGCCGCCCGCCACATCGGGAAAGATCAGGCTCACCCACCCCGAGCGGGTGATCGACCCCGTCAGTGGTGCGACCAAACGCGACCTCGCCGATTTTTATATTGGCGTCTCGCAGTGGCTGCTTCCGCAACTGGCTCAGCGGCCTGTGGCGTTGGTCAGAGCGCCTGAGGGCGTGACTGGGGAACTGTTCTTTCAGAAGAACGCTGAGCGGCTCGCCATTCCTGGCATCGAGACCATGGGCAAGAAATACACCGGCCATCCCGTGATGTTGATCAACAACCTCGAAGCCTTGATTGGCGCGGTGCAGATGAGCGCCATGGAGCTGCACACGTGGAATGCCCTTGCCGAGGATCTGGAGCGGCCGGACCGGTTCATCCTCGACCTCGACCCCGATCCCGCGCTGCCCTGGAGAAGCATGGTCGAAGCCACGCAAATGACCCAGGCCGTGCTCGATGAACTGGGGCTCAAATCCTTTCTGAAAACCAGCGGCGGCAAAGGCATTCACGTGGTCGTGCCGCTGACGCCGAAAGCGGATTGGGAGGCCGTGAAGTCATTCAGCCACGCCATCGTCAAACACATGGCCAAGCTGCTCCCGGACCGTTTCTCTGCGGTGTCTGGCCCAAAAAATCGTGTGGGACGCATTTTCATCGACTACCTGCGCAATGGCCTGGGCGCCACCACCATCTGTGCGTATTCAGTGCGCACTCGCGAAGGCTTGCCAGTGTCGGTGCCGATCTTTCAGGAAGAACTCCTTGAGATAAAAGGTGCCAACGTCTGGAACATCCGCAACCTTCACGAGCGGCTCGGGAAACTGGATGCTGATCCTTGGGCGGACCTGAGCAAGACTCGGCAAACCATCACTGCCGAGATGCGCACCCGGGTCGGCCTCAAACGTTGAGTTTGTCAAAACGCATATTCACCGGGTGATGATGGAGATTTTTCCGTTGCGCTCAATGATGGCGAATTTGATTTGGTCGACACTCTCGACCCCCTGCCCTAGCCTCGCCGCCTGCATGATGTCGTCTTCTTCCACCCTGGCGTCGTGCATACGGTGTCGCAAGAACGTGCCGTTTTCCACCACTATGGTAGGCCCTCCGTCGATCAGCTTTCCGATGCGCTTTGATCGCCTTTTGAGGAGGGAAAAGCCAATGTCGATAGACAGCAGGGTCACGATGACCAGCACAGCATTGGTGACGGAAAAATCGTCCCCCAGCAGCGCTTGCTGCGTCGCCTCGCCGATAATCAGCAACAGCACGAAATCGAAAGAGGTCATCTCCCCCAGTGAACGACGCCCGGAGATTCGAAACAGCACCATCAGCGCTATGTAGATGGCACCTGCCCGCAAGACCGCATCCATGGTTTCGTACCTACGGATAGATGAACTGGTTGATAGATACTTCGCCACCGCCTTCGATACCGATGGCGCTTTTGAATAGCCCTAACCCGTCACTGCGCCAGGCCAGGTACAGCGTGCTGTCACCATGGTCATCGCCACTGAGCGTCAGCCTCAGGCCCTGCCGAGTGCCTGCAGACCTGACAGGCTGAGGTTGAATGGAGTCAATGCTGAAGCCCTCCATGATTGCGTTTCCGAGGATGACGGTGTGGAGTTTGCCGGGCTCTGCGTGACTACGGATGACCATCGTGTTAACGCCTCCGTTGCGATGGAATCGCTCGTACTCCACGGTGAGATCGCCCTGCGCGGAAGTCACTGTCGTGGAGCTGAGCAGCCCATGGGAAAAAAGCCCGCACAGCGTCAGCAGGACAACCGCGACCAGTACGTACCAGCCGACCCGCTCGAAGCGCCAGATTCGGCGCTGAAGAGCAATGTCCTCATCGACTGGATGTCGCCTGTCCTGCATCTCCTGGTCATGTGCGTTCATAAGGATGGACGATCCTCTCAGAGAATTGGCTTGCCGCCCGTTACAGCGTAGCGCGAGCCAGAGATGTAACTACCCTCGTCAGATGCGAGCAGCACATAAATAGGCGCGACTTCGACTGGCTGACCGGGTCTTCCCAGCGGCGTTTCCTCACCGAAAGTCTTGACGGCCTCTTCGGGCATTGTCGATACGATCAACGGTGTCCAGATCGGGCCAGGGGCGACGCTGTTAACTCGTATACCGCGCGGCCCCAGCATCTGCGCAAGCCCTGCTGTGAAGTTGGCAATGGCGCCTTTGGTCGTCGCATACGGCAACAGGGTCGGCTTGGGCGCATCGGAGTTGACCGAACTGGTGTTGATGATTGAACTGCCTGCTGCCATCGACGGCAGTGCCGCCTTACAGATCCGAAACATCGCCGTAATGTTGATCTCGAAGGTCTTGACCCATTCCTCGTCGGATATTTCTTCCAGCGTATCGTGGCTCATCTGAAAGGCGGCGTTGTTTACCAGCACGTCGATACGGCCGAATTTGCCGACAGTCTCATTCACAATCGCCGAGCAATGCGCCTTGTTCGCCAGATCGCCCGGCAGCAACAGGCACTGCCTGCCTGCTTCCTCGACCCATCTTGCCGTTTCCTTGGCGTCTTCGTGTTCATCGAGGTAGGAAATCGCAACATCAGCGCCTTCGCGGGCGAAAGCGATGGCGACTGCCCGACCTATTCCGCTGTCGGCCCCGGTAATTAAAGCGATTTTGTTGGCCATGCGGCCTGAGCCTTTGTAACTGGCTTCGCCGCAATCGGGGTATGGCTCCATCCTGCTCTGGTCGCCTGGAACAGGCTGTTGCTGAGGTTTGAAAGGTGGGGTCGGATAATCACTCATCACTGTTCTCCTCGAATATCGGGCAAATTTTCCCCTCTCAAAAGTGGACTCTGCCCCAAGCACCCAAGTTCGCTCTATTTGCGCCTACTGCGCTCTAAGTGAAGCCTTGAGCCTCTCCCGCATATTTCCGGGCATCCTGGGCTTTGAGCACGACAGCCGCTGCGCCGAAAAACGCGTGCGTGAGACCGGGATACAGTCGACGCACGCCACTGACGCCCGCACTTCAACACTTTGAAAAGACGGGCTCACGACGCACCAGGCCGTCAGCCCGCGATCATTGCCTTCAGGCAGCAGGCTTGAGGATGACTTTCGTCCACCCCTCATCCCGATTATCGAAATGCTTATAGGCCTCGGGGCCTTCATCGAGTTTCAGACGGTGGGAAATGATCTGCGATGGCGTTGCTCGCCCGTGGTGGATGAGTTCGGCGAGCCTGCGATTGTAGGCCTTCACGTTGGCCTGTCCGGTCCGAATCTGTTGGCCTTTGAACCAGAAAGCACCGAAGTCGAAGGCCATCTTGCCCTCCTTCGCCAGCTCGTTCTTCGCGCCCGGATCCTGAGGGACGAACACCCCCACAACACCGATACCACCTGTGGCTTTCGTCGAGGCCACCAGGTTGTTCATCGTCAGGTGATTGGCTTCATGCCCGTGCTTGTCGCAGCACTGATAGCCCACGCATTCGCAACCGCGATCAGTACCTTTGCCGTGGGTGAGATTCAGAATCTGATCGACCGCTTCTTTTTCCAGAGAGTTGATGGGTGTTGCTCCCATCTGGGCTGCAAGCTTCAGCCGGTCAGGATGATTGTCCACAACGAAGACTTGCGACGCGCCTTTGATCATGGCTGAGTGCGCAGCCATCAGGCCCACGGGCCCGGCACCGTAGATCGCAATGCTTTCGCCGGGAAGCAGCCCCGCCAGTTCGGTCGCGTGCCAGCCTGTTGGAAAGATATCCGACAGCATCACGTAATCGTCTTCACGCTCCAGGGCATCCTCGGGAAGCAGCAGGCAATTGAAGTCGGCATAGGGCACTCGCAGCATCTCGGCCTGCCCACCTTGATACGGGCCCATGTCTGCGAAGCCGTAGGCCGCGCCAGCACTGCCCGGATTGGCGGTAAGACAAAAGCCGGTCAGTCCCTTCTCGCAGTTTTCGCAGAATCCGCAGCCAATATTGAACGGCAGGCACACCCGGTCGCCCACCTTGATACGGTCGACACCGGAGCCGACCTCAATAACCTCACCCAGGTTCTCGTGGCCGAACACACGTCCGGTTTCCATCGAGGTGCGCCCTTCGTACATGTGCAGGTCGGAGCCACAGATGTTGGTGGTCGTGATGCGAACCAATGCGTCAGTAGGCTTCTCGATTCTGGCATCGGGAACGTTCTGCACGCTGACGTCCCGTGGCCCGTTGTAAACGATAGCTTTCATGATGTTCTCCCATTTAAGAGACGATTCTCCAAGAGACGAACCGGTAGGTTCGTCTGCTCACAAGACGTGTGTCATGAAAGCTGGAAATGTCGTTCAACCATTTCCACGACGGAAATGACGAGCGGTGCAAGCAGGGCCTTCAGCAGAAACTCGGAATTATCACCAAACCTGGGCATCGGTATGTCGAGTACGCCGGTGATATACCTGGCATGAGGTACGACCCATTCGGCTGGCCAGACCGGTGATCCAATCAATGATATCAAGGAGTTTTGCCATGAAAAAAATCATCGGCTTGTTGGGCTTGTGCTGCGTCCTGACGCTGCAAGGCTGCTTCGACAATGATCACAACCAGGACAAGGCCAAGGATCAATCCAAGCCATCCTTACAAATGCAGCAGACTGACGAGAAGAAATGATCCGAGGCGGTTCGGCGGCAGGTCAGCGACCCGGTCTTCATCGCTGCCCTGACCATCCGTCCGAACGCAGCCAAACCGGTTAAACCAAGTGCGCCCCAACCGCCTCCACCTAAAAACATCAATTAGATGGAGAGGCACGCCATGAAAGCAGTGGTATTTCACGGTGTCGGCGACATCAGGCTCGACGATGTCCCCGAGCCTACGATCCAGCAGTCCACAGACGCTATCGTCCGCATTACCTCGTCGGCGATTTGCGGCACCGACTTGCACTTCATTCGCGGCAGCGCGCCAGACATGGAGCCCGGAACTATCCTCGGCCACGAAGGCGTTGGCGTCGTTGAAGCACTGGGCGCGGATGTGCGCAATCTTGAAGTCGGTGATCGTGTTTTGATCCCTTCGACCATCGCGTGCGGTAACTGCGCCTACTGTCGCGCTGGTTATTTCGCTCAATGCGACGTGGCCAATCCCAATGGCAAGAAGGCAGGCACATCGTTTTTTGGCGGGCCCAAAGCAACCGGGCCGTTCCACGGTCTGCAAGCCGAAAAAGCGCGCATTCCCTACGCCAACATTGGCTTGATAAAACTGCCCGAGGCCATCACCGATAATCAGGCAATTGCCATGTCGGATATTTTCCCGACAGCATGGTTCGGCGCTGAGATGGCCGAGATCAAAGACGGTGACACCGTCGCGGTGTTTGGCTGCGGCCCGGTGGGCCTGTTCGCAATCATCAGCGCCAAATTGATGGGGGCCGGTAGAGTCTTTGCCATCGACGGGCTGAACGACCGGCTGGCGCGTGCCCGGCACCTCGGCGCCGAGTGCATCAACTTCGAGGAGCAAGACCCTGTCGAAGCGATCAATCGGCTCACTGACGATATCGGCGTCGACAGAGCTATCGATGCAGTCGGCATCGATGCCAACCACGGCCACGGCGGCCATCCTCATGGCCATGAGCAATGGCAGCCCGGCGATGCGCCCTCGCAAGCCCTGGAGTGGGCAGTAGAAGGCTTGGCCAAGGCCGGTACGCTCTCGATTATCGGCGTATACCCAGCGGGGTTCGACAGCTTCCCCATTGGTGCGGCGATGAACAAGAACATCCGGATGAACATGGGCAACTGCCACCACCGCAAGTACATCCCCAAACTGATCGAGCTGACGCTGGCCGGCAAGGTCGATCCGGCAAAAGTCCTGACGCAATGCGAGCCGCTGACTGATGCGATCAGCGCCTTCGCCGCGTTCGACCTGCATGAGGCGGGGTGGATCAAAGTCAAACTCAAACCCGATGAATAAAGCATTTCAAGGAGTTCACCCATGAAAGCCATACGAATCGACACCTTCGGCGGCCCGGAAGTCATGAACGTAAAAGACGTCGACATCCCGAACCCCGCACCCAACGAAGTGCTGGTCAGAAACCTTGCGGTCGGCGTCAATCCTGTCGACTTCAAAATCAGGCAAGGCCAGTACCCTGAGGTCAAGCAGGACAAGCTTCCTCTCACGATGGGCCGTGAAGTTGCGGGCCTTGTTGAGGCCGTAGGGCTCGAGGTTGATGGGTTTCGCCCAGGGGACCGGGTATTCGCCATGATCGGTGCGGACGGGGGGTACGCCCAATACGCTCGCGTTCCGGCAGCACACCTGGCGATTGTCCCCTCCTCTCTGGATTGGCGGCATGCGGCGGGCGTTCCATTGGCAGCCCATACCGCGTGGCAAGCGCTGGTCGAGCATGGGCAGCTGGAACAGGGCCAGAAAGTCCTGATTCATGGTGGCACAGGAGGTGTCGGTCACTTTGCGGTGCAGTTCGCCCGAATAAAAGGTGCGCAGGTCTATGCGACAGCTTCCACAGAAAGCCTGCCGTTTCTGGAAGAGCTGGGCGTAGACCGGGCAATCGATTACAAAAATGAGAAGTTCGAGGATATCTGCAGCGATTTCGATCTAGTGATCGATCTCATCGGCGGCGACACTCAGGCCCGATCATGGCAAGTGCTGGGCGAAGGCGGACGCCTGGTGTCCACTCTCACAATGCCTGATGCGCATCATCCCCAGGCCAAGGGTAAAACCGGCACTCGCTTCACCGCGCGTCCCGATGGCCGGGAACTGGCTGAAATTGCCGGGCTGGTCGAGACGGGTCAGGTCATCGTGCAGATTCAGAAGGTCTATGATCTGACCGAAGCCGCCGAGGCCTTGGACTTCATTGCCAATGAGCACGTTCATGGCAAAGTCGTACTGCGGGTTGCGTAGCGTAGATGTACCTTCTGAGCGGGCGGACGGAGCAGTGGCTATGACTGGCGGGCTCGGTTCGCCCGCTCCCCTTTTGAAGGACGGTGAGACCGTCGTACTGTTCGATGGCACGTGCAAGCTGTGCAATGGCTGGGCGAAATTCATCATTCGCCATGACCGCTTACATCGCATCCGGCTGGCTACGGTGCAGTCTTCGCAGGGGCAGCAGTTGCTGGCGTGGGCCGGGCTGCCCACGGATCATTTCAATACCATCGTGCTGGTCGCAACGGATCGATTTTTCGTTCGGTCAGACGCAATGTTCGAAATCCTCGCTCGTCTGCCCCATCCCTGGCCGTTGCTCAGGGGCGCCAAATGCGTTCCGCTGGCGCTTCGTGACCGGATTTACGACAAGATTGCATTGAACCGCTACAGATTATTCGGCAGATACGACACCAGCCGTACGCCAATGGCTGATCACCCTCAGCGTTTCATGAACCCGTGAACAGGGTGCGCACTGACGCTTGCCCATCTGAGAACAGGCCATCGACCCTTCGAACAAGGGATGTTCATCGCCTTTACCCAAATGAGTATTCAAGTCCACGGCATTGATGTTTTTGCTCATGGCTCACCTCTTTTTGGCAAGGCAAATGCCTCGAGGTAATCGCCCGACCTAGTCTGCAAACCACCGTGACCGCCAGCTGCAATGACGACGTACTGCCTGCCGTCCTTGCCCATGTATGTCATTGGCGTTGCCTGCCCTCCGGCAGGCAGCCGAGTCTTCCAGAGTTCTTTGCCGTTATGCGCATCAAATGCGCGCAGATAATCGTCCGCCGTCGCGCCCATGAAAATTAGGCCCGAGCGAGTGGTGACGTTGCCGCCGATATTGAAGATCCCTGTTGGGAAAGGCAGGTTGACGTGCAGCCCCATCGGCCCCATGTCACGGGTTGTGCCTACATCATGTTTCCAGACGACGGAACGAGTGCGCAGATCAACCGCTGCCAGCTGCCCCCACGGTGGCGCTTTGCAAGGTGCGCCCAACACCCCAAGCCACGGATCGACCTTGACCACATAAGGCGTGCCGTATTGAGGATTGATGGCGAACTTCTTAGGTCTTGGCGGCTGTCCCTTGCCATCCCATGGCTCGACCAGACCTTTTTTCTCCGCATCAGACCGTTCAAGCGTCTGCGCAACAAAAGGGATGTAGCTCAGGTTCGCATACAGGCGCTTGCGCTCAGGATCGACGGATGCTCCGTGCCAGTCGATGACGCCATCGAATGCTGGATACACCAAGGTTTTCTTATCCAGGGAAAATGGCGTAAACGCGCCTTTGTAATCCAGGCTGCGAAATTCAATCCGGCAGAGCATTTGGTCGATGGGCGTTACGCCCCAAGCGTCCTTCTCCTCGATCTGAGGAGGTGCAAACGAAGGCATGCCCACTGAGTAAGGTTGCGTTGCGGAAACAGGTTCACCAGGCAAGCCACCTTGAGGCGCGGGCTTCTCTGCCACCTGGGCGACAGGCTCCCCAGTCTCGCGATTAAGGACAAATAACTCGCCGCGTTTGGTTGTCTGCACCAGAGCGGGAACATTCTTGCCGTTGGTATCCTGCAGGTCTACCAACGTCGGGCCGATGGGCACATCCATGTCCCAAAGGTCATGGTGCAAGGTTTGGAAAGACCACCTGGGCGCGCCTGTTTCGATATCGAGCGCGACCACGGAACTCGAGTATTTCTCATCGAATGGCCGGCGTTTAGCACCGTAGTAGTCCGGCACTGCATTGCCAGTCGGTAGATACACCAGGCCGCGCTCAACGTCGGCGGTGTATACCCCCCAGGCATTAGGGGTGCCCGGAGTGAAATTCCCATCGGGCGCGGGGTGGCTGACAACGCTTTCGGGACGCCCCACGTCCCATGCCCAGGCAATTTGACCTGTGATCGGATCAAAGGCACGCACCGCTCCCGAGGGCTCGTTGGTTTTCTGGCCGTCATATATCCATCCACCAAGGATCACTCGATCACGGACGACCAATGGCGGGGACGTGACGAAATGAAAACCTTTGGGCACATCTCCCAAATGCTGCCTCAAAGAAACGAAGCCCTGATCTCCAAAGTTCGCACAGGGCTTGCCCGTGTTTGCGTCCAGCGCGACCAAGCGGGCATCAGCCACCGGAGAAATAATCCGTTGCGGGCACTCAGTACCTGCCGGCGCCTCGTAATAGGCTACGCCGCGACAGGCTAGATAAGCGTTGTTCCCTGTTTCTGGTTTGGGATCGAAACGCCAGCGCTCGGCACCCGATACGGCATCCAGCGCGATGACCTGGCTGTGCGGTGTGCAGATGTAAAGCGTATCCCCGACCTTGATGGGAGTGACCTCGAAATTGAATTCGTAGCCGTTCTTGTTCTCTCCAGAGCGCGCAACATCGCCCGTCCTGTATTCCCAGGCAGGTTGAAGTTGGTCGACGTTTTGCTGACCGATCTGCGTGAGTGGAGACCAGCGCTCACCGCGGGGCGTGCGGCCGTAGTAACGCCAGTCATTGTCGACATTTTCAGCTGCAGAGGATGGCTGCGTTAGCTGTGCCTGTTCTGGCAAATTTTCTGGATAGGGTTGAGCGAGGAAAAGCAGAGCAACGAGCAGCACGCCAACCAGAGGAAAAATCACGTTGCCTGCAGATGAGATGTTCTTGTGTGGGTGAAGCCGCCGACGAATCCGAGGAAGCAGCAAGTAGAGGCCAAGCAAAGTCGGAACGAGAAGCCTTGGCTCAAGGGCCCAGGCATCCAGCCCGCTTTCCCATAAGGCCCAGGCGACAGTCCCCAGCCACGCCAGACCGTAAACCCAGAGTGACCACCACCGGCCCCTGATCAAACCGACGCCAGTTATCAGCAAAGCTAACCCTGCCAGCAAGTAATAGGGCGACCCGTGCAGCATGACCAGCCAGATGCCGCCGCTAAACAGGAATAATCCAACGAGCGCCACCAGTGCGCCGGTAAACACAGGGGTACTGCGCTGGAAGATTTTCATGCGAACTCCGGACTATCAGTCGACCACATCTTCCCTAGAGAGAAAGTGATTAGCGCTCTAAAGTTCATTCCAGATATAAACCAGGAAGTCGATGCCGGCTCGCTCAACCGGCGTTTCCAGAGCAGATACCAGTTGCTCATGAGATCGCTGACCAGCCTGCAAAAACCGCGTTGGGCAATCACCATTCCGTTTCGTCAGCTTGTGGGAACGATTCTGTCAAAACGGTCCTCTACGGCACAGTGAACCTTAGGAGTCTGTGGTCATGCTCGACTCAAAAACAGGAATGAAACCCGGCAGGCAATATCGCGTAGAACAGATGGGTGACACACATCCGTTCACGGGGTTTTTTCTTGACGGAAAGTATTACTTAGCACCTGAATTATTGACTGCCGTCGGTTGGCTGGACGGCCAACAGTTCTTTTATGACGACCTCGATGCAGGTGGCGAACCGGTGTTTCCAGATCGTCTTGCCGGCGCCATTTCCGAGCTCACGCTCACACTAGTGACGGGGGAATTTCTGCGGCTCATCGCCGTAGAGATGGATTCGTCGGTCCCGCTGGAACCTTTCGTAGCTTCGAATGAGCCTGAGAAACTGGACATCGGGCCGTTGAACGGAAAATTGGTGGTCATCACCGGTGCGTCAAGCGGCATAGGTCGCGCGACGGCTAAAGCTTTCGCGTGCAAAGGCGCGCGACTTGTACTGGCAGCCAGGGACGAAGAAGCGCTGTACGAAGTTTTGGATGAGTGCACGGATTGCGGTACCGACGCCGTCGCGGTCACCACGGACGTAACGATCAGCCAGCAAATGATAAATCTCGCGGAGCGCGCTGCAGAGTTCGGGCACGGTCGCATCGACATCTGGATCAACAATGCAGGCGTCGGCGCCGTCGGAAGCTTTGAAGACACTCCCCTTGAAGCACACGAGCAGGTTATTCAGACAGATCTTTTAGGCTACCTACGCGGCGCTTATGTAGCCCTGCCCTATTTCAAAGCCCAGCAAAGCGGAATCCTTATAAACACGCTGTCCCTGGGCAGTTGGGTGGCTCAGCCCTACGCAGCGGCCTATTCAGCTGCAAAGTTTGGACTGCGTGGCCTGACTGAGGCGCTCAGAGGTGAGTTAACCGAATTTCCGGATATCCACGTCTGCGATATTTATCCCGCGGTTATGGACACCCCAGGTTTCCGCGATGGTGGTAACTACACGGGCCATGCTCTGAAGCCGCCATCCCCAATTTATGATCCCCACCTGGTAGCGCAAGCAATGGTGAATTGCGCCATCAAGCCGCGTCCGAGTACGACGGTGGGAGCCGCTGCCCTTGCTGCTCGGTTGACTCACCTTCTGGTGCCAGGATTCACCCACCTGGCCGGATGGTTTACGCGCTGGGGCATACGCAGAAGCCCGGCGGATGCGCCGTCTTCAGGAAATCTCTTCGCACCGCCAAGCGGCACACGTCGAGTGGAGGGCGGGTGGCGTGAAGACTCAGCCAAACCGTCCGTAGTGGTCGCACTGGCGTCCACCTTATTGATTGCAGGCTGTGCGTATGCGTTTCTGCGCAATAAGCGAAAACGGTAGTCCCGTTGCACAATGGCTGCGTGACGCCCGCGCCGTACATTCATGAGCAGAGACTCAGCAGCCACAACTGCCAATAGCACCGATGCGCAGAGTGAACGCTTTTAGGGCAACGTTGACCGGGGGCAGCTCTGCGCAGTCGTTGAGAACCCTCAGGCGCCGAGCAGGTACTCCACCAGTGTGGCAGCACAGGCATCTATCCCGTTATGGTCAATGATTTCGAAGCCGTGAGTAGTTTCGGTGGGGATAGCGAGACAACCGGCTTTTGCAGAGATGCCATGACTCATCACGGCACTGGCGTCAGAGGCGAAATCCACGAGCAGGGCAATTTGAGGAGCATATCCGGCGCGCTCCGCAGCGTTCGCCAGACCCTCCACAACTTCGCGGGAGTAATAGCCCTTCTCGTCTCCAGTGTTGATGATCGGGTCAGCGCATAGCCTGGTGCCGTATTCTTTCAGCACCGGCCCGACCTCCACCGCAATGGTGGTATCCCCTGGAAGTCGGGATGCCGCGTACATCGCTCCGGCGTTTGATTCCTCTTCAAGGGTCGTGCACACAAACCAGACATCCTGTTTGAGTTGCTGTTGCCGCTGCGCAACTCCGCGCGCCGCCAGGATTATGGAGAGCAGCGGTGCTCGATCATCAAGGAAATGTGCCGCAATAGCATCGGGCAGCTGGAACGGTTTTCGCCAGTGCTTGCTCAAGACAACGCGAGTCCCTGCTCTGACGCCGAGCTCGGTGAGCGCTTCAACACTTCGCCGAGTGACTACACGCACATCTGGCCAATGTACGTCGCCAGTGAGCACGTCGCGCCCCTGTGAGGTGCCACCGCTGTTGTGCATGGAACCAAAGGACAGGACGCCAGGAATGACCGAACTGCCCAGGACGTCGACGGGGCAGGCGCCAAAGCTGATCGGCTGCGCCCCACCAAGAGCAATCACCTCAAGCGTTCCATCTTCATTGACCCGCTTGACCATCATGGCTATCTCGTCGAGGTGGGCCATGACGCGAATCCCGTCATCTGGATCACTGGGGTGCTGAGACCGTATTACCCCGATCACATTCCCTGCCCTGTCGACATTCACCTCGTGGCAATGACTCTCGAGCGCCAAGCGACAGATACTTCTAACCTCATCCTCCTGACCGCCGGGCCCATGTGCAATGAGCAAACGCTCAAGCAAATCCAGATCCTCTTGAGTCATTGCTCCCTCCGCATAGATTTCAAACCGGACTTAGCTGCCTCTCACCCGATCTGCGCATCTTCACAGGCGAGTCAGCGCAGAACGGCGTTATCGTTTATCGACCAATTTTTTGATCGTGCCGGTAGGGATGTCGATCAGCGCATATTTGTCCTTGATTTCGACCCATTGCTGGTTCTTTCCTGGCGCGCTCAAGTGGTGTTTGTCCCAGTCTTTTATAGCCAGCGAATCGCGCTGGTATTGATCGGGAGCATTGTCCCCTTCCTTGATTTCCTTGACCCCGGCGCCTGGCCTTTCCATTGTCACGCTTGGCTCCTCGCTGGCATGACTGAGACTACTCAGCCCGCACAACGCGGCAAAGGTCAAATGACAGAGCGTTTTCTTGCTGATCATCAGGAGTCTCCTTCTTTTTTTACTGAGTACGTTCGCCAATGCGCCGCGTGCCTTTATGGCAGCTCCTCTATCGACCGAAACCATCGTCAAAGTTTCCATCGTTGTGTATGCAGACCTGGGATTTAGAGGGTGAGGAGCTGAGCCACGTGAGCGACATCCAGCGCCAGGGCAACACAGATGATCAAGATCTGGACCATCCTCCATGCGGCGTTTGTATGCCGACACATGAGTAAGCTTCAGCGGCCTATCCAAACTGAACCGTCACAGGAACAGCTGTGTCCATTGCCTAGATAGAGAGGAGACATCAATGGATACCCATCAACCAAAAGTCGTTCGAGACGTCGTTGTGATTGGGGGATCTCAGGGATCACTTGAGGTGCTACGAACCTTGCTCGGTGGACTTGCGCCCGATTTCCCGGCAGCCATCCTGATAGTGATACACACCGGGCCATCCAGCCCCGGCTACCTGGCTTCGATCCTGGACCGCTACAGTTCACTCGCCGTTGCTTACGGACAAAACGGTGAAGATGTCGTGCCGGGGCGGGTCTATCTGGCGCCTGCGGACAAGCACTTGGAGATCGTTAAGCCAGGGGTCATATTCCTCAGTGATGGCCCGAAGGTTAAACACTCCAGGCCGGCTGCAGATCGGCTGTTCGTAACAGCCGCTGAAGTCTACGGTGAGCGCGTGATCAGCCTGATCCTTTCTGGTGGCGACTGTGACGGTGCCCAGGGGGCAAACGCGATAATAGCTGCAGGCGGCTTGAGCTTTGTTCAAGAGCCAGAGGACGCTCAGATACCCAGTATGCCAATCCATGCGATACAGACAGATCACCCTAGCGCCGTGATCAAGACACGAGATATGGCAGCGGCGCTTATAAGCGCTACGAGCGACGTTCCGTCTGGTTCTGCAACATAGAGTTTTCGTCGGCCTATGAACGGCCCAGCTCAGTCTGCTTCCGTTCCTTGGTCATAAGAGGTCTGTAGCAGCTCGGAAAAACCCAGTGAGGGAAGTATCCATGCGTGAACGCAAGCCACCAGGATGTCCATCAGACGCTGTGTCGAGTGCGGTGTCGAGTGAGGGACTAGCGATACAGTGGCGTAGCAGCACAGCAGTATTCCGACTGACCTTGAGCTTCATGCTCCTCATGGTCATGGCGTTTCTGGCCGTGGAGGGATGGAGATCGTGGCGCGATTATCGTCATGCGTATTCGTCCGCCCAAGACTCAGTCAGGAATCTTGCCCAGGCGACGGCGCAACACGCCGAGGATGCAGTACGCCAGGTCGATGTCCTGACTGCCGAACTTCGTGAACGCGTGGAAGGTGATGGGCTAAACAACATCGATATTCCGCGTATTCGTGCGCTACTCGATCAGCAAACCAAAATCATGCCGCAACTGCAGGGTCTGTTCATCTATGCAGCGAACGGTGACTGGGTCGTCACCAACCAGTACATCACGCCGGAAACCGCGAACAATGCTGACCGCGAGTATTTCAACTTCCACCGCACCCATCCAGGACGAGAAATCCGGATAGGCGGTGTTGTGAGGAGCCGCTCCTCGCGCGAGCTGGTCATTCCTGTTTCCCGCCGCCTGGACAACCCTGATGGATCGTTTGCAGGCGTGTTGCTGGGAACGATCAGGGTCAGCTACTTCCTGGACTATTACGGGGATTTCAAGATCGATGACAAAGGTGCGCTGGTGCTGGCCATGCGTAGCGGTGACGTCCTGGTCAGACGCCCGTTCATTTCTCCCGCGACAGACCAGAGCCTTGCCCAGAGCGAGATCTTCACTCGCTACCTTCCCTCATCCAACGAAGGCATCGCGCTGGTGAAGGCAGTGATCGATGGCACCGAACGGCTTTATGCCTACAGGGCTCTGGAATCTTACCCGTTGGTAGTTGAGGCTGGATTGTCCCGGGAGTCATTCGTGGGGCCATGGCGTCATGACCTGCTTAAGACCGGATTGGTGCTCCTGGTACTGATCGCCGGACTCAGTGGTTTCGGTGCCTTGGTGCTGGCCCAGCTACGGGCTCGCATTGCCCTGGAAAAACAGATCCGCGTTGCACATCAGGCAGTTCAAGACATGGCCTTGACGGATAGCCTGACCGGACTCGGCAACCGGCGCAAACTGGACATCGCTTTGGTTCAGGAAGTGGAAAGAGCGCGACGCCAGGGCTCGTCAATCGCACTGATCATGCTGGACGTTGATTACTTCAAACGCTTCAACGACCGGTACGGCCATCCCGCCGGGGACGACTGTTTACGCAATGTGGCATCGGCTATCCAGCAGGCATTGAAACGACCGGCCGACCTTGCCGTACGCTATGGAGGTGAGGAGTTCACCATTCTGCTCCCTGAGACCAACGTGAGCGGTGCCGGCCAGCTGGCGGAGGAGATCCTGCAAGCTATTCGAGACTTGAACATCGAACATCCCGACCATCCTCTGGGCATTGTGACCGCTAGCGCTGGCGTCACATCAGGTACGCCAACCAAGGATGCCACGACGCCCGCCGGAATGATCAAGTCGGCTGACGCATTCCTGTATGCCGCTAAAAATAGTGGTCGAAACCAGTGGGCTTCTGAGCTGGCCAGCCTGAACGTCTCACCCGTAAGCCATGTTTGAGAACAACGACGCGCTGGTGGCACTTGAGCAGACCCGCCTTAGCCGATAGACCAGGGAGCCATTGAAAAATCCCTCTTACCAATCGCATCCTGAGAACCGAGCTCAGCGCAATCCCACGCATTGGCCGAGCGCTATACCCCCCGCAGACGTGCCAGTAATTCATCTGCCTGTGACTGTAAGTCTGCACGGGCGCGCATCAGCTCGGTTGTCTGGCTGGAGGCAGGAAGATTGGCTGCATCCATATCAACGTTTATGAGAAGCGCAGAAAGGCTGGCGTGCATCATCAAAGCAGACGAGACCACGTCGCACTGCAATGCTCTCTTTACGTTTGAAACAGCGCTTTGCGCAAGCACGATACCCTCATAGCAGGACCGCGCAGCGGCTAATGAACCTAAGGTTATGTCAAGCGCATGCTGGCGACTGTGACGAGAAGATCCTGTCCCGGCATCCTCGATAAAGGCGCCGAAAGTTCGCATGTCGTTGTCAGCATGTGCCTTCATCACGGTCAGCAACTGCTGCCCTTTAATAACGTCGAGATCTAGCTCGCTGTCGGTTTGTTCCTGATCGTAAGACTTTCGAATCGCCATCTGCAGGAGCGCCAGGGCCAGACTCGCACACACGCATGCGGTGGCTCCGCAGCTTGGTATGGGGGCTGACGAAGCCACTTGATCGCAGAACGAATTCAGAGTGCATGACCACACGCTCATGACGCATCCTCAGTGTTTGTGTTGGGTACTTGATCAGCACGATCAGGGACCGAGGTGCCTATTCAAGGTCTTTACGACCATACCGTCAGCGCGCCTTGCTAGGTTGAGCAAAATGTAGCCTTTGAGTTCAACAGCAAATGTCATCAGTTTGATTAGAGACTCAACCACCCCTGCCCGCTGCGTCTCTCCCGCAGCGGCCTCTGAAGCGATGGGGCGAGCCACAGGTCCCGCTGTCGTTATCAATCGAATGCACGCCAAATTAGCTGCACACTAAGGGCACGCGTGGTGTCCGAATAGTCAAGCCCGCCCGACTTCCGGTGTCCCATGAGCGAGATCAGAAACAGCCAGATGAAAAGAGTTGCCGCCATGCTGCGATCACTTCGAGAAGCGGTAGGCGAGCTTGAACGGGTAGAACTCGCACAGGTTGGCCAGTTGGAGGGCCACCAGACCGTTGATTCAGAGCAATCGCTCTGCGAGTGCTTCAGCAACCTCAATGGCTCGATCACCGAGATGGAAACTGCTCTTGCCACCTTGGCCGAGGCCACCGGCGAGACCGGTAATCTCTAGCTCAATCTGCATACCGTTCGGCAGCTTGCTGGAATTCCCTGCGCCCTCTTTGAGCCCAATAATGACAAGCCTCATCACTGGCATGGAACGAGCTGGTTTCTGAAACTCAAGTTACGGAGGGTCGCGACATGTCTATGCATTTGATAGACCTTTTTACTCATCCAGGCCACGCCTGGAGGAATATCCGTGATGAGGAGGCAGACCATCCTCGTCACTATCTGGCTCATCTGGTGCTTCTTGCGTTGATCCCTGTAATAGCACTGTATGTTGGGACTACGCAGGTGGGATGGAGCCTCGTAGGCGACGAGAAAGTGATGTTGCAGCCGACAAGTGCGTTTCAGCTGTGCGTGCTTTTCTACTGCAGCATCCTGATGGGTAGCGCGCTTATGGGTGGATTCATTCGCTGGATGTCGCGATCATTCGATGCAAGGCCCACCTTGAATCAGTGCATCGGATTCGCGGCCTACACCGCGACTCCGCTCTTTGTAGCAGGTCTGGGAGCTTTGTACCCTAGCCGCTGGTTGGCGGTTGCAGTATTGCTTCTAGCGTCCGCGTACTCGACTTACCTGTTGTTCATCGGGATCTCGACATTCATGAGGCTTAAAGATGAGCAACAGGGCTATCTCTATGCTGCATGCGCATGGGGTGTAGGTTTATTACTGTTGGTGACAACACTGGTTAGCGTGATCTTGTTTTGGTTTAACTATCTAACGCCTGGGTATCTGCGATAGGAGGAGACCGGCAGTTGGATATCGCCCGGCTACACACCAGATGAGGTCGAGTTCAGGGTCGCGCGTAATCCGAAGCTGAAGGCGGTCGTTCCGCCAACGGCAACCGCCGAGATACGTCAGAGGCCCAAACGTGCGCCATTCCGTCACAATTCCCACGCACCGTCATCCATCATGAGATGTCTGCGAGAGCTACGTCTACTGAACCAGATCCGGACGTCCTATGGCGGCGGACGGCGTCGGTTGACATCAGTGCTTCCTTTCGAGAATATATCGCGCACTATACAATAGCGAGCTATGAAATGACCTCGAACCGGAAGCGGGTTGGTACCCAGCTATCGTTTTCGCTCTATGCGGCGGCGAATCGCGTGGTGCGATTGCACAAACCTTTTCTTGAACCGTTGGGCCTGACCTTCCCGCAGTATCTCGTCATTCTGGAGCTTCTAAACGGCTCGCCACTTTCAGTGGGTGCGCTTGGAACCTGCCTGGCAATGGACGCTGGAACAATAACGCCATTGCTGAAGCGGCTTGAGGCTGCTGGGCTCGTCACTCGCACGCGGGATCCTGCCGATGAGCGTCGCGTAATCGTCGACTTGACCGCCAAGAGCCGCTTGTTGGAAGCCGACATACGGGGAATTACTAGCAAAATCAGGTCAGCTTGCCAGCTCGATGAGCTGGGCATTGATGAGCTTCGGCACACTCTTGATGCGCTTGGCCATCCGGCAACCGACTGAAAATTCATACATTTGCTCAAAGAGGAACTCATGACTATTTCAATGGCTAGGTTCGATGCTGATGCAGCGCTGGATGACACCCTACCGTTTCAAAAGACGGCCCGCACTAGGCGGTCTTTTCGTGGCTTTTTAGACACTCCTGTGCCCGACCACATCCTCCAGGAGGTGTTGAAAGATGCCCAGTGCGCCCCCTCCAACTGCAACACCCAGCCATGGGACGTCCATATTGTCCGTGGCCAAAAATTGATCGAGCTTTCGCAAACCCTCCACGCGAAAAACAATGCCGGAGAGTTCACACCTGACTTCTCGTTCGATATGGGTGCTTTTTACGGCCCTTATGGGGAACGCAAGAATGCGCAGGGCAAAGCCTACTATGAGGCCATGAACGTTAAGCGCGAAGACAAAGAGGGGCGGCGGCGAGCGGCGGCTTTGAACTTGTCCTTTTTCAACGCGCCCCAGGCTGTTTTTTTATTCATGCCTGTCTTTGGGGACAACGTTCGCACTGCTGGCGACATTGGCATGTATGGGCAGACCTTCCTACTGTCGCTTGCTGCCCGAGGGTTAGGCGGCATTCCGCAAACCTCGCTTGGGTTCTATGCAGGTACGATCCGAGAGGTGCTAGGCATATCCGAAGAAATGAAAATGCTGTTTGGAATGTCATTCGGCTACCCGGACGAAAGTGCTCCTGGCAACCGCATGCATATGGATCGTGTGCCGATTACCGACAGCGTAACCTTTCATTCTTGAAGAGTCGTATTTACCTGAGTCAAGCGACATGCGTGCTCACCCCAGATCGCAGCGGCTTCGCGACACGCTTGGTTCATTCGCACACCTAGCCAGGCAGCAACTTGAATATTGGTTGTAGGTGAGGAGGTTATTGAAATGAAAATCGGAATTATCGGCGCCGGCAATATTGGGGCTACCCTTGCCCGCAAGCTCGTCGCGTGCGGCCATGAAGTTAAGCTGGCAAATTCGAAAGGCCCTGAAAGCCTTCAAAACCTAGTCAGTGAAATCGGCGCACACGCTGTGACCAAGGAAGAGGCGGTGTCAGAGGTAGACGTTGTAATCCTCTCGATACCCTTCGCAAAATATCCAGATCTTAAACAGACGTTAAAGAATGTCCCCGAGAAAACCGTTGTCATTGACACGTCCAATTACTATCCGGGACGCGACGGGGCAATCAAAGAAGTTGACGACGGCAAGCCTGAGAGCGTTTGGGTAAGCGAGCAGATTGGCCGCCCGGTCGTTAAGGCCTGGAACGCCGTTCTTGCAGCGACTCTTGCCGACAATCGGCAACCAACTGGATCTTCGACACGCATTGCCTTACCTGTAGCAGGGGATGACGTTCATGCTGAGGCCATCGCGCAGGATCTCGTTGAGGATACGGGCTTTATCGCGCTTGCCGCTGGTAACCTTGAAGATTCGTGGCGTCAGCAACCAGGAACACCAGCCTACTGCACCGAGCTGACATTGCCGGAGCTGAAGATGGCGCTGGAGGCGGCAGGCAAGGCACGGGCGCCCCAAAACCGCGATGCCTTGATTGCCAAGTTCATGACTCCCGGCAGTCAGTTTACACATGAGCAAATTGTTGCCACGAATCGCGCTATGACGGCCTGATTACCGGATTAGGCGGGATTCTTTACGAGAATTTCGCCTAATTGATCTAGTCGCTAAACTCATCTGTTTACATAAACAGGGCGATGCAGACGCGTGCCTAACTCAGCGTCCGGATGAGGCCGCGAACTTCCTATCCTGTTCTGTATCGCGGCCAAGGCCACGTCACGCCGTTCAAGCATCCGCTCAATCTCAGCGCCAGCTAAAGCGTCGCAAGCGTGCGGCGTAGTCTACTACCCGATCTCAGCTATAAGGGCGTTGGCGTCAGGAAGGCGTCTTTACCGGACGCTTACCTGCTTTCAACCTCCAGCCCGATGCTGCGTCCGCTGTTGCCCACCGACGTTAGCGAAAAGAAACCCGTCGTGACGCTTAGCCAGTATCAGCGCAAAAAAAGCCCGCATCGGATGCGGGCAAGTGAGGGAGTTACTCATGATCCTCAATGAGTTCGAGAGTGGGCCATCCCTCTCGTTGTCGACATTTCATGAAAAGGAGATAAACGGCATTCATTGCAGGCGATGACTGTCACGACCCGCATTCGGCAACAAACCTGCCTTGAACTGCTCTATGAACAGTGCGGTTTTAAAACCTCTTTCCAGTGCCATCGCTTCAGCCTCAAAGCGCCGAAGATAAGGCTCATAATTCGCCTGGCGCCCCATTACATCGTCGTCGCTGACCGTGCTTGTCATTGTCGATACGCTCATAGCCATACCCTCTCAATCGTTCATTACACCTATTGCCCGGCAAGGGAACGTCGCAATCTCAAATTTACAATTCACTCGCGCACGCCTTGAGCCAAGCCCGAGCCCAAGTCAGCTCCTGTCATGGGATCACTGTCGGTATCAGACTTTGTCCGCTCCTTGAGCATCGTGAGCGTCACCGAGTCGTCTTCGCTTAAGCTCACCGAGGCGGTGCCATCGCCTCCGTCTACAGCGGGTTGAGGATGCTCGACGAAATCAAACTCTTCTTCGCTATTCCATGGGCCACGCACAGCCGGTTCGCCGTTGGACATGCTGTAATAGGTTCGGGAGAACTCTGGCATTCCAGGCAGCTTGCCCTGAGGGAAGTTTGGCTGGATGGAGTGGAGCGCTTTTTCGAACGACAGTTGGTGAGCGATCTCTCGCGTCATCAGAAAGCCAAGCGCGTCTTTGATACCAGGATCAGTCGTGACGTTCATTAGCCGTTCGTAGACGATCTTTGCGCGGGCTTCAGCAGCGATGTTCGAGCGGAAATCAGCCGTAGGCTCACCGATGGTATCGATGTATGCCGCCGTCCAGGGCACACCCGCAGAGTTGACCAACGGGGCCCCTCCACCGTAGAGCAGGCTGGTGATGTGAGAGTCATTGCCCGCGCCGTTGATATCTCTATACAGCTCGCCCTCCTCCTGGACGCCCTCCGCCATCTTGCCTTTGGCCCCCTTATTCAGCATCACGATGATTGAGCCGATTATCTCCAGGTGGCTTAACTCTTCTGTCGCGATGTCTAGCAGCAAATCTTTGCGGCCTGGGTCTTCCTCAGCCAGTGCCTGGGTGAAATAGCGAGTTGCGGCTGCAAGTTCACCTTGGGCCCCACCGAATTGCTCAAGAAGCAGGTTAGCGAGACCGGGGTTGGGCTCAGCTACTCGTACGGTGTATTGAAGTCTTTTGTTATGAAGAAACATGGTCATTCTCCCATCAGAACTTGTCTTGAGACGAGCAGTTCCACGCTGCATAAATACATGCAACTGGCAGTACGGGAACTGTTCTTTAGATGCCTATGGCATGGTTATGAATGAGCGCAAAAAACCTGTAGTGGCTGAGTGGGTTCACCCCCTTTCAGATTCAAAAGGAACTAGAGCCAGCGAGACCGTTTTACTTCTTGGTCATCGTCGCCGCTTGATTGCCACCCTGCTCAGCAATGGCTGAAAGTTTTTCGTCAGCCGCTTTCTCTTCTGCCAGCGTCTCGGCCAACAGGTTGGCCGCATCGGTCATCCCAAGGTGTTTGGCCATTGCGATCAAAGTGCCGTAGCTGGCAATCTCGTAGTGCTCAACTTTCTGGCAGGCACCGATCAGCGCTGCGTCGAGCACCTCCCCTTTCTCGATTTCGTCGAGCAATTCCTTGCTCTCTTCGACCAAGCCTTCCATCGCCACGCATTTCATGCGTTTGAGCTTCAGTCCGGCCTGTTCAACGAGTTGATCAATGCGTTCGATCTGACCTTGAGTCTCCTCCAGATGGGATGTGAACGCCTCAGAAAGTTTAGGGTTAGTCGCCGCACGCGCCAGTCGTGGAAGCGCCTTGGTGATCTGCTTTTCCGCACTATAAACGTCAGACAGTTCGTGAATGAACAGATCGTCAACGGTGGTTCTTGCCATGATTGCATCCTCATCCAATGAAGGTTTAGTCGATGGTTCACTGAGCGACTGCGCGCCAGTTACTTACTCGACCTTGCTCCGCTGAGAGACGTTCGAGCCTCTAGAAAGTCAGCCGACGAAATGCACATTCTGACGTTCGCTGACGGTAATCCTGACCGTCTGCGAATTTTTTCGGAACCGCAAAAAGGTTAGCCAGTCGAGATTCAAGTGCTTAGGGCACCCACTTTTCATCTGTAAAGGAATGAGCAAATGACCCACTTAGTACGTACCTCAGTGCTGGCGATTGTTATCGGTATGGCGAGCCAGGGAGTTTTCGCAGCACAAGACAATGATGACTTCGTAGAAGACGCGTCGGCGAAGGGTGTCGCCGAAGTCGAAGCTGGCAAGCTCGCTCAGGAGAAAGGTACTTCTGCCGACGTGAAGAGCTTCGCTGAAATGATGATCAAGGATCACTCCGCGGCCAACGAGAAGCTCAAAACGCTCGCGACCTCCAAGAACCTGGAGGTGTCCGACGACGCTCAGTTGATGGACAAGGCTAAGGCCATGATCCTGGAACTGCGAAGTGCGAAATCTTTTGACCAGGCCTACGCGAACAACCAGGTCAAGGCTCACGAAGCGACGATCAAACTGTTCGAGGAAGAAGCTGCCAACGGCAAAGATGCAGACCTGAAGGCCTTTGCGACCGAGACTCTGCCAAAGCTCAAAGCGCATCTGTCTCAGGCGCAGGCGTTAGCTAAAGCTCACGGTGGCGACGCTGCGCAGTAACCTTGCAAAACAACGTTCTCGGACGCCAAACGCGACGCCGGCTTTGCACCACTCCGGCGTCCCTTGATTCAATCCCGATGCGCCGAGACCAATCCGCTAATCAGACTCGTCAGATCTTCCAGCACAACGGGTTTTCCAAGCGCTGCATCAAAACGCCCCTCACCTTGGTAATCTGCCCCTTGCGCTGCGCCGTAGCCTGTCAACGCAATTGCCGGAACATCCGCGCATTTCGGAAGTTTACGAAGCGCGACAAGCAATTGGTGACCATCCATGTCCGGCAGCCCGATGTCTGAGATGATTACATCAAAGCTTTGCGACTGCGCACCCTCGAGCGCTCTTGAAGGGTGATCAAATGCCAGAACTTGCGCGTCCTCCAGCTCAAGCAAAAGCTGCAGCGCCTCCAGTACTTCGGGCGAATCATCCACGAGCAGGATCCGGACGCCAGCGAGTTGACCTTCATCGTTGTCAGGATCGTTGCTGGCAGGTTGATCTGGAGCGTCGGCTAGTGGCAGTTCCACCGTGAAACGTGAACCCTTGCCTTTACCTTCAGAGTGCGCCTGGATTCGGCCGCCATGGCTTACGACCAATTGCTCGACCAGTGCCAGGCCGATCCCCAATCCGCCTCGGCGCTGACCTGAAGGACGGTGATCCGCTTGGCCAAACATCTCGAAAATACGTTTTAGCTGATCCTTTTCGATCCCTGGCCCCGTATCGATTACTTCGATTCGTACCGACTGATTCTGCTTCGTCGTCGTGACTTCCACAGAACCATCAGCGGGCGTGAACTTGATCGCATTACTGAGCAAATTCCAGATGATTTGTTCGATCCTGGTGGGATCTGCATGAATGAACAGGCTCTGCGGTGGTGTGCTGAAATGGATCTTGCAACCTGGCTCAGCTTTGAGTGCGACCTGCTGAATTTCATTGAGCACCGCTACCAGATCCAGCGTTCTGCATTGCAGCTCAAGCTTGCCATTGCGAACACGCGCCACATCCATAAGGTCGTCGATGATTCGCGCTTGGCTGGCAACGGCATCCGTGATCGTACCGATGGCCTTCTGTAACGTCGGATCTTTTCGCGCCACGGGAAGGCGGCGCGCCACTTGAGCGTTGAGCTGAATGAGATTCAACGGGTGCTTCAACTCATGCGACATAACTGCAAAGAACTGATCCTTCTGCTGAATGGAGCTTAGAGAAGCCGCGATACTCTGCTGCTGCTCTTCGTGCAGCTTGATATGGTCGGTCAGGTCGCGTGCAATTTTCACGAAACCCTGAAAGCCCTTGCTGGCCAAGGCCGTGACTTCGCCACTGCAGTAGAACCGACTGCCATCCTTGCGCACATGCCAGCGTTCATCATCGCTGCGACCCGTTGTGCGGGCTGTTGCCAACTCCATCTCCGGAATGCCGGCGCGTTGATCCTCGGATGAGAAGATAAAACGGAAATGCCGGCCCTCCGCCTCCTCCTGGCTGTAGCCAAAGGTATGCTGCGCACCTTTGTTCCAATCGGTGATGAGCCCCTCTTCGTTGATGACGATAATCGCGTAGTCATGGGTGCTTTCAGTTACAAGACGCATCCGCTCTTCGCTTAAGCGAAGCTCCTCTTCAGCCTCACGTCGCGAAGTGATATCAACAAAGGTCAGCACGATACCGCCAATCTGATCCACGTTAGATCGATAGGGCAGAACGCGTACGATGTACCAACGACCGTCGGAGCTTGCGATCTCACGTTCAATGCCTTTGAGCGACTCGAACACGGACATCGCGTCGGCGATCAAGTCGTCGTATTCCAGGCGATGAGTGATGTCCATCAACGGGCGACCGGCGTCGACCGCGAGCATGCTGAAGATATCGGTGGCACGCGGTGTAAACCATTTGATCTTCAGCTCGCGATCCACGAAGACAGTGGCGATGTCGGTGGAACTGATCAGGTTGCTCAGGTAATCATTGACCTGGTCTGTTTCCTCGACCTTGATCTTCAACTCGTGGTTTACGGTGAGGAGTTCTTCGTTGATCGACTGCAGCTCTTCCTTGCTGGTTTCCAGCTCTTCGGACGCCGAACGCAGTTCCTCATTAATAGCCTGCATCTCTTCGTTGGAAGCTTTAAGCTCCTCGCTGGAAACCTCTCCCTGCTCAATCACGTCTTGAAGTTGCATCTTGGTGCGCTGCAACTCGCGATCCAGGTTGGAGAGCATTTGATTTTCCGACTGCACGGATGAGTCTGAACTGACATTCTGCGCATCGATCTCCTGCTCGCCGAACACAATGTACAGGCAGTTCAACTCCGTCTCAGTATCCGTAAACGGGTGCACCTCGATCTGCACTTGATAATGCTGTCCGTCACGTTCGTGGTTGAGCGGCCGTGCCCGGACGGATTCTCCGGATTGCTGAGCCTGGAAGATGGTAGTCCGCAGTTCCAGACGTAGATCACCGGCTACCAAGGACAAAAGGTTATTGCTGATCTCTCCGGTCATGTGCTGCAGGTACCGACCAGCGCCTCGGCTGACATAGAGAATATCGGCTTCACTGTTTACAACAATACTTGGCGGTGAAAACCGCTCCGCTGCTCGTTGATAGATTTCGACCGTCGAAGGCTTCTTGACCGCTCGGGAGTCTCCAGGCTGGGACAACGAAACCGTTCGCGCATACCCCCCCTTGGGCATCGCGGGCAGCCGGTGGGCATTGGGGCCGCTACGAGCGCGGAAGATCCGGTTTCTCTTGTCCACGGTTGTAAACAACTCAGGGCACGCATCGGCCGATTCCGATGTACCAAGAAACAGATAGCCACCTGCTCGAAGCGCAAAATGAAACATTTGCAATATTTCGCGCTGGACATCGCGGTCCAGATAAATAAGCAGGTTGCGGCAGACAATTAAATCGATCTGCGAAAAAGGCGGATCAGCCAGCAGGCTATGCTTGGCGAAAAGAACCCGTTCGCGGATGTCCTTGCGCACACGATAGTTGCTGTCCTCTTTGACGAAATACTGGCGCAATCGCGCAGGCGATACATCGGTGACAATCGCTTCTGAATAGAGCCCAGCACGACCGGAGGTGATGGCCCGCTCATCAATGTCGCTGGCAAAGACCTGGATCTTCAAATCTGAAGACGTTTCGGTCTTATAGTCAGTTAGCAGAATCGCGAGCGAGTAAGCCTCTTCACCTGTGGATGTACCTGCCGACCAGACGCGGATCTCTTGGCCAATGTCGGATTTTTGGTAAAGATCAAAAAGGCGTGGCACCACCTCGCGTTCCAGCGACTCAAAGGGCTCGCGGTCGCGAAAAAAATTGGTGACGCCAATGAGCATGTCATCAAGCAAGGCCTTTGTTTCGTCGACGTGTTCGCACAGGTATCGGAAATATGCCGGTAGATCAGGTTGCGTCGTCACCTGCATGCGCCGCTCGATACGACGCAAAACCGTAGCGCGCTTGTAGTGCCTGAAATCATGGCCGGTGCTCGCGCGTAGTTTGGCGAGAATATCGAACAATGCCTGCTCGGCGTGTTCAGTTGCCCGCTCATCGAGATCAGGCGCAGAAGGAGACTGTATATCGGCGGCGTCCGGCAACTGGATGCGTTGGGCGTTTTGCCATAACTCCAATATCTTCTGCGGCACATCCACAACGGGCAAAACGAAATCGACCTTTCCGGTATCGATAGCAGCCTTGGGCATGCCGTCGTACTCGGCATCTTCAGGGTGCTGAGCCAGCGTTACCCCGCCCTGCTCCTTGATGCGCGACAAGCCCACCGCACCGTCTGACCCGCTACCCGATAACACGACGCAGAACGCGCGTTCTTTGTGAGCGTCAGCAAGGTCGCGAAAGAACAAATCGATGGTCACATGGCCACCATTTCTGGGCTTTGGCGGCATCCCCCGCAAGTAGCCGTCATTCATCGCAAGCCGCTGCGCCGGGGAAATTACGTACACATGGTTACGTGCGATTGGCGTGGCGGATGTCAGTTGTATGACCGGCATTTTGGTTCGTGCAGCGATAACCTTTCCAGCGCTGCTCTGGTGATCGGGCGACAGGTGGAGCACCACTACGAACGCCATTCCATTGTCAGCGGGCATGTGCTCGAAGAATTGCTGAACGGCTTGCAGGCCACCTGCCGAAGCGCCGATGCCTACTACCGGAAAACTCAGGCGGCTGGGTTGGATGTCCTGTCGCTGAGGACGATCTGCGCCCGAATCTGATGGGGTGTTCATCACGTAAGTCCTATCGTGGTTGCGCCTGTGCTGGAAGTCACCTCTAGAGCTAGCCTGTCAGCTCAGGTAGTCCATGGCGAACCAAGAATCTGCAACGAGCGAACACATCGAAAGGAGATAAAAACAATGATAGCGCATGGGACGGCGCCGAAGCGCTTTACCTCCTGCGCACGCAAAGATGATTTGGCAGATACCTGCACGTCGTGCCGAGGGGCAATGTGCGAGTGAGAGCAGGTGCCTTGAACTCTAAGGCCTGAAATTCCTCCAATTTTACAGTCGGAGCATCCCAAAATCTGAGTAGCGCTCAATGCTGCCGATAAATGCTCCCTGAGTTGGCAAGGTTAATTGAAGAGGAATATTGAAGATGGACAATTATCACATCACCAAATCTGACGCTGGCTGGTCGCTGACAAAGCAAGGCGCGCAGCGAGCGTCGAAAACGGCGTCCACGAAAGCTGAAATCATGACATTGGCGAGCGAATTTCTTTCAGACAAAACGGCATCACTCAAAGTGCATAAGGAAGATGGAACGATTCAGGAAGAGCGTACCTATCCTCGCAGCGCAGACCCCTCAAAAACGAAAGGTTGACCCTGGAAAGCACGCCAAGAGAATACGTGGATTCACCCTTTACTTATCTGAGACCAGCCGCTGATCTGCGAGGCACTCAAAATCCATGAACTAATTCGGTATTTCGTCGCTCCGCTTTTTACAAGCCCCATCAAATTGCGGAGTTCGAGATGAGAGCACTCACTTACCACGGCGCCCATGACGTCAAAGTAGACACCGTTCCTGACCCGTCCATCGAGGCAGCAGACGACATTATCCTGCGGGTCACCGCGACCGCGATATGCGGCTCGGATCTGCACCTCTACCGGGGCAAAATCCCCACCGTCGAACACGGCGACATCTTTGGCCATGAGTTCATGGGCATCGTCGAGGAAACCGGCTCGGCGGTGACGGCCGTCCAGCCCGGTGATCGAGTGGTCATCCCGTTCGTGATCGCCTGCGGTGACTGTTTTTTCTGCCAGCAAGACCTGTTTGCCGCTTGTGAGACCACCAATACCGGACGCGGAGCCATCATCAACAAGAAGGCCATCCCCCCGGGCGCAGCGCTGTTTGGCTTTAGCCATATGTATGGCGGTATCCCGGGCGGGCAGGCCGAATACGTGCGAGTGCCCAAGGCCAATACCGGACCGTTCAAGGTGCCGGGCACGCTTGCCGATGAGAAGGTGCTGTTTCTCTCCGATATCCTGCCGACAGCCTTTCAGGCGGTAACCAACACCGGGATCGGGCAAGGTTCAAGCATCGCCATCTATGGCGCCGGGCCGGTGGGTCTGCTCAGCGCAGCCGTGGCGCGAATGCTCGGCGCCGACCGTATCTTCATGGTCGACCACCATCCCTACCGCCTCGCGTATGCCCAGAGAACGTATGGTGTGATCCCGATCAACTTCGATGAAGACGACGACCCTGCAGACACCATCATTCATCAGACACCCGGCATGCGAGGGGTGGATGGGGTGGTCGATGCGGTCGGCTTTGAAGCCAAGGGCAGCACCACCGAGACCGTTCTGGCCACGCTCAAGCTCGAGGGCAGCAGCGGCAAGGCGCTGCGCCAATGCATCGCTGCGGTAAGGCGCGGTGGGGTTGTCAGCGTGCCCGGTGTGTATTCGGGCTTCATCCACGGCTTCCTCTTCGGCGATGCGTTCGATAAGGGGCTGACATTCAAAATGGGCCAGACCCACGTTCAGCGCTTTCTGCCGGAACTGCTCGAGCATATCGAGATGGGCCGTCTGGAGCCCGAAGCCATCATCACTCACCGGATGTCGTTGGAGCAGGCAGCCGAGGGCTACAAGATCTTCGACAAGAAACAGGAAGACTGCCGCAAGGTCATCCTGACACCGGGTGGAACCGATATCGCAGCACCCGAAATCGACGTAACCGCAGCTGTGCCTGCCCTGTAGCGGGCAATGGAGGTGTGTGATGGAAGTGTCATTTTTCTGGGCGGCGCTGGCCGTGATCGTGCTGTTGGTCGACTTCTGGGTCATCGCGAACGTCTGGCATACAACCAAATCGTCCGGCACGAAGGTCGGCTGGGCGGTGTTGATTCTGGTGCTCCCGGTCATAGGTCTGGTCATCTGGGGCATCGCCGGGCCCCGCGGCGTTGCAGAACCCCCTACCTCTAACGAGCACAGCAAGGGCTAGTGACAAATCCGGATCAGTAACAGGGCGTCCACTCACGAATCCCAGGAGTGGACGCCGCTTCATGTCTCGCCACTCAGGCGAATGTGGGCCCTTGAAATGTCCACTCAACCGACCTTGGTTTTCATGTCTTTTGAATTCAGGGTTGCCGTCTGTCTCTCCCTCAGAACTACCGATTCCCCTGATCCCTCAACCTTCTACAGCGTGCAGATTTCCTGCCGTGCGAGATGCGTACTGCCTTGAATCGATAGTCGCGGTGTTCATCTCTTTTCAATTAAAGGAAGGTGACCAAGATGCCCACCATGAACGAGGCAGGCGCTGACGCACAGCAGCGTTCCGTGCCCCCCAATGACGCCCTTCACAACTTGCAGGATGATGCCAAGGCCCTGTTCGACACTGCCCGGGAACAAGGCTCGGACCATCTGGATGAGTATCGCGAACGTGCGGCCGACGAGATCCAGAACCTGGCCCGGAGTGCAACGTCGGCTGCCGAACAGCTGCAAGACAACGACACCCTTGGGCTTTCTCACTACATCACCGATGTGGCAGACGGTCTGGGCAGCTTTGCCGGAAGTCTGCGTGGCAAAAGCGCCGATGAACTGCTGCAACAAGTGGGACGTCTTGCCAGAGACAACCCGGCGTTGTTTCTGACGGGCAGCATTGCCCTGGGGTTCGGCCTGTCGCGTTTCATGCGTGCCAGCGCTCCGGATCTCGCCCAGCCCTCCTCCCGCGATCCCGCTGGGGGCAAAGCCGGCTCCGAGACCGACGAGTTCGACCCCAGGATTGCCGCCGACGAGGAGCTGGCCGTTCGTCCTCCGCACGAGGACGATGTGGTGCGCAGCCAGTCCGTTCCTCCGGGCTGGAGTACTTCTGCGCCACCACCTGCCGACAGCAATGGCGAGTCAGGAATCCAGCAATCCGGTGCCGAGATGGGCAGCTTCGTCGAGCCGAAACCTGACGCTTCATCCCCCGTCACGCCCGACTCGGGTTCAACCGACAAGCCCGTCATCAAAGGAGAGCTGTGATGGCTATCAACCCAGACATTCCGCCCCGTAGCAGCCCCGAGAGCGACCCTTCTGTGCTCGGGCTCGTACGTCAACTTGCCCACGAAGTACCGGCCCTGATCGGCGAAGAACTGGCGCTGGCGAAGGCTGAAATCCGCACGTCCATCGAGACCGCCAAAGCCGCCACGGCCGCGGTTGCAGGCGGCGTGGTGTTCATGCTCGCCGGGCTGGTAATTGTGCTGATGGCCGCCGTGTATGGACTTGCACTGTACGTATCCCTTTGGCTGGCCGCGCTGATTGTCGGAGCGGTTGCGATGATTGTCGGCTTCGTAATGGTGCTATCCGGCAAGAAACAACTTGAACCGTCCCAGCTTGCGCCTGAACGCACGATGCATTCCCTGCACAAGGATAAAGACGCCATTCAGAGGAAAGTCTCATGAGCACTGAAAGCAGTTTTGCAACCAAAGAGCAGTTCGAAACCGACGCCATTCCTGACGTCGACATTCCAAGGAGCCCGGATACGCTGGAGCGGGATATCGATGCACGTCGGGCGAACATCGAGAACATCGTCGATGCGCTGGAAAACAAGCTATCGCCGGGACAACTCTTTGACCAGGCATTGGCGTTTACCCGGAACAATGGCGGTGAGTTTTTCGACAATCTGGGGACGTCGATCAAGAACAACCCGGTGCCGGTCATTCTCGCCACCGTTGGCGTTACCTGGCTGATGCTGGGCCAGAATCAGCGGCCGCACAGCGCCGGGCCTTCGATGTTCAGTCAACTGGGCGAGAAGCTGAGCGGTGCCGCCGAAACGGTCAGCGATTCCCTGACCGGTGCCAAGGATCATCTGCGCCAATCGGCACATGATCTGGGAGAAAAGGCCAGCCATCTGGCAGACAGTGCCAGCGAAAAGATGGGTGACGCCAAACAGCGCGCTACCGCTGGCACATCGGACGCTGGAGACACCCTGAAGGCGACCTCCGATCGTGCGCAGGATGCGTTGCTGCGCCAAGGGCGCAATCTGCAGGGGACTGTCGAGTACATGCTCAAGGAACAACCGTTGGCGTTGGCGGCCATTGGCATCGCATTCGGCGCGGCCATTGGTGCTGCCCTCCCCACGACCCGTCAGGAAGACAAGCTGTTTGGCCAGACCCGCGACAAGTTGGCGAACAAAGCGAAAACCACGATGGATCAAACGTGGGAAGCGGTCTCGGACATCGGCAAAGATGTCGTGGATGACTTCAAAAATTCGAAGCCATCGACAACCGTCTCGAGCAGCAATATGGATGTTTGAACTCGTCTTGCGAAAAACCGGTGGGGGCTGACGCCTGAGCCCCCACGCTGTCGGGAGATCCTGCTAAACAGCGGTCGGCGCGCAATGCAGCAGCCGGCTCATGGACAACGCATTGCCCAATGCGGCGTCTTGCGCGGTGTTATCGAAAATGCACCAGACCGGCGAACCGTCACCCATGCCTCTCTGGATTTCTCGCGCTTTGTCTTCCAGCCATTCGTGCGAATAGGCGCTGTAATAAATCCGCGGCCATCCATGCAAGCGCCAGTATCGCAGGCCCTGCCAGCCACCGGGTGTGGCGTCGTTTCCAAGGCGGCTCGGGTCCACGACTGCCTGGGCAATGTGATGCTCGACCAATAACGGCTGAGCCTCGACCCAAGACTGATGACGCGGTTCGATGACCACATAGCCTGAGTAGCGAGCCCTGAGCGTTTCAAAGAACTGGCCCGCGACCTTTGCATCAAATGCCAGCGAGGGCGGGAGCTGAACCAGCAGACAGCCAAGCCGATCACCCAGCTCGCAGCACTCCGAGAGAAAGATGTCGAGCAGCCCGACACAGTTTTTCAATCGATGTTCATGAGTGATCGACTTGGGGATCTTCACCGAGAAACGGAAGTCCGGGCCCACCGATGACGCCCATTTCCTGTAGGTGCCCGGAAGATGAGAACGGTAGAACGAGCTGTTGATCTCAACGGCGTTGAGCCTGCCGGCGTAACGCTCAAGATGAGTGCCCTGAGCTTCGAATTGCGGCCAGTACTCGCGCCCGAGTTTCCAACCGGCGCACCCGACAAACACAGGTGAGCTGTTCAAAACAGCACGTCTTGCGCGTCACGCATGAAGATTTCGACAGTCTTCGGGCCGATGCCGTCGAAGGCTTCAAGGCGCTTCTCAAAATCCGCCCGGTCTTCGCTGGCTTCGCGAATGTTCGTGACCTTGCCGGCGTAATCATCAGTCAGCTTCTTGCTGAGTTTCAGCAGGCGCTCGGCGGTGGACTCGTCGTAACGGGCATAACCGCCCTCGCCGAGCATTTTCACCAGTTGCCCATGGGTGCAGGCGCCCAACTTGCGCGGTGTATCGCGCCGATGCTTTTCGATGATGACCTTGTAGGCGTCGACAGCTATTTGTGAGCGTATTCGTTTGCCCATCAGGAAGCTGGCGATCAACCATTTGAACAAGGCCTGTTCATCGCCTTCGCCCAAATGAATATTCAGGTCCTGCGCGCCGATATTCTTGCTCATCGCTTTTCCCGCCGTTCGGGGCCACCTTTTGAAGCCTGTACGAATAAGGAATTCAGCAACGAGCGGAAGTTCAGCGCAGTGGTTCGACGGTATTCGATGCATGTGACGGTAACGGGACGCGAACCAAAAGCTGACTGTATGGTCAGGATAATCAGTCCCACTCCACTCTTCTCGAGGATCACCCATGCAGACCTACACCATCAACTACCTGTTCAACGACGAACCCCGCAGCCATTCTTTCGAACTGGAGCAGCTACAGCTGCCCACCCATGAAGCAGCGATGCACCTGCTCCAGCTGCATTACGGCGATGGCGAAAACAGCCTGATGATGCCCAATGCCGATGCAACGCCTGACGACATACTGGAACAGGCAGACCGGGTGGGACTGACGCAGATTCAGGTCGTTTGACGCGCCACGTTCACAACCTTGTCCCGGCCGCCGTCATAGACCAACCCGTTCAATATCCAGCACGGCAGTATTGAGCAAGGCAGTGCATCGCCCGTACTTGTGGAATTTGCGATTGCAGGTCGTAGATATTACGTCTACTGTAGACGCTTATTCCACATACGACCGGTCTTTATCATGCCTGTCAGCACGCACCATGTAGCGCTCCATAGACCTCGCGGGGTGCATGAATATCGGCATCGTCTTTGTGGAGCCCCCTGCCGGTGGCCAACTCGTTGATGAGTCGTACAACACACCCTGGCAAGCGCGTCGCCCTGCTGGCCGGCAAAACACCCTTGCCCCATCGCCAGCCCGGCCAACTGCTACAGCATTTCTGATCAGCCTCCTTCAACCGGGACTTTCCATGCCTATCGATAACCATACCTTTGCCGCTCTTTTTGCCGACATACAGCAAGCCCATCAAGCCTTGCGACCTGGCGTATCGGTGACACCGCTGTCCCATAGCCCACGACTGTCGGCGTTGAGCGGCTGCGAGCTGTACTTGAAATGCGAACACCTGCAACACACCGGCTCGTTCAAGTTTCGCGGCGCCAGCAACAAAGTACGCCTGCTCAACGACGCGCAACGTCAACAAGGGGTGATCACGGCCTCGTCAGGCAATCATGGCCAGGGCGTTGCACTGGCGGGCAAGGCAGCTGGCGTACCGGTCACCGTGTATGCGACCACCACCGCCTCGACGTTGAAGCTGGATGCGATCCGCGCGCTGGGTGCCGAAGTCGTGACCCTCGACACCGACCCTTTGAGCGTCGAACTCCAAGCCGCGCGTCAGGCGCAGTCGCAGGGCAAGCTGTTCGTCTCGCCCTACAACGACCTGCAGATCATCGCGGGCCAAGGCACCATCGGCGTGGAAATTCATGAGCAGTTGCCGAATGTCGACGCCGTGTTCGTCGCGGTCGGTGGCGGCGGCATGATTTCCGGGATCGGCACTGCGCTCAAGCATTTGAATCCCGACGTCGAAATCATCGGTTGCTGGCCGGCCAATGCGCCGACCATGGAACGCTCGCTGGCCGCAGGCGAAATCATCGAAATGGACGAGCAAGACACCCTCTCCGACGGTACGGCGGGCGGTATCGAACCGGGGAGCATCACGTTCCCGCTGTGTCAGCGCGTCATCGACCGCACCGTTCTGGTCACCGAGCAGGAAATCCGTGAGGCGATGCAGGCAGTGGCGCGCTTCGAGCGCTGGATCATCGAAGGCGCGGCAGGCGTGGCCCTGGCCGGGGCGCTGAAGCTGGCCGCCGACTACCAGGGCAAGCGCATCGCCGTGGTTCTGTGCGGTCGCAACATCCTTCTCGAGAAATTCATCGGAGCGGTTCAGTGAACGTCTACAACCAGCAGCAGATCATCAGCGCCCTCGACCTGACGCAAGCCGCAGAACGCGTGGCTGAAGGATTCATCGCATTTTCCCAAGGCAAGGTGAAGGTACCCCCGGTGCAGAACTTCGTCTTCCCTGAGGCCAATGGGGACTGTTGCGTGAAATCGGCGTGGGTCGAGGGCGAGGCGACGTTCACGGTGAAGATTTCCACCGGTTTCTACGACAACCCGGCCAAGGGCCTGGAGAGCAACGACGGCTTGATGTTGGTCATGTCTGCGCAAAACGGCCAGCCGCTGGCGTTGTTGCAGGACGGCGGCTGGCTGACCTGCATCCGCACCGCCCTCGCCGGCCAGATCGCCGCCCGCGCGCTGGCACCCTCCCGGGTGCAGGCCATCGGCATCGTCGGTAGTGGCATGCAAGCCAGAATGCAGCTGGAACAGTTGAGGGTCGTGACCGCCTGCCGCAACGTCATCGTCTGGGGCCGTCGGCAGAGCGAGCTGGACAGCTATCGACAGTTCGCCGAGGCCTTGGGTTTCACCGTGGAAACCACCCTGGACGCTCAGCAAGTCGCGCTCAAGGCCAACCTGATCGTCAGCACGACCCCGTCTCGCGAAGCGTTGCTGCGCAGCGAATGGATTCGTCCGGGCACCCACATCACCGCCGTCGGTGCCGACACATTGGGCAAGCAGGAACTCGACCCTGCGCTGGTCGGCCGAGCTGACGTCATCGTCGTCGACTCGATCAGTCAATGCAGCCAGTACGGCGAGATTTCCCACGCGCTCAAGGCCGGCCTGATCGACCCGTCGCAATTGCTGGAGCTGGGCCAGGTGCTGGCGGGCGACGTGATTGGGCGCAGCAATGACGAACAGATCACCGTCGTGGATCTGACCGGTGTCGCCGTACAGGATGCACAGATATCCCGCTGCGCGCTGGAGTCCTGCGCGGCCGCCTGACGCCCCCTTTCAATCGCTTTAATGCCGTTTCAATCGGCGTCCCGGCATTCGTCGGGGCGCTCATCGTTCTTTGGTTCGCCACGCAAGTACTCGCACTCGAGGCCCGGCATCCCGCTCCTGACCGCAACAGAACTCGCTGAAGATCACCCCTCTCGAAACGCCTTCACGTACTTGTACACCGTCGCTCGCCCCATGTTCAGGACGTTGGCGATGTAGTCATAGGCGCTGCGCCCTTCGAAGGCGCCTTCGTGGTAAAGCGCCTCGATCAGGTTGCGCTTGTCGTCGCGCCCCAGACTGTTCAACCCCAGATGACGCTCCTGCAGCCAGGCATGCAAAAACGTGTTGATGCGCTCCTGCCAGTCATCACGAAACAGCGCTTCGGGCTGAGCGACCATGCGGCTGGCCTGAAAGAACAGATTCAGTGCATCGCGCGCCTGCTCCAGAACCGAATAGTTGAGGTTGATGCACAGCGCGACTTCCGGCCTGCCCTTGTCGTCCAGCAGGATGCTGGTGATCGAGCGGACCTTCTGACCATCCCAGTTGAGCTTTTCGTACGGGCCGATGCTCAGTTGGGTGGTCAGGTCACCGGCACTGTCCTCCAAGGCTGAGTCATCGCCGATCTTGCGCTTGGAAATGTTATTGGCGATGTGCACGACGGTCTGGCTGGCGAGGTCATGCAGGATGACCTCCGCGTGCGGAAACAACAGCGTCGCCATGCTGTCGGCAATCGTCTTGTAATTGTTCAGGCGCAGTGCTTGAGCGCCGGGCGTTGAGCTCATGGCGAATCTCGTTGGTCGGAAGGCCAGCCATCTTAAACGATCACGGGCGTGTGAGAAGCAGCACCGCCTCACACGGCGCGCGCAACACTTGGAAACAAAACACGACTGCACCTCAGTACCATTCGGTAATGATTTGCGTTTACTCGATTGTAACTAAATTGTTAGGATCGCCGCGCCGCACGGTTACAAGCCTTGATCTAGAGCTTTCACCGTCGCGACATCCCATCTTGCCATCGCTGTAAACGCGCCTCGCCTTAGGAATTGCATGATGTTTCGTCCGTCTCTGTGCTCGCTGACCGGCCTTTTGGCAATCGGTTTGCCGAGCGTTGTCCTGGCTGCCCCCGTATACCTGAATCTGCCTGCGCAGGACCTGTCCGCTTCCTTGACTCAACTGAGCCAGGCCACCGGCATGCACATCGCCTACGACGCCGCACAGGTGACCGGCAAGCAGGCGCCAGCGATCAATGGCAGCCTGGAACCGGGTCAGGCCCTCACTCATTTGCTCGCGGGCAGTGGCTTGAGTGCTCAGGTGCAGGGCAACAGCGCTCGGGTTATTCGGCCGCCACTGGCGGCGGGCGACGGCACCATGACCCTGGGCGACATCAACATTGATTCGCAGACCAGCAGCGTCGCGGGGCTGGCCACCACCGAAGGCAGCGGCTCGTACACCACCGGCAGCATGAGCACGGCCACCAAACTGCCGCTATCGATTCGCGAAACCCCGCAATCGGTGAGCGTGATCACCCGCCAGCGGATCGACGATCAGGGCATGAACGATCTCAACGATGTCGTGAAATACGCGCCGGGCATCACGCTGCGCAAGTTCGGCTCCGACCGCCAACAGTTTCTGGCGCGAGGCTTCACCATCGACAACCTGATGTACGACGGCCTGCCGACCATCGTCAGCAACTTCACGCTGGACACTATCTCAGGCGCTGATCTGGCCATGTATGACCGCGTCGAGGTGGTGCGCGGCGCCACGGGACTCATGACCGGCGCAGGCAGCCCTTCAGCGACCCTGAACCTGGTGCGCAAACGCCCTACCGCCACCCCCCAGGTGAGCGTCACCACCAGCGCCGGCAGTTGGGACCGTTACCGGACCGAAGTCGATGCCTCCAACAAGCTCAATGAGTCCGGCACCCTGCGCGGCCGGGTGGTGACGGCGTACGAGAAAGGCAACAGCTTCGTCGATGAACGCGACAAGCAACGCCAGACGTTTTATGGCGTGCTCGAGGCCGATCTCAACGATTCCACCACCTGGACCCTCGGCGCTTCGAAGCAGCGCGACGATGCAACCTCCGATTGGGGCAGCCTGCCTGCCGGTCGCAATGGCGAAAATCTGCACCTGCCCCGCTCCACGTTTTTGAGTAACGACTGGGCGTACTGGGACCGGGACAACATCAGCGTCTTCACCGACCTGACCCACCGTTTCGACAACGGCTGGAGCGCCAAGCTCGCGGCCGCACGGATCTGGGCCGAGTCCGACATGTTTTCCAGCTACATGGCGACCTCAGGCGCCACCGGCTTCGGCCAGGCCTCCGGGCAGTACGACACCACTGACGTGCAGACCAACCTCGACGGCTCGCTCTCCGGCCCCTTCCAGCTGTTTGGCCGTGAGCACGACCTGATGTTCGGCGTCAGTCGCCGAGAAGAGAAATTCGATCAGACCGGCGGCTATTACGGATCGACGCCGATCAACATCTACGACTTCAATCCGCACAGTATTCCCAAGCCTGACATCTCCACCCGCACCGGCTACGAGAGCAAGAACACCGCCACCGAGGATGGCGTGTACGCGGCAGCGCGCTTCAATCCGATCGACCCGCTGCACATCATCGTCGGCAGCCGGATCAGCTGGTACGACTACAAGAACCGCTCCGCCAACACCGGCGACTACAAGGTCACTCAGGAAGTCACGCCGTATGCCGGTGTGGTCTACGACCTGAACGAAACCTACTCGGCCTACGCCAGCTACACCGAGATTTTCAAACCGCAGAATCAGCAGGATGTGGGCGGCGGCATTCTCGACCCGATGACCGGCGAAAGTTACGAAATCGGCCTCAAGGGCGAATACCTGGATGGGGGACTCAATGCGTCGTTGGCGTTGTTCGACATGACTCAGGAAAACCGCGCCTATGCGATTCCCGATCAACCCCCGACCTGCCAGCAACAGAACCGCACCTGCTACGAAGCCGCCGGTGAAGTGCGCAGCCGAGGCATCGACGCCGAGGTCACCGGTGCGCTGACCCCGGACTGGCAGTTCACCGCAGCCTATACCCTGGTGCTGAGTCAGTACGTCAAGGACCGGACCTTCGAGAAAGGCAACCTCTTCGCACCGAACCAGCCCAAGCACCTGTTCAAGGCGGCGACCACGTACCACCTGCCGGGCGATCTGAACAAAATGCGCGTCGGTGCCGACGTCCTGGCCCAGAGCGAGACCTACAACCGGGTCGGCAACGGGCACTCGGTTCAGGACGCCTACGCAGTCGTCGGGCTGATGGCCGGCTACCGCTTCGACGAGCATTGGGATGCGCGGGTCAATCTCAACAACGTCTTCGACGAAAAGTATTGGCAAGGCATCCCGACTGCCACTGGCAGCGGCGTCTACGGCGATCCGCGCAACGTGATGTTCTCGCTGAAGTGGTCGCTGTAAATTCCTGAACCCTGGTCACGGACGACGACCACCACCCCGACGTGCCGCCGTTTCCCGCAACGGGCAGATCTTTGGCATGATGGCGCGACAGCCGGTTCGCGTATCGGGGGAGTGAAGTTGGACAGACAACATGTAGATGAAGCCGGATCCGCGCCTCAGGACGGCTGGTTCTCCAGCGAGCACCGGGCGCGGGTCGACGATCTGATTGCCAAGCTTCGTACCAGCGATACCCGGGAGAGCGTCTCGCGCTATCACGGGATGGCCGAGGGGTATCTGCTCGGCCTTCTGGACTGCTATCACCTGAGTGCCGAGCATCACGATGCGGTGCGGCAGTTCCTGCACAACCTGGCCATCGTGCGCCTGAAGGCCGTGAAGCCCAGGACCGGGGTTCGGTAAAAGTTGAACGTTTTCAGCCAGGGGCTCTCAAGTCTTGAACTGAATAATCGTTTCTGACCCAGGTTTCCAATGGCAGAATCGCGTTCACTTGATCCCTTTGGAGACCCTTATGCTTCGCGCGTTTGAACGATGGCTTGACCCTTTTCCGCCGGATGAGATTCCCCCGCCGCCTGAAGGCCTGGCGAAATTTCTGTGGGCCTGCACCCGGGGCGCGCGCGGATACATTCTTGCATTCGCGCTGCTGAGTGCCGGGGTCTCGATCTACGAAGCCTGGCTGTTTTCCTTTCTCGGCCAGGTGGTGGACCTGCTCTCGACCTGGAAAGCCGGTGGTGAAGCCGCCGCGCAGGAAAGCCGCGTACTGTGGGGCATCGGCATCGTGCTGCTGACCAGCGTGGGCCTGGTGGCGCTGCGCACGATGGTCCAGCACCAGATTCTGGCCATCAACCTGCCGCTGCGATTGCGTTGGGACTTCCATCGCCTGATGCTGCGGCAAAGCCTTTCGTTCTTCTCGGACGAATTCTCCGGCCGGGTCACCACCAAGGTGATGCAAACCGCACTGGCGGTGCGCGAGGTGCTGTTCACCCTGATCGAAATCGTCCCTGGCATCGGCGTATATTTCATCGCGATCATCGCGCTGGCGGGCGGCTTCGCCCTGAAGCTGATGCTGCCGTTCGTGGCCTGGGTCGCGCTGTTCGGCCTGGCCATGTGGTACTTCGTGCCCCGGCTGGGGAAAGTCGGGCAGGAACAGGCCAACGCGCGATCATCGATGACCGGGCGTATCTCGGACGCCTACACCAACATCACCACGGTGAAGCTGTTTTCTCACTCCAAACGCGAAGCGCACTTCGCACGGGCGGCGATGGAAGATTTCAAGCAGACCGGTTTTCGCCAGATGCGTCTGGTCAGCCAGTTCGAGATCGTCAACCAGGCCCTGGTGGTGGCATTGATCATGGCCGCAGGCGGTTACGCGCTGTGGCTGTGGCATCAGGGAGAGGTCGGCGCCGGTGCGGTCGCGGCGATTACCGCGATGGCGTTGCGGATCAATGGCATGTCCCACTGGATCATGTGGCAGATGACCTCGCTGTTCGAGAACATCGGCACCGTTCAGGATGGCATGGCGACCCTGACTCGGGGCCCGAAGGTGCAGGATGCGCCTGATGCAAAAGTGCTGGTGACCACCGGCGGCGCAGTCGCTTTCGACAACGTGAACTTCAACTATAACGGCGAACGCCAGGTGCTCAACGGCTTGAGCCTGTCCATCCGCCCGGGCGAAAAAATCGGTCTGGTGGGCCGTTCCGGCGCGGGCAAGTCCACGCTGATCAATCTGCTGCTTCGCTTCTATGACGTGGACGGCGGCGAGATCCGCATCGACGGTCAGAACATCGCCGGTGTCACTCAGGACAGCCTGCGCAGCGCCATCGGCATGGTCACGCAGGACACTTCCCTGCTGCACCGCTCCATTCGCGACAACATCGCCTATGGCCGTCCCGATGCCACCGACGCGCAAATCCGCAGCGCCGCGGCCAGCGCCCAGGCCGACGGTTTCATCAATCAGTTGAGCGACCGACAAGGTCATAGCGGGTATGACACCCTGGTCGGCGAGCGTGGCATCAAGCTGTCGGGCGGCCAGCGTCAGCGTATCGCGATTGCCCGGGTCATGCTCAAGAACGCACCGATTCTGCTCCTTGACGAAGCCACCAGCGCCCTGGACTCGGAAGTCGAAGTGGCGATCCAGGAAAGCCTCGACGAAATGATGAAGGGCAAGACTGTCATCGCCATCGCCCATCGCCTGTCCACCATCGCGGCGATGGACCGGCTCATCGTCATGGATGACGGACGCATCATCGAGCAAGGCACCCACGCCGAACTGCTGGCGAAAAACGGCACCTATGCGCGGCTGTGGCAGCATCAGAGTGGCGGGTTCCTGGGCGAAGATCAGGGTGTGGCCGAGGCGATCGAGCAATCTTGAGCCTCTGGCTGTCGATGGCGGTAGCGCCGCCATCAATGCCTTGCATCCCTCATGAGTTCGCTGATGCACTGGCCGATGATCCCGCGGCTGTCGTCGACCACCCGCAGCGACTGACGAACGGAATCGGCAACGCAGACCCCGTCATGCATTTCGAGCACTTGCGCCCAGTCAGCAAGCGTCGCCAGCGCGTCGGCGATAGCGTGCTGATTCTTCAGAATCGCGTGGAGTAGCGTGGTAGTGACAGGATTGTTTTGCATGGATGTCCCTCGCGCGCCGGTTAGGTAGATGCCAGAAATCATCCTTAAGCTGGCGAAAAGGAGCACATTGCCACCAGCCTGATTTGAGAGGACCGTGGGACGATAGTTCCATTTAAAGAAGGTCGATGCTCACCACCCGGTAATCTCTTCCCGCTTGCGTGCAATCCCGTTGAACTAACGCGCCGGCATCAGGATCCTTTTTATCGCGCAATCAGCGAAAGCAAGCTGGCCCAGTGGATGCGCGCTGCGGCCCGTCTTGGGTCGATGAACGATAAGGAGCTACCGTGACCGATACGTCCTATTCCCCCTACCGAAGCCTGCCCGGCCCGCTGCACGCGATGCTCCTGGCAGGTACATTCCCCCAGTTTCTCGGCGCATTGCTGAGCGACATCGCTTACTACAACACCTACCTCATCCAGTGGAGCAACTTTGCCTCCTGGCTAATCGCGGGGGGCATGGTCTTTTGTGGATTGGCCCTGCTGTTCGCGCTGGTCAATCTCCTCCGCGCGCCGCAGAAGTCGGGCCGCCCAGTGACCTGTTTCGTTCTGCTGCTGATCACGTGGGGGCTTGGCTGGGTCAATTCGTTCGAGCATGCCAAGGATGCCTGGGCGGTGATGCCCTCGGGTCTGGCACTGTCCGTCATCACGACGCTGATGAGCTGCGTATCGGTATGGATCGGCCTCACCCGCTCACCCGCCCGGCCCGTTTCAGGAGGCGCGCAATGAGACATTCCTACGCACTGACCGCATTGAGCATGGCACTGCTGTTGAGCGCCTGCGGTGGTGAAAAAGACAGCGTTCAGACCCATGGTCCTGACCCGAAGATGCCAGAAACCCAACGCGGGCTGCTGCCCAGCATGAAGATCGCAGAACCTGCGGCCTGGGGCGATCAGAAGCCGACCGTGCCCCAGGGTTACAGCGTCACGGCAATCGCCACCGATCTGCGGGTACCCCGTCAGACGCTGGTCCTGCCCAATGGCGACATCCTCGTGGCAGAGGGCAAAGGCGGTACCGACGCGCCGAAGCTCAAACCCAAGGATGTGATCGCCAGCTATATCAAGGCTCAGGGCAACACCAAGGTTAAGGGTGGCAATCGCCTGACGTTGCTGCGCGATGCCGACGGCGATGGCAAATACGAACTGAACACCGTGTTCGCCGAAAACCTCAACGCGCCCTACGGGCTGGCCTATGCCAACGGCAAAATCTATGTCGCCAACCAGGATGCGCTGGTGCGTTTCGACTACGTCGACGGTCAGACCAGGGCCGCCGCAGCGCCGGTGACGATCACCGAGCTTCCCTCGAAGATCAATCACCACTGGACCAAGTCACTGGCGATCACTCCGGATGGCAGCACGCTGTATGTCGGCATAGGTTCCAACAGCAACGTCACTGAGCGCGGCATGGAAGTCGAGCTGGAACGCGCACGCATCTGGCAGATCGACGCCCGGACCGGTGCACACAAGCCCTATGCAACCGGCGTGCGTAACCCAACGGCACTGAAAATTCAGCCGGGAACAGGGCAATTGTGGGCTGTGGCCAACGAGCGTGACGAGCTTGGGCCGGATCTGGTCCCCGACTATCTGACGTCAGTGCGCGAAGGCGGATTCTACGGTTGGCCGTACAGCTACTGGGGCCAGAACGTCGACACCCGCGCCCAGCCGCAAGACCCTGAAAAAGTCGCCTCCGCGATCAAACCCGACTACAGCTTGGGGTCGCACGTTGCGGCGCTCGGCGTCGACTTCTCGACCGCGGCGATGGGCGAGAAATTCGCGGACGGTGTATTCGTCGGCGAGCACGGCAGCTGGAACCGCGATAACCCTGTCGGCTACAAAGTGGTTTTTGTACCGTTCAGTAACGGACGGCCTGCCGGAGAGCCCATCGACTTCGCGACCGGCTTCCGTAGCCCTGACGGAAAAACCCACGGCCGGCCTGTAGGCGTGACCGTCGACCCGCGTGGCGCCCTGATCGTTGCCGACGACCTCTCCAACACCGTCTGGAGAGTGACCCGCAACAAGTAGGCGGATCAGGCGACGGGGCCGCTCGGCTCCGTCGCCGTTCACGACCCGAACGCCGGAAACGAAAAAGGCCAGCTAAATTAGCTGGCCTTTTCATACTTCGTCTGGCTCCACGACCTGGACTCGAACCAGGGACCCAGTGATTAACAGTCACTTGCTCTACCAACTGAGCTATCGCGGAATGCGAGCTATCTTACTGATTGAAAAAGAGAAGTCAAGCACCCGATTTAAAAAATCCGCATACGGATCAGGTGCTTACCCCAAAGGTTGCCGTTGCGGATCAGACGCCCATGCAAAAACGGTCAATTGCCGATCCTGCATGAGCGTCTCGTCAGGGCTCGCTCAGCCTGCTGCAATCACGGTGATTTCCACCAGCAGGTCTGGCGCGGCCAGGCGCGACTCCACTGTGGCGCGTGCCGGCGCATGGCCTTCCGGTGCCCAGGCATCCCAGACTTCGTTCATGCCGGCGAAGTTGGCCTGGATGTCCGACAGCCAGACCTGCGCGCTGAGAATCCGGGTCTTGTCCAGACCTGCCTTGGCCAGGAAGTTGTCGATTTTTTCCAGCACCTGAGCGGTCTGCCCCTTGATGTCCAGCGTGCGGTCGGTGGCTGTCTGGCCGCCAAGGAAGGTGAAACCGTTGCACTGCACGACGCGGCTCATGCGTTGATTGGTTTCGATACGGGTAATTTCCAGCATGTGAACTCCTAGTGTTGTGGGAGGGTGTCAACCGGTTGATGAAGATGATTGGGGTCAGTCACAGCGGCGGCGAACCGACCGATGTCGAAGGCATCCAGTGAAATGTCCGAGTGGTCGCCGAGGATCTGCTGCGCCAGGCGCTTGCCCGTTCCGGGTCCCATCTGGAACCCGCTGCCGCAGAAGCCGAACGAATAGCTGAGGTTGCTGGCCTTGCGGCTGGCGCCGATGACCGGAAGGTCGTCGGCAGTGAATGCCTCGACGCCGGCCCAGACGCGGTTCACGCCGAGGTTTTTCAGGTGCGGAAACAGATCGGTCACGGTTCGCGCGCTGGTGCCAAGGCGCGTCATGTCGACCTCGCCGTGGCGCGCCGGGAAATCCAGTGAGCCAATCAGTTTGCCGCCGATCACCACGGTGCCGTTGGCGAACTGCTTGAACGACAGCGAGCGCCCGGTAGCTCCCAGCACGGGCGCGCAAAACGGCGCGACGCGGTGCGTCACCATCAACATCAGGCCCTCGGGATGCGCAGGCACAGACTCACCGACCTGCGCCGCCAGGTCCCGTGCCCAGGCGCCAGCGGTGATCACCAGATGCTCGGCGCTGAAATCGCCTTTCGCGGTAGCGACCTTCCACCGCCGACCGCTCTGCTCGATGCGCTGCGCCGCGGTTGCTTCGTGAATCTGAACGCCAGACTTTTCGGCGGCCAGGCGAAACGCCGTGACGGTTCTGTAGGGCACCGCGTAGCCGTCGTCCTTGACCCAGATGCCCCCCACCACATGACGGGCGACCGTTGGAATGATGTCGAAGACCTGCGCCTGATCGACCAGCACTTCATGGGAGAAACCCAAGGCCTGCAGGTGCTGCACGCGCAGGCGGCATTCCTCAAGCTCGGCCCGGGTTTCCGCCAGTTTCAACTGACCGCTCGGGACGAAACCGCCGTCATCGCCCAGCGTCTGTCTGAGCTCGTGCCACAGCTCGCGGGACGACAACGCCAGCGGGATTTCGGCATCGTGACGGCCCAGCGTACGCACGCCACCCGCGTTGACGCCCGAGGCATGCCGCGCACAATAGTCGGCTTCCAGCACGGTCACAGCGACCCCGCGTTGGGCGAGATGAAACGCCGTGCTCAGGCCATGAATGCCGGCGCCGATGACCAGCACATCGCTCTGTCTGCGGCTTGCGTCAGTCACCGGCCAGCTCCCCCAGCGTGATGGGTTTGATCGGCGGACGAATCCGGTAGTAGCCCACTTCTGCGGCAGAAACCCCGCGCGCTTTGGCGATGACCTCTGTCACCGTCAGGCCACACATGCGCCCCTGGCAAGGCCCCATGCCGCAGCGACCGAAGGATTTCGCCTGATTCGGACCGGTGCAACCGATGGCAACGAACTGACGCAGGTCGCCTGCCGTGACTTCCTCGCAGCGGCAGACCAGCACATCATCGGCAGGAATCCGGTTCTCTTCCCGGGGCCGATACAGCGCATCGAGAAACGGCCGGATACGCAGGTTGGCATCCAGTTTGGTACGTAATGCCTCGGCCTTGTGATCGCGCTGGAAACTGCTGATTTTTTTCAGCTGAAAACCAATGCCCAACGCAGCCATTTCACCCTGCACCGCTGCCGCCTGAGCGCCCCCGATGCCCGCGCCGTCTCCGGCCACGAACACCCCGGGCACGTCCAGTTCGCCCCATGGATCGGCCACCGGGCTGAAGCACAGTTGGTCGACATCCCAGTGATGACGCGCGCGCAGCGACTGGCTGAATTGAATGTTCGGCACCACCCCCTGATGCAGCAATACGCAACGTGAGGCGACGCACCGGGATTTGCCAGCGATGTTAAAGGTCAGCGCCGTGGCTGCGTCATCGCCCTCCACCGCCAACGCCTCGGCACCGGTGTAGTGCGCGATGCCGGCACTGCGCAGGCTGCGCATCAGATCCAGCCCCTTGCGCAGGTAAGGCCAGGCGCGCAGCGCGGCAAACAGGTGGCGCCGCGCACGCCAGTAATCTTCCGGCCGCGTGGTGTCGACCAAGGCCTTGATCGCAACTCCAGCGCGCAGGTACTGCCAGCCGAGCAGATAAAGCAGCGGGCCACAGCCGGCCAGCACAACCGGCTCGCTGGGCGCAAGGCCTGAACTCTTGAGCAGGATCTGCGCGGCGCCGGCGCTCATCACACCGGGCAAGGTCCAGCCCGGAATCGGGAACGGTCGCTCCATGGCTCCGGTTGCCAGCAGCACGGCACTGGCCTGCAGGGTGTGCAGGCGCCCCTCGCGCAGGTAGCTGACCTGATGCTCCCGGGTCACCTGCCACACCGACGCGCCCTTTTCATAACGCACGCTCGACGACGCAAGCGCCTGCGCCAGTTGGTTACCGTGGGCATAGTCTGGCCCGAGCAGGTCACGACGGGACAAGGGTGCCAGGGTGATGCCTCGGTAGATCTGCCCGCCCGGACTGCCCTGCTCGTCCAGCAACACCACGTGCAAGCCGAGCCCGGCAAGCGCGACAGCCCCGGACATCCCGGCAGCGCCGGCGCCAATTACCACCACATCGACGGTCGCATGACTCATGACTGCACCTCAACGGTCTGCACATTCACAGGTTGGAAAATCAGATCACGGGCGCCTTCCTGAGAGCGGATTCGCATGCCCTGCGCGACTTCGATCAGACAGCTCTGGCGATTGGGCACGCCGTCGATTTCCACCAGACATTCGAAGCAAACGCCCATCATGCAATAAGGCGCACGGGGCGCTTCGCTCACGGGTGTCGCGCGGAAACGATGGATGCCCGACATCAGCAACGCCGCCGCAACGCTGGTTCCAGCGGGTACCTGGAAAGTCTGCTCGTTAAAGGTCAGGCTGACAGTGCGCGTCGACCTGGCTTCACTCGCCACCGGTTGAAACAGCGGTTCAATGCGCATGGGAAAACACCTTGTCGGTCAGAAAACGTTCGCCGGTAAACACCGCCAATTCTTCAGGCGTCGCCCCTCCCATGATCCACGGCGCGATACGCAGGGCATGGGCCGCGGCCAGGGTCACGCCGCTGTGACAGGTCACCACGAACGCACCGGGATGGCGGGGCGATTGCTGATAAATCGGGAAGCCGTCGGGGCTCATGACCCTTAACGCGCCCCAAGCGCGGATCAGGCGCACGTTGGCCAGCAGCGGAAAGGTCGACACACCGCGCCGGGCAATCGCGGCGAGAACGTCGGTGGACGTACGGTCATCGAAACCCACCTCCTCCATCGAGTCGCCCAGCTGCACCGTGCCCTCATCGGTCTGCCGCACGTTGATGGTCGGGTAATCGAGAAAGGGTCGGACCCGCTCGCTGATCAACACCTGCCCGCGATTGGGCGCGACGGGCGCATGCAGCCCCACCTGACGGGCCAGGCCCGGATTGCCCAGGCCTGCGGCAAGCACCACTCGCGGGGCAACAAAGCGCTTGTGCCCTGCGGTCACGCGAAACTCACCCGGCGCACACTCGATGCGATCCACCTGCACACCATTGTGAAAACATGCACCCTTGGCCTGAGCGCAGGTGTGCAGCGCACGCAGCAACTTCAACGGATTCACATGGCCGTCCTGGGGCGTGTAGCTTGCGCCCACCACGCAAGGCCCAATCAGCGGCAGACGTGCTTTGAGCTCGGCCGCATCGAGCATCTGAAACGGGTAATCGCCCAGGGCGTCCTGCAGGGTCTGCAAGCGCGATTGCCGCTCGAGCATCTCCTCGTCGCTGAAGCACATGTGAAAGCCGCCCGGTTGCTTGAGTTGCACGTCGACGCCGCTGTCCGCCAGCAGCGCCTTGGCGAACCCCGGCCAGCGGATCGCAGAGGAACGCGTCCAGCGCGAGTAATCCGGCAGGTCGTGGCCCTTGCCCTGGACCCAGACCAGTCCGAAGTTACCCCGCGAGGCGCGGAAGGCGTCGTCGCCCTGATCCAGCACCACTGTGTTCGCGCCATTGCGGGCCAGACCGTAGGCGACCGCGGTGCCAACCAGGCCACCACCGATCACGATCACGTCCGACTGCGTGACGCTGTTTGTCCCCTGGTTCATTTGCCCTCTCCGATCAAAACCCGGTCAAGCCCGACCATGCGGTCGAGGACCAGCATCAACAGCAACGTACCGACGATCAGCACCGTCGACACCGCCGTGATCAGCGGATCGATGGTCTGCGAGATCTGGTTGTACATGGCGACCGGCAGCGTGGTGGTGCCGGGCGTCGCGACGAAGACGGTCATGGTCAGCTCGTCGAAGCTTTGGATGAACGCAAGCATCCAGCCGCCTATCACCCCCGTGCGAATGCGCGGCAACACCACCCGATAAAACGCCGTCCAGCGGCTGGCGCCCAGTGACAGCGCGGCATGCTCGATGTCTCGCTCAAGGCCGATGGTGGAAGCCAGCGTCAGGCGCAGCGCATAGGGCAACACCACAATCACGTGGGTCAGCGTCAGCGCCCAGAGCGAGCCGCCGATCTGCGCCAGTGAAAAGAACCGCAGAAACGCGATGCCGAGCACGACCGACGGGATCATCAGTGGCGACAGCAGAAAGCCCGTCACCGCGCCGCGCCCGGGGAAGTCGTAACGGCTGATGGCCAATGCCGCGGGGATCGCGAGCAACGCGGCGATGGTCGCCGAGGCCAGTCCCAGTTTGATCGACAGCGTAAAGGCGTCGAGCATCTCCTGGTTATCCAGCAGCGCCCTGAACCACCGCAGCGACAAGCCGTCGGTGGGCAGCGACAGATAGCCCTTGCTGGTGAACGCCATGGCCATCACCACCACCAGTGGCGCGACAATGAAGGTCACGAAGGCGGCATGAAAAAACTGTGAGAAAATTCCGTTCTTGTGCATGGCCGCCTACTCGAAGACTTGCTTGAAGCGGCGCTCGGCCAGCTTGCTGCAACCTAAAATGATGATCAGGTTGGCCACCAGAAGCAGCATCGCGATGGCGGCGCCGAGGGGCCAGTTGAGGGTGCCGAGGAATTCGTCGTAAGCCGCCGTGGCCACCACTTTCAGCCGCCGACCGCCGATGATCGCGGGGGTGGCAAACGCCGAGGCGGCCAAAGCGAAGACGATGATCGAGCCCGACAGGACGCCCGGCATGATCTGCGGCAGGATGATGCGACGAAACACCGTCAACCGTGAGGCGCCCAGGGACAACCCCGCCCACTCGACCTGCAGGTCCAGACGTTGCAACGTGGCCCACACGGCGATGACCATGAACGGCACCAGCACGTGAGTCAGCGCGATAATCACGCCCATTTGCGTGAACAGCATTTTGACCGGTTGGTCGGTAATGCCCAGCGCCTGCAAGGCGTCGTTTATCAGCCCGTTGTTGCCCAGCAGGATCGCCCAGCCCAGGGTGCGTACCACCACGGAAATCAGCAACGGCCCGAGCACCACCAGCAAGAACAGCGACCGCCAGCGCGGCGCCATCCGCGCGATGATGATGGTCTCCGGAATGCCCAGCAGCACACACAACAGCGTGACCGCCAGCGCCATGCCGCCGGTGCGCAGGAAGATTTCGTGGAAGTAACTGTCCTTGAACACCTCAAGGTAATTAGCCAGGCTGTAACCCGGGACGACCCCGTCGGTGTCGCTGAACAGATTCAGTGACAGCACGGCTGTGAGCAGCAAGGGCGCGAGCAACAGCGCGACGAAAACCAGCAGCGCCGGACCGCTCAGGATCCACGGCGCAGCACCGATACGCTCGGCGTCATACGTGGCCATGGGCGACCTCCCTGTCGAGCAGACGCAAGTCATCGTCGGACCAGTCCAGCCCTACCTCACTGCCCTCCTCCGGCGGTGGCGTGCCAAGGTTGGGCTGGGTCATGTGCACCAGACCCAGACGGCTTTCCACGGCGATCAACCAGAGATTGCCGAGGAACACACGCAAGCGTATGCGTCCACTCACACGCCCGGCGCCGACGCTCACCAGACGGATTTTTTCCGGCCGGATGTAGACGTTGACGTCGTTGCCCAGCGAGCGGTCTTCGTGAGGCACGTGCAACAGCGTGTCGTGGACCTGCACATGGCAGCAACGCTCGTTGCGCAATTGAACGGCGCCAGCGAAGGCATTGGTCTTGCCCAGAAACGCCGAGGCGAATGGCGAATGAGGTCGCTCATAGGCTTCGAACGGCGTGTCGATCTGCACGATCCGGCCTTTCTGCATCACGGCGATCCGGTCGCTCATGGTCATCGCTTCGACCTGATCATGGGTCACCAGAATCGTGGTGATGCCCAGGTCGCGCTGAATCGCCCGCAGCTCGATGTGCATTTCCTCGCGCAGCTTGGCGTCGAGGTTGGACATCGGCTCATCGAGCAACAACAGGTTCGGCCGAATGGCCAAGGCACGGGCAATCGCAACCCGTTGCCGCTGGCCGCCCGACAAGGCCTTGGGGTAGCGCTCTCCGAGCCCGTTCAGGCGCACCAGATCCAGCGCTTCGTCGATACGTTTGCCTCGTTCCGCCTTGGCAACGCCGCGCATTTCAAGGCCGAAGCTGATGTTCTGCGCCACGGTCATGTGCGGGAACAAGGCATAACTTTGAAAGACGATACCCAGCCCGCGCTGCTCAGGCCGGACATGGGTGATGTCGCGACCGTCGAGGATGATCCGCCCTTCGGTAGGCTGAACGAACCCGGCAATGGATTGCAGAGTGGTGGTCTTGCCGCAGCCGGACGGGCCGAGCAAGGCGATGAATTCGCCATGCCGGACTTCCAGATTCAAACCGTCAATGGCCTTGAAATTGCCGTAGCTCTTGACGATGCCTTCGAGTGTGAGAAATGCCATTGGCGTGCCACGCAGGCGAACCTGCGTCTCCAGAATGGTTTTCGGAAGGATGAGGGCATTGCGCGTCGGGTGATCAGCGCTCGACGGTGCGATTCCAGCGCGTCGTCCACTCGCCACGCTGCTGGTTGATCGTGTCCCAATCGACCTTGATCAGCGCGTTGACCTTCTCCGGACCGTAAGGCATGCGCGCGGCAATGTCCGATGACAGCTGGACGGTCTGGTTGACCGGTGCGAAGCCGTTTTCCCTGGCCTGGATCTGCTGAACGTCCGGCGACAAAACATATTGGATGAAGGCCTGGGACAACTCGGACTGTGCATTGGGCGTCACGCTGCACGCGGCGATCTGCAAGGCGATGCCGCCTTCCTTGGGGTAGATGAATTTGAGGGGGAAACCGGTGCCCTGCAGGGCCACTGCGCGACCGCTGCCGTACACCGCCATGACCACGTCACCGTTCTGCATCATGCCGTCCATCTCGCCCGGCGCTGAAACCCAGGCCAGCACGTTCGGGCCGATTTCATCCTTGAGCGCCTTGAAGCCGGGGTCGATATTCTTCTCGCCGCCGCCGCGCAGACGGGCCATTTCAACCAGAGTATGCAAGCCGTAGGTATTGGTCACCGGCGGCATGCCCAGCAGCTGTTTGTAACGTGGGTCGGTCAAGTTTTCCCAGGAGTCCGGTGGCGCCCAGCCGCGTTTCTTGAAGGCCTCTTCGTTGTAGCCGATGCCGGTGGCAACCATGCCAACCCCGGTGGCTTCGGGGCTCAACCGGGCGAGTGGGTAAAGGTCCTTGTAGACCGGCGCGTCGCTCAATTTTTCACACAGGCCCAACTGCAACGCCTGGTACATCGGACCGTCATCCATCATCGCCACGTTGATCTGCTGACGCCCTTTCTGCGCCTGCAACTTGGCCAGGGTTTCAGTGGAATTCCCCGCGACGTAAATCACTTTGACGTTGTGTTGTTTCTCGAAGGCGGGAATGACTTTGGTCTTGTACATCTGCTCGGTGGAACCGCCGACACCGGCGACGTAAAGCGTCGGTTCGGCGAAGGCTGGCGCGCTGCCAAACCCTGCCACCGTCAGGGCAACGGCGACGGCGATGCGGTTGAATGGGCGAAACGGCTGTGCTGCTGAGGACGAGTTAAGGCTATTCACAGACTATCTCCGAAGTGCATGGGGCAGATCGAACAATGCGTCAGTCGCTTCAGGGTGAACCGAAGCCATGCATGCACGGTGCATGCTCCCGGCGAATCCATCGCGGGGTGGCGCATCTTCATGTGCGCTATGTCTTGCTGGTTCGAGTATTGCGACAGCCTTCCCATATGGTCAAATACGGATATCCGGGTTAGTTATTCATATTTGATATGGAGAGCGGCATGAATCTGAAGCAGATAGAAGCGTTCCGCAGCGTCATGCGGCTGGGCTCCATGACCGCAGCGGCCGAGGTGCTGTACACCTCTCAGCCCAACGTCAGTCGGCTGATTTCGCAACTGGAATTGAGCACCGGACTGACCCTGTTCAAGCGTGCCGGGGTGCGTTTGATCCCGACACAGGAAGGCCAGGCGTTCTTTCAGGAAGTGGAGCGCGCCTACGTGGGCATGGACAGTCTCAAGCTGTCGGCGAAAAACATTCGCAATCTGGGCACCGGCCGATTGCGCGTGGCGGCAGTGCCCTCCACCGGCCTGAGCGTGATTCCCAAGGTGCTGAAAACCTTCACCGAGTCGCGCCCGGAACTCACCGTTTCACTGCACGTGAACTCTTCGCCGACGGTGGAACAGTGGGTCAAATCGCAGTTCTGCGACATCGGCATCGTGGTTCATCCCGGCGACGTCAGCAGCCAACAGATCGAGTTGCTGGCGATGATTCCTGCGGTCTGCGTGCTGCCTGCCGCGCATCGGCTGGCCGATCGCGAGCACATCACCTTCAGCGATCTGGAAGGCGAGACCTTTGTTTCACTCTGCCACGGCGACGGCACACGTTCGCTGGTCGACGGTTTGTTCGAACAGGCAGGCGTGGAACGGGTCATGGCGGTCGAGGCGCAATACAGCGCCATCAACTGCGAGATGGCGGCGCTGGGAATGGGCGTGACCCTCGCTCATCCCCAGGTGGCCAGCGACTACGCGCACCGGGACATCGTGATCCGGCCGTTCAGACCGGACATTCTGTTTCCAACCTACGTCATCTGGCCTCAGGCCCATGCCCGGACGCGGCTCGCCGAGGAGTTCGTCGAAACCCTGAAAGCGTTCTACCAGAGCACATTCGAAGGCCTGCCCCTTCACGACTCATCGGCCACACGCCGGGATCTGTGACAGTCAAACGGCCCGAGCTTGTCACCGCCTGCCGAGCGAACGTCCATCGGCATCAGCGGCTGCCCGGAGCTGTTGTCCAGCAGTACTGATCGGGTCTCCTCGGGCCCGAACAGATGGCGTTCGCCCCACTGCCGCATGCTGACCACCACCGGAAAAATCTCACGGCCCCTTTCCGTCAGGACGTACTCCTTGTAGGCGCTGCCATCCGATGCCGGGCGCACCTCGAATACGCCCACCTCGACCAGGGTTTTCAGCCGGGCCGCAAGGATGTTCTTGGCCACCCCCAGGCTCTTCTGAAATTCGCTGAAGCGCCGAATGTCGTCGAAAGCGTCGCGGATGATCATCAGCGACCAGCGATCACCGATGGCTTCCAGCGTTCTGGCCACCGGGCACTCATCGCCTGAGGAGGAAGTGTCTTCGAGCATCGCAATTACCTTTTCTGAGAGAGCCGCCAAACCGGGTGAATCCGCAGGGAAATTCTGGTTGCAATTTGAAACCTGACCCGACCACAATCGAATCAGGTTTTTATTTGCAACCAGATTAGCGCCATGGAGGCGATCATGAAAGCAGATATCGAGTCGCTTACTAGCTCCGCTACAGATTCGCCGCTCGCTCAGCCAAAAGAACAGGCTCAATCGCCGGGACTGTCCCCTGCGCTGACCTTGCTGTTCTCAGTGACCTGCGCACTGGCCGTCGCTAACGTCTATTTTGCACAGCCGTTGCTCGACTCAATGGCGCAGAGCCTGGGCGTGGCCGCGTCGATGATCGGGATCGTGGTCACCGCCACTCAGGTGGGATACGCGCTGGGGTTGTTGCTCGTCGTCCCATTGGGCGATCTGGTCAATCGTAAACGGCTGATAGTGGCTCAGGTCCTGATGTCGGCCGTTGCGCTGGCGGCGGTTGGCGCTTCGCAGCAGTGGATCGTACTGCTGGGTGCGATGGTCGCGGTGGGCTTGATGGCGGTGGTGGTTCAGGTGCTCGTCGCCTACACCGCCGCACTGGCGACACCCTCGCAGCGCGGGCAAGCGGTGGGCAGCGTCACCAGCGGCATTGTGCTGGGGATTCTTCTGGCGCGACTGACATCCGGGTTGATCGCGGATTTCGCGGGCTGGCGGGCTGTTTATTTTGCGTCTTCGGCGCTGACGCTCATCATCGCCGCTGTGCTGTGGAAACTGGCGCCCGTCACCTCTGCGCAGCGAGATGGAAAGTCCTACCTGGCGCTGATCCGCTCGCTCTTCACCCTGCTCGGCAGCGAACGGATATTACGCATCAGAGGTTTATTGGCGTTGCTGATCTTTGCCGACTTTTCCGTACTCTGGACGGCCATGGTGCTGCCCCTGAGCGCCCCGCCGCTGTCGCTGTCGCACACGGCCATCGGCCTGTTCGGTCTGGCAGGCCTCGCCGGCGCGCTTGCCGCCAGACGCGCCGGACGCTGGGCCGATCAGGGCTTGGGGCAACGGGTGACCGGCATCGCGCTGGTACTGTTGACGCTGTCATGGCTGCCCATCGGATTCGCCGAAACGTCGTTGCTTGCGCTGGCCTGCGGCGTGATCATGCTCGACTTCGCGGTGCAGGCAGTACACGTCACCAACCAGAGCCTGATCTTTGCCGCACGTCCCGACGCCCAGAGCCGAATGGTGGGCGCCTACATGTGTTTTTACTCAGTCGGCAGTGCATTGGGGGCTGTGGCCGCGACGCAGGTGTATGCGTTGTGGGGCTGGGTGGCGGTGAGTGTGCTCGGCGGATTGATCAGCGTGGCCGCCGTGGCGTTGTGGCTGCTGACCGCACGCACCTCAAACGACAGTCAATAAAAAACCCGCCTGAGCGGGTTCTTTGCTATCAACACCATTCCAACATCCTGTCGGTGGCTCCAAGCCATGGTCGATCATCCTTGACCGCTGAAGCCCTTCCTGTGCTTCAGTCGATGGATCCAATCTATGTCTTTGCGGCTCGAGTGTATACAGCAGCTTTACTGAAGAACGTGTAAGCATTTGCTTACATGGTCAGATAAGCCTTGCGTACAGCCTCGTTTGCCGCGAGTTCGGCCATGCTGCCCTCATATCGAATCAAGCCTTTTTCCAGAACGTAGGCCCTATCCGCCACCAGCCCCGCAAAATGCAGATTCTGCTCGGACAGCAGGATGCTCGCGCCTTTGGCCTTCAGCGCGAGAATCATGTGGGCCATCTGCTCGACAATCACCGGTGCCACCCCTTCAGAGGGCTCGTCGAGAAGAATCAGAAAGGGATTGCCCATCAACGTACGAGCGACAGTCAGCATCTGCTGCTCTCCTCCGCTCATCTGCCCACCCGGCCGGTCCTGCATGACGCCCAGATTGGGGAAGAACTCGAACAACTGCTGCGGCGTCCAGTTCAACGCTTCACTGCCATCGGGCCAACGTCGATTCGCCTGGCGACCGACTTCCAGATTTTCGGTCACCGTCAGATGGGTGAACACCCGGCGGTCTTCCGGAACGAAGCCCAACCCCAGCCGCGCCAGCTGGAACGGCGGGAGTGTCGAGACCTCCTGCCCCATGAAGCGCACCTTGCCGCGGCGCCGATCGAGCATGCCCATCAAGGCCTTGAACGTCGTGGACTTGCCCGCGCCGTTGCGGCCCATGAGCGCCACGACTTCGCCACGCCGGACATTCAGATTGACGTCGTACAGCACCTGCGCCGCGCCGTACCAGGCATTGAGCCCGGCGACTTCAAGCAGTGGCTCGGCACTCGACACAGCGCTCGACGCTGGCATTGAAAGTACTGCACTCATGGCGTCACCTGCGACGGGGCCTGCTCATTTTCGAAGGTCTTGCCGGTGCCGAAATACACTTCCTGCACCTTCGGATGATTGCGGATGTATTGCGCGTCGCCCTCGGCAATCAGGCGACCACGCGCCAGCACGATCATGCGGTCGGCGTAGGCGAATACCACGTCCATGCTGTGTTCGGTGAACAGCACAGCCATCCTGCGCTCCACCACCAGACGCTTGGTCAAGGCCATCAGGTCATTGCGTTCTTCAGGGCCCATGCCCGCCGTGGGCTCGTCCATCAACAGCAGCCTGGGATCGTTCGCCAGGCCCATCGCCAGCTCCACCCGCTTGACGTCACCATAGGCCAGCTCGCTGCATGGGCGCTCGGCGTGATGTTGCATGCCAACCTGACTGAGCAACTCCATGGCCTCGTCGCGATACAGCTTGCGCGCCGATCCAAACAGCGAAAAACCTTTGCCGTAATGGGACAGCAGCGCCATCTGCACGTTTTCCACCACGCTGAGGGAGGCGAAGGTTTCGGCGATCTGGAAGGTTCTTCCAACCTGCATGCGACAGATGTCCCGCGGCCTCCTGCCCACCAGCTCCTTACCCAACAGGCGAATCGAACCGCCGGACGCCTTGAGCTGACCGCCGACCATGTTGAAGGTCGTCGATTTGCCTGCGCCATTGGGCCCGATCAACGCCAGCAACTCGCCCTCTTGCAGATCGAAATTGATGCCGTCCACCGCGCGAACGCCACCGAAAGACTTGTTCAAACCACGTACTTGCAGAAGCGTCATGCCTGTTTCTCCATCGCTCGTGGTACAGATGTTTCCCTGCCATTGGCCCGGGTCCGCCAGGCGCGCCACCAACCGCCCGTCTCTTGAAAGAACCCGGCAATGCCCTGCGGGAAGACCAGCACCAGCACCAGAATCACCCCGCCGAACAGCGCTCGCCAGTAATCGGTGGCGCGCATGATGTAGTCCTGCAACACGCTGAAGACACTGGCGCCGACCACCGGCCCCAGCAGGTTCTGGATGCCGCCGAGCAGGACCATCACCAGGCCGTCGACCGACTTGCCGACGGCCATGGAGTCTGGCGAAATGCTGCCCTTGGAGAAGATGTACAGAGTTCCGGCAAGACCTGCGAACAGCCCGGCGATGACGAACGCCATCCACTGCACGCGCTTGACGTCGATGCCGATCGCATCGGCGCGCAGGGCCGAATCCCTCGCGGCACGCAAGCTGTAGCCAAACGGCGCGAAGAGTATCCGTCGCACCACAAACACACTGGCAGCCACCAGCACCAGTGTCAGGTAGTAATAACTCGTGCCGTCGAGCCAGCTGGACGGCCAGATTCCGGTGATGCCGTTGGAACCTCCGGTGACGTCTTCCCATTGAAAGACCACCGACCAGACGATCTGTGAGAACGCCAGCGTGAGCATTGCCAGATACACCCCCGACAGCCGCACGCAGAACCAGCCGAACACCAGCGCACCCAGCCCCGCCACCAGCGGCGCGAAGGCGAAGGCCAGGGGCATCGGCATGGTCAGCACCTTGAACAGGATCGCCGCCCCATAAGCGCCCAGGCCGAAGTAGGCGGCATGACCGAACGAGTGCATGCCGCCCGGCCCCATGATGAAGTGCAGGCTGACGGCGAATAGCACCGTGACCAGCACGTCCTGGGTCAATACGCTGGCGTAAGGCAGCCAGGTCGACAGCAACGGCAGCACCGCGAGCACGACCAACAAGGCGCCTGTCAGCCATTTGAACTGGGTCGAACCGGGGCGAAGCGGCGCTTCCACCGGGGCCGAGTTGCGGCTGACCGCCTGCGGCTTGCCCATCAGGCCCCACGGGCGAATCACCAACACCACCGCCATGACCAGGAACTCGATCACCAGCGTCAGTTTGGAGAAGGAAATCGTGATGCCGAACAGCGTGGTCGACCCCAGGCCGATGCACAGCGCCTTGATTTCGGCGATCAGCAAGGCCGCGACGTAAGCGCCAGGCAACGAGCCCATGCCGCCGACCACGACGATGACGAACGCTTCGCCGATGGTGCGCAAATCCAGCGCCAGGCTGGCCGGTTCACGAGGCAACTGTACGGCGCCGCCCAGACCGGCAAGCATCGCGCCGAGGGCAAACACGCTGGTGAACAGCCACGCCTGATTGACGCCCAATGCGCCGAGCATTTCCCGGTCTTGCGTCGCGGCACGAACCAGCACGCCCCAGCGCGTTCGCACCAGCAGCAGCCACACCAGCCCCAGTACCACCGGGCCGATGGCAATCAGGAAGAAGTTATAGGTCGGAAACTGGCGACCGAGGATATCGATCGACCCGGACAGGCCTGGCGCGCGACGTCCAAGCAATTCTTCGGCCCCCCAATAACCCAGCACCGCGTCGTTGATCACCAACACCAGTGCGAATGTGGCGAGCAGTTGAAACAGCTCCGGCGCCTTGTAGATACGTCGCAGCAAGACGATCTCGACCAGTGCGCCAATCACGCCGACCGAGATCGCGGCCAAGCCCAGACCCAGCCAGAACCCGGCCGCCCCCAGCGAACCCATGAGGTGTTCGACCAGTGAATAGGCGATGTACAGGCCCAGCATGTAGAACGAACCGTGGGCGAAGTTGACGATGCGTGTCACGCCGAAGATCAGCGACAGACCGGCCGCCACCAGAAACAGTGACGACGCCTCCGCCAGGCCGTTGAGTAGCTGAGCAAAAAAAGCTGAAAAGTCCATGACGTCCTCGATCAAGCAGTCTCGACTGTCAGGTCCACCGCCGTGATGACGGTGGCCTGACGGACCGTGTGTCTCTTACTCTGCGGGACGCAGCTTGCGCACTTCGTCATCCGACGGCAGCAGCGTTTCCCCGGGCTTGAAGGTGTAATCGACCATCACCCCGCCGCCGTCCTTGACCGCCAGCTTGCCGACATACAGCCCCCACGTGGCCTGATGGTCGATCTTGCGATATTCCAGCGGGCCGTCAGGGGTGTTCACCTTCAAGCCGCTGAAGGCGTCGACCATGGATTCGGAATCGGTCTTGCCGCCGGAAGCCTTGATCCCGGCCGCGATGGACTGGATCGCCGAGTAACCGATGATCGAGCCGAAACGCAGGTTCTCGGTGCCGAATTTGGCGTGATAGGCATCCACGAAAGCCTTATGGGCAGGCGTGTCGATGCTGTACCAGGGGTAGCCGGTGACGGTCCAGTTCGGCGGGATTTCGTCCTTGAGCGGCTCCAGGTATTCAGGCTGGCCGGTGATGATGCTGAGCACCGGCAATTGCTCGCCGAAGAAGCTGCGGGTGGTGCCTTCACGAATGAACTTGGCCAGGTCGGCACCGAACAACGCGTTGAACATCGCGTCCGGCTTGGCATCGACCAGGGCCTGAACCACGCTGCCCGCATCGACCTTGCCAAACGGTGGCGCCTGCTCGGTGACGAACTCCACATCTGGCTGCCGCGCCTTCAGCAATGTCTTGAACGCGCTGGCCGCTGCTGTTCCGAACTCATAGTTGGGGTACACCAGCGCCCAGCGCTTCTTGTGCAACTTGACCGCTTCATCCACCAACGCCGACGTCAGCATGTAGGTCGAGGCATCCAGCCGGTAGGTGTAACGATTGCCGGCGCTCCAGACGATGTTGTCACTGAGGGCTTCGGTGATCAGGACAAAGCGCTTCTTCTGTTTGGCGTAGTCCGACAGTGCAGTACCGATGTGCGCATAGAACGCGCCGGCCAGCACATCGACGTGCTCGCGGTTGATCAGGTCTTCGGCCTGGCGAATGGCATCGCCGGGGTTGGCATTGTCATCGCGCGTAATCAGTTCCAGCTTCTTGCCGTCGACACCGCCCGCCGCGTTGATCTGCTCGACCGCCAGCTCCATGCCCTTCTTGTAGCCGTCGGTGAACACCGGCTGTGATTTGTAGCTGTTGATATCGCCGATCTTGATCGTGTCCGCTGACCAGGCCAGGCCGCTGACGATCAAGGCAATCGCCCCGGCCAACATATTCGACTTCGTGAAACGTGCACGCATGTTCATGGTGTTCTCCAAGCTGATCAGGTGAAAGGCTTGCACAGCATCAGGGCGTTCCAGACTCGGACGACCGTTATTAAACGGGCAGTTAATTAATTAGCAACGCGTATGCCAGATCGGCTTTTTATCTCTCTAGTCAGGTGTGCAGCAGGCCCAGCGCCTCGGCCATTGGCTTCACCACAGCGTACTTTTGTGCCATGTCGAACAGGTTCGCTTCGTGTGGCCCCAAGGCCCTGTCGCCGACGCAGTCGCTGACCACCAGAGGCCGGAAACCGTGGTTCATGGCGTCCAGCACGCTGGCTCGCACGCAGCCACTGGTGACCGCCCCGGCGACCAGAAGCGTGCGCACGCCATGGAAGGTCAACCATGGCGCAAGGTCGGTTCCGAAGAACGCCGATGGCAGCGTTTTGCGCACCACCAACTCCCCCGACACCGGCGTCAGTTGCTCCACAATGGCGCTGCGTGGCGCATGTTCGGTCAGGGTCAGCATCGAGGGCACCTTGAGCGAGAACACATTGGCGTCGGCGCCGTCATCGGCGAAGACGATTCGCGAATGCGCCACCGGCCAGCCCTGCTTGCGGGCATGGGCCAATAGCTGTTCCGTTTGCGCGATGGCCTGGGGAATATTGCCGCCCCCGAAGATCTCGGGATCGGCGAAACCCTCCACCAGATCAATGATCAACAGTGCATAAGGCGCTGGCAGGGCCATGTCGGCACCGAAGCCCTGGCGCTGATAGCTTTCGAGGTCTGCAGTGCGTGTTGGATCGTTCATTGCGCCGAGCCCTCGTTGACCACTTTGCCGCCATCGACCACCAGCAGATCGTCCAGACGTACCGTGCAGCCGCGCAACGGAATGTCGATATGGCACGCCGTAGTTCGCGATCCGCCGGCTTCGTTGTTCGGCCCCAGGGAGAACAGGAAATTGCCTTCGTAAGCCCGTGCGTCCATACCGATATGCGCTTCGCGATCCAGCAGGCCGAGGGTCGACCAGCGCGCCCGGGGTTGCAGGCCCCAGCCGATATGGGAAATGGCATAGGCTTCGGGGTCGGCGAAACTCTCGATGTAGTCGCGCAGCAGCGCAGCCTCGACGCCGCCGTCAATACGCGTGGCATAACCGCGCTCGACCGTCAGTTCGATAGGGTCCTGAACGTAGCTTTTGTGTGGCAGCAGAATGTCGCCGCGATCGATGACGATCGTGCCGCTGGCCTGCAACTCGTTGGGCCAGGTCAGCACGAAGCCGCTGGGCCAGTGATCCCAGCGCCCCGGTGCGTCGACGAAACCGTACTCGCTGATCGCCGCAAACTCCCCCAGCGGACAGCGCAGCGAGGTGCCCGCAGGCGAACTGACGGTCATCACCGAAGCCTTTTCGATGCGCGCCGCTGCGCGAATGACGCGCTCGCGATCAGCCTGGGTCGGAACCATGCGCGCAAGGATTTCCGGCGGCTCGACGGCCAGCAGGATTTTCGTGCCGCTGGCCAGAATCTCGTGTTGCTCCGGCGAAAACAGCAGTGTCATCAGGTCCAGCACCAGATCACTGGCTTTCAGCGCCGCCATCGCCGGCTTGTTCCCCGTCAACGGCGTGGTCCCCAGATAGGCCAGCGGATCGCGGCTCAGCGAGCGCTCGCCATTGACCGGGGCGAGATCAAGACGATTGATCACCGCGCCCAAGGCCTGGCAGGCGATCTGCGCCGTGCGCAGGGTCTGCGGATGGGTGTCCGCACCGGTGAGAATGGTCACCGCCTGACCCGGCTGCAGGTTGGACAGTTCAAGCACCTGGGTCCAGGCGTCGATCATCGTAAAGTCACTGACAGCCATGCTCAGCGCCCTCCCGTTTGAGTGAGTGACGCGCCGAGAAAATTGCCCAGCGCGGCGTAAAAGCCGGGTTCGTTGTCCCACGGAATCATGTGTCCGGCATCGGCCACCCGAACGTGACTCAGCGCAGGCAGCAGCGACTGCATTTCAACGACATCTTCATCCTTCACCACATCGCCTCTGGCTGCCGTAACCAACAGCGCCGGGCAGTGGATGGCCGCAACCTGCTCCACCACTTCGTCCTCATGAAAGCCGTTGAAACTGGCGAGAATTGCGCGCTCATCGCAGGTGTGCAGCCACTGCGCGCGCAAGGCCCGTTGCGCCTCGGTCCAGGTGGGACAGAACGCATGCATGTCCTCGGCGCTCATGCCGAGCCTGGCCTGCCGGATCGAGTCGATGTACCAGGGCAATTGCGCGGGGTAGGCCCGTCGGCCCGGCCCCGAAACCGGCGGATCGACCAGCACCACCCGCGCCATCGCCCTGGGGTGAGATGTGGCTGCGCGAATGGCGATTCGCGCGCCCATGGAATGACCGACCACGCTGTAGCGCTCAAGGCCCAGCGCCTCGGCGAAGGCGATCAGGTCGCTGGCCTGGGCGTCGAGCCCATAATCCAGATCCGCACCTGCCTGCGAAAGCCCGCGTCCACGCACATCGAGCACATAGGTCTCGACGTGTTCGGCCAGACGTTCGGCGACAAATCCCCAGGTCACTGCCGGGCTGGTGATGCCCGGCACAATGATCACCGGATCAAGCCGCACGTCGCTGCCACCGAGCGGGCCGTAGTGCAGATAATGTTGGCGAATACCATTGGCGTGCACGTGCGCGCCGTAGCGAAACTGACTCATTCAATGTGCTCCCCAATCTTGAACCTCTGGGTGTTCAGAGCGACCGATCAGGCCGGGATCTTTTGCGCCAGCGGGAAGCGCGTGGCGCAATCCCGGGCGTCGTATTCGTAGACCCAATTGGCCTGAATGCCCACCGCGTTCGGGTTGAGCAGTTGCCTCCAGCGGTAGGCCATGTCGCGCTTGAGTTGCGACCATGCCGACGGCAGGTGATAGGTACGGCCGCGCTCGCGAGCTTCCAGCTGAACGCGGCTGGTGCGCGGCAATCGCTCGAGTTCATAGGCACGTAGCGCCTGTTGCAGCTGCCGTGGGCCATGAAATGCCAGGGATTGAGCAAGAACGTAACCGTCTTCGATGGCCATCGCTGCGCCCTGGGAAAGAAACGGCAACATCGGGTGCGCCGCATCGCCGAGCAACGTGGCGTTGCCCTTGGACCAGCTCTGCATCGGGTTGCGGTCGAACAGGCCCCACTTGTAAATCGCGTCAGGATCGGCGCGCTTGAACAGCTCGATCAGGTTCGGGTGCCAGCCTTCGAAGCCGCCGAGCAGCTCCTGCAAGGTACTCTTGGCGTTCCAGGACTCCTCGACCCACGCCGGACTTTCGTTGACCGCGACGATGTTGACCATCGAGCCGCCCTTCACGTAGTAGGTCACCACATGGCCTTTGGGACCCATCCAGAAATTCGAGTCGGGGCTGACAAAGGGCAGCGGATGCTTGTCGACGTTGACCAGGGCGCGCCAGCACATGTGCCCGGTGTAGTTGGCCGCTTCCTGCCCCCACAATTGCTCGCGGATCACCGAACGCACGCCGTCCGCACCGACGATCAGGTCGGCCTCGAACTCCGAGCCATCGGCAAACTGCGCCACCGCCGTGTTGGCGTGTTGCAGCATGCCCACGCACTGGGCGCCGAAAGTCGCCTGGCCAGGCTTGATATCGCTGGCCAGCGCCGCGTGCAGATCGGCGCGATGCACGTGATAGAACTGCGCGCCGTACAGTGCCGGGCACGACTCTTTGAGTGGCGTGCGGAATAGCTCCCGGGCGGTCTTCCAGTTACGTCCCATCATGGCCTGAGGCAGAAACCCGATCTTTCTCAGTTGATCGTCCAGGCCCAGTTCCGAGAGTACTTTCACCGCATTCGGGGTCATCTGCACCCCTGCGCCGACCTCGCCGAACATCGGAGCGCGCTCGAAAATACACGCCTCGATACCTTGCTGATTCAGGGCGCGGGCCAGGGTGACGCCGCCGATTCCCGCGCCGATGATGCCGACTCGTAATGCTCTGTCCATGGGTGTTCCTCCTGCCCGGCGACAGATATCGCCGTGACACACTGTAATAATTGATCAACCAATTAATTAAACGGGCAAAAATGAGCTGGATGCCCCGCTACAAGTCCAGCACCAAGGTGTCGCCCAAACCCCGGGAGCAGCAGATCATCATGCTTTCGCTGCGTTGCCGTTGCCCTGGTGTGAGGACGGTGTCGCGATGCTCCACTTGCCCCGCCAGCACCTTTACTTCGCATGCGCCGCAGACGCCTTCTTCACAGGAATAGGCAGCGTCGATGCCCGCCGCTTCACAGGCTTGCAACAGGGTCTGTTCTGCCGGAACGGTCAAGGTCAGGCCGGATCGCTGCAGGTACACGCGAAAGGAATCTCCCGGCTGCAACGCATCAGTCGTGGCGCTGAATCGCTCGCGATGGGTATTGGCTTGCGGACGGTCCAGGGTCAGCCGGTCAAACTCATCGACCATTCCTTGCGGCCCACAACAATAGAGCTGTGCGCTGTGGGGCAATGCCGTGAGCACGTCCATCAGTCGAGGCGGCTTCTCGCCTGCGGTTCGCGTGTGAAACAGCCGAACGTCGCCGGTCTCCTGGCACAACTGATCGTGGAACAGCATGTGCTGCGCGCTACCGGCCCAGTAATACAAGGTGACCTTGCAACCGCTGACCTTCAACTGGCGATACATCGAGATGATCGGCGTGATGCCGATGCCGCCCGCGAACAGATGGAACGCTTCATCGCTTGGCATCAGCGGGAAGTGATTGCGCGGCGCCGAGACTTCATAGGTCGCACCCACCACCGACTCGAAATGCAGCTTGCGCGATCCGCCCTTCCCCGCCTCCGACAATTGCACGGCAATGCGGTACTGCGCCGGGTTGGTCGCAGGCCACAGCAACGAGTACTGACGAAGCAGGTCCGCCGCCATCGTCACATCGACATGGGCGCCTGGCTCATAAGCCGGCAACGGCAAGCCGTCCAGCGATTCGAAGGTGTAGATGTTGATGCCCGGCGCACCATATTCGATGGCGTGCAGGCGCACCTTGAACATGCCGTCAGATAACGCCATAGCTGATGCCCTTGTTGCGCAGCCAGGTGCGATAGCGCTGACCCATCAGGTCAGTGCGGTGGTGCAGCTCGTAACGCAGTTCGGTGGGAATGCGCTCCGGACGCTGACTTTCGACGATGTCGCGATCCTGACCGAACACTACGTCAGCGCGGGCGCGGACGGCTTCCGGGTCCGGACGAGGGCTGACATTCATGGCCGCACAGACACGAACGATGCAATTGACCGCATCCAGCGGCTGAACGGTGAACAGCGTGGCGAAGGTGTCTGACTGGTCGCTGATGACATTGCCTTCGGTGTCGGAATCCTGAGTGCGTTTCGAGAAGTACCCCACCAACGGGCGGAACGCATGGTAGGTATAGAACGCCACCAGCGGTTTGCCGCGTGCATCACCCCAGGGCTGGAACACCCTGACTTCTGAAGATCGCAGGCCACTGTCGACCTCTTCGACCGTGTAGGGCTCGAGGCGGTCAGGCTTGTCCATCACCCCATTGAGTCCGGCGTGCACAAACGGAAAATGCGACGCGTCGATGAAGTTTTCGACCGCGCGAAAACCGTTCGCCGCATACGGGTACGGGCCGCTGTGGACCTTCATGAAGACCTCGTCGTCCCACTCCGGAAACACTGGAATGTCTTCGGCAGGCTCACCCAGGCACGTCCACACAAAACCGTAACGCTCGACTGCTGAATAAGGAAATGCCTTGGCCTTCTTCATCGGCTTTTCATCGGGAGCGGCGGGCATCAGGGTGCAGGCGCCACTGCCGTTGTACTCCCAGCCGTGATAAGGACACACCACCGAATCGTTCTTGATCCAGCCTTTGGACAGGCGTGCACCACGGTGAATGCACAGGTCTTCCCAGACATGAATCGAGCCGTCCTCGCTGCGCCAGACGATCAATTCACGCTCCAGCAGGCGCACGGGGTAGATGGTCCCGGCGACGAAATCGCTGCTGTAACCCACGACGTGCCAGTCGTTGAGCAACACGGGGTCCTGGCACCCATCCGCAGCGGTGACCGGTTGATGAGATGAGACGGCTATCAGGTTCATCACGACTCCTTTGTTCTACCAGACAATCAAAATTAATTAATCAACCTTTTAATTAATGGGTAGCAGAAGCCGTGCCAAATTGCAGAAAATTCTCGTATCTGCCTGATTTACAAAGTTTTTATAAAAATATTCGCGTTACCCACTGTGTTGCGCAACGCACCATTCTGGCCAGGCAACTCCCAAAACGGTGCTTCGCTGCCACATTCGGTAACGCCTACGCCGACATTCCGCCCACGACAAAACTGGTCACCTGTTGAATCAGCGACTGCCAGTCTTCGGGGTTGTACTGGCCGTCCGGCAAACGCTCTTCCATGCGATGACTGTCGGAGAACGCATACAGGTAAGTGCCCACCATCAACGTGATCCGCCAGTTGGCGTCGAGATCGCTCAAGCCAGGCACGGCTTCCTTCAAGGCATCGACGTAACGCTGGGTCGATGTGCCATAGGCCTTGTCCCGCAATGCATAGGAGATGGTCGGTGGCTCAGTGTGCAACCGCGCCTGCAACCGCAGGAAGTGACGACCTTGAATGGACGTTCGCAACACCACGGTAGGCAGAAGAAACGCCTCGACAATCGCCCGTACGGCTGGGGTCTGACCCTGCGCCTGAAGGGTGTCGAGATTCTTCAGGCGCTCATCGGAAATCGCGCTGCCGCGACGCAGAAACACTTCTTCGAACAGGCCGTATTTGGAACCGAAGTAATAGCTGATCAGCGCCTGAGTTACCTTGGCGTGCTGCGACACCTCGCGCATCGTGGTGCCTGCGTATCCGAGGTTGGCGAACAACTCCTCGGCGGCATCCAGAATCTCGTCCCGCAAATTGCTGGCGCCTTCCGGTCGTCCAGGCCCTTTTCTGCCGGTCTTGCCCTTCCCTGCCACAGCGGCTGCGCTGCCGCGTCGGCCCGTTATTGTTTGCATAGGTCCGCGTTACCTTGAGGTTCAAACGTGCGACTCCACCGGCTTACATCCGGCGAAGATTTCGTAGACGCAAATTAATTGATTAGCTCTTTAATTTCTAGCAGCGATCATGCCAGCTGCCCCGCCCTCAGCAAGCGCCACCGCGCCACAAAGCCGCGGACACCAGCCAATTGTGAAAAATTTGTAAAAAATTAGTACAAGACACATCTAGTTATCATTTTGATAATGATAGAGAATCGCATTCATCTTTTTGACGCTCTTTGGGAATGCCGATTGTGAATCCTTGTTTCTCTCCCCTGCTCCTGGCGGCTGCCGTCAGCGCTGCAACGCTGGCCCACGCCGCCGATGAAATGACGCTCCCTGCAACGCAAGTACAGGACAGCGCGGTCGCTCAGGACGACGCGTTAAGCGTGGGTTATGTAGGGAAGCCCTCCTCCAGCACCACAAAACTGGGGCTGACCAACAAGGAAACGCCACAGGCGATCACCACGATCACCCGTGACCAGATGAACGACTACAAGATCAACAGCGTCAAGGACGCCTTGCGTTCCGCGCCGTCGGTCACTGTCGAACAGAGCGAAACCGACCGCACCGAGTTCACTTCCCGTGGCTTCGAGATCAACAGCTTCGAGTTCGACGGCATGAACATGCCGTTCACCCAGAGCATCCTCAACGGCGATCTGGACATGGCCGAGTACGAGCAGATCGACGTGCTGCACGGCGCCAACGGCTTGATGAGCGGCACGGGCAACCCTTCCGCCACCGTCAACTTCGTGCGCAAGCGCCCGACCAAGGAATTCCAGGCGCAGATCGACACCAGCGTAGGTTCGTGGGACACCCGTCGTGTGGATGTGGATGTCTCGGGGCCGCTGACCGAGACCGGCAACGTGCGCGGACGCTTCATCTACGCCCACGAAAAAGGCAATTCCTGGATGGACCGCTACAGCCACGAGAAGAACGTGGCCGCCGGCTTGCTGGCGTTCGACCTGTCCGATGCCGACACCGTGACGGTGGGTTTCTCGCAGCACAACAGCGACTCCAACGGCAGCACCTGGGGCAACCTGCCGCTGGTCGATAGCAGCAACAACCCGATCCATTACTCAAGCCGCAGCTCCAACGTCGGCCAGCCATGGTCGTACTGGAACATTCACACGCAAAAGGTCTTTGCGGAATTCAAACATGATTTCGGCAACGGCTGGAACGCCACGTTGACTGGCACCGGCATCACCGAATACCAGAACAGCAGCATGCTGTACGTCGCCAGCGTCACCGACGACGATGCATCGGCGTTCGCGGCACAGACATCGGGCCGCTCGCACCAGTTGATCGGCGAGGCGAAAGTCTCCGGCCCGTTCAGCCTGTTCGGACGTGAACACGAGCTGACGTTCGGCGCGAGCTATGGCCGTACGCACCAGAAAGCGAGCGAGTACGATGCCGCTGAAGAGGGCTACTACGACACCTCGTTCGCCGGCATCCTTGCAGGCACCGAACCTGCGCCGCAGTTCATTTACACCAGCGACATCAACAACCAGAACATCATCGACCGGCAGAAGAGCCTGTTCGCCGGAGCCCGCTTCAGCCTGGCGGACGACCTGCACTGGATTGCCGGCGCACGCATGCTCAGCACCGATGGCACCGGCGAGAGCTACGGTGTCGATCACGCCCAGCGCGAGCACGGCAAGGTCACGCCGTACACGGGCCTTGTGTATGACGTGAACAAGCAATGGAGCCTCTATACCAGCTGGACGCAGATTTATAACCCGCAATACGGCTACGTCGGCGTGGACGGCAAACCGCTTGATCCTCTGGAAGGCAAGAGCCTGGAAGCAGGCGTCAAAGGCAGCGTGCTGGAAGATCGCCTCAACCTGACGGCGGCGGTCTTCAAGACCGAACAAAGCAATGTCATGACCAACGAATACGTTGAGGTCGGCTCTCAGTTCCGCTATTTCACCGGGGAATACAAGAGCCACGGTATTGAGCTCGAAGCCTCGGGCGAAGCGTTGCCTGGCCTCGACCTGCTGGCGGGTTACACCTATGTGCGCATCGATAACGACGACGGCGACAAGGCCCGCCGCTACGTACCAACCCACAGCTTCCACGGCATGGCGACCTATCGTCTGCCGGGCTTGCCACAAGCCCGTGTCGGCACTCGCGTCAGCTGGCAGAGCGGTATCCAGAACGACAACATCAGCGTTATCCGCCAGAACGCCTATGCGCTGGTCGACCTGATGGCCAGCTACGACATCGACAGCAACTGGAGCACCGCGCTGAACTTCAACAACGTCACCGATCGCAAGTATCTGACGTCGCTGTACAGCGCCACCGCCAGCAACTACGGCGCGCCACGCAACGTGACCGCCTCGCTGACCTGGAAATACTGATCCGGGTCCGCAGTGCACCAGAGCCTGTTTGAGCAGGCTCTCGTTCCCCGCCTTGTCATTCGTATCCAGCCCGGGCGCCAACCCCGGGCTGGCCGCGCACTGCGCCAGGTCAAGTCAGCAATACGCGCTTGATCCAGCTGTAGAGATTCAACCCTTCTCGTGAAAGCTCGCCATCGGCGCGTCGACACAGGTAATACGCCCTTCCGTCATCCAGGCCATGGTCGAACAGTTTGATCAGCTCGCCCCGATCACGCAGCGGCGTCACCAAGGGTTCGCGCAGCAGCGCGCAGCCCAAACCGTTGAGCGCAGCAGTCAGAGCAAGCTGGCCGTCTTCGAACAACAGTCCCTGCAACGCTGTCGGGTGCCGGACGCCGACGCTTTGTAACCACGCCATCCAGGTGCCACGCTCCTCATCGTGCAGCAACGGCAACTCCACCAGCGCCTGAGGCGTATCGATGCGGCCGTGAAGGGCCTTGAATGAAGGGCTGCACCACGCCGTCACGCCACCAGACATCAGCGGCTCGCTGTGATAGCCCGGCCAGTGCCCGGTACCGAAGCGGATCGAAATGTCAGCGGCATCGCTGGGGTAACTGCGGTGATTGGCATAGGTCACGTTGACGTCCACCGCCGGGTTCTCGGCCAGGAACTCACCCAGGCGCGGGATGAACAGATTGATCCCGAACATCGGGATCAGGCTGATCGTCACCTGGCGTGTCGCCGACTGTTCACGCACATGCTCAGTGGCACTGCGCAGCACCGCGAACGCCGAGCGAATCGCCCGGTAATATTCACGCCCTTCGTCCGTAAGAATCAGGTTGCGGCCTTGCCTTGAGGTCAGCGACTGGCCGAGGAACTCCTCCAGCAGGCGCAACTGATGACTGATCGCCGAGGGCGAGACATCCAGTTCGCGGGCAGCCGAATTGACCCCCCCATGACGGGCAAAGGCTTCGAATGTGCGCACGGCGCGCAGCGGAGGGTCGTTTTGCATTTGTTCTATATTATTCATGTATTGAGCTTAAACCTTATTGTTACGCTTGGAAAGCTACAGAAAACAACTCAGAAACGCCCATAAAACCGGTATCAACAATTGCTTATAACCTTATGAATTTTTGTTAGTTGATAAATATAAAACGATTATTTAGTGTGCCGCCCTGTTCCGGTCGCGCCCGCGACGATTGACCCAAGGCTTTGCCCCTCTCATGGATATGTTCATCCAACAGTTGCTCAACGGCCTGGTGCTGGGCAGTTTGTACGCGCTCATCGCCCTCGGCTACACCATGGTCTACGGGATCCTGCGCATCATCAACTTCGCCCATGGCGACGTACTGATGATCGGCGCGCTGATCGGCCTTTCGGCTATCCATCTATTGCAGAGCGCGTTTCCCGGCTTGCCGGACATCGTGGTGCTGATCGTCGCGGGCGTCATCGCCATGGCCGCCTGCGCCCTGCTCGCTGGCTTGATCGAACGTATCGCGTATCGGCGTTTGCGCAATGCGCCGCGCCTGGCGCCACTGATCAGTGGCCTTGGGGTATCGCTGTTACTGCAAACCGTGGCGATGCTGATCTGGTCGCGCAATCCCCAGGTGTTTCCTCAGTTGTTGCCGCTGGACGCCATCGAGGTGACCGCTGGCGATGCCACTCATGCGCCCGCCATCACCAACATGACCGCCATCATTACCGTGCTCGTCGCCATGCTGGTCATGGGCGGCTTGCTATTGCTGGTCGAGCGCACTCGTCTCGGCCGCTCCATGCGCGCGGTGGCGGAGAATCCGCAGGTGGCGAGTCTGATGGGCATTAATCCGAACAGCGTCATCGTGCTGACCTTTGCCATCGGCGGCGGCCTCGCAGCCCTCGCCGGCATCATGATGGCCAGCAATTATGGCAGCGCACATTTCTACATGGGGTTTCTGCCGGGTCTCAAAGCCTTTACGGCCGCAGTGCTCGGCGGCATCGGCAACCTCAAGGGCGCCATGCTCGGCGGCATCCTGCTGGGCCTGATCGAAGCCTTGGGAACCGGCTACATGGGCGAGTTGACTGACGGCGTATTCGGCAGCAGCTATCAGGACGTGTTCGCCTTCATGGTGCTGATTACGGTGTTGGTACTGCGCCCTTCGGGCCTTTTGGGCGAACGTCTGGCGGTGCGCGCATGAGCCTGCTCATCGCAGTGACACGGCCCGCACAACGGGCCCGATTCGGGATTGTGCTGTTTGCCCTTGCGCTGCTGCTGGCGCCGTGGATCGCGGGCCAGGCCGGCGGCAACGCCTGGGTGCGAATGCTCGATTTCGCGTTGCTCTACATCATGCTCGCGCTGGGCCTGAATATCGTGGTCGGTTATGCGGGGCTGCTCGATCTGGGCTTTATCGCGTTCTATGCGGTGGGTGCGTATCTGGCCGCGCTGCTGTCCTCGCCGCACCTGCTCACGCAGTTTCCGGCGCTGGCGGCTGCCCTGCCCCATGGCATGCACACCTCGATCTGGTTGATCGTGCCGCTGGCGGGGTTGCTCGCAGCAGGCCTGGGTATTTTGCTCGGCGCGCCGACCCTGCGGCTGCGCGGCGATTACCTGGCCATCGTCACGCTCGGTTTCGGCGAGATCATCCGCATCTTCCTGCGCAATCTGGACCGTCCGCTGAACATAACCAACGGCCCCAAAGGCATTTCGTCGGTCGACCCGATCCAGCTGTTCGGCGTCAATCTGGCGCGAACCCAGGAGCTCTTCGGCCTGCGCATTCCCTCGGTGTATCTCTATTACTACCTGTTCGCCCTGCTCGCGCTACTGATCATGTTCGCCTGCGTACGCCTTCAGGATTCGCGCATCGGCCGGGCTTGGGTGGCCATCCGCGAGGATGAGAATGCCGCTGAAGCCATGGGGCTGGACACCCGTCGCCTGAAGCTGCTGGCGTTCGCCATCGGCGCCAGTTTCGGCGGCGTGGGCGGTGCCCTGTTCGCTTCGTTTCAGGGCTTCGTCTCGCCTGAGTCATTCAGCCTCAACGAGTCTGTGGCGGTACTGGCGATGGTCGTGCTGGGCGGCATGGGCCATATTCCCGGCGTGATTCTGGGTTGCGTGCTGCTGGCGGCGCTGCCCGAAGTACTGCGCGCCACTATGGGCAGCCTTCAGCAATCTCTGTTCGGTCAGGTGCTGGTGGACCCGGAAATCATTCGCCAGTTGTTCTACGGGTTGGCGTTGATTCTGGTCATGCTCTATCGCCCGGCCGGGATGTGGCCGGCAGCGCGGGAGGCAAGATCATGAGCGCTTTGCTGCAGATCGAAGGGGTGAGCAAGCATTTCGGCGGAGTCAGTGCCCTGACCGACGTGAACCTGAGCATCCAGGCCGGGGAAGTCTACGGATTGATCGGTCCCAATGGCGCGGGCAAGACCACCTTCTTCAATGTCATGACCGGGCTGTATCGCGCCGATGCCGGCCGCTTTGCCCTGTCAGGTGTGGCCTACCAGCCTTCTTCCGTACACAAGGTCGCGCAGGCCGGCATCGCCCGCACCTTTCAGAACATTCGTCTGTTCAATGCCATGAGCGTGCTGGAGAACGTCATGGTCGGGCGCCACGTTCGCACCCGCAACGGCGTCTGGGCAGCCCTCACGCGCCACCGCAGGGCACGGGAAGAAGAGGCGCAAACCCGCCGGATCGCTCGCCACTGGCTTGATTACGTAGGCATCGGCGAACTGGCGGAACGTCGTGCCGACACGCTTTCCTACGGTCATCAGCGACGCCTGGAAATCGCCCGGGCACTGGCCACCGAACCTCGGTTGCTGGCCCTGGACGAACCTGCGGCCGGCATGAATGCCACGGAAAAACTTCAACTGCGCGACCTGCTGGAAAAGATTCGCGGCGATGGCCGCACGCTGCTGTTGATCGAACACGACGTCAAACTGGTGATGGGTCTGTGCGACCGCATCACCGTTCTCGACCACGGCCAGATCATTGCCCAGGGCTCGCCGCAGGATGTGCGCAGCAACCCGGCGGTGATCGAGGCGTATCTGGGAGCCGGTGTCCATGGCTGAGCCCTTGCTGCAAATCACCGGGCTGGATGTGCATTACGGCGCGATTCAGGCGGTGAAGTCGCTGGACCTTTCGGTCGAAGACGGCGAACACGTGACGCTGATCGGCTCCAACGGCGCCGGCAAGACCTCGACCCTCAAGGCCCTCACTGGCCTGCTGGCGGCCAGCGCCGGCGACATTCTTTTCAACGGACGCTCCCTGCGTGGTATCGCAGCCCATGAACGTCCGGCACTGGGTCTGGCGATGGTGCCCGAAGGTCGCGGCGTGTTCGCCCGGATGAGCGTGCTGGAAAACCTCCAGGCTGGCGCTCATTTACGACGTGACAGCGCGGCGATCCGCGACGAAATCGCACAGATCCTGGACTGGTTTCCGCATTTACGGCGGCGCCTGCAGCAGCCTGCGGGGCTGATGTCCGGCGGCGAGCAACAAATGCTCGCCCTGGGCCGCGCCCTGCTGGCCCGCCCTCGCCTGCTGATTCTCGACGAGCCGTCCATGGGCCTGGCGCCTGTAATGGTTGAGAAAATTTTCCAGGTCATCGGCGAAGTCTGCCGTCGCGGCATGACCCTGCTGCTGGTGGAGCAGAACGCTCGACTGGCACTCCAGGTGACGGAGCGCGCCTACGTCATGGACAGCGGCCGGATCGTCCTCGATGGCGCGTCGTCGACGCTGATCAATGACCCTCAGGTGCGCGCAGCCTATCTGGGCGAATGAATCCCAACGCTACCGGGCCTCCGGCGTGTCATCACCGACGTCGCGGCGAACGAAACCGCGACCACACTCAGGAAACACAGCATGCAATTCACTGCCCTCATCAAACACGCGGCCCTGACCGGTCTGGTATTGAGCAGCCTCGCCGCCGCCGTGGCGCAAGCCGATCAACAGGTGCTGATCGGCCTCGCCGGGCCCTTGACCGGACCTTCGGCGCGAATCGGCAAGGACCTGGAAAATGGCGCGCAGTTGGCAATCGATGCGGCGAACGCGCGCCACCCGACAATCGGCGGTGAAGCCGTCACCTATAAACTGGTGTCCGAAGACGACCAGTCCGACCCACGTGCTGCGGTTACTGTGGCTCAGCGCCTGGTGGACGCTGGCGTCGTGGGTGTGGTCGGTCACTGGAACACCGGCACCAGCATCCCGGCGGCCCGGGTCTATCACGATGCAGGCGTCGCCCAGGTCGCGCCGGTGGCCACCGGTCACGCCTACACTCAACAGGGCTTCGACACCAGTTTCCGGATCATGGGCCATGACGACGATGGCGGTCAGGTGGCCGGCAAATACGCGCTGCAAACCCTCAAGGCCAAGCGCATTGCGGTGATCGACGACCGTACCGCGTTCGGTCAGGGCCTGGCTGATCAGTTCGTCAAATCCATCGAGGCCGGTGGCGCAGCGGTGGTTTCCCGCGAGTATGACGACAAGACCGTGGACTTCAGTGCCGTGTTGACCAACGTTCGCAGCAAGAACCCGGACCTGATTTTCTTCGGCGGCGTCGATGCACAGGCCGCGCCACTGGCGCGACGCATCAAACAGCTGGGCATCAAGGCGACACTGATGGGCGCAGGTGGCTTCGTCAGCCAGACCTTCCTGACCCTGGCCCAAAAGGAAGGTGAAGGCGTCACGGCACTGGAACCGGGCCTGGCGGTCGAGCAGATGCCCGGTGGCAAGGCGTTCGAGCAGGCGTATGTCGACCGCTACAAGACCCACATCGAACTGCACGCGCCGTTCGCCTACGACGGTGTGGGTGTGCTGATCGCAGCCCTGGAAAAAGCCGGCTCCACCGACCCGCAGAAGTACCTGCCGGTGCTGCGCAATATCGATTATCAGGGTGTGACCGGCCCGATCGCCTTCGACGCCGAAGGCAATCTGAAGAATCCGACCTTCACCGTTTACCAGGTCAAGGCCGACAAATGGGTCCCCGTCAGCGTCGCTGGCGGCAAGCCTTGAGCAATGCATGGGCGGCTCGTAAAACGGGCCGCCCCCTCAGACCGTGAACCGAGGAGAACTGACATGAGCGCTGTGGAAGGTGAACTGGGCATCCTGGCCCGGCGGCGAATCGAAGCCGAAATTATCAAACCGATCTACGAAATACTGGTGCGTGACTACGGCAAGCAGAACGCCCAGGCCGTGATCGGCGAAGCCGTTTCTCAGGCGGCGGTGAAAGCCGGGGAATATTTCGCCTCGCGCGAACCCAATGGCGCGACCCTCGAAGGCTTCGTCGCGCTTCAGGAACTGTGGGAGAAGGACGACGCGCTCAAGGTCGACATCATCGCCAGCGACGCCACTCACTACGACTACGACGTGCACCGCTGCCGCTACGCCGAGATGTACCACGAAATGGGCCTCGGCGAGATCGGTCACCTGCTGTCTTGCAACCGAGATGAAGTGTTCATTGTCGGTTACGCCCCCAACGTCGAACTGACGCGCACACAGACCATCATGCAGGGCGCCAGTCACTGCAACTTCCGTTACAAGGTCAAGGATCAGGAGCCACAGCAATGAGCGCCTCTCCACGCATCAATGGCACACGCCTCTGGGATTCGCTGATGGAAATGGCGCAGATCGGCGGCACTGCCAAGGGTGGTGTCTCGCGCCTGGCGCTGACCGAGGAAGACCGTCTGGGCCGCGACCTGTTTGCCCGCTGGGCAACCGAGGCGGGCTGCACATTGCGCGTCGACGCCATGGGTAACATGTTCGCCCGCCGTGCGGGGCGCAACGACGAACTGGCTCCGGTCATCACCGGCTCCCACGCAGACTCGCAACCGGCTGGTGGCAAATTCGACGGCATCTACGGCGTGCTCGCCGGGCTCGAAGTGATCCGGACCCTGAACGATCACGACATTCAGACTGAACGTGCCGTCGAAGTGGTCAACTGGACCAACGAGGAAGGCTCGCGCTTCGCACCGGCGATGATCGCGTCCGGCGTCTACACCGGCGTGTTCGATCTCGAATACGGCCTGTCGCGCACCGACGCCCAGGGCATCACCCTTGGCGAGGCGCTACAGATCATCGGCTATGCGGGTGACGAACCCATGGGGGGCCGGGACATTCATGCCGCGTTCGAACTGCACATCGAACAAGGGCCGATTCTGGAGGCCGAGGACATCACCATCGGCGTGGTGACCGGCGCCCAGGGTCAGCGCTGGTACGAAATCGAACTTGGCGGGCGCAGCGCGCACGCAGGAACCACGCCGATGGATCATCGACTGGACGCGCTGCTGGGCATGGCGCGGGTGATCGAGGCGGTCAACGCCATGGGCGTGGCTCAGGGCGCCGAAGGACGGGCGACGGTCGGATGGGTCAACGTCTTCCCCAACTCCCGCAATGTGGTCCCTGGCCGCACCCTGTTCAGTGTCGAGTTTCGTCACCCTGACGAAGGGGTTCTGGGGGTGCTCGACGGTCAGTTGCGCGCTGAAGTCCAGGCCATCGCCGAACACATTGGCCTGACCCACCACCTCAAGCAAATCTTCCAGTACGCGCCGATCGCCTTTGACAGCGACTGCATCGAACGCGTCGAACAGGCGGCCGCCACGCTGGGCTACAGCCAGCGGCGGATGATTTCGGGGGCAGGTCACGATGCCTGTTACTTGAGCAAGGTCGCGCCGACCTCAATGATTTTCGTGCCCTGCGTCGATGGCTTGAGCCACAACGAAGCCGAACACATACACCCGCACTGGGCCGAAGCCGGCGCTAACGTGCTGCTGCTGGCGATGCTGGCCAAGGCAGACTGACCAGCCAGTCTCCCGCGTGCGGATGATCCGAGCGACTCGTTCGGCGATTTCACCAGAACTGGAAGGCGTCTCAAGTCGGCTTCGCAACGCTCGAAAACGTCCCGGAGCTGCTCGCAGCTCCAGGCGTGTTTTTCCAGTTTCGGCATCCCGAGGACAAGGTCAGTGTCCGGTCACCGCAGCGCCGCCCTGTCGCGCGCCCTCTGGAAAACCACTCTGGCGAGCCCTCGAAGCAATGCCCAGGCTCAGCAGCACCAGCGCCAGCAATACCCACGGAAAAGCCCCGACTCCAATCTGGTCCAGCAACACGCCTCCCGCGAGCCCCGCTGCCGCGATCGCACTGTTCCAGACCACGACGTTCATCGACAGCGCCACATCTGCTCCAGTGCCCGCGGCATCCGCCAGCGCGGTCTGCAACAAGGTCGCGGCGCCGCCGAAGGTCAGGCCCCAGATGAACACACCGACGCAGATCGCCACTGGCGAGGTCGAGAATAGACCGAAGAGCACCGACACGGCGGCAAACGTTGCCAGGCTCAGGAGCACGGCGCTGCGCAGGTGCGCGTCAACCAGCCGGCCAGTCACTGCGATGCCCAGCAACGCGGCCAGCCCGAACACCAGCAGCACGAGGTCTACGTGTTCCGTCAGGCCCGAGGCGATCACGAACGGCGCGATGTAGGTATAAAGGATGTTGTGTGCGAGCATCCAGGTGAACACCACGCCCAGCACTGAACGCACACCCGGCGTCATCAGCACGCTGCGAACCGCCACTCGTTGCGAGGAAGACTGGCCGGGATAATCAGGCACCTTGACCAGTACCCAGACGATCAGAATCAGGGTCAAAGCGGACATCAACGCAAACGCCATTCGCCACCCGATCAAGCCACCCAGCCACGTGCCCAACGGCACACCCAGGGACAGCGCGACTGGAGTGCCGACCATGGCGATCGCCAGCGCCTTGCCCTGTTGCCGCACAGAAACCATGCGCCGTGCGTAACCGGCAAGCAGGCTCCAGGCAAGCCCTGCTGAAACCCCGGCGAAGAACCGGGCAATCAGGATCACTGTAAAGCTGGAAGACCAGGCGGTGATCGAGTTGAAGATCAGAAAACCGACAACGGTTGTCAGCAGCACGGTCCGGCGCCGCCAACCTTGCGTGGCAATAGCCAGGGGAAGGACGGCCAGCAGCGACCCCAGGGCATACACGCTGACCATTTGCCCTGCCAGCGACGCCGAAACATCCAGGCCTCGGGCAATGTCGGGCAAAAGCCCTGCCGGCAGAGTTTCGGTCACGATGCAGATAAAACCGGTCATTGCCAGCGCCAGCAACGCGCCAAGGGGTAGTCGCTCACCCAGCTGTTCATGTGTTTTCACTGCACAATTCCTCACCACTTAAGTATCGATTGGTACAGATACTAGGGTGAGCGCAAAACCTTGGTCAACGACTTTTGTATCGAGTAGTATCTATCTCGTTCTTCGAGAGGATCCTTGTATGGCGCAGATGGGCCGTCCCCGCAGCTTTGACCGTGACCAGGCAATCGAACAGGCGATGCACCTGTTCTGGGAGCACGGCTATGAATGCACGTCATTGAGCCAGTTGAAGGCCGGTATCGCCGGCGGCATCTCGGCACCCAGCTTCTACGCCGCCTTCGGCTCCAAAGAGGCGCTGTTCGAGGAAGCCGTGCAACGTTATTTGCAGACCTTCGCTCAAGTCACCGAATGCCTGTGGGACGCCGACTTGGCGCCTCGCACGGCCATCGAAACGGCGCTGCGGCGCTCGGCGAAAATGCAGTGCGAACGCACGCACCCCAAAGGCTGCATGGTGGCATTGGGGGTCATGAGTGCACCGACTGAGGAACATGCGCAGGTCACGGCCGGGCTCACGGCATCGCGGGCGAGGACCCGTGCCGGGTTCATTGCGTGTGTCGAGCGTGGGGTGGCGAGGAAGGAGTTGGCTGCTCAAACCGACGTCCGCGCACTCGCGGCGGTGTTCGACAGTTTTTTGCTGGGGATATCGACATTGGCCAGAGACGGTGTTGCTCACACCGTCTTTGTGGCGGCCATTAAACAGGTCATGATGATCTGGGACGCGTCATCAGCAGGCGCAACCCCGCACCATCAGGAAGACAATTGAGTCAGCGACTTGTGCCACAGCACATTGCTGACGCCTGATCGCTCGGCCGCTTCGACAATCGAGGGATAACTGCCCTGCCAGCCGCCGACCATGTTGCCCAGTTCCGCACCCGAGTGCAGCAGCGCGTAATAGACCGCGTCGTGCCCGCAGAGGTTGTCCTCCTGGCACTCCAGAACCCGCTGGTTTCCCCGAAAGCTGTAGCAAATCGTAAAGCCCATGAAACACCTCCACAGACACCATCACGAAGCCCGATCATAATCCCGGGCCGAACGGGCGGCTGTGGCAGGCTTTTCATATTTAATGGCTTTGCGAGCCAACTGGACGGTTGCGCAGACACCGCCCTTAGAGGAGGATTTCGCTGATCCACCGGGTCTGTCGAATCAACTCTTGCACCTTCTCCTCGGAAACGCTCTGCGAAGCCCTGCTGAAGTGATTCAGCGTGCGCTGTTTCAAGCGCAGTCTGCGTTGCCACTTCGCCACAAACGCCAAACTGCGCTCCTGCATCAGCAACGGGCCGAAGTAGAGCTGCTCATGGGTATAGGTCACGGAACCTGCAAAGTCGGCGACGATGATTTCGTAGTCGAATCGATTTTCCAGCAACACTTCTTCATAGCCAATCCGGTAGCCATGCTCCATCAGCCATTGGCGCAACGGCTGCTCGCCGCCATTAGGTTGCAGAATCAGGCGCTCCTGCCCGCTCAGCCGCGCTTTGCCGGCATCCAGGATGTCGCGGATGGTTTCACCGCCCATGCCGCACAGGCTGATCGCAGTGATGCCGTCGGCTGACTCGATCGCGTCCAGACCATTGGCCAGGCGCACCACGATTCGTTGCTGCAGATCGTTTTCCCGCACCGTGCGCTCCGCCGCGTGGAACGGCGTCACCGCCACCTCACCTGCCACCGCCGCCACCGCGATCCCTCGGCGCACCAACGCCACGGGCAGATAGGCATGATCCGAACCGATGTCGGCCAGCCGCGCCCCGTGCGGCACCTGCGCTGCCACACGCTCCAGGCGCATGGACAATGTGTGTTCGTTCAACCGCCGCCCCTTCATACCAAAAACACCCGGCCTCTGGGGCCGGATCGGAGCGCGATTCTGGCGAGCGACGCCGTGGATTTCAAATTTATTCGACCGGGGTCGTGGCATGGCCTGGCTCCACCACAACTGCCAGGAATCTGGTTCACCAGGCCACATGAGCGTGCTCACGCCCCGCGTGCGTATGCATCCTGGGAGGCTCCGCGTCACCTGAAGCGAACGCAGAGCGTCAGCGGCGGCATTCCCACGCAGAGCGTGGGAACGATCATTCATTCGCCTCCACCACAGAGCCGGACTGCTACGTGGTGAAGACGCGATGCACCGGCGCCCCAACTCTGCCATGAAGAACAGCGGATAGCCGTGAATCACCCCGCCAGCAACATAACCCCCGCACCTGCCGAAACCAGACCCAGCACACGGATCAGCGATGCTGCGGCGACAGGCGTCCATCGCGCCAGTGCATAGCCTGTGGCATGGAGCGCTGAAGTTGCGGCCACAAAACCGATCGCGTAACCGACCGGGCTGCTCATGTCCGGCAGTTCCAGGCCATGAGCGATGCCGTGGGCCAGACCGAACACCCCCGTGGTCGCGATGGCCACCGCTATTGGCAGACGTGCCGCCACCGCCACCAACAGGCCAAAGGCGAGTACGGATGCGGCGATGCCGGTTTCCAGATACGGCACGGCCAGCCCGTCGAACCCCAGCAACCCGCCGAGCAACATGCTGGCGACAAACGTCGCCGGCAGCATCCAGCGCGCTCCGCCCTTCTGTTGCGCCGCCCACAGCCCTACCGCAAACATCGCCAGCAGGTGGTCCATGCCGGTCAGCGGGTGGGCGACCCCGGCCATGAGCCCGGATTCGTCATGCCCGGGATGGGCGAAAGCGAGCATCGGCAGCACACACAGCGCGGCGCCCAAAGACAGTCGTACAGATCGAGTCAACAACATGAAACGCTCCTTGATCCTGATGAAAGCAAGACGCCGGCGATGGCCGCGACGGCGCCCCGTAGCGGTTGGTTTCAGTCACGCGGTGGTTTGGGGAACGCGCCCCGCGCCTGCTCGTACGCCTGAGCCACACGCAATGCCAGCGCATCTTTGAAGCGTGGCGCGACGATCATCATTGCCACCGGCAAGCCATCGGCCAGCCCTGCGGGAATCGAAGTGGCCGGGTGGCCGGTGAGGTCGAATGGCGCAGTGTTGGTCAGCATGTTCAAGGCGCTGTGAACGTACTCCTCGATGGGCGCGTCAGTCGGTGTCAGGCGGGTCGCCACGAAGGGCATGGTCGGCATCACCAATACGTCGAAATCCTTGAAGGCTTCGTCGTATTGGCGAGTCAGTTCCGGCACCAGCATCCGCGCCTTGGCGTAGTAGGCGCCGTGCAGGTTTTTCAGGCTGTAATGCCCGGTCAGGGCCACGGCTTTGACGCTGCTGGACAACGCATCGGCGTGCTCACGACGCTTGGCGCCGAAATAGCTCATGATGTCCGGATCGTAATAGCCATCGACGTTCATGCCGTAGCCGTTGCCTTGCAGCATCTGGTACGCGGCGCCGTCGGTGGCGATGACATTCCACATGTCCAGGGCAACGCCGGAATGCCAGGGCGCACTGGCTTCACCCACGGTGGCGCCGAGGCTTTCCAGCTTCGCGGCAGCCGCCTTGACCAACGCATCGACCTGTTCTTCGGAAACACCGGGTATCGCGAAGCCTTCACGCAACAGGCCGATTTTCAGACCCGCGACCCCCTCGTCCAGTGTTTCCAGGCAAGCCACGGCCGGAGGGTTTTTCTGCCGCGAGTCGAGACCGTCGGCGCCCGCGAGGACGTCTAGCATCAGGGCCACGTCGCGCACGTTATTGGCCATCGGGCCAACGTGGTCGATGGTGCGTTCGATGGGGAACGCGCCGGTGTAAGGCACCAGGCCGTAGGTCGGTTTGTGACCGACGATGCCGCTCCAGGCCGAGGGCATGCGGATCGAGCCGCCCTGGTCGCCGCCAATGGCCATGTCGACCTCTTCCAGCGCCACCAGCACCGCGCTGCCGCTGGACGAACCACCGGCGTTGCGGGTCATGTCCCACGGGTTTTTCACCGGGCCGCTGGCGGAGGTGAAGCTTGCGCCGGAGAAGCACAGATCCTCACAAACGGACTTGCCCACCACGGTTGCACCGGCCGCTAGCAGGCGCTTGACCACCGTGGCATCTTCGGACGGCACGTAACCGTCAAGACTCAACGATCCGTTGGCCATCGGCACACCGGCCACGGAGACGTTGTCCTTGATCACCACTGTCTTGCCGGCCAGCGGGCCCTGCGCGGCGCCAGCGATGTTGGTTTTGACGTACCAGGCGCCGTGCAGATTGTCGGCATCGGATGCTTTGCTGTATTCGCGCAGGGGCGGTTGCTGCGCGATGGTGGCCGCATACAGTTTGTCGATGGCTTCATAAGAGCCGAGGGTTTCGTCGGCGAGGTTGAGAAAGGACTCCATCTGGCTGTCGTTCAGGTGATAGCCGTGGTCTTCGGCGGCGATCAGAAAGTCGGCTTTGCTTGGGCGTTTTACAGACATGGCGTTCTCCAGATATCGGTTAAGGGCCGCCCGCAATCGGGCAGTCATTGACTCGAACCCACTGCGCGGATGCGCAGGTTACGGTTCGCTCCGGAGGACTCCGTTGTCCACGCCGGTCGCCACGCGGTGATCCATACCTGCCGATCAAGGGCGTATGGCAAACGTCCGCGCAGAAGAGGGTCAGGCCACGGGGGCCGACACTCAGGAACAGGCTTGTTGAAACAGCTCGTGGGCCTTCACCAGCGCCTCGGCGATCTTTTCCACGGGTTCGCGCTTGGCCATGGCCTGATCGCGCAAGGCGTTGTACGCGTCGATTTCCGACATGCCCTTGGTTTCGATCAGGATGATCTTGGCCTGCTGCACGGTGCGCATCACAGCCATCCGCCCTTCCAGGCGCTTGACGTGTTTTTCCCGCTCGCGGGCTTTGCGCGACTGGCTCAACGTCAGCGCCAGTGCCGTGAGCAGGCCGAACGAGCGCACCGGCGAAGGGATCACCGAACAGGCATTGAGCTGCACCAGTGCTTGGACAATGATCGGGTTTTCATAGGCGATCACCGGAATGATCGGCGGCGTGCTCGCGTGCAACAGCCAGGGCGTATTGGTCGACAGGCTCTCAGGCGACACCGCCAGCACGATCACGTCGACCTCGGCAGTGAGGCGTTCCGGGATCGGCCATTGCACACGCACCTGGCAGCCAATGCGCTGCAGTTGCGCGATCAGGTTATGGCCGTCGTCATCGTCCGGATGCACCACCAGCACGCTGATGTCGCGCAGGTCCTTGATGCCTGCGCTGCTGTCGTTGCGTTGGCGTTTTTTCGCCGCGCGCAAAGTCATAGCGGCCTCCCGGCGGCGCTGGTCCAGTCATTCAGGCGCGGCGCCACGGCATAGGGATCGGGTTTCAGCGCGCTCTGGCTCTCGTACAGGATGTCGAACTGGCCTTGGGCGTTGGCCCGCCCGATTCGCGAAAACAGATAGGTGTGATGGTTGTGCGCATCGACGCGAACACGGCCCTGAGGCGCTTCGAACTCCAGGCCGCGCATGGCCTGCAATACATCCTCGACCTCGGTGCTACCAGCACTGACGATCGCCTTGGCCAGCAAGTGAACCTGAAAATATGCGGCCTCCCAACAACGATCGGTGACCTGCTCCTGCCCGAACAACTCACGGTACTCGGCGATGCACTGTCGATTGATCGGTGTGTCCACCGACTGAAAATAGGTCGCCGCCGAAATGTGCCCGTTGCCCAGATGAACACCCATCTGCTTGATGTCGGTTTCGCTGGTGGTGAGGCTGGCAATCGGCATTACCGCCGGGTCGAAACCCGCGTCGGCGTAGGCCTGATACAGATGCGCCATGGTTTCGCCGACCACGGTGGAGAAGATGAACGAGGGTTTCAGCTCCCTGGCCTTGACCATCAGTTTGGCGAAGTCCTCAGGGCGGGCGTTCTTCAGTGGCAGGTAATACTCACCCAGCTTGGTGCCACCGCGCTCGTACAGCAGGTCGCTCATCAGGCGGTTGGTTTCGTAGGGGTAAACGTATTCGGAGCCAATCATCAACACCCGGTTGCCAAAGTTGTCGAGCATGTAATTGCCCAGCGGCACGGCGTTGTGATTGGGCGTGGCGCCGGTATAGATGATGTTGCGCGAGTATTCGAAACCTTCGTAGTACACCGGGTACATGAGCAATGCGTCGTAACGCTCCACCACCGGTAGCGCAGCCTTGCGTGCCGCTGAGGTGTAGCAACCGAAGAAGAAGCGCAGGTTCTCTTCGCGAATCAGTGACTCGATGTGCATGGCGTACAGCGCGGGGGTCGAATCGGGATTGCGGGTGATCAGCTCCAGCGGCCGGCCCCCTACGCCACCGGCGGCGTTGATCTGTTGGATGGCGAATTGCGCGCCGCGCATCGTCGAACCTTCGGCGGCAGCGGTGACGCCGGTGTCGGAAAACAGACCGCCTATGCGGATCGCTGGGTCAACCATGCCTATCAACCTTGTTCAACGTGAGATGAGACGCCCGGCAAGTGTCAGGGTCTGGAATTGTGCAAAGGATTCATTGAGCGAATGTCCGCATGTAAAGCGGCGGCTCTCAGGCATTTGTGCCTGAAACTGGCGGGACAACGCTGTCGAGGCCAGGCATGCGAGGGGCCTTCCACACCTGCCGGGAATGGGCGTGTGACAAGGGACCCTGCGAGGGTATTGGTCTGTTGCCATGCAGATAGCGGGCCAGCCGCCGCCCCTGCGGACCCGCGACGACCCCACCAAGGTTTGCGCCGGCAATTGGGCGGGGAAACCTTCGGCTGCGCACCCACGCAAAACGTCACGCTTTTGGTGCGTCCGCCCCGCTCTCGCGCCAAACCGGCGCAGCCCTGTTTCGCTGTGCAATTAATGCAGAGAAATGAGTCTGGATAACCAGGCAACGCGCATTTGCGTGCAGGTCCGCAATTGGCACCACCCTTGCTAATACACTTCTGAGACATCGCGCCAGCTGTTTGCCCTACGCCCACTTGGCAAGTAGGGAAACACCTCGCGTACGACTGGATCGGACACAGTTGTCCCGCCAGATTCGGCACAAGAAGCCTGACCTCCCGGTTATTCATTTAGCCGGGACGTCGGGCTTTTTTTATTCCTGGGGAGAAATGCAATGCACAACGACAAGCGCCGTTTGATCAAGCAAGCCCTGCTATTGGGCGCCTTCAGCCTGTTGCCGTTTTCACTGGCCAGCCAGGTGCAAGCGGCAGAGACCGTAAAAGTCGGCATCATCCATTCGCTCACCGGCACCATGGCCATGAGTGAAGCGTCGGTGGTGGATGCAGAAAAACTCGCCATCGATGAGATCAACGCCAGCGGCGGCGTGCTCGGCAAGACCATCGAACCGATCGTCGAAGACGGTGCCAGCGACTGGCCGACCTTCGCCGAGAAAGCCCGCAAGCTGCTGGAAAACGATCACGTCGCCGCCACTTTCGGCGCCTACACCTCGGCCTCGCGCAAGGCGGTGTTGCCGGTATTCGAGCGTGACAAGGGCCTGCTCTACTACCCGACCTTCTACGAAGGCCTGGAGAAATCCCCGGCCATCATCTACACCGGCGCCGAAGCCTCGCAGCAAACCCTCGCTGCCGTCACCTGGCTGATGGCGAACAAGGGCAAGAGCGTCTATCTGGTCGGCTCGGACTACATCTGGCCGCGCACCACCAACAAGCTCGCTCGCGCCTCGGTCACCAAGCAAGGCGGCTCGATTGTCGGCGAAGATTACCTGCCGCTGGGCAACATCGAATTCTCCTCGGTGATCAACAAGATCAAGGCCGCCAAGCCGGACATCGTGCTGTCGACCATCGTCGGCGGCTCCAACGTGGCGTTCTACAAACAGCTGAAAGCCGCAGGCATCGACAGCAGCAACCAGACTCTGATGGCGCTGGCCGTAACCGAAGAAGAAGTCACCGGGATCGGCGCTGAAAACCTCACCGGTTTCCTGACCTGCATGAGCTACTTCCAGAGCCTGAAAAACCCGGTCAACGAGAAGTTCGTCGCCGCCTTCAAGGCTCGTTACGGCGAGAAACGCGTGGTCGGCGACCCGATGGCAGCGGCCTACACAGCGGTTTATCTGTGGAAGAAAGCAGTCGAGAAAGCCGGCAGTTTCGACGTCCCGGCGGTGATCGCGGCGTCGTCTGAACTGACCCTCGATGCGCCCGAAGGCGAGATCAAGGTGCACAAGGACAACCACCACCTGTGGAAGCGTGCGCGAATCGGCACCATCAACGCCCAGGGCCAGGTTGACGTGATCTACGAGTCCGCGCCGATCGAGCCCAATCCATTTCCAAAACTGTAATGCAGGGTCGGGCGCGATTCGTCTCGCGCCCTGATCAACCCACTGTGCAGCGACAGGTAGCAACGCAATGACTCTCGATATTCTGATAATGCAGGTCTTCAGCGGGTTCTCGCTGTTCTCGGTGCTGGTGCTGATGGCACTGGGGTTGACCATCGCCTTCGGCCTGATGGGCGTGATCAACATGGCCCACGGCGAATTGATGGCGATGGGGTCGTACATGACCTACGTCACCTCGCTGGTGTTCCAGCGTTACTTTCCCGAGTTCATGGGCTGGTATTTCATCATCGGCATCGGCGTCGCCTTCGTGGTGACCTTTGCCTTCGGCTTCCTGCTCGAACGCTGCTTCATCCGTTTCATGTACAACCGTCCGCTGGACACCCTGCTGGCGACCTGGGGCCTGTCGCTGGTGCTGCAGCAAGTCTTTCGTCAGGTGTTCGGGCCCAAGGAAGTCAGCGTGCCGACCGTGCAATGGCTGCAAGGCGCCTGGAAGATCAGCGAAGGTCTGGAGCTGCCGCTGAACCGGATTTTCATCATCGGTTTGACCTTCGTCATTGCCGGTGCCGTATTCCTGTTTCTTTACCGAAGCCGCTGGGGCCTGCGTATTCGCGCCGTCACCCAGAACCGCGCCATGGCCGGTGCGGCCGGGATCAACACTGCTCGCGTCGACGCTGTGACCTTCGCCCTGGGCTGTGGGCTGGCAGGCATCGCGGGCAGCTCGTTCACGATGCTTGCTTCCACAGGCCCCGTGAGCGGCCAGCAGTATCTGGTGGACACCTTCATCGTCGTGGTCTTCGGCGGTGTCGAGAGTCTGCTCGGCACCTTCCTTTCCGCGTTTGCCATCGGCCAGACGCAGATCTCGCTGGAGTACCTGACGACAGGCTCGATGGCCAAGGCGATCACGCTGATGGTGGTCATCGTATTGCTGTTCTTCCGCCCCAACGGCCTGTTCGCCGCGAAAGTGAGACGCTGAGATGAATGACATGACTGAAAAGCCCCTCACCCGCTCGCAAGCCTCGGACCGTGTGCCGCGCTGGTTCAGCGGCGGCCTGTTGGCGATGCTCGAACGGCACAGCCTGATCTGGCTGTCGATCCTGCTGCTGGTGGTGTTGCCGCTGAGCCTGGGCGACTTTCGCCTGGGTCTGGCGGGCAAATACCTGAGCCTCTCCTTCTGCGCGCTGGGTATGGTGCTGATCTGGGGCTACGGCGGCATTCTCAGCCTCGGCCAAGGCATTTTCTTCGGCCTGGGCAGCTACATGATGGCCATGTTCCTGAAGCTGGAAGCGACCGCAACAGACGAAGCCGCCAGCGCCCTCGCCGCCTTCTACGGCTCGGCCCTGCCGGACTTCATGATCTGGAACAGCGTCGATGCCCTGCCCTGGTGGTGGAAGCCGTTCGAGTCAGCGACCTTCACCATTGCCGCCATCCTGATCATTCCGACACTGCTGGCCTTTGTCTTCAGCTACGCCTACTTCAAGAAACGCGTGGGCGGGGTCTACTTCTCGATCATCACCCTGTCGCTGGCGGCGATCATGTCGATCATGATCATCGGTCAGCAAGGCTACACCGGCGGTGTCAACGGCCTGACCGACTTCAAGACCGCATTCGGCCTGAGCCTGCAAACCCCGCAGACGCCGTGGATTCTGTACCTGATCACCACTGTGTTGCTGCTGGCCAGTGTCGCGCTGTGCGGCTTCATCCTGCGCAGCCGGCTGGGCAAGGTGGTGGTCGCGATCCGCGACCGTGAAGACCGGGTACGTTTCTCCGGCTACAACACTGCGTTGTTCAAGGCCTTCATCTTCGCTGTCGCCGCGCTGATCTCGGCGCTCGGCGGGGTGATGTTCACCCTGCAAGTGGGCCTCGCTTCGCCTTCGCTGGTGGGCATCATCCCGTCCACTGAAATCGTCATCTACGCAGCCCTCGGCGGGCGTCTGTCGCTGGTGGGTGCGGTGTACGGCACGCTGCTGATCGGCGTGGCGAAAACCTACCTGTCGGAAAACTTCGTCAACTTCTGGCAGTACTTCATCGGCTTCCTGTTCATGGGAGTGGTGCTGTTCCTGCCTTCGGGCCTGGCCGGTCTGCTGCAACGCTGGAGCAAAAAGGAGGTGCAGTCATGAGCGGCATGCTGCTGAGTGTCGAGGACCTGACCGTGTCCTTTGACGGCTTCAAGGCCGTGGACAGCCTCAATTTTTACGTCGAGGAAAACCAGGTCCACGTGGTGATCGGCCCCAATGGGGCGGGCAAGACCACCCTGTTGGACATGATCTGCGGCAAGACCCGGCCGAGTGCAGGGAGCATCCGTTTCAAGGACCTGCAACTGGCCAACATGATCGAGTACCAGATCACCCGCGCCGGGGTCGGCCGCAAATTCCAGAATCCTTCGGTGTATGAGGACCTGACCGTGCGCGAGAACCTGGACATCTCCTCGCCAGACAAACGCGGCATCTTCAACTGCCTGTTCGCGCGCAAGGACAAGGCATTGCAGGCCGAAATCGAACAGACCGCCGAGATGATCTTCCTGAGCGATCAGCTGGAGCGCAAGGCCGGACTGTTGTCCCACGGCCAGAAGCAATGGCTGGAGATCGGCATGCTGCTGATGCAACGCCCCGAACTGCTGTTGCTCGACGAACCGGTGGCCGGCATGAGCGCCGGTGAGCGGGAGAAAACCGCAGGCCTGCTCAAGCGCATCGCCCAGGGCCGAGCCATGGTGATCATCGAGCACGACATGGAATTCGTGAAATCGGTGGCAGACAAAGTCACCGTTCTGCATCAGGGCAAGACCCTGGCCTACGGCTCGATGGATCAGGTGCAAAACGATCCTCGCGTCATCGACGTCTATCTGGGGCACTGAGCATGCTGACTGTCAATAATCTCAACGTGTATTACGGCGACAGCCACGTGCTGCGCAATCTGGACCTCAATCTGGCGCCTGCCGAATCCCTGGCGATCATGGGCCGCAACGGCATGGGCAAGACCACTTTGCTGAAAAGCCTGGTGGGCATGCTCCCCGCGCGCAGCGGCAGCATCAAGCTGGCGGGAGAAGAACTGACCGGGCGCAAGAGTTACGACCGGGTCGCTGCCGGAGTCGGTTTCGTGCCTCAGGGGCGGATGATCTTTCCTTACCTGAGTGTGGAAGAAAACATCCTGACCGGCATGCAGGGCGCCCCTGCCGCGCCGATTCCCGACTACATCTACGAGTACTTTCCGGTGCTGTTCGAAATGCGTCGGCGCAAGGGTGGCAACCTCTCCGGCGGCCAGCAGCAACAACTGGCCATCGCCCGGGCACTGGTCTCAAACCCCAAAGTGCTGATCCTCGACGAACCCACCGAAGGCATCCAGCCGTCGATCATCAAGGACATCGCCCGCGCGCTGAACCTGCTGAAAAAAGAGCGGGGCTTCTCGCTGATCGTCTCCGAGCAGGTGCTGTCGTTCGCCATGGCGGTGGCCGACCGTTACCTGATCATCGAGAAAGGCGAATTCGTGCACAGCGAGGTCCGCGAGACCGTCGACCGCGAGCGCATCCTGCGCTACCTGACCATCTGATTGCGGCACAGGAGACCACAGCATGTTGATACTCGACCGCATCGTCGGCCAGGCCAGCGACCCTGCCCTCGCCGACCGTCTGCACGACCTGAGCCACCACGGCCAGGTTGAAACCCTGAGCCTGTCGGCCAGCGATATCCAGCGTCATCGTCTGCGACTGGCGAGTGATCGCGGCACTGACTGCGCCATTCGCCTGGAGCGCCACCAGCAGTTGCGCAACGGTTCAGTCCTGATGCTCGACGGCCAGCGGGCCATCGTCGTGCAGATGCAGGATCAGCAGTTCCTCGACCTGCAACCCCGGGACGTGGCCGCTGCGCTGGAACTGGGTTACTTCGCTGGCAACATGCACTGGAAGGTGCGCTTTGCTGGAGACATTCTGCAGATCCCGCTCAATGGTCCCGAAGCTGATTATCTGGAACGTCTGGCGCCGATGCTGACGGACGGCCGGGTGCAGCGGGTATGAACGTGGATGCAGGCGACCTGCGCAGCAGCCTGTTGGCCCTGCAACAGGCCGACAGTTTTTTCCCCGCAGGCGCCGTCGCCTGGTCCTGGGGACTGGAAACGCTGGTGAGCGACGGTCGCCTTGGCGTGCCCGATGAACCCACTGTCAGACGTCGTCAGCGCGGTATGCATCGAGACCGCAGCGCGCAGGTGCGCGGCTTCGTCGAGGGTCAGTTGCGGCACCGCTGGGCCAGTTTCGACCGAGCGTTTTTAATTGCGGCCTGGCACGCCGCCGATGACCTGCCTGCGCTGCAAGTGCTCGATGCTGAGGTCGAGGCGTTGACCCTGGCCGAAGAACTGCGGCAGGGCTCACGTCGCGTCGGTCAATCCCTGCTCGGGGTGCATGTCGCCCTCGGCACGCAGGGCGCCGAGGCTTATCAGCGTCAGGTATTGGCGGGCGACGCCCCTGGCCATCTGCCGGTGCTGCAAGGTTTGCTCTGGCGCCGGCTGGGCATGGACTGCAATCACTGCCAACTCGCCGCCGCCCACAGCCTGTGTACCGGACTGGTCAGCGCCGCCGTTCGGCTGGGTGTCATAGGCCACATCGATGCCCAAAGGGTGCTCACCGCCCTCCAGCCACTGCTGCTTGAACTGCTCGCCCAGGCGCCCCCCGCTATCGATGACGCCTGCGGCTTCACGCCCATGGCCGAGATCGCCGTGATGCGTCACGAAACACAGGACCTTCGCCTTTTTGCCAATTGAGACGACAGGCCCAACGCCTGCCGCCTGCACAGGAGCTTGAACATGCTGCTGACTCCAACCGAGCTTGAGCGACTGACGCTGTACAGCGCCGCCGAGCTGTCGCGCAAACGCCGCGCCAAAGGCCTGCGCCTGAACTTCCCTGAAGCGTGCGCTTTGATCGCAGACGAAATTCTTGAAGGCGCCCGAGAAGGTCGCAGCGTCGCCGAACTGATCGGTTTCGGCTCGACCCTTCTCAACACCGATGACGTCATGCCCGGCGTAGCCGACCTCTTGCCAGTACTGCAAGTGGAAGGCACTTTCCCGGACGGCACCAAACTGGTCACCGTCCACCAGCCAATTCGTCCCGGCCGACTACCGCTTACGACACTGCCAACACCTGGCGAGATCATTACTCCCGAAGGCGACATTCAACTGAGCGCCGGCCGGCCGACCGCCACGCTCAGGGCGATCAACACCGGCGACCGTCCGGTGCAGATTGGCAGCCACTATCACTTTTTCGAGGTCAACAAAGCGCTGGATTTCCCCCGTGAAGTCGCCTTTGGCATGCACCTGGACATCCCCGCCGGCACCGCTGTGCGCTTCGAGCCCGGTGAACTGCGTGAAGTGCAACTGGTGCAGTTCGGCGGTAGCGGCGACATCCACGGCTTCAGCGGTTTGACCAACGGCAACCTGCACGATCCGGTCTGCAAGGCGGCGGCGCTGGAACGCGCCCGTGCCCAACACTTCAAGGGGGCCTGAACATGGCAACGATGACACGCAAGGAATACGCGGCGATGTATGGCCCAACGGTCGGCGACGCCGTGCGCCTGGGCGACACCTCGCTGCTGGCCGAAGTCGAATTCGACCACTCAGTGCCCGGCGACGAATGCCTGCACGGCGGCGGCAAGACCCTGCGCGACGGCATGGGACTTATGCCAGGGCATGACAGCGACGACGGCGCCCTCGACATGCTGATCTGCAACGCGCTGATCATCGATCCGGTGATCGGCATCGTCAAAGGCGACATCGGCATCAAGGACGGCAAGATCGTCGCCATCGGCAAGGCAGGCAATCCGCAGGTCATGGACGGTGTGCACCCGCAATTGATCTGTGGCGTGGCGACCACCGTCCGCGACGCTGAAGGCCTGATCGTCACCCCCGGGGGCATCGACGTCCATGTCCACTTCGACTCGGCGCAGCTCTGTGAGCATGCGCTGGCAGCCGGATTGACCACGTTGATTGGCGGCTCTCTGGGCCCGATCACGGTAGGTATCGACTGCGGCGGCGAATGGAACGTCGGCAAGATGCTGCAAGCGTCCGAAGCCTGGCCGATCAACTTCGGCTTCCTGGGGCGCGGCAATTCCAGCAAACCTGAATCGCTGCTCGGGCAACTGCGCGGTGGCTGTCTGGGCTTGAAGATTCATGAAGACTGGGGCGCCATGCCCGCGGTCATCGACACCTGCCTGAAAGTCGCCGACGAATACGATTTCCAGGTGCAGCTGCACACCGACACCTTGAATGAATCGGGCTTTCTCGAAGACACCCTGGCAGCCATCGGTGATCGCACCATCCACATGTATCACACCGAAGGTGCGGGCGGCGGGCATGCCCCGGACATCATCAGCGTGGCCGGCAAGTCCAATTGCATTCCCTCCTCCACCAACCCGACCAACCCCTACACCGTGAACACGTTCGACGAGCATCTGGACATGATCATGGTGTGCCACCACCTCAATCCGGACGTGCCGGAAGACGTGGCGTTCGCCGAATCGCGGGTGCGTCCGCAGACCATCGCCGCCGAAGACATTCTTCACGACACCGGCGCCATCTCGATCCTCGGCTCGGACAGCCAGGGCATGGGCCGGATCAACGAAGTGATCTGCCGCACCTGGCAACTGGCGTCGAAGATGAAAGATCAACGCGGCCGTCTGCCCGAAGAAAGCACCGCGCTGGGCGACAACGAGCGGATCAAGCGCTACATCGCCAAATACACCATCAACGCGGCGCGAGTGTTCGGCATAGACAGCTACATCGGCTCGCTGGAGCCGGGCAAGATCGCCGATCTGGTGCTCTGGCGTCCGGCGTTTTTCGGCATCAAGCCGGAGCTGGTGGTCAAGGGCGGTTTTATCGTTCATGGCGTGATGGGCGACTCTTCCGCATCGCTCTACACCTGCGAACCACTGGTCATGCGCCCGCAATGGGGCGCGTTCGGCGAGGCTAAACAGGCCCTGTCGGTGAACTTCGTCAATCGTCTGGCCGTTGAAGCCGACACCGCCACAAAACTGGGTCTGAAGAAGGCCCTGTTGCCGGCCATCGGCACCCGTACCCTGCGCAAGTCCGACATGTTGCACAACGATGCCTGCCCCGACATTCGCGTCGACCCGCAAACCTTCGACGTGTACGCCGATGGCGAGCGCCTGACCTGCGAGCCGGTCAGCGAAGTGCCGCTGGCCCAGCGCTACATGCTGCGCTGACCCCCTTTTGATTTGAGGAAACGGATGATGGATACCCAACTCAACACCCTGCCTACCGCCGAACCGCTGCCTCATCCCGGCGCCGCACGTGTCGGCATCGGCGGCCCGGTAGGTTCCGGCAAAACCCGACTGCTGGAGCAGTTGATACCGCGCTTCATCGCCCGCGGCATCGAGCTTGCGGTGATCACCAATGATCTGGCGACCCGTGAAGATGCCGAACGGGTCAGACGCAGCGGCCTGATCGATCCCCAGCGGGTGCGCGCTGTGGAAACCGGGGCCTGCCCGCACACGGCGATCCGCGAAGACCCGACGCTGAATCTGCAGATGGCCGATGAGCTGGAAGCGCGTTTCGAGAACCTCGATCTGGTACTTATCGAATCCGGCGGCGACAACCTGGCCTCGACCTTTTCCCTGGACCTGGTGGACTACTGGATCTTCGTCATCGATGTCGCGGGCGGTGACGACATCCCGCGCAAACGTGGCCCGGGGGTGTTGAGCTGCGATCTGCTCGTGGTCAACAAATATGACCTGGCGCCCTATGTGGGTGTCGATCTGCCGCGCATGCGCCGTGAGTCCGATGAGGCGCGCAATGGCAGACCGGTACTGTTCACCAACTGCGCCACTGGCGAAGGCGTCGACGCAGTCGTCGAAGCCATCAGCCGCGCCGTGTTGTTCGACCGCCCATGAACGCGCCTCAGGAGCTGTTTCGCCCCCTCACCGAATGTGTTCAGCCACAGGCGCGAATCACCTTCAGCCAGAGCCCGGCTGGCGCCAGCTACATCTCGACGCAACAAGTGGGCTATCCGTTTCATCTGGGACGCACACTGAAACTGCCCGACGACCCGCAGGGGATGGCTGCGGTATATCTACAGTCCTGCTCGGGCGGGATCTTCGCTGGGGAAAACCTGCACATCGAGCTGCGCGCACAGAAGGACACACAGGTGCATGTCAGCACCGGGGCTGCAACTGTCGCCCACAGCATGATCGAGCAATCGGCCCGGCAGTCGGTGAGCCTGATCGCCGAATGCGGCGCCTTGCTGGAGTACTTGCCGATGGCGACGATCCTGTTCCCTCAGGCAAAACTGCACAGCTGTGTGAAGGTGATCCTGCACCCTGGCGCCAGGGTCATGCTCTGCGATGCGTTCTGTTTGCATGCACCGCAGGGCAATGACGGCGTGTTCGACGCTTACCGCGCCGATCTGGAGGTGCGCAGCCCTGACGGTCGGCTGCTGGCAGGAGATCGCCTGGCCCTTGGCGGGCAAGACATGCGCCGGCAACTGCCCGGCGTCAATGATCGCATGCAAGCGCTGGCGACCTTCATGCTGGTGGGACAGAAGCTGCCAATCGATGAGCTCAAGCAGCTATTGCGAGAAGCCCTGTCTTCGCTGCCGGACAGCTATCTGGGCGTCAGCGCGCTGCCGAACGACTGCGGCGTGAGCGTGCGGGTCATGACGGTCGATGCGGTGGCTTTGCGGGTTGCGCTGCACAGCGCATGGGCGTGCCTTCGCGAGCACCTGACCGGGATCAAGCCGCGTGTCAGACGGAAATAGAGGGGCTCGCCGCCAGCCAGCCGGACTGCCACAAGGAGTTGGGTTTACCAAGCAACATGATCGTGCCCACGCTCCGCGTGGGTATGCATCCTGTGACGCTCCGCGTCACCTGAAGCGGACGCAGAGCGTCCAAGGCGGCATTCCCACGCAGAGCGTGGGAACGATCACGGTCCGTGGCGCATCGACGCCTTGGCGTAGGCGAGTCCATCCAATTACAGGATCAGGTTTACAACATCACGACCCTGGACAACCATGGCGCATTCATCATCCATTCAAGAGGCTATCAACGGCGGTCCAGCCACACGGTTTGGGCATTACAGAACTCGCGAATGCCGAAGTGCGACAGTTCACGGCCGAAACCGCTTTTCTTCACACCACCGATAGGCACACGGGCGTCGGAGGCGGTGTAACCGTTGATGAACACGCCACCGGTTTCCAGCTGCGCGGCGATGTCGCGGGCCTTCTCTACGTTGGCGGTCCAGACGCTGCCTGCCAGACCGAACTCGCTGTCGTTGGCCAGTTCTACTGCGTGGTCGGCATCACGGGCGACGATGATCGACGCCACCGGGCCAAACAACTCTTCTTTGAACGAGGTCATGTTCGGCGTCACGTTCGACAGGATGGTCGGTGCGTAGTAGTTGCCCTTACCTGCCAGTTTTTCACCGCCGAACAGCAGGGTCGCACCTTCGTTCACGGTCTTCTGCACTTGCCCATCGAGCTCATCGCGCAGGTCGTAGCGAGCCATCGGCCCAATGTAATTTTCTTCCACCAGCGGATCGCCGATTTTCAACGCTTTGACTGCCGCGACGAACTTCTCGGTGAACGCAGGCAACACGCTTTCTTCGACGATGATGCGCTTGGCCGCCACGCAGATCTGCCCGCTGTTCTGGTAACGGCCCACCATGGCAGCCTTCGCGGCTTCGTCCAGATCGGCATCGGCCAGCACGATGAAGGGGTCGGAGCCGCCCAGCTCCAATACGCATTTCTTCAGCGCAGCACCGGCCTGCGCGGCAATCGCGGAACCGGCGCGGACGCTGCCAGTGACGGCCACGGCGGCGATGCGCGGGTCGGCAATGGCTGCAGACACCCCTTCGTTGGTGACGTTGATCACCTCGAACACACCTTCCGGCAGACCGGCTTCGAGCCAGGCGTCGCGCAGCAGATAGGCACAGCCCATGACGTTCGGCGCGTGTTTGAGCACGTAGGTATTGCCCGCGAGAATCATCGGGATCGCGCCGCGCATGACTTGCCAGATCGGGAAGTTCCACGGCATGACCGTCAGGATCGGGCCCAGCGGCAAATAGTCGATGTAGGCCTTGTCGTTCTCGACCGGGGTCTTTTCCGGTGCCAGCATGGCCGGACCGTTTTCGGCATACCATTCGCAGGTCACTGCGCACTTCTCGATCTCGCCACGGGCCTGAGCGATCGGCTTGCCCATTTCAGCGGTGATCATCTGGGCCATGGCTTCGGCGTTGTTGCGCAGGGCCTTGGCCATTTTGCGCAACTGCTCGGCGCGCACGCTCACGGGTTGTTTGCGCCACGCCTTGAAACCGGTCGTGGTGCGGGCCAGCACCTGTTCGAGCTCGGCAGGCGTTTCGAAGGGGTACCGGGCAAAGACCTCGCCGGTGGCAGGGTTCAGCGAGATGGCGTGCGACGGGGATGCGTGTTTCGACATGACGGAAAGCCTCCTGTAGGGGTGACCTTCACCGCTGGGCACATGGCCGTTGATGAAGTCTTGAGAGCACGATAGGCTCTCGCTGAAATTTCCGATAATGAATAATTATCAACAATACATTCTCTATAAGAGAAAGATCGCGAGAGCACCATGGACCTGACCCAACTCGAGCTGTTCAAGGCCGTCGCCGAAGAAGGCAGCATCACCGCCGCCGCCCAGCGTCTGCACCGCGTGCCTTCCAACCTGACCACGCGGATCAAGCAACTGGAGCAGGAACTGGGCGTCGATCTGTTCATTCGCGAGAAGCTGCGCTTGCGTCTTTCGGCCACCGGCTGGACCTTTCTCGACTACACCCGGCGCATTCTGGAACTGGTCGAAGAAGCCAGGCAGGCGACATCGGGTTCGGAGCCGCAAGGGGTGTTTTCACTGGGCTCGATGGAAAGCACCGCTGCCGTGCGCATTCCTTCCCTGCTGGCGGATTTTCACCAGCAATATCCAAAAGTCGAACTGGATTTCACCACCGGACCTTCCGGCGACATGATTGACGGGGTGCTCTCGGGTCGCCTCAGCGCGGCCTTCGTCGACGGGCCATTGCGCCATCCGGAACTGGAAGGCATCGAACTGTTCGAGGAAGAGATGCTGCTGATCACCGCCGCCAGCCACGAACCGGTGACCCGCGCACGGGATGTCAGCAGCAAGACGGTTTACGCCTTTCGCCAGAACTGCTCGTACCGACGGCATTTCGAGGCCTGGTTCAAGGCGGACATGGCAACGCCGGGCAAGATTTTCGAAATGGAGTCCTACCACGGCATGCTTGCCTGCGTGACGGCGGGCGCAGGCGTGGCGATGGTGCCGCGCAGCATGCTGGAAAGCATGCCCGGCAGCCGCAACGTCAACGCCTACCCGTTGAGCGAAGAGTTTCGCTACCTGAACATCTGGCTGACCTGGCGCCGCGGCGTGCGTTCGCCTGCACTGAATGCGTTCATCGATCGGGTACAAACGGCCGTGGGGCGTGAACTGACGCCGGAAGTGGCTTGAATCAAGCCGCGCCTGCGGTGTAACGCAACCAGACCGCGCCGCCTTCCTGCACTTGCGCCGAGGACAGGGTCAGGTGCGCGGGTTGCTTCCAGGCATTCGGCGCCACTTCGAACGACGCCGGATGCGCTCCCCGGCCATCTACCAGTGGCAGGATCAGCACGCTGACTTCGTCCACCAGCCCGGCATTGACGAACGAGCCACTGACATGGGGCCCGCCTTCGACGATCAGGCGCTTGCAGCCCAGCTCCGAGGCGAGAATGTCGACCACCTTGTGCAGGTCGATGTCGCGCTCGCCGGCAAAAATGTACGAGACCTCGATGGACTGCAGGTAAGCCAGATAGTCATCGCTCACCGCTTCGGTCAGCACCTCGACCACATGCGAATCCAGTGCCTGGTTGTTCTTCCAGCCCACCTTGCCATGAGGGTCGATCGAGACCGCATACGCCTTGGCATCGCGGTCGGCAAAATGATGGGTGCGAGGGATGGCTGACTTGGCCAGCCCCGTCGGATAACCCTCATCATGGGCAATCTCCTGCATCGTCACCCGCCCGCAGATCCACGCATCGAACTCGAACGTCTGCGCCAGTTTCTCGTACAAGTCGCCTGCGGCTTTTTTGAAGGGTCGGTCCCAGCCGTCGGTGAGGGCGTGGCCATCGAGAGACGACATCATGTGGCAGATGACATAGGGCTTCATGGCGAAATCCATTGGTGATTGATCGATGTAAAACCGACCTTGATGCCAAGGCGATAGTTCAGCGAGAGGCGATCACTTTCCCAGGAAGCGCCAGGTAGCGCCTTTTCAGCCCTCGCGTCGCACCGCCACGCACTTGATCTCCACCAGCAGCCCCGGATGCGCGAGCTCGCTGACGCCAATGCAGGTCCAGGCACAGGTGCCCTTGGGAAACAGACGATTCTTCACTTCACGAAACACCGCCATGTGCCGGGACATCCCTACGTGATAGGTGGTCATGTCGACGATATCTTCAAAGCCGCAACCACCGGCCTCCAGCACGCTGCGAAGGTTTTCCCAGGCCGCGATGAATTGCTCCTCGGGATCTTCGATGACCTGCAGGTCGGTGGTTCTGCCCACCTGCCCGGCGCAGTACAGCGTCTGGCCGACCTTGACGGCAGGCGCATACCCGGCGCGATCGACGATTGTTTGCATGGCGTGTGGAACGATAATGTTGCGGTCAGTCACGGGTGGTCTCCGGTTATAAATAAACCGAATCTACCAGCTTCACTTTCTGCGGGAATAAAAAAACGCTGCATTGAATGCAGCGTTTCTGTGTGCAGCTATCGACATAACTCACTACCGAATCAATCAACCGTTCTGACGGCCGTAACCCATGGTGGTGTATTCCAGGCTGTGCGAAACACCCGAGCCGTCGATGTACACCATTGTCGACTTGACCAGACCATCAACTTTCTCAGGGTCCTGAGCGGTGGTTACGCTGGTGACCTTGGCAACGTCGATGCCCTTGTGACGATTGTATTGCTCGACCTGAGTCAGCGGTTGCGCGCCGGTTTGAGTGTCGGCAAGCACGTTGGCCGAAGCAAAAGCAGCAAATACCGAAAGTGCAGCGAAGGCTAAAGTTTTCATTTTTTCAATCTCCAGAATCGTCGTTTAAGTAGTCAGTAAGCAAAGCGTGTGTTCGTTTGCTTCTGGAACCGATTCTGGGCGATTGTTCTCGAGAGGGTAAATATTTAGCGTCGATAGGACACATCAGCGGCATCGATAACTGAACATTGTTTCATTATGGGTAATAGAGTCTTGTCTTGATTGATTGCAAACGTGGAATCCGCCCGCACTACCCCTTGATGAATGTCCGCCACTGCCTTCGCACTTGCGCGGGGCGGACACGTCTTTGAGGCCACGGAAATCCGGGCAAAAAAAACGGCCATCGCGCAGTGACACGCAATGGCCGCCTTCGGGGTGGTTATCGAGTGAGGCGGTCGTAATCCACTTCACCAGCGACTTCACGGAAGTTCATGTGGTTCAGCTCTTTCGCGCCGATGCGCGAAGCGCCGGTCTTGTCGGAGCCATCGGAAGCCAGGCCGCGTTCAGGCTGGCCATTGGCGGCGACCGAGTTGGCACCCACGTGATCAGCGCCGTCAGCGGCGACACGATTGGCGCCCACGCGATCCGCACCGTCAGCGGCTACACGGTTTGCGCCCACACGATCAGCACCGTCAGCGGCTACACGGTTTGCGCCCACACGATCAGCACCATCAGCGGCTACACGATTGGCACCTACACGATCAGCACCGTCAGCGGCTACACGATTGGCGCCAACGCGGTCTGCGCCATCGGCTGCTACAGCGTTAGCGCCGACATGATCCGCCCCATCAGCTGCAACACGGTTCGCACCCACGCGATCCGCACCATCCGCCGCAACACGATTGGCGCCAACGCGGTCTGCGCCATCGGCAGCAACACGATTCGCACCCACGCGATCCGCACCATCGGCTGCAACACGGTTCGCACCCACGCGATCCGCCCCATCAGCTGCAACACGGTTCGCACCCACGCGATCCGCACCATCCGCCGCAACACGATTTGCGCCGACGCGATCTGCGCCATCGGCTGCTACAGCGTTAGCGCCGACATGATCCGCACCATCGGCTGCAACTCGATTTGCGCCCACGCGATCTGCGCCATCCGCCGCTACACGATTGGCACCCACGCGATCAGCACCATCGGCAGCCAGCTTGTTGGCGCCCACATGGTCAGATCCATCGGCGGCGGTCGCATTGGCGCCGACATGATCGGCACCATCAGAAGCCGTGGCATTGGCGCCGACATGGTCAGCGCCGTCCGATGCCGTCCGGTTCGGCCCGACCTTTTCCGAGCCGTATTCGGCAACCGTCTTGTCCTCATTCACATCAGAGGCCGCGTACGCGGCGGACACACCCAAGGCCAGTACGGAAACCGTCAGGCCCCAAATCAATTGTCTCTTCATAACCGATTGCTCCAAGTGTCATGTCGGTCGATGCGAGCAAGATGCTCGTACGGTTGCCTGCCTCGACAATAAATAAGTCACTCTTTAAACAAAGAACGACGGTTATTCCTGATCTGCACGTTTGCGTGAACACAGACAGCGAGTGTGTTGAGCCGAGCCGTTACGGGATAACGCCAACACGCGCATCTGTTCAGGGTAGTCCGAACCTGGGGTTTGCGCCCGTCTGTACGGGACGATCCGCCAAATGGCGATTCATTTCACCATTGACCGATTCGATTCAACACGATGCCATTAGTTCGCCAGAGTTGAATAAAAGCATGATCAGGCAAGTTTGCCCAATCACACCTAAGTATAAAGTTTCTATCCCTTATTCGAAGGCAAGTCACCGTCATAACTGAACGATGCGCACCAACAAAGTGCAACTCAAATTAAGCGAGTTGGAACGCCGTCGTGAAAGCCCGCATAACTCATTGATTCAATGACAATCCATCTTGAAACGACAAAGCGGCGTTGCCCGAAAGCGCCGCCGCCGTTGATTGTCGCGTTGCGAATAGAGCGCCCGACGCGCAGCACCGATGTGGTCAGGCCGGGAGTTGGCCCTGACCGCTTTCAATGATTTTCGCGAAGTTCATGACGTTATCCACGTACTTCGGATCCCCCACACCACCGGCATCGGACAGGTTGCCGCTGACCTTGTCAGGGCCTGAGTTATAGGCACGCAATGCCGAGCCCCAATCGCCGAAGGCCTTCTGCTGATCGCGCATGTACAGGGCGCCCGCCATGATGTTGTCGTGGGCGTTGTTCACATCGGCGTTGCCGAGCAGGTCGGGGTTTTCTTTCTTCAGGCCCGCGAAGGTGTCCGCATTGACCTGCATCAGCCCGGCATCGGTCTTGCCATTGACGTTGGTGGTGTCCTGCCCCAACTGGCCGCGGGATTCGGCCCAGATCTGCCCGGCCAGAATGCTGGGAGGCACGCCGGTCGCTTTTGAGGCGTCCATGATGTCGGCGCGGTAGGGTTCCAGCTGCTTGGGCAGATGCAGATCGCCGGAACCGGTGAGCGAGGTGTCTCCTGTGACCGAGTGGGCGGCATTGCTCGCTGGCGCACCGACACCGCCACCCTCGCCTACGGAACCGCCACCGCCCTGGCCGCCACCGCCGGCAGCCTCGGCGCCGCCACCGCCTCCTGCGCCACCACTGTTCTGCGCCGCCAGGTTATTGGTGTTCGGTTGATTCGGGTTGTTCTGCATGAGCATCTGCATCAGTTCCATCAGCAGGCTCATGATCTGCTGAACCATGCTCATCTGGTTATTGTTGCCTGACGCAGGGTCCGCCGCATTGACCTGAGGGTCCTGGCTGTTGGGTGGCGCGAAGTTGACTTGCGATTGTATGGGGTTGTTGAACAGCAGCGTGCCCGGATCAATGGCCTGATTGCCGCCACCACCGCCCAAGGCGTTGTGCTGCCCATGTTTGCCGCTCAGGGACGAGAAATCCGTGGGCATGGCGTTGGGGTCCTGCATCGGGCGAAGTGACGAAACACCGATACTCATGGTCGTTTACCTCTTTCTGGTCAGGGGAGTTTCAAAGACTCTGGGGTCAATGCGCCTTGGGAATGCCGAACTGGTCCAGCACCGGATCGACGTTGTGATCGAACGCTTTCTGCGCCTTGTGTTTCTTCACCGCTTCGATGATGGCCGAGATGCCGAAACCCAGACTCATGGCGGCGTCGGCGATCCAGCCCACTACCGGAATCGAGGCACCGATCGCTGCGCCCGCCGCCATGCCTGCCGCTTCGCCGACGACCATCCCCGCGACCCGACCTCCGACTTTGGCCGCGACTTCACCCAGGCCCGCACGGCCAGCAGACTTGGCCACGGCGTCATAGCCGTCCTTGGCGGCTGAAAGCCCCGATCTGGTGTCGTCGTAAATGGTTTTGGCGGTGTCAGCCTTGCTCTTGTGGGGCTGGTCTTTGGCGGCATCGCCTTCGCTGCGGCTGCGCTCGTAGGCGTCCTGAATCCGCCCCTGCAAGTCAGGCCGGTTACCGAGAATCTGGTCGGCGGTGGGGACGTTGGCGTTGTCGCCCAACAAGTCTCTCTGCATCTGCAACTGCGCTGACAAGCCACCGATGGCGTTGCTGTAATCGGGGTTGGGTTGGTCTTTCTTGACAGCTTTGTCTGCGCTGGCCATATCGGTCTGCAGGGCCTGGCCGTTGTTGACCTTCTGCATCTGTTCATTGACCGCTTTTTGCAGCTGCGGCGTGCTGCCGACCAGGGCGCGGGACTGTTGCGGGATCTGCTTGTCGAGAAACGCCTGCACGTCAGGATCGGCCTGTAGCTGGGCAATCTTCTCGGCCAGTGCGTCCTCGGTTTTCTCGGTCTTGCGCAGGTCATGCCCGGCAACAACGCTCTGCTGGGTCTGCTGCAACTTGACCATGACGGCGGCTTTCTGCTCGCCGCTGTAGGCCGATGGATTGTCGAAAACATCCTTGCCGAGCTTGCTGATGTCAGTGTTGGCGACGGAATTGAGGGTGGCCGCGTCGCTCAACACACTGGCGAATTCGCCACCATTGGTCGGCGCCTGCTTCTTGATCCAGTCGCTGATGTTGCTGGCACTGAACAGCTTGTCCGGGCTGTGAGCGGCGAGCGACCGGCCCTCCAGACCACCCTGATCGATCTGCGTGAGAAACCCCGGCTGCGACCAGGTTTTCGCCGACTGCTTGAGCGCGCCGGCGAGGCCTGGGTTGTCGTTCTGGATCGCCTTGAGGCCATCGGCGCTGGTCAGGCCATCGACTTTGGTTTCGCCTTCGGTGGCCAGGGCGTGCTTCGGGTCGGCGGCTTTGGTCAGCGGTTCGTTAGCCCGCATCAACGCGGCACTGCGCACCATTTCCAGTGACTGCGGATCGGCATCGGGATGATATTTCCGGTAATTGGCGACGTCTTTGTCAGCGCTGTCGGCGGCCTTTTGCATGTTCTTGGCGAAGGCCTTGAGGTCGCCGTCGGTGATCTTGCCGTCTGCCTTGCCACCATGTTTGCCGGTATCGACTGCGGTTTTCAGCGCCGGATTGGCGTTGATGAAGTCCATGGCCTTGGCGGCATCAGGGCCTTTTTCAGCCGCCATGCGCGCGGCGGCAATGGGCCGGTTGAGCTCTTTGGCCGCCTGTTCGCGCTGATCCGGTGGCAAGTTCGCAACCATCGGCGCCCAGCGCTCCAGCTCCTTGGGCGTGGAGTATTTAGAGTCGTCGAGAAAGCTCGCGTCGGTGGCTTTGGGCTGATCGGCCGGTTTGGCCGTGCCAGTGGCCGTAGCTGTATTGACGTCACTGACGGCGGTGGCTTTGCTGGCGGGCGCTGAGCCTTGAGCCGGTAGCGATTGATTGGCGGGCGTACTTGCCCCGGGTGGGGTTTGCGCATTGCCCTTGAACAGTTGGATCAGCAGCGACAGCAGCTGCTTTTCCGTCGACTCGACACCGGTTTGAGGCTGCGCAGCGGCACCGAATTGCACATTGGCACTGGACGCCCCTGGCTGGGCGACCATCGTCTTCGCAGAGTCGAGCGCTGATCGACCGTGCGGCGATTGCCTGATCGAATCGCCATGATCGGGTTGAGGCGCGATGCCGCTGAACGGGCTGTTCGAAATACGCATGAGGGTCGCCATCCGGGAATGAAGGATGGCAACTGTGTGGTCGGAAACGGCAGTCGGTTCCGGTAAATGTTTGGTTTTATTTCGTTGTTATGAGTCCCCCGGACCGCAAGTCCTAGTAGCAGTCCGGCTTGCCGGCAGGGGCGGTTTCATTGGCGCTTGCGCGGGAAAGCCGGGCTGCTACAGCGACGGATCTGCCAGCGGTTTCAACTGATGATCACCTGAAAACCCTGTGCCAGAGCCCTCCCACGCCCCATCAATCTGGTTGATGACCACCATAAAGCCGATTGTCTTCAGGTTTTTTGGGCCTCGCGTAACATCGCCACATCACTTACCGCCCCACTGCTCACCTGAAGGACTACCGACCATGACTTTCCATCTGATCAACGCCGCCGTTCTCTGCGCCGCTACCATCTTCCTGGTCAACCGCGCCTTCGCACTGTACGACCTGGTCAACGCAGCGACCGTTTCCGAGCACATCTGAAACGGCCGCGCCGCCCCGGTTGTGCCCGGCAAACGCTGAGGCCGGCTTCAGGCGAACGGGTCCATCTGCCGCTTCAATTGCTCCCTTGCCCGAGACAAACGCGAACGCACCGTGCCGATCGGCACCCCCAGCGACGTCGCCGTCTCCTGATAGTTGCCGTCCATTTCCAGTGACACCTCGATCACCTGCTGCATGTTCGACGGCAGTGTGCCGATGGCCTTGACCACGCGCACCAGTTGCCGGTGGCCGTCTACCTGGTGGCCGATGTCGCCCTGGCTTTCGAGTTCGGTGTGGGTGTGGTCCTCCCAGCTTTCCTGATAAGGCTGGCGATACATCTTGCGAAAGTGATTACGGATCAGGTTAAGCGCGATCCCGCATAGCCATGTCTGTGGTTTGCTCGCGTTCTGGAATTTGTGCTCGCTGCGCAGCGCCTCAAGAAAAGTGCATTGCAGGATGTCGTCGACATCGTCCGGATTCATCACCCTCTTCTGAATGAACCCACGAATCATCTTCACCTGATCGCTGGTCAACTGCCGAATACCAGGCGCCGGCTGACGACGGGTTGGGGAATCAATGTCGAGTATCGCTAGGCTTTGAAACATCAGGGCTCTTCCTTGTTTGAAGTGTGTTAGCCCTATAGCGATATGCATGCCACCCGATAAAGCTTCTCAACTTGCTGATTTATATAGCTAAATATTTTTAACAGAGATATCACTGTGCAAAATCTTGCGCGAAGGCACTGATTCTCAGACGGTTTTTGGCACAGATTCGTCGAATGCCGGGTTGATGGAACCGGACACCCCGCACGACCACTCAGAGCGCATGACCACGCTCAGAACCGTCCTATGAAAATCACCGCCCCAGCTGCTCCTCAAGCGCTGCACAGCCCTGCGCCTGCACCCGCGAGCAATAACGCAGCGCCGGTCACGCCTTTGCGCAGCAACACGGCCAACACGGGCGGAACCTCGCCCCAGCAGGTCTCGCGGCTCGCCGCCGCCCTGGTGCAGCAAAGCCGTGGTTTGAGCCAGCGCGAACTGATCGCCGGCAGCAACGCGCTGCAATCGCGAGCGGTGAAACTCGGCGAACTGTATTCACTGTTGATGGGCACCCAGGACACTGGTTTGGACGACGCCGCGCGCAACATGCGCAAGCAATTGCAGAAACAGCGGGCCGCCAGCCTGGCGCAGATACTGAGTTTTGCCGATGGTGATCCGGCAAAGGCCCATGTGGTGTTGCAGGCCGCGAGAAAGCAGGCGCAGGCCGATGGCGCCACCGGCGAGCATGTGCTGCTGACCCAACAGCTGAAGCTGCTGCGGCGCAAGTACGGCAAACGTGCTCGCGCAGGCACCAACAGCGCCAAGGGGTTCGCCAGATCCGGGGTCGACAGCAAGCGGCGTGGCGCGGTGCGCAACCTGTATGGCGTCGCGGTTTGCGGTCAACAGAACATCACCGGGCTGATCGATGCGCTGCTCAGCGAGCAGGAGGAAGCCGGCGGCTTCGAACTCGATCTGCGGGACATGCGCAGCGCCATCGCCGACGATTTTTCGGCCCTCACCCCTTCTACCTCGGCGCAACAGTTGCGCACCTTGATGCACGGCCTGAACACCGCGCGTCACGTCGCAACCCTGCTGCAAGGCTGCGAGCATCTGTTGGGCCGCATGCGCAACAAGAACCCCGGCCTGCAAGTCGATCCCGCCGCCTTTCTCAAGCACCTGCTGGCGCTCTCGGGCAAAGGCATGAGCCTTAACGAAACCCTGCAACTGACCCAACACATCGGCGGCCCGCAACTCAGGCATCAGTTGGCATTCCTCAATGGCCTGCGGCCGATGCTGCAACAGCTGCCGGTTCTGCTCTGGCGCGACATGAAAAGCCGGCAGAACGCACTGGGCAATCTGCTCATTCTCATGGCCGAACTGACTCGGCAGGAACAGAACCAGCTCCAGGGGGGCCTCGCCTGATGGATCGTGTCATCAACCTGCTCAACCAGCTCGCGCTCGCGGCCATGCGTCGTTCCGAAATCGTCGGCGCATTCGTGGTCATCGCCATCGTATTCATGATGATCACGCCGTTGCCCACCGGCCTGGTGGACGTGCTGATCGCGATCAACATCTGCATCTCGTGCCTGCTGATCATGCTCGCCATGCATTTACCAAGGCCGCTGGCGTTCTCGACCTTCCCGGCGGTGCTGCTGCTGACCACCATGTTCCGGCTGGCGCTGTCGATTTCCACCACCCGCCTGATCCTGCTCAATCAGGACGCCGGGCATATCGTCGAGGCGTTCGGTCAATTCGTGGTCGGCGGCAACCTGGCGGTGGGCATGGTGATTTTCCTGATCCTCACGGTGGTCAACTTTCTGGTGATCACCAAGGGTTCAGAGCGGGTTGCCGAAGTCGGTGCGCGCTTCACCCTGGATGCGATGCCCGGCAAACAGATGTCCATTGACAGCGACTTGCGCGCCAACCTGATCAGTGTGTTCGAAGCCCGCAGGCGGCGTTCCGAACTGGGCAAGGAAAGCCAGCTGTTCGGCGCCATGGACGGCGCGATGAAGTTCGTCAACGGCGACGCCATCGCCAGCCTGATCATCGTCGCCATCAACATGATCGGCGGCATCGCCATCGGCGTGGTGCAGCACAACATGAGCGCGGGCGACGCGTTACAGGTCTACACCGTGCTGACCATCGGCGACGGCCTGATCGCGCAGATTCCGGCGCTGCTGATCTCGGTCACCTGCGGCATGATCATCACCCGCGTGCCTGATGAAGACCGCGCCGAAGCCAACATCGGACGCCAGATCGCCGAGCAGATCACCAGCCAGCCCAAAGCCTGGATCATCGCCGCTGTGGCGATGCTCGGGTTCGCCGCCCTGCCCGGCATGCCGACGGCGGTGTTCATCGTCATTGCGATCATTTGTGGCTGCGGCGGGCTGTTGCAGTTGCAACGGGCAAAACCCAAGGCCGAACAGGCCCAGGCGGCCGCCGTCGCGCCCGAGATGAATGGCCGCGAAGACCTGCGCACCTTCTCCCCCAGCCGCCAGTTCGTGCTGCAGTTTCACCCCAGCCAGAACCCGGCGCAGATCGAAGCGCTGGTCAGCGAGATTCGCCAGCGGCGCAATCGGCTGGTGGTGCAGTACGGTCTGACGCTGCCCTCGTTCATCATCGAGCAGGCCGAGCACCTGCCCCCGGACGAATTCCGCTTTTCGGTCTATGAGGTGCCGTTGCTCAAGGCAACTTTCACCCAAAGCCATGTCGCGGTGGACGCGCGCGCGCTCGACGCATCGCCCGACAGCGCGGTATACGGCAGCACCGAGCGCCAGGAGGGCCAGTGGGCATGGCTGCCGGCGGACGCCCCTGAACTGCTGGACCAGCATGTCGAGCGGGTCGATGCCATGACGTTGATCATCGAGCGCATGGAGCGCGCGTTGCAGTCCTGTGGCCCGCAGTTCATCGGGCTGCAAGAGACCAAGGCGATCCTCGGCTGGCTGGAAAGCGAACAACCGGAGCTCGCGCAGGAGATGCAGCGGGTCCTGCCATTGGCGCGGTTCTCGGCGGTCTTGCAGCGCCTGGCCTCCGAATGCGTACCGCTGCGGGCGATCCGGGTGATCGCCGAAACCCTGATCGAACACGGCCAGCACGAACGGGAAGTGACGGTGCTTGCCGACTATGTGCGCATCGCCCTGAAGTCGCAGATCTACCACCAGTATCGCGGCGCCGAGGGCTTGCTGGTCTGGGTGCTGACTCCGGAAAGCGAAGGCATCCTGCGCGACGCGCTGCGTCAGACCCAGACCGAAACCTTCTTTGCCCTGAGCAACGAAACCAGCCAGTTGCTGGTGCAACAGCTGCACATCGCCTTCCCGTTGCGCGCGGCCGAACAGGCCGTGTTGCTGGTGGCGCAAGATTTGCGCAGCCCGCTGCGGACCCTGCTGCAGGAGGAGTTTTATCACGTGCCGGTGCTGTCGTTCGCTGAAATCAGCAACGCGGCGCAGGTCAAGGTGTTGGGCCGGTTCGAGCTGGAAGACGACCTCGAAGAGGCATTCGAGGATGAGCACGATCAAGGCCTCGACGCGCTGGACAACGAGGACGCGGCTTGAGTACCTGGAGAATCGCGCATGTTTGAATTACGGGTATTGACCGGCCTGCATCAGGGCGCGGCGTTGCCACTGGTGGGCGAGCAATGGTCGATCGGTTCGGATGCCGAACAGGACCTGGCCCTGCACGATCCCGGCGTCGAACAGCTGCATTGCCGGCTGCGACGTCAGGGCGACAGCTGGGCGTTGAACGCCGCCGACGGCAGCATCTGTGACGAGGAAGGTCATCGCCATGCAACTGCCGAACTGACGCCCAACAGGGCGTTCGTGCTCGGTTCGGTGTGGCTCTGCGTTTCCCCCGCCGAAGACGCCTGGCCGTCGGTTCCGGCGCTGATCCCGCCCCCTGCACCCGAGCCGCAACCGGAGCCTGCGGTCAGCGCGCCGCCGCTGGAGAAAATCGAATCGCGCTCACGCATTCTCAACCGCACCACCGGGATCGTGATCGGCGTGTTGCTGGGGATCGCCGGCAGCGCCTGGAGCCTGACCCGCAGTGCCGGTGTTGCGCCTGAGTCCGTGCCCGTCAGCGCTGTAGCTCAAAGGCCGATCCCGCCTGCAAGCAAGCCCGGATCCGCAGCCGAGCCTACGCACAAACGCATTCAACTGGCCGACCTCGAAGACACCAGACGTCAGCTCAACACCATGCTCAGCGACCGCCTTCTCAGCGAGGTCAATGTGCAGCAAACCCCCGAGGGCCTGGCACTGAGCGGCAACCTCAAGGCCGAGTCGCGGGTGGTGTATCAACGCATGCTGCAACGCTTCAAGGATCGCTACCAGTCGCCTGTCGCGTTGATCGACAACGTCAGCACCTCCAGCAACGGTCTGCCGTTCACCATCGTGCAAATCATGTCTGGGCCCCACGCGCATCTAGTCACCGCCGACGGCCACCGGTTGTATATCGGTGACGAGCTGGAAGGCCTGCGCCTGACCCGCATCGACGACAAAAGCATTCAGTTCGATGGCGATCGGCATTACGAGGTGAACTGGTGAACGCCGCCCTCGACCAATGGCAAGCCGCACATGCCAGGCGCTTGAGTTCCTTCTCTGCGGTGCAGGTGAGCGGCCGGGTCAGCGCCGTCAGCGGGATTCTGCTGGAGTGCCAGATTCCGGCGGCGAAAGTCGGGGACCTGTGCGAAGTGAGCAAAGCCGATGGCAGCACCATGCTGGCTGAGATCGTCGGTTTTACCCGCGATTGCACCCTGCTCAGCGCCCTCGGCACGCCGGACGGGATTCAGGTGGGCGCGCCTATCCGTCCTCTCGGCATGGCCCATCGCATCGGGGTCGATGACAGCCTGTTGGGCAGCGTGCTCGATGGCTTTGGCCGGCCGTTGCTGGAAGATTCCCAGGGCGCGTTTGCCGGGCCGGGTGATCGGCGCGTGACGCTGCCGGTGATCGCCGATGCGCTGCCGCCGACGCAACGCCCACGGATCACCCACGCCCTGCCCACCGGTGTGCGCGCCATCGACAGCGCGATTCTGTTGGGCGAAGGCCAGCGGGTCGGGCTGTTTGCCGGTGCCGGTTGTGGCAAGACCACGCTGATGGCCGAACTTGCGCGCAACATGGCGTGCGACGTGATCGTCTTCGGTCTGATCGGCGAGCGCGGTCGTGAACTGCGCGAGTTTCTCGATCACGAACTGGACGCCACTCTGCGCAGTCGCTCGGTGCTGGTCTGCGCGACATCCGACCGTTCCAGCATGGAACGGGCCCGGGCGGCGTTCACCGCCACGGCCATTGCCGAGGCCTATCGCGAGCGCGGCATGAAGGTGCTGCTGTTGCTGGACTCACTGACCCGGTTCGCCAGGGCCCAGCGGGAAATCGGCATTGCTGCGGGCGAACCCCTCGGGCGCGGCGGCCTGCCGCCTTCGGTATACACCTTGCTGCCGCGCCTGGTGGAACGCGCCGGGATGAGCGAGCGCGGCTCGATCACGGCGCTGTATACGGTGCTGATCGAGCAGGACTCGATGAACGATCCGGTGGCCGATGAAGTGCGTTCGTTGCTCGACGGTCACATCGTGCTGTCGCGCAAACTCGCCGAGCGCGGGCATTACCCGGCCATCGACGTGCAAGCCAGCATCAGCCGGATCCTCAGCAACGTCACCGGCCGCGAGCACCAGCAGGCCAACAACCGTTTACGACGGCTGATGGCGGCCTACCGGCAAGTGGAGATGCTCCTGCGCCTTGGCGAATACCAGCCCGGTGGCGACCCTGTGACCGATTGCGCGGTGCGACTCAACGAGCCGATCAACGCCTTCTTGCGTCAGGACTTGCGCGAACCGGTGCGGCTGCAGGACACCCTCGATGCGCTGATGCAACTGACTTCGCAGTTGCCGGAGTGATGCGATGAAAACCTCGCATGAACTTCCATTACGCCCGAACGCCACCGTGTCTTCTGGCAAGCGCAGATCCATTGTGGGAGAGAGGTTGCTCGCGAGAGCGGGCCGTCTGGCGTTGCAGGTGCTGACTGTGCCGGCGCTTTCGCGAGCAAGCTCCCTCCCACGGCTATTGGAGCATCAACAAAAATGGGGGAGACACGGCGTTGGACGAAGACCTTGAAATCGACCCGCAGCGTCAGGCGCTGGAACAGGTGATCGGTGTACTCACGCCCTTGCGTCAGCACCGCCAGGCCAGCGCCGAGCGGGCTCAACGTCGCGCGCAACAGGCGCTGGAGCAGATGCAGACCCAGCTGCAACACACCCGCGAATCCCTGACCCACGAGCGCGATAACCAGCGCCAGAGACGTCAGGGCTTGAGCGATACGCACCTGAACAAGCCAATGTCGCTCAACGACCTGGAGCGCTGGCATGAAAAGGAGAACCGCATGCTCGATCGCCTGGCTTACATCCGTCAGGACTTGCAGCAACAGCGATTGGGCATCGATCAGCAGTACGCATCCCTTGAGCAGGCCAGGGAAGCAGTCAAGGCCTCGCAACGCGCAGTGGAAAAACTGGCCTGTCTGGCCGAAGCCCTCGATGAACAAGGTTGAATCGCCATGAACAGTCCAATCAAAGCCCCGACTCATCCACGCCCTCAGGTCCAACCCCGTCCCGCACCGAGTGAGCCGGCTGCCACAGCCGACAATCGCCCCGCCCTGGGCAATCTGCGCCGCGGTGAATCGGATCGCTTGCGCTCTGCCTGGAACCAACCGGCTGCGCAAGAAGCCCTGAACGCTGACGGCCTGTTTTTCTCGCAATTGCTGGTGCTGCCGGTGGGCGAAAAAACCGATCAATCGGGGTATTCGGGCAGCGGATTCAGCCTGTTGCCACCCAGCGATGGAGTACCGACGCAGTTAATCGATGAACTGGCCCAGCGCCTGCCGGATCAGCCCGACGGCCCGTTCAGCGTCACGTTGCTGATGCCCAACCTGGGCAAGATTCAGGTCAACGCCAACAAGCGCGACAACCAATGGACCGTCGAACTGGGTTTTGCCCGCAGAGGCCTGCTCAAACGTCTGCAACCTCATCAACACGCCTGTGAAAGCGCCCTCGCCGATGCGTTGGGACAGGACGTCGATCTGTCCTTTCGTGAGGACGATCGGGCATGAACGCTCTGTCTCTGCGTAAGGTCAACGCACGCGAAGCGCTGCTCAGCCGTCGACTGGGCGCGGGCGTGCGCCTGAGGTTCAGCGCTCATGGGTTCGACGGCGAATTGAATCTGGGACCCTTGCAGGGCGATGCAACGGCCGACTATCCGCTGAGCTGGTTCGCCAGCGCTGTCGGCGTCATTGGCTTGAGCGACGCCGAAGCTCTGCTCAATCTGCTGGGCGAACTCCCGGTCACCCTCGCCGGAGAAACTCAACCCTGGTACTGGCAGGCGATCAATCAACGCTTGAGTGCGCCCATCGCGGAACTGCTTTGCCCTCTCGAACCACACAGCGATATCACTGCACTGCCTGCTGCCCTGACAACGCTGCGGATTCAGGTTCAATTGGGCGATCAGTCGTTCACAGGCCTGATCCGTGGCGAGCCTGAGACGCTATTGCGCTTGCTCGATGGCGTCCTCTGGGATGCCCATCGGCAAACGCTCGACGACCACTGGCCGCTGAGCCATCCGCTCGAACTCGGGGAGCTGTCGTTGACCCAGGCGCAACTGGCTTCGCTGCAACCGGGCGATGTGTTACTGGCGCCGGTCTGTCACTTCGACAGCGACGGCAGCGGCCGCCTGCATCTGGCGGGACGGCAATGGGCAGTGCGAACCGACCGCCACGAACGGCAGCTGTATGTGCAGTTCAGCCACGAGGAAATTCTGGAACATGGCCAATGAAGCGCTGTACGACGAAGCACTGGACATCGCGCCTGACAATGAATACGACGAGACCTCTGACGGCTACGAGGATGAACAACCGCACACTCATGCCGAGCCGGATTGGCAGGAACCTGCGAGCGAACACCCTGAGGCTGAAAAGCCGCTGAACCTCGACCCGCTCGATCAGCTGCCGATGGCCCTCACCCTGCGTTGCGGCAGCCTGAATCTGACCCTTGGTGATTTGCGCCGAATCGCCGCCGGAAGCGTGCTCGAAGTCAGCGGCGTGACGCCGGGCTACGCCACCCTTTGCCATGGCGACCGCGTGGTGGCCGAAGGTGAACTGGTGGACGTCGAAGGCCGACTGGGGCTGCAGATCATCCGGATGGCGACGCCGGCATGATCATGGACGGGATGAACCCGGTACTGCTGGCGCTGGTTCTCGGCGCCTTGTCGCTGATTCCGTTTCTGCTGATCGTCTGCACGGCCTTTCTCAAGATCGCCATGACCCTGCTGATCACCCGCAATGCCATCGGGGTGCAGCAAGTGCCACCGAACATGGCGATGTACGGCATCGCGCTGGCCGCGACCATGTTCGTCATGGCGCCGGTCGCCCATGAAGTCCAGCAACGGGTTCACGACCATCCGCTGGAAATGGGCAGCACCGACAAGTTGCAGGCCAGTGCCAACACGGTGATCGAACCGCTGCAACGCTTCATGACCCGCAATACCGATCCGGACGTGATCGCCCATCTGCTCGACAACACGCAACGCATGTGGCCCAAGGACATGGCCGATCAAGCCAGCAAAAGCGACCTGCTGCTCGCGGTTCCGGCCTTCGTGCTCTCCGAATTGCAGGCGGGGTTTCAGATCGGCTTTCTGATTTACATCCCGTTCATCGTCATCGACCTGATCGTCTCCAATCTGCTGCTGGCGCTGGGCATGCAGATGGTCTCGCCGATGACCATTTCCCTGCCGCTCAAGCTGTTGCTGTTCGTCCTGGTGCAAGGCTGGACGCGACTGCTGGACAGCCTGTTCTACTCCTACATGTGAGGCGGTCATGGAAGCGTTGGCGTTGTTCAAGCAAGGCATGTTTCTGGTGGTCATTCTCACTGCGCCGCCACTGGGTGTCGCGGTGCTGGTCGGGGTCATCACCTCGCTGGTGCAGGCCTTGATGCAGATCCAGGACCAGACCCTGCCCTTCGGCATCAAGCTGGCCGCCGTCGGGCTCACCCTGGCCATGACCGGGCGCTGGATCGGGGTCGAGCTGATCCAGTTCATCAACATGGCCTTCGACCTGATTGCCCGTTCCGGAGGCCCGCACTAGATGCCGTTCGACGCTCAGGGGCTGTTCGAACTGATGCTCGGCATGGGCCTGGCAGCGGCGCGATTGCTGCCGTGCATGATTCTGGTCCCCGCCTTCTGCTTCAAATACCTCAAGGGCCCGCTGCGTTATGCGGTGGTGCTGGTGGTGTCGATGGTCCCGGCGCCAGCGATCAGCCGGGCGCTGTCGTCCTTCGAGGATGACTGGTTTTCCATCGGCGCATTGCTGCTCAAGGAAGCGGTATTGGGGACGTTGCTCGGCCTGTTGCTGTACGCGCCCTTCTGGATGTTCGCCTCGGTCGGCGCACTGCTCGACAGCCAGCGCGGCGCATTGAGCGGCGGCCAGCTCAACCCCGCGCTGGGCCCGGATGCAACGCCGCTGGGCGAGCTGTTTCAGGAAACCCTGATCATGCTGGTGATCCTGTCCGGCGGGCTGTCGTTGATCACCCAGGTGATCTGGGACAGTTATCAGGTCTGGCCACCTACCGCCTGGCTGCCGGGCATGACCGTCGACGGGCTGAATGTGTTTCTCGAACAGCTGAATCAGACCCTGCAACACATGATGCTCTATGCCGCGCCGTTCATTGGTCTGCTGCTGTTGATCGAAGCCGCGCTGGCGATCATCGCCCTGTACGCCCAACAACTGAACGTATCGATTCTCGCCATGCCGGCCAAGAGCATGGCCGGCATCGCGTTTCTGCTGATTTACCTGCCGACCCTGCTGGAACTGGGCAACGGGCAGATTCTGCAACTGGCTGACCTCAGGCATCTGCTGACGCAACTGGTGGCGGTGCCGTGAGCGAAAAAACCGAAAAGGCCACGCCCAAACAGCTGCGCGACGCTCGCGAAAAAGGCCAGGTGGGACAGAGTCAGGACCTGAGCAAATTGCTGGTGTTGCTGGTGGTCAGCGAGATCACGCTGAGCCTGGCCGATGAAAGCGTCGCGCGCTTGCAGCACCTGATGTCGCTGTCGTTTCAAGGCATTGGCAAGCCGTACATGCACACCCTCGAGCAAGTGGCAAGCGAGGGCGTGACGGTGCTGATCGGCTTCATTCTCAGCAGCGTTGGCATGGCGATGCTGATGCGCCTGGTCGGCAGCTGGATGCAGATCGGTTTCCTGTTCGCGCCCAAGGCCTTGAAGATCGACATCAACAAGCTCAACCCCTTCGCCCACGCCAAGCAGATGTTCTCAGCGCAGAGCCTGACCAGCCTGTTGCTCAGCGTGCTCAAGGCGGTGGCGATCGCAGCGACATTGTATGCGGTGGTCAAGCCGTCACTGGGGGCGCTGATCCTGTTGTCGAACACGGACCTGACCACCTACTGGCACTCGTTGCTGCAACTGTTTCGGCACATTCTGCGCGCGACCCTGGGTCTGTTGCTGGTGATCGGTATCGTCGACTTTGGACTGCAGAAGTACTTTCACGCCAAGAAACTGCGCATGAGCCATGAAGACATCAAAAAGGAATACAAGCAGTCCGAGGGCGACCCTCACGTCAAAGGCCATCGCCGGCAACTGGCCCACGAGCTGTTGAACCAGGCCCCGACCGCACCGCCCAAGCCGGTGGAGGAGGCCGACATGCTGGTGGTCAATCCCACCCACTTTGCCGTGGCGCTGTACTACCGACCAGGACAGACGCCGTTGCCGCTGATCCACTGCAAAGGCGAAGACGACGACGCGCTGGCGCTGATCGCTCGCGCGAAGAAGGCCGGGATTCCGGTGGTGCAAAGCATCTGGTTGGCGCGCACGCTGTACAAGGTCAAACCCGGCAAACACATCCCCCGCCCGACCTTGCTGGCGGTGGCGCATATTTATCAGGTGGTGCGGCAACTGGAAGACGTGACCGATGAGGTGATTCGGATCGAGGAGGATTAGCCTTTGCATGGCCACCGTGTTCTGACGTGGGAGCTGATCGGGCACGCAAACCCTGTAGCAGTCCACCTCACGGCATCGGGCGGGTTTCCTGGGACATGAATTCGGTGATCCGTGAACGCAACCAGCGCTCGGCCGGGTCGTTGTCGTGGACCCCGCTCCAGACCATCGACAGTTCCGCAGGCTCGATCGGGAATGGCGGATCTTCGGCACGCAGCGCGCAGCCTTCAACCAACGCGCAGGCCGCGTAATCCGGGACGGTGGCGATCAGTTCGGTCCCCGCCAACAGCGCACGCAAGCCGCTGAACTGGGGCACTGCGACCACCACCCTTCTCGCCCGCCCGACCTTGGCCAGGTCGATGTCGATGTTGCCGCTCAGATCGCCCGAGAACGAGACCATGGTATGCGGGCGCTCGCAGTAGTCGTCCAGGGTCAGCGTGCCGGGGCGTTTATCGCCGCGCAGCACCTTGCAGCCGATATCGCGCAGCTTCTTGCGCTTGGCGTTGGCCGGCAGATCGGTGGTGTAGCTGATGCCGACCGAGATCTCCCCCGACGCCAGCAATGCCGGCATCAGCAGATAATTGGCCCGGCGCACCACGACGATGATCCCCGGTGCTTCTTCGCGCAGTCGATTGAGCAGCGGTGGGAACAGGCCGAACTCGGCATCGTCCGACAGGCCGAGGCGGAATACGTCGCAACTGGTGGCGGGGTCGAACTCCTTGGCCCGGCTCACCGCCCCGGAGATGGTGTCCAGCGCCGGTTGCAGCTCCCTGAGAATATCCAGAGCGCGGGCAGTCGGCTCCATCGCCCGGCCGTTGCGCAGCAGCAGCGGATCGTCGAACAGGTCACGCAGGCGCGCCAGCGCGGCACTGATCGCAGGCTGGCCCATGAACAGCTTCTCGGCCACGCGGGTCAGGTTTCGTTCGAACATCAGCGATTCGAAGATCACCAGCAGGTTCATGTCGACGCGGCGCAAGTCGTTGCGATTCATTGAGCGATTCCGGGTTGGGCGTGGAAATACAGATTTTTGCCAAAAGCTTCCCAGATATACACATCTGACGCACATCTGAATTGAACGAATGTGCTGTCTGCGCGGCGATTGGCTTTTCCGACGCAAGAGCACTCTCGGACTAAAAAGCGCACAGCACATCAATCGTCGCGGGCGCGCGCCTGTCAGATTGGCTGTCTGAATCCGTACTCTTTAGAAGGCCGTCTGATGGCAAGCCGATTGTCCCTGCTGACCCTGGCGTTACTCGCCTGCTCTTCCGACCTGATGGCGGCCACCGAGGACGGTGAGCATGGTTTTCTCGCTGACACCACGCTGAACGTGCTGGCGCGCAACTTCTTCCTGCAAAACGACTACCGCACCGGCCACCCTGACCAGAGTTATCGCCAGGAATGGGCACAGGGTTTCATCGCCAACCTGCAATCGGGGTTCACTCAGGGCACGTTGGGCGTCGGCGTCGATGCTCACGGTTTCTATGGGCTCAAGCTCGACAGCGGACGCGGACGCGCCGGCACCGGTCTGTTGCCGCTGGACAGCGAAGGTCGGGCCGCCGATGACTACTCCGACGCGGGTGGCGCGCTGAAACTGCGGCTGTCGAAGACCACGCTGAAGATCGGCGAGATGGAAGTGGAAACGCCGGTGCTGGACACCGGCGACAAGCGCCTGCAACCGGAATACGCCACCGGCCTGTTTCTCGACAGCCGCGAGATCGAGGGGCTGAAACTGGTCGCCGGGCATTTCAGCGCATTCAAGAACGAAAACGCCTCGACCTCACATGGTGATTTCGACGGCTACGGCGCCAGCACCCGAGGCCGTGCGATGAGCCTGGCCGGCGTCGAGACCACCGGCAGTGCGCCGGTTGGGGGCTCGGTCTATGCCTCGCAGCTCACCGACACCTGGCGCCAGTACTACGGCAACCTGCATTACCTCGATGTGCTCTCGGACGGCAGCTCGCTGCTGCTGGACAGCAACCTCTATCGCACGCTGGATCAGGGCAGCGAACGCGCCGGGGCCATCGACAACACCGCCTACAGCCTGTCGGCCAAGTACAGCCTTGGCGTCCAGGCCTTCACGCTGGCCTGGCAGAAGATCGATGGCGACACGCCGTTCGACTTTGTCGGTGGCGACTCGATCTATCTGGCCAACTCGATCAAGTACGCCGATTTCAATGGCGCTCACGAACAGTCCTGGCAGCTGCGTTACGACCTGGATGCCAGTGCGTTCGGCGTCCCGGGCCTGCATTTCATGACCCGCTATGTGCGCGGCAGCCAGATCGACGGCACCCATGCGCCACAGGGCGCGGTGTACCAGCCGTTCGATGACGAAACAGGCAGCTATCAGCCGATTCAGGGCAAGGGCGGGCGGCACTGGGAGCGCGACATCGATCTCAAATACGTGGTGCAGTCAGGCCCCGCCAAGGACCTGTCGCTGAACGTGTCGCACGTCTCCCATCGCGGCAACGATGCTCAGGGCGGCGACGATATCGACCGGTTGTATGTTGTGGTGCAGTACCCGCTGGATCTACTCAAGTAAGCGTCGCCGATAACCGCCCGGCTCGTTGGGCTGGCACACAATCCTGCACGAGGGAGCTTGCTCGCGAAGGCTTGGGATCAGACGCTGAAAATTGGCCGGATGTATCGGCCTCTTCGCGAGCAAGCTCCCTCCCACATGGGGTCGCGGTGATATTGACCAATGTGGTCGACGTCTCAGTCAGACGATACGAAGGTGCCTGGTAAAACCGAGGTCCATCGTGGGAAGGAGCTTGCTCGCGAAGGCTGGGCGTCAGACGCTGAAAATTGGCCGGATGTATCGGCCTCTTCGCGAGCAAGCTCCCTCCCACATGGGGTCGCGGTGATATTGACTAATGTGGTCGACGTCTCAGTCAGGCGATACGAAGGTGCCTGGTAAGCCGAGGTCCATCGTGGGAGGGAGCTTGCTCGCGAAGGCTGGGCGTCAGACGCTGAAAATTGGCCGGATGTATCGGCCTCTTCGCGAGCAAGCTCCCTCNCCGAGGTCCATCGTGGGAGGGAGCTTGCTCGCGAAGGCTGGGCGTCAGACGCTGAAAATTGGCCGGATGTATCGGCCTCTTCGCGAGCAAGCTCCCTCCCCACATGGGGTCGCGGTGATATTGACTAATGTGGTCGACGTCTCAGTCAGACGCCACGAAGGTGCCTGGTAAACCGAGGTCCATCGTGGGAGGGAGCTTGCTCGCGAAGGCTGGGCGTCAGACGCTGAAAATTGGCCGGATGTATCGGCCTCTTCGCGAGCAAGCTCCCTCNCCGAGGTCCATCGTGGGAGGGAGCTTGCTCGCGAAGGCTGGGCGTCAGACGCTGAAAATTGGCCGGATGTATCGGCCTCTTCGCGAGCAAGCTCCCTCCCACGTGGGGTCGCGGTGATATTGACTAATGTGGTCGACGTCTCAGTCAGGCGATACGAAGGTGCCTGGTAAACCGAGGTCCATCGTGGGAGGGAGCTTGCTCGCGAAGGCTGGGCGTCAGACGCTGAGAATTAGTCGGATGCGCTGGGAGATTTCAATCCGCGCAGCACGCCAGCGCCTGAGCCATTGAGCGACGCCAGTTGAACGGAGTCACACCGATCACGCGCGTGAACACTCGGGTGAAGTGCGACTGATCGGCAAAGCCGCAGTCCAGGCTGATCTGGGAAATGGTCAGCCCCGAGTCGCTCAACAGGCCCTTGGCTTTGTCCAGGCGCATCTGCAGGTACCAGTCGCGGGGAGACAGGCCGGTGTTTTTCTTGAAGGCGCGGGAGAAATGACTGCGCGACAGCGAACACTCGCTGGCGATGCCGGCAATCGACAGACCCTTGTCCATCTGGCTGGACATCAACTCCTTGGCCCGCCGCTCCTGCCACGGCGACAAGGCGACTTTTTCGGCGCAAGGCTGTGCGTGCTTGAGCTCGGCGCCGGAGGTGAGATGCGCCGACAACTCGCGAACGACCTGCTCGAGCAGCTCGGGTTCATCGGTGGGCAACGACCGCAGGGAGGCCAGCAGCGCACGAAACACTGACGGGTTGATGGCATTCATTCCAGGCTCTCCAGCTCACGAGGGGGCGTCTATGGAGTCTGGTTCGGCGAGACCTTAAAGTCCTTTTCCCGGCATTAAATGTTCTGAATGGTTAATAATTCAACCCCTTGAAAAGCGGCGTTGCAGAGGCTTTAAGAAGTTTTAAGGATCGCCACAAGGACACCGTCGACGGACGGGACTATGGTCAACCCTCTGTCTGTAAGGCACGGTTCGCTGCGAGGGACGCAAGTGACCACCCGATACGTTGCTGGTATCTCGATCCCTGACAGCGCGATGGCACGCGCGGCGACCGAGTTGATGCGCGAGACCCAATCCGGGCTGCTGTTCGATGCAGCCCTGCGTACTTTTGTGTTCGCCAGCCTGCTGGGCAAAAGCCACGAACTGCGCCACGACCCCGATCTGCTGTACATCGCCGCGCTGTTTCTGCGCATTGGCGTGACCGCGCTTTATCGGCATTCCCAGCAGCGCTTCGAGGTCGACAGCGCCGATGCCGCCGCCGAGTTTCTCTGTGGCTACGGCCGCTGTCCGGAGGACATCGCTCAGGTCTGGGACGCCATCGCGCTACACACCACCCCCGGCATTCCGCAACACAAGCCCGCCCTGCCCGCGCTGCTGTCGGCGGCAGTGGAAACCGATCTGTTCGGTGTCCATTGCAAGGCACTATGCCCCGGCGTGCTGGCCCGGGTGCTCAGCGCATTTCCCCGGGAGCCGGGGTTCAAGATCAAGCTGCTGCACACCCTGGCCCGCGGTCAGATGCACCGACCACAAAGTACCTTAGGGACGATTAATGCCGATGTCCTGTCGTTCCATGATCTGCATCTAAAGGTCGGGTTTTGCGAACGCCTGCTGGAGTCCAAATGGCCGTATTGAGGCATTGGCTTCGCTCAGCCAGCACATGACCTAAAGAAAACACAGCCCCCTGTGGGAGCAACCGCAGGCACGACGGTCGCGATGGGGCCGGGACATCCAATCGATCTCTGCAAGCCGAACCTACGCATTCGCCAGCGTCGTAACCTGCGCAAGCTCCCACAGGTTTTGTGCATGGCAACAGACCTGCAGCGTGAGCCAGCAATGCCGAATCTCGTCAAGAAGGCACTTCGCTCAGCCAGACCCAATGCGGATTAAGTAGCAGCGGTTCGATCAGAGAGCCCATAACCAGAGGCAAACACAGGCCCTTGTGGGAGCAACCGGAGGCACGACGGTCGCGATGGGGCCGGAACATCCAGCCCATAACCAGATGGCAAACACAGCCCCCCTGTGGGAGCAACCGCAGGCACGATGGTCGCGATGGGGCCGGAACATCCAGCCCATAACCTGAGGCAGGTCTGAATCTAACCCGCCACCGGCAGCGTAAACACGAACGTCGCGCCGCCGTAACGGGCCGGCATGGCGTGCAGCTGGCCGCCATGGGCATTGATGATCGAGCGACAGATCGCCAGCCCCATGCCCATGCCTTTGTCCTTGGTGGTGAAGAAGGCGTTGAACACCTTGTCCAGATGCTCGACCTCGATCCCCGGCCCGCTGTCTTCGATGCTGACCACCAGGTATTCGCTGCCCACCACCTCGCTGGTGATCGACAGCCGCCTCAGCACCTGGTCACCGGGGCTCAGGGCGTCCAGCGCGTTGAGGATCAGGTTCAGCACCACCTGCTGCAATTGCAGGCTCGAACCGTAAACCAGTAACGGCGAGCGGGTCAGGTGGGTGGTCATCAACACGCGGTGCTGCTCGACCTCCGCCTGAGTCAGGGCCACCACATGGCGAATAACGTCGTTGATCAGCAATTGTCGCCGGTGCTGCTCGCCCTGTTGCGCCAGCGATTGCAAGGCATTGACGATCGCCCCGGCGCGCCTGCCGTCCTGCACGATGTCGCGCAGCCCGCAAAGCGCTTCCTCGATGTTCGGCGTCTCGCGGCTAAGCCAGCGCAGGCTGGCGGCGGCGTTGGAGACCATGGACGCCAGCGGCTGATTGATTTCGTGGGCAATCGAGGCCGCCAGTTCTCCCATCGCCGTGGCCTGAGAAACCTGAGCCAGTCGCGCCCGAGCGTTACGCAGGGCGGCTTCGATGTCCTGACGACGGGCGTTTTCTTCCAGCAATTGCTGCTGCAAGTGCGCCAGCATTTCCACCAGCCGCTCCTGTCGCGTTTCGTCGGCCAGATCCTGAGTCGCCTTCAACACCGAAGCGAGATCGAGCGTGCCCTGCCCGTCGGGAATGGGAATCGACGCGTGGGCGTCGAGCACAGCTTGCTGCTGGCGCGCCTGACTGTCGCGCTGCGCTTCACGATGCTCAGCACTTTGATCGAAGCCCAGATCGGGAATGTCCTGGAACTGTTGCCACTGGCATCGACACGAGCGCAGATCGGCCAGCAGACCGGCAGTACTCTGATAACGCTCGTCGGGGTTTTTCGCGATCAGCCTGAACACCAGCTGCGACAGCGCGGGTGGAATGTCGCCGCGAAACAGGCTCAAGGCCGGCGGTCGGCGGGCGACATGGCTGTACACCCATTCCAGCGCATCCGCAGCGTCAAAGGGCAAGCGCCCGGCCAGCCACTCGTAAAAGGTCATGCCCAGGGAATACAGATCGCTACGCTGGTCAGCGCGGCGATCGACACGGCGCGCCTGCTCCGGCGCCATATACGCCAGCGTGCCGCAGATCGAATCCGACACCGGCGGGAAGCCCGACGGGTCAGCCTCGACACTCAACTCCAGACCACCGAGGCGCACGACCCCGTCGGCACCTTCCAGCAGATTGCAGGGCTTGATATCGCGATGCAGCCGACCGCTGGCATGCAGCTCGGCCAGCGCCGCCGCAGCACCTGTGGCCAACTGCAAAAAACGCTCGATGGCGAAGGGCTGCTCGGCCCGTGCGTCGAGGGGCTGACCCTGCGGATCGTTGGGGATCATTCTGCCGACGCACTCATGCGCTGGTGCATTTTCAACAACTCGATGACATTGCGCGCGTCCATCTTGGTCATGACGTGCTTCTTGTGAACCTTGGCGGTGACCTCGCTGGTGCCCAGTTCCACGGCAATCTGCTTGTTCATCTTGCCGGTGACCAGCAACGCCATGACCTCTTTCTCTCTGGGGGTCAGGCTGTTGAAGCGCGCTTTCACGTTGCAGGTCAGGCAGCGCTCGGTCAGATTGAGCGCGTCGCTGGCCAGCGCTTCGCGCACCAGATCCAGCAGTTGCTCGGGCTCGAAGGGCTTGGTCAGGAATTCCCTTGCGCCGGCCTTGATCGCCTTCACCGACATGGCGATGGTGCCGTAGCCGGTCATGAAAATGATCGGGAAATGCAGCCCTCGAAGCTGTAACTCGTCCTGCAGGTCGAAACCGGTGCCCTGCGCCAGATTGACGTCCAGCAGCAGGCAGCTCGGCGCCTCCTCCACGGGTTGCGCCAAAAACGCCTCGGCGCTTTCAAACGTGCGGCAGGCAATGTCTTCCGAATGCAGCAGACGCTGCAGTGCGGTGCGGATGGCTGCATCGTCATCGACCACATACACCCTGGGTGTCGCTCTCATAAACACTTCCGTCGGTTCAGCGGCCAGCCGCCAAGGCTCTCTGATGTCGGGCATGATACCCGTCAGGACCAATCGGCGTAGCCCTGCTGGCCTGCAAGCTGGCCATTGACGATGGAATTTCTCGGCTTCTCGGATCTGGTTTGAACGTATCGCCGGCCAGCTCCTGAGTCTGACCGATGCGCAGGCACGTACGGGTTGCCGCCAGCATCCGGTAAAAGCGGAACGGCCCTTGAGCCGACACCATCAACAGCGACTTGGTGGCCAGCCGCACCATGCAGTCCATGATGCAGGAGCGCGCCAGCGTCGCGCATTGCAATGCAGTGCAGGCCTGTTCAAGGGTGAAGCGCCCTTCCAGATCGGCCAACTGCCGCAGCACGGTACGCTCATCGCGACTGAGCAGCCGATAACTCCAGGCCAGCGAGGATTGCAGGGTTTGCTGGCGCGGCGGCGCGGTACGCAAGCTGGCCGACAGCAGGTGCACGCTGTCATCCAGCGTCCCGACCAATTGATAAAGGCCCAACGCACAGGCGCGGGCGGCCGCCATTTCCAGCGCCAACGGGATGCCATCGAGCCGTCGGCAGACCTCACCCACCAGCTCGATGCTGTAGTCGTCGAGTTCGCCATCGGCCGTGCTCGCCACCTGGCAATCCAGCGCTCGCCAGTGCCGCAGAAACACCTGGGCCGAGTGGCAATGCAGGATGGCTTCACGGGTTGCGTCCGGCGCAGGCGCAGTCAGTGGCGGCACCTGAAGGCTGCGCTCACCGGCAATCCGCAACGGCTCGCGGCTGGTCGCGAGAATCTGCACGCTGAATGCGCCGGACAACAAGACCTCCACCAGCCCGGCGACTTCATCGATCAGGTGCTCACAATTGTCGAGGATGATCAGCCCGGGGTGCCGGGCCAGGTGCTGCATGATCAATGGCAAAAGGGGATCAGCACTGCCACTGTCGACTCCCAGCGCAGCAGCCAATGCCTGTGGCAATGATTCGGCGCTCTGGAATTGTGCCAGCGCCACGAACCACACCGGGGTCGAACCGGCGTCGAGCCGTTGCCGCCCCAGTTCCACCGCCAGGCTGGTCTTGCCCACACCGCCAGGGCCCGTCAAGGTGATGAACGCCCGAGGGTCGCTCAATGCGGCGTTGATCTCGTCCAGCAGGGTTTCGCGCCCGACCAGATCGACCGCTGCCGGAAGCCGCTGCACTCCGACCGGCGAATGCAATGTTTGTGTCTCTTCGAGCAATGCGCCTTGCGCACAAACCTCGCTACCCAGCAACAGATAACCCCGGCCGGGAATCGTGCGGATCAGGTCGCGGTCGCTCCCCAGCGCCTTGCGCAGTGCCGAGATATGCACTTGCAGGTTGTTTTCCTCGACGACCGTGTCCGGCCAGACCCGCTGCAGGATCTGCTCCTTGGTCACCAGTTGCCCCTGTTGGCGAATCAACAGTTCGAGAATATCGAAGGCGCGGGTGCCAATACGCAGGGCAACGCCGTCTTTGAAGACATCCCTGAGTTCCAGGGACACGGTAGCCTGACCGAGACTTATCATCTTATTCACGCAGTCCTTAGAGTGGATTCGCACGCCCTGAATTCGCCGACAGTCACGCAGCGTCTATCGCTTGCGTGGCCGTACAACGCAGCAGATCCATTTTTAGTCAGTGCCCATCTAATCAGCAAAAAACGTTAACCGATATTATCCGTAGGGGTAGTTACTTGGCAGTAATCGCTCTAAGCCTGCAATCTTTGTGCACTGTGTGAACCCATTATCAACAGATGTCCGGCCGGCGATAAAGGCTTATGTCGTTGCGTCGGGGGCAATACCCTTTTGCGTTCTCGGCCCATTCTCCAAGGGTGCCGACTGCTCTAACTTCGCTGGCACTGGATGACCTCACCGGTCGATCCGCCCCTTGCCACTGACATGAGCAGACCGCCATGACCACTCCGCTGACCTCCACGCTGCAGGCACCGGCCCGGGAACTGACCCGCGCCATGGTGCTGCTGTTCGCCTTCTGCTGCGGCGCCATCGTCGCCAATCTGTATTACGCCCAGCCTATCGTTGAACTGATTGCGCCGGATCTAGGCCTTTCTGCGAGCAGCGCCAGCCTCATCGTTTCCCTCACCCAGGTGGGCTATGCCCTCGGCCTGTTGTTTTTGGTGCCCCTTTCTGACCTGATCGAAAACCGCAGGTTGATGATCGCCACCGCTGTGGTCGCCGCGGCCAGTCTCCTGGGTGCAGCCACCATGGAGCATGCCAACGGTTTTCTGCTGGTGTCGCTGATCGTCGGTTTCAGTTCGGTGTCGGTGCAGATGTTGATTCCGCTGGCCGCGCATCTGGCCCCGGAACAGTCACGCGGTCAGGTCGTCGGCAATATCATGAGTGGTCTGCTGCTGGGGATTCTGCTGGCGCGGCCGCTGTCGAGTCTGGTGGCCGACCACTTCGGCTGGCGTGCGGTGTTCATGTACGCAGCGGTGGTGATGCTGGCGATCATCGCGGTACTGGCCTTGACCATTCCTCGGCGAGTACCGGATCACAAAGCCTCTTACGGCCAATTGCTCAAATCCCTGGTAACGCTGATGGGGCGGCATGCCGTGTTGCGCCAACGGGCGCTCTATCAAGGCTTGTTGTTCGCCGCCTTCAGCCTGTTCTGGACGGCGGTACCGGTTGAACTGGCGCGGCATTATGGTCTGTCACAAAGCCAGATCGCGCTGTTCGCTCTGGTCGGTGCCATCGGTGCCATTGCCGCGCCCATTGCCGGTCGCCTGGCCGACGCAGGTCTGACGCAACGGGCATCACTGATCGCACTGATTCTTGCCCCTGTGGCGTTTCTGCTGGGCTTGAGCAAACCGGGCTACAGCGTCATCGGCCTGGCGATTACCGGTGTGCTGCTGGATTTCGCGGTGCAGATGAGCATGGTGCTGGGGCAACGGGCGATCTATGCGCTGGACCCGGCCAGCCGTGGACGCTTGAACGCGCTGTACATGACCAGCATCTTCGTCGGTGGCGCCATCGGTTCGGCGCTGGCCAGCGGGCTTTACGAGCGTCACGGCTGGGAAGGCGTGATCGCCCTCGGCGCGGGGTTGCCGGTGCTGGCGTTGGTGGTGTTTGTACTGATCAACCTGAAACGATCACAGGTCGACTGATCGACCGTTGGGCCCGTTTCGCACATAAGCCCTGAAGCCTCGCTTCAGGGCTTTTCGCTTTGCGCGAGCTATATTCGCTGCTGCCAGCCTTTGCGCGCCAATGGCAACGCCTGCAGGCGTTTGCCCAACGCTTCGCTCATGGCATTGCCCAGCGCCGCAGCCATGGGCCCCTGAACGATTTCAGCCGCCCCGAGAAACGCTTGCCCGGGTTGATCGATCAAGTGCACTTCAACCTGTTTCGGCAAGGCCGGGAAGCGAATGATCGGATAGCCGCTCCAGTCATAACTGCGCACGCCCCCGGCGTCGTAGTCCACCTGTTCGTAGAGTGTCCAGCTGGCGGACTGCACGATGCCGCCCTCGACCTGATTGCGCAGCCCGTCTGGGGTGACGATCTGCCCGACGTCCACGGCGGTCACCACCCGGTCGATGATCACGTCTCCGGTCTGGCGCTGCACGTGCAGCTGAACGGCGATGGCGCAGTAACCCATGATGTTCTTGTAGCGAGCGAAGGCGAAACCGATACCGCTGCCGGGCCCGGCCGCCTTTTGCGGCCAGTTGAAGGCCTTCGCGACTTTCTCGATCACCGCCCGGGCGCGCGGGTCGCTGAGGTTCTGCAGACGGAACTGCACCGGATCGGCCCCGGCCTGAACCGCCAGCTGATCCATCGCGCTTTCGATGGCGAAAACGTTGATGTGCGCCCCCAGTGAGCGCATCGCCGAGGTGCGGAATGGCATCTGCGTGACGAAGGTCATGTTGATGCGGCTGCTGGCGACGTCATACAGCGGCACGACGTTACGATCACCATCGCCTTCGGGCTGGGCAATCGGCACCGAAGGCGCCGGCGTGAAGGGTCTGGCCAGCAACCAGGCAGGCATCAGGCGCCCGGCGTTGACGATGCGTTCGTTGTGCGGCGTGGTCCACAGTTCTGTATTCCAGCGCTGCAAGCGGCCGGAATCATCCAGCCCCACGTCCAGCTCGACCCGCATGGCCGAGCTGTAGGGTTCCCACAGGTTCTCCTGCTCGCGCATCCATTGCAGGCGCACCGGTTTGCCTGGCATCGCCATGGCGATCAGCGCGGCATCGGCGGCGGCGTCATCGGCACCGTTGTGCCCGTAGCACCCGGAACCCTCGACGTGAATGCAGCGCACCTGCGCCATCGGCAGCCCGAGCATTTCGGCGATCCCCGCACGCAACGGATATACGCCCTGAGTGTGGGTCCATACGGTGAGCAGGCCTTCCTTGAACCAGGCGACCGAACACGAAGGGCCGATGGAGCCGTGCATCAGGTATTGCTTGGTGACTCTGGACTTCCAGCCGTGCGGCGCCGGCGCATCCGGCGTGCCTTTGTTGGTGATGGGGTAACGCCGGGCGGGCAATTCGGTGAGCAGTTGATGAATGTCTCGCGAGTCGGGTATCGGGTCGCCGTTCGACCATCGGGCCAGTTCGTAACCCTTGCGCATCGCCTTGATCGCCTGCCATTCATCCTCGGCGACCACCGCCAGGTAGCTGCCATCGCGAACCAGCCTGATGACGCCGCTCATCTGCTCGATAGCCGCCTGATCGATGTCCAGCAACCGACTGCCGCGTCTGGGCGGACGAATGACCCGCGCATGCAACATGCCCGGCAGACGCATGTCCTGCACGTAACTGGCGCCGCCGCTGACCTTGGCGGGAATGTCCAGACGTGGCAGCGAGTGCCCGATCAGGGTGAAGCTGTCGGCAGGTTTGGGCGGTGAATCCTTGCTCGCGTAACGGTGTAGCTGAACACCCGCCACGGCCTGAACGTACGTCATCGAACGGCCGTCGCGGCCATGAACCACCGCGTCGCGGGTACTCAGCGCTTCGACCGGCTGAGCCCACTGCCGGGCTGCGGACTCCAGCAACAACTGCCGCACCTGAGCGGCGGCATTGAACAACGCCGTACCACTGTCGAACATGGTGTGGCTGCCAGCGGTATAGCCCTCGTTGGGCGTCAGCGCAGTGTCGGCGGTCAAGAAGCGGATGGCCTGGGGCGCAACGTCCAGACGCTCGGCCGCCACTTGCAGCAGTGCAGTCCTGACCCCGGTCCCCAGCTCGACCTTACCGGTGTAAACGGTGATGCCGTCTTTTTCGTCGATGCGTATCCAGGCATCGAGAAACGGATTGGTGCGCAGGCTGCCCGGAAGATCGGGCGCCAGCACCTGGGTGCCCAAGGTGTCGACCTCCGTGTCGGCAAACGCGCGACCGGCGCCGGGGACCATGGCAAACCCCACCACCAGCGCGCCATTGATGAGGAACGCGCGACGACTCTGGTCCACTGTCTCCTGCGAACGGCTCATGGCTTCACCCCGCTGGCGATCACCGCCTTGATTGCGGAAAAGATCCGCAGGTGGGTGCCGCAACGGCAGAGATTGGGCGCCATGTGTTCGCGAATCTGCTCGTCGCTGGGATTGGCCACCTCTTCGATCAGCGCCTGTGCGCGCATGATCATTCCGGCGATGCAATAGCCGCACTGCGCAGCCTGCTGCTCGATGAACGCCTTTTGCAGCGTGCCCGGTTTCTCGGCGCTGCCAAGACCCTCTACCGTCCTGACCGCTTTGCCGGACGCAGCCTCAGCGGGCAACAGGCAGGAAAACACCGGTTTGTCGCCGACCATGACCGTGCAGGCGCCGCATTGGCCGAGACCGCAGCCGTATTTGGCGCCATTGAGCTGCAGATGATTACGCAGGGCGTACAGCAGTGGCATGTCGGGATCGATGTCCAGTTGATGATCCTTGCCATTGACGTTCAAGGTGATCATTTCGACGCGCCCTCCTGACGAATAGTGGTCACGGTCTTTTCAAGGTCCGCCCAGGGTTGCGCGGCACAGGCCTGACTGCGCAGATAGCCAGCCAGCGCGGCGATGTGCGAGTCGTCCAGTGAATCGGCAAATGCCGGCATGTAATGGCTCGGTGCGCGGGGGGACATTGGAATGCCTTCGAGAAGGGTCTTTATCAGGTTGCGCGGAGTGTCAGCAGTCGCTGCCGAAACGACGCTCAGACCCGGGCGTCCGTCGACCGTGCGCATCGGCGCCCCGCCACCATGGCAGCCGGCGCAGGCACCGACGAAGAGCGCCGCACCCGCTGCGTTGTCGGGCACGGCCGAGGTGCTGGCAGCGCAATCGGGACCCGCTTTTGCGCCAGCGCCGCGAAGGCTCAGAATGTAATCGGCCATGGCCTGCGCATCCTCCTCGGGTAGCTGGGCGATGCTCAGGCTGACCGGCAACATCGGTCCGGCGGCGCCGCCGTGATGATCGGCCACCTCACCTCTGAGGTAGGCGACCAGTTGCGGCGCAGACCACGGATTGGCGGCCTGCGCCATGCCGGTCAGCGCCGGCGCGTGCCAGCCGTCCACCAGCCCACCGGCCAGATGCTCACTGGCCTTCTCGCCACCAATGAAATTCAGCGGTGTGTGACAGGACGAACAGTGACCGGCACCTTCGACCAGATAACGGCCGCGATTCCACATGGCCGACTGCCCTGGCACGTCCACCAACGGGTCATTGCGCAGGAACAGCAGATTCCAGAACGAAACCAGCGGGCGGAAGTTCATCGGGAACATCATGTGGTTTTCCGGCGCACGGGCCCGCACCGGGTCGACGCTCATCAAATAGGCATAGGCGTCGGCAATGTCGGTGTCGGACATTCGGCTGTAGTGCACATAGGGGAACGCCGGATAGAGAAAATGCCCGTCGCGGGAGACACCTTTACGCATGGCCCGCACGAACGCCTCCGGTGGCCAGGCGCCGATGCCGGTTTCACGATCCGGGGTGATATTGGTGGTGTACAGCGTCCCGAACGGCGTCACCAACGGCAGACCGCCCGCCATGTAAGCGCCGCCGGGTCGGGTATGGCAGACGGCGCAGTCGCCCTGCTCCACGACCCGGGCACCGCGCTCGACACTGGCGGCGTCCGCCATCGCCGGTTTGTCGAGGGGGGCAATAGAGGGGCGCCACATCATTGCCGCACACACAGCCAGGCCGATCAATGCGATCAGCGATAATGCCCAGAGCGATTTTCGCTTCATGGTCGGGCCTCTCAGGATTCACGGTTATCGAGCGAAAAATCTAGCTATACCGCCATCGCCTGACTTGTACGGCTGTGCTCAATCGATCAAAGGCACATGCGCCGCACGCTGATACGGCCCGTATTCCACCGGCACCCACTGGAAGTGTTTGCTGACGCTTTCGATGTGGCCAGTGCCAGGGAACGGCAAGTGCGCGGCGGCAACCCAGATTTTGCTGCTGGCCGCGCTGGTGAACACCGTGTCGCGGCTGGCGATGGCGTTCTTGCTGTTTTCATCGAAGGCGATGCTCACTTCGGGGTGCTCGAACTGCACGGCGAGGTTATGCACCAGATCACCGATGAACAGGATGCTCTGGCCTTTGGAAGTGAACTGGTAGGTGGTGCTGCCCGGCGTGTGCCCGGCTTCCAGCGTGGTGCGCACTTCGGCGACCGGCGCATCGCCCGGGTTGAAGGTCTTGAAACGCCCCGCCGCGATGTACGGCGCAGTCGATTCCTGGGCAATCTTGAAGAACGGTCTGGCCTGCTCCGGAACACGTGTCAACGCTTTCGGGTCGAGCCAATAGTCGGCCTCAGGCTTGGCTGCGTACACCGTCGCATTGGCGAAGATCGGCTGTTTGTTGGCATCCACCAGCCCGCACACGTGATCCAGATGCAGGTGGGTAAGCAAGATGGTATCGACCTGATCGGGCTGATACCCCGCCGCTTTCATGTTCTGCGAGAGCATGCCGGCGGTTTCGCCGATGCACTGCCCGGCGCCGGTGTCCACCAGAATCAGGTTTTTGCCGGTGTTGATCAGAAAGGCGTTGAACGCAGTCTGGACGCCGGGGGTTTCGATGGCGTGCCGGGCCAGCATCGCGCGAATCTGCTCGGGCTTCATGCCCTTGAGCAGCTTGGGGGACAAATCGTTGTAGCCGTCGAACAAGGCCGTGACTTCGTATTCGCCTACCGCCAGGCGAAAATAACCCGGCGCCTGGGTTTTCTGCTGGGCCGGTGGTTGCGCGGCGGCCACGGCTGAACCCAAGGCCAGAGCCAGGCCGATGCTGCCAGTCAGAAAAAGCAGGGATGAACGCATGAGAAGCCTCGAAGCACTGGAGAGAGAGGCGCTCGATAGTGCGACTGACAAGAATGTCGGGATTGAAGCAATGTGCTTGTTTTGCGCACGCCCGCGTGGCCCGGGACAGACGCCCCATCCGTTATAGACATCCTGCCCTCAGAGTCCCTACCATCCGCTGCGCGCGTGCCACGGCGACCTGCATCTTTCTAGCGGATATCCCTCAATGTCGACAGCTGTCCCCCATTACTCGCTGGCCTGGAGCCTGCTTCTGTTGCTGGCCGATGTGATCGCCTGGCATCTGCTGGCCGATCGCAACCGGATGACCCGCATCGCCATTCGCCTTGGCGGGTTCATCGCTTTCAGCCTGGTGATCATCAACGCCGGCATCAGCCCGCTGGAAGCGCCGGCCTGGCCCGATAACAGCGCGCTGCAGTTCGGCGCCACGGCACTGGCCATCGTCTGGTGGATGTACGCCGCCCGTACCCTCACGGTGTTACTGGGCCTGTTGCTGACCGGGCGGGTTGGGCACAGCGGGCGTCTGTTGCAGGAAGTGATTGGCGCGGTGATCTTCCTGATCGCCATCGTGGCTGCAGCCGGTTACGTGTTGCAGCTGCCGGTGAAAGGTTTGCTGGCGACATCCGGGGCGATGGCGATCATCGTCGGTCTGGCGTTGCAAAGCACGCTGGCCGATGTGTTTTCCGGGATCATCCTCAATACCACCAAGCCCTATCAGGTCGACGACTCGATTTCCATCGACGGCATGGAAGGCAAGGTCATGGACATCGACTGGCGCGCCACGCACCTGCTGACCGGGGTCGGGACCATGGTAGTGATCCCCAACTCGGTGGCGGCCAAGGCGAAAATCGTCAACTTGAGCCGACCGGTCAATATTCACGGCGTGTCGATCAACATCATGATGTCGCCGCACATTCGGCCGCGCCGCGTGCTGGATGCGCTGGAGCGGGCGCTACAGGGCTGTAGCGCGCTGCTGCAAACGCCAAGGCCGCGGGCGGTAGTCAAGGACACCAGCCCGACCACCATCGAATATTCGGTCACCGGTTTCATCAGTGATCTGGGCACCAAGAGCGATGTGCGCAACCTGCTGTTCGATCTGGCCTACCGGCACCTGGAAGCGGCGGGCATCGCCTGGCAATCGGAAACCACTGCCGAAGCGGTCTCGCGGCCTCGCGCTCTGCTCGATGAAGTGAAGATCTTTCGCACCAGCTCCGCCGATGAGAAGGCTGAACTGGCGCAGGCCATGGTCGCCCGCGAGTACGCCACCGGGCAGACCATCATCGAACTGGGGGAAGTCACCGACGGGCTGCTGGTCATCGCCACCGGCGTCGTCTCAGCGAACATTCCGGACGGCAACGCCATGGTCGAGGCCGGGCGCATGGGCCCGGGCGAAGTGATGGGCGAACAGAGCGTCCTCGACGATACGCCGTCCGAGGCACGCTTCATCGCCCTCACCTCCTGCGTCATCTACCGCATCGAAAAAGCTGCCACTCGCAAGTGCATGGAGCACCGTGCGGACATCACCACCGCCCTCAACAAGCTGCAGGCCATTCGCAAGCAGAGCAGCCAGCATGTGTTGCTGCGCAAACCGGTGGTGATCAAGAAGAACAACTTTCTGGGGTGGCTGCAGAAGCGCTGACTCAAGGGACGGTCCGCAGCGGGCTGGTTATTTTTCCCAATCCGCCTTGGCGATCTTCAAGCCGTGCAGCCCGTTGTACTCGGCGCGTTTCGGTTGCTCCCAGCCCTGCAGCAAGGTGGTGTCCACGTCGTAGATTTCCACGCCCAGCGGACGACAGACGCTCAGCGGGTCCTGCGCTTGCGGGCCCCACATCGGCAGCGACAAGTCGCCACCCGGGCAGGTCGACAGCGCGCACAACAGGTCGATTTCAGCGAAGAACTCCAGGTAGTCGCCCTTCTGCGCCGGGCAGGCTTTCATGAAGTACATGTCGTCATGGTTCAGACCGGTGCACTGGAAGATGTTCAACACGTCATGCACGTCGAACTCGGTCAGGCCGTGGGGCAGCACCGCGCGGGTCAGGTTGGAATGGCAGTGATGATGAAAGTCCTCACCAGTGAGCATCTTGTTCACGTATGGGTCGCAGCGGGTGCCGAGCAAGTCGTGCAGACGACCGCCGTGTTCGTCGATGCCGTAACCGGCCAGGCTGTCATCGGTGATGGTGACCATCGGCCGCAGAAACGGCAGGTTCGACCACAGACGGTCGTGAGTGGTGACATGCGCGCCTTGCAGTTGGCGGGTACGTGCCGCCCACATGCGTTCCCGCGGGTCATTGGCGTTCCAGACGTTGAAGTCACCGACCTGCGGGCCGACCGGCGTGGTGACGCGAAACACCTGGCCAGCCTTGACCTTCCACGCCCGCCCGGTGCGAATCGGCACTTCGAATTGTTCGACCAGCGTGCGGCGGTCCCGACCTTCGCGAATACGTTCATAGAACGCAGTATCGACCTGCAAGGCCGCGCCTTTGCTCACCTGGTAAGCGGCTGGGTAGTCTTTGTACATGGCAATCTCCTGACGTAGTGATAATGCTGTAGCTGTCCGGCTTGCCAGCGATAGCGATTCCCAGAGCGCCACCGCCGACAAGCCGTGGCGCTACCGAGGCCGCGGATCCGGGCGGGAACTGGTCAGCAATTCCAGTGCCTGGTGTTCGGAATCGTTGAGGTAGCTGTCCATGGCCTCGCCCGCTTCGACGCGAAGGCCGTCGATCAGCAATTGATGAATGTGCCGGTCGCGTTCGAGCCAAGGCGCCTGGTAGCGGGCTTCGTCGGGAGCGGCGGAAAACACCAGACGCATCTGCGCCACGATGTTGGTGAAGAATTCGTCGAATGACGGGCTGTGCAGTAAACCCACCACCTGCTGATGAAAGCGCAGGCTGTGAGTGCCGAATGCGCGCCAGTCTTCACGTTCGCAGGCCAGTTGCGCCGCTTCGATGGCATCGGCCATGCGCACGGATGAATGATCCGCCAAAGGCTTGCCGAGCAGTATGGCTTGGGATTCGAGGGTGCGCCGGACCATGAACAGATCGCGCACATCGTCCACGCTAAGGCGACGAACGATCACGCCCTTGTGGCGCACGTATGTGGTCAGGCCTTCGCGACCCAGCAGGTGCAACGCCTCGCGCACGGTGTTGCGCGAAGCGTTGTAACCGCGCACCAGTTCGCTTTCCACCAGCGACATGCCCGACAACAAGCGCCCGTTGATGATGTCTTCGCGCAGCTCGTGCGCAACCTGATCGGCCAGCGACAGGCCGTTTTCCTTAGCGATGGACACAATGCGCTTCCTGAAGAGTCTGGATTGTTCACAACACTGCTCACCACATTGTTCAACAACCCGGTTTCATTCAGGACAGCACATGCCGTGCCAGCTTGGTTAGATTCTTTTTCCAATACTCCGCGTACACCCTGCCCAGATATCTCGAATCAACGCCTTCATCATCAATGACTCCTCCCACCGATCGGTAACATCCTGGCCGTTGCGATCAGTCATCGCGTACGGAGGCGGCCCGAGTTCGCAGGTAAACGACAGACTGCCCTGCACGTCCGTGCGCTTTAGCCAGTCTTCGATGCCGTATTTCCACCACTCACTGAACAGCGCGACCCACGGCTGGTGTTGTTCGAAACTGATCGGCAACTGCACCTGCTCACAGCTCGCCACCCGCCCATGAAAGCCCCAGCTGTTACGCAAGATGGTCTCGATCTGCTCTCGGTCATCCTCCCCTGGCGGCAAGGGGATCTCGCGACCCACTACGTAATGCGACAAGTCCGCCAGGAGTTTCAGATCGGGCAATTCCTTGAGCAGATCGAGGGTGAAATGCAGGTCGTTGGTCACCCGATAGCGATGGGTTTCCAGTAGCACCGGAAAATCCACCTGCTCGGCCAGCCGTTGCCAGCCGTCGATAAGCTGCACCGCTTCTTTCAAGGAGCGGGGTCGGGCGTCGGCCTGAATGGTCAGGTGATGGCAACCATACTGACTGGCAATCTCCAGTACAGGCTTGAGGTCATCCACGGTCTGGGGAAACAGCTGCCCTTCGATCTGCAACCCAAGACTGCTGGCCAACCTCGACAATTCCCGGGCCGTGTCCGGCGCATAGTAGTGATCGGTGATGCCATCGAAGCCCGCCTCGGCGATCTTCGTCAGTTCATGTTCAAGGGCCGTGGGCAACACCCCCTGCGCGTTCTGCATGGCCCACATCGATTGAAAGACCACGAACTCCCGCTTCGAGGCCTCAGACATGGGCACCTCGCAGTAAGGCTTTTAGCGAAACGCTGGTGTCTGGCAATTGCTCCAGCGGCAACACCAACCGGCTCTCGATCAGCCGCTCGCAGAGCTTGATGTCCTTGGCGAGGCTGTTGCCGATGCCCCAGCCGCTGGCCCCCTGCAAACGCGCCTGTGCGTCGAGATACAACAGCAGAAAACCTGCATCGGCGAGCTCCCGTTCGATCACCTGAGCGTTGGGCGCCAGGGTGCCGACGGTCTGCAAACCGAATTCGTAATGATCGGACCAGAAGCCCGGCACCGTGCTGAACGCCTGCCGCTGACCGAGCATGTTAAGCGCAGCAAGGCGTCCCTGGGCTTCGGCATTGCGCCAGGTTTCCTGGCGGTGAAACTGGCCATCGTCACGCTGAAATTCACACACGTCCCCTGCTGCGAAAATGTCCGGCGCACTGGTTTGCAGAAAGTTGTCGACCTTGATGCCACTGCCAATTGCCAGACCCGCCTGTTGCGCCAGTTGCAGATTGGGTTGCATGCCGATGCCCACCAGCAGCACATCGCAGGCCAGTCGCTCGCCACTTGCCAGTTGTACTGACTCGACTCGGTCAGCCCCGTGAAATCGCTCGATTTGCGCACTGAGGTGAATGCTCACGCCCATGCGCCGGTGCAGGGTCAACAGCGCCTCGGACAAACGTTCAGGCAAGGCTCTGGCGGCCAGTCGAGCACCGGCTTCCAGCACCGTCACTTCGCAACCTTTGTCACGCGCCGTAGAGGCGACTTCCAGGCCAATGAAACCGCCGCCCGCCACCAATAAGCGGCTGCCGGGTTGGAGGCGTTCCTGAAGCGTGATGGCCTCGTCGAACGTGCGCAGATAATGCACGTTAGTGAAGTCCCGGCCACCCAGATCGAGACGGCGGGATTGCCCGCCCGTGGCCAGCAGCAACTTCGTGTAACCCAGCGACACACCGCTGTCCAGATCGACACGATGCTGAGCCGGATCGATGTTGAGGACCCGGACGCCGCTCAGATGTTCGATCCCCGAAGCAATGAAACTCGCCTCGCTGAACAAGCTGCAAGTCTGGAGCGAGGATTCGCCCTTGAGCAGTGCCTTGGACAGCGGCGGGCGTTCGTAGGGCAGATGCGCTTCATCACCGATCAGCACGATGCGCCCGGCATAGCCGGCCTCGCGCAGGGTCAACGCCGCACGCCCTCCGGCGTGTCCGGCGCCGACAATCACCATCGCCTCGTTCTGGCTCATGCGCCGGTTCCTTGCGTGTCCAAAAGCACCCTACCGCCCTCGACCTTGACCGGATAAGTCTTGAGGTTGACGCAGGCCGGTGCGTTCAGCGCCTTGCCGTTGCGATAGTCGAAGCGGCCATTGTGCTTGGGGCACTCGATCACGAAGTCCATCACCAGCCCATCGGCCAGGTGAATCTTTTCGTGGGTGCAAAGCCCGTCGGTGGCGAAGTATTCGCTGTTGTGCGAGCGGTAGACCGCATAGGTTTTCTGCTGGTGATCGAAGCGGATGACATCCTCTTCATCGATCTCGTCGACGTGACAAACCTCTACCCATTGATTGCTCATGGCAGTGCTCTCTTGTTCTTCGGTGAGTGGCGAGTGGCGAGTGTTTCAGCTGAACGCCGATTCCTGACGTTCAGTGGCTGCAGCGGCTTCCACTGGCGCTTCCTTGATCGGACGCTTGATATAAAACGAGGGATCTTTTCGCTGCTTGAGCAAGGTTGGAATGATTTCCCGATACGCCTCGACAAGGCTGCTGTACGGCGGCGGGCAATCGTGTTTTATTTCTTCGTGAAGTTTCGCCAGCGCGTGATAAGGCACCATCGGAAACATGTGATGTTCCAGGTGATAGTTCATGTCCGAATAAAAGAACCGAAACACCGGATTCATATAAATGGTGCGGCAGTTTTTCCGGTGATCCAGTTCATCTTCCGCCAGGCCCACATGTTGGGTCAGGCCGAACACATAACTCAGCCAGCCGCCGTACATCGTCGGCAACAGCACGTACATCAGCGGCAGCCAGGAATTGAGGTACAGCGCCGAGGCGATCACCAGACCATGCAACGCCAGCCAGACTCGTGCAGTGCGATACACCTTGGGCCATTCGGACTCGGGAACGAAGACTTTCTCTTCGGCACTCATCTGCCCCGATGCGTGCAGGAACAGCGATTTGAAGCTGTTGTAGACGTGGGGCAACGAGAGCAACTTGAGCACGATCATGTTCAGGCGCGGCGGACGCGGTTCGACGATCTCCGGATCGCGGCCGACGATGATCGTGTCGGTGTGATGACGGGCATGGCTCCAGCGCCAGACCTGCGGCTCGTACATGACCATGAAGCAGGCCAGTTGATAGACCACGTCGTTCATCCAGCGGGTCTTGAATGCGGTGCCGTGGCCGGTCTCGTGCCAGCGCGAGTTGGCGGCAGTGCCGTACAGCAGGCCATACACCAGAAAGAACGGCACGCAGGCCGCGCTACCCCAGAACACATAACCGCCCAGACCGCTGAGGAGCATCGCGCCGAGCCACAGCGCGGTGTCGCGAATCGCCCGGCCATCGCTGCGCTGCATCAACTCTTTCATGCGCTTGCGCGGCACCGGGCACTGATACCAGACCGCCGAAACGAGCCCGGCCTCCTCGGCCAGCCGCGCCTGTTCGCCGGTCAGGCTGTAGTCTCTTCCACGTTCAGGATCGAAGGGTATCTGGGACATTGTTATTGTTCTCCGAAGATTGAAAACCGCGTTGTTTAATCACTTCGCTGATTCAAACTATAGAGATGCCAACCGCCGCAACAAGCGCTTGAAAGTATTCTCTCTCAAGCTATCATCCAGCGCTGTCAGCGCTTGATAGTTTTCTATCAAGCCATCTTCAAGGGGCAGTATGAATAACAAGAAACGCCCGACCATCGCCACCGTTGCGCAGCATGCCAACTTGAGTGTCGCCACTGTCGATCGAGTGCTGAATGCCCGTGCGCCGGTCAATCCGGACACTGCGCAAAAGGTCCATGAAGCCGCTGAAGCGGTGGGTTATTTCGCCGCCCGCCTGATCTCGCAACGCATCAATGAAAAGAAACCCGCCTATCACTTCGGCTTCCTGCTGCTGGGCACTTCGCAGACCTTCTACAAGACCCTGAGCGATGCCATTGTCGAACAGGCGCGGGAGGCACGGGCGGCGAATATCGTCTGCCACGTCAAGCTGATTCACGACCGCGCGCCTCAGTCCATCGCCCGGCAGATTCATCAGATGGCCGAGCACTGCGACTGCATCGCCTTGGTCAGTTTCGAGCATCCACTGGTCATCGAAGCCATCGAGCAAGTGCGGCAGCAAGGCGTGCCAGTGGTGTCGCTGCTGACCGAGCTGCCGACCCGGCAACCGGGGGCTTATGTCGGCACCGACAACCATGAAGTGGGGCGTACCGCCGGCTGGCTGATCGCCCACGGGTCGCACCCGGCGGGCGGCAGCGTGGCGGTGATGCTTGGCGGGCACCGGTTTCTGGGGCATGAGCAACGTGAGGCCGGAGTGCGCAGCTTCTTCGAGGAAAAGGCCCCGCAGTTTCGCGTGCTGCCGCCGATCGTCACCCTCGACAATGGTGCGATTACCGAAGAGGCAACCCTGGATTTGCTGGCCCGGCACTCGGACCTGCGCGGCATTTATGTGGCGGGAGGCGGTGTCGAGGGCGTGATCAGCGCGCTGGCGGCCACACCGCAGCGCCCGCCAATGTGCGTGATTCTGCAGGAGCCCACAGTGGAATCGCGCCAGGCCATGCGCAAAGGCCTGGTGACCCTGGTCATCGACTCACAGCCACGCCTGATCGCCAAGGAGCTGATCGAGTTGATGGTGCAATTGCCCGGCGCCGAGCAGATCGACCCGCAACGGCACAGGGTGCTGGTGCCGTTGCAGATCGTGACGCCGGAGAATATTTGAACATGCACTAGAGTGGCGTGCTGCTGTGGGGGGAGTCAGCTCGCGAACGCATTCGGTCTCCCACCTTTCTGTTTCTGATACATCGCCTTCGCGAGCAAGCTCCCTCCCACGGCCTTCGGCCAGAAGCAGACCTTCGCGCACCGTAATACCTGACACGCATCGATCATCGTGGGAGGGAGCTTGCTCGCGAATGGCGAAATGTCAGCCAGTGCAGTTGTCACTGACACTATGCCGTCGCGAGCAAGCTCCCTCCCACGGCCTTCGGCCAGAAGCCGCCTTCGCACACCGTAATACCTGACACACATCGATCACATGGGAGGGAGCTTGCTCGCGAATGGCGAAATGTCAGTCAGTGCAGTCGTCACTGACACTATGCCTTCTCGAGCAAGCTCCCTCCCACGGCCTTCGGCCAGAAGCAGAACGTCGCACACCGTAATAGCTGACACGCATCGATCATCGTGGGAGGGAGCTTGCTCGCGAATGGCGAAATGTCAGCCAGTGCGGTTGTCACTGACACTGTGCCTTCGCGAGCAAGCTCACTCCCACGGCCTTCGGCCAGAAGCAGACCGTCGCACACCGTAATACCTGACACGCATCGATCATCGTGGGAGGGAGCTTGCTCGCGAACGCATTCGGTCTGACACATTTCTGTTTCTGATACACCGCCTTCGCGAGCAAGCTCCCTCCCACGGCCTTCGGCCAGAAGCCGCCTTCGCACACCGTAATACCTGACACACATCGATCACATGGGAGGGAGCTTGCTCGCGAATGGCGAAATGTCAGTCAGTGCAGTCGTCACTGACACTATGCCTTCTCGAGCAAGCTCCCTCCCACGGCCTTCGGCCAGAAGCAGACCGTCGCGCACCGTAATACCTGACACGCATCGATCATTGTGGGAGGGAGCTTGCTCGCGAATGGCGAAATGTCAGCCAGTGCAGTTGTCACTGACACTGTGCCTTCTCGAGCAAGCTCCCTCCCACAGGTTCAGTGGTCGCCAGATCCTCTGTAAACCAGCCTCAAGCCAGCCGCTTGACCCGCATCGCCTCCACCGCCTCGGCAAACCGTCCAGCCTCCCATCGTTCACCCAGAGCCAGTGCCATCAACTGCTGTCCGGTCTGTGGCGCCATGCCGTGCAGCGGCGGATCGGTGTCCAGGTTGGTGGGGAACGAATAGCCGTCCGCACTCATGGCGATCACCGCGTGCATGCCCTCCTCGTTCAGCTCGCCCTGCTCCAGCCGTTTGAGCATCACGGGATACAACGCCAGCATCATCTTGTCACGGTTGACTGTTTCCATCGGCTTGCCGAACGCCGAGGAAATCTGCAGCAGATTGGCCATGCGAAACTGGTCCGTCGTGCGATTGGTTCCCGCCGCATGAAACAGCGCCGGGTTGAAGAACAGCAGATCGCCCTTGTTCAACGGGACCTGAATCGCGTGAGCGGCAAAGTAGTCGATGAACGCTGGATCACGCCACGCCAGATAGCCCAACTCATAGTGCTGAGAGAACGGCAACAACAGCGTCGGCCCCGTCTCCAGCGGCATGTCGGTGTGCGCCACCGCCCCTTGCAGGGTCAGGTTCTGTGACAGCCGATGCATCGGCAGCGGGAAACGCGCGGCCACTTCATCGCTCTGGAACCCCAGGTGATAGTCGCGGTGAGGCTGTTGCGCCTGCCCGCCCGGCGTCACCACATTGACCTGCGCCGTGGCCTGAAACCAGGGCCCCAGCCAGGCCTCGGCAATCAGGCCGAGCAACGGATTGGCGTAATACTCGATGAACGAATCCGGTGAATGTTCGGCCGCCTTCTGCAACGAGTTCCAGATCCGCTGATTGGCCCCGGCCTTGGCGAAATGGTCGGCGCGTACCACGCTCTGCGCTTCAGCCGCGATGATCTGGCGGAACACCTCGCTCTGGCGGTCGATAACCGACAAATCAGGATACGTATTACGTACTGCCATAACACCTGAGCCATCGCGGAATACAGCGTGAAGCTCGCTCAGCGTTCCCTCTCGATCCCGCTCGGCGGCAGCCCGAAGCGTGTTGGCGTCGTAGATCACCACGCCGCTGACCACCTCTTGCGCGAGGGGAAAGTCCGCGAGATTTACCCGCTGCTCGCACAGCGCGGCGAACGCCCCGACGTCGATGTCCCGGGATGTTGCAAACAGGCTCACAGCCCGACTCCGGCGACCCCTTCCAGCGTCAGCGGTGCATCCGGACGCGGGGTCGAGCCATCGCCACAGCCCATGATGCCCTGCTCCATATCGATCACGGCGCCAGTGGTCATCCCGGATTGATCGGACAGCAGATACGCGACGCTGTTGGCCACTTCCTGAGGTTTGAGCAAGCGGCCGAACGGTGCCTGGGCTTCGGCGCGTGCAAGCCAGCCGTCGTCGGCACCGTGGTACTGGCGCTGGATCTGGTCTTCGTGAGGCGTGTCCATCCAGCCGATGTTCAGGCCGTTGACCCGGATGCGATTGCGCAAGGTGCTGAAGGCGACGTTCTTGGTCAGGACGGCCAGTGCGCCCTTGGATGCGGCATACCCCGACAGGAACGACTGCCCGCCATGGCCGGAGACGCTGAGAATGCTGACGATCGAGCCTTCGACATTATTGGCGATCATCAGCTTGATGCATTCCTGCATGAGGAAAAACGGCGCCTTGACGTTGACCGCGAAGATGCGGTCGAACAGCTCCGGTGAGGTGTCGATGATGCTGCCGCGATCCGACATCCCGGCGCAGTTGACCAGGCCGTGAACCGTACCGAAATGTGCCTTGGCGGCAGCGACGACCCGGCGGCAGTCGTCGACGTTCTCCATGTCGGCTTCGACGAAAAAGGCCTGGCAGTCCAGTTCAGCCAGTTGACGCACCTGCTGTTCGCCCTTGTCGCGGCTGCGACCGCAAATGATCAGCCCCGCCGCGCCGCGTTGCGCGAGGGTATGGGCCACCGCGGCGCCCAAGCCTTGGGTGCTGCCGGTGACGACGAAATAACGACCGGTGAACGAGGTAGAAAGATCCAATGCTGACATGCCTGTCTCCTGCTGTTGTTGTTTTTGGCTGCGGGTAATCGTCATGACAATAGAATTTAATTTCCATCTGTACAACGAATGGAACTGAGACTAGCATTGCGATCACCTCACAGAGGCCCGAATCGACCTCAACAAGACCTCAGCAGAGGCTCAGGGGATTCCCATGCTCGACCGCGCCAGACGTTTTTCCATCAAGCAGATCGCCGCCCAGGCGGGTGTCAGCAAAGCCACGGTCGACCGTGTTCTGCATGAGCGCGGCAGCGTGCATTACCAGACCAACCGGCGCATCCAGCAAGCCCTGGAAGAACTGGAAGCCCAGGAAAAATCCGGACCCGCCGTGGGCCGCACCTTTCACATCGACATCATCCTGCACACCCCGAAACGCTTCAGCGACGCGGTGCAGGAAGCCATTCATGCGCAACTGGGCAGCCTGGCGCCGTTCCGCATCTTTCCGCGTTTACACATGTACCAGGAGATCGACACCCAGCAGATGCATGACCTGATCCTGCGCTGCGCGGGCAAAGGCAGTCAGGGCCTGATCCTCAAGGCCGCCGATGAACCGCAGATCAACGAAGCGGTGAATCAGGTAACGGCGGCCGGTGTTCCGGTGGTGACGCTGGTGTCCGACCTGCCTCAGAGCGAGCGCATCGGCTACATCGGCATGGACAACCGCACCGCCGGGCAAACCGCTGCCTACCTGATGGCGAGCTGGCTGGACAAGGTCGCGCAGGACGTCGCCGTGGTGATCAGCAGTGAGTTGTTTCGTGGCGAAGAAGAGCGCGAGATGGGATTTCGCACCTGGCTGCGCAGCCGTGCGCCGCATCTTCGGGTGGTCGACATCACCGGTGGGCTCGGCGTTTATGAGCCCACGCTGGAGCGGGTGACTCAGGCGTTGAAGGCCAACCCTTCGATCAAGGCCATCTACAGCGTCGGGGGCGGCAACCGCGCCATCGTCGATGCCTTCGCGGCGCTCGATCGCGAGCTCGCAGTATTCATTGGTCACGATCTGGATCAGGAAAACCGGCAGTTGCTCGCCGAGGAAAAAATCGCCGCGATCATCGATCACAACCTGCAGGTCGACGCCCGCCATGCGTTCCTGCACATCCTGCAGTTCCATCGCCTTTGGAAGGTCGATCCGATCCCCGCCTCACAGGTGCAGATCGTCACGCCGTTCAACCTGGCGCACTGAATATTGTTTCAACCCCGAAATCGACACCCGCAACCGATCTACCCGACAACAACAATCCCAGGAGATCCACCCATGCTACGCATCGCAGTTCTCGGCGCAGGCCGCATCGCCAACATCCACGCGGCCAACGTCGCGGCCAACCCTGATGTGCAACTGTCGGTGATCGCCGACCCATGGCGCGAAGGCGTCGACACGCTGGCGGCGAAACTGGGTTGTGCTGCCGCCTATGACTGCGCCGAAGCGATTGCCCGCGACGACGTCGATGCGGTGGTGATCGGCACCCACACCGACACCCACATCGATTACATGCTGCGTGCGGTCAAGCTGGGCAAACCGGTGCTCTGCGAGAAACCCATCGACCTGGATTTCGGCAAGGCGGCGCAAGCGGTTGAGGATGTCGAGCGCCTGAATGGCAAAGTCATGCTCGGCTTTAACCGTCGCTTCGACCCGGACACCTTGCAGATGCGCAAGGCAATCGCCGAGGGCAGCATCGGCGAGGTACGTCAGGTGGTAATCACCAGCCGCGATCCGGGGCTGGCCTCGCTGGACAACCTCAAACACTCCGGCGGCATTTTCCGCGACATGACCATCCACGATTTCGACACCGCGCGCACCCTGCTGGGCGAAGAACCGGTTGAGGTATTCGCCATTGCCAGCCGCCTGGTGGAGCCTGCGTTGGCGCAACTGGACGACTGGGACAGCGTGATGGTGCTGTTGCGCACCGCCTCGGGCAAGCAATGCCACATCAACTGCTGCCGCGAAGCGGTTTATGGCTACGACCAGCGCCTGGAAGTGTTCGGTTCCAAAGGCATGATCCTCAACGACAACCATCGGCCGAGTACCGTGCGCAGCTACAGCGCCAGCCAGACCGAGGTGCGCGAGCCGCTGCTGAATTTCTTCCTGGAGCGCTACGCCGACTCGTACCGCAATGAGTTGAACCAGTTCATCGACGCCGTGCGCGCCGACGAGCCGTTGCCGACCAACGCGCGGGATGGCTTGAAGGCGCTGCATCTGGCGAACTGCGCGCTGGAATCGATCAAGACCGGGCGTGCAGTGAAGGTCGAGGTTTAGAAATCCTTTAGCGCGTCTGGGGGTTAAGACAGTGGCGAAGGCGGTGTGTGAGGCAGTTCCTCTATAACTGACACACCGCTTCGCTGCCGTCGTGACCTCCGGCGTCTCCCACAGGACCGTGTAGAAGCGCGGATCGTTGGCACAACGCAATACCTGTGGGAGCTGCTGGAGCTGTGCGACAGTGGCGAAGGCGGTGTGTCAGGCAGTTCCTCTATAACTGACACACCGCTTCGCTGCCGTCGTGACCTCCGGCGTCTCCCACAGGACCGTGTAGAAGCGCGGGTCGTCGGCACAACTCAATACCTGTGGGAGCTGCTGGAGCTGTGCGACAGTGGCGAAGGCGGTGTGTCAGGCAGTTCATCTACCATCAGCGTGCCGGGTGGACCGGGGATTTCGATGTTTATCCCGACTCGACTCTAGGCGACTGGCTCAAGGTTCAGGAAAGGCGCGGCCGACGTCTGGCCGCCAGCTGCAACGACGGTTGAGTATCACTTGAAATCCCGGCTGCGCACATCCAGCCCGGTGAGCAGCGGGGTCAGGTCGAACAGCCGTTGGGCGATGATGTGGCGGACGCCTTTCTGGTACTCGAACTTGCCGAACACCTGCATCAATTGCGACCCCACCAACACCTTGCGCTGACGCTCCGCCAGGTCGCGCCAGACCACCACGTTGATCATGCCGTGTTCGTCCTCAAGGGTGACGAAGGTCACGCCGCTAGCCGTACCGGGCCGTTGCCGTCCCACCACCAGCCCCGACACGCTGAAGCTGCGCCCATGCTCCTCGGTCAGCAGATCTTTCGAACTGCGAAAGCGCTTCGCCGCCAGTTTGGTGCGCAACAAGGCGAGCGGGTGCGGGCCCAATGTGGTGCCGAGGGTGTCGTAATCGGCCACCAGATCCTGGGCCACGCTGGGCAATGGCAAAGGCACCTGCGCTTCTTCACCAAAGCAGTCATCGCCAAACAAGGGTCGCTGCACTTCAACGCCGGCGATCTCCCAGCGCGCGCGATGACGATGCCCCACCAGCCCGCGCAATGCCCCGGAATCGGCCAGCGACGCACGGGCGCGATTGTCCAGATCCGCGCGCACGCACAGGTCGGTGACATCCTTGAATGGCCGCTGACTGCGCGACTGTTCGATGCGGCGCGCGTCGTCCTCACGAAAACCACGGATCATCCGCAGCCCCATGCGGATCGCCAGATTGCGGGTGTATTCGGGGGTTTCGACCGGTTCCAGCGAACAGTCCCAGTCGCTGTAGCGCACATCCACCGGACGCACTTCGATGTGGTGACGACGGGCGTCCTGCAACAACTGATCAGGGCTGTAGAACCCCATGGGCCAACTGTTGATCAGCGCGCAGGTGAAGGCGGCAGGCTCGTGGCATTTGAGCCAGCAACTGGCGTAGGTCAACAGCGCGAAACTGGCGGCGTGGGACTCGGGAAAACCATAGCTGCCGAAGCCCTTGATCTGCTCGAAAATCCGCTGAATGAATTCATCCGAGTAGCCCTTTTCCTTCATCCGTTCGCTGAGTCGAAGGCGATGGGGTTCCAGCCCGCCGTGACGTTTCCAGGCAGCCATGGAGCGGCGCAACTGGTCGGCCTCGCCGGGCGAATAGTCAGCGGCAACGATCGCCAGCTGCATGACCTGCTCCTGGAACAAAGGCACGCCGAGTGTGCGCTCGAACACTGCCCTGAGCTCTTCGGAAGGATAAGTGACGGGCTCCTCTTTGTTCCTGCGCCGCAGAAACGGATGCACCATGTCGCCCTGAATCGGGCCGGGGCGCACGATGGCCACTTCAATCACCAGATCATAAAAACTCCTCGGCTGAAGGCGCGGCAACATCGACATCTGCGCCCGGGACTCGATCTGAAACACGCCGACGGTGTCGGCGCGGCTGATCATTTCGTAGGTCGGTGCGTCCTCACCCGGAAGCGTGGCGATGGTCCAGCGCTGGTGCCGGTGAAGTTCGATCAGATCGAAGGTGCGGCGCAATGCACTGAGCATGCCCAAGGCCAGAATATCGACCTTGAGCAGCCCCACGAGGTCCAGATCGTCCTTGTCCCATTGAATGATCGTGCGGTCGGCCATGGCCGCGTTTTCAACTGGCACCAACGTTTCCAGCGGGTGCTCGGAAATCACGAAACCACCGGGATGCTGGGAAAGATGACGAGGGAAGCCGATCAGTTCGCCGGTCAGGGTCAGGACCCGGCGCAACACCGGGCTGTCGGGCTCGAAACCACATTCGCGCAGGCGCTCGGCTGGCGGCATGCTGTCGCTCCAGCGGCTGAAGCAATCGGCCAGGGCGTTGATCTGGTCCGGGGGCAAACCCAGCACCCGTGCGACATCGCGCACCGCACCCGCGCCGTGATAGGTGCTGGCGACAGCGGTGAGCGCCGCCCTGCCCCGACCATAACGCCGAAACACATATTGAATGACTTCTTCGCGCCGTTCGTGCTCGAAATCGACGTCGATGTCCGGCGGCTCGTTGCGTTCTTCGGAGATGAAGCGCTCGAACAGCAGATTGCTGTTCGCCGGATCCAGCTCGGTGATGCCCAGCGCGAAACACACCGTCGAGTTGGCCGCCGAGCCTCGGCCCTGACAGAGAATGCTCTTCTCGCGGGCAAAGTTGACGATGTCGTGCACGGTGAGGAAGTAGCTTTCGTACTTCATCGTGGCGATGATTTTCAGTTCTTTCTCGATGTTCGCCCGTGCCACGGCGGGCACACCTGCGGGCCAACGCCAGCGCGCGCCCTTCTCGGTGAGGTGCCGCAGCCAGCTGCTGGGTGTCTGATCGGCGGGCACCAGTTCGCGGGGGTACTCGTAACGCAACTGGCCCAGATCGAAGGTGCAGCGCCGGGCAATGTTAAGGGTCTCGGCCAGCAAGTGCGGCGGATACAACTGCGCCAGTACTGATCGCGGACGCAAATGCCGCTCGCCATTGGCAAACAGCCGATGCCCGGCCTCGGCCACGGTGGTGTGATGGCGCACGGCGGTCATGGTGTCCTGCAACGCGCGCCGGCCTCGGGCATGCATATGAACATCACCACTGGCTACGGCGGGAATCCCGTGCATGCGTGCCAATGCGAGCAGCATCGACAGCCGTTTCTGATCGTCCGGGCCACAGTGGAGCTGCACGCTCAGCCACAGAGACTGCCCAAAGATTTCCCGCAACCAGTGCCCTTGCTCCTCGAGCACCTCGGCGCGCTGATCCAGATCCGGAACCCACAGCGCCAGCAGGCCCGCAACCGGTCGCTGAAGGTCTTCGCGCAATAACCGGTACTCACCCTTCTTGCTGCGCCGTCGGCCTTGGGTGATCAAACCGCACAGAGCCTGATAGCCCGCCAGATTCTCCACCAGCAGCACCACTTTCGGGCCGTTCTCGATGGAGATCTCGCTGCCGATGATCAACGGCAGTTCGCAATCCTGTGCTGCTTGCCACGCTCGCACTATTCCGGCGAGGGTGCATTCATCGGTGATCGCCAAAGCCTTGTAGCCATGCTGCTTCGCGCGCTCGAACAACTCCCTGGCGCTGGACGCCCCACGCTGAAAGCTGAAGTTGGACAGGCAGTGCAACTCGACGTAATCGCAGCTCATGCGAACCAGCCATGCAGCGACAGGCCGCTGTCATCGCCGACGCTGCGATACGCCCAGCCACGCTGGCCGTTGCGGGTTTCGATGAGGAAATAATCGCGACGCATGTCGCCGCCGTCCCACCAACCTGACTCGATACGTTCGGGGCCTGCCAGCACCCGTACGCCGGATTCGCTCAGTTGCTCGGGTTCGCGCAACAGCCAGCCCGGACGCGGCACCTTCTGGCTCGCAATGCTGGGCTTGCCCGGGCTGGTCGGTAACCACGTGCACTCCGGGCGGTGGTCTGGACGAAACCCCAGACCGCTCACGGCCTCGTCTCCCAAGCGTGCACGCAAGCGCTCACGCAGTTGCTCCCAAGGCATGCTCTGTTGCGGGCGGTCATCGAACAGCTCACGGCGTGAAGGCACGAACGCGGGTAAGTCTTCGGCCTGCAAACGCAAGGCGCGCACCGGCGACGGCACCACGACTTGCTCCAGACGGCCGCGTGCCAGTTCGAAAAGCATGTTGGCTTCGCGCTCGGCGCTGAGCAGCCCCACCGGAATCTGGGTGTCGGGCGCCACACTGCCCACGCTGGGCACGTGCTCCAGATGAATGACGAAGCGCTGCACCCCGCTGTCGCGCCCGCCGAGGAAAAGCGCCAGGTCGGCGATCATGCGCTTGAGCGGAAACAGCAAGGCTTGATGGGATTCGACGTCGAAGTTGAGTTCGATACGGGTGTTGAACCGATCCGGTGGCACGTAACACTCAAGCGCCACGGGCCTGCGCCCGAGCACGCTGTCCAGATGTTGCAGCACCTGCGCCGGGAAGCGTCGTGCCAGAGTGTCCCGAGGCAAGGCCAATACCTGACGCAGCCTGTGCAGGCCCATGCGGCCAAACGCGGTCGACACCTCCTGGGACAAGCCGATGCGGTTGACCGGCATCTGTTCCAGAGTCCGTTGCAGGCTCTCATTGCAGGTCACTGCCAGCCCGTCGTGGGCGTTGGCCAGCATGCGCGCCGCCACCGGGTTGGGCGCCACGACGATGCGATGAGTGAAGCCCAGCTCGGTCAACTCCTGACGCAGGCGGGCTTCGAATACCGGCCATGGCCCGAACAGACCAAAGCTGGATTCGACCTCCATCAACAAAACACGCGGATATTTCAGGCTGACCTGCGAACTGAAGCGATATGCCCAGGCTGCCAATAGCTGCTGCCAGCGCTCGGTTTCGTCAGGGTCATATTCGACCGTGGCGAATTCGCGAGTCATGGCGTGCGCTGCGGTCAGCGACTGGCCGGGACGCAAGCCCAGCTCCCGAGCAGCCGCGTTGACGGTTTGCAGAACGCGACGCTGCGCTGTGCCGCTGATCAACGCCAGCGGTTCTTCGGGGTTGGCGCGACGACGCATGACGCCGTCCAGCGCCAGTTGCGGCAGCAGGACACAGGCCCAGAGCATGGAAACCTCAGGCGTCAGTAGTAAACGGGATGGGAGATGAAGGTGCCAGCCCGCCACGGCACTTGAGTACTCGAAGCTGGCTCGGCCGCACGTCGATGGCGATGCGCAAGGCAGCGGGCGACGGGTTGGCAGCGGCCTGTTGCCCTCGACAGGCGAAGGCCAGGGTTTCACCGGTTTCGGCAGCCACCTGCAAACGGCGCAAGGCGCGGTCATCGACCTTATTCGGCCAGCACAACACCGCCCCGCAACTGCCCGAACGCAGGCACTGTTCAACAGCCCACAAGGCATCCCGCTCACTGGCTTCGATCACCGACAACTGACGCAGATCGACTCCAGCTGCCTGCCAGGCCTGGGGATAGGGCACGTAAGGCGGCGCCACCAGCACGATGCGTTCGCCGCTGTCGGCCAGACGCGCCAGGGTCGGCCACAGCAAGCGCAGTTCGCCGCTGCCATTGGCAGCAATCAGGATTTCGGTGAGGGCTGCCGGTGGCCAGCCGCCGATGGGCAAAGCCGAATCGAGCAAGGCATGGCCGGTGGGTTGCGCGGCAACCGGCTGAACCTGTGGACGCCCTTTCCAGACCCGACGCTCGTCCAGCAGCGCATCGAGACTGACCACCGCGCCCATCATTCCCGCCTTACCAGACCGCAGAACACGCCTTCAATGGCGAAATCCTGATCAGGTCGTACGACAATCGGCGCATAGGCCGGGTTACGCGGCAACAACCGGAACTCATCGTTGCCACGCTCAAGGCGCTTGATGGTCACTTCACCATCGAGGCGGGCGACGACGATCTGCCCGTCCTTGGCGTCTGCACTTTGCAGAATGCCCACCAGGTCGCCATCGAAAATACCGTCTTCGATCATCGAGTCGCCTTTGACCCGCAGCAGGTAATCGGGGACGCGCAGGAAGGTGCGGCTGTCCAGAGTGAAAGTGTCGTGAATGTCGATGTCAGGGCCGATCGGCGCACCGGCGGCCACGCGGCCGAGTACGGGAATTTCCAGCATTTCGGCCCGAGGGCGGCTTTGTACCAGCCGAATGGCTCGCGCCTGGTTGGCGGTGACTTCGATGAAACCGGCTTCAGTGAGGGCCACGATGTGCTTGCGGGCTACGCTGCGCGACGCAAAGCCAAAGGCCTCGGAGATTTCCGCAAGGCTCGGCGGCTGGCCATTCTGGGCGATGCGATCCCGAATGAACGTGAGGATGGCAGCGCGTTTGGAGGATAGAGTCGTCATGGAGCACATTTGTACTCTTTTCGGATAATTCTGGCTAGAGCCATTTATCCAGTCCTGCCGTAAGTCCTTTTTCGACACAACTTCACACAAACCACTTGCACGATCAATCTTATGGTATACCATCAGACCAAATACAAGCCCCACCCACAATCTGATCAAGAACCTGGGAGTCATTCATGAGTTTCGAAATTCGCAAGATCGTCAGCTACCAAGAAGAAACACTGATCGAAGGCGGCAAGGCCACTGACACGCCAGTGACCATGGTCGGCCTGGCCGTGGTGATGAAGAACCCGTGGCTGGGTCGTGGTTTCGTCGAAGACCTGAAGCCGGAGATCCGCGCCAACTGCTCCGATCTGGGCGCAATGATGGTCGAGCGCCTGACCGGCCTGATCGGCGGTGCCGACAAGATCCAGGCCTATGGCAAAGCTGCCGTAGTCGGCGCTGAAGGTGAAATCGAACACGCCTCTGCGGTCATCCACACCCTGCGCTTCGGCAACCACTACCGCGAAGCGGTCAAGGCCAAGAGCTACCTGAGCTTCACCAACAAGCGCGGTGGCCCAGGCACTTCGATTCAGATCCCGATGATGCACAAGGACGACGAAGGCCTGCGCTCGCACTACATCACCCTGGAAATGCAGATCGAAGACTCGCCGCGCGCCGACGAAATCATCGTGGTGCTGGGCGCTGCCAACGGCGGTCGTCTGCATCCGCGCATCGGCAACCGTTATATCGACCTGGAAGAGCTGGCTGCTGAAAAGGCCCAGTGATATCCGCCAGACATACTAATAAGGTCTTGTGCAGGAGCGATCCATGATTCGGCTCACCGCTGAACGCACCCCGGCCGGCACCAGTTATCTGGCGACCGGCCAAGGCCATCCCGTGGTTCTGATCCACGGGGTTGGTCTGAACAAGGAGATGTGGGGAGGACAGATGGTCGGTCTGTCCCCGCACTATCGAGTCATTGCCTACGACATGCTCGGCCATGGCGCAAGCCCCCGTCCGGACCCTGAAACCGGGTTGCCGGGTTACGCCGAGCAACTGCGTGAACTGCTGGAACACCTGGACCTGCCGAGCGCCACGGTGATCGGCTTTTCCATGGGCGGGCTGGTGGCGCGGGCGTTTGCCCTGCACTACCCGCAGCACCTGGCGGGGATGGTCATCCTCAACAGCGTGTTCAACCGCAGCGCCGAGCAGCGTGCCGGGGTTATCGCACGCACCAGTCAGGCGGCCGAACACGGCCCCGATGCGAACGCGGCCGAGGCACTCACTCGCTGGTTCAGCCGCGAGTATCAGGCAGCGAATCCGGCGCAGATCGCAGCGATCCGGCAGATCCTCGCCAGCAACGATCCGCAGGGTTACCTGACCACTTACAAACTGTTCGCCACCCAGGACATGTACCGCGCCGACGATCTGGGCGAGATTCATGCGCCGACGCTGATCGCCACCGGCGAGCTGGACCCCGGTTCTACCCCGGACATGGCTCGTCAACTGGCGATGCGCATTCATGGCGCGCAGGTGCAGATACTTGCCGAGCAGCGGCATATGATGCCGGTGGAGTCGCCGCGTCTGGTCAATCAGATGCTGCTGGATTTCCTCAAGCAGGCAGACGCGCAAAACCACTCGGCAAAGGGGATCGTTGCATGAGCCTTACCCGTTTCCAGATGTGCATCGACGGCCAATGGGTCGATGCGCTGTCCGGCAAGACCTTCGAAAGCCTCAACCCGGCGCTCGCCCAACCCTGGGCTGAATTGCCTGATGCCGATGAAGCCGACGTCGAACGGGCTGTACAAGCCGCACAGGCGGCATTCGAGAATCCGGCGTGGCGAAAACTGACCGCCACTGCGCGAGGCAAACTGCTGCGCCGGCTGGGCGATCTGATCGCCGAGAACAAGGAGCATCTGGCTCAGCTTGAAAGCCGCGACAATGGCAAACTGATTCGCGAGACACGCGGCCAGGTCAGCTACTTGCCCGAATTCTTTCACTACACCGCAGGCCTGGCCGACAAGCTCGAAGGCGGCACCCTGCCGCTGGACAAGCCTGATCTGTTTGCCTACACGGTGCACGAACCGATGGGCGTGGTGGCGGGGATCATTCCCTGGAACAGCCCGCTGTACCTGACCGCGATCAAGCTGGCCCCTGCGCTGGCGGCCGGCAATACCATCGTGCTCAAGCCGTCCGAACATGCCTCGGCAACTATTCTGGAACTGGCGCGTCTGGCCCTCGAAGCCGGCATTCCACCGGGCGTGGTCAACGTCGTGACCGGCTATGGCCCGAGCACCGGCGCCGCCCTCACCCGCCATCCGCTGGTGCGCAAGATCGCCTTCACCGGCGGCGCGGCCACGGCGCGGCATGTGGTGCGCAGCAGTGCGGAAAACTTCGCCAAGCTGTCGCTGGAACTGGGCGGCAAATCGCCGAACATCATCTTCGCCGATGCCGACCTGGACAGCGCCATCAACGGTGCCGTGGCCGGGATCTACGCCGCATCCGGTCAGAGCTGCGTATCCGGCTCGCGCCTGTTGGTGCAGGACGAGATCTACGACGAATTCGTCTCACGTCTGGTCGAGCGCGCCCAACGCATTCGTATCGGCAACCCGCAGGACGAAACCAGCGAAATGGGCCCGATGGCCACCGCGCAACAACTGGCCGTCGTCGAAGGCCTGGTGGCTGACGCCCTGGCCGAAGGCGCACGCCTGCGCACCGGTGGCAAGCGCCCGCACTTGGACAGTGAAGGCTGGTTCTACGAACCGACGCTGTTCGAGTGCGACCGCAATTCGATGAAGATCATGCAGGAAGAAGTGTTCGGGCCTGTGGCTTCGGTGATCCGTTTCAAGGACGAAGCCCAAGCGCTGGCCATCGCCAACGACTCGCAGTTTGGCCTGGCAGCCGGTATCTGGACCCGCGATCTGGGCCGCGCTCATCGTCTGGCGCGGGACGTGCGTTCCGGCATCATCTGGGTCAACACCTACCGCGCGGTATCGGCCATGGCGCCGATCGGTGGCTTCAAGAACAGCGGCTACGGTCGCGAGAGCGGTATCGATTCGGTACTGGCCTACACGGAACTTAAAACGGTGTGGATCAACCTCTCGCAAGAACCGATGCCCGACCCTTTCGTGATGCGCTAAGAGGCTTTCGACATGATCGAACCCGGAATCTACAAAGACGTCATGGCCTCGTTTCCGTCTGGCGTCACGGTGGTCACCACGCTGGACCCGCAAGGTGGCATCGTGGGCATCACCGCCAGCGCGTTCAGCGCGCTGTCGATCGACCCGGCATTGGTGCTGTTTTGCCCCAACTACGCCTCCGACACCTACCCGGTGCTGCGCGACAGCAAGCAGTTCGCCATTCACCTGCTGTCCGCTGACCAGACCGCCGAGGCCTATGCCTTCGCCGGCAAGGGCAAGGACAAGGCCAAAGGCATCGAGTGGCACTTGAGCGAACTGGGCAATCCGCTGCTGATGAAAGCCACGGCGATCATCGAGTGCGAGCTGTGGCGCGAGTACGACGGCGGCGACCACGCCATCATCGTCGGCGCGGTGAAACACCTGATTCTGCCCGAGGTACCGGTCACGCCGATGGTCTATCACCGGGGCAAGCTGGGACCATTGCCGGTTCTGGTGTGATATTCGTTGATAAAGAGTCGATTCAGACCCATCTTCACCGATGGGCCTGATGGTTGGCGGCACGCAGCGTGATAAACTGCGCGACGTTTTGGCCCTACGGCCCCTAACCACCCTTGGCTGTCCCGGATGATCGCGGATTCGATCATCGCGCCGTTGTACCGCACGGACAGCCATCTTCAGAGCGGACTCCATGAAACGCCTGCCACTCGACGACAGCTTCAAGGTCAATCGCAACCCCGTCACCCTGCGGGAAATCGTGCTGGATAAACTGCGCAGCGCGATCATGAATTTCCAACTGCTGCCAGGTGATCGTCTGGTCGAACGCGACCTGTGCGACCGTCTGGGTGTCAGCCGTACTTCCGTTCGCGAAGCCCTGCGCCACCTGGAGTCCGAAGGTCTGGTGGAATTCGCCGACGCCAAGGGGCCTCGCGTGGCGATCATCACCCTGGAAGACGCCTGCGACATCTACGAGCTGCGCTGTGTGCTTGAAGGGTTGATCGTGCAACTGTTCACCCTGCGCGCCAAGGCCAAGGACATTCGTGCCCTGGAAAAAGCCCTCAACGAAAACACCAAGGCGCTGGAAGAAGGCGAGCTGCAACAGGTGCTGGACTCGGTGCAGAGCTTCTACGACGTGCTGCTCGAAGGCTCGGGCAACCATGTCGCTGCCACCCAATTGCGCCAGTTGCAGGCGCGCATCAGCTATCTGCGCGCCACCTCGGTCTCCCAGGAAAACCGTCGCGGGGCGAGCAATTCGGAAATGGAAAAGATCGTCGCGGCAATCAAGAGCGGCGATCCGCTGGCCGCGCATCAGGCGTCGGTCGATCACGTGCGCAGCGCGGCCAAGGTGGCGCTGGATTACCTCAAATCCAAACAGGACGATGGCACCAAGGTGCGCGACATCGTCGAACCCGTGGTTCTGAAGGAACCGCGCATAGGACGCTGACATGCCCGCTCCGCGCTTTTGTCCGCAATGTGGCAGCCCTGACCTCGCTCAGCGCACTCCCGACGGAGACACCCACGAGCGGCTGATGTGCGGAGCGTGTCAGTACATCCATTACATCAACCCGAAGATCATCGCCGGTTGCATCATCGAGCGCGAAGGCAAGTACCTGCTGTGCCAGCGCGCCATCCCGCCCCGTCCCGGTACATGGACCCTTCCAGCGGGTTTCATGGAAGCCGGCGAAACCACCGAGCAGGCGGCGCTGCGCGAAGTCTGGGAAGAAAGCGGCGTGCGCGCCGAGATCATCTCGCCCTACTCGATCTTCAGCGTGCCGCAGATCAGCGAGGTGTACATCGTGTTCCGCGCCATCGCCCTGGAAGTCACCGACCAGTTCGGCCCGGAAACCCTCGCCTGCCACTTCTTCGCCCCCGAAGACATCCCGTGGGACAGCATCTACTACCCCGCCATCCGCCAGATCCTGGAACGCTACATCACCGAACGCCAGGCCGGGGTGTACGGGATTTATGTGGGGAATGACGACAGCGGGAAGATTCATTTCATTCGGTGATTTTCCAGCGCCCGCTTTTTACTGATCGTTACTGATCGTTCCCACGCTCCGCGTGGGCATGCAGACCTCGACGCTCCGCGTCGGCGCCCGGTGGACGCAGAGCATCCTGGACTGCGTGACCACGCGGAGCGTGGGAACGATCATATGAGCCCGACGAAACCCTACCCCGCAAACCCCTCGACAATCACGATCTCGGCATGGGCCACGCCGTGTCGGTGGCTCATTGCTTCCTGATACTCGACCAAGTGATAACAGCCCTTGGACTCGTACTCATCCGATTCACAGTCACCCCATTTGGGAAACGCCCTACAGTCGAACCGATTTTTCAGGAATAGACTGTCCCCCCTTCGAATTCCAACGTCGAACCCGGATGGAGCGTTTCAATGAACGACAACAGAAGACCCATCAAAAGCCGCTCGACCCTCTGGGCAAGACGCATCACCGAAGCCCTTTCACGCAGCAACATCTCCCCCAATCAGATCTCCGTCGCCAGCCTGGGTTTTGCCGCCGCAGGCGTTCTGGCGCTGAATATCGACACCGGCATTGTGGGCTCCCTCCTCTGCGCGCTGGGCATTCAACTGCGCCTGCTGTGCAACCTGTTCGACGGGCTGGTCGCGGTTGAAGGCGGCAAGAAATCCACCTTCGGCAGCCTTTACAACGAATTCCCCGACCGACTGGCCGACAGCCTGCTGATCGTTGGCCTTGGTTATGCCATCAACCACCCTGAGCTAGGCTGGTTCGCCGCTCTGGCGGCAGCGCTCACCGCCTATGTCCGGGTGTTCGGCGGTTCGCTGGGCTTGACGCAACACTTCATGGGCCCGATGGCCAAGCAGCACAGGATGGCCGTGATGACCAGCGGGCTACTGGTCAACACCTTGGAAACCAGTGTGTTCGGCACCTATTACGCGTTGCTGGTTGCGCTGCTGATCATTGCGGCCGGCTCCACCCTGACCTGCGTCACACGAACGCTGGCCATCTGCAAGCAACTCGAGGAGGCGTCTCATGTGGATCAGTAAATGCCTGATCGCGCTGATCCGCTTTGTGATCGGCGCCACAGCACGGTGGGAAAGCCCGCCGGATCTTTCCCGCCAGCGAATCTACTTCGCCAATCACACCAGCCACATGGACACCCTGGTGGTCATCGCTGCGCTGCCGCCCGAGGCGCGGCGCGACGTCAAGCCGATCGCTGCAGCCGATTACTGGGGTAAGAACCGGTTCCTGTCGTACATCTCGCAAAACGTGCTCAACGCAGTGCTGATCGAACGCCACCCCGCTCCCGGTCAAAATGCACTGGAGCCTGTGTTCGAAGCGGTGCGTGCAGGCCACTCGATCATCATCTTTCCGGAAGGTACTCGATCCACGCGGCCGTTGCCGGGTGAATTCAAATCGGGCCTGTATCGGCTTCACCAAAGCTTCCCCGACGTCGACCTGGTGCCCATCTACCTGGAAAACCTCCACCGCTCCATGCCCAAGGGCAAGCATGTGCCGCTGCCGATTCTGTGCACGATCCGCATTGGCAACCCTCTGAACATCCAGGCGGGCGAAGACAAACAGGCGTTCCTGCAACGCGCCCGTGAAGCGATTGTGAGGCTATCGAAATGAGTCTGGATCAGAAATTCCTGTGGCTGTTTGGCGCGATGGGCGGCCTGCTGGCTTTCGCTTCGATCACCGGATGGCTGGTCGCGCGGCGCGCTCGAAGCGAGGGTGCAATCGCGACGGCGCAAAACCTGCAACAACGCATCAATGCGTGGTGGGGGATGCTGATCATCCTCTTCCTTTCGCAACTGTTGGGCAGTACTGCGACCGTGGTGCTGTACGGTTTCATCTCGCTGTTCGCGCTCCGCGAGTTCATCACCCTGGCGCCTACTGCTCGCAGCGACCATAACGCACTGTTCTCGGCTTTTTTCATTCTGATCCCGCTGCAATACACGTTGATCGGCACCCACTGGTATTCAATGTTCACCCTGCTGATTCCGGTGTACGCCTTCCTGCTCTTACCCGCGATTGCGGTACTGAGCGGAGACACCGACGCCTTTCTCGAGCGCTCGGCGAAAATCCAGTGGGGGGTGATGATCTGCGTTTACTGCATCAGTCACGCGCCGGCGTTGCTGCTGCTGGACCTGCAAGGTTTCGAAGGGCAGAACGCCCTGCTGCTGTTCTACCTGGTGTTTGTGGTTCAGATCAGCGATGTCTTGCAGTACGTGTTCGGCAAGCTGTTCGGCAAGCACAAGGTCGCGCCGCGGGTCAGCCCGTCAAAAACAGTGGAAGGCCTGATCGGTGGTGGACTCTCAGCCACCCTGATCGGGGGATGCATGTTCTGGATCACACCGTTCAGCTTCGTCGAGTCACTGCTGATGTCGCTGGTGATCGTCGTCATGGGCTTTCTCGGCGGCCTGGTCATGTCGGCGATCAAACGCAGCCTCAGCGCCAAAGACTGGGGAACGATGATCAAGGGTCACGGCGGCATGCTGGACCGCATGGACTCCGTGTGTTTTGCGGCGCCCATCTTCTTCCATATGACCCGGTACTTCTTCTCCGTCTGATACCGCAGTAGCCGCGCGGCTTGCCAGCGCCAGCGATCCTTGAATCACCATCGCCAGCAAGCCGGGGCGCCTTTCATAGCGCGGGGCTACCCCGCAAACGCCTCGACAATCACGATCTCGGCATGGGCCACGCCGTGTCGGTGGCTCATCGCCTCCTGATACTCGACCGAGTGATAACAGGCCAATGCCTGCTCGTAGGATTCGAACTCGATGATCACGGTGCGCTGCGGGGTCTTGCGGCCTTCCAACGCTTCGGCGCGGCCGCCGCGTGCCAGAAACTTCCCGCCGTATTTGGCGAATGCCGCAGGCCCGCGCTGGGTGTATTCGGCGTATTGCGTCGGGTCGGTGATGTCTACGTGGGCAATCCAGTAAGCCTTCATTCGCACTCTCGCTGATTAATCAATGTTGTGGTTTCAAAACGCTGGAATCTGTGAAATATTCTGTCTTATGGTATACCACTATTTTCCATCTCATAAAACAGAGATCCCGAGTATGGCGTTCGACCGCATCGAAGACATCATCGAAGATTACCGCCAAGGCAAGATGGTCCTCTTGGTCGATGACGAAGACCGCGAAAACGAAGGCGACCTGCTGCTTGCGGCCGACCGCTGCACTCCACAGGCCATCAGCTTCATGGCCAACGAAGCGCGCGGTCTGATCTGCCTGACGCTGACCGACGATCATTGCCAGCGGCTGGGCCTGGAGCAAATGGTGCCGAGCAACGGCAGCGTGTTTTCCACGGCCTTCACGGTATCGATCGAAGCAGCGACCGGCGTCACCACCGGCATTTCCGCAGCCGACCGGGCGCGCACCGTGCAGGCGGCCGTTGCACTGGATGCCCAGCCGGAAGACCTGGTGCAGCCCGGTCATATCTTTCCGTTGCGCGCCCGCGAGGGCGGTGTGCTGACCCGCGCCGGGCATACCGAGGCCGGTTGCGATCTGGCGAGTCTTGCTGGCTTCACTCCAGCTTCGGTGATCGTCGAAGTGATGAACGACGACGGGACCATGGCTCGCCGCCCTGACCTGGAACGCTTCGCGGAAAAGCACGGCATCCGCATCGGCACCATCGCCGACCTGATCCATTACCGCCTGAGCACCGAACACACGGTGGTGCGCATCGGCGAACGCGAGTTGCCGACGGTACACGGCACTTTCCGCCTGATCAGCTACGAGGATCGCATCGAAGGCGGTGTCCACATGGCCATGGTCATGGGTGATGTGCGCCGAGACGAACCGACGCTGGTGCGCGTGCATGTGGTGGATCCGCTGCGCGACCTGGTGGGCGCGGAATACAACGGCCCGGTCAACTGGACGCTGTGGGCCGCCCTGCAAAAGGTCGCCGAAGAAGGCCGAGGCGTCGTTGTGGTGCTGGCCAATCACGAATCTTCCCAGGCGCTGCTCGAACGTATCCCGCAGTTGACCCAAGCGCCGCGCCAGTACACCCGTTCGCAGTCGCGAATTTATTCGGAAGTCGGCACCGGGGCGCAAATCCTGCAAGACATCGGCGTCGGCAAACTGCGTCACCTGGGCCCTCCGCTGAAATACGCGGGCCTCACCGGCTACGATCTGGAAGTGGTTGAAAGCATTCCGTTTCCTGGCACCGTACAGCCCGCTTCGAGCTGATACGTTTCACCGGTCAATCACCGTTTGGCCCTGTAAACACGGGGCCTGTCCTTACAAAAAAATCAAAAATACGAGGTTTTCAGAACGGCAAAGTGCTTGCAGAAAGTTTGGAATACCATAATATGACATTCCGTAGGCCGTAGCTTTTTTCAGTCAGTGGCGCCCGCAAGGGACAGCACAAACAACAGCCCCTGACCGGCCCCGTTTTTCAAGGCTTGAGGATGAGAATCCGAAGGCCCACTGCTCCCGACAGGCGGGCAACAGAAGCCCGCTCAAAAACACAACAAATGAGGGCGTGAAAATGGTGTTGATTCAACGTGCAACAGCGGTCCTGGCAGCGGGTGTGTTGGCCTTCTCGTGTCACGCCGCGATGGCTGCCGACAGCGTCAATTTCGTCAGCTGGGGCGGCTCGACTCAGGATGCACAAAAGCAGGCCTGGGCCAACTCGTTCACCAAGAGCTCCGGCACCGCCGTGGTTCAGGACGGCCCTACCGACTACGGCAAACTCAAGGCCATGGTCGAGAGCGGCAACGTGCAGTGGGATGTGGTCGACGTCGAAGCCGACTTCGCCCTGCGTGCCGCCAGCGAAGGCCTGCTCGAACCCCTCGATTTCAACGTGATCAAGAAAGATCGCATCGACCCACGCTTCGTCTCGGACCACGGCGTCGGCTCCTTCTACTTCTCCTTCGTGCTCGGCTACAACGAAAGCAAACTCGGCAAGGCCAAGCCGGATGACTGGACCGCCCTGTTCGACACCAAGACCTACCCCGGCAAACGCGCGCTGTACAAATGGCCGAGCCCTGGCGTGCTGGAGCTGGCGCTGCTGGCTGATGGCGTGCCCGCCGACAAGCTCTATCCGCTGGACCTGGATCGCGCTTTCAAGAAGCTCGACACCATCAAGAAAGACATCGTCTGGTGGGGTGGCGGCGCTCAATCGCAACAACTGCTGGCGTCCGGTGAAGCTTCGCTGGGCCAGTTCTGGAACGGCCGCACCTATGCCCTGCAGCAGGATGGCGCACCGGTTGGCGTGAGCTGGAAGCAGAACCTGGTCATGGCTGATTTCCTGGTGGTACCGAAGGGCGCGAAGAACAAGGACGCAGCGATGAAGCTGATTGCCGAGGCGTCCAGCGCCAAGGGTCAGGCAGACTTCTCCAACCTGACCGCCTATGCGCCGGTCAATCTGGACAGCGTTCAGCGCCTGGACTCGGCCCTCGCGCCGAACCTGCCAACCGCCTACGCTAAGGATCAAATCACTCTCGACTTCGCGTACTGGGCCAAGAACGGTCCGGCCATCGCGACACGGTGGAACGAATGGCTGGTCAAATAAAAATGACGGCCCTCGCGTCCCGTCAATCCAAGCCTGTCGGTGGTGCGTCCAGCACCGCCGGCGCGGCACCCGCTCAGGCCGTGACGATGAAACAGACAACCCCGTTGTCGCAGCGCTGGAAAGGCAGCCGCAACCTGCTGCCCGCCCTGCTCTTTCTCGGTCTGTTTTTCTTCGCGCCGTTGATCGGTCTGTTGCTGCGCGGCGTACTGGAACCGACGCCGGGGCTGGGTAACTACGAGCAACTGTTCGCCAACTCCGCTTATGCGCGAGTGCTGTTCAATACCTTCTCGGTGGCGGGTCTGGTCACGCTGTTCAGCCTGTTGCTGGGCTTTCCGCTGGCCTGGGCGATCACGCTGGTGCCACGCGGCTGGGGTCGCTGGATGCTCAACATCGTGCTGCTGTCGATGTGGACCAGTCTGTTGGCGCGCACCTATTCCTGGCTGGTGCTGTTGCAGGCATCGGGTGTCATCAACAAGGCGTTGATGGCGATGGGCATCATCGATCAGCCGCTGGAAATGGTGCACAACCTGACCGGCGTGGTGATTGGCATGAGCTACATCATGATCCCGTTCATCGTGTTGCCGTTGCAGGCGACCATGGCCGCCATCGACCCGATGGTGCTGCAGGCCGGTTCCATCTGCGGCGCGAGTCCCTGGACCAACTTCTTCAAAGTGTTCCTGCCGCTGTGTCGCTCGGGCCTGTTCTCGGGCGGTCTGATGGTGTTCGTCATGTCGCTCGGGTACTACGTCACCCCGGCTCTGCTCGGCGGCGCCCAAGACATGATGCTGCCGGAATTCATCGTCCAGCAGGTGCAATCGTTCCTCAACTGGGGTTTGGCCAGTGCCGGCGCCGCGTTGCTGATCGTGATCACTCTGGTGCTGTTCTATTTCTACCTCAAGCTGCAGCCGGAATCCCCGGTCGGCGCCACTAACGCGAGGTAAACCGCCATGCTCCTGACTCCCAATGCCATGAGCCCGCGCCTGCGCTGGGGCCTGTATTCGGTCACCGGGCTGATCGCGCTGTTTCTGCTGCTGCCGATCGTGTTCATCGTGCTGCTGTCGTTCGGCTCCTCGCAGTGGCTGGTGTTTCCACCGCCCGGCTGGACGCTGAAGTGGTATCAGCAGTTCTTCAACAATCCGGAATGGATGGCAGCCGCTTTCGCCAGTCTGAAAGTCGCGGTACTGACGACCATCTGTGCCGTAGCGTTGGGCCTGCCGACCGCTTTCGCACTGGTGCGCGGACGCTTTCCGGGGCGCGACATGCTGTACGGCATCTTCACCCTGCCGATGATCGTGCCGCTGGTGATCATCGCCGTGGCGGTCTATGCGCTGTTTCTCAAGCTCGGTTATACCGGCACGCTGTTTTCTTTCGTGGTCAGCCACGTGATCGTCGCGCTGCCCTTCACCATTATCTCGATCATCAACTCGCTGAAGCTGTTCGATCAGTCCATTGAGGATGCAGCGGTCATCTGCGGTGCCTCGCGGATTCAGGCAGTGCTCAAGGTGACATTTCCGGGGATTCGTCCCGGCATGGTGGCCGGTGCGCTGTTTGCCTTTCTGGTGTCGTGGGATGAGGTGGTGCTGAGCGTGATGATGGCCAGCCCGAACCTGCAGACCCTGCCCGTCAAGATGTGGACCACCCTGCGCCAGGACCTGACCCCGGTGATCGCCGTCGCCTCGACGCTGCTGATCGCCCTGTCGGTACTGGTGATGTTTATCGCCGCGACCCTGCGTCGCCGCAACGAAGCGAGGATGCCTTCATGAGCGCCGTGATCAAAGATTCCGCACAGCCACAGCAGACCCTGGTCAGCCTGTGCAACCTGAACAAGCATTACGGCGATTTCGCTGCAGTGGACAACATCTCGCTGGACATCCAGGACGGCGAATTCCTGACTTTCCTTGGCTCCAGCGGCTCGGGCAAGAGCACCACGCTGTCGATGCTGGCGGGGTTCGAGACGCCCAGCTCCGGCGAGATTCTGGTGTCGGGTAAATCCCTGGTGAACGTGCCGCCGCACAAGCGCGATATCGGCATGGTGTTCCAACGTTATTCGTTGTTTCCGCATCTATCGGTGCGCGACAACATTGCCTTCCCGCTCGCAATCCGCAAGCTCGCCCCGGCCGAGCGCAACAAGCGCGTCGACGCGATGCTCAAGCTGGTGCAACTGGAACAGTTCGCCCATCGCCGCCCTTCGCAACTGTCGGGCGGGCAGCAGCAGCGCGTTGCGATCGCTCGGGCTCTGGTGTACGAGCCACGGATTCTGCTGATGGACGAACCTCTTGGCGCGCTGGACAAGAAGCTGCGTGAGGATTTGCAGGACGAGTTGCGCCAGCTTCATCGCCGGCTCGGCATCACCATTGTTTACGTGACTCACGATCAGGAAGAAGCCATGCGGCTGTCTCAGCGCATCGCGATTTTCAGCCACGGCAAGATTGTCGGGCTTGGCAGTGGTTATGACTTGTATCAGAACCCGCCGAATGCTTTCGTTGCTTCGTTTCTGGGGAATTCCAATTTCCTCAAGCTCAAGGCGCAGGGCAATGGCGTGGCGACGTTCGAGGGGCAGTCGCTGTCGATCCGGCTGACGGCGGGGCTGGTGACGGATCAGGATGTGTTGTTGATGATTCGTCCGGAAAAGGCCCAGGCGTTGAGCGTCGAGCAGGCGGCGTTGCAGCCGTTGCAGACTGGCTGGAATGAGGTCAGTGCGAAGGTGGGTGAGGTGTTGTTTTTGGGGGAGAGTCAGACGTGTACGGTGATGACTCAGGGTGGGACGAGTATGACGGTCAAGGCGCTTTCTGCAGCCGGGATGCCGCTCAAGGCCGGGGATCAGGTGCGGGTTCGGTGGGCTACGGCGGATGCGTGTGTTTATACGCAGTGGGCGGAGAGTGATTTGAACAAGGCGGCTGGGGCGCATTGATTTTCGTCCGTAGGTTCAGCGTCGCTGAAGAGCGTTCTGGCTAACGCCAGAGCTGTTTCGCCTTCGGCGAGTTACTTTTTCAAGAGCCGGAGTGCCGGACCATCAAAAAGTAACCAAAAGGCCCTGCTCCTGGTTGGGCCCGACTTCGTCGGGTACCTTCACTCCGGCGACGCTCCGTGGGCCCGCCGCCGACCGGCCATCCATGGCCGAACGGCGGCTCTCGCGGCATCCATGCCGCTCGGCCCACTCCACGCCACCTGCGTTCAGCCTGCACCCAAGTCGCGATTTGTGGTGTGTGGGCTATTGCGCGCTTAGAAGCAAAAGCAGGAGCAAGAGCAGCAGGATCAGGATCGGGATCTTCGGTGCTCCTTGTAGCAGTCCGGCTTCGCCGGCGATGGTGTACTCATGATCGCCACCGTCGGCGAGCCGGACTGCTACGGTGTTGTGTATCGAGCCGAGATTTTAGAGTTGAACACCGATCTCTGTGGGAGAAGCCGGAGCTGTGCGAGGGTACGGGCCGCGATTCGGACGAGGCGGTGGATCAGTTAGCAGATGAGCCATCAGACACACCGCCATCGCTGCCAGCACCCTCGCACAGCTCCGGCGTCTCCCGCGGGTATTGGGTAAAAACCGCGGGCTGCGTTCGTCAACAGTCAAATCCTCCCTATTCTCACCTATGCTCTGAAGACCCGCGCCTCGCCAACGTGCAGTCCTGGAGCTTCCCTGATGAAAACACTGCCCGTCCTGTGCGCCCTGCTGCTTCCCGTTTTCTGCGCTTACGCCATCGCTGAAGACTGGAAGCTCGCCAAAGACGAAGACGGCATCAAGGTCTACCTCAACAGCGCACCTGGCTCGCAGTATCAGAGTTTTCGTGGGGTGGCGCGGATCAAGGCCGACGTTCAGACCCTGAGCTATCTGCAGGAAAACCTCACCATCGCCTGCAAATGGCTGTACGCCTGCGCCGACATGCGCCTGCTGAAAGTCGACGGCGACAGCTCGTTCGTCTACCTCACCACCGCCCTGCCATGGCCCGCCGCTACGCGTGACATGGTGCTCAAGGTGCAGACTGAACAAGGCGACGACGGCAGCGTATTGCGGCATTTGAGTGCCGTGAATGACATGGAGCCAACCGTACCGGGGATGATCCGCGTCGAGCAGTTGCAGGGGATCTGGCAGATGGTGCCCAAGGGCGAGCGGGAAACCGAGGTGACCTATCAACTGCAGGCAGAACCTGCAGGTGATATTCCGTCGTGGCTGGCGAACAGGTTCGTGATCGATGCACCGATGGTGACGCTCAAGACCCTGCGCGCCGTTGCCGAACGCCAGGGTGGGCATTCGGCCGAGAGCGACAAATAACCTGTTACTGACCTCAGTCGGTAAACCCCAATCGCGCCGCCTTGCTCTTCTCCTGCGCCCGCCCGCGAGTCGCCAGGCAGTAATACAGCGGGCACGTCACCAGCAGCCCCGCTAGCCAGGACAAGTCGACGCCTTCCAGATAGTTGGCGTAAGGCCCGACGTACAGCGAGGTATTGGCGAATGGCAGCTGGACGATGATGCCAATGAAGTAGGCGATGATCGCGTGAGGATTGAAGCGCCCGTATATCCCGCCGTCCGAACTGAAGATCGAGGCGATGTCATAGCTGCCGCGCTTGATCAGGTAGAAGTCGATCAGGTTGATCGAAGCCCACGGCACCAGCACGATCAGCAACGTGAGGATCAGGCCGATGAACTGCGAGATGAAGTCGCTTGAAGCACCCACCGCCGTGATGCAGCAGCCCGCCAGGATCAACGTCGCCAGCACCACGCGCACCTTGATGCTTGGCGTCCAGTTACCGGCAAAGGTCTGGATCGATGTGACGATGGAGAGCACCGCGCCATAAAGGTTCAAGGCGTTGTGGCTGATGATGTTGAGCAGGAACAGCAGCATCAGGATCGGGCCCAGAAAACCGGTCGCCTGCTTGACCGCCACCATCGCCTCCGTGCCTTCAGGGGTGGCCAGTACCGCCACCGCGCCAAAGCTGAACGACAGAATGGTGCCCAGGGTGGCGCCGAAATAGGTCGCCCAGAATGGTTTGGCAATGCCGATATCGCACGGCAGATAACGCGAGTAGTCGGACACATAGGGCGAGAAACTGATCTGCCAGATGATGCCCAGGCAGATTGTCGCCAGCCAGCCCGACAGATTGAAGCTGCCTCGACTGAAGAAGTCCAGTGGCAGGTCCTGACTGAAGATCATGATGAACCCGGCCAGCAGCGCTGCGCCCATGACCCAGGTGCCGATGCGGTTGAGGGTATGGATGAAGCGATAGCCGATTACGCCAATGGCCGTGGCGCTCAGGGCACCGATCACCACGCCCACCGGCAGCGGCACCGCAGGCAGCATGCCGTGGATAGACTGCCCGGCCAGCACGATGTTGGAGATGAAGAAGCCGACGTAGATCAGCGCTGCGAAGAACACGATCAGCAGTGCGCCGTAACGGCCGAACTGACCGCGGCTCTGAACCATCTGCGGAATGCCCATGCGCGGGCCTTGTGCCGAGGCGAGGGCAATCACCACCCCGCCGATCATGTGGCCGAGGGCAATGGCTATCAAACCCCACAGCAGATTGAGGTGAAACACCTGAACCACCATCGCCCCGGTCACAATCGGCAACGGGGCGATATTGGTGCTGAACCACAAGGTGAACAGGTCCCGTGCCTTGCCATGGCGCTCGGCCAGGGGCACGTAGTCGACGGTGTGGTTTTCGATCAAGGGTGTGGTGTGGCTGTCGCGGGAATCGGAAGTAGTCATCGTCTCGCCTGAGTGCTTGTCTTTGTTCTTGTGTTCTTGCCGAGCTAAAACCATGAAGCGCCACTGCAACTCTCGAGCCACCGTGGCGCCTTCAACGCCGCAAACACTTCCCTGCACTCACGAGCCACACAACCATATTATGGTATGCCAACAATTTACAACCATCTCGCCGCATATTTTGTGCGGATGGCAAGACTCAGACGTCGCTGGAAAAACCGGTTCAGCACCGTCTGAACCGCCGCTCTACAAGGGCCCTGAGCCGTTTATCGAGTACCGCCAATCAGCCTGCACAAAAGAAAAACACTTGCACGATTAGTATTACGGTATACCATCAGACACATAAAAACCGGCTGACTGCTTTACACCCCGGCCACCGACCGCAGAGGTAGCAAAATGATCGACGCAAACGCCTATAAAAACGTCATGGGCTCCTTCCCTTCCGGCGTCACGGTGATCACCACCCTCAATGACGACGGTGAAGTGGTCGGCCTGACCGCCAGTGCTTTCAGCTCGTTGTCGATGGACCCGCCTCTGGTGCTGTTCTGCCCCAACTACAGCTCCGATTCCTACCCGACGCTGATCAAGAACAAGCGCTTCGCCATTCACCTGTTGTCCGGCACCCAGCAGAGCGAGGCCTACGCCTTCGCCCGCAAAGGCAAGGACAAGGCCGCCGGCATCGAGTGGACCTTGAGCGAACTGGGTAACCCTCTGCTGGCGAACGCGACGGCGATCATCGAATGCGAGCTGTGGCGCGAGTACGAAGGCGGTGATCACGCGATCATGGTCGGCGCGGTGAAGAACCTGATCCTTCCCGAACAGCCTGCGAGCCCCATGGTGTATTGCCGAGGAAAGATGGGCGCCCTGCCCGTTCTGGCCTGATCTGTAGGCACTTGAAGATCCACGACACAAAGTATTACGGTATACCGAAAACGCCTGACTGCTCTTGATCGAGCGGTAAGAAAAATCTGAGGTAAGCGTCATGAAATTTTCGTTGTTCGTGCACATGGAACGCTGGGATGAATCCGTCAGCCACCGGCAGCTGTTCGAAGACCTGACCGAGTTGACGCTGATGGCCGAAAAAGGCGGCTTCAGCACTGTGTGGATCGGCGAACACCACGCCATGGAATACACCATTTCGCCGAGCCCTATGCCGCTGCTGGCGTATCTGGCCGGCAAAACCACGACAATTCATCTGGGCGCCGGCACCATCATCGCGCCGTTCTGGCACCCGCTGCGGGTGGCCGGTGAATGCGCACTGCTGGACGTGATCAGTACCGGGCGCATGGAAGTGGGTCTGGCGCGCGGCGCCTACCAGGTCGAGTTCGACCGCATGGCCGGCGGCATGCCTGCGTCTTCTGGCGGTCAGGCGCTGCGTGAAATGGTCCCGGTGGTCAAGGCGCTGTGGCAGGGCGACTACGCCCACGACGGCGAGATCTGGAAATTCCCCACCTCCACCAGCGTGCCGAAACCGGTGCGCACTCCGCCGATGTGGATCGCCGCCCGCGACCCGGATTCGCATAATTTCGCGGTGGCCAACGGCTGCAACGTGATGGTCACCCCGCTGATGAAGGGCGATGAAGAAGTCGTCGACCTGAAGAACAAGTTCGAAACCGCACTGGCCAACAACCCGGACGTGCCACGCCCTCAGTTGATGGTGCTGCGTCACACCCATGTCCACGCAGAGAACGATCCGGAAGGCTGGAAAGTCGGCGCCAAGGCGATCTCGAAGTTCTACCGCACCTTCGATGCCTGGTTCGGCAACAAGACCACGCCGGTCAATGGTTTCCTCGCGCCAAGCCCTGAAGAGAAGTTTGCCGAGCGCCCCGAGTTCGCCCTCGAAAGCCTGCACAAGACGGCCATGATCGGCACCCCGGAAGAGATCATCCCGCGCATCAAGTACTACCAGGAACTGGGCGTCGACGAGTTCAGCTTCTGGTGCGACAACAGCCTGCCCCACGCCGAGAAGAAGAAGTCCCTTGAGTTGTTCATCAAGCACGTGGTGCCCGCGTTCCGTTGATTGAACATTGTTGATCTTGATATCGATCGTGCCCAGGCTCCGCGTGGGCATGCATCCCGTGACGCTCCGCGTCACCAACAGCGGACGCAGAGCGCCCGGAGCGGCATTCCCACGCAGAGCGTGGGTACGATCTAACGGCATACACACATCTGTAGCAGTCGGCTTGCCGGCGGTGGCGCCCTCGGAATCGCCCAGGCAGCAAGCCGTGCTGCTACACGTGATCGTGCCCACGCTCTGCGTGGGCACCCATCCCGTGACGCTCCGCGTCACAACAGCGGACGCAGAGCGTTCTGAGCGGCATTCCCATGCAGAGCGTGGGAACGATTAATGCGCAAGTCCGGCTTAGTGGTTGTAAGCACTCTCGTTGTGCTCGGCTAGGTCCAGACCCATTTCTTCGACATGCTCATCGGCGCGCAAGCCCACGACGGCCTTGACCACCTTGAGAATCACCCAGCTGACTGCGAAGCAATAAACCGTGGTGAACGCTACGCCTTTGATCTGCGCGATAACCTGTCCTCCCAGTGTCACGCCTTCAACCAGACCGCCCAGCGACGGCACGCAGAACACGCCGGTCAACACCGCACCGATCATACCGCCGATGCCGTGCAGGCCGAACACGTCGAGGCTATCGTCGTAGCCAAAGCGCTTTTTCAGCACGGTCACGCTCAGGTAGCAGAACACGCCGCACAACAGGCCGATGGCCAACGCACCGCCAACACCGACATAGGCGCATGCCGGGGTGATGCCGACCAGACCCGCCAGTGCACCGCTCGCCAGACCCAGAGCACTCGGTTTACCGACCTTGAACCACTCGGTGAACATCCAGCCCAGAATACCGGCGCACGCGCCCAGTTGGGTGTTGAGCATGACGATGCCCGACAACCCGTTCAGGCCGCCGCCGGAACCGATGTTGAAACCGAACCAGCCAACCCACAGCATCGCCGCACCGACCATGGTCAGGCTCAGGTTATGCGCAGGCATCGGTGCGTTTACGTAGCCTTTGCGCTTGCCCAGCATCAGGCAGGCCGCCAGCGCCGCGACGCCCGCGTTGATGTGCACCGCTGTGCCGCCAGCGAAGTCCAGCACGCCCCAGTTGTGCATCAAGGCGCCCGCCCCGCCCCAGACCATGTGCGCAACCGGCGCGTACACCAGGGTGAACCAGATCGCCATGAACAGCAGCGCAGCGGAGAACTTCATGCGTTCGGCGAATGCACCGGCAATCAGCGCCGGGGTGATGATGGCGAAGGTCATCTGGAAGGTCACGAACACGCCCTCCGGAATGTCGCCGACCAGGCTTTCAGGCGTCATGCCCGCCAGAAACGCGCGGCTCAAGCCACCGACGAAGCTGTTGAAACTCACCTGCCCCTCGACCATGTTGGTGGTGTCCACCACCATGCTGTAGCCATAGATCACCCAAAGCACGCCAACCAGCCCGGCAACGCCGAAGCACTGGGTGAACAGCGAAAGCATATTCTTGGCCCGAACCAGACCGCCGTAGAACAGCGCCAGACCTGGCAGGCACATGAACAGCACCAGTACGGCGGCGGTGACCATCCAGGCCGTGCTGCCGGTGTTGAGTGTCGGGGCGTCGGCCGCATGGGCCAGAGGAACGAAAGCGCTGAGCGCCAGTAATGAAAGAAGGGATTTGCCGGGTAGACGGTTAACCATTTTCGAAGCTCCTGCAATGAATGGAAAAGTGTCTGGCAGATAGCGATGTGATGAAACGTCGGGCCTTGCTGGCCTCTTGAGATGGACAAAACAAAAAATGACCGACGGAAAATGGCCTCTGTAGCAGCACGGCTTGCCGGCGGTGGCGTCATCAAGATCGCTGCCGCCGGCAAGCCGGACTGCTACAGGGCGTCGCGCGCAGTGATTGCTTAGTACTGCGTCCCCGGAATCCACGAAGTCCCTGCCAGTGGCACCCGGGCCATGGCCGCCGATTCCACGGTCAGCGCCACCAGATCCTCGGGGTCGAGGTTATGCAGGTGGGACTTGCCGCAAGCACGGGCCATGGTTTGTGCTTCCAGGACCAATACACGCAAATAGTTGGCCAACCTGCGCCCGCCTTCTACCGGGTCCAGACGTTTCGACAGTTCCGGGTCCTGGGTGGTGATGCCCGCAGGGTCGCGGCCGTTCTGCCAGTCGTCATAGAATCCGGCGGCTGAGCCGATTTTCTTCAGTTCTTCGTCCAGCCGCGGATGGTTGTCGCCCAGTGCGATCAATGCCGCCGTACCGATGGCGACGGCATCAGCACCCAACGCCATGGCCTTGGCCACGTCTGCACCGTTGCGGATACCACCGGAGACGATCAGCTGCACTTTGCGGTGCATGCCCATCTCTTGCAGCGCCTGAACGGCCTGGGGAATGGCCGGCAGAATCGGGATGCCAACGTGTTCGATGAACACTTCCTGAGTCGCCGCCGTGCCGCCTTGCATGCCGTCGAGCACGATCACATCGGCACCGGCTTTCACCGCCAGCTTGACGTCGTAGTACGGGCGGCTGGCGCCGATTTTCACGTAGATCGGCTTTTCCCAATCGGTGATTTCGCGGATCTCGGCAATCTTGATCGCCAGGTCATCCGGCCCCGTCCAGTCCGGGTGACGGCACGCCGAGCGCTGATCGACGCCGATTGGCAAGGTGCGCATACCGGCCACGCGCTCGGTGACTTTCATGCCCAGCAGCATGCCGCCGCCCCCGGGTTTAGCGCCTTGCCCCAGCACGATTTCGATGGCATCGGCCTTGCGCAGATCGTCCGGGTTCATGCCATAACGCGACGGCAGGTACTGATACACCAGATGTTGCGACTGTCCGCGTTCTTCAGGGGTCATCCCGCCGTCACCGGTGGTGGTGCTCGTGCCGGCGATGGTCGCGCCACGGCCCAGGGCTTCCTTGGCGTTGGCCGATAGCGCGCCGAAGCTCATGCCGGCGATGGTCACCGGAATCTTCAGGTGGATCGGCTTCTTGGCGAAGCGGTTGCCGAGGATCACGTCGGTGCCGCATTTTTCGCGGTAGCCTTCCAGCGGGTAGCGGGAAACACTGGCGCCAAGCAGCAGCAGGTCATCGAAATGCGGCAGCTTGCGCTTGGTGCCGCCACCGCGGATGTCGTAGATGCCGGTTTCGGCGGCACGCTGGATTTCCTGGATGGTCATGCGATCGAAAGTGGCAGACTCGCGCAGTACTGGCGGTGCTTTTGGAGTAGTGGAATCGCTCATGGTCTTGCTCCTGAATCAGTACGCGGAGGCGTTGTCGACTTTGAAGTTGTACAGCTGACGGGCCGAGCCGTAGCGCTTGAAGTCCGAGGCTTTTTCGTTGAAGCCGGCGCGGTTCAGCAGCGCTTGCAGCTCTTCGATGTGTTCGGCGCGCATTTCTTTCTCGATGCAGTCCGAGCCCAGCGATTCGACGCTGCCTTTAACGAAGATCCTGGTCTCGTACAGCGAGTCACCCAGTGCATCGCCTGCGTCGCCGCACACCACCAAACGTCCGGCCTGGCCCATGAAGCAGCTCATGTGGCCGATGCTACCGCCGACGACGATATCGATGCCCTTCATGGAAATGCCGCAACGCGCACCCGCGTCGCCCTCAATCACCAGCAGACCGCCGTGAGCGGTGGCGCCAGCGGCCTGGGAGGCACTGCCTTTGACGCGTACGTAGCCCGACATCATGTTTTCGGCGCAGCCGACGCCGACGTTGCCGTGCACGGTGACCGACGCCTTCTGGTTCATGCCCGCGCAGTAGTAACCGGCGTGGCCCTGGATATCCACGGACACCGCTTCGTTGACGCCGACGGCCAGGTTGTGGGCGCCGTTGGGATGCGTGACGACCCACTCGCGCTCTTCAAGATTCTTGACCTGGTCGTGCAATGCCTGGTTGAGATCGCGGACGCTTGAGGTAGATAGATCAATAGTTTTCATGTGCGTGCTCCTTAAGCCGACTCGCGTTCCCAGATGTACATGGTGGCGGGAACGGGTTCCCAGACCTTGGCTTTCTCAATGCCCGGCAGGCTCGACAGCGCCTGATATTCCGAAGCCATGGCGACGTAGTCATCGGTCTCGGCGAGAATCGCCGGCTTACAGGCAATCGGATCGCGGATCACCGCAAAGCCGTTGCGCGTGCCGATGGCGAAGGTGAAAAAGCCGTCGAGCGCTTCCAGCGAACTGTCCAGCGCGGTCTTCAGCGAGTCGCCCTGTTGCAGGCGCCAGGCCAGATAACCGGCCGCCACTTCGGTGTCGTTCTCGGTGTCGAAGTTGATCCCTTCGCGGCGCAGTTCCTGACGCAGACGGAAGTGGTTGGACAACGAGCCGTTGTGCACCAGGCACAGGTCGGCGCCGGTGGAGAACGGGTGGCTGCCTTCCATGGTCACGGCGCTTTCGGTGGCCATGCGGGTGTGGCCGATGATGTGGCTGCCCTTCATGCTGCCCAGGCCGAAACGCTCGGAAATCTCCTTCGGCAAACCCATGCCCTTGAGGATTTCGATGCTCTTGCCGGCGCTCATGATGCGCACGGTCGGCGCCAGCTCACCCAGCGCGGCGCGCACGGCGGCCTCTTCAGCCTGGATTTTCAGCACGATGGCGCTGGCGTTCTGGAACCAGTCCAGTGATGCGCCAAGCTTGCCTTCCAGCGCCGACACCAGCGCCTTGAAGTCGTAATTGTCAGTGGTCGCCTGCAAGGTCAGCTTGACCCAGCCGTCGCCCACTTCGTCGCCGTAAATGGCGAAGCCGGCACTGTCCGGACCACGGTCGGTCATGGCCGCAAGCATGGGCTCAAAGAGCTTGCCAAGCTGGGATTCCAGCGCCGGGTTTTTAAGATAGAGCCCTACAATTCCACACATAAAGGCAGTCCTCACTTCGTTCGGGAGCGGCAAGCTTCAAGTTGCAAGCAGACCGCATGGATAGAAAATTCGATGTGCGCCACAACGCTGCTTTTGCTTGTGACTTGTGGCTTGCAGCTCATCGCTGCTTTAAAAGAATTCGGTGTAGCGCTTGATTTCCCAATCGCTCACATGGCGGCTGTATTCCACCCATTCCATGCGTTTGAGCTTGATGAACTCGCCGACGATTTCGTTGCCCAGTACCTCGGCGAACAACGGGTCGGCTTCCAGCGCGTCGCAGGCTTCCTTGAGCGATTGCGGCAAGGTCTTGATGCCGCGTGCGGCGATCTCTTCCAGGCTCAACTTGTAGAGGTTCTCGTTGCAGACGTTGTCGATCTCAAGCTTGCGATCGATGCCATCCAGGCCCGCGGCGATGATCGCGGCGCTGACCAGATACGGGTTGCAACCAGCGTCTGGCAAACGGAACTCCAGACGTCCGTAGGGCACGCGAACCATGGCCGAGCGGTTATTCGAACCGAATGCGATAAAAGCTGGCGCCCAGGTCGCGCCGGACAGCGAGTTGCCGACTACCAGACGCTTGTAGGAGTTGACGGTCGGCGCGGCGAAGGCGCAAAGCGCCGGGCCGTGGGCGAGCAGACCGGCAGCGAAGTGATAGGCCATTTTCGACAGGCCCATGCCGCTCGGGTCGCTGGCGTCGTGGAACAGGTTCTTGTTGGTCGCGCTGGCGATCGACAGGTGAAAGTGCATGCCGTTGCCTGCGCGTTTCGGGTCGGGCTTGGGCATGAACGAGCAGATCATGCCCATGTCGTTGGCGATCTCGCCGGCGGCCATGCGGAAGAAGGTGAATCGGTCGGCCGACTCCATGGCATCGCTGTAGGTGTAATTGATCTCGAACTGGCCGTTGGCGTCTTCGTGGTCGATCTGATAGATGTCGAAGCCCACTGGCTGCAAGGCTTCGGTCAGGCGCTCGAGGAACTCACGGGAGCGCGACAGGCCTTTGTAGTCGTAGCAGGGTTTGTCCAATGAATCGCTGGCGTCGACCAGTTGCAGTCCACCGGCGGCATCGCGCTTGAACAGGCTGAATTCAGGTTCCAGACCGGTGTTGAGGGTCCAGCCGCGGTCGCTGAGGCGCTCGACCTGTTTCTGCAGCACGTAACGGCTGTCGTAGGGCCATGGTTTGCCCTCCACATGACCGATGCACACGACCCGGCCATAGCCCTTCTGCCATGGCACCGGGGTCAGGGATGATAGATCGCCCTTGGCCATGAAATCAGGGCCATGAGGCTCCATGCCCATGCCGCAGATGGCGAAACCGGCGAACCCTGCACCGTCTTCAGCGACCATTTCCAGACCCGACACCGGCACGGATTTAGTCTTGGACGATCCATGGATGTCGACGAACTGGGCCAGCACGTATTTGATCCCGTGCTCCTCGATCAGCCGCTGTGTTTCGGTTGGCAACATGAGTGTTCACTCCTGGCGAAAGGCAAAACGTTGAGGTTGAGAACCGCTGTTTCGCTGCCTGCTCGGTACTTATTCCGATCAGGAAACTTACTTTCCCAACAGGAATGCAAGTGCCTTGCCAGTTTGGTATGCCACGCTGAGATAGGACGACGAAGCAGAATTTCCACTCTATATATGGGAATATGGTTTTCGCTGTGGGAATAAACCGGCGACATTTGAACAGCCGGCGCCTGCATCGCACATTCCTGGTGCGAAATTAAAATTATCGAACGGAAACCGTGCATAGCCGATGAATACGCCTGACGAAGAACAACCCAAGTTGAAACTCGAGCAGTACTTAGGGATTCAGATCAAGCGCCAGCGCCAGGCGCAGGAACTGAAGCTGGCCGATGTCGCGCGCATCGCCGGGATCAGCCAGGGCATGTTGAGCAAGATCGAGAATGCCCAGGTCTCCACCAGTCTGGATAACCTCAGCCGCCTGTGCGACGTATTGGGCATGCCCATGTCCAAGCTGTTCAGCCAGTACGACCAGCAAGGCAGCAGCGCGCTATTGGTCAAACATGATGAAGGGCTGGAAGTGGTGCGTCGCGGCACCGAGAAAGGCCACACCTATCACCTGCTCAACCACACGCGTGGACCGAAGAAGAGCTTCGAGGCGTACATGGTGACCATGGATGACGCCAGCGAAGAGTTCCCGACCTTCTCCCATCCCGGCACCGAGTTCCTGCATCTGCTGGAAGGCGAGCTGGTGTATCGCCACGGCAATCAGCTGTACCACATGGAAGCGGGCGACAGCCTGACCTTCGACGGCGACATCCCCCATGGGCCGGAAGAACTGGTGCAGGTGCCGATCCGGTTGTTGTCGATCATGAACTACGGCGGTTCTGCGGAATGAAACCCGCATAGCCCGTCGTCCTCACGCTCTCGCGCATGATCCTTCCCACGGTCGAGCGCATGATCGTTCCCACGCTCCGCGTGGGAATGCATCTGTTGACGCCCCGCGTCACATCACCAGCCGACGCAGAGCGTCAAAGGCCGCGTTACCACGCGGAGCGTGGGACGAGCACTGAATCGGCTGACGCCCCCCCCCCCCGCAGACGCACCCATAAACAATGATCGTTCCCACGCTCTGCGTGGGAATGCATCCCGTGACGCTCTGCGTCATTGCGCAAACCGACGCAGAGCGTCAAAGGCGGCGTTACCGCGCGGAGCGTGGGAACGATCAAGCTAGCCCAGTAAATTTCCCCTCAGTTAAAAAAGTTTCCAGAAACCTCTGGACGCGCAGTTTCCGTTCGCCTATAAAACAGCCTTCGAGAATATTTAATTCCTGATAGGAATTTTTATTCGTCCCTGAAAAAACTGTTTACCCCTGAATCTTCGCTTCGCATCGAGCTGCCGCCACTTTCCAGAGGAACCGCCATGCAACACGAAAAGAACCATTTCATTCTCAAGATCAGTTGTCCGGCGACCTCCGGCATCGTCGCGGCGGTCACCTCGTATCTGGCGGGCAATGCCTGCTACATCGGTGAAATGGCGCAGTTCGACGACGAGTTCAGCGGCAAATTCTTCATGCGCGCGGTGTTCCGTTTCAACGATGGTCACGTCGGCGACATCGCCGAGTTGAAAGCCGGCTTCGAGGACGTCGCCAAGGCGTTCGGCATGCAGTGGGAACTGCACGATACCCGCGAGCCGATGCGGGTATTGCTGATGGTCAGCAAGTTCGACCACTGCCTCACCGACCTCCTCTATCGCTACCACAAGGGCGAGATGGACATGACCATCACCGCCATCGTTTCCAACCACCTGGACCTGCGGCCAATGGCCGAGCGCGAAGGCATTCGTTTCATCTACCTGCCGGTGACCAAGGACACCAAGGCCCAGCAAGAAGCGGCGCTGATGAAAGTGGTGGATGAGACCGGCACCGATCTGGTGGTCCTGGCCCGCTACATGCAGATCCTCTCCGATGACCTGTGCAAGCAGCTTTCGGGCCGGGCGATCAACATTCACCACTCATTCCTGCCGGGTTTCAAAGGCGCCAAGCCGTATCACCAGGCTTATGAGCGTGGCGTGAAACTGATCGGCGCCACCGCGCACTACGTCACCAGCGATCTGGACGAAGGCCCCATCATCGAGCAGGAAGTGCAGCGCGTAGACCACGTTTACCTGCCGGACGACCTGGTCGCCACCGGCCGCGATACCGAAACGGTGGCCCTGTCCAAAGCGGTGAAATACCACCTGGAGCATCGGGTATTCCTCAACAAGGACAGAACGGTGATCTTCCGGTGAATACCTCCAAAGTGATTGACGGCAAGGCCGCTGCGGCCCGGGTACTGGCCAACGTGAAAGCCGATGTGAGCAAACTGAAAAGCGACGGCATCGAGCCGGCGCTCGCAGTGATTCTGGTGGGCCAGGACCCGGCGAGTCAGGTCTACGTGCGCAACAAGATTCTGCGCGCCGAAGAGGCCGGTATCCGTTCGCTTGAATATCGCCTGAGCGCCGAGACAACTCAGGCTGAACTGCTCAAGCTGATCACAGAGCTTAACGATGACCACAGCATCAACGGCATCCTCCTGCAGTTGCCACTTCCTGCGCACATCGAAGAAGCCCTCGTCCTGCAAGCCATCGCACCGGGCAAGGATGTCGATGGTTTTCACAGTGAAAACGTCGGTGGCCTGAGTCAGGGACGCAACGTGCTGACGCCCTGCACCCCCAGCGGTTGCATGCAGTTGCTCGACGACACCTGCGGCGACCTCAGCGGCAAACACGCGGTGGTCATTGGCCGTTCCAACATCGTCGGCAAGCCGATGGCGGCGCTCCTGCTCAAGGCGCATTGCTCAGTGACCGTGGTGCATTCGCGCAGTGTCGATGCCAAGGCGCTTTGTCGTCAGGCCGACATTGTGGTCGCCGCCGTAGGCCGGCCACGGATGATCGATTCCAGCTGGCTCAAGCCGGGCGCCGTAGTGATCGACGTCGGGATCAACCGTATTGAAGAAGACGGCCGCAGCCGTCTGGTGGGCGACGTCGATTTCGACAGCGCCCTGCCCCAGGTCTCGGCCATCACCCCGGTGCCTGGCGGCGTCGGCCCGATGACCATCGCCTTCCTGATGAAAAACACCGTCACCGCGGCGCTTCAGCAGTTTCATTCCCGACAAGCCCACGCGCAGCAGTCCACAACGCAAAGCAGCCCTTCGGAGGCCGTATGCCTTTCAATCTCCTGAAATACGGGCTCAGCTCGGAATACCCGGTCGAGGTCGATCTGCCTGCGCCCAAGGAACTCAAGTCCTCCTATGACGTAGTCATCATCGGCGGCGGCGGTCATGGCTTGGCCACAGCGTATTACCTGTCGAAGTACCACGGCATCAACAACATCGCGGTCCTGGAAAAGGGCTACCTGGGCGGCGGCAACACCGCGCGTAACACCGCTGTGATCCGCTCCAACTACCTGACCAGTGAAGGCGTGAAGTTCTACGCCGAATCGGTGCGAATGTTCGAAGGCCTGTCCAACGAATTCGACTTCAACATCATGTACTCCCATCGCGGCCAACTGACCCTGGCCCACACCGATGCCACTGTGCGCTCGTTCCGTCAGCGCGCTGAAGTGAACAAGCACTTTGGCGGGCGCACCGAGATGATCGACCGCCAGCAGATTCGCGAACTGGTGCCAACGCTCAATCTCGACCCAGGCCATATCCCGGTGCTCGCGGGCCTGTGGCACATGGACGGCGCAACAGCCCGTCACGACGCCGTGGCCTGGGGCTATGCCAAGCAGGCGGCCAAGCGTGGGGTGGAGATTCACCAGCTCACTGAAGTGCAGGAACTGGTCATCGAAAACGGCACCATCACCGCCGTGAAGACCAATCGCGGCACCATCAAGTGCGGCTGCGCCGTGCAGGCTGTCGCGGGCATGAGCTCGCAAATGATGAAGAAGGCCGGGATTCGCTCGCCGATCCAGACCTTCCCGCTGCAAGCCATGGTGACCCAGCCGTTCAAGCCGTTCCTTGACCCGCTGGTGAGCTCGTCCGCTCTGCACTGCTATGTGCAGCAAACCAGCCGTGGCGAGGTGGTGTTTGGTGGCGGCTCGGATCCGTATCCGCTGTTCAACACCCGCTCCACGCTCGACCTGAAAGAAAGCCTGCTGGCCCACGCCATCGAGATGTTCCCGTTCCTGGCCAACGCCAAATTGATGCGTCAGTGGGCCGGGATTACCGACATGACCCCGGACTACAGCCCGATCATGGGGCTGTCGCCGGTGAAAAATTATTACCTCGACGCCGGCTGGGGCACCTGGGGTTTCAAGGCCACGCCTGTCTGCGGCAAGACCATGGCCGAACTGGTGGCCAGCGGCGGCAAGACCCCCGATCTGATCAAGCCATTTGGCCTGGAGCGGTTTTCGACCTTCCAGCAAGTCAATGAAATGGGCGCCACCGCGGCCAGCCACTAACCGCCTTTGAGCAGGAGCAACCGATGAAAGTCATGACATGCCCCCTCAACGGGCCGCGCAATATCAGCGAATTCACCTACGGCGGCGAGTTCAAGCAGATGCCCGATCCGCAGACCTGCACCGATGCCGAGTGGGCCGATTACGTGTTCAACAGCGAAGACACGTTGGGCGTGGTTCGCGAGTGGTGGATGCACAACCCGTCCAGCTACTGGTTTCTCGCCGAACGCCACACCGGCAGCGATGAAATCCTGCGCACCTTCGATCCGAAGGAAGTCTTTAACAGCCGAGTCGAATTCAACGCCGCCGCCACCAAGGAGAACGCCCAATGAGCCGTCTAGCCGCTCCCATGGGCCTGCTGATCGACCGCAATCAGCCGCTGGCTTTCAGTTTCGACGGCAAACCCTATCAGGGCTTTGCGGGCGACAGCATCGCCAGCGCCCTGCTCGCCAACGGCCGTTTCCTGCTGTCCCGCTCGTTCAAGTACCACCGCCCGCGCGGCCCGCTGACCATGGCCGGCCAGGACGCCAACACCCTGGTGCAACTGCCGAGTGAGCCTAACGTGCTGGCCGACAGTCACCTGCTGGAAAACGGCGTGCAAGTCACCGGGCAGAACTTCAACGGCTCGCTGGACAACGACAAGGACGCCTACCTCGGCAAATTCTCGAAGTTCATGCCGGTGGGCTTCTACTACCGCTCGTTCTACAAACCCAAGGGCGCGTGGAAGCTGTGGGAGCCAATCATTCGCAAGAAAGCTGGTCTGGGCGTGCTCGACCTGAAATTCCAGCCCGAGTATTACGACAAGGCCTATCTGTTCGCAGACCTTGCGGTGATTGGCGCAGGCCCGGCCGGGTTGCAAGCGGCACTGACCGCCGCCAACGCCGGCGCCAAGGTACTGCTGGTCGAACAACAGCCGGTGCTCGGTGGTTCGTTGACCTACGCACGCTTTGACATAGAAGGCGCCCGCGCTGAAACCCTGCGTCGTGAGCTGGTCAATGCAGTCGAGGGCCACGCCAACATTCAGGTGCTGAAAAAGGCCACTTGCAACGCCTGGTTCACCGACAACTACCTGCCGGTGATTCAAGGCAAGCGCATGTATAAGGTCCGCGCGACGCAGTGCCTGATCACCAGCGGCTCGTTCGATCAGCCGGTGATCTTCCGCAACAACGACTTGCCGGGCGTGATGCTGACCAGCGCCGCTCAGCGTTTGATGAAACTCTACGCGGTCAAACCGGGCAAACGCGCCGTGGTGCTGACCGGCAATGACGATGGTTACCTCGCCGCTCTTGATCTGCAGGAGCAGGGTGTCGAAGTCGCAGCGCTGGTCGACATGCGTGGTAATCCTGCTGATCGCACGCTGCTGCTGGCCTTGGAAAAGCGCGGCATCACCTGCCATCTCGGCAGCACGGTATTCGAGGCCCTGCACGAAAAAGGCATGCGCCACGTCAGCGGCGCCGACATCCGCAAGATCACCGGTCAGGGACAGGTCGCGAACAGCGGGCTGACCCTCGATTGCGACCTGCTGTGCATGTCCGGCGGCTACATGCCGGTTTATCAGCTGCTGTGTCAGGCCGGCGGCAAACTGGCCTACGACGATCACCTGGCTGAGTTCACCCTGAGCGGCCTGCCGAAAAACCTGACGGTTGCAGGTTCAGCCCACGGCTACCACGCGCTGGACAATGTGCTGGCCGATGCCGTTCATGCTGCTGCCGATATCGTCATGGCCTTGAACCTGGAACTGGCCACCAAGCCCTTGCCGATGCGCCCCGAAGCGCAGGTCAATTTTCCGTGGCCGATTTTCCCTCACCCCAAGGGCAAGGATTTCGTCGATTTCGATGAAGACCTGCAAGTGCGCGACATCATCGATGCCACCAAGATCGGCTACCGCGACTTGCAACTGGTCAAGCGCTACTCCACGGTTGGCATGGGGCCGTCGCAGGGTCGTCATTCGGCCCTGCCGACTGCGCGTCTGGTGGCGGCTTCCACCCAGCGCAGTATCAGTGAAACCGGCGTCACCACTGCCCGTCCTCCTTTCGAGGCGGAGAAACTGGCCCACGTCGCTGGCCGTGCGTTCGACCCGTACCGCCAGACCCCGATGCACAAGCGGCACCTGGACGCCGGGGCCAAGATGATGCCTGCCGGGATCTGGCAGCGCCCTGCGTTTTACGGTAAGGCCAGCGAGCGCGACACGTGCATGCAGGCCGAAGCGCTGCACGTGCGCAACAAGGTCGGGATAATCGACGTTTCCACCCTCGGCGGTCTGGACGTGCGCGGCCCGGATGCTGCCGAACTGCTCAATCGCATGTACACCTTCGCCTTCCTCAAACAGCCGATCGGCCGTTCGCGCTACGCGCTGATGACCAACGAACACGGCGTGGTGATCGACGACGGCGTCTGCGCGCGCTTCGGCGAAAACCATTTCTACGTCACCGCCACCACCAGCGGCGTGGATCGCATTTATCAGCAGATGCTCAAGTGGAATGCGCAATGGCGCTTGAACGTCGACATCGCCAACGTCACCGCAGCGATTTCAGCGGTCAACGTGGCGGGTCCGGATTCACGCAAGGTGCTGGAGAAGGTCTGTCACGATCTGGATCTGTCGGCAGAAGGCTTCCCGTATCTGGGCGTACGTCAGGGCACCGTGGCCGGGATCAAGGCGCGGCTGTTGCGCGTCGGTTTCGTGGGTGAACTGGGCTATGAAATTCACGTTCCCGCGCGTCATGCGCTGAAGCTGTGGGATGCGCTGATGGCGGCTGGCAAGGACTTCGACATTCGTCCTTTCGGCGTCGAAACTCAGCGTCTGCTACGGCTGGAAAAAGGCCACGTGATCATCAGTCAGGACACCGACGGCATGACCCACCCGGCCGAGATCGACATGGGCTGGGCGGTCAGTCGTACCAAGCCGTTCTTCGTGGGACGCCGCTCGGTGGACATCCTCGAAGCCCAGCCACAGAAACGCAAACTGGTGGGTTTCACCCTGCCCAAAGCCAGCCCGCAACCGCTGGAAGGCCATCTGGTGCTGACTCATTCAGGAAGCAGCGGGCCGGACATCAGCGGCAACGTGACCTCCTGCGAATACTCGCAATCACTCGACAAGATCATCGGCCTGGCTTACGCCAACTTCGATCAAAGCCAGCCAGGGCAGCAGATTCCGATTCGGGTCGAGGGCGGCGTAGTCGTCCAGGCCACCGTGGTGAAACTGCCCTTCTTCGACCCTGAAAACCAGCGCCAGGAGCTCTGACAATGTCCAGCCTTACTGCACAAAGCCAACGGGCGTGCGCACCTCTACCACTCGGCGCGCTTGCAAAGTGCGCACTGGTCGACCTGACTGACATCCCGCGGGTCGGTTTTCGTGGCCAGCACAGTGCCGAATACCTGCAAGCCCGTGGCTTCGAACTGCCTGATGCTCCCAACCGCGCCGTGACTCAGGCCGACGGCAGCCACGTCGCGCGCCTGTCGCAGACTGAGTACTTCATCCTCGGCAGCCTGGGTGATCGTGGCGAACGCGTCGCCGACGAAGAAGCACGCTGGGAGCTGGACCACAGCGCCAACTACCTGCTGCCTCGCGAGGACAGCCACGCCTGGCTTCAATTGAGCGGGACATGCATTGCCGAGGTGATGGCGAAACTGTGTGGCGTCGACCTGCGCCCACAGGCGTTCGCAGCGGGTGCGGTTGCACAGACGTCGGCGGCGCGGATCAACGTGATCGTGATCAACCTTGGTGAACAGGGGGCGCCTGCGTTTCAGATCCTGTTCGACCGGGCGTCCCTTGAGTATTTCAAGGCTGCGATGCTGGATGCCATGGCCGAGTTTGATGGGCAGTTGTTGGGGGTTGACTCACTCTGCCGCTGACCACTGCCTCTGTAGCAGCAAGGCTTGCCGGCAGTGGCGATAACAAGCATGTCACCGCAGGCACGCCGCGCTGCTACGAATTCTGCACAGTATGGAGCCCGTCATGAACATCCTCGAAACTCCGGAAAAGGACACCGACTACAGCGTCCCCGCCCTCGCCCGCGGCCTGAGTGTGCTGGGCATGTTCAATGCCCGGACGCGTAGCCTGAGCATTCAGGAGATCGCCGAGCGGCTTGGCGTGAGCACGTCGGCGGTGTACCGCATCCTGTTCACCCTGACCAACATGGGCTACCTGAACAAGCACAACACTCAGTACGAACTCGGCGCGCGGGTGATCAGCGATGGCTTCAGCTATCTGGCCAGTCGCGACATCGTTGAAGTCGCGATGCCGCACCTCAACGAACTGCGGGATCGCACCTCGCTGTCCTGCCATCTGAGCATTCGCGAACACACCGACAGTCTCTATCTGTACCGTGCCTTCGCGGCGCAAAGGCTGTCGGTGAACATCCCCGTGGGCACACGCATCGCCTGTCACTGCACGGCCATGGGCCGCATGCTGCTGACCGCGCTGAGCGATAACGAGCTGGGCGCGCTCTACCAGCATATTCGGCTTGACGACTACCCGACACCCGCGCCGCGAACCTTGCCGGAACTACAGGCGCTGATCGAGGGCGACCGGAACCTGGGATGGGTGCTGCATCGCTCGGATTATTCGACGGCGATCGCGACTGCGGTAAAAGATCACAACGGCAAGGTCGCTGCCGCAATCAACCTGTCCGGGCCCGATGCCGTGATGGACCCGGCAGGTGCGAAGGAAAGGTTTCTGGGCTTGTTGCTCGAATGCAGCGCGAAGATCAGCCGCGACTTGGGGCATCGCGACTAATCTGCCATCAATGCCCGAACAACGCCTGAATCTGCGGATAGGTCATGCTGCTCTGAGTCACCGCCTCCGAACGCCCTTCTTCAAGGAAACCACGGGCCAGTTCCTGCGCATGCCCCCACAATGTCTGGGCCACAGCAGAGCCTGCGCTCAGACGGTGCACCCCAAGTTTTGCCAGTTCATCAGCGACCGGCAGCCCGGGACGTGCAAGCACGTTGATCGGCAAATCAGCCCCCTGAACGATGGCCCTGATTGCTTCGACATCGATCACCGCCGGGACGAACAACCCGTCAGCCCCCGCCTGCTGGTACAACCGGCCACGCTTCAAGGTTTCTTCGACCTTGGACGCGTCATCCACCAGGTTGGCCAGATACACATCGGCACGGGCATTGATGAACACATCCAAGTTGTTCTTCGCCGCCATTTCCTTGATCGCTTCGATCTTGCGCGCCAGCAATTCGGGAGCATCGGGGCCGTCTTCCAGGTTGATGCCCACCGCGCCGACATCCAGCACCCGCTTGACGTTTTCCGCGACCCTCAGCGGCTCATCCGAATAGCCGTTCTCCATGTCCACCGACAGCGGCACCTTGATGATGCGCACGATGCTCGCTGCCACACTGACTGCCACCTCTATCGGAAATACCCGGCCATCGGCATAGCCTTGAGACCAGGCCACACCTGCGCTGGTGGTCGCCACTGCGGTGGCGCCGAGGTTTTCAAGCAGGCGTGCGCTTCCCGCATCCCAGGCATTGGGCAGACGCAGAACGGTGGATTGATGGTGCAGGTCACGAAACGCTTTGGCAGAAGCAGGCATGTTCATCTCCATTGAATACGTGTGGTGTGCGAGCAGAACGAATGAGTCTAGAACAGCGAAGCCTGAGTAGAGGGGACATCATTGCGGCGCTTTTTGGCTGGCTGCGGCATCCCGCCTTCCAGCGTCAGCAACAACTCCTTGGCCGCCAGACCACCGGCAAAACCGGTCAGCGCGCCCGAACTGCCGATCACCCGGTGACAAGGCGCAACGATGGAAATCGGGTTCTTGCCATTGGCCGCGCCCACTGCACGCACCGCCGCCGGATTGCCGATCTGAATAGCGATATCGAGGTAGCTGCGGGTTTCACCGAAGGGAATGGTCAGCAAGGCCTGCCAGACTTTCTTCTGGAATTCGGTGCCGTGAAAATCCAGCTCAAGATCGAAGCTGTTACGGGTGCCCGCAAAATACTCGGCGAGCTGTCGTTCGGCCTGATCAAGAATCGCGCTGCCCTGGTCCTCGCTCATGTGGCCCAGCGGCACGCGATTGGGGCGGTCGTTTTCCCAGAGGATCGCCGCCAGGCACGGCCCTTTGGCGATCAGCTTCAACTGCCCGACCGGGGATTCGATAAAGCGATAGGTGAACGCCATTGCGAGCCTCCTGGTGAATGTCGACCTGGCCTTGGATGACGTCAGGCGGGTCGGAATGGGCCCATGTTAACCGCCACGCTTATCCGGGCCATCCAGTTCTTGCGATCAAATTCGCGATCAGCCGCCCTTGGCCTTGCCCGCCACGTCGGCTGCGGAATTCCAGATGTGCATGGCGGCGTAGGCGCGCCAGGGTTTCCAGGCTTCGGCCCGCGCTTTGTGCAGAGCCAGACGGGTCAGGCTCGGGTCCTGCAGGGTCATGAGGTTCATCAGCACCAGGTCCGACGCCGGCCATGCATCCGGATCGCGCCAGGCGCGCATGGCGATGTATTCAACCGTCCACGGGCCGATGCCCGGCATCGCCAGCAACTGACGACGCAGCTCACCGACGTCATCGCCATGGCTGACGTTCAAGGAGAGTTCGCCGCTGGCCACCGCTGCTGCAACGCGTTGCAGGGTTTCGACGCGCTTTCCCGGCATGCCGATCTTGTCCAGATCGACCCGTGCCAGCGCATCGGGGGTCGGAAACCGCCAGGCCAGTGGCTCGATGGGGCTTTCGGGCACCTGAACCCCTGCACGCTGCACCAGACGCCCGACAATGGTGGTCGCGCCCTTAACGCTCACCTGCTGACCGACGATGGTCCGCACCACCAGTTCGAACCCCGCAAAGGCACCCGGTACGCGCAATCCGGGTCGCGTCTGCACCAGCGATGCCAGCCACGGATCGCTCGAAAGACCCTGGTCGATCTCATCCGGGTTGGCGTGCAGGTCGAACATGTGGGAAATGGGTTCGACCAGTGCATCGATGTGCCGGCTCACCTCCCCGTGCACCGTGGCGATCAGGTGATCCTGTTGTGGTGCCATCGCTACTGACAGCGTGCCGACGCTGCCCTTGAATTCGATATTGCGCAGGTACACGCCATCGATCACCGCCTCGACTCCCGCAGTCATCCGTGCCGCGAAAAAATCGAGCATGCGTTGCCAATCGAAAGGGGGATTGAACGGTAAAAGTCGGGTGGCCTGGAGGTGCGAAGTGTCGAGCATCGGGAGCGCCGGGGGAGAATTCAGACCAGCTGAACGCTAACGCAGCCCTTCTGAGAACACAACGAAACTGAAGTCGGAGCGGCTTCTGCAGCAGCACGGCCGGGCTGCTACAGAGTCGAGGGGTGGGACCAAGCACTCAGCTCGGGCAACCCACTGCCCCGCCGTTGAGGTTCTGCTTGTAGTTCTCGTACTGCAGCGTGGCCTTGCCGTTGTTCCATTTCAGGGTCAGCACCAGCATCGAGTCGAAATCGTCGCCCGTCCAGTCGTTGACCAGCTTCAATTTTTCGCCCGACGCCTCCTGAGCGACCTTGTTGATCAACTCCGGCAGGTAACCGTGGGACCAGGCAGTGTAGATGGTGGAGTCGTGGTATTTGTCGCGCATGAACTCGTCTGCCAGGTCGCTGGTGTCGTTGGCGGCAAAGTCGATGTTGACCGGCAAACCGAGTTTGATGGCGCTGGGGCCGACGGTCATCAGCGGCCGCAGGTAGCTGTAGGAATGATCGCCGGCACCCTCTTCGACATGGCGACTGGGGTTCGCGGCGAAGATGAAATCGGCCTTGCCGAAGGTCTCCGGCAGGACCGTGGACAGGTCGATGGCGCGATTGAGGCCTTGGCAATTCAGCTGGCCCAGGCCCATGTCGGGTTTTTCCGCGTGGCGCAGGAACACCAGGGTTTGCGTGCCGTTTTTAGGTTCGGCATGCACGCCGCGGCCTACGGTGAACCAGAACACCGCTGAGCAGATGAGGAGAATCGGCAACAGGAAATAAGCGAAGCGCTGGAGCGCGGCGGCAAACAAGGGTGATTTGAAAAAGGTCATGATGGCCTGTGTTCCGATGATGCGTGAAGGGCTCTGCGCCCTGTGCAACGTCCCTGTGAACTGGCGATTGGCTAGCGACTGCAGACTAGCGAAGCTTTATGTCCGTATGAAGAATGACCATCAGAGGTGAAATTGCCTCAGAGGTTGCACGCAAACCTCTGATTTTCCGGATTAATCGCCGAATGGTATGTAAGAGGATGTATCAGCAGACGGTCACGCCACCACTTCACGTGCCTTGTAGCGGCTGCATATGATGGCGCTGATCACCACCGCCAAACCCGCAATGCTGTAGACCCAGGACGGCGACGCGATGGGAAGCAACACCCCCGCCAGCAAAGGCCCGACCCCGGCGCCAACGTCGCGCCACACTGCGTTGCCGGCCAATGCCTGCACCCGCCCCGGCCCCGGATTTCGCTCCGCCACCAGGGTGGTCACCAACGGCAATTGCAGGGCGCGCAGGATCAACACACTGCCTGCACCGATGATCAGCCAGTGGAAGCCGAACGCCGTCAGCGCAAGGGTGGTCAGCGCGGAAAACACCACCAGCATACGCACCGCTCCGAACGCGGCGGCCGCGCGCCCGCCCAAGGGGCTCAGGAGCATTTCCGAAACATAACGCAGCGCCAACAGCACGCCGGCGATGAACACCGCATTGCCGCCAAGGACGGTTTGCGCCTGCAACGACAGGCCAAAAATGAAAAGCCCGTCCAGCGCGACACCTTCGATGAAGGACCACATGGCGATGCTGTCCGGTGCCCTGAAACGCCTTCCCGTTGCAGTCGGCATCGCATGAGGGATCTTCGGTAAGCCCTTGGCGACCCACAGCGCCGCCAGTGAGAAGAACGCCAGGATCAGGAAAATCAGACGTGGGCCGAAATGCAGGCTGATCAGCGCGCCTATCGGCAAGGCCAGCATCGGCCCGATGGCGATGATCGCCCGCGAAGTCCCTGCCCGGCGTGCCGCGCCGCCCGGTTCGGAAGTCGCCAACGCCTGGGTCGACAGATTAAGCGCGCCGAACGTCAGCCCCCAGCCCAGACGCAAGATCAGCAGCCACCAGAAACCGGTGAAGAACGAGTTGCCGAACGCGCAGAGCGCCGACACCAGTGCCGCCAGCATCACGGTCGGGCGATCACCATGCCTGGCGTAGAAACGCACCACATAGCTGTAGCCGAAAATCCGCACCAGCCGGTTGGCCGCCAGCAGAATCCCCGCCTCCGCCAGGCTGATGCCGAACGCATCGGCGTTCATCGGCAGTAACAGATACAACAGGACATCGCTGGGCAGGCACAGGCTGAGAACGGTCGCCGAACGGCGGGAAGCTGAATCGGCATCTCGGGCAGTGGCAGACATGCGCTGAAAGGTCCTGTAACACAATTGAAAAGGCAGCATGCAGACCGGGACGGCTGCTGACAACTGCTCATTCCTACTTTCCGCGAAAATTCTGAGTCGGTCGCCTGAGTACAGGAAATCGACGCGGTTGCGGGAATTGTCGCGGTCCATTGTGGGAGGGAGCTTGCTCGCGAAAGCGTCGTTACATCCGGCACTGAGGGTGACTGAGCCACTGCATTCGCAAGCAAGCTCCGTCCCACATGGGTTCTGTGCAAGCCGGTGGATCGGGACCGACGGCCAACATCGCTCCACCTTTCATCCGATCCCGAGTTGACGACGGACGCACTTTGGTGTTTCCTGAAACCGGTTTCAGAGCAACACACGCTCTTCGTAAAAGCCTGCTGATAAATCCAAAAAAGGGTCAGGCCGTGAACAACATGTCAAACCCGACGCGTGCCCGCGTCACCATGAATGACGTCGCCGACATGGCCGGCGTTTCCAAAGCCAGCGTCTCGCGCTTCATTGGCGACGACCGGCAACTGCTGTCCGAGGCCATAGCCCAACGCATCGAACACGCCATCGAAACCCTCGGCTATCGCCCCAACCAGATGGCCCGCGGCCTGAAACGCGGCCGTACCCGCCTGATCGGCATGCTGGTGGCCGACATCCGCAACCCCTATTCCATTGCCGTGATGCACGGCGTCGAAACCGCCTGCCGCAAGCACGGCTACAGCCTGGTGGTGTGCAACACTGACCGCGACGACGAGCAGGAGCGCCTGCATCTGGCAGCGCTGCGCTCGTACAACATCGAAGGCCTGATCGTGAACACCCTCGGCCATCATCTGGATGAACTGCGCGAACTGCACACCGAACTGCCCATGGTGCTGGTGGATCGCAAGGTCGATCAGTTACAGAGCGATCTGGTCGGGCTGAACAATATCGCAGCGGTGAAACAGGCGCTGGATCACCTGCAACAAACGGGCTATCGCGACATCCTCATGGTGACCGAACCGCAAGACGGCACCAGTTCGCGGGTCGAGCGCGTTGACGCCTTCAAGGCAGGAATCGCCCAGCGTTCCGGCATGCGTGGCAGGGTGCACCAGACCGGCGACAACCTGCGCGATCATCTGCGCGAATTCCTCGCCCAGACCGGCCATGGCCCCAAAGCCCTGTTCACCGGGAACGGCGTCGCCACCCTCAGCACTACCTGCCAGTTGCACAATCTGGGCTGCCATCTGTTCGACGACATCGGCCTGATCGCCCTCGATGACCTGGACTGGTACCCCTTGGTGGGCAGCGGCATCACTTCCCTGGCGCAACCGACCCACGACATTGGCGTGACGGCCTTCGAGTGCCTGCTCGGCCGTTTGCGTGGCGATCAGGAGCCGGTGAAGACCTACGACTTTCCTGCCGAATTGATCGTACGCGGCTCCACCCGACAGCGATCCTGAATCCCCCTTTTCACTACCGCAGGTCTTCAGACCTGATGATTTGAAGAACTTTCTTCGAGGCTGTTGTCTCGAAGAAAAATGAAACCGGTTTCAGAGGACAATAACAATGAATCGATTCCCCGTTGCCATCAGCCTGGGCGCCTTCGGTGCCGACCTCGTACGCCAACGCGGCCAGGCCAGCTTCATTCCGCTGCTGGTGGAAGCTGGTGTGACCCGCATCGAACTGCGCGAAGAACTGTTCAGCGGTCGCGAAGACCTGCAAGCCCTCGGCGAAGCCATTCGCGCTCAGGGCCTGGAATGCCTGTATTCGGCGCCGCTGGAACTGTGGCTCGAGGGCCAGAATCAACCGAATCCGCAACTTGATGCGACGCTGCAACGGGCCAGCGCCTGTGGTGCAGCCTGGCTGAAGGTTTCATTGGGCCATCTGACCGAAGACAGCGACGTCGCCGCGCTGGCCGACCGCCTGGCCCGTTACGACGTGCATCTGTTGGTGGAAAACGATCAGACGCCACAGGGCGGTCGTATCGCGCCGCTCGCTGAGTTCTTCGCCCGCGTCGACGCGCTGCAGATGCCCATTGGCATGACTTTCGATATCGGCAACTGGATGTGGCAGGAACAGTCTGCCTTCAGCGCCGCGCGGGAGCTGGGCCGCTATGTCGAATACGTGCATTGCAAGGCTGTAGTGCGCACTGCGGCAGGCAAGCTGATCGCCGTGCCACCAAAAGCCGCCGATCTGCAGCAGTGGGAGCAACTGCTCAAGCACATGCCCAGCGGCCTGCCTCGCGCGGTCGAATACCCGCTGCAAGGCGACGACCTGCTGGAAGTGACCCGGGCTCAGGTCGACGCCCTCGCCCACCTCGGCCAGTCGTCCATCGCCGTTCAATCCGCCAGCGAGACCCTGAGCCATGTCTGAGATCGATATCCTTTCCTTCGGCGAAACCATGACCATGCTGGTCGCCGAACAGACCGGCGATCTGGCTCAGGTTCGTCATTACGAGAAGCGCATCGCCGGCGCCGACAGCAACGTTGCCATCGGCCTGTCGCGGCTGGGTTTCAAGGTGGCGTGGCTGAGCCGGGTCGGCAACGACTCGATGGGCCGCTTCGTGACCGACAGCCTGCAACAGGAAGGCGTCGATTGCAGCCATGTGGCGGTCGACCCCGCGCACCCGACCGGCTTTCAGTTCAAGTCGCTGGAGCTGGAAGGCGCCGACCCGGTGGTCGAATACTTCCGTCGCGGTTCGGCGGCCAGCCATCTTTCGGTGAACGACATCGTTCCCGACCTGCTCAAGGCGCGGCACCTGCACGCTACTGGCATTCCGGCGGCGCTGTCGGATACCTGCCGCGAGCTGTCCCATGTGCTGATGACGCAGATGCGCGATGCCGGACGCAGTGTCTCGTTCGACCCCAATCTGCGGCCTTCGCTGTGGTCCAGTCAGGCTGTGATGATTCGCGAGGTCAACCATCTGGCGAGTCTGGCGCACTGGGTCATGCCAGGCATGGCCGAAGGCGAATTGCTGACCGGCTACGACACCCCTGCCGACATCGCAAAATTTTATTTGGACATGGGCGTCGAGGCGGTAGTGATAAAGCTCGGCGCAAAAGGCGCGTATTACCGCACCCAGCTGAACGAGGCCTTCGTGCCGGGCGTTCCAGTGGCCAAGGTCATCGATACGGTTGGCGCGGGCGACGGCTTCGCGGTGGGCGTGATCAGCGCCCTGCTGGAAAACCTCGGCTTCGCTCAAGCGACGGCGCGGGGTAACTGGGTCGGTAGCCAGGCGGTTCAGAGCCGTGGCGACATGGAGGGCCTGCCCACCCGCGCCGCATTGCAAGCCGCCGAACTCAACGAATCCCCGCGACGACAGACCGCCTGATTCGCTCATTCATTTGCGTGCACACACTGTTCCCATTCACCTGCTGCGACAAAAACAACATGCTCAGGGAGCCTGAAATGGAAAAGCTACTCGAAAACGTCAAGCACGCCGGCCTCAAACGTCGCTGGCTGCTAATCATGCCGATCGTGTTCATCACCTACAGCCTGGCCTATCTGGACCGCGCCAACTACGGCTTCGCCGCAGCCTCGGGCATGGCCGAAGACCTGCACATCACCCCCGGCATGTCGTCGTTGCTGGGTGCGCTGTTCTTCCTCGGCTACTTCTTCTTTCAAGTACCTGGCGCGATCTACGCGCAGAAGAAGAGCGTGAAGAAGCTGATCTTCGTCAGCCTGATTCTCTGGGGTGGCCTGGCGACCCTGACCGGGATCGTCTCCAACGCCTACATGCTGATCGGCATTCGCTTCATGCTCGGCGTGGTCGAAGCGGCGGTGATGCCGGCAATGCTGGTGTACCTCTGCTACTGGTTCACCAAGGCTGAACGCTCCCGGGCCAACACCGTGCTGATCCTCGGCAACCCGGTGACCATGCTCTGGATGTCGGTCGTGTCGGGTTATCTGGTGGCGCATTTCAGCTGGCGCTGGATGTTCATCGTCGAAGGTCTGCCTGCGGTGATCTGGGCCTTTATCTGGTGGCGTCTGGTGGACGAGCGCCCGGCTCAGGCCAAGTGGCTGACCGCTGAAGAGAAAACTGAACTGCAAGCGCGTCTGGACGCCGAACAGGTTGGCATCAAACCGGTGAAGAACTACGCCGAAGCCTTCCGCTCGCCGAAAGTCCTGCTGCTGGCTGCGCAGTATTTCTGCTGGAGCATCGGCGTGTACGGTTTCGTGCTGTGGCTGCCAACCATCATCAAAAAAGGCATGCAGATGGACATGGTCGAGGCCGGCTGGCTGTCGGCGCTGCCATATCTGGCAGCGGTGATCGGCATGGTGCTGGTGTCCTGGGCCTCGGACAAACTGCAGAAACGCAAACTGTTCGTCTGGCCACCGCTGCTGCTGGCCGCCATCGCGTTCTACGGCTCCTATGCGCTGGGCACCGAGCATTTCTGGTGGTCCTACACGCTACTGGTGATCGCCGGCGCCTGCATGTACGCGCCTTATGGTCCGTTCTTTGCGATTGTGCCGGAAATCCTCCCCGTGAACGTCGCGGGCGGCGCCATGGCGCTGATCAACAGCCTCGGTGCACTGGGCTCGTTTGCCGGTTCGTATCTGGTCGGTTACCTCAACGGCGCCACTGGCACCCTGAGCGCGTCCTACCTGTTCATGAGCGGCGCGCTGCTGGTTTCGGTGGTGCTGACCCTGCTGCTCAAACCGGACAACTCCACAAAACCGGTGCGCGATGAGCCGAATGTTCGTCGCACGCCTGCGCATCCCTGATCTGGAAATCATTCGATGAACAAGCATGTCGTTCTCTACAAAAAACTCTCGGCGCCCCTGATGGAGCGCCTGGAGGCACAGGCGCAAGTCACCCTGATCGACGATCCCAAAGGCCCTGACGGCATCGCCCGATTGCGCGATGCCCTGCCGCAAGCGGACGGTTTGCTTGGGGCCAGCCTCAAACTCGACGCGCAACTGCTTGATCTCGCACCGAAGCTCAAGGCCGTTTCGAGCGTTTCGGTGGGTGTCGACAACTACGACATCGACTACCTGACGTCGCGCGGCATTTTGCTCACCAACACCCCGGACGTGCTGACCGAAACCACCGCCGACACCGGGTTTGCGCTGATCATGGCCACCGCCCGGCGTGTGGTGGAACTGGCGAGCATGGTGCGTGACGGCCAGTGGACCCAGAACCTCGGAGCGAAGCATTTCGGCACCGATGTGCACGGCAAAAAGCTCGGGATCATCGGCATGGGGCGGATCGGTGAAGCGGTCGCACGACGGGGCCACTTCGGGTTCGGCATGCCGGTGATCTACCACAGCCATTCGCGCAAACCCGCGGTGGAAGCGCGCTTCAATGCCCAGTACCGGAGCCTGGAGGCGCTGTTGCAGGAAGCGGATTTTGTCTGCCTGACCCTGCCGTTGACCGCAGAGACCGAAGGGCTGATCGGCGCCGAGCAGTTCGCGCAGATGCGCCCCGAGACGATCTTCATCAATATCGCACGGGGCAAGGTGGTGGACGAACAGGCACTGATTCACGCGCTGCAGAACAAGCAGATCCGCGCGGCGGGTCTGGATGTGTTCGAGCGTGAGCCTATCGCTGCGGATTCGCCACTGTTGAAACTCGACAACGTCGTGGCGACGCCGCACATGGGCTCGGCCACCCACGAAACCCGGGAGGCCATGGCGAGCTGTGCCGTGGACAACCTGCTCAGCGCGCTGGCCGGAGAACGGCCAGCGAATCTGGTGAATGAAGAACTCTGGAATCGCTGATTTTTAGCAGTCCGCCTTGCCGGCGGTGGCGTCATCAACATCGATACCGCCGGCGCGCCAGACACTGCTACAGACGTTCATCACCCCACAGGTGAGGTCAAATCACAAAACGCGTCACCATCGCCTTCAGATCCACCGCCAGACGCGACAGTTCGTGGCTGGCGGCGCTGGTCTGGTTGGCACCCGCTGCGGTCTGGGCCGCCAGATCGCGAATGTTCACCAGGTTGCGATCCACTTCCCTCGACACCTGCGCCTGCTCCTCCGAAGCACTGGCAATGACCAGATTGCGCTCGTTGATCTGCGAAATCGCCTCGGTAATGAGTTCCAGTGCGTCACCCGCCGAATTGGCCAGGCTCAAGGTGCTGCGCGTGCTGTCGGTATTGCGCGACATCGACTGCACCGCATCGCCGGTGCGGGTCTGGATGCCGGCCACCATCTGCTCGATTTCAGTAGTCGACTGCGCCGTGCGATGGGCCAGCGCCCGCACCTCGTCGGCCACCACCGCAAAACCGCGCCCTGCTTCACCGGCGCGTGCCGCTTCGATGGCGGCGTTGAGCGCCAGCAAGTTGGTCTGCTCGGCGATGGAGCGAATCACATCCAGCACCTTGCCGATATCGCGCCCCTGCTCCGCCAGACCTTCCACCAGGCCGGTGGTCGCCTGAATCTGCTGGGTCATGTCCTGAATCGATTTGACGGTCTCGACCACTCGATCACGGCCCTGACGCGCAGTCTGATTGGATCGCTGCGAGGCTTCGGATGTCGACACCGCATTGCGCGCCACCTCCTCAACCGCTGCGGTCATTTCGTTGACGGCCGTCGCGGCCTGTTCGATTTCATTGTTCTGTTGTTGCAGGCCACGAGAGGATTCTTCCGTTACCGCACTAAGCTCTTCCGCCGCAGAGGCCAGTTGCGTGGCCGAGCCGGAAATCAGCTCGATGGTCTTACGCAGGTTTTGCTGCATGGTCGCCAAAGCCTTCAACAGCTGTGTGGCTTCATCCTTGCCGTCGACTTCAATAGGTCGGGTCAGATCGCCAGCAGCAATTTCTTCGGCAACACGCACCGCTCTAGACAGCGGGTTAACGATACTTTTAGTCAGCAGCCAGGCCAGAAAGATGGTCATGAGTGCGGCAATGACCGACACCGAAATAACGCCGATATTAGCGCCGTCATATTGTTGTTTTGAAACAACGGTTGCCTCGGCCGCGCTTTGCTTATTAATGGTGATGAGCTGATTAAGCTGCACGCCCATGAGGTCGGTGGCGTCTTTCATGCGCGTGTTGATCAAGTTGCGCATCTCTTCCATCTTTTCCTGACGAGACAGGTCCAGCACCTGTGCCTGAACATCAAGAAAGGTGGCCAGGGTTGCTTCAAATTGACGATAAACCGCCAACTCTTCGCCCTCGGCAGGCAACGCGGCGTAGTTCTTTTTAGCGTCTTGCAACTTGCCGATCAGCTCGGCGATACGCCCATCCGTTTCCCGCAGGGCGGCGGGCTCACGGTTGACCAGGGTGCGGAACGAGGTGATGCGCAGGCGCAGCGTGTTCTCCAGCATGTTGCCCAGATAACCCACGCTGGGCAGCTGATTGGTTTCCATGTCGGTGGTCGCCTGTCGAATGACCGACATGCGATTGAGCGCAAAAAAGCCTAACCCGATCACCAGTACGGCGATGAAGGCGAACCCCAGAAATGCACGCGGTGCGATGTTCATGTTTCTTATCGACATGGAATGTCTCTCTTGAAAGATCCGGCTGAGTGCGTCCATGCGAAGATCAAACACCAGAAACTGCAGTTCGTCTCTTCGGTAAATGATGGCCGCCATGTGAAATGCTGCCATGGCAATTCTCCTGCGCCATCTGTTCTATCGGCCAGACCCGCCTATTTATTCAGTCCTCTTTAATGTTTTTTTAAAACGTGGGTTTTGTTGTATCCGACATTAAAAAGAAAACGTTTGCGTGTTAACTCCGTGTTACATCTGGCTCAAAGTTGTGATTTTTCATCTGGATTTCACACGAGGCGGTTATCCTGCGTCACTGCCTGAGCGGCAGTGGAAATGATGGCCGTATGCCTTATCTTCAAATAACGATTCAGCAGCAACTGGAAGTGTCGTGCAGCTATAACGGAATATGACGGACCTCAAGGAAACGTAAATTATTTCTTTCTGTAGGATTATTTTCCCATCCATGTCAGAAGTCGGTGCTACCTTTACCTGACTCAAGAACTATGGATCCACGCTTCGACGTACGTCATACAGAACAATGCAACGCGATGCTCTGGCTCACGCGTTGGCCGTTCTTCGAAGCAAGCGTACAGACACCGTTTTCCTGCCCTGCGGAGCTTTAAGAATTGCTCGATTGAACGAGGTGGGCCCCATGAACAAAGTCACGTTTCCCAATGCCTGCCAGCTGATGCGCTGGCATTTTCATCCGGTTGGCTTCGAAGCCAACATGGACGCACCCAGCAGTATGGTCGCGCGCCTGTTCGACCGGGCCAGCGGTGAAACGGTGATCGCCATCGCGGGTATACCCTGCCAGACGGTGATGAATGCCATGGACGTGGAGCGGATCATCGAGGCCATCGAGCTTGAGCTCGAAACCTTTGCCCCGCAGCAGACGCTGTATCTGAACCAGGCTTGACCTCACCCAGCCAGCGCCTCGTCAGTCCCCTGTAGCAGTCCGGCTTGCGGCGGTGGATTCCTCAGGCTCGCCACCGCCGTCAAGCCGTGCTGCTACCGAGTCATTCTCGCGACTCCTGTACAACCCCACGCCGATCCTCGAAAAACGCCTTGTCCCCGGCAATCCGCGCCGAGGCCTTGGGAATCGCGGCGTCGTCATTGCCCGCCGCATCGATGAACCAATAGCAATGGCGCACCGCGCGGGTGATGGCGACATAGGCCAGGCGTAGCACCTCATCTTTCTGCGCGTGATCGAACGCTTCCAGATCGCCCTCCTTGCCCAGACCTGCCATCTGGTAAACCTGATTCTTGTAAGGCGACTGGGTCAGGTGCTGGCAATCGCCGAGCAGGAATACTGCGTCGGCCTGCAAACCCTTGGAGCTGTGGTAGGTCAGTTGCTTGAGGCGACGCTCTTGGGGCGGCAAGGCGTAGTCGGCATTGACCACCGCCTGCAACGCCTCCGGCAATTTGCTGCGCTCGCTGCCTTTACGATACAGCAGGAGCACCGAATCCCCGGCGTTGTAATGCTCGATCAGGCTGGCCACCAGACGATCGTCATCACGATCCAGCACCGTGACCGGCAGCAACTCCTGGACCGGGCCGCTGGCCCTGGCCTTCTTGCCGCTGATCGCCGGAGCCGCACGCACGATATGTTCGGCAGCGTCGATGATGTGCTGATGGCTGCGGAAGTTGTCGCTGAGCATGACCTTGGTGGTGCCCGGCGACGGGAACTCCTTGGGGAATTCCATGAAGAACTTCGGCGAACTGCCGCGCCAGCCATAGATCGACTGCCAGTCGTCCCCCACACACAACAACGAGGATCGCTGCGCGCCACGGCCGACATGCAACGCCGGCCCTCGGCTGCGGATCTCCCGAAGCGTGGCGCGGATCCACGAAACGATCTGCGGCGAGACGTCCTGAAACTCGTCGATCATCAAGTGCGACAGTGGCCGCAGCCCTTCGTCGCTGACCAGCTTGAGGTTTTCCGGGGAGTTTTCCCCGAACAGCGAAAACATCCGGTTATAAGTCATCACCGGCGGCGTCTGCTCCAGCAAGTGATCCTCGAAGGCTTTCCAGAACAGGCTCAGGCCTTCGAAGAAGAACCGGTCCGGGTCCTGATCGGAAAAACTCATCTGCGACACGGCGTCCGGAACGTCCAGCCCGAGGTTCTCGATGAACCCGGCAGCTGCCACGAAGCAGTCCAGCAAAGGCGCCGCACTCAGCTCGCCCTTGACCTTGTAGTCGAAGCCCGGCCCCGCCACTGCCGCGCCAGAGAGCGACTGCATCATGCCGCGCGACGCTTCGTAGTTCTCCAGCCAGATCACCGGCTTGCGGCAGAAGGCCTGGAACAGCGTGCGCTTGATCACCCATTCGGCCCAGACTGGCAGTTTGGCGTCCGGACGGCGCAGGTGCTGGTCTTCGCTGGGGTCGAAACCCAGCACGATCCACGCGTCCAGTTCAGCGGCATAGCCATGCACATGGAAGGTCAGTCCGCTGACCTCGACAGTCTGACGCATCGGCTCCACGCCCTGAATCGGCCAGGCCCCGGCGCGTATCCACAAATCCTCGATCACATCGCACAGTTCTTCATCGCGCCTGGACGACAGCCCCATGACGGTAATGCGTTTTTGCACGTCCGGGTGATCGCGGTCCAGCTCCTTGAGTTGCAACGAGTGCCTGTACAAAGGCGCCATTACCTCGCGGAAACGCTGGTTGGCGGCATACAGATCGCGGTAGCAGAGGTTCATCTGCTGACGCTGTGCGTCGTTGATCCGCAGATCGAACGGGTTGCTGTCGGCGCCATCGTCAAGCAGGTTGCCGCCGAACAGGTTACCACTCTGACTGCTGAGGTTTTCGAATGCCTGCAACTGTTCGAAGCCCGGCAGGCTGCGCACCAGCGGCAGAATGCGCGAGTGGAAGGTGCGCACCACATCACGGGCCTGTCGCAGCGAAAGGTCGTGCCCCCACAGCGCCATGATCTCGATCAGCTTGTTGATGAAGTCCTTGCGCGATTCGCGGGTGAAGGTCACCACGGTCATCGAATCCAGCTCGAAGCCCAGATAGTGAACGAGCAGCAGGACCCGGAGCACCAGCGAGGTGGACTTGCCCGCCCCGGCGCCAGCGATGACGTACGTGGAGGGTGTTTCGCTGAAGATCATCTTCCATTGCGCCGTGGTCGGCTGCGCGTGAGCAGGCAGCTTCTCGGCGACATCGGCCTTGATGCGTTTTTTCAGTTCGTTGGGAAGCGGCAGGCGCCAGTCGTCGAACAGATGGTCGTCAACCCGGGGCCCTCGATGCGCCTCGGGCCGGGTGTCACGAATCACCAGGACACGCCGGCCCTCTTCGATGCCGTCCAGATGCCCTTCGGCATAACCCTCGTTCATGCCCTCGGCGTGACCATTGAGAAAACCATCGGCATGGCCCTGGGTCCACGAAGGCACGTGCTGGGCCTGCATTTTTGATAAACCGCGTCCGATCATCCGCGCCAACAGACGCTTGAAGAATGGCAGACGCTCAGGGACGGACAGATCAGGCGGCAGCTGGTGGGGTGGCTCGGTGGGGAAATCGTGCGACACGCGGGCTCCGGATATCAGCGTTCAACGACAAAGCGCCTATGGTCGCCCCATTCGCCGTCAAGCTCCAGCGAAATGCTTTCGGGTCAGGGGGTTAGCCGATCAAGTGCAGGTAACAGGATAAATAGAGGAATCGATAAGTATTTAATATTTCGATCATAATGACGCAAAAATTACGCTTTTTATCGATATATAATTGATAGATGATCGCTCCATCGACTGAAGAGTCATCACCAGCGGCGCTGCTGCCTAGGCCGGCCCTGCTAATGGAGGAACTGATCATGCTGCAACTTCGACCTTTCAAATCCCTTGGCGGCGCCGATCACGGCTGGCTGAACGCCCATCACCACTTTTCGTTCGCCAACTACTACGACCCAAGCCGCATGAGCTGGGGCCAATTGCGAGTGTGGAACGACGACGTGATTCAAGCTGGCACCGGCTTCCCGCGTCACCCGCACCGCGACATGGAAATCATCACTTATGTGCGTGAAGGCGCTATCACCCACGAGGACAGCCTGGGCAACCGTGGCCGAACCGAAGCGGGTGATGTGCAAGTGATGAGTGCCGGCACCGGCGTGGCCCACAGCGAGTACAACCTTGAGTCGAAGGAAACCCGCATCTTCCAGATCTGGATCATGCCGGACGAGGTCGGTGCGCCACCTTCCTGGGGTGCCAAGCCATTCCCGAAAGGCAACCGCGAAGGCTTCGTGACCCTGGCCAGCGGCAAGACCGATGACGATATCGAGCTGCGCATTCGTGCCAATGCTCGCCTGGTGGCCGCGAACCTCAAGGCCGGTGAAACAGCCGAATACACGCTGGATGAAGGCCGCCGCGCGTATCTGGTACCTGCCACTGGCAGCATTGAAGTCAACGGCCTGCGCGCCGTGGCCCGAGATGGTGTGGCGGTTGAAGACGAGCGCGTATTGCGGGTCACGGCCATCGAAGACAGCGAAATCGTCTTGGTAGACGTCGCCTGATCTGACAACGGCGCAATAGCAAAAGCCCCGACTTCGTGAGAAGCCGGGGCTTTTTTGTGTGCCGAGCGCTGAGGCGAAGCCTCGTTATAACTTGCGCAACAGGACCTTGGTCACCCGCCGCTCTTGAACCATCACCACCTTCAACGACCAACCATCCCACTGCAACTCGTCGCCCGTCACCGGCAAACGGTCGAGCAGGCTCATGACCAGCCCTGCCAGGGTCTGATACTCATCGGTGGCGCGCGCCTTGAAGCCGATTCGCTCACGCAGATGACTCAGGTTCATGGCGGCATTGACCAGCACGCCTTCACCCTCCTCGACCAGATCCTGACCTTGCGCTTCACTCGCATCCGGCAGCTCGCCCGCGATGGATTCGAGAATGTCAGTCATGGTCAGGATCCCGACAAAGTCGCCAAATTCATTGACCACGAAAGCGATATGCGTGGACTGCGCACGCATCTGGTCCAGGGCATTGAGAATCGAGAAGCTGTCCAGCAGGTTGATCGCGGTGCGCGTCAGGTGCTCAAGATTGGGTTTGCTGCCCGCCAGCAATGCGTTGAGCAGTTCCTTCTTGTGCACGAAGCCCAGCGGTTCTTCGACACGCCCTGAACGAATCAGCGGCAATCGCGAGTAGGCCGACGCCATCAACTGCTGGCGAATGCTCTCCTCCTCGTCCGCCAGATCGATCAGGTCGACATCGGTACGCGCAGTCATGACACTGCGAATCGGTCGCTGAGCCAGCTGCAGCACGCCGCTGATCATCACTCGCTCGCGGCGGCCGAAAACCGCGTCCTCGGCGTCGCCATCGAGCATGTCGACGATGTCCTCGCCGACCTCCTCGACACCCGGTTTACGCCCACCCAGCAAACGCAGCACCGCGTGGGCCATGCGCTCCCGTCGGGGCAGATTGCCCTTCAAGCTGCGTTTTCGCCGCGAGCGGGCCAGCTGATTGAAGACTTCGATCAGGATCGAGAAGCCAATGGCCGCATACAGATAGCCCTTGGGAATATGAAAGCCCAGGCCATCGGCGGTCAGGCTGAAACCGATCATCATCAGGAAGCCCAGGCACAGCATGATGACGGTCGGGTGCGCGTTGACGAATGCAGTCAAGGGTTTGCTGGCGATGATCATGATGCCGATCGAGAAAATCACCGCGATCATCATCACCGACAGTTCATCGACCATGCCCACGGCAGTGATCACTGCATCCAGGGAGAACACCGCATCGAGCACCACGATCTGCGCGACGATGGGCCAGAACAAGGCGTAAGTCGTGCTGCCCGATTGCTGGGTGACATGACCTTCCAGCCGCTCATGCAACTCCATGGTGGCCTTGAACAACAGGAAAATGCCGCCGAACAGCATGATCAGATCGCGCCCGGAGAAGCTTTTGTCGAAGACCTCAAACAGCGGTTCGGTCAGCGTCACCATCCACGAAATGCTCGCCAGCAAGCCTAGACGCATGATCAAGGCCAAAGACAGGCCCAATACCCGAGCGCGGTCACGCTGCTCGGGGGGGAGCTTGTCGGCGAGGATGGCAATGAACACCAGATTATCGATGCCCAGCACCAGTTCCAGCACGATGAGGGTCAGCAGGCCTAGCCAGGCCGTGGGATCCGCAAGCCATTCCATGGGTCAGTCATTCCCTTTGAGTGATAAACAGACACGCACGAAAAATCCTGACGCACTGTGCAGTGGGCCGAGTCTGGCGGATGTCAGGTAAATCAAGCGCGGGTCAGCGCCAAGGTGCAGAGGGTGACGATCAGCAGTCAATGAGCGTGATCGGCGACTGGGAGGTTCCAGTGAAAGAGACATGGGTGTCCTGAGTTCAATACGGGAAGCGATCCTACCCCGCGCTTGGAAGTGTCTTACAGGACATAACTGTTACAAATGTTTTGACAGGTGTTGCTGGGGCACAGTTGACACCGCTTTTGTAGCAGGGCTCCGGCTCTATGCACATAAGCAGGATCAGGCACCAAGGCGCATCCGGTGTTGCGCAGGTCCAAGTGTCCTGACCAGACTCCTGTGGGAGACGCCGGAGGCCACGACGGCAGCGATTGCGGAGGGTCAGCTCACAGATGGTTCGACTGACACAACTGTTCGCGGCTGTCGCACAGCTCCAGCTTCTCCCACAGAGTTCGGTGTTAAACCCAGGATGTCGAACGACCCAAATCCCGGTAGCAGCCCGGTCGGGCTGCCACAAATTTGCGTGAGGCGGGTTACAGCGACTTCTGCCAGAACAGCGCGCGGCCCATCTGCGGGTCGAGCTGATAATCGGCGAAGCCCAGCTTCTGATAGGCGCCCTGGGCCACCTTGTTGCCCTCCAGCACTTCGAGGGTGATCTTGCAGCAGCCGCGCTGGCGGGCGATTTCCTCGACTTTGCTCAGCATCTTCTGGCTGATGCCCTGCCCGCGCGCGGAAGCAATCACCACGACGTCGTGGACATTCACCAGCGGACGGCAGGCGAAGGTGGAAAACCCTTCGAAGCAGTTCACCAGCCCGACCGGCTCACCCGCAATGAAGGCCAGCACGCTGAAGGCGTGAGGACGTTTGGCCAGTTCGATCGCCAGTTGCTCCCGGGTATCCATCGACAGCGACTCGCCGCCACCCATGGCGTCTTCGGCGTATTGATTGAGCAGGAAGCCGATGGCTTCAGCGTGAACCGGATTGCTATAGCTGGCTTGCAGGACCAACACCTCAGGGGCTTGCATTGACTTCCTCTACAACTCAAGGGGGTATCAGGCAATCGGGCTTTGCGCCCATTTACCGCGTGGCCCGGATTCTACCGTGAGCCGCACCAAAATATCCCGATACAGAAGTAGGAAATTTCTCGATACGCACAAGGATCGCTCTCTGCTGCACCGAGAAAAGGCGACGCAATGGCTTTAGTGACTGACCAGTCGCAAAAGGGTCGCAACCCGCTATGCTCTCCGAGCCGAACTGGTTTGATTGTCGAACAATCCGACCGACGGTCATGAACTGTTTTTGTTTGGACTTCGTGCGCCAGAACAGCGCATTCCGCGGTCAGGGAGTTTGTGTAGCAAGATGAATTTTTTCCTACAAAAAGCGGCTATCCCGCATGCCAGACATTTCCGAGAAAAAAAGTCGAAACTTCTGCAAATGCCCCGGGTCAGCACAATAGAGCGCCTATGCTATTGGTTGAAGCCCGAGCAGAGGCCGCTTTCACCCTGTCCTTCACTATGCAGTCGGTAAATGGGTATCGATCTTGCGTAGGTCTTGTTTGTCTGGCCATAGGACATGGCCAATTAAGACTCAAGTGCTGTACCAACACTGCGTATCGAATGGGAGAAAACGATGATTAGTGCCGCTGTCAAAACCCAGAAGGGAGAGAGTTTTAATCAGCCGGCCAGCGAGCTGACCCATCTGCCGGTCTTCGCAACGACGAGCGCACCCCTGCTGCAACTGCCCCCTGTACAACCAGGCATGTCGATGGCCAACAGGAAGAAAATCCTGTTCGTGACTTCGGAAATGGCCGATCTGGTGAAAACCGGCGGCCTGGGCGATGTGTCTGCTGCACTGCCGCGCGCCATGCGCCACCTGCACGATGTACGCGTGCTGATTCCCGGCTATCCACAGGTCATCAATAGCGGAAACCCGATTCACATCATCAGCGAACTCAGCGGGCATGCCGCGCTGCCTCCCTGCAAGATCGGCCGTATGGACATGAAAGACGGCCTGGTCATTTATGTATTGATCTGCCCGGAACTGTACGAACGCGAAGGCACGCCCTATGGCGACAACCATGGCCGCGACTGGTCTGACAACCACATCCGTTTTGCCCGTCTGGGTCTGGCAGCCGCCGACTTCGCCGCAGGTGCGGTAAAAACCCAGTGGTGCCCGGAACTGGTTCACGCCCATGACTGGCCAGCGGGTCTGGCGCCTGCTTATATGAAGTGGCGCGGTCAGAGCACGCCGACCATCTTTACCATTCACAACCTGGCGTATCAGGGCTTCGTCAGCTCCGCGTCAAGCCGTGAGCTGGGCATTCCGGATTCTGCACTGGGCCCGGATGGCATGGAGTTCTACGGCCGCCTGTCGTTCATCAAGGCGGGCATGGCTTACGCCAGCCACATCACTACGGTCAGCGCGACCTATGCCAAGGAGATCACCACTGCCGATTTCGGCTGCGGTCTGGAAGGCTTCCTGCAAAGCAAGGCCAATCGCGGCCAACTGAGCGGGATCCCGAATGGCATCGATGAAAGCTGGGATGCGGCCACCGATGAACACCTGATCTGCCGTTTCGCGCCCAATGAATGGACGCGCAAGGAAATCAACGCCGATCACGTGCGTGAGCTGTTCGAACTCGAACCTTCGACGGGCCCCCTGTTCGCCGTCGTATCGAGGCTGGTCTATCAAAAGGGTCTGGACCTGACCATCGGGGTTGCCGAACATATCGTCAACAACGGTGGCCAGATTGCGATCATCGGCCGTGGCGAGCCGGATGAAGAAGACGCCATGCGCGCCCTCGCCGCCCGTTTTCCCGGTCAGATCAGCGTGCGTGTGGGCTTCAACGAAACCGATGCCCGGCGCATGTTCGCCGGCAGCGACTTTCTGCTGATGCCTTCGCGTTACGAGCCTTGCGGCCTGAGCCAGATGTACGCCCAGCGCTTCGGTTCGTTGCCGGTGGCCCGTCGTACCGGCGGTCTGGCGGACACCATCGAAGACGGTTGCACCGGTTTCCTGTTCGATGAGTCCACCGTGGAAAGCTATACCGAAGCCCTGACCCGTGCCTTCAAGGTCTTTGCCAACCCGCCATTGCTCAACGCCATGCGATGCCGCGCCATGGCTGCCCCGTTCGACTGGCATAAAGCCGTTGAGCCCTATGCAGATCTTTACCAGGAGCTGTTGAAGAAGAACGTGGGCGCTGCGCTGCAATACTGATTCATGAACTGAAGAAAAAGGGGTAACGGATGCCTTCGCGCACGGATCAGAACTGGCGCCACGGCGCCGTCTTGCTGGATCCCGAACACACCCGGTTCGCCCTCTGGGCACCGGATGCAGGTTTTGTCAGCGTCGAGATAGAGGACGGGCCGTCACGAGCCCTTCTGCCACAGGAAGACGGCTGGTTTGTCCTGGAAACTCGATGTTCGGCAGGCACGCGATACCGCTACAAAATCGATGAAGACCTTCAAGTACCTGACCCGGCTTCCCGGGCTCAGGTCGGTGAGGTACATGGTCACAGCCTGGTCGTCGATCACAATGCCTATCAATGGCAGACCGCTAACTGGAGCGGCAGGCCCTGGCATGAAGCGATCATCTATGAATTGCATGTCGGCGCACTCGGCGGTTTCGCCGGGGTCGAGCAGCACCTGCAACGTCTGGCCGAAACAGGCATAACCGCTATCGAACTGATGCCCATCGCGCAGTTCCCCGGGCAACGCAACTGGGGTTATGACGGTGTGCTGCCTTACGCGCCGCAATCCTCCTACGGCACGCCGGATCAGCTCAAACATCTGATCGATACCGCCCACGGCCTGGGCCTGATGGTGATTCTCGACGTGGTTTACAACCACTTCGGCCCCGACGGCAATTACCTGGGCGCCTACGCCAGGCATTTTTTCCGCAGCGACAAGAAGACGCCGTGGGGCGATGCCATCGACTTTCGTCGTCGCGAGGTGCGTGACTTCTTCATCGACAACAGCTTGATGTGGTTGCTGGATTACCGCTTCGATGGCCTGCGTTTCGACGCTGTTCACGCCATCGAGGACCCGACCTTTCTGCAGGAACTCGCGCAGCGGGTACGGCAACAGGTCCCGCAGAGCCGTCATGTGTGGCTGACGCTGGAAAACGAATTCAACGAAGCGAGCCGGATCGATGAGGGTTACGACGCGCAATGGAACGATGACGGCCACAATACGCTGCATGTGCTGCTGACCGGTGAAACCGACGCCTATTACACCGACTTCGCCGAGCAACCGACGCACAAGCTGGCGCGTCTGTTGAGCGAGGGTTTCGTTTATCAGGGCGAATCCACCCGCCACGGTCATGCTCGCGGAGAGCCGAGCGCGCACCTGCCACCCACCGGGTTCGTGCTGTTTCTGCAGAACCACGACCAGATCGGCAATCGCGCACTGGGCGAGCGCCTGGTGCAGCTGTGCCCGCCTGAAGCGTTGCGCGCCGCCACCGCGTTGTTGCTGTTGTCGCCGATGATTCCGCTGATGTTCATGGGGGATGAATGGGGCGCCAGCGAGCCGTTCCTGTTCTTCACCGATTTCCACGACGAGCTGGCCGACGCCGTGCGCGAAGGTCGTCGTGGCGAGTTTGCCGACTTTGCGGCGTTCGCCGACCCGGCCCAGCGTGAGCGCATTCCCGACCCGAACGCCTTGCAGACCTTTCAGGCCTCGCGCCCGGCAATCGATGCGGCGTACCTGGAAACCGACAAGGGCCAGGACCACCGCAACTGGCAGGCGCTGTACCGGGAGCTGTTGCAGGTACGTCATGGCGAGATCATTCCGCGCCTGCAGGGGGCCAAGGCGCTGGGCGCTGTGGTGTTGGCCGACAAGGCGGTCAGCGCACGCTGGCAGATGGGCGATGGCAGCACGCTGCGCATCGACCTCAACCTGGGCGCGCACGCGGTGCAGATCGACACCCACGTCGTGCAGCATGTTCTTCATGAATCCCATCCAAAATCGGCCGAACTTTCCCAAAACGGCAACCTCAATCCATACACGGCCATTGTCAGCCTGATATCGAGTGACGTTGTGGAGGAACAGGATGAGCAATGAGCAACTGGAAATGCTGGCGGCCGAGGCAGGGTTGTCGGTCGACTGGAAAGACGCCAACGCACGACCGCAACGGGTCAGCCCCGAGGTGCTTCGCAAAGTCCTCGACGGGTTGGGTTACCCTGCTGAAAACGATGAACAGATCAGCGCCAGCCTCAAGCGTCTGCAAGACCAGAGCCTGTCCACCACGCCTCCGCCGCTGCTGACCGTCGACCACGGCACCAGCCTTGATCTGTCTGCCTGGTTCAAACCGCAAACACCCTTTGTGCTCGATCTGGAAGACGGTTCGCGCCTGGATGCGAAACTGACCGCAAAAGCCGAGCTGCCCGCGCTGGCGACGGTGGGCTATCAGCAGTTGGCAATCGACGGCCAGCACCTGACCATCGCTGTGGCACCGAAGACCGCTTACTCGCTGGCCATGGCCACCGATACCAGCGTGCCGCGCGCCTGGGGCCTGACGCTTCAACTGTATTACCTGCGCCGCGAAGGTGATGGCGGATTCGGCGACACTCAGGCCCTCGAAACCTTCGCTCGCTCGGCGGGCGAACGCGGGGCAGCGGCGATTGCGATCAGCCCGGTTCACGCCATGTTCGCCAATGACAGCGAGCGTTTCAGCCCGTATTCCCCTTCCAGCCGTCTGTTCCTCAACGCGCTGTACGCCGCACCCGGCGCGATCCTTGGCGAGCGCGCCGTGCGCATTGCCATCGACGAAACCGGCCTTGGCGACGAACTCAAGCGTCTGCAAGCCCTGCCCTTGATCGACTGGCCCGCTGCGGCGGCCGCCAAATGGAAAATCTTCCGTTCGCTGTACGCCGCTTTCATCGGCAGCGGCCATCCGTTGCACGAAGACTTCAACAGCTTCCGCCACGCCGGCGGCGAAGCGCTGGAGAACCATTGCCGCTTCGAAGCGCTGCGTGATGAAGGCGAAAAACTCGGTATCGGCGGTAATTGGCATGAATGGCCCGAGCAGTACAAAAATCCTCGGAGCAAGGCCATCGATGAGTTCGCCGCCAGCCATGGCGAGCAGATCGGCTTTCACGCTTTTGCCCAATGGCTGATCGCCCGCGGCCTTGAGCGCGCCCAGACCGCAGCGCGCAGCAGTGGCATGAGCATCGGGCTAATCGGCGACCTCGCCGTGGGTGCCGATGGCGCTGGCAGCCAGGCTTGGAGCCGTCAGGATGAATTGCTGTCGGCGCTGACCGTGGGCGCACCGCCTGACATCCTCAATCGCTCGGGGCAAAGCTGGGGCATCTCCGCGTTCTCGCCCACAGGCCTGAAACGCAATGGCTTCCGCGCCTTCATCGAAATGCTGCGCGCCAACTTCGCCCACGCGGGCGGCCTGCGCATCGACCACGTGATGGGTCTTCAACGTTTGTGGGTCGTGCCATTGGGCTCGCCGCCCAGCGAAGGCGCCTACCTGAACTACCCGCTGGACGACATGTTGCGTCTGCTGTGCCTGGAGTCCTGGCGACACAAGGCCGTGGTACTGGGCGAAGACCTCGGCACCGTGCCGGAAGGCTTGCATGAAAAACTCTCGACCCGGGAAATTCTCGGCATGCGCGTGCTGTTGTTCGAACAGGACAACGGCCACTTCAAGCCGATCATCAAATGGTCCGACGACGCACTGGCGACCACCAGCACCCACGACCTGCCGACCCTTACCGGCTGGCTGACCGAGCTGGATATTGACTGGAACAAGACGCTGGGTCATATCGACGAAGACACCGAACGCCACTGGCGCGAAGGCCGCGAACGGGAACGCCAGGGGCTGCGCGCTGCGCTCAAGCAGAACTACGGCATGCACGACAGCACCGAAAGTGAACTCATCGACGGCAGCGTGCGTTACCTGGGCCATACCCGCGCACCACTGGTGCTGTTGCCCATCGAGGACGCACTGGGGATCGAGGAACAGGCCAACTTGCCTGGCACCATCGACAGCCACCCCAACTGGCGCCGGCGATTGCCCGCAGACAGCGCTTCATTGCTGGATGACGCCAATGCCGCGCGTCGTCTGGAAATCCTCGCAGCGGCGAGACAACAGGCAGCGGAGCGTGATCAATGAGTCAACCTGTGAACCCATCGCTCAAATCCCTTCGCGCGACCCAACGTCTGCAGTTCCACAAAGACTTCACCCTGGATGACGCGGCAAAGCTGGTGCCCTATTTCGCCCAGCTTGGCATCAGTCATGTGTACGCGTCTCCGCTGCTCAAGGCGCGCGCCGGCTCTATGCACGGCTATGACGTGGTCGACCCGCGCATTATCAATCCCGAACTGGGTGGCGAGCCCGCCCTGCGTCGGCTGGTGGCCGCCCTGCGCGAACACGGAATGGGGCTGATTCTGGACATCGTGTCCAACCACATGGCGGTCGGCGGCGCGGACAATCCGTGGTGGCTTGACCTGCTGGAGTGGGGTCAGCGCAGCCCCTACGCGAAATTCTTCGACATTCAGTGGAATTCCCCGGACCCGTTGCTCAAGGGCCAGTTGCTCCTGCCCTTCCTGAGCACCGATTACGGCACAGTGCTGCAGAACGGCGACGTCGCGCTGCGCTTCGATGCTGAGCACGGCAGCTTCCGGGTCGAGCACTACCAGCATCATTTCCCGATCAACCCGGGTACCTATGGACCGCTGCTGGCTGCGGCCAAACGTGCGGAGCTGGACGAACTGGCACAGCGCTTCGCGCAACTGGACGAGTTTCCCCAGGCCTATGAACGTGCCCGTCAGGCCAAGGCTGAACTGGTAGAACTGCTCAAAGCCAAACCCGAACTGGGCAACGCCATCGAAAGCGGTCTTGCGCAGTTCGATTCGCGCACGCCCGAAGGCTTCGACAGGCTGCATCAGCTGCTGGAACATCAGGATTACCGCCTCGCCAGCTGGCGCACCGCTGGGGACGATATCAACTGGCGGCGCTTCTTCGACATCAACGAGCTGGGCGGCCTGAAGGTCGAGCGCTCGCAGGTGTTCGAGGCCACCCATGGCAAGATTTTCGAGCTGATCGCCGGGGGCCTGGTGGACGGTTTGCGCATCGACCACATCGACGGCCTTGCCGACCCACGCGGGTATTGCCGTAAGCTGCGGCGGCGAGTCGACAGCCTGCTCAAACAGCGCCCGGCAGGCACCGAGCTCAAACACCTGCCGATCTTCGTTGAGAAGATCCTCGGCGCCGACGAGCAACTGCGCAAGGACTGGGGCGTTGACGGCACCACCGGCTACGAATTCATGAATCAGGTGTCGCTGCTGCAGCACGATCCCAAGGGCGAAGCGGTCTTGGGGGACTTGTGGGCCAGGGTCAGCGGACGCACCGCCGACTTCAATAAAGAGGTACTGGAAGCCCGCGATCTGGTGCTGCATGGCAGCCTGGCGGGCGACTTCGAAAACCTCGCTCAGGCTTTGCTGCAGGTAGCACGCAGCGATGTGATGAGCCGCGACCTGACTCTGGGGGCGATACGTCGCTCGCTGTTGGCACTGGTCAGCAACTTTCCGGTTTATCGCACCTACATCACCGCCTGCGGACGCTCCGACGAGGACGAGCGTTTCTTCCAGCAGGCCATGACAGGCGCGCGTGAGATGCTCAGCGAAGGCGACTGGCCGGTGCTCGACTATCTGGCCCGTTGGCTGGGAGGTGAACGCCTGCGGGACTACCCGGACGTCAAAATGCGCGAGATACGCCGCAAGGCCCATAACCGCTTTCAGCAGCTCACGTCCCCCGTGGCTGCCAAGTCAGTGGAGGACACCTCGTTCTATCGCTCCGCTGTGCTGCTTTCGCGCAACGATGTGGGCTTCCATCCGCAACATTTCAGTGCACCGGTAGAGGATTTCCACCGGGTTTGCATCGAGCGCGGTGCAAGCTTTCCGGAAAATCTGCTGACCACTGCAACCCACGATCATAAGCGTGGCGAGGACACGCGCACACGGCTCGCCGTACTCAGCGAACACGCCCCTTGGTACGCTGAACAGGTGGAACGCTGGCAGCAACTGTCCGCGCCTTTGAAGACCGGCGAGACCTCGATCAGCCCCGGTGACGAACTGATGCTGTACCAGGCGATTCTGGGCAGTTGGCCCTTGGCACTGGAGGGTGAAAGCGCCTTTGAAGACTATGCGAAACGATTGACCCAGTGGCAGGAAAAGGCGCTGCGTGAAGCCAAATTGCACAGCAGCTGGAGCGCCCCCAACGAGGCTTACGAAACGGCCTGTCGTGAATTTTTGCGGAGCCTTTTGCTGAGCCCGGACGCGCTGGCCTTGCGTCAGTCCATTGGTGCAACCGCTCATCGCATTGCCCCCGCGGGCGCGCTGAACAGTCTGGCGCAAACTTTGCTGCGAATGACCGTGCCCGGTGTTCCTGATCTGTATCAGGGCACTGAGTTCTGGGATTTCAGCCTGGTGGATCCGGACAACCGTCGTCCGGTGGATTACCCCGCACGGCAACGCGCGCTGAGTGAATCCACAGCCCTCACCGAGCTGCTTGCCCAGTGGCAGGACGGCCGAATCAAACAGGCGTTGATCGCGCAGGTGCTCATGCTGCGCAATCAACATCCCGCGTTGTTCAGTGAAGGTCGATATCAACCGCTCGAGGTGATCGGCGAACAGGCCGCTCACGTCATGGCATTTGCCCGTGAAACGGAGGATATGCGGGCTATTGTTGTGGTTCCACGTTTGCCGGCTGAACTATTGGGTACCGCGCAAACTCCATTGATCAACGCAGCACATTGGGGCGATACACGAATCATCCTGCCGTTCGCTGATTCAGATCCAAATTGGAAGGGACTTTTTTCACAGGCTACAGTCACAACCAACAAGGAATTGTCGCTCAGCGCAGCGCTCAAGGAATTTTCTGTAAATCTGCTTATTCAAACCTTGTAATACCCGGGAGTGTCGAGATGAGTGCCGACGATAAAAGAATCAGCGAGCTGGCCCACCAGATCTGGGAAACGGAGGGCAAGCCCCACGGTCAGGATGCACGCCATTGGGAAATGGCTCGCAAACTGGCAGAAGCCGAAGCCAAGGCGCCGAAAAAAGCCGCCGCTGGCAAAACCGCCAAGCCCAAGGCTGAACCCAAGGCGGTAGCGGCTAAACCAGCAGCAAAGGCAGCAGCAAAACCTGCCGCCAAAGCCGCTGAAAAACCGGCTGCCAAACCTGCCGCGAAACCAGCCGCCAAGGCGCCGGCAAAACCGGCGGCCAAGCCGAAGGTCGCAGCCAGCGGCGCAGAAGGTTCTGCAGCCAAACCTGCGGCAAAACCTGCCGCCAAGCCAGCTGCAAAGCCTGCGGCGAAAAAAGCGCCACCCGCCGCCAAGCCACCCGCGCCCTGACTATTCGTCTTCGACGAGTACCCATCGCGCAGCAGACCTCTACCGCAGGGATCGCCTGAAAACGATCGTCAACACCTGCGGTAACTACCCGCCTGTTCCTCCAGCAATGGCGCAGTACGACCCTGCGACAAAGGCTCTGTTCGCCTTCAGGAAAATCATTCGAACGTCAGGAATACACATGAGCAAGCAAGAGAAGCAAACCGCCCCCCAGAATGAATCCGCCAAGGCCGACAGCCCGCAAGCCAATCCTTCGCGCATTCGGGAGGGCCTGCCCTTCCCGCTCGGCGCCAACTGGGACGGCCTAGGGGTCAACTTCGCGATCTTTTCTGCCAATGCGACCAAGGTAGAGCTGTGCCTGTTCGACTCCACGGGCGAAGAAGAGCTGGAGCGCATCGAGCTCCCCGAATACACCGACGAGATCTTTCACGGCTACCTGCCCGACGCTCACCCGGGCCTCGTTTATGGCTACCGCGTGTACGGCCCTTATGACCCGAAAAACGGCCACCGCTTCAACCACAACAAACTGCTGATCGACCCGTATGCCAAGCAGCTGGTCGGCGAACTGAAATGGTCCGAAGCACTGTTTGGCTACACCATCGGCCATCCGGACGACGATCTCAGTTTCGATGAGCGCGACAGTGCTCCGTTCGTGCCCAAGTGCAAGGTCATCGATCCGGCCTATACCTGGGGCCGTGATCAGCGCGCCAACGTGCCTTGGGAAAAAACCATTTTCTATGAAACCCACACCCGGGGTTTCACCATGCGTCACCCGTCCGTTCCCGACGAGCTCAAGGGTACTTTTTCCGGGCTGATGGTCGATGACGTGATTCAGCACATAAAGGGCCTGGGCGTGACCTCGGTCGAGTTGCTGCCGATCCATGCCTTCGTCAACGACCAGCATTTGCTGCAAAAGGGCATGACCAACTATTGGGGCTACAACACCATCGCCTTCTTCGCCCCGGACCCGCGTTTCCTGGCTCACGGCAAAATCGCCGAGTTCAAGGAAATGGTCGCGCACATGCACCATGCGGGGCTCGAGGTCATCCTGGACGTGGTCTACAACCACACCGCCGAAGGCAACGAACGCGGCCCGACCCTGTCCATGCGCGGTATCGACAACGCTTCGTACTATCGCCTGATGCCAGACGACAAGCGCTTCTACATCAACGATTCCGGCACCGGCAACACGCTGGATCTGAGCCATCCCTGCGTCTTGCAGATGGTTACCGATTCGCTGCGCTATTGGGCCAGCGAGATGCACGTCGACGGCTTCCGGTTCGACCTGGCGACCATTCTGGGCCGCTATCATGATGGTTTCGACGAGCGCCACAGCTTCCTCGTGGCCTGCCGTCAGGACCCGGTATTGCGCCAGGTGAAACTGATCGCAGAGCCTTGGGACTGCGGCCCTGGTGGCTATCAGGTCGGCAAGTTCGCGCCGGGCTGGGCGGAATGGAACGACAAGTTCCGCGACACCGTGCGCGCCTTCTGGAAAGGCGACGAAGGCCAGCTTGCCGACCTTGCCAGTCGCCTGACCGCCTCGGGCAACATGTTCAACCAGCGCGGACGCAGACCATATGCGTCGGTCAACTTCGTCACCGCGCACGATGGCTTCACGCTGCACGATCTGGTGTCGTACAACGACAAGCACAACGAAGACAACGACGAGAACAATCAGGACGGCAGCAATGACAACCGCTCCTGGAACCACGGTGTCGAAGGTCCGACCGAAGACCCGGAAATCAACGCCCTGCGCCTGCGGCAGATGCGCAACTTCTTCGCGACGCTGCTGTTCTCCCAGGGCACACCGATGGTGGTGGCCGGTGACGAGTTCGCCCGCACCCAGCACGGCAACAACAACGCCTACTGCCAAGACAGCGAAATCGGCTGGGTCAACTGGGATTGGGATGAAGACGGCAAGGCCCTGCACAAGTTCGTCAAACGCCTGATCAAGCTGCGCATGACCTATCCGATCCTGCGACGCGGCCGTTTCCTGGTCGGTGATTACAACGAGGAGCTGGGGGTCAAGGACGTCACCTGGCTGTCGCCAAGCGGCGATGAGATGACCATCGAGCAATGGGAGGACGGCAACGGTCGCTGCCTCGGCATGCTGATAGATGGCCGTGCGCAGGAGACCGGCATCCGTCGCCGCGGCGCCGAGGCAACCATGCTGCTGGTGGTCAACTCGCACCACGAAGGGGTCAATTTCAAGTTGCCGGAAGTGCCTGAAGGCGTGAACTGGATCGGCCTGGTCGACACCAATCAGCCGGATATTCGTGGCAAGGAGCAGTTCGAGTTCGGCACCGAGTACACGGTAACCCCGCGTTCGTTGCTGCTGTTTGAACTGCAGAAGGAAGATCAGGCGTAAGCCACCTCACGAGCACCCGCTGATCTGCGGGAGGGCGCTTGCCAGCGAAAGCGTGGTGTCAGGCAATGACATGTCACAGCCACCAAGCCTTCGCGAACAAGCTCCCTCCCACAGGGTCCAGGGCAAGATTATGATTCGCTTCCACCCAGATCCGGGCGACTCACTCACATCAACGCCGACAACCTCACATCCGCCGCCAGCACCCTGTGCAGCTGCCCGTTCGCGGCAAATATCGGCACCGACACCGTCACGCAAAACGCATCGGTTGCAGATGAGCGATACACCGGGGTGATGTAGCTCGCCAGTTGCTCAGCCACCTCACGAAACCACGGCCGCTGCGCCCAGTTCCGGCCCTTGTAGCTCAGCGCTTTCGGGTCACTCTCCATCCCGACGTTTTCGCTGATCTGCGTGCCGTTGCGGTCGACCATGTAAAACAGTTCAAAGCGCTGGTCACGACGCAGAATGTCGCCCATGGACCGTTCGGCCGTGCCGACGTCGCCAAGCATCGCCGCTTCGCTGGCAAGCTGCTCGACACTGGTCTGAATCGCCTTGTGCATCTGCAGCCGAAAGCCGCCCAGACCATTCAACAAATGATCGCCGCTGGTGCGCACCGCATCACTGTGGGTCAGTACCTGCCCCGCGTCGCCCAGCAATTCTGCCGCGACACCCGCAATGTTCTGCACGTCGCGATTGATCGCGTGGACGGCAATCCCGATGTGCTCAGTCCCAGAGGCAATATGGCCGACGCGTTGGTCCAGTTGATCCATCGCCGCCTGAGTGCTCAGCAGGTCTGCGCCCATGCGCGTCATGCCTTCACGGCCATCGGCAACCGCCGCGTGCATGGTCTTGCCGGCAGTGCCCAACTGGTCCATGTCGGCACGAAAGCGCTCGATGATCTGGCTGACTCGAGTGGTGGACTCCGTCGTGTGTCCTGCCAGCCGACGCACCTCGTCGGCGACCACCGCAAAGCCCCGCCCATGCTCCCCGGCACGAGCCGCTTCGATCGCTGCATTCAGAGCCAGAAGATTGGTCTGCTGCGAGATGCTGGCAATCACGCCGAGCACCTGACTGACCTCCTCCAACTGCCCGAACAACTGGCCGATCACCTCGTCCAGTTTCTGTTCACTGGCGCCAATGGCATCCACCTGATCCAGCACCTGTTCGCCGGTCTGCTGGCATTGGCGCAGCGTCAGCGTGACTTCGCTTGAGAGCTTGGCGACTTGCGCGGCACCGGGCACCAGTTCGGTGTCGAGCGAGGTGCTGACCTGCTCACTGGCGCTGGCGATCAACTCCGACGCCTGAGCCAGCATCTGCCCGCTCTGCTCGGTGGCGCGGGCGATGCGTGCCAGTTCCGGGGCATGGGCGGCGATGTCCACCGACGCCGCCAGGCTTTCTCCCAGCCGCTGGTGCAAAGTCTTGCTGAAGCCGTTCAGACGAGCATTCAATGGTGAGTGCTCGGACAGCTGCACCGTCAGATCCAGATCATCGAACAAGAGGTTCAGAGCGTCATCGTCCTGAGCCCGGCGTTTGTTGGTGCGCAGTGATAACATTCGGCGTCTCCCGTGTAATGCCGAAGGCACTGCAAGCACAGTGCCATCAGCGAGGACTGCGCACGGCCACGTTTACCTTGCTCAATGGCACGAGCAAATGCACGTATTGCAACGCTCGCTGCATGCCGAAGACGTTTTTGGTGCATTCACACCGCTATCCGTATCGATCACTGCGTGTAGACTGCTTCGCGCTTTTCTACGCCTATGGAGCCTGCCCGTGGAACTACGCCAATTGCGCTATTTCGTGAAGATCGTCGAGCTGGGCAGCCTCGGTCGGGCCGCGCTGGAGCTGGATGTCGGCGTCTCGGCCCTGAGCCAGCAGATCGGCAAACTCGAAAGCGAGCTCAGTACCCGTCTGCTCAATCGCACCACCACCGGGGTGACTGCCACCAGCGCAGGGCTGGCGTTTCTGCATCACGCCCAGCTGACCTTGCGGCAGGCGGAGAATGCAGTGCTGGCCGCCCATCGCGGTCGCATGAGTGGGTACGTAAGCGTCGGCTTGCCGCCGACCACCGCCACGGTGCTCGCTCTGCCGCTGATCAACGCCATGCGCGAGCGCTATCCGGACATCCAGTTGCACCTGGTAGAAATGCTCTCGGGGCACTTGGCCGTGCAACTCAACGCCCGACAGATCGACTTGGCCATCCTGTTCCAGCTCGAAGGCGGCAAACGCTGGAGCGTCACGCCACTGCTCGACGAAAAACTCTTCGTCATCGCATCTCCTGCACTGCCCGATGCACCGACGGGCGATAGCGTGCACCTCGCCGAACTCGGGCACCTCCCCTTGGTGGCGCCCAGTGCACAGCATGGCCTGCGCTCGACCTTGATGACGGCTTTCGAACGGGCGGGCGTGGTGCCCAACATCATCATGGAAGTCGATGGCCTGGCGGTGCTGATGAATGCGGTAAGAGCGGGCCATGCCGCGACGATTCAGCCGGGTGCAGCGGCTGCACTCAAGGGAGAATCCGGCCTGTCGCTGGTGCAGATCGCCGACGCCCATGTGGGCCGCCGCAATCTGCTCGCGACCCTCGCCGATGATGAGCTGTCGCCTGCTGCTCTGGCCACGCGGGTAGTCATCACCGAGGTCGCAAGGCAATTGGTCAACAGCCAGCAGTGGCCGGGAGCGAGCTGGATCGGTGAAGGCTGAGATCCGAGGATGAGGCGCTGTAGCMGCCCGGCTTGCCGGCGGTAGCGATCTTGAGCACGTCACCCCCGGCAAGCCGTGCGGCTACAGGGGGTGGTGTTGCGCCAGGCGATTCARTGATCGTTCCCACGCTCTGCGTGGTRACGCCGCCTTCGGCGCTCTGCGCCGGCGTGCGCTGTGACGCGGAGCGTCACGGGATGCATTCCCACGCAGAGCGTGGGGACGATCATTACCGCCCACAAACCCTGTAGCCGTCCGGCTTGCCGRCGGTAGCGATCTTGAGTGCGTCACCGCCGGCGAGCCGTGCTGCTGCAGGGGATGATGTTGCGCCAGGCGATTCAGTGATCGTTCCCACGCTCTGCGTGGTAACGCCGCCTTCGGCGCTCTGCGCCGGCGTGCGCTGTGACGCGGAGCGTCACGGGATGCATTCNTGTTGCGCCAGGCGATTCAGTGATCGTTCCCACGCTCTGCGTGGTAACGCCGCCTTCGGCGCTCTGCGCCGGCGTGCGCTGTGACGCGGAGCGTCACGGGATGCATTCCCACGCAGAGCGTGGGGGACGATCATTACCGCCCACAAACCCTGTAGCCGTCCGGCTTGCCGGCGGKAGCGATCTTGAGYACSTCACCSCCGGCAAGCCGTGCTGCTGCAGGGGGTTGTGTTGCGCCAGGCGATTCAGTGATCGTTCCCACTCTCTGCGTGGTGACGCCGCCTTCGGCGCTCTGCGCCGGCGTGCGCTGTGACGCGGAGCGTCAC
>NZ_MUIN01000012.1 GCF_002080045.1 Pseudomonas sp. Bc-h | reverse complement strand
TGCCTATTGCTGGCAGGTTGCGATGCACCTGACACCCAACGGCCGCACAGCGCTTCGGTGCCGTCGCTCAGCGCAGTCCAGGAAAATCTGGCCTTCACTTGCAAGCACGAAACGCTAACTCCGGGGAGTGCTGACAGCGATGTGCTGTTCCAGTACGCCCGTTGGTTGGAGAAGAACAACCAGCTGAAACAAGACCCGGATACCGACCTTGAAATTAGTCGGCTGTACCGTATCGCCACTGAGAATGGTCATCCCAAGGCCAATATCAACCTGCAGAACGGCAGCCTGCGCGGCAAGTTCAGACTTCGGGGGCACGAGCTCCTGCGGTTCAGTCAAGATTTGATCGATGCAAAGGTGGCAACGGGTTACTACTTCGTGTCGGTTTTTCTAAAAAATGGTATTGCCGACCTGAAGCAGGACACGGAGATGTCGCTGCGCTTTCTGCGCAAGGCTGCCGACGAAGGCAGTGCGCAAGCCCAGTACGAAATAGGTGATGCACTGGCGCCGAGCGACCGGGCACCGGATGTTTCGCGGCAGATGCGCCGCTGCGCGGCTGAGCAAGGTCAGGGGAACGCTGCGCGCGCTTTGGGCGTTGATCTCAAGTTCACCAAGCAATATCAAGACGCGCTGGAAGCATTTCAACTGGGAGTTGCGGCAGGTGATGAATCTTCGGCAGGACGTCTTGCCGAGGGATTCAAAGGGCCTGAGGCAACGAACAAGCTGTATTACATGGACTTGCAAGAGGACTCAGAACGCGCCTCCCGTTACCACCAAATCTGGAGCATCCTCGCGGACTACTCCTACGCCCACCCCAAAGTCCCCGAAATCAACGACATCCTCCCGCTGCCACCGGCCAAACTGCCGCCGTGGGACGGCAAGCTGCAATGGATCGAAGCCCGCGAAGCGAATGTCCCGCCCGAAAAACCGTCCCCAGAGCTGATCCGGCGCCTGACCGAGGACCTGAAACTCGACCCCGCCACCGGCAGGCCAATGCCGGGGGCCAAGGGCTTCAGTCAGGCGCACTTGTCGGCCAAAAACTGCCTCGCTGGCACTCCATGTCCGGTCAGTGGTTACTGGCAGGTTGTCGAGCACTCGGCCCTCGGCACCCCGGAGGGTCAGCCGATTATTCGTCATTTCGAGCAAGACGCGATCTTTCCTGTTGAGCAGATGCGTTATTACGAAGAGCGCATCTGGCCGCTGGCAAAACGTCTGTGCGAAGGCCCGGTGCGGGTCATGTGGAGGCTGGCGTGATGAACCGTGCGTGGGTTTTCTCATGCCTGCTGCTGGCGGGTTGTGACCGCCCCGACACCGAGCAGCAGTTCGGCGCATCGGTGCCGTCGCTCAGCGCCATCCAGGAAAACCTGGCCTTCACCTGCCAATACGAGGTCATACCGCCTGCAAGTGCCGACAGCGACGTACTGTTCCAGTACGCCCGTTGGTTGGAGAAGAACAACCAGTTGAAACAGGACCCGACTACCGACCTGGAGATTACCCGGCTCTACCGCATCGCTGCCGAGAACGGCCATGTCAAAGCCACTATCAACCTGCAGAACGGCAGCCTGCGCGGGAAATATAAACTGCGGGGCCACGAACACCTGCGCTTCAGTCAAGACCTGATCGATGCCAACGTGGCAACGGGTTACTACTTTGTGTCGGTGTTTCTAAAAAACGGTATCGCCGATCTTAAACAGGACATGGAGATGTCGCTGCGCTACCTGCGCAAGGCCGCTGACGAGGGCAGTGCGCAAGCTCAGTATGAAATCGGTGAAGCTCTGGCGCCGAGCGACAGGGCGCCGTACGTAGCGCGACAGATGCGCCGTTGCGCAGCTGGACAAGGGCATGGACCAGCCGCCAACATCTTAGGTGTCTACCTCCAAGACAGCGGCTCATATAAAGAGGCACTGGAAGCATTTCAACTCGGTGTCGCCGCAGGTGATGAAACATCTGCGGGGTGGTTGGATGACAGTTTCCGAGGGCCTGCGCCCACCGACGACCTGTATTACCTCGGTCTGGAAAAAGACCTCGAACGCGCCGAGCGCTACAAAACCATCTGGCGCATCCTGGCACGGTATTCCTACGCCCACCCCAAAGCCCCCGAAATCAACGACATCCTCCCGCTGCCCCCGGCCAAGCTGCCGCCGTGGGACGGCAAGCTGCAATGGCTGGAAGCCCGCGAAGCGAATGTCCCGCCCGAGAAGCCTTCACCGGAGCTTATCCGGCGCCTGACCGAGGAACTGAAACTCGACCCCGCCACCGGCAGGCCTATGTCGCGATCACCTTCACTTACCCAATCAACCGAACTGAAAGAGGATTTCACATGAAAGGCATCATCCGCATCAGCGACACAACCAGCAGCGGCGGCACGGTCAAGACCGCCTCCGAGGCAATGATATTCGACGGCCTTGGCGCCGCTCGCGTAGGCGACAGCGTCTTCTGTCCGCTTCCCGGCCACGGTGAAACCAGGATCGCCGAGGGCAACTCGGGGTTCACCGACGATGATCTTGCAGTCGCGTTTCATGGCGACCGCTGTGAGTGCGGCTGCATGTTGGTCACTTCACTGCCGCAAGCGACTGCGAGCTGAAGAGGCTGGAAGTTTTTTCAAGACCAGAGACAAGGAACGCTTCGATGAACAAGGACAATTCCACGCTGGCGTACTTTGACGCCGAGATGCGCTACCTGCGCGAAGCGGCTCAAGAGTATGCGCAAGCGTTTCCCGACCGCGCCGGGGCGTTGAATCTGGATAAACCCGGGGCTGTGGATCCCGGTGTCGAGCAGTTGTTTCAAGGTTTCGCGTTTCTGATGGGCAGGATGCGCGAAAAGCTCGACGACGACCTGCCTGAGTTGACGGAGGGGCTGATCGACCTGGTGGGGCCGCACTACCTGCGCATGATTCCTTCGCTGTCCATCGTCGAGCTCTCGCCAGACGTCAGTCAGATGAAGGCCTGCGCAACGGTTTGCAAAGGGTTCGAAGTGCGCTCGCAGCCCGTCGGCCCTCAGCTGACTCGCTGCCGTTACACCACCACACAGGACCTTACGCTGCGTGCGCTGGCGCTCGATTCCGTGCAGGTCGGCCAAGCCCTGGACGGCCGGTCCGTGATCAGGTTGAGTTTCTCGCGCGGCAAGCTGCTGGCCTGGGACGCGCTAGACCTGCGAGACATACCCTTTTACCTCAACGCCAGTGCACCCGTTGCCACTGCCCTGCATCAGGCGCTGACGCTCAACGCTCAGACGGTCTGTTTGCGCAGGGACGGTTTGGAGCGCGAGGTGGTCGACGTTCGGTTCGCTGCCAAGGGCTTCGCAGAGGACGACCGCCTCTTGCCTCAGGGTGACAGTCGGTTCAGCGACTACCCGTTATTGCTGGAGTATTTCAGCTTCCCCGAGAAGTTCATGTTCGTGACGCTCAAGGGGCTGGAACAGGTGAAATTCGCGGCCAGTACAAACCAGTTCGAACTTGAGGTGGTCCTAGATGAACCCTGGCCCCGTGCATTTTCGCTCAACGCAGAGCACATTCGCCTGCATGCCGTGCCGGTCATCAATCTGTTTGCCCTTGAAGCGGAACGTCTGACCCTTGACCCTTTACAAACCGATTATCGGGTGCGCGCGATGGATGTGCAGGACGGCCCCATTGATATCTATTCGGTAGACAGCGTTATCGCTACCAAGCACTCCGCGCGGCGCCAGTATGTGCCATTCACCCATTTTCAGCACAAGGGTGGCATGTTGCGTGACGCCGCTCCCGAGCGCCATTTTCATACCCGGCTCAGACGCGCGCCGGGCGGGTCGCACGACACATGGTTGATTCTGGGGGGTGAAGGTTTCGACCTCGACCGGTCGAATCGGACGAAACTGTCGCTGCAGTTGACGGCCACCAATGGCCAGCTGCCGCGGATGGCATTGGCTGAGACGGTGCTGCTGAAGGCCGCGCATGCCAGTCGACCGAAAGTCACGGTGCGCAATCTGTGTGCGATGACAATGCCCTGTTACGCGCCCCACAGGGATCGCTTTCACTGGCGCGTGCTTAGTCACCTTGGGTCGAGTTTCCTGCCGATGCTCGACAGTGCTGAAGTGTTGCGCAACACGCTTGGCCTCTACGACTGGACCGGCAATGAGCAGAACCGGCGACGGTTGCAGGCGATCGTCGAGGTTCGACATTATTTGCTCGAACGCTTTGAGAAAGGGTTTCTGCTACGCGGTGTGGATATCGAAGTCACGCTGGATACAGGTGGGTTCGCGGGGGAGGGGGACGTTCATCTGTTTGGTGAAATGCTTAACCGGTTTTTTGCCCGATACGCCGATATTCATCTCTTCAACCGGCTGACGTTGGTCCTTCAGCCGCAGGACAACTGTTTGCGATGGCGTGAAAATCATAGCCAGCGGGTTCCCGGATGAACCTTGCGTAAACCGAACGGTGAAGGCTTTAGCGCACAGCAAAGTACAACACCAACTGCACGATCCCCATCAGTATCAGCGCGAATATCGCGGTGAAGGCAATGCCCATGATCACGAAATGCGACGGCTTGCCGTGAGTGAAGTCCCGCGCGCGATTCTTGTGGCTCTGCACGCCAAAGGCCGCAGCCATGACGCTGTGCACCATCTGCCAGAAGGTCGGGGGTTTGTTGTCGTCGGGGGGTTGCGGTGAGTTGTCCATATCCTCTCCAGCGCCTCGGCGGTGCTGAAGAGAATGATAGTCGCAAATCAGAAGTGGATCTGTGGCTGTCGTGACGCCCCGCGTGGTAACGCTGCGATTGACGCTGCGCATCAATGGGACGCGGAGCGGCCTGCAAGGCATTCCCACGCTGGAGCGTGGGAACGATCAAAACTCCCACAGGATCGGCGCCAGACACACATTTACGGCACACCTCTGTCCCTGTGGGAGACGCCGGAGGTCACGACGGCAGCGAAGCGTATGGGTGTCGAACCCTATTCGTCATACCCCAGATTCGGCGCCAGCCAGCGCTCGGTCACGCGCATTTCCTGACCTTTGCGGGCGTTGTAGCTTTCCACCTGATCCTTGTCGACCTTGCCCACGGCGAAGTACTGCGCCTGAGGGTGGGCGAAGTACCAACCGCTGACCGCTGCCGCCGGGAACATCGCGTAGTGCTCGGTGAGGAACACGCCGCTGATGCCTGGCTTGCCGTCGCCCTGGGCGGGGTCCAGCAGGTCGAACAGCACGCCTTTTTCGGTGTGGTCCGGGCAGGCCGGGTAGCCGGGGGCAGGGCGGATGCCCGCGTATTTCTCTTTGATCAGGTCTTCGTTGTCCAGCTGCTCGTCGGTGGCGTAACCCCAATATTCCTTACGCACTTGCTGGTGCAGCCACTCGGCGCAGGCTTCGGCCAGGCGGTCGGCCAGGGCCTTGACCATGATCGCGTTGTAGTCGTCGCCCTTGTCCTGGTAGGCCTTGGACACTTCTTCGGCGCCGATGCCGGCAGTGGTGATGAAGCCACCGACGTAATCGGTCACGCCGCTGTCTTTGGGTGCAACGAAGTCGGCCAGCGAGAAGTTCGGTTTGCCGTCGGTCTTGATGATCTGCTGGCGCAAGTGATGCAGTTTCGCCAATGGCTGGCCGTTATCGTCGAGCAGCTGGATATCGTCATGGTCGACCTGGTTGGCCGGCCAGAAGCCGAACACCGCGCGGCTGCGGATCAGCTTCTCGTCGATCAGCTTGCGCAGCAGCTCCTGAGCGTCCTTGAACAGCGAGGTCGCTGCTTCACCGACTACTTCGTCAGTGAGAATGCGCGGGTATTTGCCCGCTAGGTCCCAGGAGATGAAGAACGGCGTCCAGTCGATGTAATCGACCAGTACGTTGAGGTCGATGTCTTCCAGCACTTTCGCACCGGTGAAGCTTGGTTTGACGGGCTCATAGGCGGCCCAGTCGAACTGCGGCTTCTTGGCGATGGCCGCGCTGTAGCTCAGGCGCTCGGTGCGGGCGCTGCGCGCCGAGGTGCGCTCACGCACTTCGACGTACTCGGCGCGGGTCTTCTCGATGAAGCCGGCTTTCAGCTCCTTGGACAGCAACTGAGTCGCCACGCCCACGGCGCGGGAAGCGTCGGTGACGTAGATCACCGCGTCGTTGCTGTACTTGGGCTCGATCTTCACCGCCGTATGCGCTTTGGACGTGGTCGCGCCGCCGATCATCAATGGCAGGCTGAAGTTCTGGCGCTGCATCTCACGGGCAACGTGGACCATCTCGTCCAGCGACGGGGTGATCAGGCCGGAGAGTCCGATGATGTCGCACTTCTGCTCCTTGGCGACCTGCAGGATCTTCTCGGCAGGCACCATCACGCCGAGGTCGACGATGTCGTAACCGTTACAGCCCAGCACCACGCCGACGATGTTCTTGCCGATGTCATGCACGTCGCCCTTGACCGTGGCCATGAGAATCTTGCCCTTGGCCTCCGGTTTGTCGCCTTTTTCCGCTTCGATGAACGGAATCAGGTGCGCCACGGCCTGTTTCATCACGCGGGCGGACTTCACCACTTGCGGCAGGAACATCTTGCCCGAGCCGAACAGGTCGCCGACCACGTTCATGCCGGCCATCAGCGGGCCTTCGATCACCTCGATTGGCCGGGCGAAAGACTGGCGCGACAGCTCGGTGTCTTCGACGATGTGCGTGGTGATGCCTTTTACCAACGCGTGCTTGAGGCGCTCGTTGACCTCCCAGCCACGCCACTCCTCGGTTTCCGCCTCCTTGACCGAGCCGTCGCCCTTGAACTCGTCAGCGATGGCCAGCAGTTTTTCAGTGCCCTCGTCGCTACGGTTCAGAACCACGTCTTCCACGGCTTCGCGCAGCTTGGCCGGGATCTCGTCGTAGATCTCCAGTTGACCGGCGTTGACGATACCCATGGTCAGGCCGGCGCGGATCGCGTGCAGCAGGAACACCGAGTGAATCGCTTCGCGCACCGGGTTGTTGCCGCGGAACGAGAACGACACGTTGGACACGCCGCCGGAGGTCAGTGCATACGGCAGCTCGTCGCGGATGTACGCACAGGCATTGATGAAGTCGACTGCGTAGTTGTTGTGCTCCTCGATACCGGTGGCGATGGCGAAGATGTTCGGGTCGAAGATGATGTCTTCCGGTGGGAAGCCGACTTCGTTGACCAGAATGTCGTAGGAGCGTTTGCAGATTTCTTTCTTGCGCGCTTCGGTGTCGGCCTGGCCGGCTTCGTCGAAGGCCATGACCACCACCGCGGCGCCATAGCGTTTGCACAGTTTGGCGTGATGGATGAACTGCTCGACGCCTTCTTTCATGCTGATCGAGTTGACGATGCCCTTGCCCTGAATGCACTTGAGGCCGGCTTCGATCACTTCCCATTTCGAGGAGTCGATCATGATCGGTACGCGGGAGATGTCCGGTTCACCGGCAATCAGATTGAGGAAGGTCACCATGGCCTTCTTCGAATCCAGCATGCCCTCGTCCATGTTGATGTCGATCACCTGAGCGCCGGCTTCGACCTGCTGCAGGGCGACCTCCAGGGCTTCGGTGTAGTTGTCTTCACGGATAAGGCGGGCGAAGCGGGCGGAGCCGGTGATGTTGGTGCGCTCGCCAACGTTGACGAACAACGAGCTGCGATCGATGGTGAACGGCTCAAGGCCCGACAGGCGACAGGCTTTCGGGATGTCCGGAATCACCCTGGGCGCATACCCGGCGACGGCGTTGGCGATGGCCTTGATGTGCGCGGGCGTGGTGCCGCAGCAACCGCCGACGATATTGAGGAAGCCACTTTGGGCGAATTCTTCGATGACCGCTGCGGTCTGGTTCGGTGCTTCGTCGTACTCACCGAATTCATTGGGCAGACCGGCGTTCGGGTGCGCCGAGACGTGGGTCTGGGCTTTGTTCGACAATTCTTCCAGATACGGACGCAGCTCGCTGGCACCCAGGGCGCAGTTCAGGCCGACCGAAATCGGGTTGGCGTGGCGCACCGAGTTCCAGAAGGCTTCGGTGGTCTGGCCGGAAAGGGTGCGGCCGGAGGCGTCGGTGATGGTGCCGGAAATCATGATCGGCAGTTCGAAGCCCAGCTCTTCGTAAACGCCCTGCACGGCGAAAATGGCGGCTTTGGCGTTCAAGGTGTCGAAGATGGTTTCGATGAGGATCATGTCCGCACCGCCTTCGATCAGGCCTTTGGTGGCCTCGGTGTAGTTCTCCACCAGTTCGTCGAAGGTGACGTTGCGATAGCCGGGGTTGTTCACGTCCGGCGACAGCGAGCAGGTGCGGCTGGTCGGGCCGAGCACGCCAGCGACGAAGCGCGGCTTGTCCGGGGTTTCGAGGGTCTTGGCGTCGGCCACTTTACGGGCCAGACGTGCGCCTTCAACGTTCAGCTCGTAGACCAGCGCTTCCATGCCGTAGTCGGCCTGGGACACCTGAGTGGCGTTGAAGGTGTTGGTTTCGAGAATGTCGGCACCCGCGTCCAGGTACTCTTTCTCGATCGCGCCGATGACATCGGGGCGGGTCAGAATCAGCAGGTCGTTGTTGCCCTTGACGTCGCTTGGCCAGTCGGCGAAGCGTTTGCCGCGATAGTCTTCTTCCTCCAGGCGATAGCTCTGGATCATGGTGCCCATACCGCCATCGAGAATCAGGATCCGCTCTTTGAGAGCCTGCTGGAGTGCTTTAAGACGCGCGCTGCGATCTGACATAGGGGTACCCGGACAAAGAAATGCGAAAAAGGTGACGATGAAAGGTGCGAAATAATAGCAAACCTGTACCGTTTTAAACCGTTCGCGGATTTAGATGAATTCTGCTCATGTTGATGGCCGCTCGCCACAGGTAGAATCATTGCGGATTCTTTATTTTCAGGACGCCCGTTCCATGTTGCATCGCTTGTTCGCCAATGCATTGGCCTTGTTGTTTTGCGGTGCAGCGTTCGCGCAATCGCCTCTTCCGCAATCTGCCCTCGCGCACCCGGCCATTTCCTACAGCCGGGATATCCAGCCGATTTTTACCGAAAAATGCGTGGCCTGCCATGCCTGCAACGATGCGGCCTGCCAATTGAACCTGGGCAGCGGCGAAGGCGCATTGCGCGGGGCCTCCAAAGTGCCGGTGTATCAGGGCGATCGCAGCCAGGCTGTTTCGCCTACGCGGATTTTCTACGACGCCGAAGGCCCGCAAGCCTGGCGCAAGAAAAGCTTTTACTCGGTGCTCGATGGCCAAAGCAATCAGGCGGCGCTGATGGCGAAGATGCTCGAGTTCGGCCACAGCACGCCGCTGGTACCAAACGCCAAGCTGCCCGACGACATCGTGCTGGGCCTCAATCGCGAGAACATGTGCCCGCTGCCCCAGGAGTTCGACGGTTACGCCAAATCTCATCCCGGTCAGGGCATGCCGCTGGCAGTCACCGGCCTCACCGACGCGCAGTACGGCACCCTGCAAAGCTGGCTGGCGGCGGGGGCGCCGGTCGATCAGGCGCCATTGCAGCCAAGCCCTGCAGAAGCGGCGCAGATCACCGAGTGGGAAAACCTGTTCAATCGCCCGGGTTCGACCGAGGCGCTGGTGGGGCGCTGGCTATATGAGCATTTGTTTCTGGCGCACATCTATTTCACTGGCGGCGAGCCGGGGCATTTCTTTCAATGGGTGCGTTCACGGACCCCGAGCGGCCAGCCGGTTGATCTGATCGCCACGCGCCGCCCTGATGACGACCCCGGCACCACCTTTTATTACCGCCTGATGCCAGTGCAGGGCGTGATCGTGCACAAGACCCACATCACCTATCCGATGGGGCCGCAGAAGCTGGCGCGGGTCAAGCAGCTGTTTTACAGCGGCAACTGGCACGCCACCGAATTACCCGGCTACAGCCCGCAACGCCGGGCGAACCCGTTCGATACGTTCAAGGAAATCCCGGCAGTCGCCCGTTACCAGTTCATGCTGGATAACGCCGAGTATTTTGTCAGAACTTTCATTCGCGGCCCGGTATGTCGCGGCCAGATCGCCACCGACGTGATCCGCGACCATTTTTGGGCGCTTTTTCAGGAGCCTGCTCACGACCGCTATATCACCGATGCGGTTTACCGCGCCAAGGCCACGCCGCTGCTGGCGATGCCGGGGCAGAACGACGACGTCGGCAGTGTCTTGAGCCTGTGGCATGACTACCGCGACAAGCGCAACGAGTACGAAGACTTGCGCAGCGATGCCTACGCCAGCATGCCGCCACCGGGCTGGGCGACCCTGTGGGCGGGCAATGACAACGCGCTGCTGACCATCTTCCGTCACTTCGACAGCGCCTCGGTGAACAAGGGCCTGATTGGCGATCTGCCGAACTCGGTCTGGCTGTTCGACTACCCGCTGCTGGAGCGCACGTACTACCAGTTGGCGGTGAATTTCGACGTGTATGGCAACGTTTCGCATCAGGTGCAGACGCGGCTGTATTTCGACCTGATCCGCAATGGTGCCGAGGTCAACTTCCTGCGCTTGATGCCGGCGGACAAGCGTGACGACATTCTCGGCAGTTGGTACCAGAACAGCGGCAAGGTGAAGATGTGGCTGGATTACCAGGCCATCGATGACGACACGCCGACCGGGATGAAACTGGATGAGAAAGACCCCAAACGTGACTTCGAGCGCAAGCTGATCGAACGCGCCGGCACGCTCAATGCATCACCTGACCCGATCAACCGTTGCAGCGGAGCGTATTGCTCACGTCAGGGTATCGGACCGGTGTTCAGCGATGTCGAGCAGTCGCTGAGTCGTCTGGTGTCGCGTCCTGCCGCCGGGCTGAGGGTCATTGAGCAGTTGCCGGAAGCGACGATGTTGCGCATTCAGGACGGCAGCGGCAAACGGATCGTCTACAGCATGCTGCGCAATCGGGCTCACAGTAATGTGGCATTCCTGATGGGGGAGGCGTACCGCTATCAACCGGGGCTGGACAGCCTGACGATCTATCCGGGGGTGCTTAGCAGTTACCCGAACTTCATGTTCAATATCCCGGCCAATGAAGTGAACGCGTTCGTCGACGCGATGGAGCAGGCTCACGATCATAAAGAAGCGTTCGAGAAGATCGTCGAGCGCTGGGGTGTGCGCCGGAGCAATCCGCAGTTCTGGACGTACTTCCACGATCTTGACCATTACATCCAGGAGACCGAGCCGCAGGAGGCGGGGGTGCTGGATATGAATCGGTACGAGAATCTTTAAACAAGTTTTTTGTGTTTGCCGCCACCCTTCGGCTCATCCCCATGAGCCGGGGGTGAAACCGAAAAACCCTTATAGAACATGGCCTGCAGCCATTATGCAGCCCGTCAGACGTGCCGAACCTTTTTGCAAACCTGCCAGTCGGACTCTGTGAGTCGTCCCCTGAAGCGTGACCTTTTCGAGGTCCTGGATCGTGGGTCAAACCAGAGTAAGCAAGAGGTTGCAGATGTTGATTTCGGTTCAAGCCCTGCGGGCACTCGCCGCGTGGGCTGTTGTGTGTCACCACTTCATGCAGATTTTTTTCGACTTCCATCCCAGCGGCCCGATCGGCCGGTTTTTTACTGAAAAAGGCGCCGTTGGCGTCGACATCTTCTTCGTCATCAGCGGTCTGGTGATCTACCTCTCGACGGTCGACAAAGACATTCCCGCCGGCCGTTTCATGCTCAATCGCATCATCCGCATCGTGCCCGCCTATTGGCTCTACACCTTGGTTATGGGGCTGTTGGTGGTTGTCGCGCATCCGCTGTTGCCCCATCAGGTAGTGGACTGGCAGAGCTTCATCCTTTCCCTGATGTTCATTCCCTCCGAAAATCCTGGCGGCTACGGCCTGTACCCGACCCTGAACGTCGGCTGGACGCTGAACTACGAGATGCTGTTTTACGTGTTGTTCTCGATGGTGTTCCTGTTCCAGCAGCGGCTGCGGCCCTTGATCATCGCCGCCGCGCTGTTCGCCGTGACTGACGTCTTGGGGCGTTCGGGGCTGATCAGTCGTTTCTATGCCAACGATATCGTTTATGAATTCCTGCTCGGCATCGGTATCGGGGTAATCTACCGCCGCGGCTGGATCACCGAGCGCCTTTGGTTGCCGTTGCTGGCCATCGGCGGGGCGTTGCTGACCATCAAGCAATTGCCGCCTGATCTGCGCATCGTCAACTGGGGCCTGCCCAGCGCGGTGATCGTGGTGGCGTGCATTTCGCTGGAGCCGTACATGCGCGGCAGTCGACTGTTGAAAACCATGGGTGATTGCTCGTATTCGGTGTACCTGCTGCATGTCCTGGTGCTGTACGGCGGTTGGCTGGCGACCGAACGTTATGGCCTTAACCCGTATGTGGCGTTTGCCATCTGCGTTCCGGTCATCGCGCTCGGGGCATGGCTGAGTTACGAGTGGATCGAGAAGGGGCTTTACCGCCGGATGAAGAGCTGGCTGGACAGCAGAAGGGCGGTCAAGGAAGTGGCCGTGTCCTGAGTCTTCTTGTTTGTCGGTATTACCTGAGCGAAATACTAGGACTTTGTCAGTTGCTGTGGAATGGCGTAAACTCCGCCCCACGTCTGCGAGGAATTTTCATGACCGCTATTACTATTACCGATGCCGCCCACGATTACCTGGCCGATCTGCTGGAAAAGCAGAACACCCCCGGCATCGGCATCCGCGTGTTTATTACCCAGCCTGGCACCCAATACGCTGAAACCTGTATCGCTTACTGCAAGCCAGGCGAAGAAAAGCCGGAAGACAAGGCCATCGGCCTGAAGAGCTTCACGGCCTGGATCGACTCCTTCAGCGAGGCGTTCCTGGATGACGCGGTGGTCGATTACGCCACCGATCGCATGGGCGGCCAGTTGACGATCAAGGCGCCGAACGCCAAGGTGCCAATGGTCAATGCCGACAGTCCGATCAACGAGCGTATCAACTACTACCTGCAGACCGAGATCAACCCGGGTCTGGCCAGTCACGGCGGGCAGGTTACGCTGATCGACGTGGTCGAGGAAGATGAGGCGAACATCGCTGTTCTGCAATTCGGTGGCGGTTGCCAGGGTTGCGGCCAGGCGGATGTGACGCTGAAGGAAGGTATCGAGCGTACCTTGCTTGAGCGCATTCCAGAGCTGTCCGGCGTGCGTGATGTGACTGACCATACTCAGAAAGAAAACGCTTACTACTGAGTGTTTTCTGAAACGAAAAGCCCCGACTTGTTCGGGGCTTTTCGTTTTCCGGGATTCAGAGTTTTTTGGCCGTGTCTGGCATTGGCAGTGGGGCTGATAATTTTGTCCTGCCTAACGGCAGAAGCGTTTCGCCTCTGGCGAGTTACCTGGAAAAGCCGGTTCGGGGGGTAAGCGATCCCTGTGTGAGGCGCTGAAGTTGTACGACAGCCCGGGCCGTGGTGGGACGATAGGGGTAGGTCAGGCGGCTCATCTGCAACTGATAAACCGCTATCGTCCGAATCGCGGCCCGTACCGTCGTGACCTCCGGCGTCTCCCACAGGAATTGCGTCAAGACGGACAGCTGTGTTCGCTGTTGATCTTGATCTTGCTTCTAAGCGCACGTCAGTCCGGACGACACAGATCGCGACTTGGGTGCAGGCCGAACGCAGGTGGCGTGGAGTGGGCCGAGCGGCATGGATGCCGCGAGAGCCGCCCCCCGCCATGGATGGCGGATGGCGGCGTGCCCACGGAGCGTCGCCGGAGTGAGGGGACCCGAGGAACGAGGGCCCAACCNTGGATGCCGCGAGAGCCGCCCCCCGCCATGGATGGCGGATGGCGGCGTGCCCACGGAGCGTCGCCGGAGTGAGGGGACCCGAGGAACGAGGGCCCAACCGGGAGCCAGGACACTTGGTTACTTGGTGTCTTTTCAAGTAACTCGCCGAAGGCGAAACAGGTCTGGCGTTAGCCAGTCCCCTATCAGCGTCACCCGGAAAAACGGATCAGCCCCAAGCGAGCCGCCGGAAACCCATCAGGGCCTGAAAACATGCGCATGCCCCGCCCGGTATAACGACGATTCCCCAAACACATCACTCCCCAACACTCGCCCCACCAGAATCAACGCAGTCCGCCTGAATCCCTTCGCCCGTACCTTATCCTCGATATCCGACAGCGTTCCGACCACCCAATCCTGATCCGGCCAACTCGCCCGATGCACCACCGCAATCGGGCAATCCAGACCGTAATGCGGAGCCAGTTCAGCGACGATTTTCCCCAGATTATTGACCCCCAGGTGAATCGCCATCGTCGCCTTGTGCCGCGCCAGCTCCCCCAACTCTTCGCCTTCGGGCATGGCCGTCTTATCGGCATAGCGCGTCAGAATCACACTCTGGGAAATGTCAGGCAGCGTCAGCTCGGTACCCAGCAGAGCCGCACACGCCGCAGTGGCCGTGACGCCCGGAATGATCTCGAAAGGAATTTCAAGCGCGCGCAGGCAACGAATCTGCTCACCGATGGCGCCATACAGGCTCGGGTCGCCAGAATGCACGCGCGCCACATCCTGGCCGTTTGCATGAGCGGATTTCATCAAGGCAATGATCTGTTCCAGATGCAACTCAGCGCTGTTGACCACCTGGAGGGCCTGATGCCCCTCAAGAACAGCCTCCGGTACCAGCGAACCGGCATAGATGATCACCGGGCAGCTGCGGATCAGGCGCTGGCCCTTGACGGTGATCAAATCCGGATCGCCGGGGCCTGCACCGATGAAGAAAACGGTCATGGGTTCTCCAGAAAATGCCCGGCCAGCGCAAAGGTGGCTCGAGAGCTTGTGCGGCGAGGGATCAGCAGACTGACGGGGGATTTTGATAAATGCGAAGCCATTGCCAGCGCCGCACTCTCGGCAACGCCATAACAGCCTGTGACGTCGAAAACGATCTGCGAGCGATGGCTCAATTGCGCTTCAAAGCCTGACAGCTCTTCGGCGCTGAAGAAACCGAGCGGCAATCGCAGCTGTTCTGCCACTTCCAGCAATCCGGGCTCATTTGACTTGCTGTCGATTGAGGCGAGGGCGGTGATGTCGGACAGTGACAATCGATGCTCGAGCAGGCTGACTTCAATCAAACCCATGAGCACCGATGCCGGACAGTCACGCTGACAGCCCAGACCGATCACCAGGATCGGTCGGTTGGCTGTTTCATTCATACCGCGTGGTTCAAGCCGTGCTCAGCGGACCTGGCTTCGTGACGACGGAACAACCAGGCGCTGATCAAACCCATTGCCACCCAGAACAGCGCGTTGGTCAGCAGCGAAGCAATCTTGAATTGCGCTTCCAGTTCCTCTGGCGCCAGGGCCGAGTGAACCGCCGGTTGTGGTGCGCCGACGAGGTGTGGAATCACCAGAACGACCGCGCCCAGAGCCTTCAGTAGCCAGTTGTGTGCAAAAACGATCAGCGCCAGGCCGACGGCGGTGGAGGCTGCGGTGCTGGCCCACCAGATCTGCCGTTGCGTCAGGTCGGCGGCGGCCGTGCCTGGCAATTCGGGCGGCAGGCCCAACGTCGGCGCGAGGACAAACACCGCGTAGCCAGCCAGGCCCCAGAGGGCGCCCTGACGGATGCTGTTCGGGCTGCGCAGGGTATACAGCGCGGCGAGCATCAGAGCGAAGCCGACCGCGACCACCAGGTTGCCGCCGGTGGTGGAGAGGATGCGCTGCCAGCCGTCTTCCGGCTCCCAGGCTTCTTCGTCATGGACATGCCCGGCCATGGCGCCTTCGGTATGTTCGTGCTCGTGAGCGGCCGGGGCTTTTTCATAGGTTTCGGCCTGGAGAATCAGCGGCGCGACCCAGAAGCTTTGCAGCAGGGTCAGCAGCAGGGCCGCCAGCAGTCCGGTGAAACCGGCCGTTTGAGCGATACGCTTGAACATGTCGGCAGGTCTCAGTGGCAAGGGAAGGCGGAGCTGTGACGGGTGTCGTGCGCGGCGTTATGCACGGCGTCAATGTGCGAGAAACCGGCGAAATAGACCAGGCAGGCGCCAAGGATCATCGCGCTGACGGCCGCGGTGAGGCGTTGGGTCTGGGTACTGACGTTGCTGGATGTCTGGCTGGTGGTGCTGATCGACATGGCGCTTCCCTCTGAAGTGTCAGCGGACGGGAAGGCGCAAGGGCACCGCTGACGAGCGTCAACAGTGAACTCAACGGCGCCCGCCCACCGCGGGTTTGTTATGTGTCGTTGTCGGGCCGGTCTCCGGGCTTGCGAGGGACATGCAAGTCACACATGCCTTCAAGAATCGCCTTCCCATATCGCTACCGACACAGTGGATCTGACTCTTCACTCGCTTACCGTTGCGGGGGCAGCGCCGGACTTGCACAGACCCGAAGGCCTGAACGCACCGGTTTCCCGTTTCACCCTGTGAAGGGCACCCGTAACAAGGTGTGTAGGAGACCACGACGTCAGGCGCCCGTCAATCGGCAGGGGGGGCAGGAGATCGTTGACCTTCGCCAAGCCACTGCGTAGCCTTGCGCACTTGAGGTTCGCCGACCTGCCATTACCGGCAGCGGCGCTAAGAAGGGAATGTGGTTCAAGCCACAGCTGCCCCCGCAACTGTAAACGGTCATGTTCATTGCACAGCCACTGCGCGAGCGGGAAGGCGCGATGAATGCGATTGGCCTGACGAAACCGTCAGTGCGATTCGCTACCGTAAGCCAGGAGACCTGCCTCGAACAATGGCCTGCCACTGCGCGCAGCGCCACGAATTCTCACTACAACCGGGCGGGGTGATCCGGTGGCGAATCGAATCGCGAACCGGTCCTCACGGGCGGTTGCGCGCTTCTCGTCCTGTTTGCCCGCCGTGAAGCCACAGGGCATCCGATGAAAACACTGGCCAAACTTCCCGTCACCATCGTCACCGGCTTTCTCGGCTCGGGCAAAACCACGCTGCTGCGCCACATGCTCGACAACGCCGAAGGGCGTCGTATCGCAGTGATCGTCAACGAGTTCGGCGAGCTGGGCATCGACGGCGACATCCTCAAGCAATGCACCATCGGCTGCACCGAAGAAGAAGCCACCGGCCGTGTCTACGAGCTGGCCAACGGCTGCCTGTGCTGCACCGTGCAAGAAGAGTTCTTCCCGGTGATGCAGGAACTGGTTGCCCGTCGCGGCGATCTCGATCACATTCTGATTGAAACCTCGGGTCTGGCTCTGCCAAAGCCGCTGGTCCAGGCCTTCCAGTGGCCGGAAATCCGCAACGCCTGCACCGTTGACGCCGTGATTACTGTGGTCGACAGCCCGGCTGTAATCGCCGGCACCTTCGCTGCGTTCCCGGATCAGGTCGATGCCCAGCGCAAACTCGACCCGAACCTGGACCACGAATCGCCACTGCATGAGCTGTTCGCCGATCAGCTGGCGAGCGCCGATCTGGTCATCCTCAACAAGGCCGACATGCTCGACGCCGACGCCCTGGCGGCGGTGCGCGCTGAAGTCGCCGAAGAGCTGCCGCCTGCGGTGAAAGTCATCGAAGCCAGCAAAGGCCAGTTGCCGATCAGTGTATTGCTGGGCCTGGGCGCCGAGTCCGAGCTGCACATCGATGGCCGCAAGACCCATCACGATCACCACGAAGGCGATGACCACGACGACCACGATCACGACGCCTTCGACTCGATTTCCATTTCCTTGCCGCAGGCCGACGAAGCGCTGTTGCTCGACGCCCTGACTCAGGCAGTGGTGCAGCACGGGATTCTGCGGGTCAAGGGCTTTGCGGCGATTCCGGGCAAGCCTATGCGTCTGCTGGTGCAAGGCGTCGGGACGCGTTTTGACAAACACTTCGACCGCGCCTGGAAAGCTGATGAAGAGCGCGTCACTCATCTGGTACTGATCGGCCAGGAACTGGACGCGACCGTGCTGGAAGCGCAACTGCGCGCTGCGCTTACCACCGGGATCAAAGGCTAAGCATGCACCTGCTGCGCACCCAGCCCGGCGGCTTTGTCCCCGACGACAGCATTGCTGACCTTGGGCAAACCCCCGCCGAGCTGGTGATTCTGTGCAGCGGCGATTCCCACTTGGCATTGCTCGCGCAAACCGCGCAGCAGTTGCCAGACGATTACCCCAGTCTGCGCCTGGCCAACCCTATGCAGGTGCAGAACCACGCATCCGTCGACCTGTATGTCGATGAGGTGCTGCGCCACGCCAAGGTGATCCTGATTTCGTTGCACGGCGGCATCGGCTATTGGCGCTACGGCGTCGAGCGGCTGGTGGAGCTTGCGGCCAAGGGTGTCAAGCTGATTCTGGTGCCCGGCGATGATCGTCCGGACCCTGAGCTGAGCGACCTCAGTACCGAGCCTCCCGAGGATCGAGATCGGCTTTGGCACTACCTGCGTCAGGGCGGCAAGCAGAACGCGCTGGAGTTGTTCAATTGCCTGGCCAGTCGCTGGCTGGACCGTGACTACCTCTGGAAAGAACCACAGACCCTGCCGCGTACCGCGATCTACCACCCGCGAAAGGCCACTGCGCAGCTTGAAGACTGGCGGGCTGAATGGCAGGCCGATCATCCGGTGGCGGCCGTTTTGTTCTATCGCTCGCATTTGCAGGCGGCAAACACCGGCTTCATCGATGTATTCTGCGAGCGGCTGCTGGCCCAAGGCCTGAACCCACTGCCCATTGCGGTCGCCAGTCTTAAAGAGCCGGGTTGTCTGGCGGCAGTCCAGGACTGGCTGGACGAGACCGAATGCGAGGTCATTCTCAACACCACCGGTTTCGCCCAGTCGAGCCCGGAGGCGCCGCATTTGCGACCGTTCCGTCGCAATATCCCGGTCATTCAAGCCATTTGCGCCCAGGATAACGAGCCCGCCTGGCAGGCCAGCGAGCAGGGCCTCGGGCCGCGGGATCTGGCGATGCACATCGCCTTGCCGGAACTGGACGGTCGCATCATCAGCCGCCCGATCAGCTTCAAGGACCTGGCCTGGTACAGCGAGCGCAGTCAGTCGGACGTGGTCTGTTATCGCGCGGCGCCGGAGCGCATGGATTTTGTCGCTGAACTGGCGCGGCGCTGGGTGCTGTTGGCGCGCACGGTCAATGCCGACAAGCGTGTGGCGCTGATTCTGGCCAACTATCCGACCCGCGACGGGCGCATCGGCAACGGCGTCGGGCTGGATACCCCGGCGGCGGCGCTGAATATTCTGAAGTCCCTGCAAGGCGAGGGCTATCCCGTCCAAGGGTTGCCCGACAGCGGAACTGCGCTGATCCATGCCTTGCTCGGCGGCGTGACCAACGATCCTGACAGCCTTGATCAGCGGCCCTGCCATCAAAGCCTCGCCATGGACCAGTATCTGGCCGCATTCCAGGCCTTGCCCGAGGCCAATCGCAATGCGGTGGTCGAGCGCTGGGGTTCACCCGAAAATGATCCGATGTGCCGCAGCGGCCGGATGATGATTGCCGGGCTGCGCTTCGGTTTGACCTTCGTCGGCATTCAACCGGCCCGCGGTTACAACGTCGATCACAGCGCGGTCTATCACGACCCCGACCTGGTCCCACCCCATGGCTATCTGGCGTTCTACTTCTGGCTGCGCAAAAGTTACGGCGCCCACGCGGTGATTCACGTCGGCAAGCACGGCAACCTGGAATGGCTGCCGGGCAAGGGCGTCGGGCTTTCCGAAAACTGCTGGCCGGACGCGATTCTCGGCGCCATGCCGAACATCTATCCGTTCATCGTCAACGATCCGGGCGAGGGGGCTCAGGCCAAGCGCCGCACTCAGGCGGTGATCATCGATCACCTGATGCCGCCGCTGACCCGCGCCGAAACCTACGGGCCGCTGCGTAATCTCGAACTGCTGGCTGACGAGTACTACGAAGCGCAGTTGCTCGATCCGCGCCGCGCTCGGGCGCTGCAAAAGGACATTCTGAATCTGGTCCGCGAGACCCATATCGATCGCGAGCTGGCCCTGGACGACAACCTCGACAGCGACGCCGATGCGGCAATCTGGCTGCCGCGTCTGGACACCTACCTGTGTGATTTGAAGGAGTCGCAGATCCGCGATGGCCTGCATATCTTTGGAGAGTCGCCAAGCGGGCGGCTGCGCATCGACACCTTGCTCGCCATCCTGCGCGTGCCTCGTGGCGACGGCCGTGGCGCCCAGGCAAGTCTGCTTCGGGCATTGAGCACGGCGCTCGACCTGAATTTCGACCCCCTGGATTGTGTGCTTGGCGAGCCATGGATGGGCCCGAAACCTCATGTACTGGATGAGGTGAGCGAGGAACCCTGGCGCACGGCCGGCGATACCCGCGAGCGATTGGAGCTGTATGGCGCCGCAATGATCGAGCAAATCGTTTCACGAAACGACTTCGTCAATCCGTTTGAAAACAATGATCTAGAGCTTATTGTTAACGCAATAAGAGAAGTTGTGGCTCCACGGCTCGACGCCTGCGGGCCCGCTGAAATGCGTGGCCTGCTGGACGCCCTGAGCGGCCGTTTCGTGCCCGCCGGACCCAGCGGTGCGCCGAGCCGTGGTCGCCTGGACGTGCTGCCGACCGGGCGCAATTTCTTCTCGGTCGATGTGCGCAACCTGCCAACCATGACCGCGTGGCGCATCGGTTTCCAATCGGCAAATCTGTTGCTGGAACGGCACTTACAGGACCACGGCGACTATTTACGTCAACTGGGGTTGTCGGTCTGGGGCACGGCCACCATGCGCACCGGTGGCGACGATATCGCTCAGGCCATGGCGCTGATGGGGGTGCGTCCGGTGTGGGCGACGGGCAGCCAGCGGGTCGACGATTTCGAGATCCTGCCCCTGAGTCTGCTGGACCGCCCGCGTGTCGATGTGACCCTGCGGGTGTCCGGATTTTTCCGCGATGCCTTCGCCAATCTGATCCGTCTGTTCGATGCCGCGGTGCAGGCCGTCGCTGCGCTGGACGAACCGGATGACATGAACCCGTTGGCGGCGAGGGTGCGCCAGGAGCGCGATCAGCTGCAGCGCGACGGGTTGAGCGCCGAACAAGCGGCTAAACAGGCGGGCTGGCGCATCTTCGGCGCCAAGCCGGGTGCCTATGGCGCAGGTGTGCAGAATGCCATCGACGGTCGCTTGTGGCAGACCCGTGAAGATCTCGCCGAGGTCTACCTCAACTGGGGTGGCTACGCCTATGGCGCAGCCGATGAGGGAACTCCGGCGCGCAGCGACTTCGCCAAGCGCCTGAGCCAGGCGCAGGCGGTGGTGCAGAATCAGGACAATCGTGAGCACGATCTGTTGGATTCCAACGACTATTACCAATTTCAGGGCGGCATGCTCGCTGCCGTGGAAAGCCTCAGTGGCGGCAAGGTTGCCAGCTACCACGGCGATCATAGCCAGCCCGATCTGCCGAAGATTCGCAGCCTCAAAGAAGAGCTGAACCGGGTGGTTCGCGCGCGGGCAGCCAATCCGAAATGGATCGAAGGGGTCAAGCGCCACGGCTATAAAGGCGCGTTCGAGATGGCCGCGACGGTGGATTTCCTGTTCGCCTTCGACGCCACCACCGAATTGATCGACGATCACCAATACGCGTTGTTGGCGGACGCTTATCTGCTCGATCCGTCGACCCGAACGTTCATCCAGCAGCACAATCCCGATGCCTTGCGGGACATGACCGAGCGCATGCTCGAAGCCCAGCAGCGTGGCTTGTGGCAGGAGCCGGGCGAGTATCGCGAGGCGCTGGAAAACCTGTTGCTCGATATAGAAGAATCCTGAGGTTGCACATGACCGACACCCCACATTTCCCCTTGGCCGCCGTGGTCGGTGCCGATGAGCTGAAGCTGGCGCTGTGCCTGACTGCCATCGACCCGAAAATTGGCGGCGTGTTGATCGAAGGCCCGCGGGGCATGGCCAAGTCGACGCTGGCCCGTGGCCTGGCGGATCTGCTGGCCAGCGGGCAATTCGTCACGCTGCCGCTGGGCGCCACTGAAGAGCGGCTGGTGGGCACGCTTGATCTGGACGCCGCGCTCGGTGAAGGCCGGGCGCGTTTCTCGCCGGGTGTCCTGGCAAAGGCCGATGGCGGGGTGTTGTACGTCGATGAGGTCAATCTACTGCCTGACCATCTGGTGGATCTGCTGCTCGATGTCGCCGCCAGTGGCGTCAATCTGGTGGAACGCGACGGCATCTCTCATCGGCATCCGGCACGCTTCGTTCTGATCGGCACCATGAACCCGGAAGAGGGCGAGCTGCGTCCACAGTTGCTTGACCGTTTCGGCCTGAATGTCGCGTTGAGCGGGCACACCTTGCCCGAACAGCGAGGGCAGATCATTCGTCGGCGTCTGGATTTCGATGCCGCGCCCGAAGTCTTTTGTCAGCAATGGGCGTCCGAACAGCAGGCGTTGAAGGCTCGTTGTGAGACAGCTCGCGGATTGCTGCCGGCTATCGAACTGGACGACGCCAGTCTGGCGACCATCACCGAGCGCTGTTTCGCTGCCGGCGTCGACGGCCTGCGTGCGGACCTGGTCTGGCTGCGCGCGGCGCGTGCGCATGCGGCCTGGCGGGGCGCTTCGTCGATTGCAGCCGAAGACATCGACGCGGTGGCTGAATTTGCCTTGCGCCATCGCCGTCGCGATACACCGCCCGCTCAGCGGCCTGCGGAGTCACCTCAGGCGCCGTCGCCGCAATCCCGACCGCCAGAGCCGGATCAAGGCGAAGGCCATTGGGGCGAAATGCCTGGGCGAGCAGTGGCCACCGGAGAGCGTCGTGAAGTGCCGAGCTGGCCAAAAAAGCCTTAGGCATCCGCCCTCGCCAACTGACGGGGGCGGATGCCAGCCCCCGGCCTGGCAAACTGAACGGTGGTAGAAGCGGCGCGCCGCGCTCAGGTATTGAAGGGTCGATTGCATGGCTGCCGACCTTGCTTGGCGGACGCCCGAAAAAACGTGAAGACCTGGTTCGCCAGCCTCGAACGCGCCGCCCGCAAAGCCTGTGGCTGGTCATCGTCGATGCCTCGGCGTCCACTCGCCGCAACCAAGCGCTGAGTCACGCCAAGGGTCTGCTCGCCCACGTGTTCGACGATGCTTACCGACAACGCGCGCGGTTGGCTCTGCTCACCGCCTGCGGTGGCAATGCGCGTTGGCAACATCAGGGATTGAAAGCGGGAAAGGCCTTGCAGCCGTGGGTCGATGCGTTGGGCGCGGGCGGTGGCACGCCCTTGTTCGATGCCATTGGCCAGGCCGGGCAGTGGCTGGCGCAACGACACAAGCGTTATCCGGCAGAATCGCAGCGGGTGTTGATCCTCACCGATGGCCGGGTCAAACAGGTCCCGTCGCTTGAGGCCTTCGACTGCCCCAGCCTGCTGATCGACATCGAACGAGCGCCGATCAGACTCGGCCGGGCGGCCGAGATCGCCCGCCAGTTAAATGCAGAGTATCGGCACATCGATACGTTGAAGTAGCCTGCGGCCAGGCACACAGCGCGGGCATGGGAACCAGCAGGCTGGCTCCCATACCCAGCACTCAGCCCTGCAATTTGTTGATCAGGCGATCATGGCCCAGGCCGAAGGTCGCCATGGCGACCAGTCCCAGCCCTCCCAACACAGCGCCGAAGAACAGCGTGGGTTCGATGCCGTACCCATCGACGATCATCCCGCCCAGCAGTGACCCGCTGGCAATGGCAATCTGGAAGGTGGTCACCAGCATGGCTGAACTGGCCTCTGGCAATTGCGGTGAAGTGAGTTGCATCCATGTACTCAATGCCAAGGGGATCGCACCGTAGGCCACGCCCCAGACCAGCACGGCAGCGATCACGCCAGCGCCGCTATCGACCACCCATGGCAGCGACACAAGGGACGCGATCATCAACAGCACGGCCCCGGCCAGCGACAGCTGCAAATGCCGGGTGACGCTCGCCGACACCAGGAAATTCGCCAGCATGCCCAGCACACCGAAACCGAGCAGGGTCAGGGTGATGCCTGACGCGCTGAAACCGGCGCGCTGGACAAGGAACGGCGCAATGTAGGTGTAGGACGCAAAGTGCGCTGCGATTATCAGCCCCATCAGCAGGATGCTGCGTTGCGTGCTGTTCTTGCCGAGGTAGCGCAACAGCGTTTTCACTTGAAGGCTTTCATTGGCGGCAAGCGAGGGCAGGGTCATCATCTGCGCTGCCAATGCGATCAGCGCCAGCGCCGCTGTCGCCAGGAACGAGGCGCGCCAGGAAAACAGGGTGCTGATGAACGTACCGAACGGCACACCCAAAACGGTGGCGAAGGTGATCCCGGCGAAAATGATCGCAGTGGCCTTGGCTGCCTTGTCGCGGGTGACCAGGCGTCCTGCGGCAGCGATGGCAATCGCCCAGAAGCCTCCCAATGCGACTCCGAGCAGGCCGCGTCCGAGCAACATGGTCAGCAGATTCGGCGCCACGGCGCTGATCAGGTTGGAGGCCACCAACAGCACCGCCAGCAGAATCAGCAAGTGGCGGCGGTTGACCTTGCCAGCGCCGATCATCACCGTCGGAGCGGATATCGCGGCGACGATGCCAGGAATGGTCACCATCAGGCCGGCCGTGCCATCGGTGACGCCAAGCTCGCTGGCGATCTGCGGCAGGATACCTACCGGCAGGTATTCGGTGGTCACGAAGGCAAAGGCGCCCAGCGCCACCGCGAACACCGACATCCACTGCCCCAGGCCCGAGGTTTCGATCGGCTTTTCCAGAGCAGGTGTGGAGAGATCGGTGATTGAAGTCGATTCAACGTCATTCATTTCATTTACCTCGTCATTCCATCTTTCATACGGCCACGCGAAAACCGTCGCTGCTGATCGAATGCAGCAGCGCTGAGCCTTTGCGGGCACTGAGGGTAGGGGGCGGTCTGTTTAGTCGACGACGACTACGATGCGACCCGGATGCTGGCTTTTTTCCAGATACTGATGGGCCTGCACCATTTCATCGTGTGATGTACGGGTTCCGGATGGAAACCGCTTCTTTGAAGGACAGCGTCGACAGGTGCTTGCCCACGGGCTGCGCAGGGGCGGGCACTTCTTCGCCGTACATGCCGTAATCATTGAGAGAGAAGGAGGGAATGGTGCCGATGCCCGCGCTTTCATAACCCAGGCGTGCGGGCAGATTGACGGGCTCGACATACACGCCCTGACGCCACATGGATTCGGCGCGGTTGAGGCCGATGGCTTTTACCCGGATAAGGACTTCGTTATCTGCGGGAACGTGTGCACCGACTTCCCGATACTGCAAGACGTCGGGGGCGCCATAACGCTCGAACTTGATGATTCGCATAAGGATGTGCTCTTGAAGGTCATGGGTAGTGCACCTGAACGAAGTGTTCGAGGGTGCTCTACTGGTTGGCCGTCAGAGTAATGCACATCCTGTTCTGCAAAAATTGCCCGGACCTCCGAACACTCAGGACAAAACGTCTGTAATGAGTGTTGAAGGGATATCAGGCTGGCATGGTCCAGGGCTCGAGGCGATAGCCTTCACCGCTGATTTCAGCGCGGGCCTGTTCCAGAAACTGCGCCAGTTGCTGGGGATCTGAATAGGCGCTGCTTGGAATCTGTTTGCGACCGATACGGGTGCTGGTGCGATCGACGACGGTCAGGCTGAGCTCTCCGTTGCCATCCTGTGGCGACCAGGCGACACACTGGAAGGGTTCGAAGGCATGACCGGCGATCAGCAAAGCATCGTTAAAGCGCAAAGGGGCGTTCATGGAAAGTCCTCAAGTGCCCGTATCAATTCAATCACCGACGGCGGGCTTCCCGTTCGGCTGGATACTTGTACTGATGACCTGCGTCGGGGGGTAAGTCACAAGAGATTTCAGTTTTTTTCTATTTATTTACATTTTTCCAGAATTTATTTTTCTACCTGATGGGGCTTTTTCAAGCGCGAATGGGTGTTTCAACGCTGATTCACTGGTCTGATTACCTGATTAATGTCTTTTTGCCAGTTCTAAGCACGTTTCGATCTTAGGCTTATATTTAAACGGTCCAAGCGTGTGTCAAAAAACTTGCTAATGTAACAACCACGGTCGCCAAGACACTGTTTCTAAATGTTTTTTCTCCGGAATGTTATTTGAATCCTGGCGCCAAGGAATTTCCTATGCATGAACTGGCATCAATCCGTCGCCTGTTAATTGTCGAACCGTGCGATGAGTGTCTGCGTTTGATCCCCGGCCTGCGCGTGGCGGGGTGGGAAGTGGACAGTTGCACCCTCGAGTCGGCGGCTTCTCGCCCCTGTGATGTGGGGCTGATCCGCTTGATGCCACAGCATTTCGAACAGCCACAATTGATCAAAGAGTTGATCACCCGCAGCAACACCGAATGGATTGCCGTGTTGACCGCCGACGATCTGCGTCGAGAGTTGATCGGTGACTTCGTCTGCGAGTGGTTTTTCGATTTCCATACCTTGCCATTCGATGTCGCACGGGTGCAGGTCACTCTGGGGCGTGCCTATGGCATGGCGCGTCTGCGTGCGCAGGGTGCCAATTACGGAAACGGGCCGGAGCACGAAATGCTCGGCGAAAGCCGGCCGATTCGCGAGTTGCGCCGGTTGCTGACCAAACTGGCGCCAACCGAGTCTCCGGTGTTGATTCGTGGCGAGACCGGCACCGGCAAGGAGCTGGTCGCCCGCACGCTGCATATGCAGTCCCAACGGCGCAATCAACCGTTCGTGTCGATCAATTGCAGCGCCATTGCCGAGCATGATTTGCAGGTCGAGCTGTTCGGTCAGGACAGCGATGGTTTTGGCGGCAAACAGCAGCGCAAACCTGGGCGGATCGAAGCGGCCAATGGCGGCACGCTGTTTCTCGACGAAATCGGTGATCTGCCGCTGGACGTCCAGGCCAATCTGCTGCGCTTTTTGCAGGAACGGCATATTGAAACCGGTGGCGAACGGGTGGCGGTAGATGTGCGGATTCTGGCGGCGACCCATGTGGATCTGGAGGCGGCGATCCGCAAGAAGGGTTTTCGCGAGGACCTGTATTACCGCCTCAACGTGCTGCAGGTAGGCACCGCGCCGCTGCGCGAGCGACATGGAGACCTTGCCTTGCTGGCCAACCACTTCGCGCATTTCTACAGCCAGGAAACCGGCCGCCGTCCGCGCAACTTCAGCCAGGACGCGCTGGTTGCCATGGGCAAGCACGACTGGCCGGGCAATGTCCGTGAACTGGAAAATCGCGTGCGTCGCGGCCTGGTGCTGGCCGAAGGGCGGCAGATCGAAGCCTTCGATCTGGGCTTGCTGGGCGAGGAAGAAATCAGTTCGAGCATGGGAACGCTGGATGAGTACAAATCCCGCGCCGAACGTCAGGCGTTGCGATGGGCCCGACCCCACCGCCGGCAAGCCGTTCTGCTACAGAGGCAATACTCAGCGGTTCGTTTCTCAGGTCCTCAGCAACTGTTCAACCGCTTCAAACGCCCGTTCCTTGCGGTAGCTCCAACTGCCTTCGATCACCTCATAACGCTGCCCATGCCAGTCGAGCCAGTCTCGACTGGCCTCAAAGAATGCCTGACGTTCGTCAAGCAGCGGCTGGCAGCGTTGACCGTCGCCGACCCATTCAACGCCCTCAGGGGAGAGCAGCAGATGCAGGTCGTAGTGCCGGGCCAGCAGATCCTGTTCGAGCCACGCCGGGCAATCGTCGAACAGCGTCCGGCTCCACAGCATGTTGCTCAATAAATGCGTATCGAGGATGAGCAATTGCGGGGTGCGAGCCCGTGCGGCATCTTCCCAGGCCAACTGGCCACGGGCAATAGCGGGGATATCGGCGTAGCAGGTATCACGCTGCTCCTGGTCGATGAACTCACGCACATACTCGCCCACCAGTTCGCCACCGAAACGCCGCTGAATACGCTCGGCCAGCCAGCTTTTGCCGCTGGATTCGGGACCTGCCAATACCAGAACTTTCATGCGCGGCTTCAACGGGCCAGTGCGGGATCGGCGCGCCAGTCGCGCCAGCCCTGAACCGCGATCAACGTGAACAGCGCGTACAACGCGGCGGTCAGGTACAGCGCTTTATAAAGGAACAGCCCGACAAATATGACATCCAGCACGATCCACAGCGGCCAGCATTGCACGCGCTTCTGCGCCATCCACACCTGGGCCACCAGGCTGAAACCGGTCAGCGCGGCGTCGAGCCAGGGTTGCGCGGCGTCGGTGAAATGCGCCATTGCCGCGCCCAGCGCCAGGCTCACCACTGCACCGATGGCCAGGCTCAGGGTCAGGGCACCGCCGCCCAGCGAGGTCACGCGGCGACCGTCGACGGCTTCGCCACGGCGGGTCCATTGCCACCAGCCATACAACTGCAACACGGCGTAGACAACCTGCAACAGCATGTCCGAATAGAGCTTCACGTCGAAGAAGATCCAGGTGTAGAGCAACACCATCACCAGCCCGATCGGCCAGCACCAGGGGTTCTGTTTGACTGTCAGCCAGACGGCAATGACACCGAGCGCAGCGGCGAACAGTTCAAGCCCGGACATGAAGACTCCTGAAGAGGAAGGAAAGAAAAAGGGCGCCGATTGTAAGCGGTTTATGAACCATTGTGGTGTGTCGAATCAAAGGGAGCTCGCTGTACGCCGATCATAGGAAAACCGGCGTCCGAGAGCCTGAACCGTCAAAGGCTGCGCGCCAATATCCATGCTAGAGCGTTCGCCATGAAGGTCTGATAGCATCGCGGCGCTCGCGTGCTTGAGCCCGCAGTCTTGACTGTTCATGCGGTTTTTACATCGGACCGTTTAACGTGCGCTGAACAGTGCTCAAAACATATCAAGAGAGCTTTGCCATGAGCAGGCTCCACTCTGGGGGAATGATGGATCTTTGGACCGCCGCACAGGCGCTAATACTTGGGGTCGTTGAAGGGCTGACGGAGTTCTTGCCGATCTCCAGCACCGGTCACCAGATCGTCGTCGCCGACCTGATCGGTTTCGGCGGCGAAAGGGCGATGGCGTTCAACATAATCATTCAGCTGGGCGCAATCCTGGCGGTGATGTGGGAGTTCCGTCGCAAGATTGTCGATGTCGTGACCGGTCTTCCAACCAGGCCCGAGGCGCGCCGCTTCACCGCCAACCTGATCATCGGGGTCCTCCCGGCTGTGGTGTTGGGGGTGATCTTTTCCGACATGATCCACCATTACCTGTTCAACCCCATCACCGTGGCAGCGGCATTGGTGATCGGTGGGTTCGTCATGCTCTGGGCCGAACGCCGTCAACATGAGGTTCATGCTGAAACCGTGGACGAGATGACTTGGGCCGACGCGCTCAAGGTCGGCTTCGCTCAGTGTCTGGCGATGATTCCCGGCACCTCACGCTCGGGCTCGACGATCATTGGCGGCCTGCTGTTCGGTCTGTCGCGCAAGACCGCCACCGAGTTCTCGTTCTTCCTTGCGATGCCGACCATGATCGCGGCCTCGCTGTACTCCGGCTATAAGTACCGCGACCTGTTTCAGCCGGATGATTTCGCGGTGTTCGCGGTGGGTTTCATTACTTCGTTCATCTTCGCGATGATCGCCGTGCGCGGGTTGCTCAAGTTCATCGCAACCCACAGCTATGCCGTGTTCGCCTGGTATCGCATCGCATTCGGGCTGCTGATTCTGGCGACCTGGGTGTTCGGCTGGGTCGACTGGTCCAGCGCGCAGGCTTGAAGGAATGAATCAGCGCTTTCAAGCCCGCACGGAACATCGCACAGAGAAGACGTCTGTGCGGTTTCTCAAATTCAAGCTGGCGATGCTGCTGTTGCTTTGCGCCTTGCCGGTGTACGGCGTGATGTCCATCGGACTGCACGGCGGATCATGGCTGTTTTCAGCCATCTATCCGCTGATCAGCCTGATCGCTTTCGGGCTCTACGGCCATGACAAAAAGCAGGCGCGGACCCAGGGCCAGCGCACGCCGGAAAAGCTGCTGCATGGGGCCGAACTGTTGGGTGGCTGGCCCGGCGCACTGGTGGCGCAGCAAGTGTTTCGCCACAAGACCCGCAAATTCTCTTACCAACTGGTGTTCTGGCTGATCGTGTTGCTGCACGAGTTGTTCTGGATCGACCGGCTGGTGCTGGGAGGAAACTTTCTCACCCGGCATTTCTACTGAGGCCGCTCTGGCCCACGGTTAAAGCTTGAGCGCGACTTGGCGGATCTTCGGCAGTTTGCTCACCACCAGTTGGTGCGAGCGTGTCAGCAGGTCGCGTAACTCTTCGCTGCCCATGGCGAACGGATAGGCGAGGGTGATCCAGTACGCGCGGGCAAGATAGGGGGCAGGGCGTATGCCTGGTCGGTCTACATAGCCCAGAAACAGCTCGGGGCCGACCTTGAACGACAGGTCATTGCCGGCTAGCCCCATCACCGCGAACATTTTGGTTTCGGCAATCGAGAACACCCGCACACCGCCCCACTTATAGTCCTCCCTCGCCCCCGGCAGTCCCAGGCAAAAGGCGGCAACGTCCTCAAAATCCATAGCGTGTCCTGTGGGAAGTCCGGTTTGGTTGGGTCACGTTTTAGCAGAGTCGCCTGGCTATTGTCTTCCCGTGCGAAGGGTAGCGTTGGCTCGGAGCAGCTTTGCTCCAGGGTTTCATGGCGGCCTGCCTCCGGGGTTCGATCTGGCGCATCCGGTCAGACGCAACCCACTGAGTGGGCAGTGAACTCCGCGGCCACGTGATCGATCCAGGCGCGCACCGCAGGCAGTGCACCGCGCCGCTGGGTGTAAGCGGCCTGGAGATTGCCACCCGGCATCGACCAGTCGGGCAACAGACGCACCAGGCTGCCATCGGCCAGCGAGTCGTGGCAGTTCATCATCGGCAGCATGGTGATCCCCAGGCCAGCCAGTGCGGCAGCCCGACGAATCGGGAAGTCATCGATGGCCAGACGCGGTTCGAGTATCACCTCCCGACGCCGGCCGTCCTGATGCACCAGTTGATAGTGCACCTTGCGGTCGGCCTCGATGGCGCCGAGCACAGGCAGCTGCGCAAGATCTTCCGGTGTGTGGATGGACTTGTCGGCGAGCAGCGCGGGGGAGGCGACCAGCACGGCTTCGGCGGGAGCGAGGTGGCGCACGATCAGGCTGGGGTCTTCGTCGCCGACATCCCGCACGCGCAACGCCACATCGATGGCTTCGTTGACCAGGTCGACCCGGCGGTTGACCAGCAGCAGCTCCAGTTGCACCTGCGGATAACGAGCGAGGAAATCCGACACCACATTGCTGAGGTTCCAGTGAGTCATGCCCACCGGGCACGAAACCCGCAAACGGCCGCGAGGTTCGGCGGATAGCGTGGCCACCGCCTCATCGGCCATTTCCGCTTCCAGCAGCATGGCCTGGCAGTGCTGCAGATAGCGTTCGCCGACCGCCGTCAGGGCCAGTTTGCGCGTGGTGCGTTGCAGAAGACTGGCGTTGAGACGGGTTTCCAGCTCTGCGATGCGCCGGGACAAGCGCGACTTGGGAATGCCCAGCGCACGCCCGGCCGCCGCGAATCCGCCGCATTCGACCACCTTGGCGAAATAGTAGAGGTCGTTGAGATCCTGCATCACACACCTGATTGTCCTGTTGGTGGGACGAACTATCGCATTTTTGCCGACTAATCAGCTATTCGCTTACAGGGTAGGATTATCCCACTTGATCGCCAAGCGGCGATTCTCACTTGGGAAGCACGTTATGAAACTTTTGCACATCGACTCCAGCATCCTCGGCGATCACTCCGCTTCGCGCCAACTGAGCCGCAAAGTCGTTGAGTCCTTCGTTGCCACTCAGGCCGATACTCAGGTGGTTTACCGCGATCTGGCCAACGAAGCGCTGAGCCACTTCTCCGGTGCTACCCTGGCCGCGGCCGGTACGCCTGCCGAAGGCCGTGACGCTGCACAGAAGCTGGAAGTGGAAACCAACGAAGCCACCCTGCAAGAATTCCTGTCGTCCGACGTCGTGGTCATCGGCGCGCCGATGTACAACTTCACCATTCCTAGCCAGCTGAAGGCCTGGATCGACCGCATCACTGTTGCCGGTCGTACCTTCCGCTACACCGAAGCCGGCCCTGAAGGCCTGTGCAAAGGCAAGAAAGTGGTAATCGTTTCCACCGCAGGCGGCCTGCATCAGGGCCAACCGACCAGCGTCGGTCACGAAGACCTGCTCAAAGTGCTGTTCGGTTTCATCGGCGTCACTGACCTGCAATTCGTTTTCGCCCACGGCCTGGCCTACGGTGACGAGCCGCGTGCCAACGCCATGACTGCTGCACACAAGCACATTGAAGAAACGCTGTTTGCCTGATCATCGAATCGAGCGGCGCTGGACGGCGCTCCCCGGTATCAGTCGGCAGTAGCAAAAAGAGCTACCGAAAGCCCCATCGCCCTCGGCCACAAGCCAAAGGGTGCTGGGGCTTTCGGCGTTTCGGGGGATCCGTTCAGCCGGGCGACAGCCTTTGCGATTTCTTTGCGAGTAACCTGTCCGGGAACTCGGTAAAATCGCCGGCATAATCGGCCAGCGCAGCATGCGATTCGGCCAGTGACCTTGAATTTTCTGAGCTTGGCCCGCCTTGTGCACTATTGATCCATGAATGGTTCTGAATGTTATCGACGCCTGCCGGTCAGATAGCCACAGGCACCGTTTTACAAGGAGCTCAGGCCATTGGCGTCTGATGCGAACGGCAAGGATCGATAAGGTGAGGGGCATTGCAATGATGCGTCTTTGTGCAGTGATGGTAATTAGCCTGTTCAGCGGCCTGCTTTCGGTGCAGGCCAGCGAACTGGAGACCTGGAGCGTAGGCTTCCACGAGCTGACGTTCCTTGATCCGCTGGATTCGCAGCCCATGCACGCCTACGCCTTTTATCCTTCCACCGACGAAGAAAAGGTCACTCGCGTTCAAGGCTATCCTATTGAAGCGACCGAGAACGCCACCATCGCCATGGGCCGTTTCCCATTGTTGATGCTGTCCCACGGCAATACCGGCACCCCATTGGCTCAGCACGACCTGGCGACCTCGCTGGCGCGCAAAGGCTTTGTGGTGGTGGCGGTGTTTCATCCCGGCGATAACTACCTGGATCACAGCCGGCTGGGCAGTCTGAGCAATCTTTATGGCCGACCGTTGCAGATTTCCGAAGCGATCAGCGCCGCCTTGATCGACCCCATGCTATCGCCCTACATCAGCGCCCGCCGCGTGGGGGTGATCGGCTACTCGGCGGGTGGTGAGACCGCGTTGATCCTGGCGGGGGCACAGCCCGACCTGCAGCGCTTGCGCAACTATTGCCTGGAGCGCCCACAGGACCGCGATGCCTGCAAGACTCAAGGCGAATTGCTGGCTGATCGCGATGACCTGCATGCTCAGGCCGATCCGCGTGTCGGGGCGCTGATGCTGATGGCGCCGCTGGGCCTGATGTTCGGTCGCCACACGCTGTCGGAGGTGCACGTCCCTGTGTTGCTGTACAGCGGCGATGGCGATGAGTTGCTGGCCATCGACAAGAATGCCGAAGCGCTGGCGCGCAAGCTGCCCGAAGTCTCTGACTTCAAGCTGCTGGCCGGTGCCGGGCATTTCGTGTTCATGGCCCCTTGCGACGATGAGCAGCGTGCCACCCAGCCGGTGCTGTGTACCGATGCCATCGGGGTCGACCGGGAAGACATTCACCGCAACCTGAGCAGTGAAGCGGTGCAGTTTTTCGGCGCGGCACTCGGCACGCCGATGAGCACAGCGGGAATGCAGACGGCGGTGCATCGGCAGTAGCCGCACGAGTCGGCGATGTGACGTCGAGCTAGGCTTACCCGCGAATCACCTTGCCTCGTCGCTCGGCAATCTGCCGGGCCTGCCCATCGCGCTGTTTGCCTGTACGGGCTTCGCTGATCAGCGCCGGAATCAAAGGGCCTTCGGGCAGGTTCTTCCAGAAACGCGTCGGCAGATGCCCCTGCATTACCTTGGGGTTGAGCCGGGCCGGGTTGAAGATGTGGCTGTAGTAGGTCAGCCACATTTCACCATGGGGATCTTCGGCATTGCGTGCGAGCGCTTGCCAGGCGGGGGGGCATTGGCGTTTGTGGATCAGTCGTTCACCGTCGTAGAACACCCCGTCGTTGGGGGTTGCGATCATCCAGCGATGACGGCCCATGCGCCCGACGAAGTGTTCGCTGGCGCTGCGCAGGATGTCGTGAGCCGGTTCGTGCCAGGCTACGTATTCGGGCAACGTCTGGGTCTCCAGCAGCGCGGCCTTCACTTCCAGATCCTTGCCGTGGCTGACGGATGGCAACGCGATAAAGCGCAAAAACGCATGCAGGTGATGGGCTTCGCGGCTGACCTGCTTGAGGCGCCGATGCAGTTCACTCCCCAACTTGTCGCCGGCCAGCATCGCGGTGCGGTCCCCATGGGTGACTCGCCACAAGACTTCGTACAGAAGGCTCCAGCGCTGATCGCCACAGTACTGCGCTGCGTTTTGTAGCAGTTCGAGCAACTCCAGTGGCACTCGGGCCTGAAAGGGGCCGTTGTGCTGCGGATAGTGCGCGTCGCTGGCAAACAGGTCGGCATCCTGTTTCACGCTCCAGCTCACTTGGTCCGGATCGATCTGGTGGCTCAGCAACCAGCGCGCCTGCTGGCGCCAGGTGTCGAAGAGGTCGTCGCAGTCGAGTGCGATCATGCCCACAACGCCATTTGCTGCGGTTGTGGGCGGTCTCGCAACTGCTCACGCAGCGCAACGCTGGAGGTTTCTGACTGACGCGGGTGGTAATCGCTGGTGATAATGAAGGGCCTGGCCTTGGCCAATACGCAGCGCAGTCGGGTCAGGTCCTCGTAGCGAATGCGCCGCTGGCGACGAAGCTCGATCAAGCGCTTGGTGGTGCGGATGCCGATGCCCGGAATTCGCGCGATCATCGCGGGCTCTGCGCGGTTCAGGTCCAGCGGGAACACCTCGCGATGTTGCAGTGCCCACGCCAGCTTGGGGTCGATGTCCAGCGCCAGGTCGCCAGGACCCTCGAGCAGTTCGTTGGCGCTGTAGCCGTAACTGCGCAGCAGAAAGTCGGCCTGATACAACCGGTGCTCGCGCAACAACGGCGGGGCGGCCAGCGGTACGCTTTTCGGGCTGTTGGGAATGGGGCTGAAGGCCGAGTAATAGACGCGCTTGAGGCGGAAGTCGCCATACAGCGACTCGGCGGTGTGCAGCATGGTGCTGTCGTCGGTGTCATCGGCGCCGACGATCATCTGCGTGCTTTGCCCGGCGGGGGTGAAACGCGGTGCTTTTGGCTCGTTGAGGATGGTCTGCTGGCCGGTGTAAATGGTTTGCATGGCTTGTTTGATGGAGCCCATTTCCTTTTCCGGGGCCAACGTCTGCAAACCAAGCTGTGTCGGCAATTCGATGTTCACGCTCAGGCGGTCGGCGTAACGCCCGGCTTCTTCGATCAGTGCGGGATCAGCTTCCGGAATGGTCTTGAGGTGGATATAGCCACGAAACTCGTGCTCTTCGCGCAGCAGCTTGGCCACGCGCACCAGCTGCTCCATGGTGTAGTCGGCGGAGCGGATGATTCCGGAACTCAGAAATAGCCCGCTGACGCAGTTGCGCCGGTAGAAATCCAGGGTAAGCGTGACCACTTCTTCCGGGCTGAAACGCGCGCGTGGCACATCGCTGGAACGGCGATTGACGCAGTATTGGCAGTCGTAGAGACAGAAGTTGGTCAGCAGGATTTTCAGCAGCGAGACGCAGCGGCCGTCAGGCGTATAGCTGTGGCAAATGCCCATGCCGGTGCTGTTGCCCAGACCGGACTTGCCCTCGGAGCTGCGCTTGGGCGCGGCACTGCTGGCGCAGGAGGCGTCGTACTTGGCGGCGTCAGCGAGGATGCTCAGCTTGTCGATCAGCTGCATGAAAATTCTCGATACTGTTTTTATATACAGTATCGAGGTGTTGCGTCATGAACAAGAGCCGAATGGATGGATTACTGCACTAACTGATGCGCTGAACGAGTGCTTTCAACTCACCGAAATTCTTCACCCGGTGAAAATTGGCGTGATCGATGAATTCGGAAAAGTCGGTGTCATGACCGTAGCCCGCCACCTGCGCACCAGCGCCCAGGCCGGCCTGAACCCCCGGTACGCTGTCTTCTACCAGCAAACACTCTTGCGGTTTCAGTCCCAGCAGATCCGCAGCATGTTCGATGAGGATCGGCGAAGGCTTCCAGGCGTCGACTTCATAGGCGCTGACGATCAGGCCATGGAACACATCCAGCAGGCCGACCGTGCTCAAGCAGGTTTCGATCTTGCTGCGCGGGCCGTTGGAGGCCACGCATTTGGGGAGTGACAGGCCGCGAACGAACTCCACCGCACCGGGCATTTCTTCCAGACGCTCCTGCAGCAGGGGGAGGGTGCGAGCGCGGAACGTGTTGACGATTTCGATGTTGGGCAGCCACGGGTAGTCGTGGCACAGCCCTTCCATGCACAGTGCGAACTGCACACCACGAAAGCGCGCCAGTACTTCGTCCAGGGTCAGCGATACCTGATGCTCTTGCAGAATGTCGCGCAGCAGTCCCGCAGCGAGGCGTTCGCTGTCCACCAGGGTTCCGTCGCAGTCAAAGATGACGCCGGCAATGTTCAAACGGAGCTCTCCACAATTGCATGTTCTGAATGGGGCGGTTCGACCGGCATTATCCAGAAAAGTTGAGAAAGGGATGTGAAGACTGACCTACGGTCGTCGGGGATTGCGAAGAGGCGTGCCAACGATAAAGATCGTCCGGCACGCCGATGAAGCGAGGATCAAAGCTGAACGGGGGTGACCAGCGTGCCGTCGGCAAAGTACGCGCTGACGTTGGCGAAAACCAGATCGGCCATGGCCTGGCGGGTCTCATAGGTGCCGCTGCCGATGTGCGGAGTCAGCACGACGCTGTCCAGGGTCAGCAGTTCGGCCGGAACGTTGGGCTCGTCTTCGAACACATCGAGGCCGGCACCGGCGATTTCCGATTCCAGCAGCGAGGCTACCAGCGCCTGCTCGTCGACCACCGAACCCCGGGCGACGTTGATCAGATACGACTTGGGCCCCAGGGCCTTCAACACATCGCGGTTGATCAGGTGCTGGGTTTCAGGGCCGCCCGGCACGATGACGATCAGGTAGTCCGAGACCTTCGCCAGCTCCTGCAGATCGCCGTAGTGAGTGTAGGACACATCGGAATATGCCTGGCCGCGACGGAAATAGGCGATGTTCATGTCGAACGCTGCGGCGCGCTTGGCGATGGTCTTGCCGATCTTGCCCAGGCCGACGATGCCGCAGGTCTTGCCGCTCAGGTCGTTGCCCAGCGGGAACTTGCCGGTGAGCCATTGACCGGCACGCACGAAACGCTCGGCCTGACTGATGCGGCGCGACGCGCACAGCATCAGTGCCATGGCGGTTTCGGCCACGGCGTTGTTGAGCACGTCAGGGGTGTTGCTGAGCTGGATGCCACGGCGGGCGAGGTAGGCGGTGTCGACAGCGTCATAACCGACGCCAAAGCTATTGACCACTTGCAGGTTCGGCAGCAGATCCAGCACCGCGTTGTCGGTACCGTACACGCCGCTGGTGATCACCCCACGCACCTTGTCGCCGTGCTCGGTGGCCCAGGCGTTCAGGTCCTTTATTTCCCAACGATTGTGTACGTTGAAGTCGCGATCCAGGTTCTGGGTCAGCGCCGCATGCATGGGGCCCCAGACCAGTACGTCGGCTTTCTTGTCGCTCATTGTTTCCTCCTTGCGGCGCGGCCTCATGCTGAAGCCCCGCCTTGGTTGCATCACGAATGACCTTATCAGTCTTTCTTGTTTAACCGTTCTTGTTCAGCCGTTTTTATCAAAAGCCGGTTGCGCCTCGGAACGCCCGGACTTGAGCAGTTCGGCGATGGCCATGGTCAGCAGCGGCGAGAACAGCGCAAAGTACGAGCTGTCAATGCCGTACGGGTTACCGGCCAGGAACCAGCCGATGGTCGAGAACACCGACAGAATCACGCCCGCCAGTGCACCGCGACCGTTGCCGAACTTCGGCGCATAGAAGCACATCAGCACGATCACCGCGAGGGTGGCGCGCAGGGCTTTGCCGAGGAAGGCGATCAGCAGGATCTTGTCGGCGAACAGCGCCAGAATCAGCGGCAGGAAGCCAATGACGATGATCGCCAGACGAATGAACACCACCGATTTACGATCGTTCTTTTCCTTGTTGAAGAAGGGGTCGTAGAAGTCCTTCATCGCCAGGGTTGCGGAGGCCAGGGTGTTGGCTGAGATACCGCCGAACAGCGCGCCCGCCAGGCCGATCACCACCAGGCTTGCCGAGAAGGTCGGCATATGGGCAATGAGGGCGGGGAAGGCGTCGATGGATTTGATACCTGGGTAGAGATAGGCACTGCACATGCCGATTAGCGCTGCCATGATGCCGAACGGGATCATCAACGAGGACACGTAGAAGCACGCGCGCTTGGCGGTCTTGTGGTCCTTGGTGCTGACCAGCGCCTGAATCACGTATTGCGTGGCGAAGATCGAACCGATACCGCCGATCATCCAGGCGAAGATCTGGCCCCAGCCCACGCCGGTGAAGTCGAACATGGTCGCAGGCAGCTTCGATTGCAGGGCACCGATGCCGCCGGTTGCGTTCAGCGCGAAAGCCAGCGCCAGCACGATACCGATGTATTTGATGACCGCGTGGGCAAAGTTGGTGTAGACCACCGAGCGCATGCCGCCGACGCTGACGTAGAACACCGTGATTACACCGACCAGCAGGATGGCCAGGGTCTTGTCGATGTTCAGCACCGCGGCCAGAACGGCGCCGCCGCTGGCATACAGCGCCACTGAAACGATGCTCAGCGCGCAGATGGTCAGTACCGAGGCGGCATAGCGTGTGCCTTGGCCGTAGTTCTGCGCGAGGATGCCAGAAATGGTGTTGAGGCCGGTTTCCCGATATTTCTTCGCCAGCACCAGTGCCAGCAGCAGAAAGCCCAGGGACAGCGCGACCAGGTTCCATGCCGCAGAGATGCCTGCTTCGAAACCCTTTTGTGCGGTACCGATGCTGACCGAGCTGCCGATGAATTCGGACAGCAGCAGGGCGCCGATCAGGAACGGTGGAAAGCTGCGGCCGCCACCCGTGAAGCCGTCACTGCTTTTCGCGTGTTTGCGCACGCTGTAGCCGATGTAGGACATCACGATGAAGTAGCCCGCGGTCAGGCATAGGATGATTGTTATTCTTGGGTCCATGTTCTCTCCGTCCCCTGGAAACAGGGTGCGCGAAATGGTTGATCGAGCGTGGGTGTGCCGAACAGTGCGTGTCTGTTATCAGACAACTTCACTCAGTCGGGCATAGATGATTCGCAAGCGGAAATGCCAAGGTGGGCGCTATTGCGTGCGCTTGGAATAACTACTTATGGATGATTCGCCGGGAAGAGCCGGTTGAATGGGGGGTGCAAGGCGGGGGCGTGTGTGTCTGATCATTTTTATTAGAGGCTCGTGATTAGCGTTGAAAGGCAGCTCAATACGAAGCGGTTGTTATACGTCATCGTACAACATCGGGCAATCGTACTCTTGCCTGATTGCGAATCAAGTGCCGTTGATCGTGGTGAGGTTTTGGTGTGGGGGCATTGAGGGCAAGGCGCCGTAGCAGCCCGGCTTGCCAGCGGCAGCGGTTCTGAATCCGCCATCGCCGGCAAGCCGTGCTGCATAGTCAAGTCAGGCCAGCAATGCTTCGGTCGAAATGACTTCTGCGTAGGCAAAGCCGAGCGCTGCCATGAACGCCGCGTGTACGTGAGCTGCAGGAACCGTGGTGCCGTTGAATTCCAGATCGCGGCTGGCGCAGGCGTCGTGAATCACTTTGACCTTGTAGCCCATGTCCGCCGCCGCGCGGGTGATGCCGTCGACGCACATGTGACTCATGGCGCCGATCACCACCAATTTCTCGATGCCGTGTTGATCGAGGATCTGCTTGAGCTCGGTTTCGCGGAACGAGTTGACGAAATGCTTGAGCACTACGGGCTCATCGGCTTTGTTCAGCACCTTCGGATGCAGCTTGGCACCTTCGGAATTCGGCGTAAAAAACGGTGCGTCTTCGCTGGTGAATTCATGCCGGATGTGTACGACCAGATCGCCTGAATCGCGGGTGGCCTGAATGATGCGGGCGGCGTTGTCGGCGGCGGCGTCGACACCGACCAAAGGCCATTTGCCGCCGGGGAAGTAGTCGTTCTGGATATCGACTACGATGAGCGCTGATTTGGACATGTCTGTTTCCTCTGCTGGGATGTACGTGGTGTGGGACGAAGTATCGAACCTGCGCTGACATCGGAGGATTGGCTGCACCGACATTTAGCGAGGGAAAACTGACAATGAGCGTAGAACGGCCAGTGGCGGAGATAGGCCTGCTGATCTATCCGGGCGCACAAACGGCAGCGGTCCACGGATTGACCGACCTGTTCGAAGTCGCCAATCGCATGGCCGACGAACACGGTTCTGCGCAACTGCCGCGCCTGCGCGTCAGCCACTGGCAGGTCGACTCGCGCTGCGAGCCTCAGCGGGTGTTCGACAGTTTTGCGGCCGGTGACAGCGGGCCGCTGGTCGCGGTGTTGATCCCGCCTTCATTATTGGGGCTGCCGAACACCGAAGCCATGGAAGGATTGTCCAGGTGGGTCCAGGCCAGGCACGCCGCCGGGGCGACGATCGGAACCGTGTGTCTGGGTGCGTTTGTCCTGGGGCAGACCGGCCTGCTCGACGGTCGCGCCGCCACCACGCACTGGACTCAGGCCAAGCCGCTGAGCGAGCGCTTCCCGAAGATCAAGGTACACGCCGACAAACCGATCATCGACGATGGCGACATCATCACCACGGCCGGGCTGATGGCCTGGTCGGAACTGGGGCTGCGCATGGTCGACCGCTTGCTGGGGCCGAGCATCGCCACCAGCACCGCGCGTTTTCTGGTGATCGAACACAGCGACAGCGCTCAGCAATGCGGCAGCAATTTTGCTCCGGTGCTTGGCCATGGCGACGCGTCAGTGCTCAAGGTCCAGCACTGGCTGCAAAGCACTGGGGCGGTGGACGTGTCGCTGGCCGAGATGGCGCAGTGCGCAGGGCTTGAAGAGCGAACCTTTCTGCGGCGCTTTCGCGCAGCAACCGGTCTGAAACCAACAGAGTATTGCCAGCACCTGCGCGTCGGCAAGGCCCGGGAAATGCTCGAATTCACCAACAGCACCGTCGATCATATTGCCTGGACGGTGGGCTATCAGGACCCGGCAGCATTTCGTGCGACCTTCAGGAAAATCACCGGAATGGCCCCCAGCGAATACCGCAACAAGTTCGGCGTCGGAACGCCTGTCGTGGTTGCGCGTGCCTGACGCATGAGTCATTCGACCTTGTCTGCTGTCCATTTCGGCAGCCCACTTTTTGAAGATCGAGGACTCATGCCCGCCAACGGATTCACTCGCCCCAGCAGAACGGCACTCGGCGTGATGCTGCTGGCGTTTCTCGCCGGTTGTAGCTCGCAACGCAGCCAGACGCCCCCTCCCGCGCCTGAGGTGGTGCGCAGTGAAATTGTGCGACTGTTGCCTGCCAATGTCGCCGATCGCCAGGGCTGGGCCACCGACATCTACACCGCGTTCGAGACGCAGAAGATCGACTCCACCGTAGAAAATCTGTGCTCTGTGCTGGCCGTTACCGAGCAGGAGTCCAATTATCAGGTTGACCCCGCAGTGCCCGGCATGGGCAAGATCGCGCAGGACGAAATCGATCGTCGCGCCAGTAAGGCACATATACCCAATCTGCTGGTGCGCAGCGCGCTGGACATTCGCTCGCCCTCCGGCAAGACCTACAACGAGCGACTGAGCGCAGCGCGAACCGAGAAGGATCTGAGCGCAATCTTCGATGACTTTATCGGCATGGTGCCGTTGGGCCGCACGCTATTCGGCAATTTCAACCCAGTGCACACTGCAGGCCCCATGCAGGTCAGCATCGAATTCGCCGAGCGCCAGGCCCGGGATTATCCCTATCCTGTTGAAGGCTCCATCCGCCACGAGGTGTTCAGCCGTCGCGGCGGGATGTACTTCGGCATCGCGCACTTGCTCGGCTATCCGGTGAGCTACGACAAACCGATCTATCGTTTCGCCGACTTCAACGCCGGTTGGTACGCCAGCCGTAACGCCGCTTTTCAGAGTGCCGTGTCGCGGCTCTCAGGCAAACGTCTGGCGCTGGATGGCGATTTGATCAGCTACGGCTTCGGACCATCGCTTGGGCAGACAGAACTCGCGGTGCGCAGCCTGCATCAGCAGTTGGGCATGCGTAACACGACCATTCGCAGCCAACTGGAAAAGGGCGAAACGTTCGAGTTCGAAGACACCGACCTTTATAAGCAGGTGTTCGCCCTGGCCGACAAGGCTGCGGGCAAAGCATTGCCGCGCGCAATCCTGCCGGGCATCGTGCTGGAAAGCCCGAAAATCACCCGCAAGCTGACCACCGCCTGGTTCGCGCAGCGGGTCGAAGAACGTCGCGTACGTTGTATGTCGCGGGCTACCGGCAAACTGAAATAGCGCTTGAAGCACCGAGAATCGACCGCTGGTCCAATTCTCGGCACCCCTGACAGCTTCGTCTTTCGAAGCTGTAACTGCCTGCTACCCGTGGGCGATGTCGAACAGAGGTGCCTATGCCAGTCGATCCCGCAATCCCCGACAGTGTCCCGCCCGTCACGCCGTCTTCTCCTGCGGAGGCCGATCTGGATCCGGACGCGCTCGATGACGAGGATTATCAGGAGCACAAGCGCGAGGAACAGAAAGAGCAGCGCCCTGAGGACTGGAACGAACCACCGTCCGAAGAAGTGCCTCCCGCTGACGAGCCAACACCGCTTTCTGACGACCTGCGCTAGCGCAGTGTCGTCAGGTTGCCGGAGCAGGGCGCGTGCCTTGTCTTCGGCTTTTTATCGCGCTATTTGAGGACACCCGGTTTTGGAGTCTGACCCCGCATCATCCACCATCATTACCAGCAGCACGTCCGTGTCAGATGCGCAGACCGCGGACGCGTTGCTGTTTGGCTCGCCGAAGGACCGACTGGATTTCTACCGCAAGGAGATCCAGTACGAGACCGCGATCCTGTCCAACCGCACCAACGCCTATCTGTCCGCTCAGTCGTTTCTGGTGATCGCGTTCGCTTCGTCCATGGCCAATGTCAATCCGGAGTGGGGCAAGCTGTTCACCCTGGTGGTTCCGCCGTTCCTGACCTTGCTCGGCTTGATCAGCTCCATGCACGCCTGGCCCGGCATCCGCGCGGCGTACGAAATCATCGACCACTGGCATTTCAAGCAGAGCCAGTTGCTGCACAGCCAGCCTGCCATGGGCCTGGCCTACGACGATTCGCCGCTGTTCTCCGAGCACGAGTCGAGTGAGAAGGGCTATCGCAAATCACTGATGTTTTCCATGCGCACGCCATGGCTGTTCAGCGTGTTTTGGTTTCTGCTGGGGGCGTTTTCGATCTATGCGCAAACCACCGACATGGCGTTTTGAATGTGATCGACCGCACAGCTGAACCAAACTTCCAATAGCGCAGGCAGGGCTGTGACTACACTCAATCATCGGCCTGGAGTACGGCGGATAAGCAGGTGGGCAAAAGATGGCCCGGCCTTGAATCAACACGGAGGTGGCAAGATGCTGTTTACCCCGGAACTGCGCAGGACCCTGGAATGCAGCTTTCAGCCGCTGGCGTGTGAATGCACGCTCATGCCCAGCGGAGGGTTGATGGTGAAGATCTATGATCAGGCCACCGGCAACGTGGCGATGCTGGTGGAGAATCTGCCCATCAGTGATCTGACCACCACCCGGGCAGTGGCTGAGCTGGTGGCCGAGTTGCGCTATGACCTTCGCACCTGCGTCACCCCGTTTGGATCACTGCCCTCGTCCCTGGCGGTGCCGTACAGAGCGTGATGCATCCATCCCTCGGCGGGCGATTAATTATCTACACTCCCAACGGAACCATTTATGCTCGGCGATGTTACCTTGACATCAACCGGGTGCCGGGAGTATTCCCTTCGCCCTGATCGCAAATAAAAAGCGCTTTGTATTTAGGAAGTTAGGAAACGATTCTGAAAATTCGGGATCTGTGCCTGACTACTTCTCGCGCGTCTGTGCGTTTCCAGGGGCTTTCCCCGATAACCAGGCGTGCAAATCTCAGGAGCCCACCCTCATGGCAGCACTGCAGCAAACCACCGTGAATTCTGTCAAACGTTCCGAGGCCCAACTCTCTGCCCGCTGGCTCGCCGATCTCGAAGCCAGTGGTGCAACCCGTAATCTCAAAGCCGAAGATCTTGCACAGCAGACTTCAGATTTCCTGCGGCTGCTGACTTCGGTGCTGGAAAAGGGTGGTTCGCCGAGCATCAACGCTGCTGAATGGGACGAGGTTCGACAGTTTCTGGAAAGGCTGTCTCATCAGCGCGCCCTTGCCGGTCAGGATTCGCAACAGACGGCTCAGTTCATCTTCGCCCTCAAGGGCCCGCTCTTCACCTTGCTGCAGCAAGAATACGCCGACCAGCCAGCGCTGCTGGCCGAGCAGCTCTGGGAAATCTCCCAGACCCTCGACGCGCTGGGCATGCACACCATCCGCACCTTTCAGAAGTCCCGCGAGGCAGTGATCAAGCGCCAGCAAGAGGAGCTGCTTGAGCTCTCCACCCCGGTGGTTAAACTGTGGGATGGCGTGCTGGCATTGCCAATGATCGGCACACTGGATTCTCAGCGCACTCAAGTGGTGATGGAGTCTTTGCTGCAACGCATCGTCGACACCGGCTCGGAAATCGCCATCATCGACATCACCGGTGTGCCGACCGTGGACACGCTGGTGGCGCAACACCTGCTCAAGACCGTGACGGCCATTCGCCTGATGGGTGCTGACTGCATCATCAGCGGCGTGCGTCCGCAGATCGCACAGACCATCGTGCACCTGGGGCTGGACCTGCAAGGTGTGGTGACCAAGGCCAATCTGGCCGACGCGCTGGCCATGGCGCTGCGTCGTCTGGGCGTCACCGTCACCAAGGCCGCGGTATAAGCCCATGGAGCGCATTCCAATCCTGCAAATGGGCGACTTTCTGCTGGTCACCATTCAAGTGGACATGCACGACCAACTGGCGCTGACGCTGCAGGACGACCTGTCCGAGCGCATCAGCCGAACGTCCGCACGCGGTGTGCTGATCGACATTTCGGCGCTGGACATGGTCGATTCCTTCATCGGCCGCATGATCGGCATGATTTCCGGTCTGTCGCGCATCATGGATGCCGAGACCGTGCTGGTCGGCATGCAGCCTGCGGTCGCGATTACCCTTGTGGAGCTGGGCATGACCTTGCCGGGCGTCAGCACTGCGCTGAACGTCGAGCGTGGCATGAAGCTGTTGCGCGAACGAGCGTATTCGCAATGAACGTGCGCAGCAGCGGCACCCAAGGCATTCATATAGAACAGGATGTGGTGCTGGCGCGGCAGACGGCGCGCAAGCTGGCGCAGGAATGCGGCATGCGTCTGATCGACCTGACCAAGCTGGTGACGGCAGTCAGCGAGCTGGCGCGCAACACCATGGTCTACGGCGGTGGCGGCGACATGGACTGGCAGATCGTCGAAGACGGCGCGCGCACCGGGTTGCGTCTGACGTTCCGCGACGAGGGGCCGGGCATTCCGGATCTGAAGTTGGCGATGACCGATGGCTGGACCTCCGGCGGCGGTCTGGGTCTTGGCTTGACCGGTGCCAAGCGACTGGTCGATGACTTCGAACTGGACACCGCGCCTGGCGCAGGCACTCGAGTGACGATCTGCAAATGGACCTGAGACTGCACAGCAGCCTGACGCAAGTGTTGCCCATCGAGGACATCAGTCAGGTGGGATACGCACGGCGCACCGCCCAGAGAGTTGCTGAGGAACTTGGGTTTGACGCCACCGATTGCGGTCGCGTGGCGCTGGTCGTCACCGAGGTGGCGAGCAATATCCTCAAGCACGCCAGCAACGGCGAGTTGCACCTGCGAGTACTGCCCGGTGCCGTTGCGGGCCTTGAAGTCATCGCCATCGATCGGGGTCAGGGTTTCGATGTGCATGACTGCATGACCGACGGTTTTTCCACCCGTGGCACCCAGGGGATCGGCTTGGGCTCGATGCTGCGCCAGGCCCAGGTGTTCGATGTGCACAGCGACGCGCGGGGCTCGGTGGTGTTGACGCGGTTCTACCCCCGAACCGCTGCCGTGAAGGATTTGCGCCTGGGCATCACCCAGCATTCCCTGCATGACGACCCGGCGTGCGGCGATGCCTGGGCGCTGGCGATCAAGGGGCAGCAGGTCAGTATTCTGATGATCGACGGGCTGGGGCATGGCCCGGAGGCTGAAAGCGCCGCGAAAGCCGGCGCCACTGCCTTCAATCGCGAACCGTTTGCCGATCCGACAGTGTTGCTGGACGAGATCCACCACGACATGCGCGGTACACGCGGCGGGGCGGTGGCATTGGCGCGTTTCGACAGTGCGCGTGACGGATTGAGCTTCATCGGCATCGGCAACATCGGCGCGACGCTGATCAGTGAGGACAAGAATCGCGGTCTGGCGTCCCATCCCGGGATCGTTGGCCTGCAGTACCGGAAGATTCCGGCGGTCGACTACGCTCATTGCACCGGGCAACTGTTGATCATGTACAGCGACGGCCTGCAATCGCGCTGGAATCTACGCGACTATCCCGGGCTGATGTTTAGACATCCGGCGGTCATCGCGGCGGTTCTGCACCGCGATTATTGCCGAGGCAGGGATGATGTAACGGTGCTGGTAATCGCTCTGGAGACGCTCGATGACTGACAACCTCGTTCACGACGGCCTTGATGAGTCGGCCGAGCTTCGGCAGCTGCGCGACGAGGCATCGGCCTTGCGCGCCGAACTCGAGGAGACCAACCAGGGCGTGCTGGCGCTGTATGCCGAGCTGGACATGCAGGCCGACCAGTTGCGTGAGGCGTCCGATCTCAAGAGCCGCTTTCTGTCCTACATGAGCCACGAGTTCCGCACGCCGCTGGGCTCGATCCTGAGTATCGCCAGCCTGCTGAGCGACGAGCTGGATGGCCCGCTCAGCCCGGAGCAACACAAGCAGGTGGCGTTCGTCAGCACGGCGGCGCGCGAGCTGAGCGACATGGTCGATGACCTGCTTGACCTGGCCAAGATCGAGGCCGGACGCATCAGCATTTCGCCGGCCTGGTTCGACATGCTGGATCTGTTTTCGGCCCTGCGCGGCATGTTCCGGCCAATCGTCGACACCTCGGCCGTGGACCTGATTTTCGAGGCGCCCGTTGGCCTGCCAAGGCTTTATACGGACGACAAGAAGCTGGCGCAGATCCTGCGTAATTTCATCTCCAACTCCCTGAAATTCACCCAGCGCGGTGAGGTCAGGGTGTCGGCGAGCCTTGCGGGCGAGCAGGAAATCCGTTTTGCCGTCAGCGATACGGGCATCGGCATTCCTCAAGAAATGCACGCAGCCTTGTTCGAGGACTTCTCTCAAGTCGATTCCCCGCTCCAGAAACGGTTGCGCGGTACCGGCCTGGGCCTTTCGTTGTGCAAACGTTTCGCCGCGTTGCTGGGTGGACGCGTGGGCGTGGAGAGCCAGCCGGGCATCGGCTCGACATTCTATGTCGTCATCCCGCTGGCGTTGGCCCAGGAGCACGTCGATGAAAGCTGAAAGCCGGTTGCTGATCGTCGACGACAACGCCGCGACCCGCTACGCCTTGCGCCGGCGCATGGAGCGCCAAGGGTTCACGGTGCTGGAGGCGGGCACCGGCGCCGAAGGGCTTCAGTTGATTGCCGAGCAGATTCCGGATGCGCTGATCCTCGACGTCAACCTGCCAGACATGAGCGGTTTCGACATTGTCCGTCAGTTGCGAAGCGAGCCGCGCACCGCGTTGCTGCCGGTGGTGCATGTGTCGGCGGCATCGATTCAGACCGGCGATATCGTCACCGGCCTTGAAGCGGGCGCCGATGCCTATCTGGTCCACCCGGTGGACCCCGATGTGTTGCTGGCGACCCTGCGCACCTTGCTGAGGGTGCGAGACACCGAGTTTGCCCTGCGCGACAGCGAAGAACGTTTTCGCGAGATTTTCGTCAACGTGTCGGCACCCATCGCCGTGATGGATGGCGAGTTGAGGATTCATGAATGCAATCACGCCTTCGCTCGGCTCATCGCCCAGAGTGCCCCGGAACATAGCCTGCTGCACAGCTTCACCGATGACCAACAAGCGGCCATCGGCGGGCTGAGCGAGGCGCTGGCGGCGGGTGAGCGCTGGAAGGGCACGCTGAGCATGCTGGTCAACGGCGACGTGCGTGAAACCGAGTGGCAGGTGTCGCCCTACCGGGCCACGGGGTTGAGCCTGGTGTTCATCGAAGACGTCACCGAGCATCGCCGTCGCGAACAGTCCCACTTGCGGCAGCTGGACACCGTCAACAGCCAGCTTGCCCATGAAGTCGCCGAGCGTGCGCGGACCGAAGAACAGCTGCTGCAAGCGCAGAAGATGGATGCCATCGGCAAACTCACAGGCGGCATCGCCCACGACTTCAACAACCTGCTGACCGGGATCGTGACGGGCCTGGAGCTGATCAAGAAGCGCACCGCAGACGCGCGGCCGGAAAAGGTGCTCGATTATGCGGACGCTGCGCTGGCGTCGGCCAAGAGCGCGGCGGCGCTGACCCATCGGTTGCTGGCTTTCGCTCGCCAGCAACCGCTCGACACGCGTCCCACGGACATCAACAAACACGTGCGCTCCCTTGAGGATCTGCTGAGCAGAACCATCGGCAAGCGCATTGGCCTGACGCTGGAACTGACCTCTCGCGGGGCAGTGGCCATGGTCGATGCGGGGCAGCTGGAAAGCGCCGTGCTCAATCTGGTGATCAACGCGCGTGACGCCTTGCCCGAAGGCGGCAATGTCTGGGTCAGCACCTTCGAGGCCTATTCCCAGGGCAATCCGCGTCTCGAGGACGGGCAGTACATCGCGCTGACCGTGCGTGATGACGGGCTGGGCATCGAGCATCACGTCATCGACAAGGTGTTCGACCCGTTTTTCACCACCAAGCCGATTGGCCAGGGCACCGGCCTCGGGCTTTCGACCATTTATGGCTTCGCCCGGCAGTCGGGTGGGGATGTGCACATTCGCAGCGTCGTTGGCCATGGCACGGAAGTGACCCTGATGCTGCCTGCGGCCGTCAATCAGACGGTTGCCCCTGAGCAAATACCGGAAATCGCCGAACTTGGCGCGGGCGAGCATGTCCTTATTGTCGAGGACACGGCCTCGGTGCGCATGTTCGTCAACGAGATCCTCACCGACGCCGGTTATCGCTGCACCCAGGCTGCCGATGTGACGACCGCGCTGTCGATCCTCGAACACGACATTTCCGTGGATCTGCTGCTGACCGACGTCGGCATGCCACAGATGAATGGCCGCGAGCTGGCGCAGCGAATGCGCGGCTGGCGACCCAACGTGCCGGTGCTGTTCATGACCGGGTACGCGGAAAACGCCGTCAATCGGCAGCATTTTCTGGGCGAGGGCATGGACATGATCATCAAGCCGTTTCATATGGTCGAATTTCTCGACAAGGTGCGTACGATGCTCGACGCATGACGTCACCACGCGGCAGATCGCCAGCGCAACGCGCCAGCACGCTGCATTTTTGTTACTGTTCACGCAAATTCATTGAGTGCCACCCGTTGGGCACACACCTTCTGTAGATCTGACCGTCGTGCCGAAGTGTGAAGGAGATGTTGTTTTGACCCTCAGCCAGGAACTTCACCAAAGCGCTATCGACAATTGCGCCCGTGAGCCGATCCAGATTCCCGGCAGTATTCAGCCTCAAGGCTTTCTGCTGGTGATCGACGAGGCGAGCATGACCATCGCCCAGGTCAGCGCCAACGTCGAGGGCTGGCTGGGTATGCAACCGCAGTCGCTGATCGGCGCTGCCTTGCATGACGTCTTCGAGGATTGCCCGCGCCTTCTGCAGCGCCTGGCCGCGCTCCCCGAAGATGATCAGAATCCGTTTCACGTGGGCGACGTGCGCTTTCTCGAAGGCAGCCGCGCGGGCGAGCCGACGGCGATGATGGTTCATCGGCATGATCGTGTGCTGATCGCCGAATTCGAACCTGCCAGTGACATGAGCTCGGCCTACGGCAATGTCTATCCGCTGATGCGCACCTTCATCAGTCAGATGGAAGAAACCGAAAGCATCGACGAGCTGTGTCAGCGCTCCGTGGCGGAGGTCAAGCGCATCACCGGTTTTGGCCGGGTCAAGGCGTATCGCTTCGACACCGAAGGCAATGGTTTGGTCAATGCCGAAATCGCCGAGCACGATTATCCGAACTATCTGGGGCTGAGCTTCCCCGCGTCTGACATTCCCGCGCAAGCCAGAGCACTGTATGTGGCCAACCGTATCCGGGTGATCGAAGACGCCAACTATCAGGCTTCGCCACTGGTGCCGGTCAACAATCCTGTCACCGGCGCGCCGCTGGACCTGAGCTTTGCCACCTTGCGCAGCGTTTCGCCCGTGCATCTGCAGTACATGCGCAACATGCAGACGCTGGCGTCGATGTCGATTTCCATCGTGGTGCGCGGCCAGTTGTGGGGCCTCATTTCCTGCCACCACGCGACGCCGCGTTCGGTCAGTTTCCAGACCCGCACCGCCTGCGAATTGCTCGGCAGCGTGCTGTCGCTGCAGATCGAAACCAAAGAGGCCCAGGCCAAAACCCAACGCATGCTCATCCTGCGTCGGCAGATCGTGCAGATGCTCGCCGCGATGGCTGATCTGGACAGCGTGATCGGCGGTCTGCGCGCGATGCCCGAGGTGCTGCTGGCCTTCGTCGAAGCGACCGGGGCGGCAGTGATCTCCGAATCGACGGTGGACACTTACGGCGATACGCCGGACCAGGAACAGGTTCAGGCATTGACCCAATGGTTGAGTCAGCGCGGCTCCCATGAAGTGTTCCAGTCCGACAATGTCGGCCGTGACATTCCCCAGTTGCCGGAGTTGAGCAAGTCGGTCAGCGGCGTGCTGGCCATGGCCATCTCCGAGCTGCACTCCAACTACATCATCTGGTTCCGCCCCGAGCAGACCCGCGTGGTGAACTGGGCCGGCAAACCGGAAAAAACCGTCAGCGACACAGGCTCGCTGAGCCCGCGCCACAGTTTCGCGCTGTGGCAGGAAACCGTTCGTGGCTTCTCCCGCCCATGGGACGATCTGGACACCGAAGGCGTGGTGGAATTGCGCGCCGCGGTGCTCGGCATCGTGCTGCGCAAGGCCGAGGAGATGGCGGCGCTGGCCGAGGAGCTGAAGAAGTCCAACAAGGAACTCGAAGCGTTCTCCTACAGCGTTTCTCACGATTTGCGCGCGCCGTTGCGGCATATCGCCGGCTACGCCGAGCTGCTGAGTGATATCGAAGGCAGCAAGCTGTCTGATCGGGGCGTACGTTTCCTGGAGAATATCGGCGAGTCGGCGCGGTTTGCCGGAACGCTGGTGGACAACCTGTTGAGTTTCTCGCAGATGGGCCGTTCGGCCATGCGTTATTCGCAGGTCGACCTGAACGCGATGGTTGACGCGATTCGCAAGGAAATGCAGCCCGATTACGAAGACCGCGACTTGCGCTGGCACATTCCTGAACCGCTGCCGATCGTCATCGCAGACGCCGCGTTCCTGCACCTGGCGCTGCGCAATCTGTTGTCCAACGCCATCAAATACAGCCGCACCCAGGAAGCTGCGGTGATCGAGATCGGCAGTTATGAGGAAGATGGCAACGTCGTGGTGTATATCCGCGATAATGGCGTCGGCTTTGACATGCAGTACGCCGGCAAACTGTTCGGCGTGTTTCAACGGCTGCACCGCATGGAAGAATTCGAAGGCACCGGCATCGGCCTGGCCAGTGTGCGACGCATTATCGAACGTCACGACGGTTCGGTATGGGCGCACAGCGAGCTGGGCAAGGGTGCGACTTTTTATTTTGCGCTGCCCAAGCGCAGTTTGACCGTAACCCTTTGAGTGTCCGAGGAGACGCCCAATGCTCAAACCCATTCTTCTGGTGGAAGACAATCCAAACGATCTGGAGCTGACTCTGGTCGCTCTTGAACGTAGCCAGTTGGCCAACGAAGTGATCGTATTGCGAGACGGCGCCGAGGCGCTGGACTATCTCTTCCGACGCAATAAACACCACGACCGCGTGGCCGGCAATCCGGCGGTGCTGTTGCTTGATCTCAAACTGCCGAAACTCGATGGCCTCGAAGTCCTCAAGGCCATCCGCGAGAGCGAGGATTTGCGCAGCATCCCGGTGGTCATGCTCACGTCCTCGCGCGAAGAGCCGGATCTGCAACGCGCCTATGCGCTTGGAGTGAACGCTTACGTTGTCAAGCCGGTCGAATTCAAGGAATTCGTCTCGGCAATCTCCGACCTCGGGATTTTCTGGGCCGTACTCAACGAGCCGCCGCCAGGTTCACTGCGACTGACACGCCGTCCGGGCTCCTGATTTTCCTGCCCCTGCGACCTGTGTCGTCCTCCTGACTGCGGGCGGCACAGGCCTTTGTGAAACGAACGACGACTATTCATGCCGCTATCGCTGCTCAAATTACTGCTGGTTGAAGACAGTCCGCATGACGCCGAACTGACGCTCCTCACCCTGGAAAACAGTGGGCTGAAAATCGACGCCACACTGGTCTACAACCACCAGGAGGTAGAACGCGAGCTGCTGGCCCAGCGTTTTGACCTGATCCTCAGCGATTATCTGTTGCCCGGTTCATCCGGCGCCGAGGTGCTCAATTGCGCGCGGCGTCTGGCGCCGCAGACCCCTTTTATTTTCCTGTCCGGCATATTCGGCGAGCAGCACGCGGTCGAGATGATGCGCATGGGCGCCATCGACTACGTCCTCAAACAGAACCTCAAGATGCTGCCCAAGGCCGTGGTCCGGGCGGTCTCCGAAGTCCACGAGCGAGAAAAGCGCGTGCGTGCCGAGGAGACGCTGCAAGACGCAGAAGTGCGGGCGCATCTGGCAATCGAAGCGGCGGAAATGGGGATCTGGACCTACGATCCGGCCACCGACACGCTGCTCTGGGATGAGCGCTGCAAAAACCTTTACGGGTTAACGGCCGATGATCAGGTCAGCATGGACTTCATGTTCTCCCGCTGTCATCCCGATGATCGTGAGTTGCTGGAGAGCAAGGTCAGGGCGGCGTTGACCGCTGACACCGGTTTTCAGATCGAGCATCGCCTGCACGCCGTGGGCGATGGCGAACGCTGGGTATTTTCCAACGGTCGTTCGCTGTTTGAAGACGGCAAGTGCGTGCGTTTCACCGGCGTCATGCAGGACATCAGCGAACGCAAGCAAGCCACCCAGGCATTGCAGCAGCTCAACGAAATCCTGGGCGAGCGCGTGGTGCAACGAACCCGGGAGCGCGACCGGACCTGGGAGCTTTCCCGCGAGTTACTCGGCGTTCTGCGCTTCGACATGACGCCGATTGCGCTCAATCCTGCCTGGGAAGCGACCCTTGGCTGGACCCGGGCGCAGTTCAATGAACAGAGCCTGTGCGAGCTGATCCATCCTGAAGATCTGGACGCGACCTTGCGCGAAACCGCCAGTGTCGCCGGAGGCAACGTGACCACGCGTTTCGTCAATCGCCTGCGCCACGCCGAAGGCGGTTTCCGCTGGTTATCGTGGACCATCGTGCCTGACGAGGGCCTGATGTACGCCGCCGTGCGTGATATCACCAGCGAGCGCGCGGTGGTCGATGAGCTGGCAGCGACCAACAAACGTTTGCGTGACCAGATTCGCGAGCGCGAGCGGGTCGAGGCCGCGTTGCAGCAGATGCAGCGGCTGGAAGTGGTGGGACAGCTGACTGCCGGCGTCGCCCACGACTTCAACAACCTGCTGACGGTGATTCTGACCAGTGCCAACTTCCTCACCCGGGATCTGGAAAAAGGCGTGTTCACCAAGTCTGCCCAGCGTTTGCAGAACATTCGCGAAGCCGGGGAGCGGGGCGCCAAACTCACCAGCCAGTTGCTGTCGTTCTCCCGTCGTCAGCGGCTGGAGCCGGTGGCGCTGAACTTGAACGACACCATCGGCGGGATGCGCGAACTGTTGGGTCGCGCGCTGGGGGGCAGCGTCTGGGTCGAAACCGAGTTGGCCGAAGACCTGTGGAGCGCGCTGGTTGACCCTACCCAGACCGAGATGATCATCCTCAACCTGGCGATCAACGGGCGCGATGCGATGGCCCAGGGGGGGCAACTGCGCCTGAGCACCTGGAACGAGATGGTCTATCGCTTGCCGCAGCGTCCGGAAGATCCTGATCCGGGCGCCTACGTGGTGCTGTCGGTGAGCGACACCGGTTGCGGCATGAGTGCAGCGGTGCTGGCCAAGGCGTTCGAGCCGTTTTTCACCACCAAGGCGGTGGGCAAGGGATCGGGGCTCGGGCTTGCGCAGGTGTTCGGCTTCGCCAAGCAGTCCGGTGGTGGCGTGAGTATCGACACCGCCGAAAACGCGGGAACCACGATCAACGTCTATTTGCCCAGCATCGCTCAAACGGCAACGCCGGTGATCAGCATGTCGGACATGCCGGGTAACGCCGACGCCGATGATCTGCACCGCACCATCCTGCTGGTCGACGATGATCCGGACGTACGCTCGGTGACCTCGATGATGCTCAGCTCGCTGGGGTACTCGGTGGTCGAAGCCGAGAACGGCGACGAGGCCTTGAAGAAGATCGACCCCGCCATTGATCTGGTGCTCACCGACTTCGCCATGCCCAACATGACCGGCGCGGAACTGGCCGAGATCGTCAAACGCGAACATCCAGAGCTGCCGATCATGTTCATCACCGGGTTTGCCGACATCGACATCCTCGACGTCGACCAACAACTGATCGTGCAAAAGCCCTACAAGGAAGAAGAGCTGGCGAGAAAACTGGCGAACGTGTTGATGAGGGCTGGGGCTGGGATGGCGAGTTAGGTGTCCCCGTCATCTGATTCCTTTGGAGCAGTCCGGCTTGCCGGCGGTGGCGTTTTGTAGATTGCGACCGCCGGCAAATGGCACTCCGCCCGGCCGGGCGGCTACAGGTTCGTTATCCACCCTCAGAGCTGTGCCGCTTCAATCATCCCGCGTCAGCACCTCCAGCAACTCGATCTCGAACATCAGGTTTGAATGCGGCTTGATGTGCGCGCCCATCGAACGTTCGCCGTAAGCCAGATGCGACGGCACCAGCAGTTTGCGTTTACCGCCGACTTTCATCCCCATGATTCCGATGTCCCAGCCCTTGATTACCCGGCCGGTGCCGATCACGCACTGGAAGGGTTTGCCACGCGCCCAGGATGAGTCGAAGACCGTGCCGTCTTCCAGCGTGCCGGTGTATTGCGTGGTGATCAGCGCGCCCTTGACTGCCGCCTTGCCGGTGCCTTCCTGCAGGTCGATGATCTGTAGTTCGTCGTTCATGTCTAAATCCATTCCAGGATGAGTGGGCTGGCGACGATGCTAGTGATGAGCATCGCCACTGGCAATGCGAGGTCAAAAAAAACGGCGCGTCCTGTGCGGGACGCGCCGTTTTGCGTTGCAGCGAATCAGCTTGTCATCATGCGATGACGTCGCTGCTCCACTCGCCGTTGACCAGGCGCTTGAGGCCCAGTGGGTTGGCGTTTTGCAGCGCGGCCGGCAGCAGGCTGTCCGGGTAGTTCTGGTAGCAGACCGGACGCAGGAAGCGGTCGATTGCCAAGGTACCGACGGAAGTGCCGCGTGCGTCGGACGTCGCCGGGTACGGGCCGCCGTGAACCATGGCATCGGAGACTTCGACGCCGGTAGGGTAGCCGTTGACCAGGATGCGACCGACTTTATCTTCCAGCACTGGCACCAACCACTGGTACTTCTGCAGGTCGGCGGTTTCGCCGATCAGAGTCGCGGTCAGTTGACCACGCAGCGCCAGCAGAGCGGCTTTCAGTTCAGCGTCATCCGCCACTTCGATCAGCAGCGTGGTCGGGCCGAAGACTTCTTCCTGCAGCAGTTCGTCGCCATTGAGCAGCATGCTCACGTCAGCCTTGAACAGCTGTGCCTGAGCCTGACGGCCTTCTTGCGGCTTGCCGGCCAGATGGGTAACGCTCGGGTGCGCCATCAGCTTTTGAACGCCTTTGCTGTAGCTGCGCAGACCGCCTTCATTGAGCATGGTCTGCGGCGCCTGGCCACCCATGTGCTCTTGCAGCTGTTCGGTGAACGCCGTCAGGGCAGGGGAGCGAATGCCGATCACCACACCCGGGTTGGTGCAGAACTGACCCGCACCCATGACCACGGAAGCGGCCAGTTCGCCAGCGATGGCAGCGCCACGGGCCGACAGTGCGCCTGGCAGCAGGACCACTGGGTTGATGCTGGACATCTCGGCGAACACCGGGATTGGCTCAGGACGCTCGGCAGCCAGTTTGCACAGGGCGTTACCGCCGTGCAGCGAACCGGTGAAGCCAACGGCCTTGATAGCCGGGTGCTTGACCAGGCCTTCGCCAACGCCGCTGCCGAAGATCATGTTGAACACGCCTTTTGGCATGCCGGTTTTTTCGGCGGCGCGGATGATCGCATTACCCACCAGGTCGGCAGTCGCCATGTGGCCACTGTGGGCCTTGACCACAACCGGGCAACCGGCTGCCAGAGCGGAGGCGGTATCGCCACCAGCAGTGGAGAAAGCCAACGGGAAGTTACTGGCGCCGAATACGGCAATCGGGCCGACGCCGATACGCTGCTGGCGCAGGTCGACACGGGGCAGAGGCTTGCGATCCGGCAAGGCCAGATCGATACGCGCGCCGAGGAAGTCGCCGCGACGCAGGATTTTTGCGAACAGACGCATCTGGCCGCTGGTGCGACCGCGCTCACCCTGGATCCGACCGGCTGGCAGCGCGGTTTCCTGGCACACCAGCGCTACGAAATCATCGCCCAGTGCGTCGAGTTCGTCGGCGATGGCGTCGAGGAATTCAGCGCGGCGGGCCGGGCTCAGTTGACGGTATTCAGCGAAGGCTTCTTTGGCGGCCAGGGCTGCGGCGTCGATTTCGCCGTCAGTCGCCTGGTGGAAAGCGTAAGGCAGGGCTTCGCCAGTGGTGGCGTCGAGGCTCTTGTGGCGTGCTTCGCCGAGGCCGCTGCGGGCGCCGCCGATGAAGTTCTGGCCGAGAACGGTAGGCATCTGCTTCTCCTGTTATTTTTGGGTCGAAACGATCAGGCGAGGCGCCTGACAGGGAATCTGTGAGGTTGCATGAAGCGTAGTGACGATAGCCTAAGGGATATCGAGTGTTGACAGACATCATACAACTGCATTTTTTCAGCCGCAAGGCACGCTGATCCGGCGCTGACGAGGCGGGTGATTGTATGCGCATCCGCGCCTTGCCCCGTAGCAGTGCGGCCTGCAGGAACACCGCTCGGCCGGACTGCGAAAGAGGGCAGAGCAGATCGACAGTCGCACGCTGTCGTCGGCAATCAGGCATTCGGCTCATCGGTATTGATGTAAGGCGGGACTTTCGCCAGCGGCAGGCGCCGCGCCTGTTCGATGCTGATGCCCGGACGTTCCGGCAGCGGGTCGAGTTTCTGCGGTTGACCGGTGATCAGCGCCCGCTCGACGGCCTTGACCACTCGTACATCGCGCCAGCCTTCGTCGCCGTCGGGTTCCGGCTCGCGGTTCTGCAGGATGCAGTCGGAAAAATACTGCGCCTCGCCGCCGAACTGATCGACCACCGGATGGCTGTGTTCAGTGGTGTTGCCGTCGATGATCGCGCGATAGGCAATCGCTACACCCTTGCCGAAACCGAAGCATGGCGAGGCTTCGAATTCGCCCTGGGTGCCGATCAACTGGAAGCGCTCCGTGGACGGCAGGCTGTAACTGACGGTGAACGTCGCCAGCCTTTCTTCCGCGAAACGCAGGGTTACGTTGACCGTGTCGAACGTATTGATCTCCCGCCCTGGCGTCTTGATCCCGACGGCATGCACTTGCAGTGGCTCCGCGCCGAACAGGTTGCGCACCGCGTTGATCGGGTAGGGGCCCATATCGGCCACCGGGCCAGCGTCGAAACCGCTTTGCATGCGGTGGTTGGCCGGGTCGGTGGTCTGCGCGAACGTTGCGGTAAACAGACGCGGGTCGCCGATATCGCCGGCGCGCACCCGATTGACCATCTCCACCGTGCCCGGCTCGAAGTGCAGACGGTAGGCAACCATCAGTTTCGCGCCTGAGCGGTTGGCGGCTTCGGTGATCGCCACGCAATCTTCTTCGCTCGTGGCCATGGGTTTTTCCAGCAATACATGGATGCCGGCTTCCAGCGCAGGCACGGCAAATTCGCGATGGCGAAAGTTCGGCGTCGCGAGGTAGATCGCGTCGATTTCGCCGGAACTCAGCAGCGTTGCAAATTCGTCGTAGTGATAACTCTTGAGGTCATACAGCGCGGCCAGTTCATCTGCCTTGACCGGATCGCCGGTGACCAATGCAGTCATCACCGAATTGTCGGTCTGCTCAAGGCCTGGCATGAAAGCGCCTTGGGAAATCCAGCCGCCTGCTACCACGGCGTAGCGGATTTTTCCGTTTGAATCTGGCATGGGATGGGCCTCCTTTTTCAGCGGACGGTGTGTCCGGCGCCTCTGTAGTCGGCAGGTCAGAATGGGGGAAGTTCCATCGAAAGTACCGATCCTGAAATTTCCGGTTGCCAAAACCGGGTCGCTGGCTATAGTTTGTAAACCGATTTAGTAAAACGTTTTACTAAACCGTTTGAAAGTGCTCCGACCAGAACAACAACAAGAGAAAAAACCTAATGTCCCTGACCCGACGCCGTTTCGTGCAGTCCGCTGCCGTCAGTGCCGCCGCACTGGCCTTGCCTTCATTCGCTCGTGCCGCCACCCCGGTATTGCGCCTGTCGTCGACCATGACCTCCGACGAGAACTCCGCCCATTACCTGTTCTACCAACGCCTGGTGGAAAACCTGAAGCAATCGGTGGGTGATCGCATTCGCATCGATTTTTTCCCCAACGGCCAGCTCGGCAAAGAAGCGGATGTGGTGCAGCAGGTGCGCCTCGGCTCCATCGACATGATGGTCACCGGCAGTTCGATCTGGGCCACGGCGTTGCCCGAGCTGGCGTTGCTGGATCTGGGTTTTCTGTTCGACAGTTACGAGCACGTCGCAAGGTCTGTGGACAGCGGTGTCGGCGAGACCTACAACAAACTTCTGCAGGAGCGCACTGGTTGCACGGTGGTGGGCTGGGGCTCGCATTTCAGTGCGCGCAGCGTCTACACCAAGTCGCCGATCAAGGACCTGGAAACGATCAAGAACGTGAAACTGCGAGTCTTGCCCACCCAGGCGTTCATCGAAACCTTCAAGCTGATGGGCGCGATCCCCACGCCGATTGCCTTCAACGAGGTCTACACCGCCGTGCAGACCGGCGTGGTGGAAGGCTTCGAACATGACGCCGCCAGCGTGCTCGCCAACAAACTCGACGAAGTGGTGAAAAACAGCTGGCAGACCAACCACCTGTTCAGCCCCTGCATTGCGGTGATCGGTAAACGCGGCCTGGCGAAAATTCCCGCCGACCTGCAGCAGGCCTTCGTTCAGGCAGCGCAGGAAGCCAGCGTGCACCAACGTACGGCAGCGGCGGTCAAGGGCGCCGAAGCCATCGCGGCACTGGGCAAGGGCGGCATGACGTTCTTCCCCATGGCCGACGCCGAGCGCGAGAGCATTCGCAAGGTGATGCGCGAAAAGCTGTGGGTGCCGTTCACCCAGACCAATCCGTCGATGGCGCCGGTGCTCGCGGCCATCGATGCGGCGCGTGGCTGATACCGGTTTGCGGCTGACGACTTACTGAACAACTACAAGAGACAGTCATCATGAACTCATCCACCAGCGCGCTCGCTGTCGCGGATCAGACGCTGCACGAACATCCCGAGCAAGCCGCAGGCCCGGTTGTCGCGGTTAAAGACTGGGGCTTCAATGCGCAACTGAGCAGCGGTCGCGTGCTGGCTTTGCTGTGCACCTTTATCGAACGTCTGTGTGCGGTGGTATTGGCGCTGGACGTCATGGTGGTCTTCGTTTCGGTCATCCTGCGGTACTTCGTTCATCACCCGGTGGACTGGGCCGAGGAGGTGGCGCGCGGGCTGATGGTGATGCTGGTGTTCCTCGGCGGCGCAACGGTGTTGGCACGCAAACAACATGTGCACGTCGACTTCTTTCGCGCATTGTTGCCCGCAGGCTGGCAGCAGGCGGCGCATCAGATCGGCGGCTGGTTGGTGGCGGGGACGGCGGCGGGGCTTGCGTATTCATCCTGGCTGCTGTTAGAGGATTCGGTCAACGTCGCCACGCCGATGGGCCTGCCGCAATGGCTGAACGTGTTGCCGGTGTTCGTCGGTGCTGTGTTGATGACCGTGGTCGGCATCGCCAACGCGGTCAACGGCGCGACGCGCATGACCTGGCTGACGCTGATCGGCTGTCTGGCGGTCGCAGGCGGCATCTACGGCTGGAACAGTTGGACCGAAGCCTACGCGTTGCAACCCTGGAGCCTGTTGCTCGGCGGTTTCATCTGCGGCCTGCTGGTGGGCGTACCCATCGCTTTCGTGCTGGCGCTGTGTGCCTTGCTGTATTTCATCGGCGATCCGACCCTGCCGATGGTCATCTATTCGCAGCAGGTCATGGCGGGGATGGACCACTTCGTGCTGCTGGCGATTCCGTTTTTCGTCCTGGCGGGGCTGGTGATGGAGGTCAACGGCATGTCCTCGCGCCTGATCGAATTACTGGTGCGGGTGTTTGGCCGGGTGCGCGGTTCGATGAACCTGATCGCGATTCTGGCCACGGCGTTTTTCTCCGGTGTGTCCGGCTCCAAGCTGGCGGACATTGCCGCAGTCGGCGGCATCGTGGTGCCCGCTGTGCGCCGCACCAGACAGGACCCGGCAGAGACCGCAGCGGTGCTCGCGGCCTCCGGTGTGATGGCCGAAACCATTCCGCCGTGCATCAACATGATCATCATGGGCTTCGTCGCCAACATCTCGATTGGCGGGCTGTTTCTTGCCGGGATCGTGCCGGCCGTGGTGCTTGCCATGGGCCTGGCCACGCTGGCGGTGATCTTCGGGCGCAAGGTCGATCCGGACGTCGCCTTTCCCAAACGCACGCCGTTGTTGCGCCTGCTGGGCGGGGCGCTGGTGGCATTGATCATGGTGGCAATGATCGGCAAGGGCGTGACGTCTGGCGTGGCAACTTCCACGGAGGTTTCGGCGTTCGCGGTGGTCTATGCCTTGCTGGTCGGCGGTATCACCTTCCGCGAGCTTACCCCAGGCGGCATCGCCAGGCTTTTTGTGCGTTCGGCCTCGATGGCGGCAGGGATTCTGTTCATCATTGCCGCCGCATCCAGTGTGGCGTTTACCCTGACGATCCTGCAGATTCCGTCGATCATTTCCGACTTCATGCTGGCGCTGGCGCATAACTACGGGCCGGTGGCGTTCCTGATCACTTCGGTGCTGATCATGATCGTGTTCGGCGCGGTGCTCGAGGGCGCTCCGGCGCTGATCATCTTCGGGCCGCTGTTGGTGCCGATCGCGGTGCAGGTGGGGGTCAATCCGCTGCACTTTGGCACTGTCGCGGTGATCGCCATGGGTCTGGGGCTGTTTTCACCCCCCTTCGGTCTGGGCCTGTTCGCCACCTGCGCGATGACGGGTACGAGAGTCGAGGACGTTTCGCGGCGGATGGTCAAATACCTCTGCCTGCTGGTGGTCATGCTGATTCTGATTGTTTTGGTGCCATCGATCTCTCTGTGGCTGCCACGCACCTTCAATATGGGTTAACGCAAAACATGGCAACGATTCACGATGTAGCCGCTTTGGCGGGAGTCTCGGTCAGCTCGGTATCCAATGTGCTCAATCAGCGCACGGACAAGCTCAGCGCCGATACTTTCGCCCGTGTCGAGGCGGCGATTCTCAAGCTCAACTACCGGCCCAATCGCGTGGCCCGTCAGCTCAAGACCGGTCACACGCCGATGCTCGGGCTGCTGGTGCCGTCGACCGCAAACCCGATGTACGGGCAGATCGCGCTGAAGATCGAGGCCGCCGCTCAGGCGCAGTTCTCCTATCGCTTGCTGCTGGGCAATACCCACCGCGACAAATTGCAGGAAGCCGGTATGTTCGACGACCTGCTGTCGTTCGGCGTGCGTTCGGTGATCGTGGTCTCGTCCCGCGATGACGAGCGCCACCTGGAGGCGGCCGTTCAGCGTGGCCTGAGCGTGGTCAGTTACGACCGCCAGACGACCATTGGCGCGAACTCTCTGGTGGATCACGTCTCGCCGGACAACTTCCAGGCCGGTTACATCGCCGCGGCACATCTGATCGAGCACGGCCATCAGCGCCTGGCGTTTCTGGTGCCCAGCGGCAAGACCGTCAGCCGCAGCGCCAAGATCGAAGGCTTTCTGGAACGTGCCGCGCAGGCGGGGTCAGCGGTCAGCGCCGAGGTGATCGAAGGCATCGTCGCCGAGACCTTCGGCGACTCCGAACTGGCCGATCTGGGCTTTGCCATGGCGGGCAAGCTGGCGACGATGAAGTCCCGGCCGACCGGCATCGTCACGGTCAACGACATGCTCGCCATGGGCTTGATGTCCGGCTTGCATCAGGCCGGGCTGCGGGTCCCCGAGGACATCTCTGTGGTCGGCATGGACGGGCTGTCCATCGCCGCTTTCTGCAATCCAAGCCTGACGTCGGTGGCGATGCCGCTGACTGAAATGGCCGACGCCATGGTTCAGCGCGCAGTCGAGCGCTCCCGGGATCCGCAATTGCCTGCCGTCAATCTGGTGTTTCAGCCAACGCTGGTTCCCCGACATTCCGTGGCCCGGCCCGGCGCTGACAAGAGAGCGTGAGCATGACCGATATTTTTCTGACCCACGCACCCCATGTGCGAGCCAATTACTACGCCGAACGTCCGCTCAAACAGTTGCAGGCGCTGGGCAATGTGCGCCTCAACGACTCGCCCGATCCGCTCTCGCTGGAGCAACTGGTAGAACGTGCTGAAGGATGCCGGATCATCGTCGCCAGTCGTGAGGCGGCGGCGCCTGCCGAGCTGTTCGAACGCCTGCCGCAGCTGGCGGCGATCTGTCGGGTTGCGGTGGACATTCGCAACATCGACGTCGAGGCCGCCAGTCGTCACGGCGTATTGGTGACGCGCGCAACGCCGGGGTTCGACACCTCGGTGAGCGAATGGGTGATTGGCGTGATGATCGATCTGGCCCGGGGCATCAGCCGTGCCGCAGCGGATTACTGGCAAGGCAAGTCGCCAGAGATTCTCATGGGCCGTGAGCTGCGCGGCGCGACTCTGGGCATCGTCGGATACGGCTTCATCGGCAAGCGCCTGGCGGACATCGCCCGGCTGCTGCAGATGCGGGTGCTGGTCAGCGATCCATTCGTATCTGTCGAGGAAACCGGTCTTGAGCAGGTGTCGTTCGAGCAACTCGTTGGCAGCGCGGACTATGTGGTGTGTCTGGCCCCGGCCGTGGAGCAGACCCACAACCTGTTCGGCCGCGATGCCTTTCGTGCCATGCGCCGCGATGCCTTCTTCATCAATGCCTCGCGGGGTGAACTGGTGGATGAGCAGGCGTTGCTGCAAGCCCTGCAACAGGAACTGATCGCCGGCTGCGCGCTGGATGTCGGTCGTGCGCCGGACCAGATGCCCAGCCCCGCGCTGGCGGCGCATCCCAGGGTGATCGCCAATCCGCACATCGGCGGCCTGACGCCCGAGGCCAGCGAACATCAGGCCATGGACACCGTGCGTCAGGTGCGCGCGCTGCTTGAAGGCCGCGTGCCCGAAGGTGCGGTGAACCTGCAACACGCGGCACGGGCCCGTGACCATTTCGGACTTCAACCACAATAATCAGGAGCACCTTCGACGATGAGCACCGCCAACGCCACCGATTGCCATGTACACGTTTATGAGCCCGAGCGTTTTCCGCTGAAGCAGCAGATCGCGACCGCCAGCTGGAGCGACTACCGCCAGCACGTTCAACAGCCGCTGGGGCTTGAGCGCGCGGTTCTGGTTCAGCCCACCGGATACGGTTTTGATAATGCGTGCCTTCTGGATGCTCTGGCGCAGGCTGGCGGGGCCGCCCGAGGCATCGCGGTGGTCAGCCCCGAAACGCCCTGGAGCGAACTGTTGCGACTGCATGAACAAGGCGTACGCGGCGTGCGTTTCATGATGGTGCCCGGTGCTGGAGGCGTATTGTCCTGGGATGCGCTGGAGACGATTTCGTCGCGCATCGCCGAGCTGGGCTGGGTGATCAATCTGCAACTCGACGGCCGCGATCTGCCTGAATACGAAGCACGTCTGCAGGCATTGCCCAGTCGCTTGAGCATTGATCACATCGGTAAGTTTCTTGAGCCGGTGCCAGTCACGCACCCCGGTTTCAAGGCCTTGTTACGCCTGCTCGACGGCGGCAACAGCTGGGTCAAGGTCTCGGCGCCTTACGAAACTTCGAAAGTCGGTGCGCCGCTGTATGACGATGTCAGCGTCCTGGCCAAGGCCTTGGTCGAGGCTCATCCTGAACGTTGCCTGTGGGCGAGCAACTGGCCGCATCCGGGACGCAACCCAAGACCCGACGACGGCGCGATGCTCGAACTGTTGTCGCACTGGACCAACGATGCTGGCGTGCGTCAACGCATTCTGGTGGACAACCCGGCCACGCTGTACGGCTTCGGAGGCTGATCTGATCCTGAGCCCACGGCCAACCGGTCAGGCAATCTGCATCAACACATCGCGCAGACGATCCAGCGCCGGGTCGATGTCCAGGGTTTCGATGGCGCCAAAACCCAGGATCAACCCGTCCCGCGCTGGCGTGTCGTGGTAGAACCCGGTCAGCGGGTAAAGGCCGATTTCAAGCTTGCGCGCCAGTTCGATCAACAGCCCCAGGTTCACCGGCACCTTGAACATCACCGCCATGTGAAACCCGGCGGTGGAGGGGATCGCTTCCATCCACGGCGAAAGGTCCGCGGCGAAGCGCGTGAGAATGCGTTCGCGACGGCTGGCGTAGATGCTGTGGCAGCGGCGGATGTGCTTGTTCAACAGGCCTTCGGCAATGAACTTGGTCAATGCCCATTGCGGCAGGGTGCAGGTGTGCCAGTCGGTCAGTTGCTTGGCCTTGATCACCGCTTCAAGGATCGCCTCGGGCAGCACCGCGTAGCCGAGGCGCAGCTCGGGAAGCAGCGTCTTGGAAAAGGTGCCGACGTAAGCCACCACGCCGAACCGGTCCATGCTTTGCAGCGAATCGGTCGGCCGTCCTTCATAGCGAAACTCGCTGTCGTAATCGTCCTCGATGATGATTGCGCCGATGCGGCTGGCCTTTTCCAGCAAGGCTTCGCGTCGCGCCACGCTCATGGGCATGCCCAGCGGCATCTGGTGGGACGGTGTGACGTAGATCGCATGGGCGTTTTCGGGGATCTGCTCGACGATGATGCCTTCGCTGTCCACCGCGACCCCGACGACATGGGCGCCCTGAGCCGCAAACAGCAGACGCGCAGGGGTGTAGCCCGGATCTTCCATGGCCACGGTGCAACCCGGCTCGATCAACACGCGGGCGATCAGGTCCAGCGCCTGTTGCGCGCCATTGCACACCACCACGTCATCGGCGGTGCACTTCACGCCGCGCGCGAAAGCGATATGCCCGGCGATAGCACTGCGCAGCGGCGCCAGGCCTTCGGGTTGGCTGTAGAACCCCCGCGCCTGGGTCATCTGCCGCAGGGCGTACTGCGTGCACCGTCGCCACTCGTCATGGGGGAACTGGGTCTTGGCGGTGGCGCCACCGATAAAATCGCAGCGCAACGTGCCTTCCAGCGTCGGGTGGCGCAGGGGCAGGGAGATGTCTTGCCATTTTTTCACCCGCTTGACGCTGGCCAGCTCCGAGGTGGTCTGTTGACGCTGCACCGGAGTGCTCAGGGTATTGACGAACGTGCCGCTGCCGATCTTGCCGACCAGGTAGTTTTCATAGGTCAGGCGGCTGTAGGTATCGGAAATGGTCTTGCGCGACAGCCCCAGCTGCGCGGCCAGCAGGCGGCTCGGCGGCAGCTGCACCCCAGCGGCCAGACGTCCGGACTCGATGTTGTCGCGCAGCTGTTCATACAGCTGATTCGCCAGGTCCTTGCGGCCTTGGATGACGATGTGAAGTTCCACGAACAGCTCCCGAACGGTATGGACCGCTACAGGGTATCCCTGCGTGAATCACGGGTAAATCCTGACCGTTTCGGCAACCCCGCCATCGGCAAATTCGCCCAATCCGGCTATCCTGCGCGCTGTTTTTCCACTCGCTTCCCACCAACAGCTTTCGACGGATATCAAACATGGAGTTCACCAGCGGCTTTCTGCTGAGCCTTTCCCTGTGCCTGGACATCGGCGTGGCCAACATCGCGATGATCACCCTGGCCATGCAGCGCGGTTATCTGCAAGGCTTCTGGCTGGGACTGGGCACCTGCTTCGGCGATCTGTTTTACGCGATTCTCGCCCTTGCCGGGATGACCGTCTTGCTGCAGTACGAGTGGGTTCGCTGGGGTTTGTGGATCGGTGGTTCGGTATTGCTGATCGGCTTTGCGGTGAAGATGGTGATGTCGGCTATGAGCGGTCACAGCGGCCTGGCGATTGCCGGGGAGGCCGATAACCGCTCCGGATTCCGGGAGTTTTCCCGTGGCGTGTTTCTCGCAGTCTCTTCGCCGACCGCCATCCTCTGGTTTGCCGCTGTCGGCGGTACGCTGATTTCCCGCGCGGGCGGGCATGGCAGCCTGAGCACGGCGTTCTTCCTGTCGGGTTTCTTCAGCGCTGGGGTGGCCTGGTGCGTGTTTATCTGCTTCGCCGCAAGCCACGGCGGGCGTCTGTTGGGCGACCGGCTGCTCAAATACTCCTATTGGGTCTCGGCAGCGATCTTCTGTTATTTCGCGGTGTACGTGATTTTGTCGGGTTATCAGGAGTTCATCGTCAACGCCGGGCATCTCTGAATCGGTTTGCCCACGCACTCTTCTGCACGCGGCAACAAATTCCCTCTTCATGCAACGTTTGCGTCTGTGAACGCTCATAGACTTAAGCAACGGCGTAGACAGGATCGTCCCGAGCCGCGCGCATGAGCGCCTTGGGCGACCTCTCCAATCCATTTGAAGACGGAACCCTGGACCCTATGACCACCCCGGACAAGCAGTACGTGGAATGGCTGGTTGAGCAGTCGATGCTCAACGCCGCAAAACAACGCGCCAAACTCTATGGTGGCCAGGGCCGACTCTGGCAACGGCCCTATGCGTTGGCCAGGCCGCGGGACGCTTCGGCGATTGCTTCGGTGTGGTTCACCGCCTATCCGGCGTCGATCGTGACTCGCGAAGGCGGTTCGGTGCTGGAAGCGCTGGGCGATGAAACGCTCTGGCACGCCCTGTCCGAAATCGGCATTCAGGGCATTCACAACGGTCCGCTGAAAGCCTCCGGTGGTCTCAAGGGCCGCCAGCGCACCCCGAGCATCGACGGCAATTTCGACCGCATCAGCTTCGAAGTGGATGCCGACCTGGGCACCGATGCGCAGTTTCTCAGCCTCAGCCGGATTGCCGCTGCGCACAACGCGGTGATCGTCGATGACGTGATTCCTTCCCACACCGGCAAGGGTGCGGATTTCCGCCTGGCCGAACTGGCGTACGAGGACTACCCGGGCCTGTACCACATGGTCGAAATCAAGGAAGAAGACTGGCCGCTGCTGCCAGAGGTCCCGGCTGGCCGCGACGCGGTCAACCTGCCGCCGGCCATCGTCGATGCGCTGCGCGACAAGCATTACATCGTCGGTCAGTTGCAGCGGGTGATCTTCTTCGAACCGGGGGTCAAGGAGACCGACTGGAGCACCACGCCGGTCATCACTGGCGTGGACGGCAAGGCGCGGCGCTGGGTCTATCTGCATTACTTCAAGGAAGGCCAGCCGTCGCTGAACTGGCTGGACCCAAGTTTCGCCGCGCAGCAAATGATCATCGGCGACGCGCTGCACGCCATCGACGTGATGGGCGCGCGAGTGCTGCGTCTGGACGCCAACGGTTTCCTGGGCGTCGAGCGCAAGGCCGAAGGCACGGCGTGGTCCGAGAGCCATCCGCTGTCGATCACCGGCAATCAGTTGCTGGCCGGGGCGATCCGCAAGGCCGGTGGTTTCAGCTTTCAGGAGCTGAACCTGACTATCGACGACATTGCCGCCATGTCCCACGGCGGCGCCGATCTGTCCTATGACTTCATCACTCGCCCGGCCTATCAGCACGCGCTGTTGACCGGTCGAACCGAGTTCCTGCGGCTGATGCTGCGCCAGGTCCACGACTTCGGCATCGATCCGGCCTCGTTGATCCATGCCCTGCAGAACCACGATGAACTGACCCTGGAGCTGGTGCATTTCTGGACCCTTCACGCTCACGATCAGTACCTGTACATGGGCCAGACCTTCCCCGGCAACATCCTGCGCGAGCACATTCGCGAGGAGATGTACGAGCGTCTCGCCGGCGAGCACGCGCCGTACAACCTCAAGTTCGTCACCAACGGCGTGTCCTGCACCACGGCGAGTATCATCACGGCGGCGCTGGGCATTCGCGATCTGGATGCGATCACCCTCACCGACATTCACAAGATTCAGCACATCCACCTGCTGCTGGTGATGTTCAACGCCATGCAGCCGGGGGTGTTCGCGCTCTCTGGCTGGGATCTGGTGGGCGCGTTGCCGCTGCCGGCCGGGCAGGTCGAGCATCTGATGGGCGATGGCGACACGCGCTGGATTCATCGCGGCGCCTACGATCTGGTAGACATGGACCCGGACGCCGAGGTCTCGAACGGCGGCATGCCTCGGGCGAAAACCCTGTACGGCAGCCTGATCGAGCAGCTGCAACGCCCGGATTCCTTCGCTTCGCAACTGAAGAAGATCCTCGCCGTGCGCCGGGCTTACGATATCGCGGCGAGCCGCCAGATTCTGATCCCCGATGTCGAGCATCCGGGGCTGTTGATCATGGTCCACGAACTGCCAGCGGGGAAGGGCACGCAGATCACCGCGCTCAACTTCAGCGACGAAGCCATTGTCGAAACCCTGCACCTGCCCGGCATCGCCCCCGGCCCGGTGGTGGACATCATCAACGAGCGCGTGGAAGGGGACCTGACCGAAGAGGGCGAGTTCACCATCACGCTGGACGCCTACGAAGGGCTGGCGCTGCGGGTGGTGAGCATGGTTGCGCCGATGATGTAACTGTAGAGTCGCTGCACCTGCGGGAGACGCCGGAGGCCACGATAGTACGGGCCGCGGTCGGACGATGGTGGGGCAGTTAGCAGATGTGCCAGCTGACCCACCGCTTTAGCCACTTGTCGCCCAGCGCTTACACACCCTTTCACACCCTTTTCTGCCATTGTCCGGATCATCTCTCTTGTCTATCGCTGAACCCGTGAAAACGCCGACGCTCATCCACCTCTGGAGCTACCGCCTGACCTTCCTGCTTTCGGGGATGTCCCTTGGCGCGTGGGCGCCGTTGGTGCCGTTCGCTCGGGAGCGGGCAGGCCTTGAAGAGGCGCAGCTTGGGCTGCTGTTGCTGTGCTTCGGATTGGGCTCGATGCTGGCAATGCCGCTGGCGGGCATGCTGACCACGCGCAAGGGCTGCCGATTCGTGTCACTGGTGGGCGGGGCGTTGATCTGCTGCACGTTGCCGCTGCTGGCCAGTTTGTCGAGTTTTGCCGGGCTGGCGGTGGCGTTGGCGTTATTTGGCGCCGGACTTGGCAGTATCGACGTGGCCATGAACGTTCAGGGCCTGTTGGTGGAACGTGATCACGGCCGGCCGCTGATGTCTGGCTTTCATGGCCTGTTCAGCCTCGGCGGCATCCTCAGCGCGTCGTTGATGGGCCTGATGCTGTGGGTCGGTGCCTCTCCCTTGCCAGCGGTGCTGGTAGTAGTGGCAATTATTGCCGGTCTACTGCTCTGGCATGCGCGGCATTTGTTGCCCTATGGCGCCGACGACCCCTCGGCGCCGTTCTCATGGCCGACGGGCAAGGTGCTGATCATTGGCCTGCTGTGCTTCATCGCGTTACTGGTCGAAGGCGCCATTCTCGACTGGAGCGCGGTGTTCCTGAACCGGGCACACCAGATCGACCTGTCGGTGGCCGGCGGAGCGTACGCGGTGTTTTCCCTGACGATGGCCGCGGGGCGGTTTTCCGGCGATTACCTGCGCCATCGTTTCGGTGCGGTGAGCCTGCTCATGGCTGGCGGCCTGCTGGTGATGATCGGCTTCGCCATGGCCGTCATGTTGCAGCCCTGGCCGTTGTTTCTTTTCGGGTTTGCCTTGATCGGGCTGGGGCTGTCGAACGCCTTTCCCGTCTATTGCTCGGTGGTCGGGGCGCAGACGGCGATGCCTGCCGGACTTGCAATCGCGATCATCACCGGCATCGGTTACTGCGGGATTTTGCTCGGCCCGGCGTTGATCGGCTTCGTCGCCCACCTCATCGGCCTGCGTGACGCGCTGCTCTGGGTCGGTGCGCTGATGCTGGCGCAGGTCTTGAGCGCGCGCAGAATGGCCAGGGTCTGAAATTACTATTGTTTTAATCGATGCTTAACATCGACCCGCTCAAGTTCTACTTTTTCCAGCGAAGGCTCAGCATGACGGCACGCCTGCTGAGCCTCCCCCGGAGAAAGTCAAATGAAAGTCCAAGTCGCTGCCCTGTTTGCAATGGTTATTGCCCTGGCCGGTTGTGCCGTTCCCGGCGCGCCACGTTATTCCGATGCGTCTGACCAGACCTTCAAAGCGTCAGCACCGACGTCTGCCGTAAAGCTCAAGCACGAACAGACCGTCGGGGTGATTTTCACCGAGAACACTGTGGCCAACCTGGCCTACATGACCCGTTATAACGCCACGGCTCAGGATGGCGTCGCCGCCAGATTGACTGACAGCCGCATCACCGAAGCTTACGTGAACAGTTCCGATCCGGAGCTTGCGATCAACTGGTTCGCCGAATCGCTGGAGAAGCAGTTCGCCAAAGTGGACTTCTACGAGAGCCTGGACGACGTGCTGGCCGCGCGTCCTGACGTGATCGTGCTCCTCGACACCCGCAACAAGCTGGTCACCGAGCGCAGTTCCGATGTGCAATCGAGTATCGTGGCCGAGTTCTTCGACGGTGATTTCAAGTTCATCGGCAAGGCCGAAGGCAGCGATGCCAAGTCGATGTCACCGATCTGGGCCCAGACCAAACGCGCCCCGGAAATCGCCGCCGACATCAACTCGCAGCGTCAGGTGCAGATCAATGCGCTGCAGAAGTTCGATGCATCGCTTGAGTCGCTGATCAAGGCTGAGTCCTGAGTATCGACCGACAGTTCGCTACACAGATTGGCGCCGTTTCGAATGACGCCTTCGCGAACAAGCTCCCTCCCACGGTACTGTGGCCAGGCTTGAAGGTGAGGGCGCCACGGGCCCATGTGGGAGGAGGCTTGCTCGCGATGCAATTTACCGGACACCGAAATAGTCACTGATCGACTGCATCGGTTGGTGGTCTGCCAATTCGGGATTGCGCCTCATCCAGCCATCCACCCGAGCCACCAACCGCCCCCGGCTCTGATAGACTTCAGCGCCTTGAAACTCAGGGGCCTCCCATGAACGACACCGTTCGTCTTACCCAGTACAGCCACGGCGCCGGTTGCGGCTGCAAGATTTCTCCCAAGGTTCTGGAAACCATCCTCGCCGGCAGTGGCGCGCAGAATCTCGACCCGCGCCTGTGGGTCGGCAATGCGTCGCGCGACGATGCTGCGGTCTACGCCATCGATGACGAAAAGGGCGTGGTTTCCACCACCGATTTTTTCATGCCGATCGTCGACGATCCGTTCGATTTCGGCCGCATCGCTGCCACCAACGCCATCAGCGACATCTACGCCATGGGTGGCGACCCGTTGATGGCGATCGCGATTCTCGGCTGGCCGGTCAACGTGCTGGCGCCGGAAATCGCCCGTGAAGTGATTCGCGGTGGACGTGCGGTCTGCGATGCGGCAGGCATTCCGCTGGCAGGCGGTCACTCCATTGACGCCCCGGAGCCGATCTTCGGTCTGGCGGTGACCGGGCTGGTGGAAAAGCGCTTCATGAAGCGCAACGACACCGCCACCGTGGGCTGCAAACTGTTCCTCACCAAACCCTTGGGTATCGGCATTCTGACCACCGCCGAGAAGAAGGGCGCGTTGCGCGATGAAGACGTGGGGCTTGCCCGCGACGTGATGTGCACGCTGAACAAACCCGGCAGCCGCTTCTCGAAACTGGCAGGCGTCACGGCCATGACCGACGTCACCGGGTTCGGCCTGTTGGGGCATCTGGTGGAAATGGCCGATGGCAGCAAGCTTACAGCGCGCCTGAACGCAGCTGCGGTACCACGTCTGGGCAGCGTCGATTTTTACATCGAGCAGAACTGCATCCCGGGCGGCACCCATCGCAACTACGACAGCTACGGCGAACGCATCGGCGAGCTGACCGAAGCGCAGAAACTGCTGCTGTGCGACCCGCAAACCAGTGGCGGTTTGTTGATCGCGGTCGAGCCGGCCGAAGAGGCTGCATTCCTTGCGCTGGCGAGTGAACTGGGCCTGACCCTGGCGCCAATCGGCGAACTGGTGGAGCGACAGCGACTCGCCGTCGAGGTGTTCTGATGCGCGACAACAGCGCCCACTTTCGCGACATCTTTCTCCACGACATCCCGATGATGGACGTGCGCGCTCCGGTGGAATTCACCAAGGGCGCGTTTCCCGGTGTGATCAACCTGCCGCTGATGAACGACATTGAGCGGCAGAAGGTCGGTACCAGTTACAAGCAGGACGGCCAGCAGGCGGCTATCGAGCTGGGTCACAAACTGGTGTGCGGCGAGCTCAAGGACGCGCGGATCGAGGCTTGGGCGGCCTTCGCCAACGAGCACCCGGAGGGTTTTCTGTACTGCTTCCGGGGCGGGCTACGTTCGCAGATCACCCAGCAATGGCTCAAATCGGAGGCGGGCATTCAGTACCCGCGGATCATCGGCGGCTACAAGGCCATGCGCAATTTCCTGATCGGCGTCACCGAGCAGGCGGTGGCCGAATGCGACTTCGTACTGATCGGCGGGCTTACCGGCACCGGCAAGACCGAAGTGCTGCAACAACTGGATAACGCGCTGGATCTGGAAGGCCACGCCAACCATCGCGGCTCCAGTTTCGGTAAACACGCCACGCCGCAGCCGGGGCAGATCGATTTCGAAAACCAGCTCTCCATCGATATTCTCAAGAAGCGCGCAAAGCATCTGCACCAGTTCGTGATCGAAGACGAAGGCCGCATTGTCGGCAGCCGAGCCGTGCCGCTGGAGTTGTACCGGACCATGCAGGACGCGCCGCTGGTGTGGCTGGAAGACAGCTTCGAAGGCCGCGTTGAGCGGATTCTCAAGGATTACGTGATCGACCTGTGCGCCGAGTTCATCGCGGTGCAGGGCGTCGAGACCGGTTTCGCCGGCTATGCCGAGCGTCTGAAGCAGAGCCTGTCGAGCATCGTTCGGCGTCTGGGCGGGGAGCGTTATCAGCGTCTGGCGGCGATCATGGACAGCGCGCTGCAAGAGCAGGAACGCAGCGGCGATGTCGATCAGCATCGGGCGTGGATCAGTGCGATGTTGAGTGAATACTACGACCCGATGTACGTCCATCAGCGCGACAGCAAGAACGCGCGGATCGAGTTTGCGGGGGATCAGGCGGCGGTTGTGGAGTATTTGAAACAAAGAACTGCGAGATAACTCACGACGAAACGCTTGTTCCGATCCCTTTCGCGACTGTCCCACAGCTCAAGCAGCTCACACAGGCGTCACGCGTGGATCGAAATCCCTGTGGGAGACGTCGCAGGTTACGACGGCAGCGAAGCGGTGTGTCAGACGGCGTCTCTGTCACTGATCCATCGCTTTCGCCACTGTCGTAACCTCCAGAAGCTCCCACAGGGTCCGGTGTATTGCTTACAACACCGCAGCACCGATCAAACCGCTGACCACGCCAATCAGCATGGTCAGCACACCCACGGTCACCAGCACCTTGCTATCGAACGATTTACGCAGCATCAGCAGCGACGGCAGGCTCACGCTCGGCAGGGTCATCAGCAGCGCCACGGCAGGGGCGGTGCCCAGGCCGAGGGTCATCAGGGTCTGCACGATCGGGATTTCCGCGGCGGTCGGGATCACGAACAGCGTGCCGACAATCGCCAGCGGCACCAGCCACAACAGGCTGTTGCCCATGGCGCCATCCACATGCGGGAACAGCCAGACACGCGCCGCGCCCAGGATCAGTACGGCCACGACGTAGATCGGGATGGTGGTCCAGAACAGCTGCCAGAGGGTCTTGCCCCAACGGCTGAGCAAACTGCCCTGATCCGGCGCTTCGGCTTCCACCACCGCTTCAACCGCCTCCTCGGGCAACGCCTCCGGGCGCGAGATGCGCTGGGCCACCAGCGACACGCCAATCACCAGCACCAGGCCAGCCACCAGACGCAACGCGGTGAAACCCCAGCCCAGCACGAAACCCATGAACACCAGCGTGGCCGGGTTGAGCACCGGGTTGGCGATCCAGAACGCCAGCGCGGCGCCCACCGAGACATTCTGCTTGCGCAGACCTGCAGCCACCGGCGCGGCGCAGCAGCTGCACATCATGCCGGGCAGGGCGAACAGACCGCCGCGCACCGTCGAGCCCAGGCCTGCGCGACCGAACATGCGCAGCAGCCAGTCGCGAGGAATCAGCACCTGCAGCAGAGAACCGAGAATCACCGCCAGGACGGCTGCCTTCCAGATCGCCAGGAAATACACCTGGGCGTAGGCCAGTGCAGCGGCCCACGGGTTGGCGGGGTTGTCGTTGATGATCGAGCCGCCGATGTTGTGGGTGTCGGCAGCGACGAAGGACTTCAGGTAATACGGCGACCATTTGACGTAGTACAGACCGATGGCGGCCACCAGCAGAAACACCAGGGGTTTCCACCAGAAAGACCAGCCACGGCGTTCAGTGGCGAGCGGGAGTGTGGACATGACGGGCACCGAGGCTAGAAAACAAGGGGCGCGATGATACGCTTTCGACGGTCAGTGTAGTAGGTGTTGCAGGGCGTGTCGGAGGTCTGCGACAGTTCTCTGTCGCAGTCCGACTTGCCGGCGGCAGGGATTTCGAAGACGCCACCGCCGGTATGCCGGACTGCTACAGGCCGTGATGCCAACATTGACATCACCCTTCGAAAAATTGATGCGTCGGCCGTTTGACAGTCCTCCATCCCTTGTCTTGAGCCGACTCCGCCTGATGCCATGAGGGTTTAGATGAGCCAGTTTTTTCCTGCCCAGCCGAGTTATCGTCAACTGCGAGAACGTTTCCTCAAAGCCGCTACGGCGGTCGGTGCGTCGCTGAGCGAATATGCTCACCCGCTGCCTGGTCCGTTTGCTGAAGCCTTGTTCACCGATGTGGCCTGGATCGGCGCGCCGGATGCACGCAAGGTGCTGGTGGCACTGAGCGGTACCCACGGCGTGGAAGGGTATTACGGCTCGGACTGCCAGAGCCGTTGGCTGGAAAGCCTCAAGGATCGTGCACTGCCCGAGGGCGTGGCGGTGTTGATGATCCACCTGATCAACCCGTGGGGCACCGCGTGGATGCGCCGGGTCAATGAAGACAATCTCGATCAGAACCGCAATTACCTCGACTTCAACAAACCGCTGCCCAACAACCGTGCCTATCAGGACGTGCATGCCATCTACGCCTGCGAACACCTGAGCGGGCCGTTGCGCGATCAGGCTGATGCCTTGTTCAATGCCGCTATCGCCGAGCAGGGCTGGTCGGGGCTGATGTCCGTGGTGGAAGCGGGGCAGTACGAGTTCGCCGATGGCCTGTTCTACGGCGGCACGGGCCCGAGCTGGTCCAACCGTACCCTGCGCAGCATTGTCGAGAAACACCTGAGCGGCGTTGACGTGGCAGCGTGCTTCGATCTGCACACCGGCGCCGGCGATTACGGGCATCCCATGCTGATGAGCATCGTCGAATCGGCCTACCCGGCCCTGGATGATGCCAAAGCCCTGTTCGGCCCCTGGCTGTTCACGCTGATCACCGGCGCCAATCAGATCAGCGAAACCGGCGTGGCCGCGACCTCCACCGGATACACCTCGCAGATGCTGCTGGATGCCTTGCCAGGCGTGCATCTGATGCCGTTCGTCATCGAGTGCGGCACCTATGCCGGAGAGCTCGTTCACGGGCACCTGCGTGATGATCACTGGCTGCACCTGTACGGCGATCCCCTCGACGAAACCGGTCGCCGGATCAAGCAAGGGTTGCTGGAACAGTTCTACCCCACAGACCCCGACTGGCAGGAAGTGGTGTGGGTCAGAACCCGACAGATCTGGGAAAAGGCCTTGGCGGCATTGCCCGGGATCAATCGCTGAGCCTGAAAGAACGGAGCTGTGTTCGCTCTTGAGCTTCAAACGCGCGAGCCGCTCCTCGCCATGGATGCCGGACCGCTACAGGTCCACCAGCCGCCGCGCCAACCCCGGCAACAACACCTCACATGAGGCACCGATCTTCAGATCCAGCAAATCATCAGCGCGGGTCTTGCCCAGATTGATCGCGATCAGCGGCTTCCCCTGATCCGCTATCGCCCGGCACAGACGAAACGCCGAAAACGCCATCAACGACGAACCCACCACCAGCAACCCCTCGGCCTGCTCGACCCGCTCCATGGCGCGAGCGGCGGTCGGCGGCGCAACGTTCTCACCAAAGAACACCACGTCAGGCTTCATCCGCTCACCGCCACAATGCGGACAATGAGGCACCTGAAAGCGCTCTTCGAAAGCAGGGTCGAGCAGGGTGTCGCCATCCGGAGCCTGTACCGCATCGATGCCCGCCAGATACGGGTTCTGTTCCAGCAGAGTGACCTGAACCACGTCGCGCTCGGTGCGCTGCCTGCAATCCAGACACAGCACCCAATGCAGGCTGCCGTGCAATTCGATCACGTCCTGGCTGCCCGCCTGTTCGTGCAGGGTGTCAACGTTCTGGGTGATGACGCCGCTGATGATGCCCCGGTACTGCAAGGTCGCCAGTGCTTCATGTGCAGCATTGGGGTGTGCCACGCGGACCCGTGGCCACCCGAGCATCGCCCGCGCCCAGTAACGCCGGCGCGCTTCATGGGCATTCAGAAATTCCTGAAACATCATCGGTTGCCGCCCGCGCCGCACCCCCTCGCTGTCGCGGTAATCGGGGATGCCGGAAGAGGTGCTGATGCCCGCGCCGGTCAGGACCGCGAAGGTCCGCTCGTTCATCCAGTGCAGCAGGGAGTCGATGTCGGAATGGGCAGGCGTATCGAACATGCACAGGTCCTCGGGAGCTCGGGGGTGGGCCGATACTAAACGAGGTCAGGCGCGGGGTATATCTCAGGAAAGCCCCGATCCGTAGCAGTCCGGCTTGCCAGCGGTAGCGATTGAAAGGACGCGCCGCCGGTAGACGGAACGCCGCTTGGCCGGGCCGCCATAGATAGAGGGGTCGTGAACGAGCTTGCGCGCGAACAGATGGAGCAGACAATGCGGTGTCGTTGGATCTGACGCTTCGTGAGCAAGCTCTCTCCCACAAGTCATGCTGTTGCATTGAGGTTTGGGTTGAACCAGTGGTCAGCCGCCCGCAGGCGCGGCCTCCCGAAACTGCACGACATTGCCTTCCGGATCGAAGCCATCGCAGGCGATGAAGCTGCGCGCCGAAAACTGCGCAGAAACCGGATCGACCTCGCCGCCAAGCGCGCCCGCAGCGGTGCGGGCTGCGGCCAGACTCGTCACTGGAAACACCAGCTTGGTGGGCATGTCGACCCGACGCAGCGGTGGCGTGGTGATGTCGATCCGGTTGGCGATGACCTTCGGGATGCCGTGGATCACTAACTGATAGGTGTCTGATTCCAGGACGATCAACCTGCTCTCGGTGACGGTCTGGGTCATGCCGACCAGTTCGCGATAGAACGCCGCGACCCTGGGCAAATCCTTGGCGAACAGTACGGCGCCATGTTTGGGCAGGCTGGAGGGGGAAGCGGTCATGGTTCGTCCTTGAGGTTGAAGGGGTTATGTTCAGTCGAATTTTTTCAGGTAGGCGTCTGCCAGTTCGATCAGCCGTTCGCGGCCGAAACTGTTGCAATGCCCGCCATGCACCACGCGGGCGGGCAGTTCACGCAGACGTTGCATGGTACGCACGTAATCTTCGATTGAGGAGTGGGCCAGGTTGTCCAGCAGCTCGCCATCATAAATGGCGTCGCCGGAGAACAGCGTCTGTGTCTTCGCTTCCCACAAGCCGATGCTGCCCGGCGAGTGCCCCGGCAGGTGCAGCACCTCGAAATGACGGTTGCCCAAGTCCACCACATCGCCTTCCTCCAAAGTGCGCGTGACATTGGCCGCCTGGATTTTCCAGCTGTTGAGGTCGTAATCGGGGGAGGGCAGCGCGCTGATGATCGGGCCCAGCCGCTCGCCACCGAGGGTCGCCAGGCTGAAGTCGTTGGGGTCGAAGTCTGGTTCTACGAGCGTGAAATAGCCGTCAGAGCCGCGCAGGCCGTCGGCTTCGGCGCTGTGCACCAGGCATTGGTCGAACTCGTGATGACAACCGACGTGGTCCAGATGCACATGGCTGGCCACCGCGCTGATGCGCTGGCCGAAAAGGTTTTTCGCCGCCTCGCGCAGGCTGCAGATGCCCATGCCGGTGTCCACCACCACGTCCTGATCGCGCCCGCGAATGTGCCAGATATTGCAGCGCAGCCAGGGCGTGACATGGGGTTCGGTGATCAGCGTGATGGCGTCATCGATCTTCGCCAGGGAATACCACTGGTCTGCGACTTTCCTCAACATGACGCGCGCCTCGCACTTGTAAACAGGGGGAACGGCCGTCAGCGTCGCAGGTTGGCGAGGTTTTTTGAACCACCTTGAACACCCTTTGGCAGAACTTTTTCAGCTCCCGCGCGGCAGAGGCGGTTTGTCGGGCAAAAAATCAGTAATATGGCGCAACATCGGTGAGGGCCACGTCTTGCGCCGAGCCGTCACGACCATATTGATGAAACGCCAGCCCCCGCCAACGCCGGGCGTGCTGGCCAGGAAATAGAGGGTGTCATGGGTAACGAAAGCATTAATTGGGACAAGCTGGGTTTCGACTACATCAAGACTGACAAGCGCTTCCTGTCCACCTGGCGCGATGGCCAGTGGGAACAGGGCACCCTGACCGAAGACAACGTGCTGCACATCAGCGAAGGCTCGACCGCGCTGCATTATGGTCAGCAGTGCTTCGAGGGCCTCAAGGCCTATCGCGCCAAAGATGGCTCGATCAACCTGTTCCGCCCGGACCAGAACGCCGCACGCATGCAACGCAGTTGCTCGCGTCTGCTGATGCCCCACGTACCGACCGAGATGTTCATCGAGGCGTGCAAGGAAGTGGTTAGCGCCAACGAGCGCTTCATTCCTCCCTACGGCAGCGGCGGCGCTCTTTATCTGCGCCCGTTCGTGATCGGCGTTGGCGACAACATCGGCGTGCGTGCTGCCCCTGAATTCATCTTCTCGGTGTTCTGCATCCCGGTCGGCCCGTACTTCAAGGGCGGCATGAAGCCACACAATTTCGTGATCTCCAGCTACGACCGCGCCGCGCCACAAGGCACCGGTGCAGCCAAGGTCGGCGGCAACTACGCGGCGAGCATGATGCCGGGCAGCGAAGCCAAGAAGAACGGCTTCGCCGACGCCATCTACCTGGACCCGCTGACTCACTCCAAGATCGAGGAAGTGGGTTCGGCCAACTTCTTCGGCATCACCCACGATGACCAGTTCATCACGCCGAAGTCGCCTTCTGTGCTGCCGGGCATCACCCGTCTGTCGCTGATCGAACTGGCAGAAAGCCGTCTGGGCCTGAAAGTCACCGAAGGCGAAGTCTTCATCGACAAGCTGGACCTGTTCAAGGAAGCCGGCGCCTGCGGTACCGCTGCCGTGATCACCCCGATCGGCGGCATCAGCTACAAGGACAAGCTGCACGTGTTCCACAGCGAAACCGAAGTCGGCCCGGTGACCCAGCGCCTGTACAAGGAACTGACCGGTATCCAGTTCGGCGAGATCGAAGGTCCTGCGGGCTGGATCGTCAAGGTCTGAACCTGACGTAAGCGAACGCGCAAAAAAACCACCGCCTTTGGGCGGTGGTTTTTTTTTGCAGGGTCTCAGCGAATGACGGCTTCTATCACCAACACGCCGATCAGCCCTATCAGCGACTGCAGGCAGAGCATCAACGTCCAGGTACGGAACGTCTGCGCGACGGTCAGTTGAAAATACTCTTTGAACAGCCAAAAACCTGAGTCATTGACGTGGGAAAGCATGACCGCACCCGACGCGGTCGCAAGCACGAGCAATTCGGGTGACAACTCCGGGTGGGCGAGTGCCAGCGGCGCAACGATACCGGTGGCCGCTACAGTAGCCACTGTCGCGGAACCGAGGCAGATCCGCAGCAACGCCGCGATCCCCCAACTCAGGATCAAAGGATTGATCGCCCAACCTGACGCATGATGAGTGATCAGGACGTCCAGATGCGTGGTAGTGAGCATTTCTTTAAAGCCACCGCCGGCACCCAGGATCATCACGATTGCCCCTAGCGGCGCCAGGCCTTGTCCGGCCATCTTCTGCACCTGACCCAGGCTGAATCCTGCCCTCAGGCCCAAGGCAAAAAAGGCAAAAATGACGGCGGCCATGAGCGAGAGAATCGGATTGTTGAGTGCGTTGAAGAACCCGAACAGTGCGCTGCCTTTCGGGTTGTAAGCGAGCCCCAATGTACCGATGAGCATCAGTCCTGGCGGTAGCAGCACGGCAATGATCGACGCTGCCAACGAGGCTTGAGGCTGACCTTCAATCACTTCGCGGGCGCCTACCGGACCTGCCGTGAGATCCGGCGCAGGACCGAACCACGGGCTGATGACTTTGGTAAACAGTGGGCCACAGATCACGGCGACCGGTATGGCGATAAGCAGGCCGTAGAAGATCGTCAGTCCGGTGTTGGCGTGGAATGCCGCGACCGCCAGTGTCGGAGCGGGGTGCGGCGGTAGCAGGCCATGTGATACGTAGAGGCCAGCGGCCAACGGCAAACCGATAAAGAGCAGATGGCTGTTGGTGCGTTTGGCGACGGTGTACACCAAGGGCGCGAGCATGATGAAACTGACGTCAAACAGGTGCGGCATGCCGATCAACAGCGCTGCGGCGCAGATGGCCCACGGTGCGTACTGAACGGGGCGTTTGCCGATAAAGGCGTTGGCGATTCTGTCAGCGCCGCCGGAGCCCAGCAAAATACCCCCGAGCAGCGTGCCCAAGCCAATCACCGGCCCTGTTTTGGCAAGGGCGCCACCAAAGCCTTTTGCAAAGCTGTCGACGGTCTCTGCCGAGCTGACGCCGCTGAGGACACCCAGACCGATGGCGGTCAGCGTCAGTGCGAGAAAGGGGTTAAGTTTGAGCTTGGTAATGAGCACAATCAAAACCACGATGGCGCCCGCCGCCATCGAGAAGGTAAACAGTTCGCTATTCATTTTTTTGTTGAACCTGTTTCTACACGAGTGATTTCAAGGACTGCGTCTGAGTGAGCGCCCGCTGCGAGGCGGGCGCCATTGATCAAACCTCTTGACGCCCTGCGCGCCAGGCTTCATGCAGGTCAGCGTCGTAGCCTTGCAGATCGGAGATCAGCAACAGGGACCCGGCTTTGATATCTCTTGCCGCAGTGGCATGCGCGGCGAGATAGAGGGGTGCCACGTCTTGGGCTGCGTCTTTGGCGGCCAGCAGAACGGCCTGCACGCCGGTGACGTCATGGTGGTGACCACCCATTTTCAAAACGGTGCCGGCGGGAATGTCCACCGTCGCGCGTCCACCCAGAACCGTGCATTGCGTCGGCTTGGCAGAGCCGGAGGCGCGGTTGTGCAGCACGGCATTGAGCAGCGTGATGGGTGTTTCCACGCCCATGAAGTGATAAGGCAGATACATGCATGCGTAGCGGCCGTTGCGGCTGACCACGTGGCCTTTCTGCGCCAGCAGGTCCCAGGTTTCCTTGTCGTGGGTGCGGACAATGACGAACACGCCGCCCGCGAAGCTCGCCTCATCCGGCAGGCGCAGCACGTTGAAGACTTCAATCACGCCTTCCTGGCTCAGCACGCCGCCGTCCTCGCGCAGCGCATAGATGTCTGCCAGTTCGCTGGTTCGCGCGATGGGGTAGTGCAACAGTTCGACGTCGGGAATCATCCCGGTGTTGGTCGCGACAACCGACATTTCGCAATAGTCGGCAGTGGCCGATGTTTTCAAGCCATTCAGCGCGGCGCGGCGGGCAGCCAGGGTCGCGGGAATGTCGTCACCCAATCGCAACAGACCGCCCATCGCCGGTGCGGCAATGGTTTGATCGAGCTGCGTGATGGTGCCTGTCTCTGGATTGAATACCAGGTCGTACTCACTGGACTTGCCCGCCGCGACGATCTCCAGACCCAGTACGCGGGCCCAACTCACCCACCCGATGAGGTTGGCAGGCTGGTCGCCGTCGCCCGTCGTGTAGACCACATTGTGCTTGGCCGCGAGGCGGGAGAGGGTGATGCCCGATACTGCGTCCACTTCCTTGCTGACCATCGCTACGTGGCGTCTTGCTTCGATCGCGCGCCGCGCTGTGCGGTAACCAATGGCCGGATTACCGGTAGCCTCGACAAGGATGTCGTATTGGGCATGAGGCAGGAGGGCGACATCGGCGACCAACACGATCGCGTCGGCGGGCGCAGCGGCAACAGCCTGAGCATCGCTGCACTCCACAAGGCGGTCGGCGGGGAAGCCCAGTTCCAGGCAAAGCGCGCGCAAGCCTGGAACGTCCAGGTCGCACAATGCGGCAGCGGTCAACCGTGGCATCTTCAGCGTCTGTGCAAGCAGCGTCCGGGAAAAGCCACCCTTGGCGCCTGTCAGTGCGTAGCGAACGGGTTGAGACTGGTCTGCAAAAAGCAATTCGAAATTCATGCGTCGTCCTCGGCGATGGCCTGATTCGGTAATGACCACCGGATGAACAATATTTGTTATGAAATGTTGCTACCGAGGCCAAAAGATAGGGCTAAATTCACACTATGGTCAATTAATTTCACATGATTTAACACTGAAGGGTCTTTGGTTGGCCGAAAGACGGCATGTGTCGCCAGGCACAACTCAGGCGCGCGCTGCCGATATTTCCACCCGCCGCCACACCAATCGCCCCACGGTAATCGACCAGTAGGACAATGCCACCCCCAGCAGGATCGTCAGCATCACCGACATCCCGCTGTCGACGATCACCTTGCCCGCCAGGAGGGGGAATCCGAACACCCCTATGAAATACGACAGGCTGAACAACAGCAGCGACTGGGTCGTGGTGCCTGCTGGCGCCTCGTTGGCGGCCATGCCGTTGATCACCGAATAGGTCAGGCCGTAACCGACGCCGAGCACGATGGCGGCCAACAGATAGCCAAGGCTGCTGGCGACGAAATGCTGGAACATCAGCACCGAGACCACGATCAACCCGGACAGCAGGCAGGACATGAGGTAGGGATCGCGCTTGACCACGATCCCCGCCACCAGCATCCGCCCGGCAATGGCGGCGCTCATGAAACCGATGAAGAACAGCGAATAGTCCAGTGAGCGGTCGTGGGCGTAGCGGGTCTGAAAGCTCGACAGCCCGCCGAAAATCGCACCGCCCAGGCCGACCATGACAATCGCGAACACCGCCCTGGAGCGCAGCACCGCCGCAGCGCCTGCCAGAGAAAGCTTCGAGGCTACCGCGCCGGAGCGGTCAGGCAATTGCTCAAGCCTTGCCGACAGCCGCCAGAACAGCAGCACCCCCGCAAGGCTCGCCAGCGCGGCAATGAAGAACGCCGAAGTGACGGGCAGCCCCAACTGACTCGCCAGCCGGCCCAGCAACGGCGCCGAGCCGATTCCGCTCATCATGCTGCCGGACAGCAGAGCGAAGTAACGGGCACGCTGAGCAGGCTCGACGATCATCGCCACGATGATCGGCCCCAGCGTATAGAACACGCCCCAACCGATGCCCAGCACCAGACCGAAGAGCATCATCGCCGGCAACTGACTGGCGCTGAGCGCAAACCCCAGGTTGGCGATGACCAGCGCGATACCGCACAGCGCAATGGAGCGCGCGGTGCCGAGACGGTCCGAAAGGTGTCCGGAAAAAACCACAGCAACGAAGGTGCTGATCATGGCGGCGGAAATCACCGAGCCTGCGTTCTGCTCATTGCCACCGTGACTGCCGATCAGCAATGCCAGCAAGAAGGTTGATCCATAGGCCATCGAGAGCAAATAGCTGGCCAGGCAGAACACGCTGAACAAACGTCGTGAAGGTTTGGCGGTGAGGTGGTCGGTCATGGGCAATCCGTTGTCTGAAAATCAGAATGTTCGAAAAAACGAACGCTTAGTGTGAAAGGCAACAGCCGTTCTTCACGTACAGATTTTTCGACCTCAAGTTATGAATTCACTTAACTGAGGGCAGGGTGGATTGCTAGCAAGTGAACTATGGTTCAAGCGGGCAGAAGTCCCGACCTGCGAATAAAGGTAAATAAAGAATAAGGATGCGTTATGTTCACACGAGCTGTTTCCCGCCCGTTTCAACGTCTGCAACCGCTGAGCCTTTCCCTGAGTCTGTTGACCTTCGGTGTCGTACCCGGTGTCTGGGCGGCCGATGCCGACTATCCCCACGCCCACGAAACCATTGGCACTGTCGAGCAGATCTACGACGGCGCGATGCTTCCGGACCTGGCCGTCAGCACCTATCGCAACATCGACCGACTGTTCCCGACCCACACCATCAAGGCCGGCAGCCACCCTTACGCATTGCCCAAATCCGACAAGCAACTGGGCAACGTGCACTTCACCTACGAAGGCAAGAAGTACGATCTGTACGACTACGTGGCGCTGGACAGCGTGACCGCGATGCTGGTGATCAAGGACGGCAAGATCGCCTACGAAACCTATCAACGCGGTAACAACGAAAAGACCCGCTGGATGTCGATGTCGGTGGCCAAATCCATCACCTCGACACTCACTGCGGCGGCGATTCATGACGGCCTGATCAAGGGGCTCGATTCGCAGGTGGTCGATTACGTGCCGGAACTCAAGGGCAGTGCCTACGACGGCGTGACCGTGCGCAACGTGCTGATGATGTCGTCGGGCGTGAAGTGGAACGAAACCTACACTGACCCCAAGTCTGACCGCCGCGCGTTGCTCAACGCGCAAATCTCCCAGAAGCCGCGCTCGGCGGTGTCGCTGATGGCCAAGCTGCCACGAGCGGCGGAGCCTGGGAGCGTGAACAACTACAGCACGGGCGAAACGCAGATCCTTGGCGAGATCGTGCGTGGGGCGGTGAAGATGCCGTTGGCGGATTACCTGTCTCAGAAAATCTGGCAGCCCTTCGGCATGGAAAGCGATGCCAAATGGTGGCTGGACTCGCCTGATGGCGTGGAAATCGGCGGCAGCGGCATCAGCGCCACCTTGCGCGACTACGGGCGCTTCGGGCTGTTCTTCATGAACAACGGCAAGATCGACGGCAAGTCGATTCTGCCCGAAGGCTGGGTCAAGGAAGCGACATCGCCAACCACCCTCAAGGGCGGCAAGAAACTCGATTACGGCTACATGTGGTGGACCGCCTGGACCGAGCCTTCGGTCAAGGATGGGGCGTTCTCCGCAGTGGGGATCCAGGGCCAGAACATCTACGTCAACCCGGCCAATAACGTGGTGATCGTCACCTTCGGCGCGCAACCCAAGCCGGTCGACAAGGACCCCATCGACCCGATGGTGTTCTTCGACGCTGTGGTCGCCGAGCTGAAATAGGCGTTCAAGCAAACAGAAGCCGCCCAGGGCAGGGCGGCTGTCTTGTCAGCGTTATTGGCCCAGATTGCCCAACAAATCAGCCTGCACGATCTCGATCCAGTATTCGTCCGGGTCACTGATGAACGCCACGTGCTTCATGCCCTTGTCCAGTCGTTTGACGAACGGCACGCCCAGCGACTCGAAGCGCTGGCAGGCCGCTTCGATATCCGGCACCGAAAAACAGATATGGCCGAAGCCGCGAGGGTCCTTGTTGCCGTTGTGGTATTGCGAATCATCGCTCTCGGTGCCCCAGTTGTGGGTTAGCTCCAACACCGATTCGCGCCCGAAGGTGTGGCTCATGCGCGCCGATGCATCGTCCGGCACCTCGCTGCCCCGGGTCATCGCCAGAAACAGCAGCGAGAACTTCGCCTCGGCAAAGTCCACCTTGCGCAACAGTCGCATGCCTAGCACCCGCGTGTAGAAATCCAGCGAACGCTCGGGATCCTTGACCCGCAACATCGTGTGGTTGAACACGTAATCCTGGGTGACGGCATCGGGCGCGAGGCACACACCGGGTTGAGTTTCGCTGACGAAGGACATGGCAGGCTGCTCGTTGTGGGTGGTCCGCCAGTGTAGGAAGCACGGGAGCGGGGCGGGTAATACCGGATTACTACGAACTCTCAGATGCCGCAAATAACCCTGTGGGATCAGTCGGAGGTCACGACGGCAGCGATGGCGGTGTGTCAGACAGAACCCGTTAGCGGCCGTCGTGGCCTCCGACTGATCCACAGGGCTCGCATCGCCCGATCGACCGCTTATAACCACGTAGTAGACCGCTATTACCTTTCCTCAAACAGCCCTACTACTATCCATTCAGCTTGATTGCACCGACAAAAAAAATAACAAGGACAAAAGCCATGAGAGACCTGAAGCTCGATCGTCGCCGCTTTTTGCAAGGAAGTGGCGGACTGCTCCTTGGAACCCTGCTGTTTGGTTCCGGCCCCATTGCACTGCTTGCTCCAAGCCGGAGCTGGGCGCTGGAGATGAACACGCTGGACAGCAACACCGGCAGCAGATTGTTGTTGGTCATTCGCCGGATTTTCCCCCATGACACCATGGAAGACGCGGTCTACGCGTTCTCCGTCAAAGCCCTCGATGAAAAAGCCTCCCAGGACCCTGGCATTGCCGACACCTTGAAAAAAGGCCTCGCCGATCTCGACCAGCGCGCTGGTGGCGACTGGAGCAAGCTCCCCGAAGACAAACAGGTCGGCCTGCTCAAGGAAGTGCAGAACGACCCGTTTTTCGTGCTGGTGCGCGGGGTGTCGGTGAACAGCCTGTACAGCAACGAACTGGCGTACAAGCATTTCGGCTATGAAGGTGCGTCCTTCCCCAAAGGCGGTTACATCCATCGCGGTTTCAACGACCTGAAATGGTTGCCGAACCCGCCTGTCGATGCCAGCCCGACTGTCCCTGCCTGAGGAGCGCAACCATGACGACTTATAACTTCGACGACGATTCAGTGGTGGTGATCATCGGCTCCGGCGCAGGCGGGGGCACGCTGGCCAACGAGCTGTGCCAGAAGGGCGTGCCGGTGGTGGTGCTGGAAGCGGGCGCGCGGCAGTCGACGGGGACTTTTATCAATGATGAATGGCCGTCGTTCTCGCAATTGTCCTGGGGCGACACACGCACGACATCGGGGTCGTGGCGCGTGGCCAAGGACTTTCCCAATCTGCCGGCCTGGATCTGCAAGACCGTCGGCGGCACCACGACTCACTGGGCCGGGGCCAGCCTGCGTTTTCAGGAGCATGAGTTCCGCGCGCTCGACACCTACGGTCAGGTTCAGGGGGCCAACCTGTTGAACTGGCCGATCACGCTGGCGGAAATGGAACCGTATTACGCCCGTGCCGAAGACAAAATGGGCGTGACCCGCACCAACGATATCGATGGCCTGCCTGGGAACAACAACTTCAAAGTGCTGTACAACGGCGCGCAGAAAATGGGCTACAAGGAATGCTCCACCGGGCACATGGCGATCAACAGCAAACCCCGTGGCGACCGTGCCGGGTGTCAGCAACTGGGCTTCTGTTTCCAGGGCTGCAAGATGGGCGCGAAGTGGTCGACGCTGTACACCGAAATTCCAGCCGCCGAAGCCACTGGCAAGCTGGAGTTGCGCACCCAGTGCCACGTCGCGAAGATCGAGCACGACGACAAAGGCAGGGTCAACGCAGTGGTGTATTTCGATGCCCAAGGCATGGAGCGCAAACAGAAGGCACGGGTGGTCGCGGTCGCGGGCAATTCCATCGAAACCCCGCGTCTGTTGCTTAATTCTTCCAGCAGCCAGTTCCCCCACGGCCTGGCTAACGGCTCGGGCATGGTCGGCAAGCATTACATGCGTCACACCACCGGTAGCGTGTTTGCCTCGTTCACTGAGGAGGTGCATTTCTATCGCGGCACGATCATGGCCGGGATCATCAGCGACGAGATTCACCACAAGCCGGATCGTGGTTTTGTCGGCGGCTATGAGATGGAAACCATCTCCCTTGGCCCGTCGTTTCTCGCAGCGTTTTTCAACCCTGGCGCGTGGGGCCGGGAATTCACCGATGTCATGGAGCAGTACAGCAAGATGGCCGGGATGTGGATCGTCGGCGAGGACATGCCTCAAGAGAGCAACCGGGTGACCCTCAACGACAGCGTCAAGGACCGCTTCGGCCTGCCGGTACCCAACGTGCATTACGACGATCACCCCAATGACCTCGCCATGCGCGAGCATGCGTTCAAGCAAGGGGAGGCGCTGTATTCCTCGGTGGGAGCAGTGAAAACATTCCGTGTGCCGCCGTATCCATCGACCCACAATCTGGGCACCTGCCGCATGAGCGAAAAAGCTCAGGACGGCGTGTGCAACAAACACGGACAGAGCCATGAAATCCCTACTCTGTTCATTTCCGATGGCAGCCAGTTCACCACCAGCGCGGGGGAGAATCCGACGCTGACCATCGTCACCCTGGCCATCCGCCAAGCGGATTTCATTGCCGATGCATTGAAGACCAAGGCGATCTGAAACATCAGGGGAGATCGTTTGCTGTAGGCGTGTAGCGGTCCGGTTTGCCGGCGGTGGCGTTCTTGAACTTGCCACCGCCGGCAAACCGGACTGCTACGGATGCACCCGCCGATCCCTTTTCGTTTGCAAGGCTCGGACTCAGCTGTTATCTGTATGTCCGTCCAGTACCACGACGCTCCGGCCAGTTGCTCCAGTGACCTCCATTCTTCCAATCGAATCCGTTTCCGACGCTGTTACCGCCGAGCTGCCGCACGCGCCAGACTTGCCTGCCGTGGATCCGGTCGCGGGTTATTCGATTGCGGTGCGGGCCATGTGCGAATTCACTGCCAAGGTCGGCGATCTGGATCTGCGTTTCACCCCGTCGCCCAGCGCCCAGGAAGGCATCGCCGGGCATCGCACGGTGGCGGCTCGGCGGGGGCCGGAATATCAATCCGAAGTCGCGCTGTCCGGCACGTTCCAAGAGCTCACTGTGCGCGGCAGGGCGGACGGTTATGACAGCGCACTCAACCAACTTGAAGAAGTGAAAACCTACCGCGGCGACCTCGATGCCATGCCGGACAACCATCGGCAACTGCACTGGGCTCAGGCCAAGGTTTATGGCTGGCTGATCTGCCAGCAACTGCACCTGCCGGAGGTGAACGTCGCGCTGGTGTATTTCAACATCGTCAACGAGCACGAGACGCTGATTCGCGAACGCTTTTCGGCAGCGCATCTCAAGGCGTTCTATGAGGCGCAGTGCGGGATCTTTCTGCACTGGGCAAGGCAGGAGATGGCCCACGTTCAGGCGCGCAATCAGTCCCTGACCGAACTCAAGTTCCCTCACGCCGAATTTCGCAGCGGTCAGCGGGTGCTCGCCGAATCGGTGTACAAGGCCGTCAGTACCGGGCGTTGCCTGATGGCCCAGGCGCCCACCGGTATCGGCAAGACCATCGGCACCGTGTTCCCCATGCTCAAGGCTGCGCCGAGTCAGAAACTGGACAAGGTGTTCTTCCTCACCGCCAAGACTCCGGGCCGCAAACTGGCGCTGGATGCCTTGAGCGTGATCGGCGACAGTGCCCCCGAACTCAAGCTGCGAGTGCTGGAGCTGGTGGCGCGGGACAAAGCCTGCGAATACCCGACCAACGCCTGCAATGGCGATTCCTGTCCGCTGGCCAAAGGCTTTTATGACCGCCTGCCCGCAGCGCGCAGCGAAGCGTTGGTTGACCCGTGGCTGGATCAGGCGGGGCTGCGCGAGGTCGCCTTGCGTCATCTGGTCTGTCCGTACTACCTGAGCCAGGAACTGGCGCGCTGGTCGGACGTGGTGATCGCCGACTACAACTATTACTTCGACCTCAGTGCGCTGCTGTTCGGGCTCTGCCAGTTCAACCAGTGGCGCGTGGCGGTGCTGGTGGACGAGGCGCACAACATGGTCGAGCGCGCTCGGCAGATGTACAGCGCAAGCCTGGATCAGCACGCCATGAATCAGGTGCGCCTGACTGCGCCGGAGCCGATCAAAAAGTCGTTGCAAAGGCTGAACCGCGAATGGAATGCGCTGCACAAGGATCAACTGGCTCCGTACAAGGCCTATGCCGGGACGCCCGCGAAGTTCCTCGCCAGCCTCAACCTGTGCGTCGCGGCGTTCGGCGATTATTTCAACGATCATCCGCAGGCGGCCAATGGCGAGCTGCAGAGCTACTACTTCGAAGCCATTCAGTTCGGGCGCATTGCCGAGCTGTTCGACGCGCATTACCTGTTCGATATCAGCAAGCGTGACGTGGGCAAAAAAGCCCTGTCGAGGCTGACCCTGCGTAATGTGGTGCCCGCCGGTTTCGTTCGTCCAAGATTGACCGCCGCACGCAGCACCGTGCTGTTTTCCGCGACCCTCAACCCGCGTCATTACTATCGCGATCTGCTGGGCTTGCCGGACAACACCGCATGGGTCGATGTCGAGTCGCCATTCCAGCGCTCGCAACTGGACGTGCACATTGTCAGCCGCATCTCGACGCGCTACACCCACCGTCAGGCGTCGTTGGCGCCCATCGTCCAGTTGCTGGCCGAACAGTTTCAGGCGCGGCCGGGCAACTACCTGGCGTTCTTCAGCAGCTTCGACTACCTGCAACAGGTCGCCGAGTTGATGGCCGCGACCCACCCGCAGATCCCGATGTGGCAGCAGTCTCGCGGCATGGCGGAAGCCGACCGTCAGGCGTTTCTGGATCGGTTCACCCCCGAGAGCCAGGGCATCGGTTTTGCGGTATTGGGCGGCGCCTTCGGCGAAGGCATCGATTTGCCCGGCGCCCGTTTGGTCGGCGCGTTCATCGCCACACTCGGCCTTGCCCAGATCAACCCGGTCAACGAGCAACTTAAACAGCGCATGAGCCTGTTGTTCGGCGCCGGTTACGACTACACCTATCTGTACCCCGGGATGCAGAAAGTGGTGCAGGCGGCAGGCCGGGTGATTCGCGGGCAGGACGACCGTGGCGTGGTGATGCTGATCGACGACCGTTTCGCCGAACGCAAGATTCAACAGTTGTTGCCTGCGTGGTGGCAACTCTGACGCAGGTCTGCTAATTGTCTCAACGGTTTACGGATCGATAGCCGAGCAGGGCGGTCCAACTGCCAGTAAACTGCCGCGCAGCAAACATTTTTTACGTTTCGCCGGACTCGAATTTTTACTAAATCACGGTTTTCCATCCACGGAGGTTTCGCATGAGTATCAGTCCATTCGCGGGCAAACTGGCGCCTGCAGAATTGCTGGTCGATCTTCCTCGTCTGGTGACGGCGTATTACACCGGCCAACCGGACGCTTCGGTCGCCACCCAGCGGGTTTCCTTCGGTACTTCCGGCCACCGTGGCAGCTCGTTCGATCTGAGCTTCAACGAATGGCATGTGCTGGCGATCAGTCAGGCCATCTGCCTGTACCGTCAGGCCAACGGCATCGACGGCCCGCTGTTCCTGGGCGCCGACACCCATGCGTTGTCCACGCCTGCCGCCGCTTCGGCGCTGGAAGTGCTGGCCGCAAACGGCGTCAACGTTATGATTTCCGAAGGTGACGAATACACGCCGACCCCGGCCGTTTCGCACGCCATCATCTGCTACAACAAAGGCCGTACATCGGGCCTGGCGGACGGCATCGTCATCACGCCGTCGCACAACCCGCCGGAAAGTGGAGGCTTCAAGTACAACCCTACCAATGGCGGCCCGGCCGATTCGCACATCACCAAGTGGATCGAGAACAAGGCCAACGAACTGCTCGCCGAGAAGATCGTCGGCGTCACACGCATGAGTCTGGAAAAGGCGCTGCGCGCCGACACTACCCATCGTCATGACTACATCAACACCTACGTGGCCGACCTGAAAAACGTGATCGACATGGACGCCATCCGTGGCGCCAGCCTGCGTCTGGGCGTCGATCCGCTGGGCGGGGCGGGTGTGCGTTACTGGTCGGCCATCGGTGAGCATTACGGCTTGAACCTGGAAGTGGTGAACAAATTCGTCGACCCGACGTTCCGCTTCATGAGCGTCGACTGGGACGGCAAGATCCGCATGGATCCGTCGTCCAATTTCGCGATGCAGGGCCTGATCGGTCTGAAAGACCGTTTCCAGGTGGCATTCGCCTGCGATCCGGACCACGACCGCCACGGTATCGTCACGCCGACCGGGGGCCTGCTGGCGCCGAACAACTATCTGGCCGTGTCCATCGACTACCTGTTCCAGAACCGCCCTGACTGGCGCGCTGATGCAGCCGTCGGCAAGACCGTGGTCAGCAGCGGCATGATCGACCGCGTCACCCAGCGCCTTGGCCGTCGCCTGTACGAAGTACCGGTTGGCTTCAAGTTCTTCGCAGAAGGCTTGTACGAGGGTTCGCTGGGCTTTGGCGGTGAAGAAAGCGCCGGCGCGTCGTTCCTGCGCCGTGACGGTTCGGTCTGGACCACCGACAAGGATGGTCTGATTCCGGCGTTGCTGGCCGCTGAGATTCGTGCACGCAAGGGTCGTGACCCAAGCGAGATGTACAAGGCACTGACCGACGAGCTGGGCGAGCCCGTGTCGACCCGCGTCGAGGCCAAGGCTAACTTCGAGCAGAAGGCATTGTTGAGCAAACTGTCGCCGGATCAGGTCACTTCGACCGAGCTGGCCGGTGAGAAGATCACCAGTATCCTGAGTAAGGCGCCGGGCAACGATCAGGCGATTGGTGGTCTGAAGGTCATGACCGAAAACGGCTGGTTCGCCGCGCGTCCTTCCGGCACCGAGGACATCTACAAGATCTACGCCGAGAGCTTCAAGGGCGAAGATCACCTCAAGCGTCTGGTGGCTGAGGCGCAGGTGTTGGTTGATGCAGCGATTGCGCCGAAGTGACTTTCGGCATTGCTGCCGGGTGTTGATGCTGGGTTAAAAAGTGGGGCATGACGGCCATTGGCGATGCCCCCGATCAGCGCTCTCGTCAGTGCCTCTTGAGGCTATCCGGAGCACAAAAAAAGGCCTGCATTGCGCAGGCCTTTTTTATTGCGTGATGAATTACTTGGCGGCCACTTCAGGCACCTGTGGCTGCTTGGCGACTTTCTCCATCACGGCAAAGTCGCTCAGGCCTTTGGCGGCATACGGATCGCCAATCAAGCGTGGGCGTTCCTTGAAGTCCAGGCTGACCAGACTTTTGCTGCTGTCCAGCTCGTCGAAGCTCAAGCCAGCCAACTGTGCCCAGGTGTGGATCAGATTGGAGCTGCTGTATGGGCGATCGTGAATGCTGTCGAAGCTCCAGTCATGGGTCTCACGCCATTTCGGTGAGGCATAGACAATGAACGGCACCGTGTACATCGGGATCGTCGGCTTGGCTTCGTTGCGCCCAAGGACGTCGTGGCTCGCCGAGTCGTACACGTCTTCGCCGTGGTCAGAGAGGTACAGCAGGAAACCGTTAGGATCGGCCTTGCCATATTCCTTGATCAGGCTCGACACCACGAAGTCGTTGTACAGCACGGCGTTGTCATAGCTGTTGTACAGCTCCAGCTTGCTGTCATCGATGGCCGCCGGCACACCGTCACGGTTGTTGAACTTCGCATACTCCTCGGGATAACGGTACTGATAGCTCATGTGTGTACCGAGCAGGTGCACGACGATCAGTTTGCGTGGGGCCGCGTCGGTCAGCGCCTTGGCGAACGGCTCCAGCACGTCACCGTCGTACTGACGGGCGTTCTGGTTGCGGTTGTTATTCAGATACACCTGCTCGTCGGCCTGCTCGGAGAACGTGGTGAGCATGGTGTTGCGCTTGGTCATCGTCTGCTGGTTGGTGATCCAGAAGGTCTTGTAGCCCGCCTGTTTCATCACGCTGACGATCGAAGGCGTCTTCAGGTACAGGTCCGGATTCTCTTCGTCGGCAAAGGTCAGGACTTGCTGCAGCGCTTCGATGGTGTACGGGCGCGGAGTGATGACGTTGTTGAACACCTGCAGCTGGTCTTTCATGGCGTCCAGGTTCGGCGTGGTCTGCCGTGGGTAGCCATATAGATGCATGCGACCGCGGTTGGTCGACTCGCCGATCACCAGCACCAGCGTGGTTGGCAGATTGGCCTGTTGATCCTTGAGGTTCTTCAGCGGGGCAATGTTGCTGCTGGTGGTGAGCATGTCCTGCATGCTGTCCAGTTGCTGGGTGTAACGGTGGTAGGCCACGAGCATTTGCCATGGCACCGCCGGCTCGATACGCGATTCGAACGCTTCAAGGCCGGAAGCGGCGTCGTCGTGACGGGCCATCTGTTTGGCCAGCGGATAACCGATGATTGCCACCAGCAGGGCAACGGCGGTGACCCAGGCACGACCGCGTGGCATGTAGACCGGACGCAGACGGGTCCACAGGAAGATGGCGAACGCGGTGTGAGCGAGGAACGCCAGCACGATCCACCAGGCGAAATACTGGGTCATGTACTCGCCAGCTTCCGAGATGTTCGACTCGAACATGATGAAGATGACGCTTTGCGAGAATTCCTGCTGATAGATGAAGAAGTAGCCCAGGCTTGCCATGGAGCATGCCCACAACACTACGCCGATGACGGCAGCCATGACTCGGGTCTTGTTGGGGAACAGCAGCATGGGCGCCAGCCAGATGCCGCTCATCACGAACGCCTGGCGGAAACCGGCGAAACCGGTGATGCCGGTGAGCTGGATCAGCAGTTGGGTGATGCCGGAAAAGTACCAGAAAAATACGAACAGCCAGGCCAGGCCGGCCCAGTCAAAACCTTTCGGAGTCGTGGTGCTCCGTTTCATTGTTGCCATCAGGCGCTCCAGCTATGGATCTGTCGAGTCGCCACGCAGGCGACATCGTTGTTAACTGCCAACAGCAAATCGCCAGCAGACGTATTACCGAGGGGCGACAGTATGGTGATGTGCAAGTGAAAAATATGTGAGGAAAGCGCAGATCGAGGCTCGGGGAAGCTCAGAACGTCCATTTTGCAAGGCGCTGGAACGTTACCGGATGTGTCTGGTCCGACGAAGGGTTAACCGAAGTAGGGGGAGGACAGGAATAAGGCGGGGTTTTCAGAGGGCAAGCCGCCAATCGGGCTTGCCACGAACATGTGCAGGCGGGGAGGGTCAGGCTTGCAGGGCAGTGCCAGATGCAGCGAGCTGAGCGTGTTGCAGCATCAGGGTCATCTGAGCGACTTTCTTTTTCAGTTGATCACGTTCCGCCTTGAGCTGGCTCAGCTCGTCGCGACGAACGGTAACGTACAAAGTCTGTGGAATGCTTGCCGGTAGTACTGTGCCCATTGCTCACCTCGCAAATGGCGGGATTCAACATCGTAAGGTTCAAGCAATGACAGCATCGCAACCCGACTTGTCCGTGCTCCTACCTCTATCGGCGCGAATTCTGATTTCTTTTGTGAGAAAAGGGAACTTTTTTATTTTTTATTGTCGCGAACGTTTCTTGATCGCGAAAACCGGCGTCATAGGGCAGTCTTGGCGCTTCTGCGGCACTGAACATGAAACTATTTTCACCGGGAAACCTTCGTTTGCCTCCCCGGACTAACCCTATATGCGGCACTGGGCTATAAAATGAGGCACCCCTGTTTACGAATTAAGGAGCACCTCTACATGCAACTCGGGATTGTTGGACTAGGCCGCATGGGCGGCAACATCGCACGTCGACTGATGCTCAATGGCCACACCACTGTGGTCTATGATCGCGATGAGCAGTCTCGCACCGTGCTCGCCAACGAAGGTTCGACGCCAGCCAATGACCTCAAGTCACTGGTGGCCGCACTGGAAAAGCCTCGAGCCGTCTGGGTGATGTTGCCTGCTGGCGCTCCGACAGAAGACACGATCAATACCTTGGCCGACCTGCTCGATAAAGACGATGTGATCATCGATGGCGGCAACACGTTCTATAAGGACGACGTTCGTCGCTCCCACACGCTTCAGGAAAAAGGCCTGCACTACGTCGACGTCGGCACCTCCGGCGGCGTCTGGGGCCTGGAACGCGGCTACTGCATGATGATCGGCGGTGAGACCGAAGTCGTGAATCGCCTGGACCCGTTGTTCAAGACCCTGGCCCCTGGCATCGGCAACATCCCGCGCACCAAAGACCGCGCCAAGGATGCCGATCCGCGCGCCGAGCAGGGTTATATTCATGCCGGTCCTCCGGGCGCCGGGCACTTCGTCAAGATGATCCACAACGGCATCGAGTACGGAATGATGCAGGCCTTCGCCGAAGGCTTCGACATCCTCAAAACCAAGAACTCGGACAACCTGCCGCAAGATCAGCGTTTCGACCTGAATCTGGGCGACATCGCTGAAGTCTGGCGCCGTGGCAGCGTGGTTTCCTCCTGGCTGCTGGACCTGACCGCCGATGCGCTGGCCACCGATCCACAGCTCAATGCCTATTCCGGCTCCGTGGCCGACAGCGGCGAAGGTCGCTGGACCATCGAAGCTGCCATGGAGCAGGCCGTACCGGTTCCGGTGCTGTCGACTTCGCTGTTCGCACGCTTCCGCTCCCGTCAACAAAGCACGTACGGCGACAAGATGCTCTCTGCCATGCGTTTCGGATTTGGTGGTCATAAGGAACCAAAATAATGGGTTTATCCCGCAGCAAGCAAAAGGCTCCGGTCGCTCCGGCGACCACGCTGTTCCTCTTCGGCGCCCATGGTGATCTGGTCAAGCGGCTGTTGATGCCGGCCCTCTATAACCTGTTCCGTGACGGACTGGTTGGCGAGGACCTGCACATCGTCGGTGTCGACCACAACACCGTCAGCGACGCCGACTTCGCCAAAAAGCTGGAAGACTTCATTCGTCAGGAGGCGGCCAACAAGGTCGCCCAAGGCGGCGAAGAACCTCTGGACCCGGCGTTGTGGGGCAGCCTTGCCAAGCGCATCACCTACATCACCGGTGATTTTCTCGACGATTCCACTTATGCGGATATCGACGCGAAGATCAAGAGCACCGGCACGCAAAATGCCGTGTTCTATCTGGCGACCGCGCCGCGTTTCTTCAGTGAAGTAACCAAGCGTCTTGGCTCCTCGGGGCTGATGGTCGAAGGCGAGGATTATTTCCGTCGCGTGGTGATCGAAAAACCGTTCGGTCACGACTTGCCAAGCGCAGTGGCGCTGAACGGCTGCTTGCTGAAGGCGATGAGCGAGAAGCAGATCTACCGGATCGACCACTACCTGGGCAAGGAAACGGTGCAGAACATTCTGGTCAGCCGTTTCTCCAACGGTCTGTTCGAGTCGTTCTGGAACAATCACTACATCGATCACGTGCAGATCACGGCGGCGGAAACCGTGGGCGTCGAAACCCGTGGCAGTTTCTATGAAACCACCGGCGCGCTGCGGGACATGGTGCCCAATCACCTGTTCCAGCTGCTGGCGATGGTTGCCATGGAACCACCGGCAGCCTTTGGCGCAGACGCGGTGCGTGGCGAAAAAGCCAAGGTGGTGGGCGCCATTCGCCCCTGGTCGGAAATGGAAGCGCTGGCCAACTCGGTGCGCGGTCAATACAGCGAGAGCACCGTCGGCGACAAGAGCGTTCCCGGCTACCGTGAAGAGGATCGGGTCGACCCGAACAGCAACACGGAAACCTACGTGGCGCTCAAGGTCATGATCGACAACTGGCGCTGGGTCGGCGTGCCGTTCTACCTGCGCACAGGCAAGCGCATGAGCGTGCGTGACACCGAAATCGCCATCTGCTTCAAGCCCGCGCCGTACGCGCAGTTCCGTGACACCGACGTGGATCGGGTGGAGCCCAACTTCCTCAAGATCCAGATCCAGCCCGACGAAGGCATGTGGTTCGACCTGCAGGCCAAGAAGCCGGGGCCGACCCTGGACATGCAGACCATCGAACTGGGCTTCGCCTACAAGGACTTCTTCGAGATGCAGCCGTCGACCGGGTATGAAACCCTGATTTACGACTGCCTGACCGGGGATCAGACCCTGTTCCAGCGCGCGGACAACATCGAAAACGGCTGGCGTGCGGTGCAGCCATTCATTGATGCCTGGGCCAAGGATCCGCATGTCGAGATGTACAAGGCGGGAGAAGATGGTCCATCGGGCGCCGATGAATTGCTGGCCCGCGACGGCCGCAACTGGCAACGTCTTGGATGAGTGATTCGACGCAACCCCTCATCCGGTTTCTGCTGTCTGACATCGACGGCACGCTGTTGCGGCCAGACCACAGTTTGAGTCAGGCCAATGTCGATGCGGTGCGCAAGCTGAGGGAGGCCGGGATTCACTTCTCGATCGCCAGCAGTCGGCCGCCGAGAGCCATGCGTCAGCAGATCGAAGCCTTGGGCATCGACCTGCCGACGGTGGCCTTCAACGGCGCCAACATCATCAATCCCGACGGCAGCCTGCTCAAGGCGCATCGCATCGATTCGAACGCCGCGCGAACCAGTCTTGAACTGTTCGCAGGCGAGAAGGTTTCGGTGTGGGTCTTCGCGGACGATCAGTGGCTGTTGCTCGACCCGCAAGGGGATTACGTCGAGCACGAGCGCAACACGCTGGGTTACGACTTCGTTCAGGTCGAGCATTTCGAGGGTTACCTCGATCGCATCGACAAGATCGTGGCAGCCAGCAAGGATTTCGAGTTGCTCAAGCGGCTTGAAGTCGAGCTCAATCCACTGATTGCCGAGACAGCATTGGCGGCCCGGTCACAGTCCTACTACCTCGACGTCACAGCGCTGGATGCCAACAAGGGAACGGCGCTGCAAACGTTGTCCGAAGAGCTGGGTGTGGCATTGGCGCACACGGCCGCTATCGGCGATGCCGGTAACGATGTGGCGATGTTCGTCCGGGCTGGGTTGTCGATTGCGATGGGGCAGGCCGAGACGGGTGTGAAAACCCAGGCCAACTACGTCACCGGGAGCAATCTCGAAGACGGGCTGGCCACGGCCATCGAACGCTACATTCTGCCCCGTTGAATGGATAACGCCTGTCTGTAGCAGCCCGGCAAACCGGGCTGCTGCAGGTCTGGGCGTTACCGAGCGGGCATTCTTCACCGCAACGACACCAGAAGGGACAAGCACCCCATGGCTGTATTGATTGAAGATTACGCGCTGCTCGGCAACTGCCGGACCGCAGCGCTGGTGGCCCGCGACGGGTCGCTGGACTGGTTGTGTTTTCCGCGTTTCGACGCTCCTGCCTGTTTCGCTGCACTGTTGGGCGACAGCGACAATGGTCGCTGGAAGATCGCCCCGACCGACCCCAAAGCCCAATCTCGCCGCCGCTATCGCGACGGCACGCTGATTCTGGAAACCCTGTTCGCCACCGACACCGGCCGCGCGATGCTGGTCGACTTCATGCCCATGGACGTCGAAAGCAGTGTGGTGCGGGTGGTCATCGGGCTGGAAGGGACCGTGGACTTTTCCATGGACCTGGCCATTCGTTTCGATTACGGCAGTACCGTTCCGTGGGTGGAAAAGCGCGAACCTCATCTCATGACGGCCGTGGCCGGGCCGGACATGCTGGTGCTGCACACGCCCGCCGAATTGCATCCGCTGGACCATCACACCGAAAGCCTGTTCACGGTAAAAGCAGGCCAGCGTCTGGGATTCGCGCTCGCCTGGCAGGCCTCTCACGAGCCAGTGCGCGAGGCGTTTGACATCGAGCAGGCACTGCAGCAGACCGAAACCTACTGGCGGGAGTTTTCTGACCGTTGCCCGGATGTCGGGCCGTGGTCCGCTCAGGTCAAGCGCTCGCTGATCACCCTCAAGGCGATGACCTTCGCACCAACGGGCGGGATCGTCGCCGCTGTGACCACATCATTGCCCGAACAACTGGGTGGCGAGCGCAACTGGGATTACCGGTTCTGCTGGCTGCGCGACGCGACCATGACCCTGCTGGCATTCATGAATCTGGGGTACTACGAAGAGGCGACGGCGTGGCGCAACTGGCTGCTGCGTTCGGTTGCCGGCAACCCGGAGCAGGTGCAGATCATGTACGGCCTGGGCGGTGAGCGTCGCTTGCCGGAATATCAGTTGCCCTGGTTGAGCGGTTACGAAAACTCGCGACCGGTCCGGGTGGGTAACGCCGCGGCCACGCAGATGCAGCTGGACGTGTATGGCGAAGTGGCCGATGCCATGACTCAAGCGTTGAAGAGCGGCTTGCCGCGCTTGCCCCGCAGCACGGAAATCCAGAAGGTCATCATGCCGTTTCTGGAAAATGTCTGGCATCTGCCGGATGCCGGAATCTGGGAGATACGCTCAGAGCCTCGGCATTTCACGCACTCCAAGGTCATGGCCTGGGTGTCGTTCGATCGCAATGCCGGCGTGCTGACCAACAGTGACAACCCCGAGGATCGCGAGCGCGGCCTGCATTATCGGCAGATCGCCGATGAGATTCATGCCGATGTCTGCAAGAACGGCTACGACGCTGAACTCGGCAGCTTCGTGCAGACATACGGCGGCAAGGAGCTGGATGCCAGCCTGTTGCAGATCGCGCTGACCGGCTTTCTGCCGGTGGATGATCCGCGAGTGGCCGGTACCGTGGCGCAGATCGAGAAGAGCCTGATGCAGGACGGATTGCTGCTGCGTTACGACAACGAGCGCAGCACCGATGGCGTTTCAGGCAGTGAGGGAACGTTTCTGGTCTGTTCGTTCTGGCTCGCCGATGTGTACGTCCTGCAAGGCCGCGATCAGGAGGCCAGTGACCTGTTCGATCGCTTGTGCGGACTGTGCAATGACGTCGGGCTTCTGGCTGAGCAGTACGATCCGCGAGCCGGGCGCATGCTGGGCAACTTCCCTCAGGCGTTCAGTCATATCGGGATCATCAACACCGCGTTGAATCTGCATCGGGTGGTGTGCCCGGTGAGGGCGAGGGCTTCTGCGGAGGCGGCCACCAGCTGATGTCTGAAATCCACTAGCAGTCCGGCTTGCCGGCGGTGGCTTCCTTAGGATCGATACCGCCGGCAAGCCGAACCGCTACGGATGTTTTGCGATGATCCAAGAGAGTTTTTCAACTCGGCAGATCAAGCGTGAGCGAGGACTTAGCGAGCCTTGCGGAAGGTGAAGTTGATGCGCTGTTCGCCCAGTTGCGGGTGTTCGGCCTGTTTGATCGGCATCACGCCGTGATAGCGCAGGCGATCCTCGCCACCCCAGACCACTACGTCGCCATGAAACAACGGCACCTTCTGCGTCGCATCGCTGCGGGCATGTCCGCCGAACAGGAACATCGCGGGGATGCCCAGTGATACCGACACCACCGGCCACTCATAACCGCGCTCGTCCTTGTCCTGATGCAGGGCCAGTTTCGCGCCCGGAATGTAGCGATTGATCAGGCAGGCGTCAGGGAGGAAGTCCGCAAAACCGGCTGCCTGCGCGGCGGAGTGCGCCAGTTCCATGAAGACATCCGGCATCGGCGGCCATGGTTGACCGGTGTGCGGGTCGAGGCGGGTGTACTGGTATCCGCTGCGGTCGGTGGTCCAGCCGAACTGCCCGCAACTGCTGAGCGCCACCGACATGGTGTAGCCCCCGGGGGTGATCATGTTGCGGAAGGGGGCGCGCGTCAGAACTGCCTCGAGGGCAGGCAGTAAACGGTCGATGAGGGGCAGGGCGAGGCCGCGAAAGACAAAGGATTGCGGGCCGATCTGCTCGGTGGCCGTCAGCTGCGGGGCGTCGTCGGCGAACAGGTCGAGTGTGACGGGGGTTGTGCCTTTGCGTTGCATCATCGCGGCGTTACCGGTTGCGGGTGGTGTCAGAGCGCCTTGCTGACTTTCACTTCGCTGATCACGTCGTCGCTGCCACTGTGCATTTTTTGCAGTGCGGCCAGGGCTTCTTCGGCGGAGGGCGATTGCAACAGGGCGAACTCGAAGCGACGCTCGCCATTGAGTTTGTAGCTGATGGCGTATTTGACGACCGGGGCTTGCGTACTCACATTGGGTTCCTTGCAGACGTTGGGTATTTGGCGTGAAAACACGAAGATTTCACGCGCACCAAGGTTGAATAGGTGATCAGCTCAGTCGTGAAGACGAGCGACGGACGATCTTGATCGAATGAGTGAACGTTGTCTTGCGACCGCCATGGCTGTCCATCTTGCGCCCGGCAGTGTCGATCGTGATGTTCCAGAAGCCGGTGCTGGGCACGGTGATCTTGGCTGGAAAACGGTCGAACGCGCCGCCGTGATAGGTGTGACGCCCGCCATTTTTGAAGCTGCGGAAATTCGCGTCGCTCATCAGGCGTATGTTGCAGAGCTGGGAGCACTCGATGACGATCATGTCGTCTTCGTTGAGGTGCTCGCGCTGGTGTACGAATTTCATGGGTGTCTCCGGAGACAGGGCATTCTCGAAAACCCGAAACGATATCACGGCGAGCGCAGGCTTTGCTCGTGGCACAGTTTCTGTGAGCACATTTCAGCTGAAAAAAAGTGCCACTATTACGGATTTAATCGAAACCCGGCTTGTCGTAGGACCTTTACTGGAGGGATTGTATGAAACTGGCTGTTGTTGTTCTGGCTCTCGCGATGACCGGTTGCGCCACTGTGGAGGATATCGCGCACACGCTTCCTACCATGAGCGTGATGTCCGGTAAAAACCCTGAGGAATACGCTGAATGTTTTGTCGCCAGAATTGCTGACAGTCGCAAGCCGCCGCAGATAGAGCCCCACCGCGACGGGTTGCGGGTCATCGTCCCGCAGAAGCTTGCCAGTACAGAGCCAACCGCCATCGTGGATATCGAGAAGCGCTCCAGCGGCGGCAGTTCAGTGAAGCTGTTTGAAAGTGGCGGCAACAACCCGCTGCGGCCCAAGGACATTCAACACGCAGTCAATGCCTGTATTTCGGGAGAGTAGCGGCCGTTATTTGCAGGTGACCAGCACGCTGCGGGTTTTGTAGTTGCCGACATCGACGCCGAGAGTCTTGTCGGCCTCTTTTGGCTGCGGTGTGCCATTGGTGCTGATGATGTTGTAGCCGGTGCCGGCACAGGAGGCGTCGGCCTTCTCGTAACAGGCAGCCCAAGACATGGCTTCGCCGGAGCAGTCGATGCTCAGGGCCTGTTTGCCGTCTTTGAGGTAGGTGTTTTGCGCGGTCGCGCAGCCGGTCAGGCCCAGAACAGCAATGACGGATAGAATCTTGATCATTTCGAATGCTTCACAATGAGGGCCGGGGAATAAACAGCTTTCATGAGACTGGCGGGCAGTGCCATCGTTCCGGCATCACTGAAACATTTTTCCGGTCGATATCGCTGTTCAGGCCCGCTACCGGGGGCCTGAACGACACGGCAGGTATCAGGATTTCTTTTCAGCGCGACGACGTGATGCCGGTGTGTCCTGGAATACCGACGCCACCTCCATGGCACTGGCTTCGCTGGCGAAAGGGCCTGCTACCGCTTCTTCGTCGAGGCCGACGAGCCACCACTGGCCATCTTGCAATTTCTTGATCTGGTAACCGTTAACGCTTTTGACTTCCGACATCGATCCATCTCGATAAGTGATTCAGGTCGGCATGATAAAGCGTTATGGCATTATTTTCCTACGCAAACGAATGAAGGCAGCTACGCTTGCTTGAGTCATTGCACGGCCGTCTCGGGGATTGGATGCCCCCGTACGAATGACGTGAAGGACATCGGATGATCGCCAGTCAGTAAAACGTTTGCGAGACGCCTCGGCGGCTCGTCGATGTTCGGCGGTCGCAATATCGGGTTTTGTGCGGAACTATCTGCGCAACTGTTCCTCTACCAAGGCAGCGAACGGCCAGTGTCGGGGCATTGTAAGGTGACCGCCTCCTGATTAGACTGCGCCGCAACACCCCCAGCCCCATCAAGGACTTATATGATCAAGAAATGCTTGTTCCCTGCAGCCGGTTACGGCACTCGCTTCTTGCCAGCGACCAAGGCCATGCCTAAAGAGATGCTGGCAGTTGTCAACAAGCCACTGATCCAATACGGCGTGGAAGAAGCACTGGCTGCGGGTCTGAATGAAATTTCCATCGTGACTGGCCGCGGCAAGCGCGCGCTGGAAGACCACTTCGACATCAGCTACGAGCTGGAGCACCAGATCAAGGGCACCGACAAAGAGAAGTACCTGGTCGGTATCCGTCGCCTGATCGACGAGTGCAGCTTTTCCTACACCCGTCAGACAGAAATGAAAGGCCTGGGCCACGCGATCCTCAGCGGTCGTCCGCTGATCGGTAACGAAGCATTCGCCGTGGTGTTGGCGGATGACTTGTGCGTGAACCTTGATGGTGAAGGCGTTCTGGCGCAGATGGTCAAGCTTCATCAGCAATACAAGTGCTCGATCGTGGCAATTCAGGAAGTCGACCCGAACGAGACCAACAAGTACGGCGTCATCGCCGGTGAAGAGATCAAGCCGGGTTTGTTCCGCGTGACCGACATGGTCGAGAAGCCAAAACCTGAAGACGCGCCTTCGAACCTGGCGATCATCGGTCGTTACATCCTGACTCCGGATATCTTCGAGAAGATCCAGAACACCGAGCCAGGCAAGGGCGGCGAAATCCAGATCACTGACGCCCTGATGAAACAGGCTGCCGAAGGCAACGTTCTGGCCTACAAATTCAAAGGTCAGCGTTTCGACTGCGGTGGCGCTGAAGGCTACGTCGAAGCGACCAACTTCTGCTTCGAGCACTTCTACAAGACCGGTAAATCGACTCAGTAATACGGTTGTGTCGGTGATTTGACCGGCAGCTGTATTGCAAACAAAGCCACCTTCGGGTGGCTTTGTCGTTTCTGTCCTACAGACCTTGCCGAGCGCGCTGAAGCGGTTATGCTAGCCCTCCTGCCAAGGAGAAAGAAATGAGCTACGACTTCGACCTGTTTGTGATCGGTGCCGGTTCCGGTGGTGTTCGCGCTGCACGTTTTTCCGCCGGTTTTGGTGCGCGTGTCGCGGTTGCCGAAAGCCGCTATCTGGGGGGTACGTGCGTCAACGTTGGCTGCGTTCCCAAGAAGCTGATGGTGTACGGAGCGCATTTCTCCGAAGACTTCGAGCAGGCAAAGGGTTATGGCTGGACCAGTGGTGAAGCCGAATTCAACTGGCCGACGCTGATCGCCAACAAGAACCATGAAATCCATCGTCTCAATGGCGTATATCGCAACCTGCTGGCCAATAGCGGCGTGACCCTGATGGAAGGGCACGCTAAGTTGCGCGGCCCTCATGAAGTCGAAATCAACGGCCAGGTGCACACCGCCGAGCACATCATGATCGCCACCGGGGGCTGGCCGCAGATCCCGGAGATTCCGGGACGCGAGCACGCCATCACTTCCAACGAAGTGTTCTTCCTCGAGCAGATGCCCAAGCGCGTGGTGGTGGTCGGCGGCGGTTACATTGCTGTCGAGTTCGCCTCGATCTTCAATGGCCTGGGTGCCGACGTCACGCTCATGTATCGCGGCGAGCTGTTCCTGCGCGGCTTCGATGGCAGTGTGCGTACTCATTTGCATGAAGAGTTGTCCAAGCGTGGCATGGACATCCGCTTCAAGACCGAAATCGACAGCATCGAAAAGCTTGCCGACGGCACGCTGCAACTGACGTTGAACGATGGCAGCAGTTTCAACACCGACTGCGTGTTCTACGCCACCGGGCGTCGTCCGATGCTCGACAATTTGGGGCTGGACACTGTCAATGTCGAGCTCGATGACAAGGGTTTCGTCAAGGTCGATGAGCACTACCAGACCAGCGAGCCGTCGATCATCGCCGTGGGTGATGTCATCGGGCGCGTACAACTGACGCCGGTCGCACTGGCCGAAGGCATGGCCGTCGCTCGTCGACTGTTCAAGCCCGAGCAATACCGCGCGGTGGACTACAACCACATTCCAACGGCAGTCTTCAGTCTGCCGAACATCGGTACGGTCGGGCTCACGGAAGAAGAGGCAAAGAAAGCCGGGCATGAGGTGCAGGTCTTCGAAAGCCGCTTCCGGCCGATGAAGCTGTCCCTGACCGATAATCAGGAGCGCACCTTGATGAAGCTGGTGGTCGACACCAGGACCGATCGCGTTCTGGGTTGCCACATGGTCGGTCCGGATGCCGGGGAAATCGTTCAGAGCCTGGCGATTGCGCTCAAGGCCGGGGCGACCAAGCAGATCTTCGACGACACCATCGGCGTGCATCCGACGGCTGCCGAAGAGTTTGTCACCATGCGTACGGCCACGCGCTGATGTGATGTCATGGGTGTGACGGGTCCGGCCTCATGGATGAGGGCGGGCTGGCAATTGTTTGAGAAGGACGGACCCACTTTTTGATCAGCAAGAGTTTTTCGGCATCCATGCCCTTGAATCCCATTGCACCTGACGACCAGGACGCCGGAAAATCCGCAACGCTGCACGAAAGCGAGCGGCAATTCCGGACCCTGGCCGACAACATGAGTCAGCTCGCCTGGATCGCCGACCCATCGGGGCAGATCTATTGGTATAACGCGCGCTGGTACAGCTACACCGGCACTTCCCACGAGGCCATGATGGCCTTGGGTTGGCGCTCGCTGCACCACCCCGACCACTTGCAACGCGTCGATTCGAGAATGCGCCGCTGCTTTGCTACGGGCTCTATCTGGGAAGACACCTTCCCGCTGCGGGGCAAGGACGGCCTGTATCGCTGGTTCCTGTGCCGGGCGCTGCCGATTCGCGACGATCACGGCAATATCACCTATTGGCTCGGGACCAGCACAGACATTACCGCGCAGGTCAAAGCCGAAGATGCATTGCGCGAACTCAACGAAAGTCTCGAGCGGCGCGTGGCTGAACGTACCCGCGAGCTGGCCCAGATCAACGAGCGTCTGCAGATCGAGATCAGTGAGCGTGCCCAAGCCGAAGAGGCGTTGCGTCACGCGCAGAAAATGGATGCGATCGGTCAGTTGACCGGGGGTATCGCCCATGACTTCAACAACATGCTGACCGGCGTGCTCGGTGCTCTGGACCTGATCCAGCGCCGGGTCGCGGCAGGGCGGGTGTCGGAAATCGATCGCTATATCGACGCCGCCATGAGTTCGGCGAACAGGGCCGCCTCGCTGACCCACCGACTGCTGGCGTTTGCCCGTCGCCAGTCGCTCGACGCGCGACCGGTGGATGTCAACCACATGGTGGTGTCGATGGAGGAGTTGCTGCGGCGAACCATCGGCGAAAGCATCGAGCTGGAAATCGATCTGAACAGCACATTGCGACTGACCCATACCGACGAGCATCAGCTGGAAAACGCCTTGCTCAACCTGGTGATCAACGCCCGGGATGCGATGCCCGATGGCGGGCGACTCCTGATTCAGACCGAATCGGTGCATGTGGCAGTGCTGCACGATGCACTGACGCCGGGGGACTACGTGCGCCTGAGCGTACAGGACACGGGCTCCGGGATGTCGGGCGAGGTGATCGCTCGGGCGTTCGATCCGTTCTTCACCACAAAACCGATCGGGCAGGGGACGGGGCTTGGCCTGTCGATGGTCTATGGCTTCATCAATCAGACTGGCGGTCAGGTGCAGATCGACAGTGTCGAGGGGCAGGGGACGCGCATCGACCTGTATCTGCCTTGTCACTTTGAAACTGCCGACCCGCATCTGGCGAGCGATGAGGGAATGGTGCCGCCCCGCGCCACTCAGGGCGAGCGGGTGCTTGTGGTCGAGGACGAGCCGGATGTGCGCATGCTGGTCGTGGATGTCCTGCGCGAACTCGGTTACACCGTGGAAGTGGCTTCGGATGGCGCAACGGCTCTGCCGTTTCTGCAGGGGGCGGGGCGTATCGATCTGTTGGTGACCGATGTCGGTCTGCCTGGCCTCAATGGTCGGCAACTGGCGGAAATCGCCCGTCAGCATCGGCCTGAGCTGCGGGTCCTGTTCATGACCGGGTATGCACGCAACGCCGAAGTGCGCGGCGATTTCCTCGAAGAAGGAATGGACATGCTGACCAAGCCGTTCAGCATTGACGACCTGGCGCAGCGGGTGCGTGGTTTGCTCGAGGACGCCTCCGGCGAGTCTTAGTCTTCGGCCGTGGCATCAGTGATGCCTTGCGCCTCGCGCAGGTTTTCCAACGCGACTTCGGTCTTGATCAGGATCAATTCCAGCACGCGATTCTGCTGGTCGCGTTCGGTCAGGCGCTCCTGCAGTTTCTTGTTTTCGCTCTGGGCGTTGTGCAGGCGTTCCTGCAGCAAGGCACATTGGGTGTGCGATTGCAGATGCTGTTCTTTGAGCAGGCGGATCTGTTCATCCTTGTCCTGCAAGCGGGAAGCGCTGTCCTGAGCGGCCTGGGTCAGTCGCACATTCGTCCTGTGCTCGTCCTGCAGTTCCTTTTGAGTGCTCAGCAGGGTGGCGGTTTGCGTTCCCAGTTTTGTGGTCTGTACGGCGTGGCGTTCGATCAGATCGGCCAGCTGACGCCGGGTTTTCTCGAGTTCATCCTGCAACTCCTTTTTTTGCGCATCCATGCTTGCCTGCGCAACGTCGATGTGTTCCTGCGCCTGCTCCTTCAAGCGGCCAGCCAGGCGGGACACCAGGCTGTTCAATTCGGCGTCAACTTGCGCCGACGACAAATCGCCACGAGTCTCGTCGAGCTCGCGCATCAGGCGATGGATGGTGGTCTTCGAACCGGTGTTGCCCATTTCAATTCGTACTGCATCGATACTGGGATTTTCACCTCTGGCAATAAGCGCCATGCGCGCTTGTTCCACGTCTGCCTTGCTGATGCCGCCACGGGCCATACCCCACTCCTGCTGTTTCGTACTGGTACGTATCGGCTGTTACGTATCGTCAATGGCGCGCATTCTGCGTTATTTCGCGCGCGGTGTCTGCCCGGGTGGGTTGTAACGCACGGAGCGAAATGGGTAGGCTGGCACGGCATTAGCTGCGCCATTGAGACGCGGAATCGACGGTGGCAGGGTAAGGTTCGCAAACGTGTAACCGAATTCTTCTATACAAGAGTTCTTTTATAGCGAAAACCAATCACCGGCATCAGGTTTGCCAATGAGCCCTGACCGGTGATTGTGCGTAAGATCCTCCCCATCGAATTTCAAACCCGATTTTTCAACCCTAAGGAGATTCACCCGATGCCTATCATTAACAGCCAAGTAAAACCGTTCAAAGCTACCGCTTTCAAAAACGGCTCTTTCGTTGAAGTTTCGGATGCTGACCTGAAAGGCAAATGGTCTGTGGTGTTCTTCTACCCAGCCGACTTCACCTTCGTCTGCCCAACCGAACTGGAAGACCTGGCTGACAACTACGACGCGTTCCAGAAACTGGGCGTGGAAATCTACTCCGTGTCGACCGACACTCACTTTGCCCACGCTGCCTGGCACAACACCTCGCCAGCCATCGGCAAAATCCAGTACACCATGATCGGCGACCCAACCCTGACCATCTCCCGCAACTTCGACGTGCTGATCGAAGACGCTGGCCTGGCTGACCGCGGTACTTTCGTGATCAACCCGGAAGGTCAGATCAAAATCGTTGAACTGAACGACGGCGGCGTCGGCCGTGACGCTTCCGAGCTGCTGCGCAAGATCAAGGCCGCTCAGTACGTGGCTGCACACCCGGGCGAAGTTTGCCCAGCCAAGTGGCAGGAAGGCGAGGCTACCCTGGCTCCGTCGCTGGACCTGGTCGGCAAGATCTAAGTCCTCGTGACCGGATCGGGGGCGATGAGCCCATGAGCACGTAAACCGCATCGCCCCCAAAAAACGCCTGGGCGGTAATCGCCTGGGCGTTTTTATTTGCAGATTTCGAATTTTTGAAGATAAGGAAAGCCCTCATGTTGGACGCGAATCTTAAAGCACAGTTGAAATCGTACCTGGAGCGGATCACTCGCCCAATCGAGATCGTTGCGTCCCTCGATGACGGCGCAAAATCTCAGGAAATGCTGGCCCTGCTCAACGATATCGTCAGCAGCTCCAACCAGATCTCCCTGAACACCAATGGCACTGACGCACGGACTCCATCCTTCGCCCTCAACAGCCCGGGTCAGGACATCAAGCTGCGCTTTGCCGGCCTGCCAATGGGCCACGAATTCACCTCCCTGGTACTGGCGTTGCTGCAAGTCGGCGGCTACCCGTCCAAATCCAGCGAGGACACCATCGAGCAGGCGCGCAGCCTGACCGGTGAGTTCAAGTTTGAAACCTATTTCTCGCTGAGCTGCCAGAACTGCCCGGACGTGGTCCAGGCGCTGAACCTGTTGGCCGTGCTCAACCCCAATGTGCAGCACGTCGCCATCGAAGGCAGCCTGTTCCAGAAGGAAGTCGACGACCGCCAGATCATGTCGGTGCCGAGCATCTACCTCAACGGCGAGCTGTTCGGTCAGGGCCGCATGAACCTGGAAGAAATTCTGGCCAAGATCGACACCAGTGCAGGTGATCGTCAGGCTGAAAAGCTGAACGCCAAAGATGCCTTCGACGTCCTGGTCGTCGGCGGTGGCCCGGCCGGTTCTGCGGCAGCGATCTACGCCGCGCGTAAAGGTATTCGCACCGGTGTCGCGGCTGAGCGCTTCGGCGGTCAGGTGCTGGACACCATGGCGATCGAGAACTTCATCTCGGTACAGCACACCGAAGGCCCGAAACTGGCCGTGGCCCTTGAAGAACACGTCAAGGAATACGAAGTCGACATCATGAACCTGCAACGCGGCGATCAGCTGATTCCTGGCAAGGATGGCGAGCTGCATCAGGTCAAATTTGCCAGCGGCGGCGTGCTCAAGGGCAAGACCGTGATTCTGGCCACCGGTGCCCGCTGGCGCGAAATGAACGTGCCGGGCGAGCAGCAATACCGCAACAAGGGCGTGGCGTACTGCCCGCACTGCGATGGTCCGTTGTTCAAGGGCAAGCGTGTGGCGGTGATCGGCGGCGGTAACTCTGGCGTCGAAGCGGCAATCGATCTGGCGGGCCTGGTGTCCCACGTGACCCTGCTGGAATTCGACAGCTCGCTGCGTGCTGATGCGGTACTGCAGCGCAAACTCCACAGTCTGCCGAACGTGACGGTGCTGACCAGTGCGTTGACCACTGAAGTGACGGGCGATGGGCAGAAAGTAAATGGCCTGCGTTACAAGAACCGCATTACCAGCGAAGAAATCAACGTCGAGCTGGAAGGGATCTTCGTGCAGATCGGCCTGCTGCCGAACACCGAATGGCTCAAGGGCACCATCGAGCTGTCACCGCGTGGCGAGATCGTTGTCGACAACCGTGGTGAAACCTCGATTCCGGGCATCTTTGCTGCCGGTGACGTGACCACTGTGCCGTACAAGCAGATCGTGATCGCAGTGGGCGAGGGTGCCAAGGCTTCCCTGAGCGCATTCGACCACCTGATCCGGACCAGCGCACCGGCGTGATGCCAAGCTGAGGCAGAGCAATAAAAAAACCTCATGAGCGATCATGAGGTTTTTTTGTGCGCGATTGATTTTGCGGGGATGCGTCCGTCAAACCGGCGTTGGCTGAATAATCTCGACCCAGTAACCGTCCGGGTCCTTGATGAAAGCCAGGCTTTTCATGCGGCCATCGGTCAGGCGCTTCTGGAAGTCGACGCCCAGCTGTTCGAAACGCGCGCAGGCAACATGCACGTCAGGTACCGAGATGCAGATATGGCCGAAACCGCGTGGGTCGGTGTTGCCGTTGTGGTAAGCGAACTCAGGGTCTTTTTCGGTGCCGTGGTTGTGGGTCAGTTCCAGGATACCTGGAATGCCTTTCATCCATACGTTACGTGCGGCATCGTCGGCCGGAATCTGGGCCTTGTCGACCAGCGCCAGGAAATACAGGCTGAATTCCGCTTCCGGGAAATCACGCTTCTCTACCAGGCTGAAGCCCAGCACGCGGGTGTAGAAATCCAGCGAGGCGGTGATGTCCTTGACCCGCAACATGGTGTGGTTGAACACGAATTGTGCGGTGGCAGCGTCCGGTTGGGCCGTGACGCCGGGAAAAGTATTCAGTTCGTGCAGACTCATGGATGGCTCCGGGTTGATGCTGTAAATGTTGCACAATGATACGGGACAAGGCGCGCGAGCCAAACCCGAATGTGCATAAACCCTGGGTCGGGTCTTGTTAGCGGGAAGCGCGTGGCTCACACTTTCCGGCTCGCCGTACAGGTATCGGTCATGCATTTCACGTTTCGTACATTTGCTTTGGCAGCGATTTGTCTTTCACCGGGGCTCGGCTGCGCCTTGGCGGCAGATGCGATGGTCATCTGGCCCAGCGACTGGGAGGTAGAAGCATTGCCCCAATCGCAGTCGAGCCCTGATCAGCCATCAGTGCAAATCCGGCAGCGGGCCGTCAAGAATGACGACAACGGCGACCCGGCAATGGTGGTGGAGTTGACTCAGACGCGGCTGCAGCCCGGCCATGAGGTCAACGTGCAGGGCGTGTTGCTGGAAATGCGCAAGGCGGTGCAGGTCAATTTCGTGCACGGGGGCTTTCAGAGTGTCTGCACGAAGATGAAGGACAGTACGCTAAGCGAGGTGCCAGCGATGGAGACGACCTGCACCATCACCCAGAATGGCGCCCACGTAATGACCCAGACGCTGGTGGCCGCTGCCAGCAAGGAGATGGCCTGGTCATTGTCTTACGCAGGGTCGGCACTTGGTTATGCCGCCAATAAGGATGAGGTCCTGCGGATCAGAGACAGCCTGCACTTGAATGTAACGCCGTGAACATTTTGCAGGCATAAAGAAGCCCGCCGAAGCGGGCATGGGGCGCTAATCCTTTAGCAGCCTTCATCCTGTAGAAACGCATGTGAAAAAAGCGTGAAGAAACCTGCTTTTTAGCCGACTCACCACAGAAATGGGCCAGCCACTCGTCAATCGGATGTTTATTGACGGAGCCTGCACCTTATGTTCGATGCTGATATCAGTGTCGCTGATAACACCAATTCATTACTCCTTTGTAATGAGCGGGCTCGCTCTAACTGTCAAGCGCCCAGCGCCAGAACAGTGCTGGTGCCCTATACAAAGTTGAACCCTTGGGCGAGCGCGGTGGATCTTCTTTTCAATCGGTTGCGCATGAACTATTGGTTAAAATCGCGCTTATAAAAAAGCCCCGAAATACGGGGCTTTTTTATAAGACTTCGATATTAATGGTGCGCCAACGCTGATCAGCCACGGAGCCATGAATCGACGGTTTCAGCACCGTACTGTTCTTTCCATGACTTGAGGCCGCGATGGTTGCCGCCTTTGGTTTCGATCAGTTCGCCCGTGTGTGGGTTCTGGTAAACCTTGACGACGCGGGCGCGGCGACGTTTAGGTCCGGCCGGTGCAGCTGCGGTAGCCGAGGGATTTGGGTCCAGGATGGCAATGATGTCCCGCAGACTTTTGTCATACGTGCTCATCAGGGCCTGGAGCTTCTGCTCGAACTCGATCTCCTTTTTCAATCCGGCATCGTTCTTCAGGCTTTCCAGCTGGGCCAGCTGTTCCTGAAGGGCTCTTTCTGCTGCGCGAAATTCGGCAAGTCTGGACAAATATAGTACTCCGGCGGTTAACGGCTGTTGTCAGCCCAACGCAAGCAACATGGATGCAAGTCTGGATCCTGTGCTCATCTTTTCACTGCCCCGGTGCCTTGACATTGTGATCAAACGAAGAAACTAACGTTGCGCTGTCAGCTTTTCATCCAAGGCAGGGTAGTTGTGGTGCGCTACGGGCAAATAATGCACGTTTTTTTTCAGTTGGAAAATAGGGGATGTGCAATTGTTATATGAAACTTGCGTCACACGATACTCAGGTGCGACAGACATTGCGGCATCTCGGAAAATGCGTTGTAAGTAATTTCTTAAACTTGGACTAAAACGGAAACTATGGATGTGCGCTGTACGCCCATGTCTCCGCTCTCTACAGCCCTTGCTGCAAGGCGGGATCGTCAGGATTCAGCTGCTCGAGCTCCGCCAGCAACACCTGTACTTTCTGAAGTTGACCGGCGTCTTTCCAGTACTGAATGAGCAAGGTGCGGGCGCGGCGGTTGGCGGGCTGCCGCTGCAGTATGTCCTCCAGTTGCCGTTGCGCCGGCTCCAGTTGCTGCAGGTCGTGGAGGGCGACTGCAAGGTCGTAGCGGTAGTCGGTATTATCGGGTTCCAGCTCGACGGCCTTGGCCAGCGCCAGCAATGCATATTCGCTTTGTTGATGACGCAACAGCCAGATGCCCAGCGCATGTTGCAGTAATGACGATTGCGGGTGCTTCTCCAGCAGTTGCGCGAGTTGCTGTCGGGAGCGGTCTGCCTGGCCCTGCTGGTCGAGCAGATGAACCTGGGCAAGTCCGGCCTGCAGGTTGTTCGGTTCCAGTTTCAACGCCAGGTCGATGGCGTCGGAGGCTTTGCCCGGTTTGCCTTCATTGACCAGCAGCGTTGCCAGTTGCACTTGGCTCTGGCCGCTGGGTGGTTGCGAGGTCAGGGTGTTTGCGTACTGCTCGGCGGCATCCTGGAATGCGCCGAAATACAGGCCGATATCGTCCGGGGTGAGGCCGAGCAATGCGCGTACCGCGCTGAAGCGAACGCTCTGATCGGGGTCGTCAAGCAGGGGGCCGATGAGGACGCTGCGCTGGGTGTTGGAAACCATGCTGATCACGGTTTCGATGGCGGTTTGCTGAACGAGCGGAACAGGGCGTTTGAGGTCGCCGTCGAGTATTTTCAGGGCCTGGGCGCTGGGGTAGTTGGCCAGTTCGGTGATCAGGCCGGCGCGGCGTATGTCGGACAGGTCGGTGCGGCTCAGTTGCTGATAGAGCACGCGTGCGGCACCGGGTTTGCCATTGTGCGCTTGCTCGAGGGCTTCGGCGTAGCTGTGGTTGACCACGGGGGCTGCGGGCGGTGTTCTCCAGCCATGCACGAGCAATCCGGCGCCAATCATCAGCAGCAAGACCGCCAGCGCAATTGCGGCCTGCAAGCGACGGCGGACCTTGAGTTGGGCGGGGGTGTGCTGAGTGGGCGCTTTTGACATACCGATTTCCATTTCTGCGTGGGGAGCAGCTTCGGGGAGTGGTCGCTGGGTGTCAAACGGGAATCGCTCTGGCACAGGCGACACAAAAAACAAAAAAGCCCCGAACCTTATGAGTCCGGGGCTTGAGCAGGGCAGTGATCACGCTACCCCGCGACAGCGGTTTGCGGTCAAGCGTTGGGCTGCCAACCGCCGCCCAGCGCTTTGTAGATCGCCACAATCCCGCGATACAGATCGATCTCGGCCAGCGCCTGGCTGTCCTCCGCCGCAAGACGCTCACGTTCGGCATCGAGCAGTACCAGGAAATCGGCTGTGCCTTCCTTGTACTGAATGCTCGCCAGACTGGCCGCCGAACGGCTGGCTTCACTCTGACGAACCAGCGACACCAGACGCTGCTGACGTTTGTCGTAATCGCTGAAGGCGTTCTCGGTTTCCTCCAGCGCCAGCAACACCTGCTGCTCGTAGTTGGCCAGCGCGCCCTCGGCATCGGCGTTGGCGCCACGAATCCGTGCTCTTACGCTGCCCAGGTCAAACGCCGCCCACGTGATGCTCGGGCCCAGCCCCCAGGCTTGCGCAGCACCGGAACCGATCTGCGAACCACGGCTGGCGGTGAAGCCCAGAAAGCCGCTGAGGCTGACCCGTGGGAACAGGTCGGCGGTCTGCACGCCAATCCGCGCGGTCTGCGCGGCCAGTTGCCGTTCAGCACTGAGCACGTCAGGACGGTTTTCCAACAGTTTGGTCGGATCACCGATCGGCAATGCCTTGGAGATCGCAGGAAGCTTGGCCGGGGCCAGGCTCACGGTCATTGCATCCGGACGCTCGCCCAGAAGGGTCGCGATCCGGTTGCGCTCACGCACCTGCTCGGCCTGCAACTGTGGAATGCTCGCTTCCACGGCGGCCAGACGCGCATCGGCCCGCACCACGTCGATCTCGTTACCCACGCCTTCGTCACGCAATTGCACGGTGACGTTGCGCGAATCCTGCTGGTTTTTCAGGTTGTCCCGGGCAATGTTTTCTCGCAGTTGCGCGCCACGCAGCTGACCGTAGGCATCCACCAGCTCGGCGATCATCGTCACCTGCAGCTGATACAGATTGGCCTCGGCCACTTGCTGATCGGCCTCGCTGGCTTCCAGTTCGCGCTGGATGCGACCGAACAAGTCGATCTCCCACGCCATGTCGAGGCCCAGGTCGTAACGTTCCTGGTTGACCCGGTGCTCGGTTTCACCGGGGACCTGAGCGCGGCCGACCTGGCTGCTGGCGCGGCTGGTCACCACTGGCATGGCATCGTTGCTGATGTCATCGCGGATCGCACGCGCAGCTTTCAGGCGGGCGAAGGCGACGCGCAGTTCGCGGTTGCCTTGCAGTGACTCGGCAACCAGCTTGTTCAGGGTCGGATCATCGAACTGCTGCCACCAGATGGTTTCGATGCGGCTGCGATCATACGTGCTCTGCGTGGCGGCCTGGATATTGGCCGCCGCGGTATCCGGCTTCTTGTAGTCAGGGCCGACGGCACAGGCCGCCAGCGCCAGGACCAACAGGCTGGGCAGGAAGAGTTTTGCAGCCTTCATCAATGAGCCTCCGGAGCGATGGACTGAACGCGTTGAGCCTTGGCCGCTTTGCGAGCCTCTTTGCGTTCGACGAAATTACGAATCAGGACATAGAACACCGGTGTCAGCAGCAGACCGAAGAAGGTCACGCCAAGCATCCCGGAGAACACCGCGACACCCATGGCGTGACGCATTTCGGCACCGGCACCGCTGGACAGAACCAGTGGCACGACACCCATGATGAACGCGAACGAAGTCATCAGGATCGGCCGCAGACGCAGGCGGCAAGCTTCCAGAACGGCCTCCAGCGGCGTCTTGCCTTTTTCCTGTTCGTCCTTGGCGAACTCGACGATGAGGATGGCGTTCTTACAGGCCAGGCCCACCAGTACGATCAGACCGATCTGGGTGAAGATGTTGTTGTCGCTACCGGCGATGATCACACCGGCGATGGCCGACAGCAGGGTCATCGGTACGATCAGGATCACCGCCAGCGGCAGGCTCCAGCTTTCATACAGCGCGGCCAGTACCAGGAACGCCAACAGCACGCAGAGCGGGAAGACCAGCAGTGCAGTGTTGCCCGACAGGATCTGTTGGTAGGTCAGGTCGGTCCACTCGTAGGTCATGCCGTTGGGCAGTTCCTCTTTGAGCAGTTTGTTCATGGCTGCTTCCGCCTGGCCCGAACTGAAGCCTGGACCCGCAGCACCGTTGATTTCCGCGGTAATGAAACCGTTGTAGTGCATCACGCGATCCGGGCCCGAGGTGTTGGTGACGTGCAGCAGTGTCGCCAGCGGGATCATTTCGCCCAGGTTGTTGCGCACTTTCAGTTGACCGATCTGTTCGGCGTCCTGGCGGAATTTCTGTTCAGCTTGTACGTTGACCTGATAGGTACGACCGAAACGGTTGAAGTCGTTGGCATACAGCGAGCCCAGGTACACCTGCAGGGTGTCGAAGATGTCGCTGATGGCCACGCCATGGGTCTTGGCCTTTTCACGGTCGATGGCGGCGTCCACTTGCGGCACGTTCACGGTGTAGCTGGTGAACAGGGCGGCGAGTTCCGGCACGCTGCGGCTCTTGGCAATGACGTTCATCGTCTCTTTATAGAGTTCGTCATAACCCAGGTTGCCACGGTCTTCGATCTGCAGGCGGAAACCACCGATCGTACCCAGCCCCTGAACCGGCGGCGGCGGGAAGATCGCCATGTAGGCTTCCTGGATCGACGCGTACTTGCCATTCAACGCACCGGCAATCGCACCGGCCGACTCACTGGCAGCCTTGCGCTCTTCGAACGGCTTGAGGGTCACGAACACGATGCCGGAGTTGGGGCTGTTGGTGAAACCGTTGATCGACAGGCCAGGGAACGCCACCGCACTTTCGACACCCGGCTGCTTCAGCGCGATGTCGGACATGCGCTTGATCACGTCCTCGGTGCGGTCAAGGCTTGCGGCGTCCGGTAGCTGTGCGAAGGCGACCAGGTACTGTTTGTCCTGCTGCGGCACGAAGCCGGTCGGGGTGGTCGAGAAGCCCAGCCAGGTCATGACGATCAAGCCGGCATAGACCACCAGCGCGACGCCGCTGATGCGGATCACCCGACCCACCGTGCTCACATAACCGTTACTGGCTTTGACGAAGAAACGGTTGAACGGGCGGAACAGCCAACTGCCGAGCAGTTTGTCGAGGAAGCGCGAGAAGCCGTCTTTCGGGGTGTCGTGGGAGCGCAACAGGACCGCCGCCAACGCCGGCGACAGGGTCAGCGAGTTGAAGGCCGAAATGACTGTCGAGATGGCAATGGTCAGAGCGAACTGTTTATAGAACTGCCCCGTGAGGCCGGAGATGAACGCCGCCGGTACGAACACTGCACACAGCACCAGCGCCGTCGCGATGATCGGGCCGGTCACTTCACGCATGGCGATCTGTGTGGCTTCCATCGGCTCATGGCCGAGCTCGATGTTGCGCTCGACGTTTTCCACCACCACGATGGCGTCGTCCACCACGATACCGATGGCGAGAACGAGGCCGAACAATGACAGCGCGTTGAGCGAGAAGCCGAACAGGTGCATGACTGCGAACGTACCGATCAGCGACACCGGCACGGCGGCCAGCGGGATGATCGAGGCACGCCAGGTCTGCAGGAACAGAATCACCACCAGTACAACCAGGATCAGCGCTTCGAACAGGGTGTGAACCACTGCTTCGATGGAGCCACGCACGAAGATGGTCGGGTCATAGACGATGCTGTAGTCCATGCCTTCGGGGAAGTTCTTCTTCAGCTGTTCCATTTCGCCGCGCACTTCGTTGGAAATGTCGATGGCGTTGGAGCCCGGGCGCTGGAAGATCGGAATCGCCACCGCAGGCTGGTTATTCAGCAGCGAACGCAGGGCGTATTGGCTGGAGCCCAGTTCGACCCGTGCGATGTCTTTGACGCGGGTGATTTCGCCATTCTCGCCGGCGCGGACGATGATGTTTTCGAACTCTTCCTCTGTGACCAGACGGCCTTGAGTGTTGATTGACATCTGGAAGCTGGTGGCGCTAGGCGAGGGCGGTGCGCCCAACTGGCCGGCTGCAACCTGACGGTTCTGTTCACGAATGGCGTTGACCACGTCGGTGGCGGTGAGGTTGCGCGAAGCAGTCTTGTTCGGGTCGAGCCAGACACGCAGCGAGTAGTCGCCCATACCGAACAGCTGCACGTCGCCGACACCGTTCAGGCGAGCGAGCTCATCCTTGATGTTCAGCACTGCGTAGTTGGACAGGTAGAGCATGTCGTAACGCTGATCAGGGGAGGTCAAGTGGACCACCATGGTCAGGTCAGGGGAGGCCTTGTCCACGGTGATACCGATGCGCGTCACTTCTTCCGGCAGCTTCGGTTCGGTCCGGGTAACGCGGTTCTGCACCTGCACCTGCGCGGTGTCGAGGTTGGTACCCAGCGCGAAGGTGATGGTCAGGGTCAGCTTGCCGTCGGCTGTGGCCTGAGAGGACATGTACAGCATGTTCTCGACACCGGTGATCGCCTGTTCCAGTGGAGCAGCCACGGTTTCGCCGATGACCTTGGGGTTGGCGCCGGGGAAGTTGGCGCGCACGACCACGGTTGGCGGCACGACTTCCGGGTATTCGCTGATCGGCAGCTGAAACAGCGAAATGGCACCGGCGATCAGGATCAACAGCGATAGCACCGCTGCGAAGATCGGTCGTGTGATAAAGAATTTGGAGAAATTCATCGAGTGTGTCCCTTAACCGCGTGGCGTAGCGGCAGCGGCAACCTTGGCGTCCAGTTTTTTCTGGGCCTGAGGTTGGTTGCTGGCTTCAAGTGCTTGGCGTTGTTGTTGCAGAGCGGCGAGGGTCTCGGCGCTGGCCATCTGGGTGTCCTGCGGATCGATCGGCGAGCCCGGACGCACACGCTGCAGGCCGCTGACGACGATGCGGTCGTCCTTGGCCAGACCGCTGCGCACGATCCGCAGGCCTTCGAGTTTCGGGCCCAGGTCAACGTTGCGGTAAACGGCCTTGTTGTCCTTGTCGACCACCAGCACGAATTTCTTGCCCAGGTCGGTCCCGACCGCCTCATCCTTGATCAGCATGGCCGAGTAGGTGCCGCTGCCGACCAGCTTCAGGCGAGCGTAAAGACCGGGGGTGTATTCGCCCTTGCTGTTGTCGAACACGGCGCGACCGCGGATGGTGCCGGTGCGCGGATTGACCTGGTTGTCGACGAAGTTCATCTGGCCCTGATGCGGGTTTTCGGCTTCGTTGGACAGGCCCATGTACACCGGAGTGGTTGCGCCACGTTTGCCGTCGCGGGCCAGTTGGTTGTACTTGAGGAACACGCGCTCGTCAGCGTCGAAATAGGCATAGACCTTATCGGTGGAAACGAGGCTGGTGAGGATGGTCTGGTCGGCGGTGACGATGTTGCCGGAGGTGATCTCCGCACGGCTGACACGACCGGTGATCGGCGCGGTAACCCGGGTGAAACTCAGGTTCAGGCGTGCCAGGTCAAGCTGGGCCTGAATGGCCGCCACGGCAGCCTTGGATTCCTGCGCGGTGGTGGTCCGCGAGTCGGCCAGCTCTGCCGAGATCGCGTTGTTGGTGCGCAGACGCTCGCCACGCTGGGCTTCGTTGTTGCTGCGTACCGACGCCGCCTTGGCCTGTTGCAGTTGTGCTTCGAGACGGTGCACTTCGGCTTCGAACGGCCGCGGGTCTATCTGGAACAATAGATCGCCTTTCTTTACCAGCGCGCCGTCGGTAAATGCCACCGAATCGATCTGACCGGATACCCGAGGGCGGACCTGTACGGTTTCCGGCGCTTCCAGGCGTGCGGTGACTTCATCCCACTCGTTGACCGGTTGCTCAAGCACTTTGGCCACGTTGACCTTGGCCGCAGCCGGTGCTTGAGCAGCTGTCTCCGGGCCTTTCCCGCAAGCACTGATCACGACCAGTGCCAAAGCGGCAAGGGGATAGCGCAAAGGAGTAAGTGACTGAACCATGGGAAAATCCGCCGACGTTATTAAGATTGGCGGATTCTGTTCCTGAGGGTTTTATTGCACGAATCGAATACGACGAAGGTAAATATCAGTGGGAATGATATTTGGCCTGGTAAAGGCTCTGGAACGGGCCTGAGCGAGTTCGGGTGCGTGTGGGCTTGAACTTGAGAGATGCTTGCCTCGAAGGCGCAACTCTACGTGTAAACAAAAGCTGTGCTGGAACGGGTCGGCTAGCAGCTCCGGGCGGTTAGCGGCACACATTGTCATTTTTCATAAATCCACTATTCTGTGTTTTATGTCAGCTTTTAACGGTTTACGCACATTATGTTGGATTTAGGATTCAGTAGACCTGAAGAAATCGTCAAGCGCCTGTGCGACCGGCTTCGCAGCGAGCGCTTGACTCAGCAAATGACTCAGGCAGAGGTTGCAAGCCGTGCCGGCATCGCGACCAACACGGTGTCCAATCTTGAGGCCGGACGCAATGTCGGGCTCGAAAACGTGATCCGGGTGGCCATGGTGCTCGGCCGAAGCAAGGAGCTTGAAGGCTTGTTCATGCCACGGCTCGACAGCCTTGAGGACATTCGCCGTTATGAGAACAGCGTCGGTCGCCAGCGCATCAAGAGGAAAACCGACAATGCTTGAGCAGGTCGAGGTCTATTACGACGGTTGGGGTGAACGGTGGCTGTGGGGTACGCTCGCCTCGACCAAAGCCCTCTCCGTGCGTCCGCAGATCGTGTTCGAGTACAGCGACGAAGCGAAACGCAGAGGCCTCGAACTGTCGTCCTACACGCTGCCGCTAAAGGGCGACAGGTTGCGCAAAGGTTTTCCATCCCATCAACTGGAATTGCCAGGCCCTGTCTATGACTCCTTGCCCGACGGCTGGGGCATGCTGCTAATGGACAGGTTGTTCAGACGCCGCGGCCTCAATTCGGCGCGAATAGGAGCGCTGGAGCGTCTTGCGTACATTGGCGATAACGCGATGGGAGCAATGTCGTTCGAGCCTGTGGCGCCTGAGTGGGCGGAACAGCAAATGCCAGTCTCTCTCGACCTTCTGGCCGCAGAGGTGCAGGAAGTTCTTAACGGTGAAGGCGGGGAGTTCCTGCAGAAACTGCTCTTGGTAGGGGGCTCCCCCCAAGGCGCCAGGCCCAAGGCGTTGGTCTACCGCGATCCAGCGTCCGGTGTCTTCACCACCGTTGCAGCGCCGGGACTTGAAGCCTGGCTGGTCAAGTTTCCGGGCCGGGAAGAGCATCCCGAAGTGTGCGCGATCGAAATGGTCTATGCCGAGCGGTTACGCACATGCGGCATCGAGACTCAGGACACACGGTATTTCAGTTTGCCCAACGGCCTCGCAGCCTTCGCGACCAGACGCTTTGATCGCAAACTGGGAATGCGGGTGCCAATGCAGAGTCTTGCGGCCTTCACCGGAGCCGACTTCAAAACCCCGGGCGTTCTGGACTACGTCAATTTCCTGCGCGCCACCCAGATGTGTACCAATGACGTGCGGGAAAAGGCGCTGGCATTCGAGCGTGCGGTCTTCAATGTCGCATTCAACAACCGAGACGACCATCCCAAGAACTTTGCCTATGTCATGCAAGCCTCGGGCGGGTGGAAACTGGCGCCAGCATATGACGTGACGTTTTGCGAAGGCCCGGGGGGCTACCACCAGATGGACGTCATGGGGGAAGCTTTGGCCATAAGCCGCAAGGCTTTGCTCAAGCTTGCGCAGGAAGCCGAGGTCAGCGTGGACGTGGCAAACCGCACCGTTGACAGGATTTGCGCGGCCGCCAGCGAGTTTGCCGTGGTGGCAGAGAGGCTGTACCCGGAAGTGATCACCCGGGATACCTTGCAGATCATTCAGAAACGCATCGACGAGAACCTCGAGCTACTTCGCTAGCCGGTATTCTGGACCGCCTGGCAAAAGGCCGATGCTTAGAGGCTGTCCGGGTCGCCAAAGAACATCTGAATTCGTGAACGCAGCCAGCGCTCGCCTGGGTCGTTGTCCTGAGAACCGCGCCAGGCCATGTGCAGTTCGAAGGTGCGGGATTCCAGCGGCAGCTCTTCGGAGCGCACGCCGCCGGCGGCCGTCAGCACTTCGGCCGCGTAATCCGGAACGGTGGCGACGATATCGGTGCCGGAGATGAGTGTCGCCAGACCGTTGAACTGCGGGACGGCGAGTACGACGTGGCGCTTGCGTCCGATTTTCTCCAGATATTCGTCGATGAAGCCGCCCAGATCGCCCGCGAATGAGACCAGCGCATGAGGTCGGGCACAGAAGTCGTCGAGGGTGATGGCGCCGGGCATGGAGTCGGCGCGCAGCAGTCTGGGGCGACTGCGGCGCAGCACCTTGCGTTTGGCGTTGGCGGGCAGGTCGTCGGTGTAGCTGACACCAATGGAGATCTCGCCGGACGAGAGCAGCGCCGGCATCAGGATGTAGTTGGTGCGGCGCACGACCAGCACGATGCCGGGTGCTTCCGAACGCAGGCGTTTGAGCAGTGATGGCAGCAGGGCAAACTCGGCGTCATCGGACAGGCCGATACGGAACACGGCGGTGCTGGTGGCCGGATCGAAATCGGCGGCGCGGCTCACGGCGGTTGAAATGGAGTCCAGCGCAGGGGAGAGCAGGCCGAAGATCTCGACGGCGCGGGCCGTGGGTTCCATGCTGCGCCCGGTGCGTACGAACAGCGGGTCGTCGAACAGACCCCGCAGGCGGGAGAGGGCGGCACTGATGGCGGGCTGGCCGAGGAACAGCTTCTCCGCTGCACGCGTGACGCTGCGTTCATGCATGAGGGTCTCGAACACGATGAGCAGGTTGAGGTCGACGCGACGCAGGTCGTTGCGATTCATGACGGGGGTCTCGGGGACATTGGTCGATACGTTGGCCACCCGACAAGGCAGCCAGTGTTCAGCTCAGGATCGAATATTACGGGCAAACGCCGATTCTCCGCACCGTTAAATTCGTGCGCAAGCATACAAACGTGTTACCCATCACGGCCGTCGATGATTTACGGTGAACCTTGTACGAAGGATTCAGCCCAACAGATAGGCAGCCTGAATGGCTCAAACCCCACGGCCGCGGGCAGGTTTCGCGCCATCGAAGAGGACGTTCATCCGGAAAATGCCCTTCGGGTTGCAATGTGAAGGCGAGAAAACAACAATGACCGCCTTGAATACGTGAGCATTCGATGGTTATCTAATGACCGCCTTTCAACAATAGAATCGATGACAGGCATGTCGACTATTAATAGCCACTGATAGTGTTACCGGCAGAGCCCGGATAGAGTTCATGGCATCAAGGTTCATAAGGCGAGGTTCGAAATGTCCCGCACGATCCGTTTTCATCAGTTTGGCCCGGCCGAGGTGCTCAAGGTAGAAGAGCAGCAAGCCGCGTTGCCAGCACCCGGAGAGGTGCAGATACGCGTCCAGGCGATCGGTGTGACCTGGTATGACGTTCTGTGGCGACAAAATCTGGCGTCCTCCCAGGCTCAGTTGCCTGCGGGTCTGGGTTCGGAAATGGCCGGCGTGATCACTGCCGTCGGCGAAGGCGTGAATGATCTGAAGGTCGGTGACAAGGTCGCCAGCTTTCCGTCCGCCAACCCCAACTCACACCCTGTGTACGGCGAGCAGATCGTGCTGCCGCGCACGTCCGTGACCAAGTATCCCGATATTCTGACGCCCAATCAGGCGGCCGTTCACTACACCCCGATGCTGGTGGCGTACTTCGCATACGTGGAGTTGGCACGGGTCAAAGAAGGGCAGACTGCATTGGTCACCGATGCGGGTCACTGCGCCGGTCCTGCGTTCCTGCAGTTGGGCAAGGCGCTGGGGCTCAAAGTCATCGCCGCGATCAAGACCGACGATGAAGAGGGCACTGCTCGCCAGTACCTGACCTCCCTTGGCGCTGACAAGGTGGTGGTGACCGAAGAGCAGGACCTTTTGATGGCGGTCAACAAATACACCGACAAGCGTGGTGTGGATGTGGTGCTCGACGGTTTGGGCGGCCCGCAGATGTCGATTCTGGGCGATGTTCTAGCGCCCCGTGGCAGCCTGATTCTTTACGGCCTGCAGGGTGGCAACCAGGTTCAGTTCCCGGCCTGTGCCGCGTTCCAGAAGAACATCCAGTTCTTCGTGCATTGCGTGGGTAACTTCACTGGCAAGCCCGAGTTGGGCATTGCGCAGGACAAGGAAGCGGTTGAGCGGGCATTGCTCAAGATCAACGAGCTGACCCGTGACAAACTGCTGTTGCCGCAACTGACCAAGGTCTTCCAGTTCGATCAGATCGTGGAAGCGCACCGCGTGATGGACGGTTGCCCTGTTGGCGGTCGTGTCGTGGTGGAAGTCGAGTCTGCCTGAGCGCAATTCACCGCGCTTGTTTGAATGTTCGACGCCTTTGGCCGGGCGTCGAGACAGTGGATCCGGACATCGGTTCAAAGATGCCGCCCGTCACTTACTCTGGCCATGCAATACCCGACAAAGCCTTCCCGGATGACGAGGAAGGCTTTTTTGTTTATGTGCTGAACGTTTTTAAACGCCTGTGTGTAAATGAAGACGTGTTGAAATAGAGCCTTGTTATTCCGGTTTGAGGGACTTGTATTAAACACCGGTGTTTAACCGGGCGCAGTGTTTAGTGGAAAGCTGACAGGCAATGCGTCGCCGATCTGTACCTTGTAATTAATATTCAGATCCCGATAATAGTTGCGTAAAACATACTCAAGGAACGAGTCATGCCCTCATTGTTTTTACGGCCGTCAATCGCGCCGTGCCGTGCACCTCCCACCGCAGCCGTCGGGGCCGTAGCCCAAGGTTCATCATGCCGACAGCTCTTTGTACGGTTGCCGAACAGCTCGCTCCTGGACAGTTGCTAATTGCTACTCAGTGCACGGATCGCAATATTAACTGGCGCCGCGCAATCGTTAAACTCTCTTGTTGCAACGGCGAATCGTGACGGGTTCGACAGGATCGCTGAACCGAGTATTTCAGGTATTGAAGTTATGGGCTCCATTCACGAGCAGGCAATGAACTATGTCTATCAGCAAGTGCTGCAGCGCTTGTTGAGTTATTTCAACCGTGCGGAAAAAACAGCGCTGCAGTTATTGATACAGCGCCTTGTTGTGGCCGCCGGGGGGATTGAGCAAATCGGCCATTACAAGATTCTGGTGGCATTCAGCGGCGGTAAGGACAGCGCCTACACCGTCGCTCTGTTGCGTGCCGCGCAGCTGAGTATCGCCGCTCGGGCGCCTGCGACGTTCAACCTGCGCGTCGCCAATATGCGTCATGCAGGTCTGACCTCTGCGGTGATGGAGAACATCAATCGCTGCTATTCAGCGTTGTTTCTGCACGACGATCCGCGGGTTGAGCTGCTGGTGGTCGATCACCAGTACGTTCAGAATTTCGAGGTAGATTTGCCGTTTTCCAGCGCCGGCCGCGAACAGAATCGATCCGACATGTTATTGGGCGGGCACCTCACCGCAGGCGACGCACGAACCACCTTTTGCAACAGCTGTTATCTGGGCATGGCCGAGTTTCTCGGCAGAGCGGCGTGTTGGGGCTCTGGCGCCGACGCCGTGGTCAGCGGAGATTCGCTGAAGGAGCAGAAGCAGTACGCGACCTGGATCATGCGCCTGGCGAGGCACAATGGCCGTCCCGTAGAAAACTGGCACAGGCTGAGCTTCAGCAGCGCACTGCATACCATCGACAGCGTGGGGCGGGCCTATTACCGCGAGCTTTATGGCGAAGAGCCGCAGCCAGCCGGTTTCATGCTTCGCCCGCTGGGCTATCCGAACAAGCCTGTCGCCCCGACATTTCTGGCAGTGGCCGATCTGATCGGTTTTCGCCTGGAAGAGCACTGGGCGTTGCTGACGGACTTCCTGGGCTTTCGCTTCGACGATCTGGCGTTCAGTTTCAGCGAGTCTGATTGTGCGAACCCGCTGCTGATGGCGCACATGCGTGGGCTTAAGGCCGAATTCGTACAGGGTCGCGCCTACGCCGACGGGATTCACGAGTACCTGGAACTGGCCGCTGCAATGATGCGGCGCAAGCGCATGCCTCGGCGCTTGATCGATCAGGCGATGGCGGCCTACGACAGCCCCGAGAAACTTGAGGAACGACGCGCTCTTGCTGAAGGTTACGCCCAAGAGGGCTTTGGCCTGAGTGAGGTGCAATTGGTCTGTCTGCTGTTCACCCCCTTTGTCGATGCGGGGGCACGGCTGGAGGACTTTCTACGTCGTTTCCACCCCGGCATGCTGGTGGCGCTGGCGGATCTGCACAGGGCACTGGCGGGGCTGCCAGCACCGGATCAGGTGCTTCAGTGGCTGGTAGAAGTCAGCGGCCTGAGCCTCAAGGGGCTGCAGAATCTCTACGGCAAGCGGCGGGTCGACTTCAACGACAACAGCTCGATCATCGCGCGAGTTCGCGCAAGCGATCCGGACAAAGGACGCGTGATGACCGTGAATCTTGAGAGCGGAGAGGCGGTGTCGGAGTTGATCTCCGGCCGCTGACCCGTGCGCGCTGGAATCGGGCGCGGACATGTTGACCGCTATTTTTCTCATTGACCCTGCGTATGCGCATGGATGGGGTGTGTTCGATGAATAACAACAAGACCGATTTTGCCTATCAGATGGTGTACCGCTATCTGTCGAGGCTGACCAACGAACTGCCTGGTGGCCCGGCAGTGAAATTACCCTCCCTGCGACTGCTCGCACGGCGATTGCGGGTGTCCATTTCCACGGTGCAGAACGCCTATTCGCTGCTGGAGAAGGAAGGCCGGATCTGCTCGGTACCCAAATCGGGTTACTACGCGCTGCCGCAGCCCTGCAACGACACCCATTGCGAGGGCAACGATCTGCTGGAGCGCTATCAGGCGGGGACTCGGCGCCCGGAGATGTTCGTGTTCGGCGCCGACGAGCCGACGCTGCTGCAATCTCTGGACGGAGCTTTGCTCAATCTGGAGCGGGACCTGATGCGGCAATACCCGTGTCAGCCCGATCCGCGCTTTCAGCCCTTTGGCGACATCGAACTGCGAACGGCGCTTGCGGCTTATTACACCTCGTCGACCGAGCGTTGCTGGCATCCGGATAACGTCTTCATCGGCCCGGACAAGACCGGGGTCTTGAAGACCGTACTCAAGGCGTTGCAGTTGCGCGACTGCGCGGTGCTGGTGGAGTCGCCCTGTGCCTGGAGCATGCTCCGTACGCTGCAATCCTTTGGCATTCGCGTCGTCGAGTTATGCGCCGATGCCGAGGGCGTCATCGATACCGATGAGCTCAATGGGTTGCTGCAACATGGTGAGGTCAAAATGGCGATCCTGTCCTCGCGCATGGATTCGGTGCGGGGCCGGATCATGGGGGCGGAGCAGCGTCAGCGCCTGGCGGACGTGCTAAATCGGCAGGGCCTTTGGGTGCTGGAGAACGACAGTCAGGGCGGGCTGTGCTTTGACGAACAAGCCACGCCGCTGCGCGACCTGATCGATCCGGAGCGGCTGCTCATCCTGGGCGCGTTCGACAAGACCATCGGGCTCGAAGCACCGTTCGGGTATCTGCTGAGTCGGCATTCCCGGCCGTTGTGGCATCAGCAGATGCTGCTTCGCTCGTTCCGTTTGCCACCGATACGGCAGAAAGCGATTGCGCGCCTGCTCAGTTCAGGTCAGCTCGACCGGCATCTGCAGAGTCTGCGTCAAAGTCTTCAGGAGCGGGTCGGGCATCTGACTACGTTGATCGACCGCTACCTGGGCGAGGACGTTCGCTTCGAGCACCCGCAGGGTGGGGCGACGATCTGGCTGAACAACGTGCACCGGGTCGATATGGGCCGCGTGTTCGAACGCTTGCTGGAGCAACGCATCGTTATCGCCCCGGGAGAGCTGTTCAGTGTGCGCGGGCTGCATCAGCAGAGTCTGTGTCTGAGTGGTGCGGCGGACTGGAGTCAGAACATCGAATCGATGCTGGTGATCATCCGCAATGCGTTGGTTCAGGAGCGTCTGGGGTAACCCGGTTCCATCCAGGATCTCGACCCAAGCGCAAAACCGTTGTAGCAGTCCGGCTTGCCGGCGGTGAGGAACTCATGGTCGTCGGCGGCAAACGGACCGCCGCCCGACCGGGCTGCTACGGGCTGCTATAGGGTTGGTCTCCGATGGGGGCTTATTTGATCCCCAGTTTATGGTCCAGCGACAGCTTGCCTGCGCCCTTGGCGATGATGATCAGCAGCAATCCGGCCCAGGTCAGGTGCGTGGCCCAGGCGTCGGGGTAGACGAACACTTCGATCACGGTGGTCATGCCCAGCAGGGCGAACGCCGACAGCCGCGAGAACAGGCCCAGAATCAACAGCAGCGGAAACAGATGCTCGGCATAGGCAGCCATGTGCGCCGCAATTTCCGGGGGCACCAGCGGCAGTTTGTACTCGGTGCGGAACAGCTCGTATGTGCTGTCGGTGATGGTCAGGAAACCCTCGACTTTGGTTCGTCCGGACATCAGAAAGACACCGGCTATCGCAAAGCGGGCGATCAGTGACAGTAGCGAATCGGTGATGAGCAGATGCAGGCGATCGGCGATACGGGTCCAGCCGCCGCGCAGGTGTTTTTGCTCTGACAGGTCAGTGCGAAGGGTATCCATGGTCTTCTCCGGTCCCCGAAGGGAAGGTCAATCGGTCAGGTTCAGGAACGTTCGGTCGCTGCAAACACATCGGCGCCGACCAGTCGGGTAAGCAGTTGGAGGATGTCCAGCGACGGTTGGATACCGCTGGCGTTTGCCGCCGCTTGGGCAAGCGATGCGCCGCCAGCGCAGGCATCGAGAAACGCGCACTCGCCGATGGTCATGGCATGCCAGGTGACGACTCCGCCGCTGCGCACCAGCAGTGCGCCTTCGCCTTGCCATTCGAGCTGTTCCGGCATCTCAAGCTGTTCGCGGTTGTGCCGCCAGATAGTGAACACCGGCTGTTCGGCAAACCACGACCACCGTGCGGCGGCTCGCGGCCTGAGCAACAGTGCTCCCAGCTGTTCAGGGGTGAGGGTAGCGAGTTGAGTCAGGTCTGTGCCGGGCTCTTCGGCGGCCGTGTGGCATTGGTTCCACAGCAGATCGAGGCGCGCCACGTTGCCCAGATAGGGCATCTGTTGCGCGTGCTCGAAACGGTCGAGAAAGTCGGGGAAATCACCCCCGTGATAGACCAGTCGCGCATCGACCGCAGGGGCGTGACGTGCGTGAATCGCTGCCGCCGCGAGGAACCATTCGGTGCCAACCAGACGTTCGACGGTGGGGAAGTTCGCCTGCAACGCGTCCACTGCGCCCTTCATCACGGTGTTGCGATAGACCGTGAAACCGGGCTGTCGGGTCAATAGCGTCAGGGTGTCGGCTTCGGGGTCGTACAGCGCTTCGACGAAGGCGTCCTGAAATTCGCTCAGGGAGGTGTTCATGACAGCGTCTCCATCAGGTTCTGAGCCCGGTCGCGTTCCAGCAGCAGTTCGCCGAACGGTGGGATGTGGTCGTCTCTTTCAATCAGCGTCGGTCTTGCCCCGACGCGCTGAATCAAACGCTGGTACAGCGACCAGACCGCTTCGGCCACCGGCGCGTCGTGGGAGTCGATCAGCAACGAAGCACCTCCGGGGTCGACGCTGTGCCCGGCCAGATGAATCTCCATGATCGCCTCACCAGGAAAGGCATCGACGTAAGCCTTGGCGTCGTAGCCCATGTTGTGAGCGCTGAGAAACACGTTGTTGATGTCCAGCAGCAGGCCGCAACCGGTGCGTTTGTTCAGTTCGGCGAGGAATTCGGTCTCACTGAAATCATGGCCCTGCATGCGCACGTAGTGGCTCGGGTTTTCGATGGCGATGCGTCGCTGGAGAAACTCCTGGGTGCGCTGGATGTTGTCGGCGATGCGCCGCAGGGCTTCCTCGGTGCGAGGAAACGGCAGCAGATCGGGGTGATACTGACCCCGCCAGGCGGACCAGGCGAGGTGCTCGGAAACAAGGGCGGGCTGAATTCGGTCGGCAAGGTTCTTGAGCCGCTGCAAGTGCTCGGTGTCAGGCGCACAATCGGCCGCCAGCGACAGTGACACACCATGCAACGACAGCGGATGACGGCTGCCGATCGTTTCCAGCCATGCCAGGCGCGGGCCGCCGTCGATCATGTAGTTTTCCGGATGGACTTCAAACCACAACCCCTTGGCAGCGCAGTCGTACGCGGCTTCGTAGTGGTCGGCCTTGAGGCTCAGTCCGGCACCCAGTGTGAGTGATGTGTTCATGATCGACGTCTGCCCTTGCAATGGTTTTACGGTGTTGCCTGACGTAGTCGAAATTACATCGAGGTCAGCGAGCCCATGCCATGCGGGGTCTTGATCGAGGTGCAGGTGCCGGCAGGGACGTTTTTCCAGGCGTTGGTCTGGTAGTCGGTCTTGGCGGTGCCAGCGCAGGTGGTGCCGGCGCCAGCCTTGCAGTCATTCTTGCCGGCCATGGCCACGCCGTAGCATTTTTCCATGGCTGGAGCGGCCATTTTCGTTTCGGCGGCCATTGCACCGGTAGCCATGGAAGCGAGAGCCAGAGCAACGGCAGCGAGTTTGATGTTGGTCATGTTGTTTCTCCAATTACCTGATTGAGGGTGGTCGCAGCACCAGCGCGCGAGTGACGCTGTGCATCTGATCCGAAAGGTAGTTCGCTGGAGAAACGAGGATGGTTACAGGCCGTTGCAAATATTCTTAAAAAAAATTTGTCGCCAGAAACCCGCTCACGCGTTACCTCACCACGCCATATTCCACGAGCAATTCCTCCATCCAGTCCATGAACACGCGGCAACGCTGTGGCAGATGTCGGCGGTGGGCGTAGAGCAGTGAAACGGGCATCGGCGCGGGTTGGTAATCAGGGAGAATTTCCACCAGATCGCCGCGCTGCAACTGGTGGACCTTGGAGAGGCGAGGAGCCTGGACGATACCGAGCCCGCCGAGACAGGCCGCTTCATAGGCTTCGACGTTGTTTACCTTGACGCTACAGGGCATGGCGACACTGTAGTCCTTGTCGTCGCGGTGGTACTCGAACAGGGCGCTGTTTGCGCCAAAAGCGGAGACGTAATCAATCAGCCGGTGCTGCTGCAGGTCTTCCAGCGTGTGCGGCACGCCATAGCGTTCGGCGTACCCGGTGCTGACACAATTGATCATCCTGAAGTGACCGACATTGCGGGCCACCAGTGAGGTGTCAGCCAATTCGCCGACGCGCATGACACAGTCGAAGCCCTCGCGTACCAGATCGACACGGCGGTCGGTGCTGCTGATTTCCAGCTCGATCAGTGGATGGCGCTCAATGAATTCACTCAGTCGTGGCATCACCAGCCGGCGCGCCACGGCGGTGGGCATGTCGACCCGCAGCCGACCGCTGAGCACGGCGTTGTCCTGTCGAAACAGGCTCTCCACCTCATCCATCTGCGCCAGCAGATCCTTGCTGCGCTCATACAGCACCTGGCCGTCGGGGGTGGTCTGCACCTTGCGCGTGGTGCGCAGCAGCAGTCGGGTATCCAGCAGTTGCTCCAGTGCCCGAATCTGCTCGGACACACTGGAGCGCGGCAGACCCAGAGCGTCGCTGGCGAGGGTGAAGCTTGAAAGCTCGGCGACGCGGACGAAAGTCTTGAGCAGTTCCAGTTTGTTCATCACGATGCCTCTCAATTGTTCGGCTCAGTCGATCAGTCATTTCGATTGTCGGGAGTTTATCGAATACCCGTCGAACAATACTCTGGTCCTCACTGACTGAACACAGCCATTCGAGGAAACACAGATGAGCAACAAGATCGCGATCATCACCGGCGCCAGCCGTGGCTTGGGCAAGAACACCGCGCTGCATCTGGCGCGCCAGGGCGTCGACATTATCGGCACCTATCACAGCCGTGAAGACGACGCGCAAACGGTCGTCGCTGAAATCGAAGCGCTCGGCGTCAAGGCCAGGATGCTGCAGCTGGATGTCGGCGACAGCAGCCGTTTCGAGACTTTCGCCGCGCAGGTGTCGGCGCTGCTGGGTGCATATTTCAAGGCCGAACGCTTTGATTTTCTGGTGAACAATGCAGGCGTTGGCATGTATGCCAGCTGCGCGGAAACCACCGAAGCGCAGTTCGATCAGTTGATGAATGTGCATCTCAAAGGGCCGTTTTTCCTGACCCAGAAACTCATCCCGCTGATCGCCGATGGCGGCCGTATCGTCAACATCTCTTCGGGTCTGGCACGCTTCTCGCCCGTCGGTTATGCGGCCTATGCGTCGATGAAAGGCGGGATTGAGGTCTGGACCCGCTACCTGGCCAATGAACTGGGCCCGCGCGGTATCACTGTCAATGCGATTGCTCCTGGCGCCATCGAAACCGATTTCGGCGGCGGTACTGTGCGTGACAATCAGGATGTGAATGCGTGGGTGGCGGCGAACACTGCGATGGGCCGTGCCGGTTTGCCGGACGATATTGGCGCGGCGATCGCGATGCTGCTGGGCGACGGCGGGCGCTGGATCACCGCACAACGCATCGAGGTTTCGGGTGGGATGTTCGTCTGACCAGCCTCAACCCTTGATGTAATAGATACACAGCGACAAGGTCACCAGCGAGCCGAGGGTCGACATCAGGATGGTGCTGGATACCACCGACGCCTCGCGCTTGTAGTACTCGGCCAACATGAACGGTCCGGTGCCGGTGGGCAGGGCGCTGAGCAACAGTGCGGAGTTAGCCCACAGTGGCGGCAGGTGAAAGACGCGAAAGGCCAGAAACCAGGTCAGTAGCGGATGAGCGATCAATTTGATCAACACCAGGAGGCTCGTGCCATGGCGCGGGCCTTGTTGTTTGTGGGCCAGAAACAACCCCAGAGAGATCAGTGCGCAAGGCGTGGTTGCGGCCCCGAGCAGGCTGAGAAACTTGTCCAGCGCGCCGGGCAGCGGGATGCCGGTCCAGGCCCAGCAGGCCCCGAGAATCGGCGACACCACCAACGGATTCTTCGCCAACGCGCGCAGGACCTTGAGCACGATGCGGTGCACATGGGCCTCGCTCTGCAGACCGATCTCGATGCACACCAGCGCAATGCCGAACAGCACGCAGACCACCAGCAGCGAGGCGATCAGCGCAGGTTCAAGGCCACTTTGCCCCAGCACCATCACGCACAGGGGAATGCCGATGTAACCGGTGTTGGCGTAGGAGGCGCTCAACGCGTCGATGCTGGCGTCGGCAAAATGCCCGGCTTTTTTGCGACGAAGCAGCAGCGTCACGACGAACATCGTCATCGTCGAAAGCGTAAATACCAGCACGAAACCGGGGTGCCAGATCTGCTCCCAGGTGGCGGTTGCCGTGGCGTTGAACAGCAAGGCCGGAAGGCACAGCCAGACCACCATCCGGTTGATTTCCGAGGCGGCGGTGGGGCCAAGACGATTGGTACGACGACACAGATAACCGACCAGGATCAGGGCGAAGATCGGTAACAGCACACTTAAAACGGAAGACATCTAATCTCGGCCCTTGGCAAGTGCGGATGGCACGTTGAAACAAGCGGTCAAGATTAAGGTTCGAAATCGTTAGCGTCCAACCTTTCTTGCCGCTTGGGGCAGGATTTCATCCTTGCCGAGCCCTGATCCAGAGCGGTCGGCGGAAAAACGGGGAGGGTGTCCGAACGAGGGCCGGACACCGCGAGGGCCTATTTTTTTACCGGGGTGATGTCGGTGATCTGACCGTTGGTGGTCTGCACCTGAACGTACTTGTCGTTGATCTGCACCCACTGGCTCTGCTCGGCAGGTGCCTTAAGGCCCTTGGCTTTCCAGTCCTTGATCGCGGCGCCAGGACGCTGGAATTTTTCCGGCGCGCGGTCGCCTTTTTCCAGATCGCGCATGTTGTCTTTGGAGGGTTGAACGGTCTGCGCTGGTGCGTCCTCGGCCTGTACCGCGAAACTGCTGAGCGAAACGCAGCCCAGGATCGTCAGACTGGCGATGAGCGTTTTTCTATTCATTAGGGAGCTCCTTTTCCAGTGCGTAATGCGCTGTTCATTAGCTCCGACCCTGGGTGCGGTGAATCATTCACTGGATTTACGACAAGTGTGGGGGGCTGTAGCCGTCCGGCTTGCCGGCGGTGGGTCGTTCAAAGACACCTCCGGGAAGCCGGACGGCTACAGGGAGGGGTGTCAGTCAGCGAGGGTTGCAGTCACGCTAACCGACAACGGCGTGGTTGCCCGACCAGTCAGCTTGCTCAACTGATGTCCATCATCGAACAACGCCCCTTTGGCTGCGGCCGCATCCGAGTTCGCCAACAGTTCAGCGACGAACTCAGGCAAACCCGCCTGCAACAGCGCGGCCTTGTATTCGGCCTCTGGCAGATCGGTATAGCTCACCGGTTTACCCGCCTGACGACTCACTTCAGCGGCAAATTCGCCAAGGGTGTACGACGTATCGCCAGCCAGTTCATAGACCCGACCGGCCTGATCGTCGCCGGAAGTCAGCACTGCGACCGCCGCATCGGCGTAGTCCGCACGCGCCGCCGAACTGATGCGGCCTTCGCCAGCGCTGCCGAAATGCGCGCCGTGGGCCAGGTCTCCAGGGATGCCAGCGGTGTAATTCTCGTTGTACCAGCCGTTGCGCAAGATGACCCCCGGCACGCCCGAGGCCGCCAGCGCCGTTTCGGTTTGACGGTGTTCTTCGGCCAGACCCAGCAGCGAGGTGTCGGCGTGCAATACGCTTGTGTACGCCAACAGTTTTACGCCGGCCTTTTTCGCCGCATTGATCACCGCCTGGTGCTGGGCGACGCGCTGGCCGACTTCGCTGGAAGAAATCAGCAGGACTTTCTCGGCGCCGGTGAAAGCGCTGTCCAGCGTGGCGGGTTGCGAATAGTCCGCCTGACGAACCTGAATGCCCCTGGCCGCCAGATCGGCTGCTTTCTCAGGGCTGCGCACGGCGGCGACGATTTGCGAAGCGGGGACCTTTTGCAGCAGTCGATCAATAACGAGACGGCCAAGCTGACCTGTTGCACCGGTGATCACGAACATGATGATTTCCTGCATGACGATGAATGTGCGATCAGCATAGTCATCATGCTAACCTTTCGTAAGTACGTACGAAAAGGTAAGTGTCATCAACGATATCGCCAGTCCCTCTTCAGAAAACGTTTCGCTGCTCGAGCGTATCCGCATGGGCGAAATCCTGGCGCGAGATTGCCCCTCGCGGGAAATTCTCAACCATGTCTGCAGTCGTTGGGGCGTGCTGGTGCTGGTGGTGTTGCTGGACGGCATGCATCGCTTCAGTGAGTTGCGCCGCAAGATCGGTGGGGTCAGCGAGAAGATGCTGTCGCAGACCCTGCAAAGCCTGGAACAAGACGGCTTCATCGATCGCAAGGCCTTGCCGGTCGTACCTCCCCATGTCGAATACAGCCTGACGCCCCTGGGGGTGGAGGTGGCAAAGCAGGTGGATGGGTTGACCTCTTGGATCGAACAGAACCTGCCGCGCATCATGGAGGCGCGGCAGGCGAGGGAAGCCGCTGTAGCGCAGGCGCTAACAGAACCCAAAGCACCAACACTCAGCCGAACGTAGCGCCTCGGGTGTTCACGAACAGCGAATAGATCGAATGGCTGCTCGCCATGAACAACCGGTTGCCTTCACGGCCGCCGAAGCACAGGTTCGGGCAGCGTTCAGGCAACGAGATGTGCCCGATGGCCTTGCCCTGGGGGTTGAACACGCGCACCCCGTCGAGTTTTTCCAGGTCGGCTTTCGGGTCGCCATTGCCGCCCCAACCGCACCACAGATTGCCCGCTTCGTCGCATTTCATGCCATCGATGGCGGCGTAATCCAGGCCTTCGATGTGCTTGCGCCGCGCCCCCAGGCTGCCATCGTCGTTGACGGTGATCGCCCAGATCAGGCGATTGGGCGTGGCTCGACCTTCGACCACGTAGAGAATCTTTTCATCCGGTGAGAAGCACAGCCCGTTGGGGCCTTTCATGTCGTCGATGACCCGTGTGACTTTGCCGCTCTGCCCATCAATGCGATACACGGCGTGAGGTTGTGTCGGGGTGATCTTGTGGCCTTCGTAGTTGTTGCCGGTCTGGAACGGCGGATCGCTGAACCAGATCGAGCCGTCGCTCTTGCAGACGATGTCATTGGGCGAGTTGAAGGGCTTGCCGTCGAAGCTGTCTGCCAGCACGGTGATTCGGCCGTTGGGCTCGGTGCGGGTGATGCGGCGACCTTCGCTGGTGGTGGTCGAGCCTTCGCAGACGATCAGCCGGCCCTGACGATCTCGGCACATGCCGTTGGAGAAGTTGGAGTTCTCGCGGTACACGGTGAAGGTGTCGGTGATTTCGTCCCAGCGCATGATGCGGTTGTTGGGGATGTCGCTGACCAGCAAATATCGTCCGTCGCCGACCCACACCGGACCTTCTGCCCAGCGCATGCCGGTGGCGAGTTTTTCGACGCCAGCGTTGAACACGCGCAGTTCCATAAAGCTGTCGTCGAGGATGTGAATCAGCGGGTCGGGATAACGTTGGCTCAGCGGCTCCACCGCGCTGGCCATGCGGGGCAGGGCGAAGCTGCCAGCAGTGGCGAGGGTGGCCGAAACAGCCAGGGATTTTTTCAAGAAACTTCTACGACCGTCGTTGCCGGTGAGGTCAGAAAGCGTTGAGTCCATGTAGCGATCTCCGTTGAGTTGTTTTTCTTACGGGCGCGCTAGTAATACCTTGTGATAAGACATCGTACAAGTTGATTTGCAGCTTGGATGTGATCGGTTCGATTTTCCGAAAGACAGGTCAGACGCTGGTTTTTGGAAGGCGCAGACCGGTGGGAGGGGGCTTGCTCGCGAAGGCGTCCTGACATTCACTATCGATAGTGGCTGACCTTCTGCATGAGCGAGCAAGCTCCCTCCCACGGGGTTCACTCCCATACAAAAATGCCTGGCCCCATCATTGAGGCCAGGCATCTGTTTGTTGCGAACGGCTTGGACGTTTACTTCGGCGACAGCGCCTCACGCACATCCTTCACGTTGGCGCTGGACACAGCTGGCGCCGCGTTGCCCCAGGTGTTGCGCACGTAGGTCAGCACATCGGCAACGTTTTCATCCGAGAGGTTCCAGCCGAACGCCGGCATTGCCGGAGCGGTGGGTGCCGCGTCGGTGGCGCCTGCACGGCTGCCGGACAACACCACGCGAATCAGCGACGATGGGTCGTTGCTGTTGATCAGTGGAGCCATGGCCAGTTTCGGGAACAGGTTCACCACGCCATCACCGTTTGGCGTGTGGCACGCCGAGCAGCGGTCGGCATAGATCGCCTTGCCCGCGACCATCGAAGCGTCGGTCGCCGCAATCGGCTTGGCGGCTTCAGCCGGTTTGGCACCGTCCTTCAAGTACACCGCAACGGCCATTAGGTCCTGATCGGTCCAGTGCTGCGACGAGTGCTCGACTTCCTCGGCCATCGGCCCGGAAGCGATGTCGAAGCGGTTGGCGCCGGTCTTCAGGTACTTGACGATGTCCTCCTCGTTCCACGCATGCAGGCCGTCGTGGCCGGTAGAGGTGATGTTCGGCGCGACCCAGTTCTGCAGGTTGGCGCCGGTCAGGAACTGGTCGTTCTTGTCGCCGCCAATCAGGTTCTTCGGCGTGTGGCAGGTGCCGCAGTGGCCCAGGCCTTCGACGATGTAGGCGCCTCGGTTCCACTGCTCGGACTTCTGCGGATTGGCCTTGAACTCGCCTTCCTTGAAGTTGATCAGGTTCCAGCCGATGAGGCTGGTGCGCACGCTGAACGGGAAGGGCAACTGGTTGGTCTCGACCTGGTTGTCCGACGCATCGACGGTCTTGAGGTAAGCCCAGATCGCCTGATTATCTTCGCGTGTCACCTTGGTGTAGGCGGTGAACGGCATGGCGCCGTACAGGCGTTTGCCATCCAGGCCGTGGCCCTTGGACATTGCGTTCTGGAAGTCGTCGAAACTCCAGCGGCCGATGCCGTTGACCGGGTCCGGCGTGATGTTGGCACCGGCCAGTTTGCCGAATGGCGTATCCAGAATCACGCCCCCGGAAAACAGCGGTTTGCCCGGCATGGTGTGGCACGCGGCGCAGTCGCCGAGGGTGGTCAGGTAACGACCTTTCTCCACCATGTTGTAGGAGTCGGCGCCGGTCGCGGCGTGAGCCATCGAAACGGAGAGTCCGAGGACACCTGCACAAACAGTCAGAAGAGTCTTCATACGCTGATCATCTCCCCTGGACGCTTGAGGTAGCGGGTGCGGATGGCGTCCGCCGCTTTGAAGGCCAGCGCTGCCACGGTGCCGGTCGGGTTGTAGCCCGGGTTCTGCGGGAAGGCCGAAGAGCCGACCACGAACAGGTTCGGTACGCCCCAGACTTGCAGGTATTTGTTGACCGAGCTGTTCTTCGGATCAGCACCCATGATGAAACCGCCGACGATGTGCGAGGACTGATAGGGCGAGCTGTTCCAGTGCCCGGTCTGGGCGCTGGGCACCATCTGGCGCGGGTTCATGCTCTTGGCGATTTCGCCGACTTTACCGGTGACATAGGCCGCCATCTTGCGGTCGTTTTCCGGGAAGTCGAAGGTGATGCGCAGCAGTGGACGACCCAGTGGATCCTTGTAGGTCGGATCCAGCGACAGGTAGTTGGTGCGCGTTGCATAGCTGCTCGCTTCACAGCCGATGGACATGGTCGCGGCGTAGTTCTTGACCGTCGCCTTCTTCCACTCCGAACCCCAGGCAGGAGTGCCTGGCGGCAGAGGGCGGGAGTCGATGGGTGCGGCACCGATTGGTGTGACACGGGTGCTGCCACCGCCAACGAAACCCAGACCCGAATGGTCGAAGTTGTCGTTGTTGAACTCATCGATGCCCATGCCGATGGCGCCGCCCCCGATGAAGGGGTTGAAGTTCTTGTCGTCGAAGAACATACGCACGCTGTTGGCGGTCTGGTAGGCGTAGTTGCGGCCTGTGGTACCGGTGTTGGTGACCGGGTCATAAGGCTGGCCGATGCCGGACAGGAGCATCAGACGCACGTTTTCGAAGATGAACGCACTGATCACGACCAGGTCTGCCGGCTGTTCCCACTCTTCGCCGTTGGAGTCCATATAAACGATGCCGGTGGCGCGCTTGCCGCTGCTGTCCATGGTCACGCGCAGGACTTCGCAGTTGGTCATCGCGGTGAAGTTCGGCTTGCGGATCAGCACCGGCAGAACGGTGGTGATGGCGCTGGCCTTGGAATAGTTGGCGCAGCCGTAGTTGGTGCAGAAACCGCAATAGGTGCACGGTCCCATCGCCACGCCCAGGGAGTTGACGTACGGCTGCGAGACCAGCGCCGATGGCACCGGAAACGGCTTGTAGCCCAGGTTTTTCGCGGCTTCGGCGAACAGCGTTGGCGCGTAAGTCTGCTGGGTCGGCGGGTTCGGGTATTCCTCCGAACGCGCGCCTTCGAAAGTGTTGCCGCCTTCCTGGATCACGCCCTTGATGTTGCCAGCCTTGCCCGAGACGCCCGCCAGGCGATCGAACTTGGTGTAGAACGGCTCCATCTCTTCCCAGTCGGTGCCCCAGTCCTGCAGGGTCAGCTCCGACGACAATTCCTTGCCGTAGCGCTCCTTGAGGTGGCTGGCCAGACGGAATTCGTGAGGCTGGAAGCGGAAGGTAATGCCGGCCCAGTGGTTACCGGCGCCGCCCGTACCGTTGCCGGGGTGAAACGAACCCCAGCTGCGCATGGGTAGCGCTGTCTCGGTAACGCTGTTACGAATGGTCGTGGTGTTCTGCCGCGTTCTCAGCATCAGTTCCTGACGACGGGAGTAGCGCAGCTCGTCGGCAGCGGACGCCACGTTGAAATCGGTAGCGGTGTCGCGCCATGGGCCGCGTTCGAAGCCGATGACCTTGAGGTTTTCGTCAGCCAGTTCGTTGGCGATGATGGATCCGGCCCAGCCGAGTCCGACAACCACGACGTCCGTGGAAGGTAGTTTTTTGGCCATGTCGAATTAACCCTTCTTGGTCCAGGCGGAGCTGCCGATGATGGAGAGCGGCACCAGGTTCAGCTTCTGGTTGTGCAGACCGATGTAGTCGCGGTAGTCGTAACGAGCCCCGGGGAAGCCGATCATCTTCCACGACACCATGTCGCGGTTGCCGCCGTACACCGGGTCGGCGAAGAAGCCTTCCATGGTGTTGCCCAGCACTTGCTGGAAGAACAGCTTGGCGTCGATGCCGTCCAGCGCGATCTCGCCTTTTTCCAGGCCGTGCAGGACCTTGTCCTGATCTTCCGCCGCGAGGGCTGCGAAGCTCTTCTGGAACTGCTTCTGGGAGTACGCTTCAAGGCCTGCCAGGCCCAGGCGGTAACGGTCGCGCGGGACGAGTTCCGACTGATCGCCCTGCATCGGCGTGCCTTTCTCGAACGGGCCCTGCATGTACAGACGGCTGAAGGTGCCGTATTCGCCCGCCAGTTGACGGTCGATGAACACCGCACAACCGGCGTCCTTGCCGCTGACGCTCAATTCGTCGGCCGGAATCAGTCGCGCGACGATGGCCTCGATGGCGGTGGCTTCGGCGGCGCTGAAGAACTGCCAGCCCGGGGTTTCATAGTGCATCGGACCGTTGTGGTCGAATGGCACCCATTGCGGAACGCCGACGACGGTGGCCGCCTTGGCCGTTGCGGCAGCACCCACGGCCAGCGTCGTGGCTGAGGATTTCAGCAACTGGCGGCGGGTGAGACCTTTGGATTTCTCTGTCATTCAGGGCTCCTGCGAACGCGCCTGTCCAAGGGGCCATGCCGGGCATGGTCCGCAAACAGGCGGCGTTGTAAGTGTGTTTCACGGTTTCGCTCGACCGCTGTGTGTCGAACAGGCGTTGCTCGTTGCGGGTGTGACATTAGGTCTCTGGCAAGCCAGCGAGCGAAAGGCGCACGCTAGGCGGGGAGCTGCCATTACCGATGGCCATCTTTTCCACGCGAAGCGCAATCATAGATGTGTTACCGACTGTTGCATCCTGTGAATTCGGTAAATGACTGTTACCGTTTCTGCAATAGTGTGATTTTTTAGCTGTTTTGCGGGGAAGAACAGCACAGGTGTTACAGATCGCTGGGAGGCTTTTGGTAGGGCGCTTGTCTGTATCGATCACGCTTGCGCAAACCTGCGAACCAGTCTGATGCTTTTTTTGCTGAGCTATCTGATTGTGTGGTTTGCCGTTAATTGCGGTGGATTGCGGTAATAATTCTGCAAGATTCGCTTCCTGTGACAGTCTGGCTTGCCGACGGTGCCATGCCTGAAACCCAGCCGTCGGCAAGCCGGACTGCTAAAGAGTGCTGCCTGACGATGCCCGCAAAACCTCCCTGCCTTTCGTCAACATGACAGGATTTTCATGAAGTTCGGCCAATGAGGCGGGACGCTTCTTGGTATGGTGCACGCCATTTGCGTCCTGACAATCTCAATGGACGCTGTCTGTGCCGTTCATATCTTCACCGAGTAGCTGTAGAAATGCCTGATCCCATCCCCCTGAAGGACCACGAAAAAGAGACGCGGCTGGTCAACAAACGCTTGATCGCCTGCGCCCTGTTCGTCGTCCTGCTCAGCGTCGCGCTGGTCTGCCGGATGTACTTCCTGCAGGTCATCGAGTTCGCCTACCACTCGACCATTTCAGAAAACAATCGCGTTCACGTCTTGCCGATTCCGCCAGAACGCGGGCTGATCTACGACCGAAACGGCGTGATCCTCGCCGATAACCGTCCCAGCTTTAACCTGACCATGACCCGCGAGCGGGCAGGGGACTGGCACGCAGTGATCGACACGCTGATGCAGATCCTCAGCCTGCCGGACGAAGACCGCATCATCTTCGACAAGGCGATGAAGAACTCGCCGCACCGCTTCGTGCCGGTCACGCTGCTCTATGAGCTGACCGAGGAGCAGATCGCGCTGCTGGCGGTGAACCAGTTCCGTTTGCCCGGTCTGGATGTCGAAGCGCAGTTCGTGCGGCATTACCCGCTGGCTGAGCATTTTGCCCACTCCATCGGCTATGTCGGGCGGATCAACGAGAAAGAAGCCACCCAGCTCGATCAGGTGGAATACCGCGGCACTCAGTCCATCGGCAAAACCGGCGTCGAGCGTTTCTACGAGAATGAGCTGCACGGTCATGTGGGCTATGAAGAAGTGGAAACCAACGCCCAGGGTCGTGTACTGCGGGTGCTCAAACACACGGACCCGGTGGCCGGCAAAAGCATCACGCTGAGCCTGGACGTCAAGTTGCAGGAGGCGGCCGAGGAGGCGCTGGGTGATCGCCGCGGCTCGGTGGTGGCGATCGATCCCGCCACTGGGGAAGTCTTGGCGATGGTCAGCAAACCCAGCTTCGACCCGAACCTGTTCGTCACCGGCATCAGCTTCAAGGAGTATTCCGCGCTGCGTGATTCGGTCGACCGTCCGCTGTTCAACCGCGTGCTGCGCGGCCTCTACGCGCCGGGTTCGACGATCAAGCCAGAAGTGGCGATTGCTGGCCTAGACAGCGGCATCATCACGCCGTCGACCCGGGTGTTCGACCCCGGTTACTTCCAGCTGCCGGACTTCGATCACAAATACCGCAACTGGAACCACAGCGGCGACGGCTGGGTGGACCTGAACGCCGCGATCATGCGTTCCAACGACACCTATTTCTACGATCTGGCGCACAAGCTGGGCATTGACCGGCTGCACGACTACCTGACGATGTTCGGCATCGGCCAGAAGGTTTCGCTGGACATGTTCGAAGAGTCCGCTGGGCTGATGCCGTCCAAGGAATGGAAGCGCATTACCCGTCGTCAGGCCTGGTTCCCGGGGGAGACGGTGATTCTCGGCATTGGCCAGGGCTACATGCAGGTCACGCCGCTGCAACTGGCGCAAGCGACCACCCTGATTGCCAACAAGGGTGTGTGGAACCGGCCGCATCTGGCCAAGGAAATTGGCGGTGTGGCGCCGGTGGACGAGCACCCGATGCCCAATATCGTGCTGCGTGATCCTCGTGAGTGGGATCAGGTCAACAACGGCATGCAAGCGGTGATGCACGACCCGCGCGGTATCGCCCGTGCGGCGGCGCAGGGTGCGCAGTACCGAATCGCCGGCAAGAGTGGTACGGCGCAGGTGGTGGCGATCAAGCAAGGTGAGCGTTACAACCGCGAAAAGACCCTTGAGCGTCATCGTGACAACGCCTTGTTCGTCGGCTTCGCGCCTGCCGCCAACCCCAAAATCGCGGTCGCGGTAATGATCGAGAACGGCGAGGCGGGTGGTCGTGTGGCAGGTCCCGTGGTGAGGCAGATTCTCGATGCCTGGCTGCTGGATCAGGACGGCCATCTCAAGCAGCAATACGCAACGCCAGCAACCGCACCAGCGAACCCGAAAGTGCAGATCGCAGCACCGAGCAAGGCAGTGGTGCAACCGCAGGTGTGAGTCGATACGGCGCCTGGTGTCTTGGTAGCCGCACGGCGGGGCGGCGTCCGTTTGCCGGCGGTGAATGGTTCAAGACCTCCACCGCCAGCAAGCCGGACCGCTACGGAGATGGGTTCGTGCACAAGTATCAGGGCACATCGGTACAAGCACTGAACTGTGACCGGTGCTACAGGTCGATTTGAAACGGCGCGTGATGTCGGCTCTGGCATCGCGCGCGCCATTCGACTCGACAAGGAACCTGCCCCATGTCCAGCAGAACCATCGCCGACTACCTCGCGCAAACCCTCGCCGCAGCAGGCGTCTCGAAAATCTGGGGGGTCAGTGGCGACAGCCTGAACGGTCTCACTGACAGCCTCGAGCGCCTGGGCAAGATCAAGTGGATGCACACCCGTCACGAAGAGGTCGCAGCCTTTGCGGCCGGTGCGGAGGCGGCGTCTACTGGCAAGCTGGCGGTGTGCGCGGGCAGTTGCGGCCCAGGCAATCTGCATTTGATCAACGGCCTGTATGACTGTCATCGCAGTCGCGTGCCGGTGCTGGCCATCGCCGCGCAGATCCCGTCATCGGAAATCGGCCTGAACTACTTCCAGGAAACCCACCCCACCGACCTGTTCAAGGAGTGCAGTCATTTCGTCGAAGCGGTGAGCAGCGCCGAACAATTTCCTCGCGTGCTGGAGCGGGCCATGCGCGCCGCCATCAGTCAGCGTGGCGTGGCGGTCATCGTGATTCCCGGCGATGTGGCGTTGAGCCCGGCGCCGGAAGAAAAGCCCGCCTGGGTCGATCACACGCCGCCCCATGTGATCCCGACCGAGCATGATTTGCAGCGTTTGGTGGATGTTCTGGACAAGTCCAAGTCCGTGACCATCCTCGCCGGCGCAGGCTGCGCCGAGGCTCACGATCAAGTCGTTGCGCTGGCGGAAAAACTCTCGGCCCCGGTGGTCCACGCGCTGCGCGGCAAGCAGTACATCGAGTACGCCAACCCCTTCGATGTGGGCATGACCGGGCTTATCGGCTTCAGCTCCGGTTATCACGCGATGATGTCCTGCGACACGTTGCTGATTCTGGGCAGCAGTTTTCCGTATCGGAATTTCTACCCGGAAAAAGCCAAAATCATTCAGATCGACATCGACCCTGCAGCGCTGGGCCGTCGCGTGCCGCTCACCCTCGGGCTCGCGGGGGGCATCGCTGAAACCATCGTCGCGCTGCTGCCACGCCTCAAGACCCACACCGACCGCAAGTTTCTCGACAAGGCACTGGATCATTACGCCAAGGCCCGGGAGGAGCTGGACGAACTGGCGACGCCATCGGCCCACGGCGAGCCGATTCATCCGCAATACCTGACACGCATGGTCGATGCCTACGCAGACCCGGATGCGATTTTCACTGTCGACGTCGGCACGCCGACCCTGTGGGCGGCGCGCTACCTGACCATGAACGGTCAGCGTTCACTGCTCGGCTCGTTCAACCACGGCTCCATGGCCAACGCCATGCCTCAGGCGCTCGGTGCCAAAGCCGCGTTCCCGCAGCGGCAGGTGGTGGCGTTGTGTGGCGATGGCGGGCTGTCGATGCTGATGGGGGATCTGCTGACCATTCGCCAATTGAACCTGCCGATCAAGATGGTGGTGTTCAACAACAGCTCACTGGGTTTCGTCGCCATGGAGATGCAGGCCAGCGGTTACGTGCCCCATGACACCGATCTGCACAGCACCAGCTTCGCCAACATCGCCATCGGCGCGGGGATTCTGGGGATTCGCGTCGAAGATTCCGCGGACCTGCCCAATGCCTTGAAAAAAGCCTTCGAACATCCCGGGCCAGTGCTGGTGGACGTGGTCACGGCGAAGCAGGAGCTGGGCCTGCCGCCGAAGATCAAACTGGCTCAGGCCAAGGGCTTCAGCCTGTTCATGTTGAAGGCGGTGATGAACGGCAAGGCGGATCAGGTGCTGGAACTGGCGAAGACCAATTTCCGCTAGGGCATGATGCCATTCGTATTGATCGTTCCCACGCGGAGCCATTGATCGTTCCCACGCTCCGCGTGGTAACTCATCGATTGTCGCTCCGCGTACGGACGCGGAGCGTCCTGTCAGGCCTTCCCACGGGGAGCGTGGGAACGATCATCTCTCGCAGAACTTCCCGGTTCTGCCCGCTAAAAGCGCATTCCCCGACCGCCGCGCACCACCCTGAAACACAAAAATCCCGCGCTGAAATCTCCTGAAAAAAAGCATTGTGCCAGCTCGAAAACCGATGTTATGTTGGTAACATCCTGTCTTGAAATGACTGTTAGATAACATTTCTCGACCCTCGTCAACGCCGGTTTTCAGCGGAATGTTCATGGCCACGAGTCCTTTCCTCGATACGCTGGAGCAGCGGTTCAGTGACCTGACGCCGACCGGCAAGCGCATCGCGGGGTATCTGTTGGCCAACCCGCAGAAGCTGCCGTTCGAGACCGCCGACAGCATCGCCCAGCAGACGGGCACCACCGGGATTTCAGTCGGTCGCTTCCTGCGTTCGTTGGGTTATCGCAACATCGACGACGTCAAACAGAGTCTGCGCGGCGACAGCGTCAGCCCCTGGGTGATTACCGATCGCCTCGGCGCGTTTCGCGAAGAGAGCACTCACGGCGATGCGCTCGATCGCTCGATGAACCGCGAGCTGGAAGCCATTCAGCGGGTCTATGCCCTGGCCCGCAGCGACACCTTTGCGCGCATCGTTGAGCGGCTGTACAGCGCCGATGCGGTGTTCATCGTCGGCATTCAGACCACCCGCGGAATTCTCAACGCGTTCTTCTCGCACCTCGAATACATACGGCCCAAGGTCTACTACGTCGATGGCCTGTCCGGCACCTATGCCGAATCGCTGAACTCGCAGTTCGAAAATCCCTACGCGGTGATCGCTGACTTTCGTACCTATTCGGCGGTGGCGCGGACCTTCTGCGATGTGGCGCACCAGCAGGGTCTGGCGCTGGCCTTCATCACTGATTTCCATTGCCCATGGGCGCGGGATTACCCGACCGATCTGCTGCAACTGAATTCCGATGTCGGCCAGTTCTGGGACTCGCTGGCGCCGCTGACCTGCCTGTTCAACCTGATGGTTTCGGCGGTGGCCGAGAAGTACGGCGACCGGCTTGATCAACGCCTGGCAAAGAACCGCGAGCTGCAACAACTGTTCGGGCAGTTCGAATAGCCCGAGTGATAGAAGCCCCTTGGGGGTGATGAACCTGTACGAGCTGATCTGGAGAGTTTTTACGTGAATAGCCCCCTCGTCGAAGTCGACGCCAAGGCGCTGCAGGTTGAAGTCGACCTAATCTACGCCGGTGTCGACAACCTGGCCGGCAAGCAGATTTATCAGGATCCGCGCTGCCTGCTGCACCGCGATGCCGAAGCCTGTCTGCGCAAGGCCAGTCGTCTGGCGCGCCAGGCCGGGCTGACCCTGCGCATCTTCGATGCCTACCGTCCGCCGTACGCGCAATACCTGCTCTGGGAAGCGCTGCCCAACCCCGAATACGTGCGTGATCCAGGGCTGGGCTCGCACCACAGCCGTGGTGTGGCCGTCGACCTGACGCTTATCGATGCCAGCGGCCAGCCACTGAACATGGGCACCGGTTTTGACGACATGCGCGAGCATTCGCACCAGTTCTTTGCCGATCTGCCGGCCGACGTGCAGCGCAATCGTCTGCTGCTTCTGGGGATCATGCTGGGCGCCGGATTCACCTACATCGACAGCGAGTGGTGGCATTACGAGTTGCCCGGCGCGGACGACTACCCGCTGATCGACGACGGTTCGATCCGCCCGGCCAACTGACAACAACAACCGTGACACCTGACCGGGACGCACACGAATCCCGGCTGAATCTGGCAACGACCTGAACTCGAAAGAGCAGGGCGCGCCATTTCAGGGGCCAGACGGCCGCTGAGCTTTAACTGCCCGGTATAGCTTCAATAACAAACCTGACGAACTTCCATACATCGAATGATCAAGGAACCGGCATGAAATCAATCGTTACCCCTAATGCACTCCCGCGCAGACTGGCGATGGCCGTGCTTTGCACCGCGATGGGCCTGGGTGCCTGGCAGTCGGCCAGCGCAGCCGTGCCGCAAGACACCCTGATGATCGGCAAACCGTCCGATCCACAGACCCTCGATCCGGCCGTGACCATCGACAACAACGACTGGACCGTGACCTATCCGGCCTATCAGCGGCTGGTGACCTACAAGGTCGAGAACGGCAAAGGCAGCACCGAAGTGATGGGTGAGCTGGCCAGCAGTTGGTCGACTTCCGCGGACAACCTGACCTGGGAATTCAAGCTCAAGCCGGGCAACAAGTTCGATGACGGCGCCGACGTGAACGCCGAGGCGGTGAAGTTCTCGTTTGATCGGGTGATGAAGCTCAAGCAAGGGCCGTCCGGTGCATTCCCGGATGACATGGCGGTCTCGGTGGTCGATCCGCTGACAGTGAAATTCACCCTGAAAGCGCCATACGCTCCGTTTCTCTCGACGCTGGCGCACAACGGCGCGGCGATCATCAACCCGGATGTGGCGAAGAAAACCGAAGGTGCCGAGGCGTATCTGTCGAACCACACCGCAGGTTCCGGCGCGTTCAAACTGGTCAACTGGCAGAAAGGCCAGACCCTGACGATGGAGCAGAACAGTTACTACGCAGGTCCTAAACCGACCCTGAAAAAGGTCGTGGTGAAGATCATTGGCGAGGCCTCGGTGCGCCGTCTGCAACTGGAGCACGGCGATCTCGACATCATCGAGGACATGCCCGAAGACCAGCTCGAAGCACTGGCCAAGAAGTCCGGCATCGTGGTCGGCGACTATCCTTCGCTGCGCGTCACGTTGCTCTATCTGAATACCCGGAAAGCGCCGATGAACAACCCCGATGCCCGTCGCGCCATTGTCGAATCACTCGACTATGACGGCATCATCAACGGCATTCTCAAAGGCAAGGCCAAGCCGCTCAATGGCCCGATTCCACAAGGCATGTGGGCGTACGACGAGAAGCAGCCGGCATTCAGGCAGGACATGGCCAAGGCCAAGGAGGACCTGGCCAAGGTCTCGCCGAAGATCAGCAACCTGACCTTCATGTACTCCGACAAGGACCCGAACTGGGAGCCCATTGGCCTGACCCTGCAAGCCGGTCTGCAATCGCTGGGCGTGAACCTGAAGATGGAAAAACTCGCCAACGCCAGCATGCGTGAACGTCTGGGCACCGGTGACTTCGACGTCGCCATCGGCTCCTGGAGCCCGGACTTCGCCGACCCCTACATGTTCATGAACTTCTTCTTCGATTCGAAGCTCAAGGGCCTGGCGGGTAACCGTTCGTTCTACGACAACCCGGCGGTGGACAAGCTGATCCGCGAGTCGGCCACCACCAACGACATGGCCAAACGCACCGAGCTGTATCAGCAGGCGCAGAAGATCGTGCTCAACGACAGCGTCTACGCCTACCTGTACCAGAAGGCCTATACCTTGCCGATGAGCGAGAAGGTCAAGGGCTACGTGTTCAACCCGATGCTGGAACAAGTGTTCAACGTCGGCACGATCACCAAGTAAGCCGTTGTCGCTTCACACGGCCTCGCCGCACACGCGGGGCCGTGGCAAGGCTGTGTCCGCGAACTGTTTCGCGTTGTCGATTGAATGCGTGACCGAGGTGCCTGATGGCCTTCCTGAATACTCTGCGTAAACGTCTGGGCGGCCTGCTGCTGGTGGTGTTCGGCGTTTCCCTGATTACCTTTTCCATTTCCCACCTGATACCGGGCGACCCGGCGCGGCTGATTGCCGGCGACCGCGCCACCGACGCGATTGTCGAGAACATTCGCCATCAGTTGGGCCTGGACTTGCCGTTGTATCAACAATACGGCCGCTACATGCTCGACCTGCTGCATGGCGACCTGGGCACGTCAATCCGTACCCATAGGCCGGTGCTGGAAGACCTGCAAGCGTTCTTCCCGGCAACCCTGGAACTGGCCTTGGCAGCGCTGACCCTGTCGATTCTGGTAGGCGTGCCGCTGGGCGTGCTGTCAGCGGTCTACCACAACCGCTTCATCGATCAGGTGGCGCGAACCCTTGCCGTGACCGGGATTTCCACGCCGGCGTTCTGGCTCGGGCTGGGACTGATCGTGCTGTTTTACGGGCACCTGAACTGGTTGCCCGGAAGTGGACGGCTGGATGAGGGCCTCGATCCACCGCCGACGGTCACTGGTTTTTACCTGATCGACACGCTGCTCGCGGGGGATACCGGGCTGTTCTTCAATGCTGTCCAGCATCTGATCCTGCCTGCGATCACCCTGGGCTTCGTCAACCTTGGCGTAGTGGCGCGGCAGATCCGCTCGGCCATGCTCGATCAACTGGGCGAAGACTACATCCGCACGGCGCGCGCCTACGGCCTGTCGAAGTGGGCGGTGATTCTGCGCCACGCCTTGCCCAATGCCTTGATCCCTTCGGTGACCGTTCTCGGCCTGACCCTTGGCGACCTGCTGTATGGCGCGGTGCTCACGGAGACTGTGTTCGCCTGGCCGGGCATGGGCGCCTATGTGGTCAAGTCGATCCAGTCGCTGGATTTCCCGGCGGTCATGGGCTTCGCGATTCTGGTGTCCTTCATTTATGTACTGCTGAACATGGCGATCGATCTGCTGTACCGCCTGATCGATCCGCGCATCGTCGAGGTCAACTGAGATGTCCACTCCAATCACTGCGCCGGTTGTGGCGCCGCTGCCCAAAGCCTCGCGCTGGCAGGACAAATTCGCCTATCTGGCCCACCAGGTACGGCGCAGCCCGCTGACCATGGCCGGGTTGCTGATCACCCTGATGGTGTTGCTGTGCATGGCCTTCGCACCTTGGCTTGCGTCCCACGATCCCAACGCGCTGAACCTGACCCAGCGCCTGGCGGCACCCTCCGCCGCGCATTGGTTCGGCACCGATGAAGTGGGTCGCGACCTGTTCAGCCGGGTGCTGTACGGCAGCCAGCAATCGGTGGGTGTCGGGTTGTTCGTGGCATTTGCTTCGTGTTTCGTTGGGGGCCTGCTGGGCTGCATGTCGGGGATCATCGGCGGGCGTTTCGACAGCCTGATCATGCGCCTGATGGACATCATGCTTTCGGTGCCGTCGCTGGTGCTGATCATGGCGCTGGCCGCAGCGCTGGGGCCGAGCCTGTTCAACGCGATGCTGGCGATCACCCTGGTGCGGATTCCGTTCTACGTGCGACTGGCGCGCGGGCAGGCCCTGAGCATTCGCCAGATGGGCTACGTCAAGGCCGCCGAGACATTCGGTGCGGGGCGCTGGCACATGGTGCTCTGGCACGTGGCGCGCAATGCCATGCCGCCGTTGCTGGTGCAGCTCAGCCTGGACATCGGCAGCGCGATTCTCATGGCCTCGGCGCTGGGTTTCATTGGCCTGGGCGCGCAGCAGCCGACCGCCGAATGGGGCGCGATGGTCGCCACCGGGCGCAATTACATCCTTGATCAATGGTGGTATTCGACCTTTCCCGGTGTGGCGATTCTGATCACTGCCACCGGCTTCAACCTCTTGGGCGACGGCGTACGCGATCTGCTCGACCCACGCCAGCAGGGGAAATGACCATGCATGCAGAAGTCTCCAAAGCCTTGGTCGGCAATGCTCCGGTGTTGACCATCGACAACCTGAGCATCGAATTCCCGGCCTACAAGAGCACGGTCAAGGCGCTCAACGGCGTATCGCTGCACGTCAATCCCGGTGAAATCGTCGGGGTGATCGGTGAGTCCGGGTCCGGCAAGTCGGTGACCGCCATGCTCAGCCTGCGCCTGTTGCCCGAGCGTGCGTATCAGGTGAAAAGCGGCAGCCTGAACATCCTCGGTCGCGACATGCTTACCGCCAGGGAAAAGGACCTGCTGAAAGTCCGTGGTCGCGACGCGGCCATGATCTTTCAGGAGCCGATGACCGCGCTCAATCCCACGCGTCGCATTGGCCGGCAGATGCTCGATGTGATCATTCATCACCAGCAATTGAGCAAGGCTGATGCGCGGACCAAGGCCATTGCCTTGCTGCGTGACATGCACATTGCCGATCCCGAACAGGTGATGAACAGCTATCCGTTCGAGCTGTCCGGCGGCATGCGTCAGCGGGTGATGATCGCCCTGGCGTTCTCCTGCGATCCTCAGCTGTTGATCGCCGATGAGCCGACCACAGCGCTGGACGTCACCGTGCAGCGCCAGGTGTTGTTGCTGTTGCGCGAAAAAGCCCGGGAGCGCGGCACGGCAATTCTGCTGATCACTCACGACATGGCGCTGGTTTCGCAGTTCTGCGACCGGGTTTATGTGATGTACACCGGTGCGGTGGTGGAGCAGGGCGTGACCGCGCAGGTCATGGCCGATCCCCGTCATCCCTACACCCAAGGCTTGCTCAGTGGCCTGCCGGAACAGGTCGAGCCGGGTCAGGACCTGATGACCATCCCCGGTCAGGTGCCGAATCTGTCGGCGTTGCCCGAAGGTTGTACCTTTCGCGATCGCTGCGCCTTCGCCATGCCCAAGTGCCTGCAACGTCCGCCGATGCAGGTCATCGACGCCGCTGCCGATCGCAAGAGCGCTTGCTGGTTGAGCGAGCCCTCTCATTCTTCTGCACAGGAGATGCACGCATGACCAGCGCAGCCCTCAAATCATTGCCTGCCGAACACCCGGTCATTCTGGGCCTTGAAGACGTACGCGTGCATTACCCCATGGGCAAGGACTGGCTCGGTCGGCCCAAAGCCCTGGCCCACGCCCTGAACGGCATCGACCTTCAGGTGCGTGCCGGCGAAACCCTGGGCGTCGTGGGCGAGTCCGGCTGTGGCAAGAGCACCCTGGCGCAATTGCTGATGGGGTTGATCAAACCGACGTCGGGCAAGCTTGAGTGGATTTACAACAACGCCAAGGAACGCAGCAGCAACGTGCAGATCGTGTTCCAGGACCCGCAATCGTCCCTCGATCCGCGCTTGCCGGTGTGGAAAGTGATCACCGAGCCGTTGTTCGTCCAGCGTTCGGCGCCGCGTCGGGACATGCGCGACATCGCCGCGAAAGTCGCCTCTCAGGTCGGCATTCGCACCGAATACATGGACCGGTTTCCTCATCAGTTCTCTGGCGGCCAGCGCCAGCGCATCGCAATCGCCAGGGCGCTGTCGTCGAACCCGGACATCATCGTTCTCGACGAGCCGACCTCGGCGCTGGACATCTCGGTGCAGGCACAGATCCTCAACCTGCTGGCTGAGCTGCAACGCAGTCGCGACCTGACGTACATCCTCATCTCGCACAACGTCTCGGTGGTGCGGCACATGGCCGACCGGGTGGCGGTGATGTATCTGGGGCAGATCGTCGAACTGGGCAGCGCCGCCGAAGTGCTGGAACGACCGCGTCATCCCTATACCCAACTGCTGCTGGAAGCCGTGCCGCGGCTGGGCGTGGCGGTGGACGATGCTCAGGTGTCGGCGCCGACCGAATTGCCGGGCAATCGCCATTTACCGACGGGGTGTTTTTTCAGGGATCGCTGCCCGAAAGCAACGGTGGGGTGTGACAAACCACAACAGCTGTTGCCCGCCAGGGGTTCAGCGGGAGGCGAGTTGGTCAGGTGTCATTTGCAGTCGGCTTGAAAGAACGCCGATCGGTCAGACATTCGCGAAACAACCGCTGCAACGGCAACTGCCGACTGGCGTGGCGCATCACCAGGGCCAGTTCGCGGTAGAAGGTGAGGGTGCCGAGTTCGATGATGCGGATGTGTGTGGCGCGTTCCAGCCACAAACCGGCCCGTGGTACCAGCGACACGCCGAGCCCTGCCTCGACCATGCGCACGATGGCGTCGACTTCGTCCAGCTCAAGGCCGGGGAGGGTCTCGATCTTCTGCTCGCGCAGAAAACGGGTGACCTGACGTCCGCCGAAGGAGTGACGGTCGTAACGTACGAAGCGGTTATCGCGTAGCAACTGCAGCGGGTCATCGCCTTCTATGTGCGTGGGCGCGATCAACACGAACGGCTCGCGCGCGATAACCTCCAGAGACAGCTCCTTGGGCAGCGCGAACGGTGGGCGGATCAGGATCGCCAGATCGATCTCGCCGGCATCGACACTGTTGAGCAAGGTTTGCGAAACCCCCGGCACCACCTTCGCCTCGACCGTCGGCGCCTGAGTATTGAGTTGCACCAGCGCGGCAGGCAGCAAGCCCGTCTGCACCGTGGCAATGGCGCCGATCAGCAGTTCGCCGTAGTAGCCACTGTCTGCCGACGGCGCGGCCATACGCTCGAACAATTCGACGATCTCCCGCGCCATCGGCAACGCGCGTTGTCCAGCCGCGTTAAGGGTGGCGCTGCGCCCGCTGCGATCAAACAGGGTTGTGCCGAGGGCTTTTTCCAGCGTCCGGATCTGTGCGCTGACCGCTGACTGGGTCAGGCCAATCTGGTTGCCCGCTGCGACGAAGGTGCCGAGGCGCTCGACAGTGATGAAGGTTTTCAGCTCGCGAATCATGGCAACTCACTGATCAAATTAATTGTGGCTCGGCGCGAAAATTATGATCTTTCCATCAATGATTCAATGGATAAAGATGACCGCATCCCGCAAAGAGGAAATTGACCGTGACCGATACCACTCCAACGCTTTCTCCGTTCCACCTGGCTATTCCCGTTTACGACCTCGCTGCCGCCCGGCATTTCTACGCCAAGGTGTTCAATCTGCCGGAAGGCCGCTCCAGCGACCATTGGGTGGATTTCGACTTCTTCGGCCATCAACTGGTGATTCACGAACACCCGAAAACCGATTCGCAGGCCCACGCAGGTACCAACGCCGTGGACGGCCATGACGTGCCGGTGCCGCATTTCGGCGTGGTACTCGGGTGGGAGCAATGGGAAGCGTTGGCCGACCGCTTGCAGAGCCAGGGCGTGAAGTTCGTGATCGAGGCCGGTAAACGGTACCCCCCGGCCGTGCTGTCAGAGTTTTAACGTGGCTGTTAAGTGCGAACTATTGGATCCTGATTAATCACTGTTAGAGGTCTGTTTAAACAAATGATCTGCTTTAAACGTCTTTAACTAACTTCTTCGACGACCGGTCTAAACTCCGCCTCGCCCCGGCCGAACTATATTTCAGGCCGCGTCTTCCCTTTCTCCGCTTGACCCCGTACAAAGCGCAGCGCGCGCCTGATCGGCTACGCATTCCCGTCGCTGTCATTCTTGGTTATGGACACAATCGTATGATCAAAAGTCTGGGTTTCAGCAGAAAGATCCTGCTGGCCGCTGCACTGATAGTTGTTGTTGCCTTCTCCTGTTTCATTCTGGTGAATGACTACCGCCAGCGGGAAACTTTGGAAAACAACGTTGATGCCGAACTGCAACAGTTGGGAAGTCTGACCACGCAAAACATTCAGACCTGGCTGGAAAGCCGCACACAGTTGCTGTATTCCATGGCCCAGCAGATCGCTGCCGATGGCCCGGCGCAGGCCAATCTGCAACGCGCGGTCGGCCTGCCGGTGTACCCCGACAACTTCCAGCTCAGCTATTTTGGCGGCAAGGACGGCGTGATGTTCTCGGTGCCGGCCGGCAATCGCGCGGCGGACTACGACCCGCGTGCCCGTGGCTGGTACAAGGCGGCCGATGCAGCTCAGGGCACCATCGTCACCGAACCTTACATCGCTGCGTCGTCGGGCAAACTGGTGGTGACGCTGGCAACGCCGGTACGCCAGCAAGGCCAGATGATTGGCGTAGCAGGCGCTGACATCTCGCTGGACGCTATCAGCAAGACCATCAACTCGCTGAACTTCGGCGGCCATGGCTACGCTTATATCGTCAGCGCCGATGGCAAGATTCTGATTCACCCGGACAGCAAACTGATCCTCAAGAACGTCAGCGAGGCGTACCCCAACGGTGCGCCGAAAATCGCCCCGGGCGTGGCTGAAATCGAATCCGGCGGCAAGGCGCAGTTCATCTCGTTCACCAAGGTCGAAGGTCTGTCTTCGGCCAACTGGTACGTGGCGCTGGTGCTCGATCGCGACGCAGCCTATTCGATGCTCAGCGAGTTCCGCTCTTCGGCAATCACCGCGATGGTCATTGCGGTGGCAATCATCATGGTCCTGCTTGGCCTGCTGATTCGCGTATTGATGCAGCCGCTGCACCAGATGGGCCGCGCCATGCAGGACATCGCCGACGGCGAGGGCGATCTGACCAAGCGTCTGTCTATTGTTTCGCAGGACGAATTCGGCGCGATGGCGCAGTCGTTCAACCGCTTCGTCGAGCGTATCCACGGCTCGATCCGCGAAGTGGCCTCGACCGCCGGGCAGCTGGGTGAAGTGGCCGCGCGGGTGGTCGGTGCTTCCAACTCGTCCATGGGCAATTCCGATCAACAGGCCAGCCGTACCAGCAGCGTGGCGGCGGCGATCAATCAGCTTGGCGCCGCCGCGCAGGAAATCGCCCAGAACGCTGCACTGGCGTCGCAGCACTCCAGCGAGGCGACACAGCTGGCCAGCGAAGGCCAAGGCGTGGTCAGCCAGACCATCAAGGCGATGAATCAGCTGTCGGACAAGATCAGCGAGTCCTGCACCAACATCGAAACCCTGAACGACAAGACCGCCAACATTGGGCAAATTCTTGAAGTGATTACCGGGATTTCCCAGCAGACAAACCTGCTGGCCCTGAACGCAGCCATCGAAGCGGCACGTGCAGGGGAGGCCGGTCGTGGTTTTGCCGTGGTGGCTGACGAGGTTCGCAACCTGGCACACCGCACACAGGATTCGGCGCAGCAGGTTCAGGGCATGATCGAGGAGTTGCAGATCGGCGCCCGTAATGCGGTCGTCAACATGACCGAAAGCCAGCGCCAGAGCGAAAGCAGCGTGACCATCGCCAACCAGGCCGGTGAGCGTCTGAACAGCGTGACCCGCCGCATCGGTGAGATCGACGGCATGAACCAGTCGGTGGCCACCGCGACCGAGGAACAGACTGCCGTGGTGGAATCGATCAACGTCGACATTACCGAAATCAACACGCTGAACCAGGAAGGCGTGGACAACCTGAAATCAACGCTGGATGCCTGTACCCACCTCGAACATCAGGCTGCGCGCTTGCAGCATCTGGTGGGGACGTTCCGTATCTGACGAGCGTAGACTCATTCACGCTCATTCAAGACGAGGGAGTGTTTTGCCGAAAGCGGTTTGCCAGGGATGAGTTTTCTGCTGGCAAACCGCTTCGCTGCCGTCGTGACCTCCGGCGTCTCCCACAGGGGGGCTGCGGGATGTCGGGGAGGGTTCTCCGAGCTCTGACCTGTGGGGGCACTGGAGCTAAGCGACAGATGCGGATGCTTTCTATGTCGCCATCAACCCAGACCCTGTGGGAGACACCGGGAGTGCCTTGCCAAAGCGGTTTGCCTGGGATGAGTTTTCTGCTGGCAAACCGCTTCGCTGCCGTCGTGACCTCCGGCGTCTCCCACAGGGGGCTGCGGGATGTCGGGGAGGGTTCTCCGAGCTATGACCTGTGAAGGCACTGGAGCTGAGCGACAGCCGGGGATGCTTTCTATGCCGCCATCAACCCATACCCGGTGGGAGACGCCGGGAGTGTTTTGCCGAAAGCGGTTCTCGCCATCAACCCATACCCGGTGGGAGACACCGGGAGTATCTGGCCGAAAGCGGTTCTCGCCATCAACCCATACCCTGTGGGAGACGCCGGAGTTTACGACGGCAGCGATGCGTCGGATCAGGCAACAGAACTATCAAGGCTGCTCGGCCAATCCGGCAGCCCGGCGCAAGCCCAGATGCAATGCCGTGCTGAACATCTGGCCGTGGTTGCGGCCATTGAACTGCTGATAGCTGGCCTCGGTGCCGGGCAGGGTAGCGAGATGTTCAGCCAGCAAGCGATTGGCGTCGCTGGGCACGGCCTGCATTTCCTTTCTCCGTTCTGGCGAGCCGCCGTCGAATTGCGCAATGGGCGGCTTGCCTTCTCTTTCTCCTCTCACCAGCCGCACCGTGCGCCTGGTGCCTTCTGGGAATCCTTTTAGCGCCATGCCGTTGTCGAAGGTCATCGGCTGATACCACAGCGATGCGCTGGCGGCGATCCAGGTCTGGAAGGCCTCCGGCGCCTGTAGTAATGCATAGAGCACGAACAGCCCGCCGAACGAATGACCCCACAGGGTTTCCCGGTTGAGGTCCACGGCATGGCGCGCCTGAATCTGCGGCTTGATCCGCAACTGCAAAACCTGCAGAAACGCTTTCGCCGTCGCGCCGGTGTAATCCCGGGTGCGCTGTTCGCCGTCGTAGGTGCCGTCGATGTCGTAGCCGACCATGACCAGCAGCGGCGGGGTGCCTGCGTTCAGTTCGCCCAGCCAGTCGTCGCGCAGCTCGGCCATGACATTATTGCCGTCGAGCAGGTACATCACCGGATAGCCGGTGGCGGGAGGCGGGGCGTTGGGGATGCCGATGTCCAGACGGTAATGACGCTCGCCGTCTGCGGAGTCGATGTTCAGGCGTTCGAAGCGGTAATGGGTAGAGCCGGTTTCAGCCAATGTCTTGTGCTCCCGAATGTCGGCGTGGGTGATCAATGAAAGGAGGGTCAGCCAGGTTAAGCCACAATATTTTATCCACCTCATGCATCCGTTCCTTTTGTTTCGGCGGCAGTGGCGCGCCAACTTGTCTAGTCAACACCCCGGCCAGTTCGGCGTTTGCAGCAAACATGTCGACAAAGTGCGCTGAAAATCCAGCATCAAATGGTCAACGAACTGTTATCTCGCGTTCATGGACGGTTCATCGAACTGCCACACGCTCTCTCTAATGTCACTCGCACCGAACACGGCCAAGGACTGGTCGGGCGGCTGAACATTCACCCTGGCAGGACGCCCGAACCACAAGACAAGAGAAGCCCATGAACGCAGCTATCCATGTCGACCGCTTGAACAAGACGTTTGCTCGCAAGACCGCTTTGGTTGACCTTGCATTGTCTATACAACCCGGGGAAATGGTAGCGCTGATCGGCGCTTCCGGCTCAGGCAAGTCCACCCTGTTGCGTCATCTGGCCGGCCTTGCCTGTTGCGACCGCAACAATGGCGGCAGCGTCCGTGTACTGGGCCGCGAAGTGCAGGCGTCGGGCCGGCTTAACGGCAAGGTGCGTCGTCTGCGCGCCGACATCGGCTACATCTTCCAGCAATTCAATCTGGTCAATCGCCTGAGCGTTCTCGACAACGTGCTGCTGGGTTGTCTGGGCCGCATGCCGCGCTGGCGTGGCAGCCTGAGTCTGTTCAACGCCGAGGAAAAGGCCCGCGCCGTGGCCAATCTGGATCGCGTTGGCCTGGCGGATTTCGCCCAGCAACGCGCCTCTACGCTTTCCGGTGGCCAGCAGCAACGCGTGGCCATCGCTCGCGCCCTGACCCAGCAGGCCGAAGTCATCCTGGCCGACGAACCCATCGCGTCACTGGACCCTGAGTCCGCCCGCAAGGTCATGGAAATCCTCGCCGACATCAATCGTCAGGATGGCAAAACCGTGGTCGTGACCCTGCATCAGGTGGACTACGCGGTGCGCTATTGCCCGCGTGCCGTGGCCCTCAAAGGTGGACGCATTCACTTCGACGGCAACGGCGCCGACCTCAGCGGCCAGTTCCTCAACGACCTTTATGGCGCGGACGCCGACGCCAGCCTGATGTTCGCTGACAAGGGACGTGACGCCGGTCGTCCGCCGCAACTGGTGCTGGCTCAGGCCTGAACACTGCGCCGAATGGCGCATCGCTGAACAAACCATAAAACACCACAACCCCCGTTCCAGGAGCTTTCCATGTTGAACCGTATCGGTCGCGTGTTCGCGTCTGCCGCTGTGCTCGCCGGTTGCCTGATGGGCACCGCGCAAGCCGACGACAGCGCCATCAACTTCGGCATCATGTCCACCGAGTCCTCGCAGAACCTGAAAAGCGTCTGGCAGCCCTTTCTCGACGACATGTCGAAAAAGACCGGCCTGAAAGTCAATGCCACCTTCGCTTCGGACTACGCGGGCCTGATTCAAGGCATGCGTTTCAACAAGGTTGATGTGGCCTGGCTGGGCAACAAGGCGGCGATGGAAGCCGTCGACCGTTCCGGCGGCGAGATCTTCGCCCAGACCGCCGCCGCCAACGGCGCGCCGGGTTACTGGAGCGTGATCATTGCGCGCAAGGACAGCCCGATCAATTCGGTCGAGGACATGCTAAAGCACGCCAAGGAACTGACCTTCGGCAACGGTGACCCGAACTCCACCTCCGGTTATCTGGTGCCTGGCTATTACGTGTTCGCCAAGAACAACGTCGACGCCGCCACCGCCTTCAAGCGCACGCTGAACTCCAGCCACGAAGTCAACGCCCTCAGCGTCGCCAAGGGCCAGCTCGACGTCGCCACCTTCAACACCGAAAGCATGGACCGTCTGGAAGTCACTCAGCCGGACAAGGCCGCAATGCTCAAGGTGATCTGGAAGTCGCCAATCATCCCGGCCGATCCGATGGTCTGGCGCAAGGGCATGGCCGACACCACCAAAAACAAGATCCGTGATTTCTTCGCCAACTATGGCGACACCGACGAAGAAAAGGCCGTGTTGAAGAACATGCAGATGGGCAAGTTCCTCAAGTCTTCGGATGACCAGTTGCTGACCATCCGCCAGCTCGAGCTGTTCAAGCAGAAGACTGAAACCACCGCCAGCACCACCCTCAGCGCTGACGAAAAAAGCACTCGCCTGAAAGAGATCGACGCCGGGCTGACCAAGCTGCAGGACCGCATCTCGGACCTGGAAAAACAGAACACCGCCAAGGCGGGTTGAGGTAACAGGCGCGGTGCTCGGTTGATGCTTGAAGTTGAAGAGAGCACCGCGCAATTCACTGCTGTTTCTGTATGAGCAATCGGGAAATCTTATGACCACTCACGCTGCTTACGTTGAAGTCGCCGGCAAGCGCAGTTGGCCGCAATACCTGGGCTGGGGCATCTTCCTGGCGTTGATGGCCTGGGCCTGGCACGGCGCCGAGATGAACCCGCTGGCGCTGTATCGCGACTCCGGCAACATGGCAACCTTCGCCGCCGACTTCTTCCCGCCGGACTTCCACGAATGGCGCGCCTACCTCAAGGAAATGGTCACCACGGTGCACATCGCCCTGTGGGGCACGCTGCTGGCGATCGTCTGCTCGGTGCCGCTAGGCGTGCTGTGCGCCGACAACATCACCCCGTGGTGGATTCACCAGCCGCTGCGCCGGGTCATGGACTCCTTTCGTTCCATCAATGAAATGGTCTTCGCGATGCTGTTCGTGGTGGCGGTCGGCCTGGGTCCGTTCGCCGGTGTCCTGGCGTTGTGGATCAGCACCACCGGCGTGCTCGCCAAGTTGTTCGCCGAAGCGGTCGAAGCGATCGATCCCGGCCCTGTGGAAGGGGTACGAGCGACGGGCGCCAGTGCCTTGCAGGAAGTGATTTTCGGGGTGATCCCGCAGGTCATGCCGCTGTGGATTTCCTACGCCCTGTACCGCTTCGAATCCAACGTTCGCTCGGCAACGGTGGTGGGGATGGTCGGCGCTGGCGGTATCGGCGTGATCCTCTGGGAAAACATCCGTGCGTTCCAGTTCACCCAGACCTGCTCGGTGCTGCTGGTGATCATTGTGGTGGTCAGCGTCATCGACATCTTCTCCCAGCGGCTGCGCAAGCAGTTCATCTAACGAACCGATAGGAGAGGGTGCGAACCCTTTTTTTAGCCATGCAGTTGTCTAGACAATCTGAACCGGTCTACCGCGAGCTTGCGGATACGTTACGCCGCGAAATGAGTCACTACACCGCGGGCGAATTCCTGCCCGCCGAAACCCAACTGGCGGCGCGTTTCGACGTCAACCGCCACACCGTGCGCCGGGCTATCGACGAGCTGGTGCGTGAAGGCAGTCTGTTGCGCCGCCAGGGCAAGGGCACTCAGGTGCTGGGCCGTCCGCTGGTGTATCCGGTGGCCGCCGAGAGCGCCTACAGCCAGTCGTTGTCGGCTCAAGGTCATGGGGTTGAAGCGGTGCTGCTGCAACGCCGCCACTGCACCGCCACTCGCGAAGAAGCCGAGCATCTGGGCCTTGAAGAACACGCGCCCTTGATCGAATTGCAAACCCTGCGCCGCCTCGACGGCCAGCCGGTCAGCCTGATCCGCCATCGTTATTGCGCCACCCGCCGTGAACTGCTCGCCGACTACAAAAGCGGCTCGGTGCGGCAGTTTCTCGCCGCTCGCGACCTGCCGCTGACTCGCACCTTCAGCCTGATCGGCGCACGCCTGCCGAGCCGCGAAGAGGCCAGCGTGCTGCTGATGCCACGTCATCTGCCAGCGCTGACCGTGCTCACCCTTTCCCGCGACGCGGACGGAAACCCGGTGGAGATCGCCCATTCCACCAGCCGTTCCGACCGCTTCCAGTATCAGATCGTCACCTGATGGAGATGCCCTCGATGACTGCTACATCCGCGTTCACCACAAGCCCCGACCACGCTGTCCGCCAGCACTGGATCGGCGTGCTCTCGCGTACACGTCGCGATGAATTGTCGACGTACGAAAACGCACTGCGCGACGCCGAATACCAGCTGATTCGCGCCCCGGAAATCGGCATGACCCTGGTCCGAGGCCGCATGGGCGGCAGTGGCGCGCCATTCAACGTCGGCGAAATGAGCGTGACCCGTTGTGTGGTGCGCCTTGCCGATGGCCGCACCGGTTACAGCTATCTGGCCGGGCGCGACAAAGCGCACGCCGAACTGGCCGCGCTCGCCGACGCGCATCTGCAAGGCGCACAACAGGCTCACTGGATCCGCGAGCTGATCGAACCGCTGGCTGCGGCGCAAGCCGTACGCCGGTCTCAACAACAAGCCGAAACCGCAGCGACCAAGGTGGACTTCTTCACGCTGGTCAGAGGAGAAAACTGATGAGTGCGACCCTTTTACAGCCTGCTTTCGCCGACCCCGTGCTCGACGCCCAGCGAAGCTTCCGCGCTGCCCTCAAGGCCCTGGCCGGTCCCGGTGTCGCCCAGAGCCTGTTGACTGCGCAGACCCCGCCGCATCTGGAAGGCCTGGCGTCGGCGAGTCACGCCCTGTGCCTGGCGTTGCTGGATATCGACACCCCGCTGTGGCTGGCGCCGAAGTTTGACACCCAGGCGATTCGCGCCAACCTGACCTTTCATTGCGGATGCCCGATTGTCAGCGACCGCCAGAACGCCCGCTTCGCCCTGTTGGACGACAGCCAGTTGCACGACCTCAGCGGTTTTGATCTGGGCAATGACCGCTATCCCGACCAGTCATGCACGCTGCTGGTGCAACTGCCGAGCCTGCAAGGCGGGCGTCAGGTCGCGCTTCGCGGCCCCGGCATCGAAAGCAAAAACCACGTCAGCCTGCCGTTGCAGGAAGCATTTTGGGAAGAGCGTGAATCGCGCAGTGACTTCCCGCGCGGGATCGACGTGTTTTTCCTCGCGGGCAGCGAACTGATGGGCCTGCCGCGCAGCACTCAGGTGCTGTTCAAGCCCTCGCAGACCCAGGGAGGTGTGTGATGTACGTTGCCGTCAAGGGTGGCGAACAGGCCATCGACAACGCTCACAAACTGCTGGCGAAGAAACGCCGTGGTGACACCTCGGTGGCTGAACTGGCGGTCGAGCAGATCCGTCAGCAATTGCCGCTGGCCGTTGCCAGGGTCATGACCGAAGGTTCGCTGTACGACGAAGAACTCGCCGCGCTGGCGATCAAGCAAGCGGCGGGGGATCTGGTCGAGGCCATCTTCCTGTTGCGCGCCTACCGCACCACGCTGCCGCGTTTCAGCGCCAGCCTGCCGATCGACACCTCGGCGATGCAGCTCAATCGTCGTCTGTCGGCGACTTTCAAGGATGTCCCCGGGGGCCAGCTCCTTGGGCCAACCTTTGACTACACCCATCGTCTGCTGGATTTTACCTTGCTTGCCGAGGGCGAGTTTCCGGGGCCGCAAGGCAAACCCGAAGCGACCGTCGAAGCCTGCCCGCGCGTGTTGGGGCTGTTGACGAAAGAGGGCTTGATCAAGGAGGAGGCCGACACCGGCGCGCCAGTAGCGGACATCACCCGCGAGCCGCTGGAGTACCCGGCCAGCCGCGCCGAGCGCCTGCAAGCGCTGGCCCGTGGCGACGAAGGTTTTCTGTTGGCGCTGGGCTATTCGACCCAGCGCGGCTACGGCCGCAATCACCCGTTCGCCGGCGAGATCCGCGTGGGTGAAGTCGAGGTCTGGATCGAGCCTGAAGAACTGGGCTTCCCGATTTCCATCGGCGCCATCGAAGTCACCGAGTGCGAGATGGTCAACCAGTTCGTCGGTTCCGCCACTGAATTGCCGCAATTCACTCGCGGTTATGGCCTGGCGTTCGGGCATGCCGAGCGCAAGGCCATGGGCATGGCGCTGGTGGATCGTTCGCTGCGTGCGGGCGAGTACGCCGAAGAAATCGTCTCGCCAGCGCAGCAGGAAGAATTCGTCCTGGCCCACTGCGACAACGTCGAAGCCTCGGGTTTCGTCTCGCACCTGAAACTGCCGCACTACGTCGACTTCCAGGCCGAACTGGAATTGATCCGCAAACTGCGCAAGCCCTCCAAGGAGCAGGCCCAATGAATGCCGCCACACAACCCCGGCGCTTACCCCGAGAATCGCGCGACGAGGCGTACAACTTCGCGTATCTGGACGAACAGACCAAACGCATGATCCGTCGCGGCTTGCTCAAGGCCGTGGCGATTCCCGGTTACCAAGTGCCGTTTGGCGGGCGTGAAATGCCGTTGCCTTATGGCTGGGGCACCGGCGGCATGCAGCTGACCGCCGCGATTCTGGGCGCCGAAGACGTGCTCAAGGTTATTGACCAGGGCGCAGACGACACCACCAACGCGGTGTCGATTCGTCGCTTCTTCGCCCGCACCGCTGGCGTCGAAACCACCGAGCGCACCCCGGATGCGACGATCATCCAGACCCGTCACCGCATCCCGGAAACCCCGTTGCATGCCGATCAGATCATGGTCTATCAGGTGCCGATCCCCGAGCCGCTGCGCTTCATCGAGCCCTCGGAAACCGAGACCCGCACCATGCATGCGCTCAACGATTACGGGGTGATGCACGTAAAGCTCTACGAAGACATCGCCACCTTCGGCCACATCGCCACGGCTTACGCCTACCCGGTGACTGTCAACGAGCGCTACGTAATGGACCCGTCGCCGATTCCGAAATTCGACAACCCGAAACTGGACATGAGCCCGGCGCTGATGCTGTTCGGTGCCGGTCGCGAGAAGCGTCTGTATGCGGTGCCGCCGTACACCCGCGTCACCAGCCTGGACTTCGAAGACCATCCGTTCGAAGTGCAGAAATGGGAACACCACTGCGCGATCTGCGGCAGTCATGACTCATTCCTCGACGAGCTGATTCTCGACGATCAGGGCACCCAGAGCTTCGTCTGCTCGGACACCGATTACTGCGCGCAGCGGGTCACCCAAGGGAGGGCCGATCAATGATCGCCGCTCAAACGCTACAGCCGGGTGTCGAGGCAAATCGCGCCCAACCGCTGCTCAAGGTCAACGGACTGACCAAACTCTACGGCCCGGAAAAGGGCTGCCAGGACGTCAGTTTCGAGCTGTATCCGGGTGAAGTGCTGGGCATCGTCGGGGAGTCAGGCTCGGGTAAATCGACCTTGCTTTCGCTGCTCAGCGGCCGCTGCCCACCGGACCGGGGTGTCATCGACTATCGCGGCGTTCAGGGCAAGTGGCTCGACCTGTACAGCGCCAGCGAAGCCGAACGCCGCACCTTGTTGCGCACCGAGTGGGGTTTCGTTGAGCAGAACCCACGGGACGGCCTGCGCATGGCGGTGTCGGCGGGCGCCAATATCGGTGAACGGCTGATGGCTCAGGGCGTGCGCAACTATCAGCAACTGCGTGCGGCGGGGCTCGACTGGCTGAGTCAGGTGGAGATCGATCCGGCGCGCATTGACGACCTGCCACGGACCTTTTCCGGCGGCATGCAACAGCGTCTGCAGATTGCCCGCAACCTGGTGTCCGGCCCACGTCTGGTGTTCATGGACGAGCCGACTGGCGGCCTCGATGTTTCGGTGCAGGCGCGGTTGCTGGACCTGATGCGCGGTCTGGTGCGCGAGCTGGATCTGGCGGTGGTGATCGTCACCCATGACCTGGCAGTGGCTCGTCTGCTGGCCGACCGGCTGATGGTGATGCGCCGTTCCCACGTCGTGGAAACCGGGCTCACCGACCAGATTCTCGACGATCCGCAACACCCGTATTCGCAGTTGCTGGTGTCCTCGGTGCTGCAACCGTGAGTGCAGCCCTGACCCGACTTTTGGAGTGGCTTTGATGAACACGCTGATCGAGGTCCGAGACCTCTCGAAAACCTTCACCCTGCATCAGCAGAACGGGGTGGTGCTGAACGTGTTGCGCGGTTTGAGTTTCGCGGTACGCGGGGGTGAGTGCCTGGTGTTGCATGGCCATTCCGGCGCAGGTAAAAGCACGCTGCTGCGCACGCTGTATGGCAACTATCTGCCAGCGGGTGGCAGCATTCGTGTGCAGCATCAGGGCCAATGGCTCGACCTGGTGGGCGCCGAGCCTCGCGATGTGCTGCAAGTGCGTCAACAGACCCTGGGCTATGTCAGCCAGTTTCTGCGGGTCATTCCGCGTGTCGCGACGTTGGACGTGGTAATGGAACCGGCGCTGGCCCGTGGCTGGAGCCGTGAAGAGGCGCAGGCCCGCGCCGAATATCTGTTGACCCGCCTGAACATTCCGCAACGCCTGTGGCAACTGGCGCCGGGCACCTTTTCCGGGGGCGAGCAGCAGCGGGTCAACATCGCTCGCGGCTTCATGGTGCCGTGGCCGGTCATGCTGCTGGACGAGCCCACCGCGTCGCTGGACGACAGCAATCGAGCGGTGGTGCTGGAACTGATCAATGAAGCGAAAAACGCCGGTGCCGCCGTGATCGGCATCTTCCACGACCGCCTGGCGCGCGAGGCGGTGTCCGACCGCCATCTGGACATGACCCCGCTGGACCTGACCGCGAAGGAGTTACTGGAATGCTGAACGAACAGATCCTGACCAACGCCCGTATCGTCACCGCCGATCAGGTGTTCACCGGCACCGTGGTTCTGCGTGACGGCCTGATCAGTGAGGTCGAAACCGGCGTCAGCTACCTGCCGCAGGCGCAGAATCTGGACGGCGATTACCTGCTGCCGGGGCTGGTCGAGCTGCACACCGATAACCTCGAAAAGCATCTGAGCCCGCGTCCCGGTGTGGACTGGCCATCGGCGTCGGCGGTGATGAGCCACGACGCGCAGATCATCGCAGCCGGCATCACCACGGTGTTCGACGCGCTGTCCATCGGCGACGTCAATCCCAAGGGCAAACGCATGCAGCAATTGCCGGGGATGGTCGACGCCATCGCCCGCGCCAATGCCGCCGATATGACCCGCGCCGAGCACCGTCTGCACCTGCGTTGCGAAGTCTGCCACCCCGACACCCTCAGCGTGTTCCGCGATCTGGTGGAGCAGCCGTTGGTGCAGCTGGTTTCGACCATGGACCATTCGCCGGGTCAGCGCCAGTTTGCCCTTGAATCCAAGTACCGTGAGTACTACATGGGTAAATATCACCTGAGCTCCGAGCAGATGGACGCGTTCATCGTCGAGCAGGTCGCCAACTCGAAGATCTACAGCGACCGTTATCGCCGGGCCATCGTCGACATCTGCCTGGAGCGCGGGCTGTCGGTGGCCAGTCACGACGACGCGACGGTGGCTCACGTCGAGGAATCGGCGGGTTACGGCATGACCATCGCCGAATTTCCGACCACCCTGGAAGCGGCGCAGGCCTGTCGCCGGCTGGACATGAGCGTGCTGATGGGCGCGCCGAACATCGTCCGCGGTGGATCGCACTCCGGCAACATCGCGGCGGCGACCCTTGCTAAAGAAGGGCTACTGGATATTCTCTCCAGCGATTATTATCCGGCCAGCCTTCTGCAAGCGGCGTTCGCGCTCGGTGTGCAGCTGGACGATACTCAACCCGTACCGGGAGCAGGGCTGGCAAAGGCGGTGACCACCGTGAGCCTGGCGCCGGCGCGTTCGGCGGGCCTGAATGATCGCGGGGAAATCCGCGTCGGCCTGCGCGCCGACCTGATCCAGGCCCGCGCCGTGGGCAACCTGCCGGTGATCCAGCAGGTCTGGCGACAAGCGAAGAGGGTTTTTTGATGGCAGGCAGGTTGATCTATCTCATCGGACCCTCCGGTTCGGGCAAGGACAGCCTGCTGGATGCTGCGCGCGAACCGATGGCCGCACGCGGCTGCCGGATCGTGCGTCGGGTCATCACCCGTTCGGCCGAAGCCAGGGGCGAGGCGGCGCAAGCGGTCAGCATCGATCGTTTCGGTGAATTGCAGGCTCAGGGTGCGTTTGCCCTGAGCTGGTTCGCCAATGGTCTGCACTACGGGATACCCATCGAGATCGATCAGTGGCTGGCCGAAGGGCACGACGTGCTGATCAACGGTTCGCGCGGGCATCTGCCTCAGGCTCGGGCGCGTTATCCGGACCTGCTGGTGGTGCTGCTCAGCGTCGATCAGGCGGTCCTGCGTCAGCGGTTGCTGGCGCGGGGTAGGGAGTCGGCAGAGGAAATCGAGGCACGTCTGGGGCGCAACGCGCAGTTTGCCGATGAATTGCTGGCCACTGCGCCCGGGACAAACGGCCCTGCGGTGATCCTGCTAGACAACTCCGGTGCGCTGGAGCAGACCGTCAGCCGCCTGTTGCAACGTATCGACCGGGAGCACGCATGCGTCTGACCCTGTTGGGAACGGGGGACGCGCGGCAGGTGCCGGTTTACGGTTGTCAGTGCCAGGCGTGTCAGGCCGCCCATGCCGATCCGCGTTTGCGTCGACGACCGTGCTCGGCGCTGGTGGAACTGGGCGATCAACGCTGGTTGATTGACAGCGGCCTGCCAGACCTCACTGAACGTTTCCCGCCGCGCAGCTTCAGCGGCATTCTCCAGACCCACTACCACGCCGACCATGCGCAGGGCTTGTTGCACCTGCGCTGGGGGCAGGGGCTGGTGATTCCCGTGCATGGCCCGGTTGATCCGCAAGGGCTGTCTGACCTGTACAAGCACCCCGGGATTCTTGACTTCAGCCAGCCGTTCGCGGCGTTTGAAACCCGCGCGTTCGGCGAGCTTCAGGTCACGGCGCTGCCGTTGCTGCATTCCAAACCGACGCTTGGGTATTTGCTGGAAGGAGGCGGGCGGCGCTTGGCTTACCTCACCGATACCGTCGGATTGCCGGATGAGACCACCGCCTGTCTGCAACGACAGCCGCTGGATGTGTTGGTCCTCGACTGCTCCATGCCGCCGCAACCCCAGGCGCCGCGCAATCACAATGACCTCAATCTGGCGTTGCAGATCATCGAAGAGCTGAGGCCGGAGAAGGGCGTGCTGACCCATGTCGGGCATACGCTCGATGCGTGGTTGATCGAGCATGGGGATGAGTTGCCCGGGAATGTGCTCGTGGCGCGGGACGGAATGACTGTCTGACCTGCGTTGCATTTTCTCTGTAGCAGCACGGCGGGCGCTCACTGAAACAAGCACATACCTTCAAGGCACATTCACAATCCCGGGCTACGCTCAATCTTCCCTGCACACTTCCCGAGGATTGCGACCCATGTCTATCTTGACCCTGAAAGACGGCACCGAGTTTTTCTACAAGGACTGGGGCACCGGTCAGCCCATCGTGTTCTCTCACGGCTGGCCGCTGGACGGCGATGCCTGGGACGCGCAGATGCTGTTCCTCGGCCAGAACGGCTATCGGGTCATCGCCCATGACCGTCGTGGCCATGGCCGCTCGGGCCAGACCTGGGAAGGCAACGACATGGACACCTACGCCGATGACCTGGCGCAGCTGTTCGAAGCGCTGGACCTCAAGGACGTGATCATGATCGGTCACTCCACCGGCGGTGGCGAAGTGGCGCGTTACATCGGCCGTCACGGCACCTCGCGAGTTGCCAAGGCCGTGTTGATTGGTGCTGTTCCGCCGATCATGCTGAAAACCGAAGCCAACCCCGAAGGCCTGCCAATCGACGTGTTCGATGGCATCCGCGCAGGCTTCACTGCAGACCGTTCGCAGTTCTTCAAAGACCTGGCCGTGCCGTTCTTCGGCTTCAATCGCGATGGCGCGAAAACCTCCCAAGGCGCCATCGACTCGTTCTGGTCCATCGGCATGCTGGGCAGCGTCAAGGGCGAGTTCGACTGCATCAAGGCCTTCTCCGAAACCGACTTTACCGAAGACCTGAAAAAGATCGACGTCCCGACCTTGATCCTGCATGGCGACGACGACCAGATCGTGCCCATCGTCGCGGCGGGCTACAAGAGCCACGAGCTGGTAAAAGGCTCGACGTTGCACGTGGTCAAGGGCGGCGCTCACGGCATGTGCACCGTGCAGCCGGATGAGATCAACAAGATCCTGCTGGGGTTCATCAAGGGCTGAGGCAACCCCCAGCAGATTTGCGGCCGACATCATCTCCGAGTCGTACGCAAATCACTCTGGGAGCGACATCATCCCCGAGTCGTACGCAAATCACTGTGAGAGCGACATCCTCCCCGAGTCGTACGCAAATCACTCTGGGAGCGACATCATCTCCGAGTCGTACGCAATCACTGTGAGAGCGACATCTCCCCCGAGTCGTACGCAAATCACTGTGGGAGCGACATCATCCCCGAGCCGTATGCAAATCACTGTGGGAGACGCCGGAGGTCACGACGGCAGCGAGAAGGGGTGTCAGGCGATGATGCTCTGACTGACCCACCGCTATCGTCCGAATCGCGGCCCGTACCGTCGTGACCTCCGGCGTCTCCCACAAGTCTCACTGTTTGGCGATCCTGGCTGCCGCGCTCTGCGGCCAGCCCCCACCCAACGCGCGGAAGGTCGAGACCGCCGCCCGTGCATCATTGGCGTGCAGTTGCGCCAGTTGGTCCCTTGAGACCAGCAACTGACGATCCTCATCCAACACTTCCACCAGGCTGATCGCGCCGCCTTTGTAGGCGTCTTGCGCGGCATCGCGGGCGGTCTGATGGGCGGCGACTTCCTGATCGACTTCGCCGCGCTGCAGTTCCAGCTCGACCAGGGTGACGATGGCGTTCTCGACGTCCTCCGTGGCCTTCAACATCACCCGACGATACTCGGCCAGGGCTTCGGCATTGGCACCCTTGGCCTGGGCGACTTCGGCATCGACGCGGCCGAAATCGAACAGCCGCCAGTGCAGGCCGATGATCGCTTGCGGCTGGAAGGCCGACGAGGTGAAGAGTTGCCCGCTGTGGGCCGTATCGAAGCCCAGCAAACCGGACAGCGAGACTTTCGGGTAGTACTCGGAAATCGCCGCACCGATGCGCGCATTGGACGCTGCCAGTTTACGCTCGGCGGCGATTACATCAGGGCGGCGGCGTAGCAGTTCGGCCGGGCCTTCGGAGTCGCTGATGGTCGGCACGCTGTACTGCTGCGCACTGTTCTTCAGCTCCTGGGAATAGGTGCCAGGTTGCGCGCCCATCAGCACGTCCAGCCGATTGAGTTGCGTGGCAAGCTCAGTGCGCAGCGGAGGTATTGTGGCGCGAGCCTGCAACACCAGCGCCTGGGCCTGAGCCTGCTCGCGGTTGGTCGCAAGCCCACTGCCCATGCGGTCTTTGATCAAGTCGAGCAAACCGTTCTGGGTCTTGACCTGATCCTCTGCCACCGCCAGCCGTTGCTGAGCGCCGCGAATGCGGAAATAGGCATCGGCAGCTTCTGCTGCAACCGAAATCCGCACACCGACATGACTCGCTTCTGCCGCCTGAGCTTCGTCTACCGCAGCTTCTTCACCACGTTTCAGACCGCCCGCCAGATCGGCCTCCCAACTGGCGCCGACGCCAATGGTTTCCAGCGTCTGATTGCGGTCGTAACCGGGAAAAGTACTGCCCACCTGACCCTGTGAGCTTTCGGTGGATTGACGCTGACGGACCGCCCTGGCATCCAGCGCACCCTGCGGCAAGCGAATCGCCCCTGCCTGTTGCGCCACCGCGCGGGCCTGTTCGACACGGGCGAAGGATTTCGCCAGGTCCAGATTCTGGTCCAGCACGCGCTGGACGATACGAGTCAGTTCCGGGTCGTTGAAACCGGTCCACCAAGTGTCCAGTGCTGGCGCGGGGGTATCGCCGACACGTTGCTGCAACAGTGCCTGATTCTGATAGGTCGCGGTCAGGGTGTTGTCCGGTTTTTGGTAATCCGGGCCAACGGTACAGCCCGCCAGAGCAATGAACAGCGCGCTGAAAGCGAAGAGGCCGGTGCGTTTGAAACGAGACGCCAGGGTGTTCATGGGGCTGTCCTCGAAACGGGATGCTGAAGGTGAGAAAAGAGAGTTCATGTCGGTCTCAATGCGCGTCGGCCGAAGGTGCCTTCGGCGGCACGACCTTGCGCATCAGCGGGACCATGGCCACGGCGACGATGAAACAGACCATGATTGCCAGAAACGCATCGGAGTAGGTCTGGGTCTGCGCCTCGCGGTAGGTCAACAGCCAAAGCTGATGCAGCGCCGAGTTGCTGGCGTCCGCCGTGTTCTGGCCAAGGCTTGCGAAGTTGTCGGTGACGGTGGCCAGCCAGTTGTTCATGGCTTCGTTGCTGTAATTCAGGTGCTCGGCCAAGTGCGTGAAATGCAGGTTGGTGCGGTCGTTGAGGATCGTGGCGCAGGCCGCGATGCCGATGGCGCCGCCCAGATTGCGCATCAGATTGAACAATCCCGAGGCCTGTTTCAGACGCGAAGGATGCAAGCCGCCCAGCGTAAGAGTCACGGTCGGTGGCACGGCCATCTGCTGAGCGAAACCGCGAATGGCTTGTGGCAGCAGCAGCTCGTGGCCGCCCCAATCATGGGTGATCGGCGAGAAGTCCCACATCGACAGGGCAAACAGCGAAAGACCGAACATCATGATCCAGCGCAGGTCGACGCGGTTGGCGAGAAAGCCGTAGACCGGGATCGCAGCCAGTTGAAACACGCCGGTCGAGAAGATCGCTTCGCCAATTTCCAGTGCGCTGTAACCGCGGACCCGGCCCAGAAACAGCGGCGTCAGGTAAATCGTGGCAAACAGGCCAATGCCGGTGACGAACGAGAAAAAACAGCCAAGGGCAAAGTTACGGTCTTTCAGGGCGCGCAGATCGACCACCGGGTTGCTGACCATCAGCGTGCGGCTGATGAAAGCAATCGCTGAAATGCCGGAAATCCACGCGGTGGTGAGAATGGTCTGATCGCTGAACCAGTTCCAGCGCGGACCTTCTTCCAGGGTGTATTCCAGGCAACCGAGAAACAGCGCGAGAAACACCATGCTGATGTAATCGGCGCCCTTGAGGAGCTTGAGGTCCATCGAGTCGATATTGACCAGCATCGGCACCGCAATCGCGACGAAAATCCCCGGTACCAGGTTGATGTAGAACAGCCAGTGCCAGGACGACACGTCGGTGATCCAGCCGCCGATCACCGGGCCCAGGGTCGGCGCCAACGACGCGATGGCACCGATGGTCGATGCGGCGATGACCCGCTGTTTGCCGGTGAAGAACATGAAGGCCGAGGTGAACACCATCGGGATCATCGAACCGCCGAGAAAGCCTTGCAGGGCGCGAAAAGCGATCATGCTCTGGATGTTCCAGGCCAGACCGCACAACAGGCTGGCGAGGGTAAAGCCGACCGCCGATGCGCAGAATAGCCAGCGGGTGGAGAACACCCGGGCGAGCCAGCCGGACAGCGGAATCACCACGATTTCTGCGATCAGGTAGCTGGTCTGGACCCAGGCGGTTTCGTCGGAACCGGCAGACAAGCCACCGCCAATGTCACGCAGCGAAGCGGAAACGATCTGGATGTCCAGCAACGCGATGAACATCCCCAGACACATGCTGGCGAAGGCCAGGACCTTGGCGGCCGTGGCCATCGACGCGGCGTCTACCGGCCCCTTGGGTTTTGCAGGAAATGCGCTGGCACTGGCGGTGGCGGCACTCATGGCGCTCGCTTCCCGTCAGCGGTGCTGGCGACGCGATCAGGTTGCGAGGCGTCGGCCTTGGTGTCGACTTCAGCGATCACCGACAGGCCGGGACGCAGTTTGCCGAGGTGGCCGTCTTCGCCGTCCAGGTAAACGCGGACCGGGACTCTTTGCACGATCTTGGTGAAGTTGCCGGTGGCGTTCTCCGGAGGCAGCACGCTGAATTGCGAACCGGTGGCGGGTGCAAGGCTGTCCAGATGGCCGTGGAATATCTGACCTGGCATCACGTCAGCTTCGATGGTCACGGCCTGGCCAGGGTGCATGTGTTGGAGTTGGTCCTCTTTGAAGTTGGCATCGACCCACAGGCCGGTGGCAGGGACGACCGACAGCAGCTGAGTGCCAGCGGCGGCGTACGCGCCGACCCGTGCCCGACGGTTGCCGATCACCCCATCGACCGGAGCGCGCAACTCGGTGTAACCAACGTTCAGCCGCGCCATGTCACGTTCGGCCTTGGCTTGTTCGAGCGCGGCGCGGGCCTGTTGTTTCTGGGTCGAGATCACGTCCAGCTGGCGTTGCGAGGCGAGCATCGAAGCCTGCGCCTTGGCGCCATTGGCCTGGGCAGTCTTGTAGGTGGCATCGGCGCGCTGGAAGCTTTCCACCGACACCGCCGAGCGCCCGGACAGCACTTGATAACGCACTTGATCGTCCCGCGAACGCACGGTTTCGACGTTCGCGGCGTCGATTCCGGCTTTGGCCTGGCTGACCACCGCATGTTGCAGCTGTTCGGTGGCATCCAGGTTGGCGAGTAATGCCTGTTCAGCCGCGACGGCGCCTTCGGCTTTGTTCAATGCAGCGACGTAATCGCGGTCGTCGATCTTCACCAGCAAGTCGCCGGCGTGAACGAACTGGTTGTCGACCACTTTGAGTTCCGTGATGTAGCCCGGCACCTTCGGCCCGATCACGGTCACGTCGCCCCCGACATAGGCGTCATCGGTGGACTCGAGAAAACGGCCGACGGTCCACCAGTGCATACCGAAGATCACTGCACCGACCACGATGGCAGCAGCGAGCAACAACAGGATCAGACGCTTGCCCCGAGCGGATTTCGGCGCTGCGACGGCAACGGCGGGCTCGGTGACGGTTTGGGGGTTGTTCATCGTGGTTACCTGTTGAGCTGCAGTGGTTGGGAAGGTGGAAGGGCGTTGCGATAGGCGTCCCGCCGCGCTCGGCCAGCTTCCAGGCGCCAGGCGGAAATGCTTTCGGAGGGGCCTTTGTAGCGAAGGCTGTGTTCATGCATGTTGATGCGCTTGCCGGAGTTGGCGTCGACGAGCACCAGGTCGACTGGCTTGCCGCTGGCCCCGTCGATCAGCTCGATGTTCGAGCCGCCCGGCGAGAAGTGTTTGCTGCCCCATTTCATCAGGGTCAGCACCACCGGACGGAAGTCACGACCGCTTTCGGTGAGTACGTAGTCGTAGCGCGGCGGCTTGTCGGAGTAGGTGTGTTTTTCCACCAGACCGGACTCGATCAGGCCATTCAGGCGACGGGTCAGCGTGCTGGCGGCAATGCCCAGGCTCTTTTCGAATTCGTCGAAACGGCTAAGGCCATACGACATGTCGCGCAGGATCAGGATGTTCCACCCATCGCCTACGTGTTCGAGGCTAAGGGCAATCGGGCAGGGCATGTCGGCGAAGCTTTTCTTCTTCATGACCGGGATCTCCAGAGCAATGACTGTCGAGAAATTATGGTCATAATCTAAGCGTGCGACTTTCATTATGCAAGTGACTATTAATATGAAAGTGACAGATGGCGCTTTGCGCTGGTTTTGTGCAGGCCGCTACACTGCCCGCAACCTGATGGGAGATTGCAAATGACTACCGAGCCTTACGTTCCTGAAACCCTGACCCGCGCTGAAGTGGACGCGCTGGAGGGCGCCAGCGTCATTGAGTTCGGCACCAACTGGTGCGGCCACTGCAACGCCGCTCAGCCTTTGATAGGCGAGGTGATTGCCGAATACCCGCAGGTACGCCGCCTGAAAATCGAGGATGGCAGCGGCAAACGGCTGGGGCGTTCGTTCCGGGTGAAGTTATGGCCGACGCTGGTGTTCATGCGCGACGGCCAGGAGGTGGCACGGCTGGTGCGGCCGACCAAGGTGAGTTACATCGAGGAGGCGTTCGAGGCGCTGGCGCAGCAGGGGTGACGGGCTGTTTTCAATTCTGTCTGACGGCTGATTGGCTTGGCTCCCTGGATCCCCGTAGGGGGCCGGCTTGCCGGCGGTGGCGTCCTCAAGTTTTCCTCCGTCGGCAAGCCGGACCGCTTCAGCGGATCGCCCTGGCAGATCATGGAAGCCGCTACCTGCGTAGATACGCCGCGAAATCGATATCCCCGGCACTCAGGATCGCCTGCACCCGGTTATGCACATTGAGCTTGCGCAAAATGGCCGATACATGGGCTTTCACTGTGGTTTCGGCAATCGCCAGGCTATAGGCGATCTGTTTGTTGGAATCGCCTTTGGTCATGCGTTCGAGCACCAGCAACTGCTTGCGGGTCAATGCCTGGAGCAGCTCGGGCGGGAAGTGCGGCGCATCGTTGCTGCTGCGGCGGGTGGTGCTTTTCTGGCTGCGGATGATGTCCGATGGCAGGTACACATTGCCGTTGAGAATCTGCTCTATGGCCTCGGTCATCTGCTTGCGTGGCGACGATTTGGTGATGAAACCCACAGCGCCATAAGTAATCGCCTGCAACACCACCTGTTTGTCCTGCTCGGCGGAAACGATCACCACTGGAATGGTCGGCGCTTCGTTGCGCAGGTTGATGAGGCCATTGAGGCCGTGCATGCCCGGCATGTTCAAGTCCAGCAGGATCAAATCCAGATCGTCATTGCCTTTGGTCAGGGCCATGGCGCTGTCCAGGTCTTCGGTTTCCATCACTTCGCTGCCGGGGAAGCCGTCGCTGATGACGTTGTGAATGGCTTCGCGAAACAGCGGGTGATCGTCGGCGATCAGGATCTTGTACATGGTTTTTCACCTTTCTTATTGTCGATGCCGTTCAGCGCAAGGGTTCGGGTTGAGCAGGTTCTACCGGCAGCCCGGCAGCGAGCCAGGCATCGAGGCCGTCGCGGTACCAATACAGATGACTGTAGCCCAGGGCATTGGCGCGTTTTATCGCGTTCCAGCTCAGCCAGCAATCGGCGCGACAGTAGAACACCAACGGTGTGTCCTTTTGACCGTCAGTCAGGGAGCGCAGGCTCAGAATGAAGTATTCCATCCAGCTCTGGGCCAGTTCGCCATCGCCGGTATTGGCCAGCCAGTGACTGCCGGGGAGGTTGGCGTGGGGTTCGTCCTCGATGAAACGGCCTTGCAGCCATTGCCGACGATAGACGTCGATCAACACCGGTTCGGGATTTTGTTTGAGCAGCATTTGCAGCTGTGCGGTGTCGACGATCTGCGCGCCGTCGATCCGTTGAGGGGTCGGGCTGCGATACAGCTTGATCCGGTAGCCGTCGGCGTTGAACAAGGGGGTGTCCGGATCGGGCGTTGCGGCCTGAATCATGGGGCTTGAACCCAGGATTAGCGCAATCAGGCAGACGAATGACAAGGCACGGGGCATAGCGAGAATTCCTTTCTTCTTATGCCTCGCATTACAAGCCAGTCCCGCGGCTTTGTGAATGCGACCATAGAAAGGAAAACCAGTACCAAAGTAGTAATTTGCCGGTTCAACCTGGCTTGCGAACCGCCGCATGCTGCGGGTTGAACGTCAGCACCGCCAGCCACGCCAACAATAGGGTCAGTCCCAGACACACTGCCAGAGCCAGCGAGTTCAGCCGTTCGTACAGCGCATAACGCACCAGCTCCACCGCATGGCTGAAGGGGTTTATCGCGCACAGCCAGTACAACCATTCGCTGGCTTCACGCATCTTCCACAGTGGATACAGCGCCGATGACATGAAGAACAGCGGGAAGATCACGAAATTCATCACCCCGGCGAAGTTCTCCAATTGGCGGATGGCATTGGACAGCAACAGCCCCAGAGCACTGAGCATCAACGCCACCAGTAGCAAGGCAGGCAACACGGCGAGCAGGCCGAACGCGGGCGGCTGCACCCCATAAATCCACGCCACGGCGAGAAACGCATAGACCTGCAGCAGGGAAATCAGCGACGTCGCCAACAACTTGCTCACCAGCAGAAAAGTCCGAGGCAGGGGGCTGGTCAGCAGCACGCGCATGCTGCCCATTTCTCTGTCATAGACCATCGACAGCGAGCCCTGCATGCCGTTGAACAGCAAAATCATGCAGGCCAGCCCCGGAATGATGTACACCTCGTAAGGGATGTAAGTGTCGTAGGGCTCGATGATCGCGATGCCCAGTGCTGCACGAAACCCGGCGGCGAATACCAGCAGCCATAGCAGAGGGCGCACCAGCGCGCTGAGAAAACGGGTGCGTTGCAGCACGAAACGCAGCCATTCGCGCAGCACGATGCCGCTGAAACACTGCCAATAAGCGCTCATCGAGTGGCTCCGGATGAAGTGGTCAAAAGGGCGAATACGGTGTTCAGTTCGCCGCCATGCTCGGCACTGACGTCCGAAGCCTGGCCGCTGGCGACCAGACGACCCTGATGCAGAATCAGCAAGTCGTCATCGCTGTGTACTTCATCCAGTAAATGGGTGGTCCACAACACGCTGATGCCTTGCTCGCGACACAGGCTGCGAACGTGTTGATTCAGCGCCAGGCGACTCGCCGGATCGAGGCCTACACTGGCTTCGTCCAACAGCAGCAGGCGTGGCTGGTGCAACAGCGCTCGTGCGATCTCTACCCGGCGACGATGCCCGCCATTGAGTTCGCGAACCCGCTCGCGTCGCCGCTCGGTGAGGCCCTGACGGGTGAGTTCCTGTTCCACCCGCTCGCTGACTTCACGCTGGGGCAAACCGTGCAGTGCGGCGTGATAACGCAGGTTCTGTTCCACGCTCAGGTCCAGATCCAGCGTGCTTTGCTGAAACACCACGCCCATTTGCTTCAATGCCGGTCTTGCCGATTGGCGCAAGGAGTGCTCGCCAATGCGGATCTCGCCTTTTTGCAGGTCGTAGAGCCGGGTCAGCAGAGCGATCAGGGTTGACTTGCCCGCTCCGTTTGGCCCAAGCAACGCGGCGAACCGCCCTGGCGCGAGGGCGAACGAAACCTGGCGTAATGCCTCCCGCGCGCCATAGGCAAAACTCAGCTCGTTGACCTGCAAAGCCGCACTCATGGCGCTACCACCACGCCCCACGGATAACGCCCGACCTTGATCGATTTGAGCACCTTGAGGCTGGCGACGTCGATCACCGACACATCGCCGCTGACCCCGTTGGTGGCGAGCAATTGCTTCTGGTCGGGGGTGAACGACAGCTGCCAGACCCTGCGCCCGACCAGCAGATAATCAACGACCTCCAGGGTTTTTGCGTCGATCACCGCCACATGGTTGGCCGGGCCGAGCGCGACGAAGGCGTACTTGCCGTCGTCGGTGATCTTGATCCCCACCGGCTGCACCTTGTCCGGGTGCACGCCTTTGATCTCGAACTTCAGGGTCTTGAGGATCTTGCGGCTGGCGACATCGATCACGCTGACCGTGCCGCCGATTTCCGCCGACGACCACAGCTGCGAGCCGTCCTTGTTGAACTCGACGAAGCGCGGACGCTGATCCACCAGCGTGTTGTCGGCCAGGGTCTGGGTACTGGTGTCGATCCAGTGCAGCATGTTGGTGGTTTCGCTGGTGTTCACCGCCCACTTGCCATCGGGGCTGACCGCCATGCCTTCCGGCTCGACGCCGACATCCACCTGTGCCAGCACTTTCGAGGTTTCGGTGTCGATCACAGTCACCAGCGAATCGTCCTCATTGGAGACGTACAGCCAACGATTGTTGGGGTGCAGAGCGAACTGCTCGGGGTCCTTGCCGGACGGCAGCTCTTTGATGATCTTGCGCGTGGCGACGTCCATCACCTGCACCCGGTCCGAGTCGCTGGCGCAGATGTAAAGAAGCTTGCTGTCGTGGGACAGCAGCAGGCCACGGGGGCGCATGCCGACGGGCAGGGTCTGGGTCACCTGCAGCGTGTCCATGTCGATCAGGCTCAGGTTGTTGTCCTTTTCGTTGGAGACGAAGGCGGTGGCGGCCAGGCTTTGCCCCGCGACGATCAGCAGGGCTGTGGCAATCAGAGTGCGGCGCATGGTGCGGTCCTTGTTGTTGGAATTGTCTGGAATGCTGCGGTGCTTACGAAATCAGTCAAAAGTTGCAGGTCACCTCCGGCTTGTCGTAACCGAGGCTGTCGAGTTCCGTTCCGGGGTGCAGAAAACCGTCTTGCGGCGAAGTAGTCACCAGGGCGCGTGGCTGCACCACGGGAATGGGCTGGCGCAGCTGGCCGTTCCAGGACCTGAAACTGAGCTTGCTGCCCTTGAAGCCGTCCAGTGGCAAGTTGTCGCCCAGCTCCAGCTCGCGGATCTGCATGGCATCAGTGCCGCGCTGGCGAGTGACGGCGCTGGCGATGCTGCGCACGGCCATCCAGGCAGCGAAATCGCGGTCGTTCATCCAGCGCCCGGCAGCCGCTTCAAAACGCTTCTGCAACTGCGCGGCGCCATAGGTTTCGACAGTCTTGTGCCAGCCGGTGGGGGTTAGGCCTTGAGTGCCGGCCACCGGTCGTGGGTACCAGGTCTGGTAGGGCACGTATTCGCCGAAGTCGCCGCGTTCGTCGGCCACCAGCACCACGTCATATTCGGCGGTCTGGGTGAACAGCGGCATGTCGGCCTGAGCGCTGCGTCGCTGGTCGTTATCGAAGGTGAAGGCTTTTTCGGCGACGATGCTGTGGCCGAAGCGTTTTGCCGCGCGGCGCAGGGCATTGGCGTAGGCCTGATCTTCCGGCGTCTGGCCGACGATCAACAGCCAGCGTTTCCAGCGCCGCACCGCCAAGAATTGCGCCAGCGCGTCGGCAAGCATCGCCCGGCTGGGTAACGTGTGTAGCACGTTATGCAGGCACGACGTGCTGCGCAGGCTGTCGTCCGCACTGCCCGCATTGAACAGCAGGCTGTCCGGCATGGCGGCACTGAGCTGGCGCAGCGTGTCGACCGGTGCATTGACCACGAACAGGCGCAGCCCGTCGTCGTGCTGTGCCTTGGCCTGCTCAAGCAGCGCTTCGGGGCTGTCGGCACTGGCGCTGGTCAGGCTGTAACTGTGCTTGAGAAAGCGCCCGGTGCTGTTGCTGTCGACAATGGCCAGCTCCGCGCCACGCAGCCCGGCGTCTTTCGGTTCGGGGATGACATTGGACAGGATCGGCCCGGTGTCGTGGATGTACGCCAGATAACCGATGCGCACCTGCAAAGACTCGTCCGCGGCGAACGTCAGCAACGGCCAGGCCGCGAGGGCAAAGCAGAGTAATCGGTGAATCACCAGTTGGCGCATAAGGCACTCCATGCAGATGAGGCCAGCATAGAAATGCGGGTGAGGAGGGGAAATATGCAGATGGTACGGGTCTGCCAGTACCAAGGTAGTAAGGCGCGGCCACCAAAGCAGCATTCGATGAGAGGGAGGCGGTTCTTAAGATGACGACATGCTTTTGCATGCACCCTTGAGGACATAACAATGACAACAAAAAACCTGATCCAGCCTCAGACCGAATCCCGGAACCAGAAACGTACGTTGCTGGTCGGCGCATTGATGTTGTGCGGTCTGCTTGTCAGCAATCTGGCTCAGGCCCACGGTGATGTCGTGCCCCACGCCGTCGCCACCGATGGTCTTGAACAACTGGGGCCTGAATGGCGCGCGGAAAACCCTTATCGCGAATCGAAGGATCACGACAAAGCGCTGGAGATCGGTAAGTCAGCCTACACCCAGAATTGCGCTGCATGTCATGGGCTCGAAGCGATTTCCGGCGGCATCGCGCCTGATCTTCGCCATCTGGATGTCGGCGCCACGGGTGATGAGTGGTTCGTCGAGCGTGTGCGCAACGGTGCGGTACGCGATGGTCGGGTGTACATGCCGAAAATGGCGGATTACTTGAGTCAGGAGGCACTGTGGGCGGTGCGCACGTACCTGGACAGCGTTCATACCGAGGATTGATCGGCATGCGTGCTTTCAAAGCGCTTTTTTGCCTGCTCTGCGCTTGCCTGGGCATGATATTCCAGCCCGCCAACGCGCAGGTCCGCAATTACGACAGCATCGTGGCTGCCGGAGTGATTAAAGTCGCGGTGTATCAGGATTTTGCGCCCTACAGTTTTCAGGTAGACGGCCAGCCGAAGGGCGTGGATGTCGATCTCGCCACGGCGCTGGCCAAGGCATTGGGCGTGCGCCTGGAATTGATGTGGGCGCCGCCGGGAGAAAAGCTCGATGACGATCTGCGCGACCTGATATGGCGTGGTAGTCAGTTGCGCGGCCAGCAACTGGCCGACCTGATGATGCGCGTGCCTTATGACAAGGATTACTCGCAGAAGCGCAATGACGTCGGTGAGCTGGAAAACGACCATGTGGTGATGTTCGGCCCGTACCAGACCGAGCGCTGGCAAGTGGCGTTCGACCGCAGGCGGCTGGAGGCCGTGCCCAGTGTGGCGGTGTTTGCCGAGCATCCCATTGGGGTCGAGATCGACAGCGTACCGTCGTTTTACCTGACGTCGATCTTCAACGGCCAGTTCGGGGGCAGCACGCACCATTTTCCGTCGGTGCAAGGCGCGTTTGAGGCGATGCATGACGGCAAGGTCGATGCGGTCATGGCGATGCGCGGTGAGGTCGACTGGCAGCTGCATCAGGCCCACGACGATCAGTGGTCGCTGGCCGAAAATGCCTACCCGAACATGGGGCGGCAGACGTGGGAAATCGGCATGGCGGTGCATGAAAGCAATCGTCAGCTGGCCTATGCGATCGAAGAGGCGCTGGAGACCCTAATTCGCGAGGGCGAGGTCCAACGCATTTATGCTTCCTACGGCATGCGTTACGACGTGCCGGAGATGTATCAGTGAAACGCATCCTCGGACGGGGAGCATGGTTTGCCGTGCTCCTTTGTCTGGCGGATGTGACGCAGGCCGACCCCGGCAAAGACCCTGTCAAGTCGGTGATGTGGGCCTACTATCAACAGAAGTTTCTAAAGGATCAGCCCTTCGTTTTCGATGAAAAGGTAGTGCTGCGCGCGCCGCCGTTTGCCGAAGACGCGCGGCAAGTGCCTATCGAAATCGACGCCCGGGCCTATAAGGATGAGGTGGTGCGGATCCTCGCCTGGGCCGAGCTCAATCCGCTGCCGCAGATTGTCGACTTTCAACCCATCGACCGCGTGTTGCCGTGGCTGTCGATCCGTATTCGTATCGAGCAGGCAACGCCGTTGCGTGCCGCTGTGCTGACGCGCGACGGCGTGTGGCATATCGGTTCTACCAGCATCGAAGCTGCCGGTGGCGGTTGTACTGCGCCCAGCGTCGTGCGCACTCAACCCGGTTGGGAGGAACACATCGGTGAGGTGCTGGGCGGGCGTTATCCCAAAGCAGGCTTCAGCCGCTTGCGGATGCAGATCGCTCATCCAATGGACAACGGCATGGTCAGCGGCATCCCCGAGTTTTACCTTAATCAGGCCCAGCTCAAGGACGCCAACGGCAAGCTGCTTGCGAATCTTGAACTATTCCCGGCGGTCAGCGAGAACCCGACCCTGGGGTTCGACATCGAAGGCGACGGCGAGACGCAGTTGTCGTTGCGCGACATCGGTGGCAACCAGTTCAGCGCGGTGGTGAAATGAACAGACTTGCCCTGTTTTTCTTGTCGTTGAGCCTGATGTTCTGCACGTGTGTGCAGGCCGATATGGAGTACCGACTGCAACCCCGGCAAATCGCGCAGGATACGTATTTGCTCGAAGGCAGCACCGAGAACTTCAGCAAGACCAACGGCGGGAATATCGTCAACACCGGGTTCATCGTCACCGACAGTGGCGTGGTGGTGATCGACACCGGTCCGTCCAGGCGTTACGGCGAGGCCATGCGCAAGGCCATCGCCAGCGTGACCGACAAACCGGTGATCCAGGTGCTGTTGACCCATCATCACCCTGATCATGTGCTGGGCAATCAGGCTTTTGCCGATGTGCCCATCGGTGCGCTGGCGGGCACGAAAGAACTGATGCGTCACCACGGCGATGTCCTGGCGGAAAACATGTACCGCCTGGTCGGCGACTGGATGCGCGGCACTGAAACCCTGTTGCCCACCCAGACGCTAACCCCCGGCATACTTGAGTTCGGCGGGCACCGCCTGCAATTGCTGGCGCTGGCCGGGCACACCGGCGCCGATCTGGCGATTCTGGACCTTGACACCGGGGTGATGTTCGCCGGCGATATCGTCTTCTATCAGCGCGCACTGACCACGCCGAACAGCCCGGGACTGCAGGTCTGGCTGGGCGATCTGGACACGCTGCAAGCGTTGCCGTGGAAAGTGCTGGTCCCGGGGCACGGGCCATTGGCAACGGATGCACGTCCCCTGGAGCAGATGCGCGATTACCTCGGATGGCTCGACGGCTTGCTGCGCAACGGCGCGGCTCAGGGCGCCGACATGGCCGAATTGATCAACAGCCCGATACCCGAGCGTTTCGCCGCCATCAGCCTTACGCGCTACGAATTGATCCGCAGCGTCAGCCATTTATACCCGACCTACGAGCGCGCGCAGATGGTGCGGGTGGATGCTCGTTAGGCGAATGGACCTGGTCAAACCCCTCCTAAAGAACTAGAAACCTCCACACTGCGGGCAATTGTTGAGGCTTGCCTCTGCGCCAACAATCGTCGTGATCGGGAAAATTTCCCGAAAGGAAGAAAACAACAATAATCCGCAGAGGCAGCCGTCATGATCCAACCCGCACGTCGCCATTCCTTCGCTCTGGGCCTGTTGGTCAGCGCCATCCTGTCGTCTGGCAGCGTCATGGCTGCCGTGACCGATGAAGAGATTCTCCAGGACCCCAAGAACCCCGAGCAGATCGTCACCAACGGCCTGGGCGTCCAGGGCCAGCGCTTCAGCCCGCTGGATATCATCAACACGCAGAACGTGAAGGATCTGCGACCGGTCTGGGCATTCTCCTTCGGCGGTGAAAAACAGCGCGGTCAGCAGGCCCAGCCAATGGTCAAGGACGGGGTGATGTACCTCACCGGATCCTACTCCCGCGTGTTCGCGGTGGATGCACACACCGGCAAGAAACTCTGGCAATACGATGCGCGGCTGCCTGACGACATTCGCCCCTGCTGTGACGTGATCAACCGTGGCGTGGCGCTGTACGGCGACCTGGTGTACTTCGGCACCCTCGACGCCAAGCTGGTGGCACTCAACAAAGACACCGGCAAGGTGGTGTGGAGCAAGCAGGTGGCCGATCACAAGGCCGGTTACTCCATCAGCGCGGCGCCGATGATCGTCAACGGCAAGCTGATCACCGGCGTTGCGGGCGGCGAATTCGGTGTGGTCGGAAAGGTTGAGGCGTACGACCCGAAAAACGGCACGCTGCTGTGGTCGAGGCCGACCGTGGAAGGCAACATGGGTTATGTCTACAAGGACGGCCAACCCATCGAAAACGGCATCTCGGGTGGCGAGGCGAACAAGACCTGGCCGGGTGATCTGTGGAAGACCGGCGGCGCCGCGCCCTGGCTGGGGGGCTATTACGACCCCAGCAACAACCAGATCCTGATCGGTACCGGCAACCCGTCGCCGTGGAACTCGCACATGCGCCCCGGCGATAACCTGTATTCCTCGTCGCGGTTGTCGCTGAACCCCGACGACGGCACCATCAAATGGCATTTCCAGAGCACGCCCCACGACGGCTGGGACTACGACGGCGTCAACGAGCTGATCTCCTTCGACTATCAGGAAAACGGCAAGACCGTCCAGGCAGCCGCGACCGCCGACCGCAACGGCTTTTTCTACGTGCTGAATCGAAAAGACGGCAAGTTCATCCGCGGCTTCCCGTTCGCCGACAAGATCACCTGGGCTAGCGGGCTCGACAAGGACGGTCGGCCGATCTATGTAGACGCCAGCCGCCCCGGCGCGCCGGAAGGTGAGGCCAAGGGCTCTTCTGCGTTCGTCGCCCCGGCGTTCCTCGGCGCGAAAAACTGGATGCCCATGGCTTACAGCCCCGACACCGGCCTGTTCTATGTGCCGGGCAATGAGTGGGGCATGGACATCTGGAACGAAGGCATCGCCTACAAGAAGGGCGCGGCATTCCTGGGTGCCGGGTTCACTATCAAGCCGTTGAACGAGGATTACATCGGCGTGCTGCGTGCCATCGACCCGAAAACCGGCAAAGAGGTCTGGCGCCACAAGAACTACGCGCCGCTGTGGGGCGGCGTGCTGGCGACCAAGGGCAATCTGGTCTTCACCGGCACTCCGGAAGGCTACTTGCAGGCTTTCAATGCCAGGACCGGTGACAAGGTCTGGGAATTCCAGACCGGCTCCGGCGTACTGGGCTCGCCAGTGACCTGGGAGATGGACGGCGAGCAGTACGTCTCGGTGCTGTCCGGCTGGGGCGGCGCGGTGCCGTTGTGGGGTGGCGAAGTGGCCAAGCGGGTGAAGGACTTCAACCAGGGCGGCATGCTCTGGACCTTCAAGCTGCCCAAGGAGCTGGTGACCAGGCGCTGATGCGCGTTGTAACGTCACCGATCTCCTCCCGGTCGTTCCCACGCTCCGCGAGGGAACGCATCCCTCGACGCTCTGCGTCAGCGTTCTTGTGGAGGCAGAGCGTCGAGGGACGATCAATTCAGTGCCAAAGTACTATTCGCCCATAACGCTCCTCATGCCCTAATGGCAGTGCCGGACCAACTCGGCATAACCAGAAAACGACAAGAGGAAAGGCCCATGTGGAAAAAACCTGCGTTCACCGATTTGCGCATTGGTTTTGAAGTGACGATGTACTTCGCCAGCCGCTGATCGGCACGCCCGGTCAGCCGCGCGTTGACCGGGTTCTCCCTCCTGCACGAAGACCCTTGCCATGAGCCGACACCGTCAGACATTGGTCTTGTTGCATTACCCGGCAGATGCTCTAGGCTGGCGTTCATTCTCTAATAACAACAAGAATGCGCTTGATATGAGCCAGAGCCTCAACCAGCTGCGTAAATTCGTGTCCCCGGAAATCATCTTCGGCGCGGGCAGTCGTCACAGCGTCGGCAATTACGCGAAAACGTTCGGCGCACGCAAAGTGCTGGTGGTCAGCGATCCCGGTGTCATCGCTGCCGGCTGGGTCGCCGATGTCGAAGCCAGCCTTCAGGCCCAGGGCCTCGAATACTTCATCTACAGCAATGTATCCCCCAATCCCCGGGTCGAAGAAGTCATGCTAGGCGCCGAACTGTATCGCGAGCACCATTGCGACGTGATCGTCGCAGTCGGCGGCGGCAGCCCGATGGATTGCGGCAAGGGCATTGGTATCGCGGTCGCTCACGGCCGCAACATCCTCGAATTCGAAGGCGTCGACACCATCCGTGTGCCGAGCCCGCCGCTGATCCTGATTCCCACCACCGCCGGCACTTCGGCGGATGTGTCTCAGTTCGTGATCATTTCCGATCAGCAGGAACGCATGAAGTTTTCCATCGTCAGCAAGGCAGTGGTGCCGGACGTCTCGCTGATCGACCCGGAAACCACCCTGAGCATGGATCCGTTTCTGTCGGCCTGTACCGGCATCGACGCGCTGGTGCATGCCATCGAGGCGTTCGTCTCGACCGGTCACGGTCCGCTGACGGACCCTCATGCGCTGGAAGCCATGCGGCTGATCAACGGCAACCTGGTGCAGATGATCGCCAATCCTGCCGACATCGCGCTGCGCGAGAAGATCATGCTCGGCAGCATGCAGGCTGGGCTCGCGTTTTCCAACGCCATTCTTGGCGCCGTTCATGCGATGTCCCACAGCCTTGGCGGCTTTCTTGATCTGCCCCATGGCTTGTGCAATGCGGTACTGGTCGAGCATGTGGTGGCGTTCAACTACAGCTCGGCCCCAGACCGGTTCAAGGTCATCGCCGAAACCCTGGGCATCGATTGCCGAGGCCTGAACCATGTCGCGATCAGCAAGCGGCTGGTCGAGCACCTGATCGCCCTGAAGCACCAGGTCGGTTTCCACGAAACCCTGAGCCTGCATGGCGTGAGCACCGCCGATATTCCGTTTCTCTCCCAACACGCGATGGGCGATCCCTGCATCCTGACCAACCCCCGAGCTTCCAGCCAGCGGGATGTTGAAGTGGTCTATGGCGAAGCCCTCTGATGCGCAACAAGGCGCACTGAATGCGCTGCTCGGGCTGGGCAACCACTCGACGCGCAAGAGTCATTACCCGGAGCTGACCCTGCGCCTCGGTGAGCTGGAAACCGAGCGCAATCGCTATAAATGGCTGTTCGAAAACGCGGTCCACGGCATCTTTCAGGCCAGCCTGCATGAGGGGCTGCGGGCGACCAACCCGGCCCTGGCGCGGATGCTCGGCTATCGCGACGAGCAGGAGATTCTGCTGTTCCTCGACGACCTGGCCAGCACGCTGTTCATTGGCGGTCAGGTCGAAATGAACGCCATCGCACACGTCTTGCAGCGCGAACACAGCCTGCAAGGGTATGAAACACGTTTGCGGCGCAAGGACGGCAGTTACGTCGACGTGCTGATGAACCTGCTGCTCAAGCCCGATGAGGACGGCCTGTTCGAAGGTTTCGTCGCCGACATCACCGAGCGCAAGCTGGCCCAGCAGCGCTTGCAGGAGCTCAACGATCAGCTCGAACTGCGGGTTGCCGCTCGTACCGACGAGCTGCTGGAGGCCAACCGCAATCTGCAGCAGCAGATAGCCCAGCGTGAACGGATTGAACACGACCTGCGCGAGGCCCGTGACGCCGCTGAAGCCGCCAACCGCAGCAAGGACAAATACCTGGCCGCCGCCAGTCACGACCTGCTGCAACCGCTCAACGCCGCACGTCTGCTGATTTCCACCTTGCGTGAACGCACCTTGCCCGAATCCGAGCAAACCCTGGTGGAACGCACCCATCAGGCGCTGGAAGGGGCGGAAGATCTGCTCACTGATTTGCTGGACATCTCCAAGCTGGACCGGGCCTCGATCGAGCCCGACATCGACCTCTATCGCCTGGACGAAGTGCTGGCGCCGCTGGTCTCCGAGTTTCAGTCCGTGGCAGCGGCTGCGGGCCTGACCTTGCGCTCGCGCATCGGCCAGTTCGCCATTCGCACCGACTTGCGATTGTTGACCCGTATCCTGCGCAACTTCCTCAGCAACGCCTGCCGCTACACCCGGCACGGCAGCATTCTGCTCGGCGCGCGCAAGCGTGGCCCCGTGCTGCGCATCGAAGTATGGGACACCGGACGCGGCATTGCCGAGGACCGTCTGGACTCGATATTCCTTGAGTTCAACCAGCTGGACGTCGGCCGCGCCGCAGATCGCAAGGGCGTGGGGCTGGGGCTTGCCATCGTCGAGCGTATCGGGCGGATTCTGGGCTGTCGGATTCAGGTGCGTTCGCAACCGGGGAGGGGGTCGGTATTCGCCATCGACGTGCCGCTTTCCGAAGAAATGCCCGTACCGATCAACGTTGTCGCCCAGCAGTTACCGAGTACTGGAAATCCATTGCCCGGGCGTCGACTGCTGGTGCTGGATAACGAAACCAGCATCCTCGAAAGCATGGCGGCATTACTGGGGCAGTGGGGTTGTGAAGTGTTGACTGCTACTGATCAGGCGTCCTGCTACAGCGTGCTGCAAGAGCGCGCGCCGGAGATGATTCTTTTCGACTTTCACCTCGATCATGGGGTGTTGGGCTGTGAAGTGGTGGCGCATATCCGCGAGCACTTCGCCTCGGACATTCCCTGCGTGATGATTACCGCCGACCGCACGGACCTGTGCCGTCGCTCGCTGCAGAAGCTCAATGCGCCGCTTTTGAACAAACCGGTGAAGCCCGGTAAGTTGCGGGCGGTGGTGAGTCAGTTGTTGGGGTAGCCAGGCGTTGTTGAATCTTGCAGCGGGACGAACACCGCGCCGATGAGCCAGCTGCCAAGCGGTGGACCCGTTAGCCGATGAGCCATCAGACTCCCTTCGCTGCCGTCGTGACCTCCTGCGTCTCCCACAGGGATCGGGCCAGGATTCCAGATCGGCGTTCGCTCTTGATCTTGCTTCCAGGCGCGCGGAATTTCAGGTGACGCAGAGTGCGCCTTTGCAAGGCCGAGCGCAGGCGTTGCGCAGGAGCTGCGCGGCAAGACCCCCACCGCCAGCAAGCCGGACGGCTACAGATAAGGCGTCAGAGATGGGTTGACCGCGAGGAGGCGGGGCTGCGACAGCTATCGATCAAACCGCCAAGGACATTGCTCAGCCTCCGGTCATATTCATGAACCGCACCACCTGCACATCGTCGTTGATCTCGAAGTTGTGCTTGTAGGGCTTGAGTTTCATGGCCTCGACGATGGCTTTTTCCAGCTTCTGCGGTTGACCCGGATTCGCGCGCAGCACGGCTTTGAGGTCGGCCGAGTGTTCATTGCCCAGGCACAGCAACAGGCGGCCCTCGACGGTGACGCGCACCCGGTTGCAGGTGGCGCAGAAGTTGTGGCTGTGAGGGGAGATGAAGCCCACGCGAATGTCCGGCGCTTCGGCCAGGCGCCAGTAGCGCGACGGGCCTTGGGTGGATTCGGTGGAGTTGATCAGGGTGTAACGTTCAGCAATGCGTTCCCGGACCTGGTCGCTGGAAAAGAACGACTCGGCGCGGCTGTGCTCGCTGATGATGCCCAGAGGCATTTCTTCGATGAAGGTGATGTCCAGACCCCGGTCGATGGCGAAGGCCACCAGATCGTTGATCTCGTGATCATTGCGGCCCTGCATGACCACGCAGTTGAGTTTGGTGTGTTTGAAACCTGCCGCGTTGGCGGCGTCGATGCCTGCGATGACCTTGCTCAGTTCGCCAGTGCGCGTCAGTTCCTTAAAGCGCGCCGGATCGAGGCTGTCCAGGCTGATGTTCAGGCGCTTGAGGCCGGCGTCGAACAGGGGGGCCGCGAGTTTTTCCAGCTGCGAGCCGTTGGTGGTCATGCACAGCTCTCGCAGGCCGGGCAGGGCGGCGATGTTCTTGCACAGCCCCACGATGCCGGCGCGTACCAGTGGTTCGCCGCCTGTCAGTCGAATTTTCCGGGTGCCCAGTTCGACGAAGCGCTCGGCGATCTGCTGAATCTCTTCCAGAGACAGGATCTGCTGGCGCGGCAGGAAGGTCATGTCTTCGGCCATGCAGTACACGCAGCGGAAATCGCAGCGATCAGTCACCGACATGCGAACGTAATCGACTTTGCGTGAATAACCGTCTATCAGGATTCGATCTGACATTGCTTTTCTCGACAGCGTGCTGCGTGGCAGAAGCGTGATGCATTCAGGGTCTTGGACCCGACTGCATCTGAATCGTTAAATCTTTTGGCTCACCGGCTGCTCGATGATGGCAGCATTTTCGCCGGTTGCCGAGGCCTGTGTGGCCTTCGAATAAGACACGTAATACGCCAGACCGACAAAAATTGCACCTCCCACCGCATTCCCCAGGAAAACTGCGAAGAAGTTCTCGACGAACTGGCTCCAGCTCAGGGCGTCAGCGAAGATCGCCGCTGGAATCACGAACATGTTGGCGACCACGTGCTGGAAACCGATCGCCACGAACGCCATGATCGGGAACCACATGCCGAGGATCTTGCCGGTGACATCCTTACTCGCATACGACAGCCAGACCGCCAGGCACACCAGCCAGTTGCAGCCGATGCCTGAAATGAACGCCTGGGCGAAATCGGCGCTGACCTTGGCCTTGGCGATCGCCAGGGTCTTGGCCAGATAAGCGCCTTCAGTCAGGCCCAGTACGTGGCCGAAGAAGTAGGCGATGAACAGTGCGCCGAGCAGATTGGCGAAAGTCACCAGCAGCCAGTTGCGCGCCACGGCGCCCACCGTGATGCGTTTGGCAAACATTGCGGTGGGCAGGCTCATCATGTTGCCGGTCAGCAGTTCGCCGCCTGCCAGGATCACCAGAATCAGGCCAATCGGAAACACCGCCGCGCCCAGCAGATTGCCCAGCGACGCCCAGGCACCCGGAATCATGGTGCTGACGTGGATATCCAGCAGGAACCCCAAGGCGATGAAGGCACCGGCGAGGAAGCCCAGCACCAGGATCGACAGGGCGGGCAGGTGCGACTTCTTGACTCCGGCTTCGATGGTGATTTCAGCGATCTGTTGTGGCGTGTTGATGGACATGTCTTTTTCGGCTCGCACGCAATGGCCGGCACCACGACACAAGGTCGCGCGCCACGCAGATGATAAGGGTGGTGACAAGATTCCGGTCTTGATGCGCGAGCGTGTCGAACGACACGACGGCAGGTCCATGCGAAGGTAACGATGTGCGACTGTCGACCGCATTGCAGATGCGGCGAAAATGGCGTGATCAGTTGGTGAGCAAGCTACCGATCCGGGCGTAGAGCGTCCAATCGCTTGTTCCGATGAAATGATCGACGCTGTCTATCATCGCTGGCATGGCCGTTTCATTTTGCCGGTGGGCACCGGCCATTGACTCGTAAAACGTGATCAATGGCCCGTGTCAAAACGTCGCGTCGTTCATTCAGCGAGGTCGGATGCCGGATCCCTGCTGTCCGTTTTCATGCTGCGCTCATAGCGCTCCAGCAGTGGTTGAATGCTGATCCCGTGCAGCAGAATGCTGAGGGCGACCACCGACAGGGTAAGGCTGATGGTGGTTTGCACGCTGTCCATGGGCAACCCGTGGGACAGTGCGTAGCACAGGTAATACAGGGTGCCGATGCCGCGGATGCCGAACCAGCCCACCAGTGCCTTTTGTGGCCGGGTAAGCAGGTGGCGACTGATCAGCAGCCAGACGCTCAAGGGTCTGATCACGCAGAACAGCGCCAGCCCCAGGACGATCGCTCGCCAGTCCCAATAGAGCGCGATGGCGGCGCCGAGCAGGGTGATCAGCAGCACTTCCATGGCGCGCTCCACCAGACTGCCGAAGGCGAGCATGTCGCCCATCATCACCCCGGCGGCCAGTTGCGACTCGCTGAGTTCTTCATGTCGAGTCACGGTCGCTGCTTGCGGATCGCTGTCCATATGCCCGAGCACCGGTTTGGCGACATGCTCGGAAGGCACCTCGGATTGCGTGGTGCGAACCTCGGCCTGACGCAGGCCCAAACCCGCCGCGAACACTGAAAGAAAGCCGAACGCCCCCAGACCTTCGGCGGCCACGTAAGCGATGGCAATCAACGCCAGGGCCAGAAAATCATTGGGGGAGCTGGTGCTGTCTGCATTCTTGATTCGCAGGTAGATCATCAGATGCCCGACGCCACGACCCAGCCCGTAACCGAGCAGCAAGCCGACGGGGACGCCCCAGAGTACATTTTTGAGCAGCCAGCCCTGCACCCAGGCGAAATCCGACACGCCATGACTGACGAACAGCAGGGCGAAGATGACGAAGGGAAACGCGGTGCCATCGTTCAGGCCCGCCTCGCCGGAGAGGCCGAAGCGCACGCGGTCGAAATCCTGCGCGTTATTGACCTGTACCAGTCCGGCGAGCACCGGGTCAGTGGGCGAAAGCATTGCCCCTAATAGCAGAGAAATGGCCCATGGCACGTCCAGCAGGTAGTGCGCTGCCAGGGAAACACCGGCAATGGTTGCCAGCATCACCGGTACCGCCAGCAGATAAGCAGAATGCCAAGCCTTACGGTGCAATGGCAGGCGCAGTTTGATCCCGGTGTTGAACAGCGAAAACAGCACAGCAACTTCAGTCAAGCGTTCCAGCCAGTGACGCGCGTCGCGGATGTCCAGTTGCACAAGGTCCAGCCCCCAGGGGCCAATGCCAGCGCCGAATGCCAGGCACACCGCCGAGGTGGTCACCGGCAGCCAGCGCAGGTAAGAAGAAGTCAGTGCCAGCAGCATCAGCAGGACACCGAACACGGTCATGCAAAGAATGAAACTCATCCGGCCTCGTCAACAGTCAGTGGGCATTTAAGGTGTGACTGTGACGAGGGGGGATAGTTGAATAAACAAATGGTTGGAGCGGTTCTTGATCGTTCCCACGCTCTGCTTGGGAGCGCATGGCAGGACGTTCTGCGTCAAGGTTGACGCGGAGCGTCAGATACTGCGTTACCACGCGGAGCGTGGGAACGATCATAAATCCACCGAAAATGCAGCGGATGTACCAGCCTCTTCGCGAGCAAGCTCCCTCCCACAGGATTTGCGGCGTTTCGGCGTTGAGCCCAGACTGCTACCGCTCGATCGTCCGGCTCCAGCGCGCATTCCACTCAGGGCGTATCTGGTTCACCTGATCCCAGTCGATGGTCACCGCGGTCTCCAGGTATTTGTTCATCGCCTCTACCTGGCCGCGGGTCCGTTCACTGGTCGGGGTTTTCGGGTTGGACGGGATCTGGTCACCCAGCTCCAGCGCAGGCGACTGGGCTTCTGGCGTGAGCAGGAACCGGGCAAGCTTCTGTGCCAGTTCCGGCTGGTCGTTGTTGGCGATGGTGCATTCCGCCACGTTCAATACCACGCCGCCTTCCTTCGGCGGCGCGTATTCGACCGGGATGCCCTTGAGTTTCAGCGCGGTGACCTGCGTCGGTGTCAGCGGGAACAACGCCGCTTCGCCGGTCTGCACCATCTCGGAGATCTTCGCCGAGCTTGCAATGTATTCCAGCACATTCGGGCCGACGGTCTTTGGCCAGGCCTTGAAGCCCGGTTCGACGTTGGTTTCATTGCCGCCCTGCAAGCGGTTGAACATCAGAAAACCATGCAGGCCGAAGGTCGAGGACGCCAGCGACTGGAACACCAGTTTGTCCTTGTAGCGCTTGTCGGCCATGTCAGCCCAGGAGGTGGGGGCCTTCCAGCCGTTTTCCTCGAACATCTTGGTGTTGTAGGCAAGGCCTGTGACACCCAGGCTCACCGCCACCGCTTCGTCCTTGATCTTGCCCTTGGCCGGAATGTCAGCCAGGGTCGCGCTCGGTTGCAGCTTGCCGCACAGGCCCATGGAAATCGCCCGGTACATGATGCCGTCATCGAGGAACATCACATGCATCTGCGGGTTGTCCTTGCTGGCCTGAACCTTGGCGAGGATGTCCGAAGAGGTGCCCGGCACGATCACCACCTTGACGTTGTTGGCCTTCTCGAACGCCGGCAAGACCGAATCGGCATACAGGCGCTCCATGGTGCCGCCGTTCATCCCCAGGTACAGCGTCGTCTCCGCCTGCGCGGGCATGGACGCGAGCAGGGCGGCGAACGGCAGACAAGACAGACCGGTCAGGGCAAAACGTTTGACGTTGTTCATGTGTTTCATGGCTGCGACCTTCCTCTGAGCAATGGGATGACGTTATCCGTACCGGTCGGCACGGCAGTGGCGGAGTGCATGGGCTGCAAGGTGGGTTGAGAAACGGCGTGAAAACGTTTGATCGAGAACGCGTCGAGGGCGATTTGCGGCGAACCGCTGCAGACGATCTGCGCCAGGGCTTCACCGGCCGCCGGGCCGATCTGAAACCCCGAGCCCGCGAAGCCGAAGCCATGCAGCAGGCCGGGTTGCGTCGAGCTTTCTCCGAGCACCGGTTCACGGTCCGGCAAGTAGCCTTCGGTGCCGCTCCAGGTGCGGATGGCCTGGGCGCCGGCCAGCGCCGGGTAGAGTTCGACGGCGTTGCGCAGGATTTCCAGAATCGCTGCCTGACCGGGACGCGCCCTGGTCGGATCGACAGGAAAACCCTGTCCGCCGCCAAGCACGCAATTGCCTCGCGCGACCTGTCTGGCATAGATACCGCCGCCTTCGACCCCGGTGCTGACGTCCATGAACAGCGGCAGCGGTTCGGTGACCAGCATCGCCGGATGCCCCGAGCGCATCGGTACCGGCTCGCCAAACTGCTCGGCCAGTTGCGCCGCCCAAGCCCCTGCGCAGTTCAGTAGCCAAGGGCTGCGAAAGCGTTGCCCGCCGGCAGTCGTGACGCTGAAGGCATTGCCGTCATGCGCCACTTCGGTGACATGGGCTTGCTCGAACAATTGCGCGCCCGCGCGGCCTGCCGCGAACGCGAAAGCGGGCGAGACGACTCGCGGGTTGGCATGGCCGTCGTCAGCGCACAACGATGCGCCCACCGCCACATCTCCGGCCCATGGGAATCGCGCCCGCAGTTGCGCGCGATCGAGCAATTGCAGATCGAGCCCGAAGCCTCGCGACGCTTGTTCGTAGGCCACCAGTGCGGCCATGTCCTTGTCACTGCGGGCCAGTTTCAGATGCCCGGAGCGCAGGTATTCGCCATCGATACCGATCAGGTTGTGCAAGTCGCCCCAGATGGCGTGAGCCCGCTGTGACAGCGGCAACTGCGACAACGGTCGACCCTGACGCCGTACGCCACCGTAGTTGACCCCGCTGGAATGCGAGCCAAAAAAGTCCCGTTCCAGCAATGCCACGCGCTTGCCGGTTCTGGCGAGAAACAGCGCGGCGGAGGCACCGACGATGCCACCGCCGATCACCAGCGCGTCCACTTCGATCGGCAGGCTCATTGTTCTGCCTCCACGCCGAAGGGCAGCGGCTTGATCGGAGCCTGGCCGCGCAGTCGACCGACGCTGGCAATGTCCCGGCCGCTGGCGTGAGCGACGATTTCCGCCGCCGCCAGCCCGCACATGCGTCCCTGACAGCGACCCATGCCAACGCGGCACATGGCCTTGACCCGGTTCACGTCCCAGTGGCCTTGCGCGACGGTCTGACGAATATCGCCTGCGCTGACTTCCTCGCAACGGCAGACGGTCATGGCGTCGGGTGCCTTCGCGGCCCAGTCCTCGGGGAAGGGGAACGCGGTCTCCAGACCGTGGCGGAAGCGTGCGATGCCGTCGAGTTTTTGTTGCAAACGGGCGCTGCGCGCCTGATCGATAGGGTGACCGGTGTCGCCAAGCAAGGTCAGCGCCGCCAGTTCACCCGCCATCTCGGCGGCATCGGCGCCCATGATTCCGGCGCCGTCACCGGCCAGGTAAACCCCTTTGACACTGCTGCGCCCGCTGTCATCACGGCTTGGCAGCCAGGCCCGGTTGAGCGCGCTCCAGCTGAATTCACAACCCAGCAGGTCCGCCAGTTGGGTTTCGCTGCGCAGGGCATGGGCGAAGGCCACGGCGTCGCAATCGAGGGTTTTGCGCTGTTCGCCAGCGAGCCATTCAACGCTACGGACGCGCTGCTGGCCTTGAATGCCGTTCAGCTGCACGCCCTGATGCACCGGGATGCCGTGGGCCGTGAGCCACCCTCGGTAGTACATGCCTTTGGCGAGTGTGGCCGGCTGGCCGAGCAGGGCGGGTAGAGCGCGGGTCTGGGCAGCAAGCGGCGAACTGTCGAGCACCGCCACAACCTTGGCCCCGGCCTTGGCGTATTGATAGGCGACCAGATACAGCAACGGTCCGCTGCCGGCGAACACCACCCGCTCACCGATGGCACAGCCCTGAAATTTCAAGGCAATCTGTGCCGCGCCGAGGCTGTAGACGCCGGGCAAAGTCCAGCCGGGCACCGGCAGAATGCGGTCGGTGGCACCGGTCGCGACGATCAGATGCTGGTAAGGCACCTGACCGGCAACTCCATTGCACAGTGTATCCAGCGTCTGCTCTTCGGCGTTCCACACCAGGGTTTCCGGGCGATAGTCGATGTCGGCCCTCAGGCGATCCAGCGTCCCATGCACGGCCTGGGCTTTCGAGGCTTCAAAGCCGTATAGCGCCTTGGCCGAGCGTTTGAAGTTTCCGGGCTGGCGACGATAGATCTGCCCGCCGCCGCGCAGGCTTTCGTCGATCAGGCAAGGCTGCAAGCCATAAGCGACCAGGGTTTGCGCTGCGCGAACCCCCGCAGGCCCGGCCCCGACGATGACGATCTCCGAGCCTTTCATTGGCAGCGCCCCGGCTCGCGACGCACGTCCTGCCCGGCTTCCAGCAGGGTTGCGCAGGCGCGCACCCGGCGACCGTCGCCGAGCTTGACCCAGCAATCCTGGCAGGCGCCCATCAGGCAGAAGCCGGCGCGGGGTTCGGCACTGAAGTCGCTGCCACGCAGATAGTCGCCGCCGGTCAGCACGGCGGTCAGCAAGGTGTCGCCCTGCATGCCGCTGGCAGGCTGGCCGTCGAGGGTGAAGGGCAGAACTTCGCGGTCGCGCTCTGCCAGGCGTTTCAGCAATGCCATGGTGCGTTCTCTGTGAGACCAAAACGGGGAAAGTGAAAATGAGTGGCAGGCGTCTGGTTCATCAGTGACGCCCCACGAGTACGCGGTCCAGGCCGTAAACCCGGTCGAGGATGATCATGGTCGCGGCGGTCAGCGCGATCACCAGCGCCGACACGGCGGCCATCATCGGGTCGATGGATTCGGTGGCGTACACGTACATGCGCACCGGCAGGGTCTGGGTGGACGGCGAGGTGACGAAGATCGACAGCGTGACTTCGTCGAAGCTGTTGATGAACGCCAGCAGCCAGCCCCCGGCAACGCCGGGCAAAATCATCGGCAGGGTGATCTGGCGAAATAGTGTGAAGCGGCTGGCGCCCAGTGATTCGGCGGCCTGCTCGGCGCTGCGGTCGACCCCGATGGCGGCCGCGATTACCAGACGCAGTACGTAGGGCGTGATCACCACGACGTGGGCGAACATCAGCCAGACGAAGCTGCCATTGACCCCCATCAGCGCGAACAGACGCAGCATCGCCACGCCCAGCACCAGATGCGGAATGATGATCGGCGACAGAAACAGGCCATTGAGGAAGTTGCGTCCGGGAAATTGATAACGGGTGATCGCCAGCGCGGCGGGCACCGCGATCAGCGTCGCCAGGGTCGCCGCCACGACCGCCAGAATCAGGCTGTTGTAGAACGACTGAATGAAGTCGGCGCGCTCGAACACCGCGGAAAACCAGCGCAGGGAAAAGCCGTGCCACGGCAGGCTCAGGGTGTTTTCCGGAGTAAACGCCACCAGACACACCACCGCCAGCGGCGCGAGCATGAACACCACGACCAGGGCGTGAAAGGACAGGGCCAGAGGGCCGTTCTTGGACATTGGTCATTCCCCCAGGGATTTTTTGTAGCGGCCTTCCACCAGCCGGTTCCACGACAGCATCACCAGCAGGTTGATCAGCAGCAGGGCCACGGCGATGGCCGCGCCCATGGGCCAGTTGAGTTCCGAGAGGTATTGGTCGTAGACCACCGTGGCCACCATCTTCAGGCGGCGCCCGCCGAGCAGACCGGGGATGGCGAAGGAACTGGCCGACAGGCCGAATACGATCAAGGTGCCGGACAACACCCCCGGCATGACCTGCGGCAGCACCACCAGACGCATGACTTTGGCCTGGGTCGCGCCCAGTGACAGCGCCGCTTGCTCGGCAGAGGCATCGAGCTTCTGCAGCGAGGTCCACACCGGAATGATCATGAACGGCAGCATCACGTGGACCAGCGCCAGAATGACCGCGAACGGGGTGTAGAGCATCTTGATCGGGCGCCCGCCGAGGGCCTGGATCGCCTGATTGACCAACCCGTCAGCGCCCAGCAGCAGGCTCCAGCCAAAGGCCCGTACCACCACCGAAATCAGCAGCGGGGTGAGAATCAGGATCAGGAAGATCGAGCGCCAAGGGGTGCCCATGCGGCTGAGGATGTAGGCTTCTGGAACGCCGATCACCACGCACAGCAGGGTAACCAGCGCGCTGATCCAGAAGGTGCGAAAGAAGATCTCGTAGAAGTACGAATCGGTGATCAGGTTCAGGTACTGGGCGAAGGTCCAGGCGTCGCCCTTGACCCCGACCTCGTAGTCGAACACGTTGAACGACAGCACCAGCGTCAGCAGCAGGGGTAACACCAGCAAGCCGATAAACAGCACCAGTGCCGGGGTCGACAGCAGATAACCGCGACCGCTGTCGCGCAGCACGCTTGCTCCACTCATGCCGACACCTCATCGACGGTCAGCACGCGCAGCAGCTCGGCCGGCCAGTCCAGGCCCACGGCGGTGCCTTCATTCAGCGGCGCATCGCCGTTGTTGCGGCGCACCACGGTGAGCTCGCCGATGGAGGTCTCGATGCGATACAGCCACTGACTGCCGAGGAAATAACGGGTAATGATCCGGCCTTGCAAACGACCTGCACCGGCGTCCACCAGATCGATCTTTTCCGGGCGCAGGCTGAGGGTCAGTTCGCCGTCGCCGTGCTCCTGACGAACTTGCGCCGCGCCACTGTGGTCGCGGTCGCCGCGCAGCAGGTTGGCCTTGCCGACGAAGCCAGAAATGAAGCGCGTGCGCGGGTGTTCGTAGAGCTTGTACGGTTCGTCGATCTGGGTGATGCGCCCGGCCTGCATGACCACCACACGATCACTGATCGACAGTGCTTCAGCCTGATCGTGAGTGACCATCAATGTCGTGATACCGACTTCGCGCTGAATGCGGCGAATCTCGAACTGCATCTCTTCACGCAGGTTGGCGTCGAGGTTGGACAGCGGTTCATCCAGCAGCAACACCGGCGGCTCGATCACCAGCGCCCGGGCCAGGGCGACGCGTTGACGCTGACCACCGGAGAGCTCGCGGGGATAACGTTCGGCGTGTTGATTCAAGCGTACGAGCTCCAGCACCCGTGACACCCGGCGCTGAATGTCGGCGGCCGGCACTTTGCGCATCTTCAAACCGAACGCCACGTTGTCGCGCACGGTCATGTGCGGGAACAGCGCGTAAGACTGGAACACCACGCCCAGACCACGGCTGGCAGGTTTGGCGTGGGTGATGTCGCGACCGTCAAGGAGGATGCGTCCGGCGCTGACATCGACGAAGCCGGCAATCATCTGCAGCGTGGTGGTCTTGCCGCAGCCGGAGGGGCCAAGCAAGGACACGAATTCGCCTTTGTCCACCGACAAGTCAGTGGCGACCACAGCGTCGACGGGGCCGTAACGTTTGCAGAGTGCCTGGAGTTGAAGAAAAGCCATGGCTGCGTTCCACCTTTTTTCGTGCGTGCCGGGGGCAAGCGTTTTTTATGGGCAGATGCGAAGAGAGAAGGCCTGCCGCAATGAGGTCGGCATGCTCTGTGGACGCTGGCGCTCGATCTGGGTCGGCTGCCGCTGTTATTCAAATCGCCCTGTGGACTGATCCTATGCCCGAGCATAGGATGGGCTCAACGTCGAATTTCATTGAATGAGTGGTTTTTTCAAGTTTATTCATTTGATGGATTGAATCAGGAAAACTGCAAGCATGAATTCCATTGAACGGAATAACCAAGAGCAAAAAGAGACCGGGGTGAGCGCTGTTTCCCGTCTGTTCGCCGTGTTGCGGTGTCTGGGTGATTGCCCCGAGGGCGGCGAGCGGGTGACGCAGATCGCGCAACACGTTGGTCTTTCGCAACCGACCACTCACCGTTTGCTGCGCAGCCTGGTGGACGAGGGGATGGTCGAGCAGGACGCCCGCAGCAAGCGCTATCGCCTGAGCCTGGAGTTTTTCGCACTGGCGGCCAGGGCGGGGCAGACCGGTAATCTGCGCGATGTGGTGCGGCCGAGTCTGCTCAGGCTTTCGGCGTCGCTGGGCGATTCGCTGTTTCTGCTGGCACGCAGCGGTTTCGATGCGGTGTGTCTGGATCGCAGCGAAGGGCCGTACCCGATCCGCACCTTCACCGGCGACATCGGTGGCCGTGTGGCACTGGGCGTGGGGCAGGGCAGCCTGGCGATTCTGGCGTTCCTGCCGGAGGAAGAGCGCGACACCGTGATCCGCTACAACCTGCCGCGCCTGCGTGATTTTCATCTGTACGACGAGGTGATGCTGCGCTCGGAAATCGACAACGTTCGGCGTCTGGGTTATGCGGCGCGCAACACCGGCGTGCTGGAGGGCATGGCGGGGCTGGCTGTGCCGATTCTGGATCGCGAAGGCCGTGCCGTTGCAGCCTTGAGCGTGGCCACCATCAGCGACCGCCTGAACGCCGAGCGCATGCCCACGGTGGTGGACATGCTCAAGCGCGAAGCGGCGGCGATCAGCCAGAAGATCAACCCGTTCGACCCGGTGCTGCGCCGGCCGTCCCAGGTGTTTGGGCAGAAGGAATAGAGGCAGGATTGTCCGCAGGCAACGGCAGAAATCGACGGGACTATATTTACACCACCCAAAGTGATAAACCGCTTGCCGCATACTTCACTTGCTACTCGGTGTAATCAATCGTGAAACGCCATTTCGATGATATTCAACTGGGCAGCATCGAGCTGTTCTGTCTGGCGGCGGAAGCCGGGAGTTTTACCGCCGCCGCACTGGCCGCAGGCGTGACCCCAGCGGCGGTGAGCCGTTCGATATCTCGTCTGGAAGAGCGGCTGGGCGCGCGAATGTTCGTGCGCACCACCCGCAGCATTCGCCTGACCGAAAGCGGGCGGGTGTATTTCGAACAATGCAACAGCGCGCTGGCCCAGTTGATCGAGGCAGAGCGTCAGGTCTCGGGCCAGCAATTGAAGCCCTCCGGCACGTTGCGCATGAGCATTCCCACCACCTACGGCCATCATCGCATCCTGCCGCTGCTTGCGGAGTTCCGCCGGCGCTTCCCTGATGTGACCGTGGACATCAACCTCAGCAATCGCAACATCGACTTCGTCGCCGAGGGTTACGACATGGCCATCCGCGTGCGGACCCAACCGGACTCGACGCTGATCGCGCGCAAGCTGGAAGACGGCGCGCTGGTGATGATCGCCACTCCCCAATACCTGCAACGTGCCGGAACCCCACAGACGCTGGAAGACCTCGCCGATCACGAATGCATTCAGTACGAACTGCCGAGCAACGGTCGGCGAATCCCTTGGCTGTTTCAGGAAAACGGCCAACCCAGGGAATTACTCGCCGAGAGTGGCTATTGCTGCTCGGACGATGTACTGGGTGGCGTGACCCTGGCGAAAAGCGGCGCCGGGCTGTTTCAGGCCTATCGTTTTTCCGTGGAAAAGGAATTGCGTGAAGGCGCCCTGGTAGAAGTGCTCAGCGACTACGCCGGGCGCTCGCGTCCTTTCACGTTGTTGTACCCAAGCAATCGCCATGTGCCGTTGAGGTTGCGGGCATTCATTGACTATCTGATGGAGTGCCGAGAGGGGTGGGCGTGATCATTAAATCAACCGTATTTCATACGGTTGGGCTCTTTGGGTCAGAATATTGACCCATGATTCAGCCGCTGTTTTGACGGTTTTGAACCGTCTATCGGATCTCTCGTCGACCGCTTAAAGAAGCCCTGCTGCAGGTCGAATCAACCTGTGTAAGGCCGCTGGTTTGAACGCTTTCGAACGGTTCAGGCAGCAACACAGGGAAGTGACTAGCGCGCGAACAGTCGGTTGTCAGAAAGACAGCCGAAGATGGCAGTCCTCCCTGATGAGATTCTCCGTATGTCGAAATCCCTGAAATTGCAGATCCTGGCGCTGCTCAGCGGCAGCCTGGTGCTGGTGGTGTTGATCGCGCTGGCCTGCTTCCATTTCCTCTCCAGTAACGTGCACGCCTATCGCGGATTGCTGGAAGGTCCACTGCACGCTTCGCAGTTGGTCGATCAAGCAAATCTGCAATTCAAGGTTCAGGTTCAGGAGTGGAAAAACGTGTTGCTGCGCGGCAAGCAGCCGGCTGATCGCGACAAGTTCTGGGGACAGTTCGAAGACCAGGAGCGTCAGGTTCAGGCGACCCTGGGGCAGTTGAGCGCCATGGCAGGGCTCGATGCAGTGGCCAAGTCTCAGGTCGACAAGCTGCGTGAAGAGCACCGTGCGCTGGGGGTGGCCTATCGCAAAGGGCGCGACGCGTTCGTTGCGGCGGGCGGCGATCCGGTGGCAGGCGATCAGGCGGTCAAGGGGGTGGACCGCGCTGCCAGCGAACAGATGAGCGAATTGGTGCTCAGCCTGCGCAAGCTCAGTGATGCACAATCCGTATCCATCAGCCGCACGGCCGATCAGACCATTCTCATTGGCACGCTGGTGATGCTGGCCTCAGCGTTGCTGGTGGGCGTGCTCACGCTGTGGATGGTCAACCGTAACATCGTCGGCCCTGTCAGCATGCTGATCGAATATGTGGCGCAGCTGAGTCAGGGCCGCTTCAGTGAACGCGTCAGCATTACCCGTAAGGATGAACTGGGGCGTCTGGCCGTTGCCGCCAATACGCTGCGAGATTTCCTTGCCGAGACCTTCACTCGGCTCAAGCGCAGTACCACCGACCTGGACAGCGCCGGTGGCGAATTGAAGGCGATTGCGGCGTTGATGGCCCAAGGCACACACGAGCAATTCGAGCGCACTGATCAGGTGGCGACCGCAATGACTGAAATGTCCGCCACCGCTCAGGAAGTCGCGCGTCATGCCGCCCAAGCCGCGCAGGCCGCCGATGAAGCCGATCGCAGTTCCCAGGATGGCGGCAAGGTGATGAGCGCGACCATTACCGCGATTACCCAGATGCGCGCAGAGATCAGTAATACCGCCGATGTCATTCGTCGTCTGGAAAGCGACAGCGGGCGCATCGGCAAGGTCCTGGAAGTGATTCGCGGGATTGCCGAACAGACCAACCTGCTTGCGCTCAACGCAGCCATCGAAGCGGCGCGCGCCGGAGATGCCGGGCGCGGTTTTGCGGTGGTTGCCGACGAAGTACGCACACTGGCGCAGCGCACAGCGGCCTCCACTGCCGAGATCAACCAGATCATCAGTTCGGTGCAGACCGGCGCCATCGATGCCGCGCAGGCCATCGAAAGCGGTCAGGCGCGCAGTCAGGAAAGCGTCGATCAAGTGGCGCTGGCCGGTTCCTCGCTGCAACGCATTACCACAGCGGTGGAAGCCATTCGTGACATGAACCGCCAGATCGCCACGGCGGCCGAAGAGCAGACCTCGGTGGCTGAAGACATCTCCCGCAACCTCACGGAGATCACCGCCATTGCTACCACTAACCAGAGCAACGTACAGCGCACTCAGACTGCAAGCGAGGATCTGCATGGGTTGTCGATGGGGTTGAACGATGTGATATCGCGGTTGAGTGCTTGATACACCGCGAGTTTCTGTCAGGCCGCATTCGCCACTGTCGTAACCTCCAGAAGCTCCCACAGTGGGCTATGTCCGGCGCAGGTCGCAGGTGCCTCAATTCCTGTGGGAGACGCCGGAGGTGACGACGGCAGCGATGGGGGGCCAGGTTAAGAGCTTCCACCGGATGCGACCCGCGCCAAAGTCCAGAATCCCAACGGATAGGTCCCATTGCAGAGTTCCAAGCCGCTCCGTTACTACGCGAGTGTTTAGCCCTGCCGGAAAACCAGCGCCTTCAACCCACCTCCAGGCTCGATATCGGCAAATTCCGGCGGGTTTTCGAGACGCTGTTCGAAGCGCAGCCCTGGTGCTTCGCGCATCACGCCCTCAATCAGGAAGTCCGCGCCGAGTGCCGGGTCGTTCATGCAGGCGAGGACTGTGCCGTCGGCGCTCAGCAGTTCGGGCAGTTTGCGCAGCACGCGCTGGTAGTCCTTGGTGAGCAGGAAGCTGCCTTTCTGGAACGAGGGTGGGTCGATGATCACCAGATCGTACGGCCCGCCGCTTTTCACCTTGCCCCAGGATTTGAACAGCTCATGGCCGAGGAAGCTGACCTTGCCCAGGTCATGGCCGTTCAGGCGGTGGTTGTCGCGACCACGGCTCAGCGCAGCACGAGACATGTCCAGATTGACCACGAAATCCGCTCCGCCCTCGATGGCGGCCACAGAAAACCCGCAGGTGTAGGCGAACAGATTAAGGATGCGTTTGCCTGCGGCGTTGGCGCGGACCCAATCGCGACCGTAGCGCATGTCGAGGAACAGGCCGGTGTTTTGTTTCTTGCCGAAATCCACGAGGTAGCGCAGGCCGCCTTCCGTCAGGGTCCAGTCATCCGGCATCTCGCCCAGCAGGGTTTCGGTCAGGCTGTCGGGCAGGTAGCGGTGTTGCAGCAGTAACGTGTGGGCTTCGCTGTTTTTCCAGGCCTGTGTCTGCATCAGATCCAGCAGCAGGCGTTTCAACCCGTCCAGTTCATCGGCCGCAGGTTCCTTGAACAGCGACACCAGTACCACGCCCTGCATCCAGTCCACGGTCAGCTGCTCCAGGCCCGGCCAGCGGCGACCGCGGCCGTGGAACAGGCGGCGGGTTTCGGCGGGCGCTGGGGCGAGGGCGGCGAGCAGGTGCTCGTTGAGGGTATTCAGGGCGTCGGCATTCATGGGGTGGCGGCGGTTCAGCTGTGAAGAAAGGGCGGCATTCTAAACCCAATCACGGCGCCAGCGTCTGCAAGGCTTCAAGGACCTGGCGCAAGGCCTTGCCCAACGGCTTGTCCTGACGCAGCACAATGCCCAGCGTGCGGCTCAGCGGAGGAGTCAATGGCTGCACCTGCAAACCCCGCCGATGGTGAGCAGCTGCAACCGACATCCGCGGCACGATGCTGTAACCCAGGCCTGCCGCGACCATTTCCTTGATTGCCTCGATGCTGCCCAGTTCCATCACCGGCTTGATGCGCAAGCCCGCACGCAGGTACCACTCATCAATCAGCAAGCGGGTGCTGCTGCCTGCTTCGAACACCACCAGCGGCAGAGTTTCCAGCGATTGTGGTGTGATCGCGGGCGGGAGGGTCTTTTGCTCGGCGCTGAAAATCGCCACAAACTCGTCGTCCAGCAGAGGCGTGATCGACAGGCTGCGTCCGGCGGCGGGGAGGGTGACCAGCGCCAGATCCAGCCGGTTTTCCTCGACCGCACGCAGAATGCCGTCGGTGTTGCCGGTGCTGACTCGCACGTCCAGCGCCGGGAACTGCCGACGCAAGGTTTGCAGAATGGGCGGCAGCAGATGAATGCAGGCTGTCGCGCCAGTGCCAATAGCGATCTGTCCGGCGACGCCCTGCGCGTGGCTGGCGAGGTCGAGCAAAGCGTCTTCCACCACCGCATCAATCCGCCCGATGTGTTCCAGCAGCGTGCTGCCGGCGGAAGTCGCCTTAATGCGTTTGCCTACTCGCTCGATCAACCGCAGGTTCAGGCGCTGCTCCAGTTGGCGGATATGCAGGCTGACGGCGGGTTGAGTCAGGTTCAGGCGTTCAGCGGCGGCCGAGAAACTGCCGTGGCGGATGACGTGGGCAAAGGTGTGCAGGTGATTGAGATTGAGCCGTTGCATGGCAAAGTTTTACTTATGCTGAGGATGACAAATCATAACTTTGTTTTGGTATATCGGCGCGTCATGATTGCGTCAGTGACAGCAAGCAAAAGCCATTACCCCGCACTTTCGTTCAAGAAGACTACTCATGCCCGACACTCTCATCCTGCGCGACGCCCATGAAGACGACATGCCTGCCGTACAGGCGATCTACGCCCACCACGTCATCCACGGCACCGCCAGTTTCGAGCTGGAGCCGCCGAACGTTGCACAGATGCTCCAGCGCCGCGCCGATGTCTGTGCCAATGGTTTGCCGTATCTGGTGGCCGAGCGCGACGGCGAGGTGGTCGGCTATGGTTACGCAACCCTCTATCGGCCGCGCCCGGCGTATCGCTTCACTGTCGAAGATTCGGTGTACGTGCGCGAAGGCATGGCAGGGCTGGGCATCGGTCAGGCTTTGTTGAACCTGATCATCCAGCGTTGTATCGAAGGCGGTCGGCGGCAGATGGTGGCGGTGATCGGCAACAGTGAAAACATTGCCTCGATCCGCCTGCATGAGCGTCTTGGGTTTCGAAAAGTTGGGGTGTTCGAGTCGGTGGGTTTCAAACATGGGCGCTGGCTCGATACCGTGCTGATGCAGCGCGAACTGGGCGAGGGCTCCGCCTGCGTGCCCCGTGGCTAGCGCCGCACTGGACTACCGGGTGGTCTGGCCGCTGGGGCTCGGGCAACTGATCAACTGGGGCGTGTCGTTCTACCTGCTCGGCGCTTTCGGCCAGGCCATGGTCGGCGATCTGGGATGGAGCGCGCCGCAGGTGTTCGCCGGCTTGTCGGTGGCGATGGTGGTGATGGGGCTGGTGTCGCCCCTGACCGGTCGTTTGATCGAGCGCTTTGGCGGGCGCAATGTTCTGCAGCTGGGGACCTTGATCAATGCGCTCGGTTGCGTGCTGCTGGCGTTCTGTGATTCACCGGTTGCGTATTACCTCACCTGGATGCTGTTAGGCACCGGCATGCGGCTTTCGCTGTATGACGCTTTGTTCGCGACATTGGCGGGGCTGGCCGGTGAGCGCGCCAGACCGGCGATGGTGCGTATCACCTTACTCGGCGGATTGTCTTCAGCGGTGTTCTGGCCGCTGGGGCACGCCCTGCAGGTAAGCCTGGGCTGGCGCAGTGGTGCACTCATCTATGCTGCGCTTGCCGTCGTCAGCGCCGCATTGCTCTTCGTTTTGCCAAAAGGGGGGGCTGTAATCGGCACAGATTGCCAAGCGAAGAGCGAACACGAAGACATCCCGGCACCCCTGTCGCGGCAGATTCTCTACGGCCTGAGCGTAACCCTGATTGGCGTGCTGTCAGCCGGACTCGGGCCGCAATTGCCCGGTTTGCTGGCGGGCATGGGCGCACCGATCAGCCTCGTGGCGCTGTGGGGAATCGGCCAGACCAGCGCGCGGTTGACCCAGAGCCTGTTCGGTCGATCGACGTCTGCGCTGTCGCTCAATCTGTTTGTGAGCGTTGGTCTGCCGCTGTGTTTCGCCCTGGGCTTGATGGCCCAGGGCAGAGTGATGCTGGCGTGTCTGTTCGTGTTTGGCTACGGCGCACTCAACGGGCTTTCGACGCTGTTGCGCGCCAGTTTGCCGTTCGAGCTTTTCGCGCACCGCCAGTACGCCCGATTACTCGGGCGGTTGGTGGCCCCGGGGTTCATCCTGTCGGCCTTCGCGCCCTGGTTTTTCGCTGCTGTGCGCGATCACTCAGGTGACCGGGCCTTGCTCGGCCTGGCCGTGGGCATTGGTATCGCCAGCCTCGTCGTGGCGCTGTTGCTCAGGCGTTTCGGCATGCAGGGCAAGGGTCTCGGGCACGGCCAGCCACAGCAACACGAAGGCCAGCGCGGCAATCACGGCCAGCGTGAGGAACGCGGCGCTGTAACCGGCTTCGCGAATCACCAGCCCGGCCAAGCCGTTGCTCAGCGCCGCGCCCAGGCCGAAAACCGTTGAAATCGCCCCGAGGCTGACGTTGAAGCGGCCAGTGCCCTGAGTCAGGTCCTTGACCACCAGCGGCAACAGGGCACCAAACGCCCCGGCGCCGATGCCATCGAGCAGTTGCACTCCGACCAGCCAGTACGGGTTATCGGACAGCACATACAACACGCCACGCAGCGGCAGGATGATGAAGCCCGCCAGCAGCAACGGCTTGCGTCCCCAGCTGTCGGCCTTGGCGCCCACCAGCCAGGCGACCGGCACCATCACCAGCTGTGCGGCGACGATGCAGGCGGAGGTCAGTGGCGTGGCAAGGTGGATGTCGATCTGCGAGAGCTTCTGGCTGACCAGCGGCAGCATCGCGGCGTTGGCCAGATGAAACAGTCCGCAGCAGATCGCAAAGACCAGTAGCGGCCGGTTGTGCAGCAGTACCGCCACGCCACTGGGTTGCTCGTTTGCCTGCTGAACGCCAGGGTCAAAACCCCGGGCGACCTCATGATCGATGGCGCTGCCGTCGACGAAACTCACCGCCACGATGCTCGCCGCTGCCATGAACGCCATCAGGTAAAACACCGCAATCGGCCCGAACAGCCACGAGCAACCGCCGGCCAGCAGCGCTGCACAGGCATTGCCGGCATGGTTCCAGGTTTCATTGCGACCGGTACGGCGAGTGAACGCCTTGGGCCCGGTGATCCCCAATGAGATCGCAGCGATGGCTGGGGCAAACACCGACCCCGCGATGGCGCTGAGGGATTGGGTAACCGTGACCCAGGTAAAAGAATGGATGAACGGCAATACCAGGCAACCGGCAGTCACCAGCAGGGCGGCGATTACCACCACCAGACGCTTGCTGCGGGTGCGGTCAATCAGCGCACCCGCTGGCGTCTGGGTGACCAAAGCGGCTATACCAGCGAGCGTCATGACCAGCCCGATGCTGGCCGGGTCCCACTTGTGGACAGCCAGCAGGTAGATCGCAAGATAGGGGCCGAGCCCGTCGCGCACGTCGGCGAGAAAGAAGTTGAGGCCGTCCAGCGAGCGGTTGTTGCGCAGGTCTGATGAGGTGTTCACGTTGGTCTCGATGCACGCGTAGGTGCAACCGGGATTGGCTGCCGCTCTTGCTTAATGACCCGGCCGCATGACGTTGGTTCGATGACCTCGATGGCACTGTTACCGGTTCGGTAATGGACTTTATTGCCGCGACATTTGAATCGAGAACGGCGCAGGCATAAGCTTCGCGCCATTGATATCGCCCGGACGTCGTACGTCCGGCGGTTTTCCGGAATATTTTCTTCAGGAACTGCCATGTCCAGTCTGTTTCCCGCCGCTCGTCCACGTCGCCTGCGCAGCAACGCAAACTTCCGCGCGCTGTTCCAGGAAACCGAATTCACCCTCAACGATCTGGTGCTGCCGATCTTCGTCGAAGAAGAGGTCGACGACTTCGTGCCGATCAACAGCATGCCCGGCGTGAGCCGCATTCCCGAGTCGAAGCTGGCGCAGGAAGTCGAACGCTATGCCCGCGCCGGCATCAAGTCGGTGATGACCTTCGGCGTGTCGCATCACCTGGACGCTACCGGCAGCGACACCTGGCAGGAGAACGGTCTGGTGTCGCGCATTTCTCGGACGATCAAGGACGCGGTGCCGGAAATGATCGTGATGTCCGACACCTGTTTCTGCGAATACACCGACCACGGCCATTGCGGCGTGATGCACGGTGCGCATGTCGACAATGACGCGACCATCGAGAACCTCGGCAAGCAGGCGGTCATGGCGGCGCGTGCCGGTGCTGACGTGATTGCACCGTCGGCTGCGATGGACGGTCAGGTGCGGGCCATTCGTGCCGCGCTGGATGCGGCGGGTTTCACCCAGACGCCGATCATGGCCTATTCGACCAAGTTCGCATCGTCGCTGTACGGTCCGTTCCGCGAGGCCGGCGGCTCGGCGCTCAAGGGCGACCGCAAAAGCTACCAGATGAACCCGATGAACCGCCGCGAAGCCCTGCGCGAGTCGTTGATGGACGAGGCCGAAGGCGCCGATGCGTTGATGGTCAAGCCAGCGGGCGCGTACCTGGACATCATTCGCGACATCCGTGAAGCCTCGAACCTGCCGTTGGCGGCGTATCAGGTCAGCGGCGAGTACGCGATGATCAAGTTCGGCGCACAGGCCGGCGCCATCGACGAAGGCCGCGTGGTGCGCGAAAGCCTCGGCGCAATCAAGCGCGCGGGTGCGGATCTGATTTTCACGTACTTCGCGATGGACCTGGCACTGGCCGGGATTTAATGGCGACAGGCATGCCGCCTTCGCCACCGTCGTAACCTCCGGCAGCTCCCACAGGTATCGCGTCGGACCCAAACATGTGGCGCCCCCAATCCCCGTGGGAGACGCCGGAGGTCACGACGGTACGGGCCGCGATTCGGACGAAGCGGTGTGTCAGACAACAACAGCTGCGACTGACCCACCGCTATCGTCCGACCGCGGCCCGGGCTGTCGCACAGCTCCAGCAGCTCCCACAGGGACGGTGTTGCCTGTTGCAGGTGCGCTGGCCTGCGGGTTGTGGCGTGTTTGCGAATGTTCGCCACGCCACAAAACCTGTGGGAGACGCCGGAGGTCACGACGGTACGGGCCGCGATTCGGACGATAGCGGTGGATCAGTTAGAAAACGAATCAGCTGAACCACCGCAATCGCAGCTGTTCCACAGCTCCAGCAGCTCCCACAAGGTCATGCGTACACCAGGGGCGCGGCTCTCCGGTCGTGCCCACTTGGCGACTTTCGGCTGGGTGCGCTACCCCTGCCAATCCTTGCTCGCTTCGGTCAGCATTTCCTCGATCAAAACCCCAAAACGCTGGCTCAGCAAGCTCTGCGGCCGATCCTCTGGCAGCAGCAGGTACGTCGAAAAGCGGATCTGCGGCAGGAACGGGCGGGTTTCGATGCCCATGTGCAGGTACTCCAGCGCCACCATCGGGCTGACGATACTCACCCCCAGCCCCAACGCCACCAATGAACACACGGTTGCCGCATAAGGCGTTTCCAGGTTCAACTTGCGGTGCTCCTTATCGCCGGCGAACGCCCGATCCACTCGGGTGCGCGAGCCGTCGTTCAGCGACAGCGAAATGAATTCCTCGCCTTTCAGATCCTCAGGTTTTACCGACTTCAGTTCCCCCAGCCTATGCCCCTTGGGAAACACGCAGACCCCCGGCACGTCGCAGATCTTCCGGGTGCGCACGCCGGGCATGTCCTCGCCAACATATGACGCCAGCCCCACATGACAGAACTGCGAGGCCGCCCAGTGGGCAACCATCGGTGAATCGCTGGTGTGGATCGAAATGGCCGCGTCGGGGTTTTCCTTACGAAAACGCTGGATGACCTTCGGCAACACCGTCAGTGACAGCGACGGCACGGCAGCGATGCGTAACTGACCCGTCCCGCCCTGGCGAATGTTCTGCGCCGACTTCTCCAGGCTTTGCAAGCCGATGAAAGCCCGTTCCACATCGGCGAACAGCGCCGCGCCTTCATCCGTGGGCAACAGGCGGCCGCCCACACGCTCGAACAGTTTGAAGCCACTGGCCCGTTCGAGCTGCGCGATCAGGCGGCTGATGTTGGGTTGCGAGGTGTGCAGCGACTCCGCTGCGGCGGTCATCGAGCCGCTCAACATCACGGCGCGGAAGGCTTCGACTTGTTTGAAGTTCATGGCAGGCCATATCAATTCGGTATGGGTGACCAATGTATTGTCATTTGTTGGCATGAGCTAGAGGCTTTATAACTGTTTTCGACATCGAAGATTCCGCGCAGACGGACGCGATGTTCAAGCGCACCTCGAACCCTGAGACCGCGCTGTAAATCCCGCTGCTCTCTGCCCTTGAAATCGTTGCGTGTCGTCGCATTCTGCGGCGCTGCGCTGGTAGGTAACCAGGAGGCAATATGTCGTTCTCATGCAAACTGTTTTCGTTGAACGTATTGGGTCGTGCACTCGCGTTCTCGTGTGTCTCCCTGGCTGGTGTGGCGCAGGTTCATGCCGCGGAACTGCCGCCGGTTCCTGATGAAATCAAGGACGCCGGTCAATTGCGCGCCGGGGTGCGTTGCGACCAGCCGCCATACGGCTTCCAGAACGGCAACGGCGAGTTCGCCGGGGTCGAAGTGGAGATGTCCAGGCAGATCGCGCTCTGGGCACTGGGCTCCAAAGACAAGGTGACCTTCACCTGCGTCACCGCTGAAAACCGCGTTCCGCAGTTGCTGGGGCGCAAAGTGGATTTCCTCATCGCTACCCTCGGCGTCACCCCGGAGCGCCAGCGCGTGATCGACTTCACCACACCGTATCGCTGGGGTGCCAGTGACGTGGTGGTGAAGAAGGACAGCCCGATCAAGTCGATCAAGGACCTCAACGGCAAGACCCTCGCCACGCTCAAGGGCTCGGTGCAGGCCAAGTGGTTCGAAGACCACATGCCGGAGGTCAAGACCCTGCGCATGAACAGCGCCGCCGACGCCTTGCAGACGTTCCGCCAAGGCCGCGCCGATGCCTACACCCACGACGCCGCGACGTTGGTGGTGGTCGCCGCCAACGACAGCGATGCGCGCCTGATCAACGAGCCGTTCCAGATCTCCGACGCGGCCATCGGCGTGCGCAAGAACGACGAACAGTTCCGTGACTACCTCAGCGCCGCAGTGGCGAAGATGCACGAGGACAAACTGTTCGGCGGCTGGGTGCGTCAGTACGTTCCGGAAAACATTCAGAGCTACTACCTGAGCGTGTTCGAGCAAGCCAAACCCGCCGAAACACTCTGACCGGGCGCTGTCATGGATTTCGATTTCAATTACCTGCTGGCGCAGTGGCCGGCGCTGCTCGACGGGGTCTTGATGACGCTACGGGTTTCGCTGCTGGCCATCGCATTCTCCCTGCTGATCGGCGTCCTTGGCGGTGCGGCACGGGCGATGCGCATTCCGGTATTGGCGCAGATCGTGGCGCTGTACGTGGAGTTGATCCGCAACACGCCGATTCTGGTGCAGCTGTTCTTCATCTTTTATGGCTTGCCAGCGATAGGTCTTGAGCTGTCGCTGTTCTGGTCCGGGGTGTTCTGCCTGTCGTTGTGGGCGGGGGCCTATCAGGTGGAGAACATGCGCGGCGGCCTGGCCACGGTGGAACACAAGATGCGCGAGGCGAGCATGGCCCTGAGCCTCAAGCCTCACCAGTATCTGTGCCTGGTGGCCTTGCCGATCGCCTTTCGCACCAGCCTGCCTGCGGTGCTCAACACGGCGATCTCGTTGCTGAAAAACTCGTCGTACCTGCAAGCCATCGGGCTTGCCGAACTGACCTTCGTGGCGGTGGACCGCATCGCTACGGATTTCCGTGCCATCGAGATGTTCAGCGCGATCTGTGTGATGTACCTGGCGCTGGTAGCGGTTCTTTCGCTATTGACCGGACGCCTGTCTGCCCACCTGCAACGTCCTTTCAGGCACTGAGGTTGCGATGAATTTTCTGATCGAGAACTGGGGGTTCGTGCTCAAGGGCTTATGGATGACCGTGCGCCTGGCGCTGGTGATCCTGCTGTTCACCACGATCATCTCGGCCGTTTTCGGTGTGCTGGCGACGCTCAAGAATCGTCTGTTGCGCCTGGTGATTCACGGCTATGTCGAGCTGTTCCGCTCGATCCCGCTGATCGTCAACGTGTTCTTCATCTTCTTCGGCGCGCCGATGCTCGGGCTCGACCTGAGCCCGTTCGCTGCGGTGGTCACTGGCCTTACCTTGTGGGGCAGCGCCAATGGCATCGAGATCGTTCGGGGCGGGCTGGAATCGGTGAACCGCCACCAATGGAAGAGCGCCTGGACTCTGGGCCTGCGCCCTTTGCAGATCTACTTGCATGTGATTGCGCCGCAATCCATGAAGGCAATTCTGCCGGCCTACACAGGGCTGCTGACCATGCTGGTGCAGGCCACGTCGCTGGGCGCGCTGGTGGGGGTCGGCGAGTTTCTCAAGGTCGGCCAGATCATCGTCGAACGCTCCACGGTCATGACCGGCGTCAGCCCCGCATTCAGCGTCTACGGGCTGGTACTGCTGGTGTACTTCGTCATCTGTTCATTGCTGAGCTGGCTCAGCCGTTATCTCGAACGTCGCCTGGGTCGTCCGGCGATGCGCGTAACTCGTCAAGGGGTTTGATCATGCAAGAATCCAAAGTCAGTCGTCGCTTGAAAGAAACCACCGCCCCTGAGGTCAACGAGTACATCTACCGGCCGCGCCTGGAAGGTTTCGCCGATGGCTTCATCAACCTGGGCAACGTCAACAAGGCGCACATCGTGATGCTCGCCGAGCAGGGCCTGATTCGCGGCGAACACGCGACGGCACTGGCCAAGGGCGTGCTGGAAATGGAAGCCGCGGGACCCGGCGAGGTAACCCTCGATCCGTCCCGCGAAGACGCCTATTTCAACTACGAGGCGCACCTGATCGAGCAGATCGGCACCGATATCGGCGGCCGATTGCACACTGGGCGCAGCCGCAACGACATCCTCGCGACCCTCGACCGTCTGCGCTGCCGGGAAGTGCTGATGAGCCTGATCGATGCGCTGATCCAGACCCGCCAGACCGCGCTGAACAACGCCGAAGTCTTCGCCGAAGTGGTGATGCCGGGCTACACCCATTTGCAACCGGCGCAGCCGATCACCTACGGCTATTACCTGTCGGCGGTGGAGCAGGCGTTGGAGCGTGACTGCAAGCGCCTGACCCAGACCCTGGAGTCGATGAACCAGAGCCCTTTGGGCGCCGCTGCGTTTGCCGGTACGCCGTTCGACATCGACCGTGCGCGCACCGCAGAACTGCTGGGTTTCGACGGCTTTCTGGACAACGCGCTGGATGCGGTGGGTTCGCGGGATTTCATTCTCGAAAGCCTGTCGCATTTGAGCCTGCTGTCGGTGTTCTGGAGCCGCGTGGCGCAGGACTACTTCGTCTGGAGCACCCACGAGTTCAGCCTGATCGATTTCCCGGACAGCGTGGCGGCGACGTCGAGCATCATGCCGCAGAAGAAAAACCCCACCGTGCTCGAATACCTCAAGGGCCGCACCGGGCATATCGTCGGTCTGCTGATGGCGGCGAGCGTGACGGTCAAGGGCAGCAATTTTTCTCACACCGGCGACGCCAACCGCGAAGGCACGCGGGGTTTCTGGGAAGCGGCGGAAGAAACCCTGCGCTGCCTGAAACTGCTGGAACTGGTGCTGCGCACGGCGATCCCCAATGCTGACCTGGCGGTGCGTCGTGCCGGTGACGATTTCTCCACCGCGACCGGTCTTGCCGACCTCATCGTGCGCGAAGCCGATCTGTCGTTTCGTGAGGCACATCACGTGGTTGGCGCGGCAGTGCGCATGGCCATGGACGCGGGTTTGCCCGCGCATAGAATCGACACCGACATGGTCGACGCCTGCGCCATGGAGCAACTGGGGCACGCGTTGAATCTGCCGGCGCACAAGGTCCGCGAATGCCTGGACCCGACTGCCAACGTGCAGTCTCGCAATTCTGCGGGGGGGCCGGCGTTGTCGTCGCTGCACCCAAGTTTGCTGCGGGCCAATGCGCGCCTGCAGGTGGAGCGTCAGGCCAACCAGGCGCGACGTGATCGTCTGCAAGTCGCCCAGGACAAGCTGCAAGCCGCTACGCGCGCGCAGGCTGGCCTATGAAAAGCATGTTGACGGTGCGAGGACTGCACAAGCACTTCGGCGAGGTCGAGGTGGTCAAGGGCGTGGATCTGGACGTGGCGCAGGGTGAGGTGGTGGTGATCATCGGCCCGAGCGGTTCCGGCAAATCGACCTTCATTCGCTGCCTCAACAGCCTGGAGGAGCCGTCGGCGGGCAGCGTGGTGGTGGATGGCGGTGACTCGGTGCGCGCCGACGACCGCAAGGCCATGGCTCGCTTGCGTGAAGACATCGGCATGGTGTTTCAGGATTACACGCTGTTCCCGCACATGACGGTCATGGCGAACATGATTCTGGCACCGGTCAAGGTCAAGAAGCAGAGCAAGGCTGACGCCCAGGCCAATGCGCTGGCCTTGCTGGACCGTGTCGGACTGCGGCACAAGGCAGAGGGCTATCCGAGCGAATTGTCGGGCGGCCAGCAACAGCGTGTCGCAATCGTCCGCGCACTGGCGATGAAACCGCGGCTGCTGCTGTTCGATGAACCGACCTCGGCGCTGGACCCTGAAACCGTGGGCGAGGTGCTGAACGTGATGAAGGGCCTGGCGGCGGAAGGCATGACCATGATCGTGGTGACCCACGAGATGGGCTTTGCCCGTGAAGTGGCGGACCGGGTGGTGTTTTTCGACGGCGGCAAGATCGTCGAAATGGGCCCGCCCGCGCAGATCTTCTCCGCGCCTGAGCACCCGCGTACCCGGCAGTTTTTGCAAAGTGTGTTGCACTGAAACCCAGCGGGTTTGCTTTCAGCGATTTGTCGGGCTTATGCCTTGGGTTCGATCACCGCCAAAACCGTGGGAGGGAGCTTGCTCGCGAAGGGGCGAGTACAGACGCTAAATATCCAGCGGCTGGAAGTCAGTTTTCGCGAGCAAGCTCCCTCCCACGGTAGAACGTGATTGCCGACAGATCGCGATCCGCGTTGCTTTTTGCGATCTACCGGGCTTACGCGTTCGATCCGATCACCGCCAATCGTGGGAGGGAGCTTGCTCGCGAAAGGGCGAGTACAGACGCTGCCTATCCAGCGGCTGGAAGTCAGTCTTCGCGAGCAAGCTCCCTCCCACGGTAGAACGTGATTGCCGACAGATCGCGATCCGCGTTGCTTTTTGCGATCTACCGGGCTTATGCGTTTGATCGGATCACCGCCAAAACCGTGGGAGGGAGCTTGCTCGCGAAGGGGCGAGTACAGACGCTAAATATCCAGCGGCTGGAAGTCAGTTTTCGCGAGCAAGCTCCCTCCCACGGTAGAACGTGATTGCCGACAGATTGCGATCTGCGTTGCTTTTTGCGATCTACCGGGCTTATGCGTTTGATCGGATCACCGCCAAAACCGTGGGAGGGAGCTTGCTCGCGAAGGGGCGAGTACAGACGCTGCCTATCCAGCGGCTGGAAGTCAGTTTTCGCGAGCAAGCTCCCTCCCACGGTAGAACGTGATTGCCGACAGATTGCGATCTGCGTTGCTTTTTGCGATCTACCGGGCTTATGCGTTTGNAGTACAGACGCTGCCTATCCAGCGGCTGGAAGTCAGTTTTCGCGAGCAAGCTCCCTCCCACGGTAGACGGTGGTCGCCGACATAATGCGATCCGCGCTGCTTTCAGCGATTTGTCGGGCTTATGCCTTGGGTTCGATCACCGCCAAAACCGTGGGAGGGAGCTTGCTCGCGAAGGGGCAAGTACAGACGCTGCCTATCCAGCGGCTGGAAGTCAGTTTTCGCGAGCAAGCTCCCTCCCACGGTAGACGGTGGTCGCCGACATAATGCGATCCGCGTTGCTTTTTGCGATCTACCGGGCTTACGCGGTCGATCCGATCACCGCCAATCGTGGGAGGGAGCTTGCTCGCGAAGGGGCCGTATCTACCGCCATGATTCAGCTATTCGACCTAAGGTCCGGGTCTTGCGCAAACGCCTCCGCCAGAAAATCCACAAACGCCCGCACCCGTGCCGACTGCCTGCGGTTGGCCGGGAACACGGCGTAGATCGGCAGGGACGAGGGCGTGTAGTTGGGCAGAATCTGTACGACCTGACCGGCGTCGATGTCCTCGCGGTACAGCCATGAAGGCGACAGCGATATCCCGAGCCCGCTCAGCACCATTTCCCGAATCGCCTCGCTGTTGTTGCTGTGCACGTTGCCTCTGACCTGCACGCTGTAACGGCCGTCATCAAAACTCCAGGTGTCGAACTGCTTCAGCAGGGTGAACAGCAGGCAATTGTGCTGCGCCAGTTCTTCAGGCGTCTGCGGTCCCGGATGCTGCGCCAGGTAGGCGGGTGAGGCCACCGTCAGGCGCCGAGTCAGGCCGATCTGGCGGGCGATCAGGTTGCTGTCTTTGAGTTCGCCAATGCGAATGGCGACATCGACGCCTTCGCTGAGCAGATCCACATTCTGGTCGCTGAGCTGCAGGTCGACGCTGACTTGCGGATGAACCTGAAGAAACCCGCGCAAACGTGGTGCAAGCTGCAAACGGCCGAAACTGACAGACGACGCTACCCGCAGCGGCCCGGCCACCGCTTCGCGTCCGGTCTGGAAACTGTGCTCGGCGTTATCGATGGCCGCGAGGATGTCCCGGCATTGCTGGTAATAACGTTGTCCCTCATCGGTCAGCGACAGTTGTCGGGTGCTGCGGGCGATCAGGCGGCCGCCCAGGCGTTGCTCCAGGGCGCTGATCTGCTTGCTGATGGTGGGTTGGGTCGTACCCAACTCGCGGGCCACGGCGGAGAAGCTGCCGCGTTCGACCACGCGCACAAAAACAGACATCGCCTCGAGAGTGTCCATCGTCAGCTCATTTGGGTAGGTTCAGGAATAAGTACTATAGGCATTTGTCGTCTTATCGGCATCAAGCCATGGGGCCAGACTCTCTCCAACGCCCCGCGACGGGCCCCCGAATCTGGAGTACACCATGAGCACCACCATGCACGCTGCTGTCGCTGTCGAACATCAACAGCCTCTCGTATTGCAAGACTTACCCGTCCCGCAGCCAGGCCCGGGTCAGGTGTTGGTACGGGTGTTGGCCAGCGCGGTCAATCCGCTGGACACCAAGATCGCTGCGGGCAAGGGCGGCCATGCCAATCAGACTTTGCCCGCCGTGCTGGGCATGGACCTGGCGGGCGTGGTGGAAAGGCTCGGGGAGGATGTAACGGCATTCTCGGTCGGTGCTGAGGTGTACGGCATGGCCGGTGGCATCGGCGGCAATCAGGGCGCGCTGGCGCAGTACATTGCGGTCGATGCTGACCTGCTGGCGCGCAAGCCGCACAACCTGAGCATGCGAGAGGCTGCCGCCTTGCCGCTGATCTTCATCACCGCGTGGGAAGGGCTGGTGGACCGCGCCAATGTGCGCGCAGGGCAGAAGGTCCTGATTCATGGCGGCGCAGGCGGGGTCGGGCATGTTGCGGTGCAGATCGCCAAGGCACGGGGTGCCGAGGTGTTTGCCACAGGCTCTGCGCACAGTCGAGCGGCCATCGAAAGTTTCGGCGCAACCCCTATCGACTATCGCAGCAGCACAGTCGACGACTACATGGCGCAGCACACCGACGGCGAAGGTTTTGACGTTGTCTACGACACCGTTGGCGGCAGCACGCTGGATGCCTCGTTCGCCGCCGTGAAAATCTACACCGGCCACGTGCTCAGTTGCCTGGGTTGGGGCGAGCACAAGTTGGCGCCGTTGTCGTTCCGCGGCGCGACCTATTCCGGGGTCTTCACCTTGTTGCCGCTGTTGACCGGCACGGGCCGCAAACACCACGGCGAAATCCTGGCCCAGGCGACGCGGATGGCGCAAGCGGGGCAGTTGCGGGTGTTGCTGGACGCGCAGCGGTTTACCCTCACAGAGGTCAATCAGGCGTATGAGCGGGTCAGCAGCGCGGGCAATCAGGGCAAAGTCGTGATCGATATCGCTTGAGGACAACGAGCGTCGTCAGGCGGTAGCGGTTTCGCCCGATGAGTCGCAGGGTTCGTTCTGTGCCTTACGCCACGCGTCCAGCCCGCCGACCAGCGCCTTGCCTCGGGTCAGGCCGTGGGCGCGCAGTTTTTGCGCCAGCAATGCCGCCGACAGCTCGTTGGGGCAGGCGCAGTAAAACACCATGTCGACGTCAGCCAGTTTTTCGACCCAAGGCTCCAGCGGTTCTTCGAGGCTGATCGATACCGCGCCAGGAATGCCTTCGATGACAGCCGTGTGAAACTTGGGCCGCACGTCGATGATCACGGGGGCATCCACCGTGTCGCGCAGGGCCAGCAGTTGCGGCACGCTGATGCGCGGCACTTGTGAGGTGCGGGCCAAGAGGCGCCGACGTTTCCAGTATTTCCAGCTGATGAACAAGGCCAGCGCTGCCACGACGCAGCCAATCGCCAGCGGCAGATAGCCGGTCAGCCAGTCCAGCAGCGGCAGAATGGCATCGGTGAACAGCATGCCCAGCAACAGTGCCGAACCTGCCCAGATGAACGAGCCCGCCAGCGAATAGCGAATGAAAATGGGAAGTGGCGTGGCGTTCATGCCCGCAACGGTGGTGACCAGCGCCCCCGCGCCAGGCAGAAACTTGGACAGCAACATGGCGCGCGGTCCGACCCGGTCATAAACGTTCAACCCCTGGCGAATGCAGGTGTCCTGAGAAAGCGAAATCTTGCAGATGGATTTGAGCAACACGCCGCCATAGCGCTTGCCCGCCCAGTACCACAGGGCGTCGGCGATCAGGCAGGCGAGCATTGCGACCAGAACGCCGGCGCCCAGCAAAGGCTTGCTTTGCATGGCCAGCGCGCCGGTGACGATCAGTGTCGGATACGCCGGGACCGGCAGACCGATCTGCTCCAGCAACACGTTGACGAACACCAGCAAGAGGCCGTGGCTTTCGTTCAGTTGCTGGAGTTCGTTCATGGCCGGTCGCTCTCGAAGAAAAAGGGCGCAAGAAAAAGGGGGTGTCAGTACCGTGGCCTGAACACCCCCTTGTGTCAACGCCGAATGTCGTTAGCCGATGCGTTCGATGGCTGCCGCGACACCCGCGCCATAGGCCGGATCGGCCTTGGTGCAGTTATCGATATGACGCTGCTTGACCACTGCCGACGCACCGCTGATGGCCCGCGCGGTGTTGTCGAACAGCACTTGCTGCTGCGCCGGGGTCATCAGTTGGAACAGCGCACGAGGCTGGGAATAGTAGTCGTCATCGTCCTTGCGGAAATCCCAGTTGGCCGCCGCGCCGTGCAGTTCCAGAGGTGGCTCGGAGAAATCCGGCTGTTCGATCCACGCACCCTTGCTGTTCGGCTCATAGCCGATGGTGCCGCCAGCGTTGCTGTTGACTCGCATCTGGCCGTCGCGGTGGTAGCTGTTGACCGGGCATTTCGGGGTGTTGACCGGGATCTGGTGATGGTTGACCCCCAGACGATAACGCTGGGCATCGCCGTAGGAGAACAGACGGCCTTGAAGCATCTTGTCTGGCGAGAAACTGATGCCCGGCACCACGTTGGCCGGGTTGAACGCGGCCTGCTCCACGTCGTGGAAGTAGTTGTCCGGATTGCGGTTCAGCTCCAGGGTGCCGACTTCGATCAGCGGGTAGTCGCCATGCGGCCAGACCTTGGTCAGGTCGAACGGATGAATCTTGTAGGTGTTGGCGTCCTGCTCCGGCATGATCTGCACGAACATCTTCCAGCGCGGGAAATCACCCTTTTCGATGCTGTCGTACAGGTCGCGCTGGTGGGTTTCGCGATCACCTGCCACCAGATCCGCGGCTTCCTGATCGGTGAGGTTCTCGATGCCTTGCTCGGTTTTCAGGGTGAACTTGACCCAGAAACGCTCGTTCTGCGGGCTGATGAAGCTGAACGTGTGGCTGCCGAAACCGTGCATGTGACGGTACGACTTGGGCAGACCACGATCGCTCATGACCACAGTGACCTGGTGCAGCGCTTCAGGCAGCGAGCTCCAGAAGTCCCAGTTGTTGTCGGCGCTGCGCATGTTGGTGCGCGGGTCGCGTTTGATGGCGTGGTTCAGGTCCGGGAATTTCAGCGGATCGCGCAGGAAGAATACCGGCGTGTTGTTACCCACCAGATCCCAGTTGCCTTGCTCGGTGTAGAACTTGATGGCGAAGCCACGAATGTCGCGCTCGGCATCGGCGGCGCCGCGCTCACCGGCCACGGTGGAGAAGCGGATGAAGATGTCGGTCTGCTTGCCGATTTCAGAAAACAGCTGCGCCTTGCTGTAGCGGCTGATGTCGTGGGTCACGGTAAAAGTGCCGAACGCGCCCGAGCCCTTGGCGTGCATGCGGCGCTCCGGGATCACTTCACGGTCGAAATGGGCCAGTTTCTCCAGCAGCCACACGTCCTGCAGCATCAACGGACCGCGCGGGCCTGCTGATTGCGAGTTCTGGTTGTCGACGACGGGTGCACCCGCCACTGTGGTGAGTTTATTCATTATCAGGCTCCGGTTTGGGACGGTCAGTCTTATGGGTTCAACGATTTTTTTATTGCACAGTCGTGCGTTTTTCTCTTGTTGCGGTGTCTGCTTCGCTTGAACGCAGGGCCCGTTTTAGAGCGTTTTGCCCGCGAATGGCAAGGACCTCTACACGCAATTGGAGGGTGTCGGTGAATTACACGCGTCGTTCGGGTTGGATCAGCGTAGACCTCCTTACTCAATAGGTGAAAATCATGACGGGCCCATGACGTTCGTCATTGAGGTATTACACAAAAAAAGCGCCCTGTTCGGGCGCTAAAGGAGGAGAGAAAGGGTGTTGCAAACGGACTCAGAAACGGTAACTTTCGGCGGCGCTGACGGCCAGCAATCCGGGGCTCTGCGCCCAGACTTCCATGGTTGAAAACCAGGTGTGCGGGCGTGTGGGCTGGCGGCATTCACTGGTGAACGAGGCACCTGAGGGAATGTCCATCTTGATCTTGCAGATCAGCTGATTGGTGCGGTAAAGCAACTCGCTGACCAGGTTGGCGGTGGCGTAATCGCCGGCATCCACCGCACGGTCCATGAAGCGTTGAGCGCGTGCGGTGAGCAGGGTGAGCTGCTGCGACAACTGATGAATTTCTTTGAAGCATTCGCGAAAACCCGGGGCTTGTTCAGCGTCGGCCAACGGCGACGCAGGCAGCTGGTCCTGAGCGATCCTGCCGCCCAATCCGTGAATCCTGGCGTGCAGGAACAGCATGAACTGCTGGGTCGACTGATCGAGGCTTTTGAACAGTTCCTTGATCGCCTGGTAGTTGAGTTTGCGCAAACGCCAGCGCACTTCCCGGGCGAACCCGCCGACCTGTTGCGTGGTGCGCAGATGCTCATCCAACAATTGCAAAAACAGCTCGCGGTCGCGGCCGTGCAAAGTGGTGTACAGGCCGTGGGCGTCGGCGGCGAACTCGGCATGCAGCTCGGATACTGGATCGATGTCGGCAAACATGTGACTTTCCTCGCAGTAATCGTTACGGGCCTGTCCGGTACGGTCTGTGTCCCACAGCTTTCAGAGAGGTCGGGCCTGGATGACAGGAATGATTAAAAGGTATCCCTGCCGATGGCGGGCGTCACTTGTACCTTGGTACCACAGGCCGATACGTAGGTTTTTGGCGGTCATACTTTGGTTTGTGCAGATCTGTGGCCGCCACGACATCCCGTAGCAGTCCGGCAAGCCGTGCTGCTACGGGACGGGATCACTGTGATGTCTTCAACAACACCGGCTGTTCGCTGTAGCGGTCGGCGAACAGTTGCTTGAGTTGACCGACCTTCGGCAGGTCGTTGATCACGATGTAGGGGTAGGTCGGATGGGTGGTGAGGAAGTTCTGGTGATAATCCTCGGCCGGGTAGAAGCCGTTGTACTGCTCGATTTTGGTGACGATCGGCGCATTGAACGACTTGGCGGCATCCAGCTGAGCGATATAGGCCTGGGCGACGGCCTGCTGTTCCGGGCTTTCGGCAAAGATCGCCGAGCGGTATTGCGTGCCGTGGTCGGGGCCCTGGCGGTTGAGTTCGGTGGGGTTATGGGCCACCGAGAAGAAGATCTGCAGCAGCTTGCCGTAGCTTACCTGCGACGGATCGAACGTGATCTCCACCGATTCGGCATGCCCGGTATCACCCTCGCTGACGCGCTCATATTGCGCAGTATCGGCCTTGCCGCCGGCGTAACCGGACACGACTTTCTTCACCCCCTGGACATGCTGGAACACCCCTTGAACCCCCCAGAAACAACCGCCCGCCAGCACGGCCGTTTCGGTAGTCGAGGAACTGACCCTCTCATCCTTTTGCGGTGGCGCGATACTGACCGCGTCTTCGGCGGCAAACGAACAGGCGGCGGTTTGCAGAAGCGCCGCGCCAAGCATCAGGCGCAGGCCGTTGCGGCGCCAGGCGGGTAGAGCAGAGGTGAAGCGTGCAACGCTGAATGTGGTCATGTCTGACACTCCTGAAACGCTGTGGAATCAACCAAAAGTGAAGGCGTAAGCGGACACGCCCGGGTCGCTGAACTCGATGCTGAAGGTGTGATCGCCGACATCACCCGCCTGGCGTACCAGTTGGTAGAGGCGCTGTTCGGTCACGGTGCCGCTGCCGTCGGGTGCGACGTCGGTGCCGTGGGACTCGCCGGGCACCTGGCCATCGATCATGACCTTGAAGCGCACCGGTTTGCCGTCGCCGCCCGGGCCGAGTACCAGGTGCAGGTCACGGGCGTGGAAGCGGTAGACGATCTTGCCATTGGGGGCGCTGAGGCTGGCGCGTTCCGAGCCGATGTTCCACTGGCCGTCCAGACCCCAGTTGTTGAGTGCCAGGGTATTCGGTGTGCTGTAGCTGGCGACGCGGTCACCCTTGGCACCGCCGGGGGACACGAAGTTTTCGGCGCGCTCGAAGCCCAGGTAGGTTTCGGGTGATTTCACCTCGCGCATGTCCGCGGCCTGTTGCACGCCGTTGCCGTTGGCATCGATCAGATCAGTGGTGATCTGCTGGTTGCCTGCTTCACGCAGCAGTTCCTGAATCACTCGCTCGGATTCGTCGTAGGCGCCTTCGCCGAAGTGGTGATAACGGATCTGGCCTTTGGCGTCGGCGAAGTAGTGGGCCGGCCAGTACTGATTATTGAAGGCGCGCCAGATCTTGTAGTCGTTGTCGATGGCGACCGGGTAGTTGATGCCCAGGTCGGCCATGGCCTTGGTAACGTTTTTCACGTCGCGCTCGAAGGCGAATTCAGGCGCGTGAACGCCGATCACCACCAGACCCTGGTCGCGGTATTTGTCAGCCCAGGCTTTGACGTAGGGCAGGGTGCGCAGGCAGTTGATGCAGGAGTAGGTCCAGAAATCCACCAACACCACTTTGCCTTTGAGCTGTTCAGCGGTGAGCGGTGCAGAGTTCAGCCATTGCACGGCGCCATCGAGCGACGGCAACTGGCCCTCCACCGGCAGGCTCGGCGTCGTGTTTTTCGCCGCCATCATCATCGCGCCGGAGGCTTGCATGCTGGCGCCTGCTTCATCGCGACCGGGGATGTTCTGCGCCATCATCGCGCCGCCCTGCATCACGTTGCTGTCGGCTTGGGCGTGGCCCGTGAGGCGTCCTACCAACGACTGTTCCAAGCCACCGGTTGATGCGGTAGAGACCCTGGCCAGAATCCCGGTGTCCAGACCCAGCGCAATGGCGGCAACACCCGCAAGCATCGCAGCCCCTAGACCGCGGCGAATCCACTCGCCTGCGCCCAGCGAGCGCTTCATGGCGCTGAACACTTTGCCGCCCAGCAGCAATGCCAGTGCCAGGGAAGTCGCGGCGCCCGCGGCGTAAGCCAGCAGCAGTAACGTGGTGCCAACGCTTGCGCCTTGCAGCGCGGCGCCAGTCAGTACCAGACCGAGGATCGGCCCGGCGCACGGGGCCCACAGCAGGCCGGTGGCAACGCCGATCATGAACGATGCCCACGGGCTGGGTCTGGCGTCCACCCCGGCATTTTCGGATAGGCGACTGCCCGCAGCCACTAACGGCCGGGTGAGACGCTCGGCGAGTTTGGGCAACAGCAGCGTGAGGCCGAACAGCGCGACGAAGATCAGCGCCAAACCGCGACCGTACTGATTCAGCTGGACCACCCAGCCGCCACCGACCGCCGCCAGCGTGGCAACCAGCGCAAAGGTCACGGCCATGCCCACCAGCAACGGCAGGCCGCTGCGCACGAAAGGTTGACCGGTGCGCGCGAAAACGAACGGCAGGACCGGCAAGATGCACGGGCTGACGATGGTCAGGACGCCGCCGAGGTAGGCAAGGATGATCAGTAACATGGGTTAATTCCCTTCAAATGGATCAAAAGTCTGGTCGGTGTACATAGGGATGATCTCCCTGCAGCAATCCGGCTTGCCGGCGATAGCGGTGCCACTCGCGCCACCGTCGTCAAGCCGTGCTGCTGCGGGGCATGCGTCGCATTGGCCAGGTCACGCCTGCTCGGCAAAACTCATCGCCAAACCGTTCATGCAATACCGCAAGCCGGTGGGTTTCGGGCCGTCGGTGAAGACGTGGCCGAGGTGCCCGCCGCAGCGGCGGCAATGAACTTCCTTGCGTAGCACGCCGAACGAGGTATCGGTGCGGATGGCCGTGGCGTTGTCCAGCGGTTGCCAGAAGCTGGGCCAGCCGGTGTGGCTGTCGAATTTGGTGGTCGAGGAGAACAGCTGCAGCTGGCAACCCGCGCAAGCAAACGTGCCGGTCCGGTGCTCGTCGTTCAGCGGGCTGCTGTAGGGGCGTTCCGTGGCTTCGCGACGCAGCACCTGAAACTGCTCGTCGCTGAGCAACTTGTGCCACTCGGCGTCGCTGTGGCTGACTTCGAAGCTGCCGATTGGCGAGTCTTGAGGTGTCAGGGTTTGGCCATCGGCAAACTTGGGTAACACGCCCAGTGCGATGGCGGCGACCCCGGCGCTGCTGCTCAGCACCATGAACTGTCTTCTTGAAAGCATGATGTTCTCCTCTGCACAGCCTGTTCCGGTGTCCGGGCAGGCTTCTGATGCGATGGAGCAAGACTAGGCGCCGGCTGTTCCCGGAATCCTCACCGAGAGTTAAACAATTCGTGATAACTGCCCGCCGACAAAATCGGCACAATGGCGACATTGCGCGACCGATGCGCCTGTAAGGTTTGCTTTCAATGGATCAGCCCAAACGCATTCTGGTGGTCGAGGACGATAGCCATATCGCCGACCTGATTTGTCTGCACCTGCGCGACGAGCACTTCGACGTGGTGCACAGCGCCGATGGCGAGAAGGGCCTGCGCCTGCTGGAGCAGGGCGGCTGGGATGCACTGATCCTTGACCTGATGCTGCCCGGCGTCGACGGCCTGGAAATCTGCCGTCGCGCCCGCGCCATGACCCGCTACACGCCGATCATCATCACCAGCGCCCGTTCCAGCGAGATGCACCGGATTCTCGGGCTTGAACTGGGCGCCGATGACTACCTCGCCAAACCCTTCTCGATGATGGAACTGGTGGCGCGGGTCAAGGCGTTGTTACGGCGGGTCGACGCCATGGCGCGCAACCTGAAGATGGAAGCGGGCAGCCTGTCCAGCGCCGGTCTGTTCATCGATCCATTGACCCGTGAAGCATCCCTTGAAGGCCGCTTGCTGGACCTGACGCCCAGGGAGTTCGACCTGCTGTACTTCTTCGCTCGCCAGCCGGGCAAGGTGTTTTCAAGGCTCGACTTGCTGAACTCGGTCTGGGGCTACAACCACGAAGGTTACGAACACACCGTCAACACCCATATCAATCGCCTGCGCGCCAAGATCGAGGCCGATCCGGCGCAGCCGCTGCGCATCCTCACGGTGTGGGGGCGAGGCTACAAGTTCGCCGAACCGGGCGAATCGTCGGGGAGCGCAACGTGAAGATGACCCTGACCCAGCGCCTGTCGCTGGTGTTCGCGCTGCTGTTGCTGATCTGCTGCGGCACCTCGGTGCTGTTGCAGGTGCGCTCGAACAAGATGCATGAGCTGGAAGTGGTGCAGGGCCTGTCTCGCGATCTCGCGCAGCACATCGCCCGCGATACCCAGTTGATGGACGCCAACGGCCTGAAGCCGGACGCGGTGCGCGAGCTGTTCAGTCAGTTGATGCTGGTCAACCCCAGCGTCGAGGTCTATCTGCTGGACATGGACGGCAAGATCGTCGGCGATGCGGCACCCAAGGATCGGATTCTGCGTGACCGGATCAATCTGGAGCCGGTACGCGAGCTGCTGAGTGGCGCACCACTGCCGATTCTGGGCGACGATCCACGCAGCCTGGACGCGCGCAAGGTGTTCAGTGCCGCGCCGCTGATGGTGATGGGCAAGCCGTCGGGGTTTCTGTACGTCGTGCTGTTGGGCGAGGCCCATGACCGTTTCGCCGAGCGCGGCGCCACCAGCGAGGCCTTGAGTACCGCGCTGTGGTCCATTGGCCTGATCGCTCTGTTGTGCCTGCTGGCCGGTCTTGCGGCGTTTGGCTGGATCACCCGGCCGTTGCGGCGCCTGACCGATTCCGTCGGACGCTTCGATATCAACGCCGCTCCCGTCACGCTGCCTGTGGCGTCGGCGGAACCTGTGCGTCAGGGCCACGATGAAATCGCGGTGCTGGATGCCACGTTCAAGCAGATGCAGAACCGTCTGAGCGAGCAGTGGCGGACCCTGACCCGACAAAGTCAGGACCGCCGTGAACTGGTGGCGAATATTTCTCATGACCTGCGTACGCCACTGGCATCGCTGCATGGCTATCTGGAGGTGTTGTCGGTCAAGGACGCCAGCCTGAGTCCCGAGGAGCGGCGGCGTTATCTGGGCATTGCGCTGGACCAGAGCCGCAAGGTCGGAGGCCTGGCGCAGTCGCTGCTCGAGCTGGTGCGTCTGGAACATGGCTTCGTGGTGCCGGTGGTGGAGCGTTTTTCCCTGACCGATCTGGTGCAGGACATCTTCCAGAAGTTCGAGCTGAGCGCCGAGGCCAAGGCCGTGACCCTGACCCCGCACTTCGCGCCGTCGATTCCCGGTGTGCATGCCGATCTGGGGTTGATCGAACGGGTGCTGACCAACCTGCTGGACAACGCCTTGCGCCATACGCCCAACGGCGGCGAGGTCAAGGTATCGCTGCTGCCCAAAGGCCGGTTTGTCGATGTGACGGTCAGCGACAGCGGGCCGGGCATTGCCGCCGAACTGCGCGAGGGGCTGTTTCTGCGACCGTTCAACATCGGCGGCGCGCGCCGCGATGGCGGGCTGGGGCTGCGAATCGTGCACCAGATTCTGCAATTGCATGGGCACCGGATCGAGTTGGTGGATGTGCCGGGGCAGGGTGCGACGTTCCGGTTTGCGCTGCCGGTTGATCAGGAGACGGCGGAAAAGGTGTTGCCGCAGGGGTGATTACACCTGCTGGAAAACCCAACGCGGAATCTGTGTGAGCAGTAGCAGGCACAACACAGTAGTCGTGTCGGGCCTTGTACGTGTGGAGTACAGGATTACGGCAACAACAACCCATGCTCCATCGCGTATTTCACCAGCCCCGCCGGTTTGTCGACTTTCAGCTTGCGGCGGATGCTCAAGCGGTGGGTTTCGACCGTGCGTACGCTGATCGCCAGATCCCGGGCGATGGTCTTGTTGTCCAGCCCTTTGGCCAAGCCCACCAGCACTTGCACTTCGCGCGGGGTCAGCTCGTTTTCCTCGGTTTTCCTGGACACCAGTTTCAGCGTCACTTCGGCGCTATAGAAGGTGCCGCCGGTGGCGATGGCTTCGATGGCGGCGACGATTTCCCGCGACGGGGCGTTCTTCAATACATAGCCGCTGGCCCCGGCGCGGATCGAGGTGGCGACGTACTCCTGATTGTCGTACATGCTCAGGATCAGAATCTTGATCGCCGGGCAGCGCTGGCGAATCAGCTGGGTCAGTTCCAGCCCGTTCATGTCCTGCAGACCGATGTCCACCAGCAGAATGTCCGGCTTTACCTCTTCGCACATTGCCAGCGCCTGAACGGCGTTCTCGGCTTCACCGACCACTTCGAACAGCGGGCGGGTGGAAAGCAGGGCGCGCACGCCGTCGCGAACCAGCGAATGGTCGTCGACCAGGGCGATGCGGATGGTCTGGCTGGCGCTCATGATCGGGCGGGGTTTCCTGAGTCGGTGAAGGGATTCATGCGGCAACGCTGACCGGCATGGTCACGGTCAATTCGCTGTGCCCCGGTGCCGAGTACAGATCGAGCTGACCATGGAAGTGCTCGACGCGCTCGCGGATATTACGCAAACCGATGCCGCCTTGTATCTCTTGCAGGTTGGCGACATCGACGCGAAAGCCCACGCCGTCGTCGCGAACCGTCAGTTGCACCTGCTTTTTCGTGCCTTGCAGGTCGATGTAAACGTTTTGCGCGTGGGCGTGGCGCTCGATGTTGGTCAACGCCTCCTGAAGAATGCGGAACAGCGCGACCGGCGCACCTTCGGCCAGTTTCAGATTGCTCAGGTTGTGGGTGTAGTGAATGGTCAGCCCGGTCTGTTGTTCGAATTCGGCCACCAACTGCGTGACAGCGGCGGCAAGACCCAGGGTGTCGAGCAGGGAAGGGCGCAGATCATGGGAGATGGTGCGGATTTCGCCGATGGCCTCGCCCAGTCGTTCGGTGCCCTGGCGCAAGGTGTCCAGCCCGCGCTGATCGTTGCCTTCCAGTTGCAGGCCGGCCAGTTCGAACTGGAACTTGATCGACACCAGCACCTGACTGATGCCGTCGTGCAGTTCTCGCGACAGCCGCGAGCGCTCTTCTTCCTGCAGATTCATGATGCGCTGGTTGAGCATCTGCAGTTTGCGGTCGGCGAGGCGATGTTCACTGGCGTTGAGGGTGACGCCACAGATGAACACCAACAGCACCGCGATCAGGGCAACGGCGCCGATGTCGAGCATGGTCGCGTAGATCCCGCGAGCGACTTCATGGCGGGCCTGTTGCGTGGCGCGCTCGACGTCCTCCAGATAGATCCCGGTGCCCAGCATCCAGCCCCAGCGCTTGAGCAGCACCACATGGGCGAGCTTGTCGGTGACTTGGCCGGTGGAGGGTTTTTCCCAGGCGTAATGCTGAAAACCGTCGCCGGATTGGGCGCTTTTCAGCAACGCGCGGATGACCAGCAGGCCCTGCGGATCGGTCATGTTCCACAGGTCCTTGCCCACCAGCGCCGCCTGGCGAGGGTGCATCAGGCTGCGGCCGTGCTCGTCATACACGAAGAAATAACCGTCGATGCCGAAGCTCAGCTTGGACAGCTCTTCGAGCACTTGCTGTTTGGTCTGTTCGTCGTTGCGGCCGCTGTCGTAGATCGGCGCCAGAGCGCTCATGGCCATTTCCACGTAATTCTTGAGCTCCGCTCGCTTGCTGGCCAGGATGCTGTCTTCGATCAACTGCGCCTGCTGCTCGCCCAGACGCTGGTTCTGCACGATGACCAGCGCGCAGATCACCGACACGGCGAGGATCAGCGGCAGGATGCCCAGGGCGACGATCTTGTGTTTGAGTTGCATGGTGTTGGCGTCCGGCGGGCGGTTTGTTATCCGGCGTATTACAGCATGAACATTTGCTTTGGCTGGAAGATCTTTCGTGAATGAATTCGCTCCCTCAGATGATCAGGTGCGCCGCAGAAAGGCGAGGAATGCGGTTCAAATCGTGGGAGGGAGCTTGCTCGCGAAGGCGTAGGGTCAGGCGATGGACGGTTGTCTGGCAGATGGGATTCTCGAGCAAGCGCCCTCCCACAGGGAATGTTGCATGGCGTGGAAGCGGCGGTGCTTCAGTGCTTTCTGCGTAGAACTACGCAGGCGATCCCGTAGTAGTACGAATTTCTCTTGGTGACAGCAGCGTGGATAGTGGCGACGCTCCGTTATCCCGGGGCACACAATAACAATTACGCCGCAAGCCATGAGCTTCGGCAGGAGACCCACAATGTCCCGACTGACCAAACATCTGGGTTGGTTCGCCGTCGCTGCCCTTGGGGCATGCGCCTTGGGTGTCGTCGCGCTGCGCCGCGGTGAAGCCATCAACGCACTCTGGATCGTCGTCGCTGCGGTTGCCATCTATCTGGTCGCGTACCGCTACTACAGTCTGTTCATCGCCAATCACGTCATGCAACTCGATCCGACCCGGGCCACCCCCGCGGTGATCAACAATGACGGCCTGGATTATGTTCCGACCAACAAACATATCCTCTTCGGTCACCACTTTGCTGCCATCGCTGGCGCTGGCCCGCTGGTCGGCCCGGTGCTTGCCGCGCAAATGGGCTATCTGCCGGGCACCCTCTGGCTGATCGCCGGCGTGGTGCTTGCCGGTGCGGTGCAGGATTTCATGATCCTGTTCCTTTCCACCCGCCGCAACGGCCGCTCGCTGGGCGACATGGTCCGCGAAGAAATGGGCCGTGTTCCCGGCACCATCGCGTTGTTCGGCTGCTTTTTGATCATGATCATCATCCTTGCGGTGCTGGCGCTGATCGTGGTCAAGGCCCTGGCCGAAAGCCCGTGGGGCATGTTCACGGTGCTGGCGACCATCCCGATCGCGATGTTCATGGGCGTGTACATGCGCTACGTGCGTCCGGGTCGTATCGGCGAAATCTCGATCATCGGCGTGGTGCTGTTGCTGCTGTCGATCTGGGCCGGTGGTCAGGTCGCTGCAAGCCCTGAGTGGGCTCACGTCTTCACCTTCACCGGAATCCAGATCACCTGGATGCTGGTCGGTTACGGTTTCGTCGCTGCCATGCTGCCGGTCTGGCTGCTGCTGGCGCCACGTGACTACCTTTCGACCTTCCTGAAAATCGGCACCATCGTCGCCTTGGCGATCGGCATTCTGATTCTGGCGCCCGAGCTGAAAATGCCGGCCCTGACCCAGTTCACCGACGGTACCGGTCCGGTCTGGAAGGGCGCGCTCTTCCCGTTCCTGTTCATCACCATCGCCTGTGGTGCCGTATCCGGTTTCCACGCGCTGATTTCTTCGGGCACCACGCCGAAACTGCTGGATAACGAGAAGAACGCGCGTTACATCGGTTATGGCGGCATGCTCATGGAGTCGTTCGTGGCGATCATGGCCATGGTCGCGGCCTCGGTCATCGACCCGGGCGTGTACTTTGCCATGAACAGCCCGGCGGCCGTTGTCGGCGGCGACGTGGTGACCGTGGCTCAAACCATCACCAGCTGGGGCTTCGCGATCACGCCTGACACCTTGACCGCAGTGGCCAAGGACATCGGCGAAAACACCGTACTGGCCCGTGCCGGCGGTGCGCCAACGTTGGCGGTGGGTATCGCGCAGATCCTGCACCAGGTGCTGCCAGGCCAGAACACCATGGCTTTCTGGTACCACTTCGCGATCCTGTTCGAAGCGCTGTTCATCCTGACCGCTGTCGACGCCGGTACTCGTGCCGGGCGCTTCATGCTGCAAGACTTGCTCGGCAGCTTCGTGCCAGCGCTGAAACGCACCGAGTCCTGGACCGCCAACGTGATTGGTACCGGTGGTTGCGTGGCGCTGTGGGGTTACCTGCTGTACCAGGGTGTGATCGATCCACTGGGTGGCATCAACACCTTGTGGCCGCTGTTCGGTATCTCCAACCAGATGTTGGCGGGTATCGCGCTGATGCTGGCGACCGTGGTTCTGATCAAGATGAAGCGTCAGCAGTACGTGTGGGTCACCATTCTGCCGGCGTCGTGGTTGCTGATCTGCACCGTGACCGCAGGCTTCATCAAGCTGTTCGACCCGAGCCCTGCGGTTGGTTTCCTGGCGCTGGCGAAGAAGTACAGCACGGCGGCAGATGCCGGTCAGATCCTCGCTCCGGCCAAGACGGTCGAGCAGATGCAGCACGTGATCTTTAACGCCTACACCAACGCGGCGCTGACCACGTTGTTCCTGTTCGTGGTGCTGAGCATTCTGTTCTACGCCGTGAAAGTGGGCCGTGCGGCATGGGTCAAGAAGGAGCGCAGCGACAAGGAAGCCCCGTTCCAGGCCATGCCGGAAGCGCGCTGATGTTCAATGACCTGAGTCGCCTCGGCAAATACCTCGGGCAGGCGGCCCGCCTGATGGTGGGCATGCCTGACTACGATAATTATGTCGAGCATATGCACAAGACTCATCCGGATCAGCCGGTGATGTCGTACGAGGTGTTCTTCCGCGAGCGGCAGGACGCACGGTATGGCGGCAAGGCTGGGCCCAAGTGCTGTTGACGGACTAAGTCGCAGCCTTCAACAAAAAAACGCGCCACGATTCGTCGTGGCGCGTTTTTTTATGCCTGGCTGATGACCCTCACTGGTATTCGCGCCACTGCTCGATGACGGCCGCCATCAGTTTGCGGTTCAACTCCGGGTCATTGGACGCCTTGGCAATGGTCATGGCACCGGAAATCGAGGCGACGACCTGCAACGCCTCTGCCTCCGAGACAAGTTTCCCGTCGCGGCCCTTGCAGGTTTTCAGAATGCTCAACAGACGTTGCAAGCCCTGGGTCCACGACTCGCTCGCCAGGCCGCCCATCCGGGACACATCGGCTGCCAGCGTGGGAATCGGACAGCTGTCGAGCGTGTTGTCGCGATGCTCATCGCAGACATAGCATTCGACGACCTCGGCCAGGGTGGTCTTGCTCGACCACAGCGCCTGATACTCGTCGAATGAACGCGCGATGGCTTCCGACACCAACTGTTGCTTGCCGTCCGGAAACTGGCGGTAAAAACCGCCGTGGGTCAGACCCACTGATCGGGTCAACTCACCGATGCCGATGCCGTCGATTCCATGCTCGCGGTAGAGCCGGGCAGCGGCCTTGAGAATCTGTTCCTTGTTGTGAGTCTTTTGCTCTTTGGTGACTTTCATTGCGACCTCTGGATGTGAATCTTCGCGATGCCGCCGGGAGCAACGTCGCATCCTGTGCCTGCGAGCTCGCATGACGCCTGACGGAAACCGGTTGACATGAAACTCGAGCGCTAAAGATTATATGTGTAATCTTTAAGCGCTGGAGATGCAAGTGTACCCACACAAAAAAGCCGGATTTGCGGCAGAAGGAGGTTTGGATGCTCGATGACCTGCATTCCACAGACCTGAACCTCATGGTGGTCTTCGCGACGTTGATGCACGAGCGCAGCGTGACGCTGTGCGCCGCTCGGCTGGCGGTACGGCAATCGACCATCAGCGGCTCGCTTGCCCGCCTGCGGACGCTTTTCGACGACCCCTTGTTCATCAGAGCAGGGCGCGGCGTGCGTCCCACCCAAAAGGCACTGGAACTGGCGCGTTCGATTGGCCCGGCGCTGGAATTGCTGCATGCAGCGCTCACGCACGATTGCTCGTCGCTTTCCACAGAATCACCCACAGAATCCCCCACGCAAGCGATCCCCAACCCCTGAATTCTTCTTTAGCACCCTTTGTATTACGGTTAGCATATTTACTTCTTCAATGATGATGCCTATCATCAAACGCATCAGAGGCGGCTGCCGGTGGTTCATATCCGCCGCTGCCGTCGATTTTTTCGTCATGCCAATCAAGGGGGGCGCCGGTGAATTCTGCACAACACGAACAGGCCAGAACGTTGAACGAGGCGATACCGCCCAGCCGCAAAAAATATGCGTGGCTCGCTGTCGGGACCGGAGCGGTGATTGCCGTTTTAGGCACTGCCATGTTCAGTGCGCTGGAAGACGACGCTAAGGCGTCAGTTCAACCCGCAGCGCTTCCGGAAGTGGTGGCCAGTCGGCCACTGGTGCGCAATCTGGAGAATCGTCTGGGGTTTCTGGGACAGTTCTCGGCGGTCGACAAAGTCGAGCTCAGGGCTCAGGTCGGCGGAACACTGACCGGTATCCACTTCACCGACGGTCAGTGGGTGAAGAAGGGCGCACTGCTGTTCAGCATCGACCCGGTGCCATATGAAATCCGGCTGGCGCAGGCGCGCTCGCAGCAGCAACGTGCCACGGCCCGGCTGGCTTACGCGAAGAGCGAGTTCCACCGTGCGGACGAACTGGCGAGTAATCAGGCCGGCTCGGTGCAGAGGATGGAGCAGCGCAGATCGGACTGGCAGGAAGCAGAGGCCGCACTTGCCGAGGCCAACGCACAAATCCGCGATGCACAGTTCGACCTCGACCATTGCCAGATCTTCGCCCCTTTTTCAGGGCGAATCGGCAACCACTACGTTTCGGTCGGCAACCTGATCGCAGGCAGCCGCGCGGCGGCAAGCCCGACCACGTTGCTGGCGACCGTTGTCTCGCAAGACCCTATCTACCTTGACTTCGACATGAGCGAAGCCGATTACCAGGCGTATCAGCGTCTGGGGGCCAAGCGCCAGGCTGGCGCGGGAACCCGGGTCGAGATTGCCGTGGGTGGCTCCAGCGATTTCTCCAGTGTCGGCACGCTGGACTTCCTCGACAACAGCCTGAACCGGGCCAGCGGCACGATCCACGCCCGAGCCACCGTCACAAACCCGGATAACGCACTGACGCCGGGTGCCTTCGCACGGGTGCGCGTCGTTGCTTCTGCTGCCGCTCCGACATTGCTGGTGCCCGACGCAGCGGTACTGCCCGATCAGTCGCGCTTCAACGTGCTGACCGTTGGCGACGACGGCGTGGTCGCTGCCCGTCAGGTGCAGGTGGGCGACATGCGATCCGGGTTGAGGGTCATCACCGCAGGCTTGGCCGCCACCGATCGCGTCATCGTCGGCGGCCTGCCGTTTGCCGCGCCTGGGGCGAAGGTGAGCGTCAAGGAAGGCGAGATCAAATCCGACAACGATCAACTGAAGGATTAGATCTCGATGCGTATTGCTCATTTTTTCATTGACCGGCCGCGTTTCGCCGTCGTCGTCAGTTGCTTCATTACGTTGATCGGCCTGGGTGCGATGTTCGTCCTGCCGGTCGCGCAATACCCCGAGATCGTTCCGCCCACGGTTCAGGTGGTCACGTCCTATCCCGGAGCGTCTGCCGAAACCATCTCGAAAACCGTCGCCACGCCGCTGGAGCAACAGATCAACGGCGTGGAAAACATGCTGTACATGAGCAGCCAGTCGACCGGTGATGGCAAGCTCACGATAACCGTGACGTTCCGCATCGGCACCGACCTGAACGTGGCACAGAACCTCACGCAGAACCGGGTCCAGAACACGCTCTCGCGATTGCCGGACGATGTGCAGAAACTCGGCGTTCAAGTCCGCAAGTCCACCCCAAGCATTCTGCTGGCGGTGCATCTGTACTCGGACGATGGCAGCAAGGATCCTCTCTACCTTTCGAACTACGCGACGCTGCACATCAAGGACACGCTGGCGCGTATCCCCGGGGTCGGTGACGTGCAGTTTCAGGGCGGGCGCGAGTACGCCATGCGCATCTGGCTCGATCCGGACAAAGTGGCCGCGTATGACCTGAGTGCAAGTGAAGTCCTGGCGGTGCTGCGGGCGCAGAACATTCAGGTCTCGGCGGGCGTGCTCAACCAGCCGCCGGTCAAGAGCGCCGAGGCGTACCAGATCAACATCGAAGCGTTGGGGCGCCTCTCGACGCCGGAGGAGTTCGCGCGGGTGGTGGTCAAGACGGACGCCGCAGGCCGCGTCACACGCATTGGCGACATCGGTCGCGTCGAAGTGGGCGCCGTGGACTACGGCTCTACCGCGTACATGGACAAGAGCGATTCCACTACGCTGTTGATTTATGCCCAGCCCGGCGCCAACTCGCTGGCAGTCGACCACGACGTCCTCGCAGCGATGGTCGGGATGAAAGGCGATTTCCCGCCTGGCGTCGCGTACAAGATCATTTATGACCCGACGATCTTCATCGGCAAGTCGGTGGACGAGGTCATCACCACCATTTTCGAGGCCATTCTGCTGGTGGTGCTGGTGGTGTTCGTGTTCCTGCAGAACTGGCGGGCGACCATCATTCCGGTGGTGGCGATCCCGATCTCGCTGCTGGGGTCGTTTACGGTGCTGTACCTGTGCGGCATCTCGCTGAACAACCTGTCGCTGTTTGCGCTGGTGCTGGCGGTCGGGATCGTGGTGGACGACGCCATCGTGGTGGTCGAAAACGTCGAGCGCAACATCCATGCCGGGCTGTCCCCGCCAGAGGCGGCGCACAAGACCATGGACGAAGTGGGCGGGGCGTTGCTGTCCATCGCCCTGACACTGTGTGCGGTGTTTGTACCGGCAGCGTTCCTCAGTGGCATCTCGGGCCTATTCTTCCGCCAGTTCGCGGTCACCATTGCGGCCTCCACCGTGATTTCCTGCATCGTCTCGCTGACCCTCAGTCCGGCCCTGTGCGCAGTGCTGTTCAAGCACAAGGACAGCAGCGCGCATCCTCGATTCGCAGGCTTTCGGCGTCTGATGGATGCGACGTTCGGGCGTTTCAATCGAGGCTTCGATCGGCTGTCGTTCGGCTACGGCCAGCTCACCCGCAGAATCGCTCGCGGTCTGGGGCTGGTGATGCTGGTGTACGTGGCGCTGATCGCGCTCACCGGCTGGCAGTTTCATCGCGCCCCGACCGGGTTCATCCCCGAACAGGATCAAGGCATTCTCATCACCATCGTGCAGTTGCCGCCGGGCGCATCCCTGGCCCGTACCGAAGCGGTGGTTCGTCAGGTTCGCGACATTGCCCTCGACACCCCCGGTATCGAACACGTTGCGCCTTTCATCGGCCTCGATGCAACGACCTCAACGGTTGCGTCCAACGCCGGCACCGTGTTCACCGGGTTGCCATCGCTCTACGGCCACTCGATACCGGGCGTGACCGCGCAAACCGTGCTCGCCGATCTGCGCAAGCGCCTGTCGGTGATCAAGGACGCCTACGTGCTGACGATTCCACCGCCTCCGGTTCAGGGGCTGGGCAGTTCGGGTGGCTTCAAACTGATGCTCGAAGACCGTGCGGGTCTGGGGTCGAAGGCCTTGGCCGACGCTGCCAACAGACTGGTGGCCGCGGCCAGGCAAGACCCGGAATTCGTCGGCGTCTTTACCTTGTTCAACGCAGGCTCTCCTTCGCTGTTCGCCAACATCGATCGGGTGAAAGCGGAAAAAGTCGGGGTCAAACCTGCCGATATCTTTTCGACCCTGCAAATCTATCTGGGCTCGCAGTACGTCAACGACTTCAACTACCTGGGCCGTACCTATCAGGTCGTGGCCCAGGCGGACGCTGCTTTCCGTGGAACGCCGCAGGACATCACCCGGTTGAAGGTTCGCAATGACGCCGGCGACATGGTGCCGATTGGCGCCGTGGCCGACATCGAGCACAACACCATTCCTTACCGTGTGCCACGCTACAACCTGTATCCCGCCGCCGAAGTCCAGGGCGCCGCAGCGCCGGGTGTCGCCACTGGCACTGCGTTGCTCAAGATGGAAGCGCTGGCGCAGCAGGTACTGCCCAAAGGCATAGGGTTCGAATGGACGGAGCTTGCCTATCAGCAACAGCAGAAAGGCACGCCGACCCTGCTGGTGTTCGGCGCGGCCGCGTTGTTCGTGTTCCTGGTGCTGGTGGCGCAATACGAAAGCTGGAGGCTGCCGCTGGCGATCATCCTGATCGTGCCGATGTGCATTCTGGCGGCCATTACCGGCTTGTCGGTGCGCGGCATGCCGGTCGACATCCTCGCGCAGATCGGCTTCATCGTCCTGATAGGACTGGCGGCGAAGAACGCGATCCTGATCGTGGAGTTCGCCAAGCAGAATCAGGATGAAGGCGCCACCGCGGTCGAGGCGGCCGTGCATGCCGCACGTACCCGGCTGCGCCCGATCCTCATGACCTCGCTGGCGTTCATTCTTGGCGTGGCGCCTTTGACGATCGCGACCGGAGCCGGTGCCGAGTTGCGGCAATCGCTGGGGACTGCCGTGTTCTTCGGCATGCTCGGAGTCACGGTGTTCGGGCTGTTGTTCACGCCAGCCTTTTACATCTTCATCCGCACATATTTCCACGGGAGACGCTGATGACCCGTCTGACGTATCGCATCCATGCTGCAGTGTTGGCGCTCGCGCTCTCCGGCTGTGCAGTGGGGCCCGACTATCACGTGCCTGAACCGTCGCTGCAGCCGTTCCACAACGGCGCCAACCCCAGACCGGCAGACGCTGCGACCGAGCAGGCGCTGTCGGCCTGGTGGAATGAGTTCAACGACCCGATGCTGGCGAGCATTGTCAACCGGGCGCTGTCGCAGAACCTCGATCTGGCCGCCTCGCTGGCCCGCGTTGAACAGTCCCGGGCTGCGGCGCAAGCGGCGGGTGCCGAGCTGTATCCAACGTTAGATTTCAACGGTTCGGCGACCCGTCAACGGCAAAGCCTGCAAAGCCCTTTGGGCTCGCTGGCGCGCAACCTGCCGGGGTATGAACGCAACCAGAAAGAACTGGTCGCGGGCACCACGGCCAGTTGGGAGCTTGATGTGGCGGGGGGCTTGCGTCGCGGAGCCGCGGCCGCCAGCGCCGAGGCTCAGGCAGCGCAAGCCGCACACGCAGGCACACGGGTCACGGTGGTGGCCGAAGCGGCCGATGCCTATATGCAGATTCGCGGGTATCAGGCCCGGTTGTCGGTGGCGGCGGACCAGATCGACACCGACGAACGCCTGTTGTCGCTGGTCAATCTTCGCCAGCGGCTCGGTGACGTCGATGAGCGTGACGTCGCGCAGGCCAATGCGTTGCTCAAACAGGCGCGAGCCAGCGTGCCGCCGTTACGTATCGGTCTGGCGTCGCAGTTGAACCGGCTTGATGTACTGATGGGCGATCAACCGGGAACCGGTGCTGTGCACCTGGGTGTGGCGTCTGCCATTCCCAGGCTGTCGTCGGTCAAGGACAGCATCGCGCCCGCCGATGTGTTGCGTCGCCGCCCGGACATCATCGCCGCCGAGCGCCGGTTGGCGGCGTCCAACGAACGTATTGGCCAGGCGATCGCCGATTACTACCCGAAGGTGTCGCTTTCAAGCGCCCTGGGGTTTGACAGCATCACCGGCAATCACATGTTCACAGGCAGCGCCTTCCAGCCGTCGATTGGCGGGCTGGTTCGCTGGCGGCTGTTCGACTTCGGGAAGATCGACGCTGAGGTGGCACAGGCCAGGGGCGCCAATGCTCAGGCCCTGGCCGAGTACCGGCAGGCCGTATTGAAAGCCTGTGAGGATGTCGAAAACGCGCTGGTCACCTTGTCCCAGACAGAGCTTCGCAATAACGAGCTTGCCGATGAAGTCGCGGCCCTTACCCGAGCGCGGGACCTCTCCGAGGTGGCGTACAAGGCCGGTGATATACCGCTGACGGACGTTCTGGAGACCAACCGGCAATTGCTCGACGCCAGAGACGGTTTGAACAGCACGCAAGCCGACTCCGCCCGTGCCGCCGTTTCGCTGTTCCGGGCAATGGGTGGCGGCTGGGAAACATCGGCGAACAAGACGGTGCAACTCCAATCGAGCAAACGCGACATCTGACGCTGTCGGCCCCGGTCCAGACCGGGTCCGGGCCCTTGATCCTCTGCCGGGGCTGATGCTCCGGCCCTTGAAAACCCACAGGAATACCTTATGAAAATCGCAGGATCAGTTGTTTTCGTCACCGGCGCCAGCCGCGGTCTGGGTCTGGCATTCGCCAAGGTAGCTCTGGCGCTGGGCGCGTCGAAAGTGTACGCAGGCGTTCGCAACCCGCTGGGTTTCGATGTGCCTGGTGTTATCCCGGTACAAATCGATGTGACCGACGACGCCTCTGTCGTGGCCGCCGCAGCGCAATGCAAGGACACCACCTTGCTGGTCAACAACGCAGGCATCGCGACCCTGCATGAAGGTGCACTGGACGTCGGCATGATCGAGCTGACCAAGCACCTGATGGAGACCAACTGCTACGGCATCGTGCGCACGACTCAGGCCTTTGCCCCGATTCTTGCTGCCAACGGCGGTGGCGCGGTAGTGAACGTGCTGTCTGATGTGACCTGGTTGAGCGTTCCGATGCTGGCAGCCTACGCGGCCTCCAAATCAGCGGCATGGAGCGTCACCAACGCACTGCGCTTGAGCCTGAAAGCGAGCAATACCACCGTGGTTGGCGTACACGTGGGTTTCGTCGACACCGACCTGACGCAAGGCTTCGACGTCAAGAAATCCGCACCGCAAGACGTCGCCCGTGCTGCGCTCACCGGGCTTGAAGCGGGTGATCTGGAAGTGCTGGCAGATGAGGGAACGCGCTACATCAAGTCGACCCTGTCGCAGCCGGACGCCGTGTACTTCAACCCGCCTGCACCGGTCTGACCAACTGACCCACCGCATCGCTGCCGTCGCACAGCTCCGGCTTCTCCCACAGGGATCGCATCGGTCTTCAGTTGAGCGTTCCCACGCTGAGCGCTGATCGTTCCCACGCTGAGCGCACGCTCTGCGTGGGAATGCCTTTCAGGACGCTCTGCGTCCAGGCTGACGCGGAGCGTCAGTCGCTGCGTTACCACGCGGAGCGTGGGGACGATCAGTACCTTGATGATTGAGATTCGACCCTCAATGGATACTCGATGCCAGTTCGAAGATCGGGATGTACATCAGGATCACGATCAGCCCGATCAGCAGCCCGATAAAGGTCATCAACAAAGGCTCGAACAGGCGCACGAACCATTCGATCCAGCGGCTGATTTCCTCGTCGTAGAAATCGGCGGTGCGTTCCATCATCTGTCCCAGATTGCCCGACTGCTCACCCGCGCGGAGCATGCGCAGGGACACCGGCGTGGAGAGGCTGTTCTGCTCCAGCGCCACTGAAAGTGCCTGACCTTCGCGGATGCGCTCGCTCGCGGCATCAAGGCGTAGCTGGGATGCGCTGCCCAGCAGGTTGCGGACCATGCCCATCGCCGTGAGGATCGGGATGCCGCCCTGCAGCAGGATGCCCAACGAGCGATAGAACCGCGCGAGCTCGTACATGAACACGCGCTGGTAGACCGTTGGGATTCGCTCGATGGTGCGGTTGAAGGCCAGGCGAAAACGACGCTGACGCACCATCATCACCGAGCCGATCACGAACGCGACGAAGCCCATGGCGAAGTCCATCTGGTGGGCATGCAGGAACATACCGGTCTCCATCAACACTCGCGACAGCCAGGGCAGATTCGAGCCCAGGCCTTCGAACACCAGGCTGAAGCGCGGCACCACGTAACCCATCAGGAACAACACCACCGCGCCGCCGACGATCAGCAGCAACATCGGATAGACCGAGGCGCTGACGATGCGCTGGCGGACTTCGTCCATGCGTTTGCGATAGGACACATAACGCCCCAACGCTTCGCCGACCGCACCGGTCTTCTCGCTGGATTGCACCAGCGCCACATAGAGCGTGGGGAACACCGCTGGAAACTGGGTCAGCGCCTGGGAGAAGGACTTGCCTTCATATAAGAGCCGCACCAAACCACTGAGGGTCTTGCGGGCCTGGGGTGCGGTTTCCTTTTCGGCCAGGCTTTCCAGCGCGTCGATCAGCGGCAGACCGGCGTTGAGCAGGGTGGTCAGCTCCTGGCTGAACAGCACCAGATTGAAATGTTCCCGCTTGCGAAAACCGCGGATCGCCCAGCGCGATTCGGCGCGTACGTTGAGCACGCGCATGCCTTGGGCTTGCGCCAGACTTTGCGCATCGATCGAGCTGTCGGCGTCCATCGTCAGAGACAGGACTTCGCCGCGTTTGCCTACTGCCTTGATCAGAAATTTCATGATGGTCACTGCCAACTGGTGACTTCAGCGTCTTCACCCTCGCCACCGGGCTGGCCGTCCTTGCCCATGGAGAGCAGGTCGTACTCGCCGTTTTCACCTGGGTAGCGGTAGACGTAGTTCCGGCCCCATGGGTCCTGCGGCACGCTTTTCTGCAGATATGGCCCGGTCCAGCGCGACTCTTCGGGCGGCGCGGCGACCAGGGACTGCAGGCCCTGTTCGGAAGACGGGTAGTGGCCCACTTCAAGGCGATACAGGTCCAGCGCCTTGGACAGGCCTTCTATCTGGGCGCGGGCGACTTTCGCCTGGGAGCGGCCCAACTGGCTGAAGTACTTGGGTGCGACGATGCCGGCCAGAAGGCCAAGCACCACCAGTACCACGAGCAATTCGAGCAGGGTGAACCCGCGCTGAAAACGTGGGGAAGAAGACGGCGCACAGCGGGTGAAATGCCCCATGGAAACCTCCGCAGACTGAGTTGTGCAGAGGTCTCATGCAATTGCCGTGCGCGCTGCCAGCACCGGCCTTGAGCTTTTCTGCGCGGCCTTCTGGGCCGGGGTTCTGCGGGGGGTGGCAGTTCGGCACAGCCTTTGCGTTGCCCCTCCCCATGGCACCGCGAGTGGGGAATAACCCCCAGTTTTAGCGAGCGTGCCAGAGGAGGCACGGATGGACTTTGAACGTACGTTCAGAGGCGTATTGCTTACGCTGTGCATACTGCCGCTGGCCGCTCAGGCCGACGTGTATATCTCCAGGGGACCGGACGGCAATTACATCATTTCCAACGTCAAGCGCGCCGGTCGCGACGTTCAAAGAGTCTTCCACGAACCGGTGTCGCAAGCGCCGTTTCAATCCGCAAGCCCGGCGCTGGCCGGTACTGACGAAAAGAGCATGACGGCCAGTCAGCGACCTTATGCGCAGGAAGTCTCTCAGGCCGCTGCGAGCAACGGTCTGCCCGAGGCGTTGTTGCACGCGGTGATTCGCATCGAGTCTGGCTACAACCCCTCGGCGCGGTCGGTGAAAGGCGCTGCCGGGCTGATGCAGTTGATGCCCGACACGGCTCGCGAAATGGGGGTGACCAACGTCTGGGACCCGCGCTCGAACATCCAGGGCGGCGCCCGTTATCTCAAGCAGTTGATGGTCATGTTCGGCAACGACGTGTCCTTGGCCGTCGCCGCCTACAACGCAGGGCCCGCTGCCGTAAGCAAGCGTGGCAACGTGATCCCGCCGTTCGCCGAAACCCAGCGTTATGTCCCGGATGTACTGCGCGATTACCACCGCCTGCTGGGGGATGCGTCGCCGGTGATGGCGAATTAAGCGCATTTCCAGAAACCGCTATCGCCACTGTCGCACGGCTCCAGAAGCTCCCACAGGTTTTGCGCCTGCCATGAATTCCTGCGTCAGCCCGAGAGTGCCCACAGGTTTTGCGCCGGCCATGAATTCCTGCGTCAGCCCAGAAGTGCCCACAGGTTTTGTGTCTGGCTTGCATCTGTGGGAGACGCCGGAGGTCACGACGGCAGCGAAGGCGATGTGTCGGTCGCAGATGAGTTTCCTGACCCATGGCATCTGTAAAAAACCGACTGGGGAATTGCCCCACTTCCGGGGACTGGGGGTTGTACGGACCTGCTGCTATTCCCCGATCTGAACGATCTGTGCATCTAAGTGATTGATTTTTAAGCCGTGAGTATGTGGCATGTTCGTTGCTCAGGGCTGTTATGCGCCGTTATGTGAGATTCCCTTTGCGGAGACCCTTCACGATGAAGCCCTATCCATCCCGTCTGCTGAATATTTGTCTGTCGTTCAGTGCGTTGTTCGCCGTCGAGGACACCGTCGAAGCCGCCATTCGCTGCGAGCGCAATCTGGTCGCCAATGTCGTGGCCCTGGATCAGCCGCTGATGTACAACCGTCTCGGCGCGCAAAACGCCAACGGCATGATCTACGCCCTGCGCGGTGATGTGGTCGACGAACACAACGTCCCGCTCACCAAGGGCGGGTCGGCGGTGCCGGGCAAGGTTTCCCTGCGGCCGGACAAGCGCCCGCGGCCGCTGGTCTTGCGGGTCGCGGCCGGTGACTGCCTCACCGTCACCTTGCAGAACCTGCTGGCATTGCAGGCCAACCCCAACAGCAGTGGTTTCGAGCCTGAAGAGCCGGAGGGTGAAGAGGGCGAAGAGAACGAAGCACCTGAGGCCAACATGCCCGAGGACTTCGTGGTCAACGATCAGGTCAGCGAGCGCTATGTGGGCTTCTCGGTCAACGGCATGCAGGCCGTCAACAGCATCGCCGACATGTCCTCCAACGTCGGTCGCAACGGCAACTTCCTGCTGGCCCCCGGCGGCACACGCTCCTACACCCTGTACGCCGAACGCGAAGGGGCGTTCAACGCCAACAGCCAGGGCGCCACATTCGGCGGTGAAGGCACCTCCGGCAACATGGCCAACGGGCTGTTTGCGCAAGTAGTGGTGGTGCCCAAGGGCGGGCGGATGTACCGCAACACCCTGAGCGAAGAAGAAATGCGCCTGGCCAGCGTTGGCCGTGCGCCGACCGGTCAACCCATCGTCGACTACGAAGCCCGCTATCCGCAGCGCCAACCGTGGATCACCGAAGGCAAGGCGGGGCTGCCGATCATCAACATGGTCAACGGCAACGAGATCATCAACAGCGAAACCGATGCCGTGGTGATGGGGCCCAACACCGATGGCAGTTTCCCACCCTCGACCTACCCGCTGGAAAGCATCGGCAAGCGCAACCCGGCGGTGCCCAATCGACTGGAACCGTTCCGTGACTTCGCCGCCGTGTTCAATGATGAATCGGCAGTGACCCAGGCCTTTCCCGGTTACTTCGCCGACCCTGTGTTTGGCCACATGCTCGAACCGACCCGCGACGCCTTCATGATCAACTACGGCTCTGGCGGGATTGGCGCCGAAGTGATCGCCAACCGGCTGGGGGTAGGGCCGATGCATGACTGCCTGTCCTGCGCCTACGAGGAGTTTTTCCTCAGCTCGCATACCGTGGGTGACATCGGCATGCTGGTGGACATACCGGCCAACGTCGGCCTGGAGCAGATCCTGCCCGGCCAGGTGCCGCCACGGGATGCCACCGGCATCAAGGCGAGCATGGCGCTGTATCCGTCAGAGCCGTCCAACGTCAACCACAGCTACATCGGCGACATGGTGAAGATCCGCAATACCCATAACGGCAAGGAACAGCACATCTTCCACCTGCATGGGCATCAGTGGCTGTTCAACCCCAACGACGACAACTCCGATTACATGGACGCCCAGGGCATCGGCCCGGGCGCCGGTTATACCTATGAAATCGCCAACGGCGGCTCGGGCAACCGCAACCGGGTGTCGGGCGATGCGATCTACCACTGCCACTTCTATCCGCACTTCGCCCAAGGCATGTGGACCATGTGGCGGGTGCACGACGTATTCGAAGAAGGAACCCGGCTTGAGGTCTCTCAGGCAAGTAACGACGGGTTCCACACCACTCCGTTTGCCCTGCGCAGCGGTAAACCGGCTGCGGGTGCCCGCGCATTGCCGGACGGTGAAATCGTAGCGGGCACACCAATTCCGGCCATCGTGCCGTTACCAGGCAAGGCCATGGCGCCGATGCCTGGCAAGGTCGCCGTGGTGCCGAAGCTCGGCGAGCTGGTGGCGGCCAATGACGACGATGACGATGATGAAGGCGACGATCACGACGCCAATCATCCGGGTGAGGGCGGGCAGTCGGTCATTGGTTCCGTGGCACTGGTGGACCGCAGCGAAGCCAACCGCAACGCCGACGGCTCGCTGAAAAACCCCGGCTATCCGTTCTGGATCGGCGGCATGGAAAGCACCGTCGGCCAGCGTCCGCCAACCCCACCGCTGGACATGCTCGACAGCGCCAAGGCTCAGGCCCTGCGTGACAGCGGCAATGCCCTGTGGGCCAACCTCGATCCGCTGCAGTCCGGCGGCTGGGACGGCGGCCTGCCACGGCACGCGCTGGATGGCGTCGCGGCCGGTGGCGAAGCCGAAACGGTGACCACCGCCACCGATCTGTCGAAGGTCGTGCACAAGGCCAAGGCCGTGTTCATCCCTGAAGAGGGCACGGACGTCGAGCAGGCTGCGATGCTGTTCCACTCCAAACCGGATCACCCAAGCTTCGCGCTGCTGCCTGGCAAACAGGTGGTGGCCAAGGCCTTCCGCACCAACGGCGCTCTGCCGGTGGCGGGCGCGCCGTTCTACGAACCCTGCATGGATGACCGTGGCAAGCGTCTGACCTCCATGGCGGGCAGCGGCATGTTCAACAGCGGCGAAACCACCAGTGGTCAATCCTTTACCGGCTCGTCGCAATACACCGCCGATCACCCGCGTATCTACAAAGCCGCCAACCTGCAGTTCGACGCGGTGTACAACAAGGTCGGCTATCACTTCCCGCAGGCGCGCATCCTGGCGTTGTGGGAAGACGTCTGGCCGGTGATCAACAAACAGCGTCCGCCTGAGCCGCTGGTGATGCGGATCAACACCTTTGATTGCGTGATGTACCAGCAGACCAACCTGATCCCCAACTATTACGAGCTGGACGACTATCAGGTGCGCACGCCAACCGACGTGATCGGTCAGCACATCCACCTGCCGAAATGGGACCTGACCGCCGCCGACGGCTCGGCCAACGGCTGGAACTACGAAGACGGTCTGCTTTCACCCGCCACCGTGGTCGAGCGCGTGCATGCCATTCGCGCCTTCAACAACTGCACCGAAGCGGATGCCCGCGACGGTACACAAGCCTGTCCGAAAGCCAAGTCGCACCCCTATTTCGGGCAGTACGGCAGGGCTGACTGGATGGGCGCACGCACGGCCATGCAGCGTTGGTTCGCGGACCCTGTGGTCAACACACGCGGGATCGACCGTGGCCTGGGCACCATCTTCACCCATGACCACCTTGGCCCATCGACCCACCAACAACTGGGGCTGTACGCCACTGTGCTCGCCGAACCCGCTGGCTCCACCTGGTTCCACGCCGAGACGGGCGAGCCGCTGTACAACGGCGCGCGTCAGGATGGCGGCCCGACCTCATGGCAAGCGGTGATTTCCACCGGCGATCTGGATGGCGACGGCAAGAACGACAGCTTCCGCGAGTTCTTCCTGGAGTACAGCGACTTCGTGCATGCCTACGAAGCCGGCGTGTATGTGGGCGCAGGCCCCAACGGTGTGCCGAACGGCAGCGCCTATCCGGCCAATACCAACAGCTTCCGCTACGCCATCAATCCACCGGGGCGCAAGGCTGCGGCCAACCTGCTGGATTCGGTGCTGGAAGTGGGCAGCGGCGAGCTGGAAGGCTGCCCGACCCGGCCATGTCCGCAGGCCATCTCGGTGGATGACCCAGGCATTTTTGTCGTCAACTATCGGCATGAGCCAGTGGGGCTGAGGGTCTATGACCCGAACCGCACGGCGCCGGATGGCAAGCCGGGGATGCAGGCCAACGGTCTGGCAGGGGATTTGGCGTACGCCCTGCAAACCCGTACCGACCGCGCGATCCCCGCGTTGAACCTGGCACCGAGCGCAATCACCACGGCCACCGGGCCTACCGGTGGCATCACCCAGTTCCCACCGCACATCAACCGTGGCGGCGACATGCCGGGCGACCCGTTCACCCCGATGCTGCGTACCTATACCGGTGACAACGTGCGTCTGCGGCTGCATGCCGGTGGTCACGAAGAGGAGCACAACGTCACCCTGCACGGCGTGAAGTGGCTGCACTCCGGCAGCGGCTTCGGCAACAGCTCCAACTCGGGCTGGAAGTCGTCGCAGATGGTCGGCATCTCCGAACAGATGGGCTTCAATGCGCCGGTCACGACGATCTCCAGCGCAGCCAGCGACACGGGCGACTATCTGTACTCGATGGATGCATCCCTGGAAGGTTACTGGAACGGGATGTGGGGCATCATGCGCAACTACGGGTCGCAGCGTAATGACCTGTTCGCACTGCCGAACAACCCGAAACCGGTGATCGCGCGCAACACCACGGCGTTCGACGGTGTCTGCCCACGCTTTACCACCAATGCCAACGGCATCGGCACGCGGCCAACCGTGCAGCGCAACTTCGAGGTGGTGGTCACACTGGCCAACGACATCCTCGGCAACCCGTTGAACCTGATCATCGGCGATGCCGCAGGCCAGGGCCAGCATGTCGGCGCCCCGCTGAATCCTGCGGGTGGCACGTTGGTGTACAACAAACGCGCGGTGACCATTCCACAAGCGACCGTCACCGACCCGGAAGATGGCGTGACCTTCACCCTCGGCGGTCATGCCGGGCCATTGCACGATCCGACCGCGATCATGTATGTGCGCAAGGCTGACCTGGACCCGATCACCGGCAAGCTCAAGGCAGGTGTGCCGATCGAGCCGCTGATGCTGCGCGCCGGTGCGGGCGACTGCATCAATGTGACCCTGGAAAACCGTCTGCCGACCGCCATGCCGGATCTGCCGAACTACGCTGTCATGGCAGGCACCGTCAAACGCGATCGCAACAGTGCGCAGGGGTCGACCACCTTCAACAACAACCTGATCCGTCCGTCGAGCCATGTGGGCCTGCACACGCAGTTGCTGGCCTACGACATCACCAAATCGGACGGCTTCAACGTCGGCCTCAACCCTGTGCAGACCGTTGCCCCTCGGGCAGGCACATCGGGCGCCTGGCCGACCCGCAGCTATCAGTACTACGCCGGGCATCTGGAGCGTGAAGGCAAACCGGTCTCGCAACTGGGCCGCAGCGTCGACAACATCAACACCACGCCCATCGAGTTCGGCGGCTTCAACCTGACCTCGGCCGACATGATCAAGCAGCCGCAAAAAGGCCTGGCCGGTGCCATGGCGATCATGCCGCTGGGCGCGACCTGGACCGAGGACGCCAAGTCGCGGGCCAACGCCACGGTCAGTGCCACCGGGCAGACGGCCTACCGGGACTTCATGCTGGTCATGCAGAAGTCGCTGAACATGCGCTGGGGCGACGGTCGGCCGGTGGAAAACCTGGCTGCAGAAGGCAATGGCGTACCGGCAGACCCGCAGGACAACTCCGGCATGGCGATCAACTACCGCTCCGAGCCGCTGTGGTACCGCTTCGGCATGGCTCCGGATGCGCCGTTCGGTCACGCCGACGGTCATGGCTTCGCCGATGTGCCGAACGCCCACATGGCCTACAGCAACGCGCTGGTCGGTGGCGATCCGCAGACGCCGGTGCTGTACGTCAAACCCGGGCAACCGTTCCGTACTCACCTGACAGTGCCGGGCGGTGGCAGCCGTGGCACGACCTTCCAGCTCGATGGTCATGTCTGGGCGATGCATCCGTTCCAGGCCGAGAAGTCCGACTCTGGCGGTTACCCGATGGGGCCGTCGGGCGTGGGCTCGGTGCGCTTCGCCTATAACCCGATGTCGCTGTACATCGGCGCTCAGGAAAGTCTCCTGCCCGCCGCGCACTTCAGCCTCATGTTCCCGAGTGCCGGGGGCGCGAACGCTGTACCTGGGGATTACCTCTTCCGCGACTATGCCGGGTTCGGCAACGTTTCGGGGCTGTGGGGGATTCTGCGGGTGACCAACGATCCAGAGCCTGCGGCCACGCCTTGAGCGCCCGCAAGCCATGACGACCAGGCCCGTTCGTACAAGAACAATCAGGACGGGCCAGACACAACTCATCGGAACCGGCGCACTGGTGCCGGCTCCACAGGGGGTGCAGCGTGAATGGATGGATCAGAGGTGGATTTGCAGGCGCAGCGCTGGCGACAGCGCTGGTGGTCATGGGGCATACGGGCGAACCGCTCAAGGACGCCAACCTGGCGATGGGTGAAGCGGACAGCCCGCCGACGATCCCGAGCATGACCAGCGACCGGCAGCAACTGGTCAAGAACGGTGTGACCGTGAAATTCGAGGCGCGCCCGCTGAACAGCGGGCCGTTGATGGAGGGGATGTTCGCCGACGTGCGTTTCAGCGTCAGCGACACCGCCACTGGCCAACCGTTGCCGGGTGTCGCGCCTGGCGCATGGCTTGACCCGAGCGTTGCCGAAGAAAAGCCCGGGTCGCGGGACACGCAATGCAAATCGCGGGTGGGCCTGTACCTGAAAAGCACCATCGGCGCGCGGCCCTTGCTGGACCTCAACAGCTACTTTCTGATGGTGCTGAACAAGGACGCCAGCGCCACGGTGATCGACCCGACTGTCTCGGTGGGCGGCATCACCAGCACCATGAGCCGCATCGCGCTCAAGCAACCGGGCATGGACTGGACCTCGACCAACGATGACAAACGCGTGTTCGTGTCGATGCCGGCGGCGGGTGAAGTGGCGGTCATCGATGGCGAGAAATTCCAGGTGATGACCAATATTCCTGCCGGTGAGAACCCGCTGCGCGTCGCCTTGCAGCCTGACGAGCGCTACCTGTGGGTCGGCAACAACGCGTCGAGCGAAGCGGCGAGTGGCGTGACGGTGATCGATACCCAGTCAATGAAGGTTGCCAGGTTCCTGCCCACCGGCACCGGCCATCACGAGATCGCGTTTAGCAAGGACTCGCGTTTTGCCTTCGTCAGCAGTCGCGATGCCGGGACCGTCGACGTGTTCGATGTCGCCACGTTAGCGCACAGCAAAACCCTGAAAACCGGGTCCCATCCGTTGTCGGTCGCCTATTCGCCGCTCTCCGACGCGGTGTACGTGGCCGACGGCAAGGACGGCTCGGTGACCGTCATCGATGCCCATAGTCTGGAAGTGCGCAAAGTCATCGCCTCGCAGCAGGGACTGGGCCCCATGACTTTCAGCGATGACGGTCGGTATGGCTTCGTGCTCAACACCTTGAACAGCCACGCGCTGGTGATCGACGCCTCGAACGACAGCGTGGTGCACGACCTGGAAGTCTCGCCCGAACCGTTCCAGATCAGCGTGACCCAGAACTACGCCTACATCCGCGGGCTGGCGTCGCCACGGGTGACCATGGTCAACCTGTCGAGCCTGGGCAAGGACCGCAAGCCGATCCTGCAGTCGTTCGAGGCAGGCCCGGCGGCGCCGCGTCTGGCGGGGGATCTGCCGCTGGCGGCCGGCTTGAGCCCGGCGCGGGACAACGATGCGGTGTTCGTGGTCAACCCGGTGGACAACACCACCTATTTCTACGCTGAAGGCATGAACGCGCCGATGTCCGGCTATCCCAACAGGGGCAACGCCGCCCGCGCGGTGCGGGTGATCGACCGCAGCTTGCGGGAAGTCGAGCCCGGGGTTTACAGCTCGCGGGTTCGCCTGCCCAGCGCGGGCACGTTCGACGTGGCGTTCATGCTCAACCAGCCACAGGTCATTCACTGCTTCACCGCGCAGATCGAGGTCAATCCGGCGCTGGAAAAACGCCTGGCCGTGCCACGGGTGGCGTTCTTGCTGGAGCGTCGTTTCGAGCCGGTTGGCAAGCTGGTGCCGATTCGCATCCGTCTGGTCCAGGGCCGCGATAACACGCCCATGACCGGCGCCAAGGACGTGTATCTGCGCTACTTCCTCGCTCCCAGCTCGCGGCCCCGGGAAGTGCTGGCGGTTGAAGTCGGTGAGGGCATCTACGAGGCCCAGGCTGACCTGAGTGAAACCGGAGCCTATTACCTCCACGCCCGTTCCGAGTCGTTGGGCATCCGGGCCAACGAGCAGTCCTACGCCAGTCTGCGGGTGATGCCGGTCGACACCTCGCCGGTGCACCTGAATAACCAAAGCCCTGCTGTTTCCGACAGGACGACGCCATGAAAAATGTCATTGCAGTATCGATGTTGGCATTGCTGATTTCCCAAGGCTTTACCCCGCAGGCTCGGGCCCATGGCGGCGCGGATCACGCACCGCCCAAGGCGGCGGTGACGCAGGACAGCGCCGTGGTGCATTTCGCCGATGTGTCGCTGACCAACCAGAACGGCGAGCGGGTGAACCTCAAGCGCGATCTGGTCAGTGATCGCATCGTGGTCATGGGTTTCATCTACACCACCTGCACCACGATCTGCCCGGTGATTTCTTCGATCATGGGCAAGGTGCAGAAACAGCTCGGCGCCAAGGTCGGCACCGAGGTGCAACTGGTTTCGATCACCGTCGACCCGCTGCGCGACACGGCGCCGCGCCTGCTCACCTACGCCAATCGCTTTCAGCACGGTCCTGGCTGGGCCTGGCTGACCGGCACGCCGCAGGCCATCGACGCGACCCTCAAGGGCTTGGGCACCTGGACCGCGGACCCTGAAAACCACCCGCCGCTGATCATGATCGGCGACGGCCACAGCAGCCACTGGACACGGTTCTATGGCTTCACCGACCCGCAATTGCTGGTCGAGCGAGTGGAGCAACTGCGCGGTGACCGCGCCAACCGCAGTGGCCGACATGGGGTGTATGTGATGGGGGAGGATCTGCCATGAAGCTCCTGCCTGTTTTGACCTTCGCAGTCTTTGCCCAGCGACGCGATTGCTCAGGTGAGCTCGGTCACTGTGGGAGGGACCTTGCCCACGAAGAGGGAGGGTCAGTCACCTCCAGCGGTCCTGATACACCGCATTCGCGAGCCAGCTCCCTCCCACAGGGTGCGCCGCGTCTGTTGATGTTTCGTTTGATCCAGACCTGGGTTGCGATTGCTCTGACATTGTCTGTACCTGACCTGATGGCCCACGAAGCCCACGAAAATCCCACCCTGGCCAAAGCCGCGCCGGTGCAGGTCGCGCCTCCTTCCAGCGGCACGCACGACGCACAGCAATACTTCACCGACACGGCCCTGAAGGATCAGGACGGCAACACCGTGCGTTTCTACAGTGACGAACTCAAGGGCAAGCGGGTCCTGCTCAACGTGGTGTTCACCCACTGCCAGGACGCCTGCCCGCTGATCACCCGCAAACTCAAGGACGTGCGCGCTGCCATGGCCGATGACGTCGCCAGCCAGGTGTATTTCATCACCCTGACCAGCGACCCGAAGAACGACACCCCTGAAGTGCTCAAGGCATTCGCCGCCAAGCATGGTGTGGATGGGCCCAACTGGCGGTTTCTGACCGGTACTCAGGAGCAGATGGACCTGGTGCTGGCGCGCCTGGGGCAAGTGATTCCGAGCCCCGAACAGCATTCCACGCAGTTGATCGTGGGCGATGTGGCGAACAAGCGCTGGGCGAGGATTCGTCCCGATGCGCCGGTGGACGCCATTGCCCAACGCTTGCAGTTTCTGACCTTACCTGTGGCCGGACGTTAAGGAGTCGACCATGAAGTCGCTGGCGCTTTTTCGCCTGAGGCTGACTTTACAGTTCAGCCTGCTGTGGTGCCTGACGAGCGCAGCTCATGGTATGGAGCTGAGCCCGATGGAGGCGGCCGGCAAACGTGTGTACCGCGAAGGCGTCTCTGCCAGCGGTGCCGACGTGTCGGCGCGCATCGGCGTGTCGGGCACCGTGGTTCCGGCCGCGACTGTGCCGTGCGCGGGTTGCCATGGTGCCGATGGCCGCGGGCGACCGGAAGGCGGCGTGCGTCCGCCGGACATCACCTGGCGGCGGTTGAGCACGCCCTACGGTCAACAGGTCAGGGCAGGGCGCAGCCATCCGCCGTACAGCGACAGCGCGGTGTCCCACGCGATCATCGAGGGCATCGACCCGGGCGGCAATGCACTGGACAGTGCGATGCCGCGTTTCGTCATGTCCAGTCAGGATCAACTGAATCTGGTCGCCTACCTCAAACGCATCGAAGACGACGGCGATCCCGGCGTGCAGGCCACGACCTTGCGCCTGGGCACGTTGTTGCCAACCCAGGGTGCCATGGCGCCGCTGGGCGATACCGTGGGCGCAGTGCTCAAGGGCGCGCTGGCAGCGATCAACGAAGCAGGGGGCATTCACGGGCGCCAACTTGAGTTGCAGATCGTCGACCCCGGCCCCGATGCTGAAAGCGCCAAAGCCGCGCTGCAAACCCTGACCGGCGACGACGGCGTGTTTGCGCTGATCACGCCGCTGGTGCCTGCGCTGGACGGGCATCTGGGCGAGTTGCTGGAGCAGGTGCAACTGCCGCTGGTGGGCTCGGTGTCGCTGGTTGGCGGGGAAAGCGACAATCCTTTGATTTTCGAGCCATTGCCCGGTACGTCCGAACAACTGGGGGCGCTGGCGAGCTACGGCCAGCGCACGCTGGGTCTCGCCGGGCAGGCAACCCGGATCGTCTATCAGGACAATCCGCAGGATCAGCAGCAGGCCGAAACCCTCAAACAACACCTCAACGCCCAGGGCTGGACGGACGTCAGCCTGCAGTCCTACCCGACAGGTCAGACCGTGGGCGTCGGCGTTTACACCGCTGAAGTCAAATCGCTGTTCTTCCTTGGCCGCGCCGCCGACTTTGCCGCCATGACTCAAACCCTGGACGGAGCCGGACAGCATCCGTACCTGTTCGCGGCGTCGGCCCAGGTACCCAACGATGTCTGGCAAGTGCCTTCTTCGTTCTCCCGCCGTCTTTTGCTGGCCTATCCGTTCATCCCCGGCGACTGGACCGACGAAGGCAAGGCCGCGCTCGCCAGTGTCCGCGAACGCAGCGGCCTGAAAGGGCAATACGCGGTGTTGCAGGTCGATGCCTATTGCGCAGTTCTGCTGGTGGCCGAGGCATTGCGACAGATCGGTCGAAACCCCGCGCGAGAGCAGTTGGTCAAGGCGCTGGAAGGGTTGCACGATATACAGACCGGACTGACCCCACTGTTGGGATTTGGGCCGGGGCGCCGGCTGGGGATGTCGGGCGCCCATGTGGTGACCGTGGATTTAAAGCAGCAGAGGTTTGAACTGGTCAGCCCGTACACGCGGGTCAGCGCGGCCAATTGAAGTGAGAATTCGCCATGAAGCTCAAGGTGCTTTTACTGTTGTTGGCGTTTGTGATGCCGGGCGTGCTGCTCACGGTAGGCCGTACCGAGGCAGTGGCCGAGCCGACCGTTGGGCAAATGGCCGTGGCGCGGGTCAACGGCGTGGAGATCGGGCAGATGCAGCTTGAGCATTACTTTGCCGACTACTTGCAGGCTCAGGGGCGTATGGTGGGTTCGATACGTAACCCGGTGGCCTATAACCGCTTGCGCAACGCCGCGCTGGACGACTTGATCGACAAGGAATTGTTGTGGCAGGAGGCCGGCAAGCGCGGAGTGCGCATCGATGAAAAGAGCGTGCGGGAGAATTTCGCCGCGCTGCGGGGCGAGTTCACCTCCGACGAGATATTCAACCGTCGGCTGGAGGAAGCGGGTTTTGACACCACCTCTTTCCAGGCTTACCTGCGTCGCGAACTGACCAGCCAACGGATGCTCGCCGAGCTCAGTCAGGTCCCGGCGCCCGGCGATGCCGAGGTAGAGGCGTTCTACCGGCAGCTGTCGCCGCGCATTCATGCCCGGCACATCCTGCTGCAACTGGACGCCACTGCCGACGCCGCGAAAGCCGAAGCCGTGCGTGAACAACTGCTGCAATTGCGCGCGCGAATCGTTGCCGGAGAAGACTTCGCCAAGGTCGCTCAGCAGCACTCTCAGGACAGCCGGTCAGCCGAAGGCGGCGATCTGGGCTATTTTTCTCGTGAAAGCATGGTCTCGGAGTTCGCCGATGCCGCTTTCAGTCTCAAGCCTGGCACCGTCAGTCAGCCGGTACGAACCATTTACGGCTGGCATTTGATCAAAGTTGAGAACACTGTTTCAGCTAACGCCATCGAAGACAGTCAGGGACTGGCGATGGCGCGTCAGGCGCTGGATCAGCAACGCCAGGCACAGGCGACGGCGGCGGCGCTGCAGCGATTGCGAGCGGCGAGCAGGATAGAACGGGCGGCGGAGCGATGACCCGGGTTTTCCCCGAAAGTGGGGGCAAATCCGATTATCGATGGCGCCTCCCCCCGCTAGTGGGGTCGAGGCCGGACCACGGGTCTTTCTTTTTTATCGAAGAAAATCAGTGGCATGGGCAAAGAAATTTTCAAGTGGAGGGTCTGGCATGAACAGTGCTCTTGTACCTATACAAGGCGGGAATCCCCAGACCGGGCCACAGGACCTGTCCCGATTTCAGGAGTCCACCTTGTTGAACAAAGTAATGGTTGTAGAGGACGAGCAAATCCTGGCGCAGAACCTTCAGTCGTATCTGGAGGCCAAGAGCCTGGATGTCCGGGTCGCGAACGATGGCGCTGCTGCCATCGACCTTGCACAGGGTTTCGCACCGGACGTGGTGGTCCTCGATTTTCGCCTACCCGATATGGAAGGGTTTCAGGTACTCGATGCGGTACGCAAACAGAAGGACTGTTTTTTCATTCTGATCACCGGCCATCCGACCAGCGAAGTCTGCGGTCGGGCCACCGATCTGGGTGTCAGCCACATTCTGTTCAAGCCGTTTCCGCTGGCCGAACTGGCCCGAGCTGTCTGTGACTTGTTGGGTACTGAGCGACGCTCGACGAGCAGGGCGCCACAGGCGGCCGGTTTCATCGAGCGGCGACACAGCCCGGCTGAGACGTTCCCGTTGCAGTTGTACGACGGTTCCTGGGTTCATGCAGACCGTCGAAGCAGCAAGCAGATCGCGTCGCCTGACAGCGACAAAGCGGTCCACGACGGGGAGGGCAAACTCTAGCCGGGACCGGGATCTTCAAGACCACGGGTATTGAAGGTTCCGGGAACGGCACACCGGTCATGGACGGCCGGGCGCGTCGAATGTGTGGTTCCTTTTTTGGGGTCCGGGAGTGCATTCGATGGAAAGTCTTACGCTCGCAGTCGAAAGACCGCCACTGGCGCAGCCAGTCGAGTCACCCATACGTTTTCCCGGCAGCCTGCTCAGCGCCGCCAGAGAACGCGCCATCACCGAGAGCGAACGCCCTGTCGAAGCGCTCGAAATCCTCTCAGACCTCGAACCCACAGCGTTCATCCGCGCCCTCGGCGCGACCTTGCACTACCCGGTGCTGGACGCCTCCAGCCTGTTCAAATGCAGCCCCGACTTCGATCAGGTCAGCCTTGCCCAGGCACTGAAACGCGAGTTCGTCATGCTGCGGCACGGGGACGCCCTGATTGGCGTGTTCGCCGACCCGTTCGATGACTCGCGCCTGGCCTGGATCGACGAGTGCCTGCAAGGCGCTGCGCTGTACCTGTGCCATCCGGCGGATCTGGGCGCGTATCTGGCCCGTCAGGAAGAAAGTTTTCACGCGGTGGCCGCCCTCGATACCCATGGCGACGAGCAGCATGAATTCGACAACCTCGAAACCCTGTCGCTGACCAGCATCAGCGAGGACGCGAGCGCCGTGGTCAAGCTGGTCAACTCGACGCTGTATGACGCGCTGAAAATGCATGCCAGCGACATCCATCTTGGGGTGACCGGCAGTGGTCTGGTGATCAAATACCGCATCGACGGCGTGCTCAACAACATCAGCAAGGTGCAGGGGGCCGAGTTCGCCGATCAGGTGATTTCGCGGATCAAGGTCATGGCCGAACTGGACATCGGCGAGAAACGCGTGCCACAGGACGGCCGCTTCAAGATCGGCATCAATGGCCGGCAGATCGACTTCCGGATTTCCATCATGCCCAGCATCTTCGGCGAGGACGCGGTGCTGCGGGTGCTGGACAAACAGGACCTGGCCGACCGGGTCAGTGGCGTCAGCCTCGAAGCGCTGGGTTTCGAGGACGCGACCCTGCGCAGCCTGCGCCGGCTGGCGGCAGAGCCCTATGGCATGGTGCTGGTGACCGGCCCCACCGGCAGCGGCAAGACCACCACGCTGTACGCGATGATCACCGAGATCAACCACGGCGTGGACAAGATCATCACCATTGAAGACCCGGTGGAATATCAGTTGCCGGGCGTGCTGCAGATTCCGGTCAACGAAAAGAAAGGCCTGACCTTTGCCCGCGGCCTGCGCTCGATCCTGCGTCACGACCCGGACAAGATCATGGTCGGTGAGATCCGCGACCCGGACACCGCACAGATCGCTGTGCAATCGGCGCTCACCGGCCACCTGGTGTTCACCACCATCCACGCCAACAACGTGTTCGACGTGATTGGCCGCTTCACCCAGATGGAAGTCGACCCTTACAGCTTCGTCTCCGCCCTCAACGCGGTGGTTGCCCAGCGCCTGATTCGTCTGGTGTGCAGCGGCTGCTCCACCCCGGTCAAGCCTGAAGAGGAAGAGCTGCGTGCCTCGGGCCTGACCGCAGAGGACAGCGGCCATTACCACTTCGTGCACGGCGCCGGTTGCGGTCGCTGCCGTGGCACCGGTTATCGCGGCCGTACCGCCATCGCCGAACTGCTGCATCTGGATGACGAAATTCGCCAGATGATCGTCGAGCGCAAACCCATTTCCCAGATCAAGCATTACGCCTGCAGCCGTGGCCTGCGCCTGTTGCGCGGCTCGGCTCTGGAACTGGTGCGCGATGGCCGGACCACGCTGGAGGAGATCAATCGTGTCACTTTCATTTCGTGATCATTATGTGGCCGTGATCGGCGCCAACGGCGTCGGTCTTTCCCGCTGCAGCGCCAGCGGCAGGACCTGGCTGGGCAGTGCAGGGTTCATCGCCGATCGCCAATCCACCGCGACCCTGGCCCTGGATACTCTGCAACGTTTGCTCGCCGAGCATGTGAAAGGGCGCGCCCGGCTCAGCGTTCTGCTGTCCAGTCACTACAGCCGCTTCGGCCTGATTCCGTGGAGCGAGCACATCACCACCCCGGACGAACTGCGCGCTTATGCCAGCGCCTGTTTCGACGACACGTTCGGCAAGTCGACGCAAGCCTGGAGCCTGAGCCTGTCGCCAGAGAATGCCGGGATGCCGCGCATCGCCGTCGGCCTGCCTGACGCCTTGCTCGGCCGCTTGCGTGAGGTGGTCAAGGCACTCGGCTTGCGTCTGGTGTCGGTGCAGCCGTACCTGATGACCGCCTTCAACCGCTTTCAGAAGAGCTTCGGTGACCGCGACTTCCTGTTCGTGGTCGCTGAACCCGGCCGCAGCACCTTGTTGCTGGCCAGGGAAGGGCGCTGGTCTGCCGTGCGCTCCCTGCGCATCGCCGATACCGATGCTGCGCTGGCTTCGATGATCGCCCGGGAAAGCGAGCTGCACGGGCTCAACGGCGACAAACCGGTGGACCTGTTCGTACACGCCCCGGCCCGCCACAACGATGCACCGTTGATTCTCGGCGTACAGACCCTGGAATTGCCTGTGGTCGAGGGCGACATCCAGGACGCGTTGCACCTCATGTCCAGAGCGGTGAACTGACATGCGCGCCCTCGATCTGGAATTTCAGCCCCAACGCCGTGGCAGCAAATTGGGCTGGACCCTGTTGAGCCTTGGTCTGGTGCTCAGTGTTTCGGTTGCCACCGGCGCCCATGTCATCGGCGAAGAGATTCACGAGCAGCAAGGCCGGTTGGGTCACGCACAGAAGAAAATGCAGGTGCACACCGGCCCCGTTGCCGGTCTGACCCCCGCCCAGCAGCGCGAGCAGGAAGTGCGGCTGACGGAGATGAAACAGATCTCCGCGCAGTTGCGTCGCCCTTGGGAGCGCCTGTTCGCGGCCCTCGAGACCCTGCGCGGCAAGGACATCGCCTTGCTCAGCCTGAGCCCCGACGCACGCAAGGGCCAGGTACGGATCAGTGCCGAAGCGCGGGATCTGGAAGCGATGCTGACCTTTCACCGGCAGTTGGAAGACAGCCCTGAGCTGAGCGACGTCTCGCTGGTCAACCACGAGATCGTCGCCAACTCACCGCAGAAACCGATCCTGTTCAACCTGTTGGCCACCTGGGAGGTGAGCGATGTCCGTCCCTAGCCTGATTCTGCGTGAACACGTGCAACGGGCCGGCTGGCCTGGCTTGGGGGGTGCGGCGCTGGTGATTCTGGTGCTGGCGTACGGGGTGTTCAGCCTGCTGCCTGACTGGCAGTCGCTGGGCAGTCTGCGTCAGAACAGCCAGAAGGCCAGCGAGTTTCTGGAGAAGGTCGCCAACGGCACCGCCGCGTTGCCGGTGGTGCCCCAGCAGCAACTCGATGAGTTCCATCGTGCGTTGCCGACCCAACTGGATGCCACCTCGGCCATCGACCGCATCTACGCCATGGCCAGCAAGGAAAAGATCAACCTGTCCCGGGGCGAATACTCGCTGGGCATCGACCCGAAAACCCAACTGGCGCGTTACCAGATCCTGTTGCCGGTGCGGGGCAGCTACCCGCAACTGCGTCGATTCATTCACGCCCTGTTGAGCGAGCTGCCGGCAGTGGTGGTGGAGGACGTGGACTTCCAGCGCAAGCGCATCGCTGACACCGAGCTGACCGGGCGTATCCGCATGACCCTTTATCTGTCGAGGTCATGATGAACACTCGTCGCGTAGCAGGCTGGCTGGCGTTCTTCGGCATCTGCGGGCTGATCGCCTGGGTGCCCGAGCAGTTTTTCAGCGAGCAGGCGCAGGATTCGGTCAGCGATGCCGCGCCTCTGGCGAGCAAGCACCGGGATGGCATCGCTGGGGCGAAAGCCGCTTCGGACAAGGACGGCACCGCCAAATCAGCAGCGGCCAAGGTTCCGCAACTGGACCTGTTCGCTGCGCAGAGCTGGTTCGTCGCCCCAGTGGTGACGGCCGAGCAGGCTGCGCTCAACAACGCACCTGCAGCACCCACGGTGCCCACTGCACCGCCTTTACCGTTCCAGTTCATTGGCAAGCTGGAAGACAGCCAGCAGTTGCAGGTGTTTCTGCAAAACGGAGAACGGCTCTATGTGGTCAGGGCCGGCGATGTGATCGACGACGTCTACAAGGTCGACCGCATCTCCGCCACTGAAATGAGCCTCGTCTATCTGCCGTTGAAGTTTGCGCAGACCTTGTCTGTGGGGAGTGCACCATGAGTCCGCTGCGGTTGTCGTTGAACGCGTTGTTGCTGGGCTTCACCTTGGCGCTGGGGCTGATGCTGGCTTCCTGCACATCGGACATGAACCGGGCCATCGGTCAGGATTTGATCGAGGAAGGCCGTTACGAGGAAGGCCTGGCCAAATTGCAGGAGGCGGTCAACGCCAATCCGCGGGACGCAACGCTGCGCATTGCCCTGACGTCGGGCAAGGCGCGGGTGGTCAAGACCTTGCTGACCAAGGCCGACTCCGAGCGCTCCCAGCGTGATTTCAACAGCGCGGCGATCGACTATTCGCGAGTCATCGCCATCGAGCCGAGCAATGGCCGCGCCCGTGACGCGCTGTATCTGCTTGAGCAGATGCGCAACATCAACGACATGCTGATCAAAGGGCAGACCAGCCTGCGTCGCGGTGATCTCACCGGCGCCGAACACCAGGCCCGCCAGGTGCTGGCGCTGGATCCGCGGCACGAAGGCGCGACGGAACTGATGCGCAATGTCGAGCTGATGCGCAGCCGCAACACCGTGTCCAATCCGCAGCTCAAGACCCGTCTGGAAAAGCCTGTGACCCTGGAATTCCGTGACGCCAACCTCAAGGTGATCTTCGAGGTGCTGTCGCAAGTCGCGGGCCTCAACTTCATCTTCGACAAGGACCTGCGCGCTGACCTCAAGGCCACGATCTTCGTCCGTGAAGTGCGCATCGAAGATGCCATCGACCTGCTGCTGCAGCAGAATCAGTTGCACCAGAAGGTGGTGAACGACAACACCATTCTGATCTACCCGGATTCGCCGCAGAAGGTGAAGGATTACCAGGAACTGGTGATGCGCACCTTCTACCTGACCAACACCGATGCCAACACCGCGCTGAACATGGTCAAGACCATGCTCAAAACCCGCGATGTGTTCATCGACGAACGCCTCAATACCCTGACCATGCGCGACACACCGGATGCGATCCGCATGGCCGAGAAGCTGTTCTTCTCTCAGGATCAGTCCAACCCCGAGGTGGTGCTGGAAGTGGAAGTCATGGAAGTCGCCCGCCAACGCATCCTCGATCTGGGCCTGCAATGGCCGAACACCTTCGGCGTGATCAACAGCGACGGCACGGCAGTCAGCGTGCTGAACCAGCTCAAGGGCATCAACTCCAGCCGGATTTCGATCTCGCCTTCGCCGCAGCTGAAAATCAACGCTCAGGACAACGACGTCAACACCCTGGCCAGTCCGACCATTCGCGTCAGCAACCGGGAACAGGCCCGTATCCACATCGGTCAACGGGTGCCGATCATCAGTGCCACGTCGGTGCCTTCCACCCAGGGCCCGGTGATCACCGAAAGCATCACGTATCTGGACGTCGGTCTGAAGCTGGAGGTGACACCCATCGTCCACCTGGACAACGAAGTGGCGATCAAGATTGCCCTGGAAGTGAGTAACGCCACCCCCCTGGAACCGACCCGCCAAGGCACGATTCCGGTTCAGGTCGATACCCGCAACGCCCAGACCACCCTGCGACTGCATGACGGCGAAACCCAGATCCTTGCCGGTCTGGTGCGTAACGACAACAGCTCCACCGGCAACAAGATTCCGGGACTGGGCGATATCCCCGGCATCGGCCGGCTGTTCGGCAGCAATAAGGACACCGTCGGCAAGTCCGAGCTGGTGCTGTCGATCACCCCTCGCATCGTACGCAACCTGCCGTATCAGGCGCCGAGCGACATGGAGTTCGATTCGGGCACCGAAACCAGCATGCGCATGAACCCGGTCAACCCGGACATGGCGCCGATGACCGTGGAAATCGACCGCAAGTCGGCGCCGCTGGCTGCCGTACCTGCCGTACCTGCCGCAGCCGAGAAGCCTTGATCATGAACGGCCAGAGCAGATCGCGCGGTTTTACCCTGATCGAGATGGTCGTGACCCTGGCCATCGTCGGTCTGCTGGCGAGCATCGCTGCACCCCTCACCGAAACCGTGATCCGGCGCGGCAAGGAACAGGAATTGCGCACCGCGCTGTACCAGATTCGCGATGCGGTAGACGCATACAAACGGGCCGCCGACGCGGGGCGGATCGAGAAGTCGGTCGCCAGTAATGGTTATCCCGCGAACCTCAAGGTGCTGGTCGAGGGCGTGCGTGATCTGCGCAGCCCCAAGGGCGCGAAGATCTTCTTTCTGCGGCGCATCCCACGCGATCCGCTGCTGGGCAAAAGTAAGCGCGACGCCGAAGACGAATGGGGCCTGCGTTCCTACGACAGCCCGGCGAACAACCCTCGGGACGGCGAAGACGTATTCGACGTGTACTCCAAAGCCCGTGGCAAAGGCCTCAACGGCATTGCCTATTCGGAGTGGTGAATCATGCGCAGACAAAAGGCTTTCACGCTGATCGAGCTGCTGGTGGTCATGGCCATCATCGCCACGCTGATGACCATTGCCGTACCGCGCTATTTCTCCAGCCTGGAAAACTCCCGGGAGACCGCACTGCGCCAGAGTCTGTCGGTCATGCGCGAGGCACTGGATCACTACTACGGCGATACCGGCCATTACCCGGAATCGCTGGACGACATGGTGACTCATCGTTACCTGCGCAGCCTGCCCCAGGACCCGATCACCGGGCGCAGCGACATGTGGGTCATCGTTCCGCCGCCGGAAGGCGTGCAGGGTTCGGTGGCGGATATCAAGAGCGGATCCACCGGGAGGGCGCGTGATGGCAGTCTTTTCGGGCAATGGTAGAGCGCTCGGCGCCGGCCTGCCGGTCCGCCAGCAGGGCTTCACGTACCTGAGCGCGTTGTTGCTGATTGTGATGATGGGCACCGCGTTGGCCGCGGTGGGGCAAGTCTGGTCCACTGTCGGCAAGCGCGAGCGCGAACTGCAATTGATCTGGGTCGGCACTCAATACGCCCAGGCGCTGCGCAGTTATTACCGCAGCGGCACCGGGGTGTCGCAATACCCGGACTCGCTGGATGAACTGCTGGAAGATCATCGCTTCCCGTCCATTCAGCGGCACCTGCGCCGCCTGTATCCCGACCCCATGACGGGCAGTGCCGACTGGGGGCTGAGCAAGTCCATCGACGGTCGTATCACCGGCGTCTACAGCCAGTCGGCCGAGACCCCGCTCAAGACCGCGAACTTCCCGCCGCAGTGGCAGGAATTCGAAGACATGACCAGTTATGCCGACTGGCGCTTCGTCGCCGAGAAGGCGTTTCTCGAATCCTCGTCCAACCGTCCGGCCGGTGCGCCTGGCACGCCGGGGGCACCACCGACCTCAGGACCAGGCACTTCGCTGGGCACCTCGTTGGGCACTCCGTTGGGAGGGGCCAGCCAATGAACGCCGTCAGCTCCCACGTCAAAGGCTTGTGCCTGTGCGCTGCGCTGTTGATCGGTGGGCTCGGTGCCAGCTTTGCCCATGCTGACGACGAAGACGAAATGATGGGTTTCATCGTCGACGACTGCATCTCGCTGGTCGGCCATAACTTCTACAACGCCTTCACCGACCGGCTGCGCGCCACCAGCCGGCTGGATTTCAACCTGGTGGTGCGCGAGCGCCCCGACCCTCGCTGGGGCAGCCTGATCTGGGTCGAATACGACCAACGCATCGTGTACCGCCGTTTCATCGCACCCAACGCCACGGAAACCCGGGAGCTGGCCATCGAAGCCGCCGATCAGGTTCGCGCGGCGGTGGTTCAACGCAAGCTGCAAGTTCAGTTGCAGGACAACATTGATCTGGGGAAGGACGAACTATGAACAGAACAATAACCGCCGTCTCGACCTGCCTGTGCCTCACAGGCTTCAGCCTGATCTGCCAGGCCACGGAGCTGGTCTACACACCGGTCAACCCGAACTTCGGCGGCAACCCGCTCAACGGCCCGACGCTGCTCAACGAGGCGCAGGCGCAGAACGACTACAAGGACCCGGACCTCAAGCGCTCGACCACCACCGCGACCTCGGCGCTCGAGCGTTTCAGCCAGCAGCTGCAATCGAGCCTGCTGTCCCAGGTGCTGACCAACATCCGCAACGGCAACACCGGCAGCCTCACCACCGACGCCTTCATCGTCAATGTCATCGACGATTCGGGCTCGCTGAGTATCCAGATCACCGACCGGGTGACGGGCGAAATTTCGGAAGTAAACGTCAACGGACTTACCTCCAACTGACGCGTGCTGAAGTTCCAGAGGAGCGATAGACCATGAAAAGATGCATCACGATTCTGATGCTGGTCGCTGCACTGCAAGGCTGCGCTGTCCGCGAGCCGATGCCGGCCGAACAGGCGAAGGAAACCCCGACCCTGACCCCGCGTGCCTCGACCTATTACGACCTGTTGTCCATGCCCCGGCCCAAAGGGCGTTTGGTGGCGGTGGTCTATGGTTTTCGTGACCAGACCGGGCAGTACAAACCGACCCCGGCCAGTTCGTTTTCCACCAGCGTGACCCAGGGCGCGGCGAGCATGTTGATGGACGCCATGCAGGCCAGCGGCTGGTTCGTGGTGCTCGAACGCGAAGGGCTGCAGAACCTGCTGACCGAGCGCAAGATCATCCGCGCCTCGCAGAAAAAACCGCCTGCCGTGATCGGCCCGAACGGCGCGCCGGTCAACATCCAGATCCCCAACGAACTGCCGCCGCTGCAGGCGGCCAACCTGATGCTCGAAGGCGGCATCGTTGCCTACGACACCAATGTGCGCAGCGGCGGGGAGGGCGCGCGGTATCTGGGCATCGGGCTGTCGCAGGAATACCGCGTCGACCAGGTGACCATCAACCTGCGCGCCGTCGACGTGCGCAGCGGCCAGGTACTGGCCAACGTCATGACCAGCAAAACCATCTACTCCACCAGCTACAACGCCGGCGTGTTCAAGTTCGTCGAGTTCAAGAAACTGTTGGAGCTGGAAGCGGGCTATACCACCAACGAACCGGCGCAATTGTGTGTCTTGTCGGCGATCGAAGCGGCGGTGGGGCATCTGGTGGCGCAGGGCATCGAGCGGCACATGTGGCAGATCGCAGGGGACACCAGCGCCCCCAATGAGACGCTGGATCGCTACTTGAGCCAGAACAAGTCGCCGGAAGACGGGCAGTGATTCGCGGCGCTCATGGCGGCGGGGGGGCGGTTATGAACAGGATATCGTCGTAGCTGAGGACTACGCCCTGATCCGCTGTAGCTGGCGATCAGAGGCACCACGGTCGGGCGCTCAGAGGTACGAGGGTACATCCCACTGCTTGCAGTCGTTGCAGGCGTCTAACGTGGCGTTCTCGGATAAATCCGACCTCTGACACGTCTGCAAACGTGAATTAACGCAGGTTTGAATGCCTGCGCCGTTGTGCCGCGTCATGGCAGGGTGCCACAATCTGCCCCTATAACCGTGGTATGGCCAGGCGAGATCCGATGTCCACCCTTGAGTATCCGCACGAACGCGATGCCCTCATCAGGGCTCAGGTGCGAACCGACCGTTTGCAACTGCTGTTTCGTCAGACGTTTTTCTCGGTGCTGGGAAGCTTTCTGGCCGCCCTGATGTTGAGCTGGCTGTGCTGGGCGCGGATCGAGCACTCGGTGATTCTTTATTGGCTGGCATTGTTGGGCGTCTCGACCTCATTGCGCGTGATCCTGTTGGTCACGTATTTTCGCAGCCCCTCCGATACCCGCACCCCGCAGCGGTGGGAACTGAAATACTGCCTGACACTGGTGTTGTCGGCGGCCATCTGGGGTGGCGGCGCACTGGCGTTGATGCAGGCCAACGATCTGCTGACCCAGACCCTGGTGCTGTTGTTCACGGTAGGGATGTCGGTCAGCGCGGTGTCGTGCTATTCGGCGTATCGCTCGATGACCATCGTCTCTATTGGTCTGGTGTTGCTGCCGTGTTCCTTCTGGTTGTTGTTCCAGCCAGCGCCGATGCAGATCGGCATGGCTGCCGCGTCATTGGTCTTCGCCTCGTTCGTGGTCAGCGCCACGCGCAAGCTGTCCGAGGCCATGGAGAAAGCCTTCCGCCTGACCCGCGAGATGGAATATGCCCACAGCATCGCCAACCATGCCGCACAGACTGACGAGCTGACGGGACTGAAAAACCGTCGGGCGTTTTTCCAGGAGGCAGAGCAGACCTACGAGCACTGCAAGCGCAACCGGCTCCCGCTGTCGGTACTGATGATGGACATCGACCACTTCAAACACATCAATGATTCCTATGGTCATCAGGCGGGCGATCAGGTGCTGCGGCAGATCGGCGCGGTCATCTGCGAGGCGGTTCGCGATGTCGACCTCTGCGGTCGGCTCGGCGGCGAAGAATTTGCACTCTTGCTGACCGACACCTCGATCGACGTGGCCCGGGCCACAGCGGAGGAATTGCGCCAGGCCATCGCCAGACTGCCCTGCGAACATATCGAAGGCATCACCGCAAGCCTGGGTGTCGCGACCATGAGCGCGGTCGATCAGAACGTGCACATGCTGCTCAACGATGCCGACAAGGCATTGTTCCGGGCCAAGGCTCAAGGGCGCAATCAGACAGCGGTGGCATGAGGCTTTCAGTTGTCTGACCTTCCGCATCGCCACTGTCGTAAACTCCAGCAGCTCCCACAGGTTCAGCGTCAGGCTCAACCCTGCGGTTTCCTCGATTCCTGTGGAAAGGTCACGCTCAACCCTGCGGTTTCCGCCGATTCCTGTATACAGGTAGGCCCAAACCTTCGGCGCAGCGCATTCCCTGTGGGAGACGCCGGAGGTCACGACGGCAGCGACAGCGTGGGTTCAGGCGACTCATCTGTGACTGATCCACCGCATCGCCACTGTCGTAACCTCCAGCAGCTCCCACAGGTCCAGTGTCAGGCTCAACCCTGCGGTTTCCGCCGATTCCTGTGTACAGGTCAGGCCCAAACCTGCTGATCCACCGCATCGCCACTGTCGTAACCTCCAGCAGCTCCCACAGGTCCAGTGTCAGGCTCAACCCTGCGGTTTCCGCCGATTCCTGTGTACAGGTCAGGCCCAAACCTCAGGCGCAGCGCATTTCCTGTGGGAGACGCCGGAGGYCACGACGGCAGCGACAGCGTGGTTTCAGGCGACTCATCTGTGGCTGATCCACCGCATCGCCACTGTCGTAACCTCCAGCAGCTCCCACAGGTCCAGTGTCAGGCTCAACCCACGGCAGCGACAGCGTGGTTTCAGGCGACTCATCTGTGGCTGATCCACCGCATCGCCACTGTCGTAACCTCCAGCAGCTCCCACAGGTCCAGTGTCAGACTCAACCTCGCGGTTCCCCTCGATTCCTGTGGAAAGGTCAGGCTCGACCCTGCGGTTTCCCCCGATTCCTGTGTACAGGTCAGGCCCAAACCTTCGGCGTAGCGCATTCCCTGTGGGAGACGCCGGAGGTCACGACGGCAGCGATCTCTGTCACGCAGCCGTGACATTTGTCACAACTCTTTTCATTCGCTTCAAGCTGTGGCGTAGTGTGTTTCGCACGATTACCGACTGGAAGAGGTAAAGAGAAATGACCCTGCAAAACCGCCTGGACAACCTGTACCCGAGCGCCGATGAAATTCCTGAGCAGTTTCGCGCAGGCCCTGCCATCGAGCAGCGAGAGTACTTGGTCAATGGCGAACTGCGTCAGTGGCAAGGACCGCTGGCGCCGGTGCTCAGTCCGGTTTCGTTGAAGACCGACGCAGGCCTTGAGTCGGTGGTGCTGGGCAGTACCCCATTGATGGACGCCGACACCGCGATGACCGCTCTGGACGCGGCGGTCAAAGCCTATGATCGGGGGCAGGGCGCCTGGCCGACCATGCGCGTCGTCGATCGCATCAACCACGTCGAGACCTTCCTCAAACTGATGCGCGAGCAGCGGGACGCCGTGGTCACGCTGCTGATGTGGGAAATCGGCAAGAACCTCAAGGACTCGCAGAAAGAGTTCGACCGTACCTGCGACTACATCGTCGACACTATCAATGCGCTCAAGGAACTGGACCGCCGATCCAGCCGTTTCGAACTGGAGCAGGACACTCTTGGCCAGATTCGCCGTGTGCCGCTGGGCGTGACCCTGTGCATGGGCCCTTACAACTACCCGCTGAACGAGACCTTCACCACGCTGATTCCGGCGCTGATCATGGGCAACACCGTGGTCTTCAAACCGGCCAAGTTCGGCGTGCTGTTGATCCGTCCGCTGCTGGAAGCCTTCCGCGACAGCTTCCCGGCCGGGGTGATCAACGTCATCTACGGCAGCGGCCGCGAGACCGTCAGCGCGCTGATGGCCAGCGGCAAGATCGACGTGTTTGCCTTCATCGGCACCAACAAGGCCGCCAGCGCCCTGAAAAAGCTGCACCCCAAGCCGCATCGCCTGCGCGCAGCCCTGGGGCTGGACGCCAAGAACCCGGGCATCGTGCTGCCCGACGTCAATCTCGACAACGCGGTCAGCGAGGCCATCACCGGTTCGCTGTCGTTCAACGGCCAGCGCTGCACCGCACTGAAAATCCTCTTCGTGCATGAAAACGTGGTGGGCAGCTTCCTTGAGAAGTTCGAAGAGAAACTGGCGCAGCTCAAGCCAGGCATGCCGTGGGAGCCGGGCGTTTCGCTGACGCCGCTGCCGGAGCCGGGCAAGACCGAATACCTGCAAGGGCTGGTCGACGATGCCGTGAGCAAAGGCGCCAAAGTGGTCAACGAGGGCGGCGGCACCACCCATCAGCAGTTTTTCTACCCGGCGGTGCTGTACCCGGTGACCCCGGACATGCGCGTCTATCACGAGGAACAGTTCGGCCCGGTGGTGCCAGTGGTGGCTTACCGCGATCTGGATACCGTCATCGAATACGTGCTGGATTCGGACTTCGGTCAGCAGCTGAGTATCTTCGGCAACGACTCCAAGCAGGTCGGACGACTGGTGGATGCATTCGCCAATCAGGTGGGCCGGATCAACATCAACGCCCAGTGCCAGCGCGGCCCTGACAGCTTCCCGTTCAACGGACGCAAGAACTCGGCGGAAGGGACCCTGTCGGTCCACGACGCCTTGCGCGTGTTCTCGATCCGTACGCTGGTGGCCACCAAGTTCCAGGAGAGCAACAAGGCGCTGATCAGCGACATCATCCACAATCGCGAATCGAGCTTCCTGACCACCGACTACATCTTCTGATAGCAGGTTTGCACCCGGCTGCCGCGTACATTAGTGTGCGCGGTAGCCCATTGCCTTGAACCTGCAGGTGGCTTTGTACTCCAAGATTTCCCCCCTACTGACTGGACGCCACCGCCCTTGGTCGAAGCGACTCCCGAGCTGCACCTCTCCACCGCACCGCTGACGCCGCTGCCCGTCCTGCAAATGCTGCGCATCGCCACCGCCGTGCAGCACAAGCGGCTGGAAGCCCGGCTGCCGCTGACGCACCCCCAACTCGATCAAGCCACCTATAAACGGATCATCGAAGCCTATTACGGTTTTCATGCCCCGTTGCAGCGGCGCATCGAAGGCTTTCTGGGCGCTGAAGGCGCAAATCCCCAGCGGCAGAAGATCCCGGCATTGCTCAAGGATCTGCATGCACTGGGCCTGACCGCCGAACAGATCGCCGCGTTACCTGTGTGTTGCGAACTGCCGACACTCGATTCCCATGCCCGATTGCTCGGCGTGATGTACGTCATGGAAGGCGCAACGCTGGGCGGGCAGGTGCTGCGAAGGATCATCGCCGACAGATTGGCCATCGGCCCGGATAACGGTGGCGAATTTCTTGATGTCTATGGCCGTGACACGGGCCGCCTGTGGAAAGACTTTCTCAAAGAGTTGGCAGCCAGCGACCATCCCGACTACAACCAACAGACGGTGGACGCTGCGTGCGCCACCTTTTCCTGTTTCGAAGGATGGCTTGAAGGCACAGGAGTGCTGCTATGACTGCCATGTCCGAACAACGTCTGGACGCCTTGGTCCAGAACTGCGCCAATGAACCGATCCGCATCCCCGGCGCGATCCAGCCCCATGGTGTGTTGCTGACGGTCGACGAGATGTCCTGGAGCGTGCAGCAGGCCAGTGCCAACGCTGCAGCCGTTCTGGCGTTGGCCGGCGATGTCGCACCCGGTCAGGCGTTGTCCCGCTGGCTGGGTGAAGAGCAGGCGAGGCGTTTACGTCTGGTGCTGGAAACCGAGTCGACTGAGGACATCAATCCTCTGTCGCTCAGTTTCCGCGATCAGTCCTTTGATTGCCTGGTGCACCGCCATGACGGCTTGCTGTTTCTCGAGCTCGAAGCCCTGCAGCCTCTGTCACCGCTGGCTGGCAAGTCTCTGGACCAACGCCTGGGCCGCACGTTGCGGCGTATGCAATCGGCGAAAACCCTGGCTGAGCTTTACATCATCAGCGTCAATGAAGTCCGCGAGCTGACCGGCTACGACCGGGTGCTGGTCTACCGTTTTCAGGAACAGGGCCATGGCCAGGTCATCGCCGAGTCTGCGACACCTGAACTGGATGCGTATCAGGGCCTGTTTTTCCCCGCCAGCGACATTCCGCAGCAGGCGCGCGAGCTGTATCGCCTGAACTGGCTGCGGATCATTCCCGATGCAGCGTATGTTCCGGTGCCCATGATCCCGGCCCTGCGTCCTGACAACGGCCAGGCGCTGGACATGACCTACGCGGTGCTGCGCAGCGTGTCGCCGATTCACTGTCAGTACATTCAGAACATGGGCGTGCGCTCGTCCATGAGTATCTCCTTGCTCAAGAATGATCGGCTCTGGGGCCTGATCAGCTGTGGCAACCGCCAGCCATTGCACGTCCCGCATGCCCTTCGCGCGGCGTGCCAGACCATCGGCCAGGTGCTGTCGATGCAGATCAGTGCGCTGGAAGATCTGCACGCGCAGCACCAGCGAGAGGCCAAGGCCGGCGTGCTCGGCACCCTTGCCCGGGCCATGTCCGAGGTTGAAGGAGACGTGTACCAGGGGCTTATCGAACATCCTGAGGATCTGCTGGCGCTTGCCGATGCCGATGGCGCTGCCGTGATCATCGAGGATCGGTTGCATCTGTTCGGCCAGTGCCCGACGCCTGAGCAGGTCCGGGCGTTGCAGCAATGGGTACAGCAGCAGCCCGAAACCACGGTGCACACATCGAGTCTTTGTGAGGCATTCGCCCCAGCGAAGGATTACCCGCACCTTGCCAGCGGGCTACTGGCATTCAGCCTGCCCAAACCGATCGACAACGCGGTTCTGTGGTTCCGCCCTGAGGTGAAAAGCAGCGTGCAGTGGGGGGGCGACCCGGATAAAACCAAAGTGGTGGTGGCCAACCGCCTGCGCCCACGGGAATCGTTCGAAGCGTGGAAGCAAGAGGTGGCTGGCACAGCCCGAGCGTGGACGAGCGGAGACATTTACGCGGTATCTGACCTGCGTCGTTCGGCGCTGGAATCCGATCTGTCGCGTCAGGTGTTGCGTGAGCAAGACGCCGTCCGCGCTCGCGATGAGCTGGTGGCAGTGGTGTCCCACGACCTGCGCAGCCCGCTGACGGTGATCGTCATGCAGTGCGGGATGATGCAACGGGTGATCGCCGCCGATATCAGCCCGTCCTCCAAACGGCTCAGTTCTGCAGTCGACACGCTGCAACGAGCATCGGGGCGCATGACCAACCTGCTGGAGGACTTGCTCGACACCTCTAAGATCGAGGCCGGGCGCTACCTGATCGCCCCCCATCCGCTGGAGGTCAGTCAGCTGTTCGAGGACGCCTGGTCGCTGCTCATGCCTCTGGCGCTGAACAAATTCATCGACCTGACGTTCAGCAGCGAGCCCCAGCTGAAGATCATGGCCGACACCGAGCGCCTGTTTCAGGTGTTGTCGAATCTGGTGGGTAACGCGATCAAGTTCACCCCGAAGGAGGGCCGCATTAGCGTCACGGCCACTGTCGACGGGGATTTTGTCGCGATCAGCATTACCGATTCGGGAACCGGCATCGATCCAGAGCAACTGCCCCATGTGTTCGAACGTTACTGGCGCATCCGCGAGGGCAACCCCAGCGGCAGCGGGCTGGGCCTTTACATCTCGCAAGGGATCGTCAAGGCTCACGGCGGCGAGCTGACGGCCAGCAGCGAGCCGGGCGTCGGCAGCGTGTTCCGTTTTACCGTGCCGTTGGCGCGGTAGAGGTGAGCCGAGGGTTGGCTCGGCTGCCTATAGGAGGGAGCTTGCTCGCGAATGTCCTTTCATCTGATTCAAGGTTTAATGACACACTGCATTCGCGAGCAAGCTTCCTCTCACGGTTTCTGCGCTTGCCCTATCAATCCGGTAGTCATTGGATACTGAGGCCGCTTCCCCCTTGAACATCGACACCCGCATCAAGTTTCGTCATCTGCTGTGTTTCCTTGAGGTCGCGCGCCAGGGCAGTCTGGCCAAAGCCTCGGACAAGCTTGCGATCAGCCAGCCGGCCTTGTCCAAAACCCTCAAGGAACTGGAAACCCTGCTCTGCGCCAACCTGTTCGTGCGCAGCAAGAGCGGAGCGGCGTTGACCGAAGCCGGTGTGGCATTCATGCGCTATGCCGGGCCCAGCGTTCAGGCGCTGCGCGAAGGGGTGCACAGCTTGCGTTCCGGTGAGCACGAGCCGGTGACGGTGCGCCTGGGCGTGTTGTCGACCGTGGAAAGCCTGCTGGTTCCGGAAGTGATCTGCCGTCTGCACGCCCGGCATCCGGCACTGGTGGTCAGCGTCGCCACCGGACCGAGTGCCTATCTGCTCTCGCAACTGCGTCTGGGCGAGCTGGATCTGGTGGTAGGACGCATGACCGACAGCCCGCAGATTCTCGGCCTGAGCTTCGAACACCTGTACAGCGAGTCGATGACTTTGGTGGTGCGCGATGGCCATCCGCTGCTCGCCAACAATGACAATCGCCCAACGCTTGAAGACTTCCCGCTGGTGTTGCCGCTGGCGGGCACCACCATCCGCAAGTTCGCCGACAGCCTGTTCGTGCAGCACGGCATCAGCCCGCCGCGCCAGCGTCTGGAAACCCTCTCGCTGACGCTGAGCCGACGCTACGTGCAATGCAGCGACGCGGTGTGGATCGCGCCGTTCGACGCGGTGCGCCAGGATCTGAGCCGAGGCGAACTGGTAGAACTTGAGCTGGGGATACGCGAGCCGGGCGGTTCGGTCGGCCTGTGCAGCAACCCCGCGTTGCCGTTATCGATTGCCGCGCAATGGTGCGTGGATGTGTTGCGGGAGGTCGGGCAAGCCTATCGCGAAGGCGCCTATCCATAACCGTTTGGTTATGAATGCTTGTGTTTTTTTCAGTTTTGTCGAGGTCGATTGCGCGGGACACTGCGCTATCGCCTGCTCCTTTGTTGCCTGAAACGCCATGGAGCAGCCGCAGACCTCCCATAACTACAAAAGGAGACCGGCATGTCCGACGCCCACGACAGCCGTTTCGCCATTCGCGACCGTAATTGGCACCCCAAAGCCCTGACCCCTGATTACAAGACCTCGATCCTGCGCTCACCGCGCCAGGCGCTGGTCAGCATCCCGCAGTCGATCTCCGAAACCAGTGGCCCCGACTTCACGCACCTGCAATTCGGCCGTCACGATGCCGATTTACTGCTCAACTTCGACAACGGCGGTTTGCCCATTGGCGAGCGCATCATCGTCGCCGGTCGAGTCATCGATCAGTACGGCAAACCCGTTCCCCACACGCTGGTGGAGATGTGGCAGGCCAATGCCGGTGGACGTTATCGGCACAAGAAGGATGCCTATCTGGCGCCGCTCGACCCCAATTTCGGTGGCGTTGGACGCTGCCTGACCGACCGCGATGGCAACTACAGTTTCCGCACGGTAAAGCCCGGACCATACCCGTGGCGTAACGGCCCGAATGACTGGCGCCCGGCGCACATCCACTTCTCCATCAGCGGCCCGTCGATTTCAACCAAGCTGATCACGCAGCTGTATTTCGAAGGTGATCCGCTGATCGGCATGTGCCCTATCGTCAAGTCGATTGCCGACCCGGACGCGGTGCAGAGCCTGATTGCGCGGCTGGACATGAGCATGGCCAATCCGATGGATTGCCTGGCTTACCGCTTTGATATCGTCCTGCGCGGCCAGCGCAAGACTCACTTCGAAAACGTCTGAGGAGGGAAGCCCATGCCCGTTCAAATTCTGCCGGAAACCCCTTCACAGACCGCCGGCCCTTACGTGCACATCGGCCTGGCGCTGGAAGCCGCAGGCAACCCGCCTCGCGAACAGGAAATCTGGAATGAGATGGCCCGGCCCGACGCGCCAGGCGAGCACATCCTGCTGCTGGGGCACGTCTATGACGGCAACGGCCATCTGATTCGCGACTCGTTTCTGGAGCTGTGGCAGGCCGACGCCGACGGCCATTACGACTGCGATTACGACCTGAGCAAAGCCTTCAACAGCTTCGGTCGCACCGCCACCACCGACGAGGGCGAATGGCTGGTCAAAACCATCAAGCCGGGTGTGGTACGCAATGCAGCCGGTGTGCCCATGGCGCCCCACGTCAACGTCTCGCTGTTTGCCCGGGGCATCAATATTCAGCTGCAAACGCGCCTGTATTTCGATGACGAGGCGCAGAACAACGCAGTGGACCCGGTGCTGAACCTGATCGAACAGCCGCAGCGACGTCAGACCCTGATCGCCAAACGGTGTACGGTCGACGGCAAGTTGGCCTATCGTTTTGACATCCGCGTACAGGGCATCGATGAGACGGTGTTCTTCGATTTCTGATCGCGAACCAGCCAAATCTGTAGCAGTCCGGCTTGCCGGCGGCGGCTTTTCTCCGTTCGTCGTCGCCAGGCGGGCTGCTACTGTTGATGCGTAAGGATCGTATGAACGAGCCGTCAGGAGCAGTCCGTTGAACAGACCCGGCAACCAATTATTCGACCGATATTTTACTCAGGAGCCCATGCGCCGGATCTTTTCCGATCAGGGCCGCGTGCAGGGCATGCTCGATTTCGAAGCAGCGCTGGCCCGCGCCGAAGCGGCCATCGGCGCGATACCGACCGAGGTGGTGAACGATATCGTCGCCGCCTGCGATGCCTCGCTCTACGACTTCGATGAGCTGTCCATCGCTATCGGCAATGCCGGTAATTCGGCGATTCCGCTGGTCAAGGCGCTGGGCAAACAGATCGCTGCGCGCAACGAAACGGCTGAGCGCTACGTACACATGGGCGCCACCAGTCAGGACGTGATGGACTCAGGTCTGGTGCTGCAATTGCGCAGCGCCGTCGGCTTGTTGGAGCAGGATCTGGCCAGCCTCGCCGACGCTCTGGCACAACAGGCCCAGCGGCATGCGGGCGTGCCGATGTCAGGGCGGACCTGGCTGCAACAGGCGACCCCCGTCACCCTTGGCGCGAAGATTGCCGCTTGGCTGGGGTCGATCACCCGACATCGCCAGCGGCTCAAGGAGCTCAAACCACGTCTGTTGTGCCTGCAGTTCGGCGGCGCTTCCGGCAGCCTCGCGGCGTTGGGCGAGATGGCATTCCCGATTGCCGAGAGCCTGGCCCGTGAACTGAAGTTGAACTTGCCGGACCAACCCTGGCACACCCAGCGCGATCGTCTTGTGGAGTTCGCCGGTTTTCTGGGCCTTGTCGCTGGCAGCCTGGGCAAGATCGGCCGCGACATCAGCCTGATGATGCAGACCGAGGCCGCAGAAGTGTTCGAGCCAGCCGCAGCAGGCAAGGGCGGTTCCTCGACCATGCCCCACAAGCGCAACCCGGTGGGCGCGGCGGTGATGATCGGCGCGGCGACCCGTGCCCCTGGGCTGGTGGCGACCATGCTCAGCGCCATGCCGCAGGAGCACGAGCGCAGCCTGGGTCTGTGGCACGCTGAGTGGGAGACGTTGCCGGAACTGTGCTGCGTGGTGTCCGGCTCATTGCAGCAGGCGTTGGCGGTGATCCCCGGCCTTGAAGTCGATGCACAGCGCATGCTGCAGAATCTGGACCTGACCCACGGGCTGGTGCTCGCTGAAGCTGTCAGTATCGCGCTGGCCCAGCGCATGGGGCGCGATGCGGCGCATCACCTGATCGAGCGATGCTGTCGCCGCGCCGTTGAGCAGGGTAAGCACCTGCGCGAAGTCTTGGGTGCCGAGCCGGAGGTCACTGCGCAGTTGTCGTCTCAGGCGCTGGACAATCTGCTGAATCCAACCCATTACCTTGGCCAATCCAAACGCTGGGTCAAGCGCGCGGTGGCCGATCATCAGGCTTTCAACCTTCGATAAATCCGACTGGACCGAAAATGGACGAGAAACAACGTTACGAGGCGGGCATGAAAGTCCGCCGCGAAGTATTGGGCGATGCCCATGTCGACCGCAGCCTGGAAAAGCTCACGCCGTTCAACGGTGAGTTTCAGGAAATGATCACCCGCCATGCCTGGGGCGACATCTGGACCCGCCCCGGATTGCCGCGCCATACCCGAAGCCTGATCACCATCGCCATGCTGATCGGCATGAACCGCGAAGGCGAACTGCGCCTGCACCTGCGTGCCGCGAAAAACAATGGCGTAACCCGCGACGAGATCAAGGAAGTGCTGATGCAGAGCGCGATCTATTGCGGGATTCCGGCGGCCAATGCGACGTTTCATCTGGCTGAAGAAGTGTGGAATGAGCTGGGGGTCGAGTCTTTAGAGGAGTGATCGGTTCGCGCCTCGACGCCTCATTCCTGTAGCGCTCCGGCGTGCTACAGGGATGAGGCGTCTGTAAGGTCAGTGCCTTACAAAACCGAAATCGGATAACTCACGATCAGCCGGTTCTCATCGAACTGATTGCTGCTGAAATCCCGGCGCATGGTCGAGTTGCGCCAGCGCACGGACAGGTTCTTCAGGCTCCCTGCCTGAATCACGTACGCCAGTTCCGACTCCCGCGCCCATTCCTCGCCATCGGTGATGCTGCCCGTGTGGACATTGTCGCCCTTGATGTAGCGATTCATCATCGTCAGCCCGGGAACGCCCAGCACCGCGAAGTCGAAATCATGCCGCAGTTGCCAGGACTTCTCCTTGGCGTTGTCGAAGCTGGAGTTGTAGCTGTCGTTGGCCAGGGTGCCGCCGCTGGTGCCATTGACGCGCATCCACGCGTTGTCGCCGCTGACTTTCTGCAGGCCGACATAAAAGGTGTTGCCCAGATACCGCGCCGACAGCAGCGCCGACCAGGTGCGGTTGTCCAGATCGCCAGCCAGCGCGCTGCCGTCTTCCTTGCCGGTGAAATATCCGAGATTGGCCCCCAGCGTCCAGGCGCCAATCGGCTGGCTGTGAATCAGGTTGAGGTACTTCTGCTGATAGATGTCTTCCAACTGCGCATACCACAGGCCGATCTGCGTGTGCTTGTCGTTGAAGCTGTACTCGGCGCCGCCAAAATTGAAGCGGTCCGAGGTGACCGCCGCGCGGCCGGTCATGGACATGTCCTCCATACTCGCATCGTTGCGTGGGCTGTTGCCGCGGAACTGCCCACCGTAGAGCGCCAGGCCCGCCAGCTCTCGGGAGGTAATCTGCCCGCCACGAAAAGTCTGCGGCAGTGAGCGACCGTCATCGGAGCGCAGAATCGGCAGCACCGGCATCCACTCGCCGATCTTCATTTCGGTGTTGGATACCTTGGCTTTCGCAGCCACCGCCAGCCGTCCAAAATCGTCGGCAGGGCGCCCGTCATCGTGGATCGGCAATAACTGGGTGCCGCCCGATCCCTTGCCGCCATCGAGCTTTACCGAATACAGCCCCAAGGCGTCGACGCCAAACCCTACTGTGCCCGGCGTATAGCCGGAGCGGGCATCGAGGATGAAGTTTTGCGTCCATTCCTGGGCGCCACTCTGCGCGTTGGCCGGGTCGACGAAATTGCGGTTGATGAAGAAGTTGCGCAGGTTCAGACCGACTTTGGCCTCGTCGACAAAACCTTCGGCATGGGCGGTCAGAGAGGTGATTGCGCTGGCGGAAATGACGAACGAAAGACGGCTGACGAGACGAGATGAGCTATGCATCGTTTGGACCTTTTTATAATTATTGGCAAGGCGAAACTGAGGCCCATGGTGCGAGGCGGGAAGGGGGCCGATCAATTGGTGGAATGCAGTTTGGTGCGGTAATCGAACGTTAATTAACCGGTTCGTACATTCCTAGGCGTTAATTTAATGCCCTGCGGTTATCGTTATCGGGAACTTGCCAGTGCCCGGTGGAATAGCTGCCAGAACCATCGGGAATACCTGAAGAATGTTTCATGTTTGCTTGGTTATCTGCCGGTGGCTTCTATATTCTTTCCAGGTCTACCCAACGTGCTCGCGGCGGCTATGGACAGACCACGCACTCACGCAAGACCAAAGGAAAGCTGATGAGTACCACCAGCACGCCGCTCTCCGGCGTCAACCAGCCTCTCAAAGGCATCGCACTGATCGTCCTTGCGACCTTTCTGTTTTCCACACACGACACGCTGTCCAAATACCTCTCTGGCATCTACCCCATCATGATGGTGGTGTGGATTCGCTACGTGGTGCATACCGCGTTGATGGCCTGCATCTTCATGCCCTCGGCGGGGTTGCGGGTTTTGCGCACCAAGCGTCCGGGCTTGCAGGCTTTGCGTGCGGCCTGCCTGCTGGGCACAAGCCTGTTGTTCACCAGCGGCCTGATGTTCATCCCGATTGCCGAAGCGACGGCTGTCAACTTCCTCGCGCCGTTGCTGGTGACTGCATTGTCGGTGCCGTTGCTTAAAGAGAACGTCAGCCGCGGCCAGTGGATTGCGGTACTGGTGGGCTTCAGCGGAGTCATGGTGATCGTCCATCCCGGCGGCGAGCTGTTCACCCCGGCAGTGCTGCTGCCACTGGGTTCGGCGCTGTGCTTCGCCTGTTATCAATTGCTCACCCGGCTGGTGGCTGCCCACGACAGCCCGACCACTAGCAACTTCTTCGCCGGTCTGTTCAACAGCCTGCTCATGAGCGCCATCGTGCCGTTTTTCTGGCAATCCCCGGAGTGGAAGCATGTGCCGTTCATGCTGGCACTGGGCACCTGCGGGATGGTCGCTCACTTGATGTTGACCCAGGCGTTCCGCTTCGCCGCGCCGGCGTTGCTGGCGCCGTTCGGTTATTGCCAGATCGTGTTTGCCGGGCTGTGGGGTTTTATCGTGTTCAACCACGCGCCGTCGCTCACCGCCCAGGCGGGGATCGCGATCATCTGTCTGAGCGGCCTGGCGGCGGCATGGCAGCAGCGTAAGAAGGGCGGTTGAGGTCAGGTTCGGCTGCTGTTTTCAGTGAGGGATAAACGCTTCGCCCAATAACCTCTGGCCGACAGCACCCACAAAAAAGCCCCGTCGCAACGACGGGGCTTTCAGCTACAGCCTGCAGTGATTTAGAACACCACACCCTGGCTACGCAGGTAATCATCGTAGGTGCCGCTGAAGTCGGTCACGCCGTTCGGGCTCAACTCGATGATGCGAGTGGCCAGGGACGATACGAATTCACGGTCATGACTGACGAAGATCAAAGTGCCTGGGTAGTTTTCCAGCGCGAGGTTCAGCGCCTCGATGGATTCCATGTCCAGGTGGTTGGTCGGTTCGTCCATCACCAGCACGTTCGGCTTTTGCAGGATCAGCTTGCCGAACAGCATGCGGCCTTGCTCACCACCGGAGATGACTTTGACCGACTTGAGGATCTCGTCGTTGGAGAACAACATGCGGCCCAACGTGCCACGGATGATCTGCTCGCCCTGCGTCCACTGACCCATCCAGTCGAACAGGCTGACGTCGTCTTCGAAGTCATGGGCGTGGTCCTGAGCGTAGTAACCCAGCTCCGCGCTCTCGGTCCACTTCACCGAACCCGCATCCGGCGTCAGTTCGCCCATCAGCGTGCGCAGCAGCGTGGTCTTGCCGATACCGTTCGGGCCGATGATCGCAACGCGCTCGCCCGCTTCAACGGTGAAGCTGAAATTCTTGAACAGGGTCTTGCCGTCGAAGCCCTTGGACATGTGCTCGATGGTTACCGCCTGGCGGTGCAGCTTTTTGGTCTGCTCGAAGCGAATGAACGGGCTGACGCGGCTGGAAGGCTTGACCTCGGCCAGCTGGATCTTGTCGATCTGCTTGGCGCGGGAAGTCGCCTGCTTGGCTTTCGAGGCGTTGGCCGAAAAGCGGCTGACGAAGGTCTGCAACTCGGCGATCTGGGCTTTCTTCTTGGCGTTGTCCGACAGCAGTTGCTCACGGGATTGGGTCGCCGCGGTCATGTACTCGTCGTAGTTGCCGGGGAACAGACGCAGTTCGCCGTAATCCAGGTCCGCCATGTGGGTGCAGACGCTGTTAAGGAAGTGCCGGTCGTGGGAAATGATGATCATGGTGCTGTTACGCGCCGTGAGAATGGTTTCCAGCCAGCGGATGGTGTTGATGTCCAGGTGGTTGGTCGGTTCGTCGAGCAACAGCACTTCAGGATTGGAGAACAGCGCCTGAGCCAGCAGGACGCGGAGCTTCCAGCCTGGCGCGACTTCGGTCATCGGGCCGGAATGCTGCTCCAGGGGAATACCCAGACCCAGCAGCAACTCGCCTGCGCGAGATTCGGCGGTATAGCCGTCCATCTCGGCGAACTCGGTTTCGAGCTCGGCAACGGCCATGCCGTCTTCTTCGCTCATCTCTGGCAGCGAGTAGATACGGTCGCGCTCGGCCTTGACCTTCCACAGCTCCTCGTGGCCCATGATCACGGTGTCGATCACGGTGAATTCTTCGTAGGCGAACTGATCCTGACGCAACTTACCCAGACGCACGTTCGGCTCGAGCATCACCTGACCGCCCGACGGCTCCAGATCGCCGCCCAGGATCTTCATGAAAGTGGATTTGCCACAGCCGTTGGCGCCGATGAGGCCGTAGCGATTGCCGTTGTTGAATTTGACCGAAACGTTCTCGAACAGCGGCTTGGCGCCGAACTGCATCGTGATGTTAGCTGTGGAAATCAATTGCTTATCCTGCTTGGGTTACAAGTATGTATGAGTGAGTCGCCTTCATCCCTGAGCCGGTTTCGAGCCGATTCACATTCGATTCGGCAGCTTCTCTACCGCCTTCCATTGAGAGGCAGAGCGGCGGCAGTTGGCAAAGGTGCAAAGCAGTATTTCGACGCCATCTTCAAGTGGCCTGGCAGTGAACGAAGGGTTCATGCCTGCCAACCCGTGCATGGTCGCATAGGGATGGTGCGTGTCGTGTTGGCGCCGCCGATATACGTTCGGGACGCTCAGTGCTGACGTAAAGTGCGCGATTGTAACACCGGTCGAGTTGATCTACATCCCGCGCTTGCTCGACGGTCCTATATAAGCGCTATCTCATGGAAATCATGGCGCGCTGGTGTGCCAGGTGATGGAGGTGTAGGAATCGTCTGGTTCTGCTGTCCCTGGATTGCGAAGCGGTCAATGTCGTACCAGAATCCGTGGCACTTGTCGGCACGTTGCGTGCCTCTCGATCACTTCACATGGACGGACTCGACAATGCCAGCCAATTGCACTCGTGATTCTACTTCCCGCCCGCTGATGTCTCGCCTCATGGACGTTCGAATGATCGCCCTGACTGCGGGTTCCGCCTCAGTGGCCAACATGCTGATACCGGGATTTGGAAGTTCGGCAGTGGGCGCAGCACTTGGAGCGGCTTTTGCCCTGCATGTGCTCAAGTCCCGGGACTTCTGAGGCCTGCGACATGAGCGCAGAGCAGTTCGAATATTCGTTTTTCGTGAGTGCGCTTTTGGTATCGATGTATATAGGCAGCGCACTTTTCTACAGGCAGAAACCCGACCTGGCTCACGCTTTGATTATCGCCACGTCCTGCTCAAGCGCGATGGCTGCGGCGTTGGCCGGATTCATGACCTACCACGCACCGGCGGAACAACTGGGGGTACTGCGCGAGCACAAGACTATTGTGGCAACGGGGACGCTGGCGCTGGTATGGGTTTCGGTCAGTGCGGTTTTCAAAAGCTTGATGCACCCGCGGCGTCGATCAAGACAGGTGACGTGAAGCGCCCTGAGAAGGTGGTCACGGAATCGCATCACTCAAGAAGGCTTTGACGATCGATTTCGCAGATGGATTGACCTTCTGCGCGCCGAGCTCCTTGGCAGTAAACCATCTGCAATCGGCAATTTCATTCTTCGGTGACGGGGTGGCCATGAACGTCACGGAGACCTCGAAGACGTGGTGAAGCACTTCTCCACCTTCGAACCGCGTCACATAGGACAGATCTGCGAGAATCAGACCCGTCTCCTCGCGAAGTTCACGAGCTGCGGCTTGTGCCGGAGACTCGTTGGCCTCGACCTTGCCACCCGGCAACGTCCAACGGGCCTTGGTTTTGCGCACATACAGGATTTCGTTGTCCCGTCTGCAGATCACTGTGGCTCGTTCTTTCATTGGGTGTTCCCTCCACCGTACAACGTGTGAGATGCACGCGACGCTATAGTCGTCACGCCAGTGTCACAAAAGCTTCATAAAAGGCTTTGAAGCATTTACGGTGCCAATGTTCCCTTGTTTTTAGTACAGCAACGTCCTGTCTGAACCATAGCAGTCAGGTGAGCCAGACGTTGTGACAAGTCAGAGACTTATTGAGTTGGCTGCGGATGGGTGGCGCTCGTTTTGTGCGTCGCAGATTTTTTGTGTTCAGTCTTTTTCTGAGCGGGTGCCTGCTCAGTTGAATGCCCCGAGGGTTTGGCCTTGTCGTCGGAACCGGGCGGTGGGGGGTTGACCGGCTTCTTATCCATACCTTGGGCATCGCCGCCATTACCTCCTGCCGGTGATGAAGGGTTCACGCCAGGCGGCAGGGCGGAGCCCGCGGATTCGGAGGCTGCGGCGACGGTCGTCATCATCGGCAATGGGGTACTGAATAGCAGCATCGCCGCCAGCCACAGCGTTGATCGTTTTGACTTGATCATGGTGTATCTCCCAGCTGAAGAGACATCTCACGACCTTTGGCACCTGATGCGATGCCATTGTGCCCTCAGTGTGACGAACGGTCAGGGGCCGGGTCAGGAGACCATCTTCGAAGGCCGTTTCACGCGATACAGCTCCCAAGTTCCGGCACTGACACGCATCAGATGTTGCCCGTTTGTGGCGCGCTGCGCACAACAGTGGGGCCCGGGTACTCAGCCGTTTGTGGCGAGCAGTAGCGGCTTGCGCTCTTTCTGATTGACGTCATGCATCCCAGGTTTCTGCCAGCCCTTTGATATTGCAAGCTTTTCCTGTGCTGTTTTTTCGCCGTCGTTCTGTGGCACACTTTCTGCTGTTAATTCCGTTGTTACATGCTCAGTTCCGGTATAGCGGAATATACATCTTCTCGGCGGAGTTCATCACATGCATCGCGGACCTTCTTTTTTAAAAGCTTGTGCGTTCGTTCTGGTGGCCACGGCCACTTTGGCCGGTACTGCTCAAGCAGCTGACAGCAAGCTCGACAGCGTGCTGCAGCGCGGACATCTCGTCGTCGGCACCGGAAGCACCAACGCCCCTTGGCATTTCCAGGGCGCTGACGGCAAGTTGCAGGGGTTCGATATCGACATCGCGCGCATCGTCGCCAAAGGCTTGTTCAACGACCCGACCAAGGTCGAGTTCGTGGTGCAGTCCTCCGATGCACGGATCCCGAACTTGCTGACTGACAAAGTCGACATGAGCTGCCAGTTCATCACCGTGACCGCCAGCCGGGCGCAGCAGGTCGCCTTCACGCTGCCTTACTACCGAGAAGGCGTGGCGCTGTTGCTGCCGACCAACAGCAAATACAAGGAAATTGACGACCTTAAAGCGGCGGGTGATGGCGTAACCGTTGCCGTGCTGCAGAACGTCTACGCCGAGGAGCTGGTGCATCAGGCCCTGCCTAAAGCCAAGGTCGATCAGTACGACAGCGTCGATCTGATGTACCAGGCCATCAACTCCGGTCGTGCCGATGCCGCCGCCACCGACCAGTCTTCGGTCAAGTACCTGATGGTGCAGAACCCGGGCCGCTATCGCTCCCCGGCCTTCGCCTGGAGCCCGCAAACCTACGCCTGTGCTGTCAAGCGTGGCGATCAGGACTGGCTGAACTTCGTCAACACCGCCTTGCATGAAGCCATGACTGGCGTGGAATTCCCGACCTACGCGCAATCCTTCAAGAAGTGGTTCGGCGTGGATCTGCCGACTCCGGCCATTGGCTTCCCGATGGAATACAAGTAAGGCGTCTGTTTGCACTACGTCCCAATTGACGGGGCAGGGAAGGCCGTGGCGTCTTCCCGTCCCAGGTACTGCTGACCATGAATTATCAGTTGAACTTTGCAGCCGTCTGGCGGGATTTCCCCAGTCTGCTGGCGGGGCTGGGGCTAGGCCTTGAACTGGCGCTGATCTCCATCGCCATCGGCTGCGTGATCGGCCTGATGGCCGCGTTCGCGATGCTCTCCCGATACCGCGCCCTGCGCGTGGTGTCGTCGGTATACGTCACGGTGATCCGCAATACGCCGATCCTGGTGCTGATCCTGTTGATCTACTTCGCCTTGCCGAGCCTGGGCATCCGCATGGACAAGATCCCTTCGTTCATCGTCACCCTGTCGCTGTATGCGGGGGCGTACCTGACCGAAGTATTTCGCGCCGGCCTGTTGAGTATTCACAAGGGCCAGCGTGAGGCCGGATTGGCGATTGGTCTGGGCGAGTGGCAGGTACGCGCTTACATCATCGTGCCGGTGATGCTGCGCAACGTGCTGCCAGCGCTGTCGAACAACTTCATTTCACTGTTCAAGGACACCTCGCTGGCGGCTGCCATCGCGGTGCCGGAACTGACCTACTACGCGCGCAAGATCAACGTCGAAAGCTACCGGGTGATCGAAACCTGGCTGGTGACCACGGCGTTGTATGTCGCGGCCTGTTACCTCATCGCCATGCTCTTGCGCTACCTCGAACAGCGCTTGGCGATTCGCCGCTAGGAGGCCCCTGACATGTACGAACAACCTACCTGGCTGCATGAACTGTGGATCGCCCGCGAGGCACTGTGGAACGGCTTCCTCACCAGCGTGCAGTGCGCGGGTCTGGCGATCGTCTTCGGCACCGTGATCGGCGTGTTTGCCGGGCTGATCCTGACCTACGGCAAGCTGTGGGCACGTCTGCCGTTTCGCTGCTACGTCGACCTGATTCGCGGCACGCCGGTTTTCGTGCTGGTGCTGGCCTGCTTCTATATGTCACCTGCGCTGGGCTGGCAGATCACAGCGTTCAGTGCTGGCGCATTGGGGCTGACACTGTTCTGCGGCTCCCATGTGGCCGAGATCGTGCGCGGCTCGTTGCAGGCCATCCCTCGGGGGCAACTGGAAGCGGGCAAGGCAATCGGCCTGACGTTCAGTCAGTCCCTCAGTTACGTGCTGCTGCCGCAGGCGCTGCGGCAAATCCTGCCGACCTGGGTCAACTCGTCCACAGAAATCGTCAAGGCTTCGACCTTGTTGTCGGTGATCGGCGTGGCCGAATTACTGCTCAGCACGCAACAGGTCATCGCACGCAATTTCATGACCCTGCAGTTTTACCTGTTCGCCGGATTTCTCTTCTTCGTCATCAACTACGCCATCGAGCTTCTTGGGCGGCAAATCGAAAAACGGGTGGCCTTGCCATGACACAGACTCAAACCGCGACCGCCGCCACGGCTCTGTTGAGCATCGAAGGGCTGCACAAATCCTACGGCCCCGTTGAAGTGCTCAAGGGCGTGGATCTGAAGATGAACAAGGGCAACGTGGTGACCCTGATCGGCTCCAGCGGATCGGGCAAGACGACGCTGCTGCGTTGCGTGAACCTGCTGGAGGAGTTTCAGGGCGGCCACATTCGCCTTGAGGGCCAGGACATCGGGTACAGCGACGTCAACGGCAAGCGTGTGCGGCACCCGGAAAAAGTCATCGCCCAGCACCGGGCCATGACCGGTATGGCGTTTCAGCAATTCAACCTGTTCCCGCACCTGACGGCGTTGCAGAACGTGACCCTGGGTCTGCTCAAGGTCAAGAAGCTGCCGAAAGATCAGGCCGTGGCGCTGGCGGAAAAGTGGCTGGAACGTGTTGGCCTGCTGGAACGTCGTAATCACTACCCGGGCCAGTTGTCCGGTGGTCAACAACAGCGTGTGGCGATTGCCCGCGCCATCGCCATGAATCCGAGCCTCATGTTGTTCGATGAAGTGACCTCGGCGCTGGACCCCGAACTGGTCGGCGAAGTGCTCAGCGTGATCAAGGGATTGGCGGAAGAGGGCATGACCATGCTCCTTGTCACCCACGAGATGCGCTTCGCCTACGAGGTGTCGGATCAGATCGTTTTCATGAACCAGGGCCGCATCGAAGAGCAGGGCTCTCCCAAGACATTGTTCGAGCAGCCGAAGTCGGCGCGCTTGAGCGAATTCCTCAAGAACATTCGTTTTTAAACGCTCAACCAAAGGAGATTTTTCATGAGCATTACTCGTTACGGTGCAGGCAGCACCGCAGGTGGCGGCCAGCCACGTCCTTTCGCCCGCGCCGTGGAGGCTGACGGCTGGCTGCATGTTTCCGGTCAGGTGCCCGCTCTGGACGGTGAAGTCATCGTCGGCGGCATCGTCGAACAGACCCATCAGACCATGAAGAACCTGGTGGCGATTCTGACCGAAGCCGGTTACGCCCTCGAAGACGTGGTACGCGTGGGTGTGTGGCTGGAGGACCCTCGGGACTTCTGGAGCTTCAACAAGGTATTCGGCGAATACTTCAAGCCGGAACACGCCCCGGCCCGCGCCTGTGTGCAGGCGAACATGATGGTCGACTGCAAGGTCGAGATCGACTGTATTGCCTACAAGAAGAAGGCATAAAAGCGGCGCGCGCGCGGCCTTCTGCTGGCGCGCGTCGCCGCTGTACACTGCCAGCCTTCTTCAAAAGAGACACTCTGCTCAATGGAAAGCGCAACCATGACCGAAGACACCATCAAACGCCGGGCCCGTGGTCTGGACCGGGCGTTCGATATCCTCGACTTCCTCAAGGAAAAGGGCACGCCGCTGCGGCCGAATGAAATTGCCAGCGGCATCGGCAGCCCGAAGTCGACGGTGTACGAGTTGGTCAGTTCGCTGCTGGAACGGCGCATCCTGGAAACCGTGGGCAAGGACGGCCACGTTTACCTGGGGCGTCAGCTGTATTTCCTTGGGCAGGCACACCTGCGGCATTTCGATTTCACCCGTGAGGCTGAAGTCAGTCTGAGTGAAATCGTCGACCAGACCCGCGAAACCGCGCAGATGTGTCTGCTTAACGGCCGTAAGTACACGGTTGCGCTGATGAAAGAGGGCGCGCGGCATTTCCGGATTTCCTCGGACATCGGCGAAGACGCGCCAATTCCATGGACCGCCTCTGGCCGCTTGCTGCTGGGGCATCTCAGTGATCAGCAAATCATCGACCTGATCGACCCCGAGGATTTCATCCTGCCAGACGGTCAGCGCCTGCCGCTGGAGACTTTCCTGGCCGAGATTCGCAAGGCCCACGACGAAGGATTTTTCTCCTTCAATAGCATTGCCGACACGTTCACTCACTGCTTCGCTGCACCGGTGAAGGACAAACAGGGCATCTGCATCGCGACCCTGTGCATCGTTGCCCCGAGGGCCGATGCCATCACCCATTACGACGATTACCGACGCGTGCTGATCGACAGCGCCAATGGCCTGGCCCGCCGCGTCAACGATTAACGGCGGTCAGTGAGTCGACGATTCACGACCTGCATCGAACAAGAATTCCGGAGAACAGACATGACGATTGCCACAGTAGAAAAGGGCGCCGCCAAGCCGGGCGACCAGTTGGTACTGGATGTGAGCCTGCCCGCGCTGGTCATTCACGACAAGGCACTGGAGCACAACCTGCGCTGGATGCAGAAGTTTGTCAGCGACAGCGGCGCAGAACTGGCGCCTCACGGCAAGACCAGCATGGTCCCGGCGCTGTTCCAGCGTCAGTTGCAGCATGGCGCCTGGGGCATGACCCTGGCGACAGCGGTTCAAACCCGCGCAGCCTACGCCCATGGTGTTCGCCGGGTGTTGATGGCGAACCAACTGGTCGGCGCGCCGAACATGGCGATCATCGCTGAGATGCTGGCTGACTCGATGTTCGACTTCCACTGCATGGTCGACCACCCGGATAACGTCAAGGCGCTGGGTGAGTTCTTCGCCCAGAAAGGCCTGCACCTGAACGTCATGATCGAATACGGCGTCGTCGGCGGGCGTTGCGGTTGCCGCAGCGAAGAAGAAGTCATGGCCTTGGCCGACGCCATCGCTGCTCAACCGGCACTCAAACTGACGGGTATCGAAGGCTATGAAGGCGTGATTCATGGCGACAAGGCCATCAGTGGCATTCGCGCATTCGCAACGTCTCTGGTGCGCCTGGCCGTCACCTTGCAAGACAAGGGCGCGTTTGCGCTGGATCGCCCCATCGTCACCGCGTCGGGTTCAGCCTGGTACGACCTGATCGCCGAAGAGTTCGATAAACAGCAGGTTCGCGATCGCTTCCTCGCGGTGCTGCGTCCCGGCAGCTACGTGGTGCATGACCACGGCATTTACAAAGAAGCCCAGTGCTGCGTCCTGGATCGTCGCCAGGACCTGAACGAAGGCCTGCAGCCGGCGCTGGAAGTCTGGGCTCACGTGCAGTCGATGCCAGAGCCCGGGTTTGCCGTGATCGCGCTGGGCAAACGCGATGTGGCGTTCGACGCCGGCATGCCGAATCCGATCAAGCGCTACAAGCCCGGCGTTTTGCCCGCCAAAGGCGATGACGTGAGCGCCTGCAAGGTGACCGCAGTCATGGACCAGCACGCGTTCATGACCGTTGCCCCTGGCTGCGAGTTGAAGGTCGGCGACATCGTCTCCTTCGGCACTTCGCACCCTTGCCTGACGTTCGACAAATGGCGAGTGGGTTGTTTGGTGGGTGATGATCTGGCGGTTATCGAATCCTTTGAAACCTTCTTCTGACCGGAGACTGCGATGAGCGAATTTCTCAGTCACAGTCATCCGCGCGTGGCGCTGATCGGCGAATGCATGATCGAGCTGCAGCAGCACGCCAATGGCACGCTGAAACAGAGCTTCGGTGGCGACACCCTGAATACGGCGGTCTATCTCTCGCGCTTGCTGGGGTCGGCGTCGCAGGTGGATTACGTCACCGCGCTGGGCGATGACAGTTTCAGCGATGCCATGTGCGCGATCTGGGCCGAGGAGGGCATTGGCCTGAGTCGCGTGCAGCGCCTGCCGGGCCGTCTGCCGGGGTTGTATTGCATCCAGACCGACGCGAATGGCGAGCGACGTTTCCTCTATTGGCGCAACGAAGCCGCGGTGCGTGAGTGCTTCACCACGCCTGCGGCCGATCCGATTCTGGCGGCGCTGCCGGAATACGATGTGCTGTATTTCAGCGGCATCACCTTGGCGGTGTTGGGTGAAGTCGGTCGGGCGCGTTTGTTATCGACGCTGGGTGATGCCCGTGATCGCGGCGCGCGCGTGGTGTTCGACAACAATTATCGGCCACGCCTGTGGCGCAGCGTCGATCAGGCACGCCAAGCCTACCGGGCGGTCATGCATGAGGTGGACCTTGCGCTGTTGACGGAAGAGGACGAACAGGCGCTGTTCGACTACACCGACAGCGAGCAGATCATGACCGCTTATCGCGATATGGGTGTCAGCGAAGTGGTGATCAAGCGTGGTGCCCAGAGTTGTCTGGTGCGCGCGGACAACCGTCGCTACGAGGTCGCCGCCCACCCGGTGCAGAAGGTCATCGACACCACGGCAGCAGGGGATTCGTTCAGTGCGGCGTATCTGGCCAGGCGTCTGCGTGGCGGCAGCCCGCAGGAAGCGGCGCAAGCCGGGCATCGTCTGGCGAGCCTGGTGATCCAGCATCCGGGTGCGTTGATTCCGCGCAGCGTGATGCCTGCCTGATCAGTCCCGGTAAAACACCTGCACCAGGTGATAGCCGAATTTGCTCTTCACCGGCCCGTGCACCGTGCGCAGGGGCTTTTTGAAGATGATCTGATCGATCGCCCCGACCATCTGGCCGGGGCGCACTTCACCCAGGTCCCCGCCGCGCTTGCCTGAGGGGCAGGTCGAATATTTTTTCGCCAACACATCGAACGCCTCGCCCTTGGCGATGCGCTGCTTGAGCTGTTCGGCCTCTTCGGCGGTTTTGACCAGAATGTGGCGGGCTTGAGCTTTCATGATGAAAATCGCCTCGATAAAAAAGCCGCGCATTATGCCTTTGTCGCGGGATTTCAGGTAATTTCCTTCACCTTGGTCAGACGAGCGTTACGCTAACCTTCAGCGAACGTTGGTGTGGGTCGATGGTCGCACTTGAATGGTGTCGACCTGCTGTCTTCTTAAAACCTTTATGTGCGGTGTGACTTATGGATTTCCCGGCGTTGTTGAAGGTTCTTGCCACCCAGGACGGATCGGATCTCTATCTCTCCACGGGCGCGCCGCCCTGCGCCAAGTTCAATGGCGTGCTCAAGCCGCTCGGCACCGAGGCCTTCAAGCCCGGCGACGTGGCGTTGATCGCCGAGGGCATCATGGATGCCGAGCAGCGCGTGGATTTTGACCGCGAGCTTGAGATGAATCTGGCGTTTTCCCTGTCGGGCATCGGTCGTTTCCGGATCAACATCTTCAAGCAGCGCAACGAAGTGTCCATCGTCGCGCGCAACATCAAGCTCGATATCCCGAAATTCGAAGACCTGCACCTTCCACCCGTGTTGCTGGACGTGGTGATGGAAAAACACGGCCTGGTGCTGTTCGTCGGCGCCACCGGTTCGGGCAAGTCTACGTCGCTCGCGGCGCTGATCGATCACCGCAATCGTCACGCCAGCGGCCACATCATCACCATTGAAGACCCGGTGGAGTTCATCCACAAACACAAGAAGTCGATCATCAACCAGCGTGAAGTTGGGGTTGATACCCGCAGTTTTCACGCGGCACTGAAGAACACCCTGCGCCAGGCGCCGGATGTGATTCTGATCGGCGAGATCCGCGATCGGGAAACCATGGAGCATGCCCTGGCATTTGCCGACACCGGGCATCTGGCGATCTCGACTCTTCACGCGAACAATGCCAACCAGGCGCTGGACCGCATCATTAACTTCTTCCCCGAGGAACGTCGCCCGCAGTTGCTGCACGATTTGGGCAACAACCTCAAGGCGTTCGTCTCGCAACGGCTGGTAAAAACCAAGGACGGCAAGCGCCGTGCGGCCGTGGAAGTGATGCTCGGCACCCCGACCATCCGTGACCTGATCCACCGCAACGAGCTGACCGAGCTCAAGGGCATCATGGAGAAGTCCACCAACCTGGGCATGCAGACCTTCGACAACGCGCTGTATGACTTGGCGGTGGAGGGCGCGATCACTGAAGACGAAGCCCTGAAAAACGCCGACTCGGCAAACAACGTGCGCTTGCGCTTGAAGTTGCACACTGAAAGCGGCGTCAGCCACATCACCACACCGCCTCCCGCGCCGCAGCCTGCAGCTCAGGTGGACGTGAAGGATTGGGGGCTCGTGGACGAGCGGGATGAGCCTGGTTCCTGAGTAGCCAAGCCCAGAAGCTGCATTGCTCCGGCGTCTCCTACAGTGTTTGCAGCGTGTCGGGATCTTGGGATCGACACAAATCTGTGGGAGACGCCGCAGGTCAAGACGGCAGCGAAACCGAGGCGCAAGGCACTATGCGTTTACGCAGGCTTACCGCGCCAACCAGCCACCATCGATATTCCATGCCGCACCGCGCACCTGCGCACCCGCCTCACTGCACAGGAACAACGTCAATTCGCCCAGTTGCGAAGGCGTAACGAACTCCAGCGACGGCTGTTTCTCCGCCAGCAGGTCATGCTTGGCTTGCTCAAGATCACCGGTTTCGGCGCCACGGTCATCGATCTGCTTCTGCACCAGCGGGGTCAGCACCCAGCCCGGGCAGATCGCGTTACAGGTCACGTTGGACGTTGCGGTCTCAAGACCCACGACCTTGGTCAAGCCGATCACCCCGTGCTTGGCGGCGACGTACGCCGCTTTCCCTGTCGACCCGACAAGGCCGTGTACCGACGCGATATTGACGATGCGCCCCCAGCCCCTGGCTTTCATGCCTGGCAACGCGAGGCGGGTGTTGTGGAACACCGACGACAGGTTGATCGCGATGATCTTGTCCCAGCTCTCCACCGGGAAGTCTTCGACCGCATCCACATGCTGGATGCCCGCGTTATTGACCAGTATGTCCACGCCGCCGAATTCGCGCTCGGCGTAGGCAATCATGTCGGCGATCTGCGCCACATCGCTGACGTCGGCTGGATGATGGCCAACCTTACCGCCGTACTGCTTGACCTGCTCGATCACCGCCGAGGCGTCGCCAAAGCCGTTCAGCACCAGGTTCGCTCCAGCCTTGGCCAGCGTCAGGGCGATGCCCAGGCCGATGCCACTGGTGGAGCCGGTGACCAGTGCGGTTTTACCTTGCAGACTCATGTTCGATTCCTCATACGATGCCGGTTGCATAGAACGTGGCGATCACCACGAAAACCGCCAGGGTCTTGATGATAGTGATCCCGAAAATATCCTTGTACGCCTCGCGGTGGGTCAGGCCGGTGACCGCGAGCAGGGTAATGACCGCGCCGTTGTGCGGCAGCGTGTCCATGCCGCCGCTGGCCATGGCCGCGACCCGGTGCAGCACTTCCAGCGGGATATTGGCGGCGTGGGCAGCTGCGATGAAACTGTCTGACATCGCCGCCAGCGCAATGCTCATGCCGCCCGACGCCGAACCGGTGATGCCTGCGAGCAGGGTCACGGTGATCGCTTCGTTGACCAGCGGGTTGGGGATGGTCTTGAGCCCATCGGCCAACACCAGAAACCCCGGCAGCGAGGCGATGACCGCGCCGAAGCCATATTCCGAAGCGGTGTTCATGGCTGCGAGCAGGGCGCCGCTGACGGCACCCTTGCTGCCTTCCGCCAGCTTGGACTTCACCGCGCCAAACGCAAACAGCAGGACAAACACGATGCCCACCAGCAACGCCGCTTCCACGGCCCAGATCGCGGTGATCTTGGAGATTTCGGTCTGGACAGGGGTCGCCATGCCCGGCAGGGCGAGGGTGTGGGTCTTGCCGTACCACTGTGGAATCCATTGCGTGAACAGCAGGTTCATTACGCCCACCAGCAGCAGGGGCGCCAGTGCGATCCAGGGATTGGGCAGCTTGATGTCTGTGGCGGTTTCCGGCTCGTTGCGCAACTCGGTGCCGTAGCCCTCGCCCGCGCGTTGCGCCCTGTTGCGCTGACGCTGGAGGAAGAGCATGCCCGCGCAGAACACAAACACCGTGCCGATCAGGCCCAGCCACGGGGCGGCCCAGGCGGTGGTATTGAAAAAGGTCGACGGGATGATGTTCTGAATCTGCGGCGTGCCGGGCAGGGCGTCCATGGTGAACGAGAACGCACCGAGGGCAATGGTCGCGGGAATCAGACGCTTGGGGATATTGCTCTGGCGGAACATCTCGGCCGCGAAGGGGTAAACCGCGAACACCACTACGAACAGCGAAACGCCGCCGTATGTGAGCAGTGCGCACACCAGCACGATCACCAGCATGGCCTGCCGCGTACCCAGCAGGCGAATGGCGGCAGCGACAATGGAGCGCGAGAAGCCGGAGAGCTCGATCAGCTTGCCGAACACGGCACCGAGCAGAAACACCGGGAAGTAGAGTTTGACGAAGCCGACCATCTTGTCCATGAACACGCCGGTGAAGGCGGGTGCCACGGCGGATGGATCAGTCAGCAAGACCGCGCCGAGGGCGGCGATCGGGGCGAAGAGGATAACGCTGTAACCACGGTATGCAGCAAGCATCAGCAGCGCGAGGGCCGCCAGGGCGATGATCACACTCATCGAGTGTCTCCTGTTGTTTTTGTTATGTATGCGGTCGAGCCGCGTAACAGGAGGTATAGCTAGTTTCGTGCCATTACGCTAACAGACTGATTTAAAACGGTTTTCTAAATAAAGGTTATAAAGTTTGAATTTCTTGTCTCTATATCGAGACGTGGAGTGATCTTTTTGTAGCAGTCCGGCTTGCCGACGGTAGCGATTGCAAGGCCCAACCGCCGGCAAGCCGACCGCTGCAAGTAAAAGGCGGTATTTCCCGAAAGCGGGACGATATGTCTCTTTAGTGAGACTCTGCAATCCCCAATGCCGCCATTTTCTTGTAAAGCGTCGAGCGCCCCAGTCCCAGTTGCCGCGCCGCCAGAATTACATTACCCCGACACTGTGCCAGCCTGGCCTGTATCAACTCCCTGTCGAAGCGTTCACGGGCTTCGCTGTAGGTTTCCTCGCAGAGCGGGGCTGCCTGTCTCCCCCACGCAACGTCCTCTTCGATGGGAACCACGGTGCCAATCGCGGCGCGAATCTCCTCGCTGCTCAGTTGCAGGTTGTCACTGAGCAATGCCGCGCGCTCCAGAACATTGCGCAACTCGCGGATATTTCCAGGCCAGGCATGTTGTCCCAGCGCAGTCATTGCCTCAGGTTCAAGTTCGTGCTGACTGCGCAGTTCCTCCAGAATGGCTTCGCTCAGGGCGGGCAGGTCGTCCAGTCGCTCGCGCAGGGGCGGCACGTCGATGGGCAGCACGCTCAGGCGGTAATACAGGTCCGCACGAAACTCGCCCCGTTTGATCGCCGCTTCAAGGTCGGTGGAGGTGGCTGCGATCAGCCGCACATCGCTCTTGATCATCTCGTTCGAACCGACAGGCTCGTATTCCTTTTCCTGCAACACCCTCAGCAACTTGCTCTGCAAGGGCAGCGGCATGTCGCCGATCTCGTCAAGAAACAGCGTGCCGCCTTCGGCCAGGTGCAGCTTGCCCTGACGCCCACGTCGGTCGGCCCCGGTAAATGCGCCCGGCGCGGTGCCGAAGAATTCTGCTTCGAGCAGGGTCTCGGGAATCGCTGCGCTGTTGACGCTGACGAACGGTTTGTGAGCTCTGGGGGAGGTGTTATGAATCGCGTGTGCGAGCAGCTCCTTGCCGGTGCCGGTTTCCCCCAGCAGCAGAACAGGAGAGTCGGTGCTGGCGCTGCGACGGGCGCGCCGTTTGACTTCAAGGCTGGCGGCGCTGGTGCCGATGAAGTGCGCGAAGCTGTATTTGGCCTGGCGTGCGCGCAGCAGGGAGCGAGTCGAGGCCAGCTCCTGCTGCATGCTCAGGTAGCGCTTGAGCAAGGGCGACAGCGCATGCAACTCATCGAACAAGGCAAAACCGATCGCACCGATGACGCCGCCGCTGTCGTCATGAATCGGCAGGCGCATGACCACCAGCGGGTCTTTGGCGGTGTCCATCATGTCCAACAGGATGGGCTGCCCGTTGCTCGCGACTTGCCGCAGCAAACTGCCGGGAATCACCTTTTCACAGGGTTGACCCACCGCCCGACTGGCGTCCTCCAGACCGAAGCGCCTGGCGTAGCGCTCGTTGATCCAGACGATTCGCGCTTCCTTGTCCACGATCACAGTACCTTCACTGGACTGCTCGATGATTTCGAACAACGAACGGATCGCTAACCTCCGTACGCGTCGGTAATCCTTGAGGCTGTCACTGTCTTTCATGCACTGTTCCGTAGTTCCTGCTTCCCCGGCATCTGGCCGCACAGACAGCTGGTTATTGCCGTGTTCTCTCAATTGAATCCCGGATGCGCTGCCGCCAGCAGCTCCTTGGTGTAGGGGTGCTGAGGCGCATCGAATACGTCGTGACTGGCGCCTCGCTCCACCACTTTGCCGTCCTTCACCACGATCAGGTCATGGGCGAGCGCCCGTACCACAGCCAGATCGTGGCTGATGAACAGGTACGTCAGCCCGTGTTTCTCCTGTAACTGGCGCAGCAGCGCAACGACCTGTTTCTGCACGGTACGATCCAGTGCCGAAGTCGGTTCATCGAGCAAAATCAAGGCAGGTTTGAGCACAAGAGCGCGGGCGATGGCGATACGTTGCCGTTGCCCGCCGGAAAACTCATGGGGATAGCGATGCCGGCTCAACGGGTCGATGCCGACTTCCTCCAACACGCGAATCACTTCGTTCTCACAGCACACCTTGTCCAGTTCACTGTGAACTTCCAGGCCCTCGCTGATGATCTGCGCCACCGACATGCGCGGGCTGAGACTGCCGTAAGGGTCCTGGAACACCACCTGCATCTGCTTGCGCCACGGGCGCATCTGCTTCTGATTCAGGCTGTCCAGCGCGTGACCCTTGAAACGGATACTGCCACGGGATTCCAGCAAGCGCAGGATTGCCTGACCAAGTGTCGATTTCCCCGAGCCGGATTCACCGACAATCCCCAGAGTTTTGCCGCGCTCGATACTCAGGCTGATGTCATCGACGGCCTTGAGGTATTCATGATGACGATTGAAAATCCCGCCACCCAGAGAGAACCAGACCCGCAGATTCTCGACTTCAAGCACTTTCTCACGCGTGTCCCTGGGCAGTGGCTCACCGGCGGGCTCCGCGTCCAGCAGCAGCCGGCTGTACGGATGTTGCGGGTCCTTGAACAGCGTATGGCAGTTGGACTGCTCGACGATTTCCCCGGCACGCATCACGCAGACCTTCTGCGCGATGCTGTGAACCAGGTTGAGATCGTGACTGATCAACAGAAGTGACATGTTCAGACGTTGCTGCAACTCCTTGAGCAGCAACAGAATCTTTCTCTGAACGGTGACATCCAAAGCAGTGGTCGGTTCGTCCGCGATCAGCAATTCCGGCTCGCACGCCAAGGCCATGGCGATCATCACCCGTTGCCGCTGGCCGCCGGAAAGTTCATGAGGGTAGGCCTTCAAGCGTTTCTTCGGGTATTGAATGCCCACCAGTTCCAGCAGTTCGAGAATGCGTAATTTAGCTGCCTTGCCGCTCAGGCCTTTGTGCAGCAGCAGGGTTTCGCCGATCTGTTTGGAAACGGTGTGCAGCGGGTTGAGCGACGTCATCGGTTCCTGAAAAATCATCGCGATCTGATTGCCGCGAATCTGCCGCATCGTCTTGCCATCGGCGCCCAGCAGTTCAGTTCCGCGATAGCGGATGCTGCCGGTGCAGACCGTGCCCGCCTGAGGCAACAGTTGCAGGATCGAATGCGCCGTGACCGATTTGCCGGAACCCGACTCACCCACCAACGCCAGGCACTGGCCTGCAGGAATGTCGAGGCTGAGGTTCCTGACCACAGTGTTTCCATTGAAAGACACCGACAAGTCTCGGATTTCAATCAGGTTTTCAGACATGTCAGGACCTCGGGTCGAAGGCGTCACGCAGCGCCTCGCCAATGAACACCAGCAACGACAGAATCAGCGCCAGGGTGAAGAACGCGGTAAAACCCAGCCATGGTGCCTGGAGGTTCTGCTTGCCCTGACCGATCAGCTCACCCAGAGATGCGCTGCCTGCCGGCATGCCGAAGCCGAGGAAGTCCAGAGCCGTCAGGGTCGAAATCGCGCCGGTCAGAATGAACGGCAGGTAGCTCAGGGTCGCATTCATGGCATTGGGCAAAATGTGCCGCATGATCACCTTGCGGTCGTCCAGCCCCAGCGCGCGCGCCGCCTTGACGTATTCCAGATTACGCCCCCGCAGGAACTCGGCCCGCACAACGTCCACCAGCGCCAGCCATGAGAAGAGCGCCATGATCCCCAGCAGCCACCAGAAATTGGGCTCGACGAAGCCTGAAAGGATGATCAGCAGATACAGCACCGGCAGCCCTGACCAGACTTCCAGCAGGCGCTGACCGATCAAATCCACCCAACCGCCGTAGTAACCTTGCAGCGCCCCAGCGGCAATGCCGATCAGGGCGCTGATGACAGTCAGGGCAAGGGCGAACAGGATGGAAACCCGAGAGCCGAAAATCACCCGCGCCAGAACGTCGCGAGCCTGATCATCAGTGCCCAGCCAGTTGATTGCGGAAGGGGGGCTGGGGGCCGGTTTGTTCAGGTCATAGTTCGGTGTGTCGTCGCTGAACGGGATCGGCGGGAACAGCATCCAGCCGTCGCCCTTGCTGATCAACTGACGCACATAGTCGCTGCGGTAGTCGGGCTGGAACGGCAACTGTCCGCCGAACTCTTGCTCGGTGTAGCGTTTGAAGGCAGGAAAGTACAACGAGTGTTGATAACTGAGCACCAGGGGTTTGTCGTTGGCGATCAGTTCGCCGCACAGGCTGATGGCGAACAGCGCGCAAAACAGCCACAACGACCACCACCCACGGCGGTTGTTGCGAAAACGCTCGAAACGTCGGCGAGCCACCGGAGACAGTCTGCGCATCATGCATTCCTCGCGCTGAAGTCGATCCGCGGGTCGACCAGGGTGTAGCAGATGTCCCCGACCAATTTAATCAGTAGCCCGAACAGGGTGAAGATGAACAAGGAGCCGAACACCACCGGGTAATCGCGAGAAACCGCCGCTTCGTAACTCATGCGCCCCAGGCCGTCGAGGGAGAAGATGACTTCGATCATCAGCGAGCCTGCGAAGAACACACTGATGAAGGCCTGCGGGATGCCCGCGACCACCAGCAGCATGGCGTTGCGGAACACGTGGCCGTAGAGCACGCGACGCTCACTCAGGCCCTTGGCGCGAGCGGTGACCACGTACTGGCGGGTGACTTCATTCAAGAAGGAGTTCTTGGTCAGAATGGTCAGCGTCGCGAAGCCGCCGATGACCAGCGAAGCGACGGGCAACACCAAGTGCCAGAAGTAATCGGCAATCTTGCCCAGCGTGGTCATCTGGTCGAAGTTTTCAGAGACCAGCCCGCGCACCGGGAACCAGCTCAAGGAGGTGCCTCCGGCGAACAGCACCACCAGCAGCATGGCGAACAGGAATGCAGGCATTGCGTAACCGATGATAATCGCCGTGCTGCTCCAGATATCGAAGTGGCTGCCATGCTTCACGGCCTTGCGAATCCCCAGCGGGATCGACACCAGGTAGGTGATCAGCGTGGCCCAGAGCCCAAGCGAAATCGACACCGGCATCTTCTGCAGGATCAGGTCGGTGACCTTGGCGCCGCGGAAAAAACTGTTGCCGAAGTCCAGCTTCGCGTAGCTCTTGAGCATCAGCCACAAGCGTTCGTGCAGCGGTTTGTCGAAGCCGTACTGGTGTTCGATTTCCTTGATCAGCTTGGGGTCCAGGCCTCGACTGGCGCGGGACTGACCGGCATTCATGGTCTCGGTGTGGCCGGCGCCGATGGTGCCACCGGCGACGCCTTGCAGCTTGGCGATGGCCTGTTCCACCGGCCCGCCCGGCGCGGCCTGCACGATGAAGAAATTCACCAGCAAAATGGCCAGCAAGGTCGGAATGATCAGCAGCAGGCGTCTCATCAGGTAGCCGAGCATTACTTGACCTCCGAAGGAATGGCCGACGCGCCCCGTTGCTGGGCGAACTGTTCGTTGGTCAGGGCTTGTGGGCTGATTTCCCACCAGGTGTCGATGGCCTCGCTGTTGCTGGCCTGCACCTTGGGAATGCCGAAACGGTTCCACCAGACGGTGGAGGAACCCGGGGGGTAATAGTTGGGAATCCAGTAATAACCCCATTGCAGGACCCGATCCAGCGCGTGGGCGTAGTCGATCATCGCGGGTTTGTTGTCAGCCTTGGCAAGGCCGGTGATCAGCGTATCGATGGCAGGGTCGCGCAACACCATGTAGTTGCTGGAGCCCGAGTCCATGGCCACCTTGGAGCCGAAGTTGTTGTACAGCTCCATGCCTGGCGAAGTCGACACGCCGTACCCGGTCACGATCATGTCGTAATCCCGCGCCATGACCCGGTTCAGGTACTGCGCGGAGTCGATGCGACGGATCTCGAAATCGATGCCGATCTGCGCCAGGTTGCGTTTGTAGGGCAGCAGGATCTTTTCAAAGCCGCTCTGGCCATTGAGAAAGGTGAAACTCAGCGGCTCGCCGGCCGCATTGACCAACTTGTCGCCTTTGGGCATCCAGCCCGCCTCTTCGAGCAGGGCGAGGGCCTGAAGCTGTTTGTCGCGGATGAACCCGGTGCCATCCGTCTTCGGCGTATGGAATACCGTGGTGAAGACCTCAGGCGGCACCTGTCCGCGCAGCGGGTCGAGAATTTTCAGCTCGGACTCGGTGGGCAATTCGGTCGCGGCCAGATCGCTGTTGGAGAAATAGCTGTTCTGACGCACGTAGACGTTGCGCATCATCTGCTTGTTGGTCCACTCAAAGTCCCAGAGCATGGCCAGCGCCTGGCGCACACGGCGGTCCTGAAACTTCGGACGGTCCAGATTGAACACGAACCCCTGAGAACTCTGCACCGACCCCTTGGCCAGATGCGCACGTTGCAGGCGGCCTTCGGTCAGCGCGTCGCTGTCATAACCAATGGAGTAGCCCGTCGCCGAGTATTCACGGTTGTAGTCGTAACCGCCGCCGCGCAGCACCTGACGTGCTACATCGGTATCGCCGAAGTACTCGACCTTGAAATGATCGAAGTTGTAGATGCCACGGTTGACCGGCAAGTCCTTGGCCCACCAGTCCGCATTGCGCTCGAAGGTAATGCTGCGCCCGGGATCGACCTGACCGATCCGATAGGGGCCACTGCCCACCGGAGCCTCGAAGCCTCCACCGTTGGCGAAGTCGCGATCTTTCCACCAGTGCTCGGGAAACACCGGCAGTGATGCCAGATCCAGTGGCAGGGTGCGACTTTCATTGCTTTTGAAGTCGAAACGGATTTGCGTCGGCGACTCGACTTCCACTCCCTGCACATCACCGAACTCGGTGCGATAAGACAGGCTGCCCTGAGTCATCAGCAGGTTATAGGTGAAGCGCACATCGTCGGCGGTGATCGGCGTGCCATCGGAAAACCGGGCCTTGGGGTTCAGGTAGAAACGCAGCGACATGCCGTCCGGGGCGCGCTCCATCTTCTCGGCGATGAGGCCGTAAACGGTATAGGGCTCATCCAGCGACTTGACCGCCAGTGGCGAATACAGCAGGCCATTGACCTGGGACACCCCGGTGCCTTTGTCCAGATACGGCATGATGTGGTCGAACTGGCCGATTTCCTGTGCAGAGCGGCGCATGCTGCCGCCTTTTGGAGCATCGGGGTTTACATAGTCGAAATGCTGGAAGTTCGCCGGGTAGCGGGGCGCTTCACCATAAACAGTCAATGCATATTGAGGGGCGGCGGACAGGGACTGAAAACCCGAAACCAGGACAAGTGTTGCAACCATCAGCGATGAAAAAACAAAACGCATTACACGAATCCTGACTGACGTTGTAGCGCAACATCAGGGTTGAAGGTCATGGGCAGGCGATTGCGGCCTGTCCCGTTGATTGCTCGTTGTTCTTGTTCGTTACCTCCGGTGGCAAGGTACCGCAATGCCGAGATCTTTGTAACCGCACAATCGCTGTGGTTGCTGACTTCATGACGGCGCCTTCGGGGTTCACGAATCTTCAAGGACTTGGCGAGCCGCGAATACGACAAAGCAAAGCAATTTCTCTGCCGGAATCGATACAGCAGCGGTTGCCTGCGCACTAAATACAAACGGCCCGCTTTTCAGGGCGGGCCGTTCGGGGCAATCACTGCAGGATCAGTCTTGACGACTGGTCACTTCCAGCAGGTGGTAGCCGAACTGGGTTTTCACCGGTCCCTGCACCACGTTGACCGGAGCGCTGAAGACCACGGTGTCGAATTCCTTGACCATCTGGCCTGGACCGAACGAGCCCAGGTCGCCGCCCTGGCGGCTGGATGGGCAGCTGGAGTTGGATTTGGCTACTTCGGCAAAATCAGCGCCGCCTTCGATCTGAGCTTTGAGTTCGTTGCATTTCTCTTCGCTGGAAACAAGGATGTGGCGGGCAGTGGCTTTGGCCATTTGGGGTACTCCTGTCGAAAAAAAGAAAAGAGCCTACCGGATTAAGGGACTGTTTTCTCGAGAAAGTTCCGCCGCACCTTCCGGGCGGCGTCAGAGCGAAAACCGTCACAGGCCCTTGCTGGACAACAAAGCTGCATGATCCACATAAAGTTTCACCGGATCGGTGCTTTTATCCATGACCTCGGCGGTCTGATGGATTGCAGCGACGTGATCCATCGGATAGTCGGAACGGATGACTTTGCCAAGGTGCGAACTGTAGCGCCCGACCAGACCGTCATTGAAAAGGGTTTCCCGTTCGAAAAGCAGTGCGTAACTGCGTAATGCCAAGTGTAGGGGGTCAAGCGGGTTTTGCTCTTCACCGGGCGGCGGGTGCTGGATGCAGCCACTCCATGAATAATAATGCACCCCTTCGACCCGTTCCGACCCTTCGCCACCCCAGTCCGGAGGAAGTCCTTGCGGGAATCGTCGGTTGAACTGGGCGACGGAATAAGTGGAGAGTTCTCTCAGCGCGTACAGAGGTCCCGGCGAGGCATTGGAGTCGGGGTCCAGTAACCTGATGAAGTGGCTGTACCCCGCAACCAGCCTGGTCGCCTGTGCTTCGGGCAGCTCGCCGGGAATGAAGGCCTGACGTACCAGATCGATGACTTCAGATCCATGATTCGGGCCGTTCACCGAGGTCACGGAGGCGACCCGATCGGGACGCAGGGCGGCTGCATAACGACAGCTCAGCGCCCCTTGGCCATGGCCGATGAGGTTGACTTTCAGATAGCCCGTGCGCTTCATGAAACGTTCGATACGTTCGAGTAACAGCTCGCCGCGTCCTTCATTGTCGTATACGCCCGCCAGCCCGGGTACGTAAACGCGACAGCCCAGCTGTTCCAGCGCGTCGACTACCCCCTTGAACATGGCGCAGCCGACACGATCCAGCCCGAACAAGCCGTATACCAGCAGAATGGGGTATTTGGTGGTGACGCGCTGATGGTTCATGGTGAGCACTCCCTCGCTTGACTGAGCGGGAGAGGTTAACCAAAGCAATGGGACTTCGCCGTGGTCATTCCCAGTTGAAAATCGAGTGTCCCCCGGCTCTGAGAAAACGGGGGGGTGAGCCAATAGCTAGCGATTTTAAAGGGCTTTGCGGCCGGGCTCGAAGCCTTGAGGAATATGACGAGGGGGTATTCCCGGATTTCCTACGTCTTCAATCAATGAGTCAGCAGCCGCCTGCTGTCAGCAGCGACGAGCGTCGGGGAAGCAGGCCGCGTCAATCCGGCCTATTTCCCACGCCCGATTTTTTACCTGTAGCGCAGCTTATTCACGGCATCGCGTAGCAAGCGCTCGGTCCCGTCCCAGCCCAGGCAGCCGTCGGTCACCGACACGCCGTAGCGCATCGAGTCGCTCAAGGGTTGGCACCCGTCGAACAAATGGCTTTCCAGCATCATGCCGATCAGGGTGTTGTCCCCGGCCAGGCGTTGCTGAAGGACATCATTGAACACGTGGGGCTGGCGCAGCGGATCCTTGCCGCTGTTGGCGTGGCTGCAATCGACCATGATTCGTGCGGCAATCCGGTTCTTGTCCAGGCTTGCATTGACGCCGGCCACGCTAGCGGCATCGTAGTTGGGTCCGCCATGACCACCCCGCAGGACGATGTGAGTGTCTGGATTACCCTGGGTTTCGATGATCGCCGGATGCCCGTGGCGATCGATACCGAAGTGGCGATGGGCGTGGGCGGCAGAGCGAATGGCATCGCAGGCCACGGAAACACCGCCGTCGGTGCCATTCTTGAAACCGACCGGCATCTGCAGGCCGCTGGCCATCTCCCGATGGATCTGTGACTCAGTGGTGCGTGCGCCAATGGCTACCCAGCTCAACAGGTCGTCGAAGTATCCGGCCGCCATCGGTTGTAGCAACTCGGTCGCAATCGGCAGACCAAGCCGGATCATTTCCCGCATCAGCTCGCGAGACAGCGTGAGGCCCGCGGCCATGTCATCGCTGCCATCCAGATGCGGATCGTAGGCCAGGCCTTTCCAGCCTACAGTGGTGCGGGGTTTTTCAACGTAGGCGCGCATGACCAGCAACATCTGATCGCTCACTTCAGTGGCGAGATTTGCGAGACGCTCAGCGTATTCAAGGGCGGATTCGGGGGCGTGAATGGAGCAAGGGCCTACCACTACCAGCAAGCGGGTGTCTTCACCGTTGAGGATGGCGCGTACCGACTGGCGATGGGCCGAGACTTGCGCGATGAGCGCGGCATCCAGCGGCAACTGGTTTTTCAGTGCCAGTGTGCTGGGAAGACGTTGTGGGGCGGGGTGGCTGTCGATCAAGGTCACAGGGCTGGACGGCAGATCAGACAGGTTTTTTGCAGCGACGGACGAATTCATGAGTTGGGCTTCCTGGCCGGCGGGCGTTGTCCCGCGCGGGCCTACTGGGGTGTTCGACAATTTGGCGTGTTGGCCGTATGTGTTGATTTGCCACCTGTCAGTGACCGATCGGAGGCGGCAGGCTGTCCCGAACGGAGGTTGCTAAATCGCCATGCAAAGTCGATGTCGTTGCGGTAATAGGTGCTGTAGTTCATGTCGTGAATCCTCAAGTCGAAGCGTGGGTCAGATTTTGTAAAGGCCAAAAAAACGAAACCCCCGGTCGGGAGGCCGACCGGGGGTAGAGTTATCTCTGGTTGGCGTCCCGTGATTCGTGGGCGCCGTGTGGGTATCAGGCGCGCCAGTGGCTAAACCAATACCCATAAAAATAAGAAGCCGGGAAGCCGACCATTGTTGCTGCCTTCCATGCGGCCAGATCCGCAACCGGACGCGAGACGTCGGCAGGGCGCTGAAGCAGCAGTGGGATGGCAGGTAACATGGTGTGTCTCCGTGGAATGAGGGCGAGCTTACTTCAGGGTAACGTATTTATTCAATTGGAAAATTCAATGGCAGCCATTGAGCGGCTGTGACTAGGGTTGCGCACCGGGGCGTTGCTCGGCACTGTCTCGGGGCCACGAAGGCGTCCTGCTTGAGTGCGTCTGGTCAGGGGCCTGGAGAGTCTGTCATGCATGCGAACGAGCAGTGCGATGGTCCGTCAAATACAAGGAGCGCGCAGGGATGAACGTCAAGGAAGCAGATCTGCGTCTACAACCGGCCACACTTGAAGACCTGTCGTTTGCCCGGGAGCTGACCCGCGTCAACATGCGTGATTATTACGTCCGTTACGGACTGGTCTGGCTGCCGGAGGCCTTCGACGCGGAGTGGCCATTGCGTGAGAGCTTTCGAGTGCACAAGGACGGACGACTGATCGGTTTTCTTGGGTTCACGGTCGAGGACAGCTATCTGTATCTGCGTGACGTTCAATTGATCGAGGCGTACCGCGGCGAGGGCGTTGGTGCGTGGATCATGGCATCCATCCAGCGCACAGCCAGCGAGCGCGGATGCCAAAGTGTTCGGCTGAAGGTGTTCAAGACCAACCCGGCGGCGAATCTGTATCGCAGCCTCGGTTACACCTGCGTGGGCGAGGAAGCCGCGCTCTTGTGGATGGAGCAGAGAGTTGACTCGTAGGGGCTTGCGTTACAGCAAACCTCGCGCTGACCACGGATTCTTTGCCGCGTGTTTTATCAGCAGTCTTACCGTGACTAGTGGTTTTAAACAGCAACTTTGAAGAAACCTCCTACAAATAAGAGGGGTTAATTAACTTACTCTGTCGGCTGGTCGCTTTTGGTGTCCAATTCGGTCGGGATCACACCGACTTTCATTCCTAACAGCACCGCAACTTTATGCGACTCACCACGACGCCCCTTCTTTCGTCCGGAAAGAATCTGATAGGTCGTGGCGGGATCGACGCTGTTTTCCCGGGCAAACTCTTGAACAGATTTACCTTGTTGTTCCAGCCAGGCCTTGGCTTGTGCTGCGGTGCGGATTCCGGGCATAGTTCAAAACCGTTCAAGTCTGTTTAAATTTATCTCGATTCTACCATTCGTAAGGATGGGGTCAACAAGGTTATGCATTCAAATGAGTGGAATTGGCGCCCGGCTTAGGGAAGAACGTGAACGCTTGGGGCTTTCGCAGCGAGCGTTCGGAGAAATAGGTGGAGTGGAGCCCAATGCGCAGGGCAAATATGAAAGCGGCGACCGTACGCCAAAAGCGGACTATCTGGCGGCGGTTGCAGCCAAAGGCGTGGATGTGCTGTACGTGCTGACCGGGACGCGCACACCGGCCCCGATCGAAAACCTCAGTGAGGTCGAAGAATGGGTACTGGGTAGCTATCGCTCGCTGGTGAAGGAGGATCAGGCGGCGATTTTACGACTGACGACGACGCTGGCCGAATATAAAGCCGTTTATGCCGTCGAGAAGAAAATCACTTCGAATGAGGGCTGACATCGCTGTTTGACTGCAAGCGTGCGTTTGAAGATTTTTTGCAAGTTTCATGGTCGATGATGATAGCTTGGCGGTATCGTTGTTGATCATCTGGCATGGCCACCGGAACGCTGTTTCGAGCTAGGTCCTGCACTTTCTTTTTGCTAAGGTGGCGAGCATTCGTCATAAATTGTTCGTGAGGTGTCTGCTTGATTAGGGTGCTGGTTGTCGATGACCATGATCTGGTTCGGACAGGTATCACGCGCATGCTCGCCGACATCGACGGTTTGCAGGTGGTCGGGCAGGCCGACTCCGGCGAAGAATCGCTGAAAAAAGCCCGCGAGCTCAAACCCGATGTCGTGTTGATGGACGTGAAGATGCCAGGCATCGGCGGTCTGGAAGCAACCCGCAAACTGATGCGCAGCCACCCTGACATGAAGGTGGTGGCGGTCACGGTGTGTGAAGAGGATCCGTTTCCAACACGATTGCTTCAGGCAGGCGCGGCGGGATACATGACCAAGGGCGCCGGGTTGACTGAAATGGTCCAGGCGATTCGTCTGGTGTTTGCCGGGCAACGCTACATCAGTCCGCAGATTGCCCAGCAACTGGCGCTCAAATCGTTCCAGCCACAAACCAGTAACTCGCCGTTCGATCTGTTGTCCGAACGGGAGATCCAGATCGCATTGATGATTGTCGGCTGCCAGAAGGTGCAGACCATTTCCGACAAACTCTGTCTGTCGCCAAAAACCGTAAATACCTACCGCTACCGTATCTTCGAGAAGCTTTCGATTGGCAGTGACGTCGAGCTGGCGCTGCTGGCCGTTCGTCACGGCATGGTCGATGCCAGCGCCTGAAATGACCCAACCGTTCGATCCAAGTGCATTTCTGTCCACCTGCAGTGGCCGTCCTGGCGTGTATCGCATGTTCGATACCGACGGCAAGCTTCTGTACGTGGGCAAAGCCAAAAACCTGAAAAAGCGCCTCGCCAGCTATTTCCGCAAGACGGGCCATGCGCCGAAGACCAGTGCCCTGGTCGCGCGCATCTCTCAGGTTGAAACCACCATTACTGCCAACGAAACCGAGGCGCTGCTGCTGGAGCAGACGCTGATCAAGGAATCGCGGCCGCCCTACAACATCCTGCTGCGAGACGATAAGTCCTACCCGTACGTGCATCTGTCCGACGGCGAATTTCCACGGCTGAGCATCCATCGCGGTGCCAAGAAAGCCAAGGGGCGTTATTTCGGGCCTTATCCGAGTGCGGGTGCGATTCGAGAAAGTCTGAGCATCCTGCAAAAGACCTTTCACGTGCGCCAGTGCGAAGACAGCTTTTACAAGAACCGCACCCGACCTTGTCTGCAGTACCAGATCAAGCGCTGCAAGGCGCCCTGCGTGAACTTCGTCGAGCCGCAAGTCTATGCCGAAGATGTACGCCACTCGGTGATGTTCCTCGAAGGACGCAGCAATGCCCTGACCGATGAGTTGAACGCGCTGATGGAAAAAGCCGCGATGGAGCTCAATTTCGAGCATGCCGCCGAATTGCGTGATCAGATCGGTCTACTGCGCCGGGTTCAGGATCAGCAGAGTATGGAAGGCGGTACCGGCGATGTTGACGTGGTCGCGGCGTTCGTCAATCCGGGCGGTGCCTGCGTACATCTGATCAGCGTGCGTGGTGGCCGGGTGCTGGGCAGCAAGAATTTCTTTCCGCAGGTGGGTATCGAGGAGGAGGTCGGCGAAGTCATGTCGGCGTTTCTGGCGCAATACTTCCTCGGCGGTGGCGAGCGCGAGTTGCCGAGCGAGGTCATCGTCAACGTAGTCAACGAAGACTTCCCGGCATTGATCGAAGCCATCGAAGCCTCGCGCGGTCGTGAAATTACCATCAGCCATCGCGTGCGCGGCACTCGAGCACGCTGGCAACAATTGGCCGTGACCAATGCTGAACAGGCACTGGCGGCGCGACTGGCGAATCGTCAGCACGTGGCAGCGCGTTTCGAGGCATTGGCCGAAGTGCTGAAACTGGATGAACCGCCGCAGCGCCTTGAGTGCTACGACATCAGTCACTCCAGCGGTGAAGCGACCGTCGCTTCATGCGTGGTGTTCGGGCCTGAGGGGCCGATCAAGTCCGATTACCGTCGTTACAACATTGAAGGCGTGACGGCGGGGGATGACTACGCCGCCATGCACCAGGCGTTGACTCGTCGGTTCAGCAAAGTCAAGGATGGCGAGGGCAAGCTGCCTGACATCCTGTTGGTTGACGGCGGCAAGGGTCAGCTGAACATGGCGCGCGACGTGATGAACGAACTGGCGGTGCCTGATCTGATTTTGCTCGGAGTGGCGAAGGGTACGACGCGCAAGGCCGGTTTCGAAACGCTATATCTCAACGATGCCGCTCACGAGTTCACCCTGCGGGGCGATTCGCCGGCCCTGCACCTGATTCAACAGATCCGTGACGAAGCTCACCGGTTCGCGATTACCGGGCACCGCGCTCGACGCGGCAAAACCCGCCGCACATCGACCCTCGAAGGCGTGGCCGGCGTTGGGCCGACGCGGCGTCGGGACCTGCTCAAACACTTCGGTGGCCTGCAGGAATTGTCTCGTGCGAGCATCGAAGAAATCGCCAAAGCACCCGGAATCAGCAAAAAGCTCGCAGAGTCGATTTATGCAAGCCTGCACAGCGAGTAGAATGCCCGCTCACCTCGTAGCCAGTTGTGCCGATGAATATCCCTAATCTGATCACCGTATTACGTGTCCTGCTGATTCCGATCTTTATCCTGCTGTTTTATTTGCCCTATCACTGGAGCTATACGGCGGCCAGTTCGGTCTTTGCGCTGGCTGCCGCCACTGACTGGCTCGACGGCTATCTCGCCCGCCGTCTGGAACAAAGCACGCCCTTCGGCGCGTTTCTCGATCCGGTGGCTGACAAGCTGATGGTCGCCGTCGCGCTGGTGCTGCTGGTCCAGGCCCACGCCAACTTCTGGCTGACGCTGCCAGCGGCTGTGATCATCGGTCGTGAAATCGTTATTTCGGCCTTGCGTGAATGGATGGCCGAACTGGGCGCGCGCGCTCAGGTTGCAGTGTCCAATCTCGGCAAATGGAAGACCGCCGCGCAGATGCTCGCGCTGGTCATTCTGCTCGCCAACCCGCCTGCATTCACCTTCTGGGTCGTGCTCGGTTATGTACTGCTGATGATCGCAGCAGGGCTGACTTTGTGGTCGATGGTGCAATACCTTCGGGCGGCGTGGCCGCATTTGAGAACGACGACCTCAGAAAAATAATTCGAATGGAATTGGGATCGGGCATTACGCGGATGCCCGGCCCATCCAAATGTGCGACATATCGATCAGAAATGCTGACTCGCATGTTTGCATGCCCCATTCCCGTTTCCGCTACACGTGATGTGCGTTCAGCGCTGCTTTAAAACCACGAAGACGATCTATTGTCGTCTGAGTGCGCTGGTTCAGGAGTGAGTGGCTATAAGACTCTATGGCGCCGGCGCTGTTTTCGACAGTGTAACGTTCTGAATTGTCGCCCAGTGCACCCATTCCTCTTCGTAGAAAGTCTGAATGTTGCTGAAGGATGTTTATTTGTTTTGATATCTCAGCGTTCAGTTGGTCTGATACGTATTCTTTTGGGGCTTTTGCATGTTCAAAGTGAAACGCGGCTTCCCCAATGTCGTAGAGCGGGCCAGATGCTTTGCCGAGCTTACCAAGCAGTTTGGTGCTTGAGTATTTCGCGACGAACTTTCCAAGTTTCATCCGGCCAGATCGTCTGTCAGGACGGTAATCTTCGACGGTTAGTTTTATTTTTCCCGACGTTGAGTTTTTCATTTCGGCTTTATCCCATGTCCGGACGGCGTTTAACTTTGAAGACGCGAACACTACAGGCTGCGCTATATTATTGGCTTTCAGCACCTTGCCTATTGTTTTGGACTCTAACTCTTTTGTAAGCGCGGTCGCCGCTGCGACGACTGCCGTTCTGCGCCAGATACTCTCGTCGGGGACCAGTTGGCTGGCGAGGTAATCAATCCCCATACCTACTGCAATACCAACGGCAGAGCTGATCAGATTGACCCCTAGTCGAATCCCTGTATTCATTGAAAGGCTTCGGATTGATCTGCTATTTTCCAGCTGCGTTGAGGCAATGGGGAGTGCGACATCTAAATAGTCCAGAACGGCTAAGTGAAGCCTTATCTCTTCTCCAACGAGTGTGCGCAGTGAGCTGCGGATCGCTCTCAATGCCGTATCAGCTTCAGGTCTTTCTATTTTGCACCGCATCCCCTGCAGCAATAAGGCGTTGGATCTGCTCGGGTCTGTCTCCTCTTCTTCCGTCCAGGTCTGAAATAGAGACGGGATTATTCCCCACCATCCGATACAAATTCAATCCATCAATTTCTCCCCCAGGGTCCGGATTTATCCATCTCTGCAACCAAGGCGCATAATAGCGATACCCATAATAGTAAAGCCCACTCGCATCCCGTTCTTTTCCAGAATACCGTATGGTCTTGTACTTGCCGCCCAACTCACCACGTGCCGCCCACCATGCGGTTCCGCCAAAGGGCAAATACCCTTCATGGTTAAGCAATTCTGCATTGCCATCAAACTCCATGCTGCAAGAGCCCAAGCTATCGTTCAGTCCATAGCGTATTTGCTTATTGGGAACGTCGTCCGGTTTGCCGCTGATCCAGTGCAGACAGCGAATGCTACTTCGGCCCGCTTGTACGGTAATGACTTCCAGATGCTCGCTGGTGTTGGTGTCCGTGCCAGTGAGGCGTACTTCCAGGCCGGGTAGATAGAACACTTCTTGTTTGCGTGCGATGCTTTGCGCCTGAAAGGTTCTGAGCTTGCGCACACGCTGGTCGCCGCCGTCATAAACATAGATTTCTTCATCGTTGGCAGCGTCGGTGCGGCTGACGGTCGCAATTTTCGTCAGTTGATTACGCAATCCCCATTGCAATGTTCGTCCCGGTTGCAGCGCCAGAACGTTGCCAGCGACATCAAAGGCGGTGTCAAAGTCAGGGTTGGGCTGTTCGTCGGTCCTTTGCAGGCTGCGGTTTGACGTTTCGGATATCGCGAATGTGCGAGTGTAGTTGTTGCCGTCCCGCACATGACGCAATTCCAGCATATTGCCAGCCTGGTCATACCTGCAGGTTTCGCTGTAGTTGAGGAATTGGCTGGTATCACCCGGATCGGGAGCAGCGTTTTCCGGGGGCGGATAGTTGCCCGTGACTGTTGCTGACTCTCGGCCGGAGGCTTCGATCAGTTGGTAAAGGCTGTCATATCTATACAGATTGGTCGGGGTGATTTCCTGATTGCGGAAATAACGGACCACCTGTGCGCTGTCTGTAATTTCCGTGACGTTGCCAACCGGGTCGTAGCGATATTCCAGTTTCTGCGAGAGGAGGGCGCGTTTTTGCGTAACGATGCATTGCAGCCGTTGCGTTATCGGGTCATAAGCGCAGGTGCTGACCACGCCATTCCCTGCCGTTTCGCTCTCTACCTGGCCCAATGCGTTGTAGTTGACCTCAGACAACAGCAGATTTTCGGCATCGTCCTTGAGCGCGAGGTGAACCCGTTTCGTCGCGCCAGCGATATCCTGGGTAAATCGTTGCCGGTTTCCAGAAGCATCGGTCTGAGTAAGCACTTCGCCCAAGGCATTTACGGTTGAGGAGGTGGTCTTCTCCACATCGAGAACCGGAGATTGGGACCAGTCGGGCAACTCGGTGCTTTGCAGGAACTGGCGGCTTTCGATCAGGCACTGGCCCAATATGCCGAACTCCGAGCATTTCCTAAGGCCAGCATTGTCGTATAACTCGACGATTTGCCCGCATTTATTGTGTGTAGCGCTGGCTTCGCTGCCATCGGCATAGACGCAGCGCGACATCGTTCTTGTTTCTAGGTTGGGCGCGGTTTCATGCTTGGCGATTGGCCTGAGCAGCTCGTCGTAATCACTATGCCAAGATGCGCCTTTGCTTTCCCAGCTGCGATCGACGACGCCGGACTCGCGCAGCAACGACAAATCCCAGCCTTCATCAACGCTGACACTCAGCAAAGGCAGGCTGGAGAGGCTATAGAGATGCGTTCGGTTGGGCTGGGTGTGGGGATCGTTTTGGGCCAGCGCCCACAAGCGTGGGTCCCGGAGTTCTGTAATCCGGCCCGCCAGATCGAAGGTGATGCGAGTGACGTCCTCCCTCGGCGGATCGCTCTCGGAGGCGCGATGGTAGGCAACCTTACGGACTATCAGTCCGCGGCTGTCGACCACGGTGAGGCCGGGGGTGTGGCTGTGAGTATCCATACTTTCCACGAGCTCCAGATAAACGCGCACCTGTCCTTCGGGTGTTATACGCCGCATGCAGGAATCCGGATACTGTCAGAAATGACAGTATCTCAGAGGTCCGCGCGGCACGGTCTATAGCCGTTCGCACAGCATTTTGCTGCTTTCGGCTCGCATCATTCGACGCTCTCTGAAGAAAAATAAGTTTTTTTAAATCAAGGGGTTGACGGGGTCATTTGAATCTATAGAATGGCGCCCACACCAAGCGGGAATAGCTCAGTTGGTAGAGCACGACCTTGCCAAGGTCGGGGTCGCGAGTTCGAGTCTCGTTTCCCGCTCCAGTTTGTACGCGTTTAGTGTTAGCTTTCAGAGCGCTTAACGTTTGGGGCCGAGTAGCAAAATGGTTATGCCGCGGATTGCAAATCCGCTTACGCCGGTTCGATTCCGACCTCGGCCTCCACTATAAATAAGCTCTGTAGATCAATGATTTACAGAGCTTTTTTATTTGCGCTGAAGATGTCTCTCAGTCGCATTTTGAAGCGGCTCAAGCTTGCTTCACCGTGTAGGGATGTATATATTCCCAGCTCTTGTCGGCCAACCTGCTAGCGTTTTTTCGCTACTGCCAAGGCTGACGCGCAACACCGCCCTGATGGTGAAATTGGTAGACACACCGGACTTAAAATCCGTCGTCCGAAAGGATGTGCCGGTTCGACTCCGGCTCGGGGCACCATCCAGATCAGCCGCTTACGGAGCAATCCGAAGCGGCTGTGTCGTATTTGTCAGCTCAATCCTTGGCATCAGCCCGACGTCCCGTCGTCGTCATTTACCTTCCTTCTGCTCACCCTTCGAGGTCGCTGCTTCTTTTTTCAGCGCCTCGCTATCGGCTCCGGCGTTCGCCCCTGATGCCTCTTCTCCGACCTTGTCCGCTTTTTCATGATTAGATTCAGTGGGCTGGGAAGTCTTGTCTACGGGAAGCGCGGTTTTTGGATCGGTGTCTTCAGCCATTGCGTAGAGCGAGCAGCTTGAAAGCAAGCCGGTCAGGGCGAGGGCGTTCATCAGCTTGTTCATGATCCAGATCTCTGACAAAGGACGGTATTGCGTTGGAGGCGCACACGCCCGGAATGTGCGACTCAATGGACGAGCGGGCGCGCGCGCCTCTTGGGTCATTTGCCGTTCAGCACGTTTCGCAAAAACGGAGCGGTCCGGCTCGCTTTCACCTTGGCGACCTTCTCCGGCGTCCCGCTTGCCACAATCGTTCCGCCCTGATCGCCCGCACCCGGGCCGATGTCGATGACCCAGTCACTCTGGGCCACGACGCGCATTTCATGTTCGACGACGATCACGCTGTGGCCGTTGTCCACCAGCGTATTGAGCTGTTTGAGCAGGCGATCGACATCGCTGGGGTGCAGGCCTGTGGTCGGTTCATCCAGCACGTACAAGGTCGCGCCTCTTTGGCTGCGTTGCAGCTCAGTGGCGAGTTTGATCCGCTGGGCTTCGCCGCCAGACAGTTCGGTGGCGGGTTGCCCGAGGCGCAGGTAGCCCAGGCCGATGTCGCGCAGAACCGTCAGCGATCGGAGTACCGCAGGCTGTTCAGCGAAGGCTTCAACGGCCTGATCGACCGTCAGTTGCAGCACTTGGGCAATGTTCAGTTGCTGCCACTTGACCGCAAGCGTGTCAGGGTTATAACGCGCGCCGTGACAGGTCGGACAGGGCGCATAGACGCTGGGCATGAACAGCAATTCGACGCTGACGAAACCTTCGCCTTCGCACACCGCGCAGCGGCCTTTGGCAACGTTGAAGGAAAACTGCCCTGCGCCATACCCGGCCGCTTGCGCATCGGGCGTTGCAGCGAACAGTTTGCGCACGTTATCGAACAGGCCGGTGTAGGTGGCCAGGTTGGACCGCGGGGTGCGACCGATGGGTTTCTGGTCCACTTGCACTAGGCGTTTGATCGACTCCAGGCCGCTTACGATGCGGCCGCCGGTGACCTGAGGCGCGTCGTCTTCAAGCGTCGGTTCTTCCTGATCGCCACTCGCGGCAGGGCGACCCAGTTCTGCGCCCACCAGCTCCAGCAGCGCCTGGCTCACCAGGCTCGATTTGCCCGAGCCCGAGATACCGGTCACCGAGGTGAAGCAGCCCAGGGGGAATTCGGCCGTGAGGTTGTCGAGGTTGTTGCGGGTGACACCTTCCAGTCGCAGCCAATGGCTGGCCGTGCGACGTGTGGTGCGCAGTTCGTTGTGGTCGGCAAACAGATGCAGTCGGGTCTGGGAGGCTTCGATGTGTTTCAGACCTTGCGGAGGACCGCTGAATAACACGCGACCGCCATGTTCACCCGCCGCAGGGCCGACATCGATCAGCCAGTCGGCGCGCCGCATGGTTTCCAGATCGTGCTCGACGACGAACAGCGAGTTGCCAGAGGCCTTGAGTTGCTGCAGCGCAGTGAACAGGGCTTCGCTATCGGCGGGGTGCAGGCCTGCGGAGGGCTCATCCAGTACGTAGATGACACCGAACAACTGCGAGCCCAGTTGTGTCGCCAGACGAAGCCGCTGCAATTCCCCGGACGACAATGTCGGTGTGCTGCGGTCGAGGGCCAGATAGCCCAGGCCCAAATCGGTGAGGGTGCTGACTCGGGTTAGCAAATCCTGGGCGATACGTTGCGCCGCCATACGTTTTTCGATCGACAGATTCGGTGTAACGCGTACGTCGGGTGCTGCGTCGTGCGCCGATTCACCGGCCTTGCGTCGCTTCTTGCGCGCGGTGTCGATCTGCTGACGATCCAGGGAGTTGTCGTCAGCAGAGGCTTCGAATGTTCCTTCAGCCACCGGCCGCAGCACTTCGGCAAGTCTCAGCAGTGGCATTTGCGACAACTCGCCGATGTCCAGACCGGCAAAGGTGACCGACAGGGCTTCGCGCTTCAGTCGTTTGCCGTCGCAGAGCGGGCAGGGGCTGCCGCGCATGAACTGCGACACGCGCTTCTTCATCAGCGCACTTTGTGAGTGAGTGAACGTGTGCAAGACGTAGCGCCGGGCCCCGGTAAACGTGCCTTGATAGCTCGGTTCGAGTTTGCGCTTGAGGGCCAGGCGGGTTTCTTCAGGCGTGAAGCCTGCGTAGACCGGGGCCGTGGGTTGCTCTTCAGTGAACAGAATCCAGTCGCGCTGCTTTTTCGGCAGGTCGCGCCAGGGAATGTCGACGTCATAGCCAAGCGTCACCAGAATATCGCGCTGATTCTGCCCCTGCCACGCCAATGGCCAGGACGCGACAGCACGTTGGCGAATGGTCAGCGAATCATCGGGCACCATCAGTTCTTCCGGCACTTCATAGACTCGCCCAAGGCCATGGCACTCGGGGCAGGCGCCTTGGGGCAGGTTCGGCGAAAAATCTTCGGCGTAGAGCATCGGTTGCCCGGCCGGGTAGTTGCCCGCGCGGGAGTAGAGCATGCGGATCAGGCTGGACAAGGTCGTGACGCTGCCCACCGAAGAGCGAGTGCTCGGCGTGCCGCGTTGCTGTTGCAGGGCCACGGCGGGCGGCAGGCCTTCGATGGAGTCGACATTGGGCACGCCCACTTGATCGATCAGTCTTCGGGCATAAGGCGCCACTGACTCGAAGTAGCGTCGCTGGGCCTCGGCATACAGCGTGGAGAACGCCAGCGATGACTTGCCGGAGCCCGAGACGCCGGTAAATACCACCAGGGCATCGCGTGGAATGTCGACATCGACGTCCTTCAGGTTGTGCTCGCGGGCACCGCGCACGCGCACGTAGCCGGGCTGGTCCGGCGCTACGGTGAATGAAACGGGGGAGCGAGCGTCGGCATCGTCAGGCAGGTGTGGCGCTGTGGTCATGTCAGGGCCCAGGGTCAAAAGTGGCTGAGAGGAGAGCTTACCCGGCGTCGGGGACTTTCGGGGTATGCCCGGCGTCGTCGTGTTCGCCCCCGGTCAAGGGCTGTTCCTCGCGGGCTTCCTCGTTGCGCTCGCGATCATCGGCGACGTCGGCGGGTTTGGCGTCCGGGTCGTTGATCTTTTCGCCAGGGATATGGGCGTGGGTCATGGTTTTTCTCCAGTGGTTTCGCGTATGGCTTCGGCAGCCTGCAAGCCCTGCAGAAAACCCGCGAGTGCGGCTTCTTCCAGGCGCAGGCCCTTGCGTTGTCGCGAGCGAGGCAGCTTGGCCAATTCGCCGATGACAAAGGCTTCCAGAACAGCCGGGTGGATGTAGCATTTGCGGCACACCGCCGGGGTGTTGCCTAGCAGACGTGCGACTTCCTTGACCATGGCGACGATGTGTTTCTTTGCGTCGGCTTCAGGTTCCCAGTCCAGCTTGCGCAATGCTGCCAGCGCCATCGCGCTGCCTGCCCAGGTGCGATAGTCCTTGGCGGTGAAGTCGGCGCCAGTCAAATCACGCAGATAGTGGTTGATGTCCGAGGAGCTCACGGTGTGACGCTGGCCATCATCGTCCAGATACTGGAACAGGTTCTGACCCGGAAGATCCATGCAGCGTTTGAGGATGTTCGCCAGGCGCCGATCAGTGACGCTGACTTGATGCTCCACGCCGCTCTTGCCGCGAAACTGAAAAAGAATCTTGCTGCCATGAACATCGACGTGTTTGCTGCGCAAGGTGGTCAGGCCGTAGGAGCGGTTGTCCCGGGCGTACTGACTGTTGCCGATGCGAATCAGCGTCTGATCGAGCAATGACACTACCGCCGCCATGACCTTCTCGCGGCCCATGCCGGGCACGGCGAGTTGTGCCTCCAGCTGTTTTCGCACCTTGGGCAGCGCCTGGCCAAACGCGATCATGCGCGAGTATTTGTTTTCGTCGCGAATCTCGCGCCAGCGCGGATGATAGCGATATTGCTTGCGGCCGCGGGCGTCACGGCCCGTGGCTTGCAGATGGCCCTTGGGGTCGGCGCAGATCCACACATCGGCATAGGCCGGAGGGATCACCAGGGCGTTGATGCGCTTGATCTCGGCTTCATCCCGAATGCGCTCGCCGTGAGTGTCGAAATAGGCGAACTTGCCGCGCAGGATCTTGCGCGTGAAGCCGGGCTGGCTGTCATCGACGTAATGCAGGTCCTTGGGCAAGTCTTCAATGAGGGTGGTGTCCGGCATGAGCAACAATCCTGAGAGCTGGTCTTTGCATTGACCTTGCCTCGCCGCAGTCGTGCCGACTATTTGCCGAGCACTTCAGATCAGGCTCAAGCGAGCAGCGCCACCGATTTGATTTGCGCCCAGAGGTGCTGGCCGGGATGCAGATTCAGCTGATCGCGCGAGTAACGGGTGATGCGCGCGAGCAGAGGCGTCCCTTGGGCATCTAGCCGCACCAGGACATGAGCGACGTTATCGGCAGGCACTTCTTCCACTACCGTCACGGGCAGGCGATTGAGGATGCTGCTGTGCTCATCGGGTTGCAGGTTGAGGCTGACGTCTCGGGCCGGAATCTTGAAGCGCAGTGGCTTGCCCGACTCCAGCGGCGAATGGGCCACGCGGATAGACAGGTCGCTCTGAGGCAGGCGTACGGTGACCAGGTGGTAGGTCGCGTCATAGGCGCTGACCTTGCCTTCGATGACCACGCCCGCGTCGTCGCCCATTGCCAGCGGCAGATCCAGTCGCGCCAGGGTTTCGCCAATAGGGCCGCTCGCCAGCGCCTTGCCGTCACTGAGCAACACCAGATGATCGGCCAGTCGCGCGACCTCATCCTGAGAGTGGCTGACATACAGCATGGGAATGTCGAGTTCGTCGTGCAGGCGCTCCAGATACGGCAGGATCTCGCCCTTGCGATGAGCGTCGAGCGCAGCCAGGGGCTCGTCGAGCAGTAGCAGGCGAGGGCTCGTCAGCAATGCCCGGGCGATGCCGACGCGCTGGCGTTCGCCGCCTGAGAGCTTGTCCGGCTGGCGCTGCAGCAGATGATCGATGCCCAGAAGGGTGGTGGCCTGCGCGAGATTGACGCGACGGTCTTTGGCCGGAATACGCTTGAGGCCGAATTCGAGATTACCTTTGACAGTGAGGTGAGGGAACAGACTGGCTTCCTGAAACACGTAACCCAGCGAGCGTTTGTGCGGAGCGAGAAAGATGCCCTGGGCGCTGTCCTGCCAGACGTCGCCGTTGATGCGGATCAGCGCGTCCGACGCCTTTTCCAGCCCGGCGATGCAGCGCAGGCAGGTGGTTTTGCCGGAGCCGGAGTGGCCGTACAGCGCCGTGACGCCGCGCCCTGGCAGGGCCAGATCGACGCTCACGGAAAAGTCGGGAAAGTCCAGGCTCAGGCGGACTTCGATGCAAGAGGTCATGAGTCAGTCAGCTCCAAGTGGCTTTGGTCTTGCCGCTGGAGTAGAGCGCCAACAGAACCAGGAACGAGAACACCAGCATGGCCCCGGCCAGCCAGTGGGCCTGGGCGTATTCCATGGATTCGACGTGGTTGTAGATCTGGGTCGACACCACACGGGTTTTCTGCGGAATATTGCCACCGATCATCAGCACCACCCCGAACTCGCCGACGGTGTGGGCGAAACCGAGAATGGCGCCAGTGATGAACCCCGGGCGCGCCAGCGGCAGCACCACAGAGAAGAAGGTATCCCAGCGGTTGGCGCGCAACGTCGCAGCAACTTCAAGCGGCCGTGGACCGATCGCCACGAATGCGTTCTGCAGCGGCTGCACCACGAACGGCATGGAATACAGCACCGAGCCGATCACAAGGCCGGTGAAGCTAAAGGTCAGGGTGCCAAACCCTAGGCTCTGGGTAAATTGCCCCAGTGCCCCATTCGGCCCCATCAACAGCAATAGATAGAAGCCGATCACCGTCGGTGGCAACACCAGAGGCAATGCCACCACCGCGCCGACCGGCCCCTTGAGCCAGGACCGGGTGCGCGCCAACCACAAGGCGATGGGGGTGCCGACGATCAGCAGGATCACCGTGGTCAAAGATGCCAGTTTTAGCGTCAGCCAGATCGCCGCGAGGTCGGCACTGCCCAGCGGCATTTACAGCTGGTATCCGAAGGATTTGATCACGGCAGCGGCTTTCGGACCCTTGAGGTATTCCATCAGCGCTTTCGCGGCGGCGTTGTCCTTGCCCTTGTTGAGGATCACGGCGTCCTGCTTGATCGGCTCATGCAGGTTGGCCGGAACGATCCACGCGGAGCCGCCCGTCAGCTTGCCATCCTTGTAGACCTGCGACAGCGCGACGAAGCCCAGTTCCGCGTTGCCGGTCTGCACGAACTGATAGGCCTGGGCAATGCTCTGGCCCTCGACGATTTTTGCCTGGGTGGCGTCGGTCAGACCAAGCTTGGCCAGCACTTGGGTGGCAGCCAGGCCGTAGGGCGCCGCTTTAGGGTTGGCGATGGACAAGTGCTCGTATTTGTTGTCCTTGAGGACCTGGCCCTTGTCGTCGACGTAACCTTCTTTAGCCGACCACAACGCCAGGGTGCCAACGGCGTAGGTGAAGCGCGAACCCTTGACGATTTCGTTCTCGCTCTCGAGTTTGGCCGGGGTGGTGTCATCGGCAGCGAGGAACACTTCGAATGGCGCGCCGTTCTTGATCTGAGTGTAGAACTGCCCCGTTGCGCCGAAAGAGGCGACCAGCTTGTGCCCGGTGTCCTTTTCGAAATCCTTGGCGATGGCCTGAATCGGTGCGGTGAAGTTGGCAGCCACCGCTACCTGGACTTCGTCGGCGAATGCGCTGCCAGCCGAAAGGGCGGCGACAGCGAGGGCCAGGGACTTGAAGGTGACGCGTAGGGGAGTTGCGCGCATGAAACGGCTCCGTGGTGTTTTTATGAAGTGATGACTTACGTGAGCCGAATACCGGCCAATCGCTATGCACTGGAATATATAGCGAGTCATCACCTCAAGGAAGCCTGTTTTGTTAACGTGGCGGTCAGTTTTTGATGCCTGCCAGTTTTTCCAGGGTCTGAATCGCCAGTTGGCGGGTCCATTCCTCGGCGGGTGACTGATGCTTGATGCCCACTGCCTGACCGGCCCAAAGGTTCATGAAGCCTTCGTTACCCTGGGGTTCGGCCTTGGCGCGCAGCGGCATCAGCGCGCCGCCAGCGGTGGGGAAGGCCGGCGCTATCGAACTGATCGGGCCAATCTCACGCATGATGCGATTGACGATGCCGCGCGCCGGGCGGCCAGTGAACAGATTGGTCAGGGCTGTTTCGCTGTCTTTGCCGCTGCGCAATGCCGCCTGGTGCAGCTTCGTGGTCTTGGCTTCCGGCGAGAACAGATAAGCGGTGCCGAGTTGCACAGCACAAGCGCCGAGCATGAATGAGGCAGCCACACCGCGACTGTCGGCAATACCGCCCGCTGCGATGACCGGCACGCTGACGGCATCGGCAATCTGCGGCACCAGCGCCATGGTGCCGACCTGTGTGTAGAGCTGATCGCTGAGAAACATGCCGCGATGACCGCCGGCTTCGTAACCCATGGCGATGATCGCGTCACAACCGCGTTGTTCGAGCCAGATTGCCTCGTCGACCGTGGTGGCGCTGGAGATGACCTTGGCGCCGCTGGCCTTCACGCGCTGTACGAACTCGTCCGACGGCAGGCCGAAATGGAAGCTCACGACCTCAGGTTTCAGCTCTTCGACCAATGCGCAACTGGCTTCATCGAACGGTGCGCGATTGGAGACCGGAGTCGGCGCGTCAAAGTCGGCACCGAGCTCTTGATAGTAGGGTTGCAGCAAGTCTTTCCAGGCTTTGTCTGCGCTGGGGTTGGCGTCCGGCGTCTGGTGACTGAAGAAGTTCAGGTTGAGCGGCGCGCGAGTGCCAGCGCGGATCAGGCTGACTTCTTCACGAATCTGATCATGACTGAGCATCGCGCAGGGCAGCGAAGGCAGACCACCGGCCTTGCCGACTGCAATCGCCAGCGCCGAACCGGCGGCGCCGGCCATGGGCGCCAGCAGAACGGGCACTTCAATGCCAAGCAGCTTGAGAATTCGAGTGTCGGGCCAGGCGATCATGGGCAGTTCTCCAAGGGCAGTGAAAGGCGATGGGAATAACCAACGCTGCATGACCAGCGGGTTTTCCAGCGCTCAGTTTCGGCTTTTTCGAAAGACGCGGTTGATTTAATAGACGATCAGTCTAATATGCAACCCATGAACGACATGACCGTAAAACCCCGCCGCCCAGGCCGCCCGCCGAAAATCGCTCGCGCCGATGACTTCGACACCCGCGAAGCGTTGATCCGCTGTGGTGTGGAAATACTGACCGAGCAAGGCTTCATGGCCACTGGTATCGACAGTATTCTCAAGCGCGTCGGCGTGCCCAAGGGCTCGTTCTATCACTATTTCGCCAGCAAGGAAGCCTTCGGGCTCGCGGTGCTGGCCAGTTACGCCGGGTATTTCGCTCGGCGTCTGGATCGCTGGCTGCTCGACGAATCGCTGTCGCCGCTGGAGCGTCTGGCCGGTTTCGTTCAGCATTCCAAGGCCAGCATGGCCCGTTACGACTATCGCCGGGGGTGCCTGGTGGGCAACATGGGCCAGGAAGTCAGTGTCTTGCCTGCCGGTTTCCGTGACACGCTGGAAAACATCTTTCTCGATTGGCAGCGCCGCTTGTGCGCGTGCTTCGAGGCCGCCAAACAGTTCGGTGAACTCCCTCGTCACGCCGATTGCAACGAGCTGGCGGCGTATTTCTGGATTGGCTGGGAGGGCGCCGTTCTGCGCGCCCGCCTGGTACAAAGTGACACCCCCCTCAACACTTTCATCGCCGGATTTCTGCGTGGCTTGCCGCGTTGATTTTCCGGCTTTATTTATAGACGATCGGTCTATAACGGAGGCGACGCATGTTCAACGGCATTTTGATCGACAAGGACGACAGCGGTTATCGCGTACAACTGACGGCTATCGACGAGGCGCAGCTGCCCGCAGGTGATGTCACGGTACGGGTGTCCCATAGCACGCTGAACTACAAGGACGCTCTGGCGATCACCAATAAAGGGCCGATCGTGCGCAAGTTCCCGATGGTCCCGGGCGTGGATCTGGCGGGTACCGTGCAAGCCAGCAGCGACCCGGATTTCAAGCCCGGCGATCAGGTGCTGCTCAACGGTTGGGGTGTCGGCGAAGGCCACTGGGGCGGGTTGGCGCAGTTGGCAAGACTGGAAGGCAAATGGCTGATCCCTTTGCCCGACGCGTTTACCGCATCACAGGCCATGGCCATCGGGACTGCCGGTTATACGGCGATGCTGGCGGTGATGGCGCTGGAAAAGAATGGCCTGACACCGGACAAGGGCGAAGTACTGGTGACGGGCGCCAACGGTGGCGTCGGCAGTTTCTCCATCGCGATTCTGGCGAAGCTGGGCTATCGCGTTGTCGCCTCAACGGGGCGGCTGGAGGAGAGCGGTTACCTCAAGCAACTGGGCGCGACCGAGATCATTGATCGTGCAACGCTGTCCGAGCCGGGCCGTCCGCTGGTCAAGGAGCGCTGGGCCGGTGCCATTGATTCGGTGGGCAGCCACACCTTGGCCAACATTTGCGCCAGCACACGTTATCGGGGGACCGTGGCGGCCTGCGGTCTTGCTCAGGGGATGGATTTCCCGGCATCGGTGGCGCCGTTCATTCTGCGCGGCGTGACACTGGCAGGCATCGACAGCGTGATGCGCCCGCGCCAGGACCGCATCGACGCCTGGGCGCGCCTGGTAACCGATCTGGATCAAGACAAGCTGGCACTGATCACCCATGAAATTGGCCTGAGCGAAGTCATCGAAACCGCGCAGCGGCTGATGGATGGCGGGGTACGCGGCAGGGTAGTGGTCGACACCCAGCGTTAACAGAATGCCTTGCGGTCGGGCCTGCCGTAACTGAAGTCGACAATCTCCACCCTGTGGATCTGGCTGGACGCCGGGTGTTCGGGATTGATCAGCAGGCCGCTCGCTTGGCCCGTCACCACCGAAGGCAGGATGAGCCCAAGCTGTTCGCCTCGTTCCAGCCAGCGACTGCCGAAATCCATGCCGGGGCTGTTCGCTGGCAGTGCATCCCAGCCCGCTGGCAGTTCGGCGGGCATTGGATGGCGGTAAAGCGCGGGGTCATCCGGCAGTCGCAGCGTCATCAGTTTCAAGGGCCATTCAGGGACATGCCCGGCAAGAAGCAGAGTGTCCAGTGCGCACTCTGCCGGATTCAGACTCAGGTACAAGGCTGCGTGATCCGGGTGATTCCAGCGCCCGCCGAACATCGCAGCGCCGCTTCCCGACAGATCCTCGATGTCGCCCGCCTTGGCGATTCTCCACGCCAGCATCAAAGAGCCCCGCCATGGCGCAACGCTGCCAACACGCGATGCACCTGACGGGCGCCTATCTCAGTGGCGCAGAGTGTGAGGGGGGATTGGTCGTTCAGGCCGCGGTTGGGGGTCATCATCCATCGTTGCGCAATTCGCTGGTCCTCGAATACCTGCGCCGCTTGTAATGCGAGGGTGGCCAGTCGGTCCAGGCGTTCCGAACTCACCAGGTCCAGTGGCCGTTGCTGTCGCAGACGGCGTTCCAGCGTGGAGATGGAGGTGCTCAGCAGGTCTTCCAGCTGAGTGTTGCTCAGGTCGAAGGCGCTGCGCACGGCCTTGACCCAGCCCGGCGGAAACCCCGTGTGGATGTAAGCCAGGCGTTCGGTTTCGTTGCGGGTGTGTAGCTGATCGGCGATCAGCCAGAAAGCGGGCGCGGCGTCGAGGGTCGATGCTTGAGAAATGGCAGACACTTCCATGCTCCTTGAGTCGGACTTTCAGAGCACCGGACCTTACGCCGCTGTCACTGTTTCTCAAGCGCCAAGCTGTTACAGGTATTTGCCCGGGCTTCACGGTCGAGCAGTTGACGCTTACGCTCCGCGCCCCAGCGATACCCCGACAGGCCGCCATCGCTGCGCACTACCCGGTGGCAGGGAATCGCCACTGCCAGGCTGTTCGCACCGCACGCCTGCGCCACGGCCCGAAACGATTTTGGTGCGCCGATGCGTTGAGCGATTTCGGCATAACTGGCCGTCGTCCCCGGCGGAATCAGCGCCAGCGCCTGCCAGACCCTCTGCTGAAATGCAGTCCCTTGCAGATCCAGCGGCAAGTCGAGCCCCAGCCCCGGTGCCTCGATAAAGCCGACGACCTGAGCAATCAGATACTCGAAATGCGAGTCGCCACCGATCAAGGTCGCGTTATGGAACTGGTCCTGCAAATCCTTCACCAACCGGTCAGGATCGTCACCGAGCAAGATCGCGCAGACCCCACGCTCGCTTTGTGCGACCAGTATGGAGCCCAAAAAGCACTCGCCCACGGCAAAGCGTATGTCGGCATTGGCGCCGCCCTTGCGATAGTCGGAAGGTTTCATGCCAAGCAATTTTGCGCTGCTCTCGTAAAACCGGCTGTTGGAGTTGAACCCTGCGTCGTACATCGCTTCGGTGATGGTGGGGGTGTCGGTCAATCGGCTGCGCACTCGCGCTGCCCTGTGCGCATTGGCCCACGCTTTCGGCGTCAGGCCAGTTACCGCCTTGAATACGCGATGAAAGTGCCACGGGCTCATGCCTGACTGCTCGGCGAGCTGGTTCAGGCTCGGCGGCTGTTGCGCGTCGACGATCTGTCGACAGGCGCGCTCGACCAGCATCGCGTGTTGCCCGGCCAGGTGCGTCTGGTCCGCCGCTGCGCGTTTGCTGGGCCGATAACCTGCCGCTTCTGCCTGCGCGGCAGTGTCGAAAAACACCACGTTTTCCGGGCGGGGCAGGCGCGATACGCTGCTGGGCCGGCAGTAGATGCCCGTGGTGCGCACGGCGTAGACGAACTGCTCATCGGCGGCCGAATCACGTGCCAGCACCGCTGCCCAGCGTGGGTCTTGCTCGGCGCCTGACTGCGATAGGGGGGATTTGCTGCGACTCATGGCGCTCTACCTCTGAGGAAACCCGATGTGCCACAGGTTAGTCGCTGTCGTGCCCGCTGAAACTCCGAGTCTTGCGTTCAAATTCAGGCAAGCATCGGCGGCAGCGTGCCCAGTAACGAGACCGCAGCCAGTGCCGCTATCCCGAACAGGCATTCGAGCAGAACGGTGATACGCAATGCGCGAAGGCGCAAGTGACGCTGGCGGGCCAGCCCGCGATTGACCGCTGCCAATGCCAGCATGCACAGGACCATCGACACTTTGACGGCCAGCACGCAACCGAAGCCGGAAAGCGCCGGCGCCGGCCAGAGCGCGCCGCTCAATGCGCGTACGTTGATCATGCCCGTGACAATGATCAGCGCCACCAATGCGTAACCGATGCCGCTGAACCGTGCCAGCACGGCGCGCAGGTCAACAGTATTAGAGTGCAGAAGCAGCAACGCCAGCATCAGCAGACCGCCGAACCAGGTGCCGATGCCCAGCAGATGCAGCATCTGATTGAGGATGAGCAACTGGCCTTGCGTGCCGTCGTACATGGCGCCGTGGCCGACCGGCGCCAGGGTCAAGAGCAGCAGTGTATTGATCAGCAGAAGGGCGCGGGGCGCGCCATTGCGCTGTCGTAGCGCGAACACCAGCGCCAGCAGGTTGAGGATCAGATGGACGATCCAGACGTGGCCGAAAAACGTGTGGGTCAGTACTAGCGCAATGGTCTGGGGGTCGACGGCGTCGCGCCAGTCGTCCGCCATGTTCGCCGCCGTCAGCATCAGCCAGCTCACGGCGCTGACCAATGCCGCAGCGGCCAGCCACGCCTGCGCACGATCAAGCAGGCGTCGGGCTGGGCTGGCCTCAAAGGCGTGCAGTGAAGAGGCGAACAGGACGTGGCGAAACATCCCGACACCGAACAGCAGCAGGACTGCACCGAAATGCACGAATCGGCACAGGATCAATCCATCTTGCATGGCGTTATGGCGTCACCTTGAAGCGATAGACACCTTCGCTCTTGTGGGTGTCCACCGACACGGCGTGCCATTCAACCTTGTACTTGCCCGGCGCCAGTGGCACGGCTGGCACCACGATCAGCACCTTCTTGTCGGCGGGGTCGGTGGTCACGCTCTGGGTCTGAATGATTTCGGTGCTCTCGCCCGGGCCATCGAGGCTGATCGCCACTTTGGTGAATTTCTCTTCAACGCCTTCGGAGAAATTCAGGCGCAATTCCTTGGGCGTGGTCACTTCGCTGTCGGCGGCGGGCAGCTGGCTTTGCAGATGGGCGTGGGCGAACGCCACAGTGGTGGTCAGACACGCGAGCAGGGACAGGCAGGAAAGGGCGAGTTTTACGCGGGGGGCAGACATCAAAGGCACCTCTGGTTTTGCGGCAGCTTTTTGCAGCAACGTTCATGGAAGAAACCGATCTGTGTCGATTTCGACAAATTCGAGCGCTACTAGACCAGAAAGTGTCTTTGGACTCCATTAATAAGTGACGCCGTCGCTCACGCGGGCAAGCCTTTTTGAGCGCTGCGAGCCATGATCTGCAGGTCCTCGAAGGGGTTCTTGCCGATCAGCATGAACGCGTGGCCGGGGCTGGACCAATAAACGACATTCAGGCCCATGCGCTCTTCGCTGGCGAGCTTCGCGCTGCCGTTTTTTTCGGCGGTGATGCACAGCGCCAACGGGCCGTGGCGCGGATCCAGATAGGTCAGCTGGCCGATCAGCACGCCCTCGTAGTCGAGGATCTGCGCACGCCGAAACTCCGCGCCGGGCAGGGTCACGGCAGCAAGCGAAAGCGGCAGCCCGAGTTGTTTGCCCACCGAGTCCAGTTGCGCGATGTGGGAATTCACATCCGAGGACAGATGATCCAGGGTTTGCGGGGTGTACAGCACCATGTATTCGGCAACCGAGGCCCGCCAGCCATCGTCGGACTCGACGTTCTGCCAGTTCACGAACAGCCGGTCAGCGGCAATGCCCGCCACGATGAAGCTCGCGGCGGTCGCCAGGAAACCTCGGCGGCTCATGGTCGCCCGGTGCTGGATCGCAGTGGGCGGCAAGCCGTTGAGCATCGCCTGCAGGCGCTCGGTGGGTGCTTCGTCGAGGACTGAATCGAAGGCTTGTCTGAACGGCAACTCCCCGCACTTGAGCTGGTCCAGGCGCGCGGCCACCGGCGCCTCGGTACGCAGCAGGTGATCGATGTGCTGACGCTGTTCGCGGTCCAGTTCATCGTCCAGGTAAGCCACCAGCAATTCGTCTGAAGGTGGGGAGTGCGTGTTGCTGCGGGTCATCGCCGTTCTCCTGTCGATTTATCCGACATGGCGCGTTGTGGAGCGGTTTCAGCCAGTTTCAAGCGTGCGGCGGCCAGCCGGCTCATTACCGTACCGACCGGAATATGCAGGATTTCGGCAGCCTCTTTATACGAAAGCCCTTCAACGTAGGTCAGAAATACCGTCTCACGCTGGGCTTCCGGCAGCGCATTGACGCGCTTGATCACTTGCGCGGCCAGTACCTGATCCTGAGCCTCGGTTTCGCCATCGAACGACAGCTCCTGTTCGGCATCGACGAAACCCTGGCCCTGTCGTACCCGTTGCGAGCGCACTTCATTGAGCCAGATCGAATGCATGATCGACAGCAACCAGCGGTCCAGCCGGGTACCGGCCGTGAACTGCTCGGCGCGTTCAAGGGCACGAACGCAGGTCGCCTGCACCAGATCGTCGGCCAGATGCTTTTGCCGGGACAGCACTAAACCGTAGCGCCACAGGCGTGGCAACAACTGGCCCAGTTCGCTACGAAATTCAGCGTCGCTGGCTATGACTGCCTCCCGATTTTCGCCTGTCGATCTCTGACTCAGGTCTGGGACGCAGCGGCAATCGCCTCGGCCAGATCTTCGTACTCTTCACAGGTGGTGCTGCACAGGGACTTGATCTTCACCAGTTGCTCCTGGGCCAGATCCAGCCGCCCCTTGATGACGTACGCCTCACCCAGGTATTCGCGCACTTGCGCATAGTCGGGGTCCAGCGCCACGGATTTCAGGTAATACCCGATACCTTCGTCTGTTCGGCCCAACTTGCGTGTCGCATACCCACGATAGTTCAGCGCCTTGGCGGTGTTCGGATTTTTCAGTGTGTCCAGCAAGGAAAGAGCCTCTTCATAGCGGCCGTCCTTCGCCAAACGGTAGGCGTAATCGGCGCGATCCGCGTCGGACGTCGCCTTGCTGGTCTGCATCGTGCATTTGCGCGCCTTGCTGTCCCAGACCTGGCCTTTCGGACAATCGGGTTTGGGCGGCGCCGATTCGTCACCCGACGCTCGGGCCTGACCGGCCATCAGCGCCAACGCCATGCAGGTCCCGAAGAACAGGGTGGTGCGGTAACCGACAGCGGATTCGTGGCGGGTATTCATTGTTGTGATGCTCCGTAACGATCGGATCAGATAAGTACAGCAGCCATTGATAAACGCTTGATCTACCGGGTTCAGCCGCGAAGCTCGCCCCGGCGCGCGGGCAACATGCGACGCAGGGTACTGTCACCGAGGATGTAGTGGTGCCACAGCGCCGCGCCGGCGTGCAGACCGGCCAAAAGAATGATCGCCCAGGCCACATTGTCGTGCAGGTTGCCGAATGTGCCGCGCAGGTCGTGGTCGATGACAAAGGGTGCCGGAATGGGGAAAAGGCCGAAAAAGTTGAAAGGTTCACCCTGGGCCCAACGAAACAGGAAACCCAGCACCACTTGCGCCAGCAGCAACAGGTACAGGCAGCCGTGGCCGACCTTGGCGGCGAGGTTGACGGCTGGATGGGTGTCCGTTTTCGGGCGATTACCACCGAACAGGCGCCAGGCGATGCGCGCAGCGATCAGCACGGCCAGCGCGATGCCCAAGGAGATATGTACCGACTGCAGCCCTTTGCGCAGAGGCGTGCCTTTGGCCAGGTTTTCCCAGATGTGAGCGCTGGCGAACATGAAAATCACCAGCGCTGCGGTCAGCCAGTGAAAGGTCCGTGTCAGACCGTCGTAGCGTTGAGACGAGGCATTGGCGAGGCCTGAATGCGTGCTGTTCATGAAGGATCCCTGAGAGTGTTGAGTAAAGAACACCCCAGCCGGAAAACTTATTCGGTAGGTTGCGAAGGATTTTCAAGGTATTTGCGCGGATGCGTTCGATACTGTGGTCGTTTACTCAAGAGAGAGGGTCTGGCATGCGTTTTTCTCCCTTCGTTCAGCGGATCGCCGGTCATGGCGTGGCCGCGTGGGACATTCATCATGCGGCGTTCGACGCCCAGCGCGATGGGCAGGATGTGATCATTCTCAGCATCGGCGATCCTGATTTCGCGACACCGGAATTCATCACCGATGCTGCCGTCAGCGCGCTGCGCGCTGGGGATACCCACTACGCCGACATTCCCGGTCGGCCGAAGCTGCGTCAGGCGATTGCCGCGCGTTACACGGCAACGATCGGTCGGCCGATCAAGCCGCAAAACGTGATTGCAGTGGCGGGGGCGCAGAACGCGCTGTTCGTGGCGTCGATGTGTTTGTTGCAGGCGGGGGACGAGGTCGTCGTACTTGATCCGATGTACGTCACTTATGAAGCAACGCTCAAGGCGTCCGCAGCGACCCTGGTCAGAGCAACCTGTGACGCAAATTCCGGTTTTCGCTTGAACGCTGACAATCTCAAGCGTGCAATCACCGACCGAACCCGTGCGATCTTCCTCTCTAACCCCAACAATCCCACCGGCGTGGTGCTGGACCGCGACGAGCTGCAGGTCATCGCTGATCTAGCGATCAAGCACGATTTGTGGGTGGTGGTGGACGAAGTCTACGAAAGCCTGTGTTACGAACGTCAACACCAGAGCCTGGCCAGTTTCCCGGGCATGGAGAAGCGCTGCGTGGTGATTGGCAGCCTGTCCAAGTCCCACGCCATGACCGGCTGGCGAATCGGCTGGCTGGTCGCGGACACGGAGTTGATTGCCCACGCAGAAAACCTGGCGTTGAGCATGTTGTATGGCTTGCCGGGCTTTGTAATGGAAGGCGCACTGGCAGCGGTTCTGGAGCACGACAAAGTGACTCTGGGCATGCGCGACACCTACCGGCGCCGCCGTGATCTGGTCGTCGCCGGACTCAATGAGTGTCCGGGCATCAAAGTGCTCAGGCCGGACGCCGGCATGTTTGTGCTGGTAGACGTGCGGGGCACCGGCTTGAGTTCGCTGGATTTTGCCTGGCGGCTGTTTCGTGAGGCCGGGGTTTCGGTGCTCGATGCGGCCGCATTTGGCGAACCGGCCCAAGGGTTCGTGCGGCTGTCATTTACCCTTGGGGAAGAAAAGCTCGCCGAGGCCTGTGCGCGGATTGTCAGGTTTGTGAACACGCTCGCGCTTTAATCAAGGCTCACGGCTTGCGGGAGGGCGTGTGGTTGGGGCTTGCCTGATTCTGCCATTCATTAAGCGGCAAGTAAGCGTGATACCGACCTGTCTATCCTGAATTAACCGGACAGTGAAACTTGCATTAAAAATTATTTAATAAAAAAAGCCACCGCACTGACGTGGGGTGGCTAAAAAGTCTTACCAAAGGAATGATGAAGTGGAGCAAGATTCGATTGCCTGATGCTGCGGATTCACCAGGCAGTTGATTCGTGTTCTTCATCGCCGACCACGGTAACACCGCTTTGGAGATTTCAACTATTACAAAGATCGATAGTGACTATCATGACTGGTTTGTGAGTCGCTGGTCGGAAAAATGCTAAAAGTTTTCCGGTCCGGGGAGCACACCCGACAATAATGAAGTGCCATGCGCTTCAGGAAACACAATAAGGAAATGGGCTGAAAGCCTGTCGTTTTGCCGTGATTTCAATAACGGTGTTGATGTTTTTTAGCCCATCTGCCATAGCGCGAATTCCACCGTTTCAAACTTCGCCTGAACTCAGGAGGAAGCCCCGTATCTCGGGGTTTGCGGAACGTTGGGCCTTAATCGAGACAGGGGATAATAATGACGTTTGTGAAATGGAACCTCGTGACGCTGGCGGTTTCGCTGGGCGTGAGTCAACTGGCGACGGCAGGGGTTGTCAGTGATCAATCGGAATCCAAAGGGTTTGTCGAAGACAGCAGTCTCACCGTTCACCTGAAGAACTACTACTTCAACCGTGATGGCAAGAATGGCGGCGGCGACCGCAAGGACTGGACCCAGGGCGTGCTGGGTAACTTCAGCTCCGGCTTCACTCAGGGCACCGTCGGTTTCGGTGTCGATGCCTACGGTTACTGGGGCATCAAGCTCGACGGCGGCGCGGGCACGGCGGGCACCGGCAACCTGCCAGTGGATCGTCATGGCGAGCCAGAAGACGAGTACGGCACCGCAGGCGGTGCGATCAAGATGCGGATCTCCAAGACCGAATTGCGCTACGGCGATCTGCAGCCAGCCGCTCCGGTGTTTGCGGCCGGTGGCTCGCGCCTGTTTCCGCAGACAGCAACCGGCTTCAATCTGTTGAGCAGCGATATCGCCGGGCTTGAGCTGGACGGCGGTCATTTCACCGGCGGCAACGGCCCGGTGACCACCAACCACGATCACGATATCTATGCTTCCTATGCCGGGGTGACTGCCACCAGCATCGATTACGCGGGTGGCAAATATGCATTCACCGACAACCTGACCGCGAGCCTTTATGGTTCCAATCTCAAGGATGTCTGGGATCAGTACTACGGCAACATCAACTACACCCTGCCGGTGACGGGTGATCAGTCGGTGAACTTCGACTTCAATATCTATCGCACCAATGACGCCGGATCAGCCAAGGCAGGGGATATCAGCAACACCACCTGGTCTCTGGCAGCCGCGTATTCTTTCCTCACGGCGCACACGGTCACTCTGGCCTACCAGAAAGTTCACGGCGATACCCCCTTCGACTATGTGGCTTTCGGGATTAACGGCCCTGGCGATACCGCTGACTCGATCTTCCTTGCCAACTCCGTTCAATATTCCGACTTCAACGGTCCGGGCGAGAAGTCGTGGCAAGCGCGTTATGACTTGAACATGGCGAGTTACGGCGTACCCGGCCTTAGTTTCATGGCCCGTTATATCACCGGTGACGATATTGACGGCTCGCATATGCCATCCAACAGCACCTATGTCAATTACGGCTATGGTGACGATGGCAAACACCATGAAACCGATATCGAAGCCAAATATGTTGTTCAGTCCGGTCCTGTGAAGGACCTGTCGCTGCGCATGCGTCAGTCTTTCCATCGGGCCAATGCTGACCAGGCTGAAGGCGATAACAACGAACTGCGCCTGATCGCCGATTACCCGATCAACGTGTTCTGATCGCTTAACACCGGCTGAAAAAAAGCCAGGCCCCCGTGAAGGAGGCCTGGCTTTTCAGTCTCTGGCGAACTGAATCAGTCCGGCTTGTGATCGCCACGAATCGAGAAGTTCGACATGTGTTCCAGGCCTTTGATCAGGCCGGAGTGATCCCAGCCGCTGCCACCCAGTGACGCGCAGGTGCTGAACACTTGTTGCGCATTGGCAGTGTTCGGCAGGTTCAGGCCGAGTTCGCGAGCGCCTTCCAGTGCCAGGTTCAGGTCCTTCTGGTGCAGGGCGATGCGGAAGCCCGGATTGAACGTGCCCTTGATCATGCGTTCACCGTGCACTTCGAGGATCTTCGACGACGCGAAGCCCCCCATCAGCGCCTCACGGACCTTGGCCGGATCTGCACCATTCTTCGAGGCGAACAGCAGCGCTTCTGCCACGGCCTGGATGTTCAGGGCGACGATGATCTGGTTGGCGACTTTGGCGGTCTGGCCGTCACCGTTCCCGCCGACCAGGGTGATGTTCTTGCCCATGGTCTGGAACAGTGGCAGGGCGCGGTCGAAGGTGCCCTGATTGCCGCCGACCATGATGCTCAGGGTCGCTGCCTTGGCGCCGACTTCACCGCCCGACACGGGTGCATCGAGGTATTGCGCGCCAGTGGCGTTGATCTTCTCGGCGAACGCTTTGGTGGCGGAAGGGGAGATCGAACTCATGTCGATGACGACCTTGCCTGCGCCGGTGCCTTCGCTCAGGCCGTTCTCGCCAAACAGCACGTCGTTGACCTGCGGGGTGTCCGGCAGCATGACGATGATGAACTCGGCTTCCTGCGCCACTTCACGCGGGTTGCCCAATACTGTCGCGCCACCCTCGACCAGCGAGGCAGGAGGCGCCACGAAATGCCTGGACAGGAACAGTTGGTGACCTGCTTTCTGCAGGTTTTCCGCCATTGGCAGGCCCATGATGCCGGTGCCGATGAAACCGATGTTAGCCATAGTAACCTCTCATTTTTGTGCAGGACCGCAGACTCAAGGCGGTTACAGCTGCAAGCTTCGAGCTGCAAGCCTCACGTCGTATCGCGATCATCTGGTTGTCAATTCTTGTGGCTTGGAGCCGGGGCTTGCAGCCGCGGCAGGCCTAAATCAAATTATGGGTTTTCAGCCAGCCGAGGCCCGCTTCGGTGGTGGTCAGCGGCTTGTACTCGCAGCCGATCCAGCCGCGATAACCCAGCTTGTCGAGATGTCCGAACAGGAACCCGTAATTGATTTCGCCAGTGCCCGGTTCGTGCCGCCCGGGGTTGTCCGCCAGCTGTACGTGACGAATCACCGGCAGGTTCTTTTCCATGGTCCGGGCCAGGTCGCCCTCCATGATCTGCATGTGGTAGATGTCGTACTGCAGCGACAGATTGCGGCTGCCGACTTTCTCGCGAATCTCCAGCGCCTGAGCGGTGGTGTTGAGGTAAAAGCCCGGGATGTCGAGGGTGTTGATCATCTCCATGACCAGATCGATACCCTGAGCCTGCAGCTTGTCGGCGGCGTACTTGAGGTTGTCGACGAAGGTCTTTTCGATCAGCGCATCATCGAAACCCTGCGGCTTGATCCCGGCCAGGCAGTTGACCTGGGTATTGCCCAGCACTTTGGCGTAGGCAATGGCCAGATCGACGCCGGCGTAGAACTCTTCAACCCGGTCCGGGTGGCAGGCAATCCCGCGCTCACCCTTGGCCCAGTCGCCAGCGGGCAGGTTGAACAGCACTTGGGTCAGGCCGTGGGCGTCCAGTTCGGCCTTGATCTGGGCCGAGCTGAAGTCGTACGGAAACAGGTATTCGACACCGCTGAAGCCCGCATTGGCGGCCGCTTCGAAGCGTTTCAGAAAGTCCAGCTCGGTGAAGAGCATCGACAGGTTGGCGCATAAACGTGGCATGGTTGGCTCCTTGTTCTCGCTCTTGTTAATCGGCGCTGATCAGTCCAGCAGGCTGATGGCAGTCGGGGCGTCGTCGCGGTGCTCGGCCAGCGACTCGAATTCGTTGATCGCGTTGATCTCGGTGCCCATGGCGATGTTGGTCACGCGCTCCAGGATGATCTCGACAACCACCGGCACGCTGTACTGTTGCATCATGCTCGTGGCTTCGGCGAAGGCGGCCTGAATGTGCGCCGGATCGGTAACCCGGATCGCCTTGCAGCCCAGCCCTTCGGCGACCGCGATATGGTCGACGCCATAACCCTCCAGCTCAGGGGCGTTGATGTTGTCGAACGCCAGTTGCACGCAGTAATCGATGTCGAAGTTGCGCTGCGCCTGACGGATCAGGCCCAGGTAGGAGTTGTTCACCACGACGTGGATGTACGGCAGCTTGAACTGCGCGCCCACGGCCAGCTCTTCGATCATGAACTGGAAGTCGTAATCGCCGGACAACGCGACGACCTTGCGGCTCGGGTCGGCCTTCGCCACGCCCAGCGCAGCCGGGATGGTCCAGCCCAACGGGCCCGCCTGACCACAGTTGATCCAGTGACGCGGCTTGTAGACGTGCAGGAACTGCGCGCCAGCGATCTGCGACAGGCCGATGGTGCTGATGTAGCAGGTGTCCTTGCCGAAGTACTGGTTCATCTCCTCATAGACACGTTGCGGTTTGACCGGAATGTTCTCGTAGTGGGTCTTGCGCTGCATCGTGCGCTTGCGTTCCTGACAGCTGGCGAGCCAAGTGCTGCGGTCCTTGAGCTTGCCAGCGGTGTGCCACTCACGGGCGACTTCGAGGAACATCGCCAAGGCGGCGCCTGCATCGGAAACGATGCCCAGGTCCGGCGTCAGCACGCGGCCGATCTGGGTCGGCTCGATGTCGACGTGGATGAACTTGCGGCCTTCGCTGTACACCGAAACGGTCCCGGTGTGGCGGTTGGCCCAGCGGTTGCCGATGCCCAGCACCATGTCTGACTCAAGCATGGTGGCGTTGCCGTAACGATGGGAGGTCTGCAGACCGACCATACCGGCCATTTGCGGGTGATCATCAGGAATCGTGCCCCAGCCCATCAGGGTAGGGATCACAGGAATGCCTGTGAGCTCGGCGAATTCGACCAGTGCGTCTGACGCATCGGCGTTGATGATGCCGCCACCGGCGACGATCAATGGACGCTCGGAGGCGTTGAGCATCGCCAGGGCTTTTTCGACCTGATTGCGGCTGGCCTGCGGCTTGATGACTGGCAGTGGTTCGTAGGCGTCGATGTCGAATTCGATTTCGGCCATCTGCACGTCGAACGGCAGGTCGATCAGCACCGGGCCCGGACGGCCGCTGCGCATCAGCTGGAAGGCTTTCTGGAACACGTACGGCACCTGGCCCGGTTCCATGACGGTGGTGGCCCATTTGGCGACCGGCGCCGCGATGCTGGCGATGTCGACCGCCTGGAAGTCTTCCTTGTGCATACGGGCACGTGGCGCCTGACCGGTGATGCAGAGGATCGGGATCGAGTCGGCGGAAGCGGAGTAGAGGCCGGTGATCATGTCGGTACCGGCAGGGCCGGACGTACCGATGCACACACCGATGTTGCCGGCGATGGCGCGGGTGTAACCCTCGGCCATGTGCGAGGCGCCTTCGACGTGGCGGGCCAGCACGTGATCGATGCCGCCGAGTTTCTTGAATGCGGCGTACAGCGGGTTGATGGCAGCGCCAGGGATACCGAACGCGGTATCCACCCCTTCGCGACGCATCACCAGAACGGCGGCTTCGATGGCTCTCATGATGGTCATTTGTTAGTCTCCTCAACTCGATAGTTTTTGTACGTAGCTTTATTGTTTTTCTACGTAACCAGCCTGATTTGAATTGAAGTTTTTGTGAATGGCTGCTTTTGGCAGTTCTGTCGGTATCAGGAGTATCGAATGGATCGTTACACAGAAGTGCGCAGCTACGTGCTGGTCGCCACCCACGGCAGTTTTGCCGCGGCGGCATTGGTGGAAGGCGTGACGCCAGTGATCATGGGACGACGCTTGAGCGCACTGGAGGATCGACTGGGGGTGAAGCTGATTCACCGCTCGACACGCGGCCTGACCCTGACCGACGCCGGTGATTCGTATCTGGAAAACGCCAAGCTGGTATTGCAGTCATTCGAGGAGCTGGACGCCAGCATCAGCGAGAACGAAAGCAGCGTGCGCGGGCACCTGGTGGTATCGGCGCCCGCCGGTTTCGGACGTCAGCATGTGGCGCCCCATGCGCCGGAATTTCAGGCACGATTCCCGGATTTGCAGCTGTCGTTCAACCTCACCGACAACGTGGTGGATCTGGTGCGTGAGGGGTATGACATGAGTATCCGCATCGGCGAGGTGCTCGACCCCAATTACGTGGCGATCAGGCTGTACGCCAACAAACGCGTGGTGTGTGGCTCACCGCAGTATTTCGCCGAACATGGTTTTCCGCAGACGCTGGAAGAGTTGCCTCAGCACAACTGTCTGTCGTTCAACCTGCAAGGCGGTCAGCACCGCGGCTGGACGTTCTTGCGTGACGGCAAACAGGTGGCGATCAAGGTGGCGGGTAATCTGTATTGCAATGACGGCGAGTTGCTGTATGACTGGGCCAAGCGCGGTCTGGGCTTGTGCTGGCGCTCGACCTGGGAGATTCAGAACGAGGTCGAGAGCGGCGCGCTGGTGACCGTGCTCGACGAGTTCGCGCTGCCCAGTTACGACATTCAGGGCGTGTATCCGCAGCAGCATTATCTGCCGGCGAAGGTGCGGTTCTTTATTGCGTTTCTGAAGGAGGTGTACAACCGGCCAGGGTATTGGCAGCAGGGTTGAGGCTGGTGGGTTGCCAAGCCAAGAGCTCAGCGCAGTACTGTTGGCAGGTCAGAGCCCTGTGGGAGGGAGCTTGCTCGCGAAGACGTCGTTTCAGTCGACTCGGCAGTGACTGATCCTAAGCATTCGCGAGCAAGCTCCCTCCCACGGGATGCGATCAGATCAGCTCCACCGAAATCGGCGGTAGCCCACGAATCTCACCCACGGCCAGCCCCGGCCCCTTGGTCTGATACATCCCGGTGTAGGAACCGGTGGTGATCACCAGATCCGGCGTCACGCTCAATCCATTCCGGGTGTGGTGGTTGACCAGCCAAGGCAACAGCCGACGTGGGTCACCGGCCGGATTTGCGCCGTCGCCGGGCACGATGTCTTCTCCTGCGTAGGTGAACGTCAGCGCTGGCTCAACGAATGGGAAACTGGCGTCGTACGGCACGAAATCGCCGATGATCAACGCGCCATGGTTCAACAGATCCCCCAACGCCAACAGTGGCTCGATCTTCGGCCAGGCCGCAAAACGGCTGGAAACCACTTCAATCGTCGTGCCCATCGAACCGATGCTGCTCAGCACTTCTTCGTCGGAGTAGGGTTGTTCGCGAGGGGTGAACTCCCGGTTCAGGCGGAAGGCGATTTCCAGTTCCAGAATCGGCGACGGGTAGTCGACGCATTCAACCTGGCTGCCACTGGCAAACAGGCCGTCTTCGGGCAACAGTGCGCCATTGATCGGTCCGCCACTGGTGGATTTGGAACCGACTTTCCAGCCGCCGACAGTCGTGTCGCGCAGGCGCAGGATTTCACGCTGCAGGGCATAGGCAGCGGCAGCATCGGCAGGGACGTGCTCCGGACGAATCTCGGTGAGTTTCTGACCGTCGTGCATGGCGTCGACGATCAATTGGGCAATGTTCGCTGGGTGAGACGGTTGATTCACGCGGGACTTCCTTCAGACAGTTGAATGGAAAGCGCTCCACGGTGCAGACCGGCGTCGGACCGTGGAGCCAGCACAGCTACTCTAACCTCATTTGCTCACCACTGCGGAAGCGGGCGCCTGCTCCGAGACCTGCAGCGCCCCGGCGGCGGGTGCTTCAGGAACGCTGAATTTATCTTCAGGCTTCATGCGCAGGGCCAGTATCACGCCGATTGCCATCAGCACCACACTGCCGACAAAGGGCAACTCCCAACTGCCGAAACGGTCGATCACGTAGCCTGAGACCACCGGCGACAGAATCGCTGCGGCCGCCGAGCCGGTGTTCATGATTCCCGAGGCTGTCCCGCTGTATTCCGGAGCAATGTCCATAGGGATTGCCCACATCGGGCCGATGGTCATTTCCGCGAAAAAGAAGCCGCCCGCCAGGCACGCCATCGAGAGGTAGACGTTGTGGCTGAACATGACCGGAATCACGCACAGCAGCGTCAGAAACATGCAGATCGCAACCATCCAGCTGCGTGAGCGTTTCAGGCACTTGGTCTTGATCAGCAGCCGGTCGGTGACCAGACCGCCCAGGGTGTCGCCAACCACGCCGGCCAAGAATACCGCCGACGCGAAAATCGCCGACTTCTTCAGGTCCATGTTGTAGCTGTGCAGGAAGTATTGCGGGATCCACGACAGGAACAGCCACAGGGTCCAGCCGTAGCAGAAATAGACGATGGTCACCGGGAACATGCGCTTGAACAAAGGTTTCCATGGCACTTTAGGCGGCTTGGGTTTGGGCGGTGGCAACAGTGCCAGTTCGGCTTGGGTAATGCTCGGATGATCCTTGGGATGCTCGGTGAAAACGAATGCCCACATCACCACCCATACCAGACTGATTGCCCCGCAAACGAAGAACGCTGCACGCCAGCTATACGTGGCCATGATCGCCACCACCGCTGCAGGGGCGACGGCGTTACCGATCCGGGCGGCGGAGTGAGTGACGCCCTGGGCGAAACCGCGTTTTTCCTTCGGGACCCAGCGCGACATGGCGGCGGTGGCGGCGGGGAAGGTTGCCCCTTCGCCCAGGCCCAGCAGCAGACGCGCAGCGAGCAGGGAGAACAGGCCGCCAGCGAAACCGGTGAGCACCGTCGCGAGGCCCCACAAGGCGCCGCAGACGATCAGCGTCCGGCGCGCACCGTATTTGTCGCTGATCCAGCCACCGATGATCTGAAACACCAGATACGGATAAGCGAAGGCCGAGAACACCAGCCCGATCTGCGTGTTGGACAGACCGAATTCGGTGCCGAAACCGGACGCGGCGGTACTAACGTTGACGCGGTCCAGGTAGGTAATGAAATACATGACGCAGAGCATGAGTAGCACCATGCTCGTGGGGCGTAGGCGGAACAGTTTCATGACGCTATCTCCAGTTTCTTATTGTTTGCGCGCGAAGGCGCATGAGTCGGGATAGGACAGGAGCAGTTACGGGTTGCAGGCTTCAAGCGGCAAGCAGGACGCCGCTTGAAAGCCTTTTGATCTTCATCGCTGGAAGGGCACCTTCTGCGAGCCAATGAAATCCATGGCTGCCGCGACGCCGCTGCCATTGAGTTTCACCCCGGCCATTTGCAGGCCCATTTCGCAGCCCGCCAGGGTCGCCATCAGGGTGAGGTCGTTGCAGTCGCCCAAATGACCGATGCGGAACATGCGGCCTTTCATCTTGCCCAGGCCCGTGCCCAGAGACATGTCGAAGCGCTCGTAAATCACCTTGCGCACCTGGTCGGCGTCGATGCCATCCGGAGTCATCACGCCGGTCAGTACCGGGCTGTAAACCGCAGGGTCCGCGCACTGGATCGGCAGACCCCAGGCGTTCACGGCCGTGCGGCAGGCCTGCGCCAGACGGTGGTGACGGGCAAATACATTGTCCAGCCCTTCGGCCAGAATCATGTCCAGTGCTTCGGACAGGCCATACAGCAGGTTGGTGTTGGGGGTGTACGGCCAATAGCCGGTCTTGTTCATCTCGATGATCTCGTCCCAGGCCCAGAAACTACGGGGCAAGCGCGCGTTTTTGCTGGCAGCGACGGCTTTGGGGGAGACCGCGTTGAAGCTGATGCCGGGGGGTAACATCAATCCTTTCTGTGAGCCGGAAACGGTGACGTCCACACCCCATTCGTCATGGCGATAATCGGCTGAGGCGAGCCCGGAAATGGTGTCCACCAGCAACAGCGCGGGATGGCCTGCCGCGTCGATGGCCTTGCGCACCGAAGCGATGTCGGAAGTCACGCCGGTGCTGGTTTCGTTATGCACGACGCACACGGCCTTGATGCTGTGGCCCGGGTCGTTACGCAGGCGCTCTTCGATCTTGCTGGCATCCACACCATAGCGCCAGCCTTCGATACCCGGCAGGCCCAGAAACTCGGGCTCGATACCCAGGCTTTCCGCCATCTTCTTCCACAACGTGGCGAAGTGGCCAGTTTCAAACATCAGCACTTTGTCGCCTGCACTCAGTGTGTTGCACAGCGCGGCTTCCCAGGCACCGGTGCCGGAAGCGGGGTAAATGATCACCGGTTGTGTGGTTTTGAAAATCTGCTTGATGCCGGCTAGTACCTTCAGCCCTAACTCGGCGAACTCCGGGCCGCGATGGTCGATGGTGGGGTAACTCATGGCGCGCAGGATGCGATCCGGTACCGGGCTTGGCCCAGGGATTTGCAGGAAGTGACGGCCGGCAGGGTGGAAATCGAGCTTCATGGTGGTTCGCCTCTGTTTTTGTATTTTGAATGCAAAATACATTAGCAGCGGTTTTGCTTCCGTCAAATCGATAACGAAAATGCGCGATGGACGCCTTTTTTCGCCGCACAGGTGGAAATTTTGTCTTAGTATCCGTGCATCACTGTGAGGACTTTGTATGCAAGATTCAGATTTCTCGATGTCCACGGAAGGCGTGAAACAGTTACCCAAGCTGGCACGTCAGCGCCTGCATGACACCGTGGTAGAGCACCTGCGCAGTTTCATCATCGAAGGAACGCTGGGCGCCGGCACCAAGCTCAACGAGCGCGAATTGTGCGAAACCCTGGGGATTTCTCGCACGCCGTTACGGGAAGCCTTGAAGGTGCTGGCGGCTGAAGGCTTGATCGAAATCTCGCCAAATCGTGGTGCCAGCGTCGCCCGTATGTCGGAACTGGAGATTCGCGAGGCGTTCGAGCTGATGAGCGGTCTGGAAGCCTTCGCCGGGGAATTGGCCTGTGAGCGCATCACGGTCGATGAGCTGGACGAGATCAAGGCGCTGCATTACGCGATGATCGTCTGCAAGAACCAGAACGACCTGCCGGGTTATTACCAGCGTAACCGGGCGATTCACGATTTGATCAATCTGGCGGCACGCAACTCGGCGCTGCGGCAGACCTACATGGCCTTGAACTGGCGCATTCAGGCGCTGCGGTTTCGCTCGAATCTGCAGACGCCGAAATGGGATCGGGCCGTGCACGACCATGAGGAAATGATTCAGGCGCTGGAAGCTCGCGACGGCAAACGTCTGAGCGCAATCCTGCGACAACACCTGCTCGCCAAGCGCGACGCACTGATGTTGATGGTGGGGCAGGCGGATGAGCACCCGGGTTCGATAAGACGCCCATAAAAAAACCGCTGCTTGGATGGCAGCGGTTTTTCAATGAGGGTCGGTTCCTGCGCGCAGTACCCTGCGCCGAGTCTCAACCATTCTGGCAACCATCACCGAGGCGGGTGTATTCCATATTGTGGGTCACGCCTTTGCTGTCGACGTAAACCATGTGTGCTTCAACCGGACCGCACTCGGTGGCGACGTTGCTGGCGGTGGTCATGCTCACTACTTTGGCGATGTCCAGGTGTTGCGAGTAGTTGTACTCGACAGCAGCGGGCGCTGATTCGCTGACGTCGCTGTTGGCTGACGCAAATGCGCTGAAAATGGAAAGGGCTGCAAACAGGGCGTATTTCATGATGTCACTCCGCAGAAGTTTAAATAGTCGTGAGGTTTGCTCTTGGATTTGATTCTAAGAGCGAGGACAAATTTTAAAAAATGGTCGCTGTCGATACGCGCCATCATCAAAAGTGATGAGCATTAACTGAATTGATTAACAGGGGATTAATTGTTCCGTTTCGCGTAATGGATTGTTGCCGGGAACTGTAAATATTCAGCCCTTTTCACACTCGTCACCCAGCCGTGTGTATTCCAGCTTGTGGCTGACACCCTTGCTGTCGACATACTCCATCTGCGCCTTGATCGGCCCGCATTCACTGGCTCCGCTGCTGGCATTGCTGATCCGCACCACCTTGGCAATGTCCAGATCCTGGGTGTAGTCGTATGGGTCGTTCTGGGGGGCGGAAGCCGATGCGCTGCCGAGGTTATCGTTGGCAGACGCGAAAAGGCTGAACATCGACAGGGCGGCAAACAGTGCGTATTTCATGACGAACTCCAACTCATCTGGCGGCGCAAGCGGCAGGGCGGGTGGCTTGCTGATGGGCTGATTCTAAGTACCGCGGTTGCGGCGCAAGAAATATTGTCTGTCGATAGGCGACATCATCAGTCGTGATACACCACGCGCCCGTTGTATTAACGCGTTTCGGGTAAAAGAGTGTTGTTTGTTTTGTCGGTAATTCGGGTGAGTTATGAAGTCACCTAAAGACGATTTGCGCGAATGTTTTGATGGCGTGGAATAAATCCGAACAGGGAGCGTCTTGCTTGCATCATTCGATGAACACTCTGTGTTTTGTATTTTCCCCGTTCGAGACTCAAACCTCATGAAAACTTGCAACCTGCGTTCCCTGTTCGCCATTGCCGCCCTCGCTCTCGCCGCCGGCACCGCCAACGCCGCACCCACTGCGCCGGTGCACAACATCGTGCTGGTCCACGGCGCCTTCGTGAATGGAGCGGGCTGGAAGCCGGTCTACGACATTCTGGTCAAGGACGGCTACCACGTCTCGGTCGCTGCGCATCCGCTGACCTCGTTCAACGACGATGTCACGGCGGTCAAACGCATTCTGGCCATGCAGGACGGCCCGACCATTCTGGTAGGGCACAGCTATGGCGGCGCGGTGATCTCCAACGCCGGTGAGGATTCCCACGTCGCCGGGCTGGTCTACATCGCGGCTCACGCGCTGGATGTCGGCGAAACCGAAGCCGCCAACGGCAAGCTGTACCCCAACGCCACCAAGGCCGTGAAGAAGACCGACGACGGCTTCCTCTACCTTGACCCTGCGTTCTACCCTGCGGATTTCGCCGCCGACCTGCCCAAGGCCCAGGCCGAGTTCGAGGCCAACGCCCAGTCCCTGACTTCGGCATCGGTGTTCACCACCCCGGCCACCGTCGCCGCGTGGAAGACCAAGCCAAGCTGGTACGCGGTCGCCAAATCCGACCGGATCATCAACCCCGATCTGGAGCGCATGTACGCCAAACGCGCCAACGCTCACACCATCGAAATCGACGGCGCGAGCCATGCAGTGTATGAGTCGCATCCCCAGGAAGTCGCGGCGCTGATCGAACAGGCTGCGCAGCACGCACTGGATGGCAAATAACCGCCAGTCGACCTCAGTGACGCCCTGAAGCAGCACGGCTTGCCGACGTTGAAGTGATTGATGTCACCAGCGCTGACAAGCCGTGCCGCTGCAGTTGTGTAGCCGGCTCGCGTCAAACCCAGGCCTTGGCAGCACTCCCCAACGCCGGGTAGTCGATGTAACCCCGCTCATTCCCACCAAAAAAGCTGCTGGCGTCGGCGGCATTCAGCCGATGATTGCCAAGAAAGCGCGCGGGCAGGTCGGGGTTGGCGATGAATGGCCGACCAAACGCGATGACGTCGGCGCGGCCCTCTTGCAGGGCCTGCTCGGCGCTCTGTTGGTCATAACCGCCCGCGAGCATCAATACGCCTTTGAAGTCGCCACGCAGGCGCTCGATGATCGCGTCCCAGCGCGGGTCGAACTGTTCGTCGCGCACGGTGCCGACCATGGCGGGTTCCACCAAGTGCAGATAGGCCAGGTTCATTGCATCGAGCTGGCGAACGATGTAGCTGAAGGTTTCTTCAGGCGTCTCATCGCCCATCCCCATGAACCGACCCATCGGCGTCAGACGCACCGCCACCCGATCCGCGCCGACTTCCTCGGCCACTGCACGCGTGACTTCCAGAACCAGCCGGGCGCGTTTCTCCAGCGAGCCGCCGTATGCATCGTCGCGCTGGTTGCTCGCCGAGTTGATGAACTGATCCAGCAGATAACCGTTGCCCGCATGGATTTCCACGCCATCCATCCCCGCCAGCAACGCGTTACGTGCCGCGACGCGGTAGTCTTCGATGATGGCGTTGATACCTTCGACAGTCAGTGCTTGCGGCACCGGGACATCGCCCCACACACCATTGCCTTGCTCATCGATGATGAACGTCTTGCCCGGAACCGGCAGTGCGCTCGGCGCCACAGGCAGAGCCCCTTCGGGCTGAAACACCGGATGAGAAACCCGGCCCACATGCCAGAGCTGCAGAAAGATCGTGCCGCCTTCGCCATGCACCGCCTCACTGACTGTTTTCCAGCCTGCGATCTGTTCGGCACTGTGAATGCCCGGCGTCCAGGCATAGCCCTGACCTTGCCGGGAAATCTGCGTCGCCTCGGTGACGATCAACGCCGCACTGGCGCGCTGACGGTAGTACTCGACGTTCATCGGCGTCGGCACGTTGCCCGGCTGCCCCGCGCGGGAGCGGGTGAGGGGGGCCATGGCTACGCGATGGTCGAGGGTCAGGTTGCCGAGTTTGATCGGAGTGAAGAGTTTCATGGTGTTTGCCTCGTGGTGCTGAAAGTGTGGGTTGATGGGCTCCACGTTAGGGGTTGTCGTTGATTGGGAGAATCGGTCGGCGGCGCAACGCTGAGTCGCGTTTTGCGCAACGACCGGCGCTTGCTCGCGGACAAAAAAAGCCCCGCATTTGCGAGGCAGACTGGTGTTTTTGATAGTCGGGAGTTGCGGCACGTCAGGCCTTGCCAGCTTTTTTGATCCCCATGATTTGATTGCCCATGGAAACGCCCCAGTCGACCATTCGTACGCCGTCGGGCACCTGGTCACGCTGCCACCGGTCCAGAGCCTGATGGATGTCAGTCTGCCCCCGTAACGCGCGGGCCAGGGTCAAGGCGTTGGTCGCAGCCTTGGCGGTGCTGCCTGCCGTGTGCGGTCTTGGAATGAAGGCTGCGTCCCCCGTGAGCAAGGCACGATCAAACACCATCTGCGGCACTTTCAGGTCCATGATCGACTGCACGAAAATCTCGTCAGTGCGACAGATCAGCTCAAGAAAACCCGGATTGATTCGACCCTTCGCCAGCGTGCGGAATACCGCCTCCTGGTCCGGTGCCATGGATCCAGGCGGTATCGAGTGAGCCCGGCGCCGGCCGAACTGATCGGTCAGGGCAGCATCGAGCTCGGGCCCTGTGGCCGCCTTGAGGTACCAGAGCCAATTGTAGCGACGCTCGCCGACACGAGTGGACCCGTCGACGCCGGGCACCATGTACGTGAGCATCAGCGAGTCCGGACTTTGCTGGAACACGAAGTTTTCGTAGAGGCACGCCCTGGCTTCGTTGGGCAGCTCCCGCTCATCCACCAACCCTCGCCAGACCAGATACCCGGAGTACGCCGGTTCCAGTTCAGGCAGCAATAACCGGCGAACGGTTGAGTTGGCGCCGTCTGCGCCGATCAACAGATCCCCGCGGGCGTGGCTGCCGTCCTCGAAGATCGCCGTGACTGCGTCGGCATCCTGCCGGATGTCGATCAACGTCGCGCCGCGGTGGTAGTGCTCGTTCGGGATTGCTGAGATCAAGGTCCGATACAGCGTGTTCCATGAAGTTTGCGTCTGCGGCATCGGCTCGCTGTGGCGAATGCGGCCCGCAGCGTCCAGAAACACCCGCTGTCTTGAACGCACACCCAGCGCCTGGGTGAGCTTGATGCCGGCGAAATCGAACGCCTCGATCACTGGCGGCTGCAGGACAATGCCGCCGCCTCGACTGTCGAGCACGGCAGGAGAGCGTTCGAACACATCGACCTGCCAACCGATCGCGCGCAGGGCAGTCGCAGCGAACAAGCCTCCCAGCGACCCGCCGACGATCAGCGCCTTGCCGGATGAAAGAGACAAGTGTTGCGGCGACGAATCGTTCATGGCGCAGTCCTCTGGGCGTGTGCAAAGGACGTCACAGTAGGGCTGCCACAAGATCGGGAGAATCAGTCACGCACGCAAAAGCGTGTTGCGCTGACTGCAAGACTGATCAGATCGCCAGGATCTCATGCATGAACCCGATAAACGCCTTCACCCGCTTCGAACCCCGGTGGTTGGGCAGGTACAGCGCCGAGATTTCGCTCTTGGCGTTGTCCGGGTACGCCGGGCTGTGTTCGAACAGTTCGATCAGGTGACCGTCGGCGATGTCCTCATCAATCAGCCAGTCCGGAAGCAAGGCGATGCCGCCGCCGGCGCGGGCCATCTCGCGCAGGACCTCGGCGTTGTTGCTCTTCAAGCGGCCGTTGACCGGCACGCGAATTTCACCGTCGATAGAGAGAAAGGTCCAGGCCTGTTGCGGGTTGCCGAAGTTGAAGCGCAGGCAGTCGTGGCTGGACAGATCGACAGGCGTGTGTGGTTCGCCGTGCTGTGCAAGGTAGGCAGGGCTGGCCACCACCCGCCGGCGAAACAAGCCCACCGGGCGGCAGACCACGCCGTCCATGGGCGCGGCGGCTCCAAGACGAATCGACAGGTCGACCCGTTCGCTGAACAGATCGACGATGCTGTCGGTCAGGGTGATGTCCAGTTCCAGCCGCGGATAACGGCTCATCAGCATGCCCAGTTTTGGCGCGATGATACGGCGGCCAAACGCGGTGGGCACCGAAATGCGCAGTGGTCCTGAGGGCTCATCGTCGCTGTCCATCACCGTGGCGTCGGCGTCGGCGACATCTTCGAGAATCTTGCGGGCTCGGGAATAGTAGGCAGCGCCAGCATCGGACACCGTGACTTGGCGGGTAGAGCGGTTGAACAGCACGGTGCCGAGTTCAGCTTCCAGCGAATCGATCATGCGCGTCACGCTGGACGTGGCGACATCCAGTTGCCGCGCCGCGGCGGAGAAGCCTTTGGCGTCGACCGTTGCCACGAACATCTTCAACGCCAACAGCTTATCCATCGTTTTTCAATCCCGTGCGTTCACCTGTGCGCGAGTGTAGGCGGTGATAACTGAGCCGCCAATGCCTGGAAGCGCTCACGATGATCAGCCGTTATTCCAGCAAGGAATCCACTGCATAAAAAACATGAATTTTATTTATGGGGCGAGGGCATCTAACGTAAGCGGATTCCGAACCAAGAGGAGCCGACATGAGCGCCCAGCCGCACCCCGCCACCCTTGAACAGCCCGCCGTCGAAGAACACTGGAAACGTAACCTCGCGGTCTGTGTGCTCGGCGCATTCACCACCATCATCGCCATGACCTTGCTGCTGCCGTTTCTGCCGCTGTACGTGGAGCACCTGGGTGTGAGCGATCCTGCCGCCATCGTGCAATGGTCCGGCGTGGCGTTCGGCGCAACGTTTCTGTCGGCGGCGTTCACTGCGCCGTTGTGGGGGCGGCTGGGGGATCGTTACGGACGCAAACTGATGCTGATTCGCGCCAGCCTGGGCATGGCGATTGCGATGTCGTTGATCGGCCTCGCAGAGAATATCTACCAATTGGTCGGCCTTCGTTTGCTGGCCGGTTTGCTGGGTGGATATGCCTCGGGGGCGACGATTCTGGTAGCAACGCAAACCCCGAAGGAACGCGCCGGCTGGGCGCTGGGCATGCTGTCGTCGGGGATCATGGCAGGCAATCTCACCGGGCCGTTGATTGGCGGGCTGTTGCCGCCGTTGATCGGCATTCGCAACACCTTCTTTCTGGCCGGTGGCGTGATTTTCCTGACCTTTCTCGCGACGCTGTTTCTGATGAAGGAAGCGCCGCGCCCGAAACGCGCGGCTGGCGCGCCGAAACCTGTCGCGGTGCGTCCGTGGGATGTGATTCCCGACAAGAAACCGGTCATTACCATGTTCGTGGTGGCGTGCCTGGTGATGTTTTCGATCATGTCCATCGAACCGATCATCACCGTTTACCTGATACAGCTGGGCACCAGCAACGTGACGTTCATGGCGGGTCTGGTGATGTCGGCCACGGCCCTGGCCAGCGTGTTGTCAGCCTCGCGAATCGGCAAGTTGGCGGATCGAGTCGGTCATTGGAAAGTGGTGGTGGGCTGTCTCATTGCGGCAGCCGTGCTGCTGATTCCACAGGCCTTCGTCACCAATGAGTGGCAACTGGTGGTGCTGCGGTTCCTGATGGGCATCGCATTGGGCGGGTTGCTGCCGTGCATCGCGGCGATCATTCGGCATTCGGTGCCCGACATCGTCGCCGGGCGCATGCTCGGTTATTCGACCTCCAGCCAGTACGTCGGTCAGGTACTGGGGCCGTTGACCGGCGGCTATCTCGGTGGCCATTTCGGCATGCCCATCGTGTTCATCGCCACGTGCGTGCTGATGGCGGTGTGTGCGGCGGTGATGCTGGTCATGCGCCCGGCAACGGTGCAGTAGCCGACATCAGAGGACATGGGCCTCGCCTGCGGTGGACAGCCTGACGCTGCTGCCAAGCGCGGGGACGTTGATGCCGGGATTGCGCACGTTGAGGGTGCGATGGGCGATATGTTCGCCGTTGGCGGAAACCCTGGCTGCCATCTCCAGCGTAAGGATGCAGGAGCCACCGGCAAAATCGATATCGGTGACCAGGCCGATACTGTTGTGCGCCGGGTCCTCGTGAGTCTCGTGGCGGGTGACGGTCAATTGCTCGGGTCGCAACAGGATCTGCGCCGCGCCTTGTCGGCGGGGTCTGATCACCGGCACGACTCCCAATTCGCAAATGGCGGAATCGCCTTCGATCCAGGCAGGCAAGACGATGGCCTCACCCAGGAACACAGCGGTTTCTTCATCCACCGGGTGGCGGTACACGTCCATCGGCGAGCCAGCCTGAACCAGTTTGCCTTGGCGCATCACCGCCAGCTGATCGGCGAATGACAGGGCTTCTGCCTGATCGTGGGTCACCAGAATCGTGGTGATCCCGGCATCTGACAACAGCTTGCTCACAGCCTTGCGCATACTGCTGCGCAAACCGGTATCCAGCGCCGAGAAGGGTTCGTCCAGCAACATGATGCCGGGGTTCTGTGCCAGCGCCCGGGCCAGCGCCACGCGTTGCTGCTGGCCGCCGGACAACTCGTGTGGCCAGCGCTCACTCATGGACGCATCGAGGGCAACCATCTCCATCAGCTCGCCGATGCGCCGGTGTTTCGCTGCGCGATCCCCCGCCAGGCCAAAACCGATGTTCGCCGCCACTGACAGGTGCGGGAACAGCGCCCCGTCCTGGGGAACGTAGCCGATGTTGCGCTGGTGTGCGGCGACCTCGCGGGTCTCATCCACCAGCGGGTTGCCGTGCATCACAATACGACCGCTGTCGGGAAACTCGAAGCCGGCGATCATTCGCAGGAGCGTGGTCTTGCCGGAGCCGGAAGGGCCGACGATGGCGGTCCGGCTGCCCACCGGGATCGACAGGCTAACGTCGTCCAGCGCAGTGAGGTGACCGAAGTATTTTTTGAGGGCGTGCAATTCAAGAGCGTTCATCGGCCTGCCGTGCGTCTGGATTGGTGATAGAGAAGGGCGGTCAGAGGCAGCGACAGCAGCACCATGATCAGTGCATAAGGCGCTGCGGCGGCGTAGTCGATTTCGCTGGTCATGGCCCAGAACCCGGTCGCAAGAGTGCGGGTGCCGCTGGGAGCGAGCAGCAAGGTGGCGGTCAGTTCGTTGGTGATCGCCAGAAACACCAACGCAGCGCCAGCCGCCGCACTGGGTGCGGCCAGACGCAAGGTGATCAGCCAGAGCGCCTGAGCAGGCGAGCGACCGAGGCTGCGGGCGATGTTCTCCAGCTCTACCGGCGCCTGAGCGATTCCCGCGCGCAGGCTGACCAGCGCCCGGGGCAGGAACATCAGCAGATAGGCCAGCAACACGGTGATCGCGGTCTGATAGATCGGCCGCGCCAGCTTGATCGTGACGGTCACCAAGGCCAACGCGACCACGATGCCAGGCAAGGAGCTGGTGATGTAATTGCAGCTTTCCAGCAACCGGTTGAAGCGTCCCGGCGAGCGGATCGACAACCAGGCAATGGGAAATGCCGCCGCCGTGATCAACACCGCGCCGACCGAGGCCAGCACCAGGGTTTGCTGAATTGCATCGAGCAAGCCTTCCTGCTGCCACACTTCACTGCCTCCAGCTATCAGCCAACGGGCCAGAGTGATGAACGGTACACCCAGCGCCAACAGGGAAATACCCAGCGGCAGCAGCAGACAGAGCAGGGTGGCCGTCGATGACAACCGCCAAATCTGTGGCTGGCGTGCGCTCCCCGAACCGACGCGTGCGTAACGCGCCTTGCCGCGGGCGGCGGATTCGACGGTCAGCAGCGCCAGGCACAGCATCGCTAGAACCCCGGCCAACATGTTCGCTGCCGGGCCATTAAAAGATGACTGAAACTGGTCGAAGATCGCCGTGGTGAATGTGTCGAAGCGAATCATCGCGAACAGCCCGTATTCGGCCAGCAGATGCAGGCCGATCAACAGCGCGCCGCCGCACATCGCTAGGCGTAGCTGTGGCATAACAATGCGCAAAAACACTGCCCACGGTTTGAGCCCGAGCGACTGGCCGACGTCCTCGATGGCCGGGTCCAGCCTGCGCATGGTCGCGGCGATGGGCAGGTAGAGAAAAGGGAAATACGCCAGCACTGACACCAGCACCGCCGCAGGCAGCCCGTGCAGCGACGGTACCAGGCTGACCCAGGCGTAGCTGTGAACGAACGCCGGTACCGCAATTGGTGCGGTGGCCAGTAACGACCACATCCGCCGCCCCGGCAAGTTGCTGCGCTCGGTGAGCCACGCCAGCGCCAGAGACAGTGCGATGCACAGCGGCAGAGTGATCAGCACCAGCATCAGCGTGTTGAGCAACAACTCCGCGACTCTTGGCCGAAACACCAACTGCACGATGCTGTCCCAGCCACTCTGAATAGCGATGAAGATAACGAAGCCCAGGGGCAGCAGAGCCAGCAGCGAAATCACCAGCGCGCTGCCGGTGATCCACAGCGCCAACTGCCGACCGTGCCTGCGCCTGCGTGAAACCTGCGCAGACGCTGCAGCGGCCCCGGCGGCGGTGTGGGCGGATCTGGAAAAAGACTCGGATTGCACGGTTACAGCAGCCCGGCCTGAGTCATCAGGTCCACGACCTTTTTGCTGTCCAGTTTCGAAGCGTCCACGGCAGGCGCATCGAGCTCGGCCAGCGGTGTCAGTTTCGGGTTGGACTCGGCGCCCTGGCCGACCGCGTATTCAAACGACTTGCCGTCCTTGAGTACCGCCTGGCCTTGCTTGCCGGTGATCCATTTGATGAACGCCTGAGCCTGTTCCTGATGCTTGCTCGACGCCAGTACGCCGCCACCGGAAATGCTCACTAAGGCGCCCGGGTCCTTGTGTTTGAAGTAGTGCAGCGAAGTATTCTTGCTGTTTTCGCCGGTCTTGGCCTGATCGACGAAGCTGTAGTAGTGGAAAATCACGCCGCTTTCGACCTGCCCGGCGTTGACCGCCTTGAGCACGGCGCTGTTACCACGGAAGGCGGTGAAGTTGGCCTTCATGCCTTTGAGCCACTCCAGCGTTGCCGCTTCACCCTTGAGCGCCAGCATGCCGCCGACGATGGCCTGGAAGTCTGCACCGGCGGGCGAGGCGGCCCAACGACCTTTCCAGCTTGGGTCAGCCAGATCGAGAATCGACTTGGGCAGCTTGTCCTGGCTGAGTTTGTCCTTGTTGTAGACGAACACGGTGGACCGCGCAGCGATGCCCACCCAGTTGCCGTGGGCGGGACGATATGGCGCGGCGACTTGCGACAGAGTCGTCGGGGCAATCGGCGCGAACAACCCGGCGCCGTCGACCAGCACCATGGATGGCGAGTTCTCGGTCAGAAACACGTCCGCTGGCGAGGCCTTGTCCTCCTGCACGATTTGATTGGCCATTTCGGTGTCATCGCCATTGCGCAGTGTGACCTTGACGCCCGTCTCCTTAGTAAAGCCCTCGACCCAGGCCTTGGTCAGACCCTCATGTTGGGCGTTGTACACGACGAGGCCGTCGGCGGCCCAGACCGTGGCGCAGGAGCTGGCCATGGCGGAGAACAGAGCGGCTCTGACGAAGGTGGGTTTGTGCAGTGTCATTGTTATGGTTCCCGAAGAGGTGTGGAAGGCGAAAGCCCGAACAGCATCGGCGTTAAACAGGGAGGGTGGGATTTCTTCCTCCAATGCGAATCATTAGCGCATGCGAGTAAGTGGCAAATTAGAAGCAGTCCTGAGAAAAATTCGTCAAAAGGCTGTTCATGCGGTGTAAATCCGTCAACAAGTTAAAAAAATCGTCCTGGACCTCACGCCGCTTTGACAAAACAATGACATGGCGTCCGGATAATCGAGCTCGGTGGCGTTCAGCCCCATGACACGCGTCTGGTTATGCACGGAACCCCATGGATATCAAACACAGCCTGAAGCAACGGATTGTGATCGTTTTTGCCCTGATGAGTACGCTGGTGGCCGGTGTCTTTGCCGTAGGCATCATTGCCACGGTGCATGTGGTGGAAAAGCGGCTCACGACCATCAGCCTGGGCGGCAATCTGCATCGCCAACTGACGCAGGATCGTATCGAGGACTGGCGTCATCGGCCGGAGAAGGATGAGTTGTTCTACGCCGACGACGGGATCGGCGACGTGGCGATGAGCGACGATCTGAAAAATCTTGAACCGGGCTTTCAAGAGTTCTTTCGCGGCAAAAAAGAGTATTACGCGATGGTCGAGACAGTGGGCGACCGTCGTTACGTGCTGCTGCGAGATCAGCGCAAGTTCGAGAAGCGTGAGCGCATTCTGTTCGGTGTGGTGCTGGTCGGTTTCATTCTGAGTGTCTTGCTGGCGATCCTGCTTGGGCGTCTGCTGGCCTCACGGGTCATGGCACCGGTGTCGCGGTTGGCGGGTCAGGTAAGGCATCGCGATCAACTGCTGGAGATGGCGCCCACGCTGGCCGACGATTACGCCCGTGACGAAGTCGGCGCGTTGGCCCGTTCCTTCGACGAGACGCTCGGGCGTCTGCGGGCGGCGCTGGGTCGGGAGAAACTCTTTACCAGTGACGTCAGTCATGAGCTGCGCACGCCGCTGATGGTGCTCGCCACATCCTGCGAACTGCTGCTGGAATACCCACGGCTGGACGAACGTTCGCGCACCCAGGTGCAGCGCATCAGCAAGGCCACCGCCGGGATGAACCAACTGGTCGAAACCTTCCTGTTACTGGCTCGCACCGAGGGCAAGAATGCGCCGCAGGGGCAGCGCGCCAGTGTTGTTCAAGTGGCCGAGGAATTGCTCGAAGTGTGGCGGGTGCCCATCGAAGAGAAGGGCATTCAATTCGTTTATGTGCCTTGCGAGGGCGCAGAAAAACTGACGTACAACGCGCCGCTGTTGCGTTCGGTGATGGGGAACCTGTTGCGCAATGCCTGGCATTACACCGATCACGGTGCTATCTGCCTGACCCTCAATCCGCACGGCTTCAGTGTGGAAGACAGCGGGATCGGCATTCCTCAAGAAAAGCAGCAGGCGATGTTCCAGCCTTTCGTGCGCGGCGATGAACAGCGCGGCGAAGGGCTGGGACTGGGGCTGTCGCTGGTCCAGCGCATTTGCGCGAACCAGGGCTGGAGCGTGACGCTGACCAGCCGTGAACCGGCGGGTTGCTGTTTTACGGTTGTGCTTGAGGCTGCGGAGCAATCGTTGGGTTGATTGGGCGCCCCTCGGCAGCCAGTTGGACTGAGGCATCCAGCCTCGTGCGGCCGTAGAACGCCATCGCCGTGAGGAACGTCGAAAACCAGACGATGATCCCGGCCCAAGGGGTGTGGGACATGAAGTGCCAACCCTGAAACACCCGAGTGGTGCCATAGATCGTCCCCAGGATCAGCGAAAACGCCAGGACCTTGCGGGCATGGCGCCAGCGGTAACGGCGGGCCACGAAGAACAACGCCATCATAGTGAAACCGCCGGACGCATGACCACCGGGCCAGCAACGACCTTTGCCGGCATCATGCAGCAGATTGAAATTCTCGAACCACTCTTTCTTCTGCTCGGTGCCCCCATAAAGAGTGGTTTCCACCGGGCAGTAGATGCTGGTGTGGCTCTTGAAGTAATGAATCGCTGCGGTAGTGATCGAGAAAGCGAAGACCACGAACAGCAGATCACGGCGATGGCGAGTGAGGAACCGCAGCGCGGGAGCAACGCGAACTTTCTCTAGCCAGGCCATCAGCTTTGCGTGTTTCTCGGCCTTGATGCGGGGCCAAAGGAATGACAGAACGGCTCCGATGATCGCCGCCTCGCCGGTCCAGTTCGGGATGATGCGAGCCCATTTGTGCGTGATGGTCTCGAACAGCTTGTTGTGCTGCAACGGGAAGGCGTGGGTGGTGGTGTTGTACATCCAGTCGCTGAGGATCACGTCCAGCCCGGTCAGGTCGAAACAGACGTACAGAGCAAGGGCCAGCAGCAACGGAATGCCGACATGGGTGAGGTAAAAGCGGTTTCTGCTGTTGTACACGATCGCGTGTTCCCCTGAGTGGCAGGAAAGGTTGAGAGAGTTGGATCAGGGGCGCCTGGCGACGACTTTTGCCCAGTCGCGCGCGTCGATAAAGCCCAGCACTCTGGTGCTGTGGTCATCGGGGTTGACCGACAGGATCAGCGAGGCGCCGTAATCCAGTGAAACCGGCGAGGGCACGTTGAGGGACTTTTCCAGCGCGCTGACGCATTCGCTGTGGGTCACCAGGATCAGGTTGTGATGGTCCTGTTTGTGCTTGAGAACGTTGTCGAGCATCGAGCCACGGCAGTTGATCAACCAGTCCTGAGCGGTGGCGGCGCGATTGAAGACGAAGCTTGAGGTCTGTTCGGTCCGGCGCAGGGGGCTGTTGTAGATGTCGGCCTGAGTCAGCCCGAGCTGGTGCAATGCCTGCCCCATGCGATCGGCGACGCGCTGGCCTTTGACAGTGATGCCGTCAGGTTGGGCCAGGCATGGGTTGGTCGAGTGGTCGCAGCGCTCGACATGGCGCATGAGAATGACCACATTGCCTTGGTCCCACAGTGAATAAAGATCGGCGCTGCGCGAATGATGGCCCTCGGCAAGATCGGTCATCGGTGCAGGTTTGAGGGCGAATGCGATCATGCTCAGAAGCAGTAACGCACCGGTTATCACGAGTGCAAGCCGCGCAGACTTTCTCAGTGCGCGATAACGTGCGCTCAATTCATCCAGAGCGTGGCTGAAGTTCGAGGTCATGATCGGCCCGTTTGCATTAAAGGAAATAAGGTCGAGCGTCTTTAAGTTGGCGCAAGCGATGTGCATGAATAAGTCTGCAGCGCATCACGCCGGGACGCCGATGAGTCTGCGCGCAGGGTAAAGGGAGGGGAGTGAACGGCCGGTGAAGCGCGTGTGAAAAGGGTTTTCACATTTCGCGGCTGCTTTGCAGGCTTGGGAGAACAGGCGCAAGATGAAGTTTCAAATGAACAACATGCAGGGCAGGATATTTTTCACGAAACTTTCAACTTGCTGTCCGCTGGCTGAAAAGAGCGAGAAGTGTAAAGGCTGACAACATTGGTGAATTCCCGGTTTCCTCGTCCTGCTGTATATAAGGCCGGGCGTTATTTTAATTAAAGAATGATGTTGGAGCGTGCCCGGTATATCCGACAGGGGCGAACGGGCTCGTATTATCCGACGACGCAGATCGACGATGGCGTCTACGCTTTCGTCAGTCGTGGCCCCCGCAGTGCGCTGACAACAGGAGTGTGTGTTGACGTCGATCGCTTCCGAGTTTTTATCAGGTGTCACTCCGGCGCGGGCCAGACGTCAGGCGTGGAGTGCCGGTGGGCTGGCGTTTATGGTGTTCATCATCGCCAGTTGGCACCTGCCGATCATCGGGTTCGACTCCCGCTTCGTGCTGTTCGCCCAGGAAATGCTGCGCCACGGCCCCGGTTTTTTCCCCACCACTTATGGCGAGCCCTATCCCGACTACTCGGGTTTCACCACGTGGCTCATCTACCTTGCATCGTTGCCTTTCGGGCAAGTGACCAGTTTCAGCGCCTGGCTGCCGACCTGTATCGCGTCAGCGGTCATGGTGGGTCTGATCTATCGGTTGCTGTCGCCTTACTCCCGACGCTGGGCCTGGCTGAGTATCGCTCTGCTGTTGCTGACCAACACCTTCATCACCGAAACCCGCGCGGTGTCGCTGGACCAGATGCTTGCCACGGTTTCCTTTGCCGTGTTCTACCTGGCGTATGCCTGCGATCATTTCGGTTCATCCCGCCGCCTATGGCTGGTGTTTGCATTGCTGGTATTGGGCTTCGCGATTCGCGGCCCCATCGGGCTGGTGGTGCCTGCGGGGGTGGCCTGCAGCTACTACCTGTTCGGCCAGCAATGGCGGCGCTTCTGGTGGTTCGGGATGGCCGCGTTGCTGTTGCTGGTGGTTTGCACGTTGACCCTCCTGTTGCTGGCGCGGGTCAGTGGCGGCGAGGCGCTGCTCGCCGAGGTGGTGCGCATGCAAGTCACCTCACGCATGGACGGCAGCGAGGGCTCGAGCCCGCTGTTCTGGTATTTCGCAAGCTCCATGGGCAATTACGCGCTGGCATACCCACTGGCGCTTGTGGTGCTGGTGATCGTTGCCCTGACTGCCCGAAGACAAACCAGTGCAGCGCTGCATTTGCTGTACCTGTGCGCGTTTGCCGGATTGGTAGTCATGGTCGGCCTGTCGATTCCCCAGGCGAAGAAGGCCCGCTATGTCCTGCCGATGCTGCCCATGGCCGCGATCATCGCGGCGTATCCGTTTCAGGTTCGAACCGGGCGTGCGTTCTGGTGGTTGCGCGGGCTGACATTGACGCTGTGCTGTTTCATACCGGGCGCATTGATGGGCGGTTTGTTGGCAGTGCGGCCAAGGTTCCCTGAAGCGCTGAGCGATATCGGGCCGGTGTTGGTGGGGCTGGGGCTGCTGCAACTGATTGCGCTGCCGCTGTTGATGCGCCCGCGCCTGAGGCTCTACGGCCTGCCAGCCTGCGCTGTTCTGGCGGTCTGGATCAGCTACATCGGTGTGTTCGAGAAAGCCGAGCGTACCTTGTACGACACTCGGCATTTTACTCAGGGCGTGCTTGAGCGGACGCTGGATGACAAGGCGCCGCTGGTGCTGCACTCCATGGGCAAGGACGCCAAGGGCATCAAGTTCATGGTCAATGTCAATCAGGACCTGCAGCCTGTATTCACCGAAACCCCTGAGCAGTTGAGCGCCGTGAAAGGGCCGGCCAATGTGGTCATGAGCAATGGCGATTTCCAGCAATTGCAGGGCACGCCGCTGGGGCAGCTGCCGGTATGGTTCAGCGGCCGTTTTGACAAGGAGGATTATGTGCTGGTGCGCGTGCCCGCCCCGTGATCGGGTACCACGCCTATACGCGGGTATAAATCGGACAAACCCATGCGCTAGCTGGCGCAACTCGGGCATAAACGACAGCGGCGCGGCGCCTCGTTACAGTAACCACATGCCGCAACACATGGCTTTGCCGCGAGCCGACGGGATTCGGTCGTAACGTTCAGGCGGCTATCCATCTCACTCACGGGACCTGTTGCCCAGGAGGTTGAAATGCTGACCCGACACGATCTGCGCCGCACGGACCTGAGCCTTCTGGTGATCTTCGAAGCCATGATGAACGAGCGCAATGTCAGTCGCGTCGGCGAGAAACTGTTCCTTGGGCAACCCGCTGTGAGCAATGCCTTGTCGCGGTTGCGCAACCTGTTTGCCGACCCCTTGTTCATTCGCAACGGGCGTTGCATGGAGCCCACCGCACGGGCCGAAGACCTGTTTCAGATTCTCACGCCATTGCTCGACACCATTGCCACCACCCTCAGCCAGACCTCTGATTTCGACCCTGCCAACAGCACCGGTACTTTTCACATCGGCCTTTCCGACGATGTCGAGTACGGCCTGCTGCCGCCGTTGCTGCGCCGCTTGCGCACCGAGGCACCGGGCGTCCGTCTGGTGATTCACCACACCGACTGCCACCGCATGCCAAGCCTGCTCGCCACCGGCGAGATTTCAGTTGGCATCAGCTATACAGGGGAGTTGCCTGCAACGTCCAAACGCAAGTTCCTGCGCATGATCAGGCCGATGGTATTACGCGCCGATTCGGCGAAAGGAGCGATGAGTCTGGATGAGTTCTGTCGCCGACCCCACGCTGCCGTAGCGTCCATGGGCACGCTGGTGGCCGATACCGACCGCGCTTTGAAACGGGTCTCACGCAGCCGTCAGGTGGTGCTCAACGTGCCGCAATTCAGCGCGCTGCCTGTGCTGCTGGCGGACAGCGATCTGGTGGCGGTGGTGCCGGATTACGTGGCTCACGCGATGGCTGCATCCTCCAGCCACTTGCGCGCGGAAGCCGTGCCACTGGACCTGAATGGCTTCGAGTTGTCGATGGTCTGGCGCGGCGTCGCCAACAACGATCCGGCAGAACGCTGGTTGCGTTCGCGTTTCAGCGAATTGCTCAGCGATAACAGCCGGCGTCCCCTGTCGGTGGTGGCGGCCTGAGCGCCTTCAACATCTCAAAGCACACTGCCAGATCGCCATCGTCCGAGTCGCGGCCCGTATTGTCACGGCCTCCGGCGTCTCCCACGGGGATTGTGGCGTGCTGCAGATCTGGGTTTGGCACAAAACCTGTGGGAGCTGCTGGAGCTGTGCGACAGCCGCGATAGCGGTGGGTCAGATGGCTCATTTGCTGACTGACACGCTGCTATCGTCCGCATCGCTGCCGTCGTGGCCTCCGGCGTCTCCCACGGTAATCCCGGAGTACACAGGACCCCTGTGGGAGCTGCTGGAGCTGTGCGACAGCCGCGATAGCGGTGCGTCAGCTGGCTCATTTGCTAACTGACAAGCCGCCATCGTCCGAATCGCGGCCCGTACCGTCGTGACCTCCGGCGTCTCCCACAAGAACCGCGTCTGGCGCTGGACTTGTGGGAGCTGCTGGAGCTGTGCGACAGCCCGGGCCGCGGTCGGACGATAGCGGTGGGTCAGTCGCAGCTGTTGTTGTCTGACACACCGCTTCGTCCGAATCGCGGCCCGTACCGTCGTGACCTCCGGCGTCTCCCACGGGGATTGGTGGCGCCACTGATCCTGCCAACCCTTGGCAGAAAATCAGGGTTTTATGTCGTGTCGCTCTGACAGCCGCGCTCATACACTCCTGAGCAGTCTTTCAGTTCGAAAAACCTCACGCGTCCAGCACAACCGGTACACGCCTCCCTGGCTGATGTCACCTGCGCCCCGCGTCGGTGTACACCCGGCTGCCAACTTCCTTTGGCGTGACCCCTTCAGGTGGGATCAGATCAATGGGCACTCTTTACACCAACAGCCAGAAGCACAATCCGATGACCAGCAAAATGGCCACCGATACTTCCTGCGTTTTTATCGTCGATGACGATCAGTTATTACGTGAATCCCTGAGCAGCCTGTTGCGCTCGATTGGGCTGCGAGTGGAACTCTTCGCCTCAGCGGCAGAGTTTCTCGGTTTCAAACGACCGGATATCAACAGCTGTCTGGTGCTGGATGTCCGGCTGCAAGGCATCAGCGGGCTCGACTTCCAGAACGAGTTGGTCAAGGCCAGGGAAACATTGCCCATCGTGTTCATGACGGGCCATGGCGACATCGCAATGACAGTCAAGGCGATGAAGGCCGGCGCCGTGGATTTTCTCGCCAAGCCGTTCCGTGATCAGGACCTGCTGGACGCCGTAGCGCAGGCGTTGAGCAAGGACGCGCAACAGCGAGAAGCGAGCAAGGGCATGGCGGCATTGCGCAGCCGCTACCAGACGCTCAGCGTGCGTGAGCAGGGCGTCATGGCATTGGCTGCGTCCGGTTTGATGAATAAACAGATCGCCAGCGAAGTGTGCCTGAGTGAAATTACCGTGAAGATTCACCGGGCCAATGTCATGCGCAAAATGAATGCTAAAACATTCGCCGAACTGGTGCGCATGGCGCAGGCGCTGAGTTTGAAACACGACAAATAAGATAACTATACGCAAGTATGATTATGTCGCCACGGGCAGGGGGTATGGTGTAGGAAGGGACAGTCAACGGACTCGACCCTTATCAAGGGAAGGTGCATAAATTGGTCACCCGTCCGGCAATTGCAGTGATTGATGATGATGAAAACGTTCGAGTATCGCTGGACAGTCTGTTGCGTTCACTGGGTTATTCCGTGCACCTGTTCGACAGTGCCGAACAGTTTCTGGCGTCCCGGTCTATCGAGGCAATGAACTGCCTGGTTTCTGACATCCAGATGCCGGGTGCAAGCGGTTTGCAGATGTACGAGCAACTGCTCTCGGCCGGGCATTCGACGCCGGTCATCTTTATCACGGCATCGGCCCATCAGGCCCCGCGGCAGGCTGCTCAGAAGCTCGGCGCCTGCTGTTATCTGTCCAAACCTTTTGATGATGAACAACTGATCGCCTGTCTGGACATCGCACTCGGGGGCAAGGGTTGTTAACCATTGGCTAAAGTCGGCGTTTATGTATACGTGTATTAACTCACGTGGCCAGCACTGCGCTCGGCTATACCAAAGTATGAGTGATTAAAACCTTGTCACTAACATAGCCAACTTATGCAGCCATGACGCCCATGGGGCATGTCGTTACAGTAAACCATCGATCACAAACAACCCCTCCTTGAACATACACATCTGGAATAAACATGAAACGACATATCCTGGTATTGGGTGCTGGATTCGGTGGTGTCTGGAGTGCATTGAGCGCCGCACGGCTGCTTGACTTGAATGGCTCCACAGATGTGCAGATCACTGTGTTGGCGCCGCAAGCGGAACTGCGTATTCGTCCGCGCTTTTATGAGCCGAACGTGCATGAAATGAAAGCGTCGCTGGCCGAGCTGTTCGATGCCACCGGTATTCAGTTTGTCGAAGGCGTGGCCGCCAACATCGACACCTCAGGCAAGCGCGTCGAGTACATCGCAGCGCCCGGGGTGCACAGTTGGTTGAGCTACGACAAATTGGTCCTGGCCACGGGCAGTCGCCTGAACCGTCCAGCCATCGAAGGGATAGAGCGCGCCTTCGATGTCGACGAAATCGAGACCGCCGCTTGCCTGGAACGCCACATCAAGGCATTGGCCGATTACCCAGAATCCGAAGCACGGAACACCGTCGTGGTGTGCGGTGGTGGCTTCACCGGCATTGAAACGGCGACCGAGCTGCCGGCGCGTCTGCGTGCTGTGTTGGGTGCGGATGCCAAGGTCAATGTGATCGTGGTCGACCGCGGCGCTGAAATCGGCGCTGCGCTTGGCAAGGGCATCAGCCCTTCGATTGCCGAGGCGTCGGCTCATCTGGGCATCGAGTGGTGCCTTGACGCGTCGGTGGCGGGCATCGACACGAATGGCGTCACGCTGGCGGACGGTCGCCATATCCAAGCGCAAACCGTGATCTGGACGGTCGGCTTCCGTGCCAGTTCGCTGACCGAGCAGGTGCCGGGCGAGCGCGATTCGCTGGGCCGTTTGCATGTGGATGCGAACTTGAAAGTCCTGGGCCAGAACGACATCTATGCCGCCGGCGACGTGGCGTATGCCGCGACCGATGATGAAGGTCACTATGCGGCGATGTCCTGCCAGCATGCGATTGCGCTCGGCCGTCATGCCGGGAATAACGTCGCGGCCGATCTGCTTGGTGTGCCAACGACTGCCTATCGTCAACCCAAATACGTCACCTGCCTGGACCTGGGCGAGTGGGGCGCGGTGTACACCGAGGGCTGGGACCGTCAGTTGAAGCTGGTCAAGGAGGAGGCCAAGACCTTGAAGGGCAATATCAATTCGATCTGGATCTATCCACCGATTGCCGAGCGCGCTACAGCTTTGGCGGCGGCTGATCCGTCAATCCCGGTGGCCTGAGGCAGACGGCTGACGATCGACGGCGCAACACACGCCTGTTTCACCCTTTTTACGCCTGGCGCGCATCCCTCGAGTCAGGCGTTTTTTTGTGGGATCGAAAAGCCCCTGAGGCGCCCAGAGTTCCAGCCAGGTCATTGGCAGGAAAACAGGGTTTTATGGCTTATCGATAATTCGCATTTACTTTTAGACTCAGCGCTGGACCGAAGTCCTCAATCGAAGGGATGGCGCAGCCGCATGAGCATTCCAGGCACCTCAAGCAATCGCAAGCGCGACCGGTTTAATCTGGTTTCCTACCTCGCCGGGTTGAATCCCTCGGCAACCGCAAGCAGCCCACCGCTGATCAGCGTCAGCAAGAATCGCTACGAAACCTGGCTGGCCTGGGGCATCGGTCTGGTGGTCGCAGTGGGTATCGTCATCATCAATGCCGCCCCTCACCATCGTGACATCGCCGCGACCATCATTTATCTGACGCTGCTGCTGATGGCGGCCAACGTGGTGTCGATTCGGGTGGTCATCGGAGTGTCGCTGTTCTGCATGGCGACCATCGTCGCGATGTTCTTCATCGATGAGGGTTATCGGGACTGGGACTCTCTGACAGGCTTCGTGCGGTGCCTGACCGCGCTCTCGGCCATCGGCTTTCTCGCCGCGCGCTGCAATCAGGCCGCCGACAAGCTGCGCCAGAACGAAATTTACCTGACCGAAGCGCAGCGCCTGAGTCAGACCGGCAGCGTTGCCTTCTGCGCGGTGACGCAACAGATGTCGTGGTCGGAGGAGAGCGCGCGTATTTTCGAGTATCCGCCTGACATGCCAGTGACCAAATCGATGATCCTGGCGCGCACGCTGGCACAGGATCATGCCTTGATTCATGGCGTGTTCGAGCGTGCGGCGCGGCGGGAGCCACAGATAGAAATCAAACACCGTTTGCTGATGCCGGACGGGCGCATCAAGCACGTTCATATGATTGCCATTCCGGTATCGACCCACGACGATCGCTTCGAATACCTTGGCGCGGTGATGGACGTGAGCGAGCGCGTTCAGGCAGAAGAGACGCTGTACCGGACCCAGTCGCAATTGACCCACATCTGCCGGGTCACAACCCTGGGCGAACTGACCGCGTCGATTGCTCACGAGGTCAACCAGCCGCTGACGGCGATCAACAGCAGCGCCGACGGCTGTCGTCGCTGGCTCGATCGTCCGGTCCCGGACATCCCCGAAGCGTTGGGCGCCCTGCAACGTATCAACCAGAGCGCGCGCCGGGCCAGTGAAGTGATCAGCCGGGTGAGGGCGCTGTCACGCAAGACCGATCCGATACGCCGGGCCGAGCGCCTGGACGAGATCGTCAGGGAAACCCTGGGTGTCGTGCACTACGAATTGAACCACCACCACATCAATGCGCGCGTTGCGCTGGATGCGGAAACCGCGTGGGTGCTGGCTGACCGAATCCAGCTGCAACAGGTCATCATCAATCTGATCATCAATGCTTGCCAGGCAATGACCAGCATCGACAAGCACCACCGGGAGCTGCGAGTCAGCACCCGTGTGACGGAGGGCGAAGTCATCCTCGAGGTCGCCGACTGCGGGTCGGGCATCGATGCCGAGGTGTTGTCTTCACTGTTCAATCCCTTTTTCACCACCCGTGAAACCGGGCTGGGAATGGGATTGTCCATCTGCCGCTCGATCATCGACTTTCATGAGGGCAGGATCTGGGCACAGAACACCGAAAAAGGCGCCTCGTTCTTTTTCGCATTGCCGGCGGTGACGCCCTTGGATTCGTTACCGCCGGCAAGCCGTGCTGCTACAGGAGCGGCAGCACATGTTCCCGGTCACATCGCGTGATGCGCTGACAGCAGCTCGTACGGCGCCCATTGCTGTTGCGGGATGGGCAGGTTGCAGGAGTCGCCGCGGCCGATCGGGAAGTACTGGAAACCGCGTTTGGCCAGGCGTTCGGTGTCGTACAGGTTGCGGCCGTCGAAGATCACCGGCGCCTTGAGGCGCTGTTGGATGAGGTCGAAATCCGGAGCCTTGAACTGTTGCCATTCGGTGCACACGATCAGCGCATCGGCGCCCAGCAATACTGACTCCGGCGTGCCCATCAGCATCAGGTTCGGTTGTTCCGCGTACAGGCGTTGGGTCTCCTGCATGGCTTCCGGGTCGAAGGCGCGGACGGTCGCCCCCGCGGCCCACAGAGACTCCATCAGCACGCGGCTGGGCGCATCGCGCATGTCGTCGGTGTTGGGCTTGAAGGCCAGCCCCCACAACGCGAAGGTCTTTCCTCGCAGTTCCCCTTTGTAAAAGGCGTTGATACGGTCGAACAGCTTGTTTTTCTGCCGTTCGTTGATGTTCTCGACCACGTTGAGCAGGTCGTTCGAGCACCCGGCTTCCCGGGCGCTGTGGATCAGTGCGCGGATGTCCTTGCCGAAGCACGATCCGCCGTAACCGCAGCCGGGATAGATGAAGTCGTAGCCGATACGCGAATCGGCGCCGATGCCCAGGCGCACGGATTCGACGTCGGCCCCCAGGTGCTCGGCCAGTTCGGCGATCTGGTTGATGAAGCTGATCTTGGTCGCCAACATGCAATTCGCCGCGTATTTGGTCAGTTCGGCGCTGCGCAGGTCCATGAACATGATGCGTTCGTGGTTGCGGTTGAACGGCGCATAAAGCTCGCGCATGACCGGGAATACGTCGGGATTGCCGCAGCCGATGACGATGCGGTCCGGGCGCCGGCAGTCCTTGACCGCCGAGCCTTCCTTGAGAAATTCCGGGTTGGAGACAATATCGAACTTCAGCAATCGCGCCGACTGGCGCAGCGCCTGCTCGATATGGCTGCGCAAGGCATCGCCGCTGCCGACCGGAACTGTGGATTTTTCAACGATGATCACCGGCGTGACGCGATGCCGGGCAATGGCTTCGCCGACCGCGAAGAAGGCGCTCAAGTCTGCCGAGCCGTCAGCGCGGGAAGGCGTGCCAACGGCGATGAACAGCACTTCGCCGTGTTCTACCGTGCGTTTTTCATCGGTGGTGAAATGCAGCCTGCCGGCCTCCAGATTCTCGCGCATCAGGCTTTCCAGGCCCGGCTCGTAAATGGTCACCTGGCCTTTGCTCAGTTGCTCGACCTTGGCCGGATCGATGTCCATGCACACCACGTCGTGGCCAACTTCCGCCAGCACCGTGGCCTGCACCAGGCCCACATAACCGCTACCGAAGACGCTGATTTTCATCGGGAAAGCTCCTTGATGCTGTTGTCGCGGTTGACGCAGAGCGCCGCAGATTGATCGTCACTACACCGAGCACGATCAGGGTCACGCCCACCGTTCGGGGAACGGTGAGGGTTTCGTGAAAAAACGGGAGCAGGGCCGCCAACAGGTACACCAGCGCATAGCTGATGCTCAGCAGCGAATAGGCGCGACTGAGGGGAATATCGCGCAAGGCCAGCAGCCAGCAGAGCATCGACAGCCCGTAGGCGACCATTGCGATCAGTACAAACGCCAGCGCACGAATATCCACGCCACCGATCTGCAGGGCCGACATCCATTGCTCAGGCGCAGGCAACCGCACCATGCTCCAGCGCATCGCCAATTGCGCGCCGCTGACCAGCAATACGCTGCTCATGGCCAGGCTCAACCCGCGCTGGCGGCTCATGCCTGACGCCCCAGCAATACGACGCCGATGAGAATCAATAGCACGCCCAGCCAGTGGCGGCCGTCCACAGATTCCTTGAACAGGAACCGGCCGCAGAGGGTGATCAATACGAAATTCAGGCCCAGCATCGGATAGGCGATGCCGACATCCAGCCGTTGCAGCACCAGCAGCCAGAGCAGCAGCCCGCTGCCAAGACAGGCCAGCGCCAGCCACAGCCAGTGATTGCGCAGCACCGCGCCGAAACCGGCCGTCCGGCCCCGCCAATGTTCGACGGCCAGCTTCTGGGCGATCTGGCCCAGGCAGGTGAGCAGGCAGGCGCCGAGCAACAGGGCAAAGGTCATGACGCGCTCCTGTCGAAAATCAGGATCACCAGACTGCCTTGCTGGTAGCGCTTGCCGTCGGCGGGCAACAGACTCAGCTCGTATTGCTGATCCTTGCCGTCGCCGCGCATCACCACGCCCACCGAGCCTTCGCGGCGAGCCTGAGTCATCCAGGCCTGCACCTGTTGCCAGTCGACTTCACGGGGGACGGTTTGCGGATAGCCCAGGCCGTATTCCAGTTCGCCTCGGGTGTCGTAGAACACCACGTCATTGCGCTTGAGACGCCAGGACAACGCGGCCGCCGCGCCCAGATCATTGCTCAGCAAATGGGTGGAAGCGCTGAGTTCATCCAGGTGCTGGACGACGAACTGATCCGGGGTCTTGTTGAACACCACGTTGTCAGGCAATGCCAAGGGAGCCAGCGCAATGGCGAGCCAGGCGCCGATGGCAGGAGCCGCCCAGAAGCGCAAAGGTCGAACGCCTTGCAGCAGGTTGCTCAGGACCCAGCCCGACAGGATCACAATCGCCAGGGTCAGATTCAGCGGTTGTTGCGCGTAGAGGGCCTGTCGGTGTTGCAGCACCAGCAGCGCGATCAACGCGATGACGCCAAGCACAGCGTTCAGCAGGCCATTGGCGCGCAGTGTTGCACTCCTGCTCTGATGCAGACGATCCACCAATGTGCTGCCCATCATCAGCGCCAGCGGAATCAGACACGGCAAAATGTAAGTCGGCAGCTTGCCCCGGCTGATGCTCAGGAGCGCCAGCGGCAGAACCAGCCACAACAGCAGAAACCCGCTGTGGGCCTCGCGCCGTTGTTGCCAGGCTTGCCTCAAGGTGGCGGGTAGCAATACGGCCCACGGGAGGCTGGCGGCAACCAGCAACGGCAGATAGAACCACCAGGGTTCGGCATGTTGAGCATCGTTGCCGGCGAAGCGGCGAATGTGTTCATGCCAGAAAAAGAAGCGCCAGTAATCGCCCTCACGCAATTGAACCGCCAGCACCCAGGGCAGGCAAACCATCAGCGCTACCAACACCGCAATCGGTCCGAACGTCAGCAGTTCACGCAGACGTCGTTGCCAGGCCATGTAAGGCAGGGCGACGATGACCGGCAATGCCCAGGCAAGAAAGCCCTTGGTCATGAAACCCATGGCGCACGCCACGCCCAGCAGCGCCCAATACAGCAGTCGCTGACGGCCCACGCTGTGAATGGCGCACCAGAAGGCAAACAGCGAAAGGCTGACCCAAAAGGTGAACTGCGGGTCGAGATTGGCATAACCTGCCTGGCCCGCCACCAGCATGAAACTCATGAACAGCAGCGCGCTGACGAAGCTCTTGCGCGGGTCGTTCCACAGTCTTGCGGCCAGTGAGTACACCAGCCATACGGTCAAGCCGCTGCTCAGGGCCGAGGCGAAACGCACGCCAAACAGGTTCTCCCCGAACAGCGCCTGAGAGACTGCGATCAGCCAGTACCCGGCCGCCGGTTTTTCGAAGTAACGCAGCCCCATGAAGTGCGGCGCGACCCAATTGCCGCTGTGAAGCATTTCCTGACTCATCTGCGCGTAGCGGGTTTCATCGGGAATCCACAGACCGTGGGTGCCGAGTGGCAACAGATACGCCAGCAGGAAAACCGCCAGCAGGATCAGCAAATGCCGCTGACGGGTCATGGCTGCTGCACTCCCAACCAGCCTTCGCGACCCTGCAACACGCCCCGTACCAAATGGCCTTGGGGCAGGGATTTGAGGCTCGTCGGCAACAGATTGCCGAGTGGCAGGAACTGCACATCGCGGCTTTTTGCCAAGGTCAGCAAATGCCGAAACGACTCGGCCATGACGATGCCTTCAACTTCGGCGTGTACCGTGTAGACGTTGAGTTTCGAGGGCGCGAACTGACGCAGCAGGTAGTCATTGAACGCCCCCGGAGCGACCTGCGGCCCGACCACTTCATCGAACGTCGGCAGGTCCACCGGAATCTGTGGCGTGCCGGGCCGACCATCGTTGAGCAACGGGCGGAATACGCTGCGTCCCCGGCAATCGCTGTTGTAGCGAAAACCAAAGGACTGCTTGGCCTGCACCACCTGCTCGTCGGCGCGCCACCCCGCCGCAGCCGAACAGGTCACCGGATTGCCCAGAATGTCGTTCAGGCAGTCGACGCCACGGGCGATCTGTGCCGTCAGTTGATTCTGCGACCAGTGCCCGGCATTCGCCTGCCAGCCGTGGTGGTCCCACGCGTGCAGGCCCACTTCATGGCCAGCGTCCTGCGCGCGGCGCATCAGCGGCCCAAGGTCACGGCCGATCGGTTTGCCGGGCCAGGCGGTGCCTGCGAGCAGGATGTCCCAGCCGTACAGGCTGGCGGCCCTGGAGCGCAACATCTTCCACAAAAACTGCGGCCGGGTCAGACGCCACAGATGACGGCCCATGTTGTCCGGGCCGACACTGAAAAAGAACGTCGCCTTGATCTGTGCTTCATCGAGCATCTCCAGCAAGCGCGGCACGCCATCGCGGGTGCCGCGATAGGTGTCGACGTCGATGCGCAACCCGGCCGGCATCAACGCGCTTGCGCCTTTTCGCTCATGGCTTCGCGCAGGAAGAAATCCAGGGTCTTGCCGATGGTTTCACGAAGCGCAATGGTGGGTTGCCAGTCGATCAGGCGACGGGCGTTGTCGATGCTGGGCTTGCGGTGGCTGACGTCCTGATAACCCTTGCCGTAGAACGACTGGCTTTCCACTTCCCGGAACCCGGCGAAGGGCGGGAAGTTGTCGCGCAGTGGATGGGCTTCGAACTGACGCAGCAGTTCTTCGCCCAGTTGACGAATGCTGGCCTCGTTATCCGGATTGCCGATGTTGATGATCTGGCCCGTGCAGCGCTCGTCGCGGTTTTCGATGATGCGCGCCAGCGCTTCGATGCCGTCGACGACATCGGTGAAACAACGTTTCTGCGCGCCGCCGTCAACCAGGCGAATCGGCGTGCCTTCCACCAGGTGCAGAATCAACTGAGTGATCGCACGTGAGCTACCGATGCGAGCTGAATCCAGGCGGTCAAGGCGCGGGCCCATCCAGTTGAACGGACGGAACAGGGTGAACTGCAACCCCTTTTGGCCATAGGCCCAGATCACCCGGTCCAGCAGTTGTTTGGACACCGAGTAGATCCACCGCTGTTTGTTGATCGGGCCGACCACCAGATTCGACGTGTCTTCATCGAAACTCGGGTCCTGGCACATGCCATAGACTTCCGAGGTCGATGGGAAAATCACCCGCTTGTTGTACTTGACGCAGTAGCGGACGATTTTCAGGTTCTCTTCGAAATCCAGCTCGAACACCCGCAGCGGGTTGCGCGTGTATTCGATGGGCGTGGCGATGGCCACCAGCGGCAGGACCACGTCGCACTTCTTGATGTGGTACTCGATCCACTCGGTGTGAATGCTGATGTCGCCTTCGATGAAGTGAAAATTCGGATGGCTGCGCAGGCGTTCGATGGCATCGCAACCGATGTCCATGCCATACACCTCGTAGCGATCATCCTGCAGCAGGCGCTCGGACAGGTGATTGCCGATGAACCCGTTGACTCCAAGGATCAGTACGCGAGTGCGGCGCAGCTGCCGGCGTTTGTCGCTGCCATGCAGGGGAGAGCCCTCCACCAGACCGAATTCCCGGGCCAGTTGCGGGCCACTCAGGAACAGGCCTTCATCGCCGCGCTGACCGGCAGTGATCAACAGCGAGTCTTCACCGCAGGCAATGCGCAACGGGTCACAGCTGAGGACGGTACCCGGCGCCTGGCCGTCATTGCCCGCTTGAACGCGAGCACTCCAGACGATCAGCTTGCGCTCGCCCAGCGGGCAGAACGCGCCGGGGTAGGGTTGAGTGACCGCGCGAACCAGGTTGTACAGGCGCGACGCTGGCTGCTGCCAGTCGATCAGCCCGTCGGCGGGCGTGCGACGGCCGAAGTACGTGGCTCTGGATTCGTCCTGTTCGATGCCAGGCAATTGACCTCTGCCAAGTAACGGCAGGGTTTCCGAGAGCAGGTCGGCGGCGCTGGTGCGCAGTTTGCCGTGCAGCGACAAGGCCGTTTCGGTGGCGCTGATGCTGACCCGTTGTTGCGCCACGATGGCGCCGGCGTCGGCACGTTTGACCATGCGGTGCAGGGTCACGCCGGTCTCGGTTTCGCCGTTCACCAGCACCCAGTTGGCGGGCGCGCGACCACGGTAGCGCGGCAGCAGCGAACCGTGGAGGTTGAAGCCGCCGTTCCTGGCACAGGCCAACAGGTTCTCGCCGAGCAGGTGGCGGTAGTAGAAGGAAAAGATGAAGTCGGGCGCCAGCTTGCTGATGCGCTCGATCCACAACGGGTGGTTGGGGTCTTCGGGGGCATGCACCGCAATGTCGTGCTGGGCGCAGAGCTGCGCGACCGAACCGAAGAAGGTTTTTTCCCTGGGGTCGTCGGCATGAGTAAACACCGCAGAGATCTCGTAGCCGGCATTGAGCAGGGCTTCGATCCCGACACAACCGATATCGTGATAGGCAAAAACGACGGCGTTGAGGCTCATGGGGCGACCTTGTTGAACAGGGGGGCGGGGGAGTCGGCTTTGCTCGCGGCAGGCGTGGCAGAGGTGCCGCGCACGACCTTCTCGATGAAGAACCGCGGGCGGGCACGCACGTCGCTGTACATGCGGCCCAGGTATTCACCCAGCAGCCCCATGCCGATGAACTGGCCACCGGTGAAGACGAACAGCACGGCAAACAACACGAACGTGCCGTGACCCGCCCAGGGCGCACCGAATATCAGACGCAACACGATCAGCAGCGACGCGAACGCGACGCCCAGAAACGCCATGCTGAAACCGATGATGCTCAGCAGCCGTAACGGCGTCGTGGTCATGCAGGTGACCAGGTCGAACATCAGATTGATCAGCTTCATTGCGCTGTATTTGGATTCCCCATGCTCGCGCTCAGCATGCGTCACCACGATTTCAGTGGTGTGACGGGCGAAACTGTTGGCGAGAATCGGGATGAACGTGCTGCGCTCGCTGCAGGCGAGCATGGCGTCGACGATGCTGCGCCGGTAGGCCCGCAGCATGCAGCCGTAGTCGGTCATCGCCACGCCGGTCGAGCGCTGCACCGCAAGGTTGATCAGTTTCGACGGCCAGCGGCGCAGGGCCGAATCCTGACGGTTGCCGCGCACGGTGCCGATGACGTCATAACCCTGCTCGGCGAGCTTGACCAGCCGTGGAATTTCCTCCGGCGGGTTTTGCAGGTCGGCGTCCAGAGTAATCACCAGGTCACCCTTGCACTGGCCGAAGCCGGCCATAATTGCCGCGTGCTGGCCGTAGTTGCGGTTGAGAATGACGGCGACAAACGGGCTGCCCTGCCGCTGGCTGGCTTGCAGCAGAATCTCGGCGGATTCGTCACGACTGCCGTCATCCACCAGAATGATTTCCGCCGGCTGAGCCAGCTGTGCGCACGCAGCTTCAGTGCGGCGAAGCAACTCGGGCAGGCTCTGTTCTTCGTTGTAGACCGGGATGACGATCGACACGCGGTTGATGGGGTAGTGTTTCACGGGCGCGATTCCCCCTTGGTTGCGATGGCCGATTCAATGGCCCCGACGACGCGGTCGACGTCGGCAAGGGTCATGTCTGGGAACAGCGGGATAGAGCACAGGCGCGACGAGTTCCATTCGGTCTCGGGCAGGCGCACATCGGGAAACCGCTGGCGGTAATAGCTGTGCAGGTGGGTGGCGATGAAATGAATGCCGCTGCCGATGTTTTGCGCTTGCAGGGCTTTCATGAAGGCATCACGGTCCAGACCGCAGCGTTCGGCGTCGATGCGCAGGATGAACAGGTGCCAGGCGTGATGCTGGTGGTAGTGCGGTTGCGCGAGGGGCTGGACCGGGCTGCCAGCCAGACGCTCGAGGTAGCGATTGGCAAGCTCGCTGCGTCGGGCGTTGATGGCGTCCAGACGGTCCAGCTGAACCAGGGCGATGGCGGCGTTGATGTCGGCCAGGTTGTATTTGAAGCCAGGCTCGATCACCTCGGCCTGGGGTTTGCGGCCGTGGGTCAGACGATCATAGGCGTCGACGCCCAGGCCGTGGAATTTCAGGCGGCGAACCCGATCCGCCAGTTGCGGATCGTCGCTGACGAACATCGCGCCCTCGGCGCAGGTCATGTTCTTGATCGCATGAAACGAAAAAATCGCCGTGCCGCGAGCGCCGACCGGCCGGTCCTTGTAACGAGTGCCGGCAGCGTGGGCAGCGTCTTCGACCACGGCAATACCGTGTCGCTGCGCCAGCGCATAGAGCGGGTCCAGATCGAACGCGGCACCGGCGTAATGCACAGGAATGATGGCCTTGGTACGAGGCGTGATCGCGCGCTCGATACGTGCAGCGTCGGTCATCAGGGTGTCGCGGTCGACATCGACGAATACCGGGGTCGCGCCCAGCAGGCAGATCATGTTGGCGGTGGAAACCCAGGTCTGCGAGGGTGTGATCACCTCGTCACCGGGGCCGATACCCAGCGCCAGCAGGGTAATGTGCATGGCGCCGGTGGCCGACGACAAAGCCACTGCCTGTTGTGCGCCGCAACGCTCGGCGAATTGCTGTTCCAGGCGCTGGCACTCCGGGCCGGTGGTGATCCATCCCGAACGCAGCACTCGGCTGGCCGCAGCGACTTCCTCGTCGCCCATGCTGGGGCGAGAAAAAGCAAGAAAGTCCTGACTCATGTACATCCTCCGGCATTCATCAATGTCTGGGCGAGCGGGTACGCAGGTGCCCACCGAAATAAGGCGTTCGTTTATAGGGAGTTGAAGCCAGGCCACTCTAAGGGGCCTTTGAATACATGCAATGACAGCGTTTTTGCACTATTTATTACAGCGCTGGCCACCCGCTAGTAACGGTGTTTAATAATGGAAACAATAAAAGCGTATTGATGAAAATTTCGTTTATATCCCGTGGGCTTTTCATCAGTGAAGTGTTGTTTTTTTGTGAATACCTGGCCAATTAGAGATTGAAACGTGACAGTCATATTTATCGAATAAGCTCAGCAGTTTCTTCTGGGCAGCGCTTGTCCCGCCTGGGGTTCAGGTGAGTATTGAAAGCTCTTTTCGTCCGGGCAATCCAAACGCAACGCTTCTTCCGGGTATGAGAGAGAGCGTACGCCGAGCAAGCTGAACGGAAACTGAAAGCCCATGAAATCGGGCTGAGCAAGTCCTGATAAAGTGCGTTCGTTATTGCGGTTCCGGGCCCATTTGGAATTGGGCTATCAACAAGTAAGCCAGCGCAGAGCGGGCACCAGACGACGAGGTCAGTCCTTGGTGGAATGAACCGTTGCCTTTATTTCGCTTGTGGGAGACACACCACACTCGTTTAGATAAGCCATTCCCATTGTCCGCAGGACGCTTGAGCATGGCTTTTCCTTCTGTCAGCAACTCCATTTCCTTCGTTCATGCCGTCAGTCTCTCCCACGGAAAAAACGCCGAGGTCTGGGATGTCGATGGAAAGCGCTACATCGATTTTGTCGGCGGCATTGGCGTGTTGAATCTGGGCCACTGCCATCCGAAGATCGTCGCCGCGATTTGCGAGCAGGCGCAGCGCATGACCCATTACGCGTTCAATGCCGCGCCCCATGTGCCGTATCAGCAATTCATCGAGCGCTTGGCGGCATTTATCCCGGTCAGTTATCCGGTGAGCGGCATGCTGACCAACAGTGGTGCGGAAGCGGCGGAGAACGCCTTGAAAATCGTCCGTGGCCACACCGGCAAGTCGGCGGTGATCGCCTTCGATGGCGCCTTTCACGGGCGCACCCTCGCCACATTGAATCTCAACGGCAAGGTCGCCCCGTACAAACAGAAAGTCGGCGTATTGCCGGGGCCGGTATTTCACCTGCCTTACCCGAGCGCGGACAATGGCGTCACGCTCGCCGAAGCGTTGAAGGCCATGGAGCGGTTGTTCAGCGTGGAAATCGATATTGATGAAGTGGCCTGTTTCATCGTCGAGCCGGTGCAGGGCGAGGGCGGTTTCCTTGCGCTGGACATCGAGTTCGCACAGGCGCTGCGTAAACTTTGTGATGACAAGGGCATCGTTCTGATCATCGACGAAATCCAGTCGGGCTTCGGCCGTACCGGCGATCGTTTTGCCTTCAGCCGCCTGGGTATCGAACCGGATCTGTTGCTGCTGGGTAAAAGTATCGCAGGCGGCCTACCGCTGGGGGCGGTGGTGGGACGCAAGCAGCTGATGGACACGCTGCCCAAAGGCGGGCTTGGCGGCACCTATTCCGGTAACCCGATTGCCTGTGCAGCGGGCCTGGCGACGCTGGACGAAATGACCGATGCCAACCTTGCGGGGTGGAGCGAGCAGTACTCAGTGACCTTGCTCGCACGTTACGAGCAATGGCAAGCACGCAAACTCTCGCCGTATCTGGGCCGCTTGACTGGCGTTGGCGCGATGCGCGGTATCGAGCTGCTGACCACGGAAGGCAAACCGGCCACCGCGCAAATGGCGCAGTTGCTCGAAGCAGCAAGAAATCGCGGCCTGCTGCTCATGCCCAGCGGCAAGTCGCGGCACATCATTCGCTTGCTGGCGCCACTGACCATCGAGCCTGAGGTACTCAACGAAGGGCTCGATATTCTCGAGCAGTGCCTGGCTGACTTGGTTTAGCCGCATGTGTAGCCGTCCGGCCGCGCGGCGTTCCGTTTGCCGGCGGCGACGATCTTGAAGACGCCACCGCCGGCCGCTGCGTGATGTTTGATCGGGTGCGCACGAAAATCAAAGCCAACGCTGATAGTGCGTCCTGAAGTGATCTCTGTGGGAGACGCCGGAGGTCACGACGGTACGGGCCGCGATTCGGACGATAGCGGTGCGTCAGTTGGCACATAAGCTAACTGTCACGACGCCATCGCGGCTGTCGCACAGCTCCAGCTTCTCCCACAGGGACTGGTGTTCAGCCCGAAACCTTCACCTGGCATAAAACCCTTGTAGCGGTCCGGCTTGCCTTTGTTGTCATGTGAAAAACCGTGATTGCACCCATCGTTGTGAATGAATAAAACGCACGTATCGATCCGTGCGTACTCCAACCACTGCATTCATAAAAAACGAGTCAGTGGCCATGAGCCAGAAAACCCCCGCCAATCCTCCTGTTCCTGAATCCGCGCCGGACGACACGCCGGAATACCCACTGTCAGCGCCGATAAAACCGGACGATCCGGAGCGCCGCAGCGAGCAGTCCAAAGCCGAAACCGAAGGCTGTGTGGAAGAGCAAAAGGACTCCGGGCAGCGCCGAGATAGTTGAGGGTCACTCGGTAGTGCGCGGTAAGTCTGTGTCACGAATAGTGATTTGTTCTTGGAAAGCGCTGCCAAACGCGGAAGAATGCGTTCTTTCGTCGTGCGCACGATCTGCGCCAGTCGCTACGCTGATGTCCACCAGCGGAGGAAGCAAATTTGAACCAGCTAAAACGCCTTCAGAGCGGCATTGAAGGACTCGATGAGCTGCTGAAGGGAGGGTTCGTCGCCGGGTCCTCGTACATTATTCAAGGTCGTCCGGGGTCCGGTAAAACCATCCTGGCCAACCAGATCGGTTTCAATCACACCAACAACGGCGGCCGCGTTCTGTTCGCGACCCTGCTGGCCGAGCCCCATGAGCGGCTGTTTCAGTTCCTGTCGACCCTGAGCTTTTTCGACAAGACCAAAATCGGTGATCAGATCCAGTTCGTCAGCGCCTTCGACACCATGGAAAACGACGGCCTCGATGAAGTCGTCAAGCTGCTGCGTCGCGAGATCGTGCGCCAGAAGTCCACGGTGATGATTCTCGACGGTCTGCTGAACGCACGTTCCAAGGCTGATTCGCCACTCAACACCAAGCGCTTCATTTCCGAGTTGCAGGGCCATGCGGCCTTCGCCGGCTGCACCGTTTTCTTCCTGACCAGCTCGCAGCTGGACGACGGCAGCCCAGAACACACCATGGTCGATGGCGTGCTGGAGCTGGGCGAGGAACTGGTCGGAACCCGGTCCATACGCCGCATCAAGATGCGCAAGACCCGCGGCAGCGGCGCAATCCCCGGTGCCCATGAATGTGAGATCACCGAAAACGGCCTGGTCGTGTATCCGCGGCTGGAGAGCGTCGTCACTTGCTCGGCCATGCGCGACAGCGATCATTTCTCCGTCGTCTCCAGCGGTGTGGCATCGTTGGACCCGCTGATCGGAGGAGGGCTGATGCAGTCGTCGGTGACGCTGTTGCTCGGCCCCTCCGGTTCCGGAAAAACCTCGTTCGGCATCAATTTTCTCGGCGAATCCACCGTGCAGGAGCCTGGGCTGCATTTCGGCTTTTACGAATCGCCACAGCGACTGCGCATGAAGGCCGCGTCACTGGGTGTGGACTTCAGCGCCCTTGAAGCGTCCGGGGCGCTGACCATCCTGTGGAAGTCGATCACAACGGAGCTCGTCGACAAGCTGGCCATGGAGCTGCTGCGCGTCGTCGAAGAAAAATCGATCAAGCGCGTATTTCTCGACAGCCTGGGCGGGATGACTCGCGCAGCGGCTGACAAGACCCGGATGCTGGACCTGTACACAGCGCTAATGGGAGAACTGCGCGCGCGCGATGTGACGGTGGTGGCCTCTTGGGAAGTACGGAGTTTGCTGGGGGGCGAAATGGACGCGCCGGCACCCGACATGTCGGGCATCGTCGACAATCTGTTGCTCCTGCGTTTCGTGCAAGAACCGGCTGAACTTAAACGCCAATTGTCGATTCTTAAAATCAGAGACAATCCCTATGACCCCTCGCTGCTGGAAGTGTCCATCGGTGAGCAGGGTCTAGACGTGAAGAAGGTTCGATTTCATGCCCCTGGCGACAACAGCAACGCGTAAACATCGCGGTCGCCATGTCCCTCAATGCGCGTTGAGCGGATCGAGGGCGTCATGACTACGATATTGATTGTCGACGACGAATACCTCATCGCCGACATACTCAGCTTCGCACTTGAGGACGAAGGCTATCTCACGGTGACCGCCAGCAGCGGCCAGCGGGCTTTGACCATCCTCGACCGGGAAAAGCCTCAGCTGATCATCACTGACTACATGATGCCGGGCATGAATGGCATTGAGCTGGCCGAGGCGGTACGTGGGCGCGAGACGTTTGGCGATATACCGATCATGCTCATGAGCGGCGCTCAAGGGTATCTGGGCAAGGAGCGGCCGGATCTGTTCGTCGAAGTTTTCGACAAGCCGTTCGATATTCAGGCGGTGCTGACACGGGTCAGGGGGTTGCTCGGAACAGGCGCCCGGTAAAGCGAATCGATCGGGGCGACCGTTGCGTCCATCAAGGCGTGGGCTTTCACTCATGACTTCTCCATAATGTCCCAACGCCATACTCATTGCCTGAGGCAATCATGCAACAGCCTGCGCCGTCGTCCGCATTGCTTTCCCAGGAAGACCGCTACCGTTTGCTGGTCGACGCGGTTTTCGACTATGCGATCTACATGATCGACATCAATGGCATCGTGCGCAGCTGGAACTCCGGCGCGCGGCGTATCAAGCAATACGAAGAGGCCGACATCATCGGTCGCTCGTTTTCGCTGTTCTACACCGAAGAAGATCGTCTGGCGGGAATGCCGGCAAGAGCCCTTGAAATCGCCGCGACCTCCGGGCGTTTCGAAGGAGAAGGCTGGCGAGTGCGAAAGGACGGCACGCGGCTGTGGGCCTCGGTGGTGATCGATCCCATTCATGCCGGCGACGGCACGTTGATCGGTTTTGCCAAGGTCACCCGCGACCTCACCGAGCGCCAGCAGGCTCAGGAAGCGCTGCTCAACAGCGAACGGCAGTTCAGTCTGTTGGTGCAGGGCGTCACCGATTACGCGCTGTACATGCTCGACGCCAAGGGCGTGATCACCACCTGGAACGCTGGCGCCCAGCGGATCAAGGGTTACGAGCCAAGCGAAGTCATCGGCCGGCATTTTTCGCTGTTCTTCGAGCCACCGGACGCCGAGGCGGGCTTGCCACAGCGGTCGCTGGAGATCGCCGAGCGCGAAGGGCGGTTCGAAGGGCAGGGCTGGCGCATACGCAAGGACGGTTCGCGGTTTCTGGTGCACGTGGTGATCGACCCGATCCGCGACGACGCTGGTGCCCTTATCGGCTTTGCCAAGATCACCCGGGACATCACCGACAGCGCTCAGGCGCAGACTGCGCTGAAGGAAGCGCGGGAGGCGCTGTACCAATCGCAGAAAATGGAATCCATCGGCCAGCTCACTGGCGGTATCGCTCACGACTTCAACAATCTGCTGACGGTGATCCTCGGCAGTCTGGGCATCGTCAAGAAGCGTCTGGGAGACGATCCGAAGACCCTTTCGCTGGTGGAGAACGCCATCGCCGCAGCGCAGCGCGGCTCGTCGTTGACCCAGCGCATGCTGGCGTTCGCCCGACGTCAGGAACTGGACCCCAAACCGGTGGATGTCGGCACGTTGATTCGCGGCATGTCGGAGCTACTGGGCAGCTCGCTCGGTTCCAATATCGCGGTTGAAACGCGCTTTCCGTTGATGATGCGCCCGGTGTTCGTCGACGCCGGTCAGCTGGAAATGGCCCTGATGAACCTGATGATCAATGCCCGGGACGCGATGCCCGAGGGCGGCAGCATCATCGTCTCTGCCAAGGAAGCGCTGTTTTCGCTGACCGCCGATTCAGCGGCGGAGGAACACTTCATCTGCATCTCGGTGGCCGACACCGGCGCGGGAATGGATGAAGCCACGTTGCAGCGGGCGATGGAGCCGTTTTTCACCACCAAAGGGCTGGGGAAGGGGACGGGACTGGGATTGTCGATGATCCACGGGCTGGCGGAGCAGTCTGGCGGCAAGCTGCTCTTGAAGAGTGTCTATGGCTGCGGAACGATCGCCGAGCTGTGGTTGCCGATTTCGGCGGTCATTCCCGAGCAGAGCCCTGAGCGCACGCTTGATGCGGCTGATCCTGCGCTGTTTCGCCCGCTCAAAGTGCTGTTCGTTGACGACGATCCACTGGTGCTGTTGAGTACCCGCGCAATGATCGAAGACCTTGGGCATCAGGTCATGGCAGCCTGCGACGGCGTGGATGCCCTGGCACTGGTGCTGCGTCATGACGATTTCGATCTGGTGATCACCGACCACGTCATGCCCAACATGACCGGGCCTGAATTGGCACAGCAGATCGCCGTGCTGTTTCCCGGGCTGCCGATCATCATTTCCTCAGGCTTTACCGACACCCCGTCGATCAACATGACGGGCTTGCTGCGCCTGCCCAAACCTTTCAATCAAGCCGACCTGGCCCGGGTCATCGAGCAGGTCCGACCTGCCTGATCCATGGATGCCGGGTCCATCGCTACCCGGCGTCCGGCTCACTGTCGTGGTATCCCGGTGGGCTGCAGAATCGGATCCCCGGGGTTGATCGCCTTGAGGCCTTCGATGACGGCCTTCATCTGCGGCACTTCGCCGTCGTCGCGCAATTGCGCCACCAGCGCCATGCGCACGTCGCGGTTTTCCGGGTGGCGTTCAAGCGCTGATTCCAGCAATGCCCGGGCGCCCTTGAGGTCGCCTCTGTCTTGCAGACTCAAGGCCAACACATAGGCGAACCGCGCATTGTCCGGCTCCAGTCGGTTGGCTTCTCGCAGGGCCTTGAGCGCAGCCTCGGGCTGATTCCTGCGCACCAACGCCAGCCCTTGAGTGAATTGCAGCAGCGCGATCTCCGGTTGCCGTTTGAGCCTGTCGGACAGCAGCTGCGAGGCTTCCTGGCCACGTTGATTGGCATCCAGCCATTGCACCAGCGTGATGAACGCCGGCAGGAAGTCGGCGTCGCGCTCGATGGCCGTGCGCAGGTAGTGTTCGACCTGGGCGGTATTGCCATTGGCCTGGTACAGCATCGCCAGATTGAGGTTGGCCTCGGCACGCTCCTGCAGGCTCAGTTGCACCGCTTCGTATTCGCCGATGGCCTTGTCGAAGGCGGCCTGATAACGGCCCAGTTGTTGAGCGCTGCCCAACAAGGCGCGGGCGGCGGCAATGCGCACGGCAAGGATCGGGTCCTGCAGCAGCGGGGCGAGCACCTCAGGGCGTTGCTCCGGCGCAAGCTGCGCGGAAACGACGTTGACCGCCGCCTCGCGAACCTGCGGCGCAGGGTCATGCAGCGCTTTGCTGCTGGTGTCCAGCGCCTGCTGGCTGGGGTAGTTCGGCAGCTCCGCAACCAGCGTGGCGCGACGGATCGAGGCCAGCCGCGTCGATTCCAGCTGGCTGAACAACGCCGCTGCGGCACCGGGTTGAGCGCCGCGAATTTGCCACAGGCTGCGGGCGTATTCATGGGTCGCATTCTGCGGCTCGCCGTACCAGGTCTTGTACTGATCGATGACCTCGTTCGCAGGCAATTTGACGTGACAGGTCAGACAGGCGTCCGACATGCCGATGCTGCTCGCCAGCTCCGGGTTGGGGATGCTGAAACTGTGGTCGTGGCGCAGGTCGTTGACCATGAACAGCTTGCCCGGCATGTGGCAGTCGACGCACTGTGAGCCCGCTTGCCCGGGTTGGTGATGGTGGTGTTCGGGAGAGTCGTAATTTTTGGCTTGCAGCCCGGCACCATCGACCCCCGGCACCGAGGTTTTGCCCGCCGGGTTGTGGCATTGCAGGCATACGCCATTGCCCTCGGCCTTCAGTTCGGTGCTGTGGGGATTGTGGCAATTGCTGCAGCGCACGCCTTTGGCGAACATCTTGCTCTGCACGAACGAGCCGTGTTCGAACACCTCGCCTTTGATCTTGCCATCCAGCTCATACAGTTCGCGGGTCAGGGCTGCGGGCAGATAGGCGTCCATCAGCGGCTTGCCAGGCTTCTGATCGTCGCCCAGTGGCGCACGCCGGGCGTGGCAGCGGGCGCAGGTGTCGACCTGAGTGAGGTTGTCGCCCTTGCTCAGGTTGATCTCGAAACCGGCGTTGAGCAGGTCGGCGGATTTGTCGCTTTTCGCGGCCCAGGCCACGTGGTTGGACGCGGGTCCGTGGCACGCCTGACAGCCCACGCCGAGGCTGTTCCATTGGCTATTGAAGGTGTTGTTGTCGGCGTTGAAATTGCGCTTGAAACCCGTGGTGTGGCATTCGACGCACATGAAGTTGGCGTTCTGCCCCGGCTTGCTCCAGTGCAGCGGGTCCTTGAAGTCGACGCCCTGGCCCGGGTAGATGTGAAACCACTGCTTTTTTTCGGTATCCCACGCCACGCCCAGGGCCTGAAGGTGACCGCCACCGGTTTCCAGCAGGTACTGCTGCAGCGGCGCAACGCCAAAGGTGTAGGCCACTTTGAAATCCGCGGCCTTGCCTTCGCCGTCGACGGTATTGACCCAGAACTCTTGGCCCTTGCGAAAGAACCGCGTGGTTTCCTTCTCGCCTTTGAAGGTGGTGGTATTGAAGTCGCCGAGTACCGACTGGTCGCTGGCAGTCTCCATTGCCAGTTGATGGTGGGAACCTTGCCAGTCCTTGACCTGCGCGGTGTGGCAGCCGGCGCACTGTTGCTCGTCGACGAACGTCGCTGGCGGGAGCTGGGGTTTGGGCGGCGCAGTTGGTTGCGCAGGTTTTGTCGCCGCAACGGGCGGCTTGACGGCCACCGGCGCGGGAGTTTTCTGGGTGAAGTACCAGAGCCCGCCGGCGACCAACAGCAGCACCACGATGAGAACAGGATAGAGTCGGTTGAGCAGGCCGCCGGGTTTGGCGGATGGCGTTGCAGGCTGCGGTGATGGCGTGTTCTTTTTCGGCATGCCGACCTTCATTCCCTTGAGCAGTTTTATTCGACAGCGACCGGTTGCTCGGGCTTGTCAGCGGTGGTGCAAGGAGACGTTATCGTTATAGGCGTTTCACGGTGACGACAAAGGTAGATCAGCCCGTCGATCCTCGCCAGAAAAATGGGACCTCAGAACAGCTCTTGAATCGCGATGAACCTCCGTCTTTCATCTTCGTGCTTCCTGACACTGCACGTAGCGAAGGCACGCCTGGGGCGACGTGCCAATCCCGGTTCAGGTGCTATTTCTTGGCCTTGAGTTTTTCGTAGCTCAGGCGCATATCGGTGGCCCAGCCGTCGAGCACGGGTTTGACGTCTTCGAGCGTCAGTTGGGTCTTGTCGTTTTCCAGCGACTTGCCGGCGCCTTTGCGCACCACCTGTGCCAACACCTTGTTGCTGTCGGCATCGAGGAAGGCCGCCTCGGTGGCAATTTCGACGTTCTGGTCACGCCCGCCCGCCGCTGTGTTCACGGCGGCCGCGACCAGCGCGATAGGGATCACTTCATAAGGCTTCAGGCCTTCGGTACTGGTGGACACGGCGGTGATCGCCGGGCGCACGACAATGGTGTTGGGGCCCGGCCCCTGGGCCAGTGTCAGGTCCTTGCCCAGCTCACGCTTGAGGGCCGTGTCGAAGTAGCGGGTGATCGATTGCAGGATCTGCGCCGAGATCACTCCGGTCGGTTGCGGTTTGGGGTAGAACTGGCTCGGCTCGATGTAGACCTGCGTGTATTGGCTGAGGTTGATGTCCGGATCGATCCAGCGCATCACCTTCGCACCGGATTCGCTTTCAGCGGGCTTGAGCCGGCTGTAATCGCGCAAAAAGCCTGAGTATTCACTGGGATCGACCTGAGAGCTGGCGCAACCGCCAAGTCCCAGTCCCAGAACGGCACAGCACAATAACGTTTTGAGTACCGGTATTTTCATCGTGTGACTCCCTTCGGTTGTTGATGCGCGTTGGGTGGATCTACCAGAAATACTGCAAGCGGAACGTCCAGGTGTTGACGTCTGGGGAGCCGGTGCGCTCCGAGACCGTATCGGTGTAGGCCACCAGCCCGCCGAACTGCGGTGTCAGCATGAAACCCATGGTGGCGCCCAGCAGCACGTTTTCCTGTTTGTTGTCCTGATTGGCGCCGTCGATTCTGGTCTCGCCGCCGGTGTTGTAGATGGCATCGACGCCGACCCACAGCGCCCGGTTGATGGTGTAGCTGTAATGGCTTTCCAAGGTGTAGATGGGTTTTTGTTCGAGCTTTCTGTTGCCCTGGTAGTCGTCGTTGTCGCCGTAAAACGCTACGTAAGTGTTGAGTTCCAGCCACGTCGGGCCTATGGGGGTGCCGAAGGCGATCTCCGGTTTGTACACCCAGCGGTTGGCACCGATGTTGATGATGCGGTCCTTGTCGTAGTCGCCGGTCGGGGTGACCACGGTCATGGCACCGCTGAGAAAGGTTTCAGGTTTCCAGTTCGCGAATTGTTCGGCCGTCAGCGCAGGGCCGCCGAAGAAATTGTGGGCGAAGATCAGTTGGGTGTCGCCCATGCCGCCGTTTTTCTTGGTGCCGGAAAAGAACTGGCCGTTGTCGAAAGACGCTTCCACATCGGCGTAGGGCTGAATGATCTGCACCGCCGTATTGCGGCCATCCAGGGCGAAAGAACGTGCGTAGCGGGCGAGATAGACGTTGGCGTTGAGCGACAGGCCGTCGATGGGCAGTGAGGTGTCGATGGGGGTGTTGGTGTCCACCAGGTTGTAATAACCGAACGCCAGGTTGAGGTCGATCGGCGTGTTCTGCCAGTCCCTGGCGTTGTCCGCGTACACCGCGACCGGCGAGACGGCCAATGTGAAAGCCGTGACGTAACGCTTGCAGCAACGTTTACCCATGAACATGCTCCCTTTCAATTGCTGTCTTCTTCTTGCCGTCTTTTGCGGGCGATTCGGTCGTGAGCTGCCAGCGCCAGGCTCAGGGCTTGCGCTGGAGCCCACTGAGTTTCAGTTTTTGTAGAACAGGTCTTGGTCGAGCATGAAGATGGAAATGGCTGAGGATCTCCGGCACATGCTGCAATGCTGGGGGCAAACTTTGGCGGTGACCGGACTGGCAGAACAGCGAAGCTCACAGCTGGTTTCATGACATTCCCTTACTTGCGAAAGAAACATGCAGTGCTGCGATTAGCGTGAGGCGAAAAGCGCCTTATCGGTCATGAAGGCAGTGGCAAGGATATTGGTCGGGCAAGGCGCGGCGGCGCTGTTCAAACCAGGCCGTCAGCCGCACTCGCATACGCCATCTGAAACATCGTTCGTAGTCGTCGCCGTTCGAAAAGTGGCTCAAGCAAAGCTAGCAGTTAATCTTCTAACCGCCAGTTGCTGAACCGATAACCTGCATAAAAACAGGCAACTTGCGCGTGAGCAGTTTGATATTACTCGCGCAGGACGATGATCCTCGAAACCAGCTCGGCGCTGTTTCTGGCCTGCAGTTTCTTCATCAATCTGGCCCGGTGCACTTCAACCGTGCGATGAGAAATGCCCAGTTTGCGCGCCACCTCCTTGCAGGTCAGGCCGTTGACCACATGCGCGGAAATTTCTCGCTCTCGGGGGGTGAGGTTGACGGTGGGGCGGAAGGCCCGGTCCATGCGCTCGAAGTGCCAGACCATCAACTGGAACGGCTCATTTGGCGTGAGTGTGTAGCCGTTGGCCCGGGCCCAGAACACTTCGCCACTGTGGTGCTGCATGAAGCGCTCATCGGAGTACGCGCCGTTTTGCGCATGGCGCAGCCAGCTGAGGCTGCGTTCGCCTATGGCCTGATAATCCGCCTGGGAGGGGTACAACTTCAGGATCAGCTGCTCGGCCAGATCTTCACGCCGGTAGCCGAAGAGGCTCAGGAACGCCTGGTTGAAATCCAGCATGCGGCGATTGGCGGTGATCACCTGTGGCGCGGGTGAGACCTGGAACGCCAGTCGCTCAAGGTCTTGCAGATGATGTTGGTCTTCAGTCATCAAGCCATCCTGCATGTGTTCTTGTCATGGGCGCAGCGGGGCTGGCAAGCGCAGTATCGGACCATCCGACTACTCATCCCTATACGTAGTTGTACGAACTGGCGAGTGCGCTTTGTCGTGGGCCATTGTAGGCAACGCCTGTTCATTGCGAAGGAGAAAACAACAATGGTCAATGACTCCGTCTCTATCGTCGCCGCCGGGCACAGCCGGTTCGGGCGACTGGACAACATGAATCTCGAAGACCTGATCGTGCAGGTCAGCCGCGAGGCCCTGGCTGATGCCGCCATCGACGCCTCGGAAATCGACGCGATTTTCCTCGGGCATTTCAATTCTGGGATGGTACCCGACGGCTTTCCCGCTTCGCTGGTGCTGCAAGCCGACCCGGCGCTGCGCTTCAAGCCTGCCACACGTTGCGAAAACGCCTGCGCCTCCGGTTCGGCGGCGGTTCAGGCGGGGGTCAACGCAATCCTCTCGGGGGCAGCAGAACTGGTGCTGGTGGTCGGCGCCGAGAAAATGACCTCCAACTCCACCGCCCAGGTGACCCGGGCGCTGGCCGGTGCCGGGTATCAGAACGACGTCGAAGAAGCGGGACTGAGTTTCCCGCAGCTGTTTGGCGTGGCCGCAGGGCAATACGCCGCTCGCCACCAAAGCCCGTTGTCAGCCATGGCCGCGATTGCGGCCAAGAATCACGGCAATGCCATGCACAATCCGCTGGCCCATATGCACAAGCAAATGTCGTTCGAGCACTGCAACACCGTGTCCGCCAGCAATCCGTTGATCGCCGCGCCCTTGCGCCTGAGCGATTGCTCGTTGATCACTGACGGCGCTGCGGCGATTGTCCTGGCCTCAGCCCGACGCGCCCGGCAGTTCCGCCGCGAGGTGCTGATTCGGGGTACCAGCCAGGTGAACGATGTGCTGCCCATTGCCCAGCGTGACATTCTGGCGTTCGAGGGGCCGCAGCGAGCGATCCAGACCGCCTTGCGCAAGGCTGACGTGACGCTGTCCGACCTCGACTTTGCCGAAGTGCATGACTGTTTCACCATTGCTGAATTGCTGATCTACGAGGCCATGGGCCTGGCGCCACGGGGTGAAGGGCATCGGGCTCTTGATGACGGCATCGTTCAGGCGGGCGGTCGGCTGCCGGTGAACCTGTCCGGGGGGCTCAAGGCCAAGGGGCATCCGGTGGGCGCCACGGGGGTGTCGATGCATGCGCTGGCGTTCCGGCAGTTGACCGGCGATGCCATCGGCCTGGCCGTGCCTGACGCCGAGTTCGGGCTGCTGTTCAACATGGGCGGGATGGCCGTGGCCAACTACGCCACCGTGCTGCAAGCGCGGAGGGCCTGAATGTGAATATCGCCAACTGGTTGAACGAGGCGGGCCGTCGCTGGCCGCAGCGCCCGGCCCTGTTCGAGGGTGCGCGGCAGATCGCTGACTACGCCGAGTTCGCTCGACGCGCCAGGGTTCGCGCCGAGCAACTGACGTTGCAGCATGGCGTGGAGCCGGGGGACCGGGTCGCGCTGTTCATGAAGAACTGCTGCGAGTATCTGGAGCTGTTTTACGCGATCTGGTGGGCCGGCGCCGTGGCCGTGCCGATCAACTGCAAGCTGCATAACCGCGAAGCCGCCTGGATTGTCGAGAATGCCCAGGCGCGCCTGATGTTTACCGATGACGGCCAGGTGTTCGCGCAGGGCGAACTGCCGGGCGAGTGTCGTGAACTGGCAGCGCGATGTGCTGTTTCGCAAGCGAAGGGGCTGCTGCCACAACTGGCGGTACCGGTGTCGCGCCGAGCCGATGACCTGGCGTGGCTGTTTTACACCTCCGGCACCACCGGGCGATCCAAGGGCGTGATGCTGAGCCACGGCAACCTGATGGCGATGTCGCTGTGTTATCCGCTGGACGTCGATCAGGTCGATGCCACAGATACTGCACTCTACGCAGCGCCGATGTCCCACGGCGCGGGGCTGTACAACTTCATCCATGTGCGCTGCGGTGCCCGACACGTGGTTCCCGACTCCCGTGGATTCAAGGCGGACGAGGTGTTCGGACTGGCTCGCGATCTCAAGCAGGTGTCGATGTTTGCCGCGCCGACCATGGTCAAGCGCATGGTCGAGCAAGCGCGTCGCCAGGGGTATGACGGGGAGGGCATCAAGAGCATTGTCTATGGCGGTGCACCGATGTACGTCGCCGATTTGCGCGAGGCGGTCGAGGTTTTCGGCCCGCGTTTGATCCAGATTTACGGCCAGGGCGAAAGCCCGATGACCGTGAGTGCGCTGGGCCGCGCGGCCATTGCCGACCAGCACCATCCGCAATGGGAACGCTTGGCTGCCTCCGTGGGCATGGCCCAATCCTGCGTGGAAATCAAAGTGGTGGATGCTCAGCGCCAGCCAGTGAGTACGGGGACGCCGGGGGAGATCGCCGTCCGGGGCGCCACCGTGATGCACGGCTACTGGCGCAATGAGGCGGCGACCCGGGAAACGCTCGTTGACGGCTGGTTGTTCACCGGCGACATCGGCTATCTGGACGCAGACGGCTGCCTGACCCTGACCGACCGCTCCAGGGACGTGATCATCTCCGGCGGCAGCAACGTGTACCCCCGGGAAGTGGAGGAGGTACTGGCGACTCACCCGGACGTGTTCGAAGTCTGCGTGGTGGGCGAGGCCGATGCGCAGTGGGGCGAGTCGGTGGTGGCGTTCGTCGTTGCGCGGGATGAGCGCAGCGTTGACGCGCACGCGCTCACCAGCTGGTTCGTGTCGCGCATGGCCTCCTTCAAGAAACCCAAGAAGTACGTGTTCTGCACCGAGCTGCCGAAAAACAGCTACGGCAAGGTGCTCAAGACCGAATTGCGCACCCGGCTGCAGCAGGATCGACCCGCCGTCGCGGCGACCTGACGGTATCGCCGCACCCCAGTGTTTTTCCTTGAATAAAAACAAAAGACAGGAATACGACAATGGCTACTCAACACAAGAATCCGGCGCGTCAGCGTCGTCGTGCGTTCGTTGGCGCAATCTCCGGCCACCTGATCGAATGGTACGACTACGGCGTCTATGGCTTTCTCGCGGTGTACATCGGTCAGGCGTTCTTTGTTTCCGATAACCCCACCACCAGCCTGCTCAGCAGCTTCGCGGCGTTCGCCCTGAGTTTCTTCATCCGGCCGCTCGGCGGTCTGTTTTTCGGCCCGTTGGCCGACAAGATCGGCCGACGCAAAACCCTGATCACGGTGCTGGTCATGATGGCCGGGTCGACCTGCCTGCTGGGGTTCTTGCCGACTTACGCCTCGATCGGAATCGCCGCACCGGTGCTGCTGATCCTGATCCGTTGTGTGCAGGGTTTTTCCGCTGGGGGCGAGATCGGCACCATCACCAGTTTCATCTCCGAATACGCGGGGCCCGGTCGACGCGGGTTCTCCACCTGCTGGCTGATGGTCACCGCCGTGCTTGGCCTGCTGCTCGGCGGCGCAGTCGCCAACGGCATGACCTGGGCGCTGGGGGCCGATGTGATGCAGTCGTGGGGCTGGCGCATCCCGTTTCTGATCGCCGGGCCCATGGGGCTGATTTCGATGTACATCCGCCTGAAGCTGGAAGACAGCCCGGAGTTCTTGGCCTTGCAGAAGGCCGGCGAAACCTCCAAGGCGCCGCTGCGTGAAGTCTGGCAATGGAAGCGCGCCATTGCGCTGGTGTTCTTCATCATCACCTTGCACAGCTCGATCTTTTATCTGGTGCTGACTTTCGCCTCCACCTACATGTCACGCATCCTCAAGTTCGACAGCGGCACCACGTTGTTCTATGTGTTCATCGCAAGCCTGGCGGCCGCCTTCGTCATGCCACTGGGCGGGGCATTCACCGACCGCTACGGGCGCAAACCCTTTCTGATGGTAGTGGGTGCGCTGGCAACGCTGGCGATGTACTGGTTCTTCAAGTCGGCGCCGACGGCCACCCCGGCAACGTTCATCTACCCGCTGATGGCCGTGGCAATCCTGTTCGGGCTTTACGCCTCGTCGACCTACGCCACCATGAGCGAACTGCTGCCGACGCGCATCCGTTCCACCGGTATTGCCGTGGCCTACAACATTCCGGTCGCGGTGTTCGGCGGGAGCGCGCCGCTGATTTCGACCTGGCTGATTCAGCAGACTGGAGACATCAGTTCACCCTGGTATTTCTACATCGGCACCGGGGTGGTGTCGCTGATCGCGTTGACGGTATTGCGCAAGGAGGATTTCGTCGCCTGTACGAGTGCGATGCCGAAGGCCACGCTGACGCCGCTCAATCGGGATATCCCGGAGCAGGCCGAGGTGGCGCGCGCCACGGCTAACGGCTAGTCCAGAGCCTTTGCCATACATCGATGCCGTCACCCCAGGGTGGCGGCATTTTTCGTTGTGGAAAGGATCCAGTTCAACCCTCTGAAAAATTAACTGGCATATGCCTGTGTTTCTGAATATCGTGGCATATGCCACCTTTTTCGGATGGGCGTCGTCGACCCTGTCGACCTGGATGTCGGTGAAGCCTGAGCCAATGGCTTGAATGCGCAGCACCGATTTTTGCTGGTTAACGCTTGTCTGGATACTTCCCATGCTAGGCCTTGTACGCGTTGCGTTGAGACGACCGTATACGTTCGTCGTGCTCGCTATTCTGATTCTGATCATCGGGCCGCTTGCGGCCCTGCGCACCCCCACGGACATCTTTCCGGAGATCCGCATTCCGGTCATCGCGGTGATCTGGCAATACACCGGTCTTTCTCCGGACCAGATGGCCGGACGCGTGACCTCGCCTTTCGAGCGGGTGCTTACCACCACGGTCAACGATATCCGCCACATCGAGGCCCAATCGTTGAACGGCTTCGGCATCGTCAAGGTGTTCTTTCAGCCGGGCGTCAACATCAGCAGCGCCAATGCTCAGCTGACGTCGGTCTCCCAGGCGATCCTGCGCAATCTGCCGCCGGGCACGGTGCCGCCGTTGATCCTCAATTACAGCGCCTCGACGGTGCCCATCGTCCAACTGGCGTTGTCGGGCAAGAACCTGAGCGAACAGAAACTGGGCGACATTGGCCTCAACACCGTGCGCCTGATGCTCACCACCGTTCCCGGCGCTGCATTGCCGTACCCGTTCGGCGGCAAGACGCGGCAAGTGCAGATCGATCTCGATACTGCGCAGATGCAGGCCCGTGGCCTGTCGGCGCAGGATGTCGCGAACGCGCTCGCCACCCAGAACCAGATCACGCCCGTGGGTACCGAGAAGATCGGCAGCTATGAATACATGCTGGCGCTTAACAACTCGCCGGTGGCGTTCAAGGACCTCGAAGACCTGCCGATCAAGACCGCCAACGGCACCACGGTGCTGATTCGCGATGTCGGCACGGTCAAGGATGGCAGCCCGCCGCAGAGCAACATCGTGCATGTGAACGGCAACCGCTCGGTGCTGATTCCGGTGCTCAAGACCGGCTCCGCCTCGACCCTGGGAGTGATCGCCGGGATCAAGGACAAGCTCGCCGACTCCAAGGCGCAGCTGCCTGACAACCTGAACATCGACCTGATCGGCGACCAGTCGCTGTTCGTCCGTGCGGCGATCACCGGCGTGGCGCGGGAAGGCGTGATTGCGGCGGCCCTGACCAGCCTGATGATCCTGCTGTTCCTCGGCAGTTGGCGTTCGACGGTGATCATCGCAGTGTCGATCCCGTTGGCGATCCTGTCGTCGATTGCAGCGCTTTCGGCGCTCGGCGAGACCCTGAATATCATGACGTTGGGAGGGTTGGCGCTGGCCGTCGGCATCCTTGTCGACGATGCCACGGTGACCATCGAGAACATCAACTGGCACCTGGAGCAGGGCAAGCCTGTCGAAACCGCGATCCTGGACGGCGCGGCACAGATCGTCACGCCAGCGTTCGTTGCGCTGCTGTGCATCTGCATCGTGTTCGTGCCGATGTTTTTCCTTGAAGGTGTTGCGCGCTTTCTGTTCGTGCCGATGGCTGAAGCGGTGATCTTCGCCATGATCGCTTCGTTCATCCTGTCGCGGACACTGGTGCCGACCATGGCCAACTTCCTCCTCAAGGCGCATACGGCCGAGGGAGAAGGCGTGCACAAGACGATCAGTCGTAATCCGCTGGTGCGTTTCCAGCGCGGCTTCGAAGCCCGCTTCGAGCGTATACGCGGCGGCTACCACGGCCTGCTGGCGGCTGCCCTGGAGCGCCGCAAGACCGTGATGATCAGCATTTTCGCCTTTGTCATCGCCTCGTTTGCGCTGGTGCCGTTTCTGGGCCGCAACTTCTTCCCGGCCGTCGATTCCGGGCAGATCCTGATGCACGTCCGCGCGCCGGTAGGCATGCGGGTCGAAAGCACGGCGCGATTGATCTTCGACGTGGAAAACGCCGTTCGCCGGGTCATCGAGCCGTCGGAACTCAAGGCCGTAGTGGATAACATCGGCCTGTCGATCAGCGGCATCAACACCGCGTATAACAACACCGGCACGGTGGGCTCCCAGGACAGCGACATCCAGATTAGCCTCAACGAAGAGCACACACCCACCGCCGACTACCTCCGTCAATTGCGCGAGCAGTTGCCCAGAGCGTTTCCCGACGCAGTGTTCTCGTTCCCGCCTGCGGACATCGTCGGACAGATCCTCAACTTCGGCTCTTCGGCGCCTGTCGATGTGCAGATCGCCGGCAACAACCTGGCTGCCAACTTCGCGTTCGCCAACACGCTGCTGCGGGAAATTCGCCGCGTCCCCGGTGTCGCCGATGCGCGTATTCAGCAGTCGCAGCAACTGCCGACCTTCAAGATCGATGTCGACCGCACCCGCGCGCAACTGGTGGGGATCAGCGAGCGCGACATCACCAACAGCCTGGTGGTCAACCTTGCCGGTTCCAGCCAGGTGGCGCCGACGTTCTGGCTCAACACGGCCAACGGGGTCTCCTACCCGATCGTGTTGCAGACGCCGCAGTACAGCCTGGACACGCTGGCGCAGCTGCACAATCTGCCGCTGACCTCCGCCGGATCGCCAGGCACGGGGCAGATTCTGGGTGGTCTGGCGACCGTAGAGCGGTCCCACAGCAATTCGGTGGTGACGCAATCCGATATCCAGCCGGTGGTCGAGATCCTGACGTCTATTCAAGGCAGGGATCTGGGCGGGGTCGCGGCGGACATTCAGAAGATTCTCGCGGCCCACGCCAGTGATGTGCCCAAAGGCTCGAAGGTCGCGCTGCAAGGTCAGGCCACCACCATGAACAGTGCCTTCAGCGGCATGCTGTTCGGTCTGCTGGGAGCGGTGGTCCTGATCTATCTGCTGATCGTCGTCAACTTCCAGTCCTGGAGCGACCCGTTCGTGATCATCACCGCGTTGCCGGCCGCATTGGCCGGGATCGTCTGGATGTTGTTCGTGACCCACACGCCGCTGTCGGTCCCGGCGTTGACCGGCGCGATCATGTGTATGGGGGTGGCGACGGCCAACGCCATCCTTGTGGTGAGCTTCTGCCGCGAACGGCTGGCCGAACACGGCAACCCACTGCAAGCCGCTCTGGAAGCCGGTTTCACCCGATTCCGACCGGTGTTGATGACCGCGATCTCGATGATCATCGGCATGGCGCCGATGGCGTTGAGCCTTGGCGAGGGCGGCGAGCAGAACGCGCCGCTGGGGCGTGCCGTGATCGGCGGCCTGGGTTTCGCCACGGTCGCCACGCTGTTCCTGGTGCCGATCATTTTCAGCCTTGTCCACGCACGCGACGGCCGCTCACGCGAACGCCTTGCGCCTGCGCAGACCAATGTCACTCAAGGGTTTTGACATGCTTACCGACACCCCTCTGAACCATGTTCAAACGCGCCGCAGTCCTTGGCGGGGCCGAATCGCCTTACTCGTGGCGTTGATCGCCGTGGTCGCCATTGTCGCGCTCGGAATAGGCGCCCGCGCCAGTGAATCCAGAGACCTGAAGACCTGGACCGACGCGCAGGCGCTGCCCAGTGTGATCGTGGTCAGCCCGGTGGCGCCGACCCAGGGCTCGGCGTTGATTCTGCCGGGTCGTCTGGAAGCCTGGTCGCGGGCAGCGATTTTCGCTCGCGTCGGCGGTTACCTGAAGTCCTGGGAGGCTGATATCGGTGCGAAGGTCAAAGCCGGGCAACTGCTGGCCGAAATCGATACGCCTGAACTGGACCAGCAACTGTTGCAGGCCCGCGCCGACCTGGCGAGTGCCAGAGCCAACGCGTCGTTGGCGCAGACTAGCGCCAAACGCTGGCAGGCGATGCTGGCGTCGGATTCGGTGTCGAAACAGGAGGTCGACGAGCGCAACGGCGACCTCGCCGCCAAGCAGGCGCAGGTCATGGCCGCCCAGGCCAACGTTGAGCGGCTGACCGCCACCAAGGGTTTTCAGCGCCTGACCGCACCTTTCGACGGGGTGGTGACGGCGCGCAGCACCGATGTCGGTGCGCTGATTAACGCAGGCAACAGCAGCGGCGGCCAGGAGTTGTTCGCGGTTTCGGATGTCAGCCGTCTGCGGGTGTACGTGCAAGTGCCGCAGTCTTACGCGCCGCAGATCAAGGTGGGCACCCATGCCCGACTCAGCGTCCCCGAATACCCGCAGGAGGCGTTCAAGGCGACCGTCATTGCCTCGGCCGATTCGGTGAACGCCGCCTCCGGCAGCACACTGGTGCAGCTGCAAGTAGACAACCCGGCCGGGCGCTTGCTGCCCGGTGCCTACACCAGCGTGCGTTTCGATTTACCGGTGCAGGTCAATGCCGTCCGTTTGCCGGCCAGTGCCTTGCAATTCGATGACCACGGCATGCGCGTGGCAACCCTGGACCAGAACGACCATGTGCTGTTCAAGACGGTGACCATTGCCCGCGATTTCGGTGACACCGTGGAAATCGGCTCCGGGGTCGCGGCCACCGACCGCGTCATCGACACGCCTCCCGATGGTCTGAGCGACAACGACGCGGTGCAGATATCGGCGCCTGCGCAAGACAAAGCCATTGCCGAGGCCAAGCCCCATGGTTAAGCACAGTGCCTTATTGATTGCCATGCTGGGGCTGGCAGCCTGCTCGCTGGCGCCGCAGTACAAGGTTCCCGAAACACCCGTTCCGGCGCAGTTCAAGACGCAGCCTGGCGGGCAGGCGCCGTGGAGCGTGGCGACCCCCGGCGATCAGATCAGCCGCGAAGGCTGGTGGCGTGTTTATAACGACGCGCAACTGGACGCTCTGCAACAGCAATTGCTGTCGAGCAACCCGAGCCTGAGCGCTGCGCTGGCGCATTACGCCCAGGCGCAGGCGTTCGTGGCCCAGGTCAATTCGGCGCTGTTACCGACGGTAAAGAGCATCGGCAACGCGCAACGCATCCGCCAGTCCGACACCCGGCCGCTGCGCTCGACGACCACCGATAACGTCTACAACTCGGGCACCCTCGGGCTGCAAGTCGATTACGAAGTGGACCTGTGGGGCAGGGTGCGGGACTCGGTCGCTGCGGGCACGGATGAGGCCCAAGCCTCGCTGGCGGACCTGGCGTCAGTGCGCCTGAGCCTGCAGGCGCAACTGGCAGACAGCTACGTTCGGCTGCGCGGGCTGGACCAGCAAACCCGTTTGCTCGAACAGACCAGCGATGCCTTCAGCAAGGCGGTCGACCTGACCCAAGGCTTGCACGACGGCGGCATTGTCTCTGGACTGGACGTTGCCCGGGCGAGTTCGCAGTTGTCATCGGCCAGATCGCAGCTCAAACAGAACAAGGTGCAGCGTGCGTTGCTGGAGCACAGCATCGCTGCACTGATCGGGGCGTCGGCCTCGCAATTCAGCATCACAGCGTCGACCGAGGCGCTGCCTTTGCCGGCTGTGCCGACAGGCGTGCCGTCGACGTTGTTGCAGCGCCGACCTGACATCGCCGCCGCCGAGCGCCGCATCGCGGCTGCCAATGCGCGCATCGGCGTCGCGCGCAGTGCGTATTTCCCTACTTTGACGCTTAGCGCCCAAGGCGGTTATCAGAGCGACGAATTCGCCAATCTGCTGAGCGCGCCGAACCTGTTCTGGGCCATCGGACCTGCGCTGGTGACCACGATCTTCGATGGCGGGTTGCGCAAGGCCCAAGTGGACGCGGCCAGAGCAGCGACCGATGAGGCCGGCGGCAAATACCGCGCTCAGGTGCTGGCCGCGTTCGAACAGGTCGAAGACAACCTGTCGATCATCGACGGCCTCGGTTCCGCGCTTGACGACCAGCGGGCAGCGGCGCAATCGGCGCAATACAGCGAAAACCTGTCGCTGGCCCGTTATAAGCAAGGTGCAATAGGTTATCTGGATGTGGTCGTCGCCCAGACAGCCTCACTGCAGGCACAGCGCAGCGTGCTTGAACTGCAAACCCAGCAGTTGGCGGCAAGTGTCGGGTTGGTCAAGGCGCTGGGTGGAGGATGGAATTCGACGCAGCTCAAAGAAGTCGACAAGCCGATTGCGGCGGTTCGTTGAGATCGGAGGGGCAGGTGGCTTCAGCCGTCTAACTTCGCCCGCAGCTCAAGACTCTGTTCATCACCGGCTATGCCGAAAATGCCGTCCTCAATGACGGCCAGTTACAGCCTGGGATGCAGGTGCTGACCAAACCATTCGCGGTCGACACCCTTGAGGGCCGCGTGCGCGAATTGTTGGCGCGGTAGGTTGTGAGTGCGTTGGGTTGTGAGGCTGAAGAACAGGCTCGTGTTTCACCTGCAAAAAAGCCCGGCGAATCCTCGATTCGGCCGGGCTTTCGATTTCACAATGTTCACTGCCGGTTTCAGGCCTGAAACAACCCCTTGTGCAGCGTGACGAACGCCTGAACGGTCATCGGCGCCTGCCCGGTGATCTCACGGATAACGCCGTCCTCACCTTCGAATACGCCGTGCTGATAGTCCTGAGCGACTTCCACCAGATGCTGGCGAAGGAAGGCAGGCAAACCCGCTTCGGCCATTTCTCTGTCGTATTGTTCAAGGCTGATAGGCACGTAGGTGATCGTGCGCCCAAGGACTTCACCCACGGCATCGGCGACGCCTTGCTGGCTCAGCTCGACAGGGCCGTTGAGGTTATAGGTCTTGCCGGCGTGGGCTTGAGGATTCTCCAGAATCGCGGCGATCAAGCGCGCCTGATCCTCGGCCGCAATCGGTGCGTGACGGCCGTCGCCGAAGGGCAGGCGAATTTCACCACGTTCGACGATGTGCTGACGCCAGTGCGGGTAGATCAGCCATTGCGAAAAGTACGTCGGACGCAAGTGCGTCATCGCCAGGCCTGACCAGTCGAATACCCGCTCCGCGGTGTAGTGATCCAGCGCCGCGTTGCTTTTTGCGACCCGGCGTGCCGAGATCTGCGACATGTTGACCACCGATTTCACACCTGCCTCTTGTGCGGCGAGAGCGAAACGCGCCGTCGCGTCGATCAGGCCGGGGGCAATGGGGTAAACGAAGTAGGCGGTTTCGATGCCTTCAAGCGCTGCGCGAAGATCATTCAGACTGAGCAGGTCGCCGATCACCACTTCGGCACCGAGCTTGCGCAATTCTTCGGCGCGTTGGTCGTCGGTGCGCACCAGCGCGCGAACGGGGATGTCTTTCTCAAGCAGGATTTCAACCGTTTTGCGGCCAGTGAAACCTGTTGCGCCGCTGACAAGAATGGTGGCTTTAGACATGGGACAGACCTCTGGGAAACAAACCGCTTGCGCGGTGGGCTGGGTTGTATGAACCTTGTAATCCTAATTAGATGGTGGTCGCAATCTAAAGTCAACAGGGCGTCTGATGAAAGGTGAGTTCAATGCGTAGAAACAAAACGGAGACCGCGGCTACGCGGGTGAAGATCATTGCTGCCGCGAGGGCCGAGTTCAGTCGAAACGGTATCGACGGCAGTGGTCTCACCGCGTTGATGGCGGCGGCAGGGCTGAGCCAGGGCGGCTTTTACAAGCATTTTGAGTCGAAGGCGCAGTTGGTTGCCGAGACGACAACCGCAGCCGTCGATGATCAGATAACGCAACTGCAAGAGAAGGCGGCACAGGCCGGTCCGGGCGGCGCATTCAAGTCGTCGGTGAAGGGTTATCTGTGCGAAGAACATCGCGATGGTGAAACGGGATGCCCCTACGCAGCGTTGGGCAGCGAGTTGGCCAGAGGCGACCAACACGTGAAAACCAGTGCCGTCGCCGGGTTCGAGCGGATGATCGAGTTGCTGTCCGGGCAGATAGAAGACGTGGCGCAGGTATCAACACGGGATCAGGCATTGCTGGCCATGTGCGCGATGATGGGAGCACTGACCGTGTCACGCTTGGCGAAGGGCGAGCCGCTGTCCCAAGAGGTGCTCACCGTAGTGACTCGGCAATTGCTGGAACGCAATGCAGATGCAGCCAGCGCTAACGATTGAAGCGCTCCGCCAGGCTGTGAAGATACTGCGCCATTTGCTCGAGCTCGCGGCTGATGGTCGAGCCTTGCTGCGCCTGCCCGGCGCTTTGATCGCACAACTGGGCAATGCGGTTGATCTGCTGATTGATGCTTTCCGCGACGTGGGTCTGTTGCTCTGACGCCGAGGCCATTTGCTGACTCATGCCGGTGATCCGCGTGACGGCCTGGCTGATCCCGCTGAGTGCCTGCTGTACCGCCTCGACACTGGCCACGCTTTCCTGGGACATGGCTTGACCGCGTGTCGCTGTTGCGACCGCACGGCTCGCGCCTTCGCGCAGTTCGCTGATGATGCCCTGGATCTGCTCGGTGGAGGTCTGGGTCCGCGAGGCCAATGACCGCACCTCGTCGGCGACCACCGCAAAGCCGCGGCCTTGTTCGCCTGCGCGGGCCGCTTCGATGGCGGCGTTGAGGGCCAGCAGGTTGGTCTGCTGGGCGATGGAGTTGATCACGTCGACCACGCTGCCGATCGATTGGGTTGCGCCCGCAAGCTCGCCCACCGCCTGGCCGATCTCACTGACCGAATTGGCCATGTGCCGGATCGCCAGCAGGCTGTCGTCGGCCAGCCCTCGGCCTTGCTGCGCAAGGGTGTCGGCTTCGAGGGCGGCGTGGGCGGTGTTCTGCACGTTATGGGTGACCTCCTGAATCGTCGCCGCCATCTGGGTGATCGCTGTCGCCGATTGATCGGTTTCGCTGCGCTGCTGATCGAGCGCTTCGGCCTGCAGCAATGAAAGGCTGGCGGACTGACCGGCCCGCTGTTTCACGCTTTCGCCGGCATCCACCAGCCGCGTCAACGCGGTTTGCAGGCGCGCTTCCTCGCTGAGCATGGCCAGGTCGAGCCGCGCTTGGGGCCCTCGATTGTCGCTGTAGGTCAGCGCGATCAATGGGTCGGTAAAGGCTTTGGGATGATCGTCGAGGATCTTTTTCAGGGTCCGGTTCTGACGCACTTCGAGGAACGCGCTCAATGCGACCAAGGTGATCAGCATCACGGCCAACGACGCATGGTCCGCAAGAAGATAGTTGCAGGCACCGAGCACCATTGCGGCAATGATCAACGGCAACTGGCGCTGGACGAGGTAGCGCAAAGTGCTGAGCTTCGATACGGCCGGCTGACCGGCACGCAACCGAGCATATAACGCCTCGGCGCGGCGAACCTGGTCGCGTGTGGGGAGCGAACGGACGGACTCATATCCGGCGATCCTGCCGTTTTCGTACACCGCCGTGACGTAGGCGCTGACCCAGTAGAAGTCGCCGTCTTTGCTGCGGTTCTTGACCACGCCCATCCACGGCTTGCCCTGCTTGATGGTCTCCCACATGTGCGCGAACACCGACGGCGGCATGTCCGGATGACGAACCAGGTTGTGGGGTTGGCCGATCAATTCTTCGCGGGTGAAACCGCTGAGGGCGACGAACGCGTCGTTGCAATAGGTGATGTGACTGCTTAGGTCGGTGGTCGAAATCAGGCGCTCGTCGGCGGCGAAGGTACGTTCCTGCTGTGTGACCGGCATATTCAAACGCATAAGACTCTCTCATCCCTGAAAAGCTGAACACAGTGCATGCCAACAGGTTTAGCACAACATCGTTGTTCGGCAGGGCGCACGGGTGCGGCAACGTGCGCCCAATCACGAATGTCAGTTGCCGTCGGCGACTTTGCGTTCGATTTCCGCAGTCTTGCGATTCAACTCCTCGACTTCCTGCTCCTTGGTGCGATTGGACGAGGGCGTGATGATTTCATCCACGGCACGGGTGTCGTCGTCCGGGTCGTTGAGATCCCGTTCGACCACATTGACCGGTTGGCCAGATGCATCGACCGGCGGGGCATTGGGTGGAGTGGTGGAGGGGCGGGTGGTGCGATCGTCATTGCTCATTTCAATATCCTCGGATGGCCTGAACGTTGGAGGTCGCGCTTTGGCGTGAGTTCGAGGTATTTGCCGGACGGGTCATGCATCGGCTGCGAGGGGATGCGGCAAATCGCAGGCAGAAAAAAGCCCGCTGGGGAGAACGGGCTTAAAGAGGATCAAAAGGAGTAGGTGCAGATTGCAGGGGCCGGCGTGAAGATTTTGTGAAAACCGATTTGTAACTAATTCCTATTTATAAATTAACGACGAACGGTATAGAGGCCATTTGCCGCTTTCAGGAATTTCTCGCCCCAGGGTTCTGCCAGAACGCGGGATCGGCGTTTTTAAGGCGCTCCACAGCGTTGTTGATGTGGGTAAGAGCGGCATGCCGGGCTGCGTCGGAGTTGCTGGCGACAATGGCTTCGAAAATGGCGAAATGCTCGATGCGCACGGTCTTGGCCATGTCTCGACGGCGTTCTTCGTTGGAGCGGGTGATGCGGATCGCTTCCTTGACGAATTGCGCGATGAACTCGTGCAGCGACGGGTACAGCGGGTTGCCGGTGGCGTGGGAGATCGACAAGTGAAAGTCCAGATCCTCCTGTACGCCGTCGCGCCCTTCGTGTTCAGCAAGGTCGATGGCCTTGAGCGCGTGTTCGATAGTTTCCAGTTGCTGCGGGGTGTGTCGCTGAGCGGCGAGGGCCGCGGCTTCACCTTCAATGCCACGACGCAGTTCGGTCACGCGCAGCACCGCGTCGATGGAGCCGCAGACATCGAAGTCGATGGTGAACGCTTTGATATGCGCGCCTTCGCAGACCACGGTGCCGCTGCCTTGACGAACCTCTACCAGTCCTGCGGATTTGAGCCGGGAAATCGCCTCGCGAATGACAGTGCGGCTCACGCCATAGCGCTCGGACAACACCGGCTCTGTGGGCAAACGCGACCCGGGCAAGGCTTCGCCATTGGCGATGTGGGCTTTCAGGGCCGCTGTGACCTGATCAGCCAGCGTGCCTTTTGAGGCGTCTTTCAAACTGGCGCTGGCGCCGGGCAGCGAAGGATGGTCGGAGGAGGGCATAGCAATCTCAGGCTTCAAATCAGCGAACGTTACTGCATTTTACCGGCAACGTCCCGCGTCAAACGCTTGTTGAATTCGTATGACGTATTATGTAACTTGTTTTTTCGCACACCGCTGCACTGCTCCGTTCTACCCACATAAACAGCCCACTACAAAAACAAAGGGATGGGAAACAGATGAGTGAATCACTGACTCAAGACGGCATCAGTACGTCTGTCGATGCTTCAGAGGACGCGGCTTATCGCAAGGCCGCCTGGCGGATCCTCCCGCTGTTGTTGTTGTGTTATCTGCTGGCGTACCTGGACCGGGTCAACGTCGGCTTCGCCAAGCTGCAAATGTCCGATGACCTGCATTTCTCCGAAGCGGTGTACGGCCTCGGTGCCGGGATCTTCTTCATCGCGTACTTCCTCGTCGAAATCCCCAGCAACCTGATCCTGCACAGGGTCGGAGCGCGGTTGTGGATCGCCCGCATCATGATCAGTTGGGGCGTGATTTCCTCGTGCATGGCCTTCGTCACCACGCCGATGTCGTTCTACATCATGCGTTTTTTGCTCGGCCTGGCTGAAGCGGGCTTCTATCCGGGCGTCATCCTGTATCTGTCGTACTGGTTCCCCACCCACCGCCGCGGAAAGATGTTCGCGATGTTCGCCACTGCGGTGCCGTTGTCGGGCCTGATCGGCGCGCCGCTGTCCGGCTGGCTGATGACCGCGTTCAATGGTGCTCATGGTTATGCGGGCTGGCAGTGGTTGTTCTTTGTCGAAGGCTTGCCGTCAATTGCCGTGGGCATTCTGGTGATCTTCTGCCTCAGCGATCGTATTTCCCACGCCGGCTGGCTGACCCAGGATCAGAAGACCCTGCTGCAATCGCGCATCGACGCCGAAACCAAGGGGCATGTCGCCCACAGCGTGCGTGAAGTGTTCCTGCAACCGCGCATGTGGCTGCTGACGGGCATCTACTTTTGCCTGATCGCCGGTTTTTACACCGTCGGTTTCTGGCTGCCGACCCTGGTGCGCCAGGCCGGTGTCACCGATGTGCTGCAAATCGGTCTGCTGACCGCGATTCCTTATGGCGCCGCGGTAGCCACCATGGTGCTGGTGTCGCGCAACGCGGACCGGCTGCGTGAACGTCGCTGGCACTTGGCGCTGACCGCTGTCGTTGGCGGCATCGGTCTGATCATCTCGGCCACCTGGAGCGACAACTTCACCGTCTCGATGATCGGCCTGACCCTCGGTGCCATGGGCGCGTTGAGCACGCTGCCGCTGTTCTGGCCGCTGCCGACGGCATTCCTCGGTGGCACCGCAGCGGCGGCGGGCATCGCCCTGATCAACTCCTGCGGCAACCTCGCCGGGTTCGTTTCGCCGTACCTGATGGGCTTTCTCAAGGACGCGACGCACAGCACCACCATCGGCATGTACGTCATGGCCAGCGCGCTGTTTCTCGGCGCGGCGCTGGTTTTCCTCATTCCCGCAAAACTCGTTAACCGCTGAGCATTAGGAGCAATCCATGAATATTCTCGTGACCGGTGCGGCCGGCTTTCTCGGCCGTCGCCTGATCGAAGCACTCCTGCAGCGCGGCTCGTTGACCGATCGTCAGGGCGCAAGACAGGCCATCACCCGGATCGTGGCGTTCGATGTGGTACCGCTCAGCGGCATCGACGACGCGCGGGTGCAGGTCGTGTGTGGCGACATCGCCGATGCGCAGGTCCTGGAAGGCCTCGTCACCGCCGACACCGACAGTGTTTTCCACCTTGCGGCTGTGGTGTCCAGCCAGGCCGAACAGGATTTCGATCTGGGCATGCGCATCAATTTCAGCGCCACGCACCACCTGCTGGAGCGCATACGCAGGCTGGGGACCTGCCCGAAATGGGTGATGACCAGCTCGGTGGCGGTGTTCGGCGGGCAACTGCCCGATCAAGTGGAGGACGATCAAGTGTGGGCGCCGCAGAGCTCCTATGGCACGCAGAAGGCGATGAACGATCTGCTGCTCGCCGATTACAGCCGTCGCGGTTTTGTCGATGGCCGCAGTCTGCGCATGCCGACCATCGTGGTGCGCCCCGGCAAACCGAACATGGCCGCGTCAAGCTTCGCCAGCGGCATCATTCGTGAGCCGCTCAATGGCCAAGACAGCGTTTTGCCGGTGCCGCTGGAAACACGCCTGTGGTTGATGTCGCCGGCGCAGGCGATCAACAACCTGATTCACGGTCACGAATTGCCGGGCGAACAACTGACTCAAGGCCGAGTGATCAACATGCCAGGCCTGTCGATCAGCGCCGGGCAGATGATCGATGCACTGCGCCGTACGGCAGGCGATGCAGTGGCGAACAGGGTGCGCCTGGAGCGCAATCCGGCGATCGAGAAAATCGTCGGCTCATGGCCGGGTTCGTTCACGGCCGGTTACGCGAAGCGCCTGGGATTTACCGCCGACCACGACTTCGCCGACGTGATCGGCCAGTTCATCGCCGAGTACCCGCCGCAACCGTAATGATGACGTAGCTTTTGGCCGGGCCGTATAGGTTGGAGGCGGTTAAACGTGCTCTAATCACCCCCACTCAAATGGGGGAACGGCCCGGCTGTCAAAGGCCTGCGTGGCGCGCTCCTCGATACCCTCGGGCTTTAACAAAGGGCTGTCATGGATACGGGGTCTCGTCTCAAGTTAGTGCGGGAAAGCTACAAAATGTCCCAGCGGGAGCTGGCCAGACGCAGCGGTGTCGCCAATGGCACGATCTCGTTGATTGAGTTGAATCGCGTCAGCCCCTCGGTGAGTTCGCTTAAAAAACTGCTGGAAGGGTTTCCCATGACCCTGGCGGATTTCTTTTCGTTCGACCAGCCACCGCAAGAGCAGCGTTATGTCTTTCGTGCCGGCGAGCAGCCGGACCTGGGCCGCGACGGCCTGCGGCTGTTGCTGATCGGCGCTTCCGTTCCCAGCCGGCAGATGCGCATGTTGCGCGAACAGTACGCGCCGGGCGCCAGTTCCGGGGCAGAACCCATCGTTCACGCTCAGGGCGAAGAATGCGGCCTGGTGACACGCGGCACCATCGAACTTACGGTCGACGGGCAGATCAGCGTGTTGAATGCCGGCGACGGTTATTACTTCCCGACGACCCTGCCGCACATGTTCCGCAACATCGGCCAGGACGAAGCGGAAATCATCAGCGCCAACACGCCAGCGAACTTCTGATCGGGTGCTGCTCGGCTGATATTCAGGACCTGCGCCGGGAAGCCTCACGCTTTCCGGCTCGGCCAGGGATCAGAAAGTGGCGGGGGTATTGACCCAGAGAATACGCACGACGCTGTCGGTGGAGTTGCGATAGCCGTGAGGGACGTTGCTGGGGAAGTGAAAAGAATCGCCTGCGTTCAGCGTGTAGGTGGTTTCGCCCAGCGTCAGGTCGAGACTGCCTTCGATGACATAACCCATCTCTTCCCCGGCATGCTCGATCATTTCACTGACCATGCCCGGCGAGACGATGTGGATGTCACCTTGCAACAGCCCGCCTTTCTGCAGGTGGGTGATGCGCTCCAGATCGATATACCCTTTTTTGGTGCCCTTGGCGAAGCGGTTGACCTGTCGACCGCCTGCGCGCAGCACCGGCTCTTCCGACACCCAGTCTTCGGAGGTCAACTCGGACACGTTGCTGCCCAGCGCCAATGCCAGGCGATGCAGCGTGGCCAGTGAGGGCGAAGCGGCGTCGTTTTCCAGCTTGGAAATCAGGCTTTCGGAGCATCCTGCCGCTTCGGCGACTTGCTTGAGGGTCAAGCCCGCCACTTTGCGCGCATGTCGAAGGCGCACGGCCAGGCTCGGCAGGCCTTGGGAATGCTGGGATTTGCCGGCAGGCATCTTGGTGGGTTTGGACATGCAGCCCTCGAAAACAATTGGATGAAGCGCGCGACAGGCATCCTAGGGGGCTGGACGCCTGTCGTCTACTGGCAAGTCGAGGTTCAGCCGTGAACCGAGAAGGTCACTTCCACCGGGTTCAGGTCGTTGATCGGCACGATGTCTTGCGGGCAGGCCGACATCACCACGATGACGTCCATTTCTGCGCGGATTTCAACGTAGTCACCGGCCTTGGAAACCGGCGGCAACCATTCGACGGTGTAGTCAGGCTTGACCGGGATGTTCATCCACAGATTGAACGGCTGCGGCACTTCATTGGAACGCAGGCCGATGGCTTGCAGAGCCAGGCGCATGTTGTCGGCGCAGCTGTCGTGGTAGCCCTCGACGCCCAGATTGGTGTAGCGATGCAGGTCGCAGGCGGCCATCAAGGTGTCGTGAATGCCAGGCGAGGTGTCGGTGAGCAGCGTGCCGATGGTGCGGCGACGGTTACTGAACAGATCGTCGCCGACCTTCGGGATGATGCTGTTGCAATGAGCACGGGCGTGTTCCATCGAGAGGAATTCGCTCATGTCTTTGCTGTTGAACAGCCAGGTGTCGCACACCTGAGTGCCGTGGGTGTTGACGATCTTGATCATTTGCCCGGCCTTCAGGCGTACGGCGCGGCCGCAGCGGGCAGGGACCGTGTAGGTCTCGTTCAGGACCGGAGTGCCGTCGGCCGAAATCGGTTCTTTCAGTGTGGCGTTGATGCCCAGTGACGAGCCGTTGTCCGGTTGGCAGCAGGCGGGGAAGTCGTGGCTATGGGTAATGTGGGTCATGTTGATTCCTGTCTGTTCAGGGTTTCGGGTTCAGGGTTGTTCGGCAAGTGCAACCAGGCTCCAGGCAAGTGCTCTGGCGCCGGCTTCCAATTGCGCGGGTTCTGTGAATTCCAGCGGGTTGTGGCTGATGCCGTTGCGGCTGGGAACGAAGAGCATCGCTGTCGGGCAATGGCCGGCGAGGTACATGGCGTCATGAAAGGCGCCGGAGCGGATCGATTGCCAGCCCAGGCCCGTCGCCTCGCACGCGTGTTCCAGCACCTCGATCACCTGCGGGGCGAACGCGGTCGGCTCGTGGCTGAACAGGCTGCTCAGTTGCGCATCGGCAGGCAGGCAGTCGCTCAGGCCTGCATCGAAGGCTGCCAGCACCTGCGGGTCGGCGTGACGGAAGTCGATGCTGAACGTGACTTCGCCAGCGATCGTATTGATTGCGTTGGGCATGACATTCCAGCGGCCGAAGGTCAGGCGCTTGTCCTCGCCGGCCAGCCGTTGGGCAAGCTCATCGATAGGCCTCAGCGATTCCATGGCCGACAACAGGGCGTCGCGGCGCATGTGCGTCGGCGTGGTTCCGGCATGCGCCGAGGCGCCTTTGCAGCGCACCTGATACCAGCGCACCCCTTGAATGCCCGAGACCACGCCCAGTGGCACCTTGGCCTCTTCAAGCACCGGCCCTTGCTCGATGTGCAGTTCGACGAAGGCGTGGGTGGCGATTTTTTCGCGCATGGGCAGATCGGCGAAACGTTGCGCGTGAGCGTCCAGTGCTTCGCCGACCGACATACCGGCAGCGTCCAGATTATTGCGGTAGCCGGTCAGCCTCGCTGGGTCGACGTAGGCACTTGAGCCCATCGCGCCAGGGCTGAAGCGGCTGCCTTCCTCGTTGGTCCAGACCACCACCTCAATCGGTCGTCGGGTTTGAACGCCGGCGTCGCGCAGGGCGTGCAGGCATTCCAGCCCGGCCATTACGCCGTAGCAACCGTCGAGCTTGCCGCCGGTGGGCTGCGTGTCGATGTGGCTGCCGGTCATTACCGGAGGCAGGTCTTCGCGCCCGTCACGACGGATGAACAGGTTGGCGCAGGCATCCCTCCATACTGTGCAGCCGAGTCTGTGTGCTTCGCCGATCAGCCAGGCGCGCGCCTGAAAGTCTTCCTCCGACAAGGCCTGGCGGTTCATCCCGCCGTCGTTGCCCGGGCCGAAAGTGGCGAGGGTATCGAGCAGACCCTGCAGACGCGTTGCAGAGACGGCATTCAAGGTTTTTTCGGCAATCATGAGGTCACCTGTGCGCGTGGGGTCAGGCTGCGGTTGAACCACGGTTTGAGGAACTGCTGCAGACGCTCGGTCTTGGGCGCGTTGAACAATGGTCCCGGCGCGCCGGACTCGACGATCTGCCCGGCTTCCATGAACACCACCCGATCGGAGATCTGTGCCGCGAAACTCATTTCGTGGGTGACCATGACCATGGTCATGCCGTCGTCGGCAAGGCTGCGAATCACTTGCAGGACTTCCTCGACCAATTCGGGGTCCAGCGCCGAAGTCGGCTCATCGAGCAGCATCAGCCGTGGCTTGACCGCCAGCGCCCGGGCGATTCCCACCCTTTGCTGCTGGCCGCCGGAAAGCCGGGCAGGGTAAGCGTCGGCCTTGGCGCTCAGACCGACGCGCGACAACGCCTGATCCGCCAGGGTGCGGGCCTGGGCCTTGGGCATCTTCTTGCCGAGGACCAGCGGCGCCATGACGTTTTCGCGCACGCTCATGTGTGGCCACAGGTCGAATTGTTGAAACACCATGGACAGCGGGTTGCGCACTTCATCGACCTTCGCTTCGCTGTCGCGGTCGGCTTCGCGCCTGCCAGTGCCGCTATAGCCGAGAAGCTGGCCATCGATCCAGACCTCGCCCTCGTCATAGCGCTCAAGGAAATTCATGCAGCGCAGGGCGGTGGTTTTGCCCGATCCGGACGGCCCGATCAGTGAGACGATTTCGCCGGGCTGTACGCTCAGGTTGAAGCCGCGCAATACGCGGTTGGCGCCATAGGATTTGCCGACGTCGCGCAGTTCGAGAAGCGGTAGGGTACTCATCGGTCAGCCTCGCAGATGACGGGTCATGCGTTGCCCAAGGGCGCGGGCAATGGCCGCGACCGACGAGGTCACCAACCAGTAGCTCAACACCAGCAGGGCGTAGGGCATGACGTAGGAAAAGGTAGTGGAGACGATGCGCCCGGCGGTCATGGTCAGTTCGGGGACTGTGATGATCGAGGTCACGGCGCTTTCCTTGATGGTCAGGATCACCTGATTGCCCAGGAGCGGCAGGGCGAAGGCCATGGCCTGAGGCGCCTGCACGTGCCAGAACACTCGCACTCTTGATATGCCATGCACCCGCGCCGCTTCCACTTGACCGTGGGGAACGCTGGCCCAGGCCGAGCGAAACAGTTCGGCGAAATAGGCCCCGCTGTACAGCGCCAGCGAAAGAATGCTCGCTTCGACGGCTTCCAGGCGCAGGCCGATGACCGGCAGCCCGAAATAAATGACCGCCAGTTGTGCAAGAAACGGCGTGCCGCGGATCAGCCACACATAAAGGCTGTAGATCAGCGCAAATCCCGGGATGGCGATGCGCGCCGCATTCAGCGCAAAGCCCAGTGTCAGGCCGATGACCGCGGCCGCCAGACTGACGCCCAGTGTCACCAGCAACGCATTGGCAAATTCGGGGAGGTAACTCATCAACTCTTGCATCAACTGCGCTCCTGCCAACGACGTTCCAGCAGACCGCCGAGCACGCTCAGTACGCTGGTCAGCAGCAGGTAGAACAGGCCCGCCACCAGATACACCTCAAGCGGGCGATAGGTTTGCGATACCAATTGCTGACTGACGCGCATCAGATCGGTAATGGAAATGACTGAAACCACCGCCGACACCTTGATCACGTCGATCAATTCGGAAATCAACGCCGGTGACGTCAGGCGCAGCACCTGCGGCAACTGGATGTGCACCAGTGTGTTGTATTTGCCCAGCGCGAACACCGAGGCCGCTTCCATCTGCCCCTTGGCGATGGCCGCGAACCCGCTGCTCAGAATCTGCGACTGGTAGGCGGCGGTGTTCAGCGCCAAGGCCACTGCAGCGGCGACCATCGGCGGGATATCCAGCCCCAGCGCCGACGGCAGGTAAAACAGCAGCAAAAGCTGGGCGAGCATTGGCGTGCCGCGAAAGAAGCTGACGTAGACCCGGGTGAACGCCACTCCAGCGCGGCTGCGGCCGTTCGCCAACAGATGAATCAGGACGCTAAGCACAAAGCCGAGCAGCATCCCGATGGCGCACAACCACAGAGTGGTCAGTGCGCCCTGGATCAGAGCAGGCGAGTACAACGCCATGCGGCTGCTGAAATCGTTCATCATCAGCGGCTCAGATGCTCGGAACCGGCATGGCATCGGTCGGCAGCGTCATGGAGAAGCCGAACCATTTGTCTTGCAGGGCCTTGAGGGTGCCGTCCTGGGACGCACGGGCGATGCCGTCGCTGAACAGCTTGACCAGGCTGGCGCTGTCGGCGTCTTTGCGTCCCACCCAACCGAAGTAAGTCACGGGGCCGACCATTTCCGGCAGCGTGGTGAACAGGCCAGGACGCGCTTTCATGAGCGGACCGAGATTGGAGAGCGACTGCGCGACGCCATCGAGCCTGCCGTTGGCGAGGTCGGCGTAGGCTTCGTCGAAGCTCACGTATTCCTTGATGCGTTTGATACCGGGCTGCCCTTGGGCTTTGAGCCTGGTGTCCAGTGCCTGCAGTACAGCCAGCTGGCCGGAACCGGCCTGGGAGCCAATCACCCGACCGTTAAGGTCGTTGAGTGTCTTGATGTCGCCGTCATCGGCACGTTTGAGCAGCGCAACAGTGGATTCAGCGATCGGTACGGTAAAGGCAAATTGATCGAACCGTGCCTTGTTGACCGTGACCGAGGTCACCACGAAATCGAACTTGTTGCTGTCCAGCCCGGGAAGTATCCCCTGGAACGGCAGGTCGAGCTGACGAACCTTGACGTCCGGCAGGTCTTTATCCAGCACGTAATGCATGAGGTCCGCGCCATACCCGACGATCTTGCCGTTCTCAACCGATTCGAAAGGTGCAAACCGGGCTTCGGTGGCGACCACGATCTCGTGTTTCTGCTTGATGCGTTGCAGCAGATCGTCTGCGTGGGCCAGAGAAATGCTGCACAGTGTGACCAGCGATAAGGACAGAGTCTTGAGCGTGAAGCGAGTCATTGTCATTCTCCTTGAACTGCCTAGATTTATATTCAAGTTACTTGAATAAAGATACAGAGGCATGAAGCATGCCAACCCTGACCCGCCTCATATTCAGCGGTGAACGGGGTTGTTCATGGGGAGTGACGCACTGATAGTGCGCGAGTGGAGGGCAGTTGCCTTGATGTGGTGCGCAGCATTTGAAGCAGGGAAGATGATCGTATAGGTGGCGGGGAATGGGCGAGCGGGCGATTTCAGACACCGGAAAAGTCGCCCAACCTCAGTTGGGCGACCCGCGCCTCATTGGGCGTGATGGCTCGGAGCAAGGGCATAAACGTCGGTATCCAGCCCTTCGAATCGCGCTTTCAATTGCAGCGCCAGGTACAACGAGTAATGCCGTGACTGATGCAGGTTGCCGCCATGGAACCAGAGGTTGTCCTGCTGTGTGGGTTTCCACATGTTGCGCAGCTCGCCTTCATAGGGGCCTGGATCCTTGGTGGTGCCCGAGCCCAGCCCCCAGCAACGGCCTACCTTGTCGGCCACTTCCTGGGAAATCAGCTTCGCCGCCCAGCCATTCATCGAGCCGTAGCCGGTGGCGTAGACGATCAGATCGGCGGGCAAGCGGCTGCCGTCGTTCAGAATCACGGCATCCGCTTCAACGCGTTCGACTCCAAGGCCTGGCGCGCTTTTTAGCTTGATCGTGCCATTGGCGATCAACGCCGAGGCGCCGACATCGATGTAGTAGCCCGAGCCCCGGCGCACGTACTTCATGAACAGGCCTGAGTCGTCGTCACCAAAGTCGAGCATGAAACCGGCCTTTTCCAGACCTTGATAAAAGTCCTTGTCGCGCTCCTTGATCGCGCCAAACACGGGTTGATGAAAGCTTGGCATCACCTTGTACGGAATCGAGGCGAACAGCATGTCGGCCTTGTCCGTGGTCAAGCCGCCTTCCACAGCGTCTTCCGAATACAGCCCGCCGAACACCAGATCCATCAGGCTGTCGGAGCGAACGATATGCGTGCTGGAGCGCTGCACCATGGTCACCTCGGCACCGTTCTCCACCAGGTCCGCGCAGATATCGTGAGCCGAGTTGTTGGCGCCGATGACCACCGCGCGCTTGCCTTTCCAGGCATCGCCGCCGGGGTGGCGACTGGAGTGGTGCTGCTGCCCCTTGAACGCCTCGGCACCCGGATAGGCGGGCACATTGGCCACACCGGACATGCCGGTGGCGAGGATCAACTGGGTCGGTTGCAGCGTCAGGCGTTCGCCGTCGCGTTGCACCTGGACCGTCCACTTGCCCGACTGGTCATCGTATTGGGCGCTCACGCATTCGGTACGCGGCCAGAAGTTGAGCTCCATGACCTTGCTGTACATCTCCAGCCAGTCGCCAATCTGGTCCTTGGGGGTAAACACCGGCCAGTGCTCGGGGAAGGGCAGGTAAGGCATGTGGTCGTACCAGACCGGATCGTGCAGACACAGCGATTTATAGCGGCCGCGCCATTGATCGCCGGGGCGCTCGGCCTTGTCGATGATCAGGGTCGGTACGCCCATGCGCTTGAGCCGCGCGGCAAGCCCCAATCCACCCTGACCACCGCCGACGATCAGGCAATAGGGCTGGGTGGTGATGCCGAGGGAGGCCTCTTCATCGCGGCGGCGTTCCAGCCAGTTGCGCTTGTCGGGGTGGCCATGACCGTGATTGGCACCCATCGGACGGCGGCGGCCGGTGGGTTCTTCGTGGCCTTTGAGTTCGCGCATGGTGGTCAGAAGGGTCCAGCACACACCGTCCTTGAGACGCACATAGCCTTTGCCGCGGGCGGTCTCGGTTTCCAGGCTGATCCAGCCTTCGAGCACGCCATCGTTCAGGCTGGCTTCGCCTTCCAGCTTCCATTGATCGGGGCGAGTGCTTTCGAGACGATTTTCCAGCATATCGCGGATCGCAGGCTTGCCTTCCAGCGTCACCAGGTTCCAGCTGAACAGCAGCAGGTCACGCCAGTAGCATTCGTCGGCGAACAGTTCCAGGGTGGCGTCCAGATCCCTTTTGGCCAGACGCTCGCCAAGGCTGTCGACCCAGGACGCGAGCTGGGCAGTGGGTGTTTGCAGAGGGGTTTCAATTGCGACGTTCATGTGGGGGCTTCTCCCGATCTTGTTGTTTTTGTACCGGGATGAGCAGAGCAAGCGGCGGGCCACCTTGCTGTAACGCTTGTTCCAGAGCCGTTGGTGGGGGATTGAGTCGGCGTGCGAAGGTGCCTTGAGTGTCACGCTGGCGATAAACGCAGGTGACACAGTGTCACCCGGCGCCAGAAGTCCCCGTTGGCGTTCACTTGGTCTAAGCTGCCCACGGAGCCGTCTCGTCACCGTCACGGAGAACAAGAACAATGACGCCCACCCTGATCAGCGCCCATGCGCAACAAGTCTTGCAAGCCGTGCAGGGCACTCAGCCACAGCCCGGGCCTGCCGCCGACATCGCGATCACCCGCTCCTGGCGCCGCTGCCTGGACCAGCACCGACTCGACCCCGCGAGCCGTCGCGCCCCGGATGTACTGGAACACCCTCGTCTGAAGGATCATCGCGCGCCACTGGAGCACATCATCGCCGTGGCCCGCTGGCAGATGAACAGCCTGCATCAGCAGGTCGGCCGTGACGGTCATGTGGTGCTGCTGACCGACGCTCGCGGCGTGGCGATCGACAGCGTGTTCAATGATGCCGAGCAAGCCGAGTTTCAGCGCTCCGGGCTGTGGCTCGGTTCGGTGTGGAGCGAGGAAACCGAAGGCACCAACGGCGTGGGTACCTGCCTGGTCGAGCGCCGCCACGTGACGATTCGCCGCGATGAACACTTCAGGGGCAAGCATGTCGGGTTGACGTGCTCGGCCAGCCCGATCTTCGATTCGAAGGGCGAGTTGCTGGCCGTGCTCAATCTTTCCTCGGTGCGGCCGGAAACCAGCCTGCAACAGCATTATCAGGCGATGGCGCTGACCAACCTGTCCGCGCGACTGATCGAGAGCTGCTTTTTTCTCGGGGACGATCCCCATCGATACCTGCTTCGTTTCCACCCGCAAGCGGGATTCGTCGGCTTGTTGGGAGAAGGCCTGCTCAGCTTCGATGAGCAGGCGCGCATCTGCTCGGTCAACCAGGCCGCGCTGGATCTGCTCGGTATCAGCCGTGAGCAATGGGTTGGGCAGCCCTTGGCGAGCTTGCTGGAAACGCCCATTGAACACGTGCTGAGCCAGGCCAGTGCCCAGCCGAGCCTGTGCTGGCCAATACGCTTGCAGGATGGGCGCCTGTTCTATGGCCAGTTACGAGCACCGTTGCGCACTTCGCCATTGGTGATGCCGGCGGCGCCCAAGGTCAACGATCTGCGCGTGTGCCTTGAAGATCCGCGCCTGCAACGGGGTTTCGCTCGCGCATTGCGGGTGCTGGAGCGCGACGTTCCGGTGTTTCTCCAGGGTGAAACCGGCACAGGTAAAGAGGCATTCGCCGCTGCACTGCACCGTGCCAGCGCCCGGGCCAACCAGCCGTTCGTTGCGATCAATTGCGCGGCCATTCCGGAATCATTGATCGAGAGTGAGCTGTTCGGCTACCGAGGTGGCAGTTTTACGGGGGCACGCAAGGACGGCATGGTCGGCAAACTGGAACAGGCCGATGGCGGCATTCTGTTTCTGGACGAAATCGCCGATATGCCGCTGGCGTTGCAAACGCGGCTGCTGCGGGTGCTGGAGGAACGGCAGGTGGTGCCGTTGGGCGGCGCCTCGGCCCGTCCTCTGGACGTGCGGCTGATCAGTGCCAGTCACCAGGATTTGCAGGCCTGTGTGGCCGATGGGCGTTTTCGCGAGGATCTGTTCTACCGCGTGGGTGGGTTTGCCGTGCAACTGCCGCCGTTGCGGGAGCGCTCCGACAAAGGCAGTTTGCTCGACCTGCTGCTGCGCGAAGAAGCGAAGGGCGCACAGGTTCAGCTCGAACCTGGTGTGAGAGAGCGCCTGCTCTCGCATCCCTGGCCGGGCAATGTGCGGCAGTTGCGTACCTGTCTGCGAACACTGGTCGCCTTGGCGTGGGAGGGGCGCATCAGCCTGGATGAAGTGGAAGAGTTGTTGCCGACGCAGCCGATCGACTCGCCGGAAAACCCGCTGCACCTCTCAGAAAAGCAGACCCTGCTCAGCCTCATCGAAGCCGAGCATTGGCACATCGCCCGCGTGGCCGATCGTCTGGGGATCAGCCGCAACACGCTTTACCGCAAATTGCGTCACCACGGTATCGCGCGGCCAGGTTGAAAAGCGGGTGCCCCGCCGAGCTCCCGTCTTCTCTCGGCCCAGCATTATTCAGCCCCCTGAAACGCCTGCCTGCGTTGGCTTGATCAACTGCAACTGTTGGCGATAGTCGTCCGTCACCTGCCGCGCCTGGCTGTTGCTGGTGACCACGCGCGGGGTGATCAGCACGATCAGCTCCGTGCGCTTCTTGCTCTTGCTGGTGTTGCCGAACAACCAGCGCAGCCCCGGCACCCGGCCCAGATACGGCACCGATGACACGGTGTCGCTGTTGTCCTGCTTGATCAAACCGCCGAGCAAAACGGTCTGCCCGCTCTGCACCGCGACCTGCGTGGACACCGAGCGGGTAGAAATGCGCGGGTTGCCGTTGTTGTCCGACGCAGCGCTGTTGTCGGCGTCACTGACCTGCTGCTGAATGTCCATGTATACCAGGCCACCCGGATTGATGCGCGGCACGACGTCCAGAATCACACCGGTCTGAACGTATTCGACGCTGCTCAGCGTGGTGTTGGAGACGTTGGTATTGACCGTGGTCTGGCTGATGGGGATGTTGTCGCCGACCTGAATCTGCGCTTGCTGGTTGTTCATGACCACCAGCGACGGCGCCGACAGCACTTGGGTGCGGCCGTTGGTTTCCAGCGCATGCAGCGCCACTTGCAGGTTATTGCTGACGAAGGAATAGAACAGCGAGTCAGCTGCGCCCAGACCTGCGCCGCCGCCGCCGAGGGCACCCTGACTGCCGGACGCATTGGCGACAGTGGTGCTGCCGGAATTACCGGCGAGTTTGCCCAGATACCACTGAACGCCCAGGTCCAGTTCGCCGCTGAGGTTGACTTCCAGAATCCGGGTTTCGATCTGCACCTGCATCGGCGCGTTGTCCAGCCGTTTGATCGCGGATTCGATCTCGGTCCATTGGGCGGGGCGGGTGCGGATCAGCAACTGGTTGCTGCTCTTCTGCGCGGTGATGCGGGTGCTGTCGTCCAGCCGCTTGCTGGCGCCGGATTCGGTGCCAGCCGTCTCGCTGTCGGTGCCTTCGACGCCGCCTGCATCATCGTCGCCCTCGTCTGCGTCAGTCTCTTCGTTCTGCTGCGCACCGTTCTGCATGCCGCCGTTACTGCCGCTCATGCCCATGCCCGAGCTTGTGCCCATCCCCTGGCCGCTGCCGCTCAGCCCCATGCCGCCCGCGCTGCTGCCATTGCCGCTGAGTGAGGACAGCGAGCGGGTGCGCAGGCCGGGGGCGACCTTGGCCGCGCTGTCGTCCTTGATCTGCCCGTTGCCGTAGATCTGGCGCAGGTACCTGGCAAGGTCCGAGGCCTTCATGTTGCGCACGTCGTAGACATACATCTGCGGCTCGTTGCCGCCGCCTTCGTCGATGGTGTGAATCCAGTCACCGACTTCGCTCAGGTAACGCGGCTGCGCGGAGATCGCCACCACCGAGTTGGTTCGGTCGATCGGCAGAAAACGCACCATGCCCGCCATCGGCATGCCGCTGTCGGGGCCGAACATTTTCTTCAGTTCCGGCATCAGCTCGCCGACGGTGGCACGCTGCAGGCCATAGACCGCGATGGACATGCCCTTGAGCCAGTCGACATCGAAGGTGTCGATGGTGTCCTGATAGTTGGCCAGTTCATCCGGCGTCCCGGCGAGGCTGAGCACGTTGCGCCCCGGATCGACCAGCAGGAAAGCGTTCTCCCTGGCGAAGGGCTTGAGCAGCTTCTGCATCTCGGTCGCCGAAATGTAGTGCAAGGGGAACAGTCGCGCAGAAAGACCGCTGGAAGGCCGCGCCACCGGCATCTCGGGCACCAGTTTGCCGGCCACCGCCTGGTTGGCGGGGAGGATCACATAGCGGTCGCCCTGGCGGATCATCGCGTTGTCGGTCCACGACAGCAGGGTCTCGAGAATCGACAGCGCTTGCTGTTTGTTCACCGGCTTGGAGGTGGAGAAGCTGACGTCGCCTTTGACGCCCTGATTGATGCTGTAGTTTTCGTGCAGCAGATCGCCCATGACGCTGTTGATCACCGCCTCGATCGGCTGATTGGCGAAGTTGAACACGATATCGCCGCTGGCATCTGCGGGGTCGTTCGCGCCAGGAGCTTTTGTGGCCGGGGCCGGGTTGTGCACGAAGGTCTGATTGCCACGAATGATCTGCTGGCGCGGCACCGCCCTGGCGCCGGGGTTCGGCTGGCTCGGCAGCGGTGCCGATTCAGCCAGGGGCGGGCGCTGGGAGCCGGTGCCATTGAGTGCTTCCTGCATCAGCGCCGGGTCGTTGTCGAAATGCTCCGGCGTCGCCGCGCAACCGGCCAGCGCGACGGCGGTCGCCAAACACAACAGAGGGCTGCACAAACGGGGAAACTCAAGGTAGCGATTGTTCATGGTGTGGGTACGTCTGGAAGGGTAATGAGGGGCGCCTTCGAAGGCGCTGGAAGGCGGAGCAGGGGCAGGCGCAATTCGCGGGTCTGGCCTTGGTGGCTAAAGGTGGCTTGCTGGGGCGTGGCGCCGGTCAGGGTCCAGCCGTTGTCGAGGGTGCTCCCGACCGCCAGTTTCAGGCTGCGTTTGTCCGCCATGCGCAGCAGCACCCAGTGGGCCTGCCCGTCGATGATCACGCCGCTGAGGCTGATGCCGTCGAGGGAAGAGGCCTGTTTTTTACCCGTCACCCGATCGGGCTTGCGGTCCGGGCTGAACATCGACTGTTGCCAGGTCAGCGCCAGGGCTTGAGCCGGCAGTGGCGAGATCGCCTGGGGCTTGGCTGCGGGCGCCGATTCACGGGCCTGACCCGCAGGCAGCCAATCCAGCGTCTGCCCGGCGCCCATGGCGAGGCTTACGGCCGTCGCGCTCAACAGGGCAGTGGCCGCCAGCAATGCGAGAGTAAGGGTGTCGAACCTCATGCTTCGGGCTCCTCGCTGGATGCGGCCGGCTTTTCAGGCTGCTTCCCTTGCGCCGGATGCGCGGGCGCTTGTTGCAGATAACCGCGCAGTAACAGATGCACTTGCAGGCGTCCGGCGCCGCCACTGGCGGGGGCTGACGTTGCACGGCGCAGGCTCAGGTTGTCGACGAACAGAAACGGCTGGCCGTATTCGAAGTCGTGCAGCAGGTTGGCCAGCGGCTCCATGGCGCACTCCAGGGTCAGGCTGACTTTCACCTGGCGATACGGCTCGGCGCTGTCGCGCTCCGGGGTGATCGGCATGCGCTGCGTAACCTCACAGCCGGGCCCTTGGTCGGCGTGGGCCTTGACCAGATCGAGGCTGCGTTGCATCAGATCGGCGGCGACCGCGCTGGGGTCTTCGCCGGGCAGCAGGCTGGTGCGGCTCGAAGGATCGCGGCGCGCAGCCTGCAGTTGTTGTTCCAGGCCGTCCCGCTGTTGCAGGATCGCGGCGTAGCGCTGTTGCTGGGTGCGCAAGGCGTCGGCCTGCTCATCGAGAGCGTTCAGCGGGTCGAGAAACCAGCTTTGCACCAGCAACCACCATGCGGCCCAGAGCACCAGCGCCAGTACGATCAGGGCCGCGCCACGGCGTTCCCGCGGGCTCAGTTCACGGCGCATCGGCGGCCTCCTTGCGCAGTTGCGCACGCAGGGAAAAGCGTTCTTTGCCGGTCTGTGCATCGGGCTGAATGATGCCCTGGAATTGCGCGTCACTCAGGGTCTTGCAGTCCTTCATGCGGGTGATCAGGGCACTGGCCTTGGCGCTTTGCCCGGACAGGGAAACACCACCGCCGTCAGCGATTTCCAGTTGCTCGACCCAGGTGTCGGCACCCAGGCAACCGGTGAGGTCCACCAGCACGCTGGACAGCGTTGGCTGCGCGGCCTTTTGCTGGGCCAGATATCGCGCCGCACCCTGAGTGTTGATCAACTCGCGGCGCAGGTTCTGCACCTGCTGCACCTGTCCGCGCTGCGCATCGACGCTGTGCTGCATCGCCTCGACCATGGCACTGCGTGCATCCAGCCAGAGCACCATGCAGCTCATCAACAGCGCGCAACAGGCCAGCGCGAGATAGCGCGGCAATCGAGCACCTCTGCGGCGCGGTGGCTTCTGCTCGGCGGGCAGCAGATCGACCCGCAGTCGCTGGCCCCGTGCATCGCGGCCATCGACTGCATGCAGCGCCAGGCCCTGCGCCCTGCACGCATCGAGCGCCGGTTGCAGCCGCTCGCGCAGCACCGCCACAAGCAGCACCTGGGCCATCGCGCCCTCTTTGCCGGTGACGCGGGCGACGTAGTGCATCTGGTCGCGGGGGTAGGGCGTGTACTTGTCCAGTTCGAAGCCGATGACGTTGTGCAGATCGCGCAATGCAGCGCTCGGCAGCAGCAGCGTCTGAACCAGCACCATGCTCGCGGGCAGCACCAGAATCAGGCGCTCGTCGTGGCGCGCCTCCGGATGTTCCGACAGCGGCCAGTCAATCAGCCTTTCGCGCATTTGTGGCAGCAAACGCGCACGCACGGCGGCGGGCAGCATAGCTTGCAGTTCGTGCAGCCAGGCGCGCCACAGTTGTTGTGCCCGGCTGTCACGCCAGTGGCTATGAAGGCGGGCCTGGAACGGGGCGAGCCGCTTTGAAAATAAATGCTTCATTCTTGCCAGCGCAGGACCCGGTAAGGCCTGACACCCTCCTTCGATGGGTTCAGTAACAGCGTGACGCTCAGCGTCGTGGTAAAACCGCCAGGCAATGTCGCCCGGCTTTGTACGGTGATGACCGGGCCTGGATCGCTGGCGATGGCGCTGCCCTGAGGCAGGTTCAACACACCCCGCAACCATGGCGCGGCCAGGCGTGCATCCGGCGCGGGCAGGCCGCTCCACAAGGTCAAATGCGCACTGGCGCACTGGTAAAGCCGCTGGTCCATGGCGGGCAGTTCGCGAACTTCTTCAATCGTGCGCAACGGTGCGTGGTCGCCGCCACGGCGCTGATTCAGCGCTTGCGTCAGTTGCGCCGATTGCTCGGCCGATCCGCCACACGCCCGCACCAGCCGGGCAAACGACTCGACAGGCCCTGCATTGACGTCCAGCTTTCCGGCCTCGCTGGTCAGGCTGACGGCCAACGCCGCCTCGTCGAAATGCAAAGCGTGGGGCTGGCCGTCGGCGTTCCAGTGCCGTTTCGGGTCACGATCCAGCTGCGCCAGCACGGCCATGCCCACGCCCGCTTCGGCTGCCAGCAGCCCTTGGGTATGTTGGCGCTGCCACAGGGCCTGACGGTTCTGCAGATGCACCCAACCCAAGAGGCCGGCGAGCAAGGTGCCCAGCAGCGCCAGCACCCAGAGCACCAACAGCAGCGCCACGCCGCGTTGGCCCTTCATAACGTTCGCGCCTCGGACGACAGGTCCAGGCGCAGATCGATGCTCTGCAACGGCCACGGCACCGGCCCGGCAAGCTGTGCATCAATGCGCACGCTCACCGGCAGGCGCCCGGGCCAAGGCCACTGATCCAGCCAGTCTGTCGCGTCGCCCTTGGGCGAAATCCCGCGATAGCTGAAGTGCACGCTTTGCACCTGATGCAGCAGCACTTGAGGTTCATCCGCTGGCAGCAGGCCTTGATCGCGCAGACGCTGCAGGCTCACCTGCAAGCGCTGTCCCGCGGCCAGCGCCACGTTGTACCGATACAAACCGCCGCCGAGGTTGGCCACCAGCGGCGCGTAAAAGCTCATGCTCTGGGCCTCGCCCACGAACACCGGCGACTGCGTGACCCCCGGCGCGCCTGCCGCCAGAGGCAGGGTCTGGCCAATGGCATTGCGCAGAAAATTCTGCGTGGAACGCACTTCGTCCAGTCGCGTGCTGTAGCGTTCGGCCTTGCTCATGGCCCGATTGGCGCCGGTAATCGCGCCTGCGATCAGGGTCAAAAGCACCCCGAGCAGGCTCAGCACCACCAGCACTTCCAGCAAGGTGAACCCCTGCGCCCGACGAATCATTGGCCTGCCCCCGACCCTGCGCTGCGCACTTGCAGCGTGCTGTAGTGCGCGTGTCGCCCGCCGTTGCTGACATCCAGGTCCAGCCGCCAGGCATCGAGCGGGGCATTGCCGCCCGGCAAGGCACTGACGTTCAACCGCCACTTCACCCCAGACCAGCGTCCTTCGGTGACGCCCGCCTGCAAGCGGCCCGCGTTGGCTTCGTCCATCAGCGAGCGCGCCGTCAGGCTCAACAGGTCGCTGCGTTGCGCCTGTTGCAGGGCGCGGGCGCTCTGGCCGAACGCGACCACCAGCACACTGCTGCACACCGCCAGCACCGCGAGGGCGGCAAGCATTTCCAGCAAGGTGAAGCCGCGTTCGCCACTCAATTGAGCGTGCGCAACTGAACGTTGCCCGTAAGCCAGTTGATATCGACCCGCCAATGTTTGTCGTTGCGGCTCAGTAAAAGATGGCCGCCGCTCGATCCGCCATCCGGGTAGAACTCGAACGCCGAGCCGAGGCCGTCTGCGGTCTGCAACTGGACGTGCATGTCACTGGGCAGGTGCCGGACCGTTTGCAACGGGCCTTGAAAACGGCCGTCCTTGAGGTCAAACCGGGTCTGCGCCGGTTGCCCGGTGACAATGGCCTGGACCCGCGCCGCGCGCAGCGCTTGCACCACTTCGCTCAGGGCGCGGCGTTCGCTGGCCGTATGCAGACCTTTGCCCACGCCAAAGCCCACCAGGCCGACGCTGATGCTGATCAATACGATCACCACCAGCATTTCGAACAGGGTGAAGCCGCGGGCGCGGGGCAGGGCGCGCATGTTATTCCCAGTTACCGAGATCGGCCTTGTAGCCGTCGCCGCCGGGCTGACCGTCCTGGCCTAAGAAGATCAGGTCGAAGCTGCCGTGCTCGCCGGGGAAGCGGTAACCGAAGGCGTGGCCGAACGGGTCCTTGAGGTCCGACTGCTTGGCGTACGGACCGGCCCAGCCGGTAGCGTTGGCGGGCTTGGTCACCAGTTGCTGCAGATTGGCAGGGGGCGAGCCGACGTCCAGGCCGTAGCTTTCGACCTTCATGCTCAGGCTGGCGAGCTGTGCCTTGCCTGCGCCGTACTTGCCTTTGTCGACGTTGCCGCCGACCTGGCGCACCACGATGGTGGCGACGATGCCGAGCAGCACGATCACCGCGAGCATTTCCAATAGGGTGAAGCCGCCCTGGCGACGGCCTTGGGCTGGTTTGAATCGAGTCATGTGTGTTTCCTCAAATGTTACTGGTCAGGCTCATCAGCGGGAGCATGATGGCCAGCATGATCACCGCCACCATGACAGCCATGACCACGGTCAGGCTGGGTACCAGCGCCGCGAGCATGCGGTCGATGCCGCGCTTGGCCTCGACGTCGAAAACGTCGGCGACCTTGAGCAGCATGCTGTCGAGATTGCCGGCCTGTTCGCCGACCTCGATCATCTGCAGCGCAAGTTCCGGCAGCAGCGGTTGCTCACCAAACGCCTGTGCGAGGGTGCCGCCGCCCTTGACCCGGTCGGTGGCTTGCTCGACCTGGGCGCGCAGGGCGTGGTTGCCGCAGACCTGGCGAACGATGTTCATGGCTTGCAGCAGGGCCACGCCGTTACTCAATAAGGTGCCCAGTGTGCGGGCCAGTCGCGCAGCCTCGATGCGCTGCAGCAACGGGCCGATGACTTTCAGTGAGAGCACGCGGCGGTCGTGTCGCTGGCGCCGTTGCGGATCGCGGCGCAGCACCGCGATGCTCCATATCGACGCCACGATGGCCCCCAGCAGTAGCAGGCCGTAGGCGCTCAAGAATTCACCCAGCCCGAGAATGGCCTGCGTGATCAGTGGAATGGGCACGCCCAGGTCGCGGAAGATCGGCACGAACTCCGGCACCACGTAAGCCAGCAGCAAGGCCAGCGAACCGAGGACGCCTACCACCAGAAAGATCGGGTAAATGAGTGCGTTGACCACTTCGCCGCGCAGCTTCTGACTGCGTTCCAGGTATTCGCCGAGTTGACGCAGCGTGTTCTCCAGTGAGCCGCCAGCCTCACCGGCGCGGACCATGCTGATATAGAGGCTGGAAAACTGACCGTGCTCTTCTTCCAGCGCCTGACTCAACGGCTTGCCGGCCTTGACCTGTTCGCGCACCCGTTCGAGGAGCGCCAGGCGCTTGGGGTCGTGGTTCTGTCTGAGCAGTGTGCCCAGCGCGCGCTCCAGCGGTTGGCCGGCGCCGAGCAGGGTTGCCAATTGTTGAGTGAAACTGACCAGCGCCGCGCCGTTGAGCACGCTGCGACGCATCACCACGCCCAGCCCGCTGTGGGCGCCTGCTTCAAGGCTGAGCAGCAACAGACCGCGCTTTTGCAAGATGACCGCCGCAGCGTTTTGATCGCTCGCTTCCAGTGTGCCGTTCTGCGCGACACCGTCGGCGTCCAGCGCCCGGTATTTGAAATGGGCCATGGTCAATCGCCGCGCGTGACGCGCAGCACCTCTTCAAGCGAGGTCACACCGGCGACGGCCTGACGCAGACCTTCTTCATACAGCGTGCGCAGCCCCCCGCGCCGGGCGGCCTGTTCCAGCGTGGCGGCATCGGCCTGGCGCATCAGCAGGCTGCGCAGTTCTTCGTTCATCACCAGCAATTCGGTAATCGCGCTGCGCCCGTGATAACCGCCGCCCGGCAGTTCGCTGGCAGGTCGGTAGAGCATGATCGGGCGCTGATCGGTGAAGCGTTCAAGCCCGTGTTCGGCCACCAGCTCGGCCGGCGCTTCGAAGGCAATGCGCGTCACAGGATCGAGCCGGCGCACCAGGCGCTGGGCCAGAATGCCTTTGACGGTCGAGGCGATCAGGTAGCTTTCGACGCCCATGTCGAGCAGACGGGTGATACTCGCCGCGGCGCTGTTGGTGTGGAGGGTGGACAGCACCAGGTGGCCGGTCAGCGAGGACTGAATCGCGATGCGGCAGGTTTCCAGGTCGCGCATCTCACCAATCATGATCACGTCCGGGTCCTGGCGCACGATGGAGCGCAGCGCCCCGGCGAAGTCCAGGCCGATGGAAGGCTTGACCTGAATCTGGTTGATGCCTTCGAGTTGATATTCCACCGGATCTTCGACGGTGATGATCTTGCGCTCGGCGGTGTTGAGTCGTGACAGCGCGGTGTACAGCGTCGTGGTCTTGCCCGATCCGGTGGGGCCGGTGACCAGCAGAATGCCGTGGGGGTTTTCCAACACGTCGAGAAAGTTCTGCAGGCGCTCGCCGTCCATGCCCAGGCTTGGAAAATCGAAACTCACGGTCTGGCGGTCGAGCAGACGCATGACCACCGACTCACCGAAACTGGTGGGCACCGTGCTCACCCGCAGGTCCAGTTCCTTGCCCTGAATGCGCAGCATGATCCGGCCGTCCTGCGGCAGGCGGCGCTCGGCGATGTCCAGCCGCGCCATGATCTTCAGGCGCGAAATGATCGCCGCCGAAGAACTCGAAGGCGGCGCTTCGGCTTCGTGCAGCACGCCATCGATGCGATAACGCACCTTCAGCTGGCTTTCAAAGGGTTCTATATGGATGTCGGAAGCGCGTTGCTCGACTGCGCGCTGCAGGATCAGGTTGACCAGGCGAATGACCGGCGCTTCGGATGCCATATCCTTGAGGTGTTCGATGTCTTCTTCGGCGCCGTTGTGATCGTCCATGGTCTCGATCAGCGAGCCCATGGCCGAGCGACCCTGACCGTAGAAACGCTCGATCAGCCCGTCCACTTCGCTGGACAGTCCGACCGACACATATACCGGTGTCTGGCAGGCATAGCGCACCGCTTCCAGCCCATAAACGTTGCCAGGGTTGGCGGCCAGAACATGCACACCATTGGCGTGGTTGCCGATGGGCAACAAGCGATGATGGCGCATGAAACGCTCACTTAGCGCAGGCAGGGCATCGCCGGGCAGCGGCACGGCGTCGGAAATCAGCAACGGCGCGTCAAGGGTCGATGCCCACGCCCGTGCCAGGTCAAGTTCGGACACCAGACCCAGGCGGGTCAGCAGTTCAGTCAGTGAACTGCCTGCGGATTCCTGTGCAAGCCGGCGCGCCCGTTCCAGATCGCCTGTCTTGAGCCCGGCGTGGACCAACAGCCAGACACACAGAGCTTCAGACGAGTGCTCGGTCAGTTGTTCAAGGTGGACAGGATTCAGAGTATCGGACACGACTTGGCTTCAGGTAACGACGAACAACAGGGGGCTTATAAGGACCCCTGTGTTCGTGGGTGTATATATATAAGTGGCGCAGGTATTAGTTGGTAGTGCGAGACGACTTGTCCGCCGGACGGCCGCGCTGGTTTTCGTCGGACTGAACTTGTTTGTGCTGTTTCTTTTCGACTTTCACGTTTTGCGTCTGTGTCATCACGGTGGAATCAGGGGCGCCGGATGCCGTTTCCTGAATGTTCGATTCTGCTGCCATGGTCGTAGTGGCAATTGCGAATGTCATGGCGGCAACGGCACCAAGTAGTGGCAATTTCATATGATGATTCTCCAGTGTGTGTAACAGTGTTGAAATGATTGCACGCCGTGCGTTTAACGCTCTAGATACACGGTTTAGCCTTGTGAATGCTCCGTATCTAGAGGGTTTCAGATGGGTGCAGGTCATTTTTACTAAACCTACAGACCAGTGGGTTTAGCGAGAGTTCAGCGAGTGTATCAAAAAATGTCGATCTTTTTCATTGCGCATATTTTTGTTTGACTTCAACTAAAAACCATTGCCTTAATTTAAATGGCGCTGGGGTCTACCGCGTCTTTAACTGGCGCTGTGCCAGTAACTTTGGTTTTACCTAACATATCGCCCAAGTTCGTTGCTTGCAGGCGCGTCACTTTTCTTTGTCCGTCGTTTCTTTTTGAAACTTCGGCATGGGCGACGTATTGCCCTGAATAAAGGGTTGTGGCCTGTCAACTGCGGCAATTGCGCGCAGGCGATATCTGGAGAGTTTTTTCTTATGCGAACCCGTAGAACTTTAGGTGCTCATTCGGCACTGGCTCTGTTGAGTCTGGCAATCGGTCATGCCAACGCGGCACAGACCACCACTCAAGAGCAGTTGGCAGCCAAGGAAGTCCGTGCCGACAAGGCAGCCGAGAAAACCCTGTCAAAGATGACCCAGGAACAGAAGCTGGCCTACATCGGCGGGATCGGTGGCTGGGACGTCAAACCCTTGCCGCAATACGGTGTGCCTCAGATTCACGGCGCCGACGGCGGCGCTGGGATTCGCTACACCAGTGAAGGCAACGACCCGGGCGTGGTCTATCCGTCCGGCCCTAACCTGGCGGCAACCTTCAACCCGCGTCGCGCCCTCGACTTCGGTCGTGCGCTGGGTTACGACACCGCCACCGGTGGTTATCAGTTCGTGACCGGCCCGGGCATGAACCTCTACCGCATGCCATGGAGCGGTCGGGCCTTCGAATACCTGTCCGGCGAAGACCCGTTCCTGGGCGCCAGCCTTGGCCCTGCGGTGATCAACGGCATCCAGCAGCGCCGTGTCTGGGCCGAGGCCAAGCACTACGCGGGCAACGATCAGGAAACCAACCGCTTCATCCTCAACCAGGTCATGCCCGAGCGCGTTCTGCGGGAGATGACCCTGCCGCCGTTCGAGTCGGCGACCAAGAACGGCACCGTCGCGATGATGATGTGCTCGTTCCAGAAGGTGAACGGCGAGTACGCTTGCGAAAACACCCATCTGATCGCCGATATCCTGAAGAAGGAGTGGGGCTTCAAGGGCTTGGTGCAGAGCGACTACAACGCCATCGTTCACGGTCTGCCAGCCGCTCAGGCCGGTTCCGATCTGGACATGATGGGTGGCCAGATGAACAGCTCGGTGCTCAAGCCATACCTGGACAGCGGCGAGCTGGACATGGCGACCATCGATGACAAGGTCCGCCGTATCCTCAAGAACATCTACCTGTATCAGTTCGACAAGTTCGCGCCGCTGACTGCCCACAACATGAACAGCGCCACCAGCAACAAGGTCGCGCTGAACATTGCCCGTGAAGGCATCGTGCTGCTGAAGAACCAGAACGACGTCCTTCCGCTGGACAAGGCCAAGGTCAAGCGCATCGCGGTGGTCGGCGACCTGGCCAAATACGCGCCGCCGACCGGTTTCGGCAGTGCTCACGTCGACGCCACTCACTACATCAGCGAGCTGAGCGGCCTGCAGCAGATGGCCCCCGGCGCCAAGGTCGAATTCCTCGACGGCCTGTCGCTGGACCCGAGCGCTTCGACCTGGACCACCACTGACAGCAAGGGCAACGCCGTCGCTGGCATGAAGACCGAGTTCTTCACCAACGCCAACTGGTCCGGCGACCCATCGGCCACCCGCATCGACACCCATGTCGACATGGACTGGTCCACCGACGATCTGCCGAGCAATGGCGACACCGCCAACACCTCGATTCGCTGGAGCGGCCAGATGAAGCCGGTCACCAGTGGCGAGCAGGTGTTCAAGGTGCGTGCCGACGGTGCGGTCCGCCTGTGGGTCAACGGTGAGAAGATCATCGACAACGGCGATGGCGAGAACATCACCAACAAGAGCATCCCGCCGACCATTCCGGTGTCGGGCAAGATCAAGCTCGAAGCCGGCAAGGCCTATGACGTAAAACTTGAGTACTCGCGTCGCGATGGTTACTTGTCCACCATGGGCGGCCTGGTCGGTGTGCAAATGGCATGGGCTTCGCTGGCCGCGCCGCAGGATTTGTCCAAGTACGACGCGGTGGTCGTGGCCGTCGGCAACAGCAACGAATACGAAGGCGAAGGTTTTGACCACAGCTTCGATCTGCCCGAGTACCAGAACGAGCTGATCCAGAACATCGCCAAGGCCAACCCCCACACCATCGTCACCATGCACGGCGGTACGGGCTTGAAGATGAGCGACTGGATCGATCAGGTCCCGGCTGCATTGCACGCGTTCTACCCTGGCCAGAACGGCGGCCAGGCGCTGGCCGAAATTCTGTTCGGCAAGGTCAACCCGTCGGGCAAGCTGCCGATCAGTATCGAACGCAACATCGAAGACAACCCGTTGTATGCCGATTTCCCGAAATTCGACAACACCCGCACGCTGAAGGAAATCAGCTACAAGAACGACCTGACGATGCTCGGCTATCGCGGTTACGACAAGACCGGCACCAAGCCGTTGTTCGCCTTCGGCCATGGCCTGTCGTACACCCAGTTCACCTACAACAATATCTCGGTCACGCCGGGCGTCGCGGTGGGCAATACGCCGATCAAGGTCTCCTTCGACCTGACCAACAGCGGCCAGCGCGCCGGTTCCGAGGTCGCCGAGCTGTATGTCGGCCAGCAGAACCCGACTGTCGAGCGCGCGGTCAAGGAGCTCAAGGGTTACAAGAAGGTCTTCCTCAAGCCGGGCGAAACCCGTCACGTTACCATCGAGCTCAACGATCGTTCGCTCGCCTACTACGACGAGACGAGCAAGCAGTGGGTGGTCGACGCCGACACCTTCAACATCAGCCTGGGCGCGGCCTCGGACGACATTCGTCTCACCGCCAAGCTGGTCAACTCGTTCCGTCAGGAACTGTCGACCACCACCAGCAACCCGTTGCCTCGTTCGGCGCTGAATTCGGTCAAGGCGGCGCTGCCTGCGGTCAAGACCGGCGGCATCTTCGATCAGGACGAGAACGTTGACGACAGTAATGGCAACGCCGACTACGACGGCAACGCCGACTATTGATCGGTAATGGCGCGGGGCAGGGGGCAGGCTTGAGGGCCAGTCGCCGGCCTCGCTGCCAGTGAAATCACGGGGTGATCCATTTATGGGCTCACCCCGTTTTTTTACGCTTGAATGTCCCGTTTGACCTGGGCCATGTAGCTTTCGAAATTCTTCACCAGATCGACCTTCTCCGGAAAGCGCAGCCATTGCAGCTGCAAGCCATCCATCATCGCCAGCACTTGCTGAATGATCCCGTCCAGATCCACATCCCTCCGTACTTCCCCAGCCGCCACAAGGTGATCGAGGCGGGCGCGCATGCGTTCGTGGATCATCTGGTAGCGCGACTGGAACCATTCGTAGGCCGGGTGGTTATCCACCAGGCTTTCGGCATTGAGGATGCTGAACGCACGAATCACGCCGGGCGCGGTTGCGTTCGATCGGTTGATCTGCTGCAACCCTTCGATGAAGCCATCGAGGGTCGGTTCGCTCTGCACCTCATCGACAACCTTCTGGTTGACCTCGTCGCGACGGGTCAACACGGCCATCAACAGCGCGACTTTGTTAGGGAAATGGTGCAGCACGCCGGCCACGGAAATCCCGACGAGGTCGGCGATCCTGGCAATCGACGCACCCGCATAACCCTCCAGGGAGAACAACCCGAGGGCGGCATCCAACAGCTCCTCGCGGCGTTTCTCGCCCTTGGGCGCACGGCGAGTACGGGGCGCAGTGTCTGATGTGTTTTCTGGCATAAGCGTTTAGCTGTCGCCTCCATGGAGTGCAGGTCTTGTTAACGTTCGACAGTGTCCAGCCTGGGCGTGCCTGTTGCCCGCCGCGCGATGACATGAACGTCGACACTCGCCCTGTTTAACGGCACAGCTGTTTTTTATCAAGGGAAAGAGGGCTCGCACCCATGCTTATCAGCGCCCTCAAGCAGGCTGGAGTCCTGGAAAAAATAATCTTCCACGATGTCGGCCTGGTCTTGATCGCGCCGACGCGGTCGAGAACTGCGGCCCTCGGGCAGGTCGCCCGGCGAGAGGCACTGTGAAGTCACTGTGCTCAGACGCTCCCCGGTTTCTCGGCTGGCCGAGCAAGGATGAACATCACGCACCGGACTCCCAGGTCAATGGCGCGCCGACAGATCGCGCTGCACCCGCCAGACCAGATAAGCCGCCACCAGCGTGGTGGCGACCATGACATAACCCACGACCTCGAAGTGCTGCAGTTTGCCGTCGGTGCCGATCAGCACGATGTGCCCGGCCAGCAGCGAGGCAAAGCCGCCCGACAGCTGCTGGATAGCCGCACTGACGGCGTTGAAGGCGCCTCGATGAGAGGGCTCGGGTACACCGGCGGCCATGGCCTGGAAGGGGATGAGCCTGGAAAATATCCCGACGAACAACACCACGTTGACCACGATCACCCAGTGCAGGGGCACATTGGACAGGTGCGTGTAGAGCGTCACCATGACGATTGTCAGCGCGCTGCCGAGGAAGAACACCGGCAGTTTGCCGAAGGCATCGCTGGCGCGGCCGATCAACGGGCCGGTAACAATGGTGCAGAGACCGGTGAACAGATAGACGAAGGGCAGGCTGGTGATGTCGATGCCCAGGTTGTTCACCGTGAAGGCGCTGCTGAACGGCATCAGCATGTAGCCGCCGGTCGTCAGCAGTGCCATTGCCGCGAAGGCAGCCCAGTGGCGCGGTGTTGCCAGCGTGTTGAACAGATGCCGGAAGGCGCTGTGTTCCTGGGGCATAGCAAGATGGTCGGCCACAGGGCGCATCGCCAGTTGAATCACCAGCCCCCCGGCTGCGCCCAGCGCCGCCAGCATCAGAAACGGTGCGTGCCACCCCCAATGATTGGCCAGGTACAGGCCGACAGGCAGCCCCATCACCTGACTGGCCGCGAAGGCCGTCTGAATCACGCCCATGACCCGTCCGCGAGATTGCGGGGCAAATAAGTCGGCGGCGATGGCCAGCACGATCGAGCCGATCACACCGGCAAAAATACCGGTGACCACCCGCGCCAGAAGCAAGGTTTCGAAGCTCGCGGCCAGCCCGCACCAGAACGTGCCGATGACAAAACCGCTGTAGAAGAACAGCAGCAGCTTCTTGCGATCGAAGCGATCGGCGAAGCCTGCGGTCATCAGCCCGGCAAGGCCGGCGCTGAAGGCGTAGGCGCTGACCACAAAGCCGAACTGGCGCGCGGACATCTGCAGTGCCGGCATGATCATCGCCCCCAGTGGGGCCATGAGCATGAAGTCGATAATCACCGCAAATTGCAGCGTGGCCAGCAGGCCGACCACGAACTTCTGATAGCGGCTGAAGGGCTTCAAGGCAGGAACGTCGGAGGTCATCGATGGGCTCGGGCGGGTTAGTCGGGAGACGCGACGGTCATCATCGTGCAAAAGCGATTCATAAAGAACCCTTGCTGCGGGTTTGTCGTTCAGCGTCTGGCGGCTGTGCGAATGGCGTGATGCTCCAACAGGAAATCGACGAACACCCTGACCCGCGCGGTCATCGTCGAACCGCCAACGAACACGGCGTGGATCGGCTCCCGGTCGCCGGGGTTGAAGTCCTCCAGCAGCGGCACCAGTTCCCCGCGTTCGATTTCGTCGACTACCGTGAACGCGCCGATGCGAGCGATACCCGCGCCGAGTCTGACCATCTGCGCCAGCGCCTCGCCGCTGCTGCATGCCACGCTGCCTGAGACCTTCAGGGAAAAGTCGCGGCCGTCGCGCCTGAACGGCCAGTCCGGCGCCGCCCGACGGAAGTTGAAGCGCAGACAGTTATGCGCCGCCAGATCCTCGGGTTCGCGGGGCGTGCCATGACGTTCCAGGTACGCGGGAGACGCGACGATCACCTGACCGGTTTCGCCGATGTTGCGGGCGCTCAAGGGGCTGTCGGGCAAATAACCGAAGCGCACAGCCACATCTGCCTGACCTGCGAGGATGTCGACGACTTCATCGCCCAGGGTCAGGTCGACCAGTATTTCCGGGTAACGTGCGGTGAATGCGGCCACCAGCGGCACAATCGCCAACCGACCGTGGGCCAGCGATGCACTGACCCTCAGTCGCCCGCGGGGCACTCCCTGGCTGGCGATGGCTTCTTCGACCTCGTCCATGTCCGCCAGAATGCGTCGCGCGCCGCGCAAGTACGCTTCACCCTCTGCCGTGAGGGTAATGGACCGGGTGGTGCGCAACAGCAAGCGGGTGCCGATGCGCTGTTCGGTGCGCGCGATGATCCGGCTCACCGCCGAGGGTGTCAGCCCCAGCGCCCGCGCGGCGGCAGACAGGCTCCCGGCCTGCGCCACCCTGGCGAACACCTCCATTTCTCCCGACCTGCCGTTGAAGTCCATTTGTGCCTCCCACGCAAAGGTGCTTGTACTCAAGGCGATCTACCGCCTGATGCGCCGGGATCGTAGCATTTGCGGCATAGATAAGGAGCCACTTCATGCGAATCAACCCACCCCTTGTAGCCCTCTCGATCGGTGCCTTCGGCATCGGCGTGACGGAGTTCGCCCCCATGGGCATGTTGCCCGGTATCGCCGCAGACCTCGGCGTTTCGATTCCCACTGCGGGCCTGCTGGTCAGCGCCTACGCGCTGGGCGTGCTGATCGGCGCGCCGCTGATGACCCTGACCACCGGCAAGATTCCCCGGCGTTACCTGTTGATCGGCCTGATGGCGATTTTCACCTTGGGCAATCTGATGTCGGCCATGGCCACCAGTTATGAAAGCCTGCTCGTCGCCCGGGTGGTGACGTCCCTTAACCATGGCGCATTTTTCGGCATCGGCTCGATCGTCGCCGCCAGCGTGGTCCCCCCTGAAAAGCGGGCGGGCGCCGTGGCGGCCATGTTCATGGGCCTCACGCTGGCCACCATCGGCGGCGTGCCACTGGCCAGTTGGTTCGGCGAATCGATGGGCTGGCGCACCGCGTTCTGGGGGATCGCCGGCCTTGGTTTCGTCGCAATGGCCGCGCTCTGGTATGCCTTGCCCAATCTGCCGCTGCCCAAGAGCGATGGCGTGCTGGCGGAGATTCGTGTGCTGGGGCGAGGGCCCGTATTGGCGGCCCTGGCGCTGACCGTGGTCGGATCCGGCGCCATGTTTACCGTCTTTACCTACGTTGCGCCGATCCTGCAGAGCGAGACTCATGCGTCAACGGCCTTCGTGACCGCGATGCTGGTGCTGTTCGGCGTCGGCTTGACTCTGGGCAACATGTGGGGCGGCAAGGCGGCCGACCGTTCGGTCGATCGCACCCTGATCGTGTCGCTGGGGGTGCTGATCGTCGTCCTGCTGGCGTTCTCGGTATTGATGCGCTGGCCGTTGCCGACTGCCGTAGCGATTCTGATCTGGGGTGCGGCCAGTTTCGCGCTGGTGCCGCCATTGCAGATGCGCGTCATGGAAGCCGCCAAGGACGCACCGAATCTGGCCTCCGCCGTCAACATCGGCGCGTTCAATTTCGGTAACGCCATCGGCGCCGCACTGGGTGGCGCCGTGATCAACGCAGGTCTGGGATATCCCGCGATCTCGCTGGCAGGCGCGTTGATGGCAGCGCTGGGCCTGCTGATGGTGCTGGGGCTCGCCTGGCGTTCACGGGCTGTGCGCAGCCCGGCAGCGTCGGTCAGCGCGCCATGACGCGCCGTTGATCAGGGAAGCGGAATGTCAGCCGCGTGCCAGGGTTCCTACCAAAAGCAGGCTGTTACCCAAAACACCAGGAGATCACGCGATGCCCCTTGATCCAATTCTGTTCATGGGCGGCTCCGGCGCCATCGGTCAACATACCGCGCGGGCCCTGCGCGCCGTCCACCCCGATGTTCCGCTGCTGATCGGCGGCCGCGATCTTGCCAGGGCGCAACAGGCCGCCGAGCAAATCGGCGGGGCATTGGGGGTGGCCATTGACCCCAAGGCGGACGACCTTGGGCTGGGTGATCGCCAGATCAGCGCCGTGGTGGTTTTTTACATGGCCGACGTCAGGGCCGGCCGAAGTCCACTGAGATCGTCATCGAACTGGCCGGTGACGACCTGCAAGGTCAACCCCTGCGCACACGCCACGCCGTGGTCCACCCGGCAGGCGCCGCACTGTTGACAGGCCTGAGCGTCGCGATGCTGCTGGAGCGCTTGCTCGGGCTGGACGGCCAACCGCCAACCCCGCCCGGCCTCTACTTTCCTTATCAGTTGCTGGACGCTTGCGCTTTTCTGAAACGGCTGGCGCAGGAAGGTGGGCAGTTAAGCGCGTTGCAGGTGTGATGAACGTGCCAGGGCGCTCACCGGCACGCTGGCAGAGGAGACCGAATCGTGAACGACATGTTTGATCTGACCCGTTTCGTCACGGCCCAACGCCCTGTGTTCAGCCGAGTGATGCAGGAGTTGAAGGCGGGGCGTAAAAACAGTCATTGGATGTGGTTTGTTTTTCCGCAGTTGCGAGGGCTCGGGCACAGCGAAATGGCCGAGCGCTTCGCCCTGTCGGGGACGGCCGAGGCCCAAGCGTATCTACAGCACAGCGTGCTCGGGCCACGGCTTGAGGAGTGCGTCAACACGCTGCTGGGTCATTCCGGCTTGAGCGCGCTGCAGATACTCGGCTCGCCCGATGACATGAAGCTGCGCTCCTGCCTGACGTTGTTTCTCGCGGCCCATCCCCGGTCCGGGGTTTATCAGCAGGCGCTCGATCAGTTTTATTCGGGAGCGGCGGATGGCAGAACGCTTGCGCTGCTTCAAGGCGGTTCTGCTTGAATGCATGCCGCCTGGAGCCTGTCGTCAACGGCCCGGCCACCCGAACACCTTGTTATCTGTTGTGCCGAAGTATCGAGAAATTCAGCGCAGCGGCCACGCACAGCCAGACAAGGTACGGAAACAGGATCAGCCCGGTGATGATGTCCAGCCGCAACGCCATGACGACCATCGCCGCCACCACGACCCAGAGCACGGCAAGGATCACCATGGCGGCGAAGATTCGATTCGCGCCGAAGAAGACCGGTGTCCATAAGGTATTGAGTGCAATCTGAGCGGCCCAGAGCGCCAGCACGGTCTCGCTGCCCGGTAGCAGCGTCAGTCGATAACCGGCCCAGGCGAGCAACAGGTAAATGGTGGTCCAAGCCACGGGAAACAGCCAGTTGGGCGGGGTGAATCGGGGCTTTTGCAGCGATTCGTACCACGCACCCGGTTTGAACATGACGCCGGTAGTGGCGGCGGCGCAGCAGGCTATCAGGAAAATGTAGAAGGTCATCTGTTGTCCTTGTCTGAAGCGATCTGAAATCGGAGGCCGGTGAGCCGTCTCAGGTTTGGATGCCTGTTCGGCAGAAAAGTCCGGTCTACCTTTCTAATTGTTCGAGGGCAGGTCTGGCCGAGTGGGGGTGATCCGATCCTCGGTGGACCGTCTGTACTGGCCCGGCGATTTGCCGTGAACCCTTCGAAAGGCGACCCCGAACGCGGCATCCGACAGATAACCGAGGGAGGCGGCGACTGTCGAGACACTGTCAGCGCTGTTCTCCAGCCGGGATGCCGCCACACGCATGCGCCAGCGCGTGGCGTATTCCACTGGCGCCTGTCCGACACGCGACTTGAATAACGCCGCGAAGCCGGACCTCGACATGCAGGCGATCTCGGCCATTTCAGCCAGCCGCCAGGGCTTTTCCGGAGCGCCATGAATGGCACGCATCACAGCGCTGATCGCAGGTTCCCGTAACCCTCCCAGCCAGGCCAGATCGGCGATATCGGCGGTGGAGATATGGTGGCGCAATGCGTGGACGAAAATCAGCCGCAGCAGGTCATTGCACATCGCATAGGCGCCGGCCTGCGCCGATTGCCACTCCCTGTCCAGTTCATCGAGCAGCCAGGCAAACGATGATGCGCCGCCTGCTTGCGCCTGGATGACGATTGCCGGTGGCAACAGATCGAGCAGTTCGGCCGCACCCTGACTGACCAGCGCTACGCTGCCGCCCAGCAGTTCTACCTCGTTACCGGAGCCATAGGTCGCCGATGCACCTGATTGCGCGAAGACTTCTGACGCGTTTATCGCCTCGATGTGCGCAGCGCTGGCCAATATGAACGGGGTCCGCGACACCACGAAGCAGTCGCCCTCGCGCAGATGACGCGCCGGCATGTTTTCGATGCGCAGCCAACATTCGCCACGTCGCACGACGTTGAACTTCAGTTCGATAGGCCGAAAGCGCAACGCCCATTCGCCTCCTGCCTGCAGGCGCACCGAGCAGGCCGCACGCAGCCCCGCCAGGGCAAGCACATCTGAAAGAGGGTCGGAAACAGGATTTTGGATGATCACGACAGAAAACCGGATTATTTGAGCTGGTTCGTCCGGCCAGCTTAAAGAAGAATCAGGTCTTCGCATAGATAACGAGGACACTCACATGACGACGCTTCAGCAACCCATTGTTTCGCCGTTCACCGCCGCCAGTACCGCGTCCGAGGTCATGGCCGGGGTCGAGCTGGCGGGACAACTCGCCGTTGTCACCGGCGGCCATTCAGGCCTGGGGCTGGTCACCGTCAAGAGCCTCGCAGCCGCAGGCGCGCAAGTCATTGTCCCTGCGCGCGATCCACAGCGCGCACGAGCCGCTCTGGCTGACATCAAAGGCGTCACCGTGCAAGCAATGGATCTGATCGATCCAGACTCCATTCGGGCTTTCAGCGCAGAGGTCATCCGGCAAGGCCAGCCCGTTTCCTTACTGATCAACTGCGCTGGCGTCATGGCATCGCCTCTTGCGCGGGACGCTGACGGGCATGAAAGCCAGTTCGCAACCAACCACTTGGGGCACTACCGCCTGACCTGTGGGTTGTGGCCAACGTTGGTCGCCGCAGGCAGTGCCCGGGTGATAGCAGTGTCGTCCCGCGGGCACCAGATTGCGGGGGTGGATTTCGAAGACATTGATTTCACCCATCGCCCTTACGATAAGTGGGTGGCCTACGGTCAGTCGAAAACCGCCAATTCGCTTTTTGCCGTGGCGCTCGACAAGCGCGGCTGCGATCAGGGCGTCCGGGCTTTTTCACTGCACCCGGGGCAAATACTCACCGATCTCGGACGTCACTTGAGCCGCGCAGAGATTGCTGCGTTCGACGTTTTTGATGAGCACGGCCAGCAGAAAGTCGTGCCGGAGATGGGCCTTAAAACCCTTGAACAAGGCGCAGCGACCGGGCTGTGGTGTGCGAACAGTGCGGCGTTGAACGGTCGAGGCGGGGTGTATTGCGAAGACTGCAATATCGCAGCTGTCAACGAGGTCGAGTCCGGCCGCAGAGGCGTGGCGCGATGGGCAGTCGATCCCGACGCTGCGCAACGCCTCTGGCAGCTGTCCGAGCAATGGACAGGCATGAGCGTCCGCTAACCCGACGGCGGGAAGGGGCCAATGCCAGGCGCATGTCCCCACGCTCAGTCATCGGCATCCGACGGCAACGACAGCGGCTCGATCAATTCTGGCCCCTGGTTGCGAACGTTGCCAACGCCCTTGCCGACCTTGTACCAGTGAAAATCCTCGGCGGGGCGGCAGTGCTCCAGTGCAAGTTCGCGAGCGCGCCCGGGTGAGGTGGCGGGATCGATCCACTCGCGCGCGTGCTCCGGCGACAATACCAGCGGCTTGCGATCATGGATGTCGACCATGCCTTCGTCACTGGCGGCGGTGATGATGACGAAGCCGTCGCGCTCGTTGGGTTCCAGGTCCTGGTGTACCTCGGCCAGCCCTGCGAAGAACATCGGAATCTGCTCTTTCAACGTGATGAAGTACGGTTGTTTTTTTTTCGGGTCGTTCGGGTCTTTCACCCATTCGAACCAGCCGTTGGCCGGTGCCAGAACCCGACCGCCGGGCCACAGATCCTTGAAGAACTTGCCGCCCATGACGGTTTCGACTCTGGCATTGATCGGATCCGGCCGTTTGCCCTTGGCCCAGAACGGCGACCAACCCCATTTCACCTTGTCGACGCTCAAGCCTTCCTCGACCGGCCGGATGATTTCCACGCGGGTCGTGGGGGCGACGTTGTAGCGTTCAATGGGCCAAAGCTCATAGCCATTGATCACCAACTGCCTGGCAGCGAGCTCCTTGAGGTAATGGTCCATCGGCTCGTAGATCGAGTAGCGTCCACACATGCTGTCACCCGTCGAAATTTCCTACACATGAGATTGACCGCAAGCGAACAAGAACGTTAACTGTATATACATACAGTCACTCATCGCAAGGCTTGCAACATGAGCATCACATCACTCGGCCCTCTCGCGGCTGGCGGCGAAAAGCTGCCTCTGTATTCGTTTCATGTGCCGGCGGGCTTCCCGTCGCCTGCAGCCGATCATATTGAGAAGCACATATCTCTGGACGAGCTTTTCGACATCCGGGCGCCTCACGTGTACCTCGTGAAGATCGATGGGGACAGCATGCAGGGCGCGGGCATCTATCACGGTGACATGGTGATCGTTGACCGCAGCCTCTACGCGGAGCATGGCGACATTGTCATCGCAGCGCTCAACACCGAGCCGTTGTGCAAGCGTCTGCATATGCGCGAGAACGAAGTGATCCTGATGTCGGAAAATCCGAAGTACCCGCCGCGCCATGTGATGGAGGGTGACGAACTGGTGATCTGGGGCGTGGTGAAGTACAGCGTTCGTGATCATGACAAAACCTGATCCCGTCTTCGCGCTGATCGATTGCAACAGCTTCTATGCGAGTTGCGAGCGAGTCTTCAGACCCGACCTGGCCCGGACGCCCATCGTCGTGCTGTCGAATAATGATGGCTGCGTCATCGCGCGCAGCTACGATGCCAAACCGTTCGTGAAAATGGGCCAGCCGTACTTCCAGATCAAAGACCACTTGCGCCGCAACGGGGTGGTCGCCTTCAGCAGCAATTACGCGCTTTACGGCGACATGAGCGAGCGGGTGATGACCATCATCGAGGCGATGGTGCCAGCGCTCGAGGTTTACAGCATTGACGAGGCCTTCGCAGAGCTGACCGGTATCTCGGGCGACCTGACCGCGTTCGGGCGCAAGATCCGCGCGACGATTTACAAGTGCACCGGTATTCCGGTGGGCATCGGCATCGCGCGTACCAAAACCCTGGCCAAGCTTGCCAACCACACTGCCAAACGTCTGCTGGACAAGACCGGTGGCGTGGTCGATATCTGCGATCCGTTCAAGCGTGACTGGACACTGCGCAACACCGATGTAGGTGAGGTGTGGGGCGTCGGCAAGCGGATGAAGGCGCATCTGCAGTGCATTGGGATCAAAACCGCGATGGACCTGGCACAGGCAGATGCCTGGATGCTCAGGCAGAAATTCAGCGTGGTGATCGAGAAGACCGCGCGCGAGCTCGCCGGCACCTCGTGCCTGGAGCTGAGTGAAACAGACCCGCCAAAACAGGAAATCTGCTGCAGTCGCATGTTCGGCGATAGGCTCACCACCATCGAGCCGATCAGGGAGGCCGTCGCCACCTATACCCAGCGCGCTGCAGAAAAGCTGCGGGCGCAAAACTCGCTGTGCAAGAGGATTCGCGTGAGCATCCGCACGGGCATGTTCAACCCGCAAGAAGCTAAATATGCGAACGGCGCGCTGGTTGAATTACCGTACCCCACCAACGATGTGCGATTAATGACCAAGGCCGCGACGGAAGCGGTCAATCGACTGTTCAGGCCCGGATTCAAGTACAGCAAGGCCGAGGTGTTGCTGATGGATCTGCGTCAGTCCGGCGAGTTTACCGATGACCTGTTCGCGCATTCGCAACCTGCTGCGGCGGACAAGGTCATGAGCGTGCTGGATGACATCAACGGGCGCTGGGGCAGGGGAACGCTGCGCGCTGCAAGCGTGCCGCTGGCGCCAGGCTGGGCGATGCGGCGTGACCTCATGAGCAAAAGCTTTACCACCAAGGTCGATGAGCTGTGGATTGTGAAGGCAAGGTGACCGACAACTTAAGGGTTAAGGGTTAAGGGGAGCGACATGCTTTTCGTAGTGATGCTTGGGGGCAAGCACCCCAGGGCAAGGATCGAAGTCCACGACGTGGCATTCGTCGTGGCAGACAACCTTGAAGCCGCGTACCCGCAGTTGCGCCAGGCGTGGTTCGGCAGCCAGTCGGGGCTTCATATCGACTCATGGATGGCGGTCGATGGCGTGGAGGGCTGGAAGGTCGAATTGAGTGCGCTGGCACCTCGCCCTGGTTCACCGCGCCTGTATTTCATCAACCTTGGCGGCTATGACGCGCAAACCTTTGGCGAGGCGCATCACTACCTGCTGGTGGTGGCGGGTAGCAAGAATGAGGCGAAGTCCAGGGGCAAGCGGCACATGCTGAAGCAGTGGGGGCAGGCGCATACCGACGCGGTCATGGATATCGACGACTGCCTGCCGATCGACCGGGTGGAGGGCCGTTATGTGCATTTGGTAGAGGGGGCGCACCAAGGGATCGTTCAGCGAAACGAGTATGTCGTGCTTCCCGGGTGATGAGGCAAGTGGCCTTGTCACCCACGACCGCAAATGGCTGGCCATTGAAGTCGTAGGTCCCGCTCAGTTGGCACTCGATAACTTCGCCGCCGTTGCGGGTGGCGTCTCCCAGGCAAATGGGGTGTGTCATGGCGTGTACCCCGGCGCGCCGAATTTGAACGGATCGGCCCAGCGGGTCTCGGCGTTTTTGGCTTTGGTGGCTTCGCTGGGTGGGCGGATCATTTGAATGGTGGTGCTGCCGTCGGTGCCGGAGTAAACGACGGCGGTCTCGGCGTTTTTGGCTTTGGTGGCTTCGCTGGGTGGGCGGATCATTTGAATGGTGGTGCTGCCGTCGGTGCCGGAGTAAACGACGGCGCTGACCCCGCCTTCGAAGTAACTGGCGATGGTGGCGAGGTTGATTTCCACCAGTGCGCTGCTGACGCCGGTGTTGCCCAGGCGACGACCGATGTCGTAGCCCTCGTCGACATTGCCCAGTTCAAGGCCGGTGCCGTCGATGTTCAGGGCGTGCAGTGCCAGGGTGAGGGCGATTTCGCCCTCGGTGTTGTCGGTGCTGTCGTAGAAGACGCGCAGCGGCTTTTCACCGTTTGGCAGGGTGTTCAGCGCTTCATGCCAGCCGGCTTGCAGTGCTCGTGCACGCAGGGCGGGCTTGAGCGGTTTGCCGTTTTCATCGCTCATCGAGACCTTGATCGGGCGATGCAGATAGCCGAGCGTTGGCGTCTCGTCATATTCGTCGATCTGGTGTTGCGCCCAGCGGATCGGCAGCCATTTGCTCGGACGGAAATCGCCGGGGCCACGATTGGTGGTGGTTTTCCAGAGGTCGGGGAGTTGAGCGTGCCAGTAGGTGCTGGACATGATAAGAGGGGGTCTGATGGATTCAAAGCCCTCAGCTTTTTTCGCCTGCTTGTACACTGAATCGAATTCGCGATCACGGTCCCAATAGAAGAACCACAGCTTACTCAGGTCGGTGGAACTGTTCTGGTTGTCTTCGTTCTGGTGGACGGCATACGGCCGTAAGTAGCGATCTACACGATCGGTTCGAGCAACGAGCAAGCCTGTCATGCTTTCGAAAACCTTCGGCACGTAATACCCGTTCGGCAATCCGGGTGTGCCTAGAACGCGATAGCCGGTGCGCGTCTGATCGCCGTCGCGGCTGAGCACCAGTGCTTCCGGTACCTCAGGGTTTTCATCAAAAAACTGAAACAGTTTCTCCAGCGTGCGTTGAGCGTGGCTTGTGTTTTCCGAGTCTTGCCAGAGAAAGAGGGTAACACCCAAAGTTGCCGCGTTCCGAGCTGACATAATGCTGCTTGCTGCGCGGTCATCCTTGTCATCTGGCTGTTTGGGAGGGGCTATCGCAAAGGTTGGGAGCGGCCAGTAGGCAACAGCGTCTCGGGCTGAGTGCCGAGCGGCCGCCCGTATGTTGATCGCCGCGCCACTACGACGGCTGTCAGCAGAGTCTGGATAGTGCTTGGGGTCGCGGGAATGGATGGACTCAAAGTTGCTGTTTTTCTGTTTGATCATCTTCCAGATCGTTGATTGCTGGTTCTCGTCAATGGCCAGGCCTGCGGCTTTAATTTCCAGGAAGAACGTCCGTTTGGCTATGTCGTCCTGCTCCGCCAGATACCCAGTCATGTAATCGAGCTGGGCCTGTTTATTCGCGCGGTCTTGCGCGATGGCTTTACCGGCCCAGTGGCCACTGAATACCAGCAGGACCGCTGCGATTATCCCTGCGATACCCTGGCAAATTCCCTGTGCCATTCCCGTTATCCTTACGCCGTCGACGATTGATTGTTGATAGATGTGCCACACATATCCGAGCCAGAACGCAATCAGCAGCACCAGGATCCAGAGGTAGACGTTGAGGTCTGGGCGCGTTTTTTTGAGTTTGCTCATCAGCGCTTGCCCTCCTTACTCTGGTGATGCACCAGCGATGGAGGCGCCATGGGAACCAACCCCTCAGATGGAGACTGTGGGGGGCGTGGCGGGGTGTCAGTGCCTCGGCGTTGATGAAGCGCAAGCCCTCAGGCTCTTCTACCTCATCGCACCTCCACCGATTTCGCGTGACTGGCAATGGCGTGACATCCGCAAGACAGACGATGCCCCTGCATGACCACGGCCAGACCGTTCAAGCTGTGTTCTGGATGGCCTTCGACAAACGTGTAGATGCCTGCGTGCAGGGGACAAGTGGCCTTGTCACCCACGACCGCAAACGGCTGGCCATTGAAGTCGTAAGTCCCGCTCAGTTGGCACTCGATAACTTCGCCGCCGTTGCGGGTGGCGTCTCCCAGGCAAATGGGGTGTGTCATGGCGTGTACCCCGGCGCGCCGAACTTGAACGGATCGGCCCAGCGGGTCTCGGCGTTTTTGGCTTTGGTGGCTTCGCTGGGTGGGCGGATCATTTGAATGGTGGTGCTGCCGTCGGTGCCGGAGTAAACGACGGCNGGATCGGCCCAGCGGGTCTCGGCGTTTTTGGCTTTGGTGGCTTCGCTGGGTGGGCGGATCATTTGAATGGTGGTGCTGCCGTCGGTGCCGGAGTAAACGACGGCGCTGACCCCACCTTCGAGGTAACTGGCGATGGTGGCGAGGTTGATTTCCACCAGTGCGCTGCTGACGCCGGTGTTGCCCAGGCGACGACCGATGTCGTAGCCCTCGTCGACGTTGCCCAGTTCAAGGCCGGTGCCGTCGATGTTCAAGGCGTGCAGTGCCAGGGTGAGGGCGATTTCGCCCTCGGTGTTGTCGGTGCTGTCGTAGAACACACGCAGCGGCTTTTCACCGTTTGGCAGGGTTTTAAGCGCTTCCTGCCAGCCGGTTTGCAGCGCTCGTGCACGCAGGGCGGGCTTGAGCGGTTTGCCGTTTTCATCGCTCATCGAGACCTTGATCGGACGATGCAGGTAGCCGAGCGTGGGTGTCTCGTCGTATTCGTCGATCTGGTGTTGCGCCCAACGGATCGGCAGCCATTTGCTCGGACGGAAGTCGCCCGGGCCATGGTTGGTGGTGGTTTTCCAGAGGTCGGGGAGTTGAGCGTGCCAGTAGGTGCTGGACATGGTGCCGGGGGCATCCGGATCGATTACTCCTTCGGCTTTTTTTGCATTCTCATAGATATTGCGGAACTGTGGGGAATGCTTCCAATAGAAGAACCACAGCTTGCCGATGTCCGTGGATTTGTTCTGATTATCTTCTCTCTCGCGGACGGCATAGGGGCGCAGATAGCGATCTACCCGATCAGTCCTGGCAACAAGTAAACCCGCCATACTTTCAAAGACTGTCGGAACGTAGTAGCCATTGGGAAGTCCACGCGTGCCTCGAACACGGTATCCGCTGCGTGTATGGTCGCCGTCTCGACTGAGCAGCAATGCTTCAGGTACTTCGGGATTGTCGTCAAAAAACGTGAAGAGCTTTTCAATCATGCGCTGACTGTGGGTGGTGTTTTCTGCATCTTGCCAGAGGAAGAGTGTGACCCCCAGAGTCGCAGCATTCCGCGCCGATATGATGCTGCCTGCTGCGCGGTCGTCTGTATCGTCTGGTTGTTTGGGAGGGGCTACTGCAAAAGTCGGCAGCGGCCAGTAAGCGACAGCGTCGCGAGCAGAGTGCGTCGCTGCGGCACGAATGTTGAGGCTAGCACCAGTTCTGCGGGAATCGGCAGTAGCGGGGTAGTCCTTGGGGTCTCGGGAGTAGATCGAGGTGAAGTTATTGTTCTTTTCTTTGATTTTCTGCCACACGTGTGATTGATGCCAGATATCCACGGCAAGCCCAGTGCCTTTGACCTCCAGGGAGAACGTCCGTTTGGCGATGTCATCCTGCTCCGCCAGATACCCAGTCATGTAGTCAAGCTCGGCCTGTTCATTCGCGCGATCTTGCGCCATGGCTTTGCCGACCCAATGGCCGCTGAACACCAGCAAGACCACTGCGATTATTCCTGCGATACCCTGGCGAGTTCCCTGTGCCATTCCCGTTATCCTTACGCCGTCGACGATTGATTGTTCATAGATGTGCCACACATATCCGAGCCAGACCGCGATCAGCAGCACCAGGATCCAGAGGTAGACATTGAGGTTGGGGCGCGTTTTTTTCAGTTTGCTCATCAGCGCTTGCCCTCCTTACGCTGACAGTGCACCAGTGAGGGAGGCGTCATAGGTACCAGTTCTGTAGTCGGGAACGTTCCTTCTTCGTAATAAAGAAAACTGGCTCGCACCAGTGTTCTGGCCGCGTCGCTAAGCCTTGACCATCCCGGCATCGCCATCAGCGTCTCGTTATAAAAATCTTTTCCTATCCGCCAATCCGCAATCGCAATCAGCACCTCCCGCATGTCCGGATCATCCAGGCATCTGGCCTGCCCAATCGCCACGTCCATCGCGGTTACCCAACGATGATTTTCCGGGCTGCGCAGAATTGCCGAGTGATAGCTGTTGGCGTCCCATGCCTTGTTAGCTTCGCCGTCCTGTCCTCGGGACATGCGCTGACGAATTTCATTGGGTGTTTCTTCGCGCTCGATCAGGTAGTACTCGACACGCTTCTCGCGAGTGTCCATCACGGCCGTCTGGCGCAGTTCGCGGGTCTGATCGTCAGCTTCCCTGCCTTTGTTCCATGCGTCGCGTGCAGCGATCATGTTGAGCGATGTGCTGCTTTTGTGGACCTGCCTCCACTCGAAGCGGGCCCGCGATTTACCCAGTGCAGTGTTCTGCGCCACTGCGTCGGGTTTGTCTTTGCCGGGGGCGTCGGGCGTGCCGGTGATGGCTTCGCCGCCGAACATCTGCGGGGCGTGGCTGGGTGTCAGTGCCTCGGCGTTGATGAAGCGCAATTCACCTTTGTCCACGCCCGCTTCAGTGGCGAATGAGACCAGCGGGTTATGCCCGGCGCTGCGCCGTTCCTCGCCGGTTCTGAGTTCGACCCAACAAGGTTCTGCACCCACCGGCACGGGCTGGTTGTCACGCAGCCGCTTGCTCCAGAGGCGCTGATGGAAACGCAGGTCCTTGAGGCGATCCATGGCAGGGGTCCCGTCGGGCAAGGTGTCGGGGACCCCAAACGTACCGATGCCGCTGACGTCTCGCAGGGCCACGGTGGTGTCATCGTGGGAGAAGTACAAATACACCTTGCCGCGATTGTCGCGCTCGGGGAACACCACCGTGGATTGATCGGGGCCCAGGCGCTGGCCTTGTTCGGCGGACCATTTCGATCCGGTGCGCCCGCCATACCCCTTCATGCCGGGCTGCAAGGCGCTGAGCGGTGGTTGCGCGTGGGGCGAACAGGTGAGCGCCGTGACGATGTCGATCAGGGTGTCGAGGGTCTGTGAGTGTTCGGGTGTCTTGTCCGGCAGCAGCGAATAGGGCGAGGCGACCATGATCACGCAGTCGGCGCAGCGCTCGCCGCGGTCCAACAGCAGCGCTTGGGCGAGCAGGGTAATCAGCGTGCCCTGACTGTGGCCCATGACGGTGACGGTTTCATTCGGTGAGACGCGGCGGATTTCGCTGATCAGCATGGCCAGGCGATGGGCGGCCAGCACAAAGTAGCGGCGGTGGGGGCTTTCGCCCATGTACAGCGTATTGGGCAACGCACGATTGGCAGCGTGTCTGACGAACTTGTCGAAACCTTCGTCGTACATTTCGGGCAGGTTGTTGGTGGCATTGGCGAAGAAGCCGCCGCCCTTGGCAAAATGCCGATCCAGCCGGTTGCCGAAAAGATCCTGATACTGGGTGCGCAGCTTGGTAGGGTCGCCGTTTCTGTCGCGCTGGATCTCGTCGGGTGCGGCGCGATAGCCCCAGTAGAAGGGGATGAACACGCTGCGCGGTTTTTCTCCGCCAGCACTGCGTTTGTAGAGGTAAGTGTCGGGATCGTCGATATAGTCTTTTTGTTGTTCGCGTCGATCTTCGGCAGGTGTCTCATTGGCCTTGGCGTAATCAACCCCATACGGCTCCGCCGCCATATCCGGCCGGCTCAGCCGTTCGTTGAGGCCCTGACACAATCCCTGTTCAACCGACTCATAAGCCGCGCCGGGGTCGTTGACGCCATGCAGAAAAATCACCACGCCCGGCAGGTCGCGAGGAATCTCGAACGGGGTGTCGCCGGGGCGGTTGGGAATCAGACGGGTGTTCAACGTGGCAATAACGCGGGGGTCCGATGTGCTCATGGCTCATTTCCTTCTGATGCGCGTTGTTGAAGCCCCTGAATTGAATGCGAGGTTGACGCTGGCATTCACTCGCCTCCATCGCGGAGTGCCGAAACCTCGGCGCGTTGCATGGATTCCTTTTCGACCGCCTGAGTAACGCCGCTGGCGTCGCTCAGGCCGGCGAGCAGCGTTCCGTCTTCGAGCTTCAGGCGATAGGCTTTGTCGATGGCAAGTGCCGGGTCCTCCGGGGCGTGGCCGGGGTAGTGGAGCAGCAAGCGTTGGCTCGCTGGGGCACGACCGAATGCAGGGATGTCCATGCTGTCGCGTTTGCCGCCCGCCCAGACCTTGTTGGCGGCATGCACGGTCATCGTGCCGGGGGTGCCGATTTCAACGCCGTCGCCGATTTTGATGTAGCTGCCGTCGCTGGCGATCAGGCGTATGGACGGAGCGGTCAGGACGATTTCGCCTTCGCTGGCCGAGGCGTGCAGGTTGTGCTGGGCATTGAGGGCAATATCGTCTTCCTGTGCCTGCACCATTACCTTGCCGCGGTTGGCAATGGCCGTGATTCCGTCGTCCTGGGCGAACGCCGAAATTCCCTTGCCTGCGTGCAGGTGCGTGCCTGCGCCGCTGGTAAGGTGCAGATGATCCTGCGCGGTGGTGTCGTGATTGGCGCCGGCGTAATGAGCTTGTGACCCTGGCGTTGCGCTGACCATCCCGGCCTCGCCGGTCAGGGCGATGACCGGCTCGCCTTTGGAAGTGCTGTCGGGCGCAGGCCACTGATCCAGTGCCTGGCGCAGCCCCTCGATGCCGCTCTGATCGAGCGCCTGAGCACCACGAGCAGAGGCGGTCTGGCCGAGTGAGGCGAAGAGGTCGGCACACTGAGTCAGCAGTTTGAGCAAGTCGCCGCGCTCCAGTTGCTGGTCTGCAGCGTGGTGCCTGGCATTGGCAGTCAGTAGCAGCCCCTGCGCGGCACGCACGGCAATGGCGGCGTCGGTGCGCAATTCGGCACCGTTGCCCAGTGGCCGTGCCTTGCCGTTTTCGCGCGGCCCGGTGAGCCGCCCCAGGTTCAATGCAGTGGCGTGATGGGTAGTCGCCAGACGAGCGCGAGGCGAGCCGCGCGTGTCATCGAGCAGCAACTCGTTATAGCCGTTGCCTTTGTGTTCTCGGGTCTTGATCCCTGACAGCGCCTTGTTGCCAGGCAGGCCGGGCGCTGCGCTGAAACGTGGGGTGGGCCTGTTCGCGTTGTAGAGCACGCCGGTGACGACCGGGCGATCGACGTCACCGCCCATGTGTTGCACCATCACCTCCTGACCGATTCGCGGCAGAAACTGATGGCCGAAACCCTCTCCCGCACTCGGCATGGCCACGCGCAGCCACGTGGTGTCCTGCTTGTCCTGGCGGATACTTTCCGAACCGCAGTCATCCCGGCGTTGCCAGTGGAAACGTACCTGAATACGGCCCAGCTCATCGGTGAAGACCTCTTCACCGTCTGGCCCGACGACGATTGCGGTCAGTGGACCAGGGATGGTCGGCCGAGCGATGGTACGCTCGGGCCGAACAGGCACTTTTGCACGGACGCAGGTAAACGCGTTGGCGTAGTCGGCAGGCGCTCTCGAGAGGTAGTTGTTGCGGCCTTGATGCTCGACCCGCAACAGGAGGAACTGTCGGTCATCCAGGGAGCCGCGGTCGTGGTCGAAGTGCTGGGTGAGTTCGAATGTGTAGCCGGGCAGCATGCAGCGGCAGTTACTTGCACCCCTGAACATTTTGCCGTGCAGCTCGATGGCCTCGATTCGGCGGCGCAGCAGCGCTTCACCCTCGTCATAGTCGCGATGTGAATAGGCGTGGGTGTGGTCGTAAATCTCGTGGGAAGGGATGTCGCCCTGCTCGTTGAGATTTTTCATGCTGACCCTCAACGGATTTGCCGGCTGCCTGTAATCGAAGGTCTGAATGCTGACCGAGCCCGGTTGCAGCTGGCGGTGAGCGCTCCATTGAGTGATTGCGTCGGCTGTTTCGGTGACCGAGGCGCTGTGGTAGCGAATCGTCGGTTGTTCAGGCAGTGGCGACAGACTGCCGGAGTAGTCCATGACGACCAGGCAGTGGCCTTCGGCGCTGTGCTCGAAGAAGAAAAAAAGACCATCGCCTTGCAGAAGCCGCAGGACGAAATTCAGATCGGTCTCGAAATACTGGGTGACGTAGCTGTGGGTCTTCAGGGGCTTGAACAAACGGAACTCGAAACGCGGCAAGGCCCCGTATTGCGCAAACACAGCCCGGATGATCTCTTCGACGGTCTGCTCCTGAAAAATACGTGAGTCCTGACGTCGACTCAGGTCCCACATCCAGGGGCTCAGTGTGGCGGAATAACTCGCGAGGCCGCCGTCGCTGCCCTCGAAGCTGAAACGGCTGATGCAGCCGTCCAGAAAACGCGTACCGCCGTCAGCCAGCTCGATCTGGATCTGTGCCGGTTGGCCAATCAGTGATTTGAGTTCGATGTGAGCGCTGTGGGAGAGCAGTTGGAGTTCGAAACTGAAGAGTTCAGACACTGCTTCACTGCCAGTGAACGAGTCGAGCAGAAGCTGCTGCTCACCCTTCAGTGGCGTAACCAGTTTGATCAAGCGCTGATGTTGCGAGAAAAACGAAGCCGCCAAATCCTTGGACATGAGGTCTCCTGCGGCCTGTCGATCAAGCGTCAGGCCAGACTAGGGTGGATTGCGTGCGTCCATGCGAGGAGGTGTTTCTTTGTCAGGGAAACAGGGGAGGAAGTGAAACATCGTGTTATTGGAAAGTATGTCGGACGTTTCCTGATTCGATGTCAGGTTGCGGCCTTCGTCTCCGGCGATAGAAGTGACATAGCCTGGAGTAGAAGCCGAGTCACGTTGTTGGTTTTGATGCAGGGGAGGTAGTCATTTGCGTGGGGTGTGAAGGCGCTTCTGATGCTGCGCAAGGGGCAGGGGTGAAACCTGTCCCTTGCAAGCGACACCCATCACGAACGTCCGATCAGTGATCAGGACTTGGCCTCTTTCGTCCCGAGCACATCACGAATACTGTCGACGACGTTGCTGTCTTTGATCACATCGTTCAGCCAGCCTTCGAGCGGCATGTTGCCCCACTTGATCGCACGCTCGATCAGATAGGGCACCGGGCTCTGGGGCTCTGTCTGTTTGAAGAACTGGGCGACGCCCGCGAGCATGGTGAATGCTTCGTCCCGGGTGAGCGGGGTGGTTCGCAGAGGCGCTGGCGCTGCGTCTTTGACAGTGAGGCTCATGGCAGCACCCGCTGATGGCTGGGGAGGGGATTCAAGCGTTGGCTCAGGTAAAGGTTGCTGCGCGGGAACATTGAGCTCGACGCCGCGATCCTTGAGCAGTTTTTCGGTCAGTTGGGCGGCGCGGGCCAGGATGTCGCTGAGTCCGGCGAAGCTCGGGGCTTCATGGCCGAACAGGCGGTCGGCGGTCGCCTGCAAATCGCGGCACGCTTGCAGGCTTTCGCTGATCTGCGACGCCTTGAGCAACAGATGATCGGTGTCGGTGAGTACCACCGAGCGTTGGAAAATTTCCGCGTTGATCTTGCCTTCGTCCAGCGCCGTCCGCATCGCCTGCTGATTTTGCAGGGCGAGGTTTTCGATATGGCGAGACTCGTCATAGCGCTGCAAACCGAAGTTCTGCCCTTGAGTGATGGGCAGGCCACCCACGACATTGGTCAGCGTGGTTTTCAGCCATGCCAGACGAGCGGCGCGCTCTTCAACGCCTTCTTCAAGGGATGGAAACAGGTCGGTCCAGAATTGATCGAGAATCCGCTCGGCCAGTCTCAGGCCGAAGGTGATGCCCGGGAATTGGTATTGGTGCGCCAGGCCCTCGCTGAGCCAGGCGACGAGCATCAGGTCTTTGCTCTGCTGAGCCAGCCCCTGTGCGGCCAGTGTGATGGTCAAGTCCCAATCGGAAAGTTTCAGATCGGTTTGCCAGTCACCCTGGGTCAGGTAATCGGGGTCTGCTCGACGAGCCTCTTTGACGTTATCGAACAGCGCGGAGAAGCTCAGGTCTTCACCGCTCCCGCCATTGATCGGCGCTGTCAGCTCGGCCAGGGAAAGGTCATTGAGAAAATCAGACATAGCGAACTCGCAGCAAGATAAAAGAACACCGTGCCCATGGTGTCGGCACGGTGTTGAATACGGACCGCCGCGCCGGGCAGAGGTCCGTTGTGATTACTCGATCACGCGAAAACCTTGTTGGCTGTACGGTCCCAGCCGCCAGTCACGTTACCGCCGCCCTGGCCGTCGGAACGGCTCTGTTGGGTGTAGGTGGTTTTGATGCGAGCGAAGTTGAAGCTGATTTCTTCGATCGGCAGATCGCTGACGGCTTTGTCTTCGCCGCCTTGATTACCGCCTGCAACGGCCTTGACCGAAGACACCACAACCTCTTCCAGGTTGATGGTCAGATATGTCAGCTTGTCGCCGCCGGCGCGGTTCACGTTCAGCTGGATCTTGGCGATGTGGGTGCCTTTGCAGCACGCTTCGAACAGCTTCGCCGAGGCTTTGTCCACTGCCTTGCGGATGCTGAAATCGCTCAGTGCCACGCGCTCCGAAGACGCACCACCAGAGGAGCTGGCAGTGGCGGAAGTGGCTTGAGTCGCGCCGTACTCGTAGCCCAGCACTTCGATCCAGTCCTTGTGCTTGTCGTCCAGCACTTCGCCTGGAATACCGTCGATCTGAATATATGCGTCAAATGCCATTTCTTACTTCTCCATTTCCATACATTTAAGGGCTTGCCTTACCTGCGGCCAGACCGCAGCCCCTTCTGTTTGACCCTTCCGGACAGTCGGAAGGCGTCGATTGCCGCTGCCTCAGCCTCCGCTCGCAGAGGCTCAGGCGCCGGTTCATGCAAGTGCGCGTCAGTTCAGTGCGCGCACTTCGATTTCAACTCGCCGATTCGGCTCCAGGCACTGAATGAGCTGGGCTCGTGGTTGCTGCATGTCGCATTTCACCAACGGCTTCTGGCTGCCTTCGCCCACGGCCTCGACCAGCTCGGCGGGCACACCTTTGCCGACCAGATAGGTCTTGATGGTCTGCGCCCGCTGCCTGGATACCTGGAGATTGCCCTGCAGATCGCCCAACTGGTCCGCATGCCCGGCAATGATGATCTTGCCGATGTTCGGCGTGCTCAGCAGCTTGCCGGCAATGGCGCTCAACTGCCCCTGGCCTTCTGTTTTCAGACTCTGGAAATCGGCACGGCCGAAGGCGAACAGCGTGTCCGATTCCAGCGTGATGGTCTCGATCGAGCGCAGCGACTGCGACAGCAGGCTGTTGATGTAATTGCGCGAACTTGAAGTCAGAAAGGCGTTGTCGAGGATTCTCGGCACGTCCGGCTCATGGATCTGGTCGCTGTAGAAGTTCACCTGACGGCTGGCGAGCTCGTAGTCGCTGCCCGAATTCGCCGCGACGCTGGCGGCGGTCGTGTTCTTGCCGGTCTGGTGTGCAATGGCCGGGTACCAGTAGTCCGGGATCTTCGCCTTGAGGAATGCAGGGTCGGCTTTTTCGCGTTGGGAACGAGACAACATGAGGTAGGTTTCAAGGGTCGCCTTGCCGAAGTCGGCAATGGACTGGGCGCGGTTGTCGGCAGGCAGGGCGCGGGGCTCGACGCTGTCGACACCGCTGACCGGCATCAGGTCCTTGGCGTTGCGTTGGTAGACCTTGATCGTCGTCAGCAGGTATAGCGAGCGAGTCAGGTTGTCCGCAGTCGGTTTGAGCATGACGGTTTCCAGCCGGCTGAAATATCGCTCGCGCAGCACCGGCTCGACTTTATAGCCTTGATACAGGCCCAGACGCAGGCGCAAGGGGACGCCGGAATCATGGTGGGCAGCGTAATAGTCGGCCGTCCAGAAGCGCATGCGGTCCAGGGTTTGCCAGGCGGTGTACTGGCCTGGAGTGGTCTTGTCTTGCGCCACCGCAGCGGTCAGTTCCGTTGAAATCGTCTGGATCGCGGTTTTGTTGTTCCAGTACGACCAGCCCCACAGACCACACAGCAATAATGCGGCGAGGCTGGCGCCGCCGACCCATGCCGCTTTGCGCCGCCGCTCACGGAAGTTGGTGGTATAGAGCGCGACCAGATGCTGGTCCGGGATGATGACCTTGCGGAACAGGCTATTGATGAACAGCGGTTGTGGCTGGGCATTACCGTTGCCCGCCACCTGCTCGGCCTCAAGGGAAAAGCGCTCGCTGACCTGCCGGGTATGGCCACCCAGCTCCGGCGTATCGGCGTCCAGGGCGCTGGTGAAATAGAAGCCCCGTAGCAGTTCCGCGTTCTGATAGGGATTGGCCCGCAGCAGGGCATCGACGAACAGTTGCAACCTGGGCTTGAGCGCTGCCAGTTCCAGAGGGAAGCGGTACACGGCCGAGTCCTGACGCGTGATCTGAATGTCCTGCATCACCAGCTGCTGGCGCGCCACTTCCTGCCAATAGTTGACCAACTCGTCCATGGCGACGCCGAAACGCTGACCCCAGTCGGCCTTTTCGTAGTCCTTGTGGGTGAAGGTTTTGCCCATCACTTCGCCACGGGCATTGTCGTCGAGCTGTCGATAGAACGGCGCAAAGCCGGGCACCAGATCGCACTTGGTAAACACCAGATACACCGGCAGGCGGACTTCCAGCAGCGAATGGGTCTCCTGGATGCGTTCGCGCAGGCGTTTGGCCAAGCGCTCCTGATCCTGCGCGCAGGTCTGCAGAATGTCGTGAATGCTGACGGTCACGATCAGGCCGTTGAGTGGGCGCCGCTGACGGTGCTGGCGCAGCAGTTGAAGGAATGCACGCCATTTCCCGGCTTCCTCCTGGTTATTCATGTAACGCCCGGCGGTGTCCAGCAGGACGGCCTCGGAGCTGAAGAACCAGTCGCAATTACGGGTCCCACCGAGGCCTGCCACACGAACGCCTTCACGTTCGGCATAAGGGAAATTCAGACCGGACTGGTACAACATCGTGCTTTTTCCGGCCGCCGGTTGGCCCACGACCAGGTACCAGGGCAATGCATACAGCGCGTCTTTGGCGTGGGTGCCCCGCGGCTTGTTGCTGTGCAGACGCTCGATGCTTTGCAGCAGACGTTCGCGCAGCAGGCTGACTTCTTCACGGTCTGCGGGGCTGGCATTGAGCACCGCCTGATCGGCATCGTCGCGCAGCAGACCTTCGAGGTTGTGGTGCCGGGAGACGCCTCGATACATCAGCAGCACGTAACCGGCCGAGAGCAACAGAAACACGCCAATACCGGTCAGCAGACTGCTCAGAGAGCTGAAACTCAGCGCGCGCCCGATCGCCCAGACGATGAAGATCGTCAGGAAGAAGAACACCCCCAGAATGTAGGGCTGGTAGCGCAGGAAGTAATACTTGATCTTGTTCATACAGACTTCACATTCAGCGCGTCGACGAAACGGTCGATGACGTCATAAAGAGGGCGTTCGGTGTCGGGGAATTCGGGCGGGCGGTGGTGCTCATCGAACGCCGCGAAATCACCCATCACGTCGTAATGTTCAGTGCGCTCGCCGGTGTCGGTCAGGGCGGTATAGAGCCCCTGGTTGCCGCGCGACGGAAAGCAGTACAGTCTGGGGCGCATGAAGTCGTCGGCCAGCACGCTGACGTGCGGTGCCGTGCGGCCCACTCGCATGCGCGTCAGCCAGTCGACCCACAGGTCTGCGGTCGGATTCTTCAGTCCGCGTTCAGCCGGCAGCGGCAGGCAGACGCCCAGCGCATCCGAGTGACGCAACGGCTGATGCAGCGCGTAAAGTCGCGTCAGTACCGCGTTGGTGATGAACTCCGGGTACGAGCTTTCCAGCGCAGTGGCGATATCCCGCAGGTTGAAGTGGCGCAGGAACTTTTCATGTACCTGGCGGAACAGTGCAAAGTCCTCTACGCGCATTGCACGCAATGCCTTGATCTGCTCGAACAGCAGCGCCGGGTTTTCGCCCTGAGCGCTACGGTGCAACAGCGGTTTGATCTGTGCGCTGAACAACTCGCTCAGGGTGAACGGGTTGATCAGCGGTTCAGCTTCATCGGCTTTGAGCGTCTGGAAGATGAAAAACGGATAGCGCCGCTGGCTCGAATCCATCGAACTGATCAGCCCGCCCAGCAGCCAGTTTCCGGAACGCGCCCGGTAAGCGAAGAAGCACACAGGCAGGCGGTCGAACAGCGTGCGCCAGTCTTCGCGAGCATGAATGGCCGCCAGCGACGACTGCAACCAGCCATCGAACTCGCAGACTTCATCCGCTGCGCCATGCAGACTGACGAAGTCGGCGCTCGCCGGTATTTTTCCGAAACAGCCGATCATTGGCTGCTCCTCGATGGCGTGAGTGCGTTGATCACTTGGTGCGCCCGTCCGCAACGCTGACGGGCGTGTTCAGCGCGCTCAGCGATTTGACGTTGGCCAGATCAGTCAGCTTGACCCCGCCATAGTTGCGCACGGTCAGGCTCACCTGGCCGCTGGCGTTGTTCCAGCTGAAGCGCTGCTGAATGCCGTCCAGATCGTCGACGCGTGCGCTGTCGTTCATCCGCAGCAGGCCCCATCGTCCCGGGTAATCGAAGACCGTAACGCGTTCGCCGGTCAGGGTCACCACGTCCAGTCGGGCACCGGGCGCGGTAGTGGTGCCTGGCCAGGAGAAGCGGTTCCAGCTGGTCTTGCCGTTGCGGTAGTGCTGTACCTGGCCGTCGAGGGTGAAGATGATGTCTGTGAAATACGCCGATGGCTCCAGCATGATTTCAAAGCCGTTGTCCTTGTCGGAAAGGCTGGCGATGACCTGGCCCAGGGAGCTGGCCTTGTCGATGCTGTTGACCATGTTCGGGTTGACCAGCGGGGCAGACTTCGCGCCGCTGCTCATGCCCAGGCCTTCACCGCCGGACAAATTGCCGATTTCGTTGCGCTTGAAGTTGGGCAGCAGGCCCGACTCTGGATCGACGAAACGCTGCAGATCCTTCACAGACGCTTCGTTGCGACTGCCGGCGGCAATCGGGTAACGGTGCGCCATGACCTGTTCCCACGGTTTGGCGATCTGCTGTGCCCAGGCCTTGGCGATCTGCTCGCCCGCCGGGTCGCGCAGGGTTTCCCAGGCGAACTGGATCGGCAGGCTGAACAGGCCCTGCAATGAAGTGGACAGCCCGCCCTGGCTGGTGTCGACCGTGGTTTCAACGTAGTTGCGCACGTTGGTCACTTCACTTGGCTGGCCTTCCAGGGTTTCGCTGATCAGCTGTTTGCTGCTTTTGCCGACATCCTGCGAGCGTTGGATGTTGTTCATCCGCACTTTCAGTTTGCGCAGCGCGGCCAGGTAACGGTCCATGATCGTGCTGTCCGCGCCCTCGGCATTCTGTGCAGCGAAGACCCGTGAAACAGGCTCGAAGCGTTTCGCCAGACTGCCGTCGTCGACCGATGGCAGCGGCGATGTCAGTACCTGGGAAGCGGCCTCGGGGGTGTCGCGAAACACTGAAGTCAGGTTCCAGAAACCGTCCTTGGGTTCGCCGCCAGGCTTCGCGGTTTCACGAGGCGCGGGGACATCCCACAGGGTGTTTTCGTTGACCGCCGACAGCAGGATTTTCACCGGCGAATTCTGCACATCGCTCAATAACGACAGTTGCTGAGTGGCGTTGGCCATGTCAGTGAAATGACGGACGCCGACGCCGTTGAGCAGGGTGTACCAGGCTTGTGCATAGTCACGCTTGTAGCGCGCCATGAATTCGCGCATGAAGTTGGCCTTCTGCACGATGCTGTCGCCGCCTTCGCCATCGAGCACCCAATCGGATTCGTTGCGCAGGTTGCCCGACACCAGCTTGATCAGCTCGGGTTTGACGAAGCCGTCCCAGCCTTGCCGAGTGAAGATGGCCGGTACCGCTTCGCTGCCATAGAGCAACTGGCGGCCAGGCAGCGGGACCAGATCGTTCAGGCCGACTGCCGGAAACTGGCGGCTGGATTCGAGTTGCAGTCGCAGGTATTCACGATCCACCAGAGAGCTGGAAATCATGAACGACTTGAGGCTTTTGCGCGTGCTTTCGACCAATTGCTCATTTCGTGGCAGGGCAGGGGCCTGGGTGTTTTTGAGCAGTTGTACGTACATCGGTGCGTTGTCTGCGATCACTTGATCGCTGACTGGACTGTCCGCCGTCGCGGTGTTGGCCCAGGCGACCGGTAGGGCTGCGCTGACGAAATCCGGGTCCGGATGAGCATCCGGTTGCGTCAGCATCAGGTACAGCTTGAGCGAGTTATAGGATTCGATGATCGAAGCGACCTGCTGCTCGTCGAGTTTGCCCAGCATCTCTTCGGACAGCGACAGCCCACCGGTGGTCGTCGACAGTTCGGCGGCGTCGTTGGCCGTGGCCGGATTGCGCAGCTCGGCCAGCGCAGCGTCCCGCGTCTTGGTGACGTTCCCTCTGGCCGCGCCTTTAAGACGACTGCCGGCGTCACCGACGCTGCGAGGGATGCTGCTCAGGCTCGGTTTGCCCGCGTTGGCTGCGAGGTTTTGCACGCTGCGATCGACCAGCTTCTGACCCTTGGCGGTTTTGCCGACTGGCTTGCCAGCGCTCGCTGCGAAGTCATTTTGCGGGTCCATCGACTTGGCGAAATCGTTGAAGGTGCGCATCTGCATTTGCAGTTTCAGCGCGATCGGCTCCAGCGCCTGGGTACGCAGTTGCTGCAGATAGGCTGACTGGGCGGCGGCAAAGATTTCATCACCGCGATAGAGACCAGCGCTCAGTTGCAACGGCACACCTTTGGCACGATGTTTGTCGATCAGTGCCAGTTCATCGCGCAGCAGTTCCAGGCCCTCACCGGCCGCCATGCGCTGGGCGCGGTCCGGAGCGTTGTTCAGCTCGCTGATCTTTTGTTGGAGGGCGGCGATCCATTCACGGTTGTTCTGAAACGCCAATGCCTGCCAGCCAATGAATACCAGGCCCGCCAATACCGCGAGGGCGATGACGGCCGGGCTCAACGACGTGTTGCGGCCGGTGCGCGACTGATAGAGGGTCAGATCGCGGTCAGGGAAGATGACCCGACGGAACGTGTCAGTGATGAAGTAGCTGCGATCACCGGTCTTGCGGCCACCGGCCTCTGCGACGAGCGAACTGTCATTCGCCGGATGCAGGGCAAAGGATTCGGCCAGATCGTCCTCGTACACCTGGCTCAACTGCTGATCGGTCTGCAGCGCACTGGTGAAGTACAGGCCGCGCAACAGCAGTGGGCTGCCGTGGCTGGCGGGCTGGGTGAAGTGCTCGAGGAACTGTTCGAGCACCCCCGACAGTTCGGCGAAGTAATTCGGGAAATTGAGCAGCGCGCTGTTGGCGTCGGCGCCCAGGTTGATCATCTGTGCATCGACGTGGCGCTGAATGCCGTTGTGCAGATTCGCCAGTTTGCTGTCGAGCACCGCACGCAGACCATGGGTGCGGATTTCGGACAGTCCGAAGGTCATGCCCAGCGGTTGCTGGCGCTCGTTCAGATCAAGGCCGTCGAACGCCTGATTGAACCCCGGCAACTGATCGGTCTTGCTCAACATCAGGTAAATCGGAGGATTGGCGTCCAGGCTGCGGGCGTATTCTTCGATGCGCGAAACCAGCTGGCTGGCCATCTGCGCACGCTCGTGCGCTGTCGCAGCCAGCAGTTCCGGCAGACTCACAACCAGGACCAGACCATTGACCGCCGCTTTCTTGCGCTGTTTTTTTAGCAACTGGAGGAACGCAGTGAATTCGTTGGCTGACTGGTCATCGCGCAGATAACGGCCAGCGGTGTCGATCATTACGGCATCGGGGCTGAAGTACCAGTCGCAGTGCTGAGTGCCGCTGTCGTTTTCGTTAGCACTGCTGGCAATGCTGGCGGACAGGCCCGAGCGGGTAAGCAGGGAGGTCTTGCCTGCCGCCGACATACCGATGACCAAATACCACGGCAGATCATAAAGGGCCGAAGAGCCGCCGCCACCGGCCGAACGGTCGGCACGCAGCATGGCAATCGCATGCTTGAGCCGGTCGCGCAGGACCTGCTGGTCACGAAACTCGCCGTTTGAATTGAGCGAGCGGTCGACGCCGATGTGCACCAGGTTCTCGAGGTTATGCTCGATGCGGATCCGCCGGTATTGGCGCAGCACGAGGATCAGCAGATAGAACGAACTGATGATCGCCATCCACTGAAGCATGTGGTCCTGCGACCAGTCCAGGCGTCGCGCGGTGAACCAGCAGACGGCGAGACTCGCCAGCCACAGGATCGGAAAAAGAAACCAGAAACTCTTTAAAGCACGCAGTAGTGTTTTCATGTCTTCCTGACTCGGTTACCTGGCGAGCGCTCAGGCACTGAACAGTTGGCTGATTTGTTCGCAGAGTACGGCGACGTCCTTGCCCAGCAGCCAGTCCAGCGTCACGTAGACGGCCAAACAGACCAGAGCGATGAGCGCCAGATAGAGCCAGACCGGCACTTCATGCCTGAGCATCTGCGAGACCTGGTCAGGCAATGCCCAGTCGGGGGACAGCGTCTTGGGGGTCTTGCGATAACGAGCGATGTCCTGGCCCAGGGTGTTGGCCAGGTACCTCAGCTGGTCTTTCTCGCCGATGCCGAACTTGCCTTCGAATCCCAGCGCCAGGCACAGGTGATACACCTCGAGTACATCCAGGTTGAGCTTGACGTCACTGCGCAAGGCATCGATTTTTTCAAAGAAGCCCTGGCCTGCCAGGTGCACGCCGAAATAGCGGAACTGCAGCGGTGACAGCTCGAAGTGGCGGCGCAATTCGTTGTCGCCGGAGCGCAGAACGCTCTCATCCAGAAACGCACACAGCGCGTATTGGGTGTCCTTGACTTGGTCGACGCTGTAGTTGGCACTGCGCGCATCGCGCTCAAGGCTGGCAAAAAAGCTGTCGACACTGGCTTCGAACGCACTGACAGATGTCACCTGACGACCACGGCGCACGATCAGCGCCATGCTGATGAAGTCCTGCACCAGATCCTTGAGAGTGGGTTTTGCGTGGTTGGCGGCCATGGCGCCTTGCATCACAGCTTCGCTCATTTGAGTACCGCCATCAGTTCAAGCTTGAGGTTGGTGAACGCGCTGGGGGCGTAGAACGAAATCGCCTGCGCGCTCATCATGCGTTCGTAGACCCGGCCATGCGGCTCGATGGAGAAGTAGTGGTTGTCCAGACGCACCGGAATCGCGTTGGGCAGGCGCGTGGAATGATTGAGCGTCACGCCCGGCATGGCGCTGTTGACCACCACTTCGATGTCTTCGGGTGAGCCGACCTTGAACGCCCGCGGCACCAGTTCCAGCAGGCTTGAGCCGGGCATGTCGGCGTGAACCGAGATATAGAAGTCCGCTTGCGCCAGGCGTGGGTCGTGCAGTTGCCCCTGCCAGTACGAGGGCTTGGTCTGCGTCAGGTTGATGACGATGCACTGGTTCGGGATCACGTTATCCAGCAGCACACGAATCATTTCGTCGAGCTTGACCAGAGAAGCCGCAGGGTCGTGATGATCGTATTCCGGAATATCGTTGAGCTCGGTGTCCAGCGAGAACGTCAGCAGCCCGCCTGCAAGCTCCGCTAGAAACAGATATAGGCGCTCCGGATGCAGGCGAGGGTGCGCGAGCAGATGCGCCAGATTGGGATAGGCGCGGTTCACCGTGTTCAGCAGCCAGAACAGGGTGACGTCACTGGAACCGAATTCGGCAATCTGATCCGCACGCTCACGACGGCGCCCCGACAGCGCCTTGCTCTTGGACTGCAACGCACCGAGCAGGCGTTTGCCCAGACCGATCAGGGTTTCGTGCGTACCCACGTGCAAGGTCGGATGCACGAAATGGGTGTCGAGATTGAAGCCGCCAACGTTGTTGCGAGAAAGACGGGCGACAGGGCAATAGCTGTAACCATCGAGATTATCGCCGTCGATCAGCATCACCACGTTCAGGCGCAGGCTGGTGATCTCGTTTTCCAGATCGCCTTCATTGAGGTCGGGGAGGGTGTCGAACTGCTTGCGAAAACGCCGGGCACTTTTCTGTTCCTGACCGTCCTCAACGTAATTCAGACCGAACGGCTCAGGCAGTTTCAACGCCGCGTAGACCTTGAAGTCGTTGCCTTTGAGGAGCTCTCGCAGATCACGGGCAGCAGGCAGCGGATCGTGCTGCGGCGCATCGAACAGGCTGCCGTCGGGGAACACCAGTTTCAGTCGTTTGAGCTGCAGCGAACCCTCGGCCAGCGCTTGCTCGTCGATCTGCAGCGCTTGCACGCCCCAGTGAAAGGGGGTGCTGCGCAATGTCGACTCAGCCAGTTGATGCTGGTGAAACTCATCCTGATATTGGAAATGCTGTGGCAAAAGGAACATCCCTTCAGACCACATCACGCGGCTCTGCTTACTCATGAACGCCTTCCAAGAGTGAATCGAATTTTGACTGCATGCCCTTCTGCGCAGAATCCACGGCGCTGTCTTCGGCTTTCTGCACCAGGGCGTCCTGCATTTTCTGTGTGAGGGTCGGGTGCGCAGGGTCCTGAGGCATGGTGTTGCTCTTGGCCAGTTGGGCTTCAGTGGGCGGCTTGTTAAGCACGTCAGCACCCCGCACGGCGAGGACCTGGTTGTTATCTACCAGCACGCGCAGGCCATCCGATGAAAACCAGATGCCGTCTTTACGCAACGAGTTGGCATCGAAGGCGACTTTCCAGTGGCTTTTCTCTTCGGTGCGGAAGAAGGCTGCGACGCCGACATAGCCCGCGGACTTGTTGAGCGGCCACTGGTCGATCTGCCCCATGCCTGGCAGCAGGGTGATCTCCTGACTGTCGATCAACGTATTGCCAAGCGCTGCTTGCGGGTCTGCCCACAGTGAGTCGGCGTCGACCGAAGCAAAGCGCTCCAGGGCGGTCAGTTGATAAACCCGCACCACCACAGAAAGCGGCGTGCCCGACGGGTCCGGGTTCAGCTGGTTGCCGCCATCGGAGGTCAGGATCACCTTCTCCTTGTCGCCGAACAGCATGTCCCCGGCCCAGGTATCGTCGACACGCTTGCTGGCGCGGTCGGTGATGCCGCACGCCGCCAGCGTCATCATCATGGCCAGGATACTCAGGCCTCTTGCCCAGCCAGCGCTGGCATACAGACGTTCCATGTTTCGCATATTCATGACTGCTTCCTAAGAATGCTCGATCAAGTCAGGCGGTAGGCGAAATCGCCGTCGCTGCCCAACTCGATGTCCAGACGTTGAATCGGTTTGTCCTGCGCCATGCGTTCCAGAACATGCTGCGCAAGTCCGGGCATGAGCGTCCTGGACAGAATGTTGTCGATGTTGCGAGCGCCGCTGTCGACTTCGGTGCAGCGCGCGGCGATGGCTTTGATCAGAGCCTCGTCGTATCCCAGAACGGCTTGGTGGTTGCGTTCGAAACGTTGGCGGATACGCGCAAGTTTCAGCCCCACGATGCGTTCCAGGATGGCGTCTTTGACCGGGTAGTAAGGGACGATTGAAAGGCGTCCGAGAAACGCCGGTTTGAACACCTGATTGAGCTCGCCGCGCAGACCTTCGACGATGTCGTCGGGGGTTGGCTGCTCGGCGGCGTTCAGGCACCACTGCATGATGCGATCGGTGCCGGTGTTGGACGTGAGGATGATCACCGTGTTGCGGAAATTGATCTCACGGCCTTCACCGTCGTCCAGCACGCCCTTGTCGAAGACCTGGAAGAACAGCTCGAGGACATCCGGGTGTGCCTTTTCCACTTCATCGAGCAGCACCACACTGTAGGGCTTGCGCCGTACCGCCTCGGTCAGCACACCGCCTTCGCCATAGCCCACGTAACCCGGTGGCGAACCCTTGAGGCTGGAAACGGTGTGCGCTTCCTGGTACTCGGACATATTGATCGTGATGACATTGCGTTCACCGCCGTACAGCGTGTCGGCCAGCGCCAGCGCGGTTTCGGTCTTGCCGACGCCGCTGGGGCCCAGCAGCAGGAACACGCCGATGGGTTTGTTCGGGTCTTCCATGCGCGCCCGGGAGATTTTGATGCGCTTGCCGATCTCGGCCAGCGCGTGATCCTGGCCCAGCACGCGCTCGCCCAGCAGGGCAGGCAGGCGCTGCACGGTGTCGATTTCGTCGCGCAGCATCTTGCCAAGCGGGATGCCGGTCCAGCCGGAAATCACTTCGCCGATGGTGCCGCCGTCGACCAAGGCGTGGAGCAGCGGCTGCTCGCCCTGAACCTGCGACAGCTCTGCTCGCACGGCGGCGATTTCATGGGCATCGGGTGCGTCACCGGAACTCAGGGCCGCCAGTTTTTCAACCAGTTCCAGTTCACGCTTCCATTGCTGCTCCAGGGTTTCGCGAGTCAGCTGCGCGGCCTGCAACTCATCGTTCAGCGCGCTGAGGCGACGCGAGTGATCACTGCCTTTTGCCGCTTCGTGCTGCAACACGGTGATTTCCGATTGCAGGTTGTCGATCAGTCGCTTGCAGTCCTCCAGCGGACCTGGCTGCGCCGATTGCGCCAGCGCCACCCGGGCACAGGCGGTGTCGAGTACGCTGACGGCCTTGTCTGGCAACTGGCGTCCGGTGATGTAGCGACTGGACAGACGAACGGCTTGGACCAGCGCCTCATCCATCACGGTGACCTTGTGGTGCTCCTGCATTTTGGCGAGCAGGCCGCGCAGCATATGAATGGCTTTGTCTTCGTCCGGCTCCTCGACCTTGACCACCTGAAAGCGGCGGGCGAGGGCGGCATCTTTCTCGAAGTACTTCTTGTATTCAGCCCAAGTGGTCGCAGCGATGGTGCGCAATTCGCCCCGTGCCAATGCAGGCTTGAGCAGATTGGCTGCATCGTTCTGTCCGGCCTGGCCGCCCGAGCCGATCAGCGTATGAGCTTCGTCGATGAACAGAATGATCGGGTGCAGGCTGCGCTTGGTTTCCTCGATCACCGATTTCAGACGGTTCTCGAACTCGCCTTTGACGCCAGCGCCTGCCTGCAACAGGCCCAGATCCAGTGTGTGAATCGCCACGTCCTTGAGCACCGACGGCACGTCACCCTGAATGATGCGCAGCGCCAGGCCTTCCACAACGGCGGTTTTGCCCACGCCCGCTTCGCCGGTGAGGATCGGATTGTTCTGGCGGCGACGGGTGAGAATGTCGACCATCTGGCGCACTTCGAATTCGCGACCCAGCACTGGGTCGATGCGACCTTCACGGGCGCTTTGCGTCAGGTTGATGGTGTACTGGTCCAGCGCCGGGGTCTTGCCGTTGCTTTGCAAGGGGCGGCTGCCGGTTGCGCTCTGGTTCTCCAGAGGCCTGGCCAGACGCGATTCCGCGCTGTCTTCCACCAGTGCGCCGAGGTTGACTCGCAGGTCGTCGGCGTTGATTTTTTCAAGCTCCGGGGCCGAGGCGATCACCACCCGACGCAGCTCGGCGTCATCCAGCAATGCCTGGAGCAGGTAACCGGTGCGAATCTGGCTCTGCCCGAACTCGATGGACGCGAGCACCCACGCCTGCTCGATCATCCGGGTGATGTACGGTGACAGTGCCGGAGTGCGGGTGTTGCCTTTTTTGAAGGTGCCCAGTGCGGTGACCAACTGCGCCTGCAAACGCTCCGGGACCACTTCGTAATGACGAAGAATCGCCGGCAAGTCGTTGTCATTGCCTTCCAGCAGTTGCAAGAGCAGATGTTCGACTTCGACGTCGTAATGATGCTCCGACAAACACAGAGCGGCAGCGGCTTCTGTGGCTGTGCGGCTGGTTTCGTTCAGCTTGGCGAACAGCGACTTCAGGTTCACAGGGAGACCCCATCAAAAGGAATATGGAAAAGGGCGCAGCGAGAAGGCTCGACTTCGACGCCAGGACGTTTGAGCCAGCCCAGCCAGCCCAGCGAGACGTTACCCTGACGACCCAGACGGGCCATCGGTACCGCTTCGCGTTTGAGGGTGGGCGCGATCTGGAAATCCAGATGGGCGCCGAGATAGAAACGAACCAGCTCCACTAGTTTCTGGTAGTCCTCGGTGCCGGGCTGAAAGCGGCGATAGTCACTCAGCGCCAGCGGGCCGATCTCGATGCGCACGCACGATTGGTAATCCCACACCCGGTTGCCCGCCACGGCGCTCTGGCCGAGCACGGCGTTCTTGCGGCCCAGTTGCGTGCATTGGCTGGCGTCCAGTTTCAGCCAGCGTCCGGCGAACGGCCTGACCTTGAACGGCAGCGAAAAATAGAAGCTCAGCATGACCTGCAGGTTCAGCGTGTTGCGTGGCTTCTGAGTGAACAGGCCGGAGAAATAGCTGAACAGTTCGCGACGCAGGGGAGAGCCGTCCTTGCCGAATTTCTGCTTCGTCGCCTGCGGGCCGAACCCCACCAGATTCAACAGATAACGATCGAAGTTCGAGCTGCCGTTGCGCTCGTACTCGATGTAGAACTTGTACTTTTGCCACGCCTCGTAGAACAGCGTGGTCATGCGATGGGAAAACAGATCGAGAAACGCATGGGCGGCGTCGTCGCGATACTGGATGTGGCGCTCCATCAGCAGCTCGGTGTACGGACGCGGCAACACACCGGAGGGGCCGACCAGCCCCATGAAGGTGACTTGCACTTCCGACAGCGGCAGACCAGCGGCGGACACCTTGCCCTCGCGCTCGAACTTCAGGTCGCTGACTTCACTGGCCGGGAAGTTCAGTGACAGTTGCGAGCGGAAGCGCAACGGGTCCTCATGGGGCCGCGTTTGCAGGTCCATACGCCCGTTTCTGCTGTAGTGCAGGCGAAGCAAACGCACCAATTGAAAGAACTCGAATCGGTGCGGCTCAGCCCGTGCCTGGTCAATCAGACCAGGGGTTGATCGCCGGTTCGCGGAGGCCATTGGACCACTCTCTTTTCGCGCTGCAAGGTGCGAAGGGTTAATTGGGTAAAACTGTTGAGGGTGCAGTACTGGCCGAAGAAATGGTCCAGGACCATGCCGAACAGAAACACGCCGCTGCCGGTGTACTGGCTTTCATCGAACGTGAGGGTGATGCCGACACCGCGTACGAAATTGGGACGTGGGTGGCCGATGCGAGCGACCACCGGTTCGCTGCTCACTGCAACGATGCCGTTGATCTGTTTACGGATCGCCGAGGTGTTGCGGTAGTTGTACAGCGACAGCAGTTCGAGCAGCACTTCGCGCCCGTTGGCCACCAGCGACATATGGTTCAGCGACAGGTGCGAGATCAAGCGCCAGATCACGCCATCGCCCAACGGTACCCGTACCGAGGAGGTGGGTTTGCGCAGGCAGCGGATGTCTTTGATCACCGAGTTGGCCGGGATATTGAAATCCCCGCGTTCGCCACCGAATGGCAGCATCAGGGGCAGGTCACGGTTGCTGCAGGTCAGACGAATGCTCAGGGTGTCGTTGCTGGAGTCGATCAGTTCCAGATCCCTGTCGACCACACGGATGAACATGTTGGTGCCATCGTGTTGCTGGGTTTGCACCGGGCGCCGGCGGCCTATCCAGAAACTGTTGCCAGAGCCCTGATCGGCACGGGGCTCGAAGAAAGGATGACAGGTGGAAACCTGATCCACGCCGCCGAGTTTCTTGACCCTTTGCACGCGGTCGATGGACACGACTTCGGCCGAACTCTGCAGGCGTACATCGGGAGTGACCGCGTACTCATGTTGAGCGTGGGTCAGCTTGATCGGCTCAGCGTGCTGGCGGAACAGATTGATGATGGGCGAGCAGTTGAGCTTGAAGTTGCTGCGGCCGATATTTTGCGTCAGGCGCGCCAGACGATCGTTCAGGTCGTAGTCGGAAAAATAGAAATTGATCTCTACCTTATCGAGCTCCTTCCCGGCCAGAATGCGGCCGAAGCCTGACAGGTCAAAGAACATGAACTTGTCCGGGAAGGTGAAGTATTCGTGGAGCAGGCGATAGCCCAGAAACGAGCGTTCCGAATAGTCCACAAGCCCTTCATCCAGACCGTAACCCACTGATTTCAGCGCGTTGGCGGGCAGAGCGACTTCGCGCGAGCGCCCCTGATCTTCGAACGTCAGCGTGGCCTTCGCCAGGTTGTTGAACAGCAATTCGTACAGCTGAAGCATCAACGTGCTTTCGCCGTCGAGGAAAAATCGCAGGCTGTTCAGTTCCATCTGGCCGAACAGCGCATCGGCCGTGGTCCCAAGCGTGATGCGCAATCGCGCAACGAGGTCGGCGCTGTGGCCATTGAACGCAGAACGTTCCAGCTCGACGAACGATGCCTGTTGCACGGCTATCGGCCAGAGCTCGACCGGGTAGCACGTACGGAATTTGCACACGACGCCATCCACCGGATTGGCGTGCATTTCAGTGTGGCGGGCGACGCGATAGGCCTCTGTGACCTTCTCGTTACTGCCCATGCTGAACTCCACGATAGACATCGACGGGGTCGGGCGCAGGTAGTGCGGGTACAGCACTTCAAGAAACGCCTCGACGATCTCCGGAAACTCATCGTCGAGTTTCTTGTGGACACGGGCGGCCAGAAACGAAAACGCCTCGATCAAACGCTCGGTATGCGGGTCTTCACAGTTATCGCCCTCGATGAGCAACCGTGACGCAATTTTCGGATACTGGCTCGCGAACTCCTGGCCCAAAAAGCGCAGGTGCGACAGTTCCTTTTCGTAATAGGGGAGCAGGTCGTCGAGCATCAGTTGAGGTTCTGTACTTTGTATTCCTGGGTGTTGACCTGCAGCACCGCATCGAAGGAAACCTGACGCGAAATATCTTGCAGGCGCAGTACGGCGTCCACGCGGAAAGTCAGCATGCGTTGGCCGGTTTGTTGTGCCAGTAGTTGTACCTTGACGCTGCGAAAGCGCCGGTCGCCGACAGAGATCGCTTTCTCCAGTTGCCGTTGAATCAGCAAGCGGTCCTGCGGGTCGAGCACGCTCTTGCTGGTGAAGTCAGGCATGCCGTAATCGAGGATCGTGCCGTTCAACTGGGCGAAGCCTTCGATCTCGTCAGCGACCAGAGACTGGCGAGTGTTCACCAGGATCTCCAGATCGCGAACGATGCTGGCCTTGTAGTCGGCCAGCGAGCACAAGCGTTGCGATGACGCTTCGACGGACTGGTGTGGACGATCATCCAGCAACCGGTCCAGCAGTGATGGCAACAGCTTGTGTTGGCTACTCATGTTGCCTCCCTGGCAAACGTATCGATCAACCGCGTGTGGACTGCGGCAACTCGGCAACCAGACGCAGGGATGCAGTCAGCTCATCCAGTTGGTAGTGCGGGCGCAGGTACGTCACGGCCTTGTAGACACCCGGCTTGCCCGGCACCTCGAAGACTTCGGCGCGCGCTTCACGCAGCGGGAACTTGGCCTTGGCTTCCTGGCTGGCGGTGTCGTCGAGCAATACGTAGCTGGACAGCCATTTGTTCAGGAACATTTCGACGTCTTTACGTGACGCGAAGCTGCCGACCTTGTCGCGCATGATCGCCTTCATGTAGTGAGCGATGCGCGAGGTGGCGAAGATGTACTGCAACTGCGCCGAGAGCCGTGCGTTGGCATTGGCGATGTCGGTGTTGTACTGCTTCTGCTTCTGGGTCGACTGGGTGCCGAAGAACGCGGCGTAGTCAGTGCCTTTGCAATGCACCAGAGGAATGAAGCCCAGGTCCGAGAGTTCTTTTTCGCGGCGGTCGGTGATGGCGATTTCCGTCGGGCATTTGAGCGCGATTTCACCGTCATCGGTCTTGAAGGTGTGAGTCGGCAAGCCTTCTACCAGGCCACCACCCTCGACACCGCGAATCGCCACGCACCAGCCATAGCGAGAGAACGCGTCGGTGACCCGAGTGCCCAGCGCGTAAGCGGCGTTCATCCACAGGTATTTGTTGTGGTCGCGGCCATCGACGCTTTCGACGAAGTTGAATTCCTCGACGGGCGTGGTATCCGGACCATAGGGCAGGCGACCCAGCACGTGGGGCAGGGTGAGACCGACGTAACGTGAGTCTTCGGAGTTGCGGAACGATTTCCACTTGGCGTATTCGACCGTATCGAAAATCTTCGCCAGGTCACGCGGGCCGGACATGTCGGTGAACGAGTCCCAGCCAAACAGCTCAGGCGATGCCGCAGAAATGAACGGCGCGTGCGCGGCAGCGGCAACGTGGGAAATCTCTTCGAGCAGGTACATGTCTTCCGGGTTGCGATTGAACTCGTAGTCGCCCAGCAGCATGCCGAAAGGGGCGCCACCGAAGGTGCCGTATTCTTCTTCGTAGATCTTCTTGAACAGGGCGCTCTGGTCGAATTCGGAGGACGCCTTTAGGTCGCGCACCAGGTCTTTTTTCGAGGCGTTGAGCAGGTGAATCTTCAGCGTGGTGCTGGTTTCGGTCTGGTCGACCTGGTACTTCAGGCCACGCCAGGAGGCTTCGAGCTGCTGGAATTCGCGAGCGTGCATGATCTCGTTCATCTGCTCGGAGAGCATCGAATCGATCTCTGCGATCCGCGCATCCAGCACCGCGATCAAGTCCTTGCTCGGCGTCATTTCGCCTTCCAGCACCTGGCCAACCAGTTCGCCGATCAGGTCACGGGTGCGGGTGCGCTCAGTTTCGGAGCGGGCGACACGGCTTTCGGAAATGATGCTGTCGAGCAGCGAAGACTGCGGGGCGAAGTTCTCCACTTCCACCAGATCGCTGTCCTGCTGAGCCACGGTTTGTTTATCGTTCATCGTCGTGCTCCTGCTTACTCTTTGGCGTCGGTGGCTGGAACGGCGGCTTCGCGACCGAATTCCTTGCCCAGCGTTTTCAGCTTTTCAGTGTTCTGCAACACATCCATCAGCAGCTCTTCGAGCTTGTCGTTGCCGCCCATCTTGTTGCGCAGATCCGCCAGTTTGTTGCGAACCTCCAGCAGCTTGCGCAGCGGTTCGACCTGCTTGACCACGTTCTGCGGCTCGAAGTCTTCGAGCGTGTTGAAGTTGAGCTCGACACCCAGTTGCGTGCCGTTCTTGGCCAGCGTGTTGTCGACGCGGTAGCTCAGGCGCGGCTTGATGCCCTTGAGCACGCCGTTGAAGTTGTCGCGGTCGATGAAGATGAACTTGCGGTCCTTGAGCTTTGGCAAAGGCTCCAGCGGGTTGCCGGAGAAATCGCCCAGCACGCCGACGACAAAGGGCAGCTCTTTCTTTTCCTGAGCGTCGCCAATGTCCACGTCGTAGGTGATGTGAACTCGAGGGGCGCGAACGCGGTCGAGTTTGTGCTGGGTACTTTCCTTCTTCGCCATCGTGATCTCCTGTGCGAGTAACTCGCTGCAAGTCATTTGCGTGCCGGCCCGACGATGAGCCGGCCGCGTTACAGTCCTTCGATCGTCATCAGCAGGCGCTGACGAATCTCATCTTTCATTTCCATGATGCTGTCGTGGCCCACCAACTCTTCGAAGCTGGCGTTGCCGGCAATCTGGGTGCTGCTGCGAATGACCGAGTCATCTGGCAGCGTCGAGCGCACCGGGGAGCTGATCACGCAGAAGGGCAGGTCGCCGAAGTCCTTCAGCCGCTCGAAACTCACGGGAAAGCGCAACCCGTCGAACAGCCGGCCCAAGCCCGGTGATTTGCTCACGCAATAAAACAGGACCAGGTAATGCACGACGAAGCGATACAGCTGCGCACTGCTGCGATTGGGGTCCTTGATAACCTTGCGAAACTGCGCCAGATCGAACGAGTTGAAACCGACCACCCAGCGCGTCGGGCTGGTGATGCGAATCGACTGGCCGCTGTGTTCCAGTACCTTGTCGTATTCCAGTGGGAACAACTCGGGTGTGGTGCTGATCAGGTTCAGCGGTACTTCCAGTTCACTGACCAACTGGAACGGAGAGGCCGCGCCAATTCTGTCGTATAACGCCTTGAGTTCTTTGAAGTGATGCTGAGTTTCCCTGCCACTGCTGCGCTGTGCGCCCTGCAGATATTCCCCAAACAGATTCTGCGGGCGTATCAGCAAAGACAGCGTCGCAAGATAATCCGAAGCCTGGGCCTTGAGCACATCGGAAATGGCCCGAGTCTGGCTTCGCAACTTGATCAGAGCTTCTACATCAAACGTCTGGGTCATCGATACATCGTCCTTGAACCCTTCACGACAACATCCCGCACAACCGCAGGGGAATGGGAAGGGCTACGCATTTCTCAACCGGCACACCTGTTCCAAGGTTTGATCCCGGACAAACAGCATCACGAAATCGCCCCGCACGATAGGTGAAAGTGGGGTGCTAGCACATCAATATTGACTAGCCAGCAGCGTCAGCTCAGGCAACATTTTCTGTAGGAAAGTTCCTACAGACGACAAGTTTTTCTCGTTTTTGATACACATCGCAATGATGTCTGAGTGCTATTAGTTAAGTTTCTGATACACATTGGTATCCGTGCAGCCCTTGTAAATCAAAGGCTGCAGCGATTTTTTGGATCCCATTCAAAGTGGGAAAGAAAAGATGAAAAAGGTGAACCGGTTCACCTCCAGCGTTACACCTTCGTGTGCAACTTGCGTCAAAACGGGCTCATTGGTGACCCGTCGATGATGGCAACAGAGCGTGATGGACTGTGCGGTCCGTCACATAATTGTTTGCAGGGCTGATGTCGAAGAGGCGGATCCAAGGTATAACGCCGCCATCGTGCCACCTGATTTTGCGTGCTGAGATGAAAAGCGCCACAGGGCTTGTCACCACCTGAGCATGCATCGAGATGACTCGGTACCAGCGAACGCGTCATTAGGGAGTCTTGCCAATGCAATGGTTGCGTCGCGTCAAAGCCTGTTTGAGTCGTCACGAACCTGTGAACGCGCCGGAGTCGGCGGTGCGTCCGGCGCAGGTGCGAGAGGGTCGGACGTTGAGCCGTGTGCAGCAGAACCTGAGCTGGTTGCCAGTCAACATAGAGCCCGAGCCGCTCTCAGCGCCTTTGCCCGGCTGCCCGCCGCTGATGGACCAAGACAGCGAGTTGCGCAATCGGTATCTGGCCTACGTGACGCACGCTCAAGAGATCGGCCCTCAACGAATGACCGAAGCCGACCGCGAAAGAGGGCGTCTGTTGGCGCGAGATTGTCACTCCCGAGCGATTGACCTAGTGCATCGAGATTTACTGGTACATGCAGTGTGCGGCCATCACGGCGTTGTTTGCGGAAGGGGAAACTTCGCCGGCTTTCATCGAATACCGAAAGGACGTGGATCACTACTGGGATTGGCCGCAGGTCAGCGAGCAGGTTCAGGCCTTCGATCTGTACGTGGATTCGTTTGCCGTCAGACGTCAATAAGACAATGTTTTGCGCCAGAGAACGGTCACGTGCTGACGGTAATGCGCAGACCTCAAGTACTGCGTGCATCCTTGCAATCGTCGTAGAGCGCCGACAGTAACTGATAAAGTTCGTCGTTTTCGGTTGTCAGCAGGTGCCCTTCGCGGTAAAGGACGACATCGCTGATAGACCCCATCCCCCCGAACAGCCGCATGATGTGGTATCGCGCCTCTGGTATGTCCTGAGGTAGCTGTTCCCGGACGCGATCCACCGTGGCAGCCCACGCGTGTTCATTGCCGTCGCGGAGCAATTGCGCGATGCGCGCCATGTTCACGGTCGTTTCGCTGATGTTCTTCATATCAGCGTTTCGTATCGCGCCATCGACTCGGACAAACGCTTCGCGAGGAACGCGTTTGCGTGTCCCAACGCGCGCAGGATCTGCACCGACTCAACCAGATAGCTCACTCTCTTGGCATGCGCCCATGTTGCGGGTACTGATTGAAGATTGGTGATCCGATCACAGAGCTTGATCACTGCCGCCTCTTTCGAATGCGCAGCGATGGCCCGGAAATAACGGTCTTCGCAAAACGGCACGATCAGGTTTTTGCTCAAGCTCGCAACCACCGAGGCGACCTGTTCGCCAAAGCGTTCGGCTATCGCCGCCTGTGAAATGGACGTGTCCTCGATCACGTCGTGCATCAACGCGGCAGGCAACGCAATTTCTAGCGCACCGACTGACTCTTCGCGATCAGCAAAAAGCAACTCGTTCGCCACCATTGCCACATGGGTGGAGTAGGGCAGTTGAGTGCCGGTCATCGTCTGCCCGAGATGAGCCTGAGAGGCGAAAGCAAGGCTTTGTTGTAGAGGTGTTGCAGGCCCGTGTTTAGCATTGAAGCTCCTGAGGGGATTCGTTGGCGTTGATGGTGACCCCGTCGCTCGCCGTCAGGGCCGCGAAGCCCCTGACTCGCGAAACATCCTCAATGCCGGACTCTCACCACCCGTCAATTCGATCGCAAACCGTGCATATGCCTCTTCGAGTTCGCCGTATTGCTGGAGGCTTCTTTCAGTGAAGAGATATCGACCAGGCACGTCTCGAGTTTCAAGTGGCTGGGAGATCTGCTCTGCCTTGGCCAGCGTCAACAGTGGCTTGAGAGCTGACCAAAGCCTGATGGCTTCCGGGTCCAGCGGGGCGTGCAACTGGAGCTGCTCTTCCAGTGCGATGGCTTTGGCTTTGAGTAGCGTGAGGTTCATGGTCGTATCCAGCTGTCAGGATTGAACATCCCGTCTGAAAGATTGACTCACAGGCGGTTTACCTTCTCGAAAGGCTCTCTGGAGGCTGGCCATCCGGAAGCTGGATTTTCAGCCCGTGTGCGATTTGGTCACGGATGTGGTCGGCTACAGCAAGTGCATCTGAATGCTCCGGATCATCTCGATAGAAATCTTCTGCCGGCCAGACAAAGATCTTGAGCCTGTGCAGTTGAGCTTTGTCTGTCTCGACGCCCAGCACCACATTTCTCAGGAATTCGAGGTTGTACAGCAGCCTGGAATACACGGCGTCTCTTGAGCCCGTGTCCAGTCTCGAACGCGTCATGCTAATGGCTTCGTCGATGTAATCAATGGCTTTTTTCAAGTCAAAGGTTCCTTGGCGTCAGTTGCGTATTCACACGCTAGATGGCAGTGCCTCTGTTCCTGCCCGGTTTTTGCATTAGCAGCTCGTCAAGCTCATGTCGGCGGCAGCGGTTTACGAATTTTACAGCGGCATCCACATCGTTCTGGAAACGTTCGAACATTTGTTGGTCTATTGCATAGTATTCTTCGTAATCAGTAAACCCGTTGCTTACCGGGAAAGAGACATAAAATCTGCCGGAAGTTTCCTCGATGCCGAGAGAAAAGAATTCTGTGCGGTTTACGTAAGTGTCATTGAATTTCATGCTCGACCTTCACGTTTTTGCCACACTGTTGGGCCACGGTATGAATGGTGCTAATGCGTAGCAATGTATTTGCTACCGACACGCTAGCGCTTATTTAGCCGTGCCATCGATCAACATGTGTAGGCTTGTCGTAACAAGCCAGCTCAGCCGTTCTTCGGCACAAAATCCGGTCCTCCAAGTTTATCCCTTACATGGAGGGCGGTGCGCATTAAGGGCTCCCATAGGCCAAGACGGCTATTCCAGAGGGCACCAGCCCATCGTAAGTCTCTCATGAGGTGCTCTTTCTGTTCTTCCAGGCTTGACTTGAGGTCATTGGCAACAGCACTCAGGTCTATTATTGGCAGCGATGCATAGGGCCCATCTGGCTGCATTTGCTTTTTCTGGAGCAAATAGCGATAGCACCACACCCAGTCGACCGCCATGTAAAGCGCTCGGTTTCGGTCTGGATAATTTGCGATCAGCTTTAACAAGGCTTGAACGAACATCTGTGGGAGCGGGGTATTGCGAGCTTTGAATTGCGGCATGAAGAGCACGTCAAACGCGACGATAACATTCTGAGGGTCATCATGATCGTCCTTGGTTTCGAGAAAATAGAAGGGCTCACCAGCCAGAAATCTGTCGAGCTCATCATTCTGCAGTGCAAGTTCAAGCACGTCGCCTGGTTCTTTGATCATAGAATCCTCTAGAGCGCTTCAGTGGCTTGCTCGGCCTCAATGATGATCAAGCCCGATAACAAGGAGTACGGTCACTGCCTACAATGACCCTAACCATACCGAGCTTGCGATAGCTGCCCAGGTCCGGAATCTCATCTCGTAAATCATGTCCAGACCGACCATTAATTCTTCTTCGAGTTGATTGAGCTGATTTGCTGTGGTAATCCCAAAAATGCCTGCGTCTGCTGAGTCGGTGCGCGTCAATTGTATGAAATGGCCGCTTCCAAGTTAACTCTGGCAGATTTCTCTGCGGCTCATTGGATTGGCATCCGGCACGATTATAGATCCGATCCCAACGGCCGAACCTACCGGAGCTTATTTTTGGCTCCTAGCTTCTTTTATCATGTCTTCCATCATTTTATATGATTCTGAACCGCGGACTCCAATAAGTTCAATATAGAAGGTGCTGTAAGCTTCCGAAAGGTCCTGATATTTTCTGAGGTTTGACTCATCCATGATTTTACTGCCTGGTATGTCTCTAGGCTCAACTGGAGTGGTGATTTCGCCTCGCTCAGCTGCAGCTATTAATTGCTCCAGGTGATCATGCAAGTCCAGTACTGCTGGCTCTTTTTCCTTATAGATTTCCAGAGTTTTTCGCAGTTCTATTGCGGAGTTTTTTAATGCCAGAATGTCCATGATGATTCCTAGTTATCGATTTCGCCAATAAGCTTCGCTGCAGACCACTCTCGTCTGTTCGGGGCCAGATATTGGGTCGCCCCTCCGGTTCTCGTAATATTACCTCCAAATTCCACCGTTGGCGCTACTTTGCTGGCAAAAACTTCAGTGGGTTGAAGAGGATTAATCTCAAATATAGAATACCTCGCGTTTTCGCTAATGACTGGTAAGCCAAGTGAGTCCGCTAGGGTTTTTCCGGATTTAGCAGCCGCTTGCAATTCTTCCATCGTAGTGAAGAATGGTGAGAAGTCAGAAATACCTTCTTCACCTATAGGTACGATTTTCACAAGAGGAGTTGATATGGGGGTGGTCACCGGTATAGTACTGCCTGATGCCACTTGGCTATAAGCTCTCTCAATTAGAACCTCAGGCGCTGCGTCAGGAGCTGCTGCTATGATTTTAGCGAAATATTTTTTCCCTTCCGCGCTTGCGAAATAGTCTTGAACCTCCTGGGCGCTCAAGCCCTTCGGCTCAAATGTCTTGACCTTTTGTCGCTTATTTTCCACGGAGGTGAATCCAGAATCCTGCTTGGCGTAAAACTCGCGCATCTCAGTTTCCCGCGCTAGCTTCTCAACTGAAATGACGCCTTTGATCTGTAGCTCTGGATGCTCCAGTAGCAATTTTTCATTTTTCGTCAGCCATACTACCAACGGCTGGTTGGACATGCCTGATCGGAGTTTTGCGCTGCGCGTGGCGATGGTTTCCATGCTGTTCATCACGCCGGCCTTCAATTGCCCGCGTGAAAGGTAGGTAACGATAGCCATCAGCAGCAGAACGACCAGTTCCTGCTGACCTTGAGCAAGCCGGCGGGCAGCAAGTTCGGTTCGTTCTTGAATCTGCGCGGACGAGCCCCCAGTCGGATCTAACCCCTCCGGTTTAAGACCATCACCGGCATGCCATGCAGTGCTCAGGCCGTCGGTTAGGATGGATACGCAAGGACCTACGCCGAGACAGAAATACTCTGCGATTGATGCCAGGCCTAATGCCGTGAGTATCAGGTTGCCGACCTGCAGGCCGATACCGCTGCCGATCACTGCGCCCGGTGCTGCACCTGCGCCGAACGCCATGGCCCCGGCCGCGCCTCCCACTGTGCCTCCAACGGCAACACTGCTGCCCAGAATCATCACCACTTCCCGAACTAGCTTGAGCAGGACGGGCAAAATCTCGTCGATGTTGATCGACGCCCATTTCCGAGAAAGGTCGGACTGCATGATGGGATAGGAAAGTGCCATCGCCTGCCGAACATAGTCGATCCGGTGGCCACCCATCGCGCCATAGGCTTGGCTTGCGCCATTGCTGACCCGGCGGGTGAAACCGTCCCAGCCGTCATGAGCGCTTTGCAAGCCGTGGCTGACGCTCTGGTTCAGCTCGCTGAATTTATGATCCAGGTTTCGTTCGATGTCGTCCCAGCTGGGGACGTGGGCTAAAAGGTCCATTTACACATCACTGTCCTTGAGTGAAAGCCGCTTGCCAGATATCGATCATTAGGTTGTCGTGTCCGATATCACTGAGCCACTAGTGGCAGGTAAGACCATCACCCACGCATTAAATTTCAGAATGGGCTGCATTTTTCTCATCTACGTTACACTCGGCAATGATGTCATATGAATATCAACTAATGCGGAGATGCCGATAACTGACTGCCATGCTTGATTTTAATCGTCTTCAAACCCTCTGATCTTTTTCCACATATTGCTTGAAGCGTGAACCACAGCACTGCGTATCACTTCGCAAAAAACGGTTTTTGGGTTGACACAACGCAGCCCGCAGGTGTCTCCTTCCTCGCTTTCAGGCATCTGTAACATTTTTGAGACTGTGACCAGATTCTCATTTTTGATGTGCTAGTGGCACTTTCGCATTGCCTCGCGGTCGCATTGTCCAGCTGTGGTAAAGCCCGCGTTCGCCGAACGATTCGCGTGGCTTTCTGGCAGTGCTGAATGAACGCGTAATGCAAGAATACTGACCGACGCAATAGTAAACGTACCGGTAGCTAAGGTCTTAAGCAGCGCTCGGAGCAGTGCTACGGGTGTCAGTGTGTTCGCCTGTAGATGCGCACTTGATTAATCAGCGATGGTGCAACGGGATATCTGTTCCCCCGGTTGCCCGTAACCTGTTGTTGCCGAGCATGGCGGTAGCGTTGTTCCCCATGCCTCAAGGAGATACACATGTCGATGGACCTTGCCGCGTTGCTCTCGCCCCAGAACCGGCGTTTGTTCAAGTTCAAGAACTTGGCGAATCCCGAACAGCAATTGCTGATCGAATCCTTCAAGGGTCGCGAAGGGTTGTCGCAGGCGTACAGCTTTGAACTGCTGCTGGTCTGCGAGGATTCCGGGGTCGAGCTCAAGTCCATGATGGGCCAGTTGGTCACCATCGAAATCGAACTCGCGACAGGGTCGCCGCGCTACCTGGCCGGTTACCTGACCCGCTTCGCCAGCATTGGCAGCGACGGCGGCATGGCGCGCTACACCGCGACCTTGAACCCTTGGTTTTCGATGCTGAAAAACCGTTTTGATACGCGGATTTTTCAAGGCAACACGGTCGAGGAAGTCGTCACCCAGGTCTTCGCCCTGTGCCCGGCGTTTTCCCGGCATGAGTTCCGCCTGACCAAACCTCAAAAGCGCTACACCTACATCACCCAGTATCGTGAAACCGACTTCAACTTCGTCCAGCGCCTGCTGGAAGAAGAAGGGATGTTTTACTACTTCGAGCACACCGCCGAAGGCCACACCATGATCATCTGCGATGACTCCAGCACGCTGGTGCCATTGCCTGAACAACCGCAGATCCGTTTTCACACCGCCTCGGTCACCGAGACTGCCGACTCCATCACCCAGTGGAGCGGCAATCGTCAGCTGCAGTCCGGCAAGATCGCCGTCCAGACCTTCGACTACCGCCAGCCGAACAACCGCCTCCCGGTGACGATGAACAGCCTGAACAAACAGGGCGATGTCGAAAACTTCGAGATCTACGATTTTCCCGGCCAGTACACCCACGGCACCTACGACGAGGGCGAGGCGCTGGTCCGTTTGAGGGTCGAAGCGCTGGAGCTCAAGGGCAAAAGCTTTAGCGGCGCGAGCAACTGCCGTGCGATGAAACCCGGCTACACCTTCGAGCTGCTGCAGCATTACGACCACGACCAAGGCTCTGCCGAAGACCGGCAGTTTTTGCTGATGGGCGTCGAAAGCGAAGGCCACAACAACTACCTCAACGGCCATCAGGCGAGCTACTACAACACCTTCACCTGCGTGCGCAAAAAGATCCCGTTCCGTCCGCAATTGTCCACGCCGCGCCCTACGATTCCCGGCCCGCAGACCGCTATCATCGTTGGCCCTCCCGGCGAAGAAATCTTCACCGACGAACTGGGCCGCGTGAAAATTCAGTTCCATTGGGACCGCAAAGGCCAGCACAACGACCACAGCTCCTGCTGGGTCCGCGTCGCCCAGTCGGGTGCCAGCGGTGGATTCGGCAGCATCCAGATTCCGCGAGTTGGCGATGAAGTGGTGGTCGTGTTCCTCGACGGCAACCCCGACCGCCCTCTGGTCATGGGCAGCCTGTACAACAGCCAGAACACACCGCCCTGGTCGCTGCCCGCGAACAAGACGCAGAGCGGGTTTCTGACGCGGTCGATGAAGGGGAAGGGTGCCAACGCCAACTTCTTCCGTTTTGAAGACAAAGCGGGCGCCGAGCAGGTCAGCCTTCACGCTGAGCGAAACCTGGACACCGAGATCGAGGTTGATGAGAGCCACAAGGTCGGTGGCAATCGCGAGATCCATGTGGACGGCAAGCACTCCGAAACCATCAAGCTTGAAACCAGCATCGCGGTGACGGATGGCTCGTATTTCGTGACTGTCGACAAGGGGGAAGTGAAGATCAAGGCCGCGACGTCCATCACGCTGGAAGTGGGAGCCAGCAAGCTGATCATGAAGTCGGATGGAACGATCACCTTGTCCGGCAACGTGGTCGATGTCGAAGGCAAAACGATCATCAACCTGAACAAATAAGCTGACGGACAAGGAACGCCCCAATGCGGACAAGCATTTACGATCGTATTTCAGAGCAACGGCTTCGCGAAGAGCAGCGCCAGGAAGAGGAGCGCCTCGCACAGGAAGCGCTTGACGCACCACCTCCGCCGCGGGAACGTTTTCTGACCAACGAGCTGAGTTTCGTGCGGCCTTTGGGTTTCAAGGACAAGACCTTCCATGTGTTCACATTGACGGATATCGGGCCAAGCCCTTTGTCTGTCGTTGTTGGCCGGTCGGTTGTGGAGGGTGATGCCGATCTTGAAACCGTCGCGCAGCAGCTACTCAAAGAACT
>NZ_MUIN01000011.1 GCF_002080045.1 Pseudomonas sp. Bc-h | reverse complement strand
GGGGGCGGTTGGGGCGACGGGGGCAGCTTCGCTGAGTATTCCTTTGCCGATCACGACGGGGCGAGGTTACGCGCCGCCGCTGGCGCTCAACTATCAAAGCTCTGTGGGGAACGGGCTGTTTGGCCTGGGGTGGAATCTGAATCTGGGCTGTGTCGCTCGCCGGGCCACAAAGGGCGTACCGCTGTACAACGACGATGACGTGATTCTGGGGCCGGATGGGGGCGTCTGGCTGGCACAAAGGGACGAAAACGGCGCGGTCATCACAGACAATATCCATACCTATAACGGGTTGGCGCTGGATCAGGAATATGAGGTCATTCGTTACTACGCCCGTGTAGAAGGCGCTTTCGATCTGATCGAACATTGGCGAAATGCAGACGACCCGCCTGGTTTCTGGCTGGTACATGGCGCCGATGGAACCCTGGCGTTTTACGGGCGTAACCCTGGCTCGCGCAGCACCGACACGGCGAATTCGAATCGTGTCGCGGAGTGGTTGCTGGATGAGACCATGAACGCTACCGGCGAGCACATTCTCTATGAATACAAGGCTGAGGACCTTCGAGGATTGACTGCTGCGACTGATCCCGGCGACGCCCGGAATTTCATGTCCCAGTGTTATCTGCGGCGGGTGCGTTATGGCAACTTCACGGCGCATCCGCATTTGTACCTTTGGGACCCGAGCCGGCTCGACAAGCTGGAATGGCACTTCGACCTGATTTTTGATTACGGCGAGCGTGGCAATGGTTCCGATTCCGCTGCCAGCCTTACTTATGACGAGGGAGCACAGCCATGGGATGGGCGGGCCGATTTTCATTCCTCGTTCGCCTATGGCTTCGAGCTGGGTAATCTTCGCTTCGTGCACTACGTGCTGATGTTTCACAACTTTCCTGATGAGTTTGCCGAGGATGAGCCGCAACTCGTTGGCGCACTCAAACTGAGCTACAAGGATCTCACGCAAAGTTACAAGGTGCTGGAGTCTGCCCAGAGTCTGGCCTGGATGCCTGATATGCATAGGTATATTCAGCATCGCCCCCCGGTCCTGTTCGGCTACCAGGAGTTCGATGCCATGTCCGGGACCTTCAAGCCATTCGATGCCATGCCTGGACTCAACGACGGCCATCACTATCAGTTTGTCGATCTTTATGGTGAAGGCTTGCCTGGGGTGCTGTATCAGTCTGACAAGGGCTGGATGTATGCAGAGCCTGTTCGCGATGCGCGCGCCGACGAACCGGATGCTCTCAAATTTGGCGATTTCAAGGAGGTTCCCAGTCTGCCGGTTGCCGATCCGCAAACCTCGGTTCGGCAATCACTCGCCGATCTGACGGGCGATGGCAGGCTGGACTGGATTATCGCGCAACCGGGAACGGCCGGTTTTTTTACGCTCAGACCGGATCGGACCTGGTCGAAATTCGCGCCGTTCGCTGCCTTTCCTGCCGAGTTTTTTCATGCACAGGGGCAGATAGCCGATCTGGTGGGCGCCGGGCTTTCCGATCTGGCGATGATCGGTCCGCGCAGTGTGCGTCTATACACCAGTCGGCGTGCCGAGGGCTATTCGTCGGCCATTGAGGTTGCCCATGACGAAGACGACGATCGCCTGCCGCTGCTGAGCGACAGCCAGACAGAGCTGGTGGCGTTCGCTGACATCCTGGGGAGTGGGCAGCAGCATCTGGTACGTATCCGGCACAATGAAATCCGCTTCTGGCCAAACATGGGCCGGGGGCATTTCGGTAAAGGGAAGAAGTTTGCCGACCTCCCGTTTTCATATGAAGAGTTCAAGGCCCAGCGGGTCCGTCTGGCCGATATGGACGGCTCCGGCGCGGTTGATCTGGTGTACCTGGAGCCCGATGGTTTTCGGCTGTTCATGAACAAGTCCGGGCATACGCTCGCTTTACCGAGCAACGTGTCATGGCCGCAAGGGATTCGCTATGACGACACATGTCAGGTCAGCCTGGTCGATCTTCAGGGGCTCGGATGTTCAAGTCTTGTCCTGACGAAGCCCCACATGAAGCCGGCCCACTGGCGCTTCGACTACCCTGCAATCAAGCCTTATCTGCTGAACACGACCAACAACAATATGGGCGCATCCGGCACGGTGACTTATCGCAGCAGCGCCCAGGAATGGCTCGATGAAAAAGCCGAGTTGCTGGCCGCAGGGTCAGTGCCTGAGTCTGGTGTGCCGTTCGCGTTGCATGTCGTGACCAGGCAGACCCAACTCGATGAAGTGACGGGCAACGAACTGACCCAGCTGTTCAAATACCGCGACGGCTATTACGACGGCTACGACCGTGAGTTTCGTGGTTTTGGCCTGGTGTTGCAGCAAGATACCGAGGACGAAGACGGCAGCGAAGACGAAGGGTTCACTGCGCCTGTTCTGAGCAAAACCTGGTACCACACCGGGCGCTATCCATTCAGAGCACCCCGTGGTTTCAACGACAGTGACGCGCAGGCTGTTGTGCTGGGCGACGACCTGTTGACTTCATTCACGAATGGAGACGATGAGGTCACTGCTCAGCCCTCTGAAGGCGAATTGCGAGAGATGGCCAGAACCCTGGCCGGTTCGGTCCTGCGAAGCGAGGTATTCGGCTTCGAAGGCGAATACCCGCGCTCGTGGCCTTACTCGGTGCAGACAACTCGCTATCTGATTCGTCAGCTCGAAGTAATGGGTGAGCATCAACCTTACGCTCGTATGCTGCCATTGGCGTTGGAGGCGGTCAGCTATCAATACGAAGGCCAGCAGGATGACCCGATGTGTGCGCACACAATCAACTTGTGTTGGGATGAATATGGCGTGCTGACTCACGGCGCCAGCGTGAATTACGCGAGGCGCAAAAAGCCTGGCGACGCACCACCGTTCGCGGATGAGTATCAGGCCCGCTGGTGGCAGGCGGCTCATGATGAGGCGCAGCAGCGTTATTACCTGACTGAAACCAGAGAACAGGCGATCCATCTCGCTTCTGCGCAGACCTGGCGGCTGGGTTTGCCGTACTTGAGCCGGGTCAACGTAATGGTGGATGAAGCCTCGGACGTGGCGGCTGAAGACATCAGCTACGAAAGCTTCAGAACCGAGAACGGATGGTTCGCCTCGCTGCCGCGTACCTTGGCAGCGCTCTCGAAGCAACGTTATGTCGAGGTCGTTTCAGACGCATCAGATCCACACAGAAAAATCATGGCTGAGATGAGTGATGGTGAAGCGACGTTTCAGGCGTTGCCCGGCGCGATTGAAACCGCAGAGCTGGATGATCACGCCCTTACGGCATATGAACGGGTGATGTGCGCTCATGAGTTGACCGCCAGACTTACCCAGGCGGGTTATCACCGGATGGCGAGTTTCCTGCCGCAAGAGCCATCGGTGAATCTATGGTCGGTCAAACGCGGCTTCAACACGTACGCGGGCCCCGAGCAGTTCTATCGTGTCGAGGCATTCAGGCCGACAGCGAGTCATGGGCTGAGCACTGTCGACTACGATCCGTACAGCGTGTCGGTGACGGCAGTGACAGCGCCAGACGGCTGCGTCACGCGAGCGATCTTCAATTATTACCTGTTGCAGCCCAGCAGGGTGGTTGACCCCAATCAGAATACTCAGGAAGCGGTATACGACGGATTCGGCGTCGTGAGATTTACCAGTTTTTACGGCACTGAGCTTGGACAGGAGGTGGGATTCGGAGAGTTGGCAGGCCAGCAGGTATTCGACTCGACGCCGGAGGAAGCCATGCACGCCTCTTCCTCGATTAACTACGCCACTGCCCACTATTACGACGCGTTCAGTTGGATGAATGGGAAGAAAGTCCCCGTTCATAGCCTGGACCTGCAATGGGACAGATACCTTGGCGATCGGGAACGTCAGCAGCGAATGATGCTGACCTCGGTGGATGGCTTCGGCCGCGTGCTGCAGACTCGGCAAAAGGTCGAGCCAGGCAAGGCTTATCAAGTCGATGAGGGCGGCAGTCTCATTTGGAGCGGTGGCGAGCTGGTCGAGGTCACTGCGCCGGACCGCTGGCGAGTCAGCGGGCGCGTGGAATACAACAACAAAGGGCTGGCGGTGAGAGTTTATCGGCCGTACTTCACCAACACTCACAGATACGTCGACGACACCTCGGTGCGTCTGCATTGGCATCACGACAAACAGTTCTATGATCCGTTAGGGCGTCCGACGCAAACCTGGACCGCCAAGGGCTGGCTGAAACGCACGACCTACCTGAACTGGTACACCATCGCAGAGGATGAAAACGACACTGCCGAGGAAGTGAATGCCGGGCGCGCGGCTGCCGGGTTGGAACCCCTGGATGACGGCTCGGGAGCCGGGAAGAAAAAACATTGGTATCAACGTTGACGACAAGCCGTTTGCGTTAACCATCCAAGGCATGCAAAAGCCCGGCACGAGGCCGGGCTTTTGCATGCCAGGCGAAACGCTTACTGCACTTCGACCGCCAGGCTCTCACTGATCTTTTTCTGCCAGATGGCGGGACCTGTGATGTGAACCGACTCGCCTTTGCTGTCGACTGCGACAGTGACCGGCATGTCTTTGACTTCGAACTCGTAGATCGCTTCCATGCCCAGTTCAGGGAAGGCCAGGACCTGCGATTTCTTGATTGCCTGAGCGACGAGGTAAGCAGCACCGCCGACGGCCATCAGGTACACGGCCTTGTTGTCCTTGATCGCTTCGATAGCGGTTGGACCGCGCTCGGATTTGCCGATCATGCCCAACAGGCCGGTTTGCTCGAGGATCTGACGGGTGAACTTGTCCATACGGGTAGCGGTGGTCGGACCGGCCGGACCCACCACTTCGTCACCGACCGGATCGACCGGGCCGACGTAATAGATGAAGCGACCTTTCAGATCGACCGGCAGGGTTTCGCCCTTGTTCAGCATCTCGACCATGCGCTTGTGCGCAGCGTCGCGGCCGGTAAGCATCTTGCCGTTGAGCAGAACGGTTTCGCCCGGCTTCCAGCTCTGTACGTCTTCTGGCGTCAGGGTGTCGAGGTTGACGCGGCGAGCCGACGGACCGGCTTCCCAGACGATTTCCGGGTAGGCGTCCAGTGGTGGCGCCTCCAGCGACGCAGGACCCGAACCGTCGAGCACGAAGTGCGCGTGACGGGTGGCGGCGCAGTTGGGGATCATGCACACCGGCAATGAAGCGGCGTGAGTCGGGTAATCCATGATCTTGACGTCGAGCACGGTGGTCAGACCGCCCAGGCCCTGAGCACCGATGCCCAGTTGATTGACCTTCTCGAACAGCTCCAGACGCATTTCTTCCAGACGGTTCGACGGGCCGCGAGCCTTGAGCTCGTGGATGTCGATGGATTCCATCAACACTTCCTTGGCCATGACCGCGGCCTTCTCGGCAGTACCGCCGATGCCGATGCCGAGCATGCCTGGTGGGCACCAGCCCGCGCCCATGGTCGGAACGGTCTTCAGAACCCAGTCGACGATCGAATCGGACGGGTTGAGCATCGCCATCTTCGACTTGTTTTCCGAGCCGCCGCCCTTGGCCGCCACGTCCACTTCCACGGTGTTACCCGGGACGATGGAGTAGTGAATGACTGCCGGGGTGTTGTCTTTGGTGTTCTTGCGAGCGCCTGCCGGGTCGGCGAGGATCGAAGCACGCAGGACGTTTTCCGGCAGGTTGTAGGCGCGACGCACGCCCTCATTGATCATGTCGTCCAGGCCCATGGTCGCGCCATCCCAGCGCACGTCCATGCCCACCCGTACGAACACGGTAACGATGCCGGTGTCCTGGCAGATCGGGCGATGGCCGGTCGCGCACATGCGCGAGTTGATGAGGATCTGAGCCATGGAGTCGCGTGCAGCGGGCGATTCTTCGCGCAGATAGGCCTCGTGCATGGCCTGGATGAAGTCGACGGGGTGGTAATAGGAGATGAACTGCAGTGCGTCGGCGACGCTCTGAATCAGGTCATCCTGCTTGATCACGGTCATGGGGCGCGCTCCTCTGATTTTGGCGGGAACATTCGATTTGCTGTTGACGACAGTACCGCTACGGCACGACGAAGGCATCTTGATCAGACGTCAGGTCGCCGAGGAACACTATCGGCAGGTCGGCTTAAAAAGGCGCGGCAGTATAACCTGTGGTCGGTTCAGGTACAGCCGCTATTGGCTAAACGTTGGTCGAACATCGCCCACATCCGCCGGTCATAGAGACCACAGCCGATGCTACGGCCGTCTGGATTCGTACATTTGATTGGTGATTTTCCAGCCCAGGCACTACAGTGGCAAGCTGCCTGCACCGTTGATCCCCGCGTCGGATTCTTCGCGAATTTCGCACCCGGGACGTCATGCAGGTCATCTTGCCAAGTACGGGACGGACCCTTTTTCCGCATGATGAGTCATCGAGTGACTGACCCTAGCCTGCAGCGGTTATTGCTGAAGCGTTTTGCCCTGGCGGCTGGCACCTACGTGTTGCTGATAGCCCTGCTGTGGGTGGCTTATTGTGCGGGTTACTATCACGCTTCTTTCTTTGCGGTGTGGCTCACCAGTGTCGCCGTTCTCTTCTCTCAGGGCGCGCTGAGCCTGGTGTTTTTCGGCGGGTTCAATTACCGCTTCAAGGACCCGAGCCTTACCGAGTTTCAGGTACTGATGGGTGTCGGTTGGGAAACCTACCTGCTGGCCCATCTGGATTCGGCACGGGGCACTTTTCTGGTGCTCTATGTCCTCGTCCTGCTGTTCGGCCTGTTTCATCTTCCCTCCCGAGTGTTTACGCGCTGTGCGGTTCTCGCCCTGTTGGGGTTCGTGAGCGTCAACCTCTGGGACGCTTACACTGGCCATTTGGCAGACCCGGGGCTGGCTGCGCTGCAGACCTGTGCGCTGTTCATCGTGCTTGGCTGGTTGTGCATGTACGCGGGTTTCGTGCAGAACTCGCGCCAGCGCATGCACCAGCGCCGTATTACCTTGCAGGCGCACCAAGAAACCCTGCGCGGCATGATGTTCCAGCTTGAAGAACTGGCCTCTACCGACGAACTGACCAACCTGTACAATCGCCGGCATTTTCTGCGTCTTGCCACCCGTGAGCTTGAGACCATGGATGGCAACTTCACCGAAGGTCTGGCCCTGATCGACCTCGATCATTTCAAACGGGTCAACGATCTGCTGGGCCATGCGGCGGGCGATCGGGTGTTGCAGGTGTTCGCGGCAACGGCCAGCCAATGCCTGCGCTCGGATGACGTGCTGGCGCGCTATGGAGGGGAAGAGTTCGTGTTGCTGATTCCGCGTTGCACCCGCGCCCAGTTGATCGATTGTTGCGAGCGCGTGCGCGAAGCGTTTGCGCAGGTGGTCATTCCCGAACTGCCGGGGCTGGAGCTGAGTCTGTCGGTCGGCATGACCCTCATCGAGCGCGGCGACGACATGGATCGCGCCTTGCACCGTGCCGATCAGGCGCTCTATCGCGCCAAGCATCACGGACGCAATCGCTGCCATGGCGCCTGGGATCACGTCGATGCCTGAGTTGCGGGCCGGCGACCGACAGTGGCTGGTCGCGCCAGGAATCAATCTGCTCGATGCCCTTAACGGTGCCGGACTGGCTGTCCCCTACAGTTGCCGGGCGGGCAGTTGCCATGCCTGCCTTGTGCGTTGCGTCAGTGGTGAGCCACTGGATGCGCTGCCCGAGGCGCTGGATGCACGCAAGCGCGATTTAGGCTGGCGTCTGTCGTGCCAGTGCCGAGTGGTGGACGATCTGAGCGTGGAGATCTTCGATCCGCTGCGCGACGGTTCTCCCGCCACAGTGGTTGCAAGCGACTGGCTCTGCGCGACGGTGATGCACCTGCGTCTTGAGCCCGAACGTCCGTTGCGATATCGCGCTGGCCAGCATCTGGTGTTGTGGACCGCAAGCGGCGTTGCACGGCCTTATTCGCTGGCGAGCCTGCCCGGCGAAGATCCGTTTCTTGAATTTCACATCGATTGCCGCTACTCCGGTGCTTTCGTGGATGTGGCGCGTACTCTCCAACCGGGTGACCCCATCCGCCTAGGGGAGTTGCGCGGCGGCGCGCTGCACTATGACCCCGACTGGCAGGAGAGACCTTTATGGCTGCTGGCGGCGGGTACCGGGCTCGGGCCGTTGTGGGGTGTATTGCGCGAGGCATTGCGTCAACAGCACCAAGGCGCGATACGGGTGATGCATGTGGCGCGCGAGCATTATCTGACCGCTGAGCTTCAGGCGTTGGCTGCCGAGCATCCGCAGCTGCAGATCGAATTGATCGGTCCCGACGATTTCCAGGCAGCGCTTTCAGGGTTGCGCGTCACGTCCCGCCAGACCATCGCATTGGTGTGCGGATCGCCTGCGAGTGTCGAAGCATATTCAAAGCGCCTTTACATCGCGGGATTACCCCGCAGTCAGCTATTGGCGGATGTTTTTCTGGAGAAGGTTTGATCCCGACTGTCCGCGATCTGAACGTCTGCACAGGTAGGCATGATTATTCAGAAGCGATCGGGTGAATGGTGTATCGGCCATATATCAAAAGATACGTTGTAGGGTGTTTCTGAAATGCCCGAATTATGCATCTTTAAACGCGTTGTTTAGTGAATTTCAACAACTGACTGACCTATCGTCGGCCACTCATTCATGAAGGGAGTGGTCAGCAATGGCATTCGATGCATTCATAAAGATCGAGGGCATCAAAGGCGATGCGCTGGATGAACAGCACAAAGGCTGGATCGAAATCACCGGCTACAGCTTCGGTGCGGATCAAAGCGTTTCCTCAACTGCACGTTCAGCCGGTGGTGCGACGGCGGGCGGTGTTCGTCTTTCGGACTTCACATTCAGCAAGCGGCTGGACAGCGCGAGCGGCAAACTCTTCGAAGCCAATTGCAAAGGTTCACACCTCAAAGAAGTGACGTTGTCGCTTAACCGCGCAGGCGGCGACAAGTTGCGTTACTTTGAAATCAAACTCGAAGAAGTGCTGATTTCAAGTTTTGCCCAAAATGGCGAAAGCGGCGAGCCACTGGAGGTGATTCGCCTCAACTACGGGCGCATCAATACCACCTACACCCACCAATCCCGAGTCGACGGCCAGGCAGCTGGAAACATCTGCGGTGTTGGGACCGTATTGCCTGCAAGCCCTACGCCTGAGGAACGCGCAAATGCCCAAGCCGTATGCGTTCATCAACGATGAGATGCTGACCTACGTCTATCTTCGGGACCATCTTGCGGGGTTGCCTATCGGCGGGCGTGCAAAGTTCGACCAACTTAATGCGCATATTCTCAACGAAGTCATCTTGCCCGGACAAATCGTGATCGTGGGCGACGACGCCACACAGATGTGTACGCCGGAAGAAACAGAACTCATGCGCCTGGCCCAGGACGTTCGCCTGTCGATGATCGGCACCGGCTACGCCAGCAGCAACGTCATGACGCAAAATTTCGACCTGCTGCAAAGCATCATGGCCTACGGCTCGATTGGCGTGGGCAGCAGCACCGCGGCGTGGGCCAGGCACATGCGTGAACTGGAAACCTTGCTCAAAGACACCGAAGCGCTGCACCAACGCTGGAAGTCCGCTGCAATCACCAACGACCAGTTCTTCGCCCAACGCAAGGCCCTGTTCTCCAAAATCGAGAAGGCGTTGGCCGGTATCGGCCGCTTCGGGTCCGGGCTCCGAAATACCGGAAAGATGAAAAAAATGCTGGGCATCTCCAGCAAGAGTTACCTGCACTCCGGTGAAATAGCGGGGTATGCGCGAACGATCAAACACGTTGCCAAAACGGCTAATGCGTTGAGCAAAGGCACCTACGTAGGCATCGCGCTGGACGTCGGCGTCGGGGCGCTGGAGATTCAAGAGGCGTGCTCGGTGGGGAGGGAGGAGGAGTGTCGGAGGGCTAAGTATGTTGAGACTGCTAAGACAGCAGGGGGGATTGGCTTTGCTTGGTTAGGCGGATCAATGGGAAGTGTTGCTGGGCCGGCGATTTGTCTTGGATTGGGAGTCCCTTCTGGGGGAGGCGTCACGTTGGCTTGCGCAATCATTGGCGGGGCGTTGGCCGCATGGGGATTCGGGACGGCAGGATCTATAGCTGGAGATAAGTCGGCTACTTATCTGTATGAGACCGTCTATGGGAAGTAATGCGTTACTTGATCTTGGCATTACGGTGGTGACCGCGTTGTCCCTGATTGATGCACTACTGTTGGTGTGGGTGGCGAAGTTTAAACTCGAACCGCTGGAAGCTTCACTGATTGATTGCAAGCTGATTAGTGACTCTAAAAGACATTGGGGGGCGTCCGGGGCTTTAAGTCGCCAGATGCGGTTGAGCATGGTTTTCAGCGCCATTTTCTTTTGCGGAATGTGGGAGCGCAATGGACTTGTTCGTGGTGATCAAGTCAGGCGGGTCCCCGGTCGGCTGAAATACTGGGTTTATATTCCTTATCTTGCCGGAGCCGTGCTGCTTACAATGACGCTGATCCTACTGCTGGCTTCCGGAGATATAACGATTTGAGTCTGTTGCGGGGAGCAGTTTATTCTCGTGTGGATCATAAGAGGTGCATCGGTTGCCTTCGCAGCTGGAAGTGTTGGGAGCAGCGAAGGTGAAAAAAGATAGTGACAGAGACGAAATCCGTATAGCGAGGGCGTGATCCGGTTGCGAGGCTGAACAGATTGGCGATTATTTCAATGGTGTGCAGAAGGCAGCGGAATTTCCATAACAAAAAAGCCCCGACACTCTCGCAAGTGCCGGGGCTTTTTGTCATCGCCGCTGCGTCTTAGACCAATGGGTCGCCAACGTGCAGGATCTTCATGCCGTTGGTGCCGCCGATGGTGTGGTAGCTGTCACCCTTGGTCAGGATGACCCAGTCACCTTGCTCGACCAGACCGCGCTTGAGCAGCTCGTCCACAGCGGACTGGCTGACCTGGCCTGCCGGCAGCGAGGCGGGGTCGAACGGGACGGTATACACGCCACGGAACATGGCGGCACGCGCCTGGGTAGCACGGTGCGGGGAGAACGCGTAGATCGGCACCGACGAACGGATGCGCGACATGATCAGCGGGGTGTAGCCGCTTTCGGTCAACGCGATGATCGCTTTCACGCCAGGGAAGTGGTTGGCGGTGTACATGGCGGCCAGCGCGATGCTTTCGTCGCAACGGGTGAACGAGTGACCGATGCGGTGGCTGGAAGTCTTGCCGGTCGGGTGGCGTTCGGCACCGACGCAGATACGCGCCATGGCCTCAACGGCTTCGACAGGGTAGGCCCCGGCGGCACTCTCAGCAGACAACATCACGGCATCGGTGTAGTCGAGCACGGCGTTTGCCACGTCGGACACTTCGGCGCGGGTCGGCATCGGGCTTGAAATCATCGATTCCATCATCTGCGTAGCCACGATCACCGCTTTGTTATGGCGGCGTGAGTGCAGGATGATTTTCTTCTGAATGCCGACCAGCTCAGCGTCGCCGATTTCCACGCCCAGGTCGCCACGGGCAACCATGACCGCGTCACTGGCGCGGATCAACGCGTCGAGGGTCTCATCATCGGCCACTGCTTCGGCGCGTTCGATCTTCGCCACCAGCCAGGCGGTGCCGCCGGATTCGTCGCGCAGCTTGCGGGCGTATTCCATGTCGGCAGCGTCACGCGGGAAGGAAACGGCCAGGTAGTCCAGGTCCATTTCAGCGGCGAGCTTGATGTCTTGCTTGTCTTTTTCGGTCAGCGCCGGCGCGGTCAGGCCACCACCGCGACGGTTGATGCCTTTGTGATCGGACAGCGGGCCGCCGATGGTCACGGTGCAGTGCAGGGCGTCAGCGGTCTGCGTGTCGACGCGCATGACCACTCGTCCGTCGTCGAGCAGCAGTTCGTCGCCTACACCGCAATCCTTGACCAGATCGGGATAGTCGATGCCGACGATTTCCTGGGTGCCTTCGGTCAGAGGATGGCTGGTGGAGAAGGTGAATTTGTCACCGACTTTGAGCTCGATCTTCTTGTTGGCGAACTTGGCGATGCGGATTTTCGGGCCTTGCAGGTCACCCAGCAACGCAACGAAGCGGCCGTTCTTGGCGGCGATGTCGCGGATCAGCTTCGCGCGAGCCTTGTGCTCGTCGGGCGTGCCGTGGGAAAAGTTCAGGCGGGCAACGTCCAGGCCGGCAAGAATCAGCTTCTCGATGACTTCTGGCGAATTACTTGCAGGGCCAAGTGTGGCTACGATTTTGGTGCGGCGAACGGACATGCACAAACTCCTTAAATGAAGCGCAGCGAGAGGCTACTACTGTATTGGCCTGTAGTCATTGTTCCTTTGCACTACCTGGGTGGCATTTGACTGGGCAACGGGCAGACCGGCGGCACCCAAATCGGCCTTGAAGAATTCCTGCGGTGCGCCGATACAATGCAGAGCACAGGAGACTCTCATGCGAATCGTGATGATATTAGTGGCGCTGGCTGCCTTGAGCGGTTGCACCCGTTGGGCAATGAACAGCCATCTGAATAACGCCAACCGCGCGTACGCCCAAGGCGATTGCGATGCGGTGATGTACAACCTGTCGAAGGTGGACCGCGAAAGCCGTTCCCGTCGCTATGTACAGCCGGAAGTGTCGATGTTGCGCGGGCAGTGCCTGGAACGCCAGAAATTGTACGTGGATGCTGTGCAGACGTACCAGTTCATCATCAACCAGTACCCGTCCAGCGAGTACGCATATCGTGCTCAGGCGCGTCTGGATACCCTGCATCAGCTGGGGCATGACAATCTGGCACCGCCGGCCGTCACTAGACCTGCTTCACTTTAGTTACACCCGAACGGATGGTCGGTCTCTTTTTTGGGTGGATCTTGCGTCAGCTTGAGCTAGGCTGAAATTACATAGGGACCTAAGATTTCATCACAGGAGTGGCGAAGGACGATCTGGTTATTGAAATGCGGCGGTTATCGCCAAATCGAATAATCGGATCGGTGACTTCGGTTACGGCTGGTGAGTCAGATGACGTCCCTGTTGTAATGAACAGGTGGATTCGATTGTGTACGTCGTCTGAGCAGTTCCGCGTTCGACCGAATCTCAATGCACTAGCGCGACCATGCTCAATGGTCATCCCGGGGCGAGTGTCCAATGCTCAACGAAAGACGAATCGAGCGTCACCAGTTACCGTATTACCTGCAGGTGTTCAATCGATACACCGACAAACCGCTGGGGTGTCTGGGTAATGTTTCGGAACAGGGCATGATGCTGATCAGCGACTTGCCGATTCTCGTCGGGGCCGACTTTCAACTGCGCTTGAAAGTCCCGGATGGGAAAAACGGGGTCTATAACATCGACATCAATGCCAGCTGCCTGTGGTGCCAGGAAGATGAAACGCCGGGTGTTTTCGACTCGGGTTTCAAGCTTCAGGCAGCGCCGCCCGAGTACTACCACCTGATTCAGGCGTTGCAGCGCTACTTCAGCTTCTATCCTTTGGAAGCCTCGGCGTGAAACGGCACCCTTATAAGGTGCCGGCTTTCTTCCAGCCAAGATAGCGAGTGACCAACTGCGGCCCCAGTTCGCCGGGGCGCACGTCCAGTACAGGAATGCCATGGGCGCTCAACCGCTCATGCAGCCCCGCCCGCGCATTCAGGAAGTCCACCGTCCCGCAGTAGTCCAGCGCCTGTTGCCATGTCTGCACAGGGGAGTCGCGTTGCTGATCCAGAATTTCTTCGCGCAGGCTGGCAACCAGTACCCGATGATGACGGCTCAGTTGTTTGGCCGCGCTCAGTAACTCCTCGTCGTCCTCGTCACGCAGGTTGGTGACCAGCACTACCAGCGCGCGACGTTTCTGTCTGGCGAGCAGGTGTCGAATGGCGCCGCTGTAGTCGGCGGGTTGCTGCGTGGTCTCGAGGTCAAAGACGTGGTTGAGCAGCAGGTTCAACTGAGCCGCGCCCTTGACCGGCGACAGGTGACGGTTCTGTTCGGCGGCGAAGGTCGACACCCCCACCGCGTCGCCTTGGCGCAAGGCAACGTAGCCGAGCAAGAGGCAGGCATTGAGCGCGTGATCGAAGTGGGTCAGTTCGCCGTCCTGACTGCGCATTCGCCTGCCGCAATCGAGCAGAAAGACAATCTGTTGATCCCGTTCATCCTGGTACTCCCTGGCGATCGGGATACGTTGTCGGGCGGTGGCTTTCCAGTCGATCTGACGCAGACTGTCGCCTTCGCGAAACTCGCGCAGTTGATTGAATTCCAGGCCCAGTCCCCTGCGTTGACGCTGACGCACACCGATCTGACTGAGCCAGTTATCCACCGCCAACAACTGACCATTGTGCAGACGGGCGAAGTCCGGATAGACCCGTGCCGAGTTGAGTGCCGGGAGGTAACGACGGGAAAGCCACAACCGCAACGGGCTGCGAAGCTGGATTTCAATGCGTTCGAACGTGAAATGCCCACGGCTGGTGGGGCGCAGTCGATAGCTCAACTGCGCCTTGCGCTGCTTGCGCATCAGCATTTCCTGCGGCAGGTTTTCCATCTCGAAATGATTACCGGGGCCTTCGGGGCCATGATCGAACAGGCTCAGGGGGACTGAGCGCAGCCAGTCATGTTGAATTTCGATCCGTACTTCGCTCCAGCGTCCCAACGCCAGACTGCCGGGCAGGTGACGCTGCACACGCGGTGAGGGCAGGCGCCACAGCCAGAATCCGTCCAGTGCAGCCAGTACGCCGATGACGCACAGCAGCGCCCAGAACACGTCATCGAGCCTGGCCGTCGGGCCACGTCCCAGTGATTGCAAAAGACCGAGCAGCACGGCGAAGCCGGCCAGACCTACCAGCCACCAGAGCAGTCGGGTCGACGGCTTGAGCAGTTGCTTCATTGACGAGGCGCCGGAACCTGATCGAGCAATTGCTTGAGTACCTGATCCACCGACATACCTTCGATATCCAGTTCGGGCGACAGTCTGACCCGATGCCTCAGGACCGCCAGTGCGCAGCCTTTGATGTCGTCGGGAACCACGAATTCGCCTCCCCGCAGCAGGGCTCTGGCGCGTCCGCCACGCACCAGCGCGATCGATGCACGTGGGCCCGCGCCGAGGGTCAGGCCGGGCCATGTGCGGGTGGCGCGGGCCAGGCGTACGGCATAGTCGAGCACCTGTTCATCCACCGGCAGATCGCTGGCGATGCGTTGCAGCGCCTGGACGTCCCTGGCTTGCATCAGCGTGCGCAATGGCCGCACGTCGAGCATGTCGGAGCGCGATGACCGAGTCACCTGACGCACCATGTCCAGTTCCTGTTCGGCCTGGGGATAATCCATGCGCAACTTGAGCATGAAGCGGTCGAGCTCGGCCTCCGGCAGCGGATAAGTCCCTTCCTGTTCGATGGGGTTCTGTGTCGCCAGAACCATGAACGGTTGCGGGACCGGCAGGGCGCGGCCTTCAAGGGTCACCTGACGCTCCTGCATGGCTTCGAGCAGCGCGGCCTGGGTTTTCGCCGGGGCACGATTGATCTCGTCCGCTAGCAGAATGTTGGTGAACAGCGGGCCCTTGCGCAGCTTGAACTGCTCGGTCTGCATGTCGTAGACGGCATGCCCGGTGACGTCGCTGGGCATCAGGTCCGGGGTGAACTGGATGCGCGCGAACTCCCCACCGAAACAGCGCGCCAAGGCTCGGACCAGCAATGTCTTGCCAAGGCCGGGGACGCCTTCAATCAGGACATGGCCGCCGCCGATCAGGGCTGTAAGCACGTCGTCGATCACCGCGTTCTGCCCGATCACGGCTTTCTGCAATTCGAGGCGCACGGCCTGGGCCAGATGGATGGCGCGCTGACGCTGCTGCGCCGGACTGCTGGTCGGCGTGGGCTGGCTGTCCTTGTGCTCGGCGGCAGATTGCTCCGTGTGTTCTGCAGGGCTCGCTACGCTGCTCGACTGTTCGGTCGGGTGATCGCTCATAAGGCATTCCTGAGTGTTTGCAGGTAGGCAACCTGGCGGGTGAATTCGGTGCTGGACAGGCGTTCTTCAAGGCGTGGACGCAGTGCCTGGCCGACGTCGCTGGTCGGTTGTCGGGTCATGCGTCCCAGCATCTGCCACTGCTCGGTGACTGGCAACGTTTCAAAGCCGGGATGTCGCTGGCGGGCGCGGCGCACGATGTCTTGCTGCAGCGCGCGCAGTAAAGCGTGCTGGCCTTTGCGCCGCAGCAGGAAGTCGGCGTTGGCGCGCAAGTGCTCGCTCAACTGTCGCCGGGCCCGCGAAGGTACTGGATGCATTGGCCCCTGGCGGGTGCCAGCGTGCCAAAGGCCGGCCCCCAGGCATAGCGCCAGAGCCAGTAATGCTTGCGGGAAATATTTCCAGAGCAACGCAAACAGATCGTCGTGATCGGTTCGCAGCAGCATTGTTACGGCGCTGTCCTGGCTCAGGTACCACAGCAGCCAGGCGTTGTCGTATTTGCCGATGGTGCGGGTTTTCCACAGGTCGGCATCGGTAAGGATGGTGATCAGGCCATTGCCGTAAACCATCTGCAGCAGATGCGTGGCATCGGCGCTGTTGGCCCACGACTGAGCATGATCCTGAGGATCGTCCAGGTGAAACGCGGGATCGAAACTCATGTAGGCAGGGTCGTTTTCGTTTTGTACGTAGAGTCTGGTCAGCTCCGGCCAGGGCGTTTTCGGTGCTTCGATGTCTGGCGTACTCAAGGGAATGACTGGCTTGATCTGTTCACGCTCACGCCGTCGGTCCTGTTCGCGCAGGTCGCGGGTAAGGAATTGATGGATCTGCAACTGATCGAGCAACAGATCGCCGCTACGGCCTTTCTTTTCGTCCCAGAGCTGCTCGGCGACGAACACCAGGCGCCCACCGGCACGGACCCAGCTCAGCAGGCGTGTGACTTGGGCCGGCGTCATTTTTTCCCGGGTATCCAGAAGCATCAGAGTCTGCGCCTGCTGGCTACTCTCGGGCAGGTTGTTGAGCGCCTGAATGGCCTTGACCGAAATGCCGCGCTGGCGAAGGAAGGTTTGCGCCGCCAGATACGCATTGGCCCGTACTTCGGGGGAAGGGCCTTGATCGACCACTTCCTGATAATGCTCCAGGCGTTTGATCAGCGGCATGCTGGCGACGACCAGGCCGACCAGCACCACTGCGGCGGTCAATACCCACAGGCGTCGGCTCATGAGTCAGCCTGCGAGGCGAACAGTCTTCGCCAGTCTTCGCACAGCGCGATTTGCACGTCGGTGGCAGGAATTTGATGACCGTAGGCCAGGTTCTGCCAGTGGCGGGTAAGTTCATGGCTGAAGGTGTGCAGAGGCGGTTGATTCAGGCCTGCGATGCGTTCCAGCACCTGGCCTTCGGTGTCTGCGCTTTTTAGCGGCAGGTGATAGTCGGTGAGCAAGCGACTGAGCAGCGCGCGGTACAGCAGGCTCAAGGCTTCCCGGGGCGAGTGGGACCAGAGTTTTTCTGCCGCGCTGGCGATGTCATCAGGCAGGCTTTCGGCACTCACTTGCAGGCCAAATAACTGTTGGGGCGTTTCACGTCTGCTCTTGGGCTTGCGTTCGGGGCCATTGACAAAGGTGGTGAACCAGGCCCGATAGCGCCAGATGACCCAAGCAGCCACCAGCGTGATCGACGTCCACAATAATGCCTCGAATACAGTCGACAGGGTCTTCCCGACGTTGAGCAAACCGACAATCAGCTTCGTCAGCCAATTGGGCGTCTCGCTGGTTTTCGCGCCGTGTTTCTGCTCGGAAAGGCGCCAGCCCGATACGGACTTGGGGTTCTTGAAGGGCGGAGTATCCAGTACGCCTTTGATGGCTGCTCGCGAATCCTGACTGTTCAGTGGCTGATTCAGCAGGCGAGGGGCAGAGGGGCTGGCGAGCTGCTCGTCGGCCAACGGTGAATCCAGCGGGGGGAGAGGGCAGCTGTAGGTGGATTCGCCGGCCCTTGCAGCAGCCATCGCTTCAGATGGCAGACCACTGAAGGCAATCACCAGGCCGATCATCAAAGCGTAAGCGCTGCCCATCACCCGCTGATGTAAACGGCGGAAGGCCAGCTCTATATCCCAGGCTTCGAGAGTGGTACGGCGATTGAGGTACAGCGTAAAACCGCACGACACGTAAATCGGCCCCCACAAAACTAGCACCAATGCATAAAAGGCGTTGGTGAGATGCTCCAGCCAGTTCCAGTTGCCCTCGATGTCCAGCAGGCTGCGCCAGGACCAGTCGAGTTCGATCTGCTGTGGAATCAGCGCATAGAACAGCAGCATCGCGCCGACCCAAAGGCACATCTCCAGCGTGCTGCCCATGGACGTCAGGAGGCGCACGACCCGCAGGTTTTTCTCGCCCAGAAGGGCGATCCTTTGCGCGCGGGGCAGGCCGTCGAGACCCTCCAGCTGCTGAATCGGAAGATTGAAACTGCGGCTCAGGCTGAAGCGGCGCCAGGTCAGGCTGGCGATCAGTTGGGACTTGAGCGTACGCGGCCAAGCCTTGAGCGCTGCCGTGAGTGTAGGTGTCGCGCCGAACAGGGCCTGGGAGAGAATCAACAACGGCAGGCGTTCAAACGCAGGCTTCAGCCACCAGAACAGCAGTACGGCCAGGGTGGGGTAGTCCCAGAGCACCAGGCTGAGGAGTGCGAAGACCGGCAATGTGACGATTGCCCAACTGGTCATCAGCAGGCGCCGGTGTTGGCGCGCGAGCAGGACACCCAGATCAATGGCTTCCCATGGGTTGCGTGGGCGAATGACGACGCAGGCCTCAGTCAGGCGCATGAGCGGATCGTCCGGCAAATATCAGATAGGCCGCGACCAGTGCCCATAGCACGGCCCCAACCAGATATTTAGTGTTCGCGTGCGGCCATGTCATCGATGACCAGTAAGCCTCTATAAAGGCTGCTATCAGAAGGAACAGCATGACGCCGCCGATCAGGCGCACGCTGGTTTGCGCGGCCACTCGCAATGCTTCGCCGCGCGGCATCGGGCCGGGAGCCAACAGCGCCCAGCCAAGTTTCAATCCGGCGGCGCCTGCCAATGCAATGGCGGTCAGTTCGAAAGCGCCATGCCCGACCACGAAGGGCCAGAAAGTTTCGCCGAAACCGACATCCGTGAGGTGACCGGCTACGGCGCCGATCATCAAACCGTTGAAGAACAGGAAGAACAGACTGCCGAGACCGAACAGCAAACCGCCGGCGAAGGTCTGAAAGGCAATGCCGATGTTGTGCATGATGTAATAGCCGAACATCAGCCAGTCAGTGCTCGATGCCCGTTCCGCTGCCTGCCCGATGCGGGGCGCGGCGGGATCGTACATCGACTCCATTTCGCCAACCTGGGCAGGGCTGACCACGCTGTAGATCAGATCAGGATAGCCATAGACCAGAAGCCCCATGACAATCAGGCTGCCGAAGAACAGCAGGCTCGCCAGTGCCATCAGTCGCCACTCGGCACGCACCAGACGCGGAAAGTCGGCGAGCACGAAGTTAAGTAGTTGAGCGGCGAACTGGCTGCGATGGCGGTAGAGCTGTTGATGACCACGCATCGCCAGTTGCTGCAGCGGCTCGACAACGTGGCTGCTGTAGCCACGCTGTTGTGCCAGCGCCAGGTGCTGGCAGATTTGTCGGTATTGTTCAGTGAAACCGTCGCCAGCGTCATTTTTGCCCCGGCTGCGTTCAAGTGCATCAAGACGTTCGCCAAAGTGCAGCCATGTGTCTTGATGGCGTTGTTCGAACTGGCGCTGTTTCATATCGACCCTGCCAAGCCGCGGGCGATGCCGTTCAGTTGGTCAACTGCATGTTGAGGGGCCGTGTGTGCGGGAAGCTGCAGCGGGGCGATGAGGATCGTTGCCAGCTCCTGAGCGCGTGCCGGAGAAATGGTCTGCTGACGCTCGGCGAATGCCAGCACCGCGCGTTGTTCTTCAAGTGTCAGTACCAACGGGGCAACCACCGGCTGCGCCTCTGGCAGAACCGGCCGCTCTGTTAACGAGTCACGGTAGATCACCAGCGTCCCTGCGGCGAGGTCACCCAAGCGCTTGAACATGGGATGTTGCAGACAGGTAAAAGCGCCGACGCTGTAGCCGAAAGGCAGCATATCGATAAAGCGCAACAGATTACGCAGCAGCGATGCGGACCAACCGACTGGCGTGCCGTCGTCATGTACCACGCGCAGCCCCATGATTTGTTTACCCGGCGAGCGCCCCTGGTTCAACACCTCGAACAACACCATGTACCACCAGTTGATCAGGAACAGCGCCAGTAGAAACAGACCTGTGCCGAACTCACCCAGCGCCTGAAACATATACAACAACCCCACCAGCAATGCGCCGCGGATCAATAGGTCAATGGAAAACGCCAGTGAGCGCGACAACAGCCCTGCCGGGCGCAGCAGCAGATCGATACCTTCAGGGGTTTCCATGCGGATGCGGGTGTCCAGCGGGGCAGGCTGCGCAGCGATCCTTGGCCAAGCTTGCGAGGAGGACATTGTCGGGAGGTGGGCGCCTGAGATTAAAGCTTGATGCTAGCCACGGTAGGAGAGCTAAGCAACCGCAGGTTACGGAAACAATTTGTGGGAAACGTCTCTATCGTCACAGCCGCGTCAGGCCGAGCCGGGCAGGGCGACTTCATCTGTTAAACTTTGCCGGTCTTCTGCTCAGGATCAGCCCGTGACTTCCAGCATTTTCTGGTACGACTACGAAACCACCGGGATCAATCCGCGTAACGATCGCCCTCTTCAAGTGGCAGGCATCCGTACCGACGATCAGCTCAACGAAATCGCCGAGCCGGTCAATCTGTACTGCCAGCCCAGCGACGACATCCTGCCGCATCCGGCAGCCTGTCTGGTAACGGGCATCACGCCAGCACGTCTGGCGGAAAAAGGGCTGTGCGAAGCGGATTTCATGACCCGCGTGCATGCCGAACTCGCGAAGCCAGGGACGTGCGGCGCGGGTTACAACACGTTGCGTTTCGATGACGAGATGACTCGCTACAGCCTTTATCGCAACTTTTTCGATCCTTACGGACGAGAATGGCAGGGCGGTAACAGTCGCTGGGATCTGATCGATGTCGTGCGAACGGCCTATGCCCTGCGCCCCGAAGGTATCGTCTGGCCGGAAGAGGACGGGCGGGTCACACTCAAGCTTGAGCGCCTGACGGCTGCCAACGGCATTGATCACGGGCAGGCGCATGATGCGCTTTCCGATGTACGAGCAACTATTGCACTGGCGCGGCGGGTTCGTGATAAACAACCCAAGCTCTATGACTATCTTTTCCAATTACGCAGCAAGCACAAGGTGCAGGAGCAAATTCGCCTTCTGCAGCCACTGGTGCATATATCCGGGCGCTTTTCCGCAGCGCGAAGTTATTTGAGCGTCGTGCTGCCGCTGGCTTGGCACCCGACCAATCGCAATGCGCTGATTGTCTGCGATCTTTTTCATGACCACAGTCCGCTCCTGGACGAAGACGGCGAGACCTTGCGTCAGCGTTTATATACCCGCCGAGAGGATCTGGCGCGGGGGCAGTTACCGGTTCCGCTCAAATTGCTCCATATAAACAAATGCCCGGTAGTCGCGCCGTTGAGCGTGCTGCGCGAGGAAGATCGTCAACGACTACTGTTGGATATGGACGTCTACAAAGAACGCGTGATGCGGCTCAATGAAGGGCAGGCGATCTGGCAGGACAAGTTGAAAAAGGTTTATGCGAGCGATGAATTCGCTGTCAGCGAAGACCCCGAACAACAGTTATATGATGGTTTTATTAACGACCGTGACCGCCGTCTTTGCGAGCAGGTTCGTATTGCCGACCCCCAGCAATTGGGCAGCGAAGCGTGGCCTTTTGATGATCCGCGTCTTCCCGAGTTATTGTTTCGCTATCGCGCGCGTAACTTTGCAGAAACCCTCAGCGCCGAGGATCGCCAGCGCTGGTTGAGTTTCTGCCAGTGGCGTCTGACAGACCCGCAGGCCGGGGCGCCAAACACGCTTAAAGGCTTTACCAAGGCGTTGATAGAACACTCGTTGAAGGCCACGCCTGACCAGCTCAAGGTGCTGAGCCAGTGGCAGGACTACTCACTGCAATTGCAGCAGAGACTGGGGCTCTAGTACTGGCCGGAAGGAAACTCAGGCAATAAAAAACGCCAGCGTACGCTGGCGTTTTTTGTAGTCGCACATCACTGTACAACGGCTGCCGCAGCACGTGAGCTATTAGCCCAGCAGAGTTGCCCAGCTTTCTACCTCGTCGCCGCCCCACTTGGCTTTCCACTCTTTCAGAGTCTTGTGGTTGCCACCTTTGGTTTCGATGATTTCACCGTTGTGGGGGTTCTTGTATTGCTTGACCTTGCGTGCGCGTTTGGTGCCGGTAGTTTTTACCGCTGCGCCACGAGGGGCCTTTGTTTTGGATTCTGGATCCAGCAGCGCGATGATGTCGCGCAGGGATTTTTGATATTCGCCCATCAGGGCGCGCAGTTTGCCTTCGAACTCAAGTTCAGTTTGCAGTTTGCCGTCTTGTTGCAGGTTTTGCAGGCGAGCTTGCAGTTCTTTGATGGCTTCTTCTGTTGCGCGGTATTCGTTGATCAGGGACATGGGGGCTACCTATGTTGTGATGGGCACGGTGTAATGACGCAATAATAGTCAGAGTATTTGCGCAAGTAAACATTTAAGAAAAGTTTTGTCGGTAGCATTTTGAAATAGCTCACTCAGATGTGCCAGCGATGAAACAAATGTTGTGCGAGTGCCTTGCACAAGTCCGCCTCTATTTAGTGCAGTAAACCAAGCCTTGTTCCACAAGGGCTGGCGGGGCTTGAGAACAGCGAGCCATTACCTCTGATCGGCCGCGGAATCAGGGCAGATGAGATCCGATGAAATCAACACCATCGGAATACTGCACAGTCGGCGGGTAATCGCTAGAATGGCGGCCTTTGCGAAGTTCTGGAGTTTCCCCCCATGCGCACTTTTCGTCTGGTGATTGCCTGCCCGGACCGTGTCGGCATCGTTGCCAAAGTCAGTAACTTTCTGGCGTCGTACAACGGCTGGATCACCGAAGCGAGTCATCACTCTGACAATCTCAGCGGCTGGTTTTTCATGCGTCATGAAATCCGTGCCGATACCCTGCCATTCGACCTCGACGGTTTCCGCGAGGCTTTTACGCCGATCGCCGAAGAGTTTTCGATGGACTGGCGCATCACTGATTCGGATCAGAAGAAGCGCGTCGTGCTGATGGCCAGCCGCGAGTCACACTGCCTGGCAGACTTGCTTCATCGCTGGCACAGCGACGAGCTGGACTGCGAAATCGCCTGTGTGATTTCCAATCATCAGGACCTGCGCAGCATGGTCGAGTGGCACAACATTCCCTATTACCATGTTCCGGTCGACCCGAAAGACAAAGAGCCAGCCTTCGCTGAAGTCTCCCGTCTGGTCAAACAGCATGAAGCGGATGTGGTCGTTCTTGCGCGTTACATGCAAATTCTGCCGCCACAGCTGTGCCGTGAGTACGCGCACCAGGTCATCAACATTCACCACAGCTTCCTGCCATCGTTCGTTGGCGCCAAGCCTTACCACCAGGCGTCGCTGCGCGGCGTGAAGCTGATTGGTGCGACCTGCCATTACGTAACCGAAGAGCTGGACGCCGGTCCGATCATCGAGCAGGACGTGGTGCGTGTCAGTCACCGCGACAGCATCGAAAACATGGTGCGTTTCGGCCGTGACGTCGAGAAGATGGTGCTGGCCCGCGGTCTGCGCGCGCATCTGGAAGATCGCGTTCTGGTGCATGACAACAAGACAGTGGTGTTTGACTAAACTTACCTGTGCCGCACGGGGCAATATGTAGTCCTGTGGGGGCGAACTCATTCACGATGCAATCTGGCACGCGGCAAAGATGCGGTGAATGCACCGATGTCTCGCGGATGAATTCGCTCCCACAGTCATTTTTCGTAGATCCGAAGGGCCAGGCCATGACCGATCCGCTCGACAAAGCCACCTCCAAAGCCCCGCCAACCCTTGGTGAAGGTTGCCTCAGCCGTTACGACCCCGATGCGTTGTCGCCCGAAGATGGCACCGAGTTCGAAGGTGCGCAGCAGTTGTGGGAGCAGCTCAAACCTGAAGCCCAGGGCGATGAAAATTCAGGCAGTTTTGATCCGAAGTAGCTTGATCAGCAACGGACGCCCGACCATCAGCAAGAACACCGGGCCGCCTGCCACCAGGTAGAAGTAGTAGGTGACGATCCGCCAGATCAGAATCGCGGCCGCCGCCGTCGATTTGCCCACCATCGGCGCCAGCAAGGCCGCCGACGTCAATTCCGCAGCGCCCGCCCCACCTGGCGACAGACTGAACTGCCCGGCACTCAGGGACAGCATCTGCACCAGGAATGTCCACGCCCAGTCGATGTCGACCCCCAGTCCCTGCAAAGCCAAATACATCACGCTGTAGCGCAGACTCCAGTGAATACAGGTCAACGCGAACACCTTCAGCAGAATGCGATGAGGCATCTTCCAGGTTTCGGCCAGCGCGTCGCGAAAATGCAGGAGTTTGCGCGCCCAGCGAATAAGGGTGGTGTTTTTGCGTTTCAGGCGTTTGAGCAGCTTGCCATTGAACAGGATGATGCGCCGATGATAGCGCGCGAAACCTGCACAGGCGCACAGACCTGCGCCGATCAGCAGCGCGCTTGCTATGAGCATCCACTCAAGGTTTTCGCTGAGTTTGTGAAATACCGCATAGATGAGGATGCCGATCAGCGCGAGCAGGAAGAACACCAGATCATTGAGCTGATCTGTTGCAAACGCGGCCGTGCTTTTTGCCGGGCCGATTCCGCTGCGCGACAGCAGCGCGACCAGCGTCAATGGCGCACCACTGCCTCCCGGCGTCGCGCAATAGGCGAACTCCGTGGCCATGACCACGCCGAGACTCTTGCGCATGCCCAGCCCGCTGGCGCTGTCGCCCAACAGCAGGCGCAGGCGCATGGTGTTCATGCACCAACCCACCAGAACCATGCCGAACATGCCCAGCAGCAGTGAGAGCGGAAAATTGCGCAGGCGATGGAACATGTCCGCGCCGCCCATAAAGAAGGGGATAAGCAAAGCCAGTAACAGAACCACTGTGAGCCACGCCAGTCGCTTCACGCCGCCGACCTTAAGGTGCGCTGGCGTTGCAGCCAGTCGAATTTGGTCATCGGTACGCGGCCGTTTTCCAGCAGACGCGTCAGGGTATGCAGCCAGTAGTTGCGGGAAAACTCATGACGCATGTCCACCGGGTGCAGACCCAGGCGAATGGTGGGGGCAGTTTGCAAATGAGCCTCACGATGATCGCTGATGATTTTCGACATCCCGCGACGCCAGGCGCTGCGAGCGCTCCAGACGATACCCGGTGCATCGATCGGGGAAAAGTCCGGCAGACGATACAGGTGTTGGGCATCACTGGTGTAGTCCAGCGGCAACTGACTCAGCGCTTGCCGAGTGCCTTTACTCATGAGCCAGGCGGGGGCGACAAAGCCACGCACCGGCCAGTCGTTGTGCTGAAACACTTCCATCCCCGCTTCCAGGCGTTGCATCGCCTGCTGGCGGTCGAGGGTATAGAACTCTCCCTCCCAGGTGTAAATGCGGCGCATGAAAAAATCCTGCGGGGTGCGCGGAGCAGGGCTGTCGTCGCAATGGTAATAGCCATGCAGGGCCAGTTCATCACCACGGGCGAGACGCTCATGCATGAGGCGTTGAAAGGAGGGCGATTTATCAACAAGGTCTGCTTTGTGAAAGTCCGGGACAACCAGCCAGGTCATGGGAATGTTGCCCAGTGCGTCGACAGTTTCGATAAAAGGGCGATAGTCCTGCCACGTTTGGGGCGCCACGTCGTGCAGGACCAGTAAAACACTGCGCTCATTCGTCGTCTCAGCCATGAGCGTAGGCCGCCGCAGTTGAACCAAGTACCGATTGGTAATGGCCGAGCAAGCCCAATACCACAGCGTCCCAAGCGTAATGTCGTTCAACATGCAGGCGTGCCGCGCGCCCTTTGACTGAGGTTTCATTCCGGAACAGCTGGCGTACAGCCGCAGCCATCGCTTTCGGTTGATTGGGTTCGCATAACAACCCGCAGCCTTCGGGAATGAGCTCGCGAAAAGCCCCTGCATCGACCGCAACCACCGGCGTGCCGCAGGCCATGGCTTCAAGCACCACCAGGCCGAACGTTTCTTGATCGCCGGCATGCAGCAGTGCATCGGCACTGGCCAGTAGTCGTGCGACTCGCGCAGCCGGGCAGAAGTGATCAATGACCGAAACGTTTTTTGGCACCTTTTTGGGCATGTGGGAACCCACCAGCAGCAGATGATAGTCCTTGCCCAGCAGTTTCATGCAACCGAGCAACACGTCCAGATTTTTCTCGCGCGAACCTCTTCCGGCGAATATTAAAAGGCGAGTGTCTTCGTTCAGTCCCAGTTGCGCTTTTACCCCGGAATCACGCCGAGAAGGGGCGAAAGTTTCGAGGTCGACACCCAAAGGTTGAACGTGCACATTTCGAACGCCCAAACGCGTCAGCTTTTCAGCCATGGCGGCGCTGGGGGCGAGAACCCGGTCGAAGTTGCCGTAGAGTTTGCTGACGTAGGTCTCGACGTTATTCCCCAGCCAGTTGCCGATACGGTTACTGACCAGCAGCGGCAGGTCGGAATGATAGAAGCCGATCACTGGCACATCTAGTTGACGCCGCGCGTCCAGCGCGGCCCATGCGGTGAGATAGGGATCGCCAGCCTCGATCAGATCTGGCTGAAGATCGTGAAGGGCCTTTCGCCAGGGCGCCACGCGCAAGGGAAAACGATAGCCGTTGCCGAATGGAACAGGCGGGGCAGGAACGCTGTACACGCCATCTTTATGGGCGACGCCGGGGCCGGGAATCAGAAGGCTGTGTCGAACATCGGGATAAAGCGCCAGCCGACGATGCTTGGCATCCAGATAAGTACGCACACCACCACTGGCAGGGGCGTAGAACATGGTCATGTCAGCGATATGCACGATTGCCTCCATCCGACGGCGTTTCATCCTTGGTTGACCACTCTCAATAATAGATGTTCGTTCAGGATTGCGTGCGCAAGGCCCGCCCTGTAGTGGGCATCTCGCGGCTTGGACTAGAGTGAAGGAGCCGACTTGGGTTGGCGATTCAGGGCTGGCCCAGTAGCTATGCTGCGTCGGCCGTTCAGATAACGACAGTGTGATCCGTGGGTGAAGACATGCCGGACTCTCGACAAATTCTCATTGGCGCAGGCCTCGACGGTCAGCCAATCGGCCAGGCGTTGCGTCTGGCCAATCGGCACGGACTGGTGGCAGGCGCCACGGGCACAGGCAAGACGGTGACCCTTCAGCGCCTGGCTGAAGTGTTCAGTGATGCCGGCGTGGCGGTGTTCGCAGCGGACATCAAGGGCGACCTCTGCGGCCTCGGCGCGGCGGGAAACCCGCAAGGCAAGATCGCCGAACGCATCGCCGGCATGCCGTGGCTGAACCACAAACCTCAGGGGTATCCGGTGACGTTGTGGGATGTCCACGGGGAATCTGGACATCCGTTGCGCACGACGTTGTCCGAGATGGGGCCCTTGCTGCTGGGAAGCCTGCTGGAACTCACCGACAGCCAACAATCGGCGCTTTACGCCGCATTCAAGGTCGCTGACCGCGAAGGTTTGCTGCTTCTGGATATCAAGGATCTCAAGGCGCTGCTCAATTACCTGCGTGATAACCCGCAAGTGCTGGGAGAAGACAGTGCGCTGATGACCACCGGATCCAGTCAGGCATTGTTACGCCGACTGGCGGTCTTGGAGCAACAGGGCGCCGAGGCGCTGTTCGGCGAACCGGCGCTGCACCTTGAAGACATTCTGCAGCCCGCCAGTGATGGGCGTGGGCGTATCCACCTGCTCGATGCCAGTCGTCTGGTGCACGAAGCGCCAAAGGTCTACGCGACTTTCCTGCTGTGGTTACTGGCCGAATTGTTCGAGCAGCTGCCGGAACGCGGCGATGCCGACAAACCGTTGCTGGCGCTGTTCTTCGACGAGGCGCATCTGCTATTCGCCGATACACCGAAGGCGTTGCAGGATCGCCTTGAACAGGTGGTCAGGTTGATTCGGTCCAAGGGCGTTGGCGTGTATTTCGTCACTCAGTCACCGGGCGATCTGCCGGACAACATCCTCGCCCAGCTTGGGCTGCGTGTTCAGCATGGTCTGCGCGCCTTCACCAGCAAAGAGCAAAAGTCTCTCAGAGCAGTGGCCGACGGCTTTCGGCCCAACCCCGAGTTTGATGCGCTCACGGTGCTGACGGAGTTGGGCATCGGCGAGGCTCTCGTGGGGACATTGCAGGAAAAAGGCACGCCGGAGATTGTCCAGCGAGTGCTGGTAGCGCCACCGCAGTCGCGAATCGGGCCGTTGAGTGGAGCAGAGCGCGCGGCGTTGATCGCTCAGTCGCCATTGGCCGGGCGTTATGACAAACCGGTTGATCGTGAGTCCGCCTATGAAATGCTCCTGGCGCGCAAGGGAACAGTGCCTGAAGCGGGGACGGCCTCAGCCGGTGAGGAAAAATCCGAGGGCGGTTTTGCCGATATGGCCGGTGGGTTTCTGGGGGGGCTGGCAGGGCAGGCGGTCAAGAGCGCGATGCGTCAGGCGGCCAATCAGATCGGGCGGGAGTTGGTGCGAGGCTTGATGGGGTCGTTGCTCGGCGGGAGCAAGAAACGGCGCTAGAGAATTGAAGATTGGATGATGTCCTGTAGCAGTCCGGCTAGCTGGCGGAGGCACTTTTAAGTCGCTACCGCCGGCAAGCCGGACTGCTATGGGTCAATCAATACGGATAGATCCTGGATCAAGCCAGCGCTTTGGACGCCAGCCAGAACAGACCCGCCGAGAGTGCGACGGTCGCTGGCAGGGTCAATACCCAGGCCAACAGGATGTTACGCACGGTGCCGCCTTGCAGGCCGCTCTTGTTCGCGACCATGGTCCCGGCCACACCGGACGACAGAATGTGAGTGGTCGACACCGGCAGGCTGAACACGTTGGCCAGGGCGATGGCACTGGCGGTGGTGATCTGAGCCGACATGCCCTGTGCGTAGGTCATGCCTTGCTTGCCGATTTTCTCGCCGATGGTCAAAACCACACGCTTCCAGCCGACCATGGTGCCAATACCCAGCGCCAATGCGACCGCAAAGATCACCCAGAACGGTGCGTATTCGGTGGTGGTGGTCAGGTCCTTGCGCAGTTTCTCGAGGTCGGACTTTTCCCGGGCATCAAGCGTCGGCAGCTTGCCAACCTTGCGCGCGGTATCGTCCAGACACAGCAGATAGCGGCGAACTTCGATGCGATGTTCAGGCGCGAGGCTGCGGTAGTCGGTCACGCCTTTGAGATTGGTCAGTAGGGCATCGATGGTCGGCTCGGTCTGCTCGGGATTGCAGCTGAAACGCTCGGGCAGGTCGCCAGTGGTCGATTTGCCCAGCGCCAGGTACTCGCCCAGCGTCGCGTTGTTGCGCTGGTAGAACTGGCTCAGATGCAGCGTCGCGTCGCGGGTACGCTCGATCTGGTAGGTAGTGGTGCTCAGGTCCAGAACGAACTGCGCCGGTACGATACCGATCAGCACCAGCATGATAAGGCCGATACCTTTCTGACCATCGTTGGAGCCGTGTACGAAGCTGACGGCCATCGCTGAAATCACCAGTACCAGACGGTTCCAGAACGGCGGGTGTTTTTTGTCGTCGAGCTTGCGGCGCTGTTCCGGGGTCTTGTGCATCTTCGACAATGGACGCCAAGCCTTGAGACCAAGGAGCACGAGCGCTGCGACGATGAACCCCATCAGCGGCGAGAACACCAGCGAGGCGCCGATATCGATTGCCTTCTGCCAGTTCACCCCGTCGGCCAACGGAATGTTGTTGATCAATGCGTTGGCCAGACCTACGCCCAGTATCGACCCGATCAGCGTATGGGAGCTGGAAGCGGGGATACCGAAGTACCACGTACCCAGGTTCCAGGTGATCGCAGCGGCCAGCAGCGAGAACACCATTGCCAGGCCATGACCTGTGTTGACGTTGATCAGCAGCTCGACCGGCAGCAGGTGAACGATGGCATAAGCCACGCCGACGCCGCCGAGCAACACCCCGAGAAAGTTGAACACACCCGAGAAGAACACCGCCAGGTGAGGCGGCATGGCCTTGGTGTAAATGACTGTCGCCACCGCGTTGGCGGTGTCATGAAAGCCGTTGATGAACTCGAAGGTGAGGACAAAAGCCAGGGCGAGCAGCAGGCTCACAATCACCCAAGCATCCAGTCCGCTGAATAAATCGATCATGGAAGGTTTTCTGACCCGGTATTAAGGGGGCGGGATTATGACAGAAAAAAAACTAATCGATAGGCAAGCCGCCAATTGGTAGCAACCTGCAACGAAAATTCTGTTCATCCAGGCCGTTGACTTCCTGTCAGGAAGCGAAACGCAAGCGCGCAAGCTTCACCTTAGCTGAAACCGGGCAAGGGGGAATCGAGCAGTTGAGCGCCGTTCACGCCCACGGCGATTCAAGAAACCGCCATCAAGGCTCTTCTTTTAGCTCGCTTTCCATCTTCTGAAGTTCTTGCTTGAACGCTTGGTCCAGCAGGCTGGCGCGTTTGCGCCAAGGCTTGCGTTCAGGCTCGGGTTGAGCGGCGTAGGTGGTCACTTCGCCACCGTACACTTCCTTGTAACGTTGTTCCTGGCGCTCTAATTCTGCGCGCAGTTCATCTTTGGTCACGTTATTACCTGATCGTGTCGAGTTTGGTTCTGGCGATAACGCAGTGACTGAAAGTGCGGGAAACCATTGACAGATCGGCGTGAAGATAAACGTTTGCGATGAGTCTTTGGCGAAAGTAATAAACACTTCAGTCACATGCGGCTACGGGCACCAGAACGACATTGCTGTCGTAGCTACATTCTCTTTCTCGGGTTGCCAGGAGGCTGGCTCATTGACCAGGCTTCTGGCCTGTCTATCGCTGGGCAGTGCACTCGGGTAGTGCATGCAGCGGGTGATTGGATCCACGCCAGATTGGGCTTGGACGTCACACACGCCTCAGCGTTATAGCGCGTCAACTGCCGGTACTATCTCCAAGAATATGCAAAGAGTCAACTGCGCAAAGGGCATCTAATCAATTACAGAGGACAAATACTCTTTTCGTGTACGAAGCTTCCGAAGTTTCTGGCAGTGAAATTTACGACAGTAGTTTGTTATTCAATTCCGGAAGTCCTGAGACAAAAAACTGGCGACGTAATTCCTGAGAAATCCGACGGTCCGATCAATGTCGTTGTATCCGGATCCTTACAAACGAAATTCAAGGTGGGGAGGAGAGAAACAAAAACGGCCTCGCGATTAGCAAGGCCGTTGCCTGGGACTTCTCAGTGGGTACCTGACCAGTATTTCCAAGAAGCCACATGGTGGCGTGTGAAAGGTATAAGCAACGAGGCAACGGGTCAATTGCGATTATCGGCCACTGGTTCGATAATCGCCCAATTCGCCCTTGCCGTCGCATTGAAAAGAGGCGAGAGTGGCGCAACAGAAGGCCTCCGTGGCCACGACGAACGGTGTCACATGAACGATCAACTGCGAAATTCCTTTGCCTCTCTGGCTCCGCCCATCGTGGCGTCCCCGGCCAAGCGGATTCAGGCCCTGACAGGTGATCCGGATTTCATGACGTCGCTGGCGCGCGGGTTGGCGGTCATTCAAGCCTTTCAGGAACGCAAGCGACACCTGACCATTGCGCAGATCAGCCACCGCACTGAAATTCCTCGCGCAGCTGTCAGGCGGTGCCTGCACACGCTGATCAAGCTGGGCTATGCAACGACCGACGGCCGTACCTACTCTCTGCTGCCGAAGGTGCTCACCCTTGGCCATGCGTATCTGTCGTCGACGCCGCTGGCGGTTTCTTCCCAGCCTTATCTGGATCGCATGAGCAATCAGCTGCACGAGGCCTGCAACATGGCCACGCTGGAAGGCGATGACATCCTTTATATAGCGCGCTCTGCGACGACTCAGCGTCTGATCTCGGTAGACCTGGCGGTGGGCGGTCGTCTACCAGCCTATTGCACGTCCATGGGCCGGATTCTTCTGGCGGCGCTGGACGATGTGTCGCTGCACGAATACCTGGATCATGCCGATCTGCAACCCAAGACCAGCCGTACCCTGCGAACCCCCGAGGCGCTGCTTGAATGCCTGGAACAGGTTCGTCAGCAGGGGTGGTGCATTGTCGATCAGGAGCTGGAGCAGGGTTTGCGCTCCATCGCCGTGCCAGTGTACGACGCGTCGGGCCAGGTGCTTGCAGCGCTCAACGTCAGTACCAGTGCGGGGCGAGTGACACGCAACGAACTGGAGCAGAAGTTTCTCCCGATCATGCTCGATGCCAGCCGTGATCTGAGCACACAGCTGTTCACCTGACTGGTGCTACAAGCTCAGGCGAGGACTCTACTATCTGTTCGATTATCGAACGGTTAGTCGGTTATCGGATTGTCCCGCCTTACGCTCAGGCTTAACCTGAATCTCATTCCGGCGCTGCTCAGTGCGCCGCTCTCCGATCGAGATTTTTGAACCTGGAGCACCCATGGCTGAAACTCTTTCCATGATGCGTGATGTCTTCATCTGCGACGCCATCCGCACCCCCATCGGCCGTTTTGGCGGCGCACTGGCCACGGTTCGGGCCGATGATTTGGCGGCATTACCGATCAGGGCCTTGATGGAGCGCAATCCATCAGTGAACTGGAATGAAGTTGACGAGGTATTCCTCGGCTGCGCTAACCAGGCTGGTGAAGACAATCGTAATGTCGCGCGTATGGCTGCGTTGTTGGCGGGCCTGCCCGAAACCGTGCCGGGCATGACCTTGAACCGACTCTGCGCCTCGGGTCTGGATGCTGTCGGGACGGCGTTCCGTGCCATTGCCTGCGGCGAGATGGAGTTGGCGATTGCCGGGGGCGTCGAGTCCATGTCCCGCGCTCCGTTCGTAATGGGCAAGGCTGACACCGCCTTCGGGCGCGGTCAGAAGCTTGAAGACACCACGCTGGGATGGCGCTTCGTTAACCCCCAGATGAAGGATCTGTACGGCGTCGAGACCATGCCGCAGACCGGAGACAACGTAGCCGAGGACTTCAAGGTGTCTCGGGAAGACCAGGATGCTTTTGCCTTGCGCAGCCAGCAGCGCACGGCAGCGGCCCAGGCGTCGGGTTTCTTCGCTGAAGAAATCGTGCCGGTGCGTATCGCTCACAAAAAGGGTGAAACCGTCGTCGACAAGGACGAGCATCCGCGCGCCGATACAAGCCTGGAGGGACTGGCGAAGCTCAAGCCGGTCAATGGCGCTGGCAAGACAGTGACCGCAGGCAACGCTGCCGGTCTGAACGACGGCGCCGTGGCGCTGATTCTCGCCTCGGCCGAAGCGGTCGAGAAGCACGGTCTCACACCTCGCGCCAGGGTATTGGGCATGGCCAGCGCTGGCGTCGAGCCACGCGTGATGGGCATCGGCCCGGTTCCGGCGGTGCGCAAGCTGGTTGAGCGCCTGGGGCTGGCAGTTTCGGACTTCGACGTCATCGAACTCAACGAAGCCTTTGCCAGCCAAGGCTTGGCCGTCATGCGTGAACTGGGCATCGCCGACGATTCGCCGAAGGTCAACCCGAACGGAGGCGCCATTTCCTTGGGCCACCCTTTGGGAATGAGCGGAGCACGCCTGGTACTGACAGCGTTGCATCAATTGGAGAAAACCGGCGGCAGCAAGGGACTGGCTACCATGTGCGTCGGTGTAGGACAGGGCTTGGCTCTGGCAATAGAAAGATAAGCGACACACGTCTGAAATCAACTACCCGAGCTGTCGATTGCCTCCACGAAAAGGCCACTCGACGGCTTGGGCGGTTGTCCTTGTGATGTCGAAGTGTTACTGCTTAAGTCTAAGTGTTGCAGACTATGTCGTAGACTGGTGGTTGGATCCTGGTCGAACCGACTGGTCTTTTAAAAAACTGGGGAAAAATAATGACAACGACTCACTACACCGGAGAAGAAAGGAGCAAACGGATTTTTGCGATTGTAGGTGCCTCTTCAGGCAACCTTGTGGAATGGTTCGACTTCTATGTCTATGCCTTCTGCGCGATCTACTTTGCACCGGCTTTCTTCCCGTCCGATGACCCGACCGTGCAACTGCTCAACACGGCGGGCGTGTTTGCCGCGGGCTTCCTGATGCGTCCCATCGGCGGCTGGCTGTTCGGTCGTGTGGCCGACAAGCATGGCCGCAAGAACTCGATGATGATCTCGGTCCTGATGATGTGCGCGGGCTCGCTGGTCATCGCCTGTCTGCCGACCTACGCCTCGATCGGTGCCTGGGCGCCGTTTCTGTTGCTGATCGCGCGCCTGTTCCAAGGGCTGTCGGTGGGTGGCGAATACGGCACCACGGCGACTTATATGAGCGAAGTCGCGCTGCGGGGGCAGCGTGGGTTCTTCGCCTCTTTCCAGTATGTAACGCTGATCGGCGGCCAGTTGCTGGCGGTCCTGACCGTGGTCATCCTGCAGCAATTCCTCAGCGCCGATGAGCTCAAAGCCTACGGCTGGCGGATTCCGTTCGTGGTCGGCGCCATTGCCGCAGTGATTTCGCTGCTGCTGCGTCGCTCGCTGAAGGAAACCACCACCGCTGAAGTGCGTCAGGACAAAGACGCCGGCAGCATCGCGGCATTGTTTCGCGATCACAAAGCCGCGTTCATTACCGTGCTTGGTTACACCGCTGGTGGTTCGCTGATTTTCTACACGTTCACCACTTACATGCAGAAGTATCTGGTGAACACTGTTCACATGGACCCCAAGGTCGCGAGCTACATCATGACCGGCGCGCTGTTCCTTTACATGTGCATGCAGCCGGTGTTCGGCGCTCTGGCGGACAAGATCGGCCGACGCGCCTCGATGCTGTGGTTCGGTGGCCTGGGAACCCTGTGCACCGTGCCGCTGTTGATGACGCTCAAAACCACCACCAGTCCGGTGTTGGCGTTTGTGCTCATCACCCTGGCACTGGCAATCGTCAGTTTCTACACCTCGATCAGCGGTCTGGTAAAAGCCGAAATGTTCCCGGTCCAGGTGCGGGCACTGGGCGTCGGTCTGGCGTACGCCGTGGCTAATGCGATCTTTGGCGGTTCAGCGGAATTCGTCGCGCTGAACTTCAAGAACATGGGCATTGAAAGTACGTTCTACTGGTACGTCACCGCCATGATGGCGATTGCCTTCCTGTTCAGCCTGCGGTTGCCGAAGAAGCCGGCGTACCTGCACGAAGATCTCTGATTCAATCGCGCGCGCCTGTGATCGGGCGCGCGTCATCCATACTCTTCAATGACTTTTTCGCAAAGTGCTCAACAAAAGGGAGCTGCTATGGCATTCGTACAACTTGAAGACGGTGAACTGCATTATCAGATCGAGGGCCCTGCGGGTGCGCCGGTGCTGGTCCTGTCCAATTCGCTGGGTACCGATCTGCACATGTGGGACGCGCAGATCGCATCGTTCAGCAAGTCGTTCCGCGTCGTGCGTTACGACACGCGTGGCCATGGCAAATCCCTTGTCACTCAAGGCCCGTACACCATCGAGCAACTCGGGCGCGATGTACTGGCGCTGCTCGATGCGCTGAAAGTTGAAAAGGCGCATTTCTGTGGCCTGTCCATGGGTGGGCTGATTGGTCAGTGGCTGGGAATTCATGCCAACAACCGTCTGCACAAGCTGATTCTGTGCAACACCGCGGCGAAGATCGGTGGCCCTGAAATGTGGGGGCCTCGCATCGAGATGGTGGAGAAGGGCGGCGAGCAAGCGATGAAGGAATTGGGTGCCGGCGCGGTAGGACGCTGGTTTACCCCAGACTTCGCCCGCGATCATGCGGATAAGGTCGCGGCGGTAACCGACGTTCTGGCGGCGACTTCACCGCTGGGCTATGCCGCATGTTGCGCGGCGGTGCGTGACGCGGATTTGCGCAAGCAGGTGGGATCGATCACCGTCGACACGCTGATCATTTGTGGCAGTCATGATTCGGTGACGACCGTCGCAGACGGGCACTATCTGCAGAACCACATTCATGGGTCGCAGCTGTCGGATTACTACGCGGCGCACCTGTCGAGCGTTGAGTTGGGCGAGACGTTCAGCTTGCGGGTGACGGAATTTCTGTTGAGCTGAGCGCCAACTGGAGTGACGAAGGCCGTCATCCACAGATAGGTTTGCTGTGTGAGCAGGCATAAAAAACCCACCTTGCGGTGGGTTTCTTATGAGCGGTGAATCAGAACATGCGCATTTCAGGCACATCGCCCGAAGTCGGTTTTTTCTGACCGGTCTGGGTCTGCTCGTACCAGCCGCCACCGAGGGCGCGGTACAGATTGACCTCGGCAGACAGCTGCGACAGGCGATCGGTGATCAACGACTGTTGCGCGCTGAACAACTGACGCTGGGCATCGAGGAAGGTCAGGTTGCTGTCGACGCCGATACGATAGCGACGCTCTGCCAGGCGGTAGTAGTCCTGGTTGGCGTTGACGAAATCGGTCTGCGCCTTGAGCTGATCGACGAAAGTCTTGCGCGAGGCCAGGCCGTCGGAGACTTCCTGAAACGCGGTCTGAATGGCCTTCTCGTAGTTGGCGACGCCGATGTCTTTCTGGATCTTCGAGTAGTCCAGGCTGGCGCGCAGGCTGCCCGCGTTGAAGATCGGGAGATTGATCGTTGGCTGGAACAGCCAAGTACCCGAACCGCCTTTGAACAATCCGCTCAGATCACCGCTCGCAGTGCCGGCACTGGCCGTCAGGCTAATGCTCGGGAAAAACGCTGCGCGTGCCGCGCCGATGTTGGCGTTGGCGGCCTTCAGGCTGTGTTCGGCTTGAAGGATGTCCGGACGACGTTGCAACAATTCGGAAGGCAAGCCCGCTGGCATTTCATTGAGCATATCGGCGCTCAACGGCTGCGGCGCTGGCAGGTTGGCAGGCAGGCCGGTACCCAGCAGCAGGACCAGATTGTTCTCGTCCTGCGCGACCAGACGCTGGTAGCGAGCCAGACTGACGCGGGCGCTTTCCACCGAGGTACGCGACTGCGCAAGGTCCAGTGCCGAGGCCACACCCACTTCGTTGCTGCGCGAGGTCAGGCGCAAGCTTTCTTCAAAGGCACCGAGGGTGTCTTGCGTCAGCTTGAGCAGCTCCTTGTCCGCTTCCCAGGTCAGATAAGCGTTGGCGACGTTGGCCACCAGGCTGATCTGCGTGCTGCGACGGGCTTCTTCGCCAGCGAAGTAGGTTTCCAGAGCCTGCTCGCTCAGGCTGCGAACACGACCGAACAGGTCCAGCTCATAGGAGCTGACACCCAGACCCACCGAGTACTGGCTGGTGATACCGGATTCGCCAGTCTGCGACAGGTCCCCCGGAACCCGCTGACGGGTTCCGGTGGCTTCAGCGTTCACTGCCGGGTACAGATCCGCACGCTGAATGCGGTACTGCGCACGGTAGGCGTCGATGTTCAGGGCCGCGACACGCAGGTCGCGGTTGTTGGTCAGGGCCGTCTGAATCAGCTGTTGCAGGGCCGGGTCATGAAAAAACTGACGCCAGCCCTGTTCGGCGGCTGCCTGGTTGGCCGCTTCGGCCGGCGAGTACGCCGGACCTTGCGGATACTGAGCGGCCACCGGTGCTGCAGGTTGCTTGTAATCAGGGATCAACGAGCAGCCGCTAAGCACGAACGCGGTAACTGCCAGAGAGATCAGGGACTTGCTCATTGGCCAGCCTCATCGTGTGGGATGTGTTTCTGTTTGCTCTTGAACAGCGAGGATACCGATACGAAGAACAACGGTACCCAGAAGATCGCCAGAATAGTCGCGGTAATCATACCGCCGATTACGCCAGTACCGATCGAATGCTGGCTACCTGAGCCTGCGCCGGTGGAAATGGTCAGCGGTACCACACCGAGGATGAACGCCATGGACGTCATCACGATCGGACGCAGACGCATCCGGCACGCTTCGATTGCCGCGTCGGCCAGGCTCTTGCCTTGCTCGTGCAGCTCCTTGGCAAACTCGACGATCAGAATGGCGTTCTTCGCCGCCAGGCCCACCGTCACCAACAGGCCTACCTGGAAGAACACGTCGTTGGACAGGCCGCGCAAACTCGTTGCCATCAACGCACCGATGACACCCAGCGGGACGACCAACAGAACGGCAATCGGGATCGACCAGCTTTCATACAGCGCCGCCAGACAGAGGAATACGACGAGTACGGAAATCGCGTACAGCGCTGGTGCCTGCGAACCGGAGAGTCGTTCTTCGAATGACAGACCTGTCCAGGAATAGCCGATGCCCTGCGGCAACTGCTTGGACAGACGTTCGATCTCGGCCATCGCCTGACCGGTACTGTAGCCCGGGGCCGGGGTACCGAGGACCTCTTCAGCGGGAACACCGTTGTAACGCGACAGTTTCGGCGAGCCGAATACCCATTCGCCGCCCGCGAAGGCATCGAAAGGTACCATCGTGCCGCTGCTATTGCGCACGTACCATTTCTTCAGGTCTTCAGGGCTCATCCGGGATTTCGGGTTACCCATGATGTAGACCTTCTTGACGCGGCCACGGTCGATGAAGTCGTTGACGTAACTGCCGCCCATGGCCACCGACAGGGTGGTGTTGATGTCGGACTGCGTTACGCCCAGAGCGCGGGCTTTTTCGTCGTCAATGATCAACTGGTACTGAGGCTCGTCCGTCAGGCCATTGGGGCGTACGCCTGCCAGAACCTTGCTTTGTGACGCCAGGCCCAACAGTTGGTTACGCGCCTGCATGAGCTTTTCATGGCCCAGGCCAGCCTGATCCTGCAGGTAAACGTCGAAACCGGTGGCGTTACCCAGTTCCAGCACCGCAGGAGGAACAACAGCGAAGGACATCGCGTCGCGGAAGCCGAAGAAGTGCTGCTGTGCACGCTTGGCCACTTCAAACACGCTGTTGGAGGAGTCACGCTCTTCCCACGGCTTGAGCAACACGAACGCAAGCCCCGAGCTTTGACCACGGCCTGCGAAGTTGAAGCCGTTGACCGAGAATACCGATTTGACGCCCGGGTCGGTCAGCAGGAACTCACGCATCTTGTCCAGGGTGCCTTGCGTCCGCTCGGCAGTAGAGCCTGGCGGTGTCTGGACCTGGGCGAAAATCACACCTTGGTCTTCTTCAGGCAGGAACGCCGTCGGAATGCGGGTGAACATCCAGATCATGCCGGCGAAGATCAGTATGTAAACAAGGAATGCCGGGATCTTGTGGCGGATGACATTACCGACGCCACGCTCGTAGCTCAGTACGCTGCGATCAAAGGTGCGGTTGAACCAGCCGAAGAAACCCTTGCGCGGCTGACCGTGTTTTTCCGGGTTGATCGGTTTGAGCATGGTGGCGCAGAGTGCCGGCGTGAAGACCAACGCGACCAGCACCGACAGCGCCATGGCGGATACTACGGTGATCGAGAACTGCCGATAGATCACACCGGTCGAGCCGCCGAAGAAGGCCATTGGCAGCAGTACGGCCGAGAGCACCATGGCGATACCTACCAGCGCGCCCTGGATCTGCTCCATGGACTTGCGGGTCGCGTCCCGGGGAGATAAATGCTCCTCGGCCATTACCCGCTCGACGTTCTCCACCACAACGATGGCATCGTCCACCAAAAGGCCGATTGCCAACACCATACCGAACATGGTCAGCGTGTTGATGGTGAAGCCGGCTGCCGCAAGAATGCCGAAAGTCCCCAGCAATACCACCGGTACCGTCAGCGTGGTGATGACGGTGGCGCGGAAGTTCTGCAGGAACAGGTACATCACCAGGAACACGAGGATGATCGCTTCACCCAGGGTGTGTACCACGCCGGTGATCGACTCCTTGACGACTGGCGTCGTGTCATACGGGTAAACGACTTTCATGCCTGGCGGGAAAAACGGCTCAAGTCGGCTAAGGGTGTCGCGGATCGCCTTGGAAGTGTCCAGGGCGTTGGCGCCGGTGGCCAGTTTGATCGCCAGACCCGAAGCAGGCTTGCCGTTGAACTGTGCGTCGACGCTGTAGTTTTCGCCGCCCAGGCCAATGCTTGCGACGTCTTTGAGGCGTACTTGCGAGCCGTCCTGATTGACCTTAAGCAGGATGTTGCCGAACTGCTCGGCGGTTTGCAGGCGCGTCTTGCCGATGATGGTTGCGTTGAGTTGCTGACCTTTGACGGCAGGCAGACCACCAATCTGACCGGACGATACCTGAACGTTCTGCGCAGTAATGGCGGATTTCACGTCGACCGGGGTCAGTTGGAAGTTGTTCAGTTTGTCCGGGTCGAGCCAGATACGCATCGCATACTGTGCACCGAACACCTGGAAGTCACCCACACCTGGCGTACGCGCGATGGGGTCCTGAATGTTGGACACGATGTAGTTGGACAAGTCCTCCTTGCCCATGCTGCCGTCTTCGGATACCAGACCGACCACCAACAGGAAGTTCTTCACGGCCTTAGTGACGCGCAGGCCCTGCTGTTGCACCTCTTGGGGCAGCAGCGGGGTCGCCAGGTTCAGCTTGTTCTGTACCTGAACCTGCGCGATGTCCGGGTTAGTCCCCTGGTTGAAGGTAACGGTGATGGTCATGCTGCCATCGGAGTTACTTTCCGAAGAGATGTAGCGCAGGTTGTCGATACCGTTCATCTGCTGTTCGATCACCTGAACCACGGTGTCCTGCACGGTCTGTGCAGACGCACCTGGGTAGGTCACCTGAATCGCGATGGCCGGCGGCGCAATCGCCGGGTACTGGTTGATCGGCAAGTTGAGGATCGATAAAGCTCCGACCAGCATGATCACGAGGGCAATTACCCACGCGAAAATGGGACGGTCGATGAAAAACTTCGACATGGATCAGTTACTCCCTTGCGCGGGAGCCGGGGCGGCTGCTGCCTTGACGTTGGTGGCCTCGGCCACTTTCACTTCCGCACCTGGCTTGACGTACTGCAGGCCTTCGGTGATGACGCGATCACCCGCGCTCAGGCCTTTCTCGATGACCCAGTCGGTGCCGCTGGTGCGATTGGCGACCAGAGTACGCAGCTCGACCTTGTTGTCCTTGTTGACAATCAAGGCAGTCGGCGTGCCTTTCAGGTCACGGGTGACGCCTTGTTGCGGCACCAGGATGGCCTGCTCGTTCACACCGGCCTGCAGACGCGCGTGCACGAACATGCCCGGCAACAGTGTGTGGTTCGGGTTGGGGAACACGGCGCGCAGCGTGACCGAACCTGTGGTCTGGTCGACCGACACTTCGGAGAACTCGAGTTTGCCATCGATCGGGTACTGACTATTGTCTTCAAGGGTCAGCTTGACCTTCGCAGCGTTGTCACCGGCTTTCTGCAGCTTGCCGCTTTCCAGCTCGCGACGCAGGCGCAACATCTCGGTCGAGGACTGAATGACGTCCACGTAGATCGGGTCGAGTTGTTGAATGGTTGCCATCGCATCGGCCTGACCGTTGCTCACCAGTGCACCTTCAGTCACCAGCGAGCGACCGATGCGGCCGGAAATCGGCGCATACACTTTGGTGTAACGCAGATTGATCTCGGCGGTCTGCACAGCGGCCTGAGCTTCCCGAGCGTTGCCGACAGCGGTGTCGTATTCCTGACGACTCACGGCCTGCTCACTGATCAGCTGCTTGTAGCGACCGGCCAGCGAGTTGGTCGCGTCGTAAGTCGCCTTTGCGCTGTTGAGGTTGGCTTCATAGATAGCCGGATCGATCTGATACAGCTGCTGACCGGCCTTGACGTCGGTGCCTTCGGTGAACTGACGTTTGAGGATGATGCCGTTCACTTGCGGGCGTACTTCGGCGACGCGATAAGCAGTGGTGCGACCCGGCAGATCGGAAACCAGCGTGTAAGGCTGGGGCTGGATGGTCACTACGCCGACCTGAGGGGGCGGTGGTGCAGCAGCGGCCGCTTCATCCTTTTTACTGCATCCGCTGAGCAGCGATGCCAGGGCGACGGCAGTGACCAGTACGGTAACAGCTGGCTTGAATTGCATGAAGATCCTCGGGTCAGGAGTCTGAGCTCATGAGAAGTTGGAAGGGTGTAAAAGAGTTTCCGGCTGGATAAGTAGCAAGCTAATGAATATACTTACGTTCACGGTTGTTTGTAAACACCCAAGACTGCGACATGCGAACGCAGCGAGGGCATCGATTGTAGGTCCGGGACAAGGCATTACAAAGGCCGTCCGGCGTGCTATTCAGGCCACTCGACCGGAGAGCCTGACGCATTTTCATTGAGGTTTTACTGCCATGGTCCGACGCACGAAAGAAGAAGCTCAGGAAACCCGCAGGCAGATTCTCGAAGCTGCCGAGCAGGCTTTCTATGAGCGAGGCGTTGCGCGTACCACCTTGGCGGACATCGCCAACCTCGCGGGCGTGACCCGGGGCGCGATTTACTGGCACTTCAGCAACAAGGCTGATCTGGTGCAGGCGATGCTCGACAGCCTGCATGAGCCGCTCGAAGAAATGGCGCGCGCCAGCGAAAGCGAGGACGAAGTCGACCCGCTGGGATGGACGCGAAAGCTTCTGGTTCATTTGTTTCAGCAAGTTGCCATGGACCCAAAAACCCGCCGCATCAATGAAATTCTTTTTCATAAATTCGAATTCACCGATGAAATGTGTGACATGCGGCGTCAGCGTCAATTCGTCTGGCTCGATGCCAATGAACGTATCGCTCTGGCGTTGAGCAACGCTGCGCGCCAGGGGCAATTGCCCGCTGACCTGAATCCCCAGCGCGGGGCCATTTGTCTGCATGCTTATATTCACGGCATCCTCGGCCAGTGGTTACTGGTGCCGGACAGCTTTGCGCTGTACCAGGACGCTGAACGGCTGGTCGATACCGTGCTGGATATGCTCCGTTTCAGTCCTGCCTTGCGAGACCTTGCGCCATTGCCCGCTGATGGCCCCACTTGATGAGCGCTTCCAATCGCCCATAGACCTGTAGGCCACGGCCGTCTTGATCTGTAGGGCACGACTATAACCGTGTGGCGGTTAGCCTGCATCTATACATACGTACACCACGCTTGAACAGGTGGTTTACTTAGCCTTTACCTAAATCCCCCAGCGCATTCAGCAAGCCGACAGCCTCAATAGTGCAGCGCGGTGGTTCCAGCCAGGCTCAACGCTGTGGTGCTGAATACTTCCTTAATGCCATCCCCGGTCTAAGCTTGCTCCCAAACCAACAACAACGGGGTAAACGCGATGCCGGTCGTTTCGGAACGTGGAACGTGGAAAAAACTTGTGTTCGTCGCCATTGCCTGCCTGTTGGCCGGGCAGGCGTGGGCGACGGACGATGAGGCCCAGGAGTCAGCGGCGGCCAAGGCGTTGCTGGAAAAAGCCGTGGCCCATTACCGGCAAGTGGGCGACAAGGCGCTGGCTGAGTTCAGCCGGCAGGGCGAGTACGTCGACGGCGAGCGCTATGTCTTCGTTACCGACACCAGCGGCGTCATGCTTGCCAGTGGCGGCCCGTCGGTGGTTTTGATCGGTCGGGACGTTTCCTCGGTGCTCGACCCCGATCTGCAGAAGGGCTTCAAGGAAGTCCTTCAAACCCCGGAAAGTGCCGGCGTTCAGCAGGCCGAGTATCGCTGGAAGAACCAGAACGATGGCAAGGTCGAGCGCAAGCGCGTTTATTTCCAGCGTGTCGATAATCGCGTTCTGGCCGTGGGTTATTACTTGCCCAGGGCATCGCCGGAGCAGGCCAGAGCGCTGCTGGACAAGGCTTCAAGAGCGCTGGAGCAGGATGAGAACGGCACCGTCGAGGCGATCAATAACCTCAAGGGCGGGTTCCTGCAGGACGACCTCTATGTGTTCGTGGTCAATGTCGACACCAAGCGTTATGTCGCTCATGGCACCAATCTTCGTCTGGTCAACACCGATTTCAGCAAGATCAAGGACCCGGAGGGCAAACCCGTTGGTTTGCCCATGCTGGACATGATCAAGAAGCAGCCTGAAGGCGAATACGAATACCGCTGGCGCAATCCGGTCACCGGCAAAATTGAACACAAGCATGCGTACATGCGCAAAGTGGGCGATTTTCTGGTGGCGGTGGGCTACTACAACGGTTGAGCCTCAGCGATCCTTATCTTCACGCCCACGGAGCAGGTTGTTCGGCATCATCAGCGCCGCTGCCAGGCCAAGCAGCGAAACGGCGGCGCTGATCATCAGCAAATGCTGAAAGGTCATCGACAGCTGGCCGCGCAACAACTCCAGCGCCGGGCCGCTGACAGCGTGCAGGCTGTCCATCAGCAGATTGCCCGAACTGCCTTCGCCAAGCGCATTGCCGCTGACCTGACCCAGCCCGGAACCCGCCAGCATTGCCAATAACAATGCCGACATGCTGGCAACACCCACTGCACCACCCAGTGAGCGGAACAGGTTGGTGGTGCTGGTGGCCACGCCCATGTCTTTCATTTCCACCGAGTTCTGCGTGCCCACCAGTGATGTCGGGAACTGCAAACCGCTGGCGATGCCGGTGAGAACCATGAACAGTCCCGTCAGAATCGCCGATTGCGGCGCAGTGAAGGCGATGCCGAGGATTGCCAGCGGCATCAACAGCGCACCCGTCAGAATGATAGGTTTGTAGCGGCCGGTCAGTGACGTGCGTCGGCCTCCGAAATAAGCACCCATCGGCATGCCGATAGCCAGTGGCATCAGATGCAATGCCGCGCTGTCGGCGCCGCCGCCGGTCACCGTTTGAAAGCGCAGCGGCAGCAGGACGATCAACGAGATCGCCTGAAAGCTGGTGAAGAAGATCGTGCACCAGCACAACACCGCACTGCGGTTGGCAAACAGGTGCATGGGCAGCAGCGGTTCGCGTGTGCGACGCTCATACAGGACGAAGAGCAGCAATGCCGCCAGGGCGACACCCAGCTGGATCAGTACATGATCATCGCGCCAGCTGTGGCCCTGACCGATTTCGGTGATGCCAAGCAGCAGTGCGGTCAGCCCGACGATCATCAGAATCGTGCCGAGATAGTCGATGATCGGTTTGCGTTGCGGAATCGGCAGGCCGACCAGCGTCTGGCGAGCGACCCACCAGGCCAGGAAGCCCAGCGGCAGATTGATGATAAAGACCCAGCGCCACGACAAGTACTCGGTCATGTAGCCGCCAAGTACAGGCCCGGCAACGCTGGCCGTCGCATACATGCCGCTGAAGTAACCTTGATAGCGACCGCGCTCACGAGGCGGCACGATGTCGCCGATGATCGCTTGGCTGACCGAGACCATGCCACCTGCGCCGATCCCCTGTAGCACCCGCGCGAGCACCAACTGCTCCATGCTTTGCGCCATGGCACAGAACAGCGAGGCGATGGTGAAGGTTCCGAGTCCGACCAGCATCAGGCGTCGGCGTCCATAAAGATCGCCAAGTTTGCCGTAGATCGGCACGGCCACGGTCAAGGCCACCATATAGGCCGAGATGACCCAGGCCAGCAGGTCGAAATCCTTGAATTGAGCGGAGATGGCGGGCATCGAGACCGCAACGATGGTCTGGTCCAGCGCACTGAGGAAGACGGCCATCATCAGCGCGAACAGAATGCTGCGAATGTCGGGGCGGGTTTGATTGAGGCTGGTCACGAACGAGGACTCGAACTGGCAGGTTGACCCGCCGTAAACCTCAGCGGGAAAAGTGTCACCAGTCTAGTCCGTTAGCTAGCTAATCGATAGCTGACTTAATCGATTCATCCTGGGTGAGTTCAGCGCAATGCACTGAAACTGGCATCGGCGGGCGCGCAATGGCCGAAGGTGCAGACCACCGCCATACGAGGTTGCTGGCGCAGTTGCTCGATCCGGTAGGCGCCAGCGGCGTAGATACTCAGAACCGTCAGAACAGCGACGACGTATACGCATTGTCTTCTTATTGTGGTTCTCATGACATTTGCCTCGATCCGGTTAAAAAAATGCTTTTTTTGACGGACAAGGTAAGTGTAGGTCGGGATTGCCATGATGGCGGAACGATAGAGATTGAATGTTTTTATCGATTCTGCGGCGCGTGAAGCTTCATTGTTGCACGAGCTTGCCAAAGACGTGCGGGCGAAGGGGGCTACGGGGTCACCGATTCTTCTTCACGCTGCGCGGCCTGTGCGAGCAACCAGTCCAGCAATTCCTGCAATTGCGGCGACGATCCGCCGCGGTTCGGGTACACGAAGTAATACGCCGCGCCGGTCCGGACCTTCAGATCGAACGGCATCACCAGCCGTCCGGCGCTCAAGTCCTCACCAATCAGTGCCCAGTCACCAATCGCCACGCCCGAGCCTTGAGAGGCCACGGTCATCGCCAGGTCCAGCGTGTCGAAATGTTGCCCCTTGCTGATGTTGCTCAGGGTTGTACCGGCAGCCTTGAGCCATTGTTCCCAGTCCCGTTGATCGCGAGTCGGGTGCAGCAGCATGTGTTGCTCCAGATCACTCAATTGACTGAGCGGAGTCGAGCTATCGAGCAAAGATTGTGAGCAGACCGGCGTCAGTTGTTCGTCAAAAATGTGATGAACCTGCATCGACCCGTCAGGACGTGCGCCGTAGACCACTGCCGCGTCGAACTCTTCGCGACGAAAGTCCACCGCGTGCTGGACTGTGGTGGTCAGCTCAACCGGCACGTCGGGGCGTTCCTTTTGCCATTCCAGCAGCCGTGGCAGCAGCCAGCGCATCATGCAAGTCGGCGCCTTGAGTTGCAGCGCCTCGCGCTTGACCCCGACCTGGTCGACCGCCTCGTCTATCAGGGCGAACACCTGCTGGATCCGTGGAAACAGCTCACGGCCTTGAGCTGTAAGGCTCAAACCACGGGCCTGGCGCTGAAACAGGCTATAACCCAGGTGAGTTTCCAGCCCGGAGATCTGCCGGCTCACCGCGCCCTGCGTGATGTGCAGCAGCTCCGCAGCCCGCGTGAAATTGCAGCACTGAGCCGTGATCAGGAAGGTGTGCAGGGCGGGGAGGGGGGGCAGACGTTTCATCGATTGCGCAGGCATGAGTGGAGAACATGCCTAAGCATGACATTTTTTGCGTTGTCACCGATATGTCTGCACGGTTCCAATTACCCTACATCTGCTGCGTCTGGTGCGAGCCTGGCGGGCAGCTTCGAAATACGGTTATCAGAACGAATATAAAGGTCCAGACAAATGGCGACGTGCGGCGAAGTGTTGGTCAAGTTACTCGAGGGTTACGGTGTCGAGCAGGTCTTCGGCATTCCCGGCGTGCACACGGTTGAGCTGTATCGCGGGCTGGCCAGCTCCTCGATCAATCACGTCACCCCCCGCCACGAGCAGGGTGCAGGGTTCATGGCCGACGGCTACGCGCGCACCAGTGGCAAGCCGGGCGTGTGCTTCATCATCACCGGCCCGGGCATGACCAACATCACCACGGCAATGGGCCAGGCCTACGCCGATTCGATCCCGATGCTGGTGATTTCCAGTGTGCAATCGCGCAGCCAGTTGGGCGGCGGTCGCGGCAAGCTGCACGAACTGCCATCGCAGAGCGCGCTGGTGGCCGGCGTTGCCGCGTTCTCCCACACGTTGATGTCGGCGGCGCAATTGCCGTCAGTGCTGGCGCAGGCCTTTGCCCTGTTTCAGGCAGGTCGTCCGCGCCCGGTGCATATCGAGATCCCGCTGGACGTCTTGGTCGAGAACGCCGACGACCTGCTGGACAGCCAGCCGGTGTCGATCACCCGTGCCGGGCCCGCACCTGCCGCGATCAAGCAAATGGCGGGCTTGCTGGCCAATGCCAGACGTCCGTTGATTCTGGCCGGGGGGGGCGCCATCGACGCCGCCGCCGCGCTGACCGAACTGGCAGAAAAGCTTGAGGCCCCGGTTGCGCTGACGATCAACGCCAAGGGCATGCTGCCGTCCAGCCATCCGCTGTTGATCGGCTCGACCCAGTCCCTCGATCCGACCCGCGAGATCATCGAGGGTGCCGACGTGGTGCTGGCCATCGGCACCGAGTTGGCGGAGACCGATTACGACATCACCTTCCAGGGCCACTTCAAGATTCCTGGCACGTTGCTGCGCATCGATATCGACCCGGACCAGACCGTGCGCAACTTCGCGCCCAAGGTCGCATTGGTGTCGGACGCACAGACCGCCGCTGAGGCGCTGGTCGCTGTATTAGCCAGCGAGTCCCTCGCCGAGCGTCAAAGCGACTGGGGGCACAAGCGTGCTGCAGCGCTGAAAACCACGCTGGATGCCTCGTGGGACGAAGCAACTCGCGGGCAAACGCTGTTCCTTCAAACCGTGCTGGACGTGTTGCCTGACGTGGTGCTGGTAGGGGATTCGACCCAACCGGTCTACACCGGCAACCTGACGCTGGATCTGGACAAGCCTCGCCGCTGGTTCAACTCGTCCACCGGTTACGGCACCCTCGGTTATGCCTTGCCTGCTGCGGTCGGTGCTTGGCTGGGCAGCCAGGACGCCGGTGAGCGCAACCCGGTGGCGTGCCTGATCGGCGATGGTGGCTTGCAGTTCACCCTGTCGGAACTGGCCAGCGCGGTCGAAGCGCGCACGCCGATCATCGTCTTGCTGTGGAACAACCAAGGCTACGAAGAGATCAAGAAATACATGGTCAATCGCGCCATCGAGCCGGTCGGCGTGGATATCTACACCCCGGATTTCATCGGCGTCGCCAAAGCGTTGGGCTGCGCGGCTGAGGCGGTCAGCGGCGTTGAGCAGCTGAAAGCGGCGCTGAATGCGGCGAACGATCGTCAGGGCCCGACGGTCATCGAAATCGACCAGCGCAGCTGGATGAATGGACTGAAAGCATCGTGAATGAGGCGACTGTGGTGAACCCGGTTTTGGCAGGTCTGTACATCGAAGGGCAGTGGCGCTCGGGCGGGGAGCAACTGACGGTGATCAACCCGTCGACCGAAGAGCGCCTGGCCATCGTCACGGGTGGCGATGCGCGGGCGGTGGATGACGCGGTTCGGGCGGCGCGTACAGCCTTTGATGCGTGGTCGAGAACCACCGGCGCGGCGCGGGCGATCATCCTTCGCAAGATCGCCAGTGGTGTGGCGGCGCGGCGTGAAAAGTTGATTGCGTTGCAGTCGAGCAACAACGGCAAGCCGGGTTTCGAGGCGGCGATCGATGTCGACGATGTCATCGGCACCTTCAATTATTACGCCGATCTGGCCCAGGCGTCTGACGGTCAGCAAAACCGCGCAGTCGAGTTGCCGAGCGAGGACTTCACCGCACGTCTGCGTCGCGAGCCTTGCGGCGTGGTCGGGCTGATCGTGCCGTGGAATTTCCCGATGGTCACCACCGCCTGGAAGCTTGCCCCCGCGCTGGCTGCCGGTTGCTGTGTGGTTCTGAAACCGTCCGAAGTGACGCCATTGGCCGAGCTGGAACTGGCTCGGATCATCGCTGACAGCGGCTTGCCGACCGGCGTATTCAACGTGGTGTGCGGCACCGGTCTGGAAGTCGGCGCGCCGATCTCTTCACATCCGGGCATTGCCAAGGTGTCGTTTACCGGCAGCAACGCGGTGGGCGTTCAGGTGATGCAGCGTGCGGCGGAAACCGTGAAGGGCGTGAGCCTGGAACTGGGCGGCAAGTCTTCCCTGATTGTGTTGGCCGATGCCGATCTGGATCTGGCCGTCGAGCTTGCGAGTGGGGGCGGCTATTTCAACGCGGGCCAGATGTGCTCCGCGACCAGCCGCGTACTGGTTGCCAATGAACTGCTAGGGCCCTTCCTTGAGCGCATCGTTGCCAAGGCGCAATCGATCAAGGTCGGCGGGCCTGAGGACGACGACGCCGAGATGGGGCCGCTGGTCAATCAGGCACAGTATCAGCGGGTAATCGCTCATATCGAAGCCGGAAAAGACACCGGCGCGCAGCTGTTGTGCGGTGGAAAACGCCCGTCCGATCAGCCTCGCGGATATTTCTTGCAGCCTGCGGTCTTCAGCCATGTGCCCCTGGACAGTGCACTGTGGCGTGAGGAGATTTTTGGCCCGGTACTGTGCGTGCGTGGTTTCAGCTCGCAAGGCGAGGCAATTACCCTGGCCAACGACAGCCAGTTCGGCCTGGTGGCGAGTGTGGTCGGTCGAGATACCGAGACCACCGAACGCGTCGCCAACGCGCTGCAGGCGGGGCTCGTGTGGATCAACGCCCCGCAGGTGATCTTCCCGCAAGCCGCCTGGGGCGGTTACAAGCAAAGCAGCCTGGGCCGAGAGTTAGGCCCTTGGGGCATGCAAGCGTTTCAGGAAATCAAGCACGTCGTTCGCGGCGTCTGACCTGGTCGAAAATGGCTCACGCATGCCTCTGAACAAGGCATGCGTCGGGCACATGGCTCCAATGAAAAACTTTCGATTGTTGAGGAACCTGCACCACCGCAGGATGACCTCGCTGACTTGCTGAACACCCCGCCAATCGGGGCCTGTAGCCAAGCCAGCTTGCGCGCTGCGGTGCGATTTCCCTCAACCATGCGACAGAAAAACAATGGAGTCCGACGTGGGCAAACATGATCTGAACAGACGGCAATTCATCAAGGCAGTGGGCGTCGCATCAGTGGGCGCGGCGGCCATGTCCATGCCCTTCATCCGGGCGAGTGCCAGCGATGGCAGGTTTCAAGGCAAGACCTTGCGTCTGCTGACCTGGTCGGATGACACCGGCCTTGCGGCGCTGCGCAATATCGCCGCGACCTTCGAAGCCAAGACCGGCGCCAAAGTGATCGCCGACCGCACCGGCAGCACCTCGGAAATGGTCGCCAAACTCAAGGCAGGTGGCGATCGTCCTCAGTACGACATCATCACCCTGGCCGGCGTCGGCGCCGAAGGGCTGGCGGCGGCCGGTCTGCTGGAAAAACCAGACCTGAACCGCATTCCCAACATCGTCGACGTCCCGGAGAAATACCGTACCGGCGCAGACGGGCATGGCATCGGCTATCTGCTGTGGTGCAACAGCCTGGTCTACAGCACCCGCACCCTCAAGGAGGCGCCGGACAGCTACGCCGCGCTGTGGGACAAGGACATGGCGCCGAACATCTTCCTGCCGCCACCGAACTGGACCGAAGCCATGGACCTGATCATCATCGCCGCGAAGCTGGCCGGTGGTGATGAACACAACATCGAGCCGGGCTTCAAGAAGCTGGCTGAGCTCAAGGATCGCGTGGTGACTCTGGGCGAAAACCCGAATCAGATTGCCGAACTCTTCCGCACCGGCTCGCTGGACATGGGTGGCCTTTACGCCCCTGCGTTCTTCCCGAAACAGATCCGCGACCCTAACTACGGTCTGGGTGCTACGTTCGGGATGAAGGAAGGTTTCTACACCGACCTGATGCAATCGGTGATGCCGAAGAATCGTCCTGGCGACACGGATCTGGCCTACGCCTTCCTCGACCACTCCCTGGACCCGGTAGTGCAGGGCAAGATGGCCGAAGACATCTATAACGGCCCGGTCAATGCCAAGGCGGTGATCTCCGCCGAAGCGCGCAAGAGCCCGTACATTCTCACCCCTGAGCAGATCGCCGACAAAGCGATCATGCACGACAACGCCTTCCTGGCGACGGTGCATGACCAGTGGATTCGTCGATATACCGAGATTTTCTCGTCCTGATTCTGCGCTCATGAAATGGCAGCAGGCAGATGCTTACTGGGTGTATGCCGCTACGTCTTCGCGAGCAGGCTCCCTCCCACGGGGGGCGGCGGCGCATGCTTATTCTGCGGCTTAGGTCCGCCAGAATCTCCAAGTGTGACGCCGTTTTTTACCACCTCCACTGTGCCTGTGGGAGGGAGCTTGCTCGCGAAATGGCTGTAACAGGCAACAGATGCATCTCTGACTCACCGCTTAATCCGAGATCAAACACATGCACAACCCTCCTATAACGCGCCAGGAAGACGCCGCCAAACCGCGTCGAAACCGGCCACTCTCGCCCACGGCTCGCGCCTGGTTGTTCCTCACTCCGTCCATGCTGTTTCTCGCTGTACTTATCGTCGCCAGCCTGCTGGTGCTGCGCATGAGCGTCGGCACCAAAGGCGCTGAGTGGAGCGGTTTCAGCCTCGACAGCTATGCGCAGTTGTTCGAACCCTACTACCTGAAATCCCTGTTACTGACCCTGCGACTCGCGCTGATCAGCGCGGTCATTGCCGTGATCCTCGCGATCCCGGTGGGTTACACCATGGCGCGCCTGAAGTCGCCCTTCGTCAGGCGCATCTTCCTCGCTGCAGTGTTGCTGCCGCTGCTGGTCAACCTGCTGCTGCAAAGCTACGGCTGGCTGGTGATTCTCGGCCCGGCGGGCATGCTCAACCAGGCGCTCAAGGGACTGGGCCTGATCACGCGTCCGATCATGATGTTGTACAACCAGAACGGGGTGCTGATGGGGCTGGTGCAAACTGCGTTTCCGCTGGCGGTGCTGCCAATTGCCAGCGCCATGCGCGGCATTTCCCGCAGTTATGAAGAGGCCGCCGCGACGCTGGGCGCCAGTCGTTTCCAGGTGTTTCGCCAGGTGATTCTGCCGATGAGCCTGCCGGGGATCATTACCGGTGCGACGCTGGTCTTCGCTTACAACGCCAGCAGCTTTGTCGTGCCGCTGCTGCTGGGGGGGCGTCGGGTGCCGATGCTCGCGGTCATGGTTCACGATCAGATCGCACCATTGATGAACTGGCCTGCGGCTTCGGCGGCAGGTGTCGTACTGATCGTCACCACACTGGCGATCATGACCCTTTCCGAATTCGTCACCGGTCGCCGTCGGCGCATGCTGGAGGCTTCGCAATGAGCCAGAAAATACGGCGTTCCCAGCCGTTATTACCGGGAGAAACGGGGCGCTTCGCGGCCATTCTGTCGGGGGTGATTCTATTCCTCGCTGTCACGCCGATCCTGACCATGATCGTCATGTCATTCAGTGGCTCGGCCAATCTCGACTTTCCGCCCAGCAGCTACAGCCTGCAGTGGTACAAGGCGGCGTGGCAGACTTTTGTGTCACCGGATGAAAGCGATGTGTTGAGCCTTGGCAAGGCCATGACCACCAGCCTGATGGTGGCGTGCCTGACGATGATCTTCGCCACCTTGATCGCGGTCCCGGCGTCCTATGCGCTGACCCGCTGCGAATTCCGTGGCAAGGCGTTTGCCATGCAGCTGATGTCATTGCCGCTGGTCTTCCCGATGGTGGTCCTGGGGCTGGCCTTGCTGTTGGTATTCGACAGCCTGCCGTTCCATCTGAACACCTCGCGGCTGGTCATCGCCCACGTGATTCTCGCGCTGCCGTTCGTGATCAAGAACTGCACCGCATCGATGATGACGATTGGCAGCGAAGTCGAAGAGGCCGCCCAAATGCTGGGCGCTTCGCCGACCCGCGCCATCGTCGATGTGGTCGTGCCATTGATGAAATCGGGGATTCTCGCGGGGATGCTGCTGGCGTTCATCGTCTCGTTCAACGAGTTCACGGTGACCTATTTTCTGTACAACATCGACGTCATGACCGTGCCGATCTGGATGTACAGCCGCACCGTCTCCTCGCTCGACCCCACCGTTTTCTCGTTCGCCGTGCTGATCGTGCTCATCGACTTCGTCCTGATCTGGGCGCTGGAGAAGCTCGTCGGTGAAGGTGGCGTTTCGTTCTGATTTGAGGTGTGAAGAAATGACCGGACTGATTCTGGAAAACGTTGAAAAATTCTACGGCTCGGCCTGCGCCGTCACCGACGTCAATCTGCACCTGCCGCAAGGCAAGCTCGTCTGTTTTCTCGGGCCTTCGGGCTGTGGCAAGACCACGCTGCTGCGCATGATCGCCGGCCTTGAAACCATCACCAGCGGCGAAATCCGCCTGGATGGCGAGGACGTCAGCCACACCCCGGCCCATGAGCGCAATTTCGGCATGGTGTTTCAATCCCTGGCGCTGTTCCCGCACATGACGGTGGGCGAAAACATCGCCTACCCATTGAAGCTGCGGGGTGTCGACAAGGCCGCGCAAAGGGCCCGCGTCACCGAGTTGCTGGCGATGATCCAGCTGCAACAGATGGTCGATCGCCCGGTGGCGAAACTGTCCGGCGGGCAACGTCAGCGTGTCGCCATCGCCCGTGCAATCGCTTCGCACCCCAAGCTGCTGTTGCTCGATGAGCCGCTGTCGGCGCTGGATGCAAAGCTGCGGGAATCGATGCAGGTGGAAATCCGCCAACTGCAAAAACAGCTGAACATCACCACCATTCTGGTGACCCACGACCAGCGCGAAGCCATGACCATGGCAGACATCGTCGTGGTTCTGGGTGAGCACCGTGTGCAGCAGGTCGGCACGCCTATCGAGATCTATCGCAATCCGGCCAATGCCTTCGTCGCGGATTTTATCGGCTCAGGCAACATCTTTGCGGCCAAGGCATTGGGAGGAGGGCGCGTGCAGTTGCCTGCAGGGGATGCGCTCGACGTCCCGATCAGCGACACGATCAAGGCCGGGGCCGAGATCAGGATGCTGGTTCGGCCAGAAGATCTGCAGTTGTCGCGCTCCGAAGCGGCAGCAGCCAACCGTCTGAATGGCACGGTCACTTTCATTCGCGACATTGGCGCGACCATCGAAACCACGGTGGATTGTGGCGGGGTTTCACTGACCGCATTGAGCACACCGAATCAGAGCCTTGGGTTGAACGTCGGGCATCCGGTGTCGGTAACTATCCCGGCTGAGGCGTGTCGGGTGCTGAGCGCCTGACAGGCGCAGCTGTGAGTCAATCTTCAGAGTGTTTTGCGCAGGCGCGCCAGGTCCCGCAACGGTGGCGCGCCGAACAAGCGGCTGTATTCGCGGCTGAACTGGGAAGGGCTTTCATAGCCGACCCGGTACCCGGCAGCCGAAGCTTCGATTCCGTCGGAGAGCATCAGTCGACGGGCTTCTTGCAAGCGCAGCTGTTTCTGGTACTGCAACGGACTCATTGCGGTCACAGCCTTGAAACGATGATGCAGGGTCGAGACGCTGAGATTCACTTCCCGCGCCAGCTCTTCGATGCGCAGAGGCTGCTGGAAATTGTCGTTCAGCCACTTGATCGCTTGAGTCACGCGATGGGTCTGGCAGTTTGAAATGGCAATCTCGTACAACCGATAACCTTCACTCCCACGCAACAGGCGATAAAGGATCTCGCGTGTAATCAACGGTGCGAGCATCGGAATGTCTTTCGGGCTGTCCAGCAGGCGGATCAGACGGATGACCGCATCCAGGAGCTGCGAATCGATACGCTCGACGTACATGCCGCGTCCGCTGGGGCGGGTCGGCACGCTCATGGGGCCTGCTTCGGCAATCAGCGCGTTGATGTCCGCGGGGTCGATATCCAGACGCATCGCCAGGTGCGGGTCTTCCGGCGTGGCGTAGATGACTTTGCCACTGATCGGCAGCGCGACCGACAGCACCAGGTAATTGAGGGGGTCGTACGTGAACAGCTCGCCGCCCAGCGTCACGTCCTTGCGGCCCTGCGCCATGATGCACAGCGCCGGCTGCACCAGACCGGGTACCGACTGCAGCGGGTGGTCGTGACGCACCATGAACAGCGGCTTGATCAGCGTCTGAAAACTACCGTCAGAAGGGGCGTGGCGTCGGATCAGCTCCGCCAGTTCGGCGCGCTGCTGCTCCATCTGCGCGCTCAGTTCGGGCGTAGGCCGGAGATCTGGCACGGCGGGCTCAACGGCGGTAGGCAACATGGGAAAGTCCTCTGACGAAGCATCGATGTGGCACAGCTTATTTTTGTGCAATCGCAGGCGTTAGGCGAATCCTGCCGGATGATTGCCTGATTCTGCAGCGGGTTCACGTTTTGAGCGACGAAACGCGCTGTCTGGCTGGCCTGGTTGCTTGAAAGTCCCACATCCCGCTCCTCGATCCAGCGTTTCCATGACGGGCGTATGAGCAGCATCCGCGCAGAATCAGGCAATAACGGGGCAGTAATCGGCTACCGGCATTTGCGCCCCAGCCCCTAATCTTCAATTCCAGCCGCTATGCCCTTCCGATCCCGGCTGATTCAAAGCGACCAAAGGAGCAGGACCATGCAAAGCACTTCCGTCGTGAGCCATCAAGTCACTCTGCGCGCCAGAGCCGGACACAGTGCGCAACTGGGCGCACGCTTGAGCACGTTGATCGTACCGTCCTCCAATGCTGCGGGCTGCCTGCATTTCGCCCTGCACCGCTCCATGACCGAAGATGATGTGTGGGTCCTCTTCGGGCTTTGGGCTGACAAGTCGGCGATGAACGACTGGTTCGCGACCCCAGAGCTGAACATCTTTACTGCACTGGTCACCGAGTTGCTGGTGAGCAGCCTCGACTTCCAGACCTTCGCTAACGTTACCCAGGCTCAGGCTGAACGGGCTTATGGCTTGCCTGATGTGCGCAAGGCGGGGTGAGTTGCTCGATTTACCCGCAGCAGATCAAAACCCTCGTTTAGCCAAATTGCCCGTGACTGTTTAAAATCCTCGCCTTTCCCTTTTCAAGGCAGGACCGTCCTCCCATGGCACGCAAAGAATTCCAGCACCACGAAGCCGTTTCTGCTGCTGTTCCCGGTGAGGGAGGCTATAGCGCCGCGATTGCGGTCAAGGGCTTGGGAGCGGGCGGTGCGCCGGCTTTTCATCGCGTCCTCGATGATCAAAAATTCAAGACTGCACTGGCAGCCGATCAGGCCGCTGCCCAGGAGCTGGAGCGGCTGATCGACGTGACATCCGAAGGTGAGTTGATGTTCGCGCAGGACTGATCAGGCTTTTGGCCGATACATCTTGAACAACGACTCAGGGCCCAGCTGGAAATAATCTGCCGGGCCACCGCCGCGCAGGATCGGCTCACCTGCCGCGGTGTCATAGACCCCATCCTTGAGCAGCCGCTTGGCGATATGAACCGCCACCACTTCCCCCAGAATCAACCAGCTCGGCACCACTTCTTTATCGGCGCGCTGCAGCTGGATGATTTGCGTCACCTTGCACTCGAACGCTACCGGCGTTTCTTTCACCCTTGGCACCGAGACGATGCGCGATGGTTCGGCCGTAAGGTTGGCCAGTTCGAACTCGTTGACGTCGGCCGCCACGGGGGCGCAGCTCATGTTCATCTGCTCGGCGAGAGGCCGAGTCGCGAGGTTCCAGACGAACTCTCCGGTCTGTTCAATGTTGTTCAGGCTGTCCTTACGCCCGATGCTGCAGAAACCAATGATCGGCGGTATGTAGTTGAAGGCATTGAAGAAGCTGTACGGCGCAAGATTGAGTTTGCCTTGGGCATCCTGCGACGAAATCCAGCCGATGGGGCGCGGACCGACAATGGCGTTGAACGGATCGTGAGGCAGCCCATGGCCTTGGGAAGGCTCGTAGAAATGAATATCGTCTGACATGGCGCATTTCCTGGATAGATGTAAGCGACAGAGCTCAAAAGCGACGGCTGTCTGTACAGAATGAAGGCCGTCATAGTGCAAGGCATTACTTGAGGTTTCCAGACCCCGCCGATCCCGAGGCAAAAAAAAGCCCGACATAAGCCGGGCTACAAAGGGAGTTCGGGAGGTGAAACGTGTGAAGCGGTAGACCTTGAAGCGGTATCAGTTGAATCAGCTGACGCGGTTGGCGCCTACGTGATCAGCACCATCTGCTGCCAGACGGTTTGCACCGACGTGGTCAGCACCATCGGCAGCCTGGCGGAATTGGGAAGAACGTTCCGAACCGTCAGCGGCCAGACGGTTTGCACCGACGTGGTCAGCGCCATCGGCGGCCTGGCGGAACTGCGACGAACGTTCGGAGCCGTCAGCGGCCAGACGGTTTGCACCGACATGGTCAGCGCCATCGGCAGCCTGGCGGAACTGCGAAGAACGTTCGGAACCGTCAGCGGCCAGACGATTTGCACCGACGTGATCAGAACCATCGGAAGCCTGACGATAAGAGCCGGTATGTGAAGCGTTGGTGTGAGAAGAACCACCCTCGGCTACCGCACTTCCGTTCAATACAGAGTGGGTGTCCGAAACAGGCAGAGCGAATGCGCTCGATGCCAGGATGGAAAGACTAAGGCCAAAAATAATGTTCGAAGTTTTCATGATGTTTGCTCCATCAAAGTTCAATAATTTTTCAACTTGGGTATGGAGCTAATGTTACGCGCGTGTGCATTAAGTAGAAGTTAACAAGGTTGCTAACGACCATCGCTGAAAATGATAGTTGGCTGAAACGCCCGGTTTTAAAGCGCTGTAGCGGTTTCTGATCTGAAATGGGGCAAAATCTGTCAACTCTGACAGGTTCACTTCTTGACAGCTGTTGAATTGTGTGAATTTAAGAGTTTTCCGCATCAGCTTGCGTGATCTGCCAGTATTCACTGAATGCATGGTGCAGATGGGAGAGTTTGAGAGTTTTGGTGACTGACAAAAGTAAGAGGGCCAGCAGATACGGGGCTTGTAACGAATTATTGCGCCAGAAAAAATCAAGCCCGGCGAAGGCCGGGCTGGGGAAGAAACCGTAAAACGATCAGCTCAGACGGTTCGCACCGACATGGTCAGCACCATCAGCAGCGAGACGATTTGCACCAACATGGTCTGCACCGTCAGCGGCAACGCGGTTGGCACCTACGTGATCAGCGCCGTCAGCAGCAACGCGGTTGGCACCTACGTGATCAGCACCGTCAGCGGCGACGCGGTTGGCACCTACGTGGTCAGCGCCGTCAGCAGCAACGCGATTGGCACCTACGTGGTCAGCACCGTCAGCGGCAAGGCGGTTGGCGCCTACGTGGTCAGCACCGTCAGCAGCAACGCGGCCGATGTTGGTGTGGGAGGAACCGTTTTCAGCAACTACCGGTGCATTGATATGGTTGCTGGCATCTACAGCTGGAAGTGCGAAAGCACTGCTAGCCAGGATAGAGAAAGCAAGGCCGAAGATCAGTTTGTTAGTTTTCATGGTAGTTGCTCCAGATCGATTTGATTAGTTGGTAACTCGGTATGGAGTTAACTTTACTCGGCTCTGGATTATTAAGAAGTCAATCGCATTGGTAGCGATCATCGTTGAAATTGATACTGCAAAAAGCCGCTGATGATTCAGCGACTTAGCCGGCATTGCAGCGGAAAAAAGGGCAGCTCACTCTCATGGCTGCCCCTCTGATTTGCTCCCGACCTCCTGCAGTCCGGCTCGCCGGCGGTAGCGGTTCCGAGTCCGTCACCGCCGGCAAGCCGTGCTGCTACAGGGCAGCATTGGTTCGGACGCGGGTCAGTCGGTCTCGATTCGCGAGTGCTTGCGGGTGTCTTTCATGAATACGTAGACCAGCAGCGAGCAGGCAATGCAGGCAGTCACGTACCAGTAGTAACCCGTCTCCATGCCGACGCTCTTGAACCAGAGGGCGATGTACTCGGCGGTGCCGCCAAAGATGGACACGGTCAATGCGTACGGCAGACCGACGCCAAGCGCGCGGATCTCTGTCGGGAACAGCTCGGCTTTCACCACGGCATTGATCGAGGTGTAGCCGCTGACGATGATCAGCGCTGCCATGATGAGGAAGAACGCGCCCCACCAGGTTTGAATGGTGTGCAGAGTAGTCAGAATCGGCACAGTGCACAGCGTACCCAGCACACCGAAGGCGATCAGGATCGGGCGACGGCCGATTTTATCCGACAGCGCGCCGATCACCGGCTGCAGCACCATGAACAGAAACAGCGTCGCCGCAGAAATAGTGGTGGAATCGGTGATGCTCATGCCGACGGTATTCACCAGGTATTTCTGCATGTAGGTGGTGTAGGTATAGAAGGCCAGGGTGCCGCCCATGGTCAGGCCGACCACAGTCATCAGCTCCTTGGGATGACGCATCAGCGTGCGCATCAGGCTCTCTTTCGGCTCTTCCTTCTTCTTGGTGAAGGATTCGGTTTCTTCCATACCGCGACGCAGGAACAGCGCAACGACCGCGCACAGCGCGCCGATGGCAAAAGGAATACGCCAGCCCCACGCGTTCAGTTGCTCGGTAGTGAGGGTCTGCTGCAGCACGATCAACACGCCCAGCGCGATGAGCTGCCCGGAAATCAGGGTCACGTACTGGAAGCTGGAGAAGAAACCGCGACGTTCCTTGGTGGCCATCTCACTGAGGTAGGTCGCTGAGGTGCCGTATTCACCACCGACCGACAGGCCCTGCAGCAGGCGTGCGAACACCAGGAGTATCGGCGCGCCGACGCCGATGGTTTCATAACCTGGCGTCAGGGCGATGATCAGCGAGCCGAAGCACATCAACAGTACCGACGCCATCAGCGCAGCCTTGCGACCCTTGCGGTCCGCGTAGAGGCCCATCAACCACCCGCCGATCGGGCGCATCAGGAAACCCACGGCGAAGATCGCGGCGGTGTTGAGCAGTTGGGCGGTGGTATCGCCTTTGGGGAAGAAGACTTTGGCGAAGTAGAGGGAGAAAGCGGCGTAGACGTACCAGTCGTACCACTCGACCATGTTGCCGACCGAGCCTGAGAAAATGGATTTCAGGCGGCTGCCGGTGGTCTTCTGGGCGACAGGCGCCGCAGCCGATCCGGTGGACACAGAGTTGGGGATAGCCATAAGGTTTCCTGCAAGTCATTGTTTTTAGAGGGAGCGCAGCGATGCGGTCTGACGACTGTGATAGCAGGAGGTGTGCCAAGCCCCGAGAGGCCCGGTCTAGAAAGGTTTGCCTTGATGCGATGAGCGGAAATCCGCCGATAGACGTTCATCGGGTAAGCGAGAAGTTGCCGATGCCCGAGGTGTCATGCGCTGCCGTCGGGCAAAAACTTCTCCCTGATCAACCCATGGCGCTGCATCTTTTCGTTCAACGTGCGACGCGGCAGTTGCAACTCATGCAGCACCGCCTTGATATCGCCCCTGTGGCGGCTTAACGCCGAACGCAGGCAGTGGGCTTCAAAGGCTTCCTGCTGCGCCGCCAGGGATTGTCCCTCCGGCATATCCACCGAGCCCGGTTTGTCCAGCCCGAGCACCTGGCGTTCTGCTGCGTTGGCCAGCTCCCGCACGTTACCCGGCCAGTCATGGCTCAGCAGGTGGCTCAACTGCCCGCCGCTGACGATTGGCGCGCTGCGCCCCATACGTTCTGCGGCTTGGCGGGAGAAGTGGCCGAACAACAGGGGTATGTCCTCGCGTCGTTCACGTAACGGCGGCAGACGCAGCTCGGCGATGTTCAATCGATAAGCCAGGTCCTCGCGAAAACGTCCGGCCTTGGCCTCTTCGAGCAGATCAGGCTTGGTTGCGGCGATGATGCGCAGGTCAACCTCGATGCTCTGATTGGAGCCCAACCGTTCCAGGCGTCGATCCTGAATCACTCGCAGCAGTTTCACCTGCTGGGCGAGCGGCATGCTTTCGATTTCATCGAGAAACAGCGTGCCGCCATCGGCGAACTCAAGCTTGCCGATGCGCTTGCCCTGAGCCCCGGTGAATGCGCCACTTTCATGACCAAACAGCTCGGCCTCGAACAGTTGCTCGGGGATTGCCGCGCAGTTGACGGCCACAAACGGTTTTTTTGCTCGCGGGCCGAAGTCATGCAGACAACGGGCGACCATTTCCTTGCCGCTGCCCGTTTCGCCGCGGATCAACACGTTGACCGGCAATTGCGCGAGGTCCTGAACCTGAAGCCGCAAGGTCTGCATCGTGGGCGAGAGGCCCAGCAGAGTGGCGTCAAGTCGGGAGCGGGTGTCAGCCTGTTCATGGAGGCGGCGGTTTTCCAGCACCAGCGCGCGTTTCTCCAGTGCTCGGCGCAGGCTGCCCAGCAGCGTTTCCGGAGTGAAGGGTTTTTCCAGAAAATCATAGGCGCCGTCGCGCATGGCATCGACCGCCATCGGTACGTCGCCATGGCCGGTGAGCAGGATCACCGGCAAATCGGGATCGCGCTTGTGCAGTTGCTCCAACAGCTCCAGGCCGCTCATGCCCGGCATGCGCACGTCACTGAGCACCACGCCAGGGAAGTGCTCGGGCAGACGGGCCAGGCAATCCTCGGCGCGACTGAACAGTTGCACGTCAAAGCCGGACAGCGACAACCACTGCTGCACCGCTTCGCGGATGGGCGCCTCGTCATCGACCACGATCACCGAGTTCAGCATGGGGTTTCGGCCTCCGGAGCCTTGGGCAGAGAGAATAAGAACAGTGCGCCATTGTTCACGTTTTCGGCGGCCAGGCGACCCCCGAGTTCATGAACGATGGCGTATGACACCGCAAGCCCGAGCCCAAGGCCATCGCCCACAGGTTTGGTGGTAAAGAACGGATCGAAAATATTCGCCAGATGCTCTTCGGCAATCCCGCCCCCGCTGTCGCCGACGGTCAGCCGCCAGCTATCTCCCTCGCTCTCGACGCGGATCTCCAGGCGCTTGAGCGGTTTTCCGCCCATGGCGTCCAGTGCGTTGCGCAGCAGGTTGATCAGTACCTGCTCCAGGCGTATGGCGTCGCCGCGGACCCAGGCCGGGCGGGTCAGGTCTAGCACACAGCTGACCTTTTCTTCGCGGATGCGCGCATCGAGCAGCAGCAGCGCCTGGTCGACCACACAGGCCAGGTCAACCCGCTCGCGCAGGCCACTGGGGCTTTTACGGGCGAAGGTCTTGAGATGGCCGGTGAGGGCGGCCATGCGCGTGAGTTGTTGATCGATGGGGGTCAGTGCCTGGTAGGCGTCGTCGACACGACCATGATCGAGCAGCAGACGCAGGGTAGCCAGTTGCATGCGCTGTGCCGTCAGCGGCTGGTTGATTTCATGGGCCAGCGCCGCAGACATCTGCCCAAGCGCGGCCAGTTTGGTCGATTGCACCAGACCGTCCTGAGCGGTCCGCAGGTCTCGCGTGCGTTCTTCCACCAGTTGTTCCAGTTCCTCGCGGCTGCGTTGACGCATGCGCGCCAACCGCCACCGCTGATAGAGGAACAGGCCGAGAAACACCAATGTCAGCCAGATTCCGGCAGCGGCCAGTGCGGCGTTGCGAATGTCCTCGGTGGCGGGCTGAGGCTTGCGCAGCAGGTGCAAGGTCCAGCCTTCGGGTTGCAGCGGCAGCGATTGCCAGAGGTAATCCGCAGTGCCGTCGGGCGCCACGACGCTGGTCAAATGGCTGTTGTCGTTGAAGGTGCGTAGGGGCTGCTGAATGAGAGGCGCCAAGGGTTGTTTGTCGTATTGGCGAGTGCTGCCCAGCTCGCTGCGGTCCTGATCCGACAAGGGACGCAATGAGCGATAGCGCCAGCCGGGTTGGTTGGCAATGAACACGATGCCTTTCGCGTCGCTGACCAGTAGCAGGTCCTCGCCTTGGGCCCAAGTGTGTTCGAGATCCGGGAATTCCAGCTTCACGACCATGGCGCCGATAAACTGCCCGGCATCGTCCCGTACTGCATTCGAGAGGAAGTAACCCGCAATCCCACTGGTCACGCCGACCGCGTAGAAACGCCCGACGCCGTTGGCTTTGGTCTGAGTGAAGTAGGGGCGAAATCCGTAGTTATGGCCGACATAGCTGCTGGGCAGTTTCCAGTTGCTGGCGCCAATCGCCAGACCGTCGCGGTCGAGCAATTCCAGCGTCGAGGACTGCGCTGCGCCATTGATCTGCTCCAGTTTCAGATTGAGCACCTGAGTGGTTTCAGCGCTGACCGGCCCCTTCAGTGCGTCTCGCAGCTGTGGGTCCAGCGCCAGCACGGCGGGAAGGGCGCGGTAGCGCTCGATCAGGGTTTGCAGGGTATTGGCATAAAGCGAAAGCTGGCCCTGGGCACGAGCGGCGTCGTCTTCCAGGGAATGGCGCTGGGCCTGATGCATGGCCAGTGTCGCCACGATCACAGCGCCAGCGAGAATCAGCAGGGTTGAAAAAACGAGGCGGGCGGCGCGAGGCATGGTGGGTGGCCTGTTGTGTTGCGGCACGGTCCTGTCAGACCGCGCCGCCTGCAGCCATTACAGCAGATTGAATGTCGTTTCTTTTACGTCTTGGGAGTCCAGGCCGATCATCAGTTTGAACTCGCCGGCTTCCGCCGCGTACTTGAGCGAAGGGTTGAAGAACTTAAGGTCTTCCTCGGTCACGGTAAAGCTCACGGCTTTTTCTTCGCCGGGCTTCAACATGACTTTCTGGAAGTTCTTCAGCTCTTTCACCGGGCGGCTGATAGAGGCCGCGACATCGCGCAGGTACAGCTGAACCACGGTTTCACCGGCCACTTTACCGGTGTTCTTGACCTGGACGGTGGCGGTCAGTTTGTCTTTGCGGGTCATCTTGTTGACCGACAGGACGATGTCCGAGACGTTGAACTGGGTATAGCTCAGGCCGTAACCGAACGGGAACAGCGGGCTGGTCGGCTCTTCGAAGTAATTCGAGGTGTAGTTCGAATCGTTCACGCGGTAAGGGCGACCGGTGTTCAGATGGTTGTAGTAGGCAGGCACCTGACCCACCGAACGCGGGAAGGTCATCGGCAGCTTGCCTGACGGGTTGTAGTCGCCGAACAGCACGTCAGCCAGTGCGTTGCCGCCTTCGGTGCCAAGGAACCAGCTTTCGAGCATCGCATCGGCTTGCTTGTTTTCTTCGCCGAGTGCCAGCGGGCGGCCGTTCATCAAAACGATCACCAGCGGTTTGCCAGTGGCCTTGAGGGCCTTGATCAGATCACGTTGACGACCCGGCAGAACGAGGTCGACACGACTGGCAGCTTCGTGGGACATGTTGCGCGATTCACCGACTACAGCCACGACGACGTCCGACTGCTGCGCGACCTTGACCGCTTCATCGATCATGTCCTGTTCCGGGCGGCTATCGATGTGAATCTGGTCGTCCATCTTGTTCAGGTAGGTGATGGCTTCCTGATTGTCGGTGACGTTGGTGCCCACTGCGTAAAGCAGTTTGGCCTTGTCGCCGACCGCATTGGCCAGGCCGTCATAGGCGCTGACTGTCTGACGCGCCAGACCGGCTGCCGACCAACTGCCCAGCATGTCCAGCGAGCTCTTGGCCAGCGGACCGATAACGGCGATGGTGCCTTGTTTTTTCAGCGGCAGGGTGTTGTTGTCATTCTTCAACAGCACCATGCTGCGGCGCGCGACATCACGGGCTTCGGTGCGGTGCAGACGGTTTTCAGCATCACGGTCGACTGGATCGTCCACCGCCGCGCCGATGCGCAGGTACGGGTTGGCGAACAGGCCCATTTCCCACTTCGCGCCGAGCACTTCACGTACGGCGTTGTCGACTTCCTTGACCGACACTTCGCCATTCTTGACCAGCGCTGGCAGTTCTTCGCCGTAGGCCTTGTCGTTCATGCTCAGGTCGACGCCAGCCTTGATGGCCAGTTTCGCCGCCTCACGGAAGTCCTTGGCGACGCCGTGGTCGATCAGTTCCTTGATCGCGCCGTGGTCGCTGACGGTCACGCCCTTGAAGCCCCAGTCCTTGCGCAGCACGTCTTGCAGCAGCCAGGCGTTGGCGGTGGAGGGCACGCCGTTGATCGAGTTCAGCGCGACCATCACGCCGCCCGCGCCTGCATCGATGGCAGCGCGGTAAGGGGGCAGGTAGTCCTGTTGCATGCGCACCGGGCTCATGTCCACGGTGTTGTAGTCGCGACCGCCTTCTACTGCGCCATACAGCGCAAAGTGTTTGACCGCCGCCATGATGCTGTTCGGTGCCTGAGTGCTGGTGCCCTGGAAAGCGCGGGTCATGGTCGCTGACAGGCGCGAAACCAGATAGGTGTCTTCACCGAAGCCTTCGGAGCTGCGGCCCCAGCGGGCGTCGCGAGTGATATCGACCATTGGTGCGAAGGTCATGTCCACGCCATCGGCGGCGGCTTCGATCGCCGAAACGCGACCGGCGCGGGTGACGGCATCCATGTCCCAGGTTGACGCGAGGCCCAGGCTGATCGGGAAAATCGTGCGTTGGCCGTGAACCACGTCGTAGGCGAAGAACATCGGAATCTTCATGCGGCTGTGGGCGACGGCGGCGTCTTGCATGGCGCGGTTGTCGGGCAGCAATACGGAGTTGAACGTCCCGCCGATACGGCCAGCGGCGATTTCCTTGACGATTTCCGACTTCGGCATTTCCGGGCCGATGCTGATGAGACGCAGCTGACCGATCTTCTCGTCGAGGGTCATCTGCTTCATCAGGTTGGAGATGAATGCATTCTTGGCTTGCAGCGTGGAAACGTTACTGGCGGGGCTGGCGGCAGTCTGGGCCCAGGCGGACTGACTGGCCAAACCGATGACAAGACTCAGTAAACACAGCTTATTCATGAATGATTTTCTCAAGGCGTGGACCGGCAACTCGCGTGTAATACCGGGCGGCCTTTGTTTTTGGTATGAAACCTTTGGTTTTTATTGTCATCAGGACGGGGGCGTCGCTGAACTCCCGACGCATCCAGGCATCAGTAGCGCAGCGAGTTTTATCTGATTGCGGTTCGGCAATCCAGTGCCCTGACAACGTGATGGGGCAAGATTATGCCGGGGATCGTCCGATTTGGCTAAAGTCATGTCTGACGTGGAAGACAATCGAACACCATCAAGGAGCGCAAGGGTCATGCAAATAGAGCGTTACGGGCACGTTAGGGGCAGTCGTTACAATTTGTCACTGACGCTGCTGATGCTGTTGAGCACGTTGCTGGCCGGTTGCGGCATCAACAACATTCCGACCTATGACGAACAGGTGAAGGCGGCTTGGGCGCAGGTACAGAACCAGTATCAGCGGCGTGCCGACCTGATTCCCAACCTGGTGGAGACCGTGAAGGGTTACGCCAAGCAGGAGCAGGATACCCTGACCGCAGTTATCGAGGCGCGAGCCAAGGCGACGTCGATCCAGGTCGATGCCAATACCCTCAACGATCCGGCCAAACTCAAGCAGTTTCAGGATGCTCAGGGCCAGCTGACCGGCGCCTTGAGCCGACTGATGGTCGTGTCCGAACGCTACCCGGACCTCAAATCCAACCAGAACTTCCTGTCGCTGCAATCTCAGCTTGAGGGCACGGAAAACCGGATCGCCGTGGCGCGTCGGGATTTCATTGCTTCGGTTGAGCGCTACAACACCGAAATTCGCACCTTCCCCGGTCGCCTCTGGCACTCGGTGATGTACAGCGATCTGCCGGTTCGTCCGAACTTCGAAGCCACTGCCGCTGACGCTGACAAAGCGCCGCAAGTGAAATTCTGATGGAGCGCGCACGGCGGGGCGTGTGGGTCGCGTTGTTGGCGCTGTGGGCTGGCCTGTTCGCTCAATGCGCTCAGGCCGAGCTCAAGTTCCCGGCCCTGAGCGGCCAGGTGGTGGACACTGCCGGCATGATCGACAGCGACAGCAAAGAGCGCCTGTCGCAGATGCTGCGCGCCCACGAAGAGCTCACTACCGAGCAGATCGTGGTGGTCACGCTGCCTGATCTGCAGGGTTCGACCATCGAGGATTTCGGCTACCAGCTTGGCCGATTCTGGGGCATCGGGCAGAAGGGCAAGGATAACGGCGCGCTGCTGATCGTCGCCAAGGATGAGCGTAAGGTCCGCATCGAAGTGGGTTATGGCCTGGAAGACAGGCTGACCGATGCGCAGTCCTCGGTGATCATTAATCAGATCATCACGCCGGCTTTCAAACAGGGTGATTTCGTGGGTGGCATCAGCAAAGGCACCGAGGCCATCGTGCAGGTGCTGGGAGGCGACCCGCTTGCCGAGCCTGTGGTGGGCGCGTCCGGCGGCGACGATGTGACCGACTGGAAAATGAGCCTGCTGTTTCTCATTCTTTTCGTGGCTTTCATCTATATCAATATGCGCTGGGGCCGCGCTTTGGGCGGTCTGGGCGGTGGCTACATCGGTTCGGGTGGCGGCGGTGGCTTCGGCTCGGGAGGCTCGGGCGGCGGCGGAATGCGCGGTGGCGGTGGCAGTTTTGGCGGCGGCGGTGCCTCCGGTGGCTGGTAGTCGATAGCTCAATAAGGGTTGTAGCGCATGTCATTACTCACTGAAGACGAACAGAAGCAGGTTGCCCAGGCCATCGAAGCCGTGGAGCGTCAGACCGACGCTGAACTGGTTACGGTCCTGGCTGCTAGCGCAGACGACTACGCCTACGTGCCGTTGATCTGGGCCGGTCTGGTCGCGTTGCTGTTGCCGGGCCTGATCAATTTTTACCCCGGCTGGCTGAATGCCAACGAGCTGCTGCTGACGCAGATCGCGACCTTTATCGTGGTGGCGCTGTTGTGCCGTCTTCCCGCAATCACCACTCGGTTGGTGCCAGGTTCGGTGCGACATTGGCGGGCGGGGAGTCTGGCGCGGCGCCAGTTTCTCGAGCAGAACCTGCACGCGACGGCGAACGGTACGGGGGTGTTGATCTTCGTCAGCGAGGCCGAGCGCTATGTTGAAATCATTGTCGACGACGGCATCGCTCGTCATGTGGACGACATGGTCTGGCGTTCTATGGTCGATGTATTCACTCGGCAGGTGGCAGACGGCAAGATCCTGGAGGGCTTTCTCGGCTGTATTCGTTCGTGCGCAGAAGTGCTCGGCGATCAGGTGCCGGTCACCCAGGCGCGCAACGAATTGCCGAATCGGCTGGTGGTGATTGACTAGCGAAATCCGATCTACGGCTTTGTGGTGGTCATTAATTAAATCCACCACGGCCGCTCAACCCGCCTAAAATACCGGCCTCGCATTTTTCGCTTCCCGAGGCTGCACCCGATGTCCGTTACTGCCACCACCGCGACGCCAGCGCAGGACCACCGCGCCGAGTTCCTGAGCCTGCTCGACACATGCCTGACGCAGAATTCGCTGATCAAACTGGTGCTGGCCAAATATGTGGGTAGCGAAGCGGACCTGCAGCGAATCATCATCAAACCTGCGACGATCAAGGATCAGCCTTGCCTGTCCTTCGTCTATCGCTACAAGACCCGCGACATTACCAAGAATCATCCTCTTGCCGAAGCACAGACGCTGATCGGCAGCCTGCTGCCTGATTCGTTCAAGAACGCGCACTTGCTGTCGCTTACCGATGAGGTGCAGCTGGAGTTCAGCAAAAAGGGCAAGAGCACGCTGTTCCGCAACAAGTCCCAGCAACAGCGTGAAGCGCCTTCCGTCGAACATGATCGGGAGAAAAAACGCTATCTGGAGCTGAGCCGCCCGTTCCTCACCGATCTGGGCGTGACCAACAAGCAGCACGAGCTGATCCCGGCCATGTCGCGCAAATGGAAGCAGATCAACAAATTCATCGAGGTGTTCTCCCACGCCTTGGCGACTTCGCCGATCAAGCTCGACCAACCAGTGACCGTCGCCGACTTCGGATCCGGCAAGGGCTATCTGACGTTCGCGATTCACGATTACCTTCGTAACACCTTGCAGGCCCAAGGCAATGTGACCGGCGTCGAGCTGCGTGAAGACATGGTGACCTTGTGCAACAACGCGGCGGCACGACTCGAGCATCCGGGGCTGGTCTTCAAATGCGGTGACGTGCGCTCCGTGGCGCCCAGTGAGCTGGACGTGATGATCGCGCTGCATGCCTGCGATATCGCCACCGATTACGCGATTCACACCGGCATTCGCTCCGGCGCGTCGATCATCATGTGCTCGCCATGCTGTCACAAACAGATCCGTCTGCAGATCCAGAGCCCGACGTTGCTCAAGCCGATGCTGCAATACGGCCTTCATATGGGCCAGCAGGCGGAAATGGTCACTGACGCCTTGCGCGCCTTGTTGCTGGAAGCCTGCGGTTACGAAACCAAAGTTTTCGAGTTCATTTCGCTTGAACATACCAACAAGAACAAGATGATCCTGGCGGTCAAACGCGCATCGCCAACGGACCCGACCGAGCTGCTGGCGAAGATGCAGGAATTGAAAACTTTCTACAACATCAACGAGCAATGCCTGGAGACGCTGCTCCAGGCGGATGGTCTGCTCGGTTAAACCCGGGTCGCGGCTACAGGCTTGGGTGCGATGACCGCCGTCTTGCGCCCGATGGCCAGTGTCACCACCACGCCGGCCGCGAAGATCCAGGTAATCGGGTCGATGTGTTCACCGAAGAACAGCGCGGAAAACGCCATGGTGAAGAACAACTGCACCAGCTGAATCTGACTGACACGGGCGATGCCACCCATGGCCAGGCCTGCGTACCAGGCGAAAAACCCGATGAACTGCGAGAACAGCGACACGTAGCCGAACGCCCACCACGCGCCCGCTGAAATCGGCCCTTCGTGTTGCGCGGCCAGGTAGCCCACCGGAATGATCAGTACCGGGATCGAGATCACCAGCGCCCAGCAGATCACCTGCCAGCCGCCCATTTGTTTGGCCAGCCGGCCTCCCTCGGCATAACCCAGACCGCCAATCGCGACCGCGCCGACCATCAGCAGGTCCCCTGCTTGAAGATTGCCTGCGCCGCTGATCAGCGCATACCCCAGGACCAGCACGCTGCCCATTGCCGCGCAGAGCCAGAAGGCTTTCGAAGGGCGTTCATGGGACAGCCACGCTGCGTATATTGCGACAAGCAGCGGCTGCAGGCCGTTGACCAGTGCACCATGGGAGGCGGGCAGGGTTTTCATCGCCCAGGCAGAGAGCACCGGGAAGCCGATGATCACGCCAAGCGAGACCACCATCAGGGCCTTTAACTGCGCCCGAGTCGGCCACTTCTCTCGACGCCATAACAGCAACGCCGCAGCCGGGACTGCTGCAAACAGTGCTCGCCCCAGACCGTTGAGCAGCGGGTGGATTTCCTGAACGACGATGCGGGTCATGGGCAGGGTCAGGCTGAAGATCACCACCCCGATCAGCCCGAGGGCCATTCCGGTGTTTTCGCGAGAGGACATGTCGAATCTTGCCTTGTTCTTATTGGATGAAAAGAAGGCATTCATTCAGCCACAGATCACCCGCAAAGCCCCTTAACAGATACCGACAGAATCAGCCGTACACTTGGGGTTCAGGGGGGAAATGCCGTTGTTGAGGATTTTTTGGCCACCCCTGTAAGGGCTCTCAATCTTGGTGCAGAACTTGAATGCAATCTTCCTGCAACAGTTTGAAGGTCAAATTGCTGCCATCGAATTCAGCCGGGAGAACAATCGTGTCGGTCATCGGAAAGTGGGCGTTGCAAGGTGTCGTGGTATTCCTTTTCGCATGGATAGCGACCATGGCGGGCCAATGGTCAGCGAGCGTCGTCAGATCGACGAGCAGCGACCGCCTTGCCGCCCTCGGCAGCGTCCGGCTCTCCACCGAATCAGTGGCTGCCAGCGTCAACAAAAAAGCGCAGGGCGGGGCGATGGTGGTGGGGGCGTTGTCGGAAAGTAACGAGTAAGCAAGCAGCGCTGGGAAGATTGGGAGCGTTGGTGGTGTACAGAAGACAGACCGGACCTGAGAGGTCCGGTTTTTATTTGAGCTAAAAGCCGGCAATTGCGGTAGAGAAAAAATTTCTCTAGTATTCCGCCCCATGGCTACCGTACAGAGCGACCGCAACTGGAAAATCAAGATCTATCCGGACGACCATGCGCCGCCGCACTTTCACGTGCAAACCCCGGACGGGGAGTCGTTGGTACAGATCGATGGTTTCATGGTGCTGGGTAAAGGCGCGGAACCCAAAGCACTTAAAGCCGCTTTGATGTGGGCCCGATCTCATTGCGCTGAACTTTGGCGGGTATGGTACGAGCAGAATCGGAGGACCTGAGTAATGGCGAGCAAACTACGTATTGCAGCAGTGCAGCCGGTGACGGGTCAGCACGCGCTGATCATTGACTGGAGTAACGGCAAACGGCACACGGTTGATCTGGCAGCCTTTATCGAACAGTTCCCGATCCTCGCGCCGCTAAAGGACGCTAAGTTTTTCAGCCACGCGGCGGTGGGTGAATGGGGATTTGATGTCACCTGGGGAGACAACCTCGAGCTGGCTGCATCAACGCTTCATCGTCTGGCGCTGGAGCAATCCGGCGAAGTCATGCCCACCCGAGATTTCAAACTATGGATGGCCAAAAACAACCTGTCGCTGACAGCTGCTGCTGTCGAGCTGGGTTTTACGCGCCGAACCATTACTGCATACAGCAGTGGTGCCGCGCTGATACCCAAGCATGTTGCGCTGGCGTGCAGAGGATGGGAGTACGAGCACCGCTGACCGTCGTCTTTAAGCTCTCTTGATCTCCACCGCTTCTTTCAACCGTGCCACAGGCACAGCCAACTCCGGATTCCCCAACGGATGGGTCTTGGCGTTGTAAAATTTCAGCTCGATATTCTGTCCTTCGAATAACGCGCTGTAGTGCCGCTTCTGATGCTGGATGAAGGCTTCACTGCGCGGGAGGATCGAGATAGCGAGGGTTTTCGGCCTGGCTTGAAGTACGGCGTCCAGAATGTGCCGATCCTGCTTGCCCAGCGCATGACCGAAGATGCACAGCGAGCCTTGATGCTGCGCCAGTTGGGCATGGCAGAACGAAAGGTAATCGGAGCCGCGGATGATCTTCATCTTGTCGCTGCTGCGGCCTTCGCAGACGAACAGCGGCACATCTTCCAGCGCGTTGACAGCGAAGCTTCCCAAGAGGGTGCTTTCCGATGACATCAGCTTGCGCGCCGTGCCGTCGAAGTTTTTCACCAGATGCATGCCGCCGTGCAGATAAAGGATGCGCGTGGCGTGGCTGGCGGTTCTGTGCAGGTTGAACTGAGCGTCATCATCGAACAGATCGTCAAACGGCTGCGCGCCGTGCATCACGGCCCAGTAGGTCAGCAGGTCGTAATTGGTCGAGTACACCGTTTTGTATTGGCTCAGCGCCTTGCTGATATGAGCAATGGTCGAGGGGGCCATCAGCCGCCAGGGGATGTGTGCCGAACGGATGCCATGGATCAACGCCTCTTTGATGGCAAAGTAACGGTTGCGCGGCGATGACGAGCTGATGGTGAGCGCCGCATTCACCCGCATCGCGACCTTCAAGCCGCTGAGCACCGGCTCGAAATTTTCGGTGTCCATGGACTTGAACAACGCCAGCTCAGTCGGGCTCAGCGGTTTGTTGCGTGTGGTCTGCGCCAGCTCGAACAGCGAGTCGTAGGCAAAATTCTTCCACACCGCGAGACTCGCGCCGTTGCCTAGCAGCAAGCCTGAGCACGGGTGGGTGCTCTGCAACTGGTTCCAGTCGGCAAGTTCGGCATCAAAATCCGTGAATTCCATCGTCTCGCTTCGCTTTCAGGTGAGCAGGTGCTGACCGACGGGCCAGAACGGAGTGGACTTATAGGAAGCCAGGTCAACGTTGTCAACGCCGAATGCCGGTCGAACCGCCCGGAAAATAATTCGAACCCCTGCTTAAAGCATATTTCTAAAGCTTGAACCTCAAATCCGGTTCGCTGAGAGGTCATCATGAAAACCAACCCAGTGAATACACCAGCGGCGCAAAGCCCCGGTCCCCATCCCAGCCCCATGGAAACGACACGCGGTGACCGCCTGGAGCAGTCCGTCGACGAATTCGAACGGGTAGAAAACACGGACGAGCAAGAGCGCGAAACACCACCGCCGCAAACCTGGAAGCACCCGGACGACGGTAAAAGCCTGTCGGAGAAAGACCAAGAAATGCCCCTCAAACCTTGAACACCATCTGTCCAACGGTCGTTTGCACGACTGCGACCGGGTGTAAGGTCTGTCGGTAAACCCATAACACTCTCTGAATGAGAGGGAGGTAACCATGCACACTGCGATGCTCAGCAAGACGCATTTCAATGGCTACGACGTGATCAACGTCAACAATGGCCCATGGAGGGTCTGCACCCATCACGATCGACTAGGCTCGTTCGGCTCGCGTGAGGAAGCGATGGCTTTCGCTGCGTCGCTGCCTGCCTATCGGGAGCGGACCGCAATGAATGCGCAGCCCGCGCAAGTCGCTAAAGCCAAGCCGGCCGAGGCTCACAAAGGAGCGTCTAAAGCCAAATCGAAAGCGAAAAAGTAAATGCGTGAAGAAACGAAGCCTCGGTTGCTCCCGGGGCTTTGTATTTTTCCGCTTGCGGGGGGCGTGCGCTTGTCACTGGACTGCTTGAGGAATAATCTCGAAAACCAATAACCTGGCGGTCAGGTTCGTTTGGTTCGAGATAGCAGGTGATTCGGTGGACGTTATCGATCTGAAGGTTGTCGACGCCGTCGCTCGACATGGCAGCATGAACAAAGCAGCCGTCGAGCTGAATACTGTGCAGTCGAATGTGTCCTCCAGAATCCGTTCGCTGGAAGACGAGCTTGGCGTGTCACTGTTTCAGCGCAGCGCAAAGGGCGTGCAGATCACCCCGGCCGGCAGGCGCATCCTGCCCTATGCCGCACGACTCTCCAAATTGCTTTCAGATGCTTCGGCTGCCGCTCGCGACGATGGCAAACCCTCCGGCGTGCTGGAAATCGGCACCCTTGAAACCACCCTCGCGCTGCGCCTGCCCCTGCTGATCGCACGCTTCGCTAGCGCTTGGCCGGAAGTTCGTCCTGTCGTGCGCACTGGCACTACCCAGAGCCTGATTCAGGCAGTCGTCGACTGTAAGCTGGAGGGTGCGTTCGTCGCAGGGCCGGTCGATCATCCAGAGTTGCAGGCCGAAACGGTTTTCCAGGAAGAACTGGTGCTCGTCACCTCACGCGCTGTTCGTACGCTTGAGGCCGTCCGCGCCATTATCCATTTGAAGACCATGGTGTTTCGCATCGGCTGCTCGTACCGCCAGCGAATGGATTCATTGCTGTCGGGCATGGGGTTGCTGGCGCCGGAGCCGTTGGAGTTCGGCTCTATTGATGGAATTCTTGCGTGCGTCGCAGCGGGCGTCGGTATCACCCTTTTACCAAGAGGGGTTGTCGCTCGCGCGTGGCAGGAAGGACTCGTGGCCGTCCATGAAATTCCGCCAACGCTTTCTCAGGTCGAGACAGTGTTCGTGCGCAGGGTCGACAGTCACTTTTCCAGTGCACTGGCGACCTTCCTTGAAAGCGTGCACCGGGAGACCGAAACGCACGCTCAGAACGTCAGACAGCTGGCGTAGAATTTGCGCTTCGTGTGGCCACGACGTCGATCAAAAACGCCAGCGCGATGGCGCCTGTCCCCAGCATGAACAGCAACGCGTAGCTGCCGCCGCTGTAGGTGAACAGATACGAAAACCCATACGCGGCGACGGCCTGAAACAGCGCAAACCCGACCGTCGCTGTGCGCCATGCAGCGCTCTGCTGCGCCGGATGATGGGCGAGCAATTCCTGAACACGTCCCAGCACCAGCGGTACTGTCCCCGTCACGAATGCGCCAACCACGATGCTCGAAGCGATCAACCAAGGTGTGCCAACGGTCAGCGCAGGGATGCAGACACAAATCCCTTCAAGAATGAACGACAAACGCAGTGCGCGGCCGAACCCCACTCGGTCCGCCAGCACCCCAGCCAATAACGGGCCCAACGTCGCGCCAATGCCAAACAGCACCCAATACTGAGCCCCGACTTCAAGCCCTTTGCCCAACCCGTGAGCGACGAATGCCACCAGAAATATCATGTGCGGCACCCAGCCCGCTGCGTTGAGCGCGTATTCGATGTACAGCGCCTTGAGCGTGCCATTCTTCGTTTTGCGAGGATGCTGACTCCGATTGGCGGGCGCAGCTTCCCGCGTTGGCCAACCCTTCCAGGCAATCGCCGTGAACAACAGTGAAATGATCCCCAGCCCTATCCACGTCTGTTGCAGACCTTGCTGCAACAACAGCGGCACCAGGGTTCCGGAAGCAGCGATTCCGACGCCAACCCCCATGAAAATAACCCCACCAGCCAGGCCTCTTTTTGAGGGCGGCACATACGCCAGCACGGCTGGAGCAGCAAGGACCATCAAAGCGCCGCCAGATATTCCCGACAGCAGACGCCAGATAAAAAACCAAAGGTAGGAAACCGGGAATGCACAGGCCAGAAACGCAACACTCGCCAGCAGCATCATGGCGCGCAGAGTGAAGGCGGTAGACGTTTTCCCGGCCATCACCCGCCCGGTCAGCGCACCGATCAAATACCCCGCCAGATTCGCAGCACCCAGATAGGCTGCTTTCGAAGAATCGAACCACCCTGCATCAATGATTGCTGGCAGCAACGGTGTATAAGCAAACCGCGCCAACCCGATGCCGACCAGACTCGCCGAAAACCCCGCTGCAATGCCCCATTTGCTGTTGTGGGTGTGATCGTTAGTGGTCGCGTCGCGGGCAGATGCCTGGGCCTTTTCCATCTTCGTCGCCTGATGAGTTCACATGCGATTACGGTACCTGCGTGCAAGGTATCTGAAGAAGCGAAAAGAAGTGATGGGGGGTATCTATAAAAAGATAGGTTGAGGTTGAAAATATGCTTGGTAGCGACTATTCGCGTCAACGCGCAGCTTATAAGCTCGGTGTAACGAACGGACCGACTCGACGCTTCAAAGGAGATGCAGTGGATGAAGATCATGATTGTGATGGGGATGTTGTTTATGGCCGGCTGCAGTGCGTACTCGCAACCCGTGCCTTACAGATCACACCAGGAGGGACCGAATATCTATTGCTCGATGGACCCGCCAAATCAGCCTGGGTGCAAGTGAATGGCTTGAGCGCCCGTCAGGAAACGCGGCTGCACGAGCTTGGTTCAAGAGAACTGGTCGGGAGAAAAGCGAGAATTTTTGAGAGAGGGGGAAGCTGGAGCGGGTGAAGGGAATCGAACCCTCGTTATCAGCTTGGGAAGCTGGAGTAATGCCATTATACGACACCCGCTTGTGACGCTTTCAGCGGCTGACTTTGTACCAGAAGCCGGCGCCGAATTGAAGCGTTAAATACCGCGCGGGGAAAATCAGTGGGGCGCGTCGGGCACGCAAGAGAAGGTTCGGGATTCATTCGCCGACTGCTGGTGGACGGGCGCTGGCGAATGAATCCGTTCCTTGAGACCTTCACGGTCAGATTGCAAATGCATGGTGCGTCTGTACCTGTCGGTAGCGGTTTCGGCTGGGTTCTGGTGCCGGGGTGAAGAAGTTCAGCAAGGCGTTCTGTGATTCCAGGCACGCTGCCTTGTGTTCCATGTCCAGAAAGTGTCCAGCGCTTTTGATGGTGGTGAAGTGGCAATCACGGATGTGATTGGCGAACAGCCTGGCGTCGGGGGCAGCGGTGTATTCGTCCCATTCGCCGTTCATGAACATGACCGGTACGTTGATGCGCTTGGCGGCCTTGATCTGGCCGTGGGTGCTTACATCTAGTACGTGGTTGATGTGGTGGTGCATCTGCGCGTATTCGTGCAGGTCCAGTGAGCTGACGTGTTTGTAGTTGAAACGCTTGAACAGCGACGGCAGGTGTTTGCCGATGGTGCTGTTGATCAGCGTGCCGACTTCAAAGCGATCGAAGGCGCCCAGGTGTTGCTGGCCACGTTCGAGGTAGTCGCGCATGTGCTCGTTGATGACCGGTGAAAACGAGCTGATCACGGCCTTCTCGATGCGTTTCGGCCGATGGGCCAACGCCACCAGTGCTGCCGCGCCACCCCATGAGAACGACATGATGTGTTCGGCATTGAAGTGATCGATCAGCTCCAGCAGGATCCGGCCTTCCGTCTCTTTGGTCAGTGGTTTTTCATGAAGGTTGTGAGGCTTTGATTTGCCCGCGTACGGTTGGTCGTAGAGCACCACGTTGAATTGCGGATGCAGGTTGCGGACGGTCTGTGCGAAAGATGCTGTAGTGGCCAGTGAACCGTTGACCATGATGATGGTCTTTTCTGCGGCATCTGCGCGATAGAACTCCGTGTAAACCCGAAACTGGCCCTGTATATCAAGCACAGCGATTTCTGGCCTCATATCCATGTCTCCTGACGTTAAAACAGTGTGCGCGCAACCACGTTGCACGAGTTTCGTGACAGGTAGGCAATGCCTTGAAAGGGGGCCCATGTCGGTCCGGGACAGTCTGTCCGACAGGTATTGTTATTGGCGGGCGGTTTGCCGAACGTGGCGTCTGAAGGCGCTCGTGACGACAAAAGGTTTCTTAGAATGCGATCGTGACTCTCCGGTCACATGTGGACCGACGATTGGATTCAAGCAGGGGATGGCAGATGCCGCAAGTGCCGTTCGCGAATTGTCCTACATGATCTGCCGGGCGGTCGAAAGACGTCAGATCAGCTGAATCTCTTCAGCACTCAAGGCACGGTACTGTCCGGGCTCTAGCGCGGGGTCCAGCACCAACGGCCCCATGCTTTCGCGATGCAGGCGCAGTACTTTGTTGTCGTAGAAACCGAACATGCGTTTGACCTGATGGTAGCGGCCTTCGACGATGCTTAATCGCGCATGGTGACTGTCGAGGATAGTCAGCTCGGCGGGCAGAGTGGTCAGATCTTCGAACGCGAAATAGAAACCTTCGGCGAATTTCTCAATGTAGTGCTCGCCGATTTCCTGCTCGGTTTCGACGTAGTAAAGCTTGGGCAATTTGGTCGTCGGCTGGGTCAATCGGCGCGACCATTGGCCGTCGTTGGTGATCAGCATCAGGCCTGAGGTGTTGAAATCCAGACGGCCCGCAATGTGCAGGTCGTGTTTGTCCGGCTCATCGAGAAGGTCAAGGACAGTCGGGTGTCGGGGGTCGACCGTTGCGCTGACGCAGCCTTGCGGTTTGTGCAGCATGAAGTAGCGAGTGGGTTTGCCGGTCTGGAGCGTTTCGTCGTCGAACATGACCTGGCTGAACTCGCGTACTTCATGCAGCGGGTCCCTGATCGTCCGTCCGTCGACCTTGCGGTGGCGATTGCAAGGATGTCACCGCCGGCAAGCCGTGCTGCTACAGGTGCTCAATCATTTGGTGAGTGACTGGGCTTCAACCAACCCCGCACACCGCGGACACAGACAGGCCTTGTCCTTCAGCTCCTGCGGCAACGCCGCGAGCACCGCCGGGTCAATGGTTTCGGTAAAGCACCAGCAGGGTCGATCAACCGTTCGAGGGTCGGCCAGGGTGCAGCGATTGCTTTGGCCACAGACCGGACAGGTGTCCGGGCCTGAAAGGGGAGTGATCATGCCGGTTCCGCCATTTCCGTACAGACCCGATTGCGGCCGCTCTGCTTGGCGCTGTAAAGCGCCTGGTCGGCACGGGCAATCAAGCTTTGCAGGGTGTCGCCGGGGTGCAGTTCGGTCAGGCCCAGGCTGACAGTGACCTGCAAGGCTGCGCCGGTAAACACGTAGGTGTGCTGCTCGGCCAGCAGGCGAATCTTTTCGGCGACGCGTCGGGCACCGCTGCTGTTGGTGTCCTTGAGCAGGATGATGAACTCCTCGCCACCCCATCGGCAAATGATGTCGCTGTCTCGCAGGCAGCGTCTGACGTCATCGGCGAAACCGGTCAGCACTTCGTCACCCGCAAGGTGGCCGTGGGTATCGTTCAGACGCTTGAAGTGGTCCAGATCCAGCAACATCGCCGACAGCGACTTGTGCTCGCGGCGCGCGTCTTCGATGGCGTTCATGGCGATGCGGTCAAAGCCGCGGCGGTTGGGCAGGCCGGTCAGACTGTCGAGCATCGCCTGGGATTCGATACGCATCTGGAAACGGCGGATCACCCGGTTGAGCAAGTACAGCACCAGCACCATCACGGCCAGGCAGATTGACAGATTGAGGTACAGCGACTGACGAATTTCGTTGAGCGCGCCGTCTTCACGCTTGTCGACGAACAGGTACCAGTTCAGCTCGGGGATGTAGCGCACGTTGAGAAAGTGCGCGTCGTCCTGGGACTCGTATTGGTAGCTGCCGCTCTGTGGCTTGGGCATCTGCGCCTGCAAGTCCTTCAGGTTGGGCAGCTCGCGCAATACCTGGCCGATCTTCGCGCCATTGGGGCCGCCCTCGGCGCCGGTCAGTACCAGTCGACCGAAGGTGTCGACGAAGTACACGCTGCGTTGGTATCGCTGTTGATACCGGTCGATCAGCTTGATGACGGCGTCCACGGTCAGGCCCACGCCCGTCGCACCAATGAAGTTGTTGTTGTAGTCGAAGACCTTGTAGTTGATGAAGAAGGTCAGGTTGTCCTTGTTGGCCAGGTCCGGATCGACGTTGATCTCGTACGACTCGGGCATGTCGCGCACCCGGTAATACCAGACGTCGCGGGGCTCGTCCGGGCTGACCTTTTTCAGCACGCCTCTGGCCTGGTAGTAAGTGTGGCTGTGGTCGGACACGAAAAACGCGGTGTAGGCGCCGTAGTGATCCATGACTTCCTTGAGGTAGCGGGTCATTTGCTGCGAGTCGTTTTCGCCAGCCACGACCCAGTCACGCACGAAGGTGTCGCGGGCCATCATCGATGACAGCAGCACCGGCCGCACCAGATCCTTCTGGATCTCGGAGTAGACCGTGTCCGATGTCAGCGGCAGCTCGGTGTTGACGATGCTGTCGCGGATGGCGTCCCGCGAGGCGAAATAGCTCAGCAAGGATGTCGCCAGAAAGCCGCTCCCCAAAAGGATCACCAACGTCAACAGCAGGGAGCGTTGTGAGTGGAGCGTGGAGCGAAGGGGCATGACCAGTCCGATTGAATAAGTAGTCCATTAATTTCGACATGCTAGCCTGCGGCCACCCTTTTGCGCCATGGCCGTTTATAGTTTGCAGCCCACTGGATCATGGCGTAATCGGCGCCGTACCTTGCGCCGCGCCGTATTTCGGTGAGCGCCCCAGCAACGAGCTGATTGCCGAGCAGCGGCAATGCACCAGCAGGATCCTGTCGTAGTGAATGCCATGGCGATGCAATTGGGCGAACAGATCCTCCAGCGTCGGGCTGCTCATGCCGAAGCGATTGCGCACCGTGAGCACATCCATCGGCGCTGCAGGTAGAGAAGACGGCAGCGGTGGTTGCTGGGTGTTGCGCACGATGTGGCTGATATCCCGGTAGCTTTCGTAAGAATCGCTCTGGAATTTGCTCACGCTGTAGTTCTTGATCTGACCTGACAACGACGTGCCCGCCATCAACCTGTTTGCCTCTTTCAGATCGGTGAACGGGCCGATACCGGGGCCCGGACGAGACTGCACGCCGTTCAACAGCGCATAGGGTTTGATCGCCTGACTCGCGACCTTGTGCAAACCCGGATCAATCAGTTCATAACCATGGGGAGCATAGGTTCTGAGTTCCGTCCCATTGGGAACCGCAGTTGTGCGCGTCCAGGGCAGGTAGTAGCCGTGGCTGCTCACCACCAGTGTGCGAGCCTGGGATTGATCCGACGTCCACAGAAGAAACTTCTTCCCCAGCTTCCACACCCTCACCGGCTGGGTGCCGTACACCGCGTTACCCGCTACATGCCAGTTTTTCAGTGGCCCGGCACCGTTGAAAAACCGGTCGAGAAAACTTCTGCGCGAATGCGTCGTCCTCTGCAGCCATATGCCGAAGTTGCGCAGCGGCGTCACGGTGCTTGCCACCTTCAACAGGTTGTCAGGTGCGCTGAACCGGCCGAAGGCGCGCAACAGGCGAGGTGTGGCGGGGGCCAGTTGCAGCAACCCCAGGGAGAGGATGGCGACCATCACCTGACGACGTTCCGCCTCGCGGTAACCCGGCAGGTTCGCGGCCTGAATATTCAGAGCCAGGCTCGCCGCGCTGGCGGTCAGCGTTGCGATGGCGGCTGGCGGCAGAAAAAACGCCATCGGCGCCAGCAGCACCTGCAGACGGTTGACCTGTTGCGTCCAGTAATCGATCACAAGCTCGCGGTCGGTGACGATGCTGTCGTCGGCGTCATCGAGGCTGTTTTGTCGCAGATGCTTCAGCAGAAAGGCTATCGGCGAGTCGCAAATGTCGTGTTCGGCCAATTCCCGTGCGCGGGCCTTGTGCACCGCCTCGGTATAGATAATGTCAGTCCAGGGTCGCAGTCTCGACACAGGCTCCGGCGGTCGCTTCACGCCTCCCCACAATTGAAGGATGTAGCTGAGCGATGACTGAAACCGCAGCGGCATATAGTTGAGCAGCGTCTCGCGCCAGTACTCATTGGCAGCGCAGCGGCAAAGATGTTCGATCAACTGCTGCCGACTAGAGAACTCGAGGAACGCCTGTTGCTGGCCTGCCTGATACAGCACCCCGCCCGGTTGATCTCGATGCCGCAAAAAGAGCAGCCCGGGGCAGGCCGGGCCGTGCGCGCTGGCGAGCGGGCCGTTCGGCAAATTAAAGCCCAACGCGCTCCAACAGGTTTTGCGAGGCGTGCCGGGCTGGTGATCCTCTTCCAGTGCTGTCACCAGCAGGTTGAAAGCAGCGGCCGAAAGATCGCCGGTTTTCAGGCTTAACAACGCCTGGCCAATAAAGGTTGTCCACAGCCGTTGCTCACTGGCTGCACCTTGGCGGTCCCAAAAACGTCTGAGCCGATCAGCCATCCATCCTGGGAAATCCGCACTCCGGATCTGCGCTTCGACCTGCGTGGCACTGACTGAAAGTACGTTTTCCTCAGACCAGATCCCTTCGCCGCTCCCATCGCTGTAAACGACCCAGCGGCCGCCATGGTCTTCATAGCCACTGGGATTGTGTGCGCGAAAATTCTGCACCAGCGCCTGGCCCAAGGTGATGGGCTGTTCGTCAGGCACAACGAGGACATGGTTGGCCGGGATTCTCGGGTGGCCCCAGGGTCGTATCGCATGGCCTCTCAGATAGCGGACGAAAACCTGCTGCGGGTCGATCTCAAGTGCATGTTCCTGTTGGAGCCATTTGCCCATGAGTTTGTCAGCGCTGCCCAGCAGCGTTGGAATCCGATGCAGCAATTGGGCCTCGTCGTGCCAGTGGTCCAGCGCACTGATCAGCGCCAGCGCTGGTCGAATCGGTGCAAGCAGGAGGTCCTCCTCGTCGGCGGAAATATCCTGCGCTAACTCCAAAAGGTCGGCATCCCAAAGGCGTTCGTTTGAAAATTGCTGCTGTGCGTTCCCCAGGTACAGGAACAGGTCGTCTATCGGTTCGCTGAGTTCGAAGCGCGGCGGGGCGTGTGGTAGATCCAGATGCTGGCGATGCCAAGGGGAGGCGTTGAGTGCGTCCAGCACCTTTTGTGGCTGCCATGGGGCGTCATCACAGATGTATTCGCAGCAAGAGGCCCGGTCGCCCAGCACGTGGATGAAGCAGTGCCCGAAGTGTGACCGTACGTGAAAGATACCGGGAATGGCTACGTCGTTGAGCGTCACACCCCGCAGTGTCGAGCGACGAGGGCGGGGGTTGTCATGCACTTGTTCGAGTGTCTTGGGAAAGTCAGTGAGCCCCACTGCATCGAGGGCGAGCCGATAACCGTCGGCGCTAATCTTTTTGCGTTGCTGGAGGTGGTTGAGGCGATCAAGGAACGACAGCCTGGCGAGTAATTGCCAGGTGTCCAGATGGCGCACCCAGAATTGGCCCGACAGCGCTTCATGTTCATCGACCCAGTTGGCGTTCATCAGCAGCTTGAACAGTTTTTCGACAGTCAGTTCGACGGGCGCGCCGTGTACAGGTCCTTCCGGTTCGGCGCATCGTTGCAGCGCAATAAAGCTCGACGCGTGGGTTGATGCGCGCACCAGTTGTCGCAGTGACAAACGCAGGTCGAAATGTTCATCGCCATTGATATCCACCGCTGGATTCTGTTCGGTGCGCAAGTCGATGTGCAGGGCGTCGAGGTCCACTGTAATACCGAAATTCTCGCTGAGATGCTCGCTCAGGCGTTGGTCAAGCCACGCAGACAACGGCGCCGGACATTCAATATCCAGCTGCCAGGCTTTGAGGATCCAGAACGATCCGGACAGCAGGTGTGCGACCGGGCTTTTGCGTCGTTGCGCGAGACGTTTGTGGGCCAACGTGCGGGGCTGGACAGTGGGTGTATCGATGGGCCGTGCGGGTTCGGGCTCATCGGTGAAGGGACCTGTTTGTGGGCCGCTGGCAACGGGGAAAGTGTCGTTGCCGGGCAGATCAAGGCCAGCATGGGGATGCGGGGGATTGTTATGGGGCATGGAGAAACAACGCCAAGTGAATGAAGCACTCACTATGGCGTCGTGAAGCGACTGAATGGCGCTACCTATATATAGCGCCAAACATCTTTTGCGGTGTTCGGTCGGTCTATTCCAGTACGACGACCCGTTGGCCTGCGCGCACTGCCGAGCCGGGTTGAACGCGCACCTCGGCGACCACTCCGGCGATGGGTGCGAGCAGGGGAATCTCCATCTTCATCGACTCCAGAATCACCAGCGTCTCTCCCGCTTCTACGCGCTGGCCGAGGCTGACCTGCACTTGCCAGAGATTGCCGGCAATGTGGCTGTCAACGCTGGTCTGGCCTGTTTGCAGTGCAGCTTCTTCGCTCGACTCGGCGACGGCTTCGTCGCTTTCGAAGGTTGCCTGACCGTTGGCGATCCAGCGTTCGCGCTCGGCATTGAAGGCGCCTTGCTGCTGGCTACGGAAGGCCGCGATGCTGTCGGCCTCTTTGGCGAGAAACGCCTGATAGTCGGCGAGATTCAACGTGCTGTGTTCGATCTGCAGCGGGTAGCGACCCAAGGGGAAGTCGCGACGAATCCTGAGCAGTTCATCGGCGCTGACCGGATAGAACCGGATCTGGTCGAAGAAGCGCAGCAGCCAGGGTTTGCCATCGAAGGCTTCGACGGCGCGGTAGCGATTCCACATCTGCAGCGTGCGGCCAACGAACTGATAACCGCCGGGCCCTTCCATGCCGTAGACACACATATACGCGCCGCCAATGCCCACCGAGTTTTCCGCTGTCCAGGTGCGCGCCGGGTTGTATTTGGTCGTGACCAGGCGATGACGCGGGTCCAGCGGCGTCGCGACCGGAGCGCCGAGGTAGACGTCGCCAAGGCCCATCACCAGATAGCTGGCGTCGAACACTGTGCGTTGTACTTCGTCCAGATTCGGCAGGTCGTTGATGCGCCGGATGAACTCCAGATTGCTCGGGCACCAAGGGGCGTCCTTGCGCACGGTGGTCATGTATTTCTCGATTGCCAGCTGACACGCCGGGTCGTCCCAGGACAGCGGCAGATGAACGATGCGCGATGGCACTTCGAGGTTTTTGCTGGCGCAGACGCCATCCCATTCGCCGGCGACGATTTCCAGCAGATCGGCCAAGGGCAGTTGCTCGGGCTGGTAATGCACTTGCAACGAGCGAATTCCGGGCGTCAGATCGATCACACCCTGCAGGTTTTTGCTTTCCAGTGCCTGCATCAACGCGTGGCCGCGGAAGCGCAGCACCAGATCCAGTTCAGGGGCGCCGATTTCCAGAAGAAGATGAGTATCGCCGGAGAGTCGGGCGACGAGGCGGGTGTCGTTCTCACCGATGTCCAACACAATCGGCGAGGCCATGCAGGGCCCTTGTGGGAGGGATGAAAGTTGGCCTGAGATTTCAGATGCGCCGCCCATTCTTTGTGGCAGGGCGCTTGCTTGCGAAGACTGAGTGTCAGACGCAGAAAACACGTTTGATGTATCGCCCGCTTCGCGAACAGGCTCCCTCCCACGGACTTGTGATCGTTCCGGGAGTTGCGTTGTCGCGTCCCCACAGAGAGGGGTGGTAGCCAGTCGTCGTGCGGTGGTCAGGTCAACCGGATGAAACCTGACCTTATCTCCGGCCTTGAGCTGCCCCAGTTGCCACAGATCCGCCTCGATGATCGTCACCGGGCAGACGAACCCGCCCAGGCTCGGTCCGTCCGGCCCGAGGATTACCGGCATGTCTCCCGTGAAGTCCACAGCACCGATTGCGTAGGGGTTATCGTGGATGTTCGATGGATGCAGCCCTGCCTCGCCACCGTCAGCGCGCACCCACTCAGGCTTCGGGCCGATCAGGCGCACGCCGGTGCGGCTAGAGTTGAAATGCACTTCCCAGTGGGTGGCGAAAAACGTTTCGATGTAGTTCTCGCTGAAGTATTCCGGCGCGCCGTGGGGGCCATAGATCACCCGGATATCACGCACGTCCGGCAATTCCGGAACCTGCTCGACAGACAACTGCTGACCAACACTGCGGTCCATCAGCGGCGAGATGTGCAACACATCCCCTGCGCTCAGCGCACGACCGCCATGCCCACCAAACTGCCCGAGGGTGAAGGTGCTTTTGCTGCCCAGATAATCCGGCACATCCAGCCCCCCGCGCACGCACAGATAACTGCGTGCACCCGCGCCGGCAATCGTACCCAGCACCACGGTCGAACCTGCCCTGATCAACAGCGATTGATTCATCGGCTGCGCTTCGCCATCGAGCGTCACCGGAATCACCGCGCCGGTCACCGCAATCACCGCATCGGTATTGAAGCGCAGCATCGGCCCGCTCATGGTGATTTCCAGCGCGGCGCAGCCCTGTGGATTACCGAGCAACTGATTGCCATGACGCAGCGAGCGGCTGTCCATCGGCCCTGAAGGCGGCACGCCGACCGCCCAATAACCCGAACGCCCCGGATAGTCCTGAACGCTGGTTTGCGTCCCACCGCTCAACACCTCAAACGTGTCAGCGCGATACACCAGACCCTCCAGGCAGCGGGTCCAGGGCTGACCGCTGGCGAAGGGGGCGTCGTCGATGATCTGACGCAAGTAGTTGCGGTTGGTCTCGACGCCATACAAACGAGTGTCGCTCAGCGCTTGCGCCAGACCAGCGCTGGCCGCCTCGCGATCCGCCGCCCAACTGATGACCTTGGCGATCATCGGGTCGAAGAACGGCGGGATCTCGCAGCCGGCCTCGACCCAGGTATCGATCCGCAGGTGTTTGCCATTGGCAGGCGGGAACTGAACCGAGGTCAGCAGGCCGGGGCTCGGCTGGAAATCCCGGCCCGGATCTTCGGCGTACAGGCGCGCTTGAATGGCGTGGCCGCTCGGTTTGAGGCTTGCTTGAAGTTCAGCCAGCGGCGGCAAGTCACCCGCCGCCAGCTGGATCATCCAGCTCACCAGATCCACGCCCCAGACCTGTTCGGTCACACCATGTTCGACCTGCAAGCGGGTGTTCACTTCAAGGAAATAGAAGCGCTGATCGTCGCTGTCGAAGACAAATTCCACGGTCCCCGCGCTGCGGTAACTGACCGCTTTCGCCAGCTTGATCGCCGCGGCGCACAGCTCTTCAGCCATGCCTTCGGGCAGGTTCGGCGCTGGGGTTTCTTCGAGGACTTTCTGGTTGCGGCGCTGCACCGAACAATCGCGCACGCCCAGGGCAATGACCTCACCCCGACCGTCGCCAAACACCTGAACTTCAAGATGGCGGGCGCGCTGGATGTACTTCTCGATGAACACGCCTGCATCGCTGAAGTTGTTCTGACCAAGGCGTTTCACAGCGTCGAACGACTCGCTCAGTTCGCTCGCGCTGCGGCACACGCGCATGCCGATGCCACCGCCTCCCGCGGTACTTTTGAGCATGACCGGGTAGCCGATCGTTGCGGCAGCGCTCAGGGCGGACTCGACACTATCCAGCAACTCGGTGCCCTCCAGCATCGGTACGCCGTGCTGTTTGGCGAGGGCGCGCGCGGTGTGCTTGAGGCCGAACACGCGCAGTTGCTCAGGCGTCGGGCCGACGAAAGCGATGCCCGCGTCTTCGCAGGCCTGGGCGAAGGAGGCGTTCTCGGAAAGAAACCCGTAACCGGGGTGGATCGCCTTTGCGCCGGTTGAGCGGGCGATGGCGAGAATCTTGTCCACCGCCAGATAGGTCCCGCCCGCGCCACCGTCGCCCAGACTGTGGGCCTGATCGGCCTCCAGAATGTGCAGGCTGGCTGCGTCGGCCTCGGAATAGACCGCGACGCCTTCGACGTTCAAGGCGCGGAGGGTACGCAGGATGCGGCAGGCGATGGCGCCGCGGTTGGCGATCAGCAGTTTATCGAACATGGTTTTGACCCCGGAGACCGACCTGCGTCTATCTCAAACTGGGTAGCGGGCCGTCCCGCTGTAGTACTGGTTGCACGAAGGCCGTCCCTCGCGCCAAAACGCTTCTTCCGAGGGCGTGACGATCAATCCCAGACCAGCAGTTCAGCTGGCGTCGGGTTGTAGCCATTGCACGGGTTGTTCAATTGCGGGCAATTGGAAATCAGCACGATCACGTCCATTTCCGCGCGCAGCTCGACGTATTTGCCCGCGCCCGAGATGCCGTCCTCGAAGGTCAGCTCGCCTTCAGCGGTCACCGGCACGTTCATGAAGAAGTTGATGTTCGGGCTGATGTCGCGCTTGCCCAGACGACCGTCATGCACACAGGCGCGCAAGTAGTTGTCGCGGCAGCTGTGCATGTGGCGTTTTTCCAGGGCGTAACGCACGGTGTTGCTCTCTTGGGCGCAGGCGCCGCCGAGGGTGTCGTGGCGTCCGCAGGTGTCTTCGACGATGGTCAGCATCGGCTTGCCGAGGTTGGAATACAGCACGCTGCCTTTACTCAGGTAGACGTTGTTCTGCCGACGCAGCGTGCGCTGCACGTCGTAGCGCTCACGTGGATTGGCGAGGCTGTAGAACAGCGTGTCGACCGCCTGATTGCCTTCCAGATCGAGCAGACGCAGGGTTTGCCCGGCCTTGAGTTCAGTCAGTGATGGCTCGCCTGCGGCGATGTGAGTAATGGAAACGGGGGCGTTCTTTTGGCTGTAAGTGTGTGCAGTGCTCATGTCAGGCCTCCTTATGCGAACAGGCGATCGGTGTTGATGAAGCCGCGCACGTTTTCCTCACGGGATGTGCGGCAGTGTTCGGCGACGCTGGCGTCGGCCTTCATCCAGCTCAGCTTGACCGGCTGTGGGGCGTATTCGGGATTCGGGTCCATCGGATGTTGCAGGGCAGTGAGCACCACCAGCGTGTCCATCGGCGCGTACAGCTCGATGTAGTCTCCAGCCTTGGAGTTATTGGTGACGAAGGCCAATGCGCCGTTGTCGTCGACGTTGACCCGGCTGAACAGGTTCAGCGTCATCAGCAGATCGGACAGGCCCAGCCCCCATTTGCCCATCTCCACCAGCAGGTTGTCGGTGCCGTTGCGGAAGAAACCGTTGCGCAGTTCCTGATAGCGCCCCTGGCCGTATTTTTCGGTGACTTCCTCGGCGCACAACACCCCACCGATGCTGTCACTCCAGCCACAGGTGTCGGCAGTGATCGCCGCCAATACGCGGCCCATGTCCGAATACAGGCAATGCCCGGTTGTGAGCTTGGCGGTGTGTTGGCACTTGAGGCTGTCAGGCAGGTTCAGACGCTCGGTTTTCTCATGGGCGTTGAACATCGTCAGGCTGACGTTGGCGTTGCCGCTGAGGTCGGTCAGACGCAGCAACTCGCCGCGCTTGAGCACGAACGACAGGTGGCCGCCACCAGGCAGCAGTTCTTCGGCGAATACCGGAAACACAGCAGTTGAATCAGTCATGTCGAGAATCCTTCAAGCCGTTTGCAGCGATTCGATGGCCGCACGCGCGGCCCGGCGATCGCTGTTCAGGGGAATGTCGTAAGTGATGCGGGCGCCATAGGCGCCGGGGGCGTGCGGGTCGATGCGGACCTTGTCGAACACCAACAGGCGGGTGCCGAGATTGAAGCCTTCGGACAGATCGTGAGTGACCATGAACACCGTCAGTTTGGTTTCGCGCCACAGCTCCAGCAGCAGGGCATGCATGTCCTTGCGGATGCCCGGATCGAGCGCGCCGAACGGCTCGTCCAGCAGCAACACGCGGGGCTTCATGATCAGTGCCTGAGCGATGGCCAGACGTTGCTGCATGCCGCCGGAAAGTTGCGTCGGGTATTTGTCCAGTGCGTGGCCGAGACCGACTTTGTGCAACAGCGCCGAGGCTTGATCGCGAGCCTCGCGCTTGGCCTTGCCGAATAACCGCCCGAGCAGCGCCGAGCGCGGCAGCTCGAGACCCAGCGCAACGTTGTCGAGCACCGACAAGTGGGGGAACACCGAGTAGCGCTGAAACACCACGCCACGGCTGGCGTCCGGCTCTTTCGCCAATGGCTGGCCGTCCAGCAAGATCGTGCCTTTACTCGGCACTTCCTGGCCCAGCAACAGGCGCAGGAAGGTCGATTTGCCACAACCCGAAGCACCGACCAGCGTGCAGAATTCACCTTCGGCAATGCTCAGGTTCAAGCCTTCAAGCACCACTTGATCGTCGTATTGCTGCCACACGTTATTGACCGTGATGAAGCTCATGGGCGTGCTCCCTCGTACCACGGGAAGGCCTTGCGGGTCAGGGTTTTGAGACCCCAGTCCATCAGCCAGGCGAGGAGGGTGATCCAGACCACGTAGGGCAGAATCATGTCCATCGCCAGATAGCGGCGCACCAGAAAGATCCGGTAACCCAGGCCGTCGGTGGATGCGATGGCTTCGGCCGCGATCAGGAACAGCCACGCCGAACCCAGCACTAGCCGCAGCGAGATCAACAGGCGCGGCAGCAGTTGCGGCAGCACCACGCGCAAGATCAAGGTCCATGTCGAGGCGCCCAACGTCTGCGCCTTGATCAGCAGCTCGACCGGAATCTCCCGGGCGCGCTGTTCCAGATCACGGGCGAGCACCGGCGTGATGCCGATCACGATCAGCATCACTTTCGACAGCTCTCCCAGCCCGAAGACGATGAACAGAATCGGCAAGATCGCCAATGGCGGCACCATCGACAACACGGTCAACAGGGGCGACAACGGCGCACCGAGCAGCGGCAGCACACCCGATGCAATGCCCAGACACAGACCGACCACAGCGCTGATCGCAAGGCCGATGGCCAAGCGTTGCAGACTCGATGCGCTGTCCTGCCAGAGCAGGTACTCGCCGGTGCGTTGATCGGGCACGATCGCCACGCGTTTGATTGCGTCAGTCATCTGCACGGCGCTGGGCAGCAGCTTGTCGTTGGGATTTTCCGTCAGCCGCGTCGCCGAGCCCGTAAAGTAGGCGAACAGCAACAGGGCGAACGGCAGGATCACCAGAATCAATCGGCTGGCGCGATCCGGGCGGCGGTTTATCAGGCGCATGGCAGTGACCTATCGAAAGCGGGATTTACAACTTGCCGTCAGCGGCCATCTGCACGTAGCTCGGGTCGAAGTGCAGCTTGAGGTTGCTCTTGTCGCCTTCAGTCACGCTGTTGGCGAAGCTCATGCCGACGGCGCTGGAGTCCTTGGCGCCTTCGCCCAGCAGGCCGTGTTCGAAGGAGAAGTCAGCAACCTTGCGCATGGTGCTCGGCAGCTGCTTGCTGTTGGCGAATTCGAGCGCTTCTTTCGGCGTGGCGAACAGCTTGGTCGTGTCCAGTTGCGACTTGAAACCAGCCAGATCGGTACCCGAGGCCTGGGCCATGTGTTCCAGGGCTTTGGTCGATTCAGCGGATTTGGCGTTCATCAGCGCGACCACTTCAAACCAGGCGCCGGTCAGTGCCTTGCCCAGCGCAGGGTTGTCCTTGAGGGTCTGGGTGTTGACCACCATCATGTCCATGATCTCGCCGGGGATCTTGCTGGAGTCGAACACTTCGGTAACGCCGGGCTTGGCCTTGATCTCCGAGAGCATCGGGTTCCAGGTGGTCACGGCTTTGACTTCGCTGGTGTTGAAGGCGGCGGCGATGTCGGCGTCGGAGGTGTTGACGACTTTCAGGTCTTTCTCGGTCAGGTCGACCGAATCCAGCGCGCGGGCCAGCAGGTAGTGGGAGACCGACAACTCGACCAGATTGACGTCCATGCCCTTGAGGTCGGTGACTTTCTTGCCCTCGCCCTTGATGACGATGCCGTCGTTGCCGTTGGAGAAGTCACTGACCACCAGCGCCGTGCTTTCCACACCGCCCGCTGCCGGGATGGTCAGGGCGTCCATGTTGGTCATGGTGCAGCCGTCGAACTGGCCAGCGGTGTACTGGTTGATCGACTCGACGTAGTCGTTGAGCTGGGTGACCTTGATGTTGATGTTGTACTTCTTCGCCCACTTGTCGACGATGCCTTGAGTGCCGGCGTATTCCCACGGCATCCAGCCGGCGTAGATGGTCCAGCAGACATTGAAATCTTTCTTCGGGGCGGCGGTCGCGCAGAGGCTTAGAGCGGCGATGAGGCCAGCGGTGAACAGACCGGCCAGACGGGACTTTTTCATTGAATACCTCCAGTAGCGAAAAGGGGCGGTCAGGAGTACGGCGACACCACTGGTGTCCTGTCTCCCGGGCTTTTATCCCGCCGTGTAACCTCTACTGGAGGTCGCCGACTCTCGGACCAGCCACTCGCTTTTTCAAACGAGCCGGAACCCTAGTCAGCTATTGCAAATTGTGGTGCCGCGAACCTGAGTTGACTCCTGCACGGGGTTTGTTAAGCGAGAGTTGTGCCAAGTCGCTGCGGGCCTTGTGCGGTCTGGGGTGCGACGTAAACAGCGATTTTTGTTGACGAGCAATGTGCACTGTTGCGGGGCGCCGTCTGGCGGCTGAGGCTTGGGCTGGGGCACTCGGAGGCGATTTTGCAGTCTGACGTTACGTTCTCGGCAATTTCGGGAACGCCGACCAGCGCCGCTGGTTCGAGCTCTATCGCGGTCCAGGAGGCCGCCATGTATCGACGAAGCTTGCTCACCTTATTGATGACGTTGTCTCTCGCCGGATGTTACGGAGGCTATTACGAATCTGAGACTTACACGCAGCCGGTCTACAGCAGCGGCTACAGCAGCGGATACGTGTATGACAGCTATCGCCCGGTAGGGCCGACCGGCTTTTATGGCGGCTCCTCGGTTTACTACTCCTCCCCACGTTATTACTCGGCGCCACGCTACTATTCACCACCCCGATACTACGCGCCGCCACCGCGTTACTATGGGCCTGGATACGGCGGTGGACGGCCAGGCTATGGCGGCCCTGGTTACGGGCGGCCCGGCTACGGCGGCGGTGGAGGTCACTGGAATGGTGGCGGTGGTGGCGACCATGGTTATCGCCCACCGCCCCAAGGGCCAAGACCGGGTGGTGGTGGTCCCGGCCCTGGCTGGAATGGCAATCACGGTGGCGGAGGAGGTGGCGGTGGCCCCGCACCGGGCAGACCTTCTGGCGGAGGCAACTTCCGTCAGGACGGCAACTTCGGCCGAGGCGGCCACGGTGGTCCCGGCGGCGGCAACCGATAAGCCGACACGAAAACGGCGCTCTCAGGAGCGCCGTTTTTTTATCGGTATCACCTGATCTCACGGACACACGCCAACAGGTGTGGTGGTGTCAGAAAAATCAATATCCCGACAGATCCGCCAGTGGATGGCGTCCTTCCCAGGCCTTTTCAAAGTGCGCGTCAATCACGGCCAATGGAATGCTCGCGATGTCCTGCCAGTGCCAGTGCGGCGTGTGATCCTTGTCGATCAAACGCGCCCGCACACCCTCGCCGAACTCCGGGTGCCGGCAGCAATTGAGGCTCATGCAGTACTCCATCTGAAACACTTCGGCCAAGGACATGTGCCGGGCCCGCTCGATCTGCTCCCACACCAGTTGCGCGGTCATCGGGCAGCCTTCGGTCAGGGTCTTCGCAGCCTTGGCCAGCAGAGCGTCGTTCGAATGCAGTTGATGCTTGAGCGCATTCCACGCGCACGCGGCGTCGGCGACATCCAGCAGTTCATCGATCTGCTGACGACGCGGCAGCCACTGCGCGGCAGGCAGTTGCCCCACGGCCTCCTGCTGGAGCGCCTTGAACAGGCTGTTGAGCTGCACGGCGGTCTGTTCCTGCCAATTGAGTTGCAGCAGGCGATCAATCATTTCCTCTTGCTGGCCGTCCAGCAGGAAACGGTCCGCAAGGTCCAGATCCAGCGCATCACGGCCGTTGATGTGCGATCCGGTCAAGCCCAGAAACAGCCCCAGCTTGCCCGGCAGCCGCGACAGGAACCAGCTGGCGCCGACGTCGGGATAAAGGCCGATGTTGATTTCCGGCATCGCCAGCCGGCTGCTGGGTGTGACCACCCGAATGCTGGCGCCTTGCAGCAGCCCCATGCCACCGCCAAGTACATACCCATGCCCCCAGCAGATCAGCGGTTTGGGGTAGGTGTGCAGCGTGTAATCCAGCCGATATTCGGCGGCAAAGAATTGCGCGGCCAGGGCTGGGACCTTTCCGGGCTTGCCGCGGCCGGCCTCGACCAACGCGCGCACGTCGCCGCCCGCACAAAATGCCTTCTCGCCATTGCCGCGCAGCAGCACGCAGACGATCTGCGGGTCGCTGGCCCAGGCGTCCAGGCGGTCTTGCAACGCCAGAATCATCGGCAGGGAGAGTGCGTTCAGAGATTTTTCCGCGTCCAGCGTGGCAATGCCCAGCCGGGCTCCGTCGGTTCCGGTGAGCTCTTCGAATTGCAGATTCATCGTGACCTCTTGTTCGTGGTACGGGGCATCCATCAAGGCTGTGAGTCCCTCGAATGCCGGGAAGTTGCACTCAGGTGATGCAGAGGAGTGTAGGAAAGCCCGGACGCACTGCGCTGGAAATAATTGGCAACAGCCCCTAAAGTCCGCGCATTGTTTCTGCCGGAATGCATCATGACCAACGACGACCGCATCAAACTGGAGCCCAGCTGGAAAGAGGCGCTGCGCGAAGAATTCGAGAAGCCCTACATGGGTGAGCTGCGCGAGTTCCTGCGCCAGGAGCATGCGGCGGGCAAGGAAATCTATCCGCCGGGTCCGTTGATTTTCAATGCGCTGAATTCAACGCCGCTGGATAACGTGAAAGTGGTCATCCTGGGTCAAGACCCGTACCACGGCCCGAATCAGGCGCACGGCCTGTGTTTCTCGGTGCAGCCCGGCGTGCCCGCTCCGCCGTCGCTGGTCAACATCTATAAAGAACTGAAGCGCGACCTGAACATCGACATTCCCAACCACGGCTATTTGCAGTCCTGGGCCGATCAGGGCGTGCTGATGTTGAACACCACGCTGACCGTCGAACGCGCCAACGCCGCGTCACACGCCGGAAAGGGCTGGCAGCATTTCACCGACAGGATCATTGAAACCGTCAGCGCCCATCAGCCGCATCTGGTGTTTCTGCTGTGGGGCGCTCACGCGCAGAGCAAGAAAAAACTCATCGATGCGACCAAGCACAAAATCCTGACCTCCGTGCACCCGTCGCCGTTGTCGGCCTACAAGGGCTTTCTGGGCTGCGGGCATTTCGGCATGGCCAACAAGTTTCTGCAGGAAAACGGCATCGCCCCGATTGAATGGCGGCTGCCAGCGCAAGTCTGAACTGAATAGTGAACATGCTTCTGTGAAAGACAGATACCCCCTGTAGCCGCCCGGCCGTGCTGCTACAGGGGATGGCATTGGTATTGTGGCCCCCACAATAAAGCCTGGTGTGCTCAGGTAGCAGGCTGCCGATTCCAGTACCTGAACAACGGCTCCGCCAGAAACAGCACGAACAACAACCGCATCACCTGCATCGCCGTCACCAATGGCACCGACAGCTGCAACACCTCGGCCGTCAGGCTCATCTCCGCAATCCCACCGGGCATCATGCCCAATGTCAGCGAGCGCAGGTCCAGATGGGTCGCTGTGCTCAACGCCAACGCGCACAGCGCCGCGATACTCATGGTCAGCGCCGTACCCACGAGCGTTCGGCCAATGAACGACGGCGCACGGCGAAAAAACGCACGATTGAAGTGGCAGCCCAGTCCGCTGCCGATCAGCCATTGCCCCATCTGACTGCCGCCGTTGGGCAGGCCGATGTGCAGATCGAAACTGACGCTGATCACTGCACTGACCAGTAACGGCCCGAACAGCCACGGGTTGGGCTGTTTCATCCGCTGCCAGAGCCAGGCGACAAGAGCCCCCAGCGGAAACAGCAACGCCAGCCACGTCCAGTCGACGAGGGTTGCGTGAGAGGGCGGGGCGCCGTTGCCCATCAGGTATTTGAAAATCGCCGGAACGCACAACACCACCGCCAGGACGCGCAGGCTTTGGCCGGCTGCAACGTTGCTGAGGATGGCGCCGTTACGTGCGCCGAGATTGACCATTTCCCCCGAACCGCCGGGCATGCTGGAGAAAAACGCCGTGGCGCGGTCTTCTCCGGTGCGCAGCATCAGCCACACGCCGACCACACTGGAAACGCTGGTGACCAGAGCGCCGATGAAGATCAGGCCGAAATGCGACAGGACTTGTTCGATGACCACGGGAGTGAAATGCAGGCCGATACCGATGCCGACCACCCATTGGCCGCATTTGCGGCCGCCGGGGATTTCAGCCAGCTGCCAGGGGGTCAGGCAGCGCACCAGGATGATCGCCAGCAACGAGCCGACCATCCAGGGCAATGGCCAGCCGACCTGACTGGCGAGGTATCCGCCCAGCAGGCCGACCAGCGGTGTTCCCCACCATGTTTTGTAGGGCCGATCAGACATTCGCCAGATCACGACGCTGTGCACGCTTACGCCAGATGCGCAGCAATGGGAAGGCCAGCATGATCACGGTCAGAACCCATACGCCCAGTGTGATCGGGCTCGACCAGAGGATGTCCAGCGAACCGTTGGAGATCGACAGTGCGCGACGCAGGTTTTGTTCCATCAATCCACCGAGGATGAAGCCCAGCAGAATCGGCGACAGGGGGAAGTCCAGCTTGCGCAGGATGTAACCGAAGATGCCGATGCCGACCATCAGGAACAGGTCGAATGTAGTGGCGTGAACCGCATAGACGCCGATCCCGGTAATGATCGCAATCACGGGCACCAACGCCCAGTTCGGCACGGCCAGAATCCGCGTGAAAACACGAATCATCGGAATGTTCAGGATCACCAGCATGACGTTGGCCACGAACAGCGAGGCAATCAGGCCCCAGACCAGATCCGGTTGCTGCTGAAACAGCAGTGGCCCCGGTGTGATGTTGTACAGCGACAGTGCGCCGATCATCACGGCGGTGGTGCCCGAGCCCGGTACACCCAGCGTCAACATCGGCACCAGTGCGCCACAGGCGGCACCGCCGATGGCCGTTTCCGGCGCAGCCAGGCCACGCATATCGCCTTGTCCGAATTTGCCATCCTTACCGGCGATGCGTTTCTCGGTCATGTAGGCAACGGCGCTGGCCAGTGTAGCGCCTGCACCCGGCAACACGCCCATGATGAAGCCCATCACACCGCAACGCAGGTTGACGACGAATACCGCACTGGCTTCCTTGACGTTGAACATCATGCGACCGGTGGCTTTTACCGCTTCCTGACCGTGATGGGTCTTCTCCAGCAACAGCAGGATTTCGCTGATGGAGAACAGGCCCAGTACCAGCACCACGAACTGAATGCCGTCAGCCAGGTGAATATTGTCGCCGGTGAAGCGATACACACCGCTGTTGGCATCGATGCCGATGCTCGACAGGAAAAGGCCGATCAACGCTGCAATGAACGTCTTCAGTGGTCGATCTCCGGCCATGCCGCCGAGGCAGACGATGGCGAACACCATCAAAACGAAGTATTCCGCAGGCCCGAAGGCAATCGCCCACTTGGCGAGCAACGGGGCGAACAGCACCATGCCGCAGGTCGCGATCAGCGCGCCGATGAACGAACTCCACGCCGACAATGACAGCGCGACACCCGCCAGACCCTGACGGGCCATCGGGTAGCCATCCAGGGTGGTCATCACGGTGGAGGCTTCGCCCGGAATATTGAGCAGGATCGAGCTGATGCGCCCGCCGTACTCGCAACCCAGATAAACCGCAGCCAACAGAATCAGTGCTGATTCGGGCGGCAGGCCGAGGGCAAAAGCGATAGGGATCAGCAGCGCCACGCCATTGATCGGGCCCAGGCCCGGCAGCAAGCCGACGATGGTGCCGATCAGAGTGCCGGAAAGGGCAGTGACCAGGTTGTACGGGGTCAGTGCGACGCCGAATCCCTGGCCGAGATAGCCGAGAGTATCCATATCATTTCTCCAGAACGTCGAGCAGGCCGAGGGGCAGAGGCACATCCATCACTTTGTCGAAGAGCAGGTACAAACCGATGCTCATCAGGGTGATGATGACGATGCTCGGCAGCCAGCGACCGCCATACAGGCGTGCCATGGGGATGCCGATCAGGATGCTGCTCAGCACGAAGCCGAGGGGTTCGAACAGGCCGGCAAAAATCAGCAGCAGCCCGGTGCAGACCGCAATCTTGATCAGCGTCGGACGGTCCAGTGGCGGCTCGTCTTCGGAATGCTTGATCGGCGTCGGCCGAAACACCATGTACAGCAGCGAGATGCCCATCAGCGCCAGCATCAGCAGCGGAAAGGCGCGCGGCCCGACGGGTTCGTAAGAAAAGGGGGCCTGATAAGGCCATGCCATCAGTGCCAGGCCGATGCAGACCATCAGCAGCACAAAGGCAAAAATTCGTTGCAAGACCATGGAAAACTCCCGGGTGGCGCCACCGCGCAGGCGGCGCAACCCTCAGTCAATCAATCGAGTTCGATTACTGAATCAGGCCGAATTCCTTGGCCAGCACTTTGTATTCAGCCACGCGGGTCTTCACGTACTTGTCCAGCTCCTCGCCGGTCATGGCGAACGGGAACAGCTCGCGCTGATCACGCAACTTGGCGAAGTCTTCCGAAGCCAGCAGCTTGTCGAAGGCCGCTTTCCACCAGTTGTAATCCTCGTCGCTGACCTTCGGCCCCAGATAGAAGCCACGAACCACCGGCCAGACGATGTCGTAGCCTTGCTCTTTGGCAGTCGGGATGTTTTTCATTTCCGGCTCGTCCAGACGCTGTTCGGAGAACACTGCCAGCAGACGCATGTCGCCGCTGAGGATGTGCGGCATGGAGTCGGAAATGTCGGTTGAGCCCACTTGGATGTGACCGCCAAGCAAGGCGGTGGCAATTTCACCGCCGCCTTCCAGCGCCACGTAACGCAGGTCGCGCGGGTTGATGCCGGCTGCCTTGGCGATCAGCGCAGTCTGCATCCAGTCCTGGCTGCCGACGGTGCCGCCGGAGCCGATGACCACTTTGCTCGGGTCGGCCTTCAGGGCTTTGACGAGATCGTCGAGGCTCTTGTAAGGGGAGTCTGCCTTGACCGCGATGGCGCCATAACTGGTGCCGACGGCCGCCAGCCAGCGCACGGCGTTTTCATCGAAACGACCGAACTTGCCTTGCGCCAGGTTCAGCAACGAACCGCTGGACCAGGCGACCAACGTGCCCGCATCCGCCGGCCGCTGAGCGACGACCGCGTTATAGGCCACCGCACCGACGCCGCCCGGCATGTAGGTCACGCGCATCGGTTTGGTCAGAATCTTCTCGTTGACCAGCGCGCTTTGCGCCAGTTTGCAGGTCAGGTCGAAACCGCCGCCGGGGGAGGCCGGGGCGATACATTCAGGACGGTTGGGTTCTGCGGCCCACAATTGAGTGGCCACCAGCATGCAACTGGCAGCGACGCTGATACGGCGCAACGATAGGTTCATGGTCAGTCTCCGACGGAGTTGTTGTTTTTAAGTGCGTTCAGGTGTTGGTTCAGGCAATGGTTCGACGGCGTCTTGAACGGGTAGTGATCGGGAACGGGGACGTGACGATGCACCGCGCAGCGAGGGTGCGAGGCGAACAGAAAACAGGACGGGATTCAGACGGCACGGTGGCCGAGGATTGCAGTGAGGACATCACCGATGACTCCGATATTGTTTTTATTGTTGAAAACGCATCGAGGCGTTTTTCGTCACGACCCAGGGGTGTCACTGGCGCTGCGCGGGACGCAGCCGTAACAAGTCGTAACCGGATCCTAATCAGCGAAGCTTTCATCAACCTTTCAACTACCTTTCATAAAGCTGTCGCCAGCACAACATCGACGCATGCTGGCTGTTTTCGAATTGTTTCAGGCCTTCACAGACGGCGTTGCGCCTGTAAACTCCGCCCCCACCAAACGCCTCAATCGGGAGAAATCGATGCGTGTCCTGCTCGTCGAAGACCATCTGCAACTGGCTGAAAGCGTCGCGCTGGCGCTCAAGGGCAGCGGGTTGACCGTTGATGTCCTGCACGATGGCGTGGCAGCCGATCTGGCGCTGGGGAGCGAAGAATACGCGGTGGCGATTCTCGATGTCGGCTTGCCACGCATGGACGGTTTCGAAGTTCTGGCGCGTCTGCGCGCTCGGGGCAAGAACACCCCTGTGTTGATGTTGACCGCTCGCAGCGACGTCAAGGACCGGGTCCACGGCCTGAACCTGGGCGCCGACGATTATCTGGCAAAACCCTTCGAACTGTCGGAGCTGGAGGCGCGGGTCAAGGCGCTGTTGCGGCGCAGTGTGCTGGGTGGCGAGCGACAACAACGCTGTGGCGTGCTGGTTTACGATCTGGACACGCGACGTTTCAGTCTGGGGGACGAGGTACTGACCCTGACTTCCCGCGAGCAAGCGGTGCTTGAGGCGCTGATCGCCCGTCCCGGCCGGGTGATGAGCAAGGAGCAGTTGGCGTCGCAGGTCTTCGGGCTGGACGAAGAGGCCAGTGCCGACGCCATCGAAATCTATGTGCATCGACTGCGCAAGAAACTCGACGGGCACCCGATCGCTATCGTGACGTTCCGTGGTCTGGGCTACTTGCTGGAAAGCCGTGATGCTTAACCCGATCCCCTCAGCGGAAAACAGCCTGCGCTGGCGCCTGCTGTGGAATCTGGGGCTGCTGCTGGTGGTGCTGATGATCGCCAGCGGCATGAGTGCTTACTGGAATGGCCGTGAGGCCGCCGATACCGCCTACGACCGCACCTTGCTGGCGTCGGCGAGGACCATCGCTGCCGGGCTCTCCGAGCGTGACGGTACCCTCAGCGCCGACGTGCCTTACGTGGCGCTCGACACCTTCGCCTACGACAGCGCAGGGCGTATCTACTACCAGGTCAACGACATCAACCATAAGCTGATTTCCGGTTACGAAAACCTGCCTGCGCCCCCGCCAAACACCCCGCGCACCGACGATTATCCTGCGTTGGCAAAGTTTTATAGTGCTCGATATCAAGGCCAGGATGTTCGTGTCGTCAGCCTGCTCAAGGCCGTCAGCGAGCCAAACATGAACGGTATCGCCGAGATTCGTGTTGCTGAGACTGAAGAACAGCGTGTGAGCATGGCCCGAGGCCTGATGGCCGATACCTTGCTGCGTCTGGGCATGCTCGGCAGTGGCGCGCTGTTGTTGGTGTGGTTCACCGTGAGTGCCGCGCTGCGGCCCCTGGACCGTTTGCGTACGGCGGTGGAAGAGCGTCAGCCGGACGACCTGCGTCCATTGCCGATGGTCGAGGTGCAGCACGAACTGCGCCCTTTGGTCAGCTCGCTCAACCACTTTACCGAGCGCCTGCGGGTGCAGTTCGAGCGTCAGGCGCAGTTCATTGCCGATGCGGCCCATGAGCTGCGTACTCCGTTGGCGGCGCTCAAGGCGCGGGTCGAGTTGGGCCTGCGCGATTCGGAACCGGCTGCCTGGCGCAGCACCCTGGAAAGTGCCGCCCTGGGGACTGACAAACTGACTCATCTGGCCAATCAACTACTGTCCTTGGCCCGTATCGAAAACGGCGCCCGGGCGATTGCCGAAGGCGGGGCAGAACGGCTTGATCTCAGCCAACTGGCGCGCGAGCTTGGGATGGCCATGGCGCCCCTGGCCCATGCTCGTGGTGTGGCATTGGCGCTTGAAGCCGAGGAGCCGATCTGGATGCGCGGCGAGCCGACATTGCTCAACGAGTTGCTGAGCAATCTGGTGGACAACGCCCTGGCGCACACCCCTCCCGGCGGCAACGTGGTGCTGCGGGTGCATTCGCCCTGCGTGCTGGAAGTCGAAGACGACGGGCCCGGCATTCCGCTGCATGAGCGTGACAGAGTGTTCGAGCGTTTCTATCGGCGTAACCAGCAAAGCACTGGCTCGGGGCTCGGGTTGGCGATTGTCGGCGAAATCTGCCGCGCGCATCTGGCCAGGATCACCTTGCATGACGGCGTAGAACGGGGGCTGAGGGTCAGGGTGACCTTCGTCCCGCTGGAATCCGGCGCTGTCTGACGTCAGTACAACAGCGTCATTGCCTCATTCATCTCGCTGATCAACGATCCTTCCGCCATGTTCAGCCCCAACTGAGCGACCGCAGGGATCGCCTGCACCTCAAGGTTCGGATACGGGCGGCCAGTCGCCTCGTGCACATGCACTGTTGCGACTTGAACCAGATCCACATAATCCGCCTGCTCGGAAACCCGGCTGAAGTTCTGGAACTGTTTGGGAACGATCGCCAGCGCCTCGGGGAAATCCCACGAACGCAGCAGACGCTCGCCGATGATCGGGTGAATGCGCTCGATCACATGGTTAAGGCTGATCGGATCGGCCAGCAACTCGAAATTGTCTTCGGCGTAGGTCAGGATCGGCAGCACGCCGATCAGGTGAATAAGCCCCGCCAGCGTCGCCTTGTCGGCTTTCAGGTGGCCACGGCGCAAGCTCAGCAGGCTGCTGACACCGGCAACTTGCAGGCTCAGCTTCCAGATGTCGCGCATCTTGGTTTCGATCACGTCGGACTTGGCGTGGAACATCTGCTCCACCACCAGACCGATCGCCAGGTTGCAGCTGTAGTTCACGCCGAGACGGCGAACGGCGGTCAGCACGTCACTGACTTCGAAGTTCGGCCGCAACAACGGGCTGTTCACCACTTTGATCAGGCGCGCAGAGAGCGCAGTGTCACTGCCAATGACCTTGCTCAGGGCTGCGATAGTGATTTCCGAATCTTCCGCGGCCAGGCGAATTTTCAGTGCCACTTCAGGGAGCGTTGGCAGAAACAGGGCGTCCCGGTCGATCGCCTTGATAAGGTCCCTCTGCACTTCGTCAGCCATGCTGCTCATATCGAATCTCTGGATAGTGCATTCCGGCCTGCGCCCCAGCCTTGAACAAGGGAGGGGTGCAAGCAACTACGCTGACGTCTGAATCGCTCGTTCAACCAAGGCTCAACGCTGGGTTTCAAGCTTGGCATCAAGCGTGTAGGGCAGTTCGCTCAGTAGCAAGGCCTGGCCTTCAGGGTTACCGAGGCGAATATTGCCGTTTTCAACCGCGTCGGCCTGCAGGACCGCAAGCAGTTCGACTCCGCTCCCCGTCCGGGCCGCGAGCACGACATTGCCTGCGGAGCTCGCGTGAACAGGAGAAAACAGCTCAATGCCTGGTTCCGGCACACCGTTGTCTGCCAGAGTCAGGCGGTACAGGCGGCGCTTGAGTTTGCCCAGATACTGCATCCGCGCGACGATTTCCTGGCCGGTGTAGCAGCCTTTCTTGAAGCTGACGCCACCCACGGCCTGCAGGTTGATCATCTGCGGGATGAATTCTTCTCGGGTCTGGCCGAATACCTGGCCGATGCCAGCGCGAATCTGGCCCAGCAACCAGTCGTTCAGCGAACCTTCTGGCAGCTGTGCGGCCAGAAGGTTGCGAATGTCGTCCGCCTGTTCTGCACGAACCCACAGCTCGGCGCGGGCAGGGGAGACTCGGATGGCAATCAGATCGTTGGCCCGCACGACAGAGTCCGTGTCCTGTGGCAGTTCCAGACCGAGGCTGGCCAGCGCTGCGTCACCGTGGCTCAGGCCGAAACGTACCCAGGATGCGCTCTCGTCGGTCAATTTAGATTTGGAGAAAACCGCGTATTTTTTCAAGTCCAGCAGCTGCGCTTCGATCAGTTCACTGGCCATCGCCAGCAGCACGCCATCGCCTTCCAGCAGAATGCGGAAGCTGGACTGCATGCGGCCTTTCTGCGTGCACCGGGCGCCGAGCGTGGCCTTGGCTTCGCTCAGGTAATCCAGGTTGCAGGTCAGTTGGCCTTGAAGGAATTTGCTGGCGTCTACGCCGCGAACGGCAAGCACACCTTCGTGGGAGAGTGGGCAGAAAAAAGCTGAATCGGCCATGAGTCATCGCGTGGGTAGAAGTCTGGGGCACCATCATAGTGCTCTGTCTCGTTTATGGGTATATGCAAGGCAGGTTTAGACACTGCGTAAAACGCTGCGACTAACTGCGGATGCGCCTCGGGAGCACTGGCCTGTATACTCGCCGGCAAATTTGAGGAGCGCCCCATGGTCGAAGATGTTGAACTCAATCGCCTCTTTTGGCACAGCCGCCGCGGCATGCTCGAGCTGGATGTACTGCTGGTACCGTTTGTCCGAGAAGTCTATCCATCGCTCAATGACGTTGATCGCGCGCTCTATGTCCGCCTGCTGACCTGCGAAGACCAGGACATGTTCGTCTGGTTCATGCAGCGCGGGGAATCGGAAGATCCCGAACTGCAGCGCATGGTTCGCATGATTCTGGACCGTGTCCAGCCGAAATGACCGTTTCGAATGCCGTTGGCAGCGCTCCCGAGCACTGCTGACGGCATATCTCGGTGCCCAGTTGCTGGCACTGATTTCCATCCTTCTCCTTCAAATCCCGGCGTGGGCCAGAACGGTCGGCGTTTTACTGTGCCTGTTGCACGGTGCTGGCCACTTTCGGCGATCGATTCTGCTAAATGATGAACATGCTTTCACCCGCTTGCGGCGTGACGGTTCTGGCTGGCAACTGTGGAATGCGCACGGCGGATGGCAACCGGTGCAGTTACGGCCGGACAGCATGGCGCTGCCGGCTATCGTACTGCTCAGGTTCCGCATGACGAGCGGGGATTGGCTGGCGCGCAGATGGGTACGAAGTGTCTGCATTCCGGCTGACGCCATGGCGCCGGATTTGCACCGGCGCCTGCGTCTTCGCTTGAAGTTCAGCCGACGTAGGTGGGCGGCGCCAGAATAGTGTCGACGGCTTCGGGCAGCATGTCTGGGTAATCGAGCGTGTAATGCAGGCCCCGACTTTCCTTGCGCGCCATGGCTGAAGCAATCATCAGCTCGGCCACTTGCGCCAGATTGCGCAGCTCGATCAGGTCACGGCTGACCTTATAGTTACTGTAAAACTCGTCGATCTCGTCCAGCAGCAGCCGAACCCGATGCTGCGCGCGCTGCAGCCGTTTGTTGGTGCGCACGATGCCGACGTAGTCCCACATGAAGCGCCGCAACTCGTCCCAGTTGTGCGCGATGATCACGTCTTCATCCGAGTCGGTAACCTGGCTTGCGTCCCACGCCGGCAAGTCTTGCGGCTGAGCGATCTCGGGCAGCTTGGCGACGATGTCGGCCGCCGCAGAGCGCGCGTAGACGAAACACTCCAGCAACGAGTTGCTTGCCATGCGGTTGGCGCCGTGCAAGCCAGTGAAGCTGGTTTCACCAATGGCGTAAAGGCCAGGCACATCGGTGTGGCCATGCTGGTCGACGACCACGCCGCCGCAGGTGTAATGCGCGGCTGGCACCACGGGAATGGGCTGACGAGTGATGTCGATCCCGAACTCCAGGCAACGCTCATAAACAGTCGGAAAATGGGTTTTGACGAATTCTGCCGGCTTGTGGCTGATATCCAGATAAACGCAGTCCACACCCAGGCGCTTCATTTCATGGTCGATGGCCCGTGCGACGATATCCCGGGGCGCCAGTTCGGCACGGGTGTCGAAACGCTGCATGAAGCGTTCACCATTAGGCAGCTTCAAATAGGCACCTTCACCACGGAGCGCCTCGGTCACAAGAAAGCTCTTGGCCTGTGGGTGATAGAGGCAAGTGGGATGAAACTGGTTGAACTCCAGATTGCCAACGCGGCACCCCGAACGCCAGGCCATGGCAATGCCATCCCCGCAAGCGCCGTCCGGATTACTGGTATAGAGGTAGACCTTCGCTGCGCCGCCAGAGGCCAGAATTGTGAAGCGCGCGCTGTGGGTGTCGACTTCGCCGGTCGAACGATCCAGCACATAGGCACCCAGGCAGCGCTCACCTTCAAGACCAAGGCGCCGCTCAGTGATCAAATCAACGGCGACGCGCTGCTCCAGCAACTCTATATTCGGACGGGCTTTGGCCTGCACAAGCAAGGTGCGGAAAATCGCGGCGCCAGTCGCATCGGCGGCGTGAATGATCCGCCGATGGCTGTGGCCACCTTCGCGGGTCAGATGGAATTCAAATCCGCCATCTTCGACGGTCGATTCATCGTCGCGGGTAAACGGCACGCCCATGTCAATCAGCCACTGAATGGCTTCACGGCTGTGCTCGACCGTGAAACGCACCGCCTCTTCATTACACAGGCCGCCCCCGGCATTGAGCGTGTCTTCTACGTGCGATTGAACGGTGTCGGCGTTATCGAGCACGGCGGCCACACCTCCCTGAGCCCAGAAAGTCGACCCGTTGGCCAGGTCGCCCTTGCTCAGGACTGCAATGCGCAAATGGGCGGGCAGGGTAAGGGCCAGACTCAATCCGGCAGCGCCGGAGCCGATCACCAGTACGTCGTGCTGAAAATGCTGACTCATAACTTATCCGGCTTCTAAATGGCCACTAGTATGTAAAGAACGGGAACGGCACAATGGCTGCGATTTTATGGCAATTGTGTCGCGCAGCGGGGGCGGATTGTGCGCTACTGCGCGGCATCGTGCATACCGTCTGGCGGGCAATTTCAATGACGAGGCAATACTCGAATTGGATCCTGCCCGCCCGACGATGCATGTCTGACGCTCTAAAGCGAAATGTGGGAACTTTTCATAAAGCCCCACGTTCAATAGAGGGTTGCCGATAAAGGGACAGCGTCGGCGCTTTGCGAGGGAAGTAATCAAACACCGCGCAAGCGCTTTCGACGACAAGATTATTCACGCAGCCGACCTGGTTCGAGCTGCGTTTTTCGTGCGGGCTACCAACGCTCGCCGGAAACTTGCTTGAAGGGGGGAGAACTTTTGCGAAAAGCCCGAGTCTATGTTTGCAAGCCTGTGAAGCAGCCTCTGCGACACTCCCTTGAGCTCTATGAGGAGTGTTCATGCTAACCCAGGAAGAGGATCAGCAACTGGTCGAACGCGTACAGCGCGGCGACAAGCGAGCCTTTGATCTGCTAGTGGTGAAATATCAGCACAAGATTCTTGGGTTGATCGTGAGATTCGTCCACGACACCCATGAAGCCCAGGATGTCGCGCAAGAGGCTTTTATCAAGGCTTACCGTGCACTTGGAAACTTCCGCGGCGACAGTGCGTTTTATACGTGGCTGTACCGCATCGCCATTAACACGGCGAAAAACTATCTGGTGTCGCGAGGTCGGCGACCGCCGGACAGCGATGTCAGATCTGAAGACGCGGAGTTCTACGACGGCGATCATGGCCTCAAGGACATCGAGTCGCCGGAGCGTGCATTGTTAAGGGATGAGATCGAGGGCACTGTCCATCGGACCATCCAGCTACTGCCAGAAGATTTGCGTACAGCTCTAACTTTGCGTGAGTTTGACGGTCTGAGTTACGAAGACATTGCGAGCGTTATGCAATGTCCGGTTGGTACCGTGCGCTCTCGCATTTTTCGCGCTCGGGAAGCCATTGATAAAGCCCTGCAGCCTTTGTTGCAGGAAACCTGAGACAGCGGCGATAGCCATATGAGAGGAACCGCCATGAGTCGTGAAGCCCTGCAGGAATCGCTGTCCGCGGTGATGGATAACGAAGCGGACGAATTGGAATTACGTCGAGTGCTCAATGCAATCGACGATGCGGATACACGTGCCACATGGTCGCGTTATCAGATTGCTCGTGCAGCAATGCATAAAGAACTGCTGATGCCTCATCTGGACATCTCGGCAGCCGTAGCCGCCGCGATCGCCGACGAAGTCAGCCCGCTCAAGGCCGGTCGTGGCCCTTGGCGCACGCTGGGCCGTCTGGCTGTAGCTGCATCGGTTACTGTGGCTGTGCTGGCAGGTGTTCGTTTGTACAACCAGGACGAGATCGCTGGCGCCCAACTGGCTCAGCAGTCGGCTCAGCCTGCCAATGTTGCCATGCCTCAGGTAAAAGGCCCGGCAGTTCTGGCTGGATACACCGAGAGCGACCAGGCGCCGGGCCCTATGGCCAGTGGCGTGATGCAGAACCAGGCCGGCTGGCACGATCAGCGTCTGCCAGGCTACCTGCGTCAACATGCTCAACAAGCTGCGTTGAAAGGCACTGAAAGCGCTCTGCCGTACGCACGCGCCGCCAGCCTGGAAAACCGTTAAGGAGGATCATGCGCGCCATCCCTCTAGTGCCGCTTCTGCTTGGTGGATGGCTGGTCCTTCCAGTTCATGCCGATGATGCGCAAGACCAGCTCAAGCGTCTTGCGCAGGCAGAACAGCAGCAAAGTTTCCAAGGCACCTTCGTTTACGAACGCAATGGAAGTTTTTCCACTCATCGAATCTGGCACCGGGTTGTAGACGGCAAGGTTCGTGAGCATCTCCTTCAGCTCGATGGCTCCGCTCAGGAAGTATTGCGCGTCGATGGGGTAACCCAATGCGTCAGCGGTACCCTGGTTGCGGGCGTCTCGAACATCCCCGATTCCCCGGCTCATGCCTTCGATGCCGCCAAGCTCTCTGCCTGGTACGACATGAAGGTTGCAGGAAATTCGCGGGTGGCAGGGCGACCTGCTGTAGTGGTGACGCTGACGCCGCGCGACCAGCATCGCTATGGCATCGAGTTGCATCTGGATAGCGAAACCGGCCTGCCGCTCAAGTCGCTGTTACTCAGTGACAAGGGGCAATTGCTGGAGCGATTCCAGTTCACCGAACTGGATACCACTGACCCTACCGATCAGATGCTGCACCCCAGCGCCGATTGCAAGACGGTGGAAGTGGTGAAGGCCAAGACCGACTCCCAGAAGCAGCAAGTTGCCTGGCGCTCGGACTGGTTGCCTCCTGGCTTCGAACTCAGCAGCGCCGCCGCCCGCAAGGACCCCGATTCCAAGTCGCTGGTTACCAGCCTCATGTATGACGACGGTCTTGCGCGTTTCTCGGTGTTCATCGAGCCGGTCAGTGGCGCGGCGGTGACCGACATTCGTACCCAGTTGGGCCCCACCGTCGCGGTTTCGCGCCGGCTGACCACGCCCAAGGGCGACGCGATGGTGACCGTTGTCGGCGAAATTCCGATTGGTACCGCCGAGCGGATCGCCCTGTCCATGCGTAACGATGCAGCCCCGGGCACAACCAAGAAGTAAGCGGTCCGAATCGTAAAATGCCCACTATGAAAAAGGTTTCATATTGGGCATTCCAAGCCGTCAGCCCAGCAATTGCGCGCTATGGACGAGAGGCTGAAATGTTTGGTCAGCTTTGCAGGTTGCAAACACACTCTTTTTTTTCTATAGGTCACAGCTTCGCAGCTCTGGCCTTTTGTTGTTTCAGCTTTCAGAAAGCTAATTGAGAGTAAAACTGGCTGAGAGCGATGCACTGAGCAAGACTGCGATGTGTAGATGCTCCTCGAACCTGTCGGTTCGTACCGCTTAACCATGCTCGTTGTGAACGGGAGCCGTATGTCGATACCACGCTTGAAAACTTATCTGTCCTGGATGGCCGCCGTGCTGATGCTTGGCCAGGCCCTCACGGCGCAGGCGGAAGCCTTGCCGGACTTCACGACACTGGTGGAACAGGCCTCACCGGCCGTCGTGAACATCAGTACCCGCCAGAAACTGCCGGATCGTTCGGTGGCTCAAGGGCAGATGCCTGACCTGGAAGGGTTGCCACCCATGTTGCGCGAGTTTCTGGAGCGCAGCATGCCGCCAAGCTCGCGTCCGCCTGGATCGGGCAAGGGCGATCGTCAGCGCGAAGCGCAGTCGCTCGGTTCGGGGTTTATCATCTCCGCTGACGGCTTCATCCTGACCAACAATCACGTGATCGATGGTGCCGACGAAATTCTCGTCCGCCTGTCCGACCGCAGTGAAATGAAAGCCAAGCTGATCGGCACTGATCCGCGCACCGACGTAGCGGTCCTGAAGATCGATGGCAAGGATCTGCCAACCGTCAAGCTCGGTAACTCCGACAAGCTCAAGGTCGGTGAATGGGTACTGGCGATCGGTTCGCCGTTCGGTTTTGACCATTCGGTGACCAAAGGTATTGTCAGCGCCAAGGGCCGAAGCCTGCCGAACGATACTTACGTGCCGTTCATCCAGACCGACGTAGCGATCAATCCGGGTAACTCCGGTGGTCCGCTGTTCAACATGGATGGCGAAGTCGTGGGCATCAACTCGCAAATCTTCACCCGTTCCGGTGGCTTCATGGGCCTGTCGTTCGCCATTCCTATCGACGTGGCGATGGACGTTGCCAACCAGCTCAAGTCCAACGGCAAGGTCAATCGCGGCTGGTTGGGCGTCGTTATTCAGGAAGTGAACAAGGATCTTGCCGAGTCGTTCGGTCTGGATAAACCGGCGGGTGCGCTGGTGGCTCAGGTTCTGGAGGACGGTCCTGCGGCCAAGGGCGGCCTGCAGGTCGGCGACGTGATTCTCAGCGCTAACGGTACGCCAATCGTCATGTCGGCTGATCTGCCGCACCTGATCGGCAACCTGAAGGACGGCAGCAAGGCCGAGCTTGAAGTGATCCGTGATGGCAAGCGTCAGAAGCTGACCGTGACTGTTGGCGCATTGCCAGCTGAAGGCGAAGAGATGGGCGCTACTGACTCGGGTGTGGAGCGTAACAGCAACCGCCTTGGCGTTTCGGTCACCGATCTGACGCCCGAGCAGATGAAGTCGCTGGACCTCAAAGGCGGTGTCGTCATCAAGGACGTACAGGATGGTCCGGCTTCGCTGATCGGTCTGCAGACTGGCGACGTGATCACTCACCTGAACAACCAAGCCATCAGCTCGGCCAAGCAGTTCACTGAAGTGGCTAAAGGCCTGCCGAAGAACCGTTCGGTGTCGATGCGGGTTCTGCGTCAGGGTCGCGCTACGTTCATCACCTTCAAACTGGCGGAATAATCAGCCATGACGGGAAAGGAGCGGCACGTCCGCTCCTTTTTTGTGCCCGACGGGCTTGTGGCTGCAAGGCTTGACGTGTGAACGTGACGCCCCAGCCTTCCTTCAGGTACAATTCCCGGCTATTTTTCGGCGGGCAGTCTGCCTGCAACCTTTTTCGAGTGTTGATCCGTGAGTGATTTGAGTCATATCCGCAATTTCTCCATCATCGCCCACATTGACCATGGCAAGTCGACGCTGGCTGACCGTTTCATTCAAATGTGCGGTGGCCTCACCGAGCGCGAAATGGAAGCGCAGGTGCTTGACTCCATGGACCTGGAGCGTGAGCGCGGTATCACGATCAAGGCCCACAGCGTCACCCTTTATTACAAGGCCAATGACGGCATCACCTACCAACTGAACTTCATCGATACCCCGGGCCACGTGGACTTCACCTATGAAGTCAGTCGCTCGCTGGCCGCCTGTGAAGGTGCGCTGCTGGTGGTCGATGCGGGTCAGGGCGTAGAGGCGCAGTCCGTCGCCAACTGCTATACCGCCATTGAACAGGGCCTGGAAGTCATGCCAGTCCTGAACAAGATGGATTTGCCGCAGGCCGATCCGGACCGCGTCAAGGAAGAAATCGAGAAGATCATCGGTATCGATGCCACCGACGCCGTGGCCTGTAGCGCCAAGAGCGGCATGGGCGTCGACGAGGTGCTGGAACGTCTGGTCAAGACCATCCCGGCCCCGACCGGTAACATCGAAGACCCGTTGCAAGCGCTGATCATCGACTCCTGGTTCGACAACTACCTGGGCGTTGTGTCCCTGGTGCGGGTGCGTCATGGCCGCGTCAAGAAGGGCGACAAGATCCTCGTCAAGTCCACCGGCAAGATCCATCTGGTCGACAGCGTCGGGGTATTCAACCCGAAGCACACCGCCACCGCCGATCTCAAAGCGGGCGAAGTGGGCTTCATCATCGCCGGCATCAAGGACATTCACGGTGCGCCTGTGGGTGACACCCTGACCTTGAGCACCACGCCGGACGTCGAAGTCCTGCCTGGTTTCAAACGCATTCAACCGCAGGTGTATGCCGGTCTGTTCCCGGTCAGCTCCGACGACTTCGAAGATTTCCGCGAAGCGTTGCAGAAGCTGACGCTGAACGATTCCTCGTTGCAGTACACCCCGGAAAGCTCCGACGCACTGGGCTTCGGCTTCCGTTGCGGCTTCCTCGGCATGCTGCACATGGAGATCATTCAGGAGCGCCTGGAGCGCGAGTACGACCTGGACCTGATCACCACCGCGCCAACCGTAATCTTCGAGCTGTTGCTCAAGACCGGTGAAACCATTTACGTCGACAACCCGTCGAAGCTGCCAGACCTCTCGACCATCGAGGATATGCGCGAGCCGATCGTGCGCGCGAACATCCTTGTGCCTCAAGAGCACCTGGGCAACGTCATTACGCTGTGCATCGAGAAACGCGGTATCCAGCACGACATGCTGTTCCTCGGCACTCAGGTCCAGGTGACTTACGATCTGCCGATGAACGAAGTGGTGCTGGACTTCTTCGACCGTCTGAAGTCCACCAGTCGCGGTTATGCGTCGCTGGACTATCATTTCGATCGTTATCAATCGGCGAATCTGGTGAAGCTGGACGTGCTGATCAACGGCGACAAGGTCGATGCCCTGGCTTTGATCGTGCACCGTGACAACGCGGCCTATAAGGGCCGTGCGTTGACCGAAAAGATGAAAGAACTGATTCCTCGTCAGATGTTCGACGTGGCAATCCAGGCAGCCATCGGCGGCCAGATTATCGCGCGTACAACCGTCAAGGCGCTCAGAAAGAACGTACTGGCCAAATGTTACGGTGGCGACGTCAGCCGTAAGCGCAAGCTGCTTGAAAAGCAGAAGGCCGGTAAAAAACGCATGAAGCAGGTCGGCAACGTGGAAATTCCACAAGAAGCCTTCCTTGCCGTGCTCAGGTTGGAATAGTCAGGCCCTATGTCACTAAATTTCCCGCTGTTGTTGGTCATCGCCGTGTTCGTCTGCGGTCTGCTGGCCTTGTTCGATCTGATCATACTGGCGCCGCGTCGGCGGACTGCGATAGCGAATTATCAGGGCAGCGTGAGCCAGCCGGATGTCGCTGTCGTCGAGCAACTGAACAAGGAACCTCTGCTGGTTGAATACGGCAAGTCGTTCTTTCCAGTGCTGTTCATCGTATTGGTGCTGCGTTCGTTCCTGGTTGAGCCGTTCCAGATTCCGTCGGGCTCGATGAAACCAACACTGGATGTAGGCGACTTCATCCTGGTGAACAAGTTTTCCTATGGTATCCGTCTGCCGGTGATCGACATGAAGGTCATTCCGGTGGGCGATCCGCAGCGGGGCGACGTGATGGTGTTTCGCTACCCAAGTGACCCTAACGTCAACTACATCAAGCGTGTCGTAGGTCTGCCGGGCGATGTCATTCGCTACACCAATGACAAACAGCTGTTCATCAACGGACAACTGGTCGCCAAGCAACTGATCGGCTCGGAGCCGGGCACACTGGGCAGCGCCGAGCTGTATGACGAGAAACTCGGCGAAGTCCAGCATCAGATCCGTCAGGAAATGAGCCGCTACCGCGCACCGCCTGACCATGAGTGGACGGTTCCGGCCGGTCACTACTTCATGATGGGTGACAACCGCGACAACTCCAACGACAGCCGTTACTGGGATGATCCCAATATTCCCAAGGACGAGCTGGGCATGGTTCCCGACAGGAACATCGTCGGCAAGGCCTTCGCCGTATGGATGAGCTGGCCGGAGCCGAAGCTGAGCCACTTGCCGAACTTCTCGCGAGTCGGGTTGATCAAGTAACCGATGCGGCGCTGTGTGATACAGCGCCGTATGTCATTTCGGCGGGCTATGCTGCAGGGTTCACCTTGCAGACAGCAGGGACGGACTATTCTTGAGGGCACACATGACAGTTGCCGGTTCGCAAAAAGGCTTGTCGTTCATTGGATGGCTGGTGTTGCTGGCCGTTCTTGCATTTGCCGCGAGTACCGCAGCCAAAGTGGTGCCGCATTACCTCGATTACATGTCGATGAAGAAAATCATCGAAGCCGCTGGCACGGACAAGACCGCTGAAATAAGCAACAGCCGCGAGTTCTACGATTACGTCGCCAAAGGCATGCAGGTCAATAACATTCGGGATTTGGATTTGAACAAGGCGTTAAGTGTGACGACGGAGAACAACAGGTTCCTCGCCCATTTGAAATACGAGAATCGTGAGCCACTGATCCAGAACATCGATCTGGTGGTCAAGTTCGACCACGAATTCAGCGTGGGTAAACCGTGAGCGTGTCATTGAGTCGCCTGGAGCGTCAGCTCGGCTATACCTTCAAGGATCAGGAACTGATGGTTCTGGCCCTGACTCACCGCAGTTTTGCCGGACGCAACAACGAGCGTCTGGAATTCCTCGGTGATGCCATTCTCAACTTCGTGGCTGGCGAGGCGCTGTTCGAGCGTTTTCCTCAGGCTCGCGAAGGCCAACTCTCGCGTCTGCGCGCGCGCCTGGTGAAGGGCGAGACCCTGGCCTTGCTGGCTCGCGGTTTCGATCTGGGTGAATACCTGCGACTGGGTTCGGGCGAGCTGAAAAGCGGTGGCTTCCGTCGTGAGTCGATTCTGGCGGATGCGCTTGAGGCCCTGATTGGCGCGATCTATCTGGATTCGGGCATGGACATGGCCCGTGAGCGGGTGCTTGCCTGGCTTGCCAGCGAGTTCGACAGCCTGACGCTGGTCGACACCAACAAGGACCCGAAAACCCGGTTGCAGGAATTCCTGCAGTCCCGCGCCTGTGAATTGCCGCGCTACGAAGTGGTGGACATTCAGGGCGAACCGCATTGCCGAACCTTTTTCGTCGAATGCGAGATCACCCTATTGAACGAAAAAAGCCGGGGACAAGGTGTCAGCCGTCGCATTGCCGAACAGGTAGCCGCGGCCGCAGCCCTTATCGCCCTGGGTGTGGAGAACGGCAATGACTGATTCAACTGCAACACGCTGTGGCTATGTCGCCATCGTTGGCCGGCCAAACGTGGGCAAGTCGACGCTGCTGAACCACATCCTTGGCCAGAAACTCGCGATCACCTCGCGCAAGCCGCAAACCACTCGCCACAACATGCTGGGCATCAAGACCGAAGGCGCCGTGCAGGCGATCTACGTCGACACCCCCGGTATGCACAAGGGCAGTGACAAGGCGCTGAACCGCTACATGAACAAGACCGCGTCGGCTGCGTTGAAAGACGTCGACGTGGTGATCTTCGTGGTGGACCGCACCAAGTGGACCGACGAAGACCAGATGGTCCTGGAGCGCGTTCAGTACGTGACCGGGCCGCTGATCGTCGCACTGAACAAGACTGATCGCATCGAGGACAAGTCTGACCTGATGCCGCATCTGTCCTGGCTGCAGGAACAACTGCCGAATGCGCAGATCATTCCGATTTCGGCGCAGCAGGGGCATAACCTCGAAGCACTGGAGAAGGTGATCGCCGAGCATCTGCCGGAAAACGATCATTTCTTCCCTGAAGACCAGATCACCGACCGCAGCAGCCGTTTCCTGGCCGCCGAACTGGTTCGCGAGAAGATCATGCGCCAGCTGGGCGCTGAGCTCCCGTACCAGATCACCGTCGAAATCGAAGAGTTCAAGCAACAGGGCAAGACCTTGCACATTCATGCCTTGATCCTCGTCGAGCGTGACGGCCAGAAGAAAATCATCATTGGCGACAAGGGCGAGCGCATCAAGCGCATCGGTTCCGACGCGCGCCGTGACATGGAAGTGCTGTTCGACTCCAAGGTCATGCTCAATCTGTGGGTCAAGGTCAAAGGCGGCTGGTCCGATGACGAGCGCGCCCTGCGTTCGTTGGGCTACGGCGACCTGTAAGACTTCGGTTGATACACCGACCTTCTGTGGGAGGGAGCTTGCTCGCGAAGGGGATGTGACATTCAACATTGATGTTGATTGGGACAGCCTATTCGCGAGCAAGCTCCCTCCCACAATGGTTTGAGGTGGCTGGTAAACCGTGTTTCGTCATTGAGAGATAAATGTCCCAGACCCCTCCTGCCAGCCAGCTTGCGTACGTTCTGCACAGCAGGGCATATCGCGAGAACAGCGCGCTGGTCGATTTTCTGACACCTCAAGGCCGTTTGCGGGCTGTTCTGCGCAGCGCGCGGGGCAAGGCAGGGTCGCTGGCGCGTCCGTTCGTGCCGCTGGATGTCGAGTTTCGCGGGCGGGGGGAATTGAAGAATGTCGGGCGTATGGAAAGCGCCGGCATCGCGGCCTGGCTGGAGGGTGAGGCGCTGTTCAGTGGCCTTTACCTCAACGAACTGCTGATTCGCCTGCTGCCTGCCGAAGACCCTCATCCCGGTGTATTCGATCACTATGCCGCGACGCTGGCGGCGCTGGCCGAAAAGCGAGCGCTCGAACCACTTTTGCGATCTTTCGAGTGGCGCCTGCTGGACGACTTGGGTTACGGTTTTGCCCTCGACGCAGACATCAATGGCGAGGCACTGGCAGCCGATGGCATGTATCGCCTACAGGTGGACGCGGGGCTCGAACGGGTATATCTGTTGCAGCCCGGCTTGTTTCAGGGCGCCGAATTGCTGGCGATGTCCGAAGCCGACTGGAGCGCCCCTGGTGCGTTGTCAGCGGCCAAGCGTCTGATGCGTCAGGCGCTGGCGGTGCACCTGGGTGGCCGCCCGCTGGTGAGCCGAGAATTGTTTCGTAAGCCCTGACCGGAGTGTCCATGACGCCCGGCAGACCAAGTTTTCAGGAGAACAAAGTGACCCACAGCACCCGCATTCTGCTCGGCGTGAACATCGACCACGTGGCGACCCTGCGCCAGGCTCGCGGCACCCGCTACCCCGATCCGGTAAAAGCTGCGCTGGACGCAGAAGAGGCGGGCGCCGATGGCATTACCGTGCACTTGCGCGAAGACCGCCGTCACATCCAGGAGCGCGATGTGCTGCTGCTCAAGGATGTGCTGCAGACCCGCATGAATTTCGAAATGGGTGTCACCGAAGAGATGATGGCGTTCGCCGAGCGCATTCGTCCGGCGCACATTTGCCTAGTTCCGGAGACCCGTCAGGAACTGACCACCGAAGGCGGTCTCGATGTTGCAGGTCAAGAAGCCCGGATCAAGGCCGCGGTGGAGCGTCTGTCTGCCATTGGCAGCGAAGTGTCACTGTTCATTGATGCCGATGAACGCCAGATCGAGGCCTCGGCGCGTGTGGGTGCGCCTGCGATTGAGCTGCACACCGGCCGTTATGCCGACGCTGAGACCCCGACCGATGTCGCTGAAGAGCTGAAGCGGATCGCCGATGGCGTAGCTTTCGGCATCCAGCAGGGGCTGATCGTCAACGCCGGTCACGGTTTGCATTACCACAACGTTGAAGCGGTCGCCGCAATCAAGGGCATCAACGAACTGAACATTGGCCATGCTCTAGTAGCTCACGCGCTGTTCGTAGGCTTGAAGTCGGCAGTGTCCGAGATGAAAGCGTTGATTCTGGCGGCGGCGCTGAAGGGATAACCATTGCCTGTAGCGGTCCGGCTTGCCGGCGGTAGCGTTCTCAAGTCCGCTGCCGACGGCGGGCCGGACTGCTAAAGGGTAATGTGATCGTTCCCATGCTCCGCGTGTGACGATCAAGTGTCAGTTGCGCAACCAGGGCCTGGCTTACGCCTTGCGGCCGACGATAACGGCGCGGCGCGGGGCAGGCAGTCCTTCCACGGTCTTGCTGTGATCGTCTGGATCGAGGAAATCGCTCAGCGACTGATAACGCATCCACTCGGTGCCGCGTTGTTCTTCGACCGTCGTCGTGCTGACATCCACGCAACGCACATCAACAAAACCTGCACGGCGCAGCCACAGCTCCAGCGCAGGCACAGATGGCAAGAACCACACGTTGCGCATCTGCGAGTAGCGATCTTCAGGTACCAGCACCTGATGCACATCGCCTTCCACCACCATGGTTTCCAGCACCAGCTCGCCACCTTTCACCAGGCAGTCTTTCAACGCCAACAAGTGATCGATCGGCGATTTGCGGTGATACAGCACGCCCATGGAAAACACGGTGTCGAAGCCTTCCAGCCGCGCCGGAAGGTCTTCCAGAGTGAACGGCAGATGCCACGCTGGCAGGTCGGGCAGGTATCGTTGCATCGCCTGGAACTGGCAGAAGAACAGCCAGTTGGGGTCGACACCGATGACGCTGTCTGCACCGGCGCCGAGCATGCGCCATTGGTAATAGCCATTGCCGCAGCCGACATCCAGCACACGCTTGCCCTTCAAATCCAGATGCGGGGCAACTCGCGACCATTTCCAGTCCGAACGCCATTCGGTGTCGACGTGCACGCCGAACACATCGAACGGCCCCTTGCGCCAAGGTGACAGGCCCATCAGCGCGGCGCGGGTCTGCTCACGCGTGGCGTCGTCGCAATCGGCATCGAGGATGAAGTCGTCCTTGAGTTCGACACGGCTGGGCACCAGCTGGGGCAGCGAATTCAGTGCACCTTGCCAGCGCTCAAGGTCGCCGTGGCCTTTTTCCATCTTCGCGTCGAGTTGCGCCTGCAGGCCTTGGGCCCAGGCATGCAGGGGGGTGCCCGCCAGACGGCGGACCAATGGGGCTAGATCAATCATGGCAGGGCAATCAGAGAGGCGAAGTTAAGGCACTGGAACCAGGGCACGACCCTGGAGAACCCCGCTGCGAGCAGCCGTTCGCGATGCTGGTCCAAGCTGTCGGGTTTCATCACGTTTTCGATGGCGCTGCGTTTCTGGGCGATTTCCAGTTCGCTGTAACCATTGGCGCGTTTGAAGGCCACGTGCAGGTCGGTGAGCAGGGCATGCTCTTCGGTGTCGTCGAAGCGCAGTTTCTCGGAAAGGATCAGCGCACCGCCGGGCAACAGCGACTGACGAATCCGGCCGAGCAAGGCCAGACGCTGATCGGGCGCAATGAATTGCAAAGTGAAGTTCAGCGCCACGACCGAGGCAGGCTCGAACTCGAGGGCAAGAATGTCGCCTTCGATGACTTCCACCGGCAGCAATTCCTGGAACATCGAGTCCTGGGCGTTGAGGTACTCGCGGCAGCGTTCGACCATGGCTGCCGAGTTGTCGATGGCGACTACCCGGCAGTCTTCGGTGCGTACATGACGGCGCAGGGCCTGCGTCACCGCACCGAGGGAGCTGCCCAGGTCGTACAGCACGCTATGGGGCTGGGCGAACTGCGCGGCGAGCACGCCGAGATTCTCGACAATGGTCGGATAACCCGGCACCGAACGCTTGATCATGTCCGGGAACACGCGCACTACGTCCTCGTTGAAGGCAAAGTCGGGCACCTGTGCCAGCGGCTGGGCGAATATGCGGTCGGGTTCTTTGCTCACGGCGATTCCGGGGGTTGAGGCGAAAAGTGCGGCATTTTAGCCAATTGTATGGCCAGGCCGAAACCTCATCTCATCGTTCGAATGATCGACCTCAATTCACCGTGATCGCGCAGTCGAAGGTGCGTTCCGGCCGCACTTCTGGCGCCCAAGGCTGTTGATAGACCATCATCAGGTGGCCGGTGCCTGCATTGGCCGCCTTGTAGCGCCAGACTGACTGGCCTTCTGTGCCGACCATGCCGAGGGCTTCGGGGGTGTTGAACACCTCAGGACCCATGGCGTTGAGGATCGACGGAGCGGGATTCTGCATCAGCCAGCGGTGCCCGGTGGTGGGGTTGCTGGGCAGCATGAGCATCAGGGTCTGACCGGTCTTGAGGGTAATCGGGCAGTCTTTCTGATCTTCGAGGGAAACGATCTGTTTCGGTTGCTGGGCACAGGCGGCCAGCAGGGCAAGGCTTAGCGGGACGAGCAGGCGGGCAGGGGTCATGAAGGCTCCGGTCGTAGGCAACGTGGGGCGAGCATAACCGAAGATGAGATGCTTGCTAATGCCGGATCGGGCTCAGATGCAATCTGGGAATGGCTGCCGGGCGCCTGCGGATACAGGACCCTTGTGGGAGGGAGCTTGCTCGCGAAGAGATCAGTACATCCGATACATTTCTGTCGTCTGCACAACACGCTTCGCGAGCAAGCCCCCTCCCACAGATGATCGCGTTGGCTGTAAGGAGTTAGAACAACACCTTCGCCACGTCCGAGAAGCGCTTGGCGAAGTGGACGGTAATGCCCTCCTTCAGATAGTCCGGCAGTTCCTCGAAGTTGCCCCGGTTAGGCTCGGGCAGGATCAGTTCGAAGATCTTCTGTCGCCGCGCCGCGATCACTTTCTCGCGCACGCCGCCAATCGGCAATACATGCCCGGTCAGCGTCAGCTCGCCGGTCATGGCCACACCTTTTTTCGGTGCCTGATTGCGTGCCAGAGACAACAGGGCGCTGGCCATGGTCACGCCTGCGCTCGGACCATCCTTCGGTGTCGCGCCTTCCGGTACGTGCAGGTGAACGAACGCTTCGTCGAAGAAGCCTTTATCACCGCCAAACTTGGCCAGATTGGAGCTGACGTAGCTGTAGGCGATTTCCGCAGACTCTTTCATAACGTCGCCCAACTGGCCGGTGAGTTTGAAGCCGCGGTTGTGGGTATGAATGCGCGTGGCTTCAATCGGCAGGGTCGCTCCGCCCATGCTGGTCCACGCAAGGCCGGTGATCACGCCAGTCCCGGACAGCACCTGTTCGTTGCGGAACACGGGATGACCCAACGAGGCTTCCAGATCTTTCGGTCCCAGCTTGATGACGGCTTTGGGCTCGCCAATCAGTTTCATGACTGCCTTGCGCACCAGTTTGCCCAGTTGCTTCTCCAACTGACGCACCCCGGCTTCACGGGCATAGCCGTCGATCAAGCTCTTGAGCGCGTTATCGCTGATGCTCAGGCTGCCCTTGGAGACTCCAGCCTTCTCCAGCAATTTCGGCCACAGGTGACGCTTGGCGATGGCGACTTTCTCTTCAGTGATATAGCCCGACAGGCGAATCACTTCCATCCGGTCCAGCAACGGGCCGGGGATAGAATCCAGGGTGTTGGCGGTGCAGACAAACAGGACCTTCGACAGGTCCATCCGCAGGTCCAGATAGTGATCGAGGAATTCGACGTTCTGTTCCGGGTCAAGGGTTTCCAGCAGTGCCGAGGCCGGGTCGCCCTGGTAGCTCTGGCCCATCTTGTCGATCTCGTCGAGCATGATCACCGGGTTCATCACTTCGACGTCTTTCAACGCCTGCACCAGCTTGCCCGGCTGAGCGCCGATGTAGGTGCGGCGATGGCCCTTGATTTCCGCCTCGTCGCGCATGCCGCCGACGCTGAAGCGATAGAACGGGCGGCCGAGGGATTCGGCGATGGATTTACCGACGCTGGTTTTACCCACGCCCGGCGGGCCCACCAGCAGCACGATGGAGCCGCTGATTTCACCTTTGTAAGCACCGACCGCGAGGAATTCGAGAATGCGATCCTTGATGTCGTCAAGGCCCGCGTGGTGCTTGTCCAGCACCTTGCGCGCATGCTTGAGGTCGAGTTTGTCCTCGCCATACACGCCCCACGGCACCGAGGTCGCCCAGTCGAGATAGTTGCGGGTGACCGCGTACTCGGGTGAGCCGGTTTCGAGGATCGACAGCTTGTTCATTTCCTCATCGAGGCGCTTTTGCACCTGCGCTGGCAGGGTCTTGCCTTCCAGACGCTGCTCGAACTGTTCGATGTCGGCGCTGCGGTCGTCTTTGGTCAGTCCCAGTTCCTGCTGAATGACCTTGAGCTGTTCCTTGAGGAAGAACTCACGCTGGTGCTCGCCGATCTTGCGGTTCACCTCGGCGGAGATTTCTTTCTGCAGGCGCGCGACTTCGACTTCCTTGCGCAGCATTGGCAGGACTTTCTCCATGCGCCTGAGCACAGGCACGCAATCGAGCACTTCCTGCAGCTCTATGCCAGTGGCGGAGGTCAGGGCAGCGGCGAAATCGGTCAGCGGCGAAGGATCGTTGGGGCTGAAGCGGTTGAGGTAGTTCTTCAGTTCTTCGCTGTACAGCGGGTTGAGCGGCAGCAGTTCCTTGATCGCGTTGATCAGGGCCATGCCATAAGCCTTGACCTCATCGGTCGGCTCGTTGGGCTGATGCGGGTACTCGACCTCTACCAGAAACGGCGGGCGATGGTGTTTCAGCCAGGTCTTGATGCGCACGCGGCTCAGGCCTTGCGCGACAAATTGCAGCTTGCCGCCTTCTCGGCTGGCGTGGTGCACCTTCACCAGCGTGCCGTACTCGGGCAGCGCCTTGGTGTCGAAGTGGCGTGGGTCGTCGGGGGGCGTGTCCATGAAGAACAGCGCCAGGGAGTGGTGATCGGATTTGCTCACCAGCTCAAGTGTCTCGGCCCAGGGCTCTTCGTTGACGATGACCGGCAAGACTTGCGCCGGGAAGAACGGGCGGTTGTGAATCGGGATGATGTACACCTGATCCGGCAGGTTCTGGCCGGGCAGGGCGAGGCTTTTTCGGTCTGAGCCGATGACTTCGTGTTCGTGGTCGAAGTCATCGGAGGAATGGGAGGAGTCGGTTTGCTGGTCGCTCATGGGGCACCTGCATAAATGGAGATGAGGCTTAGATGGGGCAGTTAAGCTCAGGTTTCAATAGTTGCGGTCGATAGCATTGAATATCGCCGCAGATAAAGAGATCTGTGTGATTTGTGCCTTTCGTCGGCATTTAATCGGTGATGGCGTTGTGCCTGCTTTTAAAGCGTGATCTTCCGCCAAGGGGCGGTTAATCTCGCGGGACGCTGCAAACATCTGCCAGGGCCGGCGCTGTTTTTCTTCCGACCAAGCCGTTCTGGACCCTGTGTATGACCCACGTCGTCTCTTCGTTACTGGTGGCTGCAAGCCTTCTGCTCGGCACGTTCGCCAGTGCTGCCACGCTGACCGCCGAGTTCGTCGACGCTCAAGGCAAACCGCTGACCGATGCCGTGCTGACGCTGCAGGGACCGTCGGGTAAGCCCGATGCTGCACCCAAGGCCGATATGGACCAGCGCGACCAGCGTTTCGCTCCCCATGTGCTCGCCGTGCGCACTGGCACACAAATCAGGTTCCCCAACAGCGACGACATTCGCCATCAGGTGTATTCCTTTTCTCCGGCCAAGCGTTTCGAATTGCGTCTTTACGGCGGCACGCCCTCCGATCCTGTGCTGTTCGACAAACCTGGCGTCGTGGTGCTTGGTTGCAACATCCACGACTGGATGCTGGGCTACGTTTACGTAACGGACGATCCCTGGTTCGGCGTGAGCAACGACAAAGGCACGCTGATCCTCGAGCAGATGCCTGCCGGGCATTATGTGGCGACGCTGTGGCATCCACAGGCGCCTGACATGCAGCCTGTGCCAGGAGGCGAAATCGATATTCCGGCCGCGGGCCTGCGTCAGCGCTTCAGCGTTGCCGTGCAGCCCAAGGGTGTCGACATGCCCGCAGCGCCACCGCCCAGCGCGTTCGGCGATGCCTTTCATAAAGCCGCCCATGAATGAAACTGCGAATTAGCTTTCAGGCACGCATCGCCGGCGTGCTGATCATGCTGCTGTTGATCGTGGTCGTTGCGGTGTTTCTGGCCGTCAAGGCAGCGACGCAGGACGCTGTGAGCAAGCAGGCACAGGCGCAACTGGAAGTGGGGACGCGGGTTTTCGAAGGTTTGCTGGAAATGCGCGGCAAGCGGCTGCGTGATGCGGTGCAGTTGCTCTCCAGTGATTTCGGGTTTCGTGATGCCGTGGCGTCTGCCGACTCGGCGACGATTCGTTCGGTGCTGCTCAACCACGGCGCGCGAATCAACGCCAATGACATGTTTCTGCTGGGCATGGACGGCAAGGTTCTCTCCAGCACCATCGAGCAGATTCCTGAGGGCTCGCCGTTTCCCTTCACCCAGGCCCTGCGTGATCTGAAGGCGCACAACCAGTCGATGCTGATCGTGCCGCTGCAAGGCAAGCCGCACCTGCTGGTGGAGAGCACGGTGCTGGCGCCGTTGCCGATTGCGCGGGTGGTCATGGGGTTCAGCATGGACGACGACCTCGCTCAGGAGCTGCGTTCGCTCAGCGGTTTGCAGGTGTCGTTTCTCTCGGTGGTGCATCAGTTGCCGGGGCAGATCATCAGCACCCAGCCGCAGCCGCTCTACGACAGCGTGCGTGGGGTGATGCTCAATCCCGCCAGCGACCAGATGCAGATGACCGAGCATGGCGATCAGACGTTCCTCAATAAACGGTTGAACCTGGGCAACACCGGCGATGCGGCGGGCGATCAAGTCGTGGCGTTGCTGCAAAGCCCGCTCGATCAGGCCATGCAAGCCTTTGCGCCGCTGGATGAAAAACTGTTCTGGATCACTCTGGTCGCGCTCGCGGGTTCGCTGGTCGGCACCTTGTTGCTGGCCCGAAGTGTGTCGCTGCCGGTTCGAGCCCTGGCGCTGGCCGCCGAGCGGATCGGGGAAGGCGATTACAGCACCCCGGTTGCCCTTGAGCGCAGCGACGAGCTGGGCCTGCTGGCGGGGGCGATCAATTCGATGCAGAGCGGCATCGCCGAACGCGAACAGCAACTGGCCCACAACGCCCTGCACGACGGACTTACGGGCCTGCCCAATCGGGCATTGGTGATGGAGCGTCTGGGCAGTGCGATTTCAGCGCAGCGCGCGGTGGCCCTGCTGTATCTGGGCATCGACAACTTCCGCGCGATCAACGACAGCATCGGGCCCGAAGGCGTCGAGCAACTGTTGCAAGTGATCGGCGCACAACTGCAATTGCCGTTGCGTCCCGGCGACACCGTGGCGCGCTTGTCTGGCAATGAGTTCCTGTTGTTGGTGCACAACGCCGAGACCGACAGTGCAGTGGCTGTGGCTGACCGACTGCAACGCCTGCTGCTCAAGCCCCAGCGCATCGGCGATCACGATATCTCTCTGGACGCCTGCATCGGCATCGCCGCCTACCCCGTGAACGGGGATTCGCCGTCCGAATTGCTTCGTCGCGCCTCCATCGCTCGTCAGGATGCAGCGCAGCTGCCGGGCCGTCTGCAGGTTTACGAAGATGGCCGCGATCTGGCGCATCAACGTCAGATCAGCCTGATCCGCGACCTGCGCCACGCCGCGCGCAACGGCGAACTTATGCTGCATTACCAGCCGAAACTGGACATCCGCAATGGCCTTGTGCGTCAGGCCGAAGCCTTGCTGCGCTGGCAGCACCCGCAGTTCGGCAACGTCTCGCCGGCTGAATTCATCGTGCTGGCCGAGCGTACGGGCAGCATTCAGATTCTCACCAGTTGGGTCATCGAGGAATCGATGCGCCAACTGGCCGAATGGGCGCGTCGTGGCTTGCATGTGCAGCTGTCGGTGAATATCTCGGCGGACGACCTGCTCAGCGGTGATCTGGCCGACCGCGTGTCGGGCCTGCTCAAGCTTTATCGCGTCCCCGCCGAACAACTGATATTCGAGATCACTGAAAGCGCCGTGATGCGCGAGCCCGAGAATGCCTTGAAGGTGCTCAATCGCCTGCGCGAATGCGGTATCAGCTTGTCGGTGGATGACTTCGGGACTGGCTACTCTTCGCTGGCGCACTTGAAGCGGCTGCCGGTTCAAGAGCTGAAGATCGACCAGTCTTTCGTACGTAATCTGGATGAAACCAGTGAAGACGCGGTGATCGTGCGCTCGACCATCGAAATGAGCCATAACCTGGGCCTCAAGGTGGTCGCCGAAGGCGTCGAGTACGAACACAGCCTGCGTCTTTTGGAACGCTGGCACTGCGACACTGCACAGGGTTATCTGATCAGCCGCCCGCTGACTGCGGTGGCGTTCGAGGCATGGATCGCCAAGTCTCACAGCTCTGCGAGCATGATGGTTCACTGATTGGTTGAAGTTTATGGCACGTAGTCTCTCGGCTGTTTTCAGCCCTGTGGTGTTGGCAAGTGTGGTGGGCGGTTGCGCAGGGGCGATGGCACCTGTCGTTGAAGCCGATCAGGGGCGTCTGATCGCGACCGGTGGCGCCAGCAGTATCGAAGGCGCCGCAGGCGGCGGGATTATCCCGTGGGCGGTGCTTGCCGGTTACGACGAGCAAGGCGAGTGGGGCGCGAATGTGTTCGCGACCCATATCAATCTGCCGGATTACACGCTGGATGTCGCCGGCGCCGCGTTTTCCTATGGCAATCGAGTGGAAGTGTCCTACGCCCATCAGCGATTCGACCTGGGCTCTCTGGTGAACAAACTCAGCTTGCCCGAAGACAATCTCACTCAGGATGTTTTTGGGGTCAAAGTGCGCCTGTTCGGTGACCTGATCTACGACCAGTTGCCGCAAGTCTCGTTGGGGCTTGAATACAAACACCAGAACGATTTCCTGATTCCGACCCTTGTGGGTTCCAAGCGGGATTCGGATGTCGAGGGTTACCTCACCGCCAGCCGTTTGTTCATGGGTGCTGCGTTTGGTTACAACGTAGTGGTTAACGGCGGCGTGCGTTACAGCCGTGCCAACGAAACCGGCCTGTTGGGTTTTGGCGGCGACCGTCGCGACACTCGCAGTCTGTTGAAAGAAGGCTCGGTGGCGCTGTTGTTCAATCCGCGCTGGGCTGTCGGGGTCGAGTATCGGGAGAAGCCGGATAATCTATCGTTTGCGGGTGAGAGCGATTGGGCTGACATGTTCGTCGGCTGGTTTCCCAACAAACATGTATCTGTTGTTTTGGCCTACGCCCGCCTCGGCGAAATCGCCACGTTGGATAATCAGAATGGTACTTATCTGTCCGTGCAGGGGAGCTTCTGATGATGCGGCCTTTGCGGTGGATGAGCGTTGTGTTGCTGGCCATTCTGGTGGGGTGCGCGCAGCAGCCGGCCAAGGATGACAGCCTGTATCAGGATTTGGGTCAGCGCGCCGGGATTCAGAAAATCATCGAAGGGATGCTGTTGCATATCGCCAGGGACGACCGGATTTACAAGTATTTCGCCAAGGTCGACATCGTTCGTGTACGCGACAAGCTGGTCGAGAAGTTCTGTGTCGAGGCGGGTGGGCCTTGTACCTACACCGGCGATACCTTGGCCGAAGCGCACAAGGGGATGAACCTGAGCCGTAGCGATTTCAATGCGTTGGTGGAGAATCTGATCGATTCGATGGATGACCAGCACATTCCTGTACCGGTCCAGAACCGGTTGATCGCCAGATTGGCGCCGCAGCGGGGAGAAGTGATCGAGAAGTAGCGCTGTGGTCTTGGCGATGAGTAGGCACTCGTTTACCGACACTCCTCTGCCCTCGTGGGAGACGCCGGAGGTGACGAAGGCAGCGACAGCGTCAGGTCGGTTGCAGATGCAGCTCAAGAAGCTCCCGCAGGTTGAGCGCCAACTCAGTCCTCATGTCCCGGAAGCCACACAACAAAAAAGGCGGCCATCTCACGATGACCGCCTTTCTGTTCACTGCATTAATGCACTACCCAATCACTCCGGCAGTTTGTACGCAATGATGTAGTCACCCATCCGCGTACCCAGCGAACCGTGACCGCCAGCCACGATCAGCACATATTGCTTGCCGTCTTTACCGGTGTAAGTCATCGGCGTCGCCTGGCCGCCTGCTGGCAGACGTCCGGCGAACAGCTCTTTACCGGTTTTCACGTCATAGGCACGCAGGTACTGGTCAAGAGTACCGGCCAGGAAGCCAACGCCACCTGCCGTTACCATCGAACCGCCCATGCTCGGCACGCCGACCGGCAGGCCGATTGGCACTGGCGTGTTGTCGCGGGTGGTGCCGTTCTTGTGCTTCCAGACCACCTGGTTGGTCGTCAGGTCGACAGCGGCAACGTTACCCCACGAAGGGGCTTGGCATGGAATGCCGATCTGCGACATCAACGGGTGCATGATCACCGCATACGGCGCGCCGGTGTTCGGCTGCACGCCGCTGGTTTCGCTTTCACGCTTGCTGCCCGCTTCAACCTTGGCGCGAGGCACCAGCTTGGAGACGAAAGCCATGTAGTTGGGGCTTGTGAACAACAGTTGACGCACCGGATCGACCGACACAGCTCCCCAGTTGAACACACCCACGTTGCCCGGATAGATGATGCTGCCCTGTTCCGACGGAGGCGTGTACTGACCTTCGTAACGCAGCTCCTTGAACTGGATACGGCACAGCATCTGGTCGAACGCGGTAGCGCCCCACATGGATTTTTCGGTCAGCTCAGGTGGCAGCATGTTCAGCTGCGAACGGGCCTGAGTCGGCGAAGTGTGGTCGCCTTGTGCGGCACCGGTCGGCGCCGGGACTTCGTCGATCGGCACGATAGGCGTGCCATCGCGACGGTCCAGCACGTACAGGCTGCCTTGCTTGGTCGGCTGAATCACGGCCGGCTTCACGCCGTCCTTGGTTTTCAGGTTGATCAGGGTCGGCTGGCTCGGTACGTCCATGTCCCACAGGTCATGGTGAGTGAACTGGTAGTTCCAGCGCACCTTGCCGGTATTGACGTCCAGAGCTACAAGACCTGCGCTGTACTTCTCGGCGCCAGGGGTGCGGTCGCCACCATACTGGTCAGGCATCTGGTTGCCCAGAGGCAGAAACACCAGGCCGAGTTTCTCGTCGACGCTGGCCAGCGACCACATGTTCGGCGCGTTGCGCGAATAGAACTGATCGGCAGCGATCGGCGCGGTCGCGTCAGGGTTGTTCGGGTCCCAGTTCCACACCAGCTTGCCGTCGTGTACGTCGTACGCACGGATCACACCCGATGGCTCGTTGGTCGACTCGTTGTCAGTCACGTGGCCGCCGATGATGATCAGGTTACGCGTGATCGCGGCAGGGGAGGTGGAATAGTAACCACCAGCCGTGAACGGGCCGATGTTGGCACGCAGATCGACCGCGCCTTTGTTGGCGAAGTCTTCGCAGACCTTGCCGGTGTCGGCGTTCAGCGCGATCAGGCGTGCATCGGCGGTCGGCAGGTACAGACGACGCGGGCACGAAGTGGCAACGGCAGTGCCTGCCGTCGACAGCGCGGCGGCAGGTGCGCCGACGTCCGACTTGGCGTAGGCGTTTTCGTCGTAATACGACACGCCACGGCAGGTCATGTGCGCCCAACCGGTGAAGTTCTTCGCACCTTCTTTGGATATCTGCGGGTCGTAGGACCAGATCGTCTTGCCGGTATCAGGGTCCAGCGCCAGCACCTTGCTGTGCGGTGTGCAGGCATAGACCATGCCGTTGACCTTGAGCGGGGTGTTTTCGTTGGTCAGCTCGACCGGATCTTCGGCCGTCGGCAGGTCGCCGGTGCGAATGCGCCAGGCTTCTTGCAGCTTGCCGACGTTTTCCGGAGTGATCTGCTTCAGCGGCGAGTAACGGTTGCCGTGCTCGGAACGGCCATACGCCTGCCAGTCGCCATCGGGCATCGGCTGCGGGTCGTAGGCAACGCCTGCGTCGTCGCGGTCCAGCGTACCTTTGACTTCACCAGGGCTGGTGAACTGGCTGGCGAGTGCAGTCAGACCCGCCAGGACCACGGCGATGCTCAGCGCCACGGTCGGCATGCCGCCAGGCTGGCCACGCAGCACCGGGCGACGGAACCATGGCAGCAGCATGACGATGCCGAGGACGAACCACAGCGACAGACGTGGCACCAGTTGCCACCAGTCAAGGCCGACTTCCCACAACGCCCAGACCGTGCTCGCGAACAGCACCAGCGCAAACAGACCCAGGGCCGAACGACGGCCCATGATCAGCAGAATGCCAGTGATGACGAAGCCGATACCGGTCAGCAGGTAATACAGCGACCCGCCCAGTGTCAGCAGTTTGATACCCCCGGCCAACAAGGCCAGGCCCATGACCAGAATCACCAGTCCGAGCAAGCTCGGCAGCAGGCGACCCTTACCGAAAGCACCGTCAGTGCTCATAGTGTCGTACTCCGTAACGATTGATTGGTTGACGCTTATCCCTTTCTGCGTTCAGGCCTGACCTTTGAAGCCATGGCCTTAACGCTAGTTCCTCAAAAGGGATTGAGAAAGGCGATTTATGCCGATCAGAAAGAGGATTGAATCTTCAGCCCCGCCACCAGGGCGTCATCGACCTGATTCACGCCGCCCGGATGACGGATGAATTGCAGGTTGGGGCGCACTGTCAGCCAGTTGGTCACGTGCACGCCGTAGTACAGCTCGGCGTTGTATTCGGTGTCCTGAACAGGCAGGAAGGCAGGGTCGTTGTAGTCCGATACGCCGTCGGCCTGATTGCGCAGGTTGATGTTCTTGCGATAAGCGGGATTGACGTGAATGCGGCTCACTGCCAGGCCCAGGTCGTCCTGCGGGCGCGCATCGAACGGGCCCTTGTAGGTCGCACCCAGAGCGACGAAGTTGTCGATCATGTTGGTTTTCTTGTCGTGCAGTGTGCCGTTGGCGAACAGGCTCAGGCCGCGGCCGTTGTCGCTGGCAAGGCTGGTGACTTGCTGGCGCAGGGTCAGCCACATGCCGTGCTTGCTCGACGAAGAGGCGTAGTCGTCGCCGCTCTGTGCTGCATAACGACCGTTGCTGTCCTTGTAAACGTCGCTGCTGTCGGCGGTGCTGTAGTAGTAACCGAGGCGGTATTCACCCGGCAGGTCGTTGACCTTCGGCGACCAGACCAGCTCGACCGGCAAGACCGCGCCTTGCGTGCCGCTGCCGCTGAGCTTGAAGTTGTTGTCGTTTTCCAGGTTCGACGGGTTCTGCTCGAAGGCGCCGACTTGAACGAACAATTCAGGGTAGATCTGGTATTTGACGCGCATCGCCCACTGGCTGATCGGCCAGTTGTACCAGATGCCACCGCCCCAGTTGCCCACCTGAGAGCCGCAGAAGGCCAGGTTCTGGAAGTCGCAAGGGAAGGTGTTGAAGTCTTCACCTTCGTTGAAGCGACCGACCTTGACACTCAGCTTCTGGTCGAAGAATTTCTGCTGGTACCACATGTCTGTCAGGCGGGTGACGTTGCCACGGCCCCAGACTTCCTGCGACGACGAAATGGTGCCAACGCGCGGATCGGACACGCGGTCGTTGCTGATGTTGTCGCCGTTGCGGTTGGTCAGCGTCAGTTGGAACTCGGCATCGTGCCAGCCAAGAATCTTCTGCAGGTCCATGTGCGCGCCAAGCGCAAACTGGTCGGCGTAGCGGGTTGCCTTGTCGTGGTTGTAACCGCCGTGCAGATTGGAGCCCACTTCCACGACGGTATCGAGTTTGAAGTCATAACCCTGTTGCGACAGCTCCGATCGCTTCCCGCCCCAATCTCCCAGCATCCACGGTGATTCACTGTCGAATGCTGACGCTGCGTGAGCGCACGTCGTCAGGCTGAGGGCGAGCAAGCCCATTGCGTGGCGGTGACGAAGCGGGTGAAGGCGGGTGCAGCGTTTAGATTGAGAAGGCATAGGGCAATGGATTCTTTTTAGTGATCTGGGTACGGCGCAGGCACGTGCTGCGTCGTTAAGCCGCGTGGCAAAACTTGACATGTTGCTGAAAGAAACGATTCAGCTGTTGGCGCGGCGCGATGATAGGGGGCTAATGATTTTTTAAAAAGACGATTTTGCGACATGAATAGTTACCTATCGCGCAACAGTTGTGAATATATGAGGTAGCGCTATCCCCAGTATTTACGTGGGATGCGCGACTGGCGTGGCTTTGCGCAGATTCCGCCATCCTTGCAGTGGCTGTATAGATCGAGATTCAGCAATACGAGTTGGGTGTTCAGTCGGATCGCGGACCTGAGTGACCACGAATCGCCGTGGGAGGGAGCTTGCTCGCGAAATAAGGTGGGTCGGTTACGAGTAGGCCACCTGACGCTGCGCAATCGCGAGCAAGCCCCCGCCCACAGGCTTGATATTCAGCCAGGTACTAGGTGGCGAGTATCAGAACGTCGTACGCAACCCCACCTCGATACTCCGGCCTTGCGCTGGCGCGATGTCGCGCAGGATCGAACTGGCGTAGCGCACGGTCTGGTTGGTCAGGTTCTCGCCGTTGACGAACGCCAGCCACTGGCTGCCACCGAGGTCGAACTTGTAACCGGCGCTGGCCCCCAGGGTGGTGTAGCCATCGGTGCCGGTTTCGTTGTCGGGAACACGACCTTGGGAGGCGGCATGTTCAACATCGATACGCGCCTGCCACTTGTCCAGTTCCCACAGCAGACCGCTGTTCAGGCGCAGAGGTGCGATACGCGGCAAGGCCTCACCGGTGTCCAGGTTCTTGGCGCGGGTGTAATCGCCTGACAGCTCAAGCGCGAACTTTCCGTACCGGCTCTCGCCCAGTTTCCAGTGATCCTGCGCCTCGAATCCTGCAAATCGCGCGCGTACGCCGGAGTAGGTGTATTCCGGAATGCCGTCTGGATCGTCCTCTCCTTCGTCGTTCAGTGTCCGACCTGTTCCCAGCAGCCCGATGTAATTGGAGAAGTGGCTGTAGAACACGCCGAAACTGCCTTTGTGCGTGCCGTTGTCGAAGCGCAAGGCCAGATCGCTGGAGACGGCTTTTTCTTTCGACAGATCGGCGTCGCCCACTTCATAGGTGCCAGTGGCGACGTGTGCGCCATTGGCGTACAGCTCGTAGAACGTCGGGGCCCGCTCGGTGTAACCCAGCGTCGCGGCCAGCGACCAGACCGGCGTCAGGGTGTAGACCGCACCTGAGGAAATGCTGCCCGCAGTAAAGCTGCTCGAACGATCGGCGTTGGCAAAGCGCTCGTTGCCTTTGCCGTCCGGGTCGACGGTGGTGTGCTCCAGGCGTCCGCCCAGGCTCAGCTTCAGGCGCTCGGTAGCCTGCAATTCTTCAAGGATGAACAGTGCGCCTGCATCGGTATCGGTCTGCGGGACGAAGGCTTCTTCACCCAGCGCGGAGAACTCGCTACGCGTGACTTGCGCACCGACGACCCCATTCAGCGGGCCGATGGGCTGATGCCGCGCTTCGACGCGAGCCTCGTAGCCCTTGTTCTTGAAGGTCGTGCCAACTTCGCCGTCCTCGATTTCCATGTGCTTGTATTCGGTGTAGCCGGCGTCGAGCTTCACCGAGCTGAACGGCCCGGACAGATTGCGGATTTCTGAGGCGAAGGCGTAGTGGTCCTGCTTCATTCGGATGCGCACGTCTTGCTCGGCGGGCGAGCCGTAGTTCGAGTCGTAATTGCTGTAGGAAAGCCCCGCGTAGCCGTCGTCCCAGGTGTAGGAACCGCCAATCGAGCCGCCGTCCTGACGCCCGTCGCTGTTGCCCAGGCGGTGCTTCTTGTCGTCGCCATCGGGATCGCGCGCGCGTTCATCTGCGGTGCGTGCATAGCCCGGGATCTTCAGGTCGTTGAACTCGCGAGCGTTGGCGTCCAGATGCAGCGCGAAGGTGCCGTTGCCCGCTTCCAGCTTGCCCGCGCTGCTGCGGGTGGTGTCAGCGCCGCCGTAGCGCAGTTCGCCTGCGCCATGAATGCCTTCGATGGCTTCGGTCGGAATGCGATTGTCGAAGGTATTCACCACCCCGCCGATGGCGCTGCCGCCGTAGAGCAGGGCAGCAGGGCCACGAACGATTTCAATGCGATCGACGTTCACCGGATCCAGCGGCACAGCGTGATCGTAGGACAGCGACGAGGCATCCAGCGCGCCGACGCCGTTGCGCAACAAACGAATGCGGTCGCCATCAAGGCCGCGAATGATCGGCCGGCTGGCGCCCGGACCGAAATACGAGGACGACACGCCCGGTTGTTTGTTAAGCGTTTCGCCGAGGCTGCCTTTTTGTAGCAGCGTCAGCTCATCACCGGTGAGTACGGTGCTGGGCGACGCCAGTTGATCGCTGCCGAGCGGGTTGGCAGTGATGGTCTGTTGCTCAAGTTCGATGGCGTACGCGGGGGATGCAACGAGCAAGGCAGTGGCGAGCGGCGTCAGACGCCAGAGTTGGAGTTTAGAGGGGCGGGACATGCAGCGTTTTCCTTGGCAGAGGTGAGACCTGATGATTAGTCTGTTAGTGTTATAACATAACAATAAAAACGCAATCATTTTGGAATCGGCCCGGACAATGGCTACGCTTCTTGCGGGCGCTGCACACGGCAACCCTTCACACTGGCGAGCACCTCCGCTAAGGTGCGCACCTTGCGAAAACGTCCCGATCACCGAGTCCCGAAGGCCAGGCATGACCACACCGAACAACAACCCGCTGCATGGCGTGACGCTCGAACAGATCCTCAACGCGCTGGTCGAGCACTACGAATGGTCCGGTCTGGCTGAACGCATCGACATCCGTTGCTTCAAGAGCGACCCGAGCATCAAGTCGAGCCTGACCTTTCTGCGCAAGACGCCGTGGGCGCGGGAGAAGGTCGAGCATCTGTACGTGAAGCTGGCCCGTACCAAACGTTGGTGATTCGTCATTCGGGATTGGATGAGATGCACAGCCAAACGCTGCAACTGCCATCAGGACAGCGTCGTTATGCGACAGTCGGCGCTCTTCTGGGCTGGTTCGCGCTGGCGGTGCAGCTGTATCTGATTCTGTGGGGGCGCTGGACCGATCAGGCCAGTCTGGTAGGCGGTCTGGTGCGGTTTTTAAGCTTTTTCACGGTGTTGACCAATACCCTGGTTGCGGTGGCATTGACCTGTGCGATCACCGACCGGGACCGCTCAGGGCACCGTTTCTTCAGATCCCCGGTTGTCTGCGCGGGGATCACCACCAGCATTCTGCTGGTGGGCATAGCCTATAACGTGTTGTTGCGTCATTTGTGGAGCCCGCAAGGCTGGCAATGGATCGCCGATGAACTGCTGCACGACGTGATGCCGCTGGTGTTTCTCGGCTACTGGTGGCTGTACCTGCGCAAAGGCGTGCTGCGCCTGAAGCATGTGCTGGCGTGGATGCTTTATCCGGCGGTGTATTTCGGCTATCTGCTGTTTCGCGGGAACATCTTCGGCGATTACCTCTACCCGTTTCTGGATATCGGTACGCTGGGGGTCGGTGATGCATTGGTCAATGCGTGCGGGGTGTTGGCGGGGTTTGTGGTGATTGGGTTGGTGATTTTGATGATTGATAAACGGCGCATGCCCAGAGTCTGACGCTGCCTTGGTTTCAACCCCCTCGTAGCAGTCTGGCCGGGCGGGTTTCCGTTTGCCGACGGTGGCCATTCAAGGGCGCTACCGCCGGCAAGTCGTGCTTCTACAGAGGGTCAATTACGACCCGGATCAGTCCTCGTCTGAGTCATCCAGACGCCAGTAACCCGCGGCCTTCACTGCCGCTTCATCGAGTTTGAATTCGTCGAGCAACACCCGCCGAACCTTGCGCGACAGCGCAGATTCAGTGGCGACCCACGCGTAAAGACCGCCTTCGGGAAGTTTCAGCTGACGGGTTACGTCGAGCAGATCCTGTTCGCCCCGAACCACCCAGATCACTTCGACCTGAGCCTTGCTCACAAACGTCTGGCGCTCAGCGTCGTCTTCGATTTCAACCACCACCAGCGCACGACGATTCCCGGCCAGTTCTTCCAGGCGACGGGCAATGGCGGGCAGGGCGGTTTCGTCACCGATCAGCAAGTAGCTGTCGAACATGTCGGGAACGATCATCGAGCCGCGTGGGCCCGCGATGTGCAGAAACTGCCCCACTTCTGCCTGAGCGGCCCAGGTTGCGGCAGGGCCATCGCCATGCAGCACGAAGTCGATGTCCAGCTCACCTGAAGCTGCGTCATAACGGCGTGGGGTGTAGTCGCGCATGGCAGGCTTTGGCCCTTCGGCGTTCGGACCGGGCGTGAAGTTGTCCAGCGCAGCCTGCTGCTCAGGCGTGGTGGCGAACAGCAGCTTCACGTGGTCATCGGTGCCCAGGCTGATGAAACCGGTCAATTCCGGGCCATGCAGGGTAATGCGGCGCATGCGCGGGGTAATGTCGGTCACGCGCAGCACGTGCAGTTTGCGGCGTTTGATTTCGTGGCTGACGCGGTGGATCGATTGCTGTGAATTCATACGGACTTCTCCGAACGACTGTGTGGGCCATCGACGACGGCTTTGGCGGTTTCGTTGAGCAGGTCGCGGACGCGGATGATCTCTTCCGGACTCCAGCGGCCGTGATGCATTTGCAGGGCGTGGCGCAAGTTGTGCACGGCTTCGTGAATTTCCGGCGGGCGATCATGACCGCGCAGTGAACGTTTGCTGACCTCGATGCGCATCTTCACGCCGTCCAGCGCAACGGCCTGTTCCACCAGAAATTGCTGCCCGGCCGGAGTGATCTGGTAGCGCTTTTTGCCACCCTCGGCGTCGCCGGTGATCAGCTCGCTTTCTTCCAGAAAGGTCAGGGTCGGGTAGATCACGCCGGGGCTTGGGCTGTAGGCGCCATCGAACAGGCCTTCGATCTGTCGAATCAGGTCATAACCGTGGCAGGGCTGATCGGCGATCAACGCCAATAGCAACAATTTCAGATCGCCAGGGGCAAACACTCGTGGCCCGCGGCCGCCGCGTTCCCGGCCGGTGCGTTTTTCAAAACCATCGCGTCCGTCGCCGTGGTCACCGAAGTGAGGGCGGTGATGATGGGGGTGATCGTGTGAGTGGTCTCTCATCTTTCTTCATCTCTCGTTACAAGTTAGATATACCTTAAGATATATCTTAATGAGTCTGCAAGAGGGATAAAGACGAACGGTTCTCATCTGTACGTCAAAAGTCTGCGTGGGAGAAGGGGCAAGGCACAGATGAGGCAGGCCTGGAAAGCAGACCTGTAGGAGGGCGCTTGCTCGCGAATACCCGGCCTCAGGCGAGGAGGATTTGTCGGACTCACTGGCCTCTTCGCGAGCAAGCTCCCTCCCACGATGGACGATGGACGACGCACGGTGGCGGGGCCTAGAGCGAGTTGCTCGCCACTTGCGTTGCCTCCGGAGCCTTGCACTGGGTATACGTCCCCGGCTCCAGGTAGCGATTGAGAATCGGCGCCATGCCCTTGAGAACCTGGACGGGCAATGCCGAGGTGAATTTGAAGCTTTCAGCGGTCCGCCCGGGCACATAGGCGGTCAACGTGCCGTAATGGTTGTCGCCGATATAGAACACGAACGTCGCGGTGCGGTTGATCGCCTTGGACGCGATGATGCGTCCGCCAGAACCGAAACTCTCGATACGGTTGTCGCCCGTGCCAGTCTTGCCGCCCATCGCCAGCGTCGTGCCGTCCAGAGTCTTGAAGCTGCCCGAGACGCGCCTTGCGGTACCCGCGTCGACCACCTGCGACAGCGCCTCGCGCATGGCGGTCGCCACTTCCGATTGCAGCACGCGTTTGCCGAGTTCGGGGTTGTTGGTCAGTTTGGTTTCATAGGGCGTATCGGCGGCAAAATGCAGGCTGTCGATGCGCAGCACTGGCAAACGAATGCCGTCGTTCTGAATGATCCCGATCAACTCTGCCAACGCGGCGGGGCGGTCGCCAGAGCTGCCGATTGCAGTTGCCAGCGAAGGCACCAGATGGTCAAAGGGATAGCCCAGACGCTGCCAGCGCTGATGAATATCCAGGAACGCTTCGATCTCCAGCATGGTGCGAATACGGCTGTCGCGGGCGCTCTTGTGCCGACTCTTGAACAGCCAGCTGTACACCTCCTGACGCTCGAAACGACTGGCCGCCACGGCGTCCTTGAACTTGGCATCCGGGTTCTGCAGCAAATAGCCCACAAGCCACAGGTCCAGCGGGTGAACGCGGGCGACAAAGCCCTGATCCGGCAGATCGAACTTGCCTGGCCCATAGGCGTAATACAGGTCGTCGAGGCGTTTTTCACTCAGCGGCGGCTGGCGCTTGTCGGCGACCACATGAGCCCGAACGAATGCGTTGAACGCGCTCTGCGTGGCATCCGGCAAGAGGTAGCGATGCACCGCGGCCATGCGACTGGCCGATGGATGGACGCCATCGAGAAAGGTATCGAGACGATCCTGAGTGGTCTTGTTCTTGTAGCGCTTCCAGAAGCGCAGCAAAAACGATGTCCCTTCTCGGTCGGCGAATTCGGCCAGGTACTCCTGACGTCTGGGGTCGCTGTCGTCCTTGAGTAGCACCGCACTGTTGTTGGGGCCTGAATAGGTGGTGTAGCGCACCACATCGCGCATCAAGCGTATGAACGGCAGGTTGATTGATTCGCGCAGAGCGTCGCGCAGTGTTGGGTTACGGTCATTGTCTTCCCTGCGGAAGTTGTTGAAGTGGTGCATGCCTCCGCCAGTGAAGAAATACTCACCTGGGCTGGCGGAGTATTTACGGTCCAGGGCTGCGGCGAGCATTTTCGACAGGTCGCGGTCCTTGTTCTGCATCAGGTAGTCCAGCGCCCAGCGGCTCAGTCGGTCAGGATCCTCGACCGGGACCTTCTTCAGATCGGCGTTGCTCATGCCGGCGTACTTGTCATGCAACTCGGAGAGGATTTGCAGGTAAGTGGTCAGCACCCGCATTTTCGCGGTGGAGCCCAGTTCCAGCTTGCTGCCCTCGTTGATGTCGAACGGTTGGTCAGTGCTGTCGGTCTGCACCCGTACCCGCGAGCCATCCGCGTCGCGCTCGAACAGGGTGAAGCTGTAACGCACGGCCTGGGTGCTGGTCGGCGTCAGCAGATGTTCGCCAAGCAGGCCGAGCTTGCCAGCGAACTCGGGATTGGCCAGATCGCGCAGGTATTGACCGACGCTGACCTGCAGATCGCTTTGCAGGGTGCTGGTGGCTGAGAGATCGAGGCGGTCTAGGTCGTAGAGTGGCCGATCCAGCATATTCGACAAGCGAGTCCGCGCGACCGTAATGCCCTTGTTGGTCTCGATCGGCGTGACTGTCGGTTGTTGTACCCAGTCGCGGTAGGTCACGGTGGAAGCCAGCGCGGCATCGGCCAGTGTCGGCTCAATCACCTTGTTCTGGGCGAGCAGGCGAATGTGGCTGTCTGTCAGGTCCGCCAGTTCCTTGCGGCCTTTGGCCAGATAGTGCGAGGGGCGTCGTTGCGCGATCACCAGCGACAGCATCTCACGCAAGGCCAGGCCTTGCGCAGCGAGGGTCTTGGCATCCTTGGCCGGGGCCATCAGCAACTGATTGGAGCGGTCGAAATCAGCGCCATACCAGACGCGCAAGCCTTCGGCCATGCCATGCACTTCGCCATGCCCCGGCACCGCCGAAAGCGGCACGCTGTTGAGGTAGTCACGCACCACGCGTTGCCGAGCTTCCAGCGTTTGCGGGCCGGGTTGATAGGCGCGCACGCTGGCGGAAATCATCTGACGAATCTTCTCGCCGCCGGATATCGTCAGGCCATCGGGCGAGTGACGATACTTTTCTAGTTGAGTCGCCAACGTGCTGCCCCCGGCAGACTGGCCTGGCAAACCGATCACTTTGGCGACCTGAGAAATGGCCGCCTTGAGGAACCGCGGCCAGTCCACGGCCGGGTTGGCCAAGGGCTGCCGAGGGTCCAGCAGGTCGCGGTTTTCGATGAACAACAGACTGTTTACCAGCACGGGCGGGATGGCTGCGAAGTTCGGGTACAACTGCTGCGGATAAGTGTACTGATACAGCGGATCCCCGCGGCAATCGGCGATGGTCAGGCCAGATTGGCTCTTTTCCTGATACGGAACGAAAAAGCCTCGTTTGGCGTAGGAGAGCAGCTCGGGAGAGAAATGCGCTTGCTCGATGATTCGATAGTCGCGCTTGAGCAACCGGGGCAGGAAATCGCCCAGAGAGGAATAGCCCAGGCGCTTGTCGAACGGGCCATCGCCGGGATACACAATCGCGTCGCTTGGCCCTGGCTCCAACGCATAGCTGAGGTTATGCGCAAACTGGCTGAATTCGCGGGCCTGCAGCTTCGAGCTGCGGCTCTCTACCGAAATGGCAAATCCCAGGATCACCAATGCCACCAGCACCAACACCGCCAGCGCACGCCACACGTGTCGCCAGTGGCTTGGGCTTGCGGGCATTGGAACGTCCCCCTGACTGTCAGCCTTGACCGCAGCCTTCTTTGCATCGGAATGCCACAAAGCGCCCATATCGTTGGCCCGGTTAAACCTGTTAATCGCACCTGACTACAAGCTTAGACGCTGAGCGGGGATGGTGAAGATTTTGTAACGTGAGATACGCTGGAGGCAGGCTGCATGTTTGTATTGCTTAGGGCAGCGAGGGTGGCGGGCGAGGGGAGGTTTTTCCTGTAGCAGCACGGTTTGCCGGCGGTGGCGGCCGGAAGACCGAAACCACCAGCAAGCCTTGCTGGTATGGGGCGGGGCTGGATCAGGCTCGCGCGGCGGCCGCTGTTTTCGGGCTTCCCAAACGCTTATTGAGCTCCAGCCAATTGGACAGCAGCAACATCAGGCCCAGCCCCAATAGCGCAGTGATCACGCGCATCTGCCAAGCGTCGTCAGCCAGTGCGTTGGCCATGTCGGCCAGCGGGGCAAGGAGTACACCCAGACAAAAGATTTCCAGCGAATAGCGGCCCATGCGACAGGTTTGTTGAGCCGGCCAGTTGTCGATCCATTTGTGTGACCCTGGCAGCAGTTTCGCCACGATATAGACCAGCGCGATGAAATGGATCAGCCGCAGCGGCGACAGATTGGTCTTGTCGATCGGGTAGATCAAGTCGGTAAACGTCTTGGGCAGCAGCGCGTCATGCACTGCCGGGAACTTCCATAGGAAGGCGATGGTGCCGGTAATCAGCAGGTACAGGACAGCACTTAGAAACAGCGGCTGCTGCCACGACGGCCGCGTCGCAGTGGTGCGAGGCACTGAACGCCGTTGCGTGTACATGGCCAGCGCGCCACCGAGCACGAAGATCAACTGCCAGGCCAGCGGATTGAAATACCAAAAACCGCCGCCCTCATAGGCGCGTAGATTCCAGCCGAACAACGGCACCATCATGTAAAGCGTGATCGACAGGCCCACCGCCACGGCAGCGCTTCGCATCATGATCGGCAGAATCAGCGGCAGCGCCCCCATCAGCAGGATGTACAGCGGCAGAGGGTCGGTCAGGTTGGGTTTGAAACGCAGCAGCAATTCGTCTGCCAGCGCCTGTTGCGGATTGCCGACGAAATATTCGAGCCCCATCTCGCGCACCATGTCGCGGGTTTCGACGTGGTTGTTGGCGACGAAGACAATGCCCATCAGCAGCGTCAGCAGGAATATATGCGCGACATAGAGCACCCAGGTGCGTCGCAGAATACGCAGGCACGCCACACCGTAGCCGTCGCGTTGAGCGACACGTCCATAGGCCAGGACAGCGGCATAACCGGCGAGAAACACGAAGACTTCAGCCGCGTCGCTGAAGCCGAAGTTACGCAGGGTCAACTGCGCGAAAGGGTGGTCCGGTACGTGATCCCAAAAAATGAAGATCAGCGCCAAACCTCGAAAGAAGTCGATTCGATGGTCGCGTCCGTTCGTCATGACGGTGGGCTCTTGCAAGTCTGTTTAAAGAAGAGTGGCCGCAGGGGCCTTGGTTCCGCGCCGCCAGCCGGGGCTGATCGGCGGCGCGAAGGGTGGCGGTTTCAGGGGGTAAATGCAAAAGGGGGGTATTACAGAATGTCTCGAAAGATCTTGGCAGGGTTCAATTTCTTAAGCGTTTCAAAGAAGAGAGCAATAGTCTCGTAATGTGGTGGCTGTCAGTGGCAGACCTTGTCGGTAAATGCAGTCGATGAATTGTTACGGCGAATACGGATTGCGGATCATCGCCCGACGCATCTGCGCGGCAGCGGCCAATACCGCCGCCTGATCAAGATCCCATAGATTCATGACTAACTCATCGGGATGCTGGGCTTCAATCTCGAACTCGTCCAAGGCTGAAGCTGGAAAGTCTCGAAGATTGAACGTCACCACGACCTCGGCATTGCAACGGATGGCTGCCGCCACAACATGAACATCCCCCGGATCCGGCAGCGAAAGGCCGGCGCAGAGTGAACGATGCCCGGTGACCAAAGCGTCGGGCACGGCCCGGATCATCAGTTCGGAAACGCGGTCGAGTTGTTCGCGCGTCAAGTCCGGGCGATTGAGCAGGAGGTTGCGTTTCCATTCATCGTCTATTTCGGCGGTCCATTTGGCTCGATACAGTCCTTTGCCAGCAAGGCGAATCAGTAGGTCTCGCAGAGGGGCAGGATAAAGCACGCATGCATCGTAGATAGCTGTAAAAGGCGAGTGCCGCATCAATAGCCCATCCCGAGCTCTTCTGGTAATCGGGCAAGGTCATCCATGGCCTGTCGACTGTTTTCATCGCGCTCCTGTTTGAACGCCATGAGATCCGAAAACAACACCCTGCGGTGCCTGCCGGTCTTGTGGTGAGGGAGCGCACCGTTCTCCAGCAGCTTTACGAGGTGCGGTCTAGAGACATTCAAAAGGTCTGCCGCCTCCTGGGTGGTAAGTTCAGCATGCACCGGCACAACCTTTACCGAGTTGCCCAACGCCAGTTCACCCAGAATATCTACGAGTAGGCGCAGAGCACTGGTGGGGAGTTCTACCGCATGAGCAACGTTTTCGGCATCGTAGATTTCGATTCGTTGTGTGTCGGTTTTAGTCGTCAGGAAAGCCGCCAGATCTCGCTGGCCTTGCACGGCAGCGGCGACCTCCCGGGCTTCGGGAAAGGTGGAAAGGGTGGATGCGTTCATTTCGGCGCCATCTGCTCTGTACAGGTTGCAATGATGTTATTCGAAATAAACGAAAACGCAATAAACGAAACGGGATTATCGAGAAGTTTGTGAAACCGCTTGCTGAAGCAGAAGTAGTGGATACGTCAGCCTGCAAGCGGTGGTGTCAGCTGATCAGATCAATCAATCTCATTGGGCTCAAAGCTGTCCGCCCGGGCCATGCGCCACGTGCGGGAGTAGAAGCTGTCATCGACGATGCCGTTGAGCAATTGCCCCGGTTGCAGGAACACGTGGGATTGGGAGAATTGTTTGACTTCGGTGGCGGACATGCGGCGCACCAGGTGTTTGGCTTCCAGTTGATCCGGTGAGTCCAGGCCTGCGGCGGCGAGCATTTCGGCCAGGGCGTGCAGGGTGTTGCGGTGGAAGTTGAATACGCGCTGGGCCTTGTCCGGGACTACCAGTGCGCGTTGGCGAAGAGGATCCTGGGTGGCGACACCGGTCGGGCATTTGTTGGTGTGGCAGCTTTGTGACTGGATGCAGCCGATGGCGAACATGAAGCCGCGCGCCGAGTTGGCCCAGTCGGCGCCGATGGACAGCACGCTGGCGATGTCGAACGCGCTGACGATCTTGCCACTGGCGCCGAGCTTGATCTTGTCGCGCAGGTTGAGACCGATCAGCGTGTTGTGCACGAACAACAGGCCCTCGCGCATCGGCACGCCCATGTGGTCGGTGAATTCGACAGGTGCCGCGCCCGTACCGCCTTCGGTGCCGTCGACGACGATGAAGTCAGGCAGGATGCCGGTTTCCATCATGGCCTTGGCAATGCCCATGAATTCCCAGGGGTGGCCAAGGCAGAACTTGAAACCCACCGGTTTACCGCCCGACAGCTCACGCAATTGCGCGATGAACTGCATCATTTCCAAGGGCGTGGAGAACGCGCTGTGGCGTGACGGTGAAATGCAGTCTTCGCCCATGGGAATGCCACGGGTGTTGGCGATTTCCTGCGTGACCTTGTGCTTGGGCAGGATGCCGCCGTGGCCGGGTTTGGCGCCCTGGCTCATCTTGATCTCGATCATCCGCACCTGCGGATCCTGTGCCTGTTTGGCGAAGCGCTCTGGGTCGAACCGGCCGTCTTCGGTGCGGCAGCCAAAGTAGCCGCTGCCCAGTTCCCAGGTCAGGTCACCGCCATTTTCTCTGTGGTACGGGCTGATGCTGCCTTCGCCAGTGTCGTGGGCGAAGTTGCCCAGCTTGGCGCCCTTGTTCAGCGCACGAATCGCATTGGCGCTGAGCGAGCCGAAGCTCATCGCAGAAATGTTGAAGATCGAAGCCGAATACGGCTGCGTGCACTGCGGCCCGCCCACGGTGACGCGAAACAGGTTCGGGTCGGACAGCGGCGCCGGGCGCATGGAATGGCTGATGAACTCGAAGCCGGTCTGATAGACATCGATCAGCGTGCCGAACGGTTTGTCTGCCGTTTCATTCTTGGCTCGTGCGTAGACCAGCGAGCGCTGGGCGCGGGAAAAGGGCAGGGCGTCGCTGTCGGACTCAAGCAAGTACTGGCGAATTTCCGGGCGAATGGTTTCGACGGCGTAGCGGATATTGCCCAGGATCGGGTAGTTGCGACGCACCGAATGCGGGACCTGGATCAGGTCGAAAATGCCGATCAGGCTGAGGATCGCGGTAGTGAGGGTGAACGGCCAGAGCCATTCGTGAGAGAGGAACGGCAAGCTCAATAGCGTGAATAGCACGCAGCCAACGAAAAAGGCGTAACGGCTTAATAGGGACAGGCTCATAGGCAACCTTGGGGTCTTTACACGGTTAATGGGGACGCTGTACCGCGCCTTTTTTCGGCAAGACTTTTTACCTTTGCCTCAAGCGCTCTGCGCCTGAAGAAAAATCGAGAACAGCTCGGACTGCGATTTGATTCCGAGTTTGCTGTACATATGTTTCTTGTGTACGCGCACGGTTTCGGCAGAAATTTCCAGTTTGCGCGCGATCTCCTTGCTTGAGCATCCGCTGAGCATCAGGCGCCCGACATCCAGTTCACGGGCGGTCAGCTGTGCGCCTCGGCTTTGCTGCACGGAGGCTTCCAGTTGGGTGCGCCAATCGCTGGTCGGCAACTGCGCGAAGTTCGGTTCGACATCGGACACAGTGTCCGCCAGTTCGAATGGCAGCCGTTGGCGAAGCAGGGCAATCACCCATGGCTGGACCATCGACAGCAGCGCGATCTGTTCGGCACTGAAGCGCTGAGTCGAACCTAACGAGAGACAAAGTGTGCGGTCGCTGTCGAGCTGGCAATTGAACTGGATTTCGTCGGCTACGACATTCAGACGAAAGTATCGCTGATAGTACTCGGTCAGCTCGAAGTGCTCAGGTGCCACTTCGGCGAGGCGGAACAGGCCGCTCTGCGAGCGCTCGCGGCTGGCGATATAGAAAGGGTCGAGCAGGTACAGGCCCTTGAGGTAGTCCTGAAACAGCTGGTCCGGGCTGCCGTCTTCGGCGGGACATTCGGCGAACACTTGAGGGCGCTGACCTGAGCTGAATTGCAGCGCGACCCAGCTATCGAAACTGACGTATTGATCGAGCAGGCGCACCAGCTGGGCCCAGAAGTTCGGCCGGTCCAGCGCTTCGATCAATTGCGCGACCGAGCGATGCCAGGCGATGTCCTGAAGTGCGATTGTCATTGATCTACCCCTATTGGGTTACTACAGCTGCGTAATACCCCGTAACACGTGCTGATGCGCATACTGCCCGCAGAGCCAATGATCAGGCCAGCGTTTTGTGGCCGATCGGCAACGTGACGCGATAAGGAGAACCCATGAAGGTCGAATTTGCCCAATTGACGGGCCAGGACAATGGCACGAGCCATAACCTGAAACGCGCACTGGCCGCGATTGCAGCCTGCGCCAGCGATACTGCGCTGATCGTGTTTCCGGAAACTCATCTGATGGGGTTCCCCTCCAGCGAAACTGTCTCCCGGATCTCGGAGCCACTGGACGGCCCGACCGTTCAGGCCGTGCAACAGGCCGCTCGCGAGCGCAACATCTCTGTGGTGATTGGCATTGCCGAAAGCGACAACGGCCGTTTTTACAACACCACGCTTTTGATTACCCCTGAAGGCATCGCGCTGCGCTATCGCAAAACCCATCTGTGGGCGTCCGACCGCGGTGTTTTCACGCCTGGCGACCGTTACGCCACCTGTCTGTGGAACGGGCTGCGGGTAGGCATGCTGATCTGCTACGACATCGAATTCCCGGAATCGGCCCGAGCGCTGGCACAGCTGGGCGCCGAGTTGATCATCGTCACCAACGGCAACATGGACCCGTACGGCCCGACCCACCGCACTGCGATCATGGCCCGCGCGCAGGAAAACCAGGCGTTCGCACTGATGGTCAACCGCGTCGGCGAAGGCGATGGCGGCCTGGTGTTCGCCGGCGGCAGCGCACTGGTAGACCCGTTCGGCACATTGTTGCAGGAAGCAGGCCGCGAGGAATGCCAGTTCAGCGCGGAACTCGACCTGAGCCAGTTGCAAGCCGCGCGCCGTGACTACCGCTACCTCGACGACCAGCGCCTGCGCCTGCCGGGCGAAGTGATCGAGCATGCCAATGGCGTGCGCGAATTGATGATTCCAAAAAACTAAAAGAACAAATGACTGATCGCCGCCGTGCTGCGACGGCGAGTGATCAGCAGCTCTCAATAATAGAAACGCCTTTGTTCTGCCGAACTTTTCTCTGCCATAAAACCTATAAATTCGGAGTAGTCGCTCATGGCTCGTTTGCAACGCACCCTTTCGTTAGGGTCGGTGGTGTTGTTTGGCATCGCCTATATGACCCCCATCATCGTGCTCGGGACTTTCGGCATCCTTGCACAGTCCACCGGCGGCATGGTTCCGGCGTCGTATCTGGCGGCGCTGGTGGCGATGTTTTTCACCGCGATGAGTTACGGCCGCATGGCTGCAGCGTTCCCCGTTGCAGGCTCTGCCTACAGCTACGTGCGCAAGGCCATCAGCCCTAAGCTGGGTTTCATCGCCGGTTGGGCGGTGTTGCTCGATTATCTGTTCCTGCCGATGGCGATCTGGCTGATCGGCGCGGCGTATCTGGGTTCGGCGTTTCCCTCCGTTCCTCAGCCGGTCTGGGTCCTGGCGTTCATCGTCATCACCAGCCTGATCAACATCGTGGGCCTGAAACTGGCCAATACAGTCAATGCCTTGCTGATGATCGTGCAGTTTCTGGTGCTGGCTGCGTTCGTTGTGCTGTGCATCCATTACATCGGCGGTGATGCCAGCAAGCCGTTGTGGACCCTGACGCCGTTCTTCAACGGTGACATGCAGATGCCGCTGATCATGAGCGGTGCGGCGATTGCCTGTTACTCGTTCCTGGGCTTCGACGCAGTCAGTACGCTGACCGAAGAAACCAAAGACCCGCGTCGCACCATTCCCAAGGCGATCATGCTGATCACTTTGATCGGTGGCCTGATCTTTGTCGGCGTGTCGTATTTCGTCCAGCTGGCGCATCCGTCGGCGCAGTTCGAAAACGTTGACTCCGCCGCGTACGAGATCGCTCGTAACATCGGTGGTGACCTGTTCGTGACCCTCTTCCTGATCGGCCTGATCGGCCTGATCGTCGGCCAGTTCGCCTCGGGGCTTTCGGCTCAGGCCAGTGGTTCGCGCCTGCTCTTCGCCATGGGCCGCGACGGCGTATTACCCAAGTCGTTCTTCGCCGCTTTGAGCGAGCGCTTCGGCACGCCGGTCAATAGCATCCTGCTTTGCGCTGTGGTCGCGCTGTTGGCGCTGAAACTGGACGTGACGACATCGACGTCTTTCATCAACTTCGGTGCGTTTCTGGCGTTCAGTCTGGTCAATCTGTCGGTGATCTTTCATTACTGGATCGCTGGCGAAAAACGCGGGTTGCGCGAGCTGGTGCTGTTCCTGATCTGCCCGCTGATCGGCTTGCTGGCTGACCTGTGGCTGATGGTCAGCCTCGACAAGCTGGCAATCATGCTCGGCGTCAGCTGGCTTGTACTGGGCTGCATCTACCTGGCCTGGCTCACCGGTGGTTTCCGCCGTCAGCCGCCCGAAATGGATTTCCAGGAAGCGGCGTGATGCAAAGCGGAGCGCGCTGCAATGGCGCGCTCCGTTGTTTCAGATGTATTTGCTCGTATGTCGAAGGTCCACAGTGCCGATGTTTGAACGCTACAGGGGGACGCGGGTAGGTTTGCGATCGAGGGTGTCGCTGATCATCCGGAAAATGTCTTCCTGACCCTCGGCACTGCAACTGCGCAATTCCTGAAGTACCTCGTGCTCTCTGTGCGACAGTGCAATGTAATTCCACTCGCAGGCCTGACGCATGAACGCGTCATGACCGTCTATGGGGCGCGTGTCGTCGGCGGCGTCGTTCAGCGCCTCGACCAAAAGCTCCAGCTTCTCGCCTAGCAGGTCGCGGTCCAGTTGGCCTTCACTGCGCTCGACGAAGCGCTCCAGATCATTCAATGCACTTCGGGCGTCGACCAGTCGCATGTGGCCGGGAATGGTCAGTTCGTAGCGATCGATGACATGCATGGCACAACCTCCTGGTGATGATTTTTCATTCCGTTTCCGATGGAGGCCCGGGTGGGCTTTTTGTCGGCGGCGCGAACGTTAGCGGCAGTCGAGGTGTGGGCAAAGCTGAAAGTTGTAACCGTTACAAAAAAGTCGGCGGTTGAACTTTTACAGTTTGTTACTGTATAACGTATTACATGATCACTTAAATCTGGAGAGCGCCATGAAAGCCGATATCCATCCCGACTACCGTCAGGTTCTGTTCCATGACACCGCTGCCGATGTGTATTTTCTGATCGGTTCGACGGTCGATACTGACCGCACGCAGAAGCACAGCGATGGCAATACCTACCCTTACGTTGCGCTCGATGTGTCGAGTGCGTCGCATCCGATGTACACCGGGCAGCAGCGCAAGACCACGACTGAAGGCCGTATTGCGGGCTTCAACAAGCGGTTTGCGACGTTTGGGTCGGGTGCCAGGAAGGCTGAGTGACCTTGGTGATTCCCGCGCTTTGGGGTTTCGTATGACGAATTCCCGGAGCGCGGGATTTTTTTGTTTGGGGAGGGGTGATCCTGACACGGGGCTGGGTTAGCCGGAGCCCAAACGGGCAACACCGAAAATTTCGGATTTGCCCACAAAACGGCACGCCTTCACGCCTTAAGCCCCCCTGCATTCCGTCAACCGAATGCCCTTGGCACTGGACTAACGACGCAAATTGCTTTTAGCTCTGCGACCTGTAATCCAGGAGCTTCTCCCTTTGAAAAAGTCAGTCGCCATCGTTTTTGGTGGGCAATCCTCCGAACATGAAGTGTCGTTGCAATCGGCGCGCAACGTGATCAACGCGATTGATCGCAACAACTATTACGTGACCCTGATCGGCATCGACAAACAGGGCCATTGGCTGCGTTTCGACGAGCGCGATTACCTGCAGCACCCTAATGATCCTGCGCATATCAGGCTCAGCGAATCGGGCCGCCGGCTGTCGTTGATGCCTGGCACTCAAGGGCCGCAGTTCGTCGAGGTAGAAAGGGGCCTCGAGGTACCGCGGATCGACGTGGTGTTCCCGCTGATCCATGGCAGCTATGGCGAAGATGGCTCGCTGCAGGGCCTGTTGCGTCTGCTCGATATTCCGTTCGTAGGCCCCGATGTGCTTGGCTCGGCCGCGTGCATGGACAAGGACGTGACCAAACGCCTGCTGCGAGATGCCGGCATCAGCGTCGCGCCATTCGTGGTGTTGCATCGCGGTGAGTCCGTGGATTTCGTCAGCGTTTCTGCACAGCTGGGCCTGCCGCTTTTCGTCAAACCCGCGAGCCAGGGGTCGTCCGTCGGCGTGAGCAAGGTCACTGATGAAGCCGGCTACGCCGCAGCCTTGAAGCTGGCATTCGACTATGACAACAAGGTGCTGCTGGAGCAGGGCATCGTCGGTCGCGAAGTGGAATGCGCAGTGTTGGGCAATCATGAGCCGCAGGTGAGCGTGTGCGGTGAAGTGGTCGCCAACGACGAGTTTTACGCTTACGACACCAAGTACCTGAACGACGGTCAGGCGCGTATCGCGATTCCTGCCGAGTTGCCGCAGGACCTCAGCGACGCAGTGCGTGAGGTCGCCTTGCAGGCCTATCGTGTGCTCGGTTGCGCCGGTCTTTCGCGGGTGGATTTCTTTGTCACTGAGGCGCGGGAAATCATCATCAACGAGGTCAACACCATTCCCGGTTTCACCTCAATCAGCATGTACCCGAAACTCTGGCAGGCAAGTGGCTTGAGCTATCCGGAGCTGATCGACCGCCTGATCGTGCTGGCTCTGGAACGCGCCGAAGAAAACCGCGCGCTGAAAACCGAGGTGGTGTTGTGAAGGTCATTCGCATCGCTGCCGCGTTGTTAATTGGCGCGGATGGCCGGACTTTGCTGGTGCGCAAGCGCGGTACTCAGGCGTTCATGCAACCCGGCGGCAAGATCGACGCTGGCGAGTCCGCCGCCGAAGCGCTGGTGCGAGAGCTGCACGAAGAGTTGGGACTGATCATCGCGGCAGAACATGCGCAGTTTCTAGGCGAGTTCTCGGCTGTTGCAGCCAATGAGCCCGGATTTGAGGTGAATTGCCAGCTCTACCAGTTGCACGTCGAGCAGGAAGTGGTGCCAGCGGCAGAGATCGAGGAGATTGTCTGGGTCGACGCCGCAAGTATCGATCACCTTCATCTGGCGCCGCTGACCCGGGATTCGATTTTGCCGTTGTACAGACGTCTGCAAAGCGCCTGATTTTCTCTGTTCCGTGCTGACACTGATACTGTGGGTGTCGGATACCCTGTAGTACTCCAGCTTGCCGGCGGTGACGGGCTCAAGACCGCTGCCGCCGGCAAGCGGGACTGCTACAGGTATAAGGTCGCGCTGGAAAGTAACGAACGCGGTAACCTGCGTTGGGTTTTTCATCGCACCGCACTCACCCCATCCAGCGTCGAGAACGACGTGTCCTTGGCCGTCAGCAGAAAATCGCGCATGTACGGCGCATCCAGCATGTCTGCGCGGATCGCTGCGTACAACGTGGCAAACAGACCTTTCTCACCCAGCCGCTTCGCCTTCACGTACCCACGTGAGCTGTATTCGTGCAGCGCCCAGTGCGGCATCCCACACACGCCTCGGCCGCTGGCGACAAGCTGCATCATCATCACGGTCAGCTCCGAAGTGCGCACTTGTGCTGGTTCAACGTCCGCTGGCTCCAGGAAACGGGTGAAGATGTCCAGACGATCCCGCTCCACGGGATAGGTGATCAACGTTTCGGTGGCCAGATCGTCAGGCACCACGTAAGGCTTGCTCGCCAATGGATGCTGGTTGGCCACCGCCAGCATCGCCTCGTAGGTGAACAGCGGCACGTAGGTAATGCCTGCCAGATCCACCGGGTCCGAGGTGACCACCAGATCGAGGTCGCCGCGGGCCAGGGCAGGGAGCGGGGCAAAGGCAAAACCCGAGGCCAGGTCCAGCTCCACTTCCGGCCATGCATCGCGGAACTGGTCGATGGTCGGCATCAGCCACTGGAAACAGCTGTGGCATTCGATCGCCATATGCAAGCGCCCGGCGACACCGCCCGCCAGACGGGAAATGTCACGCTCGGCGCTGCGCAATTGCGGCAGGACCGAGTCAGCCAGTTGCAGCAGACGCAGGCCAGCACTGGTGAAACGCACCGGTTTGGTCTTGCGCACGAACAGCGGCATGCCCATGCGCTCTTCCAGTTCCTTGAACTGGTGGGACAACGCGGACTGGGTCAGATGCAGACGATCGGCCGCATCCACCAGGCTATCGGCCTCGCGCAGCGCATGCAGGGTTTTCAGGTGGCGTATCTCAAGCACCGTGGCGCTCCATGAATGTATTTTGTGATCAACACGAAAACAATGAGTTTGTCTCATGTAACCGCGAGTGTCGACAATGGCGCCATATTTTGAATGGAGTTGTCGTCATGGCCCTGGCCCATAACCTTGGATTTCCGCGCATCGGCGCTGATCGCGAATTGAAGAAAGCCCTTGAGTCCTACTGGAAAGGCGACCTCGATCAGGTCGCGCTACAAACTGTAGGACGAGAGCTGCGTGCGACCCACTGGCAGTTGCAGAAAGACGCAGGCATCGATCTGCTGCCTGTAGGCGACTTCGCCTGGTACGACCAGGTGCTCACCCATTCGCTGACTTTCGGGGTCATCCCGGAGCGCTTTAACGACCTACGCAACGACAAAGGCCTGCCGACCCTCGATACTCTGTTTGGCATGGCCCGTGGCGCCACCAACACCTGCTGCGGCGCAAGTCATGACAAGGCGCAATATGCCCAGGAACTGACCAAGTGGTTCGACACCAACTACCACTATCTCGTCCCGGAATTCACTCAGGATCAACGCTTCAAACTGAGCTGGGAGCAGCTGTTCGAGGAAGTCGACGAAGCCCGCGCATTGGGCCACAAGGTCAAGCCGGTGATCATCGGCCCGCTGACCTACCTTTGGCTGGGCAAGGTCAAGGGCGACAGTTTCGACAAGCTCGAATTGCTCGACCGCTTGCTGCCGATCTACGGCGAAATCCTCGGTCGTCTGGCCGGGCAGGGCGTGGAGTGGGTGCAGATCGATGAGCCAATCCTCAGCCTGGACCTGCCACAAGAGTGGAAGAACGCGTTCGAACGCGCCTATCACAGCCTTCAATATTCACCGCTGAAAAAGCTGATCGCGACCTACTTCGGCGGTCTGGAAGACAACCTCGGTCTTGCAGTTTCGTTGCCGGTGGACGGCTTGCACGTCGACCTGGTGCGCGCCCCTGAGCAACTATCGACACTGCTGGATCGCCTGCCGAGTTACAAAGTGCTGTCGTTGGGTGTGGTCAACGGGCGTAACGTCTGGCGCTGCGATCTGGAAGCGGCTCGTGAGCTGTTGATCGAAGCTCAACTGCGCTTCGCCGACAACCTTTGGGTGGCCGGTTCCTGCTCGCTGTTGCACAGCCCGGTCAATCTGGAGCGCGAAGACCAGCTCGATGCCGAGCTGAAAAGCTGGTTGGCATTTGCCAAACAGAAGTGCACTGAAATCTCCATCCTCAGCGCTTCGTTGAACGAGCCTCAGGCCGAGCGCGTACAGGCAGCATTTGCCGAAAGCCGTGCCGTGCAACTGAGCCGCAGACAGTCGTCGCGCATTCACAAGCCTGAGGTACAGGCGCGCCTGGCCGCCATTACAGCTGCCGACAGTCAGCGTCAGTCAGCCTTTGCCGAACGCATTGAAGTGCAGCGTGCTCGTCTGAATCTGCCTGCGTTTGCGACCACCACCATCGGCTCGTTCCCACAGACCGCATCGATCCGCCTGGCGCGTCAATCGTGGAAGCAGGGCAAGCTGTCGGCCAACGACTACAACGATGCGATGCGCGCCGAGATTCGTCATGCGGTGGAAATCCAGGAACGCTTGGGCCTGGACGTGCTGGTGCATGGCGAGGCCGAGCGCAATGACATGGTCGAGTATTTTGCCGAGCAACTGGAAGGCTACGTCTTCAGTCGTTTCGGCTGGGTGCAGAGCTATGGCTCCCGTTGCGTGAAGCCGGCAGTGATCTTCGGCGACCTGAGCCGTCCGCAGGCGATGACCGTCAGCTGGATCGAGTACGCGCAGAGCCTCACCGACAAAGTCATGAAAGGCATGCTGACCGGGCCCGTGACCATGCTGATGTGGTCGTTCCCGCGCGAAGATGTGTCGCGCAAGGTTCAGGCACAGCAGCTGGCGCTGGCAATCCGGGACGAAGTGGTGGACCTGGAAAGCGCCGGCATCAAGATCGTGCAGATCGACGAAGCCGCGTTCCGCGAAGGGCTGCCATTGCGTCGCGCGCAGTGGAACGAATATCTGGACTGGGCGGTGCAAGCCTTCCGTCTGTGCGCCTCGGGCGTGCGGGATGAAACCCAGATCCACACCCACATGTGCTACAGCGAGTTCAACGATGTGATCGAGTCCATCGCGGCCATGGATGCCGACGTGATCACCATCGAAACCTCGCGTTCGGATATGGAACTGCTGGAAGCCTTCAAGGCGTTCGATTACCCGAACGACATCGGCCCCGGCGTCTACGACATCCATTCGCCTCAAGTCCCGGAAAAGGCGCAGATGGTCAAGCTGATGAACAAGGCGGTGCAGCGCATTCCGGCCGAGCGTCTTTGGGTCAACCCCGATTGCGGCCTGAAAACACGCGCCTGGCCTGAAACCGAGGCTGCGTTGGTGAACATGGTTGCGGCGGCGCGGCAGCTGCGGTCTGAACTGGCCTGAGCGATGTGACGCAATGTCTGTAACAGCATGGCTTGCGGGCGGTGGCGATCTTGAATCCGTCACTGCCGACATGCCGTGCCGCTACAGACTATTTCCGGGGCCCCCTGGCCTGTTGGTTCTGGAGGATTTCTTACCGTCTGGCCCCCTTCATCAAAATGTCATGCAACTGTGGCAGCGCGCTTTTAAAAACTTCATCAGACTCGCGGCCTACTGGGGTTCTGCGTTTCGGTGTTTTTCATGCGGGTTCTATTTTTCCTGGCTGCTCTCTTGTGCAGCTTGCCGTCTTTTGCGGCTTCTCGATGCGATGTCAACGTTCCCACGCAAGTGGCCGAGCTCGATGAGGTGCACCTGGCGTATCAAAGTATCGGTCGTGATTCGGACCCGGCACTGCTGCTGGTCATGGGGCTGGGCGGGCAGTTGATCCATTGGCCGGACGAGGTCGTCGTCGCGCTGTGTCAGCAAGGCTTTCGGGTCATTCGCTATGACAACCGCGACGTCGGCCTGTCGACCTGGGTTCAGGCACCTGCAAGCGCCAACCTGACGTACGAGGTGTTGCGCTACAAGATCGGTCTGCCGGTGTCGGCACCGTATTCCCTGACCGACATGGCACAGGATGCTCTGGGCCTGATGGACGCCATGCACATTCAGCAATTCCATGTACTGGGCGCAAGCATGGGCGGCATGATCGCTCAGCATCTGGCGGACATGGCGCCCAAACGCGTTGAGAGCCTGACCCTGATCATGACCAGCTCCGGTGCGCCGGGGCTGCCAATGCCCAGCCCTGCGCTGCTGCAATTGCTTGCCCGCCGTGGCGCGCCTGATCGTCAGACCGCTCTGGAACAACAGGCTGACCTTCTGGCAGCGCTGGGAAGTCCGGAGGTCAAGGATGATCGGCAAAAGCTGCTGCAACAAGCGGCTCTCTCCTACGACAGAGCGTTCAATCCAGAGGGTGTAAAACGCCAGATTCTGGCGATTCTCGCGGAGCCAAGCCGGGTGGAACTGTTGAATCGCCTGCGTGTTCCGACGCTGGTGGTACACGGTACGGCCGATCCGTTACTGCCGGTGATGCACGGCATACATGTCGCCGCGCACATTCAGGGCAGTCAATTGAAGCTGATTCCTGGCCTGGCCCACCGTTTCCAGGAAGCATTCAAGGCGCCACTGCTGGCGGCGGTGTTGCCGTATCTGCGAGAACACCGCGAGGATGCTTCCCACGTGGCGCAACTCTGAAGTGCTCCCTCTGCAGGTGTACGGCTACAGGTTTTTACCCGGGCCACTTAGGCGTATCGTGCGACTTTTCCTCTTTCGCACGAGGCTGCCATGAGCACTCCACTGAAAATCGATTTCATCTCTGACGTTTCCTGCCCCTGGTGCATCATCGGCCTGCGGGCACTGGATCAGGCCCTTGAGCATCTGGGTGATGAGGTTCAGGCGCAGATCCACTTCCAGCCGTTCGAACTCAACCCGAAGATGGCTCCCGAGGGTCAGGAGATCTTCGAGCACATTGCCCAGAAGTACGGCTCGACCCAGGAGCAGTACAAGGCCAACGCCGAAAACATCCGTGAGCGCGGCGCGGAGTTGGGTTTTGTCTTCAAGCAGGGCGAACGGCGTATCTACAACACCTTCGATGCCCATCGCCTGCTGCATTGGGCTGCGCTCGAAGATAAAAAGCACGAAGGCAAGCAGCACGCCCTCAAGGAAGCCCTGTTCATAGCCTATTTCAGCCAGCACGCCAATGTGTCCAGCCACTCGATACTGGCCGATGTCGCGCAGAAAGTCGGCCTGGACCGCGCTCGTGCCGAAGAGGTGCTGACCTCAGGCCAGTACGCCGATGACGTGCGCGCGCTGGAACAGCTCTGGACCTCGCGCGGGGTCAGTTCGGTGCCGACAATCGTCTTTAACGATCAATACGCCGTCACCGGTGGTCAGCCTGTGGACGTGTTCGTTGGCGCCATTCGTCAGATCGTCAGCGAGCAGGGCAGTGTGGTTAACCCTGCTCAATGATGGTCTACGCTGATTGATGCACCCGCGAGCAAGCTCGTTTTCACAGGGTTTCGCTCGACCTTTGTGGAGCGAAATCGCTCGCAACGCGATGTAACAGCTGTAACAAATTCCGGATTGCAAATGAAAAATCACTTGCTCCCATTCCCCAACTCGGATATCAATTTGTACATGATTAGACAGGTTCGATTTGACAAGAAAAAACGCGTGGTCGATGAGCTGGCGCGACGCATTGAAACCGGGCAGATGGGGTCCGGTGAATTGTTGCCCGGCGAGAATCTGCTGGCTCAGGAATTCAACGTCAGCCGTGGCACGTTGCGTGAGGCGCTGTCCGAACTCAAACGCCGCAACTACATCGCGACCCAGACCGGCGTCGGCTCCATCGTGACCTACGACGGAATCTCGCTGGATCAACGCGCAGGGTGGGCGCAGGCACTGGCCGACACTGGCGCCAGGGTCAGCACCGAGATTCTGCGCCTGGTCGCGGTGCAACGTCCCGATCTGCAAGCCCGGTTCGGCACGGCGGATTTCATTGCGCTGGACCGTCGTCGCACGGCGGCGGACGGCAGCGTGGTGTCGCTGGAGCGTGTGTTGATTCCGGCGGTCGACGGGCTGGAAAACCTGCCACGCGACGGGCTGATCGACGACTCGCTGACCGTAACCATGGCCGCTCATGGTTATGTAGGTGATCGCGGTGATCAATGGATCGGCGCCGAGCCGCTGAGCAAAGACGATGCAGCGCTGATGCTGCGTGAGCCGGGTTCGGTGTTTCTCAAAGCGATCCGCACCACCTTCGACCGACGACAACGTTTCATGGAGCACGTGGAAAGTCTTCTGGACCCCGTGCATTTTCGACTTCACCTGGCATTTGGATCGTCTACATGACTGCATTGATCGACATTCGCGACCGCGCTCTGGCCGCTTTTTACGGCCTGGCTTTAGGCGATGCGCTGGGCATGCCCACGCAATCGTTGAGTCGCGAGCAGATCAAGCAACGCTTTGATCGCATTACCACGCTGACCGCAGCCGATGCCGATCAGCCCATCGCGCCGAACATGGTCGCGGGCTCGATCACCGATGACACGGAACAGGCGGTGCTGGTCGCCGAATTGCTGGTGGCCGGAGGAGGGCGCATCGAGCCTTCGGATCTGGCGCAGAGCCTGATCGACTGGGAAGCGGTGATGCAGGCCAAGGGATCTCAGGATTTGCTTGGCCCCTCCACCAAGCGCGCAATCGAGATGATCCTGGCGGGCCATAGCCCCGAAGAAGCGGGGCGTTTCGGCACTACCAATGGCGCTGCCATGCGTATCACCCCGGTTGGGATTGCCGCCGACGTGGTCGACGAGGAGCAATTTGTCCAGTCAGTGATGCAGGCCTGCCAAGTGACCCACAACACCAACCTGGGGATTTCCAGCGCGGCGGCGGTGGCCGCCGTGGTGTCGGCGGGCATCAATGGCGCCAGTCTGGGCGATGCGCTGGAGATTGGTGTACGTATTGCGCAGCGCGCCGAGCGCCATGGCCACTGGATCGCGGGCGGGCGAATCGCGGCGCGGATCGTCTGGGCGAAAAAGCTCTGCGCCGAGTGCAGCAATGAACAGCTGCCTGAAATGGTCTACGACGTCATCGGTACTTCGGTGGCCTCCCAGGAGTCGGTGGTCGCAGCCTTTGCCCTGGCTCATCAAGTGGCGTCGGCGCAGTTATCGGCATTCGACGCGGTGTGCATGGCGGCCAGTCTGGGCGGCGACACCGACACCATCGCAGCCATTCTCGGTGCGATGCTGGGCGCCTGCGAGGGCATGTCCGCCTGGCCTGATGAGCTGATTGAACAGATCAAAACCGTGAATGGACTCGAACTTTATCCACTGGTCGAGCATTTGCTGTCCCTGCGCGCGGTCTGAGCCGACGCCAGCCTGCTGATTGGCTGAAATGAATAAGAGACATATACCTGCGCTGGATTCGGCGCAGGTTCGGGGCGCCTCGTTGTCAGAAAAAGCCCCAGCGACATGGACGTCACTTGCTTTGCGTACTGCCCACAACCAGAACAAATGGCAACAGGAGCATTTCCCATGACGTCATCCAACGCCAGTCAAGGCGCAGGACAACTTGAAACACGCGGCATCGAGCCGGTTCCGGAAAACGAGTGCAACGGCCATCCGCTGCAACTGTTCTGGGTCTGGTTCGCGGCCAACATCAGCATTCTCGGCTTGCCGTTGGGTGCGACGCTGGTGGCCTTTCGCGGGCTGTCCATTGGCCAGGCAATCATCGTGGCGATTCTGGGAGCGGCGGGCTCCTTCGCTGTGGTGGGGGTTATTTCCATCGCAGGCCGACGCGGCCGTGCGCCCAGTCTGACCCTCTCGCGTGCCATTTTCGGGGTGCGCGGCAATATCGGTCCGACCATCGTTTCGCTGATGTCGCGCCTGGGTTGGGAAACGGTCAACACCACCACGGCTGCTTTCGTGTTGCTGTCGCTGTGCTCGATTCTGTTCGGTACGGCGGTCGAGGCGAAAAACTCGCCGGGCCTGACCCTGCTGTTCATCGCGATTTTCGTACTGATGACTCTCACCGTTTCCGGACTGGGCCACGCCACGCTGCTGGTCATCCAGAAATGGGCGACGTACATCTTTGGCGCACTGAACATCATTGTCGGCGGTTTCCTGATCGCACACATCGACTGGACTGCGGTATTCAATGCCACCCCGGCCCCCCTCAGCGCGATGATCATCGGCGTGGGCACCATGGCGGCGGGCACCGGCATCGGCTGGGCGAACGCGGGCGCCGACATGTCGCGCTATCAACACCGCAGCGTCAAAGCCACTCGCCTGGTCGCCTCGGCGGCATTCGGTGCGGGCATTCCTCTGGTACTGCTGATCACTCTCGGCGGCTTGCTGTCGGTGGGCAACGATCACCTGGCGTCGGCCACGGACCCGATCATCGCGATCCGCGAATTGCTGCCGACCTGGATGGCCGTTCCTTACCTGATCACGGCCTTCGGCGGGCTGTTGCTGTCGAACAATCTGTCGGTGTATTCGGCCGGGCTGACCACGCTCACCTTGGGTCTGAAGATCAAGCGCGTTCACGCAGTGATCGTCGACATCGTGGCGATCTTCGCCGGTTCGATCTACTTCATGCTGATCGCCGACAGCTTCTATGGCCCGTTCATCACCTTCATTTCGATGCTCGCCGTGCCGATCACCGCGTGGGTCGGGATCTTCGTCGTCGATCTGATCCATCGCCATTACTACTCGGCCAAGGATCTGATGGACGTGTCGCCACGCAGCGCCTACTGGTATCGCGGCGGGATCGAGTGGCGAGCGCTGGGATCCTGGGCGCTGGCGATTGTTTTGGGGTTCAGCTTCACCACTGTCGCCACTACTGCGGACAACGTGTTGTTCAAAGGCTTTCTGTCTGACTCCTGGTTTGGCCACAACGGTCTGGGCTGGATCGTGACCTTCGTGGTCGCTGGCGGCCTGTATGCCATTCTCGGGGGTTCTCGCGACCGCCGCGTCGTTCCCGAAGAGGCTGCTCATGCCCGCTAGATTGCTCTACACAGGCCAGGTCGTGGTTGACTTGGTCATGGCGCTCGATGCCTTGCCACGCTCAGGCGGCGATGTGCTCGCCAGCTCGGCGAAGTTCGAGACCGGAGGTGGTTTCAACGTGATGGCCGCTGCTTGTCGAAACGGCATGCAGACGGTCTATCTAGGGCGTCACGGTTCGGGTCGCTTCGGCGACCTGGCGCGTCAGGCGATGGCTGCCGAAGGTATCGAAATCGCAACGCCGGGGTCCGATGATCAGGACACCGGTTTGTCGGTCGCGTTGATCGAACCGTCCGCCGAGCGCTCGTTCATCTCTTACGTGGGCGCCGAAGGCGGGTTGTCCCGCGAGGACCTGCGCAGCGTCACGGTGCTCCCTGAGGATTATGTGTGCGTCAGCGGCTACAGCCTGTTGCACAAGCACAAAGTCTCGACTTTGCTGGAGTGGCTGTGCGAGCTGCCCAAAGGTGCGGGAGTGGTGTTCGATCCCGGTCCGCTGGTGAACTCGCCGGACGGCCCCGAGATGCAGGCGGTGCTGCCTCTGATCACCTTGTGGACCAGCAACTGCGAAGAGGCATTGCGCTTCACCGACTGCGAAGTCATCGCCGATGCACTGGAGCAGTTGGCGCAGTGGCTGAACGACGATGCACTGATCGTCGTGCGTGACGGGCCTCAGGGTTGCTGGATTCGTCAGCAAGGGGAAACGCGCCATGTGCGGGGTTTCCCGGTCACCGCCATCGACACCAACGGTGCAGGGGATGCTCACGCCGGTGTATTGCTGGCCGGGCTGGCGGCGGGGCTATCAGCGGAACAGGCCGCATTGCGCGCTAACGCGGCAGCGGCGATTGCCGTGACCCGCTGGGGGCCTGCGACCGCACCGAAAGCCGATGAGGTTGATGAGCTGATTGGCGGATAACCCTGTAGCCGTCCGACTTGCCGGCGGTGGCGATCTTGGGTGTGTCACCGCCGGCAAGCCGGACGGCAACAGAAGCTGTATTTGCGAAACGGTAATGCGCGATCGCGCCGGCATTCAGCCCAACCCGTACTTTTTGACCTTGTCGAACAACGTAGTCTTGGCCATCCCCAGTTCCTGACTGGCCTGGCTGAGATTCCCGCCACTGCGCTGCAATGCCTCGCTGAGCATGTTCTTCTCGAACGCCTCCACGGCTTCGGAAAAACCCAGACTCTGGCTGCTGACCGAAAGCCCTGACTTCTTGAAAGCAGGAAGCCCCAAAGCATAACGCTCTGCGACGTTACGCAACTCGCGCACGTTGCCCGGCCAGTCGTGGCCCATCAGTGCGGACATTGTCTGCGAATCCAGCTGTGGCGGCTCACGATCGAAACGCAGCGAAGACAACTGCAAAAAGTGCTCGAACAATTGCAGGATATCTTCGCGGCGTTCACGCAGAGGCGGCAGTTCAAGCGTTACTACATTGAGACGGTAATAGAGATCGCTACGGAACTGACTGGCTTTGCTCAGTTCGTTGAGGTCCGACTTGGTCGCGGCGATCACGCGGCAATCCACGGCAACGCTTTGATTGGACCCCAGCCGCTCCAGCGTGCGCTCCTGCAAGACCCGCAGCAGTTTGATCTGCAGGTTGATCGGCATGCTTTCCACTTCATCGAGAAAGAGCGTGCCGTTGTGTGCGTGTTCGATCTTGCCGATGCGCCGTTTGCCAGCACCGGTGAAGGCATTGGCTTCGTGGCCGAAGATCTCGCTTTCGAAGAGGTTTTCCGGAAGCCCGCCGCAGTTCAGGGCGACGAACTGACTGGAATGACGCCGACTGAAATCATGCAGGCAACGGGCGACCAGTTCCTTGCCGGTACCGGTTTCGCCTTCGATCAACACGTTGGCCGAGGTGTCGGCGACATTGGTGATCAGCGCCCGCAGATTCTGCATGGCGGCCGAGCGCCCGATGATTCTGCCTTCCAGCGAATCGCGCTCGGCCAGTTGACGACGCAGCGACCAGACTTCCCGCGCCAGCCCGCGTTGCTCCAGCGCACGTCGGGCGACATCCACCAGGCGTTCGGGGGAGAAGGGTTTTTCCATGAAATCGTAAGCGCCGTCGCGCATCGCCCCGACCGCCATCGACACATCGCCGTGGCCGGTGATCAGCACCACAGGCAGCGTGCGATCACGCGCCTTCAGGCGTTTGAGCAGTTCCAGCCCGTCGATGCCTGGCAGGCGAATATCGCTGATGACGATCCCGGCAAAATTGTCGCCGACCAGCGCCAGCGCCTCTTCGGCACTGCCCACGCCCTGACTGTGAATGTCTTCCAGTGCCAGCGCCTGTTGGCAGCCGAGCAGGACATGAGGATCGTCTTCGACGATGAGGACAGTCAGTTCAGTGTTCATTCGAAACTCTCATCGATACACCTGTGAAGAAAATGCTGGCTGACACACCGCTCCGCCGGCAGGCCGGACTGCTAGAGGAACAGAGTCGGCCTTGAAATCTCATGCGGTGTGAGCCCCGCTGTTCACCAGCGGCAACATCAACACGAACATCGTGCCTCCTTCGGCCGGGTCTTCGGCATTCAGGCTGCCTCCTGCCGCAGCAGCGAGACTGGCCGACAACGTCAGGCCCAGTCCCAGGCCCTGTTCACCGGGCTTGGTGGTGAAAAACGGTTCGAACAGATGCTTGCGCGCTTCAGCGTCGATGCCGTGGCCGTTGTCGCGGACTCGCAGGCGATAGCGGCCTTCGAACAGGTCGCCCTCCAGCCACAGCACCGGCAGCGGTTGCGCCTGCATGGCGTCCAGCGCATTGCCAATCAGGTTCACCAGAATCTGTTCCAACCTGGTTTGATCAATCGCCAGCTCCACATCGTCGAATTGTTGATGCAGTGCCAGCGAGTTGCTTTCCAGACGTCCGGAAAGCAATTGGAGTGCGGCTTCTACCGCCTTGGTCAGCGATGCCTGGCCCTTGTCTTCGCCGCGTCGGGCAAACGCGCGCAGGCTCGCCGTGATACGACCCATGCGGTCCACCAGATCATTGATGGTTCGCAGATTGGCGCTGGCGGTGTCCAGCGCGCCACGCTCGATGAAGCGCACGGTATTGCCGGAAAGCGTGCGCAATGCCGCCAGCGGCTGGTTGAGTTCATGAGCGATGCTGGTGGACATCTGCCCGATAGCCGCCAGTTTGCCGGCCTGCACCAACTCATCCTGCGCCTGACGCAACGTCTCCTCGGCCTGACGCCGCTCGCGAATCTGCCCCTTGAGGCGTTCATTGCTGGCGCGCAGATCAGCGGTGCGTTCGGTAATCCGACGCTCCAGTTCGTTGTTGGCTTGCTCCAGTGCCTCACGTGCGGCGAGGCGAGTGGAAATCACCTTGCGTCGCTCGTTCCAGGCGATCAGCAGAAACGCCACCAGCGCACAGGCCACGGCCACCAGCATGCCTTGGTTGGCAGCCTCACGACGCAGGTCTTCCAGCGGTGTGAGCAGGGTGAGATGCCACGGCGTGTCGGCCAGATCGCGGGTCTGCGCCAGATAACTCACCACCGTATGTTCATGGTCGACACTGGTGTTGGCGGGGAAGGTCAGCTTCTCCACACCCTCGGAAATCAGTTCGCGTTCCAGCGGCACCAACTCGTTGAGCGGCCACCAGTAATATTGCAGGCTGCGCGCCAGTCGCTCCTTGGTTTCCGCGGTCAGCGGACGAACCGATTTAAGACGCCGTGCCGGATCGCTGGACAGAATGATGATGCCGTTCTCATCGCTGACGAAGGCTTCCAGACGCGCCCGCTGCCAGCGTTCTTCCAAGGCTTCCAGACGCACTTTGATCACGGCAACGCCGATGATCTTGCCTTTTTCTTCCAGCCCGTGGGCGAGGTAATAACCCGGCTCGCCGGTGGTGCTGCCTATGCCGTAGAAGCGCCCGGGCAGGCCGCGAATGGCGTCCTGGTAATAGGCGCGGAAGGACAGGTCTTCGCCCAGATAACTGTCGGCATCGCGCCAGTTACTGGTGGCCAGCACACGGCCAGTGGTGTCGAGCACGTAAATGGCGCGACTGCGGCTGCGGCGGTTCAGGCCTTCGAGGTAGTCGTTGACCTTGCTGCGCAGTTCTGGCGACGGATCGTTGAGCAGGTCAGAGACATTGGATTCGAGCTCCAGCACGCTGGGCAGGTAGTTGTACTTGTTGATTTCGCTTTCGACGGTACGGGCGTGCAGTTCGAGCTGACGCTGGCCGTTTTCGCCAAGTGCCTGGATGCCGTTCTTTTCGCTGTACAGATAAGTGACATAGCCCAGCGCGATCATCAGCAGAATGACCAGCGGCGGCAGGAACAGGTGGCGGATCAGGCGGGGTTTCACGGCAAGTGATGGCGGCGCGCTAAGAGGTGGATCGCATTTCATCACAGTCGTCCTGGACCGACCAGCCGCTCGTGTCATGGATATCGACATGAGCGGCCGGAGGGTTTTGTGCCCTTGTGGGGCTTTGCCCTCGTGAGGCAGATTCGGTTTTAGTGCTGCAGGATTTTGTTGAGGAAGTGCTGCGCGCGCTCGGAGCGTGCGTTGACGTCACCGAAGAACTCTTCCTTGGCGCAGTCTTCGACGATCTGTCCCTTGTCCATGAAGATCACGCGGTCGGCCACTTTGCGGGCGAAGCCCATTTCGTGGGTCACGCACATCATGGTCATGCCTTCGTGGGCCAGTTGCACCATCACGTCGAGTACTTCGTTGACCATTTCCGGGTCCAGCGCCGAAGTCGGTTCGTCGAACAGCATCACCACCGGGTCCATCGCCAGTGCACGGGCAATCGCCACACGCTGCTGCTGACCGCCGGACAGTTGCCCTGGATGCTTGTGCGCGTGGGCCGACAGACCGACGCGTTCGAGCAGTTGCAGGCCCTTCTTGGTGGCTTCTTCCTTGCTGCGACCCAGTACCTTGATCTGCGCGATGGTCAGGTTTTCGGTAATAGTCAGATGAGGAAACAGCTCGAAATGCTGGAACACCATGCCCACGCGCGAGCGCAGTTTCGGCAGGTTGGTTTTAGGATCGGCGATCGAAGTGCCATCGACCACGATGTCGCCTTTCTGGAACGGCTCCAGCGCGTTGACGCATTTGATCAGGGTCGATTTACCCGAGCCCGAAGGTCCGCAGACCACGATCACTTCGCCTTTCTTGACCTCAGTGCTGCAATCGGTCAGCACCTGGAAGTCCCCATACCACTTGTTGATATTTTTGATGGAAATCATACGGCTAACCTTTTCTGCATGAGCTTGACCAGACGCGAGGCGACGAAGCTGATCGTGAAGTACACAAGACCCGCGACGATCAGGAACTCATTGGAACGACCAATGATGTCGCCGCTGGAGCGGGCCGAGTTGAGGAAGTCCACCAGGCCGACCGTGTAGACCAGCGAGGTGTCCTGAAACAGGATGATGCTCTGCTGCAACAGCAGCGGGGTCATCTTGCGGAACGCCTGCGGCAGGATGATCAGGCGCATCATCTGGCCGTAGGTCATGCCCAGCGCTTGAGCCGCGCCCATCTGACCACGGGAAATCGACTGCACACCGGCACGCACGATTTCGCAGAAGTAGGCCGCCTCGAACATCATGAAGGCTACGACGCAGGAGGTGAATGCACCGACCGGGGTGTCTTCGCCGGTGATCCAACGCAGCACGAACGGTACCGCCAGATAGAACCAGGTGATCACCAGCAGCAGCGGAATCGAACGGAAGTAGTTGACGTAGGCGCCAGCAATCCGCGAGAGCAGCTTGTTCGATGACAGGCGCATCAATGCCAGGACCGTGCCGATGATGATGCCGCCAACGATCCCCATGACCATCAGTTGCAAGGTCATGATCATGCCGTTCCACATGCCGGGAATGGCCGGAATGACTCCAGAGAAGTCCATTATTTACCTCCCACGGAAATCAGGCCCGGCACTGCGACCTTCTTCTCGACCAAGCGCATGAGCAACATCAGGCTCATGTTCAGGGTGAAGTAGATCAGCGTTGCGAGGGTGAAGGCTTCGAACAGGTTCGCGGAAAACTCGGCGGTCTGCTTGGTCTGCGCCAATAGCTCCATCAGGCCGATCAGCGAGGCAACGGAGGAGTTCTTGAACACGTTGAGGAATTCGGAGGTGAGCGGCGGAATGATGATCCGGTAAGCCTGCGGCAGCAGCACGTTCCAGTAGATCTGCGGCAGCTTGAAGCCCATGGCGCGCGCGGCCGATTCCTGGCCCACGGGCAGCGCCTGAATGCCGGTACGCACTTGTTCGCAAACCCGCGCGGCGGTGAACAGACCCAGGCACACGACAACGCTCAGGAATGCCGAGGTGGTGGGGTTGAGGTCTTGCTTGTACCACTCCTGCAGGTTTTCAGGCAGCAGATCGGGCACCAGGAAGTACCAGATAAACAGCTGCACCAGCAGTGGCACATTACGGAATATTTCCACGTAAACCGTGGCAATGGTGGAGACGATGCGATTAGGCACCGTGCGCATTACCCCGAGCACCGAGCCCAGGATTAACGCGATGATCCAGGCGGCGACTGCAATCGCGATGGTCCAGCCCAGACCGGTAATGTACCAGTCCAGATAGGTCTCGCTGCCAACGCCGGTGGACTTGAAGAACACGCCCCAGTCCCAGTTGTAATTCATCAGGGTCTCCCCTCTGATCGATCAATGTACTGATACCCGCCTGGGGAGGATCCTTTCCCTTTTGACGTCGAGCGTCAGGCCCACACGCTCGGCTGAAAACCGCCAGATCGAGTGTTCCGGATAAAACCGGCAGGTATTAACAGACGCCTGAGGGAAGTGGCTCCCTCAGGACATAAGGTTAGTCAGGAATCAGATTTTTACGTCTGGCGCCGGCTTGTCGCTGGGATTGGCGATCAGCTCTTTGACCTTCTCGCTCATCGGGAAGTTGAGGTTCAGACCTTTAGGTGGAATCGGGCTTTCGAACCACTTGCTGTAGATCTTGTTGATCTCGCCGGATTTGTACAGACCGACAATGGCGTCATCCACGGCTTTCTTGAAGTCCGGATCCCCTTTGCGAACCATGCAGGCATAGGCTTCGAAGGACTGTGGAGTGCCAGTGATCACCCAGTCATCGGGCTTCTTCGCTTTGGCTTCTTCGCCGGCCAGCAGGGCGTCGTCCATCATGAACGCGACGGCACGACCGCTCTCCAGCATCTGGAACGACTCGCCATGGTCTTTGGCAGAGATGACATTCATGCCCATCTGCTTGTCGGCATTCATCGCCTTGATGAGGCGTTCGGACGTGGTGCCCGCCGTGGTCACGACGTTTTTGCCTTTAAGGTCAGCGAAGTCTTTGTAGCTCGGGTTGCCATCTTTGTCTTTCTTGACCAGCAGACGTGTGCCGATTTCAAAGATATTGACCGTGAAGTCGACCTGCTGCGCGCGCTCGGCGTTGTTGGTGGTGGAGCCACATTCAACGTCCGCAGTACCGTTCTGAATTAATGGAATGCGGGTTTGCGAGGTCACCAGGTTGTACTTGACGTTCAGGTCAGGCTTGTTCAGGTCTTTCTTGATCGCTTCGACGATAGCCTGCTGGATATCGTGGGAGTAACCAACTGGTTTGCCGGAGGCGTCGGCGATGTAGGAGAAAGGAATCGACGAGTCGCGGTGAGCCAGGGTGATGGTGCCAGAATCGTTGATTTTCTTCAGAGTGCCGGTCAGTTCGGCGGCGGACACTGGGGTGCTGATCAAAGCGGCTGCAGCAATGGCCACGCCCAGAATGTGGGGAACGATACGCATCTGTTAATCCTCGACTTTGTTTTTTTTATGGGTCCGGTGTTGGGTCGGCCCTATCGTTTCAGAACGCTACAACGGCGGCCCATGCAGGCGGCACGCTACATCGGAGCAATCGTGAATGAGTGTAGAGCATGAGTCATGCCAAGCACGTGACAGCGCTTAACTGGCTGAAATAGAAGGGAATTTATTCTCTGTTCTGAAACGCAGGGAGATTTCCCGTACGGAATGCCGAATAGGCGGGAGGTGATCGTTCGGAAATCCGAATGCGCTTTCCTGATTCGGTGAGATTTTTTGTGGAGGTCCGGCTTGCCGGCGGCAACATTATTAGAGTCGCTGCCGCCCGCAAGCCGGACTGCTAACGCCGGGGTTGGATCAAGCGGCTTCTATCGCGCTTTTATTACGCGCAACTTTGTCGAGATACGTCTGCACGTTCTGCTGTTCTTCTGCCGTAGTGAAAAGCCCCAGCTTGGTCCGACGCCACAGAATGTCATCAGCTTGGGTGGCCCATTCCGCGCTGCACAGGTAATCCACTTCGCGACTGTACAGCCCACCGCCTAAGTGTTCGCCCATGTCGCCCAAGCCTTGTACACCCTCGACGATCCGCCAGCTGCGCGAACCGTAGGTAATGGCCCAGCGTCTGGCGATTTCTGCCGGCAGCCAGCTGCAACGCTGCTGCAGGTCGGCGGCCAGTGCGGCTGGAGTGGTCATGTTCTCGCCGCCGGGCAGGCTGGCCTTGGCGGTCCAGGCGGGACGCATCTGGGTGAAGAACGGCGCCAACTGCTGCATTGCCGACTCGGCCAGCTTGCGATACGTGGTGAGCTTGCCGCCGAACACCGACAGGATGGGTGCCTCTTCGGCGCTGCCTGACAGCGACAGCGTGTAGTCACGGGTGATGGCCGAAGGATTGTCCGACTCATCGTTGCACAGCGGACGCACACCCGAATACGTGCGAATGATGTCGTCGCGGCTGAGCTGCTTGTTGAAGTGCTCGTTGACGATCTTCAACAGGTAATCGGTCTCGCCTTCAGTGATCGCGACCTTGGCCGGGTCGCCAGTGTATTCGCGGTCAGTGGTGCCGATGATGGTGAAGCGTTCCAGATACGGAATGGCGAACACAATGCGTTGGTCTTCGTTCTGCAGAATGAAGGCGTTTTCGCCTTCATAGAGCTTGGGCACGATCAAATGGCTGCCCTGAATCAGGCGGATGCCGTACTGCGATTCCAGCTTCAGATCTTCGCGAATGAACTTGGCGACCCAAGGGCCTGCTGCGTTGACCAGCGCCTTGGCGCGAATGGAAAACAGGCTGCCGTCGGCGCGTTCCATGTTCAGGTGCCAGAGGCCGCCGCTGCGGCGAGCACTCAGGCAGCGAGTCTGGGTGTGAATGTGCGCGCCTTTTTCGCGTGCGGCCATGGCGTTCAGAACCACCAGGCGGGCGTCATCGACCCAGCAGTCCGAATACTCGAAACCGCGGGTGATCGAGCTGTTCAGCGGACTGTTGGCGCCGAAACGCAGGCTTTTCGAGGCCGGGAGTTTTTCACGCTTGCCCAAGTGGTCATAAAGGAACAATCCGGCACGAATCATCCAGGCAGGACGCAAGTGCGGGCGATGAGGCAGTACGAAGCGCATGGGTTTAACGATGTGTGGCGCCTTTTCCAGAAGCACTTCCCGTTCGGCCAAGGCTTCGCGCACCAGGCGGAATTCGTAATGTTCGAGGTAACGCAGCCCGCCGTGGATCAGCTTGCTGCTGGCCGAGGAGGTATGGCTGGCCAGATCGTCCTTTTCGCAAAGGAACACCGACAGACCGCGCCCCGATGCGTCCGCCGCAATCCCGACACCGTTGATCCCGCCGCCGATCACGGCGATGTCGTAGACCTCGGAAAGCGGGGGGGTAGGCAAGGTGGAATGGGCCATCGGGGCCTCCTGTCTGGTTTCGATCACGCCTTGATCAAAGGCATTCGCTAAGGGCGAATTCGAACATTTATGTTCATTTGCGAAAATAGTAACGCAATAAGACGCCCCTCACCACTCGGTATTGATTGAAAATACTGATCAGAGAGAAACGAAAGGAACAAAAACGAACATGGTTGCGGGAGGGGAGTGCGAATTATCCCGTTCGCTGCGGGTGAAATCTGTAGCAGAACGACTTGCCGGAGGCTGCGATCCCGAGACTGCCACCGCCGGCAGGCCTGACTGCTACAGGCGGCAGAGGTCTGATAAACGGAAGCGCTAAACCACTTCCAGGCGAATCTTGTTTTGCGTCAGCAATTGCGCCAGGGCAGGCACCGGGGCCTGATCGGTGACCAGGCAGTCGATCAGGGTAATCGGGCCAAGGCGAACCATGGCGTTGCGCCCGAACTTGCTGGAGTCGGCTGCCAGGATCACTTGTCGCGCATTGGCGATGATCGCCTGAGACACGCGCACTTCCTGGTAATCGAAATCCAGCAAGCTGCCATCTTCGTCGATGCCGCTGATCCCGACCAAGGCAAAGTCGACCTTGAACTGGGTGATGAAATCGACACTCGCCTGACCGACCACGCCGCCGTCGCGACGCACATTGCCACCGGCCAACAGCACTTCGAAGTCGTCCTTGCCGCTGAGAATCGAGGCGACGTGCAGGTTGTTGGTGATGATTTTCAGATGGTTATGGTTGAGCAGGGCGCGGGCGATGGATTCGGTAGTGGTGCCGATATTGATGAACAGCGAGGCGTGATCTGGGATCTGCGCGGCAATGGCCTCGGCGATGCGCTGTTTCTCGTCGCGCATCTGGTCGGCACGCATGGCGTACGCGGTGTTCTCGATGCTGGAGTCATAGGCAGCGCCACCATGGTAGCGACGCAGCAGGTTCATTTCCGCCAGTTGATTGATGTCGCGCCGTATGGTTTGCGGGGTGACGACGAACAATTGGGCCATTTCTTCGATGCTGACGTAGCCGCGCTCACGGACCAGCTCGAGGATCTGCTGTTGACGGGGTGGCAGATTCATTTTTTTTCCTTCGGGCAAGGGCGCCCATGATGCCGCAGGCAGCCATTACCTGTCAGCCGGAAAAACACCCACCTGTGTTCACGCCGATCATCTTTAGCAGCACGGCTTGCCGGCGGTTGCGGTGTGTCAGCCAAATATTCATGACTGACTCACCGCAACCGCCGGCAAGCCGTACTGCTACAGAGAGTGATGTGTCATTGCGCGTCTTCGTGCGGCTCCCAATCCCGGGTGCGTTCGACAGCCTTGCGCCAGCCTGCGTAGAGTTTTTCCTTTTCGGTCTCGTCGCATTGCGGTTCGAATTTGCGTTCGATCACCGCCTTGTCTTTCAGCTCGTCCAGACCGCTCCAGAAACCAATGGCCAGACCTGCCAGATACGCTGCACCCAACGCTGTCGTCTCGCGCATTTTCGGGCGCTCGACCGGCGTGCCGAGAATGTCGGCCTGAAACTGCATCAGGAAGTTGTTGGCGACGGCACCACCATCGACACGCAAGGCCTTGAGCGGTTCGCCCGCGTCCTGCTGCATCGCGTCCAGCACGTCGCGAGTCTGGTAGGCGATGGATTCCAGCGCCGCCCGGATGATGTGATCGACCTTCACGCCACGGGTCAGGCCGAATAGCGCGCCCCGTGCATAAGGGTCCCAATATGGCGCGCCGAGGCCGGTGAACGCTGGCACCAGGTAGACGCCGTTGCTGTTCTTCACCTTGGTGGCGAAATATTCGGTGTCCATGGAGTCATTGACGATCTTCAATTCGTCGCGCAACCACTGCACCGTGGACCCGCCGTTGAACACCGCGCCCTCCAGCGCATACGCCACTTCACCCCGAGGGCCGCAACCGATGGTGGTGAGCAGACCATGATTGGATCTGACTGCCTTCTTGCCCGTGTTCATCAGCAGGAAGCAGCCCGTACCGTAGGTGTTTTTCGCCTGTCCCGCTTCCACGCACATCTGCCCGAACAGAGCCGATTGCTGGTCACCGGCGATACCGGCGATGGCGATGCCGCTCTTGCTGTGGCCATAGACTTCAGACGAGGACTTGACCTCCGGCAGCATCTCGCGAGGGACGTCTAGCACATCGAGCATCCGCTGGTCCCATTCCAGGGTGTGGATGTTGAACATCAGGGTGCGCGAGGCGTTGGTGTAATCGGTGACGTGGACTTTGCCGCCAGTGAATTTCCAGATCAGCCAGCTATCCACCGTGCCGAACAGCAACTCGCCCCGACGGGCGCGTTCACGGCTGCCTTCTACGTGATCGAGAATCCATTTCAGCTTGCTGCCGGAAAAGTACGGGTCGATGACCAGACCGGTGGTTTCCTTGATGTAATCCTCAAGACCGTCGCGTTTGAGTTGCTGGCAGATCTCGGTGCTGCGGCGGCATTGCCAGACCACGGCGTTATAGATCGGCCGGCCGCTGTCCTTTTCCCAGACCACGGTCGTTTCGCGCTGGTTGGTGATGCCGATGGCTGCAATCTGGTTGTGATGCAGGTTGGCCTGTGCCAGCACCTTGGTCATGCACGCGGTCTGGGTGGCGAAGATTTCCATCGGGTCGTGTTCGACCCAGCCAGGCTGCGGATAGTGCTGAACGAACTCGCTTTGGGCGCTGCTGACCACGTTGGCGTCGCGGTCGAAGATGATGGCGCGAGAGCTGGTCGTACCTTGATCGAGGGCGATGATGTAATTCTTGTTGTCGTTGTCGGTCATGTCGGTGGCCTGGTGATAAAGCGGGTATCCGGGAACTGCCATCAGTTTACGTGCGAAAGCGACTTGAGTGCTCAGGTGACATCGCCGTTGTTGGCTGAATATTCGTATTCGAAAAAATATAGACGTAAACGAACATTGTCAAAGGACGAAAGTGAACGAGCCTGGTATTTGGACAAAGCGTTGCGATAACGCGTTGATAGCCTTTCTAACACAGGCGTTTCGATGGCAAATGGCCTAAAGTATCGGCAGCAAACAAGAAACAGCCTGGTCGTCTGGAGCGCTGCATGACCCCCGCATTGGATTTACTGAAAAAGGTTCGCGCCGAACACCGTATTCACAGTTACGAGCATGATCCCAAGGCCGCCTCCTATGGTCTGGAGGCCGCAGAAAAACTGAATCTGCAACCGGCCCAGGTCTTCAAGACGCTGTTGGCGAGCACTGAAAAAGGCGAATTGCTGGTGGCGGTCGTGCCCGTCGTGGGCTCTCTAGACCTCAAAGCGCTGGCCCACGCCGCCGGTGCGAAGAAGGCGGAAATGGCCGACCCCGCAGCGGCGCAGCGTGCGACCGGCTATTTGCTCGGGGGGATCAGCCCGCTGGGGCAGAAGAAAAGACTGCGAACTTTCATCGACGAGTCCGCTCAACCGTTCGCGACAATATTTGTCAGCGCTGGTCGTCGCGGGCTTGAGGTCGAGCTCGCGGCCGCGGTACTTGCACAGCACACCAACGCCACATTTGCGCAGATTGGCCGTGAATGATCCGGACGCATCGTCAGAAATGCCTGAATCTTTCACGCAGTGACCATTTGCAGCGACCAGGGTAGGGCGCTGTCGGATATTCCATGATTGGGGAGCCCTGCCATGCAACTTGAATTTCATCAGGTCGACGCGTTCAGTGACCGACCGTTTGCAGGCAACCCTGCGATGGTGTATCGCCTCGATGCCTGGCTCACGGACGAGCTGATGCAGCACATCGCGACCGAACACAATTTGTCCGAGACCGCGTTCGTGGTGCGCGAAACCCAGGGCTGGCACATCCGCTGGTTCACCCCGACCAATGAAGTGCCACTGTGCGGACATGCGACGCTTGCCACTGCACATGTGCTGTTCGAGGTGTATGGCGAAACATCCGGCACCATTCAATTCGTCGGCAAGTCAGGTCCGTTGAGCGTGACCCGGGAGAACGGGCGTCTGCTGCTGGATTTCCCGGCCATGCCGCCGAGTGAAGTCGGCGTGACGGTGGATGTCGAGCGAGCCCTGGGCGTGGAGATCGTTGACGTGTTGGGGGCAGCAGAGTTGTTGGTGGTGCTTGAGTCCGAGCAGGCTGTTCGTGACTGCAAACCCGATTTTGCTGCGATCGCCCGGCTGCCATGGCCTGGGGTTATCGTTACTGCAAAAGGTGAAGGCGAGCGTTATGATTTCGTTTCCCGCTACTTCGCGCCGGCCATTGGCATCGCAGAAGACCCTGTCACCGGCTCGACCCATTGCAGCCTGATTCCGTATTGGTCCGCGCGGCTGAACAAGTTCAGTCTCAGTGCCTATCAGTGCTCGGCGCGAGGCGGCGAGCTGTTCTGTCGGCTGGAAGGCGATCGGGTGAAGATTGGCGGCCATGCGACGCTGGTGGCGAGCGGGACGCTGAAGCTTGGGTGAGCTATGGCGATCAGACCGCCAGATCCTGATGCACCGGCACACTCCCGACTGCCGGGAACAGCACCAGGTGCTCGGCGGCGACCCGAATACCCACCTCATCGCCGGCGCGAAGATCCGCGTGGCTCGGGAATAGCGCTTCGAGCTGAGTACCGGTTGGCAATTGCAGGCGATACAGAGTCGCTGCGCCCTGAAACGTCTTGCTGCTGACCTTGGCTTTCAATGCGCTTTCAGGTGCGTAAACGATGTCGTCGGGACGCAACAGCACATCTACCGGAGCGCCGCTGACATCCGGATAGGCTCGATTGCCCCGCAGTACGCCAAGTTCGGTCTGCACCGATTGCGCATCGATCATTTGCCCGCGAATGAAATACCCCTGCCCGACGAAACTCGCGACATAAGGCGTGGCCGGTTCGTGATAGAGGTTGTAGGGCGTATCCCACTGCTCTAACCGGCCTTCCTTGAACACACCGACATGGTCGCTGACTGCAAAGGCTTCTTCCTGGTCGTGGGTCACCAGAATCGCGCTGGTGCCACGGGCCTTGAGGATGTCCCGCACCTCATGGCTCAAACGACGACGCAGTTCGCCATCGAGGTTGGAAAAAGGCTCGTCCAGCAATAGCAGCTGCGGTTCAGGTGCCAGTGCCCGGGCGAGGGCAACGCGCTGCTGCTGGCCACCGGAGAGCTCGTGCGGATGGCGCTTGCCCAGCGCCTTGAGGTTCACCAGTTCCAGCATCTCTTCCACCACCTGTGTCAGACGCGGGTGGTTACGAATACCGAAGGCGATGTTGTCGGCGACGGTGAGGTGCGGGAACAGCGCGTAGTCCTGAAACACCATGCCGATTCGACGTTTTTCAGGTGCCAGAGTGAATCCGGCCTTGGAGATGACTTCGCCCGCGAGGACGATTTCGCCTTCATGCACAGGCTCGAAACCGGCGATCGCCCGCAGCGTGGTGGTCTTGCCGCATCCCGAAGAACCCAACAGGCAACCGATGTCGCCGGCATTGAGGTGCAGATTGAGGTTCTGCACCACGCGTTGGCCTTGATAGCCGCAGGCAAGGTTACGCAGTTTCAGCAGCATCGGCGTGCTCACGCAGGTTGATAGGCGGGAGCGACGAGGAATTCCAGCAACGCCTTCTGGGCATGCAGGCGGTTCTCCGCCTGATCCCATGCCACGGAGCGAATGTCGTCCAGCAGGTCTTCGCTGATCTCTTCGCCACGATGCGCCGGCAGACAGTGCATGAACAGCACCTCCTCGGCGGCCAGATCCAGCAGCTCGCGAGTCACCTGAAACGGCTTGAACAGCGCGATGCGTTTGGCGGTTTCTTCTTCCTGGCCCATGGAGGTCCAGACGTCGGTGCTGATCAGGTGGGCTCCCTTGACCGCTTCACGCGGGTCACGGGTCAGCGTCACTCGATCACCGGCCAGCGCCATGAACTGCGGGCTAGGCTCATAGCCTTCGGGGCAGGCGACACGCAGTTTGAAGTCGAACTGGATCGCGGCTTCTATATAGCTGTTGCACATGTTGTTGCCGTCGCCGATCCAGGCCACGGTTTTGCCTTTGATCGAACCACGATGCTCAAGGAAGGTCTGCATGTCCGCGAGCAACTGGCAGGGATGAAGGTCATCGGACAGGCCATTGATTACCGGCACGCGGGAATTGGCGGCGAATTCGGTCAGATTGCTGTGAGCGAAGGTGCGGATCATCACCGCATCGACCATGCGCGACATCACGCGTGCGCCATCGGCAATCGGCTCGCCACGCCCCAGTTGGGTGTCCCGAGGCGACAGAAAGATGGCCTGGCCACCGAGTTGGATCATGCCGGCTTCGAAGGAAACGCGAGTCCGAGTCGAAGATTTCTCGAAGATCATGGCCAGCACGCGGCCTCTCAGCGGCTCGAACAGCACGCCTCGATTTCGCAGGTCCTTCAGCTCAATGCCGCGACGAATCATGCCGACGAGCTCATCTGGCGTGTAATCCATCATCGAGAGAAAGTGCCTTGCGCTCATCATTAACTACCTTGTCTGCAACAGACCGCAGATCCTCAAAGCCGGGTTTTATCGGGAAAACGGGCGAGACCTGCGGCGAAAGCCGCACGGGGCGACGAATAGGGAAGGCGCGAGGGTATAAGAAAATGTCGCCTCGTGCCAAGGCCCGCGGTTATGGAAAGTGATCGTCAGACGTCCGGTCGCCTGAAAAGGGCGTAGACAGGACGCTTTTCATGTAACGAAGTGCTACAGTTGCCTACGTAGTGAGGCAATTAGCCATCTCTAGGTGTTTTGGTCGGTCGTGGTTGTACACCGTCTTGTTACACGCAAGCAATTACTACCGATTCTGTAACAGTTTCAGGTTGCTGCAGAACCTTATGCGACATGCTTCACGCCGCGGAAACCCGGACGTTTCCTAATCCACTGGCGTGAGTTATAAAGGCCGCTTATGTCCTCCAAAAGGGGTGGGGAATGGATTCAAAAGAGAAACAACTAACGGAACTGCTCGGGCTTACGGCTCGCACCCTCACGCACCTCACAGCTTCCATGACATCCATGTCGTTCGAGCTGATGCGCAGTGAAGACGAAGTCACCCGCTCGGCAGGTCGTCGGATGATCGACCGCATGGCGACCATCAGCGCTGGCCTGGACGATCATTGGCGATTGATCGGTGAACTCACCGGTGTGCAGGTTTCGCAGGAACAGGTCGAGACCGTTCACGAGATTCAGATGCAGCGCAAGGTTGTGACACCGATTGGCGGTTCCGCTTCCTGAGCGTGTTGACGCAAGTCCCTTCTTTATCGCTCAGGTGAGCTATCGGCTCGCCTGATGCTGTCCGATTCACGGCATTGACGTTTCTGGCGAAGTGCCGCGCCAGGCTCCATAGTTTTGTCTTCGCGATCACGCCGATCGCCACACAAAAACATGAGACTGGCGATGACCAAGACTCTCCACCACCGTGCCTGTCACCTGTGTGAGGCCATTTGCGGCCTGACCATCGAAACCACCGTCGAAGACGATGCGTCCGTGCGCATCAGTTCGATCAAGGGCGACGCGCAGGACACCTTCAGCCGAGGCCATATCTGCCCCAAGGCGGTGGCGCTGCAGGACATTCAGAACGACCCCGACCGGCTGCGCCAACCCATGCGCCGCATTGGCCACGAGTGGCAGCCTATTGAGTGGCAGGAGGCGTTCGAACTGGTGGCCGAGCGGCTGTTCGATATCCAGCAGCGCCACGGCAACAACGCAGTCGCCGTGTATCAAGGTAATCCAAGCGTCCACAACTACGGGCTGATGACCCACAGCAACTACTTTCTCGGCCTGCTGAAAACCCGCAATCGATACTCAGCGACTTCCGTGGACCAATTGCCGCATCACCTCACCAGTTACCTGATGTACGGCCACGGCTTGTTGCTGCCCATTGCCGATATCGACCACACCCAATTCATGCTGATTCTGGGCGGCAACCCGCTGGCGTCCAATGGCAGCATCATGACCGTGCCGGATGTCGAGAAACGCCTCAAGGCGATCCAGGCGCGCGGCGGCAAGGTCGTGGTTGTCGACCCTCGGCGCAGCGAAACGGCGGCAATCGCTGACCAACACTTGTTCATACGCCCGGGTGGCGACGCAGCACTTTTGATCGGGCTTTTGCATACCCTGTTTGCGCAGGGGCTGACGCGCGACAGCCATCTGCCGGTCGACGGCCTGGAAGAAGTGCGCGCAGCCATTGCGCACATGGACGCCGACGCCATGAGCCTGCGTTGCGGCGTGCCTGCCGAGCAGATCCGGCAACTCGCGCGAGACTTCGCCGGTGCCGAGAGCGCCGTTTGCTATGGGCGTATGGGCATCTCTACTCAAGCTTTCGGTACCTTGTGCCATTGGCTGGTGCAACTGATCAATCTGGTCACGGGCAACCTCGATCGCGTCGGTGGCGCCTTGTGTACCGAGCCTGCGCTCGATCTCGTGGCGTCGACCTCCGGTGGCGGATTCAATCGCTGGCAGAGCCGGGTCTCGGGATTGCCTGAGTATGGCGGGGAGTTGCCGGTGTCCGCGCTGGCCGAGGAGATGTTGACCGAGGGCGAAGGGCAGGTGAGGGCGTTGATCACCGTGGCGGGCAACCCGGTGTTGTCGACGCCCAACGGTCGACGACTGGATCAAGGGCTCGACGGGCTCGAATTCATGCTCAGCATCGACTTGTACATCAACGAGACCACTCGCCATGCGGACCTGATCCTGCCCTCAACGTCGGCGCTGGAAAACGATCATTACGACACCACCTTCAACATGTTCGCGGTGCGTAATGTCACACGGTTCAATCGCGCCATCCTCGCCAAGCCGCAAGGCGCGCTGCACGACTGGGAGATCTTTGTCGGCCTGGCCAAAGCCTTTGCTGCAAAGGCCGAGCGTGAGCTGAAGCCTACGATTGCGCCTGCGCAAATGGTGGACCGCGGGTTGCGGGCAGGGCTCTATGGTGATGCCTCGCAGTTCCGGTTGTCGCTGGAGACGCTCTACGATCACCCGCACGGGCTGGATCTTGGGGCGCTGAAACCTAACCTCACAACGAGGATTCGAACCGCCAACCAGCGTGTGCAGGCGGCGCCAGAGGTCATAGTGGCTGACCTGGTGCGCTTCGCGATGCTCGCCGCGCCGCCAAGTGACGAGCTGTTGTTGATCGGCCGACGTCATGTGCGCAGCAACAACTCCTGGATGCACAACTATCACCGGTTGGTGAAAGGCAAGCCACGGCACCAGCTGCTCATGAACCCGGACGATCTGAGTAGCCGAGGTCTGAGTAACGGACAGCGGGTGCGGGTCAGTTCGCGTGTCGGAGTCATAGAAGTGGAAGTACTGGGCAGCAGCGACATGATGCCTGGCGTCGTCAGCCTCCCCCATGGCTGGGGGCATGGGCGGCCGGGCGTACACATGGACATCGCACGGGAGCAACCTGGAGAAAGCGCCAACGACCTCACCGACGAACGGCAGATGGACGCGGTGTCCGGCAATGCGGCGCTAAATGGGGTGCCAGTGACTGTCGCGGCGGCATGACGCTCATCATATTTATCGGATCGATTAAAGCCAAGACCGAGCGTTACGCTAGGGAATCGGTTAGAATGCGCCACCGTGTCGACTCATACAGTCGTAAAGTTAAGCCGAGGTGCTCCATGGATATCATCGAAACGATCAAAGACCAGATTGCCAACAACACCGTTCTGCTTTACATGAAAGGCGCGCCAAATGCTCCTCAGTGCGGCTTCTCGGCCAAGGCGTCTCAGGCATTGATGGCGTGTGGCGAAAAGTTCGCGTACGTCGATATCCTGCAGAATCCGGAGATCCGCGCCAACCTGCCAAAATACGCCAACTGGCCGACTTTCCCGCAGCTGTGGGTTGGCGGCGAACTGGTTGGCGGTAGCGACATCATCGTTGAAATGCACGCTGATGGTTCGCTGCAGAAGCTGGTCAAGGCAGCGGTCGAGAAGAACGCTACTGCTTGATTCAGGCTGCTGTCAGAAAAGCCCCGCCTCTTGGTTGAGAGGCGGGGCTTTTTGTTTTTGGCAGCCATGGAGCGAAGGAGTCGCGAACACGGCACCTGTAGCAATCCGGCTTTCCGGCGGCAATGACCTCCCATATGCCAGGGCTGCTACAGGGGTCATGAAGGTCGATCTCTCGATATGAAGGCTGATCCTGTGGGCTGCTGGAGCTGTTTTCGACATAAAAATGGCCCACAAAAAAGCCCCGCCTGGCTCAACACCAGGCGGGGCTTTTGATGACGAAGCTAAAATCAGTCTTCTTCGCCCATCTGCGATTGCAGGTAATTCTCGATACCGACCTTGTCGATCAGGCCCAGCTGAGTTTCCAGCCAGTCAATGTGCTCTTCCTCTGATTCGAGAATGTCTTCAAGCATTTCACGGCTGCCGAAATCGCCAACGGTCTCACAGTGAGCGATCGCCGCTTTCAGGTCCGCATGGCCCTTGCGCTCGATTTTGAGATCGCACTCCAGCATTTCCTTGGTGTGCTCACCGATCAAAATTTTGCCCAGATCCTGTAGGTTCGGCAGGCCTTCCAGGAACAGGATGCGCTTGATCAGCTTGTCAGCGTGCTTCATCTCGTCTATGGATTCTTTGTACTCGTGCTTGCCCAGCTTGTTCAGACCCCAATCTTCATACATGCGTGCATGCAGAAAATACTGGTTGATCGCCACCAGCTCGTTTCCGAGGATCTTGTTGAGATGCTGGATGACTGTAATGTCGCCTTTCATGATCGAGGTCCTGTCGAAGATGTTCGTATATAAGACGCAAGTTTGGGCCTCCTATAAACACCTGTCAAACCTAAGTTATTGAATAATAAGTGAAAATAAATAGGAATAAGAATGTTTGTGTTCCGCATCTTAGGGCTAAGCGCTTGAATTACAGGCATAAAAAAACCGGACGCTGGGTCCGGTTCTTTAAAATCCGTTAAATCAGGCGGCAGAATATTCTGCGGGATAAGCCAATGCAGCCTGAGTCGTTTGCAGTTCGGTCAGGGTCTCACGTACCACTTCCTTCGCGAGGCAGGCACATTTCCCACATTTGCTGGCGACACCCAAGGTCTCGCGCACTTCACGATAGCTGCAGCATCCTTCCATGATCGCTTCGCGGATTTGTCCGTCGGTGACACCTTGGCAGAGGCAGACATACATATATAAAGACCGTCGCTGAGTTATTTGCGAGATGCGACGGATACTAATGTTAATGAGAATGCTTGTCAAAACTACTTCCCGGTCTTCAGATGAAGGCCGATGAGTGGTCACTTGCCAACATCGTGCAGGCACAAAAAAACCGGCCGCAAGGACCGGTTTCTCACATAGGCGCAGACCTTAATCGTCGAAGTCGTGCCAGCCGCCCATTTCTTTCCAGCGGTTGACGATGCCGCAAAACAGCTCGGCGGTCTTCTCGGTGTCGTAGCGCGCCGAATGGGCCTCACGACCGTCGAAGTCGATATCGGCCGACTGACACGCCTTGGCCAGCACGGTCTGGCCATAAGCCAGGCCGGCTAGAGTTGCCGTATCGAAGCTGGAAAACGGGTGAAACGGATTACGCTTCATGTCCAGCCGCGCAACCGCTGCATTGAGGAAGCCCAGATCGAAACTGGCGTTGTGGCCAACCAGAATCGCCCGCTTGCAGCCGTTGGCCTTCAGGGCCTTGCGCACGCCACGGAAGATATCCGTCAGCGCGGTTTCTTCACTCACGGCCATGCGCAGAGGGTGATCGAGCTTGATGCCGGTGAACTCCAGCGCGGCAGCTTCGATGTTGGCGCCTTCGAACGGCTCGACGCGGAAGAAATAAGTGTGCTCAGGGAACACGAAGCCTTTTTCGTCCATACCGATGGTCGTTGCTGCAATCTCCAGCAACGCATCGGTCGCCGAGTTGAAACCACCGGTCTCTACGTCGACGACGACCGGCAGGTAACCGCGAAAACGCGCAGCCATCGGATGCCTGGAGCCTGTGCCGCCGCCAGAGCCTTCCTGATCGTCGTCGTAATGGTCTTCACTCACGCGTGTTCCTCCAGCAGGCGCCAGCGCAGTGTCTCACCGGCGCGCAGCGGGATAACGGACAGCTCGCCGAATGGCAGGCTGGTAGGGGCGGTCCACTCTTCACGGACCAGGGTGATGGTCTCGGTGTTGACTGGCAGGCCATAGAACGACGGGCCATTGAGGCTGGCGAAGCCTTCCAGCTTGTCCAGCGCATTACGTTGCTCGAACGCCTCGGCATACAGCTCGATCGCCGCATACGCGGTGTAGCAGCCAGCGCAACCGCAAGCGGCTTCCTTGGCGTGCTGAGCGTGAGGCGCCGAGTCCGTACCCAGGAAGAACTTGCTGCTGCCACTGGTAGCGGCGTCCAGCAGGGCGACCTGATGGGTGTTGCGTTTGAGGATCGGCAGGCAGTAGAAGTGCGGACGAACCCCGCCTACCAGCATGTGATTGCGGTTGTACAGCAGGTGATGCGCGGTGATGGTTGCGCCAACGTTGGCGGAAGCCTCGTTGACGAACTGCACTGCATCGGCGGTGGTGATGTGTTCGAACACCACTTTGAGCGTCGGGAAGCGCTCCACGACACGACGCATGTGCTCATCAATGAAGATCTTCTCGCGGTCGAACACGTCGACGTCGCCACGTGTCACTTCGCCGTGGATCAACAGCGGCATGCCGACCTCGGCCATCGCTTCGAGCACCGGGAAGATCTTGTCGACGCTGGTCACGCCAGAGTCGGAGTTGGTAGTGGCACCGGCCGGGTACAACTTGGCGGCGTGCACGAAGCCACAGGCCTTGGCGGCGCGAATGTCTTCGGGCTGAGTCAGGTCGGTGAGGTAGAGCACCATCAATGGCTCGAAACGGCTTCCTGCAGGGCGTGCAGCAAGGATGCGCTGGCGATAGGCATCCGCTTGCTCTGCGTTGCGTACCGGCGGCACGAGGTTCGGCATGATGATGGCGCGGCTAAAAGTGCGCGCCACGTCAGCGACGGTGTGGGGCAGAACAGCGCCATCACGAAGATGGATATGCCAGTCGTCGGGGCGCAGGAGGGTCAGGCGGTCGGACATTGGGAATTCCAGGCGGGTCAAACTCGCTGGGAATGCTACCGGAAAAGACTCTTGCAGGCACTCGCTATCAAGTTTTAGAGGAACTAACCGATAGCGACGTGTAAGCGATAAATTTTGTTACGCGGTGAATTTTTTTGTGGAGCCTCCCGTGCGCCAGCGATATCTAGCCCTGCTCAGCGTGTTTGCCAGCCTGCCGGCCGCGGCTCTCACATTCCAGACGCGTCTGGAGAACATCGAGTGGAAGGTGGAGGGCGATCAGTTCGAATGCCGTCTGAGTCAGCCGATCTCCGATTTCGGCGCGGGCGAATTCGTGCGTCGCGCGGGCGAGCAGGCGACTTTCCGACTGAAGGCCAACGGTTACAGCCTGGCTTCTGGCTCCGCGACGCTGATTGCCGCAGCAGCGCCCTGGCAGCCGGGCAGAGGCGATCTTAACCTTGGCGCAGTAAAGGTCAGTAAAGGCGAGATTCCTTTCAACACCAGCCAGGCACAGGCCGGTCGTTTGATTGCCGGGTTGATGGAGGGGCGCAGCCCGGTCATTCGTCATGCGCTGCGTGATGGCGGCGGTGCAATGGAAGTTCGTCTGTTGCCAGTCAAATTCAGCAAGGCCTATACCGATTTTCAGCTGTGTACCGCCAAACTGTTGCCCATGAACTTCGAGCAGGTCAGACAGGCCGAGATCGGCTTTCCGGGCGGTGGCATCGATCTGGATGCACAGGCCAGACGTCGTCTTGATACCGTGCTGGCGTATATGAAGGCTGATCCCACGGTCAACCGAGTCGAGCTTGACGGGCATTCCGACAACAGCGGCAATCGGCTGACAAATCGCGATCTCTCCCGCCGCCGAGCGTTGGCCGTGATGGACTACCTCAAGGCTCAAGGCGTGCCGGAAGAGCAGATCGCCGTGCGCTTTCATGGCGAGCAATATCCGTTGGTGCCTAATACCAACAATGCCAACCGGGCGCGTAATCGTCGGGTGAACATCCATCTGGATCGCGTGGCAGAGCAGAAACCTTTGGTGCCGCCGAACGCTGCGCCCGCGCCTGTTCCTGCACCCGCGCAGATCCCCGCTCCGGCAGGAACTCCCCCACCTTCCACAGCGTCCGGAACGGCCCCTGCCAAGGTGTCCTGAGCGCCATCTCGGCGTCGTGTGTTTGACAGATTCTGTCGCTTCGTCGTCAGAAGCTGTCGCGACACTGTAAATCCACGGGTTTGAACGGTAGAATCAGCGGTTTTCCGTACAACGCGTTGGAGTGATGGCATGGCGGACGTTAACAAGGTAGTTCTCGCGTATTCCGGTGGCCTGGATACTTCGGTAATCCTCAAGTGGCTGCAGGATACGTACAACTGCGAAGTGGTGACTTTCACGGCTGACCTGGGTCAGGGCGAAGAAGTCGAGCCAGCACGCGCCAAGGCGCAAGCCATGGGCGTCAAAGAAATCTACATCGACGATCTGCGCGAAGAATTTGTGCGTGATTTCGTGTTCCCGATGTTCCGCGCCAACACCGTCTACGAAGGCGAGTACCTGCTGGGGACTTCCATCGCACGTCCGCTGATCGCCAAACGCTTGATCGAAATCGCCAACGAAACCGGCGCTGACGCCATTTCCCACGGCGCCACCGGCAAGGGCAACGACCAGGTTCGTTTCGAACTCGGTGCTTACGCGCTCAAGCCAGGCGTGAAAGTGATCGCCCCGTGGCGCGAGTGGGACCTGCTGTCCCGCGAGAAGCTCATGGATTATGCCGAGAAGCATGCGATCCCTATCGAACGCCATGGAAAGAAAAAATCCCCGTACTCGATGGATGCCAACCTGCTGCACATCTCCTATGAAGGCGGTGTGCTGGAAGACACTTGGACCGAGCACGAAGAGGACATGTGGCGCTGGACCGTTTCGCCGGAGAATGCCCCGGACAAGGCTCAATACCTCGAACTGACATATCGCAATGGCGACATCGTCGCACTGGACGGCGTCGAAATGACGCCGGCGACCGTACTTGCCACTCTGAACCGCATTGGCGGCGAGCATGGCATCGGTCGACTCGATATCGTCGAGAACCGCTATGTCGGCATGAAGTCCCGTGGCTGTTACGAAACTCCGGGAGGCACCATCATGCTCAGGGCGCACCGCGCCATTGAGTCGATCACCCTGGATCGCGAAGTCGCTCACCTGAAAGACGAGTTGATGCCGAAATACGCGAGCCTGATTTACACCGGGTACTGGTGGAGCCCTGAGCGTCTGATGCTGCAGCAGATGATCGACGCCTCGCAGGCTCATGTGAACGGTGTCGTGCGCCTGAAACTGTACAAGGGCAACGTCATCGTTACTGGCCGCAAGTCCGACGACTCCCTGTTTGATGCCAATATCGCGACATTTGAAGAAGATGGCGGTGCCTACAATCAGGCCGATGCGGCTGGCTTCATCAAGCTCAACGCTCTGCGCATGCGCATCGCGGCGAACAAGAACCGTAAATTGTTCTGATCGCAATCGGTGATCAAGGTGCAACTCCGCAAGGAGTTGCACCTTTTTTTTGCTTCTCTGATCGCTCTGTTGTTTCTCGCGTTTATTCCCTTAGTGGCAGATAAGTAACACTACCGCCTAACTAGCGCGGTGTGGATTGAAAATCGCTAGTTGTCTCGTCAACGCATTCGTTTTCCGTGTTGTTCCGTTCATGGTGGACGACGCGGCCGGGGTGTTTATTTTCGGACAGGGGGGCGTCGGAACAGGGTGGCGTAGGGGAGCCGATACTGGGGTTGTTTCTGAACTCGAAGCGGTATGCCTTACCGATGTTCCAGACATCTCGTACACCAATGCCCAATAATTGAGCTATCTCAGGTACCGTATAGCCAAGCGTTGAATAATGCATGGCGTGGCCGGCAACGGCGTCGTCAACGGTCGCTGTCTCGCGTGCGCGTAATGTTCGAGAACCCCGTACCGGCCTGCTGTACAGAATTTTGACTCCGTTCTCGCTCGCCAGGCGCTTGATTTCCTTTCGGTTCATCCTCAGTGAATATTGCAGAGCAGATACCCCTGCACCTTTGGCCACAAGCCCCTTGAGCTGTTCTACCTTCGCTTTTATCTGCGCTTGCGCATCGGGCTCAGGCACCTTTTGAGTCGCTGTAACTGTTGCATCTGCCGACTCGCCCTCAGGGACAATATCAATGACTCCTCCTTGGGCGACGTACCTCTCTACGGCGTCAGCGAGTTCCAGTGGCTCATGGATAAACGCTGAGGATGCCCCTGTTTTTTTAGTCATGGTTTATTCCTTTGAACATGTTGATGTGCGCGGTCCGACATTTGGCCGCAGTCCTTGATCAGTTGTTGTTTGAGTGCCTGACAAGGCGTGTTCGGGTCGGCCGATCCCGGCTCACACTGGAAATACAGGCAAGAGATGAATGGACGACAGTGACAGAGAACTATCGGGTGGTGACTTCGAGTGTTGTCTTATTGGCCAGGCATGGCTTACTTATTGATGAAAAAAGTAACGACTGGAAATAGGTTTGGCAAGTAAAAAATCGTTTTTTCCAGAATTGTCTTTTATTGTTTTCTGAATTTATGTGCGCAGGTCATAACGGTCTGTTAGTTGTGTAGTATTTTTCTTATTTGGGGGTGATTGACTGGATTTAAAAGAGGGGATGGTATTACGTGGGTGGCGGAAGATCTGCAGATTTCAAACTTGGCAAAGAGTAACGAAGCGAATGGGCAGATAAAAGTTATTTGATTCGCTGCTGTGTGCTATTTCTGAGGGCCGTTTGAAACCCGTTGGGGGCGTGGCCAGCGTGAACAGATTGCCAGGCTCGGAACTTTCCGAGCACCGTGTAGGCCATTTCTGTAAATATATATATATGCAAAAAATCTTTTTCTGATGTGTATTTTTTCAACGTGGCCTTGATTTGCGGACGGCTTGTGATTCGCAATATTTTATGATTGTTGCTTTCTGGCATGTTGTGCAGATCGGCTTATTCTGAAGTACAGGCGCCCGCGATGATTTCGGGCAGAGGAGCGGAAACAGGCACGGCATCAATGCTCCGCGACGCGCACCGAGGATCGGATAGCCATCTCAGATGCCTTGCTTGCGAGTACGTCTGCATGTGTTTTACGTAGCTCTTGAGCAGGCTGAATAGTCCAAAGAGGTATTAGATTGATGATTCAGCATGTTGTAATAATTGAAGCCGGTGAATTATGGCTCCGCAAACCGGCTTTTTATCGCCAGCCTCGCGGTTCGCTGTACGCAGGAAAAATTCAATGAGAGGGTTATCAAGGAGACTGGATAAGGCAGGTTTTGTAGGACGTTTCTGTTGCTTGAGTGGGAAAGGTCTTTGCCTGCTTGTCCATGGGGAGGAGCGCCATGCAAAGCACTAAACGACTAAGCTATTGTGCGGGCTCTGAAAATTCGAACAGCAAAGAATGGACTGCTCATGAATAAAGTGTTGATCGTGGATGATCACCCTGTCATTCGGCTCGCCGTACGCATGTTGATGGAACGTCATGGTTACGAGGTCATTGCCGAGACGGATAACGGCGTAGATGCGCTGCAGTTGGCGCGCGAACATTTGCCCGATATCGTCATCCTGGATATCGGCATTCCCAAACTTGACGGGCTTGAGGTTATTGCCCGGCTGACCGCGATGACGTTGTCGTTCAAGGTATTGATTCTGACTTCTCAGGCACCGGGCCATTTTTCAATGCGTTGCATGCAGGCGGGTGCTGCTGGCTACGTTTGCAAGCAGCAGGATCTCACCGAGTTGTTAAGCGCCATCAAGGCTGTGTTATCTGGGTACAGCTATTTTCCCAATCAGGCGCTGCATACGGTGCGCTCCAGCTTAGGAAACGCAAGCGAAGCGGAGATGGTGGATCGCCTGTCTGGGCGCGAAATGATGGTTCTGCAACAGCTGGCACGAGGAAAAACCAACAAGGAAATCGCAGATGGGATGTTTCTCAGCAACAAGACGGTCAGTACCTACAAAACGCGGCTGCTACTGAAGCTCAATGCTCACTCACTGGTCGATCTCATCGAGCTCGCTCAACGTAACGGGCTGGTCTAGCGAGCGGTGCAGGGCCTGGTAACGGATTTGAGGTCTGTGCGAATATTGGCAGGCTGTATCAGCAGCAATCTCGTAGACAGACTGAAGCCTCTCAAATGGCAGAGAGGCTTTGGAGGGGTGTGGCTTTAGAGGTCGAAATCGTAGTCGGCCAGCTGTCTTTGCAGGCGACGTTCTTCCAGCAGGTTATCGATAGTGCGGCGTTTGCTGAGATTGGTCTTCGCCGTTTCCACGGGTACTTGAGCGGCTTCGTCGGAGTCTCCGGGCACGAAGTCGTCATCTACATCCATCTGCTCTTTGTCAGTGCTCATAAAAAGGTGGCTCCAGACTTAGACTGTCATTGGCGCACCTTATAGCGACAAACTTCGGCTGGGTAAAAAAGATTTTTTCAATCGATCGATTGGTAAAAACCCTATCGCTCAATCATCGGACGTTTTGGCCTTGTATTCGCAGAGGTCCTCGATTCGACAACTGCCGCAACGGGGCTTGCGCGCCACGCAGACATAGCGACCGTGGAGAATCAGCCAGTGGTGTGCGTCCAGCAGGTAGTCCTTGGGAACGAACTTCATCAGCTTGTTCTCGACTTCAACGACGTTTTTGCCGGGAGCGATTCCTGTCCGATTGCTGACCCGGAAAATGTGCGTGTCGACTGCCATTGCCAGTTGCCGGAACGCCGTGTTGAGCACCACATTTGCGGTCTTTCGCCCGACACCAGGTAGCGCTTCCAGGGCCTCACGGGTCTGTGGGACTTCACCTCCATGCAGCTCTACCAGCATTCGGCATGTCTCGATCACGTTCTTTGCCTTGCTGTTGTAGAGACCGATGGTCTTGATGTATTCAGACAGCCCCTCAACACCCAAGTCGTAAATCGCTTGAGGTGTATTGGCGACCGGGTACAGTCGAGCTGTAGCCTTATTCACACCTACGTCAGTAGCTTGCGCTGAAAGGATCACGGCGATGAGCAATTCAAATGGCGTGCTGTAGGACAACTCTGTCTTGGGATCGGGATTGTCTTCGTGAAGGCGACGAAAAATTTCCAGCCGTTTTGCTGCGTTCATGAAGTGCGCTATTCCTGAGAAGTTATTCCTGAGAACCAGTCGGGTTTGTTTTCACGTTAACGCTGGCCTCAAGGGCACTCAGCACTTGTTCGGCCTGATCAAGCTCTTCGTTCAATGCTGCGAGCTGCTCAGCCGACACTTCCGCCGATTGCGCTTTTTTGATTGCTGCACGGCGCATGGCCAGCTGAATTTTCGCTCGATTCAGTGCTGCTTTGTCAGGTCGTGCCGCTCGTGCCGCTCGTGCCGCTCGGGGCGTCGCGGCCGAAGAGGGCGCATCGTCAGTCGGGGCTGCCTTCTGGAGTTCTGCAAGGCTGTGTTCGGCTTCGTCGTACTGGCGCTGTAACTCGACCAGACGCGCAGCCTGTTCAGCGATGGGCGGGTGACCGAAGGCCTTGAGTGACTTGTTCAGCTGCGCACGGCTCATCGCTACATTGATGCGGGCCTGTTTCAGCGCTGCATCGTTGTCAGTGGTCACCTGTGCGCGAGCCCGTTCTACCTCTGGCTGCACCGGATCGGTTTTGGAAAAGGGTGGAGCATCGGATTTTCGCTGGCGAGCCAGGCGTTCTGTCAGTCGCTGCTGCTCCTCGCGCTGCAGACGCGCGTTGCGGGCCTCGAAGCGATGGCGTGCGTGGCCGCGCTTGGCCGCACGCGCGACAGATTGCGCATCAGTGAACGCCAGCCCGCCCACGATCGGCACGACGGTTGCGGCGGGCAATGGAAGCATGTCGATACAGTCGACAGGGCAGGGCGCCACGCAGAGGTCGCAACCGGTGCATTCAGCGACGATCACGGTGTGCATCAGTTTCGCTGCGCCGACAATCGCATCCACCGGGCAGGCCCGAATGCACTTGGTGCAGCCAATGCACTCAGCCTCGCGTATGAAGGCCACCTGAGGCGGCGCGCTGCCACGTTCGGTATCCAGCTGCAACACAGGGACATTCAGCAGGCGTGACAGGGCTGCGATGGTTTCATCACCGCCAGGTGGGCATTTGTTGATTGCTTCGCCGTCGGCGATGCCTTCGGCGTAAGGCTTGCAACCAGGATGGCCGCATTTACCGCACTGGGTTTGCGGCAGGAGGGCGTCGATGCGCTGAATCAGGCTCATGCTTTGACCAGACCGACGCCCCAGAGGACGTCGGCCACGTTCATGGTTACTTGATGCGCTGGCCCGGCTTGGCGCCGCTGTCAGGGCTGAGCAGATAAATCTCTTCGCCGCCAGGACCGGCTGCCATGACCATGCCTTCGGAAATGCCGAAACGCATTTTCCGTGGTTTAAGGTTGGCGATCATCATGGTCAGGCGGCCTTCGAGTTCAGCCGGATTCGGGTATGCGCTCTTGATTCCGGAGAACACGTTGCGTTTTTCGTCGCCGATATCAAGGGTCAGGCGCAGCAGCTTGTCAGCGCCTTCAACGTGTTCGGCTTTTTCAATCAGCGCGACACGCAAGTCGATGGCGGCAAAGGCGTCGAAGTCGATTTCCGCAGACAGCGGGTCCCTGGTCAACTCGCCATTGCCCTGAGCAGTGCCCCCGGTATCAGTGGCGCTGGCGGTCAGGTCTTCTTTCGACGCGTTGGTCATGGCTTCCACTTTTGCTGGATCGATACGGGTCATCAGCGCCTGGAAAGGGTTCAACTGATGATTGCTGAGCAACGTCAGGTGGTCATTCCATGTGAGCGGGGCGACGTTCAGGAACTGTTCGGCATCGGCCGCCAGATTAGGCAAAACGGGCTTGAGGAAGATCACCAACTGACGGAACAGGTTGACGCCCAGCGCACAGATCCCCTGCACTTCTTCCTGTTTGCCTTCCTGCTTGGCGAGAGACCACGGCGCCTTGTCGGCGATCCAGGCGTTGGCGCGGTCGGCCAGCGCCATGATTTCACGCATGGCACGGGCGAAGTCCCGGGCCTCGTAAGCCTCGGCGATGCTCGGCGCTGCGGCGAGGAACGCGTCGGTCAGCTCCGGCGCAGCGTTGCCGGACACCAGTACGCCTGCGTTGCCTTTGTGGATGAAACCCGCGCAACGGCTGGCGATATTCACGACTTTGCCGATCAGGTCGGAGTTGACCTTCTGCACGAAGTCTTCGAGGTTCAGGTCGAGGTCGTCGACGCCTCGGCTCAGTTTGGCCGCGTAGTAGTAACGCAGGTATTCCGGCGACAGATGCTCAAGGTAGGTGCGCGCCTTGATGAAGGTGCCGCGTGACTTCGACATCTTCTGGCCGTTGACGGTCAGATAGCCGTGGACGTTGATCCCGCTTGGTTTGCGGAAACCCGAGCCTTCGAGCATCGCTGGCCAGAACAGGGCATGGAAATTGACGATGTCCTTGCCGATGAAGTGATACAGCTCGGCGGTAGAGTCCTTGTTCCAGAACGCATCGAAGTCCAGCGCAGGCGTGCGGTCGCACAGGTTCTTGAAGCTGGCCATGTAGCCGATTGGCGCATCGAGCCAGACGTAGAAGTACTTGCCCGGCTCGTCGGGAATTTCGAAACCGAAGTAAGGCGCATCTCGGGAGATGTCCCACTGCTGCAGGCCGGAATCCAGCCATTCGGCGATCTTGTTCGCCACGGCGTCCTGCAGGGTTCCGCTGCGGGTCCAGCTTTTCAGCATGGCGTCGAAGGCCGGCAGATCGAAGAAGAAATGCTTCGAGTCCTTGAGGACAGGCGTCGCACCGGAAATCGCTGATTTCGGATCTTTCAGGTCAGTCGGAGCGTAGGTGGCGCCGCATTTTTCGCAGTTGTCGCCGTATTGGTCTTCCGTGCCGCATTTCGGGCAGGTGCCCTTGATGAAGCGGTCGGCCAGGAACATTTTCTTTTCAGGGTCGAAATACTGGGTCACCGAGCGCGTGGCGATGTGCCCGGCGTCGCGCAGGCGGGTGTAGATCAAGCCTGACAACTCGCGGTTTTCTTCGGAGTGGGTCGAGTGGAAGTTGTCGAAATTCACCAGGAAGTCGGCGAAGTCGGCGCTGTGCTCGGCCTGGACATTGGCGATCAGCTGTTCCGGGGTAATGCCTTCCTTTTCCGCGCGCAGCATGATTGCCGAGCCATGGGCATCGTCCGCGCACACATAAATGCACTGATTGCCGCGGTGCTTCTGAAAGCGCACCCACATGTCGGTCTGGATGTACTCGAGCATGTGGCCAAGGTGAATGGAACCATTGGCATAGGGCAGGGCGCTGGTGACGAGAATCTTGCGTGGCTCGGACATGGGGCTCGGCTACTTGAAGTGAAACGGAGGTCGGCCACTATAAAGGTCTGAGCTTTTTTTTTCATCCCACACAGCGTGTCGGAATCTGCTTCGTGGACGTTGGGCAAAACCCGGTCCCTCTTATTCCGACGAACGCGGTAGGATAGCCGCCTGTTTTGCTCAGTCTTTTTCGGGAGTGACCCATGAGCGCTGTCAATCGCGCAACGGTGGAAGCCGTCCTTCGCCAGTACACCGACCCTTATTTGAACCAAGACCCGGTCAGCGCCGGTTGTGTGCGTGCCATCGATATCGACGGTGATCGCGTGAGCGTGCAGCTGGAGTTGGGTTATGCCGCCGCGCTATTCAAGAACGGCTGGGCGCAGATGCTGCAAATGGCCATTGAAGGTCTGGACGGGGTTGCTTCGGCCAAGGTGCAGATAGACACCCTGATCGCGGCGCACAAGGCTCAGGCCCAGATTCCTGGCCTTGCCAACGTCAAGAACATTGTCGCTGTCGCCTCCGGCAAGGGCGGTGTAGGCAAGTCCACCACTGCGGCCAACCTTGCTCTGGCGTTGTCGCGCGAAGGTGCGCGGGTCGGGATCCTCGATGCCGATATCTACGGGCCGAGCCAAGGCGTGATGTTCGGTATTGCCGAGGGCACCCGGCCGAAGATCAAGGACCAGAAATGGTTCGTGCCGATCGAGGCCCATGGCATTGAAGTGATGTCGATGGCGTTCCTGACCGACGACAACACGCCGATGGTCTGGCGCGGCCCGATGGTTTCCGGCGCGCTGCTGCAACTGATCACTCAGACCGCTTGGACCGACCTCGATTACCTGGTCATTGATATGCCACCTGGCACTGGCGACATCCAGCTTACGCTGGCGCAGAAGGTTCCGGTGGCGGGTGCCGTCATCGTCACCACGCCGCAGGATCTGGCGCTGCTGGATGCAAAGAAGGGCGTGGAGATGTTCCGCAAGGTCAACATTCCGGTGCTTGGCGTCGTGGAAAACATGGCGGTACACATCTGCTCGAACTGCGGCCATGCCGAGCATCTGTTCGGTGAAGGCGGCGGCGAGAAACTCGCCTCGCAGTACGGCGTCGAGCTGCTGGCCTCCTTGCCTCTGTCGATGCTGATTCGCGAACAGGCCGATGGCGGCAAGCCAACTGCGATTGCCGAACCGGAAAGCCAGATCGCCATGGTCTATCAGGAACTCGCCCGCCACGTAGGCGCGCGCATCGTGCTGCAGGAAGCGGCCACTGTGGCGATGCCGAACATTTCCATCAGCGACGATTGATGCCGTATCCTTTCCTGTAATAGTCCTGCTTGTGCGCGGTGGCGTAGTGGTCGCCGCCAGCAAGCCGGACCGCTGCAGGGCGTTTGGGTTTGTTTCGACGGTGCAGTCTGGCCCCGGCCAGACAAAGCCTGCAGGCATAAAAAAACCCCGCCTTGAGAGCGGGGTTTTTTGAAGCGATTCAGTACAAGTTAGATAACTTGAACTTCTTCAGCTTGCATGCCTTTCTGACCGCGGGTAGCGATGAAAGAGACCTGCTGGCCTTCTTTCAGGCTTTTGAAGCCGTCGGATTGGATGGCTTTGAAGTGCACGAACAGGTCGTCACCGGATTGTGGAGTGATGAAGCCGAAGCCTTTTTCATCGTTGAACCACTTAACGGTACCAGTTTGGCGATTAGACATGGTGTATCTCCTTGGACAAAGTTAACTGCGACTCAGGAAGAACCCTGGCCGAGACTGAGTGCAAAGAGCAGGAAAAATTCTTGGAGATGGTTGGATCGAAATTCAACATCGTGTAGAGATTCTCAGTGACACAAGCAACACAGTGGACGCACCTTAACCCTTTTTTCCGGATGTGCCAATGGGCATGTCTCGTTTATTTCGACAGAAGGCACAAAGCTTCCAACGCTCGGCGCGCACAGTCTTTGAACCCGGAGCCCATGCCCGGTAAGATGCCGGACATCTTTTTTCACCTCGTTATTCAGGACACCGCCATGAGCATCAAATCGGACAAGTGGATTCGCCGCATGGCGCAAGAGCACGGCATGATCGAGCCCTTCGTTGAACGCCAGATGCGCGGTGAGGGCGCTGACCGGCTGATCTCCTTCGGCGTTTCCAGCTACGGCTACGACGTACGCTGCGCCGACGAATTCAAGGTGTTCACCAACATCAATTCGGCGACCGTCGATCCGAAGAATTTCGACGAGAAGAGCTTCGTCGACATCAAGAGCGACGTTTGCATCATCCCGCCGAACTCCTTCGCACTGGCCCGCACCGTCGAGTACTTCCGCATTCCTCGTAACGTTCTGACCATCTGTCTGGGTAAAAGCACCTATGCGCGTTGCGGGATCATCGTCAACGTGACGCCGCTGGAACCGGAATGGGAAGGCCACGTCACCCTGGAGTTCTCCAACACCACCACGCTGCCGGCCAAGATCTACGCGAACGAAGGCGTCGCACAGATGTTGTTTCTGGAGTCTGACGAGGAGTGTGAAGTGTCCTACAAGGATCGCGGCGGCAAGTACCAGGGGCAGCGTGGCGTCACGTTGCCACGTACCTGAGTCTTGCCGTTTGAAGCACCGTTGGTCATTTCGAAAGTGAATTAGTCTCGAGATCAGCACTCTATTGACTGAACTGTTCCCATCCGCACCATGCGGATGGGGCCAACGCTCAGGAGTGCCCTATGAAGAGACAAATCAAAACCAGCAGCAAGGAAGCCGACCCCGCACAGAATCAGGTTGGGTTGCTGGCTTGGTCGCTGTTAGCGCATCCCCATCTGAACAACATGGTGGCCGGCGGCATCCCCGGTCAGCCGAATCCGGACACCCCCAACGATTATCCTCAGCCTGAAGAGCCCGGCGAGCCAACGCTGCCCGACGAGCCACCTCCCGCTCCAGTCGCCTGAGAACGGACTCCTGCCGGTGCTGCGGCATCGGCAGGAATCATTTGGCAAAGTTCTGCATTCGGACGGTCCAGTGGACGCCTCAGAGCGTTTCCCAGACTGCGCCGTCTCCGACCACATAAACCTTGCTGTTTTCTCCTCTTTCGATATTCATCCCGCCCGTAAAGGCGCCGAATGCCGGGAGGAGACTGACCTGTGCCTGCACATAAAAGCAGGGCAGGCGCAGGCGTTGTCGGCCTTTGCCGAAAAGCCGATAGGCGGGATGCACATGACCGGCCAGCACATGGTGAGAAGGATGAGGGTCGGGCTCGTGTTGCAGCGCAAAAGGGCCCAGCAACAGAGGTTCTGGCAGCACATGGATGTTTAGCTGCGCTGGCGGATCGCCTGCGCGCTTGTCGTGATTGCCACGAATCAATGTGATGGCCACAGAAGAGTGCCGCTCGCGCCAGGCTTGCAATGCCGACAGCGTCGCCGGGGCGTGAGACTCGGGTGCATGGAGGAAATCTCCGAGAAAAATCAGGCGACGACAGTCATAGGCGGCCAGAAGCTTGTCCAGCCGCTGTAGGTTGTCGTCCGTGGTGCCATGGGGAACCGGCTGTCCCAGTCTTCGATAGGCGGCGGCCTTGCCGAAATGCGCGTCAGCAATCAACAGCGCGTGCTCAGCGGGGTAGTAGACGGCTTTGTCGGCCAGCAGCCAGAGTTCGGCTCCCGCCAGCTCTATCGACAGATACGGCCTCATGCGTTGACCTCAGGACCTGCCGCTTTCTCAAGATCGCGCACCATGCGTGCGATGCGATCCGACAGTTTCTCGGTGCTCAGGCTCTCACGCATGCGTTCTACCAACAGCGGAAACGCCATGGGCGTCGGGCGCTTGATGAGGTGCAGATCCAGTGTCCGACTGTTGATGCGCTGTAATGTCTGCTCAAGCCGATTCACATCCAGTTCCTGACGCAGCACTTCTTCCTCGGCCTGGGTCAACAGCAGATTGCTGGCGTCGTACTGTTTGAATACTTCGAAGAACAACCCGCTGGAGGCCTGCAGCTGACGGTTGCTTTTCGGCGCGCCGGGATAGCCAGAGAAAACCAGCCCGGCAATCCGGGCGATTTCGCGAAAGCGGCGCAGGGCAAGTTCTCCTGCATTGAGGCTGGCGATGATGTCGGCCAGCAGATGCTCTTGCGTGAACAGTTGCGTGTTCAGGCGTTGAGACCAGTCGACTTCAGTGGCGCTCAGCAGCTCAAACCCGTAGTCGTTGACTGCGATGGAGAAGGTCAGCGGGTTATCGCGGCTCAGCCGCCAGGCCAAGAGGCTGGCGAGCCCCAGATGCACGTGGCGTCCAGCGAACGGATAGAGAAAAAGGTGCCAGCCTTCCCGAGATTTCAGTACTTCGGCCAGCAGGGTGTCCTTGCGTGGCAGGCCTGACCATTCTCGCTGGACTTCCAGCAAGGGGCTGACCGTGTGCATTTCCGGGCTGTCATAGTTGCCGTGGGAGGCAGCGTCGAATTTCTCGACCACTGCGTCGGCCAGTTCGCTGGAGAGCGGCATACGCCCGCCATTCCAGCGTGGGACAGCGGCTTTTTTGACTGTGGCCCGTTTCACGTAAGCGGTCATGTTTTCTACCCTGACCAGTTCCAGCAATCGTCCGCTGAACAGGAAGCCATCGCCAGGCTTGAGGCGAGCGATGAAGCCTTCCTCGACGCTGCCCAGCGATCCACCGCCGCCCCCCTTGCTCCAGTACTTCACGTTGATGCTGGCGTCACTGACGATGGTGCCTACGCTCATCCGGTGCCGACGCGCCAACCGCGCATCGGGCACGCGCCAGACGCCGTGCTCGTCAGGCTCGACCCTTCGGTAATCGGGGTACGCCGTGAGCGACAAACCGCCATGGCGCACGAACGCCAGTGCCCATTGCCACTCTTCATCGGTCAGGTCGCTATAGGCCCAAGCCGTACGGATCTCGGCCAGCAACTCGTCAGGCAAGAATCCGCCACCGAGCGCCATGCTCACCAGATGCTGTACGAGAACGTCCAGCGGCTTGTGCGGTGATTCCCTGGGCTCAACTTGCCGTGCGGCGACCGCATCGCGAGCAGCGGCGGCCTCGACCAGCTCCAGACTGTGCGTGGGCACCAGCGTGACCCTGGAGGGCCGACCGGGCGCATGACCAGAGCGTCCGGCGCGTTGCATCAGGCGTGCTACGCCTTTGGCCGAGCCGATCTGCAACACGCGCTCCACTGGCAGAAAATCCACCCCCAGATCGAGACTGGAGGTGCAGACCACCGCCTTGAGATGCCCCTCTTTCAGCGCGCGTTCGACCCAATCCCGGACTTCCCGTGACAGCGAGCCGTGATGCAGGGCGATCAAACCAGCCCAGTCAGGCCGAGCTTCGAGCAATGCCTGATACCAGATTTCCGATTGCGCGCGAGTGTTGGTGAACAGCAGGCAACTGGCGCTGCTGTCCACTTCGGCGAGCACCTGGGGCAGCATTTTCAACCCCATGTGCCCGGCCCAGGGAAACCGCTCGATGCTCTGGGGAATGAGCGTGTCGACGATCAGCTCCTTGACCACCTTGCCCTGCACCGCAGTGCCCCCTTCGCCCAAGAGCACTTGCTGTGCATGAGCCTGATTGCCCAGTGTGGCGGAGAGCCCCCAGACGATAAGCGCGGGATTCCACTGCCGTAAACGCGCCAGCGCCAGTTGCAGTTGAACGCCGCGTTTGTTGCCGATCAACTCGTGCCATTCGTCCACTACGACCATCTTCAGCGTCGAGAACGTCGCCTGGGCGTCGGCGCGGGTGAGCAGCAGGGTCAGGCTCTCAGGGGTGGTGATGAGCGCGGAGGGCAGGCGACGGCTCTGTCTGGCGCGCTCGCTGCTGCTGGTGTCACCGGTTCGCAGGCCGACGCTCCACGCAATGTCCAGATCCTTCAGCGGCGCTTCAAGGGCTCGCGCGGTGTCGGCGGCAAGGGCGCGCATGGGAGTGATCCACAGCACTTGCAGCGGAGCAGGTGCAGGTTTGCGTTTGCGCGGTTTGTCGTTAGTCGTGGCAGGGACCGTTCGGGCGAACCGATTGAGTGCGCCGAACCACACAGAGTAAGTCTTGCCCGCGCCCGTGCTGGCATGCAGCAAACCGGACTCACCATCGGCCACGGACCCCCACACTTCTTTCTGAAAGGCAAAGGGCTTCCATCCACGAGAAGCAAACCAGCGCTGTGCGAAATTGACGGTTTTGGGCATGCGCGGGCTCTGAGAGGGTTTAAGTCAGAGACCGTGCGCAGCTGAGATAAGTTTGGTCGGATTTTATGCGGCGCGGATTCAAGCCGCGTTGGGCACTGTAGCCGTCCGGCTTGCCGGCGGTTGCGGTCTCACGGGCGCTACCGCCGGCAAGACGGACGGCTAGGGGTCATGGTCATCCCAGAGTCAGCATTACCAGTTATTTCAGGTTCCCACTCAGGAACTGCTTCAACCGTTCGCTCTTCGGGTTACCCAGCACATCGTCCGGATGGCCGATTTCTTCGATCTGGCCCTGATGCAGGAACACCACCTGATTCGCCACTTTGCGAGCGAAGCCCATTTCGTGGGTCACCAGTATCATCGTGCGGCCTTCTTCGGCCAGGCCCTGGATCACCTTCAGCACTTCGCCCACCAGTTCAGGGTCGAGGGCCGAAGTTGGCTCGTCGAACAGCATGATTTCAGGCTCCATCGCCAGCGCACGCGCAATCGCTACGCGCTGTTGCTGGCCGCCGGAAAGGAACGCCGGGTATTGATCGGCGACGCGGGCAGGCAGGCCAACCTTTTCCAGATACTTGCGCGCGCGATCTTCGGCCTCGACCTTGGATACGCCCAGCACCCGGCGTGGCGCCATGGTGATGTTCTCCAGCACCGTCATGTGGCTCCACAGGTTGAAGTGCTGGAACACCATCGCCAGGCGCGTGCGGATGCGCTGCAGTTCTGCCGGATCGGCCACACGCATGCCGCTGGCGTCGCTGACCATACGCACTTGCTGGCCATCCAGGCTCATGGCGCCGTCGTTGGGTTGTTCGAGAAAGTTGATGCAGCGCAGGAAGGTACTCTTGCCCGAGCCGCTGGCACCGATCAGGCAGATCACGTCACCGACGTTGGCCTTGAGCGATACGCCTTTGAGCACCTCATGGTCACCGTAGCTTTTATGCAGGCCATCGATGGTCAGTTTGTACATGACTGGCAATCCTTAAGGAGAAAGTAAGTAGCCGCTGCGCAAGGCCACGGTGCCGGCGACATGGGCGATGACCATGCCGGCGGTCGCCATGCGTCGCAATGAGCGGGCGTACATAAGGCCGGCGTTGGCCGCGTGGATCGGGGTCACCGCGTCGCTGATCGGGTCGATGACCTCAGCGATCAGTTGCCCGGCCTCGACGTATTCGCCTGGCAGTGTGCAGAACACCAGCAGGCCGCCGACAGGCGTGGCAACCGGTTCGACCGCCGCTAGTGGCGTCGCCGGATAAATAAGTTCAGGTTGCGCTACTGGCTCACCGGCAATCGCGCCGAAGTGCATCAGATAGCTGATGATCGCCTGGCAGTCGCGGCTGCCCAGTGCGTGGTTTACATCGCCTTGACCGCGCAGTTCGAGGGTCACGGAAAAGCTGCCCAGAGGGATCGGGAAGCGATGTTCAAAGCGTTGTTGCAACTGCCACCAGACCAGCGTGAAGCATTCGTCGAACGACTGACCGCCCGAATCTGTGGCCAACAGGCTGGCTTGAGCGCCGATATAGCGCGACAGTGGCTCGACCTGTGACCAGGCCTCAGGCGTGGTGTACAGATGCTCGACCGATTCGAAATCGCAATGCAGGTCCAGCACCATGTCGGCATCGCAGGCCAGACGTTGCAATGCAAGACGCTGCGATTCCAGCTGAGTGGGGCCGGTGCGCGCGAGCAGGGCGGCGCGCAGGCTTTTACGGATCACAACGACGTTATGTTTCTCGTCATCGCTCAGCAGTGACTCGACTTCATCGCCCACCTGCTGGCTCAGGTCGACGAACCAGCGGTTGAAGTTCTGGCCGCTTTCCAGTTCGTAACGCCCGAGCGGGATGTCCATCAGCACCTGTTCCAGCCCGATGGGGTTGGCGACCGGAACCACGACGATTTCTCCCAGTAGTTGACCGGCTTTTTCCAGCTCCGCCAGACGCTGTTTCAAGTACCAGGAAACCAGCATGCCGGGTAGTTCGTCGGCGTGCAGCGACGACTGGATGTAGATCTTGCAGGCGCCGTTTTCCGGGCCGTAGTGGAAGCTGTGGATCTGCCGCGCGGTGCCTGGCACCGGGGCCAGCAGATCATGGGTCTGGTGTCGCATGCGCAGGTCCTAGTGAGACGGGCCGAGGAAGGCAAGCCAGCGGCGTTCGGCCAGTCGGAACAGGCCGACCAGAATGAAGGTCACCGAGAGGTAGATCAGCGCGGCGATGCCGAAGGACTGGAACGTCAGGAAGGTGGCCGAGTTTGCATCCCGGGCGACCTTGAGGATGTCCGGCACGGTAGCGGTGAAGGCTACGGTGGTCGAGTGCAGCATCAGGATCACTTCGTTGCTGTAGTAAGGCAGCGAGCGACGCAGCGCCGAGGGCATGATCACGTAGGTGTATAGACGCCAGCCGGTCAGGCCGTAAGCTTTGGCTGCCTCGACTTCGCCGTGGTTCATGCTGCGAATCGCACCGGCGAAAATTTCGGTGGTGTAGGCGCAGGTGTTGAGAGCGAACGCCAGGATGGTGCAGTTCATTGCATCGCGGAAGAACGCGTTGAGCATCGGCTGATCGCGAACCACGGAAAGGCTGTAGATCCCGGTGTAGCAGATCAGGAGCTGGATATAGAGCGGGGTGCCGCGGAACAGGTAGGTGTAGAACTGCACCGGCCAGCGAACCAGCGGGTTGGGCGAAACCCGGGCGATGGACAGCGGGATCGACGCGACGAAGCCAATGGCGATCGAAGCGCTGAGCAGCCACAGGGTCATGGCCAGGCCGGTAATGTTCTGGCCGTCGGTATAAAGGAAGGCGCGCCAGTATTCCTGAAGCAATTCAATCATCGTTTAGCCTCCCGGCTGCCCGCGGCATAACGCCGTTCAGCCCAGCGCAGGGCAAAGTTGGAGACGCTGGTGATGACCAGATAGATCAACGCCGCAAGCACCAGAAAATAGAACAGCTGATAGGTGCTCTTGCCCGCATCCTGAGAAGCCTTGACCAGATCGGCCAAGCCGATGATCGACACCAGCGCGGTGGCCTTGAGCACCACTTGCCAGTTGTTGCCAATACCAGGAAGGGCAAAGCGCATCATCTGAGGGAACACCACGAAGCGGAAACGCTGGGAGCGGCTCAAGCCATAAGCAGTCGCGGCTTCGACTTGTCCACGTGGCACCGCGAGAATCGCGCCACGGAAGGTTTCAGTGAAATACGCGCCGTAAATGAAGCCGAGGGTGATGACACCGGCGGCGAAGGGATCGATTTCGATGTAGTCCCATTCCAGCGCTTCAGTCAGCGTCGTCAACCAGGTTTGCAGGCTGTAGAAGATCAGCAGCATCAGCACCAGATCCGGTACGCCACGAATCAACGTCGTGTAGATCTGTGCCGGAACGCGCAGGATGGCGGCTTTGGACAGTTTGGCACTGGCGCCCAGCAGGCCGAGCACGATGGCCAGCAGCAGCGACATTACCGATAATTTGACGGTCATCCAGGTGCCCTGAAGCAGCAACGGGCCGAAGCCCTTGAGGCTGAACGCGGACAGTCCCAGGTTTTGCAGGAGAGTTTCGAACATGTGGAACCTATACAGTCAATAAAAACGCCCATCGTGTTCAGAGGGGGGATTCGGATGACCCCTCTGGACGCGACAGGCGTTTGTTTTCTTACTTACCGCTGTACAGATTCAGATCGCCGAAGTGCTTCTTCTGGATCTCGGCATATTTGCCGTCATCGTGTAACGCTTTGATACCCTTGTCCAAAAGCGCTTTCAGGTCTTTGTTACCTTTCGAGATGCCAACTGCAGTTTTGGCTGGCAGCAGTGGATCGTCGATTGGCTTGCTGACTTCGTAATCAGCACCTTGTGGCGACTTCAGAAAGCCCAGTTCGGCCTGCAGCATGTCTTGTACGGAAGCGTCCAGACGACCGGACACCAGGTCGGCGTAAACCTGATCCTGGTTGGCATAGGCCTGGGTTTTCACGCCGGCCTTGTCCAGGATGGCCTTGGCGTAGGCTTCCTGGATGGTGCCTTGCTCGTAACCAACGGTCTTGCCTTTGAGCGAAGCAACGTCAGCGGAGAGGCCGGAACCTTTCTTGTAGACCAGCGAAGTCGGGCCGGAGAACAGTTCGCTGGAGAAGTCGATGACCTTCTCACGAGCTGCGGTCACGGTCATCGAAGAGATCACGCCGTCGAACTTGTTGGCTTTCAGGCCAGGAATCATGCCGTCGAAATCGCTCTCGACCCATTTGCACTTGACCTTCAGTTCAGCACAGATCGCGTTGCCCAGATCGATGTCGAAACCTACCAGGCTGCCGTCAGCGGCTTTCGATTCGAATGGAGCGTACGAAGGATCGACGCCGAAACGCAGCTCCTTGTATTCCTTGGCCATTGCGTTGCCAGCGGCCAGACAGATGGCGAGTGCGGAAAGGGTCAGCCATGCTTTTTTCATCGTTCAGTCCTTAAAACCAAATTGAGCGTTGGGAACACGCGAAGGCTTGCTACCGGCAGGTGCCAGACCGCAAAAAGATAGCAATTTCCGAACCAAAGAGACGAACGTGCGTTTTAAATGTACGGAGTTGTCGCAATGATGACTTTGAGCCATCTCTTGTCTTTTTTCAGGGCGCCGGAGGCAGTGGGAGAGTAGCCGAAACGACCAAAAAGGGCGCGTTAAAAATCCTCTTTCCCGGTGGGTGTTTCCGGCGCGCTGGCATGTTGCATGGATTTGTAGCAGCAGGGCTTGCCGGCGGTAGCGGTTTCAAGGACGCCACCGCGGGCGAGGCGTGCTGCCAGAAGGTGCATCGGGGCACGATAAAGTTCCAGCGGTCGCACCAAAGTAGTGCTTAGGCTAATAAGTCCTGCAAAGTGGCCAGGCTGTCCGCTTCAGCGACGGGCTTGTCCAGCCGCCATCTGAGCATTCGTGGAAACCTTACCGCGATCCCGCTTTTATGGCGCTTGGACAGGGCGATACCTTCGAATCCCAATTCGAACACCAGCGTCGGGGTAACACTTCTGACCGGGCCGAATTTCTCGACCGTGGTTTTGCGAATGATTGCATCGACTTTGCGCATCTCTTCATCGGTCAGGCCCGAATAGGCCTTGGCGAAGGGCACTAGCGTGCGCTCGCTGGACTGCGGCGGGCCGTCCCAGACCGCGAATGTGTAGTCGCTGTACAGGCTGGCGCGACGGCCATGGCCGCGTTGGGCATAGATCAATACGGCGTCGACGCTGAACGGGTCGATCTTCCATTTCCACCACACGCCCATGTCCTTGGTCCGACCGACCCCGTACAACGAGTCCCGGGCCTTGAGCATCATGCCCTCGACCCCAAGGCTGCGGGATGCCTCGCGCTGCTGGCCGAGGTCAGCCCAGTCTTTTCCGGTCAGCACCGGGGAGGACATCAGCACCGGACTTTGCGCATTAGCGATCACCTGCTCCAACTGCGTGCGTCTTTCATGCTGGGGCTTGCTGCGCCAGTCATGACCCTGCCATTCCAGCAGGTCGTAGGCGAGGACCACGACGGGAACGTCTTCGAGGATTTTCTTGCCGAGGGTTTTGCGACCGATGCGTTGTTGCAGGAGGGCAAAGGGTTGCACGGAGGGCGTGTTTACCTTTAGCACCTGGGGCGCAGGAGTATTGAGAGCGAACTCTTCCGGGTTTTCAGTGGTAGGCGAGGGAGCTTTCCAGACCACGATTTCACCGTCGATCACGGTTCCATCGGGCAGGCATTCAACGAGGGCATGCAGTTCCGGAAAGCGATCGGTGACCAGTTCCTCACCCCGCGACCAGATCCACAGCCGCCCCTCGCGTTTGACCACCTGCGCGCGAATCCCGTCCCACTTCCATTCAACCTGCCAGTTCTCGGCGGAGCCAAGCAGGGTGTCGAACTGGTCCACCGGCTGCTGCAGGGCGTGTGCGAGAAAAAACGGGTAAGGCTGACCGCCACGTTGCGCATGCTCATCCTCGGACTCTTCGGCGATCAGCTTCAGATAACCCTCGGCACTGGGGCGGTGGGACAAATCGGTGTAACCCACCAGACGTTGCGCCACGCGCTTGCTGTCGATATCCGCAAGGGCTGCCAAAGCGCGGGTGACCAGCAGTTTCGAAACCCCCACCCGAAAACTGCCGGTGATCAGTTTCAGGCAAACCATCAGGCTCTGGCGGTCCAGCTGCGCCCAGAACGTCGGCAAGCGTTCGAGCAACTCCTCGGGGGGCAGACCGCGCAGGGGCAGCAACTTGTTCTCCATCCAGTCGGCCAGACCCTGATCGGAACTGTGTTCGGCCTGGGGCAACAGCAAGGACAGGGTTTCCGCCAGGTCGCCCACGGCCTGATAGCTTTCTTCAAACAGCCACTCAGGCAGCCCGGACAGAAGCATCGCCTGTTCGCGCAACATGCGCGTCGGCACCAACTGTCGTGGCCGCCCTCCGGACAGGAAATACACCGCCCAAGCCGCGTCCTCAGGTGCTGCCTTGGCGAAATACTGCTGCATGGCGGCAAGCTTGGCGTTGCTCGAAGTGGTTGCGTCCAGCAATGAGTAGAGCTCGGCGAAGGCCTTCATGACGAGACCTCCTCTGCGGTGTCCGACTTGGCGGGGGCGTCGTCTTCCTCGTCTCCGTATTCGGTGGTGAAGCCCTGCGCATCGAGACCTTTTTCACGCAGATAACGCACCAGTACCGCCACTGAGCCATGGGTCACCATCACCCGCTCGGCTCCCGTGTTTTCGATAGCCCACAGCAGGCCTGGCCAGTCGGCATGATCGGAGAGGGCAAAACCGCGATCCACGCCACGCCGCCGACGGGTGCCGCGCAGCATCATCCAGCCGCTGGCGAAGGCATCGCTAAAATCGCCGAATCGACGCATCCAGGTGCTGCCGCCTGCGGAGGGCGGCGCGACGATCAGGGCTTGGCGCAGTGCAGGGTCGGTTTTTTTGAAGTCGCCGGCGTAATGGGTTTCGGGAATTCGCACGCCGGCTTCCCGATAGACCCGGTTGAGCGGTTCGACTGCGCCATGAACCAGAATGGGCCCGATGCTCGGGTCGATCCCGTGAAGGATGCGTTGTGCTTTGCCGAAGGAATAAGCGAACAGCACGCTGGCCTTGCCGACCGCTGCATTGGCACGCCACCAGTCGTTGATGCCGGTGAAGATTTCCGCTTGCGGCTGCCAGCGGTAGATCGGCAGGCCGAAGGTGGATTCGGTGATGAAGGTATGGCAGCGAACCGGTTCGAATGGGGCGCAGGTGCCGTCCGGTTCGACTTTGTAGTCGCCAGACGCGACCCAGACTTCACCCTGGTATTCCAGGCAAACTTGTGCAGAACCGAGTACATGCCCGGCCGGATGCAGGCTGAGTTTCACCCCGTGGTGGGTGATGGTTTCCCCGTATTCGAGGGTTTGCAGGTTGATGTCCTGACCCAGGCGCGAGCGCAGGATGCCTTCGCCGGGGGCGGCGGCGAGGTAGTGTTGGTTGCCGGTGCGGGCGTGGTCGCCATGGCCATGGGTGATGACCGAGCGTTCGACCGGGCGCCAGGGATCGATGTAGAAATCTCCGGGCGGGCAGTACAGGCCTTCGGGGCGAGCGATGACAAGGTCCATGGGATGACCGGATTGGGGGGCTTGTCAGGTAGAGCGGTTCGGGGGGCGGGAAGTTCGGGGTTTTTGGCTGGGAAGATCGCATACAGCCTGTGCTCTAGGCGTTGCGTAGGGGGCAGCGCGACATGGATGTCGCGCTAGCCGCCGTTCGGCCAGGGATGGCCGGTCGGCGGCGTGCCCCCGGAGCAATGCCGGAGGGAGGGAACCCGACGAAGTCGGGCCGGACAGGGAGCGCAGGACCCTTGGTTACTTGGGGTCATTTCAAGTAACCCGCCGAAGGCGGAACAGGTCTGGCGTTAGCCAGACCTAATATGACCGCCACCACAGATATCGGATATGCACGCAAAAACCTGCGCCAACTTTTACTTCCCAGGCGTCAACGTCAACCGCTGCTTCCCATAAACCTTCTCGAAGTTCTCTGGCTGCATCGGAATCGACATGTACTGCCCTTTGACCCAAGGCTCGATCCCGTCGGCGAAATGCGGGCTCGCCGGGTTACCTGATTGCCCCGCCGCATTCTGCGCCATCATCGGCTCCTGTTGTGCGAAGTCGACGATCATGCGCATCGCCGGAATCACCGCCGCATCGAAATCCTGACCCCAGTGGAAGCCCGAAGCGTTCAGCGTGGTGTGATCGCCGCCAGCCGCCATTGGTCCTTTGATCACAGGCGCCTGGCTGCCACTGGTCGCGGCGGTCAACTGAGCGCTCTGCGACGTCCATCTGTACTGGTGCAACTTGCCCCACTGCCATGCCTTGTGGTCGCCGCCCAACTGACTTTCTCCAGCACTGATCGCAGCGGCGAGACTGCGCGCCAGAATCGCCGGTTTGTCTTCTTTCTGTGGCGTTTTCACGTCGTCCCAGTACGGACTGTCCTCGCGTCCTAGCAGATGGTCGGCCTGTGGCGAGTAGGAAAGGTCTGCACTTTGCACCAGCGCTTTCCATGCCGGACTACTTTCCGGGCCCAGTTCATCCAGGAAGATCTGCCTGGTGCTCTCCTGCAAGAACAGCTCGTAGATCGCTGCGTCAGAAGAAACTGGCGACAACCTGCCGTCGAACGCCATCAAGCGGCTCAGCGCCTCGCGGGCCTTGTCGCGGTCTGCTGGCGCCAAGGCGTCGATGGCCTGTTTCAACGGCTTGGCCATGCCCGGCGCTTCGAACATTTTCTTAAGCTTGGCCGCGAAGGTCGTGGTCTGGTCGTGTTGCATGCTGATCGTGCTGCGCGTGTCCTGCTTGCCCGAACTGGCCAGCTCGGCGATGCGCTCGGCGCGCTCCGGGTAATCCCAAGAGTTGGAGAGCTGCATGCCATAGCCCTTGGGCATGGTGCGTTGGTTGGCGGTGGCGATCCAGCCTTGCTGCGGGTCTTGATCGTAAGGGTGCAGCATCGCATCGGCGTAACCGTCCCAGTCAAAGCGGCCGTCCCAACCTGGCGATGGGATCAGCCCCAGACCCTCACGCCGGTTCGGATAGCGACCGGTCACTTGCCAGCCAGTGTTCGACGCATCGGCGAACACCATATTCAGCGTAATGGCGCGGATTTCCCGGGTGGTGTCGAATGCGCGCTCGACATTCTGTGCGCGGGTCAGGTCAAACAGTGCATCCAGTGTCTTGTCGTCCTTGGCATCCGGGGTTTGCAGGGCAATGCCCAGACCGCTCGCCAGTTGCGCCGAGCTGGCGTTGAGCAGCGGCCCGTGACGGGTTTCATAGGCAGGCTCGCGGACCGGGCGCTGACCTTTGACGAAATAAGTCTCTTCGTGAGCACCGGCGGCGACCCATTTGCCATCGGCCATGACCATCAGGCGATTGTTTTCGCGCTTGAGCTTTTCCAGAAACAGGTCCTGGTTGTCGCCCATCGCCGGGCCCATGCCCCAGGCCAGTTTGCCGTTGAAACCCGACAACACCAGCGGCAGACCCGCAACGGTAGCGCCTGCGGCCTGATATTTCGGGGCGCGGATCTGCACGAAATTCCACATCGACGGCAGCGTGGCCGGAAGCTGGCTGTCAGTGGCCAGCAAGCTCTTGCCGGCGCGGGCGCGTTGCGGCGAGATCACCCAGTTGTTGGACGCTGAAACCCCCAGAAGATTGAGGTCGGAAAGTTGCAGTGCAGCCTTCTCGATATCGCTCAGCCCCGGCATCTGGCTTCTCAGATTCAAGCCCTTGAGTTTGTCAGCCTCGGCAAACGGCAGTTCTTCGTCGGGATAGGTCGGCAGCAGCCAGGCCAGTTTCTCGGCGCCGACTTTCTGGGCGAGCACCAGCGAGGAAATCTCCTCCTGCAGGTTCACCGACAGGCTGAAGTTCAGCAGGCTGAAAATCAGCGCCGAATCTTCGGGCTTCCAGTATTCCGGTTTGTAACCTGAGTCGGCGATGTCGGACGGCAGCTTGTCGCGATAGCGGAACAGGTAGGCGTTGACGCCCCGTGCGTAAACTTCGAAGAAGCGCTTGAGGCGAGGCGAGGACGCGTTGTACAGCTCGCTTGCGTTCTGCTTGAGGTTCGCGGCGCGCATCATGCGGTCCAGATCCAGTGCCCCGGGGCCTGCGATTTCCGACAGACGGCCCTGAGCGAGCAGGCGCATTTGCATCATCTGCGAAATGCGGTCGGTGGCGTGCACATAGCCCAGGGTGAAGAGCGCGTCGTGAAATGTGCTGCTTTCGATCAGCGGCATGCCCAGATTATTGCGTCGCACGGAGACGTTCTGCGCCAGGCCCTTGATCGCGAAAACCCCGCTGGCAGGGGGCAGGCTGTCACGGTCTTCACCGCCCAACTGGCAGCCGGCGAGGCTCAGCAGCCCCATCATGGCAGCAGCAATACTGAGTCGCGTCTTCAGGGAAGAGGGGGCTGGCGAGGCCATGATGTAGCTCCTGCGGGGGTAGGCGTTGGAAACGCGCTACGTTAGAGAGCAGGCAGGCGCCACGCAAGCGGGGGGCGGGAGTTTATTTCAGGATTTTGCGGGGTATCTGGCATGCATCTGAAATTCTGTGGGAGGGAGCTTGCTCGCGAATGGGGCGAGTCAGTCGCTATTGCAGTCACTGACCCTGCGCAATCGCGAGCGAGCTCTCTCTCACAGGGCTCACTTCAGGCAGCCATCAAGCGCCGTGGCACTTCTTGAATTTCTTCTCGCTACCGCACGGGCAAGGGTCGTTGCGACCCACGTCCTTGAGCGCGTTGCGGACCGGCTCCTGAGGCTCGTGGTTGCAATGCGGGCCGTGTACGTGGCCATGGTCATGATGATGGTCGTGACGGTCGTGATCGTGGTTGCAATCAGGGCCGTGCACGTGGTCTTGCTGGTTCATGGGGTTACTCCGGAATCAAATCGCCGGGAATTATGTCGCCATCGCGTCCAATACGCACGCTGTCGCCAAATAAAAATCCGGTCTTGAGCTTGCCTTCCAGGCGGTAATGAATAGGCTGATTGGGTTTGCCGAGCATGCGGGTGACGTCCTTGAGGTGTTCCCACAGGTTGGTGCGGATCGGCACCGAGAAGTTCTTGTGGCCGTTGGCCTTGACGATGAACCAGTCGCTGTACTCGCCATCAGCGATCAAGATGTCATTGAGCACGACCTTGTAGCGCAACCCGCGAACCCACAGGCTGGAATCGTTGGGGTTGTCGATGCGGAAACGCAGCTTCATGTCCTGCTTGAGCAGTCTGGCCTTGACCACATCGACCTTGAGCAATTTGACCTCGGGGTCTCTGGCTTCGTCGCTGGAAAAAAGCGACGAGCACCCGGACACTGCCAGCACCATGAAAAGGCCGATGACTCTGAATACGCTTGCCTGAAACACCATTGGTTCACTCCCTGTCGGGCCTGAGTCTAGCAAGTCGCCCATTGGGGGCCACTCGATGTTACTCAGAGCCTGCGCCATACTCACGCCATGTGTCGTAGGAGTATTGACCCATGAAGCTGTATGAAATTGTTTTTTCCGGCCAATTGGTCGCCGGTGCACAGCTGGACAGGGTCCAGGCCAACCTGGCAAAACTGTTTCAGGCGGACGCGCAACGCATCGCGCTGCTGTTCTCGGGTCGGCGTCTGGTGCTGAAAAACAACCTCGATCAGAGCGCCGCGGAGAAATACCGCTCGACCCTGGAGCGGGCAGGTGCGCAGGTCGACGTCGTGGAAATGGCAGGGCAGGTGAAAGCCGAGCCCGAACCGCAGCCGGAACCGGAAGTCGAGGAAGTCGAACTGGCACCTCCGCCGGACGAGCCGACCTGGACCCGCCGCGCACCTCAGAATTCAACCCCGGCGGGTTCGCGGCGTAGCACTGACAAGACGTCGAAACTGGAGCCTCGGGACGTCTACATGGCGGCTTTCGTCGATGTCGAGGCGCCGGATTTCACGATTTCCGAACTGGGCAAGGATGTGCAGGACCCGAAAGCCCCCCCGGTCGCGCCCCGGCTGGATCTTTCAGGCTTGAGCCTGGCGCCTGCCGGCAGCGATATGGGCGAGGCGAAGTCGCAAGAGCATGTGCTGGTGCCGGATACGTCCCATTTGAAACTGGCGTAATGCAGACCTCGTTTGCGATGAAGCTCTGTAGCAGTCCGGCCGGGCGGCGTTCCGCTTGCCGACGATGGCGCTTCTGAAGAGGTCACTGCCGGCTCGCCTTGCTGCTACGTGAGTGTGGAGCGCACTCAGCCGCTCAGGCCATATACGCCGAACAGCATTTTTTGAATTTCAGCTCGCTGCCACAGGGGCACGCGTCGTTGCGGCCGGCCTTGAGCTGCACGGTGGGGTCGATGAAATACCAGCGGCCCTGATTCTGCACGAACGCCGAGCGCTCACGATGGCTGTGTTCGCCGGTTGCATCGTGCCAACGCGCCGTGAACGTGACGAACGCGTGCTCGGGCTTGCCACCCAACAGCTCCGCGTTTTCCACCTCAAGCCCGAGCCAGGTGCTCTGGGCACTCCATTGGCTGATGGACTCCCGGTCCAGGCTGCTCTTTTGCACCGGCAACGTGGTGTCCAGCAGGTAATCGATCAGGCCCAGCACATAAGCGCTGTAGCGCGAGCGCATCAAGGCCTCGGCGCAAGGGGCGGGCTGACCGGCGTGATATCGCGCGCAGCAGCCGTCCAGAAGGTTGCCGCTGCCACAGGGACAAATTGCACTGCTCATGATGCGTGTCTCACCACCAGTACTTGCCGAAATTCTCCGGATTGGCCCAAAACTTCGCGTTCAGCCAGTCCGGTACCTGTTTGTATTCGCGCAGGTCGTAGGTGAAGAGGGTCAGCACCTGTTCGTCCCTGGCGAAACGCTCGCTGGCCTGCAGCGCCAGTGAATAGAAATCGGTGGTCTGCCAGCCGCAGGCTTTCATGTCTGCGAGTACGGCGATACGGCTGGCGTTGAGGTTGCGGATTCCTCCAAGCAATTCCAGCCCCGCGCGCTTGGGGATGTGCTCCAGGCAATCAACCACCAGCGCGAGATCAAAGCGTTGGCCCGCGAGTTCTGCGGGGAGTGCGCCGGGAGCAGCCTGGGCCAGTTCGGTGTCTGGATGCGCTTCCTGAAACGCCTGCAGGGCCGGAAAGCTGTCCGCGCCAATCAACAGCAGACGCTTGGGCGCGTAACGGTCCAGCAACGCGGCAAGTGCTTGTTGCGGCGTGCGGGTGGAAAAACTGTCGGTCATCGAAATCCCTCAATTGAGCAGCAAGGTTAGCCTGCTGAATCTTCGTGGCCTAGTGCTTGAACTTTTTTATCGGTGGCCATGACAAAGCGTACGGAGTGAAGGCAAAAGGCTATTTCTAAAAGAACAGGCCTGCTTCTGCGCAAAAAAGCCATCAAACCCCCGGATTCCGGGTGGCAAATGGCCCCAACGGCGTCTTTACTCCATTTCAGTCGGTTTTAGCCGATACCAAAGGAGAAGAACTGTATGAGCATGATTCGGACAGCGTTACCTCTGATTTTGGTTACCAGTGTATTGACGGGCTGTGCCGGCTTGCAAAAGACCGACTGGCCTCTGTGTGCTGCCGGCGGCGTTCTCACCGGTGCGGCGATTGGTGCGTTCCAGACGGCCTCGGTCGCTGCGGGCCTGGGTGGCGCGGTTGGTGTGATGGCCGGCGCGTATTGCTGGGCGCATGGTGATGGCGATGATGATGGTGACGGTGTTCTGAACAGTGTCGACAAGTGCCCGGATACGCCAAAAGGCACGAAAGTCGACGCGACCGGTTGCCCGATCGTACCGCCAGCACCTGAACCTGTAGCGCCAGTTGTTCTGCCAAAAGAAGAAGTCATCACCATTCGTGATGTGCATTTCGAGTTCAACAAAGCAACGCTGACCCCAAGCGACAAGCAACAACTGGATATGGTCGCGACCAAGCTGAAAACAGAAGCGCCTAACGTGCAGATGCATGTGAGCGGGCACACCGACAGTGTGGGCAGCGATGCTTACAACCAGAAACTGTCGGAAAAACGTGCACATTCCGTGACGGATTATCTGGTCGGTGCGGGCATCCCACGCAGCGCCTTCGTCTCGGTGGAAGGCGATGGTGAAAGCCGTCCGGTGGCAGACAACAAAACTGCCGATGGTCGTGCCCTGAACCGTCGTGTGGAAATCAAACTCAACCGCTAGGTGTGTGACGCTTGAAGACAGACCCCGGCCCTTGCGCCGGGGTTTTCTTTTATGCAGGCGTGGGAATGCGCGCGATGGCTGCGCCTGATCCCGAAATCCACGACTTTTGCCTCGCGCCTCTGGCATGATCGCTCCCGTCGCCGTACTGTGCGCAAAGCTTTTTCGCGGCACAGAAATAAAAAAACAGCAGGGGCGTGTCATGAAGTTGTTTTGGGGGTTGGGGAAAATCTTGACGTTGGGATTCTGGATGGTGGTGCTGGTCAACCAGGCCGTCGAGCTACCGATTCCCTTCGAGATGTTGATCAAACTGGGGGGCAGCCTGTTGCTGTTGACCCACGTCATGGAACTGTTTCTCTTCAACGGCAGCCTGCGGGGGCGTTCGCATCCCTGGCTCGACCGCTTGCAGATTCTGATTTTCGGTATTTTCCACCTGCAATCTTTCGGTCGCCGCCAGGCGGAGGTTCACCATGCGTAACGCGTTGCTGATGACGGCGGGCCTGCTGTCGGCTCTGAGCAGTTCCTGGGTCATGGCGCAGACTATCTCGGTGGAGCCGCATTCGCTGATGCGCTTGCCGAGCAATACCAGCGTCCTGCAACTGGATCGTCTGGAAGTGGCGGATTATGGAACCTTGCTGATTCCTGCCGGGCTGACCGAGGTTGAGGTCGGGCAATTGGTCATGGGCCATGAGTCGCGAATCGCGATCGTGCCTGGCGCAGAGCCCTTCAAGTTGCAGGTCAAGCGCGGCGATCTGGGCGATGGCGCGCAGATCACCGCACGGGGCGCGCCGGGGACGTTCGAGAAGTCGCCGCTGCCAGGTCGCAATCTGAATTTGCGCATCGAACAGTTGAACGCCGATCTGTTGTCCATCGACGCCCGCGGCGGTGCAGGTTCTCCAGGCTATGTCGGTCTGGACGGCGGCAACGGTGAGGATCCGGGTTGCACCTGGGGTTCGGCCAGTCGTGGCTTCGACGGCGACAATGGCGGCAACGGCCGTGACGGTGCACCGGGTGCGCTGGTGCGTCTGGAGTTGCCTCAAGCGTTCCCGGACGAGCGCGTGAAGATCAACGTGCAGGGCGGCGCTGGCGGTATCGGCGGTGAAGGCGGCCGTGGCGGCAAGGGTGGCGCGTCGAAGGGCTGTCTGGTCTATCGGGCAGATGGCGCCAAGTCGGGCAAGAATGGCGACAAGGGCCAGTCTGGTTCGGTAGGGCCTGCGGGTTCTGTGAGCGTTCGCAAGCTTTAAGAACGACTCATGATCCTGTAGCTGTACGGCTTGCCGGCGGTGGCGGTTTCAATTCAACATTTGCGTTGATTGCCCCGTCGCATGCGCCAGTAAGCCGCTATTTTTTCCCTTAGAAGCCGGGCCGCGCCGCCGCGATGGCAACCACTGCTATCCCGATCAGCAGATTGATCCCCACCAGACGCCGGATCTTTCCCAGCGCGGCGACGCCCTCCGGCCACTGCTCGGCGGCCACGGCTTTACGCAGTTCCGGCAGGTTCAGCGTCGAGATACGCAGGAACAGCGCCACCATCACGACGTACAGCCCGATCATCACCTGCACATAACGCGGCGCCGTCTGGAAGCCGCTGAAGTTGATGTTGATCATGCCGATCCCGGTTACCGGCAGCATGATCACCGCGCACCAGACCCAGACGAAGAATCGCGCAAACACCTGCAACCAAAGCTTCAGCCTGACAGGGCCTTCGAGGGCGGCGATGACCGCTGGTCGCAGAATCATCCAGGCAAAAAACATTCCTCCTACCCATAGAACAGCCGACAGGACATGCAAGGTGTAGACAAGGGCTACAGGTGACATCGGAAACTCCGTTCTGCGCAGAAAGAATTAGCGCGGTATGATAGCCGCCCGCTGAGAGTACTGAAGATATATCCAGCGGTTTTTTATGTTTTCATTCAGCACCGTGACGCCGAGCCAACGACCCAGCCCATGATCAGTACCGAACTCAAATCCCAGATTCAGGGCGCCTATTCGCGTTTCCTCGAAGCCAAGAGCCTCAAACCTCGCTACGGCCAGCGTTTGATGATCGCCGAGGTCGCCAAAGTGCTGGGGGACGTGGACACCGACGAAGAAGGCCGCCGTTCGGGCGACCCGGCGGTAGTCGCGGTGGAGGCGGGGACCGGTACCGGCAAGACTGTGGCATATGCCATTGCGGCGATTCCCACGGCCAAGGCAGCGGGCAAACGTCTGGTTATCGCTACGGCGACCGTCGCCCTGCAGGAGCAGATCGTCCACAAGGACCTGCCGGACCTGATGCGCAACAGCGGCCTGAGCTTCACCTTCTCGCTGGCCAAGGGGCGCGGGCGTTACATGTGCCTGTCCAAGCTCGACATGCTCTTGCAGGAAGGCAATGCGCAAAGCGCCACGGCCCAGCTGTTCGAGGAGGAAGGCTTCAAGATCGAGGTCGACGAGGCCAGTCAGAAGCTCTTCACCAACATGATCGAAAAGCTTGCCGGCAACAAATGGGACGGCGACCGCGACAGTTGGCCCCAGGAGCTGGCGGATCAGGACTGGGCGCGTCTGACCACCGATCACAGTCAATGCACCAACAGACATTGTCCGAATTTCCAGCAATGCGCCTTTTATAAAGCGCGCGAAGGCATGGGAAAGGTCGACGTCATCGTCACCAACCATGACATGGTCCTGGCTGACCTCGCGCTGGGCGGCGGTGCAGTCCTGCCCGATCCACGCGACACCCTCTACGTGTTCGACGAAGGTCACCACCTTCCGGACAAGGCCATCGGCCATTTCGCGCACTTCAGTCGCCTGCGTTCAACCGCCGACTGGCTGGAGCAGACCGCCAAGAACCTCACCAAACTGCTGGCCCAGCATCCGCTGCCCGGCGACCTGGGCAAGTTCATCGAGCAGGTTCCGGAACTGGCCCGCGAGATCAAGACCCACCAGCAGTTCATGTTCACCGCTTGCGAACAACTGGCCGACTTCAAGGCCGGTGAAGACATGGAAGGGCGCGAACGTCCTCGTCATCGCTTCGTCGGCGGCGTTGTGCCCGAACACATGCGCGAGATGGGCATCGAGCTGAAAAAGGGCTTTGCCCGGCTCGACGATCTGTTCACCCGTCTGACCGAGCTGCTCAAGGAAGGAATGGACGGCGAGGTCAACATCGGCATCGCCAGCCATCAGGCCGAAGAGTGGTATCCACTGTTTGGCAGCCTGCTGGCGCGAGCCCACGGTAACTGGGAACTGTGGACTGCCTTCACCGCCGAAGACCCTGAAAACAGCCCCCCGATGGCACGCTGGCTGACCCTCGCCGAGAGCGGTTCGCTGTTCGATATCGAGGTCAACGCCAGCCCGATCCTCGCAGCGGAGATGTTGCGGCGCAACTTGTGGAACGTGGCCTACGGCGCGTTGGTCACCTCGGCGACGCTGACCGCGTTAGGCAAGTTCGATCGCTTCCGCATGCGCGCCGGTTTGCCCAAGGATGCCGTTACCGCTGTGGTGCCGAGCCCGTTCCATCACGCCGACGCCGGTGTCCTGCGCGTGCCGGATCTGAAAGCCGACCCGCGCAACGCCGCGGAGCACACTGCGGCGATCATTCGCGAATTGCCGGGCCTTGTCGAAGGCTCCAAGGGCACGCTGGTGCTTTTCTCCTCGCGTAAACAGATGCAGGAAGTGTTCGACGGTCTGGAGCGAGACTGGCGCAAGCGCGTGTTCATTCAGGGCAATCTTTCAAAGCAGGAGACCCTGAACAAACACAAGGCGCGTGTGGATGGCGGCGACGAAAGCGTGCTCTTCGGTCTGGCGAGTTTCGCCGAGGGTGTCGACTTGCCCGGCGCCTATTGCGAACACGTGGTGATCGCCAAGATCCCGTTCGCGGTGCCGGACGATCCTGTGGAAGCGGCGCTGGCCGAGTGGATCGAAGCGCGGGGCGGTAATCCGTTCATGGAAATCGCCGTGCCCGACGCCTCGCTGCGCCTGATCCAGGCCTGCGGCCGATTGCTGCGCACCGAACAGGATCGCGGCATCATCACGCTGCTCGACCGCCGCGTGGTCACCCAGCGCTACGGCAAAGCCATCCTCAACGCACTGCCGCCATTTCGCCGGGAAATTTCCTGACACGTATCGGGGATGAAACCCGGTTGATCGGGTCTTATCTCGGTCCGTCCGAGCGCTTCGGCTAACCGCTGTCGTTCGGGCTTCCGATGATCAAGGAGCACCCGATCGCATGATTCGCCGTTCACTGTCTGCCGTCCTCGCCATTGCCTGCGCGGGCCCCGTGTATGCCGCGCCCAACGGCCAGCAGACGCTGTTCAATTTCGTTCGTCCCGCCGACGTCGTTCAGGTCACCACGCAGGACGCCAGCCTGCCGCAAGCCAACGCCGAGCAGACGGCCGAAGGCGAGGTGTTGCGACGTGTCACCTTCAACGCCGTGGCCAGGCCGAGCCTGAGTCTGACGCCGCAGACCGGTGTCTGGGACTGGAGCGCCGACAGCGCGATGACGCTGCGTTTGCAAAGCGCCATGGATTGGGCGCTGACGCTTTATGTGCAGATTCAGAGCAGTGACGGCAAAACACTCACCAGCCGCATCGACCTGCCTGCCGGGCCCGCGCAAACCCTGGTCGTGCCACTCAAGGCCAGTTCTCCGCTGAGCCAGGGCATGCGTGTCGGCCCGCCGATGCCGTGGACTTATGAAGGGCAGCGAGTATTAGTGGCAAATACCGAGGGCGAACTGAGCCCGGCGCAAGTGACATCAGTCACCGTGTCGATGTCCCAGCCCGACGTTGCGCAGAGCGTGCTGATCGAGAAGTTCGGCGTGCAGGAAGGCGACGCGATTCAAAAGGCTGCCTACAGCAATCTGCTCGACGGTTATGGGCAGTACACCCGAGCCAAGTGGCCGGAGAAGATCGGCAGCGACGACCAACTCAAAACCCTCGCAGGCAAGGAGCAATCGCAGCTCAAGGCCTGGCAGAAGGATCTGGCAGCTCACGACAGATACGGCGGCCTGCTGAAGGGGCCGCGCTTCGAGGCGAAGGGATTTTTCCGTACCGAGAAACGTGATGACCGCTGGTATCTGGTGACGCCGGAAGGCCATCCGTTCTATTCGCTGGGCGTCAACGCCGTCACCGGGGATGACAGTCAGACCTACGTCGAAGGCCGGGAGTCGATGTTTGCCAGCTTACCTGGCAACGACGACCCGCTGGCTGCGTTTTATGGCAAGGGGGATGACAACCGCGAGACGGGTGCCAACAAGGATCGGCAGTTCGATCAGGGGCGCTGGTTCGATTTCTATGGCGCTAACCTGCAGCGCACCTATGGCGCCCCCAAATGTGTCGAAGTCATCACGCCCAAACCTGCGGTCGATGATGAAGATCCGCCAGCATCAGACGTCGACGCGTCGAGTGATCAAACAACACCTGTGGTGCCGGCAGAAAAAACGCCCTTGGTCAAACAGACTGCCGAATGCAAGCCGGTCACTTTCGACATGCAGCGCTGGATCGACCATACCTCGCAGCGCTTGCAAGCCTGGGGCTTCAACACCATAGGCAATTGGAGCGAGCCTGAACTGGGCAGCGATCAATTACCCAAAAAAGACCGTGTGCCCTACACCTTGCCGCTGTCAATCGTCGGCGACTACGTCAGCATCAGCACCGGTCATGACTGGTGGGGCGGCATGCCCGATCCGTTCGACCCGCGCTTCGCCATGGCCACCGAGCGCGCCGTGGCCATTGCAGCTCGGGATCACCGCGACGACCCTTATCTGATCGGCTATTTCGCCGATAACGAACTGGCCTGGGCCGCCCCGGGCGATGATCCGAAGGATCGCTACGCGCTGGCTTACGGCACCCTCAAGTTGACCACTGATGTGCCGGCCAAGCGCGCGTTTCTCAAACAGCTGCGTGACAAATATCGCAACCAGGAAGGGCTGTCCAAAGCCTGGGGCATCGATCTTCCCGCTTGGGAACTGATGGAAGATCCAGGGTTCGAGCCGCCATTACCGAGTCCTGAACATCCCGAGATCGAAAACGATTTCCGATACTTCCAGCGCGTGTTCGCCGAGACTTACTTCAAGACCATCGCCGACGCCCTGAAGTGGCACGCACCGAACCATATGCTGCTAGGCGGGCGTTTCGGGGTCAGCACGCCGGAAGCCATCGAGGCCTGCGCGAAATATTGCGACGTGCTGAGTTTCAACCTCTACACGCCCAAGCCGCAGGACGGCGTGGACTTCGCGAAACTGCGAGTACTGGACAAGCCGGTGCTGGTCAGTGAATTTCACTTCGGTTCCCGTGATCGCGGGCCGTTCTGGGGAGGGGCGATGGAGGTGGCCCGTGAAGAGGATCGCGGCCCGGCTTACAGCAATTTCTTGAAAAGCGCACTCGCCGAGCCTTCCATCGTGGGCGTGCACTGGTTCCAGTATCTTGATCAACCGGCCACCGGGCGCATGCTCGATGGCGAAAACGGTCATCTGGGGCTGGTCGGGATTACAGATGTGCCGTATCAGGGCTTCATCGAGGCGGTGCGCAAGGCCAATGGCCAGATAGTGGATGTTATTGGCAAGGTGGGCGCGAAAGCCCAGTAACATCCTAAGCCGCACTGTTACAGAAGGGTATCCGCGCGGCTGTTCCCAAATCCCCTAATCGCTGGAACAATGCACGCCATTTTGTGCAGCCCCCGGACCGGAGAGCGAAACCGTGCAGATTCAAGGTCATTTCGAGCTTCAATTCGAAGCCGTGCGCGAAGCGTTTGCAGCGCTGTTCGACGACCCGCAAGAGCGTGGCGCAGCGTTGTGCGTACAGATCGGCGGGCAGACGGTGCTGGACCTGTGGGCAGGTACAGCCGACAAGGACGGCGCAGAGGTTTGGCACAGCGACACCATTGCCAATCTATTTTCCTGCACCAAGACCTTCACCTCGGTCACCGCCCTGCAATTGGTGGGCGAGGGCAAGCTGGACCTGGATCAGCCCGTCTCGCGCCTCTGGCCTGAGTTCGCTGCGGCAGGCAAGCAGTCCATCACCTTGCGCCAGTTGCTTTGCCATCAGGCCGGTTTGCCTGCCATTCGCGACATGCTGCCCGCCGAGGCCTTGTACAACTGGGAAGCCATGACCGATGCGCTGGCCGCTGAGCAACCCTGGTGGACTCCGGGTCAGGGGCACGGTTATGCCGCGATCACCTATGGCTGGCTGGTCGGCGAAATGATTCGGCGCGCAGACGGACGTGGTCCGGGCGAATCCATTGCCGCGCGTATCGCTCGGCCTCTGGGCCTGGATTTTCACGTAGGGCTGCCCGACGAAGAGTTCCACCGGGTTGCGCACATCGCGCGCGGCAAGGGCAACATGGGCGACGAAGCCGCCCAGCGTCTGGTGCAGACCACGATGCGCGAACCCACGTCCATGACGGCGCGCGCGTTCACCAACCCGCCATCGATCATGACCAGCACCAACAAGCCCGAGTGGCGCCGCATGCAACAGCCCGCCGCCAACGGCCACGGCAATGCGCGCAGCCTGGCGGGTTTCTACAGTGCGCTGCTCGATGGCAGCCTGCTCGATGCGCAGCTGATCAACGAACTGACCCGCGAGCACAGCATTGGCCAGGACAAGACGTTGCTGACCCAGACCCGCTTCGGCCTGGGTTGCATGCTCGACCAGCCGCCCGTGCCCAATGCCACGTTTGGTCTGGGGAGCAAATCCTTCGGCCATCCTGGCGCGGGAGGCTCGGTGGGTTTCGCCGATCCCGAGCGCGATGTGGCCTTTGGCTTCGTCACCAACACGTTGGGCCCTTATGTGCTGATGGATCCGCGTGCACAGCGTCTGGTTCGGGTGCTTGGTGAGTGTTTGCAGTAACTATCGCTGATAAGTGCTTGTTATACCGACTGTCAGTTAAACCGCCCATATCGGAACCGTAGGGCGGTTTCCTTTTCCAAAACGGCGTTTATGCGTGTTATATGGGCGCTGCTTCGTTCATTTTCTGATCAATTATTTGTGTGGGTCACCCATGTCTGCCAACAAAAGTCTCGCATTCGCTCTTTGCCTCGCCGTAACCGGCTGTGCACAGACGCCTCAGGATCAATCGGCCAGCAACGACCATTGGTGGTCGTTCGGCTCCGGCAAAAGCAACGACACCGCTCCCGTGAAACCCGCTGTCAGCCCTGCGGCTGCCGAAGTGGCGAAGGAAGTCGCCAAGACTGAAACCGAAAGCGGAACTCACTGGTATTGGCCATTTGGTTCCGACCATGGCACCACCGAGAAAAAGCCTGAATTGGCTGCAACCCAGCCCGCAGCCAAACCCGCCGTGGCCAAGGCCGATGACGGCAGGAAGTGGTGGTGGCCGTTCGGCGCCAGCGAGGCGAAGAAAGACGCCGCGCCAGCCGTGCCCAAGGTCGATCCGAAGGTGACCCAGGCCTGGCTCGATCAGTACGAGCCTCGTGTGCGTGATGCGATCAAGGACAGCAAGTTCGAACTCGAGCGCCGTGAAGACGTGCTGGTGGTCACCGCGCCAGTGGACAGCACCTTCAACCCGGATCGCCCGGAGATGCTGCTGCCGGTCAATCTCGGTCCGATCACCCGCATGGCCAAGCTCGTCGAAGGCGATCAGAAGTCCGCGGTCCTGGTTCTCGGTCACAGCGATATCGCCAGCGACGCCAACCTGAAGATCAGCCAGCAACGCGCGCAATCCGTCGCCGCCATCTTCCGCTTGAGCGGTCTGGAACGTAATCGCCTGAATCTGCGCGGCCTTGGCGCCGTGATGCCGCGTGCCGCCGATGACAGCGCCGCAGGCCGTGCCTTGAACCGTCGCGTGGAAATCATCATGACGCCGCAAGACACCATGATTGCGCTGATGGCCAAGTACAACATGTCGCCTGCACCGGCTCCAACGATGGTGGCCACCAAAGAAGCCAAACCAGCGGTTGCGCCAGCACCTGCACCTGCCACCAAGGCAGCACCGGCCAAAGCCGCAGCACCTGCCAAGAAAGCCGTTGCGGCCAAGGCGCCTGCCACCAAGAAAGCTGCGGCGAAGAAGGCCGCTCCTGCCAAGGCCAAGGCAGCACCCGCCAAAGCTGCCGCCAAGAAACCTGCGTCGGACGCGCAAGCCAGCAACAACTGAGGGTAATATCGTCATCCCGCTTACGGATTTCGATAAAGGAAGGCAGTGATGAGCCAGAGTCTGGCTGACATGCGTCGTAACTACGCTCGCGACGGTTTGACCGAATCGCAGGCGCCGGAAGAACCTTTCGCGCTGTTCCATCAGTGGTTCGGCGAGGCGGTGAAAACCGAGGTGTTACCGGTTGAAGCCAACGCCATGACCCTGGCGACTGTCGATGCCGACGGTCGCCCGCACTGCCGGGTCCTGTTGCTCAAGGGCCTGGACGCTCAGGGTTTCACCTTCTTCAGCAACTATGAAAGCGCCAAAGGCCAGCAGATGACTGCGCGGCCTTTCGCTGCCATGACCTTCTTCTGGCCAACCCTTGAGCGTCAGGTGCGCATCGAGGGCCGGGTCGCCAAAGTCTCCCACGAAGAATCCGATGCCTACTTCCAGGTTCGCCCTCTGGGCAGCCGCCTGGGTGCCTGGGCATCGCCGCAAAGCCGGGTGATCGCAGATCGTGAGGCGCTGGAAGCGCTGCTCAAGGCCACTGAAGCACGTTTCAGCGATACCCAGCCGGATTGCCCGGATCATTGGGGCGGCTACCGTCTGGTGCCGGACCGGATCGAGTTCTGGCAGGGGCGGCCGAGTCGGCTTCATGATCGTCTGAACTACCGCCTGGTCGACGGCCAGTGGACACGCGAGCGTCTCGCGCCTTAGCTGTTCGGCGGCTTGAGACACAATTCTTTGAATCTCTGCATTGAGTCGTCGTCCATACTCGTAGACGTCGGCGACTTTCTGTATATCGCCTGAATAAACGTAAATTATCGGGACAGGACCGTGACACCCGTTGGCGCCGCGGAGTTTAATGGCCACCTGTTCCTCTGGAGATGAATGTTATGCGTAAGTCTGTTCTGTTGGTCGCTTCGTTCACCGCCATGGCGTTGACCTTGGGCGGCTGCACTTCGAGCCTGACCGGCGACTCGTATTCGCGCGATGAAGCTCGCCAAGTGCAGACAGTGCGTTTGGGCACCATCGAATCGCTGCGTCCAGTGAAGATTGAAGGCACCAAGACCCCGATCGGCGCAGGTGCCGGTGCAATCGTCGGTGGTGTGGGCGGTAGCGCTATCGGCGGCGGGCGCGGCAGCATTGTCACCGCAGTCATCGGTGCAGTTGCGGGTGGTCTGCTGGGTTCGGCAGCCGAGGGCGGCTTGACCCGTGCTCAGGGTGTTGAAATTACCGTGCGTGAAGACGACGGCACCATGCGCGCCTATGTACAGGAAGTTCAAGAGAACGAGATCTTCCGGGTTGGCGAGCGCGTACGCATCATGACCGTCAATGGCACCAGCCGCGTTTCGCACTGAGTCGTCTCAAGTACGGTCGAGAGCAGGCTCGATGTAATACCTGCTTACACAAAAACGCCCCGACTTGTCGGGGCGTTTTGCATTCGCCAGTCGGCTTATTACGCTGGGTTGACCTTCTTTCTGCTGGCCATCGCGGTGATCCCGTAACCGATAAGCGCCGCAAGGATAGACCCGGTGAGTATGCCCATCCGATCCATGCCAGCGAACTCACTTTGCCCCGGCACGAACGCCAGTGAACCGACGAACAGGCTCATGGTGAAGCCGATCCCGCAGAGAATCGAAACCCCCAGCACCTGACCCCAGTTGGCGCCGGTCGGCAACGCTGCCATTCCGGTTTTGACCGCAAGCCAGGTCAGCCCGAATACGCCCACCATCTTGCCCACCAGCAAGCCGAGCGCGATGCCCATGGGTACGTGATGGGTGAAGCTTTCCATTGTCACGCCAGTCAAGGAAACCCCAGCGTTGGCGAAGGCAAACAGCGGCAGTATGGCGTAAGCGACCCAAGGGTGCAGGGCATGCTCTAGTTGCTGCAGAGGCGAGGGTACGTCCCTTGCGGTTTTCAGCGGAATGCAGAACGCCAGAATTACCCCCGCCAGCGTTGCATGGACGCCGCTCTTGAGTACGCAGACCCATAGCACCAGACCTACCAGCAGATACGGCGCGAGTTTCACCACCCCGAGGCGGTTCATCGCGATCAGAGAAAGGATTGATCCCGCTGCCAGGGCCAGAGAGAGGTTGGACAGCTCACCCGAGTAGAACAGTGCGATGACGATGATCGCGCCCAGGTCGTCGATGATCGCCAGGGTCATGAGGAACAGCTTCAGCGAAACCGGTACGCGTTTGCCGAGCAGGGCCAGCACGCCGAGCGCGAAGGCGATGTCGGTGGCCATGGGAATCGCCCAGCCGCTCATCGCCGCCGGGCTGTCCTTGTTCAGCGCCCAGAACACCAGGGCGGGAATCACCATGCCGCCGATGGCGGCCGCGCCGGGCAGGACGATTTGCGAAGCACGGGACAGATGCCCCTGAATCACTTCACGCTTGACCTCCAGGCCAATCAGCAGGAAGAACAGTGCCATCAGGCCGTCGTTGATCCATAGCAGCAAGGGCTTGGCGATCTTCAGTGCGCCGATCTGCGCGACGACGGGTACTTCCAGCAGGCCGTTGTACAGCCACGACAGTGGCGAATTATTGATGATCAGGGCCAGGGCGGCAGCGGCGATCAACAGCAGACCACCAGCCGCCTCCAACTGAAAAAACTGTTTGAATGTATTGCGTACGGGCAAGGTCACTCTCCATGGACATGCGCAAAAGGAGCGACACCCTAACCCGTGTTCTTATTTCTGAAAACAAAAGTTATATTCGATTTCGTTATAAAAAATCGATGGCGAATGTGTATACAAAGAATTTGGAAGATTAGTAACAAAGTGCTACAGGGCTTGATTGACGCGGGGTGTAGGAGTTTTCTCGAAAGCTTGTAGTGTTAAGGCTTGGCGGCGGTGGTCTTTTGTAGACCACTGCCGCCGGCGAGCCGGCTCCTACAGGTCGGGGATCAGTCCACTATCCCCAACATGCTCTTTGCCAGAGCTTCTGCAATGCGAATCCCGTCAACACCTGCCGACATGATCCCACCTGCGTAACCTGCACCTTCACCGGCCGGGAACAGGCCTTTGACATTGAGGCTCTGCATGCTCGCGTCTCGTGTGATGCGCAGTGGCGAGGAGGTACGGGTTTCGATGCCAGTTAGCACCGCATCGTGCTGTGAGAAACCTCTGATCTGCTTGTCGAACGCGGGCAATGCCTCGCGGATCGCTTCAATGGCGAAGGCGGGAAGTGCGTCAGCAAGGTCGGTGAGCTTTACCCCTGGCTTGTAGGAAGGCTCCACTGTGCCCAGTTCCGTCGAGGCCTTGCCCGCGATGAAATCGCCCACCAGTTGCGCAGGCGCTTCATAGCTTTCGCCACCCATGATGTAGGCGTGGGATTCCAGGCGCTCCTGCAGTTCGATGCCCGCCAGCGGGCTGCCCGGGTAGTCTTCGTCCGGAGTGATGCCGACCACGATGCCGGAGTTGGCGTTGCGCTCGTTACGCGAGTACTGGCTCATGCCATTGGTGACCACGCGGTTAGGCTCTGACGTTGCAGCCACGACCGTACCCCCAGGGCACATGCAGAAGCTGTAGACCGAGCGACCGTTCCTGGCGTGGTGCACCAGCTTGTAATCGGCAGCGCCGAGCTTCGGGTGCCCGGCGTATTTGCCCAGACGTGCGCGGTCGATCAGACCTTGCGGGTGTTCGATACGGAAACCCACCGAAAACGGTTTGGCTTCCATGTACACGCCGCGACCGTGGAGCATGCGGAAGGTGTCGCGGGCACTGTGACCCAGCGCCAGAATCACGTGTCGCGAATCGATGCGCTCACCGCTGGCCAGTTCGACGCCCTGCAGTTGGCCGTCTTCGATCAACACGTCGGTAACGCGTTGTTCGAAACGCACTTCTCCGCCGAGCGCTTCGATCTGCTGACGCATGTTTTCGACGACGCCGGTCAGGCGAAAGGTGCCAATGTGCGGTTTGCTGACGTAGAGGATTTCTTCCGGCGCGCCGGCTTTGACGAACTCGTGCAGCACTTTGCGACCGTGGAATTTCGGGTCCTTGATCTGGCTGTAGAGCTTGCCGTCGGAGAAAGTGCCTGCGCCGCCTTCGCCAAACTGCACGTTGGATTCAGGGTTGAGAACATTTTTGCGCCAAAGGCCCCAGGTGTCTTTGGTCCGCTGACGGACTTCTTTGCCGCGTTCGAGAATGATCGGCTTGAAACCCATCTGTGCCAGCAGCAGCCCGGCAAAAATACCGCACGGGCCGAAACCGACGACCAGCGGACGTTCGCTCAAGTCGGCAGGCGCTTGACCCACGACTTTGTAGCTGACGTCCGGCGCGGCGGTGAGATGTTTGTCATGGCTGAGGCGTTTGAGCAGGGCGGCTTCGTCGCGCACCTGAAAATCGATGGTGTAGATGAACTGCAGTTCGGTGGATTTCTTGCGCGCGTCATAGCTGCGCTTGAACAGGGTGAAATCCAGCAGCTCGTCGCTATCGATGCCCAGGCGTTGCACGAGCGCGGGGCGCAGCTCTTCGTCCGCGTGGTCCAGCGGCAGTTTGAGTTCGGTGATTCGTAACATTGAAAGGTCCGGTTTCGGGCCGCAGGATCGGCCCGGCAGCGCTACAAGAACCGGTAATTATAAGCCACATTGCAGGCGCAGCGGTGGCTCGTCCCTCAATCGTTGCGCATGGCCCCGAAATAGGCGCATCCGCGTTGGACCTGACCATTGACCCGCAGCTCGGCGGTCAGATGCTGAACAGAGCCGTTGAGCGGGTCGACACAGCGCTGCGGCGCGACATACAGCTCGACGTGCTGGTCATTGGCGTCGGTGATCAGGTTGAAGCGACCTTCAGGCATCTGTTCTTCCATGTACGGCACTGCAAAGGGTGGCTGGCCTTCGCGCTCCAGCACCATGCCCTTGCCGCTGGCATTGAGGTTCCATTTGGGCCCGTTGCCGCTGGCATGAATGGTCAGGCGCTTGAAGTTCGGGTCGTCGCAGGCGTTGCTTGGGCGTTCGACGCGATACAGCTGATAAACGTCCGCCACACCATCGCTGCCTTGTGCGCGGCTGGCGACGAAGTTGCCCCGCACATCGGCGAAGGCCTTGCCGTTCTTGTCCACCACCGAAGCGGCTTCCTGGAGGATGCCGGTGTTGCCTTTGTCGGTCACCGCGTAGCGGCGCTGTTCGTTGCAGGGTGCGAAGAACAGTTTGCCGCCGTCACCGCTGAGCGTGCCTTGCATGCGGATCATGCCCGCGGTCGACACCGTGTTGTCAGCGGATTGCGAGGGCAAAAACTGGCAGCCAGCGAATACGGGTAGCAAGGCGAACATCAGAACGGAACGAGCAGCGAACATGTGGCGGGTCTCCAGACAAGTGCCGCCACGTTACTCAGCCTGCTCGCTCATCACAAGTAGCGATTAACCGACGTGATAGGTCTGGCCGGTTTGCAGCCCCTCGACACTCTTCGCATAGGCCAGCGCGACTTCTGCGCCCGACACCGGTTTGAAGCCGCGGAAGTACGGTGCGTAGTTGCCCATGGCTTCCACCAGCACGTTGGGGCTCACCGAGTTGACGCGCATGCCGCGCGGCATTTCGATGGCCGCTGCGCACACGAAGGCATCGATGGCGCCGTTGACTAGGCTTGCCGAGGCGCCGGTGCGGATCGGATCGTGGCTGGTAATGCCGGTGGTAAAGGTGAACGAGGCACCGTCATTGGCGAATTCGCGGCCGATCAGCAGCAGGTTGACCTGGCCCATGAGTTTGTCGCGCAGGCCCAGGGCGAAGGACTCTTCGGTCATCTCGCCCAGCGGTGCGAAGGTGACGTTGCCTGCGGCGCAGATCAATGCATCGAAAGGACCCGTCCGTTCGAACAGTTTGCGGATCGATGCGCTGTCACTAATATCGACATGCTCGTCACCGCTGTTACGGCCAGCGCGGACGATGTCATGGCGTGGCGCCAATTCTTTCTCGATCGCCGAGCCGATGGTTCCGCCAGCGCCAATCAATAGAATCTTCACAGTGCAGTCCTTCCGGTTATTGGATCAGGCGCTCAGTGTGTACCGCCGTTTCCCGCAGATATATGGGTCAAACGGCAATCCCGGTTTGTCGAAAAGGAAACAATCATGAGTGAAATGGACGATCTGGCGGCATTCGCCATGCTGGTGGAGGCCAACAGCTTCACCCTGGCCGCGCAATGGCTGGACACCAGCACCAGCCAGTTGTCCAAGCGGATCAGCAAACTGGAGAAGAGCTATGGCGTGACGTTGCTGCATCGCACCACTCGCAGCCTGACGCTGACGTCGGCGGGAGCGATTCTGCTGCCCGAAGCCCGAGCGCTGCTGGCGCAACGGGACCGGGTGCGCGACGCGATGGCCTATCTCAGCGAAAGCCTGAACGGCACGGTGCGCCTGACGGTGCCGGTGTCGTTGGGCGAGACGTTCTTTGAGGGCGTGTTGACTGAGTTTTCCACTAAATACCCGGACGTTCAGGTCGAACTGGACCTCAACAATCAGTTCCGCGACATGCGCCGCGATGGCTTCGATCTGGGGATTCGTTCAAGCGTGGGCATCGACGAAAGACTGGTGGCCAAACCTCTGCTGTCGTTGCAGGAGCTCACGTGCGCCAGCCCCGAATACATCGCTCATCACGGCCAGCCACAGACACCTGAAGCCCTGCGTGTTCACCGCTGCCTGCTGAACAGTCATTACGCCGGCAGGGAAAGCTGGGTCTATCACCAGAATCACGAAATGACCCGAGTCAACGTGCGCGGTACTTTTGCCAGCAATCACTATGGGCTGTTGAAGAAGGCGGCGTTGGTGGGGGCGGGGATCGCGCGCCTGCCGTCGTACATGGTTCACAACGAGCTCAACGACGGCAGCCTGCAATGGCTGCTGCGCGATTACCAGACACCGGTATCGTCGCTGTTTCTGGTGAATCCATTTGAAGGGCGCCTTCCAAGGAGAGTCCAGGTGATGGCCGATTACCTGACCGAGTGGTTCGAGCGCAGCACGGCGGCGCTGGAGAGGCTTTGAATTGCCCACAAAAAAACGGCCCGATGAGGGCCGTTTTTCTTTGGCTTGGCGCAGTATTCTGTAGCGGTCCGGCTTGCCGGCGGTAGCAACTTCCAGATTGCCACCGCCGCCAAGCCGGACTGCTACGGGAGACGCGTCGAGTCAGAGGGCGGGATCAGCCGCCCAGATACGCATCCCGCACTTTCGGATCGACCAGCAGCTCGGCGCCGGTGCCCTGCATCACCACCCGGCCGTTCTCCAGAACGTATGCACGGTCGGCGATTTTCAGCGCCTGGTTGGCGTTCTGCTCGACCAGGAACACCGTCACGCCATCACGGCGCAGCTGTTCGACGATCTCGAAAATCTGCTGAATGATGATCGGCGCCAGACCCAGCGAAGGCTCATCGAGCAGCAGCAGCTTTGGTTTGCTCATCAGCGCGCGGCCAATGGCAAGCATTTGCTGTTCGCCGCCGGACATGGTGCCGCCGCGCTGGTTGAAGCGCTCCTTCAGGCGCGGGAACAGGCCCAGGACCTTGTCCATCTGCTCCTGATAATCGCCCTTGTCAGTGAAGAAGCCACCCATGGCCAGGTTTTCTTCGACGGTCAATCGAGCGAACACGCGGCGGCCTTCGGGCACGACCGCGATGCTCTTGCGCATGATCACCGATGACTCCAGACCCACCAGCTCTTCACCCATGTAACGGATGCTGCCGCTGTGAGCGCGCGGCGAACCGCACAGGGTCATCAGCAGGGTCGATTTGCCCGCACCGTTGGCGCCGATCAGGGTGACGATCTCACCCTGTTGCACATCGATGCTGACGCCGTGCAGCGCCTGGATCTTGCCGTAGAAGGTGGAAACGTTGTCGAACTGCAGCATTTACGCTTCCCCCAGGTAGGCTTTGATCACTTCAGGATTGTCACGGATCTGCTCGGGCGTGCCGTCAGCCAGAGGGGTGCCCTGGTTGATCACCACGATGTGGTCGGAAATGCTCATGACCAGTTTCATGTCGTGCTCGATCAGCAGCACCGTGGCGTTGTGGTCGTTGCGCAGCACGCCGATCAGCGCTTTCAGATCTTCGGTTTCCTTGGGGTTCAGACCGGCCGCCGGCTCGTCGAGCATCAGGATGCGCGGGCGGGTCATCATGCAGCGGGCGATTTCCAGACGCCGCTGCTGACCGTAAGCCAAGGTGCCGGCAGGGCGGTTGGCGAAGGCTTTCAAGTCAACCGCTTCGAGCCAGTGCTCGGCGTATTCCATGGCCTCGCGTTCGCTCTTGCGATACGCCGGTGTCTTGAACAGACCGGACAGGAAATTGGTGTTGAGGTGACGATGCTGGGCCACCAGCAGGTTCTCGACTGCCGTCATTTCCTTGAACAGGCGCACGTTCTGGAAGGTCCGCACCACGCCCTTGCGAGCGATCTCGTGACCGGCCAGGCCTTGAATCGGCTCGCCGTCCAGCAGGATGGTACCCGCTGTCGGCTTGTAGAAACCGGTCAGGCAGTTGAAGACGGTGGTCTTGCCGGCGCCGTTAGGGCCGATCATCGACACGACCTGTTTCTCGTTGACGGTCAGACCCACGCCGTTGACCGCCAACAGGCCGCCAAAGCGCATGCTCAAGCCGGAGGCTTGCAGAAGTGGACGGCTCATCAGCGCTCCCCCTTGAGTTTCATGACGGGACGCTGCATTGGCAGGAAGCCCTGAGGACGCCAGATCATCATCAGCACCATCAAGGCGCCGAAGCCCAACATCCGGTATTCGCTGAATTCGCGAAGCAGTTCGGGCAGCAGGATCATCACCACCGCCGCCAGAATCACACCCAGCTGCGAGCCCATGCCACCCAGTACCACAATGGCAAGGATGATCGCCGATTCGAGGAAGGTGAACGATTCCGGGGTGATCAGGCCTTGGCGTGCGGCGAAGAAACTGCCTGCGAAACCGGCGAACGCCGCGCCCAGGGTGAACGCGGAGAGCTTGATCACGGTCGGGTTCAGACCCAGCGCCCGGCAGGCGATTTCGTCTTCACGCAACGCTTCCCATGCACGGCCGATCGGCATGCGCAGCAGGCGGTTGATCACGAACAAGGCCAACAGCGCCAGCAACAGGGCGATCAGGTAAAGGAAGATCACCTTGTTGATGGAGTTGTATTCCAGACCGAAGTATTCGTGGAAGGTCTGCATGCCTTCGGCCGCTTTACGCTCGAATGTCAGACCGAACAACGTTGGCTTTTCGATGTTGCTGATGCCGTTCGGGCCGCCGGTGATGTCGGTCAGGTTGCGCAGGAACAGACGGATGATTTCACCGAAGCCCAAGGTCACGATGGCCAGATAGTCGCCACGCAAACGCAGGACCGGGAAGCCCAGCAGGAAGCCGAACGTCGCCGAGGCCAGGCCCGCCAGTGGCAGACAGATCCAGAAACCGAAGCCGAAGTAGTGCTGCAGCAGGGCGTAGGTGTAGGCACCGACGGCGTAGAAGCCGACATAGCCCAGGTCCAGCAGACCCGCCAGACCGACCACGATGTTCAGGCCCAGGCCGAGCATCACGTAGATCAGGATCAGGGTCGCGATGTCCACCGCGCCGCGAGAGCCGAAGAACGGCCAGATCAGCGCGGCGACGACGATTGCACCGAGGAACCAGCGCTGAGTCGACGGCAGGGTCAGGAAGTTGCTGGCCTTGTCCGACACGAGTTGCTTCTGCGGGCGCGAACGCCACATGGCGCTGATCTGTTCATTGAACAGCACGCGCAGGAACATCAGCAGGGCAGCGGCGAAGATCACCAGAACCGTGGTGGTGCTGGCGCCGACGACCGCCAGGTTGACCCCGACGATGTCCAGTTTGAGCCCGAGGATCGGGTAGGCGACGGCCAGCACCAGCACTGCGCTGAAGAGGGCCGATTTGAGATTCCTGGTCATACTTTTTCAACCTCCGGACGGCCGAGCAGGCCGGTTGGCCGGAACAACAACACCAATACGAGAAGACCGAACGCCACCACATCCTTGTACTGGTCGCCGAAGATGTCGGCGCCAAACGCTTCAGCCACACCCAGCACCAGACCGCCGAGCATCGCGCCCGGGATACTGCCGATACCGCCCAGAACCGCTGCGGTGAAGGCCTTGATGCCGACAAGGAACCCGGCGTTGGGGTTGATCACGCCGTATTGCATGCTGAGCAACACCGCAGCGACCGCCGCCAGCGCCGCGCCGATGACGAAGGTCAGGGCGATGATGTTGTTGGTGTTGATGCCCAGCAGATTGGCCATCTTGATGTCCTCGGCGCAGGCGCGGCAGGCGCGACCCAGGCGAGAGCGGGAGATGAACCAGGTCAGGCCGAGCATGGCCAGCACGGTGACGATGAAGATCAGGATCTGCATGTACGAGATCACCACCTCATGGGTCGAGCCTGGGCCGAACACGAAGTTGCCGGGGATCAGGTTGGGGATCGATTTGTCTTTGGAGTCCTGCGACAACAGCACAGTGTTCTGCAGGAAGATCGACATACCGATCGCGGAAATCAGAGGGATCAGACGGTTGCTGCCGCGCAGCGGACGGTAGGCGACCCGTTCGATGGCGTAACCATAGGCGCTGGTCACCACGATACTGGCGATGAAAGCGGCCGTGATCAGCAATGGCAGGCTGTCCAGACCCAGCATGGTCAGGCCGGCCAGGGCGATGAACGCCACGTACGAACCGATCATGTATACCTCGCCGTGGGCGAAGTTGATCATGCCGATGATGCCGTAGACCATCGTGTAGCCGATGGCGATCAGGGCATACGTGCTGCCAATGGTCATGCCATTAACCAGCTGTTGGAAAAAATGATAGAGATCTATCTCGGGCATTGCCGTGCTCCTAAAAACCTTCTCGGTGTTTCACTGGTGAAGTCTTTTTCCCGCTCGCGCGTCGTGATCTACGTCCGCGTTTCGGCACGAGCCCAGTGATTCACTGGTGCGGTTTCAAGATGTTCAGGCGTAGGGACTCTTGTGAAATCCATCGGCCTCGTAAAACAAAGCCCACTGCGGTTGCAGTGGGCTTCGGGTTCAACCTGAGGCCTGTGATTACTTCACAGGGGCTTCAGTCTTGGTGCCATCTTTGTGCCAGGTGTAAACGACGAATTTGAAGTCTTTCAGGTCACCCTTGGCGTCGAACGACAGCTCGCCGGTAGGGGTCTTGAAGGTACCAGCGTGGATGGCGGCTGCCACTTTGGCGGTGTCTTCGGACTTGGCGGCGGTGATGCCGTCAGCAATGACTTGAACGGCAGCGTACGCCGGGAACACAAAAGGACCGCTCGGGTCTTCTTTCTTGGCTTTGAATTCTTCTACCAGCGCCTTGTTGGCTGGATCCTGGTCGAAGGATTTCGGCAGAGTCACCAGCAGGCCTTCGGAAGCGTCCTGAGCGATCTGCGAGATGGAAGCGTTACCCACGCCTTCCGGCCCCATGAAGCCTGCTTTCAGGCCTTTTTCCTGTGCCTGACGCAGGATCAGACCCAGCTCAGGGTGGTAGCCGCCGTAGTAGACGAAGTCGACGTTGGCTTGCTTCATTTTGGCGATCAGCGAGGAGAAGTCCTTGTCGCCGGCGTTGATGCCTTCGAACAGGGCGACTTTCACGCCGTCTTTTTCCAGGGTCTGTTTAACGGCAGTGGCGATGCCTTCACCATACTGCTGTTTGTCGTGGATGACCGCAACGATCTTCGGCTTGACCTGCTTGGCGATGTAGTCGCCGGCGGCCGGGCCTTGAGCGCTGTCCAGGCCGATGGTGCGGAACACCATTTTGTAGCCACGGTTGGTGATTTCCGGGCTGGTGGCAGCCGGAGTGATCATGATGATGCCTTCGTCTTCGTAGATGTCAGACGCTGGCTGAGTGGAGCTGGAGCACAGGTGGCCGACCACGAACTTGACGCCGTCGTTGACCACTTTGTTGGCGATTGCGACCGCTTGTTTAGGATCGCAGGCGTCGTCGTATTCCACGACTTCGAGTTTCTTGCCATCGACGCCGCCTTTGGCATTGATGTCGGCAATGGCCATTTTGGCACCGCTGAACTGCATGTCGCCGTATTGGGCAACAGCACCGGTTTTAGGACCCGCAATGCCGATCTTGATGGTGTCAGCTGCGAACGAATGGCTGGCAACCCCCGCCAGAACCAGTGCGGCAAACAGCTTGGAAATCTGATTAATACCCTTAGTCATGATGCTCCACTCTTGCGTTGTAGTTTTTATAATCCTGACGGCCAGAAGCTGCAGGACCGGATTGATTATCCAGGCCACACCCCCGGCAACTGTACCGGAACAGTTTAGAGCGCCGGTCGAGCGCTTGAAAAGCTGGCTGCAGGGGGCAAAACCTGTTGATGTCGCTTAATCGAAAGAAAGATACACAATCAAGCCGGTCGATTGCCCAACCGGGTCGTTCAATCTATCGGCCTGAGCGAAGTTCTCTGCAATCAATCACTTGAATCCGGGTTTGAGCGCTGGAAAGGCGGCGGTATCATTACGCCGATTTTTCAAACGGTGAAACCCATGACGCAAGAACCTAGCACCCTCTATGCCAAACTGCTTGGCGAAACGGCTTCGATCACGTGGAAAGAATTGCAACCTTTCTTTGCCAAGGGTGCCCTGTTGTGGGTCGAGCCTTCCCAGGATTTGATCGCGGTGGCCGAGGCTTTCGCCGAGAATGCCGAGGCGAAAGTGGCGGCGTGGCTGAGCACGGGGGAGGTCGGGAAGGTCTCTGAATCAACGGCTCTGGAGTTGCTCGAGCGCGATACGCCGCTGTGGGCGGTGGTGGTGGCGCCTTGGGTGTTGATCCAGGAAAGGGCGTGATAGTTATCTGTGCTCGTTTTTGGTGCGAGCAATGATGGCAAAGTGGGTAGGTCGGTAACCGGTGGTGTGGGGTGGGTAGCAGAAAGCCCCGCATTATCGCGCTTGGATTTGGGGGTATCGATAAGGGGTGTTGGTTTCATGTTCTGCCTGGCGGCGGAAGCGTTCCGCCTTCGGCGGGTTACTCGGAAAAGTCGGAATGCAGCACCTCCCAAGTTCAGGAGCAAGACAAAGATCCACGGCAACGCGACTGTGAGCGGCTAACCTTGCAGTGCGGTTTCGTGGCGTACCCAGATTTCCAGTTGCACACCGAACCCTGTGGGAGCTGCTGGAGCAGTGCGACAGCCCGGGCCGCGATCGGACGAAGCGGTATGTCTGTAAAAAAAGTGTCGCTGACCCACCGCCTCGTCCCGTCGTTTCAGGGAATCCCTCGGTTAATCGGCGATGAGCGGTCACTCTTGAGGCTTCAGAGTCGGCAAGTGGCGGGAATGCGGATCAAGTCTCATCACTTCGCGGGCCGTGGCCGGAACCGGTCCATGCGCGGGTCGCTGCTATCAGTGAGCACGAGTTGAGTGCCGGGGCCGTGAACCGTGAGGTTTACCGCCTCGAGCATCGCGGTTGACGGCCACAGGCTGGCCGGGCGACGCATGTTCAGTTGCTGCACCAAGGGGCGGAGGGCGCTCAGGGGTACCGGTTTGCTGAACAGGTAGCCTTGCACGTAATCGCACCCGTAATGGCTGAGGAAATCCAGCTGTGCCGGGGTTTCGACACCTTCGGTCACCACTTTGAGGTGCAGCGTGTGGGCCATCAGGATGATCGCCTGAACGATCTCCATATCCTGGGGGGAGCGGGGAATGTCGATGATGAACGAGCGGTCGATCTTCACGGTATCCAGTGGCAAGCGCTTGAGGTAGGCCAGCGACGAGTACCCGGTGCCGAAGTCGTCGATTGACAGCGCCACGCCCAACGCGCGGATCTCCTTGAGCAACATGATGGTGCTGCTGATATTGCCCATGAGCGCGTTTTCGGTGACTTCCAGCTCCAGGCGATGGGGCGCGACGCCTGCCTCTTTCAGCGCACTGTCGATTTCCTCCAGCAGCTCCTCGCGTGCGAGATTGAGCGCCGAACAGTTCACCGCGATCACCAGCTTCTCGAAGCCTGGCTCTGTGAGCTGGCCCAGATCCCGGCACGCCCGACGCAACACCCAGTTGTCCAGTTCGGCGATCAGGCCGTTATTTTCCGCGATGCTGATGAAGCGATCCGGGGTCAACAAACCATGGGTCGGGTGTTCCCAGCGCACCAGGGCTTCGAGCTTGGCGACATGCCCGGTGCGCAGGTCGACGATGGGCTGGTAATAGAGTTGCAGCCCGCTTTCTTCGCGCAGGGCAGCACGCAGTTCTTCCTCCAGCTGCAGTTCCAAGCTGGCCTTGGTCTTGAGGTTGGCGCTGAAGAAGTGAATGCTGTTGCGGCCATGGCCCTTGGATTGATAAAGCGCCAGATCCGCGTGCTTGAGCAGTTCTTCCGAGGTTTCGCCGTCCTGGGGATAGACGCTGATGCCGATGCTGGTGGTCATGACCATGCGCCGGCCGGACAGCGCAATCGGTTCTTTCATCTTATGCATGACTCGCTGCGCCAGGTTCAGCGCCTCGTCGGTGTTGTGCAAGGCGATGAGAATGCAGAACTCGTCGCCACCAAAGCGGGCGACCACATCGTTGGCGCGGGTCGCGCTGCGGATGCGTTCGGCAATGACCTTCAGCAGTTCATCTCCGGCATCGTGGCCGAGGCTGTCGTTGATACGCTTGAAATGATCGATGTCCAGAAACATCACGGCGAGCATGCCTTGCGCAAGTTTCTGCTCCATCAGCCGCTCGGCGAAGATCTGGTTGAAGCCTCGGCGGTTGATCAGATTGGTCAGCGCATCGAAATGCGCGACCTGTTGCAGCGAAACCCGCGCCTGATCGAGCTGGCTGAGCAATGCGTTGACCCGTTTCAGGTCGCGTTCCTTGGCCTGCAGTTTTTTGTCCGCCAGCGCTGCGCTGACACTGCCGGCAATGATCAGCAGCACGATCAAGGCGATGGTCAGGCTCAATTGCAGGCTGTTTTCCGTAGACGGTGGCTGAAACTGCGCTCCGGCAGGAACCATCAGATGCAGTGCCCACATACCCATGAAATGCGTGCTTACGATCCCGGCGCCCAGTACCAGGCTGGCGCCGTATTTGAGCAGTTGATGAAAGACTCCGCTGCCTTGACGCAAATGAATGGCCAGCACCAATGCCGCCAGGCTGCTGGCAATCGCGATCACGATAGAGGCGATGAAGCGCACGGGCTCGTAGTACTGCGTAGCCCCGGAGCGCATGGCAGACATGCCGACATAATGCATGGCCGCGATGCCGAGGCCGATGCAAATCGAGGCGAACAGATATTGCGCGGGTTGGAGTTTCTGATGGCTAAGGGTCTCCATCGCCACGATCCCGGCAATCAGCGCAATGGCCAGCGAGGCGACAGTGACCGGCAGGTCGTAGTGCATTTCCAGCGGGGCCTGGAACGACAACATGCTGATGAAATGCATGGCCCAGATACCCACTGCCAGACACAAGGCGCCCAACCCTCGCCAGCGAATCCTTGCCGTCGCGTTGTCGACGTGTCCGATCCGCTCGGCGATGTCCAGCGTTGCGAAGCTGGCGGCACAGGCCACCAGATAAGCAAGCAGGATGAGCAGGGGGTTGTGACTGCATTCCATCAGCGTCCGGCCATCTGCCGGCATAGAGGGTAAAAAATGCAAACCCAGCCAATCCATAGCACGCTCCATGTGTTCACTGCCGGAGTAACCTCAGTCTGGGTAACTGATGGCACTTTGCGATGATTATAGAAGTGGCTCGGGTTTAAACACCTGTTTGGGGACGGACGTACAAACTATTTCGAAATAACGGTTATCGCGAATAGTTCTAAGCGATGGCTGCCTCATCTGGCAGTAAAGTCCAGTCATCATCGTTGACGGGCGGCGCGCAAATGGCCGGCAAACCGAATGCCGCCCGAGCGGCGTCGCAATCCGGGTTGTGTTGGCCATCTGTCCACGAGGCTTCGAACTCGCGACAGGTACTGGAGCGCTGTTCATAAATTGAACAGCTGGTGCCCTTGCCGACCTCACCCTCAAGGGATGTACAGCGCACGGATTTGCAGTTGGTGCCCAGCATCGCCACGCGACTGGGGCTGATGCTGCTCACCAGTTCGTCGGGCACCGTACCTCCCGCCGATGCGCACTCACCCCAAAAAAAAGACACGCGAAAATGTGAACAGCAGGCACCACAATTCAGGCACGGACTGACGTCGGACATGGGTTATAACCGAGGAGGAAAGTAGGAAAGGGGGTTGATCGGCTGGCCATTCTAGGCCTTCCATTGCGCTTGGGAAGCGGCCTCAGAAAATATTTCTGGATGTGTATGACGCTTGAAATCTGCAAGCGCGACGCGGATGAAATCAGCGCGCCAGCTTGGTTGCGATGGACTAATATCAGTCTGGCGAATAATCACAGACAGCTGCCTGCGGGCTGACTAGATTTCCCTTTCCTGGCCTGGTCGTGTCTGGCCGAACAACAACAATAATAGAGATCGACCCATGGATCATTCGACTCAGGCGGCGAACGCGTGGCGCATTCTGTTCCTGCTGTTTCTGGCCAACCTGTTCAACTTCTTCGACCGCACGATCCCGGCGATCATCATCGAGCCGATTCGCAAGGAATGGCTGCTGAGCGATTTCCAGCTGGGGATCATCGGCACGGCGTTCACGCTCGTTTACGCGATCGCCGGCTTGCCCCTTGGGCGCATGGCCGACAATGGCTCGCGGCGTAAACTGATGGGCTGGGGCCTGACGGTGTGGAGTGGCCTGACAGCGGTGAACGGCCTGGTTGGCAACTTCTGGGCGTTCTTGCTGGTGCGCATGGGCGTGGGCATCGGCGAGGCGAGTTATGCCCCTGCCGCCAACTCACTGATCGGCGATCTGTTTCCCGCTCACAAACGCGCCAGGGCCATGGGCATCTTCATGCTCGGCCTGCCGTTAGGGCTGTTGTTGGCGTTCTTCACCATCGGCGCGATGGTCAAGGCATTCGACAGTTGGCGTGCGCCGTTCTTCATCGCAGCAGTGCCGGGGTTGGTACTGGCGATATTCATGTTCTTCATCCGCGAACCCGCGCGCGGTGCTGCGGAAAGCGTGGCGATATCGCAGGAGAAAATCGACCGGCCGATCCGACGCGTATTGTCGATCCCTACTTTTCGCTGGTTGGTACTGGCGGGCCTGGCGTTCAACTTTTCAACCTACGCGTGTAACTCGTTCATGGTGCCGATGCTGCAGCGGTATTTTTTGTTGCCTTTGCAGGAAGCTGCGATGGCAACAGGCATGATCGTGGGGGTAACCGGGCTCGTCGGTTTGACGGCGGGCGGCTGGATCGCTGACAAGCTGCATCAGCGCTTTGCCAACGGTCGGCTGATGTTCGCGGCACTGAGCATGACCGTTGCCAGCCTGTGCACCGGTTATGCACTGCATGCCGGGCGTATCGAGATCGGCGTGTTCGTCGCGGTGTTCAGCGTAGGCTGGCTGTTCTCATACAACTTCTATACCTGCGTCTACACCGCGATTCAGGACGTGGTTCAGCCGCGGCTGCGAGCGACGGCGATGGCGCTGTTCTTCGCCGGATTGTATCTGTTGGGTGGTGGTCTGGGGCCGGTGGTGGTCGGGTTGTTGTCGGATCACTTCGCTCATTCGGCGATGTACGCGGCGCAGGTCGGGGAGATGACCGAGGCGTTCAAGGCCGTGGGGCTGCATGACGCGATGTATCTGATTCCCGTGGCGCTGTTTTTCGCGCTGGTGTTTCTGGTGCGGGCATCGAAGTGTTTTAGCCGGGATGCGCAGCGGATGCGCGAACGGATGCTGGCCGATGAGCCGGTGGGGCAGGGGGGGAAGCCGTCGGTGGCGTGAAGTTATTGATCGTTCCCACGCTCTGCGTGGTAACGCTGGGCTGGACGCTCCGCGTCCGCCTGTTGATGTGACGCGGGGCAGCAAGGGATGCATGCCCACGCAGAGCGTGGGCATGATCAAACTTATCCGGCGACAAGCACCCGGATCGCTTCCAGACGCAGTGCCGCCTTTTCCAGCATCGCCAGACCTTGCTCGCGCTGCTCGCGCAAGGCAGTCAGTTCGCTGTCGCGCACGGTCGGGTTGACCGCTTGCAGGGCGGTCAGACGTGCCAGTTCTTCGTCAGTATCGGCTGCCAGACGACGTTGTGCTTCGGCCACGCGCTCGGCGTGTTTCGGCGCAATCTTGCTTTCGGCGGCGTTGATCTGCGGGTTGAGCACGTCGCGCTGGGCCTGGATGAACTTGTTGGCGCTGGCGCGGGGCACGCTTTCCAGTTGATCGTTCAGGGTCGTGAAAGAAACGCGGCCGGACAGGTCGTTACCGTTGGCGTCCAGCAGGCAGCGCAGGGCGGCCGGCGGCAGGTAGCGGCCCAGTTGCAGCGAGCGCGGTGCAACCACTTCGCTGACATACAGCAGCTCAAGCAGCACGGTGCCGGGTTTCAGCGCCTTGTTCTTGATCAGTGCAACGGCCGTATTGCCCATGGAGCCGGACAGCACCAGGTCCATGCCGCCTTGCACCATCGGGTGCTCCCAGGTAATGAACTGCATGTCCTCGCGGGACAGCGCCTGGTTGCGGTCGTAAGTGATGGTCACGCCTTCGTCGTCACCGAGCGGGAAGCTGGCGTCGAGCATCTTTTCGCTCGGCTTGAGGATCAGGGCGTTTTCCGAATGGTCTTCGCTGTCGATGCCGAACGCGTCGAACAGGGTTTCCATGTAGATCGGCAGGGTGAACTGATCGTCCTGCTCGAGAATCGCCTCGACCAGCGCCTCGCCTTCGCCAGCGCCACCGGAGTTAAGCTCCAGCAGACGGTCGCGGCCAGTGTGCAGCTCGCTTTCCAGACGCTCACGCTCGGCGCGGGCTTCATTGACCAGCGCCTGCCAGTCGTCTTCGTCGCCGCCTTCCAGTTGCGGTAGCAGACGCGGGCCGAACTGGTGTTGCAGGGCGTTGCCGGTCGGGCAGGTATTGAGGAACGCATTCAGCGCTTCGTGGTACCACTGGAACAGGCGTTCTTGCGGGCTGGTTTCCAGGTACGGCACGTGCAGTTCGATGATGTGCTTCTGGCCGATACGGTCCAGGCGGCCGATTCGCTGCTCCAGCAGGTCCGGATGCGCCGGCAGGTCGAACAGCACCAGGTGGTGCGAGAACTGGAAGTTGCGGCCTTCGCTGCCGATTTCCGAGCAGATCAGCACTTGCGCGCCAAACTCTTCGTCAGCGAAGTAGGCGGCGGCGCGGTCACGCTCGAGGATGTTCATGCCTTCGTGGAACACGGTGGCCGGGATACCGGAGCGCACGCGCAGGGCGTCTTCCAGGTCCATCGCGGTTTCAGCGTGGGCACAGATCACCAGCACTTTGACGCGCTTGAGCATTTTCAGAGTGTCGATCAGCCAGTCGACGCGAGGGTCGAAGCGCCACCAGCGTTCTTCTTCGCTGGTCTCGCCCTGAGCCTGGAAGCTGACTTCCGGGTACAGGTCGGCGTGATCGCCAATCGGCAATTCCAGGTATTCGGCCGGGCAAGGCAGCGGGTACGGATGCAGTTTGCGTTCCGGGAAGCCTTGCACCGCGGCGCGGGTGTTACGGAACAGCACACGACCGGTGCCGTGACGATCGAGCAGTTCACGGATCAGGCGAGCACTGGCTTCGGTGTCGCCATCGGCCACGGCGCCCAGCAGGGCTTCGCCTTCTGCACCGAGGAAGCCGTGGATGGTCTTGTGGGCTTCAGGAGACAAACGGCCTTGATCGAGCAGTTCCTGAACGGCTTCGGCCACCGGGCGATAGTTCTCGCTTTCGGCGCGGAAGGCGTGCAGGTCGTGAAAACGGTTCGGGTCGAGCAGTCGCAGACGCGCGAAGTGGCTGTCCTGACCCAATTGCTCCGGGGTCGCGGTCAGCAGCAATACACCAGGAATCACTTCGGCCAGTTGCTCGACCAGCGAGTATTCCGGGCTGGCTTTTTCTTCGTGCCACACCAGGTGGTGAGCTTCGTCGACCACCAGCAGATCCCAGCCCGCTGCGAACAGCGCGTCCTGAGCCTTCTCGTCGTCCACCAGCCACTCCAGCGAAACCAGCGCCAGTTGAGTGTCTTCGAACGGGTTGCTGGCATCGCTCTCGATGAAACGCTCGGCGTCGAACAGTGCGACCTGCAGGTTGAAGCGACGGCGCATTTCCACGAGCCACTGGTGCTGGAGGTTTTCCGGCACGAGGATCAGCACGCGGCTGGCGCGGCCCGAGAGCAACTGGCGATGGATCACCAGACCGGCTTCGATGGTCTTGCCCAGGCCCACTTCGTCGGCCAGCAGAACGCGCGGTGCGATGCGGTCGGCGACTTCACGGGCGATGTGCAACTGGTGCGCGATAGGCTGGGCGCGAACGCCGCCCAGGCCCCACAGCGAGGATTGCAGCTGACGGCTGGTGTGCTCCAGTGTGTGATAGCGCAGGGAGAACCAGGCCAGCGGGTCGATCTGCCCAGCGAACAGACGGTCGCTGGCCAGACGGAACTGGATGAAGTTCGAGAGTTGGGTTTCCGGCAGGGTCACCGGTTGGTTCTGCGCGTTGAGGCCGTGGTAGACCAACAGGCCGTCGACGTCGTCGACTTCGCGAACGGTCATTTTCCAGTTCTCGAAGTGGGTGATGGTGTCACCCGGCGAGAAGCGCACCCGCGTCAAAGGGGCATTGCGCAAAGCATACTGGCGGGTGTCGCCAGTGGCCGGATAGAGCACGGTCAACAAGCGGCCGTCCTGTGCCAGAACGGTGCCTAAACCCAGCTCGGCTTCGCTGTCGCTAATCCAGCGTTGCCCCGGTTGATACTGCTGCGCCATGCTGCCTGACTCCCGCCTTGAAAAAGCCGACTATGGTAACGGAACAAGCGGTCCAGACCAAAGCCACATTGTAAAAAGCCCCGTATTTATTGGGTAAGTGGCCTTGCGCTGGCACTTGTTGCGAGAAACATAGTCCAAACTTCCTCTTCTAACGGCTCAAGTCGACGAAACGGCAGCCGACAGCTTGATAACAGGAGACCATTACCATGCTGCCACCGCTGATCCCCTTGAGTGCGGCCCCCGTGACTGCGCAGCAGGACCCGGTCAGGCCGACACCGGACATCCCGCCCGTCGCGCCCGTGCAGCCGAGCTCTAGCGAAACCACGATCAACATGGGCGAGCGTGACCCCGAGCAGGCGCAGTTGATGCTGCGCGAAGAGCAACGCCGACAGCAAAGGCGTCGCCGCGACCGGCGAACCGCCGATCGTCATCCCGATCTGAACGAGGATGAGGATAAGGCCGCTCAGCAGACTGCTCATAAAGGCCCGGCCATGCCAGGCGATTACCTGAATGCCGATAACACGGTGCCGGTGGTGCCGATCATCGATGACGAGCCGCGTCAGGGCTTGTGGGTGGATCTGAAAGTCTGAGGTGCTGGTCAGCGCCGACGCGATTGCGCATTATTGTCGCCATTGGGCATTCGAGAACGGCACGCCATGAGCGAAGATGAAAAACTGGTAGACCTGAGCGTCGAACGCGCCAAGCGTGTTCACGATCTCAACGACAAGCGGCTCAACGAGGTGCGTCAGGCTTTCGAGCAGGCGATGCCGTTGGGTAAGGGCAAGAAAAAGCCTAAGAACAAACCAAAAAAGCGCTAGACCTCCCTTCTTGTTCCGATCCGGTCGATGAGTTGCCGCCAAGCGCGGTGACGTTGACCTGGATCAATACTCCTCACTTTGCCTCTGATTACTCTGCACCCATCGAACAGGGTCTCAGCAGGAGGGGCGTTCATGTTTCTCGACCATGCGGTGGTAGGCGGTGTGATCACGGTCATGCTGATGCTGAGTTTTTTCTCAGGCCTGGCCTTATACATCTGGAGGGACTCGCACAAGCGCGGCAAGGATTGAGTCTTCTAAAAAGAGCACGCAAGGCATTTTGGGCGACTTCGGTTGCCCATTTTTTTGGATTTTTTTTGGATTTTTTTTGGATTTTTTTGGTTTTTTGGGTTTTTTCGGTGGCGCTGGAATGGTGGGTAATATCCGTCATTTGTGCGGCGCTGATTTTTGGTTCTGGCTAACGCCAGACCTGTTTCGCCTTCGGCGAGTTACTTGAAAAGACACCAAGTAACCAAGTGTCCCTGCTCCTGGCTTGGCCCTCGTTCCTCGGGTTCCCTCACTTCGGCGACGCTCCGTGGGCCCGCCGCCATCCGCCATCCATGGCGGGGGGCGGCTCTCGCGGCATCCATGCCGCTCGGCCCACTCCACGCCACCGCCATCCGCCATCCATGGCGGGGGGCGGCTCTCGCGGCATCCATGCCGCTCGGCCCACTCCACGCCACCTGCGTTCAGCCTGCACCCAAGTCGCGATTTGTGTCGCCTAGACTGACGCGCGCTTAGAAGCAAAATCAGAAGCGAACGCAGCCTTCGATTTTTACGCAATTCCTGTGGGAGACGCCGGAGGTCACGACGGCAGCGATTGCGGTGCGTCATTTAGCAGATGAGCCATCTGACCCACCGCTTCGCGGCTGTCGCACAGCTCCAGCAGCTCCCACACGCTTTCGTGTGCAGCTGGAAATCTGGATNGCGGTGCGTCATTTAGCAGATGAGCCATCTGACCCACCGCTTCGCGGCTGTCGCACAGCTCCAGCAGCTCCCACACGCTTTCGTGTGCAGCTGGAAATCTGGATAGGTCACGTAATCGCGGCGCGGGTGATAGGGTTCTGGCTAACGCCAGATCTGTTTCGCCTTCGGCGAGGTACTTGATAGGACCCCAAGTAACCAAGGGTCCTGGCTCCTGGTTGGGTTCCTCCTTCGTCGGAATACCCTCACTCCGGCGACGCTCCGTGGGCCCGCGCCGAACGGACATCCATGTCCTTGCGGCGCTCTCGCGGCATCCATGCCGCTCGGCCCCCTCCACGCCACCTGCGTTCAGCCTGCACCCAAGTCACGATTTGTGTCGTCTGGACTGACGCGCGCTTAGAAGCAAAATCAGAAGCGAACGCAGCCTTCGATTTTTACGCAATTCCTGTGGGAGACGCCGGAGGTCACGACGGCAGCGAGGCGGTGCGTCATTTAGCAGATGAGCCATCTGACCCACCGCTTCGCGGCTGTCGCACAGCTCCAGCAGCTCCCACACGCTTTCGTGTGCAGCTGGAAATCTGGATNGCGGTGCGTCATTTAGCAGATGAGCCATCTGACCCACCGCTTCGCGGCTGTCGCACAGCTCCAGCAGCTCCCACACGCTTTCGTGTGCAGCTGGAAATCTGGATACGCCACGTAATCGCGGCGCGGCTGATAGGGATCTGGCTAACGCCAGATCTGTTTCGCCTTCGGCGAGTTACTTGAAAGGACACCAAGTAACCAAGTGTCCTGGCTCCTGGTTGGATTCCTCCTTCGTCGGAATAGTTACTTGAAAGGACACCAAGTAACCAAGTGTCCTGGCTCCTGGTTGGATTCCTCCTTCGTCGGAATACCCTCACTCCGGCGACGCTCCGTGGGCCCGCGTCGAACGGACATCCATGTCCTTGCGGCGCTCTCGCGGCATCCACGCCGCTCGGCCCCCTCCACGTCACCTGCGTTCAGCCTGCACCCAAGTCGCGATTGGTGTCGTCTGAACTGACGCGCGCTTAGAAGCAAGATCAAGATCAACAGCGAACACAGCTCTGGGGTTTCACGCGAACCCTGTGGGAGACGCCGGAGGTCACGACGGTACGGGCCGCGATTCGGACGATGGCGATGGGTCAGTTGCAGATGAGCCATCTGACCCACCGCTTCGCTGCTGTCGCACAGCTCCAGCNCCTGTGGGAGACGCCGGAGGTCACGACGGTACGGGCCGCGATTCGGACGATGGCGATGGGTCAGTTGCAGATGAGCCATCTGACCCACCGCTTCGCTGCTGTCGCACAGCTCCAGCKTCTCCCACAGGGTCAAATGTTCAGTTCAAAATCCGTATTCGTCGCGAATCCGTAGCAGTCCGGCTTGCYGGCGGTGATGCCTTCAAGATCGCCACCGCCGGCRAGCCGGACTGCTACASGTTTGATGTAGACCGTTGCCGTTGCCGTTGCCGTTGCCGTTGCCGTTGCTGTTGCTGTTGATCTTGATCTTGATCTTGATCTTCTTACGCAACAGCCCAGACACCACAAATCGCGACTTGGGTGCAGGCYGAACGCAGGCGGCGCTGCGTGGGCYGAGCGGCATGGATGCCGCGAGAGCCGCCCCCCGCCATGGATGGCGGATGGCGGCGGGCCCACGGAGCGTCGCCGGAGTGAGGGAATTCCGACGAAGGAGGAANCGAGAGCCGCCCCCCGCCATGGATGGCGGATGGCGGCGGGCCCACGGAGCGTCGCCGGAGTGAGGGAATTCCGACGAAGGAGGAACCCAACCAGGAGCCAGGACACTTGGTTACTTGGTGTCTTTTCAAGTAACTCGCCGAAGGCGAAACAGGTTGGCCGTTAGGCCAAACCAACAAGCGCCACCACACATAACGGCTATGCACCCGACCTCAACGCCAACGCCAACGGCATAGCCAAAAACACCTCACCCCACATCAACCTCAACCACATCCCCCACCAACCGCACCGGCCAGGTCCGCAACCTCAACGCCGGATCTTCCAGGCAAGTCCCATCCTCCAGCCGGTAATGCTGCTTATACAGCGGCGAAGCAATCACCAGATCCCCCGCCAGACTCCCGATCAAACCTCGCCCGATCACGTTGACCCCTGAGACCGGATCGCGATTGTCCACCGCGAACAACTGCGGCGTGCCACTGATTGAAGCCACGTAAAACAACGCCACTTGCGCCGTGCCCACCAGCGCCACGACGCCAGAGTTGAGCACCAGATCCTGACGGGCGCACACCGCGCGCCAGGCCTGAGTTTGCGACGGGTCCATCATCAACGCATTGGACTGGCTCATCGTGCGATCTCCGCAACAGGAATAAGGTTGAGTTCACCGGCGCGTGCCGGGCGACGCTGGCTGCGTTCGTTGACGAAATGAATGTCCGGGTCCGCGCTTTTGTCGTTGACGAAGGTGCGGAAGCGCTTAAGTTTTTCCGGGCTCTTCAGCGCGTTGGCCCATTCGCATTCATAGCGATCCACCACCAGTTGCATTTGCTGTTCCAACTCGGCAGCCAGCCCCAGGCTGTCGTCGATCACAACAGCCTTGAGGTAATCCAGCCCGCCCTCCAGCGACTCGCGCCAGACCGACGTGCGCTGCAATTTGTCAGCGGTGCGGATGTAGAACATCAGCACGCGGTCGATGTAGCGGATCAGCGTTTCGTCATCCAGATCGGTGGCGAATAGTTCGGCATGGCGCGGGCGCATGCCGCCGTTGCCGCAGACGTACAGGTTCCAGCCGTTCTCGGTGGCGATCACGCCGATGTCCTTGCTCTGGGCTTCGGCGCATTCGCGGGTGCAGCCGGAGACCGCGAATTTGAGCTTGTGCGGCGAGCGAAGGCCCTTGTAGCGATCCTCGATGCTCAGCGCCATTTGCACGCTGTCTTGCACGCCGTAACGACACCAGGTGCTGCCGACGCAGGACTTCACCGTGCGTGTCGATTTACCGTACGCATGCCCGGTTTCGAAACCGGCGGCGATCAGCTCGGCCCAGATGTCCGGCAGCTCATGAAGTTGCGCGCCGAACAGGTCGATACGCTGGCCGCCAGTGATCTTGGTGTACAGGTCGTATTTCTTCGCCACGGCGCCGATGGCGATCAGGCCGTCGGGGGTGATTTCGCCAGCCGGAATGCGCGGCACCACCGAGTAGGTGCCGTTCTTCTGCATGTTGGCCATGAAGGTGTCGTTGGTGTCCTGCAATGGCACCAGCGACGGGTCCATGATCGGCTTGTTCCAGCATGACGCGAGAATGGAACCGACCGCTGGTTTGCAGATGTCGCAACCGACGTGGCCCTTGCCGTGGCGGGCCAGCATCTCTTCGAAACTCTCGATGCTTTCCACGCGGGCGAGGGCGTACAGCTCCTGACGCGTGAAAGCGAAGTGCTCGCACAGGCTCTTGTCGACAGCCACGCCACGGGCGGTGAGTTCGTGTTCGAACACGCTCTTGAGCAGTGCAGAACAACCGCCGCAACCGGTTGCCGCCTTGGTGCACGTTGTAATGCCGGCGAGGTCGGTGCAGCCGCCGTCGATCGCGGAGCAGATCGCGCCTTTGCTGACGTTGTGGCACGAGCAGATGGTCGCCGTCGCAGGCAGTGCATCGGCGCCGAGGGTCGGAGCGCCTTCGCTGTGGGGCAGGATCAGGCTCGATGGATCGGCGGGTAGCTTGATACCGTTCTGCGCGTACTGCAGCAGGGTGTCGTAGTAACTGTTGTCGCCGACCAGCACCGCGCCGAGCACCTGGGTGCCGTCAGCGGAAACCACCAGGCGCCGATAGCTTCCGGTGGCTTCATCGATAAAGCGATAGCTGCGCGCACCAGTCAGTGCTCCATGAGCATCGCCGATGGAGCCGACATCGACGCCGAGCAGTTTCAGTTTGGTCGACATGTCGGCGCCGAAGAACGGCTCGTTGTCCAGATCGCACAGCTGGGCCGCGACGTTGCGCGCCATCTGATAACCCGGCGCGACCAGGCCGAAGACGCTGCCGTTCCAGGCGGCGCATTCACCGATGGCGAAGATGTCGGCGTCGCTGGTGCGGCAATGTTCGTCAATCGCGATACCGCCCCGTGGGCCCAGTTCCAGCTCGCATTGGCGGGCGAGGGCGTCTTGTGGACGAATGCCCGCGGAGAAGACGATCAGGTCGGTTTCAAGGAATTCGTCCCCTGCGAAGTTCATGCGGTAGCGGTATTGCTCGCCTGCGCTGATCGACTGAGTGGCGCGAGACAGATGCACGCCAACCCCCAGCGCTTCGATCCGGGCCTTCAGCGCCGCGCCGCCATGATCGTCCAGCTGCACCGGCATCAGACGTGGCGCGAACTCAACCACGTGGGCTTCCAGGCCGAGGGATTTCAAGGCATTCGCTGCTTCCAGACCGAGCAGCCCGCCGCCCACCACGACACCACGTTTAGCTTTTTCGGCAGCGGCGCGAATGGTGTCCAGATCGTCCAGCGTGCGATAGACCAGCCGTGAATGGCCTTCAGCGCCTTCAATCGGAGGCACGAAGGGATAGGAACCGGTCGCCAGCACCAGCTTGTCGTAGGCGAAACAGCCTTTGGACGTGATGACTTCGCGGCGGGTTCGGTCGATCTCCAGTACCGGCACACCCAGATGCAGGCTCAGCCCCGGTTGCTCATATAAGGAGGCATCGCTCAGGGCCAGCGACTCGGCATCACGCCCGCCGAAGTATTCGGACAGGTGCACGCGGTCGTAGGCACGCTGGCCTTCTTCACCGAAGACATGAATGCGGTAGCGCTCAAGGGCACCGGCGGCGATGAGTTGCTCGACGCAGTGGTGACCGACCATCCCGTTACCAACGACGATCAGTGTCTGCACATCGTTCAGAGGGGCGACTGTGGTGTTCATATCGAGTCCCGGCCAAGGCCAATCAGGTTTTTTGAAAGCAAAAAAAAGGCGCCCGGAACCTTTCGGTTCCAGGCGCCTTTGCCTGTTCTTTTATGGGTTGTCGCTCGACCACAGTGTCGGCACAACCTGCTGAGCCCATTGCCTTGAGGGGCGGACGATCATCGTTGACCGACCAGGGCTGCCAACCACGCATTCAGGCTGGACTTGAAAGTGATAAAGCAATGGGTGTGCCAGCGCGGTCGTTGAGCACCGATCAACCCGGTAGCCGTCCGGCTTGCTGGCGGTGGCGTTCTTGTAATTGCCTGCGCCGGCAAGCCGGAGGGCTACAAAAACCAGCGTTAGCCATTGCTATTCGGCACAAAAACTGTGCGGTTTTGCGTTGCCCGCCCCAACCTGTAGCAATCCGGCTTACCAGCGCCAACGATTTTCGGTGCGTCATCTCCGACATCCCGTGCGGCCACAGGCAGATGCAGAAGACTGGCCTGTCCTTTGCAACTACCCGGCTATAGGCAGTCAACGCCGATTGCCCTCTCCACGACAAAGGCGCCGTGTGCTCTCCGTTTTCAACGGGGGAGAACAGGGCGTCTTTTTTTGGTTTCGGGAAATAGGCTATGGCGAGCAACAGCGTGCGAAGTGTGTGTCCTTATTGTGGTGTCGGCTGCGGCATCGTCATGCAGGTCGAAAACAATCGTGTGATCAAGGTCAGCGGTGACAAGACTCACCCCACCAACTTCGGCCGCCTGTGTACTAAAGGCACGACCTGTGGGCAGGCCATCGCCGAGTCGGGACGGATGGACGCGGCCTGGCTGCGTCATCGGCGCAATCAGGACCCCGTGCGCACCGACATGGAGTCAGCCATTGGCGAAACCGCACAGCGCCTGCGTGCAATCCTCGACCGTGACGGCCCGGACGTACTGGCTTTTTATGTGTCGGGGCAGATGTCTCTGGAAGCTCAGTATCTGGCCAACAAACTGGCCAAGGGCTTTGTGCGCACCAACAACATAGAGTCCAATTCGCGGCTGTGCATGGCCAGCGCGGGGAGCGGTTACAAGCTGTCGCTGGGTTCGGACGGCCCACCGGGTTCCTATGACGATTTCGACAAGGCCGATCTGTTCTTCGTGATCGGCGCCAACATGGCGGACTGTCACCCAATCCTGTTCCTGCGCATGATGGATCGGGTCAAGGCTGGCGCGAAGCTGATCGTGGTCGATCCCCGGCGCAGCGCCACAGCGGACAAAGCCAGCCTGTTTCTGCAGATCAAACCCGGTACCGATCTGGCGTTGCTCAACGGCCTGCTGCATCTACTGCTGGAAAGCGGCGACATCGATACAGACTTCATCACCTCGTTCACTGAAGGCTGGGAGACCATGCCGGGCTTTCTCGCCGATTACACCCCTCAGAAGGTCGCGCAGATCACGGGGCTGGCCGAAGCCGATATTCGTCAGGCCGCGCAGATGATCGGCCAGGCGCCGGAGTGGATGAGCTGCTGGACCATGGGTTTGAACCAGAGCACCCACGGCACCTGGAACACCAATGCGCTGTGCAACCTGCACCTGGCGACCGGGGCGATTTGCCGTCCGGGCAGCGGGCCGTTCTCGCTCACCGGCCAGCCCAATGCCATGGGCGGTCGGGAGATGGGCTACATGGGGCCTGGCCTTCCGGGGCAACGCTCGGTTCTGGTCGAATCGGATCGCAGCTTTATCGAAGACCTGTGGGCGATTCCCCGTGGCAGCCTCGGCCAGCAGCTCGGCGGCGGCACTATCGACATGTTCGAACAGATGCGCGACGGGGCAATCAGAGCCTGCTGGATCATCTGCACCAACCCGGTGGCGAGCGTGGCCAACCGCGCCACGGTGATTGAAGCGCTGCAGACCGCCGAGTTGGTCATTACTCAGGACGCGTTCCTGGACACCGAAACCAATCGCTACGCCGACATCCTCCTGCCCGGCGCGCTGTGGGCAGAAGCCGAAGGGGTGATGATCAATTCCGAGCGCAACCTGAACCTCACGCAGAAAGCCGTCGATGCGCCGGGGCAGGCGTTGCCGGACTGGCAGATCATCGCCCGGGTCGCCTGTGCCATGGGTTTTGCCGAAGGCTTCAGCTATGCCTCGGCGGAGGAAGTCTTCGAGGAAATCAAACAGGCCTGGAACCCGAAAACCGGCTACGACATTCGAGGCGCAAGCTACGCCAGGCTGCGCGATCAGTCGCTGCAATGGCCGTGCGCCCCAGACGACATCGGCACGCGCAACCCGATCCGCTACCTCAATGACGGTGTCAGTCAGGCCACTCGGCTGGATGAACAGGGTGAGCGCCCGGCGATTGTTTTCGCCACGGCAAACGGCAGGGCGATGTTCCTGCCGCGCCCGCACATGCCCCCCGCCGAAATGCCCAATGATGCCTTCCCGATGGTGCTCAACACTGGGCGCTTGCAACATCAGTGGCACACCCTGACCAAGACCGGGAAAGTGGCGGCGCTGAACAAGCTCAATCCCGGGCCATTCGTGGAAATCCATCCCGACGATGCTGCTGTGTTGGGCATTCGCGACAAGGACGCTGTGGAAGTGCGCTCGGTCCGGGGACAGGCCGTGTTGCCTGCGGTTATCACCGACCGGGTGCGCCCCGGCAACTGCTTCGCGCCCTTTCACTGGAACGATGTCTACGGGGAACACCTGGCGATCAACGCCGTGACCAGCGATGCCGTCGACCCGATTTCCCGGCAGCCTGAATTCAAATTCTGCGCCGTGGCGTTGCGCAAGGTCGAGCTGATCGCCCACCGTTTTCTCGACCTGCCGCAGGCAGAAGCCGAAGTACAGGAAGCTCCGCCGGGCGAGCCGGTATTGACCCTGCTCTGGGCCTCACAAACCGGCAACGCCGAAACCCTGGCCAAGCGCTTCGGCACTCATCTGCGCACCGCGGGTATCGTCGTGCAGGTGGCTGCGATGGACAGTTTCCCGGTGGCGCGACTGAGTGAAGTGAGCAACGTCGCGCTGATCAGCAGCACGTTTGGCGACGGTGATTCGCCCGACAATGGTCAAGGCTTCTGGCAGTCACTGACGGCTCAACAAGAACGTCTGGAGTCGCTGCGCTATGCCGTGTTGGCGCTGGGTGATCCGAGCTACGAGAGCTTCTGCCAGCACGGCAGGAATCTGGATCAGCGTTTGCTGACGTTGGGGGCATCACCGTTGATTCCACGAGTCGATTGCGACGGTGATTTTCACGACAACGCTGATGGCTGGTTCAAGGCGCTGCAACAGGCGCTGGCGCTGGACATACCCGATATCGAAGTCGCTGACACTGTGCCAGGCGACCAGCCAACCCGTGGGCGTCCGCATCAGGCCAGGCTTTCGGTCAACCGCCGGTTGAACGGGGAGGGCGCCAGCAAGGACACTCGCCAATTCGCGTTGACGCTCGGCGACTCCGGTCTGAAATACAACTCTGGGGATGCGCTGGGCGTTTGGCCGCGCAACTGCCCTGCGCTGGTCGACGAGGTGTTGGAACTCACCGCCTTGAATGGCGAGCAATCGGTCCTCCTCGACAAATTCGGGGATGTGCCATTGCGTGTGGCTCTGACAGAGCGAATCGAAATCGCACGACCCAATGCAGAGGCGCTGGCTTTCATCGCCGAGCGCAGCGGCAGCAGCGAGCTGAGAAATCTGCTGACCGAGCCGTTCAGAAGCGAGTTGAAAGACTGGCTCTGGGGCCGGCAACTGGCGGACGTGCTGCGCGAATTCCCCGTGAGGTGTTCGGCCCAGGAACTGCTGACAAATCTCAGACCACTGCAGCCGCGCCTTTACTCAATTGCCTCCAGCGCGATGGCCCATCCGGACGAAGTTCATCTGACCGTTTCTGCCGTGCGCTATGGCAAACGCAAGGGTGTGTCGTCGACGTTTCTTGCCGATCGCGCGGACGACTGCGAAGTGCCGATCTTTGTCCAGCCAACTCAGCATTTCCGCCCACCGGCCGATGGTGACGTACCGATCATCATGATCGGCCCGGGCACCGGTGTGGCGCCGTTTCGGGCCTTTCTGCAAGAGCGGCGCATGCGCGGTGATCGCGGGCGCAACTGGCTGTTCTTCGGCGAGCAGCATGCGGCCACCGATTTTTACTATCGCGATGAGTTACAGGGCATGCATAAGGATGGCTTGCTGACCCACTTGAGCCTGGCGTTCTCTCGCGATCAGTCGGAGAAAATCTACGTCCAGCACCGCATGCGTCAGCAGGGTGCACAACTGTGGCGCTGGTTACAGGACGGCGCGCAGATCTACATCTGCGGCGATGCCACGCACATGGCTAAAGACGTCGACCAGGCCCTGCGCGAAGTCATCGCCGAGCACGGCGGTTTGAGTCCTGATCGGGCCGCCGAGTATTTGCGCTATCTGGCAGAACAGAAGCGTTATGTGCGCGACGTGTACTGAGCGGCTTCAGTACCCCTGATCACGGGCAATCTCGCCTAGCATGGCCTCGCCGCGCTGATGCCGACGAATATTTGCCAGCAGCACCTCGAAAGCGCTGTCCGGGGAGGTGTTGGCGCCAATGTGGGGTGTCATCCAGATGCCGGGGTGGTGCCAGAACGGATGGTCTTCGGCGGGCGGTTCATCGTTCAATACATCAACGATGGCATGTGCCAACTGGCCGCTCGCCAAGGCGTCCAGAAGGTCGTTTTCCACCAAGTGTCCCCCGCGCCCGAGGTTGATCAGTTGCGCCCCTTCGGGCATCGCCGCGAAGGTTCTGGCATTGAGGATTCCGCGGGTGTCATCGGTCAATGGCAACAGGCAGATGAGGATGTCGCACTGATTGAGGAACGGCTGCAGATGGTCGTTTGCGGCGTAACACTCTACGCCGTCAACGTGCTTTTGCGAGCGAGCCCAGCCGTGCAGCTCGAAACCGAACGGACGCAGGCTTTCCAGCACCGAGACGCCCAGATTGCCCAGGCCCATGACCCCGACACGGCGGCGTCTGGCGGGCATCAGTTCATGCTCCTGCCATTGCCGCGCCTGCTGCTGTTGCAGGTACAGCGGGATCTGCCGATGCAGGCTCAATACCGCGAAGCAGGCGTATTCGATCATGCCTTTGGCGATGCCGGGGTCGAGCATGCGGACCACGTTGATGTGTTCAGGTAACTCGCCCAGGTCGAACTGATCGACCCCGGCTGAGGTTGCAAATATCACTTCAAGATGGGGGAAGCGCTCGTGCAGGTTCTTTGGCGGCTGCCAGGCGGCGAAGTAACGCACCTGCGACGGGTCGCCGATGTCGGGCCACAGGCGCACGTCGATGTCTGGCGCGTGGGTTTGGAACAGTGATTTCCAGATGTCGCCGCGGGCGTCATCGACTTTGAACAGCAGGGCCATGGGCGTCTCGCAAGCAGTCGGGCAGATGCCCACACGATGCCAGAGCCCAACGCAACAATCTCCCGAATCCTTCGGCCGGAACGGGAGATTGCGCGTTATTTGTTCGCTCAGACCGCAGCAGCGATGGCCTTGCCCAGCGCTTCGGTGTTGCCTGTGCCACCGATGTCGGCGGTCAGCGGCGCATTCTCCGGGCCCATCGCGAGCACGGTTTCAATTGCTGTCAGCACCGCTGCGCCGGCTTCGGGATGGCCCAGGTGTTCGAGCATCATTGCGCCGCACCAGATCTGGCCGATGGGGTTGGCGATGCCCTTGCCTGCGATGTCGGGCGCCGAACCATGCACCGGCTCGAACAGACTCGGGAAGTTGCGCTCCGGGTTGATGTTGGCCGAAGGCGCGATGCCGATGGTGCCAGTGCAGGCCGGGCCCAGGTCGGAAAGGATATCGCCGAACAAGTTGCTCGCCACCACCACGTCGAACCAGTCCGGGTGCAGGACGAAGTTCGCGGTGAGGATATCGATGTGGTACTTGTCGACATTGACGTCGGGGTACTGCTTGCCCATTTCGGCGACGCGCTCATCCCAGTAGGGCATGGTGATCGCGATGCCGTTGGACTTGGTGGCCGAGGTCAGGTGCTTCTTCGGCCGGCTCTGGGCCAGGTCATAGGCGAATTTCAGGATGCGGTCGACGCCGACGCGGGTCATGACGGTTTCCTGCAGGACGATCTCGCGCTCGGTTCCGGGGAACATCTTGCCGCCGACGCTCGAGTATTCGCCTTCGGTGTTCTCGCGCACCACCCAGAAATCGATGTCGCCGGGCTTGCGGTTTGCCAGTGGGGCCTTCACGCCGGGCATCAGGCGGCAGGGGCGCAGGTTCACGTACTGGTCGAATTCACGACGAAATTGCAATAGCGAATCCCATAAGGAAATATGGTCAGGCACCACGTCCGGCCAGCCCACGGCACCAAAGTAGATCGCGTCATAGTCCTTGAGAGTGTTGAACCAGTCGTCCGGCATCATCTTGCCGTGGGTCAGGTAGTAATCGGCGCTGGCGAAGTCGAACCAGTCCCATTGCAGTTCCAGGTTGAACCGGGCAGCCACGGCGTCGAGCACGCGCACGCCTTCTGGCATCACTTCCTTGCCAATGCCATCGCCGGGGATCACTGCAATTTTGTACTGGGTGCTGCTCATGGATTCGACTCCTGGGTTGATTGGGGCACGGATCTCAGTGTATGCAGTCTCTCTGATTTAATAATTAGTCTTCCGGGAAAGCCATTCTTAGCCTTAAGGAAAGAATCGATGAGCATGATCGATGACCTGAGTTTCTTTCAGCAGGTGGCAACCCGCGGCAGCCTCACGGAAGTGGCGCGGCATCTGGGGCTGTCACTGCCCGCCGTCAGCAAACGCTTGAGCCAGCTGGAGGCCAGGTTGGGCGTGCAGTTGCTGCAGCGCACCACCCGGCGATTGTCGCTGACGCCGGAAGGTACGCTGTATCTGGAGGGCAGCCGCCCGATTCTGCGGCAGCTCGAAGAGCTGGAAAGCGCGCTGAACAGCCGTCAGCCCACGTTGCAGGGGCGCTTGCGAATCAACGGCACGCTGGGTTTCGGACGTCAGCATCTGGCGCCGATCGTGTCGAGCTTCGCGCGTTTGCACCCGGACCTTGAAATTTCGCTGGAGTTGACCAGCCAGCCGCTGAGCCTGCTGGATGATCTATTCGACATCGGGGTGTGCATGGGGGAGCCGCCGGATTCTCGGTTGATCGGCATCCGCCTGCTGGAAAACCCGCGCATTCTCTGTGCGTCGCCAGGATACCTTGAGGCTATGCCTGCGCTGACCCGAGTGGCCGATCTGGCGCAGCACAACTGCATTGTCCTGCGCCAGTTCGGCAACGATTACGCGATCTGGCGGTTCAGCAAGGATGGTCAGGATTACTCGCACAAGGTCAGGGGAACGCTGTCGAGCAACGATGGTGAAGTGGCGCTGAGCCTGGCGCTGGATGGGCACGGGCTGATCCTGCGCTCGCGCTGGAATGTTGAGGGATATCTGGAGAATGGGGGGCTGCAAGCGGTATTGACGGACCACCAGGCACCTCGCGCCGACATCTTCGCCGTGTATCAACACAGGCGCCATATCCCGCAGCGCATTCAGGTGTTTGCCCGTTACCTTGCGCAGGCGCTGGCCGAGCGTTTGCCGTTTGCCGCCATCAAGTGAGTGATGGCGCAGGTCGAGCGACTGGCGGGGGTAAAGGTATTTTTTTGCATAACCTCACGTCATGGGCTATCTGACTAATCGTGCATTGCCCCCGGCCGTCATGCTCTTGTAACGTCCAAGGCTCCCGCTCGGTCGAATAATAAGATCAAACCTGAGCAAGGCACTGCGGTGCAGGGTGTTCAGTCGAGGTTTTAGCACTGCCGAATTAATCTACGTCCAGGATGATTTGCCATGAAAACCTTGTCTGTTACTGCAGCGTTCGGTTCCGTCTTATCCCTGTTGAGCCTGTCGGTGGCGTGTGCGGTGCCCGCATGGGCCGACGAGATCACCTTCGTCTCGCAAGGGGGCGCGTATCAGGAAGCGCAGACCAAAGCCATTCTGGATCCCGCAGCGAAAGCCCTGAACATGACCATCAAGCAGGACAGCGCGCCGGACGCCTGGCCGATGGTCAAGGCGCAGGGCGAGGCGAAGAAACCGGTCTGGGACGTGATCGACACCCCTCCGTCCAACTGCGTGCGCGGCGGCAACGAAGGGCTGATCGAGAAGCTGGACCTGAGCAAGATGCCCAACGTGGAGGGCATGCCGGCTGCCTATCGCACGCCGTACTCGGTGGCCTACGAGTTCTATTCTTCGGTCATCGGCTACAACACGAAAACCCTGAAAAAGATTCCTCAGACCTGGGCCGAGTTCTGGGATTTGAAAAACTTCCCCGGCACCCGTGCGCTGCGCAACGATCCGATGAGTACCCTGGAAGCCGCGCTGCTGTCCGATGGCGTCCCCCGAGACAAACTCTATCCGCTGGATGTCGACCGCGCCTACAAACGCCTGGAGCAGATCAAACCCAACATTGCGGTCTGGTGGACCTCGGGCGGTCAATCGGCACAGTTGCTGGCCGACGGTGAGGTGGACATGTTGATGATCTGGAACGGCCGCGCCAGCGCAGTGCAGAAAAGCAATCCCGATGTCGCGTTCACCTACAACGACGGCCTGCTGCAGAACACCCAGCTGTGCATCCTGAAAAACGCCCCTAACTACGCCGCTGCCGTGAAGTTCGTCAACGAAGCGGTGTCGCCTGAGTTGCAGGCCAACCTGCCGTTGTACATCGACTACGGCCCAGGGAACCCTGCCGCTTTCGCAACCGGCAAGATCACCGATCAACGAGCCAAAGAACTGCCTAGCTCGCCGGACAATGCCGCCCGCCAGGCGATGATGTCCGAAGAGTGGTGGGCGTCGCCTGCGGGGATTGCGGCCAAGGATCGCTGGCTGTCCTTCGTCCAGTAAGGCCGGAGTGCGCACATGATCGATTACCTGATACTCGGCGGCGGCTCGGCAGGTTGTGTGCTGGCTGCGCGGCTTTCGGAAGATCCGGATAAGGAGGTCTGCCTGATCGAGGCGGGTCGAGACATCAGCGCTCGGACCATGCCGGCTGCTATTCGCAGTCGGTATCCGGGGCGCGCCTACCTGGATGTCAGCAACATCTGGCGTCGCCTGACTGCCTTGATGGGCAATCGGGCCAACGCCGAGCGTCGATACGAACAGGCGCGGATTCTGGGCGGCGGTTCGGCGATCAACGCGCTGATGACCAATCGAGGGGCGCCTGCCGATTACGACGAGTGGCAAACGCTCGGTGCGCAAGGCTGGAATTGGGACAACTGCCTGCCGTACTTTCGCAAGCTGGAAAACGACAGTGATTTCAGGGGTCCGCAGCATGCTGCGTTGCATGGCAACAGCGGCCCTCTGCGGATTCGACGCACCTCGCCTGAGCGGCTTTCGCCCTTCGTGCGAGGCGTGATGAACGTGTTGGGCGGGCGCGGCCTTGCGCACAAACCCGATCAGAATGGCCCGTGGGAGGAGGGCGTCTTCGTCGGCGCCATTGGCGTCAGCGAACAGGGTGAACGGATTCCAACCTCGGTGTGTTACCTGACCGACGAAGTGCGTCGTCGCAGCAATCTGACCATCAAGACACACTGCCTGGTAGACCGCGTACTGATCAAATCCGGGCGCGCAGTGGGGGCCAGAATCATTGGCCAGGACGGCGCAGTCGAATCGCTGATGGCCAGAGAAGTCATCGTTTGCGCCGGCGCGATTCACAGTCCGGCCATTCTGTTGCGCAGCGGCATTGGTCCGGTCGATGACCTGATTTCACTGGGCATCAGTTTGGTCAGTGATCGGCCGGGTGTGGGGGCGAATCTGATGGAGCATCCATCGATTGCGGTCTCTGCGTTGCTCACTCGCGAGGGACGTACGGCGTTTCCCGACGAGCATCACGAGCAGGCCATCGTGCGGGTTTCGTCGGGGCTCCAAGGCACGGTTCCCTGTGACATGCACGGGGCAATCCTGTCTCGCTCCGGTTGGCATTCCATCGGATATCGTCTGGGCACAATATTTTTCTGGGTCAATAAATCCTATTCCCGGGGGCGTCTGCGCCTGGCGTCCAGCGATCCGAACGACGAGCCGGTCGTGCGCTTCGACATGTTGTCCGATCCTCGTGATCTGGAGCGTTTGAAACAGGCGCTGCGGTTGGGCGCCGAGACCCTGTCGGCGGATGCGCTGGCTGGAGCGCGCAGCGTGGTGTTCCCTTCCAGCTATTCGCCTCGGGTGGCGAAAGTCGCGATGCCGGGGGGGTTCAATGCCTTGCAGCGAGGCGTGTTGAGTCTGTTGCTGGACGTCGCAGGCCCTTTGCGTCAATGGCTGGTGCATGGCTTGGTGACTCAGGGTGTTACCTTGAAAAAGCTGATGGCCGATGACCGGGCGCTGACCGAATTCGTGCAGCGCAATGTCGGCGGCACCTGGCATCCATCAGGCACATGCCGCATGGGAAGCGCTGATGATCCGATGGCGGTGACGACAGCAGATGGTCGGGTGATCGGCGTCGAGGGGTTACGTGTGTGCGATGCGTCGTTGATGCCGTCGATTCCCTGCGCGAACACCAACGTGCCGACGATCATGATCGCTGAGCGCCTCGCTGACCTTATCAAGGCCCAGGCAACCGTGGCGCAGAGGGATTTCGAGGTCTCCGGCACCTAGCGGATTGGCTCACAAGAAGCTGATCCTCTCGGGCTCAACTTGTCCTGATCGTACCCACGCTCCGCGTGGTAACGCAGCAGCCGACTCTCTGCGTCGCGGTGGACGCAGAGCCTCCGGCAGGGCACGCCAACGCTGGAGCGTGGGAACGATCAAAGAGCCTGATCTGGTCGTCTGATTGTTCCCACTCCCTCGGCTCTCACAGACAACCGAGTCGGCCGACCCTCACGCGCCCCATCCCACAATGCCCTTGGTTTCCAGAAATGCTTCCAGGCCGAACTCGGCATATTCGCGCCCGTTGCCCGATTGCTTGTAACCGCCGAATGGCGCGCTGGCGTCCCAGTTCGGGTAGTTTATGTAGACGCTGCCTGCGCGCATCTGCAACGCCACCTTTCGAGCGCGTTCCACATCGGGCGATTGCACGTAAGCGGCCAGACCAAACACGCTGTCGTTGGCCATGCTGACGGCGTCTGCATCCGTCTCATAGGGCTGGATGACCAGCACCGGGCCGAAGATTTCTTCCCTTGAGATCGTCATGTCCTGAGTGACGTTGGCAAAGATCGTCGGCTGGACGTAATAGCCCGTGGGTAGATGAGCCGGTCGGCCCAGGCCACCGCACACCAATTGCGCACCTTCTTCGATGCCAATGCCGATCATCTTTTGAATCGCATCGAATTGCCGTTCGCTGATCACCGGGCCCATGCGGGTAGCTGCATCGTCTGGCGCGCCCAGCGTGTGAGCCCTTGCGGCACGGCGGGCAATTTCAACCGCCTGATCGTGCAGTGCCACGGGAACCAGCATCCGGGTCGGCGCATTGCAGGACTGCCCACTGTTGCCAAAGCAGCTGTCCACACCGGAGGTCACCGCCAATTCAAGGTCAACGTCATCGAGCAAAATGTTCGCGGACTTGCCCCCTAACTCCTGATGCACGCGTTTGACCGTGGGCGCTGCAAGGCGGGCGATTTCCGTGCCGGCGCGGGTCGAGCCGGTGAACGAAACCATGTCCACGTCCCGATGCGCCGCGAGCGCTGCTCCCACGGTCGGGCCGTCACCATTGATCAGGTTGAAAACCCCGGCGGGCACACCGGCTTCATGCATCACCTGGGCGAAGAGCAAGGCGTTGATCGGGGCGATCTCACTGGGTTTGAGCACCATCGTGCAGCCTGCCGCGAGGGCAGGTGCAACTTTGCAGACGATCTGATTGATCGGCCAGTTCCACGGCGTGATCAACGCCACCACACCGACGGGCTCCTGACTGATGAGTGTCGTGCCCCGTTTTTTTTGAAATTCGAACGTGTCCAGTGTAAGCAGCAACTGTTCCAGATGACGCCTGCCAATCCCGGCCTGCCAGTCGTGGGACAGGGCCTTCGGCGCGCCGACCTCTTGCATCACGGCGTCGGCGATTTCGTCATATCGGTTCATGAAGGCGGCAAGTACGCGTTCCAGCAATTGCCTGCGCGATGCCGGTGAGGTCTCGGCGAATGCCGGAAAGGCACGACGCGCAGCGTGCACTGCAGCGTCCACGTCATCCAGATTGCCCATGGCGATTTCGCCGAACGCTTGTTCTGTCGCCGGGTTGATCACGGCCATGCGGTCTGTGCCGCACGGTTCTACCCAGCGGCCGTCGATATAAAACTTCAGGGCGTTTTCCATACGGGAAGAGGTCTCGTTCGAATGATAGAGAGGTACAGCAGGAGGAGGCTGATCGACGGCTGGAACGTTGCATGCAGTCGCTCGCAAGAATAGGCGCGCTTTTTTGCAGCAGACAATTTACTAATAGTTGTGAGAGGCATAATCTCAGGTCATGTCAAATCTCCGTCGAAAACTCCCCAGCTCCAGTTCGCTGTTCGTCTTCGAAGCCGCCGCCCGCTGTGGCAGCTTCACCCGGGCGGCGGATGAACTGTGCGTCAGTCAGCCGGCCGTCAGCCGCATGTTGTCACGCCTCGAAGAGCATCTCGGCGTGCAGCTTTTCGAGCGTGTTCGAGGCGGTGCCCGGCTGACCGAAAGCGGCAGCATTCTGTTTCGCCGGGTGCAGGAAGGCTTCAGTACCATCGAGTCGGCCATCAGCGAAATCGAAGCCCGCGCAACCGGTATCGAGACCGTCACGCTGTCGGTCTCCACGGCTTTCACCACCCACTGGTTGATGCCGCGCATGAGCCGCTTCAATCAGCGCTTTCCCACGGTCGACATGCGTTACCAACTGATGTCCGGAAGAATCGGCGGTCCTTTGGTGGACGTCGATCTGGGCATGCGCTATCTCGATGAAGGAAGCCTGAAAGCCACGGAAAAATTGGTCATTCCAGAAATCACCTTGCCGGTCTGTAACCCTCAGTATCTGGCTGATGTGGTGCAGGGAAGGAGCCGAAAACAGGTGCCGACACTGATCAGCATGGACCATCAGGATCGTGCCTGGGCAGCGCCTTTCGGGACGCCGGGGCGTGCTGACAACACGCTGGTGTTTTCCGATTATGCGGTCGTGGTGCAGGCGGCCTTGCTTGGCCAGGGCATCGCGCTGGGTTGGCTCAACGTGGTGTCCAATTCACTGTGCAAGGGCGAACTGGTGCCGGCGGCAGAGACATTTCGGGTCAATTCGCGACGCTGTTGTCTGGTGGTGCCGGGCAACCGCCCGGTGCGCCCGATCGTGGAAAATGTGCGCGACTGGATCATCGAGGAAATGCGCGCGGACATGCTGGAAATCGATGCGCTTTACCCTCATCTGGGGCTGGCGGCAACCCTCGAATCGAGCCTTTGAGCACAGCTGCGGTACGTCGAGTAGAAAAACAGTAGGTTATGCCTTAAGGGCAGGGCAAAACAGAATATTGCGCGAGAGGGCGGGCAGATAATGGGACCGTCCAGTCAGTTTCATCCTCACGACTTTTCTTGCGGAGCGCCCTATGTCTTTCAAGCAGTTCAAAGCCCTGACGTTCGACGTCGTCGGTACCCTGATCGATTTCGAAGCCGGCATCCTCGCCCATGTGCGCGAAGTGGCGGGCGAAGCGGGCAAAGCCTGCAGCGATGACGACATCCTCAAGGCCTACCGTGAAGCCCGTGCCTCTACCGATTCGGGCTGGTGGCCGGACGATCTGGAGCGCTGCTACCACGTCATCGCCTCCAAGCTGGGTCTGCCGGACAACGATGACTACGCCAAAGGCCTGGCTCAGTCAGTGAAGAACTTCCCGGCATTCCCGGATTCGGTCGAAGCGCTCAAGCGTCTGCGCAAGCACTTCAAACTGGTGGCGACCACCAACTCGCAGATCTGGGCCCTGAATCACATGGCCGAGACCCTGGACCAGCCATTCGATGTTCGCGTCACTGTCGATGACGTACGGTTCGAAAAACCCGATCCTCAGTTCTTCGCTTACACCCGCGGCGTGCTGGCAACCCAAGGCATTCTGTTCGAAAACATCCTGCACGTTGCCCAGAGCCAGTACCACGACATTGGCGTCGCCATGCGTCTGGGCTACCAGACTTGCTGGATCGAACGTCGTTTCGCCCAGAAAGGCACCGGAGGCACGCTGGAATCCGAGCGCACCGAACCGCACTACCACTTCACCTCGCTGGCGCAACTGGCTGACGCGGTAGAAAAAGAACTGGGTTGAATCCTTTCGACGCTCTGACCTGAACAGGCAAGACGTGTTGCTGGCAAAACCTCTGTAGCAGCGCGGCTTGCCGGCGGTTGAAATGGATCAGTTGATGAATGCATTGCAGACACACCGCAACCGCTGGCAAGCCGTGCTGCTACAGAGCATTGCGTGCCATTCGGTTCAGGCGAGCGTCAGTCCCTATTTATCCGAGATGCTGGCATGACTGTTCAGAGCTTATGGGCGGCCACCGCCCAACCTGCACCTGCGCTGCAATCCCTTGAAGGCGAGCGGCAGTGCGACGTGGTGATCATCGGCGCGGGTTATACCGGCCTCTCGGCAGCTCGTCACATCGCTGAAAGTGGGCGCGAGCCCCTGATCGTCGAGGCCAACACCCTGGCCTGGGGCGCCAGCGGGCGTAATGGCGGCGTGGTGTCACCCAAGTTTCGCGTGGGCTTTTCGACACTGATGTCGCGGTTCGGCCGTGACACCGCCTTGCAGATGTACCGCACCGGTTATGCCGCCGTGGACAGCCTGGTGGAGACGGTCGAAACCCTTGGCCTCGCTGGCGCCAACCTGCACATGGGCGGGCACATCGCCGCGGCGCACAACGTTCATGCATTGGGCGGTCTTGAGTCCACCGCGAACTGGATCAAACGCGAAACCGGGGGCACATCGTCGGTGATGATCTCGGCGGATCAGGTGCGGGAAATGACCGGCGCCACGATCTTCTCCGGGGGCTTGCTGACCCCCAAGGCAGGCGGTATCCATCCTCTGAATTACGCTCGCGGCATGGCTCAGCACCTCGTCGATCGCGGCGTAAAACTGTTCATCAACAGCCCCGCCGAACAGGTCCGTCGTGAGGGTGATCGCGTCATCGTGCAGACGCCGCAGGGACGAGTCAGTGCCCGGCAGGTGATCTACGCCACCAACGGTTATTCGGATCAGACCCGCGTCACCGACACCTTGCATCGTCGGCTGATTCCGTTCCGCAGCGCGATCATTGCCACCGACCCGCTGCCACCGCACATTCTCGCTACCCTCATGCCCGGTGGGCAGGTCTGTGGCGACACCAAGCGCATGCTGCGCTGGTTCCGGGTCATAGGTGATCGCCTGATTTTCGGCGGGCGAGGGGCATTCGGCAAAGACGACTCGCAGAGTGCGTTCGATGATCTGCAACGCAGTATGGGCGTTGTTTTTCCGGTGCTTCGCGATCAGAAAATTGCCTATCGCTGGTCAGGTCTGGTGGCGATGACCCTCGATTATCTGCCCCATGCCGGACAACTGGACGAGCGCAGCTTCTACGCCATTGGCTACAACGGCGGCGGGGTTGCGATGTCGACCTGGATGGGTAGACAGCTGGCGGCGATGACGGCCGGCGAGAAGGTCGAACTCGGCTTGCTGGCGGGCGACAACTTCAACCCTATTCCCTTGCATGCCTTCCGCGCACCGGGCGTGCGCCTGGCCGCGGGCTGGCAGCAGTTCCTTGATGTCATCGGCCGATGAGCGAGCGTTAAAACATGCCACCGATCCTGCTTTACTCCACTCCTCACACCGACCGGCAGTTACCCTGCGCAGCCTTTGCCCTGCAAGGCGATCCGCTGGCCGCCGGGCGTGTGATCAACTTCCACGATCCGCTGCAAGGGTATGCGACCGGCAGCAGTGTCAGCGTCGGCGCGAATCTGTTGATCGAGGATTTTCCCTGGGTCGAACTGGGCATCGTCGAAGCGGGCGAACTGCGTTTGCAGGGCGACGGATTCGATCTGCAACTCAGTGCCGGTGACTGCTTCGTGGTACCTCGTGGCGTTCGTGTTCGCTGGCATCACCGTGGGCAACTGCGCCGCTTGTTCGTGGCGTTTCCGGGTCTGGAAGCCTGCACCGACATGCCGAAATTGCCCATCCGGATCGACTTGTCCCAATCGCTATCGCCGGCCAGTCCACCGCCCGCGAATGTGCTGCTGACCAGCACCCCGAACGCCTGGAGCGAAACCCTGTTCAGCGCCGCTAACCTGCGCATCGGCCTGTGGCAATGCGAGGCCTATGCGCGCAAACAGGTGGAGCCCAGTTACAGCGAGCTGATGTTCATTCTCCAAGGTTCAGTGACCCTCACCGCAGAGAAGGGTGACAGTCATCATGTACGGGCAGGTGAAACAGTGATGGTGCCCCGGGGCGCGACCAACGCCTGGCGCAGCGAAGAGACGGTACGCAAGGTGTTCTGCATTTTGTCGTAGTTTTCAACGCACGTGAAAAAAGGGCCTTTCAGCCCTTTTTTTTGCGAAGACTCAAACCGCTCTGACCAGGCTGCGCAACGGCACGGTGCTCTTGACCACCGGCGACTTGATCACGATGTAGCTGAAGTATTTTTCGATGCCGATGTTCTTGTCCAGGATCGATTCCATCAGTTCCTGATAATGCTGGATGCTGCTGCACAGGAAGCGCACCAGATAGTCATAACCCCCGCTGATCAAGTGGCACTCCAGTACTTCGTCGATGTTGCGAATACTCGATTCGAACTTCACGAAGTCGGCACGCTTGTGGTCCGACAGGGTCATTTCGGTAAACACGGTCACCGAATTGGCGAACTTGGCGAGATTGACGTGGGCTTCGTAACCGCTGATATAACCGGCTGCTTCCAGGCGTTTGACCCGCTGCAGGCAAGGGCTGGGCGACAGGCCCACGGCTTCGGCGAGGCTGACGTTGGTCATGCGCCCGTCTTTCTGCAATTGGACCAGAATGTTGATGTCGATACGATCGAGCTTGGTTGCAGCGTCCATGGATCAGTCCTCGCAATGTCGAATCTGGGCCGTCGGTCTCAGGCGTGCAATGCCTTTTGGTGGGCATGTGCGAGGTCGGCGAGGCTGGCGTATTCGCAGCGCTTGCCGTCCATTGCCTGAGGCGAATGGTTCCACGGCTGGTTATGGCCGCGGCGCAGGGTGCACACCGGAAAGTCCACCCGTTCGATCCACGGGTCGTCGCTTTCGGTACTGCGCACCGGTAACAGTTCTGAACGCTCCAGCCCCAGACGCTGCAGCTCGGTCTCGAGACTGCTGTGCCAATCGTCGCTGCCGGGTTCGATGATCGCATCGAATTCGACCGGCAGGCGGCGAGCCAGAGCAAGCACATCGACGCCTTGGGGTGGGGCGATCAGTATCAAACGGTAGAACTTGCTCAGGTACTGAAGGGCACCTGGAGCATCTTCGAAAATCGGCCATTGGGACGAAGAGCTACTGAACGCCACACTTTCATCCCAGCCCGGAATGATTTGCAATTGTTGCGCCACACGCTGGTAAAGCTGGCCGTGAAAAGCCGTCGCGCTGACCTGTGTTGCCGTGCTGGCAAGCGCCTGCGCCACCTGTCGATAAGTGCTGAGCAACTGAGCGTCGCTGGTATTGGATTCACTCTGCACTGCCAGCGGTCGCAGCCCTTCGAGAATGCCCCGTTCGCGGTCAACCAGGGTGCCGAACGACAAGCCCAAAGCCTTGTACTGGGTGACTTTCATGATTGGCTCCTGGATAGCACGTTCCGATTCCATGATGGTTAAGCTCACGACCCGGCACTGCGCTGGCAGGCCGGGTCGAGTGACACGTTGAACAGTCGCTCAACAGGCGACGGACAGCGCCTTGTCGAGCATCTGCAAGGCCTCGGCCACCTGCGCCGGTGTTGTAACCAGCGGGGCGAGGAAGCGCACCACGTTGCGATGCACGCCGCACTTGATCACCAGCAATCCAGCATTGCGCGCTTCGTCGATGACTTTCTGCGCCAGTACCGCATCCGGGCTTTGCGCTGCGTCGTCGGCCACCATCTCGATGGCTTGCATGAACCCCAAACCGCGCACGTCGCCGATGCGCGGGTAGCGTTGCTGAAGTTCCAGCAAACCTTCGTTGAGCTGCGCTGCCAGTGTCTCGCCTTGCGTCAGCAGATCCTGCTCCTCGAAAAGATCGAGTACCGCCAGCGCCGCAGCACAAGCCACTGCGTTACCGCCATAGGTGCCACCCAGGCCGCCCGGCGTAGGCGCATCCATGATCTCGGCGCGCCCGACGACGCCGGAAAGCGGCATGCCGCCGGCCAGACTTTTGGCGACCGTGACGAGGTCCGGCTGGATGTCGGCGTGCTGGAAACCGAACATGGTGCCTGTACGCCCGAAACCTGCCTGGATTTCATCGAGAATCAACACGATGCCGTGCTGCGTACAACGCGCGCGCAGGGCTTGGAGGAATTCTTTCGGTGCTGCGAGGAAACCGCCGTCGCCCTGGACCGGCTCGATGATGATGGCGGCGACACGATCAGGCGCGACGTCGGTGGCGAACAGTTCGTCCAGCTCGGCCAGCGCGTCGTCACTACTGATGCCGCGATAGGCGTTGGGGTAGGTCGCGTGGTAGATCTCCGCCGGGAACGGCCCGAAATTCTGCTTGTAGGGCTGGCTCATGCCGGTGAGGGTGACCCCCAGCAGAGTGCGACCATGGAAGCCGCCACGGAAGGAAATCACCGCAGTGCGGTTGGTGTAACCCCGGGCGATCTTGACCGCATTTTCTACCGCTTCGGCGCCGGAGGTGAACAACACACTTTTGTAATGCGCTTCACCGCCGATCATCTTGTTCAGCCGCGCCGCCACTTCGATGTAGTTTTCGTACGCCACTACCTGGAAGCTGGCATGAGAGATCTCGCCGACCTGGCGACGCACCGCCTCGACCACTTTGGGGTGGTTGTGGCCGACGTTGAGCACGCCGATGCCGCCGACGAAATCCAGGTAGCGCTTGCCATCCACATCCCACAGTTCAGCACCTTGAGCACGCGCTGCCACGACAGGGTGCGCGGTCGCGATACCGCGAGGCACGTGTTGTTCGCGCAGGGCCAGCAGGCGCTGGTTTTCAGTCAATGCAGAATTCATCTCGATCTCCGTAAACGCCGAGGGTGGCGGGTGATGTGATCAGGATAAGGACTGGCCGGAATCACAAGCGCTGAACTTGGGGTGGCCAGCGCTGTGATCGACTGTTTTGCGGGGGTGTTACGACATATTTCGCTGCGGGGAATTTTAAAAGCGTTGACCGTGTTGATCGTTCCCACGCACTGCGTGGGCGATCATCTGGATCAGACCCCGGCGCGCGGTACGACGATGGTGTCTTCAGGATGCAGGCGCATCATCATCGGCGAGCCGATTGGCGGCAGACTTAGGTTGCCTTCGTGGTGGCTCGGCTGACGCAGGCTGACGGTGGGGCCGCCCTCCAGATCGACGAACACCTTCAGGCTCTCACCTTGAAAGACGATGTCGGAAACCCGCCCGCGAAGGCGGTTCCACTCGGGGCCCGAGCTGCCGTTGTCGAGCAGCAGTTTTTCCGATTGCAGCGCCAGGAACACATCCCCGGACGGCGGCACCGGCCGGGTGGTGCGCAGTGCCGTGGTGCCCAGTGTCAGGCCGTTGTTCTCTCCACGTTGCAGCGGCACCAAGGTGCTTTCGCCGATGAAACTGGCGACAAAATCGTTGGCCGGATGATCGTGCAGGCGCCGTGGCGTATCGACCTGTACCAACTGACCGCCGCGCATGATCGCGATGCGGTCGCTCATGGTCAGGGCTTCGCGCTGATCGTGAGTGACGTAGATCATGGTCGCGCCCAGGCGTTTGTGCAGGGCACGCAATTCGATCTGCATGATCTCGCGCAGTTGCTTGTCCAGCGCCGACAGCGGCTCGTCCATGAGGATCAGCTTGGGTTCGAAGACGATGGCGCGAGCCAGCGCCACGCGCTGGCGTTGACCACCGGACAGCGCCGCAATGTTTCGGTCTTCATAACCGGACAGCTCGACGGTCGCCAGTGCGCTCTTGACCCGGTCGCGGCTTTTGCTGGCGCTTTCGCCTCGGGCCCGCAGCGGGAAGGCCACGTTTTCGCCCACGGTCATGTGCGGAAACAGCGCGTAGTTCTGGAACACCACGCCTATCTCGCGCTTGTGCGGCGGCATGAGGGTGACGTCCCGTTCACCGAAGAAAATGCTACCGGAACTGACCCGGATGAACCCGCCCAAAATGCTCAGCAGCGTGGTCTTGCCCGAACCCGACGGGCCGAGCAGTGACATGAATTCCCCGGCTTCGACCTTCAGATCGACGTTGTTCAATGCCTTGAGGCTGCCGTAGTGTTTGCACACCTTGTTGACGCTGACCGATTCAAAACCTTCAGTGAAATTCATGAAGCGTCCTCCTCTGCAGAACGGGGGATTGCCCGATAAGTCTGCTTGTCATCTGAACACAGGCACAGGCCTGGTTCGTGCCGTTTTGGGCCGCTGCTCCAACAGGATCTGCTGTGCGGCGGCCGGGATGTCAGCGCTGTTCGTGAGCGACCGACAATCAGTTCAGGCCGCCGATGTGCCAGGCCTTGACCTCGAGGAACTCGTCCAGGCCGTATTTGGAGCCTTCGCGGCCGGTACCCGACTGCTTCATGCCGCCGAAGGGCGCGACCTCCATGGAAATGATCCCGGTGTTGAGCCCGACCATGCCGAACTCCAGACGCTCGCCGACCCGCCAGGCGCGTCGCATGTCCTGCGTGAAGTAATAGGCACCCAAGCCGTAAGGGGTGGCGTTGGCCAGTGCCAGTGCCTGGGCTTCATCCTTGAAACGGAACAGGGGCGCAACCGGGCCGAACGTTTCTTCGGTGGCCAGCAACATGTCGGCGTTGGCATCACGCAGGACCGTCGGCTGCACATACAGGCCTTCCCCTTGCGGAGCGCCGCCGATGGCGATGCTGGCTCCTTTCTCCAGCGCGTCGTTGATGTGTCGCGCGACCTTGTCCACGGCCGCCGCGTTGATCAGCGGGCCGATGGTGACGCCTCTCTCAAGGCCATCGCCGACCTTCAATTGGGCGACTGCAGCGCTGAGGCGTTCGGCGAAGCGATCGTAAATGCCGTCCTGCACCAGAATGCGGTTGGCGCACACGCAGGTCTGCCCGGCGTTACGGAATTTGCTCTGCATGACACCGGCAATCGCCAGATCCAGATCCGCGTCGTCGAAAACAATGAACGGCGCGTTACCGCCCAGCTCAAGGCTTAGGCGCTTGATGGTGCTTGCGCACTGGCTCATCAGCAGTTGACCGATTCGGGTCGAGCCGGTGAACGACAGCTTGCGCACCGCAGGGTTGGCGGTCATCTCGCCGCCAACGCCCGCGGGCATACCGGTCAGGACGTTGAACACACCGGCTGGAATGCCCGCGCGCTCTGCCAGCACCGCCAGTGCCAGAGCCGACAAAGGGGTCATTTCCGACGGCTTGACCAACACCGTACAGCCCGCCGCCAGTGCAGGCGCGCATTTGCGGGTGATCATCGCGTTGGGGAAGTTCCACGGTGTGATCGCAGCGACCACGCCGATGGGCTGCTTCAGTACAAGAATTCGACGGTCAGCGGCGGGGGATGGAATGGTGTCGCCATAAATGCGGCGCGCTTCTTCGGCGAACCACTTGACGAAGCTGGCGCCGTAGGCGATTTCCCCCCGGGATTCTGCCAAGGGCTTGCCTTGCTCGGCGGTCATGATCAACGCCAGGTCTTCCTGGTTTTCCATGATCAGTGCGAACCAGGTTTCGAGATAGCGAGCACGTTCGGCCGCCGGGACTTCGCGCCAGGTGACGAAGCGCGATTCGGCGGCCTCGATGGCACGGCGGGTCTCCGCCGCCTGCAAGGCCGGAACCCTCGCGATGACGCTGCCGTCGGCGGGATTGGTCACGTCGATGGTCTGGCCGTCATCGGCAGCGATCCAGGCGCCATTGACATAGGCGCGTTCGACAAGAAGTGAAGGGTCACGCAGTTGGGTTTTCAACATGATCAGGGCCTTGAGGGTACGAGCGATGGACTCATTGTAAAAATCCTCGCCCAGCCGCCGATGCCGAGATGAGTGGCTTGGCGGGTGATAGATGCTGAATTGCGAGGATTGACGGCAGGCTGTGCTGGGAGGCTGGACGCGTAACAGAGCGCCGGTTGGGCAGAAACCTACTGCGCTGCGCGAATGATCGTCCCCACGCTCCGCGTGGGGATGCATCCCGAGACGCTCTGCGTCCACCCGGCGTGACGCAGAGCGTCACAGAGGCCGTTCCCACGCGGAGCGTGGGAACGATCATCGCTCCCACAGAGTGTGGCGTGTTCCCTACTGCTTGTTGCGCCCGGCAATCACTACGAGGATCAGCGACGCGAGAATCAGGATCGAACTGATTGCCGCAATGGTCGGATCGATCTCATCGCGCAGGGCGGTAAACATGCGCTTGGTGAGTGTCTGGTTGTCGCCACCGGAAATGAACAGCGCGACCACGGTTTCATCCAGCGATGTGATGAACGCGAACAGCGTGGCCGACACCAGGCTTGGCTTGATCTGCGGCAGGGTCACGGCCATGAAGGCGCGGAAGCGGTTCATGCCCAGACTGCGCGCCACCATCTCCTGAGACATGTCGAAGTTACGCAGCCCGGCCAGCAGGGCGATGATCACGTAGGGCAGCGCCAGCATGATGTGCGCCAGCACCAGCCCGGTCATGGTGCTGATCAGCCCGACCCGCGCATAGACGAAGAACACACCGGCGGCAATCAGGATGATCGGGACCATCATCGGCAACAACAGAATGATCTGCAGCGTGCGCACCACTTTCAGGCTCGAGCTGTTGATGGCGTAGGCGGCCGCCATGCCGATCGGCAGGCTGATCACCATCGTGAAAAACGCAGTGATCAGGCTGACCCGCGCCGCCGACATCCACTCAACGCTGTTGAAGAACGCCTCGTACCAATGGAACGACCACTGCTTGGGAGGGAATTGCAGAAAACGCGCTTCGGAAAACGACATTGGCACCACGATCAGCACCGGGATGATCAAGTACAGCAGAATCGCCGCCACCACCACGGTGAATAGTACGTGGGAAAGTTTGATGTGACGCAGGTTGGCAAGCAGATTCATTTAGCGCGCTCCCAGAATGCGTTCGATGGGGATGAAGCGATTGATGCCCCAGAAGATCAGGAACACCACGAACAGCAGCACCAGACCGACAGCGCTTGCAGCGCCCCAGGCGTGATACAGCTCGACGTTGCGTTGCACCAGCATCGACACCAGGATGGTGCGACCGCCGCCCAGCAGTTCGGGGGTAATGAAGAAGCCCAGGCAGATCACGAACACCAGAATGGAACCTGCCATGATGCCTGGCGCCGCCATCGGCAGGAACACTCGACGAAAGGTGTAGAACGGTTTCGCGCCCAGACTTTCAGACGCCTGCATGAGGTCTTGCGGGATCTTTTTCATCACCGAATACAGAGGCAACACCATGAACGGCAGCATTACATGCAAGGTGCCGATGACGGTGCCGGTGGTGTTGTGCATCAGGTTCAGGGGCTGGTCGATGATGCCCAGATCAATCAGCGTCTGATTCACCAGACCACGTCGTTGCAGCAGCACCAGCCAGGCGTAGGAGCGCACCAGCACACTGGTCCAGAACGGCAGGATCACGCAGATCAACACCAGGTTGGCCCAGAATCCATGCAACCGCGAAGCGGCGTAGGCGATCGGAAAGCCCATGACGATCGAAAGAATGGTCACCAGAAAGCTGATCTTGAAGGTCAGGGCAAAAGTGTCCCAGTAAATCGCTTCCTGAAAGATGCGCAGGTAGTTGACCAGCGAGAATCCTTCTTCGGTCTGCACCGACTGCACGGCCAGCCAGCACAACGGCAGGATCAACAACACGACCACCATCACCAGCGCAGGCGCAAGCAACAGCAGCATCGAGGCGTGTTCCTTGCGCTCTTCACGGGCCAGGGCATGCTCATTGGTCAGCGGAGGCTGACCCTGATCACTGGAATCGGGGAGGGATTTGGCGAGATAAGCGTTGGACATAGGGGCCTCCCATTACTTTTTCTGAACGAAGGACAACCAGCGCTCTTCGGCTTTGACGCCGGCCTCGGACGCCCACCATTGCGCGGACAGCAGGGCCTGACGGGAAATGTTCTCAGGTGAGGATGGCAGCTTCGCAGCGCGCTCGGCCGGGATCACGCCGGTGTTGAACGCTTCGGGATTGAGTGGGCCGTAATCAATGATCATCGGCAGCGCGGCTTGCAGCTTCGCGTCGATCGCTTCATTGACGAACTTCATCGCGGCAGCCTTGTGCTGCGAGCCTTTGAGCACGCACAGCGAGTTGGTTTCCAGAATGCCCTGGTTATAGTCGAACGCCACCGGGGCGCCGGCTGCCTGCACAGCGCTGATGCGGCCGTTCCACGCCTGGATCATGTCGACTTCGCCGTCGCTGATCAGTTGGGCGGACTGTCCGCCGGAGGTCCACCAGGTCGCGATGTCGGGCTTGATCTGCTCCAGTTTCCTGAACGCACGATCGACATCCATCGGATAGAGCTTGTCGGCAGGAACGCCGTCGGCCAGCAAGGCGATTTCCAGGGTAGGGCGGGGCAGATTGCGCAGCGAGCGCTGGCCGGGAAATTTCTTGGTGTCCCAGAAATCAGCCCAAGTCTTGGGCACGTCCTTGCCCTTGAACGCATCGGTGCGATAGGCCAGTACGGTGGAGTAACTGATGTAGCCCACGCTGTAATCGTCTCTCAGTGCTGCTGGCAGCTGGGCGGCATTGGGAATCAGGGCCAGGTCCAGCTTCTCGAAAAGACCTTCCGACTCCCCGCGAATGCAGTCGCCGGTGGGCAGATCCACCACATCCCACGTAACTTTGCCGCTCTCGACCTGTGTCTTGATGATCGGATAAGCCTTGGGCGAGCTGTCCTGTTTCAGCGTCAAGCCCAGTTTCTTTGCCGCAGGCTCAAGGATCGCCTTGCTCTGCGCTTCCTGATAAGCACCCCCCTGAGAGACGAACGTGATGTCTTCGGCAAAGGCCTGGGTGGTGCCGCTGATCAATAACGCCAGACTCGCCAGCTTCAATGCGTTGCTACGGGGTTTGGTCATAAGGAAGGCTCCGGATGGTTGGCAGATTTCATAAGCGAGCTGGAGGTTTTGTTGTCGGTCGCTCTGCGGGACCATGCAGTCCTTAATGTACTGCCTTGTCCATGAATGAAGAGGACATAAATGCCCTGCCGAAAAGTGCTTTATTGCGAAATAGGGAACGCTGACGGCATGTCCTGCGTTTGGTCCTCTCGGAAAGTCCCTACGCGTAGAATTCGTATTTCCAGCGTGTGCCTGAACCAAAACTGAACGGTTTTCTCGATCAAACAAGAAAACCTTTGGTTACCTGAACTTATCTGCCTTTTCCCCCTCTCATGCCGGTAGCCATTGATCGCGGCGGCCTGATAAGCTCGCGGCTTTACTCGTTTGCCCTATTGGCGCATGAACAAGGAAACAGGATGAAACAGCATCGGTTGGCAGCGGCGATTGCCCTGGTCGGTCTGGTACTCGCGGGCTGCGATAAGCAAGCCAGCACCGTTGAGCTGAAAACCCCGGCACAAAAAGCCTCTTATGGCATCGGCCTGAACATGGGCAAGAGCCTGGCTCAGGAAGGCATGGACGATCTGGATTCCAAAGCCGTAGCGCTGGGTATTGAAGATGCGGTCGGCAAGAAAGAACAGAAACTCAAGGACGAAGAGCTGGTTGCCGCGTTCGGCGATCTGCAAAAGCGTGCCGAAGAGCGCATGGCCAAGATGAGTGAAGAGTCGGCAGCCGCTGGCAAGAAATTCCTCGAAGAAAACGGCAAGCGCAAGGAAGTCACCACTACCGCTTCCGGCCTGCAATACGAAATCGTCAAGAAAGCTGACGGCCCGGTTCCCAAGCCTACTGACGTCGTGACCGTTCACTACGAAGGCAAGCTGACTGACGGCAAGGTATTCGACAGTTCCGTAGAGCGCGGCAGCCCGATCGATCTGCCAGTGAGTGGCGTGATCCCGGGTTGGGTCGAAGGCCTGCAACTGATGCACGTCGGTGAGAAGATCAAGCTGTACATCCCTAGCGATCTGGCCTATGGCGCGCAAAGCCCAAGCCCGATGATCCCGGCGAACTCGGTTCTGGTCTTCGACCTGGAACTGCTGGGCATCAAGGATCCGGCTGCCGCAGGTAACGACGCCGCTGGCGGCGCTGCTGGCGCGGACGAGGAAGAAGAAGCTGCACCGGCTCCTGAACCCGCCAAGCCTGCAGCCAAGAAGTAATCGATAACTCGATTGCCTGTTGTACGAAAATGCCCCGTCTCGACGGGGCATTTTCATTTTTGTTGAAAACAAATCGAACCGGGCAGGGCAAGTAGAGTCCCAATACCGTTGGCAGATTGGGCAAATGTCGGGTTTGCGAGTAGGTCAGGCGCCGGGTTCAGGTGTCTCCGATAGCTTCGACGCATCCCCAAGTCAACGGTTTCTTGCGTTTATTTTTGTGAGTAAAAAACGCGCGATTTAAGCCCACGCCCTATAGAACGGGCGTTTCAGCGCCGCAGAACGGCTCTGTTCACAAGGTTATCCACAATTTGTGTGGATAACCTTTCGCGCGTGCGGGCTTGCAAAATGCCTACGGGTCCTTGCATCAGAGGCGATTGACCGATTGGTCGATTTTTATCGATATCGCTGGAGTGAATATGAAAGCACCCTGGAACTTCATCCGCTATCTACCCATGGCCAAACGGCTGATGGCGGCTGGCCGCTTACCCGCGTTGCTGTTCGCCGTGGCTGGCAAAGCGGCGAGTGAGGGCAATCGGCTGGGCAAGCTCAAGGAAGACCTCAAGCTGCTGCAAGCGCTTTGTCTGGCGTACTGGCGCGGCGAGTATCGGGCCATCAGCGGTAAGGCGATCCTGTCGGTGGTCGCAGGGTTGATGTATTTCCTCAGTCCCCTGGACGCCATTCCTGACTGGATACCGGGGCTGGGTATGCTCGATGACATCGCCGTGCTGGCGTGGGTAATGAAGAATCTGGAAGCCGAACTGAGCGCATTCCGTGCCTGGCGCGAGCGGCAGAATCCCGAAAAACTGGCGGTGGTCGAACGCCTGCCTGCGACACCGAAGTTGCTGGAGCGTGAGAAGAAGGATTGACAGCGGCCCCGCCACAACGCTCTCACGCTCTCTCCCTATCGAATTTCTGTCATCTCCTCGATTTTCTGGCGAGATACCCTCGAAAAAGTCGCTCCTGAGAAAACTCTGTCGATTACGTGCACGCAAGTTCTCCCCTTCCGCTGTTAAGATGCCGCAATACAAAGAAAAAGATTACTTGAAACAGTTTTTTGTCCTACAGGGGGTGGTATGGATCTTCAGGTCATTTCTCGTGATGGAGAGCCAGAGTACGCAGTGCTGCCATGGGCGCATTATCAGGCCCTGTTGCAGGCGGCCGGCGTTGCTCGTCCACAAGAAACCGCGTCCACATTTCAATCTGCCGAATCAACAGCCTCTGCTTCTGTCGATTTCCCTTCGTTCGATCAATTGGGCTCGCTGCGTCAGGCCAAAGGGCTGGAGCTCGCGCAATTGGCTCGTTCGGTGGGTATCAGCCCTTCATATCTTGAGTTGATCGAGAACGGCACGCGCCAACCCGATGCAGCAATTCGACGAAGCCTGGCGTGGGAACTGGGTGTTCCGGGCTGGCGAGGTGAGCCATGAGCGTACGGATCAGCCGTCAGCATTGGGAAGCGCTGCTGGCTGAACTGGATCTGGCTCGTCGGCAACGCCATCTGGTCACCTATCGCGCGCTGCTGGAACGCATTCAGCTGCCAAGCCCTGCGATGCAGACCCTTACCGCCGCACTCGAACACCTGGCCGCCATTGATGCCCGTGCAGAACAGCCGCTGCGCAGTTCTCTGGTAATCAGTCAGGGGGCCAGCCGCCTGCCGCGCACCGGATTCTTCGAGTGCGCTGAACGCCTGGGCCGTTTCTCAGGGCCGTCCGACGGCGTCGCTGCTGCGTCCTGGCATGCGTCTGAAGTGGTCAGGGTTTTCGAGTTCGAGTACCCGGAGGAGGCGAGGCCTGAGTGATCCGGCCTGCCCGTTACCGACTGACCTGGCCTCATTTGGCCAGGTAGCGCATGCCTTCTTCCAGCCCACGCAACGTCAAGGGGTACATCTGGTCTTCGATCAGGTCGCGCACGATGTTGGTCGAGGTGGTATAGCCCCAGGCATCTTTGGGGTAGGGGTTGATCCAGATGATCTTCTTGAACTTGGCCATGAAGCGGTGCATCCAGACGTAGCCAGCTTCTTCGTTCCAGTGTTCGACGCTGCCGCCTGGCTGGGTGATTTCGTAGGGAGCCATGGCCGCGTCACCGATGAAGATCACCTTGTAGTCGGCGCCGTACTTGTGCAGCAGATCCTGGGTGGAAGTGCGTTCCGAGGTACGGCGCAGATTGTTCTTCCACACCGACTCATAGATGAAGTTGTGGAAGTAGAAATACTCCATGTGCTTGAACTCGGTCTTGCAGGCCGAGAACAGTTCTTCGCAGATCTTCACATGGGCATCCATCGATCCGCCGATGTCGAACAGCAGCAACAGCTTGATGGTGTTGCGACGTTCCGGCCGCATCTGGATGTTCAGCAAACCGGCATCGCGAGCCGTGTGGTCGATGGTACCGTCTATATCAAGCTCGTCTGCAGCACCCTGGCGCGCGAACTTGCGCAGACGCCGCAACGCGACCTTGATGTTGCGCGTGCCGAGCTCGACCTGATCGTCGAGGTTTTTGTACTCGCGCTGATCCCAGACCTTGGCCGCCTTGCCCTGACGCTTGCCAGCGTCACCGACGCGAATGCCCTCCGGGTTATAGCCGCCTGAACCGAAAGGGCTGGTGCCGCCGGTGCCGATCCATTTATTGCCGCCTGCGTGGCGTTCCTTCTGTTCCTCAAGACGCTTCTTGAACTCCTCGATCAACTTGTCGAGGCCGCCAAGGGACTGGATCTGCGCGCGTTCTTCGTCGGTCAGTGAGCGTTCGAATTCCTTGCGTAGCCAGTCTTCGGGAATCAGCGCCTGCAAGTGATCGTCGAGTTTTTCCAGCCCATTGAAATAGGCACCGAACGCCCGGTCGAACTTGTCGAAATGACGCTCGTCCTTGACCAGGATCGCCCGCGACAAGTAGTAGAACTCGTCCATGTCGGCGAACGTCACCCGCTGTTTCAGAGCGTTGATCAGGTCGAGCAGTTCACGCACCGAGACCGGCACCTTGGCTGCGCGCATTTCGTTGAACAGGTTGAGCAACATGATGGTTGTCCCGCACTTATCGGAAGGAACTCAGCGATTGCCACGACGGCTCATGAACGCCAGACGCTCCAGCAATTGCACGTCCTGCTCGTTCTTCACCAACGCGCCTGCCAGTGGCGGGATAGCCTTGGTCGGGTCGCGTTCGCGCAGTACGGCCTCACCGATGTTGTCGGCCATCAACAGCTTCAGCCAGTCCACCAGCTCGGAGGTCGAGGGCTTCTTCTTCAAGCCTGGGACTTTGCGCACATCGAAGAACACGTCCAGCGCTTCGCTGACCAGGTCCTTCTTGATGTCGGGGTAATGCACGTCGACGATCTGCTGCAGGGTGTTGCGGTCAGGGAAGGCAATGTAGTGGAAGAAGCAGCGGCGCAGGAACGCATCCGGCAGCTCTTTCTCATTGTTGGAAGTAATGATGATGATCGGGCGTTTCTTGGCCTTGATCGTCTCGTCGATTTCGTAAACGTAGAACTCCATCTTGTCGAGTTCTTGCAGCAGGTCGTTGGGGAATTCGATGTCAGCCTTGTCGATTTCGTCGATCAGCAGAATGACCCGCTCCTCGGCCTCGAACGCCTCCCAAAGCTTGCCTTTCTTCAGGTAGTTGCGCACGTCGTGGACTTTATCCACACCTAGCTGTGAGTCGCGCAGGCGGCTGACCGCGTCGTACTCGTACAGGCCCTGATGAGCCTTGGTGGTGGATTTGATGTGCCAGGTGATCAGTTTGGCGCCGAAGGATTCAGCCAGTTGCTCGGCGAGCATGGTCTTGCCGGTGCCGGGCTCGCCCTTGACCAGCAGCGGGCGCTCCAGCGTGATGGCGGCATTGACGGCAAGCTTCAGGTCGTCGGTGGCGACGTAGGCGCGGGTGCCTTCGAACTTCATCGGTAAATCCTCGAACGTGGCGTGCGGACACAATGGCCACACGGCGCAAATCTGCAATAAGAATGCGCCGACTATAACGCGCCCCTCGCACGACTGTTAACGCAGACGCTTTATTCAGTAGCTGAATGGCGAGTCGCGGTTTGACTGCGTAGAAAATTGTAACGCTCGTGTCTGTCGAAAACATTCGGCGATACGATTCAGCGTTGTTATAGACGGCCAGCAGGGAAGGCAAAATGACGGAATATATGGATAGACCGAGACTTATCGCCGTTTGGGTCCTTGAGGGGTACAGGCTGGCGCTCACTTTCGCCAACAATCAGGAATCAATCGTGGATTTGAGCGGTGACGTCAGGCGGGTAGGCGTAGACGGCTTTACCTTCATCACTGTGCCTCTTTCTTCCCGCTGTCATACCGCGTGTTGAACGCTTGGACGAACGCGTTGCGCAGGATCTGCAGGAAGGCTTGAAATGCGCTGACGTCCTGTTTGTGCACGCTGCCGCTGAGTTCGACGCGGGTGGCGAACTGGTTTTTGCGCTGGTTCTTGAGCACGGTTTCGCCAGCACCGACCATCGCTTCCCAGATCGAGCGGAAAAAGCCTTTGTTCTGATTCTCGACGTCTTGCTGCCAATTGAAGATATCGACGTCGCGCAGCAAGGGTTTGATGTAGCCGCTGAGCTGGCCCTTGTTGGCATGGGCCTCGATGACGATGTCGCCGTTGCCGGCATTGAAGTCGAACTTGCCGTAGGCCGAGGCGAAGTCGTTCATCTGTTTGAGTTGCACCTCGGTGACGCGCAGTTTGAAATCGAAGTCTTCGAAGTTGCTGAACGGGTCGAAGGTTGCGGTGGTTTCCAGAGGGGCGTTGCCCAGGAGCAGGGCCTTGCCTTCGAAGCGGGCGTCGCGCTTGCCGGCGGTGTCCACCACGTTAGTCAGGTTGTAGACGCTGGCGTTGACCTTGTCGGCCTCTATTTTTACCTTGGGCGTCGAGTTGAAGTTGCTGAACGTTATCTTGCCGTCCTGAACGCGGACTTCGTTAAGGGTGATGGGCAGCAGCTTGTTCAATTGCGCACGCCAGTCAGTGCCTGCACCGGTCTGGGACTGCTGTTTGTCGGCGCCACCGTCGACGAAGTTGAGCTCGGGGCTGACAAACGCAACCTCTGCTACCACGGCGTGGTCGTACCAGAGTGAGTGCCAGCTGACCGAGAGATCGATCACAGGCACCTTGAGCAGCGGGACCGGCACCTTGCCGTCGACCTTGACGATGTTCAGGCCGTTGATCTTGTACGCCCCGCGCCACAGCGCCAGGTCAACGTCGGTCACATGGCCGCGGTAATCGCCCATGTCGGCAAGCTTGTCGTTCAAGTAGTTGCGCACCACGTAGGGCAGTGCGATGTGGACCGCGATCAGCAAGACGACGAGGCCCACGACTGTCCACAGCGGCCAGCTATAGCGACGTTTCATGGCAACGTTCTCCGGTTTACTAGATTTGTTGACTGCCGGCGTTGTGATCCGTTCGCTTGAGCTGGACGTAATAAGCACCCAAGCATAGGCTTTGGGCTTTTCCAAACCTGCACAAGGACCCGGTCATGAGCCGTATTTACGCAGACAACGCCCATTCCATCGGCAATACGCCGCTGGTGCAGATCAACCGCATCGCGCCGCGCGGGGTCACGATTCTGGCCAAGATCGAGGGGCGTAATCCGGGGTATTCGGTGAAGTGCCGCATCGGCGCGAACATGATCTGGGACGCTGAGAGCCGCGGCAAACTCAAGCCGGGCATGACCATTGTGGAGCCGACCTCCGGCAATACGGGTATCGGGCTGGCATTCGTTGCCGCCGCGCGTGGTTATAAATTGATGCTGACGATGCCGGCTTCCATGAGCATAGAACGGCGCAAGGTCCTCAAGGCCCTTGGCGCCGAGCTGGTGCTGACCGAGCCTGCGAAAGGCATGAAAGGCTCTATCGCCAAGGCCGAGGAACTGGTGGCCAGCGACCCGGACAAATTCTTCATGCCCGCGCAGTTCGAGAACCCGGCCAACCCGGCCATTCACGAGAAGACCACCGGCCCGGAAATCTGGAACGATACAGACGGCGCCATCGACGTGCTCGTCGCGGGCGTTGGTACTGGCGGCACCATCACGGGCGTGTCGCGCTACATCAAGCACACCATGGGCAAGCCGATCATCTCGGTGGCGGTCGAGCCGATGATTTCGCCGATCATCACCCAGGCCATGGCCGGCCAGGAAATCACCCCCAGCCCGCACAAGATCCAGGGCATTGGCGCAGGCTTCATCCCGAAAAACCTCGACCTGTCGCTGGTCGACAGGGTCGAACTGGTGAGCGATGAAGAGGCCAAGGCCATGGCCCTGCGCCTGATGCAGGAGGAGGGGATTCTGTGCGGTATCTCCTGTGGCGCCGCCATGCAGGCGGCGGTGCGTCTGGCGGAAAAACCGGAAATGCAAGGCAAGACCATCGTTGTGGTGCTACCGGATTCAGGCGAGCGTTATTTGTCGAGCATGCTGTTCAGCGACCTGTTTACTGAACAGGAGCTGACCCAGTAGTCGTATCGTGAGGCTCTTTGGCTTTTTACCGGGCTGACTAAGGCTTATGATGGCCGCCATCCAGACTTGTCGGGACCTTGTCACAGGTCATCCAGCGGGTTTTGCAGTGTTTTAGAATGGCGCGGGATTTTTACCGACACCGCGCGCGTAACGCTTCTGTAGCGGTCCGGCTCGCCGGCGGTGGCGAACTCGAAGGCGTTACCGCCGGCGAGCCGGACTGCTACAGGCCATCTTCAAGGAGAGTTTCATGACCCTTTCTTTCGCTGCCAAGGCGGCGATCCTGCTGCTGTTCGTGGGCAGCACGCTGTACGTGCATCTGCGCGGCAAGGCGCGGTTGCCGGTGTTGCGCCAGTTCGTGAACCACTCCGCACTGTTCGCCCCCTACAACGCCTTGATGTACCTGTTCTCCAGCGTGCCATCCAAGCCGTATCTGGACCGCAGCAAGTTCCCTGAACTCGACGTGCTCAAGGACAACTGGGAAACCATCCGCGACGAAGCGATGCACTTGTTCGACGAGGGCTATATTCGCGCCGCCGCCAAGGACAACGACGCCGGTTTCGGTTCGTTCTTCAAGAAGGGCTGGAAGCGTTTCTACCTCAAGTGGTACGACAAACCGTTGCCCTCGGCCGAGGCGCTATGCCCGAAAACCGTTGAGCTGGTCAGCCGTATTCCCAACGTGAAGGGCGCGATGTTCGCGCTGCTGCCGGGTGGCAGTCACCTGAACCCGCACCGCGATCCGTTCGCCGGCTCCCTGCGTTATCACCTGGGCCTGTCGACGCCGAACTCCGATGACTGCCGAATCTTCGTCGATGGCAAGGTCTACGCCTGGCGTGACGGTGAAGACGTGATGTTCGACGAGACCTACGTGCACTGGGTCAAGAACGAAACCGATGTCACGCGGGTGATTCTGTTCTGCGACATCGAACGCCCTCTGAGCAACCGTTTCATGAGATCGATCAACCGCAGCGTCAGTGCGTTTCTCGGTCGCGCCACCGCGCCGCAGAATACCGACGACGAGCGTGTCGGCGGGATCAACCAGGCTTATGCGTTCAGCAAGCGTTTCAGCAACGCGTTCAGCGGCAAGGTGAAGCAGTTCAAACGCGCCAATCCCAAGTCCTACCGCATCCTGCGTCCGGTGCTGGCGGTGATCGTCCTGACGCTGCTGGGTTACTGGCTGTTCGGCTGATAACTAAACGTTGCATCGCGCACCGCGCGCTGGTTATATTCAGCGCCGGTGCTTCGAAACATGTCGAAACACCCACCCCTCATTCCGAAGAAGATCAGCGCCATGCCTGCTTCCCACTCGCAACTCGTGTTCGATACCGCAGCGTCCGCTGTGGCTGAGCCGTGCGGGTGCCAGCAAGCGTTCTACATCACGCGCTATCCACCTCCTGCTCCTGTGACCGGCCCGGTTGCGTGCGTTGTTTCGCCGCCAGCCGTGGTTGTGCTGGGCTGATCGACTGCGCTGAAGCTGTCGATCCACGCCTGCAAACCCCAACAAAACATCAGTGAATCCGGTTCTTTGCCGGGTCCGATTTTGTCTGAATCACAGGTGACATCATGTTCGCTAACAAAGCGCTGGCCTCGCTGGCCACGACTACGCTGTTCGTCCTGCTCTGGAGTAGCGGGGCCATCGTTTCCAAGTGGGGCCTGACCCATGCTTCGCCGTTCGCGTTTTTGCTGTTCCGTTTCTTGCTGGCGTTGGTCGCGCTGGCCATTCTGATCCCGACCCTGGGCTACAAACTCCCTGCAACCGGGCAGTCGATGCGCTACGCGCTGGCAACAGGGGCGGTGTTGCTGGGCGCCTACCAGATCTGCTACCTGTTGGCGCTGGACATGAAAGTCGCGCCGGGCGTCATGGCCACCATCATGGGCGTGCAGCCGATCCTCACGGCAGTGCTGGTCGAGCGCAGTCGTTCAGGTTCGCGGATGTTCGGGCTCTGCCTGGGGCTGGCGGGGCTGGTTTTGGTGGTCTATCAGGGCATTGGCGACGGCGGCTCGCTGGCCGGCATGGCGTTCGGCGTGCTGGGCATGTTGAGCATGACCGGCGGCTCGATCATGCAGAAGCGCATCACCGACAACCCACTGGGCACGCTGCCGGTTCAGTATTTTGCCGGGGCTGTGGTCTGCGCGGTGTTCGTGCCATTCCAGCCATTCCACTTCGAACACAGTTTCGGATTCTACGTGCCGGTGTTGTACATGGGACTGGTGGTTTCGGTGCTGGCGACGTTCTTGCTGTATCGGCTGATCGCGCAGGGCAACCTGGTCAACGTCACCAGCCTGTTCTATCTGGTTCCGGCCGTGACCGCGATCATGGATTACCTGATCTTCGGCAACCGTCTGGCGCTGTTGAGCATGCTGGGAATGGTGCTGATTGTGGTGGGGCTGGTGTTCGTGTTTCGTAAGGTGAAGTAGCGGCACCTACCTTGCGCGAGCGCGCTGCTACGCTTGGCGGATCTTGCCTTCCCGAGCATCCGCCATGTCCACTCCTTGGCCCGCCGCTGAAATCGCCAGCCTGATCCTCGACGGTTTCGATGATTACCGCGATCATTTCCGGCGTATTGCCGACGGCGCTCAGGCCCGTTTCGAGCAGGCATTGTGGCAGGAGGCGCAAGCGGCGTCGGCGGCGCGTATCAGTCTGTATGAGGAGAAGGTCAGCGAGGTGACGGGCTGGCTGATCAAGGCTTTTGCCGGGGACGTTCTGCTGGATGCTTCCTGCTGGCCTCAGGTGAAAAGCGCCTACATCGAACTCATCGATCCGCGCCTGGACGATGAGCTGGCCGAGACCTGGTACAACTCGATCTTCTGCAGCCTGTTCAGCCATGACCTGATCAGCGATGGCTGCATGTTCATCCACACCACGCGGCCCTCGATGCGCCATCACGAACGCGCGGCGCAGACGCGGATCTATCAGCCTCATGGCGATCTTCCGGCGATGCTGGCGCAGGTGTTCAGCGATTACCGATTCAACATGGCTTACGCCGATTTACCGGGCGATCTCCTACGCATCGAAACCCTGTTACGCGAGTGCCTGCCAGACTGGGTGTGCAAGGACCCGGCATTGACTCTGGAGTTGTTTTCCTCGGTGCTGTATCGCAACAAGGGCGCTTATCTGGTGGGGCGCGTTCATACGCTCGACGAACAATGGCCGTTGGTGATCGCATTGCTGCATCGCGAGGGGCGGGGCGTGCAGATCGATACGCTGATTACCGACGAGGCCGAGGTCTCGATCATCTTTTCGTTCACGCGCTCGTATTTCATGGTCGATGTGCCGGTGCCGGCCGAGTTCGTTGGCTTTCTCAAGGGCATTCTGCCGGGCAAGCATATCGCCGAGCTGTACACCTCGATTGGCTTCTACAAGCACGGCAAATCCGAGTTTTACCGCGCGCTGATCAAGCACCTGGCCAATACCGACGACCGTTTCATCATGGCGCCGGGCGTGCGCGGCATGGTCATGAGCGTGTTCACGCTGCCGGGTTTCAACACCGTGTTCAAAGTCATCAAGGACCGTTTTTCGCCTTCCAAGAATGTCGACCGTGCCACCGTCATCGAGAAGTACCGGCTGGTGAAAAACGTCGACCGGGTGGGGCGCATGGCCGACACCCAGGAATTCGCCGACTTCCGCTTTCCCCTCGCCAAGTTCGAGCCGCAGTGTCTTGAGGAATTGTTGGAAGTGGCGCCGTCGACCGTTGTGCTGGAAGACGACGTGGTGTTGATTCGTCACTGCTGGACCGAGCGGCGCATGACCCCGCTGAATCTGTACCTGGAAAACGCCAGCGAAGCGCAGGTGCATGAAGCGCTGGAGGACTATGGGCTGGCGATCAAGCAACTGGCGGCGGCGAATATTTTTCCCGGCGACATGCTGCTGAAGAATTTCGGCGTCACTCGCCATGGGCGAGTGGTGTTCTACGACTATGACGAGATCTGCTTTCTGACCGAAGCCAACTTCCGGCGCATCCCCGAGCCGCGCACGCCAGAGGACGAGATGGCCTCCGAGCCCTGGTATTCGATTGGGCCGCTGGATGTGTTTCCCGAAGAGTTTCCGCCGTTTCTGTTTGCTGACTTGGGCCAACGACGACTGTTCAACAGCCTGCACGGCGAGCTGTACGACGCCGATTACTGGAAGGGTGTGCAGGAGGCGATCAGGGCCGGGAAGGTGATCGATGTGTTTCCGTATCGCAGGAAGAGTGGAGTCGAGTCGTCAAGCTGAACGGGATCTATGTGGGTCCTGTGTTCAGCCTGTGGGACCTCAACTCAAACTCACATGCCGACTCAACAACGCCCTCAACGCAGCAGGCTTCACCGGTTTGGCCAGATACTCGAGCCCTGCCGCATGCACCTGTGCCACCAGCTCCGGGCGGCCATCGGCGCTGATCAACACACCAGGCACCGGCTCGCCCAGTTGCGTGCGCAGCCAGGCCATCAGCTCGGTGCCGGTTTCGCCGTGGTCCAGGTGGTAGTCCACCAGCGCCAGATGCGGGCGAATGCCATCGTCGAGCAGGGCCTGGCATTCCTCGCGATTGCGCGCCGTCCAGACCTGACAACCCCAGCGGCTCAACAGACTGTTCATCCCGATCAAAATGCTGTCTTCGTTATCGATACACAGCACCTGCGTGCCATTGAGCGCGGCGCGTTTGGGCTCAACCGCCACAGGTTGTATCACCGCCTGAGTCCGAGCCAGTGGAACGGTGACACTGAACACGCTGCCCTTGCCTGGCCATGAGCGAACTTGCAGCGTATGGCCCAATACGCGACACAGACCATCGGCAATCGCCAGCCCCAGACCCAGGCCTTTTTCGGCGCGGGTCTGATGGCTGTCCAGGCGTTTGAACTCTTCGAAAATCACTTGGCGTTTGTCTTCCGGAATCCCCGGTCCGCGATCCCACACCTCAAGGCTCAATTGTCCGCCCTTGCGTCGGACGCCCAGCAGAATCGGGCCTTTGGCGTAACGGAAGGCGTTGGTCAGGAAGTTCTGTAACACTCGACGCAGCAGTTTCACGTCGCTGGCGATGCGCAAATGGCTGCCGCGTACACGAAAGCTCAGTCCCTGTTCCTGAGCCAGCGCCTTGAACTCGGCACCGAGCGTGTCGAACAGGTTGTTGAGCGGGAAGGGCGCGATGGTGGGCGCGAACTTGCCGTTTTCCAGACGAGAAATATCCAGCAGATCGCTGATCAGGTCTTCAGCCGAGCGCAGCGAACTGTCCAGATGCTGGATCAGCTTCTGCGCCTCATCGGGGATATTTTCATCCACATGCTGCAGCGCTGCGGAGAACAGTCGCGCCGCGTTCATGGGCTGCATCAGGTCATGACTGACAGCCGCCAGAAAACGGGTTTTCGACTGGTTCGCGGCTTCGGCGTGGGCCTTGGCTTCGGTCAGTGCGGTGTTCAGTTGGGAGAGTTCGCGGGTGCGTTCGGCGACCCGCTGTTCAAGGCTTTCATTGACGCCCTTGAGCGCCTGCTCGGCCTCGCGGAACGCGGTGATGTCGGTGAAACTCATGACGAATCCGCCGCCTGGCATCGGGTTGCCGATCAGCTCGATCACGCGCCCGTTGGGGAACAGCCGTTCGGACGTGTGCGCGCGGCCCTGGCGCATCCAGTGCAGGCGGCGGGCAACGTGGACCTCCGCTTCCCCGGGCCCTAACAGGCCTCGTTCGGCGTTGTAGCGAATGATGTCGGCAATCGGGCGACCCACGCTGATCAGGCCGTCCGGGTAATTGAACAGCTCCAGATAGCGGTCGTTCCAGGCCACCAGTCGCAACGACTGGTCCACCACGCTGATGCCTTGAGTGATGTTCTCAATCGCGCCTTGCAGCAGCGCGCGGTTGAATTGCAGCACTTCGGACGCCTCGTCGGCGATGCGCACCACGTCTTCGAGCTGCATATCGCGGCCCTCGATGGCGGCCTTGACCACGGCGCGGGTCGACGAGGTGCCGAGGACACCGGCCAGCAGCCGTTCGGTGTGGGCGATCCAGTCGCCGTTGGCGTTCTGGTTGGGGTTGAAGCCTTTGCCCTGACGGTAGGCGAAACGGATGAAGCTTTGTTGTGCACGTTCTTCGCCGACGAAACGCGCCGAGAGTTTGAGCAAGTCTTCGATCTGCACCGCCAGCAGCGAACGGCTGTTCGGCCGCGCTTGTAACTCCTGACCGATGAACCGCCCCGCCTGCCAGTGTTCGGAAACCCGTGTGCGCGACAGCACCGATACCCAGGCGAAGAGAATGAAATTGCCCGCCATCGACAGCACCACGCCCTGGGTCAACGGGCTAATGGGCAGGTTGAGCGGGTTGCCGTGCAGCCACGCCAGCAACGGGAAGCTGCTCAACGCCCAGCCCATGCTGTGGGCCGTGATGGGCAGGACGAGGGTGTAGAACCAGATGAACACGCCTGCCGCCAGACCGGCGAAAACGCCCCGGCGGTTGGCCTGTTTCCAGTACAGCGCACCGATCATGGCCGGTGTGAGTTGAGTGATGGCCGCAAAGGCAATCTGGCCGATGGTCGCCAGGCTCGCCGTTGAACCCAGCAATCGATAGCTGACGTAGGCCAACAGCAGGATCACCACGATGCTGACCCGGCGCACCGAGAGCATCCAGTAGCGGAAGACTTCAAACGGGCGCTCGGCGGTTTTCCGGCGTAGCAGCCACGGCAGCAGCATGTCGTTGGAGACCATCGTCGACAACGCGACGCTGGCGACGATCACCATGCCAGTCGCCGCCGAAGCACCGCCAATGAATGCCAGCATCGCCAACGCGGGGTGCGCGTGGGCCAGGGGAACGCTGATCACGAACGAGTCGGGCAATACCGAACTGGGCAGCAACATCTGCCCCGCCAGTGCAATCGGCACCACGAACAGCCCGGCCAGCAACAGATACGCCGGGAACACCCATTTGGCCAGCCGTAGATCCTGCGGCTCGATGTTCTCCACCACCGTCACGTGAAACTGTCGCGGCAGGCAGACGATCGCCATCATCGCGACGCCGGTCTGCACCACCATCGACGGCCAGTTGACCGTCTCCTTCCAGTACTCTTCCAGACGCGGCGCGAGCATCGCCTGATTGAACAGGTCGTCGACCCCGTCATACAGGCCAAAGGTCACGAACACGCCAACGGCCATGAACGCGAACAGCTTGACCAGCGATTCGAAGGCGATGGCCAGGACCATGCCGCGGTGGTGCTCTGTGGCGTCGAGGTTGCGAGTACCGAAGACGATGGTGAACAGCGCCAGCACCAGCGACACGATCAGCGCGGTGTCCTGTGCGCGGGTGCCCGCGGCGTCGGCGCCGGCCCCGATGAGGATGTTCACTCCCAGCACGATGCCCTTGAGTTGCAAGGCGATGTAGGGCAGCACGCCGATCAGGCAGATGAGCGCCACCACGACGGCCAGCGTCTGTGATTTGCCGTAGCGCGCGGCAATGAAGTCGGCGATGGAAGTGATGTTTTCCTGCTTGCTGATCAGCACCATTTTCTGCAACACCCAGGGCGCCAGCACCATCATCACGATAGGCCCCAGATAGATCGGCAGAAACGACCACAACTGCTCGGCGGCCTGACCCACCGCGCCGAAGAATGTCCAGCTGGTGCAGTAGACCGCCAGTGACAGGCTATAGACCCAGGCGCGCAGTCTGGGCGGCAGGGCACCGCTGCGACGATCGCCGTAGAAGGCGATGGCGAACATGATGGCCATATAGGCCAGGGCAACGGCGGCGATCAGTCCGCTGGACAGCGACATGGGAACTCCAGATTCAAGCAGGTCACGATTTCGACTGCGATCCTTCGCAGGTCAGACAGTCTCGCACGCCCGCTGACGTTCGTCTGTTTCGACCAAGGTCTGAGCGGCGGGGTGTCGCAGAAGTGAGCAGGAGCGGCTGGCATGCGATTGCTGTCACGCCGCAGTTGACGGTGGGAGGGAGCTTCCTCCCACGGGTAAGTTATGCGCCGGTCTATATCTGCTAAATCTATGAGGTATAGAGAAAATACCCGCTTAACAGATATCAGTGTCGGCCGTAACATGGGTACCACCTCACACGAGGACAGGAGCGAATCATGACTTACGCCACTTTCACGCCACGCAGACCTTTCAGCCAACTCAGTCATCCTCGGGAAGTCATCCGTCAGTTCACGCCCAACTGGTTCGCCGCGACCATGGGTACCGGGATTCTTTCTGCCGTTCTGACTCAGCTTCCGGTTCACATCCCGGGCATGTTCCAGCTCGCCGAAGCCTTGTGGATGCTGAACATCGTGATGTTCCTGACCTTCAGTTTTCTCTACACCGCGCGTTGGGTGCTGTTCTTCGACGAGGCGCGGCGGGTGTTCGGCCATTCCACGGTGTCGATGTTCTTTGGCACCATTCCCATGGGTATGGCGACGATCATCAATGGCTTCCTGACCTTTGGCCTGTCGCGTTGGGGCGATGCGGCGCTGCACCTGGCAGAGGTTTTGTGGTGGCTGGATGTGGCGATGTCGCTGGCGTGCGGAGTGCTGATCCCGTTCATGATGTTCACCCGCCAGGAGCACAGCATCGATCAGATGACAGCGGTCTGGCTGTTGCCCGTGGTAGCCGCTGAAGTGGCAGCGGCGAGCGGAGGCTTGCTGGCGCCGCATCTGGGAGACAGCCACAGCCAGTTCAGCGTGTTGATCACCAGCTACGTGCTGTGGGCGCTGTCGGTGCCAGTGGCGTTCAGCATGCTGACGATCCTCTTGCTGCGCATGGCCCTGCACAAACTGCCTCACGCCAGCATGGCCTCGTCCAGCTGGCTGGCACTGGGCCCGATCAGCACTGGCGCATTCGGGCTGATGGTGCTGGGCGCCGACGCCCCTGCGATCTTCGCCGCCAACGGGTTGAGTGGCGTCGGGGAAATCGCCTCAGGGCTGGGGCTTATCGCCGGGATCATTCTGTGGGGCGTCGGCGTGTGGTGGCTGCTGATGGCAGTGCTGATCACCGTGCGTTACCTGCGCAACGGCCTGCCGTTCAATCTGGGGTGGTGGGGTTTCACCTTCCCGCTCGGCGTGTTTGCCCTGACCACGCTCAAGCTTGGCGCCGTGTTGAATCTGGGCTTCTTTTCGATCCTCGGCAGTGTGTTGGTGGCGGGGCTGGCGCTGTTGTGGCTGGTGATCATGCGCCGCACCTTGATTGGCGCCTATAAAGGAGAGCTGTTCGTTTCGCCGTGTATTGCGGGATTGAAAGGCTGATTCATATCAAGTTTCCACGTAGCAGCACGGCTTGCCGGCGGTAGCGATTGGAAGGACGCCACCGCGGACTTCCAATCCAAAAGCCGATCCCGGCGCCACTCAGGATCACGTTCGATGAGTCAGTCGCAGTTCAATCTGTTGGGCAAACGGCGTTTCCTGCCGTTTTTCGTGACGCAGTCCCTCGGGGCTTTCAACGACAACATTTTCAAGCAATCGCTGATCCTCGCCATTCTCTACAAGCTGACCATCGACGGCGACCGCTCGATCTACGTCAACCTGTGCGCATTGCTGTTCATCCTGCCGTTCTTTCTGTTCTCGGCGCTGGCCGGGCAATTTGGCGAGAAGTACCCCAAGGACAAACTGATCCGCATGATCAAGATGCTGGAGATCGGCATCATGGTGGTCGGCGCTGCGGGGTTTCTGTTCAATCACCTTGAGCTGATGCTCGCTGCGCTGTTCGCCATGGGCACGCACTCGGCGCTGTTCGGCCCGGTGAAATACTCGATCCTGCCCCAGCACCTGCACGAAAACGAACTGGTGGGTGGCAATGGTCTGGTGGAAATGGGCACCTTTCTGGCGATCCTCGCCGGCACCATCGGCGCCGGGATCATGATGTCCGCCACGCACTACGCGCCTATCGTGTCCACAGCGATGGTACTGGTGGCGTGCCTGGGCTATCTGGCCAGTCGCGGCATCCCCCCGGCAGCGGCGGCGTCGCCGGAAATGCGCCTGAACTGGAACATTTTCAGCGAATCCTGGGCCACGCTGAAACTGGGCCTTGGGCAGACCAAAGCGGTTTCGCGCTCTATCGTTGGCAACTCCTGGTTCTGGTTCGTCGGCGCAATCTATCTGACGCAGATTCCGGCCTACGCCAAGGAATTTCTCTACGGCGATGAAACCGTCGTCACCCTGATTCTTACCGTGTTCTCCATCGGCATCGCTGCGGGCTCCATGCTCTGCGAGCGCTTGTCCGGACGTAAGGTCGAGATTGGCCTGGTGCCCTTCGGCTCGATGGGCCTGACCGTGTTCGGCCTGTTGCTGTGGTGGCATTCCGGGGACTTCCCGCAGAACGTGCAGGCCAACAACTGGCTGGCGATTCTCGGCTACGGCCAGGCCTGGTGGGTGCTGCTGGACATCCTCGGCATCGGAGTTTTCGGCGGCTTCTATATCGTGCCGCTGTACGCGCTGATCCAGTCGCGCACGCCGGAGAAGGAACGCTCGCGGGTCATCGCCTCGAACAACATCCTCAACGCGTTGTTCATGGTGGTCTCGGCGATTGTTTCGATCATCTTCCTGAGCGTGGTGAAGCTGTCGATTCCCCAGCTGTTTCTGGTGGTGTCGCTGATGAACATCGCGGTCAACACCTACATCTTCAAGATCGTCCCGGAGTTCACCATGCGTTTCATGATCTGGCTGCTCAGCCATTCCATGTACCGCGTGGAGCATCGCGACCTTGAGCACATTCCGGATGAGGGCGCAGCGCTGCTGGTGTGCAACCACGTGTCGTTCGTCGATGCGCTGCTGATCGCAGGTCCCGTGCGCAGGCCGATTCGCTTCGTCATGTACTACAAGATCTTCAACCTGCCGGTGCTCAATTTCATTTTCCGCACTGCAGGCGCGATTCCGATTGCCGGGCGCAACGAGGATTTGCAGACCTACGATCAGGCGTTCAAGCGCATTGCCGAGTACCTGAATGAAGGCGAACTGGTGTGCATCTTCCCCGAGGGCAAGTTGACCACAACCGGCGAGATCGACGAGTTCAAGGGCGGCATGACCCGGGTGCTGGAACAGACCGACGTACCGGTGATTCCGCTGGCATTGCAGGGCTTGTGGGGAAGTTTCTTCAGCCGCGATCCCGATAAGGGCGTGTTTCGCAGGCTGTGGTCGCGAGTGACCCTGGTGGCAGGGCCTGCGATTGCGGGGGGTGAGTCGCAACCGGCGTTGGTGCGCGAGAGGGTGGCCGAGTTGCGTGGTGGGGTGCGCTAAACGGCCCGTACGCAATTATCGAGGGCACCGTAATAGCTGTGGGAGACGCCGGGATCACGACGGTAGGGGCTGCGATCGGACGATGGCGTCCGACCTCCCACATCGAGGGTGTCTGACTCACCGCATTCGCTGCCGTCGTGACCTCCGGCGTCTCCCACGAGTACTCAGTCGTTCATGCGAATGAGTGCTTCAAGCCGAAAGCGAGATAACTCAACCCACCACAGGCTTGTCTTCCGTCACCACCGCATCCGGCTCCATCTTCCTGAAATACGTCGACAGCAACGCTCCCGAGATGTTGTGCCAGACGCTGAACAGTGCGCTTGGCACCGCCGCCAGTGGCGAATTTAGGCCAGTCTTTTGCGTCTCATCGGTATATGCCCTACAGACACTTCTTGCGTCGTATGTAGGGTGTTTCCGAATTTTCCTCGCGACGTCGTTTAGCCTTCGTATGTCATTTCCAGGTCTATAGAATCGTCAGCTCGTTTCCTGAGTTGGGTGACTGTTCAATGATTGTCCCACTTGCTCCTGAAGGGGTTTCGCTGCTTGTTAATATGGGGCTTGCTCGGCAGAAAAAATGGAGCGCGTCAATCGCTGATGAAGTGAGTCTGTGGTTGTGGTTTTATAACAGGGTTCGAAACGGAGGCCCGTGGGATTATAAACAGAAGGGTAAACAGTTCGAGAAATTTGGGAATTTTCACTACGGAGCAGTGGGTGCTGCGGCGGGGTTTTCAGAGTTTGTCCTACATAGAGCCGCGGGAGCTGCCCAGTTCAGGGCCCAAACGACCAAGGCTAATACTACACTCATCGACTGGTTCTTTTATTCGTATGGGGATGATGAGACTGATCAGGAGATGATAGCGCAGGGTATCAAGTATGCAAAATCGCGCCCCTGGTAACATCGCATTTAGATGTATGATTCTCATCTGCCTTGCGCAGACTTTCTGGATTCTCATCCACTATAAGTTTACAGCCGAATTGTCCGAGATTATCCAACGCTATCCTGTCGGTGATAGAGGAACGCTGTATGTAGTTCTAAGTAATTCTGGCGGAGCGACAGTCCCATTCACTTATCATTATTTCATTCATCGGAGTATAGGTGATAACGATTCGGCACTCGAATCACTCAGGGAAGAGGGAAGGGCTTTTCTGATTACTCGAGATCATGATGCGAAAACAACGGTCGTTAACCAGAGAGTGGAAGTAGTGGTTAGAGAAAAGATACTGGATTTTAGTAGTCCGGCGTTTTTCAGAGTCGACGGTGATTATGTGGCTGTCGACGTCTGGTTAGATGCGCAGATCGACTCCAATAACGACGACTAGCCTTCACTGTCGGCAGCGTAGGGCAGGGTGCTGCTGTTAATCACAAACATAGGGACAACGTTTGAAAACTTGCCCCTATCGCAATCCGGCACCTTAATGTACGCCGGGCTCACCCTCGGCATCCGGTTCCATCTTCCGGAAATACGTCGACAGCAACGCTCCCGAGATGTTGTGCCAGACGCTGAACAGCGCGCTCGGTACGGCCGCCAGTGGCGAGAAGTGGGCGCTGGCCAGGGCGGCGCCGAGGCCGGAGTTCTGCATGCCGACTTCCAGCGACAGCGACTTGCGCTGGGCCAGTGGCAGTTTGAACAGTTTGCCGGTGAAGTAACCCAGCAGGAAACCGAAGCTGTTGTGCAGGATCACCACGGCCATGATCAGCAGGCCCGATTCGGCGATCTTCGCTTGGCTGGCCGCGACCACGGCGCAGACGATCATCACGATGCTGACCACCGAAATCAGCGGCAGTACGTCAACCGCGAACTGCACCTTGGCGCCGAGCAGGCGTTGCGCAACGACACCTAGCACGATCGGCAGCATCACCAGTTGCAGGATCGACCAGAACATTTCCATGAAGGACACCGGCAGCCACGCGGAAGCCAGCAGCCAGATCAACGCCGGGGTCAGCAGCGGGGCGAGCAGGGTGGTGACAGCGGCGATGGCCACCGACAACGCCAGGTCGCCTTTGGCCAGCCACGTCATGACGTTGGACGAGGTGCCGCTCGGGCAGCAACCGACCAGGATCACGCCGACAGCGATTTCCGGCGGCAAATGAAACGCCTGGCATAGCAACCAGGCCACGCCCGGCATGATCACGAAATGCGCGACCACGCCCAGAGCCACACGCCACGGATGGCGCACGACTTCGGAAAAGTCTTCGAGTTTGAGGGTCAGGCCCATGCCGAACATGACCAGGCCCAGCAGCGGCACGATCAAAGTCTTCAGGCTGATGAACCAGCTCGGGAACAGGAACGCCAGTACGGCGAACAGCAGCACCCAGTACGCAAAGGTATTACCGACAAAACGACTCAATGCAGCCAGGGCACGCATGGCTTGCTCCTTTTATTGTGTGTGCGCAGAAATGGAGTATTTGTAATGGTTGGGGTGTGCGATGCCCCGTCGAACATCGCAACTGCCGACACCTGGTCCTGTAGCAGTCCGGCCGGACTGCTAAAGGAGCATGTTGCGAGACAACCCGCGGCTGGAATCAGATCCCCTGCGGAATCTCTTCACCACCCAGCGCTTCGAACAGCTCGGGCAGGAATTCGCCGAAGGTCAACATCATCAGGGTGAAGCTGGCGTCCTGTTGGCCCAGTGCGTCGTCCCCACCGTCCTGTTCGGCCTGGTCCTGCAGCAGGTCTTCGAACTTCAAACGCTTGACGCCCAGTTTGTCGTCCAGCACGAAGGACAGTTTGTCCTGCCAGGCCAGCGACAGTTGAGTCACGACTTTACCGGTGCTCAGGTGCAGCTGGATTTCATCGCTGGTCAGATCCTGACGCTTGCACTTAACGATGCCGCCGTCTTCGTGGGTATCGCGCAGTTCGCATTCGTCGAGGACGAAGAAGTTGTCGGCGGTCTGGCCGGTCTTGACCCATTCGGTCATGACGGCGGTCGGTGCGGTTTTCACGGTGACCGGACGTACCGGCAGCGAGCCGACCACCTCACGCAGGGTCGACAGCAGGTCTTCGGCGCGTTTCGGGCTTGAGGCGTTGACCAGAATGACGCCCTGTTTAGGGGCGATGGCAGCGAAGGTCATCGAGCGACGGATGAAGGCGCGCGGCAGGAACGCCTGGATGATTTCATCCTTGAGCTGATCACGTTCCTTCTTATAGACCTTGCGCATCTGCTCGGTCTCGATCTCTTCGACTTTCTCTTTCAATGCATCGTTGACCACGCTGCCCGGCAGGATACGTTCTTCCTTGCGCGCGGAAATCAGCATGAAGTCGCCGCTGACATGCACCAGCGGTGCGTCTTCGCCCTTGCCGAACGGGGCGATGAAACCGTAAGTGGTCAACTCCTGGCTGGCACAAGCGCGTGCAGGCTTGGTCGCCAATGCGGTTTCCAGCGCCTCGGCATCAAATGGCAGGTCCTGGGTCAGGCGATAGACAAGCAGGTTTTTGAACCACATGGGGTACGTCTCTCCTTTATACAAAGGGGGGCATTATTCGCTGCCGCGACCCTGCGGCCAACCCTGACGTAAGCCTTTGGTGGGAATATAAAAAATATTTGAAAAAGTGCTTGCCAGAGGTTGGGTCGCTCCGTAGAATGCGCGCCACACCGAAGCGAAGGGTGATTAGCTCAGCTGGGAGAGCGTCTGCCTTACAAGCAGAATGTCGGCGGTTCGATCCCGTCATCACCCACCATTCGTTTCAAGTGTTACGCGCAGCGGTAGTTCAGTCGGTTAGAATACCGGCCTGTCACGCCGGGGGTCGCGGGTTCGAGTCCCGTCCGCTGCGCCATATTGAGTTACGAGGCCCTTGAACTCCTCGTAACGACAAAGAGAGCGACCTTAGGGTCGCTTTTTTTGTGCCTGCGATTTGGTCAAATGTCTGAATGTTGGCTGCAAAGGCCAGCAAAGCCGGCCTCCACAGTGTCCGGTCAGGCTTATCAGCCAACGGTGATCGGTGGCAGCTCCGCAAGACTCACGGTCTGCTCTTTACGCGGAGCAAGAATCTCGGCCTCGCCATCCACCACCAGTTCGTCGTTCTGGTTGAACACGCGGGTAGCGATGCGTACGCGGAATTTCGGCAGCTTTTCCAGGATCTCCAGACGTACGGTCAGGGTGTCGCCGATTTTCACTGGCTTCTGGAAGGTCATCTGCTGGCCAAGATAGATGGTGCCCGGCCCAGGCAGCTCGCAAGCCACGGCGGCGCTGATCAGCGCGCCACTGAACATGCCGTGCGCAATACGATCCTTGAACATGCTTTTGGCCGCGAATTCGGCATCCAGGTGTACCGGGTTGCGGTCGCCGGACATTTCGGCGAACAGCTGGATGTGGCGTTCTTCCACGGTCTTGCTGTAGCTGGCTGTCTGGCCGACTTCAAGGGCTTCGTATGGCGTGTTGGTGACTTGGGTCATGTTGCGGTCCTGTGACATGAAAATGAAAAGTGAATAAAGAGCTGAAATCCCCGCCGGTTACTCGCTGCGACGGGGCCTTGGCTCAGCCAGCGCCTGATCGAGCCAGGCGAGTAAATCACGAGTGACTTCCTCGCGGTTGGTTTCGTTGAGGATTTCATGCCGCGCCTGGGGGTAGATCTTCAGGCTGACAGCGTGATGATCGGTACCGGTCAGGGCGTCGGCCAGATCCTTGAGACGTTTGCCTTCGCTCACCGGATCACATTCGCCGCCCATGATCAGGATCGGCAGGCTTTTATCGATCTGCGCCAGGTTGGAAGCCTTGCTGATCTGTTGCAGCCCGCCAAGCATGTCGAGCCAGAACTGATTGGTACAACGAAAACCACAGAGCGGATCACTCACGTACGCGTCGACCTCTTGAGGATCGCGGCTAAGCCAGTCGAACGGTGTGCGTACGGGCTTGAATTTATTGTTGAACGAGCCGAAAGACAGAAAGTCGATCAGCGCGCTGCGCCCGGTTGGCCCTTGGCGCCAGCGCTCCAGGCGCGCCACCACCGCCGCCGTTCGGTAGAGCGACACCGGCTGGAAGTTCGAGCCGCTGAGCACTGCGCCCTGCACGCTGGCACTGTGATGCAGCAAGTACGCCTGAGCGATGTAGCTGCCCATGCTGTGCCCCAGAAGAAACACCGGAGCGCCCGGATGACGCTGACCGATCGATGCGCTGAGCGCCGCCAGATCCCCCACCACCTTGTTCCAGCCGTCCTTGTCGGCATAGTGGCCGAGCACCCCGTGAGCGGCGGTTCGGCCATGGCCTCGCTGGTCATGGGCATACAAGGCAAATCCTTCTTCAGCCAGCGCCGCGCCCAGCCGGTCATAACGCCCGCTGTGTTCGGCCATGCCATGGGACAGCATCACCACGGCCTTGGGTGCGGTCGTCGGCACCCAGGCATTCACGTACAGGCGATGGTGGTCACTGGTGTCCAGCCAAAAAGCATCGTGTTTCATGGCATTTCCCTGGCCTTGTAAAGAATTGTCTTGAAATAGCGCTCCGACGGTCGCCTGATTGCAGTGTATAGCGCTTGTTTGATGGCAGCCCGATCACCCGCAAGATTCACGTCATTGATGACGATTTGCCTTCCTGGTGGCAGCTGCTAACGTCCGGCAAGCACCTGCTTCATCGCGGGGCCAGCACTCTCAGGTAAGAGGATAAAAAGAACATGCAACCTGATTTCTGGAACGACAAACGCCCGGCAGGCGTCCTCTCTGAGGTGGATCTGCACGCTTACAAATCAGTGGTGGAGGTGTTCGAGCGCAGTTGCAGGAAATACGCGGACCGTCCGGCCTACAGCAACATGGGCGTGACCCTGAGTTACGCCGAACTCGAACGGCAATCGGCGGCCTTCGCCGGGTATCTGCAACAACAGACCGAACTCAAGCCCGGCGACCGCATCGCCGTGCAGATGCCCAACCTCATCCAGTACCCTATCGCCGTGTTCGGTGCCATGCGCGCCGGGCTGATCGTGGTCAACACCAATCCGCTTTATACCGCCCGCGAGATGCGTCATCAGTTCAAGGACTCCGGCGCCCGCGCTCTGGTTTACCTGAACGTGTTCGGCAAGAACGTCCAGGAAGTCCTGCCCGATACTGACATCCAGTACCTCATCGAGGTGAAGATGGGTGACATGCAGTCGGCGGCCAAGGGCTGGCTGATCAATACGGTGGTGGATAAGGTCAAGAAGATGGTCCCGCAGTACGACCTGCCTCAGGCCGTCTCCTTCAAGAGCGTGCTCAAGCTGGGCCGTGGCGATCATCTGCAGCGTGTGCAACTGGACCTGGATGACATCGCGGTTCTGCAATACACCGGCGGCACCACCGGATCGCCAAAAGGCGCGATGCTGACCCACGGCAATCTGGTGGCGAACATGCAGCAGGTCTACGCCTGCATGTTGCAGCACGGCCCGGACGGTTTGCCGATCTTCAAGCAGGGCAGCGAGATCATGGTCGCGCCGTTGCCGATGTATCACATCTATGCGTTCACCTGTAATTGCATGTGCATGATGGTCAGTGGCAATCACAACCTGCTGATCACCAATCCGCGGGACATCGGTGGCTTCATCAAGGAACTGAAAAAGTGGAAGTTCTCGGCCATGCTTGGCCTGAACACGCTGTTCGTCGCGCTGATGGATCATCCTGAATTCAAGAGCGTGGATTTCTCCAGCTTGCGCCTGACCAATTCCGGTGGCACTGCGTTGGTCAAGTCCACCGCCGAGCGCTGGCTGCAGCTCACCGGTTGTCCGATCGTCGAGGGTTACGGCCTGACCGAAACCTCGCCGGTCGCCACGGCCAACCCCTATGGCAATCAGTCGAAGCTGGGCACGGTCGGCATGCCGGTGCCGGGGACCACAGCCAAGGTAATCGACGACGAAGGTGTCGAGCTGCCAGTGGGTGAGCGCGGCGAGCTGTGTCTGAAAGGGCCGCAGATCATGCTCGGTTACTGGCATCGCCCTGACGCCACCGCCGAAGTGCTCGACAGCGAAGGCTGGCTCAAGACGGGCGACGTGGCAGTCATCGATCCGGACGGTTTCATCCGCATCGTCGACCGTAAGAAAGATCTGATCATCGTCTCGGGTTTCAACGTTTATCCCAACGAAATCGAAGACGTGGTTTCACGTCACCCGAAGGTCGCCAACTGTGCAGTGATCGGTGTGCCGGACGAGCGTTCGGGGGAGGCGGTGAAGCTGTTCGTGGTGCCCAGGGATGCGAGTCTCACCTGCGAAGAACTCAAGGCCTACTGCAAGGAGAATTTCACGGGCTACAAAATCCCCAAACACATCGTACTGCGTGAGTCATTGCCAATGACCCCTGTGGGCAAGATCCTCAGGCGAGAGCTTCGCGACATCGCATAAAGCGGCTATAAACAGAAACGGCGTGTTGGCAAACACGCCGTTTTTCTTTGCGCTTTCTCGACATTTAGGTTCATTGCTCTAAACGTGACGTTTAAGCATTCAAGAGTCATTTTTGTGACTGCATGGGCCGCTATTGGCTCTAGTCGACCTTTGACAAAGCTGCTACGCTCGGCCCGCTTTTTGTCCTGTCGATACGCAGAAAGCGGTTGCTACAAACATTCCAAACACAAGAAATCATCGCATCGAGCGGTGTGTAGAAACGCTGTCGCTGAGGAGTCGGCTTCCATGATCGAAAACTTCTGGAAGGATAAATATCCGTCTGGCATCGCTGCCGATATCGATCCGGATGAGTATCCGAACGTTCAGGCGGTATTGAAACAGTCCTGCGAGCGTTTCGCCAACAAACCTGCGTTCAGCAATCTGGGCAAGACACTCACTTATGGTGAGATGTACGAGTTGTCCGGTGCTTTCGCCGCTTATCTGCAGCACCACACCGACCTGCAGCCCGGCGATCGAATCGCCGTGCAATTGCCTAACGTGCTGCAATACCCGATCGCCGTGTTCGGTGCCATTCGCGCCGGTCTGATCGTGGTCAACACCAACCCGCTGTACACCGCGCGGGAGATGGAACACCAATTCAACGACTCCGGTGCCAAGGCGCTGGTGTGCCTGGCTAACATGGCGCACTTGGCCGAGAAAGTCGTGCCCAAGACCGGCGTCAAGCACGTCATTGTCACCGAAGTCGCCGACCTGCTGCCGCCGCTCAAGCGTCTGCTGGTCAACAGCGTCATCAAGTACGTGAAGAAAATGGTCCCGCCGTTCCACCTGCCCAAGGCCGTCAAGTTCAATGACGTGCTGGCGCAAGGCCGCGGTAAACCGGTCAATGATGCCTCGCCAAAGGGCAGCGATGTCGCCGTGTTGCAATACACCGGCGGCACCACGGGCGTTGCCAAGGGGGCGATGCTGACCCACCGCAACCTGATCGCCAACATGCTGCAGTGCAAGGCGCTGATGGGCTCCAACCTCAACGAAGGCTGCGAGATCCTGATCACGCCGCTGCCGCTGTATCACATCTACGCGTTCACCTTTCACTGCATGTCGATGATGCTGATCGGCAACCACAACATCCTGATCAGCAACCCACGTGACCTGTCGGCGATGGTCAAGGAGTTGTCGAAGTGGAAGTTCAGTGGCTTCGTCGGCCTGAACACGTTGTTCGTGGCGCTGTGCAACAACGCCGACTTCCGTAACCTGGATTTCTCATCGCTGAAAGTCACCCTGTCCGGCGGCATGGCGCTGCAACAGGCGGCCGCCGAGCGCTGGAAGGATGTGACCGGCTGTTCCATCTGTGAAGGCTACGGCATGACGGAAACCAGCCCGGTGGCCACGGTCAACCCGATCCAGAAGATTCAGATGGGCACCATCGGCATTCCGGTGCCGTCCACGTTGTGCAAGACCATCAACGATGCCGGCGACGAGTTGCCGCTGGGCGAAGTGGGTGAGCTGTGCGTCAAGGGCCCGCAAGTGATGAAAGGCTACTGGCAGCGTCAGGAAGCCACCGATGAGATGCTCGACGCCGAGGGCTGGTTGAAGACCGGGGACATCGCGGTGATTCAGCCGGACGGCTATATGCGTATCGTCGACCGCAAGAAGGACATGATTCTGGTGTCGGGCTTCAACGTGTACCCGAACGAGCTGGAAGACGTGCTGGCAACTTTGCCGGGCGTATTGCAGTGCGCGGCCATCGGCGTACCGGACGAGAAATCGGGCGAGGCGATCAAGATCTTCGTGGTCGCGAAACCGGGCGTGACCCTGACCAAAGAGCAGGTCATGGAGCACATGCGCGCCAACGTCACGGCTTACAAGGTGCCGCGCAGCGTTGAATTCCGCGACGCGCTGCCGACCACCAACGTCGGCAAGATCCTGCGCCGTGAGTTGCGTGACGAAGAGCTCAAGAAGCTGGCGCTGAAGAAACCGGCGTAAGTCACCCGCATGACCAACAAACCCCGCCCGCGTGCGGGGTTTGTTGTTTTGACGCTCCACTGATCCTGATGATCGTTCCTAGGCTGCGCGTGGGAATGCAGCTTGTGACGCTCTGCGTCGACGTCTGGTGACGCGCAGCGTCACGCAATGCATTACCACGCTGAGCGTGGGAACGATGAGTGGAGAGGTGCACCGCCTCAGACATGCATGACCCCCACCAAATCTGCGACAATCCGCGCCCTGAATTCAGATAGAAAAGACTTCGCGCCCTGATGACCGACGAATCGACCTCCATCGACCAACTGTACAAGAACCTCGACCACGCGATGATCAGTGATCGGCATCGCCTGCGTCGTCAGTTGCACGATCTGCGCAAGAAGCCCGACGAGGCGAAGCTGGCGCAGTGGGTCGAGCGTGTCCAGGCGTCGTTCGCGCAGGTGACCAGCCGCAGGCAAAGCGTGCCGACCATCCGCTACGACGAGAACCTGCCCATCGCCGCCAAGCGCGACGAAATCAAGGACGCGCTGCTCAAGCATCAGGTGTTGATCATCGCCGGCGAAACCGGCTCGGGCAAAACCACCCAGCTGCCGAAGATCTGTCTGGAAATCGGTCGCGGCCAGCACGGCCTGATCGGCCACACCCAGCCGCGTCGAATCGCTGCACGTAGCGTCGCCAGCCGCGTCGCCGAAGAAATCGGCACGCCGCTGGGTGCGTTGGTCGGCTATCAAGTGCGCTTCGAGGATCAGAGCGACAGCAACACCCTGATCAAGCTGATGACCGACGGCATCCTGCTGGCCGAAACCCAGCACGACCGTTTTCTCGAACGCTACGACACGATCATCGTCGACGAAGCCCATGAACGCAGCCTGAACATCGACTTCCTGCTCGGTTACTTGAAAACCCTGCTGCCACGCCGTCCGGATCTGAAAGTCATCATCACCTCGGCGACCATCGATCTGGAGCGCTTCTCCGAGCACTTCGACAAGGCGCCGATCATTGAAGTCTCCGGTCGCACCTACCCGGTGGACACCTGGTATCGCCCGCTGACCTCTGAGCAGGACGAAGAGGGCAACAGTGTCGAGGATGACTTGACCGTCGATCAGGCGATTCTCGCCACCCTCGATGAACTGGCCGCTTTCGAACGCAGCGAACGCAAATCGCCGGGCGATGTGCTGGTGTTCTTACCGGGCGAGCGCGAGATTCGCGACGCCGCTGAAATGTTGCGCAAGGCCCAGCTCAAGCACACCGAAATCCTGCCGCTGTACGCGCGCCTGTCGCCTGCCGAACAGCAGCGGATTTTCCAGTCGCATCCCGGCCGTCGCGTGGTGCTGGCGACCAACGTCGCCGAGACCTCGCTGACCGTTCCGGGCATTCGCTACGTGATCGACACCGGCACCGCGCGCATCAGCCGCTACAGCTATCGCGCCAAGGTTCAGCGCCTGCCCATCGAAGCGGTTTCCCAGGCCAGCGCCAATCAGCGAAAAGGTCGTTGCGGTCGCGTCGAGCCGGGCCTGTGCGTGCGGCTGTACAGCGAAGAGGACTTTCTCTCGCGCCCTGAATTCACCGACCCGGAGATCCTGCGCACCAACCTTGCGGCGGTGATCCTGCAGATGCTGCATTTGCGTCTGGGGCAGATCACCGATTTCCCGTTCATCGAGCCGCCGGATGGCAAGGCGATCAGCGACGGTTTCAACCTGTTGCAGGAGCTGTCGGCGGTCAACCGCGAGAACCAGCTGACCCCGTTGGGTCGCCAACTGGCGCGCCTGCCCGTGGACCCGCGCATGGGCCGCATGCTGCTGGAAGCCGCGAAGCAGGGAAGCTTGCAGGAGGTGCTGATCGTCGCCAGCGCCATGTCGATTCAGGACCCGCGCGAGCGTCCGCCGGAACGTCAGCAGGCCGCCGACCAGGCCCACGCCCAGTGGAAGGATCAGGACTCGGACTTCGCCGGGCTGGTCAATTTATGGCGTGGTTTCGAGGAGCAACGCCAGGCCCTGACGGCGAGCCCGCTGCGCAATTGGTGTCGCCGCAACTTCCTCAACTACCTGCGGCTGCGCGAATGGCGCGACTCCCATCGCCAGCTGAGCCTGATCTGCCGTGACCTGCAATTGACGGTCAATAAAGAGCCTGCCGACTTCCCGAAATTCCACAAGGCGGTGCTATCCGGTCTGCTGAGCCAGATCGGCCAGAAAACCGAAGAAGGCGATTACCTCGGTGCGCGCCAGCGGCGTTTCTGGGTGCATCCGTCTTCGGGCCTGGGCCGCAAACGCCCGCAATGGATCATGGCCGCCGAACTGGTCGAGACCACCAAGCTCTACGCGCGCATGGTCGCCAAGATCGAGCCCGACTGGATCGAGCCGCTCGCCGGGCATCTGGTCAAGAAGAACCATTTCGAACCGCACTGGGAGAAGAAGCGTGGCCAGGTCGTGGCGTTCGAGCAGATCACTCTGTTTGGCCTGATCGTGGTCGGTCGTCGTCCTGTGCATTTCGGGCCGATCGATCCTGTTGTCTCTCGCGAATTCTTCATCCGAGAAGGCCTGGTGCGCGGCGAAATCCAGTCCCGGGCCAAGTGCCTGAGCGCCAACACCAGGTTGCTTGAACAGCTCGACGAACTGGAAGCCAAGGCCCGTCGTCGCGATATCCTCGCTGACGAAGAAACCCTGTTCCGTTTCTACGACGAACGCTTGCCGGCCGAGATTCACCAGACCGCGACGTTCGACGCGTGGTACCGGATGGAGAGCCAGAAGAATCCGCAACTGCTGATCATGCGTGAGGAAGACGTGCTCGCTCGTGAAGCCAGCGAGGTGACGGCCAATCAGTACCCGGACACGTTGCGCCTGGGCGATCTGACCCTGCCGCTGACCTATCACTTCGAGCCCAATCACCCGCGCGACGGCGTGACCCTGCGCGTGCCTGCGCCGTTGCTGCTGTCGCTGCCGGCTGAGCGTCTGGAGTGGCTGGTCCCGGGGCTGCTGGAAACCAAATGCGTGGCGCTGGTGCGCAACCTGCCCAAGGCCCTGCGCAAGAACTTCGTGCCGGTGCCGGACTTCGTCAAGGCTGCCTTGCAGCGCATGGTATTTGCCGAAGGTTCGCTGCCGCAGGCATTGGGGCGCGAGCTACTACGCATGACCGGGGCGCGGGTCTCTGACGAAGCCTGGGCGGACGCCGCGCAGCAGGTGGAAAACCATCTGAAGATGAATCTGGAAGTGGTCGACGCCAACGGCAAGTTCCTGGGCGAAGGTCGCGATCTGGATGAACTGACCGCGCGTTTCGCCGAAGCCGGGCAGGCAGCGCTGGCCGTGCCGCAATCGGCGAAGAGCCAGCAGCCCGTGGAAGCCAAGGGCTTTGCTGCGGTGGCGGAAAAGACTCAACAGAAGATCGCCGGTCTGTCGATGACGGTATATCCGGCGTTGGTGGAAGAGGGCGGTACGGTCAAGGAAGGACGCTTCTCGACCCAGACCGAGGCCGAGTATCAGCATCGCCGCGCCTTGCAGCGTCTGCTGCTGCAACAACTGGCCGAGCCTGCGAAGTTCCTGCGCGGCAAATTGCCGGGGCAGACCGAGCTGGCGTTGTTGTACCGCGACATGGGCCGGGTCGATGCGCTGATCGAAGACATTCTGCTGGCGAGCCTGGACACCTGCATTCTCGAAGGCGAAGCGACGTTGCCGCGGGATGGCGCAGGACTGATGTCGTTGGCCGAACGCAAGCGCGGCAGCCTGACCGAGCATGCCGAGCGCCTGGCGAAACTGACCCTGGAAATTCTCAAGCTGTGGCACGGCTTGCAGAAGCGCTTCAAAGGCAAGATCGATCTGGCTCAGGCAGTGGCGCTGAACGACATCAAGGCGCAGTTGGGCAAACTGGTGTATCCGGGCTTTGTGCGGGAAACGCCTGCGCAGTGGCTCAAGGAGTTACCGCGTTATCTGAAAGCCATCGAACTGCGTCTGGAAAAGCTCGGCAGTCAGGTGCAGAAGGACCGGGTCTGGAGCATCGAGCTGAGCAACCTTTGGGCGCAATATCAGACCCGCGCCGACAAACACGCTCAGGAAGGCAAGCGCGACGGCGAACTGGTGACGTATCGCTGGTGGCTCGAAGAGTACCGCGTGTCGCTGTTCGGCCAACAGTTGGGGACCAAAGTGCCGATTTCCGACAAGCGCCTGAGCAAGCAGTGGAGTCAGGTGGAGGGCTGAATTGCCAGCCTCTCGGTTCATGAGTTCACCGCTGGTCGTCGTATCGACGCTAAACCTTGTGGGAGGGAGCTTGCTCGCGAACGCGGTGTGACAGACACCCCTTTATGTGTGAACTGATGCTTTCGCGAGCAAGCTCCCTCCCACAGGATTGGCGTTCGACTTGATAGAAATGTTGTCAGCCCATCAGGCATTCCAGCAGCCCGATAGCGCCAAATCCCGGCCGTTATGGCAAACTTCGCGGCTAAAACCTCAACGCTTGTTCAGGGGCCCTTCCCGGATACGGGAAACTTTATCGTTGCATTGGTACTGTCGTTCCAGAAAACAGTCAGCACCGTGCTTACGCAGGTCTTTTACCTGCTGCCGTCAATAAGAGAGGAACGACCGTGTACGACGTCGTGATCAGTGGCACAGGGCTCTATACCCCGGCCAACAGCATTTCCAACGATGAACTGGTGCATTCTTTCAACACCTACGTCGCGCAATTCAACGCTGAGAACGCCGCTGCCATCGAGGCCGGCGACGTTCAGGCGCTGACTGAATCCAGCGCGGCCTTCATCGAGAAAGCCAGCGGCATCAAGAGCCGCTTCGTCATGGACAAGGACGGCATCCTCGACCCACAACGCATGAAGCCGCGTCTGCCCGAGCGCTCCAACGACGAGTGGTCGATCCTCTGCCAGATGGGTGTCGCCGCAGCCGAACAGGCCTTGCAGCGCGCTGGCAAGACCGCCGCTGACATCGACGGCGTGCTCGTCGCCTGCTCCAATCTGCAACGGGCGTACCCTGCGATCTCCATCGAGATCCAGTCGGCACTGGGCATTCAGGGCTTCGGTTTCGACATGAACGTCGCCTGTTCCTCGGCCACCTTCGGCATCCAGACCGCCTACAACAGCATCAAGCTGGGCCAGGCCCGCGCGCTATTGGTGATCAGCCCGGAAATCTGCACCGCGCACCTGAACTTCCGTGACCGCGACAGCCACTTCATCTTCGGTGACGCGGCCACCGCGGTAGTGGTCGAGCGTGCCGATCTGGCGACCTCCGAGCACCAGTTCGATGTCGTCAGCACCAAGCTGCTGACCACCTTTTCCAACAACATCCGCAATAACTTCGGTTTCCTCAACCGAACCGCCGAAGAAGGCGAGGGCACGCCGGACAAACTGTTCGTGCAGGAAGGCCGCAAGGTGTTCCGTGATGTCTGCCCGATGGTGGCCGAGCTGGTGGGCACGCACCTGCAAGAGAACAGCCTGAACGTCAGCGACGTGAAGCGCTTCTGGCTGCACCAGGCCAACTTGAGCATGAACCATCTGATCGTCAAGAAGCTGCTGGGCCGTGATGCCAGCGTCGAGGAAGCTCCGGTCATTCTCGACAGCTACGCCAACACCAGTTCGGCGGGTTCAGTCATTGCCTTCCATAAGTACCAGGACGATTTGCCAAGCGGGGCGCTCGGCGTGTTGAGTTCGTTCGGCGCCGGGTATTCGATTGGCAGCGTGCTTCTGCGCAGGAAATGACCCTACGGGCTTAGCGCTGAATGTGAGACGACCACGGTCAATGTGGGAGGGAGCTTGCTCGCGAATGCGTCGGATCAGTCAGTTAGTCGCTGCCTGACACTAGCCTTTCGCGAGCAAGCTCCCTCCCACGGTTGTCCGGTGTTCGGCATAACATCCGCGCTGGTTCAGGACAAACAAAAACAGCCCGGTGCTGACCTGTCGAAACGGATGATGGGGATCCGACAGGGCAGCAGCGGGCTGGAAGGATGGAGCGGTTTCAGCCGACGGGAGCATGCCGCCTGAAACATTGATCTTGAAGCTAGCCGCTTGCCCCTCGAAGCGTGCGGCTGTGTCCCTTAGAACTTGGCAATCACGTCCAGCTGCAGCGTGTTGGCGTCTTCATCACGCGGGGCGCCGGCATAAGCGAAGTCTGCCTTGGTCAGGAAGTACGTCGCGCCGAGGGTGAAGTTCTTGTCGACATCGTACGAGACGCTCAGCTTGTGACCGCGCGAACCGGTGGTGCCGTTGGCGAAGTCGGAGTCGGTGAACGCGCCGACCACTGCATTACGCTGAGTATCGCGATAGTTGTAGTCCAGACCGAAACCGAACACCTTGGTCTTCACACCCGCCAGCCAGGCAGTGTCCTGATTGCTGTCGGTCGCGCTGTTGACCACATACTGACCGTACAGGCCCACAGGAACCACCAGACCGGTCAGGTCCAGTTGACCGAAGCCTTCATACAGGCGGAAATCGTTGGTGTTGTTGCCGTTGATGCCCAGGCCACAGAACGTGGTGCTGGTGCTGGCAGCGGCCGGGTTACAGTCGTTTGAGTTTTCGTACTGGTAAACCGAACCACCGAGGGTCATCTTCACGTTGTCGGTGATCGCCACACGCGTACCCAACTGAGCCGCGTTCAGGCGCAGGTCGTTCTTGAACTGAGTACCGTCGCCGCTGATGTTGTCCTTGAGGGTGTAGGTACCGGCGCTACCGAACAGCTCGAAACCCTTGTTGATCGGCAGGCTGTAGGTGGCCGCCAGACCTTCCGGGTTGATGTCGCTATCCCAGATCACGTCGCCTTCGCTGACCCATGGTTGAGCCATCTTGCCGCCGATAACGTGCAGGTTCTGAATGGCAGTCGGGTGGTAGTCGATGTAACCCTGATCCAGCCACAGGTCTTTCTTGGTGAAGTAGTCGTTCTGGTCAACGTTGGTGGAGTTGGCCTTGTTGTCGCCACCGGTGGCGATACGGATACCGGTGCTGACCTGCGGGTTGATATCGGTGTAGGCGCCCAGACGAACGCGAATGCGTTGACGGTTCTTGTCCTGGCTGTTGTTCTGGTCGTCGATTTTGACGGTCTCTTGACGAACGCGTACGTCGCCCTTGAACTGGGTCTTCGCAGCCCATGCCACTTTCTGTTCGAAGGCCGACAGCTCGGAAGACTTGGCGGCGCTGGCGGCGGCAATCTGATCGGCTGTCGCTTTCTGGGCTTGTTGCTGAGCCTGCTGATCCTTGGCGAGCTCCGATTGCAGTTCGGCGTACTGGGCTGGGGAAATCGAGCCGTTGGCCTTGAGCATGTCGAGCAGTTTCGCGTCGACTGCGGCGCTGGCCGGAACGCTCATGGCCAGCAGCAAACCGCCACACAGGGCCGCCGCAGTTTTAGTGGAAGCAAGACGCATATCAATCTCCGTAGATGAGAAGGGATGACAAAGCCATCCAGGGAACAACCGACCGATAGAGGGCGGAAAAGAAGTCAGGGTCTTAGAACCGGGGGCTCTAAAAACAGGCGCCAGTATTACGACCGTTTATGACAGTGGGATGGCTAAGTGATGGCATGTCGATGACATGTTGGATTTTCCTGGAGCCCGCGAGCTAGAGCGCTGACGCTGCAAATTTCATGTGCAATTGTTTTCAATAGGTGATACTGCGCAAACGTTGTCGAGGCAGTTTGGAGGGGGGCGATGTCGTTACACCGTTTGGATAATCTGTCGGACCTTGCGCCCGAAGAATGGGACGCGCTGATCCCCGGGGACTCGCCGTTTCTGCGCCACGCCTTCCTCAGTTCGCTGGAAGACAGCGGCAGCCTGGGGCCGCGCTCAGGCTGGCGTGCCGAGCATCTGCTGCACTACGAGGATGACAAGCTGATCGCCGCATTGCCTGCCTATCGCAAGACGCATTCCTACGGCGAATACGTGTTCGATCATGGCTGGGCCGATGCTTGTCGACGTGCCGGGATCGCCTACTATCCGAAGCTGCTGATTGCCGTGCCGTTCAGTCCGGTGAGCGGGCCACGCCTGCTGGCGAAGACGCCTGAAGACGGCCGCGAGCTGCTGGCCTGCCTGCCCGGCTATGCCGAAGCTGAAGCGCTGTCCAGCGTTCACGTCAACTTCACCGATCCCGTGGCCGATACCTTGCTCGCCGAACAGCCCGGCTGGCTGCAGCGCATCGGCTGTCAGTACCACTGGCAGAACCGGGGCTATCGCGACTTTCAGGATTTTCTCGACGCCTTGAGCTCACGCAAGCGCAAGCAGATGCGCAAGGAACGCGAGCAGGTGGCGGGGCAGGGGATCGACTTCGAATGGCTGGAAGGTCACGAACTGAGCGAGGCGTACTGGGACTTCGTTTACGCCTGTTACTCCAATACCTACGAGATCCGCGGCCAGGCGCCGTACCTGAAGCGGGAGTTCTTCAGTCTGCTCGCCGAACGCATGCCCGAAGCGATTCGCGTGGTGCTCGCGCGCCAAGGCTCACGGCCTGTGGCGATGGCGTTCAGTCTGATGGGTGGCGACAGTTTTTACGGGCGGTACTGGGGGTGTCTGGCCGAGTTCGACCGACTGCATTTCGAGACCTGTTTCTATCAGGGCATGGATTACGCCATCGCGCAGGGCTTCAAGCGTTTCGATGCTGGCGCCCAGGGCGAGCACAAGCTGATTCGCGGATTCGAGCCGGTGATCACGCACTCCTGGCATTATCTGGCCCACCCCGGATTGCGTGAGGCCGTGGCGGACTTTCTGACCCAGGAGCGGGCGGGGATTCTGGCGTACGCTGAAGAGGCCAGAGGGGCGTTGCCGTATCGGCAAGCGGAGTGATCGAGTCACGCTGCGGTAAAACGGGTTGGCTCAGGTCCATTGTGGGAGGGAGCTTGCTCGCGAAGACTCCCGTACACTCGGCGCATCGTCGGTGGCTGTTAACCACCATTCGCGAGCAAGCTCCCTCCCACGGGTTTCATATGATTCCGACTTTTTGGGGCTGACGGCAGACCTCTGTGGCAGTCCGGCTTGCCGGCGGTGGCCATTCCGGTTTCATCACCGCCAGCAAGTCAGCCACTACAACGACTGCGGCGCCAGAGGGAAATCTTCCACCCCGACAAACCCACCGGTCTGGTGAGCCCACAGTCGCGCGTACAGCCCTTGATGCGCCAGCAGTTCGGCGTGGGTGCCGCTTTCGGCGATCTGACCGTCCTCCAGCACCACCAGCCGGTCCATCCGAGCAATGGTCGAGAGGCGGTGGGCGATGGCGATCACCGTCTTGCCTTGCATCAGGGTTTCCAGGCTTTCCTGAATCGCTGCTTCCACTTCCGAGTCCAGCGCCGAAGTCGCTTCGTCCATGATCAGGATCGGCGCGTCCTTGAGCAGCACACGAGTGATGGCAATGCGTTGGCGTTGACCGCCGGACAGCTTCACGCCGCGCTCACCGACATGGGCATCAAGACCGGTGCGGCCTTCGGAGTCCGACAGCTGCGGAATGAAACTGTCAGCGCGGGCCTTGCGCATGGCTTCCCACAGCTCGGCGTCGGTGGCGCTGGGCTTGCCATAAAGCAGGTTGTCGCGAATCGAGCGGTGCAGCAGCGACGTGTCCTGGGTGATCATGCCGATGTTCGAGCGCAGGCTTTCCTGAGCAACGTGGGAAATGTCCTGATCGTCGATGGTAATCCGTCCGCCTTGTACGTCGTACAAACGCAATAGCAGGTTCACCAACGTCGATTTACCTGCCCCCGACGGCCCGATCAGGCCAATCTTCTCGCCCGGCTTGATGTCCAGATTCAGGCCATCGATCACGCCCTTGCCCTTGCCGTACTGGAACTGCAGGTTTTCGAACTTCACTTCGCCACGGCTCACCGCCAGCTTTGGCGCGGGTTCACGATCAGTGACGCCCACAGGCTGAGAAATACTCTGCAGACCGTCCTGCACCATGCCGATGTTCTCGAAGATGCCGTTGACCACCCACATGATCCAGCCGGACATGTTGACGATACGAATCACCAGACCGGTCGCCAGCGCGATCGCACCGACCGAGATGATCGACTGACTCCAGAGCCACAAGGCAAGCCCGGTGGTCCAGACGATCAGAATCCCGTTGAGCGTAGTGATCACGGTATCCATCTCGGTGATCACGCGACCGGCCAGTTGGGTCTTCTGAGTCTGTTCGCTGATCGCCTCACGGGCGTACTGTTGCTCGGAGTTGGTGTGAGCGAACAGCTTGAGCGTGGTGATGTTGGTGTAGCCGTCGACGATCCGGCCCATGAGTTTCGAGCGTGCCTCGGAGGACACCACAGAACGCGCCTTGACCCGCGGCACGAAATACCAGAGCGCCACGATGAAGCCGAGAATCCAGCTCAGCAACGGAATCATCAGACGCCAGTCAGCTTCTGCAAAGAGCAGCAGCGCGCCGATCGAATAGATCAGCACGTGCCACATCGCATCCACCGTCTGCACGGCAGAGTCGCGCAGCGCGTTACCGGTCTGCACGATGCGCTGGGCGATACGGCCGGCGAAGTCGTTCTGGAAGAAGTTCACGCTCTGTTTCAATACATAGCTGTGATTCTGCCAGTTGATCATGCTGGTCATGCCCGGGCTGATGGTCTGATGCACCAGCAGGTCGTGCAGCGCGACGAAAATCGGTCGCAGGACCAGCGCGACGACAACCATCCATGTCAGTTCCAGTGCATGGTCGCTGAAGAAGTTCGGATTCGGCGTGCCTTGCGCAAGGTCGATGATGCGACTCAGGTAGCTGAACAGCGAGACCTCGATCAGTGCGCCGACCAGGCCGACCACCAGCAGGGCGAGGAAACTGGGCCAGACCTGGCGCAGGTAATACACATAAAACGCCATGACCTGATTGGGAGGCGCGGCGGTAGGGGCATCGCGGAAGATATCGATCAGCTTTTCGAAACGACGATAGAGCATTGGCTATGACGCCCACGCTTGAGCGGGCTCTCCTTTCTGCGGACCGGGAAATAGTCCCTTGTTGTGACCGCGTGAAGCCGCGATTGCTCGCAAGGATTCACGATCTTCATCCTGAAAAAATAAAAAGCCGGGCAAATGCCCGGCTTTCGTGCACCTGACTAGCTTAGTTCACAACTTTGACCGACTTGATCAGGATCGGGTCGACCGGCACGTTTTGCATGCCGCTTTTGTTGGTGGTTTGGGAATTGACGATGGTGTCGACCACGTCCATGCCCTTGACCACTTTGCCGAATACCGCGTAACCGAAGTCGCGCACGCCGTGGTCGAGCATGTCGTTGTCTTTGACGTTGATGAAGAACTGGCTGGTGGCCGAGTTCACGTCAGAGGTACGCGCCATGGCGATGGTCCCGCGCACGTTATGCAGGCCGTTGTCGGCTTCGTTCTTGATCGGGTCGTGAGTCGGCTTTTGCATCATCTGCGCCGTGAACCCGCCGCCCTGGACCATGAAGCCCGGGATCACGCGGTGGAAGATGGTGTTGGTGTAAAAATTCTCGTTGGCATAGGCCAGAAAGTTTTTGGTGCTGATCGGCGCTTTGTCCTGGTTCAGTTCGATTTCAATCTGCCCAAGGCTGGTGTCCAGCACGACGTGAGGGGCAGGGGCGGCCATCAGATTGGAGGCGAACAGCACTGCAGCGGCGGTGAGGGCGATTTTTTTCAGCATGAGGCAGATGTCCTGAAAAGTGATTTTCGACTGCTAAAAACAGGTCACAAGGGAAGCACGTTTGGAAGGATTTTGACAGGGTCGATCGAACCCGGGCAGTCCCTTTGGCAGTCCGGCTTGCCGGCGGCAGCGATCGAAAGAGCGTCACCGCAGGCAAGCCGTGCTGCTACATCGAGCGTTTCTCCTGCGCGTCAATGAAACTCAGCAGTATCTGGTTGAACGCCGCTGGCTGGTCCAGGGGGCTGGCGTGTCGGGAGTCCTCGATCACCACCAGCCGGGCGTCTGGAATCAACTGCGTGTATGTCTCTTTCAGCGCTACCGGCGTGTAATCGCGATCCGCCGTCACGATCAGCGTCGGGCAACTGATGCGCGATAACTGCTCTTGCACCCCCCAGCCCACAATCGCGCTGAAACTGGCGAGGTAGGCGCGCTTGTCGTTCTGCGCCCAGCGCCTGGCGATTTTCTGCCGCAGTTCGGCCTGTTCGGGTTTGGGGAACAGGTTCTTGCCCAGCCCCTTGCCGATGGTTTCCATGCTGAACACCCTCGCCAGCAACCAGCGTTTGGCGAACTGCCGAAAGTCATCGAAGCTTTTGACTTTCACCTCGGGGGCGCTGTTTACAATGGTCAGGCTCTTGAGCAGTTGCGGCTGTTCGACTGCCAACTGAAAGCCGATCATCCCTCCCATCGAAAGGCCCACCAGATGCACCGGCCCCAGATGCACGTGCTCCAGCAGCGCTTCGATATCCGCACTGAATCCCGGAATACTGTAGCGCTCGCGGGGCTTGTCTGATCGCCCATGGCCACGAACATCGACAACGATTACCCGGTAGCGTGCGGCCAGTACCGGTATCTGATATTCCCAGTCCAGGCAGCTCGAACCCAGCCCGTGAACCAGCAGCACCGGCGCGCCACGGCCATATTCCTCGTAGTGCAGGGAGCAATCGTCGTGTTCGAAGTAGGGCATGGCTTACGTCCTTGTAGAGAATCGATAGACGAACCGTAGCAGTCCGGCTTGCCGGCGGTGACTTAATGGAGATCGCCATCGCCGGCAAGCCGGACTGATACGCAGATTCGCGGGTCTCTATGCCTGTTGCGGCGCGGCGAAAGGCGCATCCAGCGGGGCGGTGTCGAAGGTCTGGATCAGCTCGATGAGGATCTGCGTGGCAGGCCCCAGCGGTTTGTCCTTGCTCGAATAAAGGTAGAAGGTCGGGCGCCGGCTGCCACCTTTGTCCAGTGGCAGAACCTTGAGCACGCCTTCTTTCATTTCGCGCTCGATCATGTGCCGAGGCAGCCAGGCGAACCCCAGGCCGCTGCTGACAAATGTGGCCGCAGTGGCCAGGCTGCCTACAGTCCAGCGCTGCTCGGCACCGAGCCAGCCAACGTCGCGAGGCTGATTGCGTCCGGAGTCGCGAATCACCACCTGCAACTGGCTTTCCAGGTCCTGAAAGGTCAACTCGCGCTGCATTTGATGAAGCGGGTGTTCGGGGTGGGCCACCGCGACGAACTCAACGCTGCTCATTTCGGTGCCCAGATAGCCCGGAATGTTGAAGCCGCTGATGGCCAGGTCCGCGACGCCTTCGAGCAGGACTTCTTCAACGCCAGACAGCACTTCTTCCCGCAGTCTCACTCGACAGCCGCGGCTTTGCGGCATGAACGCGGTCAATGCGCGCACCAACCGTGCGTTCGGATAAGCCGCATCTACGACCAGCCGCACTTCGGCTTCCCAGCCCTGTTCCATGTGATGCGCCAGGTCTTCCAGTTGGCTGGCGTTCTTCACCAGTTGCCTTGAGCGGCGCAGCAGCACTTCACCGGCTTCGGTCAGCACGGCCTTTCGGCCATCGATGCGCAGCAACGGAACACCCAGCTGGTCCTGCATCCGTGCCACGGTGTAGCTGACCGATGACTGTGAGCGGTGCAGGGCCTGGGCCGCCTGGGCAAAGCCGCCGTGGTCGACAACGGCCTGAAGGGTGCGCCATTGATCAAGGGTCACGCGGGGCGCTTTCATCTTTCGCTCCTGTTTGTACTAAGCTGGCCGTCCAATAATGAGGACTGCCGCATGAAAAAATTCTGTTGTGTGCTGCTGACGATGTTGCCCTTGAGCGCCTTTGCCTATCCCATTGATGTCGAGAAACACATCGACGGCGTGCAGATCGACTACAACAGTCACGACACTACCTACGACATCGGCAACATCACGGTGAACAATTACGGCGATGTCCCGGCCAAATGCACGGTGGTATTCAACAACGGCCCTGAAGCCCCCCGTACACGTCGAGTGCAGATCGCACCGAAGAGCAGTGAAAACGTCACGGCCAAATTCACCCGCGAGATCATCAAGCTGCGGATCAAGCTCAGCTGTGAGCCGCAATAATCGACTGCGGCGAGGCGGAAGAGGCTAATGCGCTTCCGCCAATAAAACAAATTATTAGATATTTAGAAGCAATTTTTTACGCTTTTTTATCGATATAGTCACGATTAATCTTCTCTCCATCGAATCGACATACCCATTCGCTGGAGGTCACACCCCATGTCTCGCGTCCTGATCATTGAAAGCAGCGCCCGTCAGCAAGATTCCGTTTCCCGCCAACTGACCCAACAGTTCATCAGCCAGTGGCGCGCCGCGCATCCTGCCGACGAAATCACCGTTCGTGATCTGGCGGTCAAGCAGGTTCCGCATCTGGACATCGATCTGCTGGGCGGCTGGATGAAGCCTCAGGATCAACGCAACGCGGTCGAGCAGGCTGCGCTGGACCGCTCCAACGAATTGACTGACGAACTGGTCGCTGCCGATGTCGTAGTGCTGGCGGCCCCGATGTACAACTTCGCGATTCCGAGCACGCTTAAATCCTGGTTTGACCACGTGCTGCGCGCCGGTGTGACCTTCAAGTATGGCGAAACCGGCCCACAGGGCCTGCTGACCGGCAAACGCGCTTACGTGCTGACCGCTCGCGGCGGTATCTACGCAGGCAGTACCCTGGATCACCAGGAACCCTACCTGCGTCAGGTGCTGGGTTTCGTCGGCATCCACGACGTCACCTTCATTCACGCCGAAGGCCTGAACATGGGCGGGGATTTCTCCGAGAAGGGCTTGAATCAGGCGGTCGCCAAACTGGCCCAGGTGGCTTGATGCGCAACCGCTTAATCGTCAGTTAATGCCGGCGAGTGATCATCCTCGCGTTCATCGAACCTCCTTTGGCACTTGAATGCTCCTGAGTGCGTTGCCCGATAGATCCGCCATTTGCGCCGGGTCATCGGGCTTTTTATTGCCTGCTCAAGCGCAAAATAGACACACACTCCCCAACCCGCTAAGGTCGCCGCCTTCGAAAAAGGGGCAATCATGGGCTATCTGTTTTTTGTCACGCTGATTCAGGCATTTTCCTTCAGCCTGATCGGTGTCTATCTGGCGGGGCATGTCGACAGTTACTTTGCGGTGCTGATCCGCGTGGTGCTGGCCGGGCTGGTGTTCATTCCACTCACCCGTTGGCGCCAGGTGGAACCTGCATTCAGGCGCGGGATGCTGCTGATCGGGGCCTTGCAGTTCGGCGTGACCTACGTCTGCCTGTACCTGAGCTTCCGCGTGCTCACGGTGCCGGAAGTGCTGCTGTTCACCATTCTCACGCCCCTGCACGTGACGCTCATCGAAGACGCCCTGAACCGGCGATTCAATCCGTGGGGCCTGCTGGCCGCGATCGTTGCAGTGCTTGGCGCGGTGGTCATTCGCTATGACCGGGTCGACGGAAACTTCCTCGGCGGTTTCCTGCTGCTGCAAGTAGCCAACTTCACCTACGCGGCGGGGCAGGTGTTGTACAAGCATCTGGTGGCCCGCCATCCGAGCGATCTGCCGCACTACCGCCGGTTTGGCTATTTCTACCTTGGCGCGTTGATCGTTGCGCTCCCGGCGTTCCTGCTGTTCGGCAACCCCCAGCATCTCCCCGAAGCGCCCCAGCAATGGGTGGTATTGCTGTTTCTCGGCCTGTGTTCGACCGCGCTGGGCATGTACTGGTGGAACAAGGGGGCTTGCATGGTCAACGGCGGTACGCTGGCAGTGATGAACAACCTGCATGTGCCGGTGGGGTTGCTCATCAACCTGTTGATCTGGGGCCAGAACGAGGACTTGGGCAAGCTGTTTTTCGGTGGTCTGGTGGTCGTTTTCTCAGTGTGGATCAGCCGGCGAGGCATCGGCGAACGCTCCTGAGTCGCTGAAACCGTTGAAGTAGACGCTCGGGGCGATCACATCACCGGGGTTGATGTTAGATATCGGAACGCGTGGTTTTTCAAGTTGGGGCTGACCGAATAGATTGGCTCCAACGAAACGAACTACCCAACTTACTGAACGACTCAACTTACTGACTTAGCAACTTACCGGAGATCCAGATGATGAAAAAATCCATCGCCCTTGGTTTTGCACTTTCGATCCTGGCTGCAGGTTCTGCGTTCGCCAGCCCAGAGAAGACTTATCAACGCGCTATCGTCGACGTTTCCAGTGCAACTGTTCTGGACAGCAAAGTCGCCAGCAAAGATGCCATCAAGCCTTTCGACAGCAAATCTTCCAGCACCGTGATCGTTGCTGACAACCGCAAAGAGTTCGGTTCCAGCTATCAGCGCTACTGAGTCACGTAACAGGTTCAGTCTTACCTGAACGCACATCAAAAGCCCGGCAGATGCCGGGCTTTTTGTCGTCGGCTGGAAAGTTGTATTCGATAAGCTTATCGGGGTAATAGCACTTTCCCTATTATCAGCGCGCTCGATGTTCAGCATGAATCCTGGTGTTTTTTAATAGATCGGCAATGGACGTAGATTGGCCTCAACGAAACGATTCACCCCAACTTACCGGAGATCCTGATCATGAAAAAATCCATCGCCATTGGCTTCGCACTGTCGGTTCTGGCTGCCACTTCCGCATTCGCCAGCCCACAAGCCTCAACTGCCCAGACCATCGTTCTGGAACCCACCTACATCCACGCCACTGCCATCGACGCAAAAGTCGCTGACAAGGCCACCGCCAAACTTTTCACCCGCCAGTCGACCAGCACCGTCGTCGTTGCTGACAACCGCAAAGAGTTCGGCTCGCAGTATCAGCGCTACTGAGTACGGCACCTTCGTACCGAAAATCAAAAGCCCGGCGGATGCCGGGCTTTTTGTTCATGTGAATCCAACTGTCACGCGGGACCCTCTTGCGGCTTAAACGGCCAGCACATCTCGAAACACATCGGGTCGAAGCGCCGCGATATGCAGCAAAGAGCGGGCTGCTCCAGAAGGCATCCGTCGACCCTGCTCCCATTCCTGAAGTGTTCGCACGGACACACCAAGCAACTCGGCAAATCGTGGTTGTGAAAGACCTGTCTTGTTGCGCGCCTGCGCCGCTTCGGTCATTGTCAGCGAATGAATCTGGCCGTGATTACCAGCTTTGACATCCGGATGGACTCAAGCAGTTCTTCGCCAAGGTTGCGCTTGGCATCCCGTTTCATCAGTTCTTTTTCAGTCAGAGGCACGATCGAACTCCTTGGCAATCTTGCGCAGAATATGCGCAAGAAGAGGGAGCTCTGCAATGCTTCCTTTGGGGTTGAAGAATCAGACTTTCCCATTTAACGAGTCCTTAACCCCATCCGCATATCCGACCCACTCGGCTGCTGGTACAGGCTCAACCCGAACTCCGGCAGCACCGCCAGCAAGTAATCGAAAATGTCCCCCTGAATCCGCTCGTAATCGGCCCAGCTGGTGGTGCGGGTGAAGCAGTAGATTTCCAGCGGCACGCCCTGGGATGTGGCTTCCATCTGGCGGACCATGCAGGTCATGTCCGGGTGAATGTCCGGATGACTCTTCAGGTAGGCCAACGCGTAGGCGCGGAAGGTGCCGATGTTGGTGATGCGGCGGCGGTTGGCGGAGAGTTCGGCGACATTGCCCTGTGCCGCGTTCCAGGCGTTCAGCTCGGCTTTCTTGCGCCCCATGTAATCGGTCAGCAAGCGCACCTGCGTCAGCTTCTGTTCCTCGTCATCGGCGACGAAACGCACGCCACTGGCGTCAATGAACAGGCTGCGTTTGATCCTGCGCCCGCCAGCAGCTTGCATGCCGCGCCAGTTCTTGAACGACTCGGACATCAGACGCCAGGTCGGAATCGAAACGATGGTTTTATCGAAATTCTGCACTTTGACGGTGTGCAGTGTGATGTCCACCACATCGCCATCGGCTCCGACTTGCGGCATCTCGATCCAGTCGCCGACCCGCAGCATGTCGTTGCTGGTCAGCTGAACGCTGGCGACGAACGACAGCAGAGTGTCCTTGTAGACCAACAGAATCACCGCTGACATCGCGCCCAGGCCGGAGAGCAGCAACAGCGGCGAACGGTCGATCAGCGTGGCAACGATGATGATCCCGGCGAACACGTACAGAATCATCTTCGCCAGTTGCACATAGCCCTTGATCGAGCGCGTGCGGGCGTGTTCGGTACGGGCGTAGATGTCGAGCATCGCGTTGAGCAGGGCGCCGACGGTCAGCATCATGAACAGGATGGTGAAGGCCAGGGCGATGTTGCCCAGCACATGAGCGGCCGTAGGACTCAAGTCAGGCACAAGATTGAGCCCGAATTGGATCACCAGGGAAGGGGTGACCTGAGCCAGACGGTGAAAGACCTTGTTGTGCAGAAAGTCGTTGAGCCAGAACAGCGCGGGCTGGCGGCCCAGCGCTTTCATGGCGGAAAGAACGATAAACCGTACCAGACGGCCAAGGGCCAGCGCGGTGACCAGCAGCATCAGCAAACCCAGGATGCTGCGCAGCATAGGCTGGTGTTCGAGCAGGTCCCAGAGTTGCTGGACCCGTTGCCAGACAGAATTGATGTCCATTGAGGCTGGATCTCCGTTTTGAAATGGGCGCGATTAGAGCACTGTTGTGTCAATGAAGGCGTTACAGCGCAAATCCGGTAACAAAATAGGCCCTTTGAGGTAAAGAAACTCGGCGAAAGCACCTTAAACCGGTACCCTATGCGACTGTTTTTTTGTATTCCGCCGAGGTAACACCCGTGTTCTCCCAATTCGCCCTGCACGAACGCCTGCTCAAAGCCGTGGCCGAACTCAATTTCGTCGAGCCTACGCCTGTGCAAACAGCGGCCATTCCGCTGGCGCTGGAAGGACGCGATCTGCGGGTGACGGCGCAAACCGGCAGTGGCAAGACCGCCGCTTTCGTGTTGCCGATGCTCAACCGTCTGATGGGCCCGGCCAAGGTTCGCGTCGATATTCGCGCGCTGATCCTGCTGCCGACCCGTGAGCTGGCGCAGCAGACCCTCAAGGAAGTCGAGCGCTTCTCGCAGTTCACCTTCATCAAGGCCGGTCTGATCACCGGTGGCGAGGACTTCAAGGTCCAGGCCGCGATGCTGCGCAAGGTGCCGGATATCCTCATCGGTACTCCGGGGCGTCTGCTGGAACAACTGAACGCGGGCAATCTGGACCTCAAGCAAGTCGAACTGCTGGTGCTCGACGAAGCGGACCGCATGCTGGACATGGGTTTTGCCGAAGACGTCGAGCGTCTGGCGGGCGAGTGTGCCAACCGTCAGCAAACCATGCTGTTTTCGGCCACCACAGGTGGCTCGGGTCTGCGCGAGATGATCGGCAAAGTGCTGAATGATCCGCAGCATCTGCAGGTCAACAGCGTCAGCGAGCTGGCTGCGGGTACCAAACAGCAGATCATCACCGCTGACCACAATGTGCACAAAGAGCAGGTCCTGCATTGGTTGTTGGCCAACGAGACCTACCAGAAGGCCATTATCTTCACCAACACCCGCGCGATGGCTGACCGTATCTATGGCCGCCTGGTGGCGCTGGAGTACAAGACGTTCGTGTTGCACGGCGAAAAGGATCAGAAGGATCGCAAACTGGCGATCGATCGTCTGAAGCAGGGCGGGGTGAAGATTCTGGTCGCGACCGATGTTGCAGCCCGTGGCCTGGACGTCGAAGGTCTGGACATGGTCATCAACTTCGATATGCCGCGCACCGGTGACGATTACGTCCACCGCATCGGCCGCACCGGCCGTGCTGGTGCCGAAGGTCTGGCGATCTCGCTGATCACCCACGGCGACTGGAACCTGATGTCGAGCATCGAGCGCTACCTGAAGCAGAAGTTCGAGCGCCGCACCATCAAGGAAGTCAAAGGCACCTACACCGGGCCGAAGAAGGTCAAGGCGTCCGGCAAGGCTGTGGGCGTGAAGAAGAAAAAGACCGACGGCAAGGGTGACAAGAAAGGCGACAAGAAGAAAACCGCCGCCAAGGGCCCGACCAAGCGCAAGACGGTGAACCGTCCGAAGGCCGAGTCGCTGGTGAGCCAGGACGGTCTGGCGCCGCTGAAGAAGCGCGTGACGCGTCCGCCGGTTTCCGAGTAATGAAAGTTGGTGTTCACACCGCCGTTCTGGCGGTGTAAACACAAATCACCGTGGGGGGAGCAAGCTCCCTCCCAGGGTTTCAAAATCCGTTTCTGCTTTCTTGCCTTATCCCTGCGCCTTCTTCGCCGCCTCATCCATCTCCTTCAACCGCTGATCGATCAACTGGCATTTGTCCGGTACATCCTTGCTGGCGGTCTCCAGTTGCATGTCCTTGATCTCCTGATTCAACTCCTTGGCCTTGGCGGGGTTCTGCTGGGTCAGCTTCTGCACTTCCTGCGCCAGCTGCTCCCGTTTCGCCTCCGCTTCCTCGGGCGTGCAGGCCCATACCGGTGCGGCGGCGATCAGCGTCAGCGCGGCGGTGATGCTCATCAGGGTTTTCATGATTTGCCTCTGTATCCATTGCGGGCTTACTGAAATGGAGGGCTGAGCCAGGCCAAAAGTTCAGCATTCGACCGCTGGGCCCGTGGGCTGAACGGCTATAGCTGTGCTCGGTCACAACTTTGAGCGTCAAGCCCGATGACCGGACGTCACGGGTAACTCATCCCTGCTGGAGGTTGGTTATGTCTGATGCATCTGACAAAAAAAGCTATGACTGGGACCTGGTCGAGCGCCTGCTCCATGAAGTGCAAAACAGCGCCGACAAGCCGTTCGTGCCCCGCAAATATGCCGAAGAGCACGCGGCTGCCAAGGCCGCGGAAGGCGAAAGCACTGGCAATCTGGATTCATTGAAGATGGAAGCCGCCGACCTCGAAGCCCTGCTGTTCAAACGTGGCTTCATTGAGTCGCGTCCAGAAGAAGAGGGCGGTAACGGAGAGAATTTCGTTCTGACGCCGCGCGGCGCAAGCCTGCTGGCGATGATCGACAGCAGCATTCCCGGCAATGATCATCCACGCCAGGTGCTGGATGAACAGGCCGATGCGCTGGATCCGGATACCTTTGACGAAGCGTCGTCCAAGGCGCAGGTGGCGTAGCCAAAGATCCCTGTAGCAGTCAGGCTTGTCGGCGGTAGCAATTTCATTGGCGCCACCGCCGACCAGCCGGGCTCCTACAGATAGCGTCAGGTTTTGCTGGCCCCTTTCAAACAACTCAGATTGGTGAAGTCCTGGCGCACGTCGGCGATTTTATCCAGCAGCCTCTGCCGCTGCTCGGGCGAGCTTTGCGCCATCAAGTCGGTGATCAGCGAAATCGCCGCCTGTTCGGTATGGTCGTACGCTTGCCGATACTCCGGCGTCCAGAACGTCTCGCGATCCTGTAACAACCTGGCAATTTTCTGATCGAAATCCGGCGCCTGGCGCTGTTTGACGGCCGTCACCAACAATGACTGCCAATGCGCGCGGTTGTCGATCCACATGCGATTCTGCTCGCCTAACGACGTCGACCATTGCATTACCCGGTCTTTCTGCACCGGGTTGAGTTTGCCCACCCACGGATTAAGGCGTTTTTCCATGCGCTGTGCGCGGTCGCGAATCTGCTGGTCCAGCGGTTGGTCCACAAAGTCCGCCTCATGCTTGCGCATGTCTTTGGCGAACGCCGCTTCCATTTCCGCAACCTGCTGATCATTCAACTGGCGCAGCAGTTCGACGGCCGAGGGCGTGATTTCCTGGGAGATGGTGGCGATAGCCTGCCGGGCTTCGGCAGTACGCGCTTTGAGTTGGGTTTCGTTGACCTGATTGGTTTCGACCATGCCTTCCAGGCGGTCGAGCCAGGTCAGGTAGCCGGGAATCTGCGTGCTGCAGTGCCAGCTCAGGTGCTCCTTGAGGCGTTCGTCGAGCCAGTCTTTCTGCGTGGCGTTCATGTCCAGGTAGTCGTTTAGCGACCACGGGATGATCAGGTCAAGATGCCGGTACGTCAGGCCGATCTGGCTACAGCCGGCCAGCAGAATCAGACCCAGCCACAGCGAAATACAGGTCCTCGATACGATGCGCATGACAGCTCCTTGCTGGTTCGTCTCCCAGTTATAGAGCCAGTCAGGGCATGCCAGTTCAGCCCATCAGAAAAACGAGCGCACGACCTTCAGCGTGACAGCACTTTCGCACTGGCTGTTATGGCCGCTGTAAGCGGTGCAGTCGGCGCCGCTGAGGCTCGAGCCGCTGTACATCAGGTTCATGTCCATTCCCAGCCACGGGCGCGAGACGTTGAACGACCAGTCGTTGTAGGCGCTGACCATGCCACCGCCGTCGATGATCGCTGGCGAGTCGAGCTGGTGGTTGCCGTACTGCACGCGCAGATCCAGACCCAGCGAGGCCAGGCCGCCGAGGTCGAGAAACAGCGTGCTGTCCTGACGTCCGGCGTCGGTGCTGACGGCCGTGCCGATTCGGCTGTCGAAGATGCGAAAGCCGGCGTACAGCTCGTGGCTGTCGATCTGGTCGGTGTTCGGATAGCTGTACCGAATGACCCCAAGCTCATAGCCCAGCGTCTTGTCGAACGGTTTTTTGAAGCCCATGTAGGAATCGACTTCGAGCGTCGTGTCAGGGGAGAGCCCGGCGCTGGGCGACCACTGGCCGAAGTAAAAACCACTGTCGTGGGTCAGGTCCAGCCCGCCGTGGAAGGCTGAGTCGCCTGCACCGGGCGTCACCAGACCCTGGGCCATGGTCCGGCTCGGCGTGGTACCCAGTTTGAGGCTGAAGTCTCCCACTTCCCGCTCCAGCACCTGAGCACTGGCGGGTTGATGGACAAACGCCGCACACGTCAGCAGCGCGCCGGTCCAGCGTGTAAAACAGCGAGCATAAGGCATGCTTCACTCCTTTCAGGTTCGTAGGAGTGGGATCGAAGGTGTCGTATCGAAATGCCGAGGGCCCGATAGGAACCGCGAGCTAGAGCCTCGCAAGCATACCGTCGAATGCCGCGATGAATCGACCGCTGGTCGATTCATCGCAGAAAATCTGAACTTCGCGATCAGTTGTTCGTTGAGACGAGCCGGTTGACGACGATCAATGCCTGAGGAAACGACGGGTATCCGCTCTTGGCGACGTCCAGTTCGTCGTACTTCAAACGGTACGCCCGGGCCTTTTCCTGATCCCGCATGCCGGCCTGTTGGGCAAGTAGCGCGATCGCCAGCGGGTATTTGCGATCTGCCGAATCCTGCAGCATCTCGTTGACCTGGGATTCATCAGCGTTGAGCCGCAGCAGCAGAACCGCCTGATAAAACTCCGCTTCGCCCGTCTTGTCCTGACGCGCCGCGCGTTTGAGCAGGGCACTGGCCAGCTCGTAGTTTTCCTGACGACGTTCGTTGATCAGCAGTTTGGCTTGAAGCATATCGTTCTGATACAGCAGGTAATCGGCGCGGCAAGGGCTGCCGACCGTTGAGGTGTCGCAACGGTGTGTTGCACAACCGCCCAGGCCGAGGCAGAGCAGGGCACCGAAAAACATCCATTTGGTCATATCGGGTTTCCGCAGAGACGTCTGGTGATCAGGGCATCGTCCGGGCTGTCTGTTCGTTTTGGCCGGTTCTGGACGAGCGGGCTATGTCGAGACAGTAAAGCAGAGCTTTGTTGAAGCAGGGGAGCGATGGACCTGGCGCTTTGTGATCAAAGCGCCTGGATGTCGACCGCGGAGGCGGGGAAAAATTTACTTTTTACCGAGGGAGATCTGTTTCGATGGGCCGAAGGTCTGGCCGCTTACACCTTTGGCGATCTGCTGGATTTCGCCGCCGGATTTCAGGAAAGCCGCAATTTGTGCGTTGATCGAATCGCTGGTCTCAACGGCAGGAGCTGGCTTGGCTTTCGAGTTGGATGCTTTTACGCGCATGGCTGCTATTAACCTATATAAAATTAATACGGCCGGCCATCTTATCGGAATCTCGCGCAAATTGCTTGGTAAATATCCGCGGCGGACCATAGCCCCATGAATCGTGAGCGCGCAAATCATTTTTCGCAAAGATCGCCTAAATGACTGTTTTAATTGCCATGATTTCTGTGAATCGCCTTTGAAAAACGCCTCGGTTAACTGCGGATATCCAGCACCTGACCTGACGAATGGCCCATTGGCCGAGGTTCGGCCGCGAACCTCTCTCGTTAAATCCTTGATTTTCAAGGCCTGCGAATGACCACCGCAACCGGAGCGCGCGTAACCGGCAACAGCAGGGCAAACTCGGGTAGAATGCCGCCCACGTAATGAGGGTATTTGGACATGGCTTTAGTCGGGCGCTACAACAGTTTGCAAGTGGTGAAACACACTAACTTCGGTTTATATCTTGACGGGGCGCAGGACGGCGAAATATTGCTGCCCAACCGTTATATCCCCAAGGATATTCCCAGTGAAGATGAAGATTGGCTCAACGTCTTTATTTATCTGGACAGCGATGACAAGTTAATCGCTACCACGGAAAAGCCAAAAGTTCAGGTCGGTGAATTCGCCAGTCTCAAAGTCGTTGAAGTGAACAGCATCGGCATCTTCCTGGACTGGGGCCTGCCCAAGGATCTGCTGCTGCCGTACTCCGAAGAAAAGCGCCCGCTCAAGGCCGGTGATTACTGCGTAGTGCACGTCTATCTCGACAAGCACACCCGCCGTATCACCGCCACCACGCGCCTGGACCGGTATCTGGACAAAGTGCCGGCCAACTACGCGGTGGGTCAGGAGGTGGACCTGCTGGTTGCCGAAGAAACCGCCATGGGTTTCAAGGCGATCATCAACAACAAGCACTGGGGCCTGATCCACAAGAACGAAGTGTTCAAGTTCCTGCGTTCGGGTAAGCAGGAGAAGGGCTTCATCAAGGAAGTGCGCAGCGACGGCAACATCAGCTTGAGTCTGCAGCCAGTGGGCGAGCAGCTTGCCAGCAGCCTCAACGCGAAGATTCTCAGCAAGTTGCGTGAGAACAACGGTGTACTGCCTGTCAGCGACAAGAGCGATCCGACCGTGATCAGCAACCTGTTCGGCGTCAGTAAAGGCAACTTTAAAAAGGCCATCGGCGCGTTGTACAAGCAGGGCCAGATCGTGATTCACGCCGATCGCATCGAACTGGTCTGAGTCGGACCCGCTCCATGTGGACCTGCGTCATCGTCGAGCAAAAAGTGCAACGCTTTTTGCAGCTATCGTCGATGGTCGCAGGTCACAGCAGATGAGCGCGCCAGCCGGTGCGTCGCCACTGCTGACTCAGGCCCTCCATCATGAAACGATTTCTCAGTGCTTACCTGCCTACACTTTTCGCGTTTCTGCTGCTCGACGGCCTGTGGCTCGGCGTGTTGATGGGGCCGACCTATCGCGACTGGCTCGGGCCGTTGATGCTGGCGCAACCGGTGATCTTTCCGGCAGTGCTGTTCTACCTGATCTACATCGTCGGCATTGTGCTGATCGGCGTATTCCCGGGCGTCAGACAAGCCAGCCTGAAACATGCCGCCGGTTACAGCGCGCTGCTCGGTGTGATGGCCTACGGAACGTACGATCTGACCAATTGGGCCACGCTGCAAGGCTGGCCGTCGCAGTTGGCACTGGTGGATTGGGCCTGGGGGACATTTGCGTCGGGTGTGGCGGGGGCGGTGGGATATCTGACGAGCCGCCGATTCGGGGCTTGAGGATACGATGCGGCTGGCGCTCTGCTGGAACAGTCGGCTTGCCAGCGGTGACGTATTTGGGTTCGCTACCGCCGGCAAGCCGGACTGCTACAAAATTCAACTTTGTGATGAAGAATCTGCTGGTTACTTCTGCACAAACGCCGCAAAGCCCAGGTTCGCGCCGTTTGGACGCATGTCCTTGAGGTAGGAATCCTTGTCCGCCGACAACTCCAGGCTGACCGTGGATTTGCGTTTGCCTTCATTGCGAATCACCACGCCGTCTTTCTGCTCGCGCAGGAATTTGGTGGTCACTTTCAGATGAATGAGTTCGTCGGTGGCAGGCGTGTGCAACAGCAGGTGCAGCCATTCGTACTGGCCTACCGCTAGCCGGCTCACGGGCAGGTCGAACCACCAGATGTTGCGCTTGGGGTCCAGTACGGCGAAGTGGGTATTGTTGGTGCCCAGCACGGCACCGCCCAGTTGTTCATTGCGGCGCGCAATGGCTTGCTGCTTGTCGATTTTCATAGCGTTCCTGTGGATCCGAATCTGTTGAGTCCGTGAGTGCAGGATAGGCACTGTCCGGCTCGGCCGCGCATTCTCCGGGGTTGGCGGGCAAACATAAAGGCCAAAACGGGCGAGGCCGATGAAAAGTGCTGTTACACCTGCCCAAACGCCGCTTGGGAAATAATTGAAACTCTGGGGAATGGAGGCCGGTCAATCTCTACGTCGAGGTTATGACACCTGATTCTTACCGAGGAGAAACACGATGAGCAGCACTGGCGATAAAGTCAAAGGCATGGCCAACGAAGCAGTCGGTAACGTCAAACAAGGCGTGGGCAAAGCGACTGACAACGATAAACTGCGCGCAGAAGGCAAGGCGCAGGAAGTCAAAGGCGAAGCACAGCAAGCGGTCGGCAACGCCAAGGACGCTGTGAAAAAAGGCGTCGACAAGGCCTGACGGCCTGCGCGCTTCGGGTGTAGCAGCCTCAAGCGGTTAACCCAGTCACCTGTAGCGGCCATCCTCTGATGGCCGTTATTGTGTCCGGCCGAAGATGTTCTGAAACGTATCGGCCATAGCAAAAGTGCTTAACTCACTGTAAAAAGCCGGCCCGTAATGGCGGGCACATGGAATTTCAAAGCGTTTGCCCGCTCGTATAGGTAAATGTGCTTCGCATACATCTACGTCGCGAAAGGAGACGCCATGATATTCCCGGATTTGCGCCAACTACGTTTGAAGACGGTGTTGGTCAGAACGGTCAAAGAATTTCTCGATGACGAGATGTCGACTTACGCCTCGGCGCTGGCTTATCAGACGTTGTTCTCGCTGTTCCCGTTTCTGCTGTTCTTGATCGCCCTGATCGGTTTCCTTCATCTTCCCGACTTCTTCAGCTGGCTGCGTTTGCAGTCGGAACTGGTGCTGCCGCCCCAGGCGCTGGACCAGGTCAATCCGGTCATCGACCAGTTGCAGCAGTCCAAGGGGGGGCTGCTGTCGGTCGGTATTGTCATCGCGCTGTGGAGTGCATCCGCCGGTGTGCGCCTGATGATGAGTGCGATGAACGCGGCGTACGACGTGGTTGAAGAGCGCCCGGTCTGGAAACGCCTGCCGCTCTCGGTGCTGTACACCATAGGCTTTGCCGGCATGCTGCTGGTCGCGGCGGCGCTCATGGTCACAGGCCCGCAGGTGATGGGCTGGCTGGCTGCACAGATCGGCATGGAAGATTTCATCGTCACGCTTTGGACGATCCTGCGCTGGCCGGCGATCATCCTGCTGCTGATGATTTCGGTGGCTATGATGTACTACGTCATGCCCGACGTAGAGCAGGAGTTCCGGTTCATCACCCCAGGCTCGGTGCTGGCTGTCGTGGTCTGGATCGTCGCATCGCTGGGATTTGCCTGGTACGTGAAGACCTATGCCAACTACGACGCCATGTACGGCAGCATCGGCGCCATCATCGTGTTGCTCCTGTACTTCTACATCTCCGCGTCGGTTCTGTTGCTCGGAGCAGAGATGAATGCGGTGATCGAGCACATGTCGCAAGAGGGCAAGGCCAAGGGTGAGAAAGTCGCCGGTGACGGGGGTGTCGACGCCGAGCCAGGCACCGAGGTGCCTGCGGGCCAGAAGAAACACGTTTCGGGGCTTGGGCGTGATCACAGTCGGGATTTCATCGATCACCACAGCGATCACGGCGACCACAGCCACGATCATGACTACGACCCGACGCTGCATCCCCTCAAGACCGATAAAAGCTGATCGATAGTGTGGCAGGATGCGCGTCTGACCGGCGCATCCGCCCCTTCAAAAGGTTCTTCCATGATTCGTGAAATTCTGAAAATGGGTGACGAGCGCCTGCTGCGTATCGCGCCACCCGTACCCGAATCCATGTTCGGCTCCAGCGAGCTGAAAACCCTGATTGACGACATGTTCGAAACCATGCGCAGCGTCGGCGGCGTGGGCCTTGCCGCGCCGCAGATCGGCGTCGACCTGCAACTGGTGATCTTCGGTTTCGAGCGCAGCGAACGCTACCCGGAAGCGGAAGCCGTGCCGCAGACCATTCTGCTGAATCCGCTGATCACGCCGCTTGAACAGACCCTCGAAGAAGGCTGGGAAGGTTGCCTGTCGGTGCCCGGACTACGCGGTGTGGTGGAGCGCTACGAGCACATACGCTACGAAGGCTTCGACCCGGATGGAAAGCCCGTTCAGCGCGTGGCTCGTGGGTTCCATGCGCGGGTGGTGCAGCATGAATGCGATCACCTCATCGGCCGCCTGTACCCGTCGCGCATTACCGATTTCAGCCGCTTCGGGTTTACCGAAGTGCTGTTCCCCGACATGGACCCGAATGCGGATGATTGAGGAGACCTGATCAGCGGGACGACCTCTGAGAAACCGGCTTCGACCTCCGCCTATTTCTCTGGCTTGATGAACCGCAACGTCATCCGGTCCGATTCACCTATCGCCAGATACTTCGCCTTGTCCTGCTCGCCTTTGACCAGCGCGGGCGGCAAGGTCCAGACGCCGTCGGGGTGGTCCTTGGTGTCCTTGGTGTTGGCGTTCACTTCGCTTTCTCCCGCCAGAGTAAAGCCTGCCGCCTGCGCCAGCTTCACCACATAATCGGTGGGCAGGTAGCCGTTCTTTTCATTGTCCTTGGCAGTAGTGCCCGGTTTTGCGCGGTGATCGACAACGCCCAGCGTCCCGCCCGGTTTCAACACGTCGTAAAACGCCTTGAAGGTTGCGGCTTCATTTCCCGCATCGACCCAATTGTGCACGTTGCGAAAGGTCAGCACGGTGTCGGCAGACCCCGCTTTGCCGAAGACCGGCGCATTGGGCTGATAGTCCACGACCTCGACCTTGCCGTAACGGGCCGCGTCGGCCGCGTATTTCTGCTTGAGGTTGTCGGCTGATTTCTTCGCGTAGTCGCTGACTGAAGGGTCGACGATCGCGGCCACGTAATGCCCTTTGTCCTTGAGCAGTGGCGCCAGCAGTTCGCTGTACCAGCCGTTGCCGGGGGTGATCTCGATGACAGTCTGGTCGGTGCGCAGACCGAAGAACTGCAACGTCTGCTCGGGATGGCGGTACTGATCGCGGGCAGCGTTTTGCGGCACGCGCCAGTCGCCTTTGAGCACCGTGGCGAACTGTTCGTGGCTGACGTTGGAAGCAGGGGCGGGTGTTGCGGCGCAGGCCAGGGTCGATCCGAAAACTGCAGCAAGGGAAAAAGCCAGAAGCGTCGGTTTCATGTGCATCCCGTTCAACGACAAAAAGTGATGGGACGAGGCTAGCACGGGAGTTTCAGCCGGAGATGGCACGTTTGGTTTGGTCGACCGCTTAAACCGATCTAAGCCCCGACTCGGATTCGTCTGCACTACCGCCATTGTGAGCAAGCTCACTCCAACGGGAGAGTGCTGTGCCCTGTAGAAGTGCCTTGCTCGCGATGGCGTTGGTGAAGTCAGCAGCGATCTGAATACAAAAACGCAATCAGAGACTTCGTCTGTCGATAACGCGTCAGTCGATCAACCAGCTCTCGCGGCAAAACCTCGGTTTCAACAAACCCCAGTCGCTGATAAAACCCTGCCAGGCCGGGTTCGCAAAACAGCCAGACCCGGCGGTCGACCCCCGCGATAGCCGCCTCGACCAAACGGCTGGCGATACCTTGCCCGCGTTGCTCGGGGGCGACGAACAGCCCGGTCAGCCACTGCCCATCCTGTACGGCTCGCAAGCTCAATGCCGCGACGATTTCACGGTCCCTGGCGACCCATATCTGCGCATTACCCTTGGCGCGCATGGATGAGCGACGAGCGCGGTAGAACTTCTCCAGCAGGGGGCGTTGAAGCTCGGGTAACTGAGTGAACAGCATGAGTGGCAGAGGCTCGGCGGGTAGTCAGGCCTTCGTTCTACCCTCATAACCAATCGGTCTACAAGATTTTCTGGTGTCGCGTCACAACAGGTCATCACCCGGACGCAGGACCCAGCGATGCCCCATTATCTCGACGACGCTCAACGCGACGACATCCTGCGTTTGCGCGCAGGCTTCACCGGCCGCACGGAGTGGCCGACGTGGCTGTTGCTGATCGGGGTATACAGCGCCTGGCCCGCGCTTTTGCTGCTCAGTCCGCGGCTGGGTGTCTGGCCGACCACGGCGCTGATGATTCCGCTGACGGTGCTGTGGATGTCGCTGCAGCACGAATTGCTGCACGGCCATCCCACCCGCCATCTGTGGCTGAACAAGCTGCTGGGCTACGCGCCGTTTGCCGTGTGGTATCCATACACCCTGTATCGCGACTCGCACCTGTTGCATCACCGCGACGAGGACCTGACCATTCCTGATCTGGACCCTGAGAGCCGCTATTTGAGCCGCCTGAGCTGGGAAGAAACAGGCGCTTTCATGCGCCTGCTGCGCTGGCTGGACAAGACCCCGCCGGGGCGTTTGCTGTTCGGCGTGCCCCTGGCGCTGGGCAGTCTGATTGTCGATGAATCCCGACGCCTGCTGCGCGGCGAACGTCAGGCCTGGTTCATGTGGTCGACCCACGGTTTTTTCCTGCTGCTGATGTTCGTATTCATCGAACGTTACAGCGCTCTATCGAGCCTGCATTATCTGCTGTTGATCACGGTGCCCGCCTTGGCGATCTCGATGGTGCGGTCGTATTACGAGCACCGTCCCAGCGAACAGCCGCAACAGCGGACCGTGATCAACGAAGCGTCGTGGCCGTGGCGGTGGCTGTTTCTGAACCTGAACTTGCACTTGGTGCATCACGACCTGCCGGGCCTGGCCTGGTACCAGATTCCGGCGGTGTACAGTGCCCGCCGCGAGGAGTGGCTGGCACGCAGCGGTGGTTTTCTGGTCTCTGGATATGCTGAACTGTTTCGGCGTCACAGCTTCGCCCCCATCGACAGTCCTCAACATCCTTCTGCCTAGCGCCGGTGCTCGAACATGTCTCAGGGTTTCGCCGAATTACTGATGTACGTTGCCCCGCAGCGGGTGCGTGAAGCCCAGGAGCAGTGGCTGACGCGGGTGCTGGAAATCCTTTCGGCGACGCGTCTGGATGCGCAAGCGCTCGACCTCAAACAGCTGTGGCTATCGCCGCAACTGCTGCTGACGCAAACCTGCGGCTATCCGCTGATGAAAATCCTGCGTGGGCAAGTTCAGGTAGTGGGGCGACCGGTTTATCAACTCCCCCATTCGGCTGGCGGCAATCATTGCAGCCTGATCGTCGCCCGGGCCGACGATCCTCGGCAGCGGCTTGAAGATTTCCGCGGCAGCCACGGTCTGCTCAACGCTCAGGACTCCAACTCCGGCATGAACCTGTTCCGCCACACGCTGGCGCCGTTGCAGCGAGACGGTCATTTTTTTGCGCAGGTATCGTTGACCGGAGGCCATCGCAACAGCCTCGTGGCGATCAAGGCGGGGGAGGGAGACCTGGCGGCCATCGACAGCGTGACGTTCGACTATCTGGCGAGGGATCGCAGCGAAGAGATTGCGGGGGTGAAGGTGATTGCGCGCACCGCGTCGGGGCCTTGCCTGCCTTACGTCACGAGGATTGGTGCAGATGCACAAGCGATTCGTGAAGCGATGAATCAGGCGTTGAAAGATTTGCCCGAGGTCGCGGCGGTCTTGGCGATCGCTGAAGTATTGCCTGCAAGCGAAGCAGATTACCAAGTGCTGCTGCAATACGAACGTGCCGCGATGGACATGGGGATAACACAGCTTTAGCAGCACGGCCTGCCGGCGGTGGAGATCTTGCGAATGCCTCCGTTGGTAGCTGTACTGCAAAATTTGCTATTTCTGTTTGGTCTATAAAAATCGCTTTTAAATATTATTAATGCATAAAAACCCTTGTTAGCATGGCGCCACCGGAACACCGGACAGAACAATAAATCCATGCCAGGGGAAGTCTTATGTCCGGCGCCGAGCTGTCCCATCGCCAATACCTCAGTGATCTGTTTCAGCAGCATTATTCATGGCTGTGTGAGCGGTTGTGCCAGCATCTGAATTCCCGCGCCTGCGCCGAAGACATCGCCTCCGAAGCCTTCCTGCAACTGTTGGCGTCGCCTAACGTGGTGCCAATCCGGGAGCCGCGAGCGCTGCTGACCACCATCGCCAAACGCCTGGTTTACCAACGCTGGCGCCGTCGTGATCTGGAGCGTGATTACCTTGCAGGGCTTGTGCAGGAAGACAATCCGCACGTGGCGTCAGCCGAAAGTCTGGCCGCGACCCTGCAACTGCTCGATCACATCGACCGTCGTCTCAACCGCCTGCCGGCCAAGATCAAGAGCACCTTCGTGTTGTCCCGCGCCGACGGCCTGACTTACCCCGAAATTGCTGCGCAACTGGGTATCTCCTCGCGCTCTGTCAGCGATTACATGGAGAAAGCTGAAACCTGTTGCCTGCGCGCTTGTCTGGAATGAAGCGTGTGCTGTGCTAAACCCAACTGAGCGTTTTCCATCCTTGAGGCACGAGAGACAACAATGACATCGATCAAACACCTGCTGGGCGGCTCGTTGCTGGCACTGGCTGTGCTGACCGGCCCGGCGCACAGCGCGGACAAACCGGCTCCGATCCACTTTGGTGACATCACTTGGGAAAGCGGCAGTCTGATCACTGAAATCCTGCGCACCATCGTTGAAAAGGGCTATGGCTATCCGACCGACAAACTGCCGGGCAGCACCGTAAGCCTTGAGGCAGCGCTGGCAAAAAACGACATTCAGGTGATCGGCGAAGAGTGGGCCGGACGCAGTCCCGCGTGGGTCAAGGCCGAGGCGGAAGGCAAGGTGTACGGCCTGGGCGATATCGTCAAAGGCGCAACCGAAGGTTGGTGGGTGCCGGAATTCGTGATCAAGGGCGACCCGGAAAAAGGCATCAAGCCGCTGGCGCCGGACCTGAAATCGGTCTCCGATCTGCCCAAATATAAAGATGTGTTCAAAGACCCCGAATCCCCGGACAAGGGGCGCTTCCTCAACAGCCCGAGCGGCTGGACTTCGGAAATCGTCAACACGCAAAAGCTCAAGGCCTACAAACTCAACGACAGCTACGTGAACTTCCGCACCGGCTCGGGCGCGGCGCTGGATGCGGAGGTCGCCTCGTCCATCCGTCGGGGCAAACCGGTGCTGTTCTATTACTGGTCGCCGACCCCGCTGCTGGGTCGTTTCAAGCTGATCAAGCTGGAGGAGCCGCCATTCAACGAAGCCGCCTGGAAAACCCTGGCTGACGCCAGCAACCCGAATCCGATCGGCACAAGTTCCCTGGCGGCGCACTTGGCAATCGGCGTGTCCGAGCCGTTCCACAAGCAATACCCGGAACTGGTGAGCTTCTTTCAGAAGGTCGATCTGCCGATCGATCAGTTGAACACGACGTTGGGTGAGATGAGCGAGAAGCGCCTGGAGCCGGACGCTGTGGCCAAAAGCTTCCTCAAGGATCACCCGGAAATCTGGACGCAGTGGGTGCCTGCGGACGTGGCGAAGAAGGTGACGGCGGGGCTTTGATTACAGTGCACTGACTGTAGCAGCACGGCTTGCCGGCGCTTCCGGTCATAAGAGCGCTACCGCAGGCAGGCCGGACTGCTACAGGATGATTGGCGCAGGACTGGCAGGCATCCCCAGCCTGCGCCATGCTCATGGTTGGTATCCGATCCACCCGCGAGACCCGCCATCATGAACACGCCCATTCCCTCCCTTCACACCGACCGACTGATGCTTCGCGAACTCACCCCCGACGACACACCGGCGCTGGCGCGGATCCTGGGTGACGCCCAAGTCATGCGCCATTCTGTGCGTGGCGTACTGAGCGAGCAGGCTACCGGCGAGTTCATCGACTGGTGCTGCCAGTCCTACCGCCAGCGCGGCTTCGGGCCCTGGGCCGTGGTGGACAAATCCTCGTCAACCTTGGCCGGGTTCTGCGGTCTGAATGCTGAGCGCGTGGACGACGCCGATGAGATCGAGATCGGCTATCGGCTCGCGCCGGGCTTCTGGGGCAAGGGGCTGGGCACCGAAGCGGCTCGCAGCGCGCTGTCCCATGGCTTCGACAGATTGAAGATCGACTCGCTGATCGCCATCGTCGAGCCCGCCAACATCGCGTCGGTCAAGGTGATTCAGAAACTGGGTTTCAGCAGCTTCATCCACAGCCAGTACCACCGCCACGGCGTCAGGATCTACCGCATGAACGCCCAGCAATGGTCGTCACGGCCCGCACCGAGGGACTGAAACGCGCTGTAGCAAACCTGGCTGACTGGCAAACCTAGGCTCAGGTGCTAGCTTCACCGAGCAGTCAATGAGTTGATCACACAGATAAAGTCGCCGGGGAGAGGACATGGGATATAGCAGATCGACTGCGTTGACGATTTTGAATGTGGCAGCCGGGCTGTTGTTCGGCCTTGTGCTGGAAGTCCCAGGTTTTGCCGTGGCCGCCGAAGCCGCACCATTGCCCGCCAGCGCGCTGGCGTTCGTCCAGGACCGGCATCTGGGGGAAAGCCTTGGCTGGCTGGGGTATCAGGTGGCTTCGCGCACGGTGACCTTCAGTACTATCGTCGAAGCCGTCGGGCGAACCAAGGCTCAGGAAATCGTGCAGGACGAGTTGCAATATCTGCAGCCGCAATACCAACAGGAATGGGATCGCAACCTTGCAGAGGCGTACGCGGCGTCGTTCACCGCCGATGAGCTGACGGCACTGAATGTCGGTGATCCGCCGCCCGAAGTCGCCAACAAATTCCGCGCCAGGCAGCGCGATGTCGGCATGGACATGAAGGGTCGTTCCAGTGAACTGCTCAAGGTCTATGTGTCGACGGCGCTGGACAACGCACTGAAAAAAGCCAAGCCTTAGCGCTTCAGGCCCCGCTCGTTCGGGGCTGCTTTTTTAGATCGAAAGGGGAAGGAGAGACCATGGACCCATTCATGCAGGCGGCCATCGAAGAGGCGCAAAAGGGACTGGCCGAGGGCGGTATTCCGATCGGTTCGGTGATCGTTCATGACGGCAAGATCATCGGCCGTGGCCATAACCGCAGGGTTCAGGAAGGCAGTGCGATCAAGCATGGCGAGATGGACGCGTTCGAAAACGCCGGGCGTCAGCCTGCCAAGGTCTATCGGGAAGCCACCCTCTACACCACGCTGTCACCCTGCGCGATGTGCAGTGGCGCCATTCTGTTGTACGGCATCCGCAAGATCATCGTCGGCGAGAACGAAACCTTCATGGGCGAAGAAGAACTGCTGCGTTCTCGCGGCGTGCAGGTGGACGTGGTGCACAACGCCACCTGCGTCGGCCTGATGAAGCAGTTCATCGCCGACAAGCCAGAGTTGTGGAACGAGGATATCGGGGAGTAGCGCTGCCTGAGTCGCTGGCGGTTCAGTTACCCCGCGGTGTGTGAACACACGCACTGCCTGTGGGAGGGCGCTTGCTCGGGATGAGGTCAGCACAGTCACCATCGTTGTGAATGACACTCCGCTTCCGCGTGCAAGCGCCCTCCCACGGGATCATCGGCGCCGGATACTCTTCAATCCAGCCGCAACGTCGAGCTGAACTGACTGATCGCATCCACCACATGCCGGGACCCTTGCTGGATCTCCAGGATCACTTCCCCGGCCTCGTTGGCCAGCTCCACGCCGGTGCCCGTTCGGCTCAGGCTCGACTGCATACTCGACACCGCGCTTTTCGCCAGTTCGTTGTTCTGTCGTACCACGTCGACGATCTCCACGGTGGCCTTGCTGGTACGCGCCGCCAGGCCTCGCACCTCATCGGCAACCACCGCAAAACCGCGTCCATGTTCCCCGGCCCGCGCCGCTTCAATGGCTGCGTTAAGGGCCAGCAGGTTGGTCTGATCAGCAATGCCGCGAATGGTCTGAACGATGGTGGCGATGATTTCCGACTGCTTGTTCACCGCGTCGATACTGCGTGCCGCTTCGTTGAGGTCATTGGAGATCTGTTCGATTACCGAAACCGTCTGCTGCACCACGCTCGAACCCTTCTGCGCGCAGGCATCGGTGCGCACCGAGGTGTCGTGGGCGGTGGTCGCGGCACTGCGCTGCACGGTCACTTGCTGGGTAATGTCACTGGCGAATTTAACGACCTTGTACAGGCGGCCCTTGGCATCGAACAGCGGGTTGTAGGTTGCTTCCAGATAGACCTTTTCCCCGAGCTTGTTTACCCGCTCGAAGCGATGGGCGTGATATTCGCCGCGATTGAGCGAGGCCCAGAACGCCCTGTACGCAGGCGACTCGACTTCCTCCCGGGTGCAGAACAGGCTGTGATGCTGGCCGACCACTTCGGCAAGCGAGTAGTGCATGGTCTTCAGGAAGTTTTCATTGGCCGTGATGACGCGCCCGTCCGGTGAGAATTCGATCATCGCCATGGAGCGCCCGATGGCGTCGATCATGCTCTGGTTTTCATGATCCTTGTAGGCCCGCGCAGTGATGTCGGAGGCAACCTTGATCACGCTCTGCACCTTGCCGTCGTTATCGAACACCGGCATGTAACTCGCCTCCAGCCAGATTTCCCGGCCGGATTTGTCCAGGCGCATGAACGTGCCGCACAGCGGTTCGCCGCGGGCCAGATCACGCCACAATTTGCTGTAGGCATCGCTGTCGCAGAAGGCTTTTTCGCAGAAGATCCGATGATGCTTGCCCACCAGTTCGCCCGGCTGATAGCCCATCGCATGGCAGAACTTCTCGTTGGTATCGAGAATGATGCCGTCGGGAGTGAATTCGATCATCGCCATGGATCGGCCGATCGCCGCGAGCTTGGCCTTCGACTGGCACAGGGCAGCGGTAGAGACCTGCAGTTCGGCTTCGACGGCCTTGCGGTGGGAGTTGAACATCTGCCATGTACCTCAATGATTGCGAAACGCGGTCGAAGTGACCGTCTTCCTTGATGGGCTGTTACAAAAGTCGACCTTACCGGTGCCAGCTTGAGTCATGGCGGTATGGCATCGGTCGCTTGGGAGTGAGCGAGAAATGGGTTGAAAGGACCGGGACAGAGCGGTTCGCGGGGAGCAGAAATGTGAGATGCCGATCGTCTGATACTGATCGCAGCGATCAGTGGTCGTGTTTTTGACGGGTTAGTCAACAAATCCATATCCGGCGCCTGACTTCCTGGTCGGTGACTATGGTGCAGCCCGCGCACCGTCCCGTCTTCGGGCATGGCGCTGAGGTTTTTCAGAGCATAGCCAAGGGCAACGTGGATGCAATCCCCCGTAGTGGCAAATTCACACTCTTCTGCGTTTCAGTTCGCAAAACGGCTAGAACGACCTGTTCGGATTGTGACGAAGACAGCGCCGTGGCCCGTAATGTCAGTTCTGCAGGTGCGCGGCGCCGAACAGCTGGACCTGTTTCAGTTGGCCGTCTTCTTCAATCAGGCGAACGGGTGCCGTGCCGCCCGGCATCACCACCTCCACCAGCCCTGCCTTGACCCAGCCACTGAGCCAGGCCGCAGAGGCGACCGCACTGGCGCTGGTGCCGGACGACGCAGTAGGCCCTTCGCCGCGCTCGAAAACCCTCGCCATGATGCGATTTGGTGCAACTTTTGCGGCCCACTGCAAATTGACGCCCGCAGGGCAGGGGTCGCCTTCGCCGAACTCGCCAGCCGCGAAGGCAATTCTGGTCAAGGCATCGTTGAGCGGGGACTCGTGCAGTTGCTCGAAGCCGGGTAACGCTTCGGTATCTGCCACCAGTGTGACGCAATGGGGGTTGCCGACCCGGACGAAGACGCTGGTCTGCCAGTGCGGGTGCAGTTTCGCCAGGCGCTCGACCCGGTTCACCGGCCGTTGGTCGAGCATGGCATCGCTGACGCCAGCCCCTTTGGCGCCGACCGCCTCAGGGCCGAAGCCCGGTGTGCCGATGCCCAGCCAGAAACCCGAAACACCGTCGACCATCGCCGGTACAGCTTCGGTAGGCACCGGGCTGGCGGAGTCCTGATTGTCGTGATGAACCCGCAGGGTGAAACCTTTGGCACTCAATGGCCGCGCTGCATCGGTCAATGAATGGGCGAAGATGGTCAGGCCGTTGCCGCTGCGTTCGGCCAGGGTGCCGTCGGTGTTGACGATCAGCACATCGAATGGCGCTGCGTCTTGAAACGGCCCGACCAACAGACCGTCCGAGCGATGGGCCTTGCTGGCCGCAGGGCGTTGGCCTGGTGGCCAGTCACAGATTGCAGCGACCGCTTGAGCTGTCCAGTTCCGGCGCATGCGCGCTGATTGGGCGGCAGTTTCAGGCACATCCACTCCCAGCTTGCGCAGCGCTTCAGGGGAGATCACGGCGTAGATGTTGCCGCGTGCATCGTAGAAAGGGGCCATGGCAGGTCCGGAGTCGGCATCGGAAAGCGCATATTAGATCATGCTCAGGATGCGTTCCCGTAGTAATCCGGCGTGCCGGCGGTAGCGATCTCTCATACGTCACCGCCGGCACGCCGGACTACTACAAGAATGTCTGCGCTGCTCGATCAAACCACCAACGTCAACCACGCCGATCCCAGCAGCAACAACGCCATCGCCTGATTGAAGCGCTTCATGCTCTGGGGTGAGCGACAGAACTTCGCGGCGCTGACGCCCAGATACGCCCACGCCCCCATGCACGGCACGGCCACCAGAAAAAACATCAGCGACAACCACATCACCCGCAGCATGCGGTCGGCATCAGTGCCGGCGAACACGCTGACTACGGCCAGCGCCATCAGCCAGGTTTTTGGATTCACCAGTTGCAGGCTGGCGGCGCTCCATAAGCCCAGACGCGGACCGCCTGCCGTTTGGGAAGGGTCAACGGCCTCGGCCGGAGCGCTGAAAATCTGCCACGCCAGCCAGGTCAGCCAGGCAATCCCGATCCACGACATGACGGTTTGTACCTGAGCGTGACGTCCCAGCACCTCGCCCAGACCGGTGCCGACAATCAGCACCAGCAATGCCGCTCCAGCGCAGCCGCCCAGCATGATCGGGAGCGTGCGCAGCAGGCCGTGACGCGAGCTGTTGGTCATCACCAGAATGTTGGTCGGTCCGGGGGTGATTGACGCGACGAAAGCGAACAGCAGAAACGGCAGGAAGGTTTGCATGGGGCAACTCGGCAGCAATTGATCATGCAGCGATGATCGCGAGCCGGGCGGGTCTCAGTCTGGAAGATTTGAGCAGCGCCGGCGGTAGTCGGCAGGCGTCATGCGGTACGCGCGCTGGAACCAGCGCCCCAGATGGCTCTGATCGGCAAAGCCCAACGTCGCCGCAACGTCCACCGGTAACTCGCCACGGGCCAGCAGGCGGCGGGCGCGGGTCAGGCGCAATTGAATGAGGTAGGCGTGGGGCGCCAGTCCGAAGGCGGCCTTGAACGCACGGCTCAAGCGAAAGCGATCGATCCCGACAGCCTGCGCCAGGTCGTCGAGCCCGATGTCCTGGTGCATGTGGCTGTGCAGATAGTCCCGCGCCCGTTGCGCCACCAGCGGCAAACGCGGATCTGGACTGATCAGGGTGCGCCAGCGCAAATGGCTGGTCAGGTTCGACAGCAGGTGATCCAGGGCGGTCTGGCGCACGATGCGCAGCTCGCCGCTGTGCATGGCTTCGAATGCGTTGGCGGTGGCCACGGCCAGACGGCCGTCATCTGCCAGGGTTTCAGCGAAGCTCAGTTGCGCGTTGTCAGGGGCTTCTTCGAATTGCGCTCGCAGCTCGCGATCCAGCCAGTGCGGGTCCAGGTACAACGTGCGATAGGTAAAGCCGCCAGCTTCCGGGGCGTGACCATCGTGAATGTCGCCGGGCTCAAGCAGGAATACCTTGCCCGGCGTGCTGTTGTATTGCTGACGGCGGCAGTTGAACTGCTGCACGCCTTGCTCGGTGATGCCCACCAGATAACTGTCGTGCCAGTGCGGGTCGTACGCATGCCCCTCGAAATGCGCGCGCATCGTCTCGATGCCGGACGTTGCGTCCTGCTTGAGATCGATCCAGTTGCGTTCGGGCATGAGGCTTCCTTCTTTGATCAGCTACCACCGTTATCGAGGAGAACACCCGTATGGCTTGCCTACGGCAGCGATTTTCGAGAGTGTCACCCCGGCAAGCCGTGCTGCTGCACAGACGTTATTTGCGTCGTCAGGTTACTGCGCAGCTTAATGGCTGGTCTGGAAGATTTGTGCAGCACCTGACCAACAGCGCGCGCTCATTCGCTCAAATCGAAACCGCTGCGGCCAAGGCACTCGCCATTGACCAGCACATCCAGCTCATGACGACCGGCGTAATGCAGGCGGGTGGTGAAGTTGCGCACCTGCTGCTCGCGGCTGACGTTCACCGATTGTCCGGGCGCCAGTTCCAGGGTCTTGAGCTTGAAGACCTTGGCTGATGTGCCGCCGGATTTCTTCACGTAATGAATGGCGTAATCGACGATCAATCGCTGGGACTCAACGGACGTCGATTTCAGGGTGAAAGACAGGTTGATGCGATCACCCAGGCTGATGGCGTCAGGTGTGATCTTGAGGTTCTGCAGGTCGACCTGCGCTTTTTTGCCTGCGCCCATCAAGGTCAGGGCGCGCACATCGCCTTTCTTGATCAGCGAGCGCAGGGCATGGCGCGCGATCCAGGCACTGTGAGGGGTTTCCAGCGACCAGCCTTCGAGCTGATCCAGCACCCAGTCGGGGTTGTCCTTGGTGATGTCGTTCAGGTGATTGGCCACCGACTTGCGCACGTACAGGCTGTCATCGGCCTTGAGGTTGTCGAGGATGTCCAGCACCGGCGCCGGATCGGCCATCAGGTTTTCCAGCCGAAACGACCACGGCAGGCGCGGTCGGCAGCCTTCACTGGCAAGACGGCGCACATGGGGATTTTCATCCAGCGACCAGCTGTGCATCACCTCGATCGCTCGGGGAAAGTCCCGACGCAGGAAATGCCGCACCGCGAATTCAGAAGAGCCAAAAGCGGTGAAAAATTTCAGCGCCTGCATGGATCGGTCGAAATCGTGTTGGCCATACAGCGCGACATATTCGGGGAGGATCATGCTGACGAAGGCGCTGTTCAGACGCGGCGCCAGTTCATACAGAATGTCGAGGGCTGCGCGATAGTCTTCCGGGAGGCCCGCATGCAGGCTCTGACTGACCCGATTCAAGCGCTGCATCACCGATAGCCCGTCCAGCTCCTTCGAGGCCCGCGCCAGAAACGCTTTGCTATCGAAGTCCGGGTACACCGCCAACGTCTCACCGGCGATATGCCGCAGGCGGTCGCGATTGAAGATTTCCTTGAGTGCGGGGGCGTCGGACATGGGGTTTCCCTGAGGCGGAGAAGGCAGCAGAGGTTACACATAATTCGCAAACGCGGCAGGTAACTATCGGTCTCTGCAAAGACCTGTTCTGAACCGTCCACGACATGCCGCTCGACTATCCTTGTTACAAAGTGAATCGTCCTACACGTTGCTCATCCACCCTCACAGCGCGAACCTACGCGCCGGATCGTCATCAAACACCGGAACCGTGACTCATTCGACACCCCTCCCACGTGAGGTAAAAGATGAACCGTTTTCTGCGTCATTTCGCAATCGTCTCCCTGGGCAGCCTGCTGACCGTGGGTGTGGCTCAGGCGGGCGAGAGTGCCAGTCATTCCCCACAGCTGCTGGCCTCGGCGAGCTATCCCAACCGCAGCAACAACACCCCCGATAACGGCGCCATACGCCGCGCCAATCCCAACAGCCGCCAAGGCACCGAATCCATTTCGCCGACGATGCGCGGGCCTAATCTGGGGCCGACGCAACAACGTCCGCCAACCCTGGAAAACGGCGGCATCGGCAACGGCTATCCCACCCGGCAAACCTCGCCCCGACCTTCCAGCGGCAACGACCGGCGCAGCAACTGAACCGGCATCACGACAGTCAGCGTCCATTTCTCATTCATAAGGAATCGCCCATGTTGCGTAATACCACCTTCCGCAAGACCTTGATCGCCGGTGTCTGTACATCCGTGTTGCTCGGCCTGTCTCTACAGGCATCTGCGGCAACCTATCAAAGCGAAGAGGGCACGTTGACGGTGGACGAAGTCGTGGGCGGTTTGCAGCATCCTTGGGCGGTGGCGTTTCTGCCGGACAAAAAGGGCATGCTGGTGACCGAGCGTACCGGCAGCCTGCGGTGGGTGACACCTGAAGGCAAACTGTCGGCGCCGATCTCCGGCGTGCCCAAGGTCTGGGTGCAAGGGCAGGGCGGTCTGCTCGATGTCGAACTCTCACCGGATTTCGCCAAGGACCGCATGGTCTACCTGACTTACGCCGAGGCCAGTAGCGACGGCAAGACCGGCGGAACCGCAGCGGGTCGCGGGCGACTTTCGGAAGACATGACAAAGCTGGAAAACTTTTCGCGGATCTTCCAGCAGCAGCCGAAGCTGTCCGTGGGCAACCATTTCGGCTCGCGCATCGTTTTCGACCGGGACGGTTATCTGTTCATCGCCCTGGGCGAGAACAACAATCGGCCGACCTCGCAGGACCTCGACAAACTGCAAGGCAAGATCGTGCGCCTGTACCCCGACGGCACGGTACCCAAGGACAACCCTTTCGTCGGTCAGAAGAATGTGCGCCCCGAGATCTGGACCTACGGCCATCGCAATCAGCAGGGCGCGGCGCTCAATCCATGGACCGGTACGTTGTGGACCAACGAACACGGGCCCATGGGCGGCGATGAAATCAACATCATCGAGCGTGGCGCCAACTACGGCTGGCCGATTTCCACCTTCGGCATCGACTACACCGGCCAGCCGATTTCCGAGTCCAGGGGCAAGATCGTCGAGGGCGTGAAGAATCCGTTTCATGTCTGGGAAAAATCCCCGGCCATCAGCGGCATGGCGTTCTACGATTCCGACACGTTCAAGCAGTGGGACCACAACATCTTTATCGGCGCGCTGTCGGCGCAAGTGTTGATTCGCCTTGAACTCAAGGACGACAAAGTGGTGCATGAGGAGCGCCTGTTGGGTGAGCTGAAATCGCGCATCCGCGATGTGCGGCAGGGCCCGGACGGTTATCTGTATGTGTTGACGGATGAGGATGACGGCAAATTGTTGAAAGTCGGGTTGGCGCAGTAACGCGGGCCGAGATGCACGAGTCGGCGCTCTGTTTGCAGGCGCGCGAGGGATCACCCCTCGCACCCCTGCGCCGACACCGGCACATCGAACACTCGATCAAATGCCCACTGAAACACCAGCGCGTAGAAGAAGAAAAACACGAACAGCCCGAGATCGGTGACCAGCGCGGCCCACCAGGAAATGTTCAGCCACCAGGCCACCAACGGCACCAGAAGCAGAACCAGCCCGCCTTCAAAGCCGAACGAGTGCAGCAATCGGCGCCCGAACGTGCGCGTGCGTTGGGCTTGCCGCGCCTCCCAGTATTCGAAACCGTAGTTGTAGAGCACGTTCCAGATCAGCGCGCTGGCCGAGAGCATCAATGACAGGGCGCCTGCGTGTGCCAGACCGTCGTCGTAGATCAGCGAGATCGTGGGCGACAGCACGGCGATGGCGATGGCCTCGTACAGGATCGCCTGAATCAGTTTGCGTGTGGGACCTTGCATGGTGTTCTCCGAAAGCGTGAAGGGACGACTGCCGATCACGCTACCGACCCCTTCAGCGCACGAAAAATGAGATAAATTGACCCCGCTTCAATTCATTTCATGCAGGGAGCTGCCCGTGTTCTCCAATCTTCCGCTCAACGCGCTACGCACTTTCGAGGCGGCGGCGCGGCTGGGCAGTTTCAAGGCCGCCGCTGAGGAATTGTCGGTGACGCCAGCGGCGGTCTCGCATCAGGTGAAAACCCTCGAAGCCTGGCTTGGCGCCTTGCTGTTCGGCCGTTCCGGTCAGGGCGTAGCGCTGACGGAGGAGGGTGAGCAACTCTATCGCCAGGCCCATCGCGCGCTGCTCGACATCAGTCGCAGCCTGGAAAGCTTCTGCCCGGAAACCGCCTCGCAGACCCTGACCCTTTCGACCACGCCGGGGCTGGCGGTCTCCTGGTTGATTCCTCGGCTGGGCGGCTTTTATCGGGCCTGGCCGCAATTCAACATTCGCGTCGACACGCGCAACGAACTGGTGGACCTGCTGCGAGATTCCAGCGTCGATCTGGCGATTCGCACTGTCAGCCATGACGACCCGAACCTGTTTCGCCAAGAGCTGATGGACGAGCGCTTTGGGGTCTACGCCGCGCCAGATCTGGTGGAGTCGCTGGACCCGACGCGGGTCGAGCTGATCGACTTGCGCTGGCAGATCCCGGGTGGGTTTTCCATCAACTGGAAAAGCTGGTGTGCGGCAGCTGGTTGCGACGGCTGGCTGGAAACCGCGCGACTGCGTGAGTTCGACGACGAACACTACGCCTTGAGTGCCGCGGTGGCCGGCCACGGGTTGGTGTTGGCGAGCAATGTGCTGGTGGCGGACAGCTTGAAGCGCGGAGAGCTGGTCGCCTACCGACCGCAAATCAGCCTGCCCGGCCCACGCTATGTGGCGGTCTGCGTGCCGGGACGCGAACGGCAGGAACCGGTGAAAGCCTTCCTTGCGTGGCTCGCCGAAGAAGCGGCTGCGACACCACTCCAATGGGAGTAATCATTTCCACAGGGACAGCGCTGCACGCCATTTCACATGCGCCAAAAATTCAGTGGGAGGGAGCTTGCTCGCGAAAGCGGCATGTCAGTCGCCAACGCGTTCACAGAACGGCCGTCTTCGCGAGCAAGCTCCCTCCCACAAGGACCGTGTGAGGCAATTGAATAGCATCGTCAGCCTTTACGAGTCGATGCTGATCCTCAAGGCCTGCGCGGCAACAACCCCGGGACCGCATGCATCAGCGCATTGATCGCGAAGCCGATGAACATCACCCCGCACAGGCGTGTGATGGTCAGTTCGTGGCGTTGGTACAGCGTGCGCACATGACGCGCGCCGACCACGCCGACGATGATACCGTAGGCCACGATCCCGCCCAGCGTGCTGACCAGAATCAACAGCGGCAGCATCGACCAGTTCAGCAGGTCGGCCCGGCTGGAGAGCAATGCCGTGAACGTGGCGACAGCCACGGGGTAAGCCTTGGGGTTGGTCAGACCGAACATGATGCCGTGCCAGAACGGGTGCCGCCGTGGCGTCTCGGGTTGGTCGCCACTGCTGCGTTTGGCACGGATCGCTCGCCAGCCGAGCCAGAACAGAAACAGCCCGCTGATGATGCCCAGTACATCGAACGCGGTGGTGCCGATCACCTTGGCGCCGATGATCGCCGCCAGCGCCGTGCTGCACCAGATCACATCCCCCAGCAGATGCCCGCAGAGAAACGCCGCCCCGGCGCGACGGCCTCTGGATGCGCCGATGCCGAACACCGCCAGCACCCCGGGACCGGGCGAAATGGCATAGATAAAGCCTGAGGCGAGCACAGCCAGGAGCAGCGAGGGCGTCATCGAAAGACTTCCTGAAAGGGGGTAGACGCCCGAGTGTAGATGAGCGGACGACTTATTTTCGAGATGTTTCATACGTTTAAAGAGGATGTGTCGAGGTTGTAAAAATCCGACGCAGAACGTAAAAGATGCGCCGACAAAAATATCCCGCCTGGAGCTTCACCCTCAATGATCACTCGACTGCGACCCGCCGCAGGCTTTTCGCGACGCCTGTTGCCGCTGAGCATTGCTTTCGCATCGCCCTGGCTGGCCGCTCAGGAAGCCGAGCCGCTGACCCTCGATGCGGTGAAGGTGTCCGGTGAGCAAGTGTCGAGCTACCAGGCCGGCAGCGCCTCGGTCGGTGGTTTCAACGAAGCGCCGTTGCTCGATACGCCTTCGTCGATTTCGGTTTTCAGCGAAGAAATGCTCAAGAATCAGCAGGCCAGGTTGCTCAGCGAAGTGCTGCGCAACGACGCGTCGGTGGGCGACAGCTACGCGCCGGTGGGCTACTACGAAAACTTCGTGGTGCGCGGCTTCTCGCTCAACGCCGCCAACAGCTACCGCATCAACGGTCGTAGCATCACTGGCGAACAGAACGTGGGGCTTGAGAACAAGGAGCAGGTCGAACTGCTCAAGGGGCTGTCCGGTCTGCAGAGCGGCGTGACGGAGCCGGCGGGCGTGGTCAATTACAAGACCAAACGCCCTGAGGATGTGCGTTCGGTGACCGTTTCGACCAACGAACACGGCGAGCGCTACCTCGCCACCGACGTCGGCGGCTGGTTCGGCAGCGAGAAGCAGTTCGGCCTGCGCGCCAATGTTGCCCACGAAGACATTCGCTCCTACGTCGAGCACGCCGACGGCAAGCGCGACTTCGCATCGCTGGCATTCGACTGGAACATCAACGAGCAATCGACGCTGCAACTGGACGTCGAATACCAGACCAGGGAACAGCGCTCGGTGCCGGGCTATCAATTGCTCGGCGGCACCGAACTGCCCCACGACGCCTCGCCGCGCAAGTTGCTGGGTTATCAGAGTGGGTCGAATCCGGTGGGTATCGACTCGCTGAACATGAACGGCCGCTATGAATACCGCCTCAACGACGACTGGAAAGCCAGCCTCAGCGCCTCGCGCAGCCGTGTGGTGATCGACGATTACAGCGCCTTCGCCTACGGCTGCTATTACCAGAGCGATTGCCCGAGCACCCCGGTGACCGGCCACTTCACGCCTGATGGCGGCTACGACATCTACGACTTCCGCAGCCCCGACGACACGCGCCGCAACGACGAAGTCGAAGCGGCAATGACCGGTCTGTTCAACACCGGCTGGTTGAAACACGAGCTGACCTTCGGCACCAGCGCGTTCCGTCGCACTGTCGACACCCGGCCCTATTACAGCCAGTTCGTGGGCTCCGGCAACGTTCACCAAACGCCTGAAACCTTCGCGCCGTCCGACGTGCCGGTCGGCCATACAGAGCGACGTCTGGACAGCCGCCAGTACGGGCTGTTCGCCACTGATCGCATCAGCTTCAACGATCAGTGGCAGACGGTCATCGGCGGCCGTCAGGTGCGCCTTGATGAAAAGGCCTACAACGAAGACGGTAGCGACAACCGCCACACCCAGCGCGCGATTTTCCTGCCGCAGGCGGCGTTGATCTACAAGCCGCTGGACAACGTTTCGCTCTACACCAGTTACAGCAAGGGCCTGTCGCTGGGTGGCACCGCATCGGTGTTCGACACCAACATCGGTGAAATCCTCGCGCCGACGATTTCTCGTCAGCTGGAAGCCGGCGTCAAATACGACTGGCGTCGGATGAGCTTTACCGCGGCGGTGTTCCAGACGCGCCAGGCGTATCAGTATTCCAGGCCGAATGACGACGGCAGCCTGACCTTCGTGCAGCAGGGCCAACAGAAGAACACCGGGCTTGAGTTGAGCGCCAATGGCTGGCTGACTTCGCAATTGCAGATCGCGGCCAGCGTCGCGGCGATTCGCGCTCGGGTCGAAGACAGCGGCACCGCAGCCTATGAAGACCATCAGGCGATCAACGTACCCAAATACCGAGGCAGTCTGTCGGCGGATTACAGCCTGCCGATCCCGGGGCTGGCGCTGCTGGGCGGCATGCAGTACAGCTCCAGCAAATACGCGAACCGCGAAGGCTCGGTGAAAGTCGACGATTACGCGGTGTTCAACGCGGGCAGTCGCTACAGCACCAGGCTGGAAGGGTATGACACGGTGTTTCGCCTGACTGTCGACAACCTGTTCGACAAACGTTACTGGCGTGATGTCGGCGAGTACCTGGGCGACGACTACCTGTTCCTCGGCGCCCCGCGCACCGCGCGTTTGTCGGCGACGGTGAGTTTCTAGACCTTCGCGACCTGTAGCAGTCCCGCTTGCCGGCGGGGCGATCTTCAAGGCACTACCGCCGGCAAGCCGTGCGGCTACAGGTTGGCGGTGTTTTGGTGCATCCTGTCACCCTGAGCGAATAGCTGTGCACCGACAGGAACGTCCGTGCGATTTTCAAGGGGCCGGAGCGGCAGATGATTGAACTGAAACCGGGAAACATTCCTGACATTCCGCTGCTGTGGTCGCTGCGCACCCGTGCCGTGCGCAAGCTGTGCTCCAGTCACTATTCGCCCGAGCAGATCGAGATCTGGAGCGAGGCGCCACCCCCGGAATCCTATTTGCGGTTGCTCGCCACCGACTGCGCGCTGGTCGCGGAAGAAGACGGCCAGTTGCTCGGCTACGCCATTCTGGACCGCCAGACCGGCGAGGTGATTGCGCTGTTCGTCGAGCCTTTGCATGCTGGAAAGGGCATCGGCAAGCTCCTGATGAAGGGTCTGGAAGCGATGGCTGCCGAAGAGCATTTCAGTCGCCTCTATCTCTACTCGTCGCTCAACGCCGCCGATTTCTACCGCGCCATGGGATTTGTCGCGGTGCGTGACGACGCCTACGCGCACCCCAGTGGCATTAGCCTGCGCAGCCTGTACATGGAGCGCGACACACCTGCCGATTCAGTGCATTGACCCTTTCTCTGCTCATATACCTGGCATGACTGGTATCGCCAGCGCTGGCTTGCTACCGTCGGCATGCCACTCAACAGGGAAATCGGGCCATGCCAGCACAGTACCCGTTGCAACGCCGCATCCAGGATGGACGACCGCTGCTGGTCAATGCAGAGCCGCTGCAACCAGGCACTGAAGACATGTTGCACCGTTACCGCGAAGGCCAGTTGTGGGCGGTGAAGCAGGGCGTGATCACAGCCGAGCTGGACAGCGGCAGTTGGGTGGTACCGGCACGACACATTGGCTGGATACCTCCGGGCGTTGCCCATGCAGCGCGAGTCCATGAAGCGGCCAAGGGCTGGATGATCTATCTGCGCCCGGACCTGTGCCCGCTGTTTCCCACTCACCCCACGGTGTTCGACATGACGGCGCTGTCCAGTGCGTTGCTTGATCGTATTGGGGCCTGGGACGGCGGCTCGGCCGAACTCACACCCCCGCAGCATCGCCAACTGGAGGTGCTGTTCGACGATCTGAAGATTTCACCTGCCAATCCGTTGTTTCTGCCAATGCCCAGCAGCCCGCATCTGGTGGGCATGACCCTGACCATCGTCGCCGATCCCGCCAACAAGACCAGCCTGGACGACTGGGCCCGGCGCGTGGGCATGTCGCGGCGGGGGCTGACCCGACACTTTCGCGCCGAAACCGGCATGTCGCTGGTGCAATGGCGCATCGTTGCGCGAATGAAGCGCGCGCTGGAATTGCTGGCTCAGGGCGACAACGTCAACCGCGTGGCGCAGCGCCTGGGTTACGACAGCGTGAGCACCTTCATCAGTGCGTTCAGCGCACAGTTCGGCATGACTCCCGGCGTGTATGCCCTGTGATGTGACGCAAGTCCGGTTGTCTGCCAGCCGCCTTTGAGCGCAAGCTTTGTTATCCTGCGCGCCTTTGTCGCACCTAACTGCCGTTTAAACTGCCAAATGGGGTCTTTCATGACAGCCATTGTTCGACCACGTCCACAACCGATCAGCCGGGGCGACTACAAGACCCTGGGCCTTGCGGCCTTGGGCGGGGCGCTGGAAATCTACGATTTCATCATTTTCGTATTCTTTGCGCTGACCCTCAGCCAGCTGTTCTTTCCGCCGGAAATGCCCGAATGGCTGCGCCTGTTGCAAAGCTTCGGGATCTTCGTCACTGGTTATCTGGCGCGCCCCTTGGGCGGCATCCTGATGGCGCACTTCGCCGACAAACTGGGCCGCAAGCGGGTGTTCAGCCTGAGCATTCTGATGATGGCGCTGCCCTGCCTGCTGATCGGCGTAATGCCCACCTACGCCGAAATCGGCTACTGGGCGCCGTTGATCCTGCTGGCCCTGCGCATCCTCCAAGGTGCAGCGGTGGGCGGCGAAGTGCCCAGCGCCTGGGTGTTCGTCGCAGAACACGCGCCAAAGGGCCATCGCGGTTACGCCTTGGGCGTACTGCAAGCAGGCCTGACCTTCGGTTACTTGATCGGCGCGTTGACTGCGACCTGGCTGGCGAAGGTCTTCAGCCACGCGGAAATCCTCGACTTCGCCTGGCGCATTCCGTTTCTCTTGGGCGGGGTGTTCGGAGTGATCGGTGTCTGGCTGCGTCGCTGGCTGAGCGAGACGCCGGTGTTCATGGCGCTGCACGCCCAACGCGAAGGCATGACCGAACTCCCGCTGCGTGCCGTCGTGCGCGAACATCGCCAATCGTTATTGCCCGCCGCCTTGCTGACCTGCGTGCTGACTTCGGCCGTGGTCACGCTGGTGGTGATCACGCCAACCGTGATGCAGCAGCGTTTCGGCATGAGCCCCAGCGACACCTTCGCCCTGAGCAGCGTCGGCATCGTCTTCCTCAATATCGGCTGTGTGCTGGCAGGGATGCTGGTGGACCGCATCGGCGCCTGGCGTGGGGTGGTTTTGTACAGCCTCCTGCTGCCAGTGGGCGTAGGCCTGTTGTACGCCAGCCTGGTCATTCAGTGGCTGCCAATCGCTCTGGCCTATTCGGTGGCAGGGCTGGCGTGTGGCATCGTCGGCGTGGTGCCGTCGGTCATGGTCGGTCTGTTCCCGGCGAATATTCGAGTCTCTGGGATCTCGCTGACGTACAACATCAGTTACGCACTGTGGGCCAGCACCACGCCGCTGGCGCTGATCGCCCTGATGCCTTGGAGTCCGTGGGTCTGCGTCGGCTACTGCGCGATCATGGGGGCGGTGGGCCTGCTCACTGCCATGTTCTTCGGCATGCGCAAGGGCATGCAGGTCGACGATCCGGTAGCCGCACCTTGCAGTAACTGACCGTCGGGGCGTCGTTGAGCGACGCCCGATCCCCTACTACGCTTGGCCGACCACTATCGGAACAGTCGTCGGCGAGTGTGGGCATGAGCGATAACCCTAATAAGAATAATCTCAGCGCCACGTCAGTCGTGCGTGCGCAAGTCGATAGCCTTTATCGTCAGGAGTCCCGGCGCGTGCTCGCCACGCTCATTCGTCTGCTGGGCAGTTTCGAACGGGCAGAAGAAGCCTTGCAGGACGCCTTCATCGCAGCGGTCGAGCAGTGGCCACAATCGGGAATGCCCAACAACCCCCGTGCCTGGCTGGTTTCCGCCGGTCGCTTCAAGGCCATCGACAGCCTGCGCCGCCGCGCTCGCTTCGACGCCTCCCTCAACGAACTGGCACGCCAACTCGAGGATCGATTCAGCGATGATGCAGCCGATATCGAAAGCGTCGAGGACGACCGGCTGCGCTTGATTTTCGTCTGTTGTCACCCGGCCTTGAGCGCCGACGCCCAGGTGGCCCTGACGCTGCGCGAAGTCTGCGACCTGACCACGGAGGAAATCGCCCGGGCCTTCCTCATCACGCCATCGACGATTGCCCAGCGCATCGTCCGCGCCAAGAACAAGATTCGCGACGCGCACATTCCCTATGAAGTCCCTGTCCACAACGAATTGCCTGAGCGCCTGGAGGCGGTGTTACGGGTGATTTATCTGGTGTTCAACGAAGGTTATTTCGCGTCGTCCGGCGAGCACCTGACCCGCAGTGATCTGTCGGCTGAAGCGATCCGTCTGGGGCGCCTGTTGCTGGATCTGCTGCCCGAACCGGAAGTGGCGGGGCTGCTGGGTTTGATGCTGCTTGTAGAGTCCCGGCGCCCGGCGCGGCTTTCCCCGGAGGGCGAACCGGTCATGCTGGACCGGCAAGACCGACGCCTGTGGCAGCGCCCGCTGATTCAAGAAGGCGAAGCATTGGTGGAACAAGCCCTACGTTCAGGAAGGACCGGCGCCTACAGCGTGCAGGCCGCAATCGCAGCCGTACATGCCGACGCCAGACAGGCCGAAGACACCGACTGGCCACAGATCGTCGGGCTCTACGACGTGTTGCTGCGCTTCAACGATTCAGCAGTCGTGCAACTCAATCGCGCAGTGGCGCTGGCCATGGTGCAGGGGCCAGAGGCTGCTTTGAATCTGGTCGATGAACTGTTGGCCTCAGGGGAGTTGGAGGGCTATCACCTGGCGTGGGCGGCGCGTGCGGACATGTGTCGAAGGTTGGATCGTAACGAGGAGGCCCGTGCCGCTTATCTCAAGGCCATTGAACAGGCGCAGCAAAGCGTAGATCGGCGTTTTCTCGAGCGCTGTCTGAATGAATTGCCTGGCTGAAAACGGACCGTCGGTCAGGCGCTGAAAATTCTTTCAGTGTCGTGTCGATTCTCAAGGCCGACAAACGACTAGCTCAGTAAGAAGCTCCATCGCCAGTAAATCAGGATGAGCTTCCTGTAGCCGTCCGGCTTGCCGGCGGTGGCGCTTGAGTGTGCTGCCGCCGGCATGCCGGACTGCTCAGCGCGATAACTTTCAGGCGATTAAACATGAGGTCGCAGGTTGCACCTCACGGAGGTCATCATGAAATACCTGTGTCTGATCTACAGCAACGAGCAAATCCTGCATTCACATCCAGACAGCCCTCGGGACGACGAATGCCTGGCCTATGCGCAGTCGGTGCAGGCCAGCGGTCGAATGTTGGCGGCCGAACCGCTGGAGTCAGTGGAAACCGCGACGACTGTCAGAATGCGTAACGGCAAGGTGTCGATTACCGATGGACCCTTCGCTGAAACCAAAGAACAGCTCGCAGGGTTTTACCTCATAGAGGCGCGCGATCTCAACGAGGCCTTGCAGGTGGCGGCGCACATTCCGGCAGCACGGGTCGGCAGTGTGGAAGTTCGTCCTGTGCGTGAACTGAACCTGCAAGCCGATGAAGCCCAAGTGTCGGCATTCGCCGCAGGAGGTCAGTCATGAGCAACAGTGCCGATGACAAACAGATCCAGACCCTGATCGAACGTTGGTGCGTCGCCGTCCGCGACAAGGACCTTGAAGCGATCATGGCCTACTACGCGCCTGACATCGTGGCATACGACGCAATTATCCAACTGCAGTTTCGCGGTATAGATGCCTATCGCCAGCACTGGGAATTTTGCCTCGGGATGTGCGAGGGCGCGATGCTGTTCGAGACTCACCAACTGACCATCCACGCTGATGGCACGGTCGCTTTCGCCCACTGGCTGAACAAGTGTGGCGGGACCGATGACAAGGGCGAAGAAAAGTCCTCGTGGATGCGCGCCAGTGCGGGCTATCGCAAGACCGCCGATGGCTGGAAGGCAGTTCATGAGCACTTTTCCGCGCCATTCGACATGGCCAGCGGCAAGGCCCTGTTCGAACTGAAACCCTGATATCTCGCTGAATAAAAACACTCAAGGAGAATCATCATGAGCGTCAAACCCATTCCTGAAGGCCAGCACAGCCTGACCGTGTACATGGGCGTCTCGCCCGCAGCCCAAGCCATCGAGTTCTACAAGAAGGCCTTCGACGCCAAGGAAATGTTTCGTCTGGATGCGCCCGGTGGGCGGGTCGGTCATGCCGAACTGCAAATCGGTGACTCGCGGATGATGCTGTCCGAGCCGTGCGATCAAGGCGGGTTCGTCAGCCCTGATCCAGGTGGCAAAACTTCCTTCGGCATGCATCTTTACGTGCCCGATGTCGACGAGCAGTTCAAGCGCGCGGTAGAGGCGGGTGCCACGGTCGTTACCGAGGTGCAGGACATGTTCTACGGTGACCGCAGCGGCAGCGTACGCGATCCTTTCGGTCATCTCTGGTTCATCGGTACCCACAAGGAAGACCTCACCCCGGACGAAATTCGCGAACGAGCGATGAAAATGTTCGGTCAGCCAGCGTCCTGATTGCCGTCAGTTTTTTCCTTCCCCGGTGTAACGCGATCTGCGCTTAACGCGTGCAGATCGCGTATTGCCTACTTCCCCTTGGTCCTGACTCCCCTACTCGTCGCCGACATTTGTAACCAGAGATTGTAATTGAGAATTTCAACGTTTATTGTCGCGGCCTGTGCAACTTGTCTCCCACATAACTTTGCGTGCGCCTGATCGCTCGCGGAAGTCTTGTGTCTGGTTGGTAATGTTGTAAGACGAGTTTAGAGAAACTTCTCATGGCTTTGTAGGAATAGTTACCTTTGTAGTATTGAAGCTGATTTGATTAAGTGCCTTTGTATCGAAGTGTCAGATTTTCAAATTAATGCTCAATAAAATCCTGTCAGTGCCGATGAGTAATTCAATGCCAGGGAAGGCACTCAACTGGAGGTCACCACACGCCAATGCTGGAACGTGAAGGGAAGCGCAAGAGATTCGGCCGAGCGACGCCACGAGAGCGAGAAGTCCTGAAACTGGTGCTGCTGGGGTTCACCAACAAAGACATCGCAGTGGCGCTGGGCATCAGTGATTACACGGCTCGTGATCATGTATCGGCGTTGCTCAGAAAGAACGACGTGCGCAACAGGGCACAACTCATGGCGTTGCATGTGCCTGTACCCAGAATAAAAACACTCTCGGTACCCCTACATCTGACGGATTGTTTCATCGAGGCACACGAGGATAATAACCAATCCACGGAACATGAAGATTGCACGAGTGCCGAGTATTAAGTGGTGTCCGCCCGTTGGGTACTCGCGCATTAGATGCAGCGAGTGAACAAGATGTGGTTTAGCGAATGTGTGGCAAGGAAGGGTCATGGACGAAATCTCAGAGCACGTTTCAGAAGCGTTGTTTGAATTGCGCGGTGTCAGTCAAAGCTACATCAAGCGTGTTGCGGTTTTTCTCGACTGAGCAAGCCTTTAAACCCTGCTCTGCAGACAATTTTCGACAACAATAAGGAAGAACTCAATGGCTGCATGCAACCCGATTCACAGTGCGAATGCCGCGTCACAAACTCGACCCGCGCTGGGTCATAGCGATACTGAGGTGAATGCCCAGTTTGCGGCCCTGGTTGATCGACAGAACGCCCTGGGCGTCGAACATCTGGCCGAGATGCACAAGCAATGGCTTGGACCGCAGGGGATATTCGCGACTTTCGGTGCCGAGGTAGAACGCTTAGGCCGCCAGGCGCCAAGCCTCGACGAGCGCGACGGTTCGGTCGTACAAAGTGCCGACGCATCCCGGGCCGAGGACGTGGAGCGGGCCGTGGCGTATGCGCTCGCACAAAGCAATCGTCGCGGTGCAGCCGTTAACCCTTTCAGCGGGTCGAGCCGTGAAGCGCTGTGCTGCGTGGTGTTCGACGAGTCAGGCGGCTACACGCTGGTCGAACGTTACGCCGCTTACGAGGCCATGCGTCAGAGCGACTCGGACTTCTTCATCAAACTGATCGCCACCACCCGTGGCGTCGTCGAGCGACGCATCGTGTTTCACGGCTTGCTGGAACATTTCGACCGTTTGCTGCCGGTTGAAAAGAGTATCTATCCGGATGGCTACCGAGAGATTCAACGGGCGCATCTGGAACGCGAGGAACTGCTGTACGGGCCGCTGGTCCTGGGCGACAGCCTGGAGGTGCTGCTGCAAACGATTTCGCCGATTCAACTGGTGGAGCAGGTTCAATCACCGGTTGGTTCATTGCCGTGACCACTGCGCAGTGCCCAGTCCATCGGGTGAGCGCTGGTGGATGCCATCGTGTTTCACGGTTGAGCGGTTATGCCGCGCCGCTGGTGATGCTGTTCAGCGTGATGACGTGCGAACAGGCCCGCTGCGATGACAAACAGGTACCTGCGGTTGCCGCGCCAGATATGGCACACGCCCGCGAATCGCCGTTGCCAGCGCAAGCGACCGATCTGGATCTGGACTTGAGTCTCGCCGACGCCGTAGCGCTGGGCCTGCGTGGCAATCGTGATATTCGCCTGTCCTATCTGCAGCGCGTGGCGCAGAAATTCGATTTGCGGGTGGCCGAAAGTTTTTTCTCACCGCGGCTGTTGCTCAGTTCCCGACACGTTGTCTGCGCTTGAACACAGGATCGGCCTAACTGATGTAAATGATGAAAAAGAAATTATTGCCACTGGCGTTAACGTTTGTGTCGGTTACGGGGATGGCTACGTCCGTCCTCGGAGAGCGGGGGCGGGCACTCACATCAAGGGAACTGTCATGACAATTTCAATATCAAAAAATACTCGCATTCAGCCCCTACCCGTACCGAATAAGGCCCTGCGAGAAACATCTGCGCAGGCAGGTGGACAAGTGAGTTCATTGACGTCGCCACAGGCTTCCTCTGTATCGATCAGTGGCAAGGCTTTACTGATGGCGCGCATGTTTGAAGGGCATATTCTGGAGCCCGCAGTGGTGAAATATGCGCCTGGACTGGACGGAATGTTTCCGCCCTATTTTCTTACGCATGGTGATCGGCGACTTCTGTCCAGCATTTATGAGTTTGCAAATGGCCAAGGTGCTGATCTTGGCTACGTCGATGATCTTGCCTCCGGGATCGCACACTATCGCCGAACCGATAACGGACAGGAAATGTTGCCTCAACGACCGATGACACGATTCGACATGGAGGGGCATGAAGTGATGTACACCTTCAACGAAAAGAGTGCCGAAACCGCGCAACGGATCCTGAGTGGGGAGGGCATCAAAAGTACAAGAATTGATCAGGGCTTTTTGCGCTTCAACCTGGACCCTGCGTACAGTCCGATGAGCACGCTCAACTTTGATTTTCTGGAACAGATCGTTAACAAGTTCTCCGCTGTTGGCTCGACGGTGGCTGACTTTGGCGCTCGTTTCACTCATTTCCAACAGGGTCAGAAAAACTACGTCAAAAACGTATCCAAAGAAGTTTACGACATCCCTGGTCTTAGGCGAGGTAGGGACGGCGCGGAGCCTAATCATGATCAGCGTGCCAAAAAGGCAGGATCTGCAGCTGGCGCAAACGCACCTCAAGACCTGGCAACCACCCTGCGCCAAATCATCCAGAAGTATTTGCAGAAAAGCGGTCTTCCCACGCTCTTTGAAACCCTGATGCGGTTCCGGCGCTGACTCACTCGAACTCCGCACTCAATGTCTCACACGCCTTGACACCGGGCTTGGCCGAGGTGACTCGGTTGCGCCCGGTGCTCTTGGCGTCGTACAACGCCATGTCTGCTTCGTGCAGCCACATGCCGGCATCGGTGAGGTGCGGGCCATACGCGGCGATGCCGATGCTGAGGCTAAGTTTCAGGTCGGGAAGGGCGAGGTGAGTGTGTTCGTAGACGGTGCGGCGCAGGCGTTCGAGGATATCGGTGGCCTGGGCCAGCGTGGTGTCGGGCAGGATCACGCAGAATTCGTCGCCACCGTAGCGGCCGGCCAGATCGGTTTCCCGCAGGCTGGCGGTCAGCGCATGGCTCAGTTGCTTGAGGACCGTGTCGCCGATGATGTGGCCGTAGGTGTCGTTGATGGTCTTGAAGTGGTCGATGTCGATCAGCGCCACACTGTTCTGCCGCTTCAGCGTCCTGCAATTTTTGAACTCAACGGTCAGCAGATCCTTCCAGGCACCGTGGTTCATCAATCCGGTCAGGCTGTCCGTGGTGCTGAGTTTTTCCAACGCCTTTTTACTTTTCGACAGCTGCACGGCCACGCGATAGCACACCAGCCCGATGGCCATCGGATAGATCACCAGCATCGGCAGGCAGGCATAGACCTGGATCTGGCTGATGGCCGGAAACAACTCAGGCACAAATATGAAGTACGCGATCAGCGCACCGATGATCTGCGCCACGCTGCCGATCATCAAAAGCCTGGGGCCACCGGCGGCGATGTTGTTCATCGCCATCATCGACAGTGCCGTCACAGCCGGCAACGGGTTGAGGCCCATGGCGCCCGCCCAGAAACCACCGGCCAGCGAGTCGTAAATGAGATTGCGGCGCTCGGCCTTGTAGGGCTGGCGAGAGATTTTCGCCAGCAGATACGCCCCATGCGACCAACCGTAGCCGTGGAGGATCATCAGCACCCAGACCCAAGTCGGCGGATGCGACGGGTACAAAGCGGCGGCGACCGTGAAGAAACCAATGCCCAGCCCGACACTGCGCGGCAAATACATGCGCCGGGCAAACGAAAGACCTTTGTGAGGTGAGGTGTTCATAGCTCTTCACCGGGTTATAGCGCTGCATCCCGACTGAAACATCGGCCACGACGAACGATTCAGAGTGTCGCTCGCCTGCTGGGCGCTGGGAAGGGCCTTGTGCCACTATTGGTCAGATTCAGACCGCCGACCGTCGCCTGCTTACTGCCGGGTGCGCGAAACCGGATGCGCCAAGCGTAGCCGCTCTTGATGGATCCACAACTGGGCGTCGTCATCTGTGAGGGTCGGTTTTCCGCGAATCTGTGTATTTACGGTGTGAGGGTTTCCAAGCTGAAATGGCCCGGCCCGTCGAACCCCTTCGACGACCTCCCGAACCTGCCGCCGGAAGTGGTCATGCCTGAACTCTCGAACCTCGTCGCCTTTTCCTTCATTGCACTCGGCATGGTCCTGACACCGGGGCCGAACATGATCTACGTAATCTCGCGATCCATCTCGCAGGGCCGTAGGGCAGGCCTGATCTCACTGGGTGGCGTCGGTATCGGCTTCATCTTTTATATGCTCTGCGCCGCATTCGGCATCACCGGTCTGGTCATGGCCGTGCCCTACGCCTACGACACTCTGCGCATCGCGGGCGCCATGTACCTGCTGTACCTCGCCTGGCAAGCCGTCAAGCCGGGTGGACGCTCGCCGTTCCAGGTCAAGGAGCTGCCCCGGGACAGCAACAAGCAGTTGTTCCTCATGGGCCTGATGACCAACCTGTTCAACCCCAAAGTCGCCGTGCTCTATCTCTCGCTGTTGCCGCAATTCATCACCGTCGGCAACGGCACCAGCGTCCTCAGCCAGTCCCTGGTGCTGGGCAGCGTGCAGATCGGCGTGAGCCTGACCGTCAATGCAATGGTCGCCATGGCCGCAGGTTACATCGCGGTATTCCTCGCGACCAAACCGACCTGGGCCAACGTGCAGCGTTATCTGATGGGGACTGTTTTGTTTGGTTTTGCGCTGCGCATGGCGGTGGAGGGGCGTAGATAAGGGAGTCCGAGGTCGCGAGCTTGAAAAGTGCTGCCTTTAAGGCTTCAGTTGGTGCCTTTAAAGCAGCAATCCTTACTTGCTCCCTGTCACCTCATTCACTACCGCCGTATGCGCCGAGACGTCTTTTTCCAGAGAGATCACATTGACCACTGCAGTGCGAGCGCCTGAGACGGCGGCTATCGTCGTGCTCAGCACCTTGCCGCCCTCGACACTGCCGGAGATGTCGAGCTGGCGCAGTTCGAGACCGTTGCGCAGGATCTTCTTCTCACCCAGCTTGTTGAAGTCTTTGTAGCTGGACTGCTGTTGGACGAGTGTTTCGGCAATGATGTTGTCGAGGGTCTGACTGTCGTTGGTCGGCACGTTCTGGCCGTCCGGCAATGGCGTCTCGGTGATGATCACCACGCGTTTGGCGGGCTTGTTCATGTACAGCGAGCCGGTGACACCAGCTGCCCGGGCCTTGTCGTCGATCTCTTCCATCGGGCCCTGGACGTAATCCTTGGGCAGGGTGAAGGCGAACTTGCTGTCGAGCATCATAACGTTCTGCGTCTCAGGCGGCGCTGGGACGGCCTTGGGCGCGGTCTTGGCAGACTTCGAGGTTTTGGACGTCTTGGACGTCTTGGACGCAGCGGAAGTCTTGGAGGTTTTCGAAGTCTTGGGTTTGGTTGAGGTCTTCGAGGTTTTGCCGGTTTTCGAGGTCGTCGAAGTCTTGGACGTTTTGGCTGTCTTCGAGGTGGTCGCCGCCTTCGAGCTGGTAGTGCTCTTCGAGGTCTTGGGCGACTGCGTGGATTTGGTCGATTTTGCAGGCTGCGGGGTGTCAGTCGCCGCCTGCGCGCCGGTCATGCCCAGGCACAGGGCCAGAGCACTGCGGACCACGACAGTTTTCAGATTGAGCAAGCGCATTTCTACCTCGACAAAAGCCAATTCCTACAGAGGGTCGGCATTTTGCCTGAGGCAGAGAAGCCGTAGATAGGTTAACGCCCAACATTCAGACGCCGTGCATCTCTGTAGCAGTCCGGCCGGACTGCCACAGAGGCCCTTCAGTCCAATACCGTCAATCCAATACCGTCAGGTCAAAACACGTTGATCGGATAATCCACAATCACCCGATACTCATCGGCGTTGTGGTCCACCGCCTTGTAGCCATCGCCACCCCGATTGGTCGCCCAGCGCAGCCGCACGCCGAGGTTCTTCGCCGGGCCGCCCTGCACCACGTACTTCAAGTCCGCATCCCGTTCCCAATGCTTTGCGTCTTTGCCGTCGACGTTGTAATAGCTGTAGCCCGAGTCAGCCGCTGTCGTGGCCTTCGTCAGATCCATCGTCCCGCGGGTGTAGGAGAGCGACGATGTCAGCCCTGGCATTCCCCAGCCGACAAAGTCATACGCGTACTGCAACTTCCAGGATTTTTCCCCCGGCGCGTTGAAGTCCGAATACTGCTGCGAGTTATCCAGATATACGCTGTCGCCATCCTGGATGTAGTCGAACGGCGTGTTGCCGTTCACTTTCTGCAGGGATGTCGTCAGCGTCTGATGCCCGACCGTTACGCCCAAGTGCACGCTGAACGTGTTGTTATCGATGCTGCCGAGCAGCGCCTGGCCGCTGTCTTGGGTGTGGTAGTAGTGGAACCCGGGGTTAAGGCTGACCAGATCATTCACCGCCCAGTTGTAGTCCAGGTCGTAGTAATACTGGTTCCAGATGTCCTTGAGCTGCGAGGCATACAGGCTCGACGTCATCCCCGGCACCCCGGTGTAAGTCGCGCCCGCCCAGCTCATGTGTTTGCTCTTGTCACCCTCGGGCAGCGTGCCGTAATAAGTGCCGATGCGCCCGTTGCCGCTCTGGTTGAACAGCTTGTCAAAACTCACCTGCCCGGCATCCAGCGTCAGATGATCGAAGCTTGTATTGGTCAGGCTGAACCCGCGAAACGTCATCGGCAGCATCCGCGTCGCGCCTCCCGCGATCACCGGGTTATTGAGGAACATGTCCCCGGCCTTCAGCACCGTATCGAACGCGCGCATCTTCAACGCCCCGCCCGCTGAAGAGAACGAGTCCGGCGCGTCGCCGTAGAGATTGTCCTTGTTCGGGTTCGGCGCCGTGGTCGGCAAAATACTCGACCCGCCGCTGCCACCCCCGCCATCGAGCTTCAACCCGAGCATCGCGTTGGCATCGATCCCGAAACCCACCGGCCCCTGCGTGAAGCCGGACTCGAACACCCCGACAAAACCCTGACCCCACTCCTTGCTGTCCTGCTTGCCGTCGTGCCTATCATGGTTGAAGTAATAGTTCTTCAGATCGAGATTGAAACTCGACCCCTCGATGAAACCGTCTTTGCTACTGCTGGCACTGTTATCGGCATAAACCGCAGTCGACAGAGTTGCGGTCACTGCAACGAACAAAGCGCTGTATCTAAAAGATGCATTCACTGATCAAAATTCCCCGTGGACTCATTGGCGATCGGCAGTGATATCAAGGCGAAGCCATATTCTTGTTAGTTGCTTGATTGTTTTTTCGTGCTCAAAAAAAAGCCGCTGGGGACAGCGGCTGAAGTTTGGAGCTTTTGAGGCCCCACGCCGGGAGCAACGGCGCAGAACAGGATGAAACAACGACGTGAAACAACGAGAGAGAAACTGAAACGGCGTACAGGTCAGGTGTGTTTGGCATTCTCCACTTGAGGGTTATAGGTCGAGGCTTGCTGAGTCTTGTCCTGCTCCTTCGCCTTGGCGGCAAGGGCCTCCTCGTGCTGCTCGAAGTTCGCATGAACTGCTTCATTGCGAGCGACAAACGCAGGAGACTCTTCCGCCATTGCAAAAGGTGCGGCCAATAAAGAAGAAACAATAAGCGCGCTGGCAATACCGATGGATTTGAACATTTGAATAAACCTTCTTGCTCATGCAAGTTCGATTAAGTGAGGCCACTTTAAGAATCGTGGCCGCAAGGATCAAATGAAACCCGAGTAAATATTGTTTAGAGAAAATGTTATGTGGGGGAGGGGGAATTAATGAGCGATGGCGAATCGTCCGTCAGCCCTCACAACACGCGGGGCGCGAAGTCCGCTCTTGATTCTGGCCGGAGGCCGTGGGAGCAAGCTTGCTCGCGAACTGCCGGGAAGCAGCAGCAAATACATTCACGCTGCGCTGTCAGGCAACCAAACGAGGCAGCATTCACCGCACCTTCATCGGCGCAAAAAACGGTCGAATGCCCCGACATTTCGGGTAATCCGCGCACCCCCAAAAATTACCGCCAGCATTGGCGCCAGATCGGGCCACCTTCAACACCATCGTCATTTTGCAGAAAGGACAGGCAGGCGCTTTCTGCTCCGCAGGTGACTTCGTGACCGTTTTGGCCGGTTTCGCTTTGACCCGCTCTCCTGCTCCATCACGCTCGGCCCGCTTCTCGACTTTCTCTGTGTTGAGCGACTCCGACGGCGCGCGGCCAATCGGCTCAACGGGTGCGGGTGTCTTGGGCTGCCCGGATTCCCTATCCCCGCCACGACGGTCTGGAAATGCTGCCAGTGCATTAGCCACCCTCAGCCGAAGCGTTTTCAAGAAACCGAGGATTTTATGAAGCGAGAGATTGTTTCGAGGCATGTGAGCGTGCTGATCGGCGGAGTTGGAGCGCAGTGCAGCAGAACGGCACGGCGTGTAGGTAGAGGCAATTATAGATTCAGCCCCATCAGCAGTGCACTAGCGAGCATTTAAGCGATCGTTCTAGCACTTAGCGTGTAGGAAAAATCGCGACCGAATACAAAAAAATCCTACGTTTTGCAGCGCAACAGGCCACGTCCCGACGCCTTGTATTACCCACAGACTCCGCAGCCGAAACATTTCTTAATAACGGTAAGGAGAGCAGGCATGGCGTTAGACGCATTCATCAAAATCGATGGGATCAGTGGTGAGGCCCTGGATGACAAACACAAGAACTGGATCGAAATCGACGGCTATCACTTCGGCAGTCATCAAAGTACAACCGCCACGGCAAGCTCCGCAGGTGGCGCTTCATCCGGCCGTACCACACTGACCAATCTCACCTTCACCAAGTTTCTGGACAGCGCCAGCTGCAGGCTGATGGAAGCCTGCTGCGCTGGCGATCATCTGAAAGAAGTCAGGCTCACGCTCAACCGTGCGGGGGCCGACAAGCTCAAGTACTTCGAGATCATCCTCGAAGAAGTGATCATTTCCGAATACACGCAGAACGCCAGCTCCGGCGTGCCCGTTGAAATCGTGCAGCTCAACTACGGGCGGATCAAAACCGTTTACACCCAACAAAAACGCACCGACGGCAGCGGCGGCGGCAACGTCGCAGGTGGCTGGGACCGAATCGGCAACAAAAAATACGCCTGAGGAATCCCATGGCCACTCCCTACAGCTTCATCAACCCACGCATGCAAACCTACCAGGGCTTGAAATCCAGCGTTTCCCTCGCCGGTAAATCCCTGGCCAAGTTCGACACCCTCAACGCGCATATCCGCGACAGCGTCGTGCTCGCCGGCGAGCTGGTCATCATTGGCGACTACTCGACCAAAGCCTGCACCGCTCAGGAAGCCTACCTGATGAGAAAGGCCACTGAAGTGCACCACATGCTGCTCATCAACGGCATGGAAGGCGACAGTTACGTCCTTGATAACTACGACTGCCTGCAGGACGTCATCGATAGAACGTCCATAGCGACAGGCGTCGTCTCCGATGGCTGGAGCCGACACCTCAAAAGCATCGAGAGCAGCCTGGAAGAAATCAACGCCCTGTACAAAAGCCATATGTCCTCGGGGAAACTCCAGAACCGCGAACTCTTCTTCCAGAAACGCGCACTGCTGGAAGCCAACATCCAAAAGCAACTCAGCAGCGTTGCCAGCACCGGCTCGGGACTCGGCAGAAACACCCGCATCAAAGACATGTTGGGCCTGTCGACCAAAAGCTATTCGAAACACCGCGAAATCGCACGCTACGCCGACACCGTTGCCGGCGTCGCAAAAGCCGCAACGATCATCAAACGCGGCGGATACATCGGCGTCGCGCTGGATGTGGCGTCTACGTCGCTGGAGATCAGAGAGGCTTGTCTTGCGGGGGATGAGCGGCAGTGCAGGAAGGCGCGGTATGTGGAGGGGGGGAAATTGATGGGGAGTTTGGTTGGGGGGGTTGCAGGAGGTTCATTTGCATCTGTTGTATCTGAAAAGCTATGCACTGTTTTATTGGGTGTTATTACGCGAGGCAGGGGGGTGACTGCATGTGTAGCAGTGGGAAGCGGGTTGGGGGGCTGGGGTGGAGGTGAGATTGGAGGCGTGAAAGGGGAAAAATTCAGTGAAGTATTGTATGGAGAAATTGATGATTAGATCTAGAATTTCTGATTTCATTACAGTGTTGATAGCTCTTCCGCTTCCAGTTGTCACAGGCTGGGTGTATTTGGCCTCTTATCTACTACTCGATCAGCTAGAAGCTCATTTTCCATGCAGTAAGTTTCTTAAGGTGAATGAACGGCTGCATAGGCGTTTGGGGATGGCAGGTAAAGTTATGAGGTGCGGGGCAGTATTTTTAGTCTTCTTATTTCCTCGTTGGAGCGTATCGAGAGGGGACGCCATTGAGCGCGAAATCTTATCGGTCCCCAGAAGCTTGAAGTTAAAGCTTTGTTACCCGTTTTCTGCTCTTTTTATATGGACAATTGCACTATTTATATGGGGTGCTGCTTATCTCTAAATCACATGACGCAAATCAAAATGAGGAAAGTAACTTAACAGCTTCATGGGCAGGAGGTGAAGTGGGAGGAGTGGCAGTAGAGATGATGGGCGAGATGATTTATGAGAGAGCTTATGATTAGGTCGGGTATCACTGACTTAATAACGATGATAGTTACGCTGTCTTTGCCGTTTATCCCTCTATGGACGGCGATAGCGTCGCACAAGTTGATAGATGATCTGGACACGATTTTTTCACGCAGCTCTTTCGTGAGGAAAGACATAGTTTGGATGCGCGGTTTGGGAATTGTAGGGGAGGTCATGTACTGTAGTTCGATATTTGCACTATGTATTAATTGGCGATTTTGTATCCGAAGGGGCTGGATTATCGAAAGCGAAGTGCTGGCTGTGTCCAAGAGGCAAAAAATGATTCTGTATCCGCCGTTTATGGCATGTTGGGTTTGGATGTTAGCGTTGATCGCGTGCAATTTTCTGATCTGGGGCTCGATAAAAAGCGCCCGTGAGGTTTGTTTGTAGCAATACGGAACGTTAAATATCGGGTTCGAAAATTGACTACAAATCTAGTCTATTTGATTTGCAAGGCAAGCTTGCGTCTCATGTTGCAGCTTGCCAGTCGGGATCAAATAGTCTTGGCATTACTGTGGTGGACTGCGGTGCTGGCGAGAGGGCTGGCCCTAAAGACTGCCCCGCCGTGTGCGGATGGCTAAGTAGCTTGGCAGGAGGCGAAGTCGGAGGAAGGGGAGGTGAAAAATTTGGTGAGGTCATCTACGAGGGTAATGATGAGTAGAACAGCGTTCACTGATATCGTGACCCTGATGGTAGTTGGCCCTCTGCCGCTTATAGCATTATGGTCGGCAATTGTTTCTCATCGAATGGTGGCTAAGTTAGAGAGTGTATGGGTGCGCAGCAAGTTTGTTAATGAAAACAAGGCAGTTATGAAAGGGCTAGGAATCGCAGGTAAGATAATGCTCTGCGGTTCGGTCTGTGCAATTCTTATCTGCCCAAAATCATTTGTGCGAAATGGATCGGTCTTGCAAGAGGAAGTCGATGCGGTACCTAAAGAGTGGAAAGTGACGGTCTACCCTCCCTTCATTGCGTCTGGCATATGGACAGTTGCACTATTTATTTGTGGTGTGTTCGTCTGGTAAGTCATGTGTGTTTTTGTTGTGACTGAGGCGCGTTATCGACCAAAAGCAACACGAAGCACGGCGAGATCGCCCGCTACGCCGATACCGTGGCAGGTGTGGCGAGAGCTGCGACCATCATCAAACGCGGCGGATACATCGGCGTCGCGCTGGATGTGGCGTCTACTTCGCTGGAGATCAGAGAGGCTTGTCTTGCGGGAGATGAACGGTAGTGCAGGAAAGCGCGGTATCTGGAGGGGGGGAAGTTGATTGGGAGTTTGGGTGGGGGTGTAGCCGGAGCGTCTATCGGAGGACATCTCTCGAAAAGCTGGTGCGCGTTAATTTTGGGCGCTGCCACCAGAGGGTTTGGTACTACTGCCTGCATTGCGATGATTGGTGCGACAAGCGGTTGGGCGGGAAGTGAAATCGGGGGTAGTCAAGTTGAAGCCTTAGGGGACGTTATCTATGACGATATCCTTCAGTAAGTTGACAAACCAGGAGCTTGTGTCGGTTTGTGTTGCTTTGCCTTTACCTTTTATCATGATTTGGACCGCCATCACTTCCCATTTGTTGGTAGATAAATTGGAACAGGTATTCTGTCGCAGTCTGCTCCTGCAGTAAGATCGAAAATTCATAAAGCATTTAGGCCTGCTTGGTGAAATGATTACATGTGGAAGTGTCTTTCTTACATGTTTGATGCCGAGAATTTACATTTGGAGAGGGCTGGTGCTTGAAAGTGAAGTTGCGAAGATGCCTAAGCGACTCAAACGTTGGTTGTACCCTCCGTTTATTGCTTCTCATATATGGTTTGCTGCGCTGATAGTATCTGGTTATGTTTTCGGATATTAGTTGGCGGCATGAGAGATGAAGAAGTTGATGATGTCATCTATGAGAGTTTTTATGGGTAAGCTCGACGTTGCTGATGTTGTCAACATGGCCATAATGCTGCCTTTACCGTTCATGACGTCTTGGGCAGTGATTGTGTCTTATAAACATATAGATACTTTGGAATGTATTTTAGGCGACAGTCGTCTGGTAATAGGAAATAAATTCTGGATGCAGAGATTTGGACTTGCAGGAAAAGTAATGCGCTGTAGCGCGATAGTAGCAATCTGTATGCATCCCAGTCTTTATGTGCGAGATGGAAGTGTAGTGGAGAAAGAGGTTCTCGCTATTCCCAAGAGTCTAAAGAAAAAGGTGTATCCGCCATTTATAGCGTGCACGGTCTGGTCGGCCGCTCTGTTTGTTTGGGGGATATTAGGTTGATGCGTTTTTAATAGCCTTGGCATTGCTGGGGTGAACTGCAGAGTTGGCGAGAGGGCTGGCACTGAAGCCTGCGCCTCCTTGGGCGGTGGGCTAAGTGGCTGGGTGGCTGTTTCTCGCTCAAGCGTGTCGAGGGGGAAGCTATTGAAAGCGTAGGACCTATCCGAAACCGAGGTAAGCACTCTCTTTTTTAGTCTTTGGCGCATTCATGGATAACATCGTATAGCGCAAACTCGCTCGCCCCACCGACTCTCAAGGGCGACTCGATGCAGCTGGAAAAAACTCTACACGTCGGCCACTTTGGTCTCCTGTTCACCCTTATGCGTTTTACTGTCATGGCAAAAGACGTACCCACCCTGAGGTCTCTACGAATTCCGAATTGTGGTAGTGATCACTGGAGAGTCGCCGACTTTATTGCCGAAACTTATGACCGAATGCTGGCGCAGAGCCGGCCGTGCGAGATGGTGGTTGCAGTGTCGGACCCACTGACGCGCAAGCAAGCGGAATTGTTCAATGATCAGACTGACGCTTTGGCTTTGGCGGCGTCAATAATCATTGGTAGAGGGTTCCCATCAAAGAGGGTTTGGCAGAAAACAACTGCTGGAGGCTTTGCAGGACTTTCTGTGAAGTTGCTTTCTGATACCCGCCACTCGGGTGACGTCGTAGTTGCAGTTCAGGCTTGGGTGGAGGGAGGCATCGGCCCACAACCCACATCCAGAGCGATGCTGCTCAAAAATCAGGGAGGCGTGCGATGACGCTTCCCATACTCGTTGGCCTAGGCATGACGATCAGTACGCTGCTCACCTATAAGCTCAAACCCAGATTCTGGAGAAAGTGGCTCGGGATGTTGATGCTGGTCTGCGGGGTAATCGCGTTTTTCAAGCTATCCAGCAAAAGCGACGAGCTGTTCGCCGCGCTTTTGATGCTCACTGTAACGGGTTATTCCTTGTTCTCCAGTCGCGACCAATTCACCAGAGACCAGGACTAACCGCCTATGCTATTCCTGCTCGGTTGCTTCCTCGCTTGCACCGCCTGCTACGTGCTCAACCGAAAGTTGGTTCACAAACGCCCTCGCCAATGGGCAGGTGTTTCCCTCATCACCCTTGGCGCGACAGGAACCAGATTCCTCGAAGCCCATATCAATGATGTCCTCATCTGGGGTTTTGTCGTTGCCTGGGGCATAGGCCTGGAGCTGTTCTTCAACTGCGAAAAATATAAGGATTACTATTGGTAGGCGTCAGGATTTCAGTGCCCACGCGTTTCAGGAAATACACCGCCGCACGGTTTCAGCGAAGCCGAGCGCTTCATGCGTGGCATGACTTGTGTGGTTATCGAGCGGAACATCCGAGCCTAACTCTGTGCAGTCGAGCAGTGTGCAGCGCTTGAGCATTGAGGGCTTTCCTGCAGTGATACTGCCCACACTTACACAGGGCTTATCGTTCAAGGCTTTGCAGGTAGCGCGTGATCCTGCCTATAAATACCATCAGGGTTAATGACCATCCGCCCAACCTGGCTCTCCAGCTCACCGCTGTGATACAGATCCAGGCACTTCAACAAATCAAAACGGACGCCTTTGACCTCTGAATCTGCCAAAGGATTGTGGAAAATCCGGATTCGTCTCACTCACCTGTGGGTATCACTCCTACATCATCGGAGGACGGCTCCATTGAGCGGCGTGGGACATGTCCGCACCTGGCAAGTCCCCTTGTAACCTATTGCGGAGAGGTTTCAGACGCGCCCCAATTTTGCTCTCGCAGCCTGCCACCACGACTGGCCTGGCTTACTATGAAACGGCTGATGATCACCGCTGTGCGCCAGTACCCTTGGCATATCCCGCAACCGAATCCACGGCTCACTGCGCCAATGCAACATGCTCACCGACATTCCCGGCCACTGCAGAAAACTCAAGCAAGGACTGCACGCCTCGGGCGGCTCAAGCTCATCGCGCACACACGGCACCACCTCGTTGGTGATCCACTGCCGTAACTCACGATTTTCCGCGTGATGGTGATGCACCAACATCGCATACACCCCCGACTCACTCACCATCAGCTCATCCGCCTCAGCGCACGAATCCACCAAGGTCATCACCCTACGCTGATCGGCATCGAGCTTGCGCGTCGTGCGTTCGTTCAAAGGCCAGCCCATGAGACGACCCATGTCGCGGGCGCAGAACCAGACTTGGGATTCGAAGAGGAGGGTGCGCAGGGGGCGGTTGTGGCGGTGGAAGGTGGTGGGGCGTAGGCTGTTTGTCATTGTCCTTTTCTCTGCTTATTAGCCTTCCATGGCGGGATTAGGTGTCGGGAGCTAAGAAACCCTTGAGCAGAGAACAGGGCCGGACATATTCCCCTTACGGGTCTTGTATTCGCCCACTCCCGACATAGCAGAGAAAATTTCGGCGCACGGCTACAAACCACTGGCGCCTAAATGCCGCTTCTATCGGGAGCGGGCGGGCCGCTCTGCTCAGGTGTTTCTGCTGCGTTTCTTAGGCGCGGAGGCAGGGTAGGTGGCAACGCCCCCTGTCGCAAGATGCAACGCTGTAGGACTCTTCCGAAAATTTCTGATCAAGTAAGTCACTCACTCTGCGGCAACTGGCGATTTGTATCCGGCAACCTGCGTGGTTCCGCTGGTTTGATGATCATGAGTTGTATAGTTAGACGACAGCGAGCCTCCGTACGAGTCCGAGAGTAGTTTCAAGGTGTTGACGTGCGACTGAAGTGCCTTGGCACTCGGTTGATCTGCCGCGCTCTTGGGCGAGAGGATAGGCATATCTTGATAACGCATGTACTCGCTGCCCTTTAATTCATCCGCCAGTTTTACGATCCGCTTGTCAGCGTCAACCCACAAAAGCCCCAGGTCAAAAAGGGTATGGATGTCAGCGCGAAGCAGTAATCCATTGCCAACCACATTAGTGTCGGCACCTTGGTAGGGAACGATGTGCGCGGCCTCCAGCAGTGCCGTAATAGTGCAGCCTGTAATTGCACACCTGCCGTCGTAAGCTTTCATCAGCACCAGTCTGAACTTGGCCTGACCTTGGCGACGGACCACCGATGCCAGGACTTTCTTACGAGCATCAACGATATTTTGAGGATTGAATTCGCCAGACGAGTGCAGCTCCGATTCGATGAAAGGAATGGTGAGCTCTGGACTATCTTCTTGGCAGAGAGTGAATTTGGTCGGGCCGGAAGACTCATGGCTTTGATAAAGAAACCTGCCCTTGTAGGTGAAGCCTGCGCCAGGGTGTTCATATTTCTTTTTGCGATAAAACAGGAGGAGTTCTAGCCCGCGTTCGACGTGTTCTTTGATGAGGTGGTCGGTGCCACCTTGCGTCTGACCTTCCATGTGCAGCACGTCGCCAGTCAGGATGTCATCGTACTGGGTGCGGTCTGCCGTCTTTTGTTCTGTGACGAACAGCCAGACTGAGTCGAACGCTGCTGGCTTGAAGATTCCGTTATTGATGCTTGAGGCTGTGATTGTGAAGCGAGCTCGCAAGTCATCCCGCGTGTAGATATGGCCTTCCTCAAGCGCAAGCGATGCGTAAGCGCCGGTAAGCATCTGTTGTAGGGTTTTCTTCGCCACGTTGTAGTCCCTTTCCATATCGCCTGCAGGAAAGGGAATGTTGCGTCAGTGCGACGCCTTGTTACAACTGATTTCAGGTCTGCGGGATATCATTGATTCGATTGCGTTGTGCCGATCGTTCCCCACGCTCCGCGTGGGAATGCATCCTCTGACGCTCCGCGTCAGCTAGTACCACCGCTGCACCTCGATCAGCCCCGGCTGCCCTTGATAATCCCGCGCGCTTGAATACCGCCAATGCTCCCCCAGATCCACATAGCCTCGTTTCACTGGGTTGTGGTGTATGTAGTCGAGCTGCTGGCGCATTACGCTTTCGCTGTAAACCATCTCTGCGTGCACGCCTTCTTGCCAGACCTGATACACGCGGTCGAGCTTGTGTGCTCGCTTGGCAAATCTCAGTCGCTGTAGCGTGCTTTCAGCATTTAGGTGTTGAAGGTGATCAACGATGTTGCGTGCCGTGAAGGATTTGAAGCTAGACACGGATTTCGCGAGGTTTGGAGATTGAGCCAGGTAGTGGAGATGGTTTTCTAGAACGACATAGCCGTATAGCTTTAGGTTCTGGTTAGCTTGCTGGTATCGCCAGGTGTTTAGAACGATATCGACGAGGGCGGGGCGGGTGAACAGCGGGAGCCATTCGACGATGGTGCAGGTCAGGAAGTGAGGTTTGTCGATTTCGGTGATGGTGTAGCGGCTTCGGGCCATGGATTCTTCCTTGAATCTGAAGTGGGGCACGGAGCTTTTGAGGCTAGTTTGAGCGAGGCCCAATGTGGGTCTTGCTGTGTTTCGTGGTGCTTCAGGTATGGGGAGGGATCCGTTCAGACGCGGGTTTGACGCGGAGCGTCAGTGGCTGCATTCCCACGCGGAGCGGGGGAACGATCATCAGCTTTCCAGCGGGGACGCGGGGCGTGGGAGCGATCAAGTCTTGCTGTGTTTCGTGGTGCTTCAGGTATGGGGAGGGATCCGTTCAGACGCGGGTTGACGCGGAGCGTCAGTGGCTGCATTCCCACGCGGAGCGGGGGAACGATCATCAGCTTTCCAGCGGGGACGCGGGGCGTGGGAACGATCAAGTCTTGCTGTGTTTCGTGGTGCTTCAGGTATGGGGAGAGATCCGTTCAGGCGTGGGTTTAACGAGGAGCGTCAGTGGCTGCATTCCCACGCGGAGCGGGGGAACGATCACCTTTCCAGCGGGGACGCGAGGCGTGGACCGATCAACGTTCCGGCAGGGACGCGGGGCGTCGGAACGATGATCACCTGATCATTCGGCATACAAAGAAAAGGGCCACCATCTCTGGCAGCCCTTTCATCTCAAACGGTGTAAGCAGGATTCAAATCAATCCCAGCTCAACGCCCCACCCGTCTGGTACTCAATAACCCGAGTCTCAAAGAAGTTCTTCTCTTTCTTCAAGTCCATGATTTCGCTCATCCATGGGAACGGGTTGGTGGTGCCTGGGTACTCTTCCTTCAAACCGATCTGGCTCAGGCGACGGTTTGCGATGAACTTGAGGTAGTCCTCCATCATCGCGGCGTTCATGCCCAGTACGCCGCGCGGCATGGTGTCGCGGGCGTATTCGATTTCGAGCTGGGTGCCTTGCAGAATCATCTGGCTGGCTTCTTCCTTCAGTTCGGCGTCCCACAGGTGCGGGTTCTCGATTTTGATCTGGTTGATCACGTCGATGCCGAAGTTCAGGTGCATGGACTCGTCGCGCAGGATGTACTGGAACTGTTCTGCGACGCCGGTCATTTTGTTGCGGCGGCCCATGGAGAGGATCTGGGTGAAGCCGCAGTAGAAGAAGATGCCTTCCAGAACGCAGTAGTAGGCGATCAGGTTGCGCAGCAGTTCTTTGTCGGTCTCGACGGTGCCGGTGTTGAATTCCGGGTCGGAGATGGCGCGGGTGTATTTCAGGCCCCAGGCTGCCTTTTTGGCGACCGACGGGATCTCGTGGTACATGTTGAAGATTTCGCCTTCATCCATGCCCAGCGATTCGATGCAGTACTGGTAGGCGTGGGTGTGGATCGCTTCCTCGAAGGCCTGGCGCAGGATGTACTGGCGGCATTCAGGGTTGGTGATGAGGCGATACACGGCCAGTGCGAGGTTGTTGGCAACCAGGGAGTCGGCGGTGGAGAAGAAACCCAGGTTGCGCATGACGATGCGGCGTTCGTCGTCGGTCAGGCCTTCCGGGTTACGCCAGACGGCGATGTCGGCGGTCATGTTGACTTCTTGCGGCATCCAGTGGTTTGCGCAGCCGTCCAGGTACTTCTGCCAGGCCCAGTCGTACTTGAATGGCACCAGTTGGTTGAGGTCGGCTCGGCAGTTGATCATGCGCTTTTCGTCGACGGCAACGCGGGCGGCGGAGCCTTCGAGTTCAGCCAGACCTTCGGCGACGTCGAGTTTGTTCAGTGCGGCCTTGGCGCGGGCTACCGCGGCGGAGTCGCTGGCGTTGGCAGCGCGTGCTTCCAGGGCGGCAGCACCACCGGCGCTGTCGAGTTTGTCCATGGCTGCTTCAGAAGCGTGGCCAGCGTTGGCGCCTTTGGCGGGTTCGGCTGCGTCTTCTTTGTCGAATTCGTCCCAGCTCAGCATGGTGATGAGGCTCCTGCTTGAGGACCGCCTTGGCGGTCGATTGGATTTTAAAGTCGGCGTTGCCAGCGGTGCATGTCGCGTAGGCTGGCAACGGGAATAGATTGGGTGCAGCTCAGGGTCTTACTGTGATTGATCAACGAAGACGAGAATCGTCGTTTCGGATCGATCGGCGACCGTGCTGCGCAGGCCACCTGTGGCAGGCCGGCGAAGCGGGTCAACGGGGCTGTTTTCAGAGTGCCAGCTTTGCAATGTGCAAACGGTCATTTTGAGTACCCTGGGTGAGCGCGGGATTATACAGATTTTGCCCGGCGCGGGTTCGTCCCTGACGGAATTTGAAGGTCGAATTGCCTTCATTTTCCTTTGCGTTCTTCGCCAAGCCATGCTTGAGGAACAGCGCGTTAATATTAGAGGTTAATCACGTATCTAGTGTTTCGTTTCGAAGCGAGACACATCATATAGTGTGTCCTGGCTGGCGGCAATCGATGGGCGAGCTCGAATTTCGACGAATTCATCTGGGCTGATTTGGATCATGGCTTTGATAATGCGTTGAGGTTGCGTATCCAGAGGCGTGCAGGGGGCACCGCTCGAGAATCAATATCGAATACCCAGTGGAAATGACGCGCCAAATTGTGACGTAATCGACGAGTGGCCCATGATCTGGCTCCGTCACACGCGAGGACTGAACACGCGAATATTCAGCTGCCGATTGCCTGCCCCACACACCGCTCGAACACCCTCACCAGTCCCGCATAGTCACACCCTACGGCGTCGATATTGGCCTGTATCCATTCGCCGGGCTCCACTGGCCACCAGCTGATTTCATACCCTGCGTTGACGATGATGTGTTCGAACAGGATGCGTTGCGCACGGCCATTGCCTTCGCGGAAGGGATGAACCACGTTGAGGTCGCCGAACAGTTCTGCGCTGGCGTTGATCAGGTTGGTCCGGTCAAGGTCCTGAAACCAGTTGGCGTCGGCGAGCACTTTGAACAGTTTGTTGGCTTCGGGCTCGATGCGGCTGGTGACGCAGAAGTGCGTGTCGTCCTTTGAGATGTCGACGGTACGCAGCTCTCCAGCCCAATCGTAAAGGTCGGAAAAGAGCCGGCGATGGATCGCTTGCAGGTAGGACAGGCTGTAGGGGGGAGGGGCGAAGTCGATGGATTCGGCGGCGACTTCTGACAGGTCGCGCTCGGCTTGCGCCAGGGTTTTTGCGTCGGTGAGGTTGAGGCGGTTACGCAGTACGGTGCTGCCGGGTGGGCAGTAGGGGTCTTGACCCGCGCCGTATTTGTCGACCATCAGGCCTGTTTGTTGCGGTAGGTATTGAGCAGTTCTTCCCGGGACGGGAGGCGGCGTTCGGAGTCGCCGGGCGAGGTTTCGAAACCTTCGAGGCGCAGGCTGGCTGCGTAATTGGAGCGGCGCGTTCTGGCGCAGTAGGCTTTCTTGGCATCCAGAGAGGGCGTTGGCATGGGAAGGCCTCCACGGTTCAAAAGGGGAGTGTAGCTGAAGAAGGCTCGCGGCCAAAGTGGCCGCGAGCCTTCATTCAGGGCGTCACACGGGTGTAACGCCCGAAGCCCTTACTGGCAGGCTTCGCAGTCTGGCTCGTCGATCGCGCAGGCTTTTGGCACTGGCGCTGGACCGGCTGGCGCTGCTTCGGCTGGACGCGGGGCGGTGATCGCCGAGTCGTCCGGGCCGTGGCCACCGCTGGAAACGGCGTTCAGCTTGCCGGTGTTGATGGTCGACTTCTCGGTGCTGGTCGCCGCCAGGGCACGGAGGTAGTAAGTGGTTTTCAGACCACGGTACCAGGCCATGCGGTAGGTGACGTCCAGCTTCTTGCCCGAAGCGCCGGCGATGTACAGGTTCAGCGACTGAGCCTGGTCGATCCACTTCTGACGACGGCTTGCCGCGTCGACGATCCACTTGGTGTCGACTTCGAACGCAGTGGCGTACAGGTCTTTGAGTTCCTGCGGGATGCGCTCGATCTGCTGTACCGAACCGTCGTAGTACTTGAGGTCGTTGATCATGACCGAGTCCCACAGATCGCGCGCCTTGAGGTCGCGAACCAGGTACGGGTTGATCACGGTGAATTCGCCCGAGAGGTTCGATTTCACGTACAGGTTCTGGTAGGTCGGTTCGATCGACTGCGATACGCCGGTGATGTTGGCGATGGTCGCGGTCGGTGCGATGGCCATGATGTTCGAGTTACGAATGCCTTTCTGAACGCGAGCACGCACTGGCGCCCAGTCCAGGGTCTCTTCCAGGTCGACGTCGATGTACTTCTGGCCACGCGCTTCGATCAGGATCTGTTGCGAATCCAGTGGCAGGACGCCTTTGGACCACAGCGAACCCTGGAACGTCTCGTAGGCACCGCGCTCGTCTGCCAGATCGCAGGAAGCCTGGATCGCGTAGTAGCTGACAGCTTCCATCGAACGGTCGGCGAACTGCACGGCAGCGTCGGAACCGTAAGGGATGTGCTGCAGGTACAGCGCGTCCTGGAAGCCCATGATGCCCAGACCGACCGGACGGTGACGGAAGTTGGAGTTCTTCGCTTGCGGCACGGAGTAGTAGTTGATGTCGATAACGTTATCGAGCATGCGAACGGCTACGTCGATGGTGCGCTTGAGCTTGTCGGTGTCCAGCTTGCCGTTGACGATGTGGTTCGGCAGGTTGATCGAGCCCAGGTTGCAGACCGCGATCTCGTCCTTGTTGGTGTTCAGGGTGATCTCGGTGCACAGGTTCGAGCTGTGGACCACGCCAACGTGCTGCTGTGGCGAACGCAGGTTGCACGGGTCTTTGAACGTCAGCCATGGGTGGCCGGTTTCGAAGAGCATGGACAGCATTTTGCGCCACAGGTCTTTGGCCTGGATGGTCTTGAACAGCTTGACCTTGCCTGGGTACTCGGTCAGCGCTTCGTAGTACTCGTAGCGCTCTTCGAAGGCTTTACCGGTCAGGTCGTGCAGATCCGGCACTTCGGAAGGCGAGAACAGGGTCCACTTGCCGTCGTCGAAGACACGCTTCATGAACAGGTCAGGGATCCAGTTGGCGGTGTTCATGTCGTGGGTACGACGACGATCATCACCGGTGTTCTTGCGCAGCTCGATGAACTCTTCGATGTCCATGTGCCAGGTTTCCAGGTAGGCACAGACAGCGCCTTTGCGCTTGCCGCCCTGGTTCACTGCAACAGCGGTGTCGTTGACCACTTTCAGGAATGGCACGACGCCCTGGGATTTGCCGTTGGTGCCCTTGATGTAGGAGCCCAGCGCGCGAACCGGCGTCCAGTCGTTGCCCAGACCGCCTGCGAATTTGGACAGCATGGCGTTGTCGTGGATGGCGTGGTAAATGCCCGACAGGTCATCCGGAACGGTGGTCAGGTAGCAGCTCGACAGCTGTGGGCGCAGGGTGCCGGCGTTGAACAGCGTCGGGGTCGAGGCCATGTAGTCGAAGGACGACAACAGGTTGTAGAACTCGATGGCGCGGTCTTCACGGGCTTTCTCTTCGATTGCCAGGCCCATGGCCACACGCATGAAGAAGATCTGCGGCAGTTCGAAACGCACGCCATCCTTGTGGATGAAGTAACGGTCGTACAGGGTCTGCAGGCCCAGGTAGGTGAATTGCTGGTCGCGCTCGTGGTTGATCGCCTTGCCCAGTTTTTCCAGGTCGAATTCGGCCAGAACAGGGTTCAGCAGTTCGAACTCGATACCTTTGGCGACGTAAGCCGGCAGAGCCTTGGCGTACAGGTCGGCCATTTCGTGGTGAGTGGCGCTTTCGGCAACGTTCAGGAAGCCCAGGCCTTCGGCACGCAGGGTGTCCATCAGCAGGCGCGCGGTCACGAACGAGTAGTTCGGCTCACGCTCGACGAGGGTACGCGCGGTCATTACCAGAGCGGTGTTGACGTCGGTCAGCGCCACGCCGTCGTACAGGTTTTTCAGGGTTTCGTTCTGGATCAGGTTGGCGTCAACCTCGGCCAGGCCTTCACACGCTTCGGTGATGATGGTGTTCAGGCGGCCCATGTCCAGCGGCGCGAGGCTGCCGTCTTTGGCGGTGATGCGGATCGACGGGTGAGCCTGCACAGGGGCTTCGCCGCCACGACCGGCACGCTCTTTGGAGCGGTCGTTACGGTAGATCACGTAGTCGCGAGCCACTTTTTGCTCGCCAGCGCGCATCAGCGCCAGTTCTACCTGATCCTGAATTTCTTCGATGTGGATGGTGCCGCCCGAAGGCATGCGACGCTTGAAGGTCGCGGTGACCTGTTCGGTCAGGCGGGCAACGGTGTCGTGGATACGCGACGACGCGGCGGCGGTACCGCCTTCAACTGCGAGGAAAGCCTTGGTGATGGCAACGGTGATCTTGTCATCGGCATACGCAACCACGGTGCCGTTACGCTTGATCACACGCAACTGACCCGGGGCGGTCGCGGACAGGTCCTGCTGGGTCGCACCTGTCTGCGGCGCAATGGCCTGCGGATTCTCGCGAGTTGTGTCTGTTTGCATGGGTGTCTCCACGTTCTCTATGTTTATTTGGACGCTGATTGCGTCCACCGTTCCGTCTTGAGGCAGTTGACCGACAGGCGTCAGTCCAATGACTTCAAAACGGATGGGAAGGCTTTGAGCGCGATCCCTGGCTTTGAAGTCCAAAAGGGCGCGGGTCTTGGCCCGTGCCCTGTAAAAATCTGATGCAGAATGCAACTTTAATGTTGCAGCCCTAGTACCGTTACGCGCAGATCAATGAGCTTTGCTGTCTGCCATTCGCGTGTGAGCGGTCAGGCGGTAAATCGGGGTATCTCAACCCTTTTGATGCGAGAAAAAGTGCTTGAAATCTCTCGGTCACTTGTGTTTGGTTTTTTGACCCAAACCCTACATGTAGGGTCTCCACGAGCGACGGGGTACAAGATAATGCGTTTAGGACATCAAATGCAACGTGTCTTGAAGGCGCAACCTGTGGATAAAGCTGTGTGTAATTTGTGTGCGAAAAGGGTAAATCGCGTGTAGGCCGCATGCCTGCTGGGATGGACCGCCGATCACTGAGTTTTCAGTGTCGAAAAACAGTTGCCCGGTTTTTTGCGGGCGCGAACCCTATCACAAAATATGGGGTTGGCAAGGGCGGCGAACGGGTGGTTTTGCATGTCATGTGTCATGTTGGGGGAGTGGGTACTATTGCTCGCGATGATCGGCTCTGATGTCCCTCCCACGTGAAAAGCGCCGACCCTTATCTGCTCTGTCAGCAGGTGGATCTTGGCGACAACCCCTATTAATAAGAACAACCACCAGGAGACATGGACCGTGCAGCAAGAACCCTGGCAGGTGCTGATCGTCGAGGACGATCTTCGACTGGCCGAACTGACCCGCGATTACCTTGAAAGCCATGGCCTGCGCGTAGGCGTCGAGAGTGACGGTGCGCAGGCGGCGCAGCGGATCGTCGAGGAGCAGCCGGACCTGGTGATTCTCGACCTGATGCTGCCCGGCGAAGACGGTCTGAGCATCTGCCGCAAGGTGCGCGGCCGTTACGACGGGCCGATTCTGATGCTCACCGCGCGCACTGACGACAGCGACCAGATTCAGGGCCTGGACATGGGCGCCGATGATTTCGTCTGCAAGCCCGTGCACCCACGGGTGTTGCTGGCGCGGATTCACGCCTTGTTACGCCGCAGTGATGCAGTGGAGGCTCCCGCCCCGGAGCAGCGGCGCCTGGTGTTCGGCCCGCTGGTGGTGGATAACGCCTTGCGCGAGGCCTGGCTCAATGAACAGAGCATCGACCTGACCAGCGCCGAGTTCGACCTGCTGTGGCTGCTGGTGGCCAACGCCGGGCGCATTCTGTCCCGCGAAGAAATCTTCACCGCCCTGCGTGGCGTCGGTTATGACGGGCAGGATCGTTCCATCGATGTGCGCATCTCGAAAATTCGCCCCCGGATAGGCGACGACCCCATTCATCCGCGCCTGATCAAAACGGTGCGCAGCAAGGGGTATCTGTTCGTGCCGGAGGCCGCCAGGGACATGAACAACTTCATGCTCAACGGCTGACACCATGAATTCCATTTTCCTGCGTATCTATGGCGGCATGCTCGGCGTGCTGGTGCTGGTGGCATTGCTTGGCGTGCTGACGCTGCATCTGGCGAACAAGGTGCGTGGCGAGCAGTACCGCGAGCAACTGGCCCACGGCACGTTTACGCTGATGGCCGATAACCTCAAGCAGATGGACAACATCGAGCGCACGCGCGCGTTGGCGGTGTGGGAGCGGCTGCTGGGAATTCCACTGGAGCTGGAAACCGCCGAGCAGGCGCATCTGGACGGCGGCGCGCGCAATCGCCTGAGTCGCGGCCAAGTGGTGGTCGAGCAGACCGGCCCCCATGCCGCACGGGTGTTTCGCGAGGTCGAGCCGGGCGAGTCCGGCAAACCCGGCAGCGCCTTGTTGTTGACTGGCGAGGTGCGGCAGATCAGCGAACAGTTGGCTCGGGCGACGATATTCCTGTTGCTCGACGAACTGGTGCGGTTTTCCGTCGATGAGCAGCCGATCCGCCTCGAAACCCTGCGTTTGAGCAAGGGCTTTGGCTTCGACATGCACCTGATCAAGCTGGAGCAGGCCGATGTCGATGACGATCAGCGTCGGCGCATCGATGAAGGCGACACGGTCATGGCGCTGGGCAAAGGTGGCGATTCGATCCGTGTGCTGTCTGGCGTCGGCGAAACGCCGTGGGTGCTGGAGATCGGCCCGCTGTATCAGTTCAACCCTTACCCCCCTGAATTGCTGATCCTGATTGCCTTCCTCGGCCTGTGCCTGATCGGGCTGGTGGTGTATCTGCTGGTGCGCCGGCTGGAGCGTCGTTTGCTAGGGCTGGAAGCGGCGGCGACGCAGATCGCTCAAGGCAGTCTGGAAACCCGCGTACCCACCACTGGAGCTGATTCAGTAGGGCGGCTGGCGTCGGCCTTCAACGGCATGGCCGAGCATTTGCAACGCTCACTGACCATTCAACGCGAGCTGGTGCGTGCCGTTTCCCACGAATTGCGTACCCCAGTGGCGCGTCTGCGCTTTGGCCTGGAAATGATCGGCGACGCCAGCACCCCCGAAGCGCGGCATAAATACATGATCGGCATGGACAACGACATTCAGGACCTCGACAAGCTGGTGGACGAGATGCTGACGTACGCGCGTCTGGAGCAAGGTTCGCCGACCCTGAACTTTCAGCGCATCGACCTTGACGCCTTGATCGATCAGGTTATCGCCGAACTGGCGCCACTGCGGGCCAACGTCAAGGTCACTCGCGGCGAATGCATCGCGGTGAACGACGATTCATCCGAGGGCGTGACTGCCTGGGTCGAGGCCGAGCCGCGTTACTTGCACCGCGCGCTGCAGAATCTGGTGAGCAATGCGATGCGTCACGCCGAGTCCGAGGTGCGGATCGGTTTTCAGCTGAGCCAGGAGCGCTGCCGTATCGATGTCGAAGACGATGGCCCCGGCGTGCCCGAAAGCGCCTGGGAGCGGATTTTCACGCCGTTCATGCGCCTCGATGACAGCCGCACGCGGGCGTCGGGCGGGCATGGGCTGGGGTTGTCGATCGTGCGCCGGATCATTCATTGGCACGCCGGTCGCGCGCTGATCGGGCGCAGCCAGGCCCTCGGCGGCGCCTGTTTCAGCCTCGCCTGGCCACGTCAGCAGGGGGATGCGTGAGCCGCGATCTATTTGCCGGGCCATTGGCCGGATTTGCGAAGACGCTGGTTCTGGATAAGGCGCGTCCGGTTATCCCCCTGCCTGAATTGTTGCGGGGCGACACTCTCGACCGGCTGTTATTGCAGGTTTACGGCCCGGAATTGATGCCTGAACAGCTGCCGGTGCTGGTCTCGCAATGGATGAAATATTACGCGATGCAGCTCATTCCGCCGGTTGTCGTGGCGAGCCTGGTGCATGGAGTGAGTTGGTCGTTGTCGCTGGATCGGTTGGGATTTGCCCTTGATGAACGGGGTTTGCTCGATGGCGTGAGAGTTGAGGGGGAGGCGTGTGAGGCTTCTCGATCAGACGAGGCTTTCGAGCGTTTCGCGCCGTTGCTCGACAATCTGCAGCAAGTCATCGAACGCTTGAGCGCTTATGGCAACGTGGCGCCGGGCGTGCTGTGGGGCAATGCCGGGGATTATCTGGAAACCTGTCTGCGTCAGCTGTCGGCGGCGAGCGAAGTGTCGCTGGACCCTGGATATGGTCTGCTGCGCGAAAGGCTGCGGTCGAACGGAAGGCGCAACCCGCTGTTCAACGCCATTACCTATACAAAAGGGGTGAACGGGATAGAAGGGGTGGACGGGCAGTCGGTCAGGCAGCGGCGCAGTTGCTGTTTGAGTTATCGGGTCGAGCGGGTAGGGCGGTGTGAGCATTGCCCTTTGCAGTGGATCACGCCTACCCACATAGACGTGTAGCAGTCCGGCTACAGGAGGCATGTCGAGGCCCGAGGACTTTCAGTTCGGGATGCTGACCAGACTCAACAACTGCCCATCCCGCACGCTGAATTGTCCCTGCAACTCTCTGCCGCTGTGCCATTGCTCTGAAAGGTCGATCTTCAAGCGCAGCCGTGCGCTGCCGGTTTCCGACCATTCGAGCAATTCGGCGTCTTCGAAGTAGAAGCGTTTGAGCACGATGGGGTAGAGCGCCTTGAACAGGCTTTCTTTCAGGGAGAAGGTCAGCGTGGCCAGCAGCGCGACCTGGTGCTCGGGCCCTGCGGCCATGCGTTGCAGCTCATCGGCGGTGAGGATTTCCCCCGCCAGACGAGCGGCGCGTTCGCTGCTCATCACTTTTTCCACGTCCATGCCCAACCCGCGCCAGTGCCGTTTGTTGGCAACGATGGCTGCTGCCCAGCCGGTGCTGTGGGTGATCGAACCGCATAGATCTTCAGGCCAGACCGGGGCGCGATCATCACCGATCAATGGCACATGCTGACGGCCGTCGAGCTGACGCATTGCTTCGCGAGCGCAAAGGCGCCCGGCGAGGAATTCGGTCTGACGTTTGGCCACTGAGCGCTGGATACTGGCGGGAGGTTCGATCAGGCAGCGCTGAAAGTCGCCGTCGACGAGTTTCTGCGGGTCGAACTGACTGCTCACCAGTACCACGTTTTCCAGCGCCTGGGGCAGAGGCCAGTGAGTGGTGAGGATGGGGCAGCAGTTAGGGAGGTCTGGGGACTGGGTCATGGGCGGCATTTTGCCGGAATAGGATTGAGGTGCGCCACAAAAGCGAAGGGCCACCTGATTCGGTTCCGGCAGGCGCCCTGTACCAGTCCGGCTGGACAGCTACAGGGCATGAAGCCCCCGGCTCAATTACAGCGTCGAATTCTTCGCGAACTGCTCTTTAAGGAACGCCTTCATGTCCGCCCACGAACTCATGTCTGCGGCCTGGTTGTAGCCGATATCCGGCCCGCCATGATCGCCGTGGCTGAGTTTGTCGGCGTCCGGGTTGGTGAAGCCGTGTTTGGCGCCGTCGATGCCGACGAACTTGTAGTCCGCCTTGGCGGCGTCCATTTCTTTCTTGAAGTCGGCGACGTTCTGCGCAGTGACCATGGTGTCACCGTTGCCGTGTTCGATCAGCATCGGGGTCTTGGTCACGCCTTCCTTCGCCGGGGTCTTGGTGGTCAGTGCACCGTGGAAACTCACCACTGCATCCAGCGGTTCACCCCGTCGTGCGGCATCCAGGACCACGCCGCCACCGAAGCAGTAGCCGATGGCGGCGATCTTCTGCGGGTTGGTTTCGGGCTGTTTTTTCAGCTGTTCGATGCCTGCGTCAAAGCGTTTGGCGGACGCCGCGCTGTCGGCCGTGGCGGCCTGCATGAACGCCATGGCGTCTTTCGGGTGTTCGGTGTTCTTGCCCTCACCGTACATGTCGATGGCCATGGCGCTGTAGCCCAGAACCGCCAGATCGCGGGCGCGGCGCTTGGCGTAATCGTTCAGGCCCCACCATTCATGGACCACCACGATGCCGGGGCGTGGGCCCTTGATGGCGTCGTCGTAGGCGTAGTAGCCGACCAGTCTGGTGCCATCGGCGCTCTGGTAATCGATGGTGCGGGTTTTCACTTCCGCCTGGGCAAGGCTCGCCAGGCACATGAGGGTGAAGGCTATCAGCAACCGCATGTTGTTCTCCTTTGCGTTCGGGGCTCGTCTTGCGTTGAGCCTAGACGATTGTGTCGTACAGGTCCGACCCTGTGCGGTACATATATGTTCACCTCGGGTTCAGCTCAGGTTCAGAACGCGTTCAGGAGGGGTTCAGCGCCTGCTGCGTATTCTCGGCGTCGTACCCAACAAGGCGCCTGGCGCCGGAGGACCTGCGCATGATGACGTTCAACAAGCTTTTTCTGGCCCTGGCTTTTCTCGGCAGCAGCGCCGCTGCCCAGGCGTCTGACGGCAATGCCGACAGTGCGCGCATCGACCACGGCCGAAATAGCAGAAAACTCCCAGGAATAATGATGGCGAGCACGGCTAAACTGTCCGACGCTACCCCTGCGATGAGTGGTGCCTACGCGGCGCGAACGTCAAGTCTGAGCCAGAGCCCCGACAGCTATTTGCCTGTTCAACACCGGTTATAAGCCGTCAGCGTCCAAGGATAACCAATCGAGAGGTAAATCCGTGCCTGGGAGAGCGTCATGAAATTGCTGGTTGTCGAAGATGAAGCCCTGTTGCGCCATCACTTGCAGACTCGCCTGACCGAGAGCGGTCACGTGGTCGAAGCGGTGGGCAATGCCGAGGAGGCGTTGTATCAGGCGGGCCAGTTCAATCACGACCTGGCGGTCATCGATCTGGGGCTGCCGGGCATCGGCGGGCTGGACCTGATTCGTCAGTTGCGCGCCCAGAACAAGGCGTTTCCGATTCTGATCCTTACCGCCCGCGGCAACTGGCAGGACAAGGTCGAAGGCCTGGCTGCGGGTGCCGACGACTACGTGGTCAAGCCGTTTCAGTTCGAAGAGCTGGAGGCTCGCATGAACGCCTTGCTGCGTCGCTCCAGCGGTTTCACCCAGTCGACCATCGTGGCGGGGCCGCTGCTGCTGGATCTCAACCGCAAGCAGGCTTCGCTGGACGAACAGCCTCTGGCGCTGACCGCATACGAATACCGCATCCTGGAATACCTCATGCGCCACCATCAGCAAGTGGTGCCCAAGGAGCGCCTGATGGAGCAGCTGTATCCCGATGACGACGAGCGCGATCCGAACGTGATCGAAGTGCTGGTCGGCCGCCTGCGCCGCAAGCTGGAGGGGCCGGACGGTTTCAAGCCGATCGATACGGTTCGCGGGCTGGGGTATCTGTTTACCGAGCGCTGTAGATGATTCGTTCGCTTCGCGTACGTCTGATGCTGGCCGCCGCCACCCTGGCGGTCATTTTCATGCTGCTGATGCTGCCTGCGCTGCAAAGCGCGTTCAGCCTGGCGCTGGAAAGCTCCATCGAAAAACGCCTGGCCTCTGATGTCACCACACTGATTTCCGCCGCGCGGGTCGAAGACGATCGGCTGTTGATGCCGACGCTGTTGCCCGGCGAGCAATTCAGCCTCCCCGACAGCCGCTTGCTGGGCTACATCTATAACCGCGCCGGCAAGCTGGTCTGGCGGTCCCGGGCGACCGAAGACGAAGCCATCGATTACCAGCCGCGCTACGACGGACGGGGCGCCGAGTTCGCCAAGATCCGTCAGCCCAACGGCGAGGAGTTCTTCGTCTACGACGTGGAAATCAAGCTGTTGGGTGGGCGCAACGCGGCGTACAGCATCGTCGCCTTGCAGCCGGTGCGCGAATATCAGGAAACCATTTCCGGCCTGCGCGAGAAGCTCTATCTGGGCTTCGGCGGCGCGTTGCTGGTGCTGTTGATTCTGTTGTGGGTTGGCCTGACATGGGGCTTGCGCGCGCTCAAAGGCATGAGTCAGGAGCTGGATCAGGTGGAAGCCGGTTCCCGCGAAGGCCTCAGCGAAAAACACCCCAGCGAATTGTTGCGCCTGACCGGCTCGCTCAACCGGCTGTTGCGCAGCGAGCGAGAACAGCGCATTCGTTATCGCGACTCGCTGGGCGATCTGGCCCACAGCCTGAAAACCCCGCTGGCGGTGTTGCAAGGAGTCAGCGAGAAGATCGCCAAACGCCCTGAAGACCTTGAGCAGGCGCGCATACTTCAATCGCAGATCGAGCGCATGAGCCAGCAGATCAGCTATCAATTGCAGCGCGCCAGTTTGCGCAAGAGCGGGCTGGTGCGTCATCACGTCAATCTCAAACCCGTGGTCGAAAGCCTGTGTAACACGCTGGAGAAGGTCTATCGCGACAAACGGGTCAATGTGGTGCTGGATCTACCCGACGACTGTCAGGTGCAGATGGAGGAGGGCGCGCTGCTGGAAATGCTTGGCAATTTGCTGGAAAACGCCTATCGCCTGTGCCTCAGTGAAGTTCGGGTGAGCTGGCAGCCTTCGATCATGGGTGATGAGTTGTGCATCGAAGACGACGGCCCCGGCGTGCCGCACAGCCAGCGTGCGCGGATTCTGGAGCGTGGCGAGCGTCTGGATGAGAAAAATCCGGGCCAGGGCATCGGGCTGGCGGTGGTCAAGGACATCATCGAAAGCTATGGCGCGCAGCTGACCCTGGGCGATTCGCAGCTCGGCGGTGCGGCGTTCAGGATTCAGTTCGCGATCTGACGGCTACGGATGATCGGGGTGGCGCGACTCGCTATCAAACCTCCTGCGCCCGATACGCCCCCGGCGTCAGTCCGGTCCACTTCTTGAACGCCCGATGAAACGCCGACGGCTCCGAAAACCCCAGCTGCTCGGCGATTTCCTGTAGCGACAGGTCGGCCTGGCCCAGGTGATAAATCGCCATGTCCCGCCGCAATTCATCCTTCAATCCCTGAAAACTGGTGCCCTCGTCACGCAGATGCCGGCGCAGGGTCTGGGGGCTGATATGCAGGTGATCGGCGACGGTTTCCAGGTCCGGCCATTTGTTGCAATCGCGACTGAGCAGGCGGCGTAGCTGGCTGCTGAGGCTGTCACCATCGTCCGGACGGGCCAGCAAGTCGGCAGGGGAACGCTCGAGGAAACGCTTGAGGGTGCGTTCGTCCTGCAACAGCGGCAGGTCCAGATAACGTGCATGGAAGGTCAACGCGGTTTGCTGAGCGGCGAACTGCATCGGGCAATAGAACAGCAGATCGTACTCGGCGCTGTGGGCCGGTTTGGGGTAAGCGAAGGTGGCGTTGTCCAGCCGAATGCGCTGGCCGATCAGCCAACTGGCGAGGCGATGCCAGATCACCAGCAGCGACTCACTCAGGAAGTGCTCGGGATCGCTCAGGCTCGAATCGTCCAGGCACAAACGCACCCATTCACCTTCACGTTGCAGGCTCAGGCGTGGTGAATCGGGGAACAGCCCGTAAAACATGAAGCCCCGCTGCAAGGCCTTGTCCAGCGTGCGGCAGTGGATCAGCGCATGACACATCATGGCGAAGGTCCCGCGCTTGCTGGGCGCCAGGCCAAAGCCCATGTATTCGTCGTCCAGCGCTCGCCACACCAACTGGATGAGGCGCGCAAACTGTTCCGGCGCAATGCGCGCCCGCGGCTCGTCCAGCAGTTCAGGCTGGATGCCGGCCTGTTCCAGAATCGGCAGGCAATCGAGCTCATAGCGACGCGCACCTTGCAGCACGGCGCGGGCGAAATGGCTGGCGATGGTTCGTTGGCGCATGGCGGGCTCTTGTTCTTCTTGATGCGAAAGCGTGCCTGATGGTAGGCGGCGACCAGACGCACCTACAAGGCGGATACCCGCCAATGCGCGGGTTATTTTGTCTGGAATGGGCGGAAATCCGCCATTGCTCTGCGCCATTTTTGACTAGGGTTAACCAGGCAGTCCATGCCGCTCGGGGCTTTCAGGGAATTTTCAAACAGTGGCACGGGGCTTGCGATACAAGTCGCAGAGGTCTGCCGCGCGCAGCTCGACAAAAACAAATCTCTCCGAGCAGGAGGGTTCGCACTTTAGGCGTCGTCGCATCAGGAATGATGCAAAGCGACGCTCTTGAGGAAACTGCAATGACGACTCGTCAGCCAATCTACAAATCCCTGTATGCCCAGGTGATCGTTGCAATCATCATCGGTATCGCACTCGGTCACTGGTATCCCGATACTGCCGTTACGCTCAAACCCTTGGGTGACGGGTTTATCAAACTGATCAAAATGGTCATCGCCCCCATCATCTTCTGCACCGTGGTCAGCGGCATCGCTGGCATGCAGAGCATGAAGTCCGTGGGCAAGACCGGTGGTTACGCGCTGCTCTACTTCGAAATCGTCTCCACCATCTCGCTGATCATCGGCCTGATCGTGGTGAACGTGGTTCAGCCGGGCGCCGGCATGAACATCGACGTTTCGACCCTTGACGCTTCCAAAGTCGCTGCCTACGTCACCGCTGGTAAAGACCAGAGCATCGTCGGCTTCATCCTGAACGTGATACCGAACACCATCGTCGGCGCCTTCGCCAACGGCGATATCCTGCAAGTGCTGATGTTCTCGGTGATCTTCGGTTTCGCCCTGCATCGCCTGGGTTCCTACGGCAAGCCGATCCTGGACTTCATCGATCGCTTCGCCCACGTCATGTTCAACATCATCAACATGATCATGAAACTGGCGCCACTGGGTGCGCTGGGTGCAATGGCCTTCACCATCGGCGCTTACGGCGTGAGCTCGCTGGTGCAACTGGGTCAGTTGATGCTGTGCTTCTACATCACCTGCCTGCTGTTCGTGCTAGTGGTGCTGGGCGGTATCGCTCGCGCTCACGGTTTCAGCATCCTGAAACTGATCAAGTACATCCGCGAAGAACTGCTGATCGTACTGGGTACTTCCTCGTCTGAATCGGCGCTGCCTCGCATGCTGATCAAGATGGAGCGTCTGGGCGCGAAGAAATCCGTGGTGGGTCTGGTGATCCCGACCGGTTACTCGTTCAACCTCGACGGCACCTCGATCTACCTGACCATGGCCGCCGTGTTCATCGCTCAGGCGACCAACACCCACATGGACATCACCCACCAGATCACCCTGCTGCTGGTGCTGCTGCTGTCCTCCAAAGGCGCTGCAGGCGTGACCGGTTCGGGCTTCATCGTACTGGCTGCCACCCTGTCGGCCGTTGGCCACCTGCCGGTAGCCGGTCTGGCGCTGATCCTGGGTATCGACCGCTTCATGTCCGAAGCCCGCGCATTGACCAACCTGGTCGGTAACGCTGTGGCGACCCTGGTCGTTGCCAAGTGGGTGAAAGAACTGGACGAACCACAGCTTCAGGCCGAGCTGGCGTCGGGTGGCCGTGCCATCGAAGAAACCCGTCCAGAAGACGATCTGGGCGTGGCCGAAGGCCCTGCTTCGGTCGGTCGTTCCTGATCGGTTAGCGTCACGCTGAACTGAAAAGCCCGCCCATGGGAAACCTGGGCGGGCTTTTTGTTTGGGGCTGTCGGGCCCGGGTGAATCGGAGCGCAGTCAAGGCGGATGGCGTGTTGTGTCATTGCTGCACGCGTGACTGCTGCCTACTCTGATCCCATTCGCCGTTCCTCAGGGAGGCTTCACATGCAAGGTCCGCTGTGCTCACTCAAAGTCCTCGATTTCTCGACGCTGTTGCCCGGGCCGTTCGCCTCGTTGCTGCTGGCGGACATGGGCGCCGAGGTGTTGCGCATCGAATCGCCGACCCGGCTGGACCTGCTGCGCGTGCTGCCGCCCCATGATCAGGGCGTGTCAGCCAGCCATGCCTACCTCAACCGCAACAAGCGCAGCCTGGCGCTGGACCTCAAGCAGCCCCGGGCGATAGAGGTGATCAAGCGGCTGGTGGCGCAATACGACATCGTGCTGGAGCAGTTTCGCCCCGGCGTGATGGATCGCCTCGGGATTGGCTACGAAGCGCTCAAGGCAATCAACCCGCGCCTGATCTACGTGGCGATCACAGGCTACGGCCAGACTGGCCCTTATCGCGAGCGTGCCGGGCATGACATCAACTATCTGGCGCTGGCCGGTGTCGCCAGCCACACAGGGCGCAAGGACAGCGGTCCGCTGCCATTGGGCGTACAGGTCGCCGATTTGGCAGGCGGGTCACTGCACGGGGTGATCGGACTGCTGGCCGCCGTGGTGGCGCGCAGTCAGACCGGGCAGGGCCAGTATGTCGACGTCAGCATGACCGACTGTGCGTTCAGCCTGAATGCTCTGGCGGGGGCAGGGTATCTGGCGGCGGGGGTCGAACCACAGCCTGAGGAACAGATGCTCAACGGCGGCAGCTTCTACGACTATTACCGCAGCCGCGACGGGCGCTGGTTTTCGGTGGGCAGTCTCGAGCCGGCCTTCATGCAGGCATTGTGTGACGCACTGGGGCGCCCGGAGTTGGGCCAGCGTGGCTTGTCGGCAGTGGCAACCGATCAGATGGCGCTCAAGCATGAACTGCAGATTGAGTTTGAACGGCGTGGTTTTGCCGAGCTTGAAGCCTGCTTCGCCGCCATTGATGCCTGCGTCGAGCCTGTTTTGAGCTTTGCCGAGGCGCTCGAGCATCCACAACTGCAGGCCCGGCAGGTCGTAACGCAAGTCCCGAGGGGCGACGGCAGTCTTCAATCTCAGATGGCCTGTCCGTTGAAGTTCTCGGACGGTCTGCCTGAACCGCGGCACATCGCCGCGGCCGCGGGTGCGCACAGTGAGCAGGTGCTGGGGGCGGCCGGATTCAGTGCAGAAGAAATCGCCGCGCTGCGTGAAGCCGGCGCACTGGGTTGAAGTCTATTCGACCCGCGTCTCGCCACTGAATACCAGAATTTCCCGGCAGCTTCGGCACAAATAGCTGCGACCTTTGCGCACCAGCTTGTGGCGCTGCACCGAGAACGGGAAGTCGCTTTCCGGGCACGGGCAACGGTAGATGTAGCGGGTCACGCTGCGGCGCTGGATTTCATAGGTGTGGCAGCGATTGGGCGGCAGTTCGTACACGCCGCGCATGATCAACTGCCATTCCTCGCCATGGGGTTGAATGGTGTCGCCGAACAACTGATGGGCCACCAGATGCGCAACCTCGTGGGCCACGGTCTGGCGCAGGAAGTCTTCGCTGTTTTCGCGGTACAGCTGCGGATTGAAGCGCAGCAGGTTTTCATGCAGGTGCGCGACACCGGCCTTCTGGCCTCGCAATTTGAGGCTGACGACAGGGCGTTTGAAAGGGCGTTTGAAAAAATCTTCGGCTTGTTGGTAACAGGATTCGACGCGGGAATTGAGTTGCTCGAGCATGCTTCATCGGTCTCCAGAGGATGCGAGTATGCCGCAAAGCGTGTGCTTGCCGAAAACCAAAGGCGCCGAATGGTAGGAATAATGCGAAGGTTCGGGCTTGCAAAGAGCCCTGTGGCAGAGAGCTTGCTCGCGAATGCCGTGGATCAGAGACATCTTCTTGGCTGACACACCGCATTCGTGAGCAAGCTCCCTCCCACATGTCCGTATGTGATTTCACAGTCCGTCGCGTCTACTCGCTCATCGCTCAATTGGTGTACTCAGGCCCCACCCCGATACCCCACAGCACCACGGTGAACGCCATGATCGCTACCAGCACCACCAGACCCACCGCCAGTACCGAGCTGGAAAACATGAAGCCCTCATCCGGGTGGATATTCATGAACACCGGCAAGCCCACATACAGCAGGTAAACCGTGTAGCAGACCGCCGCCAGGCCGACCATCATTCCCAGCCACATGTGCGGATACAGCGCCGCGAGGCCGCCGATGAACAATGGGGTAGCCGTGTAGGTGGCAAAGGCCACGCACCGCGCAAGGCTTGGGCTGGCATCGTAGGTGCGGGCCATCCAGTGGATGAAACCGCCCATGACCGCGACTCCGGCGAGCATGGCGATATAGGACATGATGGTCATCCAGATCGCGCTTTCGCTCGTCAACATGACCGGCGCACGGCTGCCGATGACCCAGCCGACCTGAGTGGTGCCGATGTACGCGGAAACGGCGGGGATCGCTGCCAGAATCAACGTATGGGTGAGGTACATGTGGCTGATGCTTTCTTCTTCTTCGCCACGTATCTGTTGCCATTCTTGATCGGGGTGCGTGAACAGCCCCAAAACGTGATGGATCATGCCCTTTACTCCTGATGATGTCCGCCGTCGCACCTGACCGGCCACATGCCGTCAGGGCAAGGCCACAATCTCAGAACGGGAATGGCTGCGACCTCATTGCCAGTATAGAAAGCTGGAGGCCTCGAAAACCGTGGCCTTTAGAGTAATTGGGACTATCCGGGGGCTGTTAATAGCTGATGGTGATCAGCAGCCGAATATGGGCGGATAAATGGTATGTGTCGCTGTGACGGAACCTGTGGGAGCTGCTGGAAGTTACGACAGTGGCGAATGCGGCGTGTCAGGTATACCGCTTTCGCCACTGTCGTGACCTCCAGCAGCGCCCACAGGGCTGTGTGGCACCCACACAAGCATTACCTGCCGCCACGTTTATGCGTAAAATGCCGACCTTTTCCAGAGTCACAGCGAGCGGATATCAGCGCCATGGGCACCCTTTCAGTCAATCAGAACAAACTGCAGAAGCGTCTGCGCAGGCTCGCTGGCGAAGCGGTGGCCGATTTCAACATGATTGAAGAGGGCGACAAGGTGATGGTCTGCCTGTCCGGCGGCAAGGACAGCTACACCATGCTCGACGTGCTGATCCATCTGCAGAAGGTGGCGCCGATCAAATTCGATATCGTCGCCGTGAACATGGACCAGAAACAGCCAGGCTTTCCCGAGCACGTGCTGCCGGCGTACCTGAAAGAACTCGGCGTCGAGTACCACATCGTCGAGAAAGACACCTATTCGGTGGTCAAGGAACTGATTCCCGAAGGCAAGACCACCTGCTCGCTGTGCTCGCGCCTGCGTCGCGGCACGCTGTACACCTTCGCCGACGAAATCGGCGCGACCAAGATGGCCCTCGGTCACCACCGCGACGACATCGTCGAAACCTTCTTCCTGAACATGTTCTTCAACGGCACCATCAAGGCCATGCCGCCGAAGCTGCGCGCCGACGATGGCCGCAATGTGGTGATTCGTCCGCTGGCCTACTGCGCCGAGAAAGACATCCAGGCCTATTCGGACATGAAGCAGTTCCCGATCATTCCGTGCAACCTGTGCGGCTCCCAGGAAAACCTGCAGCGTCAGGTGGTCAAGGACATGCTTCAGGACTGGGATCGCAAGACCCCGGGGCGTTCGGAAATGATCTTCCGCAGCCTGCAGAATGTCATTCCGTCGCAACTGGCGGACCGCAACCTGTTCGACTTCACCAGCCTGAAGATCGACGAGACCGCAGCGTCGCGGTTCGTGAATGTGGTGAATATCTAAAGCACCCCCGCCAACTGTTGTGGGCGGGGAGCTTGCTCGCGAAAGCGGTGTGTCAGACACAACAATGCGGCAGACCGAATGCATTCGCGAGCAAGCTCCCTCCCACGGTGGTGGCGTCGTCAAGGGAACCGAGGTGTTTAGCCGGCTGGTTACAACCCCACCTCCGGCAACACCGGCTTGTTCGCCAGCGCCGTCTTCATCAGCCCCTCGACATATTCCCGGTCACTGTCCGGCAGCGCCAGACGCGGTGGGCGGGTGAGGGCGCTGCCGCGTTCCATGATCGCTTCGCAGAGCTTGATGCACTGCACCAGGTCCGGACGCGCATCCAGGTGCAGCAGCGGCATGAACCACTCATAAAGCGCCATCGCTTCAGCGAAACGTCCGGCCTTGGCCAGGCGGAACAGGGTTTCGCCCTCTTTCGGGAAGGCGTTGGACATCCCCGACACCCAGCCCACTGCGCCCACGGCCACGCTTTCCACCAGCACGTCATCGAGGCCGGCGAACAGCACGAATCGGTCACCCACTTCGTTGCGCACGTCGATGAAGCGGTTGGTGTTTCCCGACGAGTCCTTGAAGCAGACGATGTTGTCGCAGTCGGCCAGGGAAATAAGGATGTCCGGGGTGACGTCGTTCTTGTAGATCGGCGGGTTGTTGTAAACCATCATCGGCAAGTCGGTGGCCGCGGCCACGGTGCGAAAGTGCGCGGCGGTCTCGAAGGGTTTGGACGAGTAGACCAGCGCAGGCATCAGCATGATCCCGTCAGCGCCAGCCTTTTGCACGTCTTTGGCAACCGCACTGGCGTTGGCGCTGGTGAATTCGGCAATCCCTGAAATCACCGGCACGCGCCCGGCCGAGGCGTCCTTGGCGACCTCCACCAGGCTGATTTTTTCAGCGACGCTCAACGAGGTGTTTTCACCCACAGTGCCACAGATCACCAACCCTGAGACACCGTCGCGCACCAGATTGGAAATGACCTTGTGGGTAGCCTCCAGGTTGAGAGAGAAATCTTCGTTGAATTGCGTGGTAACGGCAGGGAAAACACCGCTCCAGGATACGGACTGGCTCATGAGTGACTCCTTATGTATGGAAGGTATTTCGTATACGTTCTGGTTTGGACGTAAAACGCCCGGTTAAAAAATCAATAGTGCAGTCGGGCGAATCGAGCGTTAAAGCTTCAACCCAATCGGCCAGGTGTCCGTCAACTTGTACCCCTCCGGCCACGGATCGCTCGGGTCGAGCATGTGTTGGTGCGTGCCGGTGATCCACGCGCGGCCCGATAGGCTTGGTACGATCGCAGGCCTTCCGGCGACTTCGGTTTCACTCTGGATCTTGCAGTGAAACTCCGACCCAATGATCGAACGCCCAATAAAGCGCTCACCGACCTTCAGTTGGCCTTTGGCGTGCAACACCGCCAGACGCGCCGAGCAACCGGTGCCGCAGGGCGAGCGGTCGATCTTGCCGGGGCGGATGACCACCGCGTTGGCGGCGTTCGCCACACCCCCGTGGTAATTCACGGGCGCCGCGATCTGGCAGAAGGAAATGTGATTCCAGTCCTTGTTCAGCGGATGGGTGAAACCCAGTTGCTCGTTGGCGGCCTTGGTGATTTTCAAGCCGGTTTCCACCAGATCCTTGGCTTCGTCGGCGGTAAGCGAGAAACCCAGCTTCACCGAGTCGACGATGGCAAAACTGTCGCCGCCATACGCGGTGTCCACCTGAATCGAACCCAGCCCCGGCACTTCGATCCACACGTCCAGTTGATCGGCGAACGAAGGGTGGTTGTGCACCTCGACGCTTGTTACCTTGCCGTCCCGGCACTGCGCGATGGCCTCGATCAGGCCGCCCGGCGCTTCGAGCACCAGTCGGGTTTCTGGCTCGGTCATCGGCAGAATTCCGCTGTCCAGCAGCACGGTCGCCACGCACAGCGAGTTGGAGCCCGACATCGGCGGCACGTCGGCCGGTTCCATGATGATCCAGCCCATCTGCGCCTTGGGGTTCTTCGGCGGCACCAGCAGGTTGACGTGACGGAACACCCCGCCGCGCGGTTCATTGAGCATGAAGTTGCGCAGCACGTTGTCTTTTTCGATCCAGCGCGACTGCTCCCAGATCGTATCGCCCGGCGGCGGCGCGACGCCGCCGACGATGACATCGCCGACTTCTCCCTCAGCGTGGCAACTGACTACATGAATCGCTTTCGATGAGCGCATGACACAAAGCCCTCCTGTTGAACTCGGTTTATCTGATCGAACCCCATACCCTGTTGCCGCCCGGCCGGGCTGCTACAGAAGGTGTGCATTGCCCTAATTGATCGAACGCAAAAAGTCGGCGGTCTCGGGTCGCTGTGGGTTACCGATGACCTGATCCGGCGTCCCGATCTCATGCACCAGGCCATTACGAAAGAACGCCACGCGGTCCGATACATCCCGGGCGAAGCGAATCTCGTGGGTCACCAGAATCATGGTCATGCCGTCTTCGGCGAGCATGCGCATGGTGTCCAGCACTTCGCCCACCAGTTGCGGGTCCAGGGCCGAAGTCGCTTCGTCGAACAGCATGTAGTCCGGGGACATCGCCAGCGCCCGGGCAATCGCCATGCGCTGTTGCTGGCCGCCGGAAAGCTTGCCGGGGAATACTTTCAATTTGTCACCCAGCCCCACATGGGTCAGTTGCTTGACCGCCAGCGCCTCGGCTTCGGCCTTGCTTTTGCCGAGCACGGTGCGCGGGGCGAGCATCACGTTTTCCAGTACGGTCAGGTGCGGGAAGGCATTCCATTGCTGAAAGACGATGCCAATCCGCTGCCGCAGTTTGTTGATGTCGGTGCTCTTGGCGTGAACCTCGGTGCCGTCCACGCGAATGCTGCCGCTCTTGATCGATTCCAGGCCATTGATGCACATCAGCAGGGTCGATTTGCCCGAGCCCGAGCCGCCGATGATCGACACCACTTCGCCTTTCTGTACCTGCAGGCTCACGCCCTTGATCACTTCAAGCTCGCCGAACGATTTGTGTACGTTGTCGATCTCAATCATTTTCCTGCCACCTCGTTTCCAGGCGCGCACCCAGGCGGGCGATCACCAGACTCATGACGTAGTAAATGAGGCCTGCGATGCACAGCACCAGCAGCGGTTCTTGAATGCGCGTGACGATGGTCTGCGAGGCGCGCAGCAGTTCGACGATGCCGATCCACATCACCAGCGCGGTGTCTTTCATGACCGACAGCAACAGGTTGACCCAGCCGGGGAAGGCTACGCGGGTCGCCATCGGCATGACGATCTGGCGCAGGTCCTGCCAGTAGGTCAGGCCCAGCGAACGGCTGGCGCGGCGCAGGGTGAGCGGCACCGACAGCACGCCGCTGCGTACGATTTCCGTGCAGTACGCGGTCACGTACAAGCCCAGCACCACACAGGCCACAGCGAAGGCACTCCAGTTCAGGCCGGCGATGCTTTTCAGCGCGTTGAACAGCACGAACTGGATCAGCAACGGCACGCTGCGGAACACGTCCAGCAACCAGGCCAGCGGTACGGTGCTGCGCGGCAGCAGGGCGCGCGCCATGCCGCAAACCACTCCGGCCAGCGTGCCGATGATCATCGAGATGATCGTCAGCAGAATGGTGACCCAGGCGCCTTCGAGCATGAATTGCATGTCGTTCCAGCTGAAACTGCTATTGAACATGTCGATCCCTCAGTACCGGAACAGGCGCCACGACAGCAGCCGCGCCACGGCCACGATCAGTTTGGCGATCAGGTAATAGAGCACCGCCGCGATGGCGAAGAACTCGAAGGTGCGGAACGTCTTGACGTTGTAGTCCTGGGTCACGCCGGTGAGGTCGTTGTTCAGGCCGACGATGACACCCATCGAAGTCATCAGCACGGCCCAGACCATCTGGTTGGTCAGCGGATAGAACACGATGCGCAGCAACTGCGGGATGACGATCAGCCGATAGGCCTGCGGCGCGCTCATGCCCAGCGAACGGGCGGCGCGCAGTTGCGTGTCGGGCACGGCCTTGAGACCGCCACGGAAGTTTTCCGCCAGATAACCCGCGTTGTTGATGGTGATACCTGCCAGCAATGCCAGCCAGGAACTGATGTGCAGCCCGAACGAGCCCAGACCGAAATACAGGATGTACACCTGAAACAGCGAAGGCGTGTTGCGGGCGATGGAAATCCAGGTGGCGGCAAACCCACGAAACAGCCGGTTTTTGCCTTGGCGCATGAATACCAGAAACAGCGCGATGATCACGCCGAGGATCATCGACAGCGCGGCGGTTTCGAACGTGACGATGGCTCCATTGAGCATGTCTGGTAACGCCTTGAATGCGGCGCGCCAGTGGAAGTTGTAATCAAACATGCGCAACGGCCTCCGCTTGGTCGGCCGCTTGCAGCCAGATCGGCAGACGCCCGCTGGCCTGACCGGTGCACGCGCTTTCGACGCATTCGGCCAGGCTTGCGAAATGCACGCGACGTCCCACCAGCCCCGGCGCGTAGTGCGCATATTTACCGGAGTTGGTCATCAGGTTGCGCGCAGTCGGCGTGATCACTGGCTCGCCGAGCATGCACCAGCAGGTGTCGGTAACGAATTGCACGCCGAAGTCTTCCAGGGTCGCGACATGGCCGGCCTGCTGAGCACGTTCCAGCGTGGCACGACCGCAGGTGACCACGATGGCCACGCTGTCGAGCTTGCGCAGGCCATGACAGAGGCGGGCGAGGGTGGCGCATTCGCTCAGGGAAAAATGCGGATTGCCCAGCGTCACGGCATCGACGTCCGGGCTCTGCGCGCTATTCAATTCGCGCCAGCTGTGCAGCAGGTCGAGTGCGCTCACGCTCAGGTGTCTGGCTGGCGGATGTCCGCCCATGGCCAGTTCGGCCGTGGTGGCTTCGGGGGTCACACCGGCGATATGAAACATCGGCGCGGCAGAGGTGGTGGCGAACGCGGCGCCGAAGGCTTTGAGGTCATCCAGCGTCGGCGCCTTGTGTTCCAGGCCGCAGACCACCGGGATTTGCGCGCCGCATAGCAGGCCGACGTGATAGCCCAACAGCGGGTAGAAACTGTCGTCCAGATCATCGAGGGCGGGAATGTCGATGCATAGCGTGGCGAGGCGTTGTTGCGTGAGGTGGCAGCCGATCTTCGGCGCGCGGCCGGTCAGGGCGATGCAGATGTCCAGGTAGTCGGGGTATTTCAGGGTGCGTGCGCCGATCACGCTGTTGGCGTAAACCACCGCGTTGGATTCGGCCCAGACGATCTGTTCGCCCAGTTCCGGCGCGCTGTCGAGCAGGTAAGGGGCGCAGGTAAAACTGACGCGCGCACCCATGTCCAGGTAGGCATCGCCCAACTGGCTGGCGGGTTCGCCGAGGGCCGGGTCGACGCCCAGTTCGCGCCAGCGGCGTTTGTCCACGGAAATGGAATTGAGGGTGGTCGGCACGCGAACCTTGGCGTCCCAGTCCACCAGTTGCCGGGCGAAGCGCAGGCTCGCCGGGCCGGTATAAATGCAGCCGTCGATGTGCGCCTGGGTGATGTCCAGCAGTTCGGTTGCGCTTTGCAGTTCGGCCATGCGCAGAATGATGCCCATCGCCACTTGCGCGGCCTTGCCGTAGGCACCGTCGAGAAAGCCACGGTCCATTTCGGTGAGGGTGATTTTGCTGTGCAGGTGACTGGCAATGTGTTTCGACGGCGCAGCAAGAGCAGGTGGCATCTGCTCGAAACAGCTGACGCGGGCGTCTTGGACTCTGACGAATTTCACCTCGCGCAAGGCAGCGAAACCCGCTTCACCGAGGCTGATCACCGGGATTGAATGGCCGAACATCTGCTCGGCCACCAGCACGCCGAGAGTCAGAATGTCTTCGACCCGTTCGAACACCAGCGCGGCAGGCGCATGACCATTGAGGATCAGCTCCAGCAACACGCTGCTGCCGGTACACGAGCCACGGCCGCTGGGAATCGCCAGCACACGGCCGGTGATGATCTGGCCGCTGAGCGGGTGATGGCGGTCGATGACCTCACCAGTGAAGGGCTCGACCCCGCCCCAGAAACTCAGGCCCACATCGGCGTACAGCAACTCGCCCTGGGCACTGCCTGCGACCAGACAACGCCCGTTCAACGAAACTTCAGACATCGTGGGCTCCTTGATTGAGGGCCTCGGTACTTCGACGTTTACCATTCTTCCTGATCGTTCCCACGCTCTGCGTCGAGCCATTCTGACGCGGAGCGTCAGGCGCTCCATTCCCACGCAGAGCGTGGGAACGATCAGCATGGCGCGGGTCCGGTGTTCACCTGTATCCGGTGTTCGCCTGTAAAGCACAGCCGTTATCAGTAATAAACCCCGGGCACGGTCAGGTTCGCTGGCTTGATTTCATCACCCACCCACTTCTTCCACAGCTCGTCATAACGGCCGGTACGCACCTGTTGGTTGACGAACAGGTTCAGGTAATGAATCAGGCCGTATTCGTTGCGCTTCGCTGCCAGCGACACGTAGTCAATGACGTATGGCGCGTTGCCCGCGACTTTCAGGCCTTTGTATTTGCCGGACTTGAGCGTTGCAGCGGCCACGGTGTTGGTAACCACGGTAGCGTCGATATGACCTTGGGCGACGGCGAGAATGGTGTCGTTCTGAGTCTGGTAAGCGCGGAAGCTGCCGCTGGCCCAGGCCTTCTGGTCTTTCTCCAGGGCAATGGCTTCATAGGTGCCGCTGGTGTTGCCGACGTTCTTGCCCTTGAGGTCTTCATATTTGGTAATGCCGGTGTTGTCGCGTGTCAGCACCACCATCTGGAAGGCAAAGTACGGAATGGTCATCGCCACCGTTTTCGCGCGCTCAAGGGTGTCTGAGGTGGAGGCCACGATCACGTCGGCACGGCCCGACACCAGCGCAGGAATACGATCCGGGAATGGCGTCTCGACTACTTCAGCGGTAACGCCCAGCACTTTTGCCAGATCGTTGCAGTAATCGACGTCGAATCCGACCGGGTTGTTCTTCTCATCGCGCGAACCCATGGGCGGGAAGTCCAGTGTCACGGCGCAGCGCAGCTTGCCGGAGTCGATGATGTCATCGAGCTTGTCGGCGAAAGCGGCATTGATGAATGAGGAACTCATTACAGCGAGGAGGGCTACGGCAACAGCATGCTTTTTCATAGAAGCCTCGGTGGATGCAAGTAATGGAATGGTCGGATAAGTAATTTCGTATACGATATTTTCTATGCATGGTGCGTGCCCGTTTTGCCACTATGGCCCTGCAGGGCTTTGGATCGGCGGCTTGTGGAATTTGCCGGCGTTTGAAGGACTGCGTCGGTGTTACATAAAGGAGCAAAAACGGGAGCGGTGCTTCATAGATGCACGTTCTGGCGTGACCACCGTTTTCTGATTGTGGGCAGAGCGTTCTTGTCTTCAGGACAGAATCAAAAGCCGTGCTGCGACTCTCGATATTCACTCGGAGAGACCCCGGTCAACGCCTTGAACTGTCGACTGAACGCGCTGTGATCAGTGTAGCCGCAGCGCAACGCGACCTCGGTAATCGACAGATCTTCCCGCAGCAGCCGCGAAGCTTCGCCCAGACGCGCCTTGTGAATCATCTGTCTGGGCGTCAGCTGAAAGATGCGTTTGCAGTGGCGCTCCAGCTGGGCAATCGATAGCCCGGCGATGGCGGTCAGTTCTTCAAGCGTGATGGGGCGTGCGAAGTGTTCGCGGATGTAGGCGTCGACTTCTGCCAGCTTTGCGTAGGCGGGGTGCGATTGCAGGATCTGCAGGTCCCGCGAAATCCCGGCCAGGCCGATGATCGCGCCATGGCAGTCACGCAGCGCGATCTTGTGGGTCAGGCACCAGATCGGCTGATTGCCGTAATAAAGATGCAGCTCCAGTTGATCGCTCAATTGCCTGCCGTCGGCGAGCACTCGCCGATCCTGCGCGGTATACAAAGGCCCGAAACGCGCCGGGAAGACATCCTCCGCCGTGCGCCCGACGATCTGGTTTTTCTTCTTGAAGCCACAGCGCTGCACCAGCGTCTGATTCACCAGCGCATAGCGCGCCTGGGCGTCCTTGACGAAAAACACCACGCCGGGAATTGCATCGAACAGCGGGGCCACCAGCTCCAGGCTGGATAGCAGTTGATCAAGGTCGCGCAGGGGCGAGGCGGGGATCAGGTCGATCATGTTCACGGGACGCAGCCAGACAAGAGGACTGGCTCGATCATGCGGTAATCAGGTGCTTGTCATCAAACATCAAAAGTGACGCGATACCTCTGTAGCAGTCTGGCTTGCCGGCGGTAGCTTTTTCGGTGGCGCCACCGCCGGCCACCCGGAATGCTACAGAGGGTCATTCGACTGGACCTGCCTCATCCAGACACCCAAGCGTCGCGATGCGCGCCGGGCTGAAGGGCGGGCGCAGATGAGGCGGTTCCCAGCCGAACAAGGTCTGTGCGGCGGTGGCGCAGATACGGCCCTGGCATGCGCCCATGCCGCAGCGGGTATTGAGTTTGGCGGTGTTCCAGCTGTCGTGGTCGGCGAGTTCGGCGTAGGGCACGTCTTCGCAGCGGCAAACCAGGGTGTCTGCTTTCGCCAGTTTTTTCAGCGCAGGATCGAGCGCAAAGGCCTGGTTCAACCGGTCGGCAAAACGCTGCCAGCGCTGGCGCTCCGGCCACAGCTTGCGCGCCTCATCCTCTTTGCCGATTGCGGCCAATCCTGCGATCCGGCCTTCCACCAGCGCCAGTTCACTGCCGCCGAAACCGGTGCATTCCCCGGCCGCGTAATGATCGGCAAGACTGCTGGCCTGCCACTCGTTCACGGCAATCGCTCTGTCGCTAATCTCACAGCCCAAGGCTTTGCCGATCTCGGTGTTCGGCACCAGGCTGAAACCACAGGCCAGCCGGTCACAGGGGATTTCCTCGACTCGCGAGCCGATCTTCATGCGCACCGCTTCGAGCCGATCCGAACCCAGCGCTTCGAGCACGTGGGCCGATGTCCGATAGGCGCTGCTGGCCAGCGTTACTGCCTGGATCGCCTTGTTCGGCCACTGCCACAAGCCCGTCGCAAACCCACCGACCGCACTCAACGCGGCCTGCTCGGCGATGCGCACAACATCGGCGCCATTCTTCTTTGCGGTCGCCGCCGAGGCCAGCAGCAGTGGCCCGCTTCCGGCAATCACGATGCGTTCGCCAGACACCGGCAAACCACCCTTGATCAACGCCTGTAAACCGCCCGCGCCGGTGACGCCGGGCAGGGTCCAGCCTGGGAAGGGCAGCAGCAACTCCCGCGCGCCGGTACACAGAATCAGTTTGTCGTAACGCAATACCCAACCCCGCTCGGCGTCTTCGAGCAGCAGCTTTTTGCGGCCTGCGAGGGCGACCACTTTGCTCGCGCTGTGAAGCTGGATATTGGCGTGATGCTGCAATTGGGCGCGCATGTGGGTGGCCTTCTCGGGCAGTTGCGCCTGAGGGCCGTCGCGCCAGATCTGCCCGCCGGGCAGCGGGTTGTCGTCGAGTATCGCGATGCTGACGCCACTGGGCGCCGCCGCCAGCGCAGCAGCCATGCCGGCAGGGCCTGCACCGATGATCAGCAGGTCGACGTGCTGACTCATCAATGCGTCTCCACTCGCATGCCTTCACGGCAGATCGTCTGACAGGCCAGGCGACGCAAGCCGTCGATGTTCACCCGGCATTCCTGACAGATGCCCATGCCACACAAAGGCGCCCGCCGTTGGCCGCTCACCGACGTGCGGCTGCAACGGTCGCCGCTGGACATCAAAGCCGCTGCGACCGTAGTCCCCTGGGCAAAGCGGAAGGGCTGACCATCGATGCTCAATTCAGGCATGGGCGTGGGCTCCGATAAAACGTTGTGGCAGGTAAGCGTCGAGTTCCAGCGGCGCAGGGCTGTCGAGCATTTGTGCAGCCAGCAGTTTTGCGCTCCCGGTCGCGGTGGTCACGCCCAGACCTTCGTGCCCCACAGCCAGCCAAAGGCCCGGTTGGTGGGGGTGTTCGCCAATCAGCGGCTGGCCGTCGGGGCTTGCCGAACGAAAGCCTGTCCAGCTGCGAATGCCGTTCATCAGGCCCAGGTCGGGGAGAAAATCCATTGCCCGGCGCAACATACGACCGAGCATGGCGGCGTCGGTGGCCGGGTCTTCGTTATCGAACTGCCGGGAAGAGCCGATGAACAGTTGCCCTGTCGGCCGTTGCTGCACGTTGAACGCGACCGACGGCCCGTCGCTCTTGTGGGCATTGGTGACATAACCCAGCTCGACCAGGGTGTGGCTGATTTGCGTCGGATAGCGGTCGGTGATCAGCAGATGGCCTTTCTTGGCTTGCAACGGCAAATCCGCACACAGCTCGCGGGCATGGATGCCGTTGGCGAGCACCACGGCGTTGGCCTGCAACCATTGGCCGTCCGCCAGGCGCACTCGATTGCCCTGGACTTCTACGACTTCAGCCTGCTGCTGGCGCACCCGTTCAGCGTGGCGCTGCAACAGCCAGCGCGCTGCGTTGGGCGCGTAGAGAATGCCATCGCCGGTGACTTCAAGCGCGCCAAACAATCCCGGACGCAGCGACGGCTCTGCATTTGCCAGCGCTGCGCCACACATCAACTCGCAGGCCAGACCGAACTCGCTCAGCGCAGATTGCTTGCGCTCGGCCTCGGCCATTTCTTCCTCGTTGCAGGCCAGCCACAGCGTGCCGTTGTTGCGCATGGCGCAGTTGTCGGGCATTTGCGGCGCCAGCTCGCGCCACAGCCGCACCGAGTATTCGCCCAGCGCAAGCTCCGCCGGGCTGTGATCCAGAACCACCAGATGACCCATGCCCGCCGCCGTGGCCGCCGGGCGTTGGCAATCGAGCACCAACACATCCACGCCCTGACTTGCCAATTCGTCTGCACAGGCCGCGCCGATGATGCCGCCACCGATGACAATCACCTCGGCAGCATTGCCTTGGGTAAGAGAGCCCTTGATCAAGAACGGATGCCCCAGGCGAAGGGGTCTTCCTCATCCAGCAGCAAGGTGGCTTCGGCGCTGACATAGGCGCGCCCGCGAATGGTCGGCACGATGCGGTCACCCATTTGCCGCTCGCCGTGCTGCCACCCAAAGCTGCCTTCGAATTCACTGCCGATCACACTGGCCTGGCGCCAGATCGCACCTGCTTCAAGTTTGCCGTCGGCGGCCAGGCACGCCAATTTGGCGCTGGTGCCGGTACCGCAAGGCGAGCGGTCGTAGGCTTTGCCCGGGCACAGCACGAAGTTGCGGCTGTCGGCCTGATCGTCGTCGGCGAACAACTCGATGTGGTCGATGAGGCCGCCGTCTTCGCCGCGAATGCCTTGATTGTCCAGGGCCTGGCGGACTTTCCAGGTGTAATCGGTGAGGGCGTCGAGGTTGTCGCCGGTCACGCTCAGGCCGTGATCGGCAATCAGGAAAAACCAGTTGCCGCCCCAGGCGATGTCACCGGTGACGTTGCCCAGGCCCGGCACATCGACGTTGAAATTCTTGCGATAACGGTAAGACGGCACGTTGTTGACGCTGACCGAGCGATCTTCATACAGGGTGGCTTGCACCGTGCCGACCGGGGTTTCGATGCGATGCACCCCGGGGCCGATCCTGCCCAGATGCGCCAGCGACACCACCAGGCCGATAGTGCCGTGGCCACACATGCCCAGATAACCGGTGTTGTTGAAGAAGATCACTCCGGCGCAGGCTTGTGGGTCCACAGGTGTGCAGAGCAGAGCGCCGACCAGCACGTCGCTGCCGCGAGGTTCCAGCACCGTGGCCGCACGCCAGTCATCGAATTCTTCGGCAAGACGCTGGCGACGTTGCGCCATGCTGCCGTCGCCGAGGTCGGGAAAACCGTCGAGCACCAGCCGCGTAGGTTCGCCGCCGGTATGGGAATCGAGGATCTGGATGCGTTTCATGGTTTACCCCCCAAGCTGATTGAAACAGTTATCCGGCGCGCCACTTACTCTGTAGCGGTCCGGCTTGCCGGCGGTGGGGGCTTGGAGGTCGCTACCGCCGACAAGCCGTGCTGCTACAGAGGGTATAGCCGTTGCATCAGAGTGGCGGGAATGCGGGGCAGGGTCTTGACCGATTTCGCCCCGGTAAATGACGAAATCGGCACAGCGGCTGGCGGATCAGATCTCGCTGAGGACAGCGTTGGGAAGGTGCGCATAGAGCGCGCGGCAGACGCCGATGATGTGGTGCTCGATCAGTTCGGCGGCTTTTTCGACGTCACGATCGGCACAGGCCTTGAGGATTTCGCGGTGTTCTTGATCCGCCCGTTCCTTGCCTTCGTCGAAGCTCATCTGCACGCGCAGGTAGCGCTCGACCTTGTCGTGAATCGAGCGAATCATGTTCAGCAGAAACGGCCGTTGCGCGGCTTCGTACAGGCAGGTATGAAAGGCCCAGTTCAGCTCGGCCCAGCGCCCGATGTCGTCATCGCCGACGAACTCGTCGCAGATGGCAGTGGCCTGTTCGATCTGCGCCTGGGTCAGCCTCGGCACCGCCAAACGGATGGCCTGGACCTCCAACAGCACCCGCACCTCGAAAATCTGCGCCAGCTCGGGTTCGGAAATTCGCGTGACTACTGCGCCCTTATTGCGCTGGAACTGCACCAGGCCTTCGGCTTCAAGGCGCTTCAACGCCTCTCTTACGGGGATCTTGCTGACATTGAACACGCGGGCGATGTCGTCCTGTCGAATCGGTTCATCCTCGGCGAACTGGCCGGAAATGATCGACTCGCGCAGGTATTTGGAAATCACCTCGGACGCAGACGGCGCGACACCGAGGTTGGGGGCGTCAGGAAGAAGAAAGGGCACGCGAGCGACTCAGGCAATGGGTGAATAGCGGATATTGTATACGACCTTCGATTTGTTACATCCCGTTGCGCCATTGCCGGTTCGAAAAAAAGATCAGTGGTTGACTGTGTACGACAGCATCATCGAAATCTGGCACAGCGGTCGGCCGCTTTCGGCGTGCCACTGGTTAAACGCGGCTTGTACTGCGGCTTGATCGCGCTGGCTGCTGGGCACCTTGTCGACGATGTTCTGGGCGTTGAGCGCCGCGACCACGTCGTAGCTCGGAATGAAGGTGTCCTTGCCGACCATGCGCAGGAAACGCGCTGCCGACAAGCCGCCCATCTGGTTGCCGTGCTTGAACAGATAACGCCACAGCCCGACGATGTCGGTCACCGGCCAATCGGCGATGAAGTTGCCGAAGCTGCCGTGCTCGTGAGCGATGTCGAGGATCAACTGCGCGTTACGCGGCACACTCTTGAGTTTGCCCAGGTGGCGAATGATCCGGGCGTCCTGCATCAGGCGCTCCAGATGATCGGCGCCCATCAGCACCACTTTTTCCGGGTCGAAGCCAAAGAACACCTGCTCGAAGGCCGGCCATTTGGCGTCCACCAGACTGTGCTTGAGGCCTGCGCGAAATACCCGCAACGCCATGGTCGACAGGTAGCGGTCGTCAGTGGTGGCCTTGAGTTGTCTCGGCGTCGCGGGAGTCGGGAGGTGCGCCTCGAGGGCGGCGGCGGAACCAAAGCGGTTGAGGCAATATTCATTGAGCCATTTGTAGTCTTGCATGCCCTCTCCAAAAGAAAATTTACAGGCGACACCTGCCCCTTGTAGCAGCACGGCCGGGCGGCGTTCCGTTTGCCGGCGGTGGCGTCCTTGAAATTGTGACGGCCGGCAACGGAATGCCGTCCGGCCATATCGCTATAGATGCAAGGCGCGAGTCAGATGCCTTCACCGGCCAGCTTGCGGTTGTATTGAAACCGCCAGCGCACGTACAGCAACGCGCTGGTGAACACCGCAAGGCTGGCGAGCATCTCCAGCACGCCGAACAGCGAGCGGCTCGGGTCATAGGCGGCCAGTGCACCCTTGATGAAATACAGGTTCACCACGAAACAGGTCCACGAGTGACCGCGAGCGCTGCCGATGATCATCCCTGGTGAGAGCAACAGCAGCGGCACCAGTTCAATCGAAAGGATCACCCAGGGTCGTGCGCCGTGCAGGTCGGCGAAGATCAGGTAATACATCACCAGCAACGCAATCAGGCCGAAAAAGCACAACAAGGCAGCCACCCGGCTCCAGCGGACCCGAGGTTCCAGCCATTCCAGCGCGGGCAGTACCTTGGGCTTTCTAGCCACGGGATGGCTCCAGCAGCAGGGCGGTCTTGGCCAGACGTTGCCCCAGCGCACGGCACAGCGTGGTTTCGTGCTGATCCAGCGGGCGTTTGCCGTCGGCGCCTGCGTGGTGACTGGCGCCATATGGCGTGCCGCCGCCGCTGGTTTCGATCAACGCCGCTTCGCTGTAGGGCAGGCCGGTGACCAGCATGCCGTGGTGCAGCAATGGCAGCAGCATCGACATCAGCGTGGTTTCCTGACCGCCGTGCAGGCTCGCGGTGGAGGTGAACACGCTGGCGGGTTTACCCACCAGCGCACCGGTCAGCCACAGGTTGCTGGTGCCGTCGAGGAAGTACTTGAGCGGCGCTGCCATGTTGCCGAAACGGGTCGGGCTGCCAAGGGCCAGGCCGGCGCAATTCTTCAGGTCGTCGAGGGTGGCGTACAGCGCGCCAGTTTCCGGAATGCTCGGCGCCACGGCTTCGCACTCGGTGGAAATGGCTGGCACCGTGCGCAGGCGCGCTTCCATGCCGCCCATCTCGACGCCACGGGCGATCTGCCGGGCCATTTCACTGGTCGAGCCGTTGCGGCTGTAGAACAGAACCAGAATGTATGGCGTACTCACGGCAGGATCTCCAGGATCTTCTCCGGTGGACGGCCGATCACGGCCTTGTCGCCCGCGATCAGGATCGGGCGTTCGATCAGCTTGGGATGCGCAGCCATGGCGGCGATCAGCTGTTCGTCGCTGAGGCTGGCATCGGCCAGGTTCAGGGTTTTGTACTCGTCTTCGCCAGTGCGCAGCAGGCCGCGGGCGCCAATGCCGAGTTTGCCGAGCAGATCGCGCAGTTGGGCGGCATCCGGCGGGGTTTCCAGATAGCGGACGACGGTCGGCGTCAGGCCACGGCCTTCAAGCAATTCCAGCGCGCCACGTGACTTGGAGCAGCGCGGGTTGTGATAAAGCGTCAGATCGGTCATTTGCAGGTCGCATCTTGCGTGAGGTGGCGGCTATTCTACAGCTGTGACGATAAAGGCCAAGTTGGCGCCTGCATCGGGTTTTCTACGAAAGGAACAAGCATCATGGCAAGGCGGTTGGCAGCAGCGGTAATGCTTATCGGTAGTGTGTTGCTCAGTGGGTGCGGCGTGGACCTGGGGACTGACCAGAACGGGCAGAAGGTCGCCAGCGACCGGGTCGACAAACATTGGCTGGTGGTCAATTACTGGGCCGAATGGTGTGGCCCGTGCCGCACGGAAATCCCGGAACTGAACAAGCTGTCCGAGCAGATGAGCGGGCAGCAAGTCAGCGTGTTCGGGGTCAACTTCGACAACCTGCAGGGTGAAGACCTGAAAACCGCCAGCAACGCGTTGGGGATCAAGTTCACCGTGCTGGCCCAAGACCCCGCCGATCAGTACGACCTGCCCAAGAGCGAGGCCCTGCCGGTGACCTACATCATCGACGACAAGGGCAAGGTACGTGAACAGTTGATGGGCGAGCAGACCGCCGCCGGTGTGGCGCAGAAGCTGGCGGAGTTGAAAGGCAAGGGGTGATTACCCTTCCTCAGGCCAGAACCGCAGCGGCAAGCCTTGCGCAGGCCACAGCTGCAACTGCTCGACCTCGGACACATCCCAGCGCTGCACTTTGCCCATGGCCTCCAGGAAACGATGCTCCTGTTCCATCAGGGCCGGGGCGCACATCTTGCGGGTGCTGCCCACCGGGCCGAAGCTGATGTTGTCGCCGTCCAGCCGGTACGACGCAAACCAGTGATTGCAACCTGCGTTGCCGTAGGCGCGGCCGTCTTCACCCAGGGTCATGGTCAGGTGGCTGTTGTCGATCAGCGGACGTTCGCCGATCCATTCCAGCACGTACCCGTGATCGCGCTTGAGCGCATCGGTGTCGCTCGCGCAGCCGGTCAGCAGGGTTGCAGCGAGCATCGTCAGCAAAAGCGGTTTCATGCAGCAGTCTTCGCGCAGGCCGGACACAGGTGGTTCTCGCCGACGGTTTTCCAGCCAAGTTCGGCAATGCGCGCAGTGGCGGCAGGCTTCAGGGCTTTCTTGCCCTCCTTGCCATCGACCATGAACTCGATGTCCTGCTCCTTGCCACAGCCGTTGCAGTTGACCTTCCACTGATGAATCGCAAGCTCGGTGAATGCCGGACCATTGGCCACGGCTACCCACTGGCCGGGCGGATTGATCAGGTGACGGACCTTCTCCACGTTCAGGCGCATGTACAGGTCTTTGCTGCCTTTGACGGTGACCAGCAGCACGTCGTCGTGCTTGATCGAGCCGCCGTTGCCGGTCACTTGATAGCGACCGACCGCCAGGCTGCGGCATTCGATCAGGGTGTGGTGCGGGGTGAGCATGCTGTAGCGAAAATCGTGTTCGGCCATGGGGGTCTCCAAATAGGCGCGCATGCTAACACTTTAGATCGCCGATGCCCGCTGCCGGTGGGCAGAAGCCGGTCGGCGGCTACACCAGATTCTGCGGCGTTCCGGCTGCCCACTGAGTGATGTTATCCAGCGTGGTCTGGGCAATCGCTCCCAACGCCTCTCTGGTCAGAAACGCCTGATGCGCGGTCACCACCACATTGGGAAAGGTAAGCAGCCGAGCAAGAACGTCATCCTGCAGCGGCAGATCGGACCGATCTTCAAAAAAAAGCTGCGCTTCCTCTTCATAGACATCCAGCCCGAGATACCCGAGCTGGCCGCTCTTCAGGGCTTCGATCAATGCCGGAGTATCAACCAGCGCGCCACGCCCGGTATTGATCAGCATCGCGGCCCGTTGCATCCGATACAGCGAGTCGATGTTGATCAGGTGTCGGGTGTGTTCATTGAGCGGGCAATGCAGACTGACGATCTGCGCCTGCTCCAGCAGTTGATCCAGCGGCAGATAACGCGCACCGAGTGCTTCGACCTGCGGGTTGGGATAAGGGTCGTAGGCCAGCAGCTGACAACCGAAACCTGCCATGATCCGCGCGAACGTGGCGCCGATCTGCCCGGTCCCGACCACGCCGACAGTTTTGCCCACCAGGTCGAAACCGGTCAGCCCGTGCAGGGTGAAATCGCCGTCGCGGGTTCGGTTATAGGCGCGATGCAGGTGGCGATTGAGCAACAGGATCAGCGCCACCGCGTGCTCGGCCACGGCATGGGGCGAGTAGCTCGGCACGCGGACCACGCTGAGCCCCAGTCGCTGCGCGGTGGGCAGGTCGACATGGTTGAAGCCGGCCGAGCGCAGGGCGATCAGCCGGGTCCCACCGGCGGCCAGGCGTTCGAGAATCGGAGCGCTGAGGTCGTCATTGATGAAGGCGCAAACCACCGGGTAATGATCGGCCAGAGCGACGGTGTCCAGGGTCAGGCGCGCGGGCTGGAAATGCAGCTCGATTGCCGCCGGCACCTGTGCCGACAGGAAGCTGTCGCGGTCGTAGGTCTGGCTGCTGTAGAGGAGGGTGCGCATGGTTGCTCCTTTATAGGGATCTTGCGGCCGCTGGGGATCCGAATGACGGGGTCTGCGTCGAGACAACATTCAATGCATATCTGGACGTCGGCAGCACTGACCCACGTCAAGCACTCACCCGAGCCTCGATCTCCAGACGGGTAATGGCCTTTTCCAGGTCATCCAGTGCCTTATCGCTTTCCGTGGAATCCTGCTTGAGCAAGGTTTCACTGCGCTGACAGGCCGCACGCAGTTGCGGCACGCCGCAGTACCGGGTCGCCCCGTGCAGACGGTGAACCCGTTCGATCAGCGCGATCTTGTCACCCGCCTCGCGGGCTCCTCGAATGGCTTCGCGGTCGGTGTCCAGCGAGGCCAGCAGCATCGCCAGCATGTCCGCCGCCAGATCGGCCTTGCCCGCGGCCAGACGCAAACCTTCCTCATGATCCAGCACTTGCAGATTGATGCCGCCGTGGCTGATTTCGTGATGCCGCTCCGGCGCCTGATTGCGCAAGGCAAGGCCGGTCCATTTCAGCACCACCTGCGCCAGTTGCCGCTCGCTGATCGGTTTGGTCAGGTAATCGTCCATTCCGCTTTGCAACAGCGCGCGCTTTTCGTTAGCCATGGCGTGGGCGGTAAGAGCGACGATCGGCAGCGATGTCGCCTGACGCTCGGTCTCCCAGCTGCGAATCGCCTCGGTCGCCTGACGCCCGTCCATGCCGGGCATTTGCACGTCCATCAGCACCAGATCGAAGGTTTCTTCCTGCACGGCCTGTACTGCCCCATAGCCGCTGTCCACGGCCAGCACCTTGGCGCCCATGTCTTCGAGCAGCGTCTGCACCAGCAACAGGTTCGCCGGGTTGTCGTCGACACACAGGATGCGCGGCGGGCGACTGGACAACGGCTCGGGCACCTCGTTGCGCAGCTGTTTGGGGTTGATCAGCTCCGACAGGCTGCGGCGCAATTTACGTGTACACGCCGGTTTGGCCTGCAACTGACTGTAGGCATCCGGGACGGACAGTTGATACAGCGCCTGCTCCGTGGTCGGGCACAGCACCAGCACCTTGCAATCGAGGTTTTCCAGGTCCCATATCTGCTGACGCAGGCGCTCGGGCGGCAGTTCGTGAGCAGTGACGCCGAGTACGGCCATCTCGATGGCGTGAGGGGTCTGATGGACCACGGTCACGCCATTGATGAGATTTTCCAGATTGTTGAAGACCATCGGTTGCAGGCCGCAGTCTTCCAACTGATGCTCCAGCGCCTGACGGGCCAGATCGTGATGCTCCAGCACTGCCACGCGACGGCCCATCAACGGCGGCGCGGGCAGGTCTTCGAGGTCATCGCGGGTTTTCGGCAGGGTCAGGCTGATCCAGAATTCCGAGCCTTCGCCCGGCGTGCTCTCGACCCCGATTTCGCCGCCCATCTGTTCGATCAGGCGCTTGGAAATCACCAACCCCAGCCCGGTGCCCCCGGAGTGGCGGGACAGCGAGTTGTCCGCCTGACTGAAAGCCTGAAACAGCGCCCGCACGTCCTGACTGGACAGGCCGATGCCGGTGTCCTGAACGCTGATGCGCAACTGCACCTTGTCGTCCTGCTCGTCTTCGAGCATGGCGCGGGCGACGATGGTGCCTTCGCGGGTGAACTTGATGGCGTTGCTGACCAGATTGGTGAGGATCTGCTTGAGCCGCAGGGGATCGCCCACCAGCGACAACGGCGTGTCGCGGTAAACCAGACTCACCAGCTCCAGCTGCTTGGCGTGGGCGGCGGGGGCGAGAATGGTGAGGGTGTCTTGCAGCAGGTCCCGCAGATTGAACGGGATGGAATCGAGTACCAGCTTGCCGGCCTCGATCTTCGAGAAGTCGAGAATTTCGTTGATGATGCTCAGCAGACTGTCGGCGGATTTCTCGATGGTGCCCAGATAGTCATGCTGACGGGGCGTGAGCTCGCTTTTCTGCAACAGGTGGGTGAAACCGAGAATGCCATTGAGCGGAGTGCGAATCTCGTGGCTCATGTTGGCGAGGAATTCGGACTTGATCCGGCTGGCTTCCAGCGCCTCCTTGCGCGCCAGATCCAGCTCGATGTTCTGGATCTCGATGGTTTCCAGGTTCTGCCGCACGTCCTCGGTGGCCTGCTCGATGCTGTGCTGCAATTCTTCCTGGGCGTTCTGCAGGGTCGCGGCCATGCGGTTGATGCCCGAGCCGAGCTCGTCCAACTCGTTGCTGCCCATCGGAGGCAGCCGCGCTTCCAGATTGCCGTCTTTCAGTTGCGCGACCACATGTTTGATCTGCGCAATCGGGCCGTTGATGGTACGGCTCATGCGCAGCGCCAGCATGGCCGTCATGCCGAGCCCGGCCGCAATCAGAATCAGGCTGGCGAACAGGCTGCGATAACCGCGCAGCAGAGTGCCGCTGTGGGACAGCTCCAGTTCGACCCAACCCAGCAGGCGGTCTGCTTCTTCGGGGACGACTTCACCGGTGAGGTGGCGGTTGCGTCCGAACACCGGCATCAGATACCGCGTGGCGTCGTTGTCGGAGCGCTGCAGCATGTGGGTGCTGTTACCGATCGGCGCCTGATTGATCATGGTCGGCCCGGCGTGGGCCAAGGGGTTACGGTCCGCGTCGAGGAACGAAACCGCGCGCACGTCGGCCTGTTCGAGCACCTGCCCGGCGATGCGATCGAGCATCGGTTTGTCGTTGCTCGCCAGCGCGGCAGCGGACAGCGGGGCCAGTTCGTTGGCGATCATCTCACCGCGCTTGAGTAACTGGGTCTGCAACTCGGACAGCTGCATCCAGGTGAAATAGCCGCCCAGCAGCGCCGCCATCAGGCAGGCTGGCAGCAGGGTCAGCAGCAATACGCGGCCTTTTATGCCCAGTTTGTTCAGCACACTTTTTCTCCGGCAATCGCGGTCACGGACACAGGTCCAAAGCAAGACCTGCGCCATGGTTGCCTGTTCTCGATGCACAGCACCCTTGGTAATTTGCGCAGTGTAGCCACTTGCGCGCGGGTAATCCCGGCAAATCGGGCGGTCAGCGAACAGTCTTACGAGGTCGGTCGACCAGTCGCCATTGCCCCAGGTCGCGCAATCTTGAATACTCGCGGCCTGAGAATCAGTCGCAGACGCCAATGAATCCCGAAATCATTCATCGCCCCAGCATACTCGCTATCGAGGACGATCCTGTGCTCGGCGCCTTTGTGCACGATCAACTCGACCGTTGCGGTTTTCAGGTGACCTGGTGCCAGAACGGTGCCGAGGGACTCGAGCGGGCGCAGCGGCAACCCTTTGACGTGGTGCTCATGGACATCCTGCTGCCCGGCATGAACGGCCTGGATATCCTCACGCATCTGCGTCGTCGGCATTCCATGCCGATCATCCTGATGTCTGCGCTCGGTGCGGAGGCGGACCGTATCTCCGGCTTTCGCAATGGTGCCGACGACTACCTGCCCAAGCCCTTCAGCGTCGATGAACTGCGAGTGCGTATCGAGGCCATTTTGCGCCGGGTCGAGCTTGAGCGCCGTTTCCATGCGCCTGTCGCCACACCGGCGACGCCCGCTCAGGACGAACTGACGTTCAACGAAGGCCTGTCCGACGTCAGTTTCAGGGGCAAGAGCGCTCAACTGACCGGCAGTGAATACCGTTTGCTGGAAACCTTGTGGCGCAATCCCGAAGACGTCCTCAGCAAGCCCTTCCTTTATCAGCATGTGTTGCAGCGTGGCTACTCACAGCACGACCGTAGCCTGGACATGCACGTCAGTCAGATCCGCCGCAAGCTCAAGCTCATCGGTTATGAGGCGCATCATCTGCGCACCGTATGGGGCAGGGGCTATGTGCTGACGGCTGCCGAACCTGATGCGTGAGCGCCGCTTGCGCCTGCCTGGCAGGCATTCGCTGTTCTGGAAACTGGCTTTTCTGCTGGTGGGCTTCTGCCTGCTGATGATCTGGCTCAGTTGGTACTGGGGCCGTTACATCGAAACGCAGAATGCCTTTCTTTCACCGCAAGCGCGGACCGTGCTCAACAGCTACGCCGCCGAGGCCGAAAAGGCCTGGAGTGTGGGCAATGAGCGCGGCATCGACGAGTGGCTGCGCGAGGTCCGCCGTCATGAAGGCGGCTGGGTCGGCGTGATTGGCCACGACCTGCAGTCGCTGAGCAGCATCCCGCTCAGTGACGCGCAGGTGCAGCGCCTGACCTTCATGCGCGGGGTCGACTGGCCCATGAGCCGACGGCAGAAGACCGCGCCCTGGCTGAAGATCCCGTTCCCCAACGACCCGAGCGTCGGCAGCCTGATCATCGAGCTCCCCGAACGATTCAAGCCCGGTCGTCATGCGCTGGTCTGGCAGATGCTGACCAACGTGATCATTCCAGGCCTGTTCACGCTGCTGTTGTGCGTCGGGCTGTACCGTTTGCTGATCCGCCCACTCAACGAGTTGCGCGAACAGGCCAATGCGTGGCGTGCTGATCGCCTGTCCAATCGGCTGTCGCCCCAGATGACCTCGCGGCAGGACGAACTGGGCGAACTCAATCGCGCCTTCGACCACATGGCCAGTCGCCTGCAATCCACCGTTCAGGTGCAGCAACAGTTGCTGCGCGATCTGTCCCATGAATTACGCACGCCGTTGAGTCGCCTGCGAGTGGCGTGCGACAGCGAGCAGAGCCTGCCCGAGCTGCGCGAGCGCCTGAGCCGTGAAGTCGATGGCATGCGCCGGCTGGTGGACGACACCCTGCATTTGGCCTGGCTGGACGCCGAGCGGGAAAAACTGCCCGACGAAGACATCCAGGTGCTGGCGCTGTGGGACATGCTGGTGGACAACGCCTGTTTCGAAAGCTGCTGGCCTTCGCGCCAGTTACGTTGCGATCTGGACAGCGAATGCTGGGTTCAGGGCCACCTGAATACCTTGGCCCAGGCGCTGGAAAACATTCTGCGCAATGCGATCCGCCACTCACCACCCGAAGGCATCGTGCGCATGAGCGGGCGGCGTGACGGCGACGACTGGTTGTTGTGGCTGGAAGACGAAGGCGGCGGTGTCGACGCCAGCGATCTGGAGCGCATTTTCGCCCCGTTCATCCGGCTCGACGGCGCGCGGCCGGGGGATGGCGGTTTCGGCCTGGGCCTGAGCATTGCACGCAACTCGCTGCGTCTGCAGGGCGGCGACATGTGGGCCGAGAACACCGCCTACGGTTTGCGGATGACCATGCGCTTGCCTGCTCGTGAGGTGGAAGCGGTCGTTTGAGACTGATCCTGTAGCAGACCGGGCTAGTCGGCGGTGGCTTCCTTAAGATCGCTATCGCCGGCAAGCCGTGCAGCTGCAGCTCGATCAGCGGCGTTGCGCCGAATATCGCTTATTTCTTTTCGCTATATCGAACTCACTTTGCGTGATATGGGCTTGGAGCGATTGCCGGTATGATAGGCGACCCCCGCACGTCTGGATCGCGAACACGCCATGACCCTGCAGTATCAAACCATCGCCGATTGCGTCGGCAACACCCCGCTGGTGCGTCTGCAACGCATGGCCGGGAACACCAGCAACACGTTGCTGCTCAAGCTCGAAGGCAATAACCCGGCCGGTTCCGTGAAGGATCGTCCGGCGCTGTCGATGATTACCCGCGCCGAGCTGCGCGGGCAGATCCATCAGGGCGACACGCTGATCGAAGCCACCTCCGGCAACACCGGTATCGCACTGGCCATGGCCGCAGCGATCAAAGGCTATCGCATGATCCTGATCATGCCGGACAACTCCAGTGCCGAGCGCAAGGCCGCGATGACCGCCTATGGCGCCGAGCTGATTCTGGTCAGCAAGGAAGAGGGCATGGAAGGCGCTCGCGACCTGGCCGAGCGCATGCAGACCGAAGGCCGTGGCAAGGTGCTGGACCAGTTCGCCAACGGTGACAATCCTGAAGCGCATTACGTTGGTACCGGCCCGGAAATCTGGCAACAGACCGGCGGCACCATCACCCATTTCGTTAGCTCCATGGGGACCACCGGTACCATCATGGGCACCTCGCGCTACCTCAAGGAACAGAATCCTGACATCCAGATCGTCGGCCTCCAGCCCATGGACGGTTCGGCGATTCCGGGTATTCGTCGTTGGCCGCAGGAATACCTGCCGAAGATCTACCAGGCCGATCGTGTCGACCGGATCATGGACATGGCCCAGCACGAAGCCGAGGACGTCATGCGACGCCTGGCCCGGGAAGAAGGCATCTTCTGTGGCGTGTCGTCCGGCGGTGCCGTGGCCGGCATGCTGCGTCTGTCTCAGGAAGTGGAAAATGCGGTCATGGTCGCGATCATTTGTGACCGTGGCGACCGTTACCTGTCGACCGGTGTCTACGATGCGCCCAACTGATGGCCAAGCGTGATACAGGCCTGCGTTTCCAGCCCAGTGGTGGCACCCGGACAACGCAGGTCCCGACCGGTAAAAAGCAACGTCTGAACATTGAGCGTCTGTCCAACGACGGTCGCGGTATTGGCTTCGTCGAAGGCCGCACCTGGTTCGTCGCGGGCAGCCTTGCCGGTGAAGAGGTAGAAGCGCGGGTGCTCGGCGCCCACGGCAAAGTGGTCGAGGCGCGCACCGAGCGTGTATTCAAGGCCAGCCCCATGCGTCGTCCGGCGCCTTGCGCGCATTTCGGCCGCTGCGGCGGCTGCAGCGTGCAGCAGATGCCCCACGACGAGCAACTTGCCCTGAAACAGCGCATGCTCGCCGAACAGTTGAGCCGGGTTGCCGGTGTCGAGCCCGAAGAGTGGGCCGCGCCATTGACCGGTGACGAATTCGCCTACCGACGTCGTGCCCGCATCGCAGTCCGCTGGGACGCCAAGGGCAAGCGCCTGGACGTGGGTTTTCGGGCCGCGTCGAGCCAGGACATCATTGCCATCAATCATTGCCCGGTGCTGGTACAGGCCTTGCAACCGATCATGACGGCGCTGCCGGACATGCTCAGACGCTTGAGCAAGCCTCAGGCGCTGGGGCATGTCGAGTTGTTCAGCGGCTCGGCCAATGCCGTGTTACTGCGCCACACCGCGCCGCTGGCAGACCAGGATCTGGACATCCTCAAGGCATTTTGCGAAACCCAGGACGCGCAACTGTGGTTGCATGGCGAGGATGGACCGCAGCCTGTGGACGCTTCGGCGCAACTGGGGTTTGCTCTTGAGCCCTGGAATCTGGAGCTGGCGTATCGTCCTGGCGACTTCGTGCAGGTCAACGCACAGGTCAATACGGCGATGATTGCACAGGCGCTCGCGTGGCTTGCTCCACGTCCTGACGAACGAGTACTGGACTTGTTCTGCGGGCTTGGTAACTTCGCTCTACCGCTGGCGCAGATCACGCGCGAAGTGGTGGCGGTCGAGGGCGTCGATACCATGGTGCAACGTGCAACCGGCAACGCCGTCAGTAACAATTTGCACAATGTGAAGTTTTATCAGGCGGATCTGTCGCAGCCGCTGGACAAGGCGCCCTGGGTGGCGGAAGGTTTCCGCGCAGTACTGCTCGATCCTCCGCGTGACGGGGCGTTCGAAGTGGTCGGCAAACTCAAGTCAGTGGGTGCTGAACGGTTACTTTATGTGTCGTGCAATCCGGCAACTTTGGCGCGCGACACGGTCGAATTGATCAGGCAGGGCTACCGATTAAAACGTGCCGGAATCCTCGATATGTTCCCGCAGACAGCGCATGTCGAGGCAATGGCTTTATTTGAAGCGAGTAAGTGAGGCAAGCAGGGCTCCAGGATCCGAGTCAACGCCTCACAGGGAATCTCGTTTAATCCGACTGGCCCGCGCACGCGATCTTGCATGGCCCGCAAGGTGTGTGCGCTGAAGAAGGCTGGCGACTGATGGCGCATTTCATCGCGCCGTAGGGAAGGTAAGCAACATGGTACAGGTGAGAGCACACCAGCCGATAAACACAGACGGCAGTATCAATCTCGACGCATGGCTTGATCATGTGGTCAGCGTCGACCTCGCAGTGGATCGACAGGCTTTGAAGGAAGCCTGTGAGTTTGCCCGGCAAGCCGAGCAACAGGACAACGCCGCCAAGAACCTCTGGGCGGAAGGCACGTCGAGTTTTCAGACGGGCCTGGAAATCGCTGAAATCCTGGCCGACCTCAAACTCGACCAGGACTCTCTCATTGCCGCCGTGATTTACCGAGGTGTGCGCGAAGGCAAGATTCCCTTGCCCGATGTCAGTCAGCGCTTCGGCCCGACGGTGGCCAAACTGATCGACGGTGTGCTGCGCATGGCGGCGATCAGCGCCAGTCTCAGCCCGCGTCAATCGCTGGTGCTCGGCACTCAGGCCCAGGTGGAAAACCTGCGCAAGATGCTGGTCGCCATGGTCGACGACGTACGGGTCGCGCTGATCAAACTTGCCGAACGCACCTGCGCCATTCGTGCGGTGAAGAACACTGACGACGAGAAGCGCAACCGGGTTGCGCGCGAGGTCTTCGACATCTATGCGCCGCTGGCCCACCGGCTGGGCATCGGTCATATCAAATGGGAACTGGAGGACCTGTCCTTCCGGTACCTGGAGCCTGAACAGTACAAGCAGATCGCCAAGCTGCTGCATGAGCGTCGTCTCGATCGCGAACGTTTCATCACCGACGTGATGTCGCAGCTGGAAAACGAACTGCTGGCCACCGGGGTCAGGGCCGACATCAGCGGCCGGGCCAAACACATCTATTCGATCTGGCGCAAAATGCAGCGCAAGGGTCTGGAATTCAGCCAGATCTACGACGTTCGCGCCGTGCGTGTACTGGTTCCGGAAATGCGCGACTGCTACACCGCGCTGGGGATCGTCCACACCCTTTGGCGGCACATCCCCAAGGAGTTCGACGACTACATCGCCAACCCCAAGGAGAACGGCTATCGCTCGCTGCACACCGCAGTGATCGGCCCCGAGGGCAAGGTGCTGGAAGTGCAGATCCGCACCCACGCCATGCACGAAGAGGCCGAGCTCGGCGTCTGTGCCCACTGGAAATACAAAGGGACCGACGTCAAATCCAGCTCCAACCACTACGAAGAGAAAATCTCCTGGCTGCGTCAGGTGCTGGAGTGGCACGAAGAGCTGGGTGATATCGGCGGTCTGGCCGAGCAACTGCGAGTCGATATCGAGCCGGACCGGGTCTACGTGTTCACCCCCGATGGTCATGCCATCGACCTGCCCAAGGGCGCGACACCGCTGGACTTCGCCTATCGCGTGCACACCGAAATCGGCCACAACTGCCGTGGCGCGAAGATCAACGGCCGTATCGTCCCGCTCAACTACAGCCTGCAGACCGGTGAGCAGGTCGAGATCATCACCAGCAAGCACGGCACCCCGAGCCGCGACTGGCTGAACTCGAACCTGGGTTACATCACCACTTCCCGGGCGCGGGCGAAGATCGTCCACTGGTTCAAACTTCAGGCCCGCGATCAGAACGTCGCGGCCGGTAAGGTCTTGCTCGAACGCGAGCTGGCACGTCTGGCGCTGCCGCAGGTGGACTTCGACAAACTGGCCGAAAAAGCCAACATGAAGACGGCCGAGGACATGTTCGCCGCGTTGGGTGCCGGTGATCTGCGTCTGGCGCAGCTGGTCAATCTCGCGCAGCAACTGGTCGAGCCGGAGCGTGGTAACGAGCAGCTGGAGCTGATTCCGCGCAAGGCCACCGGCTACAAGCCGGGCAAGCGCGGCGACATTCAGATTCAGGGCGTCGGCAACCTGATGACCCAGATGGCCGGATGCTGCCAGCCGCTGCCGGGCGATGCGATTGTCGGTTACATCACCCAAGGCCGCGGTGTGAGCATTCACCGTCAGGACTGCGCCTCGGTGCTGCAGCTTGGCGGGCGCGAGCCTGAGCGGATCATTCAGGTCAGCTGGGGGCCGGTGCCGGTGCTCACTTACCCTGTGGACATCATCATCCGCGCGTACGACCGTTCCGGCCTTCTGCGGGACGTATCGCAGGTGCTGCTCAACGAGCGCATCAACGTGCTGGCGGTCAACACCCGCTCGAACAAGGAAGACAACACGGCATTGATGTCGCTGACCATCGAGATTCCAGGGCTCGATGCACTCGGGCGTCTGCTGGGGCGTATCTCGCAACTGCCGAACATCATCGAGACGCGGCGTAACCGCACGCCTTGAAACAGATCGGCTGAATGTGCTCGAACTCATGTGGGAGGGAGCTTGCTCGCGAAGACGGTGGATCGGTCGATGATAGTGTCGGCTGAAAGGACGCCTTCGCGAGCAAGCTCCCTCCCACAGGTTGATTGTCGTCTCCCCGATCGGTGGCAGAGCCTCGGATCTGGTGGTCGTTAACGGAATTCTTCAATGTACAAGCTCCAGGACCTCATCAATCTCATGGCCCGCCTGCGGGACCCGCAATACGGTTGCCCGTGGGATGTGAAACAGAACTACGCGACCATCGTGCCGCATACCTTGGAAGAGGCCTATGAAGTGGCCGATGCCATCGAGCGCGGTGACTTCGATGACCTGCGTGGCGAGTTGGGCGATCTGCTGTTTCAGGTGGTGTATTACTGCCAACTGGCGAGCGAGGAGGGGCGGTTCGAATTCGACGCTGTGGTGGATGGCATCACCCGCAAGCTGATCCGCCGCCACCCCCATGTATTCCCCACTGGCGACTTGTATGCGCCACTGGAAACACCGCGCTTGAGTGAAGATCAGGTCAAGCATCGTTGGGAGGAGATCAAGGCCGAGGAGCGTGCTGAAAAGGCCCGCGTTCCGCAGCAGTTGTCGTTGCTCGACGATGTCCCGAACGTGTTGCCCGCCTTGTCGCGGGCAGCCAAACTGCAGAAGCGCGCGGCGCAGGTCGGTTTCGACTGGCCGGACGCGCTGCCAGTGGTCGACAAGGTGCGCGAGGAACTCGACGAGGTTCTGGAGGCCATGGCCGATAACGACAGTGAGGGGATCAACGAAGAGATTGGCGATCTGCTGTTCGTGGTGGTCAATCTGGCCCGTCACCTCAAGGTCGATCCGGAAAATGCCTTGCGCGCTGCCAACAGTAAGTTCGAGCGGCGCTTTCGTTTTATCGAACAGGCCTTGCGCGACACCCGACGCCCCATTGAAGATTGCAGCCTCGAAGAGATGGATGCGCTTTGGGGCGAAGCCAAGCGTCAGGAAAAGAACACGCCCAACTGCGGTTGAGTTGACTATTTAGAAAGAGAAGTCAGAGAGAGAAGACAGATGGCGGGTATTTCCCTTCGTGACCAATTGCTCAAGGCAGGTCTGGTCAACGAGAAACAGGCCAAACAGGTCTCCAAGAGCAAGCAGAAAGAACAGCGCCTGGTGCACAAGGGCCAGGCCGTTGCCGACGACGCCAGCCAGCGCGCCGCTCAGGAAGCCATGGCCGAGAAGGCCAGGCGCGACCAGGAGCTGAACCGTCAGCAGCAGGAAAAGGTCGAGCAGAAAGCCCGTGCCGCGCAGGTCAAGCAGTTGATCGAAGCGACCCGCTTGCCGAAGCTGACCACCGAGGACTACTACAACTTCGTCGACGACAAGAAGGTCAAGCGCCTGTCGGTCAACTCGCTGATGCGCAGCAAGCTGAGCAATGGCTCGCTGGCGATCGTGCATCACGGCGGCAGTTATGAGGTCATTCCGCGCGAAGCCGCGCTGAAGGTTCAGGAGCGTGATCCGCGTCGTATCGTGATGCTCAGCGAGCCGACCGAGGAGCCGGATGGCGACGATCCCTATGCGGCTTACAAGATCCCCGACGATCTGATGTGGTAAACCCCAGAACAACAAAACCCGCCTAGGCGGGTTTTGTTTTGCTGCGATCCGTTATTGCGAGTTGCTCGCTGCCTTCTTGGCTTCCAGCTCTGCGAGCTCTGCTGCGTAACGCTGTGCGTCCGATTCGTGATGAAACATCCCTACCAATTGGTCTTGTTGGCGTACATCCCAGATTTGAATGCCATCTGCAATGCCTTCGTGGGACATGTGGGCGTCGTCGCGTTCAGTAACAGTTACCGTCATATTGAAAACTCCTGACTCTTTGAAATCTGCGGCAGGACGTCGCAGTGGTTACTTTATAGGTTTTGGTAGCTGGCTAAGTAAACCGACGATTTTGGTAAAGGTTATTTCCCGTTTTGGAAAGAATCGGTAAGGGGTTGTTTTAGAAGGGTGTGCGACGGTTTGTCGCACTCGTTTGGATGGCGTGAAGAAAGTTTCATGTTCGGTTGGGGAACATTGGCTGCCGTGAAAATGGCGGTTCGTGGGGGCTTTTCTTGCTGCTGTGCGTTGAGTTTTGGGTACTTATCCAGTCTCGGTGCTGGCCTTGGTGGGGACTGGCTAACGCCAGGCCTGTTTCGCCTTCGGCGAGTTACTTGAAAAGACCCCAAGTAACCAAGGGTCCTGGCTCCTGGTTTGGCGGCTCCTTCGTCGCCGTTCCCTCACTCCGGCGACGCTCCGTGGGCCCGCCGCCATCCGCCATCCATGGCGGGGGGCGGCTCTCGNGCTCCTGGTTTGGCGGCTCCTTCGTCGCCGTTCCCTCACTCCGGCGACGCTCCGTGGGCCCGCCGCCATCCGCCATCCATGGCGGGGGGCGGCTCTCGCGGCATCCATGCCGCTCGGCCCACTCCGCGCCGCCTGCGTTCAGCCTGCACCCAAGTCGCGTTTTGTGGTGTCTGGGCTATGGCGTACGAAGATCAAGATCAAGATCAAGATCAACGGCAACGGCAACGGCAACGGCAATCGCCACGAGCTGTGAACGCCGAACCTGTAGCAGTCCGGCTTGCCGGCGGTAGCGATCTTCCGTACGCCACCGCCGGCAAGCCGGACGGCTACAGGGTTCGCGGCGTACTCGGAGTTAAATTCACCACCAAACTCCATGGGAGAAGCCGGATCAGGTCAGGGCGGTGAGCCGCATTGGCTTTTGATCTTGCCTCTAAGTGCGCAGTAGTTCAGACGCCGCAAATTGCGACTTTGGCAGGCCGAGCGCAGGCGTTGCGTAGGGGGCAGCGCGACATGGATGTCGCGCTAGCCGCCGTTCGGCCAGGGATGGCCGGTCGGCGGCGCGCAGGCGTTGCGTAGGGGGCAGCGCGACATGGATGTCGCGCTAGCCGCCGTTCGGCCAGGGATGGCCGGTCGGCGGCGTGCCCCCGGAGCAATGCCGGAGACGAGGGAACCCGACGAAGTCGGGCCGGACAGGGAGCGCTAGACCCTTGGTTACTTGGGGTCTTTTCAAGTAACCCGCCGAAGGCGGAATGCTTCTGCCGTTAGGCAGAACAAAGATCAGCGCCACAAAACATAAGGGATCAACGCTCACTGGCCTGCGCCGATGCCCCAATAAAAAACCCCGCCATGTCAGCGGGGTTTTCAAAGCAGGCAATACAACCCGGATCAGCTGCCTTTAACAGCCTTACCGTTCACCGTACCATCCTGCAGCATGATGTTGTATTCCTTGCCATCGGTTTCAACCTGCTGCAAACGAACCAGCAAATAATCGTAATCCTTGGCGAACCACATCACAGTGATGCGCTTGTTCTGCGTCGGATCGCGTACGCGCTCCACCTTGATGGCATCGACCGAGCCGACCTTGGTGTCGACCTTCTCGGTCCCCAGCACACGGAAGTCATAGGTATCGACCTCGTCGCCGTCGACCACCTGATACGTCATGCTCTTCTTGCCCGCGGCCACATCGTGCTGCAAGGCGAGTTGATAGGTGGATTTGTCGAGGATGCCGGTGTTCAGCGGGATCTTGACTGCGTCGCCACGGTCAGTACCGGTGATGAACTTGGTCGACCAGTCGAACACCAGATCGACCTTCTTGCTCTTGCCCAGACCACCGCGTTCGAACTGGTAGGTCTGCGGGAGGAGAGTGTCCTTGTCGGATTTCAGGGTGCTGATTTCGGTCAGGCTGGCGATCATCATCGATGCCTTGAAACTCAGGGTCCAGGTGCCGTTGGCGTTCTGTTCCAGGCTGCGGGTAGCGCTGCCGCCGCCGACAGGAAGTTGTTTGAAGTCAGCGGTGTAGCTGGCGGAGAAGGGTTGAAGGTCTGCCGCATTGACCGCAGGGAGCGCGAACAGAGCGAAAGCGAAGAGCAAAGCGCGACGCATAAAATCTCCTGTCTTTGGAATGAAGAGCTGAATTAAGTAGCCTGAATCACATGGCCGCTGGGGCCCAGTAGCTGGCCGTTCAAGGATGCGCCTTGTTCAATCAAGGCCAATCGGCCCTCGGCAAACCAGCGGATTGCCAGCGGGTAAATCAGGTGTTCCTGGGTATGAACCCGTTGCGCCAATGTGGCAGGCGTGTCGTGCAACTCTACAGAAATAACTGCCTGTACGACCAGAGGGCCCCCATCGAGTTCCTCGGTGACGAAATGCACGCTGCAACCGTGCAGCGTATCGCCAGCTTCCAGCACGCGTTGATGCGTGTGCAAGCCTTTATACAGTGGAAGCAGTGAAGGGTGAATGTTCAGCAGGCGGCCGTGGTAGTGGCGCACGAAGCCCGGAGTGAGGATACGCATGAAGCCGGCGAGTACCACCAGCTTCGGCGCAAAGGTGTCGATCAGTTCGATCAGCGCCGTGTCGAAGGCCTCGCGACCTTCGTAGGCTGTGTGATCGAGAACGCGGGTTTCGATCCCCGCATTCCTGGCGCGTTCCAGCCCGTAAGCATCGGCGCGGTTGGAAATCACCGCGCGAATGCGAGCCGGGCTCGAGTTGTCCTTAAAGCTGTCGATCATCGCTTGCAGGTTACCGCCGGTGCCAGACAACAGCACCACAACATCACACCCTTGGGGCATGTCTGGCTTCACTACGTCGGGCATCAGTGTGCCTTGACGTTTTTCAGCTCGACTTGTGCAGCGCCTTCGGCAGCGACGCCGATCTGGCCGATGACCCAAGGCTGTTCGCCGGCTTCACGCAGCACTTTCAGCGACGCTTCGACGTGTTCCTGGGCGACGCAGATGACCATGCCGACGCCGCAGTTCAGAACGCGGTGCATTTCGTGCTCGTCGACGTTGCCTTTTTCCTGCAGCCAGTCGAACACGGCCGGGCGAGTCCAGCTGGCGACGTCGACCACGGCTTGCGCGCCTTCAGGCAGCACGCGCGGGATGTTGTCCAGCAGGCCGCCGCCAGTGATGTGGGCCATGGCCTTGACCGCGCCAGTGTCCTTGATCAGCTTGAGCAGTTGCTTGACGTAGATGCGGGTTGGCGCCATCAGCAGGTCGGTCAGTGGCTTGCCGTCCAGCTGGATGGTTTCGATGTCGGCGCCGGAGACTTCGATGATCTTGCGGATCAGCGAGTAACCGTTGGAGTGCGGGCCGGACGATGGCAGGGCGATCAGGGCGTCGCCGGTCGCGACTTTCGAGCCGTCGATGATTTCGGCTTTCTCGACGACACCGACGCAGAAACCGGCCAGGTCGTAGTCTTCGCCTTCGTACATGCCAGGCATTTCAGCGGTTTCGCCGCCGACCAGCGAGCAACCGGCCAGTTCGCAGCCTGCGCCGATGCCAGTCACGACCTGAGCGGCGGTGTCGACGTTCAGCTTGCCGGTGGCGTAGTAGTCGAGGAAGAACAGGGGTTCTGCACCGCAGACCACCAGATCGTTGACGCACATGGCGACCAGGTCGATACCGATGCTGTCGTGCTTGTTCAGGTTCAGGGCCAGGCGCAGCTTGGTGCCGACGCCGTCAGTGCCGCTGACCAGAACCGGTTGTTTGTAGCCGGCCGGGATTTCGCACAGAGCGCCGAAGCCCCCCAGGCCGCCCATCACTTCCGGGCGCTTGGTGCGCTTGGCAACGCTCTTGATGCGTTCGACCAATGCTTCACCGGCGTCGATGTCTACACCGGCGTCTTTGTAGCTCAGGGAGGGTTGCTTGCTCATTATCCAGGCCTTTAGGGGGGATTCGGGGTAACGACCGAGTTGGAACGGCTCGTGGCCGTGGCATCGCCGGTCTGCGAAGGCGCGCGATTTTATCAGGGTTGGGCCAACGCGGCCATCCTTGGGCCGACGGGCAGGGGCATGATGAAGAAAAAATAACCCGCCTGTTCAGGGTTCAGCCGTTCGTCGGCAGCTATAAAGGGTGTAAGTTCTTCTGCAGAGTGAGCGATTCGTTCCGCGCTGCGGTCTGAGTCGAGCCAGTCATATTTATGCAGCTATTAATACGCTTCGTTTGGGAATCTTCTATGCGCCTGAAAAACTGCCTGTTCGTGGGCTGTCTGTCCCTCATGAGTCTGCCGGCCCTGGCCGAAACGGTGAACAATCTCTATCAGGTGCGCGAGCCGGTCAACGGGCAGACCCCGGACGAGAAAACCCGGGCTACGCAGGCCGCGCTGGAAACCCTGGTCATTCGTCTGACCGGCGATCCCAAGGCCGCTCAAGGCCCGGGCCTTGCCGAAGTGCGCAAAGACCCACAGCAGATCATCAGCCAGTACGGTTATGACGCAGGCCCGCCCGAATCGCTGCAGGTAGATTTCGATCCGGCGAGCACTGACCGCGCGTTACGTCAGGCCGGCCTTTCCCTGTGGGGTTCCAATCGCCCGGTGATCATGGCGTGGTGGCTGAACGACGCGACCGACGGCGCCAATCTGGTGGGCGATGGTCAGGCTTCAGCCGAGCCCCTGCGCCGCGCCGCACAACATCGCGGTCTGCCCCTGCGTCTGCCACTGGCGGATCTGGGTGAGCAGGGGATCGGCAATGCCAAGACCCTTGATGGCAACGATGTTGCGCTGCTCAAGCAGGCGTCCGAGCGCTACGGCTCCGATGCAATTCTTGCGGTGCACGCGCAGGAAAACGGCGGTCAGTGGCAGGGTAAATGGCATCTGTGGCTGGGGGACAAGATGGAGCAGGGCAGCGCCACCGGTGCCAGTTCAGCCGAGCTTGCCGACGCCGTTTTGCTGTCCGTGAGTCAGCGTCTGGCACCGCGTTTCGTGGTCAAGCCTGGGGCGTCATCCAGCATGGCGCTGGAGGTTCAAGGCATGAATCTGGAACGCTACGCCCAATTGGGTCGCCTGCTGGAACCCTTCGGTGGTCGCCTGAAATCCGTGGATGCGGACCGTGTGGTCTTTGATGTCAGCGGCAGTGCGGATCAGCTGCGTTCGCAGTTGTCCCTGGCGAAATTGCAGGAAGTGCCGGCCGCCGATGTGGCGAGCGTGCCGGTGAATGCCGGGCAAGCGCCGGTGCCTGGAGCGGCGCCGATTCCACAAGCGCCTCAGACTTCTGCGCAAACACTGCACTTCCGCTGGTGAATGCGTTCATAGCGACGTTGCATGAAGCAAATCATCCTGGGTCCGAGGGGCAGTAATGACTGATACGCGTCGTTGGTTCTGGCTGGGCGGGGTCATCCTGCTGTGCCTGTTCGTCTGGTTGCTGCACGCAATCCTGACGCCGTTTCTGGTGGCGCTGTTGCTGGCGTATATGGGGGATCCGCTGGCGGATCGTCTGGAGAAACTCAAGATGTCACGCACCTTGAGTGTGGTGACGGTGTTCGTGCTGTTCACGCTGATCTTCATGGGCTTGTTGCTGGTGTTGGTGCCGATGCTCGCCAAGCAGTTGTATCGCTTGTATGAGCTGGCCCCGCAGATTCTCGACTGGCTGCAGCACACTGCGTTGCCGTGGACCCAGGCCAAGCTCGGCTTGGCCGACGGCTTCTGGAAGTTCGACAAGGTCAAGGCAGCGATTTCCGAGCACATGGGGCAGACCGGCGACATCGTCGGGATCGTGCTGGCGCAAGCCACCACTTCAACCCTGGCGCTGATCGGCTGGCTGACCAATCTGGTGCTGATTCCGGTGGTTTGCTTCTATCTGCTGCGCGACTGGGACGTGATGATGGCCAAGGTGCGCAGCCTGTTGCCGCGTCACCGCGAGAAGAAAATCGTCGCGCTGGCCGATGAGTGTCATGAGGTGCTGGGAGCGTTCATTCGCGGCCAGTTGCTGGTGATGGTCGCGCTGGGTGTGATCTACGCGGCCGGGTTGATGCTGGTCGGGCTTGAACTGGGCCTGTTGATCGGGGTCATCGCGGGGCTGGCGGCGATCGTGCCTTATATGGGCTTCGTCATCGGTATTGGCTCGGCGATTCTGGCGGGCTTCTTCCAGTTTGGCGGCGATCTGTATCCGATGCTGGGTATCGTCGCGGTGTTCATGGTCGGCCAGGCGCTGGAAGGCATGGTGCTGACGCCGCTGCTGGTGGGTGATCGCATCGGTCTGCATCCAGTGGCAGTGATCTTCGCGATCCTGGCGGGCGGCGAGCTGTTCGGGTTCACCGGCATCCTCTTGGCGTTGCCGGTGGCGGCGGTGATCATGGTGTTGGTGCGCCATGTTCATGACCTGTACAAGGATTCGGATATCTACGGCGGCATGGAAGATCCGGATCTATAAGCGACGCGATGAACGCTGAATTGCTCGTGGGAGGGAGCTTGCTCGCGAATGGCCGGTACATCCGACCCATCTTCATCGCGGCCGCCAGCGCTTCGCGAGCAAGCTCCCTCCCACAGGTGAGACAGGCCTGTGAGGGGGCGAGCTCAGACGCTCTTTTTTGGGCGTCTTACCCATGGTTTCCGTGGCCTGGCCTAGGGTAGACGCAACCCTTTGATTTTGCAGGTGGTCTGGCGCATTGTGCGGTCCGGCTTGCGGGTATAAACTTTGCACACTTTACACAGAGGCCCCTTGGCGGTTCGTCACTGAACCGTTCAGCCAGCATGAAACCAGTTCAGCTGCCCCTGAGTGTGCGTCTGCGTGATGACGCCACCTTCATCAATTACTATCCAGGCGCCAATGCCGCTGCACTCGGCTACGTCGAGCGGCTGTGCGAAGCCGACGCCGGATGGACCGAAAGCCTGATCTACCTGTGGGGCAAAAACGGGGTAGGGCGCACACACCTTCTGCAAGCAGCCTGTCTGCGCTTCAAGCAATTGGGGCAGCCGGCGGTGTATTTGCCGATGGCCGAATTGCTCGAAGAGGGGGTCGAGCTTTTCGATCATCTGGAGCAATATGAGCTGGTTTGCCTTGACGACTTACAGGTCGTTGCGGGCAAGCCGGAGTGGGAGGAGGCGCTGTTTCATCTGTTCAACCGCCTGCGTGACAGCGGTCGCCGTCTGTTGATCGCAGCGTCCTGCTCGCCTCGCGAGTTGCCGGTCAAACTGGCCGACCTCAAGTCCCGGCTGACCATGGCCCTGGTCTTCCAGATGCGTCTGTTGTCCGACGAAGAAAAGCTTCGTGCACTGCAATTGCGCGCATCACGTCGTGGCCTGCATCTGACCGATGAAGTCGGGCATTTCATCCTGACCCGCGGCAAACGCAGCATGAGCGCCTTGTTCGATCTGCTTGAACAGCTCGACCAGGCGTCCTTGCAGGCTCAGCGCAAACTGACGATTCCCTTCCTTAAAGAGACGCTGGGCTGGTGATCGACAGCCTGCCCTGCGTCGACCCTGCGCTGGTGCTGCAGACGGCAGCGGCATTGCGCCACGCCAACCGTATTCTGATCATTACCGGTGCCGGACTCTCGGCGGATTCGGGATTGCCGACCTATCGCGGCGTCGGAGGGCTCTATAACGGGCACACCGATGACGGGCTGCCAATCGAAATGGCCTTGTCCGGCCCGATGCTGCGCCGCGACCCTGCGCTGTGCTGGAAATACATTGCCCAATTAGGCAGCGCGTGTCTGGCCGGACAGCCCAATGCGGCGCATTATGCGATCGCCCAATTGCAGCGGCGCAAACCGGAATGCTGGGTGTTGACGCAGAACGTCGATGGCTACCATCGCGCAGCGGGCAGCCCGCCGGAGCGTCTGATCGAGATTCATGGGCGAATGGCGCCGCTCTATTGTCAGTCCTGTGGGGCCGAAGACCCGCAGTTGAACGAGCATCTGCAACGACCGCTGCCGCCGTTGTGCGCGCAGTGTCATGGCGTTTTGCGACCGCCGGTCGTGTTGTTCGAAGAGATGCTGCCAGAGCTGGCATTGAACGTGCTGTATGAAGAGATGGCAAAAGGCTTTGATGCGGTGTTGAGCATCGGGACCACCGCCAGCTTCCCCTACATCCACGAGCCGATGCTGCGCACGCGGGTCGCGGGAGGCTTTACCGCCGAGATAAATCCCTCGTCGACCGATCACTCCATTCACATGGATGCATTTCTGAGGTGTAGAGCCTTAGATGTGATGGAGGACCTGGTAAGTCACATTTGATTCGATTGAATTTGCAAATGATGACGATAGAAGGCATAGTCTCGGCTTCTTTACACATTAGCCACGGTCGTGCCCATGCTAAATCGCTTCGCACCCCTCGTGCCTCTCGCACTCGTTACGCTGCTGTTCGGCTGCGCGGCCCAGATGCCAGCGTCGCAACAACAGTCGCAGAATTCCCAGTTCAAGGATTCTGTCACCGCGCAAACCGCCACCAAGCGTGCTGATTACTCGGCTTCCGTACTGGATGACGAAATCGCCACCGAAGACGAACTGGCCCAGTTCGCCGACAACAAGCCTTACCAGTTGCCGGTCCTGGCGGACAGTATTCTGGAACGCGGCAAATCGCTGATCGGTACTCGCTATCGTTTCGGCGGCACCTCGACCACTTCCGGTTTCGATTGCAGCGGTTTCATCGGCTACCTGTTCCGTGAAGAGGCCGGCATGAGCCTGCCACGTTCTTCGCGTGAAATGATCAACATCGATGCCCCTCTGGTCAAACGCAACGACCTCAAGCCAGGCGACTTGCTGTTCTTCAGCACCGCAGGCCGTGGTCGCGTCAGCCATGCCGGCATCTATTTGGGCGATGACCAGTTCATCCACTCCAGCAGCCGCCGCAGCGGTGGCGTGCGTGTCGACAGCCTCGACGACGCTTACTGGGCCCGTACTTTCATCGAAGCCAAGCGCGCGCTGGCCATGGCACCTTCCAAGGTTCCGGAAACCACAACTGCGATGACCTCGACTACACTCAAGCGCCAACACCGTTAATACCCGGACGTGCAACCGGGGATTCCCCGATTGCACGCGGTCCCGGCTCCCGGCAAAGTAAGCCGCATCCCGCAAAGGTTGTTGTGTTTATGTCGTTTACGGTTCGCCTGGTTGTTGCTTCACTGGCTGTATTGCTGGCCGCGTGTTCCAGCAATCCACCGCCATCCCCTCCCAAGGTCGTTTCCAGGCCTGTGGTATCTGCTCCCTCTCAATTTTCCTCTCCGGTCGCGGACGACGTGCTTTTGCGTGCCATCGGCCTGGTGGGCACGCCTTATCGGTGGGGCGGCAACACGCCTGATTCGGGCTTCGATTGCAGTGGCCTGATCGGCTATGTCTATCAGGGCGCAGCCGGGATCACTTTGCCGCGCTCAACCCGTGACATGATCAACCTGCGTGGTCCGGACATCGACCGCAGCCAGCTGCAGACCGGTGATCTGGTGTTCTTCGCCACGAGTGGCGGATCGAATGTCAGCCATGCCGGGATCTACGTGGGGGAAGGGCGCTTCGTGCATGCCCCGGCGACCGGCGGCACGGTCAAGCTCGACAGCCTCGACAAGCCGTATTGGCAGAAAGCCTGGTTGAATGCCAAACGTGTGATCACGCCTTCGAATCTCGCCCGGCAGTAAATCATTACCTTGTAGATACGGTTTGCCGGCGGTGGCGTTTTTGAGATCGCCACCGCCGGCAAGCCGGTCTGCTACAGGCTCCCCGCATGACCGTCAGGGATTAGTGTTCGAAGCCTGCACCGTCCTCGCCGCCGTCACCCGCCAGATCTTGTTGCCGACATCATCGGCTACCAACACGCCCCCCTTGTTGTCATTGACCACTCCCACTGGCCGGCCTTGTGCCTTCTCGTCGGCATTGAGAAACCCTGTGAGCAGATCAACCGGCGTACCACTCGGTTTGCCATCCTTGAACGGCACGAACAGGACCTTGTAGCCGCTATGGGGTTTACGGTTCCAGGAGCCGTGCTGGCCGAGGAACAAGCCTTCGTTGAACGGCGCGGGCAGTGACTTCCCATCCGCGAACGCCAGGCCCAGCGACGCCGTGTGCGGGCCGACGGCGAAATCCGGTGCAATCGCTTTCTGTACCAGCTCCGGGTTCTGCGGCGACACCCGAATATCCACATGCTGCCCGTAGTAACTGAACGGCCAGCCGTAGAATCCCCCGTCCTGCACCGAGGTCACGTAGTCGGGCACCAGATCGCTGCCGATCTCGTCACGCTCGTTGACCGCCGTCCACAGCTTGCCGGTGTGGGGGTCCCAATCCATGCCGTTCGGGTTGCGCAGGCCGGAGGCAAAAATCCGGTGATTGCCGGTTGCGGCGTCGACTTCCCAGATCGCTGCGCGGCCCTCTTCAGCTTCCAGGCCGTTCTCGCCAACGTTGCTATTGGAGCCCACCGTGACGTACAGCTTGCTGCCGTCCTTGCTGGCGATGACATTCTTGGTCCAGTGATGATTCAGCGTGCCGCCCGGGAGATCGGTGACTTTCAGCGGATCGCCCTTGATCGACGTCTCACCCGACACATAGTTGAAGCGCAGCAGGCGGTCGGTGTCGGCGACGTAGAAGTTGTTGTCCACCAGCGTCATGCCGAACGGCGAGTTGAGATGATCGATGAACACAGTACGCGTTTCAGCGACGCCGTCGTGGTCCTTGTCGCGCAGCAGGGTGATGCGGTTGGCGCTGGGGACTGCGGCACCGGCGCGGCCCATGACTTTCTTCATGACCCAGCCTTTGATGCCTTTGCCATCATCGGGCTTGGGCGGTGCGTTGGTCTCGGCGACCAGCACGTCACCGTTAGGCAACACGTAAAGCCAGCGTGGGTGGTCGAGGTTTTCGGCGAAAGCCGCGACCTGGGTGCCAGGGGCAGCGACCGGTTTTGCGCCAGCGGGCCAGCCGACTGCCGGGGCAATGTTCACGGTGGGGATCAGGGTCTTGTTCGGCTCGGGGAGTTTGGGGGCGGGGCCCACACCGTCCGAAACTTGCAGTCTGGAGGATTCGCCGCACGCCGCGAGTCCTCCGGCGACCAACAGCAAAACCACAACTTGGGGTCTGAGCTTGAACATGATCGATCTCCGCTTTCGGCAGTGATGCAACGGGCAGACATGCAAGTGCATGTATATGAATAGAGACACGGTGGGCGTCTGGGTTCAACCGCTGCTCAATTGCCGCATCGCGCGCCTGTTCGATTGACGCTCCGGGGTCAACCCACTAACCTTCGCCGATTGTTTCAGGTGCCCATCACACAGGGTGAAACAGGGAAGCCGGTGCGAGCGCTTTTGCGGTCTATCCCGGCGCTGCCTCCGCAACGGTAAATGAGTCAAGGTCCCGCACGATGCCACTGTGTTCACTGAGCATGGGAAGGCGCGGGGCTGAAGTATTCGCTCATGAGTCCGGAGACCGGCCTGATCCATTCAACAGCATCACGGAGGGCGATGCTCTGCGCAGGCTCGGGGCCTTGGTTCCGGCGCCTGCTGTCAGTCTTTGCCTGCGTCCTCCGTTTGCCACACCTGCCCTCAAGCGGAGAGCTGAGATGAGCGAATCCCCCGAACGTGACGAACGCCACCTGGCGCGCATGCTGCGCAAAAAGGCGGTAATGGACGAGCGCATTGCCAGCGCCCCCAATGAATGCGGCTTGTTGCTGGTACTGACCGGCAACGGCAAAGGCAAGAGCAGTTCCGCCTTCGGCATGTTGGCGCGAGCCATGGGGCATGGCATGCAGTGTGGCGTGGTGCAGTTCATCAAGGGCCGCAACGCCACGGGCGAAGAGCTGTTCTTCCGCCGATTCCCTGAACAAGTCAGCTATCACGTCATGGGCGAGGGCTTCACCTGGGAAACTCAGGATCGCCAGCGCGATATTGCGGCCGCCGAAGCCGCCTGGGTCGTTACCCAAAAATTGCTGAAGGACCCGGCCATCGGCCTGGTGGTCCTCGACGAACTCAATATCGCCCTCAAGCACGGTTACCTCGATCTGGAACAGGTGCTCAGCGATCTGCAGGCGCGCCCGCCCATGCAGCATGTCGTGATCACTGGCCGTGGTGCCAGGCAGGAATTGATCGATTTGTCTGACACCGTTTCCGAGATTGGCGTGGTCAAGCACGCCTTCCAGGCCGGTATCAAGGCGCAGAAGGGCATTGAATTGTGAGTGAGCGTCAGCCTCGGCAGTGCCCGGCGGTTCTGATCGCCGCGCCTGCTTCCGGTCAGGGCAAGACCACGGTGACTGCCGCCCTTGCGCGTTTGCACCGCAATCAGGGTCGAAACGTGCGCGTGTTCAAGTGTGGCCCTGACTTTCTCGATCCGATGATTCTGGAGCGCGCCAGCGGCAACCCGGTGTACCAGTTGGACATGTGGATGGTCGGCGAAGACGAAAGCCGGCGTCTGCTCTGGGAAGCGGCTGCCGATGCTGACCTGATTCTGATCGAAGGCGTCATGGGGCTGTTCGACGGCACCCCGTCCAGCGCCGATCTGGCGCGACACTTCGGCGTGCCAGTGCTGGGCGTGATCGACGGCACCGCCATGGCCCAGACCTTCGGTGCGTTGGCCTTGGGGTTGGCGCGTTATCAGCCGGACTTGCCCTTCGCTGGCGTCCTGGCCAACAGAGTGGGCACGGTGCGTCACGCGCAATTGCTGGAAGGCAGCCTGACCGAAGGCTTGCGCTGGTATGGCGCGTTGTCGCGGGAGACCGGAATCGAGCTGCCGAGTCGTCATCTGGGCCTCGTGCAAGCCAGTGAGCTGAATGACCTAGACGTGCGTCTGGACGCGGCTGCTCAAGCCTTGGCCAGCACTTGCGATGCGACGCTGCCGCCCGCCGTGACCTTCACTGCACCGGATTTCCTTGCCGCCGAGCCTTTGCTCGAGGGCGTGCGCATTGCCGTCGCTCATGACGAGGCCTTTGCCTTCACCTACGGCGCGAGCCTCGATCTGCTGCGGGCGATGGGCGCTGAACTGCTGTTTTTCTCGCCCATCCGCGACCACCGGATTCCTGACGCAGACAGCCTGTATCTCCCTGGGGGCTACCCGGAACTGCATCACGTGGCCCTGGGGCAGAACGTATCGATGCTGGAAGCGATCCGCGCGCACCATGGCGCTGGCAAGCCATTGCTGGCCGAGTGTGGGGGCATGCTGTATCTGCTCAATGCCCTGACTGATGTCGACGGCCAGCGCGCCGAACTGGTGGGGTTGCTCGACGGTGAAGCGGTGATGCAAAAGCGCCTCGCGGCTCTGGCCCTGCAAACGGTTGAACTGCCCGAAGGGACGTTGCGTGGTCACACTTACCATCATTCCCTGACCAGCACCGAACTGACCCCGATTACCCGTGGCGTCAGCCCTAATGGCGGCCGAGGTGCCGAAGCGGTGTACCGTGAGGGCAGAATGACGGCCTCCTACGTGCATTTCTATTTCCCATCCAACCCCCAGGCGATGGCGGCGCTGTTGTTGCCATGACTGACCAGGCCTTCAGCGACGACGAGCGCGCTGCCGTTTACCGGGCCATTGCCGAGCGTCGGGACATGCGTCACTTCAGCGGCGGCACGGTTGCGCCGCAGTTGCTGGCGCGTCTGCTGGAAGCGGCTCATCACGCACCAAGCGTCGGCCTGATGCAGCCGTGGCGCTTCATTCGCATCAGCGACCGTCACTTGCGCGAACAGATTCAGGCACAGGTGGAAGAAGAGCGTATTCGCACCGCCGAAGCGTTGGGCGAACGCTCTGACGATTTCATGAGACTCAAGGTCGAAGGCATCAACGATTGTGCCGAGGTGCTGGTCGCGGCGTTGATGGATGATCGCGAAAAACACATCTTCGGTCGCAGGACTCTGCCGGAAATGGACATGGCGTCGCTGTCCTGCGCCATTCAGAACCTGTGGCTGGCGGCCCGTGCCGAGGGATTGGGGATGGGCTGGGTGTCGCTGTTCGACCCATTGTCACTGGCCCGACTGCTGGAGATGCCAACCGGTTCAAAACCCTTGGCGATTCTGTGCCTGGGACCCGTCAAGGAATTCTATCCGGCGCCGATGCTGGTTCTTGAAGGCTGGGCGCAGGCGCGTCCGCTGCAGGAGCTGGTCTACGAGAACAAATGGGGAGTGAGTGCATGAGCGTGGCGTTATTGAGCGTCGCCGGCGTCGCGCTGGATGCGCTGCTCGGCGAGCCAAAACGGAACCATCCGCTGGTGGCATTCGGGCGATATGCCGAGCGTATCGAGCAACGTTTCAACTCGGCCGGACGCGGCTGGCGCAGCCATGGCGTTACGGCGTGGTTCATCGCGGTCGTGCCGCTGACCCTGCTGATCACCTTTCTCAGTTGGCTGCCTTACATTGGCTGGCTGGTGGAGGTCGCGGCGTTATATTGCGCGCTGGGCCTGCGCAGCCTTGGTGAACACGTCGAGCCGGTGGCTCAGGCGTTGCGCAGCGCCGATCTGGAAGAGGCGCGCCGTCGGGTGGGCTATCTGGTCAGCCGTCAGACATCCGAGCTGGATGCGACCGAAGTCGCCCGCGCTGCCACCGAGTCGGTGCTGGAAAACGGCAGCGACGCGGTGTTTGCGGCGATTTTCTGGTTTGCGGTACTCGGCGCGCCGGGCGTGGTGCTTTATCGCTTGAGCAACACGCTGGACGCCATGTGGGGCTACCGCAACGAACGTTTCGAGCGTTTCGGTTGGGCTGCGGCGAAAATCGACGACCTGCTTAACTACATTCCTGCGCGGCTGGTGGCGTTGACCTACGCGGTGTTGGGCAAGACCCGACTTGCCCTTCGCTGCTGGCGAACGCAGGCGCCCAAATGGGACAGCCCGAACGCAGGCCCGGTCATGGCCGCTGGCGCGGGTGCCCTGGGGGTTGAGCTGGGTGGCGCGGCGATCTATCACGGCGAGCTGCATCAACGTCCGCAATTGGGCGAAGGTGTTCCGGCCGACGCCAACTCCATCGATCGTGGATGGCAACTGGTGCAGCGCGGCGTCTGGCTGTGGCTGCTGATCCTGTGCCTGGGGACTGAATTCTATGCTTGAGCACGGCGGTCGACTGCGCGGCGCGGTTGCAAAATACGGCATCGACGAAGCGGACTGGCTCGACCTGTCCAGCGGCATTTCGCCCTGGTCATGGCCGATTCCGCCGATCCCTGAGTCGGCATGGGCGCGTCTGCCGGAAACCGATGACGGGCTGGAAAGCGCGGCGCGCCTTTATTACGGCGCGCCCGATCTGCTGCCGGTAGCCGGTTCTCAGGCAGCGATTCAGGCGCTTCCCCGTTTGCGTCAGGCTGGCAAGGTCGGCGTGCTTTCGCCCTGTTATGCCGAGCATGCCGAGGCTTGGCGCAGCAACGGTTTTGTGGTGCGCGAAGTGCTGGAGCACGAAGTCGAGCGTTTCATCGATGCCCTCGACGTGCTGGTGGTGGTCAACCCGAACAATCCCACCGGCCTGAGCCTGACCCCGGAGCGTTTGCTGGAATGGCACGCGCGACTCGCCCAGCGCGGCGGCTGGCTGGTGGTGGACGAGGCATTCATGGACAACACGCCACAGCTGAGTCTGGCTGCCGAGACACAACGTCCCGGACTGATCGTGTTGCGCTCGTTCGGTAAATTCTTCGGTCTGGCCGGTGTACGTCTGGGGTTCGTGCTCGCCGAGTCGCGTTTTCTCAAGGTGCTCGCCAGACAGATCGGCCCTTGGTCGGTCAGTGGTCCTACGCGGATCCTCGGTCAGGCCTGTCTGGATGACGTGGAAGGGCATCGAGTTCAGCGCAAGCGCACCGAGCACGCCAGCCAGCGGTTGGTGGAGCTGCTGACCCGCCACGGTTTCGCCCCGCAGGGCGGCTGCGCGTTGTTTCAATGGCTGATTACGCCGCTGGCCGCCGAGCTGCATGAGTTCTGTGCGCAACGCGGGATTCTGCTGCGCATCTTCCTCAGCAGCGGGGCCGTGGACAATCAAGGCGCTCATGACAGCCTACGGTTTGGCCTGCCTCGCGAGGCCGCCGACTGGCAGCGACTGGAACAGGCATTGAGCGAATTTTCCCGGGGGCGTGCATGAACACTCCGAAAACCGGCAAGACCCTGATGGTGCAAGGCACCACTTCGGATGCCGGTAAAAGCACCTTGGTAACGGCGCTGTGCCGTTGGCTGACCCGTCAGGGCGTGCGCACCGTGCCGTTCAAACCACAGAACATGGCACTCAACAGCGCAGTGACGGCGGACGGCGGCGAGATTGGTCGCGCACAGGCGGTACAGGCGCAGGCGTGCAACCTGGAGCCGCACACCGACATGAATCCGGTGCTGCTCAAACCCAACAGCGACACCGGCGCGCAGGTGATCATTCACGGTCGTGCAGTCACCACCATGAACGCTCTGGCCTATCACGACTACAAAGCCATCGCCATGAAGGCCGTGCTGGCGTCCCATCAGCGGCTGAGTGAAAACTGGCCGGTGGTGATGGTCGAGGGCGCGGGCTCTCCGGCCGAGATCAATCTGCGTGCGGGCGACATCGCCAACATGGGTTTCGCAGAAGCCGTGGATTGCCCGGTTTTGCTGGTGGCCGATATCAACCGCGGCGGCGTTTTCGCCCATCTGGTGGGGACGCTTGAGTTGTTGTCTGCGAGCGAGCAGGCGCGGGTGAAGGGTTTCATCATCAACCGCTTTCGCGGCGACATAGCCTTGCTGCAACCGGGCCTGGACTGGCTGGAACAGCGCACCGGCAAACCGGTGGTGGGCGTGCTGCCGTATGTCATGGACTTGCATCTGGAAGCCGAGGACGGTCTCGATCAGCGTCAGACCGACAAGGCCGAGCAGGTGCTCAACGTGGTGGTGCCAGTGTTGCCGCGCATCAGCAACCACACCGATTTTGATCCGCTGCGCCTGCACCCGCAGGTCAATCTTCAATTCGTCGGCCCGGGCCAGCCGATTCCCTCCGCTGACCTGATCATCCTGCCGGGCTCCAAAAGCGTGCGCAGCGACCTGACTTATCTGCGTAGCCACGGCTGGGACGTCGCGATCAGCCGCCATCTGCGTTATGGCGGCAAGGTGCTGGGCATCTGCGGCGGTCTGCAAATGTTGGGCGCCGAACTTCACGATCCGCATGGCCTGGAAGGTGCCGCCGGATCAAGTCCGGGGCTCGGTCTGCTGGCGATGAGCACGGTGCTGGAGAACGAAAAACAACTGCGCAACGTACGCGGTCGTCTGGCCCTGGAAGATGCTGAGGTCAGCGGCTACGAGATTCATGCCGGCGTTACCAGCGGCCCTGCGCTGGAACAGCCTCTCGTGCACCTCAACGACGGGCGTTGCGACGGTGCGCAAAGCGCCGACGGGCAAGTACTCGGGACGTATCTGCACGGCCTGTTCGAACACCCGGCGTCGAGCAGCGCCTTGCTGCGCTGGGCCGGGTTGCAGAACGTACAGCAGGTTGATTATCACGCCCTGCGCGAACGCGATATCGAACGGCTGGCCGACCTGGTGGAGAGGCACCTGGATGGCAAGCTGCTGCGTGAACTCTGCGGTCTGGAGCAAGGCTGATGCTGCAATTGATTCTGGGCGGTGCCCGTTCCGGCAAAAGCCGATTGGCCGAAAAACTGGCCAGCGAGAGCGGGCTTGAGGTCATTTACATTGCCACCAGCCAACCGCTCGATGGCGAAATGAATCAGCGCGTGGCGTTGCATCGCCAGCGCCGCCCTGACAGTTGGGGCCTGGTCGAGGAGCCGCTGGAGCTGACGAAAGTATTGAAACAAAGCGCGGGGCCTGGGCGCTGCCTGCTGGTGGACTGCCTGACCCTGTGGCTGACCAATCTGCTGATGCTGGAAGATCCGCAGCGACTGGCGCAGGAGCGCGACGCGTTACTCGACTGCCTGGCAGAACTGCCGGGCGAAATCATATTCGTCAGCAACGAAACCGGGTTGGGCGTGGTGCCCCTCGGTGAGCTGACCCGTCGTTATGTCGATGAAGCCGGCTGGCTGCATCAGGCACTGGCCGAACGATGCCAGCGCGTGGTATTCACCGTCGCCGGACTGCCCATGACCTTGAAAGGATCCGCACTATGAGCAATGCCTGGTGGCTCGCCGCTGCACGGGAAGTCGACGATGACAGCCGCGAGCAAGCGCTGGCCCGACAACAGCAACTGACCAAGCCTGCCGGGTCTCTGGGCCAACTGGAAGCAGTGGCTGTGCAACTGGCCGGATTGCAGGGGCAGGTCAAGCCCAAGGTCGACAAGGTCTGGATCGCGATCTTCGCGGGCGATCATGGCGTGGTCGCCGAAGGGGTATCTGCCTATCCGCAGGAAGTCACCGGGCAGATGTTGCACAACTTCATCATGGGCGGTGCGGCGATCAGCGTGTTGGCCAGGCAGTTGTCCGCGCAACTGGACGTGGTCGACCTCGGCACCGTCTCGCCTTTGAATCTGCCGGGCGTGCGCCATCTCAATCTGGGCGCAGGCACAGCCAACTTCGCCAAGGGCCCGGCGATGACCCAAGAGCAACTGGAAGGCGCGTTGGCTGGCGGTCGCGACAGCGTTTTGCGGGCCAAGGCGGCAGGCACCGAGCTGTTCATCGGCGGTGAGATGGGCATCGGCAACACGACCGCAGCCAGTGCGGTCGCCTGTTCGCTGCTCGATTGCCCGGCCCCGTTGCTGGTCGGCCCTGGCACCGGTCTCGATGCCCAGGGCATCAATCACAAGGCTCAGGTGATCGAGCAGGCGTTGCAACTGCATGCTGCGCAGTCCGGCGATGCGATGGGCAGCTTGCGTGCGCTGGGTGGTTTTGAAGTCGCTGCCTTGGTGGGCGCATATCTGGCGTGCGCGCAGGAAGGCATCGCCGCCCTGGTGGATGGCTTCATCTGCACGGTGGCGGCGCTGGTGGCCGTGCGCATCAATCCGTCGTGCCGGCCTTGGCTGTTCTTCGGCCATCGCGGCGCCGAGCCCGGTCATCGCCATGTGCTGGAAACCCTGCAGGCCGAGCCTTTGCTGGAACTCGGCCTGCGTCTGGGCGAGGGCAGTGGGGCGGCATTGGCGGTGCCGTTGCTGCGTCTGGCCTGTGAGCTGCACAGCGGCATGGCGACTTTCGCTGAAGCCGCAGTCGCGGATCGCCCGGCATGACGTTGCATCTGGACCTGCTGCGTCATGGCGAAACCGAGCTGGGCGGCGGCTTGCGCGGCAGTCTCGACGATGCCCTGACTGACGCTGGCTGGCAGCAGATGCGTGCGGCCGTCGTCGAAGCCGGCCCCTGGGATCGCATCGTCGCCTCGCCATTGCAACGTTGCGCGCGATTCGCAGAAGAACTGTCCGCACGTCTGTCGCTGCCCTTGCAGCTGGACGTTGATCTCCAGGAGCTGCACTTCGGTGACTGGGAAGGCATTGGCACGGCGCAGCTGATGGAAACCGACGCCGAAGGTCTGGGGCGCTTTTGGGAAAATCCCTACACGTTCACGCCGCCCAATGGCGAGCCCGTGCTGGCGTTTTCGGAGCGTGTGCTGGGCGCTGTCCGGCGTATTCAAAACGCCCACGACGGCGAACGCATTCTGCTGATCAGCCACGGCGGCGTGATGCGCTTGTTGCTGGCCCAGGCGCGTGGCTTGCCTCGCGAGCAGCTGTTGCAGGTGGTGGTGGGGCATGGCGGGTTGTTCAGCCTGAACGTCGCAGCCGATGGTGCACTGACGGAGGTTTGAATGCTGCCGTTCTGGATTGCCGTGCAGTTTCTCAGCAGCTTGCCGATTCGCCTGCCGGGAATGCCCGAGCCGCAGGAGTTGGGGCGTTCGCTGCTGTTCTATCCGCTGGTGGGGCTGGTGTTCGGGTCGGTGCTGATGGGCTTGAATCTGCTGCTTTCGGGGACGCCGCAATTGCTTCACGCTGCATTGTTGCTGGCGGCGTGGGTGTTGCTCAGCGGCGGTCTGCATCTGGACGGTCTGGCGGACAGCGCCGATGCCTGGCTCGGTGGATTCGGCGACCGCGAACGCACCCTCACGATCATGAAAGATCCACGCAGTGGACCGATTGCCGTGGTCACGCTGGTGATTGTGCTGTTGCTGAAATTCAGCGCAATCCTGGCGCTGATCGATGCCCATCACAGTGTCGGCCTGCTTCTCGCGCCGGTCATTGGCCGCGCTGCGATGTTGGGGTTGTTCCTCAACACCCCCTATGTTCGGGCGGGCGGATTGGGACAGGCGCTGGCCGATCACCTGCCGCGCCAGCGGGGGATTCAGGTGCTGGGGATGACTGCCATTGCCTGTGTGCTGATTTCGGGTTGGGGCGGGGTATGGTCGGTAGTGATTGCTACAGCAGGGTTCTACTGGTTGCGCAAGTTGATGATCCAGCGCCTCGGTGGGAGTACCGGCGACACGGCGGGGGCGACGCTGGAATTGCTCGAAGTGCTGGTGCTTGTGACCCTGGCATTGATCTGATTCGACGCGGTCGCGTGGTATTTACCGCTGTTGATCCCATCGTCGGTGAGCTCGCGAACTTCCCATGTCCATCCCCGCCATGTCGATTGACACCCTTGAACGCCGGGCGTAGCTTGCGCAGCTTCAGATTTGGTGGCATATGCACCTAATTTTTGCGCGCGCTTTTTGAACTCTGGAGAACAACAATGATATCGGTGTGGCGTACCAGTGGCTGGATTCTGCTGGGCAGTGCCCTGATTCTGGCCTTGTCGCTGGGCACGCGGCATGGCTTTGGCCTGTTCCTGCCGCCGATGAGCGCGCAGTTTGGCTGGGGGCGGGAGGTCTTTGCGTTCGCCATCGCCTTGCAGAACCTTGTCTGGGGTCTGGCCCAGCCGTTCACGGGCGCGCTGGCCGATCGCTTCGGTGCAGCCAAAGTGGTGTTCATCGGCGGCATTTTATACGCCGCCGGTCTGGCGCTGATGAGCTTGGCGGACTCGCCCGCGTCGCTGTCATTGAGCGCCGGCCTGCTGATCGGCATGGGGCTGTCAGGCACCACCTTCTCGATCATTCTCGGTGTGGTAGGGCGTGCGTTGCCGCCCGAGAAGCGCAGCATGGGCATGGGGCTGGCCAGCGCGGCCGGTTCGTTCGGCCAATTCGCGATGCTCCCCGGCACGCTGGGCCTGATCGGCTGGTTGGGCTGGTCGATGGCACTGGTCGCGCTGGGCCTGCTGGTCGCGTTCATTCTGCCGTTGGTGGCGATGCTCAAGGACAAGCCGGTTCCGGTCGCTACCGGTGATCAGACGCTGCGCGAAGCGTTGCATGAGGCCTGTACCCATTCCGGCTTCTGGCTGCTGGCTTTTGGTTTCTTCGTCTGCGGGTTCCAGGTGGTGTTCATCGGCGTGCACCTGCCAGCCTATCTGGTGGATCAACACCTGCCCGCCACGGTCGGAACCACGGTGCTGGCCTTGATCGGGCTGTTCAACGTGTTCGGCACTTATATAGCAGGCTGGCTGGGCGGGCGGATGTCCAAGCCTCGTTTGCTGACGGGCCTGTATCTGCTGCGCGCCGTGGTCATCGTCCTGTTCCTCTGGGCACCGCTGACGCAGACCACCGCTTATCTGTTCGGGATTTCCATGGGCCTGCTGTGGCTGTCGACCGTGCCGCTGACCAATGGCACCGTGGCCACGCTTTTCGGTGTGCGCAACTTGTCGATGCTCGGTGGTATCGTTTTCCTGTTCCACCAGCTGGGCGCCTTCCTCGGCGGATGGCTGGGCGGTGTCGTGTACGACCACACGGGGAATTACGACTTGATCTGGCACGTATCGATAGCCCTGAGCCTAATGGCAGCGGCCCTGAACTGGCCGGTGCGTGAGCGCCCCGTGGCGCGCCTGCAGATCCAGCCGGTGGCGCTGTGAGCAGGCTCGTTCCCTGGCTCGGTGGCGCGCTGGCGATAGCGGCGCTGCTGCTGTTGGCGTGGTGGGGCTGGCAGCGCGTCGGCCTTGGCGCTTTGCAGCTGGGCATGTCCTGCTGAGCGTCGCTGTGCGCTAGGCATTCGTCACGGCAGGGAGTAGCGTGGTGTCCCGACACCCGACACCCGACACCCGACACCCGACTCCTGGTCTTGAATGGATGCCGTCATGAGAATTCGCTGGATCTGCCTTCCCGTCCTTCTGTTTAACATCAGCGGCGCCGTCATGGCCGCCGACTGCCCGCCGTTGCTGCAGGGTGATTTGCCAAAACTGCGCGCCAAACAGGATATCGACCTGTGCAAGCAGTTCGCGGGCAAACCCATGCTGGTGGTCAATACGGCCAGTTTCTGTGGCTTCGCACCCCAGTTCAAAGGTCTGGAAGCCTTGAATCAGCGGTTCAAGGGACAGGGGCTGGAGGTGCTCGGCGTTCCTTCCGATGACTTTAAACAGGAATCCAACGACGCGGCTGAAACGGCCAAAGTCTGCTACGTCAATTATGGCGTGACCTTCACCATGACCGAGCCGCAGCCGGTGCGCGGCTCCGACGCGATCAATCTGTTCAAGGTGCTGGCCGAACAGAGCAACGCGCCACGCTGGAATTTCTATAAATATGTGGTGGACCGCAAGGGCAATGTGGTCGCCAGTTTCTCAAGCAAGACCACTCCGGATGACCCGGAACTGATTTCGGCGATCGAGAAGGCCATTGCGTCCAAGCCTTGAATGCGCTTGATGGACTCCACAACGAAAAACCCCGCATTCATCGCTGGCTGCGGGGTTTTCTGTCTGGCGAACCGGTGATCTGCCGGTTCCGCCGACTGCATCAGAAGCGGTAGGTCAGGCCCAGGCCGAAACCGTTGGCGCTGTTTTCATACTTGGCGTTGTACGTCTGACCCAGCGGGCTTACGTCGTGAACCTTGACGTCTTCTTCTTTCAGGTACGAGTACGCAACATCGATGGTGATGTCGTCAGTCGGGCTGTAACCGGCGCCCAGGCTGAAGATCGTGCGGTCGCCGGTCGGGATGCGTGGCGAACGGTTCTCGTTGTTGGTTGGCGACTGATCGAACGTCAGACCGGTGCGCAGAACCCATTGCTTGTTCAACTGGTACGAAGTACCGATTGCGTAAGCCCAGGTGTCATGCCAGTTCTGCTCTTCAGTGATGTTGCCGAACAGGCGAGGTGCCAGCGCACCGCCGCTCACGCCAGAGTTCTTGACTGTGATGTCTTCCAGGCGACTCCAGCGAGTCCAGGTTGCGCCCGCATAGAGCTTCCACGCATCGTTCATCTTCTGCGTGACCGAGAAGTCCACGGACTCCGGGGTGTCGAGGCTGAGCTTGGCATCGTAACGTCCGGCGCTGAGCAACGCTGGAGGAACGCCGGCGCCTGGAGTCACTTCAGTGTGACCTTCAAGCTTGTACGTTACTTTGGAGTGATAAGTCAGGCCGACGCTGGTGGTGTCGGTGGCTTGAACGAGGATACCGGCATTGAAGCCGTAGCCAACGTCATCACCCTTGACCTGCACGCGGCCATCGCCTGCCGGGCGGCCGGTGATCGGAGCGGTTACGCCGCTCAGGTTCGGGTTTGATTCAAGCACGCCGGAGATACGGTTGATGGTCGGACCAAAACCGATCGATACCTTGTCGTTGAATGCGTAGCTGACAGTTGGCTGGAAGGTAATGACCTTCACCTGGCTCTTGCTGCCGAAATTACGGCCCTGGAAGCTGCTTTCGTAGTCGGTGATCAGACCGAACGGTGCGTACACACCCAGGCCGAAGGCCCACTGATCGTCGATTGGCTTGACGTAGAAGCCCATCGGTACGGCAGTGAACGGCACCATGTCGCCTTTGTTGGTGCCAGCGCTACGGCCGCTGGTGTCGGAGATGTCAGTCTTGGCATCGATCGCGGCGACGCCCACAGTCACTTGCTGGCGTTTGAGGCGCGACATGCCGGCCGGGTTGCCATAAACGATGCTGGCGTCATCGACGGAAGAGGAACGACCGGCGAAACCGGTGCCCATGCCGCTGATGCTTTGCTCGTTGAGGGCAAAACCGGATGCGAAAATCTGGGTGGAGGCGAGAGTAATGGCGAGACTGAGGCTGGATTTGATCATTGTTTTTTTCATTGTTAGAACTCCTTGTTGATCACCGCGCGGAAATTACCAATATTTTTCATAACGCGCTATAGGCTGGATCACCCGAGATAGAGCAGTTTTTGTAGGACAATCCGGGAAGATTGCTGCGAACGTCAGCGAAACCGCCGAGTCACAAAATGGCCGGTTCCGCCTGAAGCAGGGGGCGAACGGAGGTTTGCCAGGCGGTGGTGAAATCCTGAAGACGACCTTGTGGCTGAAATATCCTGCGCCACATTCGGGCCATGCCCATCAGGTCATCTTCGGCGGGGAGGGAGGTGCGGCTCGCTTCGACCATCATCCACGCAATGGCGGTGGAGTAACGCAGGTTGACGGTGAGTTCGAGATCGGGGCCTGTCAGAAATGCGTGCTGGCTGGCGAGGCCTCTGACCAGGCTCGCCAGATCAGGGTCCTTGGCCAGGTAGCCGTCCCACAATTGGTAATGCAGCGAGTCGGAAATCCCGTAAAGACCATGCCCACGCTGGCTATCAAGCTCTGCGCCCAGTGCCGACTGGCTGGCGGCGACGCCGAGCAGGAAGAACTCGGCTCCAGGATGTTGGCGGCCGAGATAGATCAGCGTGGGGCGGATCACATAACGGCACAGTTCACTGGCAGCGATTCCCATAACACCCTCGGGAAGTAAATGAGCCGGCGGACCCTGACGCTTGGCAGCGGTGATGGAGTTCGGGTCCCCCGGAAGCGGCTCAGACCGCTTGACTTGAAGTGTAGTGTCATATTTGCGATGTAAAGGGCTGTTTTTAAAATCTTTCCCGATCTGCATGGCGTCTCATATACCGCGCAGCGATTAGCCCGATTATTTTTTCATAACGAAAACAGGTACAAAAAAGCCCCACCGTTTGAGGGTGAGGCTTGGGTGCCCGGATTTTTTAACCGACGAACGGTATCAGGCGGTCAGTGCCTGGCGTGTACGGTCGATCACCGCCTGCAGCGGTTCAGGGCTGGAGTACTGATCGGGATACAGGCGCTCGCTGTGACGGGCGATGCCGTGTTCGTTGACGATGGTGAAGCTGAAGCAGCCTTTGCGGGCGGCCATGATCAGGCAGTCCATAGGGGCGAAGGCGTTGGTGAGTGTACGGATGGCAGTCTGAGTCTGGATATGAGTAGTCATGTAATGGTGTTTCCTGAATCGACACGCAGTAAGAGGCGTGCAAAATAAAAACGTTCCAGTAAACGCGGGCCGGTGCTCGAATGCGAGTCAGGGCAAGGCGCAGAACCTGTCTGGAACAAAAGCAGCCAGTTGAAGCGCGGTTATCGTGTGGCGCTGGGCTGACTGGTAGGTACTTAGGAGGGCAGGCGACACAACAGGAGCAAAGGTTCAATGCTCGGGGTGAAGATCCTGATCAATTTGCAGGCTGGTTTGAGCAGGCCATGAATGCTTCTTCACACCTCCGATTTTTCGGCAGGCTGTGCGAGTTCACGTCTGGAAACCATCGAGGTGATCGATCCCTTTTTTCAGTCCGTTTGCTAAGCAGCAAATCGTGGCTGGGGGATTTGTTCGATCAGAATTGACTTTCAGCTTGGTACTAACGGCGGCGATGCTAACTGATTCCGCTCGGCATTGGAAGAGAGGATTCAGGAAATGTGTATTTGTTCACGCTGCTGATAGCGATTTGCCGTGTTTCTGTCCTTTAAGACCTCGATTCTCACGTTATCGATCCGCCTTATAGCGATTGGAAATTGACTTGTGCACATTAAAGCGGTTAGCTGCCATCTCACTGTCACATTCAGTCGTAACAGTCTGATTTCATGTGGCGATTTATTAAGTCAATGAAAAACATCGGTTTTTTTCATTGGTGAAAAAATCGTCAGTTTGAACGCAGGCCCCATTCTACCTGCGTTTGCGCGGGTTAAAGGGGTGTTGTCCACTGAGTTATCCACAGGTTTTGTGGATTGTCCCGAGCGCTTGCTCTAGTACGCGCCTTTGCGCCAGTGAGCTACGCTGTCTTCCTTCGCGCTTCGACCCTCCATCGTAATCTGACGCCATCGTCGCTTCTGCGCATAATGCTGCCAGCATGAATTGTGGAGTCGGGAAATGTTTATGGCTTTGGACCTCACCAGCCTGTTGCTGGGATTGGGGGCAGCGGCGTTGCCGTTGCTGGCATTGGCGTGGCAACTGCAGCGTCGCGTGGCGCAACGCGAAGCGGATGCGGCGTTACTGGACGAGCGTTTGAGTAACGCGCAGATGGCGCAGGACGGCTTGAACGCGCAACTGGATGCGTGTCGTGACGAGATCAGCGATCTGGGCCAGGCCAACTCCGTGAAGCAAGCCGATCTTGCGGCATTGCGCCGCGAGGTCGAACTCCTTCGCCAGCAAGATGAGGCGTCGCGTCTTGCCCAGGAAGGCTGGAGTCAGGAGCGCAGCGGTAAAGAAGCTGAACTGCGCCGGCTGGATTCGCAGTGTGCATCCCTCACTGCCGAGTTGCGCGAGCAACAGGAAAGCCACCAACAACGTCTCAATGACTTGCAGGGTTCGCGCGACGAGCTGCGGGCGCAGTTCGCCGAGCTTGCCGGGAAGATCTTCGACGAGCGCGAGCAGCGATTTGCCGAGACCAGCCAGCAGCAGTTGGGACAGTTGCTCAACCCGCTGAAGGAGCGCATTCAGTCGTTCGAAAAACGGGTGGAGGAAAGCTATCAGCAGGAAGCGCGGGAGCGTTTCTCGTTGGGCAAGGAACTGGAACGTCTGCAGTTGCTCAATCAGCGGCTGAGCGACGAGGCCACCAACCTGACCCGAGCCCTCAAGGGGCAGAAGACTCAAGGCAATTGGGGCGAGTTGATCCTCGAACGGGTGCTGGAACATGCCGGGCTCGAGAAGGGCCGCGAGTATCAGACTCAGGTCAGTCTCAAGGGCCCCGACGGCGAGCGCTTCCAGCCTGACGTGCTGATCATGCTGCCTGGCGACAAGCAGGTGGTTGTCGATGCCAAGGTCAGCCTCACGGCGTATCAGCAGTACGTCTCGGCTGATGACGATGTGATTGCCCAGGTCGCGCTGAAACAGCATGTGCTTTCGCTGCGTAACCACGTCAAAGGCCTTTCCGGCAAGGATTACAAGCGGCTGGAAGGCCTGCACAGCCTGGATTTCGTCTTGTTGTTCGTGCCCATCGAAGCAGCGTTTTCGGCCGCGTTGCAGGCTGAGCCGAACATGTTTCAGGAAGCATTCGACCGCAATATCGTGATCGTCAGCCCCACCACGCTGTTGGCGACGCTGAGGGTGATCGACAGCCTGTGGAAGCAGGAACGTCAGAGTCAGAACGCGCGGGAAATCGCCGAACGGGCCGGCTGGCTGTACGACAAGTTCGTGTTGTTCATTCAGGATCTGGACGAGGTTGGCAGTCGTTTGCAGCAACTGGACAAGGCGTACGGCGCGGCGCGGAACAAATTGGTGGAGGGGCGCGGCAACCTGGTCAGCCGCAGCGAACAACTCAAATTGCTTGGTGCGCGGGCCAGCAAGAATTTGCCTGCGGAGTTGCTGGAGCGGGCCATGACCGATGAAGACGGCCTGGTGCAACTTCCGGAATAAAAGTGCCGGACAATATTTAGCTGTGTTGTATACAAATATTGTCTGGTTTTACTAAGTCGCTCTGGTTGCCCATAAAACGCACCGCGATCATGCACCGCTGCACTGCGACGAGGCGATCCGTTGCCTTTACCGGTTGATCTTGTACCGCTATCCCTTTTCCCTTGAGCCCTTACAAAACCGCTATTTAGCGCCCATTTCGCGCGCGTGAAATCGCTATGGCACGCATTCTGCCTATTGGTTCGTATACAACTCATGCTCGCTCCCGTACGCAGTGTATCTGGCAGGTCTGTTTTCGGGAGCCAGTTTGTCCGATCAGGGAGAAATGCGATGACCGAGCCAATGCCCAAGGGTTACAGCCCCCGTTTATATAATCAGGACCTGGGGCCGCTGCCGCAGAAATGGAGCTGGTACAACATTTTTGCGTTCTGGATGAGTGACGTGCACAGCGTCGGCGGTTACGTATTCGCAGCCAGCCTGTTCGCGTTGGGCCTGGCGAGTTGGCAGGTGTTGATCGCGCTGCTGGTGGGCATTTGCATCATTCAGGTCATCGCCAACCTGCTGGCCAAACCCAGCCAGCAGGCAGCAGTGCCTTATCCGGTGATCTGCCGCTTGGCCTTCGGTGTGTTCGGAGCAAACATCCCGGCAGTGATTCGCGGCCTGATCGCGGTCGCCTGGTACGGCGTTCAGACTTATCTGGCGTCCAGCGCGCTGATCATCGTGGTTCTGCGCTTCTTCCCGCAGATGTCGGAGTATGCGCAGCCACAGTTCGCCGGCTTGTCGTACCTGGGGTGGTTCGGCTTCCTCGCGCTGTGGCTGGTGCAGGCTGCGGTGTTCTGGACGGGCATGGATTCGATTCGTCGCTTTATCGATTGGGCGGGGCCGGTGGTCTACGCAGTGATGTTTATGCTGGCAGGCTGGATCGTCTGGAAAGCCGGTTGGGCCAACATCAGTTTCACGCTGTCCGAGAAGTCGCTGACGGGCTGGGAGGCATTTTCACAAGTGATTATGGCGACCGCGCTGGTGGTGTCCTACTTCTCGGGTCCTACGCTTAACTTTGGCGATTTCAGTCGTTACTGCCGGAGCATGTCTGAAGTCCGTCGCGGAAATTTCTGGGGCCTGCCGGTCAACTTCCTGGCCTTCTCGCTGGTGACGGTCGTCATCGTTTCCGGAACGCTGCCGGTGTTCGGCGAGATGCTGCATGATCCGATTGCCACCGTGGCGCGAATCGACAACGACGTGGCCGTGTTGCTCGGTGCTTTCGCTTTCGTGACTGCGACCATCGGCATCAATATCGTTGCCAACTTCGTTTCTCCAGCGTTCGATTTCGCCAACGTGGCACCCAGCAAGATCAGCTGGCGCGTCGGCGGCATGATCGCGGCCGTCGCCTCGATATTCATCACTCCGTGGAACCTGTTCAATAACCCGGCAGTGATCCACTACACCCTCGACGTGCTGGCCGCATTCATCGGCCCACTGTTCGGCATCCTGTTGGTGGACTATTACCTGATCAAGAAACAACAGATCGACGTTGATGCGCTGTTCAATGACGGCCCGACCGGGCGCTACTGGTATACGGGCGGGGTCAATTACACCGCGGTCAAGGCGCTGGTTCTGGCGACGCTGGCGGGGATTGCGATCACCTTTATTCCTGCGTTGCAGCCGATGGCCAATTTCGCCTGGTTTACCGGCTGCTTCCTTGGCGGGGGTCTGTTTTACGTGTTCGCACGTCGCACTCAGGCTCACGAAGGCATGGCACTGAGCCCAGCGGTGCCGGGCTGATGTAACGACCGTTTGTCGGTCGAAGCTTTCGATTTGCTGTCTTGAAATGTCTTAGCGTAAAGAAAGGGAAAATTTCCTTGCCGCGACACTCGGTAGCAGGCGTAAAGTGCGACTTAGCACTATGATCTGCTTAGGCGGATCAGAAGTTGGCTGCCGGGTATTTCCCTGAAGGGGGCGTTATATGAACAGCAAATTGCAAGAATGGCTTCACGACGTGGGTGTCGCACTGGGTCTGATCGAGCGACCAAAATTGCAGCCCATTCCTGTGCGTACCGACGATGACGAGCGTCGTCGCCCTCGCCGTTAAGCCAGGATCACCGTCCAGTTGAAATAACAGCGGTGCTATCGGTTGATAGCCCGCTCGTACTGCGCATCCAATCGCGGCCATTCGAGCATGCGATATTTTTCTTTATCTTCCATACATTCGTGAATCGAACGCATCTGCGTTCAGTGATTCTTCTTGCCTTTCATGTGCGTGAATATCAAGTCCACCAGGCCCTGCAGCGTCAGCTGGTTGTACGTCGCATGGTCAGGCAAACGAGAAATGTCGGATTTGATCCGCTGTGGAAGCTCGATATTGAAGTCCGTTTGCAGCGTGCTGAAAAACTCTTCGAAGTCATCTTCGTCCAGTACCAGCTCGGTCAACAGAGCGTCGTCTTCTTCTTGAATCAGCGACTTGTCGACCAGAATCTTTCCGAGTGTATCGATAACGTGTTGTTTGACCTCTGCGTGATTCATGGCAAGCCCTCTGCTGTGACGTGTTCGAAAATCACCCCGACTTCAAGAAACAGAGGGTTGTCGCGTGACAGCGGGCTTCAACGTTTCTCCCTGAAAAATATCCCGTTACGGTCCTTTGCCGCGTTGCTGTCCGGCTTAAGGCTAGTTCACTTTTGTCCCTCTGGGCCGGTCGTATCAAGCTGATTTTTTGTAACCGGGCATAAAAAAGGACGCCCTCGGGCGCCCTTGATCTTTATCACATCTGTAACGTTTCGATCATGCCGCGCTGGGCACTGCTGCGGGGCGTGGCGATACCAGACTGACCACCACGAAACTGACCAGACCGACCGCCAGGCTGTAGTAGATCGGCGTGTTCGCATCCAGGCCATCCTTGAACATGAACACCAGGGCGGTGACGAAGCCCAGGGTCATGCTGGTGATGGCGCCAGCGGTGGTCGCGCGTTTCCAGTAGATCGCGCCGATCAGCGGAATCAGCATGCCGCCTACCAGCAGGTTATAGGCCAGGGTCAGGGCGCTGATCACGTCGTTGACCACCAGTGCGATTGCCAGCACGACGATGCCGGTCAGCGCCGTGAACAGGCGGTTGATGCCCAGGCTCGATTGTTTGCCGCCACGCAGTTTCGGCAGCAGATCTTCGGTCAGGGTGGTCGATGCAGCCAGCAGACCGGCGCTGGCAGTGGACATCATGGCCGCCAGAGCGGCGGCGATTACCAGACCACGAATGCCGTCCGGCAACGACGCTTTCACGATGGCGGCGAAGGCGGTGTTGACGTTGGCCAGGTCAGGCAGCAGAACATGGGCGGCCATGCCGATCAGCGCACAAGCCAGGCCGTAGATGATGCAGTAGACGCCTGCAACCGAGCCTGCGTACCTGGCGACTTTGTCGGTGCGCGCGGTGAACACGCGCTGCCAGATATCCTGGCCGATCAGGATGCCGAAGAAGTAGATCAGGAAGTAGGTGATGATCGTGTCCCAGCCGATGGTGGTCCAGCTGAAGCTTGAGGCCGGCAGCTTGGCGACCAGTTCGTCCCAGCCGCCGACGCGGTACAGGCAGATCGGCAACAGGATGAACATCAGGCCGACGGTCTTGATCACGAACTGCACGATATCGGTCAGGGTCAGCGACCACATGCCGCCGATGGTCGAATACACCACGACCACGCCGCCGCCCAGCACCACCGAAACCCAGAACGGCAGGTCGAACAGCACTTGCATGACGGTGCCGATGGCAAGGATCGAGGTCACCCCGATCATCAGCGCGTAAGCCAGCATGATCACCGCGCTCGCCTGACGGGCCATCGGGTTGTAGCGTTTTTCGAGGATCTGGGTGACGGTAAAGATGCGCAGCTTGAGCAACGGTTTGGCGAGAAACAGGTTCAGCGCGATGATCCCCAGGCCCAGCGCGGCGCAGAGCCAGAAACCGGAAATGCCGTGGACGTAGCCCAGACGGACCGTGCCGACGGTGGAGGCACCGCCCAGAACGGTGGCGGCCATGGTGCCCATGTACAGGGTTGGGCCGAGGTTTCGCCCGGCGACCAGGTAATCTTCGTGGGTCTTGGCCTTGCGCATGCCGTACCAGCCCAGCACCAGCATGCCGGCCGCGTAGATCAGCACGACGAAAATATCTAAAGCCATGGAGTGTCTCCAATCATTGTTTTTATAGTGAATCGCGAATCGTCCCGCTGAAACGGCGCAGGCAGTCAGCAGGAGAAGGCTGTTTTATGTGTTGTTCTGAATAGTGTCGCGCGGTTGCGACAGTGCCCCTGTAGCAGTCCGGCTTGCCGATCAGCCCTTTAGCGGTGCGTCACACCCGGCAGTACGCAGAGCATTTCGTACAGCAGGTTGGCGCCCAGCAGCGAGGTGTTGCCGGTGGTGTCATAAGGCGGCGAGACTTCTACCAGATCGCAACCGATCAGGTCGAGGCCCTGGCAACCACGGATGATTTCGATGGCTTGAATGGTGGTCAGGCCGCCGATTTCCGGGGTGCCGGTACCGGGTGCCCAGGCCGGGTCGATACCGTCGATGTCGAAGCTCAAGTACACCGGGCCGCCACCGACTTTTTCGCGTACTTCTGCCATCAGCGGTGCCAGCGACTTGTGCCAGCACTCTTCGGCCTGCACCACGCGGAAGCCCTGTTTGCGACTCCAGTTGAAGTCTTCGGCGGTATAGCCCTGAGCGCGCAGACCGATCTGCACCACGCGGTCGCAATCCAGAAGGCCTTCTTCTACGGCACGGCGGAAGGTCGTGCCGTGGGCGATCTTCTCGCCGAACATGTGATCGTTGACGTCAGCATGGGCGTCGATGTGAACCAGACCGACCTTGCCGTGTTTCTTGTGAATGGCACGCAGAATCGGCAGGGTGATGGTGTGGTCGCCACCCAGCGTCAGCGGGATGATGCCGTGTTCGAGGAAACCGTCGTAGGCTTCTTCGATGATGCGTACGGCGTCCAGCAGGTTGAAGGTGTTGATGGCGACGTCGCCGATGTCGGCAACCGACAGCGAGTCGAAGGGCGCAGCGCCCGTGGCCATGTTGTAAGGACGGATCATCACCGATTCGGCGCGGATTTCACGAGGTCCGAAACGGGTGCCAGCCCGCAGCGAAGTGCCGATGTCCAGAGGCACGCCAATAAAGGCGGCATCGAGGCCCGCGGCCGTTTGCAGGTGTGGCAGACGCATCATGGTTGCGATGCCGGCGAAGCGCGGCATTTCGTTGCCGCCCAGTGGTTGGTGGAAAATCTTGTCCACGGGATTGCCTCATCGGTGAGTTATTAATAGTTGTTAGAGCTGGGCGGATTCTGCGAACCGCGCGGCCTGCGAACAATCGCTGAGGCAAAATACTTAGTTCAGAGATTTCTGAAGTATCGGGTAAGCTGCGCGAATTGCTACAGCGACAACACATCCCGGACCCATCATGGCCAACGCATTACCCGATCTGAAACTGCTGCGAATCTTCGTCTGCGTGGTCCGCCATCAGGGCTTTGCCAGCGCGCAGCAGGAACTCAATCTGTCGACCTCGGCGATCAGCACCTACATGAGCCAACTGGAGTCCGCGCTGGGCATCGTGTTGTGCCATCGCGGCCGTGGCGGTTTCAGTCTGACCAGCAAGGGCGAGCTCTTTCATCAGGAAACGCTGCGCCTGCTTGGCGAGCTGGAAGGCTTCGAACTCTACGCTGCGGCCCTCAAGGGCGAGCTGCGCGGGACGCTGAATCTGGGCGTACTGGATTCCACCGTAAGCGACCGCGCCTTGCCGTTCGCCGAAGTGATTGGAGCCTATAGCGAAGAGCACCCGGCGGTGCACCTGCACCTGTCGGTGATGAGCCCTTACGAATTGCAGCTCGGGGTGCTGGATAACCGCCTGGATCTGGCCATCGGCTCGTTCTCCACGCGCATGAACGGCTTGTTGTATCAGCCGCTGTACCGTGAACAGCACTGGTTGTATTGCAGCAGTCGTCATCCGCTGTTTGCCGAGCGACGCATTCCTGAGCCGGTGATCACCCAGCAGCGCATGGTCGGGCGTGGTTACTGGAGTCAGGCGGAACTGGCGCGGCATGGCTTCAAGCACAGCGCCGCAACGGTGGAAAGTATGGAAGCTCAGCTGATCCTGGTGCTGTCCGGCGCCTACATCGGCTATCTGCCAGAGCACTACGCGCAGTCATGGGTCGACTCCGGGCACCTACGGGTGCTATTGCCTGCGACGTTCGGCTATCAGGCGCCGTTTTCGATGATCCTGCGTCGCGGGCGTAGTCGCGAGCCGCTGATCCAGACCTTCCGCGATCTGCTCAAAGCGCAGCTCAATCCGCTTTAAGGGGGCCTGGTCATGTCACGTCCGCGTTGCGAGCGTTGTTTGCGGCCGCAAAACCATTGCCTGTGCGCGTTGATTCCACAACTCGACAGCCGCACCCGGGTACTGATTCTGCAGCATCCGAGCGAGGTCAATCATGCGCTGAATACCGCGCGACTGGCGGCTTTGGGGCTGATCAACGCGCAGTTGGCGGTGGGTGAGGTCTTCGACAACCTGGACGAATTGCTGAATGTGCCGGGTTATCAGGCGCGGCTTTTGTTTCCGGGGGAGGAGGCGACGGCATTGAGGCCCCTGAGTAACGAGGCAAGTCCGATCCTGCTGGTCGTGCCGGATGGTACCTGGCGCAAGGCGCGCAAGCTGTTGCACCTCAATCCGCTGTTGGCTGCACTGCCGAGAGTGACGCTGGAAAACGCCCCGACCTCCCGCTACCGGCTGCGCAAGGCGCCGGGGCCGGACGCATTATCGACACTGGAGGCGATCACCCATGCGCTGCAGACCCTGGAGCCGGATCGCTCGTTCGAGCCGTTATTGCGGCCGTTCGATACGTTGATCGAGGGGCAGATTGCGGCCATGGGTGAAGAGACGTTTCGCCGCAATCATTCCTGATGCTCAGCCGTTCAGAAGCGAGGAGGGCGGTTCTGGCTGAGAAAATCTGCTCGCCTGCATGCGGCGAACATAGGCCTCGGTTTCACGCTCGGCGTCCTCTTTACTGAAAAAAGGGCCTTCGAGGGTGTTTTCCCGGGTGCTGAAAAAATACATACCGTTGACGCGGGAGACGCGGTCGCTGCGAAAGTGCACGGTGGTTTCAGTGTCTTGCTCACGCTTGCTCAACATGGCCTTCTCCGGTATCGGGAAGATGGTCGGAAAAAATCAGGACGGCTAAACCTGTGTCTGCGGCAACCTGATGACCTTTCCACAGCGTGATACGGAAACGTCGGCTGGCCGAATGACACTTTACTCCAAAGCGTGTCAGGTATGAACGCCTTGGATGATAGATCGCATTCGCTGCCGTCGTGACCTCCGGCGTCTCCCACAGGATCTTCGGCGGGGTGAGGAATGCGTGACTGACGCACCCGGCTCAAGCGCTGGCCTTCGCTACGTGCGGGCGCCTGTGGGAGCTTCTGGAGCTGTCCGACAGTGGCGAAAGCGGCGTATCGGTCGGCCAGTAAATAGACAGATACGCCGCGACAGCAAATCACCGGCTTACCGTTTGCCCAACGCCTCAGCCTGATGAATCCACTGCTGACGCTGTTCCTCGGTCGAGGTACGAACCGGAGAGAACTCCGTGAGCCGCTTCACCTTGATTCCGCAGAACTCCAGAATCGTTTTGGTGATTTGCCGATGCGCCGGCGCCTTGAAGACCCAGCGGAAGTAGCGCGAGGGCGTGTCGAGCGTTACCAGCAATTCCGCCGTTCTGCCTTTGAGCAACTCATTGGACGGGTGATGACGGCCGTGGGCCTTGAAGGCGAAACCGGGCATGAACACCCGGTCGAAGAACCCGCCGAGCAGGCTTGGCAGCCCGCCCCACCAGACCGGGTAGACGAACACCAGATGCTGGGCCCAGTGAATCTCTCGCTGGGCCTCCAGCAGATCATGCTCCAGCGTCTGGCTGGATTCATAGCCGCCGCGCAGCACCGGGTCGAATTCCAGTTCTTCAAGCTTCAGCACCCGCACCACATGACCCTGACTGCGTGCACCCTGGGCATAGGCTTCGCCCAGCGCGTGGCCGAGGCTGATGGTCTTCGGCGAGCCGATGACCATCAGAATGCGTTTGCCATACCCTTCCAGTGGGGTGGCGCCGCTGATCGGCTCAGCCATTGCTGCCTGCCTCGAGCATTTTTTCCGGGCGAACCCAGGCATCGAACTCGGCGTCGGTCAAAAAGCCCAGTTGCAATGCCGCTTCACGCAAGGTCAGGCCTTCGCTGTAGGCCTTCTTGGCGATCTGCGCCGATTTGTCGTAGCCGATGTGCGGGTTCAGCGCAGTCACCAGCATCAGGCCACGCTCCAGATGCTCGGCCATCTTCCCGGCATCCGGCTCCATACCGGCGATGCAATGCTCGTTGAAGTTGCGGCAGCCATCGCCCAGCAGACGAATCGATTGCAGCAGGTTGTGAATGATCACCGGCTTGAACACGTTCAGTTGCAGGTGGCCTTGGCTCGCAGCGAAGGAAATGGTGGTGTCGTTGCCCATGACCTGACAGGCCAGCATCGAAAGGGCTTCGCACTGGGTAGGGTTGACCTTGCCGGGCATGATCGAGCTGCCGGGCTCGTTCGCAGGCAGTTTGACCTCGGCAAGCCCGGCGCGCGGGCCCGAACCCAGCAGGCGCAGGTCGTTGGCGATTTTCATCAGGGTCACGGCCAGGGTCTTCAAGCCACCCGACAGCGCGGTCAAAGGCTCATGGCCGGCCAGCGCAGCGAACTTGTTTGGCGCGGTCACGAACGGCAGGCCGGAAAGCGCGGCCAGTTCAGCAGCCACCGCTTCGGCGAAACCGTGCGGAGAGTTCAGACCAGTACCGACAGCCGTGCCGCCCTGGGCCAGTTCGCAGACAGCGGGGAGGGCGGCGCGAATGCTTTTTTCGGCGTAATCGAGCTGTGCGACAAACGCCGACAGTTCCTGGCCGAAGGTGATCGGCGTGGCGTCCATCATGTGGGTACGGCCAGTCTTCACCAGTTTCATGTGGCGCGACGACTGTTCGGCGATACCGGCAGACAGTTCGGCTATCGCCGGCAGCAGCTGTTCTTTCACCGCCTGTGCTGCAGCGATATGCATGGCGGTCGGGAAGCAGTCGTTGGAGCTTTGCGAGCGGTTGACGTGATCGTTGGGGTGAACCGGCGCCTTGCCACCGCGACCTTTGCCAGCCAGTTCGTTGGCGCGGCCGGCGATCACTTCGTTGACGTTCATGTTGCTCTGCGTACCGCTGCCGGTCTGCCAGACCACCAGCGGGAACTGATCGTCCAGCTCGCCGTTGAGGACTTCGTCTGCAGACTGTTCGATCAGGCGGGCGATGTCGGCAGGCAGGTCGCCGTTACGATCGTTGACGCGAGCGGCGGCTTTCTTGATCAGCGCCAGCGCGTGCAACACCGGCAACGGCATGCGTTCCTGACCAATGGCGAAGTTGATCAGAGAGCGTTGGGTTTGCGCCCCCCAGTAAGCGTCTTCGGGGACTTCGATCGGACCAATGCTGTCGGTTTCGGTACGGCTCACTGGACTCACTCCTTAAGGTCGGTTAGCGCAGTTTAGTACCCGGGAAGCGGGATCGGTTCCCGTTGGCGGCTGCGCGGCAAGAACATGCGTCTGTAGTGTGCGACAAAATGCAGAACCCGGTCGTGTGAAACCTTACAGGCATTTCGCTGTCGCCGGCGCCGATTCGACCGCTCGTAGCGGCGGGGGTTGAGCGCGGGGCGAAAAGGGGCGCAGAATGTGCGGCCTTGGGGTTCAGCCTCGCCTGCTAGATAAGGAAACTCGATGACCCGTCTTCGCGCCATCTGTGCTGCGGTCGCCCTGGTGTGTGCCAGCGGCCAGGCTCTCGCCGCCACCCCCAGCCATGAAGCCAGTGCTGTAGCCTTCCTCAAACTGGCTCACGCCGATCAGTTGGGTGCGCCTATCTACATGCAAGCGCAGCAAATGTTCGCCCAGCGTTTCGCCGAAACCAAAGCCCCCGACTCCAAGAAAGCCGTACTGGAAAAGTATCAGGCTCAGGCCAACGCCGCTCTGGACAAAGCCATTGGCTGGGACAAGCTGCAGCCTGACATGGTCAAGCTCTACACCGACAACTTCAGCGAACAGGAGCTGAAAGATCTGGTGGCCTTCTATCAGTCGCCTCTGGGCAAGAAAGTCCAGGCCAAGATGCCGCAGATCAGCCAGCAATCGTTCCAGATGACTCAGGAAAAACTGCAACCTGCAGTGCCTGTGGTCACCAAGCTGCTGGAGTCCATGACCAACGAACTGGCGCCGGCTGGCAAAGCCGCTGCACCGGCCGCTCCGGCCAAGAAGCCATAAGCGAAGCCTGACATGAGCATGCAACAGCGAATCGAATCCGCGTTGGCGGTCTTTCAGCCCGAGTACCTTCAGGTGCTCAATGAAAGCCACATGCACAGTCGCGGCTCGGACACTCATTACAAAGCGGTTGTGGTCAGCGAGCAGTTCGCTGGCCTTAACGCCGTAAAGCGTCACCAGAAGGTCTACGGCCTGCTCGGTGGCCTGATGGGTGAGTTCCACGCCCTGGCGCTGCACACTTACACCCCGGACGAATGGGCGAAACTGGGCGCCGCGCCTGCGTCGCCGACCTGTGCCGGGGGGCATGACTGAGTCGTTCAGCTCGGTCAACGCTCTCTCCCGTAGCAGTCCGGCTTGCCGGCGCTTGGCGTCCTCGAGATTGCCGCCGCCGGCAAGCCGGACCGCTACAGGGGCCACTCTTTTGACCCACATCAACCCCCCGCTGATCCACCACCCTGTCGGCTCCCCTCCGATTTTTGCTAGAATCCGCGCCGCGCTGCCTGGTCGGCACGCTTTTACCTGAATCATTCATCCGGTAGGCCCTTTGCGAGGGTCACCACCTGGAGACGCAACATGACCCAAACCGCACCCATCGTCGTCGCGGCGCTGTACAAATTCGTCACCCTTTCGGACTACGTCGAGATGCGCGAGCCATTGCTCAACGCGATGATCGACAACGATATCAAAGGCACGCTGCTGATCGCTCAGGAAGGCATCAACGGCACGGTTTCCGGTAGTCGCGAAGGCATCGACGGGCTGATGGCCTGGCTCAAGAACGACCCGCGCATGGACGACATCGACCATAAAGAGTCGTACTGCGACGATCAGCCGTTCTACCGCACCAAAGTCAAACTCAAGAAAGAAATCGTCACCCTCGGCGTCGAAGGCGTTGACCCGAACAAGGCGGTCGGCACCTACGTCGATCCGCAGGACTGGAACGCCCTGATCGCAGATCCGGAAGTGCTGCTGATCGATACCCGTAACGACTACGAAGTGTCCATCGGCACCTTCGAAGGCGCCATCGATCCGAAGACCACGACGTTTCGTGAGTTCCCCGAGTACATCAAGGCCAACTTCGATCCGGCGAAACACAAGAAAGTCGCGATGTTCTGCACCGGAGGCATTCGTTGCGAAAAAGCCTCGAGCTATATGCTGGGCGAGGGTTTCGAAGAGGTTTACCACCTCAAGGGCGGCATCCTCAAATACCTTGAAGAAGTGCCACAGGAAGAAAGCCAGTGGCGCGGCGACTGCTTCGTGTTCGACAATCGCGTGACCGTGCGCCACGACCTGACCGAAGGCGACTACGATCAATGTCATGCCTGCCGTACCCCGATCAGCGCCGAGGACCGCGCCAGTGAGCACTACTCGCCGGGCGTCAGTTGCCCGCATTGCTGGGACTCGCTGAGCGAGAAGACCCGTCGCAGCGCTATCGACCGTCAGAAGCAGATCGAACTGGCCAAGGCGCGCAATCAGCCGCACCCCATCGGTCGCAACTATCGCCTGCTGGACGCCAACGAAACGCAAACCAACGAGGCCTGAGCCATGCACGCCCGCCTGCTTTATGTGATGGACCCGATGTGTTCATGGTGCTGGGGCTTTGCGCCAGTGGCCGAAGCGTTGGTCGAGCAGGCGAGGGCGGCGGGGTTGCCGTTGCATCTGGTGGTAGGCGGCCTGCGCACCGGCAGCGGCGCGGCGCTGGAACCGACGACCAAACGCTACATTCTCGAACACTGGCAGGCGGTGCAGAACACCACGGGTCAGTCGTTCACGTTCGAAGACGCCCTGCCCGACGGGTTTGTCTACGACACCGAGCCTGCCTGCCGTGCCGTTGTTGCGGCGCGCAGCCTGGCACCGGACATTGCCTGGAAATTGGTCAAGGAAATCCAGCAGGCCTTCTATGTGCAGGGGCGTGACGTCACTCAGGCGTCGGTGTTGACGGAACTGGCGGAAAAGGCCGGTTTGCCCCGCATCGAATTCGCCGGCGCTTTCGACAGTGCTGAACAGCATGCCGCCACGGCCTCTGATTTCTCTTGGGTGCAGGACTTGGGCATCGCCGGATTTCCTACGCTACTCGCCGAACGCAACGGCCAACTGGCATTGCTGACCAACGGCTATCAACCTCTGGAAGAACTCGCGCCGTTGCTCAGCCGTTGGCTGGAGCGCGCAGCCTGTGCGTGATTCCGTCGACATAGAACGTCCGGGATCGCCCAAGTCCGGGGCAGGCCGGCTCGACCGTCTGGACTGGGCGCAGATCCGTCGCCTTGCGTTGCATCACAAAAAGGCTCTGTGGATTGCCAATGGCGTCGCGGTCATGGCGGTGCTCTGCTCGGTGCCCATTCCGTTGCTGCTGCCGCTGCTGGTCGACGAAGTGCTGCTGGGCAAAGGTAATTCGGCGCTGATTTTCATGAATCAGTTCCTGCCGGAAAGCCTGCATAAACCGGTGGGCTATATCGGCCTGATGCTGGTTACCACGCTATGCCTGCGTCTGGGCGCTCTGCTGTTCAACGTGATTCAGGCGCGGCTGTTCGCCGGCCTCTCCAAGGACATCGTCTATCGCATCCGGACCCGACTGATCGAACGCCTCAAGCGTATTTCTCTCGGAGAATACGAGAGCCTGGGCAGCGGCACGGTGACCGCGCATCTGGTGACCGATCTGGATACGCTGGACAAGTTTGTCGGCGAGACCCTCAGCAAGTTTCTGGTCGCGATGCTGACGCTGACGGGCACGGCAGCGATTCTGGTGTGGATGCACTGGCAGTTGGCGCTCTTGATCCTGTTGTTCAATCCGCTGGTGATCTACGCCACGGTGAAGCTGGGCAAGCGGGTCAAACACCTGAAGAAGCTGGAAAACGACAGTACCTCTCGTTTCACCCAGGCCCTGACCGAAACCCTGGACGCGATTCAGGAAATTCGTGCCGGTAACCGTCAGGGCTATTTCCTCGGTTTGCTGGGGTTGCGCGCGAAGGAAGTGCGCGACTACGCAGTGGCGTCGCAGTGGAAAAGCGATGCATCGGGGCGTGCCAGCGGGCTGCTGTTCCAGTTCGGCATCGACATCTTCCGCGCGGCAGCGATGCTCACCGTGCTGTTCTCCGACTTGTCCATCGGCCATATGCTCGCGGTCTTCAGTTATCTGTGGTTCATGATCGGCCCGGTGGAACAACTACTCAATCTGCAATACGCCTTCTATGCTGCCGGTGGTGCGCTGACCCGCATCAACGAACTGCTGGCCCGCGCTGACGAGCCTCAGTACGAAGGGCGGGTCAACCCGTTCATCGGCCGCGAAACGGTGAGTATCGATGTGCGCGGGCTGTGCTTCGGTTACAACGAAGAATGGGTGCTCGATCATCTCGATCTTACGATCACACCCGGCGAGAAGGTCGCCATTGTCGGCGCCAGCGGCGGAGGCAAGAGCACGCTGGTGCAACTGCTGTTGGGGCTCTACACCCCAAAGGCCGGGACCATCCGCTTCGGTGGCGCCAGCCTTGAAGACATTGGCCTGGAAACCGTTCGCGAAAACGTCGCTGTGGTGCTGCAGCATCCGGCGCTGTTCAACGACACCGTCCGCGCCAATCTGGCCATGGGCCGCGAACGCAGCGATGAAGCCTGTTGGCAGGCACTGGAAATCGCTCAACTGGACGCCACGATCCGTGCGCTGCCGCAAGGGCTGGACAGCGTGGTAGGGCGTTCGGGGGTGCGGCTTTCAGGCGGGCAGCGTCAGCGTCTGGCGATTGCACGCATGGTGCTCGCCGACCCCAAGGTGGTGATTCTCGACGAAGCGACCTCGGCCCTGGACGCCGCCACCGAGTACAACCTGCATCAAGCCCTGAATCGTTTTCTCAGTGGCCGAACCACCCTGATCATTGCTCACCGTCTCTCTGCGGTGAAGCAGGCCGATCGCGTTCTCGTCTTCGATGGTGGCAGCATTGCCGAGGATGGCGACCACCAGCAACTGATTGCTGACGGCGGCCTCTACGCACGGCTTTATGGTCACCTGCAACAGCTTTGATACATCTTGTCGGTTTTTCGCATAGCAAGTCTGAAATGGCGTATCGCCAGTGGAACACGTCAATTCTTGGGCTATGCTTGAGCCGTGTGCTTGAGGAAAGTGTGAAAAGCGTCATATTTACGTCTCTTCATTCCCGCGTTTACACAGCGGTCATGTACAAGACGTAGGCAGTAACCCGCTGAATCGTGGAAATTAGCCGAGTCCCTTGTAGGTCAGGAGGTAGCCTGATTGAGGGAGTGAGTACTGGCAGTGCTGATGAAAGGGACACCATGAAGCAAAAGCGGATCCTCGAGAAGCCCCGTCTTCTGGGCATCGTTTGGCCATTTATCGCTGTGGTACTGCTACAGGCGTTGCTGGGCTGCGTCAGCCTTTACATGATGTCGGCCGTGCGCAGTTACGTCGGAGGGGAAAGCCTCTGGTCCAAGGGGCAGAAGGACGCGATCTACTATCTGAATCTCTACGCCAACAGCCGTGATGAGATCAACTACATGAAATACCAGCAGGCCATCGCCATCCCTCAGGGCGGGCATGATCTGCGAGTGGCAATGGATCAACCGGTTCCGGACATCGCACGCGCCAATGCAGGCATTCTGCAGGGTGGTAACCATCCCGACGATGCTCAGGGCATCATCTGGCTCTATCTCAACTTCCGGCATTTCAGCTATCTGGAGAAGGCCATCGATCTGTGGAAGATCGGTGACAACTACCTGGTGCAGCTCGATGAAGTCGCCCGGGAGATGCACGACCGCATCCTCGAAGGCAGTGCCACCAACGCCGATGTACTGGCCTGGCGGCAGCGAATAAATGCAATCAACGAAGGCGTGACCCCGGCTGCCATGGCCTTCAGCGATGCGCTGGGCGAGGGGTCACGGGTCATCTTGCGAATTCTGCTGGTGGTCAACCTGACCACTGCGGTGTTTCTGATCATTCTGGCGCTGCTGCGCACTCACAAGCTGCTGGAACAACGCCACGCCTTTGCCACCGCCTTGCAGATGGAGAAGGAGCGGGCGCAGATCACCCTGGAATCGATTGGCGATGGCGTCATCACCACGGACGTCGATGGTTCGATCGCCTACATGAATCCGGCGGCCGAGCACATGACCCACTGGAAGAACGAACAGGCCGCTGGTTTGCCGCTGGCCGCGCTGTTCAATCTGCTGGATGAAAACGACCAGAAAGACAGCTCGACGCTGATCGAGCACATTCTGGGCGGCAAACTGGGCGGCGGCAGCGAAAACTCCAAGCTGATCCAGCGGCTGGACGGCAGCACGGTTTCGGTGGCGCTGGTGGGTTCTCCGATCCGTACCGAAGGCAAAGTCAGTGGCGCCGTGCTGGTGCTGCACGACATGACCCAGGAGCGGCAGTACATCGCCAACCTGTCATGGCAGGCGACTCACGACGCGCTGACGGGCCTGGCGAACCGCCGAGAGTTCGAATACCGGCTGGAGCTGGCGCTTAACGGTCTGGCGCAGAAGCCCGGTCGTCATGCGGTGATGTTCCTCGATCTGGACCAGTTCAAGCTGGTCAACGACACCAGTGGCCATGCCGCTGGGGACGAATTGCTGCGGCACATTTGCGCGCTGCTGCAACAGGGCATTCGCGAGGGCGATACCTTGGCGCGGCTGGGCGGTGACGAGTTCGGGATTCTGCTGGAGCACTGCCCGCCGGAAGCTGCGGAGAAGATTGCCGAGGGCCTGCGCCAGACCGTCGAAACGTTGCATTTCGTCTGGAAGGGCCGGCCATTCGTGACCACCATCAGCGTTGGTCTGGTGCATATTTCCGACGTGCCAACGACCCTCGAAACGTCGCTGCGTGCCGCCGACATGGCTTGCTACATGGCCAAGGAAAAAGGCCGCAACCGGGTTCAGGTCTATCACGACGACGATTCGGAGCTGTCGACGCGGTTCGGCGAAATGGCCTGGATTCAGCGCTTGCACATGGCCCTGGAAGACAACCGGTTCTGCCTGTACTCCCAGGAAATCGCTGCCTTGAGCCGCGATGCCGGGCACAGTAACGGTCACGTGGAAATCCTGCTGCGCCTGCGCGACGAATCAGGCCGGATGATCCTGCCCGACAGTTTCATTCCCGCCGCCGAGCGCTACGGGATGATGACCACCCTGGATCGATGGGTCGTGCAGAACGTATTCAAGATCATCGCCGATTGCCTGAACGACAATCACCGGACCGGGCCCATGGCCACTTGCGCCATCAACTTGTCCGGCACCAGCATCGGTGACGACGCTTTTCTTGAATATTTGCGACAGCAGTTCCAGATCTACGCAATACCTCCCGAACTTATCTGTTTTGAAATCACCGAAACCAGTGCGATCGCCAATTTGGGCAGTGCTATTCGGTTCATTAACGAACTCAAGAGTCTGGGATGCCGTTTTTCACTGGATGACTTCTGTGCAGGCATGTCGTCATTCGCGTACTTGAAGCATTTGCCTGTGGATTTCCTGAAGATCGATGGCAGTTTCGTAAAAGACATGCTCGACGACCCGGTCAACCGGGCGATGGTGGAAGTGATCAACCATATCGGGCACGTAATGGGCAAACAGACGATCGCCGAGTTCGTCGAAAGCCCCCAGATAGAGCAGGCGTTATTGGAAATCGGTGTGGACTACGCTCAGGGGTACGTTATCGAGCGACCGCAATTATTCACCTGTGAATGTCTGCACGCACGGCCCGCGAGGCAGACCCCAATGTTGTTCAGCGCACCCGGGACTTTTCGCTGAACGACCCCGATGCAACACCACATAAGGAGCTACACAGTGATCGATATGTTCATAAGAACCGGTCCGCTGATGGATGCCAGCAGTTACCCCGTTTGGGCACAGCAATTGATCAACGATTGCAGTGAGGCCAAGGCACGCGTGGTAGGGCATGAACTTTATCAACGTATGAGAGATGGGCGGCTCAGTTCGAGAACCATGCGCCAGTATTTGATTGGTGGATGGCCTGTTGTTGAACAGTTTGCGGTCTACATGGCGCATAACCTGACCAAGACCCGTTTTGCCCGTCACCCGGGCGAAGACATGGCGCGTCGCTGGCTGATGCGCAATATTCGGGTTGAACTCAATCATGCCGATTACTGGGTAAACTGGAGCGCGGCCCATGGGGTCACGCTGGAAGACCTGCAAGCGCAGCGCGTTCCGTCAGAGTTGCACGCACTCAATCACTGGTGCTGGCACAGCTGTTCGTCGGAGCCTCTGGTCGTCGCGATCGCAGCCACCAACTATGCCATTGAAGGGGCGACCGGCGAATGGTCGGCTGTCGTATGTTCGCAAGAGACATACGCAGATATGTTCCCGCCGGATCTGCGCAAGCGCGCCATGAAGTGGCTGAAAATGCATGCGCAATACGATGACTCCCACCCCTGGGAAGCCCTGGAAATCATTTGCACCCTGGCGGGCAACAACCCCAGCGAGCAATTGCAGGCAGACCTCAGAATGGCGATCTGCAAGAGTTACGAGTACATGTACCTGTTTCTGGAACGCTGCATGGTTCTGGAGCGGCCTCAGGAAGCGGCGGCACCCTCGCGCGAGCGTCGGTTCGCGGTTCGGGCCTGAGGCTTCAGCCCGCCATTTCGAGGCGGTTGCGGCCCTGGCGCTTGGCTGCATAGAGGGCGGTGTCGGCGCGACGCACCAGGCTGTCGGGAGATTCTCCCGGCAGCAGCGTCGAGCAGCCCAGGCTGACAGTCAGTTCCACCGGCCGGCCATCGACCGGATAAGTGAGTTGCAGTGCCGCGTTGCGCAGGCGTTCGCCGACCAGCGCGGCTGACTCACGACCGGTATTGGTCAGCACGATCAGAAATTCCTCCCCGCCAAATCTGAAGACCTGATCGATGTTGCGCAGACGATCCTTGATCGCATCCGCCACAGCCCTCAGCACTTCATCACCCGTGGCATGGCCGTGGGTGTCATTGATCCCCTTGAAATGATCGATATCGAGCATCAGCACCGACAGAGGCTGTTGCTGGCGCCGAGCGATTTCCCCCTCGCGTGTCAGCGACTGCTCCATGGCGATGCGATTGCCCGCGCCGGTTAGTGGGTCGCGCAGCGCACTCAGGCTCGCATTGCGATAAAGCAGGGCGTTGCGAAGGGGAAACAGCAGGCTGGCCAGCAACGATTCGAGATGCGAGAGCTCTTCTTCGGTGAAGCGCTTGTCGCGATGGAAGACCAACTCGCCCATCTGCTCGCCTTCATGGGTCATGCAGTAACTGGCGTTGTGACGCGAGCGTTCGCCGAATTCCAGACGCAGATCCGTGCCCAGATGCTTGTAGTTCAAGGCGTTGAGCGGGATGAACTGCTGCACGCTGTTGAAGAACATGCCCAGAATCTTGTCCGCTTCCAGGCTGGTCTGTAATTGCAGACCAAGGCGGCGCTGCAATTGCTCGTAATTCAGAGGTTGTGGCGCAGGACTGTGCGCAGCTGCGAACCCAAAGCGTTGCAGCCTGGCACTGTCAAAATCGATGGCGTTCGTTCTTGTTGGAAAACTCATGTTTTCGCTCCTGCGCCTCTCTTCGGGCTCGATGTCGACAGAGCGAAAGTCATGCCAAGTTGGCTGTCATGCTGGATAGTCATACAAATCAAGTAGTTGCAAATTAAAAGCGCCGACGGGGTGATCGCCAGCGCCTTGGAATTGACTAACGTACCGATTTACAAGCGAAGGGACTACAAAGAGGCGACGGAAAACCGCCGAGGGGATGAAAGGCGTATCAGGGCCACGCGCTCACTATTTCTTCTGAGCGTCGAACGCCTGGCCATTGATGCCTGCACTGTCAGAGCCCATCAGGTACAGGTACACCGGCATGATCTCTTCGGGCGTCGGGTTGCTCAGCGGGTTTTCCGCCGGGTACGCCTGCGCACGCATGTCGGTGCGGGTGGCGCCGGGGTTGATGCTGTTGGCGCGTACCGGGGCCACTCCGTCCACTTCATCGGCCAGCGTCTGCATCAGGCCCTCGGTGGCGAACTTGGACACCCCATAGGCGCCCCAGTAAGCACGGCCCTTGCGACCCACGCTGCTGGACGTGAAGACCACCGACGCATCCTGGGACAACTTGAGCAGCGGCAATAGGGTTGCGGTGAGCATGAACGTTGCGTTGACGTTGATGTGCATCACCCGCATGAAGTTCTCGCCCGACAACTGCTCGATCGGCGTGCGCGGGCCGATGATCGAGGCGTTGTGCAGCAAACCGTCGAGTCGCCCGAATTCAGCCTCGATCATTGCTGCCAGTTCGTCGTACTGATGGGGCAGCGCGGTTTCCAGGTTGAAGGGGATCACCACCGGCTGTGGATAACCCGCAGCCTCGAGTTCGTCGTAGAGCGCGGTCAGGTTCGACTCGGTCTTGCCCAGCAACAGCACCGTTGCGCCATGTGCGGCGTAGGCTCTGGCGGCCGCGGCGCCGATGCCCCGACCGGCTCCGGTGACCAGAATGACACGATCCTTGAGCAGTTCGGGGCGAGCGGAGTAGTTGAACATGGGGCCTCGTCAAATAGCTGAGTAGCGCCGATCGGGCGATCATGCCCACGCGGAGCGTGGGAACGATCATTCAAGCCGTGGCGGCAACGGTGTATAGGTCAGCAGCCGCAGAGCGCGTTATCCAGCACCTTGCGCAGTTCCAGCGGGTGATCCACCACCACATCGGCACCCCAATGGTTCGGGTTGTCGTGGGGATGAATATAGCCATAGCGCACGGCGGCCGTTCGGGTACCGGCATCGCGACCGGACTCGATGTCCCGCAGATCGTCACCCACGAACAACACGCTGGCCGGGTCCAGGTCGAGCATCTTGCACGCCAGCAGCAGCGGTTCCGGATCCGGTTTGCTCTTGGTCACGTGATCCGGGCAGATCAGCACTGCCGAGCGCTCAGCCAGCCCCAGTTGCTCCATGATTGGCTGGGCGAAACGCACCGGTTTGTTGGTGACCACCCCCCAGATCAGCTTTGCCTTCTCGATGTCGGCCAGCAGTTCGGCCATGCCGTCGAACAGCTTGCTGTGTACGGCGCAGTCCTTCTGATAGCGCTCCAGAAACTCCAGGCGCAGGGCCTCGAATTCCGGCTCGTTGGGCGACAGCGCAAAGGCCGCCGAGACCATCGCCTTGGCGCCACCGGAAATCTCGTCACGAATCAGCTTGTCATCCACCGGCGCAAAGCCGCGCTCGGCGAGCATGGCCTGACAAATGGCGATGAAGTCCGGCGCGGTGTCGAGCAGGGTGCCGTCCATGTCGAATAGAACTGCTCTCAAACGCATGGATCAGGCCCCCCGCAGCGTCTGGATCATGTAGTTCACATCGACGTCGCTGGCCAGCTTGTAATGCTTGGTCAGGGGGTTGTAGGTCAGGCCGATGATGTCCTTGACCTCAAGGCCCGCATTCCGGCTCCACGCGCCCAGCTCGGAAGGGCGGATGAATTTCTTGAAGTCATGGGTGCCGCGCGGCAGCAGGTTCATGATGTATTCGGCGCCGATGATGGCGAACAGATACGCCTTCGGATTGCGGTTGATGGTGGAGAAGAACACCTGGCCGCCCGGTTTGACCATCTTGTAGCAGGCACGAATCACCGACGAAGGATCCGGCACGTGCTCCAGCATCTCAAGACAGGTCACCACGTCGAACTGCTCGGGCATTTCTTCGGCCAGAGCCTCGGCGGTGATCTGGCGATATTCGACGCTGACGCCGGATTCGAGCTGATGCAACTGCGCGACCGCCAACGGCGCTTCGCCCATGTCGATACCGGTCACGGTGGCGCCGCGCAAGGCCATCGCTTCACTGAGAATGCCGCCGCCGCAACCGACGTCGAGGACCTTCTTGCCAGCCAGACTGACGCGCTCGTCGATCCAGTTGACCCGCAGCGGGTTGATGTCGTGCAGCGGCTTGAACTCGCTGTTGCGATCCCACCAGCGATGGGCCAGGGCTTCGAATTTGGCGATTTCAGCGTGGTCGACGTTGCTCATGTGTGATCCCTCTAAACTTTAAATTCGGTGTTCGGTCACGGCCTGCGGCCATGACGGCGCTAAAAGAGTCAGGCTTTGCCGGCGATACGATTGCCCCAGGCCTTGGCGGTTCGGGTCAGCGCTTCTTCGTCCATGCGAGTCAGGCGCTTGCCTTCAAGCAGCTGTTTACCGGCGACCCAGACATGGCTCACGCAGTCGCGGCCAGTGGCGTAGATAAGCTGGGACACCGGATCGTAGATCGGCTGCTGCGCCAGGCCGGTCAGATCGAAGGCGACCATGTCCGCCGCCTTGCCGATCTCCAGGGACCCGGTGAGATCTTCGATGCCCATGGAGCGCGCCCCATTGAGTGTTGCCATGCGCAGCGCCCTGTGGGCATCCAGCGCGGTGGCGGAGCCGGCGACAGCCTTGGCCAGCAGCGCAGCGGTTCGGGTCTCCCCCAGAAGATCCAGATCGTTGTTGCTGGCGGCGCCATCAGTCCCGATCGCGACATTGACCCCAGCCTGCCACAGTCGCTCGACCGGGCAGAAGCCGCTGGCCAGTTTCAGGTTCGATTCCGGGCAATGAATCACGCTGGAATTGCTTTCTACCAACATCGCCAGATCATCATCGCTGATCTGCGTCATGTGCACGGCCTGGAAGCGCGGGCCCAGCAGGCCCAGGCGTTGCAGGCGCGCCAGCGGGCGCTCCTGACGCTGCTGTACCGCTTCATGCACTTCAAAGGCCGTTTCGTGGACGTGCATGTGAATCATCGCGTCCAGCTCGTCGGCGATCACCCGGATCTTCTCCAGGTTTTCATCGCTGACGGTGTACGGCGCGTGGGGCCCCATGGCGATCCTGATGCGGTCGTGGTGGGCCAGATCGTTGAACAGCTCGACGCCGATGTGCAGGGATTCGTCGGCGTTGCGCGCACCGGGTATCGGGAAATCCAGCACTGGCACGGTGATCTGTGCCCGAATGCCACTGTTGTGGACGCGTTCGCAAGCGATCTTCGGGAAGAAATACATGTCAGAGAAGCAGGTGATGCCGCCCTTGATCTGTTCAGCGATGGCGATATCGGTGCCGTCGCGGACGAACGCTTCATCGACCCATTTGCTCTCGGCGGGCCAGATATGGTCCTGCAGCCAGCTCATCAGCGGCAGATCGTCGGCCAGGCCGCGAAACAGCGTCATCGCCGCATGCCCGTGGGCGTTGATCAGGCCGGGGCTGAGCAGCATGCCGGGCAATTCATGAACTTCGCGGGCGTGCTGTCGCAGTGCTTCAGCCCTGGGGCCGATATAGACGATCAGGCCATCGCGAATGCCGATACCGTGCTGCTGCAGAACGACGCCAGCGGGTTCGACCGGTACCAGCCACTCAGGCAGGAGGAGTAGGTCGAGCGGGGCGGCGGAGTCGGGCATGGGGCGAGCATCCAATGGCTTATTACAGGGACGGCGAAGTATACCCGAGCGTCTTGGCGGGCGGCTCGCTATAATCGGCGGCTTTTTCAGCTGCTGGCTATTTGATTTCAGGCTTCGGTCGGGTGGATTCAGGGTTTGGCTTTTCAAAATCATCATGTGGGGTGTGCGATGCGCGATCGATTATTGGCTGCGGAGAAAGTAAAGGCCATCGATTGGCGGGACGGCACGCTGTATCTGCTGGATCAGCGAGTGTTGCCGTTCGAGGAAACCTGGCATCCCTATGACAATGTCGGCGCGGTGGCCGAGGCCATTCGCACGATGGTCGTGCGTGGCGCGCCGGCCATTGGCATCAGCGCCGCTTACGGCATTGTGCTGGCTGTTGTTGACCGTTATGCGGCAGGTGGCGACTGGCAGATGGCGCTGGAAGAAGATTTCGACATGCTGGTCAACGCTCGGCCCACTGCAGTCAATCTGTTCTGGGCAGTGAATCGCATGCGTGAGCGCCTGTACCGGCTCAAGGATCACGAAGACCCTCGCAAGGCGATGGAGGTCGAGGCGGTGGGGATTCACCTCAGCGATCGCGAAGCCAACCTGACCATGGCGCAATTGGGCGCCGAACTGATTCGCAAACATCAGGGCAATCTGCAGACCGTGCTGACCCACTGCAACGCAGGGGCCCTGGCTACCGGTGGTTTCGGCACCGCGCTGGGCGTGATTCGTGCGGCCCATATAGAAGGCATGATCGAGCGCGTCTACGCCGACGAGACCCGCCCTTGGCTGCAAGGCTCGCGACTGACGGCCTGGGAACTGGTCAATGAAGGCATTCCGGTCACCGTGAACGCAGACTCCGCCGCCGCGCATCTGATGAAGACCAAAGGCATTACCTGGGTCATCGTCGGTGCCGACCGCATCACTGCCAATGGCGATGTCGCCAACAAGATCGGTACCTATCAACTGGCGGTCGCCGCCATGCACCACGGCGTGCGCTTCATGGTGGTCGCGCCGAGTTCGACCATCGACATGAATCTGCCCAGCGGCGAGGACATTCCCATCGAAGAGCGCGATGGAAAGGAGCTGCTGGAAGTCGGCGGTCAGCGATTGGGGGCAGAGGTCGATGCCTTCAATGCCGTTTTCGACGTGACGCCAGCGGACCTGATCGACGTGATCGTGACCGAAAAAGGCATCGTCGAACGCCCTGACACAGCAAAAATGGCACAGCTGATGTGCCGTAAGCGTCTGCATTGATCCCTCCCTGATGAGTCATACCGCCTGTCCGGGGAGGCGCTACCGGGCCCTGTAAGCGCTTCTCAGGGCCCTACTGGCGAAATGGCTCATTTTCAGCGCTCTCAAAGGCTTCGTGCCTGACGGCGATTGTGGTAACATCCGGCGGTTTCCAAGGGGGCGCATTGCGGCCCTCTTTACTGCGCAAATCCATGGCTTAACTCGCTGATTTGTCGTAAGTCGTTGCTAGGCAATCGCCAGCAGCGACGAGCTTCGTTCATCCCGGATGGATGAACGAGGTTTCACCAGAAAAAGGAATCAGGCTTCTCATGGGCGAACTGGCCAAAGAAATCCTCCCGGTCAATATCGAAGACGAGCTGAAGCAGTCCTACCTCGACTACGCGATGAGCGTCATCGTCGGACGAGCTCTGCCCGATGCGCGCGATGGCTTGAAGCCCGTGCACCGGCGTGTACTGTTCGCAATGAGCGAACTGGGTAACGACTGGAACAAGCCGTACAAGAAATCCGCTCGTGTGGTCGGTGACGTCATCGGTAAGTACCACCCGCACGGCGACACGGCTGTCTACGACACCATCGTACGTATGGCCCAACCCTTCTCCCTGCGCTACCTGCTGGTAGACGGCCAGGGCAACTTCGGTTCCGTGGACGGCGACAACGCCGCGGCCATGCGATACACCGAAGTGCGCATGACCAAGCTGGCGCACGAGCTGCTGGCCGACCTGCACAAGGAAACCGTCGACTGGGTGCCTAACTACGACGGCACCGAGCAGATCCCGGCGGTCATGCCGACCCGTATCCCGAACCTGCTGGTCAACGGTTCCAGCGGTATCGCCGTGGGCATGGCGACCAACATTCCGCCACACAACCTCGGTGAAGTCATCGACGGCTGCCTGGCGCTGATCGACAACGGCGACCTGACCGTCGACGAGTTGATGCAATACATCCCGGGCCCGGACTTCCCGACAGCTGCGATCATCAACGGTCGTGCCGGCATCGTCGAAGCCTACAAGACCGGCCGTGGCCGCATTTACATGCGCGCCCGTTCGATCGTCGAAGACATCGACAAGGTCGGCGGTCGTCAGCAGATCGTCATCACCGAGCTGCCGTACCAGCTGAACAAGGCGCGTCTGATCGAAAAGATCGCCGAGCTGGTCAAAGAAAAGAAACTCGAAGGCATCACCGAACTGCGTGACGAGTCCGACAAGGACGGTATGCGCGTGGTCATCGAGCTGCGTCGTGGCGAAGTGCCTGAGGTCATCCTCAACAACCTCTATGCCCAGACCCAGCTGCAGAGCGTCTTCGGTATCAACATCGTTGCGCTGATCGACGGCCGCCCACGGATCCTCAACCTCAAGGACCTGCTGGAAGCCTTCATCCGTCACCGTCGCGAAGTGGTAACCCGCCGCACCGTGTTCGAGCTGCGCAAGGCCCGCGAGCGTGGTCACATTCTCGAAGGTCAGGCGGTTGCCCTGTCCAACATCGACCCGGTGATCGAGCTGATCAAGGCGTCGCCGACCCCGGCCGAAGCGAAAGAAGGTCTGATCAACACGCCGTGGGAATCGAGCGCTGTGGTGGAGATGGTCGAGCGCGCAGGCGCCGAGTCGTCCCGTCCGGAAAATCTCGATCCGCAATACGGCCTGCGTGACGGCAAGTATTTCCTGTCACCGGAACAGGCTCAGGCGATTCTGGAACTGCGTCTGCACCGTCTGACCGGTCTGGAGCACGAAAAACTGCTGACCGAGTATCAGGAAATCCTGACTCAGATCGGCGAGCTGATCCGCATCCTCAACAGCTCCACGCGCCTGATGGAAGTCATCCGCGAAGAGCTGGAGCTGATCCGCGCCGAATACGGTGACGTGCGCCGCACCGAAATCCTCGATGCGCGTCTGGACCTGACCCTGGGTGACATGATCCCGGAAGAAGAGCGCGTCGTGACCATCTCTCACGGTGGTTATGCCAAGACTCAACCGCTGGCCGTGTACCAGGCTCAGCGTCGCGGCGGCAAAGGCAAGTCGGCCACCGGCGTCAAGGATGAGGATTACATCGCTCACCTGCTGGTCGCCAACAGCCACACCACGCTGCTGATGTTCTCCAGCAAGGGCAAAGTGTACTGGCTCAAGACCTACGAGATTCCGGAAGCGTCCCGCGCTGCCCGTGGCCGTCCGCTGGTCAACCTGTTGCCGTTGAGCGAAGGCGAATACATCACCACCATGCTGCCGGTGGATCTGGAAGCCATGCGCAAGCGGGCTGACGAAGAAGAGGCAGAAGGCGCCGAGTCGGACATCGAAGACATCGAGAATGCCAACGAGACCGAAGAAGAGCGCAAGGCGCGTATCAAGGCAGCAGACAAGAAGAAGGCACCGTTCATCTTCATGTCCACCGCCAACGGTACCGTCAAGAAGACCCCGCTGGTGGCTTTCAGCCGTCAACGCAGCGTCGGTCTGATCGCGCTCGAGCTGGACGAAGGCGACATCCTGATTTCTGCGGCCATCACTGATGGCGAACAGGAAATCATGCTGTTCTCCGACGGTGGCAAGGTCACTCGCTTCAAGGAATCCGAAGTTCGCGCCATGGGCCGTACCGCGCGCGGTGTGCGTGGCATGCGTCTGCCGGAAGGGCAGAAGCTGATTTCCATGCTGATCCCCGAAGAAGGCAGCGAGATTCTCACCGCTTCCGAGCGCGGTTATGGCAAGCGCACCGCCATCACCGAGTTCCCTGAATACAAGCGTGGCGGTCAGGGCGTTATCGCCATGGTCAGCAACGACCGTAACGGCCGCCTGGTGGGCGCAGTTCAGGTGCAGGACGGCGAGGAAATCATGCTGATTTCCGACCAGGGCACTCTGGTTCGTACCCGTGTCGACGAAGTGTCGAGCCTGGGCCGCAACACTCAGGGTGTGACCCTGATCAAGCTGGCCAAGGACGAAAAACTGGTTGGCCTGGAGCGTGTTCAGGAGCCTTCGGAAGTCGAGGGCGAAGAACTGGAAGGCGAAGAGCTGTACGGTGAGGCGATTGAAGGCGAGGTCGTGAACCTGTCCGATGCCGACGAATCGGCCAGCGATCTGCAAGCCGACGCTGCCGACGAAGAAGAGCCGCAGGACTGATAGACGTTGTAACGGGGGCCTTTTCTGGCCCCTTTTTGGCTCTGGCCAAATCTGTAGCAGTCTGGCTGGTCGCGCCGCCCGGCTGCACTGCTACGGTGTTTTCGAATTCAACGAGTTGACGAGAGTGGATATGAGCAAGCGAGCCTTTAACTTCTGCGCCGGCCCTGCCGCGCTTCCTGAAGCTGTTCTGCTACGCGCCCAGGCCGAGATGCTGGACTGGCATGGCAAGGGCTTGTCAGTGATGGAAATGAGTCATCGCAGCGATGATTACACCGCCATTGCCGAGAAGGCCGAGCAGGACCTGCGTGAGCTGCTGTCCGTACCCTCCAACTACAAGATTCTGTTCCTGCAAGGTGGTGCCAGCCAGCAGTTCGCCGAGATCCCGCTGAACCTGCTGCCGGAAAACGGCACGGCCGACTACATCGAGACCGGCATCTGGTCGAAGAAGGCCATCGAGGAAGGGCGTCGTTTCGGCACTATCAATGTTGCCGCCAGCGCCAAGCCATTCGACTATCTGGCGATCCCGGGTCAGAACGAGTGGAACCTGACCAGGAATGCAGCCTACGTGCACTACGCCTCAAACGAGACCATTGGTGGTCTGCAGTTCGACTGGGTGCCTGAGACCGGTGACGTTCCGTTGGTTGTCGACATGTCTTCGGACATCCTCTCGCGTCCGATCGACGTCTCGCAATTCGGCCTGATCTACGCTGGCGCACAGAAGAACATCGGCCCGAGCGGCCTGGTGGTAGTCATCGTTCGTGAAGACCTGCTCGGCCGCGCCCGCAGCAGCTGCCCGACGATGCTCGACTACAAGGTATCGGCCGACAACGGTTCGATGTACAACACCCCGGCCACCTATTCCTGGTACCTCTCGGGCCTCGTGTTTGAGTGGCTCAAGGAGCAGGGCGGCGTCGATGCGATGGAAAGACGCAACCGCGCCAAGAAAGACCGTCTCTACGGCTTCATCGACAACAGCGACTTCTACACCAACCCGATCAGCCACAACGCCCGTTCGTGGATGAACGTGCCGTTCCGCCTGGCCGATGAGCGCCTGGACAAGGCGTTCCTCGCCGGTGCCGATGAGCGTGCTCTGCTCAATCTCAAGGGTCACCGCTCGGTCGGTGGCATGCGCGCCTCGATCTACAACGCGTTGGGTCTGGACGCAGTCGAAGCGCTGGTGGCCTACATGGCCGAATTCGAGAAGGAACACGGCTGATGTCTGAACAAGAGCTCAAGGCGCTGCGCGTTCGCATCGACAGCCTGGACGAGAAAGTCCTGGAGTTGATCAGTGAACGGGCACGCTGCGCGCAGGAAGTGGCGCGGGTGAAGATGGCCGAACTGGCGGAAGGCGAAGAGCCGATCTTCTACCGTCCCGAGCGTGAAGCCGCAGTGCTCAAGCGTGTCATGGAGCGTAACCGTGGCCCGCTGAGCAACGAAGAGATGGCGCGTCTGTTCCGCGAGATCATGTCTTCGTGCCTCGCGCTGGAGCAGCCGCTCAAGGTCGCTTATCTGGGCCCTGAAGGCACCTTCACCCAGGCCGCTGCGCTGAAACACTTCGGCCACGCGGTGATCAGTAAGCCGATGGCGGCGATCGACGAAGTGTTCCGTGAGGTGGCTGCCGGTGCCGTCAACTTCGGTGTGGTCCCGGTGGAAAACTCCACCGAAGGTGCGGTCAACCACACACTGGACAGCTTCCTCGAACACGACATGGTCATCTGTGGCGAAGTCGAGCTGCGTATTCACCACCATCTGCTGGTGGGAGAGAATACCAAGACCGACAGCATCAGCCGTATCTACTCCCATGCCCAGTCGCTGGCCCAGTGCCGCAAGTGGCTGGATGCGCACTATCCCAACGTCGAGCGTGTCGCGGTTTCCAGCAACGCCGAGGCGGCGAAGCGAGTGAAGAGCGAGTGGAACTCCGCCGCCATCGCCGGTGACATGGCCGCTGGTCTGTATGGCCTGTCGCGCATTGCCGAGAAGATCGAAGACCGTCCCGACAACTCGACACGCTTCCTGATGATCGGCAATCAGGAAGTGCCGCCGACGGGTGACGACAAGACCTCGATCATCGTATCGATGAGCAACAAGCCTGGCGCTCTGCATGAGTTGCTGGTGCCTTTCCATGAGAACGGAATCGACCTGACCCGTATCGAAACCCGACCTTCACGCAGCGGTAAATGGACCTACGTGTTCTTTATCGATTTCGTCGGGCATCACCGGGACCCGCTGATCAAGGCGGTACTGGAACGAATCAGTCAGGAAGCAGTGGCACTGAAGGTGCTGGGTTCCTATCCGAAAGCAGTGCTCTAAGGCTCCGATTGCCTCTGTAGCACTCCGCCTTGTCGGCGGTCGCGCCTGTAAGATCGCGACCGCCTGCAAGCCGGACTGTTGCGGGGGGCTGAGTTTGCGCGATTGTTGTTCTATTTAGAGGTAAAGCGGTAAATGAGCGGCGACTTCCTCGCGCTGGCACAGGCTGGCGTGCAAAAACTATCGCCTTACGTTCCCGGCAAACCGGTGGACGAATTGGCGCGTGAACTGGATATCGATCCGGCTCGCATCATCAAGCTGGCCAGCAACGAAAACCCGATGGGCGCAAGTCCCAAGGCGCTCGCTGCGATCCGTGAAGCGCTGGATGAATTGACCCGTTACCCCGACGGCAACGGTTTCGATCTCAAGCAGCGCCTGTCCGTTCGCTACGGCGTCAATGCCAACCAGGTCACTCTGGGTAATGGCTCCAACGACATCCTTGAAATCGTCGCCCGTGCCTACCTGGCGCCGGGGCTTAATGCGGTATTCAGTGAGCACGCATTCGCGATCTACCCGATCGTCACTCAGGCCGTTGGTGCTGACGCGCGCGTAGCGAAGGCCAGGAATTGGGGGCACGATCTGCCCGCGATGCTCGCCGCCATCGACAGCAATACGCGGGTGGTCTTCATCGCCAATCCGAATAACCCGACCGGGACCTGGTTCGGGCCCAATGCGCTTTCGGACTTTCTCGCCGAGGTGCCCAAAGACGTATTGGTCGTGCTGGACGAGGCGTACATCGAATACGCCGCAGGCGCCGAATTGCCGGATGGCCTGAAATTCCTTGCTGCTTATCCGAATCTGCTGGTTTCGCGTACCTTCTCCAAAGCCTTTGGGCTTGCGTCGTTGCGTGTCGGGTATGCGTTGTCATCCCCGGTGGTGGCTGACGTGCTGAACCGCGTGCGCCAGCCGTTTAACGTCAACAGCTTTGCTCTGGCCGCCGCTTGTGCCGCGCTGGATGACACCGATTACGTGGCCGAAAGCCGTCGGCTGAACGAAGCTGGCATGCAGCAGATGGAAGAGGGTTTGCGTCAGTTGGGGCTGGGCTGGATTGCGTCCAAGGCCAACTTCATCGCTGTCGACCTCGGTCGTGAAGCCGCCTCTGTCTACGACGGGCTTCTGCGCGAGGGCGTCATCGTGCGTCCGGTTGCGGGCTATGGCATGCCGAATCACCTACGGGTGAGCATCGGTCTGCCTGCTGAAAACAGCCGTTTCCTCGAAGCGTTGAGCAAGGTTCTGGCGCGTGGTTGATGTCATGGCTAATGTCACGGCAGTGCAATCCACTGTGCCTATGATCGGTCGCCTGGTGGTGGTCGGCCTCGGTTTGATCGGGGGTTCGTTCGCCAAGGGTTTGAAGGAAAGCGGCCTGTGCCGCGAAGTGGTCGGCGTCGACCTCGACCCGCAATCGCGCAAACTGGCCGTCGAACTGGGTGTCGTCGATCGCTGTGAAGACAATCTTGCTGCGGCCTGTGTCGGTGCCGATGTCATTCAATTGGCCGTACCGATCCTGGCCATGGAGAAACTGCTGGGTGTGCTGGCAAAGCTCGACCTCGGTGATGCCGTGCTGACAGACGTTGGCAGCGCCAAGGGCAATGTCGTGCGCGCCGCGCGTGAAGTGTTTGGCGCGATGCCCGCGCGTTTCGTGCCTGGCCACCCGATTGCAGGCTCTGAGCAGAGCGGGGTAGAGGCATCCAACGCTCAGCTGTTCCGTCGTCACAAGGTGATCCTGACTCCGTTGCCTGAAACCGATCCCGACGCTCTGGCGCTGGTCGATCGGATGTGGTCCGCGTTGGGCGCCGACGTCGAGCACATGCAGGTCGAGCGCCATGACGAAGTGCTGGCAGCGACCAGTCATTTGCCGCACCTGCTGGCATTCGGTCTGGTGGATTCGCTGGCCAAGCGCAACGAAAACCTTGATATCTTCCGGTACGCGGCGGGCGGTTTTCGCGACTTCACCCGCATCGCAGGCAGCGATCCGGTGATGTGGCATGACATCTTCCTCGCCAACCGCGAGGCCGTGCTGCGCACTCTGGATACGTTCCGAAGCGATCTGGATGCACTGCGAGATGCAGTGGATGCCGGGGACGGCCATCAGTTGCTCGGCGTTTTCACCCGCGCCCGTGTAGCCCGCGAGCATTTCGGAAAGATTCTGGCCCGGCGCGCCTATGTTGAAAAAGCGTGCGCTGAGGAAATGACTTTCATTGCTCAGCCAGGTGGCCGTGTCAGGGGACAGATCCGCGTTCCTGGTGATAAATCGATTTCTCACCGTTCGATCATGCTGGGCTCGCTGGCTCAGGGAGTCACCGAAGTCGAAGGCTTCCTTGAAGGCGAAGATGCGCTGGCGACCTTGCAGGCGTTCCGCGACATGGGTGTCGTGATCGAGGGGCCGCATCATGGTCGCCTGACGATTCACGGCGTGGGTCTGCATGGCCTGAAGCCGGCGCCGGGTCCGATCTACCTCGGTAACTCGGGGACTTCCATGCGCCTGTTGTCCGGCTTGCTGGCAGCACAAAGCTTCGACAGCGTGCTGACCGGTGACGCGTCGCTGTCCAGGCGCCCGATGGAACGAATCGCCGAGCCGTTACGGCAGATGGGCGCGGTCATCGAGACGGCAGCAGACGGTCGTCCGCCGCTGACCATTCGCGGTGACAAGTCTCTCAAGGGCATCAGCTACGTCATGCCGGTGGCCAGTGCCCAGGTCAAATCCTGTTTACTGCTCGCCGGTCTGTATGCGCAAGGCAAGACGACCATCACCGAGCTCGCGCCCACGCGGGATCATACCGAACGCATGCTGCGTGGTTTTGGCTACCCCGTTGCAGGCAATGGCGCGACGGCGGCGGTGGAGGCGGGCGCTACACTCACGGCGACCCGCATCGAAGTCCCTGCAGACATCTCGTCGGCGGCCTTCTTCATGGTGGCGGCGTCGATAGCCGAGGGTTCAGATCTGCTGCTCGAACATGTCGGCGTCAATCCGAGCCGCACCGGGGTGATCGACATCCTGCGCCTGATGGGCGCGGACGTTTCCGTGCAGAATCTGCGCGAAGCGGGTGGCGAGCCGGTGGCCGATCTGCGTGTTCGTCATGCGAAGCTCAAGGGGGTCGTGATTCCCGAGGCGCTGGTGCCGCTGGCGATCGACGAGTTTCCGGTGCTGTTTGTCGCTGCGGCCTGTGCCGAAGGGCGCACGGTGTTGCGCGGGGCGCAGGAACTGCGCGTCAAGGAGTCCGATCGCATCCAGGCCATGGCCGATGGTCTGACAACACTGGGTATAAAGGTTGAACCGACCGCCGATGGCCTCATTATTGAAGGCGGGTCGATCGGTGGCGGTGAAGTCGACGGCCATGGCGATCATCGTATCACCATGGCTTTCAGTATCGCGTCGTTGCGCGCTGCAGCCCCGATCCGCATTCGGGACTGCGCCAACGTGGCGACTTCTTTCCCCAATTTCCTGACGCTTTGTGGTCAGGTGGGTATTCGTGTAGCGCAAGAGGGGCAATCGTGAAAGCTCAAGCTCCGGTCATTACGATCGACGGACCAAGCGGTTCTGGAAAAGGGACGGTGGCCGGATTGCTGGCCAAGCGTCTGGGTTGGTGCCTGCTGGATTCCGGCGCACTTTATCGCCTGCTGGCCTTCGCTGCCCGCAATCACGGCGTCGACCTGACCAATGAAGAAGCGCTCAAGCTTCTTGCTGCGCACCTTGATGTCCAGTTCGAAGCGGCCACCGACGATCACGGTCAGCGCATCATTCTGGAAGGTGAAGACGTGACCCTGGCGATCCGCAACGAGCAGATCGGCAGCGGCGCTTCTCAGGTTGCATCACTGCCTGCGGTGCGGGAAGCATTGCTGCAGCGCCAGCGGGCTTTTCAGGAGTTTCCGGGCCTGATCGCCGATGGCCGCGACATGGGAACGGTGGTGTTTCCAGCGGCGCCCTTGAAGGTTTTTCTGACCGCCAGTGCCGAAGAGCGTGCCCGTCGCCGATATTTGCAGTTGAAGGGCAAGGGGGACGATGTTAGTCTGTCGAGTCTGCTAGATGAGATACGTGTCCGTGACGAACGCGACACCCAGCGAGCGGTAGCCCCGCTCAAGCCGGCGCATGACGCCATTCAGCTGGATTCCACCGAATTGTCCATCGAGCAGGTGCTGGAACGCATCCTGAGTGAAGTCGCGCTTCGCGATATCGCTGGATGACCAGGAAGCCATGTGGGAGACCAGTCATAGTCCCGCAGGCTTTCTTTCATATGAACGAAACCCACGTTGTCTGGAGCGTGGCAGATAGGCGGATTCTTCGCCTTTATCAACAGGAATTAAAATGAGCGAAAGCTTTGCAGAACTCTTTGAAGAAAGCCTAAAGACCCTCAATCTTCAGCCGGGTGCGATCATCACCGGTATCGTTGTCGACATCGACGGCGACTGGGTTACCGTACACGCTGGCCTGAAGTCTGAAGGCGTCATCCCGCTGGAGCAGTTCTACAACGACGCTGGCGAGCTGACCATCAAGGTCGGTGACGAAGTTCACGTTGCGCTGGACGCGGTCGAAGACGGCTTTGGCGAAACCAAACTGTCCCGCGAAAAAGCCAAGCGTGCTGAGTGCTGGATCGTTCTGGAAGCGGCTTTCGCAGCTGAAGAAGTGGTCAAGGGCGTTATCAACGGTAAGGTTAAAGGCGGCTTCACTGTCGACGTTAACGGCATCCGTGCGTTCCTGCCAGGTTCTCTGGTTGACGTCCGTCCAGTGCGCGACACCACGCACCTGGAAGGCAAAGAGCTGGAATTCAAGGTCATCAAGCTGGACCAGAAGCGCAACAACGTTGTCGTTTCCCGTCGCAGTGTCCTGGAAGCCGAGAACAGCGCCGAGCGCGAAGCTCTGCTGGAATCCCTGCAGGAAGGTCAGCAAGTCAAAGGTATCGTCAAGAACCTCACCGATTACGGCGCATTCGTCGATCTGGGTGGCGTCGATGGCCTGCTGCACATCACCGACATGGCCTGGAAGCGCATCAAGCATCCATCGGAAATCGTCAACGTTGGCGATGAGATCGATGTAAAAGTCCTGAAGTACGATCGCGAGCGCAATCGTGTTTCCCTGGGCCTGAAGCAACTGGGCGAAGACCCATGGGTTGCTATCAAGGCACGTTACCCGGAAGGCACTCGCGTGACCGCGCGTGTTACCAACCTGACCGACTACGGCTGCTTCGCAGAGCTGGAAGAAGGCGTGGAAGGCCTGGTACACGTTTCCGAAATGGACTGGACCAACAAGAACATCCACCCATCGAAAGTCGTTCAGGTTGGCGATGAAGTGGAAGTCATGGTTCTGGACATCGACGAAGAGCGTCGTCGTATCTCCCTGGGCATCAAGCAGTGCAAATCTAACCCATGGGAAGATTTCTCTGGCCAGTTCAACAAGGGCGACAAGATCTCCGGCACCATCAAGTCGATCACCGATTTCGGTATCTTCATTGGTCTGGACGGCGGCATCGACGGTCTGGTTCACCTGTCCGACATCTCCTGGAACGAAGTGGGCGAAGAAGCCGTACGTCGCTTCAAGAAGGGCGACGAGCTCGACACCGTGATCCTGTCTGTTGATCCAGAGCGCGAGCGCATCTCGCTGGGTATCAAGCAGCTGGAAAGCGATCCGTTCTCCGAGTACGTCACTGTCAATGACAAAGGCGCTATCGTTCGCGGTACCGTTAAAGAAGTTGACGCCAAAGGCGCCATCATCACCCTGGCCGACGACATCGAAGCTACTCTGAAAGCCTCCGAAATCAGCCGTGACCGCGTTGAAGATGCGCGTAACGTCCTGAAAGAAGGCGAAGAGATCGAAGCCAAGATCATCAGCGTTGACCGCAAGAGCCGCGTGATCAGCTTGTCCATCAAGTCGAAAGACGTTGAAGACGAGAAAGAAGCGATTCAGAGCCTGCGTAGCAAGCCTGAAACCGCGGAAAACACTGGTCCGACCACTCTGGGCGACCTGCTGCGTGCTCAAATGGAAAAGCAGAACTGAGTTCTGTCTGACCATTTAAAAAGGGCGACTTCGGTCGCCCTTTTTTGTGGGTGACTGTTTTTCAGGGCTGAGATGCCGGTCCTCGTCGATATGCTCCAGGCCCCGAATGATGCGGCTTGGGCGGCGTAATGGCCTGTTGCCTGAAAATACCCCTCACATAAGTCGAAACATGGGCTGTTCAAATTCACGCGGTCATGCTAAAACCTTCAAAGCGCTTTACCTAGCTGCTTGAAAAAGAAGGGAAAAATATGACGAAGTCGGAGTTGATCGAACGAATTGTCACCCATCAAGGACTGCTCTCATCCAAGGATGTGGAGTTGGCCATCAAGACCATGCTTGAGCAGATGTCGCAATGTCTGGCCACCGGCGACCGTATTGAAATACGGGGCTTTGGCAGCTTCTCACTGCATTACCGCGCGCCTCGCGTGGGTCGCAATCCTAAAACCGGACAATCCGTCAGCCTTGACGGAAAATTCGTCCCTCACTTCAAGCCCGGAAAAGAGTTGCGTGATCGGGTGAACGAAGAGGAGGAGCACGAGCTCCAATAGCCGTCAGAGGAGTACTCGATGCGGAATGTTAAACGCCTGATTTTTTTTGTGATCGTCCTGCTGGTTCTCGCAGTGACGATTGTGTTCGTGCTTGAAAACCAACAGCCCGTTGCGTTGGTGTTCTTTGGCTGGTCCGCACCGGAGTTGTCCGTCGCCGTGCCGGTCATCCTGGCTCTTTTGGTTGGGATGTTGATTGGCCCGGTTCTTACCTGGGTCACCCGGTTACGCAAAAGGCCGAAGTCTCGCCTGGCTTGAGCGCGTTGCTTTCCAGAGCGTTGTGACACGCCTGGTGGACACCGGCTCGCCTTGGCTGGATCAGGCTTGAGCTCGTCCGCCATGCGGTGCCTCGCTGGCAGCGCCGTCTCTTCGCCCTATCTCAGGGTGACTGTTCCTGAATACCTCCGAAAAATTTCGTAAAACCATAGCGGCCGGATTCTACGGTGGATGGGCTAATCTGCGCTTTTTTTCAGGCGGCGGACCGAAAGCAGAAGTCGTCCTCAAGACCGTCCCTGCAGGTTTGCGCTTCGTGAGCTGAATGTATGGGGCGCTCAATTCAAACATTTCTTTTTGATATCATCCCCATGCAGTCTCCGGTTAACACTGGGAGCGGGTGCGATGAAGATAAATGCATTCGTGGAGTTAACTAATTTCCATTTTTACTGCCTAACCCTCGCCTCAAGCTGTTATGCGCGAGGGTAGCGTGCAGCCCGCAGATCGGGCTGCTTCATACTGAACAGAAGAACCCTCGGGTTTTTTCGTCGCATAGGTTTTTTACACATGAATCCCGACTATCCCGTTATTCAGACCCGTTGCTTCAAAGCCTACGATATTCGCGGTCAGGTCCCAAATGATCTGGACGCCGATATCGCCTATCGGATTGGGCGCTCCATGGTGGTGGAACTGGGTGCCAAAAATATCGTGGTCGGCAGAGACATGCGTCTCGAAAGCCCAGCGCTGGCTCAAGCCTTGATGCAAGGCATTCAGGAGGCCGGCGCCGATGTGATCGACATCGGCTTGTGCGGTACCGAAGAAGTCTATTTTGCAACCAGTCACTATGCCGCCGACGGTGGGGTGATGGTAACCGCCAGTCATAATCCCAAGGGTTATAACGGCATGAAGCTGGTCCAGCGCGAATCTCGCCCGATCAGCGGCGACACCGGTCTTGATGCCATCCGTCAGCGAGTGGACGCCGGTGACTATGGCTCAGCAGCTGCCCAGCAGGGCCGCGTCGAGGCAAAGCCGGACAAGGCCGCCTATATCGAACATTTGCTTAGCTATGTAAAAGGCGCTGACCTCAAGCCCCTGAAGATTCTGGCCGATCCGGGTAACGGTGCTGTTGGGCCTGCATTGGAGGCGATCAAGGCCAGGCTGCCCTTCGAATGGGTGATCATCAACGCTGAGCCGGATGGCAACTTCCCGAACGGCGTGCCAAATCCGTTGCTCCCGGAAAACCGCGAGCTGACTCGCGCTGCGTTGCTCGAACATAATTGCCAGTTGGGGCTTGCGTGGGACGGTGACTTCGACCGCTGCTTCTTTTTCGATGAAAAGGGTCGTTTCGTCGAGGGCTATTACCTCGTGGGCCTGCTGGCAGAAATGCTCCTCAAGCAGCATCCTGGCTCGAAAATCATTCACGACCCGCGTCTGACCTGGAACACCATCGATCAGGTGAATCTGGCAGGCGGTACGCCGGTACTCTGCAAGACTGGCCATGCGTTTATCAAAGAACGTATGCGCAAGGAAGACGCTGTCTACGGCGGCGAAATGAGCGCGCATCATTACTTCCGCGATTTTGCCTACTGCGACAGCGGGATGATCCCGTGGCTGCTGGTAACAGCGCTGATGTCGGTTTCGGGTAAATCGTTCTCTCAGCTGGTCGATGAGCGCATGGCCGCGTATCCGTGCAGCGGCGAGATCAACTACAAGGTCGCAGACGTCAAGACCGTATTGAGCAAGGTTCTGGAGCACTACGAACCCATCTGCTCGAACATCGACAAGACTGACGGTATCAGCCTTGAGTTCGCCGAATGGCGCTTCAACCTGCGTGGTTCGAACACCGAGCCATTGCTGCGCCTGAACGTAGAGAGTCGCCGTGATCCGGCGCTGGTGGATGCCAAGGTCAAGGAAATCGAGCAGTTGCTGAAGGCCGGTTGATAACGGTACCGCGGCCCTTGGACAGGTTGATCAAGGGTTGCTGGCCGATGCCCCGCACCATTCTCTCCCGCTTTAGCGTTATGCCCCCTGCGTGATATCTTTCGCACGTTTTTCGTAGACCCATCCTTCCATCGCCGCGGTTCATTCCAGGTGATGGAGGGATGCACGCGCGTACTCAACAACGGAACAAAAATGGATCATTGGTGTTTGGCGGTTGCGGTTGTCGGTATTTCGTTTGCGTTGACTTACTGGCTGCGGCGTTACGCACTTCATAAAAGCCTGCTCGATATCCCCAACGGCAGGAGCTCACATACGGTTCCCACACCACGAGGTGGTGGGGTCGCCATCGTAATCAGCTACCTTGCTGCATTGGTTTTGCTATTCGCGGAAGGCGCGCTCAGTGGACCTCTGTTTCTCGCTTTGCTTGGCTCCGGATTGATCATCGCTGCGCTAGGGTTTCTCGACGATCATGGCCATGTCGCCGCGCGTTGGCGTCTGTTAGGCCATTTTTTCTCTGCGGTCTGGGCATTGGTCTGGTTAGGCGGCTTACCACCCGTGGTCATTTTCGGTGCAGCGCTGGACCTTGGCTGGGTGGGACATGTTCTGGCCGCCGTCTATCTGGTGTGGCTGCTCAACCTTTACAACTTCATGGACGGTATCGACGGCATTGCCAGCGTCGAAGCTGTCTGCGTGTGCATCGGCGCAGCAGTGATCTACGCGTTGAGCGGTTTTGCCGATCTGATCTGGCTGCCTCTGTTGCTGGCAGCGGCCGTTCTGGGATTTCTGTTCTGGAACTTCCCTCCCGCCAAAATCTTCATGGGGGATGCGGGGAGCGGCTTTCTAGGCATCATCCTTGGCCTTCTATCGCTCCAGGCGGCTTGTATTTCCTCGCAGTTATTGTGGGCATGGCTTATTCTCCTTGGGGTTTTCATCGTAGACGCTACAGTTACCCTCATCCGTCGCCTCGTCCGGGGCGACAAAGTCTATGAGGCTCACAGAAGCCATGCTTACCAGTTTGCGTCGCGTAAATATGGCGAGCATCTTCCAGTGACGTCCGCAGTCGGTGTAATCAATCTGTTCTGGCTGTTGCCAGTGGCCATCTGTGTTACGCAGTTCGGGCTTGATGGTGCGATCGGTGTAGTCGTCGCTTACATTCCGCTGGCGATTCTGGCATTGAAATTCAACGCTGGAGAGCTTGAACGTAATTGAAGCAGCCCCCGAGCCTTGGGGGTGGTGTAATTCTTGCGTATTGCTGGAATCAACACTGCTGTTGCTGGTCGATAGGAGATTGAACTCGTGTTCGAGGGATTCATGGACAAATTGCGCGCTATGCTTCTGGCGTTGCCGCGTCGGCAGAAGCGGATAATTCAGGTCGCGACAGATGTCTGTCTGGTCTGGTTTGCCTTGTGGATGGCCTTCGTGGTCCGTCTGGGCATAGACGATCTCATCAATCCGCTCGAAATCCACACGTGGTTGTTCATCAGCGCTCCAGTCGTCGCTATTCCCCTGTTTATCCGGATCGGCATGTACCGCGCCGTCATGCGCTATTTCGGCAACGATGCGCTGGTCGCAATTATCAAGGCCGTCAGTCTTTCAGCGTTGATTCTGGGCGTTGTGGTCTACCTCTACAGCAACCACCAGCACGTCGTGCCGCGTTCGGTGATGTTCAACTACTGGTGGTTGAGCCTGGTGATGATTGGCGGTTTGCGGCTCGCGATGCGCCAATATTTCCTGGGTGACTGGTTCTCGGCCGCGCAGCATGTGCCGTTCGCGACCCGCGACGACGGTCTGCCCAAAGTTGCCATTTATGGTGCGGGCGCGGCCGGTAATCAACTGGTTGCCGCGCTGAGGATGGGGCGGTCAATGCGCCCGGTTGCTTTCATCGACGATGACGACTCGATCTCCAATCGGGTAATTTCCGGGCTGCAGGTTTACAAACCCAAACACATCCAGCAGATGATCGACGCGACGGGCGCGCAGGAAATCCTGCTCGCGATCCCTTCATCGGCGCGCGCGCGGCGCCGTGAAATCCTCGGTTTTCTCGAAGGCTTCCCGCTGCACGTTCGCAGTGTGCCCAACTTCTCCGACCTCGCAGCAGGCCGTGTGAAGGTCGATGACTTGCAGGAAGTGGACATCGCGGACCTTCTGGGCCGTGATTCCGTTCCGGCGCAAGAAGAACTGCTTGAACACTGCATCAAGAATCAGTGCGTGCTGGTCACCGGCGCAGGCGGGTCGATTGGCTCGGAGCTGTGCCGACAGATCGTGCTGCTCAAGCCAACGACTCTGCTGTTGCTGGACCACAGCGAATTCAACCTCTACACGATTCTTTCAGAACTTGAGCGGCGAATCGCCCGTGAGTCGCTGAAGGTCAAGGTCCTGCCGATACTCGGTTCGGTGCGCAATCATTCCAAGCTGCTGGATGTCATGAAGACCTGGAAGGTCGATACGGTCTACCACGCAGCGGCGTACAAGCATGTGCCGATGGTCGAGCACAATATCGCCGAGGGTGTGCTCAACAATGTGATCGGAACCCTCAATGCAGCGCAGGCTGCCTTGCAGGCCGGCGTTGCCAACTTTGTGCTGATATCCACTGACAAGGCGGTCAGGCCGACCAACATCATGGGCAGCACCAAGCGCCTGGCGGAGTTGACCCTGCAGGCGTTGAGTCGCGAGACGGCTCCGGTGATGTTCGGGGACCGCGCCAATGTACATCAGGTCAATAAAACCCGTTTCATCATGGTGCGTTTTGGTAATGTCCTGGGCTCTTCCGGTTCGGTGATTCCGCTGTTTCATCAGCAGATCAAGTCAGGGGGGCCGCTGACTGTCACCCATCCAAAAATTACCCGCTACTTCATGACCATTCCGGAAGCCGCGCAACTGGTGATTCAGGCGGGTTCCATGGGGCAGGGCGGGGATGTATTCGTACTCGATATGGGCGAGCCGGTCAGAATCATCGAGCTTGCCGAGAAAATGGTTCACTTGTCGGGCCTGAGCGTTCGCACGGACAAGAATCCTCAAGGCGATATTTCAATCGAGTTCACGGGCTTGCGCCCGGGTGAAAAGCTTTATGAAGAGCTGCTGATCGGCGACAACGTGGCAGTCACCAGCCATCCGATGATCATGAGTGCTCAGGAAGATTTTCTCTCGTGGGATGTATTCAAGCAAAGCCTGTCGAACCTGCTCAAGGCGCTGGACGAAGACGATTACAACAGGGTTCGTCAGATCTTGGGCGACACCGTCAGTGGATATGCGCCGGAGGGCGATATCGTTGACTGGATTCATCAGCAGCGTCGTCACGAGCCAGGGGGGGCCTGAGCTGAGAAACCTTTGCTTACTCACTTAAATCCTCCGCGCAGTCGCGCAAAGGGCTTGGATTCAGCGGGTTCCGACGCAATACACATCCAGTCACCGATCCTTTCGTTGACGCTTCATCGGCAGCGTCTAGGTTTGGGAAGCAGCTCAGGAAAGCTGCTTCCTACCTAACGATGTCATGGAGCATTGCTTATGCGCACTTCCTACCTGTCGTCCCTTTTTTTTGGCCTGCTGGCCAGTGTTTCCATCGCCGCCAACGCCGCATCCGCTGATAGCACGACCACCTCACCCCCTGCGGCCTCGGTTTCCACCCCTGCTGCCGCCGAAAATGTGCTCAAGGTCAATCTCAATGCCGCCACTGCCGAGGTACTTCAAAAGGAGTTGACGGGAATAGGCGCGGCCAAAGCAGCTGCAATCGTAGCCTATCGTGAAGAGAACGGAGCTTTTACTTCGGTTGACGAGTTAATCGAGGTCAAAGGCATCGGTAAGGCGTTACTGGACAGGAATCGCGACAAGCTCGCTCTCGATTGAGATGGACCCTGGCACCAAGAGACCGATCATGGATCGGTCTTTTTTTGCCTGTTTTTCAACTGCGTGAGGCGACGCTTACCAGACGAGGGCTTGACACGAAAAATGTCAGTCGCCATATAATTTGTTAAATTACGGGCGTAATATGCCCCTGTTGCTACTCTCAAAGTCCACGGAGAAATGCCCATGAGCACCACCAGCACTCAAGGTACAGCCCTGATCACCGGCGCTTCCTCAGGCATCGGCGCCACTTACGCCGATCGCTTGGCCAAACGCGGTTTCGATTTACTGCTGGTCGCGCGCGATCAAGCGCGTCTGGAAACCCTCGCCGCCGAGCTGCGTGCAAAGACGTCTGTGACAGTCGAGGTGTTGAAAGCTGACCTGACGAGCTCCGCGGATATCTCCACTGTCGAGCAGCGCCTGCGCAGTGACGCGTCCATCACGCTGTTGCTGAATAACGCAGGTGTGGCGTCGAACAGCGCGTTGGCCGAAGCCGACATGGGTGAGGTCGATCGGCTGATCCAACTCAATATCGTCGCGTTGACCCATCTCGCCTCGGCGGCGGCAGCCGGTTTTCTGGCCCGTGGTCGCGGCGCGATCGTGAACATCGCCTCGGTGGTGCCGATGATCCCCGAGCGCTTCAACGCGGTGTACACCGCAAGCAAGGCCTACGTACTGAGCCTGACCCAGTCGCTCAATGCCGAAATCGGCGAGAGGGGCGTTCAGGTTCAGGCGGTCATGCCCGGCGCGACGCGTACAGAGATCTGGGAACGCGCCGGCATGGACCTCAATGCCTTCCCTCCAGAAATGGTGATGGACGTGAACGAGATGGTCGACGCAGCGCTGGCAGGTTTCGATCAGAAGGAACTTGTCACCATTCCATCACTGTCCAATGCCGCAGACTGGGACGCGTTGGTCAATGCACGTCTGGCGCTGGGGCCTAATCTGTCGCTGCAACACGCGGCTTCCCGATACAAAACGTCAGGTGCTTGAGTACGCGCCTGTGAACGTCCTGAAAGTCGAAAAGGTGAACGCATGAACGAACGTCGCATCGTAGTGACGGGCATGGGGCTGGTAACGCCTTTGGGTACCGGTGTCGAGAAAGTCTGGCAGCGTTTGCTCGAAGGGCGCTCTGGCATCGTTCAGTTGCCCGAAGAAACGGTGGCTGACTTACCAGGCAAGGTCGGTGGGCCGGTACCGACCCTGGCTGATGACCCGGAAGCGGGGTTTGATGCCGACGCCGCCGCGCCGCCCAAGGAACAGAAGAAGATGGACCGCTTCATCCTGTTTGCATTGGGGGCCGCTCAAGAGGCTGTCAAGCAGGCTGGCTGGGCGCCATCGACCAATGAAGAGCGCGAGCGCACGGCGACCATCATCGGTGCAGGTGTGGGCGGTTTCGTTTCCATCGCCGATGCGGTGCGGATCACCGATTCCCGCGGACCCCGGCGGCTTTCGCCATTCACCATCCCTTCGTTTCTGGTCAACCTGGCTGCTGGGCATGTGTCGATCCAGCACGGCTTCCAAGGGCCTATCGGCGCACCGGTTACCGCATGTGCGGCAGGCGTGCAGGCCATCGGCGACGCCGCTCGGATGATTCTTGCCGGTGAAGCGGATGTCGCGATATGTGGCGGTGCCGAGGCCTGTATTGATCGGGTCGCCTTGGGTGGCTTCGCGGCGGCGCGGGCGTTGTCCAGTGGTTTTAACGAGACCCCGGAGCGCGCGTCTCGGCCTTTTGATCGTGATCGTGATGGCTTTGTCATGGGTGAGGGCGCGGGTATCGTCGTCATCGAAACGCTTGAACACGCTCTGGCTCGTGGCGCCAAACCGATTGTTGAGCTGGTCGGTTACGGCACCAGCGCCGACGCTTATCACCTCACTGCCGGCCCCGAAGATGGCAGCGGCGCGCGGCGGGCAATGCAGGCGGCGATTCGTCAGGCGGGTATCAAGCCGTCTGACATCCAGCATGTGAATGCGCACGCCACCTCCACTCCGGTAGGGGACAAAGGGGAAATGGCGGCGATCAAGACAGTGTTCGGCGATCAGAACGGTGTGGCCGTGACGTCGACCAAGTCGGCCACCGGGCATTTGCTCGGCGCTGCGGGTGGCATCGAGGCGATTTTCACGGCTTTGGCGATTCGTGATCAGATCGCGCCGATGACCCTCAATCTGGACAACCCGGACGAGGCAGCAGCCGGGATCGATATCGTCCACGGCAAGGCGCGACCGATGAAGATCGAATACGCGCTATCCAACGGATTTGGCTTTGGCGGCGTCAACGCCAGCGTGCTGTTCCGCCGCTGGCAGCCTTGAGACGATAAAAAGCCCTGTCGGAAACGGCAGGGCTTTTCATTGCCGATCAGGCCTGGTCGATCTGCTGCTTGAGCTGATCGCGAGTGGTTTGCAGGATGCGTTCGGCCAACTGCGGGTTCTTTGCACTGCGAGCGAGCATTAGCGCACCGACCAGGCCCGACATGAGCATGACGCTCTTGTCGCTGTTTTCTTTCCCCGCACCCATCCCGGCTTCGAGCGTGGCGAGCATGCGCTCGATCAACTCGTCAGTGATTTCGCTCGGCTGGCCACGTTGCCCCAGCTCCGACGACATGGTCGGCAGAGGGCAGCCGTTTTCGGGCTGGGTGCGATGCTCGGGCGACAAGTACATGTCGATGAACGCCGCCGCCGAGTCGTCCCCGGACAATTTGGCGGCTCGCGACTCATGCAACTGATCCACTGCGCAACGCAGGGCTTTTTCGACCAGGTCATCCTTGGATTTGAAATGGGCGTAGAAACCACCATGGGTCAGGCCCAGTGCCTTCATCAGCGGCTGCAAACCAGTTGCGCCAATACCGTCCCGACGAAAGCGCGCGGCGGCTTCGTGAAGGATGCGCTGATGGGTTTGGGCTTTGTGATCTTCGGCGTAACGCATTGAACGAGCCTCCCGACTATGGCTCTTGAAATGGTGATCGACATTTTTACACGTATGACATGCCGATGCAGTATCCACTTTTCAGGCCAGCTTGCCATTGGTCAGAAGGTCACAGCCCTGGCGTTTACTTAGGGCCCATCATTTTGGCGAGCACCTCGGGTCGCGGCGCGCCTTGCTGTTGTTGCAGGTTGCCGTCCTTGTCTTTGTAGAAGATCGATGGCGTGGCCGACAGCCCCATGTCTTCCATCAGTTTCATGTTGGCGTCGAGCTTGGCCTGGATGTCTTTGGGAATGGTGTCCATGGCCTTGAGCGTGCTGCTCTTGCCGGCCTGTTCATGCTTTTGCAGGGCGACTTCCGGGTTGGCGTCGGCCAACAAGGTCGCAGCTTTGGCGGCGCTGTCTTCGCGAATCACACCGACCATGATGTGCCGTAGTTGCACCTTGCCGGATTTGACCCAGGGTCGCGCCTGTTCCCAGAAGACGTTGCAGTAAGGGCAGTTGGCATCGCTGAACAGGTAGATCACTTTCGGGGCGGTCTTGACGCCGTCGGCGATCCAGGTGCTGTTCTCCATCTGGCTCCACATTTCCTTGGTCATGGGCTCATAGACCAGCTTTTGTAGTGGCGCTTCGCTGAGGTCTTCGCCTTTTTCGTCGAACAGGTTGCCCGCCAGCACATGTTTACCGTCGGCTGTCAGGTACAGCGCCATGGCCTGCTTCTGGTATTCGGCGGCGAAACCCTTGAGCCCGCCGGGTGCGTCGAAGCTGCCCTTGATCGTCGCGCCCTTGGCTTCCAGAGCCTTGATCGGCGCGGGCAGTTCCTCAGCCTGCAACAGCGGGCTTTGCAGCACGAGCAGGCTGACGGCGACGACGGATAAACGCATGAAACTCATTGAGTGCTCCTTGAGGGAGTGTTCGTAAGACGGGAATCGGGCGGCGCCGTTTCGTTGAAGTTGTCCAGATAATGCTTGAGGCTGGCGCTGGAGAGTTCGCCCATGTGGCTGCCGGACAAGCGACCGTCCGGGGCATAAAAAAGGGTGGTAGGCAGGGCGGCAGAGCCGACGCGCTGCGCCAGCTCGCCATTACCGTCGAACAGCACGTTGCTCAGATGCAGACCCTGGCTTGCGAAGAAAGTCGCAACCTCGCGAGGCGTTTCTGCCTGGTTGACGAACAGGAACTCAACACCGGGATTGAGCTGTTGCGCGGATTGCAGCACTGGCATTTCGCGACGGCAGGGCGGGCACCAGGTGGCCCATAGATTGACCACCAGAGGCTTGCCGCGAAAGTTGCTCAGTTGCACGGGTTCTCCAGCTGCATTACGCAAAGTCAGATCCGGCAGATTCGCGTCGTGGTGGAACACACTGACCAGCAGATTCGCCAGCCCCCAGAACACCAGGCCACTGGCGACGCCCATGCTCATGGGCATTCGCAGGGTTGGTTTCTTCCAGCCGAAAAGCAGGGCGCCGGTAAGCACCGCAATCACCCCCGGCCAGACGGAAAATCCGCCGTCGCGAATGTCGATGATACTTATGGGGTTGGCACGATACTGCGCCCAGTAGCCGATCACGAAAGCGAGGCGGGCGACGACCAGCCCCAGCAGAAACAGGCCGAACAGCGCGCGCTCCGGATTGATCCTCTGACGACGACCGCTGATCCAGCCCACCAGCGTCGCCAGCGCCAGTGCTGGAAGCAACAGCAGGTGATTCATCGCCAGCACCAAGGGGCCGAGGGAAAAGCTCAGCATCAGCCGCGCTCCCGGGTGGTCTGCCATTGCTCGGTAAATTGCTTGTCATCGACCTCGCCAGTGATGCGGCGCTCCCGACGTTCGCTGCCGTCTGGACCGATCCACAGCATTGTTGGTGGGCCGGGAACCTGATAACGCTTGAGCAATTCACGGCTGGCATCGTTGTCCGCCGTTACGTCCAGGCGTAGCAGCCGAACGCCGTTCAACGCCTGAATGACGTCAGCCTTGCCGAATACGTTCTTCTCCATGATCTTGCAGGACACGCACCAGTCGGCGTAGTAGTCGATCAAGACCCACTGGCCATTGCTGCTGGCGGTGGCCAGTTCGCGGTCGAGGACGGCGGGGTCTTTTACCGTCGTGAATGCGTCGTGGCTTTCGCGGGTCAAGTCGCCTCGCGCACCGCTGTAAATCTTCAGCGGCTGCCAGGGATCGTAGCCGCCACCGGCTGCGCCCACCATCATCATCACGCCCCACAGGCCCAGCACTATCCCAGCCGGGCCGGCGATCAAGGCGGCGCGCTTCAGGTGGCGGGTCTGAGCGATAGCGCTGAAAGCGACGATCAATAGCAATACGCCGAACAGCGCCAGCCACAGGGTTTCATCCAGCAACGGCCTGATCATGATCAGCGCGGTGCCCAGTAACAGGAAGCCGAACACGCCTTTGACCAGATCCATCCACGCCCCGGGTTTGGGCAGGAAGCGATTGCCGACAGTGACGACCAACAACAATGGCAGGCCAATGCCCAGGCCCATGACGAACAGCACCAGCGCGCCGTGCAGGGCATTACCGCTTTGCGCGATGTACAGCAGCGCGCCGGCCAGTGGCGCGGTCATGCAAGGCCCGACCATCAGTCCGGACAAGGCACCGAGAACGCCAGCGCCCAGCAGGCTTCCGCCTTGGCGCTGGCGCCCGGCGTTTTCAAGTCGATCACGCAGGAAACCTGGTAATTGCAGCTCGAAAAACCCGAACATCGGCAGCGATAGAAGGACGAACAGCCCGGCGAAACTGCCCAGCAACCAGGGCTGTTGCAGTGTCGATTGCAGATTGCCGCCGAGTAGCGCAGCAACGACACCCAAACCAGCGTAGATCAGGGCCATGCTCAGCACATAGACACCCGCCAGCGCGAAACCGCGTCGAGGCCGAGCGCCACTGCCCACCACCACGCCCGCCAGAATCGGCAACATCGGCAACGAACAAGGGGTGAAAGCCAGCAACTGACCGAGACCGAAGAAAATCAGCAGACTCCAGCCCAGCGAACGCTCCTGCAGGTTGCTGGCCAACGTCTGATCCTGCGCCTGGCCGTCGACCACCTTGGCGCTGCCGCCTCCCAGATCGATGACCTGGCTTTGCGGGGGATAACACAGCCCGGCGTCGGCACAACCCTGCCAACCGACCTTGACCTGGCCCTTGGCGGAAGCGGGGATCACCAATTCAAGCCCTTGGCGATACACCTGCTGTTGACCGAAATACTCGTCGTTGTGCTCCTCGCCCGGCGGCAGAGCAGGTTGCTGATTGACGCTCAGTCCCTCGAATTTAAGCCGCTTCTGGTACAGGTAATATCCGTCGGATATCTGCCAGTACAGACGTGTTTCCCCGGACTCCAGACGCTCTGAACTGAACATGAACGCCTGTCCGACAGGCAGGAAATCCGGCTTCTTGAACAAGTCTGTGCCGGGCAGCGCTTGCGCCAGCAAGGGAAACAACAGAAGCATCAGCAGCAGCAACAACTTACGCATGCATACACCCGGCAGATCGTGAATGAAGCGAGAGTGACGGGCGGTGATTAAGGGCTGATTAACGGCGGGGTTCTCACAGGCAGCGCCCAGAATCAAAAGCGGACGTCTGCCGCCTGCTGCATAATCCACCCTTAATCCCCCGCTGATTCAATCGCCTTTTTGTCGAGGCCGCCCATGCACGTACTGCTCTGTGAAGACGACGACCTGATTGCCAGCGGCATTGCTGCAGGGCTCGATGCCCAAGGGCTGACCGTTGACCGTGTTGCCACTGCGTCGGCGGCGCGGGCGATGCTCTCGGCGGCGCATTTCGATGTCATGGTGCTGGACCTCGGCTTGCCGGATGAAGACGGCCTCAAACTGTTGCGCCAGTTGCGCCAGCAGGGCGTCGACATTCCGGTGCTGATCCTCACCGCGCGCGACACCGTCACCGATCGCGTCGATGGCCTGCAGGCAGGGGCCGATGATTACCTGCTCAAGCCCTTCGACCTGCGCGAGCTCAGCGCCCGGCTGCACACGCTCGTGCGGCGCATGGCCGGACGCAGCGTCAACGTCATCGAGCATGGCGCCCTGACTTACGACCCCAGCAGTCGCGAGACCCGTCTGGCTGGCCAGCCTGTCGATCTGTCGCGACGTGAGCAGGCGCTGCTTCAGGCATTGCTCAACAACAACGGTCGGGTGCTGTCCAGCGAGCAACTGAAGGACTGCGTCTATGGCTTCGGTGACGAAGTCGAAAGCAACGCCCTCAACGTTCATATTCATCATCTGCGGCGCAAGCTCGGTGGCGGCATCATCGAGACCGTGCGCGGCCTGGGCTATCGCCTCGGTCCTGCCGGTGATGTTGCGGAGCAGCAAGGATGATGAGTCTGCGAACTCGCCTCAGCCTGATTCTGGGCTCGGCGTTCATTCTGATCTGGGTGCTGGCCGCCGCGTGGATGCTACGTGACCTGCGCACGCAAATGATGGAGTCCCTTGACCAGCGGCTTGAAGCGTCGGCGCGTATGGTGGCGGGGCTGCTGGAACAGATGCAGATGCCCGCCGACGGCGAGGGTCGCTCGCTGCGGGCCGGTGAACTCGGGATTCCCAACGGCATGGCCTGTCAGTTGAGTTCTCTGCGTGGGCAAGTGTTGGCGCGTACCGAAAGCTCGCCCGCCGAACCGCTCAAGGCCGACGCGAGCGGTTTCCATGACCAGATGATCAACAACGAACACTGGCGCGTGTACACCATGATGCACGGCAACGTGCGCGTGAGTACCGCGGACCGGCAGATCGAACGCGACGTGCTGGGGCATTCGGTGCTGCTGGCGGCATCGGTGCCGGTGCTCGTGGCGCTGTTCGGCAGCCTGATACTGGTCTGGTTCGGCATCGGGCGCGGGCTGGCGCCACTCAATCGCATGCGCGATGCATTGAATCGACACAGCGCCGATTCGGTCGAGCCGCTGGACGTGCCGAATCTGCCCAGCGAGTTGCAGCCGTTGCTGAAGAGCCAGAACCAGTTATTCCAGCGCATCGCCCAGACTCTGGAACGCGAACGCCGACTGACCGGCGATGCGGCCCATGAGTTGCGCAGTCCACTGACGGCGATCAAAACCCACTTGCAAGTGGCGCGCATGACCGAAGGCGACAAGCGCGACAAGGCGCTGGCCCATGCAGAAGAGGGCGCCGACCGGATGCATCGGACCCTTGAGCAGTTGCTCTTGCTGGCGCGGGTCGAAGGCAGCCTGTCGTTCGACGATGGCGTGCAATGTGATGCCGAGAAGGTCGCACGGCTGGCGATTCACGATGCCAACCACGGCGATGACCAGCGCATCGAATTGATCTTGCCGACGCAGTTATCCACAGCGCCGGTGGAGATGCCCGCGGCGCTGGCAGTGGCGGCGCTGCGCAATCTGCTGGACAACGCCTTGCGTCACACTCAAGTGGGCGCGCGGGTGGAGTTGAGTATCGAGACCTTCGATGGCCAGGCGCATTTCCGCGTCCGGGATTACGGCCCCGGCATTCCGGAGCCCGATCTGGACAAACTGACCCAGCGCTTCTGGCGCAACGGCAAGAGCCCCGGCGCCGGCTTGGGTCTGGCGATCGTTCAGGCCATCGTCCAGCGCTGTGCGTGCTCGCTGAAGTTCGACAGCCGCAGTGACGGGTTGCGGGTGGAGTTGAGCATGCCGTTGCGGCGGGTCGATGGCTGATCGGGCCCTTACTCACCGGTAGCAGTCCGGCTTGCCGGCGGTGGCGATCAAGCGACTGTCACCACCAGCAAGCCGGACTGCTACGGATGATCCATGCCCTGTACCCTGCGCTACGTTGTCGCAGTGGCCCGTCGCAAACCTCTGAAAGCATGACCATCCCTCCGACAACCCTTTGATTCTGCTCTCTAATCCCGGACAATCGCGCCCCTTTCCCTGTAGAGAACCGGTCAGGGGCGCTGACTGCCGAGCTTTTCGACGCGCTTTTGACCTTGTAGCTATCACCGGCAACGGAGAAATCGACCGGATGAATGATCAGGCCAACAGCGTCGAACAACGCATCGACGCCGCGCCCGCAAGCGTGACGACTACCTGGAACCGCCACGACACCACCTGGATGCTCGGGCTGTTTGGCACCGCCATCGGCGCAGGCACTCTGTTCCTGCCGATCAACGCAGGTATCGGTGGCTTCTGGCCTTTGCTGATGCTTGCCGTGCTGGCATTCCCCATGACGTTTTACGCGCACCGCGGGCTGACTCGCTTCGTGTTGTCAGGTCGCGAAGGCGCGGACATCACTGAAGTCGTCGAGCAGCATTTCGGCAAGAAAGCCGGGGCGCTGATCACCCTGCTTTATTTCTTCGCGGTGTTCCCGATCCTGCTGATTTACAGCGTCGCGCTGACCAACACCGTCGCCAGCTTCCTCGAACACCAATTGCACGTTCAATCGCCTCCCCGCGCGGTGCTGGCATTCGTGCTGATCATCGGCCTGTTGGCGGTGGTGCGTTGCGGCGAGCGGCTGATCGTCAAGGCCATGAGCTTGATGGTCTATCCGTTCATCGTCGCGCTGCTGTTTCTGGCCGTGTTTCTGATTCCGCACTGGACCGGCGGCATTCTCTGCACAGCCACCAGCGTTCCTGCACCTTCGGCCTTGCTGCACACCTTATGGCTGGCGATTCCGGTGATGGTGTTTTCGTTCAACCATTCGCCGATCATTTCCGCGTTCGCCGTGGATCAAAAGCGTCAGTACGGTGACCAGGCCGAACAGCGCAGCTCGCAGATTCTTGCCCGTGCCCATGGCCTGATGGTGGTCATGGTGCTGTTCTTCGTCTTCAGTTGCGTGCTGACGCTGTCGCCGGAGCAACTGGCCGAGGCGAAGTCTCAAAACCTGTCGATCCTCTCGTACCTTGCCAACCACTTCAGCAATCCGACCATCGCTTTCGCCGCGCCGTTAATTGCTTTCGTGGCGATCACCAAATCGTTCCTGGGTCACTACATCGGTGCCAGTGAGGGCCTCAAGGGCCTGGTGGTCAAGAGCGGTCGTCGTCCGTCGCCACGCACGCTGGACCGCCTCACTGCAGCGTTCATGTTGGTGGTTTGCTGGCTGGTGGCGACACTGAACCCGAGCATACTTGGCATGATCGAAACCCTCGGTGGTCCGGTCATCGCCGCGTTGCTGTTCCTGATGCCGATGTACGCCGTGCGCAAGGTTCCTGCCATGCGTCAGTACGCGGGCAAGCTGTCCAACGTATTTGTGGTAGTGGTCGGTCTGGTGTCGATTTCGGCGCTGGTTTACTCGTTGCTGCCGTGATGAGGCCTGCCCTGTAGCAGTCCGGCTTGCCGGCGGTGACGGATTCGGGCCTGGGTTCGATCTGGCGAACGCAACCGCCGGCAAGCCGGACTGCTACAGAGAAGTGTCGATAGATCATATATAGCTGGCCTTCAACCAGCCGTCTGGAAAGTCTCTTCTGACGCCGACGCCACTCTTGCGCGGTGCCGATAGTGGCAACATGCTGTCGCCACCTTCTTTCTTCCGGAACGTGGTCGATCATGAGTGACGAATCCCTGCCCCCAGGCACCGACGGCGACGTCTACAAAACCCTGCTTGAATCGACCAAGGCCATCCCTTGGCGGATTGATTGGGAGAGCATGACCTTCAGTTACATCGGTCCGCAGATCGAACGGTTGCTTGGCTGGGAGCAGGACAGTTGGGTGGGCATCAACGACTGGGTCGAGCGCATGCACCCGGACGACCGCGATTACGTGGTCAACTTCTGCGTGTCCCAGTCCAAGGCCGGGGTCGATCATGAAGCCGATTACCGCGCGTTGACCAAAGACGGCGAATACGTCTGGATTCGCGACGTGGTCCACGTGGTGCGCAAGAATGGCGAGGTCGAGGCGCTGGTGGGTTTCATGTTCGACATCAGCGAGCGCAAGAAGACCGAGGAACATCTGGTTCGCCTGCAGAAGCAGCTCGAAGCGTACTCCTATCAGGACGGCCTGACCGGCATTGCCAACCGGCGCATGTTCGACACCGTGCTTGAGCGCGAGTGGACCAGCGCTCAGGAAACCGGGCAGCCAATGTCGCTGATCATGATGGATATCGATTACTTCAAGCAGTACAACGACCACTACGGGCACATCAAAGGCGATGAAGCGTTGCGCACGGTGGCCAAGACGCTGTCCCTGGCCGCCAACAATCCACGGGACTTCATCGCGCGCATCGGCGGTGAAGAGTTTGTCTGGCTGCTGCCCGATACCACACAGGATCAGGCGCGACGCGTGTCGGAGAAATGCATGCAGCTGGTTCGTCAGCAGCAGATTCCCCATGAGAAGTCTGAGGTCTCGCCTTTGCTCACCTTGAGCCTCGGTGTCGGGACCATCGTTCCCGGGCCGGATCAGACGGCCGTTGCGTTCATCGAGAAGGTTGATGGCTTGCTCTACCACGTCAAACGCAACGGGCGCATGCGCGCGGAGTATGGCGAGTTCTGACCGATCCGCAGGGGCAACCCCGAACTTTGCAGCAGGGCTTGCCGGCGGTGGCGAACCTGAGATCGCTACCGCCGGCGAGCCTGCGGCTACGGGGAATGGGTCGTGCCACCAAGCCCGTCTTGCGCGTCATGACCAGCGGGTCGTGAATCGACGAGTGGTTCACGAAGCTGGTCTATAGTTTCCCAGCGTTCTTACGCGCATCTTTGGACAGGGAGGCTCAAACATGGCTGACAAATCCGTTGTATTGACGAGCGCTGAGATCTTCGACTCGTCCGTGTCATTAAAACCCACGGACTTTCCCCGTATCGGGAGAGTCAGGGCGGAGTCAGACAATTTCGAGCTGAGCGAACTGAAACCCTGGTTCACGCTAGTGGACGACGAGGAAGAAGAGGAGGAATAGACACCTTGAGACCGCCGAGAAAGACCAGGGGTGTCACTGCCGTGCGCCTCTGGTCACCGCTTGAATTGATTCGCCCCGCCTTGAATTCCCGCCGTTTTTCGCTACACCTTCCTCAGCATCAAAAAATCGTTCAGCAGTGATCCAGGCCTTGAAAAAACCTACCTAAGGATGAGTGCGCTTTGCCCGCGAATCGGCAAAATGTGCGCTTTTGTCAGTGAGACCGCTCGTCATGTCCAGTGCTGCGCTCGCCGTGCCGTTCAATCGTCCTCGTACTGTGTTGTTCGTTGCCTATCCCGAAATGGGCCTGCTGGACCTGACCGGGGCGCAGACGGTTTTCTGGTGCGCCACCAAGGCCATGAATGAGCGCGGCCTGGCCGGTTACGATCGCCCCACGGCAAGCATCGCCGGGGGGCTGACCATAACCGCCGAAGGCGTGACGGTGGACACCATTCCCCTGTCGTCATTCGCCGGTGAAGAGGTGGACACCATCATTGTGCCGGGTGCGCCGGAGATCATTCGTGCGTTGGACAATAACCCCGATGTAATTGACTGGCTGTCATGGATGGCGCCTCAGGCAAGGCGCACGGCGTCGGTCTGCAGCGGCGCGTTTCTGCTGGCGCAGGCGGGTCTGCTCGAAAGCAAGCGCGCTGCGACACACTGGGCGATGTGCGACATGCTCAAGTCGCGTTTTCCCACGGTCGAGGTCGATCAGGACGCGATTTTCATTCAACAGGGCATGGTCTGGACGTCGGCGGGCGTCACGGCGGGCATCGATCTGGCGCTGGCCCTGGTCGAGGCCGATTGCGGGCGAGATGTGGCGATGCAGGTGGCCCGCGAGTTGGTGGTGTTCATGAAGCGCCCGGGCGGGCAGTCGCAGTTCAGCGAGATGCTGCAATCGCAGATGAACGATGGCGACACTTTTGCCGGTTTCCATGTCTGGCTCACGCAGAACCTGCAGCGCGAAGAGCTGGATGTCGAAATCCTGGCCCGCCAGGCGAACATGAGTGCGCGCAATTTCAGCCGGGTCTACAAGCAGAAAACCGGACGCAGCCCGGCCAAGGCGCTGGAGATCTTCCGTCTGGAGGCGGCGCGTCGGTTATTGGAGGATTCGGACCGCAATATCGATCAGATTGCGGGCGCGTGCGGCTTCGGAGACGAAGAACGCATGCGCGTCACTTTTCAGCGTCATCTGGCGATTTCACCCCGTGATTATCGCAGTCGGTTCTCGCGCTGAAACACCTGCCGGAGCTGTTTTTCGGGTCTGAAAACACGGCCGGAACACTGGCCTTTTTTCAGGGATTTTTGGCGTTTACCCTCCTTCGCTCCGGTCCTAGCATGTTCAAACCTGTGCCCGGAGCAAACAAAGGCTGTTGCTTGCCTGTCCCGGTGCGTCCGGGACGGGCTTTTTTGGTGTGAAGCAGGCATACGTCATGATCGAGATTCCGCAACTCTTCACCTTGATTGCAGGCTTCATGCTGCTGGCGCTGGATCTGCTCGTCTGGCACTTCACGCCGTCCGTTCGCATCCTTCAACGAACGCTGGTGCGCGTCGCCATTTTCCTGCTGTTCTCCTGGCTGATCATCGCCGTTGGCGTCAGCCCGTTGCAGCCATCGCCCTGGCCGGACGATGTCGCGCTGAACATGCTGAGCACGGTCCTTGCGGTGCTGTGGTGGTTCTTCGCAGCACGCACCCTCACGGTTGTGTTGAGCTCGATGTTTTTCAATCGTGGCGAACACAGCGCCCGTCTGTTTCAGGACATCATGGGCGCGGGGATTTTCCTGATCGCCATTGCGGCGGCTGCCGGTTACGTCATGCAGCTGCCGGTGAAAGGGCTGCTGGCGACCTCAGGCGGTATGGCCATCGTCGGCGGTCTGGCGCTGCGCAGCACTTTGAGCGATCTGTTTTCCGGGATCGTGCTCAACACCACCAAGCCCTACCAGGTTGATGACTACGTGCAGATCGACAGCATCGAGGGGCGGGTGGTCGACATCGACTGGCGCGCGACGCACCTCATGACCTCGCTGGGCAGCATGGCGGTGATTCCCAACGCCATCGTGGCCAACGCCAAGGTGCTCAACTTCAGTCGGCCGGTGGACGTGCATGGAGTGAGTGTCACGCTGCAAGTCCCGGCGCAGATACGCCCTGGCCGGGTGATCGAGGCGCTGGAAAGGGCGCTGCAGGGCACTCGCCAGTTGCTCGGCACGCACTCGGCCAAGGCCTCGGTGAAAAGTTCGACCACCGACTATATCGAATACGAAATGCGCGGCTTCATTGCTTCGCTCAGCCAGCGCACCGAAGTCTGCAATCAACTGTTCGATCTGGCCCATCGGCATCTGGAAGCAGCGGGGATAAAACTGGGTAACGGATCTCAGGCGGCCGCAGCGCCAGGCAACGTCGCGCAAGGCTGGAGTCGGCAGCGCCTGTTGCTGGAGGACGTCAAGATCTTTCGTTCGCTGAGTTCGGTTCAACGTGATCAACTGGCTGAAGCCATGCGCGTGGTCGAGTGCCATGCCGACCAGGTCGTGCTGGAATACGAAGAGGTGTCCGACTGCCTGATGATCATCAGCACCGGAGTGATTTCCCTCGCCGTGCATGATGGCGAGCGGCTGCTCGAAGCCACGCGCATGGGGCCGGGTGAGGTGCTGGGCGAAGAAGGGATTCTGGCCGACGCGCGCTCTCGGGGGCAATTTCGTTGCATCACCGGGTGCGTTCTGTTCCGCATCGACAAGGCCATGTTGCGCACTCATCTTGAAGCCAGCGGGGAGTTGAAAGCGGCGTTGAACAAGCTGCAACTGTTTCGTCAGGGGGTGCGCCAGTCGCTGCTGTTGCAAAAGCCGGTGGAGATCAAGAAGGGTGGTTTCCTGCGCTGGCTCAAGAGCGCCTGATGCTGCGGGAAAGCGCCGCTCGCCCGCAGATTCAAGGCTGAATCAGGCGATAGTGTCGACCACGCCGCCGTCAACGCGCAGAGCAGCGCCAGTGGTGGCCGATGCCTGTTTCGACGACACGTAGACCACCATGCTCGCCACTTCGTCGATGGTCGCCGCGCGCTGGATGATCGAGCTCGGGCGATGTTGCATGACGAACGCGGCGGCACTTTCTTCCAGCGACTTTCCGGTTTTCTCCACTTCATCCTTGAGCATGTCTGCCACGCCTTCGGACAGGGTAGGGCCTGGCAGGACGGCGTTCACGGTCACGCCCGTACCCGCCATGCGCTTGGCCAGCCCGCGGGAGATCGACAGATTGGAAGTTTTGGTGAAGCCGTAATGGATCATGTCCGCCGGGATATTCAGCGCCGACTCCGACGAGATGAACACAATCCGACCCCAGCCGCGTTTGGCCATGTCGTCGGCATAGGCGCGCGACAGGCGCACACCGGACATCACGTTGACGTCGAAGAAGCGCTGCCAGACCTCGTCCGGCGTGTCGAAGAAATCCTGTGGGCCGTAAATGCCGACGTTGTTGATCAGGATATCGACCTGCGGCACCGCCTTGACCAGCGCCTCGCAACCATCCGCGCTGCCGACGTCGGTGGCCACGCCCCGCAACTTCGCGCCGGGTACTTCGCCTTTGAGTCGGGTGACGGCCTCATCGACCGCTTCCTGCTTGCGCCCATTGACGATCACCTCTGCGCCCGCTTCCGCCAGCCCTTTGGCGATGGCGTATCCGATACCCAGGGTCGAGCCCGTCACCAGTGCGGTCTTGCCGGTCAAATCGATTTTCATGTCGGATGTCTCCGTTGAGGTTGTAAGAAAGATGGAGTGCTGGAATCAGCGTGGGTTCAAGGTGATCGGGTTAAGTGGAACCGGTCAGTGTAGGAGACAGGAGGCCGCAGAGACGCCGCGTTTCTCTGCGAAAACTGGGTGAATTATCGATGAGGTCTGATGGGCAGGTTTGTGCGTGCACACGTGCGCTGGTCGGATGCTGCGCGCCCCAACCGGCGTTTGACATTGCCGCCCACACCCCCGCATGCTCCTGCTCGTTTATGATCGATTCAGCTTGATGTCGAGGCCTCTTATGTCTGCCAATCCTGAAGCTTTTCCCGGCGAGCGTCAGCGCCTGATCACCGAACGCCTGGCCGTGCAGGGCAGGGTGATTGCGGCCGATCTGGCGGCGGAGTTCAATGTCTCCGAGCATTCGATCCGTCGAGATCTGGGCGCACTGGCGTCGGCCGGGTTGTGCAAACGGGTGTATGGCGGCGCGATTTCGCTGGCGTCCGATGGGCCGCTGACCGCGCGCATCGAGCACGAGCCCAATCGCAAGCGCGCGTTAGGCGTGGCGGCCGCGGGGCTGATGGGGGCCGGGCAGCATGTGTTCATCGATGGCGGCTCGACCAACCTTGCGATCGTGCGGGCGATCAATCCGCAATTGGCGCTGACCGTCACCACCAACTCCCCTGTTCTTGCCGTGGAGCTGATGAAGTTGCCGCTGGTGGAGGTGATTCTCTTGGGCGGTCGATTGAGCCCCATCGCTGGCAGCACCTACGGCTTCACCACTATCCAGCAACTGACCCATTTCAATTTCGACCTGTGCTTCATGGGTGCCTGTGCGCTGGATGCGGTGAAGGGGCTGACCGCGTTCGACATGGATGTGGCCGAGTTCAAGCGTGCCGTCGTGGCGCGCAGCGGGCAGGTGGTGGTGGCGGTGCTCAACGAGAAGCTGGCGAGCATCGCCCATTACCACGTCGCTCCCTGTGAGGAAGTGGGTGCGCTGGTGGTTGAGCACGATGCGCCAACCGATCGGCTGGAGCTGTTTCGCGGCAGGGTCGCGCAGATCGTCATGGCCCAGGCGAGCGTTTAAAGAGAGCCACCGCCCTGCCAGATCTCCGTGCGGTTTCGTCCCTCGTGCTTGGCGATGTACAGGGCCGCATCGGCACGTTCGACGAAGGCTTCCATCGTCGGGCATTCCTGGGTCTGACAGCCATAAACCCCAAGACTGATGCTGACAATGCCGCTGGGATTGCCCTGGTGTTCGATGGCGCGGGCGAGCACGGACTGACGAATCTTTTCTGCCAACTGGAACGCACCCTGGGCTTCGCTGTAGGGCAGGAACACGGCCATCTCCTCGCCGCCATAACGCACCGCCAGATCGCCGGTCCGGTTGAGGTTGCTGCGAATGCACTCGGCGACGGCGATGATGCATTTGTCACCCGCCACGTGCCCGTAATTGTCGTTGTAGCTCTTGAAGAAATCGATATCGATCATGATCAGGCTCAGCGGGTGCAGATTCGCCTGGCCATTGGCGAATTCCAGCCCGAGGATCTCCTGAAAGTGTCGACGGTTGGCGAGCCCGGTCAGGCTGTCCTGCAGCGCCAGTTTTTCCAGGGAATGACTGGCGATGCGCAGCTGTGATTCGGCGTTCAGACCGAAGCGAATCTGCTGGAACAGCAACACCCCGAACAGCAGATTGGCGACCACCACGCAGACGATGATCGCCAGTGAGCGCCAGGCGTATTGCCGCCATTCGTCGAGCACTTCGTGTTCCGACAATCCCGCCAGCACCACCAGCGGATATCGGTCCAGCCGCTTGTAACCGTACAGCCGTATTTCGTGGTCGAGGACCGATTGCACGGTCGCGGTGCCTTCGTAGCGCTCCTTCAGGTACTTGCGGAACAGTTCACCATCGGCGATTGACGCCCCCCGCACGTTTTCCATCGTCGGTCGTCGGGCCAGAACCGTACCGTCAGCCATCGCCAGGGTGATGACGCCCTTGGTACCGATGTCGAAGCGGTCGAAGAAACGGTCGAAATACGCGAGCTCGATGGTCGCCAGCACTACGCCTGCGAAGTTGCCGACCGAGTCGTTGACCCGTCGCGAAATGGGAATTATCCAGTCGCCCGTGGTGCGGCTGCGAATCGCCTGGCCGATGTGCGGCAGGCTGCTGTCCATGGTCTTGTGGAACTGGAAATACTCGCGGTCGGCGTTATTGGCGCCGACCGGCATGTGACTGAGCGAGGTGGCCGCCCAATTGCCGTCCTTGTCGTAGATGAACAGGCCCTGGATCTGCTCGACGCTGGCGGCGGTAGCGCGCAGGTATTCGTGCATGCGTGAGCTGGTGGCGGCACCGAAGCCGTCGTAGGAGAGGCGCTCGACAATTCCGGCGACGGGAATATCGGCCTGATCGAACGTGTCGTCGGCCTGCTGCGCCATCGATCGTGAGAGGTTGGCTGCGTTGGTATTGGCGATTTCCAGTTCATGGGCGCGGGTCTGGCGCAATTGCCAGAGCGTGATGCTGGTAATGGAGAAACACACCAGCACGGTGAAGAATCCCGCCAGCCACAACACAGGCATACGCTTCAGCCGCCTGCTCCTGGCGCCGAAGTCTGTCCCTTCTACTTGTCTCAAGCCCCGCCCTCACTGACGCCCACGATTTCAGACCCACCGCGCGGCCGAACGCTCCATGGTTCGGGCACACGGTACCGCAACAGCGACCGTCTGACAGAGATAGTAGGACAAGTATGGGATTTTGAAGGGAAAAGTCGTTGTTGATGTTTCGGGTGCAGGTGGATTAACGCGGATTCAAGCAAAGTGCCTGCTGCGGGAGGGAGCTTGCTCGCGAAGGCGGGATGTCAGCTGACAGATTGCTGACTAAAAAAACGCATTCGCGAGCAGGCTTCCTCTCACAGGTTATTCGGCGTCCCGAAAATTGCGGCCTATCAAACCTGCCGCCCCTGCACGTCATCCACCTGCGGCTGCCAATTTTTCTCCGCCGCACTGGTGTGGACCGGAATCGGCGCCTTGAGCAGGACGAAGTACGCGACCGCCGAGAGCAGGGCGACGATGGCGCTGACCGCAAAGGCTGTGGCGAAGGTCCCGGAATACTGGACGCTGAAGCCGGTGACGATCGGTGCCACGGAGCCTGCGATATAGCCGCCGAAGTTCTGGATCGAGCCCAGCGACGCCACACGTTTGGTGTCGACCACGGTGTTGACCACCATCCACGCCGTGGCGCTGGAGAGGTTGATGCCGAACAGCGCCAGGCAGAGCAGGGCGATGCAGCCGCCCAGGCTGGTGACGAATGTCAGAGGCAGGGTGAACACGGCAGCGAACACCAGCCCGCCGATCACCGTGTATTTGCGGCTGTTGAGCACGCCGACGCCACGCTTCACCAGGCGATCGCAGATACGTCCGGCCGCGATGGTGCCGATGGCGCCGAACACGTAGGCGAACGACACCACCCAGGCGGTCGAATAGGGATCAAGGCCGTGTTCGCGCTGGAAGTACCCCGGCAGCCAGGTCAGGTGTAGCCAGAGCATATAGATCACGCCCATGAAGCCCAGGAAGGTGCCCCAGGTGCTGCGATGCTTGAACAGGTCGAGCCAGCCGGCGAAGAACGATCCCTTGGGTGCCACATCGACGACCACAGGCTGGCGAGCGGCGTTGACCGGTTGTTCGCCACGGGCTTCCAGCTCCTTGAGGTATTGCGCGCGGCTCTTATAGAACATCAGCCAGCACAGCGCGAGAACGATCCCCAGCACGCCGGTGATGACGAACATGCCGCGCCAGCTGAAGTTGACCATGAACAGGGTCAGAACCGGCGGAGCCAGGCAAGGCCCGATACAGGTCGCCGACCAGACGATCCCGGTGGGTGTGCCACGCTCGTGTTCTTCGAACCACTCGTTGAGGGTTTTCGCCGCCGACGGAAACATCGGTGCCTCGCCGATCCCCAGCAGTACCCGCAGCGCGAAGAAGCCGCTGAAGCTGTTGATGAAGCCCGACGCCGTCTGTGCCACCGACCACACCAGCAGCGCGCCACCCAGCGCGATCTTGCTGCCGAGTTTGTCGATCACCATGCCCATCGGCAACTGCGCGAAGGCGTAGGCGAGGGAGAACGCCGACAACAGAATGCCCATCTCCGAAGGGCTGATCAGCATGTCTTTCTGGATCGAGGTGTTGGCGATGGACAGCGCGCTGCGGTCGAGATAATTGACGATCCCGAACAGCATCAGAAAGACGACGGTGATCGTCTGGTAGGTCTTGAGGGTTTTCATAGGCACCTTTTTTATTGTTGTCATGTTGCTGGCTGCCGTTCCGGATCACGGCCCGGCAGTGAATTTTTGACCCGGGTGTGTCAGGCCATCAGGTGATCGCGCCGATTTGCCAAGGCACGAACTCGTTCTGCCCATAGCCGTGTTGCTCGCTCTTGCTGCGTGCTCCTGAGGCGATGTCCAGCATCATCTGGAAGATGTATGCGCCGCGTTCTTCAATCGTGGTGCTGCCATCGGCGATCCCGCCGCAATTGACGTCCATGTCCTCCTGCTGGAATTCGAACACGCGGTTGTTGGTCGCCAGCTTGATCGATGGCGTGGGCGCGCAGCCGTACGCCGAACCGCGGCCAGTGGTAAACGCGATGAGGTTGGCGCCGCCCGCGACCTGGCCGGTGGCCGACACCGGGTCGTAACCTGGGGTGTCCATGAACACCAGGCCCTGCGCGCGGACCGCTTCGGCGTATTCGTAAACGCCCATCAGGTTGGTGGAGCCGGCCTTGGCCACGGCACCGAGGGACTTCTCCAGGATCGTCGTCAAGCCGCCTGCCTTGTTACCGGCAGAAGGGTTGTTGTTCAGTTCGGCATTCATGCGGCGGCAGTAGTCTTCCCACCAGTGAATGCGCTGGACGAGTTTTTCGCCGACCTCGCGGCTCACTGCGCGACGGGTCAGCAAGTGTTCGGCGCCATAGATTTCCGGGGTCTCCGACAGAATCGCCGTGCCGCCTGCTGCGACGAGGCGATCCACCGCATTGCCCAGCGCCGGGTTGGCGGTGATCCCGGAGTAGCCGTCAGAGCCGCCGCATTGCAGGCCGACGATCAAATGCCGGGCGCTGACGGTTTCGCGTTTGATCTGATTGGCCTGGGGCAGCAACGACTTCACCTGCTCGATGCCGCTGGTGATGGTTTTCGACGTGCCGCCGGTGCCCTGAATGGTGAACGCACGCAGTTGGTCAGAGGCCTTGAGGCCCTGGCTATCCAGCAGGTCCTGAATCTGATTGGTCTCGCAACCCAGCCCCACCACCAGCACTGCGGCGAAATTGGGGTGTACGGCATAGCCTGCCAGTGTCCGGCGCAGCAAATCTATGGCTTCGCCCTTGGAGTCGATGGCGCAGCCGGAGGAGTGGGTCAATGCCACGACGCCGTCGACGTTCGGGTAATCGGCCAGGGCTTCGGGATGTATGTCGCGACGAAACTGATCGGCAATCGCCCGCGCCACGGTGGCCGAGCAGTTCACCGACGTCAGAATGCCGATGTAGTTGCGGGTGGCAACCCGGCCGTCAGCGCGCACGATGCCTTGAAAGAACGCCTCGGTTGCGGGGATTTCATGGGCGTCGACGCCAAAGGCGTAATCGCGGGAAAAGTCTGACATCTCGACGTTTTGCACATGCACGTGCTGGCCGGCGTCGATGGGTTGCGAGGCAAAGCCGATGATCTGCCCGTAGCGGCGCAACGGCTGGCCTTGCTCGACGCGCACCGTCGCCACCTTGTGCCCGGACGGAATGTCCTGCAGTACGGTAATGCCTTCCTCTTCCAGTAGCGTGCCTTCGCTCAGCGCCTGCCGGGCAACCAGTACGTTGTCGAGGGGATTGAGCCGGATGACCAGGGCGCTGCTGTCGAACGCTGGAGTTTTGGCGATGAGTTCCATGCAGCCTCTCAGGACGGTTACCACCTGCGTCCAGGTTGCGACGCATCAAGAGCACAACGGCTCCCGGGGAGGGGACAACACCGTTACAGGCGGCGAAATTTTTCTTGTTAAAGGGCAGTTCGTGCTGCCCGGTTGTGAATCACTCTATGAAGCGTTTCGATAATTTCCCAATGAAAGGTTTCGATTGATCGATAACGGTTGGTTATCGAATCAGGTCGCTATTTGTCGATTGAGAAACGCCAGCAGACTTCGAACTGCCGCCGACGTCGGCCTGGCCCTGGAAGTGAGCAAACCCAGATTGGCCATCGCCAGTGGCAACTCGACCGGCAGCACCGCGATCATGCCGTAGCGAGCATAGTGCTCAGCGACGTCATTGGGCACCACCGCAATCATGTCCGAGGACTCGAGCATGGCCGTGGTGGCGAGGATCGAGCTGGTTTCGACGATGTCCAGTGGCTGAATCAGTTGTGCGGCCTTGAGCGCGTTTTCCACCTGACGACGCATCGGGCTGTCGATGGGGTGGAGGATCCAGGTCAGGGGTGCGAGATCGGCCAGCGCCGGTTTTTTCTTCGCGCTCAGCGGATGGCCGGGGCGGGCGATGATGCGCATTTGCTCGCCCTGTTCGAACAGCTGAATGTCCAGCCCCTGGCTGTCGAGCTGATCCGGCAGGCGCCCCAGCACGACATCGAAATCCCCCCGAATCAGCGCCGGCAGCAGCGTGTCACTGGTGCCGACTTCAATCGCCACGCGCACTTTGGGGTGCCGGGCCTTGAACGCCAGAACGCCACGCGTCAGCAAGGTCGGCACCGGGCCCATCACTGTACCGATACGCACCATGCCCGCTGCGCCGCGCGACAGTTCGGCGATCTGCGCCTCGGCGTATTCGAACTCATGCAGCGCGCCCTGGGCGTAACGAATCATCACTTCGCCGAACAGCGTCGGTTGCATGCCTCGGGGCAAACGCTCGAACAGTTGCACCCCGAGACGCTCCTCCAGTTGCTGCAACAGCAGGCTGGCGGCGGGCTGGGTGGTGTGGATCGCAGCGGCAGCCTTGCGCAGATTGCCCAGTGCGCCCAAGGCGTTAAGCAGGGCGATCTGGCGGCTGGAGATTTTCAGCGTGGCAAATTTCTCGGGTAGCTCAGACATATCGGATTTGATATTGATCGTTAGGATTTAGCGATTATGCCTGTATCGGTAATCGGCCTACAGTCGAAATCAATAGCCCTGCCATGACATGGACTCGGTCGCAGCAGCACGGCTTGCCAGCGGTGGCGATCTCGATTCCGCTAGCGCCGGCAAGCCGTGCTGCTCCAGGCGGGGTATCAGGAAATGGCTGAAAACAACAAGAGTGCACCCATGCAAATCACCTCCGTCTCCATCCGCGACATCCGCTTCCCGACCTCACTGTCTTTAGATGGCTCCGATGCAATGAACAGCGCGCCGGATTATTCCGCCGCCTACGTCGTACTGCACACCGATTCCTCCGAAGGCCTCGAAGGCCATGGCCTGACGTTCACCATCGGTCGAGGTAACGAGATTTGCGTCGCCGCCATTGAATCGCTGGCGCCGCGCATCGTGGGCCTGAGCCTTGAAGCGATTACCGCCGACATGGGCGCGTTCTGGCACGACGTCACCGCTGGCGATAGCCAGTTGCGTTGGCTCGGGCCGGAAAAGGGCGTGATTCATCTGGCGACCGCAGCGCTGGTCAACGCGGTCTGGGACCTGTGGGCCAAGGTCGAGGGCAAGCCGGTGTGGAAGCTGCTCGCCGACATGACCCCCGAGCAGTTGGTGAAGTGTCTGGACTTCAGCTACGTCACCGACGCCATCACCCCGCAAGAGGCCATTGCCTTGTTGCGTCGTCAGGCCCCGGGCAAGGCCAAGCGCGAAGCGCACATGCTGGCCGAGGGGTATCCGGGCTACACCACAGCGCCAGGCTGGCTGGGCTATACGGAAGAGAAGATGCGCCGTCTGGCTCGTGAGGCCGTGGCTGAAGGCTGGACCCACATCAAGCAGAAAATCGGTTCGGACATCGAAGAGGACCTGCGTCGCGCGGCCATTTTGCGTGATGAACTGGGTTGGGAACGCACCCTGATGATGGACGCCAATCAGGTCTGGGGCGTCGAAGAGTCGATCAGCAACATGCGCAGGCTGGCGGCGTACGAGCCTTGGTGGATCGAGGAACCGACCAACCCGGACGACATCCTGGGCCACGCCACCATCCGCCAACGCATTGCGCCAATTGGTGTGGCGACTGGCGAGCATTGCCACAACCGCGTCATGTTCAAGCAGATGTTCCAGGCCGGCTCGCTGGACTTCTGCCAGGTCGACGCCGCACGGCTGGGTGGGCTTAACGAGGTGCTGATCGTATTGCTGATGGCGGCCAAGTTCAACGTGCCGGTCTGCCCCCATGGCGGTGGCGTGGGCCTGTGCGAGTACGTGCAGAACATCTCGCTGTTCGACTACATCGCCGTTTCCGGTTCTCTGGAAAACCGCGTGCTGGAATACGTGGATCATCTGCACGAGCACTTCCTCGATCCGGTGGTGATCCGTCGCGGTCGCTACATGCCGCCGAAGCGCCCGGGCTACAGCATCGAGATGACAGCCGAAACGCTGGAGCGCTACCAGTATCCGAACGGGCCGGTGTGGGTGGATCTGGCTAATAAGCTGTAGCAGTCCGGCTTGCCGGCGGTGGCGTATGAATGATCGTTACCGCCGGCAAGCCGTGCCGCAACCAATGTCCACTGTCGCAGATGTACGGCTCCGGCTCCCGTGAGCTGGATGTTGCGGCCACTGGCACACCAATGTCGCTGCCGAGGCGGGCCTTTGGCGAGCATCATCGGTATGATCGCGGACATCTACCCGACCTCGGTGCGACATGAATTCTCCGGATCCAGCCAAAGTCCCTCCTTCTGTCACAGCCCCTCCTGATCGTGATCGTCTGTCCACGTCGCTGCTGGGCGGCGGTTGCGAGCCTGACCCGCGTTTCACACTGGCCAACGAGCGTACTTTTCTGGCGTGGATTCGCACCGCACTGGCGTTTCTGGCGGGCGGCATCGCCGTGGAAGCGTTCACTGGCGATGTGTTCAGCCCAGGGCTTCGGCGTGCTGTGGCGTTATCGTTGCTGCTGCTGGCAATGCTGGTCAGCGCCAGTGCCTGTATTCGCTGGTTGAAAGTGGAGCGCGCGATGCGTCATCGCAAGCCGCTGCCTTTACCGGTATTGGTGCCGATTCTGTCGCTGGGCGGCGCACTGGTTGCCGCAGGGCTGATCGTCTTCCTTATATATGGCGCCTCGTGAGCCGGCGCAGTCTGCCCGTTACCCCGATCACGCTGGGGCATGACGATCCGGGGTTGCAACCGGAGCGCACGCTGCTGGCCTGGCGGCGTACGCTGCTGACGCTGATCGTGGTCTGCACCCTCTTCCTGCGCTGGATTCCGCACTTCGGCCTGATCGCCTTGCTGCCGATCATCGTCTCGCTGGCTGCCAGCCTGATGATCCAGATCGCCCTCAACTCCCGCTACCGAAAAAGCGCCCGCGGCCTCAAGAACGAACGCATTCCTGCGCCGCTGCGAGAAGTGGTGGTGCTGGGCGCAACCGTGGTGGTGCTGAGCGTGGTGGGGATTTATGCGGTGCTGTTTGTTGAGCTGACACGGCCTCTGTAGCATTCCGGCTTGCCGGCGGAGGCGGACTCAAAATCGCTACCGCCGGCAAGCCAGGCTGCTACAGGGGCATGGGCATATTTCAGGTTCGCAATGGTGACTGACACACCGCGTTCGCGAGCAAGCTCTCTGCCACGGATTAGTGGCGCACCCGCTGGTTAATCATCCACCTGCACCACCGCGATGCTGTCACCCGCTGCGCCTGCACGACTCTCCTTGCGCTCACTCAGCCAGCCGCTGATCTGACCGGCGAACTCGGCCGGCGCCTTGCGCCCTGTGCGGCGGGCCAGGTCAAGAATGGTCTGCTGATCCAGCGCTTCTTCCATACGCTTTTGCGCGGTCAGCATCGCGGCGTTGATGCCGCAGATGCCTTCGGTCGCCCATTGCGGCGCACAACCGTCGAACACCGCGCAGCGCCCGCGAATGTCCCGGCAATCGAAAATAAGCTTGCGCCCGTCAATGGCGGTGACGATGTCCAGCAGGGTGATTTCGTCCGACGGCCGCCCGAGCCTGAAACCCCCACGCACGCCTTCGGTCGCGACCACCAGTTTCGCTTTCGCCAGCTTGGTGAACACCTTCGCCAGGTATTCCTGTGGTACGCCCTGCAGGTCGGCCAGATCCCGGACGCTGGCCTCGCGACTGTCGCCACGCTCATCCACCAGATAAAGCAGGCAGTGAATGCCGTACTCGACACCCGCGCTATAAAGAGACATTTGAATCTCCGACTGAATTGATCGTGCAAAAGCTAACAATTTGACGGGGCCATCGCAAGGTATGCAGAGGTTGAATGACGGGCGGTGAAGCCTTAGCCCAGCTAAGTGAGAAGTGCCGATAGACGGTAATGTGGTTCAACTATCTGATTTAAAAATAATTTATTTGATGATTACTCGCGCTCCATTGCTGAGGTGACAAAAAATAGCTTGCTGAAATTAACTCCGATCAATAGAGTCGTAGTTGTCCTGAGGCGGTCGCCAACTCCGACCGGAACGAACCAGCGCTGGCCCATGCAGCTTTCAGCTCATCAGGCCGCTGCTGAAAACGACCTATTTCTTCTTTGGAGCACACAATGAAAAAGCAAATCCTGATTGTCGGCGCGGGTTTTGGCGGAATGTGGAGCGCGCTGAGCTCCATGCGTCTGCTGGACAAACACGATCGCAGCGACGTCGAAGTCACTGTGCTGGCGCCAGAAGCCGTGCTGGGCGTCCGTCCTCGTTACTACGAGCAGGAAGTGCATCAGATGCAGTCGCCGTTGGGCCCACTGTTCGATGCAGTCGGCGTCAACTTCATCAAAGGCATGGCCGACACCATCGACGTGGCGGCCAGGAAAGTCAGTTACACCGATGCCAGTGGTGCAAAGACCTCCATCAACTACGACAAACTGGTTCTGGCCACCGGCAGCCGAGTGGTTCGTCCTGCGTCTGTGCCGGGCGTCGAGCACGCGTTCGACGTCGACCTGATGGCCGAAGCCACCCGCCTCGAACAGCACATCAAGGCATTGGCCCAGCAACCTGAGTCCGCACCGCGCAATACCGTCGTGGTCGCGGGCGGTGGCTTCACCGGGATCGAAACCGCAACCGAAATGCCAGCCCGGCTGCGTGCCGCACTCGGCGCCGATGCAAAGGTTCGGGTGATCATCGTCGACCGTGGCGAGAAGGTCGGCGCTGCGCTGGGCGCGAACATCAGCCCGTCGATTATCGAAGCCACCGAAACTCTGGGCGTGGAATGGGTGATCAATGCATCGGTGGCGTCGGTGGACAGCAATGGGGTGACCCTGGCCGATGGTCGCCGCATCGACGCCAAGACCGTGGTCTGGACCGTCGGTGTGCGCGCCAGCTCCCTGACCGAACAAATCCCCGGTGAGCGCGACGCATCTGGCCGTCTGCATGTGGACCGTAACCTGAAAGTCATTGGCCAACAGGACATCTTCGCCACGGGTGATACCGCCTACGCTGCCACCGACGAGGAGGGCAACTTCGCCCTCATGACCTGCCAGCACGCGATCGCACTGGGCCGTTCGGCCGGCAACAACGTCGCTGCCGACCTGTTGGGCGAAGCGCCGATTCCCTACAGCCAGGTCAAATACGTGACTTGCCTGGACCTCGGCGCCTGGGGCGCGGTGTACACCGAAGGCTGGGACCGTCAGGTCAAGCTGATCAAGCAGGAAGCCAAAGAACTCAAGCAGCAGATCAACTCGGTATGGATCTACCCTCCCGTGGCCGAGCGCGAAGCGGCGCTGGCTGCAGCGGATCCGATGATCCCTGTCGTCGCGTAAACAAGTGGTAAACACGAAGGCGCCTACGGGCGCCTTTTTTGCATCTGATAGAGAAAATTATGGATTAAATTATCTTTTATAGGTTGATTTTTAATAGCTGCCTGGGCGCTAATAGGTCTGTTATAGATAAATTAATCCACTAAAGGTGTCATGAAATGACCGTCCCATCCCAACGCTTCACCAGCAAGACGGCCCTCGTTACAGGGGGCTCCCGTGGTATCGGTGAGGCCATCGTGCGTCGTCTGGCAGAAGAGGGCGCCGCCGTTGCCTTCACCTATTCCGCTTCTGCCGACAAGGCCAATGAGCTGGTCGCCAGCATTCGCGACCAAGGTGGCAAAGCCTTGGCGATCAAGGCCGACAGCAGAGCAGCAGTAGATATCGAGCGCGCGGTCACAACCACTGTCGAGCAGTTCGGCGGGCTGAACATCCTGGTCAACAACGCGGGGATCCTCGGCCTGGGGTCGGTCGATGATTTCAGTGTCGAAGCGCTGGACGAGATGTACGCGATCAATGTCCGAGCAACCTACATCGCCGCCAAGGCAGCGTCGAAAGTCATGAACCGTGGCGACCGCATCATCACGGTCGGCAGCGTGGCAGGGCAGCGTTCGGGATTCCCCGGGTCGAGCGCGTATTCCATGACCAAGTCAGCGATCACCGGTATGATTCGCGGCCTGGCATTGGACTTCGCCCCACGCGGGATCACTGTCAATAACATCCAGCCGGGTCCGACCGCCACCGACATGAATCCGCCCGACGCGCCCTATCTTGATCACGCCATCGCACTGGTGCCTCTGGGACGATTGGGCAGGGCGGACGAAATCGCCAGCATGGCCGCGTACCTGGCCAGCGACGATGCATCGTTCGTGACCGGCGCGAGCCTGACCGTGGACGGCGGGTATCTCGCCTGATTTCAGGCAAACGTCGCACCTTCAACCCTGAGGCAGCCCATGGCAAGACCGAGACAATTCGACCGTGACGAGGCGCTGCTTCAGGCGATAAGAGTGTTCTGCGACAAAGGTTTCGCGGCGGCTTCGACCGAAGCGCTGATGGCAGCGATGAACCTGAGCCGACAAAGCATGTACAACGCGTTCGGCGACAAGCGCCAGTTGTACATCGAGGCGATGCAGCAGTATCAGGCCAACAGTATCAGCGACCTGATCTGGCGCCTGAGCAAGGACGCCACGCCGTTGGAATCGCTGCGTAACACGCTGTTGTCGTTCGCCTCCCGCGCCGAAAGGGAAGGGACTTCAGGCTGCATGGGGGTCAATGCGATCTGCGAGTTCGGGATGAGTGACGAAGAGCTCAATCAGCTCTGCGCCAGTTCGGGAAAAACCCTGCGGGCGGCGATGGAGCGGACCTTGAAACTGGCCGTCGAACAGCAACAGATCCCGGCGACTATCGACATCGCCGGGGCCTGTGATTTCCTGCTGTCGACCCTCAATGGCATGAAGGTCAGCGCCAAGGGCGGGGCCAGCCGCGAGCAGTTGCAGGCGATTGCCGAGTTTGCGGTTCGGGCCTTGGGGCCAGCAATCTAATCAATACGCCGCCACCAACCCATCCTTGCGCGGATCGGTCCCACCCACATACCCGTGGGCGGTGCGCTGAATGATCTGCGCGCCGCCGAAGGCGAACACGCCGCTTGGGTCTTCGATCTCCACTTCGTGCCCTTTGGCGCGCAGTTCTTCAACCACCAGGCGATCGAACGAACGCTCCACGGCGACTTTCAAGCCTTCCTCGATCCTCCAGCGCGGCGCATCGGCGGCGGCTTGCGGGTTCTGTTTGTAGCGCAGGATGCGCATCATCATTTGCAGATGCCCTTGGGCCTGCATCGGGCCACCCATCAGGCCGAACGACATCAATGGCGTGCCGTCGGCGTTCATTACGAAGCCCGGAATGATGGTATGGAAAGGGCGTTTGCCCGGCGCGACGACGTTGACGTGCTCGGGGTCGAGGCTGAAACCGGCACCACGGTTCTGCAGGCTGATGCCGGTGCCTGGCACGACGACGCCGGAGCCGAAGCCCATGTAGTTGGACTGGATGAACGAGACCATCATGCCGCTCTCGTCGGCGGCAGAGAGGTATACCGTTCCGCCAGCCTTGGGCGCGCCGTGCTGAGGGTCGGCGGCCTGTTCGGTGACCAGCGAGGCGCGCTCCATCAGGTAGGCCGGGTCCAACAGGTGCTCGGACTTCAGGCGCATGTGGTCGTTGTCGGCCACGTGGTGGTTGAGGTCGGCCAGCGCCAGTTTCATGGCTTCCAGCACCGGGTGCACGGTCTCGACGCTGTCCACGGCGTGTTCGCCGACCCCGAGGGCTTCGAGCATGGTCAGGCCGGCGAGGGTGGCGATGCCCTGGCCATTGGGCGGCAGTTCGTGAACCACGGCACCGGCGTAGGGCACCGAAATCGTGTCGATCCAGTCGACGCTGTGATTGGCCAGGTCTTCCAGGCTCATCACGCTGCCGTTGGCGTTGGCATGGGCGATGATCGCCTGGGCCAGCTCGCCGCGGTAGAACGACTCGCCCTTGGTTTCGGCGATCAGCTCCAGCGTGTTGGCGTGGTCCTTCAGGGTGATCTTTTCCCCGGCTGCAGGTGCCTTGCCGTCCGGCAGGAAACACTCGGCGAAACCTGGCTGATCCTTCAACAGCGCGCCGCCACGACGCCACAATTCGGCAATGATCGGGGTGACCTGATAGCCGTTGCGGGCATAGCCGATTGCGGGTGCCGCGAGGGTCGCGAAAGGCAGTTTGCCGTAGCGCTCGGACAGCGCGACCCAGGCCGACACCGCGCCTGGCACGGTCACCGAATTCCAGCCGCGCTGCGGCATTTCTGTTTCTTGGGCGAAGTGCTCCGGCGTCCACTTTTGCGGCGAGCGGCCGGAAGCGTTGAGGCCTTGCAGTGTCTTGCCGTCCCAGACGATGGCAAACGCATCGCTGCCGATGCCACAGCCGGTCGGCTCGACCACAGTCAGCACCATGGCGGCGGCAATCGCGGCGTCTACGGCATTGCCGCCGCGACGCAGCATGTCCAGGCCTGCCTGAGCGGCCAGTGGCTGCGAGCAGGCGACCATGTTGTTGCCCATCACCGGCGAGCGGGCGGACGCATAAGGTTGGCTGTAATCCAGATCATCGAACATGAATTCATCTCTTTGGCAGTTGATAGCTTTAGGTCGGATGGCGAGTCAGCTTTTCGGGTCGAGTGCGTCACGCAGCCCGTCGCCCAGCAGGTTGAAGCACAGCACGGTGATGTAGATCGCCACGCCCGGCGCGATGGACATCCACGGCGCCTGCTCCATGAAGTTTTTTGCGGTGTTGAGCATCGAGCCCCAGGATGGCGAGGGCGGTTGCTGGCCCAGGCCGAGGAACGACAGGCTGGCCTCGGCCAGAATCGCCGAAGCGATGGTCAGCGTCGCCTGCACCACCAGTGGCGAGAGCACGTTGGGCAGCACGTAGCGAAGGATGATCCAGCGGTCCGGCAGACCGATGGCGCGTGCGCCTTCCAGATAATCCTCGTGACGGATCGCCAGCACCTGGCCGCGAGTCAGGCGGGAGAAAATCGGCATCGCCGACAGGCCGATGGCGATCATCGCGTTGGTCAGGCTTGGGCCGAGAAACGCACCCAGTGCAATCGCCAGCACCAGAAACGGACAGGACAGCAACGCTTCCATGATTCGCGAAATAACAGCGTCCAGTTTGCCGCCGAAGTACCCGGCCAGCAGGCCCAGGGGCACGCCGATGATCATGGCAATGGCAACCGAAACGCCTCCCGCCAACAGCGAACTGCGCGCGCCCCACAGCAGTCGGGAGAACAGGTCGCGCCCCAGTTCATCGGTGCCCAGCCAATACATCATCGACGGCGCTTTGCGCACTGCGAGGAAGTTGGCTTTCAGCGGATCGTAAGGTGCGATCCAGGGCGCCAGCAGCGCTGCGAGGATGAACACGATCAATACCACCGCGCCGATCACCGCGCCCTTATTGGCGAGGAATTTCTTCACGAACGGGGAGCGAGTACGCGGCTTCAACGACTCTTTGACGGGCACTGCAGGATTGACGGCAATCGAGGTCATCAGGCAGTCCTCAGGCGTGGATTGATCAGGCGATAGAGCACGTCGGCCAGCAGGTTCAGCAGTAGAAAGCCGATGGCCACGCACAGCACCACGCCTTGCACCACGGCGTAATCGCGATTGAACACGGCATCGACGATCATCTTGCCGAAGCCCGGAATGCTGAACACTTGCTCGGTGAGCACCGCACCCCCCAGCAACTCGCCGAACAGCAGTGTGGTCAGGGTTACGATGGGCATCAGCGCATTGCGCAAGGCGTGCTTGAGAATCACCGTGCGCGGGAACAGACCCTTGGCTCGCGCCGTGCGCACATAGTCGGCCCTCAACACTTCGAGCATGGCGCTGCGGGTGTGACGCATCAGCACGCCGGACAGCCCCGCGCCGAGCACGAACGCCGGGAGAATCAGGGTTTTCAGGTTCTGCCCGACGTCCTCACCCAATGGCACGAAGCCCGACGCTGGCAGCCATTGCAACTTCACGGCGAAGATCATGATCAGCAGAATTCCCAGCCAGAAATGCGGAATGGAAATCCCCGACAACGCAAAGACGTTGGCCGCGTAATCGGTCGCCGTGCCTTTGCGCACGGCGGAAATCACCCCGGTCGGAATGCCGATCAGCAACGCGATGATCAGCGCCAGCACCGCCAGTTCGAGGGTCACCGGCAGCTTGGACGCCAGCAGCGTGGTCACCGGTTGCTCCGTGCGCAGCGAGGTGCCGAAGTCACCTTGCAGCACATTGCCCACCCAGTGGACGTACTGCAGCGGCACCGGATCGTTGAGCCGGTATTTCTCGCGCAGGTATTCCATCACCGCCGGGTCGCGCTCTTCGCCGGCCATGGCTTGCACCGGATCGCCCGGCAACAGCTTTTGCAGGGTGAAGACGAACAGCGAGACCAGGATCAACGTCGGAAGGGCACTGAGCAGACGTCGCAGAATGAAAATCAGCATGGCGATTCCTCGCGGCCGCAGCGGTTATCCACAGGGGCCATGATCATTTGAAGGCGACGTTGTTCAGGCGAATCAAACCATCGGGATTGGGCACGAAACCGGTCAGGTTGCTGCGCATGGCGATGATTCGCGGATCGAAATACAGGTAGCTGGTCGGCACGTCGTCGGCGAGCAGGCGCAGGGCTTCGAAATACAGCGCCTGACGCTGTGCCTGATCGTTAACGGTGCGGGCCTTGTTCAGCAGTTCGTCGAGTTTCGGGTCGCAGAAATGGGCGTCGTTCTGACCGCCCTTGCAGGTCACGAACTGATGGATGTCGCCATCCGGATCAGGCCGGCCAGACCAGGCGCTCATGCCGATCTGAAAGTTGCCCGCCTGTTGTTCGCTGAGCAGCGTGGCGTATTCGGTGGCGATCAGGTTGACCTTGAAACCGGCTTCTTCGGCCATGGCCTGAATGATCTGCCCAACCTGTTGCGCGATGGGGTTGTTGGCGACCTTCAGCTCGACATTGACCGGCGTCTTCACGCCTGCTTCGGCCAGCAGCTTCTTGCTCGCTTCAACGTCTCGCGCTGGCAGCGGCAGGGACTTGTCGTAGTACGGGCTGTTTTTCGGGAACGGCTGCGCGCTCGGTGCGTACAGGCCTTCGAACACCACCTGATTGATCGCGTCGCGATCGATGGCCAGCTCGAACGCCTTGCGCACGCGCTTGTCCTGGCCCATGGGATTATTGGCCTTGTCGCCGTTGTTGGTGTTGTACATCAGCTGCATGTAGCCCAAGCCCGGCGTGCTGAAGACCTGCACATGGCTGTCGGCCTTGGCGGTCTTCACGTCAGTCGGCGCCACGCGCTCGATGATGTCCAGATCTCCGGAACGCAGGTTCGCCAGACGCACCGAGGTGTCCGGAATCGGCAGGAAAATCACCTTGTCGAAATGGTAGGCCTGCTTGTTCCAGTAGTTGTCGAAACGCTCCAGCACGATGCGATCCTGCTGTACACGCTGGACGAATTTGTACGGGCCGGAGCACACCGGTTTCGAGCCGACATCGGTGGCCGAGGCTTTGGGCGCGAGCATCATTCCGGCGCGGTCGGAGAGCTGGGAAATCAGCGTGGCGTCTGGCTGCTTGACCTTGATCGCCACGGTTTTCGCGTCGATCACATCCACGCTTTCCACCGACGACAGCTCGCTCTTGCGTAGCGAGTCGGGCAGGGTGCGGGCGCGGTCCAGGTTGAACTTCACGGCGGCGGCGTCGAACGCTTCGCCATCGTGAAACGTCACGCCGTCGCGCAGGGTCATGGTCAGCGTCTTGCCATCTTCGCTCCAGTTCCAGGCCGTGGCCAGTTGCGGGACGTAGGTGAGGTCCGGGCTGATGTCCACCAGCTTGTCGCACAGGGCGGTGTACACCAGACGCCCCGAGTAGGTGCGCGAGCGATGCGGGTCAAGCACGTCAGGATCGTCCTGGATGCCAATGCGCAGGGTGGTTTCGGCGACAGCAGCATTCGCAGCGAGCAGCAACAAGGTGGTTGTCATCAGGTGGGCGAACTTCATGGCTGACTCTCCAGAGAAAGGGCTTGATGGCTTTTGAACAGATTCAGGCGTTGGCTGTAGGCGGCGCTGGGCGTTGGCACGATCAGCGAACCGGCGCCGGCGTTGGCGATTTCGCGCCAGTAATGGCAGGCGACCTGACGTCCCGGCTCGACGGTCTCGAAGGTCGGCTTGAGTTCGCGGCACAGCGGCCTGGCGTGCGGACAACGGGTATGAAAGCGGCAGCCTGACGGCGGCTTGCTCGGGCTTGGCATGTCGCCCCCGAGCAGCGGCCGAGGGCGGCGCAAATCCGGATGGCTGACCGGTACAGCCGCCATCAGCGCCTGGGTGTAGGGATGGAACGGCGTCTCGAACAGCGCGTTGACCGGTGCCAGTTCGACGATTTCGCCGAGGTACATCACTGCCACTCGGTCGCTCATGTGGCGGATCACGGCCAGGCCGTGGGCGACGATCAACAGGGTCAGGCCGAACTGATGCTTGAGGTCTTCCAGCAGGTTGACCACCTGCGCCTGCACCGACACGTCCAGCGCCGACACCGGTTCGTCGCCGAGGATCAGCCTTGGCTCGGAGGCCAGAGCACGAGCGATGCCGATGCGCTGACGCTGACCACCGGAGAACTCATGGGGGAAGCGACTGCCATGCTCCGGCGCCAGGCCAACCGTGCGCAGCAGTTCGGCGACTTTGTCCTGACGCGCGCTGCGGCTGTCGTCTCGGTGCAGCCAGATCGGCTCGCCAATGATCGATTCCACACTCATGCGCGGGTTCAGCGACGCGAACGGGTCCTGAAAGATGATCTGCAGATCGCGACGTACCTGACGCAGCTTGTCGGCAGGCAAATTACCCAGATTGCGTCCTTCGTAAATCACATCGCCTGCGGTGGGTTTGAGCAGGTTCAGCAGCACGCGGCCCAGAGTCGATTTGCCGGAACCCGACTCGCCTACCAACGCCAGCGTCTCACCTCGACGCACCGCCAGAGACACTTCATTCACCGCCTGCACCGGTGGCTTCTTGCGCTGGAACAAACCCGTTTCGCTGTGGAAATGTTTACTCACAGCGATGCTTTCCAGAATCGGCTGTTCCAGCGCATCGGCATCGGCGGTTTTTTTCTGTGACAGGTTCATGCGCTGACTCCCAGATGCTGTTCCAGTGGCGCTCGAATGCAGGCGGCGAAGTGGCCGTCGGAGAGTTCCAGCAGGGGCGGGCGAGCTTCGTGACAGGCGCTGATGACGAACGGGCAACGGCTGGCAAAGCGGCAACCGCTGGGCATTTCCGCAGGTGTCGGCACACGACCATTGATCGTCGCCAGTCGTCCTTCGCGCGGGCCTACCGAAGGCATCGAACCCATCAGGCCGATGGTGTAGGGATGCTGCGGGTCGTCGAACAGGGTCTTCACCGAACCGCCTTCCACCACGCGACCGGCGTACATCACCATCACCTCGTCGGCGACTTCCGCGACGACCCCGAGGTCGTGGGTGATGAGGATCATCGAGGTGCCGGTCTCTGCCTGAAGGCTGGCGACCAGCGACAGGATCTGCGCCTGAATGGTTACGTCCAGCGCGGTGGTCGGCTCGTCAGCGATGATCAATGCCGGGTCGTTGGCCAGGGCCATGGCGATCATCGCGCGCTGACGCATGCCACCGGAGAGTTCGTGGGGGTAAGCGTCCAGACGCTGTTGTGCGTCGGGCACGCGGACTTTTTCAAGCATTTCCAGTGCGCGTTTTCGGGCAGCGCTGGCAGACACGCCCTGATGGCGCATCACACTTTCGGCGATCTGCTCGCCAATGGTGAAGACCGGATTGAGCGAGGTCATCGGCTCCTGAAAGATCATCGCCATGCGATTGCCGCGTACGTCCAGCAGGCGCTCATCGGACATGCCCAGCAGAGCCTCGTCGAGCAGGTTGGAGGCGCGGGCCTCGACGTTCGCAGTGTCGGGCAGCAGGCCCATCAGAGCCATCGATGTCACACTTTTGCCGCAGCCGGACTCACCGACAATCGCCAGGGTTTTACCCGCCTTGATGGAAAAGGACACGCCGTCGACCACGTTGGCCGGCGCATCCTTGAAGCGCACGGTGAGGTCGCTGACGCTCAGTACTGCGCGTTGCTGATCGCGAGGGGTGTCGCTCATACGCTGGCCTCAAGGTCTTGTTGAATGACGTGGTCGAGGGCTTGCTGCAACGCGCGCAGATGACCGCGCATGGCAGTGGCGGCCTTGACCGGATCGCGGGTTTCGATGGCACTGACGATGTCGTCGTGATCGTGGCTGTAGGTGTCCAGCCGGTCGGCGTTGCGGGCGCGTTGGCGCAGGTCGCGCCAGGCAGGGTCGAGGCGGATGGCGTCGAGCATTTCGAAGATATCCAGCATCAAGCGGTTGCCGGCGGCTTCGGCGATGCCGCGATGCAGCGCGCTGTCCCACAGCTCAATGCCCTCGGCGTCGATCTCGGTCGCGTGCTGCTGGCGCTCAGTGCGTTCGGCGAGGCGGCGCAGGATCGCCATCTGTTCTCCGTTGGCCCGTAGCGCGGCGAGTGAGGCGAGCGCGGGCTCCAGATACAGGCGCGCTTCCATGACCTCGCTGAAATTGGTCCGGCTCGACAACTTGGCAAAACTCATCGCGGCACTGGGCGGGGTAGGGCCGACGAAGGTGCCTTTGCCCTGGCGGCGCCAGATCTGGCCTTCGGCTTCAAGCACCGCAAGGGCGCGTCGAATCGCACGGCGACTCACACCGAAATCCACCGCCAGTTCGCGTTCGGTAGGCAATGCCCGCTGGGGGAACGCCGCCTGTTGCGCCACCATCTGGCGCAGCGCATCAAGGGCCATTTTCGACGAGTTGTCGTGAGGGGCGTCAGTCTCGAACCTTTCCATCATGGTCTCTCGTGACAGGATGAAATCAGGGGCCAGTTGCAGCGCAAGGCTGCGAGTAGCGATGGAAGGGCGAGTGCAATAGCGATGCCAATGGAAATTGGTTCGGCTGGAAAATGCGCGGTTCAGACGTGTCGAAGCCAGCACTTGAGGCCCCTTGGGCCAATCGCCAAAGGTTCACAAGCTTGGTTCGCGGGAGGAGGTGCGATTGGTTCGGGGAATAAGTGAACCAATTTTTCGCAGGTGTTACGTAGGTGCCTGATTATGGTTCGGGTGCATTGTTACGGGGCGCGGTTCGAGTCCTTCCAGATTCTTTCACTGGGTAATGAACAGCAGCGAACCTCTGTAGCAGCACGGCTTGCCGGCGCTGGCGTTTTTGACGTCGCTGCCGCCGGCAAGCCGGACTGCTACAGGAATTTGATCTGCTGTTGAATCGAGGCGATCAATCCCACTGCGGCGCCAGGCTTGCCGGGCTGGTCAGGCGATGGCCGCGATCCAGTCGGGCGATCTGGGCCATGTCTTCGTTGCTGAGCTTGAGGTCGACCGCCTTGAGATTGCTTTCCAGGTTCTCGCGTTTGGTCGACGACGGAATCACCGCGTAGCCCAGTTGCATGGCCCAGGCCAGGGTGACTTGCGCAGGTGTCGCGTTGTGACGCTGGGCGATCTGCTGGATTACCGGGTCCTTGATGACTTCGCCGTAGGCCAGGGTCATGTACGACGTGATCTGGATGCGCTGCTGCTGAGCGAAACCCACGACGGCGCGGTTCTGCAGATACGGATGCAGTTCGATCTGATTGGTGGCGATGTTCTCGGCGCCCACCGCTGCGATGGCTTCTTTCATCAACGCGATGGTGAAGTTGGACACACCGATCTCGCGGGTCAGGCCCTGCTGCTTCGCTTCCAGCAGCGCGCCCATGAATTCAGCGACCGAAACCTTGCCGCCCGGTGACGGCCAGTGGATCAGGGTCAGGTCGACATAGTCGGTTCTCAGCTTCGCCAGGCTTTCCTTGAGGCTAGGGATCAGCTTGTCGGCGGCATAGTGGTCGGTCCATATCTTGGTGGTGATGAAGAGGTCTTCACGGGGGACGCCGCTTTGCGCGATGGCCTGACCGACTTCGGCTTCGTTGCCGTAAATCTGCGCGGTGTCGACGACGCGGTAGCCCAGTTCAAAGCCGGTCGTGACCGAGTCGATTACAACCTGGTCCTTCAAGCGAAACGTGCCCAGGCCAAATGCAGGAACAGTCATGTGGATACTCCATTGCGTCGGTGGGAAATCTGAAGCCCAGTATCCCGGTTCGATCGCAGCGGAAAAACCGGGCAATCGGAAAGGGACTTTTGACTGCAAATCACGAATGAGGAGTACCCGGGGCTGTAGCCGTCCGGCTTGCCGGCGGTGATGTTTCTGATGTCGCCACCGCCGGAAAGCCGTGTTGCTACAGGCGGTGGTGTTCGATCACGTCGCGCCCGGTCAGCGGTTCATGTCGAGAATCATGCAGGTGGTGGTGCCGATGGCATACAGGCGGCCATCGGCGTCGTAGATTCTGCCCTCGGCCAGTGCCGTGGAGCGCCCGACGTGCACCACCGTCCCTTCGGCGCGAATCGGGCCGGTCTTGTTGTTGAGGGCGCGGATGTAACTGATGCGCAGGTCGAGGGTGGTGTAGCCCTGGCCCTTCTTCAATTGGGTGTGAATCGAACAACCCATGCACGAATCCAGCAGCGTTGCAGCGTATCCGCCATGCACTGTCCCCAGCGGGTTGTAATGTTGTGGGCCAGGCGTGCCCTGAAAGACGAAGCGCCCCGGCGTCCATTCGATGGGCACGAAATCCATCAACTCACCGATCGGCGGGTGCGGGTAAAGACCGCTGCCGATGCCGTCGAAAAATTCCTGCGGCGTCAGTTGGGCAACGTCTAACAGGCTCATGCTCCCGGCCTTGCCGAGACGGGCGCGCATTTCTTGTTCCTGGGCTTGCCAGAGGGCCAGGGTTTCTTCGCGAGAGGTGCTTTGCATGGGCGTGCGCTCCGGGAGACATCCGGCGGTGTGCCGGAAAAATTACAGGCATAATCCCGCTCTTCCATTACGACCGCAATATCATAAGTGTCCACACACTGCCCAAAGTGCCCGGACAGGGATGACTCGGCGAAATGCGATGTCTCGGTGATATTGAAATAGCCCTGTCGATTTGCCGCGATGCGTTCAAGGACCTGCAGGGCGGTAACCGGTGAGTCAGGTGATTCGGGGGCACTGATTTTTGTGGGAGGGAGTCGCGCAGGATCAGTTATCTGTTCCTTGAAGGACAAGGTGCTCAGACATGTCCATCCTTTTTCACGAAATGCTTGTGCATGTCTGCCGTCAGCGCTTCCACACGTTCGGTCAGCACCTTGGTCATTTCTGTCAGGCGGGTGTTCTGTTCCAGCAGTTCGAGCATCTGTGCGGTGTTCTGCGCCGCGCGGGCCATGCGTTCTTCGTTGGCAACGGCCAGGGCTTCGCGGTGTTGAGCGTCGGCGTCGGAGCTGGCTTTGTCGCGCGCGGCCTGGCGGGTCTGGGCCAGCAGAATCAAGGGCGCGGCATAAGCCGACTGCAGGCTGAACGCCAGGTTGAGCAGGATGAACGGATAGACGTCAAACTTCACCAGACCGCTCAGGTTGGCGCCGACCCACAACAGCACGAGCACTGTTTGTGCGCCCAGGAAAGTCGGCGTGCCGAAGAACCGCGCAAAGGCCTCGGCCTTGAGGGCAAAAGCATCATTGCCGAAGGTCGGAGCCAGATGCGCATGGCCTTTGTGAAAGCGCAGGTGATCGGGTTTCGCAGGCTCAACTGGGGCAGTGGTGTCGGGCGTGACGGACTCGGGCGCAGCGGACATGACAGGTACCTGAAGGCAGAAAACATCTGCCCACTATAGGCCCGTGTCCTGCGGCTTTGTACTGAACCTGAGCTGAACGCTTCATGACCAGAGTCGCGTATCTGCAGCTGCACGGCGGGTCGGCAGGGTGGATCTGAAGGATGTCACCGCCGACAAGCCGTGCTGCCACTTGATTGCATCGTCAATCCACCGGATCGGGATACATGGGCTTGGACCGCGACATGATATTGGCGTAGTCGTACACATATTGGCGGCCCGCGTGACTGGTCATGCGCAGGCGGTCGATCAGTTGTCGCTCTTTCTTGTTCAGGTATCTCAACCCTTGGTGGTCACTGGACTTGAGGCGATCACGTTCATGGGCGTCAGGGAAAGTGATGACGTTCGTCATGAAATATCTCCTTGGTTAAATCCGTGGGTCCGGCTCCATATTCCGGGTTCACCGTTTGTCGTGCGACTGCGCACCATACCCACAAAAAGTCAGACCCTTCAACCCTGCAAATGATCAACGGATCACACCACGCGCATGACCTCGAACGACTGTCGGCTGCCATTGACGCTTATCTCGACTTCATCGCCGTCGAACTTGCCCAGCAGGTTCTGCCCCAGCGGCGCCTTGGCAGTGATCACGGTGATCAGCGTCTCATCGACAGTGATTTTCAAGCCTGCGGCATCTGGTCCCAGAAACAGGTGCTGTTCGACGCCACTGACCGACTCCAGCACGATCAGATCCCCCGGCTGAATGCCGCGCGCCTCGTCGAACGGCTTGAGCACCAGAGTCTTGTAGAGCGTCAGCGACTGGCGAATTTCCTCGACTCGACGCGCCTGCCCGGCGGCCAGATACGAAGCCTCCAGGCCCAGCGTGTCGTACTTGTTTTCGGCGATGTTCTCTTCGTGGGTCGCGGTTTCGTACGCGGTTTGCGCGGCACGAATGGCGACGTCCAGATCAATTTCGAGTCTTTCGATGATCCGTTGCAGGACCTGCTGCTTGTTCATGAATGCTGCTTTTCTCGTGGAGGGGGTCAACCGCAGAACTGATAAATCGCCGCGCGGCTTTTCTCGCTGGGGGCGGTCTGGTTCTGCTGCATCCAGAACTGGCACTTGGGCCCGTTGAAGCTGCGCTGACGTTCGACCTGTTCGGCCTCCTGCGCCTGACGCGCCTCACTGTCGCGCAGCATCTGCCGGTACTGGTCGAACATCGGGTTGTCGCTTTCAGGCCTGGGTTTGGCGCCGGGAGGGTTGGTCAGCTGGGCCGCTGCGTTATTCAGTGCTTGAGTCTGCTCGGCGGGCAAGACCTTGTAGATCAACCAGGCCGTCAGCGCGACCGCCAGAAATCCGAGCCAGATCCCGGCGGCGATGGACAGAACCAGCTTCAATGGGTGGAGCGTGACGGACAATTCGCGATGATTGACGTACATGACAGACTCCCGACTTGTATGACGTTGGCGCCGATTGTCGCACGACCGGGGCTGGTGATTCTGCGTCGTTATGACGGACAATCCGCTTTTTTGAACATCCTCAGGGAGCCCGGATGAAAGCCTCTTGGGATATTTTCTGTACCGTTGTGGATAACTTCGGCGATGTGGGCGTGACCTTTCGTCTGGCCCGACAGCTGGTCGCCGAACATGGGATGGACGTGCGTCTGTGGGTAGACGATCTCTCGGCGTTCGCACGCTTGTGCCCCGGGGCTGACGCGACGGCCGAGCAGCAGTGGCATGCCGGCGTCAACGTGTGTTTCTGGGCCAAAGACTGGCAGCCTGCCGAGCCTGCGGATGTGGTCATCGAGGCCTTCGCCTGCCATCTTCCCGCCGCCTATATAGAGGCCATGAAAGCGCGCAACCCGCGCCCGTTGTGGTTGAACCTCGAATACCTCAGTGCTGAGGAGTGGGTCACCGGGTGCCACGGTTTGCCCTCGCTGCAATCGAGCGGCATTCAGAAATTCTTTTTCTTCCCGGGCTTCAGGACCACCACCGGCGGGTTGCTGCGCGAAACCGGGCTGATCGAGCGACGCCATGCCTTCGAGCAGAATCCTGCCGCTAAACAGGCATTCCTGGCTGATCTCGGGATTTATCCACAGGCTGTTGATTCAAACGGCCCGACACGGCTGATCTCCCTGTTCGCCTACGAGCATGCAGGATTGGGCTCGTGGCTGGACTGCTTGGCCGGCGCTTCCCGGCTCACCCACCTCCTGGTGCCGGAAGGGCGGGTCATCGGCGATGTCGAACGATGGCTGGGCATCGAAAGCCTCAAAGCGGGCGCCGTGCAGGTGCGCGGCAACCTGACCGTTCAGGTTCTGCCCTTCGTGCGCCAGGAAGATTACGACCGTCTGCTGTGGTGCTGCGAGTTCAACGTGGTACGTGGCGAAGACTCTTTCGTCCGCGCGCAATGGGCCGGGCGGCCGCTGATCTGGCACATCTACGAGCAGGACGACGACGCCCATTGGGCCAAGCTGGATGCCTTCCTGGAGTTGTATCTGGCGGGATTATCGGCTGCGGCCGGGGAGGCGCTGACCCAAGTCTGGCGCAACTGGAATGCGGTGCAGGACATGACGCAAAGCTGGGAAACCCTGGAAAATCACCAGGGTGAGCTGGCGGCCCATGCCGAGCGGTGGTGTCTGGAACAGGCCTTGCAGGACGATCTGACGACTGCGCTAGTACACTTTTACCGAAATTGGATATGATACGCGGCCTTGTATTAAGCCCTGTACGAAAAGTGGCTTTTCGTACAGGGCTTAGAAAGTACTTCAATCCAAATTCGGATACTCGTAATGAAAACTGGTAAAGAGCTTAAACCCGGCACCGTGATCCGTATCGACAACGATCCTTGGCTGGTTCAGAAAGCTGAATTCACCAAGTCTGGTCGTAACAGCGCGATCATGAAGACCAAGCTGAAGAACCTGCTGACCGGCTACAAGACTGAAACCGTCTACAGCGCCGACGACAAGCTGGACGACGTGATCCTGGACCGCAAAGAAGCCACCCTGTCTTTCATCAGCGGTGACTCCTACACGTTCATGGACACCACTGACTACACCATGTACGAACTGAACGCCGAAGACATCGAAGCCGTTCTGCCTTTCGTTGAAGAAGGCATGACCGACGTCTGTGAAGCTGTATTCTTCGAAGACCGTCTGGTTTCCGTAGAGCTGCCGACCACCATCGTGCGCGTCGTTGACTACACCGAAGGTTCCGCTCGCGGCGACACTTCGGGCAAGGTCATGAAGCCTGCCAAGCTGGCCAACGGTACCGAGCTGCAAGTTGCCGACTTCATCGAAATCGGTGACAAGATCGAGATCGACACCCGTGAAGGCGGTTCCTACAAAGGCCGTGCTAAATAAGCACTGCTTGCGTAACGCCGGATACGAAAAAGCCCGACCATTGAGTCGGGCTTTTTTGTGGGCGACGTTTCGTGCGATTACCAGTTCATGATGTTCATCCTGAAATAACGAGGCGGGTTACTTCAGATGAACCTTCAGTTCCTGAGACGCCTGCAACATGGCCGAGCGAACCTCCGGCACCTGGCTGACCACGTTGAGCAACCCGTAGTCGTGGATCATGCCGTTGTAGCGCACAGCCGTGACCGGCACACCGGCTTGATCCAGCTTGCGGGCGTAGGCTTCGCCTTCGTCACGCAACACATCGGCACCGGCGGTCTGCACCAGCGCAGGTGGCAGACCCTTCAACTGATCCAGTGTGGCGCGCAGCGGTGAGGCATAGATCTCTGCGCGTTGCTTCGGATCGGTGGTGTAGTTGTCCCAGAACCACTTCATCATGTTGCGAGTGAGGAAGTGCCCCTCGGCGAACTGCTCATACGAGCCGGTTTCGAAGTTGGCGTCGGTAACAGGCCACAGCAGCACCTGATATTTGATCGCAGGAGTGCCTTTGTCTTTGGCCATCAGGCTGACGACTGCCGCCATGTTGCCGCCGACGCTATTGCCCGCAACCGCCAGACGCTTGCCGTCGACGTTGATTTCCTTGCCGTGCTCGGCCACCCATTTGGTCGCCGCGTAGGCCTGGTTGATCGCCGTCGGGTAGTGCGCCTCAGGCGAAGGTGTGTAGTTGACGAAGACCGCCACCGCACCCGAGCCCTCCACCAGATCCCGCACCAGACGTTCGTGAGTCGGGTAGTCGCCCAACACCCAGCCGCCGCCGTGGAAGTACATGAACACTGGCAAGGTGCCTTTGACGCCCGCCGGACGCACGATGGTCAGGCTGATGTTCTGGCCATCCACCGAAATGGTCTTCTGGCTGACATCGGCTTTGGGCAGGGTCAGCTTGACCCCCGCCTGAGCGCCGGTCAGTACGGCGCGTGCATCCTTGGGCGAGAGCTGCTCGATCGGCTTGCCCCCTCCGGCGTTCAGTGCATCGAGGAACGCCTGGGTGTTGTGCTCGACGCCGGTGTCGGTCGCCGCGAAAGCGTTGCCGATCGACAGGGCGAGGAGGGAGCCAGCCAGAATCTTGCCGAAAGTGTTCATGTTCATCTCCTTCGTTGGCGGGTGAGTCAGACGGTTACGTGCAGACGTACGTCAACGTTGCCGCGAGTGGCGTTGGAGTAAGGGCAGACCTGGTGGGCTGCGTCGACCAGTGCCTGAGCGTCGGCCTGTTCCAGACCCGGCAGGTTGATGTTCAGGTCGATGTCCAGACCGAAACCGCCAGGGATCTGGCCGATGCCGACGTGGGCAGTGATCGAGGCGTCGGCAGGGATGCTGCGCTTGCTCTGGCCAGCGACGAATTTCAGTGCGCCGATGAAGCAGGCCGAGTAGCCGGCAGCGAACAGTTGCTCAGGGTTGGTGGCTTCACCGCCAGCGCCGCCCAGTTCTTTCGGGGTCGCCAGTTTCACGTCCAGGATCTTGTCGCTGGAAACAGCACGGCCATCACGGCCACCGGTTGCGGTTGCGACTGCGGTATAGAGAGTTTGCATGGTATTTCCTCACTAGATGATGTTGGTTAGAAGCTGTTGTACTTTGCGCTAAAGTTTTGTGCGCTAAGCAAGTGAGATGAAATGTACTTCGCTAATGTTTAGTGCGCAAGACAAATTTTCAGAAAATCTCGGATTCTGTTGGCCAAGAGGTCGCTTTCCTATACAACTAATTGATTTTTATGAAAAATAAAGATAGGAGCATCGAAGGGTTTTACGGGTGATCTCAATCCGTAGCAGCTCGGTTCGGCCGCGGCGCCCTTTAAATCGCCACCGCAGGGCCAAGCGGATTGTGCTTTTTGCAGCGGGAACAAAAAGGCCAGCACGAATGGCTGGCCTATGAGGTAAACGAGGGAAGCGGTGGGGCTCAGATGTTGTCGTGCAGGTTCCCGCGCAGGCCCAGTAGGTCGTGTTGCAATGCCTTGAGCTGCTCCACGCTGATCCCGCTGGCAGCGAGGATGCATTGCGGAATGCTTTGAGCCTTCTTGTGCAGCGCCTTGCCCTGTTCGGTCAGGGTCAGCAGCACCACGCGTTCGTCTTCCTTGCTGCGAGTGCGGCTGATCAGGCCTTCCGCCTCCAGGCGCTTGAGCAGCGGAGTGAGCGATCCAGGGTCGGTCAACAGCTTCGTGCTGACTTCTCCGACCGTCAGACCATCGCGTTCCCACAGCACCAGCATTGCCAGGTACTGCGGGTAGGTGAGATTCAGTTCCTGCAGCAAGGGTTTGTACACCTTGGTCATCATCAGCGACGTGGAATACAGGGCAAAACACAGCTGATTATCCAGCAGAAGGTTTTCGCAACTGCCAGCGCCAGCCGTCGTCGAGCTATCGTCGGCGTTCATGAACATGTCCTCGGTTAATCGGTAGTGATCGCTAATTTAGTGCCATGATCTTTATTGCACCAGATAATTTCGATAATGGGCTGCGAGGTGATTTTCTATCGCCCACGCATTGAGACCTATGGAACACGTATCGTGAATCAACTAATCACGATTCGTAGAGGGTTATCCGCAGCTGTGGATTTCCTCGATCCCTCTGACTGCGTAGCATGCGCGCAAGATCATATTGAGGACCGGTTGTGATTGTCGATGTTGTGATGTACCTGCTGCTGGGCGCTGCCATGGGCACGTTGGGCGGCTTGTTCGGAATTGGTGGCGGGCTGGTAGCGATTCCTGCGTTGGGTGTGTTGTTCGGGCTGGATCAGCAACTGGCACAAGGCACGTCGTTGCTGATGGTGCTGCCGAACGTGTTGCTGGCGTTGTGGCGCTATAACCAGCGCAACCGGATTTCCGTGCGTAACGCGATGATGCTCATTGTTCCGAGTTTCACTGTCTCGTGGCTCACGTCCTTGTGGGCCGTGCGAGTCGACGCCCAGAGCATGCGCATCGGCTTCGTGGCGTTTCTGATCGTGCTGACCCTGTTCAACCTGATCCAGATGTACTGGCGCAAAGGCAATGCTGGCACCGAGTTGCGGCATGCCAAGTGGCTGTGGGTTCTGGGGCTGGGCTCCGGGGTCACGGCGGGGCTGTTCGGCGTGGGTGGCGGTGTGATCGCCACGCCCATTCTCACCGGCGTTTTCGGCGCGACCCAGGTGGCTGCACAAGGCCTTGCGCTGGCACTGGCAGCGCCCAGTACGACGATCACCATGACCACTTATGCGCTGCATGGTCACGTTGACTGGCTGATGGGCATTCCATTGGCCATTGGCGGTCTGGCGAGCATCAGTTGGGGCGTGGCTCTGGCGCACAGCTTGCCCGAGCGTTTGCTGCGCTCGCTGTTCTGTGTGTTCCTGGTGGTCTGCGCGATCATGTTGTGCTTCAGGGTTTGACGACCCCTACAGCTTGAAACCCTCGGCGATGTGATCGGCCAGGCATTCGGTGATCGGTGAAGGATTGTTCGGATTGCGCAGCAGAACGATGCTCGCCGACGGCAACTGTGGCAGTCCTTCCTCTTCACCCAACACGCGCAGATCCGAGGTGATCAGGCTCTGCAACTGAGCCGTCACTGCCAACCCAGCGCTGACCACCGCCATGATCGCCGACAGGCTCGCGCTGGTGTACGCCACGCGATACTCACGACCCGCCGCATCCAGCGCATTGCTCGCCCAAAGACGACAGAAGCAGTCACTGTTGAACATCGCCAGCGGAATCGGCGTCTGTTCATGGGGGCAGAAACCCGCAGCCTCGGCCCAGACGAAACGCTCCTGACGCAGAATCTGCCCGATTTCCTTGCCTGGCTCGCGGGTGACGATGCTCAGGTCCAGATCCTGGCGTTGCAGCAACTGAGCGGAAGATTCGCAATGCACCTCGACTTGAATCAGCGGATACGCCTGCGCGAACCGCGAAAGAATGCCCGGCAGAAAGCGCATCACGTAATCGTCCGGCGTGCCGATTTTCACTGTGCCGACCATGTGCGGCTCGCGCAGCGTGTTGAACACCTCGCTGTGCAGCTTGAGGATGCGCCGCGCATAACCCAGCAGCACTTGGCCTTCCGCCGTCAGGTTCAACACCCGACCGTCCTTTTGAAACAGCGGGCGCTGAACCACATCGTCTTCCAGGCGCTTCATCTGCATGCTGACCGCCGATTGCGTGCGATTGACCACCTCGCCCGCCTTGGTGAACCCGCCTTGATCGGCGATGGCAACGAAGGTGCGTAGCAGTTCACTGTCGATGCTTGGATAGGTGGCCATTACATCAATCTCCCAGATGCAGTGCATCAGAAACATTTGTTGGATTGATCTTAAGCCCGGAGAGAAGATCTAGCCATCCCCACTTGGAGGGCGAGATGATGAAAGGTCAAAAAGGTTATGTACTGGTACTGAAAACCCTGTCCCACGATTCGGCAATTGAACGTGCCTGGCACGCCATGACGGCGCAGATCGCCCGCTGGCGCAAGCTGCACCGTGAACGTATTGTGCTGGCCAGCCTGAGCGACGATGCGCTCAAGGACATTGGCCTCAGTCGCGCCGATGTGTACGAGGAAATTGATCGCCCGTTCTGGGACGACCCGATGAAGCACTGATATGCAAGTCGGTACCGCGGTTCGATCTAAGCAGTCCGGCTTGCCGGCGGTGACGATCGTGAGATAGCCACCGCCCGCAAGCCGGATTGCTGCAGGCATGTGCAACACAGGACGAGATCAGGTAGTTTTGCGGATCGATCAGGAGGTCCTGAATGCCCGCAGAACTGCCGAATCAGCAACTGTCCATCAAACAAGCTCGCCGTCTGGCGCTGACGGCCCAAGGTTTCAATGGCCGCCAGCCGCCTGCCACCTTCAAGGCCAGCCATGTCACGCAGTTGATCGAGCGCCTTGGGGTGCTGCAGATTGACTCGGTGAACGCGTTGGTGCGTTCGCATTACCTGCCGCTTTATTCGCGCCTTGGTAACTACCCCCAGAAGCTGCTGGATCAGGCAGCGTGGAGTCAGGGCCGACAGCGCAAACTCTTCGAGTACTGGGGGCATGAGGCCTCGCTGTTGCCGGTCGAGTTGTACCCGTTGATGCGCTGGCGCATGCAGCGTGCATCTCGGGGCGAAGGCATCTATCAGCAGTTATCCAGGTTTGGCCGTGAACAGCAGCCGACCATCGCCCGCGTGCTGCAAGCCGTGCGCGATCAAGGGGCTCTGGGGGCAGGCAGTCTGAGTACCCGTCAGGAAAAAGCTGGCCAGTGGTGGGACTGGAGCGCTGAAAAACATGCGCTGGAATGGTTGTTCGCGGCGGGTGAAGTGACGGTCGCCGGGCGCCGTGGTTTCGAGCGACTCTACGATTTGCCTGAACGTGTTTTGCCTGCCTCGATCATCAATCACACCGAATTGGCCGAAGCCGATGCCCAGCGCGGCTTGCTGCTGCACGCAGTAAAGGCGCTGGGTGTCGGTACTGAAAAAGACATTCGAGACTATTTTCGTCAGGACCCTGCGCCTGCAAAGGCGGGCCTTGCCGAGTTGGTGGAAGAGGGCGCGATTCAGGCGATACAGGTGCAGGGCTGGAAGCAGCCGGGGTATGCGCTGCCGGAGTTCAAGGTGCCGAGAAAAGTCACTGCCAGCGCGCTGCTTTCGCCCTTCGACTCACTGATCTGGGAGCGTGCGCGCACCGAGCGGTTGTTCGACTTCCATTACCGGCTGGAGATCTACACCCCGGCGCACAAGCGCGTTTACGGCTATTACGTGCTGCCGTTTCTGCACCAGGAGCGCATCGCCGCACGCATCGACCTGCGCGCCGAACGAGCAGCGGGAAGGCTGGCTGTGCATGCCGTTCATGAGGAAGAGCCAGGGCTGGACGAGGAGGGGATGCTTGCGTTGGCGGCCAATCTGCGGCAACTGGCAGACTGGTTGGGTTTGCCGCAAGTGCTGATCAATTGCAAGCGCGCCAGTGCAGCGCGCTTGCGGGTGGCGTTCGTGAATCTGGCAATTAACGTTTGACGGCTTTCAACGTCTCGGCAATCAAGAACGCCAGTTCCAGCGACTGGTCGGCGTTCATCCGTGGATCACAGTGAGTGTGGTAACGGTCTGACAGGCCATCTTCGGTAATCGGACGCGCGCCGCCGATGCATTCGGTGACGTTCTGGCCGGTCATCTCGATGTGGATACCGCCCGCGTAGGTCCCCTCAGCCTGATGCACCTGGAAGAACTGCTTAACCTCGCCCAGGATCTGCGCGAAGTCGCGGGTCTTGTAGCCGCTGCTGGCCTTGATGGTGTTGCCATGCATCGGATCGGAGCTCCACAGCACCTTCTTGCCCTCACGCTCGACTGCACGGATCAGGCCCGGCAGATGATCGCCGACCTTGTTGGCGCCCATCCGTGCGATCAGGTTCAGGCGGCCCGGGTCGTTGTCTGGGTTGAGGATGTCGATCAGGCGAATCAGATCGTCAGTGTTCATGCTCGGGCCGACTTTCACCCCGATCGGGTTCTTCACCCCACGCAGAAACTCGACATGCGCGCCGTCCAGTTGGCGCGTACGGTCGCCGATCCACAGTATGTGCGCCGAGCAATCGTAGAAATCGTTGGTCAGGCTGTCGCGGCGCACAAAGGCTTCTTCGTAGTTGAGCAGCAGCGCTTCGTGGGCGGTGAAGAAGCTGGTTTCACGCAACTGCGGCGAGGTGTCCATGCCACAGGCGCGCATGAAGGCCAGCGTTTCGTCGATTCGGTCGGCCAGATGGCTGTACTTTTCCGAAAGCGCGGAGCCTGCGATGAAATCCAGGTTCCACTGATGCACTTGATGCAGATCGGCAAAACCGCCCTGAGCGAAGGCGCGCAACAGGTTCAGGGTGGCGGTGGACTGGTGATAGGCCTGCAACAGACGATCAGGGTCCGGCACGCGGCTCTTTTCGTCGAAACCGATGCCGTTGACGATATCGCCGCGATAGGCCGGCAGGGTGACGCCATCAATGGTTTCGTCATTGGCGGAGCGCGGCTTGGCGAACTGGCCGGCCATTCGCCCGACCTTGACCACCGGGCAACCGGCGGCGAAGGTCATGACAATCGCCATCTGCAGCAAAACCTTGAAGGTGTCGCGGATTTTCGCAGCGGAAAACTCGAAGAAACTCTCGGCGCAATCGCCACCCTGCAACAGAAAGGCGCGACCCTCGGTGACTTCGGCGAACTGACGGCGCAACTCGCGGGCTTCACCGGCGAACACCAGTGGCGGATAACTGGCCAGCGTCTGCTCGACACGCAGCACGTGATCTGCGTCGGGATACTGGGGTTGTTGCTGGATAGGCAGGGTCCGCCAGCTGTCGGGGCTCCAGGGTTGGCTCATCTTCTACTCGAAATCAAGGCAGTCGGAGGGCCATGGTAGCAGTTAGTCCCGATAATTTGCGTGACCTGCCGGGCCTGCTTCGCCGACAATCCGCGCTTCCCGAGGCTGGCGACTCAGCTCGTCAACCTGCGGCGTTCGGCGAAGGCGATCCCACAGGGTTACCCACTCCAGATAACTATTGGCAAGAGAGCAGCAATGACCGAGGAGCGTGTAGAGCGCGTATTGGCTGAAGTCCACGATGACTTCGGCATGATTCGCGTGCTGGAAGTGGAGGATTATCGCTTCCTGGAGTTCGGCGATGCCATTGAGCAAAGCTGCACCTTCACAGCCGATCCCGCGTGGCTGGAATATGACTACACCCGCGCGATGCTGATCGGTGCGCTGTGTCACGAAGCCCCGGAAAGCGCGCTGTTCATGGGGCTTGGCGCGGGCACGCTGACTCAGGCTTGTCTGAAGTTTTTGCCGCTGGACGACGTCGAGGCCATCGAACTGCGCCCGGACGTGCCGCGTCTGGCCATGGAGTACATGGGCCTGGACGACGATCCGCGTTTGTATATCCGCATCGGCGACGCGCTGGAGTTGCTACCAACCGCCGAAAACGCCGACCTGATCTTCGTCGATCTATATACCGACACCGGCCCTGCAGTGGGCCATCTGGCGTGGGGGTTTCTGGAAAAATGCCAGCAACGCCTGAACCCCGGTGGCTGGCTGATCATCAATCAGTGGGCGTCGGACGACGGCAAACCCTTGGGCGCTGCGTTATTGCGCGGGCTGTATCACCGCCATTACTGGGAGCTGCCGGTCAAGGAGGGCAACGTGATTCTCATCGTGCCCTCCGACCTCGACCAGACCCTGGACATGGATGCACTGACTGCGCGCGCCGAGGCGCTTGCGCCTCAACTGGGCTATTCGCTGCTTTCCTTGATCAAGACAGTACGGCCAGCGACCTGATCCTGATCAAGGCACGACAGCTTCAATGCCCAGTGAAATGCCCCTGTCTGCGTTCGATCAGCGCACGCAGACCTTCCTTTGCGTCGTCGCTGGACATCACCTGCCGCACCTGTGCGGCGAGTTGACCTGCGGCAACCTCTTCACCGTCACGCACCGCCTGACGTGCCGAGGCCAGCGTGGCCCTGACGCCGAGCGGGGCGCGATCGGCAATGCGACCGGCCAGATGCAACGCGCTCGGCAGCAGATCTTCATGGGCCATGACCTCCTGCACCAGCCCCATGCGCAGCGCTTCGTGGGCGTCGAACTCGTCGCCGGTCAGCAGCCAGCGCATGGCATTGCCCCAGCCGGCGATCTGATGCATGCGTAGCGTCGCGCCGCCAAAGGCGAACAGACCTCGCTGCACTTCGATCTGGGAAAAGCGCGCGTTACTGGCGCACAGGTTGATGTCGGCGGCCAGCATCAGCTCGATGCCCAGTGTCAGGCAGTAACCCTGCGCCGCAACGATGACTGGTTTGCTGACTCTGGGGCCTGCGAAAACGCCCCAGGGATCGTAGCCGCCTTCCGGCAGTTGCCAGCCGTTGACCAGTGTGTCGCCGGTCTCGGCCAGATCCAGCCCTGCGGTGAAATGCTCGCCATGGGCGAACACCACCGCGACCCGGGCCTGTTCGTTACGCTCGAACTCGCCGTAGGCCAGGCTGAGCTGGTTGAGCATTTCCATGTCGAAGGCATTGCGCTTGGCCACGCGATCCAGCCCGATGAGCATGATGGAACCGCGCTGTTCCCGGCTGACGTGGCCTTTGATCGAAGAGGTCATGTCGATATTCCTGCGTGCTGAGGAGGAGTGGAGGGTGGGCTGCCTGACTGATGAGGTGAATCGTTTAAGCCCCCGCCGCCAGTAATACCGGGCTTTAGAAAAATAGACACTGACACAGGTTTGCGCAAAGCCTGTGACAGTTGGACGCAAGGTCTTCTTTAACTGAAAAAAATCCTCACATTTTTTGGCAATTCCGGTATAGTGCGCGCCGGCCTTTCATAGGGCCCTCGTCACGGTATGGGTATGCAGAGCCTTTCTCTGCAGGCCGGTTCGGTTACGAACTATCCTTGACGATCCATTCATCAATACGTTTTCGCAAATCCCCGCCGACAAAGCAGCCAGGGCGACTCTAGGGTCTTACACGGCACGCGCAGCTTTGAAGCATGGGTCTTTGCGGATGCACTCAGAGGCAGACCCATGACCCAGGAAACCGGCGGCTTCGCCGCTTTTAATCTCAATCCGAATATTCTTGCAGCCATTATCGCTACTGGCTACGAAGAGCCTTCGGCTATTCAGCAGCAATCGATCCCGATCATCATGGCCGGCCACGACATGATTGGCCAGGCGCAGACCGGCACCGGTAAAACCGCCGCGTTCGCCCTGCCTATCCTGCATCGCATCGATCCTGCCAAGCGCGAGCCGCAAGCCCTGATCCTGGCGCCCACCCGTGAGTTGGCGCTGCAAGTAGCAACCGCTTTCGAAACCTACTCCAAGCAAATGCCTGGCGTGACCGTTGTGGCCGTCTACGGCGGTGCACCGATGGGCCCACAGCTGAAAGCCATCCGTAATGGCGCACAAATCGTCGTGGCGACCCCGGGCCGTCTGTGCGACCACTTGCGTCGCGACGAGAAAGTCCTGGCGACCGTGAACCACCTGGTTCTCGACGAAGCTGACGAAATGCTCAAGCTGGGCTTCATGGATGACCTGGAAGTCATCTTCAAGGCCATGCCTGCAACCCGTCAGACCGTATTGTTCTCGGCAACCCTGCCGCAGTCGATCCGCGCCATTGCCGAACGTCACCTGCGTGATCCGCAGCACGTGAAGATCCAGACCAAGACTCAGACCGTTACCGCGATCGAACAGGCTCACCTGTTGGTTCACGCTGATCAGAAGACCTCTGCCGTTCTGAGCCTGCTGGAAGTCGAAGATTTCGACGCCCTGATCATGTTCGTACGTACCAAGCAGGCAACCCTGGATCTGGCAAGCGCTCTGGAAGCCAAAGGCTACAAGGCTGCTGCGCTGAACGGCGACATCGCCCAGAACCAGCGTGAACGCGTGATCGACTCGCTCAAGGATGGCCGTCTCGACATCGTTGTCGCGACCGACGTTGCTGCCCGTGGTCTGGACGTTCCGCGCATCACTCACGTTTTCAACGTCGACATGCCTTACGATCCAGAGTCCTACGTTCACCGTATCGGCCGTACCGGCCGTGCCGGTCGCGAAGGTCGTGCGTTGCTGCTGGTGACTCCACGTGAGCGCCGCATGCTGCAAGTGATCGAGCGTGTGACCGGTCAGAAAGTCGCTGAAGTTCGCCTGCCGGACTCGCAAGCCGTTCTCGATGCCCGCATCAAGAAACTGACCAACAGCCTCGCGCCGCTGGTTGCCGATGCTGAAGCCAGCCACGGCGAACTGCTGGACCGTCTGACTGCCGACATCGGTTGCACCCCGCGTGCACTGGCCGCTGCTCTGCTGCGCAAGGCCACCAACGGTCAGGCTCTGACTCTGGCTGCCATCGAGAAAGAGCGTCCACTGGTTCCGAACAATGCTCCGCGTGGCGATCGTCCTGATCGTTCGTCGAGTGACCGTCCTGATCGTGGCGACCGCGAGCGTCGCGCTCCGATGCCTCTGGCTGAAGGTCGTGCTCGTTGCCGTACCGCGCTGGGTGCGCGTGACGGTATCGCTGCCAAGAACCTGCTGGGCGCCATTCTCAACGAAGGCGGTCTGGCTCGCGAAGCGATCGGTCGCATCCAGGTGCGTGACAGCTTCAGCCTCGTCGAGCTGCCGGAAGACGGCCTCGAGCGTCTGCTGGCTAAGCTGAAAGACACCCGCGTTGCGGGCAAGCAGCTGAAGCTGCGTCGCTATCGCGAAGACTGATTGGCATTGAGCTGATTGTCTGAACAAAAAAAATCCCCGACTGGTTCGGGGATTTTTTTTGCCTGAGATTTGATGGGATGGCGCGGTCCCTGTGGCACTCCGGCTTGCCGGCGGAGGCGTTCTTGAAATCGCTACCGTCGGCAAGCCGTGTTGCTACGGGGAAGTGGCAAAGCTGAATCAGCCGAAGCGGTAAATATCCATCCCCAACGCACCCATGGTGAAACCTTGGTGGGCGATGCCGAAATCACCGCCCGCACCCCGGGCGAAATACAGCGGAAGCAGGTGCTCGTCAGAAGGGTGGTTGCGCACGGCATTCGGCGCCTGACGTCGGTAATCATGGAGGGCCTCTTCGTCGTTGGCTGCCAGCTTCTCGACCATCCAGTCGCGGAAGGACAGTGCCCAAGGCTCAATACTCTCCGGTCCTGCGTGCCAGTCCAGTTCGCGCAGGTTATGGGTGATGCTGCCGGAGCCGATCACCAGCACGTCTTCCTCACGCAGGCGGCTCAGCGCCTGACCGACGCGAGTCTGCAGGGCGGGGCCCATGCGTGTCGGCAGGGAAACCTGAACCACCGGAATGTCGGCCTGCGGATACATCAAAGACAGGGGTACCCAGACGCCATGGTCAAAGGGCCGACGGCTGTCGATGCGCGCTGGCAAGTCGGCGGCCGCCAGCAGCTCCGTGACGTGGCGAGTCATTTCCGGAAGGCCGGGCGCAGGGTATTGCACCGCAAACAACGCAGCCGGGAAGCCGCCGAAGTCGTGCCAGGTCTCTGGTTGTGGATTGCCATTGACCAATAGTTCGTTGCTCTCCCAATGTGCCGAGACGATGACGATCGCCTTTGGTCGCGGCAACTCTGCGGCCAGACGCTGTAACGCCGGGCCGCTCTCGCCGGGTTCCAGCGCGAGCATTGGTGAGCCGTGAGAAATGAACAGGCTGGGGAACATGTCGGGCGTCCTGAGCGTATAAGATACGCAGCATGATCAGGCAGATCATTGATCTAAATCTAATATAAGTTTTAGTGCCGTTTGATCGAATTATCAGGAGCATTTATGGAGCCGCAGTTTTGGCATGAGCGCTGGGCGATCAATCAGATTGGCTTCAATCAGTCCGAGGTGAATCCCTACCTGCAGAAGTTCTGGCCTGAGCTGAACCTCAAGCCAGGCGAAAGAGTACTGGTGCCTCTTTGCGGCAAGACCATCGACATGCGCTGGCTCAACCAGCAGGGCTTGCATGTGGTCGGCGTCGAGCTGTCGGAAAAAGCCGTTCAAGACTTCTTCAGCGAGGGAGGCGTGGAGCCCAGAGTCGAAGTGCGGGGGCACTTCAAGGTCTACAGCGTTGAGGCGTGCGAGATCTGGTGCGGCGACTTCTTCGCGCTCAAAGCCAAGGACATCGGCAATTGCTCGGCTCTGTACGACCGCGCGGCCCTGATCGCATTGCCGGCCGAGATGCGCTGGCGTTATGTCGAGTGCCTCAACCGAATCCTCCCGGCCGACTGCCGAGGGCTCCTGATTTCACTGGATTACGAACAGTCGGAAATCGCCGGGCCGCCATTTTCGGTGCCTGAGGAGGAGGTCATGCAACTGCTTTCACCTGAGTGGCGCGTAAAGCTGATCGCCGATGAGGACGTGTTACACAAGAGCCGCAAGTTTCTGGATGCGGGTGCGAGCCGTTTGATCGAGACGGCATATCGGATGTTTCGGCGTTAATCCAGTCGAAAAAAAAGGGCGACTCAGTCGCCCTTTTTCATTACTGCTGCCTGATCAACCGCGGCGGCGCAAAGCCTCGATACGGTCTTCCAGTGCCGGGTGGCTCATGAACAAGCCCGCCAGACCGTGTTTCAGGCCACCGTTGATGCCGAAAGCGGTCATGCTCTCAGGCATCTGCACCGGAACGCCCTGTTCGGAGCGCAAACGCTGCAAGGCACTGATCATTGCCCCTGTACCTGCCAGGCGGGCACCGGCATCGTCGGCGCGGTATTCACGCTTGCGCGAGAACCACATGACGATGGCGCTGGCCAGGAAGCCCAGCACGATTTCAGCGAAGATGGTCGCGATGTAGAACGCGATGCCACGGCCTTCCTCGTTCTTGAAGATCACCTTGTCGACGAAGTTGCCGATGATGCGGGCGAAGAACATCACGAAGGTGTTCACCACGCCCTGAACCAGCGCCAGGGTGACCATGTCGCCGTTGGAAACGTGGCCGATTTCGTGGGCCAGCACCGCTTTCACCTCATCAGGCGAAAAACGCTCCAGCAAGCCTTGGCTGACCGCGACCAGCGCATCGTTCTTGTTCCAGCCGGTAGCGAAGGCGTTGGCTTCGTATGCCGGGAAAATCCCGACTTCCGGCATCTTGATGCCAGCGTCGCGGGACAGCTGTTCTACGGTTTGCAGCAGCCATTGTTCGTGGCGGGTGCGAGGCTGGGTAATGATTTGGGTCCCCGTGCTCATCTTCGCCATCCATTTGGAGATGAACAGCGAGAACAGCGAGCCGGCAAAACCGAATACGGCGCAGAAGATCAGCAGCTGATTGAGGTTGAGATCAACCCCGTTGGCCGCCATGAACCCATTGAAGCCAAAAAGGCTCAGGGTAATGCTGGCAATCAGCACGACCGCAAGGTTAGTGGCCAAAAACAGCAAGATGCGCATCATGATCTGGAATTTCTCCTCGTGAAGAATGTGTAACGTGTTGCGGGGTATATAAGGTGATGTTGGTGGCTATTCAACCGGGCGACTATTTCAAACTGTGTCGTTTTGCGCCGCCAAGGCAATTATGGACCATTGGCGAAAGGGTGGGGGTAGAGCGATTGCAAGGGAGAGCACGGAAAACGGCGCGTTTAGCAGCCGGGCTTGCTGGCGGTGACGTTTTCGAGAACGCCCCCGCCGGCAAGCCGTGCCGCTACACGGCCAGCATTATTGGCGGTACGACTTCAGGAAGTTACCGATCCGGCCAATGGCCGCTTCCAGGTCGTCCACCCGTGGCAACGTGACCACGCGGAAGTGATCCGGCCATGGCCAGTTGAACGCCGTACCCTGAACGATCAGCAGTTTTTCCGAGAGCAGCAGGTCCAGCGCGAATTTCTCGTCGTTGTGGATCGGGCAGACTTTCGGGTCGATCCGCGGGAACGCGTACAGCGCGCCCATTGGCTTCACGCAGCTGACGCCCGGAATATCGTTGAGCAATTCCCAGGTGCGGTTGCGCTGTTCCAGCAGACGGCCTGGCGGCAGGATCAGGTCATTGATGCTCTGATAGCCGCCCAGCGCTGTCTGGATCGCGTGCTGGCTCGGCACGTTGGCACACAGACGCATGTTGGCGAGGATGTCGATGCCCTCGATGTAGCTCTGAGCGTTGTGTTTCGGGCCGGAGATGGCGATCCAGCCGGAACGGAAACCCGCCACGCGGTAGGACTTGGACAGGCCATTGAAGGTCAGGCACAGCAGGTCCGGCGCCAGCGAAGCGGTGCAGATGTGCACGGCGTCGTCGTACAGGATCTTGTCGTAGATTTCGTCGGAGAACACCACGAGGTTGTGCTGGCGAGCGATTTCCAGCATGCCCAGCAGCACTTCTTTCGAGTACACGGCGCCAGTGGGGTTGTTCGGGTTGATGATCACCATGGCCTTGGTGTTCGGCGTGATCTTGGCCTTGATGTCGTCCAGATCAGGCCACCAGTTGGCCTGCTCGTCGCACAGGTAATGCACCGGGTTGCCGCCGGACAGCGCCACGGCAGCGGTCCACAGCGGATAGTCCGGCGCCGGGACCAGCACTTCATCGCCGTTGTTGAGCAACGCCTGCATCGACATCACGATCAGCTCGGACACGCCGTTGCCCAGGTAGATGTCTTCGATGCCGACACCTTCGACCTGCTTCTGCTGGTAGTACTGCATCACCGCCTTGCGCGCGCTGAACAGGCCTTTTGAGTCGCTGTAGCCTTGGGCGGTCGGCAGGTTGCGGATCACGTCCTGCAGGATCTCGTCCGGCGCCTCGAAACCAAACGGCGCCGGGTTGCCGATGTTCAGCTTGAGGATGCGATGGCCTTCCTCTTCCAGGCGCTTGGCGTGCTTGAGCACTGGCCCGCGAATGTCGTAGCAGACGTTGGCGAGCTTGTTCGATTTGCTGAACTGCATGGTGATTGATCCCGAAAATGGACGGTCCGCTGTAGACGAAGAACGAGGACCGCTGAGCGCCATCAAAATGAATTTGTACGCAAGAAACGCGGGTGACAGACTGGCGTCTAACGAAGGCGCAATCATACGTGCCACCCGATCCGTGGAAAAGACACAGATCGGGCTTTTTCAGTTGTGGAGGTGTACCCGTGGAAAAGCTGGAAAAAACCCTCGAAGAATGGAAACAGATGCTCGATCCGGAGCAGTACAACGTCTGTCGCCTGAAAGCCACCGAGCGTCCTTTCACCGGCAAGTACAACAGCACCAAGACCGACGGCGTCTACCATTGCGTGTGCTGCAATGAGCCGCTGTTCGACTCCACCACCAAGTTCGACTCGGGCTGCGGCTGGCCGAGCTTCTATGCGCCGCTGGAAGGCAGTGCGGTTGTGGAGGTGCGCGATGTGAGCCACGGCATGATTCGTACCGAAGTGGTCTGCTCCAAATGCGATGCTCACTTGGGCCATGTGTTTCCGGACGGCCCGCCGCCAACCGGCCTGCGGTATTGCATCAATTCGGTGTGCCTGGACCTGGTGCCGCGCGAGGCCTGAATGTCCTGCGCGGGCTGATACGGCGACATCACCGCCAAGAATTGAATGGCGCGCCAACCAATGGCGCGCTAATTTGGCGGTTCGACCCTTTTCGAGGCATCGCCATGAGCGACAATTTGCTGAACATTCCGGTGCAGACCATCAAAGGCGAGCAGAAAACCCTGGCCGATTACGCCGGCAAGGCGGTGCTGGTGGTGAACACGGCGAGCAAGTGCGGCTTCACGCCTCAGTACAAGGGCCTCGAAGAACTATGGCAGAGCTACAAGGATCGCGGTCTGGTGGTGCTGGGTTTTCCATGTAACCAGTTTGGCAAGCAGGAGCCGGGCAATGAAGGCGCGATCTCCGAGTTCTGTGAGCTGAACTATGGCGTGAGCTTTCCGTTGTTCAAGAAGATCGACGTCAACGGCAGCGACGCCCATCCGTTGTTCGTACAGCTGAAGAAACGCGCACCGGGCCTTCTCGGCTCCGAAGGCATCAAGTGGAATTTCACCAAATTCCTGATCGGCAGGGACGGCACACTGATCAAGCGTTATGCCCCGCTGACCAAGCCGGAAGAACTGAAGTCCGATATCGAAGCGTTGTTGAAATGACGGCAAGCCATCCGTAGCAGTCCGGCTTGCCGGCGGTGGCGTTCTCAGAGTCGCTACCGCAGCAAAGCCGTGCTGCTACATGGTCATCACTCATTTACCTGCACTACCGCAATCCACTGTTCCAGCAGGTAATTCAATTCCTCCCGATGAAACGGCTTCGCCAGATAGTCGTTCATGCCTGCGTTCTTGCAGTGTTCGCGCTCTTCCGGCATCGCGTTGGCAGTCAAGGCGATGATCGGCAGGCCGGGCCATTTGCCGCTCTGGCGGATCAGCCGGGTGGCTTCATAGCCGTCCATCACTGGCATGTTGCAGTCCATCAACACCAGATCGAACTGCCCGCGCTCAAGCTGTTGCAACGCTTCGCCACCGTGGCTGGTGACCACCACCTCGCAACCCAGCTTGCTGAGCATGCCCTTGGCCACCAGTTGGTTCACCGGATTGTCTTCCACCAGAAGAATACGCGCACGATGGGCCAGAGGCTGCTCAACAGTCTGGCGAACGCCTGGCCGCTGCCCTTCACTGAGGAGAATGCGGCTCAGCGCCTGATGCAAAACGACGCGTGACAAAGGGCGGGCGTGTTGCTGCAGCGGCGCGAGGGCGACGACTTGTTCTGCGGGCATGAAGTTGCCGTAGGCCGTTACCAGCAAAACGGGAATCCGCGTCGCCGGGCGGATGCCGATCAGGCATTCGGGGCAGTCGGTGATCAACAGGTCTGGCTGTACATCCGGCTGCGGATCGTTGGCCGAGAAGTGCCGGTAGTCGATGCCCCAGTCCGGGAGTAACCCGCTCAACAACTCCACCAGCCCGCTGCCCGCCGTACTGACCACCACGACCCGGCCTTTCAGGGGCGGCCATACAGGCGCGGGCGTGTGGGCGGGCAGCGGCAGATCGGCATAGAAACGGCTGCCGACCCCGGCAGTGGATTCGATATGCAACTGACCATTCATGGCCTCGCACAGATTGTGTGTCAGGGTCAGACCCAGACCTGTGCCGCCGTACTGTCGCGTGATTGCCGCTTCCGCCTGAGTGAATGGCTGGAAGATTTTCGCCTGGGCGTCCTGCGCGATACCGATGCCGGTGTCGCAGACCTCAATGCGGACCTTGTCCTGATACTCCCTCAGGCGAATGTCAACGCGCCCGACGCGGGTGAACTTGAGAGCGTTGGACAACAGATTGCTGACGATCTGCCGCACTCGCGTCGGATCGCCCAGCACCAGCGCTGGAAAGCGCGGGTCGATCAGGCACGTCAGCTCCACGCTCGATGCAGCGTTCTGCGACAGCAGGTTGGCGGTGTCTTCGATCAGCGTGGCAAGGTCGAACGGGATGCGTTCGAGTTCAAGCTGACCGGCGTCGAATTTCGACAGGTCGAGAATGTCGTTGAGCAGCTCCACCAACACCTTGCCCGAGTCGTGGGCGATCGACAGTTGCTGGCGTTGTTCGGCGCTCAGTGGGCCATCCAGCGAAAGCGCGAGCATGCCCAGCAGGCCGTTGAGCGGCGTGCGGATCTCGTGACTCATGTGCGCCAGAAATGCCGAGCGGGCGTGGGCCATGTCCAGCGCCGTGCTGCGGGCGATCTGCAATTCTTCGTTTGACTGGCTCAGGCGTGCGTTGCTGGCTTTGAGTTCAACGGTTCGAGCCGAGACGATGTCTTCCAGTTCATTCAAATGATCGGTGAGCCGGTTTTCCGCGTCGCGACGGCGGCGGAATTCGGACGCGACGTTCTCGAACTGTTGATTGGCGACCTGTACCAATACGCCGATTTCATCGTTTTCGTGGCCGGGAGGGCAGGGCAATGCGATCTGGCTTGGGCTGCGCGAGTCGCGACTGGCGAGCGCACGGATGATCCCGGTCAACGGTTTGGTCAGGGTCAGGTAGAACAAGGCCATGAGAATGCCCGCCAGCACCAGGCTGCGGACGAAGCCATTGAGCAGGGTGATTTCGGCCCGTTGCAAAAAATGGCTGCCGAAGGCAAAGGTGTCGACGTCCAGATGCAGGGTGCCAATGGCTTCATTGGGCATGTGGTCCAGATGCAGCACGTCTTCGAACTGCCGGCTTTTGCCAAACAGGAAGTCGCTGAGCATCCGGTAGCGGCTTTCCACTACGGGGCGCGACACGGCGGCCAGCAGGACATTGTTGTTGTCGGTCAGGCGCGCGCTGATGACGGCGGGTGAATGAAGCAGGCCCGAGGTCAGTTCCTGAGCCAGTTCGGAATCGATGTTGTAGGCAATGCGTGAAGCGGGGTTGTGACTGATTTGCAGCAAAGAGCGAATTTCACGATCGATGGATGCGTCTTCGCTGGCATAATCGATTGCAATTTGAACAAGGCTGAGCAGCGTCCCCAAAAGGAAGCCGATCAGAACGGTCAAACGGGCCTGTTTGAACGACAGTCGGTGAGTGATCGGTATATCCATAAGGGCGCTTGATCCATGAGGGACTTGCACGTCTCGTGTCCGTCGCGGCCCAAGCATAGCTGATCGCACACCGGCTTTAACCTGTTAAATCAAGGAGACATTGTGGATTCTCGGTTGAACGCATTTCTGGAGCGCGCCGAATCGGTTCTGGCGCGACTGGAGCCTTTGTTGCCGGCTATTCGCGAGCCGGTGGACTGGGACAAATCCCTCGCTGCGCGCTGGGTACGTGAAGGGCGCGTCGGCTACCTGATGCCGCTGGAAGTGACCCTGGACATGCGCCTGTCGGACCTGATCGGTGTCGACCATCAGCGCGAGCAACTGGGGCGCAACACGCAGCAGTTCATCGACGGCTTGCCCGCCAACCACGCGTTGCTCTGGGGCTCGCGCGGCACCGGCAAGTCATCGCTGGTCCGCGCACTGCTGGCCGAGCACGCCAAGGCCGGTCTGCGCCTGATCGAGATCGAGCGCGACCATCTGGGCGATCTGCCGCGTGTCGTTGAACAGCTGCAGAAGCTGCCGCAACGTTTCGTGCTGTTCTGTGACGACCTGTCGTTTGAGTCGGGCGAGGGCGACTACCGCGTGCTCAAGAGCGTGCTCGATGGCTCGCTGGAGCAGGCTCCGGACAACGTGCTGCTGTACGCCACCTCCAACCGCCGTCATCTGGTGCCTGAAAAAGAGAGCGACAACGCTCACTGGCAGCGCGGCGACGACGGCGAGATTCACCCGAGCGAGGCCGTGGAAGACAAGATTGCCTTGTCCGACCGCTTTGGCCTGTGGCTGTCCTTCTATCCATTCACACAGGAGCACTTCCTGGACGTGGTGGAGCACTGGGTTGGCGAACTGGCGACCAAGGCCGGGCTGCAATGGCAGCGCAATCAGGAACTCGACATTCTGGCCGTGCGCTGGGCAACAGGTCGCGGCAACCGCAACGGCCGCTGCGCCTATCAGTTCGCCCGTTACTGGGTTGGTTTGAAAATGCTGGAGCAACACCCATGATCGATTTGAATGCAGCAGGCGAGGGGCTCGACGGCTACCGCCTGTTGGCCGCGCAACTGGAGTCGTTGTTGGCGGATGAGCGCGACTTCATCGCCAACGCCGCGCAGTTTTCCGCGTTCCTTTATACCCAGCTCGATGATTTGAACTGGGCTGGCTTCTACCTCAATCGTAACGAAGAGCTGGTCCTTGGTCCGTTCCAGGGGCAGATTGCCTGCGTGCGAATTCCGTTCGGCAAGGGCGTTTGCGGGACTGCGGCACAGCGCCGCGAGACCCAGCGCGTGCTGGATGTGCATGAGTTCCCGGGGCACATCGCCTGCGACAGCGCGTCGAACAGCGAACTGGTCGTGCCGTTGGTCAAGGAAGGGCGTCTGATTGGCGTTCTGGACCTGGACAGTCCGAGTCTGGCGCGTTTCAGCGAAGCGGATCAGGCGGGAGTCGAGCAACTGGCGGCGATCTTTCTCAAGGCCACTGATTGCTGAGTTGAGGCGCTGATAAGTGATACCTGTAGCAGCACGGCTTGCCGGCGGTGGCGTCATCTGGATCGCGCTACCACCGGCAAACGGAACACCTCCCGGCCGGGTGGCTACGGAGCGCTATTCATAAGCGCCATTTACATTGTCGATGGGGCAAGCCATCAATCGTAGATGGCTTTCTTCTTCCATTCGGCATCGGCGTCGTCGGCCTTCAGGCCTTCGGTCAGTTCGTTATGGTCGTCTTCGGTTGGCGCGATGGTGTCGAGCACCATGGCGTTGGCCCGCGCCAGCTGACGCTCCATCGCCTGCAAGTGCGTTTTCCACGGCGCAGGTTCCGCCTGATTCTTCAGATATTGCACGCCGCGTTCAAAGGCGAGGCGCGCCTGACCCGGCTGCTCCTGGTTCAACGCTTGCTGCCCCAGGTTATTGAAGAACTCGATGTGCAGCAGCACCAGCATGTTGCGGATTTCGCGAATCCAGTGCTTGGCTTCGGCGGTCTGCAAGGCGCCGTCGTGGGCGGCGCGAGTGACCTGACCGTGCATGGCTTCCAGCAGAAAGCGCACGTCCTTGGCCTTGGCTTCGGTCTGAATCGGGCTGACCGGGTTGCTGACCTTGATGTTATCGCCCTGAGCCAGCAGCGCTTCCAGTTCGGTCTCACGCTCTTGAATGCCGGGGTTGTTTCTTCTTTCCAGTGCGATCAGGCGCTTGATCACGTTCAGCTCCAGACGCACCAATAGAAGCTTGAGCGCCGGGCTCATCAATTGACCGGGGAAGGTCTCGGACAGCTCGCTGCAGCGGCGAAGGCGATCATTGAGTTCAACCAGCGTGCGGGCGCGCTCGACCTTCTTGGCTTCGGCGACATGGTTCAAATAGCCAACAGCAATCAGGAGTACGATGCCTGCTACTACCAACAGGGTGATAAAGAGTGGTGTCACCGCACGAGCCTCAATCAGGTTAATTTTGCGCCGAGTGTAGTGGCTAAGCACTAGCACGGGAAGGGTAGTGGTCGGCACGTCCTTTAATAGCTATGTCCTCTCACAACTCTGTATCGGCCGTTCATTACCTAAATAGAGGGCGAAGTCATTGATTTGAATAAATTTTCATTGGGGGGTTGACGACCTCTCCAACCATCCATAGAATGCGCGCCACTTGCAGCGTAAAGCACACAGCGAAGCGCAGCAGGGAGTGAATGTTGTAGCGTGTCCCCTTCGTCTAGTGGCCTAGGACACCGCCCTTTCACGGCGGTAACAGGGGTTCGAGTCCCCTAGGGGACGCCAATGCGGGAATAGCTCAGTTGGTAGAGCACGACCTTGCCAAGGTCGGGGTCGCGAGTTCGAGTCTCGTTTCCCGCTCCAATTTTAAGCAGTTTCGCTCCGGGTTCAACCTGAAGCGAGGCTGAGTGAAACCAGGAAGCATCTTCGGATGTGTTTCTGGAACTGAAACACAACACCATGGTGTTTCAGGCAGTGTCCCCTTCGTCTAGTGGCCTAGGACACCGCCCTTTCACGGCGGTAACAGGGGTTCGAGTCCCCTAGGGGACGCCATATTGCGGGAATAGCTCAGTTGGTAGAGCACGACCTTGCCAAGGTCGGGGTCGCGAGTTCGAGTCTCGTTTCCCGCTCCAAATTTACGAAAACGCCGCTCACCAGAGCGGCGTTTTTGTTTGTGCGCGTTTTATTGGCGCTGTGGGCGTCAAGCGTTACGTGCACCAAATTGCCCAGTAGCAGCACGGCAAGCCGTACTGCCACAGAATCGGGCCCACCTGTTATCCCATGAGCAGCTTCAACTACCCCCTGAGCAACTTCAACTATCCCTTGAGCAGCTTCAACAGCGCATCAGCATCCAGCTTCGCGCTGATCTCTCCGCCGTCCAGCAGGCTGTCAGCCAGGTCGCGCTTGCGCCCATGCAGCGCGACGATCTGTTCTTCGATGCTGTTTTCCGTCACCAACCGATAGATGGTCACGGGTCGTTGCTGGCCCATGCGGTGAGCACGGTCGCTCGCCTGGTCTTCCACGGCCGGGTTCCACCAAGGGTCGAGGTGGATCACATAGTCCGCTGCGGTCAGATTGAGGCCGCTGCCGCCAGCCTTGAGGCTGATCAGGAATATATCGCCGACGCCGGCCTGGAAGGCCTCCACCCGCTTTTGCCGCTCCTTGGGTGGTGTCGAGCCGTCAAGGTACTGATAGGCGATGCCCTGCTGATCGAGCCATGCGCGCACGATGCTCAAGTGGTCGACGAACTGGCTGAACACCAACGCCTTGTGACGGTTCTCCAGCAATTCGCCAACGATTTCGGTGAACGCCTGCAACTTGCTGCTTTGTAGCGTCGATCCCGGCAGGACCAACGAGGGGTGACAGCAGAAGCGTCGCAACCGCGTAATCTCCGCCAGCACCTGCATGGATTTGACCGCCTGTGGATCGACGCGGGAAAGGTTGTCGACGGCCTGCTGACGCAGGGCTTCGTACTGGTGGGCTTCCTCGGCCGACAACGGGATCTTGTAGGTGATCTCGGTCCGCGCCGGCAGCTCTTCCAGTACCTGGCTTTTCAGGCGGCGAAGGATGAACGGCTGGATCAGCGCCTTGAGTGCCCGTCGTGCTGGCACGTCACCTTGCTCGATGGGCGTCGCGAAGCGGTTGGCGAAGCTGTCCTGACTGCCGAGCAGGCCGGGATTGATGAAGCGGAACAGGTTCCACAACTCACCCAAGTGGTTCTCCAGTGGCGTGCCCGTGGCGACCATGCGGAAATCCGCCTCCAGTGCCATGACCGTTTGCGAACGTTTGGTCTGGGCGTTCTTGATCGCCTGGGCTTCGTCCAGTACCACGCTGGTCCAGCGATGGGCGGTGAAGGCTGCCGTGTCCTGTTGCAGGAGGCCATAGCTGACAACGACCAGATCGCCCGGACCGAGGTCCTCCAGGCTGCGCTGTTGCTGGTAAAGCCGCAACTTGAGCCCCGGTGCGAAACGCGCGCTTTCGGCCTGCCAGTTGAGCGTGACCGATGTCGGAGCCACCACCAGTTGCGGGCCAGAAGCGGCGCGCTGCAACAGCAGGGCCAGCGTCTGTACGGTCTTGCCCAGGCCCATGTCATCCGCCAGGCAGGCGCCGACACCCCATTGCGCAAGGCGCGCCAGCCAGACGAAACCGTCGTGCTGGTAATCGCGCAGCTCGGCTTGCAGGGCGCGTGGAACCTGGGGCTGGTAGGTCCGCAGGGATTCCAGCTTTTCAAGGTGGGCCTGCCAACCCGCGTCTGCCTCGAATTCGCCGACCTCCTGCTGAAGGCTCGACAGCAGCGGTGACGTGAGGTGGCTCAGGCGCAGCCCCTGCTCGTTGACTCGGTCAGCCAGGTGCGCCAGCTCATCGAGTCGTTTGCGCAGGTTGTCGTCGAGCGCCAGCCAGTCGCGCTCGTTGAGCTTGAGGAAGCGACCGGGACTGGCCTTGAGCAGCTCCATCAATTGCCGCATTTCCAGGACCTTGCCGTTATCAAGGGTGAGATTGCCTTGCAGGACGAACCAGTCCCCCTGTTGGCGAAGCCCCAGTTTGAGCTGCGTCAGGCCGCGGCGCCCCTGAATCCGCATGCGTTCGCCTTCCGGCCACACGCAATGAAGCTGTTCACCGTCCAGCGCGTGCAGCTCACTGAGCAATTGCAAGGCGTGTTGGGGTTCGTCCAGTTGCCATTCGTGGCCGTCATGTTCGGCGTAAGCGAGGCCCGGGCAACTGTGCAGCACTTGCTGCAGCGAGTGTCGTTCGCCGTCCAGATCGCGAGTGATCTGCAGTGGCTTGCCATCGCGCTCGCCGAGCAGGTTTTCCGCGCCCTGGCCTGGTCGGAACCAGCTGCCATCGGCCAGCGGACGTACCAGCAATTGCAGACGCACGCCTTCGGCCAGCGGAAGCAGGTGAGCATACAGGCGGGTGTCCGCAGGCTCTCGGTCGAGGTGGCCTGTGAGTTCGGGAATGTCCGAGTGGATCGGCAGAAGCGGGGCGATGGCGCTCACCGCTTCGATCAACTGATCCTTGGCCGATGCAGGGACGCTCAGGCCCTTACCGACAATATTGGCTATTTTGCGCAGTTCCCGACTGATCGAATAAACCAGCAGGCGGGTCGGCGTTTCTTTTTGCACGAACACATCATCCGCGCCGTGAACGCCTTCAGGCTCCAGTTGCAGACGAATCTGCCCGGCTGACGACTGAAGGTTCAAAGATGCCTGACCCGCCTGCAAATCGATTCGCACATCCGGCGCGTCATCCCAATACAGCGCCGGATGTCCGACCAGTCGCGGCATCGCCAGGCCGAACGGCAGTTCGTAATCAACACTGCCGTAGTGATAGTGGCTGGCCACAATGGAGGCGATTGTCTGGCGATCCTGTTCGCAGAGAAAGTCCATGAGCGTGCTGTCTTCAACCAGGCGTTTGAGCGCTACTGCCCGCCCTTTGCTCCATTGGCCTTTGGAGTTGCGCTTCTGCTCGCGGGGTTCGGCCTTTCGCGTATATCTGCCGATGGAAATCAGCCAGGCCAGACGGGTGTTTTTCTCGTCGACGGCAGGGGCCGCCACTACCTTGCCGGGCCGCAGTTGCGTCAGCGCATTGAGCGCGTGTTCCCACGCCTCCTGGCGGTGACAGAGTGCGACCAGCGGTTGCAGGTCGGCGCTCAGATGCACGTCGGCGAACTTCCGGGGCACGCCGAATTGGGTGGCAATCAGTGCGTCGAATTCCGCTGCCAGCCAGGCGTAGCCATCGCGGTCGAGTTGTTCGCGGTAATCTTCGAGCGTGGTGTGCCATTTTTCCTGGCGCGCCTGTGGTGCATCCAGCCAGTACAGGGTGAGGGCGGTCAGCAAGCCATCCAGACCATTCACAGTGCCGGGCAAATGAGACGGTGACAGCGAAGACTTCGCTCCCTGCAATTGTTCGAGCAGATGGGGCAGCAGGTTGTAAGCGGGGCCGTAGCCCTCCTTGATGCCCAGCGTAATGGCCTGCTTCAACTGCGCATGTTGTTTGGGATCGTTCTCCGCAATCAGCGCCAGACAGTAAAGCGCGTTGAGCACTGGCGGCAGGTCGATCTTGCGCTTCTTGGTCAGCCGGCGCATGTCGCTCATCCACTTGCGCACGAACAACAGCGTGTCGTTCACCTGACCACGCACCAGCAAATGGATGGGCTGTTGCAGGAACTCAAGGTCGTCTGAACCCAGATACTGAAGCGTGACCCAGTCACCGCGCCACAGCGCTTGAAGCGATAGCTCCACGGCCAGTGCACGGCTCGGCTGGCGCTGCATCTCGCGCAATGCCAGTTCGTAACTGTGGGTGGCAGGCCCCAGCAGGGTATTGACCAGGTTCAGGTGGTCCTCTACCAATAGCACTCGCAGTTCGTCATTAAGCGCTGCGAGAAACTCCCGGCCCTCGTGGTCACTTTGCAGTTGCTGCATGGGATGCGAGGCGGGGGAGTCCGAGTGGATGAAAATGTACGATGCCTGTTGCAGCGAGTACGCCACTGCACCCGTATCGTCACTGAGCAGGTACAGCCACAGGTCTTGCAATATTCGTGATCGGGCAGGTGTCTGCCACGCGCTGAGGGGGGGCAACCCATCTTTTATTTCGTGCAGCCATTGCTCACGGTCAGACGATCTCAACAGACTCAGCAAGACCTGATTTCGCCGCGCCGGCGCGACGCTGAGATACTGCGCCTCGGGGCGCTTTTCAAGCACCACCCAATCCGCCTGCTTCAACCACTCGAGCATCTCGGTCAGCGTCTCGTTGTCGACCGTTTCACCGTGCGAGTCAGGCACGCCCATCGTGCGCAGGAGTTTGAGCAGCGACGTTTTGCCTTTGCCTGGGAACGATGTCACCAACCCATACAAGACCCCCAGACAGTTATCCGGCAGGGAGTCGAAAATAGGGGGCTGGACGGGCATTCGGGACCTCTTCACGGGGCGCCAGCACAAGACAAGGGAATCTCATCGCGCGGCGAAGGCCGCATTTTTCACGAGACTGCCTGGCTTGTCGACCTTCCCTCGTGCTTCGGCCCTTCGTCCTGAGCCGATCAACGAGCCTCGCTCAGCGCGATGCCTGGGACGCGCCATGCTCTGCGGCTTGTTCGGCGGCCAGGCGAATAGCATTGAAATCCGGATCGAAGCCGTACGAAACATCAACGTGTTTATTCAGGATGCCTTCGCGCTCATAGATGTCGGCGGTGTTCTGCAGGCCTTTGATCACGCTGTCATCGATGCTCACGCGCTCCATTTTCGTGTCCTTGTTGATCGCCAGATGCACGTCCAGCGACAGGCCGGTGACTTTGGTCTGAGCGGCTGCATATTCATTGGGATGGGCGTTGACCCAGCGATAGGCGCGATCCAGGCGCACGACGAAGTCATCCAGTTGTACGCGTTTTTCAGCGATGGCTTTGCTGGTGGCGGCGACGTAGGAGTGGTTGGTCAACAGGTCCGGGCCGTTTGGCAGAATACGCGCGCCGCTCTGGGTGGCGACCGTGGTGTACGGCGCCCAGGTGGCCCAGGCATCGGCATCGCCATTATCGAGGATCAGCCGCGATTCGCTCGGCAACAGGTAGACGAAATGGACGTCACTGGTTTTCAGGCCGGCTTCGTTGAGGGCACGAATCGCCAGGTAATGTCCGATAGAACCGCGACCGGTGACGATGCGTTTGCCCTTGAGGTCGGCCACGGATTTGACCGGTGAGTCATCATGGACGATCAGCGCTGTGGTGTAACGGCCGTTTACGTGCGTGATGCTGATCACCTTCAACGAAGCGCCAGCGCCCAGCGCAAACACGTAAGGCGCATCGCCCAGCGCGCCGACATCGACCGCGCCTGCGTTGAGCGCTTCACCCAAGGGTGAGGCGGACGGGAACTCCGAGAATTTGATTTCGTAGGGCACGTCTTTCAGTTCGCCGGAGACGTCCAGCAGCACCTTCAGCGCAGATTTCTGGTTGGCGACGAGCAAGGGTTGCAGTGGTTCTGCTGCCAGGCTGTATTGGCCGAGCGAAAGGAAGAACAGCGTGCCGAGCAGCAGGCGTTTTGTACGTGAAAGATTCGAATAAAGTGCGGGCATGCAGATATGTCTCCAGGCAAAGGAAAAGGGGCAAGGCCTCCGCCTGGAGAAGGGGTCGGCAATCAATGGCAGGGTGTCTCAATCGGTAGCAGTCCGGTTTGCCGGCGGTGGCGTGCTCAAGATCGCTGCCACCGGCAAGCCGTGCGGCTACCGGGTGCATCCATTCAGATCACGTAAAACCCGTGGGTCCCGTCGCGCCCAAGTTGTTCGACCAGACCAAACTCCCAATCGAGATAGGCCTGCATCGCTTCCCTTGGCGCATCGGTGCCCTCGTAAGGGCGCCGATAGCGGTCGATGCGCGGAGAGGCGAGGTGGGTTTCGCCGGTTTCCAGTTCAAACCCTGCGGCTACCCAACTGGCGGTGCCGTCGTTGAGCAGGAAAACCGGTTTGCCGGTCAGGGCCTCGACTTCGGGCGCCGCCAGACGCGCCAGTTTGCTGCTGCCACAGGTCAGCACGTAGCGCTCGGCGGCGGGGATTTTGCGCAGCGCGTTGGACAGGTCCGCGCGCAACGTCCACCAGGCTCCCGGAATATGCTGCTTTACATAGTTGGCGCTGGCGGTGAAATCCAGCACGGCCACGCCGCCATGCTGCTGCCATTGGCGCAGGGTCTCGGCGCTGATTTCCTCCACTTGCCAGGGTGTCGGCGCAGGGGCATTCCAGGGCCCGGTTTCGGTGAAGTCTCGCGGCTTGAGATCGTCGATCACGAACACTTCCCAGCCGAGTTGGGCGAGCCAGGACGCTGACATGTTGGCGCGCACGCCGTCGTCATCCACCAAGGCGATCCGTGCACCGCGCACGCTGGCGTAGTGATCGGTTTCCTGGACCAATTGCCCGCCCGGTGTTGACCGCGCCCCCGGCAAATGACCGGCTTCAAATTCTTCAGGTGTGCGCACATCGAACAGATAAGTCGTGCGTTTGCTGTCCGTCTGCCAGGCTTGCAAGTCCGCGCGAGTGGCGCGCTTGACCCTGGCGCTGTCGGCGACCTTGCGTGCGTCCGCGCGGGCAGTTTCCAGGGTTTTGTCGCTGACAACGGGGAAGCGTCGTGCCTGGCCGTGGTCCAGCGTCTGCCCGGCGAGCAGCCAGCCGATCGTGCCGTTGCGCAGCGCGGAAATCGGGTTCGGCAGACCGGCGTTGACCAGTGATTGGGTGCCGATGATGCTGCGCGTGCGCCCGGCGCAATTGACGATGATTCGGGTCTTGGGGTCAGGCGCCAGTTCCCGCGCACGCAACACCAGTTCGGCGCCCGGCACGCTGACGCCGGTGGGAATGCTCATGGTCTGGTATTCGTCGAAACGGCGGGCATCGAGCACCACCACGTCGGCCTTGCTGTCGAGCAGTTGCTTCACGTCCTCCGCTGCCAGCGACGGAGTATGGCGGTGATGCTCGACCAGTTCGCCAAAGGCCTTGCTCGGGACGTTGACGTCGATGAACAACTCGCCCCCAGCGTCGCGCCAACCCTGCAAGCCACCTTCGAGCAGCTTCACGTCGCTGTAGCCCAGAGACGACAGGCGCTCGAAAGCGATGTGCGCCAACCCCTCGCCATTGTCATAGAGGGTGATCGCGGTGTCGCGGCGCGGGATCCGTGAAAACACCTCCAGTTCCAGTTTCGACAGGGGGATGTTGGCAGCGAACAAAGGGTGAGCTTCGGCGAAGGGCGCTTCTTCGCGCACGTCTACCAGCGCCACTTCCTCGCGGGCGAGCAGGGCAGTGCGAATGTCGGCAAACGATCGTGTGCGTGTGGTCATTGGGCTTGGTTCTCTTTGGACAGGTCCCAGATGTTCGGGAGATAGGCGTTCGAATAGCCGGAAATAAACAGTTTCTCGCTGCCGTCGGGTTGGTAGACGGCGCGCTTCACCGCGCCGATGTTGGCGCCGTAGACATGAATGCTGATTGACACCTGGTCACTGAAGGCATTGCTGACCTGGTGAATATCGTTGCTGCGTGGTGACAGGGCTTCGACATGACCGGGTTCGAGGCGAATCGCGGAGCCTTCCTTTTCCAGTCGACCTTGTTCGGTGCGTGCAAAGCCTTGCGAGTATTCGGCGCCGCGCAACATGCCGATCAGACCCCAGACTCGGTGGTCGTGAATCGGCGTGCTCTGACCCGGCCCCCAGACAAAACTGACAACCGAAAAGCGCTGCCGTGAATCGGCATGCAGCAGAAATTGCTGGTAACGGGTCGGGTCAGGAATGGCAAACTCGTCGGGCAGCCAGTCGTCATGGCGCACCAGTTGCCCCAGCAGTTTGCCGCCGCGATGCAGCAGATCGCTTTCAGCCGGATGGCTGTCGATCAGTTCGGCCAGCGCGCCGATGAAAGCCCGCAGGCGTTCGGGGTGTCGAGTCTGTGTCATGTCGGATCCGTGGCTGGGATGAGTCACCAATATAAGCATAATGCGAACGGTTAATATGCTATTTATTGATGATTAGGTTATAACGAAAAGGCATTTGATAACCGTCAGGCAGGTTGCCGGGGTATCCACTGGCGGCGATTGGAATTATGCTTTTTGCCTATCTTGCTTACCTTTTTACATGTGCCTTGCGAATGAAAATAGATGATATCGATGCCTTCGTGGCGGTGATTCGCTGCCAGTCCATCAGCCATGCCGCTGAGTCGCTTGACCTTACGCAACCGGCGATAACCCGTCGTGTTCAAAACTTCGAGCAGGCGTTGGGCGTCGAGCTGTTCGACCGTAATACCAAGCCGCTGAAGCCGACGCCAATGGGCTTGCAGGTCTATCAGAAGTGTCTGGCGATCCTGCGGGAAATGGATTCGTTGCGCGAACTGGTCGCCAGCGATACACCGCCAAGCGGTCTGCTGCGCCTAGGCGTGCCACAGACGATTGGCGACGTCGTGCTGCTGGATGCGCTCAAGCATCTGCGCGGCCAGTTCCCGGACTTGCGGGCTCAGGTCGTCACGGGGTGGGGCAGCCACCTGATCGGCAAAATCGAGAACGGCGAGTTGGACGCGGCAGCGGCGTTGTTTCCTGCGGGCAAGATTTTCCCTGAAGGCATCGTCGGCGAATCCATCGGCAAGATGGAACTGGTGGTGGTGTGCGCCAAGGACCGGTTGCCAAAGAAAGCGGTCAAGCTGGCGGATTGTTATGAACAGGGTTTTGTTCTGAACCCTGACGGCTGCGGGTTTCGCGCCGGGCTGCAACGCACGCTGGTCGATCAGGGCCTGAACCTGAAAGTCAATCTGGAAACCTTCGGCACCGAGTTGCAACTGGGACTGGTGGCCGATGGCATGGGATTGGGCCTGGTGCCGCGGCCGTTGCTCGAACGCAGTACGCATCGGGATTTGCTGGCGGTCATGCCGCTCAAGGACTTCAAGCCGATCATGGACCTGTGGCTGATCTATCCGCGTTTCCTCGGGAATCTGCAGGCGCCGGTGGCTGCGTTCGGCAAACTCGTCGCCGATGCGCTGAAGCAGCAGCGGGAGGCGGCCTAAAGACTTACGCTGCTCTCTTTAGCAGAACGGCTTGCCGGCGGTGGCGATCTTGAAGTCATGGCCGCCGGCAAGCTGTGCTGCTGCAGAAGTCCTCATGCAGTCTTATCCCTCATGCGACCTTTTCACGCTTCTCCTGCTCACGTCTTGCGACCAACTCCCGAGTCAGCGGAATCAGCTTCCTGCCGTAATCGATCGCATCGTCCAGCGGATCGAACCCACGGATCAGGAACGTAGTGATCCCCAGATCGTAGTAATCGAGCAGCGCTTCTGCGACCTGCTCGGCGGTGCCCACCAATGAAGTCGAATTGCCTTTGGCACCCAGCAGCCCGGCGATGCCGGTCCACAGGCGTTTGTCCAGACGCGCACCTTTGGCAGCGGCCTCCAGAAGGCGTCTGGAACCTTCGTTCGGCGGTTCGCGACGTTCGACTCCCGAGGCCTGTGCCAGGGCTTTGGCGCGTTCAAGAATGCTGTCGGCGCGGGCCCAGGCCTGTTCTTCGGTGTCTGCCAGAATCGGCCGCAACGACAGACTGAAGCGCACCGTGCGCCCGTGCTTCGCGGCTTCGGCGCGAACCTGTTTGACGATATCCCTGACCTGCTCGTAGGTCTCGCCCCACAAGGCGTAGACATCAGCGTGTTTACCCGCAACCTGAATGGCCGCCTGAGACGCGCCGCCGAAATACAACGGAATGTGTGGTTGTTGCGGCGACTTGACCAGCGAATGTGCGCCTTCGAACCGGTAATACGTGCCTTCATGATCGAACGGCTTGTCGGCGGTCCATTCCTGGCGCACCACGCTGAGGTACTCATCGGTGCGGGCGTAGCGCTCGTCCTTGCCAATGAAGCTGCCGTCTGCGCACAGCTCCTGATCGTCGCCACCGGTGATAATGTGCACGGCCGTTCGGCCACCGTTGAACACATCCAGCGTTGCGAATTGCCTGGCGGCAACCGTGGGGGCGATGAAGCCCGGCCGATGGGCGATGAGGAATTTCAGTTGGCTGGTAACGCTGGCGGCGTACGAGGCGACGAAAGCGCTGTCCGGGCTGTTGGAGTGATAGGCCACGAGCGCGCGATCGAAGCCGGCCTCTTCGTGAGCGCGGGCGACCTTTGCGACGTATTCAGGCTGAATCGTCGGGCCGCTGCGGGGGTGGATTTCCGAGCCGGGTTGAGTGGCGATGTAACCGATGAATTCGACGCTCATTGACCATTCCTTGTGTTGTAAAGATGACTGGGCGCGGAGCATTCGCGCTGGCGCAAGTCAGCAACATAGGGGGATGTGGCGAGCGTGTGAAATTCGATTTGGCGCTAAGCTAATTATAAAAATAATGCATGTAGTGTTTCATCGGATATGAAACAACTGTAGCGGTGCCGCTTGCCGGCGATGGTGATTCCAGATACGCCACCGCCGGCAAGCCGCGCTGTTACAAAGGCTGCTTCAACGAACGGGCTTAGTGTCTCGGTCCGTCCTGCCCCATCGACAGCAGTTGCTTCTCCTGATCCCAGTCGAACGGCTCTTCGTTCTCCTCGGCTTCGAAGCGGCGCTCTTCCAGCGCGGTGTACAGATCGATTTCTTCGTCGGGCATGAAGTGCAGGCAGTCGCCCCCGAAGTACCAGAGCAGGTCGCGCGGCACCAGATGGGCGATCTGCGGATAACGCTGGATCACCTGGCAGAGCAGGTCCTGACCCAGATACTGGCTTTCGATCGGCTCGACCGGCAGCAGCATCATCAGCTCGTCATAGCGTTCGAGAAACAGGGCATGGCTTTCTTCGGGAACCTGTTCGGCTTCACCGAGCGCCACCAGAATGCCGCGCAGATGCGTCAGCAGGTTGAGAGTGCGGTCGAGATTGGCGTCGGCCATGATGAGGTCCTCAGAGACAAAAAAACAGGCGCGCGAGTATAGATCTCCGCACTGTTGACCGATACCCCAATGAGGACTGGTGGTCGACAGAGCGACATGCGTCTGTCGACCGAGGATCTGGTCAGTGCCACAAACCTGCCAGATAACGATGCCCGGCTTCGGTCAGTGCAAGGTGGGAAAAAGTGCGGTCGGGACTCGGTTGGCGAGTGATGAAGCCGATGAGCAGAAGGGTTTGCAGGGTCGGTGAGGGTTTGCCGCTCCGAAGGTCCTCCCCCGAGGCGATTTCAGCGAGCAGGCAGCGATGAGTCATGCGGTGATCGATCATGATGCGTCCCCTTGGTGTTTTCTTGTTGTTATCGGGGAGTGTAGGACAGTCTTCGGGGATGTGCAGGCTAGAGCGGTGTTTCTGAGGTTGGCGTTGCCCAACGCTACACATTCTGTAGCAGCACGGCTTGCCGACGGTGACGTCCTTGAGATCGTCACCGCCAGCAAGCCGTGCTGCTACAGAGGATGTTGCATCGCGCTTCGTGCGTGGTTCAGCGGACTCTTCCTTCAGCCGCCTTCAGTTCTTCCTTATCAAAATCATCCACATCGATGACCTTGCGCCGTGCCGCTTCAGCCGCGCGCAATTTTTCGGCTTCGGCGGGCTGCAATACGCCCGCGTTCATCGCGGCATCGATCACGTGCTCTCCACCCGCCGCTTTGACCTGGCCGCTCTTGAGCCCGTGATGCAGTTTGCCGTGCAGGGTTTTCGCCCCGCTCAGCAGGTCTGCCGCATGTTGCAGCGCGCCCACCGGATCGCTTTCCGATGTCGGGCGATAGCAACCGGCGAGTACCGATTCCAGCGCCGGATCGCCCTTGGCACGACCGATGATTTCGGCAACTTGCGCGTCGAGCGCGTCCGAGGGGCCTTTGTGACGGCGACCCAGCGGGAACACGATCACCCGCAAAAGCCCGCCGAGAATCCGGTTCGGGAAGTTGCTCAGCAGCTCATCCAGTGCTCGTTCCGATTCACCCAACGCTTCTTCCATGGACCAGCGAAACAGCGGCGCCAGCGCCTCGGGATAATCCAGGTCGTGATAACGCTTGAGCGCGGCCGATGCCAGGTACATGTGGCTCAGCACATCGCCGAGCCGCGCCGACAGTCGTTCCCGGCGCTTCAACTCGCCGCCGAGCAGCATCATGCTCAAATCCGCGAGCATGGCGAAGGCGGCGGCCTGACGATTGAGGGCGCGGAAATAGCCTTGGCTCAGACGATCGCCGGGCATCGTTTCGAAATGTCCGAACCCGAGATTGAGCACCAGCGTGCTCGCGGCATTGCGCACCGCGAAACCGATGTGTTGCAGCAGTAAGTCGTCGAATTCCACCACCGCGCGATCATGGTCTTCGCGCCCGGCCAGAGCCATTTCCTTGAGCACGAAAGGATGGCAACGGATGGCGCCCTGACCGAAAATCATCAGGTTGCGCGACAGAATGTTCGCGCCTTCCACGGTGATGAAAATCGGCGCGCCTTGCCATGAGCGGCCCAAATAGTTGTTCGGGCCCATGATGATGCCCTTGCCGCCATGCACGTCCATCGCGTGGGTGATGCACTCACGGCCACGCTCGGTGAGGTGGTACTTGAGAATGGCCGACAGCACCGACGGCTTCTCGCCAAGGTCCACCGCGTTGGCCGTCAACATGCGCGCGCTGTCCATCAGCCAGGCATTGCCGCCGATGCGCGCCAGAGATTCCTGAATGCCTTCGAAGGCGGCCAGAGGCACATTGAACTGCTCGCGAATCTGCGTGTACTGGCCGGTGACCAGGCTGGTGTATTTGGCGGCGCCGGTGCCGACGGCAGGCAGCGAAATCGAACGGCCGACGGACAGGCAATTCATCAGCATCATCCAGCCTTTGCCGAGCATGTCCTGACCGCCGATCAGGTACTCCAGCGGAATGAATACGTCTTTGCCCGAGTTGGGGCCGTTCATGAACGCGGCGCCCAGCGGCAGATGGCGACGTCCGATCTCCACGCCCGGTGTATCGGTAGGAATCAACGCCAGGCTGATGCCCAGATCCTCTTCTTCGCCCAACAGATGCTCGGGGTCGAATGCCTTGAACGCCAGGCCGAGCAAGGTCGCGACCGGGCCAAGGGTGATGTAGCGTTTTTCCCAGTTCAGGCGCAGACCGATCACTTCCTCGCCTTGCCACTGGCCTTTGCAGATGATCCCGGTGTCGGGCATCGCGCCAGCGTCGGAGCCTGCCAGTGGGCCGGTCAGCGCGAAGCAAGGAATGTCGTCGCCACGGGCCAGACGAGGCAGGTAGTGGTTGCGCTGCTCATCGGTGCCGTAATGCAGCAGCAGTTCTGCCGGGCCGAGCGAGTTGGGGACCATGACGGTGGAGGCCAGATCGCCGCTGCGGGTCGCCAGCTTCATCGCCACCTGTGAGTGGGCGTAGGCCGAGAAGCCTTTGCCGCCAAACTCTTTGGGGATGATCAGGGCGAAGAAGCCGTGTTCCTTGATATGCGCCCAGGCTTCGGGCGGCAGATCCATCGCCTGACCGATTTCCCAGTCGCTGACCATCGCGCAGAGTTCTTCGGTCGGGCCGTCGATAAAGGCCTGCTCTTCGTCGGTGAGCTGGCTTTTCGGATAGCTCAGCAGGGTGTTCCAGTCAGGGCGTCCGCTGAACAGCTCGCCGTCCCACCAGACCGTACCGGCGTCGATGGCGTCGCGCTCGGTTTCCGACATGGGCGGTAATACTTTCTGGAACCAGGCGAAGATCGGCGCACTGAAATATTTGCGGCGCAGGTCGGGCAACGCCAGCGGCAGTGCCACGGCCAGCCACAGTGCCCAGGGAATGATCATCCAGCCGTGGGCGTGACTCAGCGCACCCATCGCCAGCAGATAAACCGCGACAATCCCCAGTGCAGGGAAGGGGGCGACACGCCGATGGGCCAGCCAGGCCACGCCGATCACCAGAACCAGAATCCACAACAACAGCATAAGAAGCCCTCCATGAGGATGGCGAAAATGGGCGCCATCGAGCGCGCGGGCAACGGCTCTGGCCCGCGCATCGATAGTGACCCCACACCGTGATGGGAGTTCGGGGGCTGGCCGATGCGCGTGAAGTTGTGGCTCGAATACCCGCTTCTCGGAGTAGACTGTTGGCCCGCAGGCATATGCCACTAATTCCGTCGTTTAACGGACAGTGTTATCGCGCACAGGAGAACAAGAACCATGTTGAAGATCTGGGGCCGCAAGAATTCGTCCAACGTTCGCAAGGCGTTGTGGGTCGCAGAAGAGTTGGGGCTGGAATACGAGGCGATCAACGCCGGTGGCGCCTTCGGGGTCAACGACCAGCCTGAGTACCTGGCCAGGAACCCAAACGGCGTGGTGCCGATGATCGAAGACGGCGATTTCGTGTTGTGGGAATCCAATACCATCGTTCGCTATCTGGCCGCGCAATACGCGCCGGATTCGACGCTGTGTCCGAGCAGTGCAAAAGCCCGCGCCGAGCAGGACAAGTGGATGGACTGGACCACCTCGACTTTTGCGGTTCCGTTCAAGACCGTGTTCTGGGGTGTGTTGCGCACACCTGCCGAGCAGCAGGACTGGGCGCAGATCAATGCCGCGAAAGCCACCATCGAAGGCATGCTGCGCATCGTCGACAAGACGCTGTCCACGCAGCCTTATCTGTCCGGAAACGAATTCGGCATGGGCGACATCCCGCTGGGCAGCTTCATCTATGCCTGGTTCGAAATGCCGATTGAACGCACGGACCTGCCTCACCTCAAAGCCTGGTACGAGCGTCTGCAACAGCGTCCGGCCTACCGGACTGCAGTGATGACTGCGCTGACCTGAAGCTGACAGCGTTAGATTAATAACTACTATCAATAGACTTCGCTGTACTTGCGCGGCGTCGGCAAGCAACATTGCTGGCAGCGCCGCGTTTGCAACCGATTGTTTCAACGACGGCGGATTGTCAGCTTCCCTCTCGGTGAGGCGTTCACGCTTTTTGTATTCGTCGACTTTTCCTTTTTCCTTTTATTGGTGTGTTTTCAGTCATGAGTTCAGCTCTGTCCATCCGGCAGCTAACCAAGACCTACGGCAACGGTTTCCAGGCCCTCAAGGGTATCGATCTGGACGTCGCCGAGGGTGATTTCTTCGCTTTGCTCGGCCCCAACGGTGCCGGCAAATCCACGACCATCGGCATCATCTCGACCCTGGTCAACAAGACCACGGGGACGGTGAACATCTTCGGCCACGACCTGGATCGCAATCCGGCGCAACTCAAGCGCTCGATCGGCGTGGTGCCGCAGGAGTTCAACTTCAACCAGTTCGAAAAGACCTTCGACATCGTGGTGACTCAGGCCGGTTACTACGGCATCCCGCCGAAGATCGCCAAGGAGCGCGCCGAGCAGTACCTGACCCAACTGGGCCTGTGGGACAAACGCGGCGTGCCTTCGCGCTCGCTGTCCGGTGGCATGAAACGTCGATTGATGATCGCCCGCGCGCTGATTCACGAGCCGCGTCTGCTGATCCTCGACGAACCGACTGCAGGCGTCGATATCGAGCTGCGCCGTTCGATGTGGACCTTCCTCACCGAGCTGAACGAGAAAGGCATCACCATCATCCTCACCACGCATTACCTGGAAGAGGCTGAGCAGCTGTGCCGCAACATCGGCATCATCGATCACGGCACCATCATCGAAAACACCGGCATGAAGACGCTGCTCAACAAGCTGCATGTCGAGACCTTCCTGCTGGACCTCAAGGACCCGATGCAAGTCGCACCGCAACTGACGGGCTACCCGTCGCGGCTGGTGGATAACCACACGCTGGAAGTGCAAGTGGACAAGACCATCGGCATCACCGCGCTGTTCGGCCAACTGGCGTTGCAGAACGTTCAGGTCCTGAGCCTGCGCAATAAAACCAATCGCCTCGAGGAGCTGTTCGTGGGTCTGGTCGAAAAGAATCTGTCGAAGGTGGCGGTATGAGTTCGGAGCTGCGCCCCAACCTGATCGCCTTGAACACCATCGTTTATCGCGAAGTTCGACGCTTCATGCGGATCTGGCCGCAAACGCTGCTGCCGCCGGCGATCACCATGGTTCTGTATTTCGTGATCTTCGGTAACCTGATCGGCCGTCAGATCGGCGATATGGGTGGCTTCACCTACATGCAGTACATCGTGCCGGGCCTGATCATGATGTCGGTGATCACCAACTCCTACGGCAACGTGGTCTCCAGCTTCTTCGGCGCCAAGTTCCAGCGCTCGGTGGAAGAGTTGATGGTGTCGCCGGTTTCGCCGCACACGATCCTGATCGGCTTTACCCTGGGCGGCATGCTGCGCGGACTGATGGTCGGCGTTATCGTGACGATCCTGTCGATGTTCTTCACCGATCTGCAGGTGCATCATCTGGGTGTGACTGTCGTGGTGGTGGTGCTGACGGCGACGATTTTCTCGCTGCTGGGCTTCATCAACGCCGTGTTCGCACGCAACTTCGATGATATCTCGATCATCCCCACCTTCGTGCTCACGCCGCTGACCTACCTGGGCGGGGTGTTCTACTCGATCAACCTGCTGCCGCCGTTCTGGCAGACCGTGTCGCTGGCCAACCCGGTGCTGCACATGGTCAACGCCTTCCGCTTCGGGATTCTCGGCGTGTCGGACATCAAGATCAGCATCGCCCTGGGGTTCATGATCGTGGCGACCATCGTCCTGTATCTGGGCTGTGCACGGTTGTTGGTGAGTGGCAGAGGGATGCGGCAGTAATGCTGCCCCTGTAGCAGCACGGCTTGCCGGCGGTGGCGCCATTACATCGCTAACGCCGGCAAGCCGGATGGCTACAAGAGTCCGTCATCCCCGCTTCGCCTTGCGCCGCCGCCACTGTCGCCCCACCCACCAGCGCCAGTACGCCATCGTGCCGAAATACCCCGCCAGTCCCAGCACAACCCCCGCCACGACCGAACCCAGCAAGAACGGCTGCAACAGCGTCGACAATTGTCCGCTGATCCAGTCCCAGCTCAACTCGTCCGGAAAACTGCGCGGCGGCAGTCCCATCAGCAGCGCGCCGATCTTGTAGGTGCAATAGAACACAGGCGGCATCGTCAGCGGGTTGGTCAGCCAGCACAGGCTGACCGCGATCGGCATGTTTGCGCGTACCCATATCGCCAGCAGCGCAGCCAGCAACATCTGCAGCGGCATGGGCATCAGCGCGGCGAACAGACCGATGCCCATGGCGCGCGCAACCGAGTGGCGATTCAAGTGCCAGAGGTTCGGGTCGTGCAGCAGTTTGCCAAGAAAGCGTAAGGATTTGTGTTCCCGGATGCTGTTCGGATCGGGCATGTATCGCTTGATCAGGTGGCGTGGCATACAGGAAATCCGGGGCTTTGGCGGGAAAAGTCGGGCAAGTATGCATGGATAGTGAAGGATAGAAATTCAGACATTGTGACAATTAATAAATGTGCTTCTCGGTCGGTGGGCTAAGCCATGAAGGTGAATTTCATCTGCCGACAGGGAAAGCCTTATGCGCACAGGGATGCTGGCGCTTGCAATGGGACTGCTGGTCCTGCGCTTTTTGCCGGTTTTACCGCCGGTCTGGTTGATGCTGATCATGCCCGTGGTGGCACTGATGCTGTTGCCGTTTCGAACCTTTCCTATGGCTTTCTTCCTGTTGGGCTTGACCTGGGCCAGTGTGTCGGCCAAGTCGGCGCTGGATGATCGCCTGCCTGAAAAACTCGACGGCCAGACGCTCTGGCTGGAAGGCAAGGTGGTGGGGCTGCCGAATAACGTCGATGGCGTGGTGCGGTTTCAGCTCGAAGACGCCGTATCGCGGCGCACGCTTTTACCTGGGCGGATTCGCATTGCCTGGTACGCCGGCCCCGAAGTGCGGAGCGGGGAGAGATGGCGGCTCGCGGTGAAGCTCAAGCGTCCCGGCGGGTTGGCGAATCCGGGCGCTTTTGACTACGAGGCCTGGTTGCTCGCCCAGCGCATTGGCGCGACCGGCACTGTGGTGGATGGGACGCTGCTTAAACCGGCCGTCTCGGCGTGGCGCGACGATATACGTCAGCGTCTGCTTTCCGTCGACGCCTATGGAAGGGAAGGCGGGCTGACGGCGTTGGTACTTGGAGACGATTCAGGGCTGAGCCCGGCTGACTGGCAAATTCTGCAGGACACCGGCACCGTGCATTTGCTGGTGATTTCCGGCACCCACGTCGGACTGCTCGCCGGCTTGTTGTATGGATTGGTCGCTGGCCTAGCTCGGTGGGGGCTCTGGCCGCGAGTCTTGCCGTGGTTGCCGTCGGCCTGTGTGTTGGCATTCTCCGGGGCGCTGGCCTACGGGTTCCTCGCCGGTATCGAGGTCCCGGTGCAACGCGCCTGCGTGATGCTGGGGCTGGTGCTGTTGTGGCGCCTGCGATTTCGCCATCTGGGCGTGGTCTGGCCCTTTTTGATTGCGGTGAATATGGTGTTGATCGCCGAGCCGCTGATCAGCCTGCGCCCAGGGTTCTGGCTGTCCTTTGTCGCGGTGGCGATCCTCATGCTGATTTTCGGCGGACGTCTGGGCGCCTGGAGCTGGCTGCAAAGCTGGTCGCGGGCTCAGTGGCTCATCGCGCTCGGGTTGTTGCCAGTGCTGCTGGCGCTGAACCTGCCGGTGAGCCTGAGCGGCCCGTTGGTCAATCTGTTCGCGGTGCCCTGGGTCAGCATTTTCATCCTGCCATTGGCGCTTTTTGGCACGCTCCTTCTGGGCATTGCGCCGATTGGCGAGAGCTTGCTCTGGCTAGCCGGGTTCTCCATGGACGGGTTGTTTCGCTGCCTTGCGTGGATGGCCGACGCAGCGCCGGCCTGGACCGGACCTGCCGTGCCGTCCTGGGTCTGGCCATTGAGCCTGCTTGGCGCTTCGCTTCTTTTATTACCCAAAGGCATTGCGCTGCGCCCGTTGGGATGGCCCCTGCTGTTGCTGTGCATTTTTCCCCCACAGAAGAGTATTCCTGTGGGGCAGGTCGAAGCCATGCAACTGGATGTAGGACAGGGGTTGGCGATTCTGCTGCGAACCCGTGAACACACGCTGTTATATGACGCTGGCCCCCGCTTCGGGGAATTCGACATTGGCGAGCGGGTGGTGCTGCCGGCAATTCGCCGAGCCGGAATTTCCCATCTCGACCTGATGGTCCTCAGTCACGCCGATGCCGATCACGCCGGTGGCGCTCCGGCTATCCAGCAAGCGCTGCCCGTGACGAGGGTTCTGGGTGGCGATGTCGGGCGAATGCCCCTCGAGTTGTCCGTCGAGTCCTGTCGCAACGGCGAAACCTGGACCTGGGATGAGGTGAAATTTACCACCTGGATCTGGGAGCAAGCCGCAGAAGGCAATCAGGCGTCCTGTGTGCTGGCGGTACAAGCCAATGGTGAGCGTCTGTTGCTGACGGGCGATATCGACGTTCCTGCCGAGCGTGCGATGCTGGCGCAGGGCTTCGATCTCCGGGCCGACTGGCTGCAGTCGCCGCATCATGGCAGCCGCAGTTCATCGTCGCAGTTGTTTCTGCGAGCCGTTGCTCCGCGGGGAGTGTTGATTTCCCGTGGGCGCAACAATGCCTTTGGCCATCCGCATCCGCTGGTGATGTCACGGTACCGCTTTCTTGGGTACGAGATTCACGACAGCGCTGAGTTGGGTGCTATCACCTTGCAATTGGGAACCTTCGCTGGGGTCGAGGCCGAACGTGGGATTCGACGCTTCTGGCGTGAGTGAAATGGCCGGTTATTCATCGCCGGGTTCGGCGAGGCTGTGACCCTATGTTAGAGTGGCGCCACTTTTTTTCAGGGGGTGGTCGCTGTGTGGGAGCTGGTCAAATCTGGTGGCTGGATGATGCTACCGATCATTTTGAGTTCCATCGCCGCCGTCGGAATCATCATTGAGCGTCTGTGGACCTTGCGCGCCAGCCGCATTACGCCACCGCATCTGCTCGGTCAGGTGTGGCGCTGGATTCAGGACAAACAACTGAGCAGCGAGAAGCTCAAGGAACTGCGCGCCGACTCGCCGTTGGGTGAGATTCTGGCCGCCGGTCTCGCCAACTCCCGCCATGGTCGCGAGATCATGAAAGAGTGCATTGAAGAAGCCGCTGCTCGCGTCATCCATGAGCTGGAGCGTTATCTGGCCACCCTCGGCACCATTGCCGCGATGGCTCCGCTGCTGGGGCTGCTCGGCACGGTTCTGGGCATGATCGACATCTTCAGTTCCTTCACCAGCACCGGCATGACCGGTAACGCGGGCATGCTCGCGGGCGGTATCGCCAAGGCTTTGATCTGCACTGCGTCCGGCCTGACCGTGGCGATTCCGACCATCTTCTTTCATCGCTACCTGCAGAATCGCGTCGATGAGCTGGTGGTCGGCATGGAGCAGGAAGCGATCAAGCTGGTGGAAGTGGTGCAGGGTGACCGCGACGTCGACCTGACCGACGCCAAACCCGACCTCAAGGCCGCCGCTCGTGGCGAGGGTCGAAAGAAGTGAAATTTCGCCGCCGCAAACCCCGGGAGACCATCGACATCAACCTGGTGTCGCTGATCGACGTGGTCTTTATCCTGCTGCTGTTCTTCGTTGTCACCACCACGTTTACCCGCGAGACCCAGCTGCGCGTAGATCTGCCGCAGGCCGTCACCGGTGCTTCGGCCGACGATGCTGACAAGAAGCACGTCGACATCACTATCAATGCCGACGGCGTCTATTCGGTGAATAACACGCTGTTGGCCGATAGCAAGCTGGACACCTTGATCGATGCCTTGCAGAAGGAATCGGGCGGCGACACCAACCTGCCGCTGTCCATCAGCGCCGATGGCAAGACTCCGCACCAAGCGGTCATCACCGCCATGGATGCCGCTGGCAAGCTGGGTTTCGCCCATCTGCGCATGACCACTGTCGAGGCTGGATCCGCTAACTGATGGCACTGACCGATCGTTTGCTCGACGCCTGGTACAAAGGGCATCCGGCCCTGGTGCTGCTCCGCCCGCTGGAGGCCTTGTATCGCCGCATAGTCGACGGCAAGCGTGCGCGTTTCGTGGCGGGGCAGGGTGAGATCTACACAGCACCGGTTCCGGTGATCGTGGTGGGCAACATCACGGTGGGCGGCACTGGCAAGACGCCCTTGATCCTGTGGATCATCGACTATTGCCGCGGTCGGGGGCTGCGGGTGGGTGTGGTCAGTCGCGGCTACGGCGCCAAGCCACCAAGCCTGCCGTGGCGTGTGACCTCGCAACAGAACGCCGATCAGGCCGGGGATGAGCCGCTGTTGATCGTCAAGCGCACCGGCGTACCGTTGATGATCGACCCTGATCGGTCACAGGCCGTACGCGCCTTGCTCGCCGAAGAGCCGCTCGACCTGATCCTTTCCGATGACGGCCTGCAGCATTATCGACTCGCTCGCGACCTTGAACTGGTGCTCATCGATGCCGCTCGCGGGCTGGGCAATCGCCACTGTTTGCCCGCCGGCCCGTTGCGCGAACCTGTGGAGCGTCTGCAAAGCGTCGACGCGTTGCTGTACAACGGTGCCAGCGCCGATCGTGACGACGGTTACGCCTTTACATTGCAGCCTTCGGCGCTGGTCAACCTGCTGAGCGGAGAGCGCCAGCCGGTGGATTACTTTCCTGCGGGGCAGGCGCTGCACGCGGTGGCGGGTATCGGCAATCCGCAACGTTTCTTCAACACCCTTGAAGGACTACACTGGCGGCCTGTTCCACATGCGTTCGCCGACCATGCCGTGTTCAGCGCACAGGCGCTGGCATTCACGCCGGCACTGCCGCTGGTCATGACCGAGAAGGACGCCGTTAAGTGTGCCTCCTTCGCAGCGTCCGACTGGTGGTATCTGGCCGTTGAAGCCGTGCCCTCGCAGGCTTTCGTCAGTTGGTTCGATTCGCAGTTAACCCGTCTTTTGCCATGATTCGCTCAGGATTTCTTATGGACACCAAATTGCTCGACATCCTCGCTTGCCCGATCTGCAAAGGTCCGCTCAAGCTCAGCGCCGACAAAACCGAGCTGATCAGCAAAGGGGCAGGTCTGGCCTACCCGATCCGCGACGGCATCCCGGTCATGCTGGAAAGCGAAGCCCGTACCCTGACCACCGACGAGCGTCTGGACAAATGACTGCAGCGTTTACCGTTGTCATCCCTGCACGCTACGGTTCCAGCCGCTTCCCCGGCAAACCACTGAAAACCATCGCTGGCAAGCCGATGATCCAGCACGTCTGGGAACAGGCGCGCAAAAGCAGCGCCGAGCGCGTGGTCGTGGCCACTGACGACCCGCGCATCCTCGAAGCCTGTCAGGCGTTCGGCGCCGAAGTCTTGATGACCCGCGACGACCATAATTCCGGCACCGACCGGCTGGCGGAAGTGGCTTCACTCTTGGGCCTGGCCAACGACGCTATCGTGGTCAATGTCCAGGGCGACGAGCCGATGATCCCTCCAGCTGTTATCGATCAGGTGGCAGACAATCTGGCCGCGCACCCTGAAGCGTGCATGTCGACCCTGGCCGAGCCAATTGACGACGTGACCGCCTTGTTCAATCCGAACGTGGTCAAGGTCTGCTCCGACATCAATGGCCTCGCGCTGACCTTCAGCCGCGCGCCGCTGCCGTGGGCGCGGGATGCCTTGGCGAAGACCCGTGACGAACTGCCTGAAGGCGTACCTTATCGTCGCCACATCGGCATTTATGCCTACCGCGCCGGGTTCCTGCATGACTTCGTCAGTTGGGGCCCGTGCTGGCTGGAAAACACCGAAAACCTCGAGCAACTGCGTGCCCTGTGGCACGGCGTGCGCATTCACGTCGCCGATGCCCTCGAAGCGCCGCCAGCCGGAGTCGACACCGCTGAAGATCTGGAGCGCGTCAGGCGCTTGCTGGAGAGTTGATGGCCATGGGTCGTTGCGTTCAACTGATCTGTCTGCAGGTTTGCTCATGAGCCTGCAGATTCAATCCAACGTCTCGCTCAAGCCCTTCAACACCTTCGGTGTCGATGTTCGAGCGCGTTTCTTCGCTGAAGCCCTTACCGACAGCGATGTTCGTGAAGCGTTGGCCTATGCGGCAGAGCACGAACTCGAACTGTTGGTGGTCGGCGGTGGCAGTAATCTGCTGCTGACCGCTGACATCGACGCGCTGGTGTTGCGCATGGCCAGTCGCGGCATTCGCATCACCCATGAAGACTGTGGCGCGGCCGTGGTCGAAGCCGAAGCAGGGGAGCCGTGGCATCCGTTCGTGCAGGAAATGCTGGCGCGCGGGTTGTCAGGGCTGGAAAACCTCAGCCTGATTCCCGGCACCGTTGGCGCTGCGCCCATGCAGAACATCGGCGCTTATGGCGTTGAGATCAAGGATGTCTTTCACAGTCTGGTGGCGCTGGATCGCCAGACTGGTGAGTTGCGCGAGTTCTCCCTTGCGGACTGCGCCTTCGGTTACCGCGACAGCGTGTTCAAGCATGAAACCGGGCGCTGGCTGATCCTGCGGGTGCGCTTCAACCTGAGCTTCGCGGCGCGGCTGCATCTGGATTACGGTCCAGTCCGGCAAAAGCTTGAAGAGCAGGGCATCAAGGAGCCGACGCCGCTGCACGTCAGCCGCGCGATCTGTGCGATTCGCAGCGAGAAATTGCCTGATCCAGCCGTTCTGGGTAACGCTGGCAGCTTCTTCAAGAACCCGGTGGTCACGGCTGCACTCGCCGAACGCATCAAGCAGACCCATCCAGGGCTAGTGGCTTATCCCCAACCTGGCGGGCTGATGAAGCTCGCAGCAGGCTGGCTGATCGAGCAGGCTGGCTGGAAAGGTTTCCGGGAAGGCGATGCAGGGGTTCACACCTTGCAATCGCTGGTGCTGGTCAACTACGGCTCGGCGTCCGGGCACGATCTGTTGAATCTGGCACGGCGGATTCAGGCTGACATTCTCGAGCGTTTTGGCGTTTCGCTGGAAATGGAGCCTAATCTCTACTGAGGTTGGACCAGCTTTTCTGGCTCGGCCTTTGCTATTTTGATGTGAAGCACATTCCAGATCAGAGGCCGAACATGAGCGAGACCCTGTGCGCTATCGTCCTTGCTGCCGGGCAGGGGAGCCGCTATCGGCAAGTCGCTGGTGCCCATCGCAACAAGCTTCTGGCGCAATGCACGGGCCGTGATGGCATTGAACGAGCCGTGCTTGAGCATGTGCTGGTCAGTCTGCGTACCGTCGTCGATAAGATCGTGCTCCTCACGCGGCCGGAGTATTCCAGTGTGGCGGAACTCGGCCTGCGTTTTGGCTGCGAAATAGTGGTGCTGGAATCCCCAGGCATGGGCGACAGCATTGCGGCCGCAGTGTCGGCCGAGCCCGATCATCGCGGTTGGCTGATCGTGCTGGGCGACATGCCATTCATTCATCTGGATACCCTCGAACGTGTGGCCGAGTCGTTGGAGCCCGCCGCGATCAGTGTGCCTGTGCATACGGGGCAGTATGGGCATCCTGTGGGATTTGGACGTGGATTCGGTCCGTCTCTGATGGGGCTTGCGGGGGAGAAGGGCGCCAAGCGGTTGTTTCAGGGGGCTACGGTCAAGCAGCTTCCGGTCGACGATGCGGGCGTCCTCTGGGATGTGGACGTGCCTTCGGCGCTGCTGTTCAAGTAGAGCAATATTGGCTTTCGTCGAACCCTTCTCTCTGAAAACGCCCCGCTGGTAGCAGAATCAAACCTAGGGTGGTCCTCTATAGCAGTCCGGCTGTATGCGTTCAATTCCAGCAGCCCAAAAAGCGTCCATAAAAAAGCCCCACCTGCTCGCACAGGTGGGGCTTTTCATTCACTGAAGATTACGAAGGCTTGTGCTCTTTGTTTTCTTCCAGTTCTTCACCGTGCTCGGTCACGACTTCCTTGACCGGCTTGATGTGCTCGTCACTGGCCGGAGCAGGCGGGGTGACCGCTTCGACTGCAGGCGCAGGCTCGGCGGCAGCTTCGACCCGTGGCGCAGCGACAGCAGCGGCCTCAGCTTCTTTCTGCAGACGCTCTGCTTCCAGGCGGCGACGGCGAACCTCACGAGGATCGTTCGGCGCGCGGCCGGTGCTGGCCATCGGCAGTGCCGGTGTCTCGGCGACTACAGGTGCTGGAGCGGTTGCAGGTTCGACGGCAACCGGTGCGGCGACGATTTCCGGAGCGGCCAGCTCAACAGGGGCAGCCACTACCGGCTCGGCAACCACTGGCTTCTCGACCACTGGCTCGGCGGCTTTCGGCGCTTCGACAGGTGCCGCAACCGGCGCTTCTACCACTGGCGCCGGAGCGGGTGCTTCAACGACTGATGGCGTTTCGACTGCAGTTGGGGTTTCGAACAGTTCGGCTTGAGCGGCGGCTTTCACCTGACGCTCGAACGGGCTCAGGCTGGCGTCGAACTGTGCCACTTCAACTTCCGGCATGATCGAACGCTTGGCCGGGGCGGCAGGTGTTTCGACGACTGGCGCTTCCACAACCGCAGCTTCGGCCTTCTCGACGGCTGTTGACTCCACCGCTGGCGCTTCGACTGCGGCAGTGGCACGTTCTGCCTGGCGATTGGCTTCGGCTTCAGCTGGAGCACTGATCGCGGTTTCGGCTACGGCGGCGGTAACCGCCAGGCCTGCTGCGATTTCAGTGTTATTGCCTTCGCTGCGAACGCCTTCGTTACCGGCTTCAGCCTGTTCCGAAGTGCCTTCGTTGCCTTCGCCTTCAGTGCCTTCGATCACATCGCCGTTCGCATCACGCTGACGCTCGCGACGGTTGCTGCGACGACGCTGGCCGCGGGAGCGACGACGAGGGCGATCGCCTTCGGCGTGTTCCTGACCGTCATCCTGCTGCTCATCGTTGTTCAGCAGTGTTTCGTCTTCGGCGGCTGCTGCGGCCTGTTCGGCACGTGGCTGGCGCTCTTCACGCGGTGGGCGTGGCGCGCGCTCTTCACGCGGTGCGCGCTCAGGGCGTTCTTCACGTGGCACGTTGACGGCAGGAGCGGCGTCCAGCGGTTCGCGCAGTTCACGCACACGCTCTTCACGCGGCTTGCGGTCTTCACGCGGGGCGCGTGGTGTACGCTCCTCACGCGGAGCGCGTGGCGCGCGTTCTTCACGTGGAGCGCTGTCTTCACGGGCTTCACGCGGCTCGCGCGGTGCGCGCTCTTCACGCGGGGCACGATCTTCACGAGGCGCACGCTCTTCGCGTGGAGCGCGTTCTTCACGCTCTGCACGAGGGGCGCGTTCTTCGCGAGGCTTGCGCTCTTCGTCGCGGCGACCGTTACGGCTGCGGCTTTGCTGACGACCGTTGCGGCGCTCTTCGTTGCGGGCAGGACGCTCGGCAGCCGGTTTTTCTACCACGGCGGCAGGAGCAGCAGGCTCTTCCTTGGTGGCGAACAGACTGACCAGGGATTTCACCAGACCTTTGAACAGGCTTGGCTCGTGAGCGACTGGCGCTGGAGCGACTGGCGCGGCGACCTCGGTTGGAACCGGAGCGTTGGCGCGGGCAGGTGCTGTCTTGACCGCTGCTTCCTGGCGAACCAGGGTGCGGGTCGCGGCAGTCGGCTGCACTTCTTCCACTTCGGCGGCGGCAGCGGCGATTTCGTAGCTGGACTGCAGGCTGTGGGCTTCCGGGCTGTCATCACGCAGACGCTGAACTTCGAAGTGCGGCGTTTCGAGGTGATCGTTCGGCAGAATGATGATGCGGGCACGGGTGCGCAGTTCGATCTTGGTGATCGAGTTGCGTTTTTCGTTGAGCAGGAACGCGGCGACCGGGATCGGCACCTGAGCCCGTACTTCGGCCGTACGGTCTTTCAGGGCTTCTTCTTCGATCAGGCGCAGGATCGCCAGCGACAGCGATTCGACGTCACGGATGATGCCGGTGCCGTTGCAGCGAGGGCAGACGATACCGCTGCTTTCTCCCAGCGATGGACGCAGGCGCTGACGGGACATTTCCAGCAGGCCGAAGCGCGAGATGCGGCCGACCTGAACACGGGCGCGGTCGGCTTCGAGGCTTTCGCGGACTTTTTCTTCCACGGCGCGCTGGTTCTTGGCCGGGGTCATGTCGATGAAGTCGATGACGATCAGGCCGCCGATGTCACGCAGACGCAGTTGACGGGCGATTTCCTCAGCCGCTTCAAGGTTGGTCTGCAGGGCGGTTTCTTCGATGTCGCTGCCTTTGGTGGCGCGCGCCGAGTTGATGTCGATGGACACCAGCGCTTCGGTCGGATCGATGACGATGGAACCGCCGGAAGGCAGTTCGACCACGCGCTGGAAGGCGGTTTCGATCTGGCTTTCGATCTGGAAGCGGTTGAACAGCGGAACGCTGTCTTCGTACAGCTTGATCTTGCTGGCGTACTGCGGCATCACCTGACGGATGAAGGTCAGTGCTTCTTCCTGGGCTTCGACGCTGTCGATCAGGACTTCACCAATGTCCTGGCGCAGGTAGTCGCGGATGGCGCGGATGATGACGTTGCTTTCCTGGTAGATCAGGAACGGCGCGGCGCGATCCAGGGACGCTTCCTTGATGGCGGTCCACAGTTGCAGCAGGTAATCGAGGTCCCACTGCATTTCTTCGCTGCTGCGGCCAAGGCCGGCAGTGCGCACGATCAGACCCATGTCGGCAGGGGCGATCAAGCCGTTGAGCGCTTCACGCAGTTCGTTGCGTTCTTCGCCTTCGATGCGACGGGAAATACCGCCGGCACGCGGGTTGTTTGGCATCAGCACCAGGTAACGACCGGCCAGGCTGATGAAGGTGGTCAGGGCAGCGCCCTTGTTGCCACGTTCTTCTTTTTCGACCTGAACGATGACTTCCTGGCCTTCGCTCAGGACGTCTTTGATGTTGACGCGGCCTTCTGGCGACTTCTTGAAGTATTCGCGGGAGATTTCTTTCAGCGGCAGGAAGCCGTGACGTTCGGAGCCGAAGTCGACGAAAGCCGCTTCCAGACTCGGTTCGATGCGCGTGATCCGGCCTTTGTAGATGTTGGCCTTCTTCTGTTCGCGGGCCCCGGATTCGATGTCCAGGTCGTATAGGCGCTGGCCGTCTACCAGCGCAACACGCAACTCTTCGGGTTGAGTTGCGTTAATCAGCATTCTTTTCATGTAGTACCGTCGGTTTCCGGGCTGCCGGAAACGGCGTTCGGCACACACGACTTCTCACGGTCGGTGTCAGGGCGCGTCAGGAGTGCTTGGACACTCCAGTGTCTAGCGATATCCGGCCAGCGGGGCCGTAGTCGCGACGACGTTTCCTGCTTGCTGTGGTGACAAATGACACCCTGTCAGCAAAAGCTTTGTCAGGAGGAGGAATCAACCATCGGTAGCGGACGATATGAAGCGTCTTGAATAAAGCCTTGTGCTACACAGTCCGACGGTTGTGCGTCTCCACCCCACACGTATCCCTGATAATTCGGGTGCTGCCGCTCGCTGAATCCGCAGCGGGTTTGCATTTACGCGATCTTCGATGGGAAGTTCGCGCCTCATGGCTCAAATTAAGGCGTGGTTTCCGAAGCATTCGCCCGGAACGTCTGCCAGCGACTGCACTTTGTGAACTGGCCTTGAACATGGGCCTCGACGGCGAGTGACTCACTCTGCGATCGGGCTTGTTTCAGGCCTCATGTCACCTGCGCTCGTTACGCTTGCTGACCTTCCGTTGTCACCGAAAGCCCCGTAGGACGGCCTCGCGCCCTCGTGAATTGCGTTGGTCAGGGCCGGTTGTAATACCGTTTGTCCGCTGTCCAGGCCGCTTTTGGCGGCGTTCGCGACTATAGCAGCAATCATTAAGTGCTTCAAATCCATAAAAAATTGTTATGATTTGCGCCATGACGAATATCACCCCCCCAACCCCCGGCGTTCAGCTGGTAGAGGTTGCGCCGGAACTTGCCGGTCAACGCATCGATAATTTTCTGATCACGTACCTCAAGGGCGTTCCCAAGACCTTGATTTACCGCATATTGCGCAAAGGCGAAGTGCGAGTGAACAAGGGGCGGATCAAGCCCGAGTACAAGCTTCAGGCGGGCGACATCGTGCGCGTTCCACCCGTTCGGGTGCCTGAGCGCGACGAGCCTGTGCCGGTTGCGCAAGGTTTGCTGCAGCGCCTGGAAGCGGCCATCGTCCACGAGGACAAAGGCCTGATCATCCTCAACAAGCCCGCTGGCATCGCGGTTCACGGCGGAAGCGGCTTGAGTTTCGGTGTCATCGAAGCCTTTCGTCAGTTGCGTCCCGACGCCAAGGAGCTGGAGCTGGTCCATCGTCTGGATCGGGACACTTCCGGTCTGCTGATGATCGCCAAGAAACGCAGCATGCTGCGTCATCTGCACGAGCAGTTGCGCGGCGATGGCGTCGACAAGCGTTACATGGCACTGGTGCGCGGTAACTGGCCGACGTCGCAGAAGCAGGTCCGTGCGCCGTTGCTCAAGAGCAACCTGCGCTCCGGCGAGCGCATGGTCGAGGTCAACGACGAAGGCAAGGAGGCGCTGACCCTGTTCAAGGTGCTGCGCCGTTTCGGCGACTTCGCGACAATGGTTGAAGCGCGGCCGATCACCGGTCGTACTCACCAGATCCGCGTGCACGCTCTGCATGCCGGGCATTGCATCGCTGGTGACAGCAAGTACGGTGACGAAGACTTCACCCGCGAGATTCGTGATCTGGGCGGCAAGCGCCTGTTCCTGCATGCTTATGCCCTGACCGTGCCGCTGCCCGATGGCGGCGAGCTGAAAGTGGAAGCGCCTGTCGATGACATGTGGGCCAAGACCGTGGAGCGACTGCTGAGTGCGCCGTGATTACGAGCTGCTGATTTTTGACTGGGACGGCACGCTGTCCGACTCCATTGGTCGTATCGTCGAGGCGATGCGCACTGCCGCTGACCTCGCCGGGCGTCCCGTGCGTGATGAGCTGGCGATCAAGGGCATCATCGGACTGGGTTTGCCAGAAGCCATTCGCACGCTGTACCCCGACATCACCGCCAACGACCTGATCGATTTCCGTCAGCATTACGCCGACAGTTACATGGCGATGGATGTCGAGCCATCCAGGCTGTTCGACGGCGTGCGTGAGTCGCTGGAGGCGTTCCGTGCCGAGGGTTATCGGATGGCGGTTGCGACCGGCAAGGCACGCCGCGGGCTGGATCGCGTGCTCAAGGCCCATGGCTGGATGGAATATTTCGATGCCACCCGTGCCGCTGACGAGACGGCCAGCAAGCCCGACCCTCTGATGCTCAACGAGATCCTTCAGCATTGTGGTGTAGCGCCGGAAAAGGCGCTGATGGTCGGTGACGCTTCGTTCGATCTGCTGATGGCGCGCAACGCGGGAATGGACTCCGTGGCAGTAGGCTATGGCGCGCAGGCGCTGGATTCCCTGCTTCAGTTCGAACCGGCACTGGCGATCAATCATTTTTCCGAGTTGCGTGCCTGGTTGGGTACGCAGACTGCCGAATCTTCGTTGTTGGGGTAATTGATCTATGTCGGATGAATGGAAAGCACCGTCTTCGCAGGATGAAAGCGGCGAGAGCAAGGCTGACGCCAAGAGCTGGAAGCTGCTGGAAAAAACCCTGCTGGCGGGCGTTCAGGAACAGCGTCGCTCCCGTCGCTGGGGGATCTTCTTCAAATCACTGACCTTCATCTACCTGTTCGTCGCGCTGGCGATGTTCTCGCCGTTGATGGATCTTGGAAAAGGTGGGTCGCGCAAGTCCAGCCATACCGCGTTGATCGAAGTCAAAGGCATGATCGCCGACACTGAGGCCGCGAGCGCTGACAATATCGTGGGCAGCCTGCGCGCAGCGTTCGAGGACGAGAAGACCAAGGGTGTGATCCTGCGCATCAATAGCCCGGGCGGCAGTCCGGTGCAGTCGGGTTATATCTATGACGAAATCCGTCGTCTGCGCGCTCAGAAGCCGGACATCAAGGTGTATGCGGTGATTACCGATCTCGGTGCGTCGGGGGCGTATTACATCGCCAGCGCCGCCGACCAGATCTACGCCGACAAGGCGAGTCTGGTGGGCTCCATCGGGGTAACCGCAGCCGGTTTCGGTTTCGTGGGCACCATGGAGAAGCTCGGCGTGGATCGGCGCACCTATACCTCGGGCGAGCACAAGGCGTTCCTCGATCCGTTCCAGCCGCCTAAGCCCGACGAAACCGCGTTCTGGCAGGGTGTGCTGGATACCACGCACAAGCAGTTCATTGCCAGCGTCAAGGCCGGTCGCGGAGATCGCTTGAAGGACAAGGATCATCCTGAACTGTTCTCAGGGCTGGTATGGACCGGTGAGCAGGCTGTTGCACTGGGCTTGGTGGATGGCCTGGGCAGTGCCAGCTATGTCGCGCGTGACGTGATCGGCGAGAAGGAAATGGTCGATTACACGGTGCAGGAATCGCCGTTCGATCGTTTCTCCAAGAAGCTGGGCTCCAGCGTCGCCGAGCAGATCGCCATGTGGGCAGGTTTCAAAGGGCCTTCGCTGCGCTGACTGTTTTTTCAGGCAAAAGAAACCCGGCCATTGGTCGGGTTTTCTTTGGGGGGACGCTTCAGGGGATTTCCACGCCTTCTGCGGTCAGCATGTCCACCAGCCTTATTAAAGGCAGGCCGATGAGGCTTGTGGCGTCAGGGCCTTCGGTCGACTGAAACAACCTCACCCCCAGGCCCTCGGCCTTGAAACTGCCAGCGCAGTCGTAAGGCTGTTCGGCGCGCAGGTAGCGGCTGATACGTTCCTCGTCCAGTTCGCGCATATGCACGGTGAACGGCACGCAATCGATCTGGCACTGCCCCGTACGGCTGTTATAGAGCGCCAGGCCGGTCAGAAAGCTCACGCTCTTGCCGCTGCTGGCTTTCAGTTGTTCCAGTGCTCGCTCGAAAGTGTGGGGTTTGCCGATAATCTGCTCGCCCAGCAAGGCGACCTGGTCCGAGCCGATGATCAGATGGTCGGGAAAGCGCGTTGCCAGGGCCTTGGCTTTTTCTTGCGCCAGGCGCTTCACCAGCTCTGTAGCGGACTCCTGCGGGCGGTGGCTTTCGTCGATATCCGGTGACGCGCAGACGAACGGTAAACGCAGGCGTTCAAGCAGTTCGCGGCGATAAGGCGAGCTGGAAGCGAGGAGCAAAGGCAGCATGGGGTTCTCCAAAACATGAAAGTCGAGTGTAATCAGAGGGTCAGGTTGCGAACAGCCCTGAATTTCCTTTGACAGTCGGGGGGCTCGTCCCTAGAATGCTGCGCCTATGTTGAATGACCCGATTCCACCTCACGTTGACCCGCGCAAATTAGCTGATCGTGGCACTACTCTTCAGGGAGAGATGCTGCTGGCTGATTTGGAGAGACTCTGCGACCCGCTTGCTGACAATCTCGGTACAGTGCAGGCGAAATTCGTTTTTGAACGAGACGAGCAACGCGCCGTGGTTATCCACAGCGAAATCGACGTCGAAGTCAAAATGGTTTGCCAGCGTTGTCTTGAGCTGGTCACCCTGCCGATCCACAGCGAATGCAGTTACGCCGTGGTGAAGGAGGGTGCAAATACCCAGTCGTTGCCGAAAGGCTATGACGTGCTGGAACTCGGCGAAGATCCATTGGATCTGCTGGCGTTGGTCGAGGATGAGCTTCTGCTCGCCTTGCCCATTGTGCCAACTCATGATCCGAAAGAATGCCAGCAGCCGGCGGGCCTCGATGAGCCCGAGCCGAGCGTGGACGAGGTAACGCGGTCCAACCCGTTCAGTGTATTGGCGCAGTTAAAGCGTGACCCAAACGTTTAGGAGTTAATCAATTATGGCTGTTCAGCAGAACAAAAAATCCCGCTCTGCCCGTGACATGCGCCGTTCGCACGACGCTCTCGAGGCTAGCACTCTGTCTGTAGAAAAAACCACCGGTGAAGTTCACCTGCGTCACCACGTATCGCCAGAAGGCGTATACCGTGGCCGTAAAGTGATCGACAAGGGCGCTGACGAGTAATTTCTTGTCTGCTCCGGTCATCGCGATCGACGCAATGGGCGGGGACTTCGGTCCCCGCAGCATTGTTCAGGCCAGCATTGCCTGCCTGCTCGCTACACCCTCGCTCCATCTGACCCTCGTCGGTCAAGCCTCCCTTCTTGAAGAACTCATCGCACGCCACTCCGGTGTCGATCGCTCGCGCCTGCTTGTCGTCAACGCCAGTGAAGTCATCACCATGGATGATCGGCCGTCCCTCACTCTGCGGGGCAAGCCGGACTCGTCGATGCGCGTGGCATTGCGCCTCGTGGCCGACGGCTCGGCGCAAGCCTGTGTCAGCGCTGGCAATACCGGTGCGTTGATGGCGCTGTCGCGATTCGTGCTCAAGACCTTGCCGGGCATCGATCGCCCGGCGATGGTGGCGGCAATTCCCACCCAGCGCGGCTACTGTCAGTTGCTGGACCTGGGGGCGAACGTCGATTGCAGTGCGGAAAACCTCTACCAGTTTGCCGTGATGGGGTCGGTTGCCGCTGAAGCGTTGGGTGTGGCGCGGCCAAAGGTCGCACTGCTCAATGTCGGCACCGAAGACATCAAGGGCAACCAGCAGGTCAAGCTTGCCTCCAGCCTGCTGCAAGCCGCGCCCGGGCTTAACTACATCGGGTTCGTCGAGGGCGATGGCCTGTATCGCGGCGAGGCAGATGTGGTGGTCTGCGATGGGTTTGTCGGGAATATCCTGCTCAAGTCCAGCGAAGGGCTGGCGACGATGATCGGCGAACGAATCGAAACCTTGTTTCGCCAGAATGTACTTTCCCGCGCTATCGGTACGTTGGCGATGCCATTGCTCAAGCGGCTCAAGGCTGATCTGGCGCCTGCCCGCCACAATGGCGCAAGCTTTCTGGGTTTGCAGGGCATCGTGGTCAAAAGTCATGGTTCGGCGGGCGTGCAAGGCTTTCAAAGCGCGATCCAGCGTGCGCTGATCGAAATACAGGAGAATCTGCCAGAGCGCTTGCACGGCCGTCTGGAAGAGCTCCTGTAGGGTGTCTTGAGCTAGAATGTGACCCTTGTGACTGCTCGGTCATCCAACTGACCAGTCGCAACACTTTGAATTACCTCGCGTTCGGCCTGGCCGGACGTTCTTTCGACGACAATAATCAGGGGCTTGTTAATGTCTGCTTCCGTCGCATTCGTCTTTCCGGGTCAGGGCTCGCAGTCCCTCGGCATGCTCGCCGAGTTGGGCGCGCAATACCCAATGATCCTGGACACGTTCAAAGAAGCCTCCGACGCTTTGGGCTATGACCTCTGGGCATTGATCCAGCAAGGTCCGGAAGAAAACCTCAACCAGACCGACAAAACCCAGCCGGCCATTCTGACCGCCTCGATCGCCTTGTGGCGTCTGTGGCTGGCGGAAGGTGGCGTGCGTCCGGCTTTCGTCGCCGGTCACAGCCTGGGTGAATACAGTGCGTTGGTCGCGGCTGACAGCCTGTCGCTGGCAGATGCGGTCAAGCTGGTCGAGCGTCGTGGCCAGTTGATGCAGGAAGCCGTGCCTGCGGGGCAGGGCGGTATGGCGGCCATTCTGGGTCTGGAAGATGCCGATGTCATTGCAGCCTGTGCCGAAGCGGCTCAGGGTGAAGTCGTCAGCGCTGTGAATTTCAACTCGCCAGGTCAGGTCGTTATTGCGGGTGCCAAAGCCGCCGTCGAGCGCGCCATAGAGGCCTGCAAGGCGAAGGGTGCCAAGCGCGCGCTGCCGCTGCCGGTCAGTGTGCCATCGCATTGCGAGCTGATGCGTCCGGCTGCCGAGCGTTTCGCTGAGTCTATCGCCGCCATCGACTGGCAGGCGCCGCAAATTCCTCTGGTGCAGAATGTCAGCGCCAGTGTGGTTTCGGATCTGGGCACGCTGAAAGCTGATTTGCTTCAACAGTTGTACAAGCCGGTCCGCTGGGTCGAGTCGATCCAGGCGCTGGCTGCCAATGGCGCACTGCAACTGGTCGAGTGTGGCCCGGGCAAAGTACTGGCGGGTCTGAACAAGCGTTGCGCCGATGGCGTGAACACCCACAACCTCAATACCCCGGATGCCTTCGCCGCCACTCTCGCGGCGCTGGCCTGATAAGGAGAACCTGCATGAGTCAGGGTAAAGTTGCACTGGTCACCGGTGCGAGCCGTGGCATTGGTCGGGCGATCGCCCTGGAATTGGGTCGTAACGGCGCCACTGTGGTGGGCACTGCAACGACCGAATCCGGCGCCGAGAAGATCACCGCCTACTTCAAGGAAAACGGCGTCGAAGGCTTCGGCATCGCGCTGGATGTCGGTAGCGATGAGTCGGTCAGTGCCGTGCTGGCACAGATTCAGGAACGCGTTGGCGCGCCATTGATTCTGGTCAACAACGCCGGTATCACCCGTGACAATCTGATGATGCGCATGAAGGATGACGAATGGCATGACGTCATCAACACCAACCTGAACAGTCTGTATCGCCTGTCCAAGGGGCTTCTGCGCGGCATGACCAAGGCCCGTTGGGGCCGCATCATCAGCATCGGCTCTGTGGTGGGTGCCATGGGCAACGCAGGTCAAGTAAACTACGCCGCCGCGAAAGCGGGTCTGGAAGGTTTCAGTCGCGCGCTGGCGCGTGAAGTCGGCTCGCGGGCAGTGACCGTGAATTCGGTCACTCCAGGGTTTATCGATACCGATATGACCCGCGAGTTGCCAGAGGCACAACGTGATTCCCTGACGGCTCAGATTCCTCTGGGCCGACTGGGGCAGGCTGAAGAGATTGCGCATGTGGTCGCTTTTCTTGCCTCGGAAGGTGCAGGCTACGTTACCGGGGCTACAATCCCCGTGAACGGCGGCATGTACATGTGACTTCCCGTACCGAAAAAATGTCATACGGGCTGTCTAAAATCCGTTATAAAGCTGAAATCTATTAAGGGGTTGAGGGTCGATGGGCGTAGCGGGGATTGCGTTTAGCTTGAAATACGCAAAACCTCTTCTATACACTTACCCATCGGCCAGCTGCCCGAATTTGTCCACTAGGAGTTAACACACGGTATGAGCACCATCGAAGAGCGCGTCAAGAAAATCGTTGCCGAACAACTTGGCGTCAAGGCAGAAGAAGTCACCAACACCGCTTCTTTCGTTGAAGACCTGGGTGCCGACTCCCTTGACACCGTTGAGCTGGTGATGGCTCTGGAAGAGGAATTCGAGACCGAAATCCCTGACGAAGAAGCCGAGAAGATCACCACTGTTCAAGCTGCTATCGATTACGTTACTGCCCACCAGGCGTAAGATTTTGTAATCGTTGCTCGCTGTCCTGGAAAAACCGCACTGCCTCAGGCGTGCGGTTTTTTCTTTAAACAGGGCAGCGTTTCGTCAATAGAAAAAAGGAGAGTCCTGTGTCGCGTAGACGCGTCGTGGTCACCGGTATGGGTATGCTGACGCCATTGGGCAACGATGTGCCCAGCACATGGCAGGGCATTCTGGCTGGCCAGAGTGGCATTGGCCTTATCGAGCACACGGACCTTTCGGCTTACACGACCCGCTTTGGCGGTTCGGTCAGAGGATTCAAGGTCGAAGACTATCTGTCGCCCAAAGAGGCGCGTCGTCTGGATCTCTTCATTCAGTACGGTCTGGCAGCCAGCTTCCAGGCAGTGCGCAACGCTGGCATCGAAATTACCGACGCCAACCGTGAACGCATCGGCGTGGCCATGGGCTCGGGTATCGGTGGCCTGACCAACATCGAAAACACCAGCCGTCTGCTGCATGAGCAGGGGCCGGGCAAGATCTCCCCGTTCTTCGTGCCGGGTTCGATCATCAACATGATTTCCGGTTTCCTGTCGATCCATCTGGGCGCACAGGGGCCGAACTACGCCATCGCCACGGCCTGTACCACAAGTACCCATTGCATCGGCATGGCGGCACGCAATATTGCCTATGACGAAGCGGACGTGATGATCGCCGGTGGCGCTGAAATGGCGGCCTGCGGTCTGGGCATGGGCGGCTTCGGCGCATCCCGTGCGCTGTCGACCCGCAACGATGAACCGACCCGGGCCAGCCGCCCGTGGGACAAGGGCCGTGACGGTTTCGTACTGTCCGATGGCGCAGGCGCACTGGTCCTCGAAGAGCTGGAACATGCCAAGGCCCGCGGTGCGACCATCTACGCGGAGCTGATCGGTTTCGGCATGAGCGGCGATGCATTCCACATGACCTCGCCACCGGAAGATGGCGCAGGCGCGGCACGCTGCATCACCAATGCACTGCGCGACGCGAAGATTACGCCCGACCAGGTTCAGTACATCAACGCCCACGGCACCTCCACCCCGGCGGGCGATCTGGCGGAAGTCAACGCGATCAAGTCGGTATTCGGCGACCACGCCTACAAGCTGGCGGTCAGCTCTACCAAATCCATGACCGGCCATTTGCTGGGTGCGGCAGGTGCGATCGAAGCCATCTTCAGTGTGCTGGCAATCAACGGCCAGGTAGCGCCTCCGACCATCAACCTCGATGAGCCGGGCGAGGGCTGCGATCTGGACTTCGTGCCTCACGAGCCACGCAATATGCCGATCGACGTTGTGGTGTCCAACTCCTTCGGTTTCGGCGGGACCAACGGTTCGCTGGTGTTTCGCCGGTTCGCCGAATGACGCTGTGCTGGATCGATGGTGCGCCTGCTGACTCGCTGCCGGTTGCGGATCGGGGTTTGGCCTATGGCGATGGCCTGTTCGAGACCATTCTGGTCAAGGCAGGTCAGCCATTGCTGTTCGAGCGGCACATGCAGCGCCTCGCGCTGGGTGGTCGGCGTCTGGCGATAGCCCTCGATCTGCAACTGATTGAAAGCGAATGCCGTGCATTCGCTGCGCAGCTGAGCGAGGGGGTGATGAAACTGATCGTCACCCGTGGTGACGGCTTGCGCGGTTATGCGCCCGCCGTCGATGCCAAACCTCGGCGCGTTTTGCAAGGCAGTCCGCTGCCTGCTTATCCTCTGGCGAATGCCGAAAAGGGCGTTCGTCTCTTTCCCTGCAAGACCCGCCTTGCCGAGCAGCCGTTGCTGGCCGGTCTCAAGCACCTTAATCGCCTGGAGCAAGTCATTGCCCGTGGTGAGTGGAATGATGCCGAGCATGCCGAAGGCCTGATGCGCGATACTACGGGCCGGGTCGTCGAAGGGGTCTATAGCAACCTGTTTGTGGTCAAGGGCGGCGTATTGCTGACGCCGGATCTGACGCGATGCGGCGTCGCCGGCATCATGCGCGCGCAATTGCTGGCCATCGCCGAGCAGAGCAACATGCCTGCCCGGGCGCTGGACCTGCAAATGACCGACCTGCAAAAAGCCGACGAAGTATTCGTCTGCAATAGTGTTTATGGCATCTGGCCGGTGCGCGCCTTCGAGCGACTGAACTGGCCGGTTGGGCCTGTCACCCGTAAACTGCAAAGTCTTGTTCGCGGGCTTCTGGATATCTGATTCGTGATCCGAAAATTATTCGTCTTGCTGGAAGCAGGTGTGGTTCTGGCGGGGCTGTTACTGGGTCTGGCCTTCTGGCAACAGAACAACGCGCTGCAACAACCTCTCAATCTCACTCAGGAACAACTTCTCGATGTGCCCTCGGGCTCGTCGCCTACCGGGGTGCTCAATCGCCTTGAGGCAGATGGCGTGATCAAGGACGCATTTCTGCTGAGGCTTTACTGGCGGTTCAATCTGTCCGGTCAGGCATTGCACAGTGGCGAGTACCGCATGACGCCGGGCATGGATGCGCGATCTCTGCTGACGTTGTGGGAAAAGGGCGAAGTCGTCCAATACAGCCTGACCCTGGTGGAGGGCTGGACCTTTCGCCAGGTGCGCGCTGCACTGGGTAGGCAGGCAAAGCTTGAGCAGACCCTGAGCAATCTGAGCGACAGTGAAGTGATGGCGAAGCTGGGCCATCCCAACGTGTTCCCTGAAGGTCGTTTCTTCCCTGACACCTATCGCTATGTGCGAGGCATGACCGATGCCGAGCTGCTCAAGCAGGCCTACAACCGCCTGGATGAAGTCCTTCAGGACGAGTGGGACAAGCGCGCCGCAGATGTGCCGTACGTTGACCCGTATCAGGCGCTGATCATGGCCTCGCTGGTTGAGAAGGAGACGGGTGTACCGCAGGAGCGCGGGCAGATTGCCGGCGTTTTCGTGCGTCGCTTGCAGTTGGGGATGTTGTTGCAGACCGATCCGACCGTCATCTATGGTCTGGGCGAGCGGTATAACGGCAAGATCACCCGCGCATTCCTGAAAGAAGCCACGCCTTACAACACTTATGTGATCTCCGGCCTGCCACCGACGCCCATTGCCATGGTGGGGCGCGAAGCCATTCATGCCGCCATGAATCCGGTACCGGGCAATAGTCTGTATTTCGTGGCGCGTGGTGATGGCAGTCATGTGTTCTCGGCGGATCTGGATGCCCACAACGCTGCGGTGAAGGAATTCCAGCTCAAGCGCCGTGCCGACTACCGTTCCAGCCCGGCGCCGATTGTTGTGCCGACACCGGGTGTCGATCCTGTGCCGGCGCAAAAGCCTGCCGTCGAGACTGCGCCAGAATCGACAAGTCCGGAAAAGTCACCGCCCGAGCCGGTAGTGCCTGACGAGAAGGCTGCAGAGCAAAAGCCGCCTGAACAGCCTGCCGCCGTACCGGAAACGACACCGCAAGTACCTGACGACGCCGAAAAGAAAGGCGAGCCGAGCCCGCAATGAATCTGATTAAGGACTGCCTGTGACTGGTTTGTTTATTACCCTGGAAGGTCCCGAAGGCGCGGGCAAGAGCACCAATCGCGAGTATCTGGCCGAGCGTCTGCGCGGTCATGGCATCGACGTCGTGCTGACCCGCGAGCCCGGCGGCACGCCGCTGGCCGAGCGCATTCGCGAGCTGCTGCTGGCGCCCAGCGACGAAGCAATGGACGCCGATACCGAGCTGTTGCTGGTGTTCGCGGCCCGCGCTCAGCATCTGGCGGGTGTGATTCGCCCGGCGCTGGCGCGAGGCGCGGTGGTTCTGTGTGACAGATTTACCGATGCGACCTACGCCTATCAGGGCGGTGGGCGTGGTCTGTCGGTCGAGCGCATTGGCGCGCTGGAACATTTCGTTCAAGGCGATCTGCGTCCCGATCTGACGCTGGTATTCGACCTGCCGGTGGAAATCGGTCTGTCCCGTGCCGCTGCGCGGGGGCGTCTGGACCGTTTCGAACAGGAAGGCCGTGGGTTTTTCGAAGCCGTACGCAGCACCTATCTCGATCGCGCTGCTGCCGCACGTGAGCGTTATCGTCTGGTGGACGCGGCCTTGCCGCTGGATCAGGTGCAGGCCTCCCTCGATACGCTGCTGCCGGATCTGCTCAAGCTGCTCGCGGAACGTCAACATGGCTGAGGCCTATCCCTGGCAGCAAGCGCTCTGGCAGCAACTGGCCGGTCGCACCCAGCATGCTCACGCCTACCTGCTGCATGGGCCGGCGGGTATTGGCAAGCGGGCGCTGGCAGAACGCCTGATGTATCTGCTGCTCTGTCAGCGACCGGAAGGGCTGGAATCCTGCGGGCATTGCAAGTCCTGTTCGCTGCTGACGGCGGGCAGCCACCCCGACAACTATGTGTTGGAGCCGGAGGAGGCGGACAAGGCGATCAAGGTCGATCAGGTCCGCGATCTGGTCAGTTTCGTGGTGCAGACCGCGCAGATGGGCGGGCGCAAAGTGGTGCTCATCGAGCCTGTTGAGTCGATGAACATCAACGCTGCCAACGCCTTGCTGAAAAGCCTTGAGGAGCCGTCGGGCAACACCGTATTGCTGCTGGTCAGCCACCAGCCGAGCCGTTTGCTGCCGACGATCAAGAGCCGCTGCGTGCAGCAGGCCTGCCCGTTGCCGAGCGAGGCGATGAGTGTCGCCTGGCTTGCGGATGCCCTGCCTGAATGCACTGAAGATGAGCGCGTCGAGTTGCTGACCCTGGCCGCAGGCTCTCCGCTGGCTGCGGTCAAGCTTCAGGCGCAAGGCGTTCGTGAGCAGCGTGCATTGGTGGTGGACGGGGTCAAGAAACTGCTCAAGGGCCAGCAGTCACCGACGCAATTGGCCGAAGGCTGGAAAGACATTCCGCTGTTGTTGCTGTTCGACTGGTTCTGCGACTGGTCGAACCTGATCCTGCGGTACCAGTTGACCGATGACGAAAACGGACTCGGTCTGGCTGATATGCGCAAAGTGTTGCAGTATCTGGCTCAGAAATCGGCTCAGACCAAAGTGCTGGCCATGCAGGACTGGGTGCTGTTGCAGCGTCAGAAAGTGCTGTCGAAGGCGAACCTGAACCGCGTTTTATTGCTCGAAGCGTTATTGGTGCAGTGGGCATCCCTGACCGGACAGGGTTAGACTGGCCATCTGCATGACATCAGTATTGCCAGAGGAAGTTGAGATGAGCGTGCCACTGAGCCCGGGTCCACGTAACGGCATCCTGTCCCTGACCATCAAGGACAAGTCTGTCCTGTATGCCGCCTACATGCCGTTCATCAAGAATGGCGGGCTGTTCATCCCCACCAGCAAAAGTTACAAGCTGGGCGACGAGGTGTTCATGCTGCTCAATCTGATGGATGAGCCCGAAAAGATCCCGGTTGCGGGCAAGGTGACCTGGATCACTCCGAAAGGCGCCCAAGGCAATCGCGCGGCGGGCGTCGGCGTGCAGTTCAATGACGGCGACAACACCGCCCGCAACATGATCGAAAACTATCTGGCCGGAGCCCTGAAGTCCGACCGTCCTACCCATACGATGTAAGTTGCTGCGATCCCATGCTTGTAGATTCCCATTGCCACCTCGATCGTCTCGATCTCACCGAACACGCCGGCTCCCTGGATAACGCATTGGAAGCAGCGCGCGCCCGGGGTGTGGGGCATTTCCTCTGCATCGGCGTCAGCGCCGACAATGCCGGTGCGGTCAAGGCGCTGGCCGAGCGTTATGACGATGTCGATTGTTCGGTGGGCATTCACCCGCTGGACCTCAAGCCCGGTGAAGAGCCTGCGATGGAGTGGCTGCTCAACGAGCTTAATCACCCGCGTGTAGTTGCTATCGGTGAAACCGGTCTGGATTACCACTACGAGCCAGAAGCTGCCGAGTTGCAGCAAGCGTCGTTCCGTTTGCACCTGCAAGCCGCCAACGTCACTGGCCAACCGGTAATCGTACATACCCGTGGCGCACGGGCGGACACGCTGCAGCTTTTGCGCGAAGCAGCTCTGCCGCAGGCCGGTGTTCTGCACTGCTTTACCGAGGACTGGGACATGGCCAGGGCTGCACTGGACCTGGGTTTCTACATCTCGCTGTCCGGAATCGTGACCTTCCGCAACGCCGACGCCTTGCGTGATGTGGCAAGCAAGGTGCCAGCTGACCGGCTGCTGGTGGAAACCGATTCGCCATACCTGGCACCAATTCCCTATCGCGGCAAGCCGAACCTTCCGCAATACGTGCGCGAAGTGGCAGAGTTTCTGGCGATGTTGCGCGGTGAAAGCTATGAGCGCTTTGCCGAGCAGACCAGTGAGAACTTCAAGCGCCTGTTCCCACTGGCGCGAGTCAAGTCCGCTGCCTGAGGGGCATAAATCGCAGGCAAAAAAAACCCGGGTTCTGGGGGGTGAATCCGGGTTAAGACCATTAGGAGTAAAACAAAGACACGCTATCCATGGGTGCCTTTACCGATGCCAGCACTTGGGGGAGATGCCGCATCAGCGAATTTAAGTATTGGTCATAATCCACAGGCGTCCAGCGCAAGGTTGTACGTTTTTTAAACAGTTTTGGAATATCAGACCGCTGCTGATACCTCAATGCATGGCAATGCGCTTCACTATGGCAAGAGTTTCTTCGATCACCCGCGACTGCGTATAGAAATGCGGCGAAAATCTTATCCCGGGCCCGCGCGGCAGGCACACCACCTGATTGCGCATAAGTTGTTGCCAGACGTCGGCTGTGGCGATGTGGTCCAGACTGAATGTCAGAATGCCCGAGCGCCTTTCGGTGGTCCGTGTGGAGTGCAAGCGCACGCCATCGATTGTGCTCAACCCTTCCTCCAGCCACATCACTCGATCGGTAACGGCTTTGCCGATCTGATCAATGCCCACTTCTTCCAGCAGCGACAGGCTCGCATCGAGTGCCATCACGCCAAGCGTGTTCAGGCTGCCGCACTCGAATCGCTGAGCGCTGGCGGCGGGTTGCCATTGATCGCGCTGGTAATCCCCTGAATGTTCGAGCATGTGCCAGCCGAACTCATGCAATTGCAGTTGTGGCCGCAGCTCGGCGCGGCAGTAGAACACCCCGAGACCTTCCGGACTGCACATCCATTTGTGACCATCGGCCATGGCGAAATCGCATTGGCTCGCCTGCACGTCGAAAGGCAGGGCGCCGATATGTTGAATCGCGTCGACGCAAAACAGCACGCCGCGCTGTTTCAGCCCTTGCCCGAGTCGCTCAATGTCAACGCGCGTTCCGGTGGCGAACTGGACCGAGCTTATGGAGAGCAGGCGCGTGCGCGGTCCACAGGCTGCCAGTAACGCACCCTCAGGATCAGCGCCCTGCAAGCTGACCTGAATAACCTCCACGCCTTGAGGTTTCAGCGCTTCCCAGACGACGCGGTTGGACGGGAATTCCTCGTCGCTGATGATCACGTTGTCGCCCGCTTTCCAGTCGAGGCCAAAAGCGACAAATGACAGGGCTTCCGAAGTGTTTTTGACCAGCGCGATGTCGTCGGTCGACAGTGCGTTCAAAAGCCGGGCAAGGCGTTCACGAAGCCGCTGCTCGACCTTCATCCAGTCTGGATAGTCCCGCGCCCCCAGTAGAACGTTCTCTTCAGCGAATTTTTGCACCGCAGCTGCCGTGCGTTTGGGCCAGGGACCGACTGCTGCATGGTTGAGATAACGCAAATCCCGGGCTTGGGCGAATTCGTCATGAAACGTATACATGGTCGGATGATCCGTGCAATTTGCTGCAAGTTAGGCATAATGTGCGGCTTCGATTTTGAACCCACAGCCCCCTCCTATGCAGAAAGAACCTCGTAAGGTCCGTGAGTTTCGGCGCCGTGAGCAGGAAATTCTCGATACCGCGCTAAAGCTGTTTCTCGAACAGGGTGAAGACAGTGTCACCGTCGAGATGATTGCTGATGCCGTGGGTATTGGCAAAGGCACCATCTACAAGCACTTCAAGTCGAAGGCGGAGATCTACCTGCGCCTGATGCTCGACTACGAGCGCGATTTGAACGAGCTGCTGCACTCTGCCGATGTCGACAAGGACAAGGAAGCGCTTTCGCGCGCCTACTTCGAATTCCGCATGCGCGATCCGCAGCGTTATCGCCTGTTCGACCGGCTCGAAGAGAAAGTGGTCAAGGGCAATCAAGTGCCCGAGTTGGTCGAGCAACTGCACAAGATCCGTGCCTCGAACTTCGAACACCTGACGCTGCTGATCAAGGGCCGCATCTCTGAAGGCAAGCTCGAAGACGTGCCGCCGTACTTCCATTACTGCGCGGCCTGGGCGCTGGTGCATGGCGCCGTGGCGCTTTATCACTCGCCGTTCTGGAGCAATGTGCTGGAAGATCAGGAAGGGTTCTTCCAGTTCCTGATGGATATCGGTGTGCGTATGGGCAACAAGCGCAAGCGCGACCCCGACTCCGGCCATGACCTCAAGCCGGAAATCGTCGGCGCCTGATCGTTTGGGCGCTGTTCAGCGGTTCGGCAGGCGCGCAAACGCGTCTGCCGGGCGAGCTGCTTTTCTTTGTCCGGAATGATGCTTGCCAAAATCTGATTTATGAGTCAGCTTTTGCCGCGCTGCATCATTCCCGGAGCTTCCCATGATCGTTGATCGCCAGGGCCGACGTTTCCGCAACCTGCGGATCAGTCTGACGTCTGCGTGCAATTACGCCTGTACCTACTGCGTGCCCGACGGCAAGCGGCTGGTGGCTGCGCAGAATGAATTGTCGGCTGAGGCAATGGCGCGCGGCGTGGAGTTCCTGATTGAGGCAGCAGGGATCGAGCGTCTGCGTATTACAGGTGGCGAGCCTCTGATCAGCCCCCGGCTGGAGCGCTTCATGGGCGAGGTGGGGCGGATGGGCTTGAGCGATATCAGCCTGACGACCAATGGCCAGTTGCTTACGCGCAAATTGCCGATTCTCCTGGAAGCCGGCATAAGCCGAATCAATGTCTCGCTCGATACCCTTGATCCCGCTGCCTTCCGCGCCATCGCCCGTGGCGGCGATCTGCAGACCGTGCTCGACGGCATGGAGCAGGCGAGGGCGGCGGGAATCCGGATAAAGGTGAACATGGTGCCGCTGCGCGGGCAAAACCTGGATCAGGTCATGCCACTGCTGAACTACTGCCTGGAGCGAGGATACGAACTGCGTTTCATCGAGCTGATGCGCATGGGGCATCTGGCCAGCGATCAGAACGGGTTCCTTCAGCAATTTGTCAGCCTGGCCCAACTGCTGTCGCTGATAGGCGAGCGCTACGAATATCTGCAGGCCGATGCCCCCGTGGACGCCACAGCGGTGCGCTACCGGATTCCCGGCGAAGGCCACTTCGGGGTGATCGCCAACGAAAGCGTGCCGTTCTGCCGCACCTGCTCGCGATTGCGTTTGTCTTCCACCGGATGGCTACACGGCTGTCTGTCTTCCAGCAATCGGCATTACGTCGGCGATCTTTTCGACAAGCCCCGGCATCAGGCGCTGCCGGCATTGCAGCGTTTGTTGATCAAGGCGCTGAATGACAAGCAGGCCGTGGCGTTTTCCGGCGGCGCGACGGTCATGAAGATCATCGGCGGCTGATGCCGGACGGCGCTTCCTCGAACATGGCGCAAAAGCTGCATTACCCGGCCATTCGCCGGTTTTCCGTCGCCGGACTTTGGAGGAAGTAATGCGTAGCCTGGTTTTACTGCTGACGTTGTTGGCATTGAGTGGCTGCATGCACGTCAGCGATCTGGCACAGGGTGCTCATGACGAGCTCAGCGATGCGGGCCTGCTGGACCACAGCTCGACGCGTCGCATCAATAATTTCCGTCTGCAGCCGGACTCGTTCATCTATATCGCCCAAGGTGCTTTCGCTCCGCCGGGCGGCGCCTATCCTCGCCCCAATGTGGTCGCCGAAGAGGCCTTCAACGGTTTCATCGAGTACTTCCCGATGGTCCGCCGCGCGCGTGCGCCGGAAGGGCTGGACGACGCCATGAACGAGGCACGAGCGGCTGGCGCGCACTACTTGCTCTACACCCGCTTCGCCAAGGCTGACGATCGCATCGGCAACTTTGACGAATGGTCTGACCAGGAGGCTGTGGATCGTTTGGGCATCGACAGTGGTGTCATTCAACTGATGCTGATCGAGACCAGCACCCGCTATCTCATCGATTCGGCGCGCATTCACAGCCGTGGCGGCTTGCTGACACTGCACGATACCAAGCCCGAGGATTTGCTAGGCCCGCCTATGGAGGATTACGCTCGTAGCCTGTTGGGCGTCGAAGCCCGCTGAGGAGTAGCGTATGAGTGGTCCGGGCAAAGCCAACGATCTGTTGGCGCAGATACCCAAGACCGGCAAGGGTTTGCCGCCTGTTCACCTGTGGAATCCGGATTTCTGTGGCGATATCGACATGCGTATCGCCCGCGACGGTACCTGGTTCTATCTGGGCACACCGATTGGCCGCAAACCGATGGTGCGTCTGTTTTCCACCATCATTCGTCGTGACGGCGACGATTATTTCCTGATCACCCCGGTTGAAAAGGTTGGCATCAAGGTCGACGACGCACCCTTCGTGGCGGTGTTGCTGGAGGTGGTGGGCGAAGGTGAGTCGCAAGTGCTGCGCTTCACCACCAACGTAGACGATGGGGTCGAGGCTGGGCCCGAACACCCATTAAGGGTAACGATCGATCCTGAGACTCAGGAGCCAGCGCCGTACGTTCATGTGCGCACCAACCTTGAAGCACTGATTCACCGCAACGTCTTCTATCAACTGGTCGATCTGGCGGTGTCCCGTGAAGTCGATGGGCAACGCTGGCTGGGTGTCTGGAGCGGTGGCGAGTTCTTTCCCATCGGCCTGGAACCCTGACCGGGCTCGAGCCGTGCGTGCTTCTATCAGGCCAGTTCAATTGCCTGGCCTGTCTCTCGCGGTTAAAGTGCCGCCCCCTGATTTTTCTGAGGTTTTTGCATGAGCCAGTCCTTTGATATCGCCGTGATCGGCGCCACCGGTACTGTCGGCGAAACCATCGTCCAGATTCTTGAAGAGCGCGACTTCCCCGTGGGTGAGTTGCATCTGTTGGCCAGCGCCGAATCCGCTGGCAGCTCGGTGCCTTATCGCGGCAAGAACGTGCGCGTGCGTGAAGTCGATGCCTTCGACTTCAGCAAGGTGAACATTGCTTTCTTTGCCGCCGGACCGGCAGCGACCCGCAGCTATGCCATGCGCGCGACGGCGGCGGGCTGTGCAGTGATCGACCTGTCCGGCGGTTTGCCGGTCGAGCAGGCGCCGAACGTGATCCCTGAGGTCAATGGGGCGTTGCTGTCGAATCTCCCCAAGCCTTATCAGGTGGCGTGCCCAAGCCCGGTTGCCGCGGCGCTGGCGATGGTGCTCGGCCCATTGCGCCCGTTGCTGGATATTCAGCGTATCAGCGTGACAGCGTGTCTGGCGGTGTCCAGTCAGGGCCGCGAAGGCGTGACCGAGTTGGCGCGACAGACTGCCGAGTTGCTCAACGTGCGCCCACTCGAACCGCGCGTGTTTGACCGCCAGATGGCCTTCAACCTGCTCGCTCAGGTGGGCACGCCTGACGCGCAAGGCCACGTGCCGCTGGAAAAACGTTTGGTCAGCGAGTTGCGTGAGTTGCTGTCGCTGCCTTTAATCAAGGTCGGCGTGACCTGTATTCAAGTCCCGGTGTTCTTTGGCGATAGCCTAAGCGTGTCGGTGCAGACAGCTTCTGCGGTGGATCTGGCAGCGGTCAATGCTGCGCTGGATGCGGCGGACGGGATTGATCTGGTGGACGCTGGCGATTATCCGACACCGGTCGGAGACGCCGTAGGACAGGACGCCGTCTATGTAGGACGTTTACGCGCGGGGATTGACGACGCCTGTGAACTCAATTGCTGGGTCACGTCGGACAATGTGCGCAAAGGCGCGGCGTTGAACGCTGTGCAGGTAGCTGAATTGTTGATAAAAGATGTTTCGTAAAAGATACTTGCCAACAATTCAAAGAATCATTCTAGCTGCGGCGTGTCGAAACGCCCTACGCCCTAGCAGGCTTCATCTTCTCGGTCGCCGGGGAAATTTTAAACAAGGGATGGGCTATGGTTCAGGTTCGTAAACTGGTTTTAGCGATTGCTGCGGCTTCGGCGCTGTCATCCGGGATGGCCCAGGCGCTCGGCCTCGGCGGTTTGACCGTCAAGTCGACCCTGAACCAACCGTTGCTGGCTGAAATCGAACTCACCGAGGTCCAGGATCTCAACTCTGCGCAGGTCGTACCGAGCTTGGCGACTTCCGCCGAATTTGCCCAGGCTGGCGTCGGGCGCATGGCGATTCTCGATGACCTCACGTTTACACCCGTGGTCAATCCCGCCGGCAAAAGCGTTCTGCGCATCACCTCGACCAAGCCGATTCGCGACCCCTATGTGAAATTCCTCGTGCAGGTGCTCTGGCCGAACGGGCGTGTGCTGCGCGAGTACAGCCTGTTGCTCGATCCGCCGAAATTCTCGCCGCAAGCGGCAGCGGCTGCAGCACAACTGCCATCTACCGCTCCAGGTACTGCGCCTGCTCAAGCCCCGGCCGCGCAGACCCCGGCGCCTGTTGACCAGGCGGCGAAGCCTGCGGCACCCGCCGAACCCAAGTACACCGAATACACCACCGCCAACAACGACACCTTGTGGGAAATCGCCCAGCGCGTGCGCAATGGCGGTACGGTTCAGCAGACGATGCTCGCCATTCAGGCGCTCAATCCGGACGCTTTCATCGGCGGCAACATCAACTTGCTGAAAAAAGGCCAGGTGTTGCGCCTGCCTTCCCCGCAAGAGGTGAGCGCTACGCCGCAGCCGCGGGCCGTGGCCGAGGTCGCCGAGCAAAATCGCGCCTGGCGTGAGGGCCGACGCATGCCGACCGGCGCGCGTCAGGTCGATGCGACTCGCCGTGACCGTGCCGGTGCTGCGCCTGCGCAGATTGACGCCAAGGACAATCTCAGTCTCGTCGCCGCCAACGCCAAGCCGGGTGCAAAGGGCGCCGCGGGCGACAATGCAGAGCTCAATAACAAGCTCGCCGTGGCGCAGGAAAGTCTCGACAGCACCCGTCGTGACAACGAGGAGCTGAAAAGCCGGATGGGCGATCTGCAAAGTCAGGTCGACAAGCTCAACCGCCTGATTCAGCTGAAGAACGACCAGTTGGCGAAGATGCAAGCTGCCGACGCGGTCGTGCCGCCACCCGCGGCAGACCCGAACAGTACGGTCAGCCCGAACAGCGTGACCAATCCGAACAATGCCGCAAACCCGGCGATGCCTGCCGAGATCGTGCCGCCGCCTGCCGCGCCGGACGCTGCTGGCAAGCCGCCGAATGAAATCGCCCCGGAAGACGCGCTGCCGGTCGATGGCGCCAAGGTCACCGGTGCAACTCCCGACCAGCCGCTGGCGGTCACGCCGCCGGATGCGGCCAACGGCGCCGATAACCAGAGCGCGCTGGACAAAATTCTTGCGAGCCCCGCGCTCATGGGCTTGATTGGCGGTGGTGCGCTGCTCGTGCTGCTGTTGCTGGTGTTGCTGTTGGTGCGTCGGCGTAATGCAATTCTTGAAGCAGAAAGGCATCGCGAGATGGCCCGCGCATTGTCGGAAGAATCCGATTTTGCGTCTGACATGGACATGCCTGAAAGCAGTTTCGAGGGTCTGGAGGTTCCTCCGTCCACTGTAAAGCAGGCACCGCTGGCGGCCGTCATCATTGAGCCGACCCGCGAACGTCCGACCGATGTACTCGTGCAGGCTGAAATCCATATCGCCTACGGCCGTAATAATCAGGCAGTGGCGTTGCTGGAAGAGGCCATCAAGGAAGAGCCTCAGCGCAGTGATCTGCGCCTCAAGCTTATGGAGATCTACGCGCAACAAGACAATCAGGCCGGTTTCGTCGCTCAAGAGCGGCAGTTGGTGGCTACGGGCAAAAACCACGCTGAAGTCGAGCACTTGAAGAGCCGTTTTCCGGCCATGGCAGCCGCGGCTGCCGCAGCTGCGGGTGTCGCAGCAGCGGCGGCTCTGGCGGCGGAAATGGACGCGAAGCACGTTGAAGACCTGCTCAGCGATAAGGCAGAACCCGAATCGGCGCCACAGCCTGCGGTCGAGCCTGTCGCCGAAGCGCCTGACGATTTCGATAACGACTTCGACCTGAGTCTGGATGACCTGGAGGCGGCGTCGCCTGCCGAGGTGAAGGATCACAGCGCGCCGGTTGCGGGCACCGGGCTCGGCGATCTGGATCTGGACGCGCCATTCGGGGGCTCGACTGCGGATGACCTGGATTTCGACGCGATTCTGCGCGAGCAGACTGAGGCCGGGAATACCGAGCCGACCGATCTTGCGGATTTCGACCTGAACCTGGCAGAAGATCAGCCGGGCCTGAAGGCCGAAGACGACTATCTTCTCGGCATGGAAGACGAACTGGGTGATCTGCCGGCCTTCGACGAGAAGGCCGACCTGGGCGCCAGCAAGCCTGCATCCGAAGATGACCTTGAGCTGCCAGCCGATTTCGATCTGTCCCTGGCCGACGAGATGGAGACCGACCAGGCGTCTGACGCGTTCGCGTCCGAAATCGACGACGTCAACGCCGAGTTGGAGCGTTTGTCGCAAACGCTTGAGCAGCCGCCGATTGCCAAGCCGTTTGACGATGCGCCTACCTTCAATGAGGACGACGCCTTGTTGGCGGACGACGAGCCAGAGTTCGACTTCCTGTCGGGCACCGACGAAGCGGCCACCAAACTCGATCTTGCCCGAGCCTATATCGAAATGGGCGATGCCGACGGCGCGCGCGACATTCTGGATGAAGTCGTGGTCGAAGGGGATGACGGTCAGAAGAGCGAAGCTCGGGAGATGCTTTCGCGACTCGCCTGATCGGGTTTTTGCTCTATCGAAAACGATCGCTTCGGCGGTCGTTTTTTTGTATCGGGAGTGTCCGATCACTACCAATGGCGTCTTTTTTCGCCATCCGTATAATGGCCGCCCTTGCGCATATCGACAGGCTTCCAGCTCTTGGCAACTACAGACACAGAGGCAGAGACAGCGGCAGCCGAAATGGCCGCCGCAGGTTTTTCCAGAATCGCACTGGGCGTGGAATACAAAGGTTCGCGCTACAGTGGCTGGCAGCGCCAGTCCACGGGCGTACTGACGGTTCAGGAAACCTTGGAAAATGCCCTGTCCAAAGTGGCGGACTCGCCGGTTTCGCTGATGTGCGCCGGCCGCACCGATGCTGGCGTGCACGCCTGTGGGCAGGTGGTGCATTTCGACACCCAGGCCGTGCGCACCATGAAAGCCTGGACCATGGGCGCCAACATCAATCTTCCCCACGACATCAGTGTGACCTGGGCCAAAGAGATGCCAGCGCATTTTCATGCGCGCTTCAAAGCCATCGCCCGGCGCTATCGTTATGTGATCTACAACGATCAGATCCGCCCGGCGCACCTGGGTCAGGAAATCACCTGGAACCACCGGCCGCTGGACGTCGAACGCATGGCGCTGGCAGCCGAGTATCTGGTGGGGACCCACGACTTCAGCGCGTTCCGTGCTGGTCAGTGTCAGGCCAAGTCGCCGATCAAGCAGCTCCATCACCTGCGCGTCACCCGGCACGGCAAGATGATCGTCATCGACATCCGCGCCAATGCGTTCCTGCACCACATGGTGCGTAATATCGCGGGCGTGCTGATGACCATCGGCGCGGGGGAACGGCCGATCGAATGGGCCGGCGAAGTGCTCGAAAGCCGAGTCCGTCGAACGGGCGGCGTAACAGCCCATCCATTTGGCCTGTATCTGGTGCAGGTCGAGTACCGCGACGAGTTTCCGCTGCCTGAGCGCTATATCGGTCCGCACTTTCTGACAGGCTTCACGGAACTTGGCGGCTGACGCCCGGATAAGCATTTGCTACCATCCGGGACTTTCGCAAGGCTTGAGGTTTTCACTACATGTCAGCCGTTCGCAGCAAGATCTGCGGGATTACCCGCATAGAAGACGCGATGGCCGCCGTCGACGCGGGAGCCGACGCCATTGGCTTCGTGTTCTACCCCAAGAGCCCGCGCGCCGTAACCATCGAGCAGGCCCAGGCAATCATCGCTCAGCTGCCGCCGTTCGTAAGCACGGTCGGATTGTTCGTGAATGCCGACCGTGAAGCATTGAAGGCATTGCTGGAAGTGGTGCCACTGGACCTCATCCAGTTTCACGGTGACGAAACCCCCGAGCAGTGCGAAGGCTATCAACGGCCCTACATCAAGGCTCTGCGCGTGCAGGCCGGTGATGACATCGCCGCCAGTTGCGCACTGTATGAAAAAGCCAGCGGCATCCTGCTGGACACCTTTGTTGCGGGCGTGCCTGGTGGCACCGGCGAAACTTTCGATTGGGCATTGATTCCAAAGCACCTGAGCAAGCCGATCATTCTGGCTGGCGGGCTGACTTCGGCTAATGTCTCTCAGGCCATCGCACAGGTGCGGCCTTATGCAGTGGATGTCAGCGGCGGGGTGGAAAAGTCCAGAGGTCTCAAGGATCACGACAAGATCCGCGCGTTCATGAGTGCGGTGCACGGAGCATGAGTGTTTTTTCAGGCGGCAGTGTTCGTCGATGTGACGGCTGACAGGCGGTCGCCGTCCACTAGCCTGCGACCACGGTTTGTGGGCGGCCAAAATTGAACAGGCGAAGACGTACGTGCGTCTCGCGACAAGAAGTTGAGGGTGGTGATCGACGAGTTGTCGGTTCAGCAGGTCAGGCCTTGCGCCGATCGTTGTACGACAGTTTGCGGCGCCGCACATGAAATTAGCTTAAGGGCATGCGCGTGGCATTGATCGCCACTGCGTTTTCGCCACCGGTACTGGAGAAAGAAAGCATGAGCAACTGGTTGGTAGACAAACTGATCCCTTCGATCATGCGTTCCGAGGTCAAAAAAAGCTCGGTACCTGAAGGCCTCTGGCACAAGTGCCCGTCCTGCGAGGCGGTGCTGTACCGGCCAGAGCTGGAAAAGACCCTGGACGTCTGTCCAAAATGCAATCACCACATGCGTATCGGTGCCCGCGCGCGCCTGAACATTTTCCTGGATGTCGAAGGGCGTCAGGAAATCGGTGCGGACCTCGAGCCGGTCGACCGTCTGAAATTCCGCGACAGCAAGAAGTACAAAGACCGCCTGACCGCTTCTCAGAAGCAGACTGGCGAAAAAGACGCTCTCATTTCCATGAGCGGTACCCTGCTGGGGATGCCGGTGGTGTGCAGCGCCTTTGAATTCTCGTTCATGGGCGGTTCGATGGGCGCCATCGTGGGTGAGCGTTTCGTTCAGGCCGCCAACTACGCACTGGAAAACCGTTGCCCGATGATCTGCTTCGCCGCTTCCGGTGGCGCGCGCATGCAGGAAGCCTTGATCTCTCTGATGCAGATGGCCAAGACCTCGGCTGTGCTGGCGCGTCTGCGTGAAGAAGGCCTGCCTTTCATTTCCGTGCTGACCGACCCGGTGTACGGCGGCGTGTCGGCGAGCCTGGCGATGCTGGGTGACGTCATCGTCGCCGAGCCAAAAGCCCTGATCGGTTTTGCCGGGCCACGCGTGATCGAGCAGACCGTTCGCGAAAAGCTGCCGGAAGGCTTCCAGCGCAGTGAGTTTCTGCTGGACCATGGCGCCATCGACATGATTATTCATCGTCAGGAGCTGCGTCAGCGTCTGGGTAACCTGCTGGCCCAGATGATGGGCCTGCCGACGCCTAAATTCGTCGCGCCGAAACTCGAGCCGATCGTTGTTCCACCGGCTCCGGCGAACATATGACCGCACGCTCTCTGAGCGACTGGCTCAGCTACCTGGAGCAACTGCATCCGTCTGCCATCGACATGGGGCTGGACCGGTCGCAACAGGTAGCGCTGCAGATCGGCCTGACCCGTCCTGCACCGCGCGTCATCACCGTCACGGGCACCAATGGCAAAGGCTCGACCTGCGCCTTCGTCGCTTCGTTGCTGCAGGCTCAAGGCCTGAAAGTCGGCGTCTACAGTTCGCCGCACCTGGTCCGCTATAACGAGCGGATGCAGCTGCAGGGCGTCGAGGCAAGCGACGAGCAGCTTTGCCAGGCCTTCGATGTCATCGAGAAGGCTCGTGGCGACATCTCGCTGACCTACTTCGAAATGGGCACGTTGGCAGCGTTCTGGCTGTTCGAGCAGGCAGCCCTGGACGCTGTGGTGCTGGAAGTCGGCCTGGGCGGGCGTCTCGATGCCGTGAACCTGATCGACGCTGACATGGCGCTGGTCACCAGCATCGGCGTCGATCATGCCGAGTGGCTGGGCAACACCCGCGAGTCGGTTGCATTTGAAAAGGCCGGTATTTTCCGCGAAGGCCGTCCTGCGCTGTGTGGCGACCTCGATCCGCCGCAGCCTCTGCTGGAACGCGCTCAGGCGCTGAACTGCCCGCTGTCGCTGCGCGGCAGTAATTTCGACCTGTCCGTGGGCGTAGACAGCTGGAACTGGTTCGGCACTGACGCCGGTGGTCAGCGCGTCGAACTGCGTGACCTGCCGCTGCTGGACCTGCCGATGCAGAACGCCGCACTGGCACTGCAGGCCTATCTGTTGATGGATTTGCCTTGGCAAGACGCATCCATTCGTGCGGCTTTGCGGAATACGCGCGTCACCGGCCGGCTTGATCGGAGAACGTTCGAGTGGCAGGGCAAGCAACTGCAGGTCTTGCTCGACGTGGGGCATAACCCCCATGCTGCGGTGTTTCTGGCTCAGCGACTGAATCAACGCCCCGTGCCTGGCAAGCGTCTGGCAGTGTTCGGACTGCTCAGCGACAAGGATCTGAACGGGGTGCTGGGCGAACTCACCGGCTGCTTCAGCAGTTGGACGGTGGCGCCGTTGCCAACGCCGCGCAGTCGGTCGGAGCAGGAGATTGCCACGGCGCTACAGAACCTTGGCGCGCAAGTGACGTCCTATCCCGGTGTCGCGCAGGCGCTCGAAGCGCAATGTGTGCACGCGACGGCAGATGACGAAATCGTTCTGTTCGGGTCTTTTTATTGCGTAGCCGAGGCCCTGGAATGGCTTGCTGGCGCGTCACGGAGGAAGTGACACATGGCTTTGCTGGATAAGGCGTACAAGCAACGCATGGTCGGCGCTCTGGTGCTGATTGCCATCGCGGTGATTTTCCTGCCGATGCTGTTTTCGCGTCAGGACGAAGCACGCCATGTGCAGGTGGATGCGCCTGCTGCCCCGCAAGCGCCAGTCGCACCCCAGATCAAGGTCGAGCCCGTCTCGGTTCCCGAGCAGCAGCCGCTGCCGCAAGAGCCTGTGCCGACCGACGACGAGCTCGCGCAGCCCGGCCAGCCGACGGTCAATCAGCAGCCGCCTTCGATGCCGATCGCGCCAGCACCTGCCAAGCCGGTTCCTGCTGCCAAGGCCGCTCCGGCACCCGCGCCGGCAAAACCGGCTCCGGCCCCTCAGGCCGCACCAGCGCCAGCCGCTCCGGCAGCTGATCCGAGTCGGGTCGATGCCAACGGTTTGTCGGTCACATGGGCCGTGCAAGTCGCCAGCCTGTCCAATCGGGCGAATGCCGACAATTTGCAGAAAACATTGCGCACACAGGGCTACAACGCTTATATCCGTACCTCGGATGGCGTCAACCGCGTGTTCGTGGGGCCGCTGATCGAGCGTGCCGAAGCCGACCGCCTGCGCGACCAGCTCGACAAGCAACAGAAGCTCAAGGGCATCGTCGTACGCTTCGTGCCAGAGCGTAAATAAGGGAAGGGTGGCGTTCGCCACCCCTTTCAACATCATCAAAGTCCAATAGTTCGCCTTAATTGGTCCCCACCCGCAATCCCTGCTTACCGCCGGACGAGCGCTCTGCTAAAATGCGCCGCCTCATCAGTCTGTAGGCTGCAACGTGTCATTTACTCCGGTTGACTGGGCGATCATTGCGATTGTCGCCATCTCCGCTTTGATCAGTCTCAAGCGCGGCTTCGTCAAGGAAGCATTGTCCTTGCTGACCTGGATCATCGCAGGTGCAGTTGCCTGGATGTTTGGCGGTTCGCTGGCCCAGTATCTGGTCAACTACATCGAGACACCTTCGGCCCGCGTGATTGCAGGCTGCACCATTCTTTTTGTCGCCACCCTGTTGGTCGGCGCCATGGTCAACTTTCTTATCGGGGAACTGATTCGCGTCACCGGCTTGTCCGGGACCGATCGTTTTCTGGGCATGGTCTTCGGTGCTGCGCGCGGAGGCCTGCTGGTTGTAGTAGCGGTAGGGCTGTTGAGCCTGGGCCCGGTACAACAGGATCAATGGTGGCAGCAGTCCAGATTGCTTCCCCAATTTGTCATGGTCGCTGACTGGTCGAAAAACCTGATTCTCGGGATGTCCAGCAAGTGGCTAGCCAGCGGAGTCAGCGTACCCGTTGATATCCCGTTCAAGGATCACCTCCTGCCGCCTATAACGCCGCAGGATGTGATCGGTAAATCCAGTTCCACTAAGTAGGGGTTGTGTCGCATGTGTGGCATCGTCGGTATCGTCGGCAAGTCGAACGTCAATCAGGCGCTGTATGACGCGCTCACCGTCCTCCAGCACCGCGGCCAGGACGCTGCCGGTATCGTGACCAGCCATGACGGCCGGTTGTTCCTGCGCAAGGACAACGGTCTGGTTCGTGATGTGTTCCACCAACGCCATATGCAGCGTCTGGTCGGCCACATGGGCATCGGTCACGTACGTTATCCAACAGCGGGCAGCTCGACTTCGGCCGAAGCCCAGCCGTTCTACGTCAACTCGCCGTATGGCATCACCCTGGCGCACAACGGTAACCTGACCAACGTCGAGCAACTGGCCAAGGAGATTTACGAATCCGACCTGCGCCACGTCAACACCAACTCCGACTCGGAAGTGTTGCTCAACGTCTTCGCCCACGAACTGGCCGTACGCGGCAAGCTGCAGCCGACCGAAGAAGACATCTTCGCGGCAGTGACCGACGTGCATAACCGCTGCCGCGGTGGCTACGCAGTCGTCGCGATGATCACCGGTTACGGTATCGTCGGTTTCCGCGACCCGGATGCCATCCGCCCGATCGTGTTCGGCCAGCGTCACACCGACGAAGGCGTCGAGTACATGATCGCCTCGGAAAGCGTCGCGCTGGACGTACTGGGTTTCACCCTGATTCGCGACCTGGCGCCGGGCGAAGCGGTGTACATCACCGAAGACGGCAAGCTGCACACCCGCCAGTGCGCCACCAACCCCAAGTACGCCCCGTGCATCTTCGAACACGTCTATCTGGCACGTCCGGACTCGATCATCGACGGTATCTCTGTCTACAAGGCGCGCCTGCGCATGGGCGAGAAGCTGGCCGACAAGATCCTGCGCGAGCGTCCGGATCACGACATCGACGTGGTCATCCCGATTCCCGACACCAGCCGTACTGCCGCTCTGGAGCTGGCGAACCACCTGGGCGTCAAGTTCCGCGAAGGTTTCGTCAAGAACCGTTACATCGGCCGTACCTTCATCATGCCGGGCCAGGCTGCGCGGAAAAAATCCGTACGCCAGAAGCTCAACGCCATCGAGCTCGAGTTCCGCGGCAAGAACGTGATGCTGGTCGACGATTCCATCGTGCGCGGTACCACTTGCAAGCAGATCATCCAGATGGCCCGCGAAGCTGGCGCCAAGAACGTGTATTTCTGCTCCGCGGCTCCGGCCGTACGCTTCCCTAACGTCTACGGCATCGACATGCCGAGTGCTCACGAGCTGATCGCTCACAACCGTTCCACCCAGGACGTGGCCGACCTCATCGGTGCCGACTGGCTGGTCTATCAGGACCTGAGTGACCTGATCGAGGCGGTCAGCGGTAGCAAGAAGATCAAGATCGATAACTTCGATTGCTCGGTCTTCGACGGCAAGTACGTGACCGGTGACATCGACGAGCATTATCTGAACAAGATCGAGCAGGCGCGTAACGACGCCTCCAAGGTCAAGACTCAGGCCGTCAGTGCGATCATCGATCTGTACAACAACTAATTCAGACAAGGAGTAGACGGCATGACTCAGCAATGGGATGCCGGTCGACTGGACAGCGATCTGGAAGGCGTGGGTTTCGATACCCTCGCCGTACGCGCTGGTCAGCACCGCACGCCGGAGAGTGAACACAGCGATCCATTGTTCTTCACGTCCAGCTACGTGTTCCGCACGGCAGCCGACGCCGCCGCCACGTTCGCCGGTGACATGCCGGGCAACGTCTATTCGCGATATACCAACCCCACGGTGCACTCCTTCGAAGAGCGCATCGCCGCGCTGGAAGGTGGCGAGCAGGCCGTGGCGACGTCGACGGGCATGTCGGCGATCCTCGCAACTGTGATGAGTCTGTGCAGCGCCGGCGATCACGTGCTGGTGTCGAAAAGCGTGTTCGGTTCGACCATCAGCCTGTTCGAGAAGTACTTCAAGCGTTTTGGCGTGCAGGTCGATTACGTTCCGCTGGCTGAACTGTCCGGTTGGGACGCGGCGATCAAGCCCAACACCAAGCTGTTGTTCGTCGAGTCGCCGTCTAACCCGTTGGCCGAGCTGGTGGACATTGCCGCGCTGGCCGACATCGCTCACGCCAAAGGCGCGATGCTGGTGGTCGACAACTGCTTCTGTACCCCTGCGTTGCAACAGCCTTTGCGCATGGGCGCGGACGTGGTCGTGCATTCGGCGACCAAGTTCATCGACGGTCAGGGGCGCGCCATGGGGGGCGTGGTTGTGGGTCGTAGCGAGCAGATGAAGGAAGTCGTCGGTTTCCTGCGCACTGCCGGGCCGAGCTTGAGTCCGTTCAACGCCTGGCTGTTCCTCAAGGGCCTTGAAACCTTGAACATCCGCATGCGTGCCCATTGCCAGAGCGCTCTTGAACTGGCGCAGTGGCTGGAGCAGCAGGACGGCATCGAGAAGGTGCACTACGCCGGCCTCGAAAGCCATCCGCAGCACGATCTGGCCAAGCGTCAGCAGAAGGCCTTCGGCGCAGTGGTGAGCTTTGAAGTCAAAGGCGGCAAAGACGGTGCCTGGCGCTTCATCGACGCTACCCGTTTGATTTCGATCACCGCCAACCTGGGCGATACCAAGACCACCATCACTCACCCGAGCACTACGTCCCACGGGCGTCTGTCGCCGCAGGAGCGTGAAGCCGCCGGTATTCGCGACAGCCTGATCCGGGTTGCCGTGGGTCTGGAAGACGTCGCAGACCTCAAGGCCGATCTGGCGCGTGGTCTGGCTGCGCTGTGAGTGATGCCTGTGAGTGACTTAGTGGTTGAAGCTGCCGGTGTGCACAACGGTCGTGTGGCGTTGGTCACTGGCGCGGCGCGGGGTATTGGTCTTGGCATTGCTGCCTGGCTGATCACCGAGGGCTGGCAGGTGGTGCTGACTGATGTTGATCGTCAGCGTGGTGACACGGTGACGCAGGTGCTGGGCGAAAACGCTTCGTTCATCGCCATGGACGTTTCCAGCGAGGAGCAGGTGGCCAAAGGCGTTGCCGAGATCCTGGGCATGTTCGGCCGCCTCGATGCGCTGGTCTGCAACGCGGCAATTGCCGAGCCACGCAACACCGTTCTGGAGAGCCTGGACCTGGCGCACTGGAATCGGCTGCTGGCGGTCAACCTCACCGGTCCCATGTTGCTGGCCAAGCACTGTGCGCCGTATCTCCGCGCTCACGGTGGCAGCATCGTCAATTTGAGTTCCACCCGTGCCCGGCAATCTGAACCGGATACCGAGGCCTACGCGGCGAGCAAGGGCGGTCTGCTGGCACTCACCCACGCCCTTGCCATCAGCCTTGGCCCGCAAGTGCGGGTCAATGCGGTGAGCCCGGGTTGGATCGATGCCCGTGATCCTTCCCGGCGTCGTGCCGAACCCTTGTCCGACGCCGATCATGCGCAGCATCCGGCGGGCAGGGTAGGGACAGTGGAAGACGTCGCGGCGACTGTAGCCTGGTTGTTGTCGAAGAATGCCGGGTTCGTGACCGGACAGGAATTCGTCGTCGACGGCGGCATGAGCAAGAAAATGATTTACGTTGAATGAATGAGCAGCCGTACTGCTACAAGTAATCGCTGCATGCAAGAGCGAGCCTGACGGCTCGCTTTTTCATTTTCGGCGTGCGACCGGCAATGTCACTTTTTTGAGGCTTCTGAAAAAAACTTCAAGCAGGGTATTGACTTAGGTTAGGTACCTGCGTAAATTTCGCGGCCTCAGCGAAGCAAAGGGTGATTAGCTCAGCCGGGAGAGCGTCTGCCTTACAAGCAGAATGTCGGCGGTTCGATCCCGTCATCACCCACCATCGTTGAGCGCTGAGTAGTTAATACTACGAAGTTTGGAATACACGCTGAAGGTTACTGAGATTCAGCAGGACGCAAGTCCACAACTGCGCAGCGGTAGTTCAGTCGGTTAGAATACCGGCCTGTCACGCCGGGGGTCGCGGGTTCGAGTCCCGTCCGCTGCGCCATATTTTCCAGATCGGACTTTGTTTTTCAAAGCACGGTTTGAGATTGAAAGCTTCAGGCGATCAATCAGAGTTATACGAAGCAGGCACTCGATGCCGGTTTCAACAGAGTTAAACAGATGAAAGTCTGTGCGACACGCAGCGGTAGTTCAGTCGGTTAGAATACCGGCCTGTCACGCCGGGGGTCGCGGGTTCGAGTCCCGTCCGCTGCGCCATACATAGCCTCAAGGCCCTTGAACTCCTTGAAGCGACAAAGAAAGCGACCTAAGGGTCGCTTTTTTTGTGCCTGCGAAAAGTTGTCCGCGCCTTCGTGGGCGCTGCGTTTATCATTCGGACAATCAATGGATAGCGAGTCTCGAGTCATGCGGATACTGGTCACAGGCGCCACTGGATTTATTGGCACTCGGCTCTGCGAGCTGCTGATCAGTCAGGGGCACGCCGTCATCGGCGTTTCTAGAAGCGGTGGAGGCGGCGTCGCAGGCGTCGATTATCGCGTGGCGGATTTCGCCAACGCAGCGGCGATCCGGGAGAGTCTGGCAGCCGTCGACTGTGTCGTGCATCTGGCGGGCAGGGCGCATGTCCTGAGCGACCGGGGCGATTCCCTTGATCTGTTCCGCAGCGTGAACCGCGACGCGTCTCTGCAGCTGGCACGCTTGGCCATGGAAGCCGGTGTCGGGCGTTTCGTCTTCATCAGCTCGATTGGCGTCAATGGCAATGAGAGCGTGGGGCAGCGCTTCACCGAAGACTCGACCCCAAGCCCGGCCGCCGCCTACGCCCGCTCGAAACTGGAAGCGGAGGAGGGCCTGTGCGAGCTACTTCAGACTGCCGACATGCAACTGGTGATCATCCGTCCTCCGCTGGTGTACGGGGCCGACGCGCCAGGCAATTTCGGAACCTTGTTGAAAGTGGTCAATAAACGCATCCCCAGCCCCTTTGCGGCAGTGCGTAACGCCAGAAGCATTGTCTCGCTGGACAATCTCGCCCAGTTGATCTCACTGGCGGCGCAACATCCTGATGCCGCGGGCCAGTTGTTTCTGGCTTCGGATGGCAGCGATGTTTCCACGCACCAAATGCTCGGTGCGCTGGCCCAGGGCATGCAGAAACGGCAATGGTCGATCCCTGTCCCGCAAGGGCTGCTGGCGCTGTTGCTCAAACTGGCGGGCAAAGGGGATATGTACACGCAATTGTGCGGTTCGCTGGTGGTGGATTGCTCCAGGGCGCGGAAAGTATTGGGGTACGAGCCCGATACCGACACTTTGAGGGCGTTGATGCAGGTCGGCCGCGAGTACCGCAGCCGTCACAAAAGCAGCACTTGAAACGGGCTGACTGCGTGGCAACGCATTGCTGCAGATCGTGTCGAGAAATGCCATGATTGCCGGCTAGTCAAAGCGGCGCTGATTTCGAATTTGGAGAGCTGGACCATGGGCATGAACCAAACCATCACTGTGATCCCGCCGGGTGTGCCGTTGACAGGGCATGTCGCACCACCTGGCTCGAAGTCGATCACTAACCGTGCGCTGCTGCTCGCGGCGTTGGCCAAGGGCACCAGCCACCTGCGCGGCGCGCTGAAAAGCGACGACACGCGGCATATGTCCAACGCGCTGCGGCAGATGGGCGTGACCGTCGACGAGCCGGACGACACCAGCTTCGTGGTCACCGGCAGTGGCAGCCTCACCATTCCCGAGGGCCCGCTGTTTCTGGGGAATGCGGGCACCGCAGTACGTTTTCTGACGGCAGCGGTGTGCACGGTCAACGGCAGCGTCACGCTGGACGGCGATCATTACATGCAGAAGCGCCCCATTGGCCCGTTGCTCGAGTCCCTGCGTAAAGGCGGTCTGAACGCCGAGAGCGCCACCGGTTGCCCGCCTGTGATCATCCACGGCACCGGTTCGATCAAGGCCACTCGCTTCGAAATCGACGGCGGTCTCTCCAGCCAATACGTGTCGGCGTTGTTGATGGTTGCGGCCTGTGGCGATGCGCCGATTGAAGTCGCGCTGACCGGCAAGGAAATCGGCGCCCGCGGTTATATCGATCTGACCATCGCCTGTATGCGCGCTTTCGGTGCCGAAGTCGAGGTGGTGGATGAATCACTGTGGCGTGTGTCGCCGACTGGCTACACCGCCTGCGATTATCAGATCGAACCCGATGCCTCCGCCGCCACTTATCTGTGGGCTGCCGAGGCGCTGACCGCTGGCAAGATCGATCTGGGCGTGGCCGCCAAAGCATTCACCCAGCCCGACTCCAAGGCCATGGACGTGATCGCGCAATTCCCGAAAATGCCTGCAGTGATCAACGGCTCGCAGATGCAGGACGCCATCCCGACGTTGGCGGTACTGGCTGCATTCAATGAGACGCCGGTGCGCTTCGTCGACCTGGCCAACCTGCGAGTCAAGGAATGTGACCGGGTTCAGGCATTGCACGACGGCCTGAATCAGGTGCGTTCAGGTTTGGCGACAGTGGAGGGCGACGATTTGCTGGTGGCGTCGGACCCAGGCCTTGCCGGCACCAACAGCAACGGGCTGATCGACACCCATTCCGACCACCGCATCGCCATGTGCTTCGCGCTGGCTGGGCTGAAAGTTTCTGGTATTCGTATTCAGGACCCGGATTGCGTCGGCAAGACCTATCCCGGCTACTGGCGAGCGCTGGAGTTCCTTGGCGTGCGTCTGGAGCACGGCGAGGTCTGATCACCTCAAGCGGTAGCCAAGCGAGGCGGGAAACACGACCGTCAGTCGAATGCCGATGCCATTCGGCGAATTTCACCCAAGGTGCGTCAATGCGCGGCGGTTGCTCCCATACCGCCGCGCAGTGGGCCTAGAGACGGTGGATATCCTTTGAAAATCCTCGATGTATCGACATCCTTTCAAACTCTGCGTTGATCCCACGCGAGCCTTGTTGCAGACTACCGGCGATTTCTCCGGTCCACTGTTCAGTCGACCTTTTTTCCCGGGATGTTTGATGTCTAAATTACTGAGCTTTCGTACCGCGTGCTGGGTATTGGCCCTGCTGGCCGCCGCAGGCTGCTCGTCAAAGAAACAGGCTATTTACGAGCACGAGAATTTCGATGACGCAGGAACGTTCTCGCGCAGCTATCCGGTTTCCGATGCCGCCAGTTGTGAAGCCGGTCGCCGTGCGTTGCTGAGTCAGGGCTACATCATCACCAGCAGCGACCCGAAGATCATCAGCGGCCACAAGAGCTTCCAGCAGACTGGCGAGACCCACATGGAGATCAGCTTCAATGTGGTCTGCGCAGCTGATGGCAGTTCGGACACCAAGGCCACCATGTTCGCCAACGCTCTGCAGGACCGTTACGCGCTGAAGAAGGTGAACAACTCGGCGAGTCTGGGAGTGGGCGTGTTGGGTTCTGTGTCGATGCCGATTGGCTCCACGGATGACTCGATGGTCAAAGTTGCCAGTGAGACCGTGGCGTCCGACAAGTTCTACGACCGTTTCTTCGCCCTGGTGGAAAACTTCCTGCCGCCTGAGGTGAAGAAAGCCGCGCACATTGTAGAAAAGCCCAAGGCTGATATGGGCATGCCGGAACCGGCGCCTGCCGCTAAAGCCGCTGCGCTGACTGAGCAGAAGCCTGTTGAAGCACCGGCGGCTGCACCCGTAGCACCCGCTGCTGTACCTGCGCCGTTAGCCACGCCGACCACGACGCCTGCCGCCTCAAACGAACAGAGCAGCGAGCCGGTGCCGGCGCCTGCCGAGCCTGAGCCGTTGAAAGCCGAGACTGCGGCACCTGCAGAAGTGGCACCGACCCCTGCACCGACAGCGACTCCCGAAGTGAGTGCTCCATTGGCAGAACCGGCGCCCGTTTCCGAGACGACGACACCGGCTCAGTAAGCCTGAATCTGTAGCAGTACGGCCGGCGGCGCTCCGCTCGCCGGCGGTAGCTATTTTCAAGCCGCCACCGCGCTTCAAGCTACCCCCTGATTTCGTGGGAGGGAGCTTGCTCGCGAATGCGTCGGACCTGACAGCATCGCTGTGTCGGACCCAACGCATCGCGAGCAAGCTCCCTCCCACAAGTGCGTAGCGCTGCCGACGATATCGTGTTCTCAGCCCAAAAACAGTCTGTACGCCGGGTTATTCGTCTCGTCCCAGTACGGGTAACCGATCTCCGCCAGCGCCTGCGGCACCAGATGCCGTTCATCCTCCGGCACCACCAGCCCCGCGACCACTCGCCCGTCCGCCGCACCATGATTGCGGTAGTGGAACATCGAGATATTCCACTTGCCGCCCAGCTTGTTAAGGAAGTTGAACAGCGCGCCCGGCCGCTCAGGGAATTCAAAGCGCAACACCACCTCATCGCTGACCCGCTCCGAATGCCCGCCGACCATGTGCCGCAGGTGCAGCTTGGCCAGTTCGTTATCGGTCAGGTCCAGCACCGGGAAGCCTTGCGCGCCAAGGCTGGCGATCAGGGCCTTGCGCGGGTCGTTCTCAGGGTGCGTCTGCACGCCGACGAAGATGTGCGCCTCGCGGTCGGTGTGGTAGC
>NZ_MUIN01000010.1 GCF_002080045.1 Pseudomonas sp. Bc-h | reverse complement strand
GGTCTTGGGCATGACGATGGTCGCCTTGATCCCCAGTTTTTTCGCCGCCAGCGCCAGGCCTTGGGCGTGATTGCCCGCTGAGGCCGTGACCACGCCCCGCGACAGTTCTTCCGCGCTCAGCTGCGCCAGCTTGTTGTACGCGCCGCGAATCTTGAAGGAGAACACCGGTTGCAGGTCTTCGCGCTTGAGCAGGACTTGGTTGCCGAGCCGCTCGGACAGTTGGCGGGCGCCTTGCAGCGGGGTTTCCACGGCAACGTCGTAAACGCGGGAGGTGAGGATTTTCTTGACGTAGTGATTCAGCAGGTCGCCAGTGACCGGCGCGTGAGCGAGCATCTGATTCATCGTGTCGGCCTCGTCGAAAGGGCCGCGATGCCCAGGCGTGGCGAACGAACGATGAGCGAGTGCTGGAGAGAGAAGAGCGGGCGGATGATGAGCATGTCTGACTCCTGGTTCGAGATTGGGGCCCGGGAGACAGAAAGAAAAAACCCGCCTCTAGGGCGGGTTGGGTGCAAACGTCGGCTAACCCGCCATGACTGGAATGGCGGTAATAATTATCTGGCCGAAGAAGTGCTGGGTTACGTTCATGGCCTGAAGACTATTGCGCGCGGGCCGCTGGCGTCAAGAGGTGTGTTGCAGCAATCCCGATTCAACACCGTCCTGTAGCAGTCCTGCCTGCCGGCGGCGGTGTCCTCGAAATCGCTGCCGCCGGCAAGCCGTGCTGCTACAGGAATGGTTCTGTGTGTCGTGCTGCGGATGGGCTGCCCAAGATTTTTCTTGACCGCTTGCGCGATATTTTTTCTTGAGCTAAATATTCTGACAGCTGGCTACGGATCCCTCCCCAGAGCCTCCACAGGGATGTGCCGGTAAATTTTTCGGAATTCACCTCGTCAACTGTTCAAGAACACTTCATGGTTTGTTCATGAGGGCACTTTAGGGTGAAGGCCGTGGTCAGTGAATCAGTCGCTGAAACGACACAAAAAGACTACCGAGACGAAAGAAACCAGCCACGAGGGCATGAGTAATGGACGACTATCAAGAAGAACTACTGGAATATCAGGCGTACGAGCTCGATCCACTGGAACCTGCCGACGACGCCACCGAGCTCTAAGAAAAAGCTGTTTTGCAATTCAGACCGAATGACGTTGGCTGCGGCGGAACTCCCCGGGAGTCTGACCGTTCCAGCGTTTGAAGGCGCGTTGAAAGGCTTCGGCCGACGCGAATCCCAACAGGTAGGCGATCTCCCCGAAGGCCAGTTCCGTATCGCGGATATAGGTCATCGCCAGATCCCGACGAGTGTCATTGAGAACCGCGCGAAAGCGCGTGCCTTCCTCCGCAAGCTTGCGGCGCAGGGTCCAAGTCGGCAGCTTCAGTCGTGCTGCCACTTCCGCAAGATCCGGCTCCCGCCCACCATTGAGCAACGGCCCCAGCAACTGAGTGATGCGTTCACGCAGGCTGCGGGTGCGCGTGAGTTGTTCCAGTTCCCGCTCGCACACTTGCAGCAGATGGCGCCAGGTGCTCGGCACATGATCGGGGTTGCGCAGACCCAGCGTGTGCTGGCTCAGCCGCAATTGATTGATCCCAGCCGCAAAACTTGCGGGATACTCGCTCAGCATGGCGTATTCGGATGCGTATGCAGGTGCATCGAACTCGATTTCGACCCGTTCGGCTGTGACCCTCGTGCCTGCCAGCGTCGATAACTGATGCAGCCAGCCCGCCAGAATCGAATCCACCACAAAACGGTTGTAGTCGTTGTACGGGCTGATCGAGTAAAAGCGCAGCCAGGCGCCTGTCTGGTCTTCCTGAAAGCTCGATTGCCCGCGATAGTTGGAGCCATACAGCGCCTCGAATCGGATCAGTGTTCGCGCCGCTTCGCGCACCGTAGGTGCCTGCGCAGCAGTGACCCCAGCAAGCCCGGCCTGACTCAAGCGACTCGACAGCCCCATGCGCAGGCCCAGATCCGGCGCGCCAGTCAGTTGGATCGCCGCATGGCCCAGCCGCATGTAGCGCGGAATCGACAGGCGTGCCCCAGCCTCGGCCAGGCGTGCGGCGTCCAGTCCGTATTGATCCAGGAGCGGTTGCGGCTCGTACCCAAGGTTGCGAACGGCCTCGGCCAGGCTATGAACGAAGCCTACCGACAGGTCACCCAGGCGTACCCGCGGCGCGCTCACCGGTTACAACCACAGGTTGATCAGGCGCGCCCCATGGCCGGGTTTTGCACCCTTGGGGGTGGCGCTGACGGATTGTTCGGCGATGCTCTGACCGCCACGGCTGGCAAAACTGTGACCGGCACTGCCCTGATCCCAGAACTGCCCGCGCATGAACACGCTGATTCCGGCCTTGGTGCTGCTGATCGGGGCCAGGGTCAGACGGCGCCACGCTTCACCTTCGCTCAAGTGTTGCGAACCCAGCTGCAAGTGGGCGGCCAACGCCTGGTGTTTATCGTCTCGCCACGGTTGTGACCAACTGCCGGTGCCCGCGACGAAAGCGGGGACGGCAATCAAATCGGCGCCGCTCTCGTTCAGCCGGGTGTAGTTGTCCGGGTACCAACTGTCACTGCCGATCAACGTGGCGAGCCGTCCGGCTGGGGTCTCGACGACATTCAGCGCGGCCTTTTTGCCGGCGCGAATATAGCCGCGTTGATACCAGTTGGGAAACAGCTGGCGCTGAGGTTGCCCCATCGGCAAACCATCTGGACCGAATACCACGCTGCTGTTGTACAGCGCGCCGGTGCCGATCAGCAGTTCGCCGTCCTGCACCTTCGGGTTGGGCAATACGATCGAGCCGGCGACCAGCGTCACGCCGAACTCCTTTGCCAGCCCGCCAAAAACGTTCTGATAATCCTGGGCCATGCTGCGTGACTTCATACGCAGGTGCACATCGTCCAGCCAGCTCTCACCGCGTGCGTGGAACAACGCATCGACAAACAGCAGCGGGTTGCTGAACGAGAGCCAGTTCATGGCCTCTTCAATGGTCGTCGCCTGATAGAACTGCGACTTCTCGTTCACGGCCAGCAGCCAGGTGCCGACATGCTCGGGCAGGACGACGATGGTCTTGTCGTTAATCAGACCGCTTTCGCGAGCCTGTTCCAGATACGCCGCCAGCTTGCGGTGCAGACGTTTGACGCTCGAATAATCCGAAGGAAACAGCTCGGGCTGAATGCCCAGCAGATTGCCACGTTCGCTTGGTTGGCCGTCGTTGACCACCAGTTGAATGCGCAAGTCGGTGAGGTAGTGACCGACATGACGCTTGTTCGTCCACAGCGCGTAACTGACGAGAAGGATCGCCAAAACCACAGTGGTGAGGGTGCCAAGAACTTTGCGCATGGGAGACGGATGACTGCCCTGATGAAAAGGTGAAGCGGAATCAAGAGGCGGGCAGGATACGACAAAACAACGGGTCAACGATAATCGGCACAGTGGGCGGGGACGACGCCTGCGGCCGAGCCGGCAGCGCAGGCGTTGCTCATCGGGCGTTACTTCGGCGCTTTGGTGGTGCGCAGATAAGGCAGTTTGACGTCGATGCTGCCGTACTTCTCACGCGCCTGATCATCGTTGAGGCTCAGGGCGACGATCACGTCCTGGCCTTCGGTCCAGTTGGCGGGGGTGGCGAGCGGGACGTTGTAGGTCAATTGCAGGGCATCGAGGGCGCGCAGTACTTCAGCGAAATTGCGGCCAACCGACATTGGGTAGGTCATGGACAGCTTGAGCTTCTTGTCCGGGCCGATGATGAACACCGAACGCACGGTGGCGGTGTCGTTCGCGGTGCGGCCATCCGGCAGATACGCTTCAGCCGGCAGCATGTCGAACGCCTTGGAAACGTCCAGTTTTTCATCGGCAATGATCGGGAACCCGGCCTTGGCGCCTGCAAACGTTTCGATGTCGCCTTTCCACTTCTGGTGGGCTTCGACGCCATCGACCGACACGCCGATCACCTTGGTACCGCGCTTTTCCCATTCAGCCGCGAGTTGCGCGACGGCGCCGAATTCGGTGGTGCACACCGGGGTGAAATCCTTCGGGTGAGAAAACAGAATCGCCCAGCCTTGCCCGATCCAGTCATGGAATGAGATAGCGCCCTGATCGGTTTCTGCCTTGAAATCTGGGACGAGGTCGTTGATGCGCAATGCCATGAGAATGTCCTCTTGTTGGATAAGTGATAGGCCTGCGACAGACTAGCTGGAATCAGGGATGTCAGTCATATACCCAATGTGAATAGATCAATGCCTGCCAACTTTGGCACATGAACCGAGGGCGTTCATGCACCCCCAGACTTTGTGTCGCGTCGGACGTGTGTGAGCACCCGGATCATTAATCTGTCACTTTCGGTCATTGAGCGTGACCGAATGGCTGTTTAATGTCTGCGTCATGCACAGGGCTATAGTTCAAGTCCCTGAATAATTCGACGAGCGCCAGAGAGTGCTCGCGCCTTCGTGATGATGTCTGATGGAGTTTCGTATGGCCGCCGCTCACTACCCGCATTTGCTGGCCCCGCTGGATCTGGGATTCACAACGCTGCGCAACCGCACGCTGATGGGCTCGATGCACACGGGCCTCGAAGAGAAGCCGGGTGGCTTCGAACGGATGGCGGCGTACTTTGCTGAGCGCGCCCATGGCGGCGTCGGCCTGATGGTCACCGGGGGTATCGCGCCTAACGTTGAAGGCGGTGTTTATTCCGGCGCGGCCAAACTGACCACCGCCGAAGAAGCCGACAATCATCGCATCGTCACCAAGGCGGTTCATGAAGCGGGCGGCAAGATCTGCATGCAGATTCTTCACGCCGGGCGTTACGCCTACAGCCCCAAGCAGGTGGCACCGAGCGCGATTCAGGCGCCGATCAACCCGTTCAAGCCCAAGGAGCTGGACGAGGAGGGCATCGAGAAGCAGATTCAGGATTTCGTCACGTGCGCGACCCTGGCCCAGACCGCCGAATACGACGGCGTTGAAGTCATGGGTTCGGAAGGGTATTTCATTAACCAGTTCCTCGTCGCCCACACCAATCACCGCACCGATCGTTGGGGCGGCAGCTACGAGAATCGCATGCGTCTGCCGGTGGAAATCGTGCGCCGTGTGCGTGAGGCGGTAGGCGCAAATTTCATCATCATTTATCGCTTGTCGATGCTCGACCTGATCGAGGGCGGCAGCACCTGGGAAGAAGTGGTGCAACTGGCCAAGGCCATCGAGCAGGCCGGCGCGACGCTGATCAACACCGGGATTGGTTGGCACGAGGCGCGCATCCCGACCATCGCCACCAAGGTTCCTCGTGCAGCGTTCGCCAAGGTCACGGCGAAGATGCGCGGCTCGGTGTCGATCCCGCTGATCACCACCAACCGTATCAACACCCCGGAAGTGGCCGAGCAGGTTCTGGCCGAAGGCGATGCGGACATGGTGTCCATGGCGCGTCCGTTCCTGGCCGACGCCGATTTCGTCAACAAGGCCGCAGCCGGTCGTGGCGATGAAATCAACACCTGCATCGGCTGCAACCAGGCCTGCCTGGATCACACCTTCGGCGGCAAGCTCACCAGTTGCCTGGTCAACCCGCGCGCCTGCCATGAAACCGAACTCAATTACCTGCCGGTCAAGCAGATCAAGAAAATCGCCGTGATCGGTGCCGGGCCTGCGGGGTTGGCAGCGGCCACGGTCGCTGCAGAGCGCGGGCATGAGGTCACGCTGTTCGATTCGGCGAGCGAAATTGGTGGGCAGTTCAACATCGCCAAGCGCATTCCGGGCAAGGAAGAGTTCTTCGAGACGCTGCGTTATTTCGGTCGCAAATTGCAGACCACCGGCGTCGATGTGCGTTTGAACACCCGTGTCTCGGTCGACGATCTGCTAGGCAAGGGTTATGACGAAGTGATTCTGGCGACCGGCATCGCGCCACGGACGCCAGCGATCCCGGGCGTCGACAATGCCAAGGTACTGAGCTATCTGGACGTGATCCTTGCGCGCAAACCGGTTGGCAAGTCGGTGGCTGTGATTGGCGCGGGCGGCATCGGTTTTGACGTCTCCGAATTCCTCGTGCATCAGGGCGTTTCTACCAGCCTGGACCGCGATGCGTTCTGGGAAGAGTGGGGCATCGATGGTGCGTTGTCGGCCCGCGGCGGTGTCGCGGGGATCAAGCCGCATCCACATGCACCGGCGCGTCAGGTGTTCCTGCTGCAGCGCAAGACCTCCAAGGTCGGTGACGGCCTGGGCAAGACCACCGGCTGGATTCACCGCACGGGGCTGAAAAACAAACAGGTGCAGATGCTCAACAGCGTTGAGTACCTGAAGATTGACGACGCTGGTTTGCATATTCGTATCGGCGCCGAAGGCGAAGAGAAACTGCTGCCCGTGGACAACGTGGTGATCTGCGCAGGCCAGGATCCGCTGCGAGAGCTGTACGACGGGTTGCAGGCGGCAGGGCAGAGCGTGCATCTGATCGGCGGCGCCGACGTTGCGGCCGAACTCGATGCCAAGCGCGCAATCAATCAGGGTTCGCGGTTGGCGGCGCAGTTGTAAGCGGTGTAATGGCCTGGCCGGGATAGGGCAGGCAATGAAATCCAATGTGGGAGGGAGCTTGCTCGCGAAGGTGCCGGATCAGTCACCCTGCAAGCGTCTGGAAGGATGCTTTCGCGAGCAAGCTCTCTCCCACAGATTCCACGTCGACCAGCCGGGCAGGGTAAACTTCCTCTTCTTTGTTTCTCGTACGACGCCATGCTGCTTCAAGCCCCACTGCAACCCCTCAATCTCGACTGGCTCCGTCAGTCCCGCATCGACGTCGCCATCCTGCGTCTGGACCTGATCGACCCGCTCATCAGCGGCAACAAATGGTTCAAGCTCAATCACCATCTAAGGGCTGCCGAACAGGCCGGGGCTCAAGGCGTGATCAGTCTTGGCGGTGCGCATTCCAATCACCTGCATGCCCTTGCCGCAGCGGGCAAGCGATTTGGTTTTTCAACCGTCGGGTTGTTGCGCGGGCATCCTGTCGAAACCCCTACGGTGCTGGATCTGCAAGCTTTCGGGATGGAACTGCACTGGCTGGGTTACGCCGGCTATCGCGCTCGGCATGAGCCAGACTTCTGGTTGTCCTGGCGTGAGTGTTATCCACAGCTGTACCCGATTCCCGAGGGTGGAGGTGGGCGGGATGGGGCGTTGGGTTGTGCAGAAATCGTGACGCAGGCGCGCAGTCAGCTCGGCAACCTCGGATGGGACGATTACGACGGTTGGTGGCTGGCGTGCGGCACCGGGACCACGTTGGCGGGCCTGGTACTGGCGGAGTCGGGAGGGCGCACCGTGCATGGCGCGATGGCCGTGCCGGGGGATCACGGGGTTGCGGAGAACGTTCAGGCCATTCTTGGCCCTGAGCAGTCCCGGCGCTACAGGTTGATCGAAGCCAGTCGCGCAGGGTTCGCCAAAACCGATCCTCAGTTGCTCGAATTCATCGCCGATTGTGAACGTCAGAGTGGTGTCCCGTTTGAGCCGCTCTACACCGGCAAGGCGTTGCTGGCGCTGCGGCAGGCCGTCGAAGCGAGGCATGTCGCGGAAGGTTCGCGATTGATCTTCGTGCACACCGGTGGGCTGCAGGGCAAGCGCGCCATGACGTCATGATGCCCCCCTTGGCACGAATCCTGCGCAACAGACACCTCGACAGGTCGGTCCTGAGTATGTCGACGACACTTCTGGAGTAAGGCGGCTCAGGCGCTGTACCGATAATCGGATCTTTCATACGCGCCGAGGTTTGCATGACCACTCCAGCCATTGAGCAGGTCGATCCTGCCACTTTGAGAAAAGTCATCGTTGCGGCCGGTATCGGCAATTTTGTCGAATGGTTCGACTTCGCGGTCTACGGCTTTCTCGCCACCACTATTGCCCAGCAATTCTTCCCTAGTGGCGATGCCAGTGCGGCGTTGTTGAAAACCTTCGCGGTGTTCGCGGTGGCCTTCGCGTTTCGTCCTCTGGGCGGGCTGTTCTTCGGCATGCTTGGCGACAAGATCGGCCGCAAGCGCACCCTGGCGTTCACCATTTTGTTGATGGCCGGGGCCACTACCATCATCGGTCTGTTGCCGACCTATGCGGCCATTGGCGTGACGGCGCCGATCCTGCTGACCATCATCCGATGCGCCCAAGGCTTTTCGGCCGGGGGCGAATACGCTGGCGCCTGCGCCTATTTGATGGAGCATGCGCCGCGGGGTAAGCGGGCCTGGTACGGCAGTTTCGTACCGGTGTCGACATTCGCCGCGTTCGCAGCTGCCGCGATCTTCGCCTATGCGCTGGAGGCTTCGTTGTCCACCGAGGCCATGAGCAGCTGGGGGTGGCGCCTGCCGTTTCTGGTCGCCGCGCCCTTGGGGCTGGTCGGTTTGTACCTGCGCTGGAAAATGGATGAAACCCCGGCGTTTCAGGCGGTCGCCGAGGAACATGCAGTGGCCCATTCGCCGCTCAAGGAAACCCTGCGTAACCACGGTGCGGCGATCTGCGCACTGGGCGCGTTCATTTCGCTGACCGCGCTGTCGTTCTACATGTTCACCACTTACTTCGCGACCTACTTGCAGGTGGCGGGCGGCTTGAGCCGTGCGACAGCGTTGCTGGTGTCGTTGCTCGCCCTGCTGTTCGCGGCGGTAATGTGCCCGGTGGCGGGGGCGTTTTCCGACAAGGTTGGGCGTCGGGCGACAGTTGTCACCGCCTGTGTCCTGCTGGCGGTAATGGTGTATCCGTCGTTCCTGATGGCAAGTTCCGGCTCGTTCGCAGGTTCGATGGTCGGTGTGTTGTTGCTCGCGACGGGCGCAGTCCTGTGCAATGTGGTCACTGCGGCCTTGTTGTCGGAAACCTTTCCTACGCGCACGCGTTACACCGCTTCAGCGATCACCTACAACATGGCCTACACCATTTTTGGCGGAACTGCGCCGTTGATGGCAACTTGGCTGATTGGCCTCACCGGCAGCAATCTGGCCCCGGCGTTTTACCTGATCGTGATTGCAGCGCTGGGGCTGATCGGCGGACTGGCGTTGCCGGAGACGTCCAAGGTGTCGCTGCATGACGTGGATGGGTCGCTGGGCCGACGCCCGGCGCTGCAACCAGCTGCTTGATACAACGTGGCGGGGTGCCATTGCAACAAAACATGGCACCACCGCCCCAAAAAATGGCACATTGGCGGCCCCTTGTGCCGCTGACATCTTTTGTAAACATCTAGCGGGCGGCACATCAATCGTTCGATGGATGAACCCGATGGCCGTCTCCAGCCCCTCGACCGCGACTACCGCGATCCCTCAATCCAGCCCGCTGGTCATGCGCATCATTGGTGCAGTGGCGCTGGCGCATCTGCTCAATGACCTGATCCAGTCAATCCTGCCGTCGATCTATCCGATGCTTAAAGCCACGTATGGCTTGAGCTTCACCCAGGTCGGTCTGATCACGCTGACCTTTCAGGTGACGGCATCGCTGCTGCAACCCTGGGTGGGTTACTACACCGACCGGCATCCGAATCCGCTGGTGCTGCCGGTGGGATCGCTGTGCATTCTGGCGGGGGTATTGATGCTTGCCACGGTAGGCAGTTTCCCGCTGATTCTGCTGGCGGCGGGCCTGATCGGTGTAGGTTCGTCGACCTTTCACCCTGAAGCCTCGCGCATTGCCCGTCTGGCCTCCGGCGGGCGTTTCGGGCTGGCACAGTCGAGCTTTCAGGTCGGCGGCAATAGCGGCTCGGCGATCGGGCCTTTGCTGGCGGCAGCGATCATCATCCCGTTCGGGCAGGGACATATCGCCTATTTCGGTCTCATCGCACTGTTCTCGGTCGGCCTGCTCTACGCCATCAGCCGCTGGTACAAGACCCACCTGACACTGTTCAAACTCAAGGCTGGTCAGGCGGCGACCCACGGCCTGTCGAAAGGGCGAGTGACCAGCGCGCTGGTGGTGCTGGCTCTGCTGGTGTTCTCCAAATATTTCTACATGGCCAGTTTCACCAGCTACTTCACCTTCTTCCTGATCGACAAGTTCCAGCTGACGGTCGCCAGTTCGCAGTTGCACCTGTTCATGTTCCTGGCCGCAGTGGCAGCGGGGACCTTCTTCGGTGGTCCGATTGGCGACAGGATCGGTCGTAAGGCGGTGATCTGGTTCTCGATCCTCGGCGTTGCGCCGTTCACCATCGCATTGCCATACGCCGACCTGTTCTGGACCAGCGTGCTCAGCGTGATCATCGGTTTCATTCTGGCATCGGCGTTTTCGGCCATCGTGGTCTACGCCCAGGAACTGGTGCCAGGCAACGTCGGCATGATCGCAGGCATCTTCTTCGGCCTGATGTTCGGCTTCGGCGGCATCGGCGCGGCATTGTTGGGGCACCTCGCGGATCTTCACGGCATTGTGTATGTCTACACGCTGTGCTCATTCCTGCCGTTGCTTGGCATCCTCGCCATCCTGCTCCCGAGAACCAAACGCTGATGCTGACTGCCGCTCTGATCTTTCTGGTCACCATCACGCTGGTCATCTGGCAACCGAAAGGTCTGGGCGTTGGCTGGAGCGCAACCTTCGGCGCCGTGCTGGCGTTGCTGTTCGGCGTGGTGCATCTGACCGACATCCCGCAGGTGTGGCACATCATCTGGAACGCCACCGGCACTTTCATCGCGCTGATCATCATCAGCCTGTTGCTGGATGAAGCCGGCTTCTTCAATTGGGCCGCGCTGCATGTGGCGCGCTGGGGCAAGGGCCGGGGGCGCTGGCTGTTCGCGTTCATCGTGCTGCTCGGGGCGCTGGTCTCGGCGCTGTTCGCCAACGATGGTGCGGCGTTGATCCTCACGCCTATCGTGATGTCGATGCTGCTGGCGCTGCGCTTCTCCCCGGCAACCACACTGGCGTTCGTCATGGCCGCAGGCTTCATCGCCGACACCGCGAGCCTGCCGCTGGTGGTGTCGAATCTGGTCAACATTGTGTCGGCCGACTACTTCGGCATCGGTTTCAACCGCTACGCCTCGGTGATGGTGCCGGTCAATCTGGTCAGCGTGGCAGCGACGCTCGCGGTGTTGATGCTGTTCTTCCGCCGCGACATCCCCAAGACCTTCGACGCCACGCAACTGGCCGAGCCAGCGTCGGCCATTCATGACCGCGCCACGTTCATCGCCGGCTGGTGGGTGTTGGTGATCTTGCTCGTGGGCTGTTTTGCGCTGGAGCCGCTGGGGATTCCCATCAGTGCGATCTCCGCGGTATGCGCGGCGATCCTGCTGGGTATCGCCGCCAAAGGCCACCGGATATCGACGCGCAAGGTGATGAAAGAGGCGCCGTGGCAGATCGTGATTTTCTCGCTGGGGATGTACCTGGTGGTTTACGGCCTGCGCAACGAGGGCCTGACAACGTATCTGGCGGGATGGCTCGACCGTTTTGCCGAGCACGGCCTGTGGGGTGCGGCGATGGGGACGGGCGTGCTCACCGCGTTGCTGTCTTCGGTGATGAACAACCTGCCGACCGTGCTGATCGGGTTGCTGTCCATCGACGCCAGTCAGGCACACGGCCCGCTTCAAGAGGCGATGATTTACGCCAACGTCATCGGCAGCGATCTGGGGCCGAAAATCACCCCTATCGGCAGCCTGGCGACGTTGCTCTGGCTGCATGTGCTGGCGCGCAAGGGCGTGAGTATCGGCTGGGGTTATTACTTCCGGGTGGGCATCGTGCTGACCCTGCCGGTGCTATTGATCACGCTGGCGGCGCTGGTGCTGCGGCTGAGTGTGTAACCCCGCCGGCAAGCCGGGCTGCTACAAAGACAAGGGTGTGCCGGAGGGCTTGGGATCTGTCATCACGTCGGTGTCGGGCGAGACCGGCCACGCATCCGAGACCAGAAACAGCCGCTGCGCTTCTTCCCAATGCCCTTCGGGTGTTTCGCTGAGGCGAACCAGTAGCTGTGCCTGGGCCATTGGGTCGAGCTCGCTCAGCCAGTCCTCGAACTGCTCGACACTCCAGGCCTCGTCACAGCGTGCCGGGGCGAGCCAGGCGTGACGCGGCAGTGATTGCCAGCGCGCCTGCGGATGCTGCGCGGCGAACGCGGGCCAATCCTTTTGATGCAGCCACTGCCCGCGCAGATGTCCATGATGAGCGCCCTGCGGCGGGGTTGATGCGCCAGGCCAGGGATAGAACAGGTAACCGCCCAGCCATAGCTCGGCACTCAACGTTTCGATGCCGAGTGCGGCCAATGCCTGACGGCTTTCCTCCCGCGCGGAAATAGGCAATTGGTGCTGGCTGAGATGAGCGAGTTTCAAGCCGAGCCGATCATGGCTGCCAGGCCCCAGCCAGTTTGCAGGGTCCTGACCATCTGCGTCCTGAGGCCCGAGATAGAGCTTCATCGCCAGTTCGACGTGATGAATTCCGTCGCTGTCTCGCAGCAGCATATCGAGTTCGCCCAATGTGCGGCCTTCAGCGCGGATCGGCAGGTTGGCGGCGATCATCTCCACTCCCGGCGCGTGCTGAATCGCAAATTGCCACAGACGTTCGTAATACAGGCCCAAACGGCGTATCGAGCTTCTCGACAGCCAGTCGGCGAGGGCGCTGCTGTCTTGATCCAGGCCGCGCAGGAAACCCTCGAACGCTTCGGGATGCTGCACCCAGTCGCTGCCGCTCAACGGATGACGCTGCGGCCAGTCGGTAACCGCCAGCATCGGCGGCGACAAGACAACCCACGCCAGATCGCGCACCTGTGGCGTGCGCAGGTCGTGGAGCAGAGCGGATAAGGTGGGAAATGGAGTCATCAAGGGAGAATAGCGAGAGATCGAAGCGCCGGCACTGATACGCGCGTTCTCTCAGGGATATGTACGTAACCCTGAGGGAGGGAGCTTGTTCGCGAGGACGTCGTATCAGTCGGCATCGAGGTGACTGGAGTCCCGCATTCGTGAGCAAGCTCCCTCCCACAGGGTCAGGGGCAAGTCGCTAATTCATGCTCAACCGCCATGAGATATCAGTGCAGTATCACTTGCCGGTTTGCCGCTACCCACCCCTTCGCCCATAATCGCGTTCTTTACATGCATGAACCCTGCGGGAGCCCCATGGAGCAATTTCGTAATATCGGCATCATTGGTCGCCTTGGCAGTTCCCAAGTGCTGGAGACCGTCCGCCGACTCAAGAAATTCCTGGTGTCGCGGCACCTGCATGTGATCCTCGAAGACGCTATCGCCGAGGTGCTTCCGGGCCACGGCATGCAGACCTCCTCGCGCAAGATGCTCGGCGAAGTCTGCGACATGGTCATCGTCGTCGGCGGTGATGGCAGCCTGCTCGGTGCAGCCCGTGCGCTGGCCAAGCACAATGTGCCGGTGCTCGGTATCAACCGTGGCAGCCTGGGCTTTCTGACCGACATTCGCCCGGACGAGCTGGAAGTAAAGGTTGCCGAGGTGCTGGACGGCCACTATCTGGTGGAAAACCGCTTCCTGCTGCAGGCCGAAGTCCGCCGTCACGGCGAAGCCATCGGCCAGGGCGATGCACTCAATGACGTGGTGCTGCACCCCGGCAAATCCACGCGCATGATCGAATTCGAAATCTACATCGATGGCCAGTTCGTCTGCAGCCAGAAGGCCGATGGCCTGATTGTCGCCACACCTACAGGTTCCACGGCCTACGCGCTGTCGGCGGGCGGCCCGATCATGCACCCGAAACTGGACGCCATCGTCATCGTGCCGATGTACCCGCATACGCTGTCTGGTCGGCCAATTGTCGTCGACGGCAACAGTGAGCTGAAAATCGTTGTCTCAAAGGACATGACGATTTATCCACAGGTCTCCTGCGATGGACAGAACCACTTCACCTGCGCCCCGGGTGACACCGTGACCGTGAAGAAGAAACCGCAGAAACTGCGTCTGATTCACCCGCTCGATCACAACTATTACGAAGTCTGCCGGACCAAACTCGGTTGGGGCAGTCGGCTTGGCGGCGGGAGCGACTGATGCTCGATCCCGCGCGTAGCTACGATCTGATCGGTGACGTGCATGGATGTGCCCAGACCCTTGAGCACTTACTCGACACCCTTGGTTATCGCTTTCAGGCGGGCGTCTGGCGCCACCCTGAACGCATCGCCCTGTTCTTGGGCGACATCATCGACCGCGGCCCGCGCATTCGCGAGGCGCTGCACATCGTTCACGACATGGTCGTGGCCGGTCAGGCGTTCTGCATCATGGGCAACCATGAATTCAACGCCCTGGGCTGGAGCACCCCTGCGCCGCCGGACAGTGGCAAGCAGTTCGTGCGCGAACATACGCCTCGTCATGCCCGATTGCTCGGCGAAACGCTGGCGCAGTTCGAACAGCATCCCGGCGACTGGAAAGACTTCCTCAACTGGTTTTACGAGCTGCCGTTGTTCATCGACGCCGAACGTTTCCGGCTGGTTCACGCCTGTTGGGATGCCAGCCTGATCGAGCCGCTGCGCAGCGCTCACGGCGATGGCCGCATCGACCAGCATTTCGTCCAGGCCTCGGCCGTACCGGGCAGTTTCGCCAGCGCGGTGTTCGACCGTCTGTTGCGCGGCACCGACATGCGCTTGCCCCACGGCATGACCCTGACCGGTGGCGACGGCCTTACACGGGAATCCTTTCGCACCAAATTCTGGGAAGACGACCCACAGACCTACGGCGATGTGGTGTTCCAGCCGGACGCGCTGCCGGAGCCGGTGGCCAAGCGGCCGCTGTCCGACAGTGAAAAAGGCGCCTTGCTGCGCTATGGCGTCGATGAGCCGTTGTTGTTCGTCGGCCATTACTGGCGCAGCGGGATTCCAGCGGCGATTCGTCCGAACCTGGCCTGCCTGGATTACAGCGCGGTGCTCTACGGCAAGCTGGTGGCCTATCGACTGGATCAGGAAACGCAGATCGATCCGGGCAAGTTCGTCTGGGTCGATGTCACCCGGCCGGAGGTCGCCAAATGAATCCGGTTGCCGTATTACGTTTGCCGCTGAACACCGATCTGAGCGGCTTCGTCGAGTTGCTGCGCCGCCTCAACGTGCCCCATCGGGTCAGCGAAGAGGCAGGCGAGCAAGTGCTTTGGGTGCCGAATGCGCCGCAACTGGCCGACGACATTCGTCAGTTGTATCAGCAATACCCGCAGGGCGATCCCACCGCTCAGTTGCCGCCCGGCCGTGAAGTCGTGGCGCTGACCCGGCCGAGTCCGTTGGTGCAGGTGCGCAGCAGTCCGGTGACCAGCATCATTTTGCTGCTATGTCTGATCGTCTCGGGCGTGACTCTGCTTGGCGATAACTACGATGCCTTGAGCTGGCTGACCTTCAATGATTTTCGCGTCAGTGGCGATTACGTCATGTTCACCCCCGTCGAGGTCTCGCTGGCGGCGGGGCAGTGGTGGCGTGTCGTCTCGCCGATGTTCATCCACTTCGGCGTGCTGCACCTGGTGATGAACGCCCTGTGGTTCTGGGAGCTTGGCCGGCGCATCGAAATGCGTCAGGGCAGCTGGCAGCTGCTGGGTCTGACCCTAGCCTTCGCTGCGTTCTCCAATTACGGCCAGTATTTCTGGAGCGGCCCGAGCCTGTTCGGTGGGCTGTCCGGTGTGCTGTATGCCTTGCTCGGTCACTGCTGGATCTTTCAAATGCTGGCGCCCAACCCCATCTATCGCCTGCCGCGTGGCGTGCTGGTGATGATGCTGGTCTGGCTGGCGGTGTGCATGTCCGGCGTGATCGGCCTGCTGGGCTTCGGCGAAATCGCCAACGGGGCGCATGTCGGCGGACTGATCATCGGTTGTGCAACAGGTCTTGTGGGCGGTGCATTAGCTCGCCGTAAACATTAAAATTGCCCGCTTAATTCTGGGAGAGCCCCATGTCCTCATTTGTTGAAATGATCGAAAACATCACCCCGGACATCTACGAGAGCCTGAAACTGGCCGTGGAAATCGGCAAGTGGTCCGACGGCCGCAAGCTGACTCAGGAACAACGCGAGCTGTCGCTGCAGGCGCTGATCGCCTGGGAAGTGCGCAACGTGCCAGAAGAACAACGCATCGGTTACATGGGCCCGCAGGAGTGCGCGTCCAAGTCGGCACCGGTGCCAAACATTCTGTTCAAGTCGGATGCCATCCATTGATCGAGATTGGTCGCGGCTCCGTCAACAAGATGTCCGCGCGGCTCGATGCCACGCGGGTTGAATATGCTTTTCGTTTGGGTGACGCGGAAATTCCGGTCAACCCGCTGATCGGCAAGACCGTACGCCTTGAGTACCTGGGCGCCATCCATTGCAGCCACTGCGGCCGCCGGACCAAGACCAGCTTCAGCCAGGGCTATTGCTACCCTTGCATGCAGAAGCTGGCCCAGTGCGACGTGTGCATCATGAGCCCGGAAAAATGCCACCACGAACACGGCACTTGCCGTGATCCGTCGTGGGGCGAGCAGTTCTGCATGACCGACCACATCGTCTATCTGGCGAACTCGTCGGGCGTGAAAGTCGGCATCACCCGCGCCACTCAGTTGCCTACCCGCTGGCTGGATCAGGGTGCGAGCCAGGCGCTGCCCATCGTGCGCGTCGCTACGCGTCAGCAGTCGGGCTTCGTCGAAGATCTGTTCCGCAGCCAGGTCGCCGACCGCACCAACTGGCGCGCACTGCTAAAGGGCGATGCGCCAGCGGTTGACCTGGCGGCCATTCGTCAGCAATTGTTCGAGTCCTGCGCCGAAGGTCTGGCCGGACTGCAAGAGCGCTTCGGTCTGCAAGCGATCCAGCTGCTGAGCGACGTTGCACCCATCGAGATTCAGTACCCGGTCGAGGCGTATCCGACCAAGATCGTCAGCTTCAATCTGGACAAGGACCCGATCGCCGAAGGCACCTTGTTGGGTATCAAGGGTCAGTATCTGATCTTCGATACCGGCGTGATCAACATCCGCAAATACACGGCCTATCAGCTCGCCGTGCACCAGTAGCCGTGTATTGGCAGCTATGTATTAGCAAACGAATAAGGACAGAATCATGCGCACCGAACAGCCGAAAATGATTTACCTGAAGGATTATCAGGCGCCTGAGTACCTCATTGACGAGACGCACCTGACATTCGAATTGTTCGACGACCACTCGCTGGTCCACGCGCAACTGGTCATGCGCCGCAACCCGGCCCGTGGTGCCGGCTTGCCGCCGCTGGTGCTCGACGGGCAATTGCTTGAGCTGTTGTCGGTCAAGCTGGCCGATGTCGACCTGACCGCCAGTGATTACGAGCTGACCCCGGACAGCCTCACCGTCCAGCCAAAATCCGAAACCTTCACCCTGGACACCAGCGTGAAGATCCACCCGGAAACCAACACCGCGCTGGAAGGCCTGTACAAGTCCAGCGGCATGTTCTGCACCCAGTGCGAGGCCGAGGGCTTTCGCAAGATCACCTATTACCTCGACCGCCCGGACGTGATGAGCACGTTCACCACCACGGTGATCGCCAGCAAGCAGGACTTCCCGATCCTGCTGTCCAACGGCAATCCGATTGAAGCGGGTCCTTCTGAAAACGGTCGCCACTGGATCACCTGGGAAGACCCGTTCAAGAAGCCTGCCTACCTGTTCGCGCTGGTGGCCGGTGACCTCTGGTGCATCGAAGACACCTTCGTCACCATGACCGAGCGCAAGGTGACGCTGCGCATTTACGTCGAGCAGGAAAACATCGACAAATGCCAGCACGCCATGGACAGCCTGAAGAAATCCATGCGCTGGGACGAAGAGGTCTATGGCCGTGAATACGATCTGGACATCTTCATGATCGTGGCCGTGAACGACTTCAACATGGGCGCCATGGAGAACAAGGGCCTCAACATCTTCAACTCCAGCGCCGTGCTGGCCCGCGCCGAAACCGCGACCGACGCCGCGCACCAGCGTGTCGAAGCCATCGTTGCCCACGAGTACTTCCACAACTGGTCGGGCAACCGCGTGACCTGCCGCGACTGGTTCCAGCTGTCGCTCAAGGAAGGCTTCACGGTTTTCCGCGACTCCGGCTTCTCGGCCGACATGAACTCGGCGACCGTCAAGCGCATCCAGGATGTCGCCTACCTGCGTACCCATCAGTTCGCTGAAGATGCAGGCCCCATGGCCCATGCCGTGCGCCCGGACAGCTTCATCGAGATCTCCAACTTCTACACCCTGACCGTGTACGAAAAGGGCTCGGAAGTGGTCGGCATGATCCACACCTTGCTGGGCGCCGACGGTTTCCGCAAAGGCAGTGACTTGTATTTCGAACGCCATGACGGCCAGGCCGTGACCTGCGACGACTTCGTCAAGGCCATGGAAGATGCCAACGGTGTTGATCTGACTCAGTTCAAGCGCTGGTACTCCCAAGCCGGTACGCCACGTCTGGCAGTCAGCGAGTCCTACGACGCTGGGGCTAAAACCTACACCCTGACTTTCCGTCAGAGCGCGCCGACCACGCCGGGGCAGCCGGGCGAAGAGAAAAAGCCTTTCGTGATTCCGGTTTCGCTGGGCCTGCTGGACAAGCAAGGCAAGGAAATTCCTCTGCGCCTGCAAGGCGAATCCGCAGCATCCGGCGCCTCTCGCGTGATTTCGGTCACCGAAGCCGAGCACAGCTTCACCTTCGTCGATGTCGCCGAACAGCCGCTGCCATCGCTGCTGCGTGGCTTCTCCGCGCCAGTGAAACTGAGCTTCCCGTACAACCGCGATCAGCTGATGTTCCTGATGCAGCACGATACCGACGGCTTCAACCGTTGGGACGCCGGCCAGCAACTGTCGGTTCAGGTATTGCAGGAGCTGATCGCTCAGCATCAGAAGGGCGAGAAGCTGGTCATGGATCAGCGTCTGATTACCGCGCTGGGCACTGTGCTGGCGGATGAAAGCCTGGACCAGGCGATGGTCGCGGAAATGCTGTCGCTGCCGGGCGAGGCGTACCTCACCGAAATTAGCGAAGTGGCAGACGTCGACGCCATCCACGCGGCCCGTGAGTTTGCCCGTCAGCAACTGGCCAACAGCCTGAGCGATGCGCTGTGGAAGCGTTATCAGACCAACCGCGAGCTGTCGAAACAGACCGCTTACGTGGCGGAGTCTGAGCACTTCGCCCGTCGCGCGCTGCAGAACATTGCGCTGTCTTACCTGATGCTGACCCAGAAGCCGGACGTGCTGGCCGCTGCCATCGAGCAGTTCGATGCGGCCGACAACATGACCGAGCGCCTGACCGCGCTTGCGGTGTTGGTCAACTCGCCTTTCGAGGACGAGAAAGCCAAGGCGCTCGAGGTGTTCGCCGAGAACTTCAAGGACAACGCGCTGGTCATGGATCAATGGTTCAGCGTACAGGCTGGCAGCACCTTGCCTGGCGGTCTTGAGCGTGTGAAGGCGCTGATGCAGCATCCAGCATTCACCATGAAGAACCCGAACAAGGTTCGCGCGCTGATCGGTGCATTCGCCGGGCAGAACCTGATCAACTTCCATGCGGCCGATGGTTCAGGCTATCGCTTCCTGGCCGATCTGGTCATTGAACTGAACGGCTTCAACCCGCAGATCGCCTCGCGCCAACTGGCGCCGCTGACCCGCTGGCGCAAATACGACGACAAGCGTCAGGCGCTGATGAAAGGCGAACTGGAGCGCATCCGCGCCTCCGGCCAGCTGTCGCCGGATGTGTTTGAGGTGGTGAGCAAAAGCTTGGCATAAATCAGCCAGGCGGTTGAATGAAGGGCTGTCCGTGAGAGCGGATGGCCCTTTTTTTGTCCCTTCAGGGTTAGCCATTGCTACAAGGTTGCGGCGTGTCTGGATGCTGATTTGACCTGGCAATCGGACAAACAGATTTCTGCTGCCTGTTCCCTATATCGATTGTCAATCGTGGCGTCACTGCTCTTTGTAGGACGTGTCCACAGTCGATCTTCTGGTTTTCACGCGTATCAATGGGAGTGGTCTGGCAGAAACATCCTTCATCAAGCTTCATCCTTTCGCCGCTTGCCGAGGTATTCAAATGCCCGGCGCATCCTCGAATGAACGATGTGGAGTGGTCGATGAAGGGACGGAAAACGCTGGTGATGCTTGGGCTCTTTGCTTTCGGGCAGGAAGCGGTCGCGCGTGCACAGACGACAGATGAACAGCGGTTCCAGCTGGGAAGTGTGGGGGTGAGCCTGGGTGTCGGGTTGTTGAACGGCCAGTCGCAGGAAAAAGTCTACGACGTCGACGAAGGTGGCAGGAAGATCAGCCAATTGAACTGGGACATCAAGCAGGTGCCCACGCTGCACCTGGGTCTGAGCTACCAGCCACTGGACTGGCTGTCGCTGGACGCAAGCGGTTGGACGCAGGTCGCGAAGGGCGACGGGCACATGAAAGACTACGACTGGTTTGACGACGATGCAGACTGGACGCACCGATCCGATCATCCGGATACGCGAATCAAGCAGGCGTGGCAGGCGGATTTTGCAGCGACGGCATGGGCCCTGAAGCGCGATGAGCTGGCGCTGGGCGTCGTGCTGGGTTACCAGCGCAGCCAGTTCGAATGGGAGGCCCGGGGCGGTAGCTACCTTTACTCTTCAGACGACGGCTATCGGGACATCTCCGGGACCATCCCTGATGGTTTGAAAGGCATCACCTACCGCCAAACCTACGAAACACCCTATGTTGGACTGGTGGGCATCTACAACTATCGCAACTGGACGCTGGAAAGCCGCTTCAAGTACAGCCAATGGGTCAAGGCCAGAGACTACGACCAGCACCATCTACGTGACCTGACATTTACCGGCAATAACGGCAATCGAGGACGGATGCAAAGTCTGGCGCTGGGGCTGTCGTACCGTTTCCATCCGCAGTTCTCGGTCAAGGCGGGGGTCGATTATCAAATGTATGGCGAGTCCAGCGGCAGCACGCGGGTCAAGGATCTGGAGAGTGGCGAGCGCACCCACTACAGCGGCAAATCCGGTGGGCAATCGAGCAGAACGGTGTTGTCCAGCCTGGCGCTGAATTACCGTTTCTGATCGCATTTCTCCGGGCCAAAAAAAAACCACCGCGAAGGTGGTTTTTTGCAGATCCCATACCCATCAATCACCGCGATAAACACAACCGCTGGTGCAGGTCTCGTGGATGCGAATGGCCGACAGTTCAGGCAGCAGCGGTTTGAGCTCATTCCAGATCCACTTGACCAAGACTTCGCTGGTCGGGTTTTCCAGGCCAGGGATGTCGTTCAGGTAATTGTGGTCCAGACGCTCGTAAAGCGGCTTGAAGATGGTCTTGATCTCGGAGAAATCGCGAATCCAGCCGGTATGCGGATCCGGCTCGCCTTGCAGATAGATCGCCACCCGGAAAGAGTGGCCATGCAGACGGCCGCACTTGTGGCCTTCCGGAACGTGAGGAAGACGATGAGCGGATTCGAACGTAAATTCCTTGAAGATTTCCACGGTATTGAGAGCCTTGAAAGGTGGCGATCGCCTGGGCGAAAAAATGCAGGCAGCGAGTTTACCAGCAATGGTTTGCCCAAGCACAGCCAGAACCTGACTCGATGGTTAAGCCAAAGGTATCAGTCGCTCGGCCAGGCGGCCCGTATCTACCAGCTCGATGAACTCATCGCCAAGCCGCCGGCTGTTTTCCATCGCCTTGCGCCAGTAGGTTTGACGCTCTTTGTCTTTGCCCACGAAACGCTTGAAATCGCTGCGGTCCGGCAGCTTGCCGAACGGCAGCGTCGACAGGTATTCCCGCGACGGCGCGAGCAGCAAAACGTCCTGCAGCCGGCCAGGCTCGCCGCGCCGCCAGGGCAGAGTCTTGTCGAACCAGCCGGGGATGATTTTGTCGGTGAAATGCGGGTAAAGCACGATATCGCTGCCGCTGTAGGGCAGGTCCAGGTGGTAATCCAGCAAGCCGCCGTCGCGGAAGGTACCCGGCCCGACGCCTGGAATGTCCATCACGCCCTGCATCACCATCGGGATCGAACCGGACGCCAGCAAGGCCTGGCGCAGATTGGAGGTGTCGAGGTGCAGGCAGCGGGACGGAAAGTCCGTGAGAGCCGAAAGAGGCGGGGCCAGCCGGGCGTCGTGCATGATCAGCCGTTCGAAATGCCGCGACAGCCGGGCACGCCCGATCAGGTTGTTGGCAATCACCGATCCAAGGCCCAGACCCAAGCCGCCACGATGATCCAGCGCAAGCAGGCCATGGCTTTTGACGATCAAGATATTCAGTCGGTAATGCGGGTTGTTCAACACGCTCGCATCGCGGCCCTGAAGCAGGTCGTCAAGCATCTTCACGCAACTGCGGCTGACTTCGGCCATGGTCACGCCCTTGGCGAAGCTCTGCTCGTTGTACAGCTTGCCGAGCAGTTCAAGGCCCTCTACCGGATTGGGCAGGCAGGCACTGGCGAAGCGCCAGGAGCCGATGGACGCACCGATCAACGAGCGTTCACGTTCGGCGCGGGGCAGCCATTCGCCGAACAGCGCCAAGTCCAACCCCTGAATGCCCAATGCCTTGGGACCACCCGCCGCGCCGGGGATGATGCCAACGTCAGCCGGCGCCAGGCCTCGCTCGCGAATCCGCGTCATGGCTCGGACGCCAGCCTTGATCGTCAGGACCGGGGAGTTGATGTGAATGGCACTCATGGCGACTCCTGAGGTGAACAGCGGCGAATTATATCCGCTGTAGAGCGTTCAGGAGGTGTGCGAAATTTCCTACATGGTGGCATCTAGCCAGAAAAATTCAGCTTCAATTAAGTTCGGCTGTTTATTGTGAGCTCCGTAAACATGATCACTACAACGGAGACTTACCATGAACACTTTCACTGCTTTTTTCGCCGCTTCTGCCCTGGCAGTCACCGCAGGTTACGTACAGGCCAAAGATCTGGGCCCGGACGAGGCACTCAAACTGCGCGATGCGGGTACTATTCAGTCTTTCGAAAAATTGAACGCGGCGGCGCTGGCCAAACACCCGAATGCGACCATCACCGACACCGAGCTGGAACAGGAATATGGCAAATACGTTTATCAAGTCGAACTGCGCGATGCCAAGGGCGTCGAGTGGGACGTCGAGCTCGACGCAGTCAGCGGCCAGGTACTCAAAGACCACCAGGACACCTGATGACCGCCAGTAAACGTCCCCATCAATGTTTCGTTTACTGTTTACTTGCGACTTGCGCCGTCATGGCATGCACTGTGTGTACGGCGCGGGACTTGAATCAGGACGAGGTCCTTGAATTGCGGCAGCAGGGCGTGATCCTGCCGCTGGAACAATTCATAGGACTGGCATTGGGACGTTATCCCGGCTCAAAGCTCCTGGAAGCGGAGCTCGAGGAAAAACACGACGTGCTGGTCTACGAAATCGAACTGTTGACTGCCGACCAAGTGGTCCGTGAGTTGAAGTTCGATGCCCGCGACAGCCGTCTGTTGCAAGACAAGGAAGATGATTGATGCGTCTGTTACTGGTTGAAGACAACGTGCCCTTGGCGGATGAGCTGATCAGCACGCTGGGCCGTCAGGGGTATGCCGTCGACTGGCTGGCCGATGGGCGCGACGCGATCCACCAGGGCGCCAGCGAACCCTACGATCTGATTGTGCTGGACCTCGGTCTGCCGGGTGTCCCGGGCCTTGAAGTGCTCAATAAATGGCGCGCAGACGGGCTGTCGGCACCTGTGCTGATTCTCACTGCCCGTGGCTCATGGGCCGAGCGCATCGAAGGCCTGAAAGCCGGCGCCGACGATTACCTGACCAAACCCTTTCACCCAGAAGAATTGCAACTGCGCATTCAGGCGCTGTTGCGTCGTGCCCGAGGGCTGGCCAATCAGCCGAAGCTTGAGGCGGCGGGGCTGCATCTGGATGAAGGGCGCCAATGCGTCAGTCGTGACGGCGAAGACATTCAGCTGACGGCGGCCGAGTTTCGTCTGTTGCGCTACTTCATGCTGCATCCCGAACAAATCCTCTCCAAAAGCCATCTGGCGGAACATCTCTACGACGGCGAAAACGAACGCGATTCCAATGTGATCGAGGTTCACGTCAATCACCTGCGCCGCAAACTGGGTCGCGCTGTGGTCGAAACCCGGCGAGGGCAGGGCTACCGATTCGGCGGGACTGGCGGGTGAGGTCGATTCAACGTCGTTTGAGCCTAGGGCTGATCAGCGTCCTGCTGATTATCGGGCTGGTGCTGGCGCAGATCAGTCTCTGGCTGTTCGAGGTGGGCCTGCAGCGTTACCTCGAATCCGGGCTGCGCAATGACAGCGAACTGCTGCTGGTGGCCATCGTCCGCGGGCCCAATGGTCTGCAACTGGATGAGCAACGATTGTCTCCCGGTTATCAACGTCCCTATTCCGGTCATTACTTTCGTATCGACTTCGATGGCGGCCACTGGCGCTCCCGCTCGTTGTGGGATCTGGAGTTGCCTCAGCCGGAGAGCGCCGGTCTGCACGCAGACCTGGAACTGGCAAAGAGCAAGCAGTCGCTGTTGCTGCTGCACAACGAATACCGCAAGTTCGGCCAGAAGATTTCCATCACCGTCGCCCAGGACTACACCCCGGTGCAGGCCAGTTTCGTGCTGGTTCAGCGCATTGGCCTGGCGTTAGGGCTGGCGGGGCTGATTCTGATTCTGATCCTGCAGCGCGTCACAGTGCGCCGAGCGTTGCGCCCGCTGGACCGTGCCCGGGAGCAGATCTTCCAGTTGCAACAAGGTCAGCGTTCTCAGCTGGATGGCGAAGTGCCGCTGGAACTTGAACCACTGGTGGCGCAGATCAACCATCTGCTGGCCCATACCGAAGACAGCCTAAAGCGCTCGCGCAATGCGTTGGGCAATCTGGGGCATGCCCTGAAAACGCCGCTGGCCGTGCTGATGAGTCTGGCCGAAGGGCAGAAGCTGGAGCAGCATCCACAAGTGCGGGCGCTGTTACGTGGCCAACTGCATCAGATCCAGCAGCGGCTTGAGCGTGAACTCAACCGCGCGCGGCTTTCAGGTGATGCCTTGCCCGGCGCACGTTTCGATTGCGACAGCGAACTGCCTGGGCTGTTTTCCACCTTGCGCATGATTCACGGCGAGCATCTGGAGCTGAACAATCGCGTCCCCCCAGGGCGGGTGCTGCCTTGGGATCGGGAGGACATCCTCGAACTGCTCGGCAACCTGCTGGACAACGCCTGTAAATGGGCCGACAGCAGCGTCAGTCTGGGCATCAGCCTGGAGTCGACCGGTTATTGCCTGCTGGTCGATGACGACGGTCCGGGGATTCCCGACGACCAGCGCGAAGAGGTGCTTGGCCGTGGCAATCGTCTGGATGAGCAAGTGAACGGGCACGGCCTTGGGCTTGGCATCGTCAAGGATATCGTCGAGTCTTGGGGCGGGAGAATTCGGTTGCTGGACAGCGCCATGGGCGGGCTGCAGGTGCGGATCGATCTACCCGAACGAACAGGGCATTCAAGCGCAGACTGATTGCATCGTGATCTCAACTTTTGCTGTGCAGTGCCGTTAACCCTTTGGGAGCCCAACGGCGTAACGCACACAATAATAAAGGGTCACGATATCTATGCGCCTGAATCTGAAAGCCAGAGTTCTGTCTCTTGCGGTGCTTCCGGTCCTGCTGTTCGCGCTGATCATCAGCGTCAGCACAGTGTTCATGCTGCGCGAGCAAGCCCGGCGTGAAGTGGAAGAAACCCGTCAACACCTGCTCGCGGAGGCCAAAGCGACGCTGCAAAGCTACGTCGCCGTGGCCATGGGCACCATCAAGCCGCTCTATGACGCCTCGGCGCCGGGCGACATGGAAGCCCGCGCGCAAGTCATCAAGATGCTCTCCCAAGTCAACTACGCCAAGGACGGATACTTTTTCGGCTACGACTCTCAGGCTGTGCGGCTGTTCAAGGGCAACAGCCCGGACGGCGTCGGCAAGAGTTTCAAGGACGCGCGCGACCCCAATGGCGTCTACGTCAACGCAGGTTTGGTCGACGTCGCCAAAGCGGGCACTCATTACCTCGAATACTCTTCGCCGCTCCCGGGCTCCAGCGAGTTGGTGCCGAAACTTGGGTACTCCGAATACCTGGCGAAGTGGGACATGGCCGTCGGCTCTTCGGTAAACCTCGACAACATCGATGCGAAAGTCGCCGAGGTCGAGAAGAACGTCGCCGAGCGCATGCAGAAGATGCTGATCAGCATCATCGGCATCGCCGTCCTGGTGCTGGTGATCATTACCGTGGTGGGTGTCTGGATGGCCGGCGGCATTCTGCGTCCACTGCGCCTGATGAAAGCCAACCTCGATGACATCGCCGCAGGGGAGGGTGATCTGACCCGACGTCTGGCCGTCACCTCTCAGGACGAACTCGGCGAACTGGCGGGATCCTTCAACCGCTTCGTCGACAAGATTCACGGCCTGGTGCGGCAGATCGCCGAAATGACCTCGCAACTGACCGGGCTGGTCGGTGAAGTGACCCATCAAGCGCAGCGTTCCGAGCAGGCGATGGAGCGCCAACGCCATGAGACCGATCAGGTCGCCACGGCGATCAACCAGATGTCGGCCGCTGCCCAGGAAGTCGCCAAGAGCGCTCAGGGCGCGTCGGTCGCCGCGCAACAGACCGACGAAGAAGGTCAAGCCGCCAAGCGCGTGGTCGATGGCAGCATCCAGCAAATTCACGCACTGGTGAACGACATCCGTCACAGCGGTACTTCGCTGGACAGCTTGCAGAATGATGTGACGTCGATTGTTGGTGTACTGGGCGTGATCCGCTCCATTGCCGAGCAGACCAACCTGCTGGCGCTCAACGCTGCAATCGAGGCGGCGCGTGCCGGTGAAGCGGGACGTGGTTTTGCCGTGGTTGCCGATGAGGTGCGCGCGCTGGCCAGCCGCACTCAGCAGAGCACCCAGGAAATCCAGGGCATGATCGACCGCCTGCAACAAGGCACCCAAGGCGCGGTCGCGGCGATGCGGCGCTCCAGTGAAGCGGGCGATGGCACCTCAGCGCGGGCCAACGAAGCCGGCGCCTCGCTGGACACCATTGGGCAGTTGATCGGCACCATCAATTCGATGAACGCGCAGATCGCCAGCGCTGCGGAAGAACAGACCGCTGTCGCCGAAGAGATCAATCGCAGCGTGCATCAGATCGCCGTGGCCGTGGAAAGCGTTGCCGACGAGACACGTCACAGCGCCAATACCTCACGCAATCTCACCGAACTCAATCAGCGTCTGGGCCAACTGGTCGGCCAGTTCCGTATCTGACTCCCTTCGCGCGGTCGGGTTTTGTGGCCCGCCGCGCTTTTTTCTCCTCGTTCACTGCATGTCTCGCCCGCGTTACAGGCGGCACTCCTGAAGCGATTGGCGGACTAATAGTCAGGCCGTGCGTTCAGCGGGGCTCAATGACATGGAAGGAACATGAACGAAACCTCGCTGCAAAACAAAACCCTGATGCTGCTGTTGGTGTTGGTGACCATCGCCTTCATCTGGATTCTGCTGCCGTTCTACGGCGCTGTGTTCTGGGCGGTGATCCTGGGCATCATCTTCGCGCCACTGCAGCGACGTCTGCTGGCGAAGTTTGGCTGGCAGCGCAATCTGACCTCGCTCTGCACCCTGATGGTGTGTCTGCTGATCGCGATTCTGCCGGTGATCGTCATCAGCATGCTCATGGTTCAGGAAGGCGCGATGCTCTACAAGAATGTCGAAAGCGGCCAGATCGACATCCCCAAGTACCTGGCTGAATTCAAAGCCTTGCTTCCAGGCTCGATGCAGCACTGGCTCGACCGCCTGGGTATGGGCGACTTCAAGGGGCTGCAGGACAAGATTTCCAAGGCTGCGATGCAGGGCAGTCAGTATCTGGCGAGTCAGGCGTTCAGTTTCGGCCAGGGCACGTTCGACTTCGTGGTGAGCTTTTTCATCATGCTGTATCTGCTGTTTTTCTTCCTGCGTGATGGTCAGGACCTGACGCGCAGGATTCGTATCGCGATTCCCTTGGCCGAGCCTCAGAAGCGTCGTCTGCAACTGAAATTCACTCGCGTGGTGCGTGCGACGGTGAAGGGCAACATCGTGGTGGCGCTGACGCAGGGTGCGCTGGGTGGTTTGATTTTCTGGGTGCTCGACATTCCGAGTTCGCTTCTGTGGGCTGTGCTGATGGCGTTTCTTTCGTTGCTGCCGGCGGTGGGGGCGGGGATCGTCTGGGCGCCGGTGGCATTGTACTTTTTAGCCAGCGGGATGATCTGGCAGGGCGTGGTGCTGGGGTTGTTCGGGGTGTTCGTGATCGGACTGGTGGATAACGTCCTGCGACCGATTCTGGTGGGCAAGGATACGAGGATGCCGGACTACCTGATTCTGATTTCAACGCTGGGCGGGATGGCGGTGTTCGGGCTGAACGGGTTTGTGATCGGGCCGATGATTGCGGCGTTGTTCATGTCGACGTGGGGGTTGTTTACCAGTGCGAAGAAGACGGTGAGATTGCCGGGGTGAATCCGCTTCGCGGGTTATGTGGGTTGGCGCTTGGATCGCGCTCGGATCCATTATTTGTGGTGGCGCCTGTTTTTGGTTCTGGCTAACGCCAGACCGGTTTCGCCTTCGGCGAGTTACTTGAAAAGACACCAAGTAACCAAGGGTCTTGGCTCCTGGTTTGGCCTCGACTTCGTCGAGGTGCCCTCACTTCGGCGACGCTCCGTGGGCCCGCCGCCATCCGCCATCCATGGCGGGGGGCGGCTCTCGCGGCATCCATGCCGCTCGGCCCACTCCACGCCGCCGCCATCCGCCATCCATGGCGGGGGGCGGCTCTCGCGGCATCCATGCCGCTCGGCCCACTCCACGCCACCTGCGTTCAGCCTGCACCCAAGTCGCGATCTGTGTCGTCTGGGATATCGCGCACTTAGAAGCAAAATAAAAAGCGAACGCAGCTCTGGGGTTCCGCACGAACCCTGTGGGAGACGCCGGAGGCCACGACGGCAGCGAAGCGGTGGGTCAGTGATGAAGTTGTCTACTGACCTACCCCTATCGTCCGACCGCGGCCCGGGCTGTCGACGGCAGCGAAGCGGTGGGTCAGTGATGAAGTTGTCTACTGACCTACCCCTATCGTCCGACCGCGGCCCGGGCTGTCGCACAGCTTCCACAGGGTTCCGTACAGATGGAAATCTGGATACGCCACGTAATAGCGGCGCGGCTGATAGGGCTCTGGCTAACGCCAGACCTGTTTCGCCTTCGGCGAGTTACTTGAAAGCACCCCAAGTAACCAAGGGTGCTTGCTCCTGGTTGGGTTCCTCCTTCGTCGGAATACCCTCACTCCGGCGACGCTCCGTGGGCCCGCCGCCATCCGCCATCCATGGCGTGGGGCGGCTCTCGCGGCATCCATGCCGCTCGGCCCACTCCACGACGCCTGCGTTCAGCCTGCACCCAAGTCGCGATCTGTGTCGTCTGGGATATCGCGCACTTAGAAGCAAAATCAAAAGCGAACGCAGCTCTGGGGTTCCGCGCGAACCCTGTGGGAGACGCCGGAGGCCACGACGGCAGCGAAGCGGTGGGTCAGTGATGAAGTTGTCTACTGACCTACCCCTATCGTCCAACCGCGGCCCGGGCTGTCAAAGCTCCAGCGTCTCACACAGGGTTTCGTGTGCAGCTGGAAATCTGGATACGCCACCTGATAGCGGCGCGGCAAATACGGCTCTGGCTAACGCCAGACCTGTTTCGCCTTCGGCGAGTTACTTGAAAGGACACCAAGTAACCAAGTGTCCCGGCTCCTGGTTGGGCCCTCGTTCCTCGGGCTCCCTCACTCCGGCGCCGCTCCGTGGGCCCGCCGCCATCCGCCATCCATGGCGGGGGGCGGCTCTCGCGGCATCCATGCCGCTCGGCCCACTCCACGTCACCTGCGTTCGGCCTGCACCCAAGTCGCGATTTGTGTCGTCTGAACTATCGCGTACGAAGATCAGGATCAGGATCAGGATCAACGGCATCATCATTGATCGTTCCCACGCTCCGCGTGGAATGCCGTCCCGGACGCTCTGCGTCCAAATGACGCGCAGCGTCATGCGCTGCGTTACCACGCGGAGCGTGGGAACGATCGTGCCGAGATAGTGAGATCGACACCAATTGCGACTTTGGCAGGCCGAGCGTAGGCATTGCGTAGGGGGCAGCGCGACATGGATGTCGTGCTAGCCGCCGTTCGGCCATGGATGGCCGGTCGGCGGCGTGCCCCCGGAGCAATGCCGGAGTCGAGGGAACCCGACGAAGTCGGGCCGGACAGGGAGCGCAGGACACTTGGTTACTTGGGGGTGGTGCGGCATTCCGATTTTCAAGTAACCCGCCGAAGGCGAAACAGGTCTGGCGTTAGCCAGAACCCATCAGCGGCACCAGACAATAAAAAACCCTGCTAAAGAGCAGGGTTTTTCACATCTCACCCGACCATCACAACCCGGCGTGTTGCACCAGAGTCAGCAACGGCTGTGGATAAACACCCAGGAAGAACGCCAGCAGCGTGATGCCCAACAGCATTACACCACCCGCACGCTGCGCCCAGTTGAACGGCGCATCGTGACGCTGGATCTTCGAGTCCTGCAGATACAGCGTGACCATCACCCGCAGGTAATAGAACACACCAATCGCACTACCCACCACCAGCGAACCGGTCAGCCACCACAAGTGAGCCTCGACGCCAGTAGCGATGATGTAGAACTTGCCGATGAAGCCGGTGGTGAGCGGAATACCGGCCAGCGACAGCATCATCACCGTCAGTACGGCGGTCAGGTACGGACGGCGCCAGAACAGACCACGGTATTCGAACATCGCATCGGCGTCGCGACCGCTGTAAGGCGACGACATCAGCGTGATCACGCCGAACGCACCGAGGCTGGTCAGGACGTACGTCACCAGGTAAACGTTGATCGCCTCGACCGCCATGCCTTTGCTGGCAACCATCGCGATCATGATGTAACCGAAGTGCGCGATGGACGAGTAACCCAGCAGACGCTTGAGGTTGTTCTGAGTCAGGGCCAGCAGGTTACCGATCAGGATCGACGCCACGGCGATGACCGACATCACGTCGCTCAGCACGCCGCTGGTGGCAGCCGGGGAGATCTGGAACAGACGAACCAGCACACCGAACACCGCGACCTTACTTGCAGTCGCCAGGAACGCGGCTACCGGGGCAGGGGCGCCTTCGTACACGTCCGGGGTCCAGAGGTGAAACGGAACCAGCGACAGCTTGAAGCCCAGACCGACCAGCATCATGCCAAGGCCCAGGCTTGCGATCGGGCTTGGCAGGCCGGTGGCCGCGATGGCCTTGCCGATTTCGCCGAAGCCCAGGCTGCCGGACTCGGCGTACAGCAGGGCCATACCGAACAGCAGGAACGCAGAACCCGCTGCCGACAGCACCATGTACTTGATGCCGCCTTCCAGCGAACGCTTGTTGAAGAAAGCGTAGGCCACCAGACCGTAGACCGGCACCGACAGCAGCTCCAGACCGATGAACAGGCTCGCCAGATGTTGCGCGGCGACCAGCACCATGCCACCGGCAGCGGAGAGCAGGATCAGCAGGTAAAGCTCTTCGCGGTTACCTGGATAGCCAGCCTTGCCTTCACCCAGATAGGCATGGGCCAGGGTGACGCACGCCAGAGTCGAGACCAGGATGATGCCGATGTACAGAAGGGCGAAAGTGTCGATCTGCAGAAGGGGCGTGACCACCAGCGGCGCGACCTTGAGGGCCGGGTAGATCGACAGCAGAGCCAGGTTGAGTCCCGCCACGGTCAGCAGGAACGATTGCGAGTGATTGCGACGCCATGCGATGCCCAGCATCACCACCACGATGGTGATACTGGTGATCAGCAGCGGCGCCAGCGCAATAAAGTGTTGAATCGTCAGGTCCATAGCGCTCTTACCGGGCCGAAGCGAGTTGAGTGAAGGCGGTGCCGAGCCATTGCTGCACGCCATGCATGGTCGCCGAGGAAGTGTCCAGCACCGGCTGCGGGTAGATACCCAGCAGGACCAGCAACACGGCCAGGCCCAGCACCATGATCAATTCCCGTCCATCCATGCCTTTGAGAATCTCTTCGGTCTTTGCAGGGCCGAAGTAGGCGCGGTGAATCATGATCAGCGAGTACACGGAACCGAACACCAGGCCGGAAGTGGCGATGGCGGTGATCCATGGTGCGCTGACGAAGCTGCCGATCAGAATCAGGAACTCGCCGACGAAGTTGCCGGTGCCTGGCAGGCCCAGCGAAGCGGCTGCGAAGAACAGGCTGATGGCCGGCAGGTAAGCGATCTTGTTCCACAGGCCGCCCATCTCACGCATGTCACGGGTGTGCAGGCGCTCGTACAGCTGACCGCTGAGAATAAACAGCGCAGCAGCGGACAGACCGTGAGCCAGCATCTGAACCACAACGCCTTGCAGAGCCTGTTGGCTGCCGGAGTAGATACCGATCAGCACGAAGCCCATGTGCGAGACGCTGGAGAACGCGATCAGGCGCTTGATGTCGGTCTGGGCGAAAGCCAGGAAGGCACCGTAGAAGATACCGATCAGGCCGAGGATCATCGCAATCGGCGCGAACTCCGCCGAAGCGTTCGGGAACAGCGGCAGGGCAAAGCGCAGCAGACCATAAGCAGCGGTCTTGAGCAGGATACCCGCCAGGTCCACGGAACCTGCGGTTGGCGCCTGGGCGTGAGCGTCAGGCAACCAGGAGTGCAGCGGCACGATCGGCAGCTTCACCGCGAAGGCGATGAAGAAGCCCAGCATCAGGATGTACTCGGTGCTGTGGGACAGCTTGGTCTTCAACAGGTCGGCGTAGCTGAAGGTGATGACGCCGGTCTGATTGAAGTGCACCAGCACCAGACCGAGGATCGCCACCAGCATGATCAGGCCGCTGGCCTGAGTGAAGATGAAGAACTTGGTCGCGGCGTAGATACGGGTCTTCTTGCCATCTGCCGAGCTGTGACCCCAGAGCGCGATGAGGAAGTACATCGGCACCAGCATCATTTCCCAGAAGAAGAAGAACATGAACAGGTCGATGGCGAGGAACACGCCGACGACACCGCCCAGGATCCACATCAGGTTCAGGTGGAAGAAGCCAACGTTACGCTGGATCTCTTTCCACGAGCAGAGTACCGAGAGGATACCCAGCAGGCCGGTCAGCAGGATCATCAGCAGCGACAGACCATCGAGCGCCAGATGCACGCTGATGCCGAAGCGCTGAATCCACTGGGCCTTGAATTCGACAGCCCAGGTCGGATCGACACCGGGAGCCGGCGCGTAGGTATACGTACCGGTGCTCCACAGATACAGACCAAGGCCTGTCAGCAGGGACATAGTAATCAGCGCAATCCAGCGCGGCAGGGTAGGGCCGAAGCGCTCACCTTGCCAGCACAGCAGGCCGCCGATAAAGGGGATCAGGATTAGCCAAGGCAGAATCATGACGGGCTCAATTCCTTTCGCAAAGTCGCAAGGTTCATGTCAGATCGACTCATCAGACCAGCACAATCGCGCCAAGCACCAGTACGGCACCTGCGGCGATAGAAGCGGCATACCAGCGCAGCTGACCGGTTTCGGTGCGGCTCATCAAGCCGTTGCCGGCTTTGACCAGACGCGGGATCAGACCAATCGTGTGGTCGAGCGGGTCGCCACGCAGAATGCGGCTGATAGCCAGGTAAGGTTTGACGAACAGCACGTCGTAAACCCAGTCGAAGCCCCATGCCGCGAACCACCAGGCGGACAGGAAACGACCCGGGCCGCTGTTGGCAATGGCAGTGACCAGACGACGCTTGCCGAGGAACAACAGCGCTGCCAGCAGGATACCGGCCAGGGCGATGGCGCCCGAGGCGATTTCCAGACTGTGCTTGGCTTCGCCACCGGCATGCCCCGCGCTTTGCGGCAGAACGCCCGCCAATGGCGGATGAATCCAGGCGCCAATGAAAGTCGACAGCACGATCAGCACGCTCAGCGGCAACCAGTGGGAAATCCCGTGGCCGGCGTGAGCTTCGGTCTTCGCTTCGCCGTGGAAGGCGATGAAGATCAGGCGGAAGGTGTACAGCGAAGTCATGAAGGCACCGACCAGACCTGCGTACAGCAGATACTGATGGCCGCTGGCGAAGGCTTCCCAGAGGATTTCATCCTTGGAGTAGAAGCCCGCGGTGACCAGAGGCAGTGCCGCCAGGGCCGCGCCGCCGACGATGAAGCTGGTGTAGGCCAATGGCAGTTTCTTCCACAGACCGCCCATCTTGAAGATGTTCTGCTCGTGGTGGCAGGCAACGATCACCGCACCGGAGGCAAGGAACAACAGGGCTTTGAAGAACGCGTGGGTCATCAGGTGGAAGATCGCGCCTTCCCATGCACCCACACCCAGCGCCAGGAACATGTAGCCGATCTGGCTCATGGTCGAGTAGGCGAGGATACGTTTGATGTCGGTCTGAACCAGCGCCGCGAAACCTGCCAGCACCAGGGTCACACCGCCGACGATGCCGACCAGGTGCAGGATGTCCGGCGCCAGGGCGAACAGGCCGTGAGTACGGGCGATCAGGTAGACACCGGCGGTGACCATGGTTGCCGCGTGGATCAGAGCAGAAACCGGGGTAGGGCCAGCCATCGCATCCGCCAGCCAGGTTTGCAGCGGCAGTTGCGCGGATTTACCGACAGCGCCGCCCAGCAGCATCAGGGTTGCCAGCACGATCCAGAAATCGCCGACCTTGAAGTGCTGCGGAGCACGAACCAGCAATTCCTGAATGTTCAGCGTGCCCAGTTGCTGGAACAGGATGAACAGGCCGATGGCCATGAACACGTCGCCGATGCGGGTCACGATGAAGGCTTTCAGTGCAGCGTTGCCGTTGTTGCGGTTGCTGTAATAGAAACCGATCAACAGATACGAGCACAGGCCCACGCCTTCCCAACCGAAGTAGATGAACAGCAGGTTGTCGCCCAGGATCAGGAACAACATGCTGGCAATGAACAGGTTGGTGTAGGCGAAGAAGCGCGAGTAGCCGTCTTCACCGCGCATGTACCAGGACGCGAACAGGTGGATCAGGAAGCCCACGCCGACTACCACGCCCAGCATGGTGATGGACAGGCCATCGACATACAGCGCGAAGTTCGGGTCGAAGCCGTCAACCGACATCCAGCGCCACAGCACCATGGTCAGATGCCCGCCTTCTGGCGGCGAGACGTTGAACTGGAAGATCACATAGGCGGCAACGATGGCCGACAGGCCAATGGAGCCGACGCCGATCAGGGCCGACAGGTTTTCCGACCATTTGCCGCGTGAAAACGACAGCAGCAGGAAACCGATCAGGGGGAATACGAAAGTCAGAAAGAGTAGGTTCATCCGCGCATCTCGCTGGCAGCGTCGATATCGAGAGTGTGGAAGCGGCGATACAGTTGCAGCAGGATCGCAAGACCGATACTGGCCTCGGCTGCGGCAAGGCTGATCACCAGGATGAACATGATCTGGCCGTCAGGCTGCGCCCAGCGGCTACCCGCCACGACGAAAGCCAGAGCGGCAGAGTTCATCATCACTTCCAGGCTCATCAACACGAACAGAATGTTGCGGCGTACCAACAGGCCCGCCAGGCCGAGGCAGAACAGGACACCGGCGACTGCCAGGCCATGTTCGAGAGGAATTTGTGCATGCATGGTGTTACTCCTTCGCCTCGTTGCGGCCGACATGGAACGCCACGACCGCTGCAGCGAGCAGCAGCATCGAGGCGAGTTCGACAACCAGCAGGTACGGACCGAACAGGCTGATGCCCACGGCCTTGGCGTCAACGGTCGTGTGGCCGATGCCAGCGCCGGTGGAGTTGGCGAACAGCACGTACAGCAGTTCAGCCAGCAGCAGGCCGCCCAGCAGGATCGGGCCGAGCCAGATGCCAGGCTTGAGCCAGGCACGTTCCTGCTGAACCGAGGCCGGGCCCAGGTTCAGCATCATCACCACGAACACGAACAGCACCATGATGGCGCCAGCGTAGGCGATCACTTCCAGAGCACCGGCGAACGGCGCGCCGAGGCTGAAGAAAGTCATGGCCACGGCGATCAGCGAAATGATCAGGTAGAGCAGGGCGTGCACCGGGTTCGTGTTGGTAATCACCCGCAGGGTGGCTACAACAGCGATGCCGGATGCGAAATAGAAAGCGAATTCCATCTTTCTTCCTTAAGGCAGCAAGCTCTTGACGTTGATTGGCTCGGCTTCGTTCTGTGCAGAGCCTTTCGGCTTGCCAGCGATCGCCATACCCGCAACGCGATAGAAGTTGTAGTCAGGGTTCTTGCCGGGACCGGAGATCAGCAGATCTTCCTTCTCGTACACCAGATCCTGACGTTTGAACTCGGCCATTTCGAAATCCGGCGTGAGCTGGATCGCGGTGGTCGGGCAGGCTTCTTCACAGAGACCGCAGAAGATGCAACGCGAGAAGTTGATACGGAAGAAGTCCGGGTACCAGCGACCGTCTTCGGTCTCGGCCTTCTGCAGCGAAATGCAGCCGACCGGGCAGGCCACGGCGCACAGGTTGCAGGCAACGCAACGCTCTTCGCCGTCGGGGTCGCGAGTCAGGACAATACGGCCGCGATAACGCGGCGGCAGGTAAACCGCTTCTTCCGGATATTGCAGGGTGTCGCGCTTACGGAAGCCATGGCCGAAGACCATGATCAGGCTGCGTAGCTGGGTACCCGTACCCTTAACGATGTCGCCGATATATTTGAACATGGGTCAAATCCTCACTGAGCCGCCAAGACGACCGCAGCGGTCACTAGCAAATTGATCAGGGTCAGTGGCAGGCAGAACTTCCAGCTGAAATCCATCACCTGGTCATAACGCGGACGCGGGATAGAGGCGCGAAGCAGGATGAACAGCATGATGAAGAACGCGGTTTTCAGGACGAACCACATGAACGACAGTTGCGGCAGGATGTTGAACGGACCGTGCCAGCCACCGAAGAACAGGGTTACCAACAGCGCCGAGATCAGGATGATGCCGATGTATTCACCGACGAAGAACATGCCCCACTTCATGCCGGCATATTCAATGTGGTAACCGTCAGCCAGTTCCTGTTCCGCTTCCGGCTGGTCGAACGGGTGACGGTGAGTCACGGCGACGCCAGCGATGAAGAAGGTACAGAAACCGAAGAACTGCGGAATGATGAACCACAGGTGGTCGGCCTGGTATTGAACGATGTCGCCCATGTTGAACGAGCCGGCCTGTACCACGATGCCCATCAGCGACAGGCCCAGGAACACTTCGTACGACACGGTCTGGGCCGATGCGCGCAAGCTGCCCAGCAGGGCGTACTTATTGTTCGACGACCAGCCGGCGAACAGCACCGCGTAGACCGACAGACCGGCCATGGCGAAGAAGAACAGCAGGCCGATGTTCAGGTCCGCGACGACCCAGGTCTGAGTGACCGGGATGATCGAGAACGAGATCAGCAATGCGCTCATGGCCACGACCGGCGCCAGGGTGAAGATCATCTTGTCGACGAAAGGAGGATTCCAGTCTTCCTTGAAGAACATCTTCAGCATGTCGGCTGCGATCTGGAACATACCGAACGGACCGACGCGGTTCGGACCGTAACGGTCCTGCCACCAGCCCAGCAGACGACGTTCGACGAAGCTGAGCAACGCGCCGCAGACCACCACGGCGAGCAGCACCACGATGGCCTTGACGACTGCGATGATCGAATCGATCACTTCAGGGGTAAACCATGTGCTCATTGTGCTGCCTCCTGCAGACCGTCAACGGTTTTCCCGGCCAACGCCGGAGGAATGCCGGCCAGACCCGATGGCAGTGCCACCAGACCCGCGCCCAGTTCCTCGTTGATGCGCAGTGGCAGACGCAGGGTCTGGCCGGCAACGTTGAGGCTGAGCATGGCACCGTCGTTGACGCCCAAGCGGTCCGCTTCGGACTTGGCCAGCGAGACGTAAGCGGCTGGAATGCGTTCCTGAACCGGCGCGGCTTTGGACGAGTTCTCGTCGCTGCCGAACAGGTGGTAGAACGGCACGACCTGCCAGGTCCCTTGAGCTGGGGAGAAGGCGCGCGGCACGCTGGCGAACCAGCTCAGTTTGTCGCCGCTGCTTTCGATCAGGCGTACACCCGGGTCGCCAGCACGCAGGTGACCGCCGACTTCGTCCTGGAACTTGTTCCACGCTTGCGGGGAGTTCCAGCCCGGAGACCAGGCGAATGGCACTTGCGAGCGAGGTTCTGCGGAGCCCGAATAACCTTCCATCGAGAATGAGAACGCGGTGTCCTTGTCCTGCGAAGTACGCGGCTCATGGACGCTGATGTTGGCGCGCATGGCGGTACGACCGCTGTAACGCAGCGGTTCGCGAGCCAGCTTCAGGCCTTTGATGCGGAATGCAGCGGAAGGCGCAGCGCCAACGATGCCAGCCAGTTGCGCGTTGCTCGCGGCACAGGCCTCGGTGACGTGGTCCAGTTGGGTCCAGTCCACCGGCTTGTTCAGTAGGGTAGCGCGCAGGGCGTGCAGCCAGCGCCAGCCTTCGTGGATCTGAATGCTGGCGTCCAGGTAGGTCGGATCGTAGACCTGGAAGAAGCGCTGTGCGCGGCCTTCCTGGCTGACCAGGGTACCGTCGCCTTCGGCAAAGCTGGCGGCTGGCAGGACGAGATCGGCACGGTCGGTGGTCGCGGTTTTCTGATGGTCGGCAACGATCACCACTTTCGCGGCTTTCAGTGCGGCGTCGACAGTCGCGGCATCAACGCGGGTGAACAGATCGTTTTCCAGCACGACGATAGCGTCGGCCTTGCCCGAGATCACGGCCTGCAGCGCTGCGTCTACCGATTCGCCACCGAACAGGGTCACACCCATGCTGTTGGCTTCCGGCACGATCAGGCTCAGGGAGCCGTTCTTCTCGCGCAGTTTCAAAGCCTTGGCGATGTTTGCAGCGGCTTCGATCAGCGCGTTGGAACCGAGCGAAGCACCGGAAACGATCAACGGACGCTTGGCTTCCAGCAGAGCAGCGGCGATGCGCTGAGCCAGTTCCAGAGCTTCGTCGTCCAGGCCGGTGACGGCAGGAGCGCTTGGGTCGATGGCGTGAGCCACGGCGAAACCGATGCGCGCCAGATCGTCGGGAGCGGCGTGTACACACTCTTCGGCGATGTCGTCCAGACGGGTTTCAGCCAGGCTTGCGATGAACAGCGGGTTCATCTCGTGCTGACCGATGTTCTTCACTGCAGCGTCGAGCCATGGCTGGACTTTCATCGCAGCGGCCATGTTTTCGGCCTTGTTCTTCACCGTCTGACGCAGGCCCAGGGCCATACGCGCGGCGGTCTGAGTCACGTCTTCGCCGAGGATGAACACGGCGTCGTGCTCTTCGACTTCACGCAGGGTCGGAATTGGCAGCGGGCTGTCTTTCAGAACTTGAGCGATCAGACGCAGACGCTCCAGCTCACCGGCTTCGATACCCGAGTAGAAGTGCTCGGCACCCACCAGTTCGCGCAGGGCGAAGTTGCTTTCAAGGCTGGCGCGAGGCGAACCGATACCGACGATGTGGCGACCGCGCAGCATCTCGGCGGCTGTATCCAGCGCAGCGTCCAGGCTCAGCTTGGCATTGCCGTTGGCCAGCAGCGGCTGACGTGGACGGTCGGTGCGGTTGACGTAGCCATAACCGAAACGGCCACGGTCGCACAGGAAGTACTGGTTGACCGAACCGTTGTAGCGGTTCTCGATACGGCGGATTTCGCCATAACGCTCGCCCGGGCTGATGTTGCAGCCGCTGGAGCAGCCGTGGCAAATGCTCGGCGAGAACTGCATGTCCCATTTGCGGTTGTAGCGCTCGGAGTGAGTCTTGTCGGTGAACACACCGGTCGGGCAGACCTCGGTGAGGTTGCCGGAGAACTCGCTTTCCAGCGTACCGTCTTCAACGCGACCGAAGTACACGTTGTCGTGGGCGCCGAATACGCCCAGGTCGGTGCCGCCGGCGTAGTCTTTATAGAAGCGCACGCAGCGATAGCAGGCGATGCAGCGGTTCATCTCGTGCGCGATGAACGGCCCCAGCTCCTGGTTCTGGTGGGTGCGTTTGGTGAAGCGATACCGGCGCTCGTTGTGGCCGGTCATCACGGTCATGTCCTGCAGATGGCAGTGACCACCTTCCTCACAGACCGGACAGTCGTGCGGGTGGTTGGTCATCAGCCATTCGACGACGCTGGCGCGGAACGCCTTGGACTCGTCGTCGTCGATGGAAATCCAGGTGTTGTCAGTGGCCGGAGTCATGCAGGACATGACGATACGACCACGGGTGTCGTTCTCGTCGGTGTACTGCTTGACCGCGCATTGGCGACAGGCGCCAACACTGCCAAGTGCTGGATGCCAGCAGAAATAAGGGATGTCGAGCCCCAGCGACAGACACGCCTGTAACAGGTTGTCTGCGCCATCGACTTCGAGCGCTTTGCCGTCTACGTGGATAGTAGCCATGGTTCAAAGTTCTTCGTTGGCCCGGTGTCAGCGGGCGTGGCTAATGGAATCTCGGTGCTGCCACGGTTCAAACAGCCAGTGAGGCGCAACCGGGGCAAAGGTCGACAGGCCTTGTGGGCTTATCGACCGGTCAGTCTTTTTATGCGCCGACTATCGTTGGCGCTTTGCCTGGGACAAGGCCTGCTGTCGCATGTGCTGCCGGTGCGATGCCTGCCTCGAATTCCGAGCGGAAGTACTTGATCGCGCTGCCCAGAGGTTCCACGGCGCCCGGTGCGTGAGCGCAGAAGGTCTTGCCTGGGCCGAGGAAGTTGACCAACCCCAGCAGCGTCTCGATATCCCCCGGTTGGCCCTGGCCTTTCTCGATGGCGCGCAGGATCTTGACGCTCCATGGCAGGCCATCGCGGCAAGGAGTGCAGAAACCGCACGATTCCTGGGAGAAGAACTCTTCCAGGTTGCGCATCATCGACACCATGTTGACCTTGTCGTCCACCGCCATCGCCAGGCCCGTACCCATCCGGGTGCCGACCTTGGCCACGCCGCCGGCATAGAACTGGCAGTCGAGGTGCTCGGGCAACAGGAAACCGGTGCCGGCGCCGCCTGGCTGCCAGCACTTGAGCTTGTAACCGTCGCGCATCCCGCCAGCGTAGTCTTCGAACAACTCACGAGCGGGCAGGCCGAACGGCAGCTCCCACAGCCCTGGGTTCTTCACCTTGCCGGAGAAGCCCATCAGCTTGGTGCCGTGGTCTTCGCTGCCTTCACGGGCGAGCGACTTGTACCAGTCGTTGCCGTTGTTGACGATTGCAGGGACGTTGCACAGGGTTTCGACGTTGTTCACGCAAGTCGGCTTGCCCCACACGCCAACGGCGGCAGGGAAGGGCGGCTTGGAGCGTGGGTTGGCGCGGCGGCCTTCGAGGGAGTTGATCAGTGCGGTTTCTTCACCGCAGATGTAACGCCCGGCGCCGGTGTGGACGAACAGTTCGAAATCGAAACCGGTGCCCAGGATGTTCTTGCCCAACAGGCCTGCGGCCTTGGCTTCGGCCACGGCGCGGTTCAGGTGCTTGGCGGCGGTGACGTACTCGCCACGCAGGAAGATGTAGCCGCGGTAGGCTTTCAATGCGCGAGCACTGATCAGCATGCCTTCCACCAGCAGATGGGGCAGCTGCTCCATCAGCATGCGGTCTTTCCAGGTATTCGGCTCCATCTCGTCCGCGTTGCACAGCAGGTAGCGGATGTTCAGGGATTCGTCTTTGGGCATCAGGCCCCACTTCACACCAGTGGGGAAGCCTGCGCCGCCACGACCCTTGAGACCGGAGTCCTTGACCGACTGCACGATTTCGTCAGGCGATTGCTGGGCGAAGGCCTTGCGGGCAGCGGCATAGCCGTCTTTGGCAACGTATTCGTCGAACCACACCGGCTCGCCGTCATCGCGCAGACGCCAGGTCAGCGGATGGGTTTCCGGGGTACGGGTGATCAGGTTGGCCGGGCCGAAGGATGTGATGGTCATACGTAACCCTCCAGCAACTGGGCAACGCCAGCAGGCTGCAGATTGCCGAAAGTATCGTCGTCGATCATGACCGCCGGTGCCTTGTCGCAGTTGCCCAGGCAGCAGGCCGGCAGCAGCGTGAAGCGGCCGTCGGCAGTGGTCTGACCCAGGCCGATGCCGAGCTTGCTCTGAATCTCGCCGACGATGTCTTCGTGACCGGCGATGAAGCAGACCATGCTGTTGCAGACACGGATGATGTGACGGCCGACCGGCTGGCGGAAGATCTGGCTGTAGAACGTGGCCACGCCTTCAACGTCGCTGGCGGGGATGCCCAGGACTTCGCTGATCGCGTAGATGGCGCCGTCCGGCACCCAGCCGCGCTCCTTCTGAACGATTTTCAGGGCTTCGATGGACGCCGCGCGCGGGTCCTCGTAGTGATGCATTTCGTGCTCGATGGCCGAGCGCTCGGATTCGCTCAAGGCGAAACGGTCTGTCTGGATAAGCGTGCTGTTCATGCTTAGCGGTCCACGTCGGCCATAACGAAGTCGATACTACCCAGGTACGCGATCAAGTCCGCGACCATGCTGCCTTTGATCACCGAAGGGATCTGCTGCAGGTGTGGATAGCTTGGGGTGCGAATCCGGGTACGGTAGCTCATGGTGCCGCCGTCGCTCGTCAGGTAATAACTGTTGATGCCCTTGGTCGCTTCGATCATCTGGAAGGATTCGTTGGCCGGCATGACCGGGCCCCACGAAACTTGCAGGAAGTGCGTGATCAAGGTTTCGATGTGCTGCAGCGTGCGCTCTTTGGGCGGCGGCGTGGTCAGCGGGTGATCCGCCTTGTACGGGCCTTCCGGCATGTTGCGCATGCACTGGTCGATGATCTTGATGCTCTGGCGCATCTCTTCGACGCGGACCATGCAGCGATCATAGGCATCGCCATTGACGGCCAGCGGCACTTCGAATTCGAAGTTCTCGTAACCGGAGTAAGGACGTGCCTTGCGCAGGTCGAAGTCGCAACCGGTGGAACGCAGGCCTGCACCGGTGACGCCCCATTCCAGGGCTTCTTTGGTGTTGTAGGCGGCGACGCCGATGGTACGACCCTTGAGGATGCTGTTCTGCAGGGCGGCCTTGGTGTATTCGTCCAGGCGCTTTGGCAGCCATTCGACGAAGTCCTTGACCAGTTTTTCCCAGCCGCGCGGCAGGTCGTGTGCAACCCCACCGATGCGGTACCAGGCCGGGTGCAGGCGGAAACCGGTGATGGCTTCGATCACCGTGTAGGCTTTCTGCCGGTCGGTGAAAGTGAAGAACACCGGGGTCATTGCGCCCACGTCCTGAATGTAGGTACCCAGGAACAGCAGGTGGCTGGTGATGCGGAAGAACTCGGCCATCATGATGCGGATGACGTCGACCTTCTCGGGCACCTTGATACCGGCCAGCTTCTCGACCGAGAGCACGTACGGCAGGTTGTTCATCACCCCGCCTAGGTAGTCGATACGGTCGGTGTACGGAATGAAGCTGTGCCAGGACTGACGTTCGGCCATCTTCTCGGCGCCACGGTGGTGGTAACCGATGTCCGGGACGCAGTCGACGATCTCCTCACCGTCCAGCTGCAGCACGATACGGAACGCACCGTGAGCCGAAGGGTGGTTCGGCCCCAGGTTGAGGAACATGTAGTCCTCGTTGGTGCCGGAACGCTTCATGCCCCAGTCTTCCGGACGGAAGCGCGCGGCTTCTTCTTCCAGTTGCTGTTTGGCCAGCGTCAGGCTGTACGGGTCGAATTCAGTGGCGCGGGCAGGGTAGTCCTTGCGCAGCGGGTGACCTTCCCAGGTCGGCGGCATCATGATACGCGAGAGGTGCGGGTGGCCCGGGAAGTCGATCCCGAACATGTCCCACACTTCACGCTCGTACCAGTTGGCGTTCGGCCAGATGCTGGTGATGGTCGGTACGCTGAGGTCGCCCTCGGACAAGGCGACCTTGATCATCACGTCACTATTACGCTCTACCGACAGCAGGTGGTAGAACACGGTGAAATCTGCGTCCGGCAAGCCACGGCGCTTGGTACGCAGGCGCTCGTCCACACCGTGCAGGTCGTACAGCATCGAGTACGGCTTGGGCACGTTGCGCAGGAACGTCAGGATCTCGAACAGTTTTGCACGGGCGACCCACAGCACTGGCATGCCAGTGACGGTGGATTGGGCGGTGAAGGCCTCTGCGCCAAAACGGTTGTGTAGTTCAACGACGACGTCTTGGTCGTCAGCCTTGTAGGGCGGGATGTACAGAGCGGTGTCTGCAGTCATAGGTCTCGATCGCTATCGGTCAACGTACAGAATGAATCCAGGCTCAGGCTTCTTTTTGTAAAAGAAAACTGGATCAGACTTCGTCGGGGCTGCGCAGATTGGTCACTGCGATTCGCTGTTCGCGGCGCTGTTCCTTCTGCGACGGCATCTCGGCGCGATAAACGCCTTGGTCGCCGACGACCCAGGAAAGAGGGCGACGCTCCTGGCCAATGGATTCCTGCAACAGCATCAGGCCTTGCAAGAATGCCTCTGGGCGGGGCGGGCAGCCGGGCACGTAAACATCCACAGGCAGGAACTTGTCCACGCCCTGAACCACAGAGTAGATGTCGTACATGCCACCGGAGTTGGCGCACGAACCCATGGAAATGACCCATTTAGGCTCGAGCATTTGCTCATACAGACGCTGGATGATGGGCGCCATCTTGATGAAGCAGGTACCGGCGATAACCATGAAATCCGCCTGACGCGGCGATGCCCGGATAACCTCGGCGCCAAAGCGCGCGATATCGTGGGGCGCCGTGAAGGCGGTGGTCATTTCCACGTAGCAGCACGACAGACCGAAGTTGTACGGCCAAAGGGAGTTCTTGCGACCCCAATTGACAGCACCGCTCAGTACGTCCTCGAGCTTGCCCATGAAGATGTTTTTGTGGACTTGATCCTCTAACGGATCGGAGACGGTTTCCCGTTCGCCGATGGGGTACTGCTCGTTAGGAGCATCAGGGTCGATCCTGGTGAGATTGTATTGCATTGCCAAAGCCTCATTGTTTTAGCTTCGCCTGCCGAGTACGACGACCTACGGGAGCCCAATCGAGCGCCCCTACACGCCATAGGTAGACAAGACCTGCCAACAGAATTGCTATGAAAACGAGAGCTTCGGCGAAGCCGGTCCAGCCGCTTTCGCGGACGGACACAGACCAGGCGTACAGAAAGAGGGCTTCAATATCGAAAATCACGAACAGCATCGCGACCAGATAGAATTTTGCCGAGAGCCGCAGGCGGGCGCCGCCTGTAGGCAGCATGCCGGATTCGAACGGTTCGTTTTTGCTGCGGCCCCAGGCTTTGGAACCGAGCAGGCTGGAGAGACCGAGCATGAAGGCGCAGAGGCCGATGACGCCCAAAAGGAAAATGGCGAAGCCCCAGTTGTGGGCAATCAGACCTGTCGATTCGGGCATGCTGGCAGTCCTTAACAGAGAGCAAAGGTCTCTGAGCTTGAAAAGAAGTAGAAGCAGTGACGATATGTCGCAGTGCGATCAATTCCGGGATTTTATGTGCAAAAGAAGGGCAAGTAAATTTTCTACATCAAATTTATTCACAGGATTAATGAGCCAAGTCACGGTTTCGGTGCGCGGGGCCGCGCCGCACGGGCATTACGGCCGTTTTCGTTAATTATGTTTCGTGCGTTCGGTAATGAAAGTGATGCGGGTTAAATGATAATTAATATCATTTGAAAGAGGGTTTTGCTCATGTCACGGGAAAGTGACGAAGTTGGCATTACAGCGGGCGTCAAATGAAGAGTAATTAGGCAGCAGGATTAATTAACTTTCGTGGGTCGATTCGAGACGTCTATCGGCGAATAGTTGACTGAATATGTAGGTTATTAAATGCGCGATGACAAAGGCCGCCCGAAGGCGGCCTTGTCTGGAGCTGAAATCACAGGACTCAGTGAAATTGCTCTTCTTCGGTGGAGCCGGTCAGGGCGGTGACCGAGGACTTGCCACCCTGAATCACGGTGGTCATGTCGTCGAAGTAGCCGGTGCCGACTTCCTGTTGGTGCGCCACGAATGTGTAGCCCTTGGCCGCGTCGGCGAACTCCTGCTCTTGCAGCTTCACGTAGGCGGTCATGTCGTTGCGGGCGTAGTCGTGCGCCAGGTTGAACATGCTGTGCCACATGTTGTGGATACCCGCCAGGGTGATGAACTGGTGCTTGTAGCCCATTGCCGACAGCTCGCGCTGGAATTTGGCGATGGTTGCGTCGTCCAGGTTCTTTTTCCAGTTGAACGATGGCGAGCAGTTGTACGACAGCAGCTGGTCCGGGTATTCCTTCTTGATCGCTTCAGCGAAGCGACGCGCTTCGTCCAGATCCGGCTTGGCGGTTTCGCACCAGATCAGGTCGGCGTATGGCGCATAGGCCAGGCCGCGAGCGATGGCCTGGTCCAGACCGGCGCGCACTTTATAGAAACCTTCCGGAGTACGAGTGCCTGTTACGAACGGCTGATCGTATGGATCGCAATCCGAGGTCAGAAGGTCTGCCGCGTTGGCGTCCGTACGGGCCAGAATAATGGTCGGTACGCCAGCGACGTCAGCCGCCAGACGCGCAGCCACCAGCTTCTGAACGGCTTCCTGGGTCGGCACCAGAACCTTGCCGCCCATGTGACCGCATTTTTTCACCGAGGCCAGTTGGTCTTCGAAGTGCACGCCGGCAGCGCCTGCCTCGATCATGCTCTTCATCAGTTCATAGGCGTTCAGTACGCCGCCGAAGCCTGCTTCAGCGTCAGCCACGATCGGTGCGAAGTAGTCGATGTAGCCTTCGTCGCCCGGATTTTTGCCGGCTTTCCACTGGATCTGGTCAGCGCGACGGAACGAGTTGTTGATGCGCTTGACCACGGTTGGAACCGAATCCACCGGGTACAGCGACTGGTCTGGGTACATCGACTCGGCGGAGTTGTTGTCCGCGGCGACTTGCCAGCCAGACAGGTAGATTGCCTGGATGCCGGCCTTGACCTGTTGAACGGCCTGGCCGCCGGTCAGGGCACCCATGCAATTGACGAAATCCTTGTCGGGACGGAAGGACGGCTTGGCGCCCTGAGTGACCAGATTCCACAGCTTTTCAGCGCCCAGTTTGGCAAACGTGTGTTCAGGCTGGATCGAGCCACGCAGGCGGACGACGTCAGCAGCGGAGTAGGTGCGGGTCACGCCTTTCCAGCGTGGATTCTCGGCCCAGTCTTTCTCGATGGCTGCAATTTGTTGTTCGCGTGTCAGTGCCATGGGGTAAACCTCGTCGCATTGTCTTGTGGGTCTTGAGGTGAAAGCTCTTGTCCAGCCGGTGCCTGGGGTTTCTCAAGGGCGCACTTATGGCTGCTCACTGAATCGGAAAGCATTGCGTTCAAACCTGGGTATTTTTCGCGGTCACGATGGTGATGCGATGACGCTGCCTTTTGGGCGGAAAAGACGCGAATATGCTCAATCTGGTTGAGTTCGAGCACGATTCTGAGGCTTTTTGCAAAAAACCTCCAATCAGTGGGAGCGAGGCCATCATGCCTCGACATTTTTGCCTCGTCAAACATTTTGTAGTGCTTATTTTGCTGTACTACATTTTTTGTCTAATACGACCCGTCAGTCAGTTTCGGGCTCGAAGGTACTGATACCGCAAAGCCGCTACAGGACTGGGCGGTCACGGACAGGGAGGGGCTATGTAGTGGAAAATCTGGCACTACATCATTTGTTTGGCCAGCGGGTGTGGGGACGTCTGCGGCAGCATGGCTTGCCGATGGTGGCGATCTTGATGCGTCACCGCCGTCAAGCCGGATTGCTACACAGTGGGGCGTTGATGTGGGTTCAATCGAGGCTGTCGACTTTTACGCGCAAGGTCATGTCATCACGACCTTGAGTGGAATAACGTCGCGCGATGCCTTGTTCGTCGGCACGAGACTGATCGCTGACGCTTGCCAGGGTGATCCACTCGCCGAGACGGCCACTGACTTGGGTGTCCGTGCTTTGCACCTTGATCGCGTCGGCGCGTTGATGGCTCATGCGGTCGTTGTTGGTGCTGATGCTCAGGTGGACGATGTCGCCGGTAACACTGGCTGTCACGTAGAAGCCGCGGGTCACGTTGCGGTATTGAGTGTTGGTCTGCGCATAGCCGTAGGAATCGGTCTGTACGTCGGTGATGGGCACGCTCTGGCCCACTTGAATCAGCGCCGGAGTGCCCTCGTTGGCCTGAACCTGCTGGACGCCGCCGTCGCGGCTGGCGGTGCCGTAGTTGATGATGCGTGTCTGGCCGTTGGCGCTGACGTTGCCATTTTGCGAGCGCACGGTGCCGTTCACGGAATAGCCCTGATCGCTTTGAATGCTGTTGTCGCTGGTGTCCACGCTGATCAACAGGCGCTTGGGGGCCGTGTCGAGCTGGGCCAGAAAGTCGCGCAATTCGTCGATCTTGCCTGGCTCTGCATTGACGATCAGTTTGTTGCCGTAGGCGTTGACGCTGCCTTCGTTGCCCAGGAATGACTTCACGGCAGGTATTACGTCGTCGCTGGTGCGGTAGTTGAGGGGAATGACTTCGGTGGCGGCAACGGCCGTAAAGCTGCAAGCCAACAGCACTGAAGCGAGCAGGGTACGTAACGACATCGGTGTGATCTCCGCGGGAGGGGGCATCAAGGCGTCAAGGTTTATAAGGTAACAGCTCGCCAGTTTGTCGGCCTGGACAGGCCCAAATTGAATCGCATACAGCAGAACGCCCCGGTGTTCTCGTTTCAGCATAGTCGCTGAGGCAAGACCACCGGGGCGTTCGCTATGCGCGTTGATGGCGGTTCAGCGCGAGTTGCGCACCATGTCGACGTGGGGCAGGCCGGCTTCGAGGAACTCTTCGCTGACCACGGTGAAATCAAAACGCTCATAGAACGCGGTGGCGTACACCTGAGCGCTGAGTTTCTGTTCCTTCAAATCACGGTTTTCCGCCTCGGTGATCACCGCCTTGAGCAGTGCATCACCGACGTTGAGCCCGCGCCAATCCTTGAGTACCGACAGGCGACCGATTTCACCGTCCGGCAGCAAGCGCGCGGTGCCGATCGGATAGTCACCTTCCAGTGCCAGGAAGTGCAGGGCACCTGCGTCTTCAGCGTCCCATTCCAGTTCGGGCGGTACCGATTGCTCGGCGATGAACACGGCTTCGCGAATGCGCCGGATGTCGGCGTTATCTTTCTGCCAGTCGGCTACCCGTACACGGATCTTATTCATCAGCAAACCCCAGACTTCCTTGTTTGACCAGCTCACAGAGCAGGTCGCGACCATCTTCATCTGCCAGCCATTGGCCCAGATTATCCATATGCAGTGCATCGGCCGCACAGACCAGTTTCAACAGTTCGCGCAGACGACCGGGCAGCAAGCGGCTTTGACCGCTGGCGAACAGCAGCAGGTCTTCGTCCACTTCTGACCAGGCCAGGCGCGCGCTCGGGTTGCGAATCAGGATCGCGCCCTGTTCGAGGCTGTCGAGCAGTTCGGCGTCGTCCAGCTCCGGGCCTGTCACCAGTTCCGGGTAGCGTGGTTCGGTCATGAACTGGCCGAACCAGGTCAACAGCAGGCGTTCGTCGCCCATGTGCTCGGCCAGCAATGCCTTAAGGCGGTCGAGGGCGTCGCGTTGAATCTGGTGCGGGTCGCTGACCGGCTGGGCATCGGCGTCGGTGTAGCGCTCTTCGTCGGACATGAACTGGCTGAGGAAGTCGGTGAAGTGGGTCAGCACTTCAGCGGCGCTCGGTGCGCGGAAGCCGACGGAATAGGTCAGGCAGTCGTCCACGGCTACACCCCAGTGAGCCAGGCGAGGCGGCAGATACAGCATGTCGCCCGGCTCGAGCGTCCATTCATCGCTGCCCTGGAAGTCGGCGAGGATGCGCAGGTCGGCGTGCTCCAGCAGCGGGCTGTCGGTGTCGCACATCTGGCCGATTTTCCAGTGGCGCTTGCCATGGCCTTGCAGCAGGAAGACGTCGTAGTTGTCGAAGTGCGGGCCGACGCTGCCACCTGGCGCTGCGTAGCTGATCATCACGTCATCGATGCGCCAACTCGGCAGAAAACGGAAGTTTTCCAGCAGCTCGGCGACTTCCGGGACGAACTGATCCACTGCCTGAACCAGCAGTGTCCACTCGGTTTCCGGCAGCTTGCTGAACTCGTCTTCGGCGAACGGGCCGCGACGCATTTCCCAAGGGCGAACGCCGTTTTCGATGATCAGGCGCGACTCGACTTCCTCTTCCAGTGCCAGGCCGGCCAGTTCGTCAGGGTCGATCGGGCTTTCGAAATCCGGAATGGCCTGGCGGATCAGCAGGGGTTTTTTCTGCCAGTAATCACGCAGGAACTCGCGCGCCGTGATGCCGCCTAGCAGCTGAACAGGAATATCAGGATTCATGTGTAACCTATTGAAAAAACGTATTTTTCAGACTGGAATAAAAACGCCCGGCTCAGCCGGGCGCTTAGAGCGTGTACGGTGCTATCAGATGCGCTTGGCTTGAGCCACGGCATTGCCGATGTAGTTAGCCGGTGTCAGCTTTTTCAGCTCGGCCTTCGCTTCGGCAGGCATGTCCAGACCGTCGATGAAAGTCTGCAGCGCTTCAGGACTGATGCCCTTGCCGCGAGTCAGTTCTTTCAGCTTCTCGTACGGGTTCTCGATGTCGTAGCGGCGCATTACGGTCTGGATCGGCTCAGCCAGGACTTCCCAGCAAGCGTCCAGATCGGCGGCGATCTTCTGTTCGTTCAGCTCCAGCTTGCCGATACCTTTGAGGCTCGCCTCGTAGGCAATCACGCTGTGAGCGAAGCCCACGCCGAGGTTGCGCAATACGGTGGAGTCGGTCAGGTCGCGCTGCCAGCGGGAGATCGGCAGCTTGCTCGCCAGGTGCTGGAATAGCGCGTTGGCGATACCCAGGTTGCCTTCGGAGTTTTCGAAGTCGATCGGGTTGACCTTGTGCGGCATGGTCGAGGAGCCGATTTCGCCAGCGACGGTCTTCTGCTTGAAGTAACCCAGGGAGATGTAGCCCCAGATATCGCGGTCGAAATCGATCAGGATGGTGTTGTAACGGGCGATCGCGTCGAACAGCTCGGCAATGTAGTCGTGCGGCTCGATCTGCGTGGTGTACGGGTTGAAGCCCAGGCCCAGCTCGTCTTCGATGAAAGCGCGGGCATTGGCTTCCCAGTCGATGTCCGGGTAGGCCGACAGGTGGGCGTTGTAGTTGCCAACGGCGCCGTTGATCTTGCCCAGCAGCGGAACGACGGCGACCTGAGCGATCTGACGCTCCAGACGGTAGACGACGTTCGCCAGCTCTTTGCCCAAAGTGGTCGGCGAAGCAGGCTGACCGTGGGTGCGCGACAGCATCGGCACCGCGGCGAAGCGGATCGCCAGTTCGCGGATGGATTCGGCGATCTGACGCATCAGCGGCAGCAGCACGGTGTCGCGGCCCTCACGCAGCATCAGCGCGTGGGACAGGTTGTTGATGTCTTCACTGGTGCAGGCGAAGTGGATGAATTCGCTGACCTTGGCCAGTTCCGGCAACTTGGCGGCCTGCTCCTTGAGCAGGTATTCGATCGCCTTGACGTCGTGGTTGGTGGTGCGCTCGATCTCTTTCACGCGCTCGGCGTGTTCCACGGCGAAGTCATCGGCCAGCGCGTCGAGAATGGCGTTGGCTTCGGCGGAGAATGCCGGGACTTCAGGAATTTGCGGGTGAGCCGCCAGGCGCTGGAGCCAGCGGACTTCGACGAGGGCGCGGAAACGGATCAGGCCGTATTCGCTGAAAACAGGGCGCAGGGCCTGGGTTTTGCCGGCGTAGCGGCCGTCTACAGGGGAAACCGCAGTGAGCGAAGAAAGCTGCATGGGGTGTTCTCGGACAGTCGGGCAACGAAAAGGGGCGCGTATCATACATGAAAATTCGGTTCAGCCGAGGCCGGTTGACCGAGATGGATCGCGCTGTGTCGGGTAAATGCGCTGTTCCGCCGCGCTCGGCGATCAGCCGTGCAGCAAGGGATACAGTTCTTTCAATAACTTGCGACGGCTGATGACCAGTTGCCAGCGGTGACCGCCCACTTGTCGCCAAAGTCGCGCGCAGCGAATACCGGCCAGGAGCAGGGCGCGGATTTTCGAGGCGTTGTTCGGTTGTTGCAGGTTGCGCATGTCGCCGTGGACCTGAATCCGCTGGCGCAAGGTACTCAAGGTGTCTTGATAGAGCGCACCGCTGGCGGCGATCACGTTCTCGTGAACGATACCGAAGTGTTCGACCTGAGACTTGATCTGCGGCAGTCGCTTGCCGATGGTTTCGAGCATGTCGTCGCGCTTGGACAGCTGACGCTCAAGACCCAGCATCGCCAGGGCGTAGCGCAAAGGCTCGCGCTGCAAGGTGCCTGGGTCGCGCTCAAGGGCACTGGCGAGGGCGCGATAGCCCTCGCGCAGGTTCAGGTCGTCACCACCGAACACGTCCAGCGTGTCCTTGGGGTCCATCACCAGCAGGCCGCCGAGCAGGCAACCCACTGCTGCTTCGCTGGCCTGGCCGGTCTTGGCGATGCGATCCACCAGCACGGCCGCCTGAAACACGCCGCCCAGCGCGGTGAGTTGCTCTTGAATCGGACTCATCAACGAGCGTCCTTGCTGTGCCAGGGTTCGGCGATTTCAATGACGCCACCGCCGAGGCAGATTTCGCCGTCGTAGAACACAACAGACTGGCCGGGCGTCACAGCGCGTTGCGGCTCGTCGAAGGTGGCACGGTAACCGGTTTCAGTGTGTTCAAGCGTGCAGCTCTGATCGCCCTGGCGATAGCGTACCTTGGCAGTCAGCTGGCGCGGGCTGCTCAGGTCGATCGGGTTGACCCAGTAGATTTCCGAAGCCAGCAGGGCGCGGGAGAACAACCATGGGTGTTCATTACCTTGGCCGACGATCAGCACGTTGTTGGTCAGGTCTTTTTCCAGCACATACCACGGCTCGTCGCCGGCGTCCTTCAGGCCGCCGATGCCCAGGCCCTGACGCTGGCCGATGGTGTGGTACATCAGGCCCGCGTGGCGGCCAATGACTTCACCCTCGGTGGTCTTGATCTCGCCGGGCTGCGCAGGCAGGTACTGCTTGAGGAAGTCGGTAAAACGACGCTCGCCAATGAAGCAGATACCGGTGGAGTCTTTCTTTTTTGCCGTCGCCAACTGGTACTTTTCGGCAATCGCGCGCACTTCGGGCTTTTCCAGTTCGCCGACCGGGAACAGGGTCTTGGCGATCTGTTCACCTGCCACGGCGTGCAGGAAATAGCTCTGATCCTTGTTCGGGTCCAGGCCCTTGAGCAGCTCGGTGCGGCCATCGATATCGCGACGACGCACGTAATGACCGGTGGCGATCAGGTCGGCGCCGAGCATGAAGGCGTAGTCGAGGAAGGCTTTGAACTTGATCTCGCGGTTGCACAGGATGTCCGGGTTCGGCGTGCGACCGGCTTTGTATTCTTCGAGGAAGTGCTCGAAGACGTTATCCCAGTATTCGGCGGCGAAGTTCACGGTGTGCAGCTTGATACCGATCCGGTCGCACACGGCCTGGGCGTCCGCGAGGTCGTCCATGGCGGTGCAGTATTCCGTTCCGTCGTCTTCTTCCCAGTTCTTCATGAACAGGCCTTCCACCTGATACCCCTGCTCCATGAGCAGAAGGGCGGAGACCGAAGAATCCACGCCGCCGGACATGCCGACAATGACGCGCTTCTTTTCTGTATCGGAAAAGGCTGAATCAGACATAGGAATTCGATGGGTAGCTTGGAAAAGGACGCGATTCTATCAGGGACTCGACGCCAAGGCTAAAAGCTATTCAGTTGCGCGCATCAGTCGCGCACCACATCCAGGCTGTGGACGGGCCCGGCGAGGTAGTCGTCAACGCACTCCAGCACCAGGTGGCTGCGCCAGCGCTCGGGTTGGCTGGCCAACTCGTCTCGCGTGAACCACGGCGCGCCCACGATGCCGGTGTCCAGTTCGCGCTCGGGATGGTGCTTTGTCGCCTTCGCTGCAAAGCACACCCGCTGGTAAGTCACACCGTTGCTCGGCGCGGTGTACAGGTAAATGCCGACCACACCGGTCAGTTCAACGTCCCAGCCGGTCTCCTCCAGCGTTTCGCGTATGGCGGCTTCACGCAGGGTTTCGTTGGCTTCCAGATGGCCGGCAGGCTGGTTGAGGACGAGTTTGTTGTTTTTCGATTCCTCGACGAACAGAAAGCGGCCGTTGTCTTCGACGATGGTTGCGACGGTGATGTGGGGTTGCCAGGTCACTGGGTATCTCCTCAAATTCCCCTGTAAACAGGGTGCGGCTGAAATTTCATGTCCGACGCAGTTTCTGTGGGAGACATAGCAGGTTAAGACGGCAGCGATGCGGTGTGTCAGGCAAACCGCTTTCGCCACCGTCGTAACCTCCGGCAGCTCCCACAGAGATTGCGTTCAAGCCGTGTGATGAAGGTATTCCTAATAGAAAACCCCGGCACTTGGCCGGGGTTTTCATGATGCGTTCGGCGGGATGAACCGCCGACCTGGCAAACCTTACTTCAACGCGTTGATGGCGTTGTTCAAGGTGGCGCTAGGGCGCATGGCTTTGCTGGCCAGCTCCGGAGTGGCGAAGTAGTAACCGCCGATATCCAGTGGCTTGCCCTGCACGGCATTGAGCTCGGCAACGATGGTCGCTTCGTTGTCGGTCAGGGTCTTGGCCAGTTCGGTGAACTTGGCTTGAAGCGCGGTATCTTCGGTCTGGGCAGCCAGGGCCTGGGCCCAGTAGGTGGCCAGATAGAAGTGGCTACCGCGGTTGTCGATACCGCCAACCTTGCGCGATGGCGACTTGTTGTTGTCCAGGAACTGGCCGGTAGCCTTGTCCAGGGCAGTGGCAAGTACCAAAGCTTTAGGGTTGTTGTAGACGTTGCCCAGATGCTCCAGCGACGCGGCCAGTGCCAGGAATTCGCCCAGCGAGTCCCAGCGCAGGAAGTTCTCTTCGTTGAGCTGCTGAACGTGCTTTGGAGCCGAACCGCCAGCGCCGGTTTCGAACAGACCGCCGCCATTCATCAGCGGAACGATCGACAGCATCTTGGCGCTTGTGCCCAGTTCCATGATCGGGAACAGGTCGGTCAGGTAGTCACGCAGCACGTTACCGGTCACCGAAATGGTGTCCTTGCCCGCGCGGATACGCTCCAGGGAAACCTTCATCGCCTCGACCGGCGACTTGATGGTGATGTCCAGACCGTTGGTGTCGTGATCCTTCAGGTACTTCTCGACCTTCTTGATCATCACTGCGTCGTGAGCACGCTCAGGGTCCAGCCAGAAGATGGCCGGGGTGTTGCTCAGGCGCGAACGGTTGACGGCCAGTTTGACCCAGTCCTGGATCGGCGCGTCTTTGGTCTGGCACATGCGCCAGATGTCGCCGGCTTCGACGGTCTGTTCCATCAGAACCTGACCTTTGTCGTCGGTTACACGGACAACACCGTCGGTTTCAATCTGGAAAGTCTTGTTGTGCGAACCGTACTCTTCGGCTTTCTGCGCCATCAGGCCAACGTTCGGCACGCTGCCCATGGTGGTCGGATCGAAGGCGCCGTGCTTCTTGCAGTCTTCGATGACAGCCTGATAGATGGTGGCGTAGCAGCGATCCGGGATCACGGCCTTGGTGTCCTGCAGGACGCCGTCGTTGTTCCACATCTTGCCGGAGTCACGAATCATCGCAGGCATCGAGGCGTCGACGATGACGTCGCTCGGTACGTGCAGGTTGGTGATGCCCTTGTCGGAGTTGACCATCGCCAGAGGAGGGCGGGTCGCGTAAACGGCTTTGACGTCCGCTTCGATCTGCGCTTGCTGGTCGGCTGGCAGATCCTTGATGCGGGCGTACAGGTCGCCGATACCGTTGTGCAGGTTGAAACCGATTTCTTTCAGGACTTCAGCGTGCTTGCTCAGGGCGTCCTGGTAGTACTCGGCGACGAACTCGCCGAACATGATCGGGTCGGAGACCTTCATCATGGTGGCTTTCAGGTGAACGGAGAACAGTACGCCCAGTTTCTTGGCGTCTTCGATTTCCTTGGCGACGAAAGCGCGCAGGGCTTTCTTGCTCATGACGGCGCAGTCGATCACTTCACCGGCCAGGACCGAAGTCTTGTCCTTCAGTACAGTGGTGCTGCCGTCTTTGCCGATCAGTTCGATCTTCACGGCGCCGGCAGTTTCGATCAGCGAGGATTTTTCGCTGCCGTAGAAGTCGCCGTTGTCCATGTGGGCAACGTGGGACTTGGAGTCAGAAGCCCAGGCGCCCATCTTGTGCGGGTGCTTGCGAGCGTAGTTCTTTACCGACAGCGGCGCGCGGCGATCAGAGTTACCTTCACGCAGAACCGGGTTCACAGCACTGCCTTTTACCTTGTCGTAGCCAGCACGGGCGGCCTTGTCGGCGTCGGTAACGACTTCGTCCGGGTAGTTCGGGACGTTGTAGCCCTTGGCTTGCAGTTCCTTGATCGCGGCCTTCAGTTGTGGAACCGAGGCGCTGATGTTCGGCAGCTTGATGATGTTGGCTTCCGGCGTGGTCGCCAGTTCACCCAGCTCTGCCAGATCGTCGGAAACCTTCTTGTCGCCCAGCTGCTCGGGGAAGCTGGCCAGGATACGGGCTGCAAGAGAGATGTCGCGGGTTTCAACGGCGATATCAGCGGAGGCGGTGAACGCTTCGATGATAGGAAGGAGTGAGTAGGTGGCGAGGGCTGGCGCTTCGTCGGTGAAGGTATAGATGATCTTCGAGCGGTTGGACATTTTCGGGATAACTCTCTTCTTTGCTGAGCGTACACAAAATTTCGAGATGCGCAGGGTAGGCACTTTCGCCCAAAGTATCGATGAGCCGAAAGTCGAGAATTTCGTCGCGTGATATGGGGTAGATCAGTCGAGCATCAAGCAGCTGGGCTGCGGTAACGGTCCAGCCTGTCGAGGGCTTTAAGATGGCTCGGCCCCCAATGACCCAGTGGTCACCGGCGCGAGTATATCACCGGTCCCGGCCATTACTACGATAGTAGTGTGAACGCTTGGCGACCGCGCCGGCTGGTTTTGCGCCGTTGGTCGCCCTCCCGAAAAACCTCGAAAACCGCCAAGCCCCCGTCTCACGCGGCCTGCGTCAACCTGTCGCAGTCTTGGGCAGGCGCTGTCGGACAGATGAATATCAAGTCAGTTTTCGACTAAAGGAGCATTTGTTCCGGAGCCTGTTCGGGTGGTCTACGCTCGTTGAGCGCGCACAACCACAGCTCTCAATAACAAGAACAGGCGGAGACAAGCATGGGATACCAGAAGATCAAGGTGCCAGCGACGGGCGAGAAGATCACGGTGAACGCCGATCATTCGCTCAACGTGCCGGACAATCCGATCATCCCGTACATCGAGGGTGACGGCATTGGCGTGGACATCAGCCCGGTGATGATCAAGGTGGTCGACGCCGCAGTGGAAAAGGCTTACGACGGCAAACGTAAAATCTCCTGGATGGAGGTTTATGCCGGCGAGAAGGCGACGCAGGTTTACGACCAGGACACCTGGCTGCCCCAGGAAACCCTGGATGCAGTGAAGGATTACGTGGTCTCGATCAAGGGGCCGCTGACCACGCCCGTGGGAGGCGGTATTCGCTCGCTCAACGTGGCGCTGCGTCAGCAACTCGACCTATATGTGTGCCTGCGCCCTGTGCGTTGGTTCGAAGGCGTGCCGAGCCCTGTGAAAAAGCCGGGCGATGTGGACATGACCATCTTCCGTGAGAACTCCGAGGACATCTACGCCGGTATCGAGTGGAAAGCCGGTTCCCCCGAAGCAACCAAGGTCATCAAGTTTCTCAAGGAAGAGATGGGCGTGACCAAGATCCGCTTCGATCAGGATTGCGGGATCGGCGTCAAACCGGTGTCGAGAGAAGGCACCCGGCGTTTGGCACGCAAAGCCCTTCAGTATGTAGTGGATAACGATCGCGATTCGCTGACCATCGTCCACAAGGGCAACATCATGAAGTTCACTGAAGGCGCCTTTAAAGAGTGGGCCTATGAGGTGGCGGGGGAGGAGTTTGGCGCGACGCTGCTGGACGGCGGCCCGTGGATGCAGTTCAAGAACCCGAAAACCGGCAAGAATGTGATCGTCAAGGACGCCATCGCCGACGCCATGCTGCAGCAGATCCTGTTACGCCCGGCCGAATACGACGTGATCGCCACGCTCAACCTGAACGGCGACTACCTCTCTGACGCGCTGGCGGCGGAGGTGGGCGGGATTGGTATCGCGCCGGGGGCCAACCTTTCCGATACCGTGGCGATGTTCGAAGCGACCCACGGTACCGCGCCGAAATACGCCGGCAAGGATCAGGTCAACCCTGGCTCGCTGATTCTTTCTGCCGAAATGATGCTCCGTCACATGGGCTGGACCGAAGCCGCGGACTTGATCATCAAAGGCACCAACGGGGCGATTTCGGCGAAGACCGTGACCTACGATTTTGAACGACTGATGGACGGAGCCAAATTACTGTCTTCGTCGGCCTTCGGTGATGCCTTGATTTCTCACATGTAGTCAGAACGTCAAAAATCCCGTGCGAAAAAAAACCGGTCATCCCAGAAATGGGCTGACCGGCTTTTCAGGTCTCGCGCTTGAACGGTCCGGCTCAGGCGTGATCTTTGCTGTGATCGTGTTGCTGGTCGTGCTGATGAGCCGTTTCTTTGGATGCGGTTTGAGACCCGTTAATATTGACCGCGTGCAAGCCTTTGGGACCCTGGATGATCTCGAAGTTGACCGGCTGCCCGGCTTTGAGGGTTTTGTAACCCTCCATCGTGATCGCCGAGTAATGAGCAAACAGGTCCTCGTTCTTGCCATCTTCAACGATGAAGCCATACCCCTTGGCGTTGTTAAACCACTTGACCTTACCGCTTAGCATAGTCACATCCCTCTGCAAAGGACTCCGATGGGAGTATCATCACCTCTCATCCGCCGGACCTAAAAAATTTTGGTTGACTGCGCGGACCCTTTTTACCCAATGTGGGTTCTATTGTTTGTAACACCGTTTAGCCGTTAGTCAAGGTCAAGCAGCGGTCCAGTTGAAAACCGGTATGACGGCGACTACTTATTTCAATTTCGTCCCCTGTGAACCTTCTTTACCATGCATGCAATCAGCAAGATTCGACTAACATTCAATCAGGATGATCCGCAATCCCATGAGGACGACGCGGCGGGCATCGCTGTACAGGAAGCCAAGCCGACATTGCAGGTGCCACCGATGTACAAGGTGGTTTTGTTCAACGATGACTACACCCCGATGGATTTCGTTGTCGAAGTGCTCGAGGTGTTTTTCAACCTGAATCGTGAGCTGGCGACCAAGGTCATGCTGGCCGTCCATACAGAGGGACGGGCAGTATGCGGATTGTTTACCCGCGACATCGCCGAGACCAAGGCAATGCAGGTCAACCAATACGCCAGGGAAAGCCAGCATCCGCTACTCTGTGAGATCGAGAAGGACGGTTAACGCCGGACACTTGGGTATGAGGTGAAGCTATGTTAAACCGTGAGCTCGAAGTCACCCTCAATTTGGCTTTCAAGGAGGCCCGTTCGAAGCGTCATGAGTTCATGACCGTCGAGCACCTTCTGCTGGCCCTATTGGACAATGAGGCTGCCGCCACTGTTCTGCGTGCCTGCGGCGCAAACCTCGACAAACTCAAACACGACCTTCAGGAGTTCATCGACTCCACCACGCCGCTGATCCCTGTTCATGATGAGGATCGCGAGACCCAGCCAACCCTGGGCTTCCAGCGCGTGCTCCAGCGTGCCGTGTTCCATGTGCAGAGTTCCGGTAAGCGTGAAGTCACCGGCGCAAACGTTCTGGTGGCGATTTTCAGTGAGCAGGAAAGTCAGGCAGTGTTTCTGCTCAAGCAGCAGAGCGTTGCCCGCATCGATGTCGTCAACTATATCGCCCACGGTATTTCCAAGGTGCCGGGGCATGGCGATCACTCTGAAGGTGAGCAAGATATGCAGGATGATGAGGGCGGCGAGTCTTCTTCTTCGGGCAATCCTCTGGATGCCTATGCCAGCAACCTGAATGAACTGGCCCGTCAGGGCCGCATCGATCCTCTGGTCGGCCGTGAGCTGGAAGTCGAGCGTGTGGCTCAGATTCTCGCGCGCCGTCGTAAAAACAACCCTTTGCTGGTGGGCGAGGCGGGTGTGGGTAAAACCGCCATCGCCGAAGGCCTGGCCAAGCGTATCGTCGACAATCAGGTGCCTGATCTGCTGGCGAACAGCGTGGTCTATTCCCTGGACCTCGGAGCGCTGCTGGCCGGTACCAAATACCGCGGCGATTTCGAAAAGCGCTTCAAGGCGCTGCTCGGTGAGCTGAAAAAACGTCCCCATGCGATCCTGTTCATTGACGAAATCCACACCATCATTGGTGCCGGTGCTGCGTCGGGCGGGGTAATGGATGCCTCTAACCTGCTCAAACCACTGTTGTCTTCGGGTGATATCCGTTGCATCGGGTCGACCACGTTTCAGGAGTTCCGCGGCATCTTCGAGAAAGACCGTGCGCTGGCCCGTCGCTTCCAGAAAGTCGACGTGTCCGAGCCATCCGTCGAAGACACCATCGGTATTTTGCGTGGCCTGAAAGGCCGGTTCGAACAGCATCACAACATCGAATACAGCGATGAAGCCCTGCGTGCCGCTGCTGAACTGGCGTCGCGTTACATCAACGATCGCCACATGCCGGACAAGGCCATCGACGTGATCGACGAGGCAGGTGCCTATCAGCGGCTGCAGCCGGTCGAGTTGCGCGTCAAGCGCATCGAAGTGCCGCAGGTCGAAGACATCGTCGCGAAAATTGCGCGGATTCCGCCAAAGCATGTCAACAGCTCCGACAAGGAATTGCTGCGTAATCTGGAGCGCGATCTCAAGCTGACCGTGTTCGGTCAGGACGCGGCGATCGATTCGTTGTCGACAGCGATCAAGCTGTCTCGTGCCGGGCTAAAGTCACCCGACAAGCCTGTCGGTTCGTTCCTGTTCGCAGGGCCTACCGGTGTGGGTAAGACCGAGGCCGCGCGTCAGTTGGCCAAGGCGTTGGGCATCGAGCTGGTGCGTTTCGACATGTCCGAATACATGGAGCGTCACACCGTATCGCGTCTGATCGGTGCGCCTCCAGGTTATGTCGGGTTCGATCAGGGCGGTCTGCTGACCGAAGCCATCACCAAGCAGCCACACTGCGTATTGCTGCTCGATGAGATCGAAAAAGCGCATCCGGAAGTCTTCAACCTGCTGCTGCAGGTCATGGATCACGGTACCCTGACCGACAACAACGGCCGCAAGGCGGACTTCCGCAATGTGATCGTGATCATGACCACCAACGCCGGTGCCGAAACCGCAGCGCGCGCTTCAATCGGCTTCACTCACCAGGACCACTCGTCCGACGCGATGGAAGTCATCAAGAAGAGCTTCACGCCGGAATTCCGCAACCGTCTGGACACCATCATTCAGTTTGGTCGCCTCAGCCATGAGGTTATCAAAAGCGTGGTGGACAAGTTCCTCACCGAACTGCAGGCGCAATTGGAAGACAAGCGTGTGCTGCTTGAAGTCAGCGACGCAGCCAGAAGCTACCTGGCGGAAGGCGGTTACGATGCGGCAATGGGCGCGCGACCAATGGCGCGTCTGATTCAGGACAAGATCAAGCGTCCCCTTGCAGAAGAAATCCTCTTCGGCGAGTTGTCCGAGCATGGCGGTGTGGTACACATCGACTACAAGGATGGCGAGATCACGTTCGATTACGAAACCACGGCGGAAATGGCCTGACGTTTCTTCGCTACAAAGCAAAAAGGCGCCTTCGGGCGCTTTTTTGTTGGCTGCGATTCGCGACCCCCTGTAGCAGCCCGGCTTGCCGGCGGTAGCGGTTCCGAAGACGCCACCGCCAGCAAGCCGTGCTGCTAAAGTGGCCAATTCGCCCAATGAATGCACAAACAAAAACGCCCGGCATGAGCCGGGCGTTTTTGTTAAGACCTGTTAGCGGGCGCGGTAAGTGATGCGCCCTTTGCTCAAGTCGTAGGGCGTCAGCTCAACGCGGACCTTATCGCCGGTAAGAATACGAATGTAGTTCTTGCGCATCTTGCCGGAGATGTGCGCGGTTACGACGTGCCCATTTTCCAACTCCACACGGAACATGGTGTTGGGCAGGGTGTCGACGACAGTGCCTTCCATTTCGAAGCTGTCTTCTTTCGACATGCAGTAAAGCCCTCGGTATCCAATGAATGGCCCGGTGCAAACGGCAGCCAGGCAAAAGCGGGCTGCATTGTGCCCGAAAAATGGGGTTTAAGCCAAGGGGTTCAGTAAAGAGTGACCCATCTTTGGTTGGTCAGCAGCTCGATGGGGCGATATTGAGTCTTGTAGTTCATCTTTTTGCAGTTCTTGATCCAGTAACCCAGGTATACCGCGTGCAGCTGCAGGCGTGCGGCTTCGGCGATTTGCCAGAGGATCGCATAGCGTCCCAGGCTGCGCTTTTCTTCTGCCGGCTCGTAGAAGGTGTAGACCGCCGACAAGCCGTTGGGCAGCAGGTCGGTGACGGCGACCGCGAGCAGACGCCCGTCAACCCTGAATTCATAGAAGCGGGAAAACGGCAGGTCGCGGACGAGAAACGTCGAAAACTGATCGCGACTGGGCGGGAACATGTCGCCATCGGCGTGGCGCTGTTCGATGTAGCGTTGGTACAGATCGAAGTACTCCTCGCTGAAATGCGGCTTGGTGCTGGTGACTTCGATGTCGGCGTTTTTCTTGAAGATGCGTTTCTGCTGGCGGTCGGGTTCGAAAAGTCCTACCGGAATCCGCGCAGGCACACACGCGCTGCAATTCTGGCAGTGCGGGCGATAAAGATGATCGCCGCTGCGACGGAACCCCATATCGGAAAGGTCGGCGTAGACCTGCACATCCATCGGCTGGCTGGGATCGAGAAACAGCGTAGTGGCTTGTTCCTCGGGCAGGTAGCTGCAGGAGTGGGGTTGAGTGGCATAAAACTTAAGCCGCGCCAGCTCGGTCATGATCAACCCTCGAGAAAAACTTTAGTTAAGAGTGTATGCCAGGCGAATCAAACTCGCCTAGGTAACCAGTCGGCGCAATTGCTCTGATCCAGATGATTGCTCAGGTAATCGGCAAAGATTTTCCGCTCAATTGAGCGGGCGCCGAAGCTTTGCAGGTGTTGCGTCGGCATCTGACAATCGATCAGGACGAAGCCCCAGGCCTTGAGGTGGTCGACAAGCGTGGCGAAGCCGACCTTGGAGGCATTGTCGGCGCGACTGAACATCGACTCCCCGAAAAACAGCTGACCCATGGCCAAACCGTACAGCCCGCCCACCAGTTCGTCGCCTTCCCAGACCTCGACGCTGTGCGCATGGCCTCGTGCATGCAGTTCTACATAAGCCGCCTGCATGGAATCCGTGATCCAGGTCCCGTCGGCGTAGACCCGGGGCTCGGAGCAGGCGCGTATGACTGCCGCAAATTCCTGGTCGAAAGTGACGCGATAGCGCTGCTGGCGCAAGACTTTGGCCAGGCTGCGTGAGACATGCAGTTCGTCAGGGAACAGCACCGTGCGCGGATCCGGCGACCACCAGAGAATGGGCTGCCCCTGCTGATACCAGGGGAAACATCCATGACGATAGGCTTGAACCAGCCGATCGGCGGAAAGATCGCCGCCTGCGGCCAGTAGCCCGTTGGGCTCGCGCATGGCTTTTTCCAGCGGCGGAAAATCGAGATTGTGGCGTTGTAACCAGGTCAGCATTGGCGTTCAGTCTTTACGAGAGGGGAGGGGAGTGATGGGGCTGCGTGCAACTCCGAACCGTGAACGCGGTCACACGCGGTTGACCGACGCTGCATTGTGGGAAATTCGGCAGATTTGATCGTTTCATTCAAGGCATGGCCATTGGACAGTTGTGTGGTACGGGAAAAACACCTCATAAGCCTTTGTCAGCAAAGAAAATGCATGCTCAAATCGGCTGTTGTCATCGACGCTTGAAGATCTGCAAGGTCCACGCCAGACTATCGTGGCGTGCAGCGTGCAAATCCGTACAATGCCCGATGTTGTTTAACCTCATTTCCAGTCACCTGTCGAGCGTGTATTCAACGTTGTCGTATCAGGAAACGATCAGACCTGTTTCGTCAATGCAGTCGTTTATAGTCAACCATCAGATGTTCGCGCTTGCGCGCAGGAATTGAAGCGTTTTGAAGAAATCCACCGCAGCACCCAGCCCCGTTCCGCTCTGGCGGCAGCATTTGCACTACCGACTCAAGGAAGGTGCGCTGATCGCATTCGGCTTTCTGTGCCTGTACCTGATGATGGCCCTGCTGACCTACGATCAGGGCGATCCGGGCTGGAGTCATACCAGCAGCTCCATGCAGGTGCAAAACGCCGCAGGTCGCGCGGGCGCATTCTCCGCTGACATCCTGTTCATGGTGCTCGGCTACTTCGCTTACATCTTCCCGCTATTGCTCGGGGTCAAGGCTTACCAGGTGTTCCGTCAGCGGCATGAGCCATGGCAATGGAGCGGCTGGCTGTTCTCCTGGCGCATGATCGGCCTGGTCTTCCTGATTCTCGCTGGCGCCGCGCTGGCGCATCTGCATTTCCATTCCGCTTCGGGCCTGCCGGGTTCGGCGGGCGGCGTGCTGGGCGAGGTGCTCGGCGATCTGGCCAAGCGCGCGCTGAACGTTCAGGGCAGCACGTTGCTGTTCATCGCGCTGTTTTTGTTCGGGCTCACGGTATTCACCGATCTGTCGTGGTTCAAGGTCATGGACACCACGGGCAAGATCACCCTCGACCTGTTCGAACTGTTCCAGAGCGCGATCAACCGTTGGTGGACTGCGCGCAACGAACGCAAGCAGATGGTTGCCCAGTTGCGTGAAGTCGACATGCGTATCGATGAAGTCGTGGCACCCGTTGCGCCTGACCGGCGCGAGCAGGCCAAGGCCAAGGAACGTCTGATCGAGCGTGAACAGGTGCTGACCGAGCACATGACTGCCCGCGAAAAACACATTCCTGCCGTTATCGCTCCGGCCCCGGCCAGACCGCCGGAGCCGAGCAAGCGCGTGCAGAAGGAAAAACAGGCGCCGTTGTTCGTCGACAGCGCCGTGGAAGGCACACTGCCGCCGATCTCGATTCTCGACCCGGCAGAGAAAAAGCAGCTCAACTATTCGCCTGAATCCCTTGCCGCAGTGGGTCACTTGCTGGAGATCAAGCTCAAGGAATTCGGCGTCGAGGTCACGGTGGACTCGATCCATCCCGGCCCGGTGATTACCCGCTACGAAATTCAGCCGGCCGCTGGCGTCAAGGTCAGCCGTATCGCCAACCTGGCCAAAGACCTTGCCCGTTCTCTGGCCGTGACCAGCGTGCGTGTGGTCGAGGTCATTCCCGGCAAGACCACCGTCGGTATCGAGATCCCTAACGAAGACCGGCAGATCGTGCGCTTCTCCGAAGTGCTGTCGACCCCGGAATACGACAACTTCAAATCGCCGGTCACTCTGGCCCTGGGTCACGACATCGGCGGCAAGCCGATCATCACCGACCTTGCCAAGATGCCGCACTTGCTGGTGGCCGGTACCACCGGTTCCGGTAAGTCGGTGGGTGTGAACGCGATGATCCTGTCGATCCTGTTCAAGTCCGGTCCGGAAGACGCCAAGCTGATCATGATCGACCCGAAAATGCTCGAGCTGTCGATCTACGAAGGCATCCCGCACTTGCTGTGCCCGGTGGTGACCGACATGAAAGACGCCGCCAACGCCCTGCGTTGGTCGGTGGCCGAGATGGAACGTCGCTACAAGCTGATGGCCAAGATGGGGGTGCGTAACCTGTCGGGCTTCAACCACAAGGTCAAAGAGGCCGAAGACGCCGGTACGCCGCTGTCCGATCCGCTCTACCACCGCGAAAGCATTCACGATGAGGCGCCGCTGCTGACCAAGCTGCCAACCATCGTCGTGGTAGTGGACGAATTCGCCGACATGATGATGATCGTCGGCAAGAAGGTCGAAGAGCTGATCGCCCGTATCGCGCAGAAGGCCCGTGCGGCGGGTATCCACCTGATTCTCGCGACCCAGCGCCCTTCGGTGGACGTGATTACCGGTCTGATCAAGGCCAACATCCCGACCCGTATGGCGTTCCAGGTGTCGAGCAAGATCGACTCCCGGACCATCATCGACCAAGGCGGCGCTGAACAACTGCTGGGTCACGGTGACATGCTTTACATGCCGCCTGGCACCAGCCTGCCGATCCGGGTTCACGGCGCTTTCGTGTCCGACGACGAGGTCCATCGCGTGGTCGAGGCGTGGAAACTGCGTGGCACGCCGCAATACAACGACGACATCCTCAACGGCGTCGAAGAGGCCGGCAGCGGCTTCGAAGGTGGCGGCGGCGGTGGCGATGGTGACGACAGCGAAACCGACGCGCTGTATGACGAGGCCGTCAACTTCGTGCTGGAAAGCCGCCGCGCTTCGATCTCTGCGGTACAACGCAAACTGAAGATCGGCTACAACCGTGCCGCGCGCATGATCGAGGCCATGGAAATGGCGGGCGTCGTGACCGCGATGAACACCAACGGCTCGCGGGAAGTGATTGCGCCAGCCCCCATGCGTGACTGACACTTTGTCCGTCGCAAGTCCCGATGGCGCCTGAGGGCGCCATCGGGCCTTAACCCAACTCAAAGAGGACTCCCATGCGTCTTATCCGCATGTTGTTGGTATCTGCACTGGCTTTTTCCGCTATCCCGGCCTACGCCGACAGCAAGGACGTGGCGCGCCTGACTCAACTGCTGGAAAACTCGAAGACCCTCAGCGGCAACTTTTCCCAGCTCACCCTGGACGGCGGCGGTACCCAGCTGCAGGAAACTTCGGGTGAAATGACCCTGCAGCGTCCTGGCCTGTTCTACTGGCACACCAATGCCCCTCAAGAGCAGACGATGGTTTCCGATGGCAAGAAGGTCACTTTGTGGGACCCGGACCTGGAGCAGGTCACCATCAAGACCCTGGATCAGCGCCTGACTCAGACCCCCGCGTTGCTGCTGTCGGGCGACGTGTCGAAAATCAGCGAGAGCTTCGACATCACCGCCAAGGAAGCCGGCGGCGTGATCGACTTCGTGCTCAAGCCCAAGTCCAAGGACACCCTGTTCGACAACCTGCGTCTGTCGTTCCGCAACGGCATGATCAACGACATGCAGTTGATCGACAGCGTTGGGCAGCGCACCAATATCCTGTTCACCGGCGTCAAGGCCAACGAGCCTGTCGCGGCGAGCAAATTCAAGTTCGATATCCCGAAGGGCGCTGACGTCATTCAGGAATAAGAGGCACTAACGTCGTCAATGGACCTGTTCAGCAGTGAACCGATTGCTCAGCCCCTGGCGGCACGCCTGCGTGCGACCAATCTGGATGAGTACGTCGGCCAGCAACACCTGCTCGCCCACGGCAAGCCCCTGCGTGAAGCGCTGGAGCAGGGTGCGCTGCACTCGATGATTTTCTGGGGCCCGCCCGGCGTTGGCAAAACCACGCTGGCGCGGTTGCTGGCGAAGGTCTCCGATGCGCACTTCGAAACCGTGTCTGCGGTGCTGGCGGGTGTGAAAGAAATACGTCAGGCGGTCGAGGTCGCCAAGCAGCAGGCAGGTCAGTACGGTCGCCGCACGATCCTGTTCGTCGACGAAGTGCATCGCTTTAACAAGTCGCAGCAGGATGCGTTTCTGCCCTACGTCGAAGACGGCACGCTGATCTTCATCGGCGCGACCACCGAAAACCCTTCGTTCGAACTGAACAACGCCTTGCTATCCCGGGCCCGGGTTTACGTGCTGAAAAGCCTCGATGAGACGGCTTTGCGTCAGCTTGTCGATCGCGCGCTGACCGAAGAACGAGGTCTGGGCAATCGTCATCTCTCATTGGGTGATGAGGCCTTCAAGACATTGCTGGCCGCTGCCGATGGTGACGGCCGACGCATGCTCAACCTGCTGGAAAACGCTTCGGATCTGGCCGAAGACGGCAGCGAAATCGAACCCGAGTTGCTGCAGAGTCTGCTGGGCGACAGCCGTCGCCGCTTCGACAAGGGTGGAGAGGCGTTCTACGACCAGATTTCCGCGCTGCACAAATCCATTCGAGGTTCCAACCCTGATGCCGCGCTGTACTGGTTTGCGCGGATGATCGACGGCGGCTGCGATCCGCTGTACCTGGCCCGACGCGTCGTGCGCATGGCCAGTGAAGACATCGGCAATGCCGACCCGCGTGCGCTACCGCTGTGCATGTCGGCGTGGGATGTGCAGGAACGTCTCGGCAGCCCGGAAGGCGAACTGGCCGTGGCCCAGGCCATCGTTTATCTGGCCTGTGCACCCAAGAGCAACGCGGTGTACATGGGCTTCAAGATGGCAATGCGCGAGGCCACCGAACACGGCTCGCTCGAAGTGCCGTTGCACCTGCGCAACGCTCCGACCAAGCTTATGAAACAGCTGGGTTACGGCGAGGAATACCGCTATGCCCATGACGAGCCGGACGCCTATGCCGCCGGGGAAGACTACTTCCCGGACGAACTCGAACCGCGTCAGTATTACCAGCCGGTGCCGCGAGGCCTTGAGCTGAAAATCGGCGAAAAACTCAAACATCTGGCGGCGCTTGATCGCGCCAGCACCCGTCAGCGGAGAAAATAGTGATTCAGTTGATTCTTGCCGTGTCCGCCGGGGGCGTGGCTGGTACATTATTGCGCTTTGCCACGGCTAACGTTGTCGCTGCGAACTGGCCACGCTATTTCTACACCGCAACGCTGGCCGTCAATCTGGTGGGGTGCCTGCTGATCGGCTTGTTATACGGGCTGTTCCTGATTCGCCCGGATGTGCCGATCGAGTTGCGCGCTGGCTTGATGGTGGGCTTTTTAGGTGGTCTGACGACATTTTCGTCGTTTTCGCTGGACACGATTCGTCTGCTGGAGAGCGGTCAGGCTCCATTGGCCATTGGTTACGCCTTGATCAGCGTACTTGGCGGGCTGCTCGCGACCTGGGCTGGCCTGTCGCTGACCCGAATTTAATAGACCCGAATTCTTTAAACGAGAGAACGATATGCTCGATTCCAAACTGTTACGTACCCAGCTTCAGGACGTAGCGGATCGCCTGGCTTCCCGTGGTTTCACACTGGACGTGACCCGCCTCGAAGCGCTGGAAAACCAGCGCAAGACTGTGCAGACCCGCACTGAGCAGCTTCAGGCCGAGCGTAACGCCCGTTCCAAATCCATTGGCCAGGCCAAACAGCGTGGCGAAGACATCGCGCCGTTGATGGCGGACATCGACCGCATGGCCGAAGAGCTGAGCACCGGCAAGAAAGAGCTGGACGGCATTCAGTCCGAACTCGACGCCATGCTGCTGAGCATGCCGAACCTGCCGCACGAGTCGGTGCCGGTCGGTGCCGACGAAGAAGAGAACGTCGAAGTGCGCAAATGGGGCACGCCAGCCTCGTTCGACTTCGAGGTCAAGGATCACGTCGCGTTGGGCGAGAAGTTTGGCTGGCTGGACTTCGAAACCGCCGCCAAGCTGTCCGGCGCGCGTTTCGCTCTTTTGCGCGGCCCGATTGCCCGTCTGCACCGTGCACTGGCGCAGTTCATGATCACCTTGCACATCAATGAGCACGGCTACGAAGAGGCCTACACGCCTTATCTGGTTCAGGCGCCTGCCCTGCAGGGCACGGGTCAGTTGCCGAAGTTCGAGGAAGACCTGTTCAAGATCGCTCGCGAAGGCGAAGCCGATCTGTACCTGATCCCGACGGCCGAAGTGTCGCTGACCAACATCGTCTCCGGCGAGATCCTCGACGCCAAACAGCTGCCATTGAAGTTCGTCGCTCACACCCCGTGCTTCCGCAGTGAAGCGGGCGCGTCGGGCCGTGACACGCGCGGCATGATCCGTCAGCACCAGTTCGACAAGGTCGAGATGGTGCAGATCGTCGAGCCGGAGAAATCCATGGAAGCCCTTGAAGGCCTAACCGGCAACGCCGAGCGCGTTCTGCAATTGCTGGAACTGCCGTATCGCGTGCTGGCCCTGTGCACCGGCGACATGGGCTTCAGCGCCGTGAAGACCTACGACCTGGAAGTGTGGATCCCGAGCCAGGACAAATACCGTGAAATCTCGTCGTGCTCCAACTGCGGCGATTTCCAGGCGCGCCGCATGCAGGCCCGCTGGCGCAACCCGGAAACCGGCAAGCCTGAATTGGTTCATACCTTGAACGGTTCGGGACTGGCGGTCGGTCGTACCCTGGTGGCTGTGCTGGAAAACTACCAACAGGCCGACGGCTCGATCCGGGTTCCGGAAGTGCTCAAGCCGTGGATGGGCGGCATCGAGGTCATCGGCTAAATGGAATTCCTGCCACTGTTCCACAACCTTCGGGGCGCCCGAGTCTTGGTGGTGGGCGGCGGCGAGATTGCCTTGCGCAAGTCTCGTCTGCTGGCCGACGCCGGTGCTGTTCTGCGGGTGGTTGCACCCGAGATCGGAACAGAACTGCGCGAGCTGATCGGCAGCAGCGGTGGCGAACAGATTCTGCGCGGCTACAGCGAGGCGGATCTGAACGGTTGTGTGCTGATCATTGCCGCCACCGATGACGAACCGCTCAATGCTCAGGTCTCGGCCGATGCTCGCCAGCGTTGCGTGCCGGTCAACGTGGTGGATGCGCCTGCGCTGTGCAGCGTGATATTCCCGGCCATTGTTGATCGTTCGCCATTGGTGATTGCGGTGTCCAGTGGCGGCGATGCGCCGGTGTTGGCACGTCTGATCCGGGCGAAAATGGAAAGCTGGATTCCACCGACCTATGGCCATCTGGCCGGGCTGGCGGCGCGCTTTCGTCATCAGGTCAAGAAGCTGCTGCCCAATGTCCAGCAACGCCGGGCGTTCTGGGAAGAGGTGTTTCAAGGTCCTATTGCCGATCGACAACTGGCCGGGCAGGGGGCGGAAGCCGAGCGTCTGCTGCAGGCGAAGATCGACGGCGAAGCGCCTCCCGCCACCGGCGAGGTGTATCTGGTGGGCGCAGGTCCCGGCGACCCGGATTTGCTGACGTTCAAGGCATTGCGACTGATGCAGCAAGCGGACGTCGTGTTGTACGACCGACTGGTTGCACCAGCGATTCTTGAGTTGTGCCGTCGCGATGCTGACCGGATCTACGTCGGCAAGCAGCGCGCCGATCATGCCGTGCCGCAGGATCAGATCAACCAGCAACTGGTTGTTTTGGCCAAGCAGGGCAAGCGCGTGGTGCGGCTCAAGGGCGGCGATCCGTTCATCTTCGGTCGCGGTGGCGAAGAGATCGAAGAGCTGGCTGCTCACGGGATTCCGTTTCAAGTGGTGCCCGGCATTACCGCTGCCAGCGGTTGCGCGGCTTACGCCGGGATTCCGCTGACGCATCGCGACTACGCGCAGTCTGTGCGTTTTGTGACGGGGCACCTGAAAGACGGCACCAGTGATCTGCCTTGGAAAGATCTGGTTTCACCTGCCCAGACCCTGGTGTTTTACATGGGGCTGATTGGCTTGCCGATCATCTGCAGCGAACTGATCAAGCACGGTCGTTCTGCCGATACCCCGGCGGCTCTGATCCAGCAGGGCACTACCTCCAATCAGCGCGTCTTCACCGGCACGCTGGCCAACCTGCCGCAGCTGGTTGCCGAGCATGAAGTGCATGCGCCGACGCTGGTGATCGTGGGGGAAGTGGTGACGTTGCGGGACAAGCTGAAGTGGTTCGAAGGGGCCCAGGCTGGGGTTTGATCGCCTTTATAAGCCGTTGATCTTCCCGTAGCAGTCCGGTTTGCCGGCGGTGGCGATTTGAATGTCGTCACTGCCGGCAAGCCGGACTGCTACGGGGGGGCGATCAAGCGTTGTTCAAAATACCTTTCCCGCTCAGGCGCGCGCGATCATGCGCCCCACTGAAATCCTGCTCCGGCCCTTTCGGCACGACACCGGTCGGGTTAATGGTCGCGTGGCTGGCGTAGTAGTGGTGCTTGATGTGCACGAAGTCCACAGTGCTGGCGACACCCGGTAGTTGGTACATCTCGCGTAGCCAGTTGCTCAGGCTCGGATAGTCAGCGATGCGGCGCAGGTTGCACTTGAAGTGCCCGTGGTACACCGCGTCGAAACGGATCAGCGTGGTGAACAGGCGCACGTCTGCTTCGGTCAGGTATTCGCCTGACAGATAGCGCTTCTCGCCCAACAGTTTTTCCAGCGCGTCGAGTTCGGCAAACACTTCATCGAATGCTTCCTCATACGCGCCTTGCGAGGTGGCGAAACCGGCGCGATACACGCCATTGTTCACAGCAGGATAAATCCTGTCATTCAACCGATTGATCTCAGGGCGCCACGCCTCGGGGTACAGGTCCAGGCGATTCCCGGTCAGATCGTCAAACGCCGAGTTGAACATGCGGATAATCTCCGACGACTCGTTGCTGACGATGCGCTTAAGCTTTTTGTCCCACAGCACCGGCACCGTCACGCGACCGGTGTAGTCCGGGGTATCGGCCAGATACCGTTGATACATGAAGGTGTGGCCGTCGAGGGCGTCGCCGGTAGAGCCGGTCTGCTTGTCGAAGGTCCAGCCGTTTTCACGCATCAACCAACTGACCACGGACACATCGATCAGGCTTTCCAGCCCTTTGAGCTTGCGCACGATCAGCGTGCGATGCGCCCATGGACAGGCCAGCGATACATACAGGTGATAGCGACCGGCCTCGGCTTTGAAGCCGCCTTCGCCCGATGGGCCAGGGCGGCCATCGGCGGTGACCCAGTTGCGGCGTTTGGCTTGTTCGCGCTGAAACGCCCCGTCTTTGCTGCTTTCGTACCACTGGTCTTGCCAGCGTCCTTCAACGAGAAGGCCCATGTCTGACTCCAAAATGTGTGTACTGATGTACGTTGGAGATCAGTCTAAAGACAATCGTTCGAACGAATAGCGCAAAGAGTCGGGGAGAATGATCGGTTAAATCGATGGGTCTCGGTTTGCCCAGTACTCTTCAGCCCGTGCGAAGGCTTCAGCGCGCGGCATGCCGAGCCCTCTGAGTGCCAGTGCCATGGTCGAAATCAGGGCCAGTTGCGGGTAGCTGTCTTCGACTTCGCCTTTCCAGATGCTGACGAGCTGTTGTGGGTCGAGGGTGGCAGGTTTGACGTGACGTCGATCCGACAGCGCCGGCCATTCTTCATCCCACGGCTGACCGTCGGTGGTGCCGTAAAGATGGCTGATGGTGTCCGGATTGATTTCGACTTCGCCGCCGTCGCCCTTGATGACGATCGCGTGATCGCCCAGCAGGCTGCTGGCGTCGCGATGCACGGCCTGGTAGCCGGGATGAAAGATGCTCTGCAAGCCGCAACGCGCATTCAGCGGGTTGAGAATGCGCGCCAGGGAGTGAATCGGCGAGCGCAGGCCCAGCGTGTTGCGCAGGTCGATCATGCGTTGCAACTGTGGGGCCCAGTCGCCCAGCGGGATAAAAGCGATGTTGTTTCGTTCCAGCGCATCGTCCACCGCCTGCCAGTTGCGGCAGAGCGGAATACCCAGCAAGTTCAGTAGTTGTTCGCTGTAAAGACGGCCCGCTGTGTGTGCGCCGCCGCCGTGCATCAATACCTTCACGCCGTTCTGCGCCAGGCATTTAGCGGCCAGCAAGTACCACGGGAGATGGCGCTTTTTCCCGGCGTAGGTCGGCCAGTCGATGTCGACGGCCAGTGGCGGGGCGTTAAGACGTTCGCGCACGGCCTCGGTGAAACCCGCCAACTCCTCCGGGCTTTCCTCCTTGTGCCGCAGCAGCATCAGGAAAGCACCAAGCTGGGTGTCTTCGACTTTTTCGTCGAGCACCATGCCCATGGCTTCGCGGGCTTCTTCGCGGGTCATGTTGCGCGCGCCACGCTTGCCCTTGCCAAGAATGCGCACGAATGGGGCGAACGGATGCTCGGCAGGCGTTTCGGTGACGAGGGGGGCGAATTCGGTCATAAGCAATTGGTCGGCTTTGGCAGGCCCGCCAGCTTGGCGGCAAGTTTGGCGGGAGTGCCGTTGAACAGACGATTCAGGTGCAGGCTGTTGCCTTTGTCCACACCCAGTTTCAAGGCGGTGTACTTCACCAGCGGGCGGGTGGCCGGAGACAGCTGAAATTCTGCGTAGAAGGCGCGCAGCAGCTCGAGAATTTCCCAGTGCTCGGGCGTCAGGGCGATATCTTCTTCCAGGGCCAGGGCTTCAGCCACTTCGTTTGACCAGTCGTGCAGGTCTTCAAGGTAGCCGTCCTTGTCCAGCGCGATGGTGCGCCCGTCGACGATGAGTTGTTTCATAACCAGGTATTGACCTTGTCGTACTGCACAGACAGGGCGACGAACTCAGGGTAGTCGACGCGTTTTACCCAGTCGGGCAAGGTCAGGTTGCGAGCCTTGGCGTCTTCATCGAGCACGAATAGCGCAAGGCTTGCGACTTTCGCATCCAGAATCTGTCGAGCCGCCGTGGACGGGGTCAGCGCGTATGTGGCGTCGCCGCACAGCAGAATGGCATCGTTGCCGCCCAGCAGGCGCAGGCAACTGCTCAAGCGTGAGTCGGCGAAAGGAGAGTGAGATAACACATGCAAGGTCGACATCAGATCGTGATCACTTGGTCGTAACGGTCAATGAGCGCGGCGATGTCCTGATCGCGCAGGACCTGCAGAGGCTCCGCGCTCAGTTCGGTCGATAGCATGCCGCGCTCGGCCAGGCTGGTAGCGCAGGCGAAAAGATCTTCCACGCCAAACATCGACAGCGCCTTGAGGTTGGCGGTGAGGTCTTTCTGCTGCAGCTGACTGGCGCTCTGGGCTGGTATCAACTGCAAAACGCCGTCGTCCAGAAACAGCATGCCCAATGGCAGGTCGAACGCGCCGCCCGCCAGCGCGATGTCCAGCGCTTCGCGGGCGCTGGGGCCGGACCAGGGCGACTGGCGGCTGATGATCAGCAGAGATTTCGGCATCTCAAGGCCCTCCGAAGCAGATCAAGCGATCGGCGGCTTGCACCGCGTCGTGCAGTTGCCCAAGGCCGGACAAATCCCACGGCGCCGCGAGGTTGGCGGCGGGGCGTGAATAGCGTTCGGCTTCCTCTTTATTCAGCACGCCGCGGCGCAGGGCCGCTGCGATGCACACCACCCCGTCGAGCTGATTGCTGGTCACGAAGTCACGCCACTGCGCAGGGATATCCAGTTCGTCCTGAGGCGTCACCACGTTCGATGACGCGCTGTGCACGCCATCCTGATAAAAGAACAGCCGCACGATTTCATGCCCACCCGCCAGCGCAGCCTGGGCGAACAGCAGCGCTCGGCGCGAGGAAGGCGCGTGGGCAGGAGAGTAAAGGGCGATGGCGAACTTCATGGGCAACTCGGTGAGCGGGCTACAAGAGGTAATGGTGCAATGATAAAGAATTCACGAACGCGAGACAGCAAAAAGCCCGCCGAAGCGGGCTTTTTGTTGAGGCTGGCTGTGAATCAGTCTTTGCTGCTGCCCATGATGCCGAAGATCTGCAACAGGCTGATGAACAGGTTGTAGATCGATACATACAGGCTGATGGTGGCCATGATGTAGTTGCGCTCGCCGCCGTGGATGATGGCGCTGGTCTGGAACAGGATGCACACCGAGGAGAACAGCACGAAGCCCGCGCTGATCGCCAGTTGCAGGCCGCTGATCTGGAAGAACATGCTCGCCAGCACCGCCGCCAGCAGCACGAAGAAACCTGCGGTGATGAAGCCGCCCAGGAAGCTCATGTCCTTGCGGGTGATCAGCACGTAGGCCGACAGACCACCGAACACCAGTGCGGTCATCGCGAACGCCGAGGAAACGATCTCAGCGCCGCCCTGCATCCCCAGGTAGCGGTTGAGGATCGGGCCGAGGATGAAGCCCATGAAGCCGGTCAGTGCGAACGCCGACACCAGGCCCCACGCGGAATCGCGCAGCTTGTTGGTGAGGAAGAACAGACCGTAAAAACCGATCAGCACCACGAAGACGTTCGGGTAACGCACATGCATCTGCTGTGCGACGAATGCCATGAGGCCGCTGAAAGCGAGGGTGAGGGCCAAAAGGCCGTATGTGTTGCGCAGGACGCGGCTAACCTCTAGCTGCTCGACCTGCACGCGGTTGTTGACTGCGTAATCCTGTTCGCGCATGGCGCTACTCCTGATGTGAAATGAGCGGTTTGAAATCTCAAGTTGCAAAGATCATAACAGAGCGGCGAGGGCGCGCGAGTCACAGAGTTTGACAGCTTGTTTCATTACGGTATTATGGCGCCCGCAACGCAATGGAGGTGTGGCCGAGTGGTTTAAGGCAGCAGTCTTGAAAACTGCCGACTGTAACAGGTCCCTGAGTTCTTATCTAAGGGCGATCCTGGTTGCATCCTGGCACGCACGTTGTGATTGATCGTAAAAATATGGAAGGTTGGCTGAGTGGTTTAAAGCTCTGGTCTTGAAAACCAGCGTGTGAGAGATTGCACCCGGGGTTCGAATCCCCGGCCTTCCACCACGAATTCCAAGATTAACGTCTTGCAAATCAAGGGCTTAGAGAGATCTAAGCCCTTTTTTTATGCCTGCTGACCTTGGGTCGCTAAGCTCCAAGACCCAGTCTGCAGCACCAGCCACATGCATTTTGCGAGCGTGCAATCCAGCCTGTTGCTCACGACTGCATCCTGTTGCACTCTTCTAGCGCGAAATGAGCATGCCTCAGCCAGTTGCATCCTTAGCGGCATTACGTTGAACGAAATCAGCTGCTATCGCTTCTGCCCGGTTGTCAGTTTCTCACGCGCTCTGCTTGCCTTGAGACCGTCCCGAAGTGCTATCAGTGCCGAGCTTGACTTGGCGATTCCGCCTGCAACACCCCATACGTCTTCTCAGAAGCTCTCCGCTGCGCATCTTTCCGAAAGTCCAGCGCTCTGGATGAATGAGTTCGGAGAAACAGAAGATTCCCTATCGCCGGTGCCAAGGCTCTCATTGCCCCCCGCGCGGGATGAGATTGAGGCCTGCAAATCGGATGTGAGTGCTGCCGCAGCGGCTATTGCGGTTGTTGATCAATGACCTCGAAAATCGAATGGCCTGACCGTGTCAGGTTCTTTAGGGATTTGTAATTGAATCGATCCGGCAACAGTGCAATGGGCTTGGTGAGTTTGCCCCTCCTGGTTCTCACATCTTCTCCCACTAGGTTTCCTCTCTCCAAAGCCGTCAATGTTCACCGAAGCTCAAGTGCGCGGCCCCTAGCCAATGACGCTCTCCCTGCCATCAGAATTCTAATTGGAGCAAATCTCCAAACCGTCTACGCTTGAAAGAGCAAGCGCTATCACTGGATTGGTTTTGGCCAAGCCAAAATCACCATCGCCTTGAACTCCTAAATCTCATTAAGCAGAGGCCAGCCAGGCGCCCCTGCTTGCACGGACGCCCCGACATGATCGAGTCGATTAGCCTTTCCAGCATCGCCACATACAGCCCCACCCAGCCCGAAAAAATCGCCAATCTCAAGGCTATAAATTTTTTCTACGGCGCCAATGGTGCGGGCAAAACCACGATCAGTCGCCTCATCGAAAAGCCCAGTATTTCTGCAAATTCCAGCATCACTTGGCTTAGAAATAACGCTATACCTGCGATGGTATACAACAACGATTTCATTACCTCTAATTTTATGGATTCCAAAGAACTTCAGGGCGTGTTCACGCTGGGTAAAGCCGAGCAAGCCCAGCTCGATCGGCTCAAAGATCTCAAGGACAAAAGAAAACTCCACGAACAAAGTAAAACCAAGTCAACTATCATCCTTGACGGCGAAGATGGTAAGTCCGGGAAAAATTCTGAACTTAACTCTTTGGAAGCAAAACTGGTCGCTCGGTGCTGGGAACAAAAGACGAAGCATGATGAACATTTCAAAGGTGCTTTCACTGGCTTGAGGAATAATAGGGAGGCGTTCAAGGCTAGAATGTTACAGGAACATGCTAGCAACTCTTCATCCTTGGTCGATCTAGCTAATCTTCAGGAGCGGGCTCAAGTATTGTATGGTGATCAACCTACTAAAATGCCATCTGTTCCGAATCTGGATTTGTCGCGTTTAATTGCTTTCGAAACGAGCCCGGTCTTAGCCAAGAAAGTGATTGGGAAGGAGGATGTCAGTATCTCCGCGATTATCCAACGGCTGGGTAATAGCGACTGGGTTCGACAAGGTATGAAGTTTCTTGAACATACAGACGATAAGTGCCCCTTTTGCCAGCAAAACATTTCTCACGATTTCGAACAAGATCTAGCAGACTACTTTGATGAAACTTTTGAGGCTGATTCAAGAGCCGTTTCTAATCTGCGCGCAAACTATTTTCAAGCCGCAGATGAAATTTTGAATGGCGCACGAAACCTACTGGCCACAGAGTTTGCTCATTTGGATAAAGACAAAATCAGTCTAGAAATCCAGACTCTTGAAGCAATCGTTTTAGTAAACAAAGATCGCGTAGACAAAAAGGTCTCAAGTCCTAGCACTGAGATTGACCTTCAAGGCCTTGGGGATGTTCAGCTAGGTATCGCGGGGATCATTGACGCTGCTAATATAAAAGTGACCGAGCACAATCGTCTTGTCTCTAGTTTCACTGCTGAACAGAGCAAACTCACAGGAGATGTTTGGAGATACCTGATTGATGTCGAGTTGAAATCCACGCTGACCGACTACGCTACTGATAAGTCCAGGTTAGTGAAGGGTATCGAGGGTATCGCAGCGAGTCGAACCAAAGCAGATGAAAGTATTACAGCAGTACAGGTAGAGATCGACCAGATTGAAACTGAATTGACAAGCGTCAAGCCGACGGTCATTGCTATCAACAAGATACTCAAAAATTTTGGATTTCGGAGCTTTTCACTTGATCCAGCCTGTGTCGGCAATTCTTACCGGCTTATCCGCAGCGATGGCAAAGATGCCAAGCAAACTCTCAGCGAGGGTGAGAAAACGTTTGTCACCTTCTTGTACTTCTATCACCTGCTGAGGGGGAGTGTCACGACCTCAGGCATAACCAGCGACCGCATCGTTGTTATCGATGATCCTGTGTCTAGTCTCGATAGCGATGTGCTGTTTATCGTGAGTAGCTTGATCAAAGAGCTATTTGCGGAGGTCAGGAAAAAGGATAGCCACCTCAAGCAGATTTTTGTACTGACCCACAACGTCCATTTCCATAAAGAAATCACCTATGACCAGCGGCGCAAGGCCGACGCGTCCCTCGGAGATGAGACTTTCTGGATCGTCCGCAAGCCAGGCGATTACTCCTCCGTCGAGTTTCATGCCAGCAATCCAATCAGAACGTCGTATCAGTTGTTATGGGCTGAATTGAAGAAAAAACCGATGCCTGCGCTAACGCTGCAAAACACGATGCGCAGGATTCTGGAGAATTACTTCAAAATCCTTGGTGGGGTAGACACGTACCATTTGGTTGGGAAATTTGAGGGGCTGGAAAAGGTGCAATGTCAGTCGCTGATCAGTTGGGTCAATGATGGCTCGCACTACTCCCCAGACGAGCTGTTTGTGGCTATTGGTGACGGAATGGCGGCAAGCTACATGCGAATCTTCTTCAAGATCTTCAAAGCCGCTAATCACGATGCTCACTACCGGATGATGATGGGCGAAGATTATGTTGATCTCGATCCGGACGAGCCTGCAGATGAGTTGTCAGCCAGTTATGAGGAAGACAACGAAGACCTGATAGGTAACGTCGGTGCAGTTAAGGCAAAGCCAATCCTGGTTCCCGTTCTAGCTACCATCCAAGCTGGGGGGCTGGCTCAGTTAGAAGCAACGGCTCCTTCAGTTGCCCCGGCAGGTGTTAGCCACCCGGAGGCTGACCCCGATATCCCGTTTTGAGGCCGCTATGCCCGCTAGTTGATCGCTACCTGCCGATGCGCGGACGCGGCCATGCTCCCATCCGCACGTCACGGCAACTGTTCCTGGATTGGAAGTCTAGGAGCGGGTTCGTCGGGTATGCGATCAAGGGGCTGGCTTGTTAACGGCAAGACGGCTCTATCACTCCGTAATGGGCAAATCGCCACCAATGCTATAGACGGGTTTGAGTTATTCCCCTAGATTCCATGCTCAAAATGTCATGGACGTCGATGTGGAACCTAACGACTCTGGCGGTGTTGCCGCCAAGCACGGCTTCATCTTTCAAGATTGTGTTGCGGCTTATCATGTCACCAGAATGCTGCGTGACAAGACCATGCGCAGTGTCCGCTGCGAGGTTACCGATGACATTGATATCGTCTCGGACGATGCCATTGAGTTCATCCAGGTCAAAAGTACCGCGAAGACACGATGGGATAGATCGCATATCGTCGTGAACTCGAAGGGAGAGGGAAAGAAGGCGATCCCTGAAAGCTCGATTCTGCACAAATCCATGCAATGTAAGCCCGAGCCTGGATTTCTCCAGAAATTCCAGATCGTAACGGAAGAGAAGGTCAACAAGACCTTGGAGTACCTAACGATCCGTAGGGAGGATCGTGCAGGTAAGCCAGGTCGGGACGTCCTGATCACATACCTCGTCTCAAAAATTGGTACCTACGAAGCCCCAAGCGGTCTGGATTTAGGCGGCTGGATCGACGCCGCCCAATGGAAGGTATTCCACAGCTTGAGGGAAATCGAGCTGATGGGAATCAAAAACATTCGTCAAGCATCTCTGGAGCTCCGTGGGCAAGTTCTGAGCTCAGAGGCTGAGGCCGAGGATATCTGGTGTCGTATCCTTGATACCGTTACCCGGAAAGGCGCTCAGTCGCGTCGAATCCATACTGCTGACAATAAGTCTTACCTGCGTGCTGATCTGATTTCCTGGTTCAACGCCCGCGTAGACGAAGATCAAAAGCGGTTAGGCCGAAAAGTCTACGTCAAGCGTGCGCTCCCGCACATCTTGGTGCCGTTCCGCACGCCCCTAGCGTCCTCATGCCAAAAGCGCCATTGGCGAGTTTTGCATCAGCAATACACCTTGAAGAGGTACCGTTACCGGCACATCGTTGAAAATGTCTGCAATTGGTTGGATGAGGTATTTTTGCGACCTAAGGAGCTGGCGGACATCGATAAACTGGGCCATGTGGAGATGCAACAAAGGCTCAGGGCTGCGGTGTCCAAGTCATTGGAAGACGTCAATGCATTCCTGGGCCGTGTTCTGCTCCACGCCACCGTCCGAAAGATGCATGACAGCCAGCCGATTCCATGCGCGCTCTACATCGACGGGCTCAACGTCGTCAAAATTCTAGAGAATGTTCATATTGTTCGCCGCGAAACTGACGGTGATGAGTTATGGGTTGGATTCAGCGAGCTCGTGACGGCCAGCGACATAGCACTCAGGTTGCCGGAGATACGTGACAGGCTTTACCAAGAAATTGAAGACTGCTTTGACTCTGCCCGAGGAAAGATCCTTGACATCAAGGACGATGACTATCTGCTACGGCATGACATCAACGACATTCTGGACGGAAGCCGGTCGTTCGATGCGCACCTGCAGCGCTTCAGGTTCATGCTGTTCATCGGATACGACTCGTCTCTGCTGACCGATCCGGAAACGCCAGGGCATGAAGACGATTTGCATCAGGAAACCACTCGACTGTTTGAGCAGTTCATAGCCGACCTACAAGATGAGTCGCCCTTCGCTGAACTGCAAATCGACGTATTTGTTTTTCCTGCACCTAGTCTCGATAGGTTGACCAGAATGGTTGAGGAAAAAGTCAGGGAGGCTGTATGACCGTCGATTACGAGATGGCAAAAAGCAGTTTGGGTCACGACGGCTTTTCAGCGTTCCAGTACCTGACAGCGATCAACAAATTACTCTCGAACCCGGTCTCCATGGATCTAGGTAGGGAGTTGATAGTCCGAGCCCTAGACGCTCGGGAAAAATTCGCCGATCACTCCGCTATCCTGAAGGGCATGGTGAGAAAGTCCGGTCTGTATCCGTATTTGAAGTCTGGCTTTTCGGATCTGACCCCCGGCGATCTTGTAGCGCTCAGCCTTTACAGGACACCGTTCTCTGACGATTTTGTATTCCATTCGATGCAGTTTCAGATATTTGATCTTCTCAAGGCTGGCCGCAGTGTGGTGCTCAGCGCTCCCACCAGCATGGGTAAGAGCGCGCTTGTTGACTCCCTACTGGGCCTTGGCGAGGTGAAAAGAGTTGTTCTAGTTGTACCCACGGTCGCGTTGGCTGACGAGACCCGAAGAAGACTCCAGCGCCGATTCGGGGACTCGTATCAGATCATCCATCACAGCTCCCAAGAGTGTCGATCGGAACGCGCCGTTTACGTCCTTACTCAGGAGAGGGTCAACGAGCGCCAAGACATTGAGGCGATCGATTTTTTTGTCATTGATGAGTTCTACAAACTTGCGTTCCGAGAACTGAAGAGCGGCGGGATCGACTTCACGGATGAGCGTGTTGTTGAGCTCAATATCGCCTTGAGCAAGCTCCTCAAGGTGTCCAAACAGTTCTATCTGAGCGGCCCGTTCGTTAATAGCGTGAGAGGGCTCACCGAACTCGGTTATCCACACACCTTCATCTCGACTGACTTCAATACAGTGGCACTTGACGTGCAGACACTGGGGGTAGCCGCTGATGACAAAAAGGGCAAGCTCAAGGCTCTCCCCTCCATTCTTGAGCAATGTGAGGGTGCAACCATTATCTACTGCAAGTCGTCTGCAGTTGCAGGGGTTGTCGCACGAGAACTGATACGCCTAGGCTATGGGCAGGTTGCTCAAAGCCCTCACCTCGAATGGGTCGCGCGCGAATTCGATTCGGAATGGGATTACACCGTCGCTCTGAGAAATGGGATAGGGCTCCACTTCGGTGGATTGCCCAGGGCACTACAGCAGTACACAGCCGACCTGTTCAACGCCAGGAAAATCAGATTCCTGATTTGTACCTCAACCATCATTGAGGGCGTCAACACGGTTGCGAAGAATGTGGTGATTTATGACAACCGTGATGGGACTCGCGGGATTGATAAGTTTACCCACGGCAACATCAAGGGGCGAGCTGGCCGTATGGGGGTTCACTTTGTAGGAAAGGTGTTCTGCCTAGAGGCTATTCCGGAAGACAACCTCAATCTTGAGGTGGACATCCCGTTGGGTGTTCAGGGCGATGACACCCCGATCAATTTGCTAGCCAGTGCTCAGCCAGACCATCTGTCTGAGCATTCTCAAGACCGGTTTGACGAAGCGTTCAAGCAAGACCGCGTATCAATTGATCTTGTGAAAAAACACTCCTACTTCCGGATGGAGCAGTTTGAAACGCTGTACAGCTTTGTTGAGATGCTCACGCCCGAAGATTTTGCCACGTTGACCTTCCACTGGACGCCTGCGCCGGATTTTTTGAAGACGTTTGCTCAGGTGATTGTGAGGTTGGTTCCTCAAACGTTTTCTCGCAATGGCGTGCCCACCAAGCCAACGGATGTGATGATCGCGAAGCTGGTTTCTTATTTCAATGCTCAGAGTTACTCAGACTATCTCAAAGGTCAGATCGAGTATTCGAAGCAGAGGATCCGGAACGAGGGCAACAAAAATACCCTTTCATTCATGATCAACAACGACCTTAAGCTGATTACCAACGTGTTCGGTTATACCCTTCCGAAGGTCTTGGGCTTGCTGGAAGATGTGGTACGGATCCATGCCGCCAAGCGCATGGTTCGCGGCAAGATCGACTACAGCCATCTGCGGATGATATTCGAAAACCTGCATTTACCCACTGGGGTGAACGCGCTTGAGGAAATGGGGATTCCCATTCAAACCTTGCACCGAATGGCATTGATTATGGATTTTCCTGAGGAGGCAGATGTCGACGGCCTAGCCGATTATCTGCGATCCAATACCAGTGCCTGGAGTAACTTAGGTGCGGTTGATCGGTCGTTCATTAATCGGGCATTGGGATTGGATAGTGTTAGGCCGATCTAGCCACTGGATGTCTGACTGAGGCCGCACGCCTGTGGGGGGCGAAGCCTATCTGGAGCCCTCATTATCGATTGGGGAGGCGGAGCCACATGGCTCAGATGCAGCATAACCAATGCGAGCTTTTCCAGAGCATTGGGCAAGCGTTGGATAGGGAGGATTAGGTGATCCAATCCCAGATTTTTCGAAGGTAAACTTTAAGGGGTGAGCGCAAGCACCCTCGTGAACAGAGTGCACAGTGGCTCAAGCATCACATCAATGCTGGCCGTCTATGAATATGAAATGTTTTCGGTTTTCTGCAGCTCAGCTTTGCCAATGCTTCTGCACAGTCGATCTGGGTATGCCCAGCACCCGGCCAGCCTCGGACTGAGTCTTGCCTTCAGCTTTCAGTCGCTGAATTTCGGCTATCACGAGGTCGTTGCGAGGTTTGCCACGAGGGCGCTTGACGATCTCGCCATCCGACAGCGCTTTGCGCATCAACTCCAACCCGCCTGCTGCGCTGAAACCATCTATCAGTGTCGTGGTTGACTCGATCACTGCGCCGGGCGAAATGCCTCTCTGCATGCTGACGCACAGCACCACGAATGCTGCCAAATCGAATTCTAGCGCCACAGCCAGCTCTGCAAGCTTGTCCAGCGTCACACCCGTCTGTGCACGTTCCAGCTCCCCGATTGTACGGCGCGCTGTCGAATCCGAAAGGCGTGCGTATCCTCCGCCTTGGAGTTGGCGCAAGGCTCGAAGTACTGCAGCGACCTCAAATTTCAGTGACATAGGCGCCTGAAAATTGAGGATAGAGCCACAGTTATGTATGCCAAATAAACCACGTATATTGTAATTATGTGGCGTACCGCATTATGATTCTCGGAGGCATGTGCGCCAGATGGCAGTGGAATCAGTCCGCTGTCGATCCCGAGCACTCCGCTTGGCGCAGGATGCTCCAAAATCAATTAAAGGGTAAATCGACGTGAGAAGAGATGAAAGCACTCGTTCTGTCTGACCTGCACATCGAGTTTGAGCCGTACCAGTCACCCTCTGTAGACGTCGACGTAGTCATTTTGGCGGGCGATATTCACAAAGGAATCAGGGGGATCGAGTGGGCCAACGATGCGTTCAATGTCCCTACTCTGTACGTGCCTGGAAATCATGAGTATTACTCGGGGCACATCGATTACACCCTCGAAAAAATGCGGGCAGCGGCGGACAGCCACGTGCACGTGCTCGACCGAGATAGCTTCGTTTTTCAGGGTGTTAGATTTCTTGGAGCGACGTGTTGGACTGACTACACAGCGAGCGGGGATCTGAGTGCAGCGATGTTTGTAGCTCGAAATTCGATGAATGATTTCAGGGTAATCCGGGCCGATGCTCGCTATCGGAAGCTGCGTCCCGATGACTTGGTTGCCCGGAACCATCTTGCTCGGCAGTGGCTTTCTTCCCAGCTAGATGTCCCTTACGAGGGACAGACAGTCGTCATAAGTCACCATTGCCCATTACCCGAAGTCGCTGGCGACAGCAATGAAGGGCATCTCAGTGCGAGCTACACGAATAATTGGCCGGCCTTGGTTGGCAGAGCCGGTTTCTGGTTTTTTGGCCACACTCATTTAGCGATCGATCTGACCCTGGGCAACTGCCGGCTTGTTTCTAATCCCAAGGGCTACCCGCAAGAGATCACTGGGTTTGATGCGAGGAAAATCATTGAAATTTAATATGCTGCCTGAGGAGAAACAGGTGAGTTTTTCCCAGGCTGACTATTGCTTGAAGACTCGTCTCATCGCTGCCCAAGAAATCAGTTGGGGAGTCATTGTTGATGGGTACCTCAGCAACGCTGCCTTGGTGGGAGATATGTACGCGGCCTCCATCTACTTCGATCACTCCCGCTTGATTCGGGATGGTGAGACAGTGATCACGCCACCGGTAGAAGTAGTCCGCAAATACAGAGGCTTTACGCTCTTACGAAGCTGCTGTGGCCGAGACCATTACGTCATCGTTTCGGTATACGGCGGAGGCTCCTGTGGAAAGCCAGAGGATTGAGATCCCAAGCCTGGTCATCACTGCAAGCCAACTGATTTTCACTGGTGGTGTCACGGGGTATCTGTATCAGCCCCAGGTGTGGAGCTTTTGCCTAATAGGTCGCGTCTATTTAGATTCCAAAGATAGATTTCGGAGTGGGCGCCTGATCCGAACCTCAAACGTTCTGGAGTTTCATGACGAGTACGGTTACCTGGTTGCCGTGACCGCAAGCGGAAGCCGATATGTCCTGATAGATCCTGACATGAGCCCGGATCTATCAGGTCGGGACGAGTCTCTCGTTTTTGGTATACGAAGACTGCTTTCGTGAGATTTTGACCCTTTCTCTCAACTTCAGCACGGAAGAACCAAAGCTAAAAGCTAAAGGAAAATCAATGAAGATTTCCGGAGTGATCTTGGATGCCTTCGGCACGATTGCCGAAATCACACGCCCCACCTATCCCTACCGGCAACTCATTCGCGAATGTAGCAAGCAGGGGCGTAAGCCCCGAGCAGATGACATTCGTATCCTGATGACGCGAACACTTCCAATATCAGAAGCTGCTTCATATTTTGGTATCAAGCTCTCCTCTGGCCGGCTCAAGGAGCTTGAGGACAGCCTGCAGGAGGAGCTTTCCAGCGTCCGACCTTTTGCTGATGCTGAAGACGGCATAGCGCTGCTGCACGCTGGTGATATCAAGCTTGCGGTCTGCTCAAATTTGGCGAGTCCATATGGTGCAGTCATTCGGCAGCTTTTTCCGAGCATCGTCGTCCATGGGTATAGCTACGAGCTCGGATGTATGAAGCCGGAGTCATCGATATACCTGCAGACTTGCCAGCGGTTAGGTGTCCAGCCTGGCAATGACTTCGCCGGACAAGGACGCGTTGTAATGCTTGGTGACTCTCCACGTTGCGATCGCGATGGGCCTCGCATCGTGGGGATTCAAGGTTTTTTGCTCAAGCGCGGCGGCCATAGCGGTTTCACTAGCGTTGGCCAATTCGCACAAGCAATCTTAAGGAGTAGGTGACATATCCCCTGGCCTTGCACTCATCCTCTTGGGTAAAAGACTCACCACTTTGAGAGAGCGGCTGGCCAGACTGATGCGATCCGCTGTGGAGCTTCTTGGCCTTGATCCCTTTTTTCAAGGCAGTCCGATACGGAGTGCTGTACTGGATCACCTTGGGCTGTGTGTGAGGTAGCGACTCAAATTTGGAAAGAGGAAACGATGGACATTCAATCGCGTCTTACCACATTGCAAACTGATCAGATGAGCGAGGGTCAGCAGCGCGTGCTAGCTGAGATTCAGAAGAGGCCTCGCGGCAATCTGGATGGCCCGTTCCTGGCCTGGGTCAGAGCCCGGCGCTTGCAGACCATGCGCAGCGTCTGGGAGCGTTTTGCCGATACGGCACAACACTGGAGCAGCGACTTACCGAACTAGCTATCCTGACGACTGCTGCTTAGTGGCGTTCTCAGGCCGAGTGGCAAATTCACGAGCCTATCGCCAGAGGTGCAGGCATTTCCAAGAGTGTGATCGAAGCGCTTAGGCAGCAACGGACTCCCGCATTCACCTGCGCCGATGAGCAGTGTGTATACGAGATCGGTCAGTCGCTTTATCAATCCCGTCGTGTTGATGGCGTGCTTTACGATCAGGGCGTCGCGCCATTTGGAGAGCCTGGGATGGTTGAGCTGATTGGAGTGTATGGGTACTACTCGCTTGTTGCGATGACAGTCAATACCTTCGAGGTGCGCCGTGATCCGACCTCTGCATTGCCATTCGATGAATAGGGATTGTCAGCGCAGTCCCTGGCTTTAACGTGAGTTGGAGAAGCTTTGGCTATTGGGCCGCACTCCCTCTTCTCGGCATAACACTTCAGAAAGCTTGAGTAGGGATCTGAAAGGCACGGGTGAAAAAAGCTGTACTCCAATGCTGGCATAAAAATATCAAGCTACAGTGTTTGGGTGCCCTCAATCTCGTGACCGTACTGAGCGAACGCTTACACGGCAGTCGTTTGCAAAGGCATATCCCTATCATCTGAAGGAGCAAGTCGTATGGCCATCAAACCTGGGCCCAAGCCAATTGCCGAATCAACCGGCAAGACAGACCAGCGTCGCCGTGTAACCCCCGAAAACAAGCCTAAGCATCCCGACCTGGACGTGCACAAGCACAAGAAAGGTGATTGATAGATAAGACCCCGCCGGACATGGCGGGGTTTTTACTCTAGGGGTACGCCGCCGTCGTCGGGTATCGTATTTGGCATCTAAAACATGATTCTGAAAAGACTTGTAACAAAATTGTCGAGGAGGATTTGCTGCTGAGACTGCGCCGAGTGGCTAGCTGTACAGCTCTGCTTTTGACCCTGTCGGCTGTGGTCGTGGTCTGTGCCTGGGTAGGTCTACAGCCGACGCAGATTAAGGGTGTCGAAGACCGTCCTGACGGTTTTCTCCTGACGTTGTCCCATAAGCTTCATCAGAAGATTGATGGTCTACTCGATATGCATGACTCCCAAGGTGAGGGCTGACGGAGCAGTTGAGGCGCTGCCTACTTTGGCCACCTGATGTATTCCTACATCCATTCATCAATCGCCTACGCATGGGGACGTCGACTCGACCCGTGTCCTTGCCTCGATCTGAAAACTTCAAATTCTTCGCTTGACCCTGTAGTTACTACAGGCTGTTGAATGGCGCCATGTCCTTATTGGTAGACGCGTCATGAGTCAGGAAAACCAGTCCAAAACCAAATTGCACCTTGTCCCGAAGTCAGATGATTGCTGCTCTGCTGACCCTCGGGAGGTGTTCGCCAAACAAATTCAATCTCGGGCTCACCAAGCTGAGCACGGCCATGATCACGCCGAAAGCTTGGGCAGTAAGGAATCGCATGCATGCGGTTCGCATCACTCTCAGGCTTCCGACTCCAAGTCGGCTCACCATGATCATGACCACGGTGCAGGCTCTCACGATCACGATCACGATCACGATCATGGACATGACCATGGCTCGACGGCTCATGCCCATGTGGATGCGTGCTGCTCAAGCAAAGCCAATTCTGTGGGATCAGCGACTTCACGCGCGGCGACGCCTGGGCCTGAAGGGACGACTCAGGTTCGATATCGAATCGACAAGATGGACTGCCCTACTGAGGAGCGGCTGATCCGTAACCGCCTGGAGCCAATGCCTGGAGTTGCTCGACTCGATTTCAACCTGTTGGATCGGGAGCTTACGGTGCATCACCGTTTAGGTGATCCGGAAACGATTGTTGCCGCCTTGAATGCTCTGGATATGGGGCCGACCCTCATCGAGGCTGGCGCAGCTTCGAAGGCCGTCCCACCGGCCCTCACTAAACGTTTGAAAGGGTTACTGGCCGTCAGTGGCCTAGCTGCCATCGCCGCTGAAGTAATCGCCTGGACGACCGGACAGGAAGGGGCTTGGCCGGTCGTGGTCTTGGCTGTGTTGTCTATTCTCACTGCTGGTCTACCTACCCTGAAAAAGGGTTGGATCGCCGTGAAGAACTTCACACTGAACATCTATTTCTTGATGTCGCTGGCTGTCTTGGGCGCTGTGGTAATTGGCAAGTGGCCGGAAGCTGCGATGGTGGTCTTCCTCTTTGCGGTTGCCGAAGCCATTGAAGCTTTATCTCTTGAGCGCGCCCGCAACGCGATTAAGTCGCTGACTGCCCTTGCGCCTGAAACTGCTGAAGTGATGAGTGACAGCGGCTGGAAGGAACAGCCAGTCGAAGGTGTGGCGCTGGGCAGTAAAATCCGTATTCGTACTGGGTCGAGAGTGCCACTGGATGCGACGGTAACCTCTGGCCGAGCGGCCCTGGATCAAGCGCCAATCACCGGTGAAAGCTTGCCAGTAGATAAGGTCGTGGGTGATCAGCTCTATGCGGGCAGCATCGTCACCGACGGCGTGGTTGAGGCCACCGTGACTGCCGTTGCTGGGGAAAGTACGCTGGCTCGCATCGCTGCCGCCATTCAGAATGCTCAGTCACAGCGGGCGCCTACGCAGAGATTCGTCGACCAATTTGCGCGCTACTACACCCCTGTTGTTGTCGTAGTGGCTCTGCTCGTTGCGACCCTTGGGCCAGTATTGCTCGGTGGAACATGGAGCGAATGGCTCTACCAGGCGCTGGTCTTGCTCGTTATTGCCTGTCCTTGTGCGCTTGTGGTTTCAACCCCCGTCACAGTGGTAAGCGGCCTCGCATCTGCCGCGAAGCAGGGGATCCTCATCAAGGGCGGTGCCTACCTTGAAAGTGGCAGGTTGTTGAAGGTGGTGGCCCTCGATAAAACCGGCACGTTGACTCAAGGGAAACCAGTTCTAACTGACTCCGAGTCGCTGGGTGAACTGCCGATTGAAACCGCACTCCTGATTGCCGCAAGCCTGGATGAGCAGAGTACGCATCCAGTGGCCAAGGCATTGGTCGCAGGATGGAAATCCCAGCAACCAGCAGTCCAAGCTATGTCGGTCAGTGACTTCAATGTCCTCAATGGGCGGGGTGTAAAAGGCAAGGTTAGCGATGAAGTCTGGCACTTGGGCAATCATCGCTTGGTGGAAGAACTAGGTGTGTGTTCAGCAGCACTGGAAGCCAAACTTTCGAAGCTTGAAAGTGCAGGTAAGACAGTGATCGTGCTGTGCAGCAGCGCTGGCCCCGTCGCAATCTTCGCGGTCGCGGACGCCGTCCGGCCTGAGAGCCTCCAGGCGATTGCGGCGGTGAAAGCTTTGAATGTGACCCCGGTCATGCTGACAGGTGACAACCCTGCGACTGCCAAAACGATTGCCGGCCAGCTAGGCATCGCGGATGCGCGCGGGAATCTCATGCCCGAGGATAAGCAAACTGCCGTGGCTGAGTTGAAGACCCAGTATGGAAATGTCGGGATGGTCGGTGATGGAGTGAACGATGCTCCTGCCCTTGCACAATCAGACATTGGTTTTGCAATGGGTGCCGCCGGGACTGCGACAGCGCTGGAGACAGCTGACGTAGCGATCATGGATGACGACCCGCGCAAAATCGCAGACTTCATCAGCTTGAGCCGTCGTTCTGCCTCCATCTTGAAGCAGAACATCAGCCTGGCGCTGGGGATCAAGGTTGTGTTCTTGGCGCTCGCGTTCTCAGGATTCGCGACTTTGTGGATGGCCGTATTTGCCGACATGGGAGCGAGCTTGCTCGTGGTGTTCAACGGATTGCGCTTGCTGCGTCGCTGAAACAGCAGATCCGCTATCAGCCTTTTTCAATACAGAGGAAAAGACCATGCAGTGCCCAGTATGCAAAGACATCTCGCTAGTGATGACCGAGCGCCAGAACGTTGAGATCGACTACTGCCCTCAGTGCAGGGGCGTCTGGCTTGACCGTGGTGAACTCGACAAAATCATTGAGAGGAGCCAGCAGCAGGAATCACGTTTTCTCCCTGCTGGATTTACTCAGGCTTCTCAGGAATTGCTGCCTCAAGCAGAGGTCGTTTACTCCCAGCCATCTGGCGGTCACCAAGGTGACAAACATGGCAGTAAACACGGGAGCAAACACGGCGGGCACTCCGAAGTGCAATCGAATCACTCTGGCGGATGGCGAGACACCTATCAGAGCGGGCACCAAGGTCAACCCTACCGCAAAAAATCGTTTCTAAGAGAGCTCTTCGACTAGGTGCTTCGCTGAGACGACACCTATCAGTACTTGCCGGCAGACCTACATGGCTCCGGCGATTCGTCCGATCCATGCCGGCGATGTCTTTTCGGTTGGCACGGGATCTCTGAGAGCCTATCGAGCTGGGAAGTCTGCCAGGAGGGTCTGATCCCCAGAGTCAGTCACACCAATAATTTGATACGCGCTCCTGCGCGTCCCGGACTCCATACCTGGTGAGCCTACTGGCATGCCAGGTGCCGCAACACCTTTCAAGTCCGACCTCTTACTGAGCTCGTTGATTTGCTCCACTGAGACATGTCCCTCTACAAATTTCCCGTTCACAACGCCGGTATGGCATGACCCCAGTTGTGCTGGAACGCCAAGCTTTTCCTTAACCGCGCTCATGTTGTTTTCCACGTGATCCACTACCTCATATCCATTGTCCTTAAGGTAGCTGATCCACTTGGTGCAACAGCCGCAGTTCGGATCTCGATAGACGTCTATTGACGTTGTGGCTGCTTGAGCGAAGGTGAACATACTGATACCTGCAATTGCGCCCAAGGCACGCAGGACTCTTCGTGTACGCAAGGTCATGATTCGGATCTCTCTGAATAGGCTTCGCTGTAGCGTCCGCGCAAGCGGATGGGTATCGCAAATTGAATGTGTAACCGGATGAGAAAATCCTTTTTGGAAGGGCAGTCTGTGCCGCTGCGGGATATGACTCGCCTATCCCGTGATCGCAGGAGGGCTGTCAGTGGCTTTTGGCATTACCGTCTTCATCTGCCCTGATAAAAGCGAGTTTCAGTAAAAAATTCAGCGTCCCATCGGCGACATACAGAGCCGAAAAGGACTTTCGCAAATTTTGTGAAGTTTTTTTGGGAATCCATAAAACCTCATAGAGAAATGCAATGTTCCTATTGGGAATGTGTAGGTTCCAATAGGGACTTTGTTTGGGTATGATTTCAGCTACCTGTTAGCCATCTTGAGTCGTAGCCATGTCAGCCACATCAGAGAAAGTCACCACCGTAACAACCATTTGTACCGTCATCCTTAGGGAACTCCGCACCGAGAGAGGCCTCCATCAGGCTCAGGTAGCTGAGTGGATCGCCAAGACTCCGAGTGCGTGGACAAAAATCGAGTCGGGGAAAGCCCCGATGCAGTTCGAGATATTCATCAGAGTGTGCAGAGGTTTTCAGGTGTGGCCGTCGGCTGTAATGGCGACTGCTGAACGCTATGCCAGCTACCTAGGGCAGCTCAACTGGTCGGTCATCTCTTCCGAACTGCCGAGTAATGAAGACGATCTTCTGGAGTTCGCTCAGCAATATTGGGGCTCGCCAGGCTGCCGGAATTCGGTCGCCAACCGTTGGAATCAATTGCCGGTTCTCAACGGCCCTCAGTGGAATGCCGACGGAACAATTCTTGTGTCTGCTCCATTCCTCTTCGCAACCAACCCGACGTTCCGTGACATCCAATTGTCGGCTCAAGAGCCTCCGAGCTTGGGTTTTTGACTCTGAGAAGGCCTGTCGGTTTACTGCTGGTAAGGCAGCAGGCCGACAAGCGCTCTGAGCGATGCTATGCAAATGAGAAACCCGATGCACTTGCACCGAGTATTGGGATTTCAAACCGAAGTCGATCTAGCTGCAGGCAATTTCACACAGCCTTTGGGAAGATCAGGCTGAAGGTAGTGATGCGACCAAGCTCACTTCTCACGGTAACCCGCCCTTCGTGTAGGCTCATGATGGAGCGTACGATAGCCAACCCAAGGCCAGTCCCTCCTTGCTGGCGAGACCGGCTCGGGTGAACTCGGTAAAACCGGTCGAACAGGCGGGGCAAATGTTCTGCCTCGATGCCTTCACCAGCGTTACTGACGGAGAGCAGCATTTCGTCAGCAAACGTGGAGAGGCCAAGCGTGACTGTGCTGCCAGGTGAACCATGCCTAATCGCGTTGGACAGCAGATTTGAGATCGCGCGCTGGATCATCAACTTGTCTCCCAACACTGTGCCTTCACCAGACACCTCCACAGACATTTTCTTCTCTTCAGCGGAAATCGCGAACAACTCCGAGACCTTAGTGGCCTCCTCTTGGAGATCGACGCTACTGAATGTCAGTGGCGCTGAAGGCTGGCTCACACTTGCCAGAAAAAGCATCTGGGACACCATCCGTGACAGGCGCTCGAGTTCTTCAGTACAGGATTCCAGCACCTGCTTGTATTCTTGAGGTGGCCTTTCTCTCGATAGCGTGACCTGCGCCGTTCCCATCAAATTGTTCATAGGCGAGCGCAGCTCGTGCGCTAGGTCGTCTGAAAACTGCGCCAGTTGTTGCACGTCGCTGTCCAGCCGATGGAGCATGAAATTCACGGCATGAGCGAGGTCGCTCAGTTCCTCAGGTAGCCCTTGGACTTTCATCCGATGCGACAGGTCTCTGGCAGAAATGCTCTCTGCAACCCGGCGGAACGCCCGCAAGGGTTTCAGTCCACGGTGCACTACCCACCATGCGCAACCACCTACGATCAGTAAGATCAGAGGTAGGGCAATCAGAGTCGATTTCACATAGGCCGTCAGTAATGTGTAATCGCTTTTCCTATCGAGAGTGAGCATCACCAGAATTTGCTGATCACTCTTGAGTCGGATGAGCTTGTAGGCCATGAGCGTCTCAAAGCCCTCTGCCGCGTCAACCTCTTTGAATTCCAAAGCGCTCGTGTTGATTTTTGGCACAGGTAGTTCTGCGCCTTCTCCTTCTCCTAGGTTCAGTAGGAGTATTCGAGGAATACTTGAGTCCATGATCGTGAGCGTAAGGTTATCGTGACCGACGATCTGATCCCGCAGGTTATGAGGGTGTAGGACGATATCGGCAACCGAGGACGAGCCCTCCGCGAGACTGTGCTCAACCTGCGACAACTTCTCCTTGAGTCCATCCTTTGCCTGGATATCGAGCTGGCGCCAAATTGATGCTAAAGCGAACGTCGCCATTACCAGAACCAGAACAGCACTCATTGCAGTGACGGTGATACCAAGCTTCACGGACAGCCGCGCTGACCTCATTCGCGAACTTCCAATACGTACCCAACGCCCCGGAGGGTATGAATCAGCTTTTGGTCAAAGGGGTCATCGATCTTGGCTCTCAAACGCCTGATGGATACTTCGACCACGTTGGTGTCGCAGTCAAAATTCATGTCCCAAACCAGGGAGATGATCTGGGTGCGCGACATGACCTCACCGCTGTGGCGCATCAAGAGGTGCAAGAGCGCAAACTCTTTAGTGGTGAGATCGATGCGCTGAGTGCCACGGAATGCTCGGTGCCGACCTTGGTCAAGCTCCAGGTCTCCAACCCTGAGTACCTCAGGCAAGCCAGCCTGCTCGGTTCTGCGCATGAGCGTGCGAACCCTGGCCAAGAGTTCGGGAAACTCGAAAGGTTTGACCAAGTAGTCATCAGCGCCCATTTCAAGTCCACGTACTTTTTCATCAAGGCGCCCACGGGCAGTAACCATCATAACGCGAGTGTTACTAATCTCCCGTAATTTGGAAAGCACTTCCCAGCCTTCCATTTCAGGCAAGTTAACGTCAAGAATTACAATGTCATAGCCTTGGTGCTTGGCCAGATAAAGACCATCAAGACCCGTATTGGCTACATCAACAACGTAACCACTTTCTGTGAGGCCTTGGTGCATATACTCGGCAGTTTTAGGCTCGTCCTCGACAACAAGGATTCGCATGGCAGAATTTCCTTTTTTGATGGGTTGGTGGCTGATCGAATTCGTTGACTGGGTAACCATTTTTTCACGGCTTTTTCTCAACGAAATTTTCACAACCCCTTGGATATCAAGCCGATTCTCATCCCTGTAGTGACTACAGGGTCAAGCGCTAACTGCCGAAATACCCCGATTGTCCCTGCGGGGCGACAATATGTCGCATCACTGCGGCGAAGAATTTTTGACGTACAAAAATGGGTTGTGAGTGCAAGGCTTCAGGTATTGCAATTCATTTCAGAGATAGGCTTTTTCTAAGTTCGGAGCTAATTGTAATTCAAGAAAATTAGTAATTTTCCAGATTACGTAATTGTAATTTTTCAGCAATCTCTCTGATAACTGCGTTTGCATAAAGTTCTCTCATCAAACTCCGACTCGTCGGCGGAGCTATGTCTGTCCATCTTTTATATGGTGAGTTATGCAATTGGAGAACTTTCATCGTGCTCGGATTTAGAAGTTTTTCCAGAGTGTCAATGCGCATCGGGGTTTTTTGCGTCCTAATGATGCCGCTCAGTGCCCCTGTGGCCTTTGCTGGCCAGAGCTTGAGCCTATCGCAGGCGATTGACTCTGCGTTCGCCATGAATCCTGATCTTGCCGCTGCACGACGGGAAATTGGAATCGCTGAAGGTGATCGAGTCCAAGCGGGTCTGATCCCGAACCCGGTTGTCTCTTGGGAGAGGGAAGACACTCGTCGCAACACCAGCACCACGACAGTGATGTTGAGCCAAGAGTTGGAGTTGGGCGGGAAAAGAGGCGCCCGTATCGATGTCGCAAGCCGTGGGCAAGACGCTGCGCGCATTGAGCTTGAGCGTCGGGGAAATGAACTGCGCGCTGAAGTGACGCAAGTCTTCTACGCGGCGATACGTGCACAAACAGGGTTGGAGCTCGCGAAGCAATCCCAGTCCCTGGCTGAGCGAGGCCTTGAGGTTGCACAAGGACGCGTTCGCGCAGGCAAGTCATCACCCGTTGAAGAGACACGGGCCAAGGTGCAGTTGTCTGAGACCGAGTTGCTTGTTCGGCGTGCTGAAACGTTGAAAGCCAGCTCATATCGTGATTTGGCTCGCGCAACCGGTTCCTTGAATGGCTCATTCGATAGCCTCGAATACTCCGACCTTTCTCCTGGAAAGTCCCCTTTGGCTTCTCAGGTGATGGGCGCAATAAACGAGTCCGCTGACCTGCGCCTGGCGCAAGCTCAAATCGAGCAGCGGGATGCCGCTCTGGGATCGGAGCGTGCACAGCGCATTCCTGATCTCACTGTCAGTGTGGGCAGCCAGTACAGTCGTGAAGACCGCCAGCGAGTCAACGTGGTCGGATTTTCCATGCCGCTTCCCCTGTTCAACAGAAATCAGGGCAACGTGTTATCTGCATCTCGCCGAGCAGATCAGGCACGTGACTTGCGCAATGCCACCGAGTTGAGGCTGCGTACCCAAACCCAGACCGCTCTTGATCAGTGGGCGACCGCATCGCGAGACATTGAAGCGTTCAACGAGGTCATTTTGCCATCGGCAAGAAGCGCTGTTGACGCTGCCACAAGGGGCTTTGAAATGGGGAAGTTCGGCTTTCTCGAAGTCCTCGATGCCCAGCGCACTCTTATCTCCGCACGTAGTCAGTTTCTCGAATCGTTGGCCATCGCGACTGACGCACGAGTGACTGTCGAGCGCAGTTACGGTGACCTCAGTCGGTTCTCCGCCCGCCCTTAATTTTTACGCATCTATCGAATGCATCACGTTTGTGAAATCACGTGATTGCCAGGAGCACTCATGAACAGAAAACGGAGCTTCACCATTGCTCTGGCAGTGGTAGCCATTATTGGCCTGGGGAGTTTCACGGTAACGAACACCGGACTTCCATTTGCCGCTGAGTCACCGCCACAGAAAAAGCAGGAAGGTGAATCTGGGCATAACCATGCCGAAGGAAAAGACCATGACGGCGAAGAGTCCGGCAAAAAAGGAGCCTCGGGTGAGGGCAAAGAAGAGGCCCATGACGAGGAGGGGCAGCTTGAACTGACGAAAGCCCAAATTGACGCCGCCGGAATTGAGGTTGCAGCCGCTGCGCCTCGACTGATGAGCACCTCAGTCACTTTCTCCGGGGAGATCAGATTTGACGAAGACCGTACAACTCACGTTGTCCCCCGTGTAAACGGGATCGTTGATGAAGTGAAAGTCGAGTTGGGCGACTCTGTAAAAAAAGGCCAGGTACTGGCTGTGATCGCGAGCCAGCAGATCACGGATCTGCGTAGTGACCTCGATGCGGCCCGTCGCAGAACTGAGCTCGCACGGCTGACCATGCAGCGGGAGAAGAAACTCTGGGAAGATAAGATCTCTGCTGAGCAGGACTATCTTCTGGCCAGGCAAGCGTACCAAGAGGCCGACATTAGCCTTGCGAATGCCCGCCAGAAACTGAATGCCATAGGGGCCAACATCAAGGTCGCCGCCGGCAATCGCTATGAACTCATTGCTCCGTTTGACTCTGTCGTTGTCGAGAAGCACCTCGGTATTGGAGAGGTCGTGAATGAGTCTACAGCCGCCTTCACTTTGTCCGATCTGACCCGCGTTTGGGCAACCTTTGGCGCAAGCCCTAAAGATTTGAAGCAGGTGGCAGTAGGTCGGCCAGTCAAAGTCAGCGCGCCAGACCTGGGGGCTCAAGTCGATGGCCGTGTCAGTTATGTCGGCAGCCTGCTGGGAGAGCAGACCCGTGCTGCATCTGTTCGGGTGGTACTGCCGAACCCAAGCGGTGCTTGGCGTCCTGGCCTGTTCGTTTCCATAGAAGTGACCGCCGAGAAAGGGGCGGCCAAGGTGACCCTGCCTGAGTCATCCATTCAAACCGTTGAAGACAAGCCTTCAGTGTTTGTCCGCAACGCGGAAGGCTTCCAGGTGCAGGCTGTAACTGTTGGCCGGCAGGAAGGTGGCTACGTGGAGATCCTTAAGGGTCTCGACGCCGGCATGCAGGTAGCAACCGCAGGCAGTTTCATTCTCAAGTCCGAGCTGGGTAAGAGCTCTGCTGAGCACGCCCATTGATCCGCGTCGTAAGAGTAAAACTCTATGTTTGAACGGTTGATTCAATTCGCAATTGAACAGCGCATCGTTGTGATGCTCGCTGTTTTGTTGATGGCGGGGCTTGGTATAGCCAGCTATCAGAAATTACCCATCGACGCCGTGCCTGACATCACCAACGTTCAGGTTCAGATCAACACATCGGCGCCGGGCTTTTCGCCCTTGGAGACCGAGCAGAGGGTTACGTTCTCTATTGAAACAAGCATGGCCGGGCTGCCAGGCTTGAAGCAAACCCGGTCGCTTTCGCGTTCTGGCTTGTCTCAGGTCACCGTTATTTTTGAAGACGGCACAGATCTTTTTTTCGCTCGTCAGTTGGTAGGTGAGCGCCTGCAGACCGCCAAGGAGCAGTTACCGGAGGGTGTCGAGGCCTTGATGGGCCCGATCTCCACTGGACTGGGCGAGATCTTTTTGTGGACGGTTGAGGCTGAAGATGGCGCGCGCAAAGAAGACGGTACCCCCTACACCCCTACCGACCTTCGAGTCATCCAAGACTGGATCATCAAGCCGCAGCTACGTAACGTCCCAGGTGTGGCTGAAATCAATACGATTGGCGGTTTTGCCAAGCAGTATTTGATTGCGCCAGATCCCAAGAAGCTTGCAGCGTACAAGTTGACCTTGAACGACCTCGTTGCCGCGCTGGAGCGTAACAATGCCAACGTGGGAGCCGGCTATATCGAGCGCGGTGGCGAACAACTGCTCATTCGTGCCCCAGGACAATTGGGTACCATCAAAGACATCGCGAACATCGTGATCGCGAATGTTCAGGGCACCCCAATCCGTGTCAGCAGCGTTGCGGATGTCGACATCGGGCAAGAGTTGCGTTCAGGTGCTGCGACCGAGAATGGTCGTGAAGTTGTTCTGGGCACAGTCTTCATGCTCATTGGCGAGAACAGCCGGACTGTTTCGCAAGCCGTGGCTGCAAAGCTGGCCGACATCAACCGTTCCCTGCCTGAGGGTGTTCACGCCGTCACCGTGTATGACCGTACCAACCTGGTTGAGAAAGCCATTGCAACGGTCAAGAAGAACCTGGTCGAAGGTGCCATTCTGGTTATCGCGATCCTGTTCCTTTTCCTCGGCAACATCCGTGCTGCCCTGATCACGGCGATGGTGATCCCGCTCGCTATGTTGTTCACCTTTACCGGGATGTTCACCAACAAAGTCAGTGCGAACTTGATGAGTCTCGGTGCGCTCGACTTCGGCATCATCGTCGATGGCGCTGTAGTGATTGTCGAAAATGCGATTCGAAGACTCGCCCATGCGCAGCACAAACATGGAAGGATGTTGACGCGGACAGAGCGATTCCATGAAGTGTTTGCTGCCGCAAAAGAGGCCCGTCGGCCACTGATTTTTGGTCAGTTGATCATCATGGTCGTATACCTGCCTATCTTCGCCCTCACCGGTGTGGAAGGCAAAATGTTCCACCCTATGGCCTTCACCGTAGTGATCGCACTTTTGGGTGCCATGATTCTCTCTGTAACCTTCGTACCTGCTGCAATCGCGATGTTTGTGACCGGCAAGGTCAAGGAAGAAGAAGGCGTCGTGATGCGCACAGCACGTGTTGGCTATGCGCCAATTCTCTCGTGGGTGCTGAAGAATCGACTGATCGCATTTTTCATGGCGTTTGTGTTGATCATCCTGTCTGGCGTTATGGCCAGTCGCATGGGCAGCGAGTTTGTTCCAAGCTTGAGCGAGGGCGATTTTGCTCTCCAGGCGTTACGAGTCCCCGGTACCAGCCTTTCTCAGTCCGTGGATATACAGAAACGTCTTGAGAAAGTCATCGTCGAGAAAGTACCTGAAGTGGAGCGGATGTTTGCACGTACGGGGACGGCAGAGATCGCCGCTGACCCCATGCCGCCGAACATCTCGGACAGTTACGTGATGCTGAAGCCACAAAGCCAATGGCCAGACCCAGGCAAATCTCGCGAAACACTCATTGCCGAGCTCCAGGCCGCAGCAGCAAATGTTCCGGGTAGCAACTACGAGCTTTCCCAGCCCATTCAGTTGCGGTTCAACGAACTGGTCTCGGGCGTGCGAAGTGACGTCGCTGTGAAAGTGTTGGGCGATGACATGACCGTGCTAAATCAGACCGCCACGCAGATTGCCGCTACCTTGCAGAAGGTGTCAGGGGCGTCTGAAGTGAAGGTTGAACAGACCACAGGCTTGCCGGTTCTGACCATCAACATTGATCGGGATAAGGCTGCTCGTTACGGACTCAACATTGGCGATGTCCAGGACTCAATTGCCACAGCAGTTGGTGGTCGTCAGGCCGGCACATTGTATGAGGGAGATCGTCGATTCGATATGGTGGTACGTCTGTCAGACAAACTGCGAACCGATGTGGCGGGGCTTTCGACTCTGTTGATTCCTATCCCGGCTACAGCTGGTAGCAGCGACCAGCAGATCAACTTCATTCCGCTGTCACAGGTTGCCAGCCTCGACTTGGTGCTGGGCCCGAACCAGATCAGTCGGGAGAACGGCAAGCGTGTTGTGATCGTCAGTGCCAACGTTCGTGGTCGTGACCTGGGTTCGTTCGTTCAAGAGGCAGGGACGAGCATAGAAAGCGGAGTCAAGATTCCTGCTGGTTACTGGACTGATTGGGGCGGCCAATTTGAGCAACTGCAGTCTGCCGCCAAGCGGCTCCAGATCGTAGTGCCGGTCGCGCTGCTGATGGTCATGGCGCTGTTGTTCATGATGTTCAACAACTTGAAAGACGGCATGTTGGTATTCACCGGTATCCCGTTTGCGCTCACCGGTGGGGTGCTCGCGCTGTGGCTGCGGGACATTCCGCTGTCCATCTCAGCAGGCGTTGGCTTCATTGCGCTATCTGGGGTGGCCGTCCTGAACGGCTTGGTGATGATCGCCTTCATTCGCGGCCTGCGGGAGGAAGGTCGGTCGCTGCGGGATGCGGTCAATGAGGGTGCGCTTACTCGATTGCGTCCTGTCTTGATGACTGCGCTCGTTGCGTCCTTGGGCTTCATCCCGATGGCCTTGGCAACGGGTACAGGCGCTGAGGTACAGCGCCCGCTGGCAACGGTTGTGATCGGAGGAATTCTCTCCTCCACTGCGCTGACACTCTTGGTACTGCCAGCGCTGTATCAGTGGGCTCATCGCAAGGAGGAGGAAGAGGAGTAACCGCTGAGTGGCTTGCGGCAGGCTACTGCCGCAAGTCGTATCACTGATGATGTTCGTGATCAGGGTTGTCGTGTTCGTCGCTGTGAAACCCTTCATGCTCCAGCTGGATGGTGCAGTGGCCGATATCAAAGGCTTTGCTCACGGACTCCGTCACCTCAGTAAGGATCTGTTGACCGTTGGATGCACTTGCGGGAATCACAATATGAACGCTCAACACATTCTTTCCACTGGTGACCGACCAAACGTGCAGGTCGTGAATAGCAACAACCCCTGGCACGCTCAAGATGGTCTGTTCGACTTTCTGCACCTCAATACCGCTCGGTACCCCTTCCAGTAACACGTTCATGCTTTCGCGCAGCAACACCCAGGTTCTTGGAAGAACCCAGAGACCAATGCCGGCAGCTACGATTGAGTCCACCCAACCCCAGCCGGTAAGCCAGATCACTACTGCGGCCACGATGACGCCGACCGACCCCAGCATATCGCTCCATACCTCTAGGTAAGCGCCTTTCACATTTAGGCTTTCGCCGCTTGCCGCGCCTAACAGTCGCATGGAGATGAGGTTCACTATCAAGCCCAGAATGGCGATGACCAGCATGCCGATGGACTGGATGGGAGCAGGTTCAACGAGTCTTTGGTAGGCCTCGTAGAGGATGTAAATGGCGACGAAAAAGAGAAGGATCGCGTTGAAGGCGGAGGCGAGTATTTCAAAACGCGCATAGCCGAAAGTCCGACTTCTGTCTGCCGGACGTTTGGCGATCTGAAACGCCAGCAGGGAAATGGCAAGCGCCGCCGAGTCAGTGAACATGTGGGCGGCGTCCGATAGCAGCGCCAAGCTGCCGGTAACCCATGCGCCAATGACTTCAGCAATCATGAATGTTGTGGTTAGAAGAAGTGCGATCAGCAGTTTTTTCTCGTGACCTGCTCGCACTTGGCCGTGGCTGTGACCTGAGCTCATCGACAAATCCTTAATCTGGGGGGATGGATAGAGGAAGCGTAGAACGTTGAAAATCAGACTGGCGTTGCAGCATGACCGTTCTTGGCTTGGGGCGAAATTTGAAGCAAAAAAAAGCGCCCTGCGGAGGCGCTTAAAGGTTCACCTTAACCAAAGGAGCTCGGGAGCTTCTAAAGGTGAATTGGGAGCGATACGGGAAACTGGAAATCAGCCGTCGGTTTTTTTCGTTTGATCGGCACGCGCTTTGTCGTCGGACTTTACGTATTCAGTAGCTTTGGCATCGCTCTGATTTTGGAAGCGCACTTCCTGAGCGATTTTCATTTTTTGAGCAGCCTGGCTGGCCAGCTCGCTGCCATCCTGGGCAAACACTGCAGTGGAAGAAAGAGCAGCGACCGTCAGAACCATCGATTTGAGCAGATTCATAGTTGATACCGTCTGATGAAGTGGCAGTACCTGATCACCAAGCGTTGGCTCATCAGGAGTTGGTATCAATAGTACTTGCGCGACCCTAACAGGAAGGTGAGCGAATAATTACAATACTGTAATGAGGGTTTCTTCAGTAAGTTGCCAAGATTGCGAAATGGTAATTTTTGCGCAACGTTCCAGTTAGTGGTGACTTGGTACCTTGAGTCATCACTAAATGGAGACCAACCCATGCGTATCATCAAGTCGCTTATCTTTGCCCTGACTGTCGCTGCCCCTGTCGCTTCTTACGCCTTTTCAAATGATGACTCGGCTGTAAAAAATGCCATCAAGGATCATCAGGCTGCCGTCGTCAACTACGCTGAGAAGAACAGTAAACCTGTGCCGAATGTTGTCGAGTACAAGTACGGGATGAAACTGGACATTGCGAAGGTTGTAAGAACCTCTCCAGAACTCAGAGAGTGCAAGGTTATTCCTCAGTTGATGACCTACGAAGACTCCAAGGGCGACTTGAATACCGTCCAATACCAGGTAATGAGCCGCTGCAGAGGCAAAAATTGATCCCGCGCTTTGCCTGGGCGCTTAGGCGCTGCCACAGAATCTCCACACTTAGCGGCCTATATGGCCGCTTTTTTTGTCTTACTAATTCGGCTCACAAAAAAGGTGCCCCTTAGGGCACCTTCATTTGATTGCACATCCTCAGCCACCTATCAGCGACGAGGCATGCGATCAGTTAAAGCACGCTCAGCGGGTACTCTACGATCAGCCGGAATTCATCCAGGTCAGACTCGAAAGCAGTGGCCCGTGTAGTCGCTTGGCGCAGTCGTAGTGACAGATCCTTCAAGCTGCCTGTCTGGACGACGTATTTCGCTTCGATGTCGCGTTCCCAACGCTTCTGATCCTTGAGGGGATTGCCGTCGGCATCCCGGCGCATGTAGACGCTGTTGGCGTTGGAGTAGTCGCCGTCTGTGCCCTTGCCGTAGCGGGTCATGAACGTCAGGCCAGGAACGCCAAAGCTGGTCATGTCCAGGTTGTAGGTCACCATCCAGGAGCGTTCTTTCGGGGCGTTGAAGTCGCTGTACTGGATCGAGTTCGCCACGTAGATAGAGTCAGACTGTCTCAGGTAGTCGAAGTCGTCATCACCTTGGTTACGCTGGTGAGACAGGGCCAGAGTGTGTGAGCCGTACTTCAACGCAACCTTGGCACTCCAGATGTCGTTGTCGAACTTCCCGAGCAGCTTTTTACCCTCGTCGGTGGCGTTGTAGTAGTTCAGGCTTGTGGTCAGCGCCATCTGGTCAGACAGTGGCAGTACATAGGATGCCGAGGCATATTTCTGATCCCATGCATCCTTCAGCCTGCTGCCATACAAGCCGACAGTCAGCCGGTCAGTGGCCTCATAGTCACCACCGAAGTAGCCAATCCAAGGCGAGTTCACCGGGCCACCGTAAAAGGTCACGAAATTATCGCGCATCGAGGTGGACTGGGGCTGACTCATCGAATGTAGTCGGCCACCTTGAACAGTCAGGCCGCTGAAGCTTTTGTTGATAGCCGTCACACCTCGGAAGCTTTCCGGAAGCAGACGTGAGTCACCAAACGACACCACAGGAGTCGATGGGAACACATCACCGACGTTCACTACGGTGTCGAATGCTCGAGCTTTCACCGAGCCGCCTACCTTCGTGTACTCGTCTTTTGCATTGCCATCTTTGTCGACAGGCAAGACGTTGAACGAGCTCTGCCCACCGTTACGTCCCCCCCCTGTGTCGAGTTTGAACCCCGACAGCACGAACGCATCGACACCTACGCCGAATGTGCCCTGAGTGAAACCTGATTCAAACTTCCCGATAAAACCTTGCCCAGTGGCTTCGGAATAACCTTTGCCAGACGGTGCAGATTGGCCCTTACGGTTATCACGGTTCATGTAAAAGGTGCGGCTAAGGAGATTGAGTGTGCTTCCCTCGATGAATCCTTCTTTTGGTTCTTCGGCAAAACCGACGATTGGCGTGACACTCGCGATAGTGGAAAACACTGCGAGGGAAATTTTCTTCAAGTGGGTCATGTGCGCTCCGTTCGAATCGGCAGTTTCTTATAGACGTCTCGACCTGGCTATTTTTTGTAAATCTGAGAGCTGCCAGTAGGCGCAATACTGACGAGTTGGAGATAACGGCGGGATGACTCGAAAATTACAAATCTGAAATAAAATCCATCATGGGTGACCGATCTTAGGTGAGGAATTATGGCTTGGTACTGTAAGCGAGACTCTGAATGCGTAATTGCACGGACTTGACCACCCATTTGCATTCGATCTGACCAGTCATTTGCGTTCGTAGTGACCGGTCATGTTGGACGCGCCTAAGGTTCTCGATAGGCACCAACCGCCCTCATATGGCCGTCGCGATATTGCGTACGTAGCGTAAGTTCGTCTTCCTGCGAAAAATCCCATAATGTCGCCTTAATCCAACATTGCTTCAATAGCGCAAGTTATGCAGCTGTGTTGGTTTTGACCATCAAAATCCTATTGTCAGCGTCGTTTCCGTTCCCTACAGTGCTTCCGTATGAAACGTTATCTGCGGTTCTGCCTCATTCTCCTCATCAGCCTCACGCTTCCCCTCACCGGGATGGCGGGTGTTCAAGCACCGACAGAACCTTGTCCAATGAAGACAATGGGTATGGCGATGATGGATGACATGGGGATGGACTGCTGTAACGACATGAAAAGCCCCGCAGACCATGGTAAGCCGTGCAAGCCGGGCCAGGAGTGCAAGACGGGCGGCATGCTGGAAGTCTCAATCTTCAAGCCAGCGGTAACGCCACTCACCCCCATCGCTTTTTCTCTTGTCAGCGACTCATCTCCGATCCAGCCTCCTTCCGGGGTATGGCGACCGCCGCGCACCTGATTCCTGATCGACGTTGAGCCCCATGTCGCCTAGGCGACGTGGACTGCCTGCGCGCGTTTTCTTTACGCGCAGCGAATGATCACAGGAATCGAAATCATGAACGCCAAGTGCTACTGCACCGGCTGGCCTGTCGTGGCTGGTCTGTTCGCAAGCGTGCTGGCATGGCCGAGTCTTGCTGCCACCTTAACGCTTGATGAAGCGTTACGGCTGGCAGAAAGCAACGCGCCTTCGCTTGCCGCACAAGATGCCAATATTCAAGCCGCCAGCAACGCGGCCATTCCCGCCGGGGAACTTCCCGACCCCAAGCTACTGGCAGGTTTGCAAAATTACCCTGTCGGTGGCCCAGATCGTTGGAGCGTCAACAATGACTTCATGACCATGCAAATGGTCGGGGTCAAACAGGAAATGCCCAACAGTGACAAACGCAGAGCGCGTATCGAAGTTGCGAATGCGGCAGTCGAGCGCGCAGCGGCGGAGCGCCAGGTCGAAAGGCTGAACGTACGTCAGTCGACAGCGATGGCATGGATCAGCAGCTATTCGGTCGAGCGTAAGGACGCGCTATTTCAGAACCTTTACCAGGAAAACCGACTGCTCTCAGAAACTGTCAGGGCGCAAATCGCTGGTGGCCGTGCTCAACCCGCCGATGCTGTGACACCCAAACAGGAAGCTGCGCTGCTCGCGGAGCAACAGGATGACCTCAGCCTTCAGCGAACCCGCGCACGTGCGGCACTCAAGCGCTGGATAGGTGCGGCAGGTGGAGATGATCCAGCAGGTAACCTGCCCAACTGGCCTGTTGATGCCTCCGGATACACACACAAGCTGCAACATCATCCCGAGCTGGCGGCGTTTGCGCCAATGGCTCGTGAAGCGCAGGCAAAGGTACAAGAGGCCGTTTCAGAAAAACGTCCGGACTGGAGCTGGGAATTAGATTATCAGCACCGCAATCGTGAATTTGGCGACATGGTTAGCGTGCAGTTCTCATGGGATTTGCCGCTGTTTCCGGACTCCCGGCAAAACCCGAAGATCGCAGCCAGACAGGCAGAACTCAGCCAGATCGAGGCGCAACGCGACGCCTTGATCCGAGAGCACACCGAGCAACTGGAAAGTGAACTGGCCGACTACACGCGGTTAAGTCGAGCCGTTTCGCGCAACCGTGAAAGCTTGGTGCCATTAGCCCAGCAAAGAGTCGAACTCAGCCTAGCCAGTTACCGGGCAGGCAAAGGTGATCTGAGCGCAGTGATCGCGGCCCGTCGTGAACTCCTTGACGCACGACTCAAGCAGATTGACGTGGAGGAACAACAAGCGTTGACCAGTGCTCGCCTGTACTTCGGCTACGGGGAGGCTCGCCAATGAGCAGACCGTGGAATGTGATTGTACTGGTGTGCCTGTCCATGGGACTTGGTGCGACAGGTGGATATTGGTTCGCGGGCAAAGCAGGTAATAGCCCGTCGACTGCGACTGAGGTGCAATCTTCGCATGACTCGAAGGGGCGCCAGGCCCTGTACTGGTACGACCCTATGTACCCCCAGCAGAAATTCGATAAGCCGGGCAAATCCCCCTTTATGGATATGCAGCTGGTTCCTCAATATGCCAGTGGCGACGGAGATGCGGCTGTGCTCCAAATCGATCCTGGCGTCACTCAGAATCTTGGCGTGCGACTGGCTGCTGTGACCCGTGGCGTGGTCGATTCCACGTTAGACGTTACCGGCTTGTTGACCTTTAACGAGCGCGACATCGCCGTGCTTCAGGCTCGCACCAACGGTTTTGTTGAGCGGGTGTACGCGCATGCGCCCGGTGACGTATTGGCGCTCAACGCTCCACTGGCAAACATCCTCGTACCGGAATGGGCCGCTGCCCAGACGGAATTCCTCTCTCTCAAAGCCCAAGGTGATGCGGCGCTGTTAAGTGCGGCACGACAGCGGCTGCGTCTGACTGGCATGCCTGCGGGGTTGATTGCACAGGTTGAGCGCACCGGAAAAGTACAGCCCTACCTGACAGTCACCAGCCCAATACGCGGTGTTCTACAAGAGTTGAATCTGCGCGTGGGCATGACCCTGGCAACAGGGCAGACGCTGGCTCAAATAAACGGATTGGACAGCGTTTGGCTGGCGGTGGCCGTTCCGGAATCCGAAGCCGGTTCCGTCAGCATTGGGCAGAGCGTCGAAGCGCGCCTTCCGGCCTTCCCCGGAAAGACGCTGACAGGCAAGGTCAGTGCGATTCTCCCAGAGACCAATCCGGACAGCCGTACCCTTCGTGTGCGCGTGGAACTCATCAACCCGGACGGACAACTCAGACCGGGCCTGACAGCCCAGGTGCGTCTGCATCACCCCGGCGAACAGAGCGTGTTATGGGTGCCCAGCGAAGCCGTTATTCGTACCGGACGGCGGGCATTGGTCATGGTCGCGGAAGAGTCGGGCAAGTACCGCCCGGTGGAAGTGCAGCTCGGGCAGGAAAGTGATGGCAAGACGGCAATTGCACAGGGCTTGAAAGAAGGTCAGAAAGTCGTCGCATCCGGCCAGTTCCTGCTGGACTCAGAGGCCAGTCTCAAAGGGATCATCGCATCAGCTCAAACTGATTCATCTACAGGTGTATCGCCGCCTTTGCATGAAGCTGACGGGCAGGTTGTCGGCATCAGCGACCGGACGATCACGCTCGCCCATGGCCCCTTCATTACCCTCGGCATGCCCGGTATGACGATGACGTTTCCTGTTGCTGATCCAGCATCAATGAAAGGTCTCAAGGTGGGTGACAAGGTTCGGATTGCAGCCAGCCAAACTGATGACGGGCTAGTCGTCGAACGGCTCGACAAGAAGGGGAGCCAACCATGATTGCCGCCCTCATCAGATGGTCAGTCGCCAATCGCTTCCTTGTGCTGCTGGCGACACTGTTCATAATGGCCTGGGGCCTTTGGTCGCTGAAAAATACGCCCATCGACGCGCTGCCGGATCTCTCCGATGTTCAGGTAATTATCCGCACGCCCTATGCGGGGCAGGCGCCCCAGATCGTCGAAAATCAGGTCACCTACCCGCTGTCCACGACCATGCTTTCTGTGCCGGGTGCAAAAACGGTGCGAGGGTATTCGTTCTTCGGCGACAGTTTTGTGTACGTGCTGTTCGAGGACGGAACCGATCCGTACTGGGCCCGCTCGCGAGTGCTGGAATACTTGAGTCAGGTGCAAAGCCGTTTACCGGCAAACGCGAAACCGGCACTGGGCCCCGATGCGACGGGTGTCGGCTGGATTTTTCAGTATGCCCTGGTGGATCGCAGCGGCGGGCATGACCTGGCGCAACTGCGTGCTTTGCAGGACTGGTTTCTCAAGTTTGAACTCAAGACGCTGCCTAATGTGGCCGAGGTTGCCACCGTGGGCGGCATGGTCAAACAGTATCAGGTGCTGCTCGATCCTATCCGGCTGGCCAGTCAGGGGATCACCCAAGCGGACGTCAGTGCTGCTATCGGCAAGGCCAACCAGGAAGCCGGAGGCGCAGTGCTGGAAATGGCGGAAACCGAGTTCATCGTGAGAGCCTCAGGCTACCTGAAGACGCTCAACGACTTCCGGTCGATCCCGCTCAAACTGGGAGCTGGTGGCGTACCTATCACGCTTGGGGATGTCGCCACAATCCAATTGGGGCCAGAAATGCGCCGGGGTATTTCCGAACTCGACGGTCAGGGGGAAACCGTGGGTGGCGTCGTGGTTTTGCGCAGCGGCAAGAACGCTCGGGAGACCATCGCGGCGGTCAAGACCAAGCTGGAAGAACTCAAGCAGAGCCTGCCGACCGGGGTGGAAATCGTCACGACCTATGATCGCAGCAAGTTGATCGACCGTGCGGTGGAAAACCTCAGTCATAAGCTGATCGAGGAGTTCATCGTCGTCGCCTTGGTGTGCGCGGTTTTCCTGTGGCACTTGCGTTCGTCGCTGGTTGCGATCATCTCGTTGCCGGTGGGTGTCCTGATCGCTTTTATCGTCATGCATCATCAGGGCATCAACGCCAACATCATGTCTTTGGGGGGCATCGCCATTGCCATCGGTGCGATGGTCGATGCCGCCGTGGTGATGATCGAGAACGCTCACAAGAAGGTTGAAGCGTGGCATTTGGCTCACCCCGGAGAGGTGCTGAAGGGCGACAGCCATTGGCAAGTGATGACGGAAGCTGCAACAGAGGTCGGCCCGGCCCTGTTTTTCTGTCTGCTGATCATCACCTTGTCGTTCATCCCGGTGTTCACCCTTGAGGCCCAGGAAGGAAGGTTGTTCGGGCCGTTGGCGTTTACCAAGACCTACGCCATGGCGGCGGCAGCAGGTTTGTCCGTCACGCTGGTGCCGGTACTGATGGGCTACTGGATTCGCGGGAAGCTGCCCGATGAACAGAAAAACCCGCTGAACCGGCTGCTGGTCAGGATTTACCGACCTGCGTTGAGTGCCGTCCTGAAGCGTCCCAAGACCACGTTGGTGATCGCCTCACTCGTGTTTGTCAGTGCAGTGTGGCCACTCTCCCAACTGGGTGGCGAGTTCCTACCGCCATTAGACGAAGGCGATCTGCTTTATATGCCATCTGCTCTTCCTGGTTTATCCGCTCAAAAGGCTGCGCAGCTGCTGCAACAGACTGACCGTCTGATCAAGACCATTCCTGAGGTCGAGCACGTTTCTGGTAAAGCCGGTCGCGCGGAAACCGCTACTGATCCTGCACCGCTCGAAATGTTTGAAACCACCATTCAATTCAAACCGCACGAGCAATGGCGTGCGGGTATGACACAGGAAAAACTGGTTGATGAGCTGGATCGCGTGGTGAGGGTTCCAGGGCTGACCAACATCTGGATTCCACCGATCCGTAACCGCATCGACATGCTCGCCACAGGAATCAAGAGCCCCATCGGCATCAAGGTTGCGGGTACAAACCTCACTGAGATCGATGCCGTCACACAGGCCGTGGAGCGTGTAGCCAAGACTGTGACCGGCGTCAGCTCGGCGCTGGCAGAGCGCCTTACGGGCGGGCGTTACATCGACGTCGATATCGACCGGAAAGCAGCTGCGCGTTATGGCCTGAATATCACCGATGTTCAGTCAATCGTGGCAGGGGCCATCGGCGGTGAAAACGTCGGGGAGACGATTGAAGGGTTGGCCCGTTTTCCGATCAACGTGCGTTACCCACGGGAATGGCGTGATTCGGTAGGGGCGCTAGAGCAGTTGCCGATCTATACCCCTCAGGGAAGTCAGATCACCTTGGGTACGGTAGCGAAGATCAACGTCACCGATGGCCCTCCAATGCTCAAAAGTGAGAACGCACGGCCTTCTGGCTGGGTGTATATCGACGTACGTGGCAGAGACTTGGCATCAGTTGTCCGCGATCTGCGCCAAGCCATCGGCCAGCAAGTCACTTTGCAGCCGGGGATGAGCTTGAGCTATTCGGGGCAGTTCGAGTTTCTTGAAAGGGCGAATGCCCGACTAAAGCTGGTTGTTCCAGCCACTTTGCTCATCATTTTCGTGCTGCTGTATCTGACCTTTTCACGAGTTGATGAGGCGTTACTGATCATGGCCACTCTCCCGTTCGCACTCACCGGGGGAGCTTGGTTCCTCTATCTGCTCGGTTTCAACCTTTCGGTGGCCACAGGCGTTGGTTTTATCGCACTGGCGGGAGTTTCTGCCGAGTTTGGCGTCATCATGCTGCTCTACTTGAAGAATGCCTGGGCAGAGCGTCAAAGCGTTGGTGACAGCTCAGAACACGGGCTGATCGAAGCAATTCGCCAGGGCGCGGTGCAGCGCGTACGGCCAAAGGCAATGACGGTGGCCGTCATTCTCGCTGGGCTGATACCGATTCTCTTAGGCAGCGGAACTGGCGGTGAGGTGATGAGCCGTATCTCGGCCCCCATGGTCGGCGGGATGGTTACAGCTCCGTTGCTTTCGCTTTTTGTCCTGCCTGCCGCATATCAATTGATGCGTCGCAGGCAGCTATCCATCAAATCTGCACGTTCTCAGGAGAAAATTGTATGAAACTGACTCAATCTGTTGTCGCTGCCACCCTGCTCGCGCTGTCTCTTTCTGTCTGGGCTGACGACATGCCGGGCATGAAAATGGATGGAATGGGTAGCTCCTCCGCCAGCGCGGCACAGGCCGCGAGTGCCGAGGGGATAATCAAGGCGATTGATCACGACAAGCACACCATAACCATTTCTCATGGCGCTGTTCCGGCTGTGCATTGGCCACCAATGACGATGGCGTTTGCTGTGGCAGATGACCAGATCGTTGGGCTTCAAGTTGGAGACAAGGTGTCATTTTCCTTTTCACAACCTGGAGGTAGAGCAACCATCGTTTCGATAAAAAAGTGATGTAGCCTGCAGGGCGATTGCTGTCATTTTCACTTGGCAGCAATCGTGCAGTTACCATACCAACGCTAGGCTGGAGCTGACATCATCTGGCTTCATAGCTGGCCGCCACTTCATCATTGCCCTGCCGAGGTAGGCCGACGATTTGGTACGCATCACGTACCGCGCTCCGGCCAATTTCTGGCGACCCGATTGATATGCCTAGGGCTGTCACACGGCATATCGTGCGCGGCTTCCCTGTCCAAAGTGTAATCACCAGATCAGCGTGCTGAAAGGTTCCGTCCTTCATTATCGAGTTGAACTTACCTGAAAGGATCTAGTTCTTCCCAAACAAATATGCTGAGGGCAGCCCATGAAAACTATGAAATTCGCAATTCTTACTTCCACCTTGATCATGTCATCACTGGCTTTCGCCGAGGGCGGCGGCGACCGCACTTTTGCACGCATGGCACAAGCACGCGAGGTCGCTTTGTCTGTTATTAAGCCCTCCGCCTCAGTCGAGACGCAAGAGGATGTCGCGCAACAAAAGCCTGCCACTGATAAGAAGCAGCCGCATTGCTAAGGGCTCCAGCTTACGGAAATGTAATTACCCCGTTGGCTGGCTTATGGCATCTTTCGACGTATCAAGCGCACTAGGTCGCCGAGCGATAGCACTCGGAGGCGCGCCCAGTGCGCACACCTTACATCCGACTGACGGGACACGACTCGGTATGCAAGCCAAAACATCTCGGCGCACCTTTGTGAAAGGACTCACCGCAGGCGGGATTCTCGGTGGTTTAGGCCTCTGGCATACCCCAATCTGGGCCGCTCCTAAACCGGGCGAGACCAATGTCTTATCAGGTACAAACTTTGACCTATTCATCGGAGAAACACCGGTAAATATCACTGGGAACTCCCGGACGGCCATGACCATAAACGGTGGTATTCCTGGGCCTCAGCTGCGCTGGCGTGAGGGCGATACCGTAACCTTGCGGGTCAAGAACCGCCTTAAGGATATGACTTCAATCCACTGGCACGGAATCATCCTGCCCGCAAATATGGACGGCGTCCCAGGCCTCAGCTTTCACGGGATTGAGCCTGATGGCACCTACGTCTATCAGTTCAAGGTCAAGCAGAACGGAACGTACTGGTATCACAGTCACTCCGGCTTCCAAGAACAGGTTGGCGTATACGGCCCACTGGTCATCGATGCCAAAGAGCCTGAACCTTTTGAGTATGACCGCGACCTCGTGGTGATGCTTAGCGACTGGACGGATGAAAATCCTGCTTCGCTGATGAAAACACTCAAGAAACAGGCGGACTTCTACAACACTCATAAGCGAACAGTGGGTGACTTCATCAGTGACGTGGCTGACAAGGGTTGGTCAGCAACCGTCGCTGATCGCAAGATGTGGGCCGAGATGAAGATGAATCCTACGGACATTGCGGACGTCAGTGGTGCGACGTACACATACTTGATGAACGGACAGTCTCCGGACTCTAACTGGACTGGCACTTTCAAACCTGGCGAAAAGCTAAGGTTAAGGTTTATCAATGGTTCAGCCATGTCCTACTTCGACGTCCGTATCCCAGGTTTGAAGATGACTGTTGTGGCTGCTGATGGCCAGTACGTCAAACCTGTAATCGTGGATGAATTCAGAATCGCCACTGCCGAGACGTTTGACGTGATCGTCGAACCCACCCAAGAGGTCTACACACTGTTTGCGCAGTCAATGGATCGGTCGGGTTACGCCCGAGGTACCTTGGCTGTCCGGTCTGGCATGACTGCTCCTGTACCTGCGCTAGACCCTCGACCTTTAGTCACCATGGCCGACATGGGTATGGCCGGTATGGATCACGGTGGGATGGCCGGCATGGGCGATATGGCTGGAATGGATCACAGCAAAATGGCCGGTATGGGAGACGACTCGATGCAGGGTATGTCAGGTATGGACGGCGGAGCCATGAAAGATAGCTCTGGTGCTATGCAAGGCATGTCCGGTATGGACAGCATGGAGGGAATGGATCACAGCAAAATGGCAATGGGGGGCATGAGTGGCATGGGAGAAATGCAGTCGCACCCAGCCACAGAGTCCAACAATCCCCTCGTCGACATGCAAGCAATGTCGACCACTCCAAAGCTCGATGATCCTGGCATGGGCCTTCGCGACAATGGTCGAAAGGTGCTGACGTATTCTGATCTGAAAAGCACGTTTGAAGATCCAGATGGCCGTGAGCCAAGTCGCACTGTTGAACTGCACTTGACCGGTCATATGGAGAAATTTTCCTGGTCTTTCAACGGCGTGAAGTTTTCAGACGCCGAGCCGGTAAAGCTGAAGTACGGCGAGCGAGTTCGGTTCGTTCTCGTAAACGACACCATGATGACTCACCCCATCCACCTGCATGGGATGTGGAGCGACCTTGAAGACGAAAACGGGCAATTCCTTGTCCGCAAACACACCATCGATATGCCGCCAGGATCAAAGCGTAGCTACCGAGTGACTGCTGATGCGTTGGGACGCTGGGCCTATCACTGCCATCTGCTGTACCACATGGAAATGGGCATGTTCCGTGAAGTGCGCGTGGAGGAATAAGGAGATGGCTATGAGTAATTTCTTAAGCGGGACTCGCATGCACTCAGCGGTACTCACGGTCGCTCTCACTGCTGGTGTTACTTTGCCGGCAGTTGCTGAGTCCAGCCAGGGCATGGATCACAGTCAGATGCAGGGCATGGATCACGGCCAAATGCAGGGCATGGATCATAGCCAAATGCAGGGTATGGATCACAGCCAAATGCAGGGTATGGATCACAGCAAAATGGAAGGTATGCAGCCCGCCAAGCAACCACAAACTCAAAGTCGGACTCCGATACCACCACTTACCGATGCTGACAGAGCCGCAGTTTATAACGCCCCTGGTGGTCACGAAGTCCATGACAGTGCTCTTAACTCATTTTTTATATTTGAGAAGCTGGAATGGCAGGATGCTGACGATGGAAGCGCGCTGAACTGGGAAGCCCAAGGTTGGATAGGGGGAGATATTGATCGGCTTTGGTGGCGCACCGAAGGAGAGCGCACCAATGGGAAGACTGAAGAAGCTGAGGTTCACGCTTTATGGGGACACGCCATCAGCCCTTGGTGGGATCTAGTCGGCGGGGTTCGTCAAGACTTCAAACCAGGCGACCCTCAGACGTGGGCTGCCTTCGGTATCCAAGGCTTGGCTCTCTACAATTTCGAGGCCAAAGCAACTGCTTATCTCGGGGAAGGTGGCCAGACTGCTGCCCGGCTGGAAGGCGACTACGACATTCTCCTTACCAACAAGCTGATATTGCAACCGACGGCAGAATTCAATTTTTACGGAAAAAACGATCCCCAGCGTGGAGTGGGTTCGGGGCTGTCTGAAAGTGAAGTTGGTTTGCGGCTCAGATACGAAATCCGTCCGCAGTTTGCACCTTACGTCGGTGTGACTTGGAACCGGTCTTATGGAAAAACCGCAGACTATGCCCGCGAGGAAGGTGAAGACAATAGCGAAGCACGCCTAGTGGTCGGCGTCCGAGTTTGGTTCTAATCGAAGTAAGCGGTACCCAATAATTATCTCACCTCATTACAACAGCTTCGTGCTGTGAGGAGCCTTGCATGTCCGTTTTCAAATCCTGTGTTGTGGCCGTTGCTCTTTCATCCAGCTTACTGCTCAGTGCAGTTGCCCAAGCCCACCCGAAGCTGCTGTCTTCAACTCCTGCTGAAGGTGAGAGCGGCCAAGCCCCGGCAAAGATTGAGCTGCACTTTTCTGAAAACTTGGTCACTCAGTTTTCCGGAGCCAAGTTGATCATGACCGACATGCCTGGCATGCCCAATTCACCTATGGGTGTGAAAGCCAGCGTGGCCGGTGGCGGTGATCCTAAAACGATGGTCGTAACTCCTGCCTCTCCTCTCACAACTGGCACCTATAAAGTGGAATGGCGAGCAGTCTCGTCCGACACCCACCCGATCACCGGCGCCGTAACCTTCAAAGTGAAATAAGCATGAGCGACTCTTTGAATGTGGTGCTGCGCCTCGCGCTCTACCTGGATCTAATGCTCCTGTTCGGTCTCGCGGTCTTTGGGCTATACAGCCTTCGGGGAAAGGAACGAGCATCGGGAACAGTTCTGCATTTTGGGTCGCTACTCCCTGGCACTGCCGCTGTAGGTATGTTTTTGTCTCTCGCCGCTTTTGTCGTTATGACAAAAAATATGAGCGGTGCCTCCGACTGGGCGGAGCTGCGGCCCCACCTGGAAATGATGCTGTACGAGACAGAAGTCGGCTACAGCTGGCTTACACGCATGATCTCGCTCGCGGTGGTGATTTTCTTCGGAAGCCAGAGTAAGCGATGGCCAACAGGCAGTCTCTGGATCGCTACTTTGGCGGGCAGCATCGCGTTGGCCACGCTCCCGTGGACAGGTCACGGGGCGATGGACGAAGGGGTGCGACGGTTCTGGCACTTTGCGGCTGATATTCTGCATCTACTTGCCGCAGGTGGCTGGATCGGAGCTCTCGCGGCGTTTGGCTTGATGTTGAGCATCAGGAGGTCTAATTCGGAGCAACTCGTACGAGTGCTGTCACGAGCGCTCAAGGGGTTCGAAACAGCAGGCGCGTTTATTGTGGGTACAATCATAGTGACGGGCGTCGCCAACTATCTCTTCATTGTCGGCCCGACGTTGCTAGAAGTTTCAACCAGCACCTATGGCGTCCTTCTGTTCTTAAAAATTCTGCTTTTTGCATGCATGATCGGGCTGGCTACCCTCAACCGTTTTTACCTAAGCCCTTCACTCGAGCGCTCTGTGGAAGCCGGTGAGTATTCTTTAGCAGCAACTGCTTTGAGAAAAAGCGTAGTGATTGAGTCAACCTGTGCTGTGGTTATCGTCTGCTTGGTGGCATGGCTAGGAACGCTGAGCCCTTCGGTTGAGATGGCTCAAGGGTGAGCGGTAGCCAGATCTGAGCGACCTCTAGGGCGCTCAGATCCAGGCCCGATTATCGGCTGACGGGGTAGTCAGCAACCACTTCTTGCGTTCCCGCTTTGGTAACTCCCAAAACTTGATAAGGCTGATGAATCTGGCCGTAGTCCATGCCGGGAGAACCTGCGGGCATACCTGGCACTGCGATACCTGCAAGGTCGGAGCGACTACTCAACTTTTTGATTTCTTCGGCTGGGACATGGCCCTCTACGAACTTGCCGTTGATAACACCCGTGTGGCACGACGCTAGTCCCTGCGGCACTCCGAGGCTCTGCTTGATAGTACTCATGTTACTTTCGACGTGGTCGATCACTTTGAATCCATTCGACTCAAGGTGCTTCACCCATTCCTTGCAGCAGCCGCAATTAGCGTCACGATGCACGTCAATTGTGAGTGGGTCAGCTGCCTGGACGACCCCACATATCACCAATCCCATAGCGACCAAAAGCTTTCGTTTGGACATTCAATGCACCTCATCAGGTTTTGGACGGTTGCTCTATGCCGTTGGCATCCGCATCCTCTGACAGGTAGGTTAAGCGCAAAAAATCAGATCGCGATTACATTTTTGTAAGCCGCCTGTTAGCTGATATCACCGCACACCGGCCTGCCGTGACAGGGAGTTCCGCATTGGCTGTTGAGGCCATTACATTTACGTAAGCTTGCGCACAGTTGTCAGATTGGTAGCACACTAGAACACCGCAAAACCGGAGCCCGCTCATGAAACTCTTGGTCGCAGAAGATGAACCCAAAATCGGAATGTATCTACAGCAGGGCCTTGTGGAGGCAGGCTTTAGTGTCGACCGAGTCGTGACGGGCACTGAGGCGCTAGCCCAAGCGCTGGGCGAGAGCTACGATCTCCTGATTCTGGACGTGATGATGCCGGGAGTTGATGGCTGGGAAGTTATCCGGGGTGTACGCGCATCTGGCAGCCCAGTCCCTGTGCTTTTTCTAACAGCCAGGGATGGAGTCGATGATCGGGTCAAAGGGTTAGAGTTGGGCGCGGACGACTATCTCGTTAAACCCTTCGCATTTTCCGAACTACTTGCTCGCGTCAGAAGCTTGCTTCGTCGTGGCTCCGCCGTACCCAACCAGACATCTATCAAGATCGGAGATCTGGAGGTCGACCTGCTAAAGCGCCGGGCCTCGCGCTCAGGTCGACGCATTGACCTTACCGCGAAGGAATTTTCGCTTTTGGAACTCCTTATGCGCCGTAGGGGGGAAGTCTTGCCAAAATCACTGATCGCCTCACAGGTCTGGGATATGAACTTCGACAGTGATACCAATGTAATCGAAGTCGCGATACGCCGTCTCAGGGCCAAAATCGATGATGATTTCGACACTAAACTGATCCAAACCACTAGGGGAATGGGCTACATGCTAGACGCTCCTGATACCGAATGAAGCGCACATCTCTCACCCTTCGTTTGAGCTTGATGTTCGTCTGTGCAACGGTTGCCGTGCTAGTAGTCGCGGGCTTTACGTTCGATGCGTTCAGTCGTCATCATTTCAAGGGGCTCGACCGTCAACTCATGACGGAAAAGCTCGAATCCATTCGGAAAATTATGGATGGCGAAGCTGGCTCCGCAGACTTGTCAGAAGTGGTGCTGCAACTCCAAGCCTTGCTAGGCGCCCACCAGGAACTGTCAGCATCAATTGTCACCCTGAGTGGGCGTACGATCTTCGCTACCTCCGACGGAGCCGCACAACCCGCTTCCAACGCTCACGAGGTTGGGCAGGATATGTTGGAGTGGACGGCTGCCGGCCACATGTATCGAGGCATGAAGGCCGAAGTTCATTTAGTAAATGAAGCTGAGCCTCTGACCGCTTGGTTGAGTCTGGATGTGACCAGTCATATGCAGTTCGTCGAAACCTTACGCTGGTGGTTGGTAATCGGGCTGGCTGTCAGCGCTTTGGTAAGCGCGGCTTTAGGATGGCTGGTGGCGCGTAGTGGGCTTAGGCCGGTTGCGCAAGTCACACAGGTCGCAGCTTCGATGTCAGTCGGATCGCTAAAAGAGCGCATACCGCTGGAATCAGTGCCCCACGAACTTGAGCTTCTCGTGTCTTCGTTCAATGCCATGCTAGGTCGCCTTGAGGATTCATTTGTCAGGCTGTCCAATTTTTCAGCCGATATCGCGCATGAATTACGGACTCCCATCAGCAATCTGCGCACACATACTGAGGTCATTCTTACGAAGAAACGTGCGCCAGAGGATTACGAGGAGAACCTATATTCCAATCTGGAGGATCTCAACCGGCTCTCCGGGATCATTGATGGCATGCTTTTTCTAGCAAAGTCAGACAATGGCCTGGTTCTACCTGATAAACAGAAAATCGAATTGCGTTCGGTCGTTGAGAAACTCTTCGAGTATTACCAGTTACTGGCAGATGACACTGGTGTAAAGCTCCAGGTCTCGGGACACGGCACGGTCTACGGTGACGGTACTATGTTGGACAGGATGATTTCCAACTTGCTGTCCAACGCGATTAGGTATACCTCCTCAGGGTCTACGATCTCCGTAGATATCATATCTGATCGAAACACTGTGCTTCTGTCAGTGACTAACCCCGGAGACGAAATTGCGGCAGAGCATCTGCCTCGTTTGTTTGATCGATTTTACAGAGCTGATCCAGCAAGGAGAGAAGGCGCTACCAGCAATGCAGGCCTAGGTTTGCCAATCGTCAAATCATTGGCGGAGGCCCATGATGGCACTGTGGGGTGCTATTCCGGAGGCGGGCATACGGTGTTTACGATAACCCTACCTGCTTTAGTGGCGCCTAATAGGGCGTGATTCAGCATCCTCAAGAGCATCGTCACTAAGGAACGGCTCAGTGGTTAGGCCACACTTTCTCCTGCGCTCAGAGACGACCTAGTTCAGCTCTGTTACCAGCGAAGGCAGACACTCCCCATAAGCTCTGCAAACTCGGTCGCAATGGCTCAACAGTCCGCATGTTGTGTGGTGCCACAGCTTTGCGCCAAAAAAACTACCGATTCCTAGTTCGGCAAATGTCTGGTAAGCAGGGCCTAGTCCAGGATATATGCTTTACCGCATATCTGATAAATCGTATATTCGATTTATCGTATGTTTGGAATGCGTCATGAGTAAGCCCGCCAAAGTCCTGTTCGTCTGCGTTTCCAAGTCTGCTCGCTCGCAAATCGCGTAGGCCCTGTTTCGGCATACCGATCCGCGTTTCGCAGCATTCAGCGCTGGCTGCGAGCCCTCCGTTGTAGATCCGCGAGCAATAGCTGCACTGGAGAACGCGGAGGTCGATGCATCACGCTTGCGCAGCAGATCTATCGACGAATTTCAGGGGGAGCGGTTCGATTACGTCATCACGCTGTGCGACAAATCCGGACGTGAGTGCCAGGCGATGCCTGGAGTCGGGGAGATCATCGCGTGGGCCTTTCCTGACCCGGTTACCCGCGAAGATCCCGGCGCGTTTCGGCACACCCTTCACGATATCCATGAGCGCATCAAGCTCTTCGTGTTGGTCAAGACAAAGCATCTGGAGGATGTATGACAGAACCCATGAATCCGACCGCGCTCTTCAAGTGCCTGGCGGATGACACCCGAACCAAAATCACGATGTTGATCGTGAGAGAGGGTGAACTGTGCGTCTGTGAACTGACGGCAGCCCTAGATCAGAGCCAACCCAAAATTTCCCGCCACTTGGCGCTACTTCGGTCGTCAGGCCTGCTCATGGATCGCCGTCAGGGGCAGTGGGTTTATTACCGGCTTCATCCCGATCTCCCGGCCTGGGTCACTGCGATCCTGAAGGACGTCGTCGATGCGAACCAGCAGTGGCTGCAAGACGAAGCTACCCGGCTGTGCGACATGAATGGCCGTCCCATCAAACAAGCCGTGTGTGACTGATCCACGTCCCTTTCCGAGTGTTTGAAATGCTACTTGCCGTACTGATATTCGTCGTCACTATCGTGCTGGTCATCTGGCAGCCCAAAGGGCTGGGTGTCGGATGGAGTGCGAGCCTGGGTGCTGTCCTGGCGCTACTCACCGGGGTAGTCAGCCTTGGGGACATTCCTGAGGTGTGGCACATCGTGTGGAACGCCACTGCCACGTTCATCGCTGTGATCATCATTAGCTTGCTGTTGGATGAAGCAGGGTTCTTCGAGTGGTCAGCACTGCATGTTGCCCGCTGGGGTGCAGGCAGTACCCGGAAACTATTTACCTTTATCATCCTGCTAGGTGCCGCCGTATCGGCGCTCTTCGCGAATGACGGGGCGGCACTGATCCTGACGCCTATCGTGATCGCGATGCTGCTGGCATTGCGGTTTACTCCCGCTGCCACCCTGGCGTTCGTGATGGCAGCAGGGTTCATTGCGGATACCGCGAGCCTGCCGCTGGTGGTCTCCAATCTGGTCAATATCGTTTCCGCCGATTACTTCAGCATTGGCTTTAGCGAATATGCCTCTGTCATGGTGCCGGTCAACATCGCCAGTGTTGCGGCGACATTGGTAATGCTGCTGTGGTTTTTCCGCAAGGAACTGCCTGCGACCTACGACCTTGCCCAACTGCACCAACCTTCAGAGGTGATCCGCGACCGGGCAACGTTTGTCGCAGGCTGGTGGGTTTTGGCTCTCCTACTGATCGGCTTTTTCGTGATTGAACCACTGGGCATACCGATCAGCGTCATTGCAGCGGTGTGTGCGCTAATCCTTTACGTGATAGCGGCTCGCGGCCACGCCATCGACACCGGAAAGGTGCTTAAAGGCGCACCCTGGCAGGTGGTGATCTTTTCGCTGGGCATGTACTTGGTCGTCTACGGACTCAAGAATGCCGGGCTCACTGATCACATCTCACAGATCCTGAATACCTTCGCTGGCCATGGCATCTGGGGCGCCTCCCTTGGCACCGGACTGCTCACAGCGTTGCTATCGTCGATCATGAACAACATGCCTACCGTGTTGGTCGGCGCCTTGTCCATTCACGGCACAGAGGCGCAGGGCGTGGTTCAGCAAGCCATGGTGTACGCGAACATTATCGGTTGCGACCTGGGGCCGAAGATCACACCCATTGGCAGTTTGGCGACACTGCTCTGGCTGCACGTCCTCGCAAAAAAGAACATCACTATCACGTGGGGTTACTACTTCAAGACCGGGATCGTGCTGACCCTGCCCATCCTGATTGTCACGCTCTGCGCCCTGGCGCTACGACTCAGTATCTAAATCCATGAGGCACTCCATGAAAGTCCTGTTCATGTGCACCCACAACAGCTGCCGCAGCATCCTGTCCGAGGCCGTGTTCAATCATCTGGCTCCGGCTGGAGTCGAGGCGGTCAGCTCGGGCAGCTTCCCAAGTGGTCGCGTAAATCCGCGAGCCTTGCAGACACTTCAAAGCGCCGGCATCTCCACGGAGGGTCTGAGTAGCAAATCCTCTGACGCCTTTGAGGGTTCGCCACCCGACATCGTGATTACGGTCTGCGACCGGGCTGCCGGTGAAGCTTGCCCAGTATTTTTTGGGCCCGCGCTGAAAGCGCACTGGGGGCTGTCCGACCCTTCCGAAGTAACGGCATCAGAGGCTGAAATCAGAACGGCATTTGAGTCGACCCTGGCCAAGATCCAGGAGCGTGTAGGCGTATTTCTGAGCCTGCCTCTTAGCACGATGAGCGCTGACGAACTGAAAGCTGAATTGAATCGCATCGGCACGCTTTAGGCCGACAGTCCGGGCTCAGTATCACAGAGCCCGAAGGAGTTTTTTATGCAAGACACACTACCCAACGTACAGGCCGATCTGATCGACATACCGTCGCTGGAGCGACTGGCGACCAGCACCTCGTCAACGCACAAGCCGCGCATCCTGCTGCTATACGGATCGACCCGAGAGCGCTCGTTCAGCCGGTTGGTCACTCAGGAAGCTGCACGCCTGCTTGAAGAGTTTGGCGCCGAAACCCGGATCTTCGATCCGTCAGGTCTGCCACTCCCAGACGATGCGCCTGATAGTCATCCGAAGGTGCTGGAACTGCGTGAGTTGATGCAATGGTCAGAGGGCCAGGTCTGGTGCTCGCCCGAGCGTCACGGCGCTATGAGTGCAGTATTTAAGGCCCAGATTGACTGGGTGCCGCTTGCGATAGGCGCGGTACGACCTACCCAAGGCAAAACCTTGGCAGTGATGCAGGTCTGCGGTGGCTCCCAGTCGTTCAACGTGGTCAACCAGTTGCGCGTTCTGGGGCGCTGGATGCGAATGTTCACCATCCCAAATCAATCCTCGGTCGCCAAGGCGTTCACTGAGTTCGATGACTCCGGTCGGATGAAGCCTTCGTCCTATTACGACCGTCTGGTGGACGTGATGGAGGAGCTGATGAAATTCACGATCCTGTTGCGGGATCGCCAGGACTATCTGGTGGATCGCTACTCCGAGCGTAAAGAGTCAGCGGCAGCGCTATCGCAGAGAGTTAATCAGCGCTCCATCTAATCCAACCCCAAAGGGAGCAATCGCCATGAGCGAGATCACGATCTACCACAACCCTCAGTGCGGGACGTCACGCAACACGTTGGGACTGATCCGTAACAGCGGAGAGGAACCCACGGTAATCGAATACCTGAAGACCCCGCCTGACCGCGACACGTTGGTAGGTTTAATCAACGCCATGGGTACTGGGGGGCGCGCATTACTCCGCATCAAAGGCACGCCTTATGAAGAGCTTGGGTTGGCCAATCCCGACCTGACCGATGACCAGCTTATCGATGCGATGATGACGCATCCAATTTTGATCAACCGCCCGATAGTCGTTACCCCACTAGGAGCGCGCCTGTGTCGTCCCTCAGAGGAAGTACTCGATCTGTTGCCGCAAAAGCAGCGCGGGAAATTTGCCAAGGAGGATGGCCAACTGCTTGTTGATGATGAGGGCAACAGGATTTGATGGCGCTTGCTGCCGAATAGTGACCGCTTGTGGCCGATATCTGCCGGTTCCTAAAATCGCTTGGAGGTGAATGCCTTCACCCCTCGCTCAATTCGCGAAGCGGTCTCGGCCCCACGCTGCCCGCTATGTGGAATTGGCCCAGAGGCGGCTATCGACCTATAGCAGACGTCTTCTGCAATTGCGGATGCTAGCCGGGTAATGCGTACGCCTCCGCAAATGCAACACGACCATTTTTGGGGGTGCAGGGGGCTAGCGCCCTGGAGCTTCGGGCGAAGCTCAACTCAGCTGTACCGCTGCGGGGAGCCTGTGAGCCCGATGATATGGTTTTGTGGATTATTCGTTCGAGTTTTTGGCGGCAGAACTCGCTAACTCATCATCCTCCATGCGTCTGCTCATGAGCTGCTCCAGCATCCAGGTCTGCGCTAAATCGAACTCTTGCATCATTCCATCGAATTCGTCGAGTGTGAGGGGCCTAGAGGCCTTGTCATGTTCCATACGACCTCTGGAGTCTGCTGAGACGCTATGAGGATGGGGAAACCGGTTAGGTGGAGTCAGTACAGTGCTTATTTGGCTATGAGCCTTATGATGATGTTGCACAGCCATCCTCCGCAAGAGCTGCCGGGCAATTTGGAGCCTTAGGGCGTCAGGCGAGAAACTCATCATTCGGTCATAATGTGCGACCCTGGCAATCTTGCTCAGGACTGCACCATACCCCGCACCTACGGTGTCATTTTTCTTTATGAGATCTTTCGCATGAGTGTTGATTTGAGCGAAGAGGAAATGCGCAGGGCCCTATTTGGTTCACCTGATAGATCTGTACCTCAGAGCGCGGAGCGCCAACCTTCACCTGTACCACCTGCCCGCGCAACACGCCGACTTACCAGTGGTCACCCACGTTCTTGAAGCTTCAGGTGACGTTGCGTGTTACGAGAGAGTTCGAGGGGCAAGAAGAGATTTTTATCTTCTATGCCAGCACGCTCAGCAGCCTGATGGCAGAACAAGATGCCAGAAACGCGGCCAAGAAAAAGGGATTCAAACATATCGAGCTGGTTTCCACCACTTCGATCTAAGCGACATCGAGAGCAGCAGGCTGTTAAAACACTCGGCTAGGTTTCAGAATCTTGCAGGTCGTTTTCATTTTCAGCACGAGGGTGACGATGTGATAGGGAATATCTTTGGTGTCTTTTCTCGTCGGAAGGAAAATAAAGGAGTCGTCCGAAAGCCTCTGACGAAAGAGTTCCGGCACAGGACGATGATGTTGCTGCGAGATGCTGGCCAAGGCGACTTGTCTGAGACCCTCGAATTCCTGCATGGGCGGCTCACTTACCTGGTGGGCCGCGCGCACCTCACGGAAAAACAGGGGCGTACTCGTGAAATGGACGCGTTGGAGTTTCTGGGCAGTTGCAGTGACGCGCATTTTTTAGACGCTATTGAGTACGTCGTTCACTCCGACGCTGGCCCTTATCTGCACGGTCGGCAAGGTGAAGTGGTGAGCCGGTTAAACGAGTTTTTCAGTATTGATGACCTGCCTTACTTCGTCACGCAACCCGTGTGGGAACGTGGGCAGTCAACGTTCTACGGGCAGGCCACTGAGTGCATGACGCTTCGTGAGGAGTCGAAGGTCATTCCCAAAGATAGCCAGGTCATGCACGACACTGCCATCGAGCCTGCTCTCCAATTGCTGCGCAAGCCCGCATTCTTGAACGCCAACGCGGAATTCATGGGCGCCCTGGAAGATTACCGACATGGAAAATTCAGTGACTGCGTCACGAAGTGCAACAGCAGCTACGAAAGCGTGATGAAGGTCATTTGTGGCCAAAAGGGCTTTGAGTATTCGCAGGGCGACACGACGTCGAAGCTGCTGAGAACGATCATGACGAAGACCGAAATGGATACGTTCTGGGAGACACCTCTGATGATCGTTGCAACGCTGCGTAATCGCTTGAGCTCTTCACACGGTGCCGGTGAAGTGCCAAAGGTGGTGCCTGAGCATGTCGCCAAGTACGCCTTGAATATCACTGCTTCGGCGATGTTGTTTCTGCATGACCAAGCCTACAGGGCTTGAGCAGAGCTTTGAACCGTGGTCGACGAATACTGCCGGCAAAGTCAGCGAAGGCGAACGCGGGGTAGAGAGCCGTTGCATTGAGGTACCTGTAGGCGCTGGGAAAGTTTTTTACAGGTACCGACGTAATCTTCGCAGTTCACTAACCTGCGCGCATCGTCCACATCACAGGTGATCCAAATGCCGATTGTTTCCTACCTTGCTGTTCGAAGCTGCGAAGCCGTTCTTCGTGAGGACATGGAGTACAACCTGGCTCACAAAACTTGGCCAAGCGTCAACAGAGTCATTGAACGCATGCTGTCCCGCAGCGTTGAGCTACATGACGCCTATGCTGAGATTCATAAGGCGCTCGATCATCACCCGCGCGCGCTCAAGGGCTTCTTTGACGTCTTCCTGTACACGCCCGTGGCTTGGAGTCCGGAGAAGATTCGCGAGGCTAGAATCGCTCGTAAGGAGCTTATCGAGGTCAATGAGCAGATCTCGTTGGTGGCCAGCCAGCTCGCCGGGCTCCTGACGCGTCGCGATGAGTTGAAGGAGTATTCAAGCTTCAGTTGCGACACTCACTACCATGTCCTTGATGTGATGGCCGAGGCGTCAGAGCATAACTACCTGTTCGAGTCGCACGTGAAGGAACATTTGGATGAGCTGCAGTACCAGTACGATCTGAAGTACTGGCCGTCTTTGAGCGCTTTTGTTGAGGTCATCGGCATCAATGCTGACGGCACTGAGGTTGTTGCAAATGATCCAGCAACAGCTGCCGCAACAGAGGGACGTCGATCAGGTCTGGCGGATTTTTTGAAGGCATTTGCTGCTCGCGTCAGCGATAACACGGTCAAGCACCACGGCTTCATCCCCAACGACTTCAAGCTGTCCGATAACGCTTTGGCCTCGTTGGTCAACTGTTCCTTGACCCTGGACGTAGATGACCTGATCGATGCGAGCTTCATCAAGCGATTCCGCCAGCGTCAACGACAATCCAGTAAGGTGTAAGGACTTTTGGTTTGCGGAGCAGTGGTCGTCAGGTACATCTCGAATTCAACGAAACCGGCAGGATGGTTACTAGTCTTCAGGCCATGTCGGAGTTCTGATGAGCGAACTCCGTTGATTCATTTGGGCGTATCCCAACGGCGTGGGGTTTAAAGTCTGCTGCGAATGCGTTGGTACCGCTTCGACTAGGCGTGGAAAACGATGGTTCATCTCACTGGCTCAAGCGGGCGAGTCGGGGAATGACCGCTTTGCGACTGAGGGCGACTTAAGGCGTTGTCCCCCAAATCGCGACGACGGTGTGCTGCGGACTCTTTTGGTTGGTGCATGCTCGGCATCGCCCAATGGGAACCGGCTATTACCCTCAAGCACTTTGGCGCTCGGATAGTCCGCCCAACTATCCCCTTGGGTGAGGACAATCTCCGGCTGAACCGCTTTAACAGTCAGGAAATGGCTGTCGTATTCGATCACGACTTCAGTCTCAGGATCGAATTCAGACAGGTATTGGATCAGCTCGCGTACGTTCACCGTGGGCACCCGTTTCGATTGATTGATGGAAGTGTAGGGCGGAATCCGGTTAGGGGGTTGGAGCCGGAGGGTTTTTATGCGTCACCGGATCCATGAAAAGGTCAGGCGATGCCGCCACTCTCGCGCCGTCTCAACCCTCGGTGCGGCAATGGCACCTTCGCTTCTTGGAGGAGGCCACAGTCGTATCAACATGCCGCTCGCATCACACGTACGCTATTTGAAAACCTCTTCCCAGTCGCGACTCATAAGCACGACGGACGTCTGCCAATGCGCTCTCCATAGCCTCTCGGGCGTTGGCGGTTTCTCTTATGAACTCCAGACCTAAACGACCGAATTGCCCAACGCCAACCAGTGCGTCGTCACATCCTTCCTCCGCTATGCGCTCAGGTAATCTTGCTGACTTGGGCTTGCGCAAGGAAGCTGGCTTGAGTGAGCTGTGCTAGTGCGGTAGTAGTATGGTAGGCGTGGTTAGATGCTTGCAATCATTCGAATCACGTTGGTTAAGGGTAAGCGTCCGGCGAACTCACCTTGCGTAAGTCAGGCCGGCACCCACTGATGCGGCAGCAACTGTCCGATCTCACTGGCCCGTTGGGTCGGCAGCCGCGTCAGCACATCTTTTAGATAGGCATACGGATCATGCCCATTCATGCGCGCCGACTGGATCAAACTCATGATTGCCGCAGCCCGCTTACCGCTGCGCAGGGATCCCGCAAATAACCAGTTCGAGCGCCCGAGTGCCCATGGCCGTATCTGGTTTTCGACCTGGTTGTTGTCGATGGGCACAGCCCCATCATCCAGGTAGCGCGTCAGCGCTACCCAGCGTTTCAGGCTGTAATCGAGGGCTTTGGCCGTGGCTGATCCATTGGGCACCAGGTCGCGCTGAGCCAACATCCAGTCATGCAGTTTTTTGAGGATCGGCACCGCCAATTCTTGTCGTACTCGCCAGCGCTCTTCATCACTCATGTCCCGCGCCTGACGTTCGACCTCGTACAAGCCGCTGATCGAGTGCAGGGCCTGTTCAGCTAGCTGACTTTTGTTCGCCACGTGCAAATCAAAGAACTTGCGCCGGGCGTGGGCCATGCAGCCGATTTCAGTGATGCCTTGTTCGAAACCGGCTTTGTAGCCAGCGAAGTCGTCGCAGACCAGCTTGCCGTTCCAGTCACCTAGGAAGTTGCGCGCATGTTCGCCAGCACGGCTTGGGCTGAAGTCGTAAACCACCGCTTTGAGCGCTGAAAACGGCGTCGTGCTGTAGGCCCAGACATAGGCCCGGTGGGTTTTCTTCTCGCCTGGCGCAAGCATTTGCACCGGTGTTTCATCAGCGTGGATCACGCCCTGGTTCAGCACGGCTTCACACAGTGCATCGACCAGTGGCTGAAGCCGCACGCCGGTTTGTCCGACCCACTGGGCCAGGGTCGAGCGAGCAATTGCCAGCCCGGCGCGGCCAAAGATTTTCTCCTGCCGGTACAGCGGCAAGTGATCGGCAAACTTGGCCACCATCACGTGGGCCAACAAACCTGCGGTCGGGATACCTTTGTCGATAACCTGGGCTGGCACCGGTGCCTGGATCAGGGTTTCGCACTGGCGACAGGCCCATTTGCCCCGCACATGTTGCTCGACGGTAAACACGCCCGGCGTGTAATCCAGCTTCTCGCTGACGTCTTCGCCGATGCGTTGAAGTTGGCAGCCACAGACGCACTGGGTGTTTTCGGGTTCGTGACGAATCACCGTGCGTGGAAACTGCGGCGGCAAAGGCGCACGTTTCGGGGATTGCCGTGGTTCGGCCTGTGGCGCATCTGGGAGAAGCTGTTTTAACTCGGCCTCGATAGCTTCAAGGTCTGTGTCGAGCAGGTCATCCAGCAAGCTGCTTTGCGCCGGGCTGATTTGCTCGCTGCGCTTGGCAAACTTGTGCCGTTTGAGCAGGGCGATTTCGAACTTGAACTGTTCGATGAGGATTTCATCGTTCTGAATCTTCCTGCTCATCGCCTCGACCTGGGATTGCAATTGCAACGCCTGTGCCGCCAAAGCACGAAGCTGTTCCGGGGTCATCTGGTCGAGGTTGGGCGAGAAAGTCATGCCGCCGATTGTGCCAGAGCAGGCGCGGGGCGGCGACAAGTAGACCGGCCAAATGGCCGGCGGTTACAGCATGCTGATCACGCCGCCTGAGCCGACGCGCTGCCACGGCAGGCCCAGCACCAACGCCTGGAGTTGTTCGCTGTCGAGTTCGACCTCGCAGCCGTGGCGAATGCCGGGCCAGTGGAACTTGCCTTGGTTCAGGCGCCGCGCGGCAAGCCAGACACCGACGCCATCGTGCACCAGCACTTTCATCCGGGTAGCCCGGCGATTGGCGAACAGATAAGCGCAGTGCGGCTTCGCCGCACCGAACACCGCAATCACCCGGGCTAATGCCGTCTCGGTGCCGGCGCGCATATCCATCGGCTCGGTGGCCAGCCAGATGGCATCGATGCGGATCATTGAGCCACAGCCCGAATAAATTGCGCACAACCCTCGGGATCCGAGGCTGGCCATTTCACCGTGATCACTTGCCCGGCCACGGGCAACTCGATGATCACTGACGCTTCGACTGGCCGTTTAGGTGCGGCTTTTAGCGGGACGAAAGCTGGTAGTGAAGCCGCTGCGGGCTGATCTCGATAGAGCGGTAGCCATTTGCGGATGACGTTGGCATTGATGCCGTGGTTGATGGCGACACTGGACACGGTTGCGCCAGGTTGCAGGCATTCCTGAACGACCTGGGCTTTGAACGGTTTCGGATAAGAGCTTCGTTGGCGCATGGAAATCCTGGCGATGAGGGTGATCGCGTCCGCTTAAAAATACGCGGACACCATCGCCCTTAATGCTGGAGTTCGGAAGGTGAGTTCGCCGGACGCTTACGGTTAAGGAGAGTAGATGAGTGTTCAGGGTGTGATTTTTGACGCGTTCGGGACGCTTATGAAAATTCAAAATGGCGTGCATCCCTATCGCCAGATCTATCAAAAAGCCCGTCAGCAGGGGCGCAGACCACAAGCCGATGATGCCTTTATCCTGATGACGAAAAGCCTAGGCTTGGCAGAGGCGGCAGATTATTTTGGAATCAAAATTGCGGCCCAGGAGCTGGAAGCTATTCAGTCGGCGCTCGATGAAGAGCTCGCGGGGGTTCAGGCTTTCCCTGATGCGATTGACGCGGTCGGTGCGCTTAAGGAGGCAGGGTTGAGGGTCGGAATCTGCTCTAACCTTGCTCAGCCCTATGGCGGGGCGGTGAGGCGCCTTTTTCCGTGTATGCATGGATATGGCTTTAGTTTTGAAATTGGGTGCGCCAAACCTTCGCCAGCTATATATCAGACCACTTTCGAACTGATGGGCGTCCGGCCCATTCGCAATGAGAGCGGGCCTACTGTCCTGATGGTCGGTGACTCTCTGCGTTGCGATCAGGATGGCCCACGAGCAGTGGGTATCGGCGGTTATCTGTTGGACAGGTCTGGCAAGACGGGCTTCAGTAGCCTCATGGAATTCGCGCAGTTCGTGCTTGCCAGCAAACTCGGTTGACTTTGAGATGATGGCAATAGCGTCGGTGGTGTGCAGCTCTCAAAGCACGACAAGGTACGGCAGCTGTTGATTGCCGTTAATTTTGAATGGGTAGCTCTGTGAGGAAGCTGCGATACCAGCCTAACGGCGACCACTGCCTTGGAACTCATGGGAGCCACCGCTTATGCACACACGCTTAGCCGTCCCGGACAAAGAACTCATGTCTCCTTCGGCAGCTGAATTTCGAGCCCCAATTCAGAATTAAAAAAGGATTCCAAGCCACTAGCCCAGATCACAAGCTTGTGACCGGGTGATGCGTCGACTGAAAATTCCAGTGCTCATTGGATTTGGTTTAGATTTTGAATGCTTCCCTCTATGGCGCTTGATTATAAATAAAGCCTGCAGGCCAGGTTTGGGCATTGGCGTGGCATCGGTATCCGTTCTCAATTCAGAATTGGGAAGCTAGCAACGTCATCTATGATGACGCCCAGCATGCCTCTAGCATGTGCGGTGTTGGGCGAACCGACGTCACCACGTCGAAACACAGAATGAAAAAAATCTTAAATTGGTGCTGTTCTGATTTTGAATTGGTAACTACCCAAGGCTTATCGACTATTAATTGAAATATTGAACTCTCTAGAAAGCGCGCGATAAAAATTCCAAATTACCTGATTTGGCCCGCGAACGCTGGGTTTTTCGTGGCCGGCCATTTACGTTTTTCGATTTTTTTGGCCGGCCAGTTAGTGGACTTAGTGAACTTTGGCCGGCCGAGTTAGTATACTCGGTGTACTTTGTCCGGCCGAGTTAGTACACTCGGTGTACTAACTAAGGATGCAAAAAAACAGTTGCGCGCTGGTCTGGGTTGTGGAAGCATAAAAAGACGTTAAGTGAGACTTAGGTTTTCAAGTGAATATGAATGCGTTGTCATCTGCCCGGTCGGTGGCACCGTTGGTAGAGCTTATCCCTACCGTTCGCGATGGTCGTAGCCAGTTCAGGCTATTATGCTCAGATCCCCTTCTATCTGCTTTCTTTGACAATTTTACCCGCGGTTTGGCGAAGGAAAGAAAGTATAGGACAGTTAGAGCATACTGTTACGCGCTCAAACAATTTCTGAACTACATCCAAGCGCTAACTAATCTTTTGGGTGGTTTGACATCTTTAGATCTTCTTGATGCTCTGGAAAACTATGAGAGCTTCTTGACGTTCGGCACTCTGAGTGACATCGAGGTTGTGAGAAAGGTTGCTCGGGCAGTCGGGGGGCGTAGCCTTGGTGGCAGCTCTGTTATTGTTCATCTAGCGGCAGTCAATAAATTTATTTCTGCAAGCGAAACTTTTCGGGCTGGATTATTGGAGCTTGAGGAAAGGGGATATATTGCATCTACGGCAATGTCGGGTTTCTCCCTTCAGCGAGTTGTTTCGATAGAATCCCCGCAAAAAGTTCGGCAAGCGATCAAGGCTAATAGTTGGTTGGCTGGATGCATCGCCGGTGGCGCAAAAAAGATTAAGCGCAAAGGGCTTAAGCCAGTTGCCCGTCGATCAGAGCTCGCTCACACCGACGAGTTTGGCGGCGACGAAATGACGTTTCCTATCGATAAATGCAAGGAGTTAATAGAGCGGGCGCCATCCCTGCGAGATAAAGTACTTTGGAGTTTGATTGCCGCTATTGGTTGCCGGATCTCCGAAGCACAAACAATGCTGGATGAAGATATTGAGATTAATATCAATCATCCGGAAATGAATCAGGTTTTGATTGTCGATCCTGGCACTAGGAGAGATAAGCTTATTCGATTTTTGGGTGAGCATCAGATTAACGAGCTTCCGCACAAAGGCAGAGCGAGCCCAAAGACGTTCATGATCGAGCCATTTGCAAGTATGTTTTGGATGGCGTTGGCTGAGTATAAGGCCGATGAGTACTTAAAGCAGAAGCATAGACCATTTCCTGTCAGGCATCCGTTTCTAATTAGGAACTTGGAATCAGGTAAGCCGATGTGTAACTCATATCAAGCCCTCTACGAACGCTTTGCTAAAGCAGCGTTTGAGCTTACGGGGCGCAGCTATGGTTTTCATAGTCTGCGTCACATGTATGGTTACTATCTGGTTAATCACTGTCCTAACCCTTACTCAGGTGGCCGCCAGTTTGGGATTGCCATTGATAAGGTGAAGCAGTTTATGGGGCACGTAAAAGTCGCCACTACCAAGAAGTATGCTCGTCAGGATGCCGTGATGTTGGAGTCTACCCTCTGCGCGATTAATTTGGCCAAGCTCCATGGAGGGGTAAAGACTGTCCGTCAAGCCCAGATTGCTCATCTTGAACATGAGATCAAACGTTTGAAATCTGAAATTACAGCGGAGGCCGCATGATCAATCTTGAGAAATCCAAAGCCGTATGGCTGGTCTCTGAAAATAATATTGGAGCTGAGTTCGATATTTCAGTGCGGAATGTAAGTCGGATGTATCGCCAGAAGTACTCAATGTCCGACACGACGACCCCGCTATCAATAGTGATCAAGCCTATTGAAAAAATGGGTTTGGCACCGTTCAGTAAATATGGCGCCGCGCAAATCGAAGATATCATGCTTCTTGGTATTCGTGATAAAAATTCTCAAACTCCGGAAAATTGGCCATTCAGAAGTCCTGGTGCGAAATCTAAGTCCGGAACATTTTTCAAACTGGTATTCATTGATCTATGGGTCAGACGAAAAGTTATTTTGCCTCCTGATTTTACTGCACCGGTTCATCAGGAAGACTTACTCGATCAAATGGCCTCATCTTCCGGATGTTCTTCAATGCTTCGCGTCCGAAGCGTTAATACTCACTCCTCATTAAGCTACGAGGGAGGGATGTCGCAGGCCGACCGTGCCTTGCGAATGTCGCATTGGTTTCGATTGCTTTTGAGTACAACGGCCTATGATTCGGCAGATCTTACTGAATCGGACATGCGGGTACTGAAAGCTGCGAGTACCAAAAGTGAGAATGAATGGCTACTTCGCTATTACCCTAGTGATTTCATTCTTTTTCTTTCTGACTCCGAAGATCAGAAACAGTCGGCGACCAAAATTTTTGCGGAATCTCGATCCGAGGCTAGTGCTGCGCGTGAACGCTCAAGCCCTGTAGCACGTAAGAAGACAACCCAACATGATGGTGCGGTTGATCGGTCGTTGAGATTTCTCCAGGGAGATGATCACAGTTTGGCGAAACTGGTCGAGACGGTAGGTGGAATTCAACATGTTCGAGTAGACTATAGCATTAAGACAAGCGCCGACGACCCAAACGATGTAAAGTTCGGAGTTGGATTTTCTAACTTGCCGGCCAAGGTAAAAGATTTCGCCAAGCTCCTCAATAGCGCATATGATTCTTTTGTGCGTTCTAAAAAATATCAGCAGGATAAAAATTCGCAACCGCCTCGTGCATTGCTCATGGCATACGCATCTACCTATCTTTTTAAATTTTTTGAAACTCGGGATGGACATCTTGCTGAGTTTCCTGCAACCCTGAATGACTTTTCCTGTGAGCTATTTGTTGCGGGCGATCCTAATCTCGTAGATGGATTGATCGTTTACACTAAGAAAAGGCCGCAGACTCTAGTTCAATTTATGAATGCTTTCGCCTTCGCCAGTGGTTGGGCCGCAGATACGCTTTACGCTCGAATTAAAATGATCGACAGTTTTTTTGATCATATCGTCGAAAATCAAGCCCGATTTGCAAATGCAGATCGTGTACGGAACGCTTTCAATCCGGGTTGTTATCCGAGGTTGAAAAAGCGCTATGGTACAACGAAGAAGCCAGTTCCACGGCAGTATTTCGCAACATTTATGAGCATGCTGTATTCTCTTGAAGCATTGGCCATGCACCTCAACGACATGGCGGATGGCGAGGTTGGTGGTGTGTTAGCGGGTGAGTTAGTTCATCCGACTATTGATGAACTCACTCAGTTGCCGGAGTGGGCCGGAATCTGGGGGGTTTACGGTAATAAGATGGCCTCGGTGGATCTAGATGCTCTTAGTTACTGTCCGATTTTCTATCACGATCAGAAGCCTGTAAGGTTCGAATATATCCCCCGCTTTTATCGTGCGGCTGATATGGAAGTAGTTCGCAAAGTCGGAGATGTCTTTGAGCATCGGGTGGAGAGCCGTATCATCATGAACGATGTTCGGATCACCCAGTTGATGTGTGAAACAGGTATACGTCAGCAGCACCTCATCTGGCTGGATAGAGATGAGTATGACTGCCACGTCGATGTTAACAGCCGACGTGGACTGGTTCCGCTCTATGTGACTACTGACAAAGCTCACTCGTCGTGGAGCGCAATTACTTCCCGACGTGTGATGGATTTACTACACAGGCAAGCGGCATGGTATGACAGGTGTGCCAATGCAGATTTCAGTGAAAAGATTTGGTATGGGGGGACTAACGGTTCCGCGTTCGGACAGTTCAGACCTTTGTTCAGGCTCCAGCAGGGGATTGGCAGCTGGGATAATCATGAGGCATTCACCTCATTTCTCTTGTGCCTGCAATATTTTATAAAAGCTGGACTAAATGATAATCAATTGAAGGATTTTGTCTGGCTTCAGTATCCTGGTCAACCGATTCAGTTTATTGAAAATCACAGTGCCGATGCTCTCGCATCACACTCCGGCAAGACTTTCAAACGTGCCATCTCTCCCCATGGATTACGAGCTGGTTTTGTAACCGAAGCCATTAAGTTCTTGCCTCCATTTCTAGTTGGACAATACTTTACTGGGCAAACGGAAGAGCTTGTTTATTACTATGCTGTTCATGGTGACGATGATCCTGATATGAGTTTTGAGCAAATTCTTGCTAAAATTCTGTTAAGTAATCAGCAAAAGATTGACGATGGCCTGGCGCCAAACTTGACGAATGCAGTCGTTCAGCTGAACTTGAGGCTTCAGCAAGATATTGAGCGCAATCCGGGCGCTGCTATCGATAAGTATAGGCTGTTTAGTCTGGAGCGGGCAAAGAATAATAAAGGTGAATTTGCGAAGAATGGGGTTGACCTAATTCGGCTTCAAGAGGCGACCGCGTTGGCCTTCAATAGCACCCACATTTGCCCATTCGGCAACAATTGTACTATGGAGGCGATTGCGATCGTTGGTGGGCCTAATTACTGCGCTGGGTGCCCTTTTGCAATTAGAGGTGCAGTACATTTGCCCGCAATTTCGGCTCAAAAAGATAAGTACAAAGAACTTATGTTGGGGGTTCTCGGGATGATCCAGGAAATGTTAAGTCGTAAGCCAGAACATAGGTCAAGCGCTGACATGGAGCGGCTTGAAAAGGAACATGACCATTTTGCATTCCAGGCATTACTGCTTGAAGCAGTTGAATTACAATTGGTAGAGATTTCGCAGCAGGGTGACGGTAAAGCCCTTATGGTTCAGCGTCGGGGTGAAGTGATTCAACAATACGCACGGTTTGGCTTGCCGGAGGAAGCTCAAGTGCTAAAGCGACTGGTTGATGCGCAGACATTTCCCGATTCGAACAGCCCTCAACTGGAGTGCCAACTGTCCCTATTGCGTTATGAACTACTCATGGACGGGCCTGACGCTCGTAAGAAACTACGCACATCGTCTCAGTCTGGAAGGTCAGCCGCACATCATGTAGGGGCACTGATCGGAAGCATGGTCAGTAGTGGAATTATCGATGAGTTTGGGGTCTACAAAATTTGCGCTGATTCGGCGATCCAGAACAAGGCTCTCGCTGCCCCATCACCAGTTATGTTAGGGCTATTAGGGTAGCTATGAAAAATCGGAAAACGCACGACCGAAAATCTTCCACCTTTGATTCGTTCATTGCCGCAAGAGGTGCGGCGACCGAGCGGCTCGTGATGAGCGCGGCGCGGACTGTGGATGCTTATAAGTACCGGAATATCACCGAGTACTGTAAGACGCTAGCGAAAATTATTGGTCAGCTGAGGGAGGCGGAGGCACAGAGTACTGCATCGCCATTTCACAGTGGCAAGTGCAAAAATTTCAGCCATGTCACACTTCTTCGAAATGAGAGCTACCGTCAAATCGTGGAGCAAGCCTTCAATGTATCTCGATCAAACTCGATGACTGATGATGTCATTGAGGAGGATCTTGAAGTTTTGAAAGCAATAAATGCTGGGTTGGTTGCCCAGGTCACTCTTTTGAAGGCTAAAATCATTTCTTTGGACTCGTGCCAAGAGGACGGAGGCTCACGGGGGGGCATTGGTGAGTATGAAGAAGGTGGGGCCATCATTGATGAGCTCAATCAGAAGTTGTTTCTCATCCTTAAACTCTTTCAGTTACTTCGACTTAATACGATAAAAGCTGTGCGAATTATAGAGGTGCCCACCGACGCTCATGAGGCCGGGCTACATGGTGTTCTTGGCCTAATCGCTACTTCGACCGAGCTTGATCAACTGGAGCTTATTTTAGACTCGCTCCCCACGGAGCTGCGAAAACAGTTGAATGCCATACTCCGATCCGCTGAATTTCAGCGCTCGTAGTGTTGCGTTGTAGTGAGTAGGTGCTGGCCTGCCAGCATTATCGACCAGTTGTATTTTGAGTTCTACAGACCTGAAGGGTATTGACATGGGCACCTTTCCGCAGGATCAGCAAGAAAACTTCTTGGAGGTACTGTACGCGGCACTGAGCATGTTTGAAGGCGATACGGTGCGTGCTCGCGAGTGGATACTGAAGCCGATCAAAGGCCTCGGCGGCAAGACGCCGGCCCGCATGACTGCGACGCGGGCAGAAACCGATCTCGTGCTCGACTTTGTTAGGCGCCTAGAGCACGGGTTCAGCGCCTGATGCTGATGAGTCTTTGATTGAATTGGATCGGTCATTACTTACGCAGCTCCGGCCCCGACCTCTCTTAAAGACCCAGATCCGCGCTGAAACGGATGTCGCGCAAGTGTGGAGGTAACGCATCAATCGGGCACCAGCCGATGGACTCACGGCTCAGCAAGTGCCACATCTCGGTTTGAATGACCAAGCCTCCGTGTAAGGGACTACTCTCATCATGCATCTGCGCACAGACGCCTTCGGGGAGTAATTTAAACAGTATCATGACCAATTTCTGGGGATAACGGCCATTCCCCAGCATATCTGCGATTGGCTGGTAGGCGATGCAGTTCCAAGTGCTGCGAGACTCTGAAATCTGTTGGATTTTCGGTCGAAGAGCCTGCTCTGAATGGCATGATGCAACCAGCCACCACATCAATTCTACGTCCTCTTGAGTCAGTCCATCTGGTGGGGGATCTCGGTACTGGTCATAGTCTTCGAACGGGATGATGGCCGGTCTTGGAATAGGCGTCCCGGGCTGCCAGTTGGTCAGAGGGCTCTGGATATCGGGGGTGGAGGACATGACAATCTATCTGAAATGCGAAGGGCACCCGACTTTATCCCGAATCGCATCCTTGGTCGACTTCATCCGGTACTCAGCGTCAGGAGGTATGTGGTGCTGTATTTGCCCTTCACATGAGCTGGTGCCGCTGAACGTTGGTCTATCAGATGAGGACTTGGGTAGTGTGCAACCAGTTGCATACTAAAAAAAGAAAAACTGTTTGGCTCAAAGGCCCGGTTTTGTTAGACTTAGTACATTAAGCAGCTGCAGGTTGAATGTCTTGTAGCTAAGGAAATGTGGGGGGACTTTGTATAAGGGTTCGAATCTCTGCGCCTCCGCCATATTTTGTACAGCAAAGCCCTGATTATTCAGGGCTTTGTCGTTTCTAGGGTTCGGGTTTGCGGGGCGCCCTCGATGCGCGGGCGCTCCCGGGACATCGCTGCGAAAGCGTGCTATCAGACGTGCCTCTCCTGCATTCCGTTTTTGGTGTCGCCACGATCTGCCCTCACATCTTTTCCTGATCGATGCTTTCGACGTCGTTGAGCTTGAGGCGACGGGCTGCCCTCGTTCCACGGGTCTTTGCAGTTGACAAAAAAGTCGCGCGGTTGGGACAGCGAACTCCTGATATGGCTCGTGCTCGTCTCTCGATATGCTTCCATCGCCGTTTTGCCCGCATCGTGAGGAAGTTCCAAGAAAGGCTAGATGGAATGCAGAAGCGATCTATTGCAATTCGCAATATAAGATTGATTTCTTGCTTGGAATTGTTCCTGTTGTAGTTAAGGAAGTGTTCTAGCGTTAAGCACACGACAGGCGAGGATCGAGGATTTACCTTTACCCGATTTGGTGACTGTCGCTTACGGCACCGTATAGGACAATTGATCATGGATGTTAAAGCTGAATACGCTAAAACAATTGCTGGCGCCAAGGCCGTGCCCGAAGGCTCTGTATTTCACGGGCAATTGCAAAGACCGGGCGAGAATGAGGAATCAAAATTTTACGCGACGGAAATCACCCAGAACCTGGGAGATTCTTACCAGGTCATTGGGAAAACAATGGTGAATGGGCCGCCAGGGGAGTGGATAGTGATTAATGTTCGAACCGAGAAGGACGGCAAGTTACGCATCGGTCCAAACCCGGATGACGAAGTATTTATCGGTGGTGTAATTTCGGGTGCGATGATAACGGCTAAGAGCGGCAGTATCACCTTGAAGCGTCAGCCGAACGGAGGCTTTGAAACGACTGATTTCAACTTCGAGTTTGGCAGTGGTGGTACGTTCTCGGGGAAGGTAACTGTTAAGCCGTCGGCAAAGACGTAGAGGGCTGCTGCGTGTGAATGGCCCCGGTATACCAAGCTTACTCGGGCCGGACACCGAGATGACCGCGGCCTTCGCTTTGCCTTAAACCGACGCGATGTTTTAGCTCAGGAATAGAGGCCGGATCAATTCGGACCACATGACCGCAATCCCGCTGCTACCTCAGGTCGCAGACGAAAGCCCTCCGAAAAAATTCCTCCACCGCTTACAATCACACCTCCCCATCGCAATTCAAACACTCCAGGCAGTATATGGCGCTCGACCCCATCACGATGTTGACTATCACAATCGCGCTTGCTGCCGCCGCTGCGCTGTACCTGGCGGTGGAATGGCGCAATGTGCGGGAGTCTTCGCTGCTGTTCTGGGCGACAGGGTTCGCGATTATCAGCGTCGGCTCGACTCTGGCGTTGTTGCGCAGTAGCGGCATTCTGCTGATCGGGATCTGGTTCGCCAACGGCATGCTGGTCACCGCCCACTGGATGTTTCTGTTGGGCGTTGCGCGTTTCACGGAGGCGAAGCTGTCGCGCGGCTGGTATCTGATTTTCGTGGTCTGGCTGGCGATGTTGCTGCTGCCGGAGGAGGCGTGGTGGTCGAAGGTGATGCTGGCGAGCAACTCTCTGCTGATCACCATATTGGTGCTTCGCGCCAGTTTTCTGCTGCGGCCCCATGGTCGGTCGCTGAGCGTCGGTGCGGTGCAGTTGCGTTTCGTGCTGTTGATCCACGGGCTTTTCTACTTTTCCAAGGCAGTCACGGCGGTTGTGCCGGGCACGCTGATCGATCTGGCGGCGTTTCGCGGCGAGATCATTCAAATTTCCCTGGTCGAAGGGGCGATGGCGATCATGCTGATTGCTTTGTCGATGACGGGTTCCGAGCGCTACCGGCGGGAGAAACGCATCGCGCGGCTGGCAGCCCGGGATCCGCTGACCGCGCTGTATAACCGTCGGGCGCTGGAAGTCCGGGCGCCGCGCCTGTTCGAGGACGTTTCGCCGGAGCGGCCGGGGGCGTTGCTGTTGATCGATATCGACAACTTCAAGCCGGTCAATGATCTCTACGGCCACACCGCGGGGGACCGTTTGCTGGTGGTGCTGAGCGAGATGATCCGCTCGGTCTTGCCGGAAGGCTCGCTGGCCGCGCGGCTGGGCGGGGACGAGTTCGTGATTCTGTTGGGTCATGCCTCCAGTGAGAAGGTCGTGGAACTGGGTGGCATTCTGCGCGAGCAATTTCACAAGGCGGCCTCCCAAGCCTTCGACACCCCTCAGCCGGTGACGCTGAGCATTGGCGCCAATCTGTTCGGCCATCGCCCAGCCAGCCTCGCAGCATTGATAGAACAGGGCGACGCTGCGCTTTACGAGTCGAAGCGAGGAGGGCGCAACAGCATTCGCCTTGTCGATCGAACAGCCACCAACGTCGAGTCGCTCGGTACTCCCTGACCGGCTTTATTACCTCGTGCAGACACTCGGACGAAGGGTCATCCGCTCCCCCTGCAGTTGGTCTGAACATTGCTGTGGTCCCTGTCGCAGAGCCCGCGACAACTGAAAATTGGCGCTCAGGCTTTTGCACCCATCCCCATCGTCAGTATCGACATGCTCCCAGATGAGCGTGTCATGGAGCCCGTCGTGAGTACCCTCTCGGAAATTGCAGCAAACCTGTTGAAGCGTGAACGTATGGCCGAGAGCACCGGCGCAGGTGTCGAGACGCAGGCATCGGGATGGGAGCAACTGATGGCCATTGCCAAGGAAAGCGATATCCACAAATGGCAGGCAGCGCTCAATCAGCACATCGCCGATAACCCCGGAAAACGCAGGGTCACGATGCTGCGCGTAATTGAAGGTGGAATGGCCTGAAGAGTGTCCATTACGCGCTATTAGTCGACTTGTTGGCGTTAGTCGGCAGTTGTGCGGAAGCGTAGAGTCGCAACACTGTTCCAGGTATATCCGGATATTTCCCATGACTCGTCCACGCTTTCTGCCCGATAACTTCACCCTGGCTTTGGTCACGGTGGTGATCATTGCCAGTTTTCTTCCCGCCAGCGGCCAAGTCGCGGTCGGCTTTGGCTGGTTGACCAACATTGCGATTGCGCTGCTGTTCTTTCTGCACGGCGCCAAGCTGTCCCGCGAGTCGATCATCGCGGGCGCAGGCCACTGGCGTTTGCACCTGCTGGTATTCGGGCTGACGTTCGTGGGGTTCCCGTTGATCGGCCTGGCGCTCAAGCCGCTGCTGTCGCCACTGATTGGCAAAGACCTGTACATGGGCATCCTCTACCTGTGCGCGCTGCCTGCGACAGTCCAGTCGGCAATCGCCTTCACTTCGCTGGCGCGTGGCAATATTCCGGCGGCGATCTGCAGCGCGGCGGCTTCCAGCCTGTTCGGTATTTTCCTGACCCCGCTGTTGGTGACCTTGTTGCTGAACGTGCATGGCGACGGCGGTTCGACCGTGGACGCCATCGTCAAAATCAGCGTGCAACTGCTGCTTCCGTTCGTGGCGGGGCAGATCATGCGTCGCTGGATCGGTGCCTGGGTCGGCCGCAACAAAAACTGGTTGAAGTTCGTAGATCAGGGCTCGATTTTGCTGGTGGTCTACGGCGCATTCAGTGAAGCCGTGAACGAAGGCATCTGGCACAAGATTCCGCTGTGGGATCTGGGCGGTCTGGTAGTTGTCTGCTGCATATTGCTGGGCTTGGTGCTGCTGGCTTCGACGTTGCTGGGCAAGCTGTTCGGTTTCAGCATCGAGGACCGCATCACCATTCTGTTCTGCGGTTCGAAAAAGAGCCTGGCGACTGGTGTGCCGATGGCTCAGGTGCTGTTCGCCGGAAGTACCATTGGCGTATTGATTCTGCCGTTGATGCTGTTCCATCAGATCCAGTTGATGGTCTGCGCAGTGCTGGCGCAACGTTATGCCAGACGCAATGAGTCAATCCCGGAAATGATGGCGCAGGTCGATCCTTGATCTGATGCAGCCACCCAAGAAAAAGCCCCGATATTCGGGGCTTTTTCATTTGCGATCATTGCTCTTCGAGCTGTTCCTTGTATTCCTTCTCGTAGCCACCGGCGAGCGATTCCTTTTGCTTGTCGTCCAGCAGCTTCCCGGCCATCTGGAAGAACTTCTGCTCTTCTTCCTTCAGGTGGTGGTGGACCTTCTCTGACAGTTTTTTCGCCGTCGCCAGCCAGGCCGGGCTGGACATGTCGGTTTCGTCGAGTTCCTCCATCATCTCGTCCATCTCGTGGTGTTCGGAGATGGCGTGGCGGCTGAGGTCGACGCCATTGTCGTACTTCATCAGCGGTATATAGAAGAAGCGTTCTTCGGCAGTTTCGTGAGCATGCAGTTCGGCCTTCAGTTGTTCGTAGGCCTCGACACGGTCTTTACTGTCGCCGTGGGTCTGAATCAGCGCATCGGCGTAGCCGCGTTGCCGGTCGTGGCTTTCTCTCAGGGCTTCGAAGATGTTCATGGTCATTCCTCAATCGGCTGTAGGTCTGGGTTCAGGATGCTTATTGCTAGACCGCGTGCTGTGATCGAGCGTTCCATCGACCTGCGGGCATAAGCTTAGAGCTATACGTTTCTTTCATAATTGGCGAAGGTTTTTATAATTAAATCGACTTTAAATCGTCTCGCTCATGTCTTTTTTGGATGCTGCAGCGCCCCCTCCATCGCCGACCCTTCAAAGGATTGCCATGCCCCTTCGCAAACTCATCGTCGCCGCCGCTTTGCTGCTGGCGACCGTCACGGCGCACGCCGAGCAGGTCATCAATATCGGGTACCAGCGATCTTCCACGCTGTGGCTCCTGCTCAAGAACGATGGCCAGATCGAGCAGCGCCTCAAGCCATTGGGTTTCACCGTGAACTGGCATGAGTTCAGCAGCGGCCTGTTGAGTGCGATGAATGCCGGCAGCGTCGATCTACATGCCGACGTGGCGGACGCCTTCGCGCTGTTCACCCAGGCTGCGAACACGCCACTGACCTACTACGCGCGGGAGAATCCTTCGCCGACTGCGCAGGCCATCATCGTTCAGGACAGTTCGCCGATTCGAAGCGTCGCCGATCTCAAGGGCAAAACCGTCGCTGTCTCCAAGGGCTCTGGGAGCAATTTCCTGTTGATCTCGGCGTTGAAGAAGGCTGGTCTGACCCTCAATGACATCACCCCGGTCTATCTGGAAGCGCCGGACGGCGTCGCCGCGTTCTCCAGTGGCAAGGTTGATGCCTGGGCGATCTGGGACCCGTTCCTGGCGACTCAGCAGCGTGAACATCATGTGCGGGTGGTGGCAGACGGCACTGATGGCGTCGCCAACTACAACCGTTTCTATGTCGCCAACACCAGCTTCGCCAAGGCTCATCCCGAGGTCCTGCAGGTGGTATTCGATACCCTTCACGATGCCGGGCAGTGGGTCAGAGGTCATCCGCAGGAGGCGGCGAAAAACCTCGCGCCGCTGTGGGGGAACATTCCGCCTGAAACCGTGGAATTGGCCAACAGCCGTCGCAGCTACGACATCGTTCCGGTCAAGATCGATGAACTGGCCGAACAACAGCGCATCGCCGATTACTACTACGACGCGAAGCTGATTCCCAAGCCGCTGAAAATTTCCGACATCGCCGTCTGGGTACCCAAGGCCAAATAAGGCAGGAGAAGGTTCATGAGTCGTCAAATTCACCTGTCTGCGTTTCTGTTGACCGGGCCGGTCATTCACAGCCACGCGGTGTGGCGACATCCGGAAACGCTGGGCAATTACCTCGATCCTGAGTACTACGCGCGCACGGCTCGTGTGGTGGAAGAAGGGTTGTTCGACTTTCTGTTTTTTGCCGATCGCCTGGCCGTGGGCGATCAGATGGGCGGCTCCCGTGACGTTGCCCTGCGTTATGGCGCACAGGACGCGACACGTTTGGACCCCTTGCCGATCCTGTCGTATCTGGTCGGCCAGACCCGCAAGCTGGGCCTCGGCGCCACCCGCTCGACCACCTATTACGAGCCGGCGCACATCGCGCGCGAGTTCGCGACCCTCGATCATCTGTCCAAGGGGCGCGCAGCCTGGAACATCGTGACCTCGATGAACGACAGCGAAGGACGCCTGTTCGGTAAGGACAAGCATCTGGAGCACGACCTGCGTTACGACCGCGCCGACGAGTTCGTCGAGGTGGCGCTGAAGTTGTGGCGCAGTTGGGCGCCGGATGCATTGGAGCTGGATCGCGAAAGCGGCGCACTGGCCGACCCGTCGAAAATCACTTCCGTGCAGCATCAGGGCGAGTGGTTCAAGGTCGAAGGGCCGTTGAACATTCCGCGCACGCCGCAGGGCAGGCCGGTGTTGATTCAGGCGGGGTCGTCGGGGCGCGGTCGGCGTTTTGGCGCGCGCTGGGCCGAGGCGATTTTCACCATTCATCCGCATCTCAAGGCGATGCACGCGTTCCGCGAAGATGTGCGAGACCAAGTCGTGCAGCAGGGCCGCAGCGCCGACAGCTGCAAGGTGCTGACGGCGGTGATGCCGTTCATTGGAGGCAGCGAAGCCGAGGCGCGGGCCAAACGCGACAAGCACAATGCCTTGGCGCGTCCGGAGTTGGGCCTGGTGACGCTGGCTTCGCAGTTAAATGTCGACCTGTCGCCATATCCGTTGTCGGCGACGCTGGCGCAGATCGCGCGGTCGCCGTCGATTCACCCGGCCGCGGCGGAAAAGCTGTTGATGCAGGGCCCGGACACTACGCTTGAAGAGCTCGGCCGGATTTTCGCCAGCAGTGTGCGTGTTCCTCAGTTGGTAGGCACTGGCGCGCAGGTTGCCGACCAGTTGGCGGAGATGTTCACTCAGGGCGGCTGCGATGGTTTCGTGATTTCGCCGGCGTATCTGCCGGGATCGTTCAGCGAGTTCGTCGAGAGCGTGATTCCGCATCTACAGCGCAAGGGGCTGTTTCGAACCGCGTATGAGGGCTCGACGTTGCGTGAGCATCTGGGGCTTGGCGCGTTGGCGGACTGACCCGGTAAGCGGCAAAAATCTGCAACCGGTACAGCATTCTGACAGCATCCCCTGATCGATTACGGGCTGACATCCGAGACATGCTGCGTATGATGGGCCCGACGTTTTTCTGAAAGGGCCCGTTTCAAATGATGAAGTTTTTCGCTGCGCTGCTCTGTGTGTTCACCGGTTTCGCTCACGCGGAACCGGCCATGCTCACCGATCTTGCCCTGCCATATCTCGCTGCGGCCCCCGCAGACTCCAAAGACAAACCTCTGATCATCTTCCTGCACGGCTATGGCAGTGACGAACGCGACCTGTTCGGCATCAAGGACGAGCTCTCGCAGGATTACACCTATCTCTCCGTGCGCGCGCCGCTGGAAGTCGATGGCGGCGGTTACAAGTGGTTCACCCAGGACACCGATCAGGCCGAGTACGAAGGCGTGACCAGCGATGTCGACAAGAGCACCGATCTGCTGCGCACCTTCATCGAACAAGCCACTGAAAAATACGCCACCCAGCCGGATAAGGTGGTGCTCATCGGCTTCAGCCAGGGCGCGATGATGAGCTATCAAATCGGCCTGCAGCACCCGGAACTGGTGCACGGAATTGCGCCGTTGAGCGGCAAGATTCTCGCGGCGCTGAATGCGCGGCTGAAGCCGGCCGATGGTCTGAAATCGCTCAAGGTGTTCATCGGGCACGGCTCGGCCGACAACCGCGTGCCGTTCTCCGGCGCGACTGAGGCGCAAACGATGCTGGAGAACCTGTTGATCACCCCGGAGTTTCATTCGTATGCGGGGGCGGGGCATACCATTACCTCGGCAGAGGTTACCGATTTGAAGCGGTGGCTGGAGGGAGTATTGAAATAGCCTGAGCGATCAGCGTCGTCGCTTGGCGTCCTGACCTGAGTGCACGGCAAATCCCGATACAACGCATAACCTGTGGGAGACGCCGGAGGTCACGACGGCAGCGATGGGGGGTTGGCAGTAGATTCATCTATAACTGACCCACCGCTATCGCTGCCGTCGTGACCTCCGGCGTCTCCCACAGAGATCGGGTTACTTCAGTGAATGCCTTGCCAAAGAGGTCGCGTTTCTTCAGTCCATGAGTTCAACCAATCACAACCCCTGACTGCCGCGAATCAATTCATATGCCCGCCGTGCCAGCGGGTTTACGGTGTTGGGCCTGATCCACAGGTGGTAGGTGACGTCGGGCATTCTTGGCAGGCCATCGGCTTCCCCCAGAACCCGCATGTCCGGCCCGAGCATTTCCATGCTGCGGGCCGTTACGCCTAGCCCTGCGCGGGTGGCGGCCTTGATGCCGATCAGGTTCGAGGCCAGATAGGCCTGGCGCCAGGGAATGTTGGCGCGCTCCAGCGCCTCGATGGCGTAGCGCCGATAGATGCTCGGCTCGTCCACCAGAATCAGCGGAATTGGTTCGCCCGGCACGTGTTGGTATTGGGCCGAGCAGATCCACCACACCGGTGATGTCCTTAACGCAAACCCTTCCAGCCCCGGATCTTCGCGGGTCGAAATCACCATATCGACCTTGCCGCGATGCAGATCGTCCATCAGAAACGGGCTGCGGCCCACGTCGATTTCCAACCTCAGCTTGGGTGCCGAGCGGGCGATGTGGCTGAGGATCGGCGGCAGAATGGTGTCCGCGATGTCGTGGGGCGAGCCGATGCGCAATACGCCGCTGAGGCTGCTTTCCCGCAAGGAGTTGAGGGCGTCGTCATTGAGCGACAGCATTTGCCGTGCATGGCGCAATAGCTGCCGGCCGGGCTCGGTGAGTTGCTTCTGCCGTCCCTGCTTCTGAAACAGGCTGACGCCAATCTGCTGTTCGAGGCGCTGCATGTGCTGAGTGACAGACGACTGGGTACGCGATAGCCGCGCCCCCGCTTCAGCGAAGCTGTGGTGGTCGACGACGGCGACGAAGGTGCGCAGCAGTTCGAGATCGAGAGTGGTAGACATGGTTTTCATATCAGGTGGAGTGGTTAATACATTACGAAATTTTATGTTTTAGGGAATTCATTTCTGACGAAAGTATGTTAAGTCCCCGAAATTCAACGCTTATAACCAATTTTCCAAAACGCTAAAACCATAAAGTTATAACCATATTTGATATTTGAATTTCCGTTGCCCGATTTTGCTCCCTAGGATGCGTGTCATTACAAGGCGCCGACGTACACCGTCGCAAGCGCCGAGCCGATGACCATTCGAGGGGAAATCCATGCCATACACGCGCTCGCCCGTTGCCCGTTTGTTGCCGTTGTTCGTCGGGGCGATGGCTGCCCTGGGCGCAAGCTTCGCGGCCCATGCCGATGCCACACTGGACAAGATCGAGCAGCGTCACCGGCTGGTGGTCGGCGTGCTGCTCTCCGGTGGGCCGTTCGGCTCCATCGATCCGAGCAATCAGAAGCCGAAGGGCCTGAACGTCGACATGGCCGAAGACCTGGGTCGTCAGCTTGGCGCCGAAGTCGAACTGATCCCGGTGTTGCCCGCCAACCGCGTGCAGTTTCTGCAGCAGGGCAAGGTCGATCTGCTGATCGCCAACATGGAGTGGACCGCCGAACGGGGTCAGCAACTGGGCTTCGTGCCGACGCCGTTCTATCGCGTCGGCGGTACAGCGGCGGTGCTAAAAGACAGCAAGATCACCCGTTGGGAAGACCTCAAAGGCCAACCTGTCTGCACCTCCCAAGGCAGCAGCTACGTCAAGCCGCTGACCGAATTCGGCGCTGAACTCAAAGCCTTCAAAAGCTCTTCGGAATCATTGCTGGCTCTGCGCGGCAACAACTGCGTAGCGGCGGTCCACGACGCCACGCTGATCAATCCGCTGGTCGCCGACAGCCCTGAATGGCAGAACTATCGAGCCATCACCCCGGAACTCAACCCCGCGCCTTCGGTGATCTGGACCCGCCCGGGCGAAACCGACACCCAGGCCAAACTCGATGCCATCGTCAAAGGCTGGCACCGCACGGGCTGGCTGATCGAGGCCGAAAAGCGCCACCACATCACCCCGGCGTCACCCGCGTTGGTCGAGCTGCATGACAAGTTCCAGGCCGCGGGCGCCTGAAGCGTTTACCGACCGTTCAGGCATTTCATACAAGGCATTCGTTGATGAGCAGTTTTTCCATCGGTAAAACCCTGTCAGTGTTTGGCGTTTTTCTAGGCCTGACCCTGTGCGCCACCCTGGCCCAGGCGGACGCGACGCTGGACAAGATCCAGCAACGTCACAAGATCAGCATCGGCGTGATCCTCAGCGGTCCGCCGTTCGGCACCATCGACCCCAAGACTGGCGAGCATCTGGGCTACAACGTCGAGTTGGCCAAGGGCATCGCCCAGAAGCTGGGCGTCGAGGTCGAGACCGTTTCGGTGCTGGCGCCCAATCGCGTGCAGTTCCTGCAGCAGGGCAAAGTCGACATCCTGATCGCCAACATGCAGTACACCGACGAGCGCGCCGAAATCCTTGACTACGTGCCAACCCCGTATGAAGAAGTCGGCGGCGCGGCGCTGATTCGCAAAGGTGCCGGCATCAGCAACTGGGAAGACCTCAAGGGCAAGCCGGTCTGTGTGTCTCAAGGCAGCAACTTCATCAAACCGCTTCAGGAAACCTACGGCGCGCAGATCAAGGCTTTCCGCAGTCAGTCCGAGTCGCTGCTCTCGCTGCGCGGCAACGGTTGCGTGGCTGCAGTGCACGTCAGCCCGACCATGCATGCGCTGCTGGATGACCCGGAGTGGGCCGACTACAACATTCCTCTGGCGAGTGATCTGATCCCGTCGAAATCGGTGATCTGGGTGCGCAAGGGCGAGCACGACACTCAAGCGAAACTCGACGCGATCATTCGCGACTGGCACCGCAGCGGCTGGCTGATCGAAGTGGGCGAGCGGACCGGCATGGCGCCGTCCCAGGCCCTGCGCGATCTGCATGAGCAGTTCCGCAACGCCGCGCCGCTTGCCAATAACTGATCTCCCTGGAGCCCTTCGATGAGCAGCGATCTGTTCCAGACTTTGCAGCAATTGCTCGGCATCGGTTACGTACTGCCGGGTGATGAATCGCAGACACAACTGACCGACAAACAGGGCACCTACGTCGGCAAGGCGCTGGCGCTGGTTCGTCCGGCCAATACAGAAGAAGTCGCGGCCGTGGTGCGCGCCTGTGTTGCTCACAAAACCCCGATTGTGGTCCAGGGCGGCAACACCGGGCTAATGGGTGCGGCAACGCCGGACGCCAGCGGCAGTTCGGTATTGTTGTTGCTGGACCGACTGAATCGGGTACGCCAGATCGATACCGACAACGACACGTTGACCGTCGAAGCCGGCTGCATTCTGCAGAATGTGCAGGACGTGGCCCGTGACGCCGGACGCCTGTTTCCCCTGAGCCTCGGCGCCGAGGGCAGCTGCACCATCGGCGGCAATCTGGGGACCAACGCTGGCGGCACGGCAGTCCTGCGCTACGGCAATACCCGGGAGCTGACACTGGGCCTTGAAGTGGTCACCGCCGAAGGCGAAATCTGGAACGGTTTGCGCGGTCTGCGCAAGGACAACACCGGTTATGACCTGCGCGATCTGTACATCGGCAGCGAAGGCACGCTGGGCATCATCACTGCAGCGACCTTGAAGCTGTTCCCGTTGCCGAAAGCCCAGTCCACGGCGTTTCTGGCCTTCGACTCACTCGGCCAGTCGGTGAGCTTTCTATCCCATGCCCGCGCCGGTTTTGGCGCAAGCCTCACGGCTTTCGAGCTGCTGACCGCCGATTGTCTGGCCCTGTTGCGCGAGCAGTTTCCCGAAGGGCCACAGCCGTTTTTGCATGCGCCGCAACCCTGGTTCGCCTTGCTTGAACTGTCCGATAACCACAGCGAAGCCCACGCCCGTCAGGCGTTCGAGGACGTGCTGGGCAGCGCTTTTGAAGAGGACTTGCTGGCCGATGCCCTGATCGCCGAAAGCCTGGCCCAGAGCGAAGCTTTGTGGCTGCTGCGGGAAAACATGAGCGAGGCGCAGAAGCTAGCGGGGCGCAACATGAAGCACGACATTTCGATTCCGATCTCGCGCATCGTCGAGTTCGTCGAGCACACCGACGCATTGCTCCAACAACACTTTCCCGGCGTGCGCAATTTCACCTTCGGCCACCTGGGCGACGGCAACCTGCATTACAACGTCGCTCATCCGCTGAACTCCACGGTCGAGGCGCACATGGCGCACTACGCCGAACTCAGTGAACGGGTGCATGACAGCGCCCATGCCTTTGGCGGCTCGATCAGCGCCGAGCACGGGATCGGGCAGCGCAAGCGGGCGATGCTGCCGCGCTACAAGAGCGCCGTCGAACTGGACCTGATGCGTCGCGTGAAGCAGGCGCTCGATCCCCTCAATCTGCTCAACCCAGACAAGGTTCTGGCGAGTGTCGAAAACCGGAGCACCGAACAATGAGCGTTCGTCTGTCTCGACGCGTGCAGCGCGTTTCCCTGTCCGCAAACGCTGCGGCCAAATCCCAGGCCACCGCCCTGCGCGAGGCGGGTCGCGACATTCTCGACCTGACCACCGGCGAGCCTGATTTCGACACCCCCGAGCACATCAAACAGGCGGCCTACAAAGCCATCGAGGGTGGCGCGACCAAGTACACGCCGACCCCAGGGGTGAAAAGGCTGCGCGAGGCGATTCAAGGCAAGTTGCAGCGGGAAAACCGTCTTGACTACGCGTTGCCTTCCATCGTCGTCGGCAACGGCGCCAAGCAGGTGATCTTCAACGCCTTCGCTTCGACCCTCGATGACGGCGATGAAGTGCTGGTGCCGGTGCCTTACTGGCCGTCGTTTCCGGACATCGTGCGGGTCAACGGTGGCGAGCCGGTCTTCATCGAGTGTGGTCTGGAGCAGGGCTGCAAGTTGACGCCCGAGCAACTGGAGCAACACATCAATGAGCGCACCCGCTGGTTGATTCTCAACGGGCCGGGCAATCCCAGCGGCGCGGTGTACAGCGAGGCCCAATTGCTGGCGCTGGCCGAGGTGCTGCGCCGACACCCGCAGGTCCTGGTGTTGCTGGACGAGCTTTACGAGCACATCCGTTTCGACGGCCAACCTGCCTTGAGCCTGCTGAACGTCGCGCCGGACCTGCAATCCCGAGCGCTGCTGGTCGGCGGTGTCTCGAAAACCTACGCCATGACCGGCTGGCGCATCGGCTTCGGTGCTGGTCCTCAGGAGCTGACCAGCGCGATGACCGTCATCCAGTCGCAATCGACCTCCGGTGCTTCGTCGGTGGGGCAGGCAGCAGCACTGGCGGCGTTCGAGGGTGGGCTGGCGTTTCTGCCGGAGCAGGTGCAGGCCTATCAGCAACGTCGCGATCTGTTGGTAGCCACTTTGAGCGAAGTGGATGGCCTCGATGTGCTGATACCGGAAGGCGGTTTCTTCGTCTTCGTGCGTTGCGAAGGGTTGCTGGGCCGGGTTCGCCCCGACGGCCAGCGCCTGAACAACGACGGTGACGTGGTGGATTATCTGCTGGAGCAGGGCGTGGCCGGTGTGGCGGGGAGCGCGTATGGCTTGTCGCCGTGGTTTCGCCTGTCGATCGCCACCGCCACCAGCAGTGTGATCGATGCGGGGCGTCGAATCGCCAACGCCTGCGCACAGCTGCGGGTGGAGGCGCTGGCATGAGTCACTGGCTTGCCTTCAATGAATGGCTGACAGGGTTTGTGCAGTGGACGGCGAAGTTCGGTCTGAACTACAGCTTTCTACTGGACGCCTATCAGCGCGGCTCGATGGTTGAGGGCGCGCTGACCACGGTCTTGCTGTGCCTGTTCACCATCGTCGGCAGTCTGGTCGCGGGCTTGGTACTGGCAGCGATGCTCACCAGCGGCAAGCCTTGGCTGGCAAAGCCTGCGCGGGTGTTCATCGAGGTCACGCGCAATACGCCGACGCTGGTGCAGCTGTACTGCGCGTTTCTGGTGTTGAACATGTTGCTGACCCAGGCGGTTGGCACTGCAAATCCGCTGACGCCATTCGCCTGGGTGGTCATCGTGATTTCCCTGCACAAAGGTGCGTTTCATGCCGAGGCCTTGCGCGCCGGCATCGAAGCCGTGCCCGCCGTGACGATGGAGGCTGCCAATTCGCTGGCGTTCAGCAGCCGTCAGTTGCTGTGGAATGTGCAGCTGCCGCTGGCAGTCCGGTTTGCCTTGCCATCGCTGATCAACAACCTGATCGACCTGGTGAAGATGACGGCTGTCGCTTCGGCGATCGCCGTGGGCGACATCACCTATGCGTCGATCATGATCTGGACCCAGAGCGATAACGTGCTGGAACTGATGATTCTGCTGCTGGCGTTTTTCGGCCTGCTCAGCTTCGTCGTCAATTGTGTGGGCCGTGCCCTCGAAGCCAGATTGAGGATGCCCGGTTATGGCCATTGATTCATCCGTGAGCGTGCCGCAGTCCTGGCCGCGTCGGCATCCGGGCAAGCTTGTAATCGTTGCCGTGATTGCGTTGTTCGTGATCTTTGGCGTCCCGCAGAACCCTGTGTTTGCTGCGTTGTACGAGTGGTCGCCAGCGTTGGCGGCTGGTTTCGGGCAGAACATCCTGATCAGCCTGCTGGCGATTGCGATTGGCTCGGTGCTCGGCTTGTTGATTGGTGCGCTGGGCGTTTCGCCTTTGTGGATCACCCGATTGCCGGCGAGGATCTGGGTCCAGGTGTTTCGCAATGCGCCGTGGCTGGTGCTGATCTACTTCACCACTTACGTGTTCCCGTTCGAACTGCACATCGGCAAATCCTGGATCGCCTTTCCTGACTGGGTGAAGGTGACCATTGGTCTGGCATTGCCGGCCAGCGCCAACGTAGCGGAAATCTTTCGTGGCGCCATCGGTTCGATCCCCAGTACCCAATGGGAAGCCTCGCGTTCGCTGGCCTTCACTCGCGGGCAGATCTTTCGTTCGATCATCCTGCCGCAGTGCTTCAAGCGCATGTTGCCGCCGTGGATGAACCTCTACGCGGTCATCACCATGGGCACCGCACTGGCCTCGCTGGTGGGTGTGCACGATCTGATCGACACCGCGCAGATCGCCAGCAACACGGTCAACCGGACCGGTTTTACGGTGCTGATCTATTTCAGTGTGCTGGCGTTGTTCTTCGCTTATTGCTACCCGATTTCCCGACTCACTCAATACCTGGAGCGACGTTATGCCTTCTCCTGAAACGCGCGCCGACCAGCCCTTGATCAGCTTGCGCGACATTCATCTGTCGTTCGGCAGCAACAAGGTCCTCAAGGGCATCGATCTGGATGTACAGCGCGGTCAGGCGGTGTCGATCATCGGCCCGTCGGGTTCGGGCAAGTCGACCATTCTGCGCTGCATCACTGGTTTACTGCAGCCGCAACGCGGCGCGATTCGTGTTGGCCAAACTGAGGTGCACACGCTCAATAACGAGGCGCAGCGCATTGAGTTGCGCAAGCGGGTGGGCTTCGTGTTCCAGCAGTACAACCTGTTTCCCCACCTGTCGGTGCTGGAAAACCTGGTGATCGCACCGCGCAAAGTGTTGGGCCGCAACGCGGTGGACGCCGAGAAAGAAGCCCGTGCGTTGCTGGCCAAGGTGCGCATGGAACACAAGGCCGATGCCTACCCTGGGCAGTTGTCCGGCGGTCAGCAACAGCGCGTGGCGATTGCCCGGGCGCTGGCGATGCGCCCCGAACTGATCCTGTTCGATGAGGTGACGTCGGCGCTGGATCCGGAAACGGTCGGCGAGGTGCTGACGGTGATTCGCGAGCTGACTGAGGAGGGCATGACCTGCGTGCTGGTCACCCACGAAATGCGCTTCGCCGAGGACATCAGTGACGTGGTGTATTTCACCGAGAACGGCCTGATCGTCGAACACGGCAGCGCCGAACAGATTTTCCAGCGCCCCACCAGCGAGCGCACGCAGACCTTTTTGCGCCACGCCCTGGGCGATGCCGAACGTCGTCCGGTGGCCAGTGGCGACCCGTTTCTATTGAGCAATATCAGCCGGTACAGCCTGTCGGTTTGACAGGTGGTGACTGGCGATCAATGACTAATAAAAGGAGCACCTGATGAGCACCGAAAATCGCAGCCAAGTGATCGAAGATTTCCTGCAGAAAATCCGCGTCATCCATCAAAGGGGCGTTGATCGCCAAGCGTTGCAAGAGATCGTCAGCCTGCTCGAAGGGCTGGCCGAGCGTCGCGATCTGTTCAATTTCGGCACCTTCCCTGCGCCAGTGCCGGGCGAGGGCGATACGGCCTTTCGGTATCGTCTGAACGACGACGGCGAGACGCCGACGCTGTACATGAATTCCTTGCTGCCGGGCAAAAGCACGCTGCCGCACAACCACGAAACCTGGGCGGTGATCGTCGCGGTGGAAGGTCAGGAAATCAACTATGTGTGGGCGCGCACCGACGATGGCAGTGACCCTACATTTGCCAAGCTTGAGCTGGATAAGGAAGTAGTGGTGCAGCCGGGCACGTCGATCAGCTTCCTGGGGGAAGACTTGCACGGCATCAAGGTCGATGGCGACAAACCGACGTTGCATTTCCACCTCTACGGCCGTCCGCTTGAATCATTGAACGGGCGATACGGCGTCAACACCGAAGGCAGGGTGCTCAACTACAACGCGTCGCAAATGGCCCCGTCGATCAAGGCCTACTCATGATCGATCTCTATTACTGGCCCACCGGGAACGGCCTGAAAGTCGGCATCCTGCTCGAAGAACTGGAGCAGGCATACCGCCTGCGGCCCATCAATATTCGCAGTGGCGAGCAGAAACAGGACTGGTTCCAGGCGATCAGCGCCAACGGGCGAATTCCGGCGATTGTCGATCACGCGCCTGTTGCAGACGGCCAGCCGCTGAGCCTGTTCGAATCCGGGGCTATTCTCAATTATCTGGCGGACAAGGCCGGGCGTTTTTTACCGGCGCAAGGTACGGCCGAACGTCAGCGGGTGCAGGAATGGCTGTTCTGGCAGGTCGGGCATGTGACGCCTTACCTGAGCCAGCTGCAGCTGTTCAAGGAGAAGGCGCCGGAGCCCATCCCGTTCGCCCTCGACCTGCTCGGCGCCGAAGCCGCGAGACTCTACGGCGTGCTGGAAAAGCGTCTGAGCGAAGTGCCGTTCGTGGCGGGGGAATATTCCATCGCCGACATGGCGATCTTCCCGTGGATTCAGCCGCTGCGTCAGGGCCAGGACCTGGCGCACTACCCGAATATCAATGCCTGGCGCGAACGCATCAAGGCCCGACCGGCCGTGCAGAGAGCCTATGAAAAGGGCAGGGAAGTGGCGGCGGGCGAGAAGTCGCTGGCGTTGCAGTAACCGGGAGTGAAAGTCCTGCAAACGCCGGATCTTTCTGCGTAGCACATTTCCTGTGGGAGGGAGCTTGCTCGCGAAAGATCGTTTGCACGATAGACATGTTTCGTCGGTACGGGCCATTCGCGAGCAAGTTCCTTCCCACAGGTTTCGCGCCTGGCACTGAACCCAGCCAAGAATGAGAATCACGAGAATTCCATGAGCCAGAAAGTCACCCCGCAACACCTGCAGACCTGGTTGTTCGACGGACAGGAAATCGCCCTGTTCGATGTGCGCGAGCATGGGCAATATGGCGAAGCGCATTTATTTCACGGGGTGAATCTGCCCTACAGCCGTCTTGAGCTGGAGGTGCGTCGGCTGGCGCCCAACCCCAGCGTACGATTGGTAATTTACGATCAGACTGGCAGCGACATTTCGGTTAACGCAGCGCAGCGTCTGCATGATCTGGGTTACACCCGCGTTCATGTACTGGAAGGCGGCGCCGATGGCTGGCAGGCGGCGGGTCTGCAATTGTTCGCCGGGGTTCACGTGCCGTCCAAGGCCTTCGGTGAGTTGGTGGAAGAAGCCAGCGACACCCCGCACATCAGCGCGCCCGAACTGGCGGCATTGCAGGCCAAAGGCGAACCGCTGGTGCTGCTGGACGGTCGGCCATTCGACGAATACCGCAAGATGACCATTCCCGGTTCGATCTGCTGTCCCAACGGCGAACTGGGCTATCGGCTGGCCGATCTGGTGCCTGACGAAACCACCCCTATCGTGGTCAATTGCGCCGGTCGCACGCGCAGCATCATCGGTGCTCAGACCCTGATCGACCTCGGCGTGAAGAACCCGGTCTATGCGCTGGAAAACGGCACCCAGGGCTGGTATCTCGCTGATCTGCCGCTGGAGCACGGCAGCAGTCGGCGTTACCCGGAGGTGTCCGCAGGCGCGGCGTTAAGCGAGCAACGTGACGCCGCGCAACGTTTGGCGCAGCGTGCGGGCGTGCAGACCGTCAACGCCGAGCAGGTCGCCGTCTGGGCTAAAGACGCTAAGCGCAGCCTGTTCCTCTGCGACGTGCGCACCCCTGAAGAATTCGCCCTCGGCAGTTTGCCCGGCGCGCAACACACGCCGGGCGGGCAGTTGATTCAATCCACCGATCTGTACGTCGGCGTGCGTGGCGCGCGGCTGGTGCTGGTGGACAACGACGGGGTGCGTGCGCCCATCGTCGCCAGTTGGTTGCGTCAATTGGGCCATCAGGCTTACGTGTTGGAAGGTGGTCTGCACAGCGGACTGGCGTTGCCGAGCGGCCAGTCTCCTGTGGCGCCGACCTTGAGTGTGATCACCGCCGCCGAGCTCGATCACTTGCTCCGGGACGATGCCGTTGCGTTGGTGGATTTGCGTGGGAGCGTGGCCTTTCGCAAAGCCCATATAGCGGGTTCGAGCTGGTCAATTCGGTCGCGTCTGGTCGATGATCTGGCGTCTGAATCAAAGCCTGTAGTGTTGGTGGCCGATCATTCCGACATTGCAGCGGTTGCAGTGCTTGAATTGCCAGAGCAGCAGCGTGGAGCAGTGCGTTGGCTGGATTTCAAAACCTGGCAAGCGGCGGGCCTTCCCCTGAGTGAAGACGTCAGTAATCCGCCGGACGAGCAGTGCATTGACTTCCTGTTCTTCACCCATGATCGGCATTCCGGTAACAAGGACGCGGCCCGCCAGTATCTGGCGTGGGAAATCGGTTTGCTGGGGCAGATGACACCGCAGGAAATCGCCAGCCTCAAGCCCTTGGCTGCAAACGGAGGTGAGAGCCGGGTGCGCACCCGGCTGATCCATGCCGCCCGTGGCCCAAAGGGCAGTGGCGTGCGCGGCGTTAACCCTCCGGTATCGCGTATGAGCACCGTGCTGTTCGACAGCCTTGGCGAGATGCGCGATGCCCGCAAACGTCGGGACACCGAACGCGTGCTGAGTTACGGCGCCCGTGGCAACCCCACGGCATTCGAGCTGGAGGATCTGGTCACCGAACTGGAAGGCGGCTATCGCACGCGCCTGTTCGGCACCGGTCTGGCGGCGGTGGCGCAAACCTTCCTCGCTTACCTGCGCCCCGGCGATCATGTGCTGATTACCGACGCGGTGTACTCGCCGGTGCGTCAGGTTGCCGAGGAGTTCCTGCAACCGTTCGGCATTCAGCACAGCTATTTCGCCGCCGATGGCAGCGGGCTTGAGGACAAACTGCAGGCCAACACCCGGATGGTCTACGCCGAAGTGCCCGGATCGCTGCTCTACGAGCTGGCCGACATTCCGGCCATTGCCGCGCTGTGCAAATCTCGTGGCATTCTGTTGGCTGTCGACAACACCTACGGCTCGGGTTATCAGTACCGGCCGCTGAAGTTGGGCGCGGACATTTCCATCATGGCCCTGACTAAATACCTGGCCGGACATAGCGATGTGGTGATGGGCAGCGTCTGTACAACCCAGGCGGTGTGGCAGCCATTGGCGGTGATGACCGACACCTTCGGCAGCACCGTCAGCCCCGACGATGCGTATCTGGTGCTGCGCGGCGCCCGCACCCTGGCCGCACGGCTGGATGTTCATCAGCGCCAGGCGCTACACGTGGCCCAGTGGTTGCAACAGCATCCGCAGGTCCAGCGCGTTTTCCACCCAGCCCTGGCGGATCACCCGAATCATGCCCTCTGGAAACGCGATTTCACCGGCAGCAACGGCTTGCTGACTTTCGAACTCGCCGACCATGACCCCAGACATCTGGAGTCCTTTATCGAGGCCTTGCAACTGTTCGGGCTCGGGGCGTCATGGGGCGGTTTTGAAAGCCTGATCATCGTCGCCAGCGTCAAGGATCGCCACAACGCGGCAGACAAAGCCCTGAACCCGCTGTTGCGACTGCACATCGGGTTGGAGGATGTGAGCGCGTTGATCGAGGATCTGGAACGCGGGTTTGCGGCGATTCGGTGACTTGGCACTCTGCGTTTTGGTCGAAGCGAAAATCATGGACATATAGATAAGTACCGCACAGTGAGGATTCCCGGACGTCATCATTCATTACCTTCTGTAGGCGACTCATAACATGAGCGCCATTGGTCAGACGCGGGAGGTGTCTATGAGCGTTAAAAAACGCAAGGCAAAGATGCAATTGATTGTTGACCTTAGATCCGACGCACGCTCCATTGCAGGTATGGGATTGTCTGAAAATCAGAAGCATTTTTTACGAGTAGGGCTTGCCCTTGGCAAGGACCTCGAGCCTGCGGGGCCGATGGCCGGACTCAGAGCTTGACCCCTGAAAAAAACCGCCAGAAATGGCGGTTTGTTATTTAGCGTAATTGTTGCCTACGAGATCAAAATCCCGCCTTACCCACCGATGCCCCACCATCGACGAATAACGTCTGGCCGGTTATGAATCCGCTCTGTTCGGACAGCAGAAACGCAATCGCCGAAGCGATTTCTTCGGGTTGGCCGAAACGGCCCATGGGTACGCCGGCGAGGTAGCGTTTTTCGCCTTCACTGCCCACCGGGTTGTTCTGCCGGAACAGTTCGGTTTCGGTCGGACCGGGCGCGACGGCGTTCACGGTGATGCCGGTCTGCGCCAGTTCCAGCGCCCAGGAGCGGGTGAAGCTGATCAGTGCGGCCTTGGCGGCGGCATAAGCCGTGCGCTGAGTGATGCCGAGTACCGTGAGGCTGGAAATATTGACGATACGGCCCCAGCCCTGTTCGCGCATATGCGGCAGCAGGGCCTGAGTGGCGAGCAGTGCTGAGTGCAGATTAACGCTCATGACTGCGTCGAAGTCCTCCAGCTCGATCTGCCCCAAGGGTTGAGGGCGAACCAGACCGACGTTGTTCACCAGCCCGTCGAAACGATAATGCTGGGCCAGTTCGGCCATACCGCAGCGGGTCTGATCCTTGTCGCTCAGATCGAGCTCTTTGAGGACCCCGGGAAAGGTCGGATCGTCGGCATTGCGGGCGATGCCCACCACTTGATGGCCAGCGGCGGCAAGGTATTCGGACAGCGCGCGGCCAATGCCTTTGCTGGCGCCGGTGATCAGAAAGGTGCGTTGGGACATGTGAGGTCTCCGTTGAATAGCGGTGTCAGGTGCACCATGGGGGCGACATGAATGCCACCTCGAAATCGTTCGTAGCAGTCCGGTCAGGCGGCTACAGGGAAATCCATGCGCTAGAAGCAGCGGCGCCGGGTTCGTCGGTCATTTGGTTGCTGAGCTCTTGAGAAACGCCAGCAGCGCGAGCAGCGGAAAAGCGCTCCCGGCGATGACGATCCAGATCCAGCCGCCGTGGTCGTACAGGGCGCTGGCGATCACCGAGCCAGTGGCGCCGCCGATAAAGATGCTGGTCATGTACAGGGCGTTGAGGCGGCTGCGGCTCCTGGCATCCAGGGCGTAGACCGAGCGCTGGCCGAGAACCATGTTCATCTGCACGCAGAAATCCAGAACGATGCCGGTCACCGCCATCCCGATCACTGCGTAGGCCGGCGTGATCAGGCTGGGCAGAAAGCTCAGTGCGGCGAAGAGCATGGCGCACAGGCTGGCGACTCGGGTGTGGCCAGCATCGGCCAGACGTCCGGCGATTGGCGCGGCGATGGCGCCAATAGCACCCACCAGCGCGAAAATGGCGATCTGGCTTTGCGATAACCCGTAATGGCCAGCCAGCTCCAGCGGCACCGCCGTCCAGAACAGGCTGAAAGTGGCGAACATGCAGGCCTGATAGAACGCCCGCTGACGCAAAACCGGCTGCTTGCGCAACAAAGTCCACAGCGATTTGAGCAGTTGCCCGTAGCTGGCGTTGTGCGCGGGTTGGTGTTTGGGAATGGTCGTGGCCAGCACCGCGCTAATGACCAGCATCACCACTGCGGCGGTACCGAACACGGCACGCCAGCCGAAGTGGTCGGCGATCAGGCTGGAGGCCGGTCGGGCCAGCAGAATCCCCAGCAACAGGCCGCCCATGATGCTGCCAACCACGCGCCCACGGGTTTCCTCCGGCGCCAGATGCGCAGCCAGCGGAATCAGGATCTGCACCGCCACCGAGCTGAAGCCCACCAGCAGCGACGCCAGCAGGAACAGGTTCGGCGTTTGGGCGAACGCCGCACTCAACAGGCTGAGAATCGCGACGCCGGTGGTGGTGATCATCAGCTTGCGGTTTTCCAGCAGATCACCCAGCGGCACCAGAAAAAACAGGCCCAGCGCGTAGCCAATCTGGGTCAGCGACACGATAAAGCTCGCCAGCGTGCTGGACAGCCCGATATCCGGAGCGATCAGGCCAATAATGGGTTGCGCATAATAGATATTGGCCACGATCGCGCCGCAGCAAAACGCGAACAGCACGGCCAGCCCCTTGGTCATCGTTGCACCCTGGGTTGCGTGAGGCATGGAAGTCATCCGGATACTCGACTGGCATCGGACCGCACAGAACACGGCTCTGGCGCGGCACATGGGAATGGATGCGCGAGAGGCTAACGCTTTTTCGTTGCGTTAAGAAGGGTTGTTGGGATGATATGTTTTATGCGTGAAAAGAATGATGCCGGCGTGCCACCCCCCCCACACCCGTCATCCTTCCGAAACTTTTCCTCACTCCCCCCGGTCACTCCTACACATACTCCAAGGGAATTACGGCGATGGCTCGGGCAATCTGGAAAGGCGCAATCAGTTTCGGGTTGGTGCATATTCCTGTCGCACTGGTGTCGGCGACCTCGCAGCAGGGAGTCGATTTCGACTGGCTGGACAAGCGCAGCATGGACCCGGTCGGCTACAAGCGGATCAACAAGGCCACGGGAAAGGAAATCACTAAGGAGAATATCGTCAAGGGCGTGCAGTACGAGAAGGGGCGTTACGTGGTGATCAGCGAAGACGAGATTCGCGCCGCGCACCCCAAGTCGACGCAGACCATCGATATCTTCGGTTTCGTCGACAGCAAGGACATTCCGCTGCAGAACATCGACACCCCGTACTTCCTGGCGCCCGACAAGCGTGGCGAGAAGGTCTACGCTCTGTTACGGCAGACGCTGGTAGACACAGGCAAAGTGGCGCTGGCTCATGTGGTGATCCGCACCAGCCAGCATCTGGCCGCGGTGATGCCGCTGGAGTCGGCGATCGTGCTGGTGCTGTTGCGCTGGCCTGCCGAGGTGCGAGGGCTGGACACTCTGGATCTGCCCAAGGAAGCCACTGACGTCAAACTCAGCAAGAGTGAACTGGACATGGCCAAGCGCCTGGTCAAGGACATGAGCACCGAATGGACACCGGACGCCGAGGAATACCGCGACACGTTCCAGGACCAGATTATGGCGCTGGTCGAGACCAAGGCCCGGGAAGGCAAGATCGAGAACGTGGAGACCGACGCTGGCGAGACCGAGCGTAAGTCCGCTGATGTCATCGATCTGACAGAGTTGCTCAAACGCAGTCTGGGCAGTCGAGGCGGTTCCGCCAAGGCCCCGGAAAAAACAAAAACAGCCAGCAAGAGCAAAACCGCAGCCGCTGATGATGACGTTCCGGCAAAACGGCGCGCCCCTGCCAGGAAGAAGGCAACCAAAGCGTCCTGAGCATGGGCAGCTCTGGAACAAGGTGCAGAGGTCTGATCGATCATGGCAAAACCCGTGAGTGAGTACACCCGCAAGCGTAATTTCGATATCACCTCCGAGCCCCCTGAAACCGCGGGACGGGCTCGAAGTGGCAAAGGCAAGGCGCTGAGTTTCGTTATCCACAAGCACGATGCGCGCAATCTGCACTATGACTTTCGACTTGAGCTGGACGGCACACTTAAGAGTTGGGCAGTGCCCAAAGGGCCGAGCCTTGATCCGAAAAACAAGCGCCTGGCGGTACACGTCGAAGATCATCCGCTGGGGTATGGCAGTTTCGAGGGCAGTATTCCCGAGGGCCAATACGGCGCCGGCGACGTGATTGTCTGGGATCGCGGCATCTGGCAGCCCCACGGCGATCCGCGCGAAACCTACAAGGCTGGCAAACTCAAGTTCACCCTGATCGGTGAAAAGCTTACCGGTGACTGGGCCTTGGTGCGCACCCATCTGCCAGGCAGCGGCGACAAGGAGCAATGGCTGCTGATTAAGGAGAAGGACGAGGCGGTGCGCTCTGCCGACGAGTACGATATCGTCGCCGACAAGCCTGAAAGCGTGGTGAGCGGCGCAACGGTGGGCGAGGGCCGCGCCTCGGCCAAGAGCGGCACACGCAAGACCGCAGCGGCCGCGCCAGTGGCAGAGAAAAAGCCCGCAAGCAAAACAACGAAGAAGCCGGCCGCGAAAAAAACCGCCATTCCTCAAAAGCTTTCCCCGCAACTCGCCACGTTGATGGATACGCCGCCCGAAGGTGAGTGGCTGTACGAGATCAAGTTCGACGGCTATCGGATCATGACCCGGATTCTCGACGGTGAGGTGCGGCTGATCACCCGCAATGGGCATGACTGGACCGAGCGTCTGCCGTTGCAAGCCAAGGCTATCAGCGAACTGAACCTGGGCGATGGCTGGCTTGATGGCGAAATGGTGGTGCTCAACGACGCGGGGTTACCGGACTTTCAGGCGCTGCAAAATGCCTTCGACATCGGCCGTAGCAAGGACATCGTTTATTACCTGTTCGACGTGCCATTCCTGAATGGTGAAGACCTGCGCGAAAAGCCCGTGGAAGACCGCCGCGCAGCCCTCAAAAAGCTGTTGGGCAAACAGAAGAAAGGTTTGCTGCGATTCTCCGATGCGTTTTCTGCAGGTCATCGCGACATCATCGAGAGCGCTTGCCTGCTGTCCCTTGAAGGGGTGATCGGCAAGCGTGCCGGCAGCGTCTATCAGTCCCGACGCAGCCCGGACTGGATCAAGCTCAAATGCAAGCTGCGCCAAGAGTTCGTCATCGTTGGCTTCACCAAACCGCAAGGCACACGCAGCGGCTTCGGTGCGCTGCTGCTGGCCGTGAACGAAGAGGGCGCGGGTTTGGTGTACGCCGGGCGGGTGGGCACGGGGTTCAATCAGAAAACGCTCGCAGAGCTGTTCGAGAAGATGCAGCCGCTGGAACAGGACGCGTCGCCTCTGGGCAAAAAACTCACCAGCGCTCAAGGCCGGGGAGTGCACTGGATTAAACCGACACTGGTCGGCGAAGTGGAATTCGGTGAGTGGACCCGCGAAGGCATCGTTCGTCATTCGGCTTTTATTGCACTGCGCAGCGACAAACCTGCCAGCGAAGTGGTCCATGAGTATCCCAAGACGCCCAAAGACATCAAGGCGCCATTCAAGCCCAATGCTTCCAAGACCAGCGCATCAAAAACGGATGAGCTTGCAGGAAAGCCCAAGGCTGCGAGCAAACGCGATAGCAAGGACAAAATTGAAGTCGCAGGGGTACTGATCAGCCATCCGGAACGGGTGATCGACAAGAAAAGCGGCTTGCACAAAATCGATCTGGCGCACTTCTACGAGTCGATTTCCGACTGGATTCTGCCGCACCTCGACCACCGTGCCGTGGCGCTGTTGCGCTGCCCGGAAGGCGTGGAAGGCGAGCAGTTTTTTCAGAAGCACGCCGAGCGTCTGGCGATTCCCAACATCAAGCAACTGGACCCCAAGCTGGACCCCGGTCATGCGCGGCTGATGGAAATCGACAGCGTGCAGGCGCTCGTTGGCGCCGCGCAGATGGGCACTATCGAGTTACACACCTGGGGTTCGACCTACGACAAGATCGAGCTGCCGGATCACTTCGTCCTGGACCTTGACCCGGACCCGGCGTTGCCATGGCGGAGCATGATCGAAGCGACGCAGATTACCTTGTCGGTGCTGGACGAGCTGGGCCTGGACGCCTATATCAAGACCAGCGGCGGCAAGGGCATGCACATCATCGTACCGCTGGCGCGCAAGGCCGACTGGGACACCGTCAAGGCCTTTGCCAAGGCTTTGGCGCAGTTCATTGCCGAGCAGTTGCCGGAGCGCTTTACCGCGACGTCGGGGCCGAAAAACCGCGTCAGCAAGATCTTCATCGACTACCTGCGCAATACCCGTGGCGCCAGTACCGTGGCGGCTTACTCAGCGCGGGCCAGGCCAGGGTTGCCGGTGTCGGTGCCGGTCAGCCGGGACGAACTGGCGAGCCTCAAGTCATCTGATCAGTGGAACATTGCCAACCTTCAAAAGCGCCTGCGCAAGCTCAAGGCCGATCCGTGGGCGGGGTACAAAAACACTCAGCGGATTACCAGGCCGATGTGGAAACGGTTGGGGGTCAAGGCTCCGACGTGAGGTCGGCTGAAGTATTTGTAACAGCACCGCTTGCCGGAGAGTGTGGGGGATCGGTGATAGTTTAGTGAATGCCATACCGCTTTCGCTGCCCTCGTCACCTCGGGCGTCTCCCACAGGGTCTTCGTTGAACCTGGGGTTTGCGGGCGTCTCCCACAGGGTCTTCGTTGAACCTGTGGTTTGCGGGCGTCTTTGACAGGGCTTTGTTGAACCTGCGGTTTGCGGGTGGTTTCAGGTTCAGTAGGTGCGGGCGTATTCAGGAAGATTGCTGTTCCAGGCTACGTCGCAATTGCCCCGGCGCCATGCCGTAGGTGTCCTTGAATACCTTGCTGAATGCTGCCTGGGACTGATAACCGACCTGGGCGGCGATGTCGCTCAGGCCGCTCTGCGTACGACTTAACAAGCCATAGGCCATTTGCATGCGTACTTGCGTGAGCAGCGTCCAGGGTGAGTTGCCAGCGAGTTTGGCGAATGCTCGCATGAACGTGGCGCGGGACATGCTTGCCCGTTCTGCAAGGGCTTCGATGGTCCACTCATGGGCGGGGTCTTGCAGCATCGCCTGCCAAGCCCGGCCTAACCGTTTGTCACCCAGCAACGCCAGGCTGCCTTCGTTTTGCGGCGCCTCTTGCAGATGCGCTCGCAGTACCAGCGTGAACAGTGCCGAAGTCAGGGCATTGACCATGAACTGGCCGCCCGCCTGATTACCGTCCGCTTCACTGCGCAGCAAGGTCACCAGCGCGGGGAGGGGGTCGCCGTCGTTGAGAGATTGGGTGGAAATCAGCAGGTGATCGGGCAGCGCCGAGAACAGCATGGAATCGCGCTGATAGACAAAGCGCCCGCAGAGCAGATCCAGCTCCGATCCATTGCCGAAGCGCTGCACGGTGAGCAGTCCACCCTCTTCGCGTCTTGGGGCTGACGGCGTCACCCGTTCGCCGCGACTGAGCAGCAGATGGCCGACACCGCTGGGCAGAACCAGAATATCGCCGGCCACCAGCTTCAGACGGCGACCGTCGGGCAGTTCGATCCGGCATTCTCCGGCGAGCACAATGTGATAGGGCGCGATGCCGCCGGCTTCCTGAGCATGGTCAAGCGCCCAGTCGCCCTGGAACTGGCAACGCAGGTCAAGGCTTCCGCGGACGTCAGCTAAAGTGATGAGCGTGTCGATGGCGTTCATATGCGACTTTCTGACAAAGAAATGAGCCAAACGAGCAAGTTACCCGAACGCCCTTGGCGGACACTATTTGTGTTCCCGGCGCAGTCTAGTCGCCGCTCTCAGGAGATACCACCATGTTCAGCAATTGGTCCGACCTCGTTTCCACCATCAAGCAATCCTTTGGTTCGCTGTCCAAATCCAACCCGAAAATGGTCAAGGCCTATATGACCCTTGGCGATGCGGCTGCCGAAAACAATGTGCTCGATGCCAAGACCCGCGAGTTGATATCCATCGCAGTCGCGATCACCACCCGCTGTGACGGCTGTATCGGCGCTCACTCCGAAGCCGCTATTGCCGCTGGCGCGACCCGCGAAGAAGTGGCTGCGGCGCTGGCTACCGCCATCTCGCTGAATGCCGGCGCAGCATACATCTACTCGATGCACGCGCTGGAAGCGTACGACGCGTTGAAGAAGTAAGGCGGGGATTCACTGGCTGTAGTCGTATGGCTTGCCCACGGTGCCGACCTTGTGAGCGCCACCACGGGCAAGCCGTGTTGCTACTGCGTCAACGTTGGTAGGGATATCGTCTCAAGTCTGTATAGCGCTACCCAAACAAGTATGGCTGCGTCACCGATACTGAGGACGGTGGCAAGGGTAACACTTATATCCAGGACGAAATTAATGTTCATAAACGGGTTAGTTCAAAAGGATGCCGATGGCTATTCCAAATGTCCCAAGCTTCTTCCATTGATGGTCAAGCGTTTCCAATCTTAGCCATCAACCAGAGACTCACAGCCCCCAGCAGTAGCATGCAACTACCCACTATCGGGCCCGCTGTCCAGATACGCAGGCTTAGCGGTACCTGATCAGTTTCATTCCGGTCTATTAAGCCTCTTTTTTCAAGTAAAACGCTCAATGTGAAAACCAGCGCCACGGCGCCCAGCCTGTTCAGCATTGCGATCGGACCGTTGCCTTTCCATAGGCGTTTAGTGTCCGAAATGATTCGGCAACCTGTGAGGTACTGTTCGGCGGCGGGGAGTTTTCGGTATGCCGAAAACAGCAGGAGAATCAGGTTCAACAACGTTAAGCCGCACATAACCATGGCAATCCATCCGGAGGTGTCGTTATTCATCGTTCAATATGCTCGAAGAGTTTTTCGCCTGCCTGTTCACCGAAGTGAGAGCCTGCCATACCGCCAGCATATGAACCTAGAGAACCCCCGATTACAGCGCATGCCAAGGTGCCCGCCCCGCCAGTGGGAATCCCGAAAGCAATACAAACAGCCCCTGCGAGATAGGCTCCCGCAGTCCCTCCAACGGTCGCTAAGCCTATACTTGCGGCCGTCTTGCCGCCCTCGACATATTTGGCCCTGGTGCATTCACTCTCTCGTCCGACAGAGCAAGCCTCCTGAATCTCCAATGCCCCCGCACCGACATCCAGCGCGATCCCTACATAGGTGCCTTTACTCATTGAACTCGCCAGTTTGGATACGACTCTGACGTGCCTGGCATACCCCGCAATCTCCCCTGTATGAAGATAGCTCTTGCTCGAAATACCAAGAATTCGCTTCATCTTGCCCCGGTTGTTCAGGTCGGTTCCAACTCGGCCAACGCCTTTGAGCTGGGTTTCCATCCGGGCAAACAAAGTTCGGCGTTGTGGGAAAAACTGATCATTAGTCATCGCGCCGTAACGCCAACGCTGATGCAACGTCTCGATTTCTTTGAGCAGATTTTCAATTCCGGCTAAATGCTTGCTCCACGCCCCCGTGCTGGCACCAATCCCGATCGAGCCGTACGACAAGATGCTTTGGAGTACATCAAAATTTTGCACCATGACTTCAGCTTCACTGTTCGTGGTGCCGATCATGGACATGCGCACGTCCTGTGCCAGTTGCATCAACTGTGTTTTCTCAGGGGTACACATGTGCGCAGGTCCATCGCTTACGATAACCACTTCGCCAGGCATGACTACGTTGTTGCGCAGGTAGGGGTTGAGTTGGTCGAACTTGGGACGTAGGGCGACGGGCAGGGCGAGCAGGTGGTCACGCAGGTAGTTGTAGTTTTGGGGCCGGTCATTGACGAATACGTGAGGGCTCGACATGGTTCAGCCTCCTGTTTTACTGGAATGAGGAGGCGACAATAAAGACGCGACTTAGCAAGTGTCATTAAACAAACGGCCAAAAACGGCATGACTACGAGCTTTTCGGAAAGCGCCTACGGAGGGCGCTTCCAAGACATTATCAGGTCAGTGAATAAATGCCTTCGCTTCCGAGGGAGACCGCACAGAGGCCAGGGTCTGGGCAGACGCCTGGCATTGACGGATATTCATCCAATTGACGCATGGCTGTCGCCCGATTCCGCCGGGTAGAACTCGCCCTCGAGCCCCAATGCGTGTAAGCGCTGACGTACTTCTTCTTCAACATCGAGCACCTGCTGCGGATCGTCAATGTCGTCAACCACCAGCCAGATACCCCTTACGTTCTGGTCGTGTGTGCCTTCGCTGAGCATGTCGTGGGTAAACGTGTCGTCGGAGCGCCACAGACACAGCTCGTCCTCGTTGTGGCCACTTTCAGCGAGCGCCTCGGCGGAAGTCAGCCAGACTTCGTTGTAGGGCCGCAGGTCCGCTTCGGCCAGTTCTTGCAGGGTGATCACCGTCTTCATTTCGTTGCCTCCATGGTCAGTGCTTAAGTTGTGACGCACGGCGGGCAAAGAGCGTTCCCGTGATCTTGCGCAGGCGGACGAAATGGCCGTTGAACCGACCCGACGGTTTGAGGGTCGATCAACCAGTGCCCGGCTATAGGAGGATGCCATGACCGACTCCGGTCTGTTCAGCCGTAGACGTCTACTCACCTTGGCCGCAGGTGTCAGCGCCGCGCTGGTGTTCGAGTCCGCCGCGGCCGGGGTGAAGTCACCTGCCTCCACCGAGAATGCCGATGCGTCATCCGACAAGCAAGGAGTCGAGAAAATGCTCACACGAAACATTCCCGCCAGCGGCGAAGCCCTGCCGATGATCGGCGTCGGCACTTATCGCGGTTTCGATGTCGAGCCCGGCAGCGATGCCTACAAACTCCTGCCCCAAGTCCTGACCGAGCTGTTTCGCGCAGGCGGTACGGTGATCGACAGCTCGCCCATGTACGGCCGCGCTGAACAAACCACGGGCGAACTGCTGTCGATTCATGAGCCGCGGTCTCCGGGGTTCCTGGCCACCAAGGTCTGGACCCGCGGGCGAGAAGCCGGCATCGCGCAGATGGAGGACTCGTTTCGCCTGCTCAAGACCGACCGCATCGACCTGATGCAGATTCACAACCTTCTGGACTGGAAAACCCACCTGCCGACCCTGCGCCAGTGGAAAGAACAGGGTCGCATTCGTTACATCGGCATCACCCATTACACGTCGTCGGCCTACGACGAAGTGGAGGCTGTGCTGAAAGCCGAGCCATTCGATTTCCTGCAGATCAATTACGCACTGGACGACCGGGCTGTCGAGGCGCGGCTGTTGCCGTTGTGTCGCGAACGAGGTGTGGCGGTGATCTGCAATCGACCGTTCGGCGGTGGAGGGTTGCTCGGGCGCTTGAAGGACAAACCGTTGCCTGGCTGGGCGGGCGAAGTGCAGGCGAAAAGCTGGGCGCAACTGGCGCTGAAATTCCTGATTTCGCACTCCGCCGTGACCTGCGCCATTCCGGGGACGGGCAATCCGAAGTACATGAAGGAGAATGCCGGCGCGGCGATGGGGGCTTTGTTGACCGATGCGCAGCGCCAGCAATTGATTGCGTTGGTGGGATAGAGAGCGCACCGCAGCCCTTGTAGCAGAACTTCGTCAGGCCGTGCTGCTACAGGTCAGCGTTTCACTGGCGCAGGCGTCATCAAGATCGTCACCCAAGAGACATTGCGCCGGCAAGCCGTGAAGCTGCCAGGAGTTCCGCATTTGCGAGGCTTAGCGGTTAACCAGCTTCGCCGGCAACGCCACGACCAGCAGGCTGCTGAGCAACAGACACCCGGCAAAGAACCACAATGCGCCCGCACTGCTGCCGGTAACGTCGATCGCGATGCCCATCATCGAGTTGCTGACCAGGCCGGCGATGTTCGCCAATGAACAGGCCAGGGCAAAACCGGTGGCGGCGGCGCGACCCTTGAGGAAGGTCGCCGGCAGGCTGAAGAACACCGGCACCGCACCGATGATCGCCGCCGATGCGATGGCGAACAGCACAACGGTGGCCACCACGTTATGGGTGAAGAACGGGCTCGCGGCCATGGCCACGGCGCCGATCCAGAACGGCACGATGATGTGCCAGCGGCGTTCGCGGCGACGGTCGGAGCTGGCGCCGATCATCAGCATGCCGATCAGCGCGGCGACGCTGGGCAGGGCAGTGAGGATGCCGATGTGAAAGGTGTCGGTGACTCCGGCGTTCTTGATGAAGGTCGGCATCCAGAATCCCATGGCGTAGGCGCTGAGCAGGATCGAAAAATCGATACCGCCAAGCATCCACACTTTCAGGTTGAAGAACCCGTCGCGGAAGCTGTGTTTGCTGTCCTTGCCCTCGGCATCGTCCAGACGCAGCTCGCCTTCGAGCAGGGTCTGCTCGCTGGCGTTCAGCCATTTGGCGTCTTTCGGCGCATTGGGCAGGGCCCAGAACGTCAGTACACCCAGCAGCACGCTCGGAATACCCTCGATGAGGAACAGCCACTGCCAGCCGCGCAGCCCGGCAGCTTGATCGAAGTGCCCCATGATCCAGCCGGACAGTGGACCGCCGATAACGCTCGACAGCGGCAGGCCGATCATGAACAGCGCGATGATGCGGCCGCGACGGTAGGTCGGGAACCAGGTGGTCAGGTAGAACAGCACGCCCGGCAGAAAGCCCGCTTCGGCGGCGCCCAGGAAGAACCGCAGGATGTAGAACTGCATCGGCGTGCTGACGAACAACGTGCAGACCGAGAGCAGGCCCCAGGTGATCATGATCCGGGCGATCCAGATCTTCGCCCCGACTTTCTCCAGCACCAGGTTGCTCGGTACTTCGAACAGGATATAGCCAACGAAAAACAGCCCGGCGCCGAGGCCGAAAGCGGTTTCGCTGAAGTGCAACTGATCGAGCATCTGCAGCTTGGCGAAGCCGATGTTGATGCGGTCCAGATACGCGGCCAGGTAGCAGAAACACAGGAACGGAATGAGCTTCCAGGTGATCTTGTGGTACAGCGCTTTGATCGGGTCCGCGACAGCTGTCGCGGCGGTTTCTACATTCGCAGAGGGCATGGGTGTCTCCTGGCGGTTCTTTGACCGATGAGCACAGCTCGCGGCTGATCTTGCCTGCGTTTGCTGCGTTCTCCTACGGCCTGTTGTGGTTTTTGTTTGCCGCACATCAAGTACTCTGGCAAGCACCGGATGGCGACTTCCAAAGGCAGTGTCAGAAGACTGGGCACTGGCCCGCCGATCCATGGCGAAGCTGTGTCCAGTGAGTGCGCGAGAAGCCTGCGCGACCAGTGCTCTGTGGCCTGGTTCTGACGGCGGAAATTCCGTTTCTGCCGGGTGTGTTCAGTCAGTTGTATCTCGGGTGTCTGAGTGACCGTTTTCGCGAGCAAGCTCCCTCCCACAGGTTCCGATGCCAGGCACAAATGTAGAGAATCGCCATGAACCTGTGGGAGGGAGCTTGCTCGCGAAGACTGTGTGGCAGACACCGCGGGCATTCCTTCATGGCTACGCTCTGAATTTCGCCATCGCCTCCTGTTTGCTCACCACATCGCCGTACTTGCTGTCGATGTCGAACAGGTTGGCCTCATGCGGATCAGGGTGGCGGTCGCCGACGCACTCACGCACGACGATGGTCCGGAAACCATGCTGCACAGCATCCACCGCCGTCGCCCGGATACAGCCACTGGTCGAGCAACCGGCCAGTACCACGGTGTCGATGCCTTGCGCGTGCAGCATCGATGCCAGCGAGGTGCCGAAGAACGAACTGGCGTATTGCTTGCTGATGACCACTTCTTCCGGCAGGGGCAGCGCCTCTTCGCAGAACGCCGCCAGCGGATTGCCCTCGACCATGTCCTTCATAACAGGCGCCTTTTTCACCCACATCCCGCCGTCGGCAAAATGTGACGGGTGATAGCGGATGTTGGTGTGCACCACCGGGATGCCCTGTTGGCGGGCGCAATCGAGCAGCTCGACGCTCTCGGCCACGGCACTGACCACGCCCGGCGCGAACAGCGGCGCGCCCGGTTGGGTGTAGCCCTGCATGAAATCGATCATCAGCAACGCCGGTTTTTTCCCGAAGCCGATGCGGTTGCCCCAGACGCCTTGATAGTTGGCGTCGGCGCTTTGGTTCTGTTCACTCATGGTGTTCTCCCACCAACGGGCTGCCGAGGAAATCGCCAAACGCGGCAAAGAAGCCCGCCAGGTTGTCCCACGGAATCATGTGCCCGGCATCTTCCACGCGAGCGATGACAATCGTCGGCTGCAACTGTCGGATTTCAGCCTCGTCCTGCGCCTGAATCACACCACCACGGGTTGCGACGATAAGCAGGGCAGGGACCGGCAACTGCGGCAGATCCTGATGAAAATCCACCTCGTGGAAATCGTTGAACGCCCGCACGATGGCCGGCTCGTAACAGGTGTGCAGCCATTCGGCGCGCAATTGCAGCTGTTCCTCGGTCCAGGTCGGGCAGAACGCGCGCATGTCTTCAGCGCTCATGCCGTTCTGCGACTGGCGGATCGAGTCCACGTACCACGGCAGTTTCGACGGGTACTCGCGACGGCCCGGGCCGGACACCGGCGGATCGATCAGCACCAGACTTTTAAGGCCCTTCGGGTTGCGCACTGCAGTCCGCGCGGCAAAACGCGCCCCCATTGAGTGGCCCACCAGGTGATAGCTGTGCAAGCTCATGGCGTGGGCGAATGCGCTGATGTCGTCGGCGCAGGTGTCGACGCTGTAGTCCAGATCCGGCCCGGTGGAGGACAAACCACGACCGCGCGCATCGAGTACGTAGGTGTCGAAATGCTCACCCAGGCGCTCGGCCACGAAGCCCCAGGTGATCGCCGGGCTGGTAATGCCCGGGATCAGAATCAGCGCGGGTTTGTTGGCATGTTGGGTGCCGCCGTAGCGCAGGTAGTGCTGACGAATACCGTTGGCGTGGACATTACCACCGTGAATGAAGGTGCTCACGCTGGTACCCCCGATTTCAGGTCCTGACCGTACAGGTCATAGCCATACACCCAGGCCGGGTCTTCCTGCGTGCGCAGCCAGGTGTTGGCGTTCGAAACCGCCTGCACGCGCGAGGCGCGTTCCTTGCGGTTGGCTTCATACAGCTCGAAGGCGGTGCGGTAGTCAGTCAGGCCGGTTTCCTGCAGGCAGCGGGTCAGCATCGCGGCGTCTTCGATGGCCATCCCGGCGCCTTGCGCCATGTGCGGCTTCATCGGGTGGCAAGCGTCGCCCAGCAGCACCAGACGACCACGGCTCCACAGCGGCAGCGGGTTGCGGTTGAGCAACGGCCATTTGGTCACACTTTCGGTGGACTCGATCAACGCCTGCACGGTCGGGTGATAACCGGCGAAGGCTTCGTACATCTCCTCTTGGCTGCTGTCGACCCAGTTGCTCTGGAAATCCCAGGCCGGGTGAGGCACGCCCGTGACGTAGTAGTACTCATCGCGCTTGCCGGTGGTGTGATAAACCATCATGTGACGGTCTTCACTCCACCATTTGACGCAGTTCTCGAAATCCAGGTTGTATTTGGTCAGTACTTCGCTGCGGATCAGCGCACGGTGCGCGACCCAGCCGCTGTACAGCGGTTTTTCAAAGCCCAGCAATTCCTCGCGGATTTTCGAGTTGATGCCATCGGCGCCGATCACGATGTCCGCGTCGGCGTGAGTGCCGTCGGCAAAGTTCAGGCGCACGCCGTTGTCGCGTTCTTCAAGGGTGGTCAGGCATTTGCTGAAATGCACGCTGCCCGCGGCGAGGGTCGACATCTGCAGCGCATGCAGGTCGCCACGGTGCACGGTGATGTAGGCCGCGCCGTATTCCTTGCGTGAGAATTCGCCCAACGCGATGCGGGACATGTAGTCGCCGGTCGCGCCATCGCGGCTGAACCAGAAGTCAGGGTGCGAGCCCATGTCGCTCAGTTGCTGCTCGATGCCCATGCGACGGAAGATTTTCATGATGTTCGGACCCATGTGGATCCCCGCACCAATACGCGAGAATTCCGGGGCCTGTTCGTAGATGTCGACGTGAAATCCCGCCTTCTGCAGCAGCGTGGCGGCTGCAGCGCCACCCAGACCGGCTCCGACGATGGCAATTTTTTGAGTGCTAGGCATGGCGCGCTTTCCTTCGTGTTTCGCGAATCTTTGGTGAGTGTGCGGCGAATCATGCTCATCGCCACGTTGCGTTTTTAAAGTGTATACGCTCAATTTTCAAAATGTGAATAGCTCTTTCAAAAAATAGTCCACCACGTCGCAAACAGGCATGTCACCCTTTGTAACCCAGTAAATTCAGGCTATGTGTGCATTGGTAACGAAATGGCGCGGGTATTGCAGACTGCGTTCGTTTGATGTCTTATCGCTTTTAATTAGTGTGTACACTTCAAAAAATGCACTAGTGTGATGCGGGATGCCTTTCAATGGTGCATTCGGTGCCGGGTGTTTCGCCTGAGCCGGATGTCGAGGAGACGAGAGATGCCAGTTAGCGATTGCGAATTGACCCAGATGTTCGAGCACGTTCTGAAACTGTCGAAAGTGGATACGACCCAGAGCGTCGCGGTGCTCAAGAGCCACTACTCAGATCCGCGCACCGTGCGTGCCGCGATGGACGCAGCGCAGCGGCTCGGCGCCAAGGTGTATGCGGTGGAATTGCCGTCGTTCAATCACCCCAAGGCCATGGGCAACGACATGACGGCTTACTGCGGCGACACCGCGCTGACCGGCAACATCGCCGCGCAGCGGGCGCTGGAAGCAGCCGACCTGATCGTCGACACCATGATGCTGCTGCACTCGCCGGAACAGGAGCAGATCCTCAAGACCGGCACGCGTATTCTGCTGGCTGTCGAACCCCCGGAAGTGCTGGCGCGCATGCTTCCCACGATTGCCGACAAGGAACGTGTGCTCGCAGCGGAGCAGGTGCTCAAGTCGGCGCGCTCGATTCATGTGAAGTCCCGCGCGGGCAGCGATTTCCGTGCGCAACTGGGGCAGTATCCGTCGGTCACCGAGTACGGCTTCGCCGATGAGCCGGGGCGTTGGGATCACTGGCCCAGCGGCTTTCTGTTCTCCTGGCCGAATGAAGAAACGGCCGAAGGCACGCTGGTCATCGACATTGGCGACATCGTCCTGCCGTTCAAGAACTACTCCCGCGAGCAAATCATTCTGGAGATCGACAAGGGCTTCATTACCGGGATCAAGGGTGGCTTCGAGGCTGAATACCTGCGCGATTACATGAAATATTTCAACGATCCCGAGGTATATGGCATTTCCCACATCGGCTGGGGCCTGCAGCCGCGCGCACAGTGGACGGCCATGGGCCTGCACGACAAGAACGACGGCATGTGCATGGACGCCCGCGCGTTCTATGGCAACTTCCTGTTCTCTACCGGCCCGAACACCGAGGTCGGCGGCACCCGCAAAACCCCGTGTCACCTGGATATTCCGCTGCGTCATTGCGACATTTATCTGGATGATCAGGCAGTGGTGCTGGGCGGGGACGTGGTGGCGCCCGAGGCTTCTAAGGCTAGTTGACAGTTTGTCCAGATCTTGCTGGCCCTACACGACCTATGTGGGAGGGAGCGAAGCTCGCGATGGCGGTGGATCAGCCACTGAATCAGCGTCTGAACGGATATTTCGCGAGCTTCGCTCCCTCCCACGGTTTGATCTGCAGTGCTTTTTGAAGATTCCCCTGTCTGCCCGCAACCGTTAATGTACCCACCACTTCTATATCCCGCCGAATGAGCCAGCCGTGCCCACTGACAACCCCTCCAACGACAATCAGTCCTACACCTTTTCCGAGCAGGTCGGCCATCTGCTGCGCAAGGCTTACCAGCGTCATCTGGCGATCTTTCAGCAGAATGTCGGCGACTCGCAACTCACGGCGGTGCAGTTCGTCACCCTCTGTGCGCTGCGCGATCACGGGCCCAGCTCGCAGACCGAACTGGTCAAGGCCACGGCGGTGGACCAGGCGACCATTCGCGGCATCGTCGACCGGCTCAAGGCCCGGGACCTGATCAGCCTTGATCCGGACCCGCAGGATCGGCGCAAAGTGATCTGCAGCCTGACCGACAGCGGCCTGCAACTGGTGCAGGAAACGGTGCCCCGGGCTGCACAGATATCCGAGCTGACCCTGAGCAAGCTCAACCCTGCCGAGCGTGTGGCCGTGTTGTTTCTGCTGCGCAAGTTGATTGATGAGCCGGAGGAGTAAGACCGCTCCGGGTCGATGCGACCCTTTTGAGCGACGCTCCCACAGTTGATCTCCTACTGATCTGAATGCATCGCAGATCCAGTAGCAGTCCGGCCGGACTGCTACAGGTAATTTCTCGCGACGAAACCTCCGCTTTCCTACAGCCATTTCTCCACTGGCACGCTTCCTGCTCTCTTTTCATGAAGTAACCACTTCATAAAAAGCGCGAGACGGTTGGTAACAAATGGGGAATGCGAAATGAGCGAGCAGCAGCCGGCGCAGAAGACCGTGACGTTGAACGTCAACGGGCAGTCCTCGTCCGTCACGGCAATGGCGGACACCCCGCTGTTATTGATCCTGCGCAATGATCTGCAGCTCAACGGTCCGAAATACGGCTGTGGGCTGGGGGAGTGCGGCGCCTGCACGGTGATTATCGACGGCGTGGCGGCGCGCTCTTGCGTGTTCCCGCTGGCCGGTGCCGAGGGACGTGAAATCACCACGCTTGAGGGCATCGGCTCGCGGCAATGCCCACACCCGGTGCAACAGGCGTTTATCGACGAGCAGGCCGCGCAATGCGGCTACTGCATGAACGGCATGATCATGACCGCCAAGGCCCTGCTCGACCGCAATCCGCACCCCAGCGAAACCGAGGTTCGGCACGAACTTTCAGCCAACCTCTGCCGTTGCGGCACCCATATCGAAATCCTCCGCGCGGTCATGCGTGCCGCCCGCCAACAGTCTTGAACGGAGCGAAACCCTTGAATCAGTCCATCACTCCGCCCACGACGCTGCCCACGCCCACTCGCGACCATCTGCTGGCCAAAGACGGCGTGTTGCTGATCGTCGATGACATCCTGCCGCCGTCCGGCCCGGTCGCCAAAGGTGGCACGCCGACGGTCAAGCCCAAGGAACTGGGGCTGTTCATCGCCATCGATCAGGACGACACGGTCTACGCCTTCAATGGCCACGTCGATCTCGGCACTGGCATTCGTACCTCGCTGGCGCAGATCGTCGCCGAAGAGCTCGACCTGCGCATGGACCAGGTGACCATGATCCTGGGCGACACCGAACGCGCGCCAAATCAGGGCGCGACCATCGCCAGCGCCACCTTGCAGATTTCCGCGATTCCCTTGCGCAATGCCGCCGCCGAAGCCCGTCGATACCTGCTCGACCAAGCCGCTCAGCGTTGGGAAGCCAGTGCCGACTCGCTGGTCATTGAAAACGGGGTGATCAAGTGTCAGGACGGCCGCACGCTGCGCTTCGGCGAATTGCTGACGGGGCAGCACGTCGAGCTGCGTATTTCCGGTAACGCACCGCTCAAGCGTCTGGAAGACTACAAGCTGGTCGGCACTGTCGCTGCGCGGGTCGACATTCCGGGCAAGGCCACCGGGGAGCTGACCTACGTGCACGACATGCGCCTGCCGGACATGCTCCATGGTCGGGTGATTCGTCCGCCGTATTCGGGTTACGACACTGGCGAGTTTGTCGGCACCAGTCTGCTGGAAGTCGACGAGTCGTCCATCGCGCATATTCCCGGCATCGTACGGATCGTGGTCATCCGCGATTTCGTTGGCATCGTGGCGATGCGCGAAGAGCAGGCGGCCAAGGCGGCGCAAGTGCTGAAAGTCACCTGGAAGCCCTGGCAGCATCTATTGCCGGACCTGAGCGACATCGAGCAGGCGATTCGTGATAACCCCAGCGTCAAGCGGGTGGTGCTGGACCAGGGCAATGTCGATGACGCGCTGGCCAATGCCAGCGAACGGATGACCCGTACGTATCTCTGGCCGTATCAGATCCACGGCTCCATCGGACCATCCTGCGGGCTGGCGGACTACCGCGAAGATGGCATTCGCGTCTGGTCCGGCACTCAGAACCCACACATGCTCAGGGCAGATCTGGCGTGGCTGTTGGAATACCCCGAAGAGAAGATTGAAATCATCCGCATGGAGGCCGCCGGTTGTTACGGCCGCAACTGCGCCGATGATGTCTGTGCCGATGCCGTGCTGCTGTCCCGGGCCGTCGGTCTGCCGGTTCGAGTGCAACTGACCCGCGAGCAGGAACACGCGTGGGAGCCCAAGGGCACCGCGCAACTGATGGAAGTCGATGGCGGCCTGAATGCCGAGGGCGGCGTGGCGGGTTATGACTTCACCACCAGCTATCCGTCGAACAATTCGCCGACCCTCGCGTTGCTGCTGACCGGGCGTGTCGAGCCGGTGCCGGTGATGTTCGAAATGGGCGACCGCACTTCGATTCCGCCCTATGACATCGAGCACATGCGCGTCACCATCAACGACATGGCGCCGATCGTTCGCGCCTCCTGGATGCGCGGAGTGTCGGCGCTTCCCAATACGTTCGCTCACGAATCCTACATCGACGAGTTGGCGTTCGCGGCCGGGGTCGACCCCGTTGAATACCGTCTGCGCTATCTGCACGACGACCGCGCTTCGGAACTGGTCAAGTCCACCGCCGAACGCGCTGACTGGACGCCTCGCACACAGCCGATGCAGATCCCCGAAGAGGATGGCGTGCTGCGCGGTCGCGGTTTTGCCTATGCCCGTTACATTCACAGCAAGTTTCCTGGCTTCGGGGCGGCGTGGGCGGCCTGGGTCGCGGACGTTGCGATAGACAAGCACACAGGCGATGTTTCGGTGACGCGCGTGGTGATCGGACATGACGCCGGGATGATGGTCAATCCGGCGGGGGTGCAGCATCAGATTCACGGCAACGTCATTCAATCCACCAGCCGTGTGCTCAAGGAGCGCGTGACATTCGAGGAGTCCACGGTCGCGAGCAAGGAGTGGGGCGGGTATCCGATTCTGACCTTCCCGGAGGTGCCGAAGGTCGACGTCATGATGATGCCGCGCCAGGCCGAACCGCCGATGGGCGCGGGGGAGTCGGCATCGGTGCCAAGCGCGGCGGCGATTGCCAATGCCATTTATGACGCCACCGGGATTCGCTTTCGCGAACTGCCAATCACCGCCGAGCGAGTATTGGCAGCGCTTAAAAGTGCAGGCGAGGCGGCCAACAGCAATCCCCCGCAGTCGCCGAAGGCCAAGCGTTCGAAATGGCTGTTCGGCTCATTGTTCGCCGCATTTGGCGCGGTGCTGGGAGTGGCCGCGACTGCCTTGCCGTGGCGAGCCGAGATTGCACCGATCACCCCTCCGAGCGCGGGCACCTGGTCGGCGGCCACACTGGAGCGCGGGCGGTTGCTGGCATCGGCGGGTGATTGCGCGGTGTGCCATACAGCGCCAGGCGGCACCGTAAACGCGGGCGGTCTGGCAATGCAGACGCCGTTCGGCACTTTATATAGCAGCAACATCACCCCCGACCCTGAGACCGGCATCGGCAACTGGTCCTATCCGGCGTTCCAGCGGGCAATGCGTGACGGCATCAGTCGCGATGGCAAACACCTGTATCCGGCGTTTCCCTACACCGCGTTTCGAAATATCGAAGATGCCGACATGCAGGCGCTGTACGCGTATCTGATGTCGCAGACCCCGGTGAAACAGGTTCAACCGGCCAACAGCATGCAGTTCCCGTTCAATATGCGGCCGTTGATGGCCGGCTGGAATGCGTTGTTCCTGCGCAAGGGCGAAGTGCAGGCTCAGCCGCAGCAAAGCGCGCAGTGGAATCGCGGGCAGTATCTGGTCAACGGCTTGGGGCACTGCGCAGCGTGCCATTCGCCGCGTAATTTGATGGGGGCAGAGAAGGGCGGCACGTCGTTTCTTGCCGGTGGCATGGTCGATGGCTGGGAAGCACCGGCGCTCAACAGCCTGTCGAAATCCCCCGCGCCGTGGACTGAGGACCAGTTGTTCAATTACTTGAGCAGCGGTTACTCCGATGCCCATGGCGTGGCCGCAGGGCCGATGGGACCGGTGGTGTCGGAACTGGCGAAATTGCCGAAGTCGGATGTGCGTGCGATGGCGGTGTATCTGGCGTCGCTCAATGGCTCGGCTGACGCGGCGCCCGTGGCTGAACCGGTTTCAGCACCGAAGGCTGCGCCTGTGGTTTCGGCGCAGTCGTTGAGTAACGGGCAGCGGGTTTTCGAAGGTTCGTGTCAGGGCTGTCATGCCGATGGTCTAGGGCCGAAGTTGTTCGGGGTCAGCCCGTCACTGGCGAGCAATACCAACGTTCATAGCGCGCTGCCGGACAACCTGATCAAAGTGATTCAGCAAGGGATTTCCAATCCGGCGACACGGGATCTGGGCTACATGCCGGGGTTCAAGGACAGCCTGTCGGACACTCAGATCAGCGATCTGGCCGCGTACCTGCGCAACCGCTTTGCGCCGAACGAGCCGCAGTGGCCGGGGCTGACGGAGAAGGTGGCGTACCTGAAGGCGAATCCCGGAACGCACTGACGCGAAACAATGCGGGGCAATCGCCGTAATCTCCGCAGCTCCTGCAGGTGATCGACGCCTATCCCAAGGGCGGCAACACCAATACCCCACGCACCACCAGGTCCTGAACAAACGCCAGCCAGTCCTGCCGCTGGCCCTGACCGGCCATGTCCTGACCCAGGAAGGAGGTCAGGGTGTGCAGGTTGGAGTTATAGAAGTAACAGAGCGAGGCGATCATCAGGTAGACGTGCTTGAGGTCCACATCCTGACGGAACAGACCCTGCTGCTGGCCTGCCTCGATGATGGGTCGGAGCACGCCGACCGCCTCACCCGACAGGCGTCGCATTTCGCTGGACTGCTTGGCGTGCTTGCCCTTGTGCAAGTTTTCGATGCTGAGGATCGCGACGAATTCCGGGTGCGTCACGTAATAGTCCCAGACGAACGCCACCAGTTGCCGCAGGGTGTCCACGGGCGTCGACGGGTCAAGCTTGAGCGTGCTTTCGGCAATATTGAACTGCTCGTACGTGTGCTCGAGCACTTTGACGAAGAGCTTTTCCTTGCTGCCGAAGTAGTAGTAGATCATCCGGTCGTTGGATTCGGCCTCGGCGGAAATCTTCTCGATGCGCCCGCCCGAATAACCATCGCGGGTGAATACCGTGATGGCGGCCTTGAGGATGCGTGCGCGGGTTTCTTCGGCTTGTTGCGCGCGGATGCCGGTGTTCTTGCTCATGATGCTCAGAGAATCCGATACAGCAGTCGTTCGACGCGCACCCGGCTGACCCGACGCAGAAAGGTGCGTACGCCCATCGGATATTCGCTCAGGGTGTCCAGCTCATCGAATTTGCCGACGCGATGGGTGTTGCGCATCAACAGCTCGATTTCCTCGTTACGCGGCTTCAGCCATTCGCCTTTGGGGTCGTCGATCAACACGGCGTTTTCCAGATCGAGCTGGAAGGCGCGGGGGTTGAGGTTGTTGCCGGTCAGCAGCGTATAGCGCTCGTCCGACCACAGGCCCTTGAGGTGATAAGTGTTGTCACCGTCCTTCCACAAATGAATGTTCAGGCGGTGCTTGTCGACGGCGGTCTGATGCTTCTGCATGAAGCGTCGCAGGCTGATTTCGTACAGATAGGGCAGCGCGGAGATGACTTTGAACGGCTCTGCTGGCGGGATGAAGAAGTCGTTGGCGGTCTTGTCACCGATGATGATGTCGATCTTCACGCCACGCTTGAGCGCGCGGTTGATTTCGCGCTTCACCGACAGCGGCATGTTGAAGTACGGCGTACACAGGGTCAGCTGGTGCTTGGTCGCGGCGATCAGATCGCACAAGACCTTGCTCAACGGGTTCTTGTTGCCGATACCCAGCAAGGGGATCAGGCGCAACTCGCCGTTTTCGCGAATGCCCTCGTTGATGTCGTAGCTGGCGCGTTTGAGGCGCTGACGGAACTGGCGAATTTCCCCGCGAATGCTGCGAGAGGCAGGCGGTGAGGGCAGGTCGAGGCGATGCACAGCGTCGGACGGCAGGATTTCCTGCGTCACCAGACGCTGGAAGGAATCGGCCAGGGCCTTGTTCTCCAGCAACTGGTAGCGATCCAGGCGGTATTTGCCCAGTTTGTGCAGATAAACGTTGTTGATGCTGGCACCGGTGTAGATCACGCAGTCATCAATGATGCTGCCCTTGAGGTGCAACACCCCGAACAGCTCGCGGGTCTGCACCGGCACGCCGTAGATCGGCACTTCCTGCTCGTGTTCCAGATTCTGCGCCTGGTACCAGGCCGAATTGCCCGCCTGTTTACCCGCGCCGATCAGCCCGCGCTGGGCGCGGAACCAGTCCACCAGCACGACGATATCCAGCGTTGGCCGCGCGGCCTTGGCGGCGTACAGGGCGTCGAGGATTTCCTGACCGGCTTCGTCCTGCTGCAAATACAGAGCGACGATATAGATGCGCTGGGTTGCCGACGCGATCTTCTCGAGCAACGTCCGGCGATAGTCGGCCGCGCTCGGCAGGATGGTGATCGCCGCGCCAGAGGATTCAAAGCCGCGCAGCGCCGCAAGGGTAGAACGTCGGAAGGGAGCCCGCATAAGCCTCTCGATGGGTCGAAATCAACAGCGCACGAGCTTACACCAGAGTGCGCCTTCTGGTGGTTTTGGCAGCAGGATCGTTGACTTGTTCAGCAGATTTTCAGCAAGAAGCGGGGGCGGGAGGGCGTGAATTCGCCCCTGATGGCTTTGCGTCGGATCAAAATGTCGACCTGAGCACGTGTCTCTGTGGGAGCCAGCTAGCTGGCTCCCACCGGTTTGTGTCTCGATCAGAAATCGATGGTGCCCGAGAACTTCACCAGCCGCGGATCACCCTGGGTCAGATAGCCGCCGTTGGCCGACGCCCAGTAATCCTTGTTGGCGATGTTCTCGACGTTGACGCGCAAGGTCACGTCCTTTTCCGCCACCTTGAAGGCGTAGCGGGCGCCGGCGTCGAAGCGGTTCCAGGTCGGCAGGCTGAGCGTGTTGCTCGGGTTGGCATACTGCCCACCCGTGCGCAGGAAGCGTGCGTTGAGGGCTACGCCTTGCAAGCCCGGTACGTCCCAATCGACGTTGGCGTTCATCTGAAAGGTCGGGACGCCCACCGCATGGTTGCCATCGTTGGTGCCGCCCGCGGTGTCTTCAAGCTTGGATTCCATTCGGGTGGCACCGGCCAGCAGGCGCAGGCCATCCAGGGGTTCGCCGAACACGCTGAACTCGATGCCACGGTTGACTTGCTTGCCTTCGCGCAGAAAAACGTCGCCTTCGATAAAACCATCAGTAGGCTTCTCGATGCGGAACGCCGCCAGATTCGCGCCGAATGTACCTATGTCCAGCTTGACGCCGGCCTCGTATTGCTTGGTGCGCCCGGGCGGGAATGTCTGCCCTATGTTCACCACGTTGCCACTGGCGGTCGGACCTTGAGCAAGACCTTCGATGCGGTTCGCGTAGAGAGACACCGTATCCGTAGGTTTGTACACGATGCCGTAAACCGGCGTGGTGATGCTGTCGTCGTAGAGTGACGTGCGAGCGCCAGTGTTCACACTGTAGTTCTCGACTCGCAACTGTTGGCGACGAACGCCGTAGGTCAGCAACAGCGAGTCATCAAACAGTCCCACCGTGTCCGACAACGCGAGACTGCGATTGCGCGTTTTGCCTGCCAGGTCCGGATCGCCCATATCGCCTCCGACGAGGGTGGGGGTGCTCGGCTTCGCGATCGATGGCGTGGTGTAGATATTGGTGGGTGCGCTGTTATAGAAGATGTAACCGTTTTCCTGACGGGTCCATATGCTCGCAACCCCCAGTGCGATCTGGTGGCTGATCGGCCCGGTCTGGAACTTGCCGTTCACACCGGCCATGACCGTGCCGTTGTCCTCGTTGTGGTTGGTATCGGATGCGCTGATCGTGCCATTGCCATTTGCTGCATTGGTCAGGACGGGCGTGCCGTAAACGCCGGTCTCGCGGGTGTGTTTGCCGCCGCCTGCCAGGTAGGCTGTCCAACTGTCACTGAGGTCGTATTCGGCGCGGAACATCCCGAACGTGTCTTCGATTTCCTGATGGCTCCAGTCCTGGCCGTAGTTATGATCCGAATCCGGGGCGTGGGGGATGCTGGTCAGCCCCGTGCCCAATCGCACGTTATTGCGCAGGTGATTGATACGCTCCTTCTGGTAGCCGAAATCGGTCGAAATCCGGAAGCGATCTCCCTGGTAGTCCAATCCGGCAATGAACAGCTTCGAGCGCTGATCCATGTCGTCAATGGCGGTTTCGCCTTCGCGCTGACTCAGGTTCAGCCGCGCGCCGAAGCGGTTTTCCTCACCGAAGCGCTGGCCGATGTCCAGATGTTCGCCGACCCGACCGTCGGTGGAAATGTCTTGGGTATAACGGCGAGTCGGGATGTCTTCAGCACGTTTAGGTTGCAGGTTCACGCTGCCGCCCAGGCCAGTACCCGTCGGGCTGGCGCCATTCAGGAAGGCGTTAGGCCCTTTGAACACCTCGACCCGCTCCACTGAATCAACAGAGATGATCTGACGTGGCAACACGCCGTAGAGCCCGTTGAAGGAAATATCGTCGCCGTTGAGCGGCAGGCCACGAATCACGAAGGCTTGGGACTGGTTGCCGAAGCCCCCGGACATGCGCACCGAGGGATCGTTGAGCAACACGTCGCCGACGTTCTCCGCCCCCTGATTCTCAATCAGCTTTGAGGTGTAGCTGGTCATCGTGAACGGAACGTCCATGTTGTCCTGGTTACCCAGCAGCCCCATCTGCCCGCCGCGCGCGACCTGACCGCCCGCAAACTCTTCGGGCAAGGCGCCTGGGGTCTGTTTGATGGCTTGAGCATCGATGGCGGTGGCCCCGAGTTCAATGGCTTGATCAGCAGCGTAGGCGCTGACGCTGACCGAGCAGCACAGCGCCAGCAGGGTCGGGCGGGAAGGGAGGCGTAAGGCCATGGGAAGCTTCCTGTAGATATCTAGTCTGCGAAAAGCCTCCCTGGCAATGCGAATGTTTCTTCGGCGCAGATGCTAGCAGGAAGTGATTGCGAATTGTTATCACTGGTGCCGACTTTTTTCACCTTTTTTTCACATTGGCGAATCAGACTTTCAGCACCAGTTTCCCGTGGTTCTCGCCCTTGAACAGCATCTGCAGGGTTTCCGGGAACGTGTCCAGGCCTTCGACGATGTGTTCCTTGCTCTTGAGTTTGCCTTGGGCGAGCCATCCGGCCATTTCCATGCCGGCTTTCTGAAAGTTTTCGGTGTGATCCATGACCACGAAACCTTCCATGCGCGCACGATTGACCAGCAGCGACAGATAGTTGGCCGGGCCCTTGACCGCTTCCTTGTTGTTGTACTGGCTGATCGCGCCGCAGATCACTACCCGGGCTTTGAGCGCCAGACGGGTCAGGACCGCATCCAGAATGTCGCCGCCGACGTTGTCGAAAAACACGTCCACGCCTTTCGGGCATTCGCGTTTCAACCCCGCGTGAATGTCTTCGTTCTTGTAGTCGATGGCGCCGTCGAAGCCGAACTCATCAATCAACGTCTGGCATTTGTCCTTGCCGCCCGCAATGCCGATCACCCGACAACCCTTGATTTTGGCGATCTGCCCGGCGACGCTGCCGACCGCGCCAGCAGCGCCGGAAATCACCACAGTGTCGCCTTCTTTTGGTTGGCCGACTTCCAGCAGCGCGAAATACGCCGACATCCCGGTCATGCCCAGCGCCGCGAGGTACACCGGCAACGGCAGCAGTTTCGGGTCGACCTTGTGGAAGCCTTTGGGCTCACCGACGAAATAGTCCTGCACACCGAGTACGCCCTGAACGCAATCACCGACAGCGAACTTAGGGTTCTGCGACTCGACGACCTTGCCCACACCCAGCGCGCGCATCACGGCGCCCAGTTCCACCGGCGCTATGTACGACTTGCCCTCGTTCATCCAGCCGCGCATGGCCGGGTCCAGCGACAGGTACTCGCTTTTGACCACGATCTGTCCGTCCGCCGGTTCTGCAACGGGCACGGTCTGGAAGGTGAAGTCATCACGGCTGGCTGGCCCCACGGGGCGACGAGCAAGAAGGAATTGGCGATTGTTCAACGCGGTCATGGCAGGTTCCTGATCGAGAGGGAAACGCCAGTGATAGACCCGGAACCGCTTCAGGGCAAGGAAAGCCGTTGCAGCGAATGCGCGCCGATCCATTCAAGTGATGCTGGCGTTTTTCACTATCACCACAACGCATGATTGCGTAACCGGGGTTTTGATAGTGCTGACCGGATCGCGTATCGGCTGACTACACTCCCTCGCCACGGCCCAGCGCCTTCCCCTATAAAAAGCACAACACAGGACATTTGCATGAGCATGACGTTTTCCGGACAGGTCGCGCTGGTCACTGGCGCAGCCGCAGGTATCGGCCGGGCTACCGCGCTGGCCTTCGCCGAGCAGGGTCTGAAAGTGGTTGCGGTGGATCTGGACAGCGACGGTGGGGAAGGGACCGCCGAGCTGATTCGCCAGGCAGGCGGCGAGGCGTTATTCCTGCGTTGTGATGTGACGAAAGAGGCCGAGGTTCAGCAGATGATGATCAAGGCGGTGGAGGCGTTCGGTCGTGTTGACTATGCCTTCAACAACGCCGGGATCGAGATCGAGAAAGGTCGCCTGGCCGAAGGCAGCGAAGCCGAGTTCGACGCGATCATGGGCGTCAACGTCAAAGGCGTGTGGCTGTGCATGAAGTATCAGTTGCCGGTGATGTTGGCTCAGGGCGGTGGCGCCATCGTCAATACCGCGTCTGTCGCGGGATTGGGTGCGGCACCGAAGATGAGCATTTATGCGGCCTCGAAGCATGCAGTCATTGGCCTGACCAAATCTGCTGCCATCGAATACGCCAAGAAACACATCCGGGTCAACGCGGTGTGCCCCGCGGTGATCGACACCGACATGTTCCGCCGCGCCCACGAAGCCGACCCGCGCAAAGCCGAATTCGCCGCGACCATGCACCCGGTCGGGCGTATCGGCAAGGTCGAAGAGATCGCCAGCGCCGTGCTGTACCTGTGCAGCGATGGCGCAGCGTTTACCACCGGTCATTCATTGGCGGTTGACGGTGGGGTGACTGCGTTTTGATCTGACCGTATGAATCATGCCTCACCCCCCTGCAAGAAGCCGGAGATGACGATGTCAACGAAAGCCGTTTCGCCACTGTCGCGCGGCTACGGCGTCTCCCACGAAAAAAGGGGGGGGCGCAGACTCAGGCATCCAGCGCCTTGAGCAGGGTCTTGCCGGTATTGAGCAACTCTGCCGCCAACTCTTCATCCGCAACCGCTCGGGACAAACCGATAGCCCCGACCAGCGTGCACATGGCCAGTAACGCCTGAGCACGTTTTTTCGCGGGCTGCTTGCTGCTGGTCAGTGCAGAGATCGCCGCAAGCTCGTTCTGCAACTCGCGGGTGTACACCTCACGGATCGACTCACTGCTGCGGGCCACGTCGTTCATCACTGCCGCCAGTGCACAGCCTGATCCCGGATCGTTCAGGTGCCGCTCGCTCAGGTAGCTGTCCACCAGATCGGCCAAGGTCAGCGTGGACTCGGGATCGGTGTACTTTTCAAGCGCCTTGGCGCGTTTATCGAAGGCGCATTGCAGCGCTTCTTCGACCAGTTTTTCTCTGGATTCGAAATGCTTGTAGAAGCCACCGCCGGTCCGGCCTGCCTCTTTCATCAGGTCGGCCACGCCGATGCCATTCAGCCCAACCTCACGGAAACGCTCGGCTGCAAGGTTGACGATATGTTCGTGAATGACGGCTTTCTCTGCCTGCGAGCGTGACATGGGGTTCTCCGGTGACAGCTTTTCATGACGATATGGTGAGCGATCATACGCCAAAAATCACTGTAAAGAATTTTAATAAGGAGTATGGACGAAATCCTAAATAGGAGTATGGTTGTGCTCCATAACGCCTTGGCAAATGCCGGCGGCCATCCTCCGAATGCGATGAAGGGAAAGAACCATGACTGTTCAAGGCAAGACGATTCTGATCACTGGCGGCAACAGCGGTATTGGCCTGGCCACCGCGCGGCTGCTGCTGGAAAACGGCGCGCGTGTCGCTATCACCGGACGCGACCAGGCCAAGCTGGACGCCGCGGCCGCTGAGTTGGGCGGTGATGTGTTGGCGATCAAGGCCGACGTAAACAACCCCGCCGATGTCGACGTCGTCGTGAAAAAGATCAGCGAAGCATTTGGCACGCTGGATGTGGTGTTTGCCAACGCCGGCATTTCCGGCGCGACACCGCTGGGCAGCACAACGCTCGAAGCCTTCGAATCCATTGTGCGGACCAACCTGACATCGGTATTTTTTACCGTGCAGGGCGTTCTGCCGCTGCTCAAGGAAGGCAGCTCGGTCATTCTCAACGGCTCGGTGATGCGCGAACTGGGTTCGCCGGGTTCCTCTGCCTATTCGGCGAGCAAGGGCGCAATCACGTCGATGGCCAAGGTCTTCGCTTCGGAACTGGCGCCCAAGGGCATCCGCGTCAACACAGTGATCCCGGGCGCAACCCGCACGCCGATCTGGAGTCGTGGCTCACGGGCCGGTTCCAGCATCGATGCCACCGAAAAAGCCATGGCGCCGCGCATTCCAATGGGCCGTTTTTCGGACCCCGAGGAGCTGGCCCAGGCAGTGATGTTCCTCGCTTCCAATGCTTCGTCCGGTATGACCGCCGCAGAAATCGTGGTCGATGGTGGCAACATTGGTGCCCCGTGGGGTATCCCGCTGTTCCGAGGCTGACACCGACCCGTTAGCGGCGCCCCTTTCCTCGCAAGGTATTCAGCTAAGCTGCATGGGCTGTCTACCTTCAGGAAGCCTCGATGGAACATTTGTGGTTTGCCTTTCCCCTGCTCAGCGCATCGCTGCTGTTGGTCATCGATCTGGTGCTGTGGCAAACGCTGCCCCCGCGAATGTTGCGGCGCAAGCTGATCTGTCGGCTGGTGCTGTTCGTGCTGTTCAGTCTGGCCCTGCTCGACGGGGGGTTGAGTCCGCTGTATCCCGTGCCGATTGAACTGTCGGTGCCGCGCCATGTGCTGGCGACGATCCTGACCATCGCCTGGTGGCTGTTCGGGGCTCGCACCCTGACGGTCTTCGCGGTGGTGGTGATGGGCCCGCGTATCGGCGGCAAGGGCCATCTGCTGCAGGATGTCATGGGCGCGATCATCTTCCTTGTTGCGGTCGTGGCGGCGGCGGGGTACGTGCTCGATCTGCCCGTCAAAGGTCTGTTGGCAACCTCCGGCGCAGTGGCAATCATCTTCGGGCTGGCGGTGCAGAGCACCTTGGGCGACGTGTTTTCCGGCATCGTCCTCAATGCCACCAAACCCTTTCGCGTCGATGACTGGATTCGCGTCGACGACATTGAAGGCAAGGTCATCGAAATCGACTGGCGCTCCACGCGGCTGCTGACCTCCGAAGGCAGCACGGCGGTGATTCCCAATGCCATGGCGGCCAAGACCCGCATCGTCAACTTCAGCCGTCCCGATCATTTCCATTCCGTGACGCTGACCCTTGAGCTGTCGACGCGGCTGCGCCCCAGCGTGGTGCTGGACTCGCTGGACAAGGCCTTGCAGGGTTGCCGTGAATTGCTCTCGCAGCCCAAGCCCTCGGCGGTGGTGGTGAAGTCCGGCCTGCGCTGTGTCGAATATCAGGTCACCGGCTACGTCAAATCCCGTGACCGCAGTTCAGCGGTGCGCAATCAGCTGTTCGATCTCATTCATCGTCAGCTTGCGTCGACCGAAACCCGTGGTGATCAATCGCGTCCGGCCACGCGGCAATCGGCGGTGCTCAATACCGTGGGTGCGCTGCGCATGCTCAGCGACGGTGACCGCGCCCAGCTGGAACAGCACATGCATCTGGGGGCGTATGCGGCAAAGGATGTGGTGTTGGCCGAAGGGGTGATACCCGATGCCCTCTACATTATCGAGTCAGGGGTGATTTCGGTTTCCATACAACGCTCCGATGGCTGGGTCGAAGTGGGTCGAATGGGGCCCGGCGAGCTGATCGGCGAGACCGGTTTTGTCGACGGCACCGCGACCGTGGGCCGGTTCTGCGCCTACACCGATTGCATGGTCTACCGCATCGAAAAGGCTGACCTGGAGCCCTGGCTGCAAGCGCACGGCGAGTTGATCGGCGCGCTGGCAGGGCTGGCAAAATTCCGCGCCAAGGCCCGTGCCGCCATGCTGGAGACCAAGCCTGTGGTGATAGATCCGAGTGGTTTCCTCGGCTGGCTGCGCAAGAGTGTCACGCGGTTCAGGGTGAGTGGTGATCAAGGCCCGAATGACAAAATGAGTTGAAGGTTCCCACTCACACCGAAGCTGTTTCCCGATTTTTCATCAGAGGTGTCCTGCCCGCGGCGTCGACACCGAGCGCTGGATTCGAGACAGGGAGTGCTCTACATTGCCGGTTCATTCAAACGTCAGCCGAGTTGTTGAAATGCCTTTGTCCCGCCCGACTCTGAACCCCAATGTCCTGCGTGTCGGTGATGCCGTTGCGCTGGTTTCGCCTGCTGGCCCCGTGGCCGAAGCGAGGGTTCAGGCGGCGGTGCGCGAACTCAGCGCCTGGGGGCTGCGGCCACGTATTTACCCCCATGCGCTGGACGCCGATCATTTTCTCGCCGGCAGCGACGCCAATCGCGTCGCCGATCTGAACGACGCCCTGGCCGACCCGCAGATTCGCGGCGTGCTCTGCAACCGTGGTGGTTATGGCGTGCAGCGAATTCTTGAACACGTGGATTACGACGCCGTTAGCCGCGATCCGAAACTGGTGGTCGGGTTTTCCGACATCACCGCCTTGCACGCGGCGCTCTGGAATCGGGCTGGCCTGGTCACCGTCCATGGCCCCGTGGCTGCGCAGCTGGAGCGCGGCGGGATTTTCGCCAGCACACTCAAACATGCACTCATGAGCACCGAGCCCATGGTGGTGAACGCCGATCAGGCCGAGCCGACCTTCAGCGTCCGGACTTCGGGTGTGGCCGAGGGCGTTCTGTTGGGTGGCAACCTCAGCATGCTCAGTACGTGTGTCGGCACTCCCTTCATGCCGGATCTTGAAGGGGCAATTCTGCTGATCGAAGACGTCGGTGAGCTGGCCTATCGCGTCGACCGCCTGCTCACGCATCTGGGCAACTGCGGCATCCTCAAGCGCCTCGCGGGCATTGCCGTCGGCCAGTTCAGCGAGCCGGGTCATGGTAACAATGCGATCAAGCCGCCCGCTGTGCTGATGGAGCGTCTTGGCAATCTGGGCATACCGTTGCTGGGCGGTTTGCCCATCGGTCATGGCGATCGCAACCTCGCAGTCGCCCTTGGCAGCCGCGCAACCCTGGACGCTGATACAGGCACCCTGACAGTTGCACCTGCCGCACGCTGAAACGGTCTTGATGGCGAGCGTTATCGACGCATCATGCGCCACTCAAATGCGCTTTTCGCGCCTCAATGGCGCGTTACCTTTCGTCGCATCGCTCCTGTATTCGGGGCGTTTGCGGCGCCTGTGCCCCTGTTGAAGAATCCGGATACGCCGATAACCGTTCTGGAAGCGACGTTGGCGTAGCTATTTGCCATTATTCCGACGTCAAAGACTTGTTTTGCCGCTGACCCGTTGCGACTCTGCACGAAAATTGAATGGCTGTGCTGACATGGCCTCGTTGTGTGTGCCTTTTAGCTGTGATTGGGGACTGATCGTATGATTTCGGCCGTGCAAACGCGTTTTGCCAATCTCGAGATGGCGAAGAAACTGGGCATCGGATTTTTCCTCGTTCTACTGCTCACGGCATTGGTGGCCGCCATCGGAGTCTGGTCGCTGCGTTCGATCAGCGTGCATTTCGACAGCCTCAAGGACATGACCGCCCTGAACACCGGGCTGAACCGCGTGCGCTTGCTGGAGCAGGACTTCGCCTTGCACAGCGACCCGAAAGTGGTGGACGAACTGCACGCCGGTCTCGAGGCGCTGAACGCTCAGGCCGAGCAGCTTGAAACAAGCTCAGCAGTGAATCAGCGAGTCATGCCCCAGGTTCAGCAGGCGCTGGCTGCGTACCGTAAATCCTTCGACCAATTCGTCAGCATCAGCCAGAGCAAGGACCTGGCGCTGGAAATGGCCAGTTGGTCGGTGTCCAGTGTCGCCAACAATCTGGACGTGTTGCAGGCTGGCCTCGCCGACGACGGCGCTTACAACCTAAAGGACTCTCAGGGCCAGCAGGGCTCGGAGTTCATCGAGCAATCGGCTCAGGTCAGCCAGATTTCCAAATTGATGATGCAGGCCATGGATGAAGCGCGCGTGCGCCTGGACAAGAGCCGCAAAACGGGGTCGGGCGAAGAGGCCAAGAGCGGCAAGATCGAACAGGCGGTGCAGGCGCAGGAGTCCGCCGAACAGCTCAAGGGGGTGATCAAGGATCCGGGCTATCTGACCGTATTGACCGAAGTCAGCGGGCACATCACCAACTTCGGCGACAAACTCAACGAGTACACCGGTTTGCTCGCTGATGAGGCCAAGGTGTCGCAGCAACTCGCCGCCAACGCCAAGGCTGTCGTGCAGCAGGTCAATCAGGCTTACGACGCCGAAGATCAATCAATGGTTGCCGAGCTGCAAGCCAACGCGTTGAAGATCATCGGCTCGTCGGTTCTGGCGCTGTTGGTCGGCCTGATCGCTGCTCTCGTGATTACCCGCATCATCGTCGCGCCGCTGCGCAGCGTGATCGCCACCGCCCAGCGCATTGCCGCAGGAGACCTGAGCGGCACGGTGCAGGTCACTCGCAAGGATGAAGTCGGCCAGCTGATGCAGGCCATGCAGCAGATGGGCGCCGGCTTGAGCGGTATCGTCAGCGGCTTGCAGGCGGGTATCGAGCAACTGGCGACATCGGCACATTCCCTTTCTGCCGTAACCGAGCAGACCAATCTGGAAGTCAGCAGCCAGAAAGAAGAAACCGAGCAGGTCGCCACGGCCATGAACCAGATGACCGCCACCGTTCATGATGTGGCGCGTAACGCCGAAGAAGCTGCGTTGGCCGCGCAGACCGCCGACACCAAGGTCGACAGCGGCCAGGCCGTGGTGCGTCAGAGCATGCAGCGCATCGAGCAACTGGCGACTTCCGCCAGCTCGGCCAGTGACAGCATCGAAAACCTCAGCGCCGAAATTCAGAACATCGGCAAGGTGCTCGGTGTGATCAAGAGCGTTGCCGAGCAGACCAATTTGCTGGCGCTCAACGCTGCGATCGAGGCTGCGCGGGCGGGCGAGCAGGGCAGGGGCTTTGCGGTGGTGGCGGATGAAGTCCGGGCATTGGCCAAGCGCACTCAGCAGTCGACCGAAGAAATCGAACGGCTGGTCACCAGCCTGCAGAGCGGTGCGCAGGCGTCGGTGGCGCAGATCCAGAGCAGCGGCGAACTGGTAAAGCTGGCGGTCAGCGATGCGTTGCAGACTGAAAGCGCATTGGGCAGCATCGCGGCAGCGGTGTCGTTGATTCAGCAGATGAACCAGCAGATCGCCGCCGCGGCAGAAGAGCAGAGTTCGGTCGCAGAAGAGATCAACCGCAGTGTCACCAGCATCCGCGCCAGCGCCGATCAGTCGGCCCTGGCGATGCAAGGCAATGCCGCCTCCAGCATTCAGCTTGCTTCGCTGGGCATGGAGCTCAAGGGCATGGTCGGGCATTTCAGGTTGTAAGGGATGTTGTTCGTTCAACCCCTGTAGCCGCCCGTCCGGACTGCTACAGGGAACGCTCAACCAGCCATTGCACGGCGAGCGCAGGTACTTGTCACTTGCGGTAGTTAAGAATCACCAGCGTCAAAACCCCCGCCACAATCCCCCAGAACGCCGAACCGATGGAGAACAGTGTCAGTCCCGACGCTGTCACCATGAAGGTAATCAACGCGGCTTCACGCTCCTTCGGCTCATTCATCGCCACGGTCAGGCCATTGATGATCGAACCGAACAATGCCAGCGCGGCAATCGACAGCACCAATTCCTTCGGGAAGGCGGCGAACAGCGCTGCCAGTGTCGCGCCGAACACTCCGGCGATGGCGTAGAAAATCCCGCACCAGATCGCTGCGGTGTAGCGTTTGTTGCGATCTTCATGAGCGTGCGGGCCGGTGCAGATCGCCGCGCTGATGGCCGCCAGGGTAATGCCATGAGCCCCGAACGGCGCGGTGACCAGCGAGATCAGTCCGGTGGCGGTGATCAACGGTGAAGCGGGAACGTGGTATTCATCAGCCCGCAAGACCGCGATCCCTGGCATGTTCTGCGAGGTCATCGCGACCACGAACAGCGGAATGCCGATGCTGATGGTCGCGCCCAGAGAGAACTCCGGCGTAGTCCACACCGGCACTGCCACTTCGAGGCTGAAGCCGCTGAAATTCAACATGCCGAGCATGGCCGACAGCGCCACGCCCACCAGCAGCGTGGCGAGCACCGCATAGCGCGGCGAAAAGCGTTTGACGATCAGGTAAGTGAAAAACATCCCCAGCACCAGCCCGGTGCGATGCTGCGCGGCGACGAAGATCTCGCTGCCGATCTTGAACAGGATCCCGGCCAGCAGCGCGGCGGCCAGCGAGGTGGGAAGGCGTTTGACCAGCTTCTCGAAGCTGCCGGTGATGCCACAGATAAACACCAGAATCGCGCTGGTGATGAAGGCGCCGATGGCTTCCGGATAGGCCACGTGCCCAAGGCTTGTGATCAGCAGTGCCGCGCCCGGCGTCGACCAGGCGACAGTGATCGGCGAGCGATAACGCAGCGACAGGCCGATGCTGCAGATCGCCATGCCCATGAACAACGCCCAGATCCACGAGGAGATCTGTGCCGACGTCAGCCCTGCGGCTTGCCCGGCCTGAAAGATCAGCACCAGCGAACTGGTGACGCCGGTCATCATCGCAATAAAGCCAGCCACGATGGCCGAAGGCGAGGAGTCGGTCAGCGGGCGCAATGGCGTGTGCGTTACGTCAGTCATGCAGTCGATCCCTGAAGCGGCAGTGTGGACAGAACTGCAAGCCTATACGCAGTTGTCACAATTCGTTGCGATACAGCCATAAACGCAATAATCGGCACAGTTTGATGCTGTGCAGTGTCACTGACAGGGTGACGCAAATGTCTGGCTTGCAGCGGACAGTGGGAGGGAGCTTGCTCGCGAATACAGAGTGTCAGTTACGACTTGGGGGCTGATCTGCCGCGTTCGCGAGCAAGCTCCCTCCCACACATCAAATCAGTGTGATGTATGAGATCGTGACGGATCGATCATCGCGCCCCAAGCGTATTACCCAACGCCTGATTCACCGCCAGCCAGCCATCCACCGCATCGCGCCCTGCTTCGGCGAAGACCCGTTGCAGCAGCTTGACCTGCTCGCGGCGTAGCGACTCTTCGAACTTCGCTCCTTCAGCCGTGAGTTCCAGCAGGCGTTTGCGCTTGTCGTCTTCGGGCGCGACGCTCAGTACCAGCTCCATTTCGATCAACTGCCGCAGCGGCGTATTCAGCGCTTGCTTGCTCACCCCGAGCACATTCAGCAATTCCTTCACGCTCAAACCCGGGTAGCGGGCGATAAAAAACACGATGCGCTGGTGCACCCGGCTCAGACCCCGGCGGTCGAGCATTTCATCGGCCTTGGCGGTGAACGCCTGATAGCCGAAGAAAAACGCTTCCATGGCGATTTGTTGCGTCGAAGAATTTTTAAGGTCAAGCATGTTGACGTATCCGGGCAAGTCATCGTAATTTCGGTCAACCAGTTTGACGTATTTCCATTTATTTCCGCCAGCGGTGATCTCATGGCTTTTTCTGAACGCGTCACCCGTTTGAAGAGTTCTCTGATTCGCGAAATCCTGGCTGCTGCCCAGCGCCCGGAGATGATGTCCTTCGCTGGCGGCTTGCCAGCCGAGGCCATGTTGCCGAAGAGCGAGTGGGCCGACATGCCGCGCAGCATCGGCCAATACGGCATGAGCGAAGGCGAGCCACAGTTGCGCGAAGCGCTTGCCGCACAGGCGAGGGCGCTGGGGATCGAATGCGAAGCCAGTCAGGTGATGGTGGTCAGCGGTTCGCAACAGACGCTGGATCTGGCCGCCAAGCTGTACATCGACAAGGGCACCGAAATTCTGCTGGAGGGCCCGACCTACCTCGCAGCGCTGCAGATCTTCCAGCTGTTCGGGGCCGATTGTCTGACCGTGCCATTACAGGCCGAAGGTCCGGATCTCCAGGTGCTGCGTCAGCGCCTGCAAGACCACAAACCGTCGTTTGCTTACCTGATTCCAACGTTCCAGAACCCGTCCGCCGTGCGTTACAGCGAATCGGCCCGGGATGCGGTGGCCGCCTTGCTCGATGAGTTCGGTGTGACCCTGATCGAAGACGAACCCTATCGCGAACTGACTTTCGACGGCGGCAGTGCAAGGCCCATCGTCAGCCGATTGAAAAAAGCCAGCTGGATCTACACCGGCACGGTGTCGAAAACCCTGATGCCGGGGCTGCGTGTGGGTTATCTGATCGCCTCGCCGGACCTGTTCCTACACCTTCTGAAACTCAAGCAGGCCGCCGATTTACACACCAATCGCGTCGGTCAGTGGCAGGCGTTGCAGTGGATCGGCAGCGAAACCTATCAAGAGCATCTGCTGGAGTTGCGCGGGTTTTATCGCACCCGCCGCGACCAGTTCGAAGCGGCGCTAAAGCGACACTTCAGTGATCTGGCCGAATGGAACAGCCCGCAAGGCGGCTTGTTTTTCTGGCTGACGCTCAAGCAAAAGCTCGATACCCGCACGCTGCTCGACACCGCGCTGGCGCAAAACGTGGCGTTCATGCCCGGCGAGCCGTTCTTTACCGACCCGGATGCCAATCCCGGTTACCTGCGCCTGAACTTCAGCCATATCGACCCGCAGCGGCTGGACGAAGGTTTGAAACGACTGGCGAACGTCATCCGCCACGCACCGGCAGCCCTGGCGGCCTGATACATTACGCACACGCATCACCGGGCAGAATTGAGGGGAGAGCAGCAGATGTACAAGGTTTATGGCGATTACAACTCGGGCAACTGCTACAAGATCAAGCTGATGCTCAATCTGCTGGGCGCTCAGTACGAATGGGTGCCGGTGGACATTCTCAACGGCGAGACCGAGACCGAAGCGTTCCTGGCGAAGAACCCCAACGGCAAGATTCCGGTGCTGGAGCTTGAAGACGGCACCTGCCTGTGGGAGTCCAATGCGATTCTCAACTTCCTGGCCGAAGGTACGCCGTACTTGCTGACCGAGCCGCGCCTGCGCACGCAAATGCTGCAATGGCAGTTCTTCGAGCAGTACAGCCACGAGCCGACCATCGCCGTGGCCCGCTTCATTCAGTTCTATCTGGGCCTGCCTGAAGCGCGAATGGAAGAATATCGCTCGCTGCACAAGCGCGGTTACAAGGCGCTGAGGGTCATGGAACAGCAACTGGTGCGTACGCCGTTTCTGGTCGGGGACAGTTTCTCGATCGCCGACATCGCGCTGTACGCCTACACCCATGTGGCGCATCAGGGCGGTTTCGACCTGACCCAGTTCCCGGCCATCCAGAGCTGGCTGGAGCGCATCAGGCAGCAGCCGGGTTACGTTGGCATGCTGGATTGAAGCCGCTTGGATAAACACGCGGATAAAAAAACCGGTCCTGGCAGCAGTGACCGGTTTTTTCATGTCTGAATGTTGTGCGCGATAACAGCGCAGGCGGCACTGCTTTACCCTGCGTTCCCGTTTGGCTCAGGCCAGGCGATCAATCACGGAAAAGGAGAACTCGATGCGGTACATGATGATCGGCGTTGGCATGTTCATGGCACTGGGCATTGGCTGCTCGGCTCAGGCTGAAGATTGCAACGCCACTCAAGCCTCGATGAACCAGTGCGCAAGCAAGGACTACGCGGCACAGGATGCCGAACTGAACAAGCAGTACAAGGCGCAGATGGCTTACTTGACGAGCCCGGCGCAGAAGAAGGCGCTGCAGGATGCGCAGAAGAAGTGGATCGCGTTTCGTGATGCCGATTGCCAGTACCAGGTGGGCAAACGCGAGGACGGCGGCAGCCTGTGGCCGCTATCCCAAGCGCAATGCCTCACTGCCCAGACCAAGGTTCGGGTCGAGCAGTTGAAGGCGTATACGGCGTGTCGGCAGGAAGGCTGCCCGAAGTAGGGCGTATCAAACCGCTGAAAAACGCTTGTCCAGGTAATCGATGATTACCTTGGACTCATACATCCATACCGTCTGACCGGCTTCCTCGATGCGCAGGCAAGGGACTTTGATCTTGCCGCCTTCGGTGAGCAGGGTCTGGCGGTCGAGTTCGTTGTTCTTCGCATCGCGCAGGGCCACCGGAACGTTCAGGCGACGCAGGGTGCGGCGGGTCTTCACGCAGAACGGACACGCCTGAAACTGATACAGGGTCAGGTCTTTGGCCGATTCATCGACCGCTGCCTGCGCTTGGGGCGAACGCTTTTTCTTGCTTGGACGGGTCAGGAAGTCGACCAGAATGACCAACTGGCCCAGACCGACCCTCAATGCCTTCATCAACATGCTTGAAACCTCGACGGCCGCGATAATGAATCGCGGCGTTCAGGATGCCCGGATCACTTGATCAGGCTGAGGAACTCGGTGCGCGTGGCAGCGTTTTCGCGGAAGGTGCCCAGCATCACCGAGGTGATCATTGACGAATTCTGCTTCTCGACGCCGCGCATCATCATGCACATGTGCTGCGCTTCAATGACCACGGCAACGCCTTGAGCGCCGGTGACTTTCTCGATGGCTTCGGCGATCTGGCGGCTGAGGTTTTCCTGGATCTGCAGACGGCGGGCGAACATGTCGACGATACGTGCGATCTTCGACAGCCCCAGGACTTTTCCGCTCGGCAGGTAGGCCACGTGAGCCTTGCCGATGAACGGCAGTAAATGGTGTTCGCACAACGAATACAGCTCGATGTCCTTGACCACGACCATCTCGCTGTTATCGGAAGTGAACAGGGCACCGTTGGTGACTTCTTCCAGGGTTTGCTCATAGCCGCGGCAAAGATACTGCATGGCTTTGGCCGCACGTTTCGGGGTGTCGAGCAGGCCTTCGCGGGAAACGTCCTCGCCGAGTTGACCAAGGATCGCGGTGTAGTTCTGTTCCAGTGTCACAGGGTTGTGTTCCGTGTGGGTTCAAAAAAACGCCGGCTTGGTGGCCAGCAAAGGCGCACATAGTAGCTTAGCCGGGCGCGGAGGGGTACGGCAGGCGACCGACAAACCTGCGGCATGACGCCGCCGGGCCGCTGTAAAGGCACCTTTACCTAACCTTTACCGAGCGCATATGTCGAAATGTGTCGGCTTGGTGTCTGAGTTAATGGGTGACAGATGCCCGGATGAAGAGAGTATTCATATGTTTAGCCGAATCGCGAAAATCGCCCTGGTGATTGCACTGACGTCATCGGTTTCGGGATGTTTTTTTGGCCCTGGATGGGGCCGTCACGGTGGTTGGGATCATCGCCATTACGATGGTGGTCACTATGATGAAGGCCGAGGAGGCTATGGTCCGGGACCCGGTTATTATCGCCGCTGATCTTCATGAACTGATCGGGTGACGCAGCCCTGATCGCTAACGGACACTGAATAAAGGCCACAACGGGAGTGTTTTCCGGTTGTGGCCTTTTTGTTTCTGCAGTGTTTCTCGTATCAGCACTGATACCTGGCAGCTACCAAGTGGCGACGCGGTTTGGGCGCCTGGTGCTGTCAGACTTTGCAGGTGATGAATGCCTGCTGTTAAGAGAGTGATGAGAATGTTGAGTCGTATAGCGAAAGTCGCGATGGTCATCGCGGTAATGTCGGCCATGTCCGGTTGCTGGCCTTTCTGGGGGCCAGGCGGTGGAGGTCATGGCGGTGGGCATGGAGGCGGTGGCGGTGGCCATTACGAGGGCGGCGGGCCTGGTGGTGGCGGTGGCGGCGGGGGACCCGGCCCTCGCTGATTGGAACCCTCGGCCTTGAAAGGATTTCAAGGCTGCTGCAATGCCTGTGGGAGCCGGCTTGCTGGAGAATGCGATGTGTCAGTCAATGTTGATTTTTATGACCGATCGCATTCGCTGCCGTCGTAACCTGCGACGTCTCCCACAGGAAATTTGTCAGTCACGACAACAGCGGTTGATCCATTCCCGATGAAGAAAAAACGGGTTACTCGTCCCGTCCATCCATCATGGTGCGCTTGAGCATCACGTAAACCGCCCCGGCGCCACCATGTTTGGCGATGCACGAGGTAAAACCCAGCACCTGTTGATGCTGACGCAGCCAGGTGTTCACATGGCTCTTGATCATCGGCCGCTTGCCGTCCAGTCGCACTGCCTTGCCATGGGTGATGCGCACGCAGCGAATTTCCAGCTTCGTTGCCTCAGCGAGGAATTCCCACATGGTTTCCCGCGCCAGTTCCACACTCATGCCGTGCAGATCCAGACTCCCCTCGAAGCTGATCTGACCCAACTTGAGCTTGCGCATCTGACCTTCCTGAACGCCATCGCGCGCCCAGTAGAGGGTGTCTTCAGGCCCGACATCAATCACGAACTGGTCGGACAGACCGTCCACGGTAATGGTGCCGTCGGAACGGACAGTCGCCGCCTGCCGCAGTCTGGCCAGGTTCTTACGATCGGTTTTGGGTTTGCCTACCTCGGCGTGTTCAGTCTTGATCGGCTTTACGCCACGAATTTCACTTCTGAACAGGGAAAAGTCGTCGTCTTGCATGTCGGTCTCCGCGAAGGACGCCAGTTTAACCAAGTCACGCCGTAAACGGCGCGACTAAAAAACGTTCTAACGGCTGCGGATGACGCGGGGAGGGGTCAGTCGTGTTTCTTCATCAGATGAGGAGACATGTTCAATTCACCAGCGCGACGACGGCGGCGGCGACTGCGACGCCAGAACCAGACGCCGAGATACAGCAGAAGCAGCCCTATGACGATGGTGACAATAGCGCCCGCCGGGCTTGCGTTGAGTTCACCCAGTGCAGCGGGGTGGCCGATCAGACTGGCGACGCCAGCCATCGCCAACAGTACGCCGGCAGTCGCAAGAATTGCCGATATTGCTGCGCCAATGCGCATCCGCCAGTTGCTCTGGCCTTTGGGGCGCAGGCGTCGGGCATCAAAACCATCGGATATCTTCATTCCGACTTCCTCTATGGGTATCGGCGCTCTGACCAGCGTATGCCGGTGTGGTTCCCGTCTGGTCAGCGCCCAGAGGCAAACACGAGTGATTAACGGATAGGCGGTTATGTGAGATGAATCACACAACCCGATGACTGCATTTGTACGCTTTTTCTTCAGGAACTGCCGGAAAATGATGTCCGAGGCGCGGTCAAGGCTCCGCGGATCATAGGGCCAGCTCCTGATGAGTCATGAGGGACAGAGCAGATCAGATCAGGTTTTCGGTCAGGGCAAGCTTGGCGAAATTGTCGTTCATGATTGCCATCTCCGCCTGCTGCACGAGCTCGGCCTTGATCACCCCGGTGGGTGTCGGCAGGTCGCGGGTAGCGCAGGCGTCTTCCACCAGGGTGCAGCGAAAACCGTAATCCTTGGCCGCGCGCACGGTGGTACTGACGCTGGAGTGGCTCATGAATCCGCAGACCACCAGATCCAGACGTCCCAGATCCTCAAGCAGCTTGTGCAGGGTCTTGCGGTCGTCAGTGGTGACGGTGCCATTCAACGCGTTGGGCAGGCGTTTTTCGATGATGATTTCGTCGCCCTGGGGTTGCAATTCCGGTACGAACTTTCCACGTTCGCCTTGCGGATCGAACATGCCACCCACAGTGCCCAGATGGCGAACATGAATGATCGGCGACTTGGCGGCGCGGGCAGCTGCGACCAGTTTGACGATGTTGTCGATGGCCTCTTGAACGCCGGTCAGCGCCAGAGGGCCGCTGAGGTATTCCTTTTGCGCGTCGATGATGATCAGCGTGGCATTACTCAAAGTGGCCGCTGCGTATTCACGGCCACTGAGTTGATACATGGTCTTTGGACCGGTGTTTGAAACAGACATCTGGGGCTCCTTCGAGTGGGGCTTTTGCCACATTGTCCACTGGCTGAGCGATTCTGTGAATCTCAATGCTCACAGGCGTCGCTTTTTGCCGGGCTTCAAGCCGTCGAGCAGGTCGCGGTTGCTGTCATATTGCCTGCAAAATGAAGCAAAGGTTGTGGAAAGTTTTAGCCCTCGCACAGCCGTCGGGCGCAGGCATCGTTTGTTGCGGCGATGGCTGCTAGAATCGCCCGTCGTTTTTTCAAGGAGTCTGCCGTGATCACTTCCCGCCTGCGCACCCTGCGCGATCATATCCGTTGGGCCGTCAGCCGTTTTCACGGGGAAGATCTGTTCCACGGTCACGGTACCGACAACGCCTGGGACGAAGCACGCCAGCTGGTATTGGGGGCTTTGCACCTGCCTTGGGAAATTTCAGACAACTATCTGGATTGCAATCTGGAAGACGACGAACTGGTCAATGTCCAGCGCCTGATCAAGCGGCGTATCGATGAGCGCGTGCCGACCGCATATCTGCTCGGCGAGGCCTGGTTCTGCGGCATGTCGTTCATCGTTGACGAGCGCGTGCTGATCCCGCGCTCACCGATTGGCGAACTGATCGAAAACCGTTTCGAACCCTGGCTGGCCAACGAGCCCGCCCGCATTCTCGACCTGTGCACAGGCTCCGGATGCATCGGCATTGCCTGTGCGGACGTGTTCCCGGACGCCGAAGTCGCGCTGGCGGACCTGTCGTTCGAAGCGCTGGAAGTGGCGAATCAGAACATCGAACGGCATGGCCAGGATGAGCGCGTTTACACCGTCCAGGGCGATGGCTTCGACGGTTTGCCGGGGCAGCGGTTCGATTTGATCGTGTCCAACCCGCCCTATGTCGATGCCGAAGATTTCGCCGACATGCCGGACGAATATCAGCATGAGCCCGAGCTGGCGCTGGCCTGTGGCGATGACGGACTGAATCTGGTGCGACGCGTGCTGGCCCAGGCGGCGGATCATCTGACCGAGAAGGGTTTGCTGATCGTCGAAGTGGGCAACAGCCAGGTGCACGTCGAGGCGTTGTACCCGGAAGTGGAATTCGCCTGGCTGGAATTCCAGCGCGGCGGCCACGGTGTGTTCATGCTGACGGCCGAGCAGTGCCGTGAGCATCAGGCGGTGTTTGCCGCGCGGGTCTGATTCACGATTCTATTGTGGAGAGGCGCTTGCAGCAGTCCGGCCGGGCGGTGTTCCGTTTGCCGGCGGTAGCGTCTTCGAAGACGCCACCGCCGGCAAGCCATAATCAGCTGAAAGCCAGTAGGGCCCGCAGAGTTGTTCAGCGATGCGTTGCAATCCAGATCAATAACCCGGCCTGGAACACCGCGAAGGTCACCAGACAAGCGATGGTGAAACGCAGACCGCTGTCGTCGCGGCGGTATTTGCTGACCTTGTCTTCGGCCTTCTTGATCGTGACTTCCTGTTCCTGAATCTTCTGTTCCGCCTGCTGCAGCATCTGCGCGGCGTCGAGAATTTCGACGATCTGCACCTTGTCGGTGTTCCAGGTGTTGTTCAGGCTGCCGACCTTGGCATCCTTGATGCTGCCCTTCAGATGCTGAGGGTCGGCGTACACCACCTCGAAGCCGTTTGTCTTGAGGAAGTGGTCGCGGCGCAGGCGAGTGTCTTCGTTCAGCGCGTCCTTGTTGGCCAGAGCCGTACCGGCAATCTTGTATTCCGACCAGCGTTTCTGCGCCCAGTGAATGCCCTGAGCGACCATGAAGCGACCCAATCCACGGTTCCACGGTTCGATCTGCAGACCCGATTCAGGGCCCACGCGCACGGCACGATTGGCGTGGTCGACCCAGATATCCAGATGATTCTGTTCCTTGCGGGTCTTCTGCCCCGGCAAGTGATAACTCATGCGCAGCAGGCTGAAATCCTTGCTGTTGCGCTCGGCGCGGCCGAACTCGACGAACCGCAGCGGACGACCACCGGTGGCCCGATCCGTCGGCAGCGGGGCCAGGCGCAACATCGAAAAATGCTCGGCCTGGACCTCTTCCCACAGTACCGGTGCGGCGACTTCACCTTCTTTGGTGTCGCTGGGGGCGGGCGCTTGGGCCTCAATCGTTGCTTCTGTCATCACGGCGATCCTGTTCTCGGCATTGCTCGGCAAACACAATGCCAGCAACCCGCTATCGGCCGTTTTCGGCGAAGCTGAAGGGGGATGCGCGCAGGAACGATGTCGATACGACCTGTAGCCGTCCGGCTGCAGGCGGTGGCGACCTCGGAATCGCCACCGCCGGCAAGCCGGGCTGCTACAGAAGAGGAGCGAGCTTGAGTCTAGGCGGCAGGAACAGAATCGATGAACTTCATGATGCGATCGGACAGCTCGCTGGCGAGCGGCAGTTGCGGGTCCTTGTAGGAGGCGAGCTGGCGCTTCATGTCCATCGGCACAATACGCAGGACGTGGTTCATGCCGTCGATGATCGCCAGTTGCGAGTCCGGCTTGGCCTGATGCAGCCGCTCGGCATCGCCCACTCCCACCTGCATGTCGTTACGGCCCTGAATGATCAGCGTCGGAATCTTCAATTGGCCAAAGGCAACAGCGGGTTTCTGCCGGAATAGCGAAATCAGATAAGGCTGCACGCTCGGCCGGAACACCACCTGCAACTGTTCGGGAACGTTGTCGTCGGTCTTGCCCGCTTTCATTTCCTCGATCAGCTCTTCGCTGCGTGCCAGCAGGGGAGGTGGAAGGCGGTACTGCAATTGCTCGCGTACAACCTGATCCACTGGCCTGCCGGTGCCTGCGACCGAGATCAGCGCCTTGGCTCCGGAGCGTTCGGCGGCCAGCGTCGCCACCAGCGCGCCTTCACTGTGTCCCATCAGAATCAGCTGCCCCAGGCGTGGGTCGGCCTTGAGTTTTTCGCTCCAGGCCACTGCATCGTCGACATATTTCTCGATGGTCAGGTCGCGTTCGTCCGGGGTCGCTGGCCGGCTTGCCGCCACGCCGCGTTTGTCGTAACGCACGCTGGCGATATTGTGCTTGGCCAGAATCAGCGCCAGGCGCTTCATGCTGTCGTTGCGCCCGCCATCCGGATTGTTGCCGTCGCGGTCGGTCGGGCCGGACCCGGCAATGATCAGCACCACCGGCACCGGCGCCTTGGATTTGGGCAGCAGCAGGGTGCCGAACAGCTCGCCGGTGCCGGTGTCGAGACTGATGGGGCGTTGCAGCACGACCGGGGTGCCGGCGTGGGCAAGGGTAGTCAGCAGAGTGAGGGTCAAGGCGATTACTCGCAGCGGCAGCAAGCCGCGGATCAGGGACATAGCACGTAGCATCGCAGGACCATCGTCAATAAAGTGTCAATTGGATGCGGACAATCGAATAAGGTTCGAGGGTGATTCAGGCGATCAGCCTGCGTATACTGGCGGGCTCGTGTGTTTGATCGATTTTTCGGAGCCTTCCCGCATGTCCGGCAATACCTACGGCAAGCTGTTCTCTGTCACCACCGCTGGCGAAAGCCATGGCCCGGCGCTGGTTGCCATCGTCGACGGCTGCCCGCCCGGTGTCGAGTTGTCGCTGGAAGATCTGCAGCGTGATCTGGATCGCCGCAAGCCTGGCACCAGCCGGCACACCACCCAGCGTCAGGAGGCTGACGAAGTCGAGATCCTTTCCGGCGTCTTCGAAGGCAAGACCACGGGCGCTTCCATCGGCCTGCTGATTCGCAACACCGATCAGAAATCCAAGGACTACTCGCAGATCAAGGATCTGTTTCGTCCAGCCCACGCCGATTACACCTACCACCACAAATACGGCATCCGCGATTATCGCGGCGGCGGTCGCAGTTCTGCACGTGAAACTGCAATGCGTGTAGCGGCCGGTGCCATCGCCAAGAAGTATCTGGCCACTCAGGGCATCACGGTACGTGGCTACATGAGCCAGTTGGGCCCTATCGAAATCCCGTTCAAGACCTGGGAGTCGGTCGAGCAGAACGCTTTTTTCAGCCCTGACCCGGACAAAGTGCCGGAGCTGGAAGCCTACATGGACCAGCTTCGTCGCGACCAGGATTCGGTCGGGGCGAAGATCACCGTTGTCGCCGAGGGTGTGATGCCAGGTCTGGGCGAGCCGATCTTCGACCGCCTGGACGCCGAACTGGCCCATGCGCTGATGAGCATCAACGCCGTGAAGGGCATTGAGATCGGTGCCGGCTTCGACAGCGTCGCCCAGCGCGGCACCGAGCATCGCGACGAGATGACCCCTGAAGGCTTCGTGACGAACAACGCCGGTGGCATTCTCGGCGGTATTTCGTCGGGCCAGCCGATCGTCGCTCACCTGGCATTGAAGCCAACGTCGAGCATCACCACGCCGGGCCGTTCGATCGACGTCGACGGCAACCCGGTCGATGTGATCACCAAAGGCCGTCACGACCCTTGCGTCGGCATTCGCGCCACACCGATCGCCGAAGCGATGATGGCGATTGTCCTGCTCGACCATCTGCTGCGTCATCGCGGCCAGAACCTGGACGTGAGCGTCACCACCCCGGTCCTGGGCCAACTGTAATGTCGCCATTCGGTCCCGCTGCCACGGCTGTTTGAACGTGGCAGCGCTTCCTTACTGGCGGCTGTCGGGCTTTTATCTCTTCTATTTCGCCCTGCTCGGCTCGACGGCGCCGTTTTTGGCGCTGTACTTCAATCACCTCGGGTTTCCCAGCGCCAGGATCGGTGAGCTGGTCGCGATTCCCATGCTCATGCGCTGCGTGGCGCCGAACCTGTGGGGCTGGCTGGGTGACTACACCGGTCGCCGGCTGGCCATCGTGCGCTTCGGCGCGGTCTGCACGCTGGCGTGTTTCTCGCTCATCCTCGTCGACAAGTCCTACGCCTGGCTGGCCATGGTCATGGCGCTGCACGCGTTTTTCTGGCACGCCGTATTGCCTCAATTCGAAGTGATTACCCTCGCACATCTGCAAGGGCAGACAGCTCGCTACAGCCAGATCCGGCTGTGGGGTTCGGTGGGCTTCATCCTCACGGTGGTCGGTCTAGGGCGATTGTTCGAGTGGTTCAGCCTGGACCTTTACCCGCAGGCGTTACTGCTGATCATGGTCGGGATCGTCGCCAGCAGTTGGTGGGTCCCCAATGCGCAGCCGCAGGTGTCGAGTCAGCGGCCCGCGGGCGAGGGATTTCTGCGACAGTTATTCAGCCCCGGCGTATTGGCCTTTTTCATCAGCGTTGCGTTGATGCAATTGAGTCACGGGCCTTATTACACCTTCCTGACCCTGCACCTGGAGCATCTGGGCTACAGTCGCGGGATCATCGGCATGCTGTGGGCGGTGGGGGTCGTGGCCGAGGTGTTGATGTTCATGGTGATGAGCCGGATTCTGCAGCGCTTCAGTGTCCGCCACGTGTTGATCGCAAGTTTTGCCCTGGCCTCGGTGCGCTGGCTATTGCTGGGTAATCTCGCCGATCATCTTGCCGTATTGATCTTCGCCCAGCTACTGCATGCAGCTACCTTTGGCAGCTTTCATGCTGCTGCCATACATTTTCTGCAACGCAGTTTCGGCTCGCGTCAGCAAGGCCAGGGTCAGGCGTTGTACGCGGCCCTTTCCGGCACTGGCGGGGCGGCGGGCGCGTTGTATTCCGGTTACGCCTGGAACGCGCTGGGTCCGGGCTGGACCTTTACCATTGCCAGTCTGGCGGCGCTGATTGCCGCGATTCTGGCCGCTACACGCATGAAGCCTGAGCGTCTATAGGCTCTGCGCCGAATGGCGCAATGGTCGAAATGGCCTTATATCTGTGAACCCGCGCCATACCGGACTTGATGCCGTGGCGCGTTGACCGAACCGAGGAATACCGTAATGAGCAGCCTTTGCGTCTATCACGTGTCATCTCCGGCGTTGCCGAACAAGGTCCTGACCCATCTGGAGGACATTGCCTCGACGCTTGCCGAGCATGGGGTGACGTTCGATCGTTGGCAGGCAGAGACGCCTCTCGCACGGGACGCCAGTCATGAAGAGGTGATCAGCGCCTACCGTACGCAAATCGACAAGCTGATGACCGAGCACGGCCATGGGCTGATGGATGTGCTCACTGTGAAGCGCGACCATCCGCAGAAAGCCGAGCTGCGTGCCGAGCTTCTTGAAGAGCATCATTACGATAACGATGTAGTACGTTTCTTCGCCGCCGGTCTTGGTTTGTTCAGCTTGCACATCGGTGATTTCGTCTATGCCGTGCAGTGCGAACGCAATGATTTGATTTCCATTCCTGCTGGCACTCGCCACTGGTTCGACATGGGCGAACATCCGCACTTGGTGATGATCCGTCTGGCCCGTGATGCGCAAGGTCGTGCGCCGAAATTCAACAGCGAATCCATCGCCGGACAGTTCCCGCGCCTGGATGATTGAACCAGTCAGGTTCTGAGCATCGCGTCGTGATTTTGCAAACGGCCAATGTCTGTGACATTGGCCGTTTTTGTTTCTAAATCACAAAAAATGTAAGCACGTTTTGGTTGTTTTGTGGGAAGTGGCCTGTTTACAAGTCAGGCATGCCTGTTTGTTTTCACCCTTATGTTTAACCCTTCCAGACTGTGTAACCCTTCGCCTGTCGGGCCCTGACAGTCTTTGGATGAGCACCGGTCGTGCAGTTTTTCTGCAGGACTCGGGGCGTCCGACGGCTGCACATCAACCTAGCGCCATGAAGAGCGTTCGGGGACGACACATGGGTTCTTAAACGGAGGGAAAGATGAAAAACATGCCAACAGGGACGCTGAATCCGTTGATCCAGCAAATGGTCAGTAGCGTGACGGAGCAGGATGGAGACGCGGCGATTGCCAATGCGCTCGACTGGCTGAGGGAAGAGTGCAAGTGTGAGCGGGCGATGCTCTACCAATATCGCAATGGTGATTTGCTCAGTTGCATCACTTCCAATGTCGACCGTTATTGGAAGGACCTGTATTGCCAGGGAAGGTTGATGATCGAGGATCCGATCGTACGCTGCTTCCGCCATAGAATGGGGTTTCTGAGCTGGACCGAGGCGTTCGAAACCTACCCACCCTCGGCTCCCTACCTGGCGGCAGTGGAAGACTGCCAGTTGCTGCCCGCGTTTTCGTACGGATATAGCTGCCAGAACCGCACCAATCATGGCGTGATCACGATCTGCTCGCTCAATGGCATGACACGTCCATTGACCCATAACGACCGGTACCTTCTCACCAGTCTGGTACCCATGCTGCATGTGGCCGGGAAGGGACGACAGTTTCAGACCCGCGCCCTGACACCAAAGGAGCTGGAGATTTTGAAGTGGGCTCGCGAAGGTAAAACGGCTTGGGAGATCGGTTTGATCAAGGAAGTTTCCGAAGCCACCGTCAAGCACCATTTCAAGAGCATCTACGCCAAACTCGGTGTCACCAATCGAGCGCAGGCGGTCGGCGAGGCCTTGTGCCGCGGGATCATTCGTTAGCCCGACCGATGGCCCGACAACCGTCGGATTCGAAGGCAGGCAAAAAAAACCGCGATGGCAGTGAAGGCTATCGCGGTATCTACAAGGGATGCTTCAAGTGGTGCGGGGGTAATCGGCAACGCTTGCCATTAACGGGTGTGATACGTCGGCAGATCGAAACGGTGTTGGCTTTGCAGCATCGAGATGGCCGGCAGTTCACTGGCCTGAGCCGCGAGGTCGCGGCGGATGGCGCTGATCACCCATTCCAGCTGAACCGGCGTATGCAATTGGGCATAAGACACCGAGCGACGGATCTGTTTGCCCTCACCATTGCGCAGCGACAACAGCAAGCCACCGTCCGGACGCGGTTGGGTGGTGACTTCGAAATCGGAAAATACGGAAGCGAATTTTTCTTGGATGAAAGTCATGTCTAGCGGCTCCATTGCTCAGTGATAACAAGCTTGGAAGAACTAGTGCAGTGACTGTGCCAGTATTTGAAAACGATTAAATCCCTTATGAATCAACACGTTAGAAAATAAGAGAATTTTTGCTTTCGTGCATTTTGCAAGAATGGCCATCGGGCATCCTGCATTTTGCCGGAGAGGGAGGGAGCTAATGGGAGAAAACGAGGAATCGTTGAAATCTCAGACAGCGGTATCCGGAATTTATTTCATGGTGTTCCACAGATTTTTCGCGGAGTCGATCGGCGGCGTTTTTCTATCGGGATAATCGAAAAGGTTTTCTGGCTTAACATAGGCTCGAACTGCCATTGTTGGCGCCTTCAGCGGAACTTCGTCAACGGCATGCGCCTCTGAAAATTTCCGCGAAACAATGATCGATGATGCGCGCCCGTTGCGGCGCTACAGGAGTGATGCAATGTCTGACGCCCCGAAACCCACAGCTTCCGCCACGCGGATGACCGATGAAGAGGCGCTGGAATTCGCCGAGCAGGTATTCGACCGGGCGAGAGCGGGCGACGCACAGATGCTGGATCGTCTGCTGGAAAACGGCCTGACCCCCAATCTGCGCAACCACAAGGGCGACACATTGTTGATGCTCGCCAGCTATCACGGCCACCAGGCTGCAGTCAGTGTGCTGCTGAAACACAAGGCCGACCCCGAAATACGCAACGACAATGGCCAGAGCCCGATTGCCGGAGCCGCTTTCAAAGGCGATCTGGAGGTGGTGCGGATTCTGGTGGAAGGCGGTGCAGACGTTGAAGGGGCGGGAGCGGATGGCCGTACTGCATTGATGATGGCAGCGATGTTCAACCGAACCGCGATTGTCGATTACCTGATTTCCAAAGGCGCCGACCCACATGTCAAAGATGCCAAGGGCGTCACGCCGCTGATGGCCGCGCAAACCATGGGCGCCACTGAGACGGCCGAGCAGCTGACCCGTCTGGGCGTGTGAAGCGATAGAGGCGCGAGGGATTTCCGGCTATCCTTCGCGCCTTGTTTTTCCCCCGGATACATCGCCATGAAAGCCTCCCTCATCGAATTCATCAGCAAGATCAGCTCCGGCTGCATGACTGACGAGGAAATCGAAAAGATTGCCGACGAGGCCGCTCAGGCCTACGCCGATCCCGACGCCTTTCTGGCCGCCAACCCGGATATCAATTACGACGACAGCTTCCCCATTCCTCTGGGCGAGTGGATCGTGGTGGGCAGCCTCCCGGAAACCGTGATGTTCCAGGCCGATACCTACATGGACTTGTTTTCTGAAATCACCGCCTCGTTCGGGCCTGACGTCAGCTTCAATATCAAGCCCAAACAACTGGCCAAGACCGAACCACTGACCGCGCTGAACCGGATCCAGATTCAGCTCGGCAGCATGAACAGGGAAATGGGCGGTTACGTACTGATGAACCTCAGTGAGCCGCTGGACGACGAGCTGCAGACCGTGCTGGTCTACGGCAATGATCAGGCGCGAGTCATGGCGCTGGGTGTCGAACTCGGGATCCTCATCGAGCCTGCGCTCGATGCGTTGAAAGCGCAGGGCTGAGGTCACGCTGTGGCAGTGTGAAATATCCCTTCCGACCCACGGAACCCTCGTCGAGCGGTATGACTCCTAAGTGGGCAAGCCTTCAATAAGGAGCAACACCATGGGTTCCACCTTTAATGGTCTGATTGGACTGATCATTCTGGCCCTCGACATCTGGGCGATCATCAATGTCTTGAAGAGCGGCGCCGAGACCGGAATGAAGATTCTCTGGGTCCTGCTGATCGTGCTGCTGCCGGTCTTGGGTCTGATCATCTGGGCTATCGCGGGTCCACGAGGCAACGTCCGAATCTAGAGTGTCACAAGGCTTCAGAATACCGACGCCTGATTGCCTGCTGGCAATCAGGCGTTTTTATTGGGGCTTGCAGTGGACACTCCCATCCTTTGAACCCCTTCGATAGCGCCTCTGTTTTGTATGCGTAACATCGGCTGAATGGGGCAGGGCGAGAGCATGCGCCGAAGGTGTTTGAGGCGATCGAATACGCGCCTGTTTTGTACAGCCGATTCTTTAAATGGCGGCAGCAGAAGTGTCTTTGTAAGCAAATATTTGAACCTCGCCAAAACAACGGAATTTTCACTGCTTTTTCTGGAAAATCCCCATCGCTTGACACCATGGAATCGCCCTATGCCAGGTATTTACCCCAATCGCCCATGAAGAATGCGGCTCATTGGTGGTAAACAGCAGGCGATCACGTAATATTTGCCCCCCGCGACCCAGGCCGGCGTTTCGACGTCACCGGGCGCACCGGCTTTTTGAACTTAAACCTGAATCCAACGGATCCTACAACACATGGCCAAAACGGACGCCCCGGCGCGCGCGCCGCAACCTACCGTCAAATCGCACCTGGCTTACACGCTGTTGAGTGGCCTGGCGCTGATGGTCCTGTACACCCTGTTGCGCGTTGCGCTGCTGGTCTACAACCGCGAGGGGATCGGCGCGACGCCGGCCTCGACGTTCATCGAGGCGTTCGGCAACGGCCTGCGTTTCGACTTGCGTCTGGTGGTCTACATCCTGATCCCGCTGCTGCTGGCCCTGTTCAGCGCACGGTTGATGGCCGCACGCGGGATATTCCGTTTCTGGCTGACCTTGGTCGCCAGCCTCACCACGTTCTTCGGCCTGATGGAGATGGATTTCTACCGGGAATTCCATCAACGCCTGAACGGTCTGGTGTTTCAGTACGTCAAGGAAGACCCGAAGACCGTACTGAGCATGATCTGGTACGGCTACCCCGTCGTTCGTTATCTGTTGGCGTGGGTGTTGCTCACCTGGCTGCTGAGTCTGGTGTTCAAGGGCATCGATCGCCTGACCCGTCCTCGCGGCGGTTTCAATATCGGCAGTTCCAGCAACCGCGTGGTAGCGCCCTGGTACACTCGCATCGGCGTCTTCGTGGTGTGTCTGCTGATTGCGGTGGTTGCCGCTCGCGGCACGCTGCGTCAGGGTCCGCCACTGCGTTGGGGTGATGCCTACACCACTGAATCGAACTTCGCCAACACGCTGGGCTTGAACGGCACGTTGACGCTGATCGCCGCGGCGAAGAGCCGGATGTCCGAAGACCGCGACAACATCTGGAAAGCTACCCTGCCGCAGCCCGAGGCTCAGCAGACCGTGCGTGACATGCTGCTGACGGCCAACGACAAACTGGTCGACCCGGACAGCGCTGCGGTGCGTCGTGAATTCACCCCGCCAGAAAGCAATACGCTGCCGATCAAGAACGTCGTGGTGATCCTCATGGAAAGCTTCGCAGGCCACTCGGTGGGTGCGCTGGGCGACGAATCCAACATCACCCCGTATTTCGACAAGCTGTCTGAAGAAGGTCTGCTGTTCGATCACTTCTTCTCCAACGGTACGCACACCCACCAGGGCATGTTCGCCACCATGGCGTGCTTCCCGAACCTGCCGGGCTTCGAATACCTGATGCAGACTCCTGAAGGCAGCCACAAGCTGTCGGGCCTGCCGCAGTTGCTGAGTGCGCGTAAATATGACGACGTGTACGTGTACAACGGCGACTTCGCGTGGGACAACCAGTCCGGGTTCTTCAGCAACCAGGGCATGACCAACTTCATCGGTCGCAACGACTTCGTCAATCCGGTGTTCTCGGACCCGACCTGGGGTGTTTCCGACCAGGACATGTTCGACCGTGGCGCACAGGAGCTGAAGGCTCGCGAAGCCAAGGGCAAGCCGTTCTATGCCTTGTTGCAGACCCTGTCCAACCACACGCCATACGCCTTGCCCGCCAACCTGCCGGTGGAGCGCGTGACCGGTCACGGGACGCTGGATGAACACCTGACCGCCATGCGTTATTCAGACTGGGCGCTGGGGCAGTTCTTCGAGAAGGCCAAGAAAGAGCCTTACTACAAGGACACGCTGTTCGTGGTGGTCGGTGACCATGGTTTCGGTAACAACGAGCAGATCACCGAGATGGACCTGGGTCGTTTCAATGTACCGATGCTGATGATCGCGCCGGGCCTGCAGGACAAGTTCGGCAAGCGCAGCAGCATCGTCGGTACTCAGATCGATATCGTGCCGACCATCATGGGTCGTCTCGGCGGCGACACGGTGCATCAGTGCTGGGGTCGTGACCTGCTGAACCTGCCTGCGGGCGATCTGGGCTTTGGTGTGATCAAGCCGTCGGGCAGCGAGCAGACAGTTGCGCTGGTGACGGGTGATCGGATTCTGATCGAGCCCAAGGACATGGAGCCGAAGGTTTATAGCTACGCGCTGGGGACCAAGCCGCACGCCGAGGTGATGCCGAATGCGCCGGACGTCGCCGAGTTGCGCAAGAAGCTGGATAGCTTCCTGCAGACCGCGACCAAGAGCCTGCTGGATAACACGGCGGGGGTTAAGGACGCCAAGCCTTAGGTTTTTGACTGCATGAAACAAGAGGCCCTTTGGGGCCTCTTTTTTTTGTTGCGCAGACTTCCAGGGGATCTGGACGTTTGCAGGAATGCTCGACTCAGCACCGGCAAAAACGTTGAACGAATGCCAAAAATCCACAGTCCGATTTCGGTAGGCCGGCTCCCGGCCTGACTGAGGAGACATTGATGAAAGTCTGGACTATTTCGTTTCTGGATAAAGAAGGTGTGCAGCAGACCCTCGATCTTGAACTCGAGCACCGTCCCAGTGAGGAGGAGGCTGCTCAATGTCTGCGTCCGCGCCTGTTCCCGGTCACCAATGACCTTGATCTCAATGACCTGGATGGCCGAACACTAGAACCCACGGTCAAGACACTCAAGGAACAGAACGCGGTACAGATCATTTCCATCGTCGAGGCTTCATGAAAAAACCTCGGCAATCACCCCCATCTGCCAATTGGCAACACGCCAGCAATGGGCGTAGTCTGCAAATGAGGCCGGTGAAGCATCTACCCGACCCAGCTCGCGTATAGATGCCCGGTTTGTAAAAGCAGCACCGGCCTTGTCAGCGACATGCTTGAGTCCCGGGCGACAGATGAACTGTCGCTCGACGTCCCGTCCGAGGGGCGTTCAGGGATCGTTGAAACTCTATCTATCGTTGCATAGGAGGACGTTTCATGAGCACGACCTATCAAGAAGACATCAGCAGTCACGTACTGCGCCGCATGAAAGAAGGCGGTTTTGACTTCGCACGTATCCACCCCATCGAGTTCTATGCCGTGTTTCCGGATGAGGAACGTGCGCGCCAGGCCGCCGAAAAGTTTCGTGGCGAATCCCTAAATACCCAGATCAACGCCCGAGAGGACGGGGCGTGGCACCTGCAATTAAGCAAAATCATGTACGCCACTTACGACGGAATAGGAGATTTCGAGCAGGACTTTCAAACCGCGATCCTGGGGCTCGACGGTGAGGTTGAAGGATGGGGCGTGAAGCAGGAGATCAAGCGGCTGCATTGATATTGACGCTCGGCTATATAAAGCCTGTGGGAGGGCGCTTGCTCGCGAAGACGGACGACAGACACACCCCGTCATGTGACCGCAATCGCGAGTCAGCTCCCTTCCGTGGTGCCTGCACCTAATTCACGCCTTTGCCAGACCTCGGCATGGCGCAAGCCCGAATCCAAAAACGGGGCAAAAAAAAGCCGCTCGGGTGTGAGCGGCGTAAAGGGAATTTCGTTGGGAATCCGATAACACATGAACATCGCTCATCGAGTCTGGAGCGGGCTATCTGGGTTGATGGCGCGATTATCCGGAAACAAAGTCCTGTCCGGAAATCAACTCTGGCTATGCTGGTGATAGTTTTTTCTGCGGCGGGACGCTTCTCTTTGAAGCGTAGGAGAATTGGTTAGAGCGCATCTTGCACAGGAATGGTGCGGGGGCTTCTGCTGTTTTATTCAACCAATTGATTTTAAAGCGTTTATGCCGCTGGCACGGGCCTTGCGAAGGCCCTTGTGTCCATGGTGACAAGGAGTACGGCATGATCCGCACCTTTTATGATGAGATGTACGATGTGGACGGCTCGGTCCGCCCGCATTATCGGGAATTCGCCCGCTGGCTGGGCGAAGCGCCACCTGAGCTGCTGGCTCAGCGTCGGCGTGAGGCCGATCTTTTGTTTCATCGCGCCGGGATTACTTTCACGCTGTACGGTGACGAGCAGGGGACCGAGCGTCTGATCCCCTTCGATACGATTCCGCGCAGCATCCCCGCCAGCGAATGGCGAGTGGTCGAGCGCGGCTGCATTCAGCGCGTCAAGGCGCTGAACATGTTTCTCGCCGACTTGTATCACGATCAACGCATCATCAAGGCAGGGATCATTCCCGCCGAACAGGTGCTCGCCAACGAGCAATATCAGTTGGCGATGCAGGGCCTGAATCTTCATCGCGACCTGTACTCGCACATATCCGGTGTCGATCTGGTGCGTGATGGCGACGGCACCTATTACGTCCTCGAAGATAATTTGCGCACCCCCAGCGGCGTGAGTTACATGCTTGAAGACCGCAAGATGATGATGCGTCTGTTCCCCGAGCTGTTCGCCGCGCAACGCATTGCTCCCATCGATCACTACCCGAACCTGCTGCTCGACACGCTGAAAAGCTCCAGCCCGCTGGACAACCCGAGCGTGGTCGTCCTGACGCCTGGCCGCTTCAACAGCGCGTTCTTCGAGCATGCGTTTCTGGCGCGGGAAATGGGCGTTGAACTGGTCGAAGGCGCGGACCTGTTCGTGCGTGATGACCGAGTGTTCATGCGCACCACGGATGGGCCGAAGGCCGTCGACGTGATCTATCGCCGCCTCGACGATGCGTTCCTCGATCCGCTGGCGTTCAATCCTGATTCGATGCTGGGCGTGCCGGGTCTGCTCTCGGCCTATCGCTCGGGCCATGTGGTGCTGGCCAATGCCATCGGCACCGGGGTGGCCGACGACAAGTCGGTTTACCCGTTCGTGACTGACATGATCCGTTTCTACCTCGACGAAGAGCCGATCCTGAAAAACGTGCCCACCTGGCAATGCCGCAAGCCGGAAGAATTGTCCCATGTGCTGGCCAACCTCGGCGATCTGGTGGTCAAGGAAACCCAGGGATCGGGCGGCTACGGGATGTTGGTCGGCCCGGCAGCTACGGCCGCCGAAATCGAATCATTTCGGGCTCGCCTGAAAGCCAAGCCACACGCGTACATCGCTCAACCCACTTTGTCCCTCTCGACTTGCCCTACTTTCGTCGAGAACGGCATCGCCCCGCGACACATCGACCTGCGCCCGTTCGTTCTGTCTGGCCGCGAAACCCGCGTCGTTCCTGGCGGACTCACCCGCGTTGCGTTGCGCGAGGGGTCGCTGGTGGTGAACTCGTCGCAGGGTGGCGGAACCAAGGACACCTGGGTGGTCGAGGATTAAGGATGCCTGCCAATGCTAAGTAGAACTGCCTCGGATTTATATTGGATGTCGCGGTACCTGGAGCGGGCGGAAAACCTCGCGCGGATGCTGGACGTCAGTTACTCGTTGTCGTTGATGCCTCAGGACGGACGCGGGGATGGTCTCAACGAAATCGCCATGCCTCTGCTGATCACCGGAACCCTGGACGATTATCTGGAGCGCCATGGCGAGTTGCATGCCGAGCGCTTACTGCATTTCTTCGCCCTGGACGCCAGCAACCCGGCCAGCATCTTCAGCTGTCTGGGCGCGGCGCGGGCCAGCGCCCACGCAGTGCGTGGGCGCATTACCGCGGACATGTGGGAAAACATCAACGCCACGTACCTGGAAATTCGCGGCATCGCTGAACAGGGCCTGAGCCGTTATGGCATGAGCCGGTTCTGTGAGTGGGTCAAGGAGCGCTCGCACCTGTTTCGCGGTGCGACCTACGGCACCATCATGCGCAACGATGCGTTCCGTTTCATCCGTCTGGGGACGTTCATCGAGCGCGCCGACAACACGTTGCGCATGCTCGATGCCCGTTACGAAATGCTGGAGCTGCGCGGGCCTTCGGCCAACGCGGCGGCGGACAGCTCGGCTGCCGGTTACTACCAGTGGAGTGCCTTGCTGCGCGCGCTGTCGTCGTTCGAGGCGTACACCGAGGTTTACCGCGATGCACCGGGGGCGCGTCAGGTCGCCGAGTTGTTGCTGTTGCGCGCCGATATCCCACGTTCGCTGCGCGCCTGTCTCGAAGAACTGGACATGATTCTCGCCAGCCTGCCCGGCGCCAATGGTCGTCCTGCGCAACGTCTGGCGGCCGAGCTGGATGCGCGTTTGCGCTACACCGGCATCGATGAAATCCTCGGCGAAGGCCTGCACGAATGGTTGAACGAATTCATTCCGCTGTTGGCCCAACTGGGTAACGTCATTCACACTTCTTACCTGGAGGCTGCATGAGACTCTCAATTAGCCACGAGACCACTTATCACTACGACGATCAGGTCCGCGCCAGCATCCAGTATTTGCGTCTGACCCCTCACGACAGCGAGCGTCAGCAGGTGCTCAGCTGGCAACTGGCACTGCCGCGCCCGGTGCGCGCGCAGGTCGATCCGTTCGGCAATATCCTGCATGTGCTGACCATGGACGAACCCCATGAAGCCATCGTCATCGGTGCGCGGGGGCAGGTTGAAATCGACGAGAAACGCGAAGCGGAGCATGAAAGCCAGTCATCGCTGCCGTTCCTGCGCTTCACTCGCCTGACTGAAGCGGACGAGGCGATTCGTGCCTTCGCCGCCAAAGAGACGAAAAAACGCACCGACCGCAATGCCTTGATCGACCTGATGCAGGCGTTGAATCAGCACATCACGTACACGCCCGGCGCAACCGCGGTCGATACCAGCGCTGCCCAGGCGTTTGCCAACGGCGCCGGTGTCTGTCAGGACCACACCCATGCATTTCTGGCCTGCGCGCGCAGTCTTGGTGTGCCGGCGCGTTATGTGTCGGGCTACCTGTACAGCGACAGCAGCGAGCACCTGGCCAGCCACGCCTGGGCAGAAGCCTGGATTGATGACGCCTGGTACAGCTTCGATGTGACCAACCAACTGGCGATTCCGGAGCGTCACCTGAAGCTCGCGGTGGGCCTGGATTATCTGGACGCTTGTCCTGTGCGCGGAATGCGCCGTGGCGGTGGTTGCGAGCAGATGCACGCCAAGGTGGTGGTATCACCGACGGCGCCGGTGGCAATGCCCGTGGCTGCCGCGCCCAAACCGGTGGTGCAGATGCAGGTGCAACGCCAGTCCTGATCGCACGGTGATTGTGTAGCGGTCCGGCTCGCCGGCGGTGGCTTTCCCCAGATCGCCTCCGCCGGCAAGCCGGGTGCTACAGGTAAGTCTGGCAGGCGGATCATCCGATTACTGACTGACTTTGCGCCCCGCCATATGCTTCAGGTAACTCACCACTTGCCCCAACTCCTCATCCGATAAGACCTCTGGCGTGATCGCCGGCATCTTCGCCTGCGGCCACTGGCGCAGGTTTTGGGGGTTGCGGATGTACAGTTTCAGGTAATCCGCCGCGAAGTACTCGGTCGGATTATGGGGGGTGTTCAAGTCTGGGCCGAGCTGCGAATCCCCGGCGCCGTTCAGGCGATGGCAGGCGAAGCAGTTCTTCTGAAACAGCGCGAAACCCTTGTTCACCGAATCGTCCGCCGCCAGCTTCGGATCCGGCAGCATGGCCGGAAACCGTTCGGCAACCGAGGCCAGCAATCGAAACTTGCCGACTGCGTAGGGCCACTGTTCGGGGCTGATCCTGCTGGCGGCCGGGTGGGTCCAGACCAGATAGAACGGCCCGGCACTCGGTTTGTCCTTGCTCAGCCCCGGCCAGGGATGCTCAGGGTCTTCAATCGCCAGCCAGGCCTGAGAACCGGTGGTTTGCAGCAACGGTGCGGCAGGCATCTCTGCCGCGAAGCCGTCGGTGGCCACCGCCTGCAGATGAGCATCGCCCGAAACGCCTTCCAGCAAGACTGCCAGCGGCACCGCGCGATAGTGCATGGCGCGTTTGTAGGACACGTCGTCAGGAATATCGATGTCTTTGGCTTGAGGGTGTTTCAGCAGTTGCCCGGTGTTCCAGGTGCGGGAGCCGTTGGCGAGGTTGACAGTCAGCTGTGCAGCATGAACGGGGAGGGCGAGCAGCAAGCCCGCCAGCATCAGAAGAGATGAGCGCAAGATGGTTGTTACTCCGCAGGATCGTCGGTGACGTCGTACAGCGCGTTGTGCAGTTCGTCGTAGGAACCGCCGTTGATGATACTGGTGTAACCGGCTTTTATCAGCTTGTCCTGTGCTTTGCCCGCGCGGGCGTCGCTCGAGCTGAAAATCACCAGCACCAGATTGCGGTCGGTCATCACCTGCTTGAGCTGGTTGACCAGACGCCGATCATCGACCCGCACAGCGTTGAGCACTGTGCCGGACTCGTAATCGCTTTGACTGCGCACATCGATGGCGAGCTTGCCCTCCTTGATCGCGGCCACCGCCTCGGCCTGCTGAACCGGGCCGGCGTGTGCCGCTATGCTTGCACCCAGTGCGAAAACTGCCAGCCACTGACGCATCTGCTTATCTCCCTGCGATGATGCAGGAAGGTTGGCACAAATGCGGTCTGTCGCAAGCGCGTATGGAAAAGATCAGCCAACCAAACGAGTCAGGTTCGGCAAAATCAGCAAGAGTGTGGTGGCGAAAACAATCAATCCGGCTTGACGTACTTTCGAATGTTTGAACATGGCGCGTGCCTTTTTTTGTTATTCCTGAGCGACAAAAGCTCACTGCTTCGTTATGGAAAGAAGCGGCAGCTGGCAAAGGTGAAAGCGAAAGAGCAGGTGTCCCGACAATACGGATCGTGGACGGCGGCGCTTGAAGAATCTTTTTTATTGCGCCTCTGCTACTGACTTAACCTTAGAGCCCACGTGCGACGCGACTTAGATCGGTTTGATATGAGTAATTCCATCTGGTTAGGGAAAACGGTCATAAGGCCTTTGGCTAGCATTTAACACTCCCTTGCTAGACACGTTGAGGCGAAACGATTCACGTCCGATAGCTCACTACCGTTCGTCTGAGTCCGAAACTTCCTACAACCGGCTAACCTTCCTCACAGTCAAGCGAGCTGAGCACTTTGATCATTGCAACATGCGGTGTGACAGTTATGGTGTCAGCGGTAAAAAATATTCCAGCAGGGCAGCGAGGAACATGATGAGCGAAGCGTTTATTTTCGATGCGTTGCGCACCCCCCGAGGCAAGGGCAAGGCCGATGGAGCGCTGTACAGCGTCAAACCGGTGAATCTGGTGGCGGGCCTGTTGACGGCCCTGCAGTCGCGCAATCAACTGGACACCCGTCAGGTTGACGACATCGTGCTGGGCTGCGTGACACCGGTCGGCGACCAGGGCGCCGACATCGCCAAGACGGCTGCATTGGTGGCCGACTGGGCTGTCAACGTGGCGGGCGTGCAAATCAACCGCTTCTGCGCCTCGGGCCTGGAAGCCGTGAACCTGGGGGCAATGAAGGTCCGGTCCGGTTTTGAGGATCTGGTCGTGGTTGGCGGCGTGGAGTCCATGTCGCGGGTTCCCATGGGCAGCGATGGCGGCGCGTGGGTGCTGGACCCGCAAACCAACCTGCATACGCATTTCACCCCGCAGGGTATTGGTGCCGATCTGATCGCCACGCTTGAAGGATTCAGTCGTCACGACGTCGACAGTTTCGCCCTGCAGTCTCAACAGAAAGCTGCGCGAGCTCGCGAGAACGGTGCCTTCAAGCGCTCCCTGGTCCCTGTCACTGATCAGAACGGCATGTTGTTGCTGGGCCACGACGAATTCATCCGCGGCGACTCCACACTTGAAGGGCTGGGCAAGCTCAAGCCCAGTTTCGAAACCATTGGCCAGTTGGGCTACGACGCCACCGCGTTGCGCGTTTACAGCCATGTCGAACGCATCGAACACATACACACCCCCGGCAACAGTTCCGGCATCGTCGACGGCGCTGCGCTGATGTTGCTTGGTTCGGCGCAAAAGGGTCAGGCGCTGGGGTTGCGTCCCAGGGCGCGGATCGTCGCCACGGCAGTCACCAGTACCGATCCGACCATCATGCTCACCGGCCCTGCGCCCGCTACCCGCAAGGCGCTGGCGCGGGCAGGGCTCAAGGTCGAAGACATCGACCTGTTCGAGGTCAACGAAGCCTTTGCCTCGGTGGTGCTCAAGTTCATCAAGGACATGGGCGTCGATCCGGACAAGGTCAACGTCAATGGTGGCTCGATTGCCCTGGGGCATCCGCTGGGTGCTACCGGGTGCATGATTCTGGGCACATTGCTGGACGAGCTCGAAGCACGACAGCTGCGCTATGGCCTGGCGACCTTGTGCGTCGGCGGTGGCATGGGGATTGCGACGATCATCGAACGGGTGTGAGCGCCAGCGATGATTCGCTGCTTATTGTTCAACTTCTATATAAGAACAGCTTCAGGAAGAACGACCGCATGACTGACGCCATCCAGTATGAAATCGGCCCCGATCAGATCGTCACGCTGACTCTGGACATGCCCGGCCAGCAGGCCAACACCATGAACCAGACCTACCGTCAGGCCATGGGGGGAACGCTTGAGCGATTGCAGGCGGACAAGGATCAGATTGTCGGCGTGATCATCCGCTCGGCGAAGAAGACCTTCTTTGCCGGAGGCGACCTCAATGAACTGATTAAGGTCGACACATCCCGCGCCCAGTGGTTTTACCAGATGACCCTGGACCTCAAGGCGCAGCTTCGCGCGCTTGAGACCTTCGGCAAACCGGTGGTGGCGGCTATCAATGGCGCGGCGTTGGGCGGCGGCTGGGAGTTGTGCCTGGCGTGCCATCAGCGCATCGCCCTCGATGACAAACATGTGCGCCTCGGCTTGCCCGAAGTCACGCTGGGTTTGCTGCCCGGTGGAGGCGGCACGGTGCGGCTGGTGCGTATGCTGGGTCTGGAAAAGGCCCTGCCGTTGTTGATGGAAGGCAAGACCCTGAGCGCCCAACAGGCGCTAAAAGCCGGACTGGTCGATCAGCTCGCCAGCGACGCCGAGGAGCTGCTGGCAAAAGCGCGCCAATGGATTCTGGCAAACCCCTCGCCGAGCAAGGCCTGGGATGAGCCGGGGTTTCAAATTCCCGGTGGTACGCCTTCGCATCCGAAAGTCGCGCAAATGCTGGCGATCGCGCCCTCGATTCTGCGCAGCAAGACTCAAGGCTGTTACCCGGCACCGGAGAAAATCCTCGCTGCTGCGGTTGAAGGCGCGCAAGTCGATTTTCACACCGCCGAGAAAATCGAAGCGCGGTATTTCACCGAGCTGACCACCGGCCAGATCTCCAAGAATATGATCGGTACCTGGTTTCAGCTCAACGAACTCAATGCCGGCGAGTCGCGGCCCAAGGCGCCACCGGTCTATCACATGCGCAAGGTCGGGGTCCTGGGCGCCGGCATGATGGGGGGCGGCATTGCCTACGTCACGGCGTTGGCCGGAGTCGACGTGGTGCTCAAGGACGTCAATCTGGCCGCCGCGCAGAGGGGCAAGGACTACTCGGTGCGCCTGCTCGACAAACAGGTTGCCAATGGCCGGATGCGTTCCGAACAGCGGGATGTGGTATTGGGCCGCATCAAGACCACCGGCCGCGACAGCGATCTGGAAGGCTGCGATCTGATCATCGAAGCCGTGTTCGAGGATCGCGAACTCAAAGCGCAGGTCAGTGCCGCCGCCGAACAGGTGGTCGTGCCTTATGCGGTGATTGCTTCCAATACGTCGACTCTGCCGATTACCGGGCTGGCGCAAGCCGTCAGCCGCCAGGAGCGTTTTATCGGCATGCATTTCTTCAGCCCGGTGGACAAGATGCGTCTGGTGGAAATCATCAAGGGCGCGCGCACCAACGACATGACCCTGGCTCGCGCGTTCGACTTCGTGCAGCAGATCAACAAGACCCCGATCGTGGTCAACGACGCCCGCGGCTTCTTCACCTCACGGGTGTTCGCTACCTTCACCAACGAAGGCATCGCCATGCTCGGTGAGGGTGTTTCGGCGGTGATGATCGAAACCGAAGCGCGTAAGGCCGGAATGCCGGTCGGGCCTTTGGCGGTGTCGGATGAAGTGTCTTTGAGCCTGATGAGCCACATTCGTCAGCAGGCGCGCAAGGATCTGCAAGCGCAGGGCGAGACCGTTGTCGATCATCCGGCCACGGCGGTGATCGATCTGCTGCTCAACGAATACAAGCGCGCGGGCAAGGCCGCAGGTGGCGGCTTCTACGATTACCCAGAAGGTGCGCCTAAACGTTTGTGGCCTGAACTCAAAAGCCGGTTCGAGAAGCCCGGGGCGCAGATCGCCGGTCAGGAGATTCGGGACCGTTTGCTGTTCATTCAGGCAATCGAAACCGTGCGTTGCGTGGAGGAAGGGGTGTTGCGCTCGACCACCGACGCCAATATTGGCTCGATCTTCGGCATCGGCTTTCCGGCCTGGACCGGCGGCGCGCTGCAGTTCATCAACCAGTACGGGCTCAAGGATTTCATTGCCCGCGCGCAATACCTGGCCGAACACTACGGAGAGCGTTTCGAGCCGCCCGCATTGCTTTTGGAGAAGGCGCTCAACGACAGGCTTTTCTGAGCTCCTCAAGAGTAAATCCCGACCCTGTAGCAGTCCGGCTTGCCGGCGGTGGTGACCTCAATGACCTCCCGCCGGCAAGCCGTACTGCTACAGCGGTGGCGATCTTGTGACCTTACAGCGCCCGTTCAGTTACCCGCGGCATCATGGCTCAAACGGCCCTTGCCTTGCCTGAGGCTTCAAGGCAGGCTTGGGCATACGCATTTTCGCCTTGTCGCTTCAGGTATTTTTATGTCGTTACGCATCTGCATTCTGGAAACCGACGTTCTTCGCCCGGAACTGGTCGATCAATATCAGGGTTACGGGCGCATGTTCCAGAACCTGTTCTCCCGCCAGCCGATCCCTGCCGAATTCGTCGTCTACAACGTCATGCAGGGCGACTACCCACCGGATGACGAGCGCTTCGACGCCTATCTGGTCACCGGTTCCAAAGCTGACTCATTCGGCACCGACCCTTGGATTCAAACCCTCAAGACCTATCTGCTGGAGCGCTACACGCGTGGCGATAAGCTGTTGGGCGTGTGCTTTGGCCACCAACTGCTGGCGCTGTTGCTGGGCGGCAAGACCGAGCGCGCGACGCAAGGTTGGGGTGTCGGCATTCATCACTACACCTTGGCCCCGGCCCAGCCGTGGATGTCGCCTGCCATGGACAAACTGACCCTGCTGATCAGCCATCAGGATCAGGTCACCGCACTGCCGGAAGGCGCGACGGTGATTGCCTCGAGCGACTTCTGCCAGTTCGCCGCCTACCACATCAACGATCAGGTGCTGTGCTTCCAGGGTCATCCGGAATTCATCCACGATTACTCGCGCACCTTGCTGGATATTCGTCAGGAAGCGTTGGGTGAGCAGGTCTACAGCAAGGGCATCGCCAGCCTTGAGCACGATCATCACGGCGCCACGGTGGCGGAGTGGATGATGCGGTTTGTGGCGAACAAGCCTGAAGTGGCGTGAAAACCGAGCCGGGTGCTGCCCTGGTTCGAGAACTCCACGCAAACCCTGTAGCAGTCCGGCCGGACTGCTACAGGCGAGTGGGGTGCTTCACAACCAGCCCGAGCGCTTGAAGCTCGCAAACAGAATCCCGCATCCGCCAACAATCACGCCCAACACGGCAAAGTAGCCGTAATGCCAGCTCAGCTCCGGCATGTTCTGAAAGTTCATCCCGTAAATCCCGGCAATCGCCGTCGGAAACGCCAGAATCGCAGCCCACGCGGCGAATTTGCGTTGGGTCAGGCTTTGCCTCGATGACTCCAGTAGCAGCCCGATTTCAATCGTCTGGCTGGCGATGTCCCGCAGGTTCGCCAAATCTTCCATCTGCCGCTTCACATGGATTTCAACGTCGCGAAAGTAGGGGCGCATGTTCTTGTCGATGAAGGGGAAGCTGAGCTTCTGCAGTTCTTCGCCGATCTCCACCATGGGCGCCACGTAGCGACGCAGGCGCAGCAGGTCGCGGCGCAGGCTGTGAATGCGGTGGATGTCGGATTCGTTGAGTTCGGTGCTCAGTACGCTGTGTTCCAGCTCTTCAAGTTCGCAGTGGATCGCCTCGGTCACCGGCTGATAGTTCTCGGTGACGAAATCCAGCAACGCGTACAGCACGAAGTCTTCGCCGTGCTCCAGCAACAACGGCCGCGCCTCGCAACGTTGGCGCACCAGTCCATAGGACTTCGAGTCGCCATTGCGCGAGGTGATGATGTAACCCTTGCCGGCGAAAATGTGAGTCTCGATGAAGATCAACTTGCCGTTTTCGCGGATAGGCGCATAGGTGACGATGAACAACGCGTCGCCGAAGGTTTCGAGCTTCGGGCGGCTGTGCACTTCCAGGGCATCTTCGATGGCCAGTTCGTGGAGGCAAAACTGCTTTTGCAGTGTGGCCAGCTCCTGAGCGTTGGGCTGCTCAAGGCCGATCCAGACGAAATGCCCGGGCTTTGCGGCCCAGGCGGCCCCTTCGTCGAGGGTGATATCGGTGACTTTCTTCCCGGCGCTGTAAACCGCGGCAGCAACAACTCGGCCCATGTTGATTCGCTTCTTCTTTTAGGAGGGACTAATGCGCAGCTTAGCGCGCTGTCCCATTAAGAGTCGGCGAAATTCAACGAGTTCGAGGGTTTTGTGCAAGCTGTTCAGCGACGGTTTGGGCTGACGCCTTGGGGGCGCGCAACTGGGCGTCCATCTGCTCGATGCTGGCTTGCATCTGGCTGTGGCAGAGTTCGATCAACGTCGGGATGTCGTCGCTGGTCATGCCGGTGGTGGCGATTGCAGGCAGCGAGCGAATCATCACGCGGCCGCTGTTCCAGGCGTTCAGGCGCATGTCGCGCACATAGGTGCTGGCGCAGACCGGCACGATGGGCGCGCCTGCATCGATGGCCATCTGGAACGCGCCGCGCTTGAACGGCAGCAGGCCGTTGCCCAGGTTGCGCGTGCCTTCGGGGAAGACCCAGATCGAGGTGTCCTTGCGTTGCAGGGTTTCGGTGGTCTGTCGGATGGAAAGACGTGCGCGCAGCGGATTGCCGCGGTCGATCAACACATTGCCCGCGAGCCAGAACAACTGACCGAAGAACGGCACCCACTTCAGGCTCTTCTTGCCGATGCAGACGGTGCGCGGCGGCACAATGTTGCCGAGGATGAACAGGTCGTAGTTGGACTGATGGTTGCAGACGATGACGCAAGGGCGGGCTTTGTCGAACTGCACGCCCATCTCGGTCTTCAGGCGCAGACGCAGTATCCACATGGCTGGCAGGGCGTAGAGCCTGGCGCACAAGCGGCTGTTGTCGGGGTTGAACGGGCGGCAGAGACCGAGCAACAGACCCAGAACACCAGCGACGATGAAGTGCAGCCCCATCAGCAACATACGCAGGACAAACAGCATGCAGACCACTCAGTAGACAAAAGGTGGCGCAGTGTACGGATGTGCACTTAATTCGGCAAATACCGGACAGACCGGTGGTGTTGGGCGAAGATAACCGAATGTTTCAAGGAACAGCGATAGCGATGGGCGGGGGCGGGAGGTTTGAAGAGGCTGGTGGCATGAATGCTTGCTGTGGGAGCGAATTCATTCGCGAGAGGCCGCTACAGTCGATGGCAATTTATCGACCGTAAAACCCATCGCGAATGAATTCGCTCCCACGGGGTATTCATGGGCTGCCGGATTTCTGCTTGCCGAGAATGGACGGTGCCCCATCCAGCCGATCAGAACTGATGCTGACGATCCAGCTCGATGGCCTTGTCCAGTGTTTCCAGGAATGCCTTGCGAACTTTGAGCTTGGTCTGCTTGTGGGCCTTCATGTTGATTTTCTTCAGCTGCAGGGCCACGGTGCGGGCGGCGTCGGTCAGTTCTTCCGGTGCGACGACCTTGTCGAGGAAACCGGCTTGCAACGCGCCTTTTGGATCGAACATTTCGCCGTTGATCACCGAGCGTCCGAATGCACTTGTGTTCAGGCGATCACGCGCCAGTTCGATGCCTGCGTTGTGCATGGTCATGCCGATCTGCACTTCGTTCAGGCCGATGCTGAAAGGACCGTCGACGCCAATGCGGTAATCGGCCGACAGCAGCAGGAACGCGCCCTTGGCCACGGCATGGCCGGTGCAGGCAACGACGATAGGGAAGGGGTGCGACAGCATGCGGCGGGCCAGGGTCGAGCCGGCTGCCACCAGATCCATTGCCGCCTCTGGGCTCGACGTCATGATTTTCAGATCGTAACCACCGGAAAGGATCCCCGGCCCACTGGTGATGATCACCACGGCGCGGTCCTTTTCTGCCTGATCGAGCGCCGCGTTGAAGCCGGCGATCACCTCGTTGCTGATGGCGTTGACCTTGCCGTTGCTCAGGGTCAGCGTGGCGACGCCGTCGTCCAGCTGATACGCGACCAAATCACTCATGGGGACGAGTCCTTGTTGTTTTGAAGTGGCGCAGAAGTTACCCACACGAAGGGGCGAGGTAAAGCAGAAAGGGTGACCGACAAGTCAGGATTTCGGGCCGCGCGCAGGGCAGGAAAGGCAGCGGCCCGAAGGAGGGTGAACCGGGTGTTATACCGCGACAGCGTTCAGTGCGCAGTATTCATCCCAGTCCATATCCAGGGCCTCGGCGGCCTCCTTGTGAACAGCCAGCCGGAGCGCCTTCACTTCTTCCTCTGGCTTGTTGCTGAAGCTCAAGGCCAATTCCCAGGTTTCAATGCTCAAAGCCTCTGCTTCGTCCTCAAAAGCCCAGCGGATCTGGTCTTCCTGGTCTTTCTGGCTCAGGCCTGATATCTCTTCCTGCAAAGCCGGGTTGGTCAGGATGTAATTCGGCAGCGCAGCTTCGATCCATTCTTCTTTATTCATGTGAGGTAGATCTCCTGTGGTTCGAGCTGACATTTTCTATTGTAGGGATGCTGACGTGAGGGTCGATTGTGCGACATGTAACTGACTCATGCCAGCCGAGTGTAGTCCGTTGGTCGGTGCCGGAAATGTAAAGGGCCCACCTGCGGGTGAGCCCTTCGTTTTATCGCTGTCGGGAAATCAACCGATGGCCATCGGTTTCTTCACGTTGCGGTGAGCGTTGGCGCCAAGCAGCGGATGCGGGCCATGCTCGCCGTACACCCCGACCGGCTCCGGGAAGGTGCGCAGCAGAGTGATATACAGCAGCGCCGCAAGGCCCAGCGTTATCGGCAGGCTGATGTCGATGCCACCGGCCAGATTGCCCAGCGGGCCGACGAATTGCCCCGGCAGGTTGACGAAGCACAGCCCCACCGCAGCGCTCGGGATCCAGGCGCCCAGACCGCGCCAGTTCCAGCCGTGTTCGAACCAGTAATGACCGCCGCTCTGACCGCGGGTGAACACTTGCAGGTCGGCGGGGTGGTAGAAGCCGCGGCGGATGATCAGGCCCAGCACCATGATCACGATCCATGGCGAGGTGCAGGTGACGATCAGTACCGCGAAGGTCGACACGCTCTGCACCAGGTTGAAGGCGAAACGGCCAATGAAGATGAAGGCAATCGCTGCGATACCGATCAGAATTGTCGCCTGAGCGCGATTGAGCAGGCGCGGGAACATGCTCGACATGTCCAGACCCGTGCCATACAGCGAGGTGGTGCCGGTGGACATGCCACCGATGATCGCGATCAGGCACACCGGCAGGAAGAACCAGCTCGGCGAGACTGCCAGCAGACCGCCGACATAGTTGTTGTCGGTGATGTACTGCGGTGCCTGAGTGGCGACGATGGTCGCGGTGCACAGACCGAACAGGAACGGGATCAGCGTGCAGATCTGCGCCAGAAACACCGAAGCCATGATGCGTTTCTTCGACGTGTTGCGGGGTATGTAGCGAGACCAGTCGCCGAGGAACGCGCCGAACGAAACCGGGTTGCTCATCGCCAGCAGGGCCGCGCCGATGAAGGCCGCCCAGAAGCCTTCGCTGCCTTGATTCACGGTACCTGCGAAGCCTGCATCGAAGCTGCCGCTGAAGGCGAAGATGCCAAGCAAAAACAGCAGGCTGGACGCGAACACGGCGATCTTGTTGACCCACAGCATGAAGCGAAACCCGTAGATGCACACCACCAGCACCAGCACGGCGAACACACCGTAGGCGACGGCAAGGGTCAGGTCGTTTTCCGGCAGGCCAGCCATGCGCTTGGCGCCGCCGATCAACGCGTCACCCGAGCTCCACACCGACAGCGAGAAGAACGCCACTGCGGTCAGCAGCGACAGGAACGAGCCGACGATTCGGCCATGAACCCCGAAATGCGCCCCGGAGGACACCGCGTTGTTGGTGCCGTTGAGGGCGCCGAACAACCCCATCGGCGCCAGAATGATCGAGCCCAGCACAATGCCCAGGATGATCGACCAGACCCCGGCCTGGAACGACAGACCGAACAGCACCGGGAAGCTGCCGAGGACCGCCGTGGCGAAGGTGTTGGCACCGCCGAAGGTCAGACGGAACAGATCGATGGGCGACGCATCGCGTTGATCGTCCGGAATCTGTTCGACACCGAAGGTTTCGATACTGGTAGTGGGATGAGACATGACGTATTCCTGCGCGCTGTCGTGTTGTTATGAGGCCGGCATCGAGTGCTGGCCCGTATTGTCGACCGGAGCGAGTCCGGTCGTGGCATTGGCAGTGGTCACCAGAGCGACCTTAAGTACTGGCTAAAACTGTTGTTGTGTTTGAAACGCTGGGGCGGCGCACTCTAAAGATGCGCTCGCCCGTCGACCTATTCCGGCTGGGTCGACAGATGTTCGTGACAGGCGAGCCAACGGCCGCCGTCATGGCGGAAGACGATGGTTTCCCGCTCGTGGAACTGATTCTCCTCGCTACCGAAACGCACGCGCGTGGCAACGTCGTGCATGAAGATCGCCACATCACCCTGCAGGCTTATATGGGCGTTGCTCGACTGGCAATCGAGCACGGCAAAGCCATCCGCTTGCCAGCCTTTCCAGACTTCCTGGTAGGCGGCACGGGACAGGAGCGGAGCAGGGAGGGTGTAGAACAGGAAAGTGGCGTCCTCGCTGAAGGCCGCGAAGTAGGCTTCGGTGTCATTGCCGGCAAACGCGGCAATCAGTTCGTTGGCCGCTTGCTGTACATGTTCTTTGAGGTGAAGCGTGGAGGTCATGGCCGTCTCGTTGTTGTGATTCTGGCGATGGGGCATGACTGTATGCAGCTCTCGCATCTCGTAACATCGTTGCCGATAAAAACTTAGTTCAGATAATTCGGAAGTGAGCTGGATAGGTCGAGCGAAAGCCGCGATAGCGGTGGGTCAGATGGCTTATTTGCTAACTGATCTACCGCTATCGTCCGAATCGCGGCCCGTACCGTCGTGGCCTCCGGCGTCTCCCACAAGAATCGGGTTTAATTCGCGCCTGAACTGAAGAGCTTGCCTCTCACCGGCTGGCGAACTTTCCCTCCGGATGGATCGAAGCAGGCGCTGTTGTAAACCGGCGCTACGCACACTGAAGGCACGCCGGGGGGAGGCGGGCGGATGGCTTGCATGCGGTCGGAGATTTCTTTTTCGTTGGTGATGATGAGCCTGTTGCGTCGGCTGATCTGCAGGATTTCCACTGCGTTCTTGTTCACCCGATCGGGGTAGTCGGCTTCTTCCCAATCGCTGGAAAGCCGCTGGCCCGGCCGTTGCGGCATGGCCTCACCGACGTAGTCCGGGCACGGCGTTGCGGCAAAGCTGATCTTGCCTTCACGCGTGACGCACTTGAAAACTTCCCCATTGGCAACGCCGCTGCCAAGCAGCGTGATGGCTGCCAGCGCGATAAAACGACCTTTCATTGACGCCCTCCCTGTGTGGCGCAAGGCTACCACTGCAGGAGGGCGATGTCAGCGAAGCCTCAATGGGTTTCGTGATTGGCCTTTTGCACCTTGGCCAGCGCCAGTGCGACGAACATATCGGCGTCGCCCTGCAGCACACGAAGATGATCCTCGACGTGGTCGCCGCTCTGCTCCTGGGCCTTGGAATCGATCAGTCGCGTGACCTCGCACAGCGCGTTGGCCGTGACCCACAGGCTCTGGCGCAGCTGGCCGATGATCCTCACCACGCTCTCGGCGCTGTCGTGCTCATCGTCGTCATATCCGGCCTGCCCTTGGGGCAGCGTGGGCAGCATGGGCACTTCCAGCCTGTTTCTGGAGTCGATACCGGTGACCACACGACTGATGTCGACGCCAGCGGCTGCGATACGGAACAGATAGTCGGCTCGGGGCAGACGTTGTCCGCTTTCATAATGGCCTTGAGCATTCGCTTCCACGCCCCCGATGGCTCCGAGTGCGCTCTGCGTGAGCTTCAAGCGTTTCCTTTCTTGCCTCAAACGTTTGCCAATACCGTTCATCAACCTACTCCTGCGGAATCCGCGCCCCGTTTATCGTTTGAGTGGGACGCGCAATGGGGGCCGGAATACGGGCTGGGGGATCCAGGGTAGAACTAGCCTCGTACTAAGTTGTTACTCCCAAAGTTAGGGGGCGACGGATAGACAGTAGCTGGTCATTCGATTGGGTGAAGAGGTTTCCGATGTTCTGCGTTAAGTAAATGAACGGGAAGTGGAAACGCCGTAGGAAATCTGTCGCGTTGGATGGGTAAGTCATCCGAACGAATGGGATGGGGGGTCGATAGGCATAGATGGATATAAACGAAAAACCCCTGAGTTCTCGAGGAATCTCAGGGGTTTCGTTTACATCGAATTTGGCGGTGAAGGAGAGATTCGAACTCTCGATACAGTTTCCTGTATACACACTTTCCAGGCGTGCTCCTTAAGCCACTCGGACACTTCACCGTATCTCTTCAGACGTTCAGTCTGTCGAGGCGCGCTAATGTAGTCGAAAGTTCTTTCGAAGGCAAAACTTTTTTTCAGAATTTTCATGCGCTTAAGCAAAAAGCAGGAAGCCCCGGCTTCTGGTGGAAGTCCGGGGCCTGGTGTTGCGGGTGCCAGGCTCGGACTCAGGCGCCGAAGCCGCCGTCGATGGTCAGGCTGGCGCCGGTGACGTAACCCGCTTCAGGGCCTGCGAGGTAGGCCACCATGGCGGCGATTTCCTCGGCCTTGCCGTAGCGAGGGACTGCCATCAGACCCATCAGCGATTTGGCGAAGTCACTGTCCGCCGGGTTCATGTCGGTGTCGACCGGGCCGGGCTGCACGTTATTGACGGTGATGCCGCGAGGGCCCAGGTCACGCGCCAGACCTTTGGTCAGGCCTACCAGTGCCGATTTGCTCATGGCGTACACGCCGCCACCGCCGAAGGGCATGCGGTCAGCGTTGGTGCTGCCGATGTTGATGATGCGGCCGCCTTCCTTCATATGACGGGCTGCTTCCTGGCTGGCGATGAACACGCTGCGTACGTTGATGGCCAGGGTCCGGTCGAAATCTTCCAACTTGAACTCTTCCAGGGGCGCAATGGCCAGCACGCCAGCGTTGTTCACCAGGATGTCGACGCCACCGAAGGCTTCGACGGTCTTGGCGACTGCGTCGCGAATCGCTTGCTCACTCGCGCTATCGGCCTTGATGGCCAAGGCTTTGCCGCCAGATGCGGTGATTTCGTCCTGCAGGGCGCGGGCCTTGTCTTCGGAGCTGACGAAGGTGAAGGCAACCGCTGCGCCTTGCTCAGCCAGACGTTTGACGATGGCGGCGCCGATGCCGCGGGAGCCGCCTTGAACCAGTGCCGTTTTGCCGATCAGGTTGGTTGGGTGAGTCATGTCGATCTCCTGTAACCAGTGAGTAAAGAGTGGATGGGCGTCAGTATCTGTTGTGGATTAGGTTCGCGGTAGCCGGTAATCGCTATAGTCTGTGTAAACCAAAAGTTGTGAATGAGTGCATGGAAAACTTCAGCAGCATTGAGTGTTTCGTTCGCAGCGCCGAGGTCGGAAGCTTCGCCGAGGCGGCGCGGCGTCTGAGCCTGACCCCTGCGGCAGTCGGCAAAAGCGTGGCCAAGCTCGAGACGAGGTTGGGCGTGCGGCTGTTCCAGCGTAGTACGCGGCGGCTGACATTGACGGAAGCCGGGCAACGATTTCTCGATGAGGTCCGAGCCAGTTTCAATACCATCCAGAACGCGGTGGCCAACCTTGCCAGCGCCGAGGGCAGTCCCGCAGGCACGTTGAAAGTCAGCGTCGGCACGGTGTTCGGCTGTTTATACGTGGTGCCGCTGCTGGGCGAATTCTTGCGACGCTATCCGGCGATTACCCCGAACTGGCATTTCGATAACCGTCAGGTGGATCTGATCGGGCAGGGCTTCGATGCCGCCATTGGCGGCGGATTCGAGCTGCCCCAGGGTGTCGTTGCGCGCAAACTGGCGCCCGCGCACCGGGTTCTTGTGGCGTCCTGCGCATGGCTCAAGGCGCATCCAGCGGTTCAGCACCCCGATGACCTGAGCGAGTGCGACGGTATTCTGATCCGCTCACCGCAGACCGGGCGCATACGCTCCTGGCCGCTGACCCATCGCAGCCAGGAGCAAACCCCGCTGCGCCTGAACGTGCGCATGACCATGAGCGATTCGGAGGCGGCGTGTCGGGCGGCGGAGCAGGGGTTGGGCGTCGCGTTGGTGAGCATGCCGTTCGCGCTGCCTTATCTACGCAGTGGGGCGTTGCAGCGCGTGTTACCTGACTGGTACGTCGAGGATGGCAATATTTCCATCTATTACAGCGAGCACAAAATGCTGCCCGGGAAGACCCGGGCTTTCGTCGATTTCATCATCGAACAGTTCGCCGAACAGCAGTTGGCGCGGCATTTCAGCGCTATTTGATCAGAGAGAAACCATGGATATTTCCCGCAAAGCCGCGTTGGTCATCATCGACATGCAGCAAGGTATCAACCATCCGAAGCTTGGCCGGCGCAACAACCCGCAGGCAGAGCGGCAAATGCTCGCGCTGCTGGAAGCCTGGCGCCGCACCGAGCGCACGGTGATTCACGTTCGGCATTTTTCCCGAGAACCCGATTCGGTGTTCTGGCCCAAACAATCAGGTGTCGAATTTCAACCCGAGTTCCTGCCATGGGACGGCGAAGGCGAGTTGCACAAGCAGGTGCCGGACGCGTTCTGCCATTCGGCGCTGGAAGGCTGGTTGCGTGCGGACGGGATCAACCAGGTGGTGATTGTCGGTGTGGTGACCAACAATTCGGTGGAATCCACGGCGCGAACGGGCGGCAATCTGGGGTTTGAGGTGATCGTGCCTCATGACGCCTGTTACACCTTCGACGGTGCGGACTTTTTTGGGCACCCGCGCAGTGCCGAGGAGATACACGCAATGTCGCTGGCGAACCTGCACGAGGAGTATGCGCAGGTGGTGGGGACCGAGGAGATTTTGCGCGCTCTGAGGTAGTGAGCCGTTCATGTGGGAGGGAGCTTGCTCGCGAAGGCTTGGGCACATCCGCTGGAGATGCTGCGGATGCATGGCCTCTTCGCGAGCAAGCTCCCTCCCACGGTTGCGCGTTCTGGCAGAAATTGATGATCGTTCCCACGCTCCAGCGTGGGTACCCCTTGCTGGACGCTCTGCGTCCACCGCGACGCGGAGCGTCGAACACTGCGTTACCCCGCGGGGCGTGGGAACGATCATGGTCGGTTACAACCTGAACCGCGCCATTTGCGCCGCGAGGTGTTCGGCCTTTTGCGACAGCTTCTGGCAATCCTCGCGGCAGGCTTTCACATCGGTAGCCGTGGATTGCGCCAGATCGGCGATGCCCTGCACGTTACGGTTGATCTCTTCGGTGACGGTACTCTGTTCTTCGGTTGCCGCAGCCACTTGATGGTTGCGGTCGGTCAGTTCTTCAACGTGGCCGGCAATGGCGTCCAGCGAGTTCCCGGTTCTGCGACTGGCTTCCACGCCGGTTCCGGTCGCGGCCTGCCCGGCGCGCATGGAGGTCACGGCCTGATCGGCGCCGCTTTTCAGCTCACCCATCATCTGCTGGATTTCCGACGTGGCGCTTTGCGTGCGACCGGCGAGGGTGCGAACCTCATCGGCGACCACCGCGAAGCCTCGTCCCATCTCGCCCGCGCGCGCGGCTTCGATGGCGGCGTTCAGCGCCAGCAGGTTGGTTTGCTCGGAGATGCTGCGAATCACGCTGAGCACCTGGTCGATGGTGGAAATCTGCGTGGCGAGGTTTTCTACGGCGCCGGCCGCTGTGCCCACGCCGTCGGACATGCTCTGGATATGACCGATGGATTCGCCGACGACTCTTTTGGCGGACACCGCTTCCTGATGAGTATTACGCGACACATCGGCTGCGGCGCCAGCGTTGCGGGCGATTTCCTGCACGGTCAGGCCCATTTCATGAACGGCCGTGGCGACCATGTCAGTCATCTGCTGTTGCTTGAGCGCACGAGAAGAGGTGCTGTCGACTACACGCGCCACGTCCACCACGCTGTGACGCAGCTGTTCGCTGGTCTGCAAGACGTCGCCGATCAGCAGGCGCAGGCTTTCGATGAAACGGTTGAAACCTCTGGCCAGGTCGCCCAGCTCGTTGGCGCGGCTGTCGTCCAGGCGTCGAGTCAGATCACCCTGACCACCCCCGATGTCCACCAGCGCAGTGGTCACCTGTTGAATGGGTCGCACGATGCCACGGGCGATCCAGGCGACAAACCCCAGGAAGCACAACACCACCGCGAGGCTGATCGCCGAAATGGTGGTCAGCGCATCCTTGGCCGGGCCGTAGACCTCGGCCAGCGGGACTTCACTGACCAGCGTCCAGCCAAGAGAATCGACCGGTTTGGCGACCGCCACAAAAGCCAGACCATTGCGTTCGAACTCCAGTGCCTGACCGTCGCCCTTCTGGCTCAGCAAGCTGCGGGCCGCGCTGTCGCCGACCAGTTGAGTCAGGGATTCGTGATCATTGAAGTCAGCGTTCGGATGGACCTTGATCTTGCCGTCGGGGCTGACCAGATACACCTGGCCCTCCTTGCCGAAGTGGAAGTCGCGGACCATCTGCGACAGCGCACTCATGCTGAAACCCAGCCCGGCCACGCCGACCACGGCGCCGTTGTGTTCAATGCGCTGGTTAATGAACAGCGTCGGCACCTTGGTCGTGGCGTCGATATCGATGTCCAGTGAACGCTGCTTGTTGCTGTCGAGGAAACCGTAGAACCAGTTGTTTTCCGCCGGGCCTCGTTGCAGCGTGCGGTCCGCGCCCTTGCTGGTGATGTAGTGGCCGCTGTCCTTGGCGACGATGAAGGTCGTCAGCGCGTTGTGTTGCTCCTTGATTTTCGCCAGGTAGCGAATAAACGGCGGCTGCTGGGCTGGATCCTCGCCATTGCCCAGCCATTCGGCAACCAAGGTGTTGTCGGCAATGTCGCTGGCCGCTGTCAGAGGGGCGGCGAGCAGGCGTTCAAGGTCATTGCGGATCGCTTCGACGCTGGCGGGCATGGCTTGCTGCAACAGATAACGGTCGGTCAGTTTGTTCAGCGCGAAAGCGTAGATCGCGATCACGATCAGGCTGCTGATGACCAGCGCTGCACCCATGCTCAGGGTCAGTTGCCACTGAATACTTTTTCGCCAGACAGGCATAGAAAACTCCGCAGATACGAGCGCACGACCACGATGGAACAGTGCGGGTAACTCGCCCGGAGCAATAACCGGGCCACTGAGTTGACCAAGTGGTCAGCTAATTGCGCGGCATCCCGATGAAAAGCTCTGCAACAGAGGGCTCTAGACCTTCCGGCGGATTATTTCCAAGACGCTTCAAATTAAAGTTGTGTACAAAAAATGAGTATTTTTGTATCGATTTCAAGTGGCTTGCGCACAAATGTGGCAATCGGCGGGAAACAGCGCCCCGATTTTGTCATTCGGCTGACGCCTGACTCGAACGCGGGCCTGGTCTCACAACTGTCAACAGGCGCCCATAAAACCTTCACTTGCGGTTGATATAAGCCTCTGCAGCGGCCGAAAAGCGTTGGCCATCGAGCAGGCTATCCGGGCAGAGCTTATTTATGGAAGTGAACGTTCTGCCTCACCGCAGAAAGATACTGGTCACCGGTGTCGCGGGGTTCATCGGGTTTCACACGGCCAGGCGCTTGTGCAGAGACGGCCATCAGGTCATCGGCATCGACAACGTCAATGGCTATTACAGCGTCGAGTTGAAACAGGCCCGGCTGTCACAGCTGACGGGCATTCGCAATTTCCAGTTTCAGCGGATGGACCTGGCCGACAAGCCAGCGCTGCTGGAGCTGTTTGCCGAACATCGGTTCGATCAGGTCATCCACCTCGCGGCTCAGGCGGGCGTGCGTTACTCCATCGACAGCCCGGACACTTACGCGCAAAGCAATCTGGTGGGATTCCTCAATGTGCTGGAAGCTTGCCGGGCCCATGTCCCGGCGCATCTGATCTACGCCTCCAGCAGTTCGGTTTACGGGCTGAACGACCAATTGCCGTATGCGACCAGCGACTCGGTTGAGCGGCCCATGTCGTTCTACGCCGCCACCAAGCGCGCAAACGAGTTGATGGCCCACTCCTACTCGCATCTGTACGGCATCCCGACCACCGGCCTGCGCTTTTTCACGGTGTACGGCCCCTGGGGGCGGCCAGACATGGCGCTGTTCAAGTTTACCGAGGCCATTCTCAACCGGCGCAGTATCGACATTTACAACGATGGCGCGATGTCCCGGGATTTCACCTACATCGACGACATCGTCGAAAGCATCGCACGCCTGATTCCGTTACCCCCCGAAGCCCAAACCGGTGCGCGCAACAAGGTCTACAACATCGGTTTCGGTTCGCCCGTGAAGCTGCTGGATTTCGTCGAATGCATCGAGGACACCCTGAACATTCGCGCCATCAAAAACTTCATGCCCATGCAGCCAGGCGACGTCCTCAACACCTGGGCGGACACCCGCGAGCTGGAACAGCGCATCGGCTTTCGTCCGCAGATCACCCTGGCCACTGGCGTGCCGTCGTTCATCGACTGGTACTGCAGTTATTACCGCGTCTAACCCCCTCACTTTCCAGACTTGTGACAGGAACTTCATGTCCGAAAACCCTTATGTGTCGGTGCTCATTCCGGCGAAAAACGAAGCAGGCAACCTCATTCCTCTGTTGGAGGAGGTGCGCCTGGCGCTGGTCAATGAAAGCTTTGAAGTGATCGTTGTCGACGACGGCAGCACCGACGCCACTGCCGCTGAATTGCGTGCATTGAAGGCGAGTGGCTACCGCCAGTTGCGAGTGCTCAGCCATGCGCGTTGCCTGGGGCAGAGCACCTCGATTCACCATGCCGCCGAAGTGGCGCGCGGACATTGGCTGGCGACTCTGGATGGCGACGGTCAGAACGATCCGGCCGACCTGCCGAAAATGCTGGAACGGGTGCGCGGTTCGGAAGGCAAGCCCGAGGGCATCAAGCTGGTGGCCGGGCATCGGGTCAATCGTCAGGACACTGCGAGCAAGCGTTGGGCGTCTCGATTCGCCAACAAACTGCGCGGCAGTCTGCTGCAAGATCAGACCCCTGACACCGGTTGCGGCATCAAATTGATCGAGCGCGAGGCGTTCCTGCGTCTGCCGTATTTCGATCACATGCACCGCTTCATTCCTGCGCTGATCCGCCGTCATAACGGCCGAATGCTGGTTCAACCGGTGAACCATCGCGAGCGCGGGGCAGGGGTTTCCAACTACGGCAACCTGGACCGGGCACTGGTCGGCATCCTCGACCTGTTCGGTGTCTGGTGGTTGATCAGGCGCACTCGTCTGGACGTCAACGCACAAGAGACCGAGGTCTGACATGGGCAGAGAATCGATGTGGCTCGCGGTCGGTTTTATCGGACAGTTAGCATTCACCGGACGCTTCGTTCTGCAATGGCTGTACAGCGAATACAAGAAGCGCAGCGTCATCCCGGTCGGGTTCTGGTACCTGAGCATCATCGGCAGCGCGCTTTTGCTGGCGTACGCGATTTACCGACAAGATCCGGTATTCATCGTCGGCCAGTCGTTCGGTTTCATCGTCTACCTGCGCAACCTGCAACTGATCGCCAACTACCGCGAACAGCCGATTGCCGAAGCGGACAAGAAGGGCTGACCCGTGCGGATACGATTGTCCTCTGCGCGGCGGGAGCTGTGGGCGTGTGTGCTGCTGTCGGTGCTGCTGTTGGGAGCCGGTCTCGGTTGGCGGCAACCGCTGAATGTCGATGAAGAACGCTTTCTCGGCGTTGCTCTGGAAATGCTGCAGAACGGTTCCTGGTTCATCCCTCATCGAGCGGGCGAGATCTACGCCGACAAACCGCCGCTGTTCATGTGGACGGTGGCGCTGTTCGTGCAATTGACCCATCTGCCCAAGGTTGCCCTGTATTTGCCTGGGCTGTTGGCAGGAGCGGTGACCACCGCGTGCTTGTATGACCTGGGGCGACGCTTATGGGACCGGCGTATCGGGTTCATTGCGGTGCTGCTGTTTCTCGCGACCTATCAGACCTACAGCATTCTGCAAACGGGGCAGATCGATAGCTTTCTGGCGCTGTGGATGATGCTGGGCATCTACGGCCTGTGTCGGCATCTGTTGCTGGGCCCTGCGTGGGCCTGGTTTTATGTGGCCTGTGCGGCCATGGGGTTTGGGGTCATCAGCAAGGGCGTCGGCTTTCTGCCGATTCTGATGTTGATCCCTTACGCCTACGCAGTGCGTAAAGGCTGGCGTGGCGTGGTGCCGATGCCCGGCAAGGCAAAGGCGTGGTGGCTGGGGCTGCTGGTGGCGTTGGCGGCGATTGCTGTGTGGCTGGTCCCGCTTATCGTGATTGTGCTCCAGGGCAGTGCCGACAGCCTGGCGTACGCACAGGAAATCCTGCTCAAGCAAACGGCGGGGCGATACGCCAACGCCTGGGATCATCGCGAGCCGTTCTGGTATTTCTTCGTTCAGGTGATCCCCAAATACTGGATTCCCATCGTGTTCATGCTGCCGTGGCTGGTGCCCGCGTGGCGCAGGCAGTTGCTCAAGCACGACGGCCGAGTGCTGGTGCTGCTTGGCTGGGTGGTGTTGGTGCTGGTGTTTTTCAGCCTGAGTACCGGCAAGCGCAAGATCTATGTCTTTCCCGCCGTGCCCGCGCTGGTGCTGGTTGCCGCGCCGCTGATTCCCTGGCTGCTGCGCCGCTGGTTCAGCCAGAAGCAGTGGGGCAAAAAGATGTTCGTCGCGTTGACCGCTATCTGGATGTGCGCCTGGCTGGCACGGGGGTTCATCGAACCGGTCAAGGAGGGAATCAACCCTCACGAAACCATGATGCGCGATGTGGCGAAGCTGACGGGCAATGCCGAGCTGGTGCTGGTGGGATGGCGTGAAGGGCACTGGCTGTTCGCGCAGCAACCGGTGGTGCATTTCGGCTTCATGGACCAGAGCCCGCTGGAGCACTCGGTTGTCTGGCTGCGCAGTCATCCCCAAGGGTACGCGCTGGTGCCAGCAGCCGGTATGGAACGCTGTTACGACCCGGCAAAGGCCCGCAGTGTGGGCGATACGTCACGGGCCGAGTGGCTGCTGGTGAGGGCGGACGCGGACAATGGGCGTTGCCAGGCTCCTGAACCGCGGAAGGTCTATTCCTTTGCCTGGGAGAGCGGGGCGTGAACGAGTGACATCACGCAGACCCCACCGATGACGCAAACCCTTGTGTTTTGCATTGATCTCACAAGGGCGTTCGCGGCTCGATGATTCGGCACTGTCAGTGCTGCACACCCGCGCGCTTGAGCAGTTTCTTGCAGCGCTCGGACAGGTGCACCACGCGCAGATGCTTCCCGGCTTTCTGATAGCGCTCGCGCAAGGTCATCAGCGCGGCGATTGCCGAGTAGTCGACGAAGCTCAGATGGCGGCAGTCCAGGGTCACGTGTTCAGGGTCGTTCAGGTGATCGAACTGATCGAGAAACGGCGTGGTCGAGGCGAAGAACAGCGTGCCGTGCAGGTGATACATCTTGCTGCCATCGGCCTCGGTATGGCTGTCGGCATACAGCTCGCGGGCCTGTTGCCAGGCGAAGTTGAGCGCGGCGATGAGGATGCCGAACAGCACGGCGGTGGCCAGATCGGTGAGCACGGTGACGATGGTGACCGCGATGATCGCCAGCACATCGTTCAGCGGCACCTTGCGCAACACCCGCAGCGAAGCCCAGGCAAACGTCTGCTGAGCGACCACGAACATCACCCCGACCAGGGCTGCCAGCGGAATACGCTCGATCAGCGGAGACAGGAACAACACGAACATCAGGATCATCACCCCGGCGACGATCCCCGACAGACGCCCACGGCCTCCGGAACTGAGGTTGATCACGGTCTGGCCGATCATCGCGCAGCCACCCATGCCGCCGCAGAAGCCGGATGCCATGTTGGCCACGCCCAATGCCACGCATTCGCGATCCGGGTAGCCACGGCTTTCGGTGATTTCATCGGTGAGGTTGAGCGTCAGCAGGGTTTCCAGCAGCCCGACCAGCGCCATCAGAACGGCATAGGGCGCGATGATGTACAGAGTCTCCAGATTCCAGGGCACGTCAGGCATCGACAGACTCGGCAGGCCGCCAGCGATATGGGCCATGTCGCCCAGCGTGCGGGTGGGCAGGCCGAACAGGTAGACCAACAGACCCACGCCAAGAATGGCGACCAGTGCAGGCGGCACCGAACGGGTCAGACGCGGCAGCAGATAAACGACGGCCATGGTCAGGGCCACGAGCCCGATCATCAGGTACAACGGCGGCCCGCTGAGCCAGGTGTCGCCGCTTTTGAAGTGTTCGAGCTGCGCCATGGCAATGACGATGGCCAGGCCGTTGACGAAGCCGAGCATCACCGGATAGGGCACCATCCGCACCAGTTTACCCAGCCGCAGCAGGCCGAATGCGATCATCACCAGACCACCCAGCAGCACGGTTGCCAGCAGGTATTGCACGCCGTGCTGCACCACCAGCGCGACGATCACCACCGCCATCGAGCCCGCCGCACCGGAAACCATCCCCGGCCGGCCGCCGAACAGCGCGGTCAGGGTGCAGATGATGAACGCCCCGTACAGCCCCATCAGCGGGTTGAGATGAGCGACCAGGGCAAAGGCGATGCACTCGGGCACCAGAGCGAAAGAGGTGGTGAGTCCGGCAAGGACATCGGCGCGTAAGCGGGCGGGTTTCATGGGTTACCTGAAGGACAGAGCGGCTCTGGGACGGCCGCAGCGGGCGAAAAAGACCGAATGTTACGGAATGTGATCGCGTGCGGCCAGCCAAAAGCGGATCTGCGGGTCGGGATGTCCGACGCAAGGCCCAAATACACCGAGATCCACTGTGGGAGGGAGCTTGCTCGCGAAGACGGCGTTGTAGCCCGGCAAATGGGGCGGATGTACCGACTTTTTTTCGCGAGCACGCTCCCTCCCACAGGTTGTGCGGTGTTCACGAGAGCATATGACCCGCATGACGACCACAGCTGGTTGAAATGAATTCTTCTCAGTGTCCAGTCAACGGCGATTGTGTAACGATGTTTGCCTTGAATGACCCTGCCGATTCACTCCGCCATCCATGAAGGACAGAACACGGATGCTCGCCGCCCTCAGACATTACCCTGCCTCAGTCAACCTCCTGCTGTCGTCGTCGCTGTTTTTGACGCTGGGCAGGGCGATCACCTTGCCGTATCTGGTGATTTATCTGTCCTCGAACTTCACCTTGAGCATCAGCGACATCGGCATGATCGTCGGCAGCGCGTTGATCGTCGGCTCGCTGTTGAGCCTGTATGGCGGCTACCTCACCGACAAACTCTCCAGCTACAAGCTGATCCTGTGCTTCACCGGGTTCTTCGTCGCAGGCTTCGTCGGAATGTGCGTGACCGGCAAGCTGTGGCTGTTCTTCCTGTTTCTGGTCTCCTTCAACTTTGCCTATTCGGTGATCGATATCGTGGTCAAGGCCGCGTTCGGCAAACTGCTGCCGGTGGCCGAGCAGAGCAAGGTGTTTTCGGTGCGCTACACCCTGATCAACATCGGCTACGCGGTGGGGCCTTTCATTGGCGCCGGGCTGGCGCACTGGAACATGAAGCTGCCGTTCCTGATGTCGGCGGCGTTGGGCTTCGGGTTCTTCGTGGTCTATTCGCTGTATGGCGATCGCAAACTCAGCTCGGCGGACCCGGCCAATGCGCCGGTCTCGTTCCTTGCCGTGGGGCGGATTCTGCTCAAGGACTATCGGCTGGTCTGCTTCACCGTCGGCGGCGTACTCAGCGCTGTGGTGTTCGGCCAGTTCACGGCGTACATCTCGCAATACCTGGTGACCACCAGCACCCCGGAGTTCACTTATCAGGTCATCAGTTCGGTGGTCGCGGTCAACGCCACCGTGGTGATCTGCCTGCAGTACTTCGTCGGCAAACACATCAGCCATCAGTACCTGAACCAATGGCTGACCGCGGGTTTCAGTCTGTTTCTGATGGGGGTGGTCGGTTTTGCCCTGTCGACCACGGTGCTGCACTGGTCGTTGGCGGTGGCGATTTTCACCCTGGGCGAGATCATCGTGTTCCCGGCCGAATACATGTTCATCGACCGCATCGCGCCGACGCACCTGCGCGGCATGTATTACGGCGCGCAGAACCTGTCCAACCTCGGTGGCGCGCTGGGGCCGGTGCTGTGCGGTTTTGCCCTGGCGACGCAGTCAGCGCACTTCATGTTCTATATGCTGGCGGCCTTTATCGTGGCCGGCGGCTGTTTCTATCTGCTGGGCGCGTCGTACTCCAGACGCCACGACTCTACTTCCAGCACGCGGTGACCGTTTTAGATGAGCGCGCTTTCCCCACTAGACGCCTGGCAACAGGCGGTCGATAAGCAGGTTTTTCAGCCGGACGAGGCGCAGCATCAGGCCGCGCAGAAACTTCAGGAATGCTGGCAGGCCCTGCGCGACGGCAAGCGCCATGCCTCGCCCAAGGGCGTGTACCTGTGGGGGCCGGTCGGGCGCGGCAAGACCTGGCTCATGGACCGTTTCTACGAAGGTTTGCAGATCCCCGCGCGGCGTCAGCATTTTCATCACTTCATGCGCTGGGTGCATCAGCGCCTGTTTCAACTGACGGGCGTGGCCAAACCTCTCGAAGTCCTGGCCCGCGAGCTGGGACAGGAGGTGCGCGTGCTGTGTTTCGACGAGCTGTTCGTCAACGACATCGGCGACGCGGTGATCCTCGGGGGCCTGTTGCGGGCGATGTTCGAGGAAGGCGTGGTGCTGGTCTGCACCTCCAATCAATTGCCCGAGCAGCTGTATTCCACGGGGCATAACCGCGAGCGTTTCGTGCCGGCGATCACCGCGATCAACCACTACATGACGGTGGTCTCGGTGGACGGCGGCGAAGACCATCGTCTGCATCCGGGTCAGGCGCAGCAGCGCTACTGGGTGACCGGTGATAGCGGCCCGAGCCCGTTGCTCCAGGTGTTCGAGGACCTGAGCAGCGGCGAAACGGTGTCGATTCAGCCAGTGCCGGTGGGGCGTCGTCATGTGAAGGTGGTGCGTTGCAGCAAGACCGTGATCTGGTGCCGCTACGCCGAGTTGTGCGAGCAGCCGCTGGCGGCCATGGACTTCATTGAGTTGTGCGATCGCTACCGGGCGGTGTTGCTGAGCGAAGTGCCGGCGTTAAGCGCGCCGCAACGGGAAGGGCGCATTGCCCGCGGCACCGAAGACGGGGTCGAGCAGGTGGCGGCGGGCGATCGCGAATTGCCGCAGTTGTCGCCTTACGACGACGGCGTGCGACGCTTCATTGCGCTGGTGGACGAGTGCTACGACCGCAAAGTGCCGCTGTACGTCGAAGCGGCGCTGCCGATGCAGGAACTCTATACCGAGGGTTACCTGGCTTTCGCCTTTCGCCGAACCCTGAGCCGGTTGCAGGAAATGCAACTGGCGCGGTTCGGGCACTAGCCGTCAGCTTTGATTTCTGCGGCGCTGCGCCAGCACATGCTTGGCGCCTTCGCCGACCAGCACCATGACCGCCAGCCAGATCGGCAAGTAAGTCATCCATTCGTCACGGCCGATGGACTCGCCCAGCAACAGCGCCACGCCGACCAACAGCACCGGTTCGACGTAACTCAACAGGCCGAACACACTGAACGCCAGCAGGCGGCTGGCGAGAATGTAGCTGACCAATGCCAGCGCACTGATCGCACCCAGCACCGGAATCAGCAGATAGAAGCGCGGGAACTGTTCGACCACCGAAGGGTTGCCTTTGCAGATGAACAGCACCGCTACCGGCAGAATGAGCAGCATGTCCCACCACAGGCCGCCCAGGTTGTCGGTCTTGAACTTGCGTCGCAGGACGAAATACAGCGGGTAGCCCAGACATACCAGCAAGGTTTCCCAGGAGAAGCTGCCCAGGCGAAACAGCTCGTTGCCCACGCCCACCAGCGCGCAGCAGGCGGCGATCTTTTGCAGGTGAGACAGATGCTCGCCATAGACTACGCGTCCGGTGAGGATCATGGTCAGCGGCAACAAGAAGTAACCCAGCGACACTTCCAGACTGCGCCCGTGCAGCGGCGCCCACATGAACAGCCACAGTTGAAGGCCCAGCAGCACTGCCGATAACGCCATCACCGCCAGCAGGGACGGGGTCTGACGCAGGCGTGCGGTCAGCGCGCGCACCAATTTCCAGTCGCCGCTGGTGAGCATGAAGATCGTCACGCAGGGCAGGGTCAGCAGCATTCGCCAACCGAAGATTTCTTCACCGCTGAGGGGTTTCAGCAATGAGGTGTAGAAGTACATGACCGCGAAGAGGCAGGAGGCCATGACCGATAACGCAACACCCTTGTACACAGGGTCTCCTTGGTTTCGATGCTTGGGGGAGTGAGTACGTCCGGCTCTGATGGCCAGATCGTGTGTAGGAAAACGCCGCACAGTTTATCTGAAGGTTCCTCGAACATTCGCCCACAATCTGGTAAACGCCAGATGAGCTGGCAGTAAACGATGCACGTTTGGCAGAGAACGAGACCGCGTGCCGATTGAGCGCAGAACCGCTGTCCCTCAGACTTTTCCTCAACGCGCCAGACCGGCGCGATCAATCGAGGAAGACCTCCATGACTCAAGAAATCGCCGGTATCAAAATCCCTGACAGCGCTCTGGCCCGCGCCACCACCGACTACATTCGCGACGAAGAAGACGACCTGCTGTTCAACCACTCTCGTCGGGTGTTCCTCTGGGGCGCGCTGACCGGTGAGCGCAAAGGCCTGAAGTACGACGCCGAACAGCTTTACGTCGGCGCGATGTTTCACGACCTGGGCCTGGTGAAAAAACACAGCAGCGCCGACCTGCGTTTCGAAGTCGACAGCGCCAACGCGGCACGTGCCTTTGCCAAGCCGTTCGGGCTGTCCGAAGGCGATCTCGAGCAGGTCTGGTTATCCATTGCGCTGCACACTACACCGGGTGTTCCGGAGCATCTGCGTCCGAACGTGGCGCTGGTGACCGCAGGGGTCGAGATGGACGTGCTCGGCATCAACTACGACCAGTTCAGCGACCAGCAACGCGAAGTGGTGACCCACGCTCACCCTCGCGGCGAGGCGTTCAAGGAATGCATCCTGTGCGCCTTCGCCAATGGCTTCCGTCACAAGCCGGATACCACGTTCGGCACCGTGAACGCCGATGTGCTGGTGGATGAAGATGCGAAGTTCAAGCCGTTGAACTTCGTCGAGATCATCCGCACCTCGCCCTGGAAGGCGTAAGCGGTAGTTGACCTCGACCCTGTAGCCGACCGGCTTGCCGGCGGAGGCGATTTTCAGGGGGGGTACTTGAATTCGGGCCCAACGCAGCACCTGTGGGAGGGGAGCTTGCTCGCGAAAGCTGTGGCACAGCCGACATGATCGACGCTTTGCGTGGGAATGCCACCCTCGACGCTCCGCGCCCACTTACGGTGACGCTGAGCGTCACAGGATTCATTCCCACGCGGAGCGTGGGAACGATCAGCAGTCTTCGCGAGCAAGCTCCCTCCCAGCGTTGTGTAAGTCAGCCAGATGATCAGCGCAGCAGCGCTTCTGAGGCATTCCTGAGGCCATATCCCTCAACATCCCTTCTTCGGCATTGCGCCAACCTTTGTTAGGCTCTGTTTTTGTCGGCCCATGATGGGCGGGCTGGTTTTCAAGGGAGCGGCAATGACGTCCATCGGTACCGCAGCGCCCACCGTTCCGGGGCGATTGGAACACTTCTCCACGCGCGTCGCCTATTTCATCACCGGTTTCAGCATTTCCGCCTGGGCGCCGCTTGTGCCCTATGCCAAGAGCCGCATGGGGCTGGACGACGCCAACCTTGGCCTGTTGTTGCTGTGTCTGGGGATCGGCTCGATAATCGCCATGCCGATGGCGGGCGCGATGACCGTTCGCTACGGCTGTCGGCGGCTCATCATCCTGTGCGGCAGCATCGCCTGTCTGTGCCTTCCCTTGCTCGCCACACTCACCAACGTGCCGTTGATGGTTGCGACGCTGTTCGTCTACGGTGCGAGCATGGGCGCGCTGGGGTGTGTCACCAATATCCAGGCGATCATCGTCGAGCGCGCCAGCGGCAAGACCATGATGTCCGGCTTTCACGGCCTGTTCAGTTGCGGCGGGATTGTCGGTGCGGCAGGGGTTTCGGCGCTGCTGAGCGTCAGCGTGTGGCCGTGGCTGACGATGACGCTGGTCGCTGTATTCATCGCCATCGCCTTGTACAAGGCCGGCCCGAACATGCTCGGCTATGGCAGCCAGGCCGGAGGCCCCGCATTCGCGATCCCTCACGGCGTGGTGCTGTTCATCGGTCTGATGTGCTTCACCGTTTTCCTCACCGAGGGCGCCATGCTCGACTGGAGCGCGGTGTTCCTCAGTGCCCAGCGTGGCGTCGAACCGTCCTACGCCGGTTTCGGTTACGCCGTGTTCGCCCTGGCCATGGCCATCGGGCGTTTATGCGGCGACCCCATCGTGCGGCGCCTGGGTGTGCACCGGATCATCCTGTTCGGCGGATTGTGCGCCGCAGTCGGCATGGCCGTGGCGACGCTGATCCCGTACTGGCAGGCCGCGCTCTGTGGCTACGCGCTGGTGGGGATCGGTTGCTCCAACATCGTGCCGGTGTTCTACAGCGCGGTCGGGCGACAGAAGACCATGCCGGAAAACGTCGCAGTTCCGGCCATCACCACGTTGGGCTACATCGGCATCCTCATGGGCCCGGCCGGGATCGGTTTCGTCGCGCACCTCAGCAGCCTGGGCGTGGCGTTCCTGATCATCGCCGTGATGCTGCTGGGCGTGGCTATCAGCGGTCGTTATCTGAAGGTCTGAAACTCAGAGCGGTCGCGCAGTGCCCGACACGCGAATCGAGCTGCCGGGCGCGTCGCTGAACTCGGCGTGAATCCGCGAACGGCTGCCCATGTCTTCGCCCTGCACAATGTCGATGACGCCGCCGTGGTCCCAGCCGATGTCACGCAAGTAACCGGCAAAGGCGGCGCTGGCGGCACCGGTGGCCGGGTCTTCGTAGACGCCACCAAAGGCGAACGGGTTGCGCGTGTGAAACAGGCGCGACGTTTCGGCGAACACCAGAAGGATCGTCACCAGCCCTTCGCGGACCATCAGGCCGCGGCCGGTTTCGAAGTCATAGCGCATGCTTTTCAGCGTCTCGCGGCGGTTGACGGCCAGCACCAGATGTTGGGCCCCGCCATTGATTAATGCGGGAGGAATGCGCAGGTCGATGTCTTCGGCCTGCAAGTCGAACAAGCTCATGGCCTCGCTCAGCAATTGGCGGCTGACTGGCTGGCTGTGGGTCGGTGGGGATTGCAGCGCGGCAGCGGTCAATCGGCCCTGTTTTCGGCCCTCGACGCTGATCTGCGCTTCGTTCAGTTGCAGCTTGAAAACCCCATCGCCGAAATGCTCGGCCAGCGCCGCACCGAGGGCGATGGTGGCATGCCCGCAAAATGGCACTTCGGCTTCGGGGGAGAAATAACGCACACGAAAGCCATCGTCTTGCGGTACGGCAAAGGCAGTTTCCGAATACCCCACGTCAGCCGCAACCGACTGCATGGTAGCGTCGTCGGGGAAGATTTCGCCGATCCATACACCGGCCGGATTGCCGCCCTGGTCTGCGTCGGAAAAGGCTGAAAGCCTGCGGATGTCCATTGCCATGTTCGAGTGCTCTTGCGCCGTGGGGAAGTGGCGCAATTGTTGTCGAAGCGGGCAACGGACACCAACCAAAAGTGCTTATGCGTTGGATTCAGGCGATTGATGCACGGGCCATGATCACTCCGGAATCATCGCAAAACCGACACCGAAACGGTTCCAGGCGTTGATGGTGGCGATCGCCAGGGTGATGTTGGCGACGTCGGCCTCGCTGTAATGCTCAAGCAGGGCTTCGTATTGGTGCTGTGGCGCGTGGTGAATCGACAGCTGAGTCAGGCTTTCGACCCAGGCCAGCACGACCTTCTCTTTTTCGCTGAAGAAGTGGGTTTCTTCCCAGACGCTCAAGGTTTGCAGACGGGCTTCAGTTTCACCGGCCTTGCGCGCATCGTTGGCGTGCATGTTGACGCAGTAGGCGCAGCCGTTGATCTGCGAAGCGCGCAGACGGATCAGTTCCAGCAGGGAGCTGTCCAGGCCGGATTTACCCAGCGCCATTTCCAGGCCCACCATGGCTTTGTAGGCTTCCGGCGATTTTTGTGCCCAGGCGATTCTCTTGTTCATGACGTGTATTCCGAAGGAAGTTGAAGGAGAAGTTCGTTGCAGATGGCACTACATTACGCTTGAGGGTTGCAAGCTCGAATAGCCAATGAAACGGGATTGCGGGAGACCAATTGCGCCGCACAACTCTCCTGGAAACACACTTCATGAACGGGCCGGCCACGTTTGAGGCCTTGTCCCACACGCTCAGCGACTTAGCATGTGCGCCAGTTCTAACAACAACTCAAAAGGAGCCATCCATGTTTGCCGGATTTCAGAAAGATCAGCGCCAGGTCAACGGCGTACAGATCGCCTACCGGATCGGCGGGAGCGGTCCGGGCTTGTTGCTGCTGCACGGTCACCCGCAGACCCACGTCATCTGGCACAAGATCGCCGAACAGTTGAGTCAGCATTTCACGGTGGTCGCGGCGGATCTGCGCGGCTATGGCGACAGCAGCAAACCGCCCGCCACCGATGACCATTCCAGCTATTCCAAGCGGGAGATGGGCCGCGACATGGTCGAGCTGATGCGCGAACTGGGGTTGCCGACATTTTCGATATTGGCCCATGACCGTGGCGCTCGGGTGGCGCACCGACTGGCGCTGGATCATCCACAGGTGGTCACGCGCATGGCGTTGCTCGACATCGCCCCGACCCTGGCCATGTACAGCCAGACCAACGAAGCTTTCGCGCGGGCGTACTGGCACTGGTTTTTCCTGATCCGCCCGGCGCCGCTGCCGGAGACGTTGCTGGAGGCCGATCCCGAGCAGTATCTGCGCAGTGTCATGGGCAGCCGCAGTGCGGGGCTCGCGCCATTCACCGATGAAGCATTCGCCGAATACGTGCGCTGTGCCAGCCTGCCGGGTGCGGCCCGCGGCGTGTGTGAAGACTATCGCGCCAGCGCCAGCATCGATCTGCAGCACGACCGCGCCGACATTGAGGCGGGCAATCATCTGACTTTGCCGTTGATGGTGCTGTGGGGTGGCGAAGGGACGGTGGGCAAATGCTTCGAGCCGCTCAAGGAGTGGCAGAAAGTCGCGACCGACGTGCGCGGCGAAGCATTGCCCGGCGGGCATTACCTGGCGGAGGAAATTCCCGAGGCGTTATTAGCGGAGGTGCTGCCGTTTTTGCGGTGAGGTCGGCTGGATAACACAAATATTCCCGGCATGAACATCACCTGTGGGAGGGCGCTTGCTCGCGAAGACTGACTTTCAGACCCTGAGGATGTGCAAGCTGTCCTGACTTTTTCGCGAGCAAGCTCCCTCCTGCAATGGACGGCCTCAGGCTCGAGACCGAGTCGGCGGGTTCCTGTTGGAACGCGCCACCATCCGCTCCCGCAGCTTGTCATACGCCATGTTGAACAGCAGGGTATAGGGCAGAAACAGCAGCAGCAATCCGATATCCAGCAGGAACGCTTCCCACAGGCTGATCGACAGCCACCACGCCGCCAACGGCACAACCGCGACGATCAGGCCGGTCTCGAACGAGATCGCATGCAACGCTCGAACCTTCAGGCTCATGGCAAAGCCGATGCGCCGACGCAACCGGTCGAAGCCTGCGTTGAACACCATGTTCCAGAGCATCGCCACGGTGGAAATCATCACCGTCATCGCGCCCATCTTGCCCAGTGACTGACCGAGCAACCAGGCCAGCCCCGGTGCAAACAGCACCACGCCGATGAGTTCGAACAGCAGCGCATGAAACGCACGCTCCTTGATGGATTTGGTGGGGACACCCGACTTCGCGGCTTTCTTTTCGGACATGACGCTGGCAGACATGACAATTCACTTTGTTGCGGGGCAGGCGTGCATTGTCGTGGCGCGTTGGACTAAAGTGAAAATCGTTTCCATCGGAAAAACCGATGGACGAAAGAGCGAACTTGTCATGAGCTATTCCCCCGAAGCCCTGGAAGCCTTTGCCCAGACCATCGCCCTGGGTTCGTTCAGCGCGGCTGCACGGCGTCTGGGTAAAAGCCAGTCGACCATCAGTGAAGCGATTTCAAGGCTGGAAATCGATCTTGGCGTGGAATTGTTCGACCGTTCTTCAAGACATCCCGCGCTGACCGAGGCGGGCAGGGCGCTGCACGGGCGGATCGAGGAGGTATTGGCGGCGTCCGACAAGTTGCGACGCGCCGCTGGGCGCCTGGCCGAAGGCATGGAGCCGCGCCTGACGCTGGTGTTGTCGGACGCCAATCAGTTCGCCGAATTTGAGGCACGCATGGCCGAACTCGATCAGCGCTTTCCCGAGATCGAACTGGAATGCGTGTTTGCCGAACACGGTGACGCCATCAACCTGATCCAGACTGGCCGGGCGTCGCTGGGCTTGCTGTCGGCCCAGGCGAGTTATCCGCCTGAAGTGGGATACGCGACCATCGCCGAGCGCGCCGACTTTGGGCTGTTTGTCTCGCACCAGCATCCGCTCGCCGCCGAGGACGCTGTCGACTACCGCAAGCTGGCGCAGCACCGGGCGCTACGTCTGAACACTATTATCGATGAGAGCATCCCCACCGACGACCTGCCCAGTGGCGCGCGTCGCAGCTGGTCAGCGCCCAATTACCTGTTGTTGATGGACATGGCCATCTTCGGTTTCGGCTGGTCGGCCTTGCCACGCTGGCTGGTGCGCGGGTATGCCCAGGGGCGTCTGAAGGAATTGCAGGTCCCCGGCTGGCCGCGCAGCTCGGCAGTGGACGTGATCTGGTCGCGGCAAAAAAGCCTGGGGCCTGCGGGGGCGTGGTTGCTGGATACGTTGCTGGAGGGGCGCGGGGATTACTGAGGGTGGAGCGCAGAAAATCTGATGGGGCAAGGAGGTTTTTTCCCGCGGGACGCAGCGCCAGAAGTGACTGCAAGTCCGAACACCAGACCGATAATTCCGACGTCAGTTTCAGACACACTGGTATGGCAAGGGTCATAAACCGTTCATCTGGTTTACCGCGTCTCCTGTGTGTCCCTATCAACGGCTTGAGGTAGAAAAAAACCTTCGTCATTTATAACAGAATGCCCGACATCTTTTATGGCCTCATTGATAAAGCTCTTCTCTCCGAATGAGGGGGATGTACAGAAGGCAGGAGCATTGAAGTCGACTCGCGATCCTACCTTTTGAACAAAGGAGATACTTCTTGCCCCATAGACTTCCTGAGGGACACCTACGATACCCATGCCCTCAAGAAGCGTGCTAGTCCGGCGGAAAAATGAAACCGCTAATGCGGATCTTGGCGTCGTCTGCTTCGCGTATGGCCTCACTCTCCAGGTCGTCCTTTCCGAACGAGTTCTGGGTGCATCGACGACTCATCACGGTCTGATTTCCCAGAGTGACCTCAAGGAATGCTCTAGCTCCAAATGTTTGTTGGGGTACGCCAAATGAGTAACCGTATCTACCAGAGCGAAAGCCGAAATAAGTGGTGTATGTCGCTTTATCCACCCATCGGGTCAAAGGTTTTTCTTTTGAGAAAACATATTCCATCTCCAGCTTTTTCTCTGACCCAATCCGGTAGATGACATTCCGTCCCTGCGTGCAAAATGAAAGTAGGCGAGATTTTTTTTCAGCGAGGTGACAACCTCCAATATAGGTTTCCTCCCTGATACAGAGATTCGCCTCATCTGCTGTAGCCTGAGCAGCGACGCATAAAGAAATCAAAAGAGCAACGTAATTTAGAATAAACAGAAAATTGTCCTTTATTTTTTGGCAGAACACGCCGAGTTTCCAGTTAGCCCTTTAATTTCGACCGAACTCGCACGTGTGTGCAGCGTTATCTCTCAATTAGCGGCATCCAACCTAAGTCATATTGTGGATTCCTCAGACTTCGCGATGTCCAGATCCGCAGGTGAGTCACGGTCACCGGCAAATGGTAAAAATACCAAGGTTTCCTCAAGTTAAAAGCAACCGATCATCAACACCACATTGTGTGTGGTGCTTCAACCAATACGGCCAACATTTCAGGCGCCATCGATTCCACAAAAAGTGCTGTCAATTAAGTTTAAAAAACCATTGTGAAATTGTAAGGACTAGCTCTTGCTCTTGGGGCCCTACACCATCATCCACGAGAAGTGTTCCAAACCCATCCAAAGGATTGTCGGTCATCACTGCCATCTCGCCTTCGCTTTCAATGAAATAAATCGGATAAAAACAATAAGGGTGATTTTCATCGCCTGTAGGCTGTTTGGCTAGGCTCACAAACACACTGGCTTGCACTTTTTGCACCTCTATGTCTTCACACACTGGATGCGACGCCATGAAATCAGAAATATATTTTGGCTTTTTCAGGAGAGCGCTCACCGTACTGGTTTTGCCCAAAGTGTAACGTTGAATTTTTATTGGCGAATTATTTTTCCCTGCCAGTACCAACCACCCAACATTCTCGTGCGCGGTACATTCGCACTCACACGTAATCAGCAGAGCTCCCTTTCGATGTTCATTCCAGTTTAAAGCTGCGCGGGGCGCATCGCACACTTCGACCAATGCCGACAAATCATTACTCACATCAAGCGTGCACTCACCTGAAGAGTTGCAGACTGCCTCCCTCATTGGTGTGAATAAAACATTTGCAACGGTACTCCGTGCTGTAGCATCAGTCACGAACGTTGCTGCCAGGAACAGTATTGGCACTAATCTACAGATCACAAACGTGCACTCCTACAAGTTCTGAAAGCAGCTTGAAGTTTGCGTTACTCCTCACTGAGGTAAAGCCTGCAAAGTCGGCCTGATAAGGAGCTCGGTTAATAATGCCCATTCTTCGACTCATGCAGTCGGCGACCCAACGGCTTGAGGCAGTCTTGGCACGTTCCTGGACGCATATCTTTAGTAGATCTTCTTGAGAGGCAGGGGGGGTAGACCTTATTCTCTCCTCGATATGCTGGAGCGTAAGCCTCTTGTCTAGGCCTCCTTGCTGAACACATAAATCGTACAGCGCAACGTAAGACTGAATACTCACCCTCTCCATGAGAGAAAATGAAAAATTTCGCATCGCTTCAATACAGGTCTTTACATTGGCGTGAAAACCTGCGGCCTCATGAAGTTGTATTTCCTGAAATTCAGCAACGTCTCCCAAGGCTCTGAATAGCTTTGCCCATGCGCTTCTATTTTTTGCGAGAAGTTCTCTGGCCCACTCCATCTGCGCTGTTCTGTCAGAGTGTATCAATGCGTTTGTTATAACTTCATATTTCGTGCCTTCTGGAAAGCAACGGGCAAACGCAAAACTATCCTTGGTATACATTTTCAGGAGGAGTGGACCTAATGTTCCTTGCCCGAAATTCCACTGGATCAAACCAAAGAAGTACCTTGCCCATCAAAATCATCTGCCAGCGCATGGTAATCCAGTCTTGATCGACCCTCGTACCCACCGCTAACTCTTAGTGCCAGAGAGATGCTGTCTGTAAGCGTCAGGCATCCTGATCGTTTTTTAAATTGGGTTACTAGACCCAACGGATGCATGTGATAAACCTTCCCATGCGCCGGCAATCCCACCTGACTCGCCACCTCCCCCCACCAGCTCATCTGTTTGATGCGTTCTTTCTCGGCCAGCCAGTTCTGGTTAGGGGTCGAGTCGCTGTGGCCCAGCAGGTCGTCCAGGTCATCCCATTTATGCTGAGTGTGGTGCCATTCGCTTTCGTAATGGACGATCAGTTGCGAGAGGGATTGGGCGTGGGCTGGCAATCGCAGGGCAGCTTGCAGTTCGCTGGCGGTGATCTGTCCATCGCGGTTGCGGTCGATGATGTCGTAGAGCCGGGTTTTGATCGGGCCTTGGTCCACGCTGTCGGCGATGCCGCTGTAACGCGGGAGTTGTTGATCGTTGATGCGTCGGGCCGCGCGGCTGAAGGAGGCCATCATTCGGCGCGGCGAGTCGAAGTTGAACAAGGCCTCGTAACCTTCCCACGACCAGGGGCTGACCCAAGGGGTGACGCCCACTTCTTCGCACACCCAGCCGTCCAGCAATGCGTTCGTATCGTCGTGCAGCAATCCTTCAAGGCGGTACCAGTTGCAGGCGTTGTTTTCGCCGGATGCGGCGATGGTGATTTTCCGGTCGATGGGTAGTTGATCGAGCAGGTTTCTGGACACAAGCAACTGAGCATCACTTGGGATGCTGGGGGCGTTCAAAGTGGGCGGTTGTTTGCTGTTGAAGCCTGCCTGATGCGTGACCACGGCCGTGCCTTTGGCCAGCTTCAGCAGGCTCTTGTCACTCGCGGGCAGTTTGTTGGCCCAGAGTTGGCTGAGCTTGATGAACATCTCCACGTCATCGCCACTGAACACTTCCAGATGAAGCTGGTTTTCTGGTCGCTGCGCGTTGCTGTCGTGATACTCGCCCACGTGGCCGATCAGGTCCCCGGCCTTGATGGCGACAGGCTTGTCGAGCACGACGACGCTGCCACACGTCCCGGGTTCAGCTGCGCCGCTGCGCAGTGACGGGTAATGGATGTATTGGTTGACTCGCTCCAGTTTGCGAAATGCTCCCTGGCCGCTGACGGTCACTTCGGTGCCCGCTGCCAGTTCGAAGAGCTTGTGGCCCAGCAGGTGCCCTTGCGCTCGCACATTCAGCGTATTGACGCACTCGATTCGGTGCTGCCCATCGGCGATGGGGCGCAGGTAATCGGCGCTGACATGGCCCATCAGCGAGCCATCGGCGGCAATCAGCCTGGAAGGCCCGAGGCTGTTTTCCAGCTTGCGAAAATCTCCCTCACCCGTGACGGTCACTTCTGCGCCGCGGGGCAACCAGCCAATCACTTTGCCCTTGCTGGCCTGGTTGCGCACGTTCAGGCCTTTCTGGCCGGGGTGGTCGACGTGCAGGTCGTTGACGTCGTCTTTGACCTGAAGGCTTGGTCCTACGGCCCAAAAGCCAGGCCGGGCGAACTTCGCACCGGCTTGATACATCGCCCAGTCCTGCAGATGCATGTACAGGCTGTAAAAAACCAGGCTGGGCGGCGCGTCCGGGCTGTCGTCTACTTTGGGTGGCTGAAGACGATGACGCACCAGCACGAAGTTGCGCGAGAAGGACTTGTTAACCGCCAGTTTGTGCATGAGGTAGGCCGTGGTCGGTGACTGCTCATCGATGCGATACGCCACGACCTCGCCATCGGCGATGCAATGCACGCTGGACTGGTCGAGTGCCCCCGTCGTGCCGCTATCGAAATGCACCCCGCCGTGCCACAGGCCATTGCCACCCAAGGGGTAGCCGCCACCGGCCGCGTTCGCCAGGTGAGTCAGTTGCGCAAATGGGTCGCGCTGGTCTTTGAAAGGATGGCTCCAGTTTTTGATCGGCGGCAGCGCGTCTGCGTTTGATTCGCCAGATGGCGGCGCCTGGGTGTCAGGCGTCGGCAGGATCTGGGCATGCGGGTTCATGAAGTTGTAGAACTGGGTGGCCAGATTGGGCATGTGTCATTCGCTCCTGCGGTGACTGAGGGTTAGCCCGAATACGCGGATAATCGGGCGCCATGAGGCCAACCTCCCTGTTGGGCCTGAGCCTTGAACGGCTTGGGTTTTCAGAGCTTCTGAAGCAACGACGAGTCGCCTCTGCAGAGCCTCTCTGGAGGCTGAAGATGGTTGATTTCGCGGCAATGCACCAGCGGCGAACTGGTAAAAGGACCATTCCTACATCAGCTAGAGAGGGGACCTACCTCGGCGGTTTTCATGGTGGCTATGCGCAACATCTTGAGCGTTAAATGGGTTGTTGCCTCCCAGCGATTAGGGGCAGACAGCGAGTGCGCATTTCTTCGCTCGATTACTCATCGCAAACGATTGCGACCGTCGGCGTCTTTATTGACCAGCGGTCCCAACCCTCTAGATCCGGGGTTTGCACAGGTCAGGCAGCGATGTTCGGCTCGTTTTTGTTCACCCTGCGCAACCGCCCTACAAAATAGAGGTTGAATAGTCACATAAAATGTTATTTAAATAACAAAAATAATAACGCTTCGGTGCCTGCCCGAGCGTGAACAAGGTAATGACACACATGAACAAGATCGCGGTCATCGGCAGCAACATGGTGGATTTGATCACCTATATCGACCGGATGCCGGCGCAGGGTGAAACCCTCGAGGCGCCGAATTTCGCCATGGGCTGCGGCGGCAAGGGGGCCAATCAGGCCGTGGCGGCCGCCAAGCTTGGCGCCGACGTGCTGATGCTGAGCAAGGTCGGCGACGACATGTTCGCCGACAATACCCTGGCCAACTTCAAGCGTTTCGGCATTGATACCCAATTCGTGCAACGGGTGCCTGGCGTCTCCAGCGGCGTGGCGCCGATTTTCGTGCAGAGCGATTCGCACAACAGCATCCTCATCGTCAAAGGCGCCAACGCGCACCTCAAACCCGCCGATATCGACGCCGCGCAAGCCGCGTTGCGCGACTGCAAGCTGATGGTGCTGCAGCTGGAAATCGAACTTGAAACCGTCTACCACGCCATCGACTTCGCCAAGGCCAACGGCATCCCGGTGCTGCTCAACCCTGCGCCTGCGGTAAAGGGCCTGAGCCGCGAGCACCTGTTGCAGCTGGACTTCTTCATTCCCAATGAAACCGAGCTGGCGCTGATCACAGGTCAAGTCGTCGACTCCCTCGAATCCGCCCGTTCCGCCGCGCTGCAACTGGTGCAGGACGGCATCCGTCACGTCATCGTCACCCTCGGTGAAAAGGGCGCGCTGTACGTGGGCGAGGAGGGCGAATTCCGCGTCGAGGGGATCAAGGTCAACGCCCGCGACACCACAGGCGCAGGCGATGCCTTCATCGGTTGCTTCGCCCGTCACTGGAGCGAAGACGGCGACATGCGCAAGGCCATGACCCAGGCGGTGGCCTATTCGGCCTGCTCGGTCACAGGCCTCGGTACCCAGAGTTCCTACCCGGACGCTGCCACGTTCGGACAATTCCTCGAAACGCTGTAAGTCACTCATGAGCCGCCGCGCCTTTATCGGTCAATTCGACCGGCAGGGCGGGGTATTCCCTGCACTTCACGGAGAACAACAATGACAAAGCCCGCGCTCCAACAATCCTCGGACGGGTTCTACCTGAACCGCACGCCCTGGTTCGCCTTTCTGCTGCTGTGCTGCTGTTTCGCGTTGTGGGCGGCGGCCGCGAGCATGAACGATGTGCTCATCGCGCACTTCAAGAAGGCTTTCCTGCTCAGCGATTTCCAGACCGCGTTCGTGCAGTCGGCGTTTTATCTGGGCTACTTCTTCGTGGCGATTCCGGCAGCCATGGTCGTCAGACGCTTCAGCTACAAGACCACCATCCTCATCGGCCTGTTGCTGTACATGGTGGGTTGCTCGCTGTTCTTCCCGGCCGCCTCGATGGCCAAATACGGGATGTTCCTGATGGCGCTGTTCGTCATTGCGGCGGGTCTGTCGTTTCTGGAAACCGCCTGCAACACCTATTCGACGCTGATGGGTCCGCGTGAAACCGGCACCCGTCGCCTGAACATCTCGCAGACTTTCCACCCGTTCGGCGCCATGGCCGGCGTCTACGTCGGCAGCTTCGTGATGTTCAAGGACACCGATGCCACCCGCGAACAACTGACCCAGATGAGCGCCTCCGACGCGGCGATCCAGCAGCTGGAAATGATCCAGTCGACCCTGCTGCCGTACAAATGGATGATCGCGGTGCTGATCCTGATGTTCGTGCTGATCGCCTTCACCAAATTCCCGGCGTGCAAGGGCAACATCAAAGACATCGCGAAAAAGAGCAGCATCGGTCAGAGCCTGTCCCGCCTGTGGCGCAACCCGCGTTTCACCTTCGGCGTGCTGGCGCAGTTCCTGTATGTCGGCGCGCAAGTCGGCGTGTGGAGTTTCACCATTCGCTTGGCGATGCAGATGGGTGGCATGAACGAGCGCAGTGCGTCGTGGTTCCTGCTGACCACCTTCGCCGCGTACTTCGTCGGAAAAATGATCGCCAACCTGCTGATGCGCAAGATGCACCCGGCCAAGGTCCTGGCGATCTACGGCGTGCTGACCATCGTGCTGCTGGCCTACACCATCCTGGTGCCGAACATCAGCGCGGTTTATGCGGCGGTGGGTGTGAGCATCTTCCTCGGCCCGTGCTGGCCGACCATTTACGGCCTGACCATCGACGGTCTGGGCGAAGACACCGGTGTCGGCGGTTCGCTGCTGGTGATGAGCATTGTCGGCGGCGGTGTGATGCCGATCTTCCAGGGTCTGCTGTCCGACGCCACCCACGGCAATATGCAAATCGCCTACAGCGTGCCGCTGCTGTGCTTTGTGGTGATCGTCGCCTACGCCATCAAATGCCTGCGTGATCCGCGCAGCGAAACGGCGCCGGTCGTTGCGGTGGCTGCATCATGACCTCCCTCGACAAACGCACGACGATCCCGCTGTATCCCGAGTTGTTTGGTGGCGAGGAGAAAACCCTGCTGGAGTCGGCCGACTTTCGCGTGCTGGCCTGGACCTACCCCAGCGGCGTGAAAGCACTGGCGCTGGAGAACAACCGGGGGCGTGTCGTGGTGCTGCCGTATCAGGGGCAAATGGTCTGGTCGGCGGTGTTCGATGGTTGTGATCTGACCATGCGCAACATGTTCGAGCAGCCGCGCCCGACCCCGACGGTGATCGGCACCTACGGCTGCTTCATGTTCCACAGCGGCATTCTGCGCAATGGCTGCCCGACACCGCAGGACGACCATCCATTGCACGGCGAGATGCCGTGCGCGCCCATGGACAGCGCCTGGCTGGAAGTGGGCGAGGATGCGTCGGGTGCGTTTTTGCGCCTTGGCGGCGAATACGAATACGTGATGGGCTTCGGCGATCACTATCGCGCCCGGCCCAGCGTGACATTGCGTGCGGGTTCGGCACTGTTCGACATCGGCATGGACGTGCGCAACCTGGCGGGCAAGCCGATGGAGCTGATGTACATGGCGCACATGAACTATGCCTACGTCGCCGATGGCCAGTTCGTCGAGCCACTGGGCGTCGAACGCGTACGGGTTCGCAGCAGCGTTCCGGCCCATGTGAAGCCGACCCCGGCGTGGTCGGCATACATGGCCGAGTTGACTGAAGATCCTTCACGCTTGCAGACCTTGAACACGCCCGAGCTATACGACCCGGAGATCGTCTGCTTTTTCGACGGCGTTCGGGCCGATGCGAAGGGCGATGCGCACTTTCTGCTCAAACATGCGCAGGGGCAGGCGTTCTACACGCGTTACAAGCCAGCGCAGTTCGAGCACGCCGCGCGCTGGATTCTGCACAACGCCGATCAGCAGGTCGCAGCCTTCGTGCTCCCCGCGACCTGCGAGCCGGAGGGTTATCTGGCCGAGAAGGCCAAGGGCAATGTGCGGATGCTCGGGACGGGGGAGAGCGCTTCGTTCAGTGTGACGACGGGGTATCTGGCGGCTGGAGAAGTGCAGCAGCTTGAAGGTGCTTTGGAGCGCTGATGGCCCTTTCGCGAGCACGCTTCCTCCCACAGGGATCGCATTTCAACTGACCAAATTCGATCCCTGTGGGCGTTCGCAAAGACGGTTTTCGGGCGCTGCAAATATTGAGGCCGATGATATATCCCGGTGGGAGGGAGCCTGCTCGCGAAGACGGACTGTCAGGCACTGCGAGTCTGGATGTCAGTCACACCACCCACTGCGCCCCATAACCCTGAATCAGATCGCGATACGCCTTGGGCAGCTTCTTGTCGCTGACCACCACATGGAAGTTCTCCAGCGCCGCGAAATGTGCGGTGCGCACGGAGTCGAACTTGGAGTGATCGGCCAGCAGCATGCAGTGACGGGCCTGGCGCAAGACCTTCTGCTTGACCTCCACTTCATTGAAGTTGAAGCAGGTCACGCCGAATTCGTCGCTGACGCCCGCCGCCGAGACGAACGCCCAGGTCAGACGGATGCCATCGAGAATGCTGGCCTCGCTGTGATGCTCGAAGACCTGATTCTTGCGATGAAAGGTCCCGCCGCACAGCACGATCATGCAGTTGGGTTTCTGCTGCAGTTTGAGCAGCACGTTAAGGGAGTTGCACACCGCGGTGAACTCCAGTTCGTCCGGTATGAAATCGATCACGAAGGGAATCGTCGTGCCGCAATCGAAAAACACCGTGTCGCCGGGTTTGATGAACGCTGCCGCGAGCTTGCCGATACGCCGCTTCTCCTCGACGTGGCGAGTGCCTTGCTCGCTGACCTTGTAATCGCTGGCTTCGGAGGGATCGAAGGCGAGGGTGATATGGCCGCCCAACAGATGAAATTTGTCCGGATGACGGCCCAGATCGCGACGCAGAGTCATCTCCGAGACATCCAGCAACGCGGCCATTTCCCGCAGGTGAATGGCTTTCTGGTCTTGCAGGGCTTGCTGAATCAGTTTGACGCGGTCGGATTTTTTACTGTCCACAGGCATCCCGGCTGTCGATTGAATATGGTAGAAAAATAACACTTACTGTTATAGTTGCAACATAAATGATGAGCGCTGGGCTTAAGCTTAAGGCTTGTCGCGTTTCAGCGCTTCTTTACCCGTTTGTATTGCCCGTTCCGTATCAGGAAAAAGAACCATGATGAAGATCGAACCCGCAGCACTCGCGCAGTATATCGACCACACCTTGCTGGCCGCCGATGCGACTCGCGATCAGATCGCCACATTGTGCCGCGAAGCGCAAGAACACGGCTTCTATTCGGTGTGTGTGAATTCAGGTCAGGTACCGTACGCCGCTTCGCTGCTCAAGGGCCAACAGGTCAAGGTCTGCGCGGTTGTCGGCTTCCCGCTGGGCGCGGGCCTGAGCAACACCAAGGCGTTCGAAGCGCAGCAGGCGATTGCCGCAGGTGCGGGTGAAATCGACATGGTGCTGAATGTCGGCGCGCTGAAAGACGGGCTGCTGGATCTAGTGCGTGACGATATCGCAGCCGTCAAACAGGCCTGTGGCGCGGTGCCGCTGAAAGTGATTCTGGAAACCTGCCTGCTGGAAGACGCACAGAAAACCAGCGCCTGCGAGATCTGCCGCGAGCTGAACGTGGCGTTCGTCAAAACCTCCACCGGCTTTAGCCGCAGCGGCGCCAGCGTTGAAGATGTCGCGCTGATGCGCAAGGTGGTTGGCGCAGGCGTGGATGTCAAAGCTTCTGGCGGCGTGCGCGATTACGCCACGGCGGTGGCAATGATAGAGGCTGGCGCCACGCGGCTGGGCACCAGCTCCGGCATCGCTATCGTCAGCGGCGCGGCGGCATCGGGCTCGGGTTATTGAGCCCTAAGCGCAGTCGCTAAGCCTTCTCGGCGCAGCAATGGGATGAGCCTGCCGCACCCTCGTACTGGTCGTGCAGGCGCACCCACTCCATGATTTCCTCCTCGTTGCGGCCCTTGGGCGTCAGGTCCAGGTAGTTGTAAGTCCCCACCAGAATGTCCAGGCCTCGGGCGTACGCCGAATAGGTGTGGAAAATCTCTCCCGCGCCGTTCTTGTAGAATACGCTCACGCCTGGCATCTCCTCTTCGGCAATGTCCATAGCTTCGTAGTTGTATTCCATCTTGCCCGCGGCTTTTTCTGCGTCGGTGGCCGAGACATGGAAATCTTCGTTGAAGTCGGAGCCCGCGGATGACACCCATCTGAAGTGCCAGCCCATGCGTTTCTTGAAATCCTTGAATGCCTCCCACGGCGCGTGAGACACGGCGACCAGCGAGATGTCGTGGTGAGCCAGATGCAGATTGGCGCCGTCCAGATGATCGGACAGGAACGAGCAGCCTTTGCAGCCTTCTTTCCAGTCCTTGGCGAACATGAAGTGATAGACGATCAACTGGCTGTTTTCAGCGAACAGCTCGGCCAGCGTCTGCTGCCCGTCGGGGCCGTTGAACGTGTAGGGTTTGTCGATTTTCACCCAGGGCAGGGCACGGCGCTGCGCACTGAGTTGATCACGCTGACGGGTGAGGGCCTTTTCATCGGCCAGATGCTTGTTGCGCGCGGCCAGCCATTCGGCGCGGGATACCACAGGATGCGAGTCGATATTGCTCATGATGTTCTCCTTGGCAGAGGTCTTCATCGGGCTTTGACACTGGGTAGTCGAATGGCAGGCACGGGAATCGACAAAGGACCGACAAAGATTTCTTGCCGTGTGCGGGGCGAGCAGCCTGCAACGAAGACTTTGCCTGCGTGACGCTCAATCTGTGGGAGGTCAGTCACCATTGCAGCGTCAGGACGAACGCTTCGCGAGCAAGCTACGTCCCACAAAAGCGGTCTGCGTGCAGCAGGCCTTTCGGCAGACAGACATGACCTGCCGCGCCAATGAATGGCACACTGCCCGGGTACATCCTCCAACACCGGAAACCGCTCTATGCCGCAACTCTCCCTGGCGCACTTCAAGGCCCGCTGGTTCTTCTGGCTGTGCATGCTGCTGATCGTGGTTGGCCTGCCGGTCGGCTGCGCGGCGTTGCAGCACAAGGAGCGTGAGTTGGTGTTCATGATCGAACCGGGCACCGCCAGTTGGTATCACGGCATTCCTGCGGATGTGCAGGACCTGGAGCTCAAGGCGCCGTCGTTCGGCGTTTCGCAGAACATCCATGCCTGGTGGTGGCTGGCCGAAAAGAAGGACGCGCCTGCGGTGCTATACCTGCATGGTTCGCGCTGGAACCTCACCGGCCAGTTCTTCCGTATCGAGCAACTGCATGCATTGGGGTTTTCGGTGCTGGCCATCGACTACCGTGGATTTGGTGAGAGCAAAGGGCAATTGCCTTCCGAAGCGTCGGTTTACGAAGACGCGCGGATCGCCTGGGAGCGCTTGAAACAACTGCAACCCGACCCGCAAAAGCGGTTGATCTACGGGCATTCCCTTGGCGGCGCGGTGGCGGTGGATCTGGCCGCAGAGCTGGGCCACGACGCGCAGAAAGGCGACGAACCGATTCAGGCGCGCGGGCTGATCATCGAATCGACGTTCACCAACCTTGCCGACGTCGCCTCGTCGGTGGCCAGCACCCGGACATCGTTGCCAGTGCGCTGGCTGGTGTCGCAGAAATTCGATTCAATCGACAAGATCGCCGACATTCACATGCCGTTGCTGATCGTTCACGGCACGGCAGACCAATTCGTCTCGCCGCGTTTCAGTGAAGAGCTGTTTCAGGCCGCCCAGGAGCCGAAGAACCTGCTGATGGTGCCCGGCGGCAATCACAACAACAGCATGAACCTGGGACGTCAGGCCTATAGCCAGGCGATTCAGGCCTTGCTCAAGGCCAAGGCGCCTGCGGTGCATGCGGGCAACGAACCCGCTGCAGTCGCGAAACAGGCCGGGTAGTTCACATCGTCGAATTGTTCGAATCGCCTGTAGCAGTCCGGCGTTACCCGTGAGCGCTGGAATCACAGGGGGGGCTGATGCTCCACCGAAAACGGCTTGTTGCGCACCGTCACTTTGCCCGGATGACTTTCCGGGACGACGAAGCCTTTTAGCTCCTCCAGCAGTTTTGCCGGGTCTTCAATGGGCAGTTCGGCCAGTTGCTGCGGAGTCAGGTTCCACCACTGGCTGGCCAGCAGGCCTTCGATGATGTGCGGCTCGAAACGGTAGCGCTGCACCTTGGCGGGGGAGCCGACCACGATGGCGTAAGGTGGCACGTCGCGGGTGATCAACGACTGTGCGCCAATCACGGCGCCAGTGCCGATGGTGACGCCTTCCAGAATCAACACATCCATGCCGATCCATACGTCGTGGCCGATCACGGTCTGTTTGACCTCTTCATGAGCGTGCGCCATACCGCTGGCAGTGTGTCTCAGTCCCGCCAGTGCGCTGTGGGTGCTGAGCCAGTCCAGCGGGTGGGATTTGCGGTTCTGGCCAATGGTCACGTCGCGTGCGATGGAGCAATAGCGGCCGATGCTGGCGACGTTCTGCAGTTCGCTGCCGCTGACGATATCGGTGTAGGCGCCGATGCTCAGTTTGCTGGAATTGATCTTGATCTGGTGCAGTTTGACGCCCTGTTCGAGGGTCAGCTCCATGTCCCGGCGCAGGCCGCGGATGCCGCTGTCCAGCCGGCATTTGTTCTGGGCCAGCGAGCGTTTGAGCTGATGATCGAGCAGGATACGGCGCAGGAAATTCATGGTGGCAGTCCGCAGATACGACGAGTTGATTCAGAAGTCGCGCGCCCACCGACCGAACGAGCGGTGACACGCGAGTTTTCTTGTTGATAAATGTTCTCGATGATTGCACGAGTGACGGGGTCGGGGGAAATCCACAACCGGCCAGTCACGGGCGGATTGCCTGACAACGCAGGGGGCCGTCTGCCCGTCAGCGCACAGGGACATTCACAATTGCGCCCGCAAATGGTATCTGTGTTGCCTTGTTGTGTTGCGATCATGAGCCGTCACGATGGACAAATATTCAAACGGGGAAGCCCATCTCGCCCATTCCGAACGGGACTGGGTAGTGCGCGCCAAACCCCAGCCGCAGATGGAGCGGATCGAGGCGTACTTTCATGGTCATGGCTTCGAAATGCATCGGCACGACACCTACGCCATCGGCCATACCCTCTCTGGCGTGCAGAGCTTTCGGTACGGCAAGGAAATGGTCAACAACCTGCCGGGCCAGACCATGGTCCTGCACCCCGACGAGCCCCACGACGGTCACGCTGGCACCGAAGACGGTTTTCGCTACCGCATGTTTTACCTGGAACCGGCCATGATCCAGCAGGTGCTGGGCGGCAAGCCGCTGCCGTTCATCAAGGGCGGCGTGTCCAACGATCCGCGTTTATTCAAGGCCACCCAGGCCTTGCTGCAGGATTTGCAAACCCCGCTCGATCCCCTGGAACTGGACGACGCCGTGTTCGACATCGCCGTTGCGCTGCAGGATGCCGCTGGCGCACGAAAGGGCCGGCAAAGCGTCGACTACGCCTCGGCCGAGCGGGCCAGAGAGTTACTGATGGCGAGTCTGGAGCAGGGCGTCAGCCTCGATGAACTCGAACAGGCCAGCGACACCGACCGTTGGCGCCTGTCGCGGGATTTTCGCGTGCTGTTCGGCACCAGCCCTCACCGTTACCTCACCTTGCGACGGCTGGATCTGGTGCGTCATTCGATTTCTCTCGGCGTGTCCCTCAGCGATGCGTCGGTGATGGCCGGGTTCTCCGATCAGAGCCACATGACGCGGCATTTCGTGAAGACCTTCGGGTATCCGCCAGGGCGGTGGTTGAAGATGCTCGGTGCGCGTGGGGTAGATGGATCGGGTCGATCGATCTAGCGCTCTAGCGCTGTCGCTGCCGTCGTCACCTCCGGCGTCTCCCACAGGAACAGTGATCATCCCGGCGGTTTTTGGCTGACCTCAAACCCTGTCACAATCACCGCGGATTGCCGGCGAGCTCAAATCTGTGGGAGACGCCGGAGGTGACGACGGCAGCGAAGGGATCGACGCTGAACTATCAGATTACTTGCAATAACGTACAAGACCCGCTCGCGTGTAATGCCCTAACTTGCTGGCTCCCCGAACCCTTGCGGAGCCACTTCGATGTCCACGTCCCAGACCACCCACACCCCCATCAACTTCGCCCAAAAATACAGCCTCTTCAGCGAGCAATGGCAACCCAAGGTCGTCGCGCAGATGAACGACTACCAGTTCAAACTGGCCCGTCTTGAAGGGGATTTTCTCTGGCACACCCACGCCGACACCGACGAAACCTTCATCGTGATCGAAGGCTGCCTGCGCATCGATTTTCGCGACGGTTTCGTCGAGTTGAATGCGGGTGAACTGTACGTCGTCCCCAAAGGTGTGGAGCACAAGCCTTATGCGGAGAAGGAAGTGAAGCTGATGCTGGTCGAGCCGACCGGGGTGATCAATACCGGGGACGATACCAACGAGCGCACTGCGCAGAATGATGTGTGGATTTGAATTAAGCATTAGACCTTTTCGAAATAGAGGTCCTTCACTCATCAACTAACCAAGTATTCATTTCTAAAGAAATCACTGGGTTATTGTCCATGTGGGTGTTTTTGATTTGAACAGGACGATTTGAGTTGTTTGCAAGAGGCGATTACGCTTGGTTGCAGGGACGGTTGCAGCGTCCTGGATCGATGGTCTCCAACTTGCTATGTTCGAGAATTCAGGGAGTTAATGATGATGGGTCAAGACGAAACAAACTTGGCGGGTGAGGAAGTCAGTATTTATGACGGTGACACACTTGTGGGTAATGCACCGGTCGTTGATGGTCGATGGCAGTATACAGTGCCGAGTCTTGCCCTAGGGGGGCATGATTTTAATGCTCGCGTAGGACCATTGACGTCGGACCGCTGGTCTCTAGCCAGAGTTCCGCCGTTCGAGGACTTCACCGATTTTGAAGGCGGTAATCTCAATGGCTGGTGGTCGTACCTAGACAATCGTTGGGCATGGGAGGGGCATGCAGACACGCAACAAGGCAGTGTTGGGAAGCTCACACGGATAGCGGATGGTGAATGGATAACTTTGCTTAAGTCCTTCGCGGCGCCCGCAGTGGGGCGTTATAGGTTTCAGGCCTCACTCAAGGGCTCCCATGCAGGAATGACAGTGAACGTCGGCTGGTCGAGTTCCGAACTTGTCGGGAATTTTCAGATCGTCGCTGGCCAGTGGCGTATGTTCTCTGTGGAAGTTCCAGTAGAGCGGGAAGAGGAAAACCCTCTTTTTCGCTGGAAGGTTAAGGGGGTGGTGGGGAACTCACTTCTTATCGACAATATATCTATTACGCGAATAGGTTAACGCCTAACGGCCACAGTGTTATAGACCGGATCGCAGTTGTCTCTGGTTATTCATCCCTGAGCCGGTATTGAAGCTGATGCTGATCCAGCTAACTGCGGTGGTTAATATTATTGACGATACCACGGTCTTACCACGCAGAATGATGTGTGGATTTGAGTTTCTGAGGGTGCCAAACCACTATTGCGCGACGCGACACCTGTAGCAGCACGGCTTGCCGGCGGTAGCGATTTCAAGGACGCCTGCGCCGGTAAACGGAACGCCGCCCGGCCGTCCTGCTACAGGGGCGGGGTCGCGGAAGCGCTCGCTGCGGCTGACTTCGCGGCATCCGGCATCAACACCGCAATCAACGCCCTGACCACTCCCGGCAGGGCGTCGAGTTCTCTCACCAGAATACTGCGCTCGCGCACGGCCCATGGCTCGTCGATTTCGATGGTCACCAGTTTCATCGTCCGGCTGTGCCGCACCGCCGCAGACTCGGGAATGATGCCGATCCCCACGCCCGCTTCGACCATCCGGCAGATCGCCTCGAAGCTCGACACCTGAATCCGCAGCGACAGGTTCTGCCCCAAGCGTTCAACGTGATCGCGCAGAAAACTCAGCAACGTGCTGCCTTCGTGCAGGCCGATGTGTTGAAACGCCAGGGTCTGTTTCAGGGTGACTTTCTTTTGTTTCGCCAACTCATGCCCTTGAGGCACGGTCAGCACCAGACGGTCGGTGCTGAAGTGGATGACCTGCAATCCGGCTGCTTCGACCGGGCCTGCGATGATGCCCATGTCGGTGCTGCCATCGAGCACGCCGCGCACGATGTCCCGCGACAAGCGCTCCTGCAAATCCACCGTCACCCCTGGCCGTTGGGCGAGGAATCCGGCCAGCACTTCGGGCAAGAATTCGGTCACCGCTGTGGTGTTGGCGAAGATGCGGATGTGCCCGGCCGAGTCAGTGCCATAGCTGGTGAACTCGCTCTTCAGATAATCCACCTGGCTCATGATCAGTCGCGCGTGCTTGAGCAAGCGTTGCCCGGCCGGGGTCAGTTCGACGCCACGGCTGTCGCGATACAACAGGCGCGTATCGAGCTGGCCTTCGAGGGCCTTGATGCGAGCGCTGGCGGCGGCAGGGGAAAGAAAAGCCCGGCGGGCGCCTTGGGTCAGGCTCGGGGATTCGCCGATATGAATGAAGAGGCGCAAGTCAGCCAGGTCGAAGTGCATGGTTGTATCCGAACGTTGCAGGTGCGTTCAGCATACATGAACGCGGTCTTATGCAAATGCTGATTCACAGAATGCCAGGCCAATCTCATGATCCGTTCATAACAACAAATGCAGAGGGTTCTCTCCCATGAGTGCTTCAGATTCGCCAGTGGATTTCAGTGCCTGGATCGGACGGACCGAGGAAGCTCAGGATCACCTGAGCCACAACCTGATCAAGCGCATTGCCGCCACCTTCGGCGAGCCTACGCCAGCCGACGGCGACCCGTTGCCTGCGCTGTGGCAGTGGTGTTTTTTCCAGGAACCGGTTTTCGAGGCGCAACTGGGCGGCGATGGCCACCCGGCCCGCGGCGGCTTTCTGCCTCCGGCCGACAACCGTAACCGCATGTGGGCCGGTGGTCGTGTGGAGTTCATCCAGCCGTTGAAAGTCGGTGCCGACGCCCATCGCCTGTCGACCATCCTGCACATCGAAGAAAAGCACGGCCGCACCGGCTCGCTGTTGTTCGTTACGGTGCGTCACGACTACTCGCAAAACGGCCAATTGTGCGTGCGTGAGGAGCAAGACATCGTCTATCGCGAGCCCAATCCGCCGAAGCTCAACAGCGGTGAGGCGCCTGAGCAAGGTGACTGGAGCGAGACCATCGAGCCGACCCCCACCTTGTTGTTCCGCTATTCGGCAGTGACCTTCAACGGCCACCGCATTCATTACGACTACCCCTACGTGACCGAAACCGAAGGCTATCCAGGTCTGGTGGTTCACGGCCCGATGATCGCCACCTTCAACCTTCGCGCGTTCATCCGCGGCAACCCTGGCAAGCGCGTGCGTCACTTCGCCTATCGCGGCGTACGGCCGTTGAACGTGCCCGCGGCGTTTCGGGTCGGCGGTCGTATCACCGAACCGGGCAAGGCTCAGCTGTGGGCGGGTAATGAAGCTGGGGTCGCGCAGAGCGCCGAAGTCAGCTTCGACTGAATCCTTCTTCCTTTATATAGCCAGGCCCGCCCATCGCGACGGGCCGCTGGTAGACGCGAGCAGACACGATGAACCCATACGAAAACGAAGACCTGAATGCCATCCGCGAAGGCGTGCGCGCGCTGTGCGCCGAATTTCCGGCTGAATACTGGCGCAAGATCGACGAAGAGAAGGGCTTCCCGGAAGCCTTCGTCAAGGCGCTGACCGACGCCGGCTGGCTGTCGGCGATGATCCCCGAAGAATACGGCGGCTCGGGTCTTGGTCTGGCCGAGGCCTCGGTGATTCTCGAAGAAGTGAACGCTTGCGGCGGCAACTCCGGCACCGTGCACGGCCAGATGTACAACATGTTCACCTTGCTGCGTCACGGTAGCGAAGAGCAGAAGCGCTACTACCTGCCCAAGCTCGCCAGCGGCGAACTGCGCCTGCAATCGATGGGCGTGACCGAGCCGACCACCGGCACGGACACTACCAAGATCAAGACCACTGCCGTCAAACAGGGCGATAAGTACGTGATCAACGGGCAGAAGGTCTGGATCTCGCGGATTCAGCATTCGGACCTGATGATCCTGCTGGCGCGCACCACGCCGCTGGCCGAGGTCAAAAAGAAATCCGAAGGCATGTCGATTTTCCTGGTCGACCTGCGCGATGCCATTGGCAATGGCCTGACCGTTCAGCCCATCGCCAACATGGTCAACCACGAAACCAACGAGCTGTTTTTCGACAACCTGGAATTGCCTGCCAACAGCCTGATCGGCGAAGAGGGCAAGGGTTTCAGGTACATCCTCGACGGCCTCAACGCCGAACGCACGCTGATCGCCGCCGAGTGCATCGGCGATGGTCGCTGGTTCATCGAGAAGTCCGCCGCTTATGCCCGCGATCGCGTGGTATTCGGCCGCCCGATTGGCCAGAACCAGGGCGTGCAATTCCCGATTGCCGAGGCGCACATCGAGATCGAAGCCGCCGACCTGATGCGCTGGCGTGCCTGCGAAGAATACGACAGCGGCAAGAACGCCGGGGCCAGCGCCAACATGGCCAAGTACCTGGCCGCCAAGGCTTCGTGGGAAGCGGCCAACGCCTGTTTGCAGACCCACGGCGGTTTCGGTTTCGCCTGCGAATACGACGTCGAGCGCAAATTCCGCGAGACCCGTCTGTATCAGGTCGCACCGATCTCCACCAACCTGATTCTTTCCTACGTCGCCGAGCACCTGCTCGAACTGCCACGCAGCTTCTGAGGACATCGAGATGAGTCATACCCAGGCATTGGCGGGCTTTCTTGCCGAGCTGAAATACGAGCAGATTCCAGGCCACGTGCTGGACCGTACCGAAGACCTGTTTCTGGACTGGATAGGCTCTGGGCTGGCCAGTCAGGGCGCGCGGCCGATCCCGATTTTCGAGCGTTATGCCGAACGGATGGGCCCGAGCGATGGCAAGGCGAAGATTCTGGTCAGCGGTCGCAACACCTCGGCGTACTTCGCGGCACTGGTCAACGGCGCATCTTCGCACCTGGTCGAGCAGGACGACCTGCACAACAGCTCCGTGCTGCATCCGGCCACCGTGGTGTTTTCCGCTGTGCTGGCCGCTGCGCAGGATCTGGGCAAGTCCGGTCAGGACCTGTTGCTAGCCTCCGTCGCAGGATACGAAGCCGGGATCCGCATCGGCGAATTCATGGGCCGCTCGCACTACCGCATCTTTCACACCACGGCCACGGTCGGCACCCTCGCCGCAGCTGTTGCAGTGGGCAAGCTGCTGAATTTCGACAAAGAGCAATTCATCAATCTGTTGGGCACGGCCGGTACTCAGGCAGCGGGCTTGTGGGAGTTCCTGCGTGACGCTGCCGACTCGAAGCAATTGCACACCGCCAAGGCCGCGGCCGATGGTCTGCTCGCCGCGTACATGACCGAAGACGGCCTGACCGGGGCGCGCAACATTCTCGAAGGCGATCAGGGCATGGCGGCGGGGATGTCGACCGACAGCGACCCGAGCAAGTTGTCCGATCGTCTGGGCTCGCGCTGGGCGCTGGCGGAAACCTCGTTCAAGTTCCACGCCTCCTGCCGTCACACCCATCCGGCCGCCGACGCGCTGTTGCACCTGATGCAACGCGAAGGCTTGCGCCACGACCAGATCGCCAAGGTCGTGACCCGCGTTCACCAGGGTGCGATCGATGTGCTCGGTCGCGTCGACGTACCGCAGACCGTGCATCAGGCGAAGTTCTCGATGGGTGCGGTGTTGGGCCTGATCGCCGTGCACGGCAGCGCGCAGTTGATCGAATTCCGCGACTTGGCGCTGACCGATGCCGACGTCGCTGGGTTCCGCGAGAAGGTAACGATGGAGCTCGACCCTGAGGTCGATGGCGCCTATCCGGCGCGCTGGCTGGGTCGGGTGATCGTCACCACCACCGATGGCCGCACGTTGACCGCTGCCATCGACGATCCGAAGGGCGATCCGGGCAACACCCTGTCGCGGCCCGAGTTGGAGGACAAGGTCCAGCGTCTGCTGGCGTTCTCCGGCGCTCGCACGGTGGAGCAGGGCAAGGCCCTGATCGAACGCGTCTGGCACCTGCGCGATGCGCGGGATCTGGCGGATCTCATTTAACGAACGCAAGACCTCTCTGATCGTTCCCACGCTCCGCGTGGTAACGCCTCCCTAGGACGCTCCGCGCCCCAGGCCGTGACGCAGAGCATCACGGGATGCATGCCCACGCAGAGCGTGGAAACGATCAGACAGTGGAATGTGGAGGTGCAAGAACATGACTCAACAAAACCCTCGTCCTCTGGACGGCATCACCGTGGTCAGTCTGGAGCACGCCATTGCGGCGCCGTTCTGCACGCGGCAACTGGCGGACCTGGGCGCTCGCGTGATCAAGGTCGAGCGCCCTGGCGTCGGTGACTTTGCCCGTGGCTACGATCAGCGTGTCGACGGCCTGGCGTCGCACTTCGTCTGGACCAATCGCTCCAAGGAAAGCCTGACCCTGGACCTGAAACAGGACGAGGCGGGTGACATTCTCGAATCGCTGCTGGCCACCGCCGATGTACTCGTACAGAACCTCGCACCGGGCGCCGCTGCGCGCATGGGCTTGTCGTTCGAAGCGCTGCATGAGCGGTTTCCGCGCCTGATCGTCTGCGACATTTCCGGCTATGGCGAAGGCGGCCCCTATGAAAAGAAGAAGGCCTATGACCTGCTGATTCAGAGCGAAGGCGGCTTTCTGTCGGTGACCGGCGGCCCGGGCGAAAACGAAATGGCCAAGGCCGGTTGTTCCATCGCCGACATCGCTGCGGGCATGTACGCCTACACCGGCATCCTCTCGGCGCTGTTGCTGCGCGACAAGACCGGTGAAGGCAGCCGCATTGACGTCAGCATGCTGGAAAGCCTGGTGGAGTGGATGGGCTACCCGATGTACTACGCCTACAACGGCGCGCCGCAGCCACCGCGCGCTGGCGCCTCGCACTCGACGATTTACCCGTATGGCCCGTTCCCGACCGGCGGTGGCGGCACCATCATGCTCGGGTTGCAGAACGAGCGTGAATGGGCGTTGTTCTGCGAGAAGGTCCTGCTGGACAAGGCGCTGGCCACCGACGAGCGTTTTTCGGCCAACTTCAAGCGCTCGGAAAACCGTGAAGTGCTGCGGCAGATCATCGTCGATGGCTTCGCGGCGTTGAGCGTCGATGAAGTGGTGGCACGGCTTGAGGATGCGCAGATCGCCAACGCGCGGGTCAACGACATGCAGGGCGTCTGGGATCACCCGCAACTCAAGGCCCGCGACAGCTGGCGCGAAGTGGACAGCCCGTCCGGACCACTGCCGTCGCTGCTGCCTCCGGGACGCAACGCCGCGTTCACCCCGCGCATGGATGGCGTCCCCGGGTTGGGGCAGCACACAGGCAGCATTCTTGGCGAGCTGGGATTTTCCGCTGAGGATCAGGCGCGGATGGCGGCGGCCGGGGTGGTTTGAGCGTCCGAAGCGTACATCGATCTTGCGCATTCGGCAGGCCTTGTGGGAGGGAGCTCGCTGGCGAATGAAGGGTGTCAGGCGGCACAGATGCCGGGTCTGAGATCCCTTCGCGAGCAAGCTCGCTCCCACGGGTTGTATGTCCGCCGACCCACCGCGAACGATCCGTCACATCGCAGGATATTTTCATAAGGAAGCACACCATGCCCCAATCCATCGTCCGCTCCGCATTGTTCGTGCCCGGCAGCCGGCCCGAGCGTTTCGCCAAGGCCCTGGCCGCGGGCGCGGATGCGGTGATCGTCGATTTCGAAGACGCCGTCGAAGAGCCGCTCAAGCGTCAGGCCCGCGACCATCTGGCGGCGTTTCTGCAAGGTTATCCTCAGGCTGCGGTCTGGGTGCGAGTCAATGCGCCGGAGCATGCCGAGCACGTTGCGGATCTGGCGTTCTGCAAACAACAGACCGGCGTCGCCGGGGTGCTGCTGCCTAAAGTCGAAAGCGCGGCCCAGGTGGCGGCGGTCTGGCAAACCGGGAAACCGGTGTGGCCGATCATCGAGAGCGCCAAGGGTTTGCTGGCGCTGGAGCAGATCGCGCATGCGCCGGGCGTCGAGCGCCTGTCGTTCGGTGGGCTGGATCTGGGCCTGGACTTGAACTTGAACACCGGCACACCTGCGGCGCAGATGTTTCTCGATCAGGCGCGCATTTCTGTACAACTGCACTCGCGAGGCGCCAACCTGCTGCCGCCGCTGGACGGCGTGCACCCGGCGATCGGTGATCCTGAGGGGCTGCACCGCGCGATCCGTCACGCCTATGACATGGGTTACGGCGGCGCGCTGTGCATTCACCCCAAGCAGGTGCCGGTCATCCATGCAGCACTTGCCCCAAGCGCGGACGATCTGAGCTGGGCAAAGCGGGTGGTCGATGCCAGCGCAGCCGCTAACGGCGCAGGTGCATTTCAGCTCGACGGACAAATGGTAGATGCGCCAGTGTTGTTGCGGGCCCAACGATTACTGGCATTGGCCGCGGGTTGAGCGTCAGCAATAGTGGCACTTTTCACCCAGCGTGCTAGTTTCCGTAAGGCACGCTGTCTAGAACGCGGGTGATGGGGAAGGGGCACACGAGCACCGGCGTTCAGCTATACCGAATGCTGGCTTACATAAAAGCTGATTCTCTAAACACCTTGTCTTGGGCATCGTTAGATGGCACAACGCTCAAGCGTCATCAATTGCTCCTACAAAAATAAGCTCCTACAACAATAAAAAGGTGATATCGATGTTGAAGCTGACCAAGGCGCTTTTCTGCGCCGCTGCAGTGACCATGGCCGGCATGGCACACGCTGATCCAATCGTCATCAAGTTTGCCCACGTGGTGGCGGAAAACACGCCAAAAGGCCAGGGCGCCTTGATGTTCCAGAAAATGGTTGCCGCCGATCCGGCCTTGAAAGACAAGGTCAAGGTCGAGGTCTACCCGAACTCCTCGCTGTTCGGCGATGGCAAGGAAATGGAAGCCCTGTTGCTGGGCGACGTTCAGATGCTTGCGCCGTCTCTGGCCAAGTTCGAGCAGTACACCAAGAAAGTGCAGATCTTTGACCTGCCATTCCTGTTTAACGACCTGGCCGCCGTCGACCGCTTCCAGCAGGGTCCTCAGGGCAAGGCGCTGCTGACCTCCATGGACGACAAGGGCATTCACGGCCTGGCTTACTGGCACAACGGTCTGAAGCAGCTGTCCGCGAACAAGAAGCTGATCGAGCCTAAAGACGCTCGCGGCCTGAAATTCCGCGTACAGGCGTCCAGCGTGCTCGAAGCGCAGTTTGTCGCGCTGCATGCCAACCCGCGCAAAATGAGCTTCGCCGAGGTCTATCAGGGCCTGCAGACCGGTACCGTCAACGGCACCGAGAACACCTGGTCGAACTACGAAAGCCAGAAGGTCAACGAGGTACAGCAGTTCTTCACCGAAACCAACCACGGTCTGATCGACTACATGGTGATCACCAACTCCAAGTTCTGGAACGGTCTGCCGGAAGACGTGCGTACCGAGCTGCAGAAGATCATGGATCAGGTGACGGTCGAAGTGAACAAACAGGCTGAAGCCCTGAACCAGACCGCCAAGCAGAAAATCGCTGACTCCAAGACCAGCGAGATCGACACCCTCACGCCTGAGCAGCGTGCCAAGTGGCGCGAAGTCATGAAGCCGGTCTGGGACAAGTTCTCCGAAGAAATCGGTGCAGACCTGATCAAGGCAGCAGACGATTCGAACAAGGCGCCTTGATCCTCAAGCGGGCTTGATCGACACAGGCAGAGATGTCTGAGTGACCACCCGGACGTGGGTGGTCACCCTCTGGTTCGAATACGTTCGGAGAATTCTTATGCAATCGCTGACGCGACTCTGGGAGCATCTGGAGGAGGGCATCATCGCCTTCCTGCTGGCTGCCATGACGCTGGTGACATTCGTCTACGTGGCGCTGAACAACATCTACACGCTGTTTTATTCGCTCAGCGATCAGTGGGCGGTCAGCAGCGACTTTTTCGCAGGGATTGGCGATCACTTGATGGGCTACGCACAGGGCATGACCTGGAGCGTGGCGTTGACCAAGGCCATCTTCGGCTGGCTGATCTTTTTCGGTATTTCCTACGGCGTGCGTACTGCCGGGCACCTGGGCGTCGACGCGCTGGTGAAGAAAACCAGCAAACCGGTGCAGCGCATTCTGGCGATGCTGGCCTGCGCCTGTTGCCTGGCCTACGCCGGGCTGTTTCTGGTGGCGAGTTACAAATGGGTGTCGGCGCTGTTCGTTGCTGGCATCGGCGCTGAGGACCTGGATCGTTTTGGCATCAAGATCGCCTATATCACGGTCATCGTGCCTATCGGCTTCGCTCTGGTGATCGCGCGTTATCTGGAAATCCTCTACCGCATCTGGACCCACCGGCAGACCGGTCTGGGTCTGGCTGACGAAGCAGCGGAAGCGAGCAAACTGGCCAACCCTGGTGAGGAGCAACACTGATGACGGTTATCTGTTTGTTCCTGCTGCTGTTCGTGTTCATGTTCCTGGGCGTGCCCATCGCGATTTCCCTGGGCTTGGCCGGTGCGACCTCGATTCTGCTGTTCAGCCCGGACTCGTTGAGTTCGCTGGCAATCAAGCTGTTCGAGACGTCCGACAGCTATACCTTTCTGGCGATTCCGTTCTTCCTGTTGTCCGGTGCGTTCATGACCACCGGCGGTGTGGCGCAACGCTTGATCGATTTCGCCAACGCCTGTGTCGGCCACATTCGCGGCGGTCTGGCGATTGCGGCAGTGCTGGCGTGCATGCTGTTCGCGGCGCTGTCCGGGTCTTCCCCGGCGACCGTTGCGGCGGTGGGTTCGATTGCTGTGGCAGGGATGGTGCGTTCCGGTTATCCGAAGGAGTTCGGCGCCGGGATCATCTGTAACGCCGGTACGCTGGGCATCCTGATTCCGCCGTCGATCGTGATGGTGGTTTACGCCGCAGCGACTGAAACTTCTGTGGGCAAACTGTTCATCGCAGGCGTCATTCCGGGGATTCTGCTTGGCGTTGCGCTGATGGTGGTGATCTACATCGTGGCCCGGGTCAAGAAACTGCCCGCTCAGCCTCGCGTGTCATTCCGTGTATGGCTGCACACCGCGCAACGTGCCTTTTGGGGCTTGTTGTTGCTGGTGATCATCCTTGGCGGGATTTACAGCGGCATGTTCACCCCGACCGAAGCGGCGGCAGTGGCGGCGGTCTATTCGGCGTTCATCGCGTTGTTTGTCTACAAGGACATGACGTTCAGGGACTGCCCCAAGGTGCTGCTTGAGTCTGGTCGCCTGTCGATCATGCTGATGTTCATCATTGCCAACGCCATGTTGTTCGCTCATGTACTGACCACCGAACAGATTCCGCAGCAGATCACGGCCTGGGTCATTTCCGAGGGGCTGACGCCGATCGGTTTCCTGATCATGGTCAATATCGTGTTGCTGGTGGCGGGCAGTTTCATGGAGCCTTCGGCGATCATTCTGATTCTGGCGCCGATCTTCTTCCCGATTGCCATGAAGCTGGGTATCGATCCGATTCACCTGGGTATCGTGATGGTGGTGAACATGGAGATCGGACTGGTGCATCCGCCGGTGGGTTTGAATCTGTTCGTGACCTCGGCGGTGACGGGGCTGACGTTGGGGCAGACGATTCGTGCGGCGCTGCCGTGGTTGTCGATTCTGCTGGTGTTCCTGCTTCTGGTGACGTACGTGCCGTTCATTTCGCTGGCCCTGCCGAATTGGCTGGGGATGCCATAAGGGCCGTTTGAGCCTTTGACCGAACTGTGAGCGCAGTGCCTTGGCCCTCGTTGACCTTGAGTCTTCGGGGGCTTTTTTATGGGTTTCTTGGGACGGCACCGGGCTGGGCGTATCCGTTATCTGTGTTGGAGCTTGCATTGGCTCTGGCTAACGCCAGACCTGTTTCGCCTCCGGCGAGTTACTTGAAAAGACACCAAGTAACCAAGTGTCCTTGCTCCTGGTTGGGTTCCTCCTTCGTCGGAATACCCTCACTTCGGCGACGCTCCGTG
>NZ_MUIN01000009.1 GCF_002080045.1 Pseudomonas sp. Bc-h | reverse complement strand
TCGGCCATGATCGAGCTGTGAACGATCGCATCGCCCTGGCGGGCAGCGTGTGGGGCGTCAGACATTCCGTGATCCGCGCTGAGAAAGCGGCGGAATGTAGGGACTTCACGCAGCCCTGTCCGAGCGCTGAAACACAAAAGGACAAGACTGCGAGGTTTTCAGAAATGGACTACGGCAACGCTTCAGCCAATCCTATGCGGAGAAGGGAATTACCCGACTCAAGCTACCCGAATGCGTCAATGCGCTTCCCCAGACTTGATCCCCGACGGCAGCTTCTTGGTCAGCATCACCGCCACCATGCTGACCCCCAGTGCGATTCCGACAAAATGAAACGCATCGTTGTACGCCATGATCGCGGCCTGCTGATGGGCAATTTCGCTGAGTTTGCCCAGCGCCGCGGTCTCGCTGCCGAGGCGGTCGGTGAACGTCGCCATACGTTCGGCCACTTGCGGGTTGGCAGGGGAGATGGATTCGCGCAGGTAGTCGAAGTAGGTCTTGGTCCTGGCATCGAGCAAGGTCGCCAGCAACGCGATACCAATCGCGCCACCAAGATTGCGCAGGATGTTGAACAGGCTGGATGCCGACCCTGCATCCTGAGGCTGGATAAAGGCAGTGGCGATCAGCGAGATGGTCACCATGATCAGCGGTTGTCCCAGCGCGCGAACGATCTGGATCTGGTTGAACTGCGGCCCGGCGAAGTCCGGGTTGAGCACTCCCGAAGAAAAACTGGCAATGCCGAACAGCCCGAAGCCGAGGGTGCAGAGGATCTTCGGCGAGATAATCTTCATCAGTTGCGGCACCAGCGGGATCAGAAACAGCTGCGGAACCCCCATCCACATGATGACTTCGCCAATCTGCTGAGCGTTGTAGCCCTGAATCTGCGCCAGATACAGCGGCAGCAGGTAGATCGAACCATAAAGCCCCACGCCCATGCCGACGCTGGAGATGCTGGACAGTCCGAAGTTACGGTTGCCGAGGATGCCCAGATTGATCAGCGGCTTGGGTTTGGAGAACTGGATAATCACAAAGGTGATCAGGCTGAGCAGCGCGATACTGCCTAAAGTCAGGATCAGGCTGGATTCCAGCCAGTCCTTGCGATGGCCTTCTTCAAGAAACACCTGCAGGCAGCCCAGGCCAACGCCGAGGGTGACGATCCCTGCGTAGTCGGTGCTTTTCAGCAATTCCCAGTGCGGCGTCTTCTTCTCCAGGCCGTACATCAGCCCGGCGATCATCACCAGCCCCGGCGGAATGTTGATGTAGAAAATGTATTCCCAGCCGAAGTTTTCCGTCAGCCAGCCACCGAGCGTGGGCCCAATGGAAGGCGCGAAGGTCGCGGTCATGGCAAACAGCGCCATGCCTTTGGCTCGGTGGTGTTCAGGCAGTTTGATCAGCGTCAGGGTGAATGCCAGCGGGATCAGCGCGCCGCCGGTGAAGCCTTGCATGGCGCGGAATACGATCATGCTTTCCAGGCTCCAGGCCATGGAGCAGAGCAACGATGAAACCAGAAACCCCAGCGACACCCAGACCGCCAGGCGCCGCGCGGAGAGCACCTGCACCAGCCAGGCCGTGAGCGGGATCATGATGATCTCGGCCACCAGATAAGACGTGGAAATCCACGAGCCTTCTTCAAGAGTGGCCGATAGCGCGCCTTGAATGTCTTTGAGCGAGGAGTTGGTGATCTGGATGTCCAGCACCGCCATGAAAGCGCCCAGCATCACGCTCATCACCGCGATCCAGTCCCGCCGGGTCGGTTCGCCGACCGGGCGGGTCAGTTCGTCACCGGCCACTTTGAGTGTCGTTTGCCGGTTTGATGTTGACCGAAACCGTCACCGACATGCCCGGACGGATCTTGCCGTGCAGCGGATTATCCGGGGCAAACGTCAGTTTTACCGGGATACGCTGCACGACCTTGGTGAAATTGCCGGTCGCGTTGTCGGGCGGCAGCAGGCTGAACTGCGCGCCTGAAGCGGCAAACAGGCTGTTGACCTGACCTTTTATCGGCGTGCCGGGGAAACTGTCGAAGGTCAGCTCCGCGGACTGGCCGATCCCCATATGTTCGATCTGGGTTTCCTTGAAGTTGGCCTGCACCCAGATGTCTTCGTCGGGAACGATGGACAGCAGATAAGCGCCAGCCTGCACGTACTGACCGTTGCGCGCCGCGCGCTGACCGACAAGGCCGCTGATGGGGGAGTGGATTTCGGTCCGCTGCATGTTGATTTGCGCTTGGGCCAGATCGGCGCGGGCGGTAGCGATCTGCGCATCGAGGCGCTTGATCTCGGCGTTCAGCGCGTTGACCTGCTGGCGCTGACTCTGGGCGTCGGCCTGGGCCTTGGTGACTTGCGAGCGCGCAACATTGCTGTCGGCGGTCATGGTGGTGACCTGTTCTTCCGAGACGAAGCCCGGCGTGCGCAGTTTCTGTAGCCGCGCCAGATCGATCTGAGTGCGCCCCAGCGTCGCTTGATTGGCCTGAACCTGCGCGTCGCTGGCGGCAATCAGGCTCGATTGCTGGGTCAGCTTGCTCTGCGCCTGAACTCGCTCGGCTTCGCGGGTGGCGAGTGTCGCTTGAGCGCGATCAATGGACAGGCGGAAATCGTCAGGTTCCAGCCGCACCAGCAGCTGGCCTTTGTCGACGTGCTGGTTGTCCTGCACCAGCACTTCGCTGACGCGGGCGCCAAGCTGGCTGGAAATGCGGGTGATCTCACCCTGAACGTAGGCGTTGTCGGTGGTCTCGTAGAAGCGTCCTTTTAGATACCATTGGGCAAAGAAGGCGAGGGCGATCAGCAGGACCACCACAAAGAAGATGAACAGGCGGCGTTTGAGTTGGGCAGGCATGGTCGTTCTGGATTATTAGAATGTAAGGAAATTTATCAGCAAATGAAGTCTGGCACCTAGCCATCGTTGAAATAATGACTGGAACTGATAATCCGGTATTCATTTCTGGCACATGCCCGCGCACTGGCTACGCTCAGTTCCCACCTGCGCGAATCTGCCTGGCGATCCGGTCCCGGTGCTGGAGCCGCGACGCTCGCGCCTGTTAAGATTCGCGGCTTGTTCGACCTATTCGGAATTTTCCATGACCACCGTTCGTACCCGCATCGCGCCATCGCCAACCGGCGACCCCCACGTTGGCACGGCTTACATCGCACTGTTCAACTATTGCTTTGCCAAGCAGCATGGTGGCGAATTCATCCTGCGCATTGAAGACACCGATCAGTTGCGCTCGACCCGCGAGTCCGAACAACAGATTTTCGACGCCCTGCGCTGGCTGGGCATCGAATGGAGCGAAGGCCCGGACGTCGGTGGTCCGCACGGCCCGTATCGCCAGAGCGAGCGTGGCGACATCTACAAGAAGTACACCCAGCAACTGGTCGACGCCGGTCATGCCTTCCCGTGCTTCTGCACCAGCGAGGAGCTGGACCAGATGCGCGCCGAGCAGATGGCCCGTGGCGAAACCCCACGCTACGACGGCCGCGCGCTGCTGCTGTCGAAGGAAGAAGTCGAGCGTCGTCTGGCCGCTGGCGAACCTCACGTGATTCGCATGAAGGTGCCGAGCGAAGGCGTCTGCGTCGTGCCGGACATCCTGCGTGGCGAAGTGGAAATCCCGTGGGACCGCATGGACATGCAGGTCCTGATGAAGACCGACGGTCTGCCGACCTACTTCCTGGCCAACGTCGTCGACGACCATTTGATGGGTATCACCCACGTGCTGCGCGGCGAAGAATGGCTGCCATCGGCGCCGAAACTGATCCTGCTCTACGAATACTTCGGCTGGGAAAAGCCGGCCCTGTGCTACATGCCGCTGCTGCGTAACCCGGACAAGAGCAAGCTGTCCAAGCGCAAGAACCCGACGTCGGTGACTTTCTACGAGCGCATGGGCTTCATGCCAGAGGCGATGCTCAACTACTTGGGCCGCATGGGCTGGTCGATGCCCGACGAGCGCGAGAAGTTCTCGTTGCAGGAAATGGTCGACAATTTCGACCTGAATCGCGTGTCCCTGGGCGGGCCGATTTTCGACATCGAGAAACTCTCCTGGCTCAATGGCCAGTGGCTGCGTGAGTTGCCGGTCGAAGAGTTCGCCGCACGGGTTCAGAAGTGGGCGTTCAACAGCGACTACATGATGAAGATCGCGCCGCACGTTCAGGGCCGCGTCGAAACGTTTAGTCAGGTCGCGCCGCTGGGCGGGTTCTTTTTCGCCGGTGGCGTGAATCCGGACGTCAAGCTGTTCGAGCACAAGAAGCTGTCGCCGGAGCAGGTGCGTCAGGTGATGCAGTTGATCCTCTGGAAACTCGAATCCCTGCGTCAGTGGGAGAAAGAGAGCATCACCGGTTGCATCCAGGCAGTGGTCGAGCATCTGCAACTGAAGCTGCGTGATGCCATGCCGCTGATGTTTGCTGCAGTCACTGGCCAGGCCAACTCGGTCTCGGTGACCGACGCCATGGAAATCCTCGGTCCGGACCTGACTCGCTATCGTCTGCGCCAGGCCCTTGACCTGCTAGGCGGCGTCTCGAAGAAAGAAAACAAGGAATGGGAAAAGCTGCTTGGCTCCATCGGCTGAGTGGCGGTCGGCCGCTGTGCGTAGCCGAACCCGGGTGCGCATCGGCCAAGCAACCCCCTGATTATTCAGGGGAGGGCGGTAAGTGATTGTTATCCCGGAAAATTCTTTTGAAATTGTTTTAAAAAAAGTTTGACAGGTATCGGGGCCGCACTTAATATGCGCCCCGTCCACACGGCAACACAGATACACGGCGGCAACGCAAGGTGATCTGAGAGTGTATTGTGGGGCTATAGCTCAGCTGGGAGAGCGCCTGCATGGCATGCAGGAGGTCAGCGGTTCGATCCCGCTTAGCTCCACCAATTTAGAAGCTTCAAGGTTGGCTACACTGCCTTGAAGTTTGTACCGCAAATCGGAACCAGCACCGATCAGGTACACAAAGGTTATGTCCCCTTCGTCTAGTGGCCTAGGACACCGCCCTTTCACGGCGGTAACAGGGGTTCGAGTCCCCTAGGGGACGCCAGTTTTACCGAGTGATGCCGCAAGGTTGACCTCCGTCGAGAGACGTAAATCCGGGGCTATAGCTCAGCTGGGAGAGCGCCTGCATGGCATGCAGGAGGTCAGCGGTTCGATCCCGCTTAGCTCCACCAAATTTGCCAAGGTTCGTTGAAGATGTTTACGACGAACCTGACTGAAGGTTTTGCGTCCCCTTCGTCTAGTGGCCTAGGACACCGCCCTTTCACGGCGGTAACAGGGGTTCGAGTCCCCTAGGGGACGCCACGATTTCTCGCTCTGCGAGACCAAGGGTCATTCGATTATTGAATGGCCCTTTTGTTTTTCTGGGGTTTTATTTTCCTGCGACCCGCACGGTCGGTCTGACCAATCGGTCTTCTCAGCGCGACCCCAAGCTCCTCCCCACAAAATTCACCGGCATCCAAAGCCGGTACCCGTTCTCTTCGCTTGCCATCCCCCATGATGCAGATAATATTACTGCCATCATCCGGGAGGCGGACATGAACGATAAAAAAGCACAAACCCGCGAACGTATTCTCAACGCAGCCAGCGTCGCGCTGATCGCTCGCGGGCCGGTCGAGCCCAGCGTGAACGAAATCATGGGAGCGGCGGGGCTGACGGTTGGCGGTTTCTATGCCCACTTCGACAGTAAGGAAGCCTTGATGCTGGAGGCTTTCAACCACCTGCTCAGCGAGCGGCGGGAAATGGTCGCCAAAATCGACGACCAATTGCCGGGCGAAGAGCGCCGCGCCTTGCTGGCGGCATTCTATTTATCCCGCAAGCATCGCGACGCTGAAGATCACGCCTGCCCGCTGCCGACGGCCATCGGCGAAATGGCGCGTCTGTCGGATGACTTTCGTGGTGCGCTGGCCGAGCATATCGAGCTCATGGTCGCGCAACTGGCCGCAAGCCCCGAAGAAACCGACAAGACGCTGGCTGATATCGCGCTGATGCTGGGCGGCCTGGCACTGGCGCGGGCACTGGGCCCCAACGAGTTGTCGGACCGCGTGCTGCGGGCCGCGAAGTCGGCCATGCTCTAAGGCAATCCCGACAGAGCGCTTCAACGCCCGACGCTTTTCGTTACACTGGCCGCCGAATGCATTCATGAGGGGGCAGGAACGAGCATGGTCTGGGATCTGGCAACGCCGTTCGTCATCGATCTGCACGTGGTCGAAGACGACATCGATGGATTGGGGCACGCCAACAATGCGGTTTATGTCACCTGGCTGGAGCGCTGCGCGTGGCGTCACTCACAGCAGTTGGGCCTGGACCTGACCGAGTACCGGCGTCTGGACCGTGCGATGGCGGTGGTTCGCCACGAAATCGATTACCTCGCCAGCGCCTATCAGGATGACGATCTGCAACTGGCGACCTGGATCGTCGATTGGGATCAACGGCTGAAGATGACCCGGCGCTTTCAGCTCAAGCGCCCAAGCGATGGCGTGACGTTGCTGCGCGCGCAAACCACTTTTGTCTGCATCGAACTGTCTACCGGCAAGCCGAAACGCATGCCAGTTGAGTTCATCGACGGGTACGCGCCGGCGCTGCAACTGGCGACGTCCTGACGCCCGGCGTGCCAGGGCCGTTCCCAATCTGGTAGTCACTGCGTAAACTGCCGGACTTTTTTTCGAGTGTGATCCATGCAAATTGCTCTGGCGCCCATGGAGGGCTTGGTCGACGACATTCTGCGCGATGTGCTGACTCAGGTTGGCGGCATCGACTGGTGCGTGACCGAATTCATCCGGGTGACCGAGCGTCTGTTGCCTGCGCATTACTTCCACAAGTTCGCCTCGGAACTGCTGACGGACGCCAAGACTCGCGCCGGTGTGCCATTGCGTGTCCAGCTGCTGGGCTCCGACCCTGTGTGTCTGGCGGAAAACGCCGCATTCGCTGCTGAGCTGGGTGCGCCAGTCATCGACCTGAACTTCGGCTGCCCGGCCAAGACTGTCAACAAGTCCCGGGGCGGGGCAGTGCTGCTGAAGGAGCCGGAGCTGCTGCATTCGATCCTCAGCCATGTCCGCCGCGCGGTGCCGGCGCACATTCCGGTCACTGCCAAGATGCGTCTGGGTTACGACAGCACCGAGCCCGCGCTGGACTGCGCCAGAGCGCTGGAGGCCGGTGGCGCCGAACACATCGTGGTCCACGCGCGAACCAAGGTCGATGGCTACAAGCCGCCCGCCCATTGGGAGTGGATCGGCAAGATTCAGGACGTGGTAAAAATCCCGATCATCGCCAATGGCGAGATCTGGACCGTCGACGACTGGCGCCGCTGCCGCGAAATCTGCGGCGGGCGCGACATCATGATCGGCCGAGGCCTCGTGGCGCGTCCTGATCTGGGACGGCAGATTGCTGCCGCCGAGGCCGGACGCGACGTCGTCGAGATGACTTGGCAGGAGCTGCAACCGCTGCTCAGGGTCTTCTGGCAACGGGCCCTGGCCAAGATGACCCGTGTTCAGGCGCCGGGGCGACTCAAGCAATGGGTGGTATTGCTGACCAAGAGCTATCCCGAGGCTGTCGTGTTGTTCGATGCATTGCGTCGCGAGACCGACTGCGAGCGCATCAGCCAGATGCTGGGAATCGTCGAGCAGGAAGCGGCCTGAAAAAAATTTCATAGCGACTCTTGAAACAGAAGTGACTGTCCCAATCTTGGGATTACGCGATGCCGAAATCGGGTCGCGGAGACAAACACTTGCTGATTTATCAGGAGATTCAACATGACTACCGCTTTCTCTCTGGCTCCACTGTTCCGTTCTTCCGTGGGCTTCGACCGCTTCAACGATCTGTTCGAATCGGCTGCCCGTAACGAGTCGGCCAGCAGCTACCCTCCCTACAACGTCGAGAAGCACGCAGATGACCAATACCGCATCGTCATCGCGGCATCGGGTTTCCAGGAAGAAGACCTGGAGTTGCAGGTCGAGAAGGGTGTGCTGACCGTCACAGGCAGCAAACGCGACAAGGCAGCAGAAGGAGTGACCTTCCTGCACCAGGGCATTGCCCAACGCGCGTTCAAGCTGTCGTTCCGTCTGGCCGATCACATCGAAGTGCAGAACGCTGCACTGGCCAACGGCCTGCTGAACATTGACCTGCTGCGCCTGGTACCTGAAGAAGCCAAGCCCAAGCGTATCCAGATCAATGGCCAGAAAAACCTGGCGCATTGATCCAAACGCCAGCCATGAGAAAGGCGCCCTTCGGGGCGCCTTTTTTGTAACCTATTGAATGACGACTTTTTTGATCCGGCGCTCCGGGCACAAGCGTGTCACTCAATTTGCCGCTCACGCAACAACGCCTCGAACCCCGCCACGCTCAGCGGCTCACTGAACAGAAAACCCTGATAAAAGTGGCAGTCGAGCTGAGCCAGAAAGTCCAGTTGCTCCTGCTTTTCCACGCCCTCGGCAATGATCGCAAGGTTCAGGCTGGCGGCCATGGCCACGATGGCGCGGACGATTTCAGCGTCGTTGGGGTCGCTGGTGGCATCGCGGACGAAGGATTGATCGATCTTCAGCGCGTCTACCGGCAGGCGCTTGAGGTAGGTCAGCGACGAGTAGCCGGTACCGAAGTCATCCATCGCAAAGCTGATGCCCATCTGCTTGAGTTGCAGCATCTTGGCGATGGTGTCTTCCAGGTTCTGAATGACGATGCCTTCAGTGATTTCCAGCTTCAGCAGGCGATTGGGCAGGTCATAGGTTCGCAGGCAGCGTTCGACCCGTTCGACGAAGTCGGTCTGTCGAAACTGACGTGGGCTGATGTTCACGCACAGGCTGAAGTCCTGGGTATCGATCAGGCCCTTGCGCACCAGTTCGCTACCGGCCTTGCAGGCCTCCTCAAGAATCCAGTTGCCGACCTCGAGAATCATCCCGCTTTCTTCCATGACCTGAATGAACTGGTTGGGCGGCAGGTTGCCCAGGCTTGGATGTTGCCAGCGCAGCAGGGCTTCGGCGCCGACGATGCGGTTGCCGCGGGTGTCCACCTGGGGCTGATAGCTGAGGCTGAATTCTCCGCGGGCGAGCGCTTGGCGCAGGTCGTTTTCCAGACGCAGACGATCGCTGGCAGCTTTTTGCATGGTGCTGTGGAACATCTGTGTGGCATTGCGCCCTGAATCCTTGGCTCGATACAGCGCGATGTCGGCGCGCTTGAGCAAGTCGGCGGGCGTGGACCCATGATCGGGAATCAAGGCCACGCCGATGCTGGGTGTGACTTGCAGTCGGTGACCATCGAGGAACATCGGCTCCGCGAGTAATTGCCGGAGGGTATCGGCCTGCCCGCGCACCTGGTCGATCACTGCGTCTCGCGTCCCCTCCAGGCCGCTGATCAGCACGACGAATTCGTCTCCGCCCAGGCGCGCAACGGTGTCTTCCAGCCTGACGCTGGCCTCAAGGCGCGCAGTGATGACTTTCAGCACACTGTCGCCCACCGGATGGCCCAGAGAGTCATTGATGTGCTTGAAGTGGTCCAGATCGAGAAACAGCAAAGCGCCGCGCAGATTGTGGCGCTTGAGCAGGGCGATCTGCTGGCTGAGGCGATCCATGAGCAATGCGCGGTTTGGCAGGTTGGTCAGCGAATCGTGATACGCCAGATGCTGGATCTGCGCCTGGGCGTTTTTCAGTTGGCTGATGTCACGGGCAGTGATCAGCAGGCATTCGATGTCATTGAGCATCAGCGGATCGATGGAGACGTCGACCGTGATGATCTCGCCATTCTTGTCGCGGCCCAGCAGTTCTCGGTTACGCACCCGGCCGTGCTCTTCCATTTCCTGTATCAGGCGCGTGCGCTGGGTGATGTCGGCCATGATCGCGAACTCATACACCGTGCGGCCGATGACGTCGTCGGCGCTGTAGCCCGTGAGCCGACAGAAACCGTCGTTCACCTCCAGGTACCGGCCGGTGGCCTGCTCGGTGATGATGATGGCGTCGGGGCTTGAGTGAAACGCCTTGGCGAATTTCTCCTCGCTGGCCTTGAGCGCCTGCTGCGCGAGCTTGTGCTCGGTATTGTCGATAAAGGTGCTCAGCAGATACACGCCAGCGTCCAGTTCCAGTTGCTGGGTGTACAGAGTGCCGTCGTGGACGCCGCCATCGCGCGCGCACCACTGAGTTTCCAGATGGGCAGGCTTTGCGGTGGCAAAGGTCCTGTCAAGCGCGTGCCTGCGTTGCAGCGGATCGGTCCAGAGACCTATGTCCAGGGTTGTTCGTCCCACACACTCTTGCAACGGCCAACCAAAGGTGGATTCGAAATGGCAATTGGCATTGCAGATCAGGCCGTCTTCGAAACGGGTGAGCAGCACCACGTTGGGGCTGAGGTTGAAGAGCGTCGCGAAGTGTTTCTCCGACTCCTTCGCGGTCAATACCAGACCATTCAATCGAAACGGTGCGCTGTCTGCGGTTATGGGCATGTGATCACGAGCCTTAAATGATAAAGCCTGTAGGTCGATCAGTGAGCAGCAGCCGCTTCGGCGACGGTGGTCTGGGCGTCAAGCAACGCCATGAAGGCCTTGGCGGCGTTCGACAGCGTACGTTCCGTGTGAACAATGTAGCCTAGCTGGCGACGCAGCTGAATGCCCGGCAGCGGAATGCGCGCAACTTGTTCATCGAGCATGGTTCTGGGGAGCACGCTCCAGGCCAGCCCGATGGACACCATCATCTTGATCGTCTCCATGTAGTTGGTGCTCATGGCGATGTTCGGCTTGAGCCCCTGGGCTTCGCACAGGCCGCTGACGATGTGGTGGGTGAAGGTGTTGCCACCGGGAAACACCGCCGGGTAGCTGGCGATATCGGCGAGGCTGACATTGGCGGTATTGGCCAGCGGATGCTCGGGCGCTGCCACGAAATCCAGCGGGTCGTCCCACACCGTCACGGCCTTGATCAGCGAATGCGGGTCGGGGGCCAGGGTGATGACCGCCAGCTCGGCGCGGCCATGGAGGATTTCTTCGTAGGCGACCTCTGAATCCAGAAATTCGATGTCCAGCGCGACGTCCGGATAGGTTCGGGTAAATGCCCTTAATAAAGGCGGCAGGCGATGCAGCCCGATGTGGTGGCTGGTGGCCAGACTGAGGCGGCCGGTGACCTCGCCCGTGAGGTTGGTCAGCGCCCGCCGAGTGTCATCCAGCACATTCAGGATCTGATAGGCGCGCGGCAGCAAAGCCCGGCCGGCCTCCGTCAGACTGACTTCCCGGCCCAGGCGATCAAACAGGCGTACATTGAGTTGTTGCTCCAGCCCTGCGATTCGCTTACTGATCGCAGGCTGTGTCAGGTGCAGGCGCTCGCCTGCGGCAGAAAAACTGCCGGTCTCGGCAATGGCGATAAAAGCGTTGAGATTCGCCAGCTCCATTTCGGATTCCTTTTGGTTATCCAAAGCATGAAAAATATGAATTTGAGTTATTTAAACATATTCCATAGCATCTCCCCACACGCCAAGGGTCTTTTGCTGCGCTGAGCAGGCACCGATGACCCGGCAACGAAACACGCTGATACGGATGCCCTGAACCAAGGCGGGCCGCTGCGACGAACCCTTCGGCACACATCCAGAGAAAGTCTGGATTTGAGCTGGTTGCGCACGACCCCTAGCATCCGCCCGACAAGCCAACGGTCATTGCCAGTCAATGAACCGGGCATAGAAAAAAGCTGATGAGGAAACCGTCTGATGGCCGGCAAAACGCTCTACGACAAGCTCTGGGATTCGCATTTGGTCAAGCAGCGCGACGATGGTTCGGCGCTGCTCTACATTGACCGTCACATCATCCACGAAGTGACCTCGCCACAGGCTTTCGAGGGCCTACGTCTGGCTGGCCGCAAGCCATGGCGCATTGACGCCAACGTCGCCACCGTCGACCACAACGTTCCGACCACCCCTGATCGCAAGGACGGCGTCGACGCCATCGTTGATCAGGTGTCCCGTCTGCAGGTCAAGACGCTGGACGATAACTGCGACGAATACGGCATCACCGAATTCAAGATGAACGACGTTCGCCAGGGCATCGTTCATGTGATCGGCCCTGAGCAGGGCGCGACGTTGCCGGGCATGACCGTGGTCTGCGGCGACTCCCACACCTCGACCCACGGCGCATTCGGCGCGCTGGCACACGGTATCGGCACCTCCGAGGTCGAGCATGTGCTCGCCACCCAGTGTCTGGTCGCCAAAAAGATGAAGAACATGCTGGTGAAGGTCGAAGGCAAGTTGCCGTTCGGCGTGACCGCCAAGGACATCGTTCTGGCCATCATCGGCAAGATTGGCACCGCCGGTGGTAACGGCCACGCCATCGAGTTCGCCGGAAGCGCGATTCGCGATCTGTCGGTCGAAGGCCGCATGACCATCTGCAACATGTCCATCGAGGCCGGCGCCCGCGTCGGCCTGGTGGCCACCGATGAGAAGACCGTTGCCTACGTCAAAGGCCGTCCTTTCTCGCCAAAGGGTGAGCAGTGGGACATGGCGGTCGAGGCCTGGAAAGACCTGGTTTCCGACGACGACGCAGTGTTCGACACCGTGGTCGAGCTCGATGCCACCCAGATCAAGCCGCAAGTAAGCTGGGGCACCTCGCCGGAAATGGTCCTCGCTGTCGATCAGAATGTGCCTGATCCGGCGCAGGAGTCTGATCTGGTCAAGCGCGGCTCCATTGAGCGTGCATTGAAATACATGGGCCTCAAGGCCAATCAGGCGATCACTGACATTCAGCTCGATCGCGTGTTCATCGGTTCCTGCACCAACTCGCGTATCGAAGATTTGCGCGCTGCGGCAGACATTGCCAAGGGCCGCAAGGTCGCATCGACCATCAAGCAGGCCATCGTCGTGCCGGGCTCGGGTCTGGTGAAAGAACAGGCGGAAAAGGAAGGCCTGGACAAGATCTTCCTCGAAGCCGGTTTCGAATGGCGTGAGCCAGGTTGCTCCATGTGTCTGGCGATGAACCCGGACCGCCTGGAAAGTGGCGAGCATTGCGCGTCCACCTCCAACCGTAACTTCGAAGGCCGTCAGGGTGCCGGTGGTCGTACTCACCTGGTGAGCCCGGCGATGGCGGCGGCAGCGGCGGTCAACGGTCGTTTCGTCGATGTTCGCACCATGAGCCAGCACTAAGGAGCCCAGCATGAAGCCTTTTACTCAACACACCGGTTTGGTCGCTCCGCTGGATCGTGCCAACGTCGACACTGACCAGATCATCCCCAAGCAGTTCTTGAAGTCGATCCGTCGCACCGGTTTCGGTCCGAACCTGTTCGACGAGTGGCGTTATCTGGATGTGGGGCAGCCTTATCAGGACAACTCCAAGCGTCCGCTGAACAAGGAGTTCGTGCTCAACCACGAACGTTATCAAGGCGCCAGCGTACTGCTGGCCCGCGAAAACTTCGGTTGCGGCTCCAGCCGTGAGCACGCGCCATGGGCACTGGAAGAGTACGGCTTTCGCAGCATCATCGCGCCGAGCTACGCCGACATCTTCTTCAATAACAGTTTCAAGAATGGCCTGTTGCCGATCATTCTGAGCGAAGCTGAAGTCGACGAGCTGTTCAAGGTGGTCGAAGCCAATCCGGGCTACCAGTTGAATGTCGACCTCGCCGCGCAGACCGTGACCCGCGAAGATGGCAAGGTGTACAGCTTCGAAATCGACGCGTTCCGAAAGCATTGCCTGCTCAACGGCCTGGACGACATCGGCCTGACGCTGGTCGATGGCGATGCGATCGCGACGTTCGAAAGCAAGCATCGTGCGACGCAGCCATGGTTGTTCCGCGACGCTTGAGGTGCATTGATATCCTGTAGCAGTCCCGGCTTGCCGGCGGTTGCGGTTTCAAGGACGCCAGCACCGGCAAGCCGTGCTGCAACAGTCGGAACGGTGCGATATCGACACAACCGCTTTTCCCATCGGCGCTCCTGTAGCGCCGATGTATATATTGATAAGAGGACGTTATGAGCAAGCAGATTCTGATTCTCCCAGGTGATGGCATTGGTCCGGAAATCATGGCCGAAGCGGTCAAGGTGCTGGACCTGGCCAACGAGAAGTATCAACTGGGTTTCGAATTCAGCCACGACGTGATCGGTGGCGCGGCCATCGACAAGCATGGCGTGCCGCTGGCTGATGAAACGCTCGAACGCGCCCGTACTGCCGATGCTGTGCTGCTGGGTGCGGTCGGCGGCCCGAAATGGGACGCCATCGAGCGCGACATCCGTCCTGAGCGCGGTCTGCTTAAAATCCGTTCGCAACTGGGTCTGTTCGCCAACCTGCGTCCGGCCATCCTGTACCCGCAGCTGGCCGATGCTTCGAGCCTCAAGCCGGAAATCGTTTCGGGTCTGGACATCCTCATCGTTCGCGAGCTGACCGGCGGTATCTATTTCGGCGCGCCACGTGGCACCCGCGAACTGGAAAACGGCGAGCGTCAGTCTTACGATACCCTCCCGTACAGCGAGAGCGAGATCCGCCGCATCGCCCGTGTCGGTTTCGACATGGCCCGCGTGCGTGGCAAGAAGCTGTGCTCGGTCGACAAGGCCAACGTTCTCGCTTCCAGCCAGCTGTGGCGTGAAGTGGTCGAGCAGGTTGCCAAGGACTATCCGGACGTCGAGCTGAGCCACATGTACGTGGACAACGCCGCCATGCAGCTGGTCCGCGCGCCGAAGCAGTTCGATGTGATGGTGACCGACAACATGTTCGGCGACATCCTGTCCGACGAAGCGTCGATGCTCACCGGTTCCATCGGCATGCTGCCGTCGGCCTCGCTGGATTCGAACAACAAGGGCATGTACGAGCCTTGCCACGGTTCGGCTCCGGACATCGCTGGCAAAGGCGTGGCCAACCCGTTGGCGACCATCCTGTCGGTATCGATGATGCTGCGTTACAGCTTCAACCAGCACACCGCCGCCGATGCCATCGAGAAGGCCGTAAGCCTGGTGCTGGATCAAGGTCTGCGCACTGGCGACATCTGGTCCGAAGGCAATGCCAAAGTCGGTACCCGGGAAATGGGCGACGCCGTAGTCGCCGCGCTGCGCAATCTGTAATATCTCGGGCCCACTACTGCAAGATCGAGTCGAAAGGCTCTCTGCGTGAGGGGCCCCACTTTTAATTAAGGTGTAGTTGCGATGAAACGTGTAGGTCTGGTCGGTTGGCGCGGTATGGTTGGTTCCGTGCTCATGCAGCGCATGCTGGAAGAGCAGGATTTCGATCTCATTGAGCCGGTTTTTTTCACCACCTCCAACGTCGGTGGACAAGGTCCATCGGTGGGCAAGGATATTGCGCCGCTGAAGGATGCCTACAGCATTGACGAGCTCAAGACCCTGGACGTGGTACTGACCTGCCAGGGCGGCGACTACACCAACGAGGTGTTCCCGAAGCTGCGTGAAGCAGGCTGGCAGGGTTACTGGATCGATGCGGCCTCGGCCCTGCGCATGCAGGACGATGCAGTGATCATCCTTGACCCGGTCAACCGCAAGGTGATCGACCAACAGCTGGATTCCGGTACCAAGAACTACGTCGGCGGCAACTGCACCGTCAGCCTGATGCTGATGGGTCTGGGCGGTCTGTTCGAGGCCGGTCTGGTCGAGTGGATGAACGTCATGACGTATCAGGCGGCCTCCGGTGCCGGCGCGCAGAACATGCGTGAGCTGATCAAACAGATGGGCGCCATCAACGCTTCGGTGGCTGATGAACTGGCGAACCCTGCCAGTGCAATTCTGGACATCGACCGCAAAGTGGCCGAAGCCATGCGCGGCGAGAGCTTCCCGACAGAAAACTTCGGCGTGCCGCTGGCCGGCAGCCTGATCCCGTGGATCGACAAGGAACTGCCGAACGGTCAGAGCCGTGAAGAGTGGAAGGGGCAGGCGGAGACCAACAAGATTCTGGGTCGCTTCAAGAGCCCGATCCCGGTCGACGGTATCTGCGTGCGCATCGGCGCCATGCGATGCCACAGCCAGGCGCTGACCATCAAGCTGAACAAAGACGTTCCGATTGCCGATATCGAAGGCATGATCAGCCAGCACAACCCTTGGGTGAAGCTGGTGCCGAACAACCGTGAGGCGAGCATTCAGGAGCTGAGCCCGACTTCCGTGACCGGCACGCTGAACATTCCGGTGGGTCGTCTGCGCAAGCTGAACATGGGTTCGCAGTACCTGGGCGCGTTCACCGTGGGTGACCAGCTGCTGTGGGGCGCGGCCGAGCCACTGCGTCGCATGTTGCGGATTCTGCTGGAGCGGTGATTCGTTCTTTGTGCCGTAAATGAAAAAACCGCCTTTTAGGGGCGGTTTTTTTATGCGGGCGTTTTCGGGCTGGTGCCGGGCTTTGTGTGTTTGTCCGGCGGTCGTATGGCGCTGATATGGGGTCTGGCTAACGCCAGACCTGTTTCGCTGATCTCGGATACGGACACCTAAAAAGTGCCCTAAACCGCCATACACATCAAACACCCTGCCGCTGATCATCCTTCCTGCGGCGAAACAACGTGCCGTGGTGCCAATGCCTGCCAAACCGAATCCAGGGGGTTTCGATATACCGGCGGGTCAGCATCGAAACCACCACCACGGCGACCACCACCAATAGCATCAGCAAATTATCGTTCAGCGCGGTCCCGGTGCTCAGATAACGCACCATCGTGCCGCTGGTCTCGCCAGGCCTGTCGACCAGCATCGAAAAGCCGCTGAACTTCGCCGCAATGGTCAGCGCCGTGGCGAGCATGAAGATTACGGCAGCGTGGGTCAGGTAGATCGACAGCCATAACTTGCCCAGCGCCGGGAAAGACCGAAGACGCAGCAATTGCGAGATGACCCCGGCTTCAAAGGCAAAGATCAGCACTGCCAGGCAGAACAGCATCCCCAGTTCGATGGTCAGCGGCTGCTCGCCTTCCGTCATGACCCAGTAAATTGCGCCCAGAGTCCCGACCTCCAGCACACTGGCGATCACCACTCCCGGCATCCAGTCATGCAGCCGCACATACAACCGATAGGTGATCGCGCCCGCGAAGAAGCACGAAGCGCCCCACAGCACGTTGCGCGGAATCAGACTGAAATCCTTGTACAGCGCCACGAAGGCCAGAACGCATAGCAGCGAGAACAACTTGCGCGCCAGCCCTGGCAGCGAGAACAGAATGAGCGCAAAGGTCATCCACAGATAGAACTCGACGCTGATGAACCACGATGGATAGTTGAACGATAGGGCGTTGAACGTCGGCCACCAAGCCTGGATCAACAGAAGATTGGGCAGGATTTCGCCCGGAGCGCGGTCGCCACTGAAGGCCGGATAATTCAATGACAGCCCGTAACGCTCCAGCACCAGCTTCAGGCATTCGAAACCGATGAAAAACAGCAGCACGGCAATGTGCAGGGGCATGACGCGACAGGTGCGCTTAACGACGAATTCGCCTAACTGCCGAGGCGTACTCAGGTTGCCGATGTAGCGTCGATAAATCAGAAACCCGCTCAAGGCGAAGAAAAAGCCCACGAACTGACTGGCGTTTCGGAAAAACGTCAGCTCAGTGATGCTGCGCTCAATGTGTGAGTGATGAACGATCAAGGCGACTGCACATAGGCCTCGCAAGCTGTCGAGCACGAGAAATCGCTTCATCTGACGGGTCCTTTTGTAGATGAGTTTAGACGTAGGGGGGCAGCTGGCCGCCTGCAAGAAGTGCAGACGAGACCGGTAAAAGGCATGTGAGAAAAGGGCGGGGAGGTTACCACCTTCGGCACTGACGGCTGATGAGCGGTGGTCTTGGCGTGTAGGAATTCGGTCGCCAAGAGCGTCGGAGTATGCCTCAGCGAATCGGCCTGGCACCACATTCAAATAGATGCAGATGAAGTGCTTTCGTCGCAAAACGTAAATATCCCAAAATATGGGACGATAATTTACATATTGAGATTTATTGCTTGTCGGGTTTATAGTTCGTCCCGCATTCACTCATCAATAACAATCAGGTGAAGCCATGCAGGCGCAATTGATCGCGCTCGATTGGGGAACGACGTCCCTTCGCGCGTATCGGCTCGGTGAACACGGCCGAGTATTGGAACATCGCTCGCTCAGCGCGGGCATCATGCAGCTGCCTATGACTGCGCGGCAGATTGCCGGCCAGATGTGCAGCGACGGCTTCGAACTGGCCTTCGACGAAGCCTGTGGGGACTGGCTCGACGCTGATCCGACGTTGCCGGTCATTGCCTGTGGCATGGTCGGCAGCGCTCAAGGCTGGCGCGAAGCGGTCTATCAGCAAACCCCCGCCAGCGTTGCCGGGCTGAGCTCGGCGCTGGTCGCGGTGCGTAGCCTGCGGGGTGTGGACGTGTATATCGTTCCTGGCGTGCTGCAGCGCTCAGAGTTGCCGAACGTCATGCGCGGCGAAGAAACCCAGGTCCTCGGCATTCTCAGTTCACTGCCCGCGAGCGAAGCCGACAAACCTTTGCTGATCGGTCTGCCGGGCAGTCATTCGAAATGGGTGAGGGCGGTCGATGGACAAATCGTGCATTTCGATACCTTCATGACCGGCGAGGTTTACGCCGCGTTGTCCAGTCACACCATTCTCGGGCGCACCATGCAGCGCAGCGATGCGTTCGATACCACAGCGTTCGATCGTGGCGTGGCAGTCGCGAAATCGCCGAGTGGCGCGGCTGGGCCTCTGTCGACGATCTTCAGTTGCCGGACCCTCGGCCTGACTGGCTCCCTGCCAGGCACTGCACAACCCGACTACCTGTCGGGGTTGCTGATCGGCCACGAAATCGTGGCCCTGGCGCAGTTGCTCCGTCAGCACGAAACGAATCTGCCTGCGGTCATTCTGATCGGTAGCGGCCCGCTGCTGGAGCGCTACCAGCGTGCGCTGAATGCCAACGGCTTCGCGCATGTGAACCTGGCCGAACAGGCGACCGAGCGTGGCCTATGGCAGGTTGCGGTTCAGGCTGGACTGATTTCTTCCACTACTGCGGCCGCTTCCCGGCCCCTTCCTGTAGAGAACTGAGATGCTCAAACAAGCCCTCGCGCAAAACGGTCTGGTCGCTATCCTGCGCGGCCTGCGCCCCGAAGAAGCACCGGCTATCGGCGATGTCCTGTACCAGGCCGGCTTTCGCGTCATTGAAGTACCGCTCAATTCCCCTCAGCCGTACGACAGCATACGCTTGCTGCGTCAGAGCCTGCCCGCCGATTGCCTGATCGGCGCCGGAACGGTGTTGACCCCGGAGCAGGTGCGTCAGGTCAAAGAAGCCGGCGGACAGGTCATCGTCATGCCCCACAGCGACCCGGACGTCTTGCGCGCCGCCAAGGCCGAAGGCCTGTTTCTGTCCCCGGGCGTCGCGACGCCGACCGAGGCCTTCGCTGCACTGGCAGAAGGCGCTGACGTACTGAAGATGTTCCCTGCCGAGCAGATGGGGCCAGCGGTGGTCAAGGCATGGCTTGCGGTATTGCCGGCCGGCACCGTGTTGCTGCCGGTCGGCGGAATCACGCCGGACAACATGAAAGTGTTCCTCGACGCTGGCGTGAAGGGCTTCGGCCTGGGTTCCGGGCTGTTCAAGCCGGGGATGAGCGCTGCAGACGTCGCCGAGCGCGCCAAAGGCTATGTGGCGGCCTGGAATCAATATCGCCCTGCGAACCAACAGTGATGCACTGACCGCAGCGTTTGAATAACCGGTTTCGAATACAAGAGAGACAAGAGATGAAAATCACCAAACTCACGACCTTCATCGTTCCGCCGCGTTGGTGTTTCCTGAAAGTGGAAACCGATCAGGGCGTCACCGGCTGGGGTGAGCCTGTGGTCGAAGGGCGCGCGCACACCGTCGCCGCCGCTGTTGAAGAACTGTCCGACTACCTGATCGGCAAGGATCCGCGCAACATCGAAGACATCTGGACCGTGCTCTATCGCGGCGGCTTCTACCGGGGCGGCGCAATCCACATGAGCGCGCTGGCCGGCATCGACCAGGCGTTGTGGGACATCAAGGGCAAGGCGCTGGGCGTTTCGGTCAGCGATCTGCTGGGCGGCCAGGTGCGTGACAAGATCCGCGTGTACTCGTGGATCGGCGGTGACCGTCCGGCCGACACGGCGCGTGCGGCAAAAGAAGCCGTTTCCCGTGGCTTCACTGCGGTGAAGATGAACGGCACCGAAGAGCTGCAGTTCCTCGACACCTTCGAGAAAGTCGATCTGGCGCTGGCCAACGTTGCCGCCGTGCGGGACGCAGTGGGCCCGAACGTCGGCATCGGTGTCGACTTCCATGGCCGGGTCCACAAGCCTATGGCCAAGGTGCTGATGAAAGAACTGGACCCGTACAAGCTGATGTTCATCGAAGAACCAGTGCTCAGCGAAAACTACGAAGCCCTGAAGGAACTCGCACCGCTGACCAGCACGCCGATTGCCTTGGGCGAGCGTCTGTTCTCCCGCTGGGACTTCAAACGAGTGCTGAGCGAAGGCTACGTCGACATCATCCAGCCCGATGCTTCCCACGCGGGCGGCATCACCGAAACCCGCAAGATCGCCAACATGGCTGAGGCCTACGACGTGGCGCTGGCGCTGCATTGCCCGCTGGGGCCGATTGCGCTGGCAGCGTGTCTGCAACTGGATGCGGCCTGCTACAACGCGTTCATTCAGGAACAAAGCCTGGGCATTCACTACAACGAAAGCAATGACCTGCTCGATTACATCAAGAACCCTGAAGTGTTCGACTACGACAAGGGCATGGTGAAGATCCCGAACGGCCCGGGCCTGGGCATCGAGATCAACGAGGAATACGTCAAGGAGCGCGCGGCCATCGGTCACCGCTGGCGCAACCCGATCTGGCGTCACGCCGACGGCAGTTTCGCCGAGTGGTGATTGTGCAGTCAGCCAGACCTGATCGTTGAACGTTCCACGCTGTCCGGGCGCTCTGCGTCCCGGATGACGCAGAGCGTCATGTGAGGCATTCCCACGCAGAGCGTGTGGAACGATCACGGTTTCGGTGGCGGTATCGAAAGCAAGACACAAAAAATTCCAGACCTCAGATAAACATAAAAAGAGGCACTCCCCATGCGCACACAGACCTTGCCAGAGGCGCGGGCGATTACCGCCACGCCGACCCGCAAACGCTTTTTCATCATGGTCCTGCTGTTTATCACCGTCGTGATCAACTACCTGGACCGCAGCAACCTCTCCATTGCCGCGCCCGCCCTGACCAGCGAGCTGGGTATCGATCCTGTTCACGTCGGCCTGGTGTTCTCCGCCTTCGGCTGGACCTACGCCGCCATGCAATTGCCCGGCGGCTGGCTGGTGGACCGTGTTCCACCGCGCATTCTCTATACCGTCGCACTGGCCCTGTGGTCGATCGCGACCATCTTCCTGGGCTTTGTCGGCAGCTTCCTCGGCCTGTTCCTGTTGCGCATGGCCGTCGGTGCGCTGGAAGCTCCGGCTTACCCGATCAACAGCCGTGTAGTCACCGCCTGGTTCCCTGAAAAAGAACGCGCCACGGCGGTCGGCTTTTATACCTCTGGCCAGTTCGTCGGCCTGGCCTTCCTGACCCCGGTACTCGCCTGGCTGCAGGCCACCTTCGGCTGGCACATGGTGTTCGTTGCCACCGGGGGCGTCGGCGTGATCTGGGCCGCGATCTGGTACATGGTTTATCGCGAGCCGCGTGACTTCAAAGGCGTCAACCAGAGCGAAATCGACCTGATCAAGGAGGGCGGCGGTCTTGTCGATATCCAGACCGACACCGAAAAAGCCAGGAGCGGTTTCAGCTGGCAGGATCTGGGGATCGTGCTCAGCAAGCGCAAGCTGTGGGGTATTTACCTGGGCCAGTTCTGCCTGAACTCGACGCTGTGGTTCTTCCTGACCTGGTTCCCGACCTACCTGGTGAAGTACCGCGGCATGGATTTCATCAAGTCCGGCCTGCTGGCATCGCTGCCTTTTCTTGCCGCCTTCGTCGGTGTGTTGTGCTCTGGGTTCTTCTCTGACTGGCTGATCCGTCGCGGCTACACCGTAGGCTTCGCGCGCAAGTTGCCGATCATTGCCGGGCTGCTGATTTCCACCTCGATCATCGGCGCCAACTACGTCGAATCGACGCCGCTGGTAATTGCCTTCCTGGCCCTGGCGTTCTTCGGCAATGGCCTGGCGTCGATTACCTGGTCGCTGGTTTCGACCCTGGCGCCGGCACGTCTGTTGGGCTTGACCGGAGGCACCTTCAATTTGATCGGCAACCTGGCGGCGATTGCCACGCCGATTGTCATTGGCTTCCTGGCGACCGGCGACTCCTTCGCACCGGCCATCACCTACATCGCCGTGCTGGCGCTGCTGGGGGCGCTGTCATACATCCTGCTGGTGGGCAAGGTCGAGCGGATCGAGCTGTAACGATTGGCACTGCGAGAGCTGGCGACGATAATGCCGCCAGCTTTCCGATTCGATAAGGCGCGATATGCAAGACTCTTCCGACACCGCAAATGTGGCCGGCAAAGACGCGGCACCCACCGGCACGCAAACCCTGCTGCGCGGTCTGGGCGTGGTTCAGGCCGTTGCCAGCGGCGCGCGCGACCTCAAGGAAATTGCCCGACTGATCGGCACCACGCGCAGCACCACCCATCGCCTGGCCAGTTGTCTGGTGGAGGAGCGTTATCTGCGTGTGCTGCCGCAAGTGGGTTATCTGCTGGGACCCAAGTTGATCGAACTGGGGTTTCAGGCGCGTGAGGAACTGCCGCTGGCGATGCTGGCGCGGCCGTTTCTTGACGAGCTGTCAGCCCTGACCGGCGATACCATTCATCTTGCCGTACGTGATGGGGACGAGGTGTTGTATCTGCACAAGAACCCTGGCCGCAATGGCCCGGAAATGCGCTCTCGGGTGGGGCATCGCATGCCGTTGGCGCGCACCGGTATCGGCAAGGCGCTGCTGCTGGACAGCCCGGAAAGCGAGTGGCGCCGTCTGTATGACGTCAGCGTGCCGGAGGTGGCGAGAAACCCGTTGTGGCCTGCCCATCAGGAGCAGACGTGGGAGCAGGTGCGCGAACGTATGCACGAGTATGTGAAGGGTGGCTACGCGTTCGATCTGGAAGACAACGAACCGTCTATTCGCTGTGTCGCGGCGCCTGTTCGCGACGCCAGCAAACACATCGTCGCCGGGATCAGCATCGCCAGTACCGTACCGTACATGCCGCTTGAGAAGATGGCCGAGCTGGTGCCGGTGATCAAGGAAGTGACAGCGCGGTTGTCGGCGGAACTCGGTGGCTAGTCAAGTTACCCCGAAATTTCCTATGCCGCGGATGACCGAGGGAAGGAGCTTGCTCGCGAGAGGCCGGTACATCTGACACAGGTTAATCGCCAGACAAATCTCGTCGCGCGCAAGCTCCCTCCCACTTCAGGCAGGTCGTCTGCCGTTAGTCAGCGTTGCGGCAGCAAAGCGAATGATCAGGCCTTCAACGTCGCCATATCGATCACGAAACGGTACTTCACGTCACCGGCAATCATGCGGCTGTACGCCTCGTTGATGTTTTTGATGTCGAGCATTTCGATGTCGCAGCTGATGTCGTGCTCGGCGCAGAAATCCAGCACTTCCTGGGTCTCAGCAATGCCGCCGATCAACGAGCCGGCCAGTACACGACGCTTCATCACCAGATTGGCCGCATGCAGTGCCGGGTCGACTGGCTCGATCAGGCCCACCAGAATGTGCACGCCGTCGAAGCGCAGGGTTTCCAGATAGGGGTTCAGGTCGTGCTGCACCGGAATGGTGTCCAGCAGGAAGTCGAAATGACCCGCTGCGGCTTTCATCTGCTCGGCGTCGGTGGACACGATCACATGATCGGCACCCTGACAACGGGCTTCTTCAGCCTTGCTCGCCGAGCGGGTGTACAAGGTCACTTCGGCGCCCATGGCCTTGGCGAACTTGATACCCATGTGGCCCAGACCGCCCATGCCCAGCACGCCCACCTTGTCACCCGCCTTGACGCCATAGTGCTTGAGTGGCGAGTAGGTGGTGATGCCGGCGCAGAGGATCGGGGCGGCAGCCGCCGGATCCAGTTTCTCCGGGATACGCACCACGAAATGCTCGCTGACCACGATGCTGTTGGAGTAGCCGCCCATGGTGTTGCTGCCGTCGATGCGGTCAGGGGTGGCGTAGGTCAGGGTGGGGCCTTCAAGGCAATATTGCTCAAGGTCTGCGGCGCAGGCTTCGCAATGGCGGCAGGAGTCGACCATGCAGCCAACGCCAACCAGATCACCGACCTTGTGTTTGCTCACGTTGGCGCCGACTTCGGTGACCTTGCCGACGATCTCGTGGCCGGGCATCAGCGGGTAAACGGCGATGCCCCATTCATTGCGTGCCTGGTGGATATCGGAGTGGCAGACGCCGCAGTAGAGGATCTCGATCGCCACGTCGTCCGGGCGCGGGCTGCGGCGGTTGAAGGTCATGGGGGCGAGGGGTGCCGTGGCCGATTGAGCGGCGTAACCGATAGCTGTGTACATGTGAAACCTCGCATAAACGATGACAGTTGAGGCGGTGCATTCTGCGCAGCGACGCCCTTATCAGCCATGACCATTCCTACGTGAGTCATGCCTGATCCTCCGAACCTGTCTGATCCAGTGATGCGTCGTGCGGCAGATCTGCGATGATTGCACTGTCTAATCCTCCGTCCCGGTTATCCATGTCACTGACTCTTCATTCCGATTCCAATGCCACACTGGTGTCCCTGATCAAACCGCTGGCCTCGCGTCCAGGCTTTGTCGATACCCGCGTGCCGGGCGTTCAGGCGATGTCCTGGGACTTTTACGTCGCCAGCAGCCCGCAGATTTACGAGCCGAGCCTGATCGTCCTGGCTCAGGGCAGCAAACTGGCGCGTCTTGGGCCTCGTACCTTCGAGTACGGCGCCGGCCACTATCTGGTACAGGCGCTTTCGGTGCCGTTCATGTGCGAGACCTTCGCCACTCAGGACGAGCCGATGTATGGCGTTGCCGTGTCGATTGATCGCACGGTCTTGAGTGAGCTGGTGCAAGCCATGGGTGAGGCGCCGGACGTGAAGGTCAAGGCGCAGACGCCGGAATCGATGACTTCGGCCGAACTGGATGCGCCGATGCGCGAGAGCGTCGAGCGCCTGCTGCGCTGTCTGCATGACCCGCTGGACGCTCAGGTGATGGGGCAGGCGCGGGTGCGTGAAGTCGTGTACGCCGCATTGCGTGGACCGCAGGCAGGCGTATTGCGTGCACTGGTCGAGCAGCAAGGGCATTTCGCCCGGATCGGGGCAGCGTTGCAGTATTTGCGCAATCACTATAACGAAGCCCTGAGTGTCGAGGATCTGGCCCGTTGCGCGAACATGAGCGCATCGACCTTCCATGAGCATTTCAAGCGCAGCACCTTGCTGTCGCCGGTGCAGTACCTCAAGCGCGTGCGGCTGCTGAAGGCGCAGCAGATGCTGATCGGCGAAGGGATGGGCGTAGCGCAGGCCGCGCACAAGGTGGGTTATCAGAGCACCTCGCAGTTCAGTCGCGAGTACAAGCGTTACTTTGATCGTAATCCGGGGGAGGAGGGGGCACAGTTGAGGTTTTCGGCGTAGCGCTGAAGCAATTGTGGGAGGGCGCTTGCTCGCGAAAGCGGTGGGTCAGACACCATAGTGTTGTCTGAACCACCGCTTTCGCGAGCAAGCTCCCTCCCACAGAGTGCATCACGCAGGCTTTTCCAGCCGTAGGCTGCGTTTACATATTCGGGTAGGTCGGCCCGCCCGCGCCTTCAGGGGTGACCCAGGTGATGTTCTGGGACGGATCCTTGATGTCGCAGGTTTTGCAGTGGACGCAGTTCTGCGCGTTGATCTGGAAGCGCTTGCTACCGTCTTCCTGGGTTACCACTTCATACACGCCCGCCGGGCAGTAGCGCTGCGCAGGCTCGTCGTACTTGGGCAGGTTGACGCTGATCGGGATGCTCGGATCCTTCAGCTTCAAGTGGCACGGCTGCTCTTCTTCATGGTTGGTGCCGGAAATGAACACTGAACTCAGTTTGTCGAAGCTCAGCTTGCCGTCCGGTTTCGGGTAGTCGATCCGCTTCGAGTCGGCCGCCAGCTTCATGCACGCGTAGTCAGGCTTGTTGTCGCGCAACGTGAACGGAATCTTGCCGCCGAACAGGTTTTGATCGATGAAGTTGAAGGCGCCGCCCAAGATCGGGCCGAACTTGTGGATGGCCGGGCCGAAGTTGCGGCTGGCGAACAATTCTTCGTGCAACCAGCTGCCTTTAAAGGCTTCGACGTAGGTGTTCAACGCATCGCCGCCTTCGTTGCCGGCAAACAGCGCGTCAGCAACGGAATCGGCCGCGAGCATCCCGGACTTCATCGCGGTATGACTGCCCTTGATCTTGGCGAAATTCAGGGTGCCCAGATCGCAACCGATCAGCGCGCCGCCGGGGAAGACCATTTTCGGCAGCGAGTTCAGACCGCCCTTGCAGATTGCCCGAGCGCCGTAGCTGATGCGCTTGCCGCCTTCCAGGTACTGCTTGAGGATCGGGTGATGCTTGAGGCGCTGGAACTCGTCGAACGGCGACAGGAACGGGTTGGCGTAGGACAGATCGACGATCAGGCCGACCACCACCTGGTTGTTTTCCAAGTGATAAAGGAAGGAGCCGCCGGTGTTCTCGGTGCCCATCACATCCAGCGGCCAGCCGGCGGTGTGCACCACCAGGCCTTGCTGGTGTTTGGCCGGGTCGATTTCCCAGATTTCCTTCAGACCGATGCCGTAATGCTGGGCGTCGGCTTCGCTGTCCAGGTTGTAACGCTTGATCAGTTGCTTGCCGATGTGGCCACGGCAGCCTTCGGCGAACAGCGTGTACTTGCCGCGAAGCTCCATGCCGGGGGTGTACAGGCCTTCTTTCGGATTGCCTTCGCGGTCGACGCCCAGATCACCGGTGATGATCCCGCGCACTACGCCGTTTTCGTCGATCAGCGCTTCCTGAGCGGCGAAGCCTGGGTAGATTTCCACGCCCAGGTTCTCGGCCTGCTGCGCCAGCCAGCGGCACAGGTTGCCAAGCGAGATAATGTAATTGCCTTCGTTGTGCATGGTCTTGGGCACGAACGCGCCCGGGACCTTGGTGCCGGCCTCGCTGCTGGTCAGCACATAGATGTCGTCGCCTTTGACCGGGGTGTTCAGCGGTGCGCCGAGCTCTTTCCAGTCAGGGAACAGCTCGTTAAGAGCGCGAGGTTCGAATACCGCGCCGGAGAGGATATGGGCGCCGACTTCAGAGCCTTTCTCCACCACGCAGACGCTGATTTCCTGGCCAGCTTCGGCGGCCTTCTGTTTCAGACGGCATGCGGCGGACAGCCCGGCAGGGCCGGCTCCGACGATGACGACGTCGAATTCCATAAATTCGCGTTCCACTGGCTATCTCCTGATCAAGGCTCAAACGGTATTTTTTTATAAGTGCAAAAAACCGACACGCGGAGAGGTTGTCATCCGAGCGTCATCTCAAAGGGGCGCATTATATCTACACCACCTTGCCGGTCCAATACAAACGTTTGTTTGAATCAGCTGAAACCCTGATAAAACATAGGGAGACGGCTTGTGACTGGCGTTTTTGTCGTATTGACCGCAATAGGCGTTCCGGTCAAGATACGGGCGGTTTTGCGCTCGCCGTAGGCTGACCGTCAGACCGAAGAGCACCTCTAAAAGCGACGCGAAAGTCATGCGGCTGCCCCCTTCAATCCCCTGTAAGCCAGGCGGGGAGCAGTTTACACGGCCGATGGTTGGATGGCTTGGATTGGCGGGGAAGAGCGGTTGTTTTTTGCCGAACTCACCGTTAAGCAACGACGAATACGCTGTTTTCAGAGGTGTTCTTTACACTGACGTGTACCCATCGCCGGGCCGAGCCTGGCGACTTCTTTTCACCGGAGAGTAACGAGGAATCCATGAAGGTTCTTGTAGCTGTCAAACGAGTGGTCGACTACAACGTCAAGGTTCGCGTCAAGGCGGACAACTCCGGCGTCGATCTCGCTAACGTCAAAATGTCGATGAACCCCTTCTGCGAAATCGCCGTGGAAGAAGCCGTACGCCTGAAAGAGAAGGGTGTTGCGACCGAGATCGTCGTCGTTTCCATTGGCCCGACCACCGCTCAGGAGCAACTGCGTACCGCTCTGGCACTGGGTGCCGATCGCGCCATCCTCGTTGAATCCGCTGACGAGCTGACTTCCCTGGCCGTGGCCAAGTTGCTCAAGGCCGTTGTCGACAAGGAACAGCCACAACTGGTCATCCTCGGCAAACAAGCCATCGACAGCGACAACAACCAGACGGGTCAGATGCTGGCCGCGTTGAGCGGTTACGCTCAAGGCACCTTCGCATCGAAAGTCGAAGTCTCCGGGGACAGCGTCAACGTTACTCGAGAAATCGATGCCGGTGCACAGACCGTTTCGTTGAAGCTGCCTGCCATCGTCACCACCGACCTGCGCCTGAACGAGCCACGCTACGCGTCGCTGCCGAACATCATGAAAGCCAAGAAGAAGCCTCTCGAAGTGCTGACGCCTGACGCTCTGGGTGTTTCCACGTCCTCCACCAACAAGACACTGAAAGTCGAAGCGCCGGCTGCCCGTAGCGCTGGCATCAAGGTGAAGTCAGTTGCTGAACTGGTCGAGAAACTGAAAAACGAAGCGAAGGTGATCTGATGCCTATTCTCGTAATCGCTGAGCACGAAAACGGCGCGATCGCTCCCGCCACCCTGAACACCGTTGCTGCTGCCGCCAAGATCGGTGGTGATATCCACGTCCTGGCCGCTGGCCAAAACGTCGGTGCCGTTGGCGAAGCCGCTGCGAAAATCGCCGGCGTCGCCAAAGTGCTGGTCGCCGACAACGCGGCCTACGCGCATCAACTGCCAGAGAATGTCGCACCGCTGGTAGCCGAGCTGGCTTCCGGCTACAGCCACGTATTGGCTGCTGCCACCTCCAATGGCAAGAACATCCTGCCACGCGTTGCCGCGCAGCTGGATGTTGACCAGATCTCCGAGATCATCTCGGTCGAAAGCGCCGATACCTTCAAACGTCCGATCTACGCCGGTAATGCCATTGCGACCGTTCAGTCGTCGGCTGCCATCAAGGTCATCACCGTCCGCGCCACCGGCTTCGACGCCGTTGCCGCTGAAGGCGGTTTTGCTGCTGTTGAAGCGGTGGCTGCTGCCCACGATGCCGGCAAATCGTCCTTCGTCAGCGAAGAGCTGGCCAAGTCCGACCGTCCTGAGCTGACCGCTGCCAAAATCGTCGTTTCCGGCGGCCGCGGTATGCAGAACGGCGACAACTTCAAGCACCTGTACGCATTGGCCGACAAACTGGGCGCAGCGGTTGGCGCTTCTCGCGCTGCCGTCGACGCAGGTTTCGTACCCAACGACATGCAGGTCGGTCAGACCGGCAAGATCGTTGCGCCTCAGCTGTACATTGCGGTCGGTATCTCCGGCGCGATCCAGCACTTGGCAGGCATGAAAGACTCCAAAGTGATCGTTGCGATCAACAAGGACGAAGAAGCACCGATCTTCCAGGTGGCCGATTACGGTCTGGTTGCTGACCTGTTCGAAGCGGTGCCTGAGTTGGAGAAGCTGGTCTAATCCAGCCGTCTGACTTATAAAGAGAACCCGTTCGTTTCGGGCTGCTCGAAAGCGTTGACCATCTGATATGCCGGATGACTTTCGCCTTCTGCAGCTTTGAATGAGCGGGTTTTTTTATTGGATCGAAAAAAGGATGTCGCAATGTCGTCGCCAAGGCAGACGCTGACAGCGCTGATCGCAGGGTTTCTGCTGTTGCCTTCGACGGCGGTCTTCGCTGCGGGCAAGTGTGATCGGCTCATCGTGACTGGCAGCCCGGACGCGCCGCCCTATCTGTGGCGTGACCCGCAGGATCCCAAACACCTGATGGGTGCCAACGCCGATTTGCTCAAAGAGGCGGCGACGCAAATGGGTGTCAAGGTTGAATTCCTGTTTGGTGGCAAGCGCAGTCAGGCGCTGGAAGAGGTGCGCACCGGGCGCATGGACCTGCTCGCCGACACGCCGTTGAACAGTGCCGAACTCGAGTCTCTGGATTTCATCCACCCGCCGATCGCGCAGAACGAAATCATGGTCTGGACTCGCGTCGGTCATGCGCAACCATTCAATGCGCTGGCAGATCTGCGTGGGCATCCCGGGGCGATCTCCGAAAAGACCCGAATCACCTCCAGTTTCGATAGTTCGATTAAAGAACATCTGACGTTGGAAAAGCAGCCCAATCTGACCCAGGCGTTTCAGAAGCTCATGTTGGGCCAGGTCGAGTTCGTGCTCGCCGGGCGCTACGCCGGCCTGGCGCTGACCCAGACGCTAGGGATGGCCAAGGACCTGCACGCACAGCCATTACCGCTGGACCGTCCCGGCCTGTACCTGGCGTTGTCCTTCAATTCAGCATGCAACGACCCGTGGTTGCGCGGACAGCTTGCGAAAAAAATGACAGAATTGGCCGCTTCGGGCCGCTCCAGTGAAGCCGTCACCCGCAATCTGGAACTGTGGAAAGCCCAGTTGCAGCAGCCGGCCAGCACCACAAACCAGTAGGAACGTTTCTTGAGCTTCTTTTTGAAAACAAGACCTTTACTCGCCGCCATGGCAATCGCCTCTCTGTTCGGCTGCGCCAACGATCCTGCGCCGAACGAACAGTTGAAACTCACAGAGCAGGCCGTCGCTCAGGCGGTCGCGGTGGGGGCTACTGATGATGAGCCGGACATGGCGACTGCGCAGTCGAAGCTGACTCAGGCCCGCGCGGACATGGCGGACAAATCCTACAAGGATGCACGCATGCAGGCCGAGCAAGCCGAGCTGGATGCGCGGTTGGCGGAAGCGCGCGTACTCACTGAAAAAAGCAATGAACAGCTGACTCAGGTGAATACCCGTCTGGATCGTCTGCGCAAACAGCTGGGGGCGGCACAATGAACCGTATTCCTCGGGTCCTGAGTGTTTGCCTGTTGCTGGGAAGCGCCGGCTTGTACGGTTGCGCCGGTCATCAGAGCAGCGAGCAGGCGTTGCAGGGCGCCAATGCCGATTTCCAGAAGGTGAAGGTCGATACCAACGTGCTGCGCAGTGCGCCCAAAGATGTCATTCGCGCCGGTGAGTTACTGGCCAAGGCCGAGCGGATGTCAGGTTATGTCGGCAGTTCCGGTGACGTCACGCACTATGCCTATCTGAGCAGCCGCTATAGCGCCATCGCGTCCGAGCACAGTCAGTTGCTGCTTAATCAAGAGAAACTTGCCCGGCTGGAACTTGAGCGTCAACGTCTGCAGCTGGCGTTGCGTGAGGCCAAACTGGCCGGTGCGCAGCAGCAGGGCCAGTGGGCGCAGGATCAGGTCATCAGCCTGTCGACTCAGCAAAGCGAGCGGGGTCTGGTGATGACCCTTGGCGACATGCTGTTCGACACCGGTCGCGCAGAGCTGAAAAGCTCTGCCAACCGTACGGTACTCAAAGTCGTACAGTTCCTGCAGTTCAATCCCAAGCGCGTGGTGCGGATCGAGGGTTACACCGATAGCACTGGCGACAGCGCAGAAAATCTGCAGCTGTCCCGAGATCGGGCTCAGGCAGTGGCCGACGTATTGTCGGACCTGGGAATCGAGGACGAGCGCATCCAGGTCGAAGGCTATGGCGATCAGTTTCCGGTAGACGTGAACACGTCAGAGCGGGGACGAGCCCAGAATCGTCGTGTAGAAATCGTGTTTTCTGACGAAAAAGGTCGGTTGAGCGCCGCCCGTTAAAAATTTTTTTCATTAGGGCCCGGTTTTTTCATCAAAAGCCGGGCTTTTTTTTATAAAAAGCCACCGTTTTTGGCGCTTACGACGCATGAAACTTTAATTCACAGTCAAGTATGACTAGCCTCTGAACAAACTGTCCCAGTACAATTCCAAACTGTTGTGGTGCGGCACTGTAATTGTTTGTCACGCCAAGATTCAGAAAGGCTTGAAAGAGTGGAGTCGAGGGACGCGAAATGACCAATCTTCTGCTTTACCAGCGCATCGCCCAGCAGTTGGCCGAGGATATTCGTCGGGGTGTCTACCAGCCTGGCGAGCGCGTGCCCTCGGTGCGGAAGATGAGCTCCCAGCTCAACGTGAGCCATGCGACCGTGTTGCAGGCTTACGCCAATCTTGAAGATCAAGGACTGATCCGCGCACGCCCCCAATCCGGCTATTACGTGCACCAGACACCGGCCCTCACCGCGCCGACGCCTGACATCGCGCGGGTCGAGCGGCCAGGGCTGGTTACCCGGGCGAGCATCATTCAGCAGGTATTGGTCGAGGCACGTCGCGAAGGGGTGTTTGCCTTCGGTGCCGCTGTCCCGCATATCGACTACCTGCCGCTGCGCGCGCTGCATCAACAATTGGCCAAGGTCACTCGATTCCAGAGCCCTCGCGCGTTCAACTACATGTTCAGCCCGGGTTTCGAGCCATTGCGGCGTCAGGTCGCCATTCGCATGCGCGATGCCGGCGTCGTCGTCGATCCGTCGGAAGTGGTGATCACCCACGGTTGTGTCGACGCGTTGCAAATGTCGCTGCGCGTACTGACCAGTCCTGGCGACCTGATCGCCGCCGAGTCCCCCACCTATTACGGGCTGTTGCAGCTGGCGGATCTGCTGGGGTTGAAAGTCATCGAGATCCCCAGCGACCCGAACACCGGCATCAGCCTGGAGGCCTTGCAGCTGGCGGCCAACCAGTGGTCGATCAAAGCGCTGGTCATGACCTCGCGTCTGAGCAATCCGCTGGGCAGCACCATGCCGGAAGAGCGCCAGAAGCACCTGCTGCGACTGGCGTCGGACTTTGATATCCAGGTGATTGAGGACGATATCTACGGCGAGCTGATGTACGAGCAGAACAAAACCAAGGCCCTGAAAGCGTTCGATCGCCTGGGGCGGGTGATCTACTGCTCGAGCTTCTCCAAGACGTTGTCTCCGGGCGTGCGAATCGGCTGGATGATTGCAGGCAAATACCAGGCGGAAATCCAGCGTCTGCAGACCTTCAGTACACATTCGGCATGCAGCGTCACGCAAATGGCGGTGGCGTCATATCTGGAGAATGGCGGGTACGATCGGCACTTGCGCTATATCCGCCAGGAGCACCGCAAGAATCTCAGCGCCTTTCAGCTGGCGGTGCAGCAGATGTTCCCCGAGGGCACGCAGATCAGTCGTCCTGCGGGTGGCTTCATTCTTTGGATCAGCTTGCCGGGCAGGGTGAATACCCAAGAGCTGCACGTCCGGGCGCTGGAGCAGGGCATCAGCATCGCGCCGGGCCTGATCTTCAGCAACACAGAACAGTTCAACCACTGTATTCGTCTGAACTGTGGCCTGCCTTGGAACCGCGAGGCGGAGAGGGCGCTGATGACCCTCGGTATGTTGGCCAAGCAGCTATGTCAGGACGCTGGTCAGGCTTGGTGAACTCCGGGCTTTCACTGTTTTCAACACCTTCAGGGGGCTAGCTGACAGGGCATTCACTTGTCAGCCGCCGCGCAAAGAGCCAGCATATCGGCTCCTGCCTTTTTTCTGCCGTTTCGATCATGAATTCATTGCGTTGTACTGCTTTGCTGTTAGTGGCGTTGTTGAGTGCTTGTGACGCTGAAAAGCCGCCTGCGCCAGCGCCCAAAGTGTTGGCTGTAGCACCTGTCGGGGCGCCGGAATCCAAGGCTGTGCAGGCCCCTGAGCCGATAGAAAAAGCCGCTGCTGCCATGCCGCCAGTCCATGAACTTGCGCCCAGCGTGCCGACTGTGCGCGTGACTGCGACGAGCAAGGCTGAGCCAGTCAAGCCTGAGACCGCCCAGAAGGCAGCCACGCCAGGCAAAGCCGCAGCTATCGAGCAAAAAGCGCCCGGCGCGAACGCCAGATCCGCCAAGGTCAAAGCGGATAATGCCGCCATCGCTGACCGTGCGCCGGTGGCCAGCAAGAGTAAAAGCCCCGCTCAGGTTGTGAAGGAGACGAAGATTCCCAAGGCTTCCCTGGATTTGAGCCTGCCGCCCGAGATGGTCAAGCAAATGACTCCCCCGCCGAATGTCATTACTGCCGTGTCGAAGTCCAAAGCCCCGGCTGCCGGAGCCAAGCCGCTGCTGCCCAAGATGTTTCCGGACACCAGCAGCGACCCTGATTTTCAGCTTCAGGGGCGCCTGTTGAGCAACGAAATGCAGCTGCAATTACGAAACGAGGCGCGCAAGGATGTTGAAGGGGCTGCTGTGGACTTCACCTTCAAGCAATGACGCATGCCGGTATCGCGCTGTGAATCGTTCATTTTCAAACGCGCGTTTTAGCGGTTAAGATCCTGTCATCTTCCACCGCCTCCTAGAGAATGTATCCATGGAATGCCGTCCGGGCTGCGGCGCATGCTGCATCGCGCCCTCCATTTCTTCGCCGATCCCTGGCATGCCGAAGGGGAAGCCTGCGGGCGAGCGTTGCCTGCATCTTTCTGTCGACATGCTCTGCGCAATTTTCGGCAAGCCGGAACGGCCGCTGGTGTGCAGTCGGTTTGGCGCCGATCCTGAGGTGTGTGGCGACAGCGCCGAGGAGGCAATCCGGATCATCGGATGGTGGGAGCAGGCTACGTCAGTCGCTTGATTGCGCTGTCGGATAGATCGTGACAAGAACTTCAGACAATAAGGAATAAGACAATGGGTTCGCTGTACCGGATTGCGTTTGGCATTGGTATGACTGTACTGGTCGCAGGGGCTGCACAGGCCGACGGCTGGAAGGTCGCCAAAGACGAAGACGGCATCAAGGTCTCCCTCAATGATGTGTCGGGGTCGCAGTACAAGGCCTATCAAGGCGTTGCCACCATCAAGGCCAGCGTTGCCAGGCTTCGGGGCTTGCAGGAGGACGTGGCGGGCGCGTGTGCATGGGTCCATGAGTGTAAATCGCAGAAGATCCTCAAGCACGAGGGCGACAAGACCTGGACTTACACTCAGTTCAATACTCCATGGCCTGTGACACCTCGAGATTCAGTGCTTGAAATCACTACGGTCGAAGGCGCTGACGGCAGTCTGACGCGTAATTTGCTGGGGCAGCCCAAGTACATCCCTGAAGAAAAGGGCTTTGTACGTGTGGCTCAGGTGGAGGGTTTCTGGAAGCTGGTACCCAAGGGGGCCAACGAGACTGAAGTGACCTATCAGGTGCATACCGAGCCGGGTGGCAGTGTGCCGTCCTGGTTGGCCAACAAGTTCGTCGTCGATGCACCTTTCAACACGCTGAAGGCCTTGAAAGAGCGTGCCGAGAAGTAAGGGCAAGACCCCTACAGTTCCGCTGAAATGAAAAAAGGCTGCCAGTGGCAGCCTTTTTCTTTATCGGTGTCGCTTGCTGGCGATCATACTTACTTGCGCTCGGCCAGTGGAACGATGTCGCGAGAAACTTCGCCGGTGTACAGCTGGCGCGGACGGCCGATCTTGTACGGGCTGGAGAGCATTTCTTTCCAGTGCGAGATCCAGCCGACGGTGCGAGCCAGGGCGAAGATCACGGTGAACATGCTGGTCGGAATGCCGATCGCCTTCAGGATAATGCCCGAGTAGAAGTCGACGTTCGGATACAGCGAACGCTCGATGAAGTACGGATCGGTCAGTGCGATCTCTTCGAGGCGCATTGCCAGTTCCAGCTGCGGATCGTTGGTGATGCCCAGCTCGCGCAGGACCTCATCGCAGGTCTGCTTCATCACCGTGGCGCGCGGGTCGCGGTTCTTGTAGACGCGGTGACCGAAGCCCATGAGCTTGAATGGATCGTTCTTGTCCTTGGCCTTGGCGATGAATTTGTCGATGTTCGAGACATCGCCGATTTCATCGAGCATGGTCAGCACGGCTTCGTTGGCGCCGCCGTGAGCAGGGCCCCACAGTGCAGCGATACCGGCAGCGATACAGGCGAACGGGTTGGCGCCCGAAGAGCCGGCCATGCGCACGGTGGAGGTCGAAGCGTTCTGTTCGTGGTCGGCGTGGAGGATGAAGATCCGGTCCATTGCCTTGGCCAGCGTCGGGCTGATCGGTTTGATCTCGCACGGCGTGTTGAACATCATGTGCAGGAAGTTTTCCGCGTAGCTCAGGTCGTTGCGCGGGTACATCATGGGCTGGCCCATGGAGTACTTGTAGACCATCGCGGCCAGGGTCGGCATCTTGGCGACGAGGCGAATTGCGGAGATCTCGCGGTGCTGCGGATTATTGATGTCCAGCGAGTCGTGGTAGAACGCCGAGAGAGCGCCGACAACACCACACATGACAGCCATCGGGTGGGCGTCACGACGGAAGCCGTTGAAGAACGTCTTCAGCTGTTCGTGCACCATGGTGTGATTCTTCACGGTGACGACGAATTGGGCCTTCTGCTCGGCTGTCGGCAGTTCGCCGTTGAGCAGCAGGTAGCAGGTTTCCAGGTAATCCGACTGCTCGGCCAATTGCTCGATCGGGTAGCCACGATGCAGCAGAATGCCGTTATCACCATCGATGTAGGTAATCTTGGATTCGCATGAGGCGGTCGACATGAAGCCTGGGTCGAATGTGAAGCGTCCGGTGGCGGTCAGGCCGCGTACGTCGATTACATCGGGACCAACTGTGCCGGTCAGAATGGGCAGCTCGACGGGGGCAGCGCCCTCGATGATCAACTGCGCTTTTTTGTCAGCCATGTGGCCTCCTATTTATGCTTCAAATCATCAGACAGGCCCCCCACGCAGGGCCCGCACCACTATAGTGAGATAAATTCTAAAGTCAATTTGCCAAAAGTCTTGTGGCAGAAGGCTTTAAGCCGCTGTTTTCCTCGAATTTCCCTGCCATTTACGCCTTTTATTCAGCTAAAGCAATCAGCCATTAGGGGAGGGTCGGTGCGTTGTCATTAGTTGGCTAACTGTCTATACTCGGCACCCGACCGCCAGGGGCTTGCAGGCCTGTTTTTCTGGGGGTCGTCACTCCGTGGGTGGTGGGTACCTGACCAGTGCACTTCCCAACAACTTTGCCCTGATTGTTAGGGGCTCTTCAGTGTGAAAAAAAGCCGTGAATAGCCAACGACCTGTAAACCTAGACCTAAGGACCATCAAACTCCCTGTCACTGCTTACACGTCCATTCTCCACCGTATCTCCGGTGTCATCCTCTTTGTCGGCATTGCCATCATGCTTTACGCATTGGACAAGTCGCTGAGCTCCGAGGAAGGCTTCGCTGCGGTGAAGGCGTGTCTGACCAGTACGCTGGCCAAGCTTGTGATCTGGGGCCTGCTGTCCGCCCTGCTTTATCACCTGGTGGCGGGCATCCGTCATCTGATCATGGATGCGGGCATCGGTGAGACGCTGGAAGGCGGCAAGCTGGGCTCCAAAATCGTTATCGCCGTGTCCGTGGTGGTAATCGTTCTGGCGGGAGTATGGATATGGTAACCAACGTCACAAACCTGTCTCGTTCGGGCCTCTATGACTGGATGGCGCAGCGCGTCTCTGCGGTCGTGCTCGCGGCTTACTTCATTTTCCTGATCGGATACCTCGTCTGTAACCCGGGTATGGACTACGCCCAATGGCACGGTCTGTTCGCCCATACGGCAATGCGCATCTTCAGTCTGCTGGCCCTCGTTGCCCTTGGCGCTCACGCCTGGGTCGGCATGTGGACCATCGCGACCGACTACCTGACGCCGATGGCGCTGGGCAAGTCCGCGACCGCTGTGCGTTTCCTTTTCCAGGCAGTCTGCGGCGTTGCGATGTTCGCTTACTTCGTCTGGGGTGTGCAGATTCTTTGGGGTATCTGATTCATGGCTAACATTAATACCATTTCATTCGACGCCATCATCATTGGTGGCGGCGGTGCAGGCATGCGCGCTGCATTGCAGCTGGCTCAGGGTGGCCACAAGACCGCCGTAGTCACCAAGGTCTTCCCGACCCGCTCCCACACCGTTTCCGCACAAGGTGGCATCACCTGCGCCATCGCTTCGGCCGACCCGAACGATGACTGGCGCTGGCACATGTACGATACCGTCAAGGGTTCCGACTACATCGGTGACCAAGACGCTATCGAATACATGTGTCAGGAAGGCCCTGCCGCGGTTTTCGAGCTGGACCACATGGGTCTGCCGTTTTCTCGCACCGAGACCGGTCGTATCTACCAGCGTCCGTTCGGTGGCCAGTCCAAGGACTTCGGTAAAGGCGGTCAGGCTGCACGTACGTGCGCCGCGTCCGACCGTACCGGTCACGCACTGCTGCACACCCTCTATCAGGGCAACCTGAAAGCGGGCACTACCTTCCTGAACGAGTACTACGCAGTTGATCTGGTGAAGAACCAGGACGGCGCGTTCGTCGGTGTGATCGCGATCTGCATCGAAACCGGCGAAACCATGTACATCAAGGCCAAGGCCACTGTGCTGGCTACCGGTGGTGCAGGGCGTATCTACGCTTCGACTACCAACGCCCTGATCAACACCGGCGACGGTGTCGGCATGGCGCTGCGTGCCGGTGTTCCGGTTCAGGACATCGAAATGTGGCAGTTCCACCCAACTGGCATCGCCGGCGCAGGTGTACTGGTCACCGAAGGTTGCCGCGGTGAAGGCGGTTACCTGATCAACAAGCACGGCGAGCGTTTCATGGAGCGTTATGCGCCGAACGCCAAGGACCTTGCAGGTCGTGACGTGGTTGCGCGTTCCATGGTCAAGGAAATCATCGCCGGTAACGGCTGTGGTCCGAACGGCGACCACGTGATGCTCAAGCTCGATCACCTGGGTGAGGAAGTGCTCCACAGCCGCCTGCCAGGTATCTGTGAGCTGTCCAAGACCTTCGCTCATGTCGACCCTGTCGTTGCGCCGGTTCCTGTGGTTCCGACTTGCCACTACATGATGGGCGGCGTTGCCACCAACATTCATGGCCAGGCAATGACCATGGACGCCGAAGGCAAGGACCAGGTTATCCCGGGTCTGTTCGCGGTAGGTGAAGTGGCTTGCGTATCGGTTCACGGTGCCAACCGTCTGGGTGGCAACTCGCTGCTCGACCTGGTGGTGTTCGGCCGCGCTGCCGGCCTGCACCTTGAAAAAGCGCTGACCGACGGCATTGAATACGACGACGCTACCGAAGCCGATATCGAAGCTGCCCTGGCGCGCCTGAACGCACTGAACGGCCGTACCGACGGCGAAGACGTCGCGTCCCTGCGTCGCGAGCTGCAGAGCTGCATGCAGAACTACTTCGGCGTGTTCCGCACCGGCGAATACATGCAGAAAGGCATCGAGCAACTGGCCGATCTGCGCGCGCGCATCGCCAACGTCAAGATCAACGACAAGTCCCAGGCTTTCAACACCGCGCGCATCGAAGCGCTCGAGTTGCAGAACCTGCTGGAAGTTGCCGAAGCGACCGCGATCGCCGCAGAAACCCGTACCGAGTCCCGCGGCGCCCACGCCCGTGAAGACTTCGAAGATCGCGATGACGTGAACTGGCTGTGCCACACCCTGTACTACCCGGGTGAAAAGCGGGTTGCCAAACGTGCAGTCAACTTTGCGCCGAAGACAGTACCGGCGTTTGAACCGAAAATTCGGACTTACTAAGGGTGGCCGCTATGTTGAAAGTCGAAGTTTATCGTTACAACCCGGACACCGACTCCGCACCCAAGACCCAGGTCTTCGAAGTCGATACCGGTGGCAAGGACCTGATGGTTCTGGACGTACTCGCGCTGATCAAAGAGCAAGACGAAGGTTTCTCCTATCGTCGCTCGTGCCGTGAAGGCGTCTGCGGTTCCGATGGCATGAACATCAACGGCAAGAACGGCCTGGCGTGCATCACGCCGCTGTCCGCCGTGGTCAAGAACAACAAGCTGGTGGTGCGTCCGCTCCCCGGTTTGCCTGTGATTCGTGACCTGGTCGTCGATATGAGCATCTTCTACAAGCAGTACGAGAAGGTGAAGCCATTCCTGCAGAACGACACGCCGGCTCCGGCCATCGAGCGTCTGCAGTCGCCCGAAGAACGTGAGAAGCTGGACGGTCTGTACGAGTGCATCCTGTGCGCTTGCTGCTCGACTTCCTGCCCGTCGTTCTGGTGGAACCCGGACAAGTTCCTCGGTCCAGCTGCGCTGCTGCAAGCCTACCGTTTCCTGGCTGACAGCCGTGACACCAAGACCCAGGAGCGTCTGGCTTCACTGGACGATCCGTTCAGCGTGTTCCGCTGCCGCGGGATCATGAACTGCGTGAACGTGTGCCCTAAAGGCCTGAACCCAACCAAGGCCATTGGTCACGTTCGCAGCATGTTGCTGTCCAGCGGTGTCTGAGTTCGTTGCACCTGTAGCACTCGCAGCACCTGCAGTACTGAAGCATTTGAAACTGTTGTACCCGTAAACGCTGCGGCGCAGGCTTCAACCGGCGCCGTAGTTTTAACCTGAGCAGCAGTCATGAGGCTGCGGCTCTTATTTTGAAGAAATGAGACCAGCAGGGGCATCCGGGCTGGTACCCGGACTATCTGCGTGATCCCAAGTGGCTTGTTACAGTCGCTGCACATGGACTTTTCAAGTTTGCGACGGTGTCGACGCCGATGGTGTCCCCTAACCGAGGGTGACCAAGCATGCAAGAAAGCGTGATGCAGCGCATGTGGAACAGCGCCCACCTTTCCGGTGGTAACGCTGCCTATGTGGAAGAGCTCTACGAGCTCTACCTGCACGACCCTAACGCTGTGCCAGAAGAGTGGCGCAACTACTTTCAGACGTTGCCCGCTGACGGCAGCACTGCCACCGATGTATCGCACTCTACGGTTCGCGATCATTTTGTGTTGCTGGGGAAAAACCAGCGCCGCGCCCAGCCGGTGTCCGCCGGTAGCGTGAGCAGCGAGCACGAGAAGAAGCAAGTCGAAGTTCTGCGACTGATCCAGGCATTCCGTATGCGCGGCCATCAGGGTGCGCAACTCGATCCTCTGGGTTTGTGGAAGCGTACTGCGCCAGCTGACCTGTCGATCAACCATTACGGTTTGACCGACGCTGACCTCGATACCACCTTCCGTGCCGGCGACCTGTTCATCGGCAAGGAGGAGGCGAGCCTACGCGAAATCGTCGACGCGTTGCAGAAGACATATTGCCGCACCATCGGCGCCGAGTTCACGCACATCGTCGATTCCAACCAGCGCAACTGGTTCATGCAGCGCCTCGAAAGCGTGCGTGGCCGTCCAGCATACTCCGCCGACATTCAGAGCCATCTGCTCGAGCGCGTCACCGCGGCTGAGGGTCTGGAAAAGTACCTGGGTACCAAATACCCGGGCACCAAGCGTTTTGGTCTGGAAGGCGGCGAAAGCCTGATCCCGATGCTGGACGAACTGATCCAGCGTTCCGGTTCCTATGGCACCAAGGAAATCGTCATCGGCATGGCCCACCGTGGCCGTCTGAACGTTCTGGTCAACACCTTCGGCAAGAACCCGCGCGAGCTGTTCGACGAGTTCGAAGGCAAGAAGAAGGTCGAGCTGGGCTCCGGTGACGTGAAATACCACCAGGGCTTCTCGTCCAACGTCATGACCACCGGTGGCGAAGTTCACCTGGCGATGGCATTCAACCCGTCTCACCTGGAGATCGTGTCTCCGGTGGTCGAGGGTTCGGTGCGCGCGCGTCAAGACCGTCGCAACGACACCACTGGCGAAAAAGTGCTGCCGATTTCCATCCACGGCGACGCTGCATTCGCAGGTCAGGGCGTGGTTCTGGAAACCTTCCAGATGTCGCAGACTCGCGGCTTCAAGACTGGCGGTACGATCCACATCGTGATCAACAACCAGGTCGGTTTCACCATCAGCAACCCGCTGGACGCGCGCTCTACCGAGTACGCGACCGACGTTGCCAAGATGATTCAGGCGCCGATTCTCCATGTGAATGGCGATGACCCTGAAGCTGTCATGTTCGTGACCCAGCTGGCCATCGACTACCGCATGCAGTTCAAGCGTGACGTGGTGATCGACCTGGTCTGCTACCGCCGTCGCGGCCACAACGAAGCTGACGAACCAAGCGGTACCCAGCCGCTGATGTACCAGCAGATCTCCAAGCAACGTACCACCCGTGAGCTGTATGCCGATGCATTGGCTGCCAGCGGCGCGCTCAGTGCTGAAGCGGCTCAGACCAAGGTCGACGAGTACCGCAACGCCCTGGACAACGGCATGCACGTTGTGAAGAGCCTGGTCAAAGAGCCCAACAAGGAACTGTTCGTCGACTGGCGTCCGTACCTGGGTCACGCCTGGACTGCTCGTCATGACACGCGTTTCGACCTCAAGACTCTGCAGGAACTGTCGGCCAAGCTGATGGAATTGCCGGAAGGCTTCGTGGTTCAGCGCCAGGTCCAGAAGATCTACGAAGACCGTCAGAAGATGCAAGCCGGTGGCCTGCCGATCAACTGGGGTTACGCAGAAACCATGGCCTACGCCACGCTGGCGTTCGAAGGTCACCCGGTGCGTATCACCGGGCAAGACGTCGGTCGCGGTACGTTCTCGCACCGTCACGCCGTTTTGCACAACCAGAAAGACGCCACTACTTACGTTCCTCTGCAGAACCTGTACGCCGGTCAGCCTCGCTTTGACCTGTACGACTCGTTCCTGTCGGAAGAAGCGGTACTGGCATTCGAATACGGCTACTCGACCACTTCGCCAAATGCGCTGGTGATCTGGGAAGCCCAGTTCGGTGACTTCGCCAACGGTGCTCAGGTCGTGATCGACCAGTTCATCACCAGCGGCGAGCACAAGTGGGGCCGTCTGTGCGGTCTGACCATGCTGTTGCCTCACGGCTACGAAGGTCAGGGTCCGGAGCACTCGTCTGCACGTCTGGAGCGTTACCTGCAGCTGTGCGCCGAGCACAACATTCAGGTCTGCGTACCGACCACCCCGGCACAGATCTACCATCTGTTGCGCCGTCAGGTGATCCGTCCGCTGCGCAAACCACTCGTGGTCCTGACGCCCAAGTCGCTGCTGCGCCACAAGCTGGCCATCTCGACGCTCGAAGATCTGGCCGAAGGCTCGTTCCAGACTGTCATCCCGGAAATCGACACCCTCGATGCCGCCAAGGTGACCCGTCTGGTCATGTGCAGTGGCAAGGTGTACTACGACCTGCTGGAAAAACGCCGTGCCGAAGGCCGCGAAGATATCGCCATCGTGCGTATCGAGCAGCTTTATCCGTTCCCGGAAGACGACCTGATGGAGGCCATCGCGCCTTACACCAATCTGACCAACGTGGTCTGGTGTCAGGAAGAGCCGATGAACCAGGGCGCCTGGTACAGCAGCCAGCATCACTTGCGCCGTAGCATCGGCAATCACAACCGCAACCTCGTTCTCGAGTATGCCGGCCGTGATGCTTCTGCTGCTCCTGCATGTGGCTACGCTTCGATGCACGCCGAACAGCAGGAAAAACTGCTGCAAGACGCGTTCACTGTTTAACGCCTTCGCGCACTAGAAACCGAATTAAGGAATTACAGACAATGGCTATTGAGATCAAAGCCCCCTCTTTCCCGGAATCCGTTGCCGACGGCACCATTTCCAAGTGGCACAAACAGCCGGGTGAAGCGGTTAAACGTGACGAGCTGCTGGTCGACATCGAGACTGACAAAGTCGTTCTCGAAGTTCTGGCCGAAGCTGACGGCGTGCTGGCATCGATCGTGAAAGGCGAGGGCGACACCGTCCTGTCCAACGAGCTGATCGCGACTCTGGATGCGGGCGCCACTGCATCGGCTGCTCCGGCTGCCGCTGCTGCCCCGGCCGCTGCTCCTGCTGCCGCCGCTCCAGCCGCTGCTCCTGCTGGCGACGAAGACGCCATCGGCGCTCCGGCTGCTCGCAAGCTGGCTGAAGAAAACGGCATCGCCCTGGCCAGCATCAAGGGCACTGGCAAAGATGGTCGCGTCACCAAGGAAGACGTTGTAGCTGCCATCGAAGCGAAGAAATCCGCTCCGGCCGCCGCACCTGCTGCCAAGCCTGCCGCTGCTCCTGCTGCAACGCCTGTTTTCGCTGCCGGTGACCGCACCGAGAAGCGCGTACCGATGACTCGCGTACGTGCCACCGTTGCCAAGCGTCTGGTTGAAGCTCAGTCGACCATGGCAATGCTGACCACTTTCAACGAAGTCGACATGACCGAAGTCATGGCCCTGCGTTCGAAGTACAAGGATCTGTTCGAGAAGTCCCACAACGGCGTACGCCTGGGTTTCATGTCGTTCTTCGTCAAGGCTGCCACCGAAGCGCTGAAACGCTTCCCTGCGGTCAACGCTTCGATCGACGGTTCCGACATCGTTTACCACGGCTACGCCGACGTCGGTGTTGCCGTGTCCAGCGACCGTGGTCTGGTGGTCCCGGTTCTGCGTAACGCAGAGCAGATGAGCCTGGCTGAAATCGAAGGCGGCATCGCCACCTTCGGCAAGAAAGCCCGTGACGGCAAACTGTCCATCGACGAGATGACCGGTGGTACCTTCACCATCACCAACGGTGGTACTTTCGGTTCGATGATGTCGACCCCGATCGTCAACCCGCCACAAGCGGCCATCCTGGGCATGCACAACATCGTTCAGCGTCCTATGGCAATCAACGGTCAGGTCGTCATCCGTCCGATGATGTATCTGGCTCTGTCCTACGATCACCGCTTGATCGACGGTAAAGAAGCTGTGACGTTCCTGGTGACCATCAAGAACCTGCTGGAAGATCCGGCTCGTCTGTTGCTGGATATCTGATTCAAGGCAGCCATGAGCCGCAAGCGCCAAGCTGCAAGCAAAAGCAGCCTGGCGCTCGCGCTTGGGGCGTCGCAACATCCCAATAACAGGCTGCAACTTGTCTGTAGAGCATCACGGATCAGCTTGCAGCTTGTGGCTTGAAGCTCGCAGCTAAAGAGGAACTCTTTGTATGTCCCAGAAATTCGACGTGGTAGTGATTGGCGCAGGCCCTGGCGGTTATGTAGCCGCCATCAAGGCCGCGCAACTTGGTCTCAAGACTGCCTGCATCGAGAAGTACCAGGATAAAGAGGGCAAGCTGGCTCTCGGCGGTACCTGCCTGAACGTAGGTTGCATTCCTTCCAAGGCGCTGCTGGACAGCTCCTGGAAATTCTACGAGGCGAAAAACCAGTTCACCACTCACGGTATCTCGGTTTCCGACGTAAAGATGGACGTGGCTGCCATGGTTGGCCGCAAGTCGCAGATCGTCAAAGGCCTGACCGGCGGCGTTGCCAGCCTGTTCAAGGCCAACGGCGTCACTTCCCTGCAAGGCCACGGCAAACTGCTGGCCGGCAAGAAAGTCGAGCTGACCAAGCCTGACGGCACCACCGAAGTCATCGAAGCCGACAACATCATCCTGGCTTCCGGCTCCCGTCCGATCGACATTCCACCGGCTCCGGTCGACCAGAATGTGATCGTCGATTCCACCGGTGCCCTGGAATTCCAGACCGTGCCTGAGCGCCTGGGCGTTATCGGCGCTGGCGTCATCGGCCTGGAACTGGGTTCGGTATGGTCGCGTCTGGGTTCCAAAGTCACCGTTCTGGAAGCGCTGGAGAAATTCCTGCCAGCCGCTGACGAAGCCGTGTCCAAAGAAGCTCAGAAGACCTTCACCAAGCAGGGTCTGGACATCAAGCTGGGCGCTCGCGTGACTGGCTCGAAAGTCAACGGCAACGAAGTTGTCGTCAACTACACCGACAAAGACGGTGAGCAGAACATCACTTTCGACCGCCTGATCGTTGCTGTGGGCCGTCGTCCGGTGACCACCGATCTGCTGGCCTCCGACAGCGGCGTCGATATCGACGAGCGCGGTTTCATCTTCGTCAACGATCAGTGCGAGACCAGCGTTCCTGGTGTCTACGCGATCGGTGACGTGGTCCGTGGTCTGATGCTGGCACACAAAGCCTCGGAAGAAGGCATCATGGTGGTCGAGCGCATCAAGGGTCACAAGACCCAGATGAACTACGACCTGATCCCGTCGGTTATCTACACCCACCCGGAAATCGCGTGGGTCGGTAAAACCGAGCAGACCTTGAAGGCCGAAGGCGTTGAGGTTAACGTCGGCAGCTTCCCGTTCGCGGCCAGCGGCCGTGCAATGGCAGCCAACGACACTGGCGGTTTCGTCAAGGTCATCGCTGATGCCAAGACTGACCGCGTACTGGGTGTGCATGTCATTGGCCCGGGTGCAGCAGAACTGGTACAGCAGGGCGCGATCGGTATGGAGTTCGGCACCAGTGCCGAAGACATCGGCATGATGGTCTTCTCCCACCCGACGCTGTCCGAAGCGCTGCACGAAGCTGCTCTGGCTGTGAATGGCGGCGCCATCCACATCCAGAACAAGAAAAAACGCTAAGAAAAAACCACGGCGGTCCGCCCGTCGTAAGCCTTGTTCGCAAGGCTTACCGCGGAAGGTCCGTCGGACTCGAACTCCCGACGGGTTTCGAACCGGCATTCAATTGCAGGGCCGGGACCTCACGGGAGAAGCGGTCACAGGTGGTGCGGCACGCTTAGACGAGCAGCACCGAATGCGCAGTACCTAACGAAGACGGTAATAAGCATGAATCTTCACGAGTATCAGGGTAAGCAGCTGTTTGCTGAATACGGCCTGCCAGTATCCAAGGGCTTTGCAGTAGACACCCCGGAAGCAGCAGCAGAAGCGTGCGACAAGATCGGCGGAACCGAATGGGTCGTCAAAGCCCAGGTTCACGCAGGTGGTCGCGGTAAAGCCGGCGGCGTCAAGCTGGTTCGCAGCAAGGAAGACGCAGCTGCGTTCGCTCAACAGTGGTTGGGCAAGCGTCTGGTCACTTACCAGACTGATGCAAACGGTCAGCCAGTCACCAAGATCCTGGTTGAATCCTGCACTGACATCGCCAAAGAGCTGTACCTGGGCGCTGTAGTGGATCGTTCGAGCCGTCGTATCGTGTTCATGGCCTCCACCGAAGGTGGCGTGGACATCGAGAAAATCGCTCACGAAACACCTGAGAAGATTCTCAAAGCCACTATCGATCCACTGGTTGGCGCTCAGCCATTCCAGGGTCGCGATCTGGCATTCCAGCTGGGTCTGGAAGGCAAGCAGGTTGCTCAGTTCGCCAAGATTTTCGTTGGCCTGGCCAAGCTGTTCCAGGACCACGACCTGGCGCTGCTGGAAGTGAACCCGCTGGTCATCAAGGCTGACGGCGATCTGCACTGCCTGGACGCCAAGATCAACATCGACGCCAACGCCATGTACCGTCAGCCAAAGCTGAAGGCTTTCCACGACCCATCGCAAGATGACCCACGTGAAGCCCATGCTGCCAAGTTCGAACTGAACTACGTGGCACTGGAAGGCAACATCGGCTGCATGGTCAACGGTGCCGGTCTGGCCATGGGTACCATGGACATCGTCAACCTGCACGGCGGCAAGCCAGCCAACTTCCTCGACGTAGGTGGTGGCGCTACCAAAGAGCGCGTGACCGAAGCCTTCAAGATCATCCTGTCCGACAGCAACGTCGCAGCAGTACTGGTCAACATCTTCGGCGGCATCGTTCGTTGCGACATGATTGCCGAAGGCATCATCGGCGCAGTGAAAGAAGTCGGCGTGAAAATCCCGGTCGTTGTCCGCCTTGAAGGCAACAACGCTGACCTGGGCGCTAAAGTACTGGCAGAAAGCGGCTTGAACATCATCGCTGCTACCAGCTTGACCGACGCTGCTCAACAAGTCGTCAAAGCTGCGGAGGGCAAATAATGAGCGTCCTGATCAATAAAGACACCAAAGTTATCTGCCAGGGCTTCACCGGCTCTCAAGGTACTTTCCACTCCGAACAAGCCATTGCCTACGGCACCAAAATGGTTGGCGGCGTGACGCCAGGCAAAGGTGGCACCACTCACCTGAACCTGCCGGTGTTCAACACCGTTCGTGAAGCAGTAGAAAAAACTGGCGCAACTGCCAGCGTGATCTACGTTCCGGCTCCTTTCTGCAAAGATTCGATCCTGGAAGCTGCTTTCGGCGGCATCAAGCTGATCATCTGCATCACCGAGGGTATCCCGACCCTCGACATGCTGGATGCCAAGGTCAAGTGCGACGAGCTGGGTGTTACCCTGATCGGCCCTAACTGCCCAGGCGTGATCACTCCGGGCGAGTGCAAGATCGGCATCATGCCAGGTCACATTCACTTGCCAGGTAAAGTCGGTATCGTGTCGCGTTCCGGCACCCTGACTTACGAAGCTGTGAAGCAGACCACTGACGCCGGTTTCGGTCAGTCCACCTGCGTTGGTATCGGTGGTGACCCGATCCCGGGTTCCAACTTCATCGACATCCTGAAGCTGTTCCAGGAAGACCCACAGACCGAAGCGATCGTCATGATCGGCGAAATCGGTGGTTCGGCTGAAGAGGAAGCGGCTGCCTACATCAAGGCAAACGTGACCAAGCCAGTCGTTTCCTACATCGCAGGTGTGACTGCTCCTCCGGGCAAGCGCATGGGCCATGCTGGCGCCATCATCTCTGGCGGCAAAGGCACTGCAGACGAGAAATTCGCTGCACTGCAAGACGCAGGCGTTAAAACCGTGCGTTCGCTGGCAGACATCGGCAAGGCCCTGGCTGAGCTGACTGGTTGGGAAATGAAGAAGTAAGCATTGCTTGCTGATCATTGAACGATCGACAAAGGCCACCTTCGGGTGGCCTTTGTGTTTTCTGGGTATTGGCAGATAGGTGTGTATAGCTGTTGGGGAATTGCGAACATCGGACTGCTACGGTCTGCGTGTGTCGCCTGGTCGTGTCACAACGAAAAACCTGTGGGAGACGCCGGAGGTCCGACGGCAGCGATGGCGATCTCATGACTGACGCAATCCTGTAGGACTTTTCTGATATGCGACGTGAAAGTGCGTACATCGGTCGGGGTGCCCTGTGTCGGTGCGGGAAATAGGGTAGGCTAGCCGCCATTTTGCGTGGTCGGCCCCCATAAGGAGCCATTCTGCGCTACGGGCTTGTCCTAAAAGGACGAGCAGCATTTCCCTCACCCTCGGGGAAATCCTCTTCTTAATTCCGATTCAGCAGTGTGGTTTCTTTGATGAAAGTGTTGAAAGGTCAGGACATCCTGGCGCTGGGCTTCATGACGTTTGCGTTGTTCGTGGGTGCTGGCAATATCATCTTCCCTCCAATCGTTGGCTTGCAGGCCGGTCCTCATGTGTGGATGGCGGCGCTGGGCTTTCTCGTTACTGCAGTAGGTCTGCCTGTCGTCACCGTGGTCGCTCTTGCCAAGGTCGGCGGTGCCATGGATGCGCTGAGCAGTCCGATCGGCAAGGTCGCCGGTACGGTGCTTGCTGCGGTCTGTTACTTGTCGGTGGGGCCGCTGTTCGCGACGCCTCGTACCGCGACCGTTTCCTTTGAGGTGGGTTTGGCGCCGATCACAGGCGAAAGTCCGCTGGCGTTGTTCCTCTATAGCCTTGTCTATTTCCTGCTGGTGTTCTGGATTTCCCTGTATCCGGGGCGTCTGCTCGACACGGTCGGACGTTTTCTGGCGCCGCTGAAGATCATCGCCTTGGCGGTTCTGGGCATTGCCGCATTTGCCCTGCCTGCCGGTGATATCGGTGTCGCGCAGCCTGCCTACGTCGCCGCGCCGTTCTCCCAAGGGTTCATCAACGGTTACCTGACCATGGATACCCTCGGTGCACTGGTGTTCGGCATCGTTATCGTCAATGCCATCCGTTCCCGTGGTGTCGAGTCACCCAAGCTGATCACTCGATACGCCATTATCGCCGGCCTGATCGCTGGGGTAGGGTTGGCGCTGGTCTACATCAGCCTGTTCCGTCTTGGTTCGGACAGTCATGCCATTGCGGCGGGGGCGACCAACGGCGCTGCGGTGCTGCACGCCTACGTCCAGCACACCTTCGGCACCTTGGGCAGCGGTTTCCTTGCGGTATTGATTTCGCTGGCGTGTCTGGTGACCGCAGTGGGACTGACCTGCGCCTGCGCCGAGTATTTCAGCCGCCTGTTGCCGCTGTCCTACAAGACGCTGGTGATCCTGCTGGCCGCGTTCTCGTTGCTGGTCTCCAACCTGGGCCTGACCAAGCTGATCCAGTTCTCCATTCCGGTGCTGACGGCCATTTACCCACCGTGCATTGCCTTGGTCGCGCTGAGTTTCTGCAAGGACTTCTGGTACGCCCAAGGGCGCATTGTTGCGCCGGTAATGCTGGTGTCTTTCCTGTTCGGCACAATCGACGCCATCAAGGGTTCGGGCTTGGGCGAGCATCTGCCTGACGCTCTGGCGCACTTGCCGCTGAGCGAGCAGGGGCTGGCCTGGCTGATTCCATCACTGATCACCCTGTTGGGTGCGTTTGTGGTGGATCGCATGATCGGCAAGCGCAGCGAAGAAGCGGTCTACGAGGAGGACGGTGTTGCAGAAAAATAGCGACGCCGTTTACGTGCGCTGAATAAAAATAAAGCCCGCTAAAAGCGGGCTTTATTTTTTGGGAACTCTGAAACTTACTGCTTAGTTGGTGCAGGCGCTTGATCGTTGGCCTCTTTGGCGCGCTCTTGAGCGGCTTCGGCGTTCTTCTGGGCAGCTTCCTGACTTTCCTTGGCGGCGTCGTTCACTTTGTCTTGAGCCTTCTGCATCGACTCTTGGGACTGCTGGGCAGCCTTGTTGGCATCTTGCTGTTTATCCTCGGATTTTTTGTCGCAGGCAGCGAGACCCAGGGTGGCAGAAAGCATGAGGGCAATGGCTAAAGTATTACGCATGGGGTGTTTCTCCTTATTGAACATCTACGTGCCTTCGAACGCGCCTTTATAAAGTTAGTTCCATGTTTCAGCGGGATAAATGAATAACTGTTTCACGGCTGTTACGTATCTGCTGCGCGCTCTGTAGGTTAATCGTTTTTGCTGGAGCCATAGCGGCTCGGCCGCCGTCACTCTTTCCTTACTGCGGATGAAGATTGCACGTCCGCCCGCAACCGGGGCTTGAAATCCCTGGCCCTGCCCCCACCTTGATGACAACCCGCCGTCCGGCCCGGCAGTCTGGCGCTTGGCGGCTACCCCTATTTGTGTGAACTGATTGGAGTTTGATGACCATGAGTGTGGAAACTCAAAAGGAAACCCTGGGCTTCCAGACCGAGGTGAAGCAGCTGCTGCACCTCATGATCCATTCGCTGTATTCGAACAAGGAAATCTTCCTTCGTGAACTGATTTCCAACGCTTCGGACGCTGTGGACAAGCTGCGTTTCGAAGCGCTGTCCAAGCCGGATCTGCTGGAAGGCGGCGCCGAGCTCAAGATCCGTGTGAGCTTCGACAAGGACGCGAAAACCGTCACCCTCGAAGACAACGGCATCGGTATGAACCGCGACGATGTGATCACCCATCTGGGTACCATCGCCAAATCCGGCACCGCCGACTTCATGAAAAACCTGACGGGCGATCAGAAGAAGGATTCGCACCTGATCGGCCAGTTCGGCGTGGGTTTCTATTCCGCGTTCATCGTGGCGGACAAGGTCGATGTCTATAGCCGTCGTGCCGGCACCCTTGCCAGCGAAGGTGTGCACTGGTCCTCCAAGGGCGAGGGCGAGTTTGAAGTCGCTACCATCGACAAGGCTGAGCGCGGCACCCGTATCGTCCTGCATCTCAAGAGTGCCGAAGACGAGTTCGCTGACGGCTACCGCCTGCGCAACATCATCAAGAAATACTCCGATCACATCGCCTTGCCGATCGAACTGCCAAAAGAGCAGGTCGCGGTCGAAGGTGAGCCAGCGCCGGTTCAGGAGTGGGAAACCGTCAACCGTGCCAGTGCCCTGTGGACCCGCCCGCGCACCGAGGTCAAAGACGAGGAATACCAGGAGTTCTACAAGCACATCGCCCACGACTTCGAGAACCCGCTCGCCTGGAGCCACAACAAGGTCGAAGGCAAGCTGGAATACAACTCGCTGTTGTACGTGCCTGCCCGCGCCCCGTTCGATCTGTATCAGCGTGAAGCGCCTCGTGGCTTGAAGCTGTACGTGCAGCGCGTGTTCGTCATGGATCAGGCCGAATCGTTCTTGCCGCTGTACCTGCGTTTCATCAAGGGTGTGGTGGACTCCAATGACCTGTCGCTGAACGTTTCCCGTGAAATCCTCCAGAAAGATCCGATCATCGATTCGATGAAGTCCGCGCTGACCAAGCGTGTGCTGGACATGCTGGAGAAGCTGGCGAAGAACCAGCCGGAAGAATACAAGGGCTTCTGGAAAAACTTCGGTCAGGTCATGAAAGAAGGCCCGGCGGAAGACTTCGCCAACAAAGAGAAGATCGCCGGTCTGCTGCGCTTCGCCTCGACTTCGGACGACAGCGGCGAGCAGAGCGTTTCGCTGGCTGACTATCTGGCTCGCGGCAAGGAAGGTCAGGACAAGATCTACTACCTCACCGGCGAAAGCTACGCGCAGGTCAAGAACAGCCCGCACCTGGAAGTCTTCCGCAAGAAAGGCATCGAAGTGCTGCTGCTGACCGACCGTATCGATGAGTGGCTGATGAGCTACCTCAGCGACTTCGACGGCAAGGGCTTCGTTGACGTGGCACGCGGTGACCTGGACCTGGGCAAGCTTGATTCCGAAGAGGACAAGAAGGCTCAGGAAGAAGTCGCCAAGGACAAGGAAGGTTTGATCGAGCGCCTGAAAGCTGCCTTGGGCGATGCTGTCAGCGAAGTTCGCGTCTCCCATCGTCTGACCGATTCCCCTGCGATTCTGGCCATCGGTGAGCAGGACCTGGGGCTGCAGATGCGTCAGATTCTGGAAGCCAGCGGTCAGAAGGTTCCGGATTCCAAGCCGATTTTTGAGTTCAACCCGACCCACCCGTTGATCGGCAAGCTGGACAACGAGCAGAGCGAAGAGCGCTTCGGTGAGCTGTCGCACATTCTGTTCGATCAGGCAGCGTTGGCTGCCGGTGACAGCTTGAAGGATCCGGCTGCCTACGTGCGCCGTTTGAACAAGTTATTGGTCGAGCTCTCGGTTTAACATTCGAGCCCTGTCAAAACCCGCTTCGGCGGGTTTTGTCATTTGATTACCTTCATCTTCAACAGCAGGAGTCAGCAATGAGCAACGTTACTGTGCAGTCCGTGGTGTATCAGATCGACGGTCAGAGCTACGAGAGCCGTCTGGTATTCAGCGAAGGTGCCAAGGCCGTGCCGGGTCTGGTGATGGCGCCGAACTGGATGGGTATCAGCGAAGACGCCGAGCAGATTGCCAAAGACGTCGCAGCCAAGGGGTATGTGGTACTGCTGGCTGATCTTTATGGTCAGAACGTTCGCCCGAAAAATGGCGACGAAGCGGCGGCCGCGATGATGCCGATGAAAAACGACCGTGCGCTGTTGAACAAACGCATGACCGCAGCACTGGATCAACTGACCGCTCAGACCACTGCGGCAGTGGACAAGGCGAGCCTGGCGGCGTTCGGTTTCTGTTTCGGCGGTTGCTGCGCGCTGGAATTGGCTCGCACTGGGGCGCCATTGAAAGCCGCCGTGTCGTTCCACGGTACGCTGGACACCACCAACCCGGCGGATGCCAATAACATCAAGGGCAAGGTGCTGGTGCTGCACGGTGCGTCCGACCCATTGGTGCCGAAAGAGCAACTGCCCGCATTCGAAGCGGAAATGAACGCGGCCAATGTCGACTGGCAGCTGTTGAGCTATGGCGGCGCATTCCACTCGTTCACCGACCCTCATGCCAACAACCCGGGCGTGCAGATGTACAACCCGACGGTGTCCAAGCGCGCATTTACCGCGATGCACAACTTGCTGGATGAAGTCTTCGCGGGCTGAGCGTTGGCTCCTGCCAATAATGGTGATCTGAAGACGATCCCCGTTCTGTAGCCGTCCGGCCGGGCGGCTACAGGTTCATGCCGACCTCAGGATTGTTGCTGTTTACTCGTCGGCAACTCGATCCGCTCCACTTCTCCCGGGACCGTCGGCCAGTCCCTGGCCGCCCATTTCGCCCTGGCCTGATCGATCAAGGCCGGATCGCTGGCGACGAAATTCCAGTTCATCCTCCTCGGACCGTCCAGCGGCGCACCGCCGATCAACACGGCGTGGGATTCACCCTCGGCGCAAAGCGTCGGCTCGTATCCCGCATCCAGTACCACCAGGCTGCGTGGCTCCACCGGTTTGCCATCGAGCAGCATTTCACCTTCGATCACATATAACGCCCGTTGCTCATGCTCGGCGGGTATCAGCAACGTGGTCGCGGTCTGCATCTTCAATTCGGCGTACAGCGTCGGCGACAGCACCGGCACCGGCGACGTCAGACAAAAACCGTGGCCTGCAATCATGCGAATCGCGATACCCATGCTGTCGTTCAAAGGCAGCGTGGAAGCGATGTGATGGCTGTAGTGCCCGGGACCTTGTTCATGTTCTTTTGGGGATGCCAGCCAGACCTGCAGGCCATGCAATCGTGAACCACTGTCATGCAGTGCCTGTGGCGTGCGTTCGATGTGGGCAATCGCGGTGCCCGACGTCATCCAGCTGACTTCGCCAGGCTGCACGTGTTGGTCGCTCCCCAGGCTGTCCTTGTGCTGAATCTCGCCTTCGAACAGGTAGGTCAGGGTCGACAGCCCGATATGTGGGTGCTGACGGATGTCCATCCCGGTGCCGGGGTTGTAGGTGGTTTCCAGCATATGGTCGAAGAAAACGAACGGGCCGACACTGCGGCATTGGGCGGAGGGCAGGGGACGCAGGATCGGCTGGCCTTCGACGTCTTCTGCGCGGGGTTTGATGATCAGCATGTCAGGGCTCTCGGTGGACGTGGTCACAGGATACAAAAGCCTAAGCGTCGGCGTCTGGATCGTCTGTGCTTACCGTTCATTGTTATAAATTATTACGAACTAGTTAGTGAATTGTCCTACAGGTCTCATGGGCGCTCGCCGATATCTGTAGCCACAACCAGCTGCTCTTTTTTCAGTGCAGGGTTTTTAGGAAGGGACCCATCATGACCGTTAGAAATATGAATATCGCACCCCGCGCCGCGCTTGGCTTCGGGCTGCTGGCGCTGCTGGTTTTCGGTCTGGGCGCCTTTGCGTTGCTGCAAATGTCGAGCATGCGCAAACAGTCGGATCTGGTGGAGAACAAATGGCTCCCCAGTGTCATGGAGTTGGGCACCATGGGACAAGATTTGATGCGTATCAGGACCCTGACCTTGCGCCTGATGCTCAACCGTAACGCCGACGCACTGCAGGAAAACTACAACAAGCTCGATCAGCTCAAGACCGGGCTGCAGACTATTGAGCAGCGTTATGCGGCGCTGATCGGGTCATCCCGCGAGCGCGAGCTATACGAAGGGTTCGCGTCGGCCAAGCAGGCCTATTTCCAGCGTCAGAACCGGGTAATGGAGTTGTCCCGACAGAATCAGATGGAGGAGGCCTCGCAGGTCATCAATGGCGAGATGAATCAATACGCCGACAAGATGACCCTGGCACTCAATGAGCTGACGGTCATCAACAAGAAAGGCGCCAGCGAAGCCACCGATCTCGCCAGGCAGGTGTTCGGTAGCGCACAGGCCTGGGTGATGGCGATGATTGTGTTCGCGGCCCTGATCACGCTACTGCTGGCGTGGGGCCTGACGCGTAGCATCGTCCAGCCATTGGCCCAGGCGCTGGGAATCGCTCAAGTCATCGCAGCGGGCGATCTGACCGCCGACATTGTCGTGCAGGGGCGTGATGAGCCTGCGCGTCTGCTGGAAGCGCTGAAAGCCATGCAGCTGAGTCTGCGTCGCACGATTCTGCGTATTTCCGATTCGTCGAACCAGTTGGCATCGGCTTCGGAAGAATTGAGCACGGTCACTGAGGACTCCACACGCGGCCTGCATCAGCAGAGTCTGGAAATCGATCAGGCGGCCACTGCCGTCAATCAGATGACCGCGGCCGTAGAAGAGGTGGCGCGTAACGCCGTGGCGACTTCGCAGGCTTCCGACGAGTCGGATCGCATCGCCCAGCGCGGTCGCCAGCAGGTTCAGGACACAGTGACCTCGATCAATCATCTGGCGCAGGACGTGACGCAGACGGGAGATCAGGTGGAAATTCTGGCGCAGAAGGTATATGGCATCACCAAGGTGCTGGATGTCATTCGTGCTGTGGCCGAGCAGACCAACCTTCTGGCACTGAATGCTGCGATTGAGGCTGCGCGGGCAGGCGAGGCCGGTCGCGGTTTTGCGGTCGTGGCAGACGAAGTGCGGGCGCTGGCTCATCGTACCCAGTCCTCGACCCAGGAAATCGAGTTGCTGGTCAGCGATATTCGTCAGGGCACCGATCAGGCTGTCGCCGCGATGCAGGGCAGCAACAGCCGTGCGCGCTCGACCCTTGAGCTGGCGCAGTCTGCGGGTGTGGCACTGGATGAGATTGCCGCAGCGATCACGCTGATCACTGAGCGCAATACCGTCATTGCCAGTGCCTCCGAGGAGCAGGCGCAAGTAGCGCGCGAGGTCGATCGCAACCTCACCAACATTCGCGATCTGGCATTGCAGAGTTCGGCAGGGGCCAATCAGACCAATGCCGCGAGCAACGATTTGTCCCGCCTGGCGACGGATCTGAACGGAATGGTGGCGGCGTTTTCGGTGTGATTTCGCCTACGTGACCCTTTTCTGTAGCAGTCTGGCTTGCCGGCGGTAGCGATCCGACTGACGCCGCCGCCGGCGAGCCGTGCTGCTACAGAAGGAACAGGTGCCGACCCCCAAAATGAAAAAGGCGCCTCGAAAGGCGCCTTTTTCACATGCTGTATCGGTCGAATTACTTACCGGTCCAGCGCTTCATCACCAAAGTGGCGTTGGTGCCGCCGAAGCCGAAGCTGTTGCTCATGACCAAGTTGATCTCGGCGTTTTCGCGAGTCTTGGTCAGGATCGGCAGGTCGGCTACTTCCGGGTCCAGCTCGTCGATGTTGGCGGAGCCCGCCATGAAGTTCCCTTCCATCATCAACATGCAATAGATCGCTTCGTGAACGCCTGCGGCGCCCAGCGAGTGGCCCGACAAGCTCTTGGTGGAGCTGATCGCCGGAGCATTGGCACCGAAGACTTCGCGCACACCTTTCATTTCCGCGACGTCGCCGACCGGAGTCGAGGTGCCGTGGGTGTTCAGGTAGTCGATCTTGCCGTCAACGGTAGACATCGCCTGCTGCATGCAGCGGATCGCGCCTTCACCGCTCGGTGCGACCATGTCGTAGCCATCGGAGGTCGCGCCGTAGCCAACCAGTTCGGCGTAGATCTTGGCGCCACGGGCCAGAGCGTGTTCCAGCTCTTCAACGACAACCATGCCGCCGCCGCCAGCGATGACGAAACCGTCACGGTCAGCGTCGTAGGCGCGGGAAGCCTGTTGCGGGGTTTCATTGCGCTTGCTGGACAGTGCGCCCATGGCGTCGAACAGGAACGACTGGCTCCAGTGTTCTTCTTCACCGCCGCCGGCGAAGACGATGTCCTGCTTGCCCATCTGAATCTGTTCCATCGCGGTACCGATGCAGTGGGCACTGGTGGCACAGGCAGACGCGATGGAGTAGTTCAGGCCCTTGATCTTGAATGGCGTCGCCAGGCAGGCCGAGACGGTGCTGCTCATGGTGCGGGTCACGCGGTACGGACCGACGCGCTTGACGCCTTTCTCGCGCAGGATGTCCAGCGCTTCCATCTGGTTCAGGGTCGATGCGCCGCCGGAACCGGCGATCAGGCCGGTACGCGGGTTGGACACCTGCTCTTCGGTCAGGCCGGAGTCGGTGACCGCATCTTTCATCGCCAGATAGGCATAGGCCGCGGCGTGACCGACGAAGCGGTAGATCTTGCGGTCGATCAGCTCTTCGAGGTTGAGGTCGATGGAGCCGGAAACCTGGCTGCGCAGACCCATTTCGGCATATTCCGGATTGAAACGGATGCCAGGGCGGCTTGCACGCAGGTTGGCGGAAACGGTGTCTTTGTCATTGCCCAAGCAGGAAACAATGCCCAGACCAGTGATAACGACGCGGCGCATGCGAATACCCTTAGAAATTGTCAGTGGAGGTGAACACGCCGACGCGAAGGCCTTCGGCGGTGTAGATTTCGCGACCGTCCACGGTCACCGAACCGTCGGCGATGGCCAGGTTCAGCTTGCCTTTGAGGACGCGCTTGATTTGGATGTTGTAAGTGACTTTCTTGGCGCTAGGCAGGACCTGGCCGAAGAATTTCACTTCGCCCGAGCCCAGCGCACGGCCGCGGCCCGGCAGGCCTTGCCAGCCCAGGAAGAAACCGACCAGTTGCCACATGGCATCCAGGCCCAGGCAACCTGGCATCACCGGGTCACCTTCGAAGTGACAGGCGAAGAACCACAGGTCCGGAGTGATATCCAGTTCGGCGACCAATTCACCTTTGCCGTACTTGCCGCCTTCTTCGCTGATATGGGTAATCCGATCAATCATCAGCATGTTGGGGGCGGGCAGTTGCGCGTTACCTTGGCCGAACAGCTCGCCGCGACTGCAGCGCAGCAGGTCTTCCCGGGTAAAGGCGTTTTGTTTGGTCATGCGAGCTCCTCGATAATCCTGTGCGGCAGGGTGTGGCAATACTTACCCAATCCTGTTCTGACCAGCGGGTCATCCCTCTGCTGGCAGCCTACTCATAGACTATTGCGTTGTAATGAAAGTCACAGCACAGGTGAAATCAATGTACACCTGTGCACTGAAATTTTTCGTCCGCGCGTCGGCGCAGTTCGATCACGGCACACAAGACTGCCGCAATTTATCATTTATCGCCAGTCGCAGATGGCTTAAAGGTCAGCCAGCGCTGTAAAACCTGCTGTAAATCAGTGCGTTTGAACGGTTTGGCCAAGTAATCGTTCATGCCCGCCTGAAGGCAAATCTCTCGATCGCCGTGCCGCGCATTGGCCGTGAGGGCAATGATGGGCAGCGTTTCGAGCCCCGGTAGCTGCCGAATCCTGCGGGTCGCTTCATAACCGTCCATCACCGGAAGACGGCAATCCATCAGAATCAGCGCGTATTTTTCCCGGCTTACCATGCTGACGGCTTCAGCACCGTCCCCCGCAGCGCTGACTTGCAGACCAAGGCTACGCAGCATGGCTTCGACCACTGTGCGGTTCACCGGGTTGTCCTCAACCAACAACACACAACCCTCGCGCTCCTGGCGCATCTCGTCCACTGTGCCCGGCTGCGGCTGAGGCTCCTCCTGTTGAATCAACTGCAGCGGTATCTGCAGATTGAACACCGAACCCAGGCCCTCGCTGCTCTGCGCGCTCAAGGATCCGCCCATCCGTTCCGCCAGATTGCGGGCGATAGGCAAGCCCAGACCGGTGCCGCCATAGCGCCTCGAGATCGAGTTATCCGCCTGTTGAAAGGCGTCGAACATCGACTCCAGCAGATCCGGTGAAATGCCGATGCCACTGTCACGGACGGCGCAGCTGAACAGGATGTGCTGCTCGTCGTGTTGTTGCCAGGCGGGTTGTACTCGCACACTGCCGAATTCGGTGAACTTCAGCGCATTGCCGATCAGGTTCACCAGAATCTGCCGGATGCGTGTCGGGTCACCCTTGACCTGCAACTGATCGAGACCTTGAGGCAAGTCCAGTTCCAGGGCCAGCCCGCGCTGTTGCGCGTTGTGGGCAAATGCCTGAACCGAGGTCGCAATAAGATCGGCCAGATTAAAGGAAATGTTTTCCAGTTCCAGCGCGTCGCGCTCGAAGCGGGAGAAGTCGAGAATGTCGTTGATCACCCGCAGCAGATGTTCGGTGGATTCGGTGGCAAGGGCGGCGTATTCCGCCTGCTCCTCGGTCATCCTGGTGGTTTCCATCAACTGCAGCATGCCGAGTACGCCATTCATGGGCGTACGCAGTTCATGGCTCATCATCGCCAGAAATTCGGACTTGGCGCTGTTGGCGCGTTCGGCTTCTTCTCGGGTCCTGATCAGCTCGTCCATGGCTTGTTTCTGTTCACGACTGGCCTTTTCCAGGCCCTGCGCGAGGTTGTTGATGTGGCGCGCCAGATCGCCGAGCTCGGCATCGTCGGCCACCGGCAAGGGCGCTGTGTAGTCGCCATGCTGAATGGCTTTGACGGCGTCACTCATGGCGCTGATCGGTTGCGACAGGCTCAATGAGAGCCTTCTCGCGAGGATGTAGGTAAACAGCAGGGCGAAGAGGGCAAGGATGCCCGCCTTCAAAAGGATTTCCTGCTCACGAAGGTTGAATGCATCGCTGGACATGCCCACCAGCACGCGGCCCAGATAATCCTCGATCGGCGCGGTGGCGATGTCGTCGGCGTCGTCCAGACGGTTGCCTTCGCCCTTGACCTGTTGCAGACGAATGGGCGCCTGGAAGATCTCCATCTGTCGATCGCGCGCGTTTTCGGGGGCTTGCTCGACGTGAACAAGTACCTGGCCGGTGCTGTCCTGCACTTCGAGAAAACGTACGTGGGGGGTACTCATGGTGGCCTTCATCAGGCTTTCCAGCACGTCGTTGTTGCCGACGATCACACCGTATTCGGACGCTGGGGCGAGCTGATTGGCTATCAACTGGCCGGTATGGGTGAGCTCCTGGCGCAGATCCTGAATACGGACCACTGTGAAGAAACTGATCAGCAGCAGCGTCAGCAACAGGGCCGGCCCCAGGCTGAGGATTTGTGTGCGGGTGCTGATGTTCCAGCCACGCTGCGCCGTCATGGACGAGTTGCGCCGGTCATGGATACTTCATTGTCCATCGTTCAGGCAGCGCCGGGCAGAAGGTGGGTCATCGATCTGAATCTCGTCGGGAAGCGACGTAACGATAGCTCATCGGCGCCGCTGCGGAATTTTCATCTGGGGCGTGCATCTTAACCGAGCCGTAGGTGATTTCCTTGTGAAGAGTAAGGCTTGGACGATATGTGTCACTGTCGTGTTTTGTCGCTGGTGGCGAACACGGCGCTCCGTATAATGCTGCCATCGCCAGATCTGATGGCTCAAGATGGATTGTTTTATGACCCAACAGCAACCGATCGCAGTTCTGGGTGGCGGCAGCTTCGGGACGGCCGTGGCCAACCTGCTGGCCGAGAACGGTCACCGGGTCCGGCAATGGATGCGCGATCCCGAGCAAGCCGAGGCCATTCGCGTCAATCGCGAGAACCCGCGGTACCTCAAGGGCATCAAGGTGCTCGATGGGGTCGAGCCGGTGACGGATCTGCAAAGCACCTTGGCAGACAGCCAACTGGTGTTCGTTGCCTTGCCGTCCAGTGCCCTGCGCAGCGTGCTGACACCCCATGTCGATCTGCTGACCGGCAAGATGCTTGTGAGCCTGACCAAGGGCATCGAGGCGCAGACCTTCAAGCTTATGAGCGAGATCCTCGAAGACATCGCCCCGAAAGCCCGTATCGGTGTGCTGTCCGGGCCCAACCTGGCGCGCGAGATTGCCGAGCATGCACTGACCGCGACCGTGGTCGCCAGTGAAGACGAAGACCTCTGCCAGCAGGTTCAGACCGCGCTGCATGGCCGCACGTTTCGCGTGTACGCCAGCGCCGACCGTTTCGGTGTCGAGCTGGGCGGGGCGTTGAAAAACGTCTATGCCATCATCTCCGGCATGGCTGTCGCGCTGGGCATGGGCGAAAACACCAAAAGCATGCTGATCACCCGCGCGCTCGCGGAAATGACCCGGTTCGCCGTGAGTCAGGGAGCCAACCCGATGACCTTCCTGGGGCTTGCCGGTGTCGGCGACCTGATCGTCACCTGCTCATCGCCCAAGAGCCGCAACTATCAGGTAGGTTTCGCGCTGGGGCAGGGTTTGAGTCTGGACGAGGCGGTGACCCGTCTCGGCGAAGTGGCCGAGGGCGTCAATACGCTCAAGGTGCTCAAGGTCAAGGCGCAGGAATTGCAGGTCTACATGCCGCTGGTCGCCGGTCTGCATGCGATTCTTTTCGAAGGGCGCACGCTGGAGCAGGTCATCGAACTGTTGATGCGCGCCGAACCCAAAACCGATGTCGATTTCATTTCAACCAGTGGTTTCAACTGATTTCAGTGCATCCGTGTTTTCTAGCTCAGTGGAGAAGCTCTTGAACGAGTCCAAATTCAAGCAACACGAATCGATTCTGCTGCGCGTCCTGTGGATGGTGGTGTTTGTCGTGGTCTGGCAGGTCGCGGTCACCGTTCTGGCTGTGGTGGTACTGGTGCAACTGGCGTATCGCCTGTTCTACGGCGCGCCCAGCCTGAGCCTGATGTCGTTCGGCGACAGCCTGAGCCAGTACTTCGCGCAGATCGGCCGTTTCGGCACCTTTCAAACCGATCAGAAACCTTGGCCGTTTGCCGACTGGCCGACCCCGCGCGCGCCGGAAGGCGAAGCGCCGCATACCGTCCCGGCCGCCGCGCACCCGGTGCGCGACGAGGAACCGAAGCTATGAAATTGTGGATTCTGCGTCATGGCGAGGCGCAAAACCGCGCGCGCACGGACGCTGAACGTGAACTGACCGACAACGGTCGGGCAGAGGTGTTGAGCAGCGCTGCCAGCCTGATGGGCCAGCCATTGCGCTGGATCATCGCCAGCCCCTATGTGCGTGCTCAGCAGACCGCCGAGCTTGTGCGTCAGGCCCTGGGTTTTTCCGAAGCCGTGGTGACCGTGCCGTGGCTGACCCCGGACAGCAATCCGCGCAAAGTCCTCGATAACCTCGATCTGTACGCTTCGGACAACGTGCTGGTGGTCAGCCATCAGCCATTGGTGGGTTCGCTGATCGGTCTGGCGGTGCATGGCAGTCTGCAACAGGCAGAGCCGATGCACACCGCCAGTCTCGCAGAACTGGAGGCGGATTTCCCGCTGGCAGGGGCGATGGAGCTGGTGGGCGTACGGCATCCGGCGTGACGTGTTGCACAACCCCGATAGCAATGAACATATCTGTAGCAGCACGGCTTGTCGGCGGTGGCGTCCAATTCTCGATATCGACAGACAACAAGGAAAAACCATGAGTCTATGGCGTGAAACCCCCAACCTCGAAGCCCTTAACGCCATGCAGAAGAACACCATCGGTGAGCTGCTGGACATCCGTTTCGAGGCTTTTGACGAGCAATCACTGACCGCGAGCATGGTGGTCGATCACCGCACCCACCAGCCGTATGGCCTACTGCACGGCGGCGCCTCGGTGGTATTGGCGGAAACCGTGGGATCGTCGGCGAGCTATCTGGCGATCGACACCAGCAAATACTTCTGCGTCGGGCTCGAAATCAACGCCAACCACCTGCGTGGCTTACGCAGCGGCCGGGTCACCGCCGTCGCGCATCCCGTGCATATTGGTCGCACCACCCACGTCTGGGACATCCGCCTGACCAGCGACGAAGGCAAGGCCAGCTGCATTTCGCGCCTGACCGTCGCGGTCGTTCCGCTGGGCGAGCAGCCACCGTCGCGCTGACCGGATTCGGCATGACCGGAGTGTCATCATCGATGGCAGTTCCGGTCATTGCCGCGTTGCAGCGCCGGTGCGCACAATTGCAGCCTGTTCAAGGTTCTCTGGATGCGCCGGCATGACCCAACCCGTGTTTTTCGCTCACGCCAATGGCTTTCCTTCCGCCACCTACGGCAAATTGTTCGCAGCACTTGGGGATGAGTTTCAGGTGACTCATCTGGAGCAGCACGCTCACGATCCGCGTTTCCCCGTAACTGACAACTGGCCGAACCTGGTCGATGAGCTGGTTCACCATCTGCGTGAGCAGGGGCAGCCGGTGTGGGGCGTGGGGCATTCACTCGGCGGTGTGCTGCATTATCACGCAGCCTTGCGTCATCCGGAGTTGTACCGAGGCGTGGTCATGCTCGACTCGCCGGTCCTGACGCGTTTCGATCAATGGATGATCCGTGCGGCCAAACGCTTTGGTTTCATTGATCGCATCACCCCGGCCGGTCGCACGCTTGGGCGACGCGAGGTGTTCAGCGATTTGGACGCCGCCCGCCAGTATTTTTCCGGCAAGCACCTGTTCCGCCGCTTTGATCCCGAGTGCTTCGAGGCCTATCTGCTGCATGGCTTGCAGCCGGACGGCGAGCAATTGCGCCTGCGTTTCGACCCGGCGACCGAGATCAGCATCTACCGCAGCGTGCCTCACACCAGCCCCGGCATGGCCCGCCATCTGCGGGTACCACTGGCGATGGTGCGGGGTGAACACAGCGACGTTGTGCGGCGCCATCATGCGATGTCGGTGAAAAGCATGCGCGAAGGCGAGTATCTTTCGGTACCGGGCGGGCACATGTTTCCGCTGGAGCACCCCGAGGATACTGCGCAGATGCTCAAGAACCTGTTTTCCCGCTGGTCCACTCGCGGCCAGTCCGCGAATGACAGCCAGGCGCGCCCGCGAGCCCGCGCATGACGTGTTCCGTCGAAGAAGTTCGTCTGAGCCTGCCGCATATCGAGCTGGCGGCGCATCTGTTCGGCCCGCAGGATGGAACGCCAGTGATTGCCCTGCATGGCTGGCTGGACAACGCCAACAGCTTCGCCCGACTGGCGCCCAAACTCGAGGGCTTGCGCATTCTGGCGCTGGACATGGCAGGCCATGGCCATTCCGATCATCGTCCCGCGGGCGCTGGTTACAGTTTGCCGGACTATGCCCATGACGTACTCCAGGTAGCGCAGCAAATGGGCTGGGAAAAATTTTCCCTGCTTGGCCACTCCCTGGGCGCCATCGTCTCGGTGATCATCGCGGGTGCCTTGCCCGAGCGGATCAACCGCCTGGCCTTGATCGACGGTCTCATTCCACCCCTTGGCGAGCCTGAAGGCGCAGCCGAGCGCATGGGCGCCGCGTTGCAGGCGCAGCTGACGCAATCGAGCAAACGCAAGCCGGTCTATCAGGAGATGGACCGTGCGGTCGAAGCGCGGATGAAGGGCGTGGTCGCGGTCAGTCGCGAAGCGGCCGAGTTACTGGCCCAGCGCGGTCTGATGCCGGTGCCTGGCGGTTACACCTGGCGCAGCGACAGCCGTCTGACCCTGGCGTCAGCGACGCGTCTGACCCGAACTCAGGCGCTGTCGTTCGTCAATGCCATTCGCTGTCCGGCGCAACTGGTGGTGGCCGAAGAGGGCATGCTGGCGCAAAACAAGGCGCTGCTGGCGAGCGTGCCGTTTGAGGTGACTGCATTGCCCGGCGGCCATCATCTGCACCTGAATGACGAGGCGGGCGCGCGCGCTGTTGCAGACTGTTTCAATCGGTTCTTCGCCGTTTCTTGACTTGCGCAGCGCAACTGTCGAGGCTGGGCGAGTTGAAACAGGAGACAGCATGATGGACCACTGCCCACGCCCGAACATTTCACCTCCCTACACGCCGCACACTCGTGCGGCATTTGTTTGTCCGCTGATTTGCAGTCGATGAGAGCGCCCATGTATCTACCTCGTGCGCTCGCTCTACTCCTGTGCCTGAGCGCTTACGCCGTAACGAGCCAGGCTGCCGACGTCACGGGCAGTCAGGACTTCGCCAATCTGCCACGCCCCACCGACGCAGAAATCGTCGATTATCGTCCAGCCGCCGAGCTGGAACGCATCTATCCCCTGGGCTCGATTCGCAAGATCAGCGGCCAGTTGCGCTTCGATGGTCAGGTCTCTGCCCGTGGCAGCGCGACCTCCGTGACCTATGAATTGCCACCCGAACGCTCCGCTGACGAGGCGTTCACGGCGGCCCGTGAAGCGCTGCAAAAACAGGATGCGCAGTTGTTGTTCTGGTGCCAGGCGCGGGATTGTGGCGAGAGCAGCCTGTGGGCGAACGAAGTCTTCGGCAACTCAAGACTATACGGCGCCGACAGCGGGCAGGCATATCTGCTGCTGCGTCTTGCCGCTCCGAACAACGATTCGCTGGTCGCGCTGTACAGCATCACCCGGGGCAATCGCCGCGCTTATCTGCATGTCGAGCAATTCCAGGCCAGCGCGCCGTTGGGCGAGCTGCTGCCGACCTCCGCGACCTTGTTGCGAGAACTCAAAAGCACCGGTGAGCTGGATCTACCCATGCTCAGCGCTGCCCCGGCGGAGCCTTGGATCACCTTGCTGTCACGGGGTCTGAACCTCGACAGCACGTTGCGCGTGACCCTGTCAGGTCCTCAGGGGGAAGCCTGGCGTGAGGCGTTGACCACTAAGGGCGTGCGCGCGGCGCGACTGGAAGCCGGCACCAAACAGACTCAGGGGCTGATCGTCGAACTGATCCGCTGAAACGCGCTCTGTCTCTGGCGTTTCACGCTCTAAAAGCGGCGAGCGACGACGTTCGCCGTTATGCTCCAGTCTCAGGACTTATCTTCTACGGAACGACCCATGCTCAATAACGATCGCCTGTTGGTGCAGATTCTTCTGCTGGCGTTGCTCGGCGCGTGTCTCTGGGTCATGGCGCCGTTCTGGTCGGCGCTGTTCTGGGGCGCGGTATTGGCGTTCGCCAGTTGGCCGCTGATGCGCCTGTTGACCCGCGCGCTCAAGGGCCGAGAGTCACTGGCGGCGGGCATTCTGACGCTCGGATGGATGTTGCTGGTGGCGGCGCCGCTGGTGTGGCTGGGCTTCAACCTTGCCGATCATGTGCGCGATGCCACGGTGTTCATCAAGGATGTACAGGTCGATGGTTTGCCGGATCCACCCACTTGGCTGGCGAGCATTCCGCTGGTGGGTGAGCGTCTGGTGGGTTACTGGACCACCATCGATCAGCAGGGCGCGGCGATGCTGGCCAGTCTCAAACCTTATCTGGGGCAGGTCGGCAACTGGCTGCTGGCGCGCAGTGCGCAGATCGGCGGCGGGATCCTTGAGCTGACCTTGAGCATCGTCTTCGTGTTTTTTTTCTATCGCGACGGGCCGCGTCTGGCGGCGTTCGTGCTCAGTCTGCTTGAACGGCTGATTGGCGATCGGGCGCAGTATTACGTCGATCTGGTGGCCGGCACCGTGCAACGCGTGGTCAATGGCGTGATCGGCACGGCAGCGGCGCAGGCGGTCCTGGCGCTGATCGGTTTTCTGATCGCCGGGGTGCCTGGCGCACTGGTGCTGGGGATCGGCACCTTTCTGCTGAGCCTGGTGCCCATGGGCCCGCCGCTGATCTGGATTCCGGCCACAGCCTGGCTGGCCTGGAAGGGCGAATACGGCATGGCGATCTTTCTCGGGCTGTGGGGTACCTTCATCGTCAGCGGCGTCGACAACGTGCTCAAGCCCTATCTGATCAGTCGTGGCGGCAACCTGCCGTTGGTGATCGTGCTGTTGGGCGTGTTTGGTGGTTTGCTCGCGTTCGGTTTCATCGGTCTGTTCATCGGCCCGACGTTGCTGGCGGTCGCCTATAGCCTGTTGCTGGATTGGGTGGCTGACAGTCGCGCCAGACAATTGCCGAGATAGGCTGCCATTGGGCGAACAAGCCGCCGCTGAATGCAGGTTCAGCGGCGGTTTTTTATCAGGCGGACGTGCTCAGGTATTTGCCCGCTGTCGCATTGCTGTTGAGGTTATAGCGATCGGTGAGGGCGGCGACCATGCGATTCAGCGCTTCAGTGGCCTGCGTCGTGGTCTGTTGCTGGCTGCTGCTGTTCGGGGTCAAGGCGGCCGTCAGTTCGTCTGTGCTGACACCGCCACTGCTGTCGGCATCCAGGGCGCTGAACAACGAATCGATCTGGTCGCTACTGGACGAGCTGGTGCTAGTGCCGCTGCTTTGCAGCGCACTGATCAGTTCTGCGGCTGTGACGCTGCCGTCGCTGTCACTGTCCAGACTGCTGAACAGGTCACTTGAGTCTTGGGCAGGAGGGGGTGGGGGCGGTTGCTGGGTCTGCAGGCTGGCGGTCAGTTCTTCGAGGCTGACGGTGCCGTCCTTGTTGGTGTCCAGCGCGTCGAACACCTGGCTGCTGTCGGTGCTGCTGTCAGAACTGCTGAGGGCGCTGGTCAGTTCGTCGCTGCTCACGCTGCCGTCGCCGTCGGTGTCCAGCGCGCTGAGCAGGTCTTGGGCTTCGTCGGCGGCGGAGCCTGCGTCCATCTGCATCGGTGGCGGCGGCGGTGGGGTCATGGCTGCCAGTTCGTCGGCATCCAGACTGTCATCGTCGTCGCTGTCCAGATCGCTGAACGCCTTGCTCAGGCTGACGGTGATGCCGTCTTTCGAATCCGGGGTCAGCGCTGAGCTCAGCTCGTCCTTGTCGATACTGCCATCGCCATTGGCGTCGAGTTTCTTCAACAACTCGTCGGCGAATTTCTTGCTGTTGCCGGTGGCGCTGGTGCTGGTGTTTGAGCTGACGTAACTGGAATAACTGCTGCTGCCGCTGATGCCTGTGATCATCGGACTGACTCCCCATCAGATGGATAAAACCGGCGGTGCACCGGCTTATGCAGCGTCGATGGGGCGCGTGTCGTGGGTATGTGGGGTTTGTAACGGGGGGCTTACGCAGCCGGGCTTCAGATGCGCGGCAGATCCAGCACGGCGGTGAGGCCGCCGCCGGGTGTTTCTTCCAGACGCAGGTCGCCGCCCATGCGTCGCGCGGCCTCGCGGGCGATGGTCATGCCGATGCCGACCCCGCCCGAGTTGCGGTTGCGTGAGCTTTCGACCCGATAGAAGGGCTCGAACACCGCTTCGCGCAGGTTGGCCGGGATACCGGGACCGTTGTCGACGACACGCACTTGAAGCCGGTCGCTCGCATCCTCGATCACCACTCTCGCGTGGCCAGCGTAACGCAAGGCGTTATCGATCAGATTGTGCAGGCATGAGCGCAGGGCCATGGGCTGGGATTTGAGCGGCTTGCAGCTGCCGCTGGCCTGGACGTCATCGCCGTTGTCCTGGGCGTTTTCGGTCAGGGATTCAATCAGCGCCTGGACGTCGAAATACTGCAGCGCTTCGCTGGTGCGTTGTTCGTTCAAGTAGGTCAGGGTCGCGTCGAGCATGGCGATCATGTCGTTCAGGTCCTGAGTCATCTGCCCGTGCAGCTTGGGTTCGTCGATCTGTTCGACGCGCAGCTTGAGGCGCGCCAGAGGGGTGCGCAGGTCATGGGACACTGCGGCGAGCATGCGTCCGCGTTGCTGCACCTGCTCGCGGATACGCTCCTGCATCAGGTTGAAGGTCAGCGCCGCCTGACGGGCCTCCCGCGGGCCATTCAGTGCAAGGGGAGGCGTGTCGAGGTTTTCACTCAGACGTTCGGCGGCATCGCTCATGCGCTGGATCGGACGACTCAGGGCCTTGGCACCGAACCACGCTGCAATCACCAGGCTGATCAGTTGAAACAGCAGGGGGATGAAAGGGATTCCCAGTATCGGCGGGCGCCCTGGCGGCGGAGGCGGCGGACGTAAGGCGTCCATGGCGATGTCCGACAGCGTGCCGTCCGGTTGTGGACGCGGCTGCATGGCCTCCCGGTGCGCCTCGCTGGGCGGCGGTGGCATCTTTGGTCCGTAATAGTGGAACCAGGCGAACGCCAGCAGGTGGGCCAGAACGATCGCCAGCAGTGCGCCCCCGAACAGCCGGGCGAACAGTGTGTCGGCTGAGCGGATCAACCAATGTCCCTGGCGTCGAACATGTAGCCTTCGCCACGTACGGTCTTGATCAGTTGCGGGGACTTGGGATCGTCACCCAGTTTCTGCCGCAGGCGCGAGACCAGCAGGTCGATACTGCGGTCGAACGCTTCGATGGAGCGGCCACGGGCGGCGTCCAGCAGTTGTTCGCGGTTGAGCACGCGACGGGGGCGTTCAAGGAACACCCGAAGCAGGCGGAATTCGGCGTTGGACAGCGGCACGACGAGGCCATCCGGTGCGGTCAGTTGGCGCAATACGCTGTTCAGGCGCCAGTTGTCGAAGCGCAGGGTGGTGCGTTCTTCGGTGCGGTCGTCACGTACACGACGCAGGATGGTCTGGATGCGGGCCACCAGTTCACGCGGCTCGAAGGGCTTGGCCATGTAGTCGTCGGCGCCCAGTTCCAGGCCGATGATACGGTCGGTGGGTTCGCAGCGGGCGGTGAGCATCAGGATCGGGATGTCTGAGGTGCTGCGTAGCCAGCGGCACAGGGACAGGCCGTCTTCGCCGGGCAGCATGAGGTCCAGTACCACGACGTCGTAGGTTTCTTCGGCGAGGGCTTCGCGCATGGCATTGCCGTCGGTGACGCCGGTGCTCTGGATGTTGAAGCGGGCGAGGTAGTCGCACAGCAGTTCGCGGATCGGTACGTCGTCGTCGACGATCAGCGCGCGGGTGGTCCAGCGGCGCTCGTCGGCCTGCGCGTTGGCGGTGGTGCTGTCTGGGGTTGTCTGCATGTTGCTGCCGCCATGTGATGCCGCCGGGGTGGGCCGCGAGTGAGGAACGACGCTGCCATGCTACTTCGCTGGCGAGCGGGGCGGAAGGGTGATGGGATGAGGTGTCGGTGGAATGTCCTGAATGTATCGAGAAGTGTACATGCAGCTTTGATGGGGGTGAGACGGGGTCTGGCTAACGCCAGACCTGTTTCGCCTTCGGCGAGTTACTTGAAAAGACACCAAGTAACCAAGTGTCCTAGCTCCTGGTTGGGCCCTCGTTCCTCGGGTTCCCTCACTCCGGCGACGCTCCGTGGGCCCGCGCTGAACGGACATCCATGTCCTGGCAGCGCTCTCGCGGCATCCATGCCGCTCGGCCCACTGCGCGACGCCTGCGTTCAGCCTGCACCCAAGTCGCGATTTGTGTCGTCTCGACTGACGCGCGCTTAGAAGCAAGATCAAAAGCGAACGCGGCCTTCGATTTTTACGCAATTCCTGTGGGAGACGCCGGAGGTCACGACGGCAGCGAGGCGTTGCGTCATTTAGCAGATGAGGCATCTGACCCACCGCTTCGCTGCTGTAGCACAACTTCAGCGTCTCCCATAGGGTTCCGTGTGCAGCTGGAAATCTGGATACGCCACGTAATCGCGGCGCGGCTGGTAGGGCTCTGGCTAACGCCCGACCTGTTTCGCCTTCGGCGAGTTACTTGAAAAGACACCAAGTAACCAAGTGTCCTGGCTCCTGGTTGGGTTCCTCCTTCGTCGGAATACCTTAACGAAGGCGACGCTCCGTGGGCCCGCGCCGAACGGACATCCATGTCCTGACGGCGCTCTCGCGGCATCCATGCCGTTCGGCCCACGCGCGCCGCTTGCGTTCGGCGTGCACCCAAGTCGCGATATGTGGTGTCTGGACTTTCGCGCGCTTAGAAGCAAGATCAAGATCAACAGCGAACACAGCTGTCTGTCCTGACGCAACTCTTGTGGGAGACGCCGGAGCTGTGCGACGGCAGCGAGGCGGTGGATCAGTGAGCAGATGAGCCACCAGACCCACCGCCATCGTCCGAATCGCGGCCCGTACCGTCGTGACCTCCGGCGTCTCCCACAAGGATTGGTGTCCAATTTTGAGATTTCGGCTCGACACACAACGCTGTAGATACTCTGTTGCCGGTCAAGCTTTCAGTTGATGTAACTCGCCGGAGGCGAAACAGGTCTGGCGTTAGCCAGGGCCGGTACCAGCGCCGCCACAAATGAATCCGCATACAAACCCAACCTCCCCATAAACCCGCTCTTTACACCCCGCAGCCCAACAGACCCGCCAGTCTTTACGCTTTCTTTATGCCCGGCACGCCCTCTCGATCTCGTTCCTTTACACCCCCACTGAGGACAATTCCTGCACACGGCAATCGCCGTATGACGGAGAGTTTTTCATGAGCGTTCTGGATGGGGTGTCACTGCTGTTGGCAGCAGGGTTGTTCGTGTACTTGCTGGTAGCGCTCCTGCGCGCCGGCCGGGTCGAGGAGTGACGGCCATGCACAGTTACGACTATCTGCTGATTCTGGCCTTCTTCGCGCTGGTCCTGCTGCCCGCGCCGCTGCTGGGCCGCTTCTATTACAAGGTCATGGAAGGCCAGCGCACTTTTCTGACCCCCGTCATGGGCCCGGTCGAGCGTGTCTGTTATCGACTGGCGGGTGTCGATCCTTCCGTCGAACACAACTGGAAAACCTACACCCTGGCCCTGCTGGCGTTCAACCTGGCGGGGTTTGTCGTGCTGTTCGCGATCCTGTTGTTTCAGGGTGCGTTACCGCTCAACCCGCAAGGCCTGCCGGGGATGGAGTGGTCGTTGGCGTTCAACACGGCGATGAGTTTCGTCACCAACACCAACTGGCAGAATTACAGCGGCGAGGCGTCCCTGAGCTACCTGAGCCAGATGGCGGGACTGACCGTGCAGAACTTTGTCAGTGCCGCCACCGGTATCGCCGTGCTGATCGCGTTCTGTCGGGGGATCGGCCGTCGTTCGACCCAACACCTCGGTAATTTCTGGGCGGACATGACCCGCGCGACCCTCTACGGCCTGCTGCCTTTGTGCATCGTATTGGCGCTGTTTCTGGTGTGGCAGGGCGTGCCGCAGACGTTCGCTCACTATGTCGATGCAGTCACTCTACAAGGCACCGAGCAGACTATCCCCCTCGGCCCGGCCGCCAGCCAGATCGCCATCAAGCAACTGGGCACCAACGGCGGTGGCTTCTTCGGCGTCAACTCGGCGCACCCGTTCGAAAACCCGACGGCGTGGAGCAACCTGTTCGAGCTGGTCTCGATCATCCTGATCCCGGTTGCGCTGGTCTTAACCTTCGGCCATTACGTCAAGGACATGCGCCAGAGCCGCGCCATCGTCGCCTGCATGCTGGTGCTGTTTCTGGTTGGCGGCGCCACCGCGCTGTGGGCCGAATACCAGCCCAACCCGACGCTGAACCTGGCGTCCGTGGAGCAGACCGCGCCGATGGAAGGCAAGGAGACGCGCTTCGGCACCACCGCCACCGTGCTCTGGGCGACAGCCACGACGGCGGCGTCAAACGGTTCGGTCAACGGCATGCACGACAGCCTCAACCCGCTGACCGGCATGGTCGCGCTGGCCAACATGATGGTCGGCGAAGTGATCTTCGGGGGTGTCGGCGCCGGCCTGTACGGCATGTTGCTGAACGTGTTGATTGCGGTGTTCCTGGCGGGTCTGATGATTGGTCGCACGCCGGAATACCTCGGCAAGAAGCTTCAGGCCCGCGAGGTGAAACTGTTGGTGGCGACGTTGATCGTGATGCCCGTCGGTGTGCTGGTGTTCGGCGCCCTGGCGGCCTCGCTGCCGGGCCCGGCCGGTGCGGTCAGCAACCCTGGGCCACACGGTTTCAGTCAGCTGCTTTACGCCTACACCTCGGCGACCGCCAACAACGGTTCGGCATTCGGTGGTTTCAGCGCCAACACGCTGTTCCACAACCTGATGCTCAGCCTGTCGATGTTCATTGGCCGCTTCGGCTACATCCTTCCAGTGCTGGCCCTGGCGGGCAGTCTTGCGGCGAAGAAAACCTCACCGCTGGGCCTCAACAGCTTCCCGACCCATGGCCCGCTGTTCGTCACCCTGTTGACCGTGACCATTTTGCTGGTGGGCGGCCTGACCTTCCTGCCGACCCTGGCATTGGGGCCGATTGCCGAACGCCTGAGCCTGGGTTTCTGAGGACTGAATCATGAATATGCCTGCACCTGTGACAAAGCACCCTGAACAGAGCCACGCCGCCGAGCCTGCCAAAACCGGTTTTGCCGCGCTGTGGCGCCCGGCGCTGATTCAGGCTTTCATCAAACTCGACCCGCGTCAGCTGCAGCGTGCACCGGTCATGCTGGTTGTGGAACTGACCGCGATCCTCACCACTGTGTTGTGCCTGATCCCCGACCCGGCCGTACCGACCTTCGTTGCCGTGCAGATCGCCGTGTGGCTGTGGTTCACCGTGCTGTTCGCCAACTTCGCCGAAGCCTTGGCGGAAGGTCGGGGCAAAGCGCGCGCCGACAGTCTCAAGGCTGGCACCGAAGGCCTGAAGGCGCGATTGAAAGGCGCAACCGGAGGCTATCTGACGGTCAACGCCAGCGCGTTGCGCAAGGGCGATGTGGTACGCGTCGAAGCGGGCGAGTTGATTCCCGGCGACGGCGAGGTCATCGAAGGCATCGCGGCGGTCAACGAAGCGGCCATTACCGGTGAGTCCGCGCCCGTGATTCGCGAGTCCGGCGGGGATCGCTCGGCGGTTACCGGCAACACCCGTCTGGTGTCCGACTGGCTGCTGGTGCGCATCAGTGCCAACCCGGGCGAGTCGACCCTGGATCGCATGATCGCTCTGGTCGAAGGCGCCAAACGCCAGAAAACGCCGAATGAAGTGGCGCTGGATATCCTGCTGATCGGCCTGACCCTGATCTTTCTGTTAGTGGTCGTGACCCTGCAGCCGTTCGCCCACTTCGCGGGGGGCAATCTGCCGCTGGTGTTCCTCGTGGCGCTGTTGGTGACGCTGATTCCGACCACCATTGGCGGGCTGCTTTCGGCCATCGGCATCGCCGGCATGGATCGTCTGGTGCGCCTGAACGTGATCGCCAAATCCGGTCGTGCAGTCGAAGCCGCAGGCGATGTGCATGTGCTGTTGCTGGACAAGACCGGCACCATCACCTTCGGCAACCGTCGCTGTGCAGCGGTGTACGCCGCGCCCGGCGTGACCGCCAAAGAGTTGGGCGAGGGCGCCTTGCTGGCTTCGCTGGCCGATGACACCGCCGAAGGCAAGTCCATCGTCGAATACCTGCGGGCGCTGCACTCGATGATCGAACCTGCGCCGAGTCAGTTGACTGCCGTGCCGTTCAGCGCCGAAACCCGGCTGTCCGGGGTCGACTTCGACAGTCATGTGTATCGCAAGGGTGCGGTGGACTCGCTGTTGAAGTTCATCGGGCTTGATCGCAGCGATCTGCCGCTGACCCTGTCCCGGGAAATCGACAAGATCGCCAAAACCGGCGGCACGCCGTTGCTGGTGGCCTGCGATGATAAATTGCTGGGCGTGATTCACCTCAAGGACGTGGTGAAACCCGGCATCCGCGAGCGTTTCGAGGAGTTGCGCAAACTGGGCATCCGCACGGTCATGGTGACCGGCGACAACCCACTGACCGCCGCCGCCATTGCGGCCGAGGCAGGGGTTGACGATGTGCTCGCCGAAGCCACGCCAGAGAAGAAACTGGAGCGTATTCGTCAGGAGCAGAACGACGGTCGTCTGGTAGCGATGTGTGGCGACGGTGCCAACGACGCCCCGGCGCTGGCGCAGGCCGACGTCGGCATGGCGATGAACGATGGCACGCAGGCGGCGCGTGAAGCCGCGAACATGGTCGATCTGGACAGCGACCCGACCAAGCTGCTGGACGTGGTGCAGATCGGCAAGGAGTTGCTGGTGACCCGAGGCGCCCTGACAACGTTCTCGATTGCCAACGACGTGGCCAAGTACTTCGCCATTCTCCCGGCCCTGTTTGCGGCGATCTATCCGCAGTTGGGCGTGCTCAACGTCATGCACCTGGCCAGCCCGCAGAGCGCGATTCTCTCGGCGATCGTTTTCAACGCGCTGATCATCGTGGTGCTGATTCCACTGGCCCTGCGTGGCGTGCGGGTTCAGGCCGCCAGCGCCGCGCACCTGTTGCGTCGCAACCTGCTGATCTACGGCCTGGGCGGCATCGTGGTGCCGTTCGTGGGCATCAAGCTGATCGACATGCTACTGACCGCGCTGCATCTGGTTTGAACCATTGCCTGCGCAGCGGCCCCGCGCGGGTCCGCTGCGCCTACTCTGATTGAGGATTGAATGATGTCCAGTGTATTGCGTCCGGCCGTGAGCCTGATCGTTCTGATGACCCTGATCACCGGCGTGGCTTATCCGCTGGTAGTGACCGGTGTCGCGCAAGTTGCGTTCCCGGAACAGGCCAACGGCAGCCTGGTGTATGACGATCAGGAAAAAGTGCGCGGCTCGGAGTTGATCGCGCAGAACTTCACCGGCGAGGAGTGGTTTCATCCACGGCCTTCGGCGGGTGCCTATGCCACCGTGGCCAGCGGCGCGAGTAACCTGTCGCCGAGCAATCCGGCGCTGGCGACGCGTGTCGGCGATGATGCGCAGAAGGAGAGGGTCGACAATCAGGGCCCGGTGCCGTTGAATCTGCTGACCACGTCCGCCAGTGGCCTGGATCCGCATCTGTCCCCGGCTGCGGCGCAGTATCAGGTGGCGCGGATTGCGGCAGCGCGGCATCTGCCTCGTGACACGGTGCAGCAGTTGGTTGCAGCCAACACCTACAGCCCGTTGATCGGGCCGCCGGTGGTGAATGTGCTGGCGTTGAATCAGGGGTTGAACGGGTTGCCTTCAACGAAAGTGGTGAATTGATCGTTGATGTCGAGCGACCACTACGGAGTTCTGTGGAAGGGAGCAAGCTCCCTCCCACGGGTACCGCACACGTCCTACCATTGCGTTGTGTCGCACCATCAGGATCACGTTCCGTGAATAGCTTTGTTTCATCAGGACAACCATCGTGAACTCAAACAGCCGCGCCGACGCCTTGCTGGCCAATCTGCCCCGGGACGACCGTGGGCGCTTGAAGGTGTTTCTCGGCGCCGCCCCCGGCGTGGGCAAGACCTTCGCCATGCTTCAGGCCGCACACACGCAGTTGCGTCAGGGTGCCTCCCTGTTGGTCGGCGTGGTCGAAACCCATGGCCGTGCCGAAACCGAAGCGCTGCTCGGCGGCTTGCCGCAATTGCCAATGCTGCGCTCCGAATACCGGGGCGTGATGCTTGAAGAAATGGACCTCGACGGCCTGCTCGCGGCCAGGCCGAAGCTGGTGCTGGTGGATGAGCTCGCCCACAGCAATGCGCCCGGCAGTCGCCACGCCAAGCGCTGGCAAGATATTCAGGAACTGCTCTCGGCGGGGATCGACGTCTACACCACGGTCAACGTTCAGCATCTGGAAAGCCTTAACGATCAGGTGCGCGGTATCACCGGCGTGCAGGTGCGCGAGACCCTGCCCGACTGGGTGCTGCAGGAGGCCTACGAACTGGTGCTGATCGACCTGCCGCCCCGTGAGCTGCTGGAGCGGCTGCGCGACGGCAAGGTCTATGTCCCTGAGCAGGCGAGGGCGGCCATCGATGCCTTTTTCACACAGACCAACCTGACGGCGTTGCGCGAACTGGCGATGCAGACGGCTGCCGCTCAGGTGGACAACGACCTGGCGCTGGGTTATCGGCAACTGGGCCAGGCTGCGCCCGCCGTGCGCGGTCGGCTGCTGGTGGGCGTCGACGGCGATGCCCAGGCCGAGCGTCTGGTGCGCCACGCCAGTCGGGTTGCGCAACGCCGGCATCTGCCCTGGAGTCTGGTGCATGTCGACAACGGCCGGTTCTTCGACGAGCTGGCGCGCACCCGTTTGCAGAATGCTCAGCAACTGGCCGAACGGCTGGGCGGCGAGGTGGTTGTGTTGCGCGCGCCGGAGGTCGCCAAAACCCTGATTCAACACGCCGCCGAACGTCGCGCCAGCCTGGTGCTGGTCGGTCAGTCCCGGCCGTTGCTGCGGCGTCGCATTTTCGGCGGCGGGCTGGCGGCGCGTCTGCTGCGCAACGCTCGGGGTCTGGAGATCAACGTGCTGGACAGCGAGGCGCGGGCCGATCAGCCGCGCTCGACCACGCCCCGCAATTTGCTGTGGTTCGATTATCTGCTGGCGATCATCGCGACGGTCTGCGCCAGTGCCCTGGCGTGGGCGGTCTCCAGCGTCCTGGCGCTGCCGAACATTTCGCTGGTGTTCCTGGCCGCTGTGCTGCTGGTGGCGGTGCGCAGCAGCGTCGGGCCGGCGATGGTCTGTTCGGTGCTGTCGTTTCTGGCCTATGACTTTCTGTTCATTCCGCCGAACTTTTCCCTGAGCATTCAGCGCGAAGAAGACGTGCTGACGCTGCTGTTCTTCCTGATGATGGCTGCGCTGACCGGTAATCTTGCCGCCCGTCAGCGTCGGCAATTGCAGGCCTTGCGCGACACTCAGGAAGAGACCAGCGAACTGCTCGACCTGTCCAAACGCCTCACGGCTGCGACCGATCGCCAAGCGGTGCTGAGCGCTGCCGACCACCACCTGGCGGGCTGGAGCGAGCTGCACATCTGCATCCTCGATAACGATGGGCAGCAAGGCTGGAAGGTGGAAGTCGGCGGCGGTCTGGAGTTTTCCGAATTCGAGCGCGCCGCAGCGGACTGGGCCTGGCAGCACGGTCAGGCGGCAGGCAGGGGCACCGGCACGCTGCCTTCGGGCGACTGGTGGTGGCTGCCATTGTGGGTCGACGATGCGCCGCTGGCCTTGCTCGGCGTCAGGCCGCGAGAGGGGCAGGGTTTCAGCGCCCAGCGTCGGCGATTGCTGACCGCCTTGAGTCAGCCACTGGGGCAGGCGCTGGCCCGGGCACGGCTGGCCGAGGACCTGGAGGCCGCCCGCCTGCACGGTGAAACCGAACAACTGCGCAGCGCCTTGCTGGCCTCGGTTTCCCACGACCTGCGCACGCCGCTCACGGCCATGCGCGGCAGCATCGACAGCCTCCTGGCACTGGGCGAGGCGATCCCGCTGGAAGACCGCCGCGAACTGCTGGAAGGCACACGCGACGAGGCCGAGCGCCTCGACCGTTACATCCAGAACCTGCTGGACATGACACGCTTGGGCCACGGCGCGTTGAAGCTGGCGCGGGATTGGGTCTCGCCGGGCGATATCGTCGGCAGCACCTTGAACCGACTGCGGGCGGTACTGGCGCCGTTGCAGGTGAGCACCGATCTGCCCGCCGACTTGCCACTGCTCTACGTTCACGCTGCGCTGATCGAGCAGGCGTTGATCAACGTGGTGGAAAACGCCGCGCGTTTTTCGCCGGTTCAGGGCCGTCTGCACATGCAGGTGCGGGCCAGTGCCGATGAGCTGATATTTGCTGTCAGCGACGAAGGCCCGGGCATTCCCGAGGCAGAACGGGCGAAGATTTTCGACATGTTCTACACCGCGGCGAGAGGTGATCGTGGCGGGCAGGGCACGGGGCTTGGGCTTGCGATCTGCCAGGGCATGGTCGGCGCCCACGGTGGACGCGTCAGCGTCGGCGACGGCATCGACGGGCGTGGCACCTGTATCTGTCTGCACTTGCCCTTGCAGGCCCAGCCGCAAGCGGAAATGGAGCAGGCGGTTTGAGCGGGCTTTGCGGTACGCTCGCTTTTTTCGGAGAACACGGGGTCATGAGACTTCCATGAGCCAGAGCGCAACCATTCTGGTGATCGATGACGAGCCGCAGATTCGCAAGTTTCTGCGCATCAGCCTCGCGTCACAAGGCTACAAAGTGCTGGAGGCCGGGACCGGCGGTGACGGGCTGAGTCAGGCGGCGCTGAACAAGCCGGACTTGCTGGTGCTCGACCTCGGGCTGCCGGACATGGACGGCCAGAACGTGCTGAGCCAGTTCCGCGAGTGGTCGGGGGTGCCGGTGCTGGTGTTGTCGGTGCGCGCCAGCGAGGGCGAAAAGGTTCGGGCGCTGGATGCCGGGGCCAACGATTACGTGACCAAGCCGTTTGGCATTCAGGAGTTTCTGGCGCGGATTCGCGCCTTGCTGCGCCAAGCGCCAGAAACCGGGCAGGCCGAGTCGGCGCTGGTGATCGGCCCGCTGACGGTGGATCTGCCCTATCGGCGAGTGCTGCTCGATGGCGCCGAAGTCGCGCTGACGCGCAAGGAGTACGCAGTGCTGGCGCAACTGGCACGGCATCCCGGGCGGGTCATCACCCAGCAGCAGTTGCTCAAGGACATCTGGGGTCCGACTCATGTGGAGGACACCCATTACCTGCGCATCGTCGTCGGGCATCTGCGGCAGAAACTCGCTGATGATCCTGCGGCCCCCCGGTTTATCGTGACCGAGGCGGGCGTTGGGTATCGGTTGGTGGAATCTCCTGGACAGTAGTAACGGAGGACGCCCAATCTGGTTCACTTGGCCGTTCGGAGATGCTGTGCTGTGGGAGACGCCGGAGCTGGCGACGGCAGCGAACGCGCTGGGTCAGCTGCTCATATGCTGGCTGACACTCTGATTTCGCTGCCGNCGACGGCAGCGAACGCGCTGGGTCAGCTGCTCATATGCTGGCTGACACTCTGATTTCGCTGCCGTCGCCAGCTCCGGCGTCTCCCACAGGGATCTCGGTTCACCCTTGAGCTTTGTGCGAGCTGCTAGAGCTGTGCAACGGCAGCGCACGCGCCCAATCTGGTTCACTTGGCCGTTCGGGAGATGCTGTGCTGTGGGAGACGCCGGAGCTGGCGACGGCAGCGAACGCGCTGGGTCAGCTGCTCATATGCTGGCTGACACTCTGATTTCGCTGCCGTNCGACGGCAGCGAACGCGCTGGGTCAGCTGCTCATATGCTGGCTGACACTCTGATTTCGCTGCCGTCGCCAGCTCCGGCGTCTCCCACAGGGATCTCGGTTCACCCCTGAGCTTTGTGCGAGCTGCTAGAGCTGTGCAACGGCAGCGCACGCGCCCAATCTGATTCACTGGGCCGCATCGGAGATGCTGTGCTGTGGGAGACGCCGGAGCTGGCGACGGCAGCGAACGCGCTGGGTCGGCTGCTCATATGCTGGCTGACACTCTGATTTCGCTGCCGTCGTCACCTCCGGCGTCTCCCACAGGGATCTCGGATCATCCTTGACTTGGAGCTGTGCGGCCTCCGGCGTCTCCCACAGGTATTGCGGCGAGGCGCAGAGCTCAATGCTCGCGCTCATACCGATCCAGCGTATCCCGGGCGATCTCCCGGCCCAGGGCGATCAGCTCCGGTGCTTTGTAAAATTCGAAAAACCGGCAGACCCGCTTGGGCACGTTGATCAGAATGTCCGGCGGGTAGCCCGCGATCTTGTATTGCGCCAGTGAGGTCTGCATCACCTCAAAGCTCTGGTTGATCAAGTCCAGCAGTGAAGCAGGGCCGACGTTGTCGACGATCACCGAACCGCTGGCGGATTTCGGTGCACCCGCTTGCTGCGGGGCGGCGGCCGGTTGCTGGCCCTGTGGGTCGGCGGATTCGGTGTCGTTGCTGCCCAGCCATGGACTGTTCGGCAGCGTCGCGGCGGTGGCCTTGAGGCTGTCCTGTTCCAGACGCAGGATGTCGTTGCCCGCCACGTCGATTTTGCGCCGAAAGGGCAGATGCGAACCGATGGAGCTGATCAGGCTGTCGAAGCGCTTCTTCACCGCGGGTGGGCGCTCGATCACCGGCAACTGATAGTGTTTCTGGTTGGTCGAATTGAGGTTGACCGCGACAATCAGATCGCAGTGGCTGGACACCACCGGCACGATCGGCAAAGGGTTTAAAAGCCCGCCATCCACCAGTGTGCGATTGCCTTGGACGACTGGCGTGAACAGGCTGGGGATTGCGGCGGAGGCGCGCATGGCCGAGTGCAGATTGCCTTCCTGAAACCAGATCTCCTGCTGATTGGTCAGGTCCGTGGCGACAGCGGTGTAAGGAATACGCAGGTCCTCGATGTTCACCTCGCCGACGATCTCGCGAATCTGGCCGAAGACCTTTTCCCCGCGAATGGCCCCCAGACGAAAACTCACGTCCACCAGACGCAGCACATCCAGATAGTCCAGGCTCTGGATCCAGGCCTTGTACTCCGGCAATTTCCCCGCTGCGTAAATCCCCCCGACCACCGCGCCCATCGAGCAACCGGCGATACACGCGATGTCGTAACCGCGCCGTTCCAACTCCTCGATCACCCCAATGTGCGCATACCCCCTTGCGCCCCCGGAACCCAACACCAGCGCTATTCTTTTTTTCATATGCAGGCTCCCCGTTGCAATGGTTCTACCCTACGCCCAAGGCTGCCCGGATTCATCTGGTGTTTGCAGGGATCCTGATATCTGCCGCTGCAGACGCCATCGCGCTCGAAGGAAAATTCAGCACTGTATCTTTTCTGGATGACGGGTGTAATCTTCTTTTCCGGCAAGTGGCCCCGGCAGGCAACGTGTTTCTCAACCGCAAGTCTGCGTCGACAGGCCAGGCCCGAATCGGTAATACCACCCAAGATTAAGGAACCTCCCCATGCCTCTGGTCAGAATCGACGTAGCTGCTGAAACTTCCACTGAAACGGTCGCTGCCATCGGCGATGTGATCTACGACGCCATGGTCAGCATCGCCAGCGTCCCCGAGCACGACAAATTCCAGATCGTCCACCGCCACGCCGCCGATGAACTGGTGTATCCGGCGGAAGGTTATCTGGGCATCACCTACAGTAAAAACATCGTGTTCATCCAGATCACCTGGAACGAGGGGCGAACGGTCGACGTCAAGAAGGCGTTTTACAAGGCGGTCGCGGAGGGCATTCATGAGCGGACCGGGCTGCGCCAGGAAGATATCTGGATCAGCCTGCTGGACACCAAGCGAGAGAACTGGTCGTTCGGCAATGGCGACATGCAGTACGCGCCGAAGGACTGATCCCGGCCTGCGCGGCGGCTGCTGTCGCCGTGCAACCCCATCTCGATCATGGAAATGAGGGCGGGGCGCCTATTACGGTTTTCATGACCAATCTTCAGCGTTGAAATCAGCTACTCTGCGACGTCTGAGCATGGCACTTTTGCATCGCCAGACCGTCAAAGCCGCATCGTCGATTTCCATTGTTGAGGTAACACTGAATGAAAGCCTGGATCTGCCTGCCTTTGCTTGCCCTTGTTCTCACAGGCTGTGCCGGTAAAACCGCCTATCGCGACTCGTGCGCCACCAATCTGGACGCTGCCTGGCACGAACTGGATCTGGCCAAGGCCGAAGGGTTCGCCGGGACCGTCAGTTATTCCAAGGCCCTGTCGCTGCTGACCGGCGCCAAGACCCAGCAACAGTTCGAAGCGTTCGAGGGCTGTTCCGAGAAAGCCGAGAAAGCCCGTTTCTATATTCGTGAGTCCCGTGCAGGCCGTTAAGAGGCTTGAAACAAACCTGTAGCAGTCCGGCTTGCCGGCGGTGGCGAACTCGCCGCCCCAACCGCCGTCAAGCCGTGCTGCTACAGACGATGCCGCAGCCCTGACTTCTTCGGTTTCGCCGTACTGCTTCACCCTCCCGCAACAAATCCTCCGCAATCCCCCCATCCGCTCTGGCAAAAGGGCCTACGCTGACCTTAAAGTGGCTGCACGTCTGGCATTTTCTGCAGTCCTACTAGCCAAGAGCAGTCGCCTGGGGAGGCTTTCCAATGGGCAGAAAACTGGATGCGTGTCTCAACGCGATCAATGAAGTGGTGCTGGGCAAGGAGCCGCAGGTTCGCCTGGCCATGACCTGTCTGCTGGCCGGCGGTCATCTGCTGATCGAAGATCTGCCCGGCATGGGCAAGACCACCCTCAGCCATACGCTGGCGCGGGTATTGGGGCTGAGCTTCCAGCGCATTCAGTTCACCTCAGATCTGTTGCCGGGCGACATTCTCGGCACCTCGATCTTTGATCGGGAAACCGGGCAATTCACCTTTCATCCGGGGCCTATCTTCGCCGAACTGGTGCTGGCGGACGAAATCAACCGCGCCACGCCGAAAAGCCAGAGCGCTTTGCTCGAAGCGATGGAAGAGGGTCAGGTCACCATCGAAGGTGCAACCCGTCTGCTGCCCGATCCGTTTTTTGTCATCGCTACGCAAAACCCTTTCAGTTCGGGTGGCACCTTTGCCTTGCCCGAGTCGCAACTGGACCGCTTTCTGATGCGCCTGTCCTTGGGCTACCCGGCACGCGCGGCAGAAAAAGCCTTGCTGCAGGGAGAATCACGGCGCGAGTTACTGCCACGTATCGAGCCGATTCTGGACCACACTGAACTGGCGGCCTTGCAACAGGAAGCGCGCCGCGTGCGGGCCAGCGATGCGCTGGTGGACTATGTGCTGCGCCTGGTGGATGCCACCCGCAGCCAGCCTCAGTTCGCCTATGGTCTGTCACCACGCGCCAGCCTGGCGATTCTCTCCGCAGCGCGGGCGTGGGCCTTGTTGATTGGACGTGATTACGTGATTCCTGAAGACGTTCAGGCGATTCTGCCTGCGGTGATCGGCCATCGCTTGCGCGAGAGAACCGATCCGACCGGGCATGGCGGCGGGGCGTTGGTTCAATGGCTGCTGCGTGAGGTGCCGGTGCTTTGATGCCACAGTTCAAACCGGTCTGGCAGCGCTGGGTGGGACGTCGTATTCCCCCGGCTTCGCGGATCGAGCTGGATCACCGCCGAATTTTCATTCTGCCGACGCGGGTTGGCGGCACGTACGCGTTTGTGCTGTTTTTACTGTTGCTCGTGTCGATCAACTATCAGAACAGTCTGGCTTACGGCCTGACCTTCCTCATGCTCTCGGTGGGGATCCTTGCGATTCTGCACACTTACCGCAATTTCAGCGGCCTGATCCTCAGCGCCAGCAATGCGCGCTCGGTGTTCGTCGGCGAGCCGGTGCAGCTTCGTCTGCGGCTGGAGAGCGCAGCCGGTGGCCATCAAGCCATTGCCCTGGGCTGGGACAGCGAGCAACTGGAGCAGACTGACGTCGATCCCGAACGGCTCGTGGAAGTCGCCCTGACCCTGCCCGCCGCCCATCGCGGCTGGCTGCGGGCGCCGCGCCTGCGGGTCGAAAGCGTGTTTCCGCTGGGCATCTTCCGCGCCTGGAGCTGGCTGGATCTGGAGCAGACCGTATTGATTTATCCGCGGCCGGTGCCAGGCAGTATGCCGTTGCTGCAAGGGGTACAACCTCACGCAGAGGATGACGGCCAGGCCACTCGAGGGCAGGGCGTCGACGATTATCAGGGCCTGCGCGTGTGGCAGCACGGCGACTCGCTGCGGCGCATGCACTGGAAAGCCTGGTCGCGCGGGCAAGGGTTGATGGTCAAGGAGTTCACCGACCTGAGCGGCCATGACCTGTGTCTGGATTTCATGGCCTTGGGCGGGGACATCGAAGAGCGTCTGTCGCGCCTGTGCTATTGGGTGCTGGAACTGTCCCAGCGGCAGCAGCCGTTCGCCTTGCGACTGCCGGGTTTCCTCTCGGCCGTGGACAGCGGCGACGCCCACCGCGAAGCCTGCCTGCGCCAACTGGCGCTGTATGGGGTGCGGGCATGAGCAAGAGGTCGTCATGACATCGGCCAGTCTTGCCCAGCCGATCCCGCGGGTCAGCCTCAACTGGCTGTTGATCGCGCAGGCGCTGGTGATCGTGCCGTTTGCCCTGCACATCCCTGTCTCCCTCATAGTGTTGTGGCTGGTCTGCACCTTCTGGCGCATCCAGATCTTCCGCATGCGGGTGCGGATGCCGGGGACCTGGGTGAAATCCGGGTTGCTGGTCGGCACCGCAGGCGGGATCTTCCTCGCGCGAGGCAGTCTGGTGGGGCTGGACGCCGGAGCGGCGCTGCTGATCGCTGCGTTCATCCTGAAGATGCTGGAGATGCAGACCCGCCGCGATGCGCTAGTGCTGATCTTTCTGGGCTTCTTCTGCGTCGCCGTTGGCTATCTGTTCGAGGATGCGCTGCTCTGGGGGCTGTTCACCCTGCTGCCCATCGCGACCTTGCTCGCCGCGTTGATCGGCTTGCAGCAATCGAACCTGTCGAATAAACCGGCGGGCACCCTGATGCTGGCGAGCAAGCTGCTGTTGCAGGCGGTGCCGCTCATGTTGCTGCTGTTTCTGTTCTTCCCGCGCCTCGATCCGCTCTGGTCGTTGCCCCAGCCCAGCAACAAGGCGTTGACTGGCCTCTCCGACAGCATGGCACCGGGTGACATCGCCGAGTTGAGCAAGTCCGCCGCTCTGGTGTTCCGCGCCAGTTTCGAGGGGGCGGTGCCGCCGCGCAATCAGCAATACTGGCGCGGGCTGACCCTGGAGCAATTCGATGGCAGACGCTGGTCGCAGTCTTCTCGAGCGCAAGTGCCGGACGCTCCCGACTGGCGCAAGCAAGGAGAAAAGCTCAGCTACAGCATCGTCATGGAGCCGACCGGGAAGCCTTGGTTGATGACCCTGGACGTGGGCGAGACCGATCTCGCGGGGGTTCGTCAGATGAGCGATTTCCGCTGGCAACGCCGACGCCCCGTCGAGCAATCGATGCTCTATAACGTGAACTCCTGGCCTGACGCCGTGCGCGAAACCGCGCTCAGCGATGGCGGGCGCCTGCAGGATCTGCAACTGCCGGCCAAAGGCAATCCGGAAGCGCGAGAGTGGGCCGCCGACCTGCACCGGCGCTATCCGAAACCCGACGCGCTGGTCGATGCCATGCTGTCGTATTTCACTGAACAGCCTTTCCACTACACGCTGAAACCGCCGCAGCTGGGGCCCAACAGCATCGACGATTTCCTGTTCGCCAGCCGCGCCGGTTTTTGCGCCCATTACGCGGGCGCGATGACCTTCGTCCTGCGCGCGGCCGGTATTCCCGCCCGTGTGGTGGCGGGCTATCAGGGCGGTGAGCTGAATCCGGATGGCAACTACATCAGCGTGCGCCAGTTCGACGCCCACGCCTGGGTCGAGTACTGGCAGGCGGGTGTCGGCTGGCGCAGCGTCGACCCCACCGCCGCCGTGGCGCCTGCACGAATCGAACAGGGGCTGGAGCAGGCTCTCGCCGCGGATGAGGACTTCCTCGCCGACTCGCCCATGTCTGCATTGCGTTATCGGCATCTGGCCTGGCTGAACTCGATCCGCCTGAGTTGGGATAACCTCAACTACGGTTGGCAACGCTGGGTTCTGGGTTATCAGGGCCAGCAACAATTGCAGGTGCTGGGCCGCTGGTTCTCCGGCTTCGAAACCCCGGTGTTCGCTGCTGGCGCGCTGGTGATTCTCGGTTTGCTGGCGTTGTGGCTATTCAAGCCCTGGCGGCGTGAGAGCGACTCACAGCTGCGCCTGTTCAACGCGTTCGAACGACTGCTCGCCCGTCATGGTCTCAGACGTCAACAAGGCGAGGGTGCGCAAGCCTTTGCCCGTCGGGCCGCGCAGCGTTTTCCTGCGCACGCCGAAGCCATCGAAGGCTTTGCCGAAGAGTTCGAAGCCCAACGTTATGCCGGTATATCCGGCTCGGTCGGCCATTTGCGCCGGCGTTTGAAATATCTGCGCCGCAGTCTGCCCTGGCGCTTGTCGGCGGTGAAAGACAAGCAGCCTTAATGCTGGATAAGGAGTCACACATGTCTGCCATGGTCGATCACCTGATCGCCGAGATTCTCAGTCTCAACGTCAAGTTGCTGGCCTGTCACGCGCGGCTGGCGGCGTCCACCGACAGTGAGGCGCTGCACGATCTGCGTACCACTGTGCGACGGCTGCGCAGTGTGTTGCGGCCCTTGCGTGGATTACCCGGGATGGACCAGGTCGAGGAGGCTGCCAAAGGGGTTGGCGAACTGACTACGCCGCTGCGCGACATGCAGGTGCTGGCGGCATTTCTGACTGAGCAGGGCCACGATCAGGCGGCGTCGAAACGCACCAGGCATCTGCAATCAGCCTGTCCGAAGGTCGCCACGTCTGCCGAACTCAACCGGCTGTTCGGTGTGCTGGACCAGTTGCCCTCGTTTCTGCGCGCCCAACAACGTCACGGGTTGCTGAAAAAGCTGCGTCAACGCATCGAAAAACGCATGGACAAGCAGTGGAAGAAGTTGCGCGAAGCCATGGCCGATCCGGCTCACGACCGGCATCGCTTGCGCTTGCTGATCAAGCGCGTGCGTTATGCCGCCGAGGCGTACCCCGAGCTCAGTCATCAGCCGGCCGGCATGCAAAAAAGGCTCAAAGCCGCGCAGGGCGCATTGGGTGACTGGCACGATCACCTGCAGTGGCTGGCCCAGGCGCAGCAGCAGTCGGACCTGGCGCCGTGCGTCGCCGGGTGGGAGTTGGGCATTCTGCGCGCCGAAGAAAAGTCGGACAAAGCGCTCGACCGCCTGTTTCAGGCCTGCTTTGGTGACGCTCCAGCCCATTGACCCCGATCAAGCCGCAGGATTGGCAGTTATGAACCCTGTCCTGCGGCCGACGCCTCGCTACCATCTGGAGATGTTCGTCATCGGCCACATGGAGTGCGCATGAAATTCTCCGAATTGCTCGACGCTGTTCGCGACAACCCCCAGGCCGTGACGATTCCGGCGTCCTGGTCCCAGGGGCGCTCGTGCTTCGGCGGGCTGATGGCGGCCCTGCAATATGAAGCCATGCGGGCGAAAGTCCCGGCGGATCGGCCTGTTCGCTCACTGGCGATCTGCTTCGTCGGCCCTCCGGCAATCGATGTACCGATCTCGTTCGAGGTGGAAATCCTGCGCGAGGGCAAGGCGGTCAGCCAGGTGCTCGGGCGGGCGGTGCAGAATGGCGAGACCATGACCCTGATCCAAGGCAGTTTCGGTGCGACCCGTGAGTCGATGATCGCTGTTCAGGCCGAGCCCGCGCCGCAATTCAAGCCCGTCGAAGACGTGCCGCCATTCCCCTTCATTCCAGGCGTCATGCCCGAATACCTGCGATTTATCGACATGCGCTGGGCATTGGGCGGGTTGCCGTACACCAATACCAAGTCGCCAGCCATCGGCGGCTATGCGCGGCTGAAGGATGTCGAAGAAGAGAAACTCACTGAGGCCCATTTGCTGGCGCTTGCGGACACTTGGCCACCCGCGGTTTTGCCGCACCTGAACAAACCGGCGCCGGGCAGTTCGCTGACCTGGACCATCGAGTTCGTGCAGCCGTTGCCGGAACTGACCACTCATGACTGGACGCAATACCGCGCCGTGATCGAGCATGCGCGCGATGGCTACGGGCACGTGGCTGCGGGGCTGTGGACGCCGAAAGGAGAGTTGGTGGCGATCAGTCGCCAGACAGTGACGGTTTTTGGTTAAAGAGGGAGCTTGAAAGCGCAGGCTGAGAGCCGCCGGGTGAAGGTTGTTGCACGAGGGATTACGCTGAATTGGGGAACTGCCCCGAGACCTTACTGGCCTCGGGTTTTGATGGCCTGCGCTGCGATCAGGCCGAGTATGCCGATGCCAGCAGACGTTACGCTGGAATTCAGCGCCGCATCGAGCAACAACAAGCCCGAGACGACGGACAGCGGGAACGCCATGGACGACAGCACCAGCTTCGACGAAAGGCCGTACTTGTTGGCCGAGAAGAAGTCTTCAAGGTGCAGGTTGGAAATGAACTTGGGCATGATGATGACCTCGTGAAGCCTGAATAAGAACTGTTTTCGATGAGTTCAGAATAGGCCCGCCGTCGTACGACGGCGAATCGAGGTTTGCTATCGGTGTCATAGCCAGCATGAGGGAAAGCAATGGGTTCGCGGCTTAAGCCGTAACTGCCCGATTGCCGTGTTCAATTCTCTGGCCAGGGTCGCCAGTTCATCGCTGGTGCTGGCCGCGTCCACGGTCTGGCGCGCAGTGCGTTCGGTGACGTCACGAACGCGGCAAGCCCTGCTGCTCTGGGAGGTTAAACAGTGGGCAACGAGAAGAACGACCGGGCGCAGGCGGTGGTGTGGGCGGCAACGTCTTCTAGGGTTTCCCCGCGATGCAGCGCCACTTCGCGCAGCACTTCGGGCAAATAGGCCGGTTCGTTGCGGCCGTTTTTCGGCTTCGGACGCAGGCTGCGCGGCAACAGATAAGGCGCATCGCTTTCCAGCATCAGCCGCCCCCGGGGGATCTCCCGAACCAGCGGGTGCAAATGTGTACCCCGGCGCTCGTCGCAGATCCAGCCGGTGATGCCGATGTGCAGGTCCATGTCCAGATAGCTGAACAGCGCGCGTTTCTCGCCGGTGAAACAATGCACCACGGCGGCGGGCAAATGATCGCGGTAGTCGCGCAGGATCGCCAGCAGCCGCTCGTCGGCATCACGCTCATGCAAAAACACCGGCTTTTTCAGCGCGACCGCCAGGGCAAGATGCGCTTCGAAAACTTTTTCCTGTTGCGGACGCGGCGAAAAATCGCGGTTGAAATCCAGCCCGCATTCGCCGACTGCGCACACCGAATTTTCTTTGAGCAGGGCATGCAACTGTTTCTCGGTGTCGAGTGTCCAATCGCTCGCCGAATGGGGGTGTACCCCGGCGGTGCTGAATAATCGCTGACCACTTTCGTCCATTTGGCGGCACATCTGCAGAGCCTGTTCGCTGGTCTCGACGCTGGTGCCAGTGAGGATCAACTGAGCCACGCCCGCAGTGTATGCACGGTCGAGAACGTCTCGCTCTTTTGAGGCAAAGCTTGGGTTGGTCAGATTGACGCCGATGTCGATTAGTTGCATGGTGCTACCTCAGGCCGGAGGCCGAGAAGAATACCAGAGCGATTGAAGCGATAAAAAACAAGCAGACTCAACTGCTTAGAATTATTAGATCCCTGTGATGTTGCTGCTGCGGAACCTGTCCGCAGCGCTGGCGACTGGCCAACACAGACTTCAAGCCCGTTTTTTCGGCATTTTCCCGGAGCGTCAATGATCCGAGCCTCTCTGATCTCGTTGCTGTGTCTTTTACTGGTTCCGACCCACGCCCAGGCGCGTCCTGCCGGGCCGCCGGTGGTCATCAAGAAAACTCAGGTCCGCGACCTCGCCGCCATTCGCAGCAGCAAGGTCTTGCGCGTGCTGGTCAACCAGAGCCGCAACAGTTCCGGTGAAGTGCAAGGCCAGCCCATCGGGGTCGAGTACCGCCGTCTGCAAGCGTTCGAGCAATACCTCAACGGCCACGCCCGCGATGGCCAGAAAGTTTCCCTCAAACTGATCCCCAAAGCCAAAGACCAATTGCTCGCTGCGCTGCAACGCGGGGAGGGCGACATGGTTGCGCCCGGCGAACTGCTTGATGCCAGCGCCGCTCACTACGTCGATGCCACCGAACCTGTGGTAAGCCACGTGCCGTTGGTGGTGGTCGGGGTTCGCGGGGAGCGCAGTTTCAAACGCGCCGAGCAACTGTCGGGGCGCACACTGATGCTGGCCAACGGCAGTGCGGCGGACGAAGCCATCATTCAACTGAATCAGAAGCTGGCACTGCGCAAGTTGCCGCCGGTAAAGATCGAGTGGGTCGACCCGAGCCTTGCGGTTGAAGACGTGCTGGAAATGGTTCAGGCCGGGATTTATCACCTGACTGTGGTCGAGCAGCCGATTGCCGAGCGTTGGGCGAAGGTCATGCCCAAGCTGCGCGTCGACCGCTCGCTGGCGCTCAGCGATCCGGGCGACATGAACTGGTTCGTGCGCAAGGACGCCGTGATGTTGCATGCCACGGTCGACCGATTCCTGGAAACCTACGAGCCGCCCGCCAATCAGGACATCGCGTTCCAGAAGGCTTACAAGGATCTTTACCGCGTCCACTATCCCCTGGCACGTGAAGATCGCCAGCGTCTGGAGAAATTGCGCCCAACCCTGCAACGTCATGCCGACGCGCAGAAAATGGACTGGCTTGACCTCGCCGCCCTGGCCTTCAAGGAGTCGCAACTGAACCCGACCGCCAAGGGCGGCAGCGGCGCCACGGGGCTCCTGCAGATCACGCCTTCAGCGGCGCAACGGGTGGGCGTGGGCAATATCCACGATGTTGACGGGAATGTTCAGGCGGCGAGCAAGTATCTGGCGATGATCCGGCGCAAGTTTTTCGCCAGCCCCCGGATCAATGAGCGCGAGCGCATGGCGTTCACGCTCGCAGCGTACAACCTGGGGCCCGAGCGGGTGCAGGCGATGCGCACCCAGGCCAAACGTCAGGGCCTGAACCCCAATCAGTGGTTCTTCCAGGTCGAACGGGTGGCGATGGAGCAGGTGGGGATGGGTGTGGTCAGCTACGTTAATAGTGTGAACAAATACTATCTGGCGTACGACCAGGAGCGCAGTTCGCTGGAGAGTCCTTCACAGCGTAAAGTGGCTGTTCGCGATTAATCTAGTATTTCGATATTGATGATGCGTTTTTTGCGGTATTCATATTTGTTAATCCGATTATCATGGCGCCACTTTCTTCTTCCCAAATGGAATTAAACGCCATGAACACTCAACTCAAATCGCTGTTCAACACCCGCGCTGGCTACGGCATCACCCTCCTGCGCATTCTCGTCGGCATCATCTTCATGGCTCACGGCAGCCAGAAATTGTTCGGCATGTTTGGTGGTTATGGTCTGGAAGGCACCGGTCAGTACATGGCCAGTCTGGGTCTGAATCCGGGCTATCTGATGGCTCTGTTGTCGGGCAGTGCCGAGTTCTTCGGTGGTCTGGCACTGTTCCTGGGCCTGTTGGTGCGTCCTGCTGCTGTTGTGTTGATTGTGATGCTGGTGGTGGCGATCCTGTCGGTGCATATCCATAACGGGCTGTTCATGGCCAACAACGGTTACGAGTTTGGCCTGGCGTTGTTGGGTGCGGCGATTGCGGTGCTGGTGGAAGGCGCTGGACGCGTTTCGCTGGATCGGGTGATCGCCACTAAGTAACGATTGGTGCTTTATCGAGAATCCCGGTCTTTCTGAGATCGGGATTTTTTTGTCAGCTGGCTTTTGGCTTTGCGTGTGTATTCATTATCGGTGTTGACGCCGATTCACCTTTGCGCGCTTACAGCGGGTCACTCTCGAAAAGCGCGAAAGTGACCAGAACGCTCTTGCTTCTGGTTTGGCAACACCGTCGCCGTCGTTCCTTAACGAAGGCGACCTCACTTGCGCCACCGCCGGCAAGCCGGACTGCGACAGGGTTATGTGTCGAGCCGAGGTTGTAGAGTTCAGCACCAATCCCTGTGGGAGAAGCGGGAGCTGTGCGACAGCAGCGATAGTGGTGGGCCAGTTGCAGACAGGGTATTTGCAGACCGCATGGTCCGAGTCGCGGCCCGTACCGTCGCACAACTCCAGCGTCTCCCCATATAAGGGCCGTCCAAGATAATGGATCTGAACGTAATCCCCACCATTGCACCGCCAATTGACAATCCCCACACCGCTTCTCTAGGATGCTGCTCATGCGCCGATTTAAACAGCTACTTGCGGGGCGCCGGATGTCGTGAAAACGCCATCGAAATACCGCTAAAGCGCTGGTTCGGTGTTGCCTCTCACCGCTGCCCAGCGGAACACTGAGGCAGAGAAACCACACTATGAGCAGCATCCCCAGCCCACGCCCCCTCGTCCGTCTGGCACCTATTGCCAGCCAGTTCACCCGTCGTAATCCCAAGATCCTCCTTGGCGGCTCCCATCAGCCAACGCTGCTGCGTTACCTGGATGGCTGGCCCCGTCGCCAGCACGGGCCCCACGCCTTCCTGATCCAGTTCATCGACACCCACGACTCTCTCGAACGTTTCACCAACGACCAGTTCGACCTCGCCGTGGTTCAGGCGCCAGATGCCGAACACGCTGAATCCGTGATTCGACACCTGACCCGCATTGCCCGGCAGGGCCTGATTACGCGCTGCTGATGGACCCTGCAGATTCGCAGGCGCGATCTACCCTCTGCGGCCATCTGTTGGCAACGGAAGATCAAGAGCGAGGGAAAAGGGGACATTCTTCAGGCGTTTACCGTCGACTTCAGTAAGCGCCCATGCTGTTTTGAATCAAAGGCCCCGCTGCATTGCGCAGACGGTACCGCTGTGACATTCGCGGACGGTGGTTCAACGCACCATCAACACCACACGACCTCGCACCGGGTCTTCATCCAGATGGTTGTGCGCCTTGCCGAACTGCTCGAACGGCCAGGTGCGATGGATGTCCGGTTTGAGCAGGCCCTGAACGGTCAGCTCATTGATGGTGTCCAGCGCACGTTTCATCGCCGCCGTGTCCTGTTCGATACCCAACTCCGGTTTGCCGGTGAAGTTCTCCAGGCAGTGCACGAAAAAACGCATGTTCTTGCGGAACGCCTGCAGTGCAGGGAACGGCGTCTTGTTGCCGCCGCGCAAGCCATACAGCACCAGGCTGCCGCGGGGTGCGAGGACGTCACCGAGCATCGACATCTGCATGCCGCCGAAACCGTCGAACACCGCCTCGATACCCTGGCCTTTGGTCAGTGCGGCAATGCGCAGGCAAATGTCGTCTTCGTCCGTAACGATCACTCGCTCGGCACCGTTCGCCAGCAGGTATTCGCGGTGTTCCGCGTGCTGGGTCGCTGCGATCACCCGCAGACCAAGCGCCTTGCCCAGTTGAACGAAAGCGATTCCCGGGCTATAGGCGGCGTCGGTGACCAGCACGGTCTGGCCGGGCTGCACTTTTGCCAGATCGACGAAGGCGAAGTACGCCAGCAACATGGGCGTGTAATGCACGCTGGCCTCGACCGGCGTCAGGACGTTCGGGTAGCGGGTCAGGGCGTTGCGCGGTACCAGTACATGATCGCCGCACACGGGGTAGTCGTTGGCGCTCATGGCCTTGAAGCTGGCGACCTTGTCACCGACTTGCAAATCGGTCACGCCAGAGCCTACGGCTTCGACGATCCCGGCCATTTCGCTGCCAATGCCAGCAGGCAGTTGCACATTGCTCAGCCCCAGATTCTGCCGCCACAACACGTCGTCCCAGCTGATGCCGATGGCCTCGGCACGAACCAGCACTTCCTGTGGACCGGGGGACCGGTCAGGCTGCTCCTCGCAACTGAGCACATCGGCTTTGCCGAAGCGATGAAATTTGATGGCGCGTGACATTTCCAACCTCGACTCATTTGATTAAGGATGTAATGACTGTATCGACGTAGGGCTATTCGCACTATTTCTCTCTGTCGATACCCGACATGTCCGTTATCAATTCGGGTTTATGGAACTCTCGGGGATTGATGGCGCAAATGGTGGAGGCAAGCCTTATGCTGAGGGCGCAGGCGCTCTCATTCATTTTTCGAACGAAAAGGACTGAAAATGTCGTGTGATGCTCGCTTCAGACAGGCGTGTGAGCAGTTGGGGTATGACTTCGATGGCGAGATCAGGATTGGAGGCAATTACGTGCCGCTGATTCGTCACGAGGATCAGATTTACATCAGCGGGCAGATTCCGCGAGTGGGTGACACCGTGGTGGTCACCGGCCGAGCGGGCGCCGATGTGACCCTGGAGCGGGCGCAACTGGGGGCGAAAATAAGTGCCTTGCGCGCCATGGCCTTGCTGCAACGCAGCCTGGGCAGCCTCGACAACATCAAACGTGTGCTGCGCATGACGCTGTTCGTGCAATGCACTGACACCTTCACCCAGCAGAGCGAGGTGGCTGACGGCGCATCGGAGCTGCTGTTCTTCGTGTTCGGTGAAGCAGGCGCCCATACCCGCAGTTCGGTGGGCGTCTTTCAGCTGCCGAAGAACGCCACGGTGGAGATGGATCTGATTGCGGTGGCGGAGCCGGACTGAGCGCAGGGATTCACTGCCCCCATTCAGTCAGCGCACACTCCACGAAATGCCTGACTTTGGGCAGTCGATAGCGATCCTGCGGGTACATCAGCCACATCGGGCGACTGGGAGGCTGATACTGCTGCAGCAACGGCTCCAGCCTGCCTGCTTGCAGGTCTTCGCTGACCAGCACATCGGGCAGCATGGCAATGCCCATGCCTGACAACGCTGCCTGACGCAAGGCGGGTGAGCTGTTGACGATCATCGAGCCCGACACCGGGATCTCCATCACACCTTCCGGCCCCGTGAGCTTCCATAGCTTGTCGGCGGCGCGCCAGTCATCGCCGGCCGGGTAGGCGAACGCCAGGCAGTTGTGATCGCCAAGGTCTTCGGCGCGCAGCGGCGTTCCCCGGCGTTGCAGATAGTCTCTCGACGCGCAAATGGTCAGCGTGTAATCGCGCAGAGGTCGTGCGATCAGCGCAGAAGATTCCGGGACACCGAGGCGAATGGCGGCGTCGAAGCCGTGCTCTACCAGGTCCATCAACTGATTGCTCAGCACCACTTCCACTTTGATTTGTGGGTAGCGTTGAATGAAATCGCTGAGCATCGGCGCCAGCCGTTCAGCGCCAAACGCAGGCGGCGCGGTGATGCGCAATGTACCGCTGGGCTGAGTCTGTGCCTGTTCGGCCATGCGCTCGGAATCGTTCACCAGCGCCAGCACTTCCACACAGCGGCGGTAGTACTGCGTCCCGAACTCGGTGAGGTTTTGCCTGCGCGTGGTGCGTTGCAACAGGCTCACGCCCAGTCGTTGCTCCAACGCCTTGAGGTGATTGCCGACCATGGTCGTCGACATTTCGCACTGCCGCGCGGCGGCCGTCATGCTGCCGCTTTCCACGACTTTGACAAACACGGCCATGGCCTGGAAAACGTCCATTATCAATCTCTGCTTTAAAGTCACTGAAGTAAGTCGATCTTTATACAGCAAATCGGGTTAACGATACTGGCTGCATCCCACCGTGATGGAGCTTCGAACATGACCGCCGCCTGCCTGATGAACACCTACAAACCGCTGCCACTGAGTTTCGTCCGGGGCGAAGGCGCGCGACTCTGGGACAACAGCGGCCGTCAGTACCTGGACGCCGTGGCGGGGGTGGCCGTGACCAATGTCGGCCACAGTCACCCGTGGATCGTCTCGGTGATCTGCGAACAGGCGGGGTTACTCCTGCACACCTCCAATCATTACCGCATCGACTGGCAACAGCGGCTGGCAGAGAAGCTCACACGGCTGTCTGGCCTGGAGCAGGTGTTCTTCAACAATTCCGGCGCCGAGGCCAACGAAACTGCGCTCAAACTGGCGCGTCTGTATGGCTGGGCCAAAGGCATCGAACGGCCTCTGGTGGTGGTCATGGAAAACGCGTTCCACGGTCGCACCCTCGGCACACTGTCGGCCAGCGATAACGGCACGGCGCGCCTGGGGTATCACCCGATGTCGGGTGAGTTCGTCAAGGTCGCGTTCGGCGACATGGACGCCATTCGGCAGGCCGCGCGGGTCTATGGCGAGCGCATCGTCGCGGTGATGCTGGAGCCGATCCAGGGCGAGGGCGGGGTTGCGCTGCCGCCGCCGGGTTATCTCAAAGCCCTGCGCGCGCATTGCAGCAACAACGGCTGGCTGATGATCCTCGACGAAATCCAGACCGGCATCGGCCGCACCGGTCGCTGGTTCGCGCATCAGCACGACGGCATCGTCCCGGACGTCATGACCCTGGCCAAAGCACTGGGCAATGGCATTCCCATCGGTGCCTGCGTGGCATCGGCGGCCGTGGCGCGGCTGTTCACGCCAGGCAGTCACGGCAGCACATTCGGCGGCAACCCGCTGGCCTGTCGCGTGGGCTGCACCGTGCTGGATATCATCGAGCAGCAGGGCTTGCTGAACAACGCCGCAGGGCAGGGCGAACGCCTCGTGGTGCGATTGCGCGAAGCCTTGCACGGGCATCCGGATGTGGCGGGTGTTCGGGGCCTGGGTCTGATGGTCGGGATCGAGCTGAATCGGCCCATCCGTGACCTCTGCCTGAAGGCCGCACAGGACCATGGCGTGCTGATCAACGTCACGCGGGGGCAGACGATTCGCTTGTTGCCGCCATTGATCATCGATGAGGCGGATGTGGAGATGATTGTGGGTGGGGTGGTTGGGGCGTTGGAGTAGACCGAAAACCGCGGTACCGATCACTCCGAAATGGCGTCAAACGTCCGGACTGTTAACGTTCCTGTGGGAAAGCTGCTGGAGGTTACAACAGTGGCGAAGCGGTGATTCAGGCTGGTAGATATTGACGGACCCACCGCCATCGCTGCCGTCGTAAACTCCGGCGTCTGCCACAGGATCCGCGGCGTTTGCATGAACAGCGCCGGCCTTCAAACATGCCGCGTGAACAACTCCGACGTCCAGAGACCCCGGACCCTGTGGGAGCTGCTGGGAGCTTACGACAGTGGCGACGCGGTGATTCAGGCTGGTAGGTACTGACTGACCCACCGCCATCGCTGCCGTCGTAAACTCCGGCGTCTCCCACAGGATCCGCGGCGTTTGCATGAACAGCGCCGGACTTCAAACATTCGGGTGAACAACACTCGACTTCCAGAAACTGCGGACCGTGTGGAGCTCGCTCGCGAAGTGGGCAGTACATCCGCTGCAGCTTCAGCGAATGTCCAAAACGCTTCGCGAGCAAGCTCCCTCCCACGAGAAGTATTCGACCAAACGATCGCGGTCGTGCCTATATGCAAGCATCGCTGCGCTGCACTCTCAAATGTTCTGTAGCTCCCTGGGTCTGTAAATGCTCAGTAACTTCGTCAATCCACGGCTGGTCCGATCCGGTTCCCACCCAGCTGTGAGTCGAGTACTGAAATAAGGTCGGTCGTCGAACATTTCGGTCAAGACGCGATTAAGTGAGTCCGTCTTTGGCTTGTGCTTACGGTCCATCTGCAGTTCCAGCGAGCGCAAGACTTCTTGCTGGCGCTCTGGAGAGAGACTGATCTCTTGAGTCGAGTACAACCGCTCGGCCATTACTTTAAATCCTTCACCAATTCGCCACTGCGCGGCGAAGTCTGCCACAGCCGCCGCGCACGTATTGGCGTCAAGGATGGGCAGACAATTGCATAATCATCGCCACGCTCAGATACAACCTCGGCGCGATGCTCGACAGGTCTGCATATTCATCATCGGCATGTAATCCCGCGCCGACCACACCCATGGTTTCGAGCACGGCGGGTTTCTGGCTGTCGGGGACGTAGGCGTAGCCGGCGTCGGTGCCGAAGCGCATGGCGATGGGCTCGATGTTGCGGCCGATCTTGCCGTACAGGGCCTGTGCGGTTTTCGCGAGGTCTTCGCTGGCGGGGTTCTTGACCAGTGGCGGGCGGCCCTTGTCGAGGCGGAAGGTGACCTCGGTGCCGTCGATCAATTTGTTCTGCACGATGCGCTGCCCGTCGGCGAGAACGCGGTCGGTTTCGCTAAGGTCCGAGTAGCGCATGTCGCCCTCGGCCGCTGCGCTGGACGGAATGATGTTGCGCTTCTCGCCGCCCTTGATCAGCGTCCAGTTCACGGTAGTGCCCTTGGCCTGATCTCCCAGATCCTTGAGTTGTACCAGCTGATGGGCCAATTCCATCGCCGCGTTGCGTCCTGCCTCGGGGGCGGAGCCTGCATGGGAGGATTTGCCTTTGACGTCGACGAACACGCCGTTGATGCCGTTGGTGGCGACGGTGACCGCGTCCTTGTCGGGCGGCTCGTACGAGAACACGTAGTCATGTTTGCGCGCGAGATCGGCAATGATTTTCTTCGAGCCCGCCGATCCGGTTTCCTCGTCCGGGTTGAACAGCACGGTGATGGTGCCGAAGTCCTTGAACTTCTGATCCTGCAACAGCTTCAGCGAATGCAGCACCATCGCCACGCCGCCCTTGGCATCGGCGACACCGGGTCCGTAAGCGTGCTCGCCATCGACCCGGAACGGCCGTTTCGCTGCAGTGCCTGGGCCGAAAACCGTGTCGTAGTGAATCATCAACAGGAAGCTCTTGCTGCCATTGCCCTTCATCGTGCCGACGATGTTGTCGCCTGCAGAGGGCGTCGCGGGTGTGGTTTCAACGGTTGCGCCCAATGCTTTGAGGCGTTCGACCAGCACCGCACTGACGGTTTTCAGCCCTGGCGCCTGGCCGGTGCCGGTGTCGATGTCTACCAGTTGTTTTACGGTGGCCAGATACGCCTTCTGTTCGGCTTCGGCTTTTTTCAGAAGCTGTTCGGGAGGCAGTTCGGCGGCAAAGGCCATGGAGCAGAGGAGTGAGGCGGCGACGGCGGCCGCCAGAGAGGTACGTCGAACGAGCATGCTGGATCCCTCAGATGGTGTGCGAGTGATCTTCTGATAGCGCGGCGGCGTGCATTGTTCCCCATTGATTGTTCAGGCAGCCGGAACAAGCGCGCCAGACTGCGGGCTTTCCGGCAGTGATCGCCGTAGAATCCCACCCCTGAAAGACAGTTTTCGAGGTTGCACAGGTGGATTTACAGCAGGGCTTCGTCCTGACCCGGCATTGGCGCGATACCGACGCAGGCACGGAAGTCGAATTCTGGCTGGCGACGGACGACGGCCCGCGTCGCCTGCGGCTGCCTTTGCAGACTTCGGTCGCCTTCATCCCGGCGCAACACCGCGAGCGCGCCGAGGCCGTGCTGCGCAGCGAAAAGAACGTCGAACTCAAGCCCCTGGAACTCTGCGACTTCCGCCATCGGCCAGTGCTGGGCCTCTATACCCGGCAGCACCGGCAACTGATGAATCTGGAAAAAGACCTGCGCAGGGCCAGTGTCGACATCTACGAGGCTGATGTCCGCCCGCCAGAGCGATATCTGATGGAGCGCTTCATCACAGCGCCCGTGCAGTTCGGCGGAACGCCGGATGCCAACGGCTTGCTGCTGGACGCGCAGATGAAACCGGCTCCGGACTATCGGCCGCAATTGAAACTGGTGTCGCTCGATATCGAAACCACCGAGCGCGGCGAGCTGTATTCCATCGCACTGGAAGGTTGCGGCGAGCGTCAGGTGTACATGCTCGGGCCGGCCAACGGCGATGCGTCCCAAGTGGATTTCAAGTTCGAATACTGCGACAGCCGCGTGAGCCTGCTGGAGAGGCTCAATGAATGGCTGGCGCTGCACGACCCCGATGCGATTATCGGCTGGAACGTGGTGCAGTTCGACCTGCGCGTGTTGCATGAACATTCACGACGTCTGAACGTGCCGCTGCGTCTGGGCCGTGATGGCGAGGTCATGACCTGGCGTGAACACGGCGCCCGAAACAACCACTTCTTCGCGGCGGCGGCAGGGCGGCTGATCATCGATGGCATCGAAGCACTGCGCTCTGCGACCTGGAGCTTTGCGTCGTTCAGTCTGGAGAACGTCGCGCAGACGCTGCTGGGTGAGGGGAAAGCCATCGATAACCCGTACCAGCGCATGGACGAAATCAACCGCATGTTCGCTGAGGATAAACCCGCGCTGGCGCGCTACAACCTCAAGGACTGCGAACTGGTCACGCGGATTTTCGCCAAGACCGAGCTGCTGACATTCCTCTTGGAACGGGCAACCGTCACCGGGTTACCCGCCGACCGCAGCGGCGGTTCGGTGGCGGCGTTCGAGCACCTGTATATGCCATTGATGCATCGTCAGGGTTTCGTCGCGCCGAATCTGGGCGAGCGCATGCCCGAAGCCAGTCCTGGCGGGTTCGTCATGGATTCGCGGCCAGGCCTGTACGAGTCTGTGCTGGTGCTGGACTACAAGAGCCTGTATCCGTCGATCATCCGCAGCTTCCTCATCGATCCGGTCGGCCTGATCGAAGGCCTCAAACACCCCGAAGACAGTGAGTCGGTCGAAGGCTTTCGCGGGGCTCGTTTTTCCCGCACCCGGCACTGCCTGCCCGCGATTGTCTCAAGGGTGGCCGAGGGGCGCGAAGCCGCCAAGCGTGAGCGCAATGCGCCGCTGTCTCAGGCGCTGAAAATCATCATGAATGCCTTCTACGGCGTGCTCGGTTCCAGCGGCTGCCGCTTTTTCGATACCCGGCTGGCGTCGTCGATCACCCTGCGCGGGCATCAGATCATGCGTCAGACCCGCCAGCTCATCGAGGCCCAAGGCTATGAGGTGATCTACGGCGACACCGACTCCACGTTTGTCTGGCTCAAACGCCCCCACGGTCAGGAAGAGGCCGCGCACATCGGCAAGGCGCTGGTCGAGGGCGTGAATGACTGGTGGCGTGAGCACCTGCGTGATGAATACGGCCTGGAATGCGCGCTTGAGTTGCAGTTCGAAACCCACTTCAAGCGCTTTCTGATGCCGACGATTCGCGGCGCGGAGGAGGGCAGCAAAAAGCGCTACGCGGGGCTCGTCACTCGCGCCAGTGGCGAAGACGAAATGGTCTATAAGGGCCTTGAAACCGTACGCACCGATTGGTCTCCGTTGGCTCAGACCTTTCAGCAGGAGCTCTATTTGCGCATCTTCAATCGGCGCCCGTACCAGGACTATGTGCGCGACTACGTGCGGCGCACGCTCGCGGGCGAACTGGACAATCAATTGATCTACCGCAAACGCCTGCGTCGCGCGCTGGACGACTATGAACGCAACGTTCCGCCTCACGTCAGGGCTGCGCGCATCGCCGATGAGTACAACCAGAAACAGGGCCGGCCGCTGCAATATCAGAACCGTGGCTGGATCAGCTACGTGATCACGGTCGCAGGCCCCGAACCGCTGGAAGTGCGCAGCGCCCCCATCGACTACGACCACTACATCACCCGGCAACTGCAGCCGATTGCCGATGCGATTCTGCCGTTCGTGCAGGATGACTTCAGCACCTTGATCGGCGGACAGATGGGGTTGTTCTGATCGTTGAGAAATCTGGAGCTCTGAAGCCGTCCGGCTCCTCGGCGGCATGTCAGTTGTTGCCGCTTGCAAGCCGCATGGCTGCAGAAACGACTACGCTGTGATTCCAGATCCCGTTGGGATCACTCCTGCACATCCATGAACTCTTTGGCCCACGCCACGTAGCTTTCCGGCTGGGTGTAGGTGTGGGTCAACTCGGTGGCGCTGAGGTTCTCCGTGCTGCGGGTGATGCGGCGCTGGGCGCGCAGGCTGTCGTAGGTCGCCTTGATCGACGCGAAGTAGGCCGCGTGCCCGGCAACGACGATGCGCACGCCAAGGTCCGCCAGGCGCTGGCTGTCGTTGAGCTTCGGATTGCCGTACGTCACCAGCATCAGCGGGACGGTGAGTTTTTCCGAGATCTGCTCCAGATGCTCAAAGTCCTTGATGCCGACGATGCAGATGCCGTCCGCACCGGCTTTTTCGTAAGCCTGAGTGCGCTCGATGATGTCCTCGACCGGCAGCACGCCGGCATTGGTGCGGGCGATGATCGATAGTTCTGGATCGACACGAGCTTCCAGGGCGGCGCGGACTTTACCGATGCCTTCCTCAATGGTGATCAGGTCGGTGGATTTGCGCCCGAATTGCGCGGGCAGCAGCGTGTCTTCGATGGTCAGCGCCGCAACGCCGGCACGCTCCAGTTCTTCAACCGTGCGCATGACGTTCAGCGCGTTGCCGTAGCCGTGGTCGGCGTCGGCAATGACAGGCAACTGGGCGACACGGCCGATACGGGTGGCCTGTTCGACGAACTCGCTCAGGGTGATCAGCGCAAAGTCCGGCGCTGCCAGGACCTGCAGCGAGGCCACCGAACCACCGAGAATGCCGACTTCGAAACCGAGATCGCCGGCAATGCGCGCCGACATCGGATCGAAGACGGAAGCGGTTTCATAACAGGCTTTGGAAGCCAGCAATTCACGGAAATTGCGGCGCAGGGCGGAGTGGGAAATTCTGGACATGGCGTTTCCTGGTTCTGGCCATCATCGAAGGGAACGATCAACGCCAACACAATAATCGTGCGAGGCTACCATGCGCAAAAATACAACGTTATGCCGGTTCGGTATGGGATATGCCGGAAGCACATGGCCGTGCGCCACTGTGGTGCAAACGATTGCGCATGATGGGGGCGTCTATGTTTGAGATGCCAGATTAACCGCCGACCTGGCGAGCAGATAATCTGTAATGTGATGTTCATGTTCTCGCCTTTTTCTTGGAGTCGTTTGAGCTGGAAGCGATGACGGGGGAGGTTATGGTGGGCGTCACAGAAGCTTGCCAAGCGGTACGAAGGCTTGAGCAATGACCAGATTCAGCGTCTGGTAGATCGTGAGGATTTTTTGGAGATATGCAGTGACAACAAATTCAACAGTGAGGCGCTGCAGTCGGTCCACGAATCGGCTATTGCCCTGCTTGAAATCGGGGCAATCGACAAGGCGACAATGCGTGAGTTCGACCAAACCTGTATCGCCGAAGTGCCAGCTGAAATCAATCCGGCGCAAATCAAGGAAATCCGCGAACGCAGTCGCGTTAGCCAACCGGTGTTTGCCCGGTATCTGAACACCAGTACCTCTACAGTCAAGCAATGGGAAGCGGGAGCTAAAAGACCTGGAGGAATGGCTTTGAAGTTGCTGACCATCGTGCAGAAATATGGTCTTGAGATTCTGGCTTGAGGCTGTAGGAACGCAGAGTAATTCCAACGATTGAGCTCCAGAGGTCCGGCACACCTTTTGCTTTGCTAGCCACAGGAAAATAAATAGCTAGCAATCTGCATAAGGGCCCACATCCATGCTTGCGACTTCCCGCCGCGCTGTCATCACCACTCCCCACGCTGAAGCCAGTGCCGCAGGGCTCAGGATTCTCGAGGCTGGGGGCACGGCCATCGACGCGATGCTGGCGGCGAGTGCCATGCTCAGTGCGGTTTTTCCGCACATGACCGGGCTCGGTGGCGATGCGCTGTGGATGATCCATGACCGCAAGGTACGCACCATCGTGGGGATCGGGCAGGCGGGAATGCGCTTGCCCGAGGCAGGCAGCATCGGTTTGCGGGGGGCGAGTTCTGTGGCTAGCACCGCCGGTGCGCTGGCCAGTTGGCAGACGGCGGCGAACATCAGTCGCCATGAGTGGGGGTCGCGACTGGGCTGGGCCGATTTGTTGGGTGATGCGGCGACGGTTGCGGATCAGGGCGTGCCAGTCTCCCGATCGCAGTTGTTCTGGCAGATATTGCGTCAACCGTTGATCGAGCAGCTCTCGGATCTGCACTCTCTTTGCAAAACCGATGGGCGCTGGATGCGCGAGGGCGATGTGTTGCGCCAGCCGGAACTGGCCAACACGCTGCGCCACCTGGCTCGTCATGGGGTCGAGGATTTCTATCGAGGCGAGTTGGCAGATGCGTTCGGCGAGGCATTCGTACGCCTGGGCTGCGGCCTGAGCAAGTCCGATCTACGTGCGACCCAGGCCCCGGAAGTGGCGCCGATTTCGGTGCCTTATCGCCAGGGCCGGCTGTTCAATGTCGCACCGCCAAGCCAGGGCGTGTACACCCTGCAGGCCATGGCGTCCTTGCAGCACAAACCTTTGGCCGGGATCGGCAATGGCAGCGCGGCCTACTATCACCTGCTGGTGGAGGCGATAAAACAGGGCCTGTTGCGTCGCAACGCCGAACTCTGCGATCCGTCCCACGGCGGCTGGGATTTCGCTGCGAGCCTGTCCCCGCAAAGTATCGAGCGCTACGCCGCTGCCATCGACGATCAGCGTGCCGCGCCCTGGAACGAGCCGGGGCGTCCGGCGGACACCATCTGGATGGCCGCGACCGATTCCGAAGGCCGCACGGCCTGCCTGATTCAGAGCCTGTTCCACGATTTCGGTTCGGGCTGCATCCTCGGCGACACTGGCGTGCTCTGGCAAAACCGTGCGGCGGGGTTCAATGCCGACCCGGATCACGTCAACGGCTGGGCACCGGGCAAACGCCCGGCGCACACGCTCAATCCGTCCTGTTATCTGGCAGATGACGGACGCCGATTCTTCTTCGGGACCCAGGGCGGCGACGGCCAGCCGCAGACGCAAATGGTGCTGGCGACGCAGTTGATCGATTACCGCCAGCCTGTCGACCGCGCACTGCGCATGCCGCGCTTCTTGCTGGGGCGCAGCTTTTTCGACAGCACCGACAACCTGAAACTGGAAAGTGACATCAGCCCTGACAGCGCCGTGGGGCTGGCGGAAATGGGCCATGAGGTGGAACTGATCCCCGCGCAAAGCCCGATGACCGGGCATGCCGGGATCATCAGCGTCGAGCGTGACGGCACGCTTTACGCGATGCATGACCCCCGTGGTGAAGGCGTGAGCCTGGGGCTGTGAGGTCGATTCGACTGCCATTGAACGCCGGGTTTGCCGTGCCTGGGGCGCTGGCGGATAATGCCGCCCGTTGCCCGCCCGCCACTGCGGCGCGCGAGGCAGAAGGTCTTCTGCAGAAACGAGGAATGGATGGGCTTGAGCACTGTCACCGCCAAACAGCTTGAGGTACAGCGCATCGTCGATGCGTTGTACAAGGCCATTGCCCAGCATCGCCTGCCGCCTGGCACGCGGCTGATCGAAGCGCAGATCGTCGAAACCCTGCAAGCCAACCGCAACCATGTGCAGGCGGCGTTGCAACGTCTGGCGTTGCAGAAGGTGGTGACCATCGAAGCCAATCGCGGCGCCATGGTGTCGCAACCGACGGCCCAGGAGGCGCGGGATATCTTCACCGCCCGGCGCGCCATCGAGCGGGCGATTGTCGAGTCCATCACCCCGGCGATCATGCGCAAGCAACGGCAGCGCGTCGCCACCCACATGAACAACGAACGCAAGGCAACCAACGACACCGACCGGCGCGCCATCGTGCGCGAGCTCAGTGAGTTTCACCTGATGCTCGGCGCGATCTGCGGCAACAGTGTGCTCAGCGATATCCTCGGTAATCTGATGGTGCGCAGTTCGCTGATCGTCGCGCTGTATCAGCGTAACGACGTACCTTCATGTGCCTCGGACGAGCATCAGCAGATCATCAGTGCCCTTGAGCAGGGCGATCATGAGAAGGCCGTGGCCGTGATGATCGAGCACCTGGATGAACTGGAAGGGCAGCTTGCGCTGGAAGCGGCGGTGCCTGCCGAGTTCAATCTCAAGCAGGCGCTGAGCGACTGATTTTAGCCCTGGCCAATCCCCGTGGGAGGGTTCCGAGGTTACGAGGGCCGCGAACCGGGACTGCCTGATACACCACTTTGGCGGCCGTCGTAAGATGGGCCTGCTCCGCAGAGTCTATGGTGATCCTGTGGGAGGGTTCCGAGGTTACGAGGGCCGCGAACCGGTGCTGCCTGACACCCCGCTTTGGCGGCCGTCGTAACCAGGCCAGCTCCCACAGGGTCTGTGCCGATCCCGTGGGCTTGATCATCACTCAGGCGCAAGCAATCTGCCTTGCGGCCTTTCAAACGTGCGCTTGCCGCGTTTATACCCCAGCAACGGTGCGCTGATTTCGGCGATTACCGCCGCAGGTGAGGGCGCATCGAAGACGATGAAGTCCGCATGGCAACCCGGCGTCAGGCCGTAGTCCTTAAGGCGCAGCATCCGCGCCGATTCGCTCGACACCCACGCCATGCACTGCAGCAACTCGGCCGCCGTGCCCATCTGGCTGACGTTGGCGAACAGGTTGGCCTGACGCACCAGCGACGCGTCGCCGTACGGGGTGAAAGGGTTGCCGATGTTGTTGGTCGACACCGAACAGGTCACCCCGCAGGCGTGCAAATGGTTGAGCGGTGCCACGCCTCGCGGCTTGTTATGGAAATGCTCGCGGCCGGTGAGAAACAGATCGGTACTCGGCAGGCAGGTCACTTGCACGCCAGCCTCGGCAAGACGAATACCCAGGCCGATCAGCGCTTCCATCGGCAATGCCGACAGCTTGGTGACATGGCCAACCGTCACACGCCCGCCCCAGTTGTGCTGTTGCGTACAGCGCGCCACGTGCTCGATGGTCAGGCCTTCAGGGTTGAGATCGAAATCCAGGTGCATGTCCAGATCGCAGTCGTACTCCAGTGCCAGTTCGAACAGCCGGTCAATCTGCGCCAATGGATCGCTGTCGGTGTAAGGGCAACCGCCCAATACCGTCGCACCATTCTCCAGGCCATGACGTAACAGTGCCTCGGTCCCAGGGTTGTTGAGCATGCCTTCCTGCGGGAACACGCAGATGTCCAGCGTGATTGCCCAGGCGTAATCGGCCTGCAAACGGCGTATGGCATTGAAGCCGGTCAGGCCGATCTGCGGGTCCAGTTCGACGTGGGTGCGCATGTGCGTGGTGCCTTGCAGGATCGCTTTGTCCAGCACCTGCGCGCCACGTTCATAGACATCCTGTTCGGTGAATTCAGCCTTGGCGGCGCGGGTCTGTTGCACGGCTTCTGCCAGGGTGCCGGCCTGCAACTGGCAGCGCTGCATGATGCAGGCCTTGTCCAGATGGATGTGGGTTTCGATCAGGCCCGGCAGCAACAGGCGTCCCTCGAGGTCGAGACTTTCACAGGTCGCGGTATCACGGCCGAGGGCTGCCACGAAGCGACCGTTTTCCACATACAGCGTGGTCGTATCGAGGTCGTTGCCCACCCGGGCATTGCTGATGATCAGGGCACTCATGCGCAGACTCCTTCACCCAGATACGCCGCTGCCAGCTCGCTGTCTTCACGCAGTTCGGCGGCGCTGCCGGACTTGATCACGCAACCGGTTTCCAGCACATAAGCGCGGTCGGCCACTTGCAGCGCGAGATTGGCCATCTGGTCCACCAGCAGCAGGGTCACGCCTTCGTCACGCAATGCGGCGAGGGCGTCGTACAGCTCACCGATCATCGACGGCGACAACCCCAGCGAGGGTTCGTCGAGCAACAGGATTTTCGGTTTGGCCATCAAGCCGCGACCGACCGCGACCATCTGTTGCTCGCCACCGGAGAGCAGACCGGCAGGGCTGTCGATGCGGTCACGCAGGCGCGGGAAGCGCTTGAGGATTGCTTCGATCTCGGCGTCTGCGTCGAAGGCATCGCGACGGGAATAACCCCCCAGCAGCAGGTTGTCGCGCACGCTCAGATACGGGAACACCTGACGGCCTTCCGGCACCAGCGCCAACCCTTGCCCGGCGATGCTGCTGGCGCTGGCCTGTTCGATGTTTTCGTTGTCCAGCAGGATGCTGCCGCCGGACGCTCGATGCAGGCCCGCGAGGCATTGCAGGATGCTCGATTTGCCTGCGCCGTTGGCGCCAAGAATCGCCACCAGTTCACCTGGATTGACCACCAGATTGACCTTGTTCACCACTGGCGCCGCGCCGTAATCGATCACCAGATCCTTCACATACAGACGCGCATCGTGGCTGCCTTCCCAGGCCTCATCCCGTGGCGTGGCCTGGTACTCGGTGCCGCCCAGGTAGGCTGCGATCACGCGCTCGTTCTGCTGCACTTCGGCAGGCGTACCGACGGTGATCGGCTTGCCCGCGTCGAGCACCAGCAAACGCTCGGACACCGCCATCACCAGCGCCATGTCGTGCTCCACCAGAATCACGGTCAGGCCGAAACCCGCCAGTTGCCGCAGCAGAATCGCCAGGGCATCGGTGTCGCGGCGGCTCAGACCGGCAGCCGGTTCATCCAGCAACAACACCGCAGGCGCCGTGGCCAGAGCCCGGGCGATTTCCACCAGGCGGCGGTCGACGTGGGGCAGGTCATCAGCCGCGATATTGACCGCGCCGCGATAACCGACCAGGGCCAGCAGATCCAGCGCAAGTTCACGCTGCGAAGACGTGGAGTGGCCGAAGATAAAACCCATTCGGCCTTTCTGCATCGCCACCAGGACGTTGTCCAGTACCGACATCTCGCCAAACAACTGGGTGGTCTGATACGTGCGCGCAATTCCGGCTCGGGCGGTTTTCCACGCGGGCAGGCCGGCCAGCGGTTGATCGAGTTCGATCTGGCCGCTGTCGGGGGCATAGAAACCGCTGATCATGTTCAGCACCGTGGTTTTACCCGCACCGTTCGGCCCGATGATGCTGGTGATGCTGCCGGCTGGCGCATGCAGGTTCACGCCTTGCGCCGCCTGCACGCCGCCGAAACGAATACCGATATCACGAATGTGCAAGCCATCGGCACCAGTGCGACTGCGCAGGTAAGCGGCGATGCGTTTCTGGTCGATCTGGCTGGGCGGGGTCAGTGGGGTCGGTTTGATCCAGCGGCGGGCGAGGGCGCCCAGCAAGCCGTTGGGGGCGATCCACAGCACCACCAGCAGCAACACGGAGAAAATCAGCAGCCGGTATTCGGCGAAGTCCGACAGCAATTCCGGCACCAGCACGATCAACAAGGCGCCGAGGACGGGCCCGAACAGCGTGCCACTACCGCCGACGATCACCGCCAGCACGAACAGAATCGACTGCGAGAAGGGGAAGGATTCTGGGTTGATGAACATCAGCAGCGGCGACAAGAGCGCGCCCGCAAGGCCGGTCAGCAGTGCCGATAGCGCGAAGGCCAGGGTCTTGCTGACGACCGGGTTGAAGCCCAGCGAGCGCGCCGCGATTTCCGACGCCTTAACGGCCCGCATGGCCTTGCCCCAGCCGCTGTGATGCAGGCGTTGATAGAACGCCAGCGCAGCGATCATCAGGGCAGTCGCGATCAGCGCCAGCAGAATCGAAGGGTCCACTGTGGCGAATTCCGGCAAAGGAATGCCCATCAGCCCATTGGAGCCGCCGGTGACGTCGCGCCATTCGATCAGACTGTGATGCACGACGAATGAGAAGGCGATGGTAATCATCGCCAGATACGGCCCGGTCACACGTAAAGCCGGAATCGCCAGCAGCGCGCCGACTGCGCCGGCCACCACGCCCGCTGCGGGAACCGCCAGCCACAGGGGCATTCCCGCGAGCGTCATCAGCGCCGAGATGTAGGCGCCGATGGCGTAAAACGCGATGTGTCCGAACGAAATCTGCCCGCTCAGGCCGATCAACACGTTGAGCCCGACACCGACTACGGCGGCCAGCGCGCACAAGGTAAAGACCAGCAACGAATAACTGTCGAGAAAAAACACAGCCGCCACGCTGAACAGCGCCAGCACGGCAATGCAAACAGGGCCCAGCAGGGTTTTCAGGTTTTTCATACTTTCACCAGTGCCTGGCTGCCGAACAGGCCGTTGGGGCGAATCGCCAAGGCGAGGATCACCAAAGCGAAAGTAAAGATCTGGGTAAACGCCGAGCCGAAATACAAGGTGATCAGCGCTTCGGTCAGGCCGAACAACAGCCCGGCACCGAACACACCCCCCGCGCTGGAAATACCGCCAAGAATCGCTACGGCGAAGGCCTTGAGGCCGAACAACATCCCCATCTCGGCGTTAACGCTGAAGAGCGGCGCAATCAACAGCCCGGCGACGGCGGCGAACACGGTGGAGATGGCGAAGGCGATGGCGACTACCCGATTGACGTTGATGCCCATCAGCATCGCCGCTTTGGGGTTCTGCACGCAGGCTTCAAGCACCTTGCCCAGCCGCGTGTAACGCCGCACCAGAAACAGCGCCAGGGCAATGGCCGCGCCGATCAGCGGGATCAACAGTTGCAAGGCGCCGATGCCGTTGCCGAACAGCTCGATCTTCAAGTTGACCAGGCTGCTTTCGTACTGACGCGGCTCCTTGCCGAAGGTGAACAGCGCCAGGTTGTCCACCAGAATGCCCCCCGCGACCGTCGCCAGCAGCCAGGCTTGCGAGCCACGGCCGTGAAATGGGCGGACCAGCCAGCGTTCGATCACCAGGCCATACAGGGCGCTGAGCAACAGGGTCAGCGGCAAGGCCAGCCACAGCGACAAGCCCCAGGTGATGCACAGGGTGTAACCCAGCACAGCGCCGACCATCATGGCGCTGCCCTGGGCGAAATTGACCGTGCGCGAAACCACGTAGGTCAGATGGAAACCCAGGGCGAGCAGGGCGTACATGCTGCCCAGGCCGAGGCCGGTGACGATGGCGGCGGTGAACATGGCGTGATTCCTTAGAGCGTGCGAAACGGTTCAGTCAAAGCTGCTGTCTGGCTCACGGCTTGAGCGGCACGATCTGATCGCCGACGAAGTGGGTGAACACATAGTCGTTCGGCCCCAGTGCGTCATGCTTCTGCGCATTGAAAGGCTGCTTGTAATCCTTGATCAGGCCGTCGTAGTCGGTGATCCCGTAGAAGCCGTCGCGCACTGCCTTGCCGTCGGTGCTCCCGGCTTTCTCGATGGCCAGCGCGCTGAGGTGCAGAGCGTCGTAGGCGTTGGCGATGCCGACTGCCGGGGTGACGTCGGCGAGGGTCTTGATCTGCGGGTACGCGGTTTTCAGCGAAGCGAGCAGGGCATCGCCCTTGGCGTTGTTGTGTTCGGTGAAAACGTAGGTCTGGATGAAGTGAACACGCGAGGCACTCGGCCCGGCCAGTTCACCGAAGCGACCACCTGCTGGGCCCCAGTGCGACACCACCGGCACGTCCCAGCCCATGCGGTCGAGGGATTTCACCACCTGCGCCGATGGCCCGACGTTGCCGACCATCAGCAGGGTGTCGGCGCCAGCGTTTTTCAGGCGGGTGAGTTGCGGCACCACGTCCAGGTCGCTGTCCTGAATGCGCTCGACGCCGGCGTTTTCCAGCCCGCGTTTTTCCAGTGCGCGCTTGAAGCCGGCTTCGTTCGATTCGCCCCACGGGTTGTTGATGAGGATCATGCCGGGCTTCTTCATGCCCTGAGCGGCCCCGTATTTAACCAGCGCCTCGTCCACCAGTTCGTCGACAGCCGAGACGCGGAACACGTAGTTATCTGCAGCGCCGTTTTCGGTGATCTTGGTACCCGCGGCCCAGATGCCCATGAACGGGGTTTTCAGCTGATTGGCCAAGGGCACGATGGCCAGCGACACCGGCGTGTCGAGGCCGCCGAACAGCACCGTGACTTTCTCCCGCTGAATCAGCTCACGCGCCGCCAGCATGCCTTTGGACGGGTTGCTTTCGTCGTCGCGGCGCACCAGTTCCAGTGGGCGTCCCAGTACACCGCCACGGGCGTTGACCTCGTCAATGGCCATGGTCAGGCCGCGAGTCAGCGCCTCGCCGGATTTCGCCGATTGCCCGGACAGCGCCGCCACCAGACCGACCTTGATCGGAGGTTCTGCAGCCTGCGCACCAGCGCAAATGGCGAGCGTGAGGGAGAAGGCCGCAGCCACGGGGAACAACAGACGCTGCACGTTTGGACGCTGGAAGGACATAGGTGACGCTCCTGATTGCTAGCACTTGTAAAATTATTGCTAGCAAGTAGGATGCCAGTCCGAGAACGCTTTAAAAGCGCGTGCTGCTGGCGAAACGGCCAGCAATTTCGCTCCAAATTAAAGCGCTTTGCACCACGCAGAGGCATGCGGCCCATCACGGGCCTTCATCGAGTCAGGAGAGCGGGTTATGTCCGAAGTGAATAAAGACGTACAGATTGTTAGCAATTTTCTGGAGGCTTCCATGGCACCCGACCCCGTCCGCGCCGCGACCTTCATGAGCGATGACGTGAAGATCACCTTCACCGGTGGCCGCGCCATGCCCGACCCGCAAACCATCACTGCCTTCAACGGCGCGCGCTACGCGTGGGTCAAGAAGGCACTGGGCAATTTCGACTGGATGGATCGCGGCGACCACACCGTGGTGTATTCCAACGGCACCCTGTACGGCGAATGGCCGGACGGCCGCAGCTTCTCCGGCAACCGCTACCTGGACCGCTTCGAAGTGCGCAACGGCAAGATCACCCGGATGGACGTTTGGAACGACAGCGCTGAGTGGATGCTGATGCCGGAAATCGCCAAGGCTTGAGGGTTCATGGCGGTGTTTGAAAATATTTCTTCAGCCCCATGGAATAAACCCCCTTCGACAGACGTTTACCTTCACTGCTTGCGTCAATTGGCGCGGGCAGCGGGAGCCTGGAAGGTTTCTGGCGTTTGCTCCCCTACTCGAAAAATAACCAAGGAGTTCACCATGCTGAAGAAAATCATCCTCACCGCCGCCGTGGTCCTGACCTGTGCCTCAAGCCTGGCGTTCGCTGCCGCCCCCGCAATGACCGGCAAGACCGACAAAGGCGAAGTGCTCACCGATCACAAGGGCATGACCCTCTACACCTTCAAAAAAGACAGCGACGGCAAGTCGGCCTGCAACGGCGATTGCGCCAAGGCCTGGCCGCCGCTGATGGCCGGCGCGGACGCCAAGACCGACGGCAAATACACCGTCGTGACCCGTGACGACGGCAGCAAGCAGTGGGCTTACAACGGCATGCCGCTGTACACCTGGACCAAGGACGCCAAAGCCGGTGACACCACGGGCGATGGCTTCAAGGACATGTGGACAGTCGCCAAACCTTAACTTTTTTGCAAAAAACTCAACGCTCTGGCGGCGGGCCGAACACCCGCACACCAGAGCGTTTTTTTGTGTCGGCCATTCATCGAGCTACTGACGGTTTTCGTCGGGGAGAAAAAGCAAGCGCTTGCGTGAATCGTTTCAGCTGATCTAGAGTGTTTCAACGCAATTCCGAAAAGCAGTTCCCGAGCGCCGCCCGATTCGAGGTGGCCCGCATAACAACAAGAAATCTCGAGGATGCACATGAACAGCTTGCCTGCTCTGATTCCGCGCGCTTTCACGGCGTCGCGAACGCCTGTAGCACCAGCCTCGGTGGCTCTCCCATGAGCGCCTTACTCTCCGAATCCCCCATGCCTGTGCTGGAAATGAACGCCATTTCCAAGACATTCAACGGCCTGCGCGTGCTGAAAAACGTTGCCCTCAAGGTCTACGCCGGCGAAGTCCATGCGCTGATGGGCGAGAACGGCGCGGGTAAATCGACCCTGATGAAAATCCTCTCCGGCGCCTATCAGGCCGATGCCGGGGGTGAGATTCGTATCGGCGGCCAGACATTGGCGTCCTTCGATCCGTTGACCGCCAAAGCCCAAGGTATTGCGGTGATCTATCAGGAGTTGAGCCTGTGCCCCAACCTCAGCGTGGCCGAGAACATTTACCTGGGCCGTGAACTGCGTCGCGGCTGGAGCATCGACCGCAAGGCGATGGAGGCCGGTTGCGTCGATGTGCTCGCGCGGTTGGGCGCCGATTTCAAACCCTCGACCAAGGTCAGCGTGCTGTCGATTGCCGAACGGCAACTGGTGGAGATCGCTCGGGCGCTGCACGCCAAGGCAAAAATCCTGGTGATGGACGAGCCCACAACGCCCTTGTCGTCCCGGGAAACCGACCGTCTGTTCGCGTTGATCAAACAGCTGCGCGATCAGGGTCTGGCGATCATCTACATCAGCCATCGCATGGCGGAAATCTACGAGTTGTCGGATCGGGTGTCGGTGCTGCGCGATGGCGAGTACGTCGGCATGCTTGAACGCGACGGGCTCTCGGCGGATGCGCTGGTGAAGCTGATGGTCGGCCGTGATCTCTCTGGGTTCTACAAAAAAGAACACGCACCCTATGACCCCGGCCAGGTGGTCATGCGGGTGCGCGACATGGCCGACGGCAAACGAGTGAAGCCATGCAGTTTCGACCTCCACGCAGGCGAGGTGCTGGGCATTGCAGGGCTGGTCGGGGCAGGGCGCACGGAACTCGCGCGGCTGATTTTCGCTGCCGATGCACGCAGCTCCGGCACCCTCGAAGTGGCCGGCAAAGCCATCACTGAATTGCGCAATCCGACCGATGCTATTCGCGCCGGGGTGGTTTACCTGACCGAAGATCGCAAGGCTCAGGGCCTGTTCCTGGACATGAGCGTGCGCGACAACATCAACGTCTGCGCCTGCGTGCCCGATGCTCATGCAGGCGGCGTGCTGGATCGCGGACGCGGCGCACGGCGGGCGGTGGAGGCGATTCGCTCGCTGTCGATTCGCGTGGCGTCGGGCAAGGTCAACGTCGGTGCGCTGTCGGGTGGCAACCAACAGAAGGTCCTGTTGGCGCGGCTGCTGGAGGTCAAACCTCATGTGTTGATTCTCGACGAGCCGACCCGGGGCGTTGACATCGGCTCGAAGTCGGAGATCTACCGCATCATCAATGAGCTGGCCAAGGCCGGAGTCGGCATCGTGGTGATTTCCAGCGAACTGCCGGAGATCATCGGCACCTGCGACCGTGTGCTGGTCATGCGCGAAGGGCAGTTGGTCGCCGAGGTGGGCGGTGCGTCGGGGCACGAGATTTCTCAGGAACGGATTATCGATCTGGCGACTGGGGGTGAGCAGGTGCCCGAGCCTGTTTGCGGTGTTGCAGGCGCCGGATGACGCCCGTGGGGGGTTGCGTCAATGCTGAGATCTCACATTTCAATAACAAAAAAAGGAAACCAGGCCATGAGTCTGACCCTGGAAAACTCGCCAACCGTGGCCGCCATCAGCAAGCGCGAGCGCATGCGTGAACTGATGCGCACTGTCGGCATGCTGCCGGTCCTGATATTGCTGCTGGTGGGCTTTGCGCTGATGACCGACAGCTTCATGACCTTGCAGAATCTGTCGATCATCACCCAGCAGGCCTCGGTCAACGTGGTGCTGGCGGCGGGCATGACCTTCGTGATTCTCACTGCCGGTATCGACCTGTCGGTGGGGGCGATTCTCGCGGCCTCGGCAGTGGTTGCCTTGCAGGCTTCGATGTCCCCGCAGTGGGGCATGCTCGGGATTTTTGCCGGCGTTGGTTTTGGCCTGTTGCTGGGGCTGGTCAACGGTGGCCTGATCGCCTTCATGCGCCTGCCTCCCTTCATCGTCACCCTCGGCGCGCTCACTGCGATGCGCGGTCTGGCGCGTTTGCTGGCCGACGACAAGACCGTATTCAATCCCGACTTGCCATTCGCGTTCATCGGCAACGATTCGGTGCTTGGCGTGCCTTGGCTGGTGATCATCGCAGTGGCCGTGATCGCCATTTCCTGGTTCATCCTGCGGCGCACGGTCATGGGCGTGCAGATCTATTCGGTGGGCGGAAATCCCGAGGCCGCGCGACTTTCCGGAATCAAGGTGTGGAAGGTCCTGCTGTTCGTCTATGCCGTTTCCGGCGCATTGGCCGGGCTCGGTGCGGTGATGAGCGCTTCACGATTGTTTGCCGCCAACGGCCTGCAACTGGGGCAGTCGTACGAGCTGGATGCCATCGCCGCCGTGATCCTTGGTGGCACCAGTTTCACCGGCGGCGTCGGCACCATCGGCGGCACGCTGATCGGCGCGCTGATCATCGCCGTGCTCACCAACGGCCTGGTGTTGCTGGGCGTCTCGGACATCTGGCAGTACATCATCAAGGGCATCGTGATCATCGGCGCGGTGGCGCTTGACCGCTATCGCCAGTCCGGTGCGCGGACGTGATTAGCCAGCGTGTGGTTTGGGTCTCAAAAAATACGTTCAACAATAATCACAAGAGAGAAATCATGAACTTCAAACTCAAATTCCCTGCTGTCGTATCCCTGTGCCTGGCCGCGCTGTTGGCTCAGGGCGTCGAGGCCCGCGAGCTGAAATCGGTGGGCATTACCTTGGGGTCGCTGGGCAATCCCTACTTCGTCACTCTGGCTGACGGCGCCAAGGCCAAGGCGCTGGAAATCAACCCCAACGCCAAGGTCACCTCGGTGTCCGCCGATTACGACCTGAGCAAGCAGTTCTCGCAGATCGACAACTTCATCGCTGCCGGCGTGGACCTGATTCTGATCAACGCCGTGGACCCTAACGCCATTGCCTCGGCGGTGATGAAAGCGCAGAAAGCCGGAATCAAGGTGGTGGCCGTTGACGTCAACGCCGCCAAGGTCGACGCGACCGTGCAGACCGACAACGTCGAGGCCGGCAAGCTGGCCTGTCAGTTCATCGTCGACAAGCTCTCCGGCAAGGGCAATGTGATCATCGAAAACGGCCCGCAGGTTACCGCCGTGACCGACCGCGTGACCGGATGCAAATCGGCATTCGCCGCCGCGCCGGACATCAAGATTCTCTCTGACGATCAGGACGCCAAAGGCTCCCGCGACGGCGGCCTGAATGCCATGCAGGGCTACCTGACGCGCTTCCCGAAAATCGACGGCCTGTTTGCGATCAACGACCCGCAAGCCATCGGCAGCGACCTGGCCGCCAGGCAGCTCAAGCGCAGCGGCATCGTGATTACTTCGGTAGACGGCGCGCCGGACATCGAGCATGCGCTGAAATCCGAGTCGTCGATCCAGGCCTCCGCCAGTCAGGACCCATGGGCCATGGCGCAGCAGGCAGTGGTGATCGGCAACGACCTGCTCAACGACAAGAAACCCGCTGAAGCGGTGACCCAACTCACGCCGAAACTGATCACTCGCGACAACATCGGTTCGTACACTGGCTGGTCGAGCAAGCACTGAAACGCCGGGCAGCAGGAGTGAACGCAGTGGTCAAGATGGAGGACGTGGCACGGCTGGCGCGGGTGTCGACTTCGACGGTGTCCCACGTGCTCAACGGCACGCGCAAGGTCAGCCCGGAAACGGTGGGAGCGGTACAGCAGGCGGTCCGCGAGTTGGGCTACATCCCCAACACCCTGGCGCGCTCGCTGGCCCGTTCGCGCACCAACACCATTGGCGTGGCGATTTCGGCGCTGTCCAATCACTACTTCAGCGAGACCGTTCACGCCATCGAAACCGAGTGTGCGCGCCACGGCATCATGATGCTGTACGTCGATACGCACGATGACCCCGAACAGGAACTGCGCGTGGTCAAGGCGCTGCACCATCGTCGGGTCGACGGCATCCTCCTGGCACCCTCGAGTGACCCTGCGCAGGCGGCGTCGGCCTATCTGCAGGCCAACGCCATTCCCACGGTCCTTGTGGATCGGCTGGCGGCCGAAGGCTTCGATCAGGTCGGTGTCGAGAACCGCGAGTCCACCCGCCAACTGGTGGCGCACCTGACCGGTCACGGCCATCGGCGCATCGCCATGATCGCCGGGCATCGCGGCTTGAGCACCACCGAGGAGCGAATCGACGGCTATCGCCAGGCGCTGAGTGACGCAGGTTTGCCGTTTGATGAATCACTGCTGGTCAACGGTGAATCCAACAGCGAGTCGGCCCGTGTCGCGGCTTCGGCACTGTTGGCGTTGAAGGCGCCACCGAGCGCGATCATGGCCGCCAACAACCTGATGACCATCGGCGCCATGCACGCGCTGCGGGACGCGGACATCGCGGTGCCGGAGCAGATGGCGCTGGTGGGCTTCGACGATTTCGACTGGGCGGACTTCTTTCTGCCGCGTCTGAGCGTCATCGCCCAGCCGGTCCAGGCGCTGGGCGAACGTGCCGTGCAACTGTTGCTACAGCGCATCGACAATCCTTACGGAACGCGGCTTTCCGAGCGTCTGGGTGCAACGTTGCGCATACGAAATTCATGTGGATGCCCTTGAGCGCTCCCCCGACAGGAACTGAACGTCAATGAGCCAAGCTGTCTCTCTGGGCATCGATCTGGGCACCTCTGAACTCAAGGCCATTCTGCTCGACGCCCGGGGCGCCGTGTTGGCCCAGGCGGGCGCGAGGGTGAGCGTTACGCGCAGGTATTCGGGCTGGTCGGAGCAGAATCCTGTGCATTGGTGGCAAGCGTGCGTCGAGGCGCTGGAGCAATTGCGCAACGATCAGCCGCAGGCCTGGGATCGCGTCGAATGCATCGGGCTGTCCGGGCAGATGCACGGGGCGGTGTTGCTCGACGCGGCCGACCAGGTCTTGTACCCGGCAATCCTCTGGGACGATTCCCGCGCGGTCGCTCAGGCGGAGCAGCTGAATCGTGATTTTCCGGATTACCCGCAGGCCACCGGCAGTCTGGCAATGGCCGGGCTGACCGCGCCGAAACTGTTGTGGCTTCAGGCGCACGAGCCGCAGGTGTTCGCCCGGATCGATTGCGTGTTGTCGCCCAAGGATTACCTGCGCCTGTTGCTGACCGGCGAGAAGGTCAGCGACCTGTCCGATGCGGCGGGGACCTTGTGGCTCGATGTCGCTCGGCGCGAGTGGTTCGAGCCAATGCTGCACGCGTCCGGTTTGAACGTGACGCAGATGCCGAGGTTGCTGGAGGCAGATCAGGTCTCTGGCGGGTTGAGCGCCGAGGCGGGTCAATTGCTCGGGTTGCCAGCCGATTTACCCGTTGCCGCCGGCGGCGGCGATAACCCGGTGTCGGCGGTGGGCATCGGCGCGATCAACGCCGGCGACGCGTTCGTGACACTGGGCACCAGCGCGGCGATTGTCGCGATTACCGGTCACCCGGCAGGCAATCCGCCGAGCGCGGTTCACAGTTTTTGTCATGCGCTGCCGAACCGCTGGTACACCATGGGCGCCATGCTCGCGGGGGCCAGTTGCCTGCGCTGGGTGACGCGGTTGTTGGGTCAGCCAGACGAGCAGACGTTGCTCAATCTGGTGCAGACGCAATTGCCCGTCGACCAGTCTATGGCGGTCACGCAGCCGTTGTTTCTGCCGTATCTGGCCGGAGAACGTACGCCCCACAACGACCCGCTGTTGCGCGGCGGTTTCATGAGTCTAGGTCACGACAGCACACCCGCGATGTTGGGCTATGCGGTGCTGGAGGGGGTGGGATTCGGGCTGTTGGATGCGATGAACGCGGCCCTGTCAGCGGGCGCCACGGTCAATGCCTGCGCGCTGGTTGGCGGCGGGGCGCGCAGCGAGTATTGGGCGCAGTTGCTGGCCAACATTCTTGATCGCGAGGTGTATACCTTGCTGGGCAGCGAACTGAGCGCGTGCATTGGCGCGGCCAAACTGGGGTTTCTGGCGATCGGGCAGGGCGAGGATCTGTTGCACGCGGGGATGCCGGTCAAGGCCAGGTATCGGCCGATGAGTGCAGTGCAAGCTGCGTTGCGCGAGCGTCATGAAAAGTTTCGCGGACTATTGCCTGCTGCGCAGGGGTTGCATGGGTGATCACCCGCTCAATTCCCGAGCACTTTCCCGTGGGAGGGAGCTTGCTCGCGAAGAGGCCGGTTACAGCCGATACATATGCATGGCTCAATGCATGGTCTTCGCGAGCAAGCTCCCTCCCACAGATTNCCGTGGGAGGGAGCTTGCTCGCGAAGAGGCCGGTTACAGCCGATACATATGCATGGCTCAATGCATGGTCTTCGCGAGCAAGCTCCCTCCCACAGATTATGGGTTCGGCGTGGGTTAAAGGTTTGCCCGGGTTTCGCGTCCGGCGCAAATACACGGAGGATCTGTGCTGGATTCAGACTCTCAATGCACCGCTCGCCACCGTGGCGCAGGTGTGTAAGCGTCATGGCAAGTTTCGGAGGTTGTGGGCCTGCTGGGCGGGGCGCGCATGGATAATCAACGCCAGATGCCGTGGCACTATTCCGTGGGAGGGAGCTTGCTCGCGAAGAGGCCGGTTACAGCCGATACATATGCATGGCTCAATGCATGGTCTTCGCGAGCAAGCTCCCTCCCACAGATTNGCTCGCGAAGAGGCCGGTTACAGCCGATACATATGCATGGCTCAATGCATGGTCTTCGCGAGCAAGCTCCCTCCCACAGATTATGGGTTCGGCGTGGGTTAAAGGCTTGCCCGGGTTTCGCGTCCGGCGCAAATACACGGAGGATCTGTGCTGGATTCAGACTCTCAATGCACCGCCCGCCACCGTGGCGCAGGTGTGTAAGCGTCATGGCAAGTTCCGGAGGTTATGGCCTGCTGCGCGGGGGGGGGCGCATGGATAATCAACGCCAGATGCCGTGGCACTATTCCGTGGGAGGGAGCTTGCTCGCGAAGGGGCCGGTACAGCCGATACACATGCATGGCGCAACGTATGGTCTTCGCGAGCAAGCTCCCTCCCACAGATTATGGGTTCGGCGTGGGTTAAAGGCTTGCCCGGGTTTCGCGTCCGGCGCAAATACACAGAGGATCTGTGCTTGACTCAGGTGCTCAATGCACCGCCCAGGACCGTGGCGCAGGTGTGTGAGTGAACTTGGAGATTCCCTTCACCCAAAACCGCCGATGAGACGTCTCGTTCGGTGGCAGCAGCGGTTTGCTGGACCACTGATGGTGACGCCTGGACTCCTCGCGATAGGCTTTCCATTCCATGGCCTCTGCGGTGTCCTTTGCCGCGCGTTCGTTGTCGAACCAACCCAGCACGGAAACCTCGCCCTGATCGCGGCCATGTTCTACCAGCAGAAAAATATCGTACATACCTGTGCCTTTCACTCATCAAGTCTGACCCGAATGTTCGGGTTCTACTGATGGCTTATCGACAGTTGGTCAGGAATGTTTAATGTTCCAGACACTGCGTCGGACCAGCGGTGCCGCATTCCAGAGCGGCACCCGGGGTTTTCGGCGATGTCATTTCGGCAGAGGAGTGAGGATCTCGCCGTTGTCGTCCAGCAGGATGAAGACCAACAGTTTCGCAGGCTGGGTGGTGCTGGCATTGCGTGATTCGTAGTGCCTGGAGCCCGCTGGCTCATACCAGGTCTGGCCCGCTTTGTAGGTGATGGCCTTGCCGTCGTTGACCCGGGAAATCACTTCACCTTCCAGCACGTAGGCCATCGCGCTGCCGCTGTGGCTGTGAGGAATGGACACCTGGCCCGGCTTGTAATCGACCGTCAGCACCATGGCTTTCTTGCCCGGCGCGTTGAGCATCGGGTGGCTCTCCAGCACGGTGACCTTTTCATGCTCGCCATCGTGGGCTTGAGCGTTGAACGAAAGCGGCAGAGCGAGTGCCAGGCAAGACAGGCTGGCAGCGAGCAGTTTCATGGGTTTCATGATCGGTCCTGAGTGAGCGTGGTGACAGATGACAGGCTATGCCTGCCTCGCCATCTGTCACACCGCCAATCTGCACAAAGATCATGAGGCCAATCCTGGGCAGCACCCCTACAGAATGGAAATCGGGTAGTCCACGATCAAGCGGAATTCATCCTGATCGCCTTCGGCCTGATCGGCATTGCCCCGATGCCAGGCCTGGCGGACTCGGAATGACAAGTCCTTGGCCGGGCCGTCCTGGATCACGTATTTGGCTTCCAGGTTGGTCTCGTGGTGCTTGCCATCCTCGCCATAGCCATAGGCGCGATAAGGGCTGTCGGCGGCCATCTTGGTACCGTCGATATCGCGACCGTTGACGTAACGTGCCATGAAACTGAGGCCTGGAATGCCGTAGGTGCTCATCGCCAGGTCGTAGCGCGCCTGCCAGGATTTTTCCCCCGGGCCGTTGAAGTCCGAATACTGAATGGAGTTGGCGAGGAAGATCGAGTCGCCTGTCGTGCCCGGACCGTTATCGCCGAATGACACGTAGTCGAACGGCTCGTCGCCATGCACTTTCTGGTAGGCGAGGGTGAACGTGTGCCCGGCCATGAAGTTGTATGCGGCGGCCAGCGACCAGGTGGTGTTATCGATGCTGCCGGCCTTGGCCTGACCTTCGTCGGTGGTGCGATAGATATTGAAATCGAACGTCAGCGATTGATCACTCGGCATCGCCAAAACATAGTTGGCGTTACCGTAGTACTGACGCCAGATGTCTTCGAATTCCGAGCCGTACAACTGAAACGACAGACTGTCGTTGACCGCATATTTGCCGCCGACGAAATCAACGCTATTGGTGGTGACCCCTGCGTAACTGGCAAAAAGTTCGCCGCTGGCGCTGGTGTGTTGCGGGCCATTACCCGCCGTGAAGTGGCCGCCTTCAAGGTCCAGTCCGGTAATCTCACTGCTCTGCAAACTGAAGCCCGTTGCCGTTTGCGGGAACAGCCGTGTGCCGCCTGCCGCGAATACCGGCGCGGTGGGTTGCATAGTTCCCCATTTGAGTTCGGTCCTGGAAATGCGCGCCTTGATGGCGCCGCCTGCTGTGGCGAATTCGTCCTCGGGGCTGCCACTGCTGTCTACCGGAATGTTGCCGGTGCCGGAATGGCCCGCGCCGCCGTCCAGTTTCAATCCGTACCAGCCGTAGGCATCGACGCCGAAACCGACCGTGCCAGGGGTAAAGCCGGAACTGAAATTGGCCATGAAGGCCTGCGACCAGTCTCGTCGGTCCTGAGAACCGCTTTTGCCGTCTCGATTGAAATAGTAGTTGCGCGCCAGCACATCCAGCTTGGCATCTTCGACGAAACCTTTGGCTTCGGCCTGATCGCTGACGAAGGATTCTGCTTCTACGGATTGAACGTATCCTGCCGACACCGCCAGGGCGATCAGACTCAGACTCATCACTCTCATAATGGCATTACCTCTTGGGTCTTTGAGGCACTCGGCTTTCACTTGGGAATTCATGACGCCAACGTGCCCGCAAGACGCAAAGGATAATCGCTGATGTGTGCTTCGCCACTTTACAGGCGCAATCAGGCCTCCAAAGCCGGTTTTTCTGACGATTGGTTTATTTAACAGCTAATTAAGCGGTTTGCTTAAAGTGAATGTTCAACCCCGTAGGTGCTTCATACAGCTCCGGGCAGATTGCAGCGCTCGATATCGCTTTCGAAGGCTACGTGACGCACGAGGCTATTGTTCAGCAAGCCATTGAGACCTTCGTTGCTCGGCTGAGCGAAATGCTCGGTCATGGCCTGGCAGGAATCCCAGCGAACGTCGATGACCCAAACATCGTTGTCGTACTCGTCGCGGTTCAGTGTGCTGTTCAAGCAGCCGGGAAGGGAGGGCAGGTTTCTCACGATACTGGCCAAATATTCGCCCAGTTCATCGGAGCGGCCGTGAGCGGCGTGGATACGTACGGTATTGCTGGCTTCATCGGTCATGCAAATGTCTCCGTCGCAACGAGATCGTGTTTGAACCGTTGCCATATTAGTGGGGGCAGACGCAATTGCCAGCATCCAATCAGGTGATTGACCGGGAGACCTCTGAGGGCATGGTGAGAAACGGGGGTCGGTGATGTATGGAGGATGCATTCAACCCGCTGTAGCAATACGGCTTGCCGGCGGAGCGATATTGAAAGCGCTGCCATGGGCAAGCCGTGCTGCTACAGGTAAACGGCGCGGCCGTTATTTACTACCGCTGGACCCACCCGATCCGCCAGCGCCGCCACTTGCGCCGCCGCCACTGCCGCCCATGCCATTGCCGTTGCTCATGCCGCCACCTTCGCCGGTGGTACCGTTGCCATTAGAGCCACCCATGCCCTTGGTGCCGGGAGTAGAGCTGGTGCCGGCCTTAGGGGTGCCATCGGTGTTGGGGCCCTGGCTGCTGGTGCGTGGCCCGGCAGTACCGTCAACGGGGTCGGTCGGGCCAGTAGAGCCTGCGAACGCGGAACCGGTCGCCAAGGCCATAAGGCTGGCAAGAGTCAGGGCAGTCAGTTTGGTCTTGATCATGATGTGAATCCCTTTCTGTCGTGGATACACATTGGTCAGGTGGTGGAGGGCGAGAGTGCAGTCTTGCCGACAGACGGTCGCTTGTCATTTCAAAAACGATAGGCCTGCGGCACATGCCGGGCAATGAACGCCAACGTGTGTTCCAGGAACGCTGTCTGCAGCTTCGAGGCCGGCCCCTGAACCGGCAACAGCATCGAGAAATCCATCTCGATGGCCGGCTCGAAGGCCTTGAACACGATGCCGTCCCCCCGGTAATTCACCGCGCTCAAGGCATCCACCAGCGCCACGCCAAGGCCGTGTTCGACGAACTCGCACATGGGCTGGGACAGCTGGGTTTCAAGGCGCAGCTCACGCTCCACGCCATGGGCAGCGAAGATCGTGTCGATCTGCTGCCGCGAGCCGATCGAGTGGGGATAGGAAATGAACGCCTCTGCGCGCAGGTCTTCGGGGACGATCACCGCCCGGTCGCACAGCCTGTGCCCGGCGGGCAGGGCGCAGAGCATGCGGGTCGCCAGGAGTTTTTCCGAGCGCGGGCTGGGGTAGGTATTGGGCAGCACGATGATGCCCAGATCGCAGCGCTGACCGACGACCAGATCGATGACTTCCGACGATGAATGCACCACCAGAGAGATCTGCACGCCGTCGTGTTCGGCCATGAACTCGGCAATCACCCGCGGCATGAAGATCAGGCCCATGGCCGGCGCACAGGCGATGTGCAGCGAGCCGCGCTTGAGGCGACGAATGTCCTGAGCGGTGCGGGCGATACGCTCTACGCCGACCAGCGAGCGCTGCACTTCCTGATACAGCGTCATGGCCTCGGCAGTGGGCTGCAGCCGGCCTTTGATCCGGTCGAACAGGGCAAAACCGATGTCCTCCTCAAGGCTCGAAATCAATCGCGTGGCAGCCGGTTGCGAGATGTGCAGCATCTCGGCGGCGCGGGTCACGGTCTGCCCGAGGATCACTGCACGGAAGGCTTCGAGTTGACGCAAATTCATCCTGCAATCCCATAACAAAAAGACATGACTGGCAGAAAATAAAGCATTTTTCAGGATATTGTCAGGCCTCTAGCATCGGATTCATTGAGAGCCAACGCTATACAGGCCAAGAACTGAATCATGCACAAGACAGATGTGGTCGTCGTCGGCGGCGGATTGGTGGGTATGTCCATCGCTTATGGCCTTGCGCTGTTGGGACGTCAAGTCACCGTGCTGGACGAGGGTGATGACGCCTTCCGCGCTGCCCGAGGCAACTTCGGCCTGCTGTGGGTGCAGGGCAAGGGGTACAAGAACAGCCCCTATGCCAGCTGGACTCGCCAATCCGTGGCGCTATGGCCCGAATTCAACGCCCTGTTGCAGAGCGACACCGGCATCGATCTGCACCTGCGTCAGCCCGGCGGTTTTCAGCTGTGCATGAGTGAGCAGGAACTGGCCGAAGAAACCCGTCGGCTGGTCTGGCTGCAGGAAGCCTTCGACGGTGATTATCCTTATGAACTGCTGGACCCGGCGCAGCTTAAATCGCGAATTCCCGGTATCGGCCCGGGTGTGGTGGGCGCCTGCTATACGCCCATGGACGGTCACGTCAATCCGCTGAAACTGCTGCGTGCCTTGTACGCGGCGTGCACGTTGCGCGGCGTTGCAATCATCAATGGCGTGACCGTGGATGGCATCGATCAGCATGCCAGCGGCTTCGGCATTCGCGCCGCCGCAGATCGTTTTGAAGCCGAACATCTGGTGTTGGCAGCAGGCCTTGGTAATCGCCCCTTGGGCGCCATGCTCGGGATGGATGTCCCGGTGCGGCCCAATCGCGGGCAGATTCTGGTGACCGAACGTCTGCAACCCTTTCTGCATTACCCCACGACCTACGTGCGTCAAACCGATGAAGGTACGGTCCAGCTAGGCGACTCGCTGGAGTCCGTGGGCTTTGACGACCGTACCAGCAGTGAAGCCATGTCCGAGATCGCCGCCCGCGCAGTGCAATGCTTTCCGCAGTTGGGGCAGGTGCGCATGGTCCGGGCCTGGGGTGCCTTGCGCGTACTCAGCGCTGACGGCTATCCGATTTACGAGGCCGCTCACGACATCCCCGGTGCGTTCGTCGTCACTTGCCACAGTGGCGTGACCCTGGCGGCAGCCCATGCGCTGCGCCTGGCTCCGTGGATCGCCGGGGAGGCCGATGCGCCCGGGCTCCGAGCGTTCAATCTTGCCCGTTTCAAGGGGCAAAGCGAGGTGCGGTATGCCCATTGATGCTCTGTTTCGCTCTTTGCAACTGGCGCCCAATCACGTGCGCATCACGTTCGACGGCATGCCGCTGAGCGTGCCCGCTGGCGTTTCCCTTGCGGCGGCCTTGCTCGCTCATGACGTGGGCCATACCCGCGAAAGCCCGGTCAACGGCCGCCCCGGCGCACCCTATTGCATGATGGGCGTCTGTTTCGAATGCCTGGTCGAAGTCGACGGTCAGGCCAATGCGCAGGCGTGTCTGATCAAGGTTGAGGACGGCATGTCAGTGCGTCGCCAGCGCGGTGCTCGCGACCTGCTGATCGGGGGCGCCGACGATGAGTGAGGCTCTGGTCGATCTGATCGTCATCGGCGCCGGGCCTGCGGGGATCAGCGCTGCGCTGGAAGCGTCTGCCAGAGGCCTTGCGGTGGTGTTGCTGGACGAGCAGGCCAGCCCCGGCGGGCAGATTTATCGCAACGTAGCCCAATCGGATGCGCGCAGTCGCGAAGTGCTCGGCGCCGATTATGTCGCCGGTCTGGAACTGGTCGAAGCGCTGCTGGCCAGCGATGTGCGCTACCAACCCACCGCGGCGGTCTGGCAAGTGACCGAAGAGCGCCGCGTGCATTTTCTGCAAGATGGCAAGGCTCACGTGCTACGGGGCCGCCAGTTGTTGATTGCCACGGGCGCAATGGAGCGGCCGATGCCGATTCCTGGCTGGACTTTACCCGGTGTGATGACCGCCGGTGCCGGTCAGATTCTGCTGAAAAACGCAGCCATGGTGCCGCAAGGCCCGGTAGTACTCGCAGGCTGCGGGCCGCTGTTGTACCTGCTGGCGGTGCAGTACCTGCGCGCCGGAATTCGTATCGAGGCGTTGGTGGACACCAGCGGGCGCCATGAAGCGTTCAGGCATCTGGGGCGTTTGCGCGAGGCGTTGGCTGGCTGGCGCGACCTGCTCAAAGGGCTCTCGCTGTTGGCGACGCTCAAGCGTGCCGGGGTCAAACATTATTACGCGGCTGAGAACCTGCGCATTGAAGGCGGACGTCGCGCTGAAACGCTGTATTTCGACAGTGAAGGCCAGTCACACAAGGTCTGGGCCTCGTTGATCCTGTTGCACCAGGGCGTGGTCCCCAACACTCAGGTCACTCAGTCGTTGCGGGTCAGACATGACTGGAATGACCCGCAATTGTGCTGGGTGGCTCAACGCGACAGCTGGGGGGAGACCAGTCTTGCGGGCATCTTCGTTGCCGGTGACGGCGGCGCGATTGGCGGGGCGAACGTTGCGCGCACCCAGGGCCGGTTGGCTGCGCTGCGCATCGCCCACCAGTTGCAGAAGATCGACGAGATCCAGCTGCACAAACTGGCCTTGCCCTGGCGTCGATTGCTGCGCCAGCAGGGCGCCGCGCGCCCGTTGATCGACGCGCTGTATCGGCCGCAGAAACGCAACCGCATCCCGGACGACGAGACCATTGTCTGCCGCTGCGAAGAGGTCAGCGCGGGTGCCATTCGCAGTTACGTCGACCTTGGTTGCCAGGGTCCGAATCAGACCAAAGCCTTCGGCCGCTGCGGCATGGGGCCGTGTCAGGGCCGCCAGTGCGGGCTCAGCGTCACTGAAATCATCGCCCAACAACGCCAGGTTCCACAGGCTTCTGTCGGCTACTACCGCATTCGTCCGCCGCTCAAACCCATCACCCTGGCGCAACTGGCCAGTGAGCGCGAATTCGATCTCTCTGTTACTTCAACCCTTGAAAGGAGCCTGACATGAGCACCTCGATTCATCGCATCGAAAGCAATCCACGCCTGAGCCGCAGCGTGGTGCACAACGGCGTGGCGTGGCTGGCGGGCATCGTTGCCGCCGATTGCACCCAGGACATTCGCGGCCAGACCCGTCAGGTGCTGCAGCGTGTCGACGAGCTGCTCGCCGCCTCGGGCAGCGACAAGAGCCGCCTGCTCAGCGTGCAGATCTGGATGAAGGACATGACCGCCGATTTCGCCGGCATGAATGAAACCTGGAGCGCCTGGGTCGACGCCGCGCAGACCCCGGCCCGTGCGACCTGCCAGGTGATGTTCGACGACCCGCAAATCCTCGTCGAGATCATCGTCACCGCGGCCGTCTGATCAACCGCTGCAAGGGCAGGGCGCCGCAACTCAAGAGCGCCCACCCGCCGTTCACATTGCTGCTGCCATAACGGACGCGATCCTCATGCCGAGGGCGCGCCCGACTTGAACAACATCGTTTGGAGCCATGCATGAACATCAGAAGTATCGTCACCACCCTGGGCCTCGCCTCCTTTATGGTCCTCAACGCCCACGCCGCCGAGCCTCAGCTGAAACTGGGCATCGAAGCGGCCTATCCACCGTTCGCTTCCAAGACCGCCGACAACAAGATCGTCGGCTTCGACTACGACATCGGTCAGGCCCTGTGCGCGGAAATGAAAGTGCAGTGCGTGTGGAAGGAAAACGAGTTCGACGGCCTGATTCCGGCGCTTAAGGTGAAGAAGGTCGACGCGATCATCTCGTCGATGTCGATCACCCCGGAGCGCATGAAATCGGTGGACTTCAGCGACCGTTACTACCGGATCCCTGCGCGTCTGGTGGTGCGAAAGGACAGCGGCATCAGCGATGTGCCGGCGCAGCTCAAAGGCCTGCGCATCGGCGTGCAGCGCGCGACCAACTTCGAACGTTACGTGACCGACAAATTTGTCCCGGCGGGCGCAACGATCGTCAGCTACGGCTCGCAGAACGAAGTCTTCCTTGACCTGTTGGGCGGCCGCATTGACGCGACCATGGCCAGTTCGGTGGCCATCGACGAAGGCCTGCTGAAAAAGCCTGAAGGCAAGGACTACCAGTTCGTCGGCCCGGCGTTCACCGAAGAACAATACTTCGGCACCGGAATCGGCGTGGCGGTACGCAAAGGCGACCCGCTGCAAGCGCGCTTCAATCAGGCGCTGGCGGCCATTCGCGCGAACGGCACGTATGACCAGATCCAGAAGAAGTATTTCGATTTCGATATTTATGGGGAATAGGTCGCAAGGTTCGGCTTCAGGCAGTCCTCAAGCCGAGCGCTGCACACTCACAATCCCGTGCTCCAGCATGGTCGCCAGAAACACATCGATCTTGTTGCGCAGGTGATCTTCCATCAGGGCGCGCAGCTTCTTGCTGTCGCCCTTTTTCAGGTAGGTGAGCATCTGTTCATGTTCGGTGATTGCCTGCTGCCAGCGCCCCGGCGTCGGGTTGAGGCGGCGGCGGACATGGCGCAGGCGGGCATTGAGGTTGTTGAACATCTCTGACAACACCCGGTTGTCCGCCACTTGCAGGATCTTCAAGTGGATCTGCTGGTTCAGGTTGAAGTAACTGGTCAGGTCGTTCTGCTCGTGGCTCAGACGCATGGCCGCCTGCATGGCTTCCAGTTCGGCGATGTCCGCCGCCGAAATCTTCTGGCAGGCCTGTTCCCCGGATAACCCCTCCAGAGCTGCCAGCAAGGTCAGCATGTTGGCCGCTTCTTCCAGGCTGACGCTGGCGACTTTCGCGCGGCGGGTCGCGGAGATTTCCACCAGACCTTCGCGAGCCAGCATCTTGATCGCCTCACGCAGCGGCGTACGCGACACCTCCAGTTCCTCGCACAAAGCACGCTCGGACAGCGGCGCGCCGGGCATCAAATCGCCGCTGATAATGCGTTCGCGCAAGGCGGCGTAGGCCGCTTCGTTGATGTTCGCCAGATTGTTGTTTTCGGACATCAGCCCATCTCCATCGGTATCCCGGATTTTTCCGTCTGCGACGTACCCGTCTGGCGCCGATTATCCCGGTGAATTGAGAAATTATCTACGCAGCCCATGGATTTAGAGCGTTCACTCAATGTTTACTGGGTTTTGGCGAGTGTGCGTTTCGTCCGTTCGATCATATTTCTGTAAAAAAGCCCTTGCACTGAGAAAAGCAAAGTCTATATTTGGGATACCAATTACGCGAAATGGTATCCCAAAAATAATAAGGTGCTCGTATGAATACCCATGTTTCTCCCGAAACAGGGCAACCCGAATCCAGCGTTCGGTCCGCGCCCGAAATCCTCCTGCAGCGTGACGGTGGCATTGCCACGGTCGTGCTCAATCGCCCTGAAAAACTCAACGCCACCACCCTGACGATGTGGAAGCTGCTGGACGACACCCTCCGCCAGCTGGACGCCGACGACTCGGTTCGTTGCATCGTGATTCGCGGCGCAGGCACCAAGGCGTTCGGCCCTGGCAATGACATCTCCGAATTCGAAACCCATCGCGGCAATCAGCAACTGGCCCGGCACTACGGCCCGGTGATGCACAGCGCCTTGCGCGCCATTGCCAGTTGCCGTCACCCGCTGGTGGCGATGATTCATGGCATCTGCGTGGGGGGCGGGCTGGGTGTCGCTTCGCTGTGCAATATCCGCATCTGCGGGGAGTCGAGCCGTTTTGGCGTGCCCGTCAACAAGCTGGGCCTGGCCATGTCCCACGACGAAATGAGCGGCCTGATGCGCATCGCAGGCCCCGACGTGACCCTGGAAATGCTGCTGGAAGGGCGAGTGTTCGGCGCGGCCGAGGCCTTGCACAAACGCATCGTCAGCCGCGTGGTGGCTGATGCTGAAGTGGAAGAGCAGGCGATGGCCAGTGCCCGGCGCATCGCCGACGGCGCACCGCTGGTGGCGCGCTGGCACAAGCAATTCGTGCAACGCAGCATCGATCCGACTCCCTTGAGCGCCGAGGAGTACGACGAGGCATTCGACTGCTTCGCCACCGAGGATTTCCAGATCGGTTACCAGGCCTTCCTGGCCAAACGCACACCTGTTTTCGGAGGCAAATGATATGGCCGGTCCACTGCAAGGCATGAAAGTCATCGAGCTGTCGCACATCATGTCCGGCCCTATCTGCGGAATGATGCTGGCCGACATGGGCGCCGACGTGATCAAGGTCGAGAAGATGGATGGCGACGACTGCCGCCGCTTCGCGCCGATCCTCGAACACGGCGAATCAGCCTCGTTCATGATCCTCAACCGTAACAAGCGCGACATCGCGCTTAACCTGAAAACCGACGGCGGCAAAGACGTGCTGCGGCGCATGCTCGCGGACGCCGATGTGGTGACCGAGAACTATCGCAAAGGCACCATGGAAAAACTCGGGCTGGGTTACGAGACCCTGAAGAAGCTCAACCCGGGGCTGATCTATTGCTCGGTCTCGGGTTACGGTCGCACCGGGCCTTATGCCGACAAAGGCGGTTTCGATCTGATCGCGCAGGGCCTGTCGGGTTTGATGAGTTCCACGGGTGAGCCCGGTCAGGCGCCGATCAAGGCCGGATCGCCCATCGCCGACATCAACGCCGGGATTCTCGCCGCGCTGGGCATCGCGGCGGCCTACGCCCACAAACAGAAGACCGGGCAGGGGCAGGTGGTGGATACCTCGCTGCTGGAGGCGGGCTTTCAACAGATGTATTGGCCAGCCGCCAACTACTTTTCCGAAGGCGTGATCCTGCCGAAGATGGGCTCGGCCAACTCCACCAGCACGCCGTATCAGGCGTTCAGAACCAAGGACGGCTGGATCAACATCGGTGCGGCCAATCAGGGCAACTACGAGCGCCTGCTGCAAGTGTTGAACGCGCCGCACATCAGCGACGATCCGCGTTTCGCCAGCAACGTGCTGCGCATGAACAACCGTGAAGCGTTGGTCGATCTGATCACCGAATGCCTGGTGCAGGACACCACCGATAACTGGGTGTCCCGGCTGGACGTTGCCGGTCTGCCGGTGGGCGCAGTGCTGGACATCTCCCAGGCGGTCGAGCATCCGCAGATTCTCGAGCGCGAGATGATCGTCGAAACCCATCACCCGGTGACGGGTTCGGCCCGCAGCATCGCCTTGCCGATCCGGTTCTCGGAGACCCCCAAACAGGTGAATCGACCGTCGCCGCTGTTGGGCGAACACACCGAGGAAATTCTGGCGGAGTACGGCTACGACGCCGGGCAGATTTCCGACTTGCGTCGCGAGGGCGCGATTCTGGAGCTGTGACACCTGGCAAGCGCATTAGTGAACAACTACAAGAAAAACACTGAGGACCGCAACCATGAACAGGCTAAAGATCAAGGCCACCACCGTCGTCATGATGATGCTGTGCCTGATGTACTTCATCACCTACGTCGACCGGGTCAATGTCAGCACCGCAGCGGGACAGTTCAGCACCGAGCTGGGTCTGAGCAACACGCAACTGGGTTTTATCTTCTCGGCGTTCGCGTATCCGTACATGGTGTTCCAGTTCATCGGCGGCTGGGTCAGTGACCGCTATGGCGCCAAGCGCACGTTGATCGTCTGCGCCTTTATATGGGCGGCGGCCACGGTGTTGACCGGCATGGCGGGTGGCTTCCTGAGCCTGGTGGCGGCGCGCATGTTGCTGGGTCTGGGGGAGGGCGCAACCTTCCCGGCGTCGACCAGCGCCATGGCGGCCTGGGTGCCCAAAGACAAACGCGGCTTCGCCCAGGGCATCACTCATGCCGCGGCTCGCCTGGGGAATGCCTGCGCGCCGCTGATCGTCGCGGCCCTGATGACGGCCTACGACTGGCGCTTCTCGTTCTACTTGTTGGGTGCGCTGAGTTTTGGCTGGGTGGTGCTGTGGTACGTCACCTACACCGAAAAACCGGTCGACCACCCGCGTATCACTCAGCAGGAGTTGTCCGTGCTGCCGGTCCCCAAACCGCGCCGCATCGATGCGCCGGGCACCTATGGACGCCTGTTCAAACGCATGCTGCCGGTGTCCAGCGTGTACTTCTGCTACAACTGGATTCTCTGGCTGATGCTCAGCTGGATTCCGATGTACTTCATGCACAAATACAATATGAACATCAAATCGGCCGTGCTGTTCACCTCCGGCGTGTTCTTCGCCGGCGTGGTGGGGGACCTGCTGGGGGGGGGATGATCAGCGACAAGCTGTTGCGCAAGACCGGCAACGTCAAACTCGCCCGCAGCTATCTAGTGGCGGTGTGCATGGCATGTACCGGCCTGTCGCTGATTCCGGTGCTGCTGTTTCAGGAACCGCTGTACTCGCTGATTTTCCTGGCCATGGCGCTGTTCTTCAATGAAATGACCGTGGGGCCAATGTGGGCGGTGCCCATGGACATCGCGTCCGATCGCGCAGGCACCGCCAGCGGCATCATGAACGGCACGGCGGCCACTGCGACCATCATAAGCCCTGTGCTGGCCGGTTACCTGATCGACCAGACCGGCAACTGGACGCTGCCGTTCCTGATCTCCATCGGCGTACTCGCCTTCGGCGTGCTGATGACCTTCACCATGAAGCCGCAGAACACATTCGTTGCCGAAGAAAAGCAGGAGTCGAAAAACTTCGAAACACTTGAGCGAAAAGAAGCCATCGCGAAATGACAGCGAACACGTTGCAAGGCACGGCCGGCGGGGTTTCGCTGCCATGTGTTTGTCACAAATGAGGTGAAAAACAGCCCTAAGGAAGGCTGTCAGTCACTGATTGTGGCCCATTGATATTAAATTCTCGAAAACTAGACAACCCCCGGTTTCCCCAATGGAACCGGGGGTTTCGTTTTTACAGGGTGTAGGAAAATACCTACAAATCCGCGCCGTTTTCGGCGCGTGTCCCCAGACTGTCATCAAACAGAAATGTTTCGGGTTTTAAATCTGCATCGGGTCTTCAACTGTGACCACAAACACATTCTCTCTTGTTGAGGTATTGCCGTGATTCTGCTGACTAAAAAACGCCTGTCACTTCTGCTGGCTTCGATGTGCCTGACCGGGATGGCACACGCTACTGACGTCACGGGCGCTGGTTCGAGTTTCGTATTCCCGGTTATCTCCAAGTGGTCGCAGGACTACAGCAAGGACGCTGCACATCGCATCAACTACCAGTCGATCGGTTCGGGCGGCGGTATCGCTCAGATCAAGGCGGCAACCGTTGACTTCGGCGCATCCGATGCTCCTCTGTCCGCAGACGACCTGAAAGCCGCAGGCCTGGGTCAGTTCCCAAGCGTGATCGGCGGCATCGTTCCAGTGGTCAACCTGGAAGGCATCGAAGCCAACGGCCTGAAGCTGAGCGGCCAGGTTCTGGCTGACATCTTCCAGGGCAAAATCACCAAGTGGAACGATCCAGCGATCGTTGCGCTGAACTCGGGCGTGAAACTGCCTGAAACCGCTATCACCGTCGTTCACCGTTCGGACGGTTCGGGTACCTCCTTCAACTTCACCAGCTACCTGAGCAAAGTCAGCGACGCCTGGAAATCCGGTCCTGGCACAGGTTCTGCCGTTCAGTGGCCAGTCGGTGTGGGTGGCAAGGGTAACGAAGGCGTGTCTGCCTACGTAAAACAGATCAAGGGTTCGATCGGTTACGTCGAGTACTCCTACGCGACCCAGAACAAAATCGCTTACACCCAACTGGAAAACGCTGCAGGCAAGTTCATCAAGCCTGACGCCAAAGCCTTCGCCGCGGCTGCCGACACTGCCGACTGGGCAAGCGCCAAAGACTTCAACCTGATCATGACCAACGCCCCTGGCGATGCTGCATGGCCAATCACTGCCACCACCTGGATCATCATGTACAAGCAGCCGAAAAACGCCGAGAAAAGCGCGGCCGCTTTCGACTTCTTCAAATGGTCCCTGGAAAAAGGTCAGTCTCAGGCTGAGTCGCTGGAATACGTAGCTCTGCCTAAATCGCTGGTCAGCAAGATCGAAGACTACTGGAAAACCGAGTTCACCAAGTAACTCGACGTTATCCGGCTTACCCCTGTCATCGAGCGCTCGGTGACAGGGTTTCCTTGCGAGTGGACCCACCATGACTGAAAACACCCAATATATGTCCGCTGTGATTCCGGACGCGACGTCCGAGAGCGAAAAGCGCGCGGCCCGCGATCACCGACACGACGCCTGGTTCCGGCGCACGATGCTGGGAGCGGCTCTGTTGGTGCTGCTGTTGCTGGCGAGCATCGCCGGCTCGACACTCTGGGGCGGAGCCCTGGCGTTCAAGACCTTTGGTTTCGAATTTCTTACCAGTACTGAATGGGATGCGGTCAACGGCCACTTCGGCGCGTTGGTCCCGATCTACGGCACCCTGGTGACATCCTTTCTCGCGCTGCTGATCGCCGTTCCGGTGAGTTTCGGCATCGCGATTTTTCTGACTGAAGTGGCGCCGCCGTGGTTGCGGATGCCGATTGCCTCCGCGGTCGAACTGCTGGCGGGCATTCCTTCGATCATCTACGGCATGTGGGGCCTGTTCGTGTTCGGCCCGTTCATGGCCGAATACATGGCACCGTGGATCAACGACAACCTGGGTGCACTGCCTTTGATCGGTCAGGTGTTTCAGGGCCCGCCACTGGGGATCGGCATGCTGACCGCCGGTATCGTGCTGGCGATCATGATCACCCCGTTCATTACCTCGGTGATGACCGAGGTCTTCCGCAGCGTGCCTATCGCGCTCAAAGAGTCGGCGTACGCGCTGGGCGGCACAACCTGGGAAGTGGTCTGGGACATCGTTCTGCCATATACCCGCTCGGCGGTGGTCGGCGGTATTTTCCTGGGCCTTGGCCGCGCACTGGGTGAAACCATGGCGGTGACCTTCGTACTCGGTAACGCACACCAGTTCTCCGCATCGCTGATGATGCCGAGCAGCTCGATCGCTTCGGTGATCGCCAACGAATTCAGCGAGGCCTACACCGACCTGCATCGTTCGTCGCTGATTGCCCTGGGCTTCCTGCTGTTTGTCGTCACTTTCATCGTGCTGGCGATTGCCCGTCTGATGCTGTCCCGTCTGTCGCGCAAGGAGGGTCTATGAGTAAGGCCGACAACGAAAACCTGTACCGGGCCCGCGCGTTCAAGAACATGATCGCGATGGTTCTCAGCTGCGGCGCCACTGTGTTCGGCCTGCTGTGGCTGGTGTGGATTCTGCTGACCACCATCATCAACGGCTTCCAGGCGCTGAACCTGCGTCTGTTCACCGAAATGACCCCGCCACCGGGTTCCGAGGGTGGTCTGGCCAACGCCTTTTACGGCAGCTTCCTGATGTCGGGCATGGGCCTGGTGATCGGCACGCCGATCGGCCTGATGGCCGGGATCTGGCTGGCCGAGTTCGCTCGTCATACCAAGCTGGGCAACGCGGTTCGCTTCATCAACGACATCCTGCTGTCGGCGCCGTCCATCGTGCTGGGTCTGTTCGTGTATACCGCTGTGATTCTGCCGGTCAGCGCCTTGACCAACCATCAGGTCGGTTTCTCGGCCATTGCCGGTGCCCTGGCGCTGGCCTTGCTGGTGATTCCGGTCGTGGTCCGCACCACCGATGAAATGTTGCAACTGCAACCCTCGACCATGCGTGAAGCCGCTCTGGCCCTGGGTGTGCCGCAGTGGAAGCTGACCCTGCAGATCGTCCTGCGTGCCGCCAAGGCGGGCGTGGTCACAGGCGTCCTGCTGGCACTGGCGCGTATCACCGGTGAAACCGCGCCACTGCTGTTTACTGCCTTCGGTAACCAGTTCTGGAGCAGCAACGTTCTCAAACCAATCGCAAGCGTTCCTGTGGTGATCTTCCAGTACGCGATGAGCCCGTTCGATGACTGGCATTCCCTGGCTTGGGCCGGTGCCTTGATTCTGACCTTGTTCGTGCTGGTGCTGAGCCTCAGTTCCCGTCTTCTCCTTTTGCGCAATAGGGCGTCCTGATGAATAACCTTTCCCTTGCCGACGAAAAAACCAAAATTCAGGTACGCGGCCTCGACTTCTTCTACAACGGTCATCGCTCGCTGAAGTCGGTCGACATGACCATTCCCGAGAAACGCATCACCGCGATCATCGGCCCGTCGGGTTGCGGCAAGTCGACGTTGCTGCGCGTGTTCAACCGCATCTATTCGATGTACCCGAAGCAGGAAGCCAAGGGTGAAGTGATCCTGAACGGCGAAAACATCCTGGCCCCTGGCTATTCGATGAACCGCCTGCGCAGCCACGTCGGCATGGTGTTCCAGAAGCCGGTGCCGTTCCCGATGTCGATCTACGACAACATCGCCTACGCCGTGCGTCACCACGAAAAACTCTCCCGTCGCGAGATGGAAGAGCGTGTGGAAGAGGCGCTGCGTGGCGCGGCTTTGTGGGATGAAGTCAAAGACAAACTCAAGCAGAGCGCCCAGAGCCTGTCCGGTGGTCAGCAGCAGCGTCTGTGCATCGCCCGCACCATCGCCCTGCGCCCGCAAGTGTTGCTGCTGGACGAACCGACCTCGGCGCTCGACCCGATCTCAACCGGCCGTATCGAACAGCTGATCACCGAACTCAAGGAGCAGTTCACCGTGGTTATCGTCACCCACAACATGCAGCAGGCCGCGCGCTGCTCGGACTACACCGCGTTCATGTTCATGGGCGAACTGATCGAACACGGCGACACCGATACCATCTTCACCAAACCGTCCAAGACCCAGACCGAAGACTACATCACCGGCCGGTTTGGCTGATCCTCAGCCCGCATACCGCAGTTCCGCCCGAGACGCTGGAGGTGTGCCAGCCGATTCATTCGTAGCTGGCGCACCGCTTCGTCCGATCGCGGCCCGGGCTGTCGCACGGCTCCAGCAGCTCCCACAAGTTCAGCGTCGGCCGCAGTTCCTGTGAATCCAGCAACTTGCACAGGTTTCGTGCCAAACCCGAAAGCTCGACACGCTAAAAAACCTGTGGGAGACGCCGGAGGTCACGACGGCAGCGATTGGCTTACCCCAGCGGAACAGGCGGGATCGTGCTGTGATCCCCCATGAACTGCTCCAGCCGCTTGCGCAACCAGCGTTCCGCAGGGTCGGTATCCATCACGCTCAGCCAGACCATCGACAGCTCGAGATTGGGTGCGATGAATGGCAGCGGCTCTCCTCGCAAGATTCCCGCCTTGTTCAATGCCAATGCCAGGTGATCCGGCAGGTTGCACAGCAGATCGGTGCCCGCCATCAGGGCCGGCAGCGTGCTGTATTGCGGCACTGACAGCACCACCTTGCGCTTGCGACCCAGCGCCGCGAGCCAGTCATCTGCAAAGCTCGAAATGTTGGCAACGTGCGATGCCACCACGTGAGGCCGCGAGCAGTATTCGTCCAGGGTGATCGGTTCCTGCGAATCATCGGCGCGCACCACCATTGGCTTGATGCTGCGCAACATCTTGCGCTTGGCATTGGCGGGCAACTCGCGAGTCAGACATACGCCGACTGTAATCTCGCCGGACATCAGCAGTTCTGAAATATTCCAGTAATTGGCCTGCTGGATGACCATGACAATACCTGGCGCTTCTTCGCGAATAGCCCGCAGCAAAGGCGGCATCAGGCTATATTCGACGTCATCGGACAGGCCAATGCGGAATGTCATGTCACTGCTGGCGGGGTCGAAATCCCGGGTCAGGCTCAACGCCACGGACATCGCGTCCAGCGCCGGAGACAGGTGATTGATGATCTCGTTGGCCCGCGCCGTGGGCTCCATGCGATGGCCGACGCGGATGAACAGCGGGTCGTTGAACAGCGCACGCAGACGATTCAGCGCGGCGCTGATGGTGGGTTGGCCAAGAAACAGTTTCTCGGCGGCTCGGGTGACATTGCGCTCTTGCATCAAGGTTTCGAACACCACCATCAGGTTGATATCCGCCTTGCGCAGCTCATTGCGATTCATGAATCGTCCCCGTTGCCCGACATATGCCATCCGTTGTGTAACGACATGATGGCCGACAGTTTATGGATCGCAAATGGCTGACGTCCAGCCTAAGCACAGCTTTCGCGGACTGGATGGTTAATCGGCCCCATCTGTGTAAGAGGAACAACGCTCTCATGACCGTTGACGCTCCCAAGGCATGTTCAGTGATTGCGCACTGTCGCCATCTCCACTGAACTCCCAATCACGCCAGCCTTGCGACGCTTCCCCGCAGCCCGACTGTCCTAAAAAGTCGACCTCACCGTCAGCGCATGCCTGGCCATGGCATGGCACCCACATGTCAGTCGATGCCCTTCGAGCACCACAGGAATGCCATTCATTTTCCGAACAGGGTGTCCTTCGCGGAAGGTGAACACGCCCTGGTGCAAAGGGCAGCTGGCGCTGTCACCCAGCACTGCCACAGGCACGCCCTGGATCGTATGGGTACCCGCCAATTGGCAGCGGCTGACGCGACCGCCTCCGGTGGTGGGGTCTCCAAGGCAGATCGGATGCTTCATTGCAGGGCGCTCTCCGTGCGGGTACTGAATGGATTGGCAGATGCTTCATTTTGTTGATTTTTCTGTTTGCGTGCAGCCGTGGGCGGGCGAATCATCTGGAAGGTCGTGCTGTGATCGTCGCCGATGTACACGACCGCGCTGATGCCACCACTCTCATGGCTGGCCGCCGTCGCCAGACTGATCAGCAGTAGCGTGCTGCCGATACCTGTGTCGCCGATGAGTTGCCCGATATCGAAAGCCTCATCGGGATGCGTCAGGCCCAGGCCTCGGCCCTCATGGCCCGGCTCGGACAATGCACGTATCAGTGTCGCGTTGGCGGCAGGGTGTCGGGAGCTGTCATGAAACACGCGTACGGGCCGTTCGCCAGCCGGCAGTGAGTTCAGCGCATTGATCCATCCATCCTTGAGCAACGCGATGTTGTGCATGCCGGCAGCGGTCTCGCCTTCCTCCGGCAGGGTTGCGACGGTTACAGGACGGTGCAGATAACCCAGCAGCGGCGCAGCCTCGAAGGTCTGCACCTGAAACCTCGCCCAGCGCACCGGTAACCAGGGGCTTGGCACGAATGATCCTGTGCCCCCATAGTCGCCGACTCTCGGCAGTTCAGCTAATCGCTCTTGCCAGTAGCGGGCGGGCATCGTTCGAGGGATGGTCGCCGTGGCGTCGTGTTGGGCGCCGCGCGTCTTGAGAAAATCCGCGGCGTAGGCCGTGTCGGTGTTCCAGAAAAACGTCCAGAGCTTGCCGAGCGCTGTGCCCATGAACGCCTCGCCTTTGGGCGTTTCGATCGCGGATGACGCCAGCGCAGCCCCACGGTCGGCGCGACCGAGCAGCAAGGCGCAGGTGTTTGCCCTGACCTGCGATCGGGCCGGCGCCGACACCGCTTCCTCGTCGCTGACCATCAGGGTCTGCGGAACGCGCGGCTGTTCGTCCATGAACCTGAACAAATGCTGGATCATCGTCTGCACCTGATTGCCCCGTTCGGAGTGCGTCGTGACGAAAAGGTGCTGTCCCAGCATGGCGGCATTGCGAGCTTCATTGATTGTCCACGCCGCGCTCACCTGCTGCTCTTCGGCCCGCAATGAACCCACGACGAACGTCGGAATTGGCCAGAACGTCACCGCCTGCGCCGCCGCGCCACGAAACGCCGTTCGGCGAAGAGGGTAGAGCCAGTCTCGCAGACTGTAATCATCCTTCGGCGGTGTGGGGGCGACGGCTGCGGCGTGAATACCGGGGCTCATTGAAGTCCATAAATCACCGAGTGTGGTGCCGTGCATGCCCAGCCCGATGCCCTGGATTTCCAGAGCGAAAGTCTGCTGCGCCTCGTCGATCATCCACTGCGCATGTGCTCGGTCCTCAAGGTCTCGCTTGCGTTCATAACGTTTTATTTTCCAGAGCGTGTGCGGCGAAAACGCGAATAGCAGCCCCATGGTTATCCAGATCACGCCGCGACCCATGTCCAGCACAAAGTCCGGCATCTGCTGACCTTCAGTCGCCAGTCTCCACTTCATTGCAAAGCATAGACCCACCCACAAGACGGCCAGCAGCGCGCCGACACGCAGGTAGCCTCGCGGCAGGTTCAAGGGTGGATAGGTCCGCATTCGTTCGGTTTTGAGCGCCGGGCGTCGGGCGTTGTTTTCTCGAGAGTCCATTACCAGGTTCCTTCCTCTGGCTGACGGTAGAGCAACACGGCGCTGACGACGCTGTCTGTCATCAGTTCAAGTCGCGCGTCATCGGTGGCCAGGCGGTAGGTGGTCACACTGCGCAGGGCCTGTGAAAAGCGATCACCCACCTGATCGAAGCGCGGGTTGTAGCAGCGCGAGCCGGACAGCGTTATCGCTTCCACCTTCAGGTTCCCGCCATCGACGCGGTACCGGCCATCGACCTGCTGGCAACCGGCGAAGCCAGTCAGCGTCTCGTTTTCAGCGTTGAAAATCACGAAACCCACATGACTCTCTTGCGGGATGTCGGTGAGTGCGTAGGGTGTTTGCCCAAGGTCCAGTTGGGCGAGTTTCCAGACCGTGGTGCGCAGCGGCTTGGCCTTGTCCGCCACGGGTTCGGGCGCCTGCTCCTGCTTGCAGCCGATGAGCGCAGCGGCCAGTGACATTGCACATCCGTAAAGCCATCCTTTGCGGTTCATGCACTTCTCCTGATTTCAACGATTGATCGGGCAGGCGCTTCCGTGCGCGTGGGAGTGAGGATGTAGCGCACGCGCTCGCCGGCGAACAGCTGGCGCAGTCGCAGGTAACTCCAGTTTTCGCGGCGCCCCGAAACCTGATTCACCAGGTCGCGGCCGTCGGTCATGCCGTCGACGCTGGAGCCGGGGTGGGCGTCGGTAAATATGGCCGGCTGGCCAGTCCGATAGAGGCGCAGCATGTCCCGGCCCGGTTCGCCCAGCGGGTCCCGGGGCGGGACGCCGGGCACCACGTGTCTGCCTTCCAGCGCGGCCTGGTGATCGGCCTTCTGCTGGGTGCGCCAGGTTGTCATGGCCTGCTGGTAGTCGCCGTCCTGTCGTTCCAGCGATTGATGCAGGACGTGGTGCTCATCCTCGGTTTGCGGATCGGTGAGCACGAAGTGGGCGCGAGAGTCATGCACGTACTGTTCGAGGAACAGCCCCGCCTCGGGAGGCAGGGCAGGGGCGTGGCGCCACTCCAGGTGAAAGCCCTTTTCCATGGGCGAAGCGAGACTGTACTGATTGCGCTGCAGAAATCGCTGCCGCTGCGTATCGTTGCTGAACACCTCCACGCGTTCGCGCAGTTGACGATTGGCCTCGATCAGGTCCACTCGCTCCTGATCGGCGCTGTGACGCACGAACGACAACTGGCTGAAATGCTCGTCCGCCAGTACCTGCTTGCGCCAGCCCAGGTATAGCCTGCGGTGGGCCAGCATGTGCTCGGTGACCGGGGCGCCGCCTTGCAAGGCATTGAGTTGGGCCATGTAGGCGTCGAAGCTGTTTTGCAGTTGGGGGCTGATGGTGAGGTCTTCAGACAAATCTCCATGGCGTGCCTGATCGATTTTTCTTAATGGCACACCTGCTCGCAGTGCTCGCTCATACATGTCGTTCAACGGGATCTGCGACAGTTTATCCGCCGGTAAGTGACGTACGCTGCCATCGGCCAGCTGCGTACCTTTGCCTTGGTCCCGAAGGCCATAGCCCCCACCCACGTCGGCGTGCATGCCGGGGTAGACGATCTCCAGACAGTTGGCGGAATAAGTGTCACCGGCACGCACCAGATCCACCGGAAACGACACGCGATTTTCATGGGCGGCGACCATGTGAACGCATTGCTCGACGCAGGCCGGAATGGTCAACAGGGATTTCTTGCCCCAGTGCATATGGCCGTCGACCGGCAGCGGATAGGCGTCGGCCAGCCCGACTGAGGCCACTGTGTCGAACAGCCCCATGAAACGCACGCGCACTGGTATGCCGCAAAAGGTGTGGTCGTTATTGCCGAAGTGCATCAGCAACTGGTTGAGGAACGAACGCGCGGCCGTGGCCCCGCGGGAAAAGCCGAACAGATCGAGAGTGATTTCATCTATCTTCGGGCCGCCGATGCGTGGCTTCAGCATGGAGGTGATCTGGTCGCGCCAACGGGGAATCAGGTTGTCGTTTTTGACGGCGTGGGTGATGGATTGGGGATCTTCATAGACCAGGTCGCGGCCATGCGTGACACGGGCAATCCTATTGACGATGAACAGCATGGCATAGCGTATACGGCGGTCGCCCATCGCCCCCTCTTTGGCGCCGTCTGGATGAGGGGCCGGTTCGCCTATTTCCGAGAAACATGTGCCTACCCCTTGGATATAAAGGCGATATTGGCAGTTGTCTTGATCTTCAAGCGACAGATCCGCCAACTTTGCGATGTTGGTATGCGATCCCTTTGGTTTGTCTTCTTCCTTACTGTTTCGTGTGCCGTCAAAGTAAATTGAAAAACTAAGCTTTAATCTGCAGGGATATTCGGCTGTTGGAACGAACACGTTTGGGTGAATCAAGTGCGATGGCCGCGCTTCGGAGGGGCGCCAACTCTTATTGCTCATTTTGAGATTCCTTTCCTTTTGACGAAATTTTTTGTGGGATAGCGTGGGCCCGGATAATCAGAGTGGTTCGGAGCTAATATGCTTGGGATTATCAAGACATCATCGTTTTCTAAAATATGCAGTTGAGTGCCGCCAGAGTGATCATAGGGATGAACCAAAACATCTTTTTCAGTCCACCGGCAGTTCTTGCCATAGGGTTCACAACGTCGCCATCCAACCCGGACAGTCAGCCCCGGATGCCAAGGGGCGGGAAGGCTTAGGGCACCAAAGCTTGTACTTCCACCTGTACCCGCCTCGCCAACTCCGATGCCATTGACATAAACCGGCCGCACAAACGTATTGCTTCTCTCGTGATCCATTGGCGTCACACCACTCCCGAAATAACGGGTTTTCACTACAGGTTCTACCGGTGGTGATTTTTCATATCTGGACAGCGCAATTACTATCGCGGCCAGCCCCAGAAACATGCCAAGGCTCATGCGCATTGAATATGCCTACTTGATGCCGAATACGCCGCCTGTTTATTGGGCTGGTAGCGAAACTCAACCGCACGCGCGACAGTTTCTGCCAAAGCCAAGTGCAAAAGAGGCGCATCTGAAGGGCGCCAGCTCTTGTGACTCATTTCGAGATTCCTTTCTTCAGGCGAAAATCTTTTTCCGGATATAAGGGACCGGGATAGTCCGGATGTCTAGGGTCCAACATGGTTGGGATTATCAATACATCATCGTTTTCCAGGATGTGCACGTTAGTGCCACCGGATTTATCGTACGGGTGAACCAGTACATGTTTTTCAGTCCAGTGACAGGCCTCTGAGTCAGGGATGGGGTTGTGCTTGTAAAAGCGTTCACAACGTCTCCATTTAACGCGTACGGTCAATCCCGGGTGCCAGGGCGCAGGGAGACTCAGCGCGCCTGCGACGGAGCTTCCGCCAGTACCCGCCGCGCCAACCCAGCCGCCATCGACATACACCGGCCGCACAAACGTATCGCTCGCCTCATGGTCCATTGGCGTCACGGTCGTTCCGAAATAACGGGTCTTCACCATTGGCTCCACAGGCGGGGATTTTTCATAGCGGGACATGGCGATCAGCAACACCGCCAGCCCCAGAAAAGCCCCCAACGACATGCGCCTCACGAGCCCACCTCGGCATCGCTCGCTTCCCCGTCGAGTGCATCAAGCAGTTCGCGGCCGCTCAACTGCTGTTGCAGCGCTGGCAGTTCAGCCACTCGCGTGGGCGCATCGGTGCCTGTGCGCAATGCCCAGGCGGTGAGAGCGCTCAGGTCTGTCATGTCGGCATAACCCGCCGCCATGGCCTGGGCCAGCACCGCATCGACGGCGGCATGACGTTTTTCGCGGCAGCCTTTGAGCGAGCTGTGCAGCGCAGTGAGCGTCTTGAGCTCGTGAATCAGCGCGTCCGCCAGGGTGGCCCGCATCAGCGCGGATTGCTGTTCGGGGCCAAGGTCAGTCGAGACCGGTGTCAGGATCTCGAACTGGTGCGCAAGGGTCAGCAAATGGCCGGCGCCGTTGCGATCTGCGTAGCACCAGGCTCGCCAGGGCTGGGAGAACGCATGCCGCTGCGCCACGGTCCAGACCGAGAGCAAGGCGTTCAGCGCGCGGCCGTCGGCCAGGCGCTGCCAGCGTCGCGAGGCGCTGTCCTGCCCGCGCATCCACAACAGCAGATGCGCCTCGACATCTGCCATCGACCATTCACTGGCGAGCCAGTTGATACCCCGTGCGCAGCCGTCGATGCCGAGCGAGGCGGCGCGTGCCTCGCTCATCAGCCATGGTCCCAGTGCGCGTACGGCCTTGGGATAGTTGGCGAACAGCGAAATGGCGCCCTCGGGCTGTTCGGCCAGGCGGGTCCCCAGGCGTTGTTGCATGGCACCGTCGAGCAGGACCAGGCTGCTCAGCCCGTTGGCTTCGACGAGGTGGGTGTAGGGTGTCGGCAGTCGGTTCATAGGGTCACCTGCGCGGCACCGGACAGTGCGGCCTTGAGCAGGCATTCCAGGCAGACTGACTCGGCCGGCGGTGGCATCGAGACGCTGTAGCGTTCGGTTTTCGGCCCGACCCAGTCATGGCTGCGGCCGTGGGTGATGACCTCACCTTGGGTGCCGATCTCGATACCGCCGCCGATCTTGATGTAGCTGCCGTCGTCGGCAACGAAACGCAGGTGCGGCGCACTGATCACCACTTCGCCCTGTTCTGCGCTGATCTGTACGTTCTGTTGGGCATTGAGGGCGACATCGTCTTGTTGCGCCTGCACCGTTACCTTGCCGCGATTGGCGATGGCGCTGATGCCTTTTTGCTCGGCGAACAGCGCAATGCCTTCCCCGGCGTGCAAGCGCGTGGCATGCCCGCTGGTAAATTGCAGATGACGGCGGGCAAGGGTGTCGTGGTTTTCTCCAGCGACCTGAAGCTGCGAGCCGGGCGTGGCGCTGACCGTGCCAGCGGCGGCTGCCATTGCCAATACGGGGTCACCGGACTGATGGCTGTCAGCGGCCGGCCATTGCTTGAGGGACTGCTGCAAGGCTTCGAAGCCCCGGGCGTCGAGCGCTGTGCTGCCTTGGCTCACTGCCGTCTGACCCAACGCCTTGAACAGTTCGCCGCACTCGGCCAGCAGGTCGAGCAACTCGCTGCGATCCAGTTGCGCCCCACTGGCCTGAGTGCGCGCGTACGTGGTCAGCAACATGCCCTGAGCCGCACGCAGCGCGATGGCCGCGTCGGTGCGCAACTCCGCACCTTCGCCGCGCGGCTTGGCACTACCCCGGGTGCGTGGCGTGGTCAGCTTGCCCAGGTTCAGCGCGGTGGCTCGATGGGAGCTGGCAAGACGCGCTCGCAGTTGCTCAGGGGTGTCGTCGAACACCAGTTCGTTGTAGCCGGTTCCGCGATGCTCCCGGCTCTTGATCCCCGACAGCGCTCCATTGCCCGGCAGCCCCGACTCGCCGCTGAAGTAGGGCTGTGCATGGGTGCCGTTATACAAGACACCGGTCACGACAGGGCGATCCACATCTGCGGCCATGTGCTGGATCAGCACTTCCTGGCCGATACGTGGCACGAACTGGTGGCCGAAGCCCGCTCCCGCGCTCGGCATCGCAACCCTCAGCCAGGCCGTGTCGTCCGCGTCCTCACGTGTCGCATCATCATCGGGCTCGATATGGCGCTGCCAATGAAAACGCACGCGAATCCGGCCCAGTTCGTCGGTGAATACTTCGTTCGCCCGAGGACCGACCACGACCCCGGTCAACGGCCCGTTGATGGCGGGTCGTTCCGTTGACAGCGGGGGCCGAAAGGGGATTTTGCTGCGAATGCAACCGAAGGTATTCGCGTAGTCGGCGGGTTTGGGCGAGCAATAATTGTTGCGGCCCTGGTGCTCCACGCTGAGCAGTAAAAATTGCCGGTCCTGCAGGGAGCCAAGGTCATGATCGAAATGCTGGGTCAGTTCGAAGCTGTACCCCGGACGCATGCTGCGACAGTTGCTTACACCGGTGAAGCCTTTGCCCTCGCTCTCGAGCGCTTCGATGCGCCTGCGCAGGATGAATTCGCCGGCCTCATACGTGCGGTGAGAGCAGGGTCGGGTACGTTCATAAATCTGCAGTCGCGCCACGTCGCCCTGTTGGTTGAGGCTGTTCATGGTCACCGGAAGGGCATTGGCCGGTTGTTTGTAATCGTTGGTCTGGATGCACATGCGCCCGGATTGAAGCTGGCGATGCGCACTCCAGTGCGTGATCGAATCGTCTTTCTCGGTCACGGACGCCCTGTGGTAACGAATACGCGGCTGTTCCGGCAGCGGGAGCAGTTCGGTCGAACGGTCAGCAATCACCAGGGTGTGACCTTTTGCATCGTGTTCGAAATAGAAAAACAGGCCTTCGCCCTCAAGCAGGCGAAGGACAAAACTCAGGTCGCTCTCGAAATACTGGGTGATGTAGCTATGAGGCTGCAGAGGATCGAACAGGCGGAACTCGAAACGCGGAAGGTCGCCGTATGCCGCGAAAACCGCGCGCAGAATGTCCTCGACGGTTTTCTCCTGATAGATCCGCGAGTCCTGGCGCTGACCGAGCATCCACAGCCACGGACTCAGGGTGGCCGTGTAGCGGGTCAGGCCACCGTCGCTGCCCTGCAGGCTGAATCGGGTGATGTAGCCATCGATGATCCGCGTATTCCCGCTCGCCAGTTCGATCTGTAATTGCGCAGGCTTGCCGATCAGCGATTTGAGTTCGATATGGGCATCCCTGGCGAGCAGTTCGACCTCGAAGGTGAACAGTTCCGATATCGCCTCCCGACCGGAAACTGAATCCAGCAGTAATTCCTGCTCCCCCTCGAGTTCGGTTTTGAGGCTGATCAGGCGTCGGTTTTGCGGCGAAAAGATATCTGCCAAATCCCTGAGCATGGTTTCTCCTGAGCCTGGCGCTGCGTGAGCGATCTCCAGGCGGGCAAAAATGATTGAGCGCGTCCATGCGGGGTTTCGTCGACTACGGAAGTCGTTCGGCAGTGAAGCATTTGCTAACGGGATTACCTGTAGGGGGATTCCTGGCGGGACGTAGGCGGGATCAGATTCACTGGGGTGGCAATACTGACAAAGCATTCATGTGAACTAACTCTGAACCCTGTTAGTCAGCATTTAAACGCTCCTCATGAGGCTCGACATTCCATGCAGATTTCCTTGAAGGGCCAGGTTGCGCTGGTCACTGGCGCCAGTTCCGGGCTTGGCGCAGGGGCCGCGAGAGGGCTCGCGGCATCAGGCGCGGCGGTGGTGGTCAACTACCATTCACAACCCGAACCGGCCGAGAAGCTGGCTGACGAGATTCGCGCCGCAGGCGGGCAGGCCGTTGCTGTCGGCGCCGATGTATCCAAGGAAGACGAAGTCGAAAAACTGTTCGCCGAGACTCTGAAAGCTTTTGGGCGGCTGGACATCCTGATCGCCAATTCCGGGCTGCAAAAGGATTCGGCCATCGCCGAGATGACCCTCGACGACTGGAACACCGTCATCAACGTCAACCTCACCGGTCAATTCCTCTGCGCCCGAGCGGCCTTGCGCCAGTTCGCCCGGCAGCAGATTCGCCCGGACATCTCCCGCGCCCTGGGCAAGATCATCCACATGAGTTCGGTGCACCAGGTCATTCCCTGGGCCGGGCACGTCAACTACGCGGCGTCCAAAGGCGGGGTCGATCTGCTGATGCGCAGCATCGCTCAGGAAGTCGGCGAGCAACGCATCCGGGTCAACAGCATCGCACCGGGAGCCATTCGTACGGCGATCAATACCAAAGCCACTTCCGGGGACGCAGAGAAGAAACTGCTGAAGCTGATCCCCTATGGCCGCGTCGGCGAAGCGCAGGACGTGGCGAATGCCGTGGTGTGGCTGGCGTCCGATGCCTCCGATTACGTGCACGGCACCACCTTGTTCATCGACGGCGGCATGAGCCTGTATCCGGAGTTCCGTGACAATGGCTGAGCACGAGCGAAAGTCTCAAATCGATACCGGCGATGAGCCGCAAAACCCCATCGAGAACCACGGCATCATCGGCGACATGCGCAGCGCAGCGCTGGTGGCCGACACCGGCAGCATCGATTTCTGCTGCTGGCCGGATTTCGACAGCCCGACCCTCTTTAGCGCGTTACTGGATACGCCAGACGCCGGGATCTTCCAGCTCGCGCCGATTCTCGCCGATGCCCGCCGCCAGCAGCTGTACCTGCCGGAAACCAATGTGCTGATGACCCGCTGGATCGCCAGGGATGCCGTGGTCGAAGTCACCGACCTGATGCCCATCGCCTCGGATATCGACGACCTGCCGCGTCTGGTGCGCAGGATCCACGTGCGCCATGGCACCACGCGGGTGCGCATGCTCTGCCGGGTGCGCCACGACTACAGCCGTGCTGAAACCGACGTGCAGATGGCCGGGGAGGATGTGCTGTTCACCGCCCGCGAACAGCCGCCGATGCGGCTCTCGGCGACCACCCAACTGAGTGTCGACAGTGGTGCTGCGGTCGCCGAGTTCGAGATGAAGCAAGGCGATATCGCCGAGTTCATGCTGGGCGCTGCCGGCGATGAAAAGGTCAAAGCCTCTCAGTGCGACGGCGACCTGAAAAACACCGTGAGCTTCTGGCAGCACTGGAGTCGCCACTCCAACTATCGCGGGCGCTGGCGGGAAACGGTCAATCGCTCGGCCCTGGCGCTGAAGCTGCTCACATCACGCAAACACGGTGGAATCATCGCCGCCGCCACCTTCGGGCTTCCGGAAGAAGAGGGCGGCGAACGCAACTGGGACTACCGCTACACCTGGATCCGCGACGCCTCGTTCACCGTCTACGCCTTCATGCGCCTGGGCTACAGCGAAGAAGCCAACAGCTTCATGCACTGGGTCCGCGAGCGCATGGGCGACTGCTGCGAAGACGCCAACAAACTCGGGATTCTCTACTCGCTCGAAGGCCGTGAAGAGCTCCCCGAAGAAAACCTTACGCATCTGTCCGGCTACGGCGGCGCGACCCCGGTACGGATTGGCAACGAAGCCTACAAACAGACCCAGCTGGACATCTATGGCGAGCTGCTCGATGCGGTGTATCTGGCCAACAAATACGGCGAAGCGATTTCCCACGAAGGCTGGAAACACGCCACGCGGCTGGTCAACGAGCTCTGCGACAACTGGAACAGCAAGGACGTTGGCATCTGGGAAATGCGCGGCGACGACCAGCATTTTCTCCACTCGCGGCTGATGTGCTGGGTTGCCCTGGACCGCGCCCTGCGTCTGTCACTCAAGCGCTCGCTGCCTGCGCCCTTCGAGAAATGGGACAAGACACGCCAGGCGATTCACGACGATATCTGGGACAACTTCTGGGACCCGGAGCTGGAACATTTCGTCCAGCACAAAGGCAGCAAGAACCTCGACGCCTCGATGCTGCTCATGCCCTTGGTAAGGTTCGTCGGCGCCAGCGACCCCAAGTGGCTCAAGACCCTCGACGCCATCGAACGCACCCTGGTGCGCGACGGCATGGTCTTTCGCTACCGCAATGACGACGACTACGGCGACGGGCTGGACGGCGAAGAGGGCGCATTTGTCGCTTGCTCGTTCTGGTACGTCGAATGCCTCGCCCGCGCAGGACGCGTCGCACAGGCACACCTGGAATTCGAACAACTGCTGCGCTATGCCAACCCCGTGGGCCTGTACGCCGAAGAGTTCGACGCCCACGGCCATCACCTCGGCAACACGCCTCAGGCCCTCAGCCACCTGGCCCTGATCAGCGCCGCAAGCTTCCTGGACCGAAAACTCGAAGGCGGCCAGACACTCTGGCAACCCTGAACGGAGAGAAAGACCATGGCCCATGCATTCAAGGTAGGCGATCACGTGCGCTGGAATTCGGATGTCGGCCATGTGGTCGGGGTCGTGACCAAAGTACACGTCAAAGACACCGAGTTCATGGGCCGTCATCGCCCCGCCTCAAAAGACGCGCCGCAATACGAAGTCAAGAGCGACAAGACCGGGCATCTGGCGATGCATAAGGAAGAGGCGTTGGAAAAGTCCTGATGTTTGAGACTGCGCGATAGTGCGGAATATGCTTGGATCGCTCTTGTTCTGCCGAAGGCGTGGGGTTAAAGCTTGCTCGCGATCTGCGGGTAGCCGGCAGTGAAATCAGCCCCATGGCCGAGTCGAGACAACCGCACCAGGCGTGCTTACTGGCACTGCGCGCCGAGGGGCATTGTCAATTCCCGATGACATGCTGTGCATTCACGTTATATCGACTTGCTGATTGCTGGGACACTGCGGCATTAGATTGATTGGAAATAACATCTATCGCGGTTGGCGATAGCCGCTTACTAACTCATTGAATTAAAAACCGAACATCAGATGGCTTGGTCGGAGGATCGAGTGTGTGGGTGGATTGATGTTGCTGAACGGGAACGGATGCGCATAATCCAGTGAAGGATTCAATCAGTGGAAAGGAAAACGCCGATGAACGATAAAGTACAAACGAGCCAGTCCGTATATACGGACGAACAGGTGGAGATTCTCAATAATGACGATCACCTGGGATGGGCCGACGTGGGGGACGGCAACTGGACCTTTCCCTCGGCCTTGCTACCAGTAGGGACACACAAGCTGACTGCTGCACTTGGAGGAAAAACCAGCGCAGTTTGGAATGTTGTGGTCTCACCGCCCGTTGTGGACGTTGATGATTTGGAAAGTGCGCCGCTCGGTAATATCAAGGAGCCCTTGGTTCGGCCATTCTATACCCTGACGAGCGCTCCTGTTGGTTCATGGGCTAATACGCCGGTCAGAGTTATGACCGCTAACCAGCCGCCTGGAATACAAGGAAAAATGCTTTACCTATTCTGCGGGACTGAAGAGATATATCCCACTGAGGTAACTATGGGGATGGTGTTTAATAGACCGTACCTGGCCGTATCATTCTGGTGTCAGGTTTGGGAAAAGGGTGGGGCGGGAGTGATGAAGGTTGATGCGTTTGATGATCAAGAGGGATTTGTCGGCAGTTTTGATTTTACATCCGTGCCTCAGCGTGAGCTCCGCGAGGTCATACTGACGGCCCCTGCCGGTGCTAGAATAGAATCCATTCGTTTTCACCAAACAGCAATTTCCATTTACCCTTATTGTGCCGCATTGAGGTTGGACAACTTCAAGTTCACAGGGTAAGGCGAGCATAGTGGACGCTCACCAAAAGTCTTCAACGGTCGAACTGTCGTCGCAGTGGTCGCTCACTGCGGGGCATAGGCTAGTGGGTCCCGCCGTGAAACGGTAGCGCATCCTGGTGCGCGATTGTAGGGGCTTCAGTTATTACAATGATGAAAGCCATGAAGACGGGGCAGCATTTGAGCATCATTTAAAATGTCTGGATCTATAGGATGGCGAAGAATTGAAAGCCGAGGTCCGGCACTTGGTATGTTGTAAAGACCACACCTCTGAACAGGAAAACCTCCCGCGCTCGCAACGAATCGTTACCTATGCCCTCAACTCATAGCGGGCATAGGTAGGGCGATCCCATCTACCTCGCCCGCAACTCATGCCCCACCGCCAACGTCTGCAACTCAAACCTGTACGCAATCATCCCGCGATAGCTCGTCCGTGCCGATACGCGCTCCGGGCCCTTCGATGCGCATCAATGTCCTGACCTCTTCACACAATTCAAACGTCACGTTCTGCAACGCGCCCGCCGCCAAGGCGGAGCGAGGGACAAACAGGACGCGTTGCACAGGCTCACCTCGAATTCGAACAACTTTGCTTAAAAGGATGAGCTGCAGTACGAAGTAAAGAGCGACAGACCTGGCACCTGGCGATGCATAAGGGGGGGTGGAGAGGGCTTAAAGTTTCACGGCTTATTGGTGCTCGGGTGTTGAACTCAGGCGAATATAGGTGGAGAAGGCGTGACCTACGGGGGGCTTGCATTTGCGCGTCTACGGGAGTGAGAGGTCATTAGATTTATTCGACGTAAACGTAATAGCGATTTGAAATAGAGGGTTGCTAACCTACTGTAACGACGGTGCTTTTTTTTGGCAGAAAATGCTGGTGATGAAGGGAGCTGCTACGTTGGTTGACGATTGATGCTGTAGTGCAATACTGCAGTTGCTGTACAAATAACATTCACAGGGAAGATGAGTTATGAATATTTCTACGACGAAATCGGCGCAGGGTGATGGTGAAGCGTCAGGTGTCAAAGCCGATGATATTGAAGATTTTTCCGGTGCGAAGCTGGGAGATTATACCAATGTCCTAAAGTACGATCGCCCTTTGTATACGGGGAGCAATGTTGCCGACTATGTTTGGACTCCGCCTGCGTTTGAGATCAAGGACTCAGCTGAAAAAAATCCTTTTTTGCAGGCTCTACTTGAAGAGGAGTACTCTAGGAAAAATGAGAATGCTCCCTTCCGGTATGCTACGGTCAGCGCTTATATGAATTCGGATGGGAAGAGAGCTCATTCGAAGAACAGGTTTGAGCTGAAGTCTGAATACGCTCGAGTGGTGTTTGACATCTGGATGCTTAACCCATCGCTCAGTATACCTGTAGAACAATGGGACGCTAAAGCTCAGATTATCGCCTTCCACGACAAGACGCCGATTGAAACTATAAACCTGTTCGATTATATGGACGAGGGCCCCCGGAGTATTGAGTTGAAGCGCAGTTTAGATAAGCCTATCAATGCTCTGGAACTCAACCTGATTCATGGTGAAGCGCATCATAAGTTTAAGATGACCTGTTACATCACTCGTATTGTAATGACTCCTTAATGGTATTTGGGGATTCATGCCAGTGCTGAGATGAATAAATCGATGTCGGTTATTGTGAGGCGGGAGGAAAAATGATCATGAGCGACTCTAATCATTCAGGTAAAGGATTGCAGGGCCAGCAGGTAGAGGATGAGGAACAATTCACGGGTGTTACCCCGGGAACGGATTTCACCGGTACAAGCTTGGCATTCAATTTTTTTACCGCGACAAATACCACGACCTCTGATGCACACGTACATTGGCCTGCAGCCTCTGTTCAACAAGCCAGCAGTTACCGTAGGTTGGCTGGCCAAGGCCACACATTTGAGCAAAGAAATTTTTTGCAGCTGGAAGCTGTCAGGGTGGCCGAGGCGAATTACGATTCGGAAACAGCCGTTGCTTTCTCTAATCCCTATTCAAGCGTCGGTATTGATTTTGTTGCGGGGCATTTTAATGGTCAATCTATGCCGTCAAATGCCAGGGTTAGCGTGTATCTAAGAGCTGAAGGCAATGAGGAGGAGGTTGTGCTTTTGGCAGAAGAGCAGGGGGCCGCATGGGGGGAGATTGAACTTAGGAGGACAGATGGAAAGGCTATTGAGCAGCTAAAATTTGCCTTGTCTACGAGCAAGTTGGATACGGCGTCTTCGACGGTTTACTGTTTTATTTATAAAATGGTTATGACCGCATGACGTTGTGAGTTCTGTTCAAAACGGCGTAGTGAAAATATTCGACAGGGAAATATGAGTGCCTATTTTTCCGCGATAGCAACAACTGCTATCGCGGAAAAATCCGCTGCGAATAATTCTACTTCGCCCGCAACTCATATCCCACCGCCATCGTCTGCAACTCAAACCGGTCCGCGATTACCCCGCAATAACTCGTCCGCGCCAGGTACGCACCCGGGCCCTTCAGATACGCATCGATATCCTGTACCTCTTCACACAACTCGAACGTGCGGTTCTGCAGCACGCCCGCTGCCTGGGCCGAGCGCAGGGCGCCGTTGGGGGTCCAGTCGGAGATGATCAGGGCGCCTTGCGGGGCGGATTTTTCGTAGCTGCGCACGAACTCTTCGGCGGAGCGGTCGCTCAGGTACGGCGCCATGAAGTAGTGGATATCGTCACGAAACGGCAGCGCTTCCTTGTGAACCGGCAGGTCGACGATGCCGCTGGCGTAAATGGCGAATACCGCGAGGATGGTCACCGGCGCGGTCAGCGGCGAAGCAGTCACCAATGGTGCGGCGGCGGTCCGTTGGAGCAGGGCTTGCAACTGCATGACGCCGAGGATGCTCAATAGCACGGCGCCGGGCAGGAAGAAGGTGAAGCGGTCGGTGACGTTGTAAGACACCGCAAAGACGAAGTTCATCATCGCCGCACACCACAGCACGCGCAGTTTCGGGCTCTTTGGAAAGAACACCAGCCCCAGTATCTGCGGGCCGATCAGTGAGAGCATCATCAGCACCACCGAATTCTTCTCGTGCCACATGTCGTCGAAACGGAACAGCGAACCCTGCCAGCTCTGTTCGGCGGTGCGGTCGGGGATGCCGATCAGGTAGCGGTGGCCGATGTCGTACAGACTCACGCCGGACGCCAGCTCATTGGCAACTCCAGGAAAGGCCACGCTGAAGCCCAGGGCGAAGCCGGGCAGGGTAATCAGCATGCGCCACTTGTTCTGCCACAGCAGTTGCAGATAGAGCGGAAACAAGACGATGAAGGTCAGTTGATGGATAGCGGCAGCGAGGCCGGTGAGCATGCCGATCAGGAACAGCTTTTTCAGTGCGCCCAGACGAAAGCTTTCATCGAAGTGCAGCATGTAGGCCAGCGTCACCAACACCACATGCAGGATGTACACCTCGGCCTTGGTCGAGACCCAGAATACGCAATGGCAGAGAATCGCGGCGGCGGCCGACAGCAGGGCAATCTGGGTGCTGGCGCCGACGCCCTTGGCCAGACGGTAGATCGCCCAGGCCAGCGGGATCAGTAACAGTGAATTCATGAAGCTCAACACATGGGCGCCGAAACCCGCATAGAGCGCGGTGGTGACGAACAGGTACAGCGGGTGATCCAGCGGCCCGAGGGTCTTGCTGAAGTACACGCCTTCGGATGCGTCGGCCAGAAACACCCCGTTGTCCATCCACTGAATCGGCCCGCTCGACGCGAGAAAACTGGCGATGATTGCCCCGATCACCAACAGCAGGGGAATCAATGTCGACGCTCGATAACGTACTGCTGCCACCATGAGTTGCACTCCTGTCCCTGTTCTACATTGCTAGCGGTTTAATAAATGCCACTGTGTTGCGCTGTACCTGTAGCAGTCCGGCCGGGCTACTACAGGGGCTGCGGGTGTCAGCTGTATCAACGAATCGCTTGCCCCTGAGGCGCCGTTTCACCCTTGAGCCGCATCAGCATCAACGCGCCGATGGCGACCGCGAACCACAGCGTGGCGAGCCGAATCAACACAGTCGCCGCCACCGCGTCCGCGCTGTCCATGCCTTTCCACACCAGCAGCCCGACCATCACCGCCTCCGCGCCGCCCAAGCCCCCGGGCATGAAACTCACGGCGCCCGCGAGCATTGCCAGGGCATAGACGAACACCGCGAAGGTCAGCGGGATGTCGGCGCCCATCCATTTCAGAATCCAGTCGAAGGCCAGCGCTTCGGCGCTCCAGGCGATCACGCTGAGCACCGTCAAACCCAGCATCAGACGCAAGCGATGGCACTGTTGGGCATGCATCAGCACTTGCAGCAGATGACGCAGCAGGCCGATGACCTTGCCGCCTTCAGTGGGCACCATCAGGGTCAGGCGCTCGATCAGGCGCTTTTGCGACAGCACCAACAAACCGACCATCACCAGCGCCACGCCGACCACGATCATTGGCATTGCCTCGGGGTACAGCGACAGGCCGAACAGGGTCAGCAGCACCACCGCGAACAGGTCCGAAAGCCGCTCGCTGAAGAACGCCGCAAAGCTCTGCGGATACGGCACGCCCCAGCGTTTGAGCAGCACGCCGCGCAAGGCTTCGCCTGCCTTGCCGGGGGTGGTGGTCAGGGCGAATCCGGCGAGGTAGATATTCAGGCTCGGGCGCCACGGCATGGGATGGCCGAGCACCTTGAGGTACGACTGCCAGCGCAGGAAACGCAGGCCATAGTTCACCGAGGACATGAACAGCGCGATGACGATGCCCAGCAGCCCGACCTCGCTCACCGCTGCGCCCACTGCGTGCCAGCCGCCCCACAGCGAGAAACCCAGATAACCCAGCGCCGAGCCGACCACCGACAGCACCACCGCCCGGTAGCGCCAGCCGGACAGCAGCAGTGCCTCGCTCACAGATTCAGCCTCTTGAATACCGGCTGCGGAATCGAGCGGATGATCAACATGATCAGGCCCCAGAATCCCGGCGCGTAGAGGGTCGGCACCTTGTTGGCGATACCCTTGACGATGCGTTGCGCGACCTGCGCCGGTTGCGCCAACAGTGCGGCGGGCAGCGACAGCCCCTGAGTCATCGGCGTATCGACGAAGCCCGGCTTGATCGTGGTGACATGAACGCCGACCTTGAACAGCCGCGCCTGCAAGCCTTCGCAATAGGTCGACACCGCGGCCTTGGCGCTGCCGTACAGGTAGTTCGAAGGCCGCCCGCGATCAGCCGCCACCGATGAGATGATCGCCAGGCTGCCGCAACGCTGGGTCTCGAATTGCACCGCCAGAACGGTCAGCAAGGCAATCACCGAGGTGCAGTTGTTGGCGAATTCGCGCAGGGCAAGATGGACGTCGCGCTCGCAGGCTTTCTGGTCGGGCAGCGTGCCGTGGGCGATCAGCGCGATGTCGATCTGATCCAGCGCGGTCAGGCAGCGGCTGAGCATCAACGGGTGAGCGTCGATGTCGTTGGCGTCCATTTCGTGCAGGGTCACGTTCTTCGCGCCACGCGCCTTGAGGTCGGCGGCGGTCTGCTGGAGCTTGTCGACGTTGCGCGCGACGAGGAAGAAATCACTGCCTTCACTGGCCCACAAACGGGCGCAGGCACTGGCGATGGCGGAGGTGGCACCGATTATAAGAACTCTTTTCATGACAGTACGCGGCTCCAGAAACGGGACATCAAAGAGGGATCGCGCAGCGCTTCCAGTCGCTCCCAGGCGGGGTACGCCTGGCGAAAGTCCGCGCCGCTCATATGGGCATCCTTGGCCGGATACAAGCGGCCTCCCGCCCCCCGGACGATGTCGTCCAGACGCGGGAATACAACGTTTTCCAGGTGTTCGCTCTGGGGAAAGTCCAGCGCCAGCGAGGTCCCCGGCATCGGGAACGACAGCAAGCCGGGCGACCGCACGTCGCCACAGCGTTTGAGCACGGCCAGAAACGAGCCTTGCCCGGAATCGGCAATCGCCCGCAACAGCTCGCCCATCGCGGCCTCGGCGTTGGCGGTCGGAATCACGCATTGGTACTGCTGAAATCCTCGTCGGCCGTAGATGCGGTTCCAGTGCAGGATGCGGTCGAGGGGATAGAAAAATGGTTCGTAGGCGCTGCGGCCTTGAGTGCGCTGGCTCGGGTGCACTCGCCAATACAGATTGTTGAAGGCGCTGAGAGACAGTTTGTTGATCAGCGAAACCGGCGGCGTGATCGGCATGCTCAACTTCGCGCGCTTGCCCACTTCAAGGGAGCCGTAGTGCGCGTGGTCGCCGACGATGAACACGCCGCGTCCGGTCTCGGCGCCTTTGGCCAGGCAATCGACCCAGGCCACGCTGTATTCGTGTTTGTCGTCGAGTTCGTCAGCCAGGGCGAAGAACTCCGCCAGATTGGCGAAGCGCACGGTGGTGGTGTCGATCTGGCTGGCGCGTATCGGCATCAACTGCAGTTGCGCCCAATGAATGACGCCGGTCAGCCCCAGGCCACCGATGCTTGCCGAGAACAGCGAAGTGTTGGCGCTGGGGGCGCAGGTCATTTCCGGCTGGCCGTGGCGCAACAGACCGAAGCTGCGAACGTGACGGCCAAAGGTGCCGCGCACGTGATGGTTCTTGCCGTGAACATCGTTGGCGATGGCGCCGCCCACTGTGGCGAACTGGGTGCCCGGCGTCACGGGCAGAAACCAGCCGCGCGGGATGGCCACCGCCAGCACCTCGGCCAGGGTGATCCCGGCCTCGACCTTGACCACGCCGTTGGCCCAGTCGGCCTCGATCAAGCGGTCGAGGGAGCGCATGTGCAGCACTTGGTCGCTCGCCGCCAGGCAACTGTCGCCATAGCTGCGGCCATTGCCGTACGGCAGGCTGCTGCTGTGGTCCTCGATCACCCGGTTCAAGTGCGCGGGCAACTCGTCCAGCCAGACGCAACTGTGGCCACGTTGCGGACTACGGGGAAAACGTCCCCACGAATACAGCGGTGTGCTCATGCGGCAATCCAGAACATCAGGAGGAATACGGCGCCGATCAACTGGCTGGTGCGGTCGCGAATGGCGAACACCACCGGGTCTTCATTCATCTGCCCGCGATGGGTGAGCATCCACACCCGCGTCACCCAGAACAGCAGCAGCGGGCAGGCCAGCCAGATAACGTGGGGAGTGACGTACAGCGCGGTGGTCTTGGCGTCCTGGATGTACAGCGCCAGAACCATCACCGCCAGATAACCCGAAGACGCGCCCAGGGACGCGATCATGTCCAGATCGCCCGGGTAATAACCGCGCCCTCGGGCCATGGTAGTCACCTCACGTACCCGCGCATCGCGCAGCTCGGCGTAGCGCTTGACCATCGCAAGGCTGAGGAAGATGAACATCGAGAACGCGAGGATCCAGAAGGTCAGCGTCAGATTGAACGCAGCGACCCCGGCAATGATGCGCGTGGTGTAGAGCATGGCCAGCACGATCACATCCACCGCCATCAGCCGCTTGAGTTGCAGTGAGTAGGCCAGCGTCAGGCCGTAGTAGGCGGCCATTACCGCCGAGAACTGCCAGGGCAGGAGCAACAGTGCCGCACCGAAAGCTGCTACCAATAAAGTCGGCACGAAGATCAGCCCGGCCTTGATCGACAGTCGTCCACTGGCGAAGGGGCGATTGCATTTGCTCTTGTGATGGCGATCGTCGCCCAGGTCCAGCAGGTCGTTGAGGATATAAACGCTGGAGGCGCAGAGGCCAAAGCAGAAAAAGGCAAAGACGCCGTCGCGCATCAGGTCGAATTGGGTGAAACGATGGGAGGCGAGCAGTGGCACGAAGATCAGCGCGTTTTTCAGCCATTGATGCATGCGCATCGCCTTGCGCCAATCGCGCAGGCCGGAGGTATTGGTGCGAATGGTCGGTTCGACCTGTGACATCGCCTTGACCCGCGATTCCACGCCCCGGTCAGGGTTAACCACATAGGCCTGGCGCGACACATTCCAGATCGGCAAGTCGTCTTTGGAGTTGCCGACATAGTCGAAGCCGCCTTCGCCATAGTGGGCAACTAACAGGTCGCGCTTATTATTGCCCGACAAGTTGCGGTTGGCATTGGAGGCCAACACCAGGTCGAACAGTTGAAGATGTTCGGCGATTCGCTCAGCCAGACTTACATGACTCGCCGTGGCCAGAACGATCATCCGCCCATTGGCTTTTTCGGCGTTGATCATGTCGATGATCTGCGGGTCGTAAGGCAGCACCGAGACGTCTATCTGCGTCTCCAGCGCCAGGCCTTCCTTGAGCGCGGCCTTGCCCTTGAGCAGCCAGCCCAGCATCTTGAAAACCTTCAGTGGCTTGCTTCTGACGAAGGCCATGGCGGTTTCCATCAACAGATCCGAACGCAGTAGAGTGCCATCCAGATCCACAACCAAGGGCGGGAAAGTTTCTTGAACTCGTCCCTGAATTCTTGCCATGTCGAATGCTCCGTAGCGGGTCCACTCGACTATAAACAAAATATTTTTTTCACAACTTCATTTAAATTAAAGGGCTTCGCGATCGCCGTCGTGCCGTTGGCGTCAGAATAAAACAGCGGTTTGACGATGCCGATCGAGCGTTATCCGTTTCAGACTTGAAACAGCAGGCGCCGTTTAATTGGCGATCAACTAATGGCTCATGACCGGCACGTGCGCCGTTTTGCGCAAGTTGTGTTGTGACAGCAGCCGCATGACATATCCGATCTTGATCAGGGTAGGGCCGATGATGGTCATGGCGTGGAGGAAGACCAAGCCGAAGAGATTCAGATGCAGATCCAGTAGGTAGGCGCCGACGATGCCGGTGAGCAACATGACCAGGCCAGTCCACAGGACGCGAGTGGAAAGACTCAGGACGTTCGCAGGATTGAGGAAGAAATCAAACATGACCGTGACTCCTGTTCAGTGAGGGCAAGGCCTGTTGGCGTTTGCCGGTACTCAAGCTGTATCAGGATGCGTGCCAGTTAAGAATGCCTTTGGAATCATGGGGTTGGGCTTCGCGAGTCAGAATGACCCCCTCCCGTTGCTGTCGTTTTAACCGAAGCGGGTGTCATAATGACCGCGTTTTGTCTTCCTCGATCTGGATCGCTGCGTCTGGAGCCCTTATGAAAAACCCTTTGTTACTGGCGCTGGTTCCTCTGGTTGCCGACTTGTCCCGCGAGCTTCCCGACGATGAGCGTTACCGCCGGCTGCTGCGGTCGTTGCGCCAGTTGCTGCCGTGCGACGCGGTGGCGCTGCTCAGGCTTGAAGAGGATGTGCTGGTGCCGCTCTCGGTGGAGGGCTTGAGCCCCGACACACTGGGGCGCCGCTTTCGGTTGGGCGAGCATCCTCGGCTGGACATCATCGCGCAGAATCGCGAGCCGACCCGCTTCTCCACCGACTGCGATCTGCCTGACCCCTACGACGGTCTGGTTGACGGGCTGCACGGGCATCTGGAGGTTCACGACTGTCTGGGCTGTCCCTTATATGTGCAGGACAAACTCTGGGGGGTGATCACTCTGGATTCACTGGACCCGACCAGCTTCGGCAGCGTCGACCTGGATAATCTGCAGGCGTTCGCCAGCCTGGCGGCCGCCACGGTCATGGCCAGTGAGCGGATCAATCAGTTGGCGCGCAGTTTCGAAGATCAACGGCAATTGGCCGAGGTCTACAAACGCGCTGCCGGTGGGCGAGGGCCTCGAGAACTGATCGGACAAAGCGCGGTGCACAAGCGTTTGCAGCAGGAAATCCAGCTGGTGGGCAACAGTCCCCTGACCGTCTTGATCACCGGGGAAACCGGGGTCGGCAAGGAACTGGTGGCCGAAGCCATACACCTGAGTTCACCCCGGGCGCAGAAGCCGCTGATCAGTCTCAACTGCGCGGCGCTGCCGGAAATGCTGGTGGAAAGCGAGCTGTTCGGCCACGTCAAAGGGGCATTCTCTGGCGCCGTGAGCGGGCGCAGCGGCAAGTTCGAACTGGCCGACGGCGGCTCGATCTTCCTCGACGAAGTCGGCGAGTTGCCGCTGCCTGTCCAGTCAAAATTGCTGCGGGTGTTGCAGAGCGGGCAGTTGCAACGGGTCGGCTCCGATCAGGAGCACCATGTGGACGTGCGCATCATTGCCGCGACCAACCGTGACCTGGCCGAAGAAGTACGCGCCGGGCGCTTTCGCGCCGACCTCTATCACCGCCTGAGCGTTTACCCGCTGGTGGTGCCGCCGCTCAGAGAGCGCGGTCGCGATGCCTTGCTGTTGGCCGGGTACTTTCTTGAAGAAAACCGCGCACGAATGGGCTTGCGCAGCCTGCGCATGAGCGCCGAGGCGCAGAAGATCCTGCTGGGGTACTCGTGGCCGGGGAACGTGCGCGAGCTTGAGCACCTGATCAGCCGCGCGGTACTCAAGGCCTTGTCGGCACACCCCGAGCGTCCGCGAATCCTGACTATCGAGGCGCAGGCATTGGGGTTGGAAGACGATGTGCAGGTCGCGGCGTCGGTCGCACCAGCACTGATGGGCAGCTCGCCGGTGGTCAAGCCGGGAGAGGGCCTGAAGGAAGCCGTCGATGGGTTTCAGACCGTGCTGATCAACGACGCCTTGAACCGGCATCAGGGCAAATGGGCGCAAGTTGCCCGCGAATTGAACCTGGACCGGGCCAACCTCAGCCGGCTGGCGAAGCGGTTGGGGATTCGATAGGCGATTGATACCGCCGCATTGATATGAATGCGGTCTGTCTGGACGAGTACATGACCGGTAGGAGGGCGCTTGCTCGCGAACGCGCAGTGTCATTCAAATTTCGGGTGCCTGACTTTCTTCTTCGCGAGCAAGCTCCCTCCCACACAAGCTCCCTCCCGCAGGGGACTGCGTCGGTCTGGAATGTGTGCCTGTCCGGAGCGCCCCCAGTCCTGCTAACGAGTATGGAAATCCCCTTTCTCCGGCACCATCTCGGTCCCCGGCTCGAATCCCGTGCTGGGGTTGCAGCCTTCGTCGACCGGGTCGCAATCGCTGTCCACCGGATCAGGCACGGTTTCCGGGAAGCTGACGTTTTCAGGTGGGGTGTCGGGGTTTTCCGGGCGTGAACCGCTCATGATCTCCTCCAGCCAAAGGGTGATGTTGGTTGGAGGAGTCAAGCACAGGGTCGTTCCCGGCGCGAGATGAGCGGTGTCAGTGGGCGATGTCTTCCAGCGCCAGGTTGCGCGTCCTCGGGCCGAACGTGCCGATGGTGATGATCACGATCAGCATGCTGACGACGATGAACGTCAGCACCCCAGGCGTGCCGAAGTGGTCCAGGAAGAAGCCGATCAACAGGCTGCTGAACACCGTCGACAAGCGGCTGAACGAATAGCAGAAGCCCACCGCCCGCGCGCGGATATTGGTGGGGAACAGCTCGCTCTGATACGAGTGATAGCTGAAGCTCAGCCACGCGTTGCAGAAGGTGATCATCACGCCGCAGACGATCAGCCCTGCCGCCGTGCTCTGTTGGGCGAACAGGGTGCCGAACACCATTGCGCCCAACGCGGAGCCTACGATCTGCCACTTGTTCTCGAAGCGGTTGGCGAACTTGACGAACAGCAGCGGCCCCAGCGGATAAGCGAGGGTGATGATGAACGCATACGCCAGGCTGTGGGTGACGCTGACGCCTTGCCCCGAGAGCAGCGCCGGCAACCAGTTGCCGAAACCGAAAAAGCCGATGGCCTGAAAGACATGAAAGACGATCAGCATCAGGGCGCGGCGGCGATAGGGCGGCTGCCAGATATCGGCGAAACGGCCTTTGCCTTCCACGGCCACGTTGTGAGTTTCCGGTTCGTCCAGCGCCGTGCCGTGATCCTTCACGCAGCGCGCTTCCAGGTCATCCATGATCTTTTCGGCCTCGGCGAAGCGCCCGTGCTGCGCCAGCCAGCGCGGCGATTCCGGCAGGCGTGAGCGCAGCCACCAGATGAACAGGGCGAACACCGCGCTGGCCAGCACCACAAAGCGCCAGCCCGAGAAGCCGAACGGATCCTGCGGCACCAGCCACCAGGACATCAGCGCCACAGCAGGCACCGACAGAAACTGCACGAAGAAGGCGAAGGCGAACGCCGAACTGCGCATGCGTTTGGGCACCAGTTCCGACAGATAGGCGTCGATGGTCACCAGCTCGATGCCCAGACCGATGCCCACCAAGAAACGCATGCAGATGATGCCCAGCGCCGAGGTCTGCACGCCCATCAGCACGGTGGCGACGGTGTACCAGATCAGTGCGAAGGTGAAAATCGCCCGACGCCCGAAACGGTCGGCAATCGGACTCAGCAGGCTGGCGCCGAGAAACAGGCCGAGGAAGGTTGCCGAAGCGAACGCCGCCTGATCGGAGAAGCCGAACACGCCGGCGCTGCCGGTGGCAAACAGTCCGGCGCGAATCAGGCCAGGGCTGATGTAGGCGGTCTGAAACAGGTCATACAGCTCGAAAAAGCCGCCGATGGACAACAGCGCCACCAGTTTCCAGATGGTGGCAACGGCGGGCAGGCGGTCGATTCGGGCAGAGACTTGCGAGGCGCGAACCGGGTCGATGCCGTCCGGTTGGGCGTCGCAGTGATCGGAGGAGTGTGAAAGCGAGGACATTATTGTTTTCCAGTTCCGTGGGACGACGCATGTTAGAGCTTTTGCATTGATTCAAGACAAAATATTTCCGGGCGTTTAAGCTCCATGGCTGATCGCAATCACCCGCCGGACTCCCGTGAAATACAGACTCCCGACCACCGCCACCGCTCCTTTCTGCCCCTCCGCCGTGACCGACAGCGTCGCCATCCCGGCCAATGCGTCGTTCTTGCGCAAAATGATGCTGTTCGTCGGCCCCGGTCTGCTGATCTCCATCGGCTACATGGACCCCGGCAATTGGGCCACGGCCATCGAAGCCGGCTCGCGCTTCGGCTACGCGCTGCTATTCGTCGTGGTGCTGGCGAGCCTGTCGGGGATGGTCTTGCAGAACCTCTGCTCACGCCTGGGGATCGCCACCGGGCGCGACCTGGCGCAGCTGTCCGCCGAGCGCTACAGCCATCGGGTCGGCATGGGGCAATGGATTCTGGCGGAGCTGTCGATTCTGGCGACCGACCTTGCCGAAGTGCTCGGCGCCGCGCTGGCCTTTCACCTGTTGCTGGGCGTCTCGATCACCACCGGCGTGGCCTTGACCGCGTTCGATACGGTGATCGTGCTGGCATTGCAGGGCGCCAACTTCCGCCGCCTGGAGGCCATCGTACTGGGCCTGATCGCAACCATCGCCACCTGTTTCTTCATCGAGCTGGTGCTGATCAAACCGTTCTGGCCGGATGTGTTCGCGGGCCTGAAACCGTCCTGGGATGTGCTGAGTGCTCAGGAGCCGCTGTACATCGCCATCGGCATTCTTGGCGCGACGGTGATGCCGCATAACCTGTACCTGCATTCATCGGTGGTGCAGACACGGGTCAATGGCACGTCGGTGGAAAGCAAGGCCAGCGCGATTCGCTATGCCCGGGTCGATACCATTGCCTCGCTGAGCATGGCGCTGGTGATCAACGCCGCGATCCTGATCCTCGCCGCAGCAGCCTTCCACGGCAGCGGTCACGCCGATGTGGTGGAAATTCAGGACGCCTATCACCTGCTCGATCCATTGGTCGGCGGGGCGCTGGCGAGCGTGTTGTTTGGTGTGGCATTGCTGGCGGCGGGGCAGAGCTCGACCTTCACCGGCACCATTGCCGGGCAAGTGGTGCTGGAAGGTTTTCTCAAGGCCAAGATTCCGTGCTGGCAACGTCGTTTGATCACACGGGCGCTGGCACTGATTCCGGCGCTGATCGGCGTGATCTGGTTCGGTGACGGCGCAGTGGGCAAGATGCTGGTGCTGAGCCAGGTCGTGCTCAGCCTGCAACTGCCATTCGCGTTGTGGCCGTTGATCCGCTTTACCAGCGACAAACAACTGATGGGCCCATTCGCCAACAGCACCCTGACCAAGACCCTGGCCTGGGGGTTGTTCGGCCTGATCTCGGCGGCGAATTTGGCGCTGATGTATTTCTGGGTGAGCTGAAGCGATTCCGCTTCGGCGCTGTTGATGCTCTTTGATGGTGCCCACGCTCCGCGTCCGCCGGGGTAGACGCAGAGCGTCAGAGGCTGCATTCCCACGCGGAGCGTGGGAATGATCAAAATAGATAGATTTGCTAGGCATTCCCACGCGCTCAACTCAACAAGATCCCCCGCGCCATGCCCGTGGCGGCGATGACGATGACCACCATCAATGCCGCTTCCATATGACTGATCCGGGCAAAGCGTCGTGAACGGCTGGTATCGATGGGCAGATTTTTCTTGAATGCGATGCGCCATTTGATCAGGGCGAACATCGGCACCACCTCCAGCGCGAGAATGGCGACGAACGCAGTCATCTTCAGATGAAACAGCGGTTGGTGCAGGTAATAGAACGAGCCTTTCTCCAACCCGCCAAACGCTCGAAAGGCGCCGGTCACCAACAGAATGCCCGCCGAAACACCCCAGATATTGTCGACCACGAACACATCGCGAAAGGAGCGTGGATCATCGGTGCGCAATCGCCGCAGCGCCCGTCCCCGCGCCAGAACCGCCGCCAATGCAAAGCCGAAAGCCAACAAGTGCAACGCAGCCAGTACCCATTTGATGAGCATGCTTCAACTCCCCCGAGCGATGTCTGATGCAAGCGCCAACAGAGCAAGCTTAGCGGGTCGTTGGGGTTATGCCCGGACGAAACGTGGGACTTTCATCAACGTTCAGGATGAGCGGACTCATCCTGATGCATTGGTGTCAGTTCGCCTCTTTCACTGCACTCAGGAACGCGCAGGTCCTTTCCTGCTGCGGGTTCTCGAAGATCTGCGACGGCGTACCCTGTTCATGGATCTGGCCCTTGTAAAAAAAGCACACACGATCCGCGAATTCCCGGGCAAAGCCCATCTGGTGGGTGACCATCAGCATCGTCAACTTGTGCTCGGCGCCGAGCTTGCGGATGACGTTGAGCACTTCGCCGCACAGTTCAGGGTCCAGCGCCGAGGTCACTTCGTCGAACAGCATCACCTTGGGACGCATGGCCAGGGCGCGAGCGATGGCGACGCGTTGCTGCTGACCGCCGGAAAGCTGCGAAGGGTAGTGCTCGAGTTTAGTGCCCAGGCCTACCAGTTCCAGCAGGTCGGCGGCGCGCTCCCGGGCTTCCTTGGCCTTCATGCCCAGCACATGCACGGGCGCTTCGATGACGTTCTGCAATGCGGTCATGTGCGGGAACAGGTTGAAGCTCTGGAACACCATGCCGATCTTGCCGCGCACTCGACGAATATGTTTGTCGTTGGCCGGCACCAGCAGGCCGCCGCGTCCCGGCATGTGGGTCAGCGACTCGCCGTCGACCTGAATCTGCCCTTCGTCGATGCCTTCCAGGGTCATCAACACGCGCAGCAGGGTGGATTTGCCCGAGCCGCTGGGGCCGATGATCGCGACTTTCTCACCGGGGGCGACGTCGAGGTTGAGCTTGTCCAGCACCGTGAAGTTGCCGTAGCGCTTGGTCACGTCCTTGAAGCTCACCAGTGGCTGAGCGCTGTGGGACAGGGGCATGGCGTTGGCCTCATGAGGGTGCGCGGTCGCTGCCAGTTGCGTGAATTGCGAGAAGGCAGCCGACGAGGTCGATACGGTAGAAGTCATTAGCGTAGCTCCAGGCGCAATTCGAGGCGCCGTACCAGATAGGCCAGAACAATGCTCAAAGCCAGGAAGAACAGGCCGACCATGGTGATCGGCTCCAGATAACGGAAGCTTTCCGATCCGATGTTTTTCGCCTGTTGCATGATCTCCACCACGGTGATCGCCGACAGCACCGGGGTGTCCTTGAGCATGGCGATCAGGTAGTTGCCCAGCGGCGGCAGAATCGGCCTGAACGCCTGGGGCAGGATGATGTTGCGATAGGCAATATAGGGCCTCATGTTCAGCGCGGTGACCGCTTCCCACTGCGCGCGGGGCACGGCATCCAGACCACTGCGATAGACCTCGGCGATGTAGCAGGCGTAGTGCACGCCGATGCCGATGATGCCCACCTGCATCGCGCTCATGCTGACGCCATAGTTCGGCAGCACGTAATACAGGAAGTACACCTGAATCAGCAGCGGCGTACTGCGGATGAACTCGATCACCAGCGTAGTCGGCCAGGACAGCCAGTAGTGCTTGCTGCGCCGGCCTATGGCCAGGAACAGGCCGAGCACGATGGCGATCACGAAACCGATCAGGGTGATGCCCAGGGTGTTGAGGGAGGCGCGCAGCAGGTCGGGAAGAATCTGCAGCGCGTACTGCCAGTCGAAGAAACTGTTCATGACAGACCTCCGCGCATCCGGCCACGGCTCAAGCGGCGTTCAAAGCGGCGCATGGCGAAGTTGATCAGCTGCGCCATGACGAAATACATGATCAGCGCCAGGGTGAAGATCTGCAGGGTTTCGAAGGTCGCCTGATCGAGCTGGCGAGCGCGGAAGCTCAGGTCCGACAGGGTGATCAGCGATACCAGCGAGGTGTTCTTCAACAGTTCGATGAGCAGGTTGGTGCCCGGTGGAATCGCTGCCAGCAGTGCTTGCGGCAGGATGATCCGGCGAAAGCGGGTGAAGGCCGTGAAGTTCAACGCAACGCTGGCTTCGTATTGCCCCTTGGCGACCGAACTGATCGCGCCGCGCATCACTTCCGCCCCATAGGCGCCGATGTGCAGACCCAGGCCGACAATCGCTACGGCGAAAGGGCTCATCTCGATATTGAAGGGCGGCAGCGGCAGCACGAAAAACAGCCAGAACAACTGCACCAGCAGCGAGGTGCCGCGAAACAGTTCGATGTAGGCGATGGAGAACCAGCGCACCGGCAGCCAGGGCGACATCCGCCCCAGAGCGGCGAGGATCGCGGCGGCAATCGCCAGCAACGATCCGTAGAACGTGACCTGGAGCGTGACCCAGGCGCCTTGTAGCAATAACGGTAGTAATTCGCCCATGGCTCGACCCAGTGTTCAGGTTTACGCAGGGAATGGGCGCGGCCCGCAGGAGCCGCGCCCGGCGTGGTTCAGATCGACGCAATCACTGACCGCACAGCTCGGCGGCGGTCTTGGTGGTGAGGTTGTCCTTGTCGAAGCCGAACGGGGCGACGGCCTTGAGGTGATCCTCGGTACCCAGCCACTTCTTCAACTCGGCATTGACGGCGTCGCGCAGGTCCTTGTCTTCCGGGCGGAAGGCCAGGGCGCCATAGCCAATGTGCGATGGATCGTCCTTGAAGTCGGTTTCAGCCATGACCTTTTCGCCACCCTTGCTTGCCAGACCTTTCATGGTCAGCTGGGTACCGACGGCGGCATCGGCCCGCCCGGCGCGCACGGCCTGCAATTGCGCGGTGGTGTCCGGCACCTGAAGAATCTGCGAGTCTTTCACGCCGCTGTCTCGCGCATATTGCAGGTTGACGGTGCCGGCCATGATCGCCACTTTAAGGTCGGGGTTTTTGGCGATGTCTTCGTAGCTGTGGAGTTTTTTCGGGTTGCCTTTCTCCACCAGCAGCGCGTCCGGTAACTGGTACTGCGGGTCGGTGAAGATCACCTGCTTGCAGCGCGCCGGGGTGATGTACATGCCCGCGGCAATCACGTCGAAGCGACCGGCGCGCAGCCCGGGAATCAACGATCCCCATTCGGTGAGCACGCCGTCGACCTTCTTGATACCCAGTTTGGCGAAGATGATCTTGGCGATTTCAGGGGATTCGCCGGTCACGTTGCCATTGGTTTCGGTGTAGGCGAAAGGCGATTCGTTGGCGTAGCCGATACGGATGGCGCTGTTGGCCTTGACCGTTTCCAGGGTGGTCGCCGCCTGAGCGCCGGCGGTCAGGCCGAACAACGCACAAGCCACGAACAGGCGACGCAGGGGAAGGGTGACGCTGTGTGCAAAATTGCTCATCGATAAAATCTCCTGTTTCTTGTGGACCCGTTGCAAACGGCTCTGTGTTAGGAGGCAGTGACGCTAAGAGCAAAACGTACTGGAGCAGGCTTTTGTATGCCGCTCATACGGCCGGGGCCGTACCAGTACAAGTCGATATGAAGGTTTTTCACTGCTGTGATGGCAGTTTTGCTTCGACCTGACACCGAGCATACAAAAGGTCTGCCAGACATTGCATTGCACTAGGACAATTGCCCGATGCGTATTCTCGGGAGATGCTGTCCGCATCGGATTTGGACAAGGTCTACAGGCAATGATGGAAAAATGGCGAGCGGCCGTGGATCAGGCCCGGGGTGGCGAATCCAAGTACAAGATTCTGGTGCAGGCCATCGCCAGCGACATCGAGAATGCCGTGCTGGTGGACGATCAGCGCCTGCCGCCACAACGTCAGGTCGCAGACGCGGTGGGTATCAGCGTGCAGACCGTGACCAATGCCTATAAAGAGTTGGAGCGGCAGGGGCTGGTGCGTTGCGAGGTCGGGCGCGGCAGTTTTGTGTCCCGGCGCATGAGCGATCGCGTCGCCACTTACATACTCGACAGCCCCGAACGGGCGCTGGTGGACTTCTCCACCGCGCGCATCATGCACACCCTCGAGCACGACCGCTTCTGGCGCGACACCTGCGCCGAGCTCAGCACCGAAGAAGACCAGCCCTGGATTCGTGCCTGCCGACCCATCGCCGGCTTCGAGTCCCATCGTGAGGCGGCGGTGCACTGGATCGGGCGTCAGGGGCTGAAGGTCGAGCGCGATGACATCCTCATCACCAACGGCGCGGCGCACGGCATCTTTCTCGCCCTGGCATCTCTGGCCGGTCCCGATGATGTGGTGCTGTGCGAAGGCCTGACCGACCACGGCGTGATCGGCAATTCCCAGGTGCTGGGGTTCACGCTCAAAGGCCTGGAAATGGATCGCTACGGCATCGACCCCGAGCATTTCGAGGACATGTGCAGCAACGAACGCATTACCGCCCTGGTGTGCACGCCGAACCTGAGCAACCCCACCACCAGCCTGATGCCCGACAGCCGCCGTCGCGAGATCGCCGACATCGCCCGGCGTTTCGGCGTACACATCATCGAGGACGATGTGTACGGGCCTTTGCTCGATGAACGCCGCGCGCCGCCGATCAGCCATTACCTGCCGGAACTGTCGTTCTATTGCACCAGCATGACCAAGTCGATTCTCACCGGTATGCGCATTGGTTTTCTGACCATGCCCAAGCGCTTGGCCCTGCGCACAGAAAGTATCCTGCGGGTGAACAGCTGGATGGCGACGCCGATGATGGCCGAAGTGGCTGCGCGCTGGATTCGCGATGGCCGTGCTGACACCCTGTTGCGCCTGCAACGTCGGCTGTTGAACGGGCGGCAGGCGATGGTCAGCGAATACCTGAGCGAATATATTCAGGGCCAGCACCCCAATTCGCTGAACGCCTGGATTGGCATTCCCAAGCACTGGGAACTGGACAGCCTGGTGCGCGAGTTGCGCCAACGCCACATCGCAGTCGCCTCACCCGACCCGTTCACCGTTCGCGGTGTGCCACGGGCGCGAGGCGTGCGGCTGTGTGTTGGCGCCGAATGCACTGATGAAGAAATGCGCGAAGCGCTGATCAGCATGCGCGAGATCTTCGGGCAGTACCCGAGCATTCATGATTTTTAGATAGGCCGCAGCTCCTACAGCGCCCGATCAGAAGCGATCCGTCCTTCGACGCTAGACCCTGGAAAGATCGAAAAAAGATTTATCTGAAAATTGCCCTAGTACATTCATCAGCACAATTTGCCGCTTTTAGACTGCGACCAACACTCAGGTCGGGACGCGGTCATGTCAGGGTTGCAGCTCAACGATGTCTATCTCGCTCGTCAGCGCATTGCGTCGCTGGTGCGGGTCACGCCCATGGAGCATTCGCCGAGCCTGTCGAAACGGGTTGGCGTGCCGGTCTACCTGAAGCTGGAATCGCAGCAAATCACTGGCAGCTTCAAGTTACGCGGCGCGAGCAATGCCATCGCGCAACTGCGCATCGAGCAACGCGCCAAAGGCGTAGTTGCCGCCTCGACCGGTAATCACGGTCGCGCCCTGGCTTACGCCGCTTCGCAACTTAACGTCAAAGCCACCATCTGCCTCTCGCAATTAGTACCCCCCAACAAGGTCCAGGCCATTCGCGACCTCGGTGCCGAGGTCTGCATCATCGGCCGCTCTCAGGACGACGCCCAGCACGAAGCTGAACGCATTGCGCGGGAGCAGGGCGCCGCATTGCTGCCTCCTTTCGACCATCCGGCGATCATTGCCGGGCAAGGCACGCTGGGGCTGGAAATCATCGAGCAAGTCCCGGATGTCGCCCAAGTGCTGGTGCCCTTGTCTGGCGGAGGGCTGTTCGCCGGTGTGGCGTTGGCGCTGAAATCCGCCAATCCAGATATCCGACTGCACGGCATTTCGATGCAGCGCGGCGCGGCCATGCACGCCAGCCTGCAAGCCGGCCAGCCCGTGGAAGTCGAAGAGCTGCCGACCCTGGCCGATTCGCTAGGCGGCGGCATCGGTCTGGACAACCAATACACCTTCGCCATGACTCGCGATCTCTGCGATCAGGTTCATCTGCTGGACGAAGCGTCCATCGGCAATGGCATTAGGCATGCGTATTTCGAGGAACGGCAAGTCGTCGAAGGGGCTGCAGCCGTCGGCATCTCGGCCCTGCTTGAAGGCCTGATCGAGCCGAGGGGACCCATCGTCGTGGTGGTGAGCGGGCGCAACGTCGATCTTGAACAACATCTGCGCGTGCTCGCCGGAGCCAGCCAGTGAACGCCTCAACGCGCATCGAAGGAGACCTGTAATGGCTGAAGTCACCCTGTTGAGCGAAAGCGATCTGCGCGCCTGCATCGCGCTGGATGTGGCGAGCGTGGATGCCATCGAGCATGCGTTTCGTCTGTTGGCGACCGCTGCCGTGGCGATGCCGCCGATTCTGCGTCTGGACATTCCCGAGCACAACGGCGAAGTCGACGTGAAGACGGCGTACCTTCCAGGCCTGGAGCGCTTCGCGATCAAGGTCAGCCCCGGGTTTTTCGACAACCCCACACTGGGCCTGCCAAGCCTCAACGGCATGATGATGCTGCTGTCGGCAAGGACCGGCCTGCTCGACGCCTTGCTGCTGGACAACGGCTACCTCACCGCCGTGCGCACGGCAGCGGCAGGGGCGGTCGCGGCCCGTTGGCTGTCTCGCGAAAACAGCCGCAGCGTGGCGTTGATTGGCGCGGGTGAGCAGGCGCTGCTGCAATTGCAGGCGCTGCGGCTGGTGCGGCCCATTGAAGAAGTGCGGATATGGGCCAGGGACACGGCCAAAGCCGAAGTCTTTGCGGCACAGCTCGGCCATGAGACGGAACTGGCGATCCGTCTGTGCCAGAGCATCGAGCAGGCCATGGACGGCGTCGACATTGCCATCACTTGCACCCCGAGCCGCGAGCCGCTTATCGAAGCCCGTCATCTGCAACCGGGCCTGCACCTCACCGCGATGGGCTCCGATGCCGAACACAAGAATGAAATCGCCGCGCAAGCGTTGGCCAAGGTCGACCGCTACGTCGCCGACCGCCTGAGTCAGACCCGCGTCCTCGGCGAGCTGCACCACGCGCTCGCGGCTGGCGCGGTCAGCGATGAAACCCGTTTCGCCGAACTCGGCCAGGTGATTGCCAGGCAAAAGCCGGGGCGCAGTGACGCGAGGGACATCACCCTGTGCGATCTCACCGGCACCGGCGCGCAGGACACCGCCATCGCCAATCTGGCGTTCGAGCGGGCGCTTGCGGCGGGCAAGGGCCTGCGTTTCGGCGGATGAATCGTTAAAACAATTTCAATCAGTGCGTCATCTACAGAGGGCATCTGCATGTCTCAGATAGTCGTCAATCTTCCCTTTTCACGGGATGAATACGCCCAGCGACTGGCCAAGGTGCGCCGGTCGATGCAGGAGCAGGGCATCGAATTGCTGGTGGTCACCGACCCGTCGAACATGGCCTGGCTGACGGGTTACGACGGCTGGTCGTTCTACGTTCACCAGTGTGTGTTGCTGGCGATGGACGGCGAGCCGGTGTGGTACGGCCGTGGTCAGGACGCCAATGGCGCCAAGCGCACGGTGTTCATGCAGCACGACAACATCGTCGGTTACCCGGATATTTACGTGCAGTCCCGCGAGCGCCATCCGATGGACTACCTGTGCCAGGAAGTCATCGCACCGCGCGGCTGGAGCAGCCTGAACATCGGCGTGGAAATGGATAACTACTATTTCAGCGCCGCCGCCTACCTGTCGCTGAAAAAACACCTGCCCAACGCCACGCTGCTCGACGCGGTCGGGCTGGTCAACTGGCAGCGAGCGATCAAGTCGCCGCAGGAAATCGAGTACATGCGCATCGCTGCGCGCATCGTCGAGAACATGCATGCGCGTATTTATGAGCGCATCGAGCCGGGCATGCGCAAGAACGAGCTAGTGGCCGAGATCTACAGCACCGGCATCCTGGGCGCGGACGACCATGGCGGCGATTACCCGGCCATTGTGCCGTTGCTGCCCACCGGTGCCGATGCCAGCGCGCCGCACCTGACCTGGGACGACACACCGTTCGAGAAGGGCGCGGGGACATTCTTTGAAATCGCCGGGTGCTACAAGCGCTATCACTGCCCGCTGTCGCGAACGATTTATCTGGGCCAGCCGCCCAAGCACTTCCTCGAAGGCGAGAAGGCCGTGGTCGAAGGCATCGCTGCCGGGCTGGACGCTGCAAAACCGGGCAACACCACCGGCGACATCGCCAAGGCGTTTTTCGCCGTGCTGGAGAAGTTCGGCATCCACAAGGACAGCCGCTGTGGCTACCCGATCGGTATCAGCTATCCGCCGGATTGGGGCGAGCGCACCATGAGCCTGCGCCCGAGCGACACCAGCGTGTTGCAGGCAGGCATGACCTTCCACTTCATGCCGGGATTGTGGATGGACGATTGGGGCCTGGAAATCACCGAAAGCATCCTGATCACCGAGACCGGCGTGGAAACCCTGTGCAACGTCCCGCGTCAGCTGTTCGTGAAGGATTGACCGATGAACGATCTCACCGATAACCCGATCAGCGCGACCGTCGATTTCAGCCTGGACGGCGTGCAGCACGGTTTCCTGAAACTGCCGTATTCCCGGGACGATTCGGCCTGGGGTGCGGTGATGATTCCGCTCACCGTGGTCAAGCGCGGACAAGGACCGACCGCGCTGCTGACCGGTGGCAACCACGGCGACGAATACGAAGGCCCGGTGGCGTTGAGCAAGCTTGCGCAGCGCCTGACCGCGGAGGAGGTGAGTGGACGGGTGATCATCATCCCGTTCATGAACACCCCGGCGTTCCATGCCGGTCGGCGCACGTCGCCCATCGACAAGGGCAACCTCAACCGCAGCTTCCCTGGCAAGCCCGACGGCACGGTCACCGAGAAGATCGCCGACTATTTCCGTCGCACGTTATTGCCGCTCGCCGACATCGTGCTGGACATCCACTCCGGTGGCCGGACGCTGGACTTCCTGCCGTTCGCCGCCTGCCATGTGCTGCCGGACAAACACCAGCAGGCGCAGTGCGAGGCCGGCATGCAGGCGTTCAATGCGCCGTACAGCATGCGCATGCTGGAGCTGGACGCCGGGGCCATGTACGACACCGCTGCCGAGCAGCAGGGCAAGGTGTTCGTGACCACGGAACTGGGAGGAGGCGGTTCATCCAGCGCCCGAAGCGTCGCGATTGCCGAACGCGGCGTACGCAATCTGCTGGTGCATGCGGGAGTTTTGCAGGGCGAAGTCGAGCTACGGCCGACCGTGATGCTGGACATGCCCGACGGCAGCTGTTTTGTCGCCAGCGAGCATGACGGGCTGCTGGAAATGTGTCGTGATCTGGGGGATCAGGTGCGCAAGGGCGAGGTGATCGCCAGGGTGCATGACATCAAGCGCACCGGCGCGGCGCCGGTGGAATATCGTGCGGGACGTGATGGACTGCTGGCCGCCCGGCATTTCCCGGGGTTGGTGCAGTGTGGGGATACCCTGGCGGTGGTCGCCGAGATGGTGGGATAACGTACGGATATCAAATGTTTGATCAACCTGTGGGAGGGAGCTTGCTCGCGAATGCGTATGGTCAGTCAACACTGGGTTGCCTGACCGGGCCAATCGTGAGCAAGCTCCCTCCCACGGGATTGTGTGATTTTGCAGGGTCGCGGCGCTCAGGCCGCAATCGAAAAGATCAATCCGACGCCTGAAGCCCTTTCTGCTTCATCACCAGATTCTTGTCCTTCTTGTACTGCAACGCCACTTCCGGCGCCGGGCCGCTCTTGCCGGTCTCCATCCACAGGCGCATGCGGCTGGCGTCGGCGAAGTGAGTGTACTTGCCGAACGCATCGAGAATCACCACCGACACCTGACGGTTGGCCATGCTGGTCAGCAGCACCAGACAGTGCCCGGCCTGATTGGTGAAACCGGTCTTGGTCAGCTTGATGTCCCAGTTGGACTTGCGCACCAGATGGTCAGTGTTGCTGAAGCCCAGGGTGTACGTCGGCTTGCGGAAGGTCACGGTCTTTTCCGGGGTGGTGCTCAGCTCGCTCAGCATCGGATAGTTGCGCGCGGCCAGTGCCAGTTTGGTCAGGTCACGGGCCGTCGACACGTTGAACACCGACAGACCGGTCGGCTCCATGTACACCGTATGGCTCATGCCCAGTGCCTTGGCCTTGGCGTTCATCGCCTTGATGAATGCCGGATAGCCGCCCGGATAACTGTGGGCAAGGCTTGCGGCCGCACGGTTTTCCGAGGACATCAGGGTAATCAGCAGCATGTCGTGACGGTTGAGCTCGCTGCCCAGTTTGACCCGCGAGAACACGCCTTTCATTTCAGCGGTCTGGGAGATGTCGACCTTGATCATCTCGTCCATCGGCAGCTTGGCGTCGAGGGTGACCATGGCGGTCATCAGCTTGGTCACCGAAGCGATCGGCACGATGACGTCCGGGTTGCTCGAATACAGCACCTGGCCAGATTTCAGGTCGGTGATCATGGCGCTGCCGGAGGCCAGATGAAGGTTCGCCGGATCACGATTGAAGGCGGCGGGTTCGTTCGCAAGTGCACCGGTGGAAAGTGCTGAGCCTGTAAGTGCAAATAATAGGCCGATGAGTGATGTGCGAATTTTCAAGAGCAAAGCTCACTTTTGATTGGAAACACTGTGGAAGGTCGTACTTTTCTGAAGAACGACAACAAGATCGGCGCATTTTAGGAGCATGTTTCTAACGATGTCGATGGGCTGCGCAGGCCGTTTCAACAATAAAAGCGATACGTATGGCATTCGTTCAGGTTGTCAGCGGGAAAACCCTGTATTTAAAAGGGTTGCTCCGATATTCATGGCACTTGCGCCGGTCACCGATTAGCATTCCCCGCCATCGATAACCTCCACTTGAATTGACCTAGGAGTTGCGCAATGCCCAAGGGTTTTATCAGCAAGGATTACGCTGCGTTGGTGTTTTGCGCGGCCATCGTTGCGGTGCTCTTGCTCGTTACCGGCCTGTTCGTGAAACCCTCCGATTGGGCGGGCTGGATTCAGGCCATTGGCTTGATCGTGGGCCTGATGGTGGCGGTGACGGTGCCTGCGATTCAGCGGCGCCAGGAGCTGGCCGCTCAGCAAAAACAGGTGCGCGACCGCGAGACCGGCTATGCACGGCGCATGCAGTACCTGTGCGGCGAGCTTAACGAGATGCTGGCGAAGATCACCGTCAATCTGGTCCACCTGCGCGCCACCGACCGCCATCGTCTGCAGCGCACACTGGAGGATTACCTGCATCGCCTGTTCGAGTCGCACAAGCTGGACCAGAACGATGATCGCGTGGTGATCTCCCACGAACTGCGTCTGGTGGCCAATGACATGATCGAAGAACTGGAAAGCGGCCGCTCTGACCGCGTGGTGTTGGGGGCGCTGGAAAAGCGTTTGCAGAAACTGGCCCATCGCTGCCAGGTCAACGCGACGCTCGCTGAGCGGGGCTGAGTTGCATCGGCGCAAATGAAGCCCGAATTCAGGGCAAAAAAAAGCCCGCGTCAGGGGATGCGGGCTAAAGGGAAGTGCGGAGCAACGCACGATTTCAGGGAAGAGCGAATTCGATTCAGCTGTTGAGCTTGCGGGTTTCCATTTGTTGCGACAGCGCTTGCGCCGCAGGCAGCGAGAGGAGCGGACCACTGACCGGTTCACCGTTCTGCATCAGGTACCAGCACGCCAGCAGGCCGCGTTCACGAAGCTGTGCGGGGACTGCGCTGCCAACTACCGACATGATTTGAACCTTGGTCATAAGTGCCTCCATCAATCTATGGGGCTACTTTACGGCGCGGTTACGGCCAGCAGAAATCACTGTTCTCGATAGTCGTCATTGATGAGCGAGAGGTCAGGTTTTGCGAAGTGGAAAACGGCGGAGCGGGGAACCGGTCACATTGGCAGGCATTGCGCCCTTCAGAAATCACATCCGGTCACGACTAACCCGTTCTGCGGGGGCTGCCAGTTCCAGCCAGAAAATGCGGGATCAGTCGACCACCTGATCCAGCATCGCGATGACTTCGTATTCGGAAAGCAGGCCTTTCTCCACCAGATTCTGCGCCAGTAGCGAGACGAACTTGGCGGTTCGGTGGCCTTCCAGGCTTTTGAGTTCAGTAAGGGCGTTGTAGACCTTACTGGACGTACACAGTCCGGCGGCGCGGTGCGGGTTTTGTGTCGGCATGGGCGTCCCTTCTTATAGATGATTGACAGGCGTGCGCAGCAAACATGCAGGTTGACAGTATGAAGTATGTCGTCGGGCTGTGACTGTTCTGGACGCGACCTTTTCAATCGCAGTTCAAACATCGTCGGCGCGCTGTCAAATGACGAAAGTTTCATTTAAACAGACGCGTTTATACTTACCTCTCCCCGGAAACGACAACCCCGCCTGTTGAGCGGGGTCGTGTATTCAAAGCGCTGTCGATCGTTGATCGGCAGGGGTGACAGTAGCAGCGCTGTTACCAGCGACCGCCACCGTGGTAATAGCCTGGAGGCGGGCCGTAAGGACGTGGCGGGCCATAGTAGCGAGGGCCGTACACGACCGGACGTTCAACGACATACGCTGGCTGGTAATAAACCGGTGGCGGTGGTGGCGCGTAATACACAGGCGCGGGCGCCGCATACACAGGGGCAGGTGCTACATACACCGGGGCCGGAGCCGCATAAACAGGGCCGGATGCCACTGCTGCGCCAACCACGCCGCCGACGACTGCGCCGATGACTGCCGCTCCACCCCAGCCTGGACCGCCGCCGCCACCATGGGCTTCAGCTTGGCCTGCAAGGGCGAGGGCACCTAACAACAGGGCAACCTTGGAGATGTGACGAATCATGACTGTTCCTCGGTGTTCAGTCCCGTTGTCGCGAGCCTGCGTTACGCTCAGGCACTGCCACGGGATAACTACTCAGACAACGGGTTTCGAAATATCTGCGAAGCCGTTGCGTAAATTTTGTGTAAGGTATTCGACAACATTGATGACATTTGCCCCGGTCACGGCCGCAAGCAACTGAATTCTACGCCTTTATCCAGGGGTTAACTAATACCGTTCAGGAGATTTCATGTCCGTCACTGCAAGCAAGGAAACACTGTTGTGCATGTCCCTCGCGGGACGTCCGGGCAACTTCGGTGTGCGCTTTCATAATCATCTGTATCAACAGTTGGGCCTTAACTTCTATTACAAAGCCTTTTCACCGAGTGACTTGCCAGCCGCTATCGCGGGTATGCGTTCACTGGGTATTCGCGGCTGTGGTGTGTCGATGCCATTCAAGGAAGCCTGCATTCCTCTGGTCGACGAAATGGACCCCTCGGCAGCGGCCATAGAATCGATCAATACCATCGTCAACACCGACGGCCATCTCAAGGCTTACAACACCGATTACATCGCTGCGGCGCAGTTGGTTGATGCTCATCAGGTGCCGCGTACCCGCTTTGCCCTGCGTGGCAGCGGCGGGATGGCCAAGGCTGTGGCCTGTGCCATGCGTGATGCCGGGTTTACCGATGGCCTGATCGTGGCGCGTAACGAGCAGGCGGGGAGGGCGCTGGCGAAGACCTGTGGCTTCCAATGGCAGCCTGATCTGGGGAGCGAACGGCCGCCGTTGCTGGTCAACGTCACCCCGTTAGGGATGATCGGCGATCAGGCCGGTACGTTGGCGTTCGAGGCTTCAGCCATCGAGGCCGCAGATACTGCGTTCGACGTGGTCGCCACCCCGGCCCGCACGCCGTTCATTGTCCATGCGCAACAGTACGGCAAACGCTTGATTACCGGGGATCAGGTCGCCGCGATTCAGGCGCTGGAGCAGTTCATCCTTTATACCGGTGTGACGCCGACCGAGGAGCAATATCAGGCGGCTGCGGCGTTTGCGCGGGTGTAAAGCCTGGGGCATCGGGTTGCTTGAGTCTGCTACCTTCGGTGCAGGTGCATGACCCGCCGCGTGAGTCACCCCTCAAGCTTCGCCAGCCGCTCCTCAAGCGCCGCAATCCGCGCTTCGAGTTCTTCGACCCGTTCCGCCAGCGCCGAGCTGCCACCGCTCGCGCGTTCGGACGGGTTTTGCCGCGCCGCCAGAATCGTTTCCATGTCCGCCGGATCCCCCAAGGCATGCATGTAGCGATCTTCGCGTTGACCGGCCTGTTTCGGGATCAGCACCGCCAGGCCGCGCCCGATCAGGCGTTCCAACTGATGGATAACGGCATCCGTATCGTCGAAGTCATGCATGCGATTGCTGCGGGTCAGCAGTTCGTTGACCGTCTGCGGGCCGCGCAAAAACAACAGGCCGGTGAGAATCATCTGCGCCGGCACCAGTTCCAGCGTCTTGTCGACCCTGTGTTCATAACGGTCAGCGCGGCTGCCCATCACCAGGCGAGTCAGTTGCAAGCCCTCCAGATTGCGCAGGCTCTGCCCGACCTGGCCAGGCGTGAGGTTCATCACCGGCTCCCGGCTGGTCTTCTGGTTGCACGCCAGCACCAGCGCGTTGAGCGTCAGTGGGTAGGTTTCGGGGTTAGTCGCCTGCTTCTCGATCAGGCAGCCCAGAATGCGTATTTCGGTGCTGTTGAGTCGCAGCGCATCTGAACTGTCGGCAGTGTTCTCGGCTTCGCTGTCAAAATCCGGCTCGGTGGACATGGCGCTTTCCCTAAGCGTTGAAAAGGCTATGAGGGTAGGGGCTGGATGAGGTAAAAGACAAGCCGCGTTCGCATGCTCTTCATGCGACTTACTCAATCAGGAACTGCCATGACTATTTCCCTGTACGCCGCTTCGATTCCTGTCTTCAAACAAATGCTCACCGCGCTGGGCGCGGTTCTGGCCAAGGGCGAAGCTCACGCCACCGCGAGAAACATCCAGCCTGACGCCCTGCTGCAGGCTCGTCTGTTCCCGGACATGTTCCCGCTGGTGCGTCAGGTGCAGATCGCCGTGGACTTCGCCAAGGGTGCTGGAGCGCGTCTGTCCGGTATCGAGCCGCCGAAGTACGAAGACACCGAAACCACCTTTGCCGACCTGCAAGCGCTGCTGACCAAAGTGCTGGCGTTCCTCGACACCATCACCCCTGAACAGGTCAACGGCAACGAAGAGCGTGAAATCGTGCTGCGTCCGGGCACTGACAAGGAAAAGCGTCTGAGCACTCAGACCTACCTGTTGCACTACTCGCTGCCGCAGTTCTTCTTCCACGTCACCACCACTTACGACCTGCTGCGTCACAACGGCGTAGAAGTCGGCAAGCGCGATTACATGGGCAGCTACTGAGGCGTCACGTCCCACAGGACTGAACGTCTGACCCCTACCGCCGTCTGAATCGCTCAGGCGGCGGTTCGCTTTTGTCCACCCGCCCGGCCAACCTTGCGCCGGTGTCTGTTACCATCCGCGTTCCGCTTTTCTGTCATCTCGATCGACCACTCTTCACTGACTGGTCTTTTCGTCGTTCTGGAGTTTTGATGTTTTTCCCCATCTACCTGTTGTCAGCCGCCGGTTTCACGGTCCTGACCACAGAGTTTGTCATCGTCGGTCTGCTCCCTGCCATCGCTCGCGATCTTGCCGTCACGATCCCGCAGGCCGGGCTGCTGGTGACACTGTTCGCCTTCACCGTGGCCTGCTTCGGCCCATTCCTCACCGCGTATTTCTCACGCTTTGAACGCAAGCGCCTGTTCATCTCGGTCCTGATCATGTTCGGCGTCGCCAATGCCGTGGCTGCCCTGGCGCCGAACATCGGTGTCATGGCGATTGCGAGGCTGATTCCTGCGCTGGGGCTACCCGTGTTCTGGGCGCTGGCCAGCGAGACAGCGGTCGATATCGTCGGGCCGGATCATGCAGGGCGTGCGATTGCCAAGATCGGCTTCGGGATCGTCTGCGCGACGGTCTTTGGCATCCCGGTCGGCACCTTGATTTCCGATGCGTTCGGCTGGCGCACCGCGTTCTGGATTCTCTCCGCGGTGGCGTTCGCCAAGGCCTTTTTGCTGTTCATCTATCTGCCCAACAGCATGCACAAGGATCAGTCCTCGTTTCGCAGCCAGTTCCGCATCCTGCGCAGCCCGGTGATGCAGGGGCATGTGTTGCTGTCGGTGCTGGTGTTCAGCGGCATGTTCACCGCCTACACCTATCTGGCCGACATGCTGGAGAGACTGGCCGGGTTCAACGGCACCGTGGTCGGTTGGGCCCTGATGGGCTTTGGTGCGGTGGGTCTGCTGGGTAATTCGCTGGGCGGTCGTCTGGTGGACCGGCATCCGTTGATCGCCAGCCTGACCTTCTGCACCTTCATGATCGGCGGCATGGTAATGGTGGTGCCGAGCATGCATTCGTTGCCGGCACTCGCCCTGGCGCTGGCGGTCTGGGGCGTGACCCAGGCGGCGTTGTTCCTGGTCAGCCATGTGCGCCTGATGAAAGCGGCGCCACAGGCTCCGGCGTTTGCGGCTTCGCTGAACATTGCCGGGGCCAACCTGGGCATCGGCATCGGCGCCATCGTGGGTGGTCGGGTCATCGACCATCTTGGGCTGGGTAGCCTGGGTTTTGCCGCCGCCGGGATCATTATGCTGTCGATCCTGCTGGCGCTGGTGTTGATGACCGCCAGGCCGAAAACCGAGGCGTGCAGCGCTTGATCGGTCACTTGCAGCGCTCAATCGGTAAATAGCTGGCGTCGGGCACCTTCGGTGATCGCGACGATCCCGGGGTGCTTGACCTTGCGCTCGACCGAGATTGCGTAGAACGACTCGGTCACGGTGTCGGTGTGGCCGATCAGTTCAACGTCGTACTGCTCCATCACCTCATCGGCAATCACGCTTGGCGCAATGAAAATTCCGCTGCCGGATTTGCCGAAAGCTTTCATCAGTGCACTGTCATCGAACTCGCCGACGATCCTGGGCTGCACATTCTGCTCGGCGAACCAGCGCATCAACCGACTGCGCACCACGGTCTGCTGGCCAGGGATCAGCAACGGCGCACCTTGCATGCCATGGGGAAAGTTCTGGCCGTAGGTTTTTGCCAGCGCAGCGGTGGCAAAAAAGCTCACGCCGCATTCGCCCAGCTTCTGGCTGTAGCCTTTAATGTCCAGATGGGAGGGCATGGGGCTGTCGGAAATCACCAGGTCCAGACGTTGAATCGCCAGGTCGGCCAACAAGCGCTCCAACTGGTCTTCGCGGCAGGTGATGCGGATCGGTTCGCTCAATTCCATGGTCGGCGCGATCAGGCGATAGACAATGGATTTGGGCACGACGTCTGCGACCCCGACGCGAAACAGGATCTGCTGTTCGTCCGGTTGGGCGCGCAGCACGGCTTCCAGTTCTCCGCCCAGCTGAAACATCTGCTCGGCGTAGGGCAGGGCAGCACGACCGGTTTCGGTCAGTTCAAGCTGGCGGCCGACGCGCTTGAACAGCTCCACGCCGTAGGTCTGTTCCAGCAGGCTGATCTGGCCGCTGATGGTTTGCGGCGTCAGGTTCAGCTGTTCGCACGCGCGCACGATGCTGCCGGTCTTGGCGACCACCCAGAAGTAGTGCAACTGTCGATAATTGAGCATAAATGCCTCACTTCGGGAAAACCGAAGTATACGCCTGAAAAATACGAATTTCCCTGAAGTGTCTGGCTCCCTAGAATGCCGCCTTATCTCCTCGAACGAACCTGGACAACCGGTATATGGAATATCTTCTGCAATTGGCGGCAAGCCCCACGGCCTGGGTGGCGTTGGCGACCCTGGTGGTAATGGAAATCGTGCTGGGCATCGATAACCTGATTTTCATCTCGATCCTGACCAACAAACTTCCCGTGCACCAGCGCACCAAGGCGCGCCGTATCGGTATCAGCATGGCGCTGATCCTGCGCCTGGGTCTGTTGACTACCGTGGCCTGGATCGTTCAGTTGACCGAGCCGGTGGTTGAAGTGTTCGGCCAGATGTTCTCCTGGAAAGACATGATCCTGATCGCCGGTGGCCTGTTCCTGGTGTGGAAGGCGACCACCGAGATTCATCACAGCGTCGACATCAAGAGCGAAGAGGAAAAGGCGGTTTCCAATACCGTGATCATGGGCATGGCTGCTGCGATCGGTCAGATTCTGATGCTGGACCTGGTGTTCTCCATCGACAGCATCGTGACCGCTGTGGGCATGACCGAACACTTGCCGATCATGATCATCGCCGTGATCGCTGCCGTGATCGTGATGCTGGTGGCGTCGGAGCCTCTGGCGAAGTTCATCAACGACAACCCGACCGTTGTGATGCTGGCTCTGGGGTTCCTGATCATGATCGGCATGACCCTGATCGCCGAAGGTTTCGGCGCCCACGTACCGAAAGGCTATGTGTACACCGCGATGGCGTTCTCGGCGCTGATTGAGGGGCTGAACATGCTGGCCCGCCGTGCGCGGCAGAGGCGCCTTGAAGCCGAGGCCCAAGCGCAGAAGGCTTGATGGCCAGGGTTTGATAGCCAGGAAATGAAACGGTCGGGGATGGGGACGCCATCACCGACCGTTTTTTTATTGACTGCGTTTTGAATCGACGATTGAACAAAGGGTGAAGCAAGCATCAATGCGCGGTGGCATGACGGTGTTTGCGCTCTGCAGTCTGCGCCATTTTCCCTGCTTCGCTACTCCGATAGTGCGGATGATGGCGGCGGGAAATCCGCAACACCCCCCACAGCATGGCGCCAGCCACAGCCAGCCAGCCAACGATCAACATCACAAGGGTCATTCCGAGGCTCATGGGTTCCTCCGGTTTCTTCGCTTTCCGTCTCTCTGTAACCGACAGTCTAGTACGACTGTTGTTGCTGAAAATTGACCGATGGTATGAAACCCATGACCGATTTGTTCTATCGGCGCTCGCGGACTGCATATTGAGGCTATACCCAAGGCGTCGGCGGCTCTATAGTCGGCCTCCAGGCCGGGTCGCGGGTTGCCCGGCATCTGACAAGTGAGTGAAGAATGTCTCGATCGGTTGACTCTGGAACCAAAAGGAAATGGTTGGCGCTTGGTATGGTGCTGGCGTTGGCGGGTTGCGCCGATCCCCATGCTTACAAGCCCGGTGTCCCTGCCGAGTACAAACGGCTGCCGGATCGCGTCGAAATCAATTCGGTGCCGTTCTTCCGTGGCAAGGCTTACCAGAGTGCGCCCTTTGCGCTGGCCAGCATGTTGAGCGTGCATGGCGTGCAGACCACGCCAGGCCTGCTGGAAAAACCGCTGAAGCTGCCAGGCGCCGAAGACAAACTCGATCAGAGCATGCCCAATCTGGCCCGTGAATACGGGTTTGTCGTTTATCCGGTCGATCATCAATTCCCCGATCTGCTGGCCCAGGTGTCGGCCGGGTATCCGGTACTGGTGCGCTTCAACGACGGCTCGCTCTGGTGGAAAGAGCAACGTTACGGCGTCCTCGTCGGGTTCAACCAGAACAAGCGCACGGTGTTGATCTACACAGGGCTTGGGCGTCTGACGGTGAGCTTCGAAGAATTTACCTCGGACTGGAACAGCGCAGGCAATTGGGCCGTGTTGGTCCAGAGCCCTCGGCAGTTGCCCTCGCCAGTGGATCGTGAGCGCTGGCTCAAGGCGGCGAGCGATCTGGCTCAGGCCGGGCAGGAGCAGGCGGCGGGCGAAGCGGTGAAGGCGATCAATAACGCGCGTTGAGCTCAATCCAGCGATGTCGTTTGCTTTGCCTCTTTAGCAGTCCGGCTTGCCGGCGGTGGGTACTTTGAGGGCGCCACCGCGGGCAAGCCGGACTTCTACAGGGTTCAAAAACAGTATTGAGTCAAAACCCCAACTTATCCCGCAGGCTGTAATACCACGCACCCATTGCCGTCAGCGGCGTGCGCAGCATCTGTCCGCCCGGGAAAGGGTAATGCGGCAAGCTGGCGAATGCATCGAAACGCTCGGCCTGTCCGCGCAACGCTTCTGCCAGAACCTTGCCTGCCAGGTGGGTGTAGGTCACGCCGTGGCCGCTGCAGCCTTGAGAGTAATAGATGTTGTCGCCCAATCGTCCTACTTGCGGCAAGCGCGACAGGGTCAGCAGGAAGTTGCCCGTCCAGGCGTAATCGATCTTCACATCCTTGAGTTGAGGGAAGGCCTTGAGCATCTTCGGGCGAATGATTGCCTCGATATTCGCCGGATCCCGCGCGCCATACACCACGCCGCCGCCGAAGATCAGGCGTTTGTCGCCCGAGAGTCGGTAGTAGTCCAGCAGGTAGTTGCAGTCTTCGACGCAATAATCCTGCGGCAGCAGGGTGCTCGCCAGTTCGTCGCTCAGCGGTTCAGTGGTGATGACTTGTGTCCCGCAGGGCATGGATTTGGCTGCCAGCTCCGGCACCAGATTGCCGAGATAAGCGTTGCCCGCGACAATGACGAACTTCGCCCGGACCTTGCCCTGCGCGGTATGCACCACCGGATTGGCGCCGCGATCGATACGGGTCGCCGCCGACTGCTCGTAGATCACACCGCCCAGTGACTCCACGGCCGCGGCTTCGCCCAGCGCCAGATTCAACGGATGGATATGGCCGCCGCTCATGTCGAGCATGCCGCCGATGTATTGGTCACAGGCAACCACTTCGCGGATCCGCCGCTGATCCATCAGCTCCAGTTGCGTGTGGCCATAGCGTTCCCAGAGTTTCTTCTGCGATTCCAGATGACCCATCTGCTTGCCGGTAATGGCCGCGAACACGCCGCCGTCTTTGAGGTCGCATTGGATCTGGTACTTGGCCACGCGTTCACGGATGATGCGGGCACCTTCGAACGCCATGTGTCCCATCAACTGAGCCTGTTTGGGGCCTACAGTGCGCTCGATGGCGTCGATGTCGCGGCTGTAGCTGTTGACGATCTGGCCGCCATTGCGCCCGGAGGCCCCGAAACCGACTTTCGCGGCTTCCAGCACCGTGACCTTGAAGCCGTTCTCCAGCAGGAACAGAGCGCTGGAAAGGCCTGTGTACCCGGCGCCGATCACGCAGACGTCGGTCTCCACTTCACCTTGGAGGGCCGGACGGGCAGGGGCGGGATTGGCGGAGGCAGCGTAGTAAGACTGCGGGTAAGCGGTGTTCGTCATCCTGAAGGCCCCTGTCTAATATTCTTTACGAGTGCGGGGATCCTACCTGAGATAAAAAGCCGCCACCAGCGGGGTGGAGCGATAACCTGTCCTAAATATGTGCCACTTGGCATTCGCATTTATCAAAAGACCAGGGTATTCAGTGGCTTATGAAAATAATCCCGTTGACAGCCTGTTGAATATAAGTAGAATGCCGCCCACAGCAGGCACGTAGCTCAGTTGGTTAGAGCACCACCTTGACATGGTGGGGGTCGTTGGTTCGAGTCCAATCGCGCCTACCAGACAAAATCCGCTCTGCTGGGCGGTATCGAAAAAGGGCGACCCGAGAGGGTCGCCCTTTTTGCTGTCTGTGTGGGCTTCGCCAGCCTTTGCTACTCTGCCTTCGCGCGGCTGATTCGGCCGGCCTTGATCTCATCCACATAGGCGCGCAGGCGATCAGCATCTTTGTATTGCTGATTCATCAGATGCAGCACCGCCACCACATCAACGTCCTTGACCCGTTCGGCCAGGCGGCTGATTTCGCCCGCAGTGCTTTCCAGATTGGCGGCGATCGCATTCAGGTCACGCTTGAGTTCCAGCGCTGATTTTTTCATTCCCACAACGTTATTCCCCAAAAACCGACAGGGCCGGACTGACAGTGCGTCAGTCATAGCCCTTTATTAGCAACGCTTTATAACAACTGCGTGATGATACCGCGTATGGGGTCGGCTTCCGGTCGGCAAATTCGCCGTGTGTCGTGGGCGTCGGCGCCTAGCCTCCTGCGCCGCCTGCACTCGATGAGCTGCCAGCCGAACCTTTCGATGAGCCTGTAGAACCGCCGCCAGTATCGGTTCCGCCCGGCAGGTCGATGTTGTTGCTGCCGCCGGTGCCGTTAGTCATGGAGCCGGTATTCATCCCTCGACGTATTCCCATGGCGGGGTCGCCCTTGTCCTGGTCGGTGCCCTGTCTTTCGACATCGCTGCCCTGGGTGCGAGGGTCCATGCCGGTCTGCGAAGGGGGCGGGCCGATTTCCGGGGATGCCGCGCCCGCAAATGTTCCGATCGAGGTGCAAGTCAGGGCGCAACCGAGCGCCAGTGCCGCGAGTGATCTGTTCATCAGGTGATCTCCATGTCCTTAGTCCTAACCTGATGTTGGGCTGTCGAACTTCAGACATAGTGCCATTATGGCGACCAGCGGCAGCCTACAGTCCTTTATCAGGGTGGAGGCGGTGGCGGGGTACCTGTTTTTACGTCATCCAGCAATGAAGGCATCAGCGGCGCATCGCCCAGGCTGCCTTCAATCTGATCTGCCAGGTAATAAACGCCGGCCAACACGCCAAAGTCAGGGTTATCGATCAAACTGCGTTTCTTTTCGTTGAGAGCTGAGTAGAGGCTGTTGCGCATTTGCTCCTCCATCTCCGCGCGCTGGCTCTGATGGGCAATGGCGCCAATGCCGATGGTGCCAACGGAGATCATCAGCCCCGCGACTCTCCCCACCACGGCAGCCACCGCGCTGGCCGCGCCTCGAGGGGCGAGGCTGGCCTCGAGTTTTTCGCTGGAATGAATCGCCACCGAGGATATACCGGCATCCGGTCGTCCGGCCTCGGGGCCGGTGGCGACCTTGTGAATCTGATCGATCAATGCGACGTAGGCAGGCATCTTCGTCAGCGGTTCGGCCTTGACCAGTTGGTAGAGAGATGCGGCGCTGGTCAGTGGTGGGGAGAGGGATATCGCCGGTATCGCATTGAGATGGGCGGCGAACTGCTCGTCCGGGATGTTGTAGCGCTGGGCAATGGGCGGCAATTGCTGGCCGAGCAACTGGATGTAATAGGCCGTTGCCTGGGCGGTGACGGCTTCGGGATCGATCTCCTCGGAGACTGGGTCCAGAACCCGTTCGTGATACTGCTCCTGCAGATAATCGTCCAGACGTTGCGCGGCGCTTGGCTCACCCTTGCTCCTGCTGACTTTGTACCAGCTGACTTTCATCGTCAGCCATTGCTGTGTCCAGTAACCCGTGAACCAGGGAATGAAGTCCGATTCGGTGCGCTTGTAGACGCTGTCCATCCAGCTGTCCATGGTTTGCGTCGCGTAGTGCCGCGCAGGCGCAGTCGCGGTTTTCGAGGCGGCGAGGATTTCCTGATCCACCTGATGCCAGGTCTGGGGCGAAATGTGCACCGGGGCTGGCGCGGGTTTGGGGGCGGACGCGCAACCTGCGAGCATCGCCAGTACAGGAATGATCAGGGCGCGCATGTTCACGATGGCAGTCCCTTGAGTGTTCGAGGGCATTCGTTGCGTTGCCGATGCGCAGGGCACGGCCAGCGGTTTTTTCAGTATAGGCGGCGAAAACCTGCGACCCGATGATGCTGGGATCCCGAGTGTCGTGAGGGTGGGCTGTGCAATCTGCAAAAAATTCGCATATTCATAGGGTTAGTGCGAAAAAAGACGTTGACACATATTCGAATATCCGTAAAATGCCGACCCACAGCAGGCACGTAGCTCAGTTGGTTAGAGCACCACCTTGACATGGTGGGGGTCGTTGGTTCGAGTCCAATCGCGCCTACCAAACAAAATCCGCTCTGCTGGGCGGTCACGAAAAGGGCGAATCGGAAGATTCGCCCTTTTTTGTTGTCTGCGATTTTCGTCCGGCCTGAATGCCTCGACTCAACCATGCCGGTCCTCTGCGGGCTGTCTGCCACATTTTCGCTCGCATCCTCCTGAAAAAAATCCTGATTTTTCAAGCTATCGGCTGGACCTTTTGCCACGATGCGCGATCATCAGTGCATGGATATCGAAAGGAGGTGTGTATGTTAAGTCGGTCACTGACCCTTGCCATTCTGTTTGCCGTGTCCAGCCCCTTGCTGGCGGCCGACAGTGATACCCCACTGGGCCAGGAGCGTGGCAGGTCTCGTCCGTTGATCATCATTGCCTCGAGTTCGGTGGACCCGACACTGGTGAGCCTGAAGAAAAGCCTTGATGAGCCCGCCAACAAGGAAGCCTTCGCCAAGCGCAACATGGTTCTTTATACCGTCGTCAACATGATCGGCCAGCGCAATGGCAAAGACATGGACGCGCAGTCGACCATGTCGCTGATCCGTGATCTGAAGCTTGGTGCGCGGCCCGGCGATCAGGCGCAGGTGATTCTGGTAGGCAAGGACGGCGAGACCAAGATCGACCACAAGGGCCGTATCGAGCCCAAGGAAATTTTCGACACCATCGACCAGATGCCGATGGCCGAGAAGGAAGCGGCGGCCCCGGCACCGGTCGCGCCAGCAGCAGAGCCCAAGTCGGCAGCCGGTGGCAAGGCGGGCAAGGCAGGCAAGAGCGCTCCGGCTGCGCCGCCGACCCAGCCCGATGATTGATTCTGATTGAACGATCTCTGCTATCTCGACGGGCGTCGACTGCACAGCCTCGGCGGGCGGTTGGCGTCGTGAGGGTAGGGCTTCCCTTGGCCTTGCTGCTAATATCGCTCCTTTTTTATCGAAAGGACTGTCATGAAACACTGGGCGGGAGCTGTAGCGCTGGCGATGCTGGCGGGATGCATGAGTTTGAATCAGACGCGTTCGGGCGGGCCTGCGCAGGTTTACACCAGCCAGAAACCGGCGGCGGCGGTGGCTGAGTGCATCAAGGTGACGTGGGCCAATGTGCAGTTGTTCGGTGATGTCGCCGACACGTTCATGGATCAGGGCAAGCCCGGCGAATTTACCGTCTATACCACCGAAGGCGAATACTTCGCCGATGTGCTGGGCAAGGGCGCTTCCACCACGATCAACTTCTATGCCAAGCCGGGCGCCAAGGTCGTCGACCAGCGTGGCGCAGTGCTGGCGACCTGCTTGTAATCTTCAGGCGCCAAACGTGTGGGACCGAACAGGTTCGCTCCCACATGCAGCCAGACTTCCTACATCGGCGGTGTCACGCCATTCTCTCCCGCTGAGATCGACATGGCGTTCAGCGCACCGTCGTCGGCTTTCTGCGCCTGCAATACCACTTTCACACCCGGCTTGAGCAGGCTGCGGTCACCGGGTACCAAATTGACGATGGGAACATCGTCCGGGATGACGATCGTTTTCTGACCGCCTTTATAGTTCACGGTGATCGAGCGACCGTTCGTGGTCACCAGATCGCCCACCGAGCCATTGGTCATGGTGCTGTCCTTGCCCAGATCGAACGCGCGATGGCCGTCGCCGGTGCCGGCCATTTCAGGTGGGAACACGTGAACTTCCAGCGCCTTGAGTGTGCCGTCTGCCTGGGGAACAGTAGCCGAACCGATGTAGCTGCCCGGCTTGATTTCGGACACCTGAGCCAGGGTCACGCCACGTACCTGAGTGTCTTTGGTGAGCTTCACCTGCAGGTCTTCGCCACGGTTGCTGTGAACCTTTAGCAGATCGCCTTCGACGGAGGTGATCGCGCCGCGCACGCGCATCGGCTTGGCATCGTCTGCTTGGGACGGGCCCGCGATCATCAGTGCCGACGCGAGCAGGCTGGAAATCAGCAGGGTGTCACGCAGTCGCTTGCCTGTTGTGGTTTTCATTGGTGTCACGGTCCTGTGTGGTCGTTCGAACCCAGAGCATAGCGTTGAGCTGGCTGAGCATTCATGACGTCTGTGTCAGAATCGGGGGCGCTGCGAGGTGAAACCGATGACGGCGATTGATAGACAGCGATCAGCCTTGGGCGCAAGAAGGGTTGAGACGAGGTACTGCGCGCTGCCGCATTGAGCGACAGCGCGCTTGACGGACTATTACTGCTGCAAGGAAATGGTGGTATTCGCAAGCTTTGGCTGGTTGAACATGTTCACCAGCACTTCGTCGAGGATCGACGAGGCGCCCCATGGACGTGGGTCGTTGAGGATTGCCACCACCACCCAGGTGTTGCCGTTGCTGTCGCGGCTGAACCCTGCGATGGCACGCACGGTGTTCAAGGTGCCGGTCTTGATGTGTGCCTCGCCTCGCAGCGCGGTGCGTTTCAGACGCTTGCGCATGGTGCCGTCCATGCCCGCCAGCGGCAGCGAACTCATGAACTCGGCCTGATACGGGCTGTTCCAGGCGGCCTGAAGCATCTGCGCCATTTCCCGGGCGCTGACGCGTTCGGCGCGGGACAGGCCGGAGCCGTTTTCCATCACCAGATGCGGCGCGGTAATGCCTTTCTTGGCCAGCCACTGACGGATCACTCGCTGCGCGGCTTTTGCATCGTCGCCATCGGCTTCGTTGCGGAACTCCGAACCCAGGCTCAGGAACAATTGTTGAGCCATGGTGTTGTTACTGAATTTGTTGATGTCACGGATGATTTCCGCAAGGTCCGGCGAGTAGGCTTTCGCCAGCAGCTTGGCGCTGCCCGGAACCACGTCCAGACGGTCCTTGCCCAGAATCGTGCCGCCCAGTTCCTGCCAGATCGCGCGCACTGCGCCGGCGGTGTAGGTCGGGTGATCGAGCAGTGACAGGTAAGTCTGCGAGTTGCAGCCATCGCCCAGTTGGCCCGACACCGTCACGGTGATGCCGCCATCGGCGTCCGGGACCGGATTGTACAGAACGTCGCCCGTGCATTTGTTCGAGGACAGTGCCTTGACCTGATTGTTGATATGAATGGCAGCAATCGGCGGCTCGACGGACACCAGGATCTTGCCGCCATCGTTGCGGGTCACGAAGCGCAGGGCCTTGAGGTTGACCATCAGCGAGTCGGGGCGAACCAGAAACGGTTTGTTCTTGTCGTTGCCATCGTCATCGAACACGGGCAACTGAGGCTGGATGAAGTGACTGCGGTCCAGCACCAGATCGCCCGTGACCTGGGTGACGCCATTGGCGCGCAGGTCGCGCATCAACAGCCAGAGTTTTTCCATGTTCAGTTTCGGATCGCCGCCACCCTTGAGGTAGAGGTTGCCACGCAACACGCCATTGCTCAGGGTGCCGTCGGTGTAGAACTCGGTTTTCCACTGGTGGGTCGGGCCGAGCATTTCAAGGGCCGCGTAAGTGGTCACCAGCTTCATGGTCGAAGCCGGGTTGACGGAGACGTCGGCGTTGAAGACGGTCGGGGTGCCCGGGCCGGTAAGGGGCAGCATCACCAGCGACAGCGCGTTGCTATCGAGCTTGCTCGCCTTGATCGCTTCCTGGACCTTGGGCGGCAATGCGGTGTTGATCGGAGCAGCGGAGACAGACAGTGAAAGCGGCAGAAGCAGGGTGGCAAGGAACAGCGGACGCAAAGACTTGATCATTCAATAAAACCCTACTGCAAATAGAGGGGAGAAAAAGGAGGGGATGAATTCCCTCATGACATGAACTGAAAAGAGCGTAGGCGCAGAATGAAATCCCGCCCAGCGGGCCGGATGCCTGGCCCTGATAAAGCGGCATTATGCCCCAAGCATTCGTGACTTGCGCCGGGGTGGGGCCGTCAAACCCCGCTATTTTTTCAAATGCCGCCGGATTGTCACGTCAAAACGCGATTTTCTGCGCTGCGTCGTCGGCTGGTGGTGCGGTTTTCGGGCTTTTGGGCCGCCAAGCTGGTAAAGTGCCGCCCGATATTTACTTTTGAGGATTGTTTTCATGGCGACTAACCGTTCCCGCCGTCTGCGCAAAAAACTGTGCGTGGATGAATTCCAGGAGCTGGGCTTCGAGTTGAACCTGGAGTTCAAGGAAGACCTGGACGACGCGGCGATTGACGCTTTCCTCGACGCATTCCTGGAAGAAGCCATGGATGCCAACGGTCTGGACTACGTCGGCGGTGATGACTACGGTCTGGTGTGCCTGGCCGATCGTGGTTCGGTTACCGAAGAGCAGCGCGCTACCGTTGAAAGCTGGTTGAAGGCTCGCAGTGAGCTGACCAAGGTTGAAGTCAGCGCTCTGCTGGATGCCTGGTACCCGGAAAAGCCGATCAACCCGACTGCCTGAGTGCCGTTGAGTTGAAAAAAGGGAAGCTGGCGTCAAGCCTGCTTCCCTTTTTGCTTTACAGCCGCCCTGGACGCTAAGGTCGCCGATGCTTCATCAGCTCTTTCTCGAGCACCGCCATGGCACGTGCCAATGCCTGAGCCTGCACGGCAATCCCCGCATCCGCCTCGACGCCTTCACAGGCATGTTCAAGCTTGTCGCATGACTCGATGACCTCGCTGGCGCTGATGATCCGCGCTGCGCCCTTGATCTTGTGGGCAACGTCGCGAATGGCTTGCCTGTCTCCCCGCGAACCCACCTCGGCCAGTTCCCTGGCATCATCCTGACAACTGCTGATCAGCTGACTGATCAGGTGCTGGATCATTTCCGGTCTGTCACCTGTCAACGCCTTGATGCTGCCCATGTCGAAGGGAGGGGGCGCTGTCGTTCGGTCTGCATTGGGCGCGAGGACGCCGACTCGGGAGAGCCGCTCATTGAGCGCAGTCAGGCTGATGGGCTTGAACAGGCAGTCGTCCATACCGGCCTCGCGGCAGCGTTGTTCTTCTTCTGGCTGTGCGTTGGCAGTGAAGCCCAGGACAATGCACGGTGCCTGACCCTGTTCCTGCTCATGGGTGCGTATCGCTCGGGTCAGCTCGTAGCCATTCATGACGGGCATGTTGCAGTCGACGATGACAAGGTCGAAGTGCTGCGCCAGCCAGTGCTCCAGCCCTTGAGCGCCGTGTTCGGCCACCGCGCAGCGATGCCCCAGATACTCCAGCTGCTGACACAGCAGCAGTCGGTTTGCGGGATGGTCGTCGACGACGAGGATGTCGAGCGTCGCGGCACTGTGATCATTGCTGTCTCGGGTGGCGGGGGTGTTCGCCAAGGGGTCCAGGGTCATCAGGTCAAAGACCATCTGCACCCGTGTACCGTGGCCCTGCTGGCTGTCCAGCGTCAGCGTGCCGCCCATCATTTCGCACAGGCTGCGGAAGATCACCAGCCCCAGCCCCGCCCCCGTTCTTGCCAGTTGCCCGCTGTTATCGGCCTGAGCGAAGGGTGCGAACAGGCGCTGCTGATCTTCTTCGGCAATACCGATGCCGGTGTCCTGAACAATGACTTCCAGGCGCATCTGTTGCTCGGTGACCGAATCCTCTGCGTGCAGGCTGATGCGAACCTGCCCTTGCTGAGTGAACTTGATAGCGTTGCTGATCAGGTTGGAGAGAATCTGCTTGAACCGCAGCGGGTCGATCAGCACGTCGATATTGATGCGGCTGTCCAGGTCGAGGTGCAGGGCCAGGCTCTTCTGGCGAGCCAGACCGTCGAACACTCTGACCACGGACTCGACGAGCTGGCGCAGATTAGCCCGTTCGGGGCTGAGGGTCAGGCGTCCCGACTCTATGCGGGCGATGTCCAGAATGTCGCCGATCAGTTCCAGCAGGTCCTTGGCCGAGCTGTAAGCGACCTCGATGGCGGCACGATCAAGCTGGCCTTGATCGGCGCGCATGAGCGCCAGCTCCAGCATGCCGATGACCGCGTTCATCGGCGTTCTGATTTCATGGCTCATGGTGGCCAGGAAGGTGCTTTTCGCCCGGTTGGCATCGTCGGCCTGTTGTTTGGCAGTTTGCAGTTCCTCGATTAACTGGCGGCGCTCGCTGATGTCGATCCAGCCGCCGATGATGCCTTGGACCTTACCGAGTGAGTCCCGAAACGGCAGGATCCAGTGGTAAATGGTCAGCGCACGGTCGCCGATGTGCAGGGCGCGATCGAGGATCAGCGGCTTGTTGTCGGCCATGACCTGCTGATAGTCGGCAACGTACTGCCGGGCTTCCTGCATGTCGCTCAGGGGGCCTTCGAGAAAACTTTTGCCGATCACGTCGTCACGTCTGGCACAAAACGCGGTGAGGTAACTGTCGTTGCACATCTGCAGCAGACCGGCACGGTCGCGGACGTAGATCGGGTGCGGGGTGCCATTGACCAGCGCGCTCATGAACTCGAACTGATCACTGAGCGCTCTCTCCGCGCGTTCACGTTGCTTGATCTGCCGTCGCATCCACGCGTTCCACGCCAGTGAACCGAGCAGCAGCAGGCCCGCGCCGCTGATGATCTGGTAGACCAGTAACTGATGGTCCTGCCAGGTGCCCGCGCCAGTGGGGATGTAGGTGCGCCAGCGATTGTTGATCACGGCGAGGTCTTCCGGCGCGATGCTCGACAGGGCCTTGTCGATGATCGCGCTCAACTCGGTGGCGTTGCGCGAGGTCGCCATGGCGATACGTGCAGGCTCCTGACCCACCGTCACGCGCATTTGCAGCGCATCGTGCTGGGCCCGGGAGGACAGGAAATAACTGGCGCTGAACAACGAGGTGATCGCACCTTCCACACGACCGTGGGCAAGCATGTCCAGTGCCTGAGCAGGGTTGTCGACCTCAACCGGGTAGATGGTCGGGTAAGTCTGCCGCAGGTAAGGCAATACCGGGCTACCGAGGGTCAGGGCGATACGCTTGCCAGCCAGCTGGTCGAGATTGGCTGGTCCTGAAAGTTCTTTGCGGGTCACCAGCACGAACGCGTTATCCATGTATGGCCGGCTGAAGTTGAATCGATTCTCGCGCTCGTCGCTGGACGCCATGGCACCGATCAGGTCCGCCTGACCCTGCTCGAGCCGATTCATCATGTCGTTCATGCTGGCGGCATGGCTGACCTCGAAGCGCAATCCGGTGCGCAGCCTTATGAGGTCCAGCAGGTCGGCAGTGATGCCGCGGAAATTCCCGCTGGCATCAAAAAACGTCAAAGGGCTGTAGGCGTCGTTGACGACCACCCGGACGACGGGGTGCTGGGCGATCCAGCGCTCTTCGCGTTGGGTCAGCTGCAACTTCTGGTCGGTGAGCAGCAGGTCAGTGCCGGCGCCCCAGCGCTTGGAGACTGCGATGCGCTCCTCGATGGAAATACCCTTGAGGACCAGATTGACGATATCCAGCAGTTCGGTATTTTCTGCCCGTAGCGCAAAGCTGAAACCGTTGGTCTCGTGCTTGCCGAAGTTGGCCATCTGAATATTGTTGAGATAGCCCTTGCTGATCACGTAGTGGGTGGAAATGGCGTCACCCAGAAACACATCAGCCTGATTGAAGGCCACTGCATTGATCGCGCTCTGAAACGATGGAAAGGTCTGCAGGCGAGCCTTGGGGTACAACGCCTCGATGTCGTCGGGAGGCAGGTAGTGATAGGCCATGCTCAAGCGCAGACCGTTGAGGCCCTCGGTGAGGGATCGGGTTTCTCCGGTTCTGGTCACCAGTACCGGCTGGTCCGCTGCGTAGGGCAGTGACAGCTTGATGTCCTTCGATGAGGCCTCGTAGCCGTTGGCGCTGCCGAGCAGGTCGATCTCGCCTTTGATGAGGGCATCGATGGCCTCGTCACGGCTTTCGTACCGCAGAACCCTGACTGGCAGGTCCAGAGAGCGGCCCAGGATCCCCGCATAGTCCGCCGTGAAGCCTTCGTAGTCATGCCCGGTGAGGGTCATGTCGAATGGCGGATAGTCCGGGGCGGAGGTGCCCAAAATCAGTTCACGTTTGTTGCGCACCCACTGCCATTGCGTCCGATCCAGCGTGACGTCCATGTGCGCCGGGCTGGAGCGGCTTAGCAGGGTAAAGCGTTCTGCGGCGGCGGATTGAGCCTGAACTGTGATGCACAGGCAAAATAGTACAGACGCAATCCAATAGTCCCTTAACCCCTTCGGCATCCTGTCTCTCACACTAACGAATTGCGTTTTGCCATCTCGATAAGTTCTACCAGAGTCTTGGCCTTGAGTTTCTGCATCAACCGGGTCTTGTAAGTGCTCACGGTCTTGTTGCTGAGAAACATACCCTTGGCAATTTCCTTGTTTGTCCGCCCTTGGGCAAATAATTGCAACACCATCAGTTCGCGGTCATTGACCAGTTTGAAACGCTCGAGTTCGTTGGGATCGCCGCCTTGGCCTGTGGCTGCGCCGAGTGCCTGACTTGGAAAGTAATTGTAGCCGGATAATACGGCTTTGACCGAACTGACAAGTTCGCTGAGGTCTTCCTGTTTGCACACATAACCGGCGGCGCCCGATTGCATGCAGCGTATTGCGAACAGGCTGGGTGCCTGCGCGGTCAGTACGAGAATCTTGGATGGCAGGTTCATGGCGTTGAAGCGGGCAAGCACCTCGAGCCCGTCAAGCTTGGGGATGCTGATGTCGAGGATGATCAGGTCCGGCATGCATTCGCGAACCATCTGCATTGCGTCCACGCCGTTATCGGTTTCGCCAACGATCTCGTAATTTTCGTTTTCCAGCAGCATCCGGATGGCCAGACGAATGACTGGATGATCGTCGATGATAAAAACTGAGTTCATAATTCAATCCATAACAGGCGGCAAAGAAAGCGCGCACCTTATCGCAGATGTTCAAAGGCGCACATGAACAGAAGGGGGCGACGGCTATATATAGGAAAGTTCCTACATGAATTAGCGTATCGGCGCACGTTTATGCTCATGTCGCTCATAAATGTTTAAAAAAGTCGAGGCGGTGCAGTGCTAAAAAAGTTATCAGGACGAACCTGTTTATTTCGATTGGGAATGGTCCTACGTTATGGTCGGGCGCTGACTACATATCCAGACCTTTGATGTTTCGGCAACAGGCATACCGGCCGGGATTTTAGGCAATTGAAAAACCCATCGTTGTTTGAAGCAAGGCAACGCAAGTGGCATTGAGATGAACTGTGAATCTCAGAGGTCACTGATGCCCGATGAAATAAGACGAAAGAGCTCCAGTGTATTCAATGGCTTGTTCAGGCAGCCCAGTAATGGAAGGCCTCTTTCCCGGGCCAGGCGGTCTAGATCCAGCAGATGGCACGAGTCCACGCCACTGAGCAGCACGGCATGGCGGATCAGCTTGCGGCGACTGGCGAGTTCGATCAGGTCGATGCCTTCCATGTCAGGCAGGCGCTGGTCGCACAGCAGCAGATCGTAGGGTTCGGCGCTGCGCTCCAGCGCCGCAAGCGCTTCACTCGCATTTAGAGCCGGCGTCAACCGATACAGTTCATGATTGTTGAGCAGGATCTGCAGGGCGATGAGCTGAAACGGGTGATCCTCCACCAGCAGAATTCGAAGGTCGTGTTTGAGCATCAGGGGTTCCAGACAGAGCGATAGACCACTGTTCGGGTGCGTGCACGAGGCGGAACACTCGACAGAATCAGGTGCAGGGTAGGGCGCAGCGTGCGCCGGGAATAAACATCCATGGGGGTGCGGCTGGCGGATTATTCGGCAGGGGTCTGAGGGCGGCGATAGGTTGTTTCCGATCTGTGTGTAGGAAGTTTCCGAAGATCGTGTTTTCTTTTCCTGGGTCAATGAAAAGAAAAGCCCGAAATCTTGAAGGAGTTCGGGCTTTCAATGGCTTTCGACTTGTCTAGACGGCGCTGGAGCGACCGGTCATTTCCCGCGCCATCTCACTGGCGTAGCTGTCGGTCATGCCCGCGATGAAGTCGATCACCCGCAGGAACGAGGTGTGCAACGGCCAGTTCGGATCGGGAGCGTTATTGCCCAGCAGATCGAGAATGCGTCGGCTCTTGAACGATGGCGTATGCCCACCGAACTGCTCCAGTGCCGCGCCACAGAAAGCGTTCAGGAGGATTTCCAGGGTGGTGTAGGCGCCGATCTCGTGCAGGGTCTTGCGCTTGTCCTGAAAGATCTTCTTGCGCGCCATGTCCTTGGCGCTGAGCACACAGCGTTTGGCCGGCCCGTGCATGTGTTCGACCAGGTCCCCCTCCAGCGTACCCGCGAGCAACGCATCCTGTTGTTCGACGAAGGCACGGGCAGCGGCGTTGGTCAGGTGTTCGATGGCCTTGCCGCGCAGAATCGCCAGTTTTCGGCGTCGCGAGTCGTTGGGCCCGAGCTGACGATAGGTTTCCGGCAAATCATCGCCGACCAGCCCCAGTAGCAGTGATTCGACTTCCGGGTAGCTGAGCAGCTCCATTTCCAGGCCGTCTTCAAGGTCGATCAGCGCGTAGCAGATGTCATCGGCCGCTTCCATCAGGTACACCAGAGGGTGCCGCGCCCAGCGTTGGTCTTCGAGCTGTGGCAGCCCGAGTTTCCCGGCTATCTGCTCAAGGATCGGCAGTTCGCTCTGGTAGCAGCCGAACTTGTGCTTCTTGTAGCCCAGGGAGTCCGCATGACGCGCGGTCCAGGGGTATTTGAGATAGGTGCCCAGGGTGGCATAGGTCAGCCGCGTGCCACCTTCGAACTGGTGATATTCCAGCTGCGTGAGCACGCGAAAGCCCTGAGCATTGCCTTCGAAATTGAGGAAATCGTTACGCTCCACTTCGCTCATTCCATCGAGCCAGCCACGGCCCGCGGCCTGCTTGAACCAATTGCGGATGGCGTCTTCGCCAGAGTGACCGAACGGCGGATTGCCGATGTCGTGAGCCAGGCAAGCCGATTGCACGACCATCCCCAGATCGCTGGGTTCGCACCAGTCGGGCAGGGCACTGCGCAGGGTTTCGCCTACGCGCATGCCTAACGACCGGCCGACGCAACTGACTTCAAGCGAGTGCGTAAGACGGGTATGAATGTGATCGTTGCTGGTCACCGGATGCACCTGGGTCTTGCGCCCAAGACGGCGGAAGGCACCGGAAAAGATGATCCGGTCATGGTCCTTATGGAACGGGCTGCGCCCCAGTTCTTCAGGGCTGTGCAGGGTTTTGCCAAGGCGCTCGCGGGTGAGCAGGGTTTGCCAATCCAAGGCCGGTACTCCATCGAGTGATTACCGGCCTAGCTTCCCGGTTCGGCAATCGGCCTGCAAGCGGAAGATGGCAGGGCGGGACGAATCAGAACCCGGCGGCGTCGACGTCGATCAGCAGCAGACGTTGGCCGTTGTCGAAAAACTGCCCGGCAGTCAGGCAGTACTGGTTGCTGGTGGCATCGCGGTAGGTGTTGGACAGGGTCAGACGCCGCTCATGCCAACCCTCGGCCAGCAGATGATAGAAGTACGGGCGCCAGGACCAGTTGTGGCCCAGGTAGCGGGTGTCGGCGGTCCAGGCGGCGTTGCGCCATTCAAGATTGGGCGTGAGCTGCGTGCCGTGGCGGTCGCACTGGTAGAAGCGCAAAAGCCATGGGTATTCGCCCACGTCCGGCAGATCGCTCAGCGGCGCTGCGCCTTCGGCCCAGGCCTGCAATCGCGTCATCAGTCGGCTCAGTTGTTTGCGCAGGTTCATCAACCGTTCGCGCTCGACGACTTTCTGCATGACGTAACGATCGCGCAATTCGGCGAAACGTTCGACAAACGCATCCGCCGCGAAGAATTCCATCTCGGCCTGAGCGAAGAGAAAACCCTGCACATAACGCGAGCCGCACTCGAGGGCAAAATGCAGCTCGGCCTCGGTCTCCACGCCTTCGGCAATGATCCAGCAGCCGGTCTTCTCGGCCATCTGTGCCAGCGCCTTGACCACATCGCTGCTCGGCCCCCCTCGGGCGGCGGCCTGGAACAGACGCATATCAAGCTTGAGGATGTCCGGTTGCAGCGCCAGCACGCGGTCGAGTTGCGAATACCCGGCGCCGAAATCATCGATGGCAATGCGCGCACCGGCCTCACGATAACGGGCCACGACATCGCTCAGGCGTTGGCTGTCGCCACCCAGTTCGGTGATTTCAAACACGATGCGTTGGGCAGCAATGCCGTGACGTTGCAGTTGCTTGAGGCTGGGCAGCGGCTGGTCTGGACGCAGACGGCTGATCCAGCGCGGGGAAATATTCAGGCTCAGAAACCAGTCGCCCGGCACTTCATGCAAGCGGCCAAGGGCATTGTCGCGGATCAGGCGATCAAGACGACGCAGTTCGGCAGCGGGCCTTCTGGGATCTGCGAAAAGAGGGCCGACCGATTGCAGGCGGCCGTCTTCCTGACGCAGGCGCCCCAATGCTTCTACTCCGGCGATGCGGCCCGTGGCGGTATCGATGAACGGCTGAAAGCAGGCTAGCGGTTGCCCATCGATCACATGGCCTCCTCATGGGTTATTGGGATTGTCATTCGGACAAAAAACAGCGCCTCTGCCCAATGTGAACCATTGGACAAAGGCGCGGGTCAGGTTTGTTTGCAAGAATGCAGCCAAATGGCCATCTCAGGGGCGTCGGGACCCTTGAAGGATGAGTCTGATGATCGGCATGACGCTGGCACTGAGCTTGATCAGGTTGGTGACGCGGCCGGTGCGTTTGCTCCGGGCGCCCTTGCCAGTGAGAAAGCCGAGCAGCGAAACGATCCCGACGCCCCACAACGGCCCGTGCTTGATGCCCAGCGAGCCGGGCAGATCGTGAGCCATGCCGCGCATGCGGTGTAGGGGACGCATCAGTTGCGCAGATTCGTGACGAATCTCCTGGCGGTGCATTTCCATGCGCAGCCGGATCAGCGCCTTGCGCAGTTCACGACGATTGTGGGTCTGAGGCAGTTTGATTTCGCTCATGGCATCAGTCGCTCGCGGTCGTTGGCCAGCTCTTCCAGCGTCGAGTGGAAGGGTGAGGACTCATCGAAGATCGCCGACTTCAGACGCAGCGCGCAGAACAGCGCCGCGAGTGTATAGAACGCGCAAAGCCCGATGATGCCGGTCAGTCGATAGCTGTCCCACACCAGAATCAGCAGCAACGCCGACAGACCGATGAGCAACAGCAGCGCAAACACCAGGGCCAGGCCCGCGAACAGCAGCAGGCTGACGGTACGCGCTTTCTGTTCCTGCAACTCGATGCCGAACAGCTCGACATGGCTGTGCAGCAGACCCAGAAACGCTGCGCCGAGGCGGCGAGGTGAAGAGGTGTTATGGGTCTCGGATGGACCTGTTCCCAGCGTCATATCGATCAGCGCCTTGTAGCCAGCAAACCGAGGAGAAAGCCCACTCCAGCCGCGATGCCCACCGACTGCCATGGGTTGTTCTGCACGTATTCTTCGGTGGCGACCACCGCTTCCCTGCTGCGCTCGCGCAATGTGGCTTCGGCGATGGCCAGGGTCTCACGGGCGCGCAACAGGCTTTCGTTGATCTGATCGCGCAGTTCATCAGCCTGATCACCGGCCAGAGATGCCGTATGCGCCAGCAGTTTTTCCGTGTCGGCAACCAGTGTCTGGAAGTCTGCCATCAAAATGTCCTGGGCTTTCTCTGCTGTTGGGCGAGCCATGGTGTTCTCCGTTGGGGTGGCAATATGGGATTTCGAGTATGGCTCATTACCGAAGGTTCATTCCAATTGGGCGCAACTTGTCTGCCATGCGGCTGGTACAGCTTTTGCTATGTGGTGGTGCGCCAGGGAGGCGGCGCGCTCCAATGCAGAGCGCGCGTTCCGGCGAACGGGCCGAAACCTTGATCTGAAACCCTAAAACCGAGAAAAACGCCCAGGCGTTCAATTTTTCTGTCTGCCGCTGTGCGCCAAAGCGGGTCGCACCGGCTTCGCTTTGCGCCGAATTGGTGCTTTTTGCGAGGAGAGACAGAGGGCTTGTCCTGCTTTGGTGCTTTTCATCACTTGCAGGCCTGCCTCTCGATGGAAAATGTGCAAAGTGCGGTGGACACCCTGATCCACAGCTCCAATACCCTGTTCATCCTGATCGGCGCGGTCATGGTCCTGGCCATGCACGCCGGTTTCGCCTTTCTGGAAGTCGGCACCGTCCGGCAGAAGAACCAGGTCAACGCGTTGTCGAAAATCCTCAGCGATTTCGCGGTCTCGACCCTGGCCTATTTTTTCATCGGCTACTGGATTTCCTACGGCGTGAATTTCCTCCAGCCTGCCGCCGTGATTGCCAACGATCACGGCTACGGGCTGGTGAAGTTCTTCTTTCTATTGACCTTCGCCGCCGCGATCCCGGCGATCATTTCCGGCGGCATCGCAGAGCGCGCACGTTTCGCACCTCAGCTGTGCGCCACGGTACTGATCGTCGCCTTCGTCTATCCATTCTTCGAGGGCATGGTGTGGAACGGTAATTTCGGCTTGCAGGCCTGGTTGCAGAAAAGCTTTGGCGCCAGCTTTCATGATTTCGCCGGGTCGGTGGTGGTGCACGCCATGGGCGGCTGGCTGGCGCTGGCGGCCGTGACCCTGCTTGGCCCGCGCAATGGCCGTTATCGCGACGGAAAGCTGGTGGCCTATCCGCCGTCGAGCATTCCGTTTCTGGCGTTGGGTTCGTGGATTCTCATTGTCGGCTGGTTCGGCTTCAACGTCATGAGCGCACAGACGCTGGACGGCGTCAGCGGGCTGGTGGCGGTGAACTCGTTGATGGCGATGGTCGGCGGTACGGTCGCGGCGTTGCTGGTCGGCCGCAACGACCCAGGCTTTTTGCACAACGGCCCCCTGGCGGGGCTGGTGGCGGTGTGCGCGGGCTCGGACCTTATGCACCCGGTTGGCGCGTTGGTGACCGGCATTATTGCCGGTGCGTTGTTCGTCTGGTGCTTCACGGCCGCGCAGGTGCGCTGGAAGATCGACGACGTGCTCGGCGTCTGGCCATTGCACGGTCTGTGCGGCGTGTGGGGCGGGATTGCCTGCGGCATTTTCGGCCAGACCGCTTGGGGTGGGATCGGCGGGGTCAGCCTGATCAGCCAGTTGATCGGCAGCGCGCTGGGCGTACTCGTCGCGCTGGCGGGAGGCTTTCTGGTGTATGGCGTGATCAAGTTGTGCCTGGGCCTGCGCTTGAGTCAGGAGCAGGAGTATTACGGCGCAGACCTGTCGATTCACAAGATCGGCGCCGTCAGCCACGACTGAGGCGCAATGTGGCCGCTTGGCTATGCTTACCCGCGAGCGGGTGGGCATGGCCGGTACAAGTCGGTCGGTTGCACACCCTCGACATTCCTGAATACCGCGCTCCGTAATGGATCGCGGTCCGCAGTAGGAGTCGTCGATGGAACGTATTTATTCCCTTCAGGGCTTGAGGGGCGTGGCGGTGCTGGGCGTGGTCCTGTTCCACATGACCGCCGTTGAGCACAAGTATTCGGGCGGCGACATTCTGTTGCCGCCGCTGCTGGATTTCTTTCAGCTGGGCGTCGACCTGTTTTTCATCATCAGCGGCTTTGTGATGGTGATCGTCAGTCGCGGACGCTTTCAGAAAATCGCCGAATCGAAGCGCTTTCTGTTCAACCGTGTGTCACGGATTTATCCCACGTACTGGCTGTATTACTTCCTGACACTGGCGGTGGTGCTCGTGCAACCGGGCATGGTCAACAGCGCCCATGGTTCGTCCAATCTGCTGATGTCGTTTCTGTTGTTGCCCAATGACAAGGTGCTGCTGGTGATGGTGGCCTGGTCGCTGCTGTTCGAGCTGTGGTTCTACCTGGTGTTCACAGGCCTGATGTGTTTTCGCGAGCGCTGGCTTCCCGCATTTCTCACCGGCTGGGCGCTGATTCTGGTGGTCTTCAACAGCCTGCAGGACTGGCAGGATTACAACTCGGCGCTGAAGATCATGCTGCATCCCTACGCGCTGGAGTTCATTGTCGGCGTGGCATTGGCGCTGCTGTTTTACAGCCGCCACAGCGCGCGGATTCCAACGCGTTTGATCGCCGTGGCCCTGATTGTCGCCCTGTTGCCCGGGATCGGTCTGATCGGCTACTACCGCCTGTTCGATGAGCAGGGGATGGTGCGAATGTGCGCGGTGGCGGCAGTGTTCGGCACGCTGATTCTTGGGCTGGCGCTGCTGGAGCGACGTCGGCACATTCAGATTCCGGCGTTTCTCGTAGCGGTCGGGGACATGTCCTACACCGTGTATCTGTCGCACCTGCTGGTGCTGGGCGTGATCGGCCGCGTCTGGCAAATGCTCGGCGCACAGCCTGACTCGCTGCTGGACAACGCGCTGTTCGCGGCACTGATGATGGCGGCGGTGCTGTGTTACGGCTGGGTAGGTTATCGCTGTTTCGAGAAGCCGGTGCTTGATCGCTCGAATGATTTTTCCAGGCGGCGCTTCAGGCTCGACGGTATTCGAGGGCGGGCCTAAACTGGCGATTCGTTCTGTCGAATCCTGCCATCAGAGGGCCAAGTCATGCCGCCGGAATGCCAATTGTTCGGCACCCTGGGTTGTCATTTGTGCGAAGTCGCGGAGGCCGAGCTGATGCCCTTGGTCGAGCATGGATTGCTGGTGGAATTGATCGATATCGCTGAAAGCGAAGCCATGAATGAAGCCTATGGCCTGCGGATTCCTGTGCTGCGGCGCACTGACACCGGCGCCGAACTGGACTGGCCGTTCGACACCGGGCAGGTGGTGACGTTTCTGCTTTAGATTGCCCGGACCTTACAGGTACTGGGTGTCCACGACCATGGCCTTGGCCACGGCTTCTTTCTGCGCTTCGCTCATGCCGTCCCAGACGTGAACCTTGGCGTAGTAGCCAAGGCCGGCAACCACATACAGGCTCAGGGTGAAGACGATGAACACCGACATGAAGGTCCAGCGGCCGACATCGCGATCTTCGTCATTGAACGACTGCGAGTAGCTTTCTTCGCTCTCGGCGGTGGTACCGGTAGAGACGCGTTTGATCCATTGAAACAGTTGACCGAGCATGGCGAAACCTCAAAGTTTGAAATAGAAAATCTGTCGTGGGCAGTGCAAGACAACCGCGTGTCTGGAGTCTTCAGTGCCGACGTTTAAAGTCCGGCGTAGGGGCGCGTGACGCGCCGTTACAAACGCTGAAAACGAAAAAAGCCCGTCGAGGACGGGCTTTCTTTTTATGAGTTCAGGTCTGGCAGGCGTTTTCGATGTCGCTCACGAAAAAGTTCGTGATCGTTCGGGTTCGCGCCTGCTTGCCGATTTCGAAACATTTTAGAACAAATCAATTTCAGCATCTACCGCTGTCATGTAGATGTCTGACAACTGGTAGCGGTTGAGGCTGCGACAAATCGTCACGCGGGGTTGTGCTGCTCTGTAACGCGCCTGTGGAAGACAAGAAATGCAGGGTGCCGCCATCGCTCGCTTAAGGCGCCGAGGCTGGGCGATAATGCCGCGATTGTCGAACCCGCCATCGCTTCTGAGTTGCTCATGTCCGAATCCGTCTTCACACCCGCCCACAGCCAGGCGAGCACCCTTTACCTGCCGCCAGGCCCTTGGCTGACGGTGCTCGATTGCCTGTGCGAACGCTTCAGTGCCATCAGCCGCGAACAGTGGCTTGATCGCATCAATCGAGGCCGGGTGCTGGACGCTGACGGACAGCCCATTGCAATGGATCTTGGGTATCGCGAAGGACTGCGCATTCACTATTTCCGTGAAGTGCTCAACGAGACGCCGATCCCGGTGCAGGAAACCATTCTCTACGCCGACGAGCATCTGGTGGTGGCGGACAAACCGCACTTTTTGCCCGTCACGCCTGCCGGGGAATATGTCGAGCAGACGCTGCTGCGGCGCCTGATTCGCACCCTGGACAACCCGCATCTGGTGCCGCTGCACCGCATCGACCGCCACACTGCCGGGCTGGTGCTGTTCTCGGCCAACCAACAAACGCGCTCGGCGTATCAGGCACTGTTCCCCACCCGGCAGATCGACAAACGCTACGAGGCCATTGCCCGCGCACTGCCTGATCTGGAATTCCCGCGCGTCCACAAGACCCGCCTGGTGGATGGCGAGCCGTTTTTTCGGATGCAGGAAGGGGAAGGGCAGAGCAACACCGAAACCCGAATCGAAGTCTGTGAACGCAATGGCGATCTGTGGCGCTATGGTCTGTACCCGGTCACCGGCAAAAAGCATCAGTTAAGGGTGCACATGGCCGCGCTGGGGGCGGGGATCTACAACGACCCGTTCTATCCCGAAGTGATCAAGGATGCGGTGGATGACTACGACAAACCGCTGAAGCTTCTTGCGCAGGGGTTGCGATTCGTCGATCCGGTGATGGGGCAGGAGCGGGTTTTCGAAAGCCGGATCAAGCTTGATTGGTGAGCGGCCTGCTAAGAACATCGTGTTCTACGCTACCCTAGGCGCCCGATCACTATGCCAAGACCGACCATGACTGAAGATCTACTCCCGCCACCCGAAAGCCAGCCGATCATGCCTGCGCAGCGTCGCGAGATGATCGTTCGCAGGTTGCGCCGCGAGCAGACGCTGAGCGTGGTTCAGCTCACCGAAATCTTCAATTGCTCACACATGACGGTGCGTCGCGATATCGCCGCGCTCGAGCAGGAAGGGCTGGTGTTTTCGGTGCCTGGCGGTGTGCGTCTGGCCAGTCAGGTGACCAGCGAGCCCAGCCACAACAACCGGGTGATTCTGGAGTCGGGCCAGAAGCAGCGCATGGCGGTGATCGCCGCGCAGTACCTCAAGCCGGGCATGGTCGTGTACCTCGACGCGGGCACTACCACGCTGTGTCTGGTGCCGCACATCGTCGAGCTTGCCGGCATGACCGTGGTCACCAACGACTTCAGCATCGTCATGGCATTCGCCGAAGCGAGGCACGTCAAAGTGATTCACACCGGAGGGCTGCTCGACCACGACAACATCACCGGCATCGGCACCCTGGCCGCCGATACCCTGCGCAATCTGGCCACCGACATTGCCTTCATCTCCAGCAGCTCCTGGGACCTCCAACGCGGGATCACCACACCGTCGGAGGCCAAGGTCGAAGTGAAGAAGGCCGCCATTGCGGGTTCTTCGCAAGTGGTGTTGATGGCCACCAGCTCCAAGTACGGCACCTTCGCGATGTATCGCATCGCCGATCTTGAGCGTTTCGATCCGATTATTTCCGATGACGCGCTCCCCCCGGATTCCGCTGCAGGCATTCGCCGGTCGGGCATTGAGCTGATCCTGGCCTGACCCGGGAGCAACCCGAGGTGACGAGGGTCGCGAAGCGGCAGGTGGTTCAACCTCAAAGTCGCTGACTTGGCACAGGAAGCATCGCTGCCGTCGTGACCTCCGGCGTCTCCCACAGGGATGATGACCAGCCGTGATACTGCGTCGTACCACTGGGCAATGAACGTGTCGCAGGAGTCCGCGATCCTGCGTCAGACACNTCCGGCGTCTCCCACAGGGATGATGACCAGCCGTGATACTGCGTCGTACCACTGGGCAATGAACGTGTCGCAGGAGTCCGCGATCCTGCGTCAGACACAGAACCTGTGGGAGCAACCCGAGGTTACGAGGGTCGCGAAGGCGGCAGGTGGTTCAACCTCAAAATCGCTGACTTGGCAGATGAAGCCATCGCTGCCGTCGTGACATCCGGCGTCTCCCACAGGGATGATGACCAGCCGTGATACTGCGTCGTACCACTGGGCAATGAACGTGTCGCAGGAGTCCGCGATCCTGCGTCAGACACATACTGCGTCGTACCACTGGGCAATGAACGTGTCGCAGGAGTCCGCGATCCTGCGTCAGACACAGAACCTGTGGGAGCAACCCGAGGTGACGAGGGTCGCGAAGGCGGCAGGTGGTTCAACCTCAAAGTTGCTGACTTGGCAGATGAAGCCATCGCTGCCGTCGTGGCCTCCGGCGTCTCCCACAGGGATGATGACCAGCCGTGGTACTGCGTCGTACCACTGGGCAATGAACGTGTCGCAGGAGTCCGCGATCCTGCGTCAGACACAGAACCTGTGGGAGCAACCCGAGGTGACGAGGGTCGCGNGTGTCGCAGGAGTCCGCGATCCTGCGTCAGACACAGAACCTGTGGGAGCAACCCGAGGTGACGAGGGTCGCGAAGGCGGCAGGTGGTTCAACCTCAAAATCGCTGACTTGGCACATGAAGCCATCGCTGCCGTCGTGACCTCCGGCGTCTCCCACAGGGATCATGGCCAGCCGTAACACTGTGTCCGGCGCCGCTGCGGGGCGATTGCTGAAGTCGTTGCGTGTCAGCTACGGCCATCCGCCGCCGTGCTGACACGCATCCAGGCAAAGCGGGCGCCGCGGATCATCAGCACCTGATCCTGTGGAATCTCCAGCAGTGGGACTTCGGTGTCGGGCACATCCGTCAGCAGGGCAAGGCAACTGCGCAGCACCCCTGCGTGGGCGACCAAAACCGTATCGCGTTGCAATGAGTTCAGCAGGCTGCCGACGCGCTCGAACACATGGGGGTAGTTCTCGCCGTCGGTGGGAATGAAGTTCAGCGGGTCGGCCTGCCGTGCCTGGTAAGGCTCGGGTTGACGCTCGGCGATCTGTTGCCAGTCAAGGCCTTCCCACTCGCCAAAATTGATCTCCACCAGACGCTCGTCAGTGCGGTAATCCGCTGCATCAAGGCCCAGTTGCTGGCGAATGATTTCCATGGTCTGGCGGGTTCTGCCAAGCGGGCTGGCGATGAAGTCGACGGTTGTCGCGTCGGGCAACAGCCATTTCAAACAGGTGCCGGAAACCACTGCCTGGCCCTGGCCCACCGCATTGAGTGGAATGTCGCGGCGACCCTGCAGCAGCCTTCTGGCGTTCCAGTCGGTCTCGCCATGGCGGATCAGATACAGGGTTGGAACAGCCGGGTTGTGAGTATCCATCAAGAATCCTGATCGTGAAGAAAGGCTGTGAAAAGAAGCCAGTACATATGTGAAATATTAACGCACATTGCTTGACAATGTGAATAAATAACAAATAATGAGAAACAGTCACATGACCAACAGCGTTGCTCAAGACAGAGCGCACGCCAGACGGCCTGCTCAGGTCGTTCTGCCCGCTTTGCCTACCCCAATAAAAATAACGGAGGCTGCTTCATGTCTACACTCGACGGCACCATGGCGGGCGGCTCGGCCAGACCCGATGTTGATCCGGTAGCGCAACCCGCCGCGCAACCCACTGCGCATCAGCTCAAGCAGCGACGCCGCGCGTCGGTGGGCAGTCTGATCGGAACCACCATCGAGTGGTACGAGTATTACATCTACGGGGCGACGGCCGCGTTGGTGTTTCCGTTGTTATTTTTTCCCACTCACGATCGCCTCGTCTCCTTGATGCTGTCGTTCGCCTCCTTCGCCATTGCCTTCGCCATCCGCCCGATCGGTGCAGCCGTGTTCGGTCACTACGGTGATCGGGTGGGGCGCAAGACCACCCTCATCGTGACGCTGGTGATGACCGGCCTGGCAACGTTCCTGATCGGGTTTTTGCCCACCTATGAAAGCATCGGCCTCTGGGCGCCGGCGATCCTTATCCTGCTTCGGCTGATTCAAGGCTTCGGCGTCGGTGGTGAATGGGGCGGGGCGGCGTTGATGTCGCTGGAGTGGGGCGATCAGAAGAAGCGCGGAGCGGCCGGTGCATGGCCTCAACTGGGCACTTCGATCGGTCTGATTCTGTCGACCTCTGCGGTGATGGGCTCGAGTTATTTCACGGGTGAACACTTCCTTGAGTGGGGCTGGCGCATTCCATTCCTGCTCTCGGGAATTCTGGTAGTGGTCGGTTTGTTCGTGCGCCTGGCTATCGAAGAAACCCCGTCGTTCGCGGCCAAGAAACAGAGCCAGCAGATCGAGAAAAGCCCGCTCAAGTTCGTGGTCAAGCATCACTGGCGCGAGATCGTGAAAGTGGCGTTTCTGCGGATGTCCGAGCAGATGCCGTTCTACATTTTCACTGCATTCATTCTCGATTACGCGACACAGAATGCTCATGTCTCACGCACCTTTGTCTTGCTCGCAACCCTGGCAGCGGCGGTACTGGATCTGATCCTGTTGCCGATCTTCTCCAACCTCGCCGACCGGGTCGGGCGCCGGAACATGTACTACTTCGGTTGTGCGGTGTTGATCCTTATGGCGTTCCCGTATTTCTGGGTCCTGAATTCGGGTAACGAGACCTGGATCTTCATAGCGATCACCCTTTCTCTGGTACCCCACGCCATTCAATACGGCGCGCAGGCGTCGCTGATTTCCGAACACTTCCCGGTGCACGTCCGCTACACCGGCGCGGGTGTCGGTTACCAGATGTCATCGCTGGTGGCGGGCGGGCCGGCACCGCTGATCGCCTCCTTCCTGCTGGTCAGCTTTGGCACCGGTTACGCCGGCGCCGCCTATCTGGCCGCTGGCGGTGTGATTGCCGCGCTGGCCCTTTCCACCCTCAAGGACCGCAGCGATCAGCACCTCTGATCGGCGCGTCATTCATCTTTTAGCTGGGAGTTAGTGTATGACCATCAAGAAAGTCGCTGTTGTCGGTTCCGGTTACATGGGCGGTGGCATTGCTCAGGTGTTGGCGCTGGGTGGGGCACAGGTGGTGTTGGGCGATGTGTCAGCCAGTGTTGCCAAGGATAACCTCGAGCGTCTGCTGAAACAGGCCAAGGCGTTTGCCGAAGCCGGGCTGTTTCCCGAGGATGCCCACGCCAGGCTGTCGGCCAATCTGACGGCTGCCGGTTCCATCGAAGAAGCTGTGGAAGGCGTGGATTACGTGACCGAAGCCGTGCCTGAGTCGATGGACATCAAGCGCGATGTGTTGAGCCGCGTTTCGGCGGCGTGTGCGGCCGATACCATCATTGGTACCAACACCTCGGCGATTCCGATTGGCGAACTGGCGAAGTTCGTCAGCCATCCCGAGCGTTTCATGGGGGTGCACTGGATGAACCCGGCGCCGTTCATTCCCAGTGTCGAGCTGATCGCCAGCGAGCACACTTTGCCTGCCCATGTGGACACGCTCGAAGCGTTGATTCGCGCGGTGGGCAAGGTTCCAGCGCGAGTCGCGGACACCCCGGGTTTCGTCGCCAACCGCTTGCAGTTCGCGCTTTATAAAGAAGCCGTGATGGTGGTGGAAGAGGGGCTGGCAACACCTGAGCAAGTCGATCTGGTGGTGAGTAATGCCTTCGGTTTCCGCCTGGCATTGTTCGGCCCGTTCGCCATCGGCGACATGGCCGGGCTCGATGTGTATGCCTCGTCCTACAAGACCCTGGCGGGCACCTATGGCGAGCGCCTGGCTGCGCCGAAAGCCCTGCAGGATCTGGTGGACGGCGGCAACTTCGGGCTCAAGTCAGGCCATGGTTTCCTCGACATCGATCCGGAAAAACGCGCCGAGTTGCTGGCGTATCGTGACAAGGCATATGCGGCGTTGAGCAAGCTGCGCGCAGAACTTGGCCCAGCGCCCGGATTGGTGAGTTGAGCTGACAGCAAAAGGCCTCGATGTTGATCGAGGCCTTTTTGCTTTATTGCATCCTGGGGATCAGATCCCCAGTACATTCGCCCCAATGCACGGATCGATACCGCGCTCCAGGCGTCTGGGGTGGACGATCACGGTGATTTCCATCGAGCCGGTGGTGACTTCGAAGTCGAGGATGTGGCCGCCGTAGGCCTGGAAGGTCGCGTCACCGGCGACGCCGTGCATGTGGATCGACGGTTGATCGTTCTTCCAGGCCACGGAACCCGTGATGCTGGCCATCTCCACATTGCTGAATGTCGTGGCGTCGAAGTCTTTCTTGTCTTTATTCCAGAACCCGAATTTGACGTTGCCGAAGCCGATCCCGCTGATGGACGCGCTGGGAATTTTCTCGGCAATGGCCAGTTTGGTCAGTTCCTTGAAGGCGTTATCGCCCTGGCGCAGGACCATCAGAAAGCCGGTCGGGGTTTTGCTGTAGCGCGGTGTGGATTCGGTTGCGCATTGCATCGGGGCGGGCGCCGTGGCAGTTGAAGTCTCGGCGTTGGCCAGGGTTGGGGCTGCGTTGAACAGCACGGCGGCAGTGACTGCGAGCATCAGTTTTGAGAGGCGTTGTTGCGGTTGTGAATGGACGAGCATGGGGCTTCCTCTGTTTTTTGTTTTTAAGGGCGGTGCGACATTCAGTGCGAACGAATCCAGCGCCTGTCTTGCAACAGGCGCGCAGTTTTTTATCAGTGATGAGTTTCTGTGGGAGAGGTCGGCCTCCCACAGGTTGTGCGAGAGGCTTAGATCGGCCTAGTACTGCTGACACCGTCCACCAATCGCGCGATGTTCAGCGGGTTGGCATTTTTCAGGGCGTCGGGCAGCAAGGCGTCCGGGCAGTTCTGGTAGCAGACCGGGCGCAGGAAACGGTCGATGGACAGCGTGCCGACCGACGTACCGCGCGCATCGGAAGTCGCCGGATACGGGCCGCCGTGAACCATGGCCTCGCACACTTCAACGCCCGTGGGGTAGCCGTTGAACAGCACCCGGCCGACCTTTTGCTCAAGCAAAGCCAGCACCTCGGCCAGATCTCCCAGCTCGGTCTCTTCGACGATCAGGGTGGCCGTGAGCTGACCGCGCAAACCGTGCAAGGCCTGCAGCAGTTCGTTGCTGTCAGCGGCTTCGACGAGGATGGTGGTGGGGCCGAACACTTCTTCCTGGAGCAATTCATCGCCTTCCAGCAACAGGCGGACATCGGCCTTGAACAGTTGCGGGCGTGCCTGATTGCCTTGTTGTTCGGCGCCCGCCAGTCGGGTCAGGCCCGGATGCGCCGCCAGGTTTTCCAGGCCATGGCAGTAGCTTTTCAAGGCGCCGCTGTTGAGCATGGTCTGCGCCGGCTGCTCGTTCATGAGTTGCGCAAAACGCTGCTGGAACGCGGTGAATTCGGGCGAGCGAATGCCCACCACCAATCCGGGGTTGGTGCAGAACTGTCCGGCGCCGAGCACCACTGAGGCGGTCAGCTCGGCGGCGATTTTCTCGCCTCGTGCTTTCAGGGCGTCGCGCATCAGTAACACCGGGTTGATGCTGCTCATTTCCGCGAACACCGGAATCGGCTGCGGCCGTGCAGCGGCCATGTCGCACAGTGCGCGACCGCCACGCAGCGAGCCGGTGAAGCCCACGGCCTGAATCGCCGGATGCTTGACCAGCGCTTCCCCGACGCTGCCATACAGCATGTTGAACACGCCCTTGGGCATGCCGGTTTTTTCGGCGGCACGCACGATGGCGTCGGCGACGTAGTCGGCTGTTGCCATGTGCCCGCTGTGAGCCTTGAACACCACCGGGCAGCCGGCGGCGAGGGCGGCTGCGGTGTCGCCGCCGGCGGTGGAGAAGGCCAGCGGGAAATTGCTGGCGCCGAACACCGCCACCGGCCCCAGGCCGATGCGGTATTGACGCAGATCGGTACGCGGTAATGGCTTGCGCTCGGGTTGGGCTCGATCGATGCGGGCGCCGTAGAAGTCGCCGCGACGCAGGGTCTGGGCAAACAGGCGCATCTGCCCACTGGTGCGAGCGCGTTCGCCTTGAATGCGTGCAGCCGGCAATGCGGTTTCGCGGCAGACCAGGGCGATGAAGCGCTCGTCCAGCGCGTCCAGTTCGGTGGCGATGGCCTCGAGGAACTGCGCGCGGCGTTCGGCAGGCAGGCTGCGCAATACCGGGTAAGCGCTGGCTGCTGCCTGAGCCGCAGCGTTCACCTCCTCCGGTGTGGCGCCGTGAAAACTGAAAGGCAATGCTTCACCGGTGCTTGCGTCATGGCTGTGCAAGGTCTGCGCGCCGTGGGCCGAACGTTCGCCTGCAATGTAGTTGTGACCGGAAACTTCAAACATAACGACTCCTTCAATGGCCCGAGACAGCGGGCAAAAGTGATCCAAAGGGGGGAATTAGAGCGCTCAGGTCAGCCGATAAAGGCGCCTGGCGTTGTCGTGAAAAAGAGCCAGACGCTCGTCGGCTGGACGGTCCCGAACGATGGCCTTGAAGCCGTCGTAAATCTCGCTCAAGCCGTTCACCACGCCGTCCACCGGGTAGTTGCTGGCAAAGGCGCAGCGGCTGATATCGAAGATCGAGATCGCGTCGTTGACGATGGGACGGTTCGACTCCACTGGCCACGGCTGGCCGGGAATGCAGATACCGGAGATCTTCAACGCCACGTTGGGTTCGCGAGCCAGGGTCGCCAGCGCCTCACGCCAACCTGCAAGACCTTCGGCAGAGCGGTCGGCGGGCAGGCCCGTGTGGTTGAGCACGATGGTGACCTGCGGAAAATCCCGAGCCAGTTCGGCGGCTTCCGGCAAGTGCCACCACGGCGCTTGCAGCTCGAAGTGCAGACCGTTGGTGGCGAGCATCCCGTAGCCATCGCGCCAGCGCGGATCACGCATGGAGCCGGGCGCAGCAAAGTTGTCGCGCCAGTGCTCGCGCTCGGTCACCACCGGTTTGTGACGGATGCCGCGCACCAGGGGATTGGCGCCGTATTCACGTAACAGCTCGCAAGCATCGGCCTGGTCCAGCCAGGCCTGGCCGACCATCGCTGCCAGTGTCGGCTCTTTACGCGCCAACGCTTCGATGAAACGTACCTCGTCCCCAGGCGTTGCCGGGTCCCATTCGCCCTCGATCACCACGGTCTGGACGATGCGGTGCCGACCACGCTGGCGCCGGTAATCTTCGGGCAGGAAGTTGCAGCAGATCTTGCTGTAATCGCCGTAGCGAAAAGGCCGCAACGGTCTGTCGTTGAGCCACGGGTAGTAGTGCCGTTCGATGTCGAAGTAGTGCTGATGGGCATCGACAATCGGCAGGTCGGCGTCGTCGCCGCTGGCCAGAAAGCGCGCTCGCCAGTCCACAGTGTGCTCGGTCATTGCGTCGGTCATTGCGTGACTCCGCTGTCGGCGAGGTTGAGGCGATAGAAACGTTGGGCATTCCCCGCAAACACAGCTTCCTGCACCGCTCGGCCCATCGGCGCGAGCATCTGCGCCATACCGTCGGCAAGGGTGTCGTAGGACGCACGCAAGCTGGCGACCGGGAAGTTGCTGGCGAACATGCAGCGCTGCGGCCCGAATATTTCCAGAGCGGTCAGCACCACCACGCGATTGTCTTCATAGCGCCAGGGCGAATCTTTCAGGCCGAACTCAGACAGCTTGATGTGAACATTGGGTTGCGAGGCCAGCGCCTCCAGGCCTTCGCGCCAGCGCCGCATGCCTTCAGCGCTGCGATCCCAGGCGAAGCCGGTGTGGTTCAGGGCGATCTGGATCTGTGGAAACATCGCCGCCACCTCAGCGGCCTCGATCAGGTGCCAGGGCGGCACGCGCAGGTCCCACGAAAGGCCGTGATCGGCCAGGCGCGAAAAGCCGTCGAGCCATTTCGGGTCTTGCATGGTTCCGCGCGCGCCGGCAATCGACACCCCGGGCCAGTCTGAAGTCACCGGTTTGGAGCGGATGCCCCTGACCAGTGGCCGTGCGGCCTGAGCCGCAAGCCTCTCGTCACTGTCCTCGCGGTCGAACCAGGCGTGGGCGACGATGGCATTGGGAAAGCCGAAGCGCGCATGCACCTGCTCCAGCCAGTGCGTCTCGGCCAGTTGTTCGTCGCGAGCGCGTTCGGCCTCGACATGCACGGTGCCGATCAGGCGCTGATGTTGGGTCAGGGCGAGAAACTGCTCCGGCAGGAAGTCCTGACACAGGACCCGGTAGTCGCCGAGAAAGAACGCTTCGTGGTAGTCGTCCTGCAACCACGGGTAACGCCCCGCCGAGAGGTCCCACAAATGATGATGGGCATCGACCACCGGCAATGCGTCCTCGGCAGCGAGGTTCGGCAGGCCATTGCGTTGGTGCAAGGTGATCATCGTGCGATCTCCCTGCTTCAACGGGACGCGGCCAGACGCGCGGTGCTCAGCGCGACATCTTCGCTGTCGCCGGCCAGTGCCGATGCTGCCTTGGCCTGCACCTTGCTGCGCAGCTTGGCGACGTTGATCACCACGCGGGTGTGGGCGGCGGTCGCGACCAGCTCGACGTCGTCGCGCACCTCGATGTTGAAGGTCACGCTGCGGCCTTCAATGCGCATGACGCTGGCGACGATGCTGACCGACATGCCCAGCAACGTGGCCCCGACGTGGCGGATGTCGACCGCCGCACCGACAGTGTTTTCACCGTCGTCCAGAAACGTCAGCAGGTAGTCCAGGCAGGTCTGTTCGATGTCGTCCACCAGCCGCGGCGTGGCGTAGATGCGCAGGTCTTCGCCAAGAAACGAGATCGTGCGCTCACGGTCGACGGTCAACTGGCGTTCGGTGTAGTCACCGGTGTTGAGGGTGGAGAAGTTCATGGGCAACCTCTGTGTCAATCAAGGGTTTGGTGAGCCACCGGGCGACGACCCGATGGCGTGAAGGGCAGACGAAACTCAGCGAGCGGGCAGGAAACCAATCGAGACCCACGGCACGGCAATCAACACGCCCAGCGCCAGGACCAACGCGCCCAGATACGGCCAGACCCGACGCATCGCGCCGGTAGGGTCGACCTTGGCGATGGCGCATGCGGCGTAGAAGCCGACCCCGAATGGCGGCGCGAACAGGCCCAGGCCCATGGCGAAAATCGCCACCATGGCGTAGTGCACATCGTTGATGCCCATGGTCCGGGCGATCGGGAACAGCAGCGGGCCGAACAGCACGATGGCCGGGATGCCCTCCAGGAAACTGCCGAGCACGATGAAGGCCACTGCCGAGATGATCAGAAAGCCCATGGCACCGCCCGGCACCGTCGACATCAGTTGCGCCAGTTGATGAGAAAAACCCGATTGCGTGAGCGCCCAGGCCATGGCCGTGGCGCTGCCGATGATGATCAGGATCGAGCCGGACAACGAAGCGGTGCTGACCAGGATTGGGTACAGGCGGCGCCAGTCGAAGCAGCGATAGCACAGCAAACCGGCGATGAAGGTGTAGGCCACGCCGATGGCCGCGACTTCGGTCGCAGTCGCAACGCCTTCGACCACGGCCGTGCGGATCACGAAGGGCAGGGCCAGAGCGGGCAGGGCGATGAGCAGCGAGCGCCCGATCTGCGCGGCGCTGGCGCGTTTCACTTCGCAGGCCGCGCGCTTGCGGTTCTTCCACCAGACCACCGCTGCCATGGCGATTGCGCCGACCACCGCTGGCATGAAACCGCCGGTGAACAGCGCGGAAATCGACACGCCGGTCACCGAGCCGATGGTGATCAACACCAGGCTGGGCGGAATGGTTTCGGACATCGCGCCGGAGGCATTGAGCATCGCCACCAGTTCGTTTTCGTCTTCGCCACGCTTCTTCATTTCCGGAAACAGCGCCGGGGCGATGGCGGCCATGTCCGCAGCCTTGGAGCCGGAAATGCCCGAGATCAGGTAGATGGCGCCGATCAATACATAGGAAAGCCCACCGCGAACGTGACCGATCAACGAGCAGAGAAAGGCAATCATTGCCCGCGCCATGCCCATCGCTTCGATCAGTGCGCCGAGGAACACGAACAGCGGGATGGCCAACAGGATCAGGCTCGCCATACCTTCGTCCATGCGCCCGACCACCAGCGTCAGCGGTGTATTGGTGAGGGTCGAAAGGTAGGCCACGGTGGCCAGACCGAACGCCACCATGATCGGCACGCCTATCACGATCATGGTCATCACGCCGATCATGAAAAAGATGATCAGGTTCCAGTTGCCCATCAGGTGCATGACGCTTTCCGCGCTCCAGAGCAGCGCCGCGACCGAGCCGAGAATCGCCACCGAGACCACGAAGTCGATCAGCCTGGCGCTGGTCATCAACCGGGCGACGCAGGTCATCAGCATCAACGTCAGGCCCACGGCAATCGCCGAGACACGCAGGGCGTTGGGGATTTCCAGCGCGGCGGTGGTGATGATCCACTCGTCGCTGACGTACTCCCACGCCGGGGAAAACAGCATGACGATGAACGTGATGACGATCACCGCGCCGAATGTGTCGACGAAGGCCCGTTTGTGCGCGGGCAGGTGTGCAATGAAAGAGGTCAGACGCATGTGTTCGCCGCGACGCATGGCCACCACCGAGCCGAGCATCGCCAGCCAGAGAAACAGCAGCGACGCCATCTCGTCGCCCCAGACAATCGGCTGGTTGAGCGCGTAGCGGGAAAACACGTTACTGAACAACAGCACCACTTCGACCACCACCAGCAGCGCAGCAGTGCCTTCGGTGGTCCAGCGCAAAAAGGTATCCAGCGCGCGTCCCAGACGGAACACGGCCTGGCGCGGACCGGATCCCTGGTCGGCCGCGGGTTTTTCAGCGCCCGACGTTTTCACAGAAGGCTTCGGCACGGACAGCTTCGACATGGAAACCTCCGTCACAGGCATCTCGTTTTTCATGACCTATCTCCGCTCAGGACAGTTGACCTGCGTATTGCTCAAGCAGGGCCCAGGCTTCGTCGCCGTACTTTTTCTTCCACTGTGTGTAGAAGCCTTTGTTCTGCAGGTCGGTGCGGAACAGCGAGCGATCGACCTTGTTGAACGTCACGCCCTTGGCGGTCAGGGCAGGTTCAAGGCTGGCGTTGAGGTCGATGACCTGCTGACGCTGTACAAGCGCGGCGGCGTTGATCTGCCGCGCGACGATTTCCTGCACGTCGGCGGGCAGTTTCGGCCAGGTCTTGCCCGAGGCGAGCATCCAGAAGCCGCCCCAGATGTGGTCGGTCATCGAGCAGAATTTCTGCACCTCGTAAAAGCGCGCCGACTCGACCACCACCAAGGGGTTCTCCTGACCGTCGACGACTTTGGTCTGCAACGCGGAGTAGGTTTCGTTGATGCTGATGCCGGTTGGCGCGGCGCCCAGAGCGCTGAACATCGAGGTCCACAGCGGGCTGACCAGCACCCTTAGCTTGAACCCGGCGAGGTCTTGCGGGGTGTTGATCGGGCGGGTCGAACTGGTGATCTGGCGGAAGCCGTTGTTCCAGACCTTGTCCATCGCGATCAGCCCTGTCTTGGCGGTCTGCGCCCGGACGTGATCACCGAGCTTGCCGTCCAGCGCAGCCCAGACGCTGTCGTAATCCTTGAAGGCGAACGGCATGCTTTCGATGGACATGACCGGCACCAGCGTCGACAGAATCGCCCCGGGCAGGGGGATGAAATCCACCGCACCGGCGCGCACCTGGGACAGCATGTCGGTGTCGCCACCCATGGACGCGTTGGCGTACACCTGCAGGTCCACCGCGCCGTTGGTTTCGGTGCCGATGGCGGCGGAGGCGGCTTTCATCTGCTGGTTGAGCGGGTGAGTGTCGGGCAGGCTGCTGGTGTAACGCAGCACAATGGGTTTGCTGGCGGCAAAGGCCCAGGACGGCAACAGGCTGGCGGCAGCGACGCCACCGGCTGCGGCGCCGGCCGATATCAGGAATGAACGGCGGCTTACGCCTTCGGTCAGGATGCGACTCATGATGTTCACCTTGTTGTTCTTGTTGTGATGATCGTTGGTTCGGGAATCAGGCTAGGCCTCGGCTCACTCAGGAGGCGCGCGCCAGTACGGCCTGGCTGCGAATCAGTTCGTTGATTTCATCCTCGGCGTAACCGCTTTCCTTGAGTACCTCGCGGGTGTGCTCACCGAGCAGCGGCGCGGGGCGGCTGGCAGGCTTGTCGCCGCTGTCCAGATCGGAGAAGTGAATCGGCAGGCCCACGCCGCGTACCCGGCCTTCGGTGGGGTGCTCGGTCTCCACGACCATGCCACGAGCCTGGGTCTGTGGATGGGCGAGGGCGGCGGCGATGTCCAGTACCGGGCCTGCGGGCAGCCCCAGGTTGTCGAACAGCACCATCCACTCATCGGTGGTGCGGGCGACCAGCACTTCGTTGAGGATTTCCACCAGCGCCGGGCGATGTTGCAGGCGCAGCGCATTGCTGGCGAAACGCGGGTCAGCCTTGAGCTGCGGCACGGCGAGGGCTTCGACCAGACGTTCGTAGTTGGCTTGGTTGGCGGCGCCGATGTTGATCCAGCCATCGGCGGTGCGGAACACCTGATACGGCGCGCTGGTGGAGTTGGCTGAGCCCATTTTTGGCAGGATGGTGCCGTCCGCGAAATACGACGCGGCGGGCCAGTACATCTGCTGCAATCCGGCTTCGAACAGCGAGGTGTCGACCATCTGCCCCAGGCCTGTCCGTTGCTTGGCCGCGTAGGCCGCACAGATGCCCAGCGCGGCGAGAATCCCGGAGTTGATGTCGGCCACCGGCGAGCCCGCCTTCACCGGCTCGCGCCCGGCTTCACCGGTCATGCTCATCATGCCGCTCATGCCTTGGGCGATCAGATCGAAGCCGCCTTTTTCACCGAAAGGGCCGCTGCGTCCATAGCCGGAAATTGCGCAATAGATCAGCCCCGGATTGAGCGCTTTCAACGCTTCGTAACCCAGCCCGAATTTCTCCATGGTCCCGGCCCGATAGTTTTCAGTGACCACGTCGGCGTCCATCAGCAGCCGACGAAGCACGTCACGACCGCCGTCGGTTTTCAGGTTCAGGCCGATGCCGCGCTTGTTGCGGTTGACCACCATGAACGCAGCCGATTCGCCGCTGGCCATGATCGGCGAGAAGCGCCGCGAATCGTCGCCGTCCGGTACTTTCTCGACCTTCACCACGTCGGCGCCCATGTCGGCCAGCATCATTCCGCACACCGGCCCGGACATGATGTGAGCCAGTTCCACCACACGCATTCCTGTCAACGGTCCCATGTCATTTCCCCTTGAACTGTGGCCGGGCTTTCTCGATGAAAGCGCCCAGGCCGATCTGAAAGTCTTCGCTGTCGTAGCAGAAGTAGCTGTTGTCGATTTGCTCGGCGGTGGGCGCCTGGCCCGCTTCGAGTTGTCGCGCGGCCTGTCGGTGCCAGCGCGCGACCAGCGGGGCGCCTGCGCAGATGCGTCTGGCCGTCGCGAGGGTCTCGCTTTGCACCTGATCGTCGGCCACCACGCGGGTCACCAAGTGTTTTACGTAGGCGTCGGCGGCGTCGAGGATCCGGCCTTCGAGGAGGATCTCGAGCGTGGTGGAGCGTCCGGCCAACGCCACCAACCCCGCCATTTCGTCGTAGGACATGACCAGCCCGAGCTTGCCCACCGGCGCGCCGAAACGGCTGGACTGGCCACAGATGCGCAGGTCGCAGAGTGCGGCTATTTCCAGCCCGCCACCGACGCAGACGCCGTGGATCATGGCAATCATCGGGTGCGGGCATTCAGCGACAGCGCGCATCGCAGCGTTGGTCACGTCGGCATAACGGCGAGCCTGGTCCGCATTGGCGCGAACGTTCGGGAATTCGCCGACGTCGGCACCCGCGGCAAAAGCCTGTTCACCCGCGCCACGCAGGACTACGCAGCGCAGATTGAGGTCGCTGGACAACTCGCTCATGACGTCGCGCAGGTCTTGCCACATGGACAGGGTCAGGGCGTTCATCTTTTCCGGGTTGTGCAGGGTGACGATGGCAACTGAGTCTTGCCGCTCGATAAGGACGGTGGGCTTCATGATGGTCCAGCCATCGCCGCCCGATTCGAGACCGGTGCGGCGATGACGCTGCCTCCTGTTTTATTGTTGTCGTTATGGGTGTCGTCAGGGGTGTCGTGTGTGTTGCTAGTTACAACGACTGCGCGAGCATCGAGCGATAGTCCGCAGGCGAGGCTTCGCGCGGGTTGGTCTTGTGGCTGTGGTCGTGCAGCGCGCCTTCGACGATCCCGGCGAACAGGCTTTCGTCCACGCCGATCTCGCTCAGGCGGGTCGGCAGGCCCAGACGACGGGTCATGTCTTCGATGGCCTGGCCGATGTCGGCGCCCTCGGCCAGGCCCATGGCGTGGCGCAGGCGTTCAAGCTTGCGTTCGTCGCGCACGCTGGCGGAGTCGGCGTTGAAGTGCACCACCGCAGGCAGAAAGATCGCGTTCAAGGTGCCGTGGTGCAGCTTCGGATTGATCCCGCCCAGTGCATGGGAAAGGCTGTGAACGCAGCCCAGACCTTTTTGAAAGGCCAGGGCGCCCTGCATCGACGCACTCATCATGTTCAGCCGCGCTTCACGGTCGCCGGGCTCGGCGGTGGCGCGTTCGATGTGCTGCCAGGCGCGCCACAGGCCATCCAGTGCAATGCCGTCGGCGGCAGGGTTGAAGGCGGGCGCCATGAAGGTTTCGATGCAGTGGGCGATGGCGTCCATGCCCGTGGCGGCGGTCAGCATCGAGGGCAGGCCGAGGGTCAGTTCCGGGTCGCAGATGGCAACGCGAGGAATCACGTACGGGGAGATCACCCCCACCTTGCGGCCGTCGTCAAGGATCAGAATCGCGCCCCGTCCCACCTCACTGCCAGTGCCCGCAGTGGTTGGAATCGCAATCAAAGGGGCAGTGGCGGCAGTGATGCGGTCCAGTCCGCCCTCGATCACCGCGAAACTCTGCAACGGCCCTTCGTGCGTGGCGCACACCGCCACGCCCTTGGCCAGGTCGATGGACGAGCCGCCACCGACAGCGATGATGCCGTCGCACTCGGCGCTCAGGTACAGCTCGACGGCGGCACGCACGGCGCTTTCGTTGGGGTTGGGTGGAGTGGCGTCGAAGATGGCCGGTGGTGTGCTGGCATCCAGTGCGGCGATCACCTTGTCGACGATGCCGGCGCGACGTACACCGACGTCGGTGACGATCATCGGGCGCTTCATTCCGGCGCGCTCGGCTTCGGCCGCGAGGGTCTGCAGGCTGTCATAGCCGAACTGGATCTTGGTTACGTAATTGATCAGAGACATGCTTCACCACAAGTTATACAGGATTGTTATTGTCACAATCGGTCGGCGCTGCCAGGACTCTGTCCTTGCCTGCAAACCCATTGCATTGCCTGGTTGTGGAGCGGACTATAGGCCCGCATTCAGCGCGTCCGATACTGACGACTTTCGATACCTCTATAACTTTTAGTTAATCCAGATGACGCCATCACTGAACTCGATCATGTCCCGGCTGCACGTCAAACAACTGCGTTTGCTGATCGCCCTGGACGAACACAGGTCCTTGCTCGGCGCGGCCAGGCAGGTCGCTCTGACCCAGCCGGGTGCCAGCAAGGCATTGCAGGAAATCGAAACCACGTTCGGCACTTCGCTGTTCACCCGAACTAACCGGGGGCTTGAGCCCAATGATGCCGGCCGCTCGGTGATTCGCTACGCGCGGCTGATCCAGACCGACCTTGCGCACCTGCGCGAGGAGATCATCGGCATCATGAGCGGGCAGGGCGGGCGCGTGGCGGTGGGCACCATCATGGGTGCGGTGCCGTTGCTCACGGCGGCGATCAGCCGGGTGATCGCCGACAACCCGCAGATGTCGGTGGAGATCGTCGAAGACACCAGCGCCGCACTGCTGGCGCAAGTGGACGCCGGAAGGCTGGACCTGGCGATCTGTCGCACCACGGTCAGCAACACGCCTTATCTGTACGAGAGCACGGTGCTGGTGGATGAAACCCTGGCCGTGATTGCCAGTACCAAACACCCGTTCGCCTATGCCAGGCGGCTGAGCCTCAAGGATCTGGCCGATTACCGCTGGGTCGTGTACCGCGCCAACATGCCGATGCGCATGCTGCTGGAGCGCGAATTCCATGAAGCCGACCTGCGGTTTCCGGTGCACCTGCTGGAGACCACATCAGCTTTTGCCACGCTGTCGTTGCTTCAGGAAAACCCCAGTCTGGTGGCGCTGGTGTCCACCGACGTTGCCAACTTCTGCTCGGCCTATGGCTTTACCACGACCCTGGCGTTGCCGATCACTTCGCGCAGCGAACCCTACGAACTGGTCTCACGCAAAGGCATGCCGGATTCACCCGCTGCGCGCCTGTTGCGCGAATCGTTGTTGACGCCTTCAAGGTGAACCCCGGAAGTTGAAACCTCAGTGTTGAACCCTTGAGCGACTGCTGCGGTCCGTTGATTCGTGCCTGGAGAACAAAGGTCATTTGTGTCCCATGTGCTGTTTGCTCTCGAGCCACATGGCGATACTTCTGACGATTCTGTAATCCCAAAACTGGCCCACGGATGGCCGTCGCGAGGTTGAACAATGATTGTGTTGCGCCGATGTGCACTGCTGATGACCGCTGCCGCGTTACTGAGCGCCTGCGGTGAGTCTTCGAAATTGCCGTTTCAGGCGGGCGTCGGCCCCAAGCCGCAGCTGCCTGAACCCACCAGCTCGTTGATCCCGACCTTGAAGGTCTCCAAGGCGGTGGGCTGGAGTGGCAGCGATACGCCCAAGGCGCCGGACGGTTTCAAGGTGCAAGCGCTGGCGAACAATCTCCAGCACCCGCGCTGGCTGTACAGCTTGCCCAACGGCGACGTGCTGGTCGCCGAGAGCAACACGCCGCCCAAGCCCGAAGGCGCGACCGATGGCGGTACGGGATTGATGGCCTGGGTCAAGCGCACGGCGTCAGGCATCGTCATGAGCCGGGTCGGCGCCGAAGCCCCGAGTGCCAATCGCATCACGATCCTTCGCGACGCCGATGGTGACGGCAAGGCGGAAGTGCACAAGGTGTTCATCAGCGGGCTGATGTCGCCGTTCGGCATGGCACTGGTTGGCAATGAGCTGTTCATCGCCACCGCCGATGCGATCGTCAAGGTGCCGTACAGCGACGGCCAGACCGAAATCACGGCGACGCCGACCAAAGTCACCGATCTACCCGCGGGCCTCAATCATCACTGGACCAAGAACATCGTCGCCAACAGCGATGGTTCCAAGCTCTACGTGACTGTAGGTTCCAACAGCAACGTGGGTGAAAACGGACTGGAAGCTGAGGAAGGCCGCGCCGCCATCTGGGAGGTCGACGTCAAATCCGGTCAGAAGCGCCTGTTCGCCAGCGGCCTGCGCAACCCTAACGGGCTGGTCTGGAAACCGGGCAGCAGTGAGCTGTGGACCGTGGTCAACGAGCGCGATGAAATCGGCAGCGACCTGGTGCCGGACTACCTGACCTCAGTCAAGGACGGCGCGTTCTATGGCTGGCCATGGAGCTATTACGGCAACCACGTCGACAGCCGCGTGCAGCCGCCGCGCCCGGACATGGTGGCCAAGGCCATCGCCCCGGACTACGCACTGGGCACCCACGTCGCGCCATTGGGCCTGACCTTCTCCGACCCGCGCGGCATGCCGGAAAATTTCGCCGAAGGCGTGTTCATCGGTGAGCACGGCTCGTGGAACCGCAACCCGCAAGCAGGTTACAAGGTGGTGTTCATCGGCTTCACGGACGGGCAACCGTCGGGTGTGCCCACGGATTTCCTCACCGGGTTTCTGAATGCCGATGGCGAAGCTCAAGGTCGTCCGGTGGGCGTGATCCTCGACAAACAGGGTTCGCTGCTGGTGGCCGATGACGTGGGCAATCGGGTCTGGCGTGTGAGCCACCAGTAGTCTCGTAAGACGCTCTACACGGCAACCCTGAGAGCACATCTCGTCAGGGTTGCCAAACGGTCAGCGAATGATGAAAATGAGAGCCATTATCATATGGCTTTAGTCGTGATCCCATTCCATGCCCTCCGCTGACCTTGCCCATCAACACGCCGTCCACACCCTGTACGAAGATCACCATCCCTGGTTGTGCGGCTGGTTGCGCAAGAAACTGGGCTGCGTCGATCGTGCCGCCGACCTGGCTCAGGACACGTTCATTCGGGTGCTGATTCAGCGCAAGGCCGCCGAGTTGCGCGAGCCACGGGCGTATCTGAGCAGCGTGGCGCGCAGCCTGATGATCGATATGTTCCGCCGCCGCGCGCTGGAGCAGGCCTACCTCGAAACCCCCGCGGCATGTCCCGAGCCTGTCGACATCTCCCCCGAAGCCCGCGCGCTGATCATCGAAACCCTGCTCGAAGTCGACCGATTGCTGGACGGCCTTGGCGAACGTACGCGGGAGATCTTCCTGATGGCCCAGCTCGACGGTCTGACCTACGTCGAGATCTCCAGGCGCATGGGCGTGTCGGTGAACACCGTGAAGAAACACGCCGTGCGCGCGCTGACCCATTGCCTGATGTTGGCCGAGGAGTAAGCCCATGGCCGTCGCGCGATCCATGGACCATGCCGTCCTCGAAGCTGCTGCCCGCTGGTATGTCGACCTGCAATGCGCCGGAGCAGATGACGCCAAAACCTGTATCGCCCATCGCCAGTGGCTTGAATGTGATCCCCGACATCGGCAGGCCTGGGAGCGATTGGCGAGACTGCAAGGCAAGCTGGATCGCTTGGCGCCGGAAATCGCCCGACCGACACTGCTCAGTGCCCGAGCCCGCCGCCGTGAAGTGCTCAAGGTGCTTGCGCTGCTGTTGGCCGCGGGTGGTGCAGCGTCTCTGGCATGGCATACGACGCCCTTGCCGACATTGCTGGCCGATCAGCGTACGGCGACCGGCGAGCGTCGGCGGGTGGTGCTGGACGATGGCAGCCGATTGCAACTGAACACCGCGACTGCCGTGGACATCCGCTTCACGCCGAGTCTGCGCGATATTCGCTTGCTGACCGGGGAGATCCTCGTTGAAACCGCCCGCGACACCTTCGCTCGACCCTTTGTCGTGCACACCCGTGAGGGCAGCATCCTTGCCTTGGGCACGCGCTTTATCGTGCGCGAGGAGGGCGAGCGCACCCGCGTCTGCGTTCTGCAACATGCAGTGCAAGTGCGCAACCGCGCTTCGCTGGCGCCTGTGCGCGTGGAAGCCGGGCAGCAATTGAGCTTCGACGGGACGTCGCTGGGGTCGATCCAGCCAGCGACGCCTCTTGCAGACGCCTGGACCCGGGACATGCTGGTGGTCGATAACTGGCGACTGGACGACTTCATCGCCGAGCTGCAGCGCTATCGACCTGGCCATCTGGGGTGTGATGCAAGCGTTGCGGCGCTGCGGATATCAGGGGCTTTTCACCTGGGTGACACCGACATTGTGCTGGAAAATCTGACGTCGACGCTGCCGGTGCGTATCCGCCGGTTCAGTCGTTTCTGGGCCCGCGTGGAATTGGCGTGAGCCGTTTTGGTGTTGTCTGTCCCTGAAAATCACCCCCTCTGAAAAAATAATACGCCGAGGTGTTGTGGTTTTTCATTCTCGTTCGACTTGTCAGGTAGAGGCGCTACAGACGCCGTCATTACTGCCACAGGTCGAAAGGAAACTGCATGTCCGCCCGCAATGATCAAAACGCGCTTTTGCGCACTTCTCGCAACGTCTTTCCCACGGGAGCGCTGGGCAAGGCCATTCACTCGACCTTGCTGGGCATGACGCTGGCCGCGCCATTGGGCGCACTGAGCGTGGCGACCCCTGCGTGGGCGCAGACCCGTGTGGAAACCGAGTTCGATATTCCGGCCGGTGCACTGGGTCCGGCGTTGACGCAATTCGCCGCTGCTGCGGGAGTGACTGTGTCCTTCTCGCCCGCCAACGTCAGCGGGCAGCGCTCGCCCGGCTTGCGTGGCCGGTTCTCTGCCGACGAGGGCCTGAGCAGGCTGCTGGCAGGCAACCGCTTGCAGTCCGTTCGCCAGGCCAACGGCAGTTATTCGGTGATTCCGATGGTGGGTGACAGCGCCACGCTGCAACTGGATGCGACCAGCATTTACGGGCAGACGAGCGAATCGGCCTATGGTCCGGTTGACGGCTACGTGGCGACACGCAGCGCCACGGGGACCAAGACCGACACGCCGATTCTGGAGATCCCCCAGGCTATCAACGTCGTGACTGCCGATCAGGTGCAGACTCAGGGCGCGCGCAACCTGACTCAAGCCTTGCGCTACACACCGGGCCTTGGGGTGAACGGGTACACCGACCGCAACACGATTGCCGACGAGATCACCAGCCGCGGATTCGCGCCGACGCCGCTGTACCTGGATGGCGCTTACCTGCCATATGCCGGCAGCCTGGGCGGCGCACCGCAGATCGACCCTTATACGCTGGAGCGTATCGAGGTGCTCAAGGGGCCGTCGTCGGTGCTGTACGGGCAGAACCAGCCGGGCGGGTTGATCAATCTGGTGTCCAAACGTCCCACCACCGAGCAGCGCAGTCAGGTGAAATTGGGGACCGGCAGCTACAGCCGGGTCAATGGTGCTTTCGATACCAGCGGGCCGATCGATGAGCAGAAAGAGTTTTCTTACCGGGTGATCGGCGTTGCCAAGAAAGGCAACGACATGGTCGACCACAGCGACAGTCAACGCATGTTGCTCGCGCCGAGCCTGACCTGGGCGATCAGCGACGTCACGTCTTTGACCCTGCTGGCGCAGATTCAGCGTGATGACGCATTGGCCGATTATCAATCGCTGCCCAGAATCGGTTCGCTGGTGAGTGGCCCCAACGGGCAGAAGATCGACCGGCATTTTTTCACCGGCGATTCGCACTACAACGATTACAAACGTGACCAGTACATCTTCGGCTACGACTTCTCCCACGACATCAACGATGACCTGAAGTACCGCTCCACGGCGCGTTACACAGAAGTGGACGACCGCTACAAAGGGCTTTACCTGCGCAATTTCGTCACCGATGACGCAGGCGTCACCGACTACACCCACGCCAATCGCACCAAGGTGGACTGGCGGCAGCACAACACCTCGTACACCATCGATAACAATCTGGAGTACATCTTCAATACCGGTGCCCTGGACCACACTGCGTTGGTCGGCGTGGATTATCGCCACTTCAATCGCAAGTACGACGGCTACAACGCCTACAACCTGATGCCGGTGGACCTGTACGGCAAGAACAACTACGACACCCGCAATATCACACCTGAGTTGACCACCAAGTGGGACGACACCATTCGCCAGACCGGCATGTATCTGCAGGACCAGATCAAGCTCGACCAATGGATTCTTACCATTGGTGGGCGCAACGACTGGGCCGAGGTTGAGAACAAGGACTTGCTGGCCAGCACGATCAACACCCAGCGCGACCACAAGTTCACGGGCCGGGTCGGCCTGACGTATGTCACGGATTTTGGCCTGGCGCCGTATGTCAGCTATTCCGAATCGTTTCTGCCGACCGTGGGTACTTCCTCCCCGGAAACCGGAGGCAAGGCCTTCGAACCGACCGAGGGCGAACAATACGAAGTGGGTGTGAAGTATCAACCGTTCGACAAGACGCTGATGACTGCCTCGATCTTTCAGGTGAAGCAGAAAAACGTCCTGACCGGTGACAACGACAATCCCCAGTACCAGACGCAGCAGGGCGAGGTTCGCTCCCGGGGCATCGAGCTTGAGGTCAAGTCCACGATCGACAATATCGACGTATTGGCGGCGGCGACCTACATCGATTCGTTCTACACCAAGAGCAACTACGGCGATCAAGGCAATCGCAACGAATCCCAGGCGCCGGTCTCGGCGACGTTCTGGGGCAATTACCATTTCACCCAGGCGAGCATCGACGGCCTGACGTTCGGAGCAGGTGCGCGCTACACCGGCAAAAAGCCGGGTGACTCTGCCAACAGCTTCACCACGCAGTCCTATGTTGTCTACGACACCACCGTCAGCTACGACCTCGGCAAGCTCAACCCCAGCCTGCGTGGTCTGCAGACCAGCCTGAATGTGCAGAACGTGTTTGATCGCAAGTATGTTTCTGACTGCAACTACTCGTTCGGCTGTTACTACGGGCAAGAGCGGGTTGCGTCGGTGGAAATGACGTACGACTGGTAAGGCACGGCAGAAGCCGTTCAGCCTTTCAAACATGAAGCCTGGCGCACGGTTAAGCGTCGTACAAGGTCCCTGTGGGAGACGCCTGAGGTCACGACGGCAGCGATGGGGTGGGTGTTGAGTCAGCAGCCTTCAGGTTGAACCGCCTGCCGCCATCGCGACCCTCGTAACCTCGGGTTGCTCCCACAGGTTCCGTGCTGCCGCAGAATTGTGTGTTGCTCACGGAGGATCTGTGCCCGACGCGGATCTGCGGCTGGCCATAATTCCTGTGGGAGACGCCGGAGGTCACGACGGCAGCGATGGGGTGGGTGTTGAGCTCCCGAGAATGTCCAGCGTTTAAACCCTCACGTACTTTCCCGCGACAGAATCTCGTAGCCGGTCACCACCGTCTCGGCAGGGCGCGGCGAACCCTCGCGGCGGGCCTTGGCGCCGGCCAGCAACAGCTCACCGGCACGGCGGCCGATCTGATACGGATCGACGGCAATGGTGGTGATGGTCGGGGTGCAATAGCGCGAGACTTCGAAGTCGCCGAAACCTGCCACGGCGATGTCGCGTGGCACGTTCAGGCCTCGGCGATGACATTCCATGATCGCGCCGAACGCCGACAGATCGCTCACGCACATGACCGCATCGGTGTCGGGCCATTGTTCCAGCAGCAGGCTCACCGATTCGCCGCCGTGGCTCATGGTGATCGGGGACTCGCCGTGCTCTATGATTCGCGGCTCAAGCCCGAGTGCTGTCAGCGCCAGCAAATATCCGCGCTGGCGCTGCTGGCCGCGATGGTCGAGCATCGAGGCGCCACCGATGAAGGCGATGCGCCGATAGCCCTTGGCGTGGAGATGGCGAACCATGGTCGCGGCGGCTTCGGCGTTGGAGAACCCCACTGACTGCTCGATGGGGTCGTCCGGCACGTCCCAGGTTTCGACCACCGGCACCTGTGCCTGACGCAGCATCTGCCGGGTGCTGTCCAGGTGCGAGCTGCCGGTGAGCATGACGCCCAGCGGCCGATGGCGCAGCAACGTGCGCACCAGCAGCGCTTCCTGTTCCAGATGGTAATCGGTGTCGCCCAGCAGCAGGCACAGCCCCTGTTGACTCACCACATCGTTGAGGCCGCGCACGGTGTCGGCGAAGTTGGAACTGACCAGCGACGGCACCAGCGCCACCACGAACTCCGAGCGCCCACTGGACAGCGTGCCCGCCGAAGCGTCCGGCAAATAGCCAAGGCTGTCGATGGCGGCCTGCACCCGTTGCGTGGTCAGGGGCGACACGTCGCGTCCGGCCAGCACCCGGGAAACGGTCATCTTGGAGACGCCGGCCAGCTTGGCGACATCGGCCATGCGCGGCACGGCGCCGGGCTTTTCGGGGTCCTTGAAACTCATAACGTCTGCAGACTTCCTGGGCGAGGGCGCTCCATCGGGGGCGCGTCGGGGGCGATTATATAGGCTGGAAACGCCCGTCGGGTCGCTGCTGCGCATCTGTCCCGCGTTTTCAGACTACGCAAGTTGGCACAAACCCGGCAGTTTAGGTTGCGCATTGGACGCGACGCCTGCTTGTGGTGTACTTCGCCAATTGCCCGAACCCCTCATTCAATCACCGGTCGGCCCGATGAATTCTTCTACTCGCTCCCACAGTCACGTTATCGGCATGTGGTTGATGGCCAGCGTGGCCCTGGCGTTCGCCAGCCACGACGCCATTTCCAAGACGCTTATTCTTGCGCTTCCGGTGATCTTCGTCGCCTGGGCGCGGTACCTGGTTCACACGGTGATCGTCACCGGGGCCATCCTCAGGAAAAGGGAGCAGGGGGCTTTTCGCAGCAAACGCCCATGGCTGCATCTGCTCAGGGCAGCGGTATTGCTCGCCGACAGTCTGACGTTTTTATTCGGCCTGACTCACGTGCCATTGGCCGAATCGACAGCGCTGGTATTTCTCGCCCCTGCGTTCGTCACGATCCTGTCGCCCTTGCTGTTCGGCATCAAGGCGGACCGTTTGCAGTGGCTGTCGGTGATCGTCGGGTTCGTCGGCGTGCTCGTGGTCATCAACCCCACCGGCGACGGCTTTTCACTGTGGATGCTGTTTCCGCTGGCGACCGCATTCTTCTTCGCGGTCTATCAATTGCTCACGCAACTGGCTGGCGAGTCTGACAGCCCATCGGTCTGCAGCTTTTATGTGGGGGTTTTCAGCACCGGGCTGCTGAGCGTGGTGGTGCCTTTCTACTGGGCATCGCCAAGCCTTTCGCAGTGTCTGTTGCTGCTGGTGCTTGGGGGCATGGGCTTGTCGGCGCATTTCCTGATTTCAAAGGCCTACAGTTTTGCCTCATCGGCCGTGCTGGCGCCGCTGGGTTATTTACAGATCGTCTTCGCCACGGTGTATGGGGTGCTGTTTTTCGGCAACTATCCGGCGATGACCTCGGTGTTCGGGATGCTGTTGATCTGCGTGAGCGGACTGCTGGTCTACGCCAGACGCACCTCGGCTGCGCTCTCCAGCTGAGGTGCGAGTGTTGCCAAAGGCGCGATCAGCGGGAAAAACGCCGTGCCCCCGCGACGCAGAGGATCACCGCAAGTGTCACCGCCAGCATCCCGAAGCTCACCTGCTCATGCAGCAAGGTGGCTGCCAGCGCCAGGCCGAAGAACGGCTGCAGCAGCTGCAGTTGACCCACCGCAGCGATACCCCCCTGTGCCAGCCCGCGATACCAGAAGACAAAGCCGATCAGCATGCTGAACAGCGACACGTAACCCAGGCTCACCCAGGCGGGTAAAGTGATCGTTGCCAGGGAGGGAGGGAACGTCAGCCAAGTCAGGGCCAGCATGCCTGGCAACGCCAGCACCAGCGCCCAGCAGATGACCTGCCAGCCGCCGAGGGTTCGTGAGAGCTTCGCGCCTTCGGCGTAGCCCAGACCGCACACCAGAATCGCCAGCAGCATCAGCAAATCACCGGTTGGCGACGCGGTTACGCCTTTGGAGAAGGCAAAACCCACCACCAGCGCGCTGCCCAGAATCGAGAACAGCCAGAACACCGGTCGGGGTCGTTCGCCGCCGCGCAACACGCCGAACACGGCGGTGGCCAGCGGCAACAGGCCGACGAATACGATGGAGTGCGCGGAAGTCACGTATTGCAACGCCAGTGCGGTGAGCAGGGGAAAGCCGACGACGACGCCCATGGCGACGATGAACAACGGCATGAGCTGATTTTTCGCCGGGCGTCTTTGCTGCAGCAGCACCAGCATGCACACCGCAATGACCCCGGCGATGGAGGCGCGCGCGACGGTGAGAAATACCGGGGCGAATTCCAGCACGGCGATGCGGGTGGCGGGCAACGAACCACTGAAGATCACCACGCCGATTAGCCCGTTGATCCAGCCGGCCGAGGTTTTTTCGCTGCTGCGGTGTTGCAGGTTCGATGCCTGTTCCATGTGCGACGACTCGATGTTGACCGGTTCGCAAGGCGCGACTGATTTCGCGTGCCACGGCCCGGTCTGTTGTGTTGCCGTCATCCTAGGGGGCAGAATCACTACAATCAAAAAATTGTCATGGATACATTGCCCATGCCCCGCGCCCGTTATAAAGCCATTGTCGATACCTTTGCCGGGGACATTGCCTCGGGCGTTCTGCCGCCAGGCACGCGCCTGCCGACTCATCGTCAACTGGCTGAACAGCAAGGTCTGGCACTGGTGACCGCGTCACGGGTTTACGCGGAACTTGAGGCGATGGGCCTGATCAGCGGCGAAACCGGGCGCGGTACGTTCGTGCGGGAAATCGCGCTGCCGCTGAGCCATGGCGTCGACCAGCAGGCCACTGCCGCGGGCATGCTCGATCTCAACTTCAACTATCCCTCGTTGCCCGGCCAGGCCGAACTGCTGCGCAATGGCTTGCGTCAACTGGCATTGTCCGGGGATCTGGAAGCGCTCCTGCGCTATCAGCCCCACGCCGGACGGGGACATGAACGGGCCTGCATCGCGCGGCATCTGCTGGATCGTGGACTGTCGGTCGAGCCGGAGGAGTTGCTGATTGTCAGCGGCGCCCAACACGGCCTGGCGGCGACCGTCATGGGGCTGCTGAAACCGGGGGATGTGGTCGCCGTCGATGCGCTGACGTATTCGGGCTTCAAGGTAATCACCGAAGCTCATCGCCTGGAGTTGGTGCCCATCCCGCTGACCGAACACGGGCCGGACCTGGACGGGCTGGAGAGGTTGTGTCGCAAGCGAAGGATCAAGGCCGTCTACACGATGCCGACCCTGCACAATCCCATGGGCTGGGTGATGGATCTGGCGTGGCGCGAGCGTTTGGTGAGCATCGCCCGTGAACAGGGCATGCTATTGATCGAAGATGGCGCCTACGCGTTTCTGGCCGAAGACCCGCCTGTGCCGCTGCGGGCATTGGCGCCGGAGCTGACCGTCTACGTTTCGGGATTTTCCAAGAACATCGCCACCGGGTTGCGGGTTGGCTACGTGGTGGCGCCGCTGCAATGGGTAGCGGCCATTGAGCGAGCCATCAGAGCCACCACCTGGAATACGCCGGGAGTCATGACTGCGCTGGTCTGTGGCTGGGTCGAAGACGGCACGGTGGCTCGTCTGGAAGCTGAAAAACGTCGGGATGCCATGGCCCGGCAGCGTCTGGCTCGCACAGCATTGGCGGGGCTTACTCTTGTCAGTCACCCGGCCTCGTATTTCCTCTGGCTGCCGTTGCCGGAAGACATCCGTGCCGATCAGGTGGCAGTGGCGCTGCTGGCAGAGAACATTGCGGTGTCGACCGCCGAGCCGTTCGCCATCTCCAGCCCTGCGCCCCATGCGATCCGCCTGGCGTTGGGGTCACTCGAAGCGGATGCCTTGAAGGTGGCACTGCATAAAGTCCGCCAAGTAATCAGCAACTTTGGCGGCTGAGTTAGTCTGGATAAGCATATTGAAAAGTTGCTTTATTCAGGAAAACGTAAAGGACTATCTCCGTGGGCATACCATTCGTGAAATCGATAGTTAACATTAAGGATTGAGAGTTCTTTTTTTCCGGCAAAGGAGCAGGATAGAGCCATACCGAACTGGCTTTAAGAAGGACGACCGCGATGAGAATCTCAACCCTGCTGACCCTTGTCGCCGCATTGGCTGGCGGTGTCGCCGCCGCGCCTTCTTATGCCTCTGATTATGTTTCCAAAGAGCAGGCCTGCCATTTCATGCCGGTCGCTGACAGCAGCGTTGGCCTGAGAAGTTCGCAATCGGTGGGTGTGCTGTACAGCGAGAACACCGTCAGCACTCTGGAATATCTGGAGCGTTACCACGCCGTTGCGCTGAAAGGCGTGAAGAATGGCGCACTGGATTCGCGGATTCGTGAAGCCTTCGTCAACAGCTCCGATCCTAAACTGGCCATCGACTGGCTGCAGGGCTCGTTGAAGAAGGAGTTTGCGTCGGTCACCGTTTACGACAACCTCGATGCGTTGATGCAGGCGCGTCCTGATGTGGTGGTGATGCTCGACACCTACAGCCAGTTGGTGACCCAGCGTAACAGCCAGGTCCAGGCGCGGTTTGTCGCCAAGTTCTACGACTCGAACCTGCAATATATCGGCAAGGCTGAAGGTGTGGGCGCCAAAGAGCTGACTTCGGTCTGGGTCCACGACAAGGCCGCCCCTGAAATCGCCGCACAGATCGACCAGCAACGTGCACTTCAGGTCAACGCGCTGAAACAGTTCGACATGTCGCTCAAGGCGCTGGTGACTTCAGGTGAAGTGGCGCAGGTCGCTGGCAACTGATTTCTTTCCGAACATTCCCCCTTCGGACTTGCGGCGGACCCGGATGTTGAGTTGAACACCGACCCTGTGGGAGACGCCGGAGCTGTGCGACGGTACGGGCCGCGATTCGGACGAGGCGGTGAATCAAACGACTCATCAGCTGACTGACCCACCGCTTCGTCCGAATCGCGGCCCGTACCGTCGCACAGCTCCGGCGTCTCCCACAGAGATAGCACCAGGATTGCAGATCCTGGCCGTTGGGCCGACACCAAATTTCAACACCAAACTCCACCAATCCACGTGCCGAAACCAACAAAAAAACCCGCTGCCACCCAAACGGTGACAGCGGGTTTTTGTTTGTGGCCGTTTACTTGCTGTCAGGCAGCGCGTAAGCGATCACGTAGTCGCCACGGTCAGCCGACTGGCGTGCGCCACCGGCGGTGATGACGATGTACTGCTTGCCGGTCTTCGGCGAGACGAAGGTCATCGGGCCGCCCTGGCTGCCCACGGGCAGGCGGGCTTTCCAGGCTTCTTCACCGTTGGCGCTGTTGAAGGCGCGCAGGTAGTAGTCCTGGGTACCGGCGATGAAGATCAGGCCGCCTTGAGTGGAAAGGGTGCCACCGAGCGTCGGCATGCCGATCGGCAATTGCATGTGCATCTTGATGCCCATGGGACCGGTGTCCTGCACGGTACCGACCGGCACCTGCCAGGCGATCTTCTGGGTCTTCATGTCGATGGCGGTCAGGGTGCCGAACGGCGGCGCCTGGCAAGGGATGCCGGCCACGGACAGGAAGCGGTTCTTGTTGACCGCGTAAGGCGTGCCTTTGAGCGGTACGGCGCCCATGCCGGTGTTCAGCGCTTCGCCACCGCTCGATGCCTTGGCGTCTTTCTGCTGCGGCACCATCTGGCTCCACAGGCCCAGACGCATGTCGTTGACGAAGATGAATCCGTGGACCGGGTCAGTCGACAGGCTGCCCCAGTTCATGCCGCCCAGAGAACCCGGGAAGCTCAGCGAGATGTCGGTGCCCGGCGCGGTGTACAGGCCGTCGTAACGCATTTTCTTGAACGAGATACGGCACAGCAACTGGTCGAACGGGGTAGCGCCCCACATGTCGGACTCGGTCAGGGTCTGCGCGCCGATTTCCGGCATGCCCACCGATTTAGGCTGGGTCGGCGAGTAAGGCTCGTTGGGAATGTTCGACGGCTTGACCGGGACTTCCTTGACCTCGGTCAGCGGCTGGCCGGTGTGGCGATCCAGCACGTAGATCTGGCCGGCCTTGGTGCCGATCACGACGGCCGGAACCTTGCTGCCGTCCTTCTTGGTGAAGTCGATCAGGCTCGGCTGCATCGGCAGGTCGAAGTCCCACAGGTCGTTGTGGACGGTCTGATAAACCCACTTCTGTTCGCCGGTCGTGGCGTTCAGGGCCAGCACCGAAGCGCCGTAGGTGTGATCGAGCTTGGTGCGTTCAACGCCGTAGATGTCGGTGGACGAGCTGCCCATCGGCAGAAACACGGTGTTCATCGCCGGATCGTAAGACATCGGCGCCCAGCTGTTCGGCGTGCTGCGCACATAAGTGCTGTCAGCGCCCGGGGCTTTCTTGTCTTCAGGATTGCCCGGGTCGAAGGCCCAGCGCATTTCGCCGGTGACCACGTCGAAACCTCGGATCACGCCGCCAGGCATGTCGGTCTGCACGTTGTCGGCCACGCGACCGCCCACCACGACTGTGGTGCCCGCCATCAACGGTGCGGACGACAGCTGATAGTAAGAGTCAGGGACATTGCCCAGACCGGCTTTCAGGTCAACCTGACCATTGGTGCCGAAGCCCTTGCACAACTCACCGGTGTCGGCGTCAACCGCGATCAGGCGTGCGTCGATGGTGTTGGTCAGCAGACGACGCTGGCAATTGGCACCGGCCGGAATCGCAACCGGGGTGGCGGGGGTGCTGCCGTCAGTGGTTGGCGCGACGGCGGCGGTGGCGTCGAAGTAGGCCAGACCGCGGCAACGCTGCCACACGGCGGACTTGGCGTTGGTTTCGTGCTTCCACAGCTGTTTGCCGGAGTCGGCATCCAGTGCGATGACGTTGTTGTGCGGGGTGCAGATGAACACTTTGTCGCCGACTTGCAGCGGGGTCATCTGATCTTCCGCGCCGTTGCCATCACTGATGGCGATGTCGCCCGTGTGATAGGTCCAGACCGGCACCAGCTTCGAGACGTTGCTGCGGTTGATCTGATCCAGCGCAGCGAAGCGGCTGCCGCCTTCGTCGTTGCCATAGTGCGCCCAGTCCTTCTGCGCGTGAGCCGGGTCGACCTTGGTCAGCGCCGGGCCGTCACCGGTTGGCGATACCGACGCGTGAGGCTGAAACATGCCCCAGAAACCCGCCGCCATGGCGATCGCCAGCACGCCGCCCAGCACGTAGCCACCGCGACCACCTGCCAAGCCATTGGCCCTGCGCAGCGTCGGGTAGACCAGCGCCACCAGCAGGCTCAGCACGCCCAGTGCGAACAGGCGCGAAATCAGCGGCCAGAACACCAGCCCGGCATCCACCAGTGCCCAGATCAGGGTCAGCACCATGACCGCCGCGAACGACCAGGCGCCCGCGACGCGTTGCTTGAACAGCAAAAATGCCGATGCGATCAAGCCGAGACCGGCAAGCAGGAAGTACCAGCTGCCGCCGAGGGTGACGAGATAGCCGCCGCCCGCTGCGAACAGCAATCCAAATACCAGCACGCCGAGTGCGACAACCCAGATGGGCCACCGACTGACGGATGTCGAAGGTCGAGACGTAGTCATGTTGCGTGATCCTGCTGACGCTGAACGTTGCGCGAACGCTCAACGGTGGTGGGAAGAACGGTTTTGCAGAACGATTGCCAATGGACGCGGGAGATGCCTGGCTGCGTTCATGCTGTAATTAACCAGTTAGTTAATTTGCAAAGATTACCAAAAAATCCTCGCGCTGCGGCAAATTGTCCTTGGCTCGACGGGATAAACACTGTTGTGGGTTTGGTAACAATAGCGGGTCTTGAACGGCGTGCAGCGCCAGGCATCCCATCAACGCGCAGCTCTACCTTCACCCGACGCTGATCCGCCGGGCAGCCAAGCGTCTGTTGATCCGAGACCAGGCTGATTCATGGCATAGCCATTTAATGATTTTATGGCTCTTCAGAGTGAGTCATGGCTGCCCTACAGTGAATCCACGTTTGCAAGGGGACTGGTCATGACGCCACATGTGGAACTGCAGGCATTGACTGCGAAGGCGGAATTCGAAGGGTGCTTCGAACTGATGAAAATACTGCGCCCGGGGCTTGTCTCGGCGGCTGCGTTCGCCGAACAGATCGCTCGTCAGGTGCAGCAGGGTTATCGGTTACTGAGCGCAGTGGAGGGTGGCAAAACCATCGGTCTCATTGGCTACAGGACGCAGGAGAACCTGCTGTATGGGCGCTTCATCTATGTCGACGATCTGGTCGTCGACGCCTCCATGCGGCACCTGGGCCTGGGGGCGAGGCTGCTCGACAGCGTTCGCAACGAGGCGATTAGCCTTGGCCGCGCGCATCTGGTTCTGGACACCGGCCTGCACATGCCGCTGGCCCAGCGTTTTTATTTCCGTGAAGGTTTGCTCGCCAGGGGCATGCACTTCGTACAGCCGTTACAGACACCAGGAGAGCATGTCGCATGAACGAACTATTGATGATCAACAGCAGCCCACAGCGCGGCGAATCGGCCTGTTTTCATCTGGCAATGGAGATGATCGAGGTCCTGCGCCAGGCCCGCCCCGGCATCGTGGTCACCTCGCGGGATCTGGTCGCCGATCCGCTGCAACCGGTGAGCGCCGAATACGCTGATGCGATCCTGCACGGCCGCGCTGCCGCTGACCCCGTTTTCGAACAGTCGGAACGGCTGATCGTTGAACTTGAGCGCAGCGAAATGTTGCTGATCGCGACGCCGATCCATAACTTCACCCTCCCGGCCGCGCTGAAGCTGTGGATCGACAACGTGGTGCGCATCCACCGCACCTGCGATGCCGGGCCGCAAGGCAAGGTGGGTCTACTGGCCGACCGTCCGGTATACATTCTGGTCAGTTCCGGCGGCTTCCATCGCGGGCCTGCGGCGCGTCAGCCGGAGTTCTTCACGTCTTACCTGCGCCATGTGTTGAGCAGTATCGGTCTGTGCGATGTGCATTTCATCTATCTGCAGGGGACCATTGCCGGCCGCGACGCGGTCACCACGAGCCTTGTGGAAGCGCGTCGGCAATTGAGCTTCGAGCCGTTGTTTTCAGCCTTCTCGCAGATGCGCAGCCCGGCAGCGGAAGCGGTCGGTGAGTGAGCGGATCCGCTTCGCCGACGCCACGAGGGGTTGTCCTGGAAATCCCGACCTGCGGTTGTCCGGTAAGGGCGTGGTGTTGAACTAACGCAATGCTCTGGCGCCCTAATTTGCGAGTGCTTAGTCGCAACTGCAAAAGGGCACCTCCCATGGACAAGCAGGAACTCAGTGATCGCTATCGCGGTTACATCGACTGTCTCAATCGTCAGGACTGGCCCGCACTGGGTCAGTTCGTCGACCACGACGTGCATTACAACGGCCAACGCATCGGTCTGACGGGTTACCGGGCGATGCTCGAGAACGATTTTCGGGCGATTCCCGATCTGCGTTTCGTCATCGATCTGCTGATAGCCGACCCGCCGCATATCGCCGCCCGGCTGTGCTTCGATTGCACGCCAGTGGGCGAACTTTTCGATCTGCCAGTCAACGGCCAGCGCGTGCGCTTTACCGAGAACGTGTTTTACGAGTTTCGGGAGGGGCGGGTGTGCAACGTTTATTCGCTGATCGACAAGGCCGCGATCCAGTCGCAACTTCCTTTGGCGAAGCCTAATGATGGCTAGCCCCTGCATAAACAGACGGTTAGGATAGCCAACCGCAATCATCGGTCGACGTGACAGGCATCTGTTGTCCGCCGATCTACGTGCGCTGTTCATCGTCATTCCCGATGTCATCAGGTGTCCGCATGTCCAAACCCACACTTGCCGGCTGGGCCGCTACCCGTCGTAGCCGACAACTGATCCTGCGCCTGTTCCCGGCGATCTGCGCGCTGCTGTTATTGATCGGGCTGGGCGGTTATCTGCTGGTCAAGAACGCCTTGAGCCAGGACCTCGACGTGCAGCAGCGCTCGCGCACGTTCATCTCCCGCACCCTGGATCAGGTGCGCAACGAGGTGGGCCGCAACATCATCAATTACGCCAAGTGGGGCGAGGCCTACAAGCATTTGCACCTGACGGTGGACAAGGCCTGGGCGGACGATCAGCGCAACGTCGGTTCCATTCCTTACGAGCTTTACGGCTACAACGGCGTGCTGGTGATCAACGCCCAGGATCGCACCGTGTATGCGGTGATCGATGGCAAGCCGTCGATGATGCAGGCCAGTGACTGGCTGGAAGGCGACCTGAACGCGCTGATCGACGAAGCACGCCAAAGCACCCAGGAAAACGATGGCGTGGTGCGGGCGCTGCAAGTGGCGGGCAAGCCTGCACTGGTGGCCGCCGCGACCATCAGTCCGGGGTGGGACCCGATGATCCAGCAGATCCCGGGCCCCGCGTCGGTCATGATGTTCGTCAGCGTACTGGATGCCGACAAGCTCGCCCACTTGAGCGAAACCTATGGCTTGCCGACTATCGAGGTCGCCCGGGAGCCGCAGGCTGGATACGATTCCATGCCCTTGCTGGGCTCGAACATTCTCTTAAGCTGGACCCCGCCGACCCCCGGTATGGACTTGCTGCGCCAGACCCTGCCGTTGTTCATCGCCGGTGTCCTGGCTCTGGCTGCGGTACTGACGATGCTGGTGCGCTACGCGATGACCTCGGCGCGGCAGATCGATGCTCAGTTCGAGGCGTTGCACGTCAGCCAGAAGGAACTGACGCTGCTGTCATTGCACGACTCGCTGACCGGTCTGCCCAATCGCTTTCAGCTTCAGCAGTTCTTGAGCGATCGCCTTGAGCGCGAGATCACGCCGCCGCTGGCGTTGCTGAGCCTGGATCTGGACCGTTTCAAGCCGATCAACGACGTGTTGGGCCATGCCTTCGGTGATCGGGTCCTGCAAGAAGTCGCTCAACGACTGCAGCAGCATGTTCAGGCCAACGGCATGGTCGCGCGCCTGGGGGGCGACGAGTTCATCGTGGTGCGCGAGGGTGAAACCGATCACGACGGCATCGAAGCATTGTGCGCGCGTCTGGTCGCTGACCTGTGTCGACCGTTCGAAATAGACACGCAGACAGTGTTCATTGGCACCAGCATCGGTATTGCCCTGGCGCCGGTGCACGCGCGAACCCCGGCAGAGTTGTTGCGCATGGGTGACATCGCGCTGTACCGGGCCAAGGCGGCCGGGCGCAACACCTGGTGCTTTTACGCCGATGGCATGAATGCCCATCTGTTGGCTCGTCGCGAACTGGAGCAGGAACTGCGCCATGCCTTGCTCGACGATCAGTTGCGCGTTCACTACCAGCCTCGTTACGCCACTGTCGACGGCGCACTGCGCAGCTTCGAAGCCCTGGTGCGCTGGCAGCATCCGCAGCGCGGCCTGTTGCCACCGGACACGTTTATCCCGCTGGCGGAAGAAACCGGGCTCATCCAGCCGCTGGGTCGCTGGGTGCTGGAACATGCCTGCCACGAGGCGATGACCTGGCCTGAAGAGATCGGGCTGTCGGTCAACCTGTCACCCGGGCAACTGGCAGAAAACGAAGACGTGGTCGCAGTCGTGGCCAACGCCTTGCGCAGCACCGGGCTGCCCGCTTCGCGGCTGGAGCTGGAAATCACCGAACGGGTCCTGCTCGATCATGCCCACAGCGCGCTGAGCACCCTCACCGCGTTGCGGGCACTGGGTGTGCGCCTGAGCCTCGACGACTTCGGTACCGGTTTTTCGTCGCTGGCCTACCTGCGCAAATACCCGCTGGACGGGATCAAGATCGATCGCAGTTTCATCTCCCACATGACCGAGCGGGGCAACGATCAAGCCATCGTGCAAGCCATGATCGATCTCGGGCGGTCGCTGGGCATTACCGTCACCGCCGAGGGCGTGGAAACGCTGGAGCAACTGGAGTGCCTGCAACGTCATCCGTGCGATGAGGTGCAGGGTTTCCACTTCAGCAAGGCGGTGCCGGCGGATCAGATCGGTCGTTTGATGGCGCAGGCCCAGCCTTCACATCGGTAACCAGGCTGTGCAGTGGCGGGCATCAAAAAACAGCGGCTCAAAGGTCGGATTTCTCACCCAACTGCGCAGAATGGCCCGGTTGGCCGAACGCTGGCCGGCATCGCACGCCATCCGGAATTTTTTCGGCGCAGGCAGGCGACAGCCCACTGATTTGTCACTGTGAAACCATGCCAGACGAGCCCTCACTACAGGTGTTCTGGCAATGGCTTGGTTATGGTCGAATTGCCATAGCGCGAATGGGTAATCGTAGTGACACCCGACGCGTCGATAGGTACGGCTCATGCTGGTTCCCCCGAGAGTTATCTGGCTGACATAACGTTCTCCTGTGGGGATTTCCGCCTCGGGGGGTGCGGTTTTTCGGGGGGGCGGCCAGAACCTGATGTTCTGACCGGATAAGACGTGAATTCAACGCTGTCAGGCGGCCTTGCGGTCGTCGGCCATTCGCGCCAGCACAGCAGCTATGTCGATCTGCTGATGGCGGTCGACGGTTGCGAGATCAGGGTTGAGCACCCAGTAACCTCGCTTGCCCGTGATGGACAACACGCCAAGATCGCTCAGCACTGCGGCCAGCTTGCTGGTGTCCGGGACATTGCCCTTGCCGGACGTCGCGCGCAGATAGGCCAGGCCGATGCCTTCCGGGCTTGTGCCGTTGCGCACTCCGTCGGCGCTGTTGGCGAGAGGGAAGGGCGAGGTCCCGAACGTATCGCGCAATTGATTCAGCATCAGGTTGATGGTCGCGAGGGCGAAGCGCGGCTTGCTGTCGATGATGATTTCGTCAGGAGTGATTCGGTAGCGGAACGCTCGCCGTTGGGCGGCGGTGCGTCCATCGATCCAGTCGAAGTCGTTGCTGGAAGGGGTAACAGCGGTGACAGATTGTTCAATGTTGCGATCAAGGTCGTAACCGATCATGAACAGCGCCGCTTCCAGTTTACGAAGCCCGTCACCCATGGAAAATTCGCTGTCGGTCGCGGTTGGGGCATCCAGAACGCCGCGCAGCAGCCAGCTTGCGCGCATGTTCCATTGCGCATGCAAGGTGCCGCCAACCAGCGCGGGGAATGTCCAGGTTCCCTGACCCGGGTTGCGGTTCTTTGCTGCGGATGCCGACGTCTTGCGAGCGGGGGCCCACGGAAAAGCCAGCACGGCCGGTACGTCGGCGATCCCGTGCTCCGCGCAAAATTTGACGACCGCCCATCCCAGGGCTGCGGCGACACGGCTGTCGTAGATGATGAAGTCTCGACAGATCAGCGAATAGACCTTGGTCAAGCCGGCATTGAAACGCAGGTTTTCATCCAACAGCACCTCGGCACTCAAGTCTGCATGATCAATGGCGTCGCGGACGGCCATGAAATGTGCGGCGAGTCCCTGACGGTTCTGATTCAGCCAATCGATGTTGTACGCCTGCACGCCACCCCAGATCATCACGTCGATTGCTGCCTGGCATGCCGCATCGTCCGCCGTTGGTGCACCCAGTGCGCGTTGCAGATCCTGCTTGAGCGCCAGCAGGGCCAGGCCATTGCTGTGAGCGTCAGCGCCTTTCTTGACGTCCAGTCGGGTAATGGCCGGGTGGTCCCAGTTGTACTGGAAATAAGCATCGCTCAGGTTTGCGCACTTCCACTGTTTACCGGTCATGCGGTTGACGTACTGATGCTGGAAAACCGCACTGTTTAGATTGCGGCTCATCCAGGTAATGAAGCTTTGCACGACGGGGTTGGCGAGGTAATGACTACGGTTCATGCAAGGTCCTTGGCTGTGGCTGTCGAATGAATGGAGTCTGCTATAGACTCGCGACATTTCATGTCGTGGACCGAAAACTTTTTATGCAACGCCTTTCAATTCGGCAAATGTTGGTACTGGATTGCCTCAACGAGAAGCATGCCAAGTTGAAGACCCGTGAGGTGCACGCCAGAGTCGTTGAACGCCTGGGGCGAGCCAGGACGATCAAGACGACCCAGCGCGATCTCAATCGTCTCAAGGACGCGGGTGCAGCTGGCGTCGACGAACGCAGCGATGGTGGTCATTGGTTCAGGAAAAAACTGGTTGTGTCGCTTGACCGCCTGGGGCAACTGGACGCCAATCAAGCCATGAACCTGGTGCTGCTGTTGGAACATGGCGCCCGCTTCGGCATGAAAGAGCAGGTCGAGGGCTTGGCGCATATCAAGCACTACGCCGAATCCGTATTGCTCGAAGCCACGGCGGAAAACGGTTGGTCATCTCGAACTCTGACCAGTACCACACGCTTCGTGACATTGGAGCCGGCGGCGTTCGATCCAGAGCTGCTCAAAATCATCCAGACTTCTCTGCTGTCGCAGAGGACGATCAGCGTCAGCTATCGCGTTCCCGAAAGAGGGGATGCGCTGGTCGGCTACGTACTAGGGGTGCGCGGGCTTTCCTTTCAGGACGCCAATATCTATGTGTCCTGTTACGTGCATGAGGAGCATTGGCCAGCCGGTAGTGAGCCCGACGCGAATCAGCCGCGACACAAGTACGAGAGCAACGGTCCCCGGACGCTTTCGGTGCTTCAGATGCATCGCGTGCTGAGCGCCAGCGTGGATCTGCTGGAACGGGAGGTACCCGGGAATTACGACATCAATGCACCCCAGGTGCGCCGAGATCTGCTCTCCCTTTATTCGCAGGAACCCATCTGCCTGGTGCTGCGTATCCGGTTCAACCTGCAAAAACGCTTGAGCGAGAATCGTCTGGCACCCGACCAGCGCATTGAGCCTGACGGCGCCGATCATTGGCGACTGACCTGCGGCATTCATGATGGCCAGGGTCTGCGCTTGTGGTTGCTGAGCAATGCAGATCAGATCGAGGTGATCGAGCCGCTGGGGCTGCGTGAATATATGCGTGAGACCTTGAGCAAGGCCTTGTCCGCATACGCCTCGCATGACGTTTGATCGACACCGGAACAAGGAGACCAGAGGCCAGGGGGGTCAGGCATCAAGAGAGAGAAACTCGCGCAATCGCTGTTGCAGGCGTTCGATTGCGTTATCCATGGCCAGAAAGTCTTCCACCTTCCTGACCTCCCAGCGCTGGCCCTCATCGCCGAATACCACCTGTTCGAAGGTACCGTGTGGCACACCGGCAACGAAAAACCAGGTATCGAGCCCGTTCATGCCCTGGCCCGGATACACCTTGCGCCAGACGATCCACGCAGGATCGAGGGTCAGTCCGAACTCCTCATGGGTTTCACGCAGAGCGCATTGCTCTGGCGTCTCCCCGTGTTCGCGACCACCGCCCGGCAGGTCCCAAAGGCCGGGCCAGGGAATCGAAGGCTTGTCGTCGCGCAGGTAGGTCAACACTCGGTCTTCGCACAACAGGGCGATCTTGGCGCCGGAGAACGGTGGGTGCATGGTCTTTGTTTCTCTTCTGGCCAATAGAGTGAGGGGCGGGCGGCGGCTGATGCATGGCAGTGAAATAATCTTGAGCACAACCCGCTCGAACACATACCCTGAACCGCTTTCACTTACATCCGGTCTCATTCTGCATCGCCGCGTCTTCGCGTCGCGGTTCATGAATGGCCGCAGTGACCAACCCAGAGGTTCGTTCGATGACTAAAGCAGCCTATGTTCCACCAAAGGTCTGGAAAAACGAGGCCGCGTCCGGTGGCCAGTTCGCAAGTATCAACCGGCCTGTCGCAGGGCCTACCCACGAGAAGACACTGCCTGTCGGCGAACAGCCGTTTCAGCTTTATTCGCTGGCCACGCCCAACGGCGTGAAAGTCACGATCATGTTCGAGGAGCTACTGGCCCTCGGGCACAAGGACGCTGAATACGATGCCTGGCTCATCCGCATCGGCGAGGGCGATCAGTTCTCAAGCGGTTTCGTCGAGATCAACCCCAACTCCAAGATTCCTGCCTTGCTCGACCGCAGCGTCGAGCCGCCGGTTCGTGTGTTCGAATCCGGCTCGATCCTGCTGTACCTCGCCGAGAAGTTCAAGGAACTGCTGCCGACCGACCTGGCCGCACGCACCGAAACCCTGAACTGGCTGTTCTGGCAGATGGGTGCGGCGCCGTACCTGGGCGGTGGTTTCGGGCATTTCTACCTGTATGCGCCGGAGAAGATCGAGTACGCGATCAACCGCTTCACCATGGAAGCCAAGCGTCAGCTGGATGTGCTTGATCGGCGTCTGGCCCAAAGCGCTTATCTGGCAGGCGATAGCTACACCATCGCCGATATCGCGGTGTGGTCCTGGTACGGCCAGGTGGTGCTGGGCAATGTGTATTCAGCGGCCGAGTTTCTGGCTGCCGAGGAGTACACCTACGTACAGCGCTGGGCCAAGGAAATCGCCAAGCGGCCTGCGGTGGTGCGCGGTCTGCGGGTCAACCGCACCTGGGGCGACGAAGACAAACAAGTGCCGGAGCGGCATTCGGCGTCGGATATCAGCTGACATCGCAACGAGTAGTCCTGTAGCAGCCTGGCCGGGCGGCTACAGATTTGCGGCGTACCCGGATTTTGAGTTGAACACCAGTCCTGTGGGAGACGCTAGAACTTTGACAGGCCGCGGTCGGACGATAGGGGTGGATCAGGCGGCTCATCTGCAACTGATAACCCGCTATCGTCCGAATCGCGGCCCGTACCGTCGTGACCTCCGGCGTCTCCCACAGGGTTCGCGTGAAACCCCAGAGCTGTGTTCGCTTTTGATCTTGCTTCTAAGCGCGCGTCAGTTCAGACGCCACACATCGCGACTTGGGTGCAGGCTGAACGCAGGCGGCGTGGAGTGGGCCGAGCGGCATGGATGCCGCGAGAGCCGCCCCCCGCCATGGATGGCGGCGGGCCCACGGAGCGTCGCCGGAGTGAGGGTATTCCGACGAAGGAGGAATCCAACCAGGAGCCAGGACACTTGGTTACTTGGTGTCCTTTCAAGTAATATTCCGACGAAGGAGGAATCCAACCAGGAGCCAGGACACTTGGTTACTTGGTGTCCTTTCAAGTAACTCGCCGAAGGCGAAACAGATCTGGCGTTAGCCAGACCCGTATCTGCCGCGCCGCGATTACGTGGCGTATCCAGATTTCCGGGTGCACACGGAACGCTGTGGGAGCTGTGCGGCAGCCTGGGCCGCGGTCGGACGATGGGGGTAGGTCAGTAGACAAATTCATAACAGACCCACCGCCTCGCTGCCGTCGTGACCTCCGGCGTCTCCCACAGGAATTGCGTCAGGACGGACAGCTGTGTTCGCTGTTGATCTTGATCTTGCTTCTATGTGCGCGCCAGTTCGGACGCCACAAATCGCGACTTGGGTGCAGGCTGAACGCAGGTGACGCGCAGTGGGCCGAGCGGCATGGATGCCGCGAGAGCCGCCCCCCGCCATGGATGGCGGATGGCGGCGTGCCCACGGAGCGTCGCCGGAGTGAGGGAACGACGACGAAGGAGTCGCCAAACCAGGAGCCAGGACACTTGGTTACTTGGTGTCTTTTCAAGTAACTCGCCGAAGGCGAAACAGGTCTGGCGTTAGCCAGATCCCCACCAGCCGCGCCGCAATTACGTGCCGTATCCAGATTTCCAGCTGTACACGGAACGCTGTGGGAGCTGCTGGAGCTGTGCGACAGCCCGGGCCGCGGTCGGACGATAGGGGCAGGTCAGTAGACAACTTCATCACTGACCCACCGCTTCGCTGCCGTCGCACAGCTCCGGCTTCTCCCACAGGGATCGTATCCGGACGACAGGTCACTGTTCGCTTTTGATCTTGCTTCTATGTGCGCGCCAGTTCGGACGCCACAAATCGCGACTTGGGTGCAGGCTGAACGCAGGTGACGTGGAGTGGGCCGAGCGGCATGGATGCCGCGAGAGCCGCCCCCCGCCATGGATGGCGGATGGCGGTGACGTGGAGTGGGCCGAGCGGCATGGATGCCGCGAGAGCCGCCCCCCGCCATGGATGGCGGATGGCGGCGTGCCCACGGAGCGTCGCCGGAGTGAGGGAACGCTGACGAAGGAAGCGCCAAACCAGGAGCAAGGACACTTGGTTACTTGGTGTCCTTTCAAGTAACTCGCCGAAGGCGAAACAGGTCTGGCGTTAGCCAGATCCCTATTGGCCGCGCCGCTATTACGTGGCGTATCCAGATTTCCAGCTGCACACGAAACCCTGTGTGAGACGCTGGAGCTTTGACAGGCCGGGCCGCGGTGGGACGATAGGGGTAGGTCAGGCGGCTCATCTGCAACCTGTGTGAGACGCTGGAGCTTTGACAGGCCGGGCCGCGGTGGGACGATAGGGGTAGGTCAGGCGGCTCATCTGCAACTGATAACCCGCTATCGTCCGAATCGCGGCCCGTACCGTCGTGACCTCCGACGTCTCCGACAGGAGTGGCGTCAACACTCCAGGCTCGTGTTCGCTTTGTGATGTGGCGCTTTGTGCGCGAACCCACCGGCAGGCCGTGCTGCCACAGGTGCGGCGCAACGTCTGAAGCAATGGTAGGCTCGCGTCTGTTTACCCCCACCCGTCATCGAACCCGTCCAGGAACCGTCCGGCCATGATGAAAACCACCCCCTATCCGCAGGGCGTCGATGTCCCGATCACCAGCAGCGCCATCTTCATGGTCGCGACCATTGCGCCGGGCGCTGAATCCGCCGACAAGGTAAAGGCATGGTGTGGTGATATTGCCGGGCGGGTGCGGGCGGTCGGCAAACGCGTGCCGGACGGCAACCTGTCCTGCGTCTGCGGTTTCAGTTTCAACGCCTGGGATGCGTTATTCGGCAGCACCCGACCGGCTTCTTTGCACAACTTCCGCGAGTTCGGGGTAGAAGGGCGCAAGGCCATCGCCACCCCCGGCGATATCCTGATGCACATTCGTGCCGACCGCATGGACCTGTGCTTCGAGCTGGCAACCCAGTTGCTGCTGCCGCTTGGCGACGCCGTTACCGTGGTCGAAGAAGTCCACGGCTTCCGCAATTTCGACATGCGCAGCATGGTCGGTTTCGTCGATGGCACCGAGAACCCGGTGGGCGATAGAGCCGTCGACGCCACCATCGTCGGCGACGAAGACCCGACCTTCGCGGGCGGCAGCTATGTGATCGTCCAGAAGTACCTGCACGATATGACCGCCTGGAACAAGCTGACGGTGGAACAGCAGGAGTTGGTCATCGGCCGCAAGAAACTCTCGGACATCGAGCTGGACGACTCGGTCAAGCCCAGCAACTCTCACAGCGCTCTGACGGTCATCGAGAAGGACGGCAAAGAGGTCAAGATTCTGCGCGACAACATGCCGTTCGGCCGACCGGGATCGGATGAATTTGGCACCTATTTCATCGGCTATGCACGCTCGCCCGAACCCTTGGAACAGATGCTGGAAAACATGTTCGTCGGGCGTCCGGTGGGTAATTACGACAGATTACTGGATTTCAGCAAGGCGGTCAGCGGCACGCTGTTCTTCGTGCCGTCGTTGGATTTTCTCGAGGAACTGGGCGATTGACCGCTGGCAGCGCTGATGCAGCGACTGCCACTCGGCTTCAGTTTTTCAGCTTCTCAGATCTGTTTTGTCTTCGCTGCCACACGGCAGCTTTTCTTTTTCCGGCGGATGAAATTCTCCAGTGAGGTCCAGCTCGTTCAGACGAGTAGTCAACGCCTGCTCCACGCCATTCACGGCGGTCTGGTCACTCAGGCTGTCGACCACCAGCCACAACCTTGGCAGGTTTTGAAAATACAGATCGTCGATTTCCACGTCTGTCGTCAGTTCGCGATCTACGCGCCACAAACACATGCGCTCGGCGGTTTCAGGGTCTTGCGGCCAGCGCTCGGAGGTCGTCAGCCAGACCTCGTGATAATCCTGAAGATCGAATTCCTTGAGTTTTTCCAGCGGGACAAAAGTATTCACTGCGTCACCTGTAAGCGAGTGGATTCCAAGAGACAGCGTGTTCGCTGTCCGTGCCTGCCCCCTGCATAAGCACCGTTCCAGAGGCGTACAGCTTATATGGCCGGGATTCGACGGCTGAGTTCCATGAATGTGTTAGCGAGTGGCCGCGACTGTTGCTATGTTTCTTTGACTCAAGAGGTCGCTTGTATTCCCGCTTTCAAGAAGGACGCCTGCCATGAACAAAGATATCGAACAGATCAAGGGCCAGTGTCATTGCGGCACGGTGCAATTCGAGGTGCGACTCACAAACGGGCTGCACTCGGCGCGGCGCTGCAATTGCTCCTATTGCCGGATGCGCGGGGCGGTGGTGGTCAGCGCGCAGCTGCAGGACTTGAAAATCACCTCGGGCGAGCAGGCCCTGACGCTCTATCAGTTCAACACCAAGGTCGCCAGGCACTGGTTCTGCTCGATCTGCGGCATCTACACCCACCACCAGCGCCGTTCCAGCCCCGATCAATACGGCATCAACGCCGCATGTCTGGACGGGATCAGTCCGTTCGATTTCGAGGACGTGCCGGTCAACGACGGCGTGCGCCATCCGATGGATCACAAAGAGCGGCCGGGCGACGGGTTGATCGGGACCCTGAAGTTCGTTCCCAGTGGGGAGTAAGCGGCGAGAAAAGGGGATACGGCAGTTTTGCGCGGGGCATCCGACGAAAACCGAGACTTGCGGCCAAAAAGCCGGATAATGGCCGCCAAATCGTTATCTCGCTTGTGGTACCCCCATGGAAATCAAGGTCAACTTTCTCGACAATCTGCGACTTGAAGCCAAGTTCGACGACTTCACGGTGATTGCCGATCAGCCCATTCGCTACAAGGGCGATGGATCGGCACCGGGGCCGTTCGATTACTTCCTGGCGTCGTCGGCGCTGTGCGCGGCGTACTTCGTGAAGCTGTACTGCGAAACGCGCAACATCTCCACCGACAACATTCGGCTGTCGCAGAACAACATCGTTGACCCTGAAAACCGCTACAACCAGATCTTCAAGATTCAGGTCGAATTGCCCGCCGACATCTCGGATAAAGACCGTCAGGGAATTCTGCGCTCCATCGACCGCTGCACGGTCAAGAAGGTGGTGCAGGCCGGCCCCGAGTTCGTGATCGAACAGGTGGAAAACCTCGACGCCGACGCCCAGGCCCTGTTGATGCTGGACTCGACCTCGGACGCCAGCACCTATATCGCCGGCAAGGATCTGCCGCTGGAGCAGACCATCGCCAACATGTCGGGGATTCTGGCGCGGCTGGGCATGAAGATCGAAATCGCCTCGTGGCGCAATATCGTGCCCAACGTCTGGTCGCTGCATATCCGCGATGCACATTCACCGATGTGCTTCACCAACGGCAAGGGCGCGACCAAGGAGAGCGCGCTGGCGTCGGCGCTGGGCGAATTCATCGAGCGACTGAACTGCAACTTCTTCTACAACGATCAGTTCTGGGGCGAAGACATCGCCAACGCCGAGTTCGTGCATTACCCGAACGAGCGCTGGTTCAAGCCGGGCGCAAAAGACGCGCTGCCGACTGAAATCCTCGACGAGTACTGCCTGAAGATCTACAACCGCGATGGCGAGCTGCTCGGCTCCCATCTATACGACACCAACTCCGGCAATACTCAGCGCGGCATCTGTTCGCTGCCGTTCGTACGTCAGTCGGATGGCGAGACGGTGTACTTCCCGTCGAACCTGATCGAAAACCTGTACTTGAGCAACGGCATGAGCGCCGGTAACACCCTGGCCGAAGCCCAGGTGCAGTGCCTGTCGGAGATCTTCGAGCGCGCGGTGAAGCGCGAAATCCTCGAAGGCGAAATCGCGCTGCCGGATGTACCCCAGGACGTGATCGCCAAGTACCCGGGCATTCTCGCCGGTATCCAGGGGCTGGAAGCGCAGGGTTTCCCGGTGCTGGTCAAGGATGCGTCGCTGGGCGGCGAATTCCCGGTGATGTGCGTGACCCTGATGAACCCGCGCACCGGTGGCGTGTTCGCCTCGTTCGGCGCGCACCCCAGCCTTGAAGTGGCGCTGGAACGCAGCCTCACCGAATTGCTCCAGGGCCGCAGTTTTGAAGGTCTGAACGACCTGCCGCAACCCACTTTCGAAGGTCAGGCGGTGATCGAGCCGAACAACTTCGTCGAGCACTTCATCGACTCCAGCGGCGTGGTGTCTTGGCGCTTTTTCAGCGCCAGGGCCGATTACGAGTTCGTCGAGTGGGATTTTTCCGGCCAGGGCGAAGACTCGAACGCTGATGAGGCCGCAACCCTGTTCGGCATCCTCGAAGACATGGGCAAGGAGGTGTACATGGCGGTGTACGACGACCTCGGCGCAACCGCCTGCCGGATACTGGTGCCGGACTATTCGGAGATCTATCCGGTCGACGACCTCATCTGGGACAACACCAACAAGGCCCTGCAATTTCGCGCCGACATCCTCAACCTGCACAACCTCAGTAAGGTCGGCCTCAGAACCCTGGCCAAGGGTCTGGAAGACAGCGAGCTCGACGACTACACCGACATCACCACGTTGATCGGTATCGAGTTCGACGACAATACCGCCTGGGGCCAACTGACGATTCTGGAACTCAGGCTGCAGATCTATCTCGCCCTGCAGAAGTACGACCAGGCCAAGGATCTGGTTGAAGCCTTCCTGCAGTACAACGACAACACTGTCGAGCGCGGCCTGTTTTATCAGGCAGTCAACGTGGTGCTGGAAACGGCGCTGGACGAGGATCTGGACCTGGCCGACTACGAAGTCAACTTCCGTCGCATGTTCGGCGACGAGCGCATGGACGCCGCCATCGGCTCGGTCAACGGCAGCGTACGTTTCTACGGCCTGACGCCGACCAGCATCAAACTCGAAGGCCTCGACCGCCACTTGCGTCTGGTCGAAAGCTACAAAAAGCTGCACAGCGCACGGGCGAAAGCGGCGGGTTTAGCCGGCTGATGGCAACAATCCGGCCGCGCGGTAACTGTCGATCAACGCGTCGAACAGCGCGATGTCTGCACGACTGCGCGCCATGAGCTGAGCGCCGGCGACTGCCGCGTAGATGGCTTTGGCGCGCGCCTCATTAGCTTGCGTCGTTTCCGGACAGGATGCGCAAAGCAGCTTGTTCAGCCACGCCACGTTAACGTCGGCGAAGGCCTGAACCTCGGTTTTCACCTCTTCCGGGAGGTCATCGAATTCGGCGCCGAGGAAACTCCCCAGACACAGGCGGTTTTCATTTTCCAGCGAAATGCGGAAGGTTTCCGGGTACCGGTGCAGGCATTGCAACGGGTCCGGTGTCTGCGCCTGCATAGCCTCCAGCACCGCTGCCGCGTCTTCCCAATAACGCCTGGCGACCGCTGCGCCAAGCTCGGCCTTGCTGCGAAAGTGGTAGTAGATGCTCGCACTCTTGATGCCGACATCTTCCCCCAGATCCCGAAAATTCAGGCCGTTGTAGCCATGGGCCTGCGCGGCTCTCTTGGCCGCAGTCAGGATCGCTTCCCGATTGTTTGAGCTCACGTCGCTGTCTCGCTGCTGCATTGGCTGGGCATCTTAAGCGAAAAAAACCGCTTGACCGGCAATTTTTTAACGCCTACCTTTTTACCTGTCAACTGGCAGGTAGGTAAATTCCATGCCTTCCATTACCCGTTCTTTGAACCTTTGAGGTTGTCCCATGATGAACATCTACGATTGGCACACTGGCCCATACCCAGCGCGTGTGCGCATTGCCTTGGCCGAGAAGAATCTGCAGTCGCAGGTTCGTTTCATATCGGTCGATCTGTGGAAGGGCGAGCACAAGCTCCCCGACTTTCTCGCCAGGAATTATTCCGGGACCCTACCGGTACTCGAACTGCCAGACGGCACCTTCCTCGCCGAATGCACGGCCATAACCCAGTACCTCGACACGCTGGATGGTGAGCCCACATTGACCGGCAGAACAGCGCTGGAGCAGGGCCTGATCCACATGATGAACAAACGCGCGGAGATCGAACTGCTCGATGCCGTCAGCGTGTATTTCCATCACGGCACGCCGGGCCTCGGGCCAGACGTCGAGCTGTACCAGAACCCGGAGTGGGGTTTCCGGCAACGCGACAAGGCAGTGCGGGGCATGCATTACTTCGATTCGGTACTGAGAACGCAGCCTTACATCGCCGGCGACAGTTTCTCGATGGCCGATATCACGGTGATTGGCGGGCTGATTTTTGCCGAACTCGTGGATTTGCCGATTCCTGCTGAATGCGAGGCGCTGCTGGCCTGGTACGCGCGGATGGAGGAACGGCCCAGCGTTCAGAACCGCGTGACGATGTCGATGCCATCGGCGGTGAATGCCTGAGTAAAAAAGGCGCTCTCAGGAGCGCCTTTGCCGTTTCAGTGATGCTTGAGTTGCCACCGGTCCGGCCCGTCCCCCGGGCGGTTGATGCTGATCCGACGGGCTTTCGACTCATCCGGCACGACGCGCAACAGAAAGATCATCAATAGCCCGCTTTCGAAGGTCGCGCCCTGGACTTCAATATGATCGGCGAGGTGGAACACCAGACGAAACGCGCCATGGGCGATGCCCTGATGCAGGTAGGTCACGCCGGCGTCGGTGTCCCGTTCCCCGCCGCAGACTGTCAGCACGCCTTTGTCGATCTGCAGGTCGAGATCGTCGGCGGACAGCCCGGCAGCGGCGACGACGATCCGGTAATGATCGTCGCCATAGCGTTCAACGTTATGCGGTGGATAGCAGCTGGCTTTTTCGCTGTGCAGGGCCGATTCGAAAAAATCGTTGAAACGGTCAAAACCTACCGATTGTCGGAACAGCGGTGCCAGTGAACTTGCAATAGCCATGTCAAAATCTCCTTGGCGGTGCGCAAGTGATCAAGACGCGAGTCGCTTTCGGCTCAGCACGCTAATGAGTAAGGCTCACCGGCGGGAAAACACAAGGGCGGTAACGAAATTTCGTAGTGGCGGCTGCGGATCACCGTGTCGCTTCGAAAATATCCAGGAAATCCTGCAGCGTGCTGTCCAGATACTTTCCGGCCCGATAGTCGGGCTTGAGTGCATCACCGCCGCCAATCACTTTCAGCGGTCTTTCGATGAAGCGCCCGACCGGCTGAAATTCATCGTCCAGCACCAGTGCGAACGGGATGGAAATGCGGTCCAGCTCCAGACGCTGCTTCAGTTCGTTCTCGGCACGTCCTTTGGTGATGATCGCCAGCTCGATGTTCGGTTGAAAGCGGTGCACAAAGTCCATGACGCTGACATTGATCTGGCAGTCCGGGCACCACATCTCACCGGCCACCAGCAGATGAAACCGGCCCTTTACATCGGCCAGACGTTGCAGGCTTTGCGGGGTAATGATTCCAGGCTCGGCCAGTTTTTCCTGAATCTGTCGAACGGCGGCGATCTCCGCCGACATGCCACGGCTGACGAACGACTTGAAGTCTTCGCCGAAGTCGAACAGTTGCTGGTAGGTGATCATGCTGATTGCTCTGTAAAAGATGGATGCCGCATCCCAGCAGAAATGTCGGGGGGCGGCAACTGTCGTTGCGCAGTCAGTCGAATGTAGCGGCCTCATCGCGACCGTCGTTCCTCCTGTTGCTCCCACAGAGGTCGTGGCGAGGCCACCTCCGTGGGGTGAACGTGCGGTTTCACTGTCGTGCGCCGGGTGCTCTGGCGTAATGTGGCTTTCGCTTTCGGGTGCTCGACACATTCTCCAATCAAGGAACCAGGGTCATGAACAGCGTTGACGCAAAGGTTGTGCTGGTAACAGGCGGGTCCAAGGGCATCGGTCTGGCGTGTGCCCGACAGTTCGTGGCAGAAGGGGCGCGGGTGGTGATCAGCTCGCGCGCGCAGGCCAACATCGAGGCCGCGCTGGCAGAACTTCCGGGCGCGGTCGGCTTTGCTGCCGATCTGTGTGACGAAGAGTCCGCCGCCGCATTGGTGCAGCGCGTCGAGCAGGAAGTCGGCCCGATCGAGGTGCTGGTCAACTCGGCGGGCGCGGCCAGACGCTCGCCGCCCGAAGACCTCACTCCGGCATTTTGGCGCGCCGCGATGGACGCCAAGTTTTTCTCGACGATCAATGTCCTCGACCCGGCTGTGAAACTCATGGCGGCGCGCGGGCGCGGCGTGGTGGTCAACATCATCGGATCCGGCGGCAAGGTGGCCAAGCCGATTCATCTGGCCGGTGGGTCGGCCAATGCAGCGCTGATGCTGGCAACGGCCGGGCTGGGTAACGCCTACGCGGGTTCGGGGGTGAGGGTGGTGGGGATCAATCCGGGCCTGACCGAGACCGGCCGCGTCGCCGAGGGCATGGCCGCCGATGCGCGACACTCGGGGATTTCAGTCGACGCCGCCGTTGAGCGCAGCGTCCAGAAAATCCCCATGGGACGGATGGCCAGGCCTGAAGAAATCGCCGATCTGGTGCTGTTTCTGGCGTCGGACAAAGCCAGCTACATCACCGCCACCACGATCACGATGGACGGTGCGGAAACGCCGTTGGTGTAGTTGTGGCGAAGCGTCGGGTGGCACGCCCCGCGCTCGGCTTACACCTTCGACACATGTCGAGCGTGACCGCTGAGCGCGGGCTTGGAGCAGCGCCGCAGCGGTCCTTTGAGAACACATATCGACTGTCCGGGGCGGACCCACTCACTACTGCTGACCGATGGATGTGCAGCTTGAGGTCAGTCCACCATTGATAAGCGATTCACATCAATCGATGAAAACTTAGCAATTAACGTTTCAAGGTGTGTCAATCACAATCTCCGGCGACAAGCGCTAATAAGCACATCAATAAGATCGCTGGAGAACAATCATGCATGGCTCACCCCATCTGCGGGCGACATCCGCCAAAGCCCGCGCCGGAGCGGTATTCCGGGTGACATCGGGCAACTTCCTCGAACAATTCGATTTCTTCCTTTTCGGCTTTTACGCCACCCAGATTGCCGCCGCCTTCTTTCCCGCCTCAAGTGAATTCGCGTCATTGATGATGACGTTCGCAGTCTTTGGCGCGGGCTTCCTCATGCGCCCCCTGGGGGCGGTGATTCTTGGCGCCTACATCGACGACGTCGGGCGGCGTAAAGGCTTGATCGTGACATTGTCGATCATGGCCAGCGGTACGCTGTTGATCGTTCTGGTGCCTGGCTACGCCAGTATCGGGCTGTGGGCTCCGGCCCTTGTGCTGCTGGGGCGCCTGTTACAGGGGTTCTCCGCCGGCGCGGAGTTGGGCGGTGTCTCAGTGTACCTGGCGGAGATGGCGACTCCTGGGCGCAAGGGTTTCTATACCAGTTGGCAATCCGGCAGCCAGCAGGTGGCAATCGTTGTCGCGGCAGGGTTGGGGTTCGCGCTGAACCAGTGGATGGCGCCTGCAACGGTGGCCGACTGGGGCTGGAGGATTCCGTTCGCCATTGGCTGCCTGATCATCCCGTTCATTTTCATCTTGCGCCGTAGCCTGCAAGAGACCGAAGCGTTCGCTACCCGTTCTCACCGTCCCACCATGAAAGAGGTCTTCGCGACCCTGTTGCAGAACTGGCGAGTGGTGGTCGCCGGGATGTTGATGGTGGCGATGACGACCACGGCGTTCTATCTCATCACAGTCTATGCACCGACCTTCGGCAAGACGGTGTTGAATCTGAGCACTTCCGATGCATTGCTTGTGACCTTGCTCGTAGGTGTCTCGAATTTTTTCTGGCTGCCGATCGGCGGGGCGCTCAGTGACCGTTTTGGCCGCAAGTCGTTGCTGGTAACGATGACCCTCTTGACCATCATCAGCGCTTATCCGGCGCTGTCGTTTCTGGCTCAGGCACCCAGCTTCGCTCACATGCTGGAAGCGCTGCTCTGGTTTTCATTTCTGTACGGCTTGTACAACGGGGCGATGATTCCTGCGTTGACCGAAATCATGCCGGTGGAGGTGCGAGTCGCGGGATTTTCATTGGCCTACAGCCTGGCGACGGCTGTGTTCGGCGGTTTCACGCCTGCGATATCCACCTGGCTGATCCATCTCACCGGTGACAAAGCCGCTCCCGCGTACTGGATGACATTCGCTGCGGTCTGTGCGCTGGCTGCGACGCTGGTCCTGTACAGGCACATTTCAGTCCGTCCCCAGTTGGCCGTATAAACAAGGAAACGACAATGACATCGCTCTATAAAACTTCTCTGGCAGGCTTGTTTTTAAGTTGCGCGGCGCTGAGCGCCACTGCCCAGGCAGAGGAACTCAACGTCATGACATCCGGCGGGTTCACGGCAGCCTACAAGCTGCTGGGGCCAGAGTACGCCGCTTCCTCTGGGGATACGTTGACTACCATTCTGGGGCCCTCCATGGGCAAGGCCACTGAGGCCATCCCGAACCGCCTGGCGCGTGGGGAACGGGCTGACGTGGTGATCATGGTGGGCTACGCGCTCGATGAGCTGATCAAGCAAGGCAAGGTGGATCCCGCATCCCGTGTGGAGCTGGCGGATTCGCGGATCGGTATGGTCGTCAGACAAGGCGCCGCCAAACCCTCGATCAGCACCGACGCCGAGCTCAGACATACGTTGCTCAACGCCCGGTCGGTGGCTTACTCCGACAGCGCCAGTGGCGTGTATATCGAGAAAGAACTGTTCAAGAAACTGGGCATCCAGCAACAGCTTGTGCCCAAAAGCAAGATGATCGAACGTATCCCGGTCGCCTCCGCGGTCGCCAAAGGCGACTACGAATTGGGCTTTCAGCAGGTTGCCGAGTTGCTGCCGATTCCGGGTGTGACCTTCGTTGCAAAAATTCCTGAGGATGTTCAGTCAGTGACGCGATACGCAGCGGGTATCCCCGTCAATGCCGAGCATCCGAAACAGGCAAAGGCACTGCTCGACTACATGGCCTCGCCCAAGGCACAAGCTGCGGTCCAGTCAACCGGGCTGGACTCAGTGGCGCGCTGACGGAATCGGAAGCTCTCTTACCAGGCGTTCCAACTCAAGCGCGGCGGGCGTCAGCGTACGCCCTCGACGCTTGAGCAAACCCACGTTGCGAATCACTTGCGGATCAACCAATGGCACGCTTGCCAAAATGGGGTGAGGGGTCATTGGCATCGCAATTGATGGAACCGCTGCCACGCCAAGTCCTGCTTCTACCAGGCCGATCATCGTCGTGACGTGCCGGGTTTCGCACATACTCGGTTTGTCGGATGGCATGCGTACAAGAGCCTGGTCCAGCACCAGGCGGTTGCCCGATGTTTTATCCAGCGAGACATAGTCGTATTCGTACATTTCCTCCCAGGTCACGCTTTCGCGTGTAGCCAGCGGATGGTCATGGCGGCAGGCGAGGACGAAGCGTTCCTGCAGCAGTAATTCAAATTCGACCTCCGGCGCCAGGTTACCGCTGAAACTGACGCCGAAATCAGCCTCCCCGAGCGCCACGGCGCTATTGACCTCGTTCGCGCTCGCATCCAGCAGTTTGACTCTGATCTTCGGATAGCGTTGGTGGAGCGCGCTGATGACTTTGGGCATGAAGTAATACGCCGCTGACGGCACGCAGGCCACCGTGATGCTCCCCATCCGGGTGGAGCCGACGTCACCGATGGTCATCAAGGCAATATCAAGGTCGTCGAGCAGTCGTTCAACCTGAGGCAGGAACGCTCGGCCCACGGTAGTCAAGCTGACCTTGCGCGTGGTGCGCTCGAAGAGCTTTACATTCAGCGCCGTTTCCAGCTTTTCGATGCGTCGGCTAAGGGCAGGCTGGGTAATCTGCACGGCCTCGGCTGCTTTGCGGAAACTGCCGTTTTCGACGACGGCGCGGAAGGCCTGGAGGTCGTTGAGATCGAAGTGGATGGACATTGCAGCGCCAGGTCATTGATAGGATATGAACATTAATCCCGATGATAGCAATTGCTGAAAACATCGTCCTGACATAGCGACACACCTGACAGCGTTGCGTGTTGAGCTGTGCGTGTTGTGGCACTCAGTTGATAAAGAGGGCAGGTCATCGGCATCTGGCACGAAAGGGGACGGGTGCCAGATGCCGATTCAGACAGCAGATTCGTGATGTTTAAACCGGGGTGACCACTACTGCAGGGCGTGACCTCAACGCGTAGCGAGCCGTCCCGAAGCTCAGCGCCCCACCCAGCAGCAACATGAAAAAGGTGCCCCATGCAGCCTTGGAGACTTGTCTGGCTGCGACGTCCGCTGCTTCGCGGGCCTGCTGTTCGGCCTGTTGTTTCAGCTGACTGACCTTCGCTGCGGCTTCCTGATAGGCGCGGGCATAGTTATCGACGATCTGGCGGGCTTCATCCTGACTTTTACCAGTGCGAGCCGCGACGATGTTGACCAGCGCGTCCTTGTCCGCTGCATTAAGCGCAGGTTCTCCGGCTTTCTGGATGCGATCGAACCACTGCTTGAGCTGGTCGCCGGCCTGGGTCGGGTCAGTGGATGCCTCGGTCGCCGCCTGCTTGGCATCGGCCCCGGCAGCGTCGGTTTTCTGGTCAAGCTTCGAGGGATCGAGCTCCTGTTTGCCGGACTGCTTGAGGGTGGTGTCCAGCTGTGATTTCAGGCTGTCCCAATCCAGGCTGATGCCGTTTTTGTCCAGTTGCTGCTTGATCGTCTGACCAACACCGGGGGCTGCGGCGGCCACACCATCGGCTGCCAGCGAAAGCCCCTTGCCGGCGATGTTGCCCGCTGTGCCCACCAGCGAACCCGCCAATGAAGCCAGCAGCCAGGTGGTGAGCAGCGTGCTTACTGTCCAGCTCAGCAGGCCGTGCAAGCCGCCGCGATCTGGCGCAGTGCGCCCGGATACCCATGCGCCGACGCCGATCGCCAGCAGCGTACTCACGAAGAGCCAGACACCGGCGCCGGTGCCGAATCCTTGCAGCGAATTGCCTTGCGCCAACGGGTTGATCGCCCCGGCGCCAATTGCCGTGCCCAGCACGCTCAAGACCAGGTAGGTCACCAGCGTGATGGCGGCGCCGGCAAAGACCGAACTCCAGGACACCCTGAACGGGGAGGCGGGATTGACGGCAGTGGAGGTTACGTAAGTTGAAGTCATAAGCGGTTCCTCTCGTGCAAGGGCCGTGCACCCCCTGCATTGGTTTGTATGAATCACTCAGGGGAGTCACTCATCTCGTCTTTTGCGACGTAGTACCAGTGTGGTGAGGTGCACGGGACGTGTAATGGCGCATTTGCACCCCTTGCGCTGGTGCATTCGCACCGACTCTTGCAGCGCTTGCTGCACTAAGCTCTGTGCGGCGAGTCCGAAGATCTGCCGTGCCCGAATAATCGGATTCAGCATCGGCCCGCAAACGCCAGGAGATGACACGACAGATGCTGTGCTTGCTCGAGAAACCAACCGTCGTCAGTTGCAGCAGATCATTTCCGGCTTGTCAGACGGGGTCATCCTGGTCGAGAACGATCAGACCATCATCTGGGCCAACGAAGCGGCTCTGCTCATGCACGGTGTCGACGAAGTGGGCGAGCTGGGGGCGAATGGCGATGAGTATCGCGAACGGTTTTCCCTGCGCTATCGCAATAACCATCCGCTGGACGCCGACCAGTACCCGATCAGCCGCGTGGCATCAGGCGAAGTGTTCAGCGACGTTCTCGTCGATGTCAGCCGGGTAGGGGATGAGGACGATCGCAGCCGGGTTCATCGTGTGCGCAGCATGGTGCTGGAAGACAGCAGCGGGGAGGCGGAGTCGCTGGTGTTGATCATGGCTGACGCCACGCAATGGGCGAGCGCCGAGCAACGATTCGAGAAGACCTTCAACGCCAATCCCGCGCCTGCCGTGATCTGCCGCCTGAGCGATCTGCGCTTCATCAAGGTCAATCAGGGATTTCTCGAGATGACCGGCCATTCCCGGGAAAACGTCATCGGCCGTTCGGTGTACGAGGTCGATGTGCTGGAAAACGCCGAGCGCAAGGACCTGGCTATCGAGCGGCTGAACGAGGGGGCGACCATTCCACAGATGCAGGCCGAGCTGAAAATGCCCGAGGGCGGCACCAAGCTGGTCATCGTGGCGGGGCAACCTCTGGACATGAACGAGGAGGACTGCATGCTGTTCTCCTTCATCGATCTGGAAACCCGGCGCAAGGCCGAAACCGCGTTGCGCCAGAGCGAAGAACGCTTCGCCAAGACGTTCAAGCTGACGCCGGTGCCGATCATGGTGTGCACCGCGGACAGGCAGCAGATTGTCGATGCCAATGAAGCCTTCTTCGTAACCCTGGGTTACACCACGATGGAGCTGATCGGCAAAACCGTGCTCGAGATCGATTTCCTTCAGCAAGACAAGGTCGCTGCGCAACTCTTCGATGTGCTGGAGAAGACCGGCCGCATCGATGGCATGGATTTCAAGGTTCGCAAGAAAGGCGGCGATGTCATGGACTGCGTTCTCGCTGCCGATACGGTGACCATTCAAGATGCGGCGTGCTACCTCTTCGTGTTCATGGACATCAGCGAGCGCAAGCGATCGGAGCTTGAGCTGGTGGAAGCCATCGAGGCCGTGATGAAAGATGCCTCCTGGTTCAGCCAGACGCTGATCGAAAAGCTGGCGAACGCGAAGCGCGTCAACACCCGGAGCCTGCCCAGTGCGTCATTCACTGATCTGACCGCTCGGGAGCGAGATGTCCTGGGTCTGATCTGCGAGGGTCTGGCGGACAAGGAAATCGCCTCCCGCTTGAATCTCGCGCTCAACACGATCCGAAACCATGTGGCCACGGTGTATTCGAAGCTGGATGTCCACAGCAGGGCAGAGGCGATCGTCTGGGCTCGCGAACGTCACCTCTTTGCTCATCAAGGGTCAGGCAAGCGCTGACTCAGGTTCAAAGACAATTCGTGATGTTTAGGCTCAGTATCCGTGCAGATTCGTTACTGAGCCTGTTCAGGATCAAACCGGTAGCGCATCAACCCCTTCCACCAGCAGCATCCGGTACTCCGCACCCTTGAAACGGTGCTGGCGCGCTTCGGTATACGCAGGGCTGTCGTACCAGGCGCGTGCGGCGGCCATGTCGGGGAAGCGCAGGACCGCGACCCCTTCGGCCGATGGACCTTCCAGCACATCAAGTTGGCCGTAGAACGCCAGGCGGGTGATGTCGTGGCCGGTGCGGGCGGCGGGTGCGGTTTCTGCGTAGCGCTGCATTTCTGCGGCGTCGGTGGTTTTCTCGCGGATGAAAATGACGTAAGCGGACATGTGTGCTCCTCGGGTTAACTCAAGAAAATAGTGGTTCGGTGTCAAGGGTGATACGGGGCAATCAGATTCTGTCGCAGTCCGGCCGGGCGGCGTTCCGTTTGCCGGCGGTAGCGATTTCAAGGGCGCCGCCGCCGGCAAGCCGGGCTGCTAGAGGTCAATCTGTCTGGTGGATCTCAGCGCAGCGCCTCGACGATCACTTTCGCCAGTGCGCCACCGGACGCCGGATTCTGGCCGGTCATCAGGCGACCGTCGACCACTACCTTTTCCTGCCACACGTCGGCTGAGGAGTATTCAGCGCCTTCAGCACGCAAAGCGGTTTCCAGCAGGAAGGGCACGTCGTCCTGGGCGTAGCCCAATTCTTCGTCATTCGAGAACCCGGTCAGCTTGCGACCCTGGACCAGCGGCGTGCCGTCCTCCAGCTTCGCACCCAGCAGCGCGGCAGGGCCGTGGCACACCGCAGCGACGATCTTGCCGCCGTTCCAGGCGCGTTCCACGACACGCTGGATTTGCGGGTTGTTGGCGATGTCGACCATCGGGCCCAGCCCCCCTGGAAAGAAAACCGCGTCGTAGTCCAGCACATCGACTTCCGACAGCTTGCGGCTGCGGGACATGCGGCGGATCGCGGAGCTGTTGCGGAAGGCCAGTTGCGCCGGATCGGTTTCGTCGTAGCCGTCTTCCGGCGGGGTGCCGCCCAGCAGCGAGGCATATTCCACCGCGACGCCCGCTTCTGCGAACACTTCATACGGGTGGGCGACTTCAGGGAAGAAATAGCCGGTGCTGCGCTGGTTAGGGCCGATGTGTGCAGTGTTGGTCAGAACGAACAGTACGTGTTTGATGCTCATGACGAATGCCTCTCAGTGGGTGCGTTTAGTGTGGCGATTTGGTGAATCCCGTTGGATGAGCTAACTTTGCGCCACTCGCAGATATTCGAGAAATTTACTTATCTGATTTCAGATATTCACAGAGCGTTATAAGACATGCGCTACGACCTCAATCTGCTCCCGGTTTTTACCGCACTCATGGAAGAACGCAGCGTGACCCGGGCGGCCGCGCGACTCGGCATCACCCAGCCTGCGCTGTCGAATGCGCTGAACCGGCTGCGCGATACCCTGCGCGACCCGCTGTTCATTCGTGAGCGCTACGGCATCAAGCCCACTCAGTTCGCCGAAGAGATCGCCCCAGTGATCGCCGAGACGCTGGCCCGCCTCGATGAGGTCATTCTCGGCCGACAGCATTTCGATCCGGCGATCTCTACGCGCCAGTTCAGCATTGCGCCCAACAGCTACGTCGAAATCGTCCTCATGCCGAGGGTGATCGCCCGGCTTCGCCAGATGGCGCCGGGGGTAAAGGTAGCACTGGCGCCGTTTGGCACTGACTTGACCGAAACAGGCGTGATCTCGGGCTCGACCGACATGGTGCTGGGCCGCATTGTCGATCCGCCCGACAACCTGATCGTTCAGCACTTGATGGACGACGGTCTGGCCTGCGTGGTGCGGGCCGAGCATCCCGACGTCGGTGACAGCCTGTCGCGCGAGCAATACGAGCAACTGAGGCACGTCAACGTAAGGCCACCCGGGAGAATGCGCGTCGGGCTGTTTCAGGCGCTGGAGCGCCAAGGGCTGCGACGGGAACTGGCGATCTCGGTGACACACTTTCTGGCCGTCCCGGAAATCATCGCGATGACCGACTACTGCGCCACGCTGCCCCGGCTGATCTGCAACCAGATCGCCAAGGACCCGCGGCTGAAGGTGCTGGAGCCCCCGGTGGATCTGGGCACGTTTCCGGTGGACATCGCCTGGCACGTTCGTTATCGCAACGATCCGGCGCACCAGTGGCTTCGTCAGGTGCTGGCGGAAACGGCAGCGCAGTTGTCGGCAGACGCCTGAGGGGCTCAGGCGTTCTCGTTGCCTGGGCGGGTGAACGAATAGCGGTCGATGTCCTGGCGCAGTTGCCAGCCCTGGTTTTTCCAGTGGCGGGCGGCGGCGTCGTTGGTCTTGAGTACGTCGAGATGGCATTTGCCGATCCCCAGCGCCTCGAGGCTCGACAGGCAGCGTTGCACCAGCGATCGGGCGATGCCCTGGCGCCGCAACTCGGGCAGCACCAGCACGTGTTGCAAATACCCGCGGCGTCCGTCATGTCCGCACATCACGCAGCCACAGAGGCCGGTCTCGCTTTCAGCGACGAAGCTCATGCCGGGGTTGCGTTGCAGGTAGCGAGCGGTGGCTTCGCGGGAGTCGGCATCGCGCAGAGAGATGCCGGGGGTGTTGCGCATCAGCTCGATGACGGCGTCATAGTCGTCCATCGTCATCACTCGAATGTTGATCATGGGAGGGCCTGTCGAAAGTCGGACGGGGCAGGGTAGCAGAGCGCCGGGGCGATGATGTGACAGCGGCATGTCAGCGCGAACACGGTCTGAAAGTCTCGCTCTATCGCTACAGAATGTTTTGACTATTAGTACTCTGGCGGAACACGGCTACCCTTGATCTAGCGTCGGCCGAGGCCGTCCAGTCAACACCTGATCAGGCGATAAGAATAAGCACCTTGTGCTACTGAAGTTCACTCATCGCAGTCTTTAGCCCCGATGGGCGGGATGGCCGATGGATACGACCAAAGGTAGATCCAGACATGGCAAATGAATCGAAATGCCCCTTCAACCACGCAGCCGGCGGTGGCACCACCAACCGCGACTGGTGGCCGAACCAACTGAACCTGAAAATCCTCCACCAGCATTCTTCCCTGTCCGACCCGATGGGCGAGGCCTTCGACTACGCCAAGGAGTTCAAGAGCCTGGACTTCGCGGCGGTCAAGAAGGATCTGGAAGCGCTCATGACCCAGTCCCAGGAGTGGTGGCCAGCCGACTTCGGTCACTACGGCCCGCTGTTCGTGCGCATGGCCTGGCACAGTGCCGGGACCTACCGCACCGCTGACGGCCGGGGCGGGGCCGGCTCCGGTCAGCAACGTTTTGCGCCGCTCAACAGCTGGCCGGACAACGTCAGCCTGGACAAGGCGCGCCGGCTGATCTGGCCCGTCAAACAGAAATACGGCCGCAAGATTTCCTGGGCCGACCTGATCGTGCTCACCGGCAACGTCGCGCTGGAATCCATGGGCTTCAAGACCTTCGGTTTTTCCGGTGGCCGCCCGGATGTCTGGGAGCCCGATGAAGATGTGTACTGGGGTTCGGAAACCACCTGGCTCGGTGGCGAAGAACGTTACGGCGCACACAAGGAAATGGAACAGCCAGGCCAGGGCGATCTGGTCGCAGAACCGGCCAAGCACGGGGAAGAACACAGCCGAACCGACGGCGACCGCAATCTGGAAAACCCCCTCGCAGCCGTGCAGATGGGGCTGATTTACGTCAACCCAGAAGGCCCGGACGGCAATCCCGATCCGGTCAAGTCGGCCATAGACATCCGCGAAACCTTCGGCCGCATGGCGATGAACGATGAAGAGACCGTGGCATTGATCGCCGGTGGTCACGCCTTCGGCAAGACCCACGGCGCAGGCCCGGCCGACAACGTAGGCGCTGAGCCCGAAGCCGCAGGTCTGGAAGAGCAGGGGCTGGGCTGGCGCAACAGCTTCGGCACCGGCAAGGGTGGTGACACCATCACCAGCGGCCTGGAAGTGACCTGGACCTCGACGCCAACAAGGTGGAGCAACGAATACTTCGAGAACCTGTTCGGTTTCGAGTGGGAGCTGGACAAGAGCCCGGCGGGCGCCAATCAGTGGAAGCCCAAAGGCGGAGCAGGCGCTGGCAAGATCCCCCACGCTCATGACCCGAACAAGCGTCAGGAACCGCGCATGCTGACCTCGGACCTGGCCCTGCGTTTCGACCCGATCTACGAGCCGATCTCTCGGCGCTTCCTGCAAAACCCCGATCAACTGGCCGACGCCTTCTCCCGCGCCTGGTTCAAGCTGACCCACCGCGACATGGGGCCATTGGCCCGTTACCTCGGCCCGGAAACACCGACCGAAGAACTCCTCTGGCAAGATCCGCTGCCAGCAGCGAGTGGCCCGGCGATGGGTCCGGACGACGCCACGGCGCTGAAAGGCAAGATCCTCGAATCCGGCCTGAGCGTTGCGCAGCTGGTTTCCACTGCCTGGGCTGCGGCGTCGACCTTCCGCGGCTCTGACAAGCGCGGCGGGGCCAACGGCGGGCGTCTGCGTCTGGCACCACAGAAGGACTGGGCGGCCAATCAGCCCGAACAACTGGCCAAGGTGCTGCAAGTGCTCGAGCGCATTCAAGGCGAGTTCAACGGTGGGTCGAGCGGCAAGAAAATCTCGTTGGCCGACCTGATCGTTCTCGCCGGGAACGCCGGGGTGGAAAAAGCCGCGAGGGATGCCGGTCAGACGGTCAGTGTTCCCTTCTCGCCGGGCCGTGTGGACGCTTCGCAGGCGCAGACCGACGTTGAGTCCTTCGGCTTCCTTGAGCCGATCGCCGATGGTTTCCGCAACTACCTCAAAGGCCAGTACACAGTGTCGGCCGAGAAGCTGCTGGTGGACAAGGCGCAACTCCTGACCCTGTCTGCACCGGAAATGACCGTGCTGCTGGGCGGGCTTCGCGTCCTGGGGGCCAATGTCGGGGAGAGCAAACATGGCGTGTTCACCACCCGTTCGGGCGTGCTGACCAACGACTTCTTCAAGAACCTGCTGGACATGAGCGTGGAATGGAAACCCACCTCGGGCGCCAATGACACCTTCGAAGCCAAGGACCGCAAGACCGGTGAGGTCAAGTGGACCGGCACTCGCGTCGATCTGGTGTTTGGCTCCCACGCGCAGCTTCGGGCCTTGACCGAGGTCTATGGCAGCGCGGATGCCCATGAGAAGTTCGTCGGTGATTTCGTCGCCGCCTGGGCCAAGGTGATGGATCTGGACCGTTTCGATCTGCGCTGATCAGCCTTTGTAGCCAATAAAAAGCGCCTCCCTCGGGAGGCGTTTTTTGTGCGTGGTTCAAGGGTGTCGCGAGGTCATTTTGCGTTGGCGATATTGGCGTCGAGGAAGCGGTGGATCTGATCGCCGATCTGCTGGACATTGGTTTCCAGCGCGAAGTGACCGGTGTCGTAGAAGTACACCTGGGCGTTGGCGATGTCGCGTTTGAAAGCCTTCGCACCCGCTGGCAGGAAGAACGGATCGTTCTGCCCCCAGACCGCGAGCATCGGCGGCTGGTGCTTACGGAAATACGCCTGGAATTGCGGGTAGCGTTTCACGTTGTTGGCGTAGTCGCGGAACAGGTCCAGTTGAATCTCGTCGTTGCCCGGCCGCGCCACGAAGCCTGCGTCCAGTGTGTACGCCTCAGGCGCCACGCTGTTCGGGTCCTTGACACCGTCGGTGTACTGCCACTTGATCGAGGCTGGCGTCAGCATTTCACGCAAGGCATCGCGGTTGGCCTGAGTCGGTTCTTTCCAGTAGCGCTGAATCGGGTTCCAGCCGCTGCTCAGACCTTCTTCGTAGGCGTTGCCGTTCTGGCTGATGATCGCGGTGATGCGCTCGGGGTGCGCCGCCGCCATGCGCCAGCCTACCGGCGCGCCGTAGTCGAAGACTTCGATGGCATAACGCTTGAGTGAAAGGGCTTCGGTGAAGCCGTCCATGGTCTTCGCCAGATTGTCGAAGGTGTAAGCGTATTGCGAGCGATCCGGACTGTCGGAGAAGCCGAAGCCTGGCATGTCAGGAGCGACCACGTGATAACGGTCCGCAAGCTTCGGGATCAGCTCGCGGTACATGAACGACGAGGTCGGAAAACCGTGCATCAGCAGCACAGTCGGCTTCGATGGATCACCGGCTTCGCGGTAGAAGATCTTCACGCCCTGCACCTGAACGTAGTGGTGGCTGACCACAGGTTCAGCGGCTGGCGCGGATGCGGCCTGTGCGGTGGCGCCGAACAGGGCGGCGGCCAGAGTGGCGGTCAGCGCGGTGGTGGCCAGTAAGCGGTTCAAAGACATGGAAGTGCTCCTGCAAGAAAGTAGTGGGCTATCGCCTGTCACGGGTTCAAGCCGGTAGTGGCTCGTTGAGAGCAATACTGCAGGTATCCAATAATTTGCAGAATCCCCTAATATCGGTAACCAACTTACCGAAATCCGGAAGGCTTGATGGATCGCTTCGAATCAATGGAAATGCTGGTGGCCGCTATAGAGAACGGCAGTCTTTCGGCCGCAGGCCGTGCGCTGAACGTGCCGCTGCCGACACTGAGCCGCAAGATCACTGACCTTGAATCGCGGCTGGGCACGCGTTTGCTCATCCGTGGCACGCGCAAACTGACCCTGACCGACGCGGGCGTGGCCTACGTCGCAGCCGCGCGGCGCATTCTCGAACAGGTGGACGATGCCGAGCGCGAGGCCGCTGGTGAGTTTCAGATGCCCAAAGGCGAGCTGGTGATCACTGCGCCAGTATTTTTCGGGCGTCTGCATGTGCTGCCGGTGGTGACGGACTTTCTCGCGCTGTACCCCGAAATCAACGTTCGTTTACTGCTGGCGGATCACAACCTGCAACTGGTCGAGGAGCACGTCGACATGGCCGTGCGCATCGGCGTCCTGCCCGACAGCAACATGATCGCCACCCGCGTCGGCAGCATGCGCAACGTGGTCTGTGCCAGTCCGCAATTGCTGGCTGAACATGGAGTGCCCCAGGTGCCTGACGATTTGCGGCGCTTCCCCTTCGTGCGCGTGGTGATGCCGGTCTTGTCACCGGGCTGGCGTTTTCTCTCTCCCGATGGTCGGGGTGAAATCGAAATCCCCATCCTTCCGCGCCTGGCCGTGTCGACAGCGGAAGCCGCCATGCAGGCCGCCGTGCGTGGAGTGGGCGCGGTAAGCCTGATGCGCTATCAGGTGAGCGACGCCCTCGAAGCGGGTTTATTGCAGTTGGTGCTGGAAGACTTCGAGCTTGAGCCATCGCCGATTCATCTGCTGCATGCCTCCAGGGGCCACATGCCCCTGAAGATGCGCCGCTTCCTTGATTTCGCCGCGCCGCGCCTGCGCGAAATCCTCGGTTGATGCCCATCAGATAGCCGCATTCCGCGCGGGAATAGGCCCATAAAAAACCTGAATTTCCCTTACGCGGGGCATTCTCGTAGCGTGGCATTCCCACTGATACGAATATGGAGATCGCCCCGTGAATGCTGCCCCCTTGCGCCTGTATGTCGATGCCCGATTCACCAGCCCTTATGCGATGTCGGTGTTTGTGGCGCTGCGAGAGAAGGGCATTGATTTCGAGCTGATTCAGGTCGATCTCCATTCCCAAGCGCATCAGGCGAAAGACTACGCCGACCTGTCGCTGACCCAGCGTGTGCCAACGCTGGTGCATGGCGACTTTTCCCTGTCCGAGTCTTCGGCGATCACCGAGTATCTGGAGGACGCCTTTCCAGAGACGCCGATTTACCCTCGGGATTTGCAACAGCGTGCTCGCGCGCGGCAGGTCCAGGCCTGGTTGCGCAGTGACCTGATGCCAATCCGCGAAGAGCGCTCGACGCTGGTGGTGTTTTACGGACGCCAATACCCGGCGTTGTCGACTGAAGGGCAAGCTGCAGCGCGCAAACTGATCGACGCTGCTCAGGCCCTGCTGGCGGATGGGCGCGAATATCTACTCGGTGAGTGGTCAATTGCCGATGTCGACCTGGCCTTGATGCTCAACCGCCTGATCCTCAATGGCGACCCGGTTCCGGCTGAACTGGTGAACTACGCGCAGCGTCAGTGGCAGCATCCAGCGGTGCAGGAGTGGGTGAATTTTCAGCGTCCTGCGTTGTAGACCTCATCACGATCCCCGTAGCAGTCCGGCCGGGCGGCGTTCCGTTTGCCGGCGGTCACGTCGTCGAAATCGATAGCGCCGGCAAGCCGTGCTGCTACAGGTTCGTGGGGTCCCATAAACCCATCTGATCCGTATTTTTATAGGTCAGCTGAATCTGTACTGCAAGCGCATCTCGACACACAATCGTCGGCATTCCCAGCCGCCCTGATACGGCTGGACGCAAGGCTTGAGTGAAGTGTTCAAGCCTGTACCGCAACCTGGCGTCGAGAGGAGGCCACCATGGCCAAGATGACGATTTTTCTGTTGGGATTTCTGGCTCTGACTATCACCATCGGCATGCTGGCGACCATTCCGCCGAGCTGATACACAGGGATTCAAGCCAGCAAGAAATCTGATCCGCTGCTGGCGCTCGAATCCCTTCCCTGCATCCAGCAAAGTGGCGCACAGCTTACGTGCGCCTTTTTGCGTTTCCAGCCACCTTCTTGGTCAATTCTTCAGGCTTCATTTCAGTGGCTGAAATGATCCATTGCCCCGGGCGTGGCTTCTGTGCGCTAAAGATTACGATGATCATCCAGGTCACCGCCAATCCCGACCTTGTCGGCAGATTCGTCAATTGCGCCCACTCAGAGAGCTACCCCCATGAGCAACAATGCATTGATCGTCGTCGACATCCAGAACGACTATTTCCCTGGCGGCAAGTGGCTGCTTGCAGGCGTCGAAGCTGCAGCGAACAACGCGGCCCGTATCATCGCTGGAGCCCGTGAGAAGGGGGACCTGGTGATCCACATTCGCCACGAAACACTGTCCCCGGATGCGCCATTCTTCGTACCCGGCAGCGAGGGCGCGCAGCTGCATCCAAAGGCTGCGGCATTGCCAGAAGAAACGGTGATCCTCAAACACTTCATGAACCCGTATCGCGAGACCGAGCTGCTGGATGTCCTGAAAGCCCGCAACATTGAAACCGTCACCGTGATCGGCAACATGAGCCACATGTGCATTGACGCGGTGACCCGGGCGTCGGATGACTTCGGCTTCAAGACCACGGTGATCCACGACGCCTGCGCGACCCATGATCTGGAGTTCAATGGCGTGACCGTTCCTGCCGCTCACGTGCATGCGGCGTTCATGGCGGCGTTGCGCTTCGGTTATGCGAGCGTAATGTCGGCGGACGAGTATCTGGCCTGAGGCTTGTCCACCCTCGTCAATACGGATGCCTGACGCGTAGCAGCACGGCTTGCCGGCGGTGGGGTCGGTTGTTCGCCACCGCTGGCCAGCCGGACTGCTACGGATTTCGCAACGTGATAACCGCGCATTGCGCCGTGTAATAAGAATCGTTACTATCCGCGCCTTCCTCTCTACAACCCATCCCACCACCCCCATGACCCTCAAGCTGCCGCGAAGCAAAGGCTTTCTTGATCACTACGAAGAGCTCGTGGGTACCTGGACTCGCCGACTGAAGAACCGTCATCAGGCCGAAGACCTGACCCACGACGCGTTCGTCCGCGTGCTGGAGTCGTCAGGTGGGGCCAGTGTCGAGCAGCCGCGCGCCTATCTGCACCAGACCGCCCGCAACATTGCGGTGGATACCTGGCGGCGTGAGGATCGGCGGGCCGAACTGGAAATGGAGTCCATCGACAGTTCAGCGGGCCACGCAGGTGACCCGGAGGCGTTCATGCAGGCTATTCAGCTGGCGGATTCCATCGAGCGAGCCTTGGCAGAGTTGCCCCTCAATTGTCGCAAGGTGTTCATCTGGCAGAAGCTCGAAGGGCTGACCCAGCTGGAAATCGCCGAGCGCCTGGGGTTGAGCAAGAACATGGTGGAAAAGTATATGATCCGCACGTTGCGCCACTTGCGCGACCGGCTGGACGCTTCGGCGCCATGAGGCATTGTCATCGGGAACTGGCCCGCCCTTTATCTGTTCAGGACATTCCATGACGACGGATCGTGAATGCGCATGCGGCGCACAGACTGTACGGGATCAGGCGGCCTTCTGGTTTGCCCGCTCGCGCGACGGTGATCTGCCGGCCGAGGAGCGCGCGGCTTTTCAGGCCTGGCTGGACGAACACGACCAGCACGCCCATGAATATCGCTTGCTGCAGAATCTCTGGGGCGCCGCCGACCTGTTGCCGAAGGCACGTTTGCAGGCACTCTGCGAACCAGACGCTGCGGTACCTTTGCCAACGCCTCGATCACCCTCGCGCCGCACTTTCGTCCGCTATGCAGTGGCGGCGAGTCTGGTGGCGATGGTGACCGCAGGCGGCCTGTATTTCGGTCTCGATCAGCAACCCGATTACAGCGCCGAATTCGCCACTGTGCTGGGCGAGCGGCGTCAGGTTCCATTACCCGATGGCTCGGTGGTCGACCTCAACAGCCGCACGCGCCTGAAAGTGCATTTCTTCAGTGCCCGTCGGCAGGTGGAGTTGATCGAGGGCGAGGCGATGTTCAGCGTCGAGCACGATACCTCGCGGCCGTTCGTGGTGCAGACCGGCGATGGCTCTGTGACCGTGACGGGCACGCGTTTCGACGTGCGACGCGATCCGGCCCAGACCCTGGTGGCGGTGGAATCCGGCACGGTCAAGGTCAAGGGGCGCGCCGATGAACAGGCTAATCAGGTCACGCTGACAGCAGGTCTGGGATCGAGCATCGACGCCAGTGGCAACGTCACGCCAGCGTCGACCATCAACACCGCGGCGGTCACTGCCTGGCGGGGCGGCAAGCTGGTATTCAATGACGCGACGCTCAGTGAGGTGGTGCAGGAAGTCTCGCGCTATCGCGCAAAACCGCTGCGGGTCGCCGAAGGCAAGGCCGCCAATCTGCGACTGACCAGCGTGTTCAAATCCGACGACACAGACGCTCTGTTACGGGCCTTGCCGAGTATTCTGCCGGTGGCGGTTCGCACCCTCGCCGATGGCAGTCAGGAAATATTTTCAAAATAGATTCAGGTTTTTTCCCGGCTCTTCGTCTTCTTGTCCAACTGCGATTGCTTAGCATTCAGAGCAGCGCAGAAGTGCTCCGCATTCTGGACCCTCAGGACAAGACCCGACGTGAAAAACAATAGACTCAACGTGCTTCAACTGGCTGTCACTCGCACTGTCCCCGCAGCGCCATCCTCGCGCTGGCTGCCTTGGGTCCTGGCCCTGGCCGTTGGCTCCGGAGCCAGCGGCGCGTATGCCGAGGGGGCGCCGACCGCCATTCACATCCAGGCGCAACCTCTGAGCGCAGCGTTGAGTCAGTTGGGTCAGCAGACCTCTCTGCAATTGTTCTTCAGTCCTGATCTGGTCGCCGGCAAACAGGCCCCCGCGGTGGACGGCAACCTGTCGCCGGAACAGGCGTTGCGTTCGCTGCTCAAAGGCAGTGGCCTGGATTACGAAATGTCTGCCGACACCGTGGTGCTCAAACTGGCGGGTGCCAGTGCATCGGCCACCCCCGGCAGCATGGAAATCGCGCCGATGGAAGTTAACGTAGTCGGTGACTGGCTCGGCGACGCCGATCAGGCCGTGGTGCAGAATCACCCTGGCGCACGTACGGTGGTGCGCCGCCAGGCGATGGTCGAGCAGGGCGCGCAGAACGTCGGCGATGTGCTGCGTCGGATTCCCGGTGTGCAAGTGCAGGAGTCCAATGGCACGGGTGGCAGCGACATCTCCCTGAACGTCGGCGTTCGTGGTCTGACGTCGCGCCTGTCGCCGCGCTCCACGGTTCTGATCGATGGCGTTCCCGCTGCGTTCGCGCCCTACGGCCAGCCGCAGTTGTCGATGGCGCCGATCTCGTCGGGCAACCTGGACAGCATCGACGTGGTACGCGGCGCAGGCTCGGTGCGTTATGGGCCGCAGAACGTCGGTGGGGTCATCAACTTCGTGACCCGCGCAATTCCTGAAAAACTCAGCGGCGACCTCAGTAGCACCCTCGAAACCAGCCGTCATGGTGGCTACAAGAACATGGAGACCCTGTTCATCGGGGGTACTGCCGACAACGGTCTGGGCGCGGCCTTGCTCTATTCCACCGTCAACGGATCGGGTTATCGCTCCAGCAACAACGACAACGATATCGACGACGTGTTGCTCAAGACCCACTGGGCGCTGACCGATGAAGACGATCTGTCGGTCAACTTCCACTACTACGACGCCAAGGCCGACATGCCGGGCGGCCTCACTCAGGCACAGTTCGACGCCAATCCATACCAGTCGGACCGCGACTACGACAACTTCAGCGGCCGTCGCAAGGACGTGTCGATCAAGTACAAGCGCCAGATCGACGAGTCGACCCAGGCTGAAGTGCTGACCTATTACACCGACAGTTTCCGAGGCAGCAACATCGCCGCCCGCGACCAGAAGACCCTCGGCTCGTTTCCTCGCACCTATCACACCTTTGGTATCGAGCCGCGCGTGTCTCATGTGCTGGACCTCGGGCCGACCACACAGGAAGTCAGCGTCGGCGCACGTTACCTCAAAGAAGCCATGCACGAACAGGCGTCGCGTCTGGGCCTGGTCAACAACACGCCCGTGGCGATTCCCGGTTCCGACGGCCACGTCTATCAGGACCGCACCGGGGGCACCGAAGCCACGGCGTTCTACATCGACGACAAGATCGATATCGGCAAATGGACCGTCACCCCGGGGATTCGCTTCGAACGCATCAGCACCGACTGGCACGAACGACCGGTGCTCGGCACCAACGGCGTGCGGGTCCAGGAAAAGGACCGCAGCGTCAACAACAACGAGCCGCTGCCTGCGCTCAGCGTGATGTATCACCTGTCCGATGAGTGGAAACTGTTCGCCAACTACGAGACCTCGTTCGGCAGCCTGCAGTACTTCCAGGTGGCGCAGGGTGGTAACGGCAACGACACCGCCAACGGCCTGCAACCGGAAAAGGCCAAGACTTACGAGCTCGGCACCCGCTATGACAATGGCACCTGGGGCGGTGAGCTCACGGCGTTCTACATCGACTTCGACGACGAGCTGCAATACATCAGCAACGATGTGGGCTGGACCAACCTCGGCGCGACCAAACACCAGGGTATCGAAGCCTCGGCGCACTACGACTTGAGCTCGCTGGACTCACGCCTGCAAGGCCTGACCGCCAACGCCGGTTTCACTTACACCCGCGCCACCTATGAAGGCGAAATCCCCGGCTTCAAAGGCCGCGACCTGCCGTTCTACTCGCGCCAGGTGGCGACTGTCGGCCTGCGTTATGAAGTTGACCGCTGGACCTACAACATCGACGGTTTCGCCCAGTCCAGACAACGCGCGCCGGGCACCGGCACCAACGCTGACGGCAGCTTCAACGGCAATTACATCACCGAACCGTCCGCCGATGGTCAATACGGCAACATTCCCGGCTATGTCACCTGGAACCTGCGCGGCGCCTACGATTTCGGCAAACAACTGTCGAACCTGAGACTCGGCGCCGGGGTGAAAAACGTCTTCGACCACCAATACTTCACCCGCTCCAGCGACAACAACTCGGGTATCTACCTGGGCCAGCCGCGGACGTTCTTCGTGCAGGCGAGTGTGGGGTTTTGAGACGTTGGTCAGCTTCGTGATCAGGCGTTACACAGCCGGTCAATCCACCTCAATATCCAGCCGCTTCAACCGTGAAGCCAGCGTCGTTGGCTTCACTCCCAGCAGCTCGGCCGCACCTCCTTTACCAAACAACTTGCCGTTCGCCGCTTTCAACGCAGCGTGCATGTTGTTGCGTTCCAGGTCGCGCATCTGGTTTTCGGTGAGAAAGCCTTGTTCCGGAATTACGCCCGCAGCCCCGCTGTCGAGGCTCTTGGGTTCGTCGGGCAGATCGAGGTTGAGGTCGGCGCCGGTGGAGGTAATCAGCGCGCGTTCGATCACGTTCTGCAATTCACGGATGTTGCCCGGCCAGGAGTAGTTCTGCAGCCGCTCGATGTCGCTGTTGCGCAAGCGGCGGCCGGGCATGTTCAGGCGTTTGCCGACTTGCTTGAGGAAGTGCGCGGCCAGCGGCGCGATGTCGATCGGGCGGTCGCGCAGGGCAGGGGACTGGATCGGGAAAACGTTAAGCCGGAAGTACAGGTCCTCGCGAAAATGCCTGGCCCCGACTTCCTGACGCAGGTCGCGGTTGGTGGCCGCGATGATGCGCACATCGACCTTGCGTGTGCGTTCTTCGCCCACGCGCTCGAACTGACCCTCCTGCAATACCCGCAGCAATTTGCTTTGCAGCTCCAGCGGGATTTCGCCGATCTCGTCGAGGAACAACGTACCGCCATCAGCCAGTTCAAATCGCCCGACCCGATCGCGCACCGCGCCGGTAAAAGCGCCGCGAATGTGGCCGAAAAACTCGCTCTCGAACAGCTCGGTGGGGATCGCTGCGCAGTTGACCCGGATCAGCGGGTGCGCGCTGCGTCGACTGGCCTGGTGAATGGCGCGGGCGATGAGCTCTTTGCCGGTGCCGGATTCACCATTGATCAACACGCTGGCGTCGGTCGGTGCGACCACGTCGATCTGCTTGATGATCTTCAGGATCGGCGCGCTCTGGCCGACGATCTCGCGGAAGTTGTGCTCGATGTGAATCTCTTCCTGCAAGTAGGCGTTCTGGTCTTCCAGGCGCTGCTTGAGCAATTTGAGTTCATCCAGTGCTGTTTGCAGCTGGGTCTCGGTGCTGCGGCGTTCGGTGATGTCGCGAAACACCACCACGGCCCCGGCAATGCGCCCATCGGAGATCACCGGTGTGCTGGTGAATTCCACAGGAAAAAAGCTGCCGTCGCGGCGCCAGAACACTTCCTGTCGGCCCTCATGCACCACGCCGTCATGCACGGCCTTGTAGATCGGACACTCTTCCACGGGGTAGTGGCTGCCGTCTTCATGGCTGTGATGGTGAATGCGGTGGATGTTCTTGCCGATCATGTCCTTCACCCCCCAACCCAGCATGCGTGCCCCGGCCGGGTTGACGAAGGTCGCCAGGCCCTCGCTGTCGATGGCGTAGATGCCGTCGCCGACCGAGCTGAGCAGCAACTGGTTGTCGCGCTCCGATTCCTGAAACAGGTTAAGGATGTTGCGCCACTCGATCAGCCCGCCGCGCATGGTGCGCTCGGTGTGCGCTTGATCCTGCTGATATTTCTGTTGGCTGGCTTCGCGCATCACCAGAATCAGCTGTGGGCTGCCCTTGATCTGCAAGGTGGTGGCGGAGATTTCCAGCTCGATGCGCTCGCCGGTCTTGATGTTGCAGCTCAGGTCGTCGGTCCAGCCGCGGCCTTTGTCCATCACCGCCTGGGTGAACACGATCAGGTCCGCCAACTGGTGACCGAACAGCTTGCTCACGGGAAGCTCCAGCAATTCCTGTCGCGGATAGCCGAGCAGCTTGCAGGCGGCAATGTTGAGGTCGCCGAAATGGTCGGTGAAAGGGTCGAGCAGGGCGATGGCTTCAGCGCAGTGCTCAAACACCATGTGCCGCGAGGAATAGGCGAGGTCGGCCCAGCCGATCAGCGAGTCTGGCTCGTTCATGAGTACGAAATCTCGTGATGTGGCATTACGAATATTCGTACTTCTACGGGAATGCGTAATTTCCCGAAAGCATCAGAACGCTGGCAAATAACCGGATCAGATAGCGATCTTCTGCGATATCAAAGAGTTAGTGCCCACGACGGACGCCTTTTATTTGTTGGCACGGCGTTCGCTCTATCCAAGGTGTCACCCGGTGAACGATCCAGAACACCGACAACACTCGAACGAACGGAGCGACGACATGCCAAGCGTAGACATCAACCACTATCAAGACGGCGACTTCCTGGTCAATTACGAAGAGAAGGTCTTCGAGGACGTCAAAGCCGAGCCGGGGGAAAAAGCCCTGCTGACCTTCCACACCATCGCGTTCGAGGGGTCCATCGGCCTGGTCAACATGCTTCAGGCCAAGCGTCTGCTGCGTAAGGGCTTTGAAACCAAGGTGCTGCTCTACGGGCCGGGCGTGCAACTGGGTGTGCAACGTGGCTTCCCGACATTGGGTGCCGAGGCGTTTCCGGGGCATCTGGCGGTGAACAACCAGATCAAGGCATTCATGGCCGAAGGCGGCGAAGTCTACGCCTGCCGTTTTGCCTTGCAGGCGCTGTACGGCCAGACCGAAAAAGCGCTGATCGAAGGCATTCGCCCGATCAACCCGCTGGACGTGATGGACCTGCGCCTGCTGATGCGCCGCGAGGGCGCGATGATCATCGATACCTGGACGGCCTGATTTCACAGCGTCTGCACCATGACGCAATCCCCTGTGGAAGGGAGCTTGCTCGCGAATACGTCGATACAGCCGACGCATCTTCAGCGTCTGATAGAGCATTCGCGAGCAAGCTCCCTCCCACGGATTTGTTCATTTCCAGACGTGTGCCATCCGCAGAGTAATTGGACCTGCTTGAGGCAGGGAATCAACAGCTTCGTCAGGACCACCCCATGACCACCATCCGCGCCGCCGCCGTTCAGTTCAGCCCCGTGCTGTACTCCCGCGAAGCCACCGTCGCCAAGTTGTGCGAGACCTTGCTCACGCTGGGTCGCGAGGGTGTGCAATTCGCGGTTTTCCCGGAAACCGTGGTGCCTTACTACCCCTATTTCTCCTTCGTCCAGCCGCCGTTCGCGATGGGCAAGGAACACCTGCAACTGCTGGAACAATCGGTCACCGTGCCCTCCGACGTTACCCGGCAGATTGGCGAGGCCTGCCGTGAAGCCGGAATCGTCGCCTCCATCGGCGTCAATGAGCGCGAAGGCGGCACGACCTACAACGCACAACTGCTATTCGACGCCGACGGCACGCTGATTCAACACCGGCGCAAGATCACCCCGACCTATCACGAACGCATGGTCTGGGGGCAGGGCGATGGCTCCGGGCTGCGCGCCGTCGACAGTGCCGTGGGCCGTATCGGCTCGCTGGCCTGTTGGGAACATTACAACCCGCTGGCGCGCTACGCCTTGATGGCCGACGGCGAGCAGATTCACGTAGCGATGTTTCCGGGCTCGCTGGTGGGCGACATCTTTGCCGAACAGATCGAAGTCACCATCCGCCATCACGCGCTGGAATCCGGCTGCTTCGTGGTCAACGCCACTGCCTGGCTCGACGCCGATCAGCAAGGCCAGATCATGCAGGACACCGGCTGCGCCCTAGGACCGATTTCCGGTGGCTGCTTCACCGCGATCGTCTCGCCGGAAGGCAAATTGCTCGGCGAGCCGCTGCGCAAGGGCGAGGGCTGGGTGGTTGCCGATCTCGACCTGAAGCTGATCGACAAACGCAAACGGATGATGGATTCGGTGGGGCATTACAGCCGCCCGGAGCTGCTCAGCCTGCTGATCGACCGCACGCCGACCGCCAAGGTCCACGAGCGCGGCGCCCATCACATGACCCTGCAGGGCAAGGAGCTCGATCATGCAAACCAATGAACTGCTCGCCGAGCTGCAATGCCATGGGGTGCGCTGGCCGGCTGCGCAAAACGGTCTGTCGCGGCAGGGCGGCGCCGGGCCTTCGGACCACAAGGCGCTGACCTTTGGCGAGCGGACCATGATGGTGCCGATCCTCAATCAGGCCTCGCAAAGCTCGCCCTATCAGGCCCAGCCCAGCGCCGATGGCAGCCTGGCGCTGATCTTTCGCGAGGGCTTGCAGGTCGGGCAGGTGAAGATGCCCGGCGTGCCGAACTTCTACAGCCGCAGCACCGCCGACGGCATCCCGTACTGGAAGATCGCCACGCTGCACAGCTCGGACGTGCTGGCGACCACCGTCTTGCAGCACTGCATCCGCTTCAACGATCGCAGCACCTCCTGCCAGTTTTGCGCCATAGGACAGTCGCTGGCAGCGGGCAAGACCATTGCCCGTAAACGCCCACAGCAACTGGCCGAAGTGGCCAAGGCCGCCGTGGAACTGGATGGCGTCAAACACATGGTGATGACCACAGGCACCCCGCAGACGCCGGACCGTGGCGCTGCGATTCTCTGTGAATCCGCCGCTGCCGTGACCGCTGCTGTCGACCTGCCGATTCAGGCGCAATGCGAACCGCCGGATGACGACATCTGGTTCGAGCGCCTTGCTGAAAGCGGTGTGGTGTCGCTGGGCATGCACTTGGAGGCGGTCACCGACGAGGTGCGTCAGCGGATCATGCCGGGCAAGGCCGAAGTACCGCTGAGCCGCTATTTCGAAGCCTTTGAAGCGGCGGTGAAGGTGTTCGGGCGCGGCCAGGTCAGCACCTACATTCTCGCAGGGCTGGGCGACAGCGAACGCGCGATCACCGAGATGAGCGAGCGCTTGAGTGCGATGGGCGTTTATCCCTTCGTGGTGCCTTTCGTGCCCATCGACGGCACGCCACTGGCCCGCCACCCGAAACCCGACAGCGCAATGATGGCCCGGTTGTATCCACAGATCGGCGCGAGCCTGCGGCGTCACGGCTTGCACTCGGAAAATATCAACGCCGGGTGTGCCAAGTGCGGCGCGTGTTCGGCGCTCAAAAATCACGAATAGCGAACCGCGATCAGACCTTTTCGCGCCTCGGGAGACGGATCATGCACAACTTGGCCTTTGCGCTTGTCGACAGCACCTTCGAACCCTTTAGGGCCGGTGAACTGGTGGTCAAGCCCGCCACCGAGAACTGGGAGAAACAGGCGTACTTCGCGCTGCGGCGCTCGGTGTTTTCCGACGAGCAACAACTGCTGCCCCAGGACAAGGACAGCCACGACTTTCAGGCCACCGCCATCGTTGCGCTGGCGGGCAGTTGCGGCATGGCGGATCAGGTGGTCGGAGCCGTTCGCATCTATCAACCCGAGCCGGGTCTTTGGTTCGGTGGTCGCCTGTGCGTGGCGCAGGCGTATCGTCGGCACAGCATGATCGGCAAGGCGTTGGTCAACGAAGCGGTGTCCCGGGCCAAGGACTTGGGTTGCGAAGTGTTCCGCGCCACTGTCCAGGCTCCGAACGAGGGGTATTTCCATGGCCTGCAATGGCAGACCCTCGAACACCTCAAATTGCTTGGTCAGCCTCACTGCCTGATGCAGGCGGATCTGGCGAGCTACCCGCTGATGCCGCGTCAGGTCTCGCTGCGTGCACTGAAGGTGGCGCGCCATGGCTGACTCACTGGATCTGGATGCGCTGCTGGAAACGCTGCGCGGCACCCCGGCGATGCTGTCGAAACAGGCGATCCAGCAACCGGCGCGGGTGATTGGCGCGACTGAAAAACAGCTGACCCGCGCGCAGCTGTACGCCTTGCCTGGCGACGACACCGCCGCCATTGCCTGTGGCGATCAGTTTCAGCTGCTGGCCATCGAAGGCATGTTGCCCGGCTTCGTCAAAGCCGCACCGTGGTTTGCCGGGTGGTCGGCGGTGATGGCCAATGTCAGCGACATCACGGCCATGGGCGGCCGGGCGACAGCGGTAGTCAACGCCTACTGGCATCACGACGATGCCGCCGCCCAGGAAATCCTCGCCGGGATTCGCGCCGCCTGCGAAGCCTACGGGCTGATGCTGGCGGGCGGACACACCAGCCTTGCTACACACAACCCGACCGCGCTGGCCGTGGCGATCACCGGTATCGCCAGCAAGTTGCTGTCGACGCTGCACGTCAAACCCGGTCAGGTGATCGCCATGGCGGTGGACCTCGAAGGTTATTGGCACGCCGACAGCACCTACTGGAAAGCCTTCGAAGGCGTGCCTGCCGAACGCCTGCGCAGCAAGCTGGAAGTCCTGCCGCGTCTGGCCGAAGCGCAACTGCTGCACGCCGCCAAGGACATCAGCAACGCCGGGGTCCTGGGCAGTCTGTTGATGTTGCTGGAGACCACCGGCTGTGGCGGCGATATCGATCTGCAAGCCTTGCCGTGTCCGGCAGATGCCGATCTGCTGCGCTGGCTGCAAGTGTTCCCCAGCTACGGTTTTCTCATGACCCTGGATGAGGCCGACTGGCCGAGCGTCCAGACCGCATTCGCCTTTGAAGGTTTGCGTTGCGAACGCATCGGTGTGATCACCGAGAGCGCCGAGCTCAACGTTCAACACGGCTTTCAGCGTCGCACTTTCTGGAACCTGAAAGCACAGCCGTTCACCGGTTTCAGCTACCCCGATCTCGATCTTTCACCTTTGTCTGCAAAACAGGAGCACTGACATGCCCGCCGTCAATTTCAGGATCCGCTGGCCCAACGGCAAAGAAGCCGCCGGTTACTCGCCCTCGACCGTGATCTACGAACACTTGCAGGAAGGCGCCAGTTACCCGCTGGCGGACTTTCTGCAACGGATCGAAGGCGGTCTGAACAATGCCTCCGAGCGGGTGAAACAGGTGAAGGGGTTCTACTGCAGTTCGGCCATGGACACCCTCGGCAGCCTCAAGGGGCAAGCCCATGGTCTGGAGGGCGGGCAGGTGGAAGTCCTCAGCATGAGAACCGAAGGTGGCGGCCGGGTGACCGGGGCTGGCTGGAGTTCGTTTTGACGGCCGGCCGTGCTGCCAAAGGTTTAACAACTCACATATTCAACGGCGGAGCCTCCATCATGACCAGCTCGATCACTTCCATCAAAGCACCTCACCACAGCGTCATCATCGTCGGCGGCGGCCAGGCGGGTTTGTCCGCCAGCTATTACCTGCAACAGCAGGGCGTCGATCATCTGGTGCTGGAAAAACACAGCCTGACCCACACCTGGCGCAACCAGCGGTGGGACGCGTTCAGCCTGGTCACGCCGAACTGGCAGTGCGCGCTGCCGGGCTATCGCTATAGCGAAGAGCACGGTGGCCAGGACCCTCACGGCTTCATGAAAAAAGACGAAATCAACGACTACCTCGCAGGCTTCGTCAAAGCCGTCAACGCACCGGTGCGTGAAGGCGTGGCGGTCAGGCGCGTGGTACCCCGTGCGGCAGGCGGCTTCGAGGTACACACCTCTCAAGGCGACTTCACCGCCGATCAGGTGATCTGCGCGTCGGGCGGTTATCACACGCCGATCATTCCGCGCCTGGCCGAGCGTCTGCCGGCCGGGATCACCCAGATTCATTCCGAGCAGTACCGCAATCCTCAGGCGCTGCCAGAGGGCAATGTGCTGGTCGTCGGTTCCGGGCAGTCCGGTGCGCAGATCGCCGAAGACTTGCATCTGGCGGGGCGCAAAGTGTTTCTGGCTGTAGGCGATGCGCCCCGTTGTGCACGCTTCTATCGCGGCAAGGACGTGGTCGACTGGCTCGCGCAAATGGGCTATTACCGGATCGGTGTCGACACCCATCCGCTGCGTGAGGGTGTGCGCGACAACACTAACCATTACGTGACCGGGCGCGATGGCGGGCGGGACATCGACCTGCGCAAATTCGCTTTGGAGGGCATGGAGTTGTTCGGCCGCCTGGAAGGGTTGCAGGGCCAAACGTTGCAGTTCGCGAGCAACCTGAGCGCCAGCCTGGACAGCGCCGATGCGGTCTATAACCGGATCAACGGCTCCATCGACAAATACATCGCCGAGCAGGGCATCGACGCGCCTGCGGGCGAACGTTACGAGCCGGTGTGGACGCCTTCCGAGGAACGCGGCGAGTTGAATCTGGTGGAGCAGGGCATCACCAGCATCATCTGGTGCATCGGTTTCACACCGGACTTCACCTGGGTCGAAGCGCCGGTGTTCAACGGTCGTGGTCATCCGGGCCATGAGCGCGGGGTCACGGCGCAAGCGGGGCTGTATTTTCTCGGGCTGCCTTGGCTCTACACCTGGGGCTCGGGGCGGTTCTCCGGCGTGGCGCAGGATGCGCAATATGTGGTGGAGCATATTGTCGGGGCGGTGGCTGAGCGCAAGGTCGCAAGCCGCTGAGTTTTGCGCCGCATAACCTGTGGAAGGGAGCGCAGCTCGCGATGACGGTGGAGCAGATGTCACTGCGGTGACTGGTCCAATGACTCGCGAGCTGCGCTCCCTCCCACAGGATTTACGTCGATTTGAAATCATTCGCAGCAGCACCGCTCATCAGGCAACCGCATCGTCCACCCTTGACGACAAATTGTAACGGGACAATACTTCGCTCAGATTCATATAGATGAATATATAACTACAACAGCGAAGCGACCTATGAACCGTCTATCCAGTGATGTCCGTCTGCCGCTTTACCAACGTCTGCGTGATCAATTGGCTGAGCAGATCGCCAATAACCGCTGGCGTCCGGGCGAAGCGATTCCCACCGAAGCCGCATTGTCCAGCGAGTACTGCCTGTCCACCGGCACTGTACGCAAAGCCATCGACATGTTGGTCAGCGAGAATATCCTCGAACGGCAACAGGGCCGTGGCACGTTCATTCGTCGCCCGCAGTTTCAGTCTTCCCTGTTCCGCTTTTTCCGCTTTCAAAGCGTTTCCGGCGAGCGTCAGGTGCCCGAGAGCCGCATTCTGTCGATCGAGCCGGTCAGCGCGCCGTCTGCCGTTTCCCACGCTCTGGGTCTGCCACTGGACGCTCCAGTGATTCGCATGATCCGTCTGCGTCTGCTGGATGCACAACCTGTGCTCGCCGAGGAAATCTGGCTGCCGCAGGTGCAGTTTCAGACGCTGCTGGAAATCGACCTGAGCAAGCAGGGCCCGCTGCTTTATCCCATTTATGAAGAGCTGTGCGGGCAGGTCGTGGCCTACGCCGAAGAGACCCTGACCGCCGAGGCCATCAGCGAAGTGCATGCGCGCCTGCTACAGGTCCCGGCCAACAGCCCGGTGGTGGTGATCGAGCGTCTGGCCCGCAACTACGCCGGTCAACCACTGGAATGGCGCCGCTCTCGCGGGCATGCCAGCCACTTCCGCTACAGCGTCGACATCCGCTGACGCAACGACGAATCCTGCCACTTAGAGCGGGCTCGATAACTGCCGCTTCACACACATATAAGGACAAGAACCATGTTCAATTGGTATCGCCAGGTGACACCTCGGGAGCGCAAGACGTTCTGGGCCTGCTTCGGCGGATGGTCGCTGGACGCCCTTGAAGTCCAGATGTTCGGTCTGGCCATTCCGGCCCTGATCGCCGCGTTTGCCCTGAGCAAGGGCGATGCCGGCCTGATCAGCGGCGTGACCCTGATCACCTCGGCGCTGGGCGGGTGGGTCGGCGGCACGCTGTCTGACCGCTACGGTCGGGTGCGCACGCTGCAATGGATGATCCTCTGGTTCTCGTTCTTCACCTTCCTGTCCGCGTTCGTCACCGGCTTCAGCTCACTGCTGGTGGTCAAGGCGCTGCAAGGCTTCGGCATCGGCGGCGAGTGGGCTGCGGGCGCGGTGCTGATGGCTGAAACCATCAACCCGAAATACCGTGGCAAGGTCATGGGCACCGTGCAGAGCGCATGGGCCGTGGGCTGGGGCCTCGCGGTGGGCGTGTTTGCCCTCATTTACTCCTTCGTGCCGCAAGACATGGCATGGCGCGTGATGTTCCTGGTCGGCCTGCTGCCATCGCTGCTGATCATCTGGGTGCGCCGCAACGTCGAAGAGCCGGACAGCTTCCAGCGTCTGCAGAAAGACAAAGCCATCCCGCAGAGTTTCTTCAAGTCGCTGGCCGGTATTTTCCGCCCCGAACTGATCCGCGTAACCCTGCTCGGCGGCTTGCTTGGTCTGGGCGCCCACGGCGGTTACCACGCGGTCATGACCTGGCTGCCGACCTTCCTTAAAACCGAACGCAACCTGTCGGTACTCAACTCCGGTGGCTACCTGGCAGTCATCATCTTCGCCTTCTGGTGTGGTTGCGTGGCCAGTGGGTTCCTGATCGACCGCATCGGCCGGCGCATGAACATCGTGCTGTTCGCCTTGTGCTGCGTGATCACCGTGCAGTGCTACGTGTTCCTGCCGCTGACCAACACCCAGATGCTGTTTCTCGGCTTCCCGCTGGGCTTCTTCGCCGCCGGTATCCCGGCCAGCCTCGGCGCCTTGTTCAACGAGTTGTACCCGGCTGATGTGCGCGGGGCAGGGGTGGGCTTCTGCTACAACTTCGGCCGCGTGCTGTCCTCGGTGTTCCCGTTTCTGGTCGGTCACATGAGCGAATCCATGTCGCTGGGTTCGGCCATCGGCATCGACGCCGGCATTGCTTACGGCGTTGCCGTGATCGCCGCGTTGTGCCTGCCGGAAACCCGTGGTCGCAGCCTGGAAGCCAGCGCCGCCGCCGCGCAGGGTTCGACCGGTCGCAACGAGACCGCGAGTGCCTGATGCCTTTCCTGCGCGGTGCCCTTCGCATCGCGCATTTTTCGATAGATGAGATCCATGTCCGATACCTTTCCCGCGTCGATTCTTGGCATCGACGGCCACGCACACGTATTCAGCAGGGAGCTGGATCTGACATCGGCAAGACGCTATTCACCGGATTACGACGCCACGCTGGCAATGTATTGCAGGCACTTGCAGGCCCATGGCCTGAGCCACGGCGTGCTGGTGCAACCGAGCTTTCTGGGCACCGACAACCGCTACCTGCTCGACGCCTTGCGCCAGGCGCCCGGGCAGTTGCGCGGCGTGGTGGTGGTCGATCGCGCTATCAGCCGCACCGAGCTCGACGAGATGGATCGTCTGGGCGTGGTGGGCATTCGCCTGAACCTGATGGGCAAGGCGCTGCCAGACTTTTCCGAGCCACAGTGGAAAACGCTGTTTCATCACATCGCCGAGCTGGACTGGCATGTGGAACTGCACCGCCATGTCGCTGACATCCCGGATTTGATCCGGGCGTTGATGCCGTTCGGCGTGAAGCTGGTGATCGATCATTTCGGTCGACCGGACGCACGACTGGGGCTGGATCAACCGGGTTTTCGCGAGATGCTGGAACTGGGCCTGAGCGGTCGGTTGTGGATGAAGGTGTCGGGCATTTATCGGCTGGAGGGCAGCGAACAGGAAAACCTCGACTTCGCCCGCGCCGCTTTGCCGCTGCTGGTGCAGAGTTTCGGCGCGCAACGTCTGGTGTGGGGCAGCGACTGGCCCCATACCCAGCATGAAGGTCGGGTGAGTTACGGCTCGGTGGTCGAGCAACTACAGGCACTGGAATGTCCGCCGCAGGTCATGCGCTCACTGCTGATCGAAGCGCCCCAGGTGTTGTTCGATTTTGCGATGGTTGAGGCCTGAGATTTTATCCAGACTGAACATCGGTTCTGGGTAAGGAGCTTGCGAAGACTTCGGTAGATTACATACATCTGCATTGGCAGTGCCGAAGCCTTCGCCAGCAAGCTCCCTTACACAAGGATTTTTCTTATTAAGGACACGGCGGCGCATAGCGTTTCACTTGCCTAAAAAATCAAACCGCTGATTAACAAAGCGGAGCACCAAACAAAGGACGCAATGAAGGGTGGATACAGCCACATTTTGAGGTTTTTGGGTAGCGCCTCTATTTCGCTACGCAGCGCTACCCCTCTCCAGATATATAACCTGGGCATCAAACAAACAAGGCAGACATGCCCGCATATGATAATCTCCCCAGCGACTCCAAGCCTCCTATGCAGGTCGCGATTTTGACGTATGATCAGACTGTTCTCAAATATCTGCTGCAGTCTATTCGACAGAATATGAGATGTGACACCTGTCCAGATTACAATCATCGGAAGGGGTAACATTACCACCAGTGTCACGACTTTCTCTATCACCGATCTAGTCATAAAGACTCTCATACATTATTTCACCGAGCGCTTCTCCACGATTTGAGCCAACCTCGCTACCCGCCCAACTCATTATTGCGCCACCCAATGCAAGACATACTGAAGCTCCAAGCCCTCTAGTGGCTGCGCCCATGATCACCACGCACGCGCTCTCCAAAGTAGTTGCACCGTAGTAGCCGGCGACAGCACCGCCACCCAAACTTCCGATCAACTTCCCTCCCTCCACATACCGCGCCTTCCTGCACTGTCGCTCATCCCCGGCAAGGCAAGCTTCTCTGATTTCAAGCGAAGTTGACGCCACATCAAGCGCGACGCCGATGTATCCACCTCGTTTAACGATAGTTGCCGCTTTCGCCACGCCAGCAACGGTGTCGGCGTAACGGGCGATTTCGCGTTGCTTCGAATAGCTCTTGGTCGACAGGCCCAACATGTCCTTGATGCGGGTGTTTCGACCCAGTCCCGAGCCGGTGCTGGCGTAGCTGTTCAGTTGCTTCTGGATGTTGGCTTCGAGCAGTGCGCGTTTTTGGAAGAATATGTCCTTGTTCTCGAGCTTCCCTGAAGAGAGGTGGGTTTTGTACAACGCTTTGATGTCTTGCAGGCTGCTTTCGATATTTCTAAGGTGTCGGCTCCAGCCATCGGAAGCGACGCCGGTCGCTATCGAGGTTCTGTCGAGGATGTCCTGCAGGAAGTCGTAGTTATCGAGGACGTAACTGTCGCCTTCCATGCCGTTGATAAGCAGCATGTGGTGCACTTCAGTGGCCTTTCTCATCAGGTAGGCCTCTTGAGCGGTGCACGATTTGGTCGAGTAGTCGCCAATGATGACCAGTTCGCCGGCGAGCACCACGCTGTCGCGGATATGCGCGTTGAGGGTGTCGAACTTGGCCAGGGATTTACCGGCGAGTGAAACGCTGGATTTCAGGCCCTGGTAGGTTTGCATTCGCGGGTTGATGAAGCTGTAGGGAGTGGCCATGGGATTCCTCAGGCGTATTTCTTGTAGCCGATTTGGTCCCAGCCACCTGTGGAACTTGCCGTGGCGGCCGTACGTTGATGACTGCCGAACTGATAGCCGTCGATTTCGATCCAGGTCTTGTGTTTGTAAGCCAGGGCCTCGCCACTGACCCCGTCGGTTTTGATGAATGCGTCTGACGCCATATTTTTTCTCCAGTGTCCTTACCGAAACGGTTCGGTACTGGAGTGTTCTGGTAAAGCAAGGCGTTGCGCAGCTGCCTGAGGCGTCGCAGGACGTAGGATATTTTTGATCTCGACAGTTAGTTTTCCTACAGACACCGCACCTAGATTTCTGAGGGGATGTGCTAAGTCCTGCAACTTCGCGATTTCTGTGAGAGACGCTGGAGGTCCCGATGGTACGGGCCGCGATTCGGGCGAAGCGGCGGATCGGCAACCTATTCGCTGCCGGATGAACCCTATCGCTGCCGTCGTGACCTCCGGCGTCTCCCACAAGGATGTACGCGTGACTGGAAATCAGGGCTTATCAACTGCCGGATTTCCACCCTCCACCCAACGCCACCGACAATCCGACACTGGCCTGCAAGCGGCTGGTGTCGACCACCTGCAATCGGCGTTGTGCCTGCAAGGCCGTGGTCTGGGCGGTGACCACGTCCAGATAATTGACTGCCCCGGCCTCATAACTGCTCATCGCCATGCGTTCGGCGCTTTGCGCGGCATCGACCGCGGCCTGTTGATCCTGCGACTCCTGCTGCAAGTCCCGCAGCTGCCCCAAATTGTCCTCAACCTCGCGCACGGCCTTTAGCACCTGGCTGTGGTACTGCGCGGCGGCTTCTTCGAACTCGGCCTTGGCCTGGCGTTCGTTGGCGCTGCGCCGCCCGCCGTCGAAGATCGGCAGGTTCACCAGCGGCCCCAGCGCCCAGTAACGGTTGGCGGCGGCAAGAAGATTGCCGCTGCCCTGAGTCTGCCCGCCAAGCAGGCCGGTCAGGCTGAAATCCGGGTACCACGCAGCCTTCGCCACGCCAATGTTGGCGTTGGCGGCGAACACCCGTCGCTCTGCCGCGGCGATGTCCGGACGTTGCTGCAACAGGCTGCCGGGCAGGGTTTGCGGGATCTGGGGAAGTTCCAGCGGGTCGGCGTCATGGGCGAGCGCAAAGTCGCTGGGCAAGACGCCGACCAGTTCAGCGATGGCGTGTTCGCTGAGGTTGCTCTGGGCCTTCACGTCATCGAGTTGCGCCTGGGCTTCGGCCAGCTGGCTCTGGGCGCGGGTCAGGTCCAGTTCCGAGGCGATCTTGCCTTCGTAGCGGTCGCGAGTCAGTTGCAGGGCCTGGGTGTAGTCGTCCAGCGAGGTCTTGAGAATCCGGCTCTGGGCGTCCAGCCCTCGGGCTTGCACGTAAAGGGTGGCCAACTGGCGTTGCAGGCTCAGGCGCGCCACCGCCAGGTCGTCGGCGGAGGCTTGGGCCTGTGCGTCACCGGCGGCCACCTGATTGCGGATCTTGCCCCACAGGTCCGGGTCGAAGCTCAGGCTGAAACCGGCCGTATCGCTGTTGTAGATCGATGGCTGGGTGTCACCGCGCAAGGGCCTGCGATCCGACTGACGCTGGCGCAACGGTGCGACGCTGGCGTTGACCTGCGCAAATAGCCCGGCATGCAGCTGGCTGGCATAGGCCTGGGACGCATTGTAATGGGCCAGTGCGGCCGCCAGATCGGGGTTGGCCTTGAGCAGCTGCTGTTGCAGGTCATTGAGTTGCCTGTCCTGAAACACCTCCCACCACTGGGCCTGCAATCGATCGGCGGGTTGCGCGGGGTGCCAGCCGCTGGCGGCTTCCTTGTAATGCTCGGGAAGCGAGACTTGCGGCACATGATAGGTCGGCGCCAGCGAGCAACCCTGCAGCGTCATCGCGATGATCAGGGCCAGACCTTCAAGCCTTGGGCGCATGCTCACCTCCGGCGTCGGCCAGTTGCACGGCGTCGTTTTCGCGCAGGGCATCGGGCGGGTTGTCGATCACCTTGTCGGAGGCCTGAAGCCCTTGATCGATCACCAGCCGGTCCCCTAGATCCATGGCGATGTGGATGTTGCGCAGATGCACATGACCGCCGCTGTCCATGGTCGCCACCTGCGTGCCCTTGGCGCGGAAAATCAGTGCGCTGGCGGGGATGCTCATGCCGTGGCTGCCGGCGGCAATCGGCAAGGTCGCGTCGGCGTAATCGCCGGGTAACAGCGCGCCATCGGGGTTGTCAGCCACGAACTGCGCGAGCAGCGTGCCGGAGCGCGGATCGACCGCCGTGGAATCGCCCATCAGCGTTGCCTTGTAGGTCTGTCCGGGATGCTCGGGCACGCTGAGCTGAACCTGCATGCCGGGGCGAATCACGCTGGCATAGTTTTGCGGAACCGGCACGTACAACCGCAGGCGGTGAGTGTCCGCCATGCTGAACAACGGTGTGCCGCCGCCATCGTCGGCCTTGATCAATTGGCCGATGTCGGTGTTGCGCGCGGTGATGGTGCCGCTGAACGGCGCGCGAATGGTCTTGTAGGCAGCGAGGTCCGACAGGCGTTGATAATCGGCGGCAGCGGCCTCCATGTCGGCCTTCGCAGCCGTAGCGGCAGAGGCCTTTTCGTCGACTTCCTGTTGCGACACTGAATGCGTGGCCAGCAGGTGTTGCCAGCGCGCGGCAGTGGTTTCGGCGATGCGCGCGGTGGCTTGTTGCTGGGCGAGATGGGCGCGGGTCTGCGCCAGTTGCTGATCCAGTTCGGGGCTGTCGATCTGCGCCAGCACCTGACCGGCCTGGACCTGTTTGCCAATGTCCGCGCTCCAGTCTTTCAGGTAGCCGCTGACCCGGGCGTTGATCGACGCCGTGCTCCAGGCTTCCAGTCGAGCAGGCAGTTGCAGGGTATCGCCTTGGGCATTCTGCGAAGGCGAGACCACGGTCACCACCGGCACCGACTGGGTTTCGGTCCAGGCCGCGACGGCGTGTTCATGGCGGGTACGTGCGGCCAGCCCGTTGGCGACCAACAGCGCCGCCAGGGTCAGACCGCCGACGCCGATCAGCATCAGGCGTTTGCGCGAAGGGGCGTTTTCAGACGACATGGGGTGTTTCTCCATCAGTAGCGTTTGCCTGGGTGGCAGCTGATTTGGGTTGCGAATGACGATGCACGAGGCTGAAGACCACCGGCACGAATAGCAGCGTGGCGGTGGTGGCAAGAATCAACCCGCCGATTACCGCACGGCCGAGCGGGGCGTTCTGCTCCTGGGAAATCGCCAGGGGCAACATGCCGATGATCATCGCCAGGGCGGTCATGCACACCGGACGAAAGCGCGTGTACCCGGCTTCCAGTGCAGCGAGTAACGCGTCGCCATGTTCGGCCAGACGCTCGCGGCAGAAGCTCACCACCAGAATCGAGTTGGCGGTAGCGACGCCCATGCACAGGATCGCCCCGGTCAATGCCGGAACCGACAGTGACGTGCCGCTGAGGAACAGCATCCAGACGATCCCGGCGAGCGCGGCGGGCAGGGCAGTGATGATCACAAACGGGTCGATCCAGGACTGGAAGTTGACCACGATCAGCAGGTAGATCAGCACCACCGCGCCCAGCAGTCCGAGACTCAGACCACTGAAGGCTTCATGCAGGGCGTCGATCTGGCCGTGCAGGCTGACCGTCGCGCCTTTGGGCCGCAGATGTGCCATGTCGTCGATGACTTTCTGCACGTCTTTGGCGACCCCACCCAGATCACGTCCCTGCACGTTGGCAAACAGGTCCAGGGTCGGCTGGATGTTGTAGTGGGTGACGACCGCGGGGCTGTCGACGCGCTTGATCGTCGCCAGACCGCCGAGAATCTGCGACTGGCCGGCGCTACCGGTGATCGGCAAGGCTTCCAGCGTCGGCAGGCTGTCCAGGCGGTACTGCGGGGTCGCTGCGACCACCGAATACGACACGCCGTTTTTCGGGTTCAGCCAGTAGGTTGGCGCCACCTGCGAGGTCCCGGCCAGCGAGGCGCCGAGGCTGGTGGTCACGTCTTTTTCGGTGATCCCCAGTTGTTTGGCCCGCAGGCGATCGACGTCCACTTGCAGTGACGGATAGCCGGTGGACTGCTGAATGCGCAGGTCAGCGATGCCGGGCACGTGCTGCAGACGGCGTTGCAGTTCCAGTGCATAAGCGCGGTTGGCGTCGCCGTTGGGGCCGGAGATTTTCAGATCCAGCGGGGCGGGGGCGCCGAAGTTGAGGATCTGGCTGCTGATGTCCGCTGGCATGAACGCGAACTGGCTGCCGGGGAAGCTTTGCGGCAGGGCTTCGCGCAGACGCTTGACGTAATCGGCGGTCGGCGCGTGATCGGCTTTGAGCGTAACCTGAATATCGCCATCCTGCGGGCCGATGGTGCCGCTGCTGCTGTAGGCCATGTCGATGCCGCTGAGCGGGATGCCGATGTTGTCGATCACGGTGTCCAGCTCGTTGGCCGGAATGATCTCGCGAATGCGCTGTTCGATGCGGTCGAAGGCGGCGGCGCTTTCCTCGATACGCGTGCCCAGCGGCAAGCGCACATGCATCGACAGGGCTCCGGCGTCGGTGGCCGGGAAGAAGTCTTCACCCAGGCTCGGCAACAGCGCGAAGCTCGCCAGCACGCAGGCCAGGAAACCCAGAAGGAAGGCTTTGCGGCGTTTCAGTGCCAGCCCCAACAGGCCGTGATAGACGTCGCGAATCGCCGAGAAGCGTCGCTCGAATCCCTGCTGAAACCGCAGCGCGCCGCGCAGGACAACATTGCGCTGACGGCCATGCTGGTCGCCCTCGTGGTGATTGATGAACGCGTCTTCCGGGTGATGGCCGGGGCCGCTTTCCAGCACGTGCGGCTTGAGCAGGAACATCGCCAGGGTCGGCACCAGCGTGCGCGACAGCAGGAACGAGCTGCCCATGGCGAAGATCACCGCCAGCGCCATTGGCCGGAACAGGTAACCGGCGATGCCTTGCAGCATGAACATCGGCACGAACACGATGCAGATGCACAGCAGCGAGACGAACGCCGGGCCGACGATCTGCCGCGCGCCGTCCATGATCGCGTCCTTGACCGCCTTGCCCTGTTCCAGGTGCCAGTTGATGTTCTCGATGGTCACCGTGGCGTCATCCACCAGAATCCCCACGGCCAGCGCCAGACCTCCGAGGGTCATGACGTTAAGCGTTTGCCCGGTGACCGAAAGCAGGGCAATGGCCGACAACACAGCCAGCGGGATCGATGCGGCGATGATCACGGTCGAGCGCCAGCTGCCAAGGAATAGCAGGATCATCACGCTGGTCAGCAGCGCGGCGATGATGCCTTCGCGAGCCACGCTGCCCACCGACTCTTTCACGAACACGGAAGCGTCACCCAGCAGTGAGGTCTTCAGCGCGGGTGGCAAGGTTTCGTTGATCAGCGGCAGCATGTTGCGGATGTCATCAACGATCGACAGTGTAGAAATATTGCCGTTCTTCAACGCAGGCATCAGCACCGCACGCCGGCCGTCGACCCGCACGATGTTGGTCTGCGGCGGCGAGCCGTCACGCACGTGAGCCACCTGGCCGATGGTGATCAGCGCGCCGTTGACGGTCTTGATCGGCAGGTCGTTGAGTTCGTCGATGGCTTTGGGGCTGTTGTTCAGCAGCACCGTGTATTCATCGCTGCCCATCTTCGCCGTGCCCACCGGAATGATCTGGTTGCCAGCGGCCAGCGCGTTGCCGACGTCCTGTGCCGACAGGCCCTTGGCCGCCAGCGCCTGGGGGTCGAGGTCGAGGGTGATCTGCCGTTGCTTGCCGCCCATGGGTGTCGGCATCGCCAGGCCCGGCACGGCGCTGAGGGGCAGGCGAATGCTGTTCTGCACCAGATCACGAATCCGCGCTTCGGACAGCGTGGGGCTGGAGAACGCCATTTGCAGGATAGGCACGGTCGAAGCGCTGTAATTGAGGATCAGCGGCGGGGTGATCCCGGCGGGCATCTGTTTGAGCACGGTTTGTGAAACCGCTGTCACCTGCGCGTTGGCGGTGCGGATGTCGACGCCCGGCTGGAAGAAAATCTTGACGATGCCCATGCCCGGTAACGACTGCGATTCGATGTGCTCGATGTCGTTGACCGTGGTGCTGAGCGAGCGCTCGTAGGTGTAGATGACGCGACCGGCCATGGCGTCCGGTGAAAGCCCGGCGTACTGCCAGACCACGGCGACGACCGGAATGCCGATGTCGGGGAAGACGTCGGTAGGCGTTTTGAGGGCCGCCATGGGCCCGACAATACAGATGAATATCGCCAACACGATGAACGTGTACGGCTTTAGCAATGCAGTCTTGACCAGCCCGAGCATGCCGCAAACCTCCCATTTCGAATCAGCGCAGTCTTGGTGCGAGCGCCTAACAGGCAGCTTTCAGCCAGATGAACAAATCGTTACTCCGGCGCACAAAGAGCTTTCATGGGGGATTCATTTGTTGTTCATCGGGGCGGCGCGCAGCCTTGCCGCGTCGAAGTCCAGCCTGTCTGTAAGGCTTCTTTTCACTTCCTTTTTCACTGCCTGAGGTGTGCGCCATGAAAGCCAGATCGTTGTTGCTTGTTCCCCTGTTGAGTGTCGTTGCGGTGCTGTCGGCGTGCGCCGGGCCGATGCCCAAGGCTGACCCGACCGAGGCCTGGATCGGCCTGCAGGAAGAACCTTCTGGCGTATTGATGGCCGAGGACGTGGACGGCAAGCGCCTCAACGACGGCCGCTACTTCGACGTCAAACCCGGCGCGCACAAACTCGACGTGAACCTCATCGTCGAAGGCGCCGGCAACAACGACGACCAGATGAACTGCGAGGCGGGTATCCAGTTCAGCCAGTTCAAGGCCGGCGAGCATTACAAGCTGGTGGAGTCGAGTCTGGGCGATGAGTACAGCGTCAAGCTTGAGGATTCGCAGGGGCACCAGATCGGGCATAGCAAGGATTTCACCTGCATGCCGGGGTGAACAGAGACGGATACGTCCTGCGTTGAGGTCTGGCGTGCGCCAGACCTGTTTCGCCTCCGGCGAGTTACTTGAAAAGACACCAAGTAACCAAGTTGATCGTACCCACGCTCCGCGTGGGAACGCCTGTCAGGATGCTCCGCATCCAATCTGACGCGGAGCGTCAGCCGCTGCGCTACCACGCAGAGCGTGGGAGCGATCACGTTAGGAACGTGTCTATCAGGAGGTTATGAAGAAGGCGTGGGAGCGGCAGGATCGAATCATCGAGAAAGCCCGCAACATGTGATGTGAATCCGATCAAGCAAAGCCGCCCTCAAGGCGGCTTTGTCGTTCAGGTCACCCTAACGCCAACACCTGCCGACACTCCAGCACCAGGCTTGCACCACCGGACGGGCTGTTGCCGATGCGCAGTTTGAAGCCATGCAGGCTGACGATGGCGGCGACGATGGACAGCCCAAGTCCGAAGCCGCTTTGCTGGTTACCCGTCTCGCTGCGATAGAACCGCTTGAAGACCGCCTCGCGCTCGGCATCGGGAATGCCGGGGCCGGTGTCCTGGACTTCCAAGAAAGTGGTCTCGCCCTCTGCGCGAGCGATCATCAGCACCTGGCCGCCGGGCGGGGTGAATTTGATCGAGTTGCTCAGCAGGTTCGACAGAGCCTCGAACAGCAACGCCCGATCACCCACCACTGGCGGCAGGTTGTCGGCGACTTTCAGTTGCAGCGAGACCCGACCTTCCTCTGCCAACGGCAGATAGAAGTCATGCAGCTCCTGCAGCAACGGCACCGGATCCAGCTGTCCGAAGGCCGAACGACGCTGGTGGTCCTCAAGCTCGGAAATTCGCAGCAAGCCGCGAAAGCGCGCCATCAAGGTATCGGCGTCGGCAATGACCTGGGCCATCTGCTCACCTTGCGGCGAGTCTTCGGCAGATTGCTGCTGGATCCGATACAACTGCGCGCGCAGTCGGGTCAGCGGGGTGCGCAGGTCGTGGGCGATGTTGTCGCAGACGCCCTTGACCTCGTTCATCAGGCGCTCGATGCGGTCGAGCATGGCGTTGACGATATCAGCGAGCATGTCCAGTTCGTCGCGCCGATTCGAGACCGGCAAGCGTTTGGTCAGGTCGCCGGTGACGATTGCCTCGGCGCTGGCCTGAATCGCGCCGATCCGCCGCAACGGGCGCTGACGCAACAGATGCCAGCCCAGGGCGCCGGGAATGATCGTCAGCGAGATCCCCCACGCCAACGCGCGCAGGATCAGCGTGGTTACCGCAAACAGCGAGCCGTTGTCGCGGACCAGAATCAGCCAGCGATCATCGAGGGTATGAATCGCCACGGCATCGCAACTGGCGCGGGGCAGATTGGGGTCGTCGGAGTCGATGCAGGTGTCCAGTTCCTGGATTTCGCCGGTCAGTTTCAGGCCTTCGGGGATCTCCTGGACCGGTCCGCTGATGGGTTTGAGATCCCTGTCGAACAGTCCGTAGGCGTCCACCGTGCGGATATCGAACTTGTCACTGGTGCGCAACGCATCGTCCAGTTGTGCGCCTTCGAAGCGCGAGAACAGCTGCTGGCGTTGCATCAGCGAGTGGCGGGCGAGAGTGTTCAGGTAACTGGTGACTTCCCAGTACAGCACCCCCATGAGGATGCTGCTCCAGGCCACGAACAGGAAACTGTAGAGCGCCAGCAGACGGCTGCTGGAGGAGCGCCAGCCCTTAGACGGGTTCGGCAATGACATAACCTGAGCCTCGAACGGTACGTATCAGCGGCGTCAGGGTAGGGGGATCGATTTTCTTGCGCAAGCGACCGATGTGCACATCGATGAGGTTAGTGCCGGGGTCGAAGTGATACCCCCAGACTTCCTCGAAGATCATCATGCGGGTGATGATCTGGCCGCTGTTGCGCATCAGAAATTCCAGCAGCTTGTATTCGGTTGGCAGCAGGTTCAGCGGCTGCCCGGCGCGGCTGGCTTCGCGGGTGATCAGGTTCAGCTCCAGGTCAGCGACCTTGAGCATGGTTTCGGCCTGGGTGCCCGGGTTGCTGCGGCGCAGCAATACTTCGACCCGCGCGGCCATTTCGTCAGAGGCAAAAGGCTTGGAGAGATAGTCGTCGCCACCGGCACGCAGACCGCGGACCCGCTCGTCGACGTCGGACAGGGCGCTGATCATCAAGATCGGCGTGGCAATGCCCAGTGCGCGCATGGTCGTGACAATCGCCAGACCGTCGACTTCCGGCAGCATGCGATCAAGGGTGATCAGGTCGTAATCGCCGCTGACTGCGCGCACCAGGCCTTCGCGACCATTGTCGACCCAATCCACATGAAGGCCATGGCTGCTGAGTTCAGCAACGATTTCCTTGGCGGTGACGGCATCGTCTTCGATTGTCAGGATTCGGGTCATTGGGATGTCTGAACCACGTAGTGACTGAAGGCTGTATTTTGCCTTTAAACGTAGTCGGTATTTCTTAAAAATAATTTAAGAAGCCGGTGGCGCCTTGATTTATGAATGAAACGCTTTACCTGTGAGAGAGCTTGCTCACGAAGAGCGCAGGTCAGGCGACGCAGCTTTGACTGAGCGACCGCCTTCGCGAGCAAGCTCTATCCCCACAGGTCTGGTTTGATTCAGGTGGTCTTGCGGGACTTCTGTTCCCCCTGAAGGGGGGCCGCATCGTTTTCGCGACGCTTGCCGGCATCGGCCTGCTTCTTCGGCGTACCGCTCTCACTGCGGATCTGCGCATGGCTGATCAAGGCGAAGATAAAACTGCCGCCAATGATATTGCCCGCCAGTGTTGGGCCGGCAAACACCAGCCAGAATTCTTTCCATGACAGCTCGCCGGCGAACACCAGATAAGACACTTCCGCCGAGCCGACCACGATGTGGGTGAAGTCCCCCAGTGCCATCAGGTAGGTGATCATCAGGATGATCCACATCTTGGCGTTTTCCATGGACGGGATCATCCAGACCATGGTCGCGATCATCCAGCCGGAAATGATGCCCTTGGCGAACATCTGAGTGGTGCCGTTTTCCATGACCTTGCGGCCGATCTCGAGAAAGGCCTCGTCGGTCTTGCTGTCGAAGATCGGCAGTTCCAGCATGACGTAGGCCACCAGCAAGGTGCCGCAAAGATTGCCGACCAGCACCACGCTCCACAGCCGCAGCAGGCGGCCGAAGTTGTTGAGCGTGGGTTTGGTCATGACTGGCAGGACGGCGGTCAGGGTGTTTTCGGTGAACAGTTGCTGACGCGCGAGAATCACCGCCAGAAAGCCCGCGCTGTAGCCGACGCTGGCGATGACCTTGAAGGCCTCACCCTCGGGCAGCCGGGAATTGAGCAATCCCATGGCCATCAGCGACAAGCCCATCGTCAGCCCCGCTGCCAGCGCCGACCAGAATAGCGCCGCCACATTGCGCTCTAGTTCCTGATCGCCCTGCATGCGGATCGTCTCGTGCAGGACGGCGGCTCGCGGTGGCTGGTTCTGGTCGATGTCGCGCTCTTCCTCAGGCGTAAGGCCCGGGGTCTTGCCGTCTTCTTTACTGTCCATGGAGGTTCTCTGGTTCTTCTCGGGGGGGGGGTGGACGGCCAGAGTTGCCTGAAGGGGTCTGCGCCGCACTGATGGTTCAGACCCGTTCCGCTCAGCGTCGTTCGCCCAGGCAATGACAGTGTGCGGAGCTACCCGATTACGGGCCGATCACCTGTAGCCGCACGGCTTGCCGACGGTAGCGATTTCAAAAACGCCACCGCCGGCAAGCCGGGCCGCTACAGGTCTGTCTTCAGGCGGACAAATCGGTGCTCTCAATGCGGACGACACCCGCCGCCTGCAAATCCTTCCACGCCTTGTCCAGGGAGCCGTTCAGATCGATCGCCTTGCACGCATCGGCAACGATCCAGGTGTTGAAGCCCGCAGCCCGTGCATCCAGCGCCGACCAGGCGACGCAGAAATCCAGCGCCAGGCCGACCACGAACACGCTGTCGATGCCGCGCTCCTTGAGATAACCGGCAAGGCCGGTCTGGGTGATGCGGTCAGCCTCGACAAACGCCGAGTAACTGTCGATCCCTGCATTGCAGCCTTTGCGCAGGACCAATTGCGCATGATCGATGGCGAGGTCTGCGTGCAGTGCCGCGCCGTGAGTGCCTTGCACGCAATGCTCCGGCCACAGGGTCTGCGGGCCGTAGGGCAGGGTGATGCTGTCGAACGGCGCACGACCGGCGTGGCTGGCGGCAAACGAGATATGCCCGGCCGGGTGCCAGTCCTGGGTGATCACCACATTGCGAAACAGCGCGCCGAGACGATTGATCAGCGGCACCAGCGCATCGCCTTCGGCCACCGCCAGCGCACCGCCAGGCATGAAGTCGTATTGCATGTCGATGACCAGCAGCGCGCAGCGCGGATCGGAGGGAAACAGGTTGAGGAAGTGGGTCATCATCGTGTTCCTTTGATGAATTTCAGCGACTACGCAAACACCCGAATCGGCTCACCCGCGTGCCAGGCCTGGATATCTTCAATCATCTGACTGAAGAACATCCGGTAGTTGTTCTCCGTGACGTAACCGACATGGGGCGTGGCCAGCAGGTTCGGCAGGCTGCGGAATGGATGATCGGCAGGCAGTGGCTCGATGCTGTAGACGTCCAGCGCAGCCCCCGCGATTTTCTTCTGCCTGAGCACCTCGACCAGCGCATCCTCGTCGACAATCGGCCCGCGGGCGGTGTTGACCAGATACGCCGTCGGCTTCATGCGATTCAGCGACTCGGCGTCCACCAGCCCACGGCTGCGGTCGCTGAGCACCAGATTCACCGAGATGATGTCCGACTGTTCGAACAGTGCCTGCTTGCTGACGCAGGTCACGCCATGTTCGGCGGCGCGCTCGGCGGTCAGGTTTTCACTCCAGGCGATCACCTTCATGTCGAAAGCCAAGGCGTAGCGGGCGATCTTCTGACCGATGCTGCCCAGGCCGACAATTCCCAGCGTCTTGCCATGCAGATCGCTGCCGATGCCGATCTGCCAATTGCCCGCACGTAGCGAATTGGCTTCATCGACGATATTGCGGGTGACGCCCATGATCAGCGCCCAGGTCAGCTCAGGTGCAGCGTATTTGTAGCTTTCGGTGCCGACGACGGTAATGCCCTGACGCGCAGCGGCCTTCAGATCCAGCGCGGCATTGCGCATGCCGCCAGTCACCAGCAGCTTGAGCCTGGGCAACTGGCTGAGCAGCGCGTCGTCGAAAATCGTGCGTTCACGCATCACGCAGATCACCTCGAAGTCTTTCAGGCGCGAGACCATGGTCGCGGTGTCGGCGGGGTATTCGTGGAGGAAGCTGACGTCGCCGATCGTGTTCAAGACTGTCCAGTCCACTACATCCTGGGCAACGGATTGCCAGTCATCGAGCACGGCAATTCTCAGCGCGGGAACCTGAGTCATTCGGTTAGGCCTCGTTCAAGGAGCACATTGGATTTGTGGCGCTCACACTACGCCTGAGCAAGTCCGAGTGGAACCCTGAACAGCGCATTCTCAAGCGTTCGTCCGGTCCGAGGCCGCCACCGGACTCTGTGGGCGCCGCCGGAGGTCACAGGTGATGCGCTCATCGATCACAGCGGGGCGGAGCTCAGTTAAACAACCCCGCCGCGATATTGATCGAGAAACCCAGAATCGAGGTATTGAACAGAAACCCGATCAGCGACTGCGCCAGCACCACTTTGCGCAGATCCCGGGTCGCCACCCCCACGTCAGAGGTCTGCACCGCCACGCTGATGGTGAAAGAAAAATACAGAAAGTCCCAGTAGTCGGGGTTCTGCTCGCCATCGGCGAAACGCAGGGCTGCATCTTCGCCGTCCCAGGTGTAGAACATCCGCGCGTAGTGGAGGCTGAAAATGACACCGATCAACAGCCATGAGCCGAGGATCGTAAAGCCGGTAAAGGCGTAATGCAGCGCCTTGTCGCTGGCACTCATCCCTTTGATTCCGGCGAGTTCCAGCACGATGGCGGCAAGGCTGGCAATCGCTGCGACGCAGACCACCATCAGCACCAGCCCGGCGTTCTCGTCCTCGACCTCGGCGATGCGTCTGACGTCCTCGGCGTTGGATTTGAACGTGCGTTGCATGATCAGAATCATGTAGATCCAGCCCGCGACGTTCCAGGCGATCAGGCATTTGCTGGTCAGCGTGATCTCGGGCGCGATGAAGGCAGAGGCGATTCCCGCCGCAAAGCCGAGGCCGATGGCGATGGTCAGGCGAGGGTGAGTCTGGGTCAGGTGGGACATGGAGGGCTTCACGGCAGCGATATGCGCAAACCTTAGCACGCCGAAGTCGTTGCAGCGGGGGAAGAAAAACGGCGCGCAAGGGGTTACGCGCCGGTCGCCATATGGCAGTTAACGTGGATCGGTTACAAACAGCCCCGGCGCTTAGCGCACCAGGCAAGGCTGCTTGTTATTGAAACTCCAGTTCGGCACCAGGAACTGCATGGCAACGCTGTCATCGCGCGCACCCAGGCCCATGCCTTTGTACAGCTCGTGGGCCTTGCCGACCTGGTCCATGTCGATTTCGACCCCCAGGCCCGGCTTCTTCGGCACCTGCACGTTGCCGCCGACGATCTGCAGCGGGGCTTTGGTCAGGCGCTGACCGTCCTGCCAGATCCAGTGGGTGTCGATGGCCGTGATGTTGCCCGGTGCAGCGGCGGCGGCGTGAGTGAACATCGCCAGCGAAATGTCGAAGTGGTTGTTGGAATGCGAACCCCAGGTCAGGCCCCACTCGTTGCACATCTGCGCCACGCGCACCGAACCCTGCATGGTCCAGAAGTGCGGGTCGGCCAGCGGGATGTCCACCGATTGCAGCTGGATCGCATGACCCATTTCACGCCAGTCGGTGGCGATCATGTTGGTCGCGGTGCGCAGACCGGTAGCACGGCGGAATTCAGCCATGACCTCGCGGCCCGAATAGCCGTTTTCCGCGCCGCACGGGTCTTCTGCGTATGCCAGCACCTTGTGTTGATCGCGGCACAGGCGGATGGCTTCCTTCAGCGACCAGGCGCCGTTCGGGTCCAGGGTGATGCGCGCTTTCGGGAAGCGCTCGGCCAGCGCCGTCACGGCTTCGATTTCCGCATCGCCGCTGAGTACGCCGCCCTTGAGTTTGAAGTCTTCGAAACCGTATTGAGCGAACGCCGCTTCGGCCAGACGCACGACGCCTTCGGGGGTCAGCGCCTCTTCGTGACGCACGCGGAACCACTCGTTGTCGGCGTCGTTTTCGGTGCGGTACGGCAGGTTGGTTTTTTTCTGGTCACCGACGTAGAACAGGTAGCCGAGCATCTTCACTTCATCGCGCTGCTGGCCTTCGCCGAGCAGGGCGGCGACCGGCACTTCCAGATGTTGACCCAGCAGGTCGAGCACCGCGGCTTCGATACCGGTGACGGCGTGAATGGTGATGCGCAGGTCGAAGGTCTGCAGGCCGCGGCCGCCGGAGTCGCGTTCGGCGAAGGTGCGGCGCACATCGTTCAAAATCTTCTGGTAATTGCCGACCGTGCTGCCGACCACCAGCGAGCGGGCGTCTTCCAGGGTCTGGCGGATCTTCTCGCCGCCAGGGATTTCGCCGACACCGGTGTGGCCTGCGTTGTCCTTCAGAATCACGATGTTGCGGGTGAAATACGGGCCGTGGGCGCCGCTCAGGTTGAGCAGCATGTCGTCGTGGCCTGCCACCGGGATGACGTGCATCTCGGTGATGACTGGGGTGCCGCCGTTGTGCTGTGTGGTCATGGCTAAATCCTTGGGTCTACAGGGCGCCACGCGGGCGCCGTCAAAACGAGGTTCAGGGCTTTGAAGGTTCAGAGCATCAGGAATGGCTGGGCGTGGCGTTGACCTTGGCCACCGGCACCGCGCCCGGCTTGGGCGTGGTGCGTACGGTGAACACCAGGATCGCGGCGATGATCGAAGTCGCGGTCAGGCCGTACAGGCCGCCCTGAATCGAGCCGGTCTGCTGTTCAAGGATGCCGAAGGTGGTCGGGGCGACGAAGCCGCCAAGGTTACCCACCGAGTTGATCAGGGCGATGACGCCGGCTGCGATGCGCGCATCCAGATAGCCCTGAGGGATCGGCCAGAACAGCGAAGAGGCCGATTTGAAGCCCATCGCCGCGAAGCAGATAGCGACGAAGGCGAACACCGGGCCACCCGTGGTGGACATGAACATGCCGGCAGCGGCGATCAGCAGCGCGGTGGCCACCCAGGCCTGCTGGTGCTTCCATTTGGCTGACATGGCGGCGAAACCGTACATGCAGACGATGGCGATGAACCAGGGGATCGAGTTGAACAGGCCGACCTGGAAGTCGCTCAGGTCACCCATTTTCTTGATGATGCTCGGCAGCCAGAAGGTGGCGGCGTAGATCGTCAACTGAATGAAGAAGTACATCAGGCAGAACAGGATGATCTGTGGGTCCTTGAGCAGCTTGCCGATGGACAGCTTTACCGGATTTGCCGCTTCACGGGCCTTCTGCTCGGCATCGATGGCGTTGACCAGTGCGTCCTTCTCGGCAGCGCTCAGCCATTTGGCATCGTGGGGCTTGGAGTCCAGCCAGAACCAGACGAAGAAGCACAGCACCACCGAGAACATGCCTTCAATGAAGTACATCCACTGCCAGCCGTGGAAACCCAGACCTTCGATCTGCAGCAGCAGGCCGGAGAGGGGGCCGGAGATCAGCGAGGCGAACGCCGAGCCACTGAGGAAAATCGCAATCGCCTTGCCGCGTTCGACGCCAGGCAACCAGCGGGTGAAGTAGTAGATCACACCCGGAAAGAAACCGGCTTCGGCCACCCCCAGCAAGAAACGCAGGATATAGAAGTGGGTTTCGGTCTGAATAAAAGCCATGCCGCAGGCAACCAGACCCCAGGTGAACATGATCCGGGTCAGCCAGATGCGTGCGCCGACTTTCTGCAAGAGGATGTTGGAGGGGACTTCGAACAGCGCGTAAGCGATGAAGAACAGGCCGGCACCGAAGCCGTAGGCGGCAGCGCCAATACCCAGATCATGTTCCATGTGACTACGCACGAACCCGATGTTGACCCGGTCGATATAGTTGACGATGAACATGATGACGAACAGCGGCAGGATATGACGTTTGACCTTGGAGACCGCCGACTGCAACACGGAATCCGGGGCGTCATCCACCCGTGATGAGGATGTGTTCACGCTGATTAACTCCCACTGATTATTTTTATGCGGGTTGTTACTTCTAATGTGTGTGACAAGGTGTGTGCGCCTTGTTGCCAGTCATCATACAAGTACGGTGGCGCTCCGCAAGCGATTTTGCGGGCCTTGTGGGAAATTTTTCGAAGGAATATTCTTGCCTGTCTGACAAGTTGGATGAGTAGGTCGACACGCGTTTGGCCTCGGATTAATGAGGGGTTTGCGCACGGCGAGTGCCGTTTTCACGATAACGGCTGATCGCCTGGTCAAGCCCGTCAGGTTAAAAAAATACAAGTGGGCCGAGGCTGATTTGCGGCTCTGATGATGTCACTGATCGGACAACTGCCCATGCAAGCGCCTGAACGAACGCTACCCAAACGACGGCAACACAACCTGGCGACGGATCTGGTCACCGATCTCAGTCAGCGCATCTTGATGGGCTCCATCGCGCCGGGTGAGAAGCTGCCCTCCGAAAGCGAGATCGTCCGCGAGCATGGTGTCAGCCGAACCGTGGTGCGGGAGGCGATTTCCAAGTTACAGGCGTCCGGTCTGGTGGAAACCCATCAGGGCAAGGGCACCTTCGTGCTGCAACGCTCGGAACAGAGCGGCCTGCACTTGAAAGTGGAGACGGCGTTCAGCGTGCGGCACATCATCGAGCTGCGCATGGGTCTTGAAACGCAGTCCGTGGCGCTGGCAGCCCAGCGTCGGACCCCTGAGCAATTGTCGGCCATGCGCATGGCGCTGGATGACTATCAGGACCTGCTGGCCAAGGAGGACAGCTGCGTGGAGGCCGACCGACGTTTTCATCTGCTGATCGCCGAGGCGACCGGCAATCCGTATTTCGTCGAGATCCTGCACAACCTGGGCAATGCCGTGATTCCCCGCAGCCGCATTGCATCCAGCGAAAGGGCGGGGAGCAGCCTCACCCATCACGCCTATCTGGCGAACCTCGAACATGAGGCCATCCTGGCCGCGATTCGCCGGCAAGACCCGGATGCTGCGCGGGCCGCGATGTGGACGCATTTGAGCAACAGCCGCGAGCGCCTCGCGCCGGTGGAGTGAGTTGAATATCTCCACAGTGCGTCGGCTTGGCCTGCACCCTCTCACAGGTCAGTGTCGTCTGCTGGGAGGTTCATCAACCAGCGAGAGCGGTGCGCTAGATCTTTCGCCGTTCAAAACCCCCATCATTACCCCCATCTGCCACTCGAAATACGGATTGAACGTCAGCCGCGCGAACACCTTGCCCGGCTCGCGATGTCCCCAATCCGAATACCACACCGGGCCGCCATTCAGGCATTTGTGCATGTCTTCGGCCTGCTGTCCGTTCCAGCAGATCCGCTGCTTGCCATCCTTGCCGTACAGCGCGTCGTCGGGCGAGAACATCAACCCCATGTGCGAGAACTGCGCGATGCGGTATTGCGGCAGGTAGTCATTGCGCACCAGCACCCGTGGCGTTTTTGCGGCTGGCGCCGGCGTGTCGCCATACCAGATCAGCCGACTGGTCGGGTTGCGGAAGCGGGTGTTGAAGTTGTCCAGCACATAGGCCGTATCGAGCACTGAATCGTGCTGGGTAATGGCGATGAACACCGGTTTGTCGTAAGGCCGCTGTTCGATATGGTCCTGAGCCAGCAGCGCGCTGCGATAGAACTGGGCAAAGCCGTTGGTGGGCACGTTGAGGTAGCGAACCGGCGTCTGCATGGGCCGGACACCATCGTCCGGTTTTGCCAGCCACGGACGAAACCAGCCGATGTACTGGGTGAGCCAGGCGTAGGTGTTTTCTGGGCGGAATGCCGGAGAAAACAACACCAGCCCGGCAATCTCCGGATGCTCATAGGCGTAGTCCAGCACCAGATCCGCGCCTGTGGAGAACCCGCCCAGATACACCGTCGGCACCTCGCGCTGCATGATCTGCGCCTGCTCGCGGACCACTTCCTGCCACTGTTTGAGCGTCACATCGAGCATGTCCGAAGGCTTGCTGCCATGCCCGGGCAGCAGCACCGAGCGCACCAGAAACCCCTGGTCAGCCAGCTTCTGCCCGACATCGTTGAACGAAAACGGCGAATCGCCGAGGCCGTGGACCAGCAAAATGCCTCGCTTGGCAACGCCATCCGGTCGCCATTCACGCGGTGCATTCCATTCAAGCTCGGCGCCATGGTCGTCGGTCTGAAAGGTCCGGTTTGCCTGCATCCAGGCGAGCGTCTGCTGGCGATACTCGGCAAAACTCGCCTGCCCCAGCGGCGCATCGCCGGACGCGCAGGCTTGCAGGGTCAATAGCGACAGCGATAGGGCGAGGTGGGGAAGGCGCAAGTGGCGGGCTGCTCTGTGCATCACTGAATGGCTTACTCGCTGACTGAGAGAAGAATTTCTGACGACAATGTTCGGCACTGTGCCATGGCGTTTGCGCGCTGGGTATCGGGGGCTCACATTCTGATGCAGGAACTCGCCGCAAAAATCAGGCAGACTCCCCCCACCAACAAAAACAAGTCGTGATGTGTATGAACCTTCTATCCCCTCGCTCGCCGGATGTGCCTCATGTTCGCCCTTGATCATGCCCTGGCCCAGGACATCGTCGATCGGGCGATGGCGATCTTGCCGTTCAACGTCAATGTCATGGATTACCTGGGCATCATCATTGGCAGCGGCGAAGCGGAGCGGTTGTACACGCGGCACGAGGGGGCGCAACTGGTGCTGGCCAACAGTCGGGTGGTGGAGATCGACTCCCATACCGCTCGGCAATTGAACGGCGTGCGGCCGGGAGTGAACCTGCCGTTGATGCTGGATCAGAAGCTGGTGGGGGTGCTGGGCATCACCGGCGAGCCCGACGAGGTGCGGGTTTACGCCGAGCTGGTGAAAATGACCGCCGAGATGTTGATGGAGCACCGGCGTCAGCAGGCCGATCAGCAGTGGCGGCATCAGCGCAGTGAGGATTTGCTGTCGCGTTTGCTGCTGGGCGACAGTGCCGGGCATCTGGTCGAGGAGGCCGAGCAGCTGGGTTTGCAGCCGCAGTTGCCGCGTCAGGCGGTAGTGATCGAGCTGCCTGCTGACACGACTTACGCCGGGCAACTTGCCGCCTGGCTCAACGGCCGTTACGCCAACAGTTGGTGCGTGTCCTGCGAGCCGAGTCTGGTCTATTGGTGTCGGGCGGCGGGCAAGGACCGCGACGATGCCTTGCTCCTTGAACAGTTCGATGAGCAGGGCTGGCCGGTGCTGCGCATGGCGACGGTCGAGCCTTCGAGCGACCTGGCATCGCTGCGTAACGCCTGCGCTGGCGCCCGCGACCTGCTCGACTACGCTCGCCACGTTCAACCGCAACAGAAGCTGTTGCGGCTGGCGAGTCATCGGCTCTCGGTGTTGTTCTGGCGAAACCGTCACGACTGGCTGGCTGAAGGTGTGGCCGAACCCGTGACCCGGCTGCAAGGCAACGGGCAACTGCTCGACACCCTGCGCGCCTGGTTCGATTACAGCGGCGAAAGTCAGGCCTGTGCCGACGCACTGGGCATTCACCGCAATAGCCTGCGTTATCGCCTGGAAAAGATTGCCGAGGTCAGCGGTTGCGACCCGTATCGCACCGATGATCTGTTGCGCTTGTATCTGGGGATGCAGATGGTGGCGCGAGTCTGAGCGGCGCGGATCGCTAAAGATCGACCGCCTCAACCACCTCGACCCGCCCGCGCACGCGCTTGGCCCGGTACAGCGCCTTGTCCACCGAGCGCAGCAACGCTTCGAAGTCTTCCCGGCTGTTCATCGACGAAGTCTGCGCCAGTCCCGCACTGAAGCCGATAGGCAAGGGCAGTGATGGCGTGGGCTGCTCGCTGTTCAGGGCTTCGCGCAGGCGACTCATGAACCCCTGCGCCTGAGCGATATCCGTCCCGGGGAAGACCAGCAGAAACTCCTCGCCGCCCCAGCGCACGAAGATATCGTCTTTGCGAATCAGCCGCGTGACGGTGCTGGCGAACACTTGCAGTGCCGTATCGCCGGCAGCGTGACCGTGCTGATCGTTGATACGTTTGAAGTTGTCCAGGTCGATCATCGCCACCGACAGCGGGTAGCGCTGCGGGCCGTTCTGACGCCGCTCCTGAAGAATGGTCGACACCGCACCTCGACGGTTGAGCGCGCCGGTCAGGGTGTCGGTGATGCTCAGTTGTACCACCTGCTGGCGCAGCTGCTCCTGCAGCATCAGCGCGAAACTCAAGGTGAACAGGAACGAGACCATGAAATCCATCGCCAGCGCGGGCAGAGAGAACATGTCCGGTTCATCGAAACTCAACGGCGGTGGGGGTTCCAGCGTCAGGATTACGGTCGAATGCGCATGGAAAATCAGCAGCGCCACATGCCCGGTCAGCAGTGCCCACGCACCGCGAAAGCGTTTCCTCAAGGGCCAGGTCACGTAGAACTGGATGCCGATGGTGATCACGCAGAACAGAAAGAACCACGACAGCATGTATTCGTTGTGCAGCAGCGCACTGGCGCCGATGCCGTAGATCAGCACCGGAGCCAGTAGCGTCCGTGCGTGCCACTGAACATTGCAGCGCTGGTCGGATAATTGATGCAACGCCAGGGTGTGGCAGCCGATGGCGAGCAGCAGCCCGGCAGTATTGGCGATAAAGGCCGTCTGTGGCGACAGTATGCCGAGCCAGTCGTATTCGGGCGCGACTACGCCCGGCTGTAGCAGATCCACCGCGCGATAGACTGCGAGCACCAGATCGCCGGCGATCCACCAATGCAGCGGCGCACGATGGTCGCTGGTGCCGACATACGACAGGCAGAGCATCAGCGTGGTCATGAGTCCGAAGGGGATGATGATGAAAAGCAGGGTAACCGGATCGTTCAGGAGCATAAGGCTGCAGCTTTCATCATCAAGAGGCGGGATCTGACCTTATATGGCGGAGCATTCAGATCCGGTCAGAGACCCTGTAAAAATAGTGGCTATATAGTGTCATATCTGGCGGGTAATGTGGCTGAATCGCCCGCGACATATTTATCTTTATAGAGAACAACCGGCAACGCGTCGATTGGCGCTCGTCGCAGCGCTGCTTTTTGTTCGTATGAACAACTTGCCGAATCACCTGTTGTGCGAAGGTCAGGCGGAAATTTCAGCGAGTAATGCGAAGATCGCGATTATCGGATAAGGAGAACAACATGAAAATCGTCATCGCCCCGGATTCCTTCAAGGACAGCCTCAGCGCTCAAGGTGTGGCGCAGGCCATCGCAACCGGGCTGCGCGAAGTCTGGCCGGATGCCAGTCTGGTCGAATGCCCCATGGCCGATGGCGGTGAGGGCACCATCGAGGCGGTGCTGGCGGCGTGCGATGGGCAGTGGATGAAAAACCGGGTGACCGGCCCGCTCGGCGAGCCGGTGGAAGCGCAATGGGGATGGCTGGCCGAAACCCGCACGGCGATCATCGAAATGGCCATGGCCAGTGGTCTGCAACTGCTCACCCTGGAGCAGCGGGACGCCACGATCACAACGTCATATGGCACCGGCGAGTTGATCGCCGCAGCGCTGGAGGCGGGCGCGCAACGGGTGATCCTGGCCATCGGCGGCAGTGCCACCAACGACGCCGGGACCGGGATGTTGGCCGCCCTGGGCGCACGCTTTCTCGACAGCAGCGATGACCCTCTGCCGCCAGGCGGTCTGGCATTGAGCAAGGTGGCGCGAATCGACATCGACGGCATGGACACGCGGCTCAATGACGTGCAGTTCGAAGTGGCCGCCGATGTGAACAATCCACTTTGCGGGCTTCATGGCGCCTCGCATATCTTCGGCCCGCAGAAAGGCGCATCTCCCGAGCAGGTGTTGGCGCTTGATGCGTCGCTGGGGCATTTCGCCCAACACTCGGCGAAGGTGCTGGGCAAGGATGAGAGTGAGCACCCTGGCAGCGGCGCTGCGGGCGGCATGGGCTTCGCGGCCAAGGCGTATCTGAATGCTTCGTTCCGGCCGGGCGTGGAAGTGGTGGCAGACCTCACCGGACTTGCCGAGGCGCTGGAAGGCGCTGACCTGGTGATCACCGGCGAAGGCCGTTTCGATGCCCAGACCTTGCGCGGCAAGACCCCGTTCGGGGTGGCGAAGATCGCTCAGCGCAAGAACGTGCCGGTGATCGTGCTGGCCGGAACCTTGGGCGATGGGTATGCCGATCTCTACGAACACGGCATCAGCGCGGCGTTTGCCCTGACCAGCGGCCCGATGACCCTCGACCAGGCCTGCCGCGACGCCGCCACTCTGCTGCACGACCGCGCGCGGGATCTGGCAAGGGTGTGGGCCTTGGCTGCGCGGTGATCCAGGCCCTCCCACACTGGCCTTAGCAGCACGGCTTGCGGGCGGTGGCGTCCTTGAAATCGCTACCGCCGGCAAGCCGGACTGCTACAGGCTCTGCGTCCACCACAGCTTGTCGGGCGTCCCGCTATCTCCGTGGGAGCAACCCGAGGTTACGAGGGTCGCGATTGCGGTGTGTCGGTCACCGACTGACTGCCCAACCCACCGCCTTCGCGAGCAAGCTCCCTCCCACAGGTCCAGGGTTCGGCACGAATTCGCGGTTTGCCACATCACTGTGGGAGCAACCCGAGGTTACGAGGGTCGCGATTGCGGTGTGTCGTTCACCGACTGACTGCCCGACCCACCGCCTTCGCGAGCAAGCTCCCTCCCACAGGTCCAGGGTTCGGCACGAATTCGCGGTTTGCCACATCACGGTGGGAGCAACCCGAGGTTACGAGGGTCGCGATTGCGGTGTGTCGTTCACCGACTGACTGCCCGACCCATCGCCTTCGCGAGCAAGCTCCCTCCCACAGGTCCAGGGTTCGGCACGAATTCGCGGTTTGCCACATCACTGTGGGAGCAACCCGAGGTACGAGGGTCGCGATTGCGGTGTGGCATTTTGATCAGCTCGACCGCTTGACGAAACGCTGCGCCACATCGAATGACCAATATCTGCAGAGAGACTCATGAAAAAAATCCCATTTCAGGTACAAAAATTTTGCTTACAAGTCACGAATTCGAGAGGCCGCTGTTGTTATCGCTGTTGAAGCGGCATGTCTCGTAGAGCGGTTGCAACCTGCTCGATCAGTTGTCGCCCAAGCAAACGTTGCCGCTGGTTTCGTAGCGCAGGGTGTGCGCTTTGCCCATGTGGTCGACGTAACCCAGATCCACCGGGCGTACGCCGCAGAAATTCAGGTTCGGGGTCTTGGTAACTTCAGCGATGTCGACCTTGGTGCCGTAGGTGTATTGCTGAACCTGCGGCATGTTCTTCACGTCGGCATTGGCGGTCAAAGCGAAGGCGCTCAGGGCGGTAAGCGTCAGGGCAAACAGGGTGGTTTTCATGGTGGGCTTCCTCATAGTGGCCGGGATGACTTTCTTGAGCCCGTATGACGAAGCGCGGGGAGGGTTATTCCGTTCGAGGTGAAATTAGATTTTTCAGCCGCCTTATCACCTGCGGGCGGGGCTGGGGCTGCCGCCGGGGGAATGGCCCAGGCGGCAGGACTGCTCAGGCCACCTTCAGATGCATCACCGGAATAGGTTTGCGCATCAACGTACCCACCAGCGCGGCGGCGAACAGCCCGACGCATCCGGCCACCCATAGCACCGAACCAAAGCCCGTGACGAACGCCTGTTGTGCCAGCGGTTGCACGACTTCCCGTGCGCCTTCGCTGACCGATTGCAACGCCGCGCTCATGTCCCCGGCCACTACCCGGGAGGCAATGTATTCGGCCTGGTCGAGCCAGTCCGGCGCGGCGTTTCGCAGATTGATATTCAGGGCGTTCAACGTGTGGCTGGCGAGCAGGGCGCCATACACGCCGACCCCCAGCATGATCGCGCTGAAGCGCATGGTGGTGCTCATGCCGGAGGCCATGCCGGTGCGCTCGCGGGGCACGCAGGCCATGATGTTCTTCTGCGTGTCGCCGTTGAGCAGACCCGCACCGGCGCCGGTCACCGCCATCGCTGCAGCGAAGGAGGGATAGCCGCCAATGGACGTCGCCCAGGCGCACAGCAGATTGCCGACACTCACCAGCGTCAGTCCCAGCGCCATCATCGCCGCGGGTGAAAGGTGGCGCGACAGCTTCGGGCCCAGGCGCGGCAGCAGCAACATAGTGATCGCGAACGGCAGCATGCCGAGCCCTGAAGCGATGGCGCTGAACCCCAGGCCGTTCTGCAGGTAAAACGGCAACAGGGTCATCATGACCTGCGCGCAGCAGGCGTAGGCGAACATGCCCAGCAAGGCGCCGATGAAACGCGGGTACTTGAACAGCTGCAAATCCACCATCGGGCGACGTTGCAGACGTTCGGCCAGTAAAAACAGCGCCAGCAGCAGGCCACCGCCCAGCAAGCGGGCAAAGGTCAGCGGGTTGTCCCAACCGATCCGGTTGGCCTCGATCAGGCCCCAGATCAGACTCAGCAGACTGGCACTGAAAAACAGGCTGCCCCAAGGATCGAGGCGCGCCGATTGTTCGTTGCGAGATTCTTCAATGTTGCGCGTCACCATGCTCAGCAGCACCAGGCCGACAGGCAGGTTGAGGTAGAAAATCCAGCGCCAGCCCACCAGTTCGGCGATCAGTCCGCCCACGGTCGGCGCGGCGGTCATCGCCACTCCCATGCACGCGCCCCAGAACGCCCAGGCCTTGGCCCGCTCGACTTCGTCATGAAAGACGTGGCCGATGGTCGCCAGCGCCGAGGTCAACAACAGCGCCGCGCCCACCCCTTTGATTGCCCGGGCAATGTCGAGGAACAGAATGTTCGGTGCCGCGCCGCAGCCCACCGAGGCGAGAATGAACAGCACCAGCCCGGTAATCAGCATCTTTTTGCGGCCGAAACGGTCGGCCAGACTGCCCGCAGGCAACAGCAGGGCGGCAAAGGCCAGCATGTAGGCGCTGACCACCCACTCGATGTCGGCGAATCCGGCGCCCAGATCGCGGGCAATGCTGGGCAGGGTCACGGCAACGATATTGGTATCGAGCACGATCAGCGCACACACGCCCGAAGCGGTAAGCAGCGTCATGCGTGGGCTGGGTTTGTGAACAGGCATAGCGGTAACTCCGACAGCTGTTAGGTTTCAGCTAATATCCAGGCGTGATTTTCTCACGGTGCGCCCTGTTCTGTAGCAACCCGGCTTGCCGGCGGCGGTGGTGTTACTAGTGCGGCTGCCGGCACCCCAAGCTGCTACAGATGTTGCGCGCTGCACACAGAATATTCCGGGATCGCTTATGCTTCGTTACCCGCATCCAGCAATTTCATTACCTGTCAGGTAACGACTCATGGAAATCCGTCATTTTCGCTACTTTCTGGCGGTCGCCAGACACCGGCATTTCACCCGCGCCGCCGAGCAGCTGGGCATCGCGCCGCCGACCCTGACACGGCAGATTCAGGACCTGGAAAGCGCCCTCGGCACCCGCTTGTTCGTGCGCGAGCAGCGCGAGGTGCGCCTGACCGACGCGGGCCGCGCCTTGCAGATCGAAGCGGAACTGGCGGTGCGTCAGTTCGAAACCGCGCAATACAACGTGCAGCGCGCCGGACGTGGCGAGGCCGGCAAGATCGAGTTGGGTTACGTGGCGTCGGCGGTGTTTTCAGGTGTACTGCAGCGTCAGGTCGGCGAATTTCGTCAGCGCTACAGCGACGTCGATTTCACCATCACTGAATACCTGATGCCGGCCCTGCCACGGATGATCGAGGAGGGCCGGCTGGACGTCGGTTTCATCCGCTCACCCATGAGCCTGCCGGAGTCGGTCAGCGTGGTGAAGCTACTGACCGAAGGGTTTGCCCTGGCACTGGCGGACAGCTCTTGGCTGTGCAAGCTCAAGACGATCAACGCGATGCATTTGCAGAACGAGACCTTCATCCTCCCCGAGCAGATTTCCGGAACGCTCGAAGTCGCGGCACAGGGCGGATTCGCGCCGACGTTGGGGCCGCAGCCTGGAGGGTTGGTCTCGGTGGTGGCGTTGGTCAGCCTGGGACAGGGCGTGGCGGTGGTGCCGGAGTCGGTCGTCGATCACATCAACTTGCCCAATGTAGTGTTCAGGCGCATCGAGGACTGTCAGCCGACCTCGTACCTGTCACTGATCCACCGGCGCTACGAAAAAGCGCCGGCGGTCACGCGCTTCATCGAGCACGTCAAGGCCTCGCGCGAGGCTTGATCATCCCTCGCGCGCGAGCAGCCCTTGCAGCACGCTCTTCAGATCGACGATGCCTTTGCGCGGCAAGCCCTCAAAGCGAATCCAGCCTTCGTTGAAACCGTCGAGCATTTGCATGCGCGGCACTGGGTTGCTCATGCCCTGAGCGGTAAACAGCGCCTGCCAGGTCTCACGAGGCACGCTCTGCATCGTCACCGGTTTGCCCAATAATTGGCTGAAGGTCTCGGCGATCTGGTTCGGTGTGACCGGTGTTTCACCCTCCAGCTCGACAATGCGCTTGCCGAACCATTGCTCTTGCAGCAGCTCGGCCGCGACCCGGCCGACGTCGGCGGTGGCGACCATTGGCACTGGCTTGTCCAGCGGTTGCAGAAAGCTGGGGATCACCCCGGTCTGGATTGCCGGTTCGACGTCCCACAGGCAGTTCTCCATGAACCAGCCGGGGCGCAGAAAGGTCACCGGCAGCTCCAGATTGCTCAGGCTTTTCTCCAGCAGTTGCAGTTGATTGAGCAGGTTGGGTTGGCAGGCTTGAGCGCCAATGGTGGAAATGCACACCACTTTGCCAGGCCTGGCGTTGGCCAGTGCTTCATGAATGTTGGCGATGACCTTGCGGGTTTCCGGGAAGCCCTCGGTGGGTGAGAAGTTGGGCGGCAAGAGGATGAACACCGCTGCGCTGTTCTGAAACGCGCGGGTCAGGGCGGACACATCATCAACATCCGCAATCGCTGTTTCACAGCCCTTGGCCGCCCATGCCTGGCCTTTTTCGGCGCTGCGCACCACCGCACGGACTGGCTTGCCCGCGGCCAGCAGGTTGTTCGCGACTTCGCTGCCTACTTGCCCGGTAACGCCCATGATCGTGTACATGCCCACAACTCCTCAGAGAGGGCGACCCACTGCCGCCGTTGCGAGAATTATTGCGTCCAGTGCGTTGATTCTCCGATAGCATGGGTGTCATTGCATACATGCCTAGGAATCATCAATGAGCTTCGATGGACGCTTGGCCAGTGGCATGGGGGTGCTGTCAGCGGTGGTCGACACCGGCAGCTTCGTCAAGGCCGCCGACGTGCTGGACATGACCCAGTCCGGCGTCAGCCGCGCCATAGCCCGGCTTGAAACCCGACTGGGAATTCGCCTGTTCGATCGCACCACGCGCTCAGTCAAACTGACCGATGAGGGTCGGCGACTCTACGAGGAAATAGCGCCACTGCTGGCCGGGCTGGAGGAGGCGGCTGCGCTGGCGTCCGGCAGTGCCACGGCGGTGCGCGGGCGCTTGCGGGTGAACGTCGATCCGTACTTTTCGCGATTGATTCTGGCCCCGGCCCTGGGCGACTTCATGGCCACCTATCCCGAGCTGGAACTGGATCTGGTCACCCGCGAGCAGTTGGGAGATCTGGTAGCCGATGGCGTTGATCTGGCGGTGCGCTTCGGCGAGCAACCGTCTTCTTCGCTGATTGGTCGGCAGTTGCTCAAGACCCGTGTATTGACCGTAGCGTCACCTGCCTATCTGAAGAAACACGGCCGACCGCAGCATCCCACCGACCTGGAAAGCCCGGAGCACGTCTGCATCGATTTTCGCGATTCGCAGACCGGCCGACCCTATCCGTGGGAGTTTCATCGAGGGGCCGAGCGATTGTTCGTCAACACCCGTGGGCGCTTGATGGTCAACGATGTCGGGACCATGCACCGGGTTTGCGAGGAAAGCCAGGCAGTGGCGCAGGTGCTGGAACTGGGTGTGGAATCGGCTGTGCGCGAGGGCAGATTGATCGAGCTGTTCCCGGACTGGCCGGACGAGTACTTCCCGCTGTATGCGCTGTACCCGTCGCGGCACTTGCCCCCGGCCAAGGTGCGCGCCTTTCTCGAATTCGTGGTCGCGCTGAGCCGCTGAGCCGCTCTAGTGTTTAGCGGCTTCGGCTTCCTCGTCCACGCGGTCGGATTCGAACAACTCGGCCAGCTCGGTTCTGGCTTCCCGTGCGCTCTGCATGACCTTGGCGGCATCGTCGTAAATCAGGTGCTGGCGGTTGAGCACCTGTTCGTCATGACGTTTGAAGCGGTTGATCCGCGCCGCCGCCTGAGCTTCGCTCAACCCCAGGCCGATCAGCGTACGGCGGGTCATCTCAAGGCTGGAGTAGAAGGTTTCCCGCACGGCCTGGGCGTCCAGGTCCATCAGGCGGTGGACGTGCTGGCGGTTACGGGCCCGGGCGATGATTTTCAAGTGCGGGTAGAGCTTGCGCACCAGTTCGGCGGTCTTGATGTTGGTGTCCGGGTCGTCGGTGGCGATCACGAAAAACTCGGCCTGATCGACCTTGGCCGCACGCAGGATTTCCGGGCGCAGCGGGTCGCCGTAGAACACCGGTACATTGCCGAAACTGCGGGTGAACTCGATGGTTTCGACCGACGTGTCGAGGGCAATGAACGGGATGTTCTGCGCGCGCAGGATACGCGCCACGATCTGCCCCATCCGGCCCATGCCGGCGATGACCACACGCGGGTCGTCGGACTCGATTTCCCGGTACTCGTCCGGCACTTCCTTGACCACCGGCTTGGGCTTGAGCCAGCGCGCCATCACCAGCAACAGCAGCGGTGTGAGGGCCATGGACAGGGTGATGGTCAGAACGAGGGTGTCGTAGAGGTTGGCATCGAACAGGCCTTTGTCACGACCGATGCTGAAAACCACGAAAGCGAATTCACCCCCCGCCGCCAGGACCAGACCAAGACGCAGGGCGCTTTGCTTGCCGAGCCCCCCGGCCAGGCGGCCGACGACGAACAACAGTGGCAGCTTCAGGGCGATCAGCAGCAGCGTCAGGGCCAGTACCGTGACCGGCGAATTGAACAGCAGGCTGAGATTGGCGCCCATGCCGACACTGATGAAGAACAGACCCAACAGCAGACCCTTGAAGGGTTCGATCTGCGATTCCAGCTCGTGGCGATATTCGGAGTCCGCCAACAGCAGACCGGCAAGGAACGCTCCGAGGGCCATCGACACCCCCACCAGGTCCATCAGCCACGCCGTGCCGATCACCACCAGCAACGCAGTGGCCGTGGACACTTCCTGCAGCCCGGTCTTGGCGACGATGCGGAACACCGGTCGCAGCAGATAGCGCCCACCGATCACCACCACCGCGATGCCACCGAGGACTTCCAGGCCGTGACGCAACGAGTCGGCGGATGTGGGGTTGTGTTCGCCTCCCGCGAGCATCGGAACAAGCGCGATCAGCGGGATTGCGGCGATGTCCTGAAACAGCAGAATGGCGAAGGCCAGCCTGCCGTGGGGGGCATTCAATTCCTTGCGTTCGGCCAGGCTTTGCAGGCCGAAAGCGGTGGACGACAGTGCCAGCCCCAGACCCAACACGATGGAGCTGTTCAGCGGTTGACCGAAGCCGAGCAGGGCGACGACGCCGATCACCACGCCCGTGAGCAGAACCTGCGCCAGGCCGACGCCGAACACCGATTTGCGCATGACCCAGAGGCGCTTGGGCGACAGTTCCAGACCGATGATGAACAGCAGCAACACCACGCCGAGTTCAGAAAAATGCGCGACGCTCTCGGGGTTGCCGATGAGGCCCAGACCCGCCGGGCCGATGATGACGCCGGCGATCAAGTAACCGATCACGGCGCCCAGTTGCAGGCGCTTGGCCAGAGGGACCGTGACCACGGCGGCGAGCAGAAACACGACTGCGGCCTGTAACAGGCTGCCTTCATGGGGCATTGGGGACTCCTTACAGAAAACTGGGAAACTTCTTACGCGAGGCGGGTATTAAACCACGTCAAAGTGACAACGAACGCCGACCGAGACGCTTCGCCGCAGGTTCGTTCGGCACCCCGACGTGCCAGCGGCGCCGTGACGGCGTAACATGTCGGGCGCGTTTGCGCCGCGCACATGATCTCGACCCGTTTTCAGGAAACCCGTAATGACCAACAAACAGCGTCTGATTTACTCGATCATCATTGCCTTGAGCGTGCTGGTAATCATGCTCGGCCTGTCGCACTTGCAGAGCATTGGCGTGCTCGACGAGAAGACCTTTCAGTACATCGCGATCTTCGTTGCGGTGGTCGTGGTGGTCTTGAACGGCGTCCTGCGCCGCAAGGTCAAGCACTGACCGAGCGGTTGTGCGGGGTTGCCCGCACACCTCACCTGCAGCAGTCCGGCTTGCGGGCGGTGGCGTCTGTGAGGGCGACGGTCTGTGAGGGCGGCGGTGTCTGTGAGACTGCTTGCCGCCAGCAAGCCGGACTGGGACAGGAGGATGCGGTGAATGCCTGAATGCGCTTCGCAGCACTCCGTTACATAACCTCGCCTGAACTATTTTTTATCCCTTGAACTCCAAAAACTCGCCTGTCATAAAGCCCGCAAAGGGAAATGGAGTTCAAACATGATCAAACAACTTACCGCTGCCGTCCTCGCCACTGCCGCCCTGACCACTGCCCAGTTCGCGCTGGCGGACAAGCCGGGCGCTGGCTGGATCACCATCGAAAAGGCGATCGAAAAAGCCAAGTCGGCGGGCTACACCGAGATCTACAAGATCGAAGCCGACGACAACGGTTATTGGGAAGGCGAGGGCCGCAAGGCTGACAGCCTGACCTACGAATTCCGCATCGATGGCACTTCCGGCAACATTCTGCGCGATCAGAAAGACTGATTACTTTCAGTCCTGATCCGCCTGTGGGGTCGCCGTCCGGCGGCTCCCACTCCCTCTCTTTACTCCCCTCACCGAATCCGACACCCTTGCCGTCCTATTTCACGTCAGCAGGAAGCGACGCATGAGCGTGCGGATCGAGTTCAAAAGCAACCCCAGCGAAGACGAACGTCTACAGATCCTCGAACCCCTCAGGGCCTACAACGCCGCGAAGGCAGGGGACGGGCTGTCGGAAAAGTTCGCGTTGTTCGTTCGTGACGAAACCACCGATGCTGTAATCGGCGGCCTGCACGGGCGGATTCTCTACCGCTGGCTGTTCATCGAACTGCTGGTGATCCCCGAACAGACGCGCGGGCAGCGCATGGGCAGCCAGTTGATGGACATGGCTGAAAGCTTCGCCCGTGAACGCAATTGCGTCGGGGTCTGGCTCGACACCTTCGACTTCCAGGCCCCGGATTTCTATCGCAAGCATGGCTATCAGGAATTCGGCCATCTGGACGATTACCCGCCAGGCCACCAGCGCTTGTTCTTCCAGAAACGGCTCGATTGATCAGCCACGCGGGCTGATCGATTCAACGGCGCGTTTATCGAAAGCGACCCGGGCTGTACGGCGCGGGGTCGGTGAAAGTCGGCGCACCGGTCATCAATTCCGCCAGCAGGCGGCCGGTTACCGGCCCCAGGGTCAGGCCATGGTGCGCGTGACCGAAGTTGAACCACAGGCCCTCATGGTTTGGCGCCGCGCCTATCACCGGGCGCATGTCTGGCAGACAGGGGCGGCGTCCCAGCCAGGGTTCCGCGTCCAGACGCGCGCCGAGCGGGTAAAGGGTTCGGGCAATGGTTTCGCAGCGACGTAGCTGGATTTCGTTAATGGGTGCGTCGCTGGCCGCGAACTCCACTCCGGTGGTCAGGCGGATGCCACGAGCCATTGGCGCGAGGACGAATCCGGCCTGGGCGTCGATCACTGAATGTCGCAGTTCGGCGCCGGGCTGCGAGGCGTAATGCATGTGATAACCGCGTTTGATCGCCAGCGGGATGCGATAGCCAAACCGTGAAAACACCTCAGCGGATTGCGGCCCCATGGCGATCACAACGTTACGCGCGTGCACTGTGCCCTCGTCGCTGTCGGCCATCCATTCGCTGCCTTGCTGGCGCAACGTGCCGGCATCGCCCTGCAGCAACACGCCACCGCGCTTGACGAACAAGGCCGCGTAACCGCGCACCAGTGCACCGGGATCGCTCACGGTTTTCGGGTCGAGCCAGTGAATGCCTCCGACCACCCCCTTCAAGTCGGGTTCACGTTCACGCAGTTGCGCAGCGTCGAGAATGTCGTAGCGCAAGCCGTATTGGTCGTAGGTTCTGGCGTCGGCAACGGCCACGTCGAGTTCGTCTCGGTCGCGATAGAACTCGATCCAGCCTTTGGCGCGAATCAGCCCGCTCATTCCCGAGGCTTCCACCAGCACATCGTGTTCCTCGACACACCGCTCGATCAGCGGTCGCATGGCGCGAGCGGCTTCGGCCAGATTCGCCGGCGACGACTGCCGCCAGTACTGCAGCAACCACGGCGCCAGCCTTGGCAAAAACATCGGGCTGAATCGCATCGACGACTGCTGGTTCAGGCCATAGCGCAGCAACCGCGACCATTGGCGGGGGAATGCATAGGGGACCATGCTGGAGCGTTCGATCAGGCCGGCATTGCCGTGGCTGGTGCCGCGACCGGGCTCGTCGCGATCGAGCAGAATGACGCTCTGGCCTGCGGCTTGCAGGTGCAATGCGCAACAGACGCCGACGATTCCGGCGCCGAGGACGAGGGTCTGACAATCCATGATCGATCCTTGAAGGGCTGTAAACGAACGTGCAGCGAGAGACAGGCGCGCAGTTTACCCGTTTGCTGGCGCGCAGTACTCTCCAGACGCTTGCTACGTTCTGTTCGGCTTCCTCTTCCAATAATCACACCGGAGCTTCAGATGTCTTCACCCCGCGACCCCGTTGAAACCCAGTCCATTTCCTTTACTGATCTAACCGAACTGCTGCGGCAGATCTTTCTGCGCCACGGCACGTCGGATGAGGTTGCGGGGGTTCTGGCGCAGAACTGCGCCAGTGCCGAGCGCGACGGTTCGCACAGTCACGGGATATTCCGGATCAAGGGTTACCTGTCGTCGCTGGCCGCTGGCTGGGTCGATGGCCAGGCGGTGCCGCAGGTCGAAGACGTCGGTGCCGGGTTCGTGCGGGTGGACGCAGGCGGCGGCTTCGCCCAGCCAGCGATGCAAGCGGCCAAGGCATTGTTGATCGACAAGGCCCGGACTGCCGGGATCGCGATTCTGGCGATTCGTAACTCACACCACTTCGCTGCCCTGTGGCCGGACGTCGAACCGTTCGCCCAAGAAGGGCTGGTGGCGTTGAGCGTGGTCAACAGCATGACCTGCGTGGTCCCGCACGATGCGCAGAAGCCGCTGTTCGGCACCAACCCGATTGCCTTCGCCGCGCCCCGCGCTGGCGGTCAGCCGATTGTCTTCGACATGGCCACCAGCGCCATCGCCCACGGTGATGTGCAGATCGCCGCGCGGGAGGGGCGCATGCTCCCGCCCGGCATGGGCGTGGACAGCGCAGGTCAGCCGACCGAAGACCCCAAGGCGATTCTCGACGGCGGTGCACTGTTGCCATTCGGGGGCTACAAGGGTTCGGCGTTGTCGATGATGGTCGAACTGTTGTCAGCAGCACTCACCGGCGGCAATTTCTCGTTCGATTTCGACATGTCCAGCAAGCCCGGCGCGCAAACACCGTGGACCGGCCAGACGATCATCGTCATCGATCCGGACAAGGGCCGGGGCAAGGCTTTCGCCGAGCGCAGTGAAGAGTTGGTCAGGCAGATGCACGGCGTCGGCCAGCAACGCATGCCGGGGGACCGTCGTTATCGCCAGCGCGAGAAGTCTCTGGCCGAAGGCATCGTCCTGTCGGCGCAAGATCTGGTCCGCCTCAGAGAACTGGCCAGCGTTTAGGCGTGTTCGATTACTGCCCTGACCCTGCCTTGGACAGGGTTCAGGCACGATTGCAGGGGACGCAACCGAACGACCGCTCGTCGAGTCGAGGCTTGCGTTTGGAAGCTGATAAAAATACTGTATGTTTAAACAGTATTCAGCGAAGAGGAATCGACCATGCAAGTGAACCAAGCCGACAACAACATTGCATTTACCGTCCAGGCCACAGAGCCAACCTTCAGCAGTGTCTGGGGCAACGAGATGCAACGCGAAGACTTTCTCGCCCTGGCCGCTGGCGTGCGCCAGTTCAGTGCAACCCAGGTCGACCTGGCGTTCGTCTCCGGGACTCTGTCTTATTCTACGGAACACGCTCAGCTTGCAGCCGAATGATTTCACCGCTGGCGTCATAACAGGCCTATGGTGAACATCGGTACAGGTGAGTCAGGCCTTGTAGGGTGTGGCGGACGTCACAGCGACTTCCGGAACTGGCGCGCTGTCAGCTTCGGGCTGACGCTGCTTGCCGGTTCTGATGAGGCTGAGTGCGATCAGCGTGCCAATGACGGATAAAACGCACCAACCGAGCAAAAATGTAATCACGTCTGGTTCTCCGAACTGCAGAAATCGGGTTGCCATGAAAAATGACAAGCTGTCCATCCGAATCTATCGGCCGTGTCGCGAATTTCCTGAGGCCGAAAAGCGCGCAGCTTGAACAATTGTCGGGTACTGCGCAACTCCCCCGGACCAATGGGGTCTTGCATTAAACATAGTCAAACTCGAGGCCCATGTTTATGAAAGATCTTGGTTCACGCCTGAAAGAAGAACGCAAAAGCCTCGGCCTCTCGCAACAGGAGTTCGGTGCGATTGGCGGAGTCGAAGCCAACGCCCAGGGGAAATATGAAAGCGGCGAGCGCATTCCTCGTTCCGACTACCTCGCGGCATTGGGCAAGAAGGGGGTCGATGTCCTTTACGTGCTCTCTGGCAAGCGCACGCCGATCTCCGTCGACACCCTGAATGACGCCGAACGCGCGATCATCACCCATTACCGTGCCTTGAGCGAGGACGATCGGGATGCGATTTCGCAACTGGCCAATTCCTTGTCCGAGTGCGCGATGGACGCCGCCGCGCAACAGTCCGCGTGAAGCAAGGAGGGGTGAGCTGATCGCCTGCTTGCGAAAAAATATATGAAACGTATATGCTTCGTATATTAAACGCGAGGTCATTTATGGGACTGGTCAAGATTTCCGAACAGATGCACGACAACATTCGCTCGGCCAGCGCCGCGCTGAGCCGTTCGATCAATGCTCAAGCCGAGCACTGGATGCGCGTCGGCATGCTCGCCGAACTCAATCCCGGTCTGAATTACAGCGATATCTGCCAATTGCTGATCCGCGCCGAAGCGGCGGGCGATGTGTCGCTGAGCGCGCAGCCAGACGAGGCTGTCTCCAACGAACTCGCAGTCAGGGCGGTGGCGCGATGAGCATCAGTATCAAGAGCGAAGCCGATCTGGTCGGGTTGAGAGTGGCAGGGCGTCTGGCGGCCGACGTGCTGGCGATGATTGCTCCGCATGTGAAGGCGGGCATCAGCACTGAAGCGCTGGACGACATCTGCAACGATTACATCGTCAATGAGCTGAAGGTCATCCCGGCCAACGTCGGCTATCACGGCTTCACCAAAACCACCTGCATTTCGCCGAATTCGGTGGTTTGCCACGGCATTCCGTCCGCCGATGACATCCTCAAGGACGGCGACATCATCAATATCGATGTCGCGGTGATCAAGGACGGCTGGTACGGCGACACCAGTCGCATGTACTACGTCGGCGAGGTCAGCCCGCTGGCTCGACGTCTGGTGGAAACCACCTACGAAGCGACACTGGCCGGCATTCATGCGGTGAAACCTGGGGCGACGCTGGGCGATATCGGTAACGCAATCCAGACCGTGGCGTACCGCGAAGGCTTCAGTGTGGTGCGTGAGTATTGCGGCCACGGCATTGGTCGCAAATACCATGAAGAGCCTCAGGTATTGCACTACGGTGCGGCGGGGAAGGGGTTGCGGCTGAAACCGGGGATGGTGTTCACCATCGAACCGATGATCAACGCCGGCAAGCCCGGAACTCATGTGCTGGACGACGGCTGGACCGTGCTCACCCGCGACCAGTCATTGTCGGCACAATGGGAGCACATGGTGGCGGTGACGCACACCGGTTTCGAGCTGCTGACCCCTTGGCCGGAAGGCACCGGCGATTACCCGGCGGTGTGAGAAAAGTCTCTCCTGGAAGAATAAAGTCACAATTGCATAAGTGACGAAAAGACGACTTACCTTGTAGGCTCTTTCTCGTTCCCCTGTAGTGCTGCTGCCTGACCGGCTCATGGATGATCAGATCGGCAGCACTTGGGGAGAACACCATACGTCATTCATGAAAAAACCGGCCTTGGCCGGTTTTTTTGTGGGCGTCGATTCTAGTCTTGCAGTTGCTTGGCGGCTTCAACGCCCGCGGAACTCAACTTGACCGGGTACTTCAGCAAGCGTTCACCCTTGGCCGGGCTGTCGACGCATCCGTCGTGTATCAACCCGGCGTTCTGCAGATGTTCCAAGGTGTCGGCGACGGCATGTTCCCCCCTGTAATTGTCCAGCACCTCTTTACCCAAACCGGCCGGATGAGCGTGCAACAGCCGGGTCAGGACTTCTTTCTTGAGCGCGTTATCAATGGTCATATTTACCTCGCTTTGCTGGTTTCATGAGCGCTGCATGTAAATACCGACCACGGTGTGCCACGTTCGTTTGGACTTTTATCGTTTCAGGTTCGCTTCCACTGAACCTGAGTGACGCCCAGTCCTTCGGCGTAGAGCAGGGCGAGCCTGAGAGGGCCCGCAACGACACTGCCATCAAGATTTCCTACGCCCGCGTGCAGGGTAGCGAAATGCAGGGCGTCGCTTTCGCACAGATGTCTCGCGTGGTGGGAGAAGTGCCTGGGTTCGCCTCGAAACCGGTAATGAATTTCAAAATCCTTAGAGTCATTCATCGTCATTGGCCTGTGGGGCGTCGTGCACGCCGCGCTGAAATTGAGTACTTCCTTATGTACCTGACAGGATGGCCGTCGTGTGCATCCACGGTGCTGTCACTTCATTTCGAGACCGATGCAGGCGTACCTCTGCGTCAAGGGCCCGGGATCGTGTTGCGTTTTCTCTGCCTGAGACGAGTGGTCCGCAGCTGCCGTGCGGTCCCACCGACTGCGAGAGAATTGCATTGTTCGAGGACCTTTTGCATCCCCAGCCGATCAGCGGCAATGTGCCACATCTGTTTGGATGAACCCGCTACTTCGAGGCCATCGGTGCGCCCGTTTTTACACTGTTTTGGAGGTATTGCACGGCCCTTTATGGCAGGGCGCTCGAAAACAGGCGTAAGCGGAAATCTTTTGTCGAAAAAGGGCAATCTGATGGCCCGCAGGCAGCCGCTTTTCTGGAAAAATCCTTTCTTTTCAGGCAATTCCGGGACGAGAGCGTATGCGTAAAGTGGGTTTTGGCGTGGCGGCGTTTATTTTGATGGTGGCGGCATTCCCCGCTCAGGCCCGGAGCGTCAGCAAGAACGACCAGCAGGTGTGCAAATGGGGAGCGGGCATAGCAGGCGTGGCACAGCAATCCAAGCTCTCCGGGACCACGCTGTATAGCGCACGAAAAAAGCTACAGGCGAAGAAATATTCAAAGCCGTGGATGAGCAAGATGGCGGTGGGCATCACCGAACAAACCTACAAGAGTCCTTCGCGTCTGAAACCGGCAGCGGTCAGGCAGACTTATTACGAAGGCTGCATCCAGCACGACCTGGCGCGCAAGTGACACGCCCATAGCAGTCCGGCTTGCCGGCGGTGAACTCGTTGAGATCGCCGCTACCGCAAGGCCCGACTGCCACAAAAAGTAATGATGCCGAAATCCACTATCAGTGGCAGTTGCCCGCCAAGTGGTAGTGCTGTGCTTCGGCTGCTGCGGCGGTATCGAATTCGACCCGGTTTTTCTCCGAGATCGCGTTGTACGACGGGCAATCCGGGCGATGGTAGACCATGGTTTTCTTGTTGCCGCGAATCGCCACGGTCAGGTTCTTCGCACCGTTGTTGGCGATTACCGCGGGCTTCATGGGATTGGGCAGTGTAGGGCGTGGCTGCGCCGAGGCAGTTGAAGGGCTACCGCCACTGAAGTTGGCGCTGAGGAATATCGGCGCGTGGTCGGAAACACTGTCACGTCCTTTGGCGTGGGTCATGCCCAGGAATTTCGGGTAGTTGAACACTTGCACGTCGTTGACCCGGATCGCCGTGTTCTTGCTGACGAAAATGTTGTCGTAGAGGTTGGCAAACTTGCCATCGGTGGTCGACAGCGTGCTGGCCCCTGCAAGCATCAGCGGTTTGGCGCTGGCATCCAGATGGTCCCAGGCGGGTGAGGTCGGCGGTGTGTTGAAGTCACCCATCAGCATGATCTGGTTATTGCCGGGGTAGGTGTCTTTCAGCCACGCCCAGTAATCGGACAGCGCGGTGATTTCCGAAGCGCGGTCCGCCTGACTCTTGCCGTACAGAATGTGCACCGTGGCGACTACGAAGGTGGTGCCGTCCTTGAGCGATTTGAATCGGGCAGAGTAAGGCTCGCGTTCGAAGGTGTCGTTGCGGTCCAGGTAGGTCACTGCCCCATCTTCATAGGCCACGACGTCGTCACGCCAGACGAAACCATACATCTCCTTGTAAGACGACCGGCCTACCGCGTGGGACGCCATCGCGCTCCAGTGTTTGCCGGTCTGTCGGGTCAACTCCTTGGCCAGCGCCTGCAGCGCGTCTTCGTTCATCAACTCTTGTACAGCAAGGAAGTCGACCTTCTGCGCCACCTTGGCAATGCCCTGAAAATCCTTGTTCGGTCGCACGCTCAGGTGCTCCAGATTCCAGGTGCCGATATTGACGTCGGCTGAAGCGTTTTGCAGAAAAGAAAGGGCCAACAGGAATGAAACAAAAAATCTGAGCATTGTTTTCCAACTACGGGCTGATTGACGCGAAGGCGAGACAGCAATGACTCGCCGGTAATGCTGAGCGGGTTCGACCAAATGAGGGGTTCAGAGGGGGATCAGTCTTCCTTGGGCACGGTCCAGAAAATCTGCACGCCGCCGTCATCGCGGTAGGCGAGAGTGACGTTGTCGTTTTCGGCGATTTCCTCGAGCAACTGATTCCAGTCATCTTCCAGTTCGTCGGTCAGACGAAAGATCAGCGCGGAACGGGATTTCTGCGCGGTAGGTGAGTTGATGATCTTTTGGATGCGAATGCCCATGCGCTCATAGGGGCCAGGAGCAGGGGCTGAAGCGGCAGAGTTAGACACGAAAGTGATCCCTTGTTTTTGCTGTATGTGCATACAGTATTTCAGTGTGGGACGTTTCGCAACTCTGGAGTAGGGTGAACCTGGATGGCGACTTTAATCGCTGATTTCCCCTACGCACATTTCATCCGCGAACCAAACGTGATTGAGTCGATCTGATCCCTTGTTAGCGATTGAGTTCGCGATGATCGGAAATAAAGGAGTCGGCATGAATATCAAAGGGTTGGGTCTGACTGTGGCGCTGGCATGTTGCGCTGTGTTGGCCGGGTGCTCGACGTCCACCGTGGTGACGCTGCAGAACGGTACGCAATACGTGACCAAGGACGCGCCGAAGACCAAGAGCAAGGATGGTTTCTACGAGTTCCAGGACATCTCCGGCAAGACCGTGAAAGTTCGCGCTGACGAGGTCGCGACGGTCAAGGAGGAAGATTGATACACAGAGCCTGATCGAGGCCGTTTCGATCAGGCTTTTTTCTGCCCGACCGTTTCGTTGCAGACAGTCGGTCCGAATTCGATAGGCCGCACCGGGGCTTAACCGACGCTGGAGTGATATTCTTGCGCCCCAACCCTGAACCCTATGGGATTTCCGTGAAATTCATCCACCAGCGCGAGCACCTCAACGAAGGCGACATCGTGGTGATCGAGTGCTCCAATACCTGCAACATCCGCCTCATGAGCGATGCCAACTTTCGCAGTTTCAAGAACGGTGGACGCCACACCTACCACGGCGGTGCGTTCGACCGCTTCCCGGCAAAAATCGTCGTGCCGAGCACCGGTTTCTGGAACATCACCATCGACACGGTGACCCAGCGCGCGATCAGCGTGACCCGCAAGCCGAACGTCAAGCATTCGATCAAGATCGTCCGCCGTTCCAGCTCGCGGCTTTCATGAGCATCCCGCCCGCTCATCGCATTGGCAAACCCGCGAAATATTCCAGCGTTCAAATCTGCTCCAGCAACCACGCCCGAAACGCTTGCAGCGAGGGCAGCATTTCGTTGCGTGGCGGGTAGGTCAGGTAGTAATTGCGCTGACTGGCGAACGGCATGTCGAGGCTGATCAGCTCGCCGTTCGCCAGTTCGTCGGCCACCAGAATACGCGGTACCAGGCCGATGCCGATGCCGGCCCTCACGGCCTGGATCAAGTGCGAGGTCAATTCGAAACTGGCCCCCAGCCGCATCATGCGGTGGGGCAGGCGATGATGGCTGAACCAGTCGCCCCAGACATTGGGGTTGTTCGCGACGTTGAGGAGCATTTCTCCGGCAATCAGTTCCGGGGTCCATTCCCCGTGGACTTCGGCGGTCTGCGGCGAGATCACCACCACCAGTTCTTCGGCGTGCAGGCGATGGCTGATCAGCCCAGGCAGATCGCCATGGCCGACGACGATGGCGGCGTCGATGCCGCTGGTTTCGAAGTCGATGGCGTCGATGCGTGAATTGATGTGCACCAGCATGCCGGGGTGGGTCTTGTAGAAGTCATGCAGGCGCGGCAGCAACCATTTCGAACCAAAGGTGGGCAGCGTGGCCAGACGCAGAGTGCCGCCGCCGGATTGATAGGCCATGGCCTGCAAGGTGGCGCTGCGAATACGCCCCAGGGCATCGCTCATTTCCCGCTGATAAAGGCGCCCGACATCGGTCAGCTGCACTTGCCGGCCTTCGCGACGGAACAGCGTCAGGCCCAGTTGCTGTTCCAGCGCCTGTACCTGACGACTCACCGCGCTCTGAGTCAGCGACAGCTCGACGGCAGCGCGGGTATAGCTTTCATGACGCGCCGCCGCTTCAAAAGCCAGCAGCAGTGACATGGAGGGCGTGAGGTGACGGTAATTCATTCAGAAAAGTCATCGATAGCGGCAGGAATATCTGTTTGTACCGCGCCAGAACCTGCGGGATCATTGGCGCAAACAACGACCCGAGGCTGACCGATTAATGCCTGGGCGACAAGTATTTTGATGTTTTCCGTGATCAGACCGACAAGAGGCCATCCCACGATGATCGCCCAACTGCCTACCGTTAAACCTGCGGCACAGTACCCCGATTTTCTCGACGCCCTGCGCGCCAGCGGTTTCCGCGGCCAGCTCAGTGCCGACTACGCCACGCGCACCGTGCTGGCGACCGATAACTCCATCTACCAACGACTGCCCCAGGCGGCGGTGTTTCCGCTGGACGGCGACGACGTTGCGCGCATCGCCACGCTGATGGCCGAGCCGCGTTTCCAGCAGATCAAGCTGACCCCGCGCGGCGGCGGCACCGGGACCAACGGCCAGTCGTTGACCGATGGCATCGTCGTCGATCTGTCGCGGCACATGAACAACATCCTTGAAATCAACGTCGACGAGCGCTGGGTGCGGGTGCAGGCGGGGGTGGTCAAAGATCAACTCAATGCCGCGCTCAAGCCTCACGGCCTGTTCTTCGCGCCGGAGCTGTCTACCTCCAACCGCGCGACCGTCGGTGGCATGATCAACACCGACGCCAGCGGGCAGGGCAGTTGCACTTACGGCAAGACTCGCGACCATGTGCTGGAACTGCACAGTGTGTTGCTCGGCGGGGAGCGTCTGCACAGCCAGCCGCTGTCCGATGCCGAGCTTGAAGCGGCATGCGCGCAGCCCGGCCGTATCGGTGAGGTCTATCGCACCGCGCGGCAGATTCAGGAAACCCGGGCAGATCTCATCGAGTCGATTTTCCCCAAACTGAACCGCTGCCTGACGGGTTATGATCTGGCGCACCTGCGTGACGAGCAAGGCAGGTTCAACCTCAACAGCGTGCTGTGTGGCGCCGAAGGCTCGCTCGGTTACGTCGTTGAAGCCAAGCTCAACGTCTTGCCGATTCCGAAGTACTCGGTACTGGTGAACGTGCGCTACAGCAGCTTCATGGACGCTTTGCGCGATGCCAATGCGCTGCTCGCCAAGAAGCCGCTGTCCATCGAAACCGTGGATTCCAAAGTGTTGATGCTGGCGATGAAGGACATCGTCTGGCACAGCGTCGCCGAATACTTCCCGGCCGATGCCGAGCGCCCGACGCTGGGCATCAATCTGGTGGAATTCAGCGGTGATGAAGTCGATGAGGTGAGCGCGCGCGTTGCGGCCTTCGTCGAGCACCTGCAAGTGGACAAGACCATCGAGCGTCTGGGCCACACGTTGGCCGAAGGCGCGGCAGCTGTCACACGGGTCTACACCATGCGCAAGCGTTCGGTAGGTCTGTTGGGCAACGTCGAAGGCGAGATTCGCCCGCAACCGTTCGTGGAAGACACCGCCGTGCCGCCGGAGCGACTGGCCGATTACATCGCCGAATTCCGCGCGCTGCTGGACAGCCATGGCTTGGCCTACGGCATGTTCGGGCATGTCGACGCTGGCGTGTTGCACGTGCGTCCGGCACTGGACATGAAAGACCCGGCGCAGGCCGCGTTGGTCAAACCGATTTCCGATGCAGTCGCGGCGCTGACGCAGCGTTATGGCGGCCTGCTATGGGGCGAACATGGCAAGGGCTTGCGCTCCGAATACGTGCCTGCGTTTTTCGGCGAACTGTACCCGGCGTTGCAATCGCTCAAGGGCGCGTTCGACCCTCACAACCAACTCAACCCGGGCAAGATTTGCACCCCGCCGGATGCCGCCGAAGGTCTGCTTAAGGTCAACGAAGTAACCCTGCGTGGCGATCTGGACCGCACAATCGACGAGCGCGTCTGGCAGAGTTTCGGCAGCGCCGTGCATTGCAACGGCAATGGTGCCTGCTACAACTTCGACCCCAATGACGCCATGTGCCCGTCGTGGAAAGCCACCCGCGAACGCCAGCATTCGCCCAAAGGCCGTGCTTCGCTGATTCGTGAGTGGTTGCGTCTGCAGGGTGCTGCCAACATCGATGTACTGGAAGCTGCGCGAGGCAAGGTGGCCTGGCTCAAGGAGCTTCCTGCGCGTGTGCGAAACAACAGGGCCCGGCAACGAGGAGAGGCGGATTTCTCCCACGAAGTCTACGACGCCATGGCCGGTTGCCTGGCCTGTAAATCCTGCGCGGGGCAATGCCCGATCAAGGTCAACGTCCCTGAATTCCGCTCGCGTTTTCTCGAGCTGTACCACGGCCGTTATCAGCGTCCACTGCGCGACTATCTGATCGGCTCGCTGGAATTCACCATTCCCTACATGGCTTACGCGCCGGGCCTGTACAACGCGGTGATGGGCTCGAAGTGGGTGAGTGGCTTGCTGGAGCGCCACGTCGGCATGCTCGACAGCCCGCTGATCCATCGCTACAACCTGCAGGCAACGTTGAGTGCATGCAAGGTCGGCGTGGCCAGCGTTCCGGCCCTGCGCGAACTGACCGAGGAGCAACGTCAGCGCAGCGTGGTGCTGGTGCAGGACGCCTTCACCCGTTACTTCGAAACACCGCTGCTGGCGTCCTTCATCCAGTTGGCGCATCAGATGGGTTATCGCGTATTCCTCGCGCCCTACAGCGCCAACGGCAAGCCGCTGCATGTGCAGGGTTTCCTCGGTGCCTTTGCCAAAGCGGCGGTGCGCAACGGCAGTCAGCTCAAAGCGTTGGCTGATTGTGGCGTGCCGCTGGTTGGTCTGGATCCGGCGATGACCCTGGTCTATCGCCAGGAGTATCAAAAGGTACCTGGGCTGGACGATTGCCCGAAGGTCCTGTTGCCGCAGGAATGGCTGATCGATGCGCTGCCGGACGCGCCGAAAGACACCACGCAGACATTCCGCCTGATGGCGCACTGCACCGAGAAAACCAACGTGCCGGCCAGTACCTCGCAATGGGAGAAGGTGTTCGGTCGACTGGGCCTCAAGCTGGTGACCGAAGCCACCGGTTGCTGCGGCATGTCGGGCACCTACGGCCACGACGCGCGCAATCAGGACACCTCTCGGACCATCTTCGAGCAGTCTTGGGGCACCAGACTGGACAAGCAGGGTGAAGCGTTGGCGACCGGATATTCCTGCCGCAGCCAGGTCAAGCGCATGGCCGACAAGCAACTGCGTCATCCGCTGGAAGTGGTGCTGGAGCAACTGCTGGCCAGGCAGCGCGGCTGAGCCTGGATGCAGATGCCCGCTCGTGGGGGCGGGCATCTTCACATCCAGCAGTACCCTTAGCAGGCCTGAGGCACTTCCCCTCTGGCCAGGCGCGCATTGATGTCATCGATCACCTTTGGCAGGTCGACGATGGTGTCGATCAGGTAATGCGGGCGTGAGCCTTCGAACATCTCGCCGATGCGCGAGCGTTCCCGCGCCAGTTCTTCGCTCGACAACTTCCTGAACTCATCAAAAGTCAGCCCCAGTGCGTTGCCGGAACAAGTCAGCGCGACCGTCCACATGCCCGCTTTGCGTCCCTCCAGAATTCCCGGCCAGGTGTCGTCGACTTTCACGCAGGCAGCGACGTCATCGATACCCAGCGCGATCACGTTGGCCAGGGCCTGGGCAGGGTAGGGTCGGCCATTGGGGACTTCGTCGGTGGCTACCACATGATCGGCGACGTAGCCGTTGGTGCGCGCTAGTTCCACGACCTTGGCCATCACCGCCGCCGGATAGCCGGAGCACGAACCGATTTTCAGGCCCTTTTCACGTAGCTCGCCAATCACCTCAAGCGCGCCGGGAATCACCGCCGAGTGCTCGGCGATCTTTTCGATCTGCAGCGGCATGAAGCGGTTGTAGATTGCCGTCACATCCTCATCGGTCGGCAGGTGCCCGAAGGCGGCTTGATAGCGCTCGGCGATTGCCGGTTGGTTGCACAGGGTGCGGATGTGGTCCCATTTGCCCATGCCCATCGGGCCGCGAGCTTCTTCGAGGGTAACCGCAACGCCGAACTCGCCGAAGGCCTCGACGAAAATCTGCGTCGGGGCAAAGGAGCCGAAGTCGACGACCGTACCCGCCCAGTCGAGGACCACGGCTTGCAGGCGTTCAGGGGATTGGTAGTTCATGGGTGTTCTCCTTGTTTTTAGATAAAAGTGGCCCGCTTCTTCGTAAGGAAAAAGGCCGGTAAAGCAGATGAAGTCAGGCGTTCAGTCAGGCGATGCAGGCGTCAGGGCGCAGGACTCGAACAGTTCGGCAATGATCGGCCGGTTGCGCCGAATACCCAGGCAACACAGGAAGTAGTTGATGTGGATCGGGTCCTCGATGAAAGAAACCGCCTTGGTCCCTGGCTGATCGGCGTATTCCACCGCCGATACGAATCCGATGCCGATGCCCTGAACCACCGCATGCACGATGGCTTCGCGGCTGTTGAGCTGCATCACGCAGTCCAGCGCGACCATGTGTCTGTGGCAGGCCTCTTCGACCAGCTGCCGGGTACGCGAAGCTTTCTCCCGCAGCACCACCCGTTGCGAGCTGATCTCCTTGATGCTGACCTGTTCGCGCGCGGCCCAGGGATGGTCTTCGCGCACTACGCCAAGGATCGGGTAAGTGCGATACAGCTGGGTTGTCAGCCTGTGGTCGAACTCGGACAGCGCCAGAATCGCCACGTCGATGTCGAAACTGTACAAACGCTCCAGGGTTTCGGCTTCGGTGGTAAACGAGGTTTCCAGATCGATGTCGGGATACTGCTGCATCAGCGAGTAGGTCAGGCTCATGGCAATCGGCGGTGACACCGCGCCGATCCGCAGCATCCCGTGCTTGCGCTGACTGAAGCTCTGCAGCAGTTGCAGCGCTTCGTCTTCCTGGCCAAAGACCCCCTGGGTGATTTCGTAAAGCTTCATGCCCGATGCACTCAGTTCGACGAACCGGCCGCGACGGTGGAACAGCTCCACCGAAAAACGTTTTTCCAGCGCGCTCACCTGCTCGCTGATGGTGGGCTGGCCGACGCTCAGGTACTGGGCCGCGAGCGAAAAACTCCCGGTCTTGGCCACTGCGTGAAAGGAACGTAACCACTTGTGATACTGGTACATGAACGTTCGGATCCTGAGTCGTCGGCTTTCTAGTGTAGGCGGCGGTCAGCGTCTGACGAACAACGCCACGAATGCGCTGCACAGGCAACTGATGGTTACCACGATGAAGATCAGCGAGGTGTTGCCGGTGCTGTCCAGCATGCGCCCGATCAAGGGTTCTGCCAGACCGGCGAACAGGTACGACGAGAAGTTCATGATGCCGGTAGCAGTACCCGCGCGTTTTGCGCCCACCAGATCGGGGCACAGCGCCCAGAAGCTGGAAGCCGGGCCGTAGACGAAGAACCCGCAGAGGAACAGGGCAATCAGGCCAACCGAGCTGTGCGCGGGCAGGCTCCACATCCACAGGCTGGTCATCGCGCCGAGGCACATGTAAAGCATGATCGCCAGATAGCGTTTGGAGCCGAACAGTTTGTCCGACACCCAGCCGTTGCTCAGCGCACCGACCGCCATCCCGACCGGCAGCGCCACAGTGATCCACTTCGGATCGACGAAGCTCTGGCCCTTCTGCCAGTCGGCGCCGAGGAAGTGCACCGGTACCCAGACGATCAGCCCGTAACGCGCAGCGTTCTGAAAGCCCAAGGACACGGCGGCGATCAGCAGGCGCACGTTTTTCAACACCGCCTTGTAGCGTTGCGCAGAAGTCTCTTCGTTGCCGTGGTCGACTTCGTGGGACTTGTCGTCGGCGTTGGCGACGCCAGTGTCGCCCAGTGGTTCGAAGCCCATGTCCTGGGGTTTTTCCCGGGCCACCAGATAAAAGATGATTCCGCCCGCGAGCATCAGCAGCACAGGCAAGCGGAAGATCCAGCGCCATTCGAGATGAAAGACCTCCAGCACCACGACCGAGGTGACGTAGGACAGAACGGAGGCGCAACCGGCCGCGAACACGTAGAAACCATACATTTTGCCGCGCTCGCCGGCGCTCCACCAATTGGAGAGCAGGCGGCTGCCGGGCGCCCAGCCGAGGGCCTGGAAGTAACCGTTGATGCCCCACGGCAGGATCAGGCTGCCAAATCCGCCGGCGAAACTGGTGACCCAGTTGGCGCCGCAGGACAGCACCGCACCGAGGGTCATGATGCGTCGGCCGCCAAACTTGTCAGCGAGGTTGCCGTTGATCGCCTGGCCGATGGCGTACGCCCAGAGCATTGCGCTGGAGGCCCAGCCCAGGGTTTCCTTGCTCAGTCCGAATTCGGCCTGGATGCCGGGAATGGCAAACCCGAAGGTCTGCCGGCCGGTGTAGAAAAACAGGTAGCAAAACATGGCGGCCAGCAACATCCGCCACTGAGCGATACGAAAACGCGACATCGGTACGGCAAGACCTGAAAGACTTTCGGCGCGATTCATGGTGTTTTCCTTTCTTGTTTCGCTCTCGCAGGCCAGCAGCCGGCGAGTCGGCACTCTTTACGGTGCAACAGGAAATGGAACGAGACGGTTCTTCGTTCCAGCGTAGTTTCGATGGCGGCTTCAGGCAGCGAGAGCGCCGATGAAATTCTTGCCGCGCGCGCCTTGCAGGGCGTACTCGACCATCTCTCGGGCTTCGGTGTCGCTGACGCCGTAGTCGGAGAATTCGGTCTTCACCTCAAGGCTTTGCAGGAACTGCTGCAACTGGCTCTGGGCGTGAGCCAGGTCCGGGCCGAAGATGCGTTGCAGCACGCGGTCGCGTCCGGCATCGCGGCCCCAGGCCAGACCGAGCACGTAGGGCAGGGAGAACGAGCAGGCGATGCCGTGGGGCAGGCCGTGTCGCAAGGTCATTTCGTAAGAAATGGAGTGGGCGAGGGCAGTCTTGGTGTTGGAAAAGGCCATGCCGGCCTTCAGCGCGGCCAGCGCCATGCGCGAGCGAAGCTCCTTGTTGCCGAGGTCGTGGCGCAGCCCGGGCAGGCACTGAAACACTTCCTCGATGGCAGACACGGCGAAGGTGTCGGAGATCGGGTTGGCGTTGACGTTCCAGATCGACTCCAGTGCGTGGGACAGCGCATCCAGCCCGGTCGATACCGTGACGCCGGCAGGCACGGTGAGCATCAGGTCTGGGTCGACGATCGCGGCTTTGGGCCAGGTGCAGTCCAGATGCAGCGAATATTTCCTTTTCTGCGCGGTGTCCCAGATCGTCGCCCAAGGCGTGACTTCGCTGCCGGTCCCGGCCGTGGTGGGCGCGGCGATCAGGGTTTTGTGGCGAGACGGGGTAAAGGGCTTGCCCAAGGCGAGCAGCGCCAGCAGATCATCGAAACGCCCGGACTCGGTTCCGACGATCAATGCCTTGGCCGTGTCGATGGCGCTGCCGCCACCGAGGGCGAACACCGTGTCGCAGTGCTCGGCGCTGGACCAGAAGTCCTCGTAGACCGCACGCAACTGAGCGACGTCAGGGTTGGGCTGAACGTCCTCGAAGACATACACCAGACGGTCGCCGAGCAACGCCTGAACCTTGTCGATCAGCCCCAGACCGCGAGCTTCCGGGAAGGTCACCAATGCCACACGCTGATTTGTAGTCAGGGCAGTGATCTGATCAAGGCTGCCGCTGCCGAAGTACGTCGCGACAGGGTTGTGAAAAAGAGCGGCCATTGCGATTCCTCTTGTTGTTGTTCTCGTGGGAATCATCATCACGGCGTCATCGCCAATGCTCAAATCGATTGATTCGCAGTTTCTATCGGCTGCGCCGATACCGGCGCGCAACGAAAAACTCGCGCCATGGGCGCGAGTTTTTAGTGAATCAGGATCTTTCGGCTGAGTCAGCAGCACCTGGGCTTAACCGTGGTCCCTGAGCCTGACCGGATAATGCGAGGACACGGCGTCGGTCCGCTTGCCGAACTGGGCCCTGACGCGGGAAATCTCTTGGCGAATCCGGTCGCGAACCTGCATCTGCTGTTCCTGGGACAAGGATTCGTACCACTGCCGCTGGGCCTCACGGCTTTTTGCGACAGCGCCCGAGCCGGGCAAGGTGGAGATGATCGATTGAACGAAGTCGGAGGCGGGATCGGCGCCTTCCTCGATTCGAATGTCCATTACGGCCGGGTCCATCGTTACTGCTCCAGGAGTCCTTTGAATATGGCGGCATCGTTATTGTGCGAGCGGTGATGCCTTAATGCCGCCCATCTTAGCTCAGGGTTAGCGGCCGCAGAACTCTGCAGCGAGAATATGTTTCGCGATCAGGGCGCGCCGTAGAGCGGTGTGCGAAGACGCTGTTGACAAAACCCGGAAGGATTCTCATAGTTTCGCTCACGCAAACGTTTGCGATTGGTCCAGGTCCGCAAAACCGACCCGCAACCGGTGCCGATAAAATAATCATAATGTCGGAGTGTTTCCATGAAGCTGCCATTCGCTGCACGTCTTCTTGCTGTTGCCATGCTCACCGCGAGCGCTGTTACCCTGCCTCTCTCTTCTGCCTACGCCGACGACGCGAAGAAACCTACCGTCGCACTGGTGATGAAATCCCTGGCCAACGAATTTTTCCTGACCATGGAAGACGGCGCCAAGGCTTATCAGAAAGACCATTCCGCCGATTTCGACCTGATCTCCAACGGCATCAAGAACGAGTCCGACACTGCCGCGCAGATCGACATCGTCAACCAGATGATCGTCAAGAAAGTCGATGCCCTGGTCATCGCCCCCGCCGACTCCAAAGCCTTGGCCTCAGTGCTCAAGAAGGCTCAGGACGCAGGCATCAAGGTCGTCAACATCGACAACCAGCTCGATGCTGACGTACTGAAAAGCAAAGGGATGGAAGTGCCTTTCGTAGGCCCGAACAACCGTAAAGGCGCCAAGCTGGTGGGTGACTACCTGGCCAAGCAGCTGACCGCGGGTGACCAGGTCGGCATCATCGAAGGCGTACCGACCACCACCAACGCTCAACAGCGCACCGCCGGCTTCAAGGATGCGATGGACGCGGCGCAGATGAAAATCGTCTCCACGCAGTCGGGTAACTGGGAAATCGACAAGGGCAACGCCGTCGCTTCGGCCATGCTCAACGAATACCCGAACCTGAAAGCACTGCTGGCCGGTAACGACAGCATGGCGCTGGGTGCAGTGTCGGCCGTTCGCGCAGCGGGCAAGGCAGGCAAGGTGCAAGTCGTCGGTTACGACAACATCAACGCCATCAAGCCAATGCTCAAGGACGGTCGCGTTTTGGCGACGGCTGACCAGTTTGCCGCGCGACAGGCAGTATTCGGCATCGATACCGCGCTGAAAATGGTCAAGGGCCAAAAGCTCGACATCAAGGACGGTGTGATCGAGACCCCGGTCGAACTGGTCACCAAGCCTCAGTAAGCCTGGCTGGTCTTCTACATCCGTAAATACCGCCAGTCCATCCGGGCTGGCGCGTGGAGAGCGTTATGTCAGCGTCTGCTCAGGCCGCTGTTCTATCTGTCAGCGGTATCGGCAAAACCTACGCCCAACCTGTCCTCGGTGACATCGACCTGACGCTGATGCGCGGCGAAGTGTTGGCGCTGACCGGGGAAAACGGAGCGGGTAAAAGCACCTTGTCGAAAATCATCGGCGGGCTGGTGACACCCACCACCGGCCAGATGCAGTTTCAGGGTCAGTCCTACGAACCTGCCAGTCGCACCCAGGCTGAAAAGCTCGGGGTGCGCATGGTCATGCAGGAACTCAATCTGTTGCCGACGCTGTCGGTCGCGGAGAATCTGTTCCTCGACAACCTGCCCAGCCGTGCCGGTTTCATCAACCGTAAAAAGCTGCGTGAAGACGCAATCAAGGCCATGGCCCAAGTGGGGCTGGAAGCCATCGACCCAGACACCCTGGTCAGCGAGTTGGGCATCGGTCATCAGCAGATGGTCGAAATCGCCCGTAACCTGATCGGCGATTGTCACGTGCTGATTCTCGACGAGCCAACGGCAATGCTCACGGCCCGTGAAGTGGAAATGCTCTTCGAGCAGATTACCCGTCTGCAGGATCGCGGCGTTTCCATCATTTATATCTCCCATCGCCTCGAAGAACTGGCGCGCGTCGCCCAGCGCATCGCCGTGCTGCGTGACGGCAAACTGGTGTGCGTTGACGCCATGGCCAATTACAACAGCGAGCAACTGGTCACGCTGATGGTCGGTCGTGAACTGGGCGAGCAGATCGACCTGGGGCCACGAAAAATCGGCGAGGTCGCCCTGTCGGTCAAAGGCCTGAGCCGTTCCGACAAGGTGCGCGATGTGTCATTCGAGGTTCGCGCCGGAGAGATCTTCGGGATTTCCGGACTGATCGGCGCCGGCCGCACCGAGTTGTTGCGTCTGATCTACGGAGCGGACGCCGCCGACAGCGGCTCCATCGCGGTCGGTAGCCCGTTGCAGACGGTTCGCGTCAACTCGCCGGTCGACGCGGTCGGCCATGGCATCGCCCTGATCACCGAGGACCGCAAGGGTGAAGGCCTGCTGTTGACTCAGTCGATCAGCGCCAACATCGCACTGGGCAACATGCAAGCCATTTCCAACGCTGGCGTGGTCAACGGCGGCGCAGAAATGTCCCTGGCCAGACGTCAGGTGGACGCCATGCGCATCCGCAGTTCCAGCCCGACGCAGTTGGTGTCGGAATTGTCCGGCGGCAACCAGCAGAAAGTGGTCATCGGCCGCTGGCTGGAGCGAGATTGCCAAGTGATGCTGTTCGATGAGCCAACACGCGGGATCGACGTCGGTGCCAAATTCGACATCTATGCCCTGCTGGGCGAACTGACCCGTCAGGGCAGGGCGCTGGTGGTGGTCTCCAGCGATCTGCGTGAACTGATGCTGATCTGTGACCGCATCGGCGTGCTCTCCGCCGGCCGGCTGATCGACACCTTCGAGCGCGATACCTGGACTCAGGACGAGTTGCTTGCCGCAGCCTTCGCCGGCTACCAAAAACGTGATGCGCTGCTGTCTGAAGCCGCGCCCAGGAACGACTGATGAAAACCTCTACCACACCCGCCGCATTGCCTTCGCCAGGCAAGCGCAGCGGCATCTACTTCGGCCTCGGTACCTATCTGGGCCTGGCGGGCGCCTTGCTGGCGATGATCGTGCTGTTCTCCTTTCTCAGCGATCACTTCCTGTCCTACGAAACCTTCAGCACCCTGGCCAACCAGATCCCGGACCTGATGGTCCTGGCCGTCGGCATGACCTTCATTCTGATCATCGGCGGCATCGACCTGTCGGTGGGTTCGGTACTGGCATTGGCAGCATCGGCGGTCAGCGTGGCGATGCTCGGTTGGGGCTGGGGCGTTTTCCCTTCGGCTTTGCTGGGCATGGCCTGCGCGACGGCCGCGGGTACGCTGACCGGCTCCATCACTGTGGCCTGGCGCATTCCGTCGTTCATCGTTTCGTTGGGCGTGCTGGAGATGGCGCGGGGTGTGGCGTATCAGTTGACTGACTCGCGCACGGCCTACATCGGCGATTCGTTCGCCTGGCTGTCGAACCCGTTCGCGTTCGGCATCTCGCCTTCGTTCGTCATCGCCTTGCTGGTGATCTTCGTGGCCCAGGCGGTGCTCACCCGCACCGTGTTCGGCCGTTACCTGATCGGCATCGGCACCAACGAAGAAGCGGTGCGTCTGGCGGGGATCAATCCGAAGCCCTACAAGATTCTGGTGTTTTCGCTGATGGGGCTGCTGGCGGGCGTGGCGGCGCTGTTCCAGATTTCCCGTCTGGAAGCGGCAGACCCCAACGCAGGTTCGGGCCTGGAACTGCAAGTCATCGCCGCCGTGGTGATCGGTGGCACCAGCCTGATGGGCGGACGCGGTTCGGTCATCAGCACCTTCTTTGGCGTGCTGATCATCTCTGTACTGGCGGCGGGCCTGGCACAGATCGGCGCCACCGAACCGACCAAGCGCATCATCACCGGCGCGGTGATCGTCGTGGCAGTGATCCTCGACACCTACCGCAGCAATCGCGCACGGCGGCGCGGCTGATATGGCAACCATCAAAGACGTCGCTGCAATCGCAGGCATTTCCTACACCACCGTGTCGCATGTCCTGAACAGGACCCGGCCGGTGAGTGACGAGGTGCGCAAGAAGGTCGAGGCCGCCATCGCGCAACTGGACTACGTGCCCAGCGCCGTGGCGCGTTCATTGAAAGCCAAATCCACGGCAACCATCGGCCTGTTGATTCCCAACGGCATCAACCCGTACTTCGCCGAGTTGGCCAGGGGGATCGAGGATTACTGCGAACGTAACGGTTTCTGCGTGATCCTCTGCAACTCCGACGACAACCTGGACAAACAGCGCAGCTATTTAAGAGTGCTGCTTGAAAAGCGTGTGGATGGCCTGATCGTATCGTCGGTGGGTGGTGGCGACAGCCTCGTAGAAAGCCTGTCGGCGGTACGTACGCCGATGGTCATCGTTGACCGGGACCTGGAAAACATCAGTGCCGATCTGGTGCGCATCGATCACGAACTCGGTGCCTATCTGGCGACGTCCCATCTACTGGAACTGGGGCATCGTCACATCGCCTGTATTTGCGGCCCGGCTGAAACCAGCGTGGCGCGGATGCGTCTGGCCGGTTATCACCGCGCCATGCAGGAGGCCGCTATCGAGGTCCCGGAAAGTTGGGTCGTAGAAAGCGACTTCACCGGCCCAAGCGGTTATCGCGCGGCCTGCAGCTTGCTGGAAGGCGAGCGCCCGACAGCGATATTCGCCGCCAACGACATGGTCGGCATCGGCGTTCTGCGCGCTGCCGCCGAACGCAATGTGCGCGTGCCAGCCGACCTGTCGGTAATCGGCTTCGATGACATCCAGATGAGCCAGTATGTGTATCCGGCGTTGACCACCGTGGGGCAATCGATTTTGCAATTGGGCGAGCGCGCCGCTGAAGTGTTGCTGCGGCGGATTTCCACGCGCGGTGACAGCCCGGTTCAGCAGTTGATCGTCGCGCCGAGTATCGTCCTGCGCGAATCCACTGCGCCTCCCACCAACGCATTCAACGAGTTTCGCTGAGCCGAACCCTGGGTTCGGATTGAAGAGTAAAGACGTCATGCAAGCAAAAGTAGTGATAGTGGGCAGCCTGAACATGGACTTGGTGACACGCGCGCCGCGTCTGCCGCGCGCCGGGGAAACCCTGGCCGGGCAGTCGTTCGTGACGGTCCCGGGCGGCAAGGGCGCCAATCAGGCAGTCGCTGCCGCGCGCCTCGGTGCGAGTGTCGCGATGATCGGCTGCGTGGGCGACGACGCCTATGGCGAACAATTGCGTTCGGCGTTGCTGGCCGAGGGCATCGACTGCCAGGCCGTGACCGCCATTGCCGGCGAGTCCACCGGTGTGGCGCTGATCGTGGTCGACGACAACAGCCAGAACGCGATCGTCATCGTCGCCGGTGGCAATGGTCACGTCACGTCGAACGTCGTCGATGGTTTCGATGCGTTGCTGAGTCAGGCCGAGGTCATCATCTGCCAGCTGGAAGTGCCGATGGCCACGGTGGGGCATGTGCTCAAGCGCGGACGCGAGCTGGGCAAGACGGTCATCCTCAATCCCGCGCCAGCCAGTGGCCCGCTGCCCGCCGAATGGTATGCCTGGATCGATTACCTGATCCCCAACGAAAGCGAAGCCACTGCGCTGACCGGTCTGCCAGTCGACAGTGTGGCGACGGCCGATGCCGCGGCCAGTGCGCTGCTGGCGTCGGGCGTAGGCAAGGTCATCGTGACACTGGGCGAGCACGGCGCACTGTTTGCCAATAAAGCCAGTTCGCAGCACTTCCCGGCACCCAAGGTGAAACCGGTCGACACCACTGCGGCGGGGGATACTTTCGTCGGCGGATTTGCGGCTGCACTGGCTGACGGCAAGTCCGAATCCGAAGCGATACGCTTCGGACAGATCGCGGCGGCGTTGTCTGTCACGCGCGCCGGCGCTCAGCCTTCCATCCCGACCTTCAACGACGTGCAGAGCTATCAGCCATGAAAAAAACACCGTTGCTCAATATTGCGCTGTCCCGGGTCGTTGCATCGCTGGGGCATGGCGACGTGCTGATGATCGTCGACGCTGGAATGCCAGTACCGCCCGGCGTTGAACTGATCGATCTGGCCGTGACCCACGGCGTGCCTGATTTTGTCAGCGTGCTGAATACGGTGTTGGCGGAAATGCAGGTGGAAAGCCACGTGTTGGCCGACGAGATGCGCGGCAAGCAGCCACCCGCGCTCGCCGTTGTCGACCAACTGAATGCGGCGGGCAGTCTGGGCGAGCAGCGTCTGGTCAGTCACGAAGCCTTGAAGCAGCTGAGCCGCCACGCCCGCGCCATCGTGCGCACGGGCGAATGTCAGCCTTACACCAACATCGCGCTGGTGTCCGGCGTGGTGTTCTGATCGAAGCGTTACGCCCCATACCCAAGAAACAGGGAGTTTCCTATGCAATCATGCCGTCAGCTCGTCGTTCATCTCATCAGGAGTCTTGCACTGTTGGCCATTTTCTCCGCCACTGCAGCTCAGGCAGCCGAAAAGCGCGACCTGATCATCGATACCGATCCGGGCGCCGATGACGTGGTGGCGCTGCTGCTGGCGCTGGCGTCGCCGCAGGAATTGAACGTCCTGGCGATCACCACCGTGGCGGGTAATGTGCGGATCGACAAGACCTCGCGCAACGCCCGTCTGGCGCGTGAGTGGGCCGGGCGTGAAGAGGTGCCGGTGTACGCCGGTGCTGGCAGGCCGCTGGTGCGCACGCCGATCTATGCCGAGAACATCCATGGCAAGGAAGGCTTGCCGGGGGTAGACGTGCATGAGCCGAAGAAGGGGTTGGCCGAAGGTAACGCCGTGCAGTATCTGGTCGAGACGCTGAAGAAAGCCGCGCCACACAGCATCACCATCGCCATGTTGGGGCCGCAGACCAACCTTGCGCTGGCGCTGGTCCAGGCCCCTGAAATCACCCAGGGCATCAAGGAAGTGGTGGTTATGGGCGGGGCGCATTTCAACGGTGGGAATATCACGCCGGTGGCCGAATTCAACCTGTTCGCCGATCCGGATGCCGCCAAGGTGGTATTGGCCAGTGGTGTGAAACTGACGTACGTGCCGTTGGACGTCACGCACAAGATCCTCACCAGCGATCAGCGCATCAAGCAGATCCAGGACCTGAATAACCAGGCCGGCAAGTTGGTGAGCAGCATCCTCAACGAGTACGTCAAGGCCGATATGGTGCATTACGGTTTGCCGGGTGGACCTATACACGACGCAAGCGTGATCGCTTGGCTGCTTAAACCCGAGCTGTTCTCCGGCCGGCAGGTCAACCTGGTGATCGACAGTCGCGAAGGGCCTGGCTTCGGGCAGACGGTCGCCGACTGGTACGACACGCTGGGCCAGAACAAGAACGTGTTCTGGGTCGAGAACGGTGACGCCCAAGGGTTCTTCGACCTGCTGACCCAGCGTCTGGCCCTTCTGAAATGAAGGCCCTTCAGGCGCTGCTCAAGGCCTCGGTCGAGTAGCGCACGAACGCTTGAGCCATGAAATTCTGGGCGCCTTCGGTGCCCAGCTCCTTGACCAGCAGATCGACCGCAATGATCGCCAGTTCCTCGGCGCTTCCCGGGCTGTGGGCGCAATGCCCCTGTCGCCATTTGGCCTTGATGTCCGCATCGATGGATACGATTGCCATGCTGTTTCGTCCCTCTGAGAAAATACCGGATCCCGGCATCGCTGCCTGCGCTTGAGTCGCCGGGCAGGGCAGCAGTAAAGCATCTTGCCGCGCGTTTCGCACTGCTACTTAGGCATGAAGGACGTTGCGCGTCAGGGCTGTCGGAATATTCTCCCAAACGTTTTGTGACGATTTGTCTGTCACGCGCCTTCGTGAGCTGGGGCAGACTCCCGCCCATTCCTGCAGCGCCGTATCGAAGCATTTAGCGGGTGCGGGCGAAACCAAGCGGTTCGACCGCTGTCGCAGAGGTTCTGGTCTACGTTAAACACAAGGAGGCTGTATGCCCTGGAAATACGCATCATCGGGTCTGGTTCTGGCAGTAGCACTGTTGGCGGGTTGCAGCAGTACGTCCGAGTCGACAAAACCTGCCGAAGGTTCTGCGACTGCCGATACCGGTTATGCCCGTTGTGATGCAGCCGCTGCCCAGTTCGCAGTCGGCAAGCCGGCCACACCTGCCCTGCTGGAGCAGGCGCGGGTCAAGGCGGGAGCACAGACAGCGCGAGTCTTGGGCCCCAATGACATGGTGACCATGGAATACCGGTCCGATCGCTTGAATCTCAACACCGATCATGCGGCGACGGTGAGCCGGGTCAATTGCGGATAAGCGACTTTTCTGCAGGCAATAAAAAACCCCGTCAATGACGGGGTTTTCTCAGAACGCTCGGATTACTCCGGGCGAACCTGGGCGGCTTGCATGCCCTTTTGGCCTTTTTCAGCCACGAAGGAAACAGTCTGGCCTTCTTTCAGGCTTTTGAAACCGTCGGATTCGATAGCCTTGAAGTGTACGAACAGGTCGTCACCGCCACCCTGTGGAGTGATAAAGCCGAAGCCTTTTTCATCGTTGAACCATTTTACGGTGCCGGTTTGGCGATTAGACATGGTGTATCTCCAGAAACATAATTTTCAGTAGTGCTGTGTTGCTCAGGCCAACTGGGCACACGGGGGCTATCATAGTCGAATTGTGTGAATGCTGGACTTTTTCAGTAAGAACTTTGCACTGTTCCCGCAAATATATACGCCGAAATGATTGGTCATCTGGCTGATCCAACGCCGTGACAGCGTTTGAATCTACGCTTTTCACATGCCTGAAGCCCACGAAATACGCGGGCTTCAGCAGTCATGTGCAGCGCTTGCCACGCTGCTTGCCCAGGGGCAATGGCGCGGAATGTAAATTTTTTATTTTTTGCCTTTGAGGCAGTTTTCGCTCACCGCTTTTTGCAGGCGAGAGGTCATTTCGGTACTGGGAGGCGTCGTTTTGTCATTCAACGAAGCGATTTCCTTGTCCGAGAAATTCTTGTTGATCTGCTGCGCGCCGCATTCGCAATGTGCCTGCACGGCCTTGGCATCCATCCCCGTGTTGTTCTGGGTGGCGGCGGCGGTGCACTCATTCATGTAGGTCGTCTTGGTCTTGGCGTCCATGGCGGCATGAGCGCTGATCGGAAGAGTCAACGCCAACGGTGCGAGAAGGGCGGCAACACGTAGAAGCTTCATGGTTGATTCCTTTTTGTCGGTGGGACCTGCCAACACGCAGGTCTTTATCGGGCCTCGGTTTATCTGACGGCACGGATTCGCGCCAGTTCAGTACCCGAATCATTCCCGCAGGCTGTGCGAAACAGTTTCTTGCTCACAAATGACCGTTTATCTGACTGGGGACTATTGGGCTGTGCTAGGATGCGCGTCCTGTAGATTCGCTCGCGTCTCGCGGGTCAGGTTTTGCTTCACTGCAATGCCTGTCGATTTCGTAAGTTCCAGTCACTCTGGTTCGGTCAAACGGTTGGCCCTTGGGCTCCTGCCACTGTGAGGCAGGTACACCACCGAATCGCGTACTGGCTCTATCCCAACCCACGTGACCTTTGGTAGGGGTCACCACTAGGAGAGGAGGCGCCATGCCAACTATTACTCTTCCCGACGGCAGTCAACGCTCTTTCGATCACCCGGTTTCCGTAGCTGAAGTCGCTGCGTCCATTGGCGCGGGTCTGGCCAAGGCCACCGTGGCCGGCAAAGTCAATGGTCTACTGGTCGATGCCAGCGACATGATCGACGCCGACGCGAGTCTGCAAATCATCACCCCCAAAGATCAGGAAGGCCTGGAGATCATTCGTCACTCCTGCGCGCACCTGGTCGGTCACGCGGTCAAGCAGTTGTATCCGACGGCGAAGATGGTCATCGGTCCGGTCATCGATGACGGCTTCTATTACGATATCGCCTACGAGCGCCCGTTCACGCCGGAAGACATGGCGGCGATCGAGCAGCGCATGCAGCAGCTGATCGAAAAAGATTACGACGTCATCAAGAAAGTCACTCCGCGCGCCGAAGTGATCGAAGTGTTCAAGGCCCGTGGCGAAGACTACAAGCTGCGCCTGGTCGAGGACATGCCGAACGAAAAGGCCATGGGCCTTTACTATCACGAAGAATATGTCGACATGTGCCGCGGTCCGCACGTGCCGAACACTCGTTTCCTCAAGTCGTTCAAGCTGACCAAGCTTTCCGGTGCCTACTGGCGCGGCGATGCGAAAAACGAACAACTGCAGCGTGTGTACGGGACCGCCTGGGCTGACAAGAAGCAGCTGGCGGCGTACATCCAGCGCATCGAAGAAGCTGAAAAGCGCGATCACCGCAAGATCGGCAAGCGCCTGGGCCTGTTCCACACCCAGGAAGAAGCGCCGGGCATGGTGTTCTGGCACCCTAACGGCTGGACGCTGTACCAGGTACTCGAGCAGTACATGCGCAAGGTTCAGCGCGAAAACGGCTACCTGGAGATCAAGACTCCGCAGGTCGTCGATCGCTCGCTGTGGGAAAAGTCCGGACACTGGGCGAACTACGCCGAGAACATGTTCACCACCGAGTCGGAAAGCCGCGACTACGCCATCAAGCCAATGAACTGCCCGTGCCACGTGCAGGTGTTCAATCAAGGCCTGAAAAGCTACCGTGAGCTGCCGATGCGTCTGGCGGAGTTCGGCGCGTGCCACCGCAACGAGCCGTCGGGCGCACTGCACGGCATCATGCGCGTGCGCGCGTTCACTCAGGACGACGCTCACATCTTCTGCACCGAAGAGCAGATGCAGGCCGAATCCGCAGCCTTCATCAAGCTGACCATGGACGTCTACGCCGATTTCGGCTTCAAGGACATCGAGATGAAGCTCTCGACCCGTCCGGAGAAGCGCGTTGGCTCCGACGATCTGTGGGATCGCGCAGAGTCGGCACTGGCCGCAGCGCTTGATAGCGCAGGGCTGCCTTACGATCTGCAGCCGGGCGAGGGTGCTTTCTACGGTCCGAAAATTGAATTTTCCCTCAAGGATTGCTTGGGTCGCGTCTGGCAATGCGGTACATTGCAGCTCGATTTCAACCTGCCTATCCGTTTGGGCGCCGAATTCGTTTCAGAAGACAACGGACGCAAGCATCCGGTCATGTTGCACCGTGCGATTCTCGGTTCCTTCGAGCGTTTCATCGGAATTCTGATCGAGCACTACGAAGGTGCATTCCCTGCGTGGCTGGCTCCAACTCAGGCAGTGATCATGAATATCACTGATAAACAGGCAGATTTTGCCCTTGAGGTGGAAAAAACACTGGCTGAAAGCGGGTTTCGTGCCAAGTCCGACTTGAGAAATGAAAAGATCGGCTTTAAAATCCGCGAGCATACTTTGCTCAAGGTTCCTTATCTCCTCGTGATCGGAGATCGGGAGGTTGAAACGCAAACTGTCGCTGTGCGTACCCGTGAAGGCGCAGACCTCGGCTCAATGCCGGTCGCCCAATTCTCGGAGTTCCTCGCACAAGCGGTTTCCCGGCGTGGTCGCCAAGATTCGGAGTAATTATTATTAAGCGTGAAATGAGACAAGATAAACGAGCTGCACCGAAGGCCCCGATCAACGAGAATATCTCGGCACGCGAGGTTCGGTTAATTGGCGCTGACGGCGAGCAGGTTGGCATCGTCTCGATTGATGAAGCGCTTCGTATAGCTGAAGAAGCCAAGCTCGATCTGGTAGAAATTTCTGCCGACGCAGTACCGCCGGTCTGTCGCGTGATGGACTACGGCAAATCGATCTTCGAGAAGAAGAAACAGATTGCTGCAGCGAAGAAAAACCAGAAGCAGATTCAGGTTAAAGAAATCAAGTTTCGTCCAGGGACGGAGGAAGGGGATTACCAGGTAAAACTACGCAACCTGGTACGTTTCCTGAGTGACGGGGACAGGGCCAAGGTATCGTTGAGATTCCGCGGTCGTGAGATGGCCCACCAGGAGCTGGGTATGGAGCTGTTGAAGCGGGTTGAACAAGACCTGCTCGAATACGGCGCCGTCGAACAGCATCCTAAGATGGAAGGACGCCAGCTGATCATGGTCATCGCCCCGAAAAAGAAGAAATAACCACCAGGGCACGGCAGGCCTTGCGGTTATGTTTATCAACTGAATGCGGAGTATCCGAACATGCCAAAGATGAAGACTAAAAGTGGTGCAGCTAAACGGTTTCTGAAAACCGCGAATGGCATCAAGCACAAGCACGCTTTCAAGAGCCACATCCTGACCAAAATGTCGACCAAGCGTAAGCGTCAACTGCGCGGAAGCAGCCTGCTGCATCCGTCCGACGTGGCAAAAGTCGAGCGCATGCTGCGCCTTCGTTAATTTTGATCAAGAATAGAGGAAGTAACTCATGGCTCGTGTAAAGCGTGGCGTCATTGCCCGTAAGCGTCACAAAAAAATTCTGAAACTTGCTAAAGGCTACTACGGCGCGCGTTCACGCGTATTCCGTGTTGCCAAGCAAGCGGTAATCAAGGCTGGCCAATACGCCTACCGTGACCGTCGTCAGAAAAAACGTCAGTTCCGCGCTCTGTGGATCGCTCGTATCAACGCTGGTGCGCGTATCAACGGTCTGTCCTACAGCCGTTTCATCGCTGGCCTGAAAAAAGCGTCGATCGAAATCGACCGCAAGGTTCTGGCTGATCTGGCAGTGAACGAAAAAGCGGCGTTTGCTGCGATTGTCGAGAAAGCTAAAGCCACTCTGGCCTAAGTCCCCGGCAATCACCGGACCTCGTTTCGGGGTTCGGTGTTAAACGTCATAGATAGGGGAAGAGCCTTGTAAGCTCTTCCCCTATTTCGTATCTGGAGTCTGTACATGGAAAACCTGGACGCGCTGGTCTCTCAAGCACTTGAGGCTGTGCAAAGCGCCGAAGATATCAATGCCCTGGAGCAAATCCGGGTTCACTACCTCGGCAAGAAGGGTGAATTGACTCAGGTGATGAAGACCCTGGGGAATTTGCCGGCTGAAGAGCGTCCGCAAGTTGGCGCCCTGATCAACGTTGCCAAGGAGCGTGTCACAGAGGTTCTCAATGCGCGCAAGGCGTCGTTCGAGGAGGCAGATCTTGCTGCCAAACTCGCCGCCGAATCCATTGACGTGACCCTGCCTGGCCGCGGACAGACCACTGGCGGTCTGCATCCTGTCACCCGGACTCTGGAACGTATCGAACAATTCTTCACCCACATCGGCTACGGCATTGCCGAAGGCCCTGAGGTAGAAGACGATTACCACAACTTCGAAGCGCTCAACATCCCAGGCCATCACCCGGCCCGGTCGATGCATGACACCTTCTATTTCAACGCCAACATGTTGCTGCGCACCCATACCTCGCCGGTACAGGTCCGCACCATGGAATCGAACAAACCACCGATCCGCATCGTATGCCCGGGTCGTGTTTACCGCAGCGACTCCGATATCACCCACTCGCCGATGTTCCACCAGGTCGAAGGCCTGCTGGTCGACCGTGATATCAACTTCGCTGACCTCAAGGGCACCATCGAAGAGTTCCTGCGAGTGTTCTTCGAAAAAGAACTGGCGGTGCGTTTCCGTCCTTCGTACTTCCCGTTCACCGAGCCATCCGCCGAAGTCGACATGGAATGCGTGATGTGCAGCGGTAAGGGCTGTCGCGTCTGCAAGCAGACCGGCTGGCTGGAAGTCATGGGTTGCGGCATGGTTCATCCGAATGTGCTGCGTATGTCCGGCATCGATCCGGAAGAATTCCAGGGCTTTGCTTTCGGCATGGGTGCAGAACGTCTGGCCATGCTGCGTTACGGCGTCAATGACTTGCGCCTGTTCTTCGACAACGACTTGCGGTTCCTCGCGCAATTTCGCTAGGGGCTCTGCGCGAGCCGGCTTCAGGGCTGGTGCCGCGCAGTAACCGGGTCGTAGGTCCGTAACGAATCGATTAGGAGAGCAGGATGAAATTCAGTGAACAATGGCTGCGTGGCTGGGTAAGCCCGCAAGTTTCCCGTGACGAGCTGGTAGCGCGTCTGTCGATGGCGGGTCTGGAGGTCGACAGCGTGACCCCGGCAGCCGGTGTTTTCAGCGGTGTGGTGGTGGGCGAAGTGCTGAGCACCGAGCAGCACCCGGATGCCGACAAGCTGCGTGTCTGCCAGGTCAGCAACGGTTCGGAAACCTTTCAGGTTGTCTGTGGTGCGCCAAATGTGCGCCCGGGCCTGAAGATCCCATTCGCCATGATCGGCGCCGAGCTGCCGGGCGATTTCAAGATCAAGAAGGCTAAACTGCGGGGCGTCGAATCCAACGGCATGCTCTGCTCCCAGGCCGAACTGCAGGTGGGTGAGGGCAATGACGGCTTGATGGAGTTGCCGGCCGATGCACCGGTGGGCAAGGATTTTCGTGTCTATCTGGAGCTCGACGACGCCAGCATCGAAGTCGACCTGACCCCGAACCGTGGCGACTGTCTGTCGGTCGCGGGTCTGGCCCGTGAAGTCGGCGCACTGTATGACGCCGTTGTCACGCGCCCTCAGGTTACTGCCGTACCCGCCGTGCACGACGAAGTGCGCTCGGTCGACGTGCTGGCACCCGCAGCATGCCCTCGTTATCTGGGCCGCGTCATTCGCAATGTCGACTTGTCGCGTCCGACCCCGTTGTGGATGGTCGAGCGCCTGCGTCGTTCCGAGGTTCGCAGCATCGATGCCGCCGTCGACATCACCAATTACGTGATGCTCGAGCTGGGTCAACCGTTGCACGCATTCGATCTCGCCGAAATCAACGGCGGCATTCGCGTGCGCATGGCCGAAGAAGGCGAGAAGCTGGTGCTGCTGGACGGTCAGGAAGTCAGCCTGCGCGCCGACACCCTGGTCATCGCCGACCACCAGCGCGCGCTGGCTATCGCTGGCGTCATGGGCGGTGAACACAGCGGCGTCAACACCGCGGCAACCCGCGACATCTTCCTGGAAAGCGCTTTCTTCGATCAGATCGCCGTCGCCGGCAAAGCGCGCTCCTATGGCCTGCACACCGACGCTTCCCATCGCTACGAGCGTGGCGTGGACTGGCAACTGGCCCGCGAAGCCATGGAGCGCGCCACCGGCCTGCTGCTGGAAATCACTGGCGGCGAAGCCGGTCCGGTCATCGAAGCCGTCAGCGAGCAGCATCTGCCGTCGATCGCTCCAATCACTTTGCGTGCCGACCGTATCGAGCAAATGCTTGGGATGCAGATGGACGCGGCCGAAGTCGAGCGTCTGCTCACCGCGCTAGGCCTGAAAGTTTCGTCCCCAGCGGCAGGGCAGTGGCAAGTTGAAGTCCCGAGCCATCGCTTCGATATCTCCCTTGAGGTCGATCTGATCGAGGAGCTGGCTCGTCTGTATGGCTACAACCGCCTGCCGGTTCGCTATCCGCAAGCCCGTCTGGCGCCGCAAGCGCATGCCGAAGCTCAGGGCGATCTGCCTGCGCTCCGCCGCCTGCTGGTCGCTCGCGGTTATCAGGAAGCGATCACCTACAGCTTCATCGATCAGAAGTGGTTCGAGCTGTTCAACCCGGGTGTGGAGCCGCTGTTGCTGGCCAACCCGATTTCCGCTGACATGGCTGCGATGCGTTCGTCGCTGTGGCCGGGTCTGGTCAAGGCGCTTCAGCACAACCTCAATCGCCAACAGGACCGCGTACGACTGTTCGAAAGTGGTTTGCGTTTCGTCGGCCAACTGGAAGGTTTGAAACAAGAGCCTATGCTGGCAGGTGTGATCTGCGGCAGCCGCTTGCCTGAAGGTTGGGCTCAGGGGCGCGATGCGGTCGACTTCTTTGACGTCAAGGCTGACGTAGAAGCGGTGCTGGGTTTTGCCGGCGCGCTGGATGATTTCCGCTTCGTACCGGGCCAGCATCCTGCCTTGCACCCCGGTCAGACTGCTCGCATTGAGCGCGATGGTCGTGAAGTGGGCTATATCGGCGCACTGCACCCGGAGCTGATCAAGACCTTGGGTCTGGATCGTGCGGTGTTCGTTTTCGAGCTGGTTCTGGCGGATGTTGCCAAGGGGCGACTGCCGAAATTCCACGAGTTGTCGCGTTTCCCGGAAGTGCGTCGCGACCTGGCTTTGCTTGCGGACCGTGAGGTCGCAGCAACCGCCGTTCTGGACGTTATTCGTGAAAATGCAGGGGAATGGCTGACAGACCTCAGGCTATTTGATGTTTATCAGGGTAAAGGCATTGATCCGCATAGAAAAAGCCTTGCAGTCGGCTTGACCTGGCAACATCCATCGCGCACTCTTACTGACGATGAGGTAAACGCTTCGACGCAGCAAATTCTCACCTCGCTTGAGGAAAGGTTAAACGCCACGTTAAGGAAGTAGCGTATGGGGGCTCTGACGAAAGCTGAGATGGCCGAACGTCTGTACGAAGAGCTAGGCCTGAATAAACGAGAAGCCAAGGAACTGGTTGAGCTGTTCTTTGAGGAAATCAGGCACGCTCTGGAAGATAACGAGCAGGTCAAATTGTCCGGATTCGGCAATTTTGACCTGCGAGATAAACGCCAGCGACCGGGTCGAAATCCCAAGACAGGGGAAGAAATTCCGATTACGGCTCGCCGTGTGGTCACCTTTCGCCCAGGGCAGAAATTGAAGGCCCGAGTTGAGGCTTATGCTGGAACCAAGTCATAACGACGAGCTACCGCCCATTCCCGGCAAACGCTACTTCACCATTGGTGAAGTCAGCGAGCTCTGCGCGGTCAAACCGCACGTTCTGCGTTATTGGGAACAGGAATTTCCTCAACTCAACCCGGTCAAGCGTCGCGGGAATCGTCGGTATTATCAGCGGCAGGATGTGCTGATGATCCGACAGATCCGCGCCTTGCTCTATGACCAGGGCTTCACCATCGGTGGCGCACGCCTGCGCATGTCCAGCGATGAGGTCAAGGATGATTCCCTGCAGTACAAGCAGCTGATCAAGCAGATGATTGCTGAGCTGGAAGATGTTCTGGTCGTCCTACGCAAGTAACGCAATCGGGTCGAAATACTTCCATCATTCAAAAGCTTAGGGTATATTCCTCGACGTCCTCGCAAGAGCGACAACAGATTCACGCCTAGTCGGGGCGTAGCGCAGTCCGGTAGCGCACTAGCATGGGGTGCTAGGGGTCGAGTGTTCGAATCACTCCGTCCCGACCATATTTTGTAAAGGGAATCAGCCACTTACAGGTTTGATTCCCTTTTTCATTTCTGCTCGGCGCAAAACCCGCGCAAAACTGGCGCAAAACTATCCGGCGATTTCGCTGATATCGAGGTCGGGGACGGCCTCTGACCAGACCACTTCCGCGTGATCCTTCTGATAGTTTTTGGTCATCTCCTCGCTGGCGTGGCCGGCGATCTTCTGCCCATCTTTTCCGGCTTTCTTGTACAGGTGCAGCGAAAGCGCTCTGACTTCATGGAAGCCCGGCATCTCTTCTTCCTTCCATCCCTTGTAACAATCCGCTGCGTCCCGCGCTTCCTTGAAAGCCCTGGTCAGATACCGTTCCTCAATCTTGGTCCAGTGCTCTTTCGTTTCGGCCTGCTTCTGTTTCTTTCGCTCCGGCCGTCGGTGGATCAGAAACGGGGAGACGATGTTGTCTCGGCAGTGGCTGATGACCCGCTGAAGCTCAGGTGTAACCCTGAACCTGATCCATGCCATGTCCGACGCTTTCGCGGTCTTTTGCTGGACCACGTAGAGGTATCCGTCCTTCACGTCTTCGAACTTCATGGACAGAATGTCGGTGCGCCGCTGTGCGGTGACCAGCGCCAGATCGATTGCGTTCTGCAGCCAAGCGGGCGATTTCTCCCGGATGGCTTTCAGGCCTTCGACGGTGTGACGCTTTCGGGCTTTCTTTTCGATCCGGCTGATCGTGCTCATTGCTGGGTTGTCGGGGCAAAGCCCCTTCGCTGCGGCATGGTTGAATATATCGATCAGCAGTGCACGGCACTGGTTTGCAGTACGAGGCGTTACCGAATCCAGCAGCTCGGCGATCATGCGAATTGTGATCTGGTCGATAGCCTTGCCTTCGAACGCCTTCCGAAAACGTCGAAAGTGCACCCCATACAGGGCGAGCGTCCCCTGGGAGAGCTCCCGAGGTGGCAGCACCTTCTCTTCATACTGGGTCAGGAATGCGGTGAACAGCTCGGCAGACTCGCCCATCACCGAGCCAACCAGGTCGGCGCCCTGCATGAAGGCGAGGTTTAATTGCTTGGCCGCGTCTACAGCTTTCACCCGATCGGCTCCGAACGGAAACCATTTGCCGTCAGTCGGCCTGCGGTACCGGTAGGTCCCGCGCCGATCATCCAGGTAGAGGTTCGGCGGCAAGCCTCTGTTCGACTTGTTGCGCGGCCGTGGGACCATCATGCAGCTCCTTTCAATACCATCGCTACGAGCTCGTTGCCGGCGGACTTGTTGAAGGCCGCCCAATCGATATACCAGAGTTTTCCAATCTGCTCGCCCGGGAGCTTGCCGTCTCGGATGTAATTGCGGATCGCTTGGGAGCAGGGGGGGGTACCATTCTCACCCCAGCGCCGGCGGCGAAATTCGCTGATCTTGATCAGTTCGCGCTTCATGGCGTCACCATCCGTCGGGCCCAGCTGACATACGGCCCATCCTCGGTATCGAAGATGCCCATCAGAAACCATTCAGGTCCGGGTGAAGCAGGGTTCCAGGCCGTGCACGCGGCATCTTCTTCGGGAAGCTCATAAGTCTCATCGCCCGCATTCCAGCCTTTCAGCTCCAGCCTTTGTTCAGCCACCCAAGCGAGATATGGCGCTGGGTCTTCGCCTTCCCCAAAGTCCGGGACATCTGGATGCCACCACCAACCACCTTTATCGCGAACAACCTCGGCCGGCCCGAAAACCTTCGGCGAATGGATAGAACACGGTGTGACGTAAAAGACATTCGAATACTGGCCGCCGCCGTCGCTGAAGCGCGATGTGCAGCCACACTGTGCTGGATTGTCGTTCACGAAAATGATTTCTTCAGGCATGACTTCGTCCTCGCCGCCTACGCAGCAGGCAATTGGAATGAGATATATGAGCCGTCGATCCGGTTGAATTGAATTAGCTGATCAACCACGACTCACAGATAGATGGAATCGATAACCGATTGCTTTTAGTAAGTAGGTTTTCCGCATGCAGACCGCAGACGATTTCCGTTTCACAGCCCATTCGCTCCTGCTTGCCCTAGATGAGTCGACCATCAATATGATGAAGATAGTGGTGCTCTCTTCCATGGGAAGTCCTGCCTGGAAATCTGCCGTTATCGTTCAGCAGGCGTCGTTCGCCGCTCTGCATCTGCACCTCGGGCACGTAGACGCTCCAGCTTTAATGCTGCAGGGGTCGGCCAGATAGCCGCGCAGCAGGCAATAGGGATAGGGTTGGGCCGAACGGGCGGCGGGGTTATTGCGGGGTGGCGGGGTGCGTTGCGTTCCACTGCTCGAAGGCTTCCTGCGTCGTGGCCGCGGTGATCGTCTCGTCGCAGGTGTGGCAGAAGGCCTTACCGCCGCACGCGCCTACATCGCGATGGCCCTGGTGGCATGGGTTCATGTGCCAGTCCTCTTCGTTTAGTTCTGGCGCTGGCGCTGATTGGCCGGCGAGAAAATCCAAAACCGATTCGCAATGCGCTGGGGTTGGCGAGCTACCCTGCTTCAGGAGTTCTCGCGCTGCGGCTATGTCGGATTCAAGATCGTCGACGCGCTGATCGGCAATGGTCAGGCGCTGCTGGAGTGCTGCCTCCCGGACGCCAGAAGCATTCAACATCTGGTCACTTTGTTGCACTTTCTGCCCCATCAGAAGGAGGCGCTGCTGGAGTGCGGCGTTCTCGGCCTGCAGGCGGGTGACGTGGGCATCATGCACATCAGCCGTCACCACCGATGGGCCGTGCGGCTTGTAATCGATCTTGTTGCCGTCCTCGGACAGCATTTTCACGACGCGGTAGCGATGTACCTTTGGCGCTGGACCATTAGGGGGCAAAGCGGTAGCCAGCACACCTTCCATTTCCTTTAGGCAATCCTGAGTATCCAGGCAGTACGCCGGATCAAAGCCACCGCGTAACCACATCACCTTCTGGCAAGCATCCAAGTCGCGATGCCACTTCTTCAGCTGCGCCATGGGCACAAGCTTCCACTCACCGCTCAAGGCGGCGTTCTTCATTTCTTCAGGCATGGCGATATCCCTGTAACCCAATCAGGTTACTTTTCGAGATGTAACCTCTGGAGGTTACTTTGGGGTTGGTCAGAGTTGTTGCAGGAGGCGCTGGCCTAGCCAGCGAACGACGGTTACGGCTTTGCTGTTGCCGATCGCTTTGTAGCGAGGGCCGTCCGGGCATTCGGCGGTAGGCTTACCGCGCCAGGGGATCTGCGTGTAATTGTCGGGCAGGCCCTGCAGCCGTTCGCATTCCACGGCAGTGAGGCGTCGAACTGATGCGCCGATCTGAGCTGATGGAATGCCTTGCCCGGCCTTGCCGCCTCCGGTGCTGAGCGTGCCGGCAATCCTGCCATCGCCGTTTTCATATCGAAGTTCAGCGCGAGAGTTCTCAGCGAATGCCGCGACAATTGGCTGGCCGCGCCCAGTGCCGTCCTCACTTCCATCAAATCCCTCAGCCTTAAGCGTGTGAGTCACCTCCCCGGTAATGCACACAGCGACCTGGCCGCCGGCGTTGGCATGGCTTCCGCTATGGTTCATTGCCCGCAGGGTGGGCGAGAGCGATCCGGCGTCGGCGCCATGATCCTTGCAGCTGAAGGCGAGGATGGCGTTTTCTTGACCGTGATTGCGCCCGAGCGGGTGAGCCTTATCTTGTATGACATCGGGGTCCTGCGTGCCGTGCACAACCAGAAGGCCTGCTTCGGCATCTTGTTGGGTTGCGCTGCCTGCGGCTTTGCCGCTGGATTGAAGCGTGCCGGCCACCAGATGGTTTGCCATCCCGTGATCAACGTCCGCTCCGCCGTCAGTGCTGCGCAGCGTGCCAGCGACATCCCGATTTGGTTGAACGAAGATCGTCTCGCTCTCGATGTCCATGCGAGTGTCTTTCGCCGTGAGCGTGGCCGATCGCTCGATCGAGCTTCCCAGGCTGTGGCCACCGAACGCCGGGATGCCGCCGAACATTGTCACCGCTGGGCCTTCATCACCCTCGCAGTTCATGCAGCCGTAGTGACCAAGCTCTTCAGGGAAGATGTGTCCGCATCCGCACTGGAGCGCAGGGCCGAAAGGAGCTGTTCCGGTAACGTCTTGCCCCTCGCCTCGGCGCGGCGCAGTATCCCGGCGCACGCCTTCGCGCTCAGAAAGTACCTCAAGGGGATCGAACCCTCTTCGAGCACTTGCGACAACGAACACACGGCGCCGTCGTTGGGCCAGGCCGAAATATTGGGCGTCCAGGATCCGCCACGCGACTGTTCTTTTGGGTCCATACACACAACCAGCGTCTGTCCAGCGCTTCCCTGAAGGCTGCAGCTCGCAGTCTTCCCCAGCAAGCGCACCAAGAAAGCATCCGAAGGCGTTTTGCTTATCGGCAAGGACTCCGGGGACGTTTTCCCAGACGACGACGCACTCGTCATCGCCTCGGGCTGTTCGAACATGGTCAACTGCATCTGCGAGCTCCACATATTTGATGGTGAGGGCGCCGCGCGGGTCCAGCAGGCCCTGGCGCATGCCGGCCACGCTGAAGGCTTGGCAGGGTGTACCGCCGACAAGCACTGGCGGCGCCTTGATCTTCCCGGCAAGCACCAGGGCGGCGAGCTTGGTCATGTCGCCATGGTTCTTCACCTTCGGGTAATGGTGAGCCAGAACAGCGGAGGGGAAGGGCTCAATCTCGGCGAACCAGACCGGGTTCATGCCCAGCGGGTGCCAGGCGGCTGTTGCGGCCTCGATGCCGCTGCACACGCTTCCATAATTTATGGGCATGAATGCACCTCATGGGTATAGTTGACTGGGAAAATCAAAAGGGATTGAGATGAGCTTTTGCTTCGTATTTACCGAAATTGATTGGTCTTTGACTAAAGATTTCTTTTCTATCGTAGGTACTGTATTTGGGGCTGGAGGCGTGCTTGTAGCAGGCTATGTGGGCATTAACGGATTGGCGACATGGAGAAGGCAATTAAGGGGGCAAGACGATCACAGGCTCGCAAGGCAGATGCTTATCGAACTTTATAAGTTTGAGAAATTATTTGATCGCTGTCGCGCTCCAGCCATATATCCAGCCGAGGTCCAGCGAGATGGTGATCCAGCTTTTACGGTTGGTGATGATGAACGCTTTCAGCGGCTCACGCTCGGCTTCGAACGTCGCCTTGATGCTTTAAACGCATCTTATGCTGAGATTTCGGTGTCGCTATTTGAGGCAAAGGCCCTTTGGGGAGAGCACATTTTGAGATTCGCTAATCGGCTCGAGTTTTTGAAAGATGAGTACGGAGAGTATGTGCGCTTGAGGCTTTTGTGCTCCGATCCGGGAGAGTCTGATGAAGAGCGAACGGATCACCGAGTGTATTTGGACATGAGGCGTAAGGTCTTCAAAAATAGGTTATTTCCGAATGACGAATTTGGAGCTGAGCTGACTGATGTAGTGAGGAATCTCGAGTCTGCCCTGAAGTTGAAGCTAATAAGCTAATAACTAATCTCCGCAGACGCACGCGATGGCCTCGTCGTGGTCGGCGAACATATCGAATTGAGTGTCTGAGTAGTCGAGCATCTGCTGATAGCTCGGTCGGTCGAAGCGGAACAGCGCGCCGTCGCCGGTGGTACTGGAGCTGGATTTAGCGGTCCGCTCCATGCGTGCCCACCATTCAGCCTTCTGCCTATCGCTGGCGATGATCGAATAAACCTGCTTAGCGCCCTTGAGGAAGCACAGGTCGCAGTTGCCTTCCAGCGTTCGGCCATTGATGGTCGGCAACATCAGATCGAAAGGCTGACCTTTCCAGAAATCGGTGACGCCCTGAACGCCGACGCCAGCGTCTTCCAACGGCATCACCATCGTGGCGTGTTTGCTCTCGCTGGTCGTCTTTCGATGCCGGATCTTCGCGACTCGGCGTGGCTCGTCAGCGCGGATGCCGGTCATCATGTCCACCGGCGTTTCTTCTGTTGAGCAGCCAACCTTGCGCAGATATTTGTGGATTACCCTGATCTTCAGGTCGATGGTGCAGAAGCGCGTCACCGGGTTCGGGAGGTAGCTGCGCTTCCTGATCAGCGCTTCGAACGGCTCACCGTCGCGGCTAGCTGTCTCGTAGTCGACGATTGCGAACCCTCGCTCGTCGTCCCGGAACTCAGGCCAGACAATCGGCACGCCCCAGCGGTCTGGGCATTCCTGAACAAAATCCAGAGTGGCGGGGTGCTCTTTACCAGTGTTGGCAAACGTGACGATCAGGTCACCCAAATCGACGTTGTTGTCCAGCACTTGGCGCAGCATATAGGCGCTGGTTCGGCCGCCGGAGGAGCTGACGACCGTCGTTCCGGACATTTTGTAGGGAGACATGCGGGCATCCTCGCCAGTGGCGTGATTCATGAAAGTGGGGTATTTGTGTCGTTCAGAAAAAACGCGAAGGGATCGCATATGGCGCTTATAACGAAAACGTTCGATATAACCCTTGATGAAATGACTGAAAAATTCCCATGCAAGAAATGTTGCCTGAGGTCAAATCACAAGATCGTGGCTACTTATACCGAGAGGGGTTCGGAGGATTGCGGTGGCGGCAACTCTGTGGAATGGACTGTCCACAACCAGATAATTCAATGCTTAGGCTGTGAGGAAATATCCTTTCGAGTTGACTCATCCAACTCGGAAGACTGGGATCACGACGAATACGGTGACGCATACTGGGTATCCACAGTGACGTTTTATCCTGGACGGGTTGTTGGGTCGAAGATTATTGATCATGAATCTTTACCGCTTGATATCGAAGACATCTATCGTGAGACGAGAAGCGCGCTAGACAACGATCTATTGATAATTAGCGGTATCGGGATAAGAACTATTCTGGACACAATTTGCTCTGACGTTAAAGCAAAGGGCAGAAATTTAGAGCAAAAAATAGATGATCTTAATGCGCGGTCGTTGGTAACTGAGGAGGGTGTTCAGACACTCCACAAAATCAGAGTCTTAGGTAACCATGCAGCTCATAGAGGGAAGGCTCCGACTAAAAATCAGCTACTTCTGGCTCTTGAGGTGATCGAGCATATCCTTATCGGAACCTACATTATCCCATACAGAGCAAAAAAGGTTTTTAAAAATCTGGAGGCAAAAAAAGCCCTGCCTCCGCCTGAGCAAAATTAACTCTCGCCTGCATGGGATATATTCTTTATGCGAAGCAGGCGCGGGTTAATTTAAGCTGAAAATCTACCCAGAGATAACTTCGCAGCAGTGCCGGTTTTGTCTTCCAGTCCGGCCATGAACTCTTGGGCGATTGCTTCGCACTGCACATCCTCCCTTAAGTCAGTGCAGCTAGAGCACCGACGATGGCCTGAAGATCGCTTCCGCGATTCCATGCGAGTGGGTAATGGCCTACGCTTATCGCTCCACAGGAAGAGAGAAGGTCATGAGCGAGAACAGGGAATTGGCGCTATCTATCGCCCTTGAAGCTGTACTGAACGCAGCGCGCGAGCTTCACGTTGATGTCGATGAGCTTTGCGAGCAGGCAATTGGGTCGCTGACGCTTCTGCCTAAGAACGTATCGCCGTCTGTGATTGCCGCTATCCGAGAGATCGAGGTTGCGTCTGATGCGCTTGACTTCGGCGGTGGGGAAGGCGGCTGATGCGCTGGTGTGATCAGGCGGCGGCCATCAGCGCTTCAATCACGCGCTGACCTGCGAGCGGGGGAACGGCGTTGCCAGCCATATGCACCGTCAGGCGGTGGCTTTCAGGTCGCTTGGTGTGCGCGGGAAACGACATGGCCAGCAGGTTCTCGTCCGCTGTGAGCATCCGCATCTTGTCGCCGTTCACGATTGCCCAGCGATCCCGCGTCGTGATGGTACCGATCGGGCGGGTGAGGGCGCGGCCGCTGCGGGTGTTGCCGTAGTAGCTGAACAGGAACTGATCGCCGTATGCCGCGCGACCCGCCTTGACCCGTTCCAGCGTTGCCGCTGCTCGCCCTGGGCGTTCGACATCAGCCCAGCGGCCGGCTTCCAAATCGATGAACGAATTCGCCGCGGTGTGACTCTCCGGCCTGAGGTCGAGCATCAGCGGCGCTGCGCTTCGGGTGCAGACCAAGAACATGCGGACCCTGTTCTGAGGCACACCCAGGTCTGCGCAATCAACGATATGCGGCGCGACCTGATATCCCAGCGAGCGCACAGCCGACAACCACGCCGGATACAGCGCCCAGTCCATGAACTCGGGAACGTTCTCGACGATGGCCGCTTCCGGCCGGTGAAACTCCAGCGCCGAGACAACTGCCCAGGCTGTGGATCGGCTTGAGTCATGCTGCGGGTTGCCGGATGACTTGCCGCGCGCTTTGGAGTGGCCTTGGCAGCAGGGCGAAGCCAGCAAGATATCGTGGCTCGGAACCTTGGTCCAGTCCGCCTGATGCAGGTCTTGGCAGATGTGCTCGGTGTCCGGGTGATTTGCGCTGTGCCACTCGACGGCGACCGGCCAATGGTTGGCCGCCCAAAGTAGTTCAACACCCGCCGCGCGGGCACCGGTAGACCATCCGCCGAGTCCGGCGAACAAATCGATTGCTGTAGTCATTGCTGATTCCTAGTACAATTTCTGACTTTTTTGGGGCGAGAAATATAGTGAAAGGGAAGTCTGGAGTTCCGAAATGGCTAGTTTCAATAGCATTAACGGCGCTTGTTATCGCCATAATATTGCTTTTGCGATTTGTAGTAACTTTTGGATTGACTCCTTCCGATAAGCAAGAGTCGTGGGGGCAGTTTGGTGATTTTGTGGGTGGAATTCTGAACCCACTATTTTCGATAATTGGTCTGGTTGCCCTTCTTTATACTATAAAATTACAAAGCGAGGAGATGAGAAATTCGACCAAAGAACTGAAGTCTTCTGCTAAAGCGTTGAGGAAGCAAAATAAACACAATGCACGGCAGCAGTTTGATAGTAATTTGTTCCAGCTTCTAACTTTAAGTTTAGAGCATGCGAACCTTATTTCATTTGGTTTTGGTAGCGGTAAAAAAACCGGGGCATCAGCTTTCAACGCTGCTTGTCACGACTTCACCCATGGGTGGAGTTTGAATAAGTCTAGCGGGAATGAGTGGATTGAAAGGTTCGATGATTGGTACCTCACTGGCGGTGGGAAGAGTTTCAGTGCTTACGCAAATTCTGTCACGAACATGATTGACTTCGTTGTTGATGCGAACGTATCAAACAAAGCTAAGAATTTTGCTTATTCCACTATTTCCGCAAATATGTCGATCAATATGGCGCTCATCTATTTTCTGTTAATTGTTTTTTCGGAGGATCATAACTGGTACAGAGAGACGCTCGTGGAGATTGACTTCTTTAGCAATTGTCAGCGGGGGGGATTGAATTTCGACGCAGTGCTGGATTTCATCGGAGATTTTGAGCGTCTCCCCAACCGTTAACCCAACGTTGCTCAAGTCTTATCGCCTACTAGAGTCTGTTGCTACAGGCTCGTGGTCCGATTCCATTCGGGCTGGTAATGGCCTACGATTACCTCTCCACGGGAAAGGAGAAGGTCATGAGCGAAGACAGGGAAAACGTTTTGCGGATGGCGCTGAAATCAGTCCTGCTGGCTGCGGTGGATCAGGGGCTGGATCTACTAATCCCTCACCGAAGCCGCCATCGAATCGATGCTCAACGACATCGCTTACATTTCAGAAGATGTGCGAGACGCTGCTCTGGCTATTGAGGTAGCGGCAGACGCGATGCCGTAGTCATCAGCCGAGAATATATTCGCGACGCCCAGAACTCTCCACTTGTGACGCTCTATAGGATCCGCTAAAGAAATTTGGAAAGCATCAGGTTGAGGTGACGCGTTCCTCAAAAAACCTAGCCAGGAGGGATTTTCATTGAGATGAACGGATTTTTCAGCTTAAACAATTTGCCTAGATTTCATCCTTAAACGATTTACGGCTAGGCATCCTCACATCACAGTACGTAGGGAAAGACCATCATCATGAGTATCACCCAGGATGAAACATGACTCATTTCTACTGGTCGCTTTGACATTGGTGTTATGGCATAAACTGATCCACGTTTGTGGCAGGCATGCCTGTGGGGACGAAAGGTTGAAAATAGCTCCAGCCCTGTTGAGGAGCCGCGTCACAAACATACAAATTCCTGCCTGGTCCGACTACGCTCACATACGGACTGGCGGCGGCAGAAGGATGGCTACTTTTGATTGTAAAGGCACCTATGGCCTCTAGATATTCAATGGTGAAACGACTCCAGCGTTCATCTTGTACTCTCGCGGCTAACTGCCGCGTTGGGCCTATTGCACTCACAAACATCTGCTTGGCAATCGAAAAAATCTTTATCTCGTTCGTAGGTAAAGCAACTAGTTGAAAGAGGCAATTTTTGTCAATCTGATCGGCCAGCGCCTCAATGACGAAGCCATTGCTGAGTAAAAATTTACCCTCGGCGAGACTTTGAAGCAAAAATACTTTTCCCGCGTAGGGGAATCCAGCCGGAACGTTCAATTTCGTTTCGATTTCCATTAGTATTCCGTCCATGCTCGTAATTAGGTTGAGTAGCATAAAGCTGATTCTAGTTCGGAATAGTCGCGTCTACCACAACGTGGCGTTCTGCGCCTTTCGCGGTTTTCGCATCCATATGCGCTTGGGATGTTAACCAGTGGCGAGGCCCTGGATTCATCGGCTAAGTCGCTGCTTCCGTTAGGTAATGCTCCCTCTATCCTGCTAAAAACGGTGGCGAATAGGTTGGTGATGAGGTTTAATTGTGAAGCCGGAGCATGGCTTTTCCCACGCTATCCGGTTCAAGGCATCTGCTCTGCAGGTGCCTTTTTTATTGCCTGCGATCTGGCATCAAGCGTAGTGGTGGGCTATACGTGGTGACCGGCATGGGGCCGGGTCAAGGAGTCAAGAAATGACGCTTCGAGCTAAACCGATATTCAGGGTTCATCAGCATGAATCACGAGAGTCGTGGATTGAAATCGCCTACTGGAGCAACGACGACGGGATGCCAATGGATCTGTTTGGGCTTGATCTGCCACAGGGAACAACTTTCGAGAAGGCTCAGGAAGTTGCAGCGTTCCTCCGCGAGAATATCGAGTATTTCACCTACACGAAAACTACCTGAGAACGGGCCGAATGCTCCGCGCGATCCCAGGCGTTTTAGTAATCGCGCCTTTCTTGATCATGGTGGTAATGCGGCCTGAGATCGCATTTCCGTTTACGTCCGCGGCCTTTGCCATTTCGGCAACTGTCGCCGAGTAACCATTCTTCTTGCGGTACTCCGCAATGAAGGCCAGTGTTTCTGCCTGTACCGGGGTCAGTTCATTCTTCGTCTGCATCTGCATCTGGATCGGGGTCCGCCATTCCGAGTTCTTTCAACTGACGCGCTAGTTTTTCCGTCACAACGAAACCTGACGGTGGAAGTGTGAGCATGCGCTTTGCTTCATCCGGTTCAGCGCCGACCAGCGAAAGGACGACGGTCTGATAAAGCTCCTGCTTGTTCTTGAATCCGTGAGCCTTCATGAGTTTCTGAAGATGCCTGTTGATGCCGACCGGCACCGCCACTTTCAGTATTTCCACACCCAGCTTTTGCTTCTCGGCTTTTTGCCGTGCCCGGTAGTCCGCCGAGTGCTTCGCGGCTGCTGTCTTTTCCATTGAGTGGTTCTCCGAACTGATGCGCTGGCAAGTCCAGCCAGGCTTGCCGACGGCGCTGGTGCACGCGGTTGTTGATCTTGCGCATCAGGTCGGTTCGGCCAAGCTGATGTCGTGCTCTTAGGCGATGCGCCGGACGGTGCGGCTGTCGATGCCGACGGCGGTGGCGATTGCCGATGCGGTGTTGCCCTGGGCTGCCAGCTCACGGACGCGAGGCTCGTGTCTGTCGCGCTTTGCTTTGAGGTTCTTCGGGTGGTTGCCGATCGCGGTAAACGACACCTCGCCGCTTTTCCCGGCTGGAACCAGTTCGATTCGGTGGCCGGTCGCGAGGTAGTGATCGATCTGGGCCGCCAGTTGCGCAACGACCTGCTTGTGCTGGTCTGGCACGCTTTCGCCAATCATTGCAGCACCGCCTGTGACAGCGTGACCTTCACACCGTCTGCGCGCGCCTCAAGGACCTGGGCGAAGTTGACCGCATCCTTCCAGTTGAAGCGGAAGCCGCGCACCTTTCCGGTTTCGATTTCCACGACGTGGTAGGCGCTAACTCCCTTGGCGACAACCTGATAGCGAATTTTTTGCGCTGGTGGCTCTTTACCGATCATGGCGTAGAACTCCGCGGTGGCGAGATGAGTGCGGGCCCGCATGGCATTCAGGCCATCCACGCGCTGCTGAATTTGTGGGTGCATGTCCTTTCCTCAGATGGTTGCGTGTACTCGTCAGCGCTCTGATCGCCTGCTGGTTGCCGTTGGGCGCAGGGGAGAGCGCTGGCGGGTAAACGCCGTGTGAAAAAAAGCCCAGTCGAAACCGGGCTTTTCTTTCATCCAAGGTTCAGTACGCCTCCGTACGTGAACCGATTCGCCTGGCGCTGCGTGAGGCAGTAGGCCGGGTCAATGTCGTTTACATGGCTGCAAATCCTCTTTCCGGAGTGATGTTGGGAAGTTGTTGCACCGTTTTTGATGACGCGAGTATTGCGGGGCGTACCCGTCGCACGGGTGGAGCAGGTGGGCGGTTATAGGCCGCAGTTTCGTCCGCATCGGCAGATGCCCTGCGCCGGTGACCAAGCCGGGCGTGAATAGCGAGCAAGGCATCTCCCGATGCGGCCTGGTTAGCGTTGAAGCGTCCAGGTGATCGGGAAGGTTTCCAACCGTCTGACGGGGACTCTGATTGTTTACATTGCCGTAGGCCCGTGAAGCGGCAATTCCGGTGAGGCTGACGCCATCCCGCTGCCCACTCGCTGAATGGGCAGACGGATGAGTCAGGGCTTTTTGATTAGCGGCCAGATCAGCAACAAGATCAGCACCGCGAGAAACCCGTCAGCGCACATGCTGATGATTCGGGACACCGAGTCGATCAACACTACGCCAACGAGCAGGGTCATAATGAGGAGCGCCCGCAAGCGGCTCCCCATCTGTTTGACCCAGGCCATCAGTCTTCGAAGTCTTTCAGGTTCAGCCCCAGCCACTTGGCCGCTTGCTCCAGCGCCTTGCGCTCGGCGTCGTCGATGCCGCCTTCATCTGCGATGGTCAGCATGATATTCATCACCGTCTTCGCTTCTTCCGGTGAGTGCTTCAGATCGCTCAGTTCTTTCTCAGAGTTTTGGCGCAGGATGCGGCGGCCACCATCTTTGAAGTCCGCTTCTGCACGGTCGATCGTGTCGCTCAGTTCGGCCCCGAAGCCCTTTGAGCAGCGGGTTGTTTGCGATCAGCTTCTCGGTCTTCTTCAGTTCTGCTTCAGCCAGGTCGCCGTCAGCCGCGGCGATGAAGATCGCGCCATATACCACGGCTTGCATCAGGTCGCGGTTCACGTTTTTCGACATTGCCGCGGTTGCCTCAGCTGATGCCTTTTTAAACTTCTTTCCGAAAATTCCTAACATGGTGGTGCCTCAGGTTGGGGGATTTCCCAATGCAGCCTGTCGCCAAGCTGCATCAGTGAAATTTTTCCGTTCTGCTTAAAGAGCTTTGGTCCAGTCGATCCCTGGTAGGGGCTGGGAGATCACTTCGCTGATCTCTGGCTATCTGGCGGCTTCACCAGTCGTGTGGTGGGCCGGTTGGCCCGTCGCCGTGTTGTCGCTGGCGATGGACAAAATATAGGGCAGCCTTTATTAAGAGTCAACAGGCATGCCTTTATTATTTCTCGATGCAAAAAAAAGCCCGCGCATGGCGGGCAAAGAGGGATTCGAATTTCATTCTTCTTTCGGTACGGTCCAGAAGACCTGAACGTGACCGTCGTCACGGTGAGCGATGCTCACATTGTCATTCTCGGCAATCTCGTCGAGCAGCTGATCCCAGTCCTCAGGCCTGTCCGTAGGTAATCGCTCCAGTAGCGCAGCCTTGGCCTTTTGCGCTTTGGGAGAATTGATGATCGCCTGGACGCGCATGCCGAGCATGCCGTAAGTGGTCTGAGCTGCTGGGGGAATCGAGTTTGCCTTTGCCATGTGTACCTCCGTCTACTGTATGTACATACAGTATTTCAGCGTCGGAAATTTCGCAATACGGACGGAGTACAAATGTGCTCTTCTGAGTCGCAGCCACAAAAAAGCCCACGCTTGGCGGGCTCATATAGAGTTGTTACTCATCGTCTGACGTAATGCTGCGTTAACAATACAAAGGATTGTACCGCCGCTAACATCCCGGAGTGTGGCGGAAGCCTGTCAGGCTGCAGGCGGTGCTATGACAAGCCTTGCCTCTAGTGCGTCTAACAGATCAAAGGACGTGATATAGCTAACGTTGAAATCCCTACAAATGTTAGGAATCTTGATCTTCTTGCTATTCTCCGGTGCCAGCACTTCGTGCGTAACGATAGTCTTTCCAGTCGTGGCGGCTTTAGCAATAAGCCATGGATCAGCGCCACCTAGAAATCGAATTTTCTCAGGGTCATTTGGGAGAGCCATCTCCATTACATGCTGTGCAATTTTCCCAAAAAATTCTTGGGTCGCTTTATCGTCAATCGCGTCGAATTGGGCCGGTCGCTTCTTAACCCAGTCCGAGAGCTCATCCCCATATTCGGCAAGCTCCTTGTACACCATCGAGATGCTCGAGAGGTGCCCCGACTGAAAAGAGGTATCAAGCCAGTCCCAAAAGCCTGGGCAAAAATTCATGCGGTAGTGGGCGTTCTTAGCTTGTATATAAGAGTTTGCATCTAGCAGGTAGCTCAAAATCCAAGTTCCTTCTTAGAATAATCGGAAATTTTGTGCGGCTTAATCCCGATCAACCTGGAAGCATCTCTGAACAGCATGCGGCCGCTCAATGCTTCGCTTGCTACAGCTTTAGCGAGAGACTTGCTCACTCGTCCCGTCTGCAGTCGAGAATACGGTGGTGCCCCATCTTTGCTACGCGCCTTGTGGGCCGCTATCTTTCCTCCGATGAAGCTTCGGTATTCCTCTTGGCTAATGAATCCGAAGGTAAGCGCTCTTCTTGCTATTACCCACTCACTTACATGAAAGGTCCGAGTGAAATAAGGCAGATTCTCCGTCCAGACTTCAAAATCTCTCCACAGCGACCTAAACTCTCGCTCGGGAGTGAGAAGCTCTGCAGCCACGGCGTTGCAAAATATCTCTTCACGGTTGTGTGTCTGCGGCTCTGCGTCGGATACGCCCGACTTTCCTATCCATATATGTGCAAGTTCATGGATGAGAGTAAATAGCCTAGCCTCTGGACAGTCCGCCGTATTGATGAATATAACAGGGGCGAGAGCGTCGCTCATCGCGAACCCTCGGAACTCTTCGACAGATAGTGGTCTGCTAGTGTTATTATTGACGATACTATTTCGCATCACCAAAATTCCGAGGTTTTCTATTCCCTGCACCAACTTAGAGAAGTAGTCATCGAAGTTGCCTCGCTTGGGCATATCCTCGATACGCAGATTTTTCCTAATACTGGCGACAACAGCAGGTACTCCGGAGCTGACATTAAACAAGCCGACAACTTCGTTACGCTCGTAGCCTTGCGATAAGAGCCAGCTGCGATACCAATCTTGGCGCTCCATTGCCCAGCGGATCGTGTCCCGAAGGGCAAGACTGTAGCTTGGCTCGCGTCCATTTACGGTTCTGAGGTCCGGTAAAGGAAGCTCCTCCACCGGCGGTTTGGCCAGATACAGATAGCCAAAGGGAATATGGGTGTGATGGGCGTAGTTCATCGCCTGATTGAAGGATGGCCGCTTCACGCCATCCTCCCAAGCGAGCACGTTGTCTTCGGCTGTGCCTATGCTTTTTGCAAGAGTACCGGCGCTTATTCGCGCTCGAGAGCGGGCCCACCTCAGGATTTCAGGATTGATCAGCGCTTCCATGTGCGAACCCCTTCGTTAGACATGATGGAACCTTGCATCAGGTGAACTGTACCGCTAAGAGACGGCGCGTAGTAGTCATTCGTCACGCTAGCCTATGCACTCGGCGACATCAAATTCTGCCTAAAACCTTGCTCGGGCCCAGAATGGCTCCCACATAGTGGATCGTCTGTATCTGCGTCCACGGAATCGTAACTCGCTCATAAGCTGAGTTGATCGACATCAGGCTCACGCCCTCGTCGTTCTGAAACAGCAGCTCCTTGACCATGCTTTGCTCATCAACTGTCGTGACCATCACGTATTCGCCTGGCACGAGCCTGTGGTTTGGCTCGCACACAGCCACCCAGCCGCTGCGGATCGCTGGTGCCATCGAGTCGCCGCGGAGCAGTAGGGCGTAAGCATCGGTGTCGCGGGACCAGGTCTCAACCCAGCCTCCAGCGTCCTCAAGGCCAACCCAATGGCCGTCCGGGCCCATCTGTGCAGTGCCCATGATGTCGATCCTTCGAGCGGCTGTGGTGATAGGCGGGCCGAGCTCAACGTTGGATTGGTCGCCGGAGAGCATCGACCCGATGCCTTCGGACAACCATACGGGATTGACTCCAAGGATGGTGGCAAGCTTCACGAGGTATCCGCTCGTCCTGGTCAACCCTCGCTCAATCTCCGAGATTGAGGCCTGTTTTATCCCGGCTCGCTCTGCCAGCTCTGACTGAGTCAGATTTGCGTGTTTCCGGGCCTGCTTTAAACGATCTTTAAGTTCCATGCCCGCGACAATAAAGGCCAACCTTTCACCTTGCAAAAAGGTGTTCCTTTCCTCTAGCATACAGGCATCCCTTTATTTGGGCGGTGAGTCATGAAAAATCCATTTGAAAAGCTTGTTGAGCATTTTGGTTCGCAGAACGCGACAGCCGCCGCTCTGGGCGTGAAGCAAGGAACAGTCAGCGGCTGGGTTCGCGGCGTTCACGGGATGGCGGCCGAAGTGGCAATGCGCGCCGAGATCGTGACGAATGGCGAGATTAAAGCGCGTGACCTCAGACCCTCTATCCCAGGTCATGCCGCGTAGGACATCGCTACTGGGAAACATTTTGCAACGCGTGATGGCACGCAGCCACATAAACAAATTTGAGGTTTTAGGAATGCAGGAATTTCTGAAGGCATGCCACGCGGTTGTTCATGACGCCGACACCAAGAATCTCGCAACCCTCATGGGGATGCCCTCGATCAGCTTGCTCCAGCGTGCGAACTCTGAATACGACAACGCTTGGTTCAACGTAAAGCACCTTTACGGCCTGATGCTGCACACCGAGGACATGCGCCCGCTTGAAGCCTTGGCCGGCGAATTCGGCTACGTCATCACGAAAACCGTTGCTCCGGCCGCCATCGATGTTCATCAGGCGCTCGGACGAGTCGCTTTGGAGTTCGCCGAGTTGACCGTCGAGACGCATAACGCCATGAGCGATGGTCGGGTGGATCAAGTCGAGCGCGCTCGAATCATGAAAGAGATCGCGCACGTCAAGGCAGCAATTGCCCAGTACGAGGCTTCGGTGAAGGTCGTCGCCTGAATCGCAGGCAATAAAAAAGCCGGTGGCTAGACCGGCTTCTTCAACAACACTTGTGAGGTCCGATTATGCACACCACGACCACCCAGAGCAAGAGCCCGCCTGATTCGTCAGTTTTCACCGCTCAACCAGACCTGTCGCGTCAGGTGATGTCGTCTCGCGAGATCGCTGAACTGACAGGCAAGCGTCACGACAACGTCAAGCGCACCATCGACACATTGGTGGGCGACCGAGTAATCAGTTCTCCTCAGATTGAGGAATACCCCGCCAGCGTCGGCCGTCCAGGGAAACACTACCTGATCGGCAAGCGCGACAGCTTCGTTGTCGTCGCACAGCTCAGCCCCGAATTCACCGCCCGCCTGGTGGACCGCTGGCAGGAACTGGAAGAGCAGGCCGCCCCGCGCATTCCCGCGAACTACGCCGAAGCGCTCCAACTGGCTGCTGACCAAGCCCGCGAAAACAGTCGGCTCCTCGGGGTGATTGAGTTGCAGGCTCCGAAGGTTGCCGCCATTCGCCGCCTTGCTGCTGCCGAAGGCGCGATCTGCATCACCGACGCGGCCAAACAGTTGGGCGTACCGCCGTCGAAGCTATTTGACTGGCTGCAGGCCAACCGCTGGATTTACCGCCGTGGTGGTTCCACTCGCTGGATCGCCATGGAGCCGCGTATTCGCTCCGGTTTCCTGAAACACAAGGTGACTGCGCTCAAACCCGACACCGAAACCGGCGTAGAGCGCGCTGCGTTTCAACCCCTCGTAACCCCGAAAGGATTGGCCGTGCTGGCCGAAAAGAACATTGGAGCTGCGCAGTGAGCGTTCAAGCAATGTCATGGGCTCTCGCACTGCCGAAGGCCTCCCTCGAAAACCCTGCTGCCCGTCACGTTCTGCTTTGCCTGGCCAACTACGCCGGTAGCGACGGCCGTGGCGCTTTTCCGTCTGCGCTGACCCTGTCTGAAGACACAGGACTGTCCGAGCGTACCGTCCGCCTGAAACTCGATGAGTTGGAGAAGGCTGGGTTCATCACCGAAGGCAATCAGGCAATCGCCGCGGCCTATATCGACCGTCGCGACCGCCGCCCGGTGGTGTATGACCTCCAGCTTAATCGGGGTGCAAATGCTGCACCCCGTAAGGAGCGGGGTGCAGATAACCGCACGGGGTGCAGCTCACAGCAGAACGGGGTGCAGGGAAACGCAGAACGGGGTGCAGCAGCTGCACCCAATACACCACTTAACCATCAGGAAACCGAAGAGCAGCAGCTGCAGCGCGATTTAGCCGTAGATATTACCCAGCAAGACAGCGCCGCCGTCGATTGTCCAGGGCCAGCCCAGCGGTTCGCGATGTTCGCCGACTGGCTACCCCCGGCTGGCGCTCTGTTCGCCCAGCTCAAGATCATGGGCATTCCTGATTCGGCACAGTGGGACCCTGGCTACGTCACCTCGTTTGTAGCCTTCCACGTTGCCAAACCCGATGTGCGAGACACCAGCGGCGGCTGGTGCCACCGCCTTGCCAAGTGGGTCAAGCGTGAGCGCGTGAAGGCATCCGGGCAGGGCAAAGCGCCTGACTTCAACGACACCAGCTGGGGCGACGACTTGGGAGGTCTGTGATGAAATCCGTTTCCAACATGCTGCAGCAAATGCCAAACGTACCGACCGCTGCCGTGGTGCCGCTCAAGGCTGACGCCGGGACTGTACAAGTCATCAATGCGCTATTCCGCGAGCTGATGGCGATCTTTCCAGCGTGGAAACAGGCATGGCCTGACGACGATGCCCTGAAGGCTGCAAAAGCATCATGGACGAAGGCGTTCATGGCTGAGGGCATTCAACGGATTGAGCAGGTCCGCTTCGGGATCGAGCAGTGCCGGAAGATGACGAAGCCGTTCGCTCCCAGCTCTGGGGAGTTCGTCGCGATGTGCCAACCAACGCCGGAAATGCTCGGCATTCCTCCCTTGGCGAAGGCATTCCGCGAAGCCTGCCGCAATGCCCACCCGTCAATGGCGGGGCAGGGTAAGTGGTCGCATCCGGCCGTCTGGCATACCGCGAAAGAGTGCGGCTTCGAGCCCCTGAACCGACTGGAAACATCTCTCGCTTTGAAGCTGTTCGAGCGCAACTACGTGATCACGATCCGGCGCATGGTTGAGGGCTTGCCGCTTCAATCGATGCCGCTGGCCCTGCCGGCCAAGGCCGAAGCGCGGCGCACCCCCGATGTCGGCAATGACGCAATCTCGAAGATCCGCGCAATGCGTGCCGGTGGTCCTCATGCGTAACCCGATGCTTGCCCCGCCGGTGACCAGCAATTATCAGTTCGCCGTGTACAGCGGCGCCTACAAGGTGGACCTCACTGCCGAGCCGGAGCAGCCGCAGGCGCTCTTTGCTGATCGAGGCATCGCCATCAATTACGCCGGCGCCAAGTGGCCCAGCACCTTCGAAGTTGTTGATCTTTGGGAGAGCTACCCATGAAGACTCTTTTCGCGCTGATCGGCGTAGCCCGCTCCGCCTGCTCATTGATGCAGTGCGCCTATTCGCACCAGGTGATGCCGGCGGAATACCAGTTCGGGGGTGGCCTGTGAGGAAGCAGACCAAGCTTACCAAGGCTGCGCGCGGGCGCGACTGCCAGATCCGCGTTCCGGGCGTGTGCAACGGTAACCCAGAAACGACGGTGCTGGCTCACTTCCGCCTGGCGGGCACGCGCAGCGGCATGGGTATTAAGCCAAACGACCTGCAGGCAGCCTGGGCATGTTCCGCTTGCCGTGACGCCGTCGACGCGCGAAGCAAGACAGAGTTCAGCCACGACGAACTTCGCCGCATGCACCTCGAAGGCATCATCCGAACGCTCGACATCCTCGTGACGGAAGGGAAGGTGGCCGCGTGATGCCGCTCAAGCTTAAGCCATTCAAAGCGAAGAACCCTCGCAAGCCACGTATCGATCGTGAAGGGCTGGAGCAAGCCGCGCTGATCATGGTGTTGAAACTCCGCCACCCCGAAGCCGCGAAGCTGATTTACCACGTTCCGAACGGCGGCCACCGGCACGTCAAGGTTGCGATGGACCTGAAGAAGCAAGGTGTCCGCGCCGGTGTGCCTGACCTGGTGTTGCCGATGGCGCGCGGCGGGTACTTCGGTCTGTACATCGAGTTCAAGGCCGAGCCGCCATACGACGCCGATGTTTCCCCCGAGCAGGATGCCTACCTGCACCTGCTGATCGAGCAGGGATATCTGGCGATCGTGTGTCGCGGGCAGGTCGACGCGCTCGAGGCGATTCGGTCCTACCTTCTTCAGCCGCCAACGAGGGCCGCCGCATGAGTCAAACACTACTTACCTCGTTTTCCGACGCCGAGATCCGCCGGCAGTCTGCAAACTCAACAGTGCGCGACATGCGTGACGCTCGCTACCCTGGCGTGTATTTCCGCTTTCATAAAAACCGTGATCGCGGAACGTGGCACCTGGTGCGCGGGAGCCAGTGGGAAAAAGTTGGGGGCTTTCCCGAGCTGTCGGTAAAGGGCCTTATCAACGCCTTGCCTAAGATCCGCGAGCGCTTGGCCGCCGATCCCAAGGCGTCGGCCGCTGCCGGTACCTTACAAACGGTTGGTCAGTTGCTCGACTGGTTTATGACCCGCCAATCGACTGAGCGAAGCCTGTCAGCCAAGCGCCGAGCTACTAACACCTCAATCATCACCTGCCACTTGAAGCCGCGCCTGTCTGACCTGCTGATCGATGACGTGGACCGGTCCGCCCTGGACAAGCTGGTGATGTGGCCTATGCAGGCCGAAATGTCGCTGTCTTACGTACGCCTTATGTGGGGCGTGCTGGTTGTCGCGTTCCGTCAGGCAGAGAAACTCCGACTGATCGCAAAGAACCCAACTGCCGGTTTCAAGTTCACCGACTTCACCAAAGCCCGCATCCTGCCGAAGCCATCCCGACTGCGCGCCGTCCAGTTGGAAGGAGTCATTGCCGAACTGGCCGACGACTTCGACCGGAATCCGCAAGACGCAATGCTCGCCTTAATGATGCTGTGCCACGGCACGCGGGCAGGTGAGACGCGTCAGGCCCGCTGGGTGCATTTCACCCTGGGCGAGCAGGGTGAGTGGTTCATTCCTGCTGAGAACACAAAAACTCGCTGCGAGCACTGCCTGCCACTGACCCGCCAGGTATGCGCGCTGTTGGATCGGTATCGGGACTGGCAATCGTCGAGGGGCTACAAGGGTGCCTACATGTTCCCGGCCAAGAGCCGTGGCCCGATCAGCGACAGCCAGGCATGCGCAGTGTTCGCCCGTCTGGGCAAGGGCGAGTGGACCAGTCATGACCTGCGTAAGGTGGCCCGTACGGGCTGGACAGACCTCGGGGTCGACTTCCTCATCGGCGAGATGCTGGTGAACCACACGATGACCCGGAACGTGCAGACCTACATCCATACCTCGGCGGAGCTGCTGAAAAGTGAGGCGCTGGGCAAGTGGCATGATTGGCTAGACGGGAAAGGCTTCAGTCTGATTCACCGCTCGACCATGACTAGAAACGAAAATTCGCAGAATGCCGTCGATGCCATAAGTGGCGCGGCCCCTAGCCAAATCACGATTCCATAAAAGGCGAGGTTTCAGAATGAGCATTTCGTTCGACGGCGCCATGGCCTTGGCCTACGCATTCCAGGTGCCGGGCATCAACACAGCAACGCCTGCGCCTCGCCGTGAGTTCGATCGTTCGAAGGTATTCATGGTGATGAAGCAGAACTTCGACGAGTTCACTCGCCTTACTGTCGTCATGGACGGCGGCCACCGGTTCGAGATCGACAGCAACAAGGTGCCTTTCAACATCCATCTGGCAGCCGACTGGCTGGTAGGTGAGGCATGAAGAAGAGCCATGGCCCTGCCTTCCGGAAGGAACTCAAGCCGCTCATGGAATGCGCCGCCTGCCGTGGCACTGGCGTCATCAGGGGTGTGTTTCACCAGCTCGACTGCACCCGTTGCCATGGTTCTGGCTGGGTCTGCCAGGCGACTGGCGAAGCGCTGCCGCTTGAGGAACTGGTGCCACAGCTGAACATGAAGCTGCGCAACATGGCGGCCGATCTGAACAGGGCGCGGCACGGGCAGGGTGATGCACAGTTGCAGTACGAACAAAACAACCGCCGCGGCGCCGGCGGATCGAACTTCACAGGGGATTGACCATGAATACTCGCAAGCCGCTGCATCGCCCACTGGGGGACACTGAGTATCTGCTCGAACAGTGGGGGTGGTGGCGGATGGATGGAATAGCTGTACCTGGATATGTTTCGCCATCACTACAACTGATTCGTCATGAGATCCCACAGCCGTCCCAAACAAAGAGCTACTGCATCACGGATGACTGCGCTCTAGCAGTTGACGGGGCAGTGGCCAGACTGAGCGTGCGAGATCAACAGATGGGAGATATTGCGTGGCTGTATTTTGGAGCGAAATGGCCGATGATTCGAGTCGGAAAATATTATGGGTTAAGTGAAGGTAAGACGAGAGAGCTAGCCAGGGCAGCGGCCGCTTGGATTGACTGTGCTTTATCAACTCAGCCGGAATTTGCATAAAGTCTTCGGGACATTGTCAGAAGGTATAGGATATGGCTTGGAAATATAAAGCCATATCCTTTCTGCAGGTCAGTGTTAGTTGCATGCATCTCGGAGAGACTGCGGAACTATTCGTTCAATACGTTTCTTTCTGATCCCAACCGCTCTCTTGTGCTGCTGATCTAGAATCGAAATTACGCTCTTAAGCCACTCCTTCTCATCTTTAAGAAATGTCTGGAGTTCTCCACCAGAATATCTCTGCTCTAGCCCGCGGCTGATGTGGAGCCAGTTGGGAGGAGGGGAGCCCATCCACTCCTGAACGAAGTCACTGGGATCTATGGCCGCAAGTACATCTGTCCGGGCGTAGGTATTCTCCCCACTAAATGTATAGCTGATTTTCCGCGCGAACAGTGCACCGTCGGTCCCAAGGAGGCTAAGTAGCTCCTTTGCAATACTGGGGTAAAGTTTTTTTGACGCTTTTGCGCCGCAAATTTTCAAATGTTCGAGAACGTTTCTGAAGTTAGATCTATAGCTTTCTTCGACCCAAAAAGCATACCCTTGATACCCAGTTAAAAAGCTTTTCTTATAAGTTGTATCACTGATATCTGGTGGGAGTAGGTCTTGCGCGAGGACGTCATCCAGATACTTTTTGCAGTCCATCTCGGTCTGGTCGAAGTCAGTAGGAATCAAACTCATATCAGAAAGAAGAAACCGCAAGGCCAATAGATGAATCATCTCACCTACGCTGGCGAATTTTCTATTGTGGAATTGATCTATCAGTTGGTCTGCTGCCGCCCTGGACTCTTGCTCGGTAATCTCGTCGAATTTCATAAACACTAGCCACGGAGGAAGGTCACTTACCTTCGTAAAGTGGAGGCTCTCGTTTAAAGATTCACGTATTTCTGAAGGTAGGTAAACACCCTTGATCAAAAGGTTTATGAGAACAGCATCTTTTAATATCTGATTTCCGAGGTCTATCTTATCGTAACGACTGTTGGCGGTGAATATACTGGGAATTTCTAAGTGCTGATCTGTCCTAGCGCGCCCCATCTGGAATCGAATTATCGTCCCGCTACGATCCACTAAATCTATTTCTCTCAGCCTTCCGGACCTAACCTCAAGGCTAAGAGCGCAGAAGAGGAGGCATAGATCCTTCATTGCTTCGACATTTGCTTTATGAGTGTCTGAAAGAGTTTTAAATAGTCGTCCGAGGTCTTCGAGAGTATGTTTGAGTATTCTCAGTGAGAAAGTTTGGGATTGTTCAAAAGTTTCTAGAATATCAAGTTTTATTGATTGCAGGATTTCTCTGGTTTCTTGAGTATCTAGCCGGTCTGCGAAGTCGTCGAAAGCTTCAGCTATCTGGGGCTTGATCTGGATGGTCTGTCCAAACACTTTCTCTTTCGTCTCCTGCAACTGAGACGATATTTTTTCGTCGTGCGCGATAACCAATACCCGGCACTCATGATGTTCTATGTACTTATTGAACACACCTAATAGGTCTTTGATAGGGACGCTGCTTCTTTCAAGGTCATCAAATACCAAGATTCTGTCGGCTTTTACTTGGTCTCGCAGAAATGCGTGTGCAATCCCAGAGACAACCCCCCCTAGGTTCAACGTTGCGATAGAAAGCTCTATCTCCGTGCCTTCAGTTTTCTTGACAGCCTCTCTAGTCATCGATTTTATAGGGTACATTTTCGCGTAAACTGCCGAGTAAACCTCCTCAGTAGTCTGCGTCCCGAACAGGCTTATATAGTAGATTTCTTCTTTGGATAGTATGCTTTTTATCTGATGTGTTTTGCCCGCACCCCATGCGCCCGTGATGAGTACCCCATAGCAGGGGTTTTTCAGCGATTTATAATATTCCAAATAACTCTGGAGGTGCGATGGCATTTGCTCTGACGGTGATCGTTGTTCTGTTTCTTTGTTCATCTTGAGAGGCTTCGCAATTTTGTTTTTTGGGTGAGCCTTTAGCTGTGCTGTATGTAAGGCTCTCTTAATAGCGTCAGAATGTTTTGATTCGCTCCAGGCAGCTGAAGCTTATTCTATTCGAGCCTCAAAAAAAATCTTTTCCGCGCGGAATAAGTCTGTTTTCATTGCAGCGTGGATTGCTGTGAAAGCAGCGCGACGCATCGTGTCTCCATCGGCAAAATGCAGTTCACTCAGATTGTTGAGCCCCGGCTACAACCGGGGGCTTTTCCTTTTCAGCCCCGCCACCCCCATCGCTCCAACCTGGGACTGCTGCGGGGCTGATTCATTCCCGCTCCCAGAAGGGAGGTCAGTCGGACGTCACCATGTTTGATAAAGATCCTGGCATTTGGGTGCAGGCGTGGGACTGGCTTCGACTGAAACTCAGTGACCCGCTGTGGCAAGGAGCGGTTATGGCCGCAACCATTTCACTATTACGCGTGCTCTACGAAGGCAAAGAGGCCAACAAATGGCGCGTGATACTGGAGGCATTGATCTGCGGGGCACTGAGCCTTTCGGCCAGCAGCGTGATTGAGTGGATGGCCTGGCCTTCCAGCCTGTCCGTCGCCGCCGGTGGTGCGATCGGTTTCATTGGGGTGACCGCGATCCGCGAACTGATTATTCGGTTCCTTGGCCGCAAGGCGGATTCACTATGAAAGCAATCGCCACTGCACTGATCATCGCCCTGGTTGCGCTACTGCTTGTTGGTATCCAGCAGTACCGCGTTATCGCCCTTCGTGGTGAGGTCGCTATCGAGACCAAGGCAAAGACCGACGCGCTTGCCGCCAATGTCGAAAGTCAGGCGACGATCACCACCCTGCGTGCCGAGGCTGCAAGAAACGTTGCCTACCAGGCTGACCTCAATAACCGGCTCAAAGCCAGCGAACAGAAAGCCCTGAAGGCGAGGAAAGACTTTGAAGACCTCAAGCGCAAAAGCCCGGCTGTTCGCAAGTGGGCTGATCAGCCTTTGCCTGACGGCCTGCGCGGCAAACCAGCCAGCAACGGTAAAGACGACAACGGTAAGGCTCGAACCCCCTGAGCTGGTCCCGTGCGAGCGCATCAGCGACAGCGATGATGACCTGGCACTGAACGGTGACCTTTGGGCGATGAAAGATCGGGCTATCAACCTGCTCGATACATGCGCCGATCAGGTCGACGCGCAGATCCAGCGCAGCAAGAGCAAGTAGGCCGGACGGAGATTAGCTATTCCGGCGCATCCATTCATCTGCAACTTCACCCATGGTCAGGTTTTCATTGCCCTTGATCCATGCCATGAACGGCCGATCGAATTTGAATCCGTTCCCGCATTGCGAGATCAGGAACCGGCGGACGTTTTGAGTATTGCGGTAGTGCCCGTCAAGCGGGGTGCTGCGGGTGAGAGCGACCGAGTGCCAATCCAATGCCATAACGATTTCCTTAATGATGCCAACCATTCGACGTAGCGATGAGCATAGCAAGTCGCATCACGTTTTCAGCGGCTCCTGTTCGTGGCGCGAGAACATAGTGAGTATCAGACATGCCAAGAAAACCCAAAGAAATGTTGCCTCCGCCAGCCCCAGTCACGCCACCCGCTTTAGATGTGAACGCTGAGGTCGGTCATCTCGACCGAGCCATCACCACCGCGCTCGATGCAGCGAAGGCTGGCGGCCTACCCAACGGCTATATCGTCGCAGTGCTCCACGCTCACGCGCTGAAGCAGACACAGCTGTTACTCGGTTAACTGAGGTCTTCATGCCCCTACGACCTCAAAAGCCCTGTAACGCCCAAGGGTGCAACACGCTGACCCGCAATATGCGGTACTGCGATGAGCATGCCCACCTTGCCAAGCCTTGGTCGACTCGTAACGGTTCCGGTCGTGGTGGCAGGCCGTGGCGAAGGCTGCGAGACCAGGTGCTGAAGCGGGACCATTACATCTGCAAGTGCGAAGACTGTCGGGCGCTGGACCGAGTTCGACCGGCACATGAGGTGGACCACATCATTCCGCTTGCGCAAGGTGGGACCGACATACCGTCGAACCTCCGCGCGATCAACCACGATTGCCATGAAGCGAAGACCAAACGAGAGGCGCGCTTCGGCTCCGGCGGAAAACCGTCGTAACCGGAAAGCTGACAACCTCACGTCCGCGACTCGACGAAAATATGGCACGTTGCGCACCGAAATATGGTGCTATAGGTGTTGGCTATGGTAGGGGGAGGGTCAAAAGTTAGGGGCTATTTATACGGACACCGTCCCCCGAACCTGATTTTCACACCCGCGAAATTAAAAGTTTAGGAGTTGCGCGATGGGAGGCACCGCCACGGTCGCCGGCCGTGGTCGCAAACCCAAGCCGACGGCCAAAAAAGCATTGGCCGGAAACCCCGGCAAACGGGCGTTGAATACGGCTGAACCGAAATTCTCTGAGGTAACCAAGGACATCGATCCGCCGGAGTGGCTGAGTGATCGCGCCGCCACGATGTGGAAAATGTTGGTGCCTGAATTGTTGCGGGAGCACGTCATCGCGCTTACCGATCTGCACAACGTCGAGGCGTTTTGCACGGCCTACGACAAGTGGCGCATGGCTGAAGAATCGGTGCAAGAGTTCGGCATCGTGGTCTCATCGTCCCAAGGCAGTCCGATGAAGAATCCAGCGCTGACCGCAGCCAATGAATCGATGCGGCAGATGGTGACGTTCGGCTCCATGCTCGGATTGGATCCCGCGAGTCGCTCACGCATCATCGGAGGTAACAAAGAGAAAGCCACGAACGAATTTGCCCAACTACTGAGCTCATAAATGACTAAAGCCCTGCACCCCAACGTCGACAGGGCGATGGCGTGGGGTAGGTCTGTGCTCAGGGGGAAGGTGCCCGCCTGCCGCTACATTCACCAGGCCATACAGCGGCACTTCGACGACCTTGCTGCCAGCCGCAAACGCGGATATCGGTTCAAGTTCGATCCGGCGAAGGCTGAGAAAAAGCTGAAGCTGATTCAGCTCCTTCCTCACACCAAAGGCGAATGGGCATTCAAGCGTCAGCTCATCACGCTTGAGCCGTGGCAGCTATTTGGGATGGCCGTCACCTTCGGCTGGGTGAAGAAGAAGGGCGGGCACCGTCGGTTCCGCGAAAGCTACTGGGAGGTGCCGCGCAAGAACGGCAAGTCGGTGATTGCGGCTGGCGTCGGCATCAGCATGTTCGTTGCCGATGGTGAATTTGGCGCTGAGGTCTATGCCGGCGCAACCACCGAGAAGCAGGCGTGGGAGGTGTTCCGCCCGGCCAAACTGATGGTGAGCAAGTCGCCCATGCTGATTCAGGCGGCGGGCATCGAGGTTAACGCCTCGAACATGAACATACCATCGGACTTCAGCCGGTTCGAGCCACTGATTGGTGACCCTGGCGATGGTGCTTCACCTAGTTGCGCGATAGTCGACGAGTACCATGAACATCGTACCTCTGCGCAGTACGACACCATGCTGACTGGCATGGGTGCAAGACGACAACCGCTGATGTTCATCATCACAACGTCAGGCGCGGATATCGAGGGCCCTTGCTACGACAAGCGCCGCCAGGTCATCGAAATGCTCGAAGGCACGGTTCCCGATGACGAGTTGTTCGGATGGATCTGGACCCTGGATGAAGGGGACGACTGGACCGATCCAAAGATGTTGGCCAAGGCCAACCCAAATCATGGCGTCTCGGTGTTCCAGGAGTACTTGGAGAGCCAGCAGGCCAGGGCGATTCGATCTGCGCGCTTCACCAACACTTTCAAGACCAAGCATCTGAACCTGTGGGTGAGTGCGAAGTCCGGCTTCTTCAACATGGAAAGCTGGAAATCCTGCGAAGACACCTCGCTGACCTTGGACCAGTTCGCGGGGCAAGAGTGGATCGCGGGCTTCGACCTGGCGCGCAAGCTCGATATGAACTCACGCGCTCGTTTGTTTTGGCGAGTCATTGATGCGCGGATTCACTACTACAGCGTCGGCCCAAAGTTTTGGGTCCCCGAGGACACTGCTTTCAACAGTGACAACAAGCGGATGAGCGAGCGGTTCCAAGCCTGGATCAACTCCCAGCATCTTGATGTCACCGAAGGTGCCGAAGTCGATTATCGAGAAATCCTCGAAGACACCAAAGAAGCCAATCACCACGCGCCGCTCCGGGAATCACCAATCGACCCATTCGGCGCGACGGGTTTGAGCCATGAACTCGACGATGAGGGGTTCAGTCCGATCACGATCACCCAGAACTACACCAACATGTCTGACCCGATGAAAGAGCTCGAAGCAGCGATAGAGTCGGGACGTTTCCATCATGACGGGAATCCGATCATGACCTGGTGCGTGGCAAATGTGATCGGCAAGAACCTACCGGGCAACAACGACGTCGTCCGGCCAATCAAACAGGGCGACGACAACAAGATAGATGGCGCAGTGGCGCTGATTATGGCGATCGGTCGAGTGCTCATTGATGCAGCACAAAACACGACCGACTCATTCATGGACTCAATTCGGAATCCGATCATCGCATGAGCTTGCCACTGGCTTTTTTTATCCTCACTGCATTGGGCGGGTTCGGCCTGCTTGTCGGTGGCGTGTTTACGCTGCTCGGCACCGGCTGGGCATTGATCGCTGCCGCGGCATCGCTGTTCATGATTTCCGGCTTCATCAAGAAAGGACTGGCAGGTGAATAAATCTCTTTCGCTGGTTCTCGGTAGGGCTGCAGCCAAGCCGATGAAGTCGCTCGGCGACTGGACCGGAAAGGCCATACGCCTGAGCGACGGAGGTTTCTGGGGATCTTGGCTTGGTGGACAGTCGAGCTCCGGCAAAGCGGTAAACGTCGACAACGTGATGCGACTGTCCACTGTCTGGGCCTGCGTGCGCATTATTTCGACTTCGGTTGCCGGGTTGCCGCTGGGAATTTATCGGCGTAAGGGCGATGGCGATCGTGAAGATGCGCGTGATTTTTCGTTGTATGACGTCATCCACAACAGCCCCAATGAGGACATGACTGCGTTTCAGTTCTGGCAGGCCGTCGTTGCTTCGATGTTGCTTTGGGGCAACGCGTACTGCGAGATTCACCGCTCCGGCACCCGCGTCATCGCGCTGGACTTCCTGATGCCTTCCCGCGTCGATCTTGAGGTCGACGACGATGGGCGTCTTGAATATTGGTACCGCCCGAAGAAAGGCGCCCGCAGGCAGATTGCTCGTGTGGATATGCTGCACATTCCGGCGTTTAGCATAGATGGTCGAGTAGGTATGTCGGCAATCCGCTTCGGTGCAGACGTGTTCGGCTCGGCGATGTCTGCCGATGATGCGGCGAACGGCACCTTCAAGAACGGATTGCTGCCCACGGTTGCTTTCAGCGTTGATCGCATCCTCAAGCCCGATCAGCGCGACGAGTTCCGCGAATACGTAAAAACCGTCTCCGGCGCCATGAACGCAGGTAAATCCCCGGTACTTGAGCAGGGCGTGAAAGCTGAAACGATCGGGATCAATCCAGTGGATGCGCAGTTGCTGGAGTCGCGGGGCCATAGCATCGAGGAAATTTGCCGGTGGTTCGGCGTTCCCCCTTGGATGGTGGGTAAGACCGACGCGGGCAGCAATTGGGGAACCGGGCTTGAGCAGCAGATGATTGCTTTCCTGACCTTCTGCATCAGCTCTGTCACCAGTCAGATCCAGCAATGCGTCAACAAGAAGCTGTTGAGTCCTGTTGATCGGCGCACGTATTACTCAGAGTTCTCTTTGGAAGCTTTCCTGAAGGCCGACAGCACCGGGCGCGCGGAGTGGTATAGCAAAATGACGCAGAACGGGATCATGACCCGTGACGAATGCCGCGTTAAGGAAAATCTCCCGCGCCACGGCGGCAATGCTTCGGTCCTCACCGTGCAAACCAACCTGGCGCCAATTGATCAACTCGGCCAGTCATCTGATGGGCAGGCCGCTCAAGCAGCCCTCAAAAACTGGCTTGGCCAGACGCAGGAGTAACCATGCCTCTGAATGTGAAAGCGCGCAGTTTCAACTGTGAGCTGAGCCCGCGTGCGCTCGATCTTTGGAACCCTGACCTGCGCGCGGCGCTGGAGGCAGGGACCAACACCATCACCATGTATGGGGTGATCGGCGAGGACTGGTATGGCGAGGGTGTGACTCTGAAGCGCGTCGACGCTGCATTACGGGCCATCGGCGATAATCCGCTCACTGTCTATATCAACTCCCCGGGTGGAGACATGTTCGAAGGCATCGCGATTTACAACCGCCTGCTGGAGCATTCCCAGGAGGTGACGGTCAAGATTCTCGGTCTTGCCGCTTCGGCAGCTTCCGTCATTGCGATGGCGGGCGCTAAACGTGAGGTTGCCAAGACAGCATTCTTGATGATCCACAACTGCTGGACCTACTTTGCCGGTAACCGTCATGCGATTCGCGAACTGGCGGACACGATGGAAGAGTTCGACCGCGCCATGATCAGCCTGTACGCAGACACCAGCGGCCTGGACGAAGCGGCAGTGGAAAAGATGCTTGACGCCGAGACCTACATGAATGGATCGAACGCCGTCGAGAAGGGCTTCGCTACCGGCCTGATCTCTGCTGAGGAGATTGAGCAAGCTCCAAGCGAGGACGGAGCTCAGGCGCATTCCGCTCGCAGGCTAGACGCTGCGCTGGCCAAATCCGGCATGCCCCGTAGCGAGCGCCGTAAGCTGATTTCTGAAATCAAGACCAGCACGCATAAAGCTGCTGGCGGCGACACGCTTCGCGCTGTCGTGCCGGGCATGCCTAGCGCTGCCCTTGATGTATCCGCGTTTGAAGAAACCGCAAACCAGGCGTCGGCACTCCGGGGACTTATCCCTAGCTGCTAAACGGCTGACAACGCCACTGATCATCGACCGCCTAATGGCGGTTTTTTCATTTCTGAAAGGACAAAACCATGCCTCAAGATCTTTCTGCAATCGAAGCCTCGCAGAAGCAAACCCAAGCCGATCTGAAAGCCGTCGGCGATCAGATCAAAACCTACGCCGAGCGCACCGAGAAGGAAATCAAGGCCTCGGGCGAAATGCAGGCTGAAACCCGCACTAAGGTGGATGAACTTCTGAACAAGCAGGGCGAGTTACAGGCTCGTATGCTTGAAGCGGAGCAAAAGCTGCTCAACGCAAACTCTGGTCGTGATCGTGGTGAGCGGCAGCAATCTGCGGGTGAGCTGGTAGTGGCAAGCGAGCAGATGCAGGACGTAAATGCCTCGTTTCGTGGCTCCCGCCGGGTCTCCGTGCCGCGCGCCGCCATTACGTCCGTACCGGCCTCCGGTGGTTCTCTGGTTGCGCCTGATCGCCGGCAGGAAATCATCATGCCGCCTGAACGCCGCCTGACGATTCGGGACCTGATCGCACCAGGTACGACCACCAGCAACTCGTACGAGTACGTTCGCGAGACCGGTTTTACCAACAACGCCAAGTCGGTAGCGGAGAACACGGCCAAGCCGTATTCCGAACTCACTTTCGAACTGGTGAATGCGCCTGTCCGCACACTGGCGCACCTGTTCAAAGCGAGTCGTCAGATCCTCGACGATGCCGCTGCGTTGCAGAGCTACATCGATGCCCGTGCACGCTACGGTCTGCTGACTGTTGAAGAGGTCCAGCTGCTGTACGGAAACGGCACCGGTGCCAACCTGCAAGGGCTGATGACACTGGCCGAAGCCTACGCCGCCCCGGCAGGTATCGTCGTTGCTGGCGAGCAGCGTATTGACCGTATCCGCTTGGCACTCCTGCAAGCGGAACTGTCCGAGTTCCCAGCCGACGGCATCGTTCTGAACCCGATTGACTGGGCGGCCATCGAGCTGACCAAAGACGGCGAAGGTCGCTACATCGTGGGTCAGCCGCAGGAGGGTACCGCCGCTCGTTTGTGGAATCGACCGGTCGTTTCGACTCAGGCCATGCAGCAGGACGACTTCCTCACCGGCGCTTTCCGCCTGGGCGCGCAGATCCTTGATCGTATGGAGATCGAAATCCTGATCTCGACCGAGAACGCCGACGACTTTGAGAAGAACATGGTCACCATCCGCGCGGAAGAGCGTCTAGCGTTCGCCGTGTATCGCCCAGAAGCATTCGTCACCGGCTCGCTGACCGAAGCGGCTGGCGGCTAACCCAACCACCAAGGCGCCCGAGTGGCGCCTTTTGGAGAACTTGTTTATGGCTACTGATACCGAAGAAAAGAAAGCAGCCGCCCGTCGCGCTGTTGCCAAGCCCGAGGACGAGCCGATGAGTCGGTCCGGAGGGGAGCAGGCGGTCACGACAGTCGAAGTCTTTCCGCTGCGCTCGTACCAGGACGATGGCGAGATCAAGCGCCGAGGTGGGCCCGGCTACAGCGTTCCCAAACGTCATGCCGACCAGCTGATCCTTGCCGGCCTGGCTACGGACAAAAATCCAAAGGCCTGACATGAACGCCATTCCTACTGATCAAGGCATGCAGCACCTGCGCGCTGATGATGATGACCGCGATTATGTGGAGTTGCTCCTTTCCGCCGCCGAGGATAGCGCCGCGCAGTTCATGAATCGCCGGTTCTATGCGGACCCTGATTTATTGGGCGAAGCCGTATTGGATGGAACGGCCGGCGTTGATCCGATCGTGATCAACCCCTCAGTCCGAGCAGCCTGCTTGCTCATCTTGGGCAGCCTTTACTCGAACCGGGAGGATGTGGTGGTTGGTGCTGGCTCAACCGAACTGCCACTCGGGTCTCGGTCGCTGCTTACACCGTATCGAATCGGGATGGGTGTCTGATGAGGGCCGGGGGGCTACGGCATCATCTCATGCGCCAGGCTGTTACCCGGTCGCCAAACGGTTCCGGCGGTTTCGCTGAAGGCTGGGAAGATGTCGGAAAGCTATGGGCTGAAATCACCCTACCAACCGGGCGTACGGCTCCCGTTGCCGAGTCGATTTCAGCCGTCATCACCGCTGAGATCAGAATCAGGACAAAGCGAGATGTTCTGGCGGGGCAGCGGCTTGTCGGTAAAGCGGTGACCTATCTCATCGAAGCCGTTCTGCCAGATAACGATCTGAGCATGACGCGGCTTCTCTGTTCAAATGTTCCGAACCCATAGGGGTATCAGATGAAAGTAATTGCCAAAGCAAATCTTTCTGGCGCTGTCGGCGATCGTGTGCCTGGCGAGGAGTTCACGGTTGACGCTAAGACTGCCGACGACCTGGTTGGGCGCGGGCTGGTTGAAAAAGTAGAGCAGCCGAAGGAAACGAAGCCCGAGAAAACTCAAGAGAAGGGCTGATCATGGCGCGGCGATCCCTCCTCTCCGGCGATTTCAAGTTGCGAAAAACGCTTCGCGCCATTCATCAAACCATGGACAACCATCTCAAACCTGCCATGGAACAGGCTGGACAGCGAGTGTTGGCCACGATGAAAGAACTGGTACCGCGCGATACTGGTGAGGCTGCTGCGGCACTTTCGGTTTTTGTCTCTCGAAGTGGTTTAAACGCCGAGATCGGACTGCGCGGGAAAAAGAATTACCGGCGCTTTTTCTACCTTCGGTTTCTGGAGTACGGAACGAAGGGATACATCGGCGGCAAGCGGGCGGGAAACCGCAATCAGCGAGACACTGTTAAAACAGACGGCTCTCATTGGTTCGGCAAGCACCCGGACATTCCCGCACGCCCGGCCCATCCATGGTTGCGGCCTGCCTATCAGGTAAACCGGGAGGTGGTCTTGGCTGACATCAGAGCCGCCGTGAATGAAACGTTGAGGAGGGCCACCAGCGATGCCTGATCCTTCGGTGGCCCTGCAGCAGGCGCTATACGAGCGCTTGACTGCTGAAGTTTCCGCTCCCGTCTACGACGGGGCGCCCATGGATTCGCCAATGCCGTACGTTTCGATTGATCGCGAAATCGCCACCAACGAGCGGCCCATTGCAGGCCGCAAGCGTGAGTCACGGCTGATTTACCTGAGCGTTTGGTCGGATGCCCATGGCCAGGCTGAGGCCAAGCTCATTGTGGGGCAGGTCGTCGATGCTCTGGATGAGCGACCGATGGCACTCGCCATCGGTCGAGCCGTATCTGTCCGCGTTATCCAAGCAGGAACACAGAGAGAGCCAGATGGGGTGACTTATCAAGGTTCTGTGACCGTTCGCGTGATCACCACTCACTAACCCAGCCGATTTTGGCTTATCCAATGCGCCTTTGGAGGACTACCCATGGCCGATGACAATCTGAACACAGCCGCCGGCTGCCGAATCTCGATTGGTGGCAAGACTGCTGCAACAACTGAGACCGAGTTCAAAGCTGACACCTATGTCGAGATCGGCGAGATCGAAGACCTTGGTGAGTTTGGCGACACGTTCAGCTCCGTTACGTTTACCTCCCTGCGTGACGGTCGCGTTCGCAAGTACAAGGGCACGGCCGATGCCGGCGACATGACTTTGGCTGTAGGCCTGGACAATGGTGACGCTGGCCAAAACGCGGTGAAGACTGCGCACAAAGATCGAAGCAAGGGTGACTACAACTTCAAAATCACTCTGAACGATGGCGATCCAGCGGCAACCCCGGCGATTCTTCCTACCACCTACTACTACCGTGGGAAGGTCATGAACAATACTGTGGCAGCAGGTGCGGCCGACAACGTGGTGCGTCGCAACATCACCATCGGCATCAACTCGGATGTGCTGGAGATAGCAGCCGGTCCAGCCGCGTGAGGTGATGCATGAGCAAAACTCTTCATGGACACATTGACGTCGTCGTTGGCGACGTCACCTACGAGCTTCGCCCAACGCTGGCGGCCGTTCGGGCGATTGAGTCGCGCCTGAACGGCCTGCGCGGTGCGTCCGCCGCGCTGCATGCGGTGAGTGTCGACGCCGCCGCGATTGTCATCGCAGCTGGCGCGAATCTCGCCGTTGATAAGACGGAAGGGCTTCCTGAGGCCGTCTGGCAACACGGCGTAGCTGAGCTCACACCGCGACTGATTGAATTCCTCGGCGCCTTGTACAACCCGCGCGGCGGTAAGCTGGGAAAGTAGCTGCCGAGGGCATCAGCGCCGTAGAGGAAGGGAGCTACGTTGATCGGTTGTACTCGGTGGCCACCGGCTGGCTCGGCTGGACTCCTGATGTTGCTTGGCATACGCCTCTCCCTGAGTTGTTCATCGCGATGGACGCGAAGATTGAATGGGCGCGTATGACTAGCCCCTTTGCTAGTGCTTCCACACAACCCCCACCGCCGCAGAAGCCTGTCGACGTGGCGCAAAAGCTGCGCGCCGCACTCACAGGTCGGCGCAACGGCTGATATTTTTGATTGGAGGACCGATAGGTGGCGGATTCTGACGTCCAAGGCATGCTCGTTCGGATCGAGGCCACTACCGCGCAACTGCGGCAAGAGCTTTCTCGGTCGGAAAGTGCTGTTGCCAGCACGGCTCGAAAGATTGATCGCAGTCTTGCAGACGTTGATGGTGCTTTTGATCGGCTGAATAGCAGCGCAGATAAAGTTGGCGAAACCGTTTCATCGACTTTCGAGAAGATCGGCGCGGGTAACATTGCGGCTGCGGGATCGATTGCCGGTCTTGTAGCACTCACCAGTAGTACGATCGACTACGCACGCGAGGTGAAAAATCTCGCACAGCTTTCAAATACTTCCGTCGAGGACTTTCAGCGCCTGGCATACGGTGCGAAATCAGTCGGTGTTGAACAGGAAAAGCTTTCTGACATCCTGAAGGACACGAACGACCGCGTCGGTGAATTCCTTCAGCGTGGCAGCGGTGAAATGGCCGATTTCTTCAAGGAAATCGCGCCTCAGATCGGGGTAACTGCGGGGCAGTTCGCCAATCTATCTGGTCCGCAGGCCTTGCAGCTGTACTACACCTCATTGGAAAAGGCAGGGCTGAATCAACAGCAAGTCACGACCTATATGGAGTCGATGGCTGACGAGGCCACCGCCCTAATTCCGTTGCTTCGGAATAACGGCAAAGAGTTTCAGGCTCTTGGAGACCAAGCTGAAAATGCTGGCTCGGTAATCTCGGAGTTCAACATCAACCGCTTGGTAACGGCCGGGCAGGCGATCTCAGGGCTAAAAGCGACATTTGCCGGTGTGACCAACCAAATCACCATCGGCCTTCTGCCGGGTATCGAGCAGGCTACTGACAGCCTGCAAAAAATGCAGGACAACGGTGGTGCGAAGCAGCTCGGCGAAACGATAAGTTTCCTCGCAGAAAATGTCGACGTACTGGTGGCTGCACTGGGCGGAAAGCTGGCGGCCGCATTTGCGAAGTTCGCTATTGATGCTGTGACGTCTGCTGGCGTGGCCACCAAGGCCATGCTAACCAACATCGCAGCGACCAAAGCGTCGGCCATCGCGAAAGCGGAAGAAACAGCAGCCTCGGCCAGTTCGGCTGCGGCCAAGCTGAAAGAGTCGGTCGCCGCATACAGTGCTGCACAGGCTATCGAGGCTGAGGCCGCTGCACGGCTTGCAAGCCTACAGGTGGCGCAGCAGCAGATTGGTTACCAGGCACGATTGGCAGTTGGTACCGCCGAGGAGACTCGCTTTTCGGCAGCGCTGGCGGCCATCGAACGTGACTTGGCTGCGGCAAAGGCCGCGGCCGCCACCGCATCGAACCAGCTCGCTGCGGCGACAGTCGCTTCCAGTGCTGCAATGGCCCGCGATACTGCGGCTACAACTGCAAACGCGGCTGCTCAGACACAGGCAGCGGCGGCCAAAAACGTTCTGGCCCGCGCCGGTGCTTCTCTGTTGTCGCTGTTAGGCGGCCCTGCCGGTATTGCCGCGCTTGCCATCGGCGTCGGCGTCGCATTCCTGACCATGGGGTCGCACGCCCAGGCAGCCTGTGCGGACATCAACGACCTGAAACGGTCGGTGGAAGAAGTTCGCAAGGAATTCAACCAGCTCACGCGCGACCAGCAGCAAGGGGCTTTGATTCGTGTAACCGAGCAGCAGAGGGACTCAGCGAAGCGCGCAAGTGATGCGTTTGGTGATTTGCGAACGTCGATGCAACGGGCCCTGATTGGGCCTCGCTCCAGCGAGACAGGATCGAAACAGTTCACCGCGCTGGCGGACAGCCTCGACAAGGCCAGATCCGCCGGTAAGCCCTTGTCGGACACCATCCTGCAGGTCGGCAAGCAACTGAATATTCCCCAGTCCACTCTGGATGGGTGGGTGAAGCAAGCCGACAGCGTCAGCAGCCTCGATGTCGAAACCAAGTTGCTGACAGATCGTCAGGACCTGTATCGCAAGCAACTGGACGGCAGCACCAAGTCGACCACGGGAAAGACCGACGCTGATATTGCCGCCGAGAACGCGGCGAAAAACTACCAGCAGACCTTGGACAAACAGCTCAATACGCTGAAAGACAAGACCAAGCTGGAGGAAGCTGACCGGTTCATCACCGAAAACAAAATTGATCCCCAGAGCGAGTTAGCGAAGCAGATCCGCGAAACCGCCAAGGCCGTCGACGCTCAGAAGCAAGCCGACAAGGATGCCACTGATGCGACTCAGAAGAGCAAGGAGGCGCAGAGTAAGCTCGAGCAGCAACTTAAGGCGTCCGCTGACGGCTATGCCAAGCTGAAAGAGCAATTCGACCCTATTGGCGCGGCAGCAGACGAGCAAGCGAAGAAGATCGCGGAGCTTCGGCTGCTCTACCAAAACGGGAAGGTGTCGACGGAAGAGTACGGCCAAGGCCTCAACTGGCTGCAGAAGCAGTACGACCAGGCTGTTGCTTCTGCCAACGGCATGGCGGAAGCGTTGAAATATGAAGCCGACTTGCAGCGGCAACTCGCCAATGCGCAAGCATCTTACGATCAGCTGGTCGCATCTGTCGGGATGGGCAGCAAGGAATCCGAAAGGGCCCAGGCACGGCTCGCGCTGGAAAAAGAAACCAACGACAAGGTCCTGAGCCTGCGCACGGAGTTGGCCACGGCTACCACCGACAAGCAGCAAAAGGAGCTGGAGAATCAGATTGCGCTGACGCAGAAGTATGGTGCATTGCAGGTCGACGCGATGGTGGAAGGCTATCAGAAAGTCGATGAGGCGCAGGGCGACTGGAGACTGGGGGCGAGGTCAGCATTTCAGGACTACGCCGATGCTGCGAGAGATGTCGCCGGACAAACAAAATCTGCGTTTACGTCGGCGTTCAGCTCCATGGATGATGCCATCGATACTTTCGTGACGACGGGTAAATTCAGCTTCAGTGATTTCACTCGCTCGATCCTGGCCGACATGGCCAAAATCGCCGCACGACAAGCATCGAGTTCTTTGCTCAGTTCATTATTCGGGGCAGGTCTCAACTACTTCACCGGTGGGGGCGGTAACGGACTGGCGGCCGGGTCTGCTGGGGCTGCGTCGTCTAATTTGGGCGCCTCCCAAGCAGGTTACTCATCTACCTACTTTCCGCAGGCCGACGGCGGCGCCTGGCTCAACGGCATACAGATGTTCGCCAACGGCGCGGCGTTCACCAACGGCATCGTAAACACACCAACGGCGTTCGGTATGGCTGGAGGCGGCACTGGAGTCATGGGCGAGGCCGGGCCCGAGGCGATCATGCCTCTGGTGCGATCTTCGGATGGGTCCCTAGGCGTGCGTATGGTTGGTGGGGCTACCGCCAGCGGAACGGTAGTGCAGGTCGATGCGCCGTTGTACCTCACGGTGCCGGACCGAAGTTCTGACGGGATGGAACTGGATCCCGCTGCGCTTCAACAAAACATGCAAAAGCAAATGGTGGCCACTGCTCAAAAGGCGATTGCCGATTCCTGGCGTCCCGGCGGTACCAGCCACCGAAATAGTATCGGGAGAGGCTGATGGCTATCGAGACATTCACCTGGTCGCCCGACGATGAGCCCAGCAGCGACACCACTCTCAAGACAAGGAAGTCTCAATTCGGCGACGGATACGTTCAAGTTTCAACTGATGGACTGAACAGCGAGCAAGAGAGCTGGGATCTTACCTTTGGGGGAGTAAGCGATGAGGTCGTCCCCATTCTCGCCTTTATACGGCGGCATGGTGGTGCCAAGTCGTTTCTCTGGACCACGCCTGAGGGCGTGCTGGGGATGTACCGATGCGAGACATTCCGGCAACAGCGTAAACCCGGCGGGATCGTTGCGCTCACGGCAACCTTTGAAAGGGCGTATCACCCATGAGCTTGATCACTCAACTTCAGCAGTTAGAGCCTGGTGCCGAAATTCTTCTTTTTGAACTGGATGGGTCTGACTACGGAGCCGATGTCCTGCGTTTCCACGGCCATGCGATCCCGTACACCGCAGCAGAGCTGCTCGCCGCTGGTGCCGATGCCGACCAAATGCCGGCGAAATCGATCTGGTGGCAGGGAGAGGAGTACGGCGCCTGGCCGATGCAGATCGACGGCATCGAGGCCAACGGCGATGGGACCGCCGTGCGTCCCACGTTGTCAGTTGGCAACGTGAATGGCCGAATTACTGCGCTGTGCCTGGCTTTCGAGGACTTGCTTGAGTTCAAGTTGACCATGCGGCACACGTTGGCTCGCTACATCGACGCGGCCAACTTCCCCGCAGGCAATGCTGAGGCTGACCCAACTCAGGAATCCATCGAAGTCTGGTACTTGGACCAGAAGACCAACGAGGACGGCGAAACCGTTTCGTGGGAGCTCGCCAGCCCGGGCGATGTGGGTGGCGAATCGATCGGGCGCCAGATGACCACGCTGTGCCATTGGTGCCTCACTGGCGGTTATCGAGGTCCAAACTGCGGCTATATCGGTCCGTACTTCGACAAGGACGGTAATCCGACAAATAACCCGGAGCTCGACGAGTGCAATGGGTTGCTCACGACCGGCTGTGAGCCGCGCTGGGGCGCCAACAACGAACTACCTTTTGGCGGCTTCCCGGCTGTCTCGCTGATTGCCCGGAGTTGACCATGCTGAAGCACATCCTTAAAGCGGTGAAGACACATGCTGCCGCAGAATACCCGCGCGAGTGCTGCGGGCTACTGATCAGCATTGGACGCAAACAGCAATACACCCCTTGCGCCAATACCGCGACCGAGCCGAGCGAAGAGTTTCGGATAGCTCCGGAGGATTACGCCGCCGCGGAAGAGCAAGGCGAGGTGATCGGTATCGTTCATTCGCACCCGGACGCGACCAGCAGGCCGTCACCGCGCGATCTCGCGATGTGTGAGGCGACCGAGCTGCCCTGGCACATTCTGAGCTGGCCGGAAGGTGATCTGCGCACCATCTTGCCCGCCGGTCACACGCCGCTGCTAGGGCGTCCCTTCGTGCATGGGGCTTGGGACTGCTGGCAGGTTTGCGCTGACTGGTATAAGCGCGAATGGGCGCTGGAGTTCGATGCCTTCAAGCGTGAGGACGGTTGGTGGGAGCATGCCGATGGGCCGAGTCTTTATGAACAGGCCTATGAAGCAGCGGGCTTCGAGCGTGTTGGCACGCCACGGCGCGGCGACATGGTCGTGATGGAAGTAGGGCGGACGAAGCACCCGAACCATGCCGGTATCTATCTGGGTTCTGATCCGGGGCTGCCAGGCGAGTCAGCGGCAGTGCACGGCGCTGGACCATTTCTGCTTCACCACATGTACGGCAAGCCGTCCGAGATCGTCGTCTTCGGCGGGCCGTGGCATGACAGAACGCGCCTGATCCTCAGGCACAAAGACGCAAAACTGTGAGCGGCGTTGCCGCAGGAGGAAGTATGAAGAATTCGCCTAAGCCGAGTGCTGCCTTACCATTTTTGATTGGGAGTGATGGTCGACTTTACATCAGCAGTGCACTGATCCAATCATCGACCATCAAATCAGTGATTACTGACCGAGCTCACGCTGCTTCTTAGCTAGCTCTTCTTCGGACAAAACTACAGGCAGCGGCCGCCCAGGGAAAACCTGTTCAAATATCTGTAAGGCATAGCCGTCACCGTAACCTTGGTTGCGACTCGCTATGACTGCTGCGCCGAGGCGAGCAAGTGTGTGGTCAGGTTGTTGCGCCGCTTGGGTCTGTGCGAGGGCGAGAACAACTGTTGCCAATTGGTTAATCGCGTCGTCGACGGAAGTTGATTTCGTAGACATCTTGACCTCCTAGGTCACATTGCCCCGGTCCATGGGCTTGCAGACAACGGACCGAGGCGGTTCATTGGAGGCGAAAAGCTACTACGGCCTGTGTCAGGTTCGTTACTGATCGTTTGTCCACGCTGGATGGGTACACAGGACACATGTATCGTTGCATTCCGTTTTCTCGCAATTGGCGAGCAGAACGGTTAATGCCCCACTAGGAGAACCGCATGAGCGACGATATGGACCAAAAGCAGCCCAAGATTGGAAAGCTAGATCTTCCGGATGAGATGATGCTCCTCGGTGGGGCCATGCTGGCTGCGCAAAAGCTAGAATTCGTCTTATATGGGATGGCCTCTCACCTTAAAAAGCGCGGGGGGAAATTCAAAAATCTAGATCCAGAAGAGTTCTTGCGTGGAGATGGCTCCACAACCAAGGCCACACTGGGTGACATAGTTCGCGAGTTCGCGTCTGATTTTCAAATCGATAGCGAGGAGCTCACCCGTCTGGTAGGTGACAGAAATTTGATAGCTCACGACTACTGGCGGATGACTAAGGCGAAAATAAGAGGCGGGAGGTCGTTGCAGGATCCAGAAGACTTTCTTTTCCGGTTCATCAGTCGGTGTGAGTCCTGGACTGCTAAATGCGAAGGGTGGCTCCAATTAGCAATTGCCACTATCGCCGAAAGAGACGGTCGGTCTGATGAGTTTGTTGTGACGCCGGAATCGACAGCGAAACTCTTGGAGTACCTCAAGCACATCGCGAATCGGCAATAGCTGAACATCTTTGTGACCGGGCGATGCTTGGATCGGGGGAATGTGTGCTTACGCCGATTAGCGTTATCCTCGGCCCTTTCTCAATGAGGGATCATCATGCGAATTTTGATAGGGGCGCTGGCTGTTGCCCTGCTGGCTGGCTGCGTCGGCCCGGGCGATCTGGTGCAAAACGAGCCAAGCATCACAGCCTCCACCAGGAAAGATCCGAAGCGTTACGCCCTTTGCGTATTCCCCAAGTGGCAGAACGCTCGAACCGATTCAACGATGTCTGAGACCGAAAACGGATACCGACTGCTTGTAGCCAGTAACAACATGGCAGACGAGATGCTCGACATCACCAAGACCTCAACCGGTAGTTCAGTTGTTCTCCACCAGCGTATGGCTTGGTCCATGATGCCGGGACGCAGCGCGGTCGAATCGGCAGTGCGATCCTGTCTTTAAACGAATTTTAAACAGCCGCCTCAGGGCGGTTTTTTTATGTCCGGAGCAAACATGGCCGCAACAGCTGCGCAGTTCGACCCAGTCACCACAATCATTCTCACCGGTCCGCTCCGAAAGAAGTTTGGGCGCATGCACCGCCGTCAGCTTGACAGCGGGCGCGCGTGGGAGGCCCTTAAAGCTTTAAATTGCACGCTTGAGGGCTTCGAGGAGGAGATTAAGCGACTCGCCAGACTAGGGATGAGGTTTGCTGTTTTCCGGAATGGGCAGAACGTTGGGGTCGACAGCTTAAATATCGGCGGCACCAGGGAAGTTAAGATCGCCCCAGTGCTTGAGGGCAGTAAGCGAGCAGGCATTCTGCAAACTGTTTTGGGTGCAGTGCTGCTTGTGGCAAGTATCTGGTTTCCTTCTTTGGCTCCTGCTGGTGTCGCTCTTGTAGCTGGCGGCGTGATCCAGATGCTTAGCCCTCAGGCATCAGGGCTTCGTCAGAGTGCCGCGCCGGAAAATCTCCCGTCCTACGCCTTCGGCTCTGCCAAGAACACTACGGCCAGCGGCAACCCGGTTCCGATCTGCATCGGCCGCCGGCGATGGGGTGGCGCGATCATTTCCGCATCGATCTACGCCGAAGACAAAACCTGATTCTGAACTGGATTACCCGACCGCCTACTGGCGGTTTTTTTATGCCTGGAGAAAAGCATGGGCGCAGTTGAACAAATCGACATCCGTGGCGCCAAGGGCGGCAGCAGCAGCCCCAAAACTCCCACCGAGGCTGCGGATAGCCTGCGCTCGACTAACCTCGCCAAACTCCTGATAGCTGTGGGCGAAGGTGAGTTCGACGGAACGCCGACAGCTGCGAACCTCTATTTGGACAACACGCCGATCAACGATGCCAGCGGCAACGTCAATTTCCCGAACGTGAAGTGGGAATGGCGTACCGGCGCGGTGGACCAGTCCTATATTCCGGGCATCCCGTCGGTCGAGAATGAAACGACGGTGAACGTCGAGCTGCGCAGCGACACCTCTTGGGTCCGCTCACTAACCAATACCCAGCTTTCCGCCGTACGCTTGCGTTTCGCTTGGCCAGCTCTCCAGCAGCAGGATGAAAATGGGAACGTGGGTGGCTACCGAATCGAATACGCGGTCGATGTTGCCACGGACGGCGGCGCTTATCAGCAGGTCCTGGACGAGGCGGTCGACGGCAAGACGACCACCCGTTATGAGCGGTCGCGCCGCATCGATTTACCAGCGGCTATGTCCGGCTGGCAGATCCGCGTCCGCCGCATCACGCCAAACCAGAACAGCAACAAGATCGCCGATACGATGCTGGTCGCCGGCTACACCGAAGTTATCGACGCGAAACTGCGGTATCCGAACACCGCGCTGCTCTACATCGAGTTCGATGCCGAGCAGTTCACTAACATTCCGACCGTGACGGTGGACTGCAACGGGCGCAAATGGCAGGTTCCGAGCAACTATGACCCTGTCGCGCGCACCTATTCAGGCGTGTGGGATGGCACCTTCAAGTCGGCGTGGACCAACAATCCCGCGTGGGCGACATTCGGGGTCTGTACGGTAGATCGTTTCGGCCTGGGCAAGCGCATTAAGCCGTTTATGGTCGACAAGTGGGAGCTTTATCGAATCGCCCAGTACTGTGATCAGTTGGTGCCGAATGGCATCGGCGGACTTGAGCCGCGCTTTCTCTGCGATATGAACCTGCAAGGTAAGGCCGAGGCCTGGACGCTGCTGCGAGACATCTCGGCGATATACCGGGGGATGACCTACTGGGCGCAAGGCCAACTTGTGATGCAGGCCGACATGCCGCGCGCGCAAGACTTCGACTACGTCTTCACGCGTGCCAATGTCATCGACGGTAAGTTTTCCTATGGCAGCGCCTCGTCGCAGACTCGCTATACCCGGGCGATCGTCAGCTACGACAATCCAGCGAACAACTACGACACCGACGTGACGGCCTATGCCGACCCGGTCTTGCAGCGTCGGTTTGGTGACAAGCCTGTCGAAATCAGCGCCATCGGTTGCACCCGCGCGTCTGAAGCCCAGCGCCGCGGGAAATGGGTGGTGATGAGCAACAACCAAGACCGCACTGTGAACTTCAAGACCGGCATGGAAGGCGCGATCCCACTGCCGGGCTACATCATTCCGGTTGCGGACTCGTTGCTTGCGGGCCGAGAAATCGGCGGGCGTATCTCCGCTGCAGCTGGCCGAGTTGTGACACTGGATCGTGACACTCAAGCCAAGGCCGGAGATCGTCTGATCATCAACCTGCCGACCGGCAAAGCAGAGGGCCGCACTGTCCAGTCTGTGGCAGGTCGCGCCGTCACGGTGACCACCGCCTACAGCGAGACCCCAGCGGCGCAACTCCAGTGGGCACTTGATGCCGATGACTTGGCTATTCCGCTGTATCGCGTACTCAGCAGGAAGCGCACCGCCGAAGGCGACTATGAGATTGCCGCGCTCCAGTTCGAGCCCAGCAAATTTCCATACATCGACACCGGCGCAAAACTCGAAGACCGGCCGATCAGCGTCATTCCGATCACCGTCGTTCCGGCGCCTGCCAGCGTTACGCTGACTTCTAACTCGGCGATCGATCAGGGTATCGCTGTCACCACCATGACCATCACTTGGCCTGCCGTAAACGGCGCTGTCGGGTATGACGTCGAATGGCGGAAGGACAACGGTAACTGGATCAAGGCCCAGCGTACCGGTAACACCAGCGTTGACATCCCCGGCATTTACTCGGGCGGCTACTTGGCCCGTGTACGCGCCGTCAGCGCCTATGACATTTCGTCGACCTGGCGCTCGTCGAACCTGACACAGCTGAACGGCAAGGAAGGATTGCCGCCTGCGGTCACTTCCTTGACCACTGAAAGCCTGATCTTCGGCATCGGCCTGAAATGGACTTTCCCAGCCGGAGCCGAGGACACCCAGCGTACTGAACTCTGGTACAGCCAAACGCCGCAGCTGGATAGCGCGACCAAACTGGCCGATCTGGCCTACCCGCAATCCGACTACACCATGCAGGGTCTGAAGGCAGGGCAATCGTTCTTCTTTTGGGCGCGCCTCGTCGACCGCACCGGCAACGTCGGCCCATGGTTCCCGACAGCTCCCGGCTTCGTGAACGGGCAGGCGAGCTCCAATGCTGATGACATCCTCGACTATCTGGTAGGCGAGATCACCGAAAGCCAACTGGGTCAGGAGTTGCTGTCGGAGATCGGCAAGATCGGCGGTGACGGCCCGGGTTCGGTCAATGAACGCCTTGACCAGGTACGGACCGACCTGGGCGGCCAGATCACCGACGTCAACAACACCGTGGCCGAAGTGCAGAACGAGCTCCAAGCACAGATCGATCAGATTGCGGATCTGGCTGACTCGATGCCTTACAAGGCCGACCAGACATACACGGCCGGGCAGGGCGTACTCGGCGCTGACGGGATCATCTATCAGGCGACCCAGAACGTCCCGAAAAACACGGCACCCCCGAACGCCACCTACTGGCTGAGCGTTGGCCAGGCGGTGCAGACAGCGAATGGCTTGGCCGCACGCGTCACCACCGCTGAAACCAAGATCACCAGCATCGAGGGCGTGAACACCTCGCAGGCGAACCAGATCACCGGCCTGCAAACCTCGCTGGATGGCAAAGCGTCATCCACTGCTGTCCAGAGCCTGACGACCAGGGTCACGACCGCCGAGGGCACCCTCAGCAGCCAGGGCACGGCGATCACCGGTCTGAACAGCAGCCTGACGACCACAAACCAGAACGTGACCGCCGCGCAGAATGCTGCGAATGCGGCGAACACGCTGGCAGGCGGGAAGGGCAAGGTCATCGTTCAGTCGGCGGCGCCGACGGCTGCCGATCAGTTGGCGCAGAACCTGTGGATCGACATCACCAATAACGCGAACACCCCAAAACGTTGGACGGGGAGCAAGTGGGACGCTGTTACAGACAAGGCTGCGACGGATGCTGCGGCGGCGGCTGCGAGCGCTCTGGCGCAGGTGGCAACCAAGGCCGAGGCAGCAACTGTCCAGGCGTTGAGCAACACGGTTACCCAGCAGGGGACTGACCTGACAGCGGCCGGGAATGCGATCACCAACATCACCGCAAACATTTCGAACGTTGGTGGTGAGAACCTGCTGTACAACCCATCGTTTGACAGGTTTGCGACGGCAAGCTCGCCGATTGCTGATGGCTGGGTGAGCACTGTCCCCGCGGGGCCGTCTGCAATCTTCTCTCAAGTTGCTTCCACACTTGATCCTTCTGGCAAGTCACAGCGGATCGATGTGTCAGGCCTGACAACCAGCACCTATGCCGACTTGACCCCGGTGGTGACTAATAGGCCAGCGGTATCAGCCGGTCAGGTAATCACCTTGTCCACCAGCGTAAGGGGGACGGCAGGGCTCGGCTTTCAGCTGTTTATGCAGCATCGGGATGCAAATGGGGCCGTATTGGCGACCGCGTCGCAGGGCGTCAATACGCTAACCGATGGTTGGCAGCGGGTCTCACTGACCAGTGCGGCACTTCCCGCCGGGACCGTAGTTACAACGCCACTTCTTCGAGTGCGTCCAAACTCGGCGGGTTCGATTACCGCTGGATTTGCAGAGGTGGACCGTGCGCAACTTGAAGTCTCTCCTGTCGTAAGTGGCTGGAAGGACAGCGGCAAGGTGGCTTCAGCCGACATCGCCGCCCAGGCTGCAGCTACCACCGCGCTGACGGGGCGGGTAACCCAGGCCGAAACCGGACTGACCAGCGTGAGCGGTCAACTTACCCAACTGAACAACAGCATCGGCAGTATGGGCGGTGACAACTTGCTGCCGAACAGCTCGTTTGAGCAGACTCCAAGTGGAGACACAACTCGCCCGACTTACTGGAGAGTCGGCGGCAGCACTGGCGCCACGCCGACACTGACATTTGTCGATTCGACCCTGAGTTCAAGCGTCAAAGCCGTTCGTCTAACTCGCGCAGGTTTGGCGAACGGCGGGTACATAGACCTGAACTGGAACACCCCCGATGCTGACCAGCCAAAAGTCACAGAGGGGCAAGTGTACACCCTGAGCGTGTATGCCAAGCTGTCCAGCTCCTCGGCTCGGTTTGCCATGTACATCCAGTGGATGAACGCGGCCAGCGTCGTTGTTTCAACCAGTCAACTCGCGGAGACGCAAGTAGGAACGACGTTCACTCGGATCAATTTTACCGCGACGTGCCCAGCTGGCGCCGTCAAGGCGCATGTATACGCCGGACGTCTGTTGAATCGCTCCGGCGCAACTGCGGATATGTGGATCGAGCTGGATAACGTGCAGCTTCAGGAAGGCTCTGTTGCCACCGCCTACAGCCCGTCGGTGCAGGCTGTCACCAACGCGCAGGCGGTGACATCGGCGGCAGTTGATTCGCTCTCGTCTACGGTCACCCAGCAGGGCAGCACGCTGACCAGCGTTGCTGCGCGGACTACGACGCTTGAAAACGCGGTGAACAGCACCACGGACGGGCTTGCGACCAAGGCCAGCGCGGCTGCATTGCAGACGTTGTCGAATCGGGTAACCAGCGCTGAGGGCGTGAACACCGCGCAATCGTCCAGCATCACCGATCTTCAAACATCGGTGTCGACCATTCAGGGCAGCTTGGGCGCTTCCGGGCTTGATCCGGCAGAGAACGCAACGTGGAATTTTGACAGTACGGCAGAGGGCTGGACGGCCAACAACTCGACCTTGTCGTTCCCGTCCGCTGGGGTAATACGCCAAACCGCGACTGCTGGCGATCCGAGCATCCAAGTGTCCGGCCTGTCCATCAACGGAGGCTTGTTTACGAAGGTCCGGATGTCCATCACGCGCCGCGCTGGAGCCGCCGCAACAGACTGGGATGGTCAGTTCTTCTACTCCACCAGCGGGCACGGTTTTACAGCATCTTTCCGCAAGGTGCTCGCAAACCCTAACCTCGCTGTTGGCGCAAGCACCATCCTTGAGTTTGACATGGCGGCGCTCACCGCAGGCGGAGCGGACTGGACGTCCAGCACCATCACGGCCTTGCGTGTCGATCTTGGACTTGTGAGCGGTAGCGCATTCGATATCGACTGGATTGCTGTCGGTCGTGTCGGGCCTGCCGCATCGAGCCGCGCATTACAGTCGCTTACATCGACTGTCACCACGCAGGGCGCAACGCAGACGTCGCAGTCTCAGCAAATCGTAAGCCTGCAAAGCTCGGTCGGCGGCAACACTGCTCAATTGCAGCAGCAGGCAACAACGATCGCGGACTCGGCCAACAAAATTGCTTCTTCATACAGCGTGCGATTGGCCCTGTCTTCTGGTGGCCAGTATTACGCGGCCGGGTTCGGCCTTGGGCTGGATAACAGCTCTGGCGCCTTACAATCATCGTTCGTTGTCAGTGCCGACCGGTTTGCCGTGCTCAACACCGTGGCGGGCAATGTTTTGACTGCCCCGTTTGCGGTGGTCAACGGGCAGACCTTCATCAGCGATGCGTTCATTCAAGACGGCTCTATCACCAATGCAAAGATTGGTGAAGTGATCCAGTCGAATAACTGGGTTTCAGGCCAGACGGGATGGGCGATATCAAAAACGGGTTACTTCGAAATGAACGGCAACACGCCCGGTGCCGGTCGGATCGTTATTACCAGCGCTGGGGTAAAGGTATACGACCAAAACGGAACCTTGCGTGTTCAGCTTGGCAACTTGGGGTGAGTGATGGCTTATGGAATGAGAGTGTGGGGCGCCGACGGCGCCCTGCAACTGGACGAAAACTCTTTCACTATCCGAGTAGTGCTGTCTCAGGTAGTCAGCTTCGGCACTGAACGCGGAGTGCAAAGTTTTTCAGTACCAGGATGCACGCCGGACAATGCGAATGCCGTTGTCATACCCATAGGCAACTACGGTAGTAATGATCGACAGTTCGAAGTCTTGGTGGGAAACGGTGTTGTCGAGGTAGCGAACTGGATGAGGAATTCGCCCACCATATTCAACACGGCTTCGGGCTCGATGCGACTCATTGTGATGAGGTTCAAATGACGTACGGCCTCAGCTTCACCAACAATCAGAATACCGTCATTCTTGACTCTGAGTTCGCCCGGCTTTGCGTCATCTCCGGAGGTCGGTACGCAGCCAATCAGGAAGGTGGTCTCGCCTCACTGACCACGTTCGTCAGGCCTGTGACCTCGCAAGAGCCCCCGTTGGTATTCATCCGGCCAGACACCACAAACGTCATCGCCGCAGCAGGGAAGATGTATTTGACGGGAGGCCCGGGGAATTGGACCGGGTTTTATGTCAGGACTTATGGCGTTACCACGGCGCAGCCAAACGGGCGTTACTTTGTGGCGGCATTCGCGGCCCAACCTGTGGCCAACTATGGGTTGAGGTTATGGGACGGGGCAGGCAAGTTGCTGTTCGACAGCGGTACCCAGGCAGCCTTGTTCACCCGATCATTTTCGAACTGGACATATGTTAAGTCCGAGCAGACACCCACGACCTCGTATCGAAACTACTATCGGGTGGATTTCAATTTCCCTGAGAACGAATATCTCATGATTAATTCGTTCGGAATGACGTTGCTTTCAGGAGGTTCCGAAGGCAGAAACCTGTTCACCTGGTGGGACTTCGCGGGAGGAAATATGTATGCCATCACTGAGGCGTTCAGTAATCCCTACGATTTCCATCTTCCTGCGGTGTTCGCAAAGATAGCTGCGTGAGCGGCCAGAAAACGGCTACACAACCATTTCCGGTTGAAATTTTACCAACCATGGAGCGTTACCATGCCTTACATCGTAATCAACACCAGCAACAGCTACGACCCAAGCAACCAGACTGAGTACGCCACCGAGGCAGAAGCGGACGCCAAGGCCCGCGAGATCCTGCAGGCGTTCCCCCAGTCCAACATCCGGACCGCGCAGTTGCTCAAGACTTACCGCGCACAGGTGACCATCACGGCCGAAGACGTTCCTGAGCAGGATCAGACGGCCGAGTAACACAACGCTCACCAATGCCCGCCTAGTGCGCTTTGGGCCGTCATAGTTGGACGGACTCTAATCAGTACTGCTTACGCCGCACTTGGATATCGCCACGCTGGTATTGCTGATAACCGGTGTAAGGAATCAGGATCGTGTCCGCGATTGCGGAAGCAACGAGATCGAAGGCAATTGGCGTTACGGCCCAGTGAGAACCTGACCGGGGTGGGCTGTTCAGGTTGCAAAACTGATAACTCATTCCGCTGTAAGCCCGGGGGATTGTGTGGCAGTTGGATTGCCACTTCGCGAGGTCGTCAGCCGCGCCTTTCTCGTCGTTTAGCGTCTTCACCGTGCCGCAGCCTGATAGTGCTGCAACGAGGCCCAAGACAATCCATATCCTCATTGGTCTTTCTCCATATTTGGTGAAGTACCAATCATAGCTGTTTGAACGAGCCCGCTGCATGCGGGTTTTTTTTCGCCTGGAGAACCTGATGGACGTGACTGAGAAAGATCGTGATGTGCTGGCGCGAACCCTGTGGGGCGAAGCGCGCGGGGAGGGGCTGGCGGGGATGATTGCCGTAGCCTGGTCGATCCGCAACCGTGTCGACGACGGCAAGGACAAATCATGGTGGGGCGAGGGCTATGCCGGTGTCTGCCAGAAGCCGTACCAGTTCAGCTGCTGGAACAAGAACGACCCGAACTATCCGTTCCTGAGCGGCGCGAAGCCGATCCCGGCGGCGGAGCTCACGATGTGCCGCCTCGCTGCTGAGCAGGTCATTGGCGGGCTGAAGCCTGACCCTACCGGCGGCGCGACTCACTATTACGCGACCACTATGCCGAAACCACCGGCCTGGGCTGCCAAGGCGAAGCAGACGCTGAAGCTCGGGCACCACATCTTCTTCAGGGACGTGCCATGACCGAAGCGCAAATGAAGCTGATCGGCGCCGCGGTGATTGCCGCCGCGTTGTTCCTTGCCGGCGGGTCGGTTGCATGGCTCTGGCAGGCAAACGCCTACGGCAAGGTCATCGCCACCAATGAAGCCAACCGCCAGGCCGATATCGCGCTGATTGCCAACGCCGGGTCAGATCAGGCGCGCAAGGCGCTCGCCAAACAGCAGGATGCCGAGCAGAAACTCGCAGCCTTGGACAAAGACGCCACAGAACAGAAGGAAAGGGCCAATGCTGAAAACGAAATATTGCGCCGCGCTGTTGCTGATGGCACTCGCCGGCTGCGGATCGCGGGCAGTTGTAGTGCCGGTGGCGGGAACGTGCCCGGTACCGCCGGCACCTCCGGCGTGGGTGATGCAGGCTCCGTCGAACTCGCTCCAGCAGCTGGACGATCTGTTCTCGATATCCGCGCCGGGATCATTGCTGATCAAGCAGCCCTGAGGGCAGCCCAGTCGTATATCAGGGATGTCTGCGGGCTGCTGGGGCAACCATAAGAGTTGCTAGGGGCACGGTGGCCGGGCCTGCCGAATTAAGCCAGCTGTACATCCGGCTCAGTCGCTGCATTTGCTGGAACGCAACGTCTTTGATGATTCCGTGCGCACCGCAGTTGCATTCTGCAGCCTCACTTGAATATCGCCCATTGCGACTGTGAGCATGCTAAGTCGCTCCTGGTCCTCCTCGTTTGGCGAGCTTTTCACTTTGATTTTCTGCTGCTCTTGCATGTTCTCAATAAGTAGCTTAGTTAGCGCCCCTTGATCTAGTTGACTGTAAATTGCATCCACATTTGCGCTCATTAAGCATTTTAGTTCGGCAATCTGATGCTTCGTTGCAAAAACGTTATAAAGCCACAGTAACCCGCCTACGAAAAACGCCACTAAAGAAATAAGCTCCTTATAGTCGTTTAGCCATTGTATTGCCGATTTTTGATCCGGTTTGTGCTTACCAGCATTCCGTACATTAGCTGCCGGATCATTGCGAGATACCATTTTCCACTCCTTTGGGTGTCATGCAGTAGCACGGGGTGTTAGGCGGCGCTGTGCTAGGCAGTGGGCAGGCTCCAATCGAGGTCAGGCAGACCGAGGTGTAGACTGCATATGGGTTCTGGGTTGGGTACCTAGGTATTGGCGGCGGGAGCGGAAGTGCATTGCTAGCGTTGGAGGCATTACGATAAGTGTCGACCTCGGACTTTCGAGGTTGAATAGCATTTTCAGGTAAAGCATATATTTGGCTTGAAGCTGCGGACTCCTCCCTGCTTAAAGGGATGGTTTGATAGATATTGTCGAACAGCCCGCCTGCCTGGCAAAGCCCAGATTTCAACAGAATCAGTGAGATAAAAAAAATTTTTTTCACGGGAAAATTCCTCGCGAATCAACCTTATAATTTACGATACTACTGCTAGTACGTTACAGCGCATTTTTTGTAGTTTAAGGATAGGCACCCGAGATAGGTTTGTCCAACCAAGCCCCGCCAGATGATGATGATATTCTGCTATCGCCGGGGGGCTAATCGTTAGCACTAGCCTCCACCAAATACGGGCCTTGATTCCGCACATTCCCCACGTCCTTGCTCACCTCGAACCAGGTGAAGTCCTCGGTCTGCCTGCAGCACTCCTTGGCGATCTCGGCAGCGCGCTCCGGCGTGGTCTCTGGATCGACCCACTCCCGGGCGTGCTCAGGGCTCAACACCACCGGGCGCCTGTCGTGAATATCCACCATCCCCTGATCTGAATCGGCGGTGATGATCACAAAGCCGTCCTGCGGGTCCTGCTCCAAACCCTGATGCACTTCAGCCAGCGCGGCGAAGAACATCGGACCTTCCTCCTTCAGCCTGATGAAATAAGGCTGCTTCTTCTTCGGGTCGTCCGGATCTTTCACCCATTCAAACCAGCCGTTAGCCGGCGCCAGTGCTCGCCCATTCGGCCATAGCTGTTTGAAAAATTTCCCCGTCATTACCGTTTCTACCCTGGCATTGATCGGGGCAGGCCGCTTCCCTTCACCTTTCGCCCAGAACGGCGACCATCCCCACTTCACCTTGTCGACGCTCAGACCCTCCGCTGTCGACCTGATAATCTCCACGCGGGTAGTCGGTGCCACGTTGTAGCGCTCGATCGGCCAGAGGTCATAGCCGTTGATAATCAGCTGCTGGGGCGCCAGTTCCTTGAGGTAGTGGTCCATCGGTTCGTAGATCGAGTAGCGTCCGCACATGCTGTCACCTGTCGAAAATCGTCTTATACAGTGTTGACCACCGCAGCGCAGCTTAGTTAACTGTACGCATATACAGTATCGAGCATGACCTATGTATTTCCTCATCACACCCCGACGGCGCCTTGGCGTGGCCGTCGATAAAAAGGAATTGGCGAAAATCCCACCGATCCGGGGAGACGTGCAGATCATCGAGGCGCATGAAAATCTGCTTGGCCGCACGACGACCACCGCATGGATATTCAGCTCCGCGCCTGGGGAGAACATTTTGCCAAGACTGCTGGACGTGCGCATAACAGGCATGGCCACTGGCGGGATGAATCTGACCGGGGTCGAGATGATCGACGACGCACTGTATGCACAGTCGTGGTGGTGCCGCTTTGCGTGAGGTAGCCAACCATGCTTGAAGACCAGGCCAAGATATCCCTCGATGCGCTGCTCAACATCAGGGCGCCCGGCACGTACTTGATAAAGGTCGACGGCGACAGCATGGAAGGGGCCGGCATCTTCTCCGGCGACATCCTGATCGTCGACAAGGGCTTGGACCCAGTCGGCGGAAACGTCGTCATTGCACTGATCGACCGTGAGCCCACGGTGAAGTATCTGACATTCACCGCCGGGATGCCGGTGCTCCGATCTGCCAACCCGAAATACCCGCCGCGCTTCATCCTGGAGAACAACGAATTCGAGGTGTGGGGCGTGGTCACCTACAGTATCCGGGACCACGACAGGAATTGAGAACGGACGTCAAAGAGCGAAAATTGAAGATCTGGAACGACCTGCTCGAGCATGAAGCGCGGCGAGTGTGCGCAATCGAGCATTGGGCGGGGGGCTGGCCGGGCACGCTATGGCGCTGGGCAGGCTTGGTGTCATTGCCGAGGAAGAACTTCGGGAAAGCTGGAGCTCGCCGACGCTGCCTACAGCCCGTCGCCGAGGAGTTGCTGACTCGGGAGTGGCTGCAGGTAAAGGCGGCCAAGAAATTAGAAAAAGGGGAAGGGTGAATGTCGGCGGACGCCGGAGAGGGTTCGGAGTTGGGAAAACGCCGAAAGGTGCGGGAGGGTGTTGATAACTCCACTGGAAGGGAATCCCCCCGATTGAATTGTACGCAGAATTGGATGTGGAGCAGAAAAACAAAGGCTTGCATCGCTGCAATCCTTTCTTTTGTATGGTGCCGGGCACCAGGAGTTGATCCCGGGACCTACTGATCACAAGTCAGTCCAGCGCTTCACCGATCTTAGCACTGCTCAATCTAACCGCTTAAGGACATCCTCGTAGTACTTATCTGATGCCCAATACTCTAGGTTTTTAGCACCCACAGTTTTCGTTATATTGTCAAATATCTTTGACCTAATGGGGCCGTGGTTGCGTACGGATACGACGTTTTTTGCGTACTGCCAAAGAGCGAAATTATGATAAGCATTTTTAGAAGAGTGAAGATGTTTTATGGTTTTAGTGTCGGCGAAAGCCTCCGCGGCCACTAAGTCAATAGTCATCGTGGTTACGTTGAAATTCTTCTGTTTAGATAGATCAAGTGCATGCATAAGTTCATGGTGAAGGGAGTTGTATCTCCACATCCATTCCAGTCCATCGTGCTTTTCTTCCAAAAGCTGATCGTTGATGAATACTGCGCTCTGCCTGATGCCTTCTCGCGTGAAACCTATCATGACCCCGGCAGCATTACGTGTGCCATAATCAAGAGGATCAATTGTTCCAAGCTCGGGATCTTTAAAAAACAACTTTTCGTCGTGTCTAATATTGCAAGCCGTCAAAAGGCATGTTTCACCGGCCATCGTGGCTTTGGATACAAGATGTATTTCGTTTGTGAGTCCTTGGAATTTTGTCTTTAAATCGTGAAAGCTGTCTTTGAAATATATCTCAGCGCTCATGAATAAGTTCCAAGTGGCTTAACCAAGCTCTGTGAGGTCTATCAATACCATCAGTTTATGACCGATATGGGTGTCGACTTCCCAAAAAATGTGATCGACGTCCTTCACTCTGAACTCTTGGCCTTTGGAGGGAGGAGAACTCCATGCGACGTTGCTCAGTGCTCGATGTTCAAATCTGTCGCCTATTGAAACCGCTGGGAACGCTGATGAAGCCTGAACGCTCCACACGGGGTCGTTTACAAAGGAATTTTCGTAAAGCTCAAAGTGAAATTCGATCGACTTAGCCATTCTTGACCTTCCTTGCAGTCTGGGAGTGAGGATATCTTGCCGCATCGGCAGAGGTTGGAAAACCCTTTGGGGGCTTTTCAAAGCAGAGCTTTACCTGTGGCTATTTCTGCTTTTCTGAGGATAGTAGAAACGCGCGCGATCGTAGATTACGAGGTCGGCCATAGCCAATTAGCTGCGCAAAACCTCCCCTAAAGGCCGCGTGTTTTCGTTTGCAAAATCACAGGAAACGCCGTATTTTGCAGGCTCTGATACGGGCTATTTTCTATATGAATCAGATGGTTGCGTCCGTACAGGCCCCAGCATGGGGTGCTAGGGGTCGAGTGTTCGAATCACTCCGTCCCGACCATATTTTTCAATGACTTAGCCCAATCTTTTCAGGTTGGGCTTTTTCATGCTTCGGGGGAATTTCGGGACTTCATCCTATCTTCCTCTTCAAGATCGTCAGGACCGGCCCGCGTGAGTCGGTAGCTGTTACCATATTTGCAGTCTCAATCAGCTTTCCAAGCTCCGCGCCGGAGTAATGGCTGGTGATGCTGCCGTTCTTGTGCCCGAGCAAAGCCTTGCGTTCTTCCTCTGTGACACCCGCTGCCCGGGTGCTGGGTTCCGGTACCGGTATCTCGCAGCCCCGCCCTCAATTTGGACACCTCCTCCTCGCGACAGCCCGTGCTCACCTTGAACAAAGCCATCGTTTGCAAGTGCGCCGGCAACTCGCCGGACATAATCGACCTCTTATCCCGTGACATCGGGTACGGCTTGCGGCTCGACTTCTTCTTCTTCTCCTCCAGCTTGGTGAGCATTGGGGCCAGTGTGTGGTGAGTATTTGATTAGTACGATTGGCAGAGACGCAGGCGTTTCCTGCCCGTAGTCAAATACGGGATATAGTTGCAGATGATGTAACCGCTCGTCGGAACCCGAGCACTATCAAGAGGTTGGCTACTCAATGGGATAGCCAAAGGAAATGGAATTTATGCGACCGAAAGTTTGTGATGCACCTAATGCGCTCGACCTCGTCAAAGAACTGGATGACGCAACCGAGCAGATGATGGCTCTGGGCGTGGACCAGGTCGGCACTGTGGAATGGCAGGAAGCCTTTGATCGGCAGCAGCGCGCCTTTCGAAGTTGGCGCGATTACCTGTATCTCAAAGCCGATGAAAAGCCCCCCGCAAAACTCCTCAGCATCGCTTGATCACCCCCCGTAGATCGGCAGACATGTGGATAGATGGGGGGTAATCAGCGCGAGTGAATTGGCGCTCGAAGTCAGTTATATGGACGATTGGCGACTAGCACCCAGCACTGAATTATTTTCGTCTGCTTACGCGCTGGGTCCATCGGTTAGTTCAATAACTATCCCAATCTGTCAGGATAGGCTTTTTCATGGCTGGGACTTTTTTGGGACATCATCCTTTCGGTGGGGCGGTGCTATGCTGCTCGCTCATCGTTCAGGAGCTGCGCCATTGAGAGCTTTCGCTTTTTTTCGCGATCCGACGTTTGTCATCGGGGTGCCCGTGCTGGCCGTCGGGCTCTTTTACAACATTCCGGCTTTTACGGGTTTGGGGCTGTCGCTGATCGCCTGCGCGCTGATCATCAACTAAACAGCGGTCTGTTTCTCGGGGATCTGTTCGATCGTGATCCACATGCTCTTGCGCTCCGTATCTTCTGTGCGATGGCTGTTCGGTCCAGTAATACAAGGTCGTTGGCGAGTCACTGTTTGCGGCGGACCTGAATGCTGCCGCGCTCGCCCTGCTGATAGGGGGCATGTGGGCTACCGGTGACTCATTAAAGGCTGTAGACCATTCGTCCATTCATGGGCACTCTCGTCCAGCCTTCATATCCCAATCCTGAACGTGCATGCCACATGCACTCAGCAGGGAGAATCGAGATGGCTATTAATCCCGACGCACCGGGCAATTTTTCACAGAAGGGTGGAGACAGTCATGAAGATGGCGTCGACGATGAGCTCGGATTCGATCCGGATTCACCTGATCTGTCCGACCCGCAAGTTGATCCGCCACACCCGGCGAGGACCAGCAATGACCCTGTCCGGCCCGGCAAACGCTCGGTGGACGAGTAATAAAGGTCATTTTTCGGGCTGGTTGTTTGAACGTGTGTCATATAAAAGAATGTAAGCCCGGCGCTGTGTCGGGCTTTTTTATGGGCGCACTTTTATCGGGGTACCCGGTTATCGCGACGGGCTCAACCGTTTGACCTCAGAGGCCGTGCAAAAACGGTGTTCGATCTCGCCCTTTGCAGACGGTAGACTCCCGAGTTGCTCGAGGCCCGCAGGTGGCCTCCCAACTTGCGATAGTGACCGACTCTATGATGCTGTGGTGGTATGAGCTAAAAAAGACATTGAAGCCCGCTGAGTACGTTCGGTTGCTCAGTCGCTACGACCTCGGCAAGAAGAAAAGCAATCGGCTGTTAAGCAAGACCGGGGTCATGACGGAGGGGAATGCGGTCATACGCCCGCCGTTTTATTTCGAGCGAGGGCGGATAACCCTGGGCCGCAACGTGCTGATCAACTCAGGCTGTATTTTTCTCGATCAAGCCGCCATCACCATTGGTGCCGATACGATGCTCGGCCCTCAAGTGCGTCTCTGCACGACAACCCACGACCTCAAACCCGAGACGCGGCATAGCGACACGCGTTCGCTACCCATCACCATTGGCGTGAATGTCTGGATCGGTGCGGGCACCGTTGTATTGCCAGGCGTCACCCTTGGCGACAATAGCGTCATTGGTGCCAACAGCGTGGTGACCTCGGACGTGCCTGCCAATGCGGTGTTTGTGGGTACGCCGGCACGCTTCAAGAAGTGGGTCGACGGCCGCGATGTTGAGGTTTGAGCCGCCGCAATGTGTCGGAGTAGTCGGATTTGTCGCGGCTCTTCAGTTATTTGGAACGAATTGAGAGTGTCTTCGGTCAACCCAATTCAATAACCCCGAATCCGGTGCGCGACATGACTCGAATACCCAGTGATATCAGCGAAACTTTGCGTGAAGATCTGTACGAAAAGACTCGCGCGCAGCTGAATACTTTTCTCGATGAAACCAATGCCCTGCTGGCTGCGGGCGATGCCTTGCATGAAGACCGGACGGCGACGGCGCGAGAACGTTTGACGGACTTTCTCAAGGGCGTCGATGCTTCGGTTGTAACCATCGAGCAGGAGCCGCCTCTGACACGGGTATTGGGCGACGTGAAGCGGTACGTCAAAGAGCGCCCATTGATTGCTGTTGGCGCGGCGGCGGGGGTAGGGCTGATCGCCAGCCTGCTGCTGATGCGCGACCGGCATTGAGGAGCGCTGATCGTGATGCGCAATCGTGGTATCGCAATCATGCGTCGGGGGGCGGGAGGTCGATTTTCGCCTGCGGGTGGGCACAGGCGCAGCGACAGCGCGTCGGTGCCGAGCCATGTAGTCTGGCTGGTAGCAGGCTTGTCAGGCGTTGCCACAGATAAGGGCCACGGGATCTACTTGATGCCGGGCAACGATCTGCAACGGTCTAAAAGGGGGAGATGCATGAGTGTCGACGAAGAAGCTGTTCGTCAACTTGCACAACTGATCTGGGAAACCGAAGGCAGACCTGAAGGGCAGGAGGCCCGGCATTGGGACATGGCGACCAAGCTTGCTGAGTCTGCCGCAATGGCGCCGGTTCGGGCGCCCAACAGGCACAAGATCGATACGCTGTTTCCGGCCCCTGACGAGGACCCCGACCTTCAGTAGGACGGGGGCGCAGGGCTGTCCTTCAACTGGCGCGTTAAGCGCTGCTGGATTGCAACTCTTCGAGTAAGGACTGCGCGAACCCTTCGGATGCGATGAAGTCCAGCGCCTGGCGCAATTTCACCGTTTCCTCAGCACCGAACGTTTTATCGAATACCTGAGACACGTGTTCGGAAATCTTGCGTGCCTCGGTGTATTTCTGCTGCCCGGCTTCGGTCAGCAGCACGCGTCGGCTGCGGCGGTCGGTTTCATCGACTTGCAACTCCACCAGCCCGTCACGAACCAGCGGTTTTAATGTATGGCCGAGGGCTGACAGGTCCATCACCAGCGCTTGCGCGAGGTCGCGCATTTTCGGCTGTCGACTGCGGGCGATCTGCGACAGCAGGGAGTACTGGGTGGCTTTCAAGCCGCAGGTCGTGAAGGCTTCATCGTAGATTTGCCCCAGGCGGCGAGAGGCGCGGCGTACCGAGCCGTTGGCGCAACTGCTGGCCATGGTGGGATCTGAGCAGGATGTCGCACGTTTCAAGGCCGGATTACTCACTGCTGGCAAGAGATAGCCTGAATTATGCCTGCCTTGACACGTCGGACAAGACTTTTTCGGTCAGTCGGTCGGTGACACGGTGCCGCAGGCTCATCCCTTGCAGCAGAAAAAATCAGGCCTCGCTGGCGGCCTGCCGGGCGAAACGCTGTTCGGCGCGTCGGGCGTCGGTCAGCGCCCAGTACCACATCCCTAGTCCGCCCAGGGTGAGAGCGGTTGCCGCGTAGCCGGTTGCCGGCAGGCCGAAGCCCGCTGCGATGACAATCCCGCCGACCCAGGGGCCGATAGCGTTGGCGAGATTGAATGCGCTCTGCACCAGCGCCCCGGCCAATGACTGCGCATGGGGGGCGACGTCCATCAGTCGGGTCTGCAGGATCGCCGCAAGGCCCACGCCGCAGCCGATGAAAAACACCAGAGGAATCAGCAGCCACAGGTTCTCTGTCGCCGAGGGGTAAAGCGCCAGTACCAGCGCCGTGAAGGCAAGGGAAATGCCCGCCGCGCGCATGGTGGCGCGATCCGCTGCCCAGCCGCAGATCAGATTGCCGACCGTGGTGCCCAGGCCGAACACCGCCATCACCACGGGAATCATGAAGTCCGAGGCATGGGTGACTTCGATCAATGTCGCCGCCAGATAGGTGTACACGCAGAACACCCCGCCAAAGCCGATGCCTGCGATGCCCAGCGTCAACCACACTTGGCGGGAGCGCAGGGCGCCGAGTTCACGCAGAGGGCTGGCGTCGGCTTGTGCGGGAGAAACGGGTGCCAGGAAGCGAATCAGCAGAGCGGTGATGGCCGCCAGCACGGCGACGATGGCCATGCCCCAGCGCCAGCCGATGGTCTGGCCGATCCAGGTGGCGAACGGCACGCCGATGATGGTGGCGATGGTCAGGCCCATGAACACCCGGGAGATTGCCTGTGCACGCTGATTGGTCGGCACCAGCGAGGCGGCGAGCAGCATGGCGACGCCAAAGTAGGCGCCATGAGGAAAGCCACTCAGGAAACGGAAGAACACCAGCCATGGCAACGAGGGGGCAATCGCGCTCAGGGCATTGGCGATGCCGATGAAGGCTGCGAGGCCGACCAGCAATGCCCGGCGCTCCAGCCTCACGCCCAGCACCATGATCACCGGTGAGCCGACCACTACGCCCAGCGCGTAGGCGCTGATGGCGTGCCCGGTCAGCGGTTGGGTGGTCTGGAAGTCGCTGGCGATGAACGGCAGCAGGGTCATCGAGGCGAACTCGGTGGTGCCGATGGCGAACGCGCCCATGGCGAGGGCGAACAGCAGCCAGCCCATGTGGAAATCATGTGGGGTGTCGGAGGTGTTTTTCATGGGGGACTTGGCGTAAGACTTAAAAGAGGAAACATCCTGTTATACCTGAAACCGGTTTCAGATCAACCCGAAACCGGAACAGAGGATGAAATCAACGTGCGTGTGGACTTGCCGTGCTCATGTAAGTATCGACGGTTTCCGGGCCCGGGATGACCGTGACCTTCATGTTCCACAATTCGCCGTCTTCCGCCGCCTGCAGCAGGCCGGTGGCATGTTCGGCCTGCAATGGCAACAACTCCACGTTGTTGCCGGTCAGCACCACTTGTTCGGTGGCGACTACAGTGGCGCTCATGCTCTGTCAGTCCTTGGGTTTGGCGTTGGGCAGGGCTGCGCCTTTGGGCCACAGCATCCAGATCTGTCCTTGCTGTTTCATGTTGCCCGCGAGCTCGCCCGCGGCGTCGCCGGTACCCCAGAACATGTCGGCGCGCACTTCACCGGCGATGGCGCCTCCTGTGTCCTGCGCAGCCACTGGGCGCACCAGCGGCGTGCCGTCAGGGCGGGTCGATGACAGCCATAACAGGCTGCCCAGCGGAATCACCTTGCGATCGATGGCCACACTGTAGCCGGCGGTCAGCGGCACATTCAGGGAGCCGCGTGGGCCCTCGGTGCTGTCAGGGCGAAGGGTGAAGAACACGTAGCTCGGGTTGCTGCCCAACAATTCGTGGACGCGTTCCGGATGAGCGATGGCCCAGTCGCGAATCCGACCCATCGACACTTCATCCTTGGTCAACTGGCCTTGCTCGACCAGCCAGCGACCCACCGGCTTATAGGGATGGCCGTTCTGGTCGGCGTAGGCGATGCGCAACTGGCGACCGCTTTCCAGCTGGACCCGGCCCGATCCCTGGATCTGCAAAAACTGCAGGTCTATCGGGTTTTCCAGCCAGGCCAGCACTGGCGCGTTCACACCCTTCTCGCCAATCGTCGCCGCGTCGTCGTAGGGACGCAGCACGCGGCCATCGAGTCGGCCACGCAGGCGTTTGCCCTTGAGTTCAGGGTAGATGCTGTCCAGATTGACGATGATCAGGTCATCCGGCACGCCGTAGATCGCCACCGGGTGCTGATCGTCCTGCTGCTCGCTGCCTTTGTAGATCGGCTCGTAATAGCCGGTGATCAGGCCGTTGGCGCCATGCTCTGAAGAACGCAGGCTATAGACCTGCAGCTGGTTCTTGAGAAAGTCGCGCACGGCGGCGGGATTCGCCGGCACTTGGGCTGCCAGGGCACAGGTGCTGCCCCACACCGGATCTTTCGCCAGGCGCTTGCACGCCGAGAACCAGCTGTTGTAACCCGCCATCAGATCCTGATCGTTGACTGCCGGCAGCTTGTCCCACTCGACGCTGACGTACGTCGTGGCTTCGGAAGGCTTGGTTTTGGGCGCGCCACCGTCACAGGCAGCGAGCAAGGCGATCAGTGGGGCGAGGCACAACAGAAAGCGGCGCCAGTGCAGGCTTGGGGTCATCACGCGGGGTGTTTCCTGAAAACCAGTGAAGGCGGCTAGCTTGGTGAAAGGCGAGGGCGGCGTCAAATCCGTGAAAGGTTCGACAGGGCTTTATTTTGCACAGTGCCCTTGGATTTTTCGGGCATTTGCTCTGCATATCGCACTTTTTGCCGGTTTGCCGCTCTATGCATGGCCGGGACGCGGCGATTCGCGCGGCGTCCAGATAGTTGAAGCTTGTGATTGATGGTCTCTGTTTCCCCTTATTCCAGTGTGCGCCGCAAGGGGCGCTTGTTGTTTTCGGTGTGCCTGCTGATGCTCTGCGCGGCGGGTTGCACGCGTCAGGACGGGCGCGATGTGGCGACGCAGTTCAGCGAAACCCGGCCGCAGGAGTTCTTCCAGACCAGCGTTGATCGCATGGCGACACTGGCCATGCACGACAACCTGGAAAGTTTGTATCTTTTGATGAACAAGCTGTATCTGCGCAACCCGGCAGAGTGGCGCAAATCCGGTTTCGTCGATGCCCGCTCGGCCGAGCGCAATGTACGCAATGCCATCGAGCAACAGACGCCACTGGCGCAGATGGGTAATCGTCGCGATCTCGCGGCCTTGAGTTACGCCTTGAGCCCTGAGTTTCTTGGCGACCGCGTGGGCGCGTTCATTTATGCCATTGGCAGCATGCTGGTGACCGCCCACGGCGGGCGACTCGAGTTCTTCATGACTGACCAGATCAATCCGAAGTTCGTCAGCAACGCCGCGCGTAACATCGAAAAGGCGACCTGGCTGTTGAGTCAGCGTCAGAACGCCAATGGCGAGTTGATGCTGTTTTCCAATGAAATCTCGGAGGAGGGCAGCAACCTGAGCTTTGCCACCGAGTTCGGCAAAATCGTCGCGCGGCTCGATCTGCTGACCCAAATGCTCGATGAGCGTTATAGACGGATCGGTCTGAACTACGCCCAGAGTCTGTTGTTCCTGAATTTCCTGCCGGTTCAGTAACAGCATGAGGGAGCCAGGAAGCTGACTCCCTCAGTTGTTCAATAGCTTTCGCCGCGAATGTATTCCTGCATCTTTTCGATCAGCCGGGCCTGTTCGGCAATCGCCTCCTTGACCAGATCACCAATGGACAGCAGACCCACCAGCTGACCGTCATCCACTACCGGTAAATGGCGCAGACGGCTGTCGGTCATGATTTTCATGCACTGGTCGACCTTGTGATGGGAATCCACCGTTTTCACGTCGTGGGTCATGATCTCGCTCACCGGCGTGCCGACGGACGCTCGGCCTTTCAGCTCCATTTTGCGCACGTAGTCACGTTCGCTGACGATGCCAACCACCTTGCCGTCCCGGACTACCGGCACTGCACCGATGTTTTTCTCCGCCATCAAGGTAATCACTTCGAAGACCATCTGCTCGGGACTTACGGTATGAGGTACGCGATGTTGCTCGTCTTTCAACTTCAGTAGTTCGGCTACGGTCGTCATGCTGGCCTCTCCGGCGCGTATTGTGAGCGCGGCCGCGTGATTCGGGCCGTGCATACAGAATCGTAGAGAGATGGCATTCCGGCAAGTTTTGAAAGCGCCGCGCAGATGATCAAAAGCGTCATGACCCCTGCGTTCAGCCAGAACCACCGCAAACCCGCACCCACCCGTGCTCATCAGGTTCACACACTGCGCGCCAGCCCTGGCATGCGCAGCCCCGACGCCGGGAGTTTCGCGGGGCGATCCGACGCCATGCGAAGCATCCCCGGAATCTCCCGGGTCTGGCGCACGAAGCCCTGAACCCAATGCACGAAGGCCGATTCGCTCAGCGAGTCCAGCGCGGTTTCGGCGCACAGCCGCACGTGGGAGCGTTCGTCCAGCGCCAGCCAGCAGCCGTGCATCGCGCCGGTGTCGAAATTCAGCCGTAGCAGGCGTTCATAACTGCCAGGGTCCGCACGCAACGGCAGCCTGCAATGCACAATCGCGACGTCGCCCGCGGGCGGGATTTCGATGATGGCGACTTCGCGGTCCTTGTCGAACAGCGCACAGACGCCGTTTTCCAGGGCCAATTCTGTGTTCAGGGCTTTGCCCAGAGCGCTGAGCAGTGTCTCGGGTGTGGTCATGGTTCTGTCCTTTGAGCCTTCAGTTGAGAGTTCGATCAGCGAGGGCGGTAGGCGCCCTGATCCTCGTTGCCGAGGTCGCGAGCTGCCTGTTTTGCGGTCTGTTCGCTTGCGGCATCGGCCAGTTCGCCATCCAGGGTGTATTTTTTGGGATTGACCTGATCCAGGCCGTAGTCGAAGGTGATTTCGCCCTGCAAACGTTCGATGCTCAGGCTGCTGCCGCTCTTGAAGCTGACGTAGGGCAGGGGGACGCCCAATGAGTCGTCCTTGGCGGCGCTGCGGAACACCGCGATGCTCTTGATCCGAAGGTTGTCGCGATTGGAGAGCTGATTCTTCAGCCCGTCGCTGGTGAGCGTGCCGTTGATCGCGCCGTCCTCGATTTCCTTCTTTACCGAGTCCTTGACCTCCAGCTTGATTTCCGCCCGCGTGGTGCCTTTGGAACGCTTGAGTTCATCCAGCAGCGCCTTGAGTTGCGGGTCGTTGTTCATCAGTTCGTGAATGCGCTCGGCGTTGCCGGGGTTGGCGTCCCTGCCGAGCATTTCCTTGACCACATCGATGCCGCGTTTGGTGAGTGCCGCCTGATCGATACGGTTGACGTTGTTGTGTTTGACCACCATGTCCATCAACGACATCAGGGCTGAACCCTGGGCGCTGGCGGTCTGCTGACGGCGGGTTTGCGCCAGGCTCATGAGCGCCGAATGCTGGGCGTCGTTCTCGGCGGTCTTGCTGGCGTACTGCGTCTGCAAGGCGGCGAGCCGCTGGTCGACGGTCTTGTCTCCCGGTTTTTCCTGCTTGAGTTCGGGGAAGGCTTTTTCCAGGCTGCTTTCCAGACTCTTCAGGTCGCTGGCCTGCACCGGCAGGGCATCCTTGAAGCGCACGTCGTAGGTCTTGCCGGTCTTGTTGTCGAACGACAGGCTGGCCGCAACGCCGATGGGCGCGCCACCGGCCAGAAACAGGTTGTCCGGGCGCGAGGTGAAAATCGTGCTGAACATCCGCGCGTAGCCGCTCACCGAACCTTTTTCCAGAAAGCGCGCCCGGTTGCTGCTGTAGATATCGGTTTTCAAACCGTCATTGCCGCGGCCCTGTGTGCGTTCGCGCTCGGCGCTCAACAGCGCAAGGTTGGCCAACAGGCCGACGCCGAAACGCATGAAGCCTGCCACCGGTTCTGCGTCGGTCTGGCCGTAGTTGGTGCGCGACTCGATATTGGCGTTCAGCTCAAGGTCGAAGTTGTGTTTGCCGGTGGTCCGCACTTCCTGTTCGACGCCACGGTTCATCAATTCCATGGGTTTCAGACTGCCGGGCTGCGGACTTTTGCTGCGGTGCAGCGGCGTGGTCAGCAGGTCATTCATGAAACCTTCCAGCTCGTCGTCGCGAATGAAAAAGCTCAACGCGGTGTTGTCGCTGTATTTGTGCTTCGCATCCAGGCTGCCGCCGAACCAGCCGCCATTGGTCTGGTGATTCTGGTGGCTGTCGCCCGGCGTGGTTTTGGTGTCGCTCAGCCCACCACCAAAGCCGAAGCTGGCGGTGCTGCTGACAGTGCCTTCACGGTTCATCGCCACTTTCAAGCCGCGGTCGAATCGGGTGAAGGTCATGCCATAGGTACGGTCCGGGTCGACCGAGCCGCGAAAACCCAGAAACGAGTCGCCTGCCGGGCCGGTGATCCCGCCCGTCACGCCGCCGCCATAGTTGCGATTGATCTTCAGGCTTTCCCGGGGTTCCAGGTCCCGCAAGGCTTGGGTCAGGTTGTGTTTCAACTCGGCGTCGTTGCTCGACTGCAAACCTTCCAGAGCATTGCGTTTGACCGGATGGTTCTCCTTGCGCATGTACTTGAGCAGGCTTTTGGTCGCGTCGTAGCTGGCTTCAAGTGCCGCGTAACTGCGAAAACCCGCGTCGGTGTAGCGCTTGATCGGGCTGCTGTCGTAGGTGTCGTTGTGCAGATCGGCCATGGCTTTGGCGATGCGGTCCGGACGCGCCAATTGCGGGTGTCTCGCGTCCATCACCAAACGCTTGAGGATGGCGTTCATCTTGTTCATGACCAGCGCATTGCTGGCCAGCCTGGCACTGAGCAGCGACTGGGTGTCGCCACGTTTGCGTGAGTGGTCCATCGACGAGGCGGGGTTTCGGTGCTCCAGGCTGAACCCCTTGTCCTGCAGGGATTTGATCATCGCCCCCAACGGTTCGTCATCGGTCCCGCCGCCGTTCTTCAGCACCTGCGAGACTTCCTTGAGCAAGTCGGTTTTCGCAGACTTGCCGGGGCGATATTCCAGATTGACTGCACCGTTGCTGAGCAACGCACCCTGACCCTCTGCCAGCTCACGCAAGGTCTTTTGCATGTCGTCGGTCACGGTCTGGTGAAACCATTTGAAAATCTCTGTGAGTTCGGCTGTTTCGGGCGTCAGCTCAAGTTGGCTGAGCGCCTCCAGGCGCGCCGACATTGATGAAGATACGTGTAACGCAGGTTCGGCTGCCGCCTCGGACAGCCCCCGCAGTACGGCAATCTCGTGTTGATACACCGGCTTGAGGCCTTCGCGACCACTCCAGGCGTGTTGCACGCTGTCGGCAGGCACTTTGAACGCCCCAGTGGAGGCCAGGTGCGAGGTCAGGTAGTTCTGCGTCAGCGTGTTGGGGGCGTAATTCCTGACCTTGGCCGTTTCCACGTTATTGCGGCCGAGGACATTGAAGCTGGTCTTGACGTTGCCGCGGCGAGTGAAGCCCGGTTCGTTGTCGGCGAGGTTCTGGAAGTGTTCATGAGGCATGCCGGTGGCTGGCGCAGTGGCCGTCGAGGGTGTCCAGTTGCCGTCGGCGTCGTGAATGAACTCGCTGTCCGCTCCAGGGGCTTCAGGCGTGGCGCCGGGCAGTTTTGCCTTCAGACAGAGGCGGCCCTCATTGTCGGTGTACAGGTCTTGGGGCACGGCGCCAGGCGGGAGTCCTGCGAGGGGATCCTCCTGCCATTGGCGGCCAGTTGACAGATTTTTGGGCGAGGCGTCGGACATCTGCTGCAGGACAGTACCTTTCAACACAAACCAGGATTTGCCGTCGCTGCCAATGCCGGTGATGTTGCCGGTCCCCGGCGGTGTCGGCAGTTTTGCCCGCTCGCCGTTCTGATCGTGCAGGCGCAACTCCCCGCCGCTCAAGGTCATGTAGCGCTGGTCGTTCTGCACTGCGGCCTTTTCGACCGTCAGGTGTTCGGCTCCGCGCAGAATGGTGCCCTTGGCCTCGGTGTTGCGGCCGGGCAGGGCAAGATCGAGCCCCTTGCCCAGGTCGTGAGCGGTGGCCTGAGGCGCGACTTTCAGTTGCTTGAGCTTGCCGTCCTTGTCGATCAGATACGCGAAGCCGTCGCGCCCGGCGATCAGCCCTTTGATGTCCTTTTCGCTGGTCTTTTTCCATTCGTCAGTGCGAGTGTCCTGAGTCAGCAGGTCATCGCCGACCCGGGCGATTTTCCCGCGCGGCAGTTGAATCTGCTGTTTGGCCTCAGGTGTCAGAGGCGTCAGGCCCTGTTGCCGATCCAGCACCAACGTCTGGCTCAGGTTCCAGCCAGGTTTGAAGCTGTTGTCGGTCTCGTCCCAGTGACCGCTGTGCTCGTTGCCATGCTTGTCCTTGACCTTGGCGAACAACTGATTGCTCTGGTCGCAGAACAGTTCGCCATAGCTGTGGGGACCGAGTGCGGTTTGCAGCGCCGGGGATGAAAGCGGGGCGCCCAGAGACAACGGGTCGAGGGTATAGGGCTCTTCCTCTCCGGCTTCGGCAAAGGTTTCGGCGGGCAATTGGATTTGATGCAGCTTGCCAGTTGCGGTGGTCAGGCGCAGACGGTCGTTGTGCAGGGAAATGGACACAGGTTTGTCGGGGCTTTCGGCGTTCAGCAGACCACTTGCCCCGCGCAACGGGTGAATACCGTGATAGCCCAATCCCAGAGTGCCCTGCGTGTCCGGACGCTCGACGTAGAGATTTTTGTCGTCGTCCTCGGTGAGCGCCATCAGGCTGCCTTGCGACATTGTCAGCGACTGGACCTTGTGCTTGATGGCCAGCGGCGTGTTCAGGTCAGCCAGGGCGCGGACCTTGCCCTCGTTGTCGATGGCATAAAGGGCTCCACCCAGGTTGTGCAGGCTTTTAAGCTCGGTGTTAAAGCCACTGTCGGCCCAGCGCTCACCATTGAAGGCGTGCAGTCGGTTTTCGTGAATGCGAAATGCATCGCCTGCGGCATCTTTGTGGACGCCGGTGATCTGCGCGCGCAATGCATCGCCCGGCAAGGCAGGGGTCATGCCTACGCGGTTCTCAGTGCTCTTGAACACTGACACAGCCAGATTCGTTGCGTGGGCATGGACCCTGCGGCTTTGCGTATCGTGCAGCACAAACCCGTCACCGTCGGCTGTGAGGTCCTGATACCGTGCCTCGCCTTTGTTCAGCACCGACTCCAGCAGCTTTTCGGTGTGAGACTGGTTCCGGCCTTCTTCGCCCAATGCGGCCTTGCCGTGTTCCAGGCGCAGGGACAGTACATGGGCCGCTGGCGTCGTCAGGACCGGCAGTTCCGTTGGCTCGTCCGCAGGCGCGGTCCTGAAGGCTCTTGGCGTGAGTGCGGTTTTCACCTGCCTGGCCAGAATAGTCATCCGCGCCATGCCGAAACGCTGGGTCGACTGGCTGGTGGAGGATGCCCGGGCGAGCGTTCCGCTTCGTTGCGAAATGCCGTCGTTATCACGGGGCTGGGCGCGAGTTACGTGAGCGATGCTGGCATTCGGGCTGACGCGAGGGGCTTCCACGGGAGTTCATCCATGCAGGGAGTTTGCACCCTGAGTGGCATGGATGACCCGAACGGTTCCCGATCAATGAGGCGTTGCGATGGGCTCAGTCCGGCCGTGGGCGACGAGGCCGCGAAACCACCGATTCGATATTCTTGCGCCCGATCAGCAACGGGCTCTTGGCTTTGCGCGAGGCGGGCATGTCCGCCAGCCATTTGTACATCACCAGGCAGTCCACCAGCCCGTGTCGGGCATGGCGATAGGCGCGGGGCAGGCGGCCGACGGTTTCGAAGCCGAGTTTGTGCCAGAGGGCGACGGCGACATCGTTGGTCGAGACCACGGAGTTGAACTGCATGGCCGAGAAGCCGCTGTCCACGGCCAGTTGCTGGGAGTGCTCGCACATCAGACGCGCGACTCCGCGACCGCGGGCGGCGGGGGTGACCATGTAGCCGCAGTTGCACACGTGACTGCCGGGGCCGGCGGCGTTGGCCTTGAGGTAATAACTGCCGAGCAGTACGCCGTCTTCCTCGGCGATCAGGGTGTGCAGCGGGTATTCCAGCCACAGGTGCAGGGCTTGCTCGTAGCTCAGGCCGGGATCGTAAGCGTAGGTTTCCTGCGCCTGGATCACAGTCTGGAAAGTGGGCCAGAAGCGCTCGAAATCATCGGCGGTCATGGGGCGGATCTGAATCATGGAGGTTCCATCAGGGAAACGAATCGGGGCGTTGCAGGATGCCTTTGTAGCCGTCCGGCTTGCTGGCGGTGGCGTCGTCCAAGTCGCAACCGCCGGTAAACCGGACTGCTACAGGGGGGCGTGGCACGGGTTGCCGATTGATCAGGAAACCACGCGATAGCACGGCACATACGCCGCGCCGCCCGGCAGTTTCATCCGGTGCTGCTCGACGAACGACTGCAGCAGCTTGTCCAGCGGCTTCATGACCTCGGCATCGCCATGAATCTCGTACGGGCCGTGCTCTTCGATCAAGCGGATGCCCTTGTCCTTGACGTTGCCGGCAACGATGCCGGAGAACGCGCGGCGCAGGTTGGCCGCCAGTTCGTGGGGCGGCAGGCTGCGGCTCAGTTGCAGGCTGGCCATGTTGGCGTGGGTCGGATCGAACGGGCGCTGGAAGCTCTCTTCGATCTTCAGCAGCCAGTTGAAGTGGAACGCGTCGGCGCGCTCGCGACGGAACAGACGCACTTCTTTCAAGCCTTCGGTCATCTGGCGCGCCACTTCGGCCGGATCATCGATGATGATCTTGTAGTGCTTGTGCGCTGCTTCGCCCAGCGTGGCGCTGACGAAAGCGTGCAGTTGCTCCAGGTACGGCGCGGTGTTTTTCGGCCCGGTCAGGATCACCGGGAACGGCAGGCCCTGGTTGTCCGGGTGCATGAGGATGCCCAGCAGGTACAGGAATTCTTCAGCGGTGCCGGCGCCGCCGGGGAAGATGATGATGCCGTGGCCAACGCGGACGAACGCTTCCAGACGTTTTTCGATGTCCGGCAGGATCACCAGCTCGTTGACGATCGGGTTCGGCGCTTCGGCGGCGATGATGCCAGGCTCGGTCAGGCCCAGATAGCGACCGCCGTTGATGCGCTGTTTGGCATGGGCGATGGTCGCGCCTTTCATCGGGCCTTTCATCACGCCCGGGCCGCAGCCGGTGCAGATGTCCAGTTTGCGCAGGCCCAGTTCGTGGCCGACTTTCTTGGTGTATTTGTATTCTTCGGTGTTGATCGAGTGGCCACCCCAGCACACTACCATCTTGGGTTCGACGCCAGGGCGCAGGGTGCGGGCGTTGCGTAACAGATGGAAGACGTAGTCAGTGATCCCTTGAGACGTGCTCAGGTCGATGCGCTGGCTGTCCAGTTCGCTCTCGGTGTAGACGATGTCGCGCAGGGCGCTGAACAGCATTTCCCGGGTGCTGGCGATCATTTCGCCGTCGACGAAGGCGTCCGCCGGCGCGTTCAGCAGCTCCAGGCGCACCCCGCGATCCTGTTGGTGAATGCGCACCTCGAAGTCCTTGTAGGCTTCGAGGATGGTCTTGGCGTTGTCGACATGGGCGCCGGTATTGAGGATGGCCAGGGCGCACTGGCGAAAGAGGTTGTAGGTGCTGCCCGAGCCTGCGGCACTGAGCTGTTGTACTTCACGTTGCGACAGAGTCTCCAGGCTACCTTTTGGACTGACCGAAGCGTTGATTACGTGTCTTGGAGCCATTCTGAATTCCTTGAAAGCGATGCCTGCCCACCGTCGTCGGCTGCCGGCATTAGTACAGTGAGCGCCATACACGCCCACCCATGGGGCCATTTTTTACATCGCTCGGTCAGGAAAGCAAACGTTGTGAGTGAAATCTTTGGCACAGCATCGCCATTGGGCCTGTGGCTTTGGATTTTCCGGTCCGTCCCGGTATGCTGCACCTCGACGTTCAGACGCCTGCGGCAACCTTGACACGATGTTTTCAATCTCATGATCCTCAACTTCGCGATTTTCCTCGGCACCCTGATCGCCATGGAGGGCGTCGGCTTTCTCGCGCACAAGTACGTCATGCACGGCTGGGGCTGGTTCCTGCACCGCTCACATCATGAAGAACACCTGGGCGCGTTCGAAACCAACGACATCTACCTGCTGGCGCTGGGCCTGGTCGCGGTCGGCTTGATCGTGCTCGGCAACAGCGGCCACGACCCGTTGCAGTGGGTGGGCGCGGGGGTTGCGGCCTTCGGGCTGATCTACATCCTGGTTCACGACGGCGTGGTTCATCGGCATTGGCCGGTTCGCCCCAAACCGCGCAATCGCTACCTCAAGCGCCTCTATCATGCCCACCTGATGCACCACGCGGTGAAAGGCCGACGCAACAGCGTGTCGTTCGGTTTTCTCTATGCGCCTTCGGTGCCTATTCTGAAAAAACAGCTGCGCGACATGCGTGACGCCGAACGAGCTGCGTCCCGTCAACAGTCTCGCGCTGACTTGTGCAACCCTTCGATTACTTCTGATCTGCAGAACGGCTGATCGCGCTCCTCCCTTCACTTGGTGCTAAGTTTGACGCCTGTGTTTTCATCTTCGAATGAACAGGAGTCATTTCATGGATCTGGGATTGTCGGGACGCTGGGCGATTGTCTGCGCGGCGAGCAAGGGCTTGGGGCTGGGCTGCGCAAAGGCGCTGGCCAAAGAGGGCGTCAATCTGGTGATCAACGCCCGGGGTGATGAAGCCTTGCAGGCCGCGGCCAGCGAACTGCGCACGCTGGCGCCGGGGATCGAGGTGCGCACCGTCACCGGCGACATCAGTCAGGCCGACATTCGCGCGCAGGTGCTCGCCGCCTGTCCGCAGGTCGACATTCTGGTGAACAACGCCGGCGGGCCGCCGCCTGGCGACTTTCGCGACTGGCAGCGTGACGACTGGATCAAGGCGCTGGATGCCAACATGCTGACGCCCATCGAACTGATCAAGGCCTGTGTCGACAGCATGGCGGCGCGCGGCTTTGGCCGAGTGATCAACATCACCTCAGGCGCGGTAAAGGCGCCGATTGACACTCTGGGCCTGTCCAACGGCGCCCGCAGTGGCCTGACGGGGTTTATTGCAGGCCTTGCCCGGCAGCCGCAACTGGCGGGCAAGAACGTCACTATCAACAACCTGCTGCCGGGGCCGTTCGACACCGAGCGCCTGCAAAAGAACATCAGCCTGGCCGCCGACAAGAATGGCGTCAGCGTCGATGCCCTTGCCGATCAGCGACGCAAGGCCGTGCCTGCCCAGCGTTTCGGCACCGCCGATGAGTTCGGCGCGTTCTGTGCGTTTCTGTGCAGTGAACACGCAGGCTTCATGACCGGTCAGAACCTGTTACTGGACGGCGGCGGATACCCCGGCACCTTCTGATTGCACGTTTCATGCAGTGGGCGCTTGTGGTCCTTTCAAGCGTCGAGCAAGTGACGTAGAACTGTGAGTTCGTGCGGCCTGATGACCTGCAGGCCGCGATCCAGACACTTTCTTTCATCTCCGGAGAACAACGTGACTCAACCATCCAAACAGCCTGCTGGAAAAACCATCAGCTACAAACGCCCGGACGGCAAGGACGTCAGCGGCTATCTCGCCAGCCCGGCAAAGCCTGAAGGCGCCCCGGCCATCGTGGTGATTCAGGAGTGGTGGGGCCTCAACGACCAGATCCGTGGCGTCGCAGACCGGCTCGCCGCAGCGGGTTACCTGGCCCTGGTGCCTGATTTGTACCGTGGTGAGAAGACCGTCGAAGAAGAGGAAGCCCATCACCTGATGAGCAAACTCGACTTCGCCGACGCCGCCACGCAAGACATTCGCGGCGCGGTGCAATACCTCAAGGGCCACACGCAGAACGTGGGCGTCACCGGTTTCTGCATGGGCGGGGCGCTGACCCTGCTGGCGCTGAACTTCATCCCCGAGCTGTCGGCGGGGGTGGTGTTCTACGGCATGCCGCCGCTGGAGTATCTCGATCCCAAGGCGATCAAGGTGCCGGTCCAGGCGCACTGGGCAACCCAGGATGAGTTCTTCCCGGCAGAAAACGTCGACAAGCTCGAAGAAAAGCTCAGCGAGGGCGGGGTGGACATCGAATTCCACCGCTACCTGGCGCACCACGCGTTCACCAACGAAGAGGCGGTGGGTTACGGGCGGATTTCGGGCACTCAATACGATCCGGTCTGGGCGCAGCTGGCGTGGGATCGCACCTTGACCTTCTTCGGGCGCACGCTCTGGGGTTGATGCGTTGATCGCTCAGGCGACCTGTCGGTCGATGCAGGTGTATCGACTGACAAAATCCGTGGGAAGGAGCCTGCTCGCGAAAGCGGTGCATCAGTCACTGTTGCAGGGTCTGACCGGCACCTTCGCAAGCAAGTTTCGCCCCCACGGTATGAAGTCATCCGGAGCCTCTCGCTGTCTTCATGGCGATAAGCTTCTGGGTGAATGAGAGGGCCTGAATCTCAGACCTGCCAGTTCGAGACAGTCTGTGCACTGACGCTGACCCCGCCACAGACCACGATCACTACGTCGCGAGCCTCGGCGATGACCGGGTTGTGCTGATAGGCCACGGCCAGCGATACACCGCAGGCGGGCTCGACCAACTGGCGCATGTCTTCGGCAAAGCGCACGACGCCGTTGATCGCGGCGTCGTCGCTGAGTACGACGCAGTCGTGGGGAAAACGGCGAATGTGCTCCACCGGCCACGCCGCCACCTGAGAGGCGGCCAGTGAGCTGGCGATGGTTTTGATCTGCGACAGCTTCACCGGATGCCCAGCTGCAACGGCTGCGGCGAACGAGGCTGCACCTTCGGTCTCGCAGGCGATGATTCGGCAATCGGTCCGTTGATGGCGCTCAAGCCCCGTGAGAATCCCGGCCAGCAGACCGCCACCGCCCACCGAGGTGATGAGGGTATCGACCTGCGGGCAGTCTTCGAGAATCTCGTCGATCATCGTGCTGTGACCCTCCCACAACAACGGATGATCGAACGCTGGCACGTATTGGGTCTGTGGGTCTTCGGCCAGTTTCAGGGCCAGTTGATTGGACTCATCCCAGACCTGACCGTGAACGCGCACCTGTGCGCCGGTCCGGGCGATGCGCTGGCGAGTGGCTTCGGGTGTCGTGACCGGCACGATGATCAGCGCCTCCAGGCCCAGACTGATCGCAGCCATGGCGGCGGCAAGACCGGCATTGCCGCCGGACGGGCAGACCACGGACTTCATGCCTTGTTCGGCGGCATAGGTGCAGAGCCGACCCATGCCGCGCATTTTGAATGAGCCACTGGGTTGCAGGTTTTCCATCTTCAGCCAGATGCGCCTGTCGGGTGTCGACAGGCCGGGGTGCAGAATCAGTGGGGTGCGGATGTGCAGCATCTAAGGCTCCTTTGGCAACGCTCATCTTGGCTGTCGAACCATAGTCGGCCTCTGCAACCGCTGGCTTGTAAAAAATTGCGCCTCACGGAAACGAAAAAAACCGGCCATGCCCAGGCGGGTATGGCCGGTTTCGATGTTCATCAAGCGGATCAGATCACGCCGCAGGCCATCCGGTCGCCGCCACCGCCCAACGGCATCGGCATGTCGGAGTGGTTGTCGCCGCCTGCGTGAATCATCAGCGCGTGACCTTTGACCTCAGAGATTTTCTTCAACCGAGGGGCGAGCACCGGATAGGTGGCCATGCCATCGGCGGTCACGTAAATCGCCGGCAGGTCACCTAGGTGACCATCGCCGTACGGGCCCAGATGTTTGCCGGTTTTTTTCGGGTCGAAGTGGCCGCCGGCGGCCAGCGCCGCGACCTTTTTACCGTCCTTGGTGCCTGAGTCGCAGCTGCCGTTCTCATGCACGTGGAAGCCGTGAACGCCGGCCGGGAGGGAACTCAACTTTGGCGTGAACAGCAGACCGTAAGCGGTTTCGCTGATGGTGACCTGGCCGATGGGTTGTGGCGCGCCGTCAGCGCTGACCAGATTGACAGGGACGTCGAGAGAGGCCGCCTGGGCGCCGAGGGAAAGGGTGCCGAGAAGACCGAGCCAGAGATAACGTTTCATAAGCGTTCCATCGAAGTTGTGAGGATTCGACGTTCAGGTTAGCTGAACGGCCCGCAGCTTTCGGGTGCTGCGTGGGATTTGAGTGTGCGCGAATGTTTAGGTTCGCCTGCATTGCACGCTTAACGCAGGTGCTGCGGCGGAATGGCGTAGGTGCCGACCACATGGGCCACGGCGTCCGGCGAACCTTCGGAATACAGCGACACTTCGCCGATCGCCAGGGTCTTGCCGACTTTCATCAACTGGCACTCGCCGATGATGCGCCGACCCGCTTCGGGTTTGCGCAGGAAGTTGATGGTCAGGCTGGTGGTCACGGTCAACGGTACGATGCCAATGACGCCGAGCACCGCGACGTACAGCGCAACGTCGGCGACCGCCATGAGCGTGGGGCCGGAAACCGTGCCGCCGGGGCGCAGGTCCGACTCGTTGACCACCTGAGAAATGGTCGCCTTCTGATCGCCGACTGCCTCGACGACGATCCGGGTCTGCGGAAATTCCCGGGCGATGAACGCCGCGATTTCTTCTTTGCTCGCCATCATGCGCTCCTGCAATGTGCGGACGACAAGACTCGGTGAGCCGGGGGAGGTTGTCAATCCGACGATATTTGGCGGGGCTGGCTGAGCAGCGTCGGCACTTGACGCTTCTTACTCCCAGCGACATGAACTATCGCTCGGGTATGACCACAAGACCTGTGGGAGGGAGCTTGCTCGCGAAGACTCGGGTACATCTGCCAGATATCTATCGGATGTAAGCCAGCGTTCGCGAGCAAGCTCCCTCCCACAGGGATCCGCTTCGGGCTGGCGGATCGGCAAGTCGGGTTGCTGCGAGGGCTATCTCCGCGGGCTGCTGACGCGACAGCTCGGTCATTCCTCAGCTAGTCTTGCCCTTCGACTCGGGGATTGTCACGGACGGGGATGGAGCAGGGCGCGCATGCAGAAACTGGTAATCGGTATCGATCTGAGCACGACCACCTGCAAGGCCATCGCCTGGGACGCGCGGGGCATGCTGGTGGCGCAGGCGCGAGCGCCATTGGCCCTCTCTCGCCCGGCGCCGAATGCTTATGAGCAGGATCCGCAGGATTGGTGGCGGGCGACACAACAGGCATTGAAAACGCTGTTGCCAATGATCGAAGGCAAGGTCATCGCCGCCGTGTCGGTGGTCAATCAGCGGGAGACCGTGGCCGTTACCGATGCCGAAGACCAGCTGCTACGCCCGGCGATTCTGTGGCTCGACGAGCGCCGCAAGGATGAAGTCGCCGCGCTCTGCCAGCGAGTCGGCCACGAGCGTCTGCACGCGATCACCGGCAAACCCCATGACTGGGCACCGGCCATCTATAGCCTGGCGTGGATGGCCGATGCCGAGCCGCTGCTGTTCGAGCAGATCCGTCACGTCTACGAGCCACACGCCTGGCTGGTGCGCAAACTCACAGGGCAGTTCGTCACCAGTTGGGCGAGTGCCGATCCCTTCGGCGCGTTCGATATCCACCGCCACGAATGGGCGCAGGACGTGCTCCAGGCGCTGCCGATCCCGTTGAGCGTTGACTGTTTCCCCGCAGCATCGGCACCGGGTACGGTTCTCGGCACAGTGACCGAGGACGCTGAAGCGCTGACCGGCTTGCCAGCGGGCACGCTGGTGGTGGCGGGAGGTGGCGACGGGCAGGCAGGCGGTCTGGGCATTGGCGTGGTCAGCCCTGGCACCGCGTATCTGAATCTGGGGACCGCGATTGTGTCCGGGGTCTACGCCGACATGCCTCAAGTCAACGAAGCGTTTCGCACCATGTGCGCCATCGACCGCCGGGGCTATGTGCTGGAGACCTCACTGCGCTCCGGCACGTTGCTGATCAACAGCCTGCTGCGACAATTCTTCGACATCGATGTGGTCGCTCAACCCGAGACCCTGTCGCGTCTGGAAGTCGAGGCCTCACGGGTCGCGCCCGGCAGCGCAGGGCTGATCCTGCTGCCGTACTGGAACGGCGTGATGAACCCTTATTGGGACCAGGATGCGCGGGGTTGTCTGCTGGGTTTGTCGCCGGATCACGGCCGCGCACAAATCTATCGGGCGGTGCTGGAAGGCATCGCGCTGGAGCAGGCGCTGGCGACCGAGCGCATGGTTCAGGCCACCGGGGAGGCGGTCAACACCTTCGTTGCCATCGGTGGTGGCGCGGCCAGCCGCTTGTGGTGCCAGATTATTGCCGACATCACGGACCGCCCGGTGATCAGGGCGGCCACTCAAGAAGCGTCGAGTCTGGGCGCAGGCATCGCAGCTGCGGTCGGAGCAGGTTGGTACGAGGATTTCGCCAGCGCTGCGCAGGTGATGACGCAGGACGGCGAAACCTTCCTGCCGAACCCGGTACTGCGCGAGTTTCATAGGGAGCTGCTGGCCCTCTACAGTGAACTCTATCCGCGCCTGCGCGACCTGTATCCGCGTCTGGCAAACCTCAACCGGCGCTGAAACCGCCGTCCACGGTCAAGGTCACGCCATTGATCATCCCGGCGTCATCGCTGAGCAGAAACGCAATGGTCGAGGCGATTTCACTGGGCTGGACGAACCGCCCAAGCGGAATCCGCGACAGCATCGAAGCCGCCTTCACCGGGTCGCTCCAGGCTTTGTCGGCCATGGGCGTCAGCGTCACCACCGGGTTGACGCTGTTGACCCGAATCCCATGAGGCCCCAGCTCCACGGCCATGACCCGGGTCATCGCATCCAGTGCTGCTTTCGACGCGCAATATGCCAAGTGGTCGCGGGTCCCGACGGCAGCGGCAAGGCTTGAGACGTTGACGATGGCTCCCGGCACGCCACGGGCGATCAAGTCCCGGGCGACCACCTGCGCCACGACCATCGGCGCACGCGTATTGACCGCCATCAAGTGATCGAAGGTCTCTGCCGAGGTGTCGAGAAACGACTCCAGCTCCACCACGCCCGCGCAATTGACCAGCAGGTCGATGGGCAGCATCGACGCAACTGCCGCCTGAGTGGCTGCGACATCGGCCAGGTCCACCACCAGGGTTTGTTGGCAATAGGAAAGATCGGCGGCGTTGCGCCCCAGGGCGATGACTTCGGCGCCACAGCGGGCCAGCCATTGCACGGTTTCACGGCCGATCCCCTTGCCGGCGCCGGTGACCAGAATGCGTTTGCCGATGAAGTCGTGGGTGGCCATGGCCGCTCTCCAGAATGGGCTGTTCAGTCTTGTTCGAGCAATTGCTGCGCGGCGCTTTCGTCGATCACCAGTTCATGCACGACATTGCGCAGCAGCACCGCACGAATGATTTCCGCCTTGTAGGGGCCGCCGGACACCAGCACCACTTTCTTGACCTTGCGCAGGTCTTCCAGATCCAGCGAAATCGCCCGCCGGTTGAGTGGATGATTGACCTCGATGCCGTCGCGATCCAGCCAGCGCCCGAGCAGATCACCCACCGCACCGGCCGTGCGCAGGGAGCGCGCATCCTCGGAGTTGACCAAGCCCAGTTCCAGCATCAACGAACGTTCGCTCAGGTCGCCGACGGTGAGCAAGGCAAGATCGGCCTGTCGCGCCTTGCCCAGCACATCCTGCACTGACGCCTCTTCGAGAATCATGTCGCGGTACTGCTCGGACGGCGCAAACACCGGGGCTGCGAGGTAGTAGTAGGAGCCGCCGAACAGACCCGCCAGGCTTGAGGCGATTTCCACCGTGTTGTTGGCCGAGCCGTAATGCAGGCCGCCCAGCAGCGACAGAACGGTCATGTTCGGCAGCGCGCGGCCCTGCAGTTCGCGCACCGCCTGGCGCAGCGTACGCCCCCAGCCCACGGCAATGATGCAGCCGTCCGCCAGATGCTCTTCGATCCTTGGCGCAACGCCCACGCCCAGTACGCGAAAGATGCTCGCCGGGTCATCCGGGGAGGGCACCACGGTGACGCGTTCCAGGCCGAAGCGCTCCTGAATCCGCTCTTCCAGCTCAACGCAGGAGGCGAGCGGTGAATTGATGCGGATCTGTACCACGCCGGTTTCGCGACAGGTCGCCAGCGCCTTGTTGACCCGCACTCGGGTAATGCCAAGGCGGTCGGCGATCTGCTGCTGGGTCATGTTGTTGACGTAGTAATACCAGGCGATACGGATGTTCAACTGGTCTTCCGCGTTCACCGGTTCGGTGTCGGTGGTCAGTTCCGAATAGCGATTCTGCACGGCAGTGTCCTTGGTAAAGCCTTGAGAGCAGAGCGCCTATTTCACGGCGCCCATGGTCAGACCTTGTACCAGATGCTTGGAAACCATCAACGCGAAAATGATCACCGGGAACACGATCAGGGTGCCGGTGGCCATGATCTCGCCCCAGGGCAGGTCGTAGCCGCTCATGAAACTGGTGGCGGTCACCGGTGCCGTGCGAGCGACGTTGCGGGTCAGCACGAGCGCGTAGAGCAGCTCGTTCCAGGAAAAGATGAACGAGAAAATCGCCGACACCGCGACCCCCGGCATCGCCAGTGGCAGGGCGATGCGCCAGAAAATGGTGAAGCGCGAGGCACCTGACAGGCGCGCGGCTTCGTCCAGATCCTTGGGCACGCCGCGGAACTGGTCGGTGCAGATCCACACCACGATCGGCAGGTTGAAGGTCAGGTACACCAGGATCAGCACCAGATGGGTGTCGACCAGGCCCAGATTGCGCGCCATGAGAAAGATCGGCAGCGCGACGACGATGGGGCTGAGCATGCGATTGGTGATGAACCAGAACCACAAGTCTTCCTTGCCCTTGAACTCGAAACGCGCCAGCGCATAGGCCGCAGGGGTTCCTAGGCCCACGGCGAGCAATGTCGTGCACCCGGCAACGATCAGCGAGTTGCCGAGGCTGTGCAATACATCTCGCTCGAACAGCACTTTGACGTAGTTATCCAGATGCGGGGTAAAGGCCCAGATCGGCGGCGAAGCCAGTGCTTCGGCCTGGGTCTTGAGGCTGGTGGCGACCATCCAGTAGAAGGGGAAAACAGCGAACAGGAAGATTGCCAGCAGCCCCACCAGGTGCCAGGCGTTGACCTTCATGCGCGGGCGCACATGGGCCGGGGTGTGGGACACGACCGGGACTTTTGCAGCAGGAACGGTGGCCATGTCAGATCTCCCGGTAGACGAATTTGATGTACAGACGTGCGAGTACGATGGTCAGGATCAGCAGCAGAATCGCCTGCGCCGACGCCACCCCCTGATCGAACACCCGAAAGCCGATGCGCTGGATGTAGACGCTGACCAGTTCGGTCGCGGCGCCCGGGCCGCCCCGGGTCATGGTGAATACGGTGTCGAACATCTTGAGGATGTCGGCGGTGCGCAGAATCAGAATCACCGTGGCGCTGGGCAGCAGAAAGGGCAGTTGCACGTAACGCACGATCTGCCAGCGGCTGCGGGTTTCCAGGCGCGCCGCCTCTTCGATCTCGTTGGGTACCATGGTCAGCCCGGCCAGCAGCACCAGGGCGCAGAAGGGTGTCCATTGCCAGATGTCCATCAGCGCCACGGCAATGAACGCGTTGGTGGTGTCGCCCAGCCATTCCACCGGGCCTGCGTTGAGCATCGCCAGCAGGGCGTTGGCGACGCCGAAGTCACGGTTGAAAATCAGCCGTCCGATCAGGCCGGCAACAGCGGGTGCGGTGGCCAGCGGAATGACCAGGCTCATTCTCGCCAACAGCTTGAAGCCCGACAGGCCGGGCTTGTGCAGCATCAGGGCGATGATCAACCCGAGGGCCAGCTGTATCGGCACCACGGTGATCAGAAACAGGCCCGTACGCCCCAGCGCCGCCCAGAACGAGGCGTCATAGAGGACGTTGAGGTAGTTGTCGAAACCGATGAAGGGCGTGCCGTCCTTGGGTCGCGCCAGGTTGTACTGGCGGAACGAATTGACCAGCGCGAACACGGTTGGAAAGATCCCGATCAACGCCAGCGCAACGGTGGCTGGCGCAAGGAAGGAAAACGCTGCCCGGGTGTTGTTCCACAAGGTCGGGAACACCGCTTTTTTGTTGTTGGACATATTGGTTGTTCTCACGTCGAAGACATCTTTGTTGGCTGATCTACCGCTTCGCTGCCGTCGTGGCCTCCGGCGTCTCCCACAGGTCCTGTGCCTGACACGAACTCTGCGGTTATCTCCAGATTGAGGCAGCCGTACCGTGCGGTCTTCAGTCAGTAGACATCGCAAGCCATATCCAAATGCTGTGGGAGACGCCGGAGGCCACGACGGCAGCGATGACGGTGTGTCAGCCAACAAACAGGCAACTGACACACCGCATCGCCAGCCAGCGGCGCACGTCTATTTCAGCAATTTGACCTTGCCGTCGTAGTAGCCCGCTTTCTTCAAGATCTCCTCCATCCTGGTGCCAATGGCTTTGGCGCCGTCGGCCACGCTGCTCTTGCCGAGCATGATCGCGGTGCCGTTTTCACCGACCACTTCGGAGATTTCCGGCCATTGAGGGAAGCGTGGGCGATAGTCAGGTACGCCGCCTTCCCACGAAGTCACCATCGGTTGCACGAACGGGTATTTCTTCTGAACGTCCGGGTCCTTGTACACCGACATCCGGCCACTGACGCCACCGGCTTCCAGATATGGCTTGGCCATCGCTTCGGAGGTGACCCATTGAATGAACAGCCACGCCGCCGCTTTCTGTTTGTCGTCGGAATGCGCGTTCACGCCCAGCGAGAAGCCGCCCAGCGCAGGCTTCAGCCCCGCAGGCCCCTTGGGTTCGGTGGCCACGGCCAGGCAATCGGTGATCTTCGATTTTGCAGGGTCGGCCAGGGTGCTGTAGAACGCCGACCACTCGGTGATCATCGCTACTTTGCCCTGAGCCAGCGCGTTGACCGCCTCGTTGTGGTCATAGTCGACGATGCCCGGCGGCATGAACTTCATCAGGTCCTGACGAAATTGCAGGCCCTCCTGAGAGGCCTTGGAGTTCAGGTTGGATTTGAAGTTGGCATCCAGCAGCGAGCCACCGAACGGCCAGAGGAAACGCATGAAGCTGTCAGCCGACTGGGTCTCGCCGCGCCGCGATTGCAGGGCATAGGCATAGCGGTCCTTGGACTTGTCGGTGAGCTTGGGCGCATAGACCTTGAGCAGTTCATCCCAGGTCGCTGGCGGCTTGTCGAAGCCGGCGTCCTTGAGCATGCACTTGTTGTAGAACAGCAGGCCTGAGTAGTTATCGAACGGCAGGCCGTACGTCTTGTTGTCCCAACTGCCGAAAGACTCCAGCAGAATCGGGAAGAACCCGTCCAGCTTGAGCTCCGGGTCAGCCAGCCTGGTGTCATCGGTGAAGGTCTTGATCGGCTCCAGCCAGCCGTTGCCGGCGAACTCACCGATCCACACCACGTCAGTCAGCACCACGTCGAGTTGCTCGCCGGAGGTGAAATTCAACACCTGACGCTCGCGGCTGTTTTCGTAGGGGATGGTTTCGTAACTGACCTTGATCCCGGTCTTTTTCTCGAATTGCGGCAGCAGCTTGATCGCAGCGGCATAGCCTGGGCGGTCGAGGAAAATCGCCTTGATCTCGGTGCCTTTATACGGGGCGGAGGCTTCTTCGAGTGTCCAGGCCTGCGCGGCGCCGGACCCGAGGACAGAACCCAGCGCGACGGACAGGGCGAGGGCATTCCATACCAGCTTCTTCATTACGTGACCTCTTTATTATTGTGGTGAGGATTACGCGGTGTCAGCGCTCACGCGCGTCGGGAGTTGCCATTTGGTTAATCAGGATTGGGCAGAACGATGGTCTTCAGCGCGCCGTCGAGAAACTCCGAGGGATAGCTGAACGCCTCGGTGGCCTGTTGCAGATCGAAGCGGTGGGTGACCAGGCAATCCACATCCACCGAGCCTTGAGCGACCAGTTGAATCGCGCGGTCGTAGACGTGGCCCATGCGCCGCGACATGCGGATGTCCAGGCCCTTGCGGCGCAGCATCGACGCGCTCAACGGGGCGTATTGGTCGCCATCGGGAATGCCCACCAGCACCACGCGCCCACCGATGCGCGCGGACTGCGCGGCGATCTGAAAACCCTCGGGGGAGTTGGTGGCTTCCAGCACCAGATCGACGCCACGGCCATCGGTCCATTCGGCGATGGCAGCGTGGTCGGCGGCCACCTCATCGGCGCCCAGCTGGCGGGCCTTTTCGGTGCGATAGTTGATCGGGTCGATGCAATAGATGGCTTTCTTGCACATCATCCGCGCCAGTTGCAGCAGGCACAGCCCGATGGGGCCGCAGCCAATGATCGCCACCGTTTCAAAGAGCTTTTTGGTGCCCGCCAGATCCATTGCGTGGATCGCCACGCCCAAGGGTTCGAGCATGACCGCCTGCACGGGGGTGAAGTGGTCGGGAACCGGGTAGATCTGGCTGGGTGCGACCACAATGTATTCGGTCATCGCGCCATGGGTGTGAGGCGGTGAGCCGAGAAACTGCACATGGGGGCAGAGGTTCACGTGGCCGCGATGACACCATTCGCATTCGCCGCAGGGCTTGGCCGGGTCGACCGCCACCAGTTGCCCGGCCTTGAGCCCGAGTTGCGGCTGATCCTCGACCACGCGGGCGGCGAACTCATGCCCGGCGATGAACGGCTGAGTGATGCGCGCATGACCGATGGCGCCTTCCTTGTAGTAATGCAGATCGCTGCCGCAGACCCCGACAGCGCTGACCCGCAGCAACACTTCGTCGCCAACCGGCACAGGCAGCGGCTTTTCGCCGATGCGGATGTCCCGGATGCCATGGATGTATGCAGCCCGCATTCGGTGCGCTCCTTGACATTTGTATTTTTAGAATTACAAATGATCGTAGGACGAATTATTTGGCTGTCAAGTGTGAAGCTTCATGCTTGGCTCAAGTGACCTCTGCGTCGCTGCCGGACCCAGACAACAATAATTTCAGGGGACACGATTTTGACTGAGCTCAATTTGAGTGGCGTCGAGAAAGCCTATGGCGACATCAAGGTGTTGCATGACATCCACCTGAGTATCGAAAGCCGCGAGTTCGTGGTTTTCGTCGGGCCTTCCGGCTGCGGCAAGTCGACCCTGCTGCGCTGTATCGCAGGTCTTGAAAGCATCACTCAGGGCCAGATCCGCATCGGCGCCCGAGACGTGACATATCTGGAACCCGCCGACCGTGGCGTGGCCATGGTCTTTCAGTCCTACGCGCTGTACCCGCACATGTCGGTCTACGACAACATCGCTTTCGGCCTGAAGATGCAGAAACTCCCCAAGGAGCAGATCCAGGCCAAGGTGCAAAACGCAGCGCGCATTCTGCAGCTCGAGCCTCTGCTGGATCGCAAACCCAAGGCGCTGTCCGGCGGGCAGCGACAACGGGTCGCCATTGGCCGGGCCATCGTCCATGAGCCGGAAATCTTTCTGTTCGACGAACCGCTGTCCAACCTCGATGCCTCGCTGCGGGTGCAGATGCGCATCGAGATCGCCAAGCTGCACGCCGATCTTCAGGCCACCATGGTTTACGTGACCCACGACCAGGTCGAAGCGATGACCCTGGCCGACAAGATCGTGGTGCTCAACAAGGGCTGCATCGAACAGGTCGGCTCGCCACTGGAGCTCTATCACCACCCGCGAAATCGCTTTGTGGCAGGCTTCATCGGCTCGCCGCAGATGAGCTTTTTGCAAGTCTCGGCGGCTTCCGTCAGCACAGAGGGGGTCGAGGTGATCCTGCCCGGTGGCGGGCGTTTGCGGGTGCCGGTCAATGGCGATGGGGTCAAGGCCGGGGATGCCCTGACGTTGGGGCTGCGGCCGGAGCACCTGTCCGAGCTGGGTCAGGGCGAAGCGCAGATTCCGGCCAAAGCGCTGGTGGTCGAGCATCTGGGCGGAGAAACCTTTACCCACGCCGAAACCGCCGATGGCGCCGACTTGATGATCAAGGGCGATGGCATGTCCCAGGTGAAAGCCGGCCAGCAATTGCTGATCGGTGTGTCCGGAGGGCGTTGTCACCTTTTCAATGCGCAAGGGCAAGCGCTACCCCATCGCGTGCACTACACCGACCGGGCCGCTGAAGAGGCCGCGCAATCACCCGGTTCAGCGACGGTGGCGCCCTTGGAATCGCCACCGCCGGCAAGCCGTGCTGCTACAGAGTGATCACTCCATCTCCGAAGCCGCTTCGCCCAGACTGTCGATGTGCTTGAAGCGCTCCACCAGAAAGTCGATCAGGCTGCGCACCCGCGCGGACAGGTGCAGTTGCTGCGGGTACACCGCGTAGACGTCGGCCCGGGTCGGCGTCTGGTCTTCCAGCACCAGTCGCAGTCGGCCGCTGCGTACGTAGCGGGCGATGTCCCATTCGGCACGCAGCAGAATCCCGAACCCCTCCAGCGCCCAGTTCAGGGCCACTTCACCGTCGTTGCAGCCCAGCGCCCCGCGCACCTTGATGTTCTGGGTCTTGCCGCCGTGGGTGAAACTCCACACCCCGTAAGGCGTTTCGTTCTGGCGCAGGAAGATGCAGTTGTGGTTCTGCAGATCGGTCAACCGCGTGGGTACGCCGTGTTTTTCCAGATACAGCGGCGAGGCGCATAACAGCCGGCGGTTGGAGGCAATCTTGCGCGCATGAAACGCAGCGTCAGGCAGGGTGCCGAATCGGATGCCCAGATCGAAACCATGGGCGGTCAGGTCCAGTGGGTGATCGCTGATCTCCAGCTGGATTTCCACCTCCGGATAACGCGCGAAAAACGCCGCCAGTGCCGGGCCGATGTAACGCCGGCCGAACCCCAGCGACGCATTGACCCGAATCAGTCCCTTGGGCGTCGCGCGGCTGCTGCTGACCAACTGCTCGACTTCCTCGATCTGAGTGAGGATGCGCGCAGCGTGGGAAATATACAGCTCGCCCTCGGCGGTCAGGCTCATCGAGCGGGTGGTGCGATTGACCAGACGAATACCCAGCCGAGCCTCCAGCGCGCTCAGGCGCTTGCTGACCGCAGGGGGTGTCACGCCCAGCTCTCGGGCGGTCGAGGCGAGGCTGCCTTGCTTGGCCAAGAGGTAGAAAAACTGCAGATCCAGGGACTGATTCATTTCGTAACCCAAAGTTATGGATGTAGTGATTTGGAGTCACTCACTGCGTTGCGCTCACTACATATACTCCGCTCACACCCTGCTTGAACAGTCCGGTTCAAGAGGCAAAAACAAAAACGTTACGAGAGTGGAGTTGATCATGAGCGCATACAGAATTGCAGCGATCCCAGGCGACGGCATCGGCGTCGAAGTCATCGCGGCCGGCGTTGAAGTGCTGCAGGCCTTGTCGAAGAAATCCGGCTTCGAACTGGACTTCAAACACTTCGACTGGAACTCGGACAATTACCTGAAAAACGGCTACTACATTCCCGAGGGTGGCCTGTCTGAACTCAAGACATTCGACGCCATCTTCTTCGGTGCTGTCGGCGCGCTCAACGTGCCGGATCACATCTCGCTGTGGGGCCTGCGGCTGCCGATCTGCCAGGGTTTCGACCAATACGCCAATGTCCGTCCGGCTCGCGTATTGCCAGGTGTGAAAAGCCCGCTGCACAACGGCGAGCAGATCGACTGGGTAGTAGTGCGCGAAAACTCTGAAGGGGAGTATTCCGGCAACGGTGGCCGCGTGCATCGCGGCTTGCCGGAGGAAGTCGCGACCGAGGTGTCGGTTTTCACCCGCGCCGGTGTCGAGCGCATCCATCGCTTTGCCTTTGAACTGGCGCAAAGCCGCCCACGCAAACATCTAACTATGGTCACCAAGTCCAACGCCCAGCGTCACGGCATGGTCCTGTGGGACGAAATTTTCTATGAAGTCGCCAAGGATTTCCCCGATGTGAAGATCGACAAGGAACTGGTCGACGCCGTGACCACGCGCATGGTGCTCAAGCCCGGAACGCTGGACGTGATCGTCGCCACCAACCTGCATGCCGATATCCTTTCTGACCTGGCGGCCGCGCTGTCCGGCAGCCTGGGCATCGCGCCCACCGCCAACCTCAACCCGTCGCGCAAATTCCCGTCGATGTTCGAACCGATTCACGGCTCGGCCTTCGACATCACCGGCAAAGGCGTGGCCAACCCGGTGGCGACCTTCTGGACCGCCGCGATGATGCTCGAGCACCTGGGCGAAGCGGCCGCCGCCAAGCAACTGATGTCGGCCATCGAGGCCGTCACCGAGAGCGGCCTGCACACCCCGGATCTGGGCGGCACGGCCACCACGCGGCAGATCACCGATGCAGTGCTGGCGCTGATCAACCGCTGAGCCGGTGCATCGATTCAAAGTAATGCAGTTATCGCCGAGGGGCAGGGCATTCCCTGACCCCTTCGGTATTTCCTGACAACAATAAAAAATCAGGGCCCTGTCATGAAAAGAATACTTGGCAAGTTATACGTGCAAGTCCTTATCGCGGTGATTCTCGGCGCCATCGTCGGCGTGTTCGTTCCGGAAACCGGCACCGCGCTCAAACCCTTGGGCGACGCGTTCATCAAACTGATCAAGATGCTCCTGGCGCCGGTGATTTTCCTCACCGTCGTGTCCGGCATCGCGCGCATGGAAAGCATGAAGGAGCTGGGCCGCGTCGGTTTTCGCGCGCTGCTGTATTTCGAAGTGGTGTCGACCCTGGCGCTGGTGGTCGGGCTGATCGTGGTCGATGTGTTCAAGCCAGGCGCAGGTATGAACATCGATGTCGCGACGCTCGACACCGCAAGTCTGGCGACCTACACCACGGCGGCCAAACATGCCTCGTTCATGGACTTCATCATGAACATCATTCCCGACACCATCGTCGATGCATTCGCCAAGGGCAATGTGCTGCAGATTCTGCTGTTCTCGATTCTGCTGGGTGTCGCCCTGGCGCAGGTCGGGCCTCGCGGCAAGGTGTTCGTCGATGCGCTGGACAGCCTGATGCAGGGCATGTTTCGCATCGTCAATATGGTCATGCGTCTGGCGCCCATCGGTGCGTTCGGGGCCATTGCCTTCACCATTGGCAAATACGGTTTCGGCTCGCTGTTCTCTCTCGGCAAGTTGATGGCCTGCGTGTACCTGACCTGCGCGGTATTCGTGATTTTCGTGCTGGGGCCGATCTGCCGTTACAGCGGTTTCAGCCTGTGGAAGTTCCTGCGTTTCATCAAGGAAGAGCTGTTCACCGTGTTGGGCACCAGTTCATCGGAATCTGTGCTGCCGCAGATGATTTCCAAGATGGAAAAGGCCGGTGTGTCGAAACCGGTGGCCGGGATGATCATTCCTTCGGGGCTGACCTTCAACCCGGACGGCCAGGCGATCTACTACACCATCGCCGCGATTTTCATCGCTCAGGCCACCAACACGCCGCTGACCCTGACCGATCAGTTGATCGTGCTGGCGGTGCTGATGTTCACCTCCAAGGGCTCTGCGGGGGTGACCGGCTCGGGCTTCATCATCCTCGCCGCCACCCTGGCTTCGCTGGGGACGATTCCGGTGGCCGGGATGGTCTTGCTGCTGGGCGTCGACCGCTTCATGTCCGAGGCACGGGCGATCACCAACACCATCGGCAATGGCGTCGGCACCATGGCCATTGCCAAATGGGTGGGGGCGCTGGACACCGAGAAGATGAACCGGGCGCTCAACGGCGAGCCTGAGCCGGAAAAGGTCGAGGCGCCGGCAACGGATAAATCACCGCCCAGCCCGTCGCCCGCCGCCGGGATGCTGCCGGCGCTCAGTCGCCTGTCGCAGGGTTAATCTGTGCCAGGTTCGCAGTGGATGAAGGACGACGTCTTCAGCCACTGCGGGTCAGGGTAGTAGATGAACAGCAGCTGGCCGTCTTTCAGCGTGTCGATGACAGGCCGCGCCATGGCCGTCGGCACCGCAGGGCAGCCATGGCTTCTGCCGATTCGCCCGTTTACGCGGGCGAAGTCGTTGCTGACATAGTCGGCGCCATGAATCACCACGTCTCTGTCGAACGCCTTGTCATTGAAGCCCGGCTCCAGACCGTCCATGCGCAACGAATAACCGTTGCGCCCGACGTAGGATTCGCGGGTGCTGTAGAGGCCGATGCTCGACGCGAGGCTGTCGGGTTCATTGGAAAAATAGGTCGCCCTGTCTTCTCCGCTGCTCCGGCCGTGGGCGACCAGCTCGTGGAAGAGCAGGGCGCGTTGCGCGAGGTCGAACACCCACAGGCGCCGTTCGGTCGAGGGCAACGAATAGTCGATGACCGCCAGTTTCGTCGGTTGGGGTTTTGACTGGGCAATCCGGCACTGCGCCGATTGCACTGCCAGTTCGATGACCCTGGGGTTGGCGTCCGGCGCTGCGCGTGTCAGTGCATCTTTCAGAGGTTGCCCGTTGTCGGCGTAAGCCTGAATCGAGAGCATCAATGCGAGCATCAGGATCAGTTGTCGAGGGGCCATCTGCGGGTCTCGAATAAAGGGCGTCAATGGCCGCCAATATCGTCAACTGCGCGGCGGGTTGGCAAGCGCCGCTCATCACAGTGCATTCGCCCATTGCACAAAGTTAAAACGCCACTATGCTGCTCCCAGCGAGCTATTTTCAGATCGCTGTTGTGCTTCGGCGTCTCCCAAAAATAACCCATCATTTGTCGACGACAGCTTGCGATGTTCGGCTTCATTACTGGCTGGCGCCCTTGGCAGCCACCGCGCAGCAGTGACCCGGTGCAGGACCGATCGGCCTTACGCAGAAGGTTCGACGATGCGCCTCATTTACCCTTTTATCTGCTTGCTGGCGGCGCTGTCCGTCGGCCAGACGTTTGCCGCCGATGCCACACCGGCGCCCGAAGCCGTGGTCAGCAAGGCTCAGGTACTGGAAGAAAAGGCCGCCGAGAAAGACGGCCCCACCCCCGCCGTACCGAAGAGCGAGATCATCACCAAATCCGAAGCCCAAGCCGTGGACCCGGCAGGTGCTGCATCGGTGGACGATGCCATTGTCTGCCTGTCGCGGACCATCTATTGGGAGGCCAAGGGCGGCACCGATGCGGACATGGAGGCGGTGGCCAATGTGGTGCTCAACCGTCTGGGCCACGAGGGCTACCCCGACACCATTTGTGGCGTGGTCAAGCAGGGGGTGGAGAAGAAGGCGTGCCAGTTCTCGTGGTGGTGCGATGGCCGCTCGGATCAGGTGAAGGAGGACGACCGCTACGCGGCGTCCAAGGAAATCGCCCGCAAGGCGCTCAATCAGCAACTCACCGACCATACCAAAGGCGCGATGTATTTCCACGACCGCAACGTCAGACCGGCCTGGGCAGGCGAGTACATCAAGACAGCCGAGACCGGTAAGTTTCTGTTCTACAAACCCCGGGACGGCAAGGCGAAGTAATCGGCCTTGTGAGCCGAAGACCTGTAGCAACGGCTTGCCGATTGTTCCCACGCTCCGCGTGGTAACACAGTGAACGACGCTCTGCGTCGCCTTGGACGCAGAGCGTCCTGCAATGCATTCCCACGCGGAGCGGGGGAACGATCATCAACGGCTTGCCGATTGTTCCCACGCTCCGCGTGGTAACACAGCGATCGACGCTCTGCGTCACCTTGGACGCAGAGCGCCCTGCAATGCATTCCCACGCGGAGCGGGGGAACGATCATCAGGTGAGCCTGGGGTAAACGGGCATCGACAGACGGGCCGGGTTACTGCTTCACCCCGAACATCGCCGTCCAGTAAATCCCTGCGTCGCTTTTCGGGTCGGTCGCGTACGCCGCGCCGAGGTCATGGAAGGCCGGGTTCATCAGGTTGGCGCAGTGGCCGGGGCTGGCCAGCCAGCCTTCCACCACCTTGCGCGCGCTGTCCTGGCCTGCGGCAATGTTCTCGCCGATCTGCTGGCCGATGTAGCCCGCCAGTTCCGCCCGGTCGCCCGGGGTGCCGCCATTACGGCCCTTGTGGTCGAAGTAATTGTTGTTGGCCATGGAGCGTGTATGCCCTTCGGCGGCAGAGGCCAGCGTGTCGTTCCAGGCCAGTGGCGCTGCGGCGGAGAAGGGTTGGCCGCCACATTGATGGGGCACGCTGCGGGCGGCGTTGATCAGCCCGAGCATCTTCTGCCCTTCGGCCTGAGCGTTGCCCAGCCCACCGGCCAGCAGCGGCCGCGCCAGGACGATGCGCCAGTCCCGATCATTGCGGCTGACGCCGACGTCGACGAATTGCGGGTCCAGCACCACCTGACAGAAGCTCTCCTGAATGGCTTTCATCGCCGATTGCGCGTCGCGCGGGCCGGACAGCGAGATCGCCTGCACGGTCACCATCGGGTAGGACGCCCGCGCCAGCACTTGTTGCAGATCGACGCTACCGGTCGCTGGCAGGTTCAGGCGTGAGTCGGCGGTCAGGGGAGGGAGTTCCTGAGAGACCACGTTGGCGCACGGCTGCGCCTGACTGCGAAAGCTGTTGATCGACTGCACCAATTGCGTTTCTTCGCTGGCCTGCGCCGCGCCGGTCAGCATCAGCAGGCAGGAAAAGGCTGCCAGACCCGTGGTGGAAAAAGTGAAGCGCATGAAAATCTCCCTTGAGCTGACCGCTGCCATGATGCGCGATTTTGCCTCTATCGAAATAGTCTGAACCATACAATCCCCGGAGGTTGCAGTCCGATGGCAGCTTTTTGCAGTGACAACCGCAAAAAGCTGACCGGCTGACCGTACATCGCCTTGGCGATTGTGCGCCATTTCCCCGATATTCTGCGTTGTGCCGGACATTGTTCCTGTTTGAGACTATTTTTTTAGCGCCGGATCTAATGCAGCTGCGCTCGTTATTCCCCGACGGCATGACTGTTATCACCCGGGCCTGTCTACTGGGGCGCAGCGCGGATTGAGAGGATGAGCCCGTCGCTTCACTCATCTCTCGCAAGGAATACCGCCATGACGCTGCAAGCCAGACTCGACGCCTTCAAAGCCGACTTCGTTGCCGGCAAGCCTCCCTACAACGCCCCTGCGCAAGTGCACGTGGTCATGAAGCGCGCCACCGACGAACTTATCGCCTCCGGGCAGGCCGGACGCACGCTGAAAGTCGGCGACAAGGCGCCGGTCTTCACCCTCAACGATCCGGAGGGCAACCCGGTGTCTTCGGCCGAACTGTTGAGTAAAGGGCCGTTGGTGATCAGCTTCTACCGGGGTGTCTGGTGCCCGTACTGCAACATGGAGCTGCAAGCACTGGAGGCCGCGCTGCCGCAGTATCTGGACCTGGGCGCCAGTCTGGTCGCCATCTCGCCGCAGATTCAGGCCAACAGCCGCAAATCGGTGCGCCAGAATCACCTGAGCTTCCCGATCCTCAGCGATGCGAAAAGTCAGGTGGCCGAGGCCTTCGGGCTGCGCTTCAAACTGCCGGATTACCTGGTGGATCTTTACAAGGGTTTTGGCAACGATCTGCCAACCTTCAACGATGACCCAAGCTGGGTACTGCCCATGCCAGGGCGTTTCGTCATCGGTCAGGATGGGCTGATCAAGTACGCCGAGGTCAACCCCGATTACACCCAGCGTCCTGAGCCGACCGATCTGTTGCCAGCCTTGCGAGGGTAAACAGTGAGCTGAATCTAGGCCGTCACGAAGTGTGGCGGCCTTTTTGCGTTCTCGGGCTTTTGCAGGCGGGCCGACTATGGGCGATGCTGCGTGCTCGATGAAGATGACTGAGGATGTGTAATGGATCGGCTGGCCGCCATGGAAACCTTTATCTGCGCCGTGGAGACGGGTTCGTTTTCAGCCGCCGCCAAGCTCTTGCGAGTGGGACAACCTGCGGTGTCGAAAACCATTGCTGCGCTGGAAGAAAGCCTCGGCACGCGCCTGCTGTTGCGCACCACCCGCGGACTGACGCCCACCGAGGCCGGGCAGACCTATTACGACGCAGCCAGGCGCACCCTCGACCAGGCCAACGAAGCCGATGCGGCAGTGCGCGGCGCTGGCTCGGGATTCACCGGACGATTGCGGATCAGCGCCGCCACGACCTTCGCCAGCCTGCATGTGATTCCTTATCTTGGGCCATTGCTGAAGCAACATCCTGAATTGAACGTCGAGGTGATTCTCGATGACCGCAGCGTCGATCTGGTGGAGGAGGGGATCGACGTTTCCTTGCGCATGGGCGTGCTGGAAGACTCATCGATGACGGCCAGGAAAATCGCCCAGGGACGTCGCCGGATCATCGCTACGCCTGCCTATTTCCAATGCTACGGCGTTCCCGAGCACCCTCGAGACCTTGAGGCGCATCAGGCCGTGATCTACAACCGCGCGGGCGGTGGCGATACCTGGCCCATGCGCCGCGATGACGTGACCTACAGCGCCACCGTCGGTGGGCGGTTGCGGGTGTCGGCGGCGGAGGGTGTCAGGGCTGCCGTGCGGGCGAATCTGGGGCTGGCGATGGCCTCGGAATGGATGTTCGCCCCGGAGCTGGCCAGCGGCGAAGTGGTCACAGTGCTGGACGACTGGACGTTGCCGCCAATTGATGTGTGGGCAGTGTTCCCGGCCGGGCGCATGACCAGCGCCAAGGCCCGGGTGTTCGTCGATTATGTGGCGGCGTTGCTGGGCGGTTGACTGCGTGATTTCAAAGGAATGGCTGGGTCATCACAGAGACCTGTGGGAGGTGCAGGGTCTGCACATTGAATCAAGGTCCTCTAGCCATCAAACCCATAAAGCTGCGCCGGGTTATCCACCAGTATCGCCTGCCGTGCGGCGTCGCTGCCGGTCCACTCCAGCAACAGGCCCAGCAGCTCGCCATCGTCGGGCTTGTGCTGCTCGGTGACGTGGGGCCAGTCGCTGCCCCAGACCATCCGTTGCGGCGCAAGTGTCGCGAAGTCCCTGGCGAGGGTGCGGACATCGCTAAAGCGGGGGCCGCCTTCAATGGTGTTCAGATAAGGGCCGCTGAGCTTGACCCAGGCCTTGTCAGCATCGATCAGGCGCGCAATGAAGCGGAACGCCGGATGGCTGGCATTGGCGCCCGCAGGCAGTCGTCCCATGTGATCGAACACCACCGGAACCGGCAGCGTTGCCAACAGGCTCTGCTGCTCGAGGATCTGCTCGGCCGCCATGTGAATCTGCGCGTGCCAGCCCAGTTCGGCAATGCGCTCGGCGAGCGGCCTGATCATGTCGACACTGACCACCTGATTGCCCGCGTTCCACAGGCTGAAGCGCAAACCGCGAATGCCACCTTCATGCAAGCGCACCAGTTCCTTGTCGGTCACGCGGGTGTCGACCACCGCAATGCCCCGGGCCTGGCCTTGCATCTGCGCGATGGCGTCCAGCGTGCACCGGTTGTCGGTGGCGTAATACTTGGCCTGCACGATCACCGCCCGGCGCAGGCCCAGTTGTGTCTGGACCGTGCGGTAATCGGCCAGGGACTGGCCCTGCGCCGCCGGGGTTGCCGGATCTGCCGGGGCGAAGCGCGGGTCGATGATGTGGATATGCGCGTCGCAGGCGTTGGCCGGGGTTTTCAGCGTAGGTTGCTTCATCACTTCACCTTGTTCGTTTGACCGGGTATTGCGCAGAGTCGCGCTGCCTTGTGGGAGGGAGCCTCGCCAGCCATGACAATAGTGTTCACACCAGCAGCAACAGCGCCGCACCGTAAGCCACCGCAGCCACCAGAAAGGTCACGAAGGTAAAGCCCAGCACTCGCTGCACGCCGACGCCGGCCATGGCAACGACCGGAGCGGCCCAGAACGGCTGCATCATGTTCGACACCTGTTCACCCATCGCCACGGCCATGGTGGTGGCCGACAACGACGCATGCAGTTCCACCGCCGCAGGGATCGCGAACGGGCCTTGCACCGCCCAATGGCCGCCACCGCTCGGGATCAGGAAGGTCACCAGCAGCGAGCACACGTAGCTCCAGAACGGCAGGGTGTGGGTGGTGGAAATCGCCACGAACACCTTGGCGATCACACCCGGCAGCCCGGTGGCTTCCATCATGCCCATGATTCCGCCGTACAGCGGATATTGCAGGATCATCGAGCCACTCTGTTTGGCAGCCCCCTTCACCGCATTGGCATACGCCAGCGGGTAGCCGTGGAGGATGATGCCGGCAGTGAACATGATCACGATCACGCCGTTGACCCCGGACAATTGCAGCTTGCCGGTGAATGAGTAGGCGACGATCGCGACACCCAGGGCGCCCATGATCACGCTGCCCAGAGGCGAGTATTCAAGGAACTGAGCAAAGCTGCGTTTGCCTTGAGGGCGCTTGGCTGGCTCCGGATCGGGGTACTTGCTGATATCCAGGCACACTGCGTCTTCGTCCTTGGGGCGCAGGGCGGCCAGCACGAAAGGCATGATCACCAGCAGCGCAATGGTCGGCACCATGTTGTAGGGCACGAAGACCATGTCACCGACGCTGAGCACTTGGCCGGTGAGTTTCTGCACCACATTCATGGGGTTGCCCGGCGTGGTCTGCGCCAGCACGATGGAACTGGACAGGCCACCCGCCCAGACCACCCAGCCGGAGAAGCCTGCGGCGACGATCCAGGCAAAATCGACGCGCATGCGCTTGGCGATTTCCCGGGCGAGCAGGGCACTGAGCACCAGGCCGAACCCCCAGTTGAAGAACGAGGTGATCGCCACACACAGGAAGATCATCGCCCCGGCCTGGGCCGGCGTGCGCGCCAGGGCTACCAGCCGGGTGAAGAACCGCTGCACCACCGGTGCATGGGCCAGGGCATGCCCGAGGACCAGCACCAGAGTGATCTGCAGTGCGAAGGTGAAGATGTTGCAGAAGCCTTTGTACCAGCCGCTGAGCAGCGCATCGAGCGAGGCATTGGGCGCAACGAACCAGGAGGCGGCGGCCACCACGACGGTGATGAAAATCGCCAGCACGAACGGATCGGGAATGGTCCTTTCGAACAGCCTGATGGTGCTGTCGGTGAAGCGGGTGCGCAGGGATCTCGAGACGGCAACGGAGGTATTCATGCCCGCAACCCTCCGCGCAGGGAGAGCGTTGTGGTGTTGTGCATCGGGTTATCCCTTTTATTGTGTTTGTGGGAATGCTGCCGATCAGGTCGGCGCGGATTTTAACGTACTCGCGTCAGATCAAGGCTCCGCTGGCGCGCAATTCGCCGATCTGTTGTTCGGTGAAGCCATGCTCGGTCATCACCCGGTCCGAATCGGCGCCGAACACGGGCGCCGCAAACGGCTCCGGCCCTGGGGTTCGGCCAAAAGCGATGGCGCGGGTGAAGCCCTGATAACGGCCCACTACCGGATGTTCGAACTCGGCGATCAGCGATTCGGCCTGACACTGCGGATGATCGAACATGTCCTCGACCCGACGCGCAGCGGCGCACGGCACAGCCTCGCCAAAGATCGCTTCCCACTCCAGCGCACTGTGTTGCTGCAAGGCCTCATGCAGTTGCGGAACGATGATTTCGTGGTGGATGGCGCGTTTACGCACGCTGTCGAAGCGCTCGTCAGCCGCCAAATGTGGCAGCCCGACCTTTTCGCACAACGCCTGCCAGAAATGCGGGGTGTTGGCGGACAGATACAGATGACCTTCGCGCGTCGGATGAATCCCGGTGATGCCGCCCGAACGCATGTCGCGATCCAGCGAGCGCGGCTCGCTGTCGGCCCAGACCAGCCGAGCCGATTGCATTGCCAGCGCACTGCGCAGCAGCGACACCCCCACTTCCTGGCCGTGCCCGGTGCGCTCGCGCTCAAACAGTGCCGAGGACACACCGCCCGCCACCAGGGAGGCGGCGTAGTAGTCGACCACCGAGCCGTAAAGGATTTCCGGCGGGCCGTCGGGCTTGCTCTGGGCCGCGCACATGCCGGTCATGGTTTGCAGCACCTGGTCGTAGCCCGCCTTGGCCTTCAGCGGGCCTTGCTCGCCGTAACCGGTGACCGCGCAATAGATCAGGCGCGCATTGACCTTGCTCAACTGTTCGTAACTGATGCCCAGACGCGCAGGCACGCCGGGACGAAAGTTGTGCACCAGCACGTCGGCCTCGCGCACCAGCGTCAGCAGCGCGTCAAGTCCCCCGGCGGCCTTGAGGTCCAGCACCACGCCGGATTTGCTGCGGTTGACGCCCAGAAATGCACGGCTTTCAGAGGCCAGGGTCGACGGGTATTTGCGCAGATTGTCGCCTGTCGGCGGTTCGATCTTGATCACCGTGGCGCCTTGATCGGCCAGCAGCGAGCAACCGTAGGGGCCGGCAATGTAGGCGCTGAGATCGAGGACTGTGATGCCGGAAAGCGGGCCGGTGGCGTTGGCCGACGCTGGCGAGGCGGGATGGGACATGAATATTTCTCCGATCTTGTTATCGCCGAACGGAGCAGAACGATGAGGGCTCCATTGCAGCACATGGCGCCATTCTGGTGAGCGGGATCGAGAAATAAAATGCGTTTTAGCTAGCTTTAGAATCCATAAATAGTGGATTCATTGGGCGCTGAGCTGTTCGAACAGGACTTTGCAGAACACATCGATCAGCCGTTCTTTGGCCGAATTGCGTTTCCATAACAATCCGATCGGTCGATACAGCCCTGCGCCCGGCAACGGGATTTGCGCCAGTTCGCCAAGCTGCGCGTGCATCGGTCGCCATTGCGGTACGAGCGACACACCCAGATTACCTTTGACCATCGCCGCGATGGCGTCCAGTGCGTCCATCTCGAAGCGTTCCTCTGGCTGAATGCCGGCCTGTAGCAGGTAGCGGTCGGCGAGTACGCCACCCCAGGAGCGGCGGTGGTAACGAATGAACGGCTGGCTGCGCAGTACTTGGTGCGGGTCTTGATCGGCCAGATGCCGAGGCGCCAGAACCACGAAGGGTTCGTCACGCACCGGGCGCCAGACGAACTCCTTGGGCAGCTCGAATTGCGGGGCCACCATCATCGCGATATCGGTCTCGCCGGACAGCACCTTGCGATAGAGGTCAGTCGAGAATGCCGGTTCGACATGGGGGCGCAGGTGTTCGTAATTGGCGATCAGTGTCGCCAGCACATCAGGCACCAGATACGCCATCGCGGTGGTGATGCAACCGATGCGCAGCTCCCCGGCCACAGCGTCCAGTGCGGCGATGGCGCGCAGTTCCCGGGTGCGCACCAACAGTTCGGTGGCAGGCCCCAGCAGTGCCGAACCAGCAGCCGTCAGTTGCATGTTGCGTCCGGCCCGGCTGAGCAGCGGCTGGCCGATTTCGTGCTCCAGCGCCTTGATCCGTTGTGCCACCGCCGTGGGGGTGAGGTTGAGCTTGCGCGCGGCAGCGGCGGTTGAGCCCAGTTCGGCGACTTGCAAAAAGCTGTCGAGGTAGCGAGTGTCCATAGTCTAAAAATTCTGGATTCTAAACGTAGAAATACGCACTTTAGTTAGCTTTTGCACTTTTGCAATATGGGCTCGGCTTTACGCCACACTGCCGGGCCCACGCACCCGGCCACCAACAACAATGCCGGGTATGGGTTCGAACCTGTCATCCGGCGCGACGCATTCACGCCTCTGGGCCTGCGTCGTCATCCAGTGAGTCGCCCATGCGCAGCAAACTGTTCGTTCCCGGATCCCGTCCCGAACTCTTCGAAAAAGCCCTGGCGTCCCGCGCCGATGGCGTCAGTTTCGATCTGGAGGATGCAGTCGCCGAAAGCGCCAAATCCGCCGCCCGCCATCAGTTGGCGACCTTCCTCGGCCAGTTGCCGCACACCGAGAAAACCCTTGTCGTACGCATCAATGGTCTCGATTCAGCGCATTACCTGGCTGATCTCGAAGCGCTTGCCGGTACCCGGGTCGACATCGTCAACTTGCCCAAGGTCGAAAGCGCCGCGCAGATTTTGCAGCTGGTGGCGGACCTCGAGCGTATTGAGCGCATGGCACCTTCAGCGGCCAATATCCGGATTCTCGCCAATATCGAATCGCCTCGCGGCTTGCGTCTTGCCGCCGACATTGCCTGCGCTCACCCGCGGGTCATGGGCCTGCAACTGGGTTTTGCCGACCTGCTCGAACCGCTGGGCATCAATCGACGCGAAGCCACTGTGATCCGCCAGATTCAACTGAGCGTGCGCATGGCTGCCGGTGAAGCCAACATCGCCGCCTACGACGCCGCATTCGCGGCCATCAAGGACCCGCAGGCCTACCACGAAGAAGCGCGTTATGCCCGAGGCCTGGGCTTTACCGGTAAATCCTGCATTCACCCGACCCAGATCGACATGGCCAACGAAGCCTTCATGCCGTCTGCCGAAGAAATCGATCGCGCCCAGCGCTTTGTCGCTGCCGCCGATGAGGCCGAGGCGGCTGGCGTCGGGGCGTACCAGGTCGACGGGCAGATGGTCGACGCGCCTTTTGTGGTGCGAGCTCGAATGATCCTCGACCAAGCCCGCCAGGCCGGTTTGCTGACGCACTGATCCCCGGCACCGAGTTACACCCCGATCTACAACAACAAGACAAGACGAGGTTCCCATGCACAACGCCGATTCGTTGGCCAAGCCCGCCGTGGCTGCGCCCGAGGCCGGAGGCAACAGACTGTTCTGGCGCCTGATGGACATCCGCATCAGTTTCATTCCCTTACCCGTTTACCTGCTGCTGGCGGCGCTGATCGCCGGGCTGCTGGTGTGCAAGGAACTCAAGCCGGACCTGCCCACCATGGTCGCGATCATCGGCCTGGGCGGCGCCACCTGCGGTGAGATCGGCAAGCGTCTGCCGTTTTTCGGCAAGATCGGCGGCGCGGCCATTGTTTCGGCGTTTCTGCCGTCGTATCTGGTCAGCCTTGGCTGGGTCCCGCAGGACATCATCGTGCCGGTGACCACCTTTACCAAGTCGAGCAACTTCATTTACCTGTTCGTTTCATCGGTGGTGGTGGGCAGCATTTTCACCATGGACCGCAACCTGATCATCAAGGGCTTCGCCAAGATCTTCGTGCCGTTGTTGCTGGGTTCGGTGCTGGCGCTGATTGCCGGCATCGCGGTCGGGATGCTCTGTGGTCTGGAGCTGCGTCAGGTGTTGTTCTTCGTCATCGTGCCGGTGATGGGTGGCGGGCTGGGCGAGGGCGCGATTCCGTTGTCGGTCGGTTACGGCGAAATCCTCGGCCTGGACTCAGGCAAGATCCTCGCGCAATTGCTGCCGATCATTCTGCTGGGCAACCTCTGTGCGATTCTCGCCTGCGGGGCGCTGGATCTGTTGGGCAAACGCTTCCCGCATCTGACCGGCAACGGTCGTCTACAGATGCTGGAACTGCCCCAGGATGAAGTAGTGCCAGACGTGGAAAAGGAAACCCGATTCGACGGTCAGACCGTCAATCAGGTGATCGCGGCGGGCATGTGTGCAATCACCCTGTATCTGGCGGGCGTGCTGCTGCATTCGCTGTTCGGTTTGCCGGGGCCGGTGTGCATGCTGTTTCTCGCGGTGCTGTTGAAACTGTGCAACGCCATTCCGCAGCGGCTGGAAGTCGGTGCGCAGGTGCTGTTCAAGTTCTTCACGACCTGCGTGACCTATCCGCTGCTGTTCGCCAACTCCATCGCGGTGACCCACTGGAGTGAACTGACGGCGGCGTTCCATATAGGCAACGTGCTGACCATCACCACGACGGTGCTGACGCTGGTGCTCACGGGGCTGGTGATCGCCCGCAAGATGGGCATGTATCCGATTGAAACCGCCATCGTCAACGGTTGCCACAGTGGCTTGGGCGGCACTGGCGACATTGCGATTCTGACCGCAGCGAACCGCATGCAGCTGTTGCCGTTCGCGCAGATATCGACCCGCATCGGCGGGGCGATCACGGTGATGGGCGCGTTGTTGATTCTGGCGAATCTGCCGCCGGTTTGAGGCGGCAGACGCTGAAGCGGCGCCTTATAGCGTCGCTTTGACCTGCAATCCAACGATGAGTGTGTTGTCGATGTCCTCGCCGTAGAACGCGCCCGGTTCGATGATGTACTGAATCGAAGGCCGTAGCGTCAGCCACGGTGCCACTTGCGCGCCGTAGGTCATCTCCACCAGACCTTCGCCACTGGCCAGATCGGGAAAATCCTGACCGTTGGCCAGTGCGGCGGTTTCCTGCACCTCACGGCTTCGCGAGTTGAACACCGCGCGGCCATACCCGATGGCCACGGTGTCGTTGGGGCGGGACACGAACGGCTTTTTCAGGGCGAAACCGGTGGAGTACCAGCGGCGGAACGGCGAGGCCGCAGCGCTGGCATTGGAGAACTGCCCGAACATGTGCACATTGCGACCGCTGACCTCGCTGGAATTCCAGATCGCCTGATCCATCAGGAAGTAGGAGCCTTCACGGCCGGCGACTTCCCGGTTGGTGCCGATGCGCGAAGCATCTGACGTGTCGTAGTAGTAGCCGACGCGATACTCGCCGGGCATGTCGCCGAGCACGTTGTAGATCGCTTCGATGGGCAGGATGTTGCCAGTGCTGTCCTTGGGCGCCATGTCCCAGGCGCGGCTCGACTCACCATTGCTTGCGGCGTCGACCTTGAATGCTGCCACCTGCAGCGCGAAGTTCGGCGTGAAGCGGTATTTGGCCATCGCCCCCAGATGCGCGTTGGGGTAGTTGCTCCAGCCGCTGCCACCGGACATCGCCAACGGGTGGCCGCAGAAACCGGCGTTCATGAAGTTGCACAGGATGCCGCTGCTCAACCCGCCGAGATCGTTGCCCATCGCCATGTAGCCCAGTTTGACGTTGAGCGCCGGGGTGAATAGGGTGTTCTCGTAGCTCAGTTCGGTGAGGCGCGTGTACAGCCCGCCGTAGTTCTCCTGCACCGGCAGGCGGTTGCCCACCAGATCGCCCGAACCGTCGTTGCCGCGTCGGTCGTTGATGGTCAGCTGGATCTTGCCGCCGCTTTCCAGCTCGAGCAATTTACCCAGATCGAACTGCGCACCGAGTTTGATGTTCTGCGAATAGCGGGTGCCACGCTGCTTGCCGCCGTGAGCGTTGTAGACGGTTTCGCCGCTGTAATCGCCGGTGATCTTCACGCCTTGCGCGGCCAGCCGGCTGCGGCTGCCTTCCCAGTCCCCGGTCATGGTCGAACGGTCCATCCAGTCGTCAGCCATGACAGGCGAGGAGGTCGCCATCGCCATCATCGAACCGACAACCAGGGCCATCGAGAATCCACGGCGCGAGCCGGAATCAGCGGAATACTGCAAAGAAATGCTCATTGATCAACCTGAAATACACAGAGTCGTCGCAGGGACGAAGGCAGAGGAAAAGGGCGGCACGCGAGGGCGCTCACAAGCGGGCGCAATGAAAACACATAATGGACCAACTGGTTAATCCATTTATTGGATGACGGGTATCGTCAGTCTCCATAGTTGTCTTTTCAGCGTGATCGATCACCTGAGCGGCGGCATGTCTCAATCAGGGCGAAGTACGTCCACCAGGCCCTTGAAAGCCGGCAACGCCGGATTGTCATTGTCCTGGCGCGAAACCATGTACAGCTCGGCGTGCAACTCCGCGTCCTTGAGCGGGCGAAACACCAGCTTGTCGCTGTGCAATTGCATCGCGGAGGCGGGGACGATGGCCACACCCAGCCCCGCCTTGACCATGCTCACCACGGTATGGGTCTGACCGAGGTGATAGACGTAGCGGGGGGTAATGCCGGTCATGGCGAACAGGCCTGCGATGCAGTCGTAGAAATACCGCCCTTCATCGGCGGCATACATCACGAAAGCCTGCTGGTCGAGGTCGCGCACGGCGATGGCTGGCTGTCGAGCAAGCGGATGATTGTCCGGCACGGCCACCAACAGCGGCTCGCGACTGATCAATTGGGCATCCAGGGTGGCGTAATCATTGACCTGGCGAACGAATCCCACATCGATGCGGTGAGCGGCCAACGCTTCAAGCTGCGCACTGGAGACCATTTCCTTGAGGGTGAACTGCAGGCCGGGCAGGTCCTGCGCCGCGCGAGCCAACAGTTGCGGGATCATCTGATAGGCACTGACCGCCGTGAATCCGAGCGTCAGGCTACCTGCCTCACCCCGCGCCAGACGCCGTGCTCCGTCCGCTGCCTGATCGGAGAACGCCAGGATGTGCCGTGCATCGCGCAGGAATCCCTGACCGGCCGCCGTCAGTTTCACCGAGCGGTTATTGCGCTCCAGCAACTGGATTCCCAACCCGCGTTCAAGCAGTTGCACCTGTCGACTCAAGGGCGGTTGAGTCATGTGCATCCGGATGGCGGCACGGCCGAAGTGAAGCTCTTCGGCCACGGCGACAAAACAACGCAACTGGTGTAATTCCACGATTCAATATCCGCATCAATCCATACAGTCTCTATGTTAGACCTGAATCGATACCTGCTCCTATCATCGCGGCGAGAGTTGTACGACAACAACAATAAAACGCCCTTATGGGAGACATACCATGCTCAGCAAATCCCTTCCCGCGGATTACGCCGACGCGCAAGCGAAGGTCGGCCGCCACCGTTTCCTGATTCTCTCGATGATTTTCATCGTCACCGTGGTCAACTATGCCGACCGGGCAACCATGTCCATCGCCGGCACCGGCGTGGTCAAGGACCTGGGGCTGGACCCGATGATGCTAGGCATGATCTTTTCAGCGTTCGCCTGGGCCTATGCACTGGGACAGATTCCTGGCGGTTGGCTGCTCGACCGCTTCGGCGCACGCAGGGTCTACGGTGCAAGTCTGGTCTTGTGGTCAGTGTTCACCATGCTTCAGGGCACGGTCGGCTGGTTCGGCCTGATGGGGGCGTCCGCCGCCATGAGCCTGTTCGCCATGCGCTTCATGCTGGGGTTGGTGGAATCCCCGGCGTTTCCGGCCAACAACCGCATCGTTTCCTGCTGGTTCCCGACCAGCGAGCGCGGCACCGCATCGGCGCTGTTCAATTCGGCCCAGTACATGGCTGTGGTATTGTTCACCCCGCTCATGGCCTGGCTGACCCACGCGCTAGGCTGGGAACATGTGTTCCTGTGGATGGGCGCGCTGGGCCTTGTGCTGAGCGTCTTCTGGTTCGCCCTCTATCGCGAACCCCACAGCGACACTCGCCTGAGCAGCAAGGAGCTGGAATACATGCGTGAAGGCGGCGCGCTGGTGGATCTGGAGCTCAACCGCAAGGAACAGAAAAGCAAAGCCACCTTCAAGGAGATCAAGCAACTGTTCACCAGTCGCACGCTGTGGGCGATCTACCTGGGGCAGTACTGCATCACCGCGCTGACGTATTTCTTCATCACCTGGTTCCCGATCTACCTGATCAAGGGCCGTGGCATGACCATCATGGAAGCCGGCTGGGTGGCGGCATTGCCAGCGATCTGCGGGTTCTCGGGAGGGGTGCTGGGCGGGATGTTCTCAGACCTGTTGATCCGACGTGGCGTGCATCCTTCGATTGCCCGCAAGACGCCGTTTCTGATCGGCATGGTCATGTCCACAGTGCTGGTGGTGGCCAACTTCGTCGATGCCAACTGGGTGGTCATTGCGCTGATGGCCATCGCCTTCTTCGGCAAGGGACTGGCTGCCGTGGGCTGGGCGGTGCTTTCTGACACTGCACCGAAAAACATGGTGGGCCTCAGCGGCGGGGTGTTCAACGGCATCGGCAACATCGCCGGGATCATCACCCCAGTGGTAATCGGTTATATCGTGGCCACCACGGGTTCTTTCAATATCGCCTTGTGGTTCGTGGCGGCTCATGGGTTGTTGGGTGTATTTGCCTACGGGGTGCTGGCGGGGCGTTTTGAGCGGGTCGAGTTGCGCTGAGTGGTTCTTGCCTGTCAGTGGGCCGAACACCACCGTGCTCTATGGAATCCCTGCCTCACCGGCCTGAATCCGCGCAGCAGGACACCCGTTCAAATCGGCATCGCAGTGATGGCGGTCATGATCCGGGTGTCCAGCGGCATTCAACACCGGGCGCTGTAGCGGATGCTCAGCCAGCGTTACGCGAGGCGAACACGTCCTTGAGCACTGGGACCGCCGACATCGCCTTGGGCCAGCCGACGTAGAACGCCAGATGGGTGACCACCTCGGCGGCCTGTTCCCGGGTCAAACCGTTGTCCATCGCTCGATTGAGGTGGAATGTCAGTTGCGCCGACTGGTTCTGCGCGATCAGCGCCGCGACCGTGATCAGGCTGCGATCTCGCGGCGTCAGATCGGTGCGTCGCCACAGATCACCGAACAGTACATCGTTGGTGTAACGGGCCAGTTCCGGCGCCGTGGCGCCCACCGATGCCTGAACCGCGGCGCGGCGTTTGGTCTCGCTGTCTGCATCCAGCTTCAGCGGTTCGCCTGGCGGTGGGGTAATTTGCTCGGGGTCAAGCCCTCGTTCGGCGAACACCTGTTTTGCCACGCCCACTGCAGACATCGCGTTGGGCCAGCCACTGTAAAACGCCAGATGGGTGATCAGCGCAGTGATTTCACTCGGTTTCACCCCATTGTCCAACGCCAGCTTGATGTGCCCGGTCATTTGCGCGGTCTGGCCGCTGGCGAGCAGCGCGGCGAGGGTGATCAGGCTGCGATCACGGGGGACCAGATCAGGGCGTTTCCAGACTTCGCCAAACAGCAATTCGGTGGTGTACGCGTACAGCTGAGGCGTGACTTCCAGCACGTCCGGCGAAGGTTTCGGGTCCGGCCGGGGCTTGCTTTCCTCAGCGCCCACCAGCGCGGAAAAGAACACGCTGGCGAGGGTGGTCGCGATCAGTTTCATGGTTCGACTCCTGAGACAGAACCCCCATGGTAGGCAACCATGACGTGATGATTAAGAGGGTTGAACGGGATGCACTCATGAGCGCCGTTCATCAATGCAAAACTTGTCCTGCTCACGGCCGACCTATTCACCGTGGTGAATCAGGGCCTGGACAAGTGTTGGCTCACGCTTCATGACGCAAAGGGTGGGGCGCACGCCAGCCGTGCTCGATCGCAGGGCTGGCGCAGGCGGTGGGAAGGATCAGCGATTGACGGCTTTCCGCAGATGCGCAGGGTAGCGATCGCCCATCACTTCGATGGCCTTGAGTGCCGACTCGATGGCTTGCAGATCGGTTGTAGCCAGTTGGATGTCGGCGGCGCCGACGTTTTCTTCCAGACGGTTCAGTTTGGTGGTGCCGGGGATCGGCACGATCCAGGGTTTCTGCGCCAATAGCCAGGCGATGGCGATCTGTGCGCGGGTGGCGCCTTTGCCATCGGCAATCGTGCCCAGTACGTCGACCAGCTGCGCATTGGCCTTGCGGTTTTCTTCGCTGAAGCGTGGCAGGCCTTTGCGGAAGTCGTCGTCAGCGAAGGTGGTGCTGGCGTCGATGGCACCGGTCAGAAAACCTCTGCCCAACGGACTGAACGGCACGAAGCCAATGCCCAGTTCTTCCAGCAGTGGCAGAATTTCCTTTTCCGGCTCGCGCCACCACATCGAGTATTCGCTTTGCAGCGCGGCCAGAGGCTGTACCGCATGGGCGCGACGAATCGCATCGGCGCCAGCCTCGGACATGCCGAAATGCTTGACCTTGCCCTCGGCGATCAGGTCTTTGATGGTCCCGGCGACGTCTTCGACGGGGACGTTCGGGTCCATGCGGTGCTGGTAGAACAGGTCGATGCGATCAGTTTTCAGACGCTTGAGCGAGGCTTCGGCCACGGCGCGAATGGTCTGTGGGCGGCTATCCAGACCCTGTGGTGGTTCGCCGTTCTTGAAGCCGAACTTGGTGGCAATCACGATTCTGTCGCGAAAGGGGGCCAGCGCCTCACCCAGCAGTGTTTCATTGGTGAAAGGGCCATAAGCCTCAGCACTGTCGAAAAAGGTCACGCCGCGCTCGATTGCGCCGTGAAGCAACTTGATGGCGGCGGATTGCTCCATCGCCGGACCGTAGGCGAAGCTCAGGCCCATACAGCCAAGGCCGATGGTCGACACCTGCAGACCGCTTTTGCCCAATGTGCGCTGTTGCATGTTCTGTCTCCTTCGATAGCGTTGGACATACCTTATATTGCTGTACCATCCTCAACAATCCGCCCGGCATTGCATGGCTACATGAGGAGAATTCATAAATGATTCGTGCCGATCTGCCAGAACTGACGGCCTTCATTGCCATCGCCGAGCACCAGAGCTTCAGCGGCGCGGCGCGCGTGCTCGGGGTCTCGCCATCGGCACTGAGCCATTCGATGCGCAATCTGGAAGCGCGACTGGAGATGCGTCTGTTCAACCGCACCACGCGTTCGGTGGCGCTGACCGAGGCAGGGGAGCAACTTCTGCAAGGCGTGCGACCTTTGCTCACTGACCTCACCAATGTAGTCAATGAAGTCACTTCTGCGCGCAACACCCCGTCGGGTTCGATCCGGATCAGTGCCTCCGAATCGTCAATAAAAACCCTGATCCATAACGTAGTGCCGAAGTTTCTCCAGACCTATCCGCAGATCCATATCGAGCTGATCGCCGACAGCCGGTTGGTGGACGTCGTCGGGGAAGGTTTCGACGCCGGGGTCCGGATTTTCGATGACGTGCCAAAGGATATGATCGCCGTGCGCTTCGGTGAGGACATTCGCTTTGGTGCGGTGGCCTCTCCCGAATACCTGTCGCGCCATGCGCCGCCGCAATTGCCTCACGACCTCAAGGAGCATCGTTGCATTCGCTTCAAGTTCGCCAGTGGTGCGCTGTTTCGCTGGGATTTCGAATACATGGGGCAGAGCACCAGTATCGACGTCGACGGGCCGATGACCCTGGACAACATCAACATGATGATCGACGCGGCGCTGAATGGCATCGGCATTGCCTGGGCGCCGCTGACCCAGGTCGAAGAGGATCTGCGCGAAGGGCGGTTGGTGCATCTGCTGCCGGAATGGGGCCCGACTTACCCTGGCGTCTGCCTGTACTACCCTGCGAACCGCCATCCGCCGCTGGCGTTGAAGTTGTTTGCCGATGCGGTCCGGGAGTGGGCAGCGGTGTCGGCAACTGATACCCATTGAGCGCGTACCAGGTTGCAGTGAACGCTTACCAACGAGGAACACGAATGTCCCGCGACAGTTACAACGACCTTCTGGCCTTTCTCGCCGTGGCGCGGGAGCGCAGTTTCACCCGTGCGGCAGCTCAGCTCGGGGTTTCGCAGTCGGCGTTGAGCCACACCATTCGTGCGCTGGAAACGCGGCTGGGCGTACGCTTGCTGACCCGCACCACGCGCAGCGTTGCGCCGACCGAAGCGGGAGAGAGCCTGTTCAACAGCCTGGCCCCGCGCTTCGAAGAAATCGACGCCGACCTGGCCGCCATCCTCGAACTGCGCGACAAGCCGCGCGGGACGATCCGCATCACCGCCACGGACTATGCGGCCAACACCATTCTCTGGCCACGGCTGTTGAAGTTTCTGCCGCAGTACCCGGAAATCAAGGTCGAGATCATGACCGACTATGGCCTGACCGATATCGTCGCCGAGCGCTATGACATCGGTGTGCGATTGGGCGATCAAGTGGCCAAGGACATGATTGCCCTGCGAATTGCGCCGGACATGCGGATGGCCATCGTGGGCTCACCGACCTACCTGAACCAGCATTCGGCCCCGACCACGCCTCAGGAACTGACTCGGCACAACTGCATCAACCTGCGCCTGCCGACCCATGGTGGGTGTTACGCGTGGGAGCTGAGCAATGGCGAAACCGAGCTTCAGGTGCGTGTCGAAGGACAACTGACGTTCAACGGTGCGTATCAAATGCTTGAGGCAGCATTGGCGGGCTTCGGGCTGGCCTACATCCCGGAAGACCTGGCGCGCCCCTACGTCGCGTCCGGCCGCTTGCAGTGGGTGCTCGAAGAGTGGTTTCCGACCTTTCCCGGGTTTCACATCTACTACCCGAGCCGTCGCCAGTCTTCGCGCGCGCTGAGCCTGGTGGTCGATGCGTTGCGCTATTCACAGAACCCTTGACCAGCATCTGAATCCCCATCATTCATGAGGTGCATTCATAGCTGCATCCTTTTATCGGGTCTTAATCGCAGGAATGTCGGCCGATAGGATGGTATCAACAGTCAGCGGTAGAGCAGCAAAGGTGTCCGCCGACGACCGATTCCAAACACTGAGAGACCTTCCATGGATTACCGTTATCTGGGCCGCAGCGCCTTGAAAGTCTCGCCTCTTTGCCTGGGCGCCATGATGTTTGGCGGCGAAGCCGACGAGGCGACGTCCACACGCATCATCGACAAAGCCTTTGAACAGGGCGTCAACTTCATCGACACCGCTGATGCCTACCATGGCGGGCGTTCCGAGCTGGTCGTGGGTCGCGCGATCGCCCCGCAGCGGGACAGCTGGGTCGTCGCCACCAAATTTGGTTATCCGACCCATCCAGCGACGATGCAGCAACGCCCGAACGAGCAGGGCCAGTCGCGCAAGTGGATCATGCAGACGGTCGAGAACAGTTTGAGGAATCTGGGCACCGATTACATCGACGTGCTGTATTTCCACCGCGCTCTGGCCGACGCGCCACTGGAAGAAGCGATGCGAACCATTGGCGATCTGATTCGTCAGGGCAAGATCCGCTACTACGGCGTGTCCAACTTCCGCGGCTGGCGCATCGCCGAAGTCGTGCGCATTGCCGATCAACTGGGCATCGAGCGTCCGGTGGTCAGCGAGCCGCTGTACAACATCGTCGACCGCACTGCCGAGGTCGAGCAACTGCCGGCAGCGGCGAATTATGGTCTGGGCGTGGTGCCGTACAGTCCGCTGGCCCGAGGCGTACTCAGCGGCAAATACGCGGTCGATGCAGCGCCTGCCGCCGACAGCCGTGCCGGGCGCGGGGACAAGCGTCTACAGCAGACAGAATGGCGGCCAGAATCGCTGAAAATCGCCCAGACCATCGCTCACCATGCAGCCGAGCGCGGCACGACGTCCATTGCGTTTGCCTTGGCGTGGGTGTTGAAAAACCAGCTGATAAGCTCGGCCATTGCCGGGCCCCGGACAGAGGCGCAGTGGGACAGCTATCTTGACGCGCTGACCCTGGAACTCGGTCCGGAGGACGAGAAGCTGGTCGACAGCCTGGTGGTGCCGGGGCATGCATCGACACCGGGGTATACCGATCCGGGTTATCCGATCGAGGGGCGTCGGGTGGTGTAAACCCTGTACGAAGGAAGAGGCACATGCCCCATGTTCTGCCGTTACCAGGACCAGGCGGGGGAGGGAGCTTGCTCGCGAAGCGGTAGTTCAGTCGCCACTCATGTGTCGGCTTAACCTCAGTCTTCGCGAGCAAGCGCCCTCCCACATGAGTTTGCGTGATTGCAGAATCTGCGACAGCCCCGAATCAACGCAGGTATAGCGTCTCCATCACATAGCGCAGCGACGCTGACAACGTCTCGCCATGGCTCATGCCGTCGAAGGTGTGGTAGTCGAGTTTCAGTCCGCTCACGCCCTGCAAGCGTTCGACCATTTGCCGTGCCAGACCATCCGGTTCAGCGGCGGGCGGACCCTGCGGCGAAGCCGGTTCGGCAGTTCCGCGCATCAGCAGCAGGCTGGCATTCGGCGTTTTCAGTTGAGCGCTTTCTTCGAACAGCAATGTCTCGTCCCACCACAGCGAAGGACTCGCCGCCGCGTAGTGGTTGAACAGGTGCGGACGGGTGAACAGCGTGTGCAGGACCAACAGCCCGCCATAGGAATGGCCCCACAGTGTCTGCTCGTGGGCATCCAGCGGTGCCTGTTCTGCGACCATCGGTCGAATGCGATCACGCAGCAAATTGAGAAAGGCGTCCGCGCCGCCGCTAGGCACGTTCGTTAACGGGTCCTTCTGCACGTCCAGGCCCGGTCGCTCTGGTGTGTAATCCACGGTTCGAGCGTTGCGTTCGATGCGCAGCGGGGTCTGGTAGCCGAGGGCGATCAGCAGCGGGGCTCGCCCTTGGGCCAGGCGCTTGAGCAGGTCTTCGTCGAGCGCGCCCACCGCTGCGTTGCCATCGAGCATCCACAGCGACGGGTAACCTTGAGGCGGCGATGGCTGACGCGGTTTGCCGATCCAGACGCGGTAATGGCGCTGTCCGTCAGCCGAGTCCAGGTCGAGGGTATTGAAGGTGTAAGGCAGGTCTTGGCGTTGCAGGATCTGCGTGTCCATCGGCTGGTCCGGTGCGGGCCGCGCCAGGGTGCTCAACCCCGGCACGGCAAGCAACAGGATGAGCGCCAGAGATTTCATCGAAAGCTTCATCAGGCAGTCTCGTCAGGGTCAGAACGACGCGGTCAGGCTGGTGTAGAGCGTGCGGCCCGGCTCGTTGTACGTCGCCGCGCCCGCGCCTTCGATATTGGCCACACCCTGAGCATTGCCTTCGCGGAACAGGCGCTTGTCGAACAGGTTGTCGATGCCCGTGGTCAGGCTCAGGTTGCGGGTGATGGCGTAGGTGCCGCTGACCCCGACGATGGCGTAAGGCGACAGTTGGTTGTTGGAGGTTCCGGTCACCCTGTCGCCGTGGTAGTCGTACTTTTTCGGTGTCTGCTTGCCATACCAGGCCACGCTCGTGGAGAACGACAGGTCATGGGTGGCCTGCCAGTCGAGCATCGAATTGAGGGTGTATTCCGGGGTCACCGACAACACGTCGCCGGTTTGCTTGTTCTTCGATTGCAGCATGTAGGTGAAGTTGTTGTTCCAGGTCAGTGATTCGGCCAACGGAACGGTCAGCGTACCTTCAAGCCCTTCGACCAGGGCCTTGGGCACGTTTTCCCACTGATACACCGCGGCATTGGCGTAGGCGCCAGTGCCGCCCGTGGCGCTGCTGACGGGCGACAGGCCTGACTCGATCTTGTTCTTGTAGTCGTTGCGGAAGTATGTCAGCCCGGCCACCCAGCCATCGGACTTGTACTCGATCCCCAGTTCCTTGTTGATGCTGTTCTCGGCCTTGAGGTTGTCGTTGCCTTGCAGATAGCAACTGGTGGTCTGGCCGTAGCAACCTTGACCTCGGCTGTACAACAGGTAGTTGGAGTTGAGTTGATAGAGGTTCGGCGCCTTGTAGGCACGGGCAATACCGGCCTTGAGCGTCAAGGTGTCGGTGAGCCGATGCGACAGGTTCAGCGACGGGCTCCAGTTGTCCCCGACGATGTCGTGATGATCGAAGCGCAGGCCCGGCGTGAGCATGGTGCCGGGGAACAGCTCGATGTTGTCTTCGGCGAACAGCGAGAAGATACGCGCCGAGGAGTCGGTGTCACGCCCGGTACTGCTCAGGCCGCTGACGGCGCCGCCTTCGCTGGTGGACTGGGTGTTGGCGCTGGGGTCGTCGAGTTTCTGCTCGACCCATTCGCTGCCCAGGGTCAGGGTCTGGTCGAAGCCTGCGTGCAACGGCAGGTTGACCTCGCCGTGGGCGGTCAGGTCACGCAGGGTCGCGGTGTAGAAATCGCTGTTGCTGAAGATGCCTTCCGTGCCGCCCGCCAAGCCTTCGTTGATTCGCCGGTTACGGGTTTTTTCGTATTGCAGATAGGCCAGGGTGCTGCCCAAATCCCAGTCGCCGCGATGGGTCACCGAATAGGTCTCACGGTAGGTGCGGTTGGTCTCGTGGCCCAGCAGGCTTTTCACGTTGGCGTTGCTGTTGGTGTTCTGGGTGTCGCCGGTGTAGATGTTGCCCTGACGGCTGAATCCGGCTTCGAAATCCAGGGTCTGCTCCGGCGTCAGGTGCCAGCTGAGCAGGCCGTTGACGTCCTTGTTGCGCACGCCTTCACGACCCGCGGGCAGGGTACCGATCTGATTACCGGCGCGCAGCGATTCGTGGCCTTGGTTGATGTCGGCGTCGTCGGAATCGGTCTTGGCGACGTTGCCGTAGACGCGATAACTCAGGTTGTCGGTCAGCGGGCCGTTGAGGCCGAAGTTCATGCGCTGGGTGGCGCCTTCGTCGCTGTGGCTCGGGAACGAGGTGTAAACGGTAGCGTTGCCGTGGGTTTCGGTGCCTGGCTGTTTGGTGATGATGTTGACCACGCCGCCCGCCGCGCCGTTGCCATAACGCGCTGCTGCCGGGCCACGGATGACTTCGATGCGCTCGACCTGATCGGCCGGGACCCAGTTGGTGTCGCCACGGCTGTCACGCTCGCCACGCCAGCCGTACCGTACCGAATTGCGGCTGCCCACCGGTTTGCCGTCCACCAGAATCAGGGTGTTTTCCGGGCCCATGCCACGGATGTCGATCTGCCGATTGTTGCCGCGCTGACCACTGCTGGAGTTACCGGTCAGGTTGACGCCGGGCATGGTGCGGATGATCTGCGACAGGTCGTTGGCCGGAGGCCGCTTCTTCAGGTCCTCGGCGGTGATCACCGACACGCCGGGTGCCTGCTTGATTTCTTCCTCGGCGGTGGCGACGACGTTCTGGTCTGGCAACTGAATGGCCGCCGGGTTTTGCGGCTGGGTCGCGGCGTGAACGGCGGTCGCCAGCAGGCAGCTGGACAGCAGCATGAAGGGCGTGAATGAGGGCAGGGGACGAAACGACATCGATGATCTCCGAGGAACGACATGACGCAGAAGATCACGAATGATAATGACTGCTTTTTGCGAGTAAAGCGCATTAACTTTCTAAACACTTGAAGCGGCTTTGTCAGGCCTCACCCAGGTCTGCGCGAACCATCTGTCCATGATCGTTCCCACGCTCAGCGTGGTAACGCCGTTCCAGACGCTCTGCGTCTGCCAGGGGATGACGCGGAGCGTCAGGGGATAGATTCCCACGCGGAGCGTGGGAACCATCATCTGTCCGTGATCGTGTGAACGATCATCGGGATCAGCCCGCCGCGGCGGCCGGCAACGTCATGTGCATGATCAAGCCCGGGCTGCCGTTGCTCGCCCATAACCTGCCGCCTTGCAATTCCACGGCGCGGCGGGCGATCGCCAGGCCCAGGCCGAAACCTTCGGTGCTGTTGTCCAGTCGTTGATAGGGCACGAAGATCCGCTCCAGATCCTGTTCGGCCACCCCCGGTCCTTCGTCCTGCAGACACAGGTGCCAATGCTCATCCTCGCGCCAGCCGGTGAGGGTGATCTTGCCCTGCGGGGGCGAGAAGCGAATCGCGTTGCGCAGCAGGTTTTCCAGCGCCTGAGCGACGCTGTCCAGGTGCACCTGCAGCAGGCAGTCGATGTCCACCAGGCCTATCAGACGGTGCGCAGGCCAGCCACTTTCAAAGCAGGCGTCCTCGCACAGCGCTTCCCAGATCGACAGCATCAGCACCGGTTCGGTCGGCAACTGCGGCCGTTCGGTGTCGAGCCACGCCAGGTCCAGGGTGTCTTCGAGCAAGCGCTGCATGTCGCCGATTTCCCGGTCCAGTCGCTCACGCAGTTGTTCGGGCGGTAGCTGGCTGTCATGAGCGATCCGCAGGCGCGCCAGGGGCGTGCGCAATTCATGGGACAGGGTGCGCAACAACAGGCGTTGTTGGTTCAGGCTCTGGCGCAGACGATTGGCCATGTGTTCGAACGCGCCGGCCAGTTCCCCCAGTTCATCGCGGCGGCCCATCAACGGCACGCCCGGCCCTTCGCTGTCCAGATCGTCCGCGCGCAAACTGTCGGCGCGGTCGCGCAGAAGATTGAGCGGCACCACCAGATTGCGGTAGATCAACAGCCCCAGCAGCGCCGCCAGCAAGGTCGGGACGACACCGTGGCTGAGCACGTGGGTCCAGGGCGTCAGGCCGCCGGGCAGCAGACGCTCGGGCAGTTGCATGACCAGCCGACCCTGTTGCGGCGCATCGGGAAACTCGATGCTGACGAAGGGCAGCTCATCCTGCAGACGCCGACTCATCGGCCAGTGCAGCATGCGCATGAAGGTCAGATGACTGGCTTCCAGCGCGGTCAGTGGCGTGGTGCCCAGACTTTCGAGATGCGGCCCGATCACCGCCACCCACGTGTTCTCGTCGCGAGACAACTGCTGACGAAAACGCTCAACGCCCACGCTGCCTTCGTTGTGCCAGACGTCCTCGGCCTGCTGCGCATAGCGGGCCAGATACAGTTGATCAGCCTGATCCAGAAAGTAGGTGCTGCGCTCAGCCGAAAGCCCCCAGGTCCAGATGATCCAGGTCAGCAGCAGGCAGAAGGAAATCTGCAGAAGCGCAAGCTTCCACAGCAAGGGATGGCGCCGCATCAGCTTTGGTCCGACTCGATGAGGATGTAGCCCTGACCGCGCACGGCCTGGATTTGCAGATGCTGCACGCCAATTGCCGTGAGCTTGCGGCGCAGATTGCAGACATGGACGTCCAGCCCACGATCGAGCCGTGTGTAGATCCGGTGCAGCACGTTCTGATAGAGCAACGGTTTGCTCAGGGCTTCCCCGGCGTGCTCACGCAGTGTGATCAGCAAGCGATATTCGGAGCCAGTCAAACCGGCCCGTTGACCGGCGTGGATAACGTCCTGCAATTCGTCGTCGAACTGCACGCGACCGTCCTCGCGCACGGATTTTGGCGTGTGCGTGCGGGCCATGCGCCGCAGCAACGCGTTGGCGCGGGCATCGAGTTCGGCGAGGCTGAACGGTTTGGGCAGGTAATCGTCGGCACCCCGGGTGAACCCGATAATGCGATCCTGCTCGGCACCGAGGGCCGACATCAGCATCACCGGCGTGTCCTCGACATCGCGCAGCGCTTCGAGCAGCGATAGGCCGTCCATGCCGGGCAGCATGATGTCCAGTAACACCAGATCGAAATGCCCGGCACGAATGGCCGCCAATCCTTGAGTGCCGCAGGGGCAGGCTGTGACCGAGAAACCACGTTTTTGAAAATGCTGGTCCAGATCGTCACGCAGGCGCGCATCGTCTTCGACCAGCAGCAGAGTAGGGGTCATGGGTAAATGCTTTAATGAGACGGCTTGATGAGAATAATTCGCGGTTGCGAATATCGCACTCTTGGTCTCTTTGCGCAAACGATCCGTGATGTCGATTGGCCGCTTGGGCGCTTCCCCGGTTGCTCTCTAGCCGTCGCGCTTGCTGGCGGTGACGGTTTTACAGTCGCAACGCCGGCAAGCCAGACTGCTACGGCAGGTGAGGCTCATCCTGTTTCGATCAGGCAGGTTGTCCCGCATCGCATGAATGCGCCCTGTGGTTGCGCAGCAACACGGACAATGCCAGCAGCGCCAGGATCGCGATGACCGCAGCCAGCACGCTGATCGCCACATGAATGCCGAACAGGTCGATCAGGTAACCGGTGACCACCGGGATGATCCCCGCCGCAATGTAGCCGCCCATGTTGAAGATCGCGTTGGCTTCGGCGCGACGCTGGGGCGCGATGTTGTTGGCGATCAGGGTCAGCCCGCCCAGTTGGCCCAGGCCCTGGCCGGCACCGGCGAGCATCGCCGAGATCACCAGCAACGCAGCGCAACCAGATTGCAGCGCGCCCCACAGGCTGGCCATGGCAGCGATGGTGGACAGCCCGCTTAGCACGAAGATCAGCTTCATGCCGCGTTTTTTCGCCGCAAACTGCACGCCGACGGCCGTCAGGAACATCACGAACGCCATGGCGCCGGCGATCAACGGGCTGTTGGCCTGAAGCAGATTTGCCAGCAGTTTCGGACCCAGCGCCAGCACGAAGCAGGTGGCGGTAAGGCCGGGGCCGAAGAACGACACACCCTGCGCCACGACGCCCAGATGTTTTCTGGCAACCGATGGCAGGTGCGGACGAAAACGGCCGCTGCCCAGCTTGCGGTTGGGCTGGCACAGCACCACCACCAAGGCCAGCACCAGCAAGGCGATTTCGACGTTGAACACCATGGACACCGGGTCCGGCATGAATTGCGCGATGAGCCCGGCCAGCAGCGGTCCGGTCCCGGCGCCCAACACCATCGACACCGAAGCGATCAGCGAAGCAAAGGGTTTGCGAGATTCGCTGGCATGCTCGACCACATTGGCCATCCCTGCGGACACCACGATGCCCACCGAGATGCCGCTGAGCAGACGGGCGAGCATCAGCAGGGCGACGCTGTTGGCCTGTTCGAACAGCAGCGCCGAGATGATCGCGATGCCGATGCCGGGAAGCAGCAAAGCCTTGCGCCCGAAGTGGTCGGCCAGTTGCCCGGCGACAGCGAGTGTCAGCAGCAGGCCGAGGATGTAGCAGCCGAAAATCAGCGTCAGCGTTCCCGAGGCAAAGCCCAGATTCTGCTGCCAATGGGTGTACAGCGGCGTGGCCGCGTTGGACAGGATAAATACAGCGGTGACGATCCAGGCCGCCTTGAAGATTGGCAACGTGCCGCAAGGTTGTGGATGGTTGTTCATGGTTGAACCCTCTCATCGATTTCTCTATTGCCAGCGAGGATAGAGGGCGAGGAGGGGGCCGAGAATTGGCTGGCTGCGCATACGGCATGTGAAAAAATTCACAGCTCGTCGGGGGACTCCAGGCATTGGATGAGGAAATCCAGTACCGCGCGGATCTTGCCGGCGCTGCGCAGGTCTTCGTGATACGCCAGCCAGACCGGCAAGCTCAACGCTGTATCGCCAGTGGGCGCACGTCTGAGTCGATATTCGCGGGCGAGAAACGCCGGCAGCAATACCAGCCCGCCGTCGCCCGCCGCAGCCTGTGCCTGTACTCGCAGGTCATTGCTGGAAATCACCAATGCGCGACCGGCCAGGTGCGACCGCAACCATTGCTGTTGCTGCGAGTGCTCCATGCTCTGGTCGTAGCCGATGAACACGAAATCCTGGCTGTCGTGGTTGGCCAGATAACGCTCGCTGGCATAGAGAGCGAAGGGCAGATCGGCAAGATGTCTGGCCACCACCTGGGCTTCTTCCGGCCGCGCATAGAGCACCGCGACGTCGGTTTCCTTGCGCGCCAGCGAGGCGGTGGATTTGGCCCCCACCATGCGAATGTGCAGGCCCGGATAACGTTCGCGCAGCTTGCCGATGTTGGGCGCGATCAAGGTCGCGAGAAATGCGGGAGGGCAGGAGATCACCACTTCGCCTTCGATACGATCGTGCTCGCCACCGACGAAGCGTTGCAAGGCGAACGAGGTGCTGGACATCTGCTCGGCGAACTCACCGACCCTGATGCCATCGGCGGTGAGTTCGTAGATGCGCCCGCGCCGATCCACCAGTTTGAGGTTCAGAGAGGCTTCGAGCGAGGCGATGCGTCGGGCCACGGTCGCATGTTCGACGCCCAGTGCGCGCGCCGCGGCGGCGAGGCTGCCTTCGCGTACGAAGGTGGAGAAAAAACGCAGATCGTCCCAGTCGAACATGGTTGGCTCGGGTTCCCGTTGAAAGCGATGTGGGGCTGGGGATTACCTTACTCGAAATGAACCGGCGCTGGCGTGGAGCCTGGCAGGCCTGGCCGAGAAACGCGGTATGATGCGCGCATTCAGCTTCCTGCAACGCCATCGCCGCACCGTCTTTATCCCAGTCAGGACCTTCATGCCTATCATCACTCGCCTTGAAAGCACGCCCCCGGAATCCGTCGACAGTCAGATCATGCAGATGGTCGTCGACTACGTGAGCGATATCAGCATGGTCGGCATCGCGCCGAGCAACCCGCTGTATCCGTTGTATCAATACGGGGTCGGGCATGAAGTGCATCAGTACTTGCAGGCGATGAACGGCTCCAGAGGTTTTCCGGTGGAGCTGATCGTCGCGCTGGACGATGAAGACCCGTCTGTGGTGTCTGGTTTTCTCTTGTACCTGCCGGTGCAGGACGATCCCGAGGCGTGCGCGGTGGCGTATATGGCGGTACAGGCGAGTCAGCGTCGACGTGGCATTGCCCGAGCGATGCTGCAAAAGATGACCGAGCGCTATCCCCATGCCGAACTGGCGTGCTTCGTTGGCAAGGTGCCGTATTTCGAGGCGATGGGCTTTCAGGTGCTGAGCGCGCGCGGCCCGCAAGTGCTGATGAACACCCGCGATCACCAGACCGATGGTTTGCTGGCGGTGCTGGATGTAGCGCCGATCTATAACTCCGTGGAAGTGCGGCAGATCCACGCCTACCTGCTCAAGCAGAACGGCAAACGGGCCATGACTGACGCCGAAAAACAGCGCGATCGCCACCTTGACCAGATGACCCGCCAGGCGCGGGTGTTCGTGCAGGAGCGGATGCAGAACCTGTAGCCGTGCTGCTACGAGTACATTGCGTTGCGCAGATGAAGCGTCGGTACGGGATCATCGGTTTGACGCTGAACTCTGTGGAAGGGCGCAAGCTCCCTCCTGCGAGACTTGCTGCGGGCCCGAGATTGTATCAATCAGCCTGTTCATCCAGGTCGATCCCGCCCGGCTTGTTGCTCCACATCTCCAATAGAAAATCGGTTTCCTCATGCCTTACCGTGCGTCGCATCGAAAGGTGTGCATCGAGCAGCGCATGTGCCTCTCGGCCCAGCATCGGGCAGCCTTCGATAGGGTGCAGCCAGTGGCAGGCCAGTACCGCACCCTCCGGCGTCAGGCTGGAGGCAATCCGTTCGATCACTTCAATGAACAACGCAGGCTCCAGATAGTAGGCCCACTCGCTGATCACGATCAGATCGAATTTCTCCTCCGGCCAGTCTTGCGGCAAGCGACCCTCGATGACCTCTGCTCGGGGGTATTGGCTCAGCCTGCCGCGTGCCAGTTCGACGGCTCTGGCGCTCATGTCCATGCACAGCAATGCGTCGCACCGCTGCGCCAGGCGCAGGCTCAGTTCGCCGTTGGCGCAGCCCGGTTCGAACACGCGGGCATAACGTTGACGGGGCAGGGCTGCGAGGGTCAGGTCGCGCTTGCGCTGTTCATACCAGCGTGTGCGAAAGGCCCAAGGGTCATCGCTGTCGGCAAACAGTTCATCGAAATAATCGGCAGGCAGGCTCACAGAAACACCAGTTCGAAGGGCTGCAGCAGGCGCTCCAGCGTGATGGGGTCCAGCACAGGCGCAGCGCCGGTGCTGCTGTCAGGTTGCAACTGGCTGAAATGAGCATGAATGGCGCGGCGCTTACGCATCTGCTGTTCATCAGTGAGCAACAGCTTGCGCGCCTGGCCCCATGGAATCCGCGGGTCGTTGGGTTCGGCCCAGTGCCAGGCCCAGATCGGTACCTCCACCAGTGTCGCTCCGGAATTGGCCGCAGCCTGCGCTGCGCAATGGCCCACCGCTTCATGGTCACAATGGCCGTCGTGGCGCCAGGTGGTGAGCAGCACGTCGGTGGAACGCAGGTCTTCACTGAGCAGCGCGATGAGCGATTCCGCCTGCTCAGCCACATGCCCGTCGGCAATTCCCAGACGCTGCCAAGCCACCCGGTCGATGTCGAACCCCAGGCTGGCCATGGCGCACTGGCTTTCCTGTTGGCGCGCAGCCCGCAAGCGCGACTGCGGCCATTGTGTCGATCCGGGATGACTGCCTTCGCCATCGGTTACCGAGATCAACTGCACGTCTTCCTGTCTCGGGAACATTCCCGCCAACAGCCCGCCGCAAGCGAGGATTTCATCGTCCGGATGCGGAGCAAGAACCACCAGTCTGGCCCCCAACGGCACCAGTTCCTCAAGGGAGATCGACAGCGCCCCGCGCAGGGCAGTGCTGTTCTGCCATTCACTCAAGGGCGTGCCGCTGACACCGAAAGGTCGCTGCGCATTCATAGTGCCCACTCCTGCGTTGAATGGCTGGCGAGCAACTGGCCGAACTGTTCCAGGTCCCGCTCCGCATGGCTTTGGCGGATGAACACCGGCAGATCCACGGCAAGGCGAGCGAAGTGCGGATCACGACAAAATGGCGTGGCGCCCAAGGCGCGGCCCACATGCCGACAGACCTGTTCGACGGCCATTTCCACCTGAGCGCGCACCCGTTGCACCGGCAGCCGAGCGTCGTCCTGCGGATGTTGATCGATCCACGCCGCGCAGGCGCGCAGTGCCGCAGCGGCACCATACAGCGCGGCGTCCACAGCACCCAGATGGGCGTCGGCATGAGGGTCGGGTCGGCCTTTCTGGCGTTGTTGATGGAGGACCCGCGCCAGTGCAACCGCCGCGCCGTACCAGGATGCCGCGATGCCCGCGCCGCCATGCCAGAATCCGGGCCGCGACAGGTAAGCGCCGTGGTCACCCACGCAATGTCCGACCGCTTGGTCGAAATGCACATCGACACTGGCAGTGGTGGCCATGCCCACTGCTTGCCAGCCTTGAGCATCAATGCCGATTCCGGGTTGATCCAGACGCACGGCAATCAACTGCGGCTGGTCCTGTTCGGTCCAGGCGGTGATCAGCGCGTAGTCGATCTGTTGCGCGCCGGAGCACCAGGCCTTGAGGCCATCGAGGCGGACTTGATCGCCTTTGCGACCACTGACAACCACCCGTGCCGTGGGCGGTTCGGCCGCCCATACACCCCAGATCCCAGGTTCGGTGAAGGGTTGGCAACCCAGTTCTTCAAGGATGGCCTGCGCATCGGTATGGCCTTCGTAAAGTTTGAGAAGCGCCAGATCGAGCCCTGCCACCGCTGCCAGTTGCTGCCAGCGCGCCAAGGTCTGGCCGCTGCCGGGCAGTGGCAGGCGGTCCAGCCCCCGTTCGACGCACAGGCGCATCGCCTCACGCAACCTTTCGTCGGTCCTTGGCGGGTTGGGTCGGTGCGCTAAATCAGCCAGAACTGATTCGATCCCTTGTGCGTCGTCTTGCATGAACGGGCCTCTCCAATCCTTCAACGCTGTCGCGAGATGCGTGCGTTGCCCATGAAATTCGGCATCTGGCGCGCGTGGGGGTTCAAACAATCTGCGCCGCCGTCGCACAGTCGTCTGCTGAAACTATTTGACTTATTTGATTTGTGATCACATATTTCAGCCACAAGAACGACAACACAGGCTTCTCTCCCATGACAGATCGCCCCATTCCTTTGCCGTCCATGCGCCAGGTATCCCGCGACACGTTGCAGGACCAGGTTTACCGGCAGATCCGCGAAGCGTTGATGAGCGGGCGTTTTCAACCCGGTCAGAAACTCACTATCCGCGGCCTCGCCGACGCGCTGGGCTCAAGCCCCATGCCGGTCCGCGAAGCGCTGCATCGCCTGAGCGCAGAAAACGCCTTCGAAGTGACTGAAACCGCGCGGCTGCGCGTTCGCATCATGACGCCTGAACGTCTGCGCGAAATTCGTGATGCCCGCGTCGCCCTTGAGGGCCTGCTGGCCGAAAGGGCAGTGGCGCTGCTCACCGATGCCGATCTGGCGGACATCAGCGAACTCTGCCGGCAGATGCAGCAAGCCGCCGACAAGGTCGACGTGTCGCGCTATCTGTGGACCAACTTTGCCTTTCACCGACGCATCTACGCCGTGGCCCAGGCCGAGTTGACCATCGCCGCCGTGGAGAACTTCTGGCTGCACATGGGGCCATGTTTCGCCCTGGTCGCGCCGGACAAGGCGCACTTGCAGCGCTCGATGGAAGCCCACGACCGCATCGTCGAGGCGCTGGCCGCCCGCGATGGTGCCGGGGCACGGGCTGCGGTCACCGACGACATCATGCAGGCCGCCGATTCGCTGGCGCGCCTGCTCGTCAATAACGACCGTGCGCGGTCGTCTGCCTCAGGAGTGAAAAAAGCATGAGCGTTCTCAATCGGTTGATTCCCTACAGCGGCCTGCGGGTGCTGATTTCCGGCGGTGCCGCCGGGATCGGCGAAGTGCTGGCCGCGGCCTACATCGAAGCGGGCGCCAAGGTGCATGTGTGTGATGTCAGCGAGTCGGCGCTGGCGGCGTTTCGTGATCGTTATCCGGGCAGTGTGGCGACCCGCGCCGATGTCGGCGATGCCGCGCAGATCGAAGCGGTGTTCAAGGTCCAGCGCGAACAGTTCGGTGGCCTCGATGTGTTGATCAACAACGCTGGCATCGCCGGGCCTACCGCCGGAATCGACGCCGTCACCGATGAAGACTGGCAGCGCACCATCGACATCAACCTCACTGCGCAATACCGCTTCGCGCATCACGCGGTTCCGTTGCTCAAAGAGTCGCCGAACGCGCATCTGCTGCACATCGCCTCGGTGGCGGGGCGTTTGGGCTATGCCTGGCGCACCCCTTACGCGGCGACCAAATGGGCCATCGTCGGCCTGATGAAGTCCCTGGCGTCGGAACTGGGCGAGAGCGACATCCGGGTCAACGCACTGCTGCCGGGCATCGTCGAAGGGCCGCGCATGGACGGCGTGATTCGTGCCCGCGCCGAGCAACTGAATGTGCCGGAATCCGAGATGCGTCAGGAGTACCTGAACAAGATTTCCCTGAAACGCATGGTCACCGCCGAGGACGTCGCTGCCATGGCGCTGTTTCTCTGCTCGCCAGCGGCGCGCAACGTCACCGGGCAGGCCATCAGTGTCGACGGCAATGTCGAGTATCTCTGACCGCGACCATTGCAACGCCGGTCGCTGAACCTGCGCGCTGCGACGCATAAAAGCTTCATACCCGGAACAGCTCTCACCAACAACAAGAAGGGAGAACAGTCATGTCGAAAAAACGTCCAGTCATCATCACCTGTGCCGTCACCGGTGCGATTCACACGCCATCCATGTCGCCGCACCTGCCGATCACGCCGCAGGAAATCGCCGAGGCTGCCATCGGTGCGGCAGAGGCGGGCGCGGCCATCGTTCACTTGCACGCCCGTGATCCTTTCGACGGTCGCCCGAGCCAGGACGTCGATCTGTTCCGGCAGTTTCTGCCGCAGATCAAGGCTCAGAGCGATGTGGTGATCAACATCACCACCGGCGGTGCGCCCACGATGGGCGTCGAAGAACGCCTGCAACCGGTGGCCCAACTCAAGCCCGAGCTGGCCTCGCTGAACATGGGCTCGATGAACTTCGGCCTGTACGAAATGCTCGACCGCTTCACCGAGTTCAAGCACGACTGGGAACGGCCATACCTGGAAGAAAGCGACGACCGTATCTTCCGCAACACCTTCCGCGACATCGCCCACATTCTCAATGCCTGCGCCGAAAACCGCACCCGCTTCGAAATCGAGTGCTACGACATCGGCCACCTCTACACCGCTGCGCACTTCCTGCAACGCGGCTTGCTCAAGGCGCCGATCTTCATTCAGTCGGTGTTCGGCCTGCGCGGCGGCATCGGCGGCCACCCGGAAGACCTGGCCCACATGCGTCGCACCGCCGACCGCCTGTTTGGCGACGCCTACGAATGGTCGATCCTGGGCGCCGGCCGCAATCAGATCCCGCTGGGCACCATGGGCCTGGCGATGGGCAGCAACGTGCGTGTCGGTCTTGAAGATTCGCTGTGGGACGGCCCGGGCAAACTCGCGGCGTCCAACGCCGATCAGGTCAAGCGCATTCGCACCGTGATCGAAGCGCTGGGTGGCCGTGTCGCGACCCCGGACGAGGCGCGGGAAATGCTCGCCCTCAAGGGCAAGAACGAAGTGGATTTCTAAGGCCCGCAGCCTGTTCGACGTGACGAGGCGCGCACCCGGTGTGCGCGCCTCACAAGGGCAATCACCTCCCATAAGAACAAGACAGGAGTGAATCATGCGTATCGAAATCGTCGTCGATGTGAAGACCACGCTGGGCGAAGGCCCGGTCTGGGACGTGGAGCAACAGCGGCTTTACTGGATCGACAGCTTCGACGGCCGGATTCTGCGCTGCACCGATGACGGGCGTGAACTACGCGCCTGGGACGTCGGCCAGAAGATTGGCTCCATGGCGCTGCGCAAGAACGGCGACGCCGCCATCGTTGCCCTGCAGAACGGCCTGCACAGCCTTGACCTGCCGACGGGCAAACTGGAGTTGATCGTCGATCCGGAACCCGGCCATCCGCACAATCGCCTCAACGACGGCAAGGTCGACCGCCGTGGCCGTTTCATTTTTGGCTCCATGGATACCCAGGAGGATCAGGCCAGCGCCAAGCTGTATCGCCTCGATCCCGACATGAGTCTGCACACCCTGGATGAAGGCATCATCGTGTCCAACGGCCCGTGCTGGAGTCCGAATGGCGAGACGTTCTATTTCGCCGATACCTGGTCGGGCGAAATCTGGGCCTATGACTACGACAACTCCACAGGCGCCACCCGCAATCGACGCACGTTCGCCAAGGTCGACACCTCAGGCGGTGGCGCGGCAGACGGCTGCACCGTGGACGCCGAAGGCTGCCTCTGGCAGGCGCTGGTGTATGCCGGAAAACTGGTGCGCTACACCCCGGACGGCCAGGTCGACCGGATGATCGAGATGCCAGTGAAGAAGGTTACCAGCCTGACGTTCGGTGGCCCGGATCTCGACACGCTGTTCGCCACCTCCATGGCCAGACCGCCGCTGCCGCGCTTCCCGGAAGACGGCCAGCAACGCGGCGCACTGTTCGCCATCACCGGCCTGGGCGTGCGCGGCATCGCTGAACAGCGCTTTGCCGGCTGAGCAACGACCGACCGAATCGACACACAAGGATCACAGGAACACTTCTCTCGACAAGGCGTGTGCGGCACGCCTGGAGACCCTCATGCAAAACAACAAGAAAGCATCGTTGGGCAAGATTCATCGCTATTCGTGGGTTTCGTTGCTGGTCTGCTGGATGATCTGGATTCTCAACGCTTACGACCGCGAAATCGTGCTGCGACTGGGGCCGACCATTTCCAGGCATTTCGACCTGTCGGCGGATCAATGGGGCACCGTGGCCACGGTGGTCATGCTGGCGCTGGCGGTGCTCGATATCCCGGGCTCGGTGTGGAGCGACCGGTACGGCGGCGGCTGGAAGCGTGCGCGCTTTCAAGTGCCGCTGGTTCTGGGATACACCGCCCTCTCGTTTCTCTCGGGCTTCAAGTTTCTCAGCGGCCACCTGGCGTCTTTCATCGCGCTGCGCGTGGGCGTGAACCTCGGCGCGGGCTGGGGCGAACCGGTAGGGGTCAGCAACACGGCCGAGTGGTGGCCGGTTGAACGCCGTGGTTTTGCACTTGGGGCGCACCACACCGGCTACCCGATTGGCGCGATGCTCAGCGGCATTGTCGCCAGTTTCGTGATCGCCACCTTTGGCGAGGAAAACTGGCGCTACGTGTTCTTCTTTGCCTTCGTCGTGGCGTTGCCGTTGATGATTTTCTGGTCGCGCTACTCGACGGCCGAACGTATCACTCAGCTGTACGTCGACATCGCCGCCAAAGGCATGACCGCGCCGGACAGCACGCCGTCGCCGAACGTCAAGGGCCAGGCCTGGGCGACCTTCAAGGCGGCGATCGCCAACCGCAACATCGCACTCACGGCTGGCAACACCATGCTGACGCAGGTGGTGTACATGGGCGTGAACATCGTTCTACCGGCCTACCTGTACAACATTCTCAACCTGTCGCTGGCCGAGTCGGCGGGAATGAGCGTGGTATTCACCCTGACCGGCATTGTCGGCCAACTGGTCTGGCCATCGCTGTCGGACATCATCGGCCGTCGAATCACGCTGATCATCTGCGGCCTCTGGATGGCGGCCAGTGTCGGCGCGTTCTACTTCGCCAACACCATGCTGATCATCATCGTCGTGCAACTGCTGTTCGGTCTGGTGGCCAACGCGGTGTGGCCGATCTACTACGCGGTGGCGTCCGACTCGGCGCAACCCTCGGCCACCTCAACCGCCAACGGCATCATTACCACCGCGATGTTCATCGGTGGCGGCATCGCACCGGTCTTGATGGGCAGTTTGATCAGCGCCGGTGGCGGCTGGACGAGCCTTGGGGGTTACACCGTGTGCTTCTTCGTCATGGCCGGTTGCGCGTTGGGCGGTGCTTTTCTGCAGTTGTTTTCCCATCGTCCCGAAGTGCTGGTCATCGAACCGCAAGTCTGAATCCTGTCGCCGGCGCAACTGGCCGGCCCGTTCCGTTACATGAGTTGAAAAGAGGTTCGCACAATGACAATTACAAAAACGCCCGAAGCGCCTTCTTCACCCCGCGACGCCGCCACGCTGAACAAGCTGCTGTTCGTCAAGCTGATGCCGCTGCTGATCGCGGCTTACGTTTTAAGCTTTCTTGACCGCACCAACATCGCCCTGGCCAAGCATCATCTGGACGTGGATCTGGGGATTTCCGCCGCCGCGTACGGGTTGGGCGCGGGGCTTTTCTTTCTGACTTACGCGTTGTCGGAAGTGCCGAGCAACCTGATCATGCACAAGGTCGGCGCGCGGTTCTGGATTGCCCGGATCATGGTTACCTGGGGCCTGATTTCCGCGGCCATGGCCTTCGTCCAGGGCGAGACCTCGTTTTACGTCTTGCGTCTCTTGCTGGGCATTGCCGAAGCCGGTCTGTTTCCTGGCGTAATGCTGTACCTGACCTACTGGTTCGGCCGCGAACAACGCGCTCGCGCCACCGGGTATTTCCTGCTCGGTGTGTGCCTGGCAAACATCATCGGTGGGCCACTGGGTGCGGCGCTGATGCAACTGGATGGCCTGTTCGGCTGGCGCGGCTGGCAGTGGATGTTCATGCTCGAAGGCCTTCCGGCGGTGTTCTTCGCCATTGTGGTGTGGAAGAAGCTGCCCGATCGTCCGAGCAAGGCGACCTGGCTGAGCCCTGCCGAAGCGCAACAGATCGAGCGGCAACTGGCGAGCGAAGCCGAGGAGGGGGCCGGGCACGGCGGGCACTCACTGAAGCAGTGCCTGACGCCGCAGATCCTGTTGGCGATCTTCGTGTACTTCTGCCACCAGATCACCATCTACACCGTGATCTTCTTTCTGCCGGGGATCATCGGCGAATACGGCGATCTGAGCACGGTGCAGGTCGGTCTGCTGACCTCGTTGCCGTGGATCGCCGCAGCCGTGGGGGCGGTCGCCTTGCCACGATTCGCCAACACCCCGCAGCGTTCCCGGCGGATGCTCGTCACCGGCCTGCTGACCATGGCCATCGGGCTGGCAATCGCGTCGCTGGCCGGGCCAGTGATCAGTCTGCTGGGGTTCTGCATTTCGGCGGTGATGTTCTTCGTCGTGCAGTCGATCATCTTTCTCTACCCGGCCTCACGCCTCAAAGGCGCGGCGCTGGCTGGCGGGTTGGGGTTCGTCAACTGTCTGGGGCTGCTGGGCGGTTTCGTCGGGCCGTCGGTCATGGGGTTGATCGAACAGAGCACCGGCAATGCCATGAACGGCATGAAGGTGATTGCCGTGGTGCTGGTGGTGGCGGCGATTGCAGCGCTGCGTTTGCGTCAGGGCCATGAGCGGGTCTTACCGCAAGAGCCGATCAAGGGGGCGCGGCAGATTTCGGGCTGAGGTCGGGATGACTTGGCGGTGGTAACCGCACCGCCGCTTTCGCGAGCAAGCTTCCTCCCACAATCATTCGGGTCGCCGGTGCCATTGGTGTCCGGCGCTCGAACACCCTGCGCGGTTTTGTCGCACCCGGCAGTCCGGCGCTGAAACCTGTCATGGGGCGCAACGATGTAGAATTGCGCCCCATGAAATTCGTCCGAACCCACCAATCGCTGATCGCCTGGATGCTGTACGGCATCGTGCTGTTCAGTGGGCTGGTGTGCAGCCTCAGCCATGGGCAGATGCTGCGGGCGTTCAATCAGTCCGGCGAATCGGTGGTCTGCAACGATCATCACGGCATGACCGGCCAGATGGACATGGCGCAGATGGGCGATCATGCCCAGTTGATGAAACTCGCCATGACCGATTGCGCCTTTGCCGGCACCCTCGCGCTGTCGCTGGTGTTCTTCATCGGCCTTGGCTGGCTGGCGCGGATCAAGCGCAAACTCGTTCCCCGCTCCGACTACCTGTTGCGCAAACCGCCGCGACACGCCTTCCCCGGCTGGTCACCCCAGGCGCCCTGAGCGCGCGGGCGAGATCAGGATGCTGTTGAGCGTCGTCCCTCGCGGGCGAGTCAGGGTCGGTCGCAACACCGGCCGCTGCTTCAGAGAGTTCGTCACATGAATGATTTACTGACCCGCCGTCAGGTGGTCACCGGCATGGGCCTGTTGGGTCTTGGCCTTCTTGCAGGCTGCGATGGTTCGACCACCGCGCTGGATTTCAAATACGGCAAGGATCTGAGCAACAAGATCATGGGCCGTACGTTCAAGCTCACCGACACCTCCGGTGAGGTCAAGACGCTGTCGAGCTATCGCGGCCTGATGCCGGTGGTGTTCTTCGGTTTCACCCAATGCCCGTCTGTCTGTCCCACCGCATTGGCGCGGGCGGTGCAGGCGAAAAAGCTCATGGGTGAGGACGGCAAGACCATGCAGGTGATTTTCATCACCGTCGACCCCGAGCGCGACACCCCGGAAATCCTCGACGCCTACGTCAAACAGTTCGATCCGGGCTTCGTCGCTCTGCGCGGCACGCTGGAACAGACGCAGGCGGTGGCCAAGGAATTTGGTGTGTTCTACGAAAAAGTGCCGGTCGGTGACACTTACACCATGTCCCATACCGCCACCAGTTTCGTCTTCGACTCCCGCGGCAACCTGCGCCTGGGTCTGTCGCCGTCGCTTTCCGCCAAGCAATGCGCGGAAGATCTGCTCACTGTCATGGAGGTCTGCTGATGACCGCGCTGTTTTTCAACGTTGCCCGGGTTCTGCTGGTGTCGCTGCTGACGGCTGCCAGTGCGTCAGCGTTCGCGCAGACCAGGGTCGATGACGCCTGGGTGCGCACCTCGGTGCCCGGCCAACCTTCCTCCGGCGCCTTCATGCGCATCACTGCCGATACCGACAGCAAACTGCTGAGTGTCAGCTCGCCGGTGGCCAGGGACGTGCAGATTCACGAGATGAGCATGACCAACGATGTCATGCGGATGGGGCCGGTGGATTCGGTGCCACTGCCTGCGGGAAAGACTGTTTCGCTGGACCCTGACGGCTATCACGTGATGCTCATGGGCCTGGTCGGGCAGATCAAGGCAGGCGACCAGGTGCCGCTGACCCTGACCGTCGAAGACGCCAGGGGCGTGCGCGAGACCATCGAGGTAAAAGCTCCGGCGCGGGCGATGATGGACTCGATGGACATGAGCCACGATCACGGCTCCATGCATTGACATGACGAGGAATGCCGGTCGCAATGACCGGTGTTCAGTCCCCGAACATCCCCAGCAACAGCACCATGTTCAAACCGATGATCAGCAGGGCAATCCCCCACGCCAGTGTGGTCAGCACCGGGCCGGTGACGAAGCTGCCCATCAGTTTGCGGTCCGAGACGAAACGCACCAGCGGCACGATGGCGAACGGCAGTTGCATCGACAGGATGACCTGGCTCAGCACCAGCAGTTTCGCGGTGCCTTCGGCGCCATAGAGGCTGGTCACCACGATCACCGGAATGATTGCCAGCCCGCGTGTGAGCAAGCGCCGCACCCAGCCCGGCAGTTTCAGGCGCAAAAAGCCCTCCATGACGATCTGCCCGGCCAATGTTGCCGTCACCGTGGAGTTGATGCCGGACGCCAGCAGGGCGATGGCAAAAAGCATCGAGGCGATCCCCACCCCCAGCATCGGCGACAACAGGTGATAGGCCTGCTCGATTTCCACAACGTCGGTCTTGCCTGCCTTGTGAAAGACCGTGGCAGCGGTGATGAGGATCGCGGCATTGACGAACAGCGCCAGGGTCAGGGCAATGGTGCTGTCGGTCACGGCCCAGCGCAGGCCGATCCTGCGGCCTTCGTCAGTGCGCGGATAGGCGCGGGTCTGGACGATGGAAGAGTGCAGGTACAGGTTGTGCGGCATGACCGTCGCGCCAATGATTCCGATCGCCAGATACAGCGCCGCCGGGTTGGTAACGATCTCTGCCTTGGGAATGAACCCTGCAAACAGTTCGGCCATGTCCGGGCGCGCCAGCACCATCTGGATCGCGAAGCAGCCGAAGATGATCAGCAGAAGGGCGATGACGAATGCTTCCAGCGCCCGGAAACCTTTGCCCATCAGCAGGAAAATCAGGAACACGTCAACCGCCGAAATCACCGCGCCCCACACCAGCGGGATGCCGAACAACAGGTTCAGCGCAATAGCGGTGCCGATCACTTCAGCCAGATCGCAGGCAATGATCGCAATCTCGCAGGCGATCCACAGCGCGATGCACACCGGCCGGCTGTAGCGTTCGCGGCAGGCGCGCGCAAGATCCCAGCCGGTGACGATGCCCAAACGGGCGGACAACGCCTGCAGCACGATGGCCATCAGGTTGGAAAGCAGAATCACGGAGAGCAGCATATAGCCGAACTGCGAGCCGCCAGCCAGATCGGTCGCCCAGTTGCCGGGGTCCATGTAGCCCACGGCGACCATGTAACCGGGGCCGGTGAACGCCAGCAGGCGCTTGAACCAGTTGCCGGTCTTGGGCATGGCGACACTGGCGCTGGGCATGCCGCCGCCCAGTGTGTCGTCACCGGGGTTGGCCCGGTTTTTAATCGGTTGCATCGGTTGCTGTCCCGCTCAGGTGAGGGTCGCCACGGGCGCAGACTGACGTCCTGAACGGAGCATTCAGTGCTGTACGCGTAGCTAGGGTTAGCCTAATAACGTATGAGTCGCCAGTGAATTCAGGTAATCGCCGAAACCTTCCTTGCAGCGGCAGTGTTTGCGGGCGCTGGTGCTGACGCTGTTACGCGCCGTCCAGACGATGCGAGCCCCGGTGCGCTGCAGGTCTTCGACCAGATGCACGTCTTCGTGAGCGGCCAGTGCCTTGAAGCCGCCCGCGCGCTGGTAGGCGATCGACGACACGCCGAGGTTGGCGCCATGGATGTGCCGGTGGTCATCGACCGGGCGATACAGCGAGTCGTAGCGGGTGCGCACCTGTTCAGGGTGTTCGGACCAGTCATTGACGTGAACGATGCCGCAGACCGCATCGGCCTCAAATGCCACCTGGTCGGCCAGCCATGCATAAGGCACCACGCTGTCGGCATCGGTGAAGGCCAGCCAGCGCGCACCTCGTTCGATCATCAGCTTGGCCCCTGCTGCGCGAGTCATGCCGACGTTGCGATGCTGACAACTGTGGGTCAGGACGCCGTGGGCATGGGCAATCAGAGCCGAGTCATCGGAGCAATCGTCGAGCACGATCAGGATCTCTACGACTTCACCTTTCAACTCCTGGTGGCTGGCGGCGGCGATCAACGACTTGATGCAATCATCAAGGAAGTCCTGTTCGTTGTGCGCGGGGACAATGATTCCAATCATGGGCGAGTCTCGTGTGGGCGCTCGCGGTCATCGCGTTAGCCTTTCGATGTCGACCGGGCTGGCGAAAATTTGGTTGCAAGTATTTTCGCTTTCGAAGACAGATTGCACTTATATCGCCTGGGATACGCAAAAAGACGATAAAGATTGAATTAGTTGGCCCAGAGCGGTTCAGAGCCTGTGAGTGCGAGAGCTCCCCCGGTGGTCTGTACGTCGCTGTCTTCCACCGGGGTTATGACTTACCCAAAACCCATCGACGCCGCAAGTAGCGGCGTCGATGGGTTTTTCATTGGGGGCTTTAATCTATTCGGGTTACGCGGCTTGCAACGACTTGCCAATGGCGGCGTTGAACGCCGGCAGGTCGTCGGGATTGCGCGACGTGATCAGCGTCCAGCCATTGGCCGGGCATTCCTTGACCTGGGCGTCGACCCAATCGGCAGCCTTGGCATTGAGCAGGTCAATGCGCACGCTCGGGTAAGAAGTCAGGGTCTTGCCAGTTATCACACCAGCGTCGATCAGCAACCACGGCCCGTGGCAGATCGCGGCGACGGTTTTTCCGGCCTTGGCGAACTCATTGACCAGACGTTGCGCATCGGCGTCCTGGCGCAGGGTGTCGGCATTGACCGTGCCGCCGGGGATTACAAGTGCATCGAACTGATCCGCCGAAAGGCCCGTCAATCGGGTGTCGGAGGTGACGCTGGTGTCCTTGTCGGTGTCGTGCAGGAAGGTCTGCGCAGCGCCGCCCTTGATTGTCGCGTGAGTGACGGCGGCGCCCATGCCTTTCAACGCTTCCAGTGGCTTGAGCAACTCATCGCGCTCAATGCCGGTATTGGAGGTGATGATCAGGACCTTTTTGCCGTTCAGTTCATTGCTCATGACGTGATTCCTCTGTGGTGAGAGCTGTACCCGCAAAAAAACGGGTGCCATTGGCTCTGAGAGGGAATCGAAAAAGCGAAGTTCAGCCTGATTGCGTCGTCGGCCTTTCAGGGCCGCTACAGTTTCACAGACAATCGCGAGCCGCTTTCTCCAGCGCACTTTTGCCGAACGCCGACGCCAGAGGAGCCCGTTGGTAGAAGAACACGCGGGTGTTCGGGTTGCCCTTGAAGACTTCGAGAATATCGTCCTGCGCCACTTTGCCGGAGACCAGCAGTTTGTAGTGACCTTTGCTTTCGGTCAGGGTGGCGTCGGGTTTGATCTGTTGCCATTTGGCGAAAACGCATTGTGCGTAGTCCGCGGCCGGCTTGGGCGTTTCCATGTCGACAGAAGGGTTGTTCGGGGTTGAGCTGCAGCCGGTCAGGGCAACAGCCAGCACACTGGTGAGCAGAAAAAGACGCATCTATTTCATCCTGAAAACAGAAGTTGAAACACTTTAAGAAGTGAAGAACGGCAACACCCCATCAACGCGCTGTCTGTCCGCCATGTTTACAGTGCCGGGCAAAGTGCTTGTTTTGTCTCGATTAGATATCGTGCGAAGTTAAGAAACAAAACCATTTGCATTGATGCTGGGCGTACCCACTATTAGTTGGCGCATATGTTGACCAGCAACGTCGCAAATGAAAAGAGCGCTTATAAAAAAATTCCAGCGTGACCGTTCGTACCGAAAAACGAATATTCGCCAGCCTTGACGTGTTCACCCCAAGAACACCGTCCGCACCCGGGTGCTCCGGGTGTCGGGTCTCACGGTACATGTGCGAAGAAGGCTCTTTGGGCCACCCGCTGTTTTCTGTGCTGTCGCGAGATGTGCTGAAGCTTTGATTGCCTTGGGGCAATGGCCTTCGTTTTGCACCGGCTCTGTTTGCGGTTCGATACCAGAACAAGAAGGTGGAGGTAGTTATGCGATTCAAACAAGCGATTTTGGCGCTCGCCGTGGGTGGGGTGCTGTCGGCATCCACAGTCCTGATTCCTGACCCGATCTCTCATTCCAGCGCGTACGCCAAAGATGGCGGGGGTGGTGGTGGCGGAGGAGGGAGTGGCGGCGGCGGTGGAGGCGGAGGCCACGGTGGCAACGGCGGAGGCGGCTCTGGTGGTGGCGGCGGCAACGGCGGAGGTGGATCTGGCGGTTCAGGCGGTGGCCATGGTGGCAGCAGCGCTGGTAATGGCGGCGGTAGCGGTCACAGCGCTGGCGATCATGACGGCGGCCATTCCAGCAGTGCCAGCGGCGGACGCGCAGACGGCGGCCATCGCGGCGATCACGCCGAGGCGGGAGATGATCATGGCAATCACAGGGCGGGTGAGGTGGGCGACGACCATGGCGTGCACAGAGCCGGCGAGATCGGCGACGACCACGGAGTTCACAGAGCCGGCGAGATTGGTGATGATCGCGGCAATCACGCCTTGGGTGAAGTCGGTGACGACCGAGGCAATCATGTGAACGGCGAGCCTGGAGACGATCGCGGCGGCGCCTGACAGCAACATTCAAAGCATCGGATGAAGCCGCAGGAAGCGGCTTCTTAGCTTGGCGAAAACCCCAATCAAGTCCCCAATACTTCGTGAATTTCCCCATGTCTGCGGGGCCTTTTCCCCGCAGCCCATATTTACCGTGCCAACTCTGCTCATCAAATTGTTACGATATTTTTCAATGAAAGCCGCAAGTTAGCCGCGTCGGCTGGCCACTGTTTTGCCTTTATCCTGTGACACCTCAATTCTGGCAGGGGTTTTGCCCCTTCACCCACTACCTGCGGGCGCTTCGGCGCTCCACCAGGGCAGTCGGATGAAACACAAATGCCCCTGTGCATGAGTTGAAGGTGAACCACCATGAAACAACCTGCGCGATTAAAGTTTCCCCCCATTCACGGGTTTCAGCTTTTGCGCGGATCTTCCGCGGTATTGATGGCCCTAAGCATGGGTTTGACCGGCGTCCATGCCGGGCCGATCGACAACGAAGATCAACCACCGCCTACCGATCCCTCCGCTTACTACGACCCTCCCGCAGACCCCGCCGCAGCGCTGAACAATCTGCTGACGCTGCCTGAGGCCAACGAGGGGGCAATCGATTTACCCAACGATGAGAAGGGCACTCGCGCCACGACGCGAATCGAAAACGTGCTGCCGCCCTCGGCACAAACCAGCTTCAACTTCCCCACCAATGGCAAGCCCAGCCCGCTGTTCGGAGCTCAGCCATTCACGCAGGCGGTGTTGTTGTTCGAAGAGTTCGGGCCCACCAGACTCGATCCGGCCGCGTCGCCGTCGCTGCTGCCGTTCCCTGCGCCGACCCTGGGCCCTGGCCCGGCGCAGGACCCGACCAATGTTGCGCGTAGCGGTCCGTCGCCTGATGCCTTGGCGGCCTTTCTGGCGCAACCGGGGCTGACGCCATTTCCGACCCAGTTCGCCAACTCGCTGGATCGCAACCCGTGGCAGGCGCAGATTCAGGACTTCCTGAACCGTCGCGTGGATGCGCCAGCCGAAGGGCGTCCACCCGGAAAAGGCTGGTCCCATCAGCGCTGGAACGAGTTCTACCCTCAGATCGCCTACAAGACCGTGCAGACCGGCGCGCACGCCAACAGCGGCTTTCGTGACCACCTGCAACTGCACGATTACAAAGGCGGGGAGTGGGGCCCGGGCGGCCTGAATTATTATCCTGACGGCAGCACCAACCACGGCGGCACCGCCACTGGCATCGGCGTGCGCCTGCACCCGTTTATGCCGGTTCAGGAACACAATTCGGTGTGGACCTTCGATGGCACGCTGCCGCCAAAACTGCTGATGGTGCGTTACGGTCAGCCTGTGTTGATGCGTCACTACAACGGGCTGCCGATCGATCCGTCCGCCAACAAGGGCTTCGGTCTGCACACCATTTCCACCCACGAACACAATGGCCACAACCCGGCCGAAAGCGATGGTTACGCCAACGCATTCTTCTTTCCGGGGCAGTACTACGACTATCGCTGGCCGATGCAACTGGCCGGGTACGACACCATCAACACCAAGGCTCAGGACCCCCGCGCAGCGTTCCCCTGTGCGCCGGGTGAAACCCTGTGGGTCAACGATGAATCGCCGGGCCTGAAAACCTGCGATCACGGCACGATCAAGATTCGTGGCGACTGGCGCGAGACCATGAGTACCCACTGGTTCCACGACCACATGATGGATTTCACCGCCCAGAACGTCTACAAGGGCAACGCGGCGATGATGAACTACTACAGCGCGCTGGATCGCGGCAATGAAGCCATCGACGATGGCGTCAACCTGCGTTTCCCCAGCGGCTCGACGCTGGCCTGGGGCAACCGCGACTACGACGTCAACCTGACCGTCGCCGACAAGGCCTGGGATCAGGCTGGCCAGTTGTGGTTCAACCCGTTCAATACCGATGGCTTTCTCGGTGATGAGATGGTCGTTAACTGGGGCTACAAACCGTTCCTCGATGTACGGGCTCGCAGTTATCGTCTCCGTATCCTCAATGGCTCGGTATCGCGCTACATCAAGATTGCCGTGGTCCGCGAAATCAAAGGCAATGGCGGTGAGTTTCCCGGGCCGAAGAACTCCGGCGTGTCTTACGCCCGCGTGCCGTTCCACATGATCGGCAATGACGGCAACATCATGGAGCACACCGTTCCGTTCGACGGCAGCATGGACCTGGATGGCGACGGCGACCTGAAAAACAACTTTGGCATCCTGCCCAATCAGGGCATCGCCGAGCGCTACGACATCATCATCAACTTTGCGAAAAACGGCATCAAGGCGGGGGACAAACTGTTCTTCGTCAACGTCATGGAGCACGACACCGGCAAGGGACCCAAGGGTGAAGTGCCGCTGGCTGATGTGTTGTCCGAGAAGTATCTGGCGGTCATCAAGCAAGGCAGCAAAGGCCCGCAATGGGACAAGGGCGACCCCGTGGTCGGCAAGTTCATGCAGATCAACGTCAAGCCTTACAGCGGTCAGGACCTGAGCATGGATCCTGTGGCGTACGAACCGGCCAAACCCGGCAAGGCTGAAGGCAAGGTGATGGTCCCGCTGACCCTGCATCGCGACAATCCGGCCGATATCGCGCTGATCAATCAGGCCCGTCATCGCACCTTCATCTTCGGCCGTTCCGACGGCACCGACTCGACGCCATGGACGGTCAAGACCGATGGCGGCCTGGGCTTCCTGATGGACCCGCGCAGACTGTCGACCGCCATGCAGTTGTCCAACGGTCCGACGCAGTCTGGCTATCAAGGCACCGGCACGCTGGAGGTCTGGAAAATCCAGAATGGCGGCAACGGCTGGACTCACCCGGTACACGTGCATTTCGAGGAGGGGATCATCCTCAGTCGCGGCGGCAAGGCTCCGCCTGAGTGGGAAAAATGGGCACGCAAAGACGTCTATCGCATCGGCACCGACAGTGGCGACAACGTCGAAATGGCGATCCATTTCCGCGAATTCGCCGGGACCTACATGGAGCACTGTCACAACACCCAGCATGAAGACAATTCGATGCTGTTGCGTTGGGACATCGAGCACCCTGGCCAATTCCAGTTGATGCCGACACCAATGCCAACGTGGGACGGCGTGGGGTATGTGAGCTCCGCCGCATTGCCCACCTATCACGACGGCGACGGTGTAGGCCCTACGGTCAAACTCGCGGCTGCGGCCTCTGGATCAGGCTCCGGTTCGGGAGGCTCCGGTGGTTCTGGCTCCGGTTCCGGTGGCTCGGGTTCGGGCGGTTCAGGATCCGGCTCCGGCGGCTCCGGCTCAGGCAAAGGCAAATAGCGATCCGCAGGATCGGGGAGGTTGCAGTCATGTTCCAGATGCTTCGCAACGCGGCCATTGCAGTGACCGTATCAGTGATCGCCGTGTGCTGGGGCAGCCTTCCGGGCGTCGCCGCCGAGGTTCAGTCGGCCACGCCCTGGGGGCAGGAATTCTTCCCCAATACCGTGCTGATCAATCAGGACGAACAGCCCGTGCATTTCTACGACGATCTGATCAAGGGCAAGGTGGTGGTGGTCAACTTCATCTTCACCTCCTGCACCGATTCATGTCCGCTGGAGACAGCACGCTTGCGCCAGGTTCAGCGATTGCTGGGGGATAGAGTCGGGCGCGACGTGTTTTTCTACTCCATCAGCATCGACCCGGAAACCGACACCCCGGCGGTGCTCAAGCAGTACGCTGCCAAGTTCAAGGTCGCGCCGGGCTGGCAGTTCCTGACCGGCAACAAGGACGACATCATCGAACTGCGGCGCAAGCTGGGGTTGTTCATCGAAGGGGTCGACAACGGCCGCACCACCGACCACAACCTGAGCCTGATCGTCGGCAACCAGACCACCGGGCGCTGGATGAAGGCCTCGCCGTTCGAGAACCCCTACATTCTGGCCGATCAACTGGGCAACAGCCTGCAGAACTGGAAAGTCGCCAGCGCCCATCAGGACAGCTACGCCAATGCCCCTGAAGTTCGCGCGCCGGGCCTGGGTGAGCAGATTTTCCGCACCCGTTGCAGTGCCTGTCACACCCTCGGCCACGAAGGCGAAGAAGCGACCGGGTTGCGAGGTGTGGGACCTGATCTGCTCGGCGTAACGCGTCAACGCGACAGCATGTGGCTCGGACGCTGGCTCAAGGAACCGGACGTGATGCTGGCGCAGAAGGACCCGCTGGCAATGAGTCTGTACGAGGCCTACAACAAGGTGGCGATGCCCAACCTGCGCATGGCCGACAACGACATCGCCGAAGTCGTGCGTTATCTGCAGGAAGAGACCGATCGCCAGCAGCCGGTCACACCTGTGGCGGGCGATGACATGCATGCGGGGCATGAGAGCCATGCCGGTCATGAAGGACATCACATGCAGTGAACCCAAGCGAATTACGTTTTCCCCTTGCGGCTGCCAGCGATGGTGGCCGTTTTTTTTTCCCCGTCTTGGGGCTTGATCGTGCTCCATGCTCGCGCGAAGAGGGCATTGACTTTGCTCGCTTTGGGTTTAGAGTGAGCAAGAACGAGCACTTGTAATGTTAGATACTTCACTATCGAGCATTGCAGCGAGCCGAATGCGAGGTGAGGGTATGTCGAACGAACTGCAACGCGCCGCCTACGCGGTGCTCCTTCCGGCCTTTGCCGGACTGGAGCTGGATGACAATGTGCGGCGCTACCTGAGTCGCGGCGGGGTTTCGATCCTGCTGGGCGAAACCCGCGATGAATACCTGGCCCGCAACATGAGCTTCGAGCGACGCCGCGCAGAGACGAGCGCGCACTTCATCGGCATCGCCGAGCAGGCGTCGGCCTGCGCGGGGGCGCCGGTACTGGTGGCCGTAGATCAGGAGCTGGGCGGAATTCAGCGTCTGCACCATTTGGTGCCGGGCATGCCGACCGCCAAGGCGCTCAAGGAAATGACCACCGAGGACATCGAAGCGCGCAGCTACGAAATGGCCAGTTCTGCGCGGGTCATGGGCGTGAATCTGTTCCTGGCGCCCGTTGTCGATGTGGTCACCGGGGCCAATCCGTGGCTGCACAACCGCAATCTGGGGCCCGATCCTGCCGAGGTTTCACGCATCGCCTGCGCGTTCATTCGCGGTGTGCAGCGAGCGGGGGTGATCGCCACCGCCAAGCATTTTCCGGGGCATTATCAAACCGAGCATGATCCAGCCGTGGCGCAAGCCAGAGTGCCCGGCCCACTCGAGGCGCTGGAGGACGGGCTCGACGTTTTTCGCCAGGTCATCGCCGCCGGAGTCCAGGCAATCATGCCTGGCCCTGCTGTATTCCCGGCACTCGATCCGGAGCACTCGGCGAGCACTTCGCAAAAGGTCATCGGTCTGTTGCGAGACAGCCTGGGATTTGATGGTTTGATCGTTTCCGACGATCTGGATGCGGTGTCGATCCTGCGTGATAACAGCATTGCCGATACCGCGATCGCCGCACTGCGGGCCGGCGCGCATCTGCTGCTGGTGTCGAGCGAGGCGGGGCTGGATGACATTGCCCACGCCATTGTCGACGCTGTGGAAACAAAGGGCCTTGATCGTAATCTTGTGCTCGACGCCGCGAAGAAAGTCCGCAGTATGGCCCAGGCTTCGCGAGCGCAGGTCGAGTCGGGGTTGTACGTGTCGTATCCGATTCCCGGTGGGCACCTGACGCGACGGGTCACTCGTTGATGGGGGCTGAGCGAGGGGGTGTTTGGCTGTAGGCAGAAGGAATGGGGCGCGCCTGAAGCGTGCCATGCTCGATCCGCGATCTGCGCCCGTCAGTGGCCGAATCCTCGATCAGAACCCCGGAACGCTCTATCTCGTAGTGTTCCGGTGTTTTCCGAAAAAACATGAAAATTTCGTGTTGTAAGAATGTTCCCCAAATAAGTAAGAAACTTCCTGTTGGTTATGCGCTGGCTGGAATTTCTATTCCTGGACGATTAACCTCTTTCGCAGATGAATGGTCGCCCGATTATTCATGCGTCCCGTTGCGTTTATATATCTGAACGTTTGACTGCCTGATTCAATATCGCTGGTCTGCTCATCGGCTCTGTTTATTCAGAGCGTTTACCCACCTTATGGCAAACACTGTCCGTGGAGGCGTCATGACTTCAAACAGTTTCCAAAACGAAGTGCCCAAGGCACGCGTCAATATAAAACTCGATCTGCACACCGGCGGTGCGCAGAAGCAGGTCGAACTCCCCTTGAAACTGATGGTCATGGGTGACTACAGCAATGGCCGCGAACAACGCGCCTTGTCCGAACGCCGCAAGGTCAATATCAACAAGAATAATGTCGACAGCGTCCTGTCCGAATTTTCGCCCTCCCTCAAACTGACGGTGGCCAATACCTTTGCCGCAGACGGCTCCGATACCGCCGTGGAGCTTGGGTTCCAGCAAATGAAGGACTTCGAGCCCGAGCAGGTAGCACGGCAGATTCCCGAACTCAGGGCCCTTCTGGCGACCCGCAATCTCTTGCGCGATCTCAAATCCAACCTGCTGGATAACGCCACCTTCCGACAGGAACTGGAGCGCATTCTCAAGGATGAAACCCTCAGCAATGAACTTCGCAACGAACTGACAGGGCTTTCCTCCCGGGAAAAAAGTTAAACATCTCGTTTATATAAAACAGGCTTTTCACATGTCCTTGAAACAAAGTTCCGCAGTGACGGACGGCGGCGAAGTGTTGTCCGAAGAACGTCAAAGTGTTTACAACGCTTTGTTTAATAAAATAAACCTGAGTCCGGTTTCCGCCCTTGGCGATATCGAAGTGTTTCAGAGTAACGAAGTGCTGTCCGATACGTCCGCTGATGAGCGTGTCACGGCGGCGGTCAGTGTTTTTCTCGATTTATTGAAAGCGTCTTCGCGCACCGTCGATCGGCTGGATAAAACATTGCTCGACGAACACATCGCTTCAATTGATGCGCAGATCAGCCGTCAGTTGGATGCGGTCATGCATCATCCGGATTTTCAACGTGTCGAGTCGACCTGGCGCGGTGTGAAGTCGCTGATCGATCAGACCGATTTTCGTCAGAACGTGCGAATCGAATTGCTGGACATCAGCAAGGATCACCTGATTCAGGATTTCGAAGACGCGCCCGAGATCTCCCAGAGCGGTCTCTATATCCATACCTACACCCAGGAATACGACACGCCGGGTGGCGAGCCCATCGCCGCGGCCATTTCCAATTACGAATTCGACCGCAGTCCCCAGGACATCGCGCTGCTGCGCAGCATCTCCAAGGTCGCCGCCGCGGCGCACATGCCGTTCATTGGAGCGGTGGGGCCAGCGTTTTTTGGCAAGGAGACGATGGAGGAGGTCGCCGCCATCAAAGACATCGGCAACTACTTCGACCGGGCGGAATACCTCAAGTGGAAGTCCTTCCGCGAGACCGACGACGCGCGCTATATCGGCCTGACCATGCCCCGCGTTCTGGGTCGGCTGCCCTACGGGCCGGACACCATTCCCGTGCGCAGTTTCAATTACGTCGAGAGCGTCAAGGGCCCCGATCACTGCAAATACCTGTGGACCAACGCTTCCTTCGCCTTCGCGGCGAATATGGTCAAGAGTTTCATCGCCAATGGCTGGTGCGTGCAGATTCGCGGGCCACAGTCAGGCGGGGCGGTGACCGATCTGCCGATTCACCTGTATGACCTGGGCACCGGCAACCAGGTGAAGATTCCCTCCGAGGTGCTGATTTCCGAGACCCGCGAATTCGAATTCGCCAACCTCGGATTCATCCCTCTTTCGTATTACAAAAACCGCGACTACGGCTGCTTCTTTTCCGCCAACTCCGCGCAGAAACCCGCGCTGTATGACACCGCCGAAGCCACCGCCAACAGCCGGATCAACTCGCGTCTGCCCTACATCTTTCTCCTGTCGCGCATCGCGCATTACCTGAAGCTGATCCAGCGCGAAAACATCGGCACCACCAAGGACCGCCGGTTGCTCGAGCTTGAGTTGAACAAGTGGATCAGCGGGCTCGTCACCGAAATGACGGATCCGGGGGACGATCTGCAAGCCTCGCATCCCTTGCGTGACGGCAAGGTGGTGGTGGAAGACATTGACGACAACCCCGGGTTCTTCCGCAGCACGTTGTATGCCGTGCCGCATTTTCAGGTGGAAGGCATGGACGTCAATCTTTCGCTGGTTTCTCAAATGCCCAAGGCGAAAGCCTGACGTCGGCCATAGGTGCTTCCATCATGAAAATCGACCGTCCTTTGTGGGCTGCAGGGGCCTTGCTGTCCCAGCAGCAATTTCAGCAGCAGGCGCGCTGGGAAGCCTGGAGCAACGACAGCATCGCGCATCTCTCGCTGGTGCATCCCTGGGGTGTGCAGGCAGTGGGTTTCGACCTCCAGGCGCTGAGTCTGGGCAAACTGAAAGCGGCGCTGGTCCGGGTACGTTTGCCGGACGGGACGCTGATCGATACCGATCATTTCGACCGCTTGCCTCCGGCGCTGGAGTTGAGCGCATGGCTGGCAAACGCGGGGTCGAGCGCGACGATTGTGCTGGCGCTGCCACTGGAGCAGGCCAACGGCAACAACTGCCTGTTCGATGGGGTCGCCTGCGAACGGCCTGTGCGCTACCGGCAGGACTGGCGTTCAGTGCAAGACGTTCATGGAGACGAGGAGCAATCGGTAGGCGTGCTGGAGCATGTGCTCAGCCTGCGTCTGGACACCGATGACAACGCTGATTACGTGACTTGCCCGGTTGCTCGGCTGATGCGCGACGGACAGGGTGCCTGGGTGCTGGACGCCTCGTTCATTCCCCCATTGCTGAGCGTCTCCGGTCATTCGGGGCTGGTGACGCAGCTTGAAAATCTGCTGACGCAATTAACGGCCCGGCGCCAGCGGCTGATGAGCATGCGCCGGGAAAGCAACCAGCGCATGGCGGACTTTGCCGTGGCCGATGTGTCGCTGTTCTGGCTGCTCAACGCCCTGAATACCTATCAACCGGTGCTGGCCGATCTCATCCGGCATCGCGCTCGGCATCCCGAGCAGGCCTATGTGGAGATGGTCAAGTTCGCCGGAGCGCTGCTGACATTTTCTCTGGATCACGATGCCGAGATGATCCCCGTGTACCGACACGATCAGCTGGAAGGCGTTTTTCCCCCCTTGCTCAAGCTGATTTCCAGCTTGCTTGAGGCCAGCCTGCCGTCGCGCGTCGTCGCACTGGCGCTGACGGAAACCGGTCCGAATCGCTGGCAGGTGTCGCTGGATGACCTGCGCCTGCGTGAAGCCGATGCAGCCGACTTCTATCTGTCGGTGCGCGGCCGTGATTCGGCAGCGCAATTGCAGACGCAGTTTCCGCGCCTGTGCAAGGTCGGGACGCCGGACGATGTCGATCAACTGATCAATGCCGCGCTTGACGGTGTGCCTCTTCAACCACTCGGTCACGTCCCGGCGGCGATCCCGTTGCGCCTTGAAAACCAGTACTTCGCCCTCGATTTCACCCATCCCAAGGGCCAGGCGGTTCTTGCTCACGGCGTCTGTGCGTTCTACGTCCCCGGCACCCTGGCGCAGATCCAGCTTGAACTCTTCGCGGTGCTGCGCACATGAGCCGGTCGAATGCCCGACACTCGAAACCCGCCGCTCCGGATCTGGACCTGCTGCTGCAAGACAGCTATCTGCTGGTCGTTGAGCTCAAGCAAGGCGGCGCGGCGAAGAGCAGTCGCAATCTCTGGAGCCTGTGCACCGTGCAGATCGAACGGGTGCGGCAGCAGCTGGAGACTGCGGGCCTGAGCAAGCGCAGCGTCGATCTGATCAGCTATGCGCACTGCGCGTTGCTCGATGAAACCGTACTCGGCCACGCCGATGCAGAGGCTCGTGCCAAATGGGCAGGCGAACCGATGCAGGCGCGGTACTTCAGCCGCCATCAGGCGGGCGAATTTCTCTACGAGGAGATGCGCGATGTCCTGCGTCAGCCGTCGCCGGATCCGCACGTGCTTACGGTTTACCACCGGGTGCTGATGCTGGGTTTTCTGGGCCGCTACCCGCAACTCGACGATCCCGAGCGCCAGCTGTTAGTGGCAGAGATGGCGAAACGAGTGGCGCCGTTGGGTCTGGATCAAGGCCTGCCCACGGTGGTCAGCGCTTGCCAGCCGAAACTGCAGCTTGGCTGGCTGCGGTCACCCCTTCTGCATATCGTCGTCGCAGGGCTGTTGCTGGTGGCAACCTGGTGGGGGCTCGATTACCTGCTGGCTCAGCAGATCGCCTCCCTCGCCATGGATCAGGGGTGACGAGCCGATGACACCCAAGATGATCTACGGGCTCGTACTCTGGGCTGGCGCGTTGGCGTTTGCGTTGTTGTCCATGCTGGCGCTGACTACCGCGATGCGCATCGGCGCGATGGTCCTGGTTTTGATCGTGCTTGGGTTCGCATGGAGGTGGACCAAACGACGCGCCGCGCGGTTTCGTGAATCGCTGCCGTTCGACAATGTCAACGCGTTGCCAGCCAGGAACTATCGGCGACCGGTGATTCTGGTCTGTGGCGACTCGCCGAACGGGCTGTTCGCGAGCACCACGACGGAGTCGATGCTGCGTATCACGAATCGAGGTTGCTATGTCCGGGTCCCCGATGTGGAGCGCCTGCCTGACATGGTCGCCGGCCTGCTGACCGTTCGACCGGACTGGCGAAGGCAGTTGAGCGTCATGTTCATCGTCAACCCGCAGGCACATGCTGATGGAGCCGTGCTGGCGGGGCAGGTTCGCGCGCTCTGTCATCAACTGACGCTGGCCCGTCGGAGCTCGCCGATGTTACCGGTGGTGTTGGTCAGCTACCTGCAAAGTAAGGGTAGTCACGGGGCGTGGTTCAGTTGCGAGGCGGGCAGGCTCGATATACGCGTGCGTGTCGATGGCGGGGTCGCAGGCCTTGAGGATTGGCAATGCGACGCGGCCGACAGCCTCGAACAGCAGCGGCGCGTGTTCATCACGATTCAGCTGAGGAGCCTTGTCAGTTGGCTGGGTGAGTGTGTCTTGCCGCACGTGACGCCACAGGGCCGGCAGCGCGGGCAAATGCCATGCGCCTGGGTCATGACGATGGTCCCTGCGGCCGGCGCAACCGCGAGTGGCAATCTGTGGGAACAGTGGCTGATCGACAAGACCGGTCTGCAGGATGCCTGTGAGCCAACCGTCGCCGCTGGCCACCCGATACCCTTTCCGGACCCATTGCTGGCTGTGCTGCCGCGTCACTCGGGCGACACCGCGATACGCCGCGCCAGCGTCATCGCGGTATGGATGTTCGCGGCGGCCGGGGCCATCGCGCTCATCAACTCCGCTTGGCAGAACACGCTGCTGCTGCGGGAAATCAGTGACGACTTGCGCCGTTATTCATCGGTGAGCGCTCTGGCCGATCGCGATACCCCTCAACTTGTACTGCTCGAAGAGTCGTTGTTGGCCCTGCGCCGTGACGCCCAGCGTCTGGACGATCACTACCGCCGCGGCGAGCCACTGTCGCTGGCGCTGGGGCTGTATCGGGGGGAGCGTCTGCGGGCGCCGCTCTGGGAAGCCATCACCGGATACCGCGCACCGGAGGTCGAGCCTGTCCCGGAGCGTTCCGCGCCAGTACGCCTGAACAGCCTGTCGTTGTTCATGCCTGGGCGCGCCGATTTCAGGGCGCAAGCTTCCAGAGTGCTGATCGAGGCATTGGTCGATATCAAAGTTCGCTCGGGCTGGCTGATCGTGATCACCGGGCACACCGATGCCACGGGCGGTGCAGCGCAAAACCTGAGCCTGTCCCGCGCCCGGGCCGAAGCGGTGCGGGACTGGATGCAGCGTATGGGAGGCATTCCCGACAGCTGTTTTGCCGTTCAGGGCCTGGGCGCAAGTCATCCCGTTGCCAGCAATGAAACCAAGCAAGGACGCGCGGCCAACCGTCGCGTCGACATCCGTCTGGTGCCGGAGGAGGGCGCGTGTCTGCTGCCCGTCGCCGCACCGGGCAGAAACCCTGAGTCGCAATCCGCGACATTCGAAAAGTGAGAGAAGGAGCTTTAAATGGCAATTCCCGTTTACCTGTGGCTGAAAGATGACGGCGGTGCAGAGATCAAGGGTTCCGTCAATGTGCAGTCCCGCGAGGGCAGCATTGAGGTGGTCGCTCAGGACCACAGCGTCTACATCCCCACCGACAACAACACCGGCAAGCTGACCGGTGCCCGTGTTCACACCCCGTTTCTGTTCACCAAGGAGGTCGACGCCAGCACTCCCTACCTCTACAAGGCGGTAGGTACTGGCCAGACCCTCAAGAGTGCGGAGTTCAAGTGGTATCGCATCGACGATGCCGGGCAGGAAGTCGAGTACTTCAACACCCTGCTGGAGAACGTGAAGGTCGTGCGCGTGGCGCCGAAAATGCACGATGTCAAGGACCCCGACAAAGAGAAACACAACCATCTGGAGGCCATCGAACTGCGCTACGAGAAGGTCACCTGGACCTACAAGGACGGCAACATCATTCACTCCGATTCGTGGAATGAACGCCAGACCGCCTGACCCGCAATAACCCCGGCAAGCGGTTGCGCTTGCCGGTGACGCACAGGGTTGAGCGCTCGTTGTCGGGCGCTCGACTCGCTGCACCCTGCGTTACCCCGGATTTGTCGATTCATCGACCGGATTTCAGAACAAGGACGCATCGCTCATGGCTCAGAGTTCCACTCGCTTGCTTCGCCGCCTCAATCCCTTTTGCGCACAAGCGCTCAGCGCGGCAGCATCGCTGTGTCAAAGCCGAGGTCACGCCCGGATCAGCATCGAGCACTGGTTGCTCAAACTGCTGGAGCGAGGCGAGGGTGATCTGGTGTTCATCGCACGTCGTTACGAGTGGGACATCGACAGCCTCTGGCGCGGGCTGCTCGACCATCTGGACACCCTGTCCTGCACCGTGCAGGGCAAGCCGCAGCTGTGCAACAGGTTGCAGCAATTGATCAAGAACGCGTGGTTGCGTGCGTCCCTCGACGAGCCTAACGAACAGTTGCGTTCTGTCCACGTGCTCGGTGCCTTGATGGAAAGCCCCGGGCTATTGGCGTGCGATGCGACGTGGCCGTTGCTGAGCCTCAGCGACTCGCAATTGCAGCAGTTGCTGCCGTTGCTGGAACAACACTCCGATGAGCGCACAGCGCAACAGCTCGCGAGTGACCCGACCGCCGACGACTTGCAACCGGTGGAGGCACCCGCCGGCAGCAAGCCGGATGCGGTATTGGACAGGTTCACCCAGGACCTCACCGCCCAGGCCCGAAAGGGAGAGATCGACCCCGTGCTCGGTCGCGATGACGAGATTCGCCAGGTCATCGACATCCTCAGCCGCAGGCGCAAGAACAACCCGATTCTTGTCGGCGAGCCCGGCGTCGGCAAGACCGCGCTGGTCGAAGGTCTGGCCTTGCGCATTGCACAGGGCAACGTGCCCGAAAGCCTCAAGCCGGTCAGCGTGCGCACCCTTGATCTCGGATTGCTGCAAGCCGGAGCGGGGGTCAAAGGCGAGTTCGAACAGCGTTTGAAAAACGTGATCGACGCGGTCCAGCGCGCCGAGCATCCGGTGTTGTTGTTCATCGACGAGGCTCACACCTTGATCGGCGCCGGTAATCAGGCTGGGGGAGCCGATGCCGCCAATCTGCTCAAGCCTGCGCTGGCGCGTGGCGAATTACGCACCATCGCCGCCACCACCTGGAGCGAATACAAACAGTATTTCGAGCGTGATGCGGCGCTTGAAAGGCGCTTTCAGATGGTCAAAGTCGAGGAGCCTGACGACGGCAACGCAATGCTCATGCTGCGGGGACTCAAGGCCCGTTACGCCAGTCACCACGGCGTCCACATTGAAGATTCGGCCGTTCAGGCGGCGGTCACCCTGTCACGTCGTTATCTGCCTGGCCGTCAATTGCCGGACAAGGCGGTAGATCTGCTGGACACCGCCAGCGCTCGCGTGCGCATGAGCCTCGACTGTGAGCCTCAGGCTTTGGTGCGTCTCAAGGCAGGGCAGGCCGCGCTGGAAATGGAGCGTCAGGCGCTTGAGGAGGATGCGCGATTTGCCGGCGGCGATGCGGATGAGCGAGTGGCGATCATTGACGAGCAGTATCGCGAACGCGCGCTCGAGCAGACTCGAATGGAACAGCAATACCAGCGCGAGCGTGATCTTGCCCGGCAACTGCTCGACGCTCGTGAGGCGAACAATCCTCAGATCGACGTGTGCATGCGGTTGCAGCAAGAGATCGCCGCAGCCCAAGGCGATACGCCGCTGCTGTCTCTGGACGTCAACGCGCGCAGTGTCGCCGAGGTCATTGCCGACTGGACCGGCGTGCCGCTGGGCAGTCTGCTCAAGGATGAACAGGCGAGTCTGCTGGCGCTGGAACAGCAGCTGGGCGAGCGTGTCATGGGCCAGGATCACGCGCTTGGCGCGCTGGCGAAACGTCTGCGAGCGGCCAAGACCGGGCTCACCGAAGAAGCCGCGCCGCTTGGCGTGTTCCTGCTGGTCGGCACCAGTGGGGTCGGCAAGACCGAGACGGCCCTGGCGCTGGCGGACATCCTGTTCGGCGGCGAAAAGTCGCTGATCACCCTCAATCTCTCGGAATATCAGGAAGCCCACACGGTCAGTCAGCTCAAGGGCTCACCACCGGGGTACGTCGGTTACGGCCAGGGCGGGGTGCTGACCGAAGCGGTGCGCCAACGGCCCTACAGCGTCGTGCTGCTCGATGAGGTAGAGAAGGCCCATCGCGACGTTCTCAACCTTTTTTATCAGGTATTCGACCGCGGTTTCATGCGCGATGGCGAGGGCCGGGAAATCGACTTTCGCAACACCGTCATTGTCATGACCTCCAATCTGGGCAGCGACCCTTTGCACGCCTGCCTCAGGGAAACCCCCGAGGCGCCGGACGCCTCAATGCATGAGCTGCTGCGCCCGATTCTGCGCGAACACTTTCAGCCAGCGCTGTTGGCCCGCTTCCAGACCTTGATCTACAGACCGCTGCAAGCCGAGGCGTTGAAGCCTATCGTCTCGCTGAAGCTTGGCAAAGTCGCTCAACGGCTCAGGCGCTATTACGGGCTGCAGTGCGACATCGACGTGCAGCTCGAGGACGCGCTGGTGTTTGCGGCTCAAACCCAGCCCGACAACGGCGCGCGGGCGATCGACAGTGTGCTCAGTCAGCTGATTTTACCGGTGCTCAGTCAGCAATTGCTGGAGCGTCAGGCCGCGGGCCTGAAAACCCGCAGCGTGACGTTTGGCTACAACGAAGCGGATGGCATCACCCTGCAATTCGATGACGCCGTTGCAATCGCGGAGGTGGAATGATGTTGAACACATTCCCCACGTTCTTCGACCACAGCCGCCATACACTCATCGTCCACGACCTCAAGGCTCAGCTCGACGTCCTGACCTTCATCGGCGAAGAAACCCTCAGCCAGCCGTTTCGCTACACCCTCGAATTCACCTCCAGCGAGCAGGACATCGCCGCCGAGCAGATCCTCGGCAAACCCGCCGATTTCAGCCTGCACACAGCGCCTCATTTATTGCCCAAGGTGTTCCGCAGCCTGCCGACGCCCGAGGTCAAACCGCTGCGTACGCTGCACGGGGTGATCACCTCGTTCAAGCGCCTGTCCGGCTCCAGCGACGAAGCGCGTTATGAAGTGGTGTTKCAGCCGCGGCTTGCGTTGCTCGAGCGCGGTCGGCAATACCGCCTCTATCAGCACCAGTCGGTGCCGCAGATCGTCGAGAGCATTYTGCGCAGCCGCCAYGATTTCGAAGGCCAGGATTTCCTGTTCAAGCTGGTGCGCCAATACCCTCCTCGCGAGCAGGTCATGCAGTACGGCGAAAGCGATCTGGCGTTYATCGCGCGGCTGCTGGCCGAGGTCGGCATCTGGTACCGCCTCACCCGCGATGCGCGGCTGAACATCGATGTGGTCGAGTTTCATGACGATCAGCGGCATTACGCAGGCTCGCTCGACTTGCCCTATCGTCCRCAATCGGGCCTTGGCAGCAGCGGGCAGGATGCGGTTTGGGGGCTGCAGTCCAGCCATGAAGTGGTGGAAAAAAACCTGCACTTTCGCGCCTACGATCCACGCGAAGCCAGGGCCTGGCTCAACGGTGAAGTGGACCAGACCCGAGGGGCGAAAACCACCTACGGTGAGGCCTATCACTACGCCGAGCCCTACACCGCGCTGGGCGACAAGCTGGATCAGGCCGAAGACCTGCAAAGCGAAAGCGGGTTTTTCTATGGGCGCCTGCGCCATGAGCGTTATCTCAACGACCAGACCCGCCTGAGCGGCGTGACCAGCAGCGCCAGCGTGGCCCTGGCCCAGATACTGAACATTTCCGGCGGYGCGCCGCAGGCCTTTGCGCCCGGCGCGGTCATCACCCGGCTGGTGATTCGCGCGGCCCGGGATTCAAGTCTTGAGGTGAGCTTCGAAGCCATTCCCTGGTCGAGCAGCGTGTGCTTTCGCCCGCCGTTACTCGCCAAGCCGAAAATGGCCGGCACCCTCCCGGCCCGCGTCACCAGCAGCCAGAGCAACGACCCCTACAGCCACATCGACCAGGAAGGCCGCTACAAGGTCAGTTTCCTGTTCGACCGCGACACCTGGGACATCGGCGAAGAAAGCCTGTGGCTGCGTCTGGCCCGGCCTTACGCCGGCGACACCCACGGCCTGCACCTGCCGCTGATCTGCGGCACCGAAGTGGCGATTGCCTTCGAACACGGCGACCCCGACCGTCCCTACATCGCCCACGCCCTGCACGACAGCCAGCACCCCGACCACGTCACCCTCAAGGACCGCGACTACACCCGCAACGTGCTGCGCACCCCGGCCAACAACAAACTGCGCATGGAGGATGAACGGGGCAAGGAACACGTCAAGCTCAGCACCGACAACAGCGGCAAGAGCCAGCTCAATCTGGGGCATCTGGTGGATGCCGACAAGCAAAAGCGTGGCGAAGGGTTTGAGCTGCGCACCGATGGCTGGGGCGCGATTCGCGGTGGCAAGGGGGTGTTCATCAGTGCCGACAACCAGCCCAAAGGCAAAGGCGATGTGCTGGACATGAATGACGCCGTGGCCCAGCTCAGTCAATCCCTGGAGCTGGTCAAGGCGTTGGCACACTGCGCGGCTGACTCGCAGGCCCTGCCTGCGGATGCCTCAGCCCAGCACGCGCTCAAGGARGTGTTGACCGAACTCAAGCAAGCCGGCCTGATCGCCTCGGCCCCGGCCGGCATCGCCCTGACCACCCCCGCCAGCCTGCAACTCTCGGCAGGTCAGAACNGTGTTGACCGAACTCAAGCAAGCCGGCCTGATCGCCTCGGCCCCGGCCGGCATCGCCCTGACCACCCCCGCCAGCCTGCAACTCTCGGCAGGTCAGAACCTGACCGCCACCGCGCGCGACAGCGCCGACGTCAGCGTCTTCAAACGCTTCAGCGTGGCCGCAGGCGAAGCCGTCAGCCTGTTCGCCCAGAGACTGGGCATCAAGGTCATGGCCGCCCATGGTCCGGTGGACATCCAGGCCCAGCATGATGAAATGCTCCTGCGCTCGAAAAAGAAACTGACCCTCGCCAGCGTCGGCGACGAAGTGCTGATCGACGCCAAACAGGGCATCACCCTGGCCAGCGGCGGGGCTTACATCAAGCTCAAGGACGGCTCCATCGAAATYGGTGCGCCGATGGATCTGCGCATCAAGAACGACCATGTCGACTGGGGCGGCGCGGCATCGCTCAAGGATGCCCTTAAACCCTGGAAGCTCGAAGACCCGCAATACATCTACCCCATGAACGCCAGTTTCCAGATCCTCGACCGGCACAACGGCACGCCGATGCCCTACGTGCCGTATCGGATCAATGGCGAAGATGGCCGTGTGGTGCGGGGGCTGACCGACACCGAGGGCCTGACCCAGAAGGTCTACAGCATGCGGCCGGTGAAATTCACCCTGCACGAAGACTACGACGACGAACCCGAGGCGCTGGAAGAGGAAGAAGAGGAAGAAGAACTCACCGA
>NZ_MUIN01000008.1 GCF_002080045.1 Pseudomonas sp. Bc-h | reverse complement strand
GTGTATAAGAGACAGCAGGTGCACGACGGAAAACGCCAGGTCGCGTTTGCTGCCATTCAGGCAGTCGGCGCTCTCGTACGCGGTGGCCTTGGCACAGCGCAACAGATCGGAGAGGTGGGCCAGGGATTCTTCAATGGTTGGGGCGGGTGGGTCGGGGGTGATTTTGAGCATTGCGTGTATCTCCGTGAGGTGGAGCCACCGCATGGTTCGCTGCTATCGAATCAGGTGGTGGCTTTGACACGGGTTAGCAGACCGGATACGGAGCAAATCCAGCGCACTCGAAAGTGCCCCGCGCAAAGCCACCATAACGGTGGTGTCGCAATGCTACGTAACGTCATTCAGGCTGCTAAACCCGGTCGCTGATGTTCAGCGACGGACGCAGCCTAGAGAGACAAATCACGAGGCACAAGCGGGTGGAAGTTTCTAGGAAATGTCTCTCGCAAGAAAGAGAGAAGGCTGTAAGAAAGGGGCTACAAACCGGGAGATGTGTTGCAGGAAATGGATTTTCACCGACATTCCGCCATCGCTGCCGTCGTGACCTCCGGCGTCTCCCACAGGTTTTGCAGAGAGCCGGGATTTTGAGATCGACACAGACTCGTCTCGGGACAACGATGGGGAGGCAACGAGTCGCAGGTTTTGAGGGGTGCCCGGATTTTGAGAACGACACGAAATCTGTGGGAGACGTCGGAGGTCACGACGACAGCGATAGCTGACTGCCAGCCAACACATATGTAACTGACACAGCGCTTCCGTCAGCAAGCCGACCCAGCGCTTTAGCCATCAATAATTCAGATCAGCCTTCTTCAGATACATGCCATTGGGTCCCGACGCGATCCGGTACTTGAGCACGTCTCCGGCATTGATGTGCAGCCGCGTGTTGTTCTGCGCTTCAATGCCCGGCGAGCAACCCGGCATTTGGCCCGGCAACACGCGCAGCCGCACCGACAGATCGCCTGCTGGCAGATTGAAGGAGCGCGACTCTTCTTGGAACAGACGCCCGACCAGCTGATCCTGCATATAAATGCCGATCTCGCAGGACGTGGCGACTTCCAGCCGCTCGCGGGAAATGATGAGTACGCCGTAATCCTGGTCGGCCTGCGCCCAGGATGCGGAAGCCAAGAGGCCGATAAAACCTGCGATGCGAAAGCCTGACCAGCGCATTGCCGATTCTCCTGATATTCGTCGATGAAACACTTTGGCCCAGAGGCTCGCGGAATACCAGCCCGGCAGATTCAACAGAAACTTGACCTTGCCATGGTGGGAAGGTCGAAGATGCCGTCATTCAGCGATCTTTACTCAACCGAGGAGTCATCTCATGCAGGTATTCAACGTTCAAGGCATGACCTGCGGACACTGCGTCCGCGCCGTTACCAACGCGATCAAAGGCGAAGACCCGGCAGCCGAGGTGCAGGTAGATCTGGGCAAGGGGGAGGTCAAGGTGCAGAGCCAGTTGGCGGCTGAACACATCATCGGCCTCATTGTGGAGGAAGGTTACGGCGCAAAAGTGGCTTGAAAAGCCTCAGTCAGTCCACCTTGTAGCCTGTGGGAGGGAGCTTGCTCGCGAAGGCGGTATGCCAGTTCACATCAAACTGCCTGACTCCCACCGACTACCTGTAGCCGCACGGCTTGCCGGCGGTGACGTTCTCAGAATCGCCACCGCCGGCAAGCCGTGCGGCTGCGGGTGGTCACCTCCTGTCCACGTGCGTCGCGTTCAATAGTGATACCACTTCAACTCCAGCATCACTTCATTCACCGGCGAACTCAGCTGGCTGAATTCCCGCTGCGCGCTGAGCCGCAGCCCCAGATTTCGCGACAATTCCCACTGCTGATTCAGACTGATATTGCGCCGCACTTCGCCGTTGGTGAAGTAATCGCCCTTGGCCTCCAAGCTGAAATTGCCCAGCGGATTGCGCCACAGAACCCCGGTATTGAACCCTGCTGCCGGTGACACGAACGCATCGAAATCATTGTTGTGCTCAATCCGAACGGTGCCCAGCGCAAAGCCCAGCACATCTTCACCCAGCTTCCAGGTGCCGCCGGCGCCGCCATTCACGTGGCTGACCAGATTTTCGTCACCGTGCTTGCCCAGCACACGCTCAAGGCCGCCCGCCACTTGCCAGGACCAGGGTTGCAACAGCTCGTTGCGCGGCGTCAGCGAGCGAATGGTGGCCAGATCCAACTGCTGCACCTGCCAGCGGCTGTCCTCGTACTGACGCAGTTTGAGCTGAAGAATTTCGATCTGCGCCCCCAGCGGGAAGCCGTAAGCGTTGTCGTTCAGATCGTGATACGCCATGCGCAGGCCGTATTCGGCGAATGCCTTGTCATCCCGCGTGCCGGCGCCCAATTGCCAGGTGCGCGATTCGTGGCCGTCTTCCGGCAACCCCGGACGTTCGATTTCCAAGGCAGGCGGCGGATTGGTGCTGATCGCCCGCAGCAAGTCGTAACTGCGCTGCGAGCGCGCGGCATCGCGTTCCTGGCCATTGGCGCGATAACGCTCCAGGCGATACGACGCGTCCTGAATCAACGCCCGACGATCCTTCGGCAGTGCCAGATAGTCAGGGGTTTGCATCTGTTGCTGATCGGCGCTGACCTTCAATACCCACTGTTTCTCGTCGTGGTTCAGCGGCTCGGCACGGCTGAGCAATTCGCGCTCCCTGGACGGCCGATAGTCGATCTTCTCCACCAGGCCGGCGTCCTTGACCGCGCGCACAGTGTCGGTGGGAATCGCGGTCAGACGAAACTGCGGCGTAAGGTCCAGGCTCGGGCGCGCGACCTGCAGCAGCTCCAGCAATCGATAGGAGCAGTTTTCGTCGAAGAAGAAATAGCCGAAGCGAATCTGTTTGAGTTCCCACACATGTTCGACCATGCGCTGGGTTTCTTCAGGCGTCAGATTGAGGCGGTACTCCCACAGGTCTCGGTTCTCGAGACTACGGTATTCGGAGAGTTTTTCCTGATACGGCACCAGCGCGAACAGCCCTGGATAGCCACCCATCAGCCCTTTCCAGGCATACAGGATGCTGTTGTCCGAGCCTTCGATGTAGGCGCCGAAATTGATCGCGTAACTGAGCAGCGCAGTGTTGTTCTTCTGCACGTCTGCCTGATCAATGCGTAGCAAAGTGTGGCCAAACATCGACGAGGGGCTGTTCAAATAGGCGGCTGGGAAGATCATCACCGTGCTGTCCGGCGCCACGTCAGAGAACCACTTGTTGAACTCCTTGCAGTCCACTGCGGGCAGATCGGTCAGCTTCAATTCATTGCGCAGAAAGCGCGTGCGCGAGGGGTAGACGCATTGCGGATGGGCGTCTTCCTTGCCTTTCACTACGGGCCGGTAAATGGCTTCGAGGGTCGCTGCCAGTTCGGCCTTGGGGTCGTGGCCACCATCGACAGCGAGAAAGAATTTCGGGTCGTCGACATAGCTGCGCCAGCCACCGAGCTTGCCGGCTTCGTAATGGCCGATGGCAATCCAGAATCTGGAATTGGCCAGTTGCTGCAAACGATCATCTTCGACGTGAGGCGCGGCATACAGCGGGGCGCAGACACAGAGCGCCAGCCAGGCAAGGCGTTTGAGCATAGAGAGGCAACTAGTCAGGGGTCGTCAGGAACAGTGAAGTCCTGCCCTCTGCGTGCAGAGGGCAGGTTGACTCGACTTTAGGCTTGGGTTGCGTATTTGGCCAGAGCCGGATCGTTTTTCAGTACGTCGATGGTGTTGGTGTGAACGTCTTCAGCAGTGGCGTCAGCCTTGTTGAAGATTTGCTGGTAGTGCTCGTGGGTGACTGCGGCGAAATGCGCACGGTCTTCCGGTGCAACGCCCAGCACGACCGCGTAGGTCGTGAGTGCTTCGCCCTGGCCCATCGCCATGTCTTTGGAAAGCTCGTCCATCATGCCGTTCATGGCGATCCAGGATTTGCCGCCGTAGGTCAGCGCGCTGTTGGTGGAGCAGCCGTTGGTGCCTGAGGTCATGCCGAAGGTGGCGTTACCGGAGGTGCCGTTGGTGGTGGAAGCGAGGAAGTGGGCCGGCGTGCCGCGCTGGCCTTCGAACAGCATGTTGCCCCAGCCGCAGTCTGGGCCGCCAGGGGCTTGAGCCATGGCGTTGATGGACACAGCGGCGAAGAGAGTACCAAGAAGAATCCGTTTCATAGCTTTAGTCTCTGTTGTTTCAACCAAGGGTCGGATCCTGGCCGATACGGGCGCCAGGTCGGGCCGGTTCTTCGAATTGTTACCGACCGCGCAACTTGGAGTTTAGGCACGATCTGATCGTTCCGTGGTTTATTACGGTTTGTTGTATGCAGTCCGGCTCGTAAATGCTTGTAGGAATGTTCATCAGTCAAAAAAATATTCCGGTGGTTCTTGCCTTGCCAGTCTGGTGCGGCGAGCGCCAGAATGCCCCCATCTGCCCCGCCTGATGTAAGGATGTCCGATGCCCGATCCTGTTGCTGCCAGCTTGCGACTTGCGCCTGAGGCGCTGACCCGTCCCTTTTCCGCTGAACAGTTCAGCTTCACGACAACCAACGATCTGGAACCCTTTCGCGGCGTGCTCGGCCAGGAACGAGCGGTCGAAGCTCTACAGTTCGGGGTCGCCATGCCGCGCCCCGGCTATAACGTGTTCGTCATGGGCGAGCCCGGCACCGGCCGCTTCTCCTTCGTCAAGCGCTACCTCAAGGCCGAGGGCAAGCGCATGCAGACCCCGTGCGACTGGGTCTACGTCAATAATTTCGATGAGCCGCGCGAGCCACGCGCCCTGGAATTACCGCCGGGAAGCGCCAGTTCGTTCATGGCCGACATAAACGGACTGATCGACAATCTTCTGTCGACCTTTCCTGCAGTGTTCGAGCATCCGTCCTACCAGCAGAAGAAAAGCGCCATTGACCGCGCCTTCAACCAGCGCTACGACAAGGCGCTGGACGTCATCGAGCGTCTGGCACTGGAGAAGGACATTGCGCTGTATCGCGACAGCACCAACATCGCCTTCACCCCGATGCTGGAAGGCAAGGCGCTGGACGAGGCCGAGTTCTCGCAGTTGCCGGAGGCTGATCGGGAGCGTTTCCACAACGATATTTCGGCACTGGAAGAGCGTCTGAACGAAGAGCTCGCCAGCCTGCCGCAGTGGAAGCGAGAATCGAACAACCAGATGCGCCAGCTGAATGAAGAAACCATCATTCTGGCCTTGCAGCCACTGCTGGCACCGCTCTGCGAGCAATACGCCGAGAACGCTGCCGTCTGCGCCTACTTGCAGGCCATGCAGGTCAATCTGCTGAAAACCGTGGTCGAGCAACTGGTCGACGACAGCAAGACCGATGCTCAGGCGCGCAAGCTGCTGGAAGAGCAATACTGCCCAAGCCTGGTGGTCGGTCATTCAGCCAGCGGCGGTGCGCCGGTGGTCTTCGAGCCGCACCCCACCTACGACAACTTGTTCGGGCGCATCGAATACAGCACTGATCAGGGCGCGCTTTACACCACTTATCGCCAGTTGCGTCCGGGGGCTTTCCATCGCGCCAACGGCGGCTTCCTGATTCTCGAAGCCGAGAAGATGCTCAGCGAGCCCTTCGTGTGGGATGCGCTCAAGCGCTCCCTGCAATCGCGCAAGCTGAAGATGGAATCGCCACTGGGCGAGCTGGGCCGCATCGCTACCGTCACCCTGACGCCGCAGACCATTCCGTTGCAGGTCAAAGTCATCATCATCGGTGCGCGCTCGCTGTACTACACGCTGCAAGACCTCGATCCGGACTTCCAGGAGATGTTCCGGGTACTGGTGGACTTCGACGAAGACATTCCGATGGTCGACGAGAGCCTGGAGCAGTTCGCCCAGTTGCTCAAAACCCGAACCTCGGAGGAGGGTATGGCGCCGCTGACGGCCGATGCAGTGGCGCGTCTGGCGACCTACAGCGCACGTCTGGCCGAGCATCAGGGGCGCTTGTCAGCGCGGATCGGCGATCTGTTTCAACTGGTGAGCGAGGCGGATTTCATTCGCAGTCTGGCCAACGACGAACGCACCGACGCCGGTCATATCGAGCGCGCGCTCAAGGCCAAGGCGACGCGCACCGGTCGAGTGTCGGCGCGCATTCTGGACGACATGCTGGCGGGCATCATCCTGATCGACACCTCGGGTGCTGCGGTCGGCAAGTGCAACGGCCTGACCGTGCTAGAAGTCGGCGATTCTGCCTTCGGCGTGCCGGCGCGGATCTCCGCCACGGTCTATCCGGGCGGCAGCGGCATCGTCGACATCGAGCGTGAGGTCAACCTCGGTCAGCCGATCCACTCCAAGGGCGTGATGATCCTCACCGGCTATCTCGGTAGCCGTTATGCCCAGGAGTTCCCGCTGGCGATTTCCGCGAGCATCGCACTCGAACAATCCTACGGTTACGTGGATGGAGACAGCGCGTCGCTGGGCGAGGTCTGTACCCTGATTTCAGCGCTCTCGAAAACGCCGCTCAAGCAATGCTTCGCGATCACCGGTTCCATCAACCAATTCGGTGAAGTGCAGGCCGTGGGCGGGGTCAACGAGAAGATTGAAGGCTTCTTCCGACTCTGCGAAGCGCGAGGTCTGACAGGTGATCAAGGTGCAATCATCCCCCAGGCGAACGTCGCAACGCTCATGCTCGACGAACGTGTGCTGCAGGCCGTGCGCGCCGGGCAGTTCCACGTCTATGCAGTGCGTCAGGTCGACGAGGCGCTGAGCCTGTTGGTCGGCGAGCCTGTTGGCGAAGCGGATGAAGACGGGCAATTCCCGGAAAACTCGGTGAATGGCCGGGTCGTTGATCGTCTGCGCGACATCGCGGAAATGCTCAGCGAAGAGGACCTTAAAGAGCTCGAAAAAGAGGCGCCACAATTACAGCCGGAACTGAAAAGTTGACTGTTTGACGTCAACTAATCGGGGCGCCTGATGGCCAAATGACCATTCGGCGCCCTTTTTGTTTTCGCTCTTTTCTTGCGGGGTATTTGTTCGATATTGTCGCCATGCAGCAGTTGTCAAATGGACTGACGCATTTCCGAAGCGGTTCGAGGGAATGAATACTGCAATAAATGAGGAGCTTCGCCATGCCGCGCAGCCTCTGTCTTACTCGCCAATGCCTGGGTCTGGTGACCCGTATCGAATGTGTGATTCGCCCCCTGTCCGGTGACAACGGCATGTGGACTTTGCTATTCGCCGCCGGGATGTCCGGGGAACAACCTTCCGCGCTCAAGGCCCAAGGACCTTTCCATGGTCCGGTCGCTGCCGAGTCGGTGCTGGACGCTATCGCCGAAAGCCTTGCACTGCACGGTTATCAGACTGCGGAAGAAATACCGATCTGGAGTGTTCATCTACAGGGTGAGTTGCGACGGATCAATGGTGACGCGTCCCATGGCCAGCGAACTTCTCCGGCCAACTGACATGCAGTACAACCTCGACGAAAGCCGCGCCTGTTTTTCTGTCATACAGAGTTGTTGCGTGGAGTTCGTCGAGCGTTTCCTCACAAGTTAATTGTTTCAAGTCTTGTCGCAATGGCTTGTGCTACACGACCTTCGCCCTATACTCGCGGGCTTTCAATTAACTGTGAGCTTCAATGGAACGTTTTATCGAAAATGCCATGTACGCGTCGCGCTGGTTGCTGGCGCCGATCTACTTTGGCCTCTCTCTGGGACTGCTGGCGCTGGCGCTCAAGTTCTTTCAGGAAATCTTTCACGTCATCCCCAATGTGTTTTCGCTGGCCGAGTCGGACCTGATCCTGGTGCTGCTGTCGTTGATCGACATGGCACTGGTCGGTGGCTTGCTGGTCATGGTGATGATCTCCGGTTACGAAAACTTCGTCTCGGAACTGAACATCGACGAGGGCAAGGAAAAGCTCAGCTGGCTGGGCAAGATGGACTCTTCGTCGCTGAAGATGAAAGTCGCGGCCTCCATCGTTGCCATTTCGTCCATCCACCTGCTGCGGGTGTTCATGGACGCCAAAAACATCGAACCCCAATACCTGATGTGGTACGTGATTATCCATATGACCTTCGTTGTGTCGGCGTTTGCGATGGGCTATCTGGACAAGTTGACCAAGCACTGATGCCCTGAGTCGATCTCTCTCTTTAGCAGTCCGGCTGGCCGGCGGTAGCGATGTAGAAGACGCTGCCGCCGGCAAGCCGGGCTGCTACGCTAGGCTCGCTGAGATTCTGTCGAAATCGAAAAGACCAACGGCACTGCGCAAACCTTGTACTCCGGCCAGAGTGAGCGAGACTTGTGTTTCGCTCACCGAAGTCCGGAATCCGCTCATGAACCTCCAGGAACTCACCACCCACGCCCATGCCGGTCGGATTGACGAGCTCAATCTGATCTCTATGGAAGGCGGGATTTACCTGCTCGAGGCGCGCATGCATGGCGCGGCCCACCCCCTCAACGACGCTCATGGCAAAACCCTGCATTTGCGCTCGGTCGAACATGCGCGTGATGTGCTGCATTCGGTTACGCCCATGCCCTTCAATCTGGTGCACGCAGTGGTTCACGATGAAATGTGCGGCATCCACGACACTGACGAACAGACCGTCCGGGTGCCGATTTCCATTCGTTCTGCATGGTGACCCGATATTGCCCGCCTAGGGACGAATGACCAGATGTGCTAGGCTGCTCGGCCTTTTAGTTCAGGGCGCCTGCGGGCGTTCTTCAAGCGGAGCAGTGTCATGTCCGAAGTCAATCTGTCCACCGACGAAACGCGCGTCAGCTACGGTATCGGCCGTCAGCTGGGCGACCAACTGCGCGACAACCCGCCACCGGGTGTCAACCTGGACGCGATCCTGGCCGGTCTGACCGACGCTTTCGCTGGCCAGCCAAGCCGCGTCAGCCAGGAAGAAATGGCGGCGAGCTTCAAAGTCATTCGTGAAATCATGCAAGCCGAAGCAGCTGCCAAGGCTGAAGCGGCCGCTGGCGCAGGTGTCGCATACCTGGCCGAAAACGCCAAGCGTGAAGGCGTGACCACTCTGGAGTCGGGCCTGCAGTTCGAAGTCATCACCGCAGGCGAAGGCGCTCAGCCAACCCGCGAAAGCAACGTGCGTACTCACTACCACGGCATGCTGATCGACGGCACTGTGTTCGACAGCTCCTACGATCGTGGTGAACCTGCTGAATTCCCGGTCGGCGGCGTGATTGCAGGCTGGACCGAAGCGCTGCAACTGATGAAAGCCGGCAGCAAATGGCGTCTGCACGTTCCTAGCGAACTGGCCTACGGCGCGCAAGGCGTTGGCAGCATCCCGCCGCACAGCGTCCTGGTGTTCGACGTCGAGCTGCTCGACGTTCTGTAATTTGCGCCAGCTATAAGCGACAAGCTTTAAGCTTTACGCAGTTCGTTGCCGAGTGGACTCGCGAAGTTCACTCGGTAATGTCGGTTCCATGCCGATCATCAATGCAGTTCACACGCCGGGCGCAACGCTCGCGCATAGCAGAACAGAAACAGGCTGCGCACCATCTCCTTTTGAATCCCCGGCTCTGTTGAGCTAAGACTGTGGACGTCCAGGTCGCCCTGATCTCGCAATTCGTCCAGCGCATCTTCTTCCAGCACCGCACACACCTCGCCAGTTTCGCGATGCAGGATTCGCAGATAAGGGTGTGGCCGATCCAGCCAGGCGTCGATCAGATAAGTCATGTTCGTTCTCCTTGAAAGGTTTCAATGAGAATAATTCTTACCTGAGGAATAGCAAGGATCTATTTGAGATTAATTCGCATTTTCGCAGGTCGTTCAATTTTCCGCCTGCTGGATCCCTGTAGCCGTCCGGCTCGCCGGCGTTGCGATTACTGACACGCCACCACCGCAAGCCGCACTGCTACGGGGCTGAGAATGTTCCCCCAACAAAAAGCCCGTCGCATGGACGGGCTTCTGTTGGGGGCCGGGACAGATCAGTGCGTGCGGGCGACTGCGAATTCGCTCAGCTCGATCAGCGCGTCGCGGTATTCGCTGGCGGGCAGGGCGTCCAGGCAGGCGATGGCGCGGGCAACGTAGTCGCGGGCGAGTTGAGCGGTGTAATCCAGCGAACCGGACTTCTCCACAGCCTCGCGAATGCTTTCCAGATCTTCCAGGCCGCCTTTCTGAATTGCCTGACGCACCAGTGCAGCCTGTTCAGGCGTGCCTTCGCGCATGGTGTAGATCAGCGGAAGGGTAGGTTTGCCTTCTGCAAGGTCGTCACCGATATTCTTGCCCATGGTTTCTGCATCGCCGCGGTAGTCGAGCAGATCGTCCACCAACTGGAATGCGATGCCCAGATGATCGCCGAAGGTGCGCAGTGCTTCGCTCTGCTCAGGGCTCGCCTTGGCCAGCGCCGCCGCGCTGTGGGTCGAGGCTTCGAACAGCATCGCTGTCTTGCCGCGAATCACTTCCATGTAGGTTTCTTCGGTGGTGCTGGCATCACGAATCTTCGACAGCTGCAGGACTTCGCCCTCAGCGATGACGCGTGTGGCCTTGGACAGGATCTGCATGACCGGCATCGAACCGAGCTCGACCATCATTTCGAACGAGCGTGAATAAAGGAAGTCGCCGACCAGCACGCTCGGGGCGTTGCCCCACATGGCGTTTGCGGTCGAACGGCCACGACGCATGCCGGACATGTCGACGACGTCGTCATGCAGCAGGGTCGCGGTGTGCAGGAATTCGATGGTGGCCGCCAGCAGACGCAGGTCGTCGCCGCCGCTGCCCAGTGCCTTGCCGCACAGCAGCACGAGCAGTGGACGCAGGCGTTTGCCACCGGCGGAGGTAATGTAGTCGCCGATTTTCGAGACCAGCGGCACGCGCGATGTCAGCTGCTTCTTGATAATGTGGTCGACGGCAGTAAAGTCGTCCGCCACAGCGCGGTAGAAGGCTTGGGGTTGCATCAGCGAGACGTGCTCCAGAAGGGTTGCGCGGCATGCTAGGTTGCAGGCCCCACCCTGTCAAGGCTCGACATAACGCCGCTTGCAAGGCGTTCAAGGCTTGCGTACAATCGCGCACCCTAACTTTCCTGGGCAGCACCTGCCTTACGCAATTGCATGGGAGCCTTTCCAGCCTCATGCAGCCATGCCAGCCAATACCTCTTCCTATAAAGAGCTGGGTGAGCAGGATTTTCGGAGAAATACCATGTCTTATGCAGTAATCGTTACTGGCGGCAAGCAATACAAGGTCGCCCCAGGTGAATACCTGAAGATCGAAAAGCTGGAAGTCGCCACTGGCGAATCCGTTACTTTTGATCGCGTTCTGTTGGTCGCCAATGGCGACGACGTGAACATCGGCGCTCCAGTTGTTGCCGGCGCTACCGTTGTGGCTGAAGTGATCTCCCAAGGTCGTCACGATAAAGTCCGCATCATCAAGTTCCGTCGCCGTAAGCACCACATGAAGCGTATGGGCCACCGCCAGTGGTACACCGAGATCAAAATCACCGGTATTCAGGCTTAATTTCAGCCTAATTCCTCACTAGGAGAATTGAACTCATGGCACACAAAAAAGCTGGTGGTAGTACCCGTAACGGTCGCGACTCAGAAGCCAAACGCCTTGGCGTGAAGATGTATGGCGGCCAGGTTATCGTTCCGGGCAACATCATCGTGCGTCAGCGCGGCACCCAATTCCACGCTGGTTACGGCGTTGGCATGGGCAAGGATCACACCCTGTTCGCTAAAGTCGAAGGCGTGATCAAGTTCGAAGTCAAAGGCGCCTTCGGTCGTCGTTATGTAAGCATCGTGCCAAAAGCAGTTGCGGCGTGATCTTGCGTTCAGGTTGTGTGAAGGCGTAGCGATAGCAACGACCTGCGCATTGCCTGAGCTGAAAAGCCCTGTCGTCGACAGGGCTTTTTCGTTTGTAAAAGGTCTGGTTTGGTGAGTCTCTTGCAAAGCTGTTTGTGTGGGCCGTTGTGGTGTGAAGTCGCTGGTTTTAGATCGGTATCGCAACGCTCATCTTTGCAAGAGCCTTATGAATTTATGTTGTTTGCTCGTCTTTGTGACGGGAGGCGTGCGTTATGAAATTTGTTGATGAAGTATCCATTCGGGTGAAGGCCGGCGACGGCGGCAACGGTTGCATGAGCTTCCGTCGCGAAAAATTCATCGAGAACGGCGGTCCCAACGGTGGTGATGGTGGTGATGGCGGCTCGGTCTACATGATCGCCGACGAGAACCTCAACACTCTGGTCGACTATCGCTACACCCGTCACTTCGATGCCGAGCGCGGCTCGAATGGCGGCAGCACCGATTGCACTGGTCGCAAGGGTGAGGAGCTGGTTCTGCGGGTTCCTGTCGGGACTACCGTTATCGATGCCAGCACTCAGGAAATCATCGGCGACCTGACCAAGGCTGGCCAGCGCCTGCTGGTAGCTCATGGCGGCTGGCACGGCCTGGGGAACACCCGTTTCAAATCCAGTACCAACCGCGCGCCGCGTCAAACAACGCCAGGCAAGCCGGGCGAGCAGCGTGATCTGAAGCTGGAATTGAAAGTGCTGGCGGACGTCGGTCTGCTGGGCTTGCCGAACGCTGGCAAGAGCACCTTCATTCGTTCGGTTTCGGCCGCCAAGCCGAAGGTTGCCGACTATCCGTTCACTACCCTGGTGCCGAACCTGGGTGTGGTCAGCGTTGATCGCTGGAAAAGCTTCGTCATCGCGGACATTCCGGGTTTGATCGAAGGTGCTTCCGATGGTGCCGGTCTGGGCATTCGCTTCCTCAAGCACCTGGCGCGTACGCGTCTGCTGCTGCATCTCGTCGACATGGCGCCGCTGGACGAAACCAGTGCGCCGGACGCCGCTGAAGTCATCGTCAACGAATTGATCAAGTTCAGTCCCGCGCTGGCGGATCGTGATCGCTGGCTGGTGCTGAACAAGTGCGACCAGATCCTCGAAGAAGAGCACGAAGAGCGCAAGCAGGAGATTATCGATCGTCTGGGCTGGACTGGTCCTGTGTACGTGATTTCGGCCATCGCCAAAGAAGGTACGGATCGTCTGAGTCACGACATCATGCGTTATCTGGAAGATCGTGCTGATCGTCTCGCCAATGACCCGGCTTACGCCGAAGAGCTGGCCGAGCTGGATCAGCGCATCGAAGATGAAGCCCGTGCGCAGCTTCAGGCGCTGGACGATCAGCGTGCCCTGCGTCGCAGTGGCGTGAAGAGTGTCCACAATCTGGGTGATGAAGACGATTGGGATGAAGATGATGAGGACGATGAAGATGGTCCGGAAATCATTTACGTCCGTGAGTGATCGACTGAAGTAAACTACAACGCCGCTTAATTAGCGGCGTTTTAGTATCTTGAATTTGTACCTCTGGCTTAAGGTTGAAAGATCATGCGGAGCAAGGTGACAGGTGCCCAGCGTTGGGTTGTGAAGATCGGAAGTGCGCTGCTGACGGCGGACGGCAAAGGTCTTGATCGCAACGCGATGGGTGTTTGGGTCGAGCAGATGGTGGCGCTGCATGAGGCGGGCGTAGAACTGGTTCTGGTTTCTTCTGGCGCAGTGGCTGCCGGGATGAGTCGCCTGGGCTGGGCTGCACGACCGAGTGCCATGCATGAGCTCCAGGCGGCGGCTGCGATTGGTCAGATGGGTCTGGTGCAGGCCTGGGAATCCAGTTTTGCCGAACATGATCGGCACACCGCGCAAATTCTGCTGACCCATGATGATCTGTCCGACCGCAAGCGCTACCTGAACGCCCGGAGCACCCTGCGCACGCTTGTCGAGCTGGGTGTGGTGCCGGTAATCAACGAAAACGACACCGTTGTCACCGATGAAATCCGTTTTGGCGACAACGACACGCTGGCGGCGCTCGTCGCCAATCTGGTGGAAGCTGACTTGCTGGTGATCCTGACCGACCGCGACGGCATGTTCGATGCTGATCCGCGCAACAACCCTGAAGCTCAGCTCATCTACGAAGCCCGTGCCGACGATCCTGCGTTGGATGCCGTGGCGGGTGGCACCGGTGGTGCGCTGGGGCGTGGCGGTATGCAGACCAAGCTGCGTGCGGCCCGTCTGGCCGCGCGTTCCGGCGCGCACACGGTGATCGTGGGTGGGCGTATCGAGCAGGTTCTGGCCCGTCTGAAGGCAGGCGAGCGACTGGGGACATTGCTCTCGCCTGAACGCGGCATGTTGGCTGCCCGTAAACAGTGGCTGGCGGGGCATCTGCAGACCCGGGGCACGCTGGTGCTGGATGATGGTGCGGTCAAGGCGCTGGCTGAAAGCAACAAGAGCCTGTTGCCGGTGGGTGTAAAGCTGGTCCAGGGCAGTTTTCGACGTGGCGAGATGGTGGTGTGCGTCGCGGCTGACGGTCGCGAAATCGCTCGCGGCCTGAGCAACTACAGCGCGCTCGAAGCGCAGAAGATTATCGGTCAGCCGTCCGACGCCATCGTCAAGGAGTTGGGGTATATGGCGGAGCCCGAGCTTATTCATCGCGACAACCTGATTCTGGTCTGAATCGGATTCTTTATAAGGAATGGCAATGCGAGTGGTGAAGGGTTTGTTGGGTGCGCTGTTGATGCTGCCCTTGCTGGCGTCGGCCGAGGAAATTGGTCAGGTGTCAACGGTGTTCAAATTCGTCGGCCCTAACGACCGGATTGTGGTCGAGGCTTTCGACGACCCCAAGGTGGATGGTGTGACCTGCTATCTGTCTCGTGCCAAGACGGGAGGCGTGAAGGGTGGTCTCGGCCTGGCGGAGGATCGTGCCGAGGCGTCCATCGCCTGTCGCCAGGTTGGGCCTATCCACTTCAAGGGGGAGCTCAAGGACGGTGACGAGGTATTCAAGGAGCGCACCTCGCTGGTGTTCAAGACCATGCAGGTGGTTCGCTTCCTGGACAAGAAGCGCAACACGCTTGTGTATCTGGTCTACAGCGATCGTGTCATCGAGGGTAGTCCGCAGAATGCGGTGACGGCGATCCCTATTCTTCCCTGGTCGCCAGCGCCGGCTCCGTGATGGGTTTTGATGTGATCGTTGCGGCGCTCCGTGTAGGGGTGACGTGGTGGGCGGTGATGTTTCTGTAGTAGTCCGGCTTGCCGGCGGTGATGCCCGAGAGATCGCTGCCGCCGGCAAGCCGGAGTGCTAAAGAGTTATGAGGAGTGGCCAAATCGTAGGCAATAAAAAACCGACCCTGAGGTCGGTTTTTTAACAAGCAGATCGCTTAGGCAGCAGCAGCAAGGTTCAGAGCCTTGATGTGGCCATTCAGGCGGCCCTTATGGCGAGCAGCTTTGTTCTTGTGGATGATGCCTTTATCGGCCATACGGTCGATAACAGGAACAGCCAGAACATAAGCAGCTTGCGCTTTTTCAGCGTCTTTTGCGTCGATGGCTTTCACTACGTTCTTGATGTAGGTACGAACCATGGAACGCAGGCTGGCGTTGTGGCTGCGACGCTTCTCAGCCTGTTTTGCACGTTTTTTGGCGGAAGGTGAGTTGGCCACCGTCGAGCTCCTCGAAAGACTTGGGAAATAGCTAACAAAATAGGCCGCGAATCATGCCGATGAGTTTGACGCTTGTCAAGGGCAGTTGATGCGTTCCGCTGAGTGGTCGCCGTGTGATGCCGGGGATATTTCTTTCCGGCGTGCGACCTGTAAACTCGCGGGTTTTGGCTCTGAGCTGTTTTGCGGCGCGGAGTATCGCATAAATGGAACGCGCTTTGGCGCTTCCTTTGGTCGGGCGTACAACCTTTAGATGAACCTACTCAAATCGCTTGCCGCTGTCAGCTCTATCACAATGCTTTCGCGGGTCCTGGGTTTTATTCGCGATACGATTATTGCCCGCGCTTTTGGTGCCGGAATGGCCACGGACGCCTTTTTCATCGCGTTCAAGCTGCCCAATCTGCTGCGCCGGATATTCGCCGAGGGTGCCTTCTCCCAGGCCTTCGTGCCGATTCTGGCTGAATATAAAAGCCAGCAAGGCGAGGAGGCGACCCGCACCTTTGTCGCTTATGTCACCGGTTTGCTGACGTTGGCGCTGGCGCTGGTTACCGTTCTGGGAATTATCTTCGCGCCCTGGGTGATCTGGGCGACGGCGCCTGGCTTTGCCGATACCCCGGAGAAATTCCAGCTGACCTCCGATCTGCTGCGAGTGACCTTTCCTTATATATTGCTGATCTCCCTGTCTTCGTTGGCGGGCGCGATTCTCAATACCTGGAACCGTTTCTCGGTACCGGCCTTCGTTCCTACGCTGCTCAATCTTGCGATGATCTTTTTCGCGCTGTTCCTCACGCCGTACTTCCATCCGCCAGTGATGGCGTTGGGGTGGGCGGTGCTGGCGGGCGGGTTGTTGCAGTTGCTCTATCAGCTGCCACACCTGAAAAAGATCGGCATGTTGGTGCTTCCGCGTCTGAATCTGCGCGACACCGGTGTCTGGCGGGTCATGAAGCAGATGTTGCCAGCGATGCTCGGCGTGTCGGTGAGTCAGATTTCGCTGATCATCAACACCATTTTCGCGTCCTTCCTGGTGGCCGGCTCGGTGTCGTGGATGTATTACGCCGACCGCCTGATGGAGCTGCCGTCCGGGGTGTTGGGCGTGGCGCTGGGGACGATCCTGCTGCCAATCCTGTCCAAGACTTACGCCAGCCGGGACCGCCACGAATACTCGCGTATTCTCGATTGGGGGCTGCGCCTGTGCTTCGTGCTGGTCTTGCCGTGTACCTTGGCGCTAGGTCTGCTGGCTGAACCGTTGACCGTTTCATTGTTCCAGTACGGCAAGTTCGATGACCATGATGCCGCCATGACTCAGCGCGCGTTGATCGGCTACGCGGTGGGGTTGCTGGGCATCATCGTGATCAAGGTGCTGGCTCCTGGCTTTTACGCCCAACAAAATATTCGCACCCCGGTGAAAATCGCGATCTTCACCCTCATAGTGACTCAACTGTTCAACGTGCTTTTCGTTTATGTCGTGCATCTGGCTCATGCCGGCCTGGCGCTGGCGATCAGCATGGGGGCGTGCATCAACGCGGCGTTGCTGTACTGGCAATTGCGTAAACAGGATCTGTTTCAGCCGCAGCCGGGCTGGCCGGTGTTTTTAGTGAAGCTCGCTGTGGCGGTATCGGTAATGTCGGCGGTCCTTCTGGGCTTGATGCATGTGATGCCATCCTGGTCCGACGGGCAGATGCTCGAACGTTTCATCCGTCTGGGCGCGCTCGTGGTGTCGGGTGTGGTGGCGTATTTCGGCATGTTGCTGCTGCTGGGCTTTCGTCTGAAAGATTTCGCCCGCAAGGCGATCATGTAGGATCAATCGTCGGTTTTTGCCGGTTAACGCCGATTGTTGCGGTTTGCCTGGATGTGTCGCCTGTCGTTGACGGCGGTGTGTGGTTATAATCGGCCACTTTATGAGCAAGAAGCGCGTTATGCAGCTGGTTCGAGGCCTTCACAATCTGCGCCCCCAGCATCGGGGCTGCGTCGCCACCATTGGCAATTTCGACGGTGTTCACCGTGGTCACCAGGCTATCCTGGCGCGACTGCGTGAGCGCGCCGTGGAGTTGGGCCTGCCCAGTTGCGTGGTCATTTTCGAGCCGCAGCCGCGCGAGTTCTTCGCTCCAGAGACCGCGCCTGCGCGTCTGGCGCGTCTGCGTGACAAACTCGACCTGCTTGCGGCCGAGGGTGTCGATCTGGTGCTTTGCCTGGCGTTCAACCAAAGCCTGAGCAAGCTCAGCGCCGCCGAATTCGTCGACACCGTATTGGTCGACGGCCTGGGCGTGAAGCATCTGGAGGTCGGCGACGATTTCCGCTTCGGTTGCGACCGCATCGGTGATTTCGACTTCCTGCAGAAGGTGGGCGCCGAGAAGGGCTTCACGCTGGAAGCGGCGCAGACCGTTGAAATCGACGGCGTACGTGTCAGCAGTACCAAGGTGCGCAATGCGTTGGCAGCGGCCGATTTCACGCTGGCCGAGCACCTGCTGGGTCGCCCGTTCGCGATTTCCGGCCGAGTGCTGCATGGCCAGAAGCTGGCGCGCCAGTTGGGTACGCCGACTGCCAATGTGCAACTCAAGCGTCGTCGCGCGCCGCTGACCGGGGTTTACCTCGTCAGCGCCGAAATCGACGGCAAGGTCTGGCCCGGTGTCGCCAATATTGGCGTACGGCCGACCGTGGCGGGCGATGGACGCCCACACCTCGAGATTCACCTTCTGGATTTTGCCGGCGATATCTATGGCCGGCGTTTGACGGTGGTATTCCACCAGAAGCTGCGTGATGAGCAGCGTTTTGCCTCTCTGGAGGCGCTCAAGACGGCGATCGATGCGGATGTCGCTGCCGCCCGTGCCCATTGGGGCATGGTCAACCGCTAATTTAGAGCCTGAAATGACCGACTACAAAGCCACGCTTAATCTTCCGGACACCGCCTTCCCGATGAAGGCCGGCCTGCCCCAGCGCGAGCCGCAAACTCTGCAGCGCTGGGACAGCATTGGCCTGTACCAGAAGCTGCGCGAAATTGGCAAGGATCGTCCAAAGTTCGTCCTGCACGACGGTCCTCCGTACGCCAACGGCAATATTCACATCGGTCATGCGGTCAACAAGATTCTCAAGGACATGATCGTCCGCTCGAAGACCCTGTCGGGCTTCGACGCGCCTTATGTTCCGGGCTGGGACTGCCACGGCCTGCCAATCGAGCACAAGGTCGAGGTCACCCACGGCAAGAACCTGCCCGCGGACAAGACTCGCGAACTGTGCCGTGCCTACGCGGCCGAGCAGATCGAAGGCCAGAAGGCCGAGTTCATCCGCCTGGGCGTGCTCGGCGACTGGGCCAACCCGTACCGCACCATGGACTTCGCCAACGAAGCCGGGGAAATCCGCGCGTTGGCGGAAATGGTCAAGAACGGTTTTGTGTTCAAGGGCCTCAAACCTGTGAACTGGTGTTTCGATTGCGGCTCGGCGCTGGCTGAAGCGGAAGTCGAATACCAGGACAAGAAATCGTCGACCATCGACGTGGCCTTCCCGGTCGCCGACGCCGACAAGCTCGCCACCGCCTTTGGCCTGTCGAGCCTGAGCAAGCCTGCCGCCATCGTGATCTGGACCACCACACCGTGGACCATCCCGGCCAACCAGGCGCTCAACGTTCACCCTGAATTCAATTACGCGCTGGTCGACGTAGGCGACAGGCTGCTGATCCTGGCCGAAGAGCTGGTCGAAGCCTGCCTCAAGCGCTGGGGCCTCGAAGGTTCGGTGCTGGCGACTGCGCCGGGCTCGGCGCTGGAACTCGTCAACTTCCGTCACCCGTTCTACGAGCGTCTGTCGCCGGTTTACCTGGCCGAATACGTCGAGCTGGGCGCTGGCACCGGTGTGGTTCACTCCGCGCCTGCTTACGGCGAAGACGACTTCGTGACCTGCAAGCGTTATGGCATGGTCAACGACGACATCCTGACCCCGGTTCAGAGCAACGGCGTGTACGCGCAGTCGCTGGAATTCTTCGGTGGCCAGTTCATCTGGAAAGCCAATCCGGCCATCGTCGACAAACTGCAGGAAGTCGGTGCGCTGCTGCATACCGAAACCATCACCCACAGCTACATGCACTGCTGGCGCCACAAGACACCGCTGATCTACCGCGCCACCGCGCAGTGGTTCGTGGGCATGGACAGGCAGCCGACTTCCGGCGATACGCTGCGCAACCGTGCAGTCAAGGCGATCGAAGAGACCAAGTTCGTTCCAGCCTGGGGGCAGGCGCGCCTGCACTCGATGATCGCCAACCGTCCGGACTGGTGCATCTCCCGTCAGCGCAACTGGGGCGTGCCTATTCCGTTCTTCCTGGACAAGGAAAGCGGCGAACTGCACCCACGCACCGTCGAGCTGATGGAAGAAGTCGCGCTGCGTGTCGAGAAAGAAGGCATCGAAGCCTGGTTCAAGATGGACGCCGCCGAACTGCTGGGCGATGAAGCGCCGCAGTACGACAAGATCTCCGACACGTTGGACGTCTGGTTCGATTCGGGCACCACGCACTGGCACGTCCTGCGCGGCTCGCACCCTATGGGCCACGAAACCGGTCCTCGTGCCGACCTGTATCTGGAAGGTTCCGACCAGCATCGCGGCTGGTTCCACTCGTCTTTGCTGACCGGCAGCGCGATCGACGGCCATGCGCCGTATCGCGAGCTGCTGACCCACGGTTTCACCGTGGACGAGAACGGCCGCAAGATGTCCAAATCGCTGGGCAATGTCATCGCGCCGCAGAAGGTCAACGACACGCTGGGCGCCGACATCATGCGTCTGTGGGTTTCAGCCACCGACTACTCGGGCGAAATGGCGGTTTCGGAAACCATCCTGCAGCGCAGTGCCGATGCGTACCGTCGTATCCGTAACACCGCGCGCTTCCTGCTCTCCAACCTGAGCGGCTTCAACCCGGCCACCGACATCCTGCCTGCCGACGAAATGCTGGCACTGGACCGTTGGGCGGTGGATCGTGCCCTGTTGCTGCAGCGTGAGCTGGAAGAGCATTACGGCGAGTACCGCTTCTGGAACGTCTACTCCAAAGTGCACAACTTCTGCGTGCAGGAGCTGGGCGGTTTCTATCTGGACATCATCAAGGACCGCCAGTACACCACCGGCGCCAACAGCAAGGCACGTCGTTCCTGCCAGACCGCGCTGTTCCACATCTCCGAAGCGCTGGTTCGCTGGATCGCACCGATCCTGGCGTTCACCGCCGACGAACTGTGGCAGTACATGCCCGGCGAGCGTAACGAGTCGGTCATGCTCAACACCTGGTACGAAGGCCTGAGCGAGTTGCCGGAAGGCTTTGAGCTGGACCGCGCCTATTGGGAGCGGATCATGGCGGTCAAGGCTGCCGTCAACAAGGAACTGGAGAACCAGCGTGCGGCGAAAGCCATCGGTGGCAACCTGCAGGCCGAAGTGACGCTGTACGCCGAGGACGATCTGACCGCCGACCTCAACAAGCTGGGCGATGAGCTGCGTTTCGTACTGATCACCTCCAAGGCAGGTCTGGCGCCTTTCGCGAGTGCTCCAGCCGATGCCGTCGTCACCGAAGTCGCGGGCCTGAAGTTGAAAGTGGTCAAGTCCGGCTACACCAAGTGCGCCCGTTGCTGGCACTTCCGTGAGGATGTAGGCGTACACGCCGAGCATACTGAGATCTGCGGTCGTTGCGTCGACAACATCAGCGGTGCGGGCGAGGTTCGTCACTATGCCTAATGCGTCGGCTGGCCGTATGGGCCGTCTAGGCTGGCTGTGGTTGAGCGTGCTGGTCGTGGTCATTGACCAGGCCAGCAAGTTCTACTTCGAGAACTCGCTGAGCCTGTATCAACAGATCGTGGTCATCCCCAGCTATTTCAGCTGGACGCTGGCCTACAACACTGGCGCGGCCTTCAGTTTCCTGGCCGACAGTTCCGGCTGGCAACGCTGGCTGTTCGCGCTGATCGCCGTGGTGGTCAGTGCGGTGCTGGTGATCTGGCTCAAACGTCTGGGTCGTAATGAAACCTGGCTGGCAGTCGCCCTGGCACTGGTGCTGGGCGGCGCCCTGGGCAATCTGTACGACCGCATTGCCATCGGCCACGTCATCGATTTCGTGCTGGTGCACTGGGATACCCGCTGGTACTTCCCGGCCTTCAACTTTGCCGACAGTGCGATCACTGTAGGCGCGATCATGCTTGCCCTGGACATGTTCAAGAGCAAGAAAACCGGAGAACCCGTTCATGACTGAACACGCTATTCAGGAAATCCGCATCGGTCAGAACACGGAAGTTACCCTGCATTTCGCGTTGTATCTGGAAAACGGCGACACCGTCGACAGCACCTTCGACAAGGCTCCGGCCACGTTCAAGGTCGGTGACGGCAGCCTGCTGCCGGGCTTCGAAGCGCTGATCTTCGGCTTCAAGGCAGGCGACAAGCGCAAGGTCGAAGTGCCGCCGGAGAATGCATTCGGTCAGCCAAACCCGCAAAACGTGCAGATCATGCCGCGTTCGCAGTTCCAGAACATGGAACTGGCCGAAGGCCTGCTGGTGATCTTCAACGATGCGGCCAATACTGAGCTGCCGGGTGTGGTCAAAGCGTTCGACGACGATCAGGTAACGGTCGACTTCAACCACCCGCTGTCGGGCAAGACGCTGACCTTCGAAGTGGAAATCTTCGAGGTGAAGGCACTCTGAGTGATCAGGTAGCCTGCGGCCCCGACCTGGCTCGGGGCCTTTTCGTTTTTATGTTTCATTGCGCGTAGATACGAGGCACATCATGCAAATCAAACTCGCCAACCCACGTGGCTTCTGCGCCGGGGTGGACCGTGCGATCGAAATCGTCAATCGCGCGCTCGAAGTGTTTGGCCCGCCGATCTACGTGCGCCATGAAGTGGTACATAACAAATTCGTTGTCGAAGACCTGCGCAGCCGTGGCGCGATCTTCGTCGAAGAACTGGACCAGGTCCCGGACGACGTCATCGTCATCTTCAGCGCCCACGGTGTCTCGCAAGCTGTACGTACCGAGGCCGCCGGTCGCGGCCTGAAGGTGTTCGATGCAACCTGCCCGCTGGTCACCAAGGTGCACATCGAGGTTGCTCGTTACAGCCGCGACGGCCGTGAATGCATTCTGATCGGCCACGAAGGCCATCCGGAAGTCGAAGGCACAATGGGGCAGTACGACGGCAGCAATGGCGGCGCGATTTATCTGGTAGAGGATGAAGAAGACGTCGCCAATCTGCAGGTGCATAACCCCGAAAAGCTCGCATTCGTGACCCAGACGACCCTGTCGATGGACGACACCAGCCGAGTCATCGACGCGTTGCGCTCGCGCTTCCCGGCTATTGGTGGCCCGCGCAAGGACGATATCTGCTACGCCACTCAAAACCGTCAGGATGCGGTGAAGCAACTGGCCGATGAGTGCGACGTGGTGCTGGTGGTCGGCAGCCCGAACAGCTCCAACTCCAACCGTCTGCGTGAGTTGGCCGAGCGCATGGCGACACCGGCGTACCTGATCGATGGCGCCGAAGACATGCAGCGCAGCTGGTTCGACGGTGTCGAGCGAATCGGCATTACCGCGGGTGCTTCGGCGCCTGAGGTGCTGGTTCGCGGCGTGATCCAGCAATTGCAAGCCTGGGGTGCCACGGGCGCTGACGAGTTGGCAGGGCGCGAAGAGAACATCACCTTCTCGATGCCCAAGGAATTGCGCGTCAAACAGGTTCAATAAGCTGCTCACGCACAGGGCTCGGTGCTGAAACCCGCGCTTCTCAGACTCACTCGCCCAGTGACTGCTATCGCGATCTGATAGTGGCTGATGGGTGAGTCTTTCATGCATACCGCCAGCGTGCCGTTGGCATTGTTGAGCGGCCTGCCGGTGTTATCAAAACCCACGCGGCGTATGAGTCTGCCGTTGCCCACGACCCTCACGTTGCGATAGCCGCTGCGCTCAGCCAGTATCGGTTCGTCGTCGTCCCTGAGCTGATTCTGGTTGGTGTCGATGAACACGTGCCAGCCTTCGCTCCACTTGCCCTCAAGGGCCTGCACGATCACCGGCTGCCTGCGCAATGTCGCCTCGGCGCGAGCCATCCGCAACCCGCTGGACAATTGCTGAGCCGTATCCTGCCGCCGCTGCGAGTCGACGAACTCAGTGAAGCTCGGCGCTGCCAGAGTGGCGATGATTGCGATCAGCGCCAGCCCCGTCAGCAGTTCTATCAACGTCAGTCCCCGTTGCTTCATTCACCCACTCTCCGAACACACAGCGCGCCCTAGCAAACGCCCATAGACGCGTGCTGACAAGACGGTCGACTGTCTCCCGATGTGTCCGCAAGCTGCGGTTACACACCCGCCGTGCAAGCTGGGGCTGATCGGCTTCAATGGTCCCTGCATACGAACTTTCGGAGGTGTTCGATGGAGGCAGGATCACATCAGACAGGGATGACGTTGATCGAGGTTCTGTTTGCCTTACTGGTGTTTTCTATCGGCATGCTGGGTGTGGCGATGTTGCAACTCAATGCCCTCAAGCACACCGACAGTGCCATGCGCAGCACTCAGGTCAGCTTCATTGCCCAGGACCTGTTGGAACGTGTTCGCGCCAATCCTGCTGCGAACTACTCGCTCGCTTCGTTGAGCCACGCCCCTGCCTCTGGCAATCCCGACATACCTCGCGATCAGGATCTGTTCGATTTCGCGGAACAACTGCGTAATGCAGTTGGGGAGGATGTACAGGCTTCCGTGGCGGTGGCTGTCAATCAGGCGACAGTCACGCTGGACTGGAACGACGCCCGCGCTCAAAGCGATGACGCGTACAGGCAGACATTGACCTTGAGCAGCCTTGTGAGACCGGAGAGAGGTGTCCAGCCATGATGCGCCACGCTAATGGTTTCGGCCTGGTAGAAATCATGCTGGCGTTACTGCTGGGGTTGGTGATGTCGTTGGCACTGACGCAGATTTTTGCGACCACCAAAAGCACATACCTGAGTCAGACCTCGTCCGCCAGTCTGCAAGAGGACGCTCGCTTCGTACTCGCCAAAATCACGCAGGAAGTGCGTTTGGCTGGGATGTTCGGATGCTTGGGACGTGTAGAGGACAAGAGCCGGGGCGGGCAATTTTCGAGGGCATTTCACGCGCCCGTGGAGTGGAATGCGCAGCAACGGTCGCTGACTCTGAATACTGCCGCGATAGACGCCGACCGGTCATGGCATACGTGGGAGGTGCATACCGATTGCGCCTCTTCGGCAACCGCCTGGACCCGAGGCGGCGCCCCGAAACCGGCTGAGGGCGAGATCGCGCTGGCGGTCCACCGGCAGATCTATCGCTTCAATCTCGAACGTGAAGAACTGGCGCTGAATGGGCAACCGCTACTCAGCAACGTCCGGGCTTTCAGCGTCCTGTTTGGCGTTGCCAGTGGCGTGAATGCAAAAGGTATTGCGCGTTATACCGCTCAGCCTGACCCGGCGATGATCCGAAGCGTGCGCCTGACGATGACCCTGTACGACCCTGCTGATCGTACGCAGGAATACACCTTCAACGTCGTCGCCGCGATCCGTAACAGGCTCGGTTGAGAGGGCACATGAACGCACAGCGCGGTGCCGTGTTGATCGTCAGCCTGGTCTTCCTCGTGTTGCTGACCTTGCTTGCCACCTCATCCATGCAGAACGCCACGTTGCAGGAAAAGATGGCGGGCAGCGTCACGATGAACAATGCCTTGTTTCAAAGGGCGGAATCCGTATTACGGGTAGCTGAGGCGAATCTCGTCCCGGGGTTTCAACTGCCGGAGTGCCCCGCGACCTGTCTTCCGCCTCCGGAAGCATTGACGCTTTCTGCGGGCGGCGCTGGTGGGGCATCAGGAGTGAACTGGATCGCGAGCAATGGAGGTTTCTATGGCATTCAGCAGGTCGGCGAAACCGACGACCCGGCGGGTGGAGGAGCGCCCGGCCAATTCCACACATTGTTTCGCGTCACGGCCGTCGTCGTTCAAGGCGGCTCCCGGGCGGTTCTTGAAAGTACCCACACCGAGGAGCGCCGAATCATGTGGCGACAAAGGCAATGAACCACGGGAAGGGCTTCACACTGATTGAGGTGCTGATTGCAGTCGCCATCATCGCGATCCTGGCCGCAGTGGCTTATCCCCAGTACAGCGAATACATCCGCAAAACCCGGCGTGCGGAGATCGCCGCTGCTCTGGTCGAGGAAGCGCAAAAACTGGAGAGATTTCACTCCAGAGCAGGGCAATACACTGATGCGACCGGGCCGCCAGCGAGGGAGCACGAAGTGTCTGCTGGCAACGCGTTCTACTCGATTGCTGCCGAGCGATCCGAGCGAATGTTCGTGCTGGTCGCGATGCCTATTGGCGGGACGGTCATGAGCGGGGACAAATGCGGCGGATTCGTGCTGGACAACACTGGCAGGCGGGACAACGCGGGGTTGTCGGGCGATGCCAGTGTCGAGGCTTGTTGGGGGCGGTGAGGAGCGTTACTTCCAGCATTCGGCGGTAGCGGGGGTCTTATTGCCTGCCTGATCGATGGTTAATGTGCCGCAGGTGTCGCTTGCTTGAGCGGCCTGTGGGGCGACCTGAAACTTGTACGTGGTTGCCGTGGCGCTGACAACGGTAAGTTGGTACTTGTTGTTCGTCGAGCTCAGCGCTACGACCTTTGCGTCGGTCGCAAGGCCTATAGTCACAAGCGTTATCCCGGCGTATGAATTATTTTGGGCATAGTAGCGTTCTGCCCTCGCTACCGCGTCGTTGAGCAAAGCGATGCCCTCCGAGCGGTATCCGCGCTGCACATATTTGGTGTAAGCCGGATAAGCAACGGCCGCCAGGATGGCGACGATGGCGACCGTGATCATCAACTCGATGAGGGTAAAGCCGCATTGCTTCGAGGATCGGTTAAGCATATTCAAACTCTTCTCAAGGTGAAGGAATCACGCGCCATGTCTGGCGGCCGTTGAAGTCCAGGCCGGTATAAACACCTGTTCCACCGGTGGCGCCGTCGCTGTTGTACATCGTGGAAAGATCGGAGCCGGCATTGGGCGCAGCAATGGCAAAACCACCAGCAACGGAGTCGAAACCGCTGACAACGTTTCCGTCAAGCGTGTCGGCCCTTGTAATTACGCCATCGCGCGTGAAATCAAAGATCGAAAAGGTAGTAGCACCCCCGGTCGTCGGGTCCAGGCCCAGTCGTTTACCGAGAATCCCGGCTTCACACACATCGGCGATTGGCGTGCGCGTCGCAACGAACAAGACGCTGCCGGAAAGCGTCAACAAATCGACCATTCGTTCACCGACTGCCGATACCGTCGTTACGTTGTTCACCGTCGTGCTGGTCTGCAGGTCCAGGTACCAACCGTATTTAGCGGTCCAGTCCACCAGATTTCGAGTCAGCGTCCTCAGCCCCGTCGTACCCGAGATGCTGGTCGATGCCGAGGACAGAGTCTGGCTCTGCAGGTTACTTCGGGCAATCGATGCCAGCGTGCTGGACGCGGTCGGGCTGGTGGTTGACTGGGCGTTGGTCTGCTTGTCCCAGATGCCGTACAGGCTTTGCACATCCTTCGTCGTCTTGTCGGCGGATGTGAAGTAGCGGCCAGTACCGAATATCACGAGGGTGCCTGTCCCGGTCGGATGTGGATAGATGACCGGCGGCGTGGTGATGGATTGCGCAGGAGCTCCGGTAGTCGGTGATACAGCTGTGAACAAGGGTTTGCCGCCAAACGAAATCTTATAGTTGGCCGCAGTCGCAGTGTCCGTCAGGGAGCTGGCACCAATCAGGTCAAAACGCCACAGATTGCCCAGTAAGTCTCCGGCATAAACGTAGTCGGCGATACCGTCGGAGTTTGAATCCAGAATGACGGGCGTAGAAAGCCCGTTTTCGACTTTGGGGTTACTGTCCGGGGTGGCCATTTTCTTGATGACTGCACCCGTGGCGACATTGAGTACGAACAGGCTGGCGTTACCGCTGTTGCCGTTGTAGCCGCTGCCGAATATCACTCCCCACTCACCCGAATGCAGCTTGGATATGTAAGGCGTGGAGAACGTCGAACCCAGGTCGACATCGTTCTGCGACGTGAACTCCCACAGCAATTTGATATTGTCGGGTGAAGTAATGTCCAGAGCGAAGATTTCTCGCCCGCCCGCGCCGAGGCTTCCGACAAGCACGGTATGCCAGGCACCTCCGAAATACACATCTGAGACCATTGACGAGCCGTCAACAAAGAAGCGGTGCAAAGACGAGTCGGTGTTGTAGTTTTGATTGCTCAACGCCGCCAGGCCCGCGACGACAGCCGAGGGAATGAAGGCGAATTTTTCCACCCCAGTGTCGCCATCGAACGCATGGAGCATGCCGTCGTTGGAGCCTACATAAACCTGCGGGCGGCGGGCGCTGGCGGTAGCTTGAAACTTGGCGTAATCCCCGGGGGTGCCGTCGAGTGAGTCGGCAACCGAGGCAATGAACAATGCCTTGCTGACGATGACCGGCTGTGAGTTGACGATATCGCCCAGTACCGAGGCGCGCCGCCGGAATGTCGTGCCTTCTAGGCTTCGTACACCTCTGATGAACGACACCTGGTCAGACGTGAGGGCACCTGTCGGCGTAGAGGCGGAATACTGCCATTTCACCCCCGCGAACGTGCGATTAGCCAAGTTGCTGTAAGTGAAGTCCTGCAATCCGTTACCAGCGGCATTGGCAATCTGGATATTCCTGTTGCCGGGCGCGGGCATCAGGGACGCGGCTGTCCAGTTCACAGCGGAAGTACTGGTGCCTCCCGTGTAGTCATAAGTTGCGGTGGTCTTGGTCAGATCACCACTCCAGAGCGTGACGTTGAAGCTGTTGGTGTAGGTCGACGTTGAGGTCGATGCTGTCTGCGGCGGCGGAGAAACCGCAGGCGGCGATACCGAGGTGTTTTTTTGCACGATCTGGCTGAAGGCCTCTTGCAACTGCTCTTTGAGTGTCGAGGCGCTGCTCACTAGAAAGTAGTTGTCCGGCGTGCCTGAGACGTTCGAGTCCCATTGACCGGCCACCGGGGTGCTGGCAGTCGTGTTGTCCTTGGTGCCGAAGCCTCCCCACTTGGCGGCGTACCACAACGGATCCTGCAAGTTAGTGACTGATCGCGCGGACGACGCGGTGAACGTACGTGAATGGCTGTCGCTGCCATTGACAACCGCGCTGCCGGAGCGTCGGCCCGGCAGCAAATCACTGGTGCCGGTACATTGGTTGGAAGGGACACACGCGCCGGGAAGCCTCGTTCCAGGGGTGTCCAGTTCGTAATGACTGTTGCCGTTCCCGCCACCGGTAACTTCCAGATAAATCCCGTCATTCGTGGTGCCGGAGATGGTGTAGCCCATGTGCGATTCGGCACCGGATACCGAATAGACTGTCTGGGTCACAACATTCAACGTGCCGGTGGCAGTCACCGAAACCGTGTACAGGACGATGGCGTCCATGTCGTAGTCGCAACCCTGGCCGCAATCGTCAAACACGACCCGGAACACTGCCTGGGCACGACCGCCGTTGACGGCAGTGTCGGTAGGTTGTCCCGCCATGTTGTAGAGCGAGTCAATGTAGAAACCGGTGATCTGTTCGGTCACACCGCTGGTGACCTTGCCGAAAGGCAGCAGCGTAATAGTCCCTGTGCCGACGGGCATCTGAATGCGCGGCAGCGTCGATGACAAAGCGATGGAGAAGGTCTGGACCTTCTGGTTTCCCAGTGACGTGATCGGATTGGTGTTTGCGTAGTAAGCAACCGCGCCAGCGTTGAAGGTTCCTTGCTTGGTCGGTTCCTCCGGAAGGCCACGAATGTTGCCCAGGCTTGAGGCAGCTTTCGCCGTGGGAGCGTTGTCGTTCAGGCTCGTAGTCTGGCCGATATTGATGTTGCGGCTGCCTGAGCCCACATCGGTGTTCCAGATGGTCTGGCCAAGGCTTGATGCACTGAAATTGCTGAGTGCCGTTGTGGCTGATGGCGAATTCGTCGTTGTAAAGGCACTGCCGGGCAGATCCGAATCGTAAGTCGGGTTCACGTCACTGAAGAGTGTCTCGAATGGCTTCGAGCAACTGGGAAATGTCGGGGTGGTCGCGTCAGGGTTAGGGGTGCTGGAATACGGGTTCGTCCAGCTGGTGAGGCCGCTGAGTCCCAGAGCCAGGTCACCCGCGCCTGATAGAAACCCGGTCGTCGGGTTGGTCGCGCCACTGAAGTAACGCATGGTCTCGAACATCATCTCGGCCAATGGGTTTCCCCAGTCCTGGCATGCACCATTAGTGATGGAGTTGCCAGTGGTGCTGCATCCGCTGGACCGGATTCGCAGCCCGTCAAGCGTTCCAATAATCCCGCCCTTGGTATAGACCCCTAGCAGACCTTTGGTGCCGAAGATTCCGGTCGACGTCTCGATCTCGTTGGCAAAACTGCTGATTGCCTTGCGAATTACGCCGCCCTGAATGTTGTTCTGGTAGGTGCCTGTCATCAGGCCGAAATACATCTGATTGCCTTCACCGTAATCGTGGAGGATTCCGGTCGGTTTGTATTTACCGTTGGGGTAGAGCTTGCAATTGCTCTCCAGAAAGCCGGTTTTGCACACCTCGACACGGACTTGATAATCCGAGGGCACGACCACGACATCCTGGAAGCTGGTGTTAGTCGCCACCAAGCCGCCTTGAGTAACCTCCCGGGAAACCCAACCAAAAATGCGGATGTTGGAAACGTTGGGCAATACCCGTAACAGCGGCGCGGAAGATTGAGTGTTGTTGGCGAACAGCGCGTAGTTGCTGCCGGTCGGGTTTGCGAAAGGGGTGTAGTCGGACAGGTTATAGCCGTCGACCGTCGGGCTGCGGTATTCCTTGCCCCACGTGTGCGCGTCGGTGGGGATATAGGCGCGCTCAAGGATCGTCTGGTTAGTTGTGTCCGTGCTTCGATAGCCGCCGTAAAGCACCTTGCGCAGTGCATCTGCTCGAGAGGTGGTCAGGTAGTTGAGATAGTCACCGCTCCAGCTACCGGGGCATTTCTTGAGATTGGCTTTGGTCGTGTTGGAGTTCGCAGTGAAATACCCCCCGCTGTAGTTGTAACACGTCAGTGAATCGAAATAGCCGAGATAGTCGATCGAGGGCTTGTAGCGGATGTCGATGGAGCCATCACCGTCCAGATCGGACGCGTCGTTATAGGCGGGGAAAAACAGCTTGTGATCTCGGCCGACCACCAGCATGTTCAGCGGGGGAACTGAATCATTAACGAACAGCGGAGCCTGGGCCGGTACCTGACTTACCGCCGCCAGTGCTGCTGTGATCGACAGCGCCCAGGTCGCGGCCATTGTCGTCAGCAGCGACATGTATTTGATTACGTTTACAGCGCACAGGGATCGGCAAATCTTCATGGGTAGTACCGGGCGATGACGGTGCGCAATATAACGCGAGGGGTGGTCGTATCACTGGTGCAAAGCACTGTCGACGCGCAGGCGTTAACTTCATAGTGGTGTGGCCCGCAGCCGAGAGCGGCGCAGTTGCCTGGGCTGGAACCGACGAGATTCCCCAGATCGACGACGTACCACTGGACCTTCACGTCATAGTTGTTCGCGATAGTGGTCACGTTGCTGCCATCGGACGTTGTGAACCGCGCAGGTGTGTCTTTAGAGGTGCTGACGGTGAGGTCCGAAAGGCTCCAGCGCAGACAGAATGTGCTATTGCACGCGCTGCTCGCTGAGGGCGGAGCGGCCTTACTGATACTGTTTTCGCCGATACGCAACCCGCCTTCAGCTGCGTTGAACAGGGTTTTCTGCATTTTCAGATTGCCCGTGATCCGGGACTCCAGAGATACGCCGCGCATGCTCGACAGAGCGAGCAGCGTAATGATCAAGAGCATCATGATTGCAACCAGCAATGTGGCGCCGGTCTGGCGACGGTTTGCAGCAGGATTGAAGGCAGTCATTGCATCCGGTTCCTGATCATGGTCGTGCCTTGAACCAACTGGTAAATCTGATTGGTGTCCGCCAGGTCTGGATTGAATCTGTTGTTCCACTCTGTCAATGCCGCTGATGGATTGGCGCCCTCACGCAAAGATGCAGTACCCGGGCTCTGCATCAAAACGGTGTATCGAACCGCGCTGATGACATCGGTCGTGCTTGCGGCGGGATTGGGGCTGTAGGCCGAGATGACCTTAAGATCCGCTGCACCGGAGCCATATTCGAAACGCAACCCCGCCACGCCAGTGACGAGCTGCTGGGAGCTTGCTCCTGAGGTGCAAATGATTGAGCTGGTGTTCGCGTCAAACTCGATTTTCTCGATGACGACCGGATTCATCACCCCTTTCTGATAGGGCAGTGTGATGGCGTCCTGATTGGCCGATGAGAGCGCCGCGCCCTGGCAGTTGACGTCGCTTTTATTGGCGGCCTGATAGCGTAAGCAGAAGGCTATGTTCGAAACGGCTACCACAGCGGCATCTTCGGGGAATGTACAGCCAAGCCCCGAGCTGGCAGGGAACGCGGTGGCCGGGTTGCTGCGGTAGCCCGCCTTGGAAAGCTCCTGTTGCAGAACCGACAGGACGAAGCGGCCGTTCTCCTGGTTACCCACCTGACCTTGCTGGAAGAGATAGCTTTTCTGATTGTTGATGAATATCTGCGTGACGCCGAGTATCAGGAACAAGCCGATGAGCATCGCCACCATCAACTCGATCAGCGACAAGCCTTGCTGAGTGTTGCGGCGCGAAGAGAGTGGGAACAGGCGTTTCATAACATGCGCATCCTCGTCCTGAGACGGTAGGTGCACGTGGTGCCCACCCTATTGGTGTCCAGGCATTCGGCGGTCGACTTCACCGTCCAGGCCAGCTGTATCTCGACTTCGCTGTTGCTGGTCTCACTGGTGCCGCAGGCGGTCTGACTATCGCCGGGCACCTTGCTTCGGCAAATATAGAACGAGTCCTTCAATATCGCAGCGGTCACGCCCGGTAACGCCCGGCTGGCTTGTGCAGTCCAGCAGCCAATTTGGGCCGATAGATCGACTGGCGTGGGGCTGCAGCTGCCAGGGACCGACGGGAAGTTCGTGCCAGGCGGCTTTACGCAACTGTTTGCGGCGGTGCAGGTACCGGCGCTGCGGATTATTTCCGCGAGGTCGTCGGCGAGCATGATGGCTGTATTGCGCTGCACAGAATCCTGCGTGTATGGGATAGCCTTGCTTTGCAGGGCGACCATGCCGAGCACGCCGACAGCGATGATGATCAGGCTCACGAGCACTTCAATCATGCTGAAGCCGCCACTGCGGCGCAGGGCTGAAGTTTGCATTTGCATCAGCAACCACCCGGTTTTGCAGTCGATGGCGCCGTCACTCGGCCGCTCGTCAACAGCGCAATATATTGCGGGGCGATGGTGGTGTCGGTCGCATAGGTGATTTGAAAGCAGGCACTGGTCGACGCGTTGCCGGTAGGGGAGAAAACCACAGTGTTGGCAACGGAGTTGATCGCGATACCCGATTGCAGGCCGTTGGTGCCTACTCGTCTCAGTGTGGTACCGCCAGCAACTACGCTGATATCAGTGGTACCAACAGGGGCGCTGATCGTCACGTTGGTGCCTCGGGTGACGGCTTCCGATCTTGCGTATTGAAGGAGGTCGTAGAGTTCGTTGGCACCTGCCCGGACATTCATCCGGTGCAGCAGACTCGAAAAGCTCGGCAAGGCAATCGCAGCAAAAATCCCCACGATCACAACCACCACAATCAATTCGATCAAGGTAAACCCGGCGTTATCGCGCCTTTGAGGACACTGCCAGCTGCGATGCAGGTTCGGGTGCGTGCCTGAGCCCGCAGACCCTGAGCTGAAATCCATCGAGGAAATTCCATTTTTCGTTTGAAATATGGTGATACTACTCAGGTTCGAAGTCGCTATGTAGTGGATGTCCGGGGATATTCGCCGGACCAGTGGCATGGCGTGGTTTTTTGGCCATTGTCGAGTCGGTTTCTCAGCCACCTGTTGGGCATGAGCCGACGTTTATTTCCTATTGATGATCGGGTTCTGCATGTCCAGGCAACACGTAGTAATCGTCGGTGGTGGCGTCATCGGTCTGTTGACGGCCTTCAATCTCGCTTCAAAAGTCCAGAGCGTGGTGCTGCTTGATCGTTCAGGCGTGGGGCAGGAGTCTTCGTGGGCGGGCGGGGGCATCGTTTCGCCGCTGTATCCCTGGCGCTACAGCCCGGCGGTAACGGCGTTGGCGCATTGGTCGCAGGATTTCTATCCGCAGTTGGGCGAGCGTTTGCTCGAAGCGACGGGCCTGGACCCCGAAGTGCACAAGACCGGTCTCTACTGGTTGGACCTCGATGACGAAAATGAGGCGCTGGAGTGGGCCGAGCGTATGAACCGCCCTTTGACGTCAGTGGACATCTCGGCGGTTTACGACGCTGTGCCGGTGATGGGCGGCGGTTATTCGCGTGCGGTCTACATGGCCGACATCGCCAATGTGCGTAATCCGCGTCTGGTCAAATCGCTGAAAGCGGCATTGCTGGCGATGCCCAATGTCACGATTCATGAGCAGTCCGAGGTCGGCGATTTCGTGCGCGATGGTGACAAGGTCATTGGTGTCAGCACTCCGGCGGGAGACATTCTGGGGGATGCCGTGGTGTTGGCAGCGGGCGCCTGGAGCGGCGATCTTCTCGCAAGGCTCGGGCTTGAACTGCCGGTAGAACCTGTCAAAGGCCAGATGATTCTGTACAAGTGCGCGTCGGACTTCCTGCCGAGCATGATTCTCGCCAAGGGCCGCTACGCCATTCCTCGTCGTGACGGACACATCCTGATCGGCAGCACGCTGGAGCATGAAGGCTACGACAAGACGCCAACCGGTACGGCGCTGGAAAGCCTGAAAGCCTCGGCCATCGAACTGATCCCGGCACTGGCCGACGCTGAAGTGGTGGGGCATTGGGCCGGGCTGCGCCCAGGCTCGCCGGACGGCATTCCGTTTATTGGGCAGTTGCCGAATCATGAAGGGCTGTGGCTCAACTGCGGGCATTTCCGCAATGGTCTGGTGCTCGCGCCTGCGTCGTGCCAGTTGCTGACCGATCTGCTGATGGGCGATGCGCCGATCATTGATCCGGCGCCGTATGCGCCATCGGGAAGAGTTGAGGCTTAACCGTGCATAGCGCTCTGTACCAGAAGGCGCAGAGCGTCGGTGCTTGCCAATAGCTCTACCAGGAGCGGCTCATCCACATCCATGTAGCCTTCATACTCGGCCAGATTGCGGCGTTCATGACATAGCGCGAACAGGCGCACCTTCACCCTGTCCAGCTCGATGGTGTGGGGCAGGCACTGAAATACGAGATAGCGGCGGTCCGAACGGTACCCCTTCATGCGCATCGCGGCCAGGGCGAGGGCATGGGCCGCGTTATACGCGAGGTCGAAGCGGCTGGCGTAAGAGAGGGTAGGGTTGTGGGCATCATGAAGCCGATCGGCGGCGGAGCGGACCAGGCCAACGCACTCTTTCCTGTCGGGCGGTTCAAGCTTCAATCCACCGCTGCGTACCAGGTTCTCCAGGTTGTCATTGCCGCCCATTCCGTGGCATCTCCCTACGTACGTCCGATGATCTCGATCTGATCCTGCTCCGCCACTCGTACTACGAAACTGTTGCCTGCCTCAAGCTTGGCCTGCCAGTCCGCCGGGGTGTACAACGTCGGATTGATCGTCCTGCCCAGTAACTCTTCGAGCGGGATCATACGCTCCATCACTTCGCTGTAGCTGATCCCTTCGCCAATCAGCATCAAATCAATGTCACTGGATGTATTTGCGGTGCCCTTGGCTATAGAGCCATATACAAAAGCTCGCTCGATGCGGTCGGCGAACGGCATCAATTCTTCCCGCAAGTAGTCGGCAATCCCGAAGGTTTTCCGCACGATGGCGACAAGCTCCCCAAAAACAGGATTGGCGGGGTTAGCTTGGTAGTGGATCTGATTACCTTGGCGAGTGGCAGTGAGCAGGCCGGCTGAATGGAGCCTCTCCAGTTCGCGGACCATGCTGCCTCTTCCGACCTTTGCCCAGCGGCCTATTTCGTTGGTGTAGAAGCTTCGTTCCGGATTGCCATAGAGCAATCCAAGTAGTCGTTGTTGGGTCGTGGTAAAGAGTGCGTCGCCAATAGACATTGAAGCTTCCGAGAGATAAGTCCCAAAAAGGGAACGATAGGTCCCTTTTTGGGACTTATCAAGAAGCTTGTTGCAGAGTGACCTACTCCAGCCCCAACTTTTTCAACCGATAGCGCATCGACCTGAACGTCAGGTTCAGCCGTTGCGCAGCAGCCGTGCGGTTCCAGCGGGTTTCTTCCAGGGCCTGCAGGATCAGCTTGCGTTCGACGCTTTCCAGGTAGTCTTCCAGATTGTCGATGTCGGCCAGGCTCGGGCCGTCCTGATTGTTGACGCTGGCGGGCTCGGCCAGCCGCAGGTCGTCGGCGTTGATCTGATCGTTCTCGCACAGGGTGTAGGCCCGCTCCAGCATGTTTTCCAGCTCGCGAACGTTGCCGGGAAAACGGTAGCCCTTCAACGCCGTCAGCGCTTGAATCGCCAGGCGCGCTGGCGGCTCGTCGGCGCCTTCGGCCAGGCGACGCAGGACGCTGTTGGCGATTTCTTCGATGTCTTCTCGACGTTCGCGCAGCGGCGGGACGCGCAGTTCGATGACGTTGAGGCGGTAATACAGGTCCTGCCGGAAACGTTGGGCGGCGACCTCCACACTCAGGTCTTTGTGAGTCGCACAAAGAACGCGGACGTCGACCACCTGCTCCTGCTGGCCACCCACGGCGCGCACGGATTTCTCCTGAATCGCGCGCAGCAGTTTGACCTGCATCGCCAGCGGCAGATCCGCGACCTCGTCGAGGAACAGTGTCCCGCCATTGGCAGCCTGAAAGAGGCCGGGCTTGTCCTCGTGGGCGCCGGTGAAGCTGCCTTTGCGATGACCGAAGAACTCGCTTTCCATCAGTTCTGCCGGAATCGCGCCACAGTTGACCGGCACAAAGGGTTTGTCGATGCGCGGACCCTGTTCGTGAATCAATCGGGCGACCAATTCCTTGCCGCTGCCCGATTCGCCGCTGATGTAGATCGGCGCCTGACTGCGGGCCAACTTGCCAATCTGCTTGCGCAGCGCCTGCATCGGCGGCGAATTACCGAGCAGTCGGTTATCGATACTGTTTTCGTTGGAAGGTGAAGCGCGCAGCAGCAGGGCGCTGCCCACCAGTTCACGCAACCGACCCAGATCCACCGGCTTGGTGAGGAAGTCGAAGGCGCCCGCCTTGAGGGCATGGATCGCGGTGTCAACGCTGCCGTGGGCTGTGATCATCGCCACCGGCACCTGGGTGTGGCGCTTCTGGATGTGCTGCACCAGCTCCAGACCATTGCCATCGGGCAGACGCATGTCGGTCAGGCACAGGTCGAAAGGCTCGCGGGCCAGCCATTCCTGGGCTTCCTTGACGTTGCGCGCACTGCGAGTGTCCAGTTTCATCCGCCCCAGGGTGATCTCCAGCAGTTCGCGAATGTCCGGCTCATCGTCGACGATCAGGATCTTTTGCCGTTGGCTCATGTTCAACTCAATTTGAACGGATGGGCGAAGGTGATCCGCATGCAACTGCCGCCACCTTCCCGTGGTGTGTAATCCAGGTTCGCCTGATTGCTTTCGCACAATTCTCGCGAAAGGTACAGGCCAAGACCGGTTCCCTTGCTCTCAGTGGTGAAGAAGGGCTCGAATATCTTCGTCAGATGCTCGTCGGCAACGCCTGCGCCATCGTCCAGCACTTCCAGGCTGGGCAGTTCGCTGTGCGGGTCGTGGAACAGACGCAGCCAGACTTGAGCTTTCTCATGCAACTGACCGCTGTAGCGCAAGCCATTCTGCACAAGATTAGTCACGACCTGCTGGAGTTGTTCGGCGTCCATGCGCGTGGTCAGCGTGCCAAAGCCGATGTCCAGGTGCAGAGCCTGATCAGCGGTTAGCCTGCTGCGGGTGTCGCTGACGAAATGTTTGAGCCACTGCCTGAGGTCGAGCAGGTGGGGTTCGGTCTGACGTCGGCGGGACAACTGCAAGACGTTCTCGATCACCAGATTCATACGTCGCGATTGATCTTGGATGATCTCACTGAGACGCCGGTCCGGCGAGGTCAGTTCCTCGGATTCGTGGAGCAGTTGCGCGGCGTGACTGATGGCGCCCAGCGGGTTGCGGATTTCGTGGGCGATCCCGGCCGTCAATCGGCCAAGCGCGGCGAGCTTGAGTTGTTGGGCCTGCTGGGAAATTTGCGACAGGTCGTCGAGAAACACCAGTGTGTGCCGATGGTTGCCACGGGTGAGCGCAATGAAACCGGGGCGCAGCACGGGCCCGATCGCCGAGGTGGTAATGCTGCGAGGCGCCATGGAAGAGTTGATCAGCCACTGCCGCAGCCGCTCGACCAGTTGTGGCGAATAGGGGTCGATGATTTCGCCGAGTAAATGGTTGTGGCCCAGTAATGTCAGCGCGCTTTGATTGGCCAGCAACACCTGGCGATTGGCGTCCAGCACCAGAATGCCTGTGCGCATGCGCTGCAGGATCAGCGCGTTGAGTTCTTCGAGGTTATCCACATCGGCGGCGCGCCGCTCGGCGATGTCTTCGCTGAGTTGCAGGCGCCGCGCCAAGGTTTGCACCAGCATCGCCGCGGCAAAGCACAGGGCCCCGAGGGAGCCCGCCTGAACGAAGTGATTGGCCGCCGCAGGCTTGTGATAGCTGATGAAGAAGGTCAGGTAGATGATGCCGATGGCCGAGACTGCGGCAATCAGCAAGCCGGTCCGTTTACGCAACAACACATTGCTGATGGCCACCGAGGCGACGATCAGGTTGCCGATGCCGCTGGGTGCGCCGCCGCCGGCATAGAACAGCGCGCACAGCATCAGAGCGTCGGTCATGGCCAGCGTAAACAGCTGGCCTTGGCGAGTCGGCCGCTCGAGCAGCACGACAACCAGGATGTTGAATACCAGATACAGCCAACATCCGGTGCGGAACAGTTCGATGTCCGCCATTTCCAGCAATTCGGCATCCAGGCTGCTGGAAATCAGCAGCACCATGAGAATGCCGATGCTCAGACGGTAAAGGTGATACAGCCGCAGAATCCGCTGGGCCTGAGGTGTCGCCAGCGACAGGGTTTCAGCGGTCACGTGCAGCGGGGCCCTGAAGCCGGTGAGCTTCTGTGCAATACCATTGCTGGCCCTGACTCAGTGCACGGTCACGCGGTACATGCACGCCGCATTGCGCGCAACGGACCATGGGCGCGGCGTCGATTTCCGGTGCAGCCGGTTTGGCGCGCGGCGCAGAGCCTTTGGTCACGCGTTTGAAAAACCAGATGATCGCCATGATCAAGGCGATCCACATAATCAAGCGAATCATGTCTACCAGCTTATGAAGTGAAGATGACGCAGTGTAGCCAAGGCATTGTCGGGCGGACAGTGATCTGCGCCTGCCAAGGCTGTCGGAAAACGCTCTGAAACGAAAAAGAGGTCCCTGAGGACCTCTTTGTCTGACACTTGCCCGTGACTGCGATCAGTCGAACAGGCCGAACGTCATGTAGCTGAAGATCGAGCGGCTTTTAGGCGTGCCGTCGTCATCTTCGTTTTTCTGCGGCTCATCAGTCTGGTTTTCAGGCAGCAGATCCGCTGGAATGGCTTCCTTGGCGTCTTCGTACTGCTTGATCACGTCCTGGTTGGCGCGGGTTTCTCCCGGCGGCAGCGGCGGACGGCTTTCGATCAGGCCCAGCGTTGCTTTCGACAGCCACGAACGGTTGTCCGGGTCCGGCGTGCGTGCTTCGAACTTGCCGTCAGCCAGTTGCGGGTGATCCGGATAGTTGGCTTTCAACACTTGCAGGCTGGTGTCGGCCAGATCGTCCAGATGCAGACGCTGATAACCCTCGACCATGACCGCCAGGCCGTCGCCGACCGATGGGGTTTCCTGGAAGTTTTCCACGACGTAACGACCACGGTTGACCGCTGCGACATACGCCTGACGGGTCAAGTAGTAGTCGGCGACGTGGATTTCGTACGCGGCCAGCAAGTTACGCAGGTAAATCATGCGTTGCTTGGCGTCCGGCGCGTAGCGGCTGTTGGGGTAGCGGCTGGTCAGCTGGGCGAATTCGTTGTAAGAGTCACGGGCAGCACCCGGGTCACGCTTGGTCTGGTCCAGCGGCAGGAAGCGCGCAATGATGCCCACGTCCTGGTCGAACGAGGTCAGGCCCTTGAGGTAATAGGCGTAGTCGACGTTCGGATGCTGTGGGTGCAGACGAATGAAACGCTCGGCAGCGGATTTTGCGGCCTCTGGCTCACCGTTCTTGTAGTTGGCGTAGATCAGCTCCAGCTGCGCCTGGTCGGCATAGCGACCGAACGGGTAGCGCGATTCCAGAGCCTTCAGTTTCTCGGTCGCGCTGTTGTAGCTGTTGTTGTCCAGATCGGCCTGCGCCTGCTGGTACAGCTCGACTTCGCTGAGGTTTTCGTCGATGACTTCTTTCTTCGAAGAACAGGCAGCGGTAAGTCCGAGGATGGCTATCAGCAGCAGGTGTTTCACTTGCATGGCGGCTTGCGTCCCTATAACGGCCTGCTGTCTTGCGCAGGACCGTCCTGTTATGATGGGCGCCCCGTGGAACCCCCGGGACAAAAGACGCCGTATTTAACCACAAGCGCACAGCCGAAACCAAAGGCCAGTGCCACCTCCTAGTTTGAGCATGTCTGAGATCATAGAACTCCGCGCAGAGGTGCCGTCCGAAATGGGCGGTCAACGCCTCGACCAAGTCGCCGCCCAACTCTTCGCCGAGCACTCGCGCTCGCGCCTTTCCGCCTGGATCAAAGACGGCCGCCTGACTGTGGACGGAGGCGTTTTGCGCCCGCGTGACATCGTGCATGGCGGCGCGGTACTGGTCCTCAAAGCCGAGCAGGAAGCTCAGGGCGAGTGGGTTGCGCAGGATATCGAACTGGACATCGTCTACGAAGACGACCAGATTCTGGTGATCAACAAACCGGCCGGTCTGGTCGTGCATCCGGCGGCAGGTCATGCCGACGGCACGCTGCTCAATGCCTTGCTGCATCACGTGCCGGACATCATCAATGTCCCGCGCGCAGGCATCGTGCACCGGCTGGACAAGGACACCACCGGCTTGATGGTGGTGGCCAAGACCATTCAGGCGCAGACCCAGCTGGTCACCCAACTGCAGAATCGCAGCGTCAGCCGCATTTATGAGTGCATCGTGATCGGTGTCGTGACGGCCGGAGGCAAGATCAACGCGCCTATCGGTCGCCACGGTCAGCAGCGCCAGCGCATGGCGGTAATGGAAGGCGGCAAACCTGCGGTCAGTCACTATCGTGTGCTGGAGCGTTTCCGTTCTCACACTCACGTGCGGGTCAAGCTGGAAACCGGTCGTACGCACCAGATTCGCGTGCACATGGCCCACATCAATTTCCCGTTGGTCGGTGATCCGGCCTACGGCGGTCGCTTCCGTATTCCCCCAGCGGCCAGCGTTACCATGGTCGAATCGCTGAAACATTTCCCGCGTCAGGCGCTGCATGCACGCTTCCTGGAGCTGGACCATCCGACGACCGGTCAGCGCATGAGCTGGGAATCTCCGTTGCCTGATGATTTCGTCTGGCTGCTGTCGCTGCTCAAGCAGGACCGTGAGGCGTTCATCGGATGAGTGAGTTCGTGGCGGACTGGCTGATTCCCGACTGGCCTGCGCCGGTCGGTATCAAGGCGTGCGTCACCACTCGCGCGGGCGGCGTCAGCGTTGCGCCGTTCGACAGCTTCAATCTGGGCGATCATGTCGACGACGATCCTCAGGCCGTTGCTCATAACCGGTCTTTACTGACCTCGCAGCTGAACACCCGGCCCGCCTGGCTCAAACAGGTCCACGGCATCAATGTCGTCGAAGCGTCGCCTGAGGCGGTGATGGAGGCGGTGATGGAGGCGGACGCCAGCTGGACCAGAACCCCCGGCGTGGCCTGCACCATCATGACGGCCGATTGCCTGCCAGCGCTGTTCTGCAATCGGTCGGGCACACAAGTCGCGGGAGCCCATGCTGGCTGGCGTGGGCTGGCGGCAGGTGTGCTGGAGGCGGCGGTCGACAGTTTTGCCGACGCACCGCCCGAGATTCTCGTCTGGCTTGGCCCGGCGATCGGTCCTCAGGCGTTCGAAGTCGGTCCTGAGGTGCGAGAAGCCTTCATGGCGATCCATCCTGAAACGGTCGAAGCGTTCGCGCCGAGCGTCAATACTGGCAAGTTCATGGCCGATATCTACCAGTTGGCGCGCTTGCGTCTGGCGGCCCATGGCGTGACGGCGGTGTACGGCGGCGGCTTGTCGACCTACAACGATGAGCGCTTCTTTTCCTACCGTCGCGGCGCGCGCACCGGGCGGTTTGCGTCGTTGGTGTGGATCGACGGCGTCTGATACGCCTTGGCGCTTTGCCAAGGCCATATTCCCTTCATAATCCTCCTCCACAAGCTAATGTTGATCTGTGTCAAGCACTCGGCGCTTGAATCCTGTGCAATCGGCCACATCTAAGGGCTATCTGGCAGGTTTTCTTCGTTAAGGTGTGTTCATTGCTCCGGCCTGCCCATTAGGAAGGTGACCAATGCGTATTGACCGTTTAACCAGCAAATTACAGCTCGCTTTATCTGATTCTCAGTCTCTGGCGGTGGGTATGGACCATCCCGCCATCGAGCCCGCGCACCTCATGCAGGCGCTGCTCGAACAGCAGGGTGGTTCGATCAAACCCCTGCTGCTGCAAGTCGGCTTCGACATCAACAGCCTGCGCAAGGCGTTGAGCAAGGAGCTTGACCAACTGCCGAAGATTCAAAACCCGACCGGCGACGTCAACATGTCGCAGGATCTTGCGCGCCTGCTCAATCAGGCCGACCGTCTGGCTCAGCAAAAGGGCGACCAGTTCATTTCCAGCGAGCTGGTGTTGCTCGCGGCAATGGATGAAAACAGCAAGCTCGGCAAGTTGCTGCTGGGGCAGGGCGTAAGCAAGAAGGCGCTGGAAAATGCCATCAGCAACCTGCGCGGCGGCGAGGCGGTCAACGACCCCAATGCCGAAGAGTCCCGTCAGGCGCTGGATAAATACACGGTCGACCTGACCAAGCGTGCCGAGGAAGGCAAGCTCGACCCGGTGATCGGCCGTGACGACGAGATTCGTCGGACCATCCAGGTCTTGCAGCGTCGGACCAAGAACAACCCGGTCCTGATCGGTGAGCCTGGTGTGGGTAAAACCGCCATCGCCGAAGGTCTGGCTCAGCGCATCATTAACGGCGAAGTACCCGATGGCCTGCGCGGCAAGCGGCTGCTTTCCCTCGACATGGGGGCGTTGATCGCCGGTGCCAAATTCCGTGGTGAGTTCGAAGAGCGCCTGAAAGCGTTGCTAAACGAGCTGTCGAAGCAGGAAGGGCAGATCATCCTGTTCATCGACGAATTGCACACGATGGTCGGTGCGGGCAAGGCCGAAGGTTCGATGGACGCCGGCAACATGCTCAAGCCGGCCCTGGCCCGTGGCGAGCTGCACTGCGTCGGTGCCACGACGCTCAATGAGTACCGCCAATATATAGAGAAGGATGCAGCCCTGGAGCGGCGTTTCCAGAAAGTGCTGGTGGACGAGCCGAGCGAAGAAGACACCATCGCGATTCTGCGTGGCCTGAAAGAACGCTACGAAGTTCACCATAAAGTGGCGATCACCGACGGCGCGATCATCGCAGCGGCCAAGCTCAGCCATCGTTACATCACGGACAGGCAACTGCCGGACAAAGCGATCGACCTGATCGACGAAGCGGCCAGCCGCATTCGTATGGAGATCGATTCCAAGCCCGAAGTGCTCGATCGTCTTGAGCGTCGCTTGATCCAGCTGAAAGTCGAGTCCCAGGCGTTGAAGAAAGAAGACGACGAGGCAGCCATCAAGCGTCTCGAAAAGCTTCAGGAAGAAATCGAACGTCTGGAGCGCGAATACGCTGATCTGGAAGAGATCTGGACCTCCGAAAAAGCCGAGGTGACGGGCTCCGCGCAAATTCAGCAGAAGATCGAACAGTCGCGTCAGGAGCTGGAAGCGGCTCGTCGCCGTGGCGACCTCAACCGCATGGCTGAATTGCAGTACGGGGTCATTCCCGACCTGGAGCGCAGCCTGCAGATGGTCGATCAGCACGGCAAGCCTGAGAACCAGCTGTTGCGCAGCAAGGTGACCGAGGAGGAGATCGCGGAAGTCGTCTCCAAGTGGACTGGCATTCCGGTGTCGAAGATGCTTGAAGGTGAACGCGACAAGCTGCTGAAGATGGAAAGCCTGTTGCATCAGCGCGTCATCGGTCAGAACGAGGCTGTGGTGGCGGTGGCCAACGCGGTACGTCGTTCGCGAGCCGGGTTGTCCGATCCGAATCGCCCAAGTGGCTCGTTCATGTTCCTTGGCCCGACCGGTGTGGGTAAGACCGAGTTGTGCAAGGCGCTGGCGGAATTCCTGTTCGACACCGAAGAGGCCATGGTCCGCATCGACATGTCCGAGTTCATGGAGAAACATTCCGTGGCCCGACTGATCGGCGCGCCTCCGGGATACGTTGGTTACGAAGAGGGCGGGTACCTGACCGAGGCTGTGCGTCGCAAGCCTTATTCGGTGATTCTGCTGGACGAGGTGGAGAAAGCGCATCCGGATGTATTCAACATCCTCTTGCAAGTGCTCGAAGACGGTCGCCTGACTGACAGCCACGGTCGTACCGTCGATTTCCGTAACACAGTCATTGTCATGACCTCGAACCTGGGGTCTGCCCGGATTCAGGAACTGGTTGGTGACCGTGAAGCGCAGCGTGCGGCGGTGATGGATGCCGTGAGTACGCACTTCCGGCCGGAATTCATCAACCGGGTGGATGAAGTGGTGATCTTCGAGCCGCTGGGCCGTGAGCAGATCGCAGGCATCACCGAGATTCAGCTGGGCCGTCTGCGTCAGCGTCTGGCCGAGCGGGATCTCAAACTGGAGCTGACCCCTGAGGCCATGGATAAGCTGATTGCCGTGGGTTACGACCCGGTCTATGGTGCCCGTCCGCTCAAGCGTGCCATCCAGCGCTGGATCGAGAACCCGCTGGCGCAGTTGATTCTGTCCGGTGGCTTCATGCCAGGCACCAGCATCAAGGGCACGGTGGTGGACGACGAGATCGCCTTCGTTTGATTCTCTGCTCTCTATATAGATAGTTGTGAAAAGGGCGCTCCGAGGGGGCGCCTTTTTTATGTTGTGTGGATTTGGGGCCAGAAAGGCGGATTTTCGGGGTCTGGAGGCCTTATCGAAAAAAAGTCGCAAATCATTGTCTTAAAAGCAATTTAGAGGGTTGACACCTGTTTCTGGGAATGTAGAATAGCGCGCCTCAGAGACGTGAACGCAGCGATGCAGACAGGTCAAAGAGACTGAAAATGCAGTAGATTCAGGGTGGTAAGTGCAAGATTCGTCTCGCAAAGATGTACTGAATTTGTTGTGTTGAAGTGCGTCAAACGCTGCATCTGAAATTGAATAATTCCGTGATAGCTCAGTCGGTAGAGCAAATGACTGTTAATCATTGGGTCCCAGGTTCGAGTCCTGGTCACGGAGCCAATTTCCAGAAGTAGTACCGTCGGGGTATAGCGCAGTCCGGTAGCGCGCCTGCTTTGGGAGCAGGATGTCAGGAGTTCGAATCCCCTTACCCCGACCATTTTTGGGTCGTTAGCTCAGTTGGTAGAGCAGTTGGCTTTTAACCAATTGGTCGTAGGTTCGAATCCCACACGACCCACCATTTTTGACCTGGCTGTATCGGGTTGGATCTTAGGGAGTGACGCCAGTCGCGTCACCCGCTTGAAATACGCTCTTCGGGGCGTATTTTTGTAACACCGGGGTATAGCGCAGTCCGGTAGCGCGCCTGCTTTGGGAGCAGGATGTCAGGAGTTCGAATCCCCTTACCCCGACCATTTTCGCCCCAGCAGTATCCGGGTAGAAAATAAGGTTCAAACGCCACTCGCGTTGAACCAACAAAAAAGGCGTCCTTCGGGACGCCTTTTTTCGTTTCTCGAACCTTTACGGCGCTTTCGGCGCATCACCCCAGTAGGCTTCGATCTGATTTTTCAGATCCACAGGGATCGGTGCGAAATCCAGTGCGCGGGCGTGTTCCTGACCGCTTTCCAGTGTCCAGCGGAAGAAATCCTGCACCGCTTTCTGCCGGTCGGCGTTCTTGGGTTGTTTGTAGAGCACGATGAAGGTGGCAGCAGTGATCGGGTAAGCGTTGTCACCCGGCGCGTTGAGCATCGACAGGTCGAAGTCCTTGGCGTTTTTCCAGTCAGCAGTGGCGGCAGCGGCCTGGAAGGATTCGGTGTTGGGTGCCACGAAATTCCCCGCAGCGTTCTGCAACAGGCCGAAGTTCATGTTCTGTTGCTTGATGTAGGCGTATTCGACGTAGCCAATCGAGTTCGGCATCTTCTTCACGTACGACGCCACACCTTCGCTGCCTTTACTGCCAATCCCCACGGGCCATTTCACCGAAGTGCCGGCGCCCACTTTGGTTTTCCAGTCGTTGCTGACCTTCGACAGATAGCTCGCCCAGTTGAAGGTGGTGCCTGAGTCATCTGAGCGATAGACGACGTTGATTTTGTCGGCTGGCAGTTTCAGGTCAGGGTTGAGCGCGGCAAGCGCCGGGTCATTCCACTTGCTGATCTTGCCCATGTAGATATCGGCCAGAACCGGGCCGCTGAATTTCATGCTGCCGGTTTTGATCGAAGCGATGTTGATCACCGGGACCACGCCGCCTATTACTGAGGGGAATTGCTGCAAGCCCAGGCTTTGCAGGTCGGCCGAACTCATCGGCATGTCAGTTGCGCCGAAGTCCACTGCGCCTTCCTTGATCTGCGCAATGCCCGCGCCAGAGCCGATGCTCTGGTAGTTCACCTTTATACCGGTCTTCTGGTCGTAGTCGGTGGCCCACTTGTAGAGGACCGGATAGATGAACGTGGAGCCAGCGCCGGTGACCTCTTGCGCTGCGCTGGCGCCGTTCAGCAGGGACAGGTTGAGTGCAATGCCAACGCCTGCGGCCAGCATCATTCGGGAAAGCTGAAACATGGATGACTTCCTGTAATCGAGCGACATCGGGGTGTGATGTCTTTATGGGATCACAGTAATCAGCACGTTTTTATGACAGCAAGTGTCTGTAATTGCGCCTGTCGATCAATACGTCCGCGAGGGCCCGGTCGTTTCCGGGCCTTCCCGATAGCGCGCGAGATTTTCCTTCGCTGCCTGACGCAGCAGGCTGATATCGATGCCCACCGCAACGAACTGACAACCCCAGCTCATGTACCGCCGTGCGTCGTCTTCGGCCGGAGCGAGGATGCCGCAGACCTTGCCCGCCGCCAGGGTTGCATCGACGGCGTGGCGGATATGCTTCTGCACTTCGGGGTGCGACGGATTGCCGATATGTCCGAGTCCTGTAGATAAGTCGGCAGGCCCGATGAACACCGCGTCCACGCCATCGACCGCGGCAATGGCCTCGACATTTTCCACGCCCGCGCGAGACTCCACCTGCACAATCAGGCACAGCTCTTCATGCGCGGTATTCAGGTAATCCGGTACGGCATCCCAGCGGGTGGCGCGGGTCAGGCCGCCACCGACACCGCGAATGCCATGGGGCGGATAGCGCATGGCTTGCACCAACGCGCGTGCCTGTTCTGCAGATTCGACCATCGGCACCATCAGCGTCTGCACCCCGACATCCAGCAGCTGCTTGATCAGCACGGCGTCGCCAGTCACTGCGCGAACCACAGGCGCTGTGCTGTAGGGCATGACAGCCTGCAGCTGCGACAGAATGCTCGGGACGGTATTGGGCGCGTGCTCGCCGTCGATTAGCATCCAGTCATAGCCCAGACCTGCGACGATTTCCGAGGCGTAACCGGTGGCAAAACCGGCCCAGATGCCGTATTGCGGCTCGCGTTTGGCCAGCGCAGCCTTGAAAGCGTTGTGCGGCATTTTCATGCTCGACTCCTGTCAGTGGGTATAGGGACGATGCAGTTGGCACTCGGGATTGAGCGTCACGCCAAAGCCCGGTTGGTCGAGTCTAGACAATCGCATGCGGCCATTTTCGGGAACCGGTTCACCCAGTAGTTGCGGATGAAACATCGGCACCACTTCGTCCGCCTTCGGCGCCATCATCAGAAATTCGGCGAAGGGGCTGTTGGTGCGCGTCGCGACGAAGTGATAGCTGTACACCGAAGACCCGTGGGGTACGACCATCGCGTTGTGTGCATCGGCCAGCGCCGAAATCTTGATCAGCTCGGTAATGCCGCCGCACCAGCCCACATCTGGCTGAATGATGTCGCAGCACCCCATCTCCAGCAACATGCGGAAGCCCCAGCGGGTGGCTTCATGTTCTCCAGTGGTGACCAGCATGCCCTTGGGTACGTTTTTACGCAGTTCGGCGTAACCCCAATAGTCGTCGGGGGAAAGCGCTTCCTCGATCCATTTCAGCCCGAATTCCTGAGCACCGTTGGCCAGCCTGGTGGCGTAATTGAGGTCCAGGCTCATCCAGCAGTCGAGCATCAACCAGAAATCCTTGCCCACGCGCTCGCGCATCACCGCCAGCGCTTCGAGGTTTTTACGCAGGCCTTCTTCGCCTTCAGCAGGGCCGTGGTGCAACGGCAGTTTCCCTCCTATGAAGCCCATTTTCTGCGCCAGGTCCGGGCGTGCACCCGTGGCATAAAACTGTAATTCATCACGCACGGCGCCGCCCAGCAGCTGATGAACCGGCTCCTGTCGAACCTTGCCCAGCAAATCCCACAGCGCCAGGTCGATGCCGGAAATGGTGTTGATCACCAGCCCCTTGCGGCCGTAGTACTGCGAAGACAGGTACATCTGATCCCAGATTTTTTCAATGTCGGTGACCTTGGCGCCTTCGAGAAACCGCGCCAGGTGTTTCTCGACGATATACGCCGCCGGCTCGCCGCCGGTGGTCACGGCAAAGCCGACGTTGCCCGCCGAGTCCTCGATTTCTACCACCAGCGTGCCGAGTACGTTGATGCCGAAGCTACGGCGGCTCTGGCGGTATTCCGGATATTTACTCATGGGGGTGGCGATGTGATCGTCGATCCAATGGCCATCGCCCTGATCGTGATAATCGGCACCACCGCCCCGCAGAACGAAAGCGCGGACGTGTTTGATGGTTGGCGTGCTCATGGAGGACTCCTGTGATTCCAGTGAATGGCGATCAGTGTTGAAAGGTCGGTAGCTTGTGCGCCGCGCTCGACTTGGGCGGCCGGATGCCCATGATCAAGGCCGCTGCGATCAGTGTGGTCACCGACAACAGGTAGAGGCCGGCGGTGGGGGTCTGAAACGCGCCTTCGGCCCAGTTCTTGATGATTGGCGCAATGAAACCGCCCAGCGCACCGAAGGAGTTGATCAGCGCTATCGCGCCTGCCGCCGCGCTCCCTGCCAGAAAACTACCGGGGAAAGTCCAGAATACGGGCTGTACAGCAATGAATCCGGACGCGGCGAAACACAGTGCAAGGATGGCAAGGAGGGGATTGGCAAAGGTCACCGAAGCCGCAATGCCAAGCCCTGAAACCACCAGGGTCAGTGCCGCGACCAGCCGACGCTGGCCGGTGCGATCGGCGATCGCCGGAACACGCCAGGCGGCAATCAGAGCGCAGACCCACGGAATCGCGCTGACCAACCCGACCATGAAACCGACCTTGCTGCCCATCAACCCGGCAACCTGGGAGGGCAGGTAAAACACCACCCCATAGACACTGGCTTGAATCAGCAGATAAATCGCACACAGGTACAGCACCGCCGGTTGGCACATGGCCTTGAGCGCGCTGCCATGGCCCTGTTTCTGGCTGTCCTCGGCGTCGAGTACGCTTTGGAGTTGGTGGCGTTCATCCAGGCTCAGCCACTTGGCGTCGGCCGGGCGGTTGTCCAGGTAGAAGTAAGCCCAGACGCCCACCGCTGTGGCCATCAAGCCTTCAACCGCGAACAGCCACTGCCAGCCGTGGCTGCCGAGCACCCCGTCCAGTTCGAGTAACAGGCCAGACAGCGGGCTGCCGAAGATGAAAGCCAGTGGCGCGCCGAAGTAGAAGAAGCCCATTGCCCGGCCACGCGCGGCCTGGGGGAACCAGTAGGTGAGGTAGAGAATGACCCCGGGGAAGAACCCGGCTTCGGCCACACCGAGCAAAAAGCGCAGCACATAAAAGGTGGTTTCGTTGTGAGCGAACACCATGGCCGCAGAAACCAGACCCCAGGTCACCATGATTCGGCACATCCAGAGCTTGGCTCCGATCTTGTGCAGGATCAGGTTGCTCGGCACTTCAAGTAGCGCGTACCCGGCGAAGAAAACGCCTGCGCCGAACGCGAATGCCGTGTCGCTGATGCCGGTATCGGCCTGAAAGGCCTGCTTGGCAAAACCGACATTGGCGCGGTCAAGGAACGCCATGATGTACATCAACAGGAGGAAGGGCAGCAGACGCCATGAAACCTTGGCCAGCAAGGACGCGGGGAGTGTGTTCACGACAGTTTCCTTTTTGGAATTATTTGACTGCGTACGGCACAGACTCTACTGCCGCGAAACGATGCGCGACCAATCGTTTTTAGCTTAGGATCGATACCCTCACGGTATCGATAAAGAGATTCGTCCATGGCCGACAACAGTTCGCCTCATCACCTGTTCAGCCGTCTGCGCTACAAACACCTGCAAATGCTGGTGGTGCTCGGATCCAGCATGAACCTGCATCGCGCCTCGATGAACATGCACATGTCGCAGCCGGCCGCGACGCGGATGCTGCATGAGATCGAAGATATGTTCGGCTGCGAGTTGTTCGAGCGCTTGCCTCGGGGCATGCGCCCGACGGCATTGGGCAAGGAGCTGTTGCGCTTTGCCGAGTCGGCATTGAGCGGGCTGGATCGCTGCGCCGCCGACATGCAGGCCAGGTTACAGGGCGGTTATGGGTATCTGGCGATTGGCACGATCATGGGCGCGGCACCGGATCTGGTAATGAACGCGGTGGCCGAGATCAAGGCGCTCAACCCGCAACTGCGCATCAGGATCATGGGCGACACCAGCGATCAGGTCATCCAGCTGTTGGAACAGGGGCGTATCGACCTGGCCATTGCCCGACGCAACGCCGCCACAGACCGCGAGCATTATGAGTTCGAGCCTCTAGGCAACGAACAGTTGATGGTGGTGGTGCATCAGGGGCATCCGCTGGCCAGGCGTCGCAAACTGGATTGGGCCGAACTGGTCAGTGACTGGCCCTGGATTCTGCAACCGGAGAGCAGCCCGGCGCGCATTGCCTTCGATCAGGCCCTTGAGCGTCTGGCACTGCCGGCACCCGCCGACATCATCGAGTGCAGTTCGGTGTATTCGATGCAGCAACTGGTGCAACTGACCGACGCGATCATGGTGCTGTCCGAATCTGCCCTGCGGGACTATTTGAAGATGGGCCTGGTCAAGGCGTTGCCGGTCAGTATCGAGGAGCGCATGGCGCCGTTCGGTTTACTGACCCGCAAGGGCGAGGCGGCCAGTCGCGAGAGGATGCAGTTCATTGAGCTGCTTCGTCGTAGAGCTTCAGGGCAGGCGTTCGCGTCAGATTGATCGCCCATCCGGACCTTGCGGGTGCGCATTGCCGACACCCGGTATAGACTCCAGACAGTCTTTTCAGGATCGGCCGGAATATGAAAGCGCCAACTCCTCCATATGAAAAAGAGCGCCTCGAGGCGCTGCACGGGCTTGAAATCCTCGACACGCCAGCGGAAGTCTCCCTCGACCGGATCACTCGTCTGGTGGCGCGCGTGCTCGATGTGCCGATTGCGCTGGTTTCGCTGGTCGACGAAGACCGCCAGTGGTTCAAGTCCCGCACGGGTCTTGAAGCAAGCGAAACGCCGCGGGAAATGGCCTTCTGCGCCCACGCCATTCTGCAAACCACGCCGCTGGTGGTACCGGATGCCGCCGAGGACGAACGCTTTCGCGATAACCAGTTGGTCACCGGCGCTCCCCATATCCGTTTTTACGCAGGCGTGCCGATTCGCACCAGCAAGGGGTTTGCCGTTGGCACCCTGTGCGCCATTGACGAGCGCCCGCGCGAACTGACTCAGGAAGAAATCGACACGCTGCGCGATCTCGCTGACATCGTCAGCCGCGAGATGCAGTTGCGGGAAAACCTGATGCTGGCGCGGATGCAGAAGAATCGCTCCGATGCATTGTTCAAGGCCAGTGAGGCTGGCTATCGCTCGATGTTCGAACTGGCGTCGGTGGGCATTGCGCTGGTAGCACCCGATGGCGGCTGGATCAGCGTCAATGCGGCCCTTTGCGACATTCTCGATTACACGCCTGCCGAACTCAAAGATCTGACCTTTCAGGACATCACCCATCCCGATGACCTGAACACTGACATGGAGTTGCTGCGTCAGCTGATCGACAACGAAACTGATCGATACCAGCTGGAAAAGCGCTATCTGCGCAAAGATGGCAGTTCAGTCTGGGTCAGCCTCAGTGTCACCAAGAAGCTGTCCGAAGACGGGCATCTGGAATATTTCATCTCGATCATTCAGGACATTCAGTCGCGCAAAGAGCTTGAACAGGAAGCTCGGCACGATGCGTTGACCGGTCTCTACAACCGTCGTGCGCTGGACGCCCTGCTGCCCATCGCTCAGGCCCGCGCCGATCGCTCGACGGTGCAGCTGGCATTGATGTTCATCGATCTGGATGGCTTCAAGGGCATCAACGACACCTATGGGCACGACGCGGGAGATGACCTGCTGCGAACGATTTCCGCGCGCCTGCAAAGCTGCATCAGACGCACTGACAGTCTGGTTCGGCTGGCAGGGGATGAATTTATCGTGATTCTGGAAGGCATCGCACCGGGTGTGGACGAGGCGCGAGAGGTGGCGAAGAAGCTACTGGCTGCGGTTGCCGAGCCGATCATCATCAAGGGCGATGTGATCCGAACCAACGCCAGTGTCGGCTTTTCCATGTACGAGCCCGGTTCCGGCAAACCGCCGGATGAGCTGATGCGCGAAGCGGACCGCTGGATGTACAAGGCCAAGCATTCGGGGAAAGGGCGGGTGATGCCGTAGGGCTTCTGTCGTGATGAGATGGATGTCCCGTAGCAGTCCGGCTGGCCGGCGGTCGCGGTCTTGAAATCGCTACCGCCGGCAAGCCGGACTGCTACGGGATTCGTGGTGTGTCAGCGGTCACTGATCACTGGGTCTTAGTGCAGCTTCATCCTCGGCTCGGTCCCGCGGCCGATGCGGCTGCCGAGCATCAGCATCAGCGTACGGAATGTGCCGTACAGCGCCATCTGGTGCATGCGGTACAGCGAGATGTAAAACATCCGCGCCAGCCAGCCCTCGAGCATCACACTGCCAGTCAGGTTGCCCATCAGGTTGCCCACGGCCGAGAACTTCGACAGCGAAATCAGCGAGCCGTAGTCCTTGTAGGTGTACTCAGGCAGATCGCCGCCTTCGATGCGCAGCTTCAAGGATTTCACTAACAGCGACGCCTGTTGGTGCGCAGCCTGCGCCCGTGGCGGAACGTTGCGGTCGGTGCCTTTCTGCGGACAGGCCGCGCAGTCGCCGAAGGCAAAGATATTGTCGTCGCGGGTCGTTTGCAGCGTGGGGCGAACCTGCAGCTGGTTGATGCGATTGGTTTCAAGCCCCGCGATACCTTCCAGAAACGCCGGAGCGCGGATGCCTGCCGCCCAGACTTTCAAGGTTGCCGGAATCACTTGACCGGTCGCAGTCACCAGCCCTTCAGTTGTTACCTCGCTCACTGCGGAGTTGGTCAGCACTGTGACGCCGAGCTTCTCCAGCGTCTTGTGTACTGGACCGCCGATGCGTTCCGGCAGGGCAGGCAACACCCGAGGACCTGCCTCGATTACCGTGATTCGCAGGTTCTCGGGCTTGATCTGGCCTAGACCGTAAGCAGCCAGTTCGTGGGCGGCGTTGTGCAGTTCAGCAGCCAGTTCGACGCCTGTTGCACCTGCGCCCACGATGGCCACGTTGATTTCTTCGGTGGCTGCCAACTCACTGGCGTGGGCACGCAGATAGCGATTGAGCAATTGCTGATGGAAACGCTCGGCCTGCTTGCGGGTGTCAAGAAACAGGCAGTGTTCGGCCGCGCCCTTGGTGCCGAAATCGTTCGTTGTACTGCCGACGGAAATCACCAGAGAGTCGTAGTCAAGACTGCGTGCCGGCACCAGCTCATTGCCGTTTTCGTCCAGCGTGGCAGCGAGATGGATCTGCTTGTTCTCGCGATCAAGACCGGTCATGCGACCCAGCTGAAACTGGAAGTGATTCCACTTGGCCTGAGCCACGTAGTTCAGCTCGTCCTCGTAGGAATTGAGCGAACCGGCGGCCACTTCGTGCAACAACGGTTTCCAGATGTGGGTCAGATTGGCGTCTACCAGCGTGACGCTGGCGGTGCCTTTTTTGCCAAGGGTTTTACCCAGGCGGGTGGCCAGCTCCAGACCACCAGCGCCTCCGCCGACGATCACGATACGATGAGTCATGGGGATATCTCATAAGGCTTAAGGAATTCTCTAGAGGTTCTATCCGAGCGAGCGCCAGGCAGCTCATAGCGTCAGATAGCTCAGTAAACGGCTCAGCAGGCCCAGCCCGATCACCACCGTCAGGACCACCACCAGGAGCAGCCAAGGCTTGAATGGCCGGCGCTCGACTTGGTGCTGCGGTGCCCGAAGGTACTCTTCGACACGCTTTTGGTCCTCGGGGTTCAGGCGGCTGGTCATATAAGCCTCGTCATGAACGTTGACCGGCGTCAGGCGACAGCGGTCTTCGATGCGTTAACTTCGTTGACGACAGACTCCGGCTGTTCGATACAGCGGATTTCAACGAGCGATGGCGCTTTTGTAACATTCGCCCATGATTTGCGCCATCACAGGCTGATCCCCACATCGAACACCACGCTGCGCCCCAGATTGGTCCGCAGAAAATCCGGCGCGTCCGGGTGCGCAAACAGCACGCGGGCGAAGGTCGGCCCGACCAGAGACAGCGAACGCCAGCCCTGACGCAGGTATTCAGTGGGCGGTGGAAAGTGGCTGTTCAGGTCCAGGACTTCGCGCTTGAGACTGGCGAAAGCGATGATGTCCAGTTCGCTCAGGTCCAGCCCGCGCTCCTTGTAGTTGTGGGCCTTCTTGCGCAGTGTGGGCGCCAGGCGCCGCAGCAGCTCGGAGGCGGGAATGCGTTTGGGTTTGGCCTCGCGCCGCACCAGTTGGCTCAGGGAAAAAGCGCTGCGCCGTCGCTGCAATTCCTCTCGCCATTCATCGTTGAGCCGACGACCTTCATCGAGGACGAAGAACACCTCAAAACACGCATCGCGAAACAGTACGTCCGGCGGTTCCTGCCCGGCGGGCAGAAAGTCGTCGGTGCGATGAGGGATGTTCAGGCCTTGCAGCAAACGCTGGCACACCCAGCGCTCACGCTCCCATTTGCGCGCATTGGACAGAAACGCATTGGCTTGCTCGGCCTGGATCGTCAGCAGACGTAGATAGTCGGAGTCATCCATGAAGGGAAGCTTAGCGCTCTGATCCGCATCTAAAAAATAAAATGTGCGAGCTTGGCATGTCGCTCCGAAAAAAACTTTCGGATCCGGGGGATGTACCGCGCGAATCATCTTCCCATGACACCATGCATGATCAGAGATTGTGTTTTCGCTTGTAATGCTGCCGCTCGTTTTCTATGATTCGGCCCGTGGAATGCGCATGCCGGTGTACCCTAACGGGAGAGTATCCATGCCGCCAAGGTAACTTGGCCCTGCCGAAAGCCGTGCTCAGCATGGTGGCGGGATAGACCTTCTGGTCAAGCGGCCCGGCCTGAAATTCAAAACCCTGCTCTGTTAATCAGAGCAGGGTTTTTTATGCCTATGGTTTTACCCGCTCCAGCAGGTCCGGCCTTCTGCGCAAGTAGTCTGTCAGGAGGACACGAAATCGCGCTGGCTTGCGCCCTCTGGCGTTGGATGGCCAGCTAGTGCGCTCATGGTTGCTTTCGACAGACAGGATGATCCCGACCCCGCGTCGATGCGGACGAAATTTGAAGAACAGATACCAACCCGCGTGAGGCGTGGTCCGTCTGTTTGCGGTTGAACTCTCGACTTTGAAGTACAGACCGTCCTGAGAGGCCGAGTAGCACTGCGCGTTTTGTCGAATCAGATTGTCGACGATACCGGGCAACCCACATGAGTAGGCCCATCTGTCAGGGCAAAAAACTCTCCTCTCTCCTGTGCTCGGTGTGAAGAGGAGCTCAGGATCGTCGGATTCGACGATAAACGACCTCGTATAACAATGGTCGCGGTACATCACCTGGATCGGTAGGTCGTACGCCTTTTTGTTCACCGTCACTCCAAAAATATGGTTTGAAGGTGAAAGGTGTCTGAGTGAATACGTTGCCCCAGTGGGCGTTACAAACTCTGTCATCCGAGCGCGAGGCTTCCGTTCTTCTATTGTCGGGGGCGTCCTTATCGCGACAGAGGGCGGTGATGACTACTAATCGACTGTTACCGAATGTGATTCGCAGGAATGCATGACTACAAATCCCTCTGCTTCCTGAACTGCCCAGGCGGCATGCCGTGGGCGTGGCGGAAGCGGCGGGAGAAGTAGGCTTCGTCGGCGAAACCGCAGAGCCTCGCGACTTCCCCCACAGGCTTGCTGCCATTGAGCAGCAGCGTGCGCGCCAGGTGCATGCGGCGTTCAAGGACCAGCTCGCTGAAAGTCTTGCCCACTTCCTTGCGCAGCCAGTGGGTCAGGTAATTGGGCGAAAGAAATGCCGCTGATGCCGCCTTCTTCAAGCTCAGGTCCGGGTCGCTGAGGTTCTTGCGCACGTACTCCGACATCCGCGCCAGCGCGTCGCGACGACTGCGTTCAGCGGCATTGTCGTCGGCCAGCAGTTTGATCGGCTCGGCGTAGAGCTCGCAGACCGTACCAATCAGCTGCAGTAGACAGCCCTTGAGAATCTCCCGCGTACCGAACTGGCGGTTTTGGTCCAGCCCACGCATTCGGTCGAGCAGGCGCTGGACTTCCGCGAAGTTTTCGGCGCTCAGCGTGAAGTCCAGATGCTCCTGAAAACGGAAGGGCGAAAGCTCTGGAGCGAGGGCAATGGCGACGTCTTCCAGATCCAGCGGGTCGCATTGCAATTGCGGCAGCAGAAACGTCTGGGAAAAGTTGATCAGCAGGAAATTGCCTTCGGGTGGATGCGGGATCAGGTGCAGTTTGTGCGGCAGAATGAAAGCCAGGGTGTTGCGCGGAAATGGGCGAACGACGCCGCCAATGTGCTGCACCGTATCACCACCCAGGTTGATCTGGATCTGGAAATATTCATGACGATGGGGCGCGGTTTCCGGTTTGCCTTCGGTCTTGCCACGGATATAAAAGTCCGGCCGCTCGCTGCGTTGCTGCATGCCGAATGTGGGGACGCGATTGGCAGAGTCCATCATGGGTTCCTCATTGTTCTGCTTTTCATTGTCAGTTGTCCTATGACTTCATTCAAAGCCTTTCTGCTGAGAGGTGCGAGTTTTTTTGTCCAAAAAATCCGCAAGGGACTGAAATTTTTCCAGCGCTCTAGAACAGGCTTTTCAACGGTGCAGTAGGTCTTGAATGACCCTGCTGCGCGCTTGAGATTTCTTGGACAAATAATTAGGCGGACGGCCTGAAATCCCAAAAAGTTCTAAGCAGCGTCTTGTTTAAAACTAGTCGTACGATAACTTAAGGGTGCGCTTCATCACTCGATTCCAATAAAAACAACGAGGAATTCTCATGTCGAGCAATCCTGATATTCAGGCGATCAACGCCAGTGTGGCCGCTCCCGCAGCAGCACCGGCCCGCCTGTCGTCCCATCGTCGCTGGTTCATGCTCTCGCTGTTGTTGATCGCCACGATCATCAACTACGTGGACCGGGTCAACATCTCCATCGCCGCTCCCTTCATGGCCAAGGATCTTGGCCTGGACAAAGTCCAGATGGGCCTGATCTTCTCGGCATTCGCCTGGACCTACGCTTTCGCCCTGGTGCCCGCCGGTTTCATCGCCGACCGCTTCGGATCGCGGCTGACGTATGGCGCCTCGCTGATCTCCTGGTCGGCTGTCACCGTATGCCAGGGCATGGCAGGTGGCTTCGCCTCGCTGTTCGGGTTGCGTCTGGCTATCGGTGCCATGGAAGCGCCTGCGTTTCCGGCCAACAGCCGCGCTGTCACGGTCTGGTTCCCGGCCCGTGAGCGAGGCATGGCAAGTAGTATCTACGTGTGCGGCCAGTATCTGGGCACCGCGTTGTTCACTGGCTTGTTGCTCTGGCTGGCGACCACCTACGACTGGCGCCACGTGTTCTACAGCACCGGCATCGTCGGCATCCTGTTTGGTATCGCCTGGCTCTACCTGTACCGCGATCCGCTGAACTGCAAGAAGGTCAGCAAACAGGAACTCGACTACATCGAAGCGGGCGGCGGTCTGGTCAAGAGCAGCAAGGACAAGAACAAATTCAAGTGGGCGCAGATTGCCGAGTTGTTGAAGTATCGTCAGGTCTGGGCGATCTGTCTGGGCAAGTTTGCCAGTACGTCGGCACTGTATTTCTTCCTGACCTGGTTCCCGACCTACCTGATTGAAGAGCGTCACCTGACCATGGTCAAGGTCGGCATCTTCGCTGTTCTTCCGTTCATTGGCGCAACCGTCGGTGTGTTGCTGGCAGGGTTCATTGCCGACTGGATGATTCGTCGCGGTGTGTCGCTGTCCTTCGCTCGCAAGCTGCCGTTGGTGGTGGGCTCGGCGCTGGGTATGTCGATCATGCTGGTCAACTTCACCGACTCCAACGAACTCTGCATCGCACTGCTGACCATCGCCTTCTTCGCACAAGGTATCGCGTCCGCTTCCTGGGCTGCGGTGTCCGAGATCGCACCGAAAGAGTTGATCGGTCTTACGGGCGGCATCACCAGCCTGGCGGCGAATATCGGAGGCATCGTGACGCCGATCGTCATCGGCCAGATTCTTCATCTGACGGGGAATTTCGCCTGGGCGTTCTGGTTCATCGGCGGCATGGCCTGCATGGGTACGCTGTCTTACTCGCTGCTGTTGGGCCGCATCTACCGCATTGAACTCAAGTCGAAGTAAGCCTCAAGAATGTGTGTGTGACTTTCTGCCGTACTAGGCAAGGGCGTACGTGAGTACGCCTTTTTTATGTCTGAAATATTGAGTTTTTTAGTCCAGCGCGAACACGGTTTTGTCCAACTTTCGGGCGATTCGATCCCGTAGTCTCTGGATGAAACGGCCCCGGGCCATGAGGAATCTACATGAGCAACTTTGTATTCGAACCCACGCGCATCGCCAGTCTGCCGGTCAGCGGCAGCGATGCACGTTTCCCCGTCGCCCGAGTTTTCTGCCTGGGCCGTAACTACCACTGGGGCGACTCGCTCAACGCAGTTCGCGAAGTCCCTGCGTTCTTCATGAAGCCTTCGACCTCGGTCATCGATGCCACGGGCGAGCTGGATTTCCCGACCCAGACCGATCAGTTCTGCCACGAAATCGAACTGGTCGTGGCTATCGGAAAAGACGGTTTCGAGATCAACGAAGAACAGGCGCTGGAGCACGTCTGGGGCTATGCCGCAGGCCTGGACCTGACCCGCCGCGACCTGCAAATGGCGGCCAAGGCCATCGGCAATCCGTGGGAGCCGGCCAAAGCGTTCGATGGCTCGGCGCCGATCACGCCAATTGTTCCCGCAAGCCGCGACGGCCATCCGAGGCAGGGCGCGATCTGGCTGAGTGTCAACGGTGTGGAACGTCAGCGTTCGGATCTGGAGAGTCAGATCTGGTCGGTCAGCGAAATCGTCAGCCAGCTTTCACATTCGGTCAGCCTGCGCGCAGGCGATCTGATCATGACCGGCACACCGCCTGGCGTCGCAGCACTCGAAGCGGGTGACGTGATCAACGCAGGTATCAGTGGAATCGGTGAATTCGAAGTGCGAATCGGCAGCCGCCGCGCAAGCTGAACCGCAAAACACAGCATCCAGACGAGCAACAGGAGAACAACAATGACTGAACAACAATCCCTCTCGAAAATTGCCTTGGTGACCGGCGCTGGCAGCGGCATTGGTCGCGCTGTCGCATTCGGTCTGCTGGAAGACGGTTACAAGGTCGTGGTCACCGGGCGTCGCATCGAGCCTCTGGAAGAGCTGGTCGCGCTGGCCCGTGAACAAGGTGGCGAGGCGCTGGCCGTGTCCACCGACGTGCGCGATCCGGCCAGCGTCGACAAGCTGTTCGCAACCATCGAAGAGGTCTACGGCCGGCTCGACGTGGTGTTCAACAACGCGGGCGTCAACGCCCCTGCGGTACCGATGGATGAACTGCCGGTCGAGAAGTGGCTGAGTGTGATCGACACCAACGTCACCGGGGTTTTTCTGTGCAGCCGTGGCGCGTTCGGGTTGATGCGCAAACAGTCGCCGCAGGGCGGTCGGATCATCAACAACGGATCGATTTCCGCTCATGTGCCGCGCCCCTTCACCGGCCCTTACACCGCCAGCAAACACGCCGTATTGGGCCTGACCAAAAGCCTGGCGCTGGACGGTCGCGAGTTCAATATCGCCTGCAGCCAGATCGACATCGGTAATGCCCTGACCGAGCTGTCGGTACGCATGACCAAAGGCGTGCGGCAGGCCAATGGATCGATTGCAGTAGAGCCGATGATCGACGTCAAACACATCGCCGACGCCGTGCGCTACATCTCTGCGCTGCCGCTGTCGGCCAACGTCCTGAACATGACCGTCATGGCGACCAACATGCCTTTCGTGGGCCGTGGTTGATCCCGTCCGATCCGATATGAGCGAGACCTCGATGAAACCAGAAATTCTACAGCTGAGCCCGATCCTGATTCCGCAAGTCAACGCGAAGCTCAATGAGCTGTACACCGTACGCCCTTACTTTCAGCAGGCGGACAAGGCTGCGTATCTGCGCGAGCATGGCGCCAACATTCGTGGCGTGGTCACGGGCGGCCACACCGGTATCAAGCGCGAAGTGCTTGAGCAACTGCCGAAAGTGGAGGTCATTGCGGTCAATGGCGTCGGTACTGACGCCGTGGACCTGGCTTATGCGCGGGACCGCGGGATTCGTGTGACGGCCACCATCGGCGCGCTGACCGAAGACGTCGCCGACCTTGCCATCGGCTTGCTGATTTCGGCCTGTCGCGGGCTGGGTACCGGTGATCGTTACGTGCGTTCCGGCGAATGGGCCAGGACTGCGACGCCATTGGTTCCGCTGCCCCTGGCGCGTCAGTTCAGTGGCATGCGCATCGGCATCGTCGGGCTGGGACGGGTAGGGCGTGCAGTCGCCACTCGCGCGGCGGCATTCGGCTGCCCAATCAGCTACACCGACCTGAGCGCGATGAGCGATGTGCCGTACACCTTTGTCAGCGATCTGGTGGAGCTGGCTCGACAAAGCGATGCGCTGATCGTCGCCGCAGCCGCCGACAAGGCCAAGGGGATCATCAATGCCAAGGTGCTCGACGCGCTGGGCGCAGAGGGCTATTTGATCAACGTGGCGCGGGGCAGCCTGGTCAATGAACCGGACCTGATCGCCGCGCTGCAATCCGGATCGATTGCTGGCGCAGGGCTCGATGTCTTCGCCGACGAGCCGAACGTGCCTGACGCGTTGTTCGAGTTGGAAACCGTCATCCTGCAACCCCATCGCGCCAGCGCGACGGTGCAGACGCGTACGCGAATGGGAGAGATGGTGCTGGTCAGCTTGGCGGCTGTGCTGGAAGGCAAGGAGCCGGTTGGGGCGGTGGTTTAATAAAGCGGCCATCTCGAATCTTCATGAGATTGCTGTCCTGACACGGAACCCGTGGGAGGGAGCTTGCTCGCCGAATCGGTAGATCGGACATTGATATGTGTTGGATGTACTTACCCATCGCGAGCAAGCTCCCTCCCACGGCCGTTGGCCAGAATCAAAAAGCTGCTCAGCATGCTCCAGCAATTTCCAGGTCTTCAAAACCCCGCCGTCCCCAACGCCAGCTCTTCCACTAGAAAGTCAATGAATGCCCGGGTCTTCATCGGCACCCGGCGCGCCGACGGATACACCGCGTTCACCGAAATCGCCGGTGCCTGCCAGTCGCACAACACCGGTTTCAGCCGACCATCGGCCACGGCCCTTTCGACGATGAAGTTGGGCAGCAGCGCAATCCCCATTCCTGACACCGCAGCCTGAGCCAGGATATCGCCGTTATTGGCGTGCAGCGGCCCGCTGACGGTCACGCGCTGGGTCTCCTTGCCGTTGCACAAATGCAGGCTGATGCCGCTTTGTAGATAGCCGTAGCTGAGGAATTTGTGATGGCTCAGGTCTTTGGGGGACTGTGGTTCGCCCTCCCGCTCAAGATAGGCGGGGGAAGCGACCATGATCCGTGGAGCAGGCGCGATGGTTTTAGCGACCATCGATGAGTCCGGCAGGCTGGCGATACGGATGGTCACGTCAAAACCGCCTTTGACCGGGTCGACCTGCTGGTCGCTGAGTACCACCTGCAATTCGACATTCGGGTGCCGTTCGTTGAACAGCGGAATCAGCGGACCCAGCCGGCTCAAACCAAACGACATCGGCGCATTGACCCGCAGCACGCCACGTATCTCGCCCATTCCCGTTCTTGCGCGCTGCTCGGCTTCGTCTAGCGAAGCGATGACATCGCGACAGGCATCGTAGTACTCGGCGCCAGCCTCGGTCAGATGCAGGCTACGAGTCGTGCGTTGCAGCAATTGCACACCGATGGCTTCTTCCAGCGCCTGAATCTGTTTACTGACCTTCGAGCGCGGAACATCCAGCGCTCGGGCTGCAGCCGCAAAGCCATTCGCCCCGACGGTGGCGACGAAAGCGCGCATGCATTCGATACGATCCATTAACGTCCCTAATTTGGAAACAATAAGTCTCGATTCTATGGGATTGTTCCTTAGTCGGCTAGTCCGTAGATTTACTCCCAAGCCAGCAAGCAAACAGCTCACCGGGCAGAACCCAAGAGCTAGAGCGGCTAACCACTACTGACCATTATCGACATCTAAAGGAACATGCCATGTCTATCCGCGAACTGCTGAACCCAACCAACTCTGCTCTGATCCTGATCGACCACCAGCCACAAATGGCCTTCGGCGTGCAGTCGATCGATCGTCAAACGCTGAAGAACAACACCATCGGCCTGGCCAAGTCAGCGAAGATCTTCGACGTGCCGACCATCTACACCTCGGTCGAAACCAAGAGCTTCAGCGGCTACATCTGGCCTGAACTGCTGGCAGTACACCCGGAGCAACAGCCCATCGAGCGCACCTCGATGAACTCCTGGGAAGACAAGAAACTGGTCGAAGCGGTGAAGGCCACCGGGCGCAAAAAGCTGATCATCGCTGCGCTGTGGACTGAAGTCTGCCTGAACTTCCCGACGCTGGACGCGCTGGCCGAAGGCTACGAGGTGTACATCGTCACCGACGCTTCGGGTGGCACCACCAAGGAAGCGCACGACATGTCGGTGCAACGCATGATTCAGGCCGGCGCGGTGCCGGTCACCTGGCAGCAGGTCTTGCTCGAGTTCCAGCGCGACTGGGCACACAAGGAAACCTACGAAGCGGTCATGCAACTGGTACTGGAACACAGCGGCGCTTACGGCATGGGTGTCGACTACGCCTACACCATGGTTCACGGAGCCCCACAGCGTAAGCTTGGCTAACTCACAATCGAAATGCATGTTTCCACCCGATGGAGCGAATAAATACGCTCCATCGGGTGTTTTTAGTTTGGACACGCAGGCTGTTTCAACAGGCGTAGACTGCCCCTTATCCGAACCCAGAAGAAGCACTCATCATGATCGGAACCCAAGTGCTCACCTCGCAAACCATGTTCCTCGCTTGGCTGTTTTATCTGCCACTGCTGGTGTGGGCGGTGTGGCGCTGTCCCTGGGTCGAACTGTTCAGCGACACCCGACGTCAGCACCTGTTTTTCGGCACCGTTTTCGCGTTGTTTCTGCTGTGGCTGATGCGGCGGGATTTCGACACCGGCGTTTCCTACCATCTTCTCGGCATGACCGCCGTTACCCTGTTGTTGGACTGGCCGCTGGCGATGGTCGGCGGCTTGATTGCGCAATTGGGGTTACTTGCGATGGGGCGCCAGGACCTGGCTTCGCTGGGCGTCAATGGCTTGCTGCTGGTCGGGATGCCCGTGCTGATCACAGAAGGCTGTTCGCTGATCGTTGAGCGCGCACAACCGAAGAGCCCGTTTACCTACATCTTCTGCTCGGGCTTCTTCGCTGCGGCACTGGTTGCGTTGACATCCCTGTTAGTGGCGATGGGACTGCTCTGGTACGACGGGATTTTTGCCATGCCGGAATGGCTAGGAGATTTCATCGGCTACCTGTGGCTGATCATCTTTCCTGAAGCGTTCATCAACGGAATGATCGTTACGGCCTTAGTGGTGTTCTGCCCCGAGTGGCTGGAAACGTTCAATCGCACCCGTTACCTGTCGGAGCCGTGGACGGATGATGGGGACAGTTGATCTATTGGTGTCTAGCTCAGCAGCAGCACGGCTTGCCGGCGGTAGCGATCTGAAGGGCGCCACCGCCGGCAATCCGGACTGCGACAGGGGTGAGGGGGCGCCGCAAAGTTTCAATACCGCAGTTGATCAGTGCTGGCGCGGATCGAAATCACCCGAAAACAGTTCGTCTTCCGCATCCGGCGCAACCGGAATCGCGTGTTCTTCCGACGCCCAGGCGCCCAGGTCGATCAGCTTGCAGCGGTCTGAACAGAACGGCCGGAACTTGCTCTCCGGCGTCCATTCCACAGGAGCTCCGCAGGTTGGGCAATCGACGGTCATTGGTTGGCTCATCATTGGCCTCCACGCAAAGTTAGATAAAAGTGATGCAGTCGCTCGACTTCGCTTTTCAGCCACGCAGGGTCCCGGTCGTTGACGATCACATCATCGGAGCGGCTCAAGCGTTCTTCCCGGCTGGCCTGTGCCTCGAGAATCGCCCGCACCTGCGCTTCGTTGGTCTTGTCGCGCAACACCGTACGCTCGATCTGCACCGCTTCCGGCACATCGATGACGAGTACGCGCTGGACCATCTGATGCTGCGAAGTCTCCAGCAATAACGGCGACACCAGAATCGCGTAAGGCGATTCAGCGCGGGCCAGATACTGTCGGATTTCCTCGCGAATCAGCGGATGCAGCAAACCTTCCAGCCAGACCCGCTGCTGCGGATCCTTGAAAATCAACTCACGCAACGCCGCCCGATCCAGCGTGCCGTCGGCCTGCAACACATCAGCGCCGAAGTGCTCGGCAATCTTCGCCAGAGCAGGGCGCCCCGGTTCGACCACCCAGCGCGCCGCGTTGTCGGCATCCACCAGATGAATGCCCAGATCGACGAAACACTGTGCAGCCGCACTCTTGCCACTGCCGATACCGCCAGTAAGGCCAAGAATCCAGGGTGTTGTAGCGGGAGAAGTCATCGAAAACCGGCGATCTGCAAATACGAAGTGGTTATTTGATCACCCCAGAGCAATGCGATCCACCCCGCGATGGCCAGATAAGGACCGAAGGGGATCGGCGTGCTGGTTTCGACATTGCGCAAACGCAGCAAAATCAGGCCCAACACCGCACCGACAATCGACGACAGCAGAATCGTCAGCGGCAAAATCTGCCAGCCGCCCCAGGCGCCAAGCATCGCCAGCAACTTGAAGTCGCCGTAGCCCATGCCTTCCTTGCCGGTGATCAGCTTGAACAGCCAAAACACACACCACAACACCAGATAGCCCGCCACCGCGCCCCACAAGGCATCGGTCAGCGAGGCGAATAGCCCGAACGCATTGACGATCAGACCCAACCACAACAGCGGCAACACAATTGCGTCTGGCAACAGCTGGTGATCAGCATCAATGAGGCTCATCGACAACAATCCCCAGCTCAAAACCATCACTGTGCCAGCCTGCCAGCCGAATCCGAAATGCCACGCCACGTACGCCGAGATCAGCCCACAGGTCAGCTCGACCAACGGATAACGCTTGCTGATCGGCGCCTTGCAACTCGAACACTTGCCGCCGAGAAACAGATAACTCACCACCGGCAGGTTTTCCCACGCGCGGATCTTGTGCGAGCAATGCGGGCAGCGCGAGTGAGGGAGGATCAGGTTGAAGGTTTCCGGCTGCGGTTCAGCAGGAAGTTCCAGAACTTCCCGGGCCTGAGCCTTCCAGTCGCGAAGCATCATCTTGGGCAGGCGGTACACGACGACGTTGAGGAAACTGCCGACGAGCAAGCCTAAAACGAGGGCGCATAAAACGAAGGCCAGCGGGGAGCTGGCCAGGAGGTCGAGGAGGGACATGGTTAGACGACGTTTCCGAGCTGGAAGATGGGGAGGTACATGGCAATAACGAGACCACCGACGATCACGCCCAGGACCGCCATGATCATGGGCTCCATCAGGCTGGTCAGGCTGTCGACCATGTTATCGACTTCCTCTTCGTAATAGGTTGCGACTTTATCGAGCATGGAGTCCAACGCGCCTGATTCTTCACCGATGGCCGTCATTTGCACTGCTAAGGTTGGAAAAACGCCGGTGCTTCGCATTGAAAAATTCAGCTGCATGCCCGTTGATACGTCCTGCTTCACCTTGTTGACGGCATTTTTGAAGATGATGTTTCCCGTCGCGCCTGATACAGAGTCCAGCGCGTCAACCAACGGCACCCCGGCAGCGAAAGTAGTCGCCAACGTTCGGGCGTAACGTGCCACTGCCGACTTGTAGAGAAGCGGTCCAATGACCGGAACCTTGAGCAGTGTCCGGTCGAGCCCGTTTCTGAACTTTTCCGATGTTTTATGCGCCCGCCTGAAGGCAAAAATACTCGCGAATAGTACCAACAGAAAGATGAACCAGTAGTCCTGAAGGTACTGCGACAAGTGAATAACCATCATCGTAAACGCGGGCAAGTCAGCACCAAAACCTGCGAAAAGCGATTGAAATTGCGGAACAACCTTAATCAGCAAAATACCCGTGACGATAAACGCGACGATGACCACCGCGATTGGGTAGGTCATCGCTTTTTTGATCTTCGCCTTCAGCGACTCAGTCTTTTCCTTATATGTCGCGACCCGATCCAGAAGGGACTCAAGGGCGCCCGCCTGTTCGCCAGCATCAACCAGATTGCAAAACAAATCGTCGAAGTATTGCGGCTTCTGCCGCAAGGCAGTAGCAAAGCTGTGGCCGGCGGCCACTTCCTGTTTGATGTCGTCAACAAGCTTGCGCATGTTGGGGTTGGCTGAGCCTTCGCTGATGATGTCAAACGACTGGAGCAAGGGAACCCCAGCCTTCATCATTGTTGCCATTTGGCGCGAAAAAAATGCGATGTCCAGCGGCTTGATTTTCTTTCCGGCGCTGAAAATCGAAACCGATTTTTTGCGAACTTTAAGTGGGTTGATGCCTTGTTTGCGCAGTTGCGCCTTGACCAGCGCAGGGTTATGTCCCGTCAGTTCGCCCGTAACTTTTGCGCCTTTTCTGTCTACCCCTTCCCACGCGTATACGACAGGTTTGGCCACCTTGGGTGTCTTCACTGCTTTGGTTGCCATGTCAATCCTTGGTTACCCGGTTTATTTCCTCGAGGCTTGTGACCCCTTGCATAGCCTTGAGCAGGCCAGAGGTACGCAAGTCGTTAAAACCGTCTTTGCGCATTTGGGTGGAGATTTCGATGGAGTTACCCTCTTCCATGATGATGCGTTCAAGAGCAGGTGTGTTTTTCACGACTTCATAAATGCCCACTCGACCTTTGTAACCACCGTTGCATTGATCACAGCCCACCGGCGAATAAAGCTTGAAGGTACCGATTTGGTCTTCCGCAAAGCCCTCTGCCAACAGAGTGTCTTTAGGGACATCGATTTCTTTCTTACAATGTGGGCAAAGTTTTCGTGCAAGGCGCTGAGCGATAATCAGGTTGATTGCGGTAGCAATGTTAAATGCGGCGATTCCCATGTGATGCAAGCGGGTCAAGGTCTCTGCGGCGCTGTTGGTGTGAAGTGTGGATAACACCATATGGCCAGTTTGTGAGGCCTTGATGGCAATTTCTGCCGTTTCCAAGTCTCGAATCTCACCCACCATGATGACATCAGGGTCCTGCCGCAGGAACGCTCTCAGTGCTTGGGAGAAGTCCATGCCTTGACGGGGGTTGACGTTGACTTGGTTGATGCCCTCCAGATTGATTTCAACCGGATCTTCCGCAGTGGAAATGTTGATATCCACTGTATTCAGGATGTTGAGGCCGGTATAGAGAGATACAGTTTTGCCTGACCCAGTCGGGCCGGTCACCAGGATCATGCCCTGCGGCTGACGCAGCGCTTCGAGATAAAGGGCTTTTTGATCCGGCTCGTAGCCTAAGGAATCGATCCCCATTTGTGCGCTGGTAGGGTCGAGGATCCGCATGACGATCTTCTCGCCCCAGAGCGTTGGCAGGGTGTTTACCCGAAAATCGATTGCGCGATTCTTGGAAATACGCAGCTTGATACGGCCATCCTGCGGCCTCCGTCGCTCGGAAATATCGAGCCCGGCCATCACTTTCAAGCGGGCGGCGATGCGTCCGGCCAGTTGAGTTGGTGGCTTTGCAACTTCGTGCAAAATGCCGTCGGTACGCAACCGGACGCGAAATATTTTCTCGTAGGGTTCGAAGTGCAGGTCGGATGAGCCCAGACGAATGGCGTCCATCAGCATCTTGTTGACGAAACGGACCACCGGCGCGTCGTCCGCATCGACTTCCCCCAGCGTCGTTTCCTTATTGTCGCTGGAGGATTCGATTTCCAGGCTGAGATCTACATCAGCCATCTCACCCAGACCGCTATGGGTATCGAAAAACTTATCGATGGCGACGCTGAGTTTGTCATCTTCAACCAGAATGGCTTCGGTGTTCAGCCCCGTGCTGAATTGAATATCAGTGATTGCCTGGTGGTTGGTCGGATCGGAAACACCGACGAATAGCTTGTTGCCACGGCGCCATAAAGGAAGCGCCGAGTGCTGGCGGACGAGTTTTTCGCTTACAAGCCCTCTGGGTTGGCTCTCCTTGTCTAGCGTGCTGAGGTCCAGGAAGGGAAGCCCGAACTGATCAGACGCAACTTCGGCTAGCGTCAGGCTGTTGACCAGCTTGTTCTGCACCAGATAGCTGACCAAAGAGAGCTTGTCGCGTCGTGCCTGCTGATAGGCCTGTTGTGCAACTTTTTCATTGAGCAGTTCGGCCACAACGAGTTGTTTGGCCAAACCGGTGAGGACAACATCAGTCATAAAACCACCAGACACGGACAGTGTGTGGTTTATAGCGTAGTCAGGCTGCGCTGCCAAATGGATGCACGGGGGGTGACAATAAATGTCACTTTTTGGCCTATCGCAACAGGCGCTCATCGATAAAAATTCAGTGCCTGAGCGGTTTAGCGGGCATTTGGGTTGGCATAAGGAATGCAGGCTCAACACACACCACTACTGCATCGTCATGATTTTGGAGAAGTACTCATGAAGGCACAAAAAGGCTTCACACTGATCGAATTGATGATCGTTGTCGCGATCATCGGTATCTTGGCAGCAGTCGCTATCCCGGCGTATTCCAAATATCAGGCAAAGGCTAAGGTCACAGCAGGGCTAGCTGAAATTTCGGCACTAAAAACTGTTTATGAAGACCTCATCAACCAAGGTACGACACCCTCGAACACAAATATGAATGTTCCTACCACGGCTGGCGCTAACTGCACTACTACTGTGGGAGCCACCACCTCGGCACTGAAATGCGATCTTCAGAATGCCCCTCCTGCTGTGAGTGGCAAAGCAGTAATACTTTCACGTGATGCTACAGGTCTTTGGACGTGCACGACTTCGGTCGATGAGGAGTACCGGCCAAAGGGTTGCGGCGCAGCTTCGTAAGTAGATGATAACTAGCCGAAATAGCTCAGTCGGTAGAGCAGCGCACTCGTAACGCGAAGGTCGCAGGTTCGATTCCTGTTTTCGGCACCAGTAGACAGGTTCATGCAGTGCCAAGCAGTGTCATGAATCCTCAAGAAGCCCGCTCAGTGCGGGCTTCTTGTTTCAGGCGGTGCCATCCAGTCTCATCCAAGCCCTTGCGTCGCGAGTACCCGTGCGAGTACCTTTCATAGGTTCAATTATCTATGGGTACTCGAAATGCCATTGACGGTTTTGCAGGTGAAGAATTCTGCGCCGCGAGAGCAGGACTATGGTCTGGCGGATGGAGGAGGGCTATTCCTTTGGGTCCGAGCCGCGGGCGGCAAATCTTGGCGCTTTCGCTTCCGCCTTGATGGGAAGCAGTCACACATCTCCCTTGGCACTATCGAAAAAGTGACGCTCGCCCAAGCCCGTCAGTCTGCGTCCGACGCTCGCCAACTTGTCTCTCAAGGCAAGCACCCAGGGCTTGAGAGAAAAGTCGCCCGGGCTCAGGCGTCGATCTCTCGTGCCAACACATTCAAGAGCCTGGCACTGGAGTGGCACCAACATAAATCGGCGCGCTGGTCAGTAGGCTATGCGAACGATGTTATGGAGGCTTTCGAACTCGACATTTTCGGACACGTTGGGGGCTTGCCCCTCATCGACATCAAGCCGATGCTGTGGCTACAGGTATTCCGTCGTATTGAATCGCGAGGAGCACTGGAGAAACTGCGGAAGGTCCGTCAGCGCTGCCAAGAGGTTTACCGGTTTGCGATTGCCACCGGTCGGGCTGAGTACAACCCTATCTCCGACGTGGGGGGAGCACTTCAGGTTCCGGTTTCTCGACACTACCCATTTTTGCCAATTGCGGAAGTCCCTGATCTGTTAAGAAGCGTTCACGCATGTTCTGCGCATGACGTGGTGAAAATTGCGACTCGCCTGTTGATGCTCACAGGTGTGCGCACTGCTGAGCTGAGAGGGGCTCCTTGGTCAGAATTTGATTTAGCGAAGAAGCTTTGGATGATTCCGGCGAAGAGGATGAAAAAGCGTCGTGATCATTTGGTTCCCCTTTCGACGCAGGCGGTCGTTGCTCTGCGGGAGTTGGAGAGTATCACCGGGGGCTACACGTTAGCCTTCCCTGGGCGTAACGATCCGGCAAAACCCATGAGTGAGGCTGCGGTTAACCAGTTGCTTAAGCGGTCTGGCTACGAGGGCCGCGCCACAGGTCATGGATTCCGCCACACGATGTCTACTACCTTGCACGAGCAGGGGTATCGCAGTGAATGGGTGGAAACTCAATTGTCGCATGTGGACAAAAACACGATTCGCGGAACTTACAACCATGCGCAATATCTAGAGGGTCGTCGTGAGATGCTCCAATGGTATGCCGACTATCTTGATGCGTTGTCTTCAACTCCCAATAAGTCGTCCTCTGCAGAAGGCTCCATCGTATGAATAATGAGATGCGCCTATTCGACTTTATTTATGGGTATGCCCGTTATTATGAGCTTGATGTTCCCGAGGCCGCGCACGCCCTCCATAAACTGATAGACGACTTGTTTCAGCAGCACTGTGTGCTTCAAGGTAAAATCGCGCTGCCAAGCGATATGTTCTGGGTCGGTAGGGCGGACTCATCACGGCGTTCGATTCGAACGTATAAGTTGTTTTTTAGAGACTTAATAAACTACCTGGATTCTTTGTTTGATTCCGTTCCTAATGAAGGTTACGATCTCATACATTCCTACTGTGAAGATGATAAGGGCGGTAAAGATATTCCCGTGAGTCTTATCTATTTGTCTAAAAAAGCTTTGGCTGAGTGGATAGAAGGTTTCGGAGGAACAGCTCCAGTCTATTTATTGCTGGGTGAATCTGGCGTAGCAGCTGACCATGGCAGGCAGGTAGAGGAGTTACAGGTCAAAGAATTAAACTCTATTAGTTTGATAATCAGTGGTCTGGTAAACCTGATCAAAGAGGTTGACAAGGCTCATGTTGAATTATCAGACGATGTTGACGCCGTGAAGCGAGCTGATGCTATCAAACGACGAGCCGCTGCATTGCGCTCTCCACGAAAAAACGTGGACGTGTTTTCCGCAGTATTGGCCCTTGCCGACGCCGCAGAGGTAGAAATGCCGAAAAGTCAAAAAACCCTAAAGAAATATATGTCTGCACGGCTGACTGATGGCGCTGAGGGGGCCGCATAGAGAAGAGTTTTTTTGGCATTTCCTCCTGAAATTGGCAATTGCCAAGACTCAGCATCTTGGGTGCTATTAAATCTCTAGCCATCTACTCGGGCCCAAGGAGACCCACCCAGATGGCTAGCCAACCTGTCTCACCCTTGTTACTTCGACTGCCGGGTGTCTGCGCCCTCGTGGGGTTGAGCAAATCTCAGATCTACCGGTTGATTCGAGCTGGCGAGTTTCCTACCGGTGTCTCATTGGGCGCAAACTCTGTCGCCTGGCCTGTCGAGCAAGTACAGGCGTGGGTCACAGACAAAATCAGCTCCTCCAGCCGCTGATTATGACTACAAATCCCCCAATGGCTAGGCGCGTCAATGCAATATTAGCGGAGCACAATGAGCGTATCAGTGCAAAGCGGAGTGACGAGAGTAAGCATGTTGAGGTTCAGCCGACGGTCGAGTATGGATCGCTTCCAAATTGGTCCGACTCAGTTCGGCGTGTACCTAATGTAGCCCTTCGATCAGCACTTTTTGGGATAATGAAGACGGGAGCGCGCCATTACGTTGAGCAGTTAGAGATAAGCTCGCTAGGGGATGCCAGCGTCATGTATACCGGGGTCCTCCTTGATCAAGGGGACTTGGACGTTTGGGAGGCAGTGCTACATTGCTCAAGAACGCAGGAATGGGGGGCTGAGTGTAGGGTCACTGCATATCGTCTATTAAAGATTTTGGGGAAAAACGATAGCGGTAAAAATCGTACCAACCTAGATCTCAGCATCAGTCGTCTGAAGGCTACTGCTTTGAAGATTAAGCTAGGCCGGATTTCATATGAAGGTAGCTTGATTCATGAGGTTTATCGTGATCATGGCGAACGAAGTGGACGTGCGTATGCAATACGATTGAATCCTAAGCTGAGGGTTTTATTTCGTGAAGATCAATTCACTGATGTTGATTGGTCGATAAGACGTGCTTTGCGTGGCCAGCCGCTAGCGCAGTGGGTACATGGTTTCTATGCAAGTCATGCGCGGCCATATGATCTGAAGGTTGAGACCTTGCATCGGTTGTGCGGAAGCTGTGCAAGTTCTCTGAGCGATTTCAGACAAAATTTGCGACGATCTCTTGAAGCGGTGCGGCAAGAAAGCGCCAATTTTGGAAAGCCGTTTAGCTATCTTTTCAAAAACCACTTAGTACAGGTTGTGACAACTCCCAGTGCATCGCAGAAGCGGCATTTAGCTAAGAAGCGTTGATAGTCTCCCTCCGCATGCTCATAACGCTCCCGCGCCTCTGCTCGTGCCGTATAAGCTGCACTGTATCGTTTTATGCTCTTGCGGATACCGTTGCACCCCTGTCGATACCATTCCAGTCTTCCAACGGATAGCCTCCTCCACGACGGCTGAGCATAGCCGTCAGAGTTTCCACCGTTCAGCGCTTTAGCGACCGGCCGTAAAAGGGTCGACGTAAGTCGGTCGCCCCTGGCCGAAGCCGACCCATCTGCCCCAATTCGATGGCTTCACAGCCCCTCCAATACGACTATGAACTCGATCATGATTCGCGTTGAAGGTCGGTTGCAGAGCCAATGGTCCGGTGCTATAGAGTCAAGAGCGCACAGTGAGCTATCCTTGTACCCATGTTAATAGACCATGAACGTGAAAAACTTATCGAAGCGGTCAAGTTTTTTGCGCAAAACACACGAAAACTGGGAAAGACGAAGCTATTTAAGCTCCTGTATTTCCTAGACTTTACCCATTTCAGAGATACCGGGCGGCCAGTCACCGGGCTCGAGTATTTCGCGTGGCCAATGGGGCCAGTACCTACCGACCTCTTCGAGGAGCTTAAAAGTCCTGAGCAAGATTGGGAGGGGAACTGCTCATTCGAATTCATCCCTATCGCGAAGGGGCAGATGTTTCGAGTCGAGGCTTTAAGCAAATTTGATCCGTCGCATTTTTCGAAGCGTGAGCTTCGCATCATGCAAAGTCTGGCAGATCAGTTTAAAAACTCTGACGCAGAGCAAATGGTGGAGGAAACCCACCTAGAAAACTTGCCATGGCATCAGATCTATGAAGTTCAGGGGCGAAAGCAACAGAAAATTCCGTACCGGATGGCTGTGCGTAGACAGGAGGAGGACGCCGTTATGGGACACGCCGCCGATCGAGCAGAAATGGTCGCTACGCTAAGGAAATAATGTGACCCCAGGGACGATCTATCTCCATAAAGATTTCGTGTTTGCTGATGGTACAACCAAAGACAAGTACTTGGTTGTACTGGGAAACTTGCAAAGTGGGATTGTCTTGGTGGCCAAAACCACATCGCAAGGACACCACTACCGGAATGATTTTGGCTGTCAAAGTGCCAACAGATTTGCTGCTTTCTTCTTTCCTGCTAGTTCGACGTGCTTTCAGAAAAATACTTGGATTTGCTTGAGTGAGTTCTATGAGCTAAGTGAGAATCATCTGACTCAGGGGTTAGCTACCGGCGGCGTTTTTAGGATCGGCCATCTTGGAGATACATTCACACGGGATGTGCAGTTCTGCGCTAAGGGCTCAGATGACATTAGCGCGGCTCAAGAGTCTATAATCGACGGCAGTTTGGCTCAGCCGTGATCGCCCGAGGCTCCTTGGTACGATCCTATTGAGCGTCCGTTTTCGGCCGATTTTTGCCTGTCGCCACCGTCACTTTTGGGTCGAGTCCAGCCGGTCTAGGGCATGCAGTGCGCCGGTCTAGTTTCGTGCAAGCGCCTGGTCACGTCGGATGCAAATGACAGGTCATTGGCAATGCAAACGGGTGGTCAAGTGGAGTGCAATTCTCCATGACGTTCCAGCACCCCTGTCGATACCGTTCCAGCACCCCTGTGGATACCGTTCCAGCACCCCTGCGATACCGTTCCAGCACCCATGAAATGCCGTTCTGGCACCCCGCCGTTACCGTTCCATCACCCCCTTCCTTGAGCGATAAATTGCGCTGCAGCCCAGTAGGAACAAGGCTTCGCGCGCGAGAGCAGTGACTGCTAATCTATTTCTAATCAAATCTAATCCCTTCTCTGCTACTGGAAGCTCATCCACGACTGAGCAGAACGCTGCTGCTGACTAGATTTGGATCGACGGTGGCGCTCAACGTAGATAGACCTCGGTAATTTCTGGCCGGAAATGGCCCATTTCTTGTGACACCACTTCCAAAGCCTGCTTCCTGGGGAGGTGACGTTGCAGTGCAGCCATTCGCTCTTGAGCATATGTATGCCGCAGCCCATGTGCGCCATTTGACCAGCCGAGTACACCTTTGGAAGCTGCGCTAACGCTTTTGCTCCAAGGCTGTCCCCCTCCAATCCCATAAAATTGTTGGTAGTTGATCCCTCGATCTTTAACGACCCGGGGCTCTGCCAATCGCGTTCTCTCTAGGCGTTGAGCCAGTGGGATAGGGACGCGTACTTCTCGGATCAGCCCACCTTTGCCATGCACGGTGTAGCTGATGGTCGTCTCTCGAATTCCAGAGAATTTCATTTCATTTGCAGGACGTTCATCCGGTACTTGAAGATGGGTCCGGCGTAGGCCCAGTAACTCATGAGCGCGGAGGCCGGCAGCGTACGCAATCTCAGTGGAGAGTGAATTGTGGGGGGCTTGCCGAGTCGCGATCAGAATCATCTGTTGGCGGGTGTACGCTCTTGCCTGGTCGGCCAGTCGGCGACCTAGCGTAGGTTGTTTCTTCGTTCCGAGACGTGCAGTCGCAGTGCTCTTGATGATTTCGAGAGTCTTACCTGGAGCGAGCTGGTTTGTGACGTATTGCATCATTGCTTGTAAGGCTTGGCGCTCCATATCCAAGGTCTTCTGGCCCACTTCCCCCGCACGTTGCTGAAGGTAGTCAACTGCGCGTTGAGGTGTCATCTCGCGGAGGCTGCCTAGTCGATTCTCCTGAAGGTAGGCGGTGATGCGTATCAAGCGTTGCTCATAATTACGGACGGTGCCCACTGAGCGGATGTGGGTGCCTTGAAGCTTCTTCATTACGGACGCAGCCTGCTTCGTAGGCTTGGCGAACTTAGCCACTCTGCCGATTCCGGTGTAACCATCGGTTCACAGTCGAGCGCTGAATCCTGATTCCCTTCTCGGCTATCCAGCGTTGCAGTTCGCTGCCATTGCAACCAGCTAGGTCGAGTTGCAGCAGTTCGTACTTGTAGTTGTCCAGCAACGAGCGACGCTGGGCATACGTTCGCGGTTTTCGCCGAATCCTAGACTCGGCTTTGAGGCGTTTAGTAATGCTCTGCGCATCGAATTCGCTCATGGGACTCTCTCTATCGGGTGTAAGAACTCCTGACCGTTATTGGTTCAGCGACACACCATCCGAGGATGGTTCGTTGTGTGCCTGTTCGCCCCCCTTTGCATGTCATGCAGGCGGGGACTGCTCACGCCTACTCGGAGTCTCCGAGTGGGTTCCTGATTGCTCGCTCAGGTGCGTTTGCCATTGGGTCTGGCTGACTATGCAGGTTGTCGTTTTTTCTCCGAGGTGGTTAAAGGCTCCGATGTGAAGTCGGAATTAGTTTGGTCACACGCGCGATGACGCGAGTGTGGCCATTGGGTTATCGACCTGCGATGACGCAGACGGATCCCATTGCCACTGCCTCGTCCCATGAATCACACGGGTAACGAGACTGCCGGGCAATACGGCTTGGTGCCTGATCAGCTTACGAAAATAGGGATCGGCAAACAACGCAACTGCGCTGCGTTGTATTTGTTGCGCGAAATTGAGGTAGTCCGCTGTGCCCGCTATGTGAAGCGCCATTTAGGCGCGTTACATAGCGGGCACAACCAGCCGGTATTTGGATTGAGTGCGGTCTATGCTGGTAGTGCCGGGTGGTATCGCATTCCGTGCGGATAAGGGAGGGGATGTAGCTACCGACGCATCAGCTTCGCGAAGGCCATCAGTGCGTGACCCAAAATTTTCATGAACGTGGCTGTCCAACTCAGCAGTAAGACAGCTCCGTGCTTGAATGCGCCGGGTGGTACGAGGCTGGTAATAGCGTGGTCAGGAGTAGAAAGCTGGGCGTTTTCATTTTCTATCCGCTCCAAGACGTCTCGCTCCCATTGAGCGCAGCCTGCTATCCAGTTCTGGTCTGTGGTGGTTACGATTTTCTGGACATTGGCGTAATCCCCAGTGAAGCGGTGCATGGTGTAGTAATAGTTTGAGCAGCCATCATTACGGCTGTATTTCTCAAGTTGTACGTTTAAGACAGCGTTGCCCCCACGATCCATGCAAGCTTTTTCCAACAAGGCTCTAGCTTCGTTGGGGTTGTTCGACTCCGCCCAGCCACTTCCAAAGGTGAAGATGGTGTCGAAGCCACGTGCGGTTGAGTCCCGTGTCCAAATGAACCGGTTCGGAGATTCGTATGCGTAGCCTGGAGGCGGGGGGCGCTCTCCCGGTATGACCCTTACTGCTCTGTATCCTTTGGGGCCTGGCTGCCCCTCAAATGTTACGGGCTGCCCGTCAAATAGCTCTCCGCCTTCCACGCTTTTGATGTGAACGAAGTAGCTGCGTCCATCATCTCCTTGGATGAAGCCAAACCCCTTCTCCGACATGAAACTGCGCACCACGCCTGAGGTGAGGGAATCTTCCTGATCTGGTTTCTCGCTCATGAGCCTGCTGTCCTTTTTTAAGGTCGCCATGATATCTCAGGGTACTTGGTGCCACCATCGAGTAACTGTGATGACTTCGGTTGTGAGGAGAAGGGGGCATCCTTATGCTGCTTCGACGACTAGCTGCCTTGGTTTAAGATGATGCGCAAAGTACCCATAGATGAAGAAGGTTGTATTAATAATCCTTTTGCTAGTAGCGTCCCTGAGTTCAGCAGGAAAACGCTATGGGGCGGGATAGCTTATCGGAGGGGTAAGAAAATAAAAATGGGTAGCTTTCTTCCCGGGGAGGACGGAGGGAAGAGAATTAACGTTTCGGGTGTTGTTAAGGGTTTGTATCTAGCGTTTGGTTTGGCTGGCTGTACAGAACGACTGATCTACCTCGTAGATAACGTCACCGAAGATGATGTTGTGTTGCAGTCTGTAGAAGCTTCTGCTGTCCCGAGTATTTATGACATTAGTCTAGCCATGCCACTTAAAATTTACCTTCTAGAAGCAAGGCAGGCGATGCTGGTTGATCAGATGAGTAGTCTCAATAAAGATATAGCTGTATTCAAGAAATCTTTCGCAGCCAGCACCGTCTAGCCGGTGCAGAGCAACATCCCAGCACGTTTCAGCTAAATGGCTATGCCATAGTTCCCATGCGACACGCAGATCCAAGTGCCGCGGTAATCTATGGAATATTTTTCGGGTAAGAGGGGCGGCGCTGATCGTCCTGGTGCTGGCGGCGACGTCACCGAAGGTGGGGCACGCCAGCACAACCCTCCATCACTACACCTTAGGCATTCAGCGACAAACCGCGCATTCCATGCGCGGGACCTGAGCCTTACCCAGACAGTGCCCTGTGAAACCCTGAGGGGGCTTTGGCTGGAGTGCGAGATTACCTGGCCGGGCGTCGTTCGCCCCTGCGTTTCACCGACGCATCAACCGGGAAACGTCAAAAAACCACTGAGAGTCCCCAGTCAGTCATCGCCGAGGTGTCAGGGCGTCCCTGAATGCAGCTCAAGTCCCTCCAGCGTGCAACCGCCAATCTCCAAGGTGGGTGTTGACGATTTTTTCTGGCGGGGCGATGACACGCGAAATCATCGGATAGCGTGACCGCTCACCCTGGTAGGAGACGCTCCATATGAGAACAGTTCTAGTGTGTCTAGGCCTTGCGGCTGCGGGCTTTTGTGTGAGTTCTCACTGGCCGGTACCGCCTTGGCTCCTTGGAGTGCTGTGGGTGGTGGGGGTGGCGCTGTGGGTTTTGGCTGAGTGGCTAGAGCGCAGGGGGCGCAATCAATGATGCGCGCAAATCTAGACGAGTTGGTTATCGTGAGCTGTTTGTTTCCAGCTATGAGGTGGTCGGCCTCTGTTGCGCGGTCTGTGCTCATCGCCAGAGAGGGTAACGTCCTGCGCTTGTACCGTATGCCGATGCTGATGCGGCTGGACGAATTTCGCGCCGAGTTCTTTATCGCGCAACTCAACCACATGGAACCACATCACCTAGATCGGTGATGTTAAAGTGGTATCGCTCTGTGACGCATCGCCCTTAGGCGATAATTACTCAACGGAAGAACGTTATGCGTACGCTGTTTAAATCTGCTTCAGTGGCTGTTGCCTGTGCCGTCATTAGTGGATGCGGTGGCGAGGATTTCACTGGGGCTTACAGATATCAAGAGTCAAGCTCAAAAGGCGCTATGGTGCTGAATATCCATGGTGATCAGGCAGAGCTCTTCGCAGATATTGTCGCGACTGGTATCAAACCGGTTGGTAAGCTCAAGGTTTCGCAAAAGGATGGGAAACTCCTTCTTGACGATAAAAATAGCTCGTTACGACTTGTTATGAAGCGTAACGTTGATGAGCGGAGCTTGGACTGCCTCAACTGTAAGGTGCTCGGCATGAGGGCGGATGAGCTTGTCTGGAATTACGATCCTAAAGGGCCGTACGATGTAGACCAATTGCTCAAAGAACAGGCCCGTAAAAGAGAAGAAGCGTTGAACGCTGAGCTGGAGAAAATTCAGAAGGAAGCGTTAGAGAAGGGGCGGCGCGATACAGAGGCTCAAAAGCTTGCCCCGTTCGAAGGCGATTGGGTTTATCAGCGGACCACGAAGCATGATCCTTTGACTATCATGGGTGTCTGGCGCAGTAAGCAGATCAGAGTTTGGACTTTTAAATATGAAACAATGGATCGCCTTAGCTATGAGATTCCAGGATTTGAGGTGACAGATGCCGGCTTGACGGTCGGAGAAGGATCTAGTGCGAAACTGTACTCACTAAATAGCGACAGAACCATTATCACTTGCTTGAGCTGTGATAAAGCGACTGTTTGGGTGAGGGCTGATCCTAAGAAAGATCTGAGTGATCGGAATTATGCACGGCAGATGGCCGGGAAAATATAACTCGGTAGCGGTCTAGCTTGTGGTCGGCAAGCATATGGTTTACTTGCCGGTCAAAAATAGCTGCTGATGGGTTGCGGATTTTGAAGCTTTAGTGCTGATCTCCATTTTTATTGCAACACCATATTATGGTGCTTGTAGAGAACGCTAGGTTTGAGCGAGATCAAGGCTGCCGCTGTTTGTAACTAGTAATTTTCGGAAGCCCGTTGAAGCGACGATCAGCGGGCCATAGCTGCTTTCTTTATCTGAAGAATTAACTCTGTCACTTCAGTCGAAAGATTCCGGTATTCATCGGTTATCTGTTCTTGGCTCTTATTGGCCAAGAAGAACAATTTTTCTGCAGCCCTGACTACGAGCGTGTGAAGTGGGTCGTCCATGGAAATGCGGTTGGCTAGCGCCCAGCGTGCAATACCACCTGAGGATAGGCCTAGCAGCTCTTCATTCCAGCCAAGCTTATTTATGGTACTAATAACTTCTCGCTGGGCATTGATGCGATTATTAAACTCACTTTTCATTTTGGCTTTTCTCCAGGCAATCTAACCAGGAATGAATTGTTTTGATTTGATCTATCACGGCAAGTATTTCTGTTTTTGAGATGAGGGTGCCATGCCCACGAGAGGATAGCAGTCTTGCTCTAATTAGAGTACTATATATCTCATGAGGTATTTCTAGCGCAGGGGTTATGTTTAGAGCGGAGCGGCGTGAGAATTCGGGCTGTCCAACATGGAGGGAATAGCACATTGCTGCATTGCGCACTGCCAGGAAAACGCACGATATATTGAAAATGGCGTTGTCTAGGCTATTTGATAGCGCAATGCTAGAGCTATTGAATAGTTCCGTAAATTTCTCAAGATCGGACTCGATATTGATATATTTTTGGGGCGCCCCGAGCTCGGCTAAAAAATCTCTGCCGTCAGAGCTAAAAACCAGCTTCGACTCCAAGTGAAGATGCCATACGAAGGGATTCCCGGAGAGCCACAGCTCACGAAGCTTATCGTAGGTATATATTGAATACTGTTGGCCATCAATTGGGCATGCGTCATCGCTGACACATGCCAGCATATCTACATCTGATCCTTGATCGATCTCACCTCGACACACCGATCCAAAGGCGTATATATGCATCACCGCCTCCCGAACCGCTTGACTAAAATGGCCGTTAAGAAGGCAAAGCCGAGTAGCCGTAAGGCAGAAATGCCAGCGGATAGCAGTGGCGGAATTGAGTCTGGTAGAGCCTTCACGCCTAGGAATAATGCGGGGGCAGTTACGAAGCTCTGCAGGAAACCTGTAAACGGCTTCGCGCCGGTGGAGTAAGCCATGTCTATAATGCCTACTACGAAAACTACCCAGGCTATTGACCTAAGCAGTTTTCCAACACTCTCGCCATTGCCCCATACAAAATCTAACGTCTTAAACTCCACCCATTTGAAAAATTGCCATACTCGAGACAAACCGACGTATTTTTTTCTGTGGTAGTCGCTATTGCTGCTCCAAGACTCTTTCAAGAATATTTCTGTGGCTTCGAGCTCTACGACAATTGCTCGGTTAACAGATTTGGCGTCACCGATTTGTTGATAGTTCATCCGCAGAGTGCGTGCAAATTTTAATTTAAGATTGTTGCGCTCTGGGGCTGCGCTCAGGATTTCATCATCAACTTGAGTGCGTTCGAAAATTGTGTAATCGAACTTGCAGCCAGGAAAGGTAGATTGATTCAAGTTGCATGCGACGAATCTGCATCCTATAAAATTGCAGGAATCGAAGACGCAGTAGCTGAAGTAACAGGTGTCGAATACGGTTTGAAAGAAAGAGACATTTTTAAAGGTCACCTTCTTGGCGCTAACGCGAGTTAGTACTTTTCGATGAAATGTTTTTTGGTCGTTTTCGATTTTCTTCGAGGCTACATTTACCCATTGGTCAGATATTTTTTCGCGATCGTCGGGTTTAAGCAGGCTAGGCTCTACCAAGGGGGCGGATTTTGCGGCGCTTTCCGTGATTTCGGGCGTATGCTGTTTCGTCCCAACTGGCTCTGCTGGCGTGTCTGAATTTTCCGAAGGATCGTTGGATGCGAAAGCAGACGTGACAACTGTACTCGGAGCTTCCACTTTCTCAGGGCTCTCACCTGATGAAGGAAGACGGTCTGCTTGGGGGTCAGTACGTTCAGCACCGTCCAGCTCATTCGAGGACATAATCGGTCTATCCATGGATAATGATCGAAAACCGGACTGATCTCTGACAAAGCTAATCAGCATCATAACCGGCTGCACAAAAGTGGTTGGTTCGCCTGCAACCTCATGCTCCTGTAGGAGCCCAACTGTACATGATTTTAACAAGCTCCGAGGTTTCGCGGATATGGTTGGAAAGCAGCGCTCGGAGGAAATTTTGCGGAGAAGTGGCACCTATGGGGCTTAGGCACTATCTCTGACCTCAGTGACGACTGATTGTCGAGGAAAATCTGGGCTGGGGCCGGGATGGCATCTTCACTTCTTCAGGACGCCTTCCCTAGATCAAGTGTCGTTTAGCAGCAGTTGCCAGCTCAAGCTTGGTGCTACCGTGCCTGGGGGAGCAGCCGGTTGCCTACGAGCTAGGCTTGCCTACGCGGTTGCCATTGCTTCGCCGGTCGAGCGCAGCTGTCTTTCCACTCGATGAGCGACTGCGGGGCTGGTTGACGTGAAGGGCCTTTCTAGGTATATTTTTATCCACTAGCCACGGGACTTGCGGGCGTAAGCCTCCCCCCGAGGACAGATGAGAGTAAACAAAAAACCGCCTTTTTGGCGGTTTTTTTGTTTCAGCTTCGCGCAGCGGGTGCATCCGCAGCCTGTTCGTCTTCTCTGAATCAGAAGGGCTTGGTACCGATTAGCGACTGGACCTGCTGAAATCCCATCATCCAGCCTGAGGAGACTTGGCATCGCGACTCCACCAGGCGCGTGATGATGCCGAGGTCGTTCTGCAGATTGCGCTGTAGAACCGGCTCATGATGCGCGATGCGGTTGCGTAGCAGCCTGATGTTGTTTAGATCATTGTGAATTTCTAGTCGCAGCGCGGCGACGGTTTTCGTCTGATCTAGGTTCGGCAGGACGCGCAATAGATGGGGGTTCCACACTCGACCGTCGTGGCGGCTCGTGAACATTTTTTCCCAGAACACGAATTTGAGTTCGGTTATCACTTGGCCAGTGGACGTCGCCTTGTTTCTGACTTGCTGCAGGTCGGCTAGCGCGTTGTAACCTGGCCCACTTTGCCGAGGTAAGCTTCGCTCAAAGGTAGGGTTCCATGGCCAACGGGCTCCGTAAAGCGCCTCCAGAGCGTCCGAGACAGCGTTTCGTATTGCTACCTCACAGAGATGCAAAGGGGGTAGCAGCGCACCGGATATCTGTGCATTCCAAGCATACAGAGCGACCGCTGCTTCTGCATCTCGGCCAGCAGCCGCTGCGATGGCTTCATAAGTCCCTAGTCTTGCGGCGGAAAGCGTATTTCTCACGGCCCCCGCGATTTGTACTACAGCTACCTGCATTGACGACACGGGCGATCATCCTTAGTATTCGTAATCACTAGCCACGGGACTTGCGGGCAAAGCCTCCCCCCCGAGGACAGATGATAAACGAAAAAACCCGCCTAACTGGCGGGTTTTTTCGTTGTGCGCCACGCGTTCGCATAACGCGTGGTGCTGCTCAGAATCTGATGATCAGGGCCTTTAGCGGATCGCATCAGAATATCCTCTACATGCCGTTACGTTTGCTCAGCGCTAAGCTTCAAGGTGCTGGCAGCTCACCGAGGCTCATCAAGTACCTAAATGAGTACCTTTTATTTATATGAGACTGAGATTTTATAGGTAGTACGGGGCTTAGATGCCGATTATTCGATTCCTGTTTTCGGCACCAAGAAACACAAAAAGCCCGGCCCCTTATCAGGACCGGGCTTTTTCGTTTCTACATTTCCGAAACGCTACCGATCAAATACTCAACCGCATCGACAGATCCACCGCCTTCACATCCTTGGTCAGCGTGCCGATCGAGATGTAGTCCACACCCGTTTCGGCAATGGTGCGCAAGGTGGCATCGGTGACGCCGCCGCTGGCTTCGAGTTTGGCGCGGCCGGCGGTGAGGCGGACGGCTTCGCGCATGTCGTCCAGGCTCAGTTCGTCGAGCATGATGATGTCGGCGCCCCCGTCGAGGGCCTGTTTGAGTTCGTCGAGGCTTTCGACTTCGACTTCTACCGGTTTGCCGGGGGCGATTTTGTGCGCGGCGGTGATCGCTTCGGCGATGCCGCCGCAGGCAGCGATGTGGTTTTCCTTGATCAGGAAGGCGTCGAACAGGCCGATGCGATGGTTGTGGCAACCGCCGCAGGTGACGGCGTATTTCTGCGCCAGGCGCAGGCCGGGGAGGGTTTTGCGGGTGTCGAGCAGTTTGACCTGGGTGTCGGCGACCATATCGGCGTAATGCTGCGAGCGTGTCGCGACGCCGGATAGCATCTGCAGGAAGTTGAGCGCGCTGCGCTCGCCGGTCAGCAGGGAGCGGGCAGGGCCTTCGAGGTGGAACAGCGCCTGATTGGGTTTGACCCGCTCACCGTCGGCGACTTGCCAATGCACCGCTACGCGCTGGTCCAACTGGCGAAACACGCTGTCGACCCAGGCGGTGCCGGCGATCACCGCGGCATCGCGAGAGATGACGGTGGCCTTGGCCAGGCGCTCGGCGGGGATCAGCTGCGCGGTGATGTCGCCGGTGCCGACGTCTTCAAGCAACGCACGGCGTACGTTGGCTTCGATTTCAGCGGTCAGCGTGGCAAGACGTAGATTCGGCATATCGGGCTCCACTTACTAAGTGGCCCGAGTATAAGGCAGTCGACTGTACCAACCCACCTGCGTCGTACCCTTCATCTGAGTGCATGGCCTGCACTTTGTCGGTTTTTTTGCCCCTGATGCGACAGATTGCGATTTTCGCGGTCTATCGCTGCACATGCTGCTTTGCCAACTCCTACTATTCCAAACAAGGCGAAGAGTCCGCTGGCGAGCGGGCCGCATTTAAAACATAATTCGCCTTGTATTTGACGTCATAGCTTTGACGTCCGCCTGTACACCCCAGGGACTACAAATTCGAGCGCTGACCAAGTGGAGGTCTTTCCTCCGTTTGCGATCAGGTTGTGGCTGTTGCAGTGGCTGTTGTGAGTGATCAAAGGAGTCCTTGATGCAGAACGACAATAAGGTGGTGCCTCTGAGCAAGACGAGCCCGGATCATTCCGGGTCTTCGCCTGTCGCTCGGCTGCCCGTCGTTCTGTTGCAGGTGCGCGACAAGGCCGCCCAGCAGCTCAAGGAGAGCCTGCAGACGTTGTTCGACAACGCTGACGACACGCTATTTGAAATGGCGGATCGCGCGCACAACAACGCCGAACAGAACATTTTTTTCGAAGCCATGCGCGACCTGCGCCTGAAGCGAAAGAGCATCGAGCGCAACTTCCTCGACAAATTCTTCGAAGCCTTCTTGCGTCTCGGCAACTACGAGATCGCCGAGCCTATCCTTTCCGAACCTGTCTCCTTCGACAAACTCGCGCTGGTTCATAACGATGATCTGGAGCGTACTGTTGCCGTCGACTCCATGGTGACCAAGGTCATGAACCGCGACGGCGTTGCCCTGAGCCAACTGACCACGCGCCTGAACGAACTGATTCCGCAGCCTCTGACTGACGAAACCAATCCGTTGGGTCCGACACTGCTGTGCGACTTTTTCTTGCAGGCCGGGCGTAGCCTTGGCGTCGAGATCAAGGTCAAGCTGATCATTCTCAAGCTGTTCGAGAAGTACGCGCTGTCCAACGCTGACCAATTGTATGACGAAGCCAACCTGCTGCTGATCGCGGCGGGTGTCTTGCCGGATCTGAAAGTCCTGCCTTCGCGGCGCTCGACCGACCGGGCCAGCGTAGCGGCGGCGACCGAGGCGCAAAGAGCCGATAGCGCGGCGATGGTTCAGGCAGCCGAGAAGCTCGACAAGAGCGTGCAGGAGGTCTTTTCGGCGTTGCAGGAGTTGCTGGTGTACGTGCGCGGCAATCTGACGCCACGTCCGGACAACGCCGCCGAAGCCCGGCCGATTTCGAGTCAGGACCTGCTGCGTCTGCTGTCTCATCTGCAGCAATACGTGCCCCGGGCCGAAAACCCGGATGACTTCGACCTGCGTTCGCAGTTGGAGCAGCTGATTGGCCGAGTGAGTGCGCGCAGCGGCAAATTCCGCACCGTCGGAACCATCGACGAAGACGTGATCAACCTGATCTCGATGCTCTTCGAGTTCATCCTTGACGACCGCAATCTGCCGAGTTCGCTGCGGGCGCTGATTGGCCGTTTGCAGATTCCGATGCTCAAAGTCGCGGTCATCGACAAGAGCTTTTTCAGCCGTGGTAGCCATCCGGCGCGTCGGCTGCTGAACGAGATTGCTTCGGCGGCGTTGGGCTGGGGCGGTCGTGATGACAGTCAACGGGACTCGCTGTACACGCGCATCGATCAGATCGTGCAGCGCCTGTTGCATGACTTTGTCGACGACCCGGCGATTTTCACCGAGCTGCTGGTGGATTTCCTCGCGTTCACCAGCGATGAGCGCCGTCGCAGCGAACTGCTCGAACAGCGCACCCGTGATGCCGAAGAAGGCCGTGCGCTGGCCGAACTGGCGCGGCAGCGGGTTCAGCAGGCGCTCAATGATCGTCTGCTGGGCAAAACCCTGCCTGAGGTGGTCGTGCGCCTGCTGCAGGAGGCGTGGAGCAAGGTGCTGTTGCTCACCTGCCTCAAGCATGGCGAGGAGTCCGGCGAGTGGAAGGCTGGCTTGCAGGCGATGGACGACTTGATCTGGAGCGTTGAACCCCATGCCGAGCCGGATGCGCGTCAGCGTCTGCTGGAGCTGGTGCCAGGTTTGCTCAAGTCTCTGCGCGACGGTCTGAGCAGCGCGGCGTTCGATCCGTTTGCCACCAGCGAATTTTTCAGCCAGCTCGAAGCCTTGCATGTGCAGGCTTTCAATCACGTGGCCCAAGCGCCGGGTGCACCGGATGAAATACCCGTCAACGAGTCCGGCAATGGGCCGTCGATGATGGCGGTGGTGGAAGAGATCGTGCTGGTGGCCCCGGGTGAGCAAGTCGTCAGTGAGCCTTTGCTGCACCTGCCCGAGAACGATGAGGGCCTGATGCAGGTTGACAAACTGCGACTGGGCAGTTGGGTCGAGCTTCAAGAGGATGAAGACCACAAACTGCGCTGCAAACTCGCGGCCATCGTCGAGCCAAGCGGGCGCTATGTGTTCGTCAATCGCACCGGCATGAAGGTCCTCGAGAAAACCCGTATGGGCCTGGCCGTCGAGTTTCGTCGCGGGGCTATTCGGGTGCTGGACGACTCGCTGCTATTCGATCGTGCGCTGGAGTCGGTGTTGGGCAATCTGCGCAAGCTCAAAGGGTAAATCGAATAAGCGCGCTTCTAGCAATTAGCTTGGTGGTGTTCGGTTTGCCAGCAGCGGCGATTCATAGCCCTCAGCGCCGGCAAACCGGACTGCTACAGGCGATCGCAACAGCCGGATCCCACTTCGCTCCCCACTTCCTTCCTCATCGCGGGCATACTGGCCGCTGTCGATTTCATGCTTTAAGGACCCTTCATGCGATTGGACCCTGCCACGGGCTGGTGCCACGGCGCGCATCATTGCCCCTCGCCCAATTTCAACGCTCGCCCCGAAGCCGAGATCTCGCTGCTGGTGATCCACAACATCAGCCTGCCGCCTGCGCAGTTCAAGACCGGCAAGGTTCAGGCGTTCTTCCAGAACCGGCTGGACGTCACAGAGCACCCTTACTTTGAAAGCATTGCCGAGCTGCGGGTGTCCGCGCATTTTCTGATCGAGCGTGATGGCGAGCTGACGCAGTTCGTCTCCTGTCTGGATCGCGCGTGGCATGCGGGGGTTTCGCTGTTCGATGGCCGTGAAACCTGTAATGACTTCTCCATCGGCATCGAGCTGGAAGGCACTGATGAGCAGCCGTTCACCGACGCCCAATATGACGCGCTGATCGCCCTGACCCGACAGTTGCAGTCGGCCTGGCCGGCGATCACTTCACAACGAATTACCGGGCACAGCGATATCGCCCCGGGACGCAAGACCGATCCGGGTCCATGCTTTGATTGGGCGCGTTTTCGTTCGGCTTTGCAGAATTGAATCAAGGAGCGGGTGATGAGTTTTCTGGTGTTACTGCTGGCAGTGTGGATAGAGAAATTTTCCGCCCTGCGTCAGCGTGTTCAGCGCGATGCGCCCTGGCTGAATCAGCTCGGCCGGCTTGAGTCCAACCCCCGTTCGGCGAAGCGTCCCTGGTGGATCCTGACGCTGACGATTCTGTTTCCGCTGTTGCTGCTGGCGCTGGTGTTGTGGATTGTCGGCTCGGTGGCGTACGGCTGGCTGGCCCTGCCCATTCACCTGCTGGTGCTGATTTACAGCTTGGGCCGTGGCGATATCAAGGCCAATCTTGGTTCGTTCCGCGACGCCTGCCGACGTGGCGATCAGGAGGCGGCGGTGCTGGTGGCCGATCGTGATCTCGGGGTTCAGGCAGAAAACGAAGAGCAACTGTTGGGCGGCGTGCAGACCTACCTGCTGTGGCAGGTCTATCAGGGTTTCTTCGCGGTGATCTTCTGGTACTTCCTGCTGGGCCCGGTTGCAGCGTTGGCCTATCGCTTGCTGGCGTTGGCGTCAGAGCATGGCAAGACTCCGGCTCTGGTCGAGCGCGCGACTCAACTACGACATGCCTTCGATTGGGTGCCGGTGCGCCTGCTGGCGGCGAGTTTTGCACTGGTCGGCAACTTCGTTGCAGTCAGCCGCGTGATGCTCAGCGAGCTGCTCAACTGGAACATCAACGCTTCGGCATTGATCACCAAGGCCGGTTGTGTGGCAGGCGAGGTGCCTGCTCCGGTGGTGGGCGTCGAGGGCGTGAACAGCCTGGATGTGCTCTGGGAGCTGCTGATTCGCTCGGCGATTGTCTGGTATGCAGGCTTTGCGTTGTGCACCTTGTTCGTTTGAGTGAGGCGCAAATACCTCGTTTACTTTTGTTTACAAAACCTCCTTTCGTTATCAGGTATACATCTCTTCGCGGTAATGGCTTAGCGCTATACCGCCGAAGAGCGGTGCCCATAACAATAAAAGCGAAAGGGGAGATGTCTCGTGAGAAGCCCTCTGTATCCGGCCATCGCGTTGATGAACCGGCTGAGTTTCGGCATGAAGTTCAGCCTGATCAGCGTCCTGTTTTTCCTGCCGATGCTGGTCACCAACTTCTATCTGGTTCGCGATGCCTATCGTGAATTCGTCGGCACGCGCATCGAGCAGCAAAGCCTGCAACTGCTTGATACCAGCCTCGATCTGCGTCGTGACCTGGAGACCCTGACCGACCTCATCGAAATCAATGCCGTCCTCGGCCAGTCTGGCCCGGTGGCGGAAATCGATTGCAAGGTCGCGACGCTCGAATCCACCATTCTCAGCACCTTGACCTCTCTCAAACCAGTCACCGAAGACGCCGTCCAAGTCAGCGCATTCAATGCCAAGCGCGATGAGCTGATCGCGGATTTCAAGGCTCAGCAAACCGAATCCAGCCTGCAGAATCGCAGCGGCATGATGGAGAAACTGCTGAACAAGGCGCAGACGTTCAGCAAAGTCATCGCCAGCCAGGCCGGGCTCTCCCAAGACGACAACAGTGACATCCGCCAGCTTGGCGAGCTCATCACCGGCATCACCGCACAGGTCACGCAAACCCTGGGCGACGGCCGCACGATGGGCTCGTATTCGCTGGGGCAGGGGCAGCTCAACTCCGCCGCGAGCACGCGCTTCGATGACTTGCTGCAAAAGCTGGAAAAACTTCAGGCCGATTACGCGCTGAAACTGCAGGACGCCCTGGGCAATAGCGCCTCCGCGCGCGCGGCCCTCGATACCGCCGCGAAGGCCAGCCATGGCTCATTGAAGCAGGCCAGCGAGCTGTTCGATGAGCAAGTGGTGATGGCCGAAACCCTGGACGCTCCATGGCAGAGTTTTTACGAAAGCGTCACGGGCCTGATGGCGCACACCTACCAACTCAACGCCGCGACGGTGAAGTTCATCGACGTGCAGTTGCAGGCGCGGCTGGTGGAAAAGCGTCAGCAGATGATCCTCCTGGTCTCGGCGCTCGCAGGCGTGTTTTTGCTGATCGGTTATCTCTACGGTGGCTTCTATGCCTCGACCCGCACGACGTTGCGGCGCCTTGGGGCGGTGATGGACAAGGTGGCAGCGGGCGACATGACCGTGAGTTTCACTGCGCACAGCCGTGACGAGTTGGGCGAGCTTGGGCGCGTATTCAACGGCACGGTGGCAAAGATTCACGACCTGATCGAACGGGTGGGCCAGACCGTGGCCGAGGTCGAGCGACAGTCGGCGCAGGTTGAGTCGGTGTCTGCCAGCAGCAATCAGGCAGTGGCCGGGCAACGCAGCCAGATCGAGCAGGTGGCGACCGCGATGAACCAGATGAGCGCGACTTCGCTGGAAGTCGCGCGCAGCGCCGCAGCGGCGGTCAGCAGCGCGCACAGCGTCAACCAGGAAACGGAAAACGGGCGAGGGTTGGTGCAGTCTCAACAGGGCAGCATCGCGCGTCTGGCCAGTGAGATCGATCAATCGGTGCTGGTGATCAATCAACTGGCAAGCGACAGCCTGTCGATAAGCCGGGTGCTGGACGTGATCAAGAGCGTCGCGCAACAGACCAACCTGCTGGCGCTCAACGCCGCCATCGAGGCCGCCCGCGCTGGCGAACAGGGCAGGGGTTTTGCGGTGGTGGCCGACGAGGTTCGCACGCTGGCGCGACGCACTCAGCAATCCACTGAGGAAATCGAGCAGATGATCGCTCATCTGCAAGGCGGAGTCGGCGCGGCGGTGAAAGCCATGGGCGTGAGTCATGAGGTCGCCAGCAACACGGTCGGGCAGTCCGAGCAGGTGCAGCAGGCGCTGGAAAATATCCTCGATGCGGTGGGCATGATCGTCGATCAGAATCAGCAGATCGCCGCGGCTGTGGAGCAACAGACTGCGGTAGCTCATGACATCGACCAAAACATCGTCGAGATCAATCTGGCGGGTGAGCGCACGGCCAATGGCGCGAACCAGACCGAACACGCCAGCCGCCAACTGTCGGCGCAGGTGGTCGAACTCAAGCAGCTGATTGGCGCGTTTCGCGTTTAACGACGTTTGCCGCGCAAGGGTTGCGAGGCTTTCCCGAGGCATGTGACAGTGTTCGGCATTGTCGTTCATCACACTGCCGAGGAGAGAAACATGTCGAGCCCGCGAATCGAGAGGATCCTGATCACCAACGACGACGGCATCGACGCGCCGGGGCTGGAGGTCCTGGAGGCCGTGGCCCGCGAGCTGGCGGACGAAGTGTGGATCGTCGCGCCGGAGCAGGATCAGAGCGGGATTTCCCATGCCTTGAGCATTCACCATCCGCTGCGGGTGAAGGCTCGGGGCGAGAGACGTTATTCGGTGTCGGGCACCCCGGCCGACTGCGTGGCTATCGGTTTGCGCGAGCTGATGGACAAGCCGCCGCAACTGCTGCTTTCCGGGATCAACAAGGGCGCCAACCTGGGCGTCGAAACCATGTTTTCCGGTACCGTCGGCGCAGCCATGGCCGGGTTGCTGCTGGGCGTGCCATCGATTGCCCTGAGCCAGTTTTTCACCCGTCGCGATGCCGTGAGGTGGGACACTGCACGCGCGCTCGCGCCGGACGTCATTCGCGCGGTGATTGGCATGGAATGGGCGGCCGACGTTTGCCTGAACATCAACTTCCCCGACGTCGAACCGCAACAGGCGAAACCGCTTCAGATCACCCGGCAGGGCATCGGGCGCATGGACGGTTTGAACATCACCAAACGCACCGACATGCGCGAGCAAGGGTACTACTGGCTGAATATCGATCGTCACGAGCGTCCGGATTTCGATGACAGCGAAACCTTCGTTGTGACCCATGGCGGAGTGTCGGTAACGCCCTTGCGTTTCGAGCGAACAGACCTCGAAGTGATGTCGCGTTTGAAGAACACGCTGGCCAACTGATCGAACGAGTGACTCAGGTATTCGGGCGCGGCTTGACCCAGATCAAAGCCCATCGAATACCTGACGTTATGTTGGGTGTCAGGCATTTAGCGTATCCATCCGTTTGAAGCGGCAAGTTATTTTTTTATTTAAAAGTCCGGGTCACCTACTTCGAATTCATAAAAAGGTGGCTCTTGGCTATTGCTTTATAAAGTCTGACTTTCTTGCTTAGTAACAAACCTTTGCTATAGCTAAAAGCCTCTCACTTCATCAAATGGGGCAACGGAATGTCAGTCGCAAAGAAAATGAGCGTGGGACAGCTGACCATGTTGACCGCCGTCAACATGCTGGGCTCCGGCATTGTGTTGTTGCCTACCAAACTCGCCGAGGTTGGCGGTATTTCAATCCTTTCCTGGCTGATCACGGCCACCGGCTCGCTGGCTCTGGCATACGCCTTTGCCCGCTGCGGCATGCTCAGCCGCAAGACGGGTGGCATGGGCGGATATGCTGAATACACCTTCGGCAAGTCCGGCAACTACATCACCAACTACACATACGGGCTGTCGTTGTTGATTGCCAACGTGGCGATCAGTATCACGGCGGTGGGTTATATCCAGACCCTGTTCAATATACAGCTCGGTTCGCTGCAAGTTGGCCTGGCGACCATCGCGTTGTTGTGGATTACCACCTTCGCCAACTTCGGCGGCGCGAGCATTACCGGCAAGATCGGCGCAGTGACGGTCTGGGGTGTCATTGCACCCGTGGTATTGGTCTCCACTGTTGGCTGGTTCTGGTTCGACAGTAGTATTTACGCAGCGGGCTGGAACCCTCACGGCATGGCTTGGTATCAGGCGGCTGGCGCTTCGGTGGCGATTACCCTGTGGGCGTTTCTCGGGCTGGAGTCTGCGTGCGCCAACGGCGATGCCGTCGAAAATCCCGAGAAGAACGTTCCCATTGCCGTTCTGGGTGGGACGCTGGGTGCGGCGGTGATCTACATCGTGTCCACCAACGTGATCGCCGGCATTGTCGATAACGCGGAACTGGTGTCCTCCACTGCGCCGTTCGGGCTGGTGTTCGCCAAGATGTTCACCCCGATGATTGGCAACATCGTCATGGGCCTGATGGTTCTGGCCTGCATCGGCTCGCTGCTGGGCTGGCAGTTCACCGTGGCGCAGGTGTTCAAGAGTTCGGCGGACACCGGTTACTTCCTGCCGATCTTCGCCAAGGCCAACAAGCACGGGGTGCCGATCATCAGCATGCTGATCCTGCTGGCGATGCAGACCGCCATGGCCCTGCTCACGATCAGCCCTGACCTGGCCAAGCAGTTCGACACCCTGGTGAACCTGGCGGTGGTCACCAACCTGGTGCCCTACATCCTGTCCATGGCCACCTTGATGACGCTGCAGAAGGTGTCCAACGTCCCGGCGGACAAGGCGCTCATTACCAATATCGTCGCCTGGATCGCGGCGGCCTATAGCTATCTGGCGCTGTACAGCTCCGGCGCTCAGGCGCTGATGCTCGGCGGCGTGGCGACCATCATCGGCTACACGCTGTTCGGTTTCGTCAACACCCGCCTGATCAAACTCGAGGCACTCAATAACAGCGTGCCAACACAAACCGTCGCCGCGCAGCACATCGTCGGTGAGCCTGTCCCTGTTAATAACTTGAACTCTGCCCAACTGGAGACCCAATCATGACGGAAAACAGACACCTGCTCGGCATGCTGGCGTTGCTCGTCAGCAAGCAGCCCGACAAACGCAGCGTGTTCGGCCGGGCACTGATCCAGCTGATCAGCGATGTGGAAGACCGCGCCATCAGCGTGTTGACCTCGGAAAGCCTGAGCGACGCCAAGTCGATTCTCAGCACCGATCCGGCGATCCAGTGCGTGCTGCTCAGTTGGGAAATGGACGACAGCGAAGACCACCAGGAATGCATCGATCTGCTGACTGCGCTGCGCGAGCGCAACACCCGCGTACCGGTGTTTCTGATCAGTGATCGCAGCACGGCCTCGAATGTCCCGTTGATTGTCATGCAGCACGCGGACGACTTCATCTGGCTGCCGGAAGACACCAGCCGCTTCCTCAGTGGCCGGATCATGGCCGCCATCGAGCGCTATCGTCAGGCGGTGCTGCCGCCGATGTTCGGTGCGCTGCTGAAGTTCGCCCGCTGCTATGAATACTCCTGGCACACGCCGGGGCATGCGGGCGGCACGGCGTTTCTGAAAAGCACGGCAGGTCGGGCGTTCTATGAGTTCTTCGGCGAGAATCTGCTGCGTTCCGACCTGTCGATTTCAGTCGGCGAACTGGGCTCGCTGCTCGATCACAGCGGCCCCATCGGTCAGGGTGAGCGTTACGCGGCCAAGGTGTTCGGCGCCCATCGCACGTACTACGTGACCAACGGCTCGTCGATGTCCAACCGCGTGATCCTCATGGCGAGCGTCACGCGTGACCAGATTGCCCTGTGCGACCGCAATTGCCACAAATCCGCCGAGCATGCGATGACGCTGTCCGGGGCCATTCCGACCTACCTGGTGCCGACCCGAAACCGCTTCGGCATCATCGGGCCGATCCTGCCGCAAACCCTGAGCGCCGAGGGCGTGAAGGCGGCCATCGCCAACAACCCGCTGGTCAAGAGCCACATCGATCCGACACCGGTGCACGCCATCGTTACCAACTCCACTTACGACGGCCTGACTTACAACGTCACTCGCGTTGAAGAACTGCTGGGCGAGAGCGTCGACCGGCTGCACTTTGACGAAGCCTGGTATGGCTATGCGCGCTTCAACCCGCTGTACAAGGATCGCTTCGCGATGCACGGCAGCCCGGACGATCACGACCCGTCCAAGCCGACGGTGTTCGCCACCCAGTCGACCCACAAGCTGCTGGCGGCGTTGTCTCAGGCCTCGATGATCCATGTGCGCAACGGGCGTAATCCGATTCCCCATGGGCGCTTCAACGAGTCGTACATGATGCATGCCTCGACCTCGCCGAACTACGCGATCATGGCCTCGTGCGACGTCAGTTCGGCGATGATGGAAGCGCCAAGCGGGCATATCCTGACCACCGAATCCATTGAAGAGGCGATCGCTTTCCGGCAAGTCATCTCGCGCATGCAGAGCGACATGCTCGCTAACGACGACTGGTTCTTTTCATGCTGGCAGCCACCCTCAGTGCAGGCAGGTGCGACGTCGATTGCGTTTCACGAGGTCGATCCGGTCAGGCTCAAGACCGACCCGAGCTGCTGGGTGCTGCACCCTAATGAGGTATGGCACGGCTTCGGCGACATCGAAGACGGCTATTGCATGCTCGACCCGATCAAAGTGTCGATCCTCAGCCCAGGCATGGGCGACGACGGCAACCTGCTCGACTTCGGCATCCCGGCCTGTGTGCTCACGGCCTATCTCGGGCGGCAGGGTATCGTGGTCGAGAAAACCACCGATTTCACCATCCTGTTCCTGTTTTCCATCGGCATCACCAAAGGCAAGTGGGGCACGCTGGTCAATGCGCTGCTGGACTTCAAGCGAGATTACGACACCAACCTGGAACTGGAGCTGTGCCTGCCCGATCTGCTGACCGCCAATCATGAGCGCTATGCCGGTATGGGTTTGAAAGATCTGGCCGAAGACATCTTCGCCGCAATGAAGAAAACCAAGACCACTGCCGCCATGTCGCAGGCGTTCGGGACGTTGCCCAAAGCCGAGTTCAGCCCGGTAGAAGCCTATGAGAAGCTGGTCAGAAACGAGGTGGAACTGGTGACGTTGGAAGAAGCCGCAGGGCGTCTCGCAGCGACGGGGATCGTGCCTTATCCACCAGGGATTCCGCTGCTGATGCCGGGAGAAAATGCCGGGCCTGCTGACGGGCCATTGCTGGCCTATCTCAAGGCGCTGGAGAGCTTCGACAAGTCATTCCCGGGCTTCACCCATGACACCCACGGGATCGAGAGCGAGGCGGGGGTTTATCGATTGTTGGTGTTGAAGTGATGTGAGGGCATGGCTGCGCTCAGCCACTGGCACAACCCAAACTCGTGGGAGGGAGCTTGCTCGCGAAGACTGACACCCAGACGCAAGCAATGTGTTGGATGTGCAGGCTTCATCGCGAGCAACTCCTTCTTACAAGGGGCAGGATTGCATGCGCTGGCCTAGTTACTCTGAATTTTCTGCAGCGCCTGCTGCGTCAATGAAACACACTCTCTGGCCCCATCGTCGTTGTGCCGCGCCAACGCTGATTCGGCGCGGTGGACGGTGGTGTCGACGTCGCTTCTAACGGCATCGCTGAGATTGGGTTTGGCGACTTTGGCATCTCGTACTTTGCTCAGGTTTATCTGGCACTGACTGTTGTCGTCGTTGGCAGACGCCGCGAAGGGCAGGGCGAATGCAGTCAGGAGCAGGCCGGTGAGCAGGGCGTGTTTCATGTTGTTTTCCGCAGAAAGGTAGGTAAGGGGCTCGTGATCTGTACGAACCTGCTGCATGAGACAGCGGATTTCTGATTTTCGCCAGATGGCTCGCATGTTTCACGTCGGATACCGCTGACGTTTTTGCCGGAACATCGCCAGCCGCTGCGCTAACATGACGGCGCCTCCACGACGCAAGAAGCCGTACCGATGGACATCGACCTCGCCCGTACCTTTCTCGAAATCGTTCGCCTGGGCAGCCTCATGGCCGCCGCTGAAAAACTGCATGTCACCCAGACCGCCATCACGGCTCGCGTGCAGAAACTGGAAAGTCACCTCAACTGCACGTTGTTCATCCGCAATCGCACCGGGGCAAAGCTGACCTCGGACGGCGAAGCGTTCGTGGTGTTCGCCAATCAACTGGTGCAGACCTGGGACGCTGCGCGCCGCGAATTGCCGTTGCCCGACGGCTATCGCCATGTGTTGCGGGTGGGGGCGGAAATGAGTCTGTGCAACCCGCTGATGCTCAGTTGGGTCAGCGAGATTCGCAAGGCGATTCCTGATTACGCACTGCATTCGGAGGTCAAGGAGGGCGATGCGTTAATGAAAGACATCGAGCGCGGCGTACTGGATGCTGCTCTGGTTTATCAGCCCGCGTACTGGCCGAGTCTTCAGGTCGAGGAGTTGCTCGAAGAGAAGCTGATTCTGGTACGTGTGGTCGGCAAGCCCGAGCCCTACGTCTATATCGATTGGGGCCCTGAGTTTCGCCGGCAGCACGACGCAGCGATGCCCGAGAAGTCCAAAGCGGCGGTGGCCTTCAATCTGGGGCCGTTCGCGCTGCAATACATCCTCGATAACGGCGGCGCGGGCTATTTCCGTACCCGTGTGGTGCAGACGTGGCTGGACCGTGGAATCGTCGAACGCGTGCCGCTGGCGCCCGAGTTCAGCTATCCGACTTACCTTGTTTACTCGCGGGACAATCCGTCATCGACCCTGCGTCGCGCCTTCGAGTTGCTGCGTGAGATCGCCAAGGAAAACGGCGATTGGTCGCAGCGTTGGGACCCGTTGATTTGATGCATACGGGCTGAACACCTCTCACGCCTCAATCCACCAGACTGATGATGCCGATCACCTTGCGATCGGCGTCGAGCACCGGCAGGTATTTGCTGCCGTGCCCGGCCAGCATCTTCATCGCGTCCGCCACTGAATGCTCCAGCGACAGGCTTTGCGTGCTGCGCGAGATGATCTGCCTGGTATCGATGTCGGTCCGGTTGCGATGCTGCGCGTTCTCTTCGGTCTTGTGCAGGATCGTCTCCAGGTCCTCCCGTGACACATCGACGAACGACCCTACGTCATCCAGCGCCCTGTCCAGATCCTCGCTGCTGAAACCGCTTGGCTCAGGCGTTGCCGCCTCCTGTCCGTGCGTGGTTTTCCCGTGAGGGCGGGGGTAACGCACCAGCGTCAGGTTGTTGTAGATCAGCGCGGTGATCAGCAGGCAGGCGGCGTTGAGCATCACCGGTAATAACACCTGCAAACCGAGCGCTGACAGCTCCTGCCTGGAGGTAATGATGCTGATGGCCACTGCTGCGCCTGGTGGATGCAGGCAGCGAAACACGCACATGATCAGAATCGCCGAACACACCGCGACACTGGCGGCGGTGACTGTGTTGCCGAACAGCCGGATGCAGAGCACGGCAACCAAGGCCGAGATCAGATAGCTACCGATGATCGACCATGGCTGCGCCAGCGCGCCGGTCGACACGGCAAACAACAGCACCGCCGACGCGCCTACCGGCCCTAGCAGATGCAAGGTGACGTCGATGCCGAACAACTGTCTGCTCACCAGCGCACTGATGAAAATACCCAGGCAGGCGCCCAAGGCCGCGCGGGACCATTCGGCCGGATGGGTATTGAGGGAATGGGGGATGAAGCTGCGCAGAAGCGTTTTCAAACGATGAAGTTCCAGGACGAAAAAAGGAGCTCGTCGGCAGGGACAGAGCTCCCGCACAAAAGGGGCAAGTGCCAGATATTTCAAAGGGCAGAACGACAATGGAGAGCTGTTGCGGCAGCTATCCGGTCGCACTCAAAGCACGGCGATTGTGGCCAGAAAGCGGGCAGGAGGCAAATTCGAAATAATGCACTTTTGATTCAATAATTTTGAATCAACACAGCCTGGATGAGAGGAATCAAGCGTCAAGTGCACTGAATGTTGATTGCGGGTCGATTGAGGGTAGCGCGGAGAGGGGGCCTGGAGCGGAAAAGCAACAGGCCATTAACGTGACTGATGTCGAGCACGAGGCTCGCGACAATCTACGTTAATGGCCTGTGATTACAGACTGCGCGACTGAGCCGGTTGGCGGGTTTGCCTGGCAGGTCGCGCCGCTTCAACTTCCAGCAGATGCATGGCTAACACATCAGTCAGAAAACGGAACTGATCGTTGAAGCCCACCACTTCATTACTGAAGTGGTTTTCCGCCGACGGCATCATGAAAGCGTCGAAACGTTTGTCTTCAATCAGGCTGTGGCGCTGTTTACGAGTGACGACATGTTGTGAGTAATAGTTTTTTCCAAAGTCGGGAAAACTAACGTGCAGGGTGACGTCTCGGGTCATGTCGAGTGCTCCGCATCAAACAGAAAGTTGGACGGTAAAAGGTGCTGATAAGTGTCAGCTACTTGGGCCTTAGTTGGCCCGTGCCATAACACGATTAACGTTTTCGTCCGCCGTGACAGGCACGGGTTGCAGCGCGAAAAGTTTGAGGGCGACGACGTAGCTGGTGAAAGCTGTCAGCGTCAAGCAAGTCAGAAGATGAATAACCATTTTTCCTGCCCTCGGTTCGTGTCTGGGTGTGAGGTGATAGTACGCCCCTGAATTTTGAGCGGAAGGCAAATGCAGGAATGTTGGATATCGACAGGAATGATGGTTGGCGTGGGAACCCGGAAATGAAGGCTTAATCCTGTGCCCCTACGGGATAAACCTGTGAGAGCCAGCAAGCCGGCTCCCACAACGCAGACCGCATTCAGGCGCGCAGGGTTTCGCCGTAGCGATAGGTCGCCAGGCACGCCAGCAGCAGGCCGCTGATCGCCACCAGCCCGCCCACCAGCCCGATGTTGGCGATGCCCAGCTGGCTGATCACCACGCTGCCGAGCAGTGCGCCGCCGCCGATGCCGATGTTGTAGATGCCCGAGTGCAGCGACATTGCAACGTCCGTCGCGTCCGGTGCCATCGCCAGTACCTTGGCCTGCATGACCAGACCGAAGCACATGATCGCCATGCCCCAGACCACGCTCAACGTCGCAATCCAGGACGCCTTGGCGGACAACGGCAGCAACAGAACCAGACACAACGCCAGCGCACCAATGGCGGTGACCAAAAGGCCGCGTGGGTAACGGTTGTTGTAGCGGCTGAAGACGACAGAGCCAAGGATGCCCGCGCCGCCGAACAGCAAGAGGACGATGGTGATCATGTCGCCGCTCATCTTCCCAACGACCTGTGCGAAAGGTTCTATGTAGCTGTAGGCCGTGAACTGAGCGGTAATCACCAGCGCGGTGAGCACGTACAGCGAGACCAATGCCGGACGCTTGAACAGGAGTGGCAGGCTGCGCAGCGAGCCCGAGTTCTGGCTCGGCAGCAGTGGCAGCGATTTGATCAGCACCAGCACGGTCAGCCCGGCAGCGCCGGCAATGGCCAGGAACGTCATGCGCCAACCCAGCGCTTCACCCAACACGCGACCCAGCGGGATGCCGAGCACCATGGCCAGCGAAGTGCCGGTGGCCAACAGCCCAAGGGCCTGCACCTGCTTGCCTGCGGGCGCCACCCTGACCGCCAGCGAGGCGGTGATCGACCAGAAGACCGCATGAGCCAGCGCAATGCCGACGCGGCTGACCAGCAACATGCTGAAGCTCGAAGCCATGCTCGACATCACATGACTGGCGATGAACAGGATGAACACGAACGTCAGTAACTTGCGCCGCTCGATGTTGCGAGTCATCAGCATCATCGGCAGCGACGTCAGAGAAACGATCCATGCATAGACCGTCAGCATCAGGCCGACTTGGGCGGTGGTCATGTCGAAACTATGGCCGATCGCGCTCAGCAGTCCGACAGGCACGAACTCGGTGGTATTGAAAATGAAGGCCGCCAGGGCCAGCGCGATGACGCTGAGCCAACTTCCAGTGCGAGCATCGGTGGTGTTCATTGAAGGACGCGTCAGCCTCAAGATAAAGATTCGAACAGCCAGGGTCGTCGAGTTCACACTTACAAAATGCCAACAAGCAAAAACGCCGCGCGAGGCTCAAGGCCTGTGCGGTGCATGCAGTCAGCAAAATATTATGAGTATGGGAGGGTACGACCAGATGAGGCGGAGTCTACGCCGTTGTTATCGTTGTCACAACCTGCGCCCCATGCGTCAAAGTGGCTCACGGCGCGCAGGTGAAACGATGAATTTCCGGCGACTAAACGCTTGGTTGTCCGCCAAACCCGCGAGGCAGGCGGTGAGTACCGGGCATTGCGGTCAGATGCTCGGTCCAGGCTCCGCGCCAGTCAGTTGCGACATGAGGTGATTTTGCTTTACGTGCAGTTCTGCGTGCAGCGTTGCGTCTGTCGCGTTGGGCTTCTTTGAAAGCATCGGTGTTGCGGCAGGAGCGGCATTTGACACTCTTGAGATCGGTGCTGGAACTCAAGTTCGCGCCGTGGTGGCCGCATGCCAAGTGTCCTGAAACCTTGAAGTGAGTAACCATGGGTGTCTCCTTCTTATTCGGGGATGCAATGCGAACATTGCATGCCCCATTCGACCGAATGACGCCGTCAACGTTCGGTCCTTTCTCAGATCGAAGGACTGATGGCTATCTTCCGGGATTCTCGGGCACGTTGTTCAATACGCGTCGATGCTCATTCGGTTAAACCGCAAGAGACGCAGCCTCTGATGCTGGACGGCGATCCAGTTCGGTCATTGCTCTTTGGAAAAACTGACCACTGTATTATTCGGGTTGAATGGCGCAGATTCAGGCCCTGTGAGGATCAGCCGAAAGGTTTCCACCAGCGGCCGCAGATTGACCCGATGCCACGCCGCCCATAACGGCATCGTGAACGTCAGCCATGGCAGCTCGCGAAACACCACGCCCGGATGAGCGGCCTGATTAAGGCTCTTTTGCGTCATCGCGATGCCGAGCCCAGCGGCTACCAGGCCGAGGGCAGTGTACGGTTCGGCGGCTTCCAGGCGTATTTCCGGGGTGAAACCCGCGCGAATACAGGCCGCGACAAAGTCATCGTGGTGATTCTGTCCCTGGCTGGATTTCACCCCGATCCAGTCCATATCCTGCAGATCGGCCGGAGTCAGGCGCTCAACGTCAGCCAGCGGATGATTGACGGGGAGGGCCAATAACATCGGGTCTTCCAGCAACTGGCGGTGGGTCAGATCCGGGTCGTCATCACTGGGCGGCTCGCTGACCAGCGCCACGTCCAGACTGCGCTGACGCAGCCCTTCGAGCTGGTCGGAGGAATTGAGGTTGTACAGCGCCACATGCATGGCGGGCCGAATTTCGCGCACCGCACTCAACGCCGCTGGCAGCACATTGGCGTGCATCGCCTGCTCGATATAGCCGATGCACAAGCCTCCTTCTTCACCACGGCCCAACCGCTTGCCCAGCGATTCCAGCCGATTGGCATGCGTCAGCAGCGCCCGTGCTTCGCTCAGGAACGTGCGGCCATCGGTGGTCAGCTTAATGCGCTGCTGGCTGCGCTCGAACAGCACCAGACCCAAGCGTTCTTCCAGCTGAGCAATCTGACGGCTCAATGGCGACTGCGAAATATGCAGCCGCTCCGCTGCGCGGCCGACATGCTCCTCTTCGGCGACGACGACGAAATAGCGAAGCTGGCGCAGATCGATCATGGTAATGCTCTTAGGGTCTCAAGTGTTTCCCATTGTGTCTTGGACGGTCTCGGCTTGGCAATCTAGGATCGGCTCAACGGTCGCAACAGCGACCCACAGACGATCTGGAGAACAGAACCATGAGCTTGAAAGACAAACTCCCCGGAGTGCTGGGTTTCGGTACCGCACCACTGGGTAACATGTTCCGCAACATCCCCGAAGACGAAGCGCTGGTCACCGTTGACGCCGCATGGGCAGCAGGCGTTCGCTACTTCGATACCGCGCCGTTCTACGGCGCCGGCCTCTCGGAAATTCGTTTGGGCAATGCGTTGCACAAATACAAACGCGACGACTTCGTGCTCAGCACCAAGGTTGGCCGCGTGATCCTCGACGAACTGGATAACAGCGCCCGCGACCTCGGCGAAAAAAGCGGCGTGTTCGAACACGGCCTGCGCAACAAGATCGTCAACGACTACAGCGCCGACGCCACAATGCGCTCCATCGAAGACAGCCTGAAGCGCCTGAAGACCGACCGCCTGGACATCGTCTGGATTCACGACATCGCTCAGGACTTCTACGGTGACGAATGGCTGCAGTATTTCGAACAGGCACGCACCGGTGCTTTCAAGGTGCTGACCCGCCTGAAAGAGCAAGGCGTGATCAAGGCGTGGGGCCTGGGCGTGAATCGCGTCGAACCCATCGAGTTGACCCTGGGGCTTGAAGAAGCAAACCCCGACGGTTTTCTGCTCGCCGGCCGCTACTCCCTCTTGGACCACGAACGCGCGTTGCAGCGCCTGATGGCAGAGGCCAAGGCCCAGAACACCGACATCGTCGTCGGCGGCCCCTACAGCTCCGGTATTCTGGCCGGCGGCGCGCACTTCGAATACCAGAAAGCCAGCCCGCAAATCATCGCCAAGGTCGAGCACATCAAACGCATCGCTCAGGCCCACGGCGTCGACATCAAGGCCGCCGCCCTGCAATTCGCCCTCGCCAACCCGGCGGTGGCTGCGGTGATTCCAGGGGCAAGCCGCCCGGAGCGAATCGCTGAGGATGTTGCAGCGCTACAGGCTGTAATTCCAGCTGCGTTCTGGGATGCACTGCGCGATGCCGGGTTGGTTTCGGGGAGTGCGCCGGTGCCGGTTTGAGTTTTTTGCAGGCACAAAAAAAGACGTCCGAGGACGTCTTTTTTATGTTTGGTGGAGCCGGGGGGATTTGAACCCCCGTCCGCCAGTACTCCGCTTTCGGGCCTACATGCTTAGCCGTGTCTATTAAGTTAACCCTCAGCGACCCGACGGGCAGGGTGCTTTGGGCGAGCTGTGTAAGTTTTAGCCGATTCGTCCACAGCGTACTGCACGGCGATCCTGTTCTGTATGACAATCACTTTGGGTTTACAGGCATCCCCTGGTGATTGCTGGAGCCGAAGCTACCAGAAGGAAGGGTTTCACCGCTTACGCGGCGAGACGTGCTTCCCCGTAGGTTTCGTCATTGGCAACTATAGAAAGTTGCAACAGTGGATTTACGACTTCTGTTACCAAGTCGGCATGCCCCTAGAGTTTCATCACCGGCGTCGAATCCTAATCGGCCCCAATTCTGCTGCTCTAGCAGTCAGGTCGAGGAGTGTACCCGAATCAATAGGATACGTCGACCTCAAGCCTCTGCGCAGATGGGCGGACCGGCTTTCGGCCGGCCCGTGCCGATCATTACTTCGCGCCTTCGTTACCGGAGCCGATGGTTTTGAGATCCTGAATGGCCTTGGTGGTGATTTCGATGCATTTCTTGTCATCACCAGCCTTTTGCGCGGTCATCGCCTGATCGTACGCGGTACCTGTCTCGCTTTTGGTATCGGGGCTCAGGTTGGTGTTGGCGGATTTCTGAGCATCCTTCAACGTCTGCAGGTTGGCGCCGCACAGGTCGTCAGCAGCGAATACCGGGGAACCCAACAGTGCAGCGGTAAGAAACAATCCAGTCAGTGCTGTGCGCTTCATGTGTATCTCCTTAAGCCTGTGGACTCGGTATGGCCGGTTCGTTGAGGCCGATGTCCGAGATAGAGGAATAAGCGTCCAGTGGATGTGGCGCTTAAAGAGATGGACTGTGCGCTATCGCAGGGGTTCTATTTATTTCGCAAGTGGTGTGAAAAAGCCATGTTGCAGGATGTGTCATCAAAATGGGGCGAATTTCGCCCCATTTGTGTGCATCAAGCGGATCTTGGTCGTGTGACCCGATCAACGAGGTAGACCAGCCCGTGGTAGTCGATGCCACCGTGCTGGGTGAGCCCGATCTCACAGGTGCGGCTGGTGGAAATGCCTTCGCTGCAGTACTGCACGGCGTCTTTCAGAGTGCGTAGGGAGTGGGCATTCAACTCAGGGGTGGTGAAGCCTTTGTCACCGGCGAAACCGCAGCAATGAATGCCTTCTGGAATCACCACGTTGACGCTGCACAGTCGCGCCAGTTCGATCAGCGCCTGGCTTTCACCGAGATGCTGGGTGCTGCAGGTGACGTGAACCGCGATGGCTTCCTGCTGGGGCGTGAACACCAGTTTGTCCAGCAGGTGGGTGCGGATGAAGCGCACCGGGTCGTACAGATCAAGACGGGTTTCCTTGAGGTCCTGAACCAGGCGCAACGTGCAGGGGCTGGTGTCGCAGTAGATCGGATCGAGGCCGCCGCGACTGGCCTTGGTCAGCGCGGCCAACAGTTGCTGTCGCTTCTCTTCAGCGTGCTCGGTGTAGCCTTTGGAGGCGAAGGGTTGGCCGCAGCAGAGGTTGTCCTGATCCTCGGGGAATACCACTTGGTAACCGGCTTTTTTCAGCAGGCCTCGAGTTTTGTCCATCAAGGACATCTGTTCGTGATCCGCCGCCGCCGGGCCCATAACCCGCGAAACACAGGCCGCAAGATAGACCACACGTGGGCGCTGATCCTCAACCGGAGGGCTGAAGCGGATGGCGTTTTCCGGCTGTGGCATGGCCGGGGTCCATTGCGGCACGCGCCCGGATGATGCTTTGGTCAGTGCAGCGGAAATCTTCGCCAGCCTCGGCGCGCCCAACACCATGCGCGCGCCGTTGGCGGCATGCAGCGTAAAGCGCGCACCTTTTAAAGCTGTAGTGAAGTGGTGCGCCAACCAGCCAGCGGCCTTGCCATGGGTGGCTTCCTGGGCGCGCAACTTTTTGACCAGCTCGCCGGTGTTGATGCCGACCGGGCAACGCTGCGCGCAAAGCCCGGTGGCAGCGCAGGTGTCGATGCCTTGATAGTGAAAGTCGCGCTCCAGCGCGGTGGTGTCGGTGCCTGCGCGCTTCTTCGCCTGAATGTCTCGCCACATCACGATGCGCTGGCGTGGGCTCAGAGTCAGTCCTTTCGACGGGCACACTGGTTCGCAGAAACCGCATTCGATGCATTTGTCGACGATGGCGTCGGCGGCGGGCATGGGCTTCAGGTTTTTGAGGTGGATCTGCGGATCTTCGCTCAGTACCACGTCTGGATTGAGGATGCCGTTAGGGTCCAGCAGGCGCTTGAGTTTCCACATCAGTTGGTAGGCGTCGCTGCCCCATTCGAGCTCCACGAAAGGCGCCATGTTGCGGCCGGTGCCGTGTTCGGCTTTGAGCGAGCCATTGAACTCTACGGCCACCAGCTGTGTGACGTCGTCCATGAACGCCGAATAACGGGCGACTTCTTCAGGGTCATTGAAGCCCTGGGTGAAGACGAAGTGCAGGTTCCCTTCCAGCGCGTGGCCGAACAGGATCGCTTCGTCATAGTGGTGTTTGTCGAACAGCTCGATCAGCCGTCTAACGCCCATGGCCAGTTGTTCGACCGGGAAGGTGACGTCCTCGATGATCACTGTGGTGCCGGTTTCGCGCACCGCGCCGACGGCAGGAAAGGTGTCTTTGCGGATGGCCCACAGGCGGGCGTTTTCGGTCGGGTCCTCGGTGAAATCGACCTGCTTCTCGACTGGGAAATGCGCAATCGACGCCATGATCTGCGCCAGTTGTTCGTGCAGCAAAGGCTGGGTTGCTGCGCGCGCTTCGATCAACAGGGCGCAGGCGTTTTCAGACAGTTCGCGTACGAACGACGGCATGCCCGGTTTGTTCTGCACCGAGCGCATGCTGCGGCGGTCGAGCAACTCCACCGCAGACACAGGCTGGGTTTTCAGCACGGTGACCGCATTGCAGCAGGTTTCAACATCCGGGAATATGATGAGCGCCGAAGCTTTGTTCGGGTGATCGAGCACCGTGTCGTAGGTCACTGCGCTGATGAACCCGAGCGTCCCCTCTGAGCCGACCAGCAGATGACTGAGAATATCCAGCGGCTCGTCGAAATCGACCAAGGCGTTGAGCGACAGGCCGGTGGTATTTTTCAGGCGATATTTGTGGCGAATCCTGGCCGCGAGCTCGGTGTTGGCGCGGGTTTCGCGACCCAGTTCAGCCAGGCGGTCGAGCAGTTTTCCGTGGCTGACACGGAAGGTAGCAACGCTCTGAGCATCCTCGGTGTCGATGCGCGTGCCATCGGCGAGTACCAGCCGAATGCCTGCCAGAGTGTGATAGGTGTTCTGCGCCGTGCCGCAGCACATGCCGCTGGAGTTGTTGGCGACGATGCCGCCGATTTTGGCCGCATTGATCGACGCCGGGTCCGGGCCGATCTTGCGTCCAAACGGCAGCAGCCAGGCATTGGCCTGGGCGCCGATGACGCCGGGTTGCAGACGGATCTGCTCGCCGTCGCGGCGGATTTCCCGGCCATTCCAGTTATCGCCAAGCACCATCAGGACAGAGTCGCTGATCGCCTGTCCGGAAAGGCTGGTCCCCGCTGCGCGAAAGGTCACCGGTACCCGGTCGACCTGCGCCAGTTTGAGTAACTCGACCACTTCGTCTTCCGATTCGACGCGAATCACCAGCTTGGGAATCAAGCGGTAGAAGCTGGCGTCAGTGCCAAACGCCAGGGTCGACAGTGGATCGTCGAACAGGCGCCCGGCGGGAATCAGGCGCTTCACATCGGCCAGGAAGGCGGCGGGCAGGCTCATACGGTCTTCCTCACGGGGTCATCATCGTGGCGCCGCGGCATCTGGCGTGCCGCGTGCGTTCTCTACGGATTGCGCTCAGGCGCCGAGTTCGCGAACCAGCGAATCGCGGGAAATTTCGCTGATGGATTTGGCGCCGGTCAGCACCATCGCCACGCGCATCTCTTTTTCGAACAGGTCGAGCAAGTGTTTCACGCCGGCTTCGCCGTGGGTGGCGAGGGCATAGATGAACGCGCGGCCGATCAGTACGGTATCGGCGCCGAGTGCGATCATGCGCACCACGTCCAGACCGCTGCGGATGCCGGAGTCGGCGAGAATCTTTATTTCGCCCTTTACGGCGTCGGCGATGGCTGGCAGGGCGCGAGCGCTGGACAGCACGCCATCGAGCTGGCGGCCGCCGTGGTTGGAAACGACGATGCCGTCGGCACCGAATTTCACGGCATCGCGGGCGTCGTCCGGGTCAAGAATGCCCTTGATGATCATCGGACCGTCCCAGAAGTCGCGAATCCACTCCAGGTCCTTCCAGGAAATCGACGGGTCGAAATTGTTGCCGAGCCAGGCGATGTAGTCGGTCAGGCCGGTAGGATTGCCGCGATAGGCCGAGACGTTGCCCAGATCGTGAGGACGGCCGTTCACGCCTACGTCCCACGCCCATTGAGGGCGGGTCATGGCTTGCAATACGCGACGAATAGGGCCGTTCTTGCCGCTCATGCCTGAGTGCAGGTCACGGTATCGAGCGCCGGGAACCGGCATGTCGACAGTGAAGACCAGCGTCTTGACGCCAGCCGCCTTGGCGCGCTCAAGGGCGTTGCGCATGAAGCCGCGATCCTTGAGAACGTACAGTTGAAACCACATGGGACGGTCGATGGCGGGCGCGACTTCTTCGATCGGGCACAGCGACACGGTGGACAGGGTAAAAGGAATGCCCTTGGACGCGGCAGCCCGAGCCGCCTGGACTTCCCCCCGGCGAGCGTACATTCCGCACAAGCCCACCGGGGCCAGCGCTATCGGCATGCTCATTGTTTCGTTGAACAGGGTGGTTTCCAGGCTCAGCTCGGACATGTTCTTCAGAACGCGCTGGCGCAGGGCGATTTCGGACAGGTCTGACACGTTATGACGCAAGGTGTGCTCAGCATAGGCGCCACCGTCGGCGTAGTGAAACAGGAACGGCGGCAGCTTGCGTTGCGCTGCGGCACGATAGTCGGTGGAAGCAGAAATGATCATGGGGTCTCGCAACGTTGAGTGAGCGGGGCAGCGACCGGGCGCGCATTGGCACGCCCGGCGCTCGTCTCTTAGTGAACCAGCATGCCGGTCAACCAGTACGCTTGAACGTAGGTGATGCAGCCAACGATGGCCGCGAAGAAGATGCTGTGCTTGAGGGTGAAGCGGAACAGGTCCGATTCCTTGCCGACCAGGCCGGTAGCTGCACAGGCGACTGCGATCGATTGCGGAGAAATCATCTTGCCGGTCACGCCGCCGCTGGAGTTGGCGGCCACCATCAACACGTCACTGACACCCAATTGATGCGCAGTGGTTGCTTGCAGCGAACCAAACAGCGCGTTGGACGAGGTGTCGGAGCCGGTCAGGAACACGCCTAGCCAGCCGAGGAATGGCGAGAAGAACGGGAATGCCGCACCTGTTCCCGCCAGCACCAGCGCGAGTGTCGAAGACATACCCGAGTAGTTCATGACGAAGGCGAATGCCAGCACCATGCCGATGGACACGATGGCCCAGCGCAGCTCGATCAGCGTTTCTTTGAAAGTGGTAATACCAGTTTTGGCGCTGATACGCAGCACGATCATCGCCAGAATGGCCGAAACCAGAATCGCGCTACCCGAGGCCGCCAGCAGGTCGAACTTGTAAACGGCCGGCATTGCGGTGGCGTTGGCGACGATTGGCGCGCCCTTCATCACCAATTGATCCAGATGCGGTACCGGGAAGTTCATCGTCAGCGATTGCAGCGGACCGCCTGCGGCGAACAGGGCCTTGAACGGCTTCAGGGTCCAGATCGTCACGATCACGGTCAGAATCAGGAAGGGCGACCAGGCTTTGATGATGGTGCCGGTGGAGTAAGGGGATTTCTTGGTGGTGCGTGGCTGACCGAAGCCGCCAGGACCGCCGCCCATCACGGCTGCACCGCCGCCCGCGCTGGCGACCTGCGCGTCGGCTGCGCGAGCCGGTTGCCAGACTTTCAGGAAGAAGGTCAGGGACACGAGGCTGACCAGTGCCGAGGTAATGTCTGGCAGCTCCGGGCCAATGTAGTTGGAGGTCAGGAACTGCACGATGGCAAAGCTGCCGCCTGCAACCAGCGCCGCTGGCCAGGTTTCTTTCACGCCCTTCACGCCGTCCATCATGAACATCAGCCAGAACGGTACGAAGACCGACAGCAGCGGCAATTGACGGCCCGCCATGGCGCCGATCTTGAACGCGTCGATGCCCGACACCTGGCCGGCGACGATGATCGGAATCCCCAACGCACCGAAAGCCACTGGCGCGGTGTTGGCGATCAGGCACAGACCTGCTGCGTAAAGCGGGTTCAAGCCCAGGCCTACCAGCAATGCTGCCGTGATCGCTACCGGAGCGCCGAAGCCTGCCGCACCTTCAAGGAATGCGCCGAAGCAGAAGCCGATGAGCAAGACCTGCAAGCGCTGGTCGTCGGTGATCGACATGACCGAGCTGCGAATGATCTCGAACTGGCCGCTTTTTACCGTCAGTTTGTAGAGGAATACCGCCGCGATGATGATCCAGGCGATGGGCCACAGACCGTAGAGGAAGCCATAGACCGCCGAAGCGACGGCCATGTCAGCTGGCATCTGGAACGCGAAGATTGCAATGAGGACGGCCAGCAACAAGGTGATTGCACCTGCAACGTGCCCTTTAAGCCGGAATACGGCCAGCGCGAGAAAGAAAAACACGATTGGAACGACTGCAGCCAGCGCCGAAAGGCTCAGGCTGCCGAGAGGTGTGTAGAGCTGTTGCCAGGTTTGCATGTAGGAGGCCCCTAATTGTTGTTGGTTAGGCCCGGTGTCCATGTCTTACGTGCGCGGCTCCTGCAGGCGACAACTGCTTGTCTGTCTTCCTGCCGGTGCTGACGAACGAGTCGCACAGCTCACCAGCTCAAGCATTCCGCCGTCGCGAATTGCCTGCGGCGTGTCGTGGAGGATGACCACTAGTCGCCGGCATTCGTAAATTGGTAATACCAATTTACAATGTCTTGGCGCTAGGTTAAAAGCCTTGGCCTTGGTGTGTCAATTTAAGGCCCTAGAACTTTTGTAGCACTTATCCGGCTTTTTGCTTGAATCGGTGATTTGTCCTACAGCTGCTTGGTGAATGTCTCATCACAATCAGCGAGAATATGCGCCCTTTGTCGTTGTGTGTGACGGGGCAGTTGTGGATGTGGAGTGAAGGGGTATATGGGCTTTGATCAGGTGCGGCAGCGCCGCTTGTCTGACGATATTGTCGAACAGCTCGAACGAATGATTCTCGAGGGCACGCTCAGGGCAGGTGGACGCCTGCCCGCAGAGCGCGCGCTGGCAGAGCAGTTCGGCGTCTCGCGTCCCTCCCTGCGCGAAGCCATCCAGAAGCTCACCGCCAAAGGCTTGCTGGTGAGTCGCCAGGGCGGCGGCAACTATGTCGTTGAAAACCTGGGATCGACCTTCAGCGATCCATTGCTGCATCTGCTGGAGAGCAGCCCCGAAGCGCAGCGCGACCTGCTGGAATTCCGTCACACCCTTGAAGCCTCATGCGCCTATTACGCGGCGATACGCGCGACTGATGTCGACCGCACGCGGCTGCGTGAAGCGTTCGATGCTTTGCAGGATTGCTACAGCCGGGTCGATGAAGTGAGTCGCGCGGAAGAGGGCGCTGCCGATGCGAACTTTCATCTGGCGATTGCCGAGGCCAGCCATAACGCGGTCTTGCTGCACACCATTCGCGGTTTGTTCGATCTGTTGCGACGCAACGTCGTGACCAATATCGGCGGGATGTACAAGCAGCGCGCAGAGACTCGCGACATGCTGATCAATCAGCATCGTGAGCTGTATCTGGCGATTATCGAAGGGCGGGCGGACGATGCCCGAGAGGTGTCCAGTCGTCATCTGCTCTATGTGCAGGAAGTGCTGGAGGAGGTGCGTCAGCAGGTTCAGCGCACAGCGCGTGCCGAGCGGCGTAACGGCATCTAAAGCGTATGCGACTTCTGTAGCAGTACGGCTTGCCAACGGTGGCGCCCTTGAAATCGCCACCGCCGGAAAGCCATGCTGCTACTGGGAAGTCAGCGCTAGATCGGCGACTGTCAGTCTTCCTTGCCTTTGTTCCGCACGGCGCGTTGCAGCTCGCGATTGGAGTCGCGTTCGCGCTCGGTGTCGCGCTTGTCGTATTCCTTCTTGCCTTTACCCAAAGCAATCTCGCACTTGATCAAGTGCTGCTTCCAGTAAAGGGAAAGGGCCACGCAGGCATAGCCTTTCTGCTGAACGGAGCTTGTGAGCTTTTCCAGCTCGCGCTTGTTGAGCAGCAGTTTGCGGGTGCGTGTCGGGTCAGCGATGACGTGGGTACTGGCTGTCGTCAGCGGAGAGATGTGGCTGCCCATCAGCCAGGCCTCACCGTCCTTGAGCAGCACGTAACTGTCCACCAGCTGCACCTTGTTGGCACGCAGGCTTTTTACTTCCCAGCCAGCCAGGACCAGACCGGCCTCGAACTTGTGTTCGATGAAGTAATCGTGACGCGCCTTTTTATTTTGCGCGATGGTCCCTGTGGGATGTTTCTTGAGCTTAGCCATAGGCGACGCATTATAGGGATCAACGGTGCTCTCGGCTATGGGCTCTGCAAGCTGAAGCTGTGTGCTTGAGCACGTTGAGTGAATCCCGGACAATGCGCGATCTTTTTTGCGTGTTGGACGTGTCAACGATGTCGACGGACAAGGTTTCGGTTCACGGTAGCTGGGCGAGTCGCTGGGTGTTCATCCTGGCCGCCACCGGCTCCGCCGTGGGGTTGGGAAGCATATGGAAATTCCCCTACATGGTTGGCGTCTATGGCGGCGGCGCGTTCGTGCTGGTGTTCCTGGCGTGCATCGCGCTGATCGGCATTCCGGTGATGATGGCCGAAACCCTGATCGGTCGCCGCGCCCGTCAAAGCCCGGCCAATGCCTTGAAGGTGCTCGCTCGCGAAGCGGGGCATTCGGGTAAGTGGTCCTGGGGCGCGTTTGCCGGGATGATCACCGCGCTGCTGATTCTTTCTTTTTATAGTGTGGTCGGCGGCTGGTCGCTGGAATACATCATCGATGTCGGCAAGGGCGATTTTCAGGCCGTGACCCCCGATGGCGTGGGCGCGTTCTTCGGCGAAATGATTGCCGACCCATGGCGTCTGGTGGCCTGGCACACGCTGTTCATGCTGCTGTCGGCGATCACCATCGCCAAGGGCGTGAACGCTGGTCTTGAGCGCAGCCTGCGTATCCTGATGCCCTTGATGTTCGTGTTGATGGTGATCCTGCTGGGCTACAGCCTCACGACCGGGCACTTCATGGAAGGCGTGCATTTCATGTTCGACTTCAAGCCCGAGCAGATCATGGAGGGCTTGTTGCCAGCGATGGGGCACGCCTTTTTCTCGCTGAGTGTGGGTGTTGGCTCGATCATGATCTACGGTGCGTACATGACCAAGGAAGCGTCGATCAGCGCGACCGTGGTTGGTGTCGCGCTGCTGGATACCTTCGTTTCGCTGCTGGCGGGTCTGGCATTGTTTCCGATTGTGTTCGCGGCCGGCCTCAATCCCGGCGAGGGCCCGGGTCTGATGTTCGTTACCTTGCCGTACGCGTTTGGTAACGTAGCGTTCGGCACGGTCATGGGCGTGGTGTTTTTCATCCTCGTCGCTGTGGCAGCCTGGAGTTCGGCGATCTCGCTGTTGGAACCGATGGTGGCTTATCTGGTGGAGCGCACCAAGGTGCGTCGTGGCTGGGTAACGTTCTGGCTATCGTTCATCTGCTGGTTCGTTGGGCTGGGGACAGTGTTCTCGTTCAACATCTGGAAGCAGGCCAAATTCTTCGTGAACGAAGGCGGCGCGTTTCACCTCTACCAGTGGGGTGCGACCGCGGGGCTGGATTTCTTCGGCGTGATCGATTTCTTTACCTCGCGGATCATGTTGCCGTTGGGTGGATTGTGCTTTGTGATTTTCGCAGGTTGGGTGATGGGCCGAGACGCGGTGCGCGACGAGTTGTCAGTGCGCAGTCCGGTACTCTTCGCTCTGACGTTCTTTTTGATGCGCTATGTGGCGCCGATCGGCATTCTGATTGTGTTTGCCGCTCAGCTTTGGAAATGACGCTGACATGACTACGCATATTCAACGTTCGGCCCTGTTGCCGTATCCCGCTCAGGTGCTGTACGACCTGGTCAACGACGTGGCTCACTACTCGGAGTTCCTGCCATGGTGTTCCGGCGCCACGGTGCTGGAGCAGAGCGATACTTCGATGCGTGCCCGGGTCGAGGTGGCAAAGGGTGGGCTGAGTCAGCACTTCGTTACCCGCAACACGCTGACACCAGGCCAGACCATCGAAATGAATCTGGAAGAGGGACCGTTCAGTCAGCTGCATGGCGTCTGGACCTTCAAGGCGCTGGGTGAAAAGGCCTGCAAGATCAGCCTTGATCTGTCCTTCGATTATTCCGGATCCATCGTGCGGGCCACCCTGGGCCCTCTGTTCAATCAGGCAGCCAATACATTGGTGGACGCCTTCTGCCAGCGAGCCAAAGAGCTGCATGGCTGAGGTGATGATCAGCATCGAGGTGGTGTATGCCGCGGTCGATCGCCAGGAACTGATCAAGCTCGGTGTGCCCAAGGGCACTACGGTGCTGGGCGCGGTGACGGCGTCGGGGATCGCGCAGCGGTTCTCGGAACTGGATCTGGCGCAATGTCCCTTGGGGATCTTTGGCAGGGTGGTTGCTGATCCGCAGGTGCGTCAACTGGAGGAGGGTGACAGGGTCGAAATTTATCGCCCGTTGTTGGCCGATCCGAAAGAGATACGTCGTATGCGTGCAGAGAAGGCTGCGAGGGCCCGGAAAGCGTAGATAAACCGATTTAAGTTTTTCATCGCTTCGATTGAAAGGCGTAAAAAAGCCCGGCAGTGCCGGGCTTTTTTGTGCTGGTTCTGGATGCCAGCGAGATCAGCGTGGATTGGTATCCAGCGGTTCTTGAGTCGGGACAGGAACGGTTTCGACCTTGTCGACGTCGTTCTGGATCTGTTCCAGCAGGGAGCCCGGTTTCGGCGGCTCTTCCTTCTGAGGCTGCTGTTCCCCTTTGTTTTCGGGGGTAACAATGGTGTCGCTGCTCTTGCCGAGGATCGCCTCGTCGCGGCTCACGCCCGGTTTGAAGTCGCCGGAGAGGCTCGCCAGTTGATCGTTGGCATTGAATATCAGGCTGATGCGTTCCTGTTGGCGTTCGCCGCCACCAGGCTGCAGGCTGTACAGGTAATCCCAGCGATCAGCGTGGAACGTGTCGGTCAACAGGGGGTTGCCCATGATAAACCTTACTTGCCGACGGGTCATTCCGGGCCTTAACTGGTCTATCATGTCCTGCGTGACGACATTGCCCTGTTGGATGTCGATTTTATAAACCCCGGGGAATGAACAACCGGCGAGTGCGAGCAGTCCCACGAAGGTGAAACTGGTTAGCAAGAGCTTGGTGTTTTGCATCGGTGGGCGACTTCCACTATCTTGGCTGGGACAACGTAAACCCCGATCATACCTGCATTAAGAGAAGCTGCGAAGCAGCGTCTGCGAGAAAGCTGACCATGGTTGAAAATAGCGAACTACGCAAAGCTGGACTTAAAGTGACCCTGCCACGGGTCAAGATCCTTCAAATGCTCGATTCTGCAGAGCAGCGCCACATGAGCGCGGAAGACGTCTACAAGGCGCTTATGGAGGCCAACGAAGACGTCGGTCTGGCAACGGTTTACCGTGTTTTGACTCAGTTCGAAGCAGCCGGGTTGGTGGTTCGCCACAACTTCGACGGCGGTCATGCCGTATTCGAACTGGCTGACGGAGGCCACCACGACCACATGGTCAACGTGGATTCCGGCGAGGTGATCGAGTTCTTCGACGAAGAGATCGAGAAGCTGCAGAAAGCCATTGTGGTGAAACACGGCTTCGAGCTGGTGGACCACAATCTGGTGCTCTACGTACGTACGAAAAAGGCGTAAGTCTTTTTTTGAAACAAAACAAAGGCGACCCTCGGGTCGCCTTTGTTGTTTTTGCCACCTGATCAGGATTTCGCTGCCACAACCATCTTCTTCGCGTGTGCCAGAGATTCCTTGGTGAGGTCGATCCCGCCCAGCATCCTCGCCACCTCCTCTACACGCTCGCTTTTGCTGAGCTTGGACACCGCCGTGCGGGTGGCCTCTTCGTCGCGAACCTTGTGCACGAACAGGTGTTGATGTCCTTGAGCGGCGACCTGCGGCAGGTGGGTGACGGTCATGACCTGCCCACGCTCTCCGAGCCGGCGTAGCAACTGACCCACGATTTCCGCCGTCGGGCCTCCAATGCCAACGTCAACTTCGTCGAATACCAGTGTCGGTACGCGAGAGGTTTGAGCGGTAATGACCTGAATCGCCAGGCTGATCCGCGACAGCTCGCCACCGGACGCCACCTTTGCCAGCGCCTTGAGCGGTTGGCCCGGGTTGGCGCTCACCAGCAGCTCTACCTGTTCAAGACCATGAGGCGACAGCTCTTTGTCTATGTTTTGTCGCAACTCAATGTTGAAGCGGCCTCCGGGCATGCCCAGGCGCTGGATTTCATGTTCCACCGCGTGGGCCAGTTCGGGCGCGGCGCGATGGCGCAGATCGCTTAATTCGCGAGCCTTTTCCTGGTAGTGGCGGGCGTAGGATCCGAGTTCATGCTCAAGGCGCTCTATGGCTTCGTCATTGGCATTCAGCGTTTCGATCTCGTCCAGCAGCTTCTGGTGGAGCGCCGGGACCTCGTTCGGATGCACGCGATGTTTGCGCGCCAATGTGTAAATCGTATCGAGACGTTCCTCGATCTGTTGCAGGCGCGCCGGATCGGCCTCGAAACGGTCCAGAAACCGGTTGATTTCACCGACCGCTTCTTCGACCTGGATCTGCGCACTGGAGAGCAGGTTGGTGGCCTCGTTCAGCGCATCAGGCGAATTGTTCACACTGGTCAGCCGGTTAAGGCTTGCGGTGAGGGCGTTGAGCGCGTTGCCCGAGTCACTCTCGCTGCAGAGCTCGACCACTTGTCGGCAAATGCCCAGCAGGCTTTCGGCGTTGGTGAGAGTGGTCTGTTCCTGCTCCAGATATTCGAGTTCGTTTTCGCCCAGGCTCAGGCTTTCGAGTTCTTCCAGCTGATAGCTCAGCAATTGATGCTTTGCGCGTTGCTCATCGCCAGAGTTCGCCAGGCGCTCAAGCTCCTGACGGGTCTGGCGCCAGCGCTGGGCGGCCAGTTGGACCTGACGGGCGAGATCGGTTGCGCCCGCATATTCGTCCAGCAGCCGACGATGGGTGTCGGTCTTGAGCAGCGATTGATGTTCGTGCTGGCTGTGGATATCGATCAGCAGTTCGCCCAGTGCCTTCAGGTCACCTTGTGGGCAGGGTGTCCCATTTATATAAGAGCGGGAGCGGCCTTCGGCAGTGATCACTCTGCGCAGAATGCACGGGCCATCGGTCTCGAGGTCTCGCTCCTTGAGCCAGGCGTCGGCTTCCGGAATGTCCGAAACATCGAATGTCGCAAGGATATCCGCCTTGTCGGCGCCCGGTCTCACCACGCCGCTGTCGGCGCGATCGCCCAGGGTCAGGCCCAGCGCGTCGAGCATGATCGACTTACCGGCGCCGGTTTCCCCGGTGATCACGCTCATGCCACGATCCAGCTCCAGATCGAGGTGTTCAACGATGGCGTAGTTGTGTATGGACAGGTGCACCAGCATATGGGCGGCTCCCAAGCGATTTGTCTGGTTATTTATACAGTGTTTTGCTTTGGGCTGACAATGCCCGCGCTTAGCTCGATTTGGCAGGCTCGAAGAAGTTTTTAGCACTGATGCCCGATTTTTACCGGCCGCGTTATGAAACGGGTCATGTCGGAAAATTTGTAGGGTTATTCGCCGGATCCCGCACCCAAACCCCTTGAAGCCGAAAATTACGGCCCCATATAGCCGGGCAGAAGCGTGAGTTGAGCTCACGGACGTAATTAGAAGGAGAGAACTATGGCTGACGAACAGAACCCGGATACGCAGGCTCAGGATCAGGCTGCCGAGGCGGCGACCTCCGGTGAAGATTTGGTAACCCGTGTGCAAGTGCTGGAAGAGCAACTGGCTGCGGCGCAGGACCAGTCTCTGCGTGTCGCTGCGGATCTGCAGAACGTCCGCCGGCGTGCAGAGCAGGACGTGGAGAAGGCCCACAAATTCGCGCTGGAGAAGTTCGCCGGCGACCTGCTGCCGATCGTCGACAGCCTCGAGCGTGGTCTGGACCTGTCCAACCCGGATGACGAAAGCATCCGTCCGATGCGCGAAGGCATCGAGCTGACCCTGAAGATGTTCGCCGACACCCTCAAGCGTTATCACCTGGAGGCCATCGATCCACACGGCCAGCCATTCAATGCCGAGCATCATCAGGCAATGGCGATGCAGGAAAGCGCTGACGTCGAGCCGAACAGCGTACTGAAGGTGTTTCAGAAGGGTTATCAGCTTAACGGTCGTCTGCTGCGCCCGGCCATGGTCGTGGTCAGCAAGGCACCGTCGCCTGTTGCACCGTCAATTGACGAGCAGGCTTGAAATCAGCTGAGTGGCCCCCATTTACAGGCCATGCGTTTAAAGAATTACCGCAATTTGTAAACGCAGTTGCGGCAACCTAATTAAAGTTTCGGGAGAGTCAAAGATGGGCAAGATTATCGGTATCGACCTGGGGACCACCAACTCCTGCGTCTCCATTCTGGAAAACGGTAACGTCAAGGTTATCGAGAATGCCGAAGGCGCGCGTACCACCCCTTCGATCGTTGCGTACGCCAACGACGGCGAAATCCTGGTGGGTCAGTCGGCCAAGCGTCAGGCTGTGACCAACCCGCACAACACTCTGTACGCGGTGAAGCGTCTGATCGGTCGTCGCTTCGACGAAGAAGTCGTACAGAAAGACATCAAGATGGTGCCTTACAAAATCGCCAAGGCTGACAACGGTGACGCCTGGGTTGAAGTGAACGGCCAGAAAATGTCGCCTCCTCAGATTTCCGCGGAAATCCTGAAGAAGATGAAGAAAACCGCCGAAGATTACCTGGGCGAGACCGTGACCGAAGCGGTCATCACCGTTCCGGCTTACTTCAACGACAGCCAGCGTCAGGCGACCAAAGACGCCGGCCGTATCGCGGGTCTGGACGTAAAACGCATCATCAACGAACCAACCGCAGCCGCTCTTGCCTATGGTATGGACAAAGCGAAGGGCGACCACACTGTCATCGTTTATGACCTGGGTGGCGGTACCTTCGACGTTTCGGTCATCGAAATTGCCGAAGTCGACGGCGAGCACCAGTTCGAAGTATTGGCCACCAACGGCGATACGTTCCTGGGTGGTGAAGACTTCGACATTCGTCTGATCGACTACCTCGTTGACGAATTCAAGAAAGAAAGCGGCATGAACCTCAAGGGCGACCCGCTGGCGATGCAGCGCCTGAAAGAAGCCGCTGAAAAAGCCAAGATCGAACTGTCGTCCAGTCTGCAGACCGACGTGAACCTGCCGTACATCACAGCAGACGCCACCGGTCCCAAGCACCTGAACGTGAAAATCTCCCGCGCCAAGCTGGAATCGCTGGTTGAAGACCTGGTTCAGCGCACCATCGAGCCTTGCCGCATCGCTCTGAAAGACGCCGGTATCGACATCGGCAAGATCAATGATGTGATCCTGGTCGGCGGTCAGACCCGGATGCCGCTGGTTCAACAGAAAGTGACCGAATTCTTCGGCAAAGAAGCTCGTAAAGACGTCAACCCAGACGAAGCTGTTGCCATGGGTGCTGCCATCCAGGGCGCGGTTCTGGCGGGTGACGTTAAGGACGTGCTGCTGCTGGACGTCAGCCCGCTGACCCTGGGTATCGAAACCATGGGCGGCGTGATGACTGCGCTGATCGAGAAAAACACCACGATTCCTACCAAGAAATCGCAGGTGTTCTCGACTGCCGACGACAACCAGGGCGCTGTGACCATTCACGTTCTGCAAGGCGAGCGCAAGCAAGCCGCACAGAACAAGTCGCTGGGCAAGTTCGATCTGGCCGAGATTCCACCGGCTCCACGTGGTGTGCCTCAGATCGAAGTGACCTTCGACATCGACGCCAACGGCATCCTGCACGTCGGTGCGAAAGACAAGGCTACCGGCAAGACTCAGTCGATCGTGATCAAGGCCAACTCCGGTCTGTCCGAGGAAGAGATTCAGCAGATGATTCGCGATGCTGAAACCAACGCCGACGAAGACCGCAAGTTCGAGGAGCTGGCATCGGCTCGCAACCAAGGCGACGCACTGGTTCACTCGACTCGCAAAATGGTCGCTGACGCGGGTGACAAGGTCACTGCCGAAGAGAAGACCGCGATCGAAGCTGCCGTGGTCGCTCTGGAAGCTGCCGTGAAAGGCGACGACAAGGCTGCTATCGACGCGAAAGTCGAAGAGCTGTCGAAAGTCTCCGCACCTGTTGCTCAGAAGATGTACGCCGAGCAGGCCGAGAAGCCTGAAGGTGCACAGGCCGCTCAGGAAGAAAGCAAGCCGGCTGACGATGTCGTCGACGCTGAGTTCGAAGAAGTCAAAGACCACAAGTAAGCGCAGGCTCACTTGATCGCCGGTTGACCATTTTCGAGTGGTCGCTGGTAGGATGTCGCCGCGCGGGAGCTTGCTCCCGCGTTGGCGTGTCTGGAACACCCAAAATTTTCAAGGTTCGCGAGCTGTGCTCGCGAGCCTCGTGGCAAAGCCGGAAGCTCCTGCAATCCGGCTTGTTCTGCCGCTTTTCTCGGTCGATAGAAGGCCGTTGAACCAAGACCAGGATCGTTGAATTGACGTGAGTTGGGTCCGGGCCTGAAAGGGGCTCAACGAGTTCGGCAGACTCAGGAGGGTCATGTCGGACGTCCTCAAGAGTGCAGATAACTTATGTCAAAGCGTGACTATTACGAAGTATTGGGGGTGGAGCGCGGCTCCAGCGAGGCGGACCTGAAAAAGGCATACCGTCGTCTCGCGATGAAGTATCACCCTGACCGCAATCCGGGCGACAAGGCCTCGGAAGATGCCTTCAAGGAAGCCAACGAAGCCTACGAAGTGTTGTCCGACGCCAGCAAGCGCGCGGCGTATGACCAATACGGCCATGCCGGTGTCGATCAAGGCATGGGCGGTGGCGGTTTCGGCGGCGGCGGCGCCAATTTCTCCGACATCTTCGGCGATGTCTTCAGCGACTTCTTCGGCGGTGGCCGGGCGGGTGGCGGTGGTCGTGGCGGCGCACAGCGTGGCAGTGACCTGCGTTACACCCTTGAGCTGAACCTTGAGGAAGCCGTGCGCGGCACCACGGTCAGCATTCGCGTGCCAACGCTGGTGAACTGCAAGCCGTGTGATGGCAGCGGCGCCAAGAAAGGCTCCTCGCCAGTCACATGCCCGACCTGTGGCGGTATTGGTCAGGTTCGTATGCAGCAGGGCTTCTTCTCTGTACAGCAGACCTGCCCGCGTTGCCATGGCAACGGCAAGATCATTTCCGACCCTTGCGACTCCTGTCATGGCGAAGGCCGTGTCGAAGAGTACAAGACGCTGTCGGTCAAGGTTCCGGCTGGCGTTGACACCGGCGACCGCATTCGCCTGTCGGGCGAAGGCGAGGCGGGTGTTCAAGGTGGCCCGACGGGCGATCTGTACGTGGTGATCAACGTGCGCGAGCACGCGATCTTTCAGCGCGATGGCAAGCACTTGTATTGCGAAGTGCCGATCAGCTTCACCGATGCTGCGCTGGGTGGCGAACTGGAAGTGCCGACCCTCGACGGTCGCGTCAAACTGAAGATTCCCGAGGGAACTCAGACCGGCAAGCAGTTCCGTCTGCGTGGCAAGGGTGTCGCGCCCGTCCGTGGTGGCGGTGCGGGCGATCTGATGTGTCGTGTGGCGGTGGAGACCCCGGTCAATCTGGGGCGTCGTCAGCGCGAACTGCTCGAAGAGTTCCGTGCCTCGCTGGAAGGCGACAGCTCGCATTCGCCCAAGGCCAGTGGCTGGTTCGAAGGCGTGAAGCGATTCTTCGGCGACCTCTAAGGAATAACGCATGCGACGTATTGCTGTGATGGGCGCTGCCGGGCGCATGGGCAAGCATCTGGTCGAGGCTGTTCAGGAGCGCGCGCCCCTGACAGGCCTGACTGCTGCAATTGTCCGTCCGGGTAGCACGATGATTGGAGCTGACGCTGGTGAACTGGCTTCGCTGGGCCGTATTGGTGTTCAGCTGACCGGCAATCTGGAGCAGGTTGCCGACGAGTTTGACGTTTTGATCGACTTCACGCTGCCCGACGTCATGCTGAAGAACCTGGCTTTCTGCCGCAAGGCGGGCAAGGCTATGGTCATTGGCACCACGGGTCTGACGGCCGAGCAGAAGCACGTGCTGGCAGAGGCGAGCAAGGAAATTCCGATCGTCTTCGCGTCCAACTTCAGTGTGGGTGTGAATCTGTCGTTCAAGCTGCTGGAACTGGCCGCGCGGGTGATGGGTGAGGATGCCGATATCGAGATTATCGAAGCGCATCATCGCAATAAGGTTGACGCCCCGTCGGGTACTGCGGTCAGCATGGGTGAGGTGATCGCTAACACGTTAGGGCGGGATCTGAGCAAGGTTGCGGTTTATGGGCGTCAGGGCCACACCGGCGTTCGTGAGCGCGACACCATCGGTTTCGCTACGGTGCGTGGCGGCGATGTGGTCGGTGATCACACGGTGCTTTTCGCCGCTGAAGGCGAGCGCCTGGAGATCACTCACAAGGCATCCAGTCGCATGACATTCGCCAAGGGTGCCGTTCGTGCGGCATTGTGGCTCGACGGCAAAACGGCTGGCCTGTACGACATGCAGGATGTACTGGATCTGCATTGATCCGCTCATGGAAGCCGCAACAATGCGGGCAGGAAAGGGGTTTTACCTGTATCCTGCCCGCAGTTTTGACCCGCTAAGCGATGTCCTGTCGCATTCCCGAGCCTTAAAGGCGTTTTAGCGGTGGATTAAAAAAGCCCTTTTCTGTAAGCTACAGCTTTAGTGTGTCCACTAAAAGCGCGCAGATAATTCGATGAAAAAAAGCGGGGTGACGTGTCTATACGTCATTCCGCTTTTTTACAACCTGCGATCGCCCTTTCAGGCTTTATTACGGGAGGTCTTCTTGACTAAGCCAGCCATACTCGCCCTTGCTGATGGCAGCATTTTTCGCGGCGAAGCCATTGGAGCCGACGGTCAGACCGTTGGTGAGGTGGTGTTCAACACCGCAATGACCGGCTATCAGGAAATCCTTACCGATCCTTCCTATGCCCAGCAAATCGTCACCCTGACTTACCCTCACATCGGCAACACTGGCACCACGCCGGAAGACGCCGAATCCGATCGCGTCTGGTCGGCGGGTCTGGTGATTCGTGACCTGCCTCTGGTGGCGAGCAACTGGCGTAACAAGATGTCCCTGGCTGACTATCTGAAAGCCAACAACGTGGTTGCCATCGCTGGCATCGACACCCGCCGCCTGACCCGCATTTTGCGTGAGAAAGGTGCGCAGAACGGCTGCATCATGGCCGGCGACGACATCACCGAAGAAGCCGCCATCGCTGCTGCTCGCGGCTTCCCGGGCCTGAAAGGCATGGATCTGGCGAAAGAAGTCAGCACCAGGAAGAGCTACGAGTGGCGCTCCAGCGTCTGGAGCCTGAAAACCGATAGCCATCCAGAAATCGCTGCTGCTGACCTGCCGTACAACGTGGTTGCCTATGACTACGGCGTCAAGACCAACATTCTGCGCATGCTGGTCGAGCGCGGTTGCCGCGTGACTGTGGTGCCGGCCCAGACGCCAGCCAGCGAAGTGCTGGCGCTCAATCCTGATGGCGTGTTCCTGTCCAACGGCCCGGGCGACCCCGAGCCATGCGACTACGCGATCCAGGCCATCAAGGATGTGCTGCAGACCGAAATTCCGGTGTTCGGCATTTGCCTGGGCCACCAGCTGTTGGCTCTGGCCTCCGGCGCCAAGACCGTCAAGATGGGTCACGGCCACCACGGTGCAAACCACCCGGTCCAGGATCTGGACACAGGCGTGGTCATGATCACCAGCCAGAACCACGGTTTCGCGGTAGACGAAAGCACCTTGCCTGGCAACGTACGCGCCATCCACAAGTCGCTGTTCGACGGCACCCTGCAGGGTATCGAGCGCACCGACAAGGACGCGTTCAGCTTCCAGGGCCACCCTGAAGCGAGCCCGGGCCCGAACGACGTTGCCCCGCTGTTTGATCGCTTCATCACAGCCATGGCCAAGCGCCGCTAAGCGGCGGACTTGCGACTGTAGCGAGCAGGTGCCAGCGGCGGGACGGAAACATCCGACATCCCGCCCGGCACCTCAGAGAATGTTCAAGACGGCTTGCCGACTGACACAGGATTCGAGTGACAACCCATGCCAAAACGTACAGACATTAAAAGCATCCTGATTCTTGGTGCTGGCCCGATCGTGATCGGCCAGGCCTGCGAATTCGACTACTCCGGCGCCCAGGCTTGTAAGGCACTGCGCGAAGAGGGTTACCGCGTCATCCTGGTGAACTCCAACCCGGCCACCATCATGACCGACCCGGCCATGGCCGACGCCACCTACATCGAGCCGATCAAGTGGGCGACCGTTGCCAAGATCATTGAAAAAGAGCGTCCGGACGCACTGCTGCCGACCATGGGTGGCCAGACCGCGCTGAACTGCGCACTGGACTTGGAGCGCGAAGGCGTTCTGGAGAAATTCGGCGTTGAGATGATTGGCGCCAACGCCGACACCATCGACAAGGCTGAAGATCGCTCGCGTTTCGACAAGGCCATGAAGTCCATCGGTCTGGCATGCCCGCGTTCCGGCATCGCCCATAGCATGGAAGAGGCCAATGCAGTCCTCGAGAAGCTGGGCTTCCCGTGCATCATCCGCCCATCCTTCACCATGGGTGGCACCGGTGGCGGTATCGCTTACAACCGCGAAGAGTTCGAAGAAATCTGCGCTCGCGGTCTGGACCTGTCTCCGACCAAAGAGCTGCTGATCGACGAATCCCTGATCGGTTGGAAAGAATATGAAATGGAAGTTGTCCGTGACAAAAAGGACAACTGCATCATCGTCTGCTCCATCGAAAACTTCGACCCGATGGGCGTGCACACCGGTGACTCCATCACCGTAGCGCCGGCGCAGACCCTGACCGACAAGGAATACCAGATCTTGCGTAACGCCTCGCTGGCGGTCCTGCGCGAGATCGGCGTTGAAACCGGTGGTTCCAACGTGCAATTCGGTATCTGCCCGGACACTGGCCGTATGGTCGTGATCGAGATGAACCCGCGCGTTTCCCGCTCCTCGGCGCTGGCCTCCAAGGCGACTGGCTTCCCGATCGCCAAGGTTGCGGCCAAGCTGGCTGTCGGTTACACCCTTGACGAACTGCAGAACGACATTACTGGCGGCAAGACCCCGGCCTCGTTCGAGCCGTCTATCGACTACGTCGTGACCAAGCTGCCCCGTTTCGCTTTCGAGAAGTTCTCCAAGGCTGATGCGCGCCTGACCACCCAAATGAAGTCGGTAGGCGAGGTGATGGCTATCGGCCGTACCTTCCAGGAATCTCTGCAGAAAGCTCTGCGCGGTCTGGAAGTCGGCGTCAGCGGCCTCGATCCGAAGCTGGATCTGGCCGACCCTGAAAGCGCGAGCATCCTCAAGCGCGAGCTGACCGTTCCGGGCGCTGAGCGCATCTGGTACGTGGCCGACGCTTTCCGCGCAGGCATGACCGTCGAGCAGATTTTCGGCATGAACATGATTGACCCTTGGTTCCTGGTCCAGATCGAAGATCTGATCAAGGAAGAAGAGAAGGTCAAGACCATGGGCATGTCGGCCATTGATCGTGACGTGATGTTCCGTCTCAAGCGCAAGGGCTTCTCCGATGCGCGTCTGGCCAAGCTGCTGGGCGTGACCGAGAAGAGTCTGCGCGCGCATCGTCACAAGCTGGACATCTATCCGGTCTACAAGCGCGTCGATACCTGCGCAGCCGAATTCGCGACCGACACCGCGTACATGTACTCCACGTACGAGGAAGAGTGCGAAGCCAATCCTTCGGCTCGTGACAAGATCATGATTCTGGGCGGCGGTCCTAACCGTATCGGCCAGGGCATCGAGTTCGACTATTGCTGCGTACATGCCGCGCTGGCGCTGCGTGAAGATGGGTACGAGACCATCATGGTCAACTGCAACCCGGAAACCGTGTCGACCGACTACGACACCTCAGATCGCCTGTACTTCGAGCCAGTGACCCTGGAAGACGTGCTGGAAATCGTTCGCGTCGAGAAGCCGAAAGGTGTGATCGTTCAGTACGGCGGTCAGACTCCGCTGAAACTCGCTCGCGCTCTGGAAGCCGCTGGCGTGCCGATCATCGGCACCAGCCCTGACGCTATCGACCGCGCAGAAGACCGTGAGCGCTTCCAGCAAATGGTCGAGCGCCTGAACCTGCGTCAGCCGCCGAACGCCACCGTACGCAGCGAAGACGAAGCGATTCGCGCGGCTGCCAAGATCGGCTACCCGCTGGTCGTTCGTCCGTCCTATGTACTGGGCGGTCGTGCAATGGAAATCGTTTACCAGGAAGACGAACTCAAGCGCTACCTGCGTGAAGCGGTTCAAGTGTCCAACGACAGCCCGGTGCTGCTGGATCACTTCCTCAACTGCGCGATTGAAATGGACGTGGATGCTGTATGTGACGGCACCGACGTGGTCATCGGCGCAATCATGCAGCACATCGAACAGGCGGGCGTCCACTCCGGTGACTCCGCATGCTCGCTGCCGCCATACTCGCTGCCTGCGCACATCCAGGACGAGATGCGTGAGCAGGTCAAGAAGATGGCCCTGGAGCTGGGTGTCGTGGGTCTGATGAACGTGCAGCTGGCGTTGCAGGGCGAGGACATCTACGTCATCGAAGTGAACCCGCGTGCCTCTCGCACTGTGCCGTTCGTTTCCAAGTGCATCGGTGTTTCTCTGGCGATGATCGCGGCACGCGTCATGGCGGGCAAAACCCTGAAAGAACTGAGCTTCACCAAGGAAATCATCCCGAACTTCTACAGCGTGAAAGAGGCGGTGTTCCCATTTGCCAAATTCCCTGGCGTTGACCCGATCCTTGGCCCTGAGATGAAATCCACAGGCGAAGTCATGGGTGTCGGTGACACCTTCGGCGAGGCCTTCGCCAAGGCCCAGATGGGCGCCAGTGAGGTTCTGCCGACTGGCGGTGCCGCGTTCATCAGCGTCCGTGACGACGACAAGCCTCTGGTGGCTGGCGTTGCGCGCGACCTGATCGAGCTGGGCTTCGAAGTCGTTGCCACTGCCGGTACTGCGCGACTGATCGAGGCTGCGGGCCTGAAAGTCCGTCGTGTCAACAAAGTGACCGAAGGCCGCCCGCACGTGGTCGACATGATCAAGAACGACGAAGTCACTCTGATCATCAACACCACCGAGGGTCGTCAGTCGATCGCGGATTCCTACTCCATCCGTCGTAACGCCTTGCAGCACAAGATCTACTGCACCACTACCATTGCTGCGGGCGAGGCCATCTGTGAAGCGCTGAAGTTCGGTCCTGAAAAAACCGTTCGCCGCTTGCAGGATCTGCATGCAGGATTGAAAGCATGATCAAGTACCCCATGACAGTCCAGGGCGCTCGCGCTCTGGAAGAAGAACTGACCCATCTGACCAAGGTGGTTCGCCCAAAGCTCAGCCAGGACATCGGTACTGCGCGCGAGTTGGGTGACTTGAAGGAAAACGCTGAATACCATGCTGCTCGCGAACAGCAGGGCATGGTCGAGGCGCGTATCCGTGACATCGAGGGCCGCATGCAGAATGCGGTCATCATCGACGTTACAACGATCGCCCACACAGGTAAGGTCATCTTTGGCTCTACCGTGGAAATCGCCAACGTCGAGACCGACGAAAGCGTGACCTATCAGATCGTTGGCGAAGATGAAGCGGATATCAAGCTAGGCAAGATTTCCGTCGGGTCGCCAATCGCTCGCGCCTTGATCGCCAAGGAAGAGGGCGATGTGGTCGCTGTGAAAACGCCGAGCGGTGTGATCGAGTACGAGATTGTCGTGGTCAAGCACGTTTGACTGTGGCTGCGGGCGCCATCCCTTTGAAGGGATGGTTTTCGCGGTTGGGCGAGGGGATGGTGCGCGGAAGTATTTCGCGGTGCCGTACGTTTCGCTGCTTAACGCGGGCACTCGGTAAATCCCGGTCAGGGCGCGTGAACCGCGCCGCTGGCAGGCATCACCGTTATTTGTAGCGGTGAATGTTGGACAGCTGTTTGTTAGGCTGCGGGTTCTTGCGATAGATCAGCGCCATTTTGCCGATGGTCTGCACGAGTTCCGCGCGACCGTGTTTGCAAAGTTCTTCAATGACGGCGCGGCGATCGTCGCGGTCTTCCAGCTTGATCTGAACCTTGATCAGTTCATGATCTACCAGAGCGCGATCAAGCTCGGCCAGCACGCCCTCACTCAGGCCGTTGCCGGCAACCATCAGGACCGGCTTCAGGTCGTGTCCAATGGATTTGTACTGTTTCTTCTGCTCGTTAGTGAGCGGCATAATCTGACCCTTTTCGTCTGATTCTGTAAAATTGGCGGCCATTTTACCCGAGGGCTCGTGGCTCCGCCCAGTTAATCACGACGCATATCATCGAGGTGCCCCGTGGCGCAGCGTTCCAAGAGCAGCCATAACTGGCTGAGAGAACATTTCGACGACAAGTACGTCAAAATGGCACAGAAAGATGGCTACCGTTCCCGTGCCAGCTACAAGCTTCTGGAAATCCAGGAGAAGGACAAAATCATTCGTCCCGGCATGACGGTTGTCGACCTTGGTGCTGCCCCTGGAGGCTGGTCTCAGGTGACCAGTCGTCTGATTGGTGGTAAAGGTCGTTTGATTGCATCCGACATTCTGGAGATGGACAGCATCCCGGATGTGACCTTTATTCAAGGGGATTTCACCGAGGATGAGGTGTTCAAGCAGATCCTCGCGGCGATCGGTAATACTCAAGTAGACCTTGTGATTTCCGATATGGCCCCCAATATGAGTGGATTGAGCGCTGTGGATATGCCACGCGCCATGTTCCTTTGCGAGTTGGCGCTCGACCTGGCGGGTCGGGTTCTGCGTCCGGGTGGTGATTTTCTGATCAAGGTCTTCCAGGGTGAAGGTTTCGACGTGTACCACAAGGAGGTTCGCAAAATGTTCGACAAGGTACAGATGCGCAAGCCTCTGTCCTCCCGTGACCGCTCTCGCGAGCAGTACCTTCTTGGCCGCGGTTTCAAGGGCGGTTATGAGGCACCGGGCGATTCCGAGTAAGGGCAATAGTTTTTTTCAAATGGCTTTATTTACGAGTCGTAACGAACATCTTGTAGTCAAAGTTTCACAAAGGGTTACAGACGCCGCCTGCCGCACCTGTAGGATCTGTAGTAAGTTAGGCCGGTGAATATCATGCGAGGCACGCTCCAGCGTGGAGCTTGCTTCAGAGGGTAGCTAATTGAACGATATGGCAAAGAATTTGATCCTGTGGTTGATCATCGCTGCGGTCCTGGTGACCGTGATGAACAACTTCTCCAGCCCGAACGAGCCGCAGACCCTCAACTACTCCGAGTTCATCCAGCAGGTGAAGGATGGCAAGGTCGAGAAAGTTGCCGTTGACGGCTACGTCATCACGGGCAAGCGCAGCGACGGCGACACCTTCAAGACCATTCGTCCCGCCATTCAGGACAACGGCCTGATCGGTGATCTGGTCGACAACAATGTCGTGATTGAAGGCAAGCAGCCTGAGCAGCAGAGCATCTGGACTCAGTTGCTGGTTGCCAGCTTCCCGATCCTCGTGATCATCGCTGTCTTCATGTTCTTCATGCGCCAGATGCAAGGTGGTGCGGGAGGCAAGGGTGGGCCGATGAGCTTCGGCAAGAGCAAGGCGCGCCTGCTTTCCGAAGATCAGGTCAAGACCACGCTGGCTGACGTCGCAGGCTGTGACGAGGCCAAGGAGGAGGTAGGCGAGCTGGTCGAATTCCTTCGTGATCCGGGCAAGTTCCAGCGTCTGGGCGGTCGTATCCCTCGTGGCGTTCTGATGGTTGGCCCTCCAGGTACTGGTAAGACTTTGCTGGCCAAGGCTATTGCCGGCGAAGCCAAGGTGCCGTTCTTCACCATTTCCGGTTCCGACTTCGTCGAGATGTTCGTGGGCGTCGGTGCAAGCCGCGTTCGTGACATGTTCGAACAGGCCAAGAAGCACGCGCCTTGCATTATCTTCATCGACGAAATCGACGCTGTCGGTCGCCATCGTGGCGCCGGCATGGGCGGCGGTCATGACGAACGCGAGCAGACCCTCAACCAGTTGCTGGTGGAGATGGACGGCTTTGAGATGAACGATGGCATCATCGTCATCGCTGCGACTAACCGTCCGGATGTGCTCGACCCTGCGCTGCTGCGTCCAGGCCGTTTCGACCGTCAGGTCGTCGTGGGCCTGCCGGATATTCGCGGTCGCGAGCAGATCCTGAAAGTCCACATGCGCAAAGTGCCTATGGGTGACGACGTCAATCCTGCCGTTATCGCACGTGGCACACCTGGCTTCTCCGGTGCCGATCTGGCTAACCTGGTGAACGAGGCGTCGTTGTTCGCCGCTCGCGTCGGTAAGCGCATCGTCGAAATGAAAGAATTCGAACTGGCCAAGGACAAGATCATGATGGGCGCCGAGCGCAAATCGATGGTCATGTCCGAGAAAGAGAAGCAGAACACTGCTTATCACGAGGCTGGTCACGCCATCGTGGGTCGCGTTGTGCCTGAGCACGACCCGGTCTACAAGGTTTCGATCATTCCACGTGGTCGCGCTCTGGGTGTGACCATGTTCCTCCCTGAAGAGGATCGCTACAGCCTGTCCAAGCGCGCCCTGATCAGCCAGATCTGCTCGCTGTATGGCGGTCGTATCGCTGAAGAAATGACGTTGGGCTTCGACGGTGTCACCACCGGTGCGTCCAACGACATCATGCGTGCGAGCCAGATTGCGCGGAACATGGTCACCAAGTGGGGCCTGTCCGAGAAAATGGGTCCGCTGATGTACTCCGAAGATGAAGATGGCGGTTACCTGGGTCGTGGTGGTGGCGGTCAGAGCTCAAGTCTCTCGGGTGAAACCGCGAAGATGATCGACTCCGAAGTGCGCAGCATCATCGACCAGTGCTATGGCACGGCGAAACAGATTCTCACCGACAATCGCGACAAGCTGGATGCGATGGCTGACGCGTTGATGAAGTATGAAACCATCGATGCCGAGCAGATAGATGACATCATGGCGGGCCGCGCTCCGCGCGAACCGCGTGACTGGGAAGGTGGCTCCGGTACTTCCGGCACGCCGACCGCTCCGGTCGGTCCGCGCCCGGAAACTCCGATTGGCGGTCCAGCTGCTGAACACTAAGGCCTGACATGACTTCTGCGCTGTACCCAACCCGGTTGCCTTGCGGCAACCGGGTTCTTGATTTGTCCCGGACTCACGTCATGGGAATCCTCAATATCACCCCCGATTCGTTCTCCGATGGCGGCAGATTCGCCCAGCGTGACATTGCCTTGCGTCATGCGGCGCAAATGGTTGCTGCGGGGGCGACGTTGATCGACGTTGGCGGTGAGTCCACGCGCCCCGGCGCTCGTGCCGTTTCTCCGGTTGAAGAGCTCGAGCGCGTGGCGCCCATCGTCGAGGCAATCAGTCGCGAGCTGGATGTGATCATTTCGGTGGATACCTCCACGCCTGCGGTCATCCGCGAGACTGCGCGGCTCGGCGCGGGCTTGATCAATGATGTGCGATCGCTGCGTCGCGACGGCGCGCTCGACGCCGCAGTCGCCACAGGCTTGCCTGTGTGTCTAATGCATATGCGTGGCGAGCCGACTGACATGCAGAATGATCCCCATTACGAGAATCTAGTCGGCGAGGTCAGTTCGTTCCTTCAGGAGCGGATGGATGCCTGTGTCGCCGCCGGAATCTGCGCCGAAAAGATCATCCTCGATCCTGGTTACGGTTTCGCGAAGACCCTTGAACACAATCTCAGCCTGTTCAAGCACATGGAGGCCTTGCATGTGCTGGGCCGGCCGTTGCTGGTTGGCGTCTCTCGCAAGAGTATGATCGGCAAAGTGCTGGACAAGCCGGTGGATCAACGGCTTTACGGCGCCCTTGCCCTGGCTGCAATGGCGATGATTAAAGGCGCGAGAATTTTGCGTGTGCACGATGTCCCGGAAACCGTCGACGTCGTACGCATGATTGCTGCTGTTGAATCAGCAAAATAAGAAATCTGGAGCACCCATGAGCACTAAGAAATATTTCGGAACCGACGGCATTCGCGGTCGTGTAGGTCAATTCCCGATCACGCCCGATTTCATGCTCAAGTTGGGCTGGGCGGCGGGCATGGCGTTCCGCAAGATGGGTGCATGCCGCATTCTGGTAGGCAAGGACACGCGGATCTCCGGTTATATGTTCGAGTCGGCGCTTGAGGCCGGTTTGTCTGCGGCCGGTGCCGATGTGATGCTGCTCGGTCCGATGCCTACACCGGCCATCGCTTACCTTACCCGTACCTTCCATGCGCAGGCGGGCATCGTTATCAGCGCATCCCATAACCCGCATCACGATAACGGCATCAAGTTCTTCTCCGGGCAGGGCACCAAGCTGCCGGATGAGGTCGAGATGATGATCGAAGAACTGCTTGATGCGCCGATGACCGTCGTCGAGTCGGAGCAGCTTGGCAAGGTTTCTCGAATCAACGATGCCGCAGGCCGTTACATCGAGTTCTGCAAGAGTAGCGTGCCCACCAGTACCAGTTTTGCTGGCTTGAGGCTGGTGATCGACTGCGCTCATGGTGCGACCTACAAGGTGGCGCCGAACGTTTTTCGAGAGCTGGGCGCGCACGTTACTGTACTGTCCGCTGCACCTAACGGTCTGAATATCAACGACGACTGTGGGTCCACCCACATGGGGGCGTTGCAGGCAGCTGTGGTGGCGGAGAAGGCAGATCTGGGTATCGGCTTCGATGGCGATGGTGATCGCGTGTTGATGGTCGATCACACCGGGGCAGTCGTAGATGGGGACGAGCTGATTTACATCATTGCGCGTGATCTGCACGAGCGCGGCCGCCTGCAGGGCGGTGTCGTCGGTACCTTGATGAGCAATCTGGGGTTGGAGCTGGCCCTGGCTGAGCTGAGTATCCCGTTCGTGCGGGCTAATGTGGGCGACCGCTATGTCATTGCGGAGCTGCTCGAGCGCAACTGGCAGGTTGGTGGTGAGAATTCCGGTCACGTGGTCTGCTTCCAGCACACCACAACGGGGGATGCGATCATTGCCGCGCTGCAGGTCTTGCTCGCATTGAAGCGTTCCGGTCAAAGCCTGGCCGAGTCGCGTCAGGGCCTGAATAAATGCCCGCAGGTGTTGGTCAATGTGCGCTTCGAAGGTGGCAAGATTGACCCAGTGCAGCACCCCGCGGTCAAAGAGGCATGTGATCGCGTCACTGCTGCCATGGGGGGGCGTGGGCGCGTGCTCTTGCGCAAGTCCGGCACAGAGCCGTTGGTACGCGTAATGGTCGAAGGCGAGGACGAAACACTGGTCGCTGGCTATGCCGACGAGCTGGCAAAACTGGTTGCTGAAGTTTGCGCCTGATTTCGGCTTGCCAGTGTTGAAACTGTTGGGTAACATCTGCGCCCACTTTGACCGACGAGGTACAGCATGCGTCGCCCTATGGTAGCTGGTAACTGGAAAATGCACGGTACCTGCGCCAGCGTCGCTGAGCTGGTCGAAGGTTTGGCAAATATGGCCATTCCTGACGGTGTCGATGTTGCGGTATTCCCTACGAGCCTGCACGTCAGCTTCGTTGCCGAGTGCTTCGAAGAACACTCGATTTCGGTAGGTGCGCAGAACTGCGCGCACGAAGCGGGGCAGGGAGCGCTGACCGGTGAAATTTCGCCGACTCAGTTGCAGGATGCAGGTTGCAAGCTGGTGCTTGTAGGGCACTCGGAGCGCCGCCAGATTCTGGGCGAAAGCAACGAGGTCCTGAACCGCAAGTTTGCGGCGGCCCAGGCAAGTGGTCTGACGCCGGTGCTGTGTATCGGTGAAACACTTGAGCAGCGCGAAGCTGGTAAAACGCTTGAGGTCGTCGGGCAGCAGCTCGACAGCATCATCGAAGAGCTGGGCATCGACGCTTTCGTGAATGCGGTAATTGCCTACGAGCCAGTCTGGGCCATTGGTACCGGATTGACGGCTACGCCTCAGCAGGCGCAAGACGTGCACGCAGCGATTCGTGCGCAGTTGGCGAAAGAGAATTCTGAAGTCGCGCAAGGTGTGCGGCTTCTATATGGCGGCAGCGTGAAGGCGGCCAATGCGGCTGAACTGTTCGGCATGCCGGATATCGATGGGGGCCTCATTGGTGGTGCTTCCCTGAATGCAGATGAGTTCGGTGCGATCATTCGCGCCGCGGGAAACTGAAAAATGCTGGAAACAGTCGTAGTCGTTCTTCATCTGCTGGGTGCTCTGGGCGTTGTTGCTCTGGTATTGCTTCAGCAGGGTAAAGGTGCGGACGCTGGCGCGTCGTTCGGGGCAGGTGCATCAAATACTGTCTTCGGAGGCCAAGGTTCCTCTACCTTTCTTAGTAAACTTACTGCTATACTTGCCGCCTGTTTCTTCATAACCAGCTTAGGGTTAGGTTACTTTGCTAAAGAGAAAGCTCATCAGCTGACTCAAGTAGGTTTGCCAGATCCAGCAGTGTTGGAAGTCAAGCAAAAGCCGGCAGCAGATGATGTTCCGGTCCTGGAAGGACAACAGAAACCAGCCGCTGCTCCAGCTGATGTTCCTGCCGCTCCAGAACAGAAGTAACACAGGATTCGCAGTTGATGTCGGGGCTGCAAAAAGAGTTGTAATGCCGAGGTGGTGGAATTGGTAGACACGCAACCTTGAGGTGGTTGTGCCCATAGGGTGTAGGGGTTCGAGTCCCCTTCTCGGTACCAATTGAACAAGTCAGCCCGCAGTAGCGGGCTTTCTTGTAGGTGGATGTGTCGGATTGACCCAAATCGGGATCGGTCGTATACTTCCGCCCCAGCTTTGTCGCGGGGTGGAGCAGTCTGGTAGCTCGTCGGGCTCATAACCCGAAGGTCGTTGGTTCAAATCCAGCCCCCGCAACCAGTTTTAGCGGAGCCCCTTTTCAGGGGCTTTTTGTTAGCTGGACACTTTATTACGCCGCTGTTCAACGGCGTTTTTCATGATGGGCGCTTTGCCCATTTTTTATTTGCACAGCATGCACGAGGGGGTTCAGGTGTCGAGCAAGCTAGAACAGTTGCAGGCCTTGTTGGCCCCGGTGGTCGTGGCCCTTGGCTATGAATGCTGGGGTATCGAGTTTTCGGCCCAGGGTCGTCACTCAATGTTGCGCGTTTATATCGATAAAGAGGGCGGCGTGCTGGTGGACGATTGTGCCATCGTCAGCCGTCAGATCAGCGGTGTTCTGGACGTAGAAGATCCGATCAGCTCCGAATATACGCTCGAAGTTTCTTCTCCAGGCATGGAACGCCCGCTGTTCACCATCGAGCAGTTTGCAGCCTTTGCCGGGGAACAAGTGAAGATAAAGCTGCGCTCGCCCTTCGACGGTCGACGTAACTTTCAAGGCCTTCTCCGCGGGGTGGAGGAGCAGGATGTCGTGGTGCAAGTGGATGATCACGAATACCTGTTGCCGATCGATCTGATCGACAAAGCCAACATTATTCCCACGTTTGACTGAGACGCGGATCCCGCGGATCCAATGGCTTGCGAAAGGCGAGGCGTACGATGAGCAAAGAAGTACTGCTGGTTGTTGAGTCGGTATCCAATGAAAAAGGCGTACCGGCCGATGTGATTTTTGAGGCGCTTGAGATAGCTCTGGCCACGGCCACTAAAAAGCGTTTCGAAGACGAAGTTGACCTTCGTGTGGAAATCAATCGCCACACGGGCGCTTATGAGACTTTCCGTCGCTGGACGGTCGTCGAGGAAGAAGATCTCGACGATCCAGCGATCGAAACATGGCCGAGCAAGGTTGCCGAGACTCATCCGGGCGCCAAGGTCGGCGACGTTGTAGAAGATAAGATCGAGTCCATCGAGTTCGGTCGCATCGCCGCCCAGACTGCCAAGCAAGTCATTGTGCAGAAGGTTCGCGAAGCCGAGCGCGCTCAAGTCGTAGACGCTTATCGTGAGCGTCTGGGCGAAATCATTTCCGGTACTGTTAAAAAAGTTACACGTGACAATGTCATCGTCGACTTGGGTAACAATGCCGAGGCGCTGCTGGCGCGTGAAGACATCATCTCCCGGGAAACTTTCCGTGTGGGTGTCCGCGTTCGTGCACTGCTCAAAGAAATCCGCACTGAAAACCGTGGTCCTCAGCTGATCCTGTCGCGTACTGCGCCAGAGATGCTGATCGAGCTGTTCCGGATTGAAGTTCCGGAAATCGCCGAAGGTCTCATCGAGGTGATGGCTGCCTCTCGTGATCCTGGTTCGCGTGCAAAGATCGCAGTTCGCTCCAAGGACAAACGCATCGACCCGCAAGGCGCTTGCATCGGCATGCGCGGTTCGCGTGTCCAGGCTGTTTCCGGCGAGTTGGGCGGCGAGCGTGTGGATATCGTGCTCTGGGACGACAATCCGGCGCAGTTCGTCATCAACGCCATGTCGCCTGCCGAAGTGGCAGCGATCATCGTTGATGAAGACGCCCACGCCATGGACATCGCTGTAGGCGCAGACAACCTGGCCCAGGCGATTGGCCGCGGTGGTCAAAACGTGCGTCTGGCGAGCCAGTTGACTGGCTGGACCTTGAACGTGATGACCGAATCGGACATCCAGGCCAAGCAGCAAGCGGAAACCGGCGACATCCTGCGCAACTTCATCGACGAGCTGGAAGTCGACGAAGAGCTTGCACAGGTGCTGGTCGACGAAGGCTTCACCAGCCTGGAAGAGATTGCCTACGTACCGTTGGAAGAAATGCTCAACATCGACGGCTTTGACGAAGACATCGTCAACGAGCTTCGTGCTCGTGCCAAGGATCGTTTGTTGACTAAAGCCATCGCTACTGAGGAAAAGCTGGCAGACGCCCATCCGGCCGAAGACCTGCTCTCGCTTGAGGGTATGGACAAGGATTTGGCGATGGAACTGGCGGTGCGCGGCGTAGTTACCCGCGAAGACCTGGCCGAGCAGTCTATTGACGATCTGCTCGACATCGACGGCATTGACGATGATCGTGCCGGCAAGTTGATCATGGCCGCCCGAGCCCATTGGTTCGAGTAAGTAAATGCGGCCTGAGGAGAGAAGTGCATGACGCAAGTCACGGTGAAAGAACTGGCCAAAACGGTCGACACACCGGTAGAGCGCCTGTTACAGCAGATGCGTGAGGCAGGTCTGCCGCACACCGCCGCCGAGCAAGTTGTGACCGATAACGAAAAACAAGCCCTGTTGACGCACCTGAAAAGCGGCCACAAGGCTAAAGTGGAAGAACCGCGCAAGATCACTTTGCAGCGTAAAACCACCAGTACTCTGCGCGTTGCTGGCAGCAAGAGCATCAGCGTTGAAGTGCGTAAAAAGAAAGTCTTTGTACAGCGCAGCCCGGAAGAAATCGAAGCCGAGCGCAAGCGTGAGCAGGAAGAGCGTCGTGCGGTAGAAAATGCCGCTCGTCAAAAGGCTGAAGAAGAAGCCCGTCAGCGTGCCGAAGAAGAAGCGCGTCGCCAGCCTGCTCCTGCTCCGCAAGCGGTTGACGCGGTTGCTGCTCCAGCCTCTGAGCCTGCGGCGCAAGCTGTTGCCCAGCCTGCTCAGGAAGCACCTGTGGCTGCACCTGCTCCTGTTGCCGATGTTCGCAAGAAAGACGAGCAACGTCGTCCTGACAAACCACGTAACGACGATAACAATCGCCGCAGCGGTGGTGGTGATGGTGAGCGCAAAAACGCTCCGCATCGTGCCTCGGTCAAGGAAAAGGCACCAGCACCGCGCGTTGCTCCACGTACTACCGACGAAGAAAGCGATGGCTTCCGTCGTGGTGGTCGCGGCAAGGCCAAGCTGAAGAAGCGCAACGCCCACGGTTTCCAGAGCCCGACCGGCCCTGTCGTGCGTGATGTGCAGATCGGCGAGACCATCACTGTTGGTGATCTCGCCAATCAGATGTCGGTGAAGGCTGCTGAAATCATCAAGTTCATGTTCAAACTGGGTACTCCAGCGACCATCAACCAGGTGCTTGATCAGGAAACTGCTCAACTGGTAGCCGAAGAACTGGGCCACAAAGTGACCCTGGTCAGCGACACCGCTCTGGAAGATTCCCTGGCCGAGTCCCTGAAGTTTGAAGGCGAGACGTTCTCCCGTGCACCAGTCGTGACCGTAATGGGCCACGTTGACCACGGTAAAACCTCGCTGCTCGACTACATCCGTCGTGCCAAGGTAGCTGCTGGCGAAGCCGGTGGCATCACCCAGCACATCGGTGCATACCACGTTGAAACCGAACGCGGCATGGTCACCTTCCTCGACACCCCGGGTCACGCCGCGTTTACCGCAATGCGTGCTCGTGGTGCCAAGGCGACCGACATCGTGATTCTGGTCGTTGCTGCTGACGACGGCGTGATGCCGCAGACCATTGAAGCCGTTCAGCACGCTGTTGCTGCTGGCGTTCCGCTGGTTGTCGCGGTGAACAAGATCGACAAGCCGGGCGCCGATCTTGATCGCATCCGTAGCGAACTGTCGGTTCACGGCGTGACGTCCGAAGAGTGGGGCGGTGATACGCCGTTCGTACCTGTGTCGGCTAAAGTCGGTACCGGCGTGGACGAGCTGCTTGAAGCCGTTCTGCTGCAAGCTGAAGTCCTCGAACTGAAAGCGACTCCATCGGCTCCTGGCCGTGGTGTTGTCGTTGAATCGCGTCTCGACAAAGGTCGTGGCCCGGTTGCAACCGTCCTGGTTCAAGACGGTACCCTGCGCCAGGGCGACATGGTGCTGGTCGGTTCGAACTATGGTCGAGTGCGTGCCATGCTCGACGAGAACGGCAAGCCAATCAAGGAAGCCGGTCCTTCCATCCCTGTCGAGATCCTCGGCCTGGACGGTACCCCGGACGCTGGCGACGAGATGAGCGTGGTTGCTGACGAGAAGAAAGCCCGTGAAGTGGCTCTGTTCCGTCAAGGCAAGTTCCGCGAAGTCAAACTGGCTCGCGCTCACGCCGGCAAGCTGGAAAACATCTTCGAAAACATGGGTCAGGCCGAGAAGAAGACGCTCAACATCGTCCTCAAATCCGACGTCCGTGGTTCGCTGGAAGCTTTGCAGGGCGCATTGAATGGCCTGGGCAACGACGAAGTGCAAGTGCGCGTGGTCGGTGGCGGTGTCGGTGGTATCACCGAGTCCGACGCCAACCTGGCACTGGCTTCCAACGCTGTACTGTTTGGCTTCAACGTGCGTGCCGATGCCGGCGCGCGCAAGATCGTCGAGCAGGAAGGTCTGGATATGCGTTACTACAACGTGATCTACGACATCATCGAAGACGTCAAGAAAGCCCTGACCGGTATGCTTGGCAGCGACGTCCGGGAGAACATCCTGGGTATCGCCGAAGTTCGCGACGTGTTCCGTTCGCCGAAGTTTGGCGCGATCGCTGGTTGCATGGTGATCGAAGGTGTTGTGCACCGTAACCGTCCGATCCGTGTACTGCGTGAAGACATCGTTATCTTCGAAGGCGAGCTGGAGTCTCTGCGCCGCTTCAAGGATGACGCTTCCGAAGTACGTGCCGGCATGGAATGCGGTATCGGCGTCAAGAGCTACAACGACGTCAAGGTCGGTGACAAGATCGAAGTCTTCGAGAAGGTCCAGGTTGCTCGCAGCCTCTAAGTCGCGAGCTTCAAGAGTCATGGCAGTCGTCGCATGCAAATGCCCAACGCCTGCCATGGATTCTAAACGCAACGCCCGGTCCGGCTTCTGCCAGGCCGGGCGTTTGCCGCTTTCAGACCGCATGGCTTTTGCCGTGGGTCAGTACAGGTAACAAGACATGGCAAAAGAATACAGCCGTACCCAACGTATCGGCGATCAGATGCAGCGCGAGCTGGCTCAGTTGATTCGCCGTGAGGTCAAGGATCCACGCGTGGGTCTGGTCACCATCACCGCCGTCGACGTCAGCCGTGACGTCGGTCACGCCAAGATCTACATCACCGTGATGGGTGAAGACAGCGCCGAAGAAATCAAGCAGTCGATCAAGGTGCTCAACTCCGCAGCGGGCTTTCTGCGCATGCAACTGGCGCGTGAAATGAAGCTGCGCAGCGTGCCTCAGTTGCACTTCCACTACGACGAAAGCGTCGCCCGTGGCGCGCATCTGTCGGCGTTGATCGAGCGCGCAGTGGCCGAAGACGGTCAGCACGAATCCGCGCCAAAGCAAGACGGTTCGGAGGAGTAACGGCGTGGCTCAGGTCAAGCGTATCCGCCGCAACGTCAGTGGCATCATCCTGCTCGACAAGCCGCTGGGTTTTACTTCCAACGCCGCCTTGCAGAAGGTCCGCTGGTTGCTCAATGCGGAAAAGGCCGGCCACACCGGCAGCCTCGACCCACTGGCCACCGGCGTACTGCCGTTGTGCTTTGGCGAGGCGACCAAGTTCTCGCAGTACCTGCTGGATTCCGACAAGGGTTACGAAACCCTGATGCAGCTGGGCAAGACCACCACCACGGCTGACGCTGAGGGCGAAGTTTTGCAGACCCGTCCGGTGACCGTTGGTCGCGCCGATATCGAGTCTGTGCTGCCCGGATTTCGCGGACAAATCAGTCAGATACCGCCGATGTACTCGGCCCTGAAGCGTGATGGCCAGCCGCTGTACAAGTTGGCCCGGGCAGGGGAAGTGGTGGAGCGCGAAGCGCGTTCTGTTACTATTGCGCGCCTGGAATTATTGGCGAGTGAAGGCGAGACCGCTCGTTTGGCCGTCGACTGCAGCAAAGGCACCTATATTCGTACCCTGGTGGAAGATATTGGTGAAAAGCTTGGCTGTGGTGCGTATGTTGCCGAACTGCGCCGTACACAGGCCGGACCTTTCACGCTTGCCCAGACGGTAACGCTGGAGGAGCTGGAAGCGGTGCACGCCGAAGGTGGCAATGAAGCAGTCGATCGCTTCCTGATGCCTTCCGACAGTGGTCTGCTTGACTGGCCGCTGTTGAAGTTTTCCGAGCACAGTTCGTTTTACTGGTTGCACGGTCAGCCAGTGAGAGCCCCGGATGCGCCGAAGTTCGGCATGGTGCGGGTGCAGGATCATGAAGGACGCTTCATCGGGATCGGTGAAGTGAGTGAAGACGGGCGTATTGCGCCACGTCGACTGATTCGGTCAGAGTGACCGAACCCGTCGGGTCAGGGTTTTCCTGGCGCGGCGGTAAGAGGGTGGCTGTCAACAGGCACGGTCACTCCTCTCTTATAGATACAGGGATTTGTCCCTGGCCTGTTGAAGCTGTTTCTTTGAAACAGTTTCCTGATAAAAGGATTGCCTCATGGCTCTCGACGTTCAAGAAAAAGCTCAAATCGTTGCTGACTACCAGCAAGCTGTTGGTGACACTGGTTCGCCAGAAGTGCAAGTTGCACTGCTGACCGCCAACATCAACAAACTGCAAGGTCACTTCAAGGCCAACGGTAAAGATCACCACTCCCGTCGTGGTCTGATCCGCATGGTTAACCAGCGTCGTAAGCTGCTGGACTACCTGAAAGGCAAAGACGTGAGCCGTTACAGCGCTCTGATCGGTCGCCTGGGTCTGCGTCGCTAATCAGCGATTGCGCTAGAGGTTGGTTGTCTGTCGTGCATCTGCGGGTTTCCGCCGAGGCGTGGCAGGCTCCCAGCCTCAAGTTTTATCTGGATACACGTTTTACGTTTCACCCTGGACTGGCGAAGGGTCCGATTCCCCTCACTGCCCAAGAATTCGCAAGAAACCAGTTCCCCCAAGAGCCACAAATAAGGTAGGAAACCGTGAACCCGGTAATCAAGAAGTTTCAATTCGGTCAATCGACCGTAACCCTGGAGACAGGCCGCATCGCCCGTCAGGCTTCTGGTGCAGTATTGGTCACCGTTGACGACGACGTCACCGTTCTCGTGACTGTGGTCGGCGCCAAACAAGCAGACGCTGGCAAAGGCTTCTTCCCACTTTCCGTTCACTACCAAGAAAAAACCTACGCTGCAGGCAAGATTCCTGGCGGTTTTTTCAAGCGTGAAGGCCGTCCTTCCGAGAAGGAGACCCTCACCTCGCGTCTGATCGACCGTCCGATCCGCCCTCTGTTTCCTGAAGGTTTCATGAACGAAGTGCAGGTTGTCTGCACCGTCGTTTCCACCAGCAAGAAAACCGATCCGGACATCGCTGCGATGATCGGTACCTCGGCTGCCCTGGCAATCTCCGGTATTCCTTTCGACGGCCCGATCGGCGCCGCTCGTGTGGCTTTCCACGAAAGCACCGGCTACCTGCTGAACCCGACTTACGAGCAACTGAAAGCTTCGAGCCTGGACATGGTCGTTGCCGGTACCGAAGAAGCGGTACTGATGGTTGAGTCGGAAGCCAAAGAGCTGACCGAAGACCAGATGCTGGGCGCGGTTCTGTTTGCTCACGACGAATTCCAGTCGGTGATCAAGGCTGTCAAAGAGCTGGCTGCAGAAGCGGCCAAGCCTACCTGGGCTTGGGCTCCGAAGGCTGGAGCCACTGAACTGCTGGGCGCTATCCGCTCCGAGTTCGGCGCTGCCATTTCCGAGGCCTACACCATCACCGTCAAGGCCGATCGTTATGCTCGCCTGGGCGAGTTGAAGGATCAGATCGTTGCCAAGCTGGCCGTTGAAGAAGGCAGCCCGTCTGCTTCTGAAGTCAAAGCCGCATTCGGCGAAATCGAATACCGCACCGTTCGCGAAAACATCGTCAACGGCAAGCCACGTATCGACGGTCGCGACACCCGTACCGTACGCCCGCTGAACATCGAAGTCGGCGTTCTGCCGAAGACTCATGGTTCGGCACTGTTCACCCGTGGCGAAACTCAGGCACTGGTCGTTGCCACTCTGGGTACTGCTCGTGATGCACAGCTGCTCGACACCCTTGAAGGCGAGAAAAAAGACCCCTTCATGCTGCACTACAACTTCCCTCCGTTCTCGGTAGGCGAGTGTGGTCGCATGGGTGGCGCTGGTCGTCGCGAAATCGGTCACGGCCGTTTGGCTCGTCGTTCGGTTCAGGCCATGCTGCCAGCAGCTGACGCTTTCCCGTACACCATCCGCGTCGTATCGGAAATCACTGAATCCAACGGTTCAAGCTCGATGGCTTCGGTCTGCGGTGCTTCCCTGGCACTGATGGACGCTGGTGTTCCGATGAAGGCACCTGTTGCCGGTATCGCGATGGGTCTGGTCAAGGAAGGCGAGAAGTTCGCCATTCTGACCGACATCCTGGGTGACGAAGACCACCTCGGCGACATGGACTTCAAGGTAGCCGGTACCGCCAAAGGCGTCACCGCACTGCAGATGGACATCAAGATCAAGGGCATCACCGAAGAGATCATGGAGATTGCCCTGGGCCAGGCCCTGGAAGCTCGCCTGAACATCCTCGGTCAGATGAACAACATCATTGGTCAGTCGCGTACCGAGCTGTCGGAAAACGCTCCGACCATGATCGCGATGAAGATCGACACCGACAAGATCCGTGACGTCATCGGTAAAGGCGGCGCGACCATCCGTGCCATCTGTGAGGAAACCAAGGCCTCGATCGACATCGAAGACGATGGCTCGATCAAGATCTTCGGCGAAACCAAGGAAGCGGCTGAAGCAGCACGTCAGCGCGTTCTGGGTATTACCGCAGAAGCTGAAATCGGCAAGATCTACGTCGGCAAGGTTGAGCGCATCGTCGACTTCGGCGCATTCGTCAACATCCTGCCTGGCAAAGACGGTCTGGTGCACATCTCTATGCTGAGCGATGCTCGTGTCGAGAAAGTCACCGACGTGCTGAAAGAAGGGCAGGAAGTCGAAGTGCTGGTACTGGACGTCGACAACCGCGGCCGTATCAAGCTGTCGATCAAGGACGTTGCTGCAGCCAAGGCGTCGGGCGTTTAATCGCACGCGCTTCTGGTCACATTGCGTCAGCGCTTGAGAAAAGAGCCCTTTGGGGCTCTTTTTTTTCGTGTGCAATTAATGAGTTACGGTAAAAACAGACAGTCACGGCTCGGTCAGAACATGCATCTTGCAAGCGGAACTTTCCGTAAACGGGCAATCTGCACGATCATGTCGGATCCACGAATTTATAAGTCATTGATAACAAAGAGAATATTATCTTCAACCGGTTTGGCACAGCGCTTGCGATATATACCGTAACCCTGCGGCCAACGAGGTTGGCGCAGATTCTGAGAAAAACAGGAGTTACTCGTATGAAGAAGTTCGCTATTGCTGCCGCTACCGCCACTGCTCTGACTCTGACCATGGCAAACGTAGCCATGGCCCAGACCTCTACCCAAGCTCCGATGGTGGTCGCTGCAAATGAAGTCGCCAAAACCAAGGAAGCTACTTCCGATACCTGGATCACTACCAAGGTCAAATCTGATCTGCTGACCGAAAAAGGCATTCCTGGCTCCGACATCAAGGTTGAAACCAACAAAGGCGTGGTTTCCCTGTCGTCGACTGTCGCGGTTTCCGAATCGCAGAAAGCAACTGCTGTAGCGATCACCAAGAAAATCAAAGGCGTCAAAGCTGTTTCGGCTGACGGCCTGAAAGCTGAATAAAGTTTTTCCCAAGAACCGTTAGAACGGACGATTGACGGCCAGGGAGGCCGTCGGTTGGTCGATTGAAGGTTCATGCGAAGGTCATACGGATGTGACCATTACAAGCCCTGGCGTTCACGCCGGGGCTTGTTCTATTCAGCTGCGCCAATATCAACGCAGCACATATGCTCAATATTCCCATCCCCGGCTGTCATAGCCTGTCTTCACCCCTCATTCCTGCGTATATTTGTGTCCCGTTCGATACGTTCGTCCTATGGGCAAACGATCAACAGAAAAAATACTATTCTGACCTCTCCACACCTTTTGATGGATGAGGCGAACGCGGCATTCGCTGCCCGTAGAAAACATCTTTGCGCTGCCATTCCAATGATTCAAAAAAGGCAAAACGGTCGCAATGAATACTGTCCCAGCTGCTAAGGTAGCGGCTCCCCGGGCCCAGATCCCGCCCAGCGTCTGGCTGTTGAGGCTGGGTGCGTTGGTGCTCGCCTTGGTCATTTTCCTGATCGACTGGCTCAGCTCGCTCGATGTTGCGATTGCCGTGCTCTACGTCGCGGTCATCCTGATGTCCGGAGACCTGTTTTCGCGCGCAGGGGTCGCTACGGTCTCATTGGTCTGTGGGCTTCTGACACTGGCCGCCTTCCTCTTTTCCCACGGGCCCGAATGGCTGGTACCGCCTTTTGCCCGCTGTCTGGTCAGCCTCTGTGCCATCGCCATCACGGCCTTTCTGGCTTTGAAAAATAAGGCGGCTCGTGACGCCTTGCAGGAACAGGTGCATCTGCTCCATCGCAGCGAGGCGTTTCTGGCGGGTGCTCAGCGCCTGAGTCAGACGGGGAGTATCGGCTTGAAAATGCCTAGCGCGGAAATGTACTGGTCCGACGAGGCTCGACGTATTTTTCAGTTCGACGATCATTTGCAGCCGACGCTGGAGTACATGATCGGTCGCACACACCCTGAAGACACAGACGATCTCAAATCCCTCATCGAACAGGCCTATGCGCGTCACTCGAACATGGAGGCCGAGTTTCGAGTGCTCATGAGCGATGGCTCCTGCAAGTTCGTACGCATGCTGGCACGCCAGGTTCATGATGCCTCCGGTGATTGCGAATACATCGGCGCGTTAATGGATGTCACCGCAGCGAAGAATGCCGAAGAGGCACTGCATCGCTCTCAAAGCCAGCTGGCTCATGTCACCCGCGTGACGACTCTGGGCGAGATGGCGGCTTCCATTGCCCACGAGGTCAATCAGCCATTGTCGGCGATCACTACCAATGCCGAGGCTGGACTGCGCTGGTTGAATCGAGAGGTTCCCGACCTGGGCGAGGTACGCAGCGCCATTGAGCGCATCAAGAGCGAAGCGCATCGTGCCAGTGAGGTCATTCGGCGAATCCGGGCCCTGTCGCGCAAGACCGATCCGAAGCATGTTCCCATCGATCTGCAGGATGTTCTGCAGGAGTCGGTCGCGCTCGTGCGGCGCGAGATACTGCGTCACCGTGTGAATTTCGAGTTCAAACCGGTGAGCGAGCCGATGTGGGTCAGGGGCGATAAAGTGCAGTTGCAGCAGGTAATCATCAATTTGCTGATGAATGCCATGCAGGCCATGTCGGGGATGCACGGCAAGGCGCGCACTCTTTCGCTGGTCTTGGGCAACGCTGGGAATGGCGATGTTTCGCTGCGTGTTCAGGACAATGGGCCAGGCATTTCGGTGCCTAACCTGCCCAGCCTGTTCAACCCGTTTTTCACTACCAAACCAGAGGGGATGGGCATGGGCCTGTCGATTTGTCGTTCGATCATCGATGCCCATGGCGGCCGTATCTGGGCAGAGAGCGAGTTGGGCCATGGCGCTGCCTTGAGTTTCTCTCTACCCGCCTGTGAGCAGATTCCATCATGACTACCGCTGACTTGAACCCGATCGTTTTCGTGGTCGATGACGACCCTTCGATTCGCACCGGGCTCGACAGCCTGTTGCGGTCCGTGGGGATGCGCGTCCATACCTATGCCTCCGGTGCGGAGTTCTTGCAGCATCCCTTCGAGGACGTGCCGGCCTGCCTGATTCTCGATGTGCGGCTGCAAGGCGAAAGCGGCCTGGACTTTCAGGTGCGCCTGACGGAAATGAAAGTCTCGATGCCCATCGTGTTCGTCAGTGGCCATGGCGATATCGCAATGTCGGTGAAGGCGATGAAGGCGGGGGCTCTGGACTTTCTGGTCAAACCCTTCCGCGAGCAGGACCTGCTGGACGCCGTGACTCTGGCGTTGCAGAAGGACGGCAAGCGTCGCGAAGCCGGCAAGACCGCCGCTGACTTGAGCGCCCGCTACCAGACGCTCACTGCTCGCGAGCAGGAAGTGATGGCCTACGCCGTCACAGGCTTGATGAACAAGCAGATCGCCTCCGAGATGGGCCTCAGCGAGATCACTGTGAAGATCCATCGTGGGCATGCGATGAAGAAGATGCAGGCGCGTACGTTCGCAGATCTGGTGAAGATGTCCCAGGCACTCGACGGAGCTTGATTCAATCGCCGTGAGCGACACTGGCGCCGTCTACCCCGTCCGTCGCGGTCATACACCCGTATACTTCTCGGGCTGGAGCGGGGCCGGTAACGTGTGGGCTGTTGTGATGCGCATCGCTGCGCATTTCTTTCGGTCCGCAAAAAGGTATATCGCTTGTCCAGCCCCCCAATGATCGCTGTGGTCGACGACGACAACGCGGTTCGCGCCAGCATCGACAGCCTCGTTCGTTCACTGGGTTTTCTCGTAAATGTTTTTTCCTCGGCTGAGGATTTCCTTCGTTCTGACTACGTTCGCAACGCTGATTGCCTGATCACTGACGTGCAAATGCCTAAGATGAGCGGAGTCGAATTACATGAGCATCTGACCACGCAAGGGATTCACATCCCCACCATCTTCATCACCGCCTTTCCCGAAGAAACAGTGCGCAAACGCGCAATGACCGGAACTGCGGTCTGCTTTCTCGCCAAACCGTTTCAGGTGCAGACGTTGATTGACTGTCTGGAATCGACCCTGGGCTAGTTGCGTACTTTAGCGCGCGTTATTTCAACTTTGGCTGTTCTCCCGCCAACACTTGCGCATCTGTCGTTTGCGGACGGCATTGTATAGCTCATTCATTAGTTTGACGAAGATGAGTCCAAGTCGCAGCACTAACCCAGGCTTCAAAAAAGAGACTCACCGGTCTTTCCTGCGGCAGCAGAAAAAGTACTGGCAGATCATAGCTTTGCGCCATTATTGGGTTTGCGTGAAGGGTCAAAGTGTGAAGATTGTTTCAGAGGGCGCCGTGCAAAAGTGATTGCGGCGGTGCGAGAGAGGGAAGGGGATCGGCCGGGATATGGATCTGGATCAGCGCCACCAACTGGCTGATCTGATAAATGCAATCGGTCACCAGATGCAGGCTGTTGTAATCACCATTGATAACAGCCCGGTCCATGAACTCTTTCGCCTGAGTAGAGAAGCCCATCAGGGCATGGGTTCGCGTACCGATGTGCTGGATGCAGGTTGCAAAACTCAGGTTGTGCCAGGCGTCGACGGGGTTGTGCCCCAGCAGGCGGAGAGTCTGCCGTTGAGAGGGCGCCCCCAGATCCAGAATGCGCTCGTCGAGGAACGCCGAACACTGTTCTACGGCAGCCCCGATGCGATGGAACAGTTGGCGTACGTCTACGAAGCTCACGTTGCGCAGCCGCAGCTCAAGGCTGTTGACGTACTGATGCAGCTCGACGGTGATCGTCAGATAGCCTTGCAGCAATTCCACCAGCGCCATCCGCTCCGATACCACTGAGTCGTGGCGAGCACCGGATTGGTTCAGGCTTGCGGCTACGAGGTGGAGTGGCTGCACTTTTTTGTGGCTGTTCATGACGATCTGTCCTCGCAATCCGATGTGAGCATTGATCTGAATCATCGTGGCGACAGCAACAATAAAACACTTGGTCGACAGCCTCACTCCTACGTGAATACAGTGCGGTACTACCTGGGTACAGCAAACTCATACTTCAGTATCGGCCGGCAGAACTTGCCGGCATTGGCGTTCGTCGACGTGACACCGACTCAATTCAATGAAGTAGGCGCGTTAAAGTTGAAATCTTGACGCCATAAAACAAGCGTCCATTTATTTATGAGCAGTTAATAAAATCATGAGCATAAATATTGCATAGCACGCAGCGCCTCTTTGAATGAGTGAAGAAACGACTCACTTTTGCAGGATGCTGTCAGAAGGTTAAATCCCTCTGCACACAGGCTTATGTATTGCACGACAACTAATTGCACTGAAATTCCGGGCCCGGCCTGAAACTCTTTTGTTGTGAGATTGAAAGCGATGCCCATGATCCCCCTGCTGATTTGCGACGACTCCAATATGGCGCGCAAACAGTTGATCCGCGCCTTGCCTTCCGATTGGGGGGTGTCGGTCACGACAGCGACCAATGGACATGAAGGCCTGGAAGCGATCCGTCAGGGCCTGGGCCAGGTGGTGTTACTGGACCTGACCATGCCGGACATGGACGGTTACCAGGCGCTGGCGGCCATGCGTGCCGAAAACATGCAAGCCAAGGTCATCGTGGTGTCGGGCGACGTTCAGGAAGAGGCCGTGCGCCGCACCCTCGAACTCGGTGCGCTGGCCTTCCTCAAGAAGCCGGCAGACCCCCTTGAACTGCAATTGACCCTCCAGCGTCTTGGTCTGTTGGGCGAGCCTTCTCGTAACGTCACCCTTGCGCCGAAGACCGAACACGCCGCGATCAGTTTTCAGGATGCTTTCCGTGAAACCGTCAACGTCGCCATGGGCCGTGCGGCTGCGCTGCTGGCGCGAGTGCTGGGCGTCTTCGTTCAGTTGCCGGTGCCCAACGTCAACATGCTGGAAGTGGGCGAGTTGCACATGGCGCTGGCCGACGCGCAAGGCAGTGATCGGCTGACCGCGGTCTGCCAGGGGTACATCGGCGGCGGAATTGCCGGCGAAGCGTTGCTGTTGTTTCACGACTCTGAAATCGCCGACATGGCGCAGTTAATGAAGATCCGTGACAGCCACTACTCCGAAATGGAAATGCTGCTGGACCTGTCATCGATCCTGATTGGCGCCTGCCTCAGCGGCATCGCCGAGCAAATCGACATCGCCTTTTCTCAAGGCCATCCCCAGGTGCTCGGTGCGCACAACGGCATCGAGGAGCTGATCCGCCTCAACCAGCAGCGCTGGAAAAAGACCCTTGCTGTGGAGATCAGTTACAGCCTGGAGGGTCACAACATTCATTTCGATCTGTTGATGTTGTTCACCGAGGATTCGGTAGAGCGGCTGTCACGCAAACTCGCCTACCTGATGAGCTGATTCATGAACGATCGCATCGACATTAAAGAGCTGCATTGGCTGTTGACCATCACCCAGAGCATCGACGTCGGTGTGGTGGTACTCAATCAGGATTACGAAGTTCAGGTGTGGAACACCTTCATGGAAAACCGCTCCGGCGTATTGCCCTACGAGGCGGCCAACCGTTCGTTTTTCGAGCTGTTTCCCGAGATCAATGAAGACTGGCTGAAAAACAAGATCGACAGTGTGATCACCCTCGGCACCCCCGCTTTCACCATCTGGGAGCAGCGTCCGTATCTGGTGCGTTTCAAGAGCTATCAGCCGATCACCGGGCAAGAAGACTTCATGTACCAGAACACCACGATGTTTCCGCTGCGAGCCACCAGCGGCGACGTTACGCATGTGTGCCTGGTGATCTACGACGTCACCGATGTGGCGACCAACCGCCTGCAACTTCAGGCTGCCAACAGGGAGTTGCAGAAGCTTTCCAGCACCGACCGTCTCACCGGGTTGTACAACCGCGGCCATTGGGAAGAGGCGTTGCGGCTGGAGTATGCACGGCACATTCGCTACGGCACGTCGGCAGCGCTGGTGATGTTCGATATCGATCACTTCAAGCGGGTCAACGACACCTACGGTCATCAGTGTGGCGACAAGGTGATCCAGCGTGTGGCCGACGTGATTCGCGAGCACATCCGCGACTCCGACATTGCCGGGCGCTATGGCGGAGAGGAGTATGCGGTGCTGCTGCCGGACACCGACAAATACGGCGCGGGCATGTTCGCTGAACGGCTGCGGGTGGCCGTCGAAACCCAAGAGGTGTTCCACGAAGGGGAGGCCATTCGTTGCAGCATCAGCCTGGGCGTCGCGGACATGAACTCACCGCTGAGCGAGCACAAGACGCTGATCGAATGGGCTGACCAGGCGCTGTATGCGTCGAAGAAGAACGGCCGCAATCAGGTGTCGTTGCATGAGGCGGGGTAGCAAGGAAGTTTTCTGATTCACAACTGAAGCTCCCTCGCACCAGGATTCATTGCGCCCGCGCCATGGTGGTCATTTTTGCAGTCGCTGACTCAAGCCAGCTCCGCAAAATCGCTCAACACATCGTCGCGCAGCGCAATGAATTTCGCGTCGCTGCGATTGCGCGGGCGGGGGAGGTCGATGTCGACGATGCGCCGAATGCGACCCGGATGCGGCTGCATCACCACCACGCGATCGCCCAGATACACCGCTTCGTCCACATCATGGGTGACGTGAACCATGGTGATCTTTTCCTGCTGCCAGATGTTCTGCAGCTCCCGTTGCAGGCGAGTGCGGGTCAGCGCATCCAGCGCACCGAAGGGCTCGTCCAGCAGCAACACGCTGGGACGATTCACCAGCCCGCGGGCGATCGCCACACGCTGAGCCATGCCGCCGGAAATCTGGTGCGGGTAGGACTCGGTGAAGTCTTGCAGGCCCACGAGAGCAATATGCTCACGCACGGTTTCGCGTTTTTGCGCAGGCGTCAGCGGCGCGTTTTTCAGGCCTACGGCGACGTTTTGCTCGACCGTCAGCCAGGGAAACAGCCGGTGATCCTGAAACACAATGCCGCGCTCGAGACCGGTGCCCTTGATCGGTTTTTCGTCGAGCAGAATCTGCCCGTCAAACTCTTCATCAAGGCCTAGAATCAGCCGCAGCAAGGTCGATTTTCCGCAACCACTGGCGCCGACGATGGTGATGAATTCGCCGGGGGCGATGTCCAGCTGAACGTTGTCCAGCACTTGCAGTTGGCCGTCCGCGCCTGAGCTTGAAAAATGTTTGCTGATGTTTTCCAGACGCAGGCCGTTGCCCTGTTGTGTCGGAAGAGGAAGCGCTTGGCTGGCAGTCATGGGGAATATCCTGAATGGCCGAAGAGAGAAAACTAGCGAGGTGTCATGCCGTAAAGCCGTTGCATGCGCCGTTCGAGTCGTCTGGCCAGCACGTTCAACGCCCAGCCGACCAGCCCGATGATGACCATGCCGAACAGCACCAGATCCATCATGAAATGCTCGCTGCCATCGATCAGCGTATTGCCGATGCCGTCTCCCGACACCAGCAGGTATTCCGCGCCGATGGTCGCCAGCCACGAATACACCAGCGCCAGATAAATCCCGGTGAAGATCGAGGGCAGCGCGGCCGGCAGCATCACACCAATCACCGTTTGCCAACGGCTGAAGCCATACACCTTGGCGACTTCGAGGAATGCTGGAGGCACGTTGCGCAGGCCATCGCAGGTATTGACCACCACCGGCACCAAGGCGGCCAGCGATAGAAACACCACTTTGGCCACATCCCCAAGGCCGAACCACACTGAAATCAGCGGAATCCAGGCGAACAGGGAAATCTGCTTGAACGTGTTGAAACTCGGCCCGACCAGGCGCTCGAAAAGGCGTGAGAACCCCAGCAGGCAGCCGAGGATCAGGCCCAGTGTCGTGCCGATGAAAAAGCCGCTGAGGTTGCGCGCCAGGCTCGATGAAATCGCCCGCCAGAACTGCCCGGACGACACCTGGTCCCACGCCGTTATGGCGACCTTCTGCGGTGAAACCAGCAGCCCCGAATCGCTCCAGCCTTGATTGGCCGCCAGCCACCAGATGGCAACGCCGACTGCCGGCACGACCCAGCCGCGATAGTTGTTGGCGCGGGGAGTTGGAGTGGATGCCAATGAACTCATGCCAGCCTCCCCGGTGTCGCGGCGCGACCCTTATTCAGGCGACGCTCGATGAACTCGAAACCGCGATCGATCAGCAGTCCGACCGTGCCGACCACGACCACTGCAGCCATCACCAGATCCAGCTGAAACAACTGACGACCATAGGCGATCAAGTAGCCGAGGCCTTCGCTGGAGGCCAGCAATTCGACGACCACCAGCGACAGCCAGGCTTTTGTGAAACCCAGGCGCAGGCCGGTGAAAATGGGGGCAACGGCGGACGGCAGGACAATGTCTGTGACGATCTGACGCTGGCTGAAGCCGTACGCCCGACCCACTTCCAGCAAGCGCTTGGGTACCTGATGGAACGCCTGCAACGTACACAGCGTGACCGGCACCAATGCAGCGTGGGCGATCAGCACGTACTTGAGCGGTTCGCCGATGCCGAACAGCAGCAGCGCGAAGGGCATCCAGCCCAAGACCGGGATTTGCACCAGCGCGTTGAACGTGGGAAGCAGATAATCCTCGACGGTTTTCGACAGCCCCATGACCAGACCAAGGCTGACGCCAAGGCCCGAGCCAATCAGAAAACCCACCAGAACGCGTTGCAGACTCGCCGATGCGTTGAGCCAGAGATCACCGGTGCTGATCAGATCGCCCAGCGTCTGGTAAACGAAGGCGGGTGGCGGCAGGACCTGCTCCGATAGCCAGCCGCGTTCGGTACCCAGATACCAGAGCCCGAGCAGCGCCAGTGGCAGCAACCAGGGCAGTGCACCGTTCAGCACGCGTTTTTGCCAGACAGACCGAGGCGCAGTTTTTATCGAAACCCTGCGCGCCGGCCGGGCGGGGAAGTTGGGCAGGCGTTCGACGGGAGCCAGTTTTTTCGCTGGCGCCTGTTGTCGGTCGAGCGCGGTGGCAGTGGCTCTGGCCATGATGTCAGCCTCCGTTGTTGACGGCTTTGTCCGAAGACGCCGTTGCACTGTTGGCTGGGGCCTTGCCGTTCGCGTCGTAGGCGGTCCAGTAATGTTCGAGCCCCTTGGCTTTCAGTGCCGTTTCCAGGTACTTGGTCTCGAACCAGCCATCGATGGTCACAGGGCGACGAATCATTTTTTCGCTTACGGCCTGTTCAGCGACAGTTCGATAACGAGTCAGCAGGAAGTCGTCCACCAGTGGGGAGGCGCTGTCGCGAAGGCTCAGATGGTCAAAGTCGGCCTTCAATGAGGCGACGGGTTCGTTGGTCTTGGCCCATTCGTTGATCACAGCATCACGGTTGCCTGGTTCAGACTCCCATTTCGCAGCATCTACCAAGACGTTGACTACTTTTTGAACATTGTCTGCATGTTCCTTTTCGTAGGCACCGCGAACAACCAGTGCGCACTGGCGGGTGTAGCGCACATCGTTGTCTGGGTTGTCGAAGATGATTTCGATCAATCCCTGATCGCGCAATTTGAAAAGCTCACGACCGCCGAAAGCAGCATCGACTCCTTTCGAAGCAAGCGCCGCCTGGCTACTGCCGTTATCCAGGTTGATGACTTTCAGATCCCGCTCGGTCAGGCCGTGATCGGCTAACAGCTTAAGAAACACCAGGTGCGCATTGGTGCCGCGGAACAGCGCGACTTTCTTGCCCTTTAGGTCCTCGATGCGTTTGATGTCAGAGCCCTTGGGTACCGCGACGTACACATTTGCCCGAACACCGATTCCCGCCAATAGCTTTGTGTCCAGGCCGTTCGAGCGACCGACGACAGCAGGCAGGTCTCCTTGATAGGCGAAGTCCAGCTGTTGGTTGGACAGGGCCTCGTTCACCGCAGGCCCGGCGCCTTTGAAGAAGAACCACTGGATCTCGGTGCCGGTGCCCTCGAAGGCCTTTTCCAGCAACTGCTGGTTACGCACGATACCCAACGGCGAACCGCTGAAGGTGACGGGATCGCCGCCCCCCGCGCTGGCCACGCCGATGCGCAAAACGTCGGCCTCGGCCAAGGGCATCATCAGCAGCGCCGCCAGTGCGGTAGCTACGCTTTTTGTGCTGAATACAGATGTTCGCTTGGCCTTTGCCATGACGGTTTCTTCCTTAAAAAATAGGGGGAGGGGTATCAGGCAGCCAAGTGTTTCTTGTCGGCTTCTGTCTTCGGCGAGAGGGTTTCGGGTGACGGTTTGATCGCCTGGCTGGAGCGCCCGTCGACGCCGACCGGAATGTCGCCCGCCACTGTGGTGCGGCGCACGACACGCTCGGCATTGCCGTAGTCGTTGATCGCGATGTGCTGGGTCGCGCGGTTGTCCCAGATCACTACGTCGCCTTCGCTCCAGCGCCAGCGCACGGTGTTGTCCAAGTGGGTGATGCGATCGTGGAACAGGCGAATCAGCTGTTTGGAATCGTTGCTGCTGACGCCCTGAATCTGTTTCACGAAGTGCCCGAGCAACAGGCTGCGCTCACCGGTCTCCGGATGCACTCGCACCAGCGGATGTTCGGTTTCATAGAGTTCGGCGGTGAATTGTTCGCGGTAGCGTTTCACTCCGGCCTCGCCGGTATCCCGTGGGGCGGCATAGTCGTAGACATTGGTGTGCAAGGCGCGCAGGTTGTCGGCCAATGCTTTCAGCGGAGCCGGCAAATCAGCGTAAGCCGTAGCGGTGTTGGCCCAAACGGTGTCGCCGCCGTAGGGAGGGATCACCACGCCGCGCAAGATGGAAATCTTCGGATAGTTAGCGACGAACGTGACGTCGGTGTGCCAAGAGTTGGCGCGGGTTTCCTTGGCATCCAGATGCAGGATCGCGCTGCTTTTCTCGGCAGAGCGCACGGTGGGGTGCGGAACCTGGTCGCCGAAGCGGCGGGAGAAGCTTTCGTGCTGATCGTCGGTCAGGAATTGCTCGCGGAAGAACAAGACCTTGTGTTTGAGCAGCGCCTGATTGATGAAGTCGAAATCGTGCGCCGAGATGTCGCCGGAAAGTTTGATACCGCTCAACTCGGCACCGATTCTTCCTGCTACGGGTTTGATCTGAATCGCCATGTCCTGAACTCCTGTTTAGGTTGTTGTGGCTCAGATCATAAAGATATAAATCGGCGTTCCGCTAATCACCTTTTGTCATAAATATAGAAGGAGAGTTTATGCAGGGAATTTATGAAGATAACCAGATTTCATAAGCTTATTTCTGAATAGGTCCCTTGGAATTACAGCTGTTCGGCTTGCCGGCGGTGACCTCTCTGGAAACCGCTACCGCTTGCAAGCCGAACCGCTAAAGAGGAACAGTGTCAGGTCTGCGGCACGTCCTCATGCACATCCCGTCCGTTCATCGTCCCCAGCGACTTGCGCAAGCGACTCGCCAGAGAGCTGCTGCCGTGCACGTTGTGATAGTGGAAAACCGCCGTGGCGCGCAGGGCATCTTCGGCCACGGGCAGGTTGGTGTGCAGCGACCGGTAGCCCCAGAACAGATACATATGCCCTGGCTGCATCGCGATGCGGGTGAAGGCCTTGTCATCCATGGCAAACCGGTTTTTGAGATATTTCTGCACCCATTTGTTGTCCACCAGCACCTTGTCCACCAGGTTGCGCAGGTAGCTATGCCTGAGCCGGCGACGGTTGGGCAGCATCAGCAGATCGCCACGCTCGCCGCTTACAGGCATGCACACCGGCATGATGGTGGTCAGGACGAACGAGTCGTAATGGAAGATCAGCGATTCCCTGCGTCCGCCGTTGCCGGTCAGGCAGCGCAGGGTCTGGGTCAGGGTCACATCGCTCGAACGTTGGCCAGTGGCGCCCTCGGTAATGCGGCGGCATAGATCGATGAAATCCCGAGAACTGCCCCAGTCATACAGGGGCGATCCCTGCACGGGCTGTCGGCCGGAGAGGGCAACGTAATCGTTTCCGGCTGCGGCAACGGTGTCAGTGACCAGCGTTTGCAGCTCCTTCAATTGTGCCGGGCTGGCCCAGCCTGGCAAGACAGCGTATCCGTCACTGTCGATGGCCTTTATCAGACTTGCTACCTGAGCATCCGAAAAAGTCGAGTAGGGCATCGGGGTCACCTCGCTGCGTAATCTTCGGAACGTTGGAGCCCTCGGACCTACTGCCTGAGATGTACCGTTTCAGCCGGGCGAAGCGAGAGGTTAGCGACCTAGCACAGCTTCCGCCAGACGTGCGGAATAAATATTTCAAATTATGTTTTTTCGAATCAAAAAAACGGTTTTTCCGTCCGTTTTTGAAACAGATCGCCGCAGAACGGGCGTTTTACGCGGGGCGGGAGGTGTAATGATTTTGTGTCACGTTATATTTCAGTTCGCAGAAATTGTGTGAAGACTTGCCGACGGGACTGAAGTGAAATCGCCCCCGTCGGCAAGTCGTACTGCTACAGCCGGATCTACAACACCAGGCTCGGCAACCACAGCGAGATCGCCGGAATGTACGTCACCGCCATCAGTACCAGGAACAGCGCCACGTAGAACGGCAGCAGCGCCTTGACCGTCGCCTCGATGGTGACCTTGCCCACCGCCGCTCCCACGAACAGCACCGCGCCCACCGGAGGCGTGATCAGGCCGATCCCGAGGTTGACCAGCATGATCATGCCGAAATGCACCGGATCGACGCCGATGCCGACGATTACCGGCAGCAGGATAGGCGTGAGGATCAGGATCAGCGGCGCCATGTCCATCACAGTGCCGAGCAACAGCAGCATGACGTTGATGCACATCAGGATCACGTAGCGGTTGTCCGACAGCGTCAGGAACGCCGTGGTGATCTTCATCGGGATTTCCATCAGCGTCAGGATGTAGCCGAAGCTGGCAGCGAAACCGATCAGGATCATGACGATGGACACCGTACGCACCGCGCGATGCATCAGCTTGGGCAGGTCACGCCATTTGTAGTCGCGGTAGATGAACATCGTGACGAAGAACGCCCACAGCACCGCAATCGCTGCCGACTCGGTGGCGGTGAACACGCCTGACAGGATGCCGCCCAGAATGATGACCATCGCCATCATTCCCCACAGCGCTTCACCGGCGATTTTCAGCGCCTGGCGCAGCGGAATGACTTCGCCCTTGGGGTAGTTGCGCTTGCGCGCGAAGATCATGCACAGCCCCATCATCACCGCACTCAACAGCAGGCCTGGCACGATCCCGGCCACGAACAGCGAGGCGATGGACACCGTGCCACCGGCGGCCAGCGAGTACAGCACCGAGTTATGGCTGGGAGGGGTGAGCAGCGCTTGTACCGAGCCGCTGACGGTCACCGCGGTGGAGAACTCGCGGGGATATCCGTTGCGTTCCATTTCCGGAATCAGCACCGAGCCTACTGAGGCCGTATCGGCCACCGACGAGCCGGAGATGGCTCCGAAGAAGGTCGAGGCAACAATGTTTACCAGTGACAGGCCGCCGCGCACGAAACCCACCAGCACCCCCGCGAACGCCACCAGCCGCCGGGACATCCCGCCCTCGGCCATGATCGCCCCGGCCAGTACGAAGAAAGGAATCGCCAGCAGCGAAAACTTGTTCACCCCGCCCGCTACCTGAATCATCAGCGCATCGAACGGGATCTCGATCCACCACGCGCCGATCAATGCCGACAGGCCCAGTGCATAGGCCACCGGCATGCCGACCAGGATCAACGCGATGAAGCTGCCCAACAGAATAAAAGCGTCCATTCATGCCGCTCCTTCGCTTTCTTCGACCAGATCGAAACGCACGACCCGACGGTGACTCTGGTCGCCCAGAAACAGCTTCTCCAGCACGAACATCAGGGTTAGCACGCCACCGACTGGAATCGGCAGATAGGACACGCCGACTCGCAACCCGGGCATCTCACCGAGGAACTGGTTCCAGGTATTGGCACACAGCTTCCAGCCCTTGACCGCCATAAACAGGCAGACGACGGCCATCAGGATCTGCACCAGAATCGCCGCGCCTTGGCGCAAGGCAGGGGGCATGCGATCGGTCGCCATGTTCACCGCCATGTGCGCGCCGGCTCGGTAACTGGCGGCGGCGCCGAAGAAGGTGAAGACCACCATCAGCAGAATCGCGACAGGCTCGGGCCAACTGGAGCCTGAGCCGAGCACGTAGCGAGCAAAGATGCCCCAGGGGATGATCAGCGCCATCGTCAGCATCGACAGGCCGGCGACGGCGATGCAGAGGCGATAGACGGCGTCGTTGAAGCGCAGAATCGTGTTTTTCATGAGGTCACCACCACGCTTGTGAGCGGGCTTTCGCCCGCTCACAAGAGGGTTATCAGGCTTAGGGAATCACTGAACCGCTTCGATGCGCTTGATCAGGTCGGCGTAGGGCGCGCCGTATTTCTCACGAACTCCGGCTGTGGCGTCATAGAAGGCCTTCTTCTGCTCGGGGCTCAAGGAGATGAACTCCACCCCGGCGGCCTTCAATTTGGCTTCGCTTTCGGCTGATTTCTTGTCCCACAGCACGCGCTCTTCAGCCTGTGCTTCAACCGCCAGCTTCTTCACCAGTGCCTGTTGCTCAGGCGTCAATTTGGTCCAGGTCGCCTTGGAGATGACCACCGGCTCCGGCAGGATCAGGTGCTCGGTCAGGGTGTAGAACTTGGCGTTCTGATAGTGGTTGTGTTCGAGCATGGTCGGCGGGTTGTTTTCGGCGCCGTCGATTACACCGGTCTGCAGGGCGCTGAAGATTTCGCCGGTGGCCATGGCGATGCCGTTGCCGCCCATGGCATTGATGGTGTCGATGAATACCGGGTTGCCCTGCACGCGGATTTTCATGCCCTTGAGGTCGGCGATGTCACGCACCGGTTTCTTGGTGTAGAGGTTGCGCGTGCCGCCATCCATCCACGCCAGCGCGACGAGGTTGAAGTCGGAGTTGGTGATCTTGTCGAGAATTTCCTGACCGATCTCGCCGTCGATGACCTTGCGCATATGGGCGTGATCGCGGAACACGAACGGCAGGTTGAACACATTGACGTCTGGGACCACAGGCCCGACGATCCCCAGGCTCACCCGGGTCATTTGCACTGCATTGGCCTGGACCTGCTCCACCACCTCCTTCTCGGAGCCCAGCACCCCGCCGGCGAACATCTTGAAGCTGATCTCGCCTTTGCTTTCCTTCTCAAGTTTCTTGCCCATCTCCTGTTCGGCGACAACGGGGGGATAGCCTGCGGGGTGTACTTCGGCGAATTTGATTTTGACGTCTGCCAGTGCCGAGTTTGCCAGGCAGAACGCCAGAGGAAGTGCTGCGACGATGAGCTTGCGTTTGAAGTCCATGGATGTTCTCCGGTGTTGTTATTGTTTTTTCAGATAGATCGGTACGACGTTGAAACGGTGTCGCTGAACAGCTCGGCAAAGCGTGCGGGTCAGCCTTTGAAAAGCGGTTCTTCCAGTCCCTTTACGCCCGGTTGCAAGGCGAACACACCGCCTGCCAGCGGCTGATCGCTGAGGTCTCCGCCGGGGCGGATCGAGGTGACGAACAGGGTGTCCAGCTCACGGCCGCCGAACGCGCACATCGAGGGCTTCTTGACGGGCACGGCCAGCGAACGGTCGAGTTTTCCTTCGGGCGTGAAACGGTGAATCAGACCTTCGTCGTTGCCGCAGATCCAGTAGCAACCCTCGGCATCGACCGCAGCGCCGTCGGGACGGCCGGGGTACTGGTTCATGTCGACGAACAGGCGCCTGTTGTGGGGCGTTCCGCTGTCGACGTCATAGTCGAAGGCCCAGATCTTCTGCACAGTCGGATGCGAGTCTGAGAGGTACATGATCTTGCCATCGGGGCTGAAGCCCAGGCCATTGGGCACGATCATGTTGGTGATGTAGGGGGTGAGCGGGGCGCCTTGGCTGCCGTCGAAGCGATACAGCGAGCCCACCTCCAACGCTTCGGCCATGTCCATGAACATGGTGCCGGCCCAGAAACGGCCTTGCCGGTCGCAACGGCCATCATTGAAGCGCATGTTCGAGCGCGGATGCCGAACGTCGATCAGCCGATCCGACGCAACAGTGCCGTCGTCGTTGGGGCGTATCCGGAACAGTCCGTTTTCCTGCCCGGCGAGCCAACTGCCGTCGCCATGGCTTGCGATGCAAGCGAGCATCTGCGGCGCTTCCCAGCTTTGCGTGCTGTTATCCAGCGGGCTCCAGCGATGCAGCCGCTTCGCTGGAATGTCTACCCAGTAAAGCGCTTGTTCCTGCGCGTTCCACACCGGGCATTCGCCCGTGGCGTTGCGTGCATCGAGAATCAACTCAGCCTGCATGACGATCATTCCTTGATGTTGATCGGGCAGGGTCGGCGCAATGTCCGACCGTTTCTATTGCCGGGGATTACTCGTCACCAAACGGGCCTGAGGCAACGAAGGCGCCGCCCTGATAGATCATCGCCGGATCGTCCGCGGCGGGCTTGGGCTGGGCTTCGACCTTGGCGCGGAACTGCTCGGAGCTGTCCTTGGGCTCGTAGCCCAGATGATTCGCCAGACGATTGTCCCACCAGACCGTTTTATTGTCCGACGCGCCGTAGACCACGGTGTGACCGACGTTGGGCGTGAACAGACTGCGCTCGATCAGTTGGGTCAGATCGTCATAGCTCAGCCAACTGGCGAGCATGCGGCGATTCTGTGCTTCGGGGAACGAGGAGCCGATGCGAATGCTGACGGTCTCGATGCCATAGCGATCGAAATAGAAACTGGCCATATCCTCGCCGTAGGACTTCGACAGGCCGTAGTAGCTGTCAGGTCGACGCAGAGCACTGGCGTCGATGGTCTCGTCCTGGCGATAGAAACCGATGACGTGATTGGAACTGGCGAAGATCACCCGCTTCACGCCATGACGGCGCGCCGCTTCATAGATGTGGAAAATGCCGCAGATGTTTGGGCCGAGGATTTCTTCGAACGAGCGCTCGACCGAAACACCGCCGAAATGCACGATGGCATCGACGCCTTCGACCAGTTGATGAACAGCATTTTTGTCGGCCAGGTCGCAGATCTGCACTTCTTCGTGAGGACCGGCAGCGGGGGCCATTTCGGCGATATCGGAAAGACGCAGAGTATTTGCATAGGGACGCAGGCTTTCGCGCAACACCTTGCCGAGACCGCCAGCGGCACCGGTCAGCAGAAGGCGATTGAACGGAGTCTGGGCGTTGAATTGAGTCATCGGAAAAGCCCTGATTCTGATGTTGTTGTTATAGGTGTCATCGGTTGTCGTATGACGTTTGCGCGATTATCGGTAACGGTTGTGATTTTTGTCAACGCGACGAAAGTTGAAGCCTTCATCGCGCCGTCCCTCGACGCTCGTGTGGGCCTGTCATAGCGCCCAATACGCTCTAAATCACATTTACCTGAGCGATATCGGGTAACTGACGAATATGCGGTTCTCGTCGAATTCATTGGTGCTGAAATCGCGTCTCATCGAAGAGTTGCGCCATCTGAAATTGAGACTCTTGAACGTCCCGCTTTGTACCGTGTAGGCCAGTTCAGATTCACGACCCCACTCCTTGCCGTCGGTCACGGCCCCGATATGAACGTTATCGCCACTGATGTAGCGGTTCATCATGGTTAAGCCGGGAATGCCGAAGATCGCGAAATCCAGATCGTGACGAAGCTGCCAGGAGCGCTCCTGAGCATTGTCATAGCTGGAGTTGTAACTGTCGTTGGCCAGGGTGCCGCCGCTGGTACCGTTGACTCTCATCCATTGATCGTCGCCGTAGAGCTTTTGCAGGCCAAGGTAGAGGGTGTTGCCCTTGTAATTGGCAGAAAGCATCGCATAAGCGGTCTTGTTATCCAGTTCGCCAGCCAGTTTGCGGCCGTCTTCCTTGCCCTGGAAGTAACCGAGATTGGCGCCCAGCGTCCAGTCGCCTACGGGTTGCTTATGAACAAGGTTCAGGAACTCCTGCTGGTAGATATCTTCCAGTTGCGCATACCAGAGACCGACCTGGGTGCGCTTTTCGTTGAACGTGTATTCGCCACCACCGAAATTGAACCGGTCCGACTTGAATGCCGCCGATTTACCGTTCATGAACATGTCTTCCATGCTGGCGTCGTTGCGCGGGCTGTTGCCGCGGAACTGACCGCCATAGAGCGTAAAACCAGCGATTTCTTTGGATGTGATCTGTCCGCCACGGAATGTCTGTGGCAGCGAGCGTCCGTCATCAGACCGGAGAATCGGTAGAACCGGCATCCATTCACCGACACGCAATTCGGTATTGGAGACACGCGCTTTGGCCGCGACGCCCAGTCGACCGAAATTGTCCGCAGGTCGGCCGTCATCATGAATCGGCAATAACTGCGATCCGCCTGTTCCCTTGCCGCCGTCGAGCTTCTGAGAGTAGAGCCCCAGTACGTCCAGGCCGAAGCCGACAGTGCCCTGCGTGAAGCCGGATCTCACATCGAGGATAAAGTTTTGCGTCCACTCTTCGGCGTAATTCTGAGGGTTAGCCGGGTTTGTGAAGTTTCGATTGAAGTAAGCGTTACGCAGATTGAGCGAGGCTTTGGTGTCATCGATGAAACCTTCTGCGTGGCTGATGCCGGGCAGACTAAGCGCAACGCTGCCTGCTCCCAGCAATAGCCAGGAACGCGTGGTGGTCTGAAAAGCCATTTTTATTGTTCTCCCTTTTTTTGCCAACGCGCGCGCACCGATGATCGCTTCGAATACGAACGCAAGTAATCCACTGATCGTCATGATCTGGTTGATTGGCTGAGGCGCTACCGACCCTGCTTCAGCGCTGTTTGAACGAGCAGCCGCTCGATTCAGCCGGGAGTGAAACCGGCAATAGCGAAGTAGAAGTCTGGAGGGGAAAGGAGACGGTGATTTTCGTGAAGCGACAGGTGCCGACGGATCCATGGTGTCATCTGGATATTCCTTTTTTATTGTTGTTATCTGTTATGCGTTGTCGTACAACGCAGGCCCGAGTATTGACAGAGAAAATTGTGCTGTCAACGCCGGGCCCCTGAAATATCACCCACATGGCTTCTAGCCGACGAATGTCCTATGACTAGCGGCGGTTGCGGACCGATTGTTTCTCTGCTAATTTCGAAAATGTTAACGATGACATTTCCGCTTTAACAATAAAAACAACGGGATTTTTCGCTATGACAATCCGCCTCAAGAAGGGCTTCTCCGCCGTTTTTTGTTCGCTCGCTGTGGCTGTAGCGTGCGCCGGTTCCTTCACCGTTCAAGCCGCCGATGCTGCCAAAGCCGGTCCGCTGAAAGTCGGTGCCTCGTTTCAAGAGATCAACAACCCTTATTTCGTGACCATGAAGGACGCTCTTCAGGACGCCACCAGCAGCATTGGTGCGACCTTGTTGGTCACCGACGCACGCCATGATGTCTCCAAGCAGATCAGCGACATCGAAGACATGCTGCAGAAGGGCATCGATATCCTGATCATCAACCCGACCGACTCCGTGGGTGTGCAGTCCGCTGTTAAGCAGGCCCATGACAAAGGCGTCGTGGTCGTCGCGGTCGATGCTCAGGCCAACGGCCCGCTCGATTCCTTCGTCGGCTCCAAGAACTACGACGCGGGTGTGCAGGCCTGTGAGTATCTGGCCAAGAACATCGGCGGCAAGGGTGATGTCGGCATCCTCGATGGCATCGCTGTGGTGCCGATCCTTGAGCGCGTTCGCGGTTGCAAAGACGCATTGGCCAAGCACCCGGACATCAAGATTGTCAGCATTCAGAACGGCAAGCAGGAACGTGATCAGGCGCTCAGCGTGACTGAGAACATGCTCCAGGCGCAGCCGAACATGAAAGGTCTGTTCAGCGTCAACGACAACGGCTCGCTCGGCGCGCTGGCGGCCATCGAATCCAGCGGCATGGACGTCAAGCTGACCAGCGTCGACGGCTCGCCGGAAGCGGTGAAGGAAATCCAGAAGCCGAACAGCAAGTTCATCGCCACCTCCGCTCAGTACCCGCGCGATCAGGTGCGTCTGGCGCTCGGGCTTGCGCTCGCCAAGAAGTGGGGCTCGCAAGTCCCGGCGACCATTCCGGTCGACATCCTGCTGGTGGATCAGGCCAAGGCCAAAACCTTTACCTGGTGACGGCCGTGTCGTCGCTCGCCTGACCTCCGTCCGGCGAGCGCCACGGGTTCACGCTCTGCCATCACACAGAGCCGTGCTGCGATGAGGTGCGTATGAGCTGCCTTCTGCAATTGGAAAACATCTGTAAAAGCTACCCCGGCGTGCATGCGCTCAAGTCGATCAATTTGCAGGTCGAGCGCGGCGAGATCCACGCCTTGCTCGGCGAGAACGGCGCGGGCAAATCCACGCTGATGAAGATCCTCGCCGGAGTCGAGCATCAGGATCAGGGCAGCATCCGTATCGATGGCGCGGAACAGCATTTCGCGACCTACAACGAAGCCATCGCCGCAGGCATCGGCATCGTCTTTCAAGAGTTCAGCCTGATCCCGTACCTCAACGCCGTGGAGAACATTTTCCTCGGCCACGAGATCGTCAATGGCTTCGGGTTGCTGCGTAAGAGCCAGATGCGCGAGAAGGCTATCGGGCTGTTCGATCGTCTCGGGGTGAAGATCAATCTGGACTGCTCGGTGCAGCACTTGAGCGTTGCCGAGCAACAGTTTGTGGAGATCGCCAAGGCGCTGGCCCTCGAAGCACGGTTGCTGATTCTCGACGAACCCACCGCGACGCTCACGCCCTCCGAAGCCGAGTTGTTGTTCGACATCATGCGCGAGCTGAAGAGTCAGGGCGTGGCGGTGATTTTCATCTCTCATCACCTCGAAGAAATCTTTCAGGTTTGCGACCGCATCAGCGTGCTGCGCGACGGCGCCAACGTTGGCGCGCTGACCGTCGCCGACAGTGACATCGACACCCTGGTGGAGATGATGGTCGGGCGCCGTCTGGAAGCGAGCTTTCCGCCCAAGCCGACACAGGCCCGAGGCGAAGTGGTGTTGCAGGTGCGTGACATTCAGCTGACCCGCAACGGACCGCACAACAGCTTCAATCTGCACAAGGGCGAAATTCTCGGCTTTGCCGGGCTGGTCGGCTCCGGGCGCACCGAGCTGGCGCTGGGCGTCATCGGGGCGTTGCCGGTGGTGAGCAAGGACGTGATGCTTCGTGGCCACTCGGTCAACCTCAGCGACCCCGCTCATGCGCTGGCAAACGGTATTGGCCTGTTGCCGGAAAGCCGCAAGAGCGAGGGGCTGATCGTCGATTTCAGCATTCGGGAAAACATTTCGCTGAATAACCTGAGCAAGTACGAGAGCGCGGCGCATCTGGTGGATCGACACAAGGAAGATACCACCACTACCGATCTGATGAAGCAGCTGTCGATCAAGGCGCCAAACTGCGAAAGCCGGGTGCTGAACCTCAGCGGCGGCAATCAGCAGAAAGTCGTCATTGCGCGCTGGATCAATCACCACTGCGACATCCTGATCTTCGACGAACCGACCCGAGGCATCGACGTCGGCGCCAAGGCCGAGATCTACAACCTGATGCGCAAACTCACCGAACAAGGCTTCGCGATCATCATGATCTCCTCGGAACTGCCGGAAATCATCGGCATGTGCGACCGCGTAGCCGTCTTCAACAAGGGCGCCATTGTCAACGTGCTGCAGGCAGACGACATCAATCCGCAAGAAGTGATGCGCCATGCCACCGGGAGTCTGAACAGTGAACACCTCCATTAAAACCATGACCTCACAACCGAACCGGATGAAGCTCAACTTCGCCCAACTGATCCGCTCGCCGGCGTTTTATCCCTTTGTGGGGCTGGTGGTGGTGACGGTGTTCATGATCTTCGCCAGCGACAAATTCCTCACCGGCGCGAACCTGGAAAACATTGCACGGCAGGTGTCGATCAACGCGATCATCGCCGTGGGCATGACCTGCGTGATCCTCACTGGCGGCATCGATTTGTCTGTCGGCCCGGTGATGGCGCTGTCTGGCACCTTGACCACCGGCTTGATGGTGGCGGGCGTACCAGCGCCGATTGCGATCCTCATCGGTTTGCTGATCGGCGTGGGGTTTGGCGTGGGCAATGGGATCTTCGTCGCCTACCTGAAAATGCCGCCGATCATCGTGACGCTGGCGACCATGGGTATCGCTCGCGGGCTGGGCCTGATGTACACCGATGGCTATCCGATTTCCGGGATGCCGGACTGGTTCGCCTGGTTTGGTCGCGGCACCCTGTTCGGCATTCAGGTGCCGATCCTGATCATGCTGGTGACCTACTTCTTCGCCTGGGTGCTGCTGCAACACACGCGCATCGGGCGTTATGTGTATGCCATTGGCGGCAACGAGGAAGCGGTGCGCCTCTCCGGCGTGCGCGCTTCGCGTTTCAAGCTGCTGGTGTATTCGATCAGTGGCCTGACCGCGGCGATTGCCGGGCTGGTGCTGTCTTCGCGATTGATGAGCGGCCAGCCCAACGCCGGCGTTGGTTTCGAACTGGATGCCATTGCGGCGGTAGTGCTCGGCGGTGCCTCGATTGCCGGCGGTCGCGGCGTGATCATTGGCACGCTGGTCGGCGCCATGCTTCTGGGCGTATTGAACAATGGTTTGAACATGCTCGGCGTCTCGCCTTATGTGCAGAGCGTGATCAAGGGCGCAATCATCCTGCTGGCGATTTTCATCAGCCGGCAGCGGCATAAATAAATCTGTGTTGTTAGAACCGACGCTCTCGCGAGCAAGCTCCCTCCCACAATTGATCGGAGTAAGGCACGTTTTTGTAAGCAGCCACAAACCTCTGGGAGGAAGCTTGCTCGCGAATACGTCGGTACAGCCAACGACGAATTCAAACTGACAACCGGGGCCGCTTTCAGCCTCAACCCAAACATCTCAACAGGTAACCCGACATGGAACAAAATACAAAAACCACCATGCAAGCCGTCGTCTGCCACGCGCCGAAAGACTATCGTCTGGAACAGATCACCAAGCCGGTCGCGCGCATCAACGAACTGGTGATACGCATCGGCGCCTGCGGCATCTGCGCCAGTGACTGCAAATGCCATTCGGGTGCGGCGATGTTCTGGGGCGGCGAAAGCCCGTGGGTCAAGGCGCCAGTGGTGCCGGGCCATGAGTTCTTCGGTTACGTGGATTCTGTGGGCGAGGGCGCTGAAGAGCACTTCGGTGTGAAGGTCGGCGACAAGGTGATTGCCGAGCAGATCGTGCCCTGCGAGAAGTGCAAATTCTGTAAGTCCGGCAAGTACTGGATGTGCGAAGTGCACAACATCTTCGGCTTCCAGAAAGACGTGGCCGAAGGTGGCATGGCGCAGTACATGCGCATCCCGAAAACCGCCATCGTGCACAAGATTCCCGAGTCGGTTTCGCTGGAAGACTCCGCGTTGATCGAGCCAATGGCCTGCTCGATTCACACCGTCAACCGTGGCGACGTGCAGCTCGATGACGTGCTGGTGATCGCCGGTGCGGGTACCCTGGGCCTGTGCATGGTGCAAGTCGCCGCACTGAAAACGCCGAAGAAACTGGTGGTCATCGACATGGTCGACGAGCGTCTGGAGCTGGCGAAGAAATTCGGCGCCGATGTGGTGATCAACCCGAGCCGCGACAACGCGAAAGAAATCATCAACGGCCTGACCGATGGCTATGGCTGCGACGTGTACATCGAAACCACAGGCGTGCCGGTTGGCGTGACCCAGGGGCTGGATCTGATTCGCAAGTTGGGGCGTTTCGTCGAGTTCAGCGTGTTCGGCGCCGAGACCAGCGCCGACTGGTCGATCATCGGCGACCGCAAGGAGCTGGACGTGCGCGGTGCTCACTTGGGCCCGTATTGCTACCCGATCGCCATCGACCTGTTCGAACGCGGCCTGGTGACTTCCAAAGGCATCGTGACCCACGACTTCGGCCTGGATGACTACGCCGAGGCATTTGCATTGGCGGACTCGACCAAGTCGATCAAGGTGCTGCTCAAGCCGGTCAACTGATCCCGTTGGTCTGACATGTGAATACCTGTAGCAGCCGGCCGGGCTGCTGCAGGGGACAAGGCGTCACCTGTGATGATCGGGCAAACCAATAACAAGAGAGCGCACGAAGATGGAATACGTCATCGGGGTCGACATCGGCACCCAGAGCACCAAGGCATTGCTGGTCGATGCTCAGGGCCGCATCGTCGCGCAGCACAGCCACAGTTATAAGGTCGACACCCCCAAACCGCGCTGGGCCGAGCAATGGCCGCAGGTGTGGCTGGATGCCGTGGAAATCTGCGTCGCGGCGTGCATGAAGAAAAGCGGCGTGCCCAGGGACAGCGTCAAATCCCTCTGCGTCAGCAGCCTGTACGGCGGCTCCGGTATTGCCGTCGATGCGCAGATCAAACCCCTTTACCCGTGCCTGATCTGGATGGACCGGCGTGCCGAAGAGCAGGTCGAGTGGGTCAATCAGAACGTCGATCTGGAACGTCTCTACGCGATCACTGGCAATTCGGTGGACAGTTATTACGGCTTCACCAAGATGCTCTGGCTCAAGGACAAGCAACCGCAAGTCTGGGCCGACACTCGCTATCTGCTGCCCCCCAACAGCTATATCAATTACTGCCTGACAGGCGAAGTGGCGGTGGATCACAGCTCCGCTGGCAACATCGGCGGGGTTTATGACGTCGAAGCCCGCGGCTGGTCGACCGAGATGCTCGATGCGCTGGGCATTGCGCAATCGATGATGCCGGAACGTCTGGTGCACTCCGGTGACGTGGTCGCGGGCTTGCTGGACGAGTGGGCCGAGCGCCTGGGCCTCGTTGCAGGCATCCCGTTGCTTGGCGGCGGCGTGGATGCGGCCATGGCGACATTCGCGGCGGGCGTCACTCAAGCCGGTAACCACGTCGCGATGATCGGCACCAGCATGTGTTGGGGTTACCTCAATCAGCAGGTCGATGCGCGGCATGGTCTGGTCAGTTTCCCCCACGTTTTCAACGGCGCGAAAGACCTCTACATTTTCGGTGGGGCGATTACCGCAGGCGCCTCGGTGAGCTGGTTTCGCGAGCAGTTCTGCCAGGCTGAAGAACAGCAGGGGCGCGAGACCGGCGAAGACAGCCACGTCATTCTCGAACGTGCGGCAATGAAGATTCCCGCTGGCAGCGAAGGGGTGTTGTTCCAGCCCTATCTGATGGGCGAACGCAGCCCGGTCTGGGACGCAAAAGCCAGCGGCAGTTTCGTTGGCTTGAACCTCTATCACAGCCGCATTCACCTGTATCGCGCGGTGCTGGAGGGTGTCACCTTCGCACTGCGCCACAACATCGAAGCGGGCACCAAAGGCGCGCAATCGCTGGACCCTCGATTGATTGTGGTCGGTGGAGCGAGCCATTCGGATCTGTGGATGCAGATCATCGCCGACGTCACCAACTTTCCGGTCTACACCATCGTTCAGGAAGTCGAAGCGGCTTTGGGCGCGGCGTTACTCGCGGCCCATGCAGTGGGGCTGGTGGATGAAGCGCAGGTGCACAAAGGCTGGGTCGAGCTGGAGCTGCGGGCAGAACCTCAGGCGGACAACGTCGCGCTGTACTCGCGTCTTTTCGCCGATTACGTGGCGCTGTATCCGGCGCTGAAACCGATCATGCATCGTCTGCAGGAAGCGTGAATGTGAACACCGCCCACTTTGATTTCAGCGGCCAGCGCATCCTGGTCACAGGCGCCAGCAGCGGCATTGGCTGGGAAGTCGCGCAGCAATTGCTCAAGGCCGGCGCCGAAGTATTTGCCATGGGGCGCGATCCCGTGGCCCTGCAGGACCTGGCGACTCAAGGCTGCAAGATCCTGCGCGTCGACATGGCCGATCATCTGCAGCTCGCCGCATTGCTCGCCGAATTGCCAGTGATGCACGGGATGGTCAACTGCGCCGGGATTTCGATCCTGGAGGCTGCGACCGAGGTCAGCGCCGCTGCGTTCGATCAGGTGATGAGTGTCAACGTGCGCGCGGCAGCGATGACCGCTGCCAGCGTGGCCAAGGCGATGATCGGCGCGGGTGTGAAGGGCAGCATCGTCAACGTATCCAGCCAGGCATCGCTGGTGGCGCTGGATGACCACCTGAGTTACTGCGCGTCGAAAGGCGCAATGGATGCCATGACCCGCGTGCAGTGTGGCGAATGGGGCAAGTACGGGATTCGGGTCAACAGCGTCAACCCTACCGTGACCCTGACGCCCATGGCGCAGATGGCCTGGAGCGAGCCGAGCAAACGCGACCCTGCATTGGCAGCGATTCCGCTGGGGCGTTTTGCCGAAACCTCGGAAGTGGCGGCACCGATCCTGTTTTTGCTGAGCAGCGCGGCGTCGATGATCAGTGGCGTTTCGTTGCCGATTGATGGGGGGTATACCAGTCGCTGAAACCGGTCGCGGAATATTCGGTAGCAGTCCGGCTTGCCGGCGGTAGCGTCCTCGAAGTCCCGACGGCCGGGAAGGCGTGCTGCTACAGCGATGTAATGCTATTACGACACCCCATTCTCCAGCTCCCCAACAATGACCACCTTGGCTTTCGGCAGATACCGGTCCTGAATCCGCTCCAGCAACATGGTCACCGCGCTGCTGCCCGCCAGTGACGCGTCGTGGGCGATGCAGGCGATGGGGATGCCAAAGATGTCAGCGAACGGCAGGCGGTCGATGCCGCAGATCGGCACGCTTTCATGAGCGATGTCGCGATCACGCAGGGCTTTCATGGCGCCCAGGGTGATCAACTGGTTAAAGCCGAAAATCGCATCTGGCACCGATTGTTCGCGCAGGTAATTCAAGGTGCTCTGATACGACGGCTCCAGGGTGTAGTCACCGGCGAAGACATCCAGTTGCACCTGTTTGCCGCTCTCTGCCAGCGCCGCTTTCACGCCTTTCAAGCGCTCCTCGGAAATCCGTGAGTGCGCAGGGCCGGTCAACACCAGCAGGCGCTGCATGTCCGGGTTTTGTGCCAGCAGATAACGCGCACCCTTCAAACCGCTGTGATAGTTGTCGAGCACCACATGGCTGAACGGGCTGTCATGCAGCGCGCGGTCAAGTTGCACCACCGGAACGTCGCCATTGCTCAGGCGGCTGAGGTAGCTGGGCTGATATTCCGGCTCGTCCGACACCGGCGACAGCACGATGCCCGCCACGCGATAACTGAGCAGGGTATCGACCGCCTTGCGCTCCAGATCTTCCGAGCCATCGGTGTCCACCAGCATGATGGTGTAGCCGTGCTTTTTGGCCTCGCGAGAAATCGCCTTGATCATCTCGCTGTAGAACGGGTTGTCCACCGAAGCGGTGATCACACCGATGATCATGCTTTCGCTGCGCTTGAGACTGCGGGCGAAGGCATTGGGCACGTAATCCAGTTCTTGAGCTACCTCAAGTATCCGCGCCAGAGTGGCCGGCTTGACCAGATCGGGTTTGTTCAGCGCGCGAGAAACGGTGACCGGGGTCATGTTCACGCGGCGGGCGATATCGGAAATAGTGACGGGTGTCTTTTTTGTCATGGGCTATTGGCTGCCTTGAAACCGGACAACGTCGAGGGCAGTCACAGTCGTTCAGAGATCAAGCAAGGCTAGCACGACACAGCCCGGATGCGGTGCGGCAAACGCGTCGAATGTTAACGTTTTCATCGCCATTCTTCGTGGCCTTGCGGTGGAGGGCAATATGCGGATCGAACGCAAAGGTTTGCGCTGAGGTGCACTCGCTACTGAAACTTTTCCGGCACTTTGTACGCAATCGGCCAATAATGTGTGTCCGTTTATTGGTCTGGAGGATTCATGACCTCGTCTGCTTCACCTTCTTCTCGCGATTTTTTCATCGCTGCTGCTGCGCTTTTGATCGCCATGGTCGGCACCACGCTGCCGACGCCGCTGTACGCGATCTATCAGCAACGGCTGGGTTTTGACGCGAGTTGGCTGACCATCATCTTCTCCATTTACGCCGCCGGTGTGATCGCCGCATTGCTGGCGGTCGGCAGTTGGTCGGACCAGCTCGGTCGTCGGCCCATGCTGCTGGCCGGGCTCTTGATGGGCGCGATCAGTGCGGTGATTTTCCTCTGCACCGACTCGATTGGCGGCTTGCTGATGGGGCGCCTGTTCTCGGGGTTCTCGGCCGGAATCATGACCGGCACGGCGACCGTTGCGGTGATTGAACTGGCGCCAAAGACGTTCAAGAACGCCACGTTGATGGCGACCGCTGCGAACATGCTGGGCCTGGGGCTTGGCCCACTGCTGGCAGGGTTCACTTCGCAGCATCTGGCTGATCCTCTGCATCTGGTGTTCTACGTACATCTGGCGTTGTTGCTGCTTGCCGCGTTGGGTGTGGCGGTCATTCGCGAAACCGTGCAGCGTCCACCTCAGCTGAAACTGGGCATCCAGAAACCTTCGGTTCCGGCCTCGGTGCGCAGCGTGTTCATCTCGGCATCGATTGCCGGGCTGGCAGGCTTCAGCGTCGCGGGCTTGTTCACCAGCATGGTGCCGTCGGTGATGATCCACATCATGGACGTACACGGCGGCTTGTTGATCGGTGCGGTGATCGGCCTGTTTTTCGTGGCCTCGATTCTGGGCCAGGCGTCGCTGCAATGGCTGCCGAAGTCGCTGCACATGAGCCTTGGGTGCGTGGGTTTGATTATCGGCATGATCTGCCTCGGGCTGAGCATCGCCACGGCGCAGTTGCTGTTGTTGGTGCTTGCCGGGCTGCTCGCGGGCATCGGGCAGGGGATGATTCTGCGCGCCGGCATGGGCGCGGTGACGGCGAGCAGTCCGCCGCATCAGAAGGCGGCGGTGACGTCCGCGTTCTTTGTGGTGCTGTACGTATCGATTTCGGTGCCGGTGGTGGCGGTCGGTTTCAGCGTGCAGGTGTTTGGCTTGCCTCACGTTGGCGAGTTCTTCGCCTCGTTGGTGGCCGTGGTCGCGCTGCTGGCGATGATCAGCATGAGGTGGGTGCAGTCCCGCCAGGCCGTGGCTTCGCCATCAGGGAGTTGATCGATGTCAGTGAAAGTCGGGCTCATTTCAGACACCCACGGCCTGCTGCGTCCCCAGGCGCTGGAGGCGTTACGCGGCTGTGATTACCTGATTCATGGCGGCGACATCGGCAAGCCGGAGATCCTTGAGGCGCTGAGAGAAATAGCGCCGCTGACCGTGGTGCGAGGCAATAACGATACCGACGATGCCTGGGCCTCTGACGTGCCTTTTGACGCGGTGCTGCGAGTAGGCAAACTGGCGATTTACGTGACGCATATTCTGGCCGATGTGCCCGAAACCCTGGCGTCCGATGTGCGGGTGATCGTCACCGGCCACTCGCACAAACCTCTGCAGCAAACCCGTCACGGCGTGCTGTACATCAATCCGGGCAGCGCCGGCCCTCGACGTTTCAAACTGCCGATCACCGTCGGGATGCTGCACATCGATGGCCTCGATGTGCGGGGCGAGTTGATCGAGCTTCAGGTCTGACTGCTACAGAGCGTCTTTATTTGGCGATCGGGTCCAGGCCGCTGGCCTTGATCGCAGGCGCTGCCGCCGACGAACTCAGGAACTCCAGAAACTGCTTCGCCTGTTCCGGGTGCTTGCTTTTGGAAACGACGCCCGCCGAATAGAGGGTCATCTGCTGCGCCTGATCGGGAATCAGGCCGATGATGTCGATGCCATCCACCGGCTTCAATTCGCTCAACTGCTGAAAGCCGATTTCGGCATCGCCCCGAGCGACGACTTCGCCCACAGGCTCCGCCGGGATCATGTGACTCTTACCCTGAATACGCTCGGCGATGTGCATCTGATTGAACAGCACGCGGGACAGATAAACACCGCTGGCGCTGTCGGAGTAGGCGATGCTCCTGGCGTCGAGCAGCGTCTGTTTGAAGGCTTCCATGGTGCTGATGTCAGGATGCGGCGCACCGTGTTTCACGGCCATGGCGATGTAAGACTTGCCGAGATCGACGCGGGTTTTCGGATCGACCTGGCCGTCCTTGATCAACTTGTCCAGCGCGGCGCCGACCATCAGTACCACGTCAGCAGGTTCTTGTCGGGCCAGGCGGTTGGGAATGGCTTGCGGGGTGGCCCCCATCGATGGCGCGACTTCGCCTTGCAGTTTCACGCCCACGCGTTGCTCGTAATCCGGGGTCACGGCCTTGAAGGCGCCCATGATACCGCCGGAACTCAGGACGATCAGTTGAACTGGGGCGGCAGGTGTAGCGGCCTGAGTAAATGCCGCTGGAATGACGGAAATGGCGGCGCTCAGCAGATAAGGCAGGATTTTTTTCATGAAGATGAACCTGGCGTTATTGAAGATTGAAATTGGCTCTGACGAATAAAAAACAGCGCGGGCAGTATGTGGCAATTATGCGATGAGTAAATCCCTTTCTTCCCGGAGCAGACTCAAAGACGTCGTTCACCGGCCTTGGTTCAGTCCGGCGCGGTGCCCTGAAAGTGACAGCTCATCTGCTCCAGGCTCAAGAAATGACCGGCCACGCCGATGCTCAAGGTGATCCCCTCATCTCTCTGGAAGTTCGTCTTTCATGTTCAATAAACGTCTTAAACAAGAGTTGGCCGCGCTGCGTGAAGAACTTTCATCGGTCGAGCAGGTGAGGAGCAGTCTGGACAGCGAAATGCTGGGTATGCGTCTGGATCCGCAGGGCAAAATCGAGTCGGTCAACGGCAACTTCGAAAACGAAATGCATTACCGCAATGCCGAGCTGGTGGGGCGATCGATCGACGATCTGGTGCCCGACTATGTGAAGAAGCTGGATTTCTATCAGCGCATGAAATCCGCCATCAGCCGCGGCGAGCATCTCAACGGCGCGCTGCGTCTGATGCGGGGCAACGGTCAGGAAGCCTGGCTGCGCTCCATCGTTCAGCCCGTGCGTGACAGTGCAGGGCGGGTGAAGTATTTCACGGTCCATTCCAGTGACCTGACACGCACCATCGAAAACTCCCGCGAGCACGAAAACCTGATCGAAGCGTTGCAGCGTTCCACCGCCGTGATCGAATTCAACCTCGACGGCGAGGTGCTGACCGCCAACGAGCGCTTTCTCGGTTCGATGGGCTATTCGCTGGCGCAGATTCAGGGCAAACATCACCGCATGTTCTGTGAGCCTGAGGAGTACAACTCCCCAGAGTATCGGGCGTTCTGGGACAAACTGCGCCGGGGTGAATACGTGGCCGAGCGCTTCAAGCGCGTTGACAGCCGTGGGCGCGTGGTCTGGCTCGAGGCTTCCTATAACCCTATTACCGACGCCCACGACCGGCTGTACAAAGTGGTGAAATTCGCCACCATCATCACCGATCAGGTCAATCGAGAAATCGCAGTCGCGGAGGCCGCGAACATCGCGTTCAGCACCTCGCAACAGACCGATGGCAGCGCCCAGAAAGGTGCGGCCGTCGTGCAGCAGACGGTGGATGTGATGCGCCAGCTGGCCGAGCACATGGAGCAGGCCGCCGACCGGATTGGCGCACTGGACAAGCAGTCCCAACTGATCGGCTCGATCATCCAGAGCATCAGCAGCATCGCCGATCAAACCAATTTGCTGGCGCTCAACGCTGCCATCGAAGCCGCGCGGGCCGGTGAACAAGGGCGGGGTTTTGCGGTGGTCGCCGACGAAGTCCGGCAACTGGCCTCGCGTACCAGCAAGGCCACCGAGGAAATCGTCGGTGTGGTGCAACAGAATCAGCAACTGGCCGAGCAGGCGGTGAACGTGATCATCAGCGGCAAGCAACAGGCGCAACAGGGCCTGGAGCTGGCGGGACAGGCGGGGTCGGTGATCGTCGAAATTCAGGATGGCGCGCAGCGCGTGGTCAGTGCGGTCGGACAGTTCGCCAATCAACTGACGAACTGATCCCTCAAAATCGTTAAGCCGCCTTCATTTTTGTTAGAAAACGGCTTTTCACCTTCAAAATTGTTAGCGTGCTGGCCGGCTACAGTATCCAGTGGTTTTCATCCGAGGAATCGGGACACCAATGCGACAATCTCCGCTCTTATTGGCTCTTGCTCCAGCAGCGGGTATTGCTTCAGTAGTTTATTGCCTACCTGGCCTTCCGACTGGTGAATCGAGCGAATGATGCGGTCGATGTCCGCGTCCGGGCCCTCGAACACATTCTTTATCGCATCGCGCAAGAGCTGATGATTGCGCAAGATGCTGGCTTCGTCCCGCATTTCCTTATCGACGGTCTGACGAATGACCCGCGCGATATATTCGGCGTGTGGGGTTAGATCGATGAATCGCCACGCCGGAGAATTGTGCAGGTAGCCGTCGTAGTGCAGATTCGACTCCATTCCATCGGTGTATTTAACATAGCCCTCAAAGCGAACGTCCGGCTCAATGACTTGCATCAGAGGGCGTGAAAACTCGTCGAGTACCTGATCGTAGTTCTGCGGACGCAGGGTGTGGTCCTGCATGACTGCCGATACAGGGAGGATGTAGGGCGGTGGCAAGGCGCCGTCGCGACGCAGGATGTCGTTGATCAGAAAGCGCGAGATCCGCCCATTGCCATCACTCAACGGATGGATGTACACGAAACCGAAGGAGATCACGGCAGCGCGCAGTATCGAAGAACTGCCGCGGGTATTGGATTCGAAAGCCTGCAATCCTCGAAGCATGGCTTCAACGTCTTGCCATGCCGGGGCCAGGTAATGCAGCACGTTCTGGAAGCCACGGGTCTGCCCGACGAACACGGGCGATTTGCGGATGCCATAGGACAATGCCCGAGGGCCGAGAATCTCCTGCTGGATGGACGCAATCTGCTCCTGAGTCAAAGGGGGCGCGCCAGTTCCGCAGCGTTGTTCCATGACCGCTGCAAAGCGTTTGATCCGATCGGTTTGCTGCTCTTCGTGTTCGATGGCAAAGCTCGATTTACTCTCCTTGATTGTCAGCCACACGGCGCTGCGCAAGAGAGTGTCGTGACCGAATTCGCCGCCCAGTCGAGCCAGTTCCGCGTTCAGGTCGTAATCAATCAGGGCCATGAGCGTGGAAGTGGTACGGATGGTCGGGCAAAAGTCCGGTGTGCCGGGAAGGTTATCGATCACCCGCCATCGCGCGTTGCGCTGTGGTGCCTGACTCACCAGATAATTTGCGTCATCCATGAAGTCGACGTAGTTGCCTTTCTCGACGCCTGCGTATGACAGGGCCGGGTTTTCGAACCATTCGTAGAGGAAGCAGGCTTTGCGAGCGAACTGGCCGGTCGGCTCTGCCTTGATCCATGTTTCGAGTTCAAGAGGGTCGATGATGGAGAAAAGCCTGGCGAGAAATTCAAGGTGCAGAGGTTCGCGTTTGAACGCGAACGTCAGATGTTCTGCCAACGTCGGGCCGGGTTGATACTGGGCGGGGAAGGTTTGCTCGAGAATGCCGTTGACGATGCTTTCTTTTCGGGTGCTGCCGATTTCACTGCGCACCTTCAGCGGTTGGCAGACAACAACCTTGTAGGTGTCTGCAAGCCAGGTATAACCGGCTGAATTGCGCATGAGAGGCCCTCAAAATCGTTACGAAGCCCTCATTATTGTTAGAAAACGCCTTTTCGTCTTCAAAATCATTAAAAAAGCCGCGTCGGGATTGTTGGTCTCGGCGCGGCTTTCTTGATTTACACCTTGAAGTGGCTGACCAGCATCTGCAGCTGATTGCCCAGGCGGGCCAGTTCGACGCTCGACGCGGCGGTTTCTTCGCTGGCGGCAGCGGTCTGTTCGGAGACGTCGCGCACGTTGAGGATGCTGCGGCTGATCTCTTCGGCCACCGAACTTTGCTGTTCGGCAGCGGCGGCGATCTGCTGGTTCATCGCCTGGATGTTGGACACCGTGTTGGTGATGCTTTCCAGCGAAGTGCCGGCCTTGCGGGTCAGGGCGACGCTGCTGTCGGTCAGCTGGCGGCTGCTGAGCATGATGTCCGAGACCTGACGCGTGCCGTTCTGCAGGGCGGCGACCAGGCCTTCGATTTCTTCGGTCGATTGCTGGGTGCGTTGTGCCAGACCACGAACTTCATCGGCGACGACCGCAAAGCCACGTCCGGCTTCACCGGCACGGGCGGCTTCGATGGCGGCGTTGAGGGCCAGCAGGTTGGTCTGTTCGGCGACGGCCTTGATCACGTCCATGACCTTGCCGATCTTGTCGCTTTCCTGTTCCAGCACGTTCATGGCGTCGGTGGAACGGATCACTTCGCTGGCAAGCTTTTCGATCTGGGCAATCGCTTCACCCACGACCTTGTCGCCATCACGGGCTTGGGTATCGGCGGCCGAAGCTGCGACCGACGCCTGTTCGGCATTGCGCGCGACTTCGTGAACCGTGGCCGACATTTCATGCATGGCGGTGGCGACCTGATCGGTCTCGACTTTCTGGCTGTTGACGCCGGCGCTGGTCTGCTCGGTGACGGCGGACAGCTCCTCTGCGGCGCTGGCGATCTGCGTGACGCTGTCGCGGATGCCGCCGATCAGGTCGCGCAGAGTAGCGCCCATGCGCTGAATGCCGTGTTGCAGCACGCCCAATTCGTCCTTGCGGGTCACGATCAGGTCGTGGGACAGATCGCCCGAGGCGATGCGGTCGACCACGGTCAAAGTTTCCTGCAGTGGCCGGGTGATCTGACGAGTAATGATCACCGCTGCCAGGGCGCCGAAGATCAGCGCCAGCAGGGTGCCGGCGATCTGCAGTGTGCGCGCCTGCTGAGTGTCGGCATCGCCCAGTGAGGTCTGCAAGTCGATCAGCTCCTTGCTCAGCTTGACGATCACGGCCTGCTCGGCGGTCATCTCGGCGCGCGCCGCGTTGATGTTGTCGTTGGCGACCTTGAAGCCTTGGACCGCGTTGCGGTAACTGATCAACGAAGCTTCAAGTTGCTTCAAACGGTCTGCCTGGGAACCACCGAATGTGGCGTTGAGCTGCTCAAGCCCACTGATGGCGCTGGACAGCTGGCGTGTGGCGGCTTCTTCGGTCTTGGCGGTGACGTTGCCGGTGTAGCCGCGCACTTCGTAGCGCACCAGCATCACGTCTTCCTTGGCCTTGACGATGGTCTGGTATTGCTCGAAGCGACGCTCGTCGGTCGGGTCCAGTTTCATCACGTCGTCATTGATGGCAGCGATGAGTTCGGCCGCCTTTACGGCGTCGACGCCCATGTCCGCGCGTACCTTGGCGCTGGCTTTGTAGCCATCGCGCATTTTGTTCAGCGATGCCTGATAGGCGCTGATCTGCTCGCCCAATGCCCTGATCAGCGGCACGTTCAGCGGGTTGCTGAAGGTGGTCTGCAGGTACTGCTGCTGAGCCTTGTAGGCATCCAGCGCGGTTTGCACGGTCTGCGCCACGGCCTCATCACCATTGCTGAGCATGTACTGCAGGCGGGTGACGCGCAGGTCGGTCAGCTTGTTGCTGAGTTTCGAAATGTCGGCAACCCGGTCGCTGCGGTAAGTCATGTTGCCCAGGCTGGTCCAGCCGATGAGCGCAAGCAGGGCAGTAAATACAAGTACGACGCCAAACCCGAGGGCCAGCTTCATGTTGACGCTGATGTTCGCAAACCAGCTCTTCATCACAATTCTCCAGGATGTCCATTTATCGAAGTCGTCAGCTGGAGAGTTGTTGTTGTAGAAGGCCAGCAAAACATACAAATGTACGATTGCATCGGCCAGAGGCGGGATTTCTGAAAGAAATGTCCGAAAAACGGTGAAGGATTGTCCTACACGCCTGTCGTTGAGCGATTGGCATACAGCGGCTGTCGGTTTTAGCGGGGGCCAGAAACAATCAAGCCCGGCAAAGGCCGGGCTGGGATGAAGCGGGGAAGGATCAGCTCAGGCGGCTTGCACCGACATGGTCAGCGCCATCAGCAGCGATGCGGCCCAGTTGGGTTTTTTCCGAACCGTTCTCGGCGACGCGGTTGGCGCCTACGCGGTCGGCGCCGTCAGCTGCGATGCGGCCCAGGTGGGTTTTTTCCGAACCGTTCTCGGCGACGCGGTTGGCACCTACACGGTCGGCGCCGTCAGCTGCGATGCGGCCCAGGTGAGTTTTTTCCGAACCGTTCTCGGCGACGCGGTTGGCACCCACACGGTCGGCGCCATCGGCAGCGACGCGGTTGATATGAGTGTGGGAGGAACCGTTTTCGGCAACAACCGGTGCGTTCACCTGTTTGCTTGCATCGACGGCTGGCAGTGCGAACGCGCTGGTTGCCAGTACGGAGAAGGCCAGACCAAGGATCAGTTTGTTGGTTTTCATGATGTTTGCTCCAGAACTCGTAAGTGGGTAACTCGGTATGGAGGCAATGTTACGCGGCGCTGGATTATTAAGAAGTCAATACGATTGGTAGCGATCATCGCTGCGGTTGATAGTAGGAAACCACCCTCCATCGGTTGAGACGATCACGCAAAACCTTGAGCGGATCTGACGTAACGCCACGACGACCGCTCTTTAACCTTGAGTCCACTGAAATCACAGAGGGCTCAATGCCATGCTCACCATCAACACCCTGCTGCAAAAAGCCACCCGCCTTGACCGACTCGGCATTCATATGGTCAGGATCGGTGTCGCCATCATCTTCATCTGGATCGGCGCGCTGAAATTCGTGCCGTACGAAGCCGACAGCATCACACCGTTCGTGGCCAACAGCCCGGCGATGTCGTTCTTCTACAACCATCCCCATGAATACAAGGAGCACCTGACCCACGAAGGCCAACTGGATCCGCTGAAGCGTGAATGGCAGGTGAGCAATAACACCTACGCGTTTTCGGATGGTCTGGGCAGCGTCGAAATTCTCATCGGCCTGCTGGTGCTGTCCTACGGATTCTCTCGACGGCTGGGCATGGTCGGTTCGATCCTGTCGTTCCTGACTCCCCTCGTCACGCTCTCTTTCCTGATCACCACACCTGAGGCCTGGGTCGGCGATCTCGGGGACGCCAACTTCGGATTTCCCTACCTCTCCGGTGGTGGTCGGCTGGTGCTCAAGGATGTGCTGATGCTTGCCGGTTCTGTGCTGATGATTGCCGACTCCGCCCGCCAGTTGTTGAACGCCCGCTCATCTGCCCGGACTTGAGGAGACGACCATGAAAAAACTTCTCGCCATCGCTGTAATGAGCCTGTTCTCTCTGGCTGCCCATGCCGAGAGCGCTGCGTCTCACAGCGCCACCGTCGGCCTCGATATCGCCCGGGTCATCAGTCAGACCCCTGACGAAGGCGTCTGCGGTATCCAGCCCATGACGCTGGTCTACGAGGACTCCCAAGGCCAGCGCCACACGTTGAACTACTTGATTCAGGGCAGCGGTTGCTCAAGTAACTGATTCGCGCATCTCTCATCCGGCCCGTCGGCGACAGCAGCGCACAGCGTCGACGGGCCGAGCCGCGTCAGCAAAACGTCGGCTGTTTTTTCTCTGTTTGTCGACCATTGGGTCTCTGCATGACTGTCGGGTCACTGCTGTCAAAGACTGGCGTCAACTTTCACGCCGTCGTATGTATCAGGGATGAAATATTTCAACTGTCGAGGGGAGGCCGAACAAAATACCTTGTACTGGCTCCAGCTCCGCCAACGGTGGCGTTTTTTCATAAACCAGTACGGAAGTTGCGCTATGAAGCCTGTTCAGCGATTTACCACACTCGATAGTTTCCGAGGTGTCTGCGCATTGTTGGTCGTGTTCTTCCATCTGCATGTCGTTGATACCTTCATCCAGCTGCCGTTTTTTCGGCGCGACGAAGTTCTCCTCAATTTCTTCTTTGTCCTTAGCGGGTTTGTCCTTGCTCACACCTACGGCATGAAGCCGAGTCTTTCTTTCAAATCCTTTTTCATCTCCCGGGTCTTCCGGTTGTACCCGCTGCACCTGGCGATGCTGGGCCTGTTCATTCTGTTCGAGACCGTTCGCTGGATTGCCTACAAGAAAGGCTTCTACTTGAACAACGTGCCGTTCACCGGGCTTTTCGCACCGCGGGAAATCCTGCCTAACCTGTTTCTGGTTCAGGCCTGGACCACGCTCACCGAGACCATGTCGTTCAACTACCCGTCCTGGACCATCAGCATCGAGTTCTACATCTACATGCTGTTCGGCGCGCTGTGCATGTTGTCCATGCGCAACCGTTTCCTGGCATTCGCTGCCATCTCGCTGGTGGCCTTCGTGTTGATTTTTTCCGAGAACGAACCGCTGGTAGAGCGCGCGATGCTCGGCCTGTCATGCTTCTTCGCGGGCAACATTACCTATGTGGTGTACCTGCTGATTCGCGACAGGTTTGTGCCACGCCCATGGCTGATGACCGTGCTTGAGTGCGCGATGATGTACGCGACCTACTGGATCGTGATGAACGACTTCGACTACCGCTCGCCGTTCGGCAGCCTGACGTTCTGCGGTCTGGTGCTGTTGTTCGCATTCGAGGGCGGGATGGTGTCGGCGTTGCTCAAGACCAGCGTGTTTGTGCTGTTGGGCAAGCTGTCGTACTCGATCTACATGACTCACGCCGCCGTGCTGTTCTGCCTGGTCACGGTGTTCATCGTGGCGCAGAAAGTGACGGGCGTGGAGCTGGCGCCGATGATTGATGGCCAGCGTTTCATGGACACCGGTTCGATGTTGGCCAACAACATCTTCGTCGTGGCCGTGGCGGTGTCCTGCGTAGTGGTGGCGGCTTTCGCCCACAAGTACATCGAGATGAAAGGCTACGAACTGGGCAAACGTGTCGCCGGTGGTGCGAGCAAGGCGAAGGCGCCAGTGGAGAAGCCGGAATCGGTGCCCGCGATGAAGCCGCAGATCGATCGAGTGGCTTGATGCGTCACGAATGGCGCAACCACTCCACCATCCCCAACCCCGCCGCGCGGCCGCTGGCAAAACAGCCGGTAAGCAGATAGCCGCCGGTGGGGGCTTCCCAATCCAGCATTTCCCCGGCGCAGAACACGCCGGGCAATGCATTGAGCATCAGTCGCGAGTCCATGGCTTCGAAGGTGACGCCGCCAGCGGTGCTGATCGCCTCGTCCAGTGGGCGCGGTCTGACCAGCGTCAAGGGCAGGGCCTTCAAGGCATTGGCAAGCAACGTCGGGTCAGCGAAAGATTCGGCTGACGCCAGCTCCCGCAACAACCCTGCCTTGACCCCATCGATACTCAACTGGCTGTGCAGATGCTTTGACATCGAACGCGAACCACGGGGTTTGCTCAACGCCTTCTGCACATCGGCAAGGCGTTTGCCTGGCAGCAGATCGATTTCTACCGTGGCCGAGCCGTGTTGATTGATGGCTTCGCGGATCTGCGCTGACAGGGCGTAGATCAGGCTTCCCTCGATCCCAGTCTCGGTCAGCACGCATTCGCCTAGACGCAGTGTTTGACCCTGAAGGCCGATGGCGATGTTCTTCAGTGGCGCACCGGCAAATTTGCTGCGCAGCAAATCGCTCCATGCCGACACCTCGAAACCGCTGTTCGCCGGTTGCAGGGGCGCAATCCGCACCCGACGTTGTTCAAGCAACGGCAGCCATGCACCGTCTGATCCCAGACGCGCCCAGCTCGCGCCGCCCAAGGCCAATAACGTCGCGGCGGGATTTACCGCCAGTTCGCCTTCAGGGTTGGCAATGCGCAGACTGTTGTCGGCGTTCCAGCCCAGCCAGCGATGGCGGGTGTGGATGACCACGCCAGCATCGCGCAGCCGCTTGAGCCAGGCGCGCAGCAGCGGCGCGGCTTTCATGTCGGTGGGAAAAACCCGGCCCGAACTGCCGACGAAGGTTTGAATGCCCAATTCGTGAATCCATTCGCACAGCGCGTCGGCCCCAAAGCTGCGCAGCAACGGTGCGATCATCGGCGCGCGTTCGGCATAGCGGGATAGAAACGCCGGATACGCTTCGGAATGGGTGATGTTCATGCCGCCGACACCGGCCAGCAGAAACTTGCGTCCTACCGATGGCATGGCGTCGTACACATCGACCCTGAAACCCGCCTGGCTCAGCACTTCAGCAGCCATCAACCCGGCCGGGCCACCACCGATGATGGCGACTGTTTGTGCGGAGCGGGGCGTGTCTGGAGTCATGGGCGAGATGCGGATCATTGAGGTGGGTCGCGCATTCTACCCGAGCCTCATGGCAAACGAGCGACCTGTGGACAACTTTTGAGCAAAAAACGTACAGCCTTTGCCAGGCCTTGCGCTATATGGCGTCTGCAGCGTTGCGCGCAGGTTATCCACAGGCAGTTCCACAGTGGATGTGGGTAACCAGGACACCTTAACCCTGCCGCGGGATTGTGTAGCAGCCGGCATGCTGGCGAACAGGTTGGTACATCAATCGCTTCTTGATCGGCTGACAGGCAGTCTTCGCGAGCATTGCGCCCATGGGGCTGAGTTCGTCGGCCGACTCGCTCTACAACCCCTCCGACACCCAGACTCGATGCGCACTGTGATGCAAAATCCCGTGCCGTCGTGCCAGTGCTTCACGATCCTTGCTGTAGCCACCGCCGATCACGCTCATCACCGGAATATCGCGTCCAAGACAATGGCGCATGACCGCTTCATCGCGGCGGGCCACGCCTTCGTCGGTCAGTTGCAGATACCCCAGCGCGTCGTCTTTGTGCACATCGACTCCGGCGTCGTAGAGCACCAGGTCGGGTCGATACAGCGGCAACAGGTAATTGAGCGTGTCATCGACTACCTTCAGATAATCATCGTCACCCATGCCCATTGGCAGCGGAATGTCCCAGTCGCTCTGGGCCTTGCGCGCGGGAAAGTTTTTCTCGCAATGCAGCGAAACCGTGATCGCGTCGTCAACGTGTTCGAGAATGCGTGCCGTACCATCGCCTTGATGAACGTCGCAGTCGAAGATCAGCACCCGGTCGACGCGGCCACTCTGCAACAGGTATTGGCTGATGATGGCCAGGTCATTGAAGATGCAGAAACCGGCCGGGTAATCGTAGTGCGCGTGATGGGTGCCGCCTGCAAGATGACAAGCCAGGCCATGCGCCAACGCTTTTTCGGCGGTCAGCAGCGAACCGCCCACGGCGCGTACCGTGCGTCGGGCCAGATCTTCGCTCCACGGCAGGCCCAGGCGGCGCTGATCGTCGCGGGAGAGGGCTCCGTCCATATAACGGCGGATGTACGAAGGTTCATGGGCCAGGGCAAGAATGTCGTCCGGACACACCTGTGGGCGAAACAACTGAGCATCCGTGGTCAGGCCGGTGTCAATAAGGTGGTCGTGGAGCAGCCGGAACTTGTCCATCGGAAAGCGATGGTCGGGCGGAAACGCCGGGCTGTAGTCTTCGTGGTAAATGAGCGGCAGGGACATGGTGCGTACGCGTCGGTTTCGAAGGGGAATCTTGCCAGTTATGGCCGGCACCGCACAGCCATATAGGTGAGCGGGCACTGACATACTGACGAGCAATATGATGTGTGGGGCAGGGGAGATGTTCGATGGAGCCGATACTTGAGCTCAACAGCGCACGCTTGTTGATGCGTCAGTGGCGCGATGATGATTTGCCAGCCTTTGCGCAGATGTGCGCTGATCCACAGGTCATGCGCTATTTTCCTGCGCCGCTTACCCGGCTGGAAAGCGCCAAGATGATTGGTCGGGTGCGCGGTCATTTTGCCGAATACGGCTTTGGCTTGTGGGCGCTCGAGCGCAAGGACACCGGCGAGTTCATCGGTTTTACCGGGCTGAATGTGGTGGGCTTCAATACAGCGTTCACGCCAGCGGTCGAGATCGGCTGGCGCCTGGCGCGCGAACACTGGGGCCTGGGCTACGCCAGCGAAGCCGCATGGACCGTGCTCGGCTGCGGCTTCGAACACGTGGAACTGGATGAGATCGTGTCCTTCACCGCCGTCAGCAACCTGCCTTCGCAAAAGGTCATGCAGGCCATCGGGATGCACAACAACCCCGCCGATGATTTCGACCATCCCACGCTTCCCGAGGGCCACCCGCTGCGGCCTCATGTGTTGTATCGCATCAACCGCCAGCAGTGGCTCGCCACCCTGTGATTGGCGGGAATCGCGCAAAGATCTGTATCATCTCGCCCATTCCCCATGCGTGCCGCTGCCCGGCGCGCATGTCCGGCTAATGTAATGACTGTGTGAAGACCGTGTGCGAGGAGCCCCGAATGAGCCATGTGCTGGATGATCTGGTATCGCTGTTGAGCCTGGAGCCGATCGAAGAAAATCTCTTCCGCGGCCGCAGCCAGGACCTTGGCTTTCGCCAGCTGTTTGGCGGTCAGGTGTTGGGGCAGTCGCTGTCGGCGGCGAGCAAGACCGTCGAAGACGAGCGCCATGTGCACTCGCTGCACGGCTACTTTCTGCGCCCTGGCGATGCGCATCTGCCCGTGGTCTATCAGGTCGACCGGGTGCGCGATGGCGGCAGCTTCAGCACTCGCCGCGTCACTGCTATTCAAAAGGGCCATCCGATCTTCACCTGCAGCGCGTCATTTCAGTACGACGAAGAAGGCTTCGAGCACCAGAGCCAGATGCCGCAAGTGGTGGGGCCGGAGAACCTGCCCTCGGAACTTGAACTGATGCGTCAGCGCGAGCACCTGATTCCGGCGCACATGAAAGACAAACTGCTGTGCCCCAAACCGATCGAATTCCGCCCGGTGACCGAATCCGACCCCTACAACCCCAAGCCGACCGAACCGGTGAAGTACGTTTGGTTTCGCGCCGACGGCACACTGCCCGACATCCCGGCGCTGCACAAATACATGCTCGCCTACGCTTCGGATTTCAATCTGCTGACAACCTCGCTGCTGCCCCACGGCAAGACGGTCTGGCAGAAGGACATGCAGATCGCCAGCCTCGACCACTCGTTGTGGTTCCACGGTGAACTGCGTGCCGATGAATGGCTGCTCTATGCCATGGACAGCCCATGGGCCGGCAATTCTCGCGGCTTCTCCCGAGGCAGCGTGTACAACCGCGCAGGCAAACTCGTGGCGTCGGTCAGCCAGGAAGGCTTGATTCGCCACCGCAAGGACTGGGCATGAGTCTCTCGCAACTGCGGCACTGGGTGTTCGACATGGACGGCACGCTGACCATTGCCGTGCATGACTTTCCCGCGATCAAACGCGCTCTGAGCATTCCGCAGGAAGACGACATCCTCACCCATCTTGCGGCTCTCCCTGCCGACGTCGCCGCGGCCAAGCACGCTTGGTTGCTGGAACACGAGCGGGAGCTGGCAGTGGCATCGAAACCTGCGGTTGGCGCGGTGGAACTGGTCAGAGAGCTGGCCGGGCGCGGTTATCGCCTGGGCATTCTCACCCGCAATGCGCGGGAGCTGGCCCATGTGACGCTCGAAGCCATCGGTATTGCCGACTGTTTCGAGGTCGAGGATGTGCTCGGTCGCGACGAAGCGCCGCCCAAGCCACATCCGGGCGGCCTGTTGAAGCTGGCCGAAGCGTGGAGCGTCGAGCCTTCGCAGATGGTGATGGTCGGCGACTACCAGTTCGATCTGGCCTGCGGCAGAGCGGCAGGCACGCACACGGTGCTGGTCAACCTGCCGGAAAATCCCTGGCCCGAATTGACGGACTGGCATGCGGATGATTGTGTCGCGTTGCAGGCGATGCTGCAGGGAGAAACAGGGAGGTAATTCAACTCCCTCTCACACATCAAGCGTCCGCCGGGGCTTCGTGGAGATGCCTGAGCCTTCGGCAGACACTGTCAATCAATTCCCCTTGAACAGCGCCGTCTGCCCTTCAGGCGAGGTAAACATCCCTTCGCCGTTGTGGCCGACCCCTTTCACCTCCACCAGACGCTGGTTGAGGCCTTCCGGATGGCGCTTGGTCAGGTAGTCGAAGTAGTTGTGCCCGCGAGCCATACGATTCGGCCCTTGTGCCTCTGCACCGCAATCCTTGTCCAGCGCAGGATGATTCGGGTCAGTGTCCAGTTCGCCCAGCAGATAAGTGATGTCGCGCTTCACGTACGCGGCTTCAAGCTCGGCGGCCGTATCCTTGCCTGCGTAGGCTGGCAGCTTGTTCAGGCCGTACTTCCAGGTGTCGAAAGCAGGACAGCTGGCCGCCGTCACCGGCGTCGGGCGAGTGGCATCGAAATACGCATAGGACGAAGGGTTGGCGATCACGTAGCGCAGCTTGATGCCTTCCTTCTTCAGCAGCGCGTCTTCCTTGCCGCCGATCATCGCGTAGCGCTGCACCACCTGCGCGCCCCCGGAATGCCCGGCAATCACGATTTCCTTCAGGTTCGGGAACAGCTTGCTGTCGCTCAGGCGCTTGAGAATATGGTCGATGACCACGAATGAACTGATCGGCTTGGCCCCCATGGACTTATCGCCTGCCATCCAGTCGTTGGCATGCCAGCGCAGAATGGTTTCCGGCAGATGGTGGGCGGTGATGTCTTTCTCGTCGAGGAACTGCGGCGCAATCAGCAGGGTTTTCGACCGCTGCTTGGACTGGTTGGCCGCACGTTCGACGCTGCGCAGATACGTCTGGGCATTGCGCAGGCGACCGTGAAAAACGATGACTACCCGCTGGATCTGCGGGTTGGGATGTACCCAACTCTGGCTCAGGCCCAGCGTGGCCTGAGATGTTCCATTGATCAGCAGCCGGTCGGGGCTGATGGATTTGACCGCCTGATCCGCAGCATGAGCGGTAACGCTCATCAGGGTGCCCAACAACAGGATCGAAAGCGGTTTCATCATGTGATCAGAGGCTCTTGGCGGCGAACGTATCGCATTGGTTGATTTGTCCCTGGGCAAAACCTGTCTTGAACCAGCGAACCCGCTGGGCAGACGACCCATGGGTGAACGAGTCCGGCACGACACGGCCCTGGCTCTGTTGCTGCAAACGGTCATCGCCGATGGCGTTGGCCGCGTTCAGCGCCTCTTCAATATCACCGGGCTCGAGCCAGTTCAAACGCTTTTGCGCGTTAGAGGCCCAGACACCGGCGAGGCAGTCAGCCTGCAGCTCCTGACGCACCAGCAGACCGTTGTCACCTTCCATGCGCATTCCGCGCTGACGGGCGGCGTCAACTTTAGCTGAAACCCCCAGCAAGGTCTGCACATGATGGCCAACTTCATGCGCAATTACGTAGGCTTGAGCGAAATCCCCTGCTGCTTTGAACCTTTGCGTCATTTCGCGGAAGAAATCCATGTCCAGATACACCCGCTGGTCCCCCGGGCAATAAAATGGTCCGCTGGCAGAAGTCGCGTAACCGCAGGCCGAATGCACCTGGCCACGAAACAGAATCAGCGTCGGATTTTTATATTGACGACCCGCCTGCTGGAAAATCTGGCCCCACGTGTCCTCCGTGTCGCCAAGGACCGCCCGCACGAAATCCGCCTGCTCGTCGTTGGCCGGAGGCGCCTGACGCGTTTGCGGGTTCACGGCCGTCCCCTGCTGAGAGCCCTGTTGCGTGCCCATCTGGCCTGCGATCTGCCCGAGAATCTGCATGGGGTCTTGCCCGGTCAGCAGCCCGATCGCGACAATGATCACAATCCCGCCAATACCCAGCCCCTTGTCACCGATGCGCATCCCGCCACCGCCTCCGGTGTCGTCGCGCGCGTCGACGACGTTGTCACTGCGACGTCCTTTTTTCCAGAGCATGGGAGCAATCCTCTTTTAGTCGTGTGGGAAGTGTAGACGGCGGGAGAGGCCGGTCGTCTGACTTGCTGGGACTAAGAGAGGAAAAGCCGGGGAATGGTTCAGGGCTTGTGTTGGCAGGGGCAGGGTGTGCTTGGCGCGGATCGGCTATCTAGCAATCTTGACCGCGTAGTACAACGCAGCCAGAAACCCGACATTGACGAAAAGCCAGATGTAAATTGCTTAAATCTCTGAAGCCTTCTTTCCATAGTTCCCTGGTGGCAGCAATGCCTTGCAGCCAGACAGGTGTCGCTCGATGACATCGATATTGTGGTAGGTAAACCACGTCATGACGATGAGGTTGGCGCAAGAAGAAATTAGCCAAATAAACACAAAACAGGCTAGAACCGGCATTAGGCTCTCCAATTCGTAAACTCTTTCTGCGTAGCAGCGGGCGTCGAACAGCTCGAGCGCTGGCAGGCTTCAGGCCCTGTCGAGTCTAGAGTCATCAGTTCAGAGAGACTGGGCGCTCAGCCACTCGCTAAGTGTCCGACTCTCTGCTTTCAGTGGCGGAGTCGAAAAAAGTACAACAGCACCGCTGATGAACAGATGGCTGCCATCGATAGAAATATGAACCGCACTCCGCATCTCAAACCATACGAAAGCTTTAGAAGTTTGTGTCGGGGGATGATCTCCTGCTTCTTGAATATTTCTGGGGCTACGAGCACCAGCGTGATGAAGTTTTCTCTCATCTTACGACCCAGGAAACTGTCGCCATAGTAGTTTTTGTTCAGGTAGAACATATCGATATCACTGAGTTGGTCTTCAATTTTTTCCAGGTTCAGTCGGAAAAATATATAGGAGCCCGCAATGTGTACCAACGTGGCGGACAGGACGATAAACGCCAACAAACCGCTAGGTACATTGCTCATGGTGTCCACTTATAGAGATACTCTCTAAGCCCTTATTGGAGCTTAATGAAAACGCAAAATGCGATCATGCATACGAAGACCAGATGCAGGGCTAGATAATGCCAAAATACCTGCCTTCTCAAATTTCTAGGGATTCTCATATTGGCGTCTGCAGATATGTATCCCTTGGCGTGCATTATTTTGGGGAATGTCATGACTATCGAAATCATGTTCATCCGCATTTGCCTTCCTATGATGCCCCCGCCCCAGCTGGACCGAGTGTCCGATATGCATTTGCAGTCTTCCAGGCAACCCTCGAGCAGATCGATTTTTCGATAACAGAAAATGGCCATGGTCAGTGTCGTTAAGAGCGTACAGCAAAGCAGGATGAGTGACAGAATACCCAGCGTCGGCTGCATCACTTTGGAACCCAATCATAGAGCATCTCGCCCGCAAGTTCGCCGTGCCACTCGCCCATGGCTCCCCCAGCATATCCACCTACCAGTCCACCAACTATTCCACACCCAAGGACACTTAATCCTCCTGTTGGAAGAGCGAACACGACAGTGCAAATGTTTGCCGCTAAGTAGCCTCCGGCAGCACCGCCGATAGAACCGCCGGCAACCCCCGAGACCAGTTTAGCGCCTTCCACGTAGTGAGCCCTCTTGCATAAGTCATCTCTTCCAGTGGTGCACGCCTCTTTTACTTCCAGAGCGGTAGACACTATATTCATCCCTATTCCGACAGCTGTCCCGTGTTTCAGAACTTTGACTGCCTTCGCCACACCTCCGACCTTCTTCGCATACCCCTGTATCTCCCCCGTATGCAAATAACTCTTCGTCGAAATCCCGAGCATCTTTTTAATCGATCCCTTCTTTTTCAGCTTCGTCCCCCATCGGGCGATGCCTTGCAGTTGGATATCAAGTTTGGCGAAGAGGGCTTTGCGCTGGTTGATGAACTCCTGCCGGGCGATGGGGGTGCCTCGCGTGAGTGACAGTTTGTACAGACGGTCGATGTCCTCCAGGGTGTTCTTGACACCCCCCAGGTGTGCGCCCCAGCTTCCCGTCGCGGCGCCGAGCCCCAACGATCCATACCCGAGCATGTGCTGCAGCAGGTCGTAGTTCTCGATGACCTGCCCATCGGCTCCGGCCTGATGTTGGCGCAGTTGTCTGCGGGCGTTTTTGGCGTAGTGCATCAGTTCGATTTCTTCGCCGGTCAAGGTGCGGGTCGAAAGGTCGCCCATGATTACTACCTGACCGGGCATGACCACCACATTGCGGATGTGCGCATTGAGCACGTCAAACTTTGCGCCGCCGCCGACGCGGTTTTTCAACGTGGCATAGGATTGCATCTGCTCGTTGATGAAAACGTACGGTTTGCTCATGTCTGCGCCTCAGCTGAAGCGCTTGTTGGCGATGCGGTCCCAGCCGCCGGAGATGTTGCCCGCGGCGGCGCCATCGCTGCGTATCTGTTGGGTGTAGACGATATTGATGCGGCCGAAGTTGATCTGCACTTCTTCCAGCGGTTCGCCGCTTTCGCCGTTTTGCGAGAAGTCCGAGATGATGACTTCTTCGAGGCGCACTTCGTAGTATTTGAGTTTTTCACCACCGGCGCGGTACAGGCACAGGGTCAGTTCTTTGATGTGTTCGCCGGAGCAACTGGCCTCGAAGAGTCGGGCGCTGGATTTGTCCAGGCGTTTGCTAAAGCTGAAGTCCGTCAGGCTGGCCCGACCTGAGCCCGCGCCGCCGTTTGAACTGGCGCTCGCCGAGGTGCTCTGGTTGACGCCGAAGTTATAGGCAACGATCTCAATCCAGTCTTTATGTCGTTGATCCAGTGACTCGCCTGCGATGCCATCGAGTTTGATAAATCCATCAAATGCCATGTCGCCGATTCCTTGCCGAGTGAAGTGCTGGCAAGGATGGGACAGGCAATCCGGGCTGTTAAGGGGAAAGAGGGGGCGGGTTTTGCGGTTTCAGAACGGTCCTACGCGGGCGGTGTTTGCCGTCTTACGGATTGTTCCGATTTCAGTAAAAAACGCGATCGATGCCCGAACGATCAACCCTGAGCGTTCGAGTGCTCGATCTTCACCGAACTGATGAACGCCTGCATCGCCGACGACTGAATGCGATGACGGCGAGTGATCAATCCATAGGGCGGAAGGCGCGCTTCGAAGCTGATGGGCAGGACGGCGAGCAAGTCTCGCCCGGCGTAGTCTTCGACCACGGAAACCGGGGTGATGCCGAGCATGTCAGTCTGCTGCACCAGTGAGAGCAAGGTCATGATCGAGGTGGTTTCGACGATGCTGTTGGGGATGTCGACGCGGGCGTTGTGGAATACCTGATTGACGATGGCGCGCATAGGGCTTGGATGTTGTTGCAGCACCCAGGTTTCGTTTTGCAACGCGGACCAGCTCAGATCCTTAGCGTTGACCAGCGGGTTCCTGGCGCCGGCGATAACGCACAGTTCCTCTTCGCCCAGGCTGTCGAACAGCAGTTCTTCGGCTCGCGCGCCGCCGGGGATCCGGCCCAGCACGACGTCGAGCTGATCCTGCAACAGCGCCTGGACCAGCACATCGCTGGTGTCGACCTGAATGCTCATCGACAGACGCGGATGGCTCTGCTTGAGGTTGGCGATGGTCCGGGTCAGCAGGCCCGAGGCCAGCGCAGGAATCGCGCCGACCGCCACGCGCCCGAGATTTCCCGACTCCAGCGCCACCAGTTCTTCGCGCATGCCGCTCAGTTCAGCGAAGACCATGCGCGCGTAATAGATGACCGTTTCACCGAACGGCGTCGGGCGCATGCCACGTGGCAGGCGCTCGAACAGTTCGACCCCGAGCAGGTCCTCGGCCTCGTGCAGCATTTTGGTTGCCGCCGGCTGGGTCATGCCGATGTTGTCGGCGGCGCGGCGCAGCGAGCCCAATTCCTGCAAGGCCAGCATCAGCCGCAACTGGCGCAGGCGCAGGCGGCTGTGGATAACGTTGGCCTCAGGAATCCGGGTCATGTGATTGGCTCGCGTGAAAGACTGCGGCGAGCCTGACAAGAACTGCAGGGCATTTCCAGCATTGCTTGTCATCACAGTGTTTTCGGCTTGATTGCGTGACGATTACGCCAGCCAAAGGCGGCTTTGATGCCACCCGAGATCAGCGGCCAGAACAGCATCAGCAACGCGGCGGTGGTCAGACTGCCGACCAGCGGGTTGGACCAGAAGATTCCCAGTTGCCCGTCAGAGAACAGCATTGACTGGCGAAACGCATCTTCGGCCTTGTCGCCCAACACAGCGGCGAGTACCAACGGTGCAATCGGATAGCCGAGTTTCTTGAACAGATAACCCAGCGCGCCAAAGCCCAGCATCAGCATCACGTCGAACATCGAGTTGTGCACCGAGTAAGCCCCGATGGCGCAGACCATGATGATGATCGGCGCGATGATCGAGAACGGGATCCGCAGGATCGACGCAAACAGCGGCACCGTCGCCAGCACCACCAGCAGACTGACCACGTTGCCCAGATACATGCTGGCGATCAGGCCCCAGACGAAATCGTGTTGCTCGGCAAACAGCGTAGGACCAGGGTGCAGGCCCCAGATCATCAGGCCGCCGAGCATCACCGCCGCGGTCGCGGAGCCAGGAATGCCCAACGTCAGCATTGGCAGCAAAGCGCTGGTGCCCGCTGCGTGGTCGGCGGTTTCCGGGGCGATGACGCCTTCCAGCTCGCCTTTGCCGAAGTTGTCGCGGTTCTTCGAGAAGCGCCGGGCAATGCTGTAGCTCATGAATGAGGCGGCAGTCGGGCCGCCCGGAGTCACACCCATCCAGCAACCGACGATGGTACTGCGCAGGATGGTGAACCAGTAGCGTGGTAGTTTGGCCCAGGTGCGCAGAATGACCATCGGCGTGATGCGCGCATGCTCGCCACGGAACACCAGGCCCTCTTCGACAGTGCAGAGAATCTCGCCGATGCCGAACAGGCCGATCACTGCCACTTCGAAGCTGATGCCGGTCATCAGTGCTGGTTGATCGAAGGTCAGGCGCAGGTTGCCGGAAACGGTGTCCATGCCGACGGCGGCCATCGCGAAACCGATCATCATGGCGACCACGGTTTTCAGCGGCGGGTTCTTGCTCATGCCAATGAAGGTGCAGAAGGCCAACAGGTAAACCGCGAAGAACTCCGGCGAACTGAAGGTCATCGCGAATTCAGCGATGCGAGTCGACAGGAAGGTCAGCAGCAAGACGCCTGCAAGTGCGCCGATCAGCGCGGAGCTGAATGCAGCCGTGAGGGCTTCGGCGGCCCGGCCGTCACGCGCCATGGGATAACCGTCGAAGGTCGTCGCCACCGATGACGGCTCGCCAGGAATATTGAACAGAATCGAGGTAATCGACCCGCCGAACAGCGCCCCCCAATACATGCACGATAGCAGGATGATCGCCGACACCGGCGACATGGTGAAGGTGAGCGGCAGCAGCAACGCCACGCCATTGGGTGCACCGAGGCCGGGCAAGACACCGACCAGAATGCCCAGCAGAACGCCGACCACCATCAGCCCGATATGGCCGGGCGTGAGGATCAGGTTCATGCCTTGCAGCAGAGAATCGAATTCGCTCATTTCAGCGATCTCCCGGCCATTGCGATCAAGTCGCCCATGGGCCCCGCGTCCAGTGGCACCTTGAACCACAGGTCGAAAATCAAAAAGCTGGCGACCACGGCCCCGACCGAAACGCTACCGATCATGAATAACCCGTAAGGCTTGGCGCGGACCTTGTCGCGCCACATGAACCAGGCGATGAACACTGCAGACGCCAGGTAGATGCCGGTGAAGGGCATGGCGCAGACGAAGAGGGCGATGGGTATGAACACCGACAACACCTGTTTGAACTCGCCACGGCTGACGAAGCTGATGCTCAGGGGTTTCCAGCGCACGAACGTCAACACAGCGTTCGCCAGGCTGGCGGTGGCCAGCAGCAGGCCGATATAGAAAGGGAAATAGCCGGGCTCAGGGCCAGCGTCGCCCCAGCCGATGCCTTGCTCGATGCTGCCGAACATCACCACTGCACCGATCAGCAGGGTGAACGCAGCGAGACCGAGTTCCACCCAGCGGGTGCCGACCAGCGAGGTCGAGTGAGAAGAATTGGACATCAAACACCTCCAGCGAGTGGCTGCCGCGCGCCATTGTTCACAGGCGAACGGCAGCGGGGCGGATCAGTTGCGCAGCCAGCCGGCTTCCTTGAAAACCGGGGTGACGCGTGCGGTGTCCTTCTCGATGTAGGCGGTCAGTTGATCGCCTTCGAGGAAGGTCGGCACCAGCGCGTTCTGCGTCACGTAGGCCTTGAACTCAGGTGTTTCGGAGACCTTGCGCATCAGGTCGATGTAGAAGGCGCGCTGCTCGGCGCTGACATTGCCCGGCATGAAAATGGTGCGCGGGAAACGGTATTGATCGATGCCCAGGCCGGCCTCGTGACAGGTCGGCACGTCGGCCCAGGATTTGTCACCCGCGACCTTCTCGGTGTAGCCCATGCGGTCCTTGCTGAATACGCACAGCGGCTGCACCTGGTCGCCGCGCCACTGGCTGATGCTTTCGGCGGGGTTGTTGACGTTGGCGGCGATGTGTTTGCCCGCCAGTTGCGTGGCCGCTTCGCTACCGCTCTTGAACGGGATGTAGACCAGCTTGGTGTTGTTGGTCTGGTTCAGCAGCAGGGTCAGGGTCTGGTCGACGTCCTTGGACTGACTGCCGCCCATGCGCATTTTCGAAGGGTCTGTCTTGACCGCATCGTAGAAACCTTTGGCGTCCTTCCATGGCGCGTCTTTGTAGGTCCAGAGGATGAAATCGTCCTCGGCAACGGCGGCGACCGGGGTCAGTTCCTGCCACTCATAACCGAGTTTGGAGACCAGCGGCAGCAGATAGATGTTGTTGGTGGCAATGACCAGTTTGTCGGCATCACCCTTGGAGACCTTCATGTCGAGGAAAGCTTCAGCCCCGTTGCCACCGCCCTTGTTGAGGACCACGGTGTTCACGTCAAGAAACTTGTGGGTGCTGATGATCGACTGGATCAAACGGCCGAGTTGATCGGTGCCGCCGCCTGGACCACCGGCCACGACGATCTCGACGTTCTTGTCAGGTTGCCATGCGGCGAGGGCGAGGGTGGGGATTGCTGTGGCGCACATCAAGGTGCAGCCGAGCAGCAGACGGGACGCGCGTCGAAAGGATGCGGTTCGCATGGTGATCCTCTTTCTTGTATTTGTTATGAGTGGCCGCCGTGTCGATCAGCCATGCGAGGAGTGTGTGAAAGTTGCTATGTCGCGTCTAGTCAAAACATCACATACACCGATAGCCTGGGGTTATAGGCTGAAAGGGACGATGTGCTTTCGTGGGAGAGAGTTTGCTCGCGAACGCCCGGGTACAGACGCCATGTGACGTTGGCCGCAACTTCCTATTCGCGAGCAAGCTACCTCCCACAGGTCTCAGCCGAGATATCGAGTTGTTACCCCATATTGCCAAGAAACTTGAACGCCCAGAGCGCGCCCATTCCCACGCCCAGCGTCAGCAACGTGCTCCGGGTTTTCCAGGCAATGAAGGCCGCGATCACGGCCGCAGGTATCTGTGGATTGTTCAACACCCACTCATTCTGGCCGGGCGGGTAAACCACCGAAGGCAACACCAATGCTGCGAGCACGCTCGCTGGAACGTAACGCAACGCTCGCTCCAGTAGCGCGGGCATCTGCCACTTTCCATACAGCTCGACGAACGAAAGACGCATGGCGAAGGTGCCCACGCCAACTGCCAGAAATATCCCCCACAGGACCACGTCGCTCATTGCGCTTCCCTCTCCATGGCGTTTGTCGAAGTGTCGGGAGCGGCGCCTTTGCGCAGATTCTCGATCAGCAGTCCCGCCACGACGCCGCCAACGGAAGCAGCCACCAGCCCGAGGTTGTAGGGCAGCTTGATTGCCAGCACCGCCAGCGCACCCCCGACGACAGCTGCGCCCAGTGTTGCGGCGCTGCGCAGATTGGGAACAAGCAACGCCAGAAACGACAGCGGAATGGCAAAACCCAGCGACCAGGTTTCAGGAATGCGCGCCCCCAGAATCACACCCGCCAGCACCGAAAACTGCCACGCCAGGTACATCGCCAGGGCCGTGCCCATGTAAAAGTGTTTGGCATGAACCCCCAATTCGCCGGATGCCAGTTTCAGGGTCGACAGCGCATAGGATTGGTCGGAGAGCAGATAGGTCATCGACCAGGTCCAGCGCCGGGGCAGCTTGTGCAGGTGCGCAGCGAGTGACGCGCTGTACATGATGAAGCGCAGGTTGATGATCAGCGCGGTCACCACCACCGTCAGTGGCAGCGCCGCATTGTGCAGCAATTGCAGGGCCACCATCTGCGCCGAGCCGGAATAGAACAACAAGGTCATGCCCATTGTTGTACCTGGCGACATGCCCATTTCGGTCGCCATGACCCCGGTCACCAACCCGAACGGAATCACCCCGGGAATCAGCGGTATGAGTGTCTGCACGCCATGAGCGAAAGCATGTCCGGCATTGCGATAACGCATTGTTCTTGTCCTTGTCTGTGCCCGCCGACTGAGGCTGAAAGCTGGATTCGCTAGCGTCACATAGAGCGGCGTGGGATAAATCATAGGGGCTGGCGGCCAGTCGGCTGAATCGACTTTTTTTGTGAGAAAGCAGGTAGTTTTTGTTATGGCGAAAGACGCGCGGCAGGATCAGGTGTTGATGCAAATGCCCTCATTCAAGGCGATGAGGTCATTCGTTGCGGCGGCCAAGTATCGCAACTTCACCCGCGCGGCCGAAGCGCTCTGCGTGACCCAGGCTGCGATCAGCCGGCAGATTCGCGATCTCGAACTCTACCTGAACACTGAACTGTTCATTCGCACCGGCAGGGAAGTGAGGTTGACCGCCTCCGGCACAGCACTGTTCGACGCGGCGCAGCTCTCGCTCACCAATATCTTCAATGCCACCGAGCGTATCCGTCGCGAAAGCAATGACAAGCGAACCCTGACGCTGTGTTGTTCCCCTGCGTTTTCGACGATGTGGCTGGCGCATCGCATGAAAGAGTTCTTCAGCGCCAACCCCGATCTCGACTTGAACGTCATCACCACCCAGCATTTTCTGGCGATGGAGCCTGGTGTCACACCGGATATTTTCATCACCAAAGTGTTCGACCTGCGTCCAGGGTTCGAGCGCATTCCGCTGTTTCACGAGGTCGTCTACCCGGTTTGCACGCCTGCCTATTTGCAGGAGCATCCAGAGGTTCGAACGATGGAAGGTCTGCGAGAAAGCGTCCTGCTGGACCTCAACCCTTACGGGCGCTCGCAGCTGTCGGAACAGGTCGACTGGAACGTCTGGTTTTCCTTCCAGAACGTCGATGTGCAAATTCCCGCTTCACACAGTCCGCAGTACTTCAGCACCAATGATTACAGCCTGCTCACGCAAATGGCGCTGGATGATCAAGGGGTCGCGCTGGGATGGGATCACCTGATCGGGCATCTGCTCGAACAGGGAAAACTGGTCAGACCCGTCGCCGAGCAACTGGACCTCAAGGACGCCGTTCAATACCTGCTGATCGACGAGAAGAAGGCCGACGATCCCGCGTGCCGGCGCTTGAAGGAATGGTTGATAGCGCAGTTCGCCTGATGGGCTACTTGCGAAGTTTCTGGCTGATGAAGTAGTTGCCATGAAATATACCCCTGCAGCAGTCCGTCTTCCCGGCGGTGGCGATCTCAAGTACGTCACCGCCAGCAAGCCATGCTGCTCCAGGGGCACATTCGATTACTTCTTGGCCGTCAGCGCCGTGTAGCCGTTCATCAGGTTGCGATAGTTCGGGATGCGCTGGGACAGCAGATTGCCCAGGCCTTCAATGTCGTTGCGCCAGTCGCGGTGAAGCTCGCAAGCCACCGAGAACCAGTTCATCAACTGCGCACCGGCTGCCGACATGCGATTCCATGCTGCTTGCTGCACGCCCTCGTTGAACGTGCCCGAAGCGTCGGTCACCACGAACACATCGAAACCTTCAGCCAGCGCACTCAGCGTCGGGAACGTCACGCAGACGTCAGTCACTACGCCGGCGATGATCAGTTGCTTGCGGCCGGTCGCCTTGATTGCCTTGACGAAATCTTCGTTGTCCCAGGCGTTGATCTGACCAGGACGAGCGATGTACGGCGCATCCGGAAACATCTCTTTCAATTCCGGCACCAGCGGACCGTTAGGGCCTTGCTCGAAACTGGTGGTCAGGATCGTCGGCAGATCGAAAAACTTGCCGCAATCGGCCAGGGCCAGCACGTTGTTCTTGAACTCGTTTGGCGAGAAATCCTGCACCAGCGAAATCAACCCCGTCTGATGATCAACCAGCAGCAGTACGGCGTCGTTCTTGTCCAGGCGCTTGTAAGTGGTCATCGGTGCATTCCTTTTTCAATCGAGAGAGATAAGAGTCAAAAGCGGCGCCGCGTCTGGCTGTCTGGCTCAGTGGCTGCTGCATGGGGTGTACTTTAAGGAGGGATCGATTCGATAACAATTAGGCTGAATTGAGACTTACTGATTCTGATTTAGGGACAATTCTCTGATATCTCGGAAGCAGCCTACAATTCAGATGGCTGAATGTTGTGGGCGATCAGTTAGGGGTCGATAGGGATGAGCGCTATACTTCCGATCCGAACACACACGCTCTAACCAGCAGGGAATACAGGATCCGGCATGGCAAGAATCTTTGAAGTCGCCAAATACATCACAGAGCGCACTGGCGAAGTGTCGGCCATGAAGCTTCAGAAGCTGATGTACTATGCCCAGGCGTGGAGTCTGGTCTGGGAAGAAGAGCCGCTGTTTCCTGAGGACTTTCAAGCTTGGGCAAACGGTCCTGTGATACCCACGTTGTACGCGCGCCACCGAGGGATGTTCAAGGTCAGCTCTTCATTGTTCGACGATGCTGACAGTGAAAGTCTGACACAAGCCGAACGTGGCAACGTCGACAAGGTTCTCGCGTTCTACGGGGACAAAACCGCTCAATGGCTGAGCAACCTCACCCATCAGGAAAACCCTTGGCTTGAAGCTCGTCAGGGGCTGCCAGTAGGCGCGTCATCCGAAGCGATCATCCCGCAGGCCGCACTCCACGAATACTACTCCTCGCTTTAGTCGCCCGATGGGGAAGAAGAGCGAGGCACGTGCGCTAAGAAAGGCGCTGGCGCAGGACAGATTCGAAGCTGGCAAACTGGCGTTGCTTGCCAAGGTGCACGTTCAGCAGCAACCTCGGCACATAAACACTCAGCTAGTCGGTGATATCCCTCGTCTTGCTCCGCATCTGGCACGCGCTGCCGCTGAGGCTAAGCAAATTCCCAAAGCCATCCAAGATGGAAGCCGATTTGACTCACGTATGTCATGGTGCGTCTCCAAGGCAGATCGCCGGGATATCTGGTCGTGGGGAGAGGCACGCGAGTGGACGCATGAAGAATGGAACGCTGTCATTCACCCACCTTTTCTGCAGTTCGCTCAGTTGACCTGGAAGGAAATTGACAATTTTTCCTCCGACACCGGCCACAAAATGCATCACGGGCACGAAGTTGGGGACCTCATTGGCGAAGCGCAGGCTCGTTGGCGGCAGCTCGATCTTGAGCAGTACGACTCCGTTTTCAGGTTCCGTTTGGGTGGGCAAAGGCGCCGAGCATGGGGATTTATCGTGCAGGCGCACTTTCATTTTGTCTGGTGGGATAGAGAGCACTCTATCTATCCAACAGAGCAAAGCTGAACGCCATCAAGCCTTCGCGGGAATTGTTCTGCAGTGGTACTGACAACCCATGAGCGCATCCATCACCATTTCCCTCCCTTGCTATATCCTCCAGCTATCACCGTATTTCCAGTTTTGATTAGACGGTTATCGCTGCGCCTTCGATAGTGACGGCCACGACGGGTGTTCTCGCAGAAGAACGCCAACAATAAAAACAACAACACCGAGGTACGCACCCATGGCTCGCAGCAGCGTCGACGTGCACCTGTCCGCGACAGGTGAACCGTATGCCCCTCCCGTTTCCAGCGTTGCCAGCGCGACCAGGGCCAGTACCGTGCGCTGGCGCATCTTCGCAATCATCTTCGTGCTGACCATGGTCAACCTCATCGACCGCGTTTCGCTGTCGATCGCGATGCCGACCATTGCCAAGGAATTCACGTTGTCGCCTGCGATGCAGGGTCTGATTCTCAGCAGTTTCTTCTGGGCGTATGCGCTGTTGCAGATCCCAGGCGGCTGGATGATTGACCGTTTCGGGCCGCGTCGGGTGATCACTTGGTCAACCGGGCTGTGGGGTACGTTTCAGGTGTTGGCGGGGTTCGCTACTGGGGGTGCTTCGCTGTTGTTTGCGCGGATGTTCCTCGGTGCAGCAGAAGCTCCGTTGTTCCCGTCCGGGGGCAAGCTGATTTCCCTGTGGCTGGCGCCGAGTGAGCGCAGCCGTGGCGCGGTGATGATGGACAGCGGCAGCCCGTTGGGCGTGGCGCTCGGTGGTTTGATCATCGCGTACCTCATCGTCTCGCTGGACTCCTGGCGCTCGGCCTTCGTCATCGCCGGTGTCGCGACGCTGCTGTTGGGCTGGGTGTCGTGGCGCTATCTGCGTGACGATCCTTCGGTGCATCCGCAGGTCAACGAGGCGGAGCTTGCGAAGATCAACGCAGGCCGTGAAACGCCGGCTGCCGAAGCCGCCCGGGCCAAGGTCAAGGGCCTGGGTATCGCCGCCCGTTCGCTCACCGGTTTGATGGTCGGGCGCTCCACCTGGGCGATGGTGTATTTCGGTCTGCTGACCTGGGGCCCGAGCTATCTGGCGCAGGCGCGGGGTTTCGACATCAAGGGCATCGGCTTCGCGACGTTCGTGATCTTTATCTGTGGCTCGCTGGGTTCGTTGACCGGCGGTTTCCTCTGCGATGGTTTGATCCGCAAGGGCGTGCGCCGTGGCGTGGCGGTCAAGGGGCTGCTGACGTTTTCTGGTGTGATCGCCTTGGGCGCGTTGCTGCTGTTGCCGCAACTGAGTGATCCGATTGCCGCCGTTGCGCTGTTGGCGATGACTGCGTTCTTCCTGATGTGGGGCAGCCTGTACTGGAGCTTCCCGGCGTTGCTCGCGGCCCCGGCCCGCGTCGGTCTGATTGGTGGCGTGATGAACCTGGCGGGCAGCATCGGCGGCATCTTCGTACCGATTCTGGTGGGGTTGATCCTGCAGTACTTCGGCGGTTTTGGTGCGGTGCTGGCCTTCTTCGCTGGCTGCGCGGCGTTGTTCGTCCTCGCAACCTTGCTGATCGGTCTCGATGGCCAGCGTGAGGTGAACCATGGCTGATGAGTTGTACAACGGCCCGATTGTCGACGCCCATCACCACTTTTGGGATCCGCAAGCCAACTACCATCCGTGGCTTGCGCAGGGTGCAAATATACCGTTCCGCTACGGTGATTACTCGGCGATCAAACGGCGCTATCTGCCTGCCGACTACTTCGCCGATGCCGGCGAGCACAACGTGGTGCAGACGGTTTACGTCGAGACCGAATGGAACCCGAGCGACCCGATTGGCGAGACCCGATTCATCGAGCAGATCGCCGCCCGGTATGGCGTGCCCAACGCGGTGGTGGCTCAGGCCTGGCTCGATCATCCAGACGCCATCGCGGTGCTCGCCGAACAGGCCCTGTTCGCCAGCGTACGCAGCGTGCGACACAAACCCGGCGGCCCTGCATCGCCTGAAGAAGTGGGCGAGCATCGCACGTTGATGACTGATGATCACTGGCGGCGCAGTTACGCGGCCTTGCACGACCTGGGCCTGCGGTTCGACCTGCAGACGCCATGGTGGAATTTGCCCGAGGCCGAGTTGCTGGCGCGGGATTTTCCTGAGACCCCGTTGATTCTCAACCATGCCGGACTGCCGTCGGATCGTAGCGTCGAAGGCCTGGCAGGCTGGCACGCGGCAATGGCGAAACTCGCCGATCAGCCCAACGTCGTGGTGAAGATTTCCGGGCTCGGCCTTCGCGGCAGACGCTGGAGGGCTGCCGACAACGCCTGGATCGTGCGCGAGATCGTCGCCATGTTCGGCACAGAGCGCGCGATGTTTGCCAGCAACTTCCCGGTCGACAGCCTGTGTGGCTCGTTCGATGACATCTACAGCGGTTTCAAACACATCGTTCGTGATCTGCCGCACGCCGATCAGGAGCGTCTTTTCTACAGCAATGCGCAGCGTATCTATCGCTGCGAGCCGTGCGCCGCGGCAGGTCCGTGGCCAGAACAGATGAGGAGTCAGGCATGAACAAAACCCGATTTGCGATGGTACTCGGTGACCCGGCGGGCATCGGCCCGGAATTGATCGCACGTCTGCTCAGCGACGAAAAAGTGCGCAGTCAGGCCCATGTCCTGCTGATCGCTGACGAAGCTGAAATGCGTCGAGGCATGGACATCGCGGGCGTCTCGTTCCCGTATCGTCAGATCGATTCACTGGACACGCTGGATTTCAGCGACGACACCCCGCTGTTCTATAACTTTCGCGGCGATGCCGTGGGCGAATTTCCACGCAGCGAGGCCAGCGCTATCGGTGGCCGCTACTGCCTCGATACGTTGAAGATTGCGGTTGAGCTGACGGCCGCCAAAGTGACCAACTCGGTGCTGTTCGGGCCGCTGAACAAGACCTCGCTGCACATGGCGGGCATGGATCACAACGACGAACTGCACTGGTTCGCCGAGCTGCTGGGTTTCAGCGGGCCGTTCTGCGAATTCAACGTGATGGACAATCTGTGGACCTCGCGGGTGACGTCTCACGTGGCGTTGTCGGCGGTGCCGGGGATGCTGAGTCAGCAGCGGGTGATCGAAGCGATTCGGCTGATCGACACGGCGCTCAAGCGCAACGGCCTGAAGGCGCCGCGCATCGGTGTCTGCGGCTTGAACCCGCACAATGGTGACAACGGCTCGTTCGGGCGCGAGGAAATCGACATCATCGGCCCGGCGGTGAAAACCGCGCAGGCGCAGGGCATGAATGCCGACGGGCCGTATCCGGGAGACACGATTTTCCTGAAAGTGCAGGGCGACGCCAATGCCTTCGACGCGGTAGTGACGATGTACCACGACCAGGGCCAGATCGCGATCAAGCTGATGGGCTTCTCTCGAGGCGTGACGGTGCAGGGCGGCTTGCCGATTCCGATCACCACGCCGGCGCACGGCACGGCCTTCGATATTGCAGGGCAGGGAAAGGCCAACGTCGGCGCGATTCGCCAGGCGTTCGAGATCGGCTGTCGCATGGGGCAGAGCAACGTGTGATGGCTTGACGTTTTATCCGGTTTCTAACCGGCCACGTTTTGCCGCAGAGCGCTGGATCAGAGCTCTGCGGTTTTTTTTGCCTGCGATTTTGGCGGATGGGAAGACGCGCTTGATTGTGCGAGCAAGCTCCCTCCCACAAATACCGTGTCGCTCTTGGGACCGGGTTGATCGTTCCACAATCTGCCGTCTTTTTCCTATAACTCCACGCGCAGATCTCCTTGATGAGCGATCACCTGGAGCTATCACTGGATACGCATAAGTGATTAGCCGATCCCGGTCGCCGCTGGCTAAATCTGCTCATCGAAACACGACGCAGCGCTCTGCGGCGACGTTCGAACAACAACTACAAGAAGTTCATAGGGAACGTTACTCATGAAAATCAAGGCAATCCGTACCCGCGTATTCGAATGGAAAGGCAAGGTCGTTCCACCGCAGGCGCATTTCTGCACCAACGCCAGCGACATTCTGTTCGAGCGTGGGGATGCCATGGGCTCCTTCCGTTTCCACGGTTGGCTGGTGGTTGAAGTCGAGACCGACAACGGCATCGTCGGCATCGGTAACTGCGCTCTGGCGCCGCGCGTGGCCAAGGAAATCATCGACACCTATCTGGCCCCCATCGCCATCGGCGAAGACCCGTTCGACAACGAATACATCTGGCAGAAGATGTACCGCCAGAGCCACGCCTGGGGCCGTAAAGGCATCGGCATGGCGGCCATCTCGGCCATCGATATCGCCATTTGGGACATCATGGGCAAGGCGGTCAACAAGCCGGTGTTCAAGCTGCTCGGTGGCCGTACCAAAGAAAAGATCTGGACCTACGCCTCCAAGCTCTATGCCAACGACAACCTGGACCTGTTCCTGGAAGAGGCTCAGGGCTATCTGAGCCAGGGCTTTACCGCGCTGAAAATGCGCTTCGGCTACGGCCCGAAAGACGGCCCGGCGGGCATGCGGCGCAACATCGAGCAGGTTCGTGCGCTGCGTGAACTGGCCGGTCCCGACGTCGACATCATGCTCGAGTGCTACATGGGCTGGACCCTGGAATACGCCCGCCGCATGTTGCCGAAGCTGGCCGAATTCGAACCGCGCTGGCTGGAAGAGCCGGTGATCGCCGACGACCTGGAAGGCTACATCGAGCTGAAGAAGATGGGCATCATGCCGATCTCCGGCGGCGAGCACGAATTCACTTCCTACGGCTTCAAGGACATGCTCGAACGCCGTGCGGTCGACGTGATCCAGTACGACACTAACCGCGTCGGCGGCATCACCGCGGCACGCAAGATCAACGCCATGGCCGAAGCCTGGTCGGTGCCGGTCATCCCTCACGCCGGCCAGATGCACAACTACCACCTGACCATGTCCACCACCGCTTCGCCGATGGCCGAGTTCTTCCCGGTGTTCGATGTCGAAGTCGGCAACGAACTCTTTTACTACGTGTTCAAGGGCGAGCCACAACCGGTCACTGGCTATATCCAGCTGGACGACAACAAACCGGGCCTGGGGCTGGAAATCTCCGATGAATACCTGAGCGAGTTCAACATTATCGAGTGATTTTTCAGGCATCGCCTTTCGACCGTGGGAGGGAGCTTGCTCGCATAGGGGGTGGCTGGCTCGATGGAGATGTGCCGCATGTACCGGCCTTTCGCGAGCAAGCTCCCTCCCACAGATTCCCTACCGGTCTTTAAACAACGTGCGGCCGCAGCAGCGCCGTCCTCACCTGACGGCCCATAGTCTTGGAGATTCAGCCCAATGCGCCTGATTCAATTCGAAAACAGCCACGGACAGCGCCAGGTCGGCGTCGTCGATGGCTCGCAGGTCAACGTCATTTGCAACACCGCAAGCACCCGTGAGCTGGCCCTTGCCGCGATTCACGCGAAACACAGCCTGCAAGATGAAGTCCAACGCCGCGGCACCGAACCCGGTCCTGATTACGCCGGCCTGCTGGAGAGCGGCCAGATCCTCCCTCCACTGGATCACGAAGACCCTGCGCACTGCCTGATCAGCGGCACGGGCCTGACCCACCTGGGCAGCGCTTCGGCGCGGGACAAGATGCACCAGCACGACGGTCAGGTCGAAGCCGGCATGACCGACACCATGAAGATCTTCAAGTGGGGCATCGAAGGCGGCAAACCTGCGCAAGGTCAGGTCGGCGCGCAACCGGAGTGGTTCTACAAAGGCGATGGCAGCATCGTTGTACGTCCGGGAGCGGACTTCCCTGTGCCTGCGTTCGCAGAGGACGCAGGCGAAGAACCCGAGCTGACCGGCCTCTACGTCATTGGCGACGACGGCCAGCCATATCGTCTGGGTTACGCGCTGGGCAACGAGTTTTCCGACCACGTCATGGAGCGCCGCAACTACCTGTATCTCGCGCATTCCAAACTGCGTTACTGCGCCTACGGTCCGGAATTGCGCGTCGGCGAACTGCCGCGTCATCTGGCCGGGATGAGCCGGATCAAGCGCAACGGCGAGGTGATCTGGGAGAAGGAATTTCTCAGCGGCGAAGACAACATGTGCCACAGCCTGGCGAACCTGGAATACCACCACTTCAAGTACGCGCAGTTCCTGCGTCCAGGCGATGTGCACATTCATTACTTCGGAACTGCGACCCTGTCGTTCGCCGATGGCGTGAAAACCCAGCCCGGCGACCGCTTCCAGATCAGCCTCGATGCGTTTGGCGCGCCGCTGGAAAACGGCATCGGCGAAGGCCCGCGTGCTGTGGCAATCGGTCAGATCAAGGCTCTTTAAGCTATGCGCTGCAGGTCAAGGTTCACCTGATCGTTCCCACGCTCTGCGTGTGGACGGTCAAAGCGTGGGAACGATCACTGGATCAAACGCGCGCCGTCTGCTTCTCGGTCACCTCGGCAGGCGATGCATCGGCAAAGTGGTTCACCTGGCGCAACGCCTTGAAGCCCCACATCCAGGTGCCGACTACGCCCAACGTACACAGCCCGCCGATGACCGCCGCAGGCACTGCGCCCCAGAGTGCGGCGCTACTGCCTGCGCGGAATTCGCCCAGTTCGTTGGACGAGCCGATGAACAGCATGTTCACCGCGTTCACTCGCCCGCGCATGTCATCCGGCGTGGAGAATTGCACCAATGTCGAACGGATGTAGACGCTGACCATGTCCGCCGCGCCCGCGATCATCAGCGCCAGCAATGAGAGCCAGAACAGTGTCGACAAGGCGAACACCAGGTTCGCCAGTCCAAATACGGCCACGGCGATGAACATCACCATGCCGACGTTGCGGTCGAATGGGCGCACGCTCAGATAGAGACCGGTACCCACTTCGCCGAGACTCATCGCGCTGCGCAACGCGCCGAGCCCTTGTGGCCCCAGATGCAGCACTTCGTGAGCATAGATCGGCAGCAAGGCCACCACGCCGCCCAGCAGCACCGCGAACAGGTCCAGAGAGATGGTGCCGAGAATGATGGGTCGCGAGCGAATGAAGGCGATACCAGCGGTGAAGCGTTTCCAGGCTGTGGATTCAAGAATCTGTTTCTTGCCCGCGTACAGCACTGGCACCCGAATCAGCAACAGCACCGCTGCGATGAAGCTGGCCATGCACACCGAGTAGGTCAGACCGCCGCCGCCCAACGCGTAGAGCCCGCCGCCCACCAGAGGCCCGGCGATGGTGGCAATGCGCATGATCATGCTGTTGGTGGCGATGGCCGAGGCGAGTTTTTCCCGGGCTACGACTTGCGGCAACAGGCTTTGCAGCGCGGGCCCGGTGAAGGCTCGCGCACAGCCGAACAACGCCAGGGTGGCGTAGATCAGGCGTGTGTCCTGGTGATGAGTGACGGAAATCAGCATGAGCGTCAGGCTGCATACCGCTTGCACGGTCCAGCTGATGGTCAGGATCAGCTTGCGGTCGTAACGGTCGATCAGGTCGCCCGCGGGCATCAGCAACAGCAACATCGGAATGAACTGAGCGAGGCCCACATACGCAAGCGATATCGGGCTGCGGGTCATGTCATAGACCTGCCAGGCAACCACCACGGCCTGAATTTGCATGGCAAATACGGCGGCGAGGCGGGCGGTCAGAAACTCAAAGAAGCCGGGCTGGCGCAGCACGCTTTCAGAGGAAGATTCGGAGGGCGAAGCGGGCGATTCGGAACTCAAGGCAGGACATCCATCGAAGCGAAAGACGGCCGAATGTTATACACCTGTAAGGAGGTATATGCCTCTTACTGTCAGAAATTTAATGATGAATGGTGGAGTATGTGCCGATTGATCATGCAGAAGTTGCAGGACTTCAGGTTGTAGTTGCGCCTGTGAGAGGGGGTGATCAGGCCCCTCTCGCGTTGATTGGTCAGGAGTCTGGATATTACTTGACCGGCACCAGATCGAAGTTGTTGTCCTGATACTGGAACAGCAGGCAATCATCCCCCGTGGCACAGCCACTTTCATGGGCAAGCTTGGCGGGCAGTTTGTAGTAGGAACCAGCCGGATACTCGGTACGGGTGCCGTTGATATTGGCGTAGAAAGTCCCGGCGAGTACGACGGTCGGCAGTGCCTGAGTGTGTTTGTGCAGGCCGTTGTCAGTGCCCGACTTGAACTTGACGAAGGCTGAGTAGAAGCCCTTACCGTCGCTGAGGATATTCCCCTGGGTGTTGGCATAGCTGACCGCGCCGTTGGTGCCGGGAACATCCTGCCAATCAAGTTGTGCTGCGGGTAGCGAGACCAGCGTCTTGGGCACTGGCTTGCCAGCGATGGCGCTGGTGCTGCCGAGCGTCAGGACCAGGCCGGCAAGAAACGGGGCGAGTAGGTTTTTCATAAGAACGTCCTTTTTGAAATGAAGGGCGATCTTAGGGAATATCAGGCCAACAGGCATGCCGCGTTGTGCTTCAGGATTTGTGCGCGCTGATTGCCGAGGGTGGCTGGAAACGCCACCGCCGGCAAGTCGTGCTAAGGCAAAGCGCGATATCAGCGACGAACCAGCAGCACACCCGATTCCATGTGATGCGTATACGGAAACTGGTCGAACAGCGCGCAGCGCTCGACCCGATGGGTGTCGTACAGTTGGGCGATGTTGGCGGCCAGGGTTTCCGGGTTGCAGGAGATGTACAGGATGCGCTCGAAGCGGCGGGTCAGCTCGCAGGTGTCGGGGTCCATGCCGGCTCGCGGAGGATCGACAAAAACGCTACCGAAGTCATAGCTCTTGAGGTCGACACCGGCCAGACGACGGAACGGGCGTACGTCGTTCAGCGCCTCGGTCAGCTCTTCTGCCGACAGCCGCACCAACGACACGTTGTCCACAGCGTTGTCCGCCAGATTGCTCAGCGCGGCATTGACCGAAGTCTTGCTGATCTCGGTCGCCAGAACCTTGCGCACGCGGGTGGCCAGCGGCAGCGTGAAGTTGCCGTTGCCGCAGTACAACTCGAGCAGATCGTCTTCTCGATCGCCCAGTGCCTCGTAAGCCCAGCTCAGCATTTTCTGGTTCACGGTGCCGTTGGGCTGAGTGAAGGCGCCTTCCGGCTGGCGATAGCTGAAGGTGCGACCGGCCACTTCCAGCTCTTCGGTCACGTAGTCGCGACCGATCACCAGCCGCTGACCTTTGGAGCGACCGATGACGCTGACCTTCAAGTCCGCCGCCAGTTGCTCGGCTTCCAGCATCCAGGCGTCATCCAGCGGGCGGTGGTAGCACAGGGTAATCATGCCGTCGCCGGCCAGCGTGGTCAGGAAGTCAACCTGAAACAGCTTGTGGTTGAGCGTCTTGCTGGCTTCCCAACGATCCCGCAGTACCGGCATCAGCGCGTTGATCTGCTTGCTGGCGATGGGGAAGTCGTTGATCAGGATCGGCGTGTACTTGTCGCCCGGCGTGAACATCGCGTAGTGACGCTTGCCGTCGTCGCGCCACAGGCGGAACTCGGCACGCAGGCGGTAATGCTCGCGCGGGGAGTCGAATACCTGAGGCTCGGGGGCGTCGAACGGTTTGAGCAGCTCGCGCAGCCGCTCGGCTTTTTCGTCGAGCTGAAGGCTGTAGCTCGCAGGGTCGAACGTAGAACTCATGGATAGAAGCCCAGCTTGATCACGAACAGGATCGACAGGATGACCAGCGCCGAATTCAGCTCACGGCCACGGCCCGACAGAAGCTTGATCACTGTCCAGGAAATGAAGCCAAAAGCGATGCCGTTGGCGATGGAGTAGGTGAACGGCATCGCCAGCGCGGTGAGTACCACAGGCGCCGCTTCAGTGATGTCGTCCCAGTTGATTTCCGCCAGGCCCGAGGTCATCAGCACGGCCACGAACAGCAGGGCCGGCGCGGTGGCGAACGCCGGGACGCTGCCTGCCAACGGTGCGAAGAACAGCGCCAGCAGGAACAGCACGGCGACCACGATGGCCGTCAGGCCTGTGCGGCCACCGGCACTCACGCCGGCTGCCGATTCGATGTAGCTGGTGGTGGTCGAGGTGCCGAGCAGCGAGCCGGCCATGGCGGCGGTACTGTCAGCGATCAGCGCACGGCCCATTTTCGGCATGTGGCCGTCCTTGCCCATCAGCCCTGCGCGCTTGGCAACGCCGATCAGCGTGCCGGAGTTATCGAACAGGTCAACGAACAGGAAGGAGAAGATCACGCTGACCAGACCGATGTTCAGCGCACCGGCGATGTCCAGTTGCAGGAAGGTCGGGGCGAGCGAAGGTGGCATCGAGACCACGCCGCCAAACGGCGAGAAGCCCATCAGGATGGAGACGATGGTCACCGCCAGAATGCCGATCAGCACCGCGCCGCGCACTTTCAGGGCTTCCAGCGCCACGATCAGGGCGAAGCCGAGTGCAGCGAGAACCGGTGCGGGCTTGGCCAGGTCGCCCAGACCGACCATGGTGGCCGGGTTGCTGACGACGATTTCCGCGTTGTGCAGCGCGATCAGCGCCAGAAACAGGCCGATACCGGCGGCAATCGCCGAGCGCAGCGGCAGCGGGATGCTGTTGATGATCCATTCGCGAATGCGAAAGATCGACAGCAGGAAGAACATCACGGCAGAGATGAACACCGCACCCAGCGCCACTTGCCAGGTGTGGCCCATGTGCAGGACCACGGTGTAGGTGAAGAAGGCGTTCAGGCCCATGCCCGGTGCCAGCGCAATCGGGTAGTTGGCGATCAGGCCCATGACCGTGGAGCCAATGGCGGCTGCAAGGCAGGTGGCGACGAAGATGGCGCCCTTGTCCATGCCGGTCGCGCCGAGAATGCTCGGATTGACGAACAGGATGTAGGCCATCGCCAGGAACGTCGTGACCCCGGCCAGGATTTCCGTGCGCACATTGGTGTCATGTGCCTTGAGTTGAAACAGCCGCTCCAGCATGTATGGCTTCCTTTGGCGTCCCGCGCCATGAATTGAATCGACTAGAAGAGCAAAGCACAGCCTGCCGAAACAGCCTGCACAAATTCTGCCAGTCGCAAAAAGCCGCGCATCATACCAGCAGCTTTGCCCGATGGCGCCTGGTGCTGGTCGCTTGATTGCAATTGTCCGGATTGGCGTCAATGGCGAGTGCACTGCTGCGGCGACACACGCTCATCACAAACCCTGAACGTTTGGCAAAACACGTAAGTCTCTACCCCTAGAGACGCAGATCGACTGCGCTGATCAAATACCTACCGTGAGGCTATCCATGAGCGCGACGAACCTGAAGGAATTCGCGGAGCATGCCATCGCTCTGACCCTGAACGGCCAAACCAGGCAGTTGAATGTGCAACCTTGGGCCACGTTGCTGGACGTGCTGCGCGAGCAGCTGGATCTGGTGGGTACCAAAAAAGGCTGTGACCACGGCCAGTGCGGGGCCTGCACCGTCTTGCGCGACGGCAAGCGCATCAATGCCTGCCTGACGCTGGCGGTCATGTGCGATGGCGCCGAACTGACCACCATCGAAGGGCTGGCCGAAGGCGATGTCCTGCACCCGATGCAGCAGGCGTTCATCAAGCACGACGCCTTCCAATGCGGGTATTGCACACCAGGGCAGATCTGCTCGGCTGTGGGGTTGGCAAATGAAGGGCGCGCTCGCACGGCTGACGAAATCAAAGAGCTGATGAGTGGCAATCTGTGCCGCTGCGGTGCCTACAGCAATATCCTCGCGGCGGTGGAGGAAGCGTTGCCACAGTCGGCGACCAAGGACGGAGGGCGTCAGGCATGAATCCATTCAATTACAGCAAGCCTGTCGAGGTCAGTCAGGCGATCAATCTGGCCGGTGCGGCCAGTCGCTTCATCGCCGGCGGTACGAACCTTCTTGACCTGATGAAAGAAAATATCGATCGCCCGGAGCACCTGATCGATATCACCGGGCTGCCCCTGAAAGACATAGAGGAAACGCCGAGCGGCGGGCTGCTGATCGGTGCGCTGGTGAGCAACGCCGATCTCGCGTGGCATCCGATGATCGAAGCGCGCTATCCGCTGTTGTCCCAAGCCATCCTTGCGGGTGCTTCACCCCAACTGCGCAACATGGCCAGTACCGGTGGCAACCTGCTGCAGCGCACTCGGTGTTATTACTTCTACGACTCGGCCATGCCCTGCAACAAGCGCGAGCCGGGGAGCGGTTGCCCGGCAAAAACCGGCCTGAACCGGATTCACGCCATTCTCGGCGCCAGTGACGATTGCGTCGCGACGCATCCTTCTGACATGTGCGTGGCGCTCGCAGCCCTGGATGCGGTGGTGCATGTAGAAGGAAGGGCAGGGAAGCGCAGCATCGAATTCGCCGACTTTCATCGTCTGCCGGAAGATTCACCGCAGCGCGACAACCAGTTGGCCGATGATGAGCTGATCACCGCCATCGAGCTGCCACCCGCCGGATTCGTTTCCCACAGCCACTATCTGAAGATTCGGGATCGCGCGTCGTACGCTTTTGCGTTGGTATCAGTGGCGGCGGCGCTGGAACTTGATGGCGACATTATTCGTGACGTGCGTTTGGCCTTGGGCGGTGTGGCGCACAAGCCTTGGCGTGACAAAGCCGTCGAGGAATCGCTCAAAGGCAAACCGGTCTCTCGGGAGAGTTTCGTTGCCGCTGCCGATGCCATGCTCAGAGACGCCAGGCCGCTCGCGCACAACGCTTTCAAAATCAAGCTGGCCCAGCGCGCGATTGTTCGTGCGCTGAGCGACGCCGCTGTAGGAGGGAACGTCTGATGAACGCGAAAATATCCCCGACCGGCAAGGTTTCACCCGTAGGCCAACCGCTGGATCGCGTCGACGGTCATCTGAAGGTCACGGGTCAGGCACGTTACGCCGGTGAATACCCGCAAACCGGGCTGCTGCATGGCAGCGTGGTGTCCAGCACCATCGCTTGCGGACGAATCGTAAGCATTGATACCACTCAAGCCTTGCAGGTGCCGGGCGTGGTTGCGGTGATCGACCATACCAACCGGCCCCATGTCGCCAGTTACGACAAGGATTACGAGGACGCCGATTCGGCGAAAGGCTCGCCGTTTCGGCCGCTGTATAACGACAAGGTGCTGTACAGCGGTCAGCCGTTGGCGCTGGTCGTTGCCGATACGCTGGAACTGGCGCGTTATGCGGGTTCGCTGGTGAACATCGAGTATGAAGTCGATGCCCACCAGACCGATCTGACCGCCGCTCAAGATGAGGCCCACACCGCGCCCGCTGAAACCCCCAAACCTCGTGGCGACTTTCAGACAGGTTTTTCCAAAGCTGCTTTCACCGTCGACGCCCGATACAGCACGCCGAACGAACATCACAACCCGATGGAGCCTCATGCCTCGACCGTTCTTTATCAGGATGACGGCAGCCTCGAGATCCATGACAAAACCCAGGGCACGCAGAACTGTCAGGACTACCTGCACAACGTGTTCGGCCTTGAGAAGGAGAAGATCCGCATTCTCGCGGCGTTCGTCGGCGGGGCTTTTGGTTCAGGGTTGCGGCCGCAGTACCAGCTACCGCTGGCTGTCATGGCGGCGTTGCAGCTCAAGCGCTCGGTTCGCGTAACCCTGACACGCCAACAGATGTTCACCTTCGGCTACCGCCCCAACACATTGCAGCGACTGCGTCTGGGTGCTGATGCCGAGGGGCGGCTGACGGCCGTGGGGCACGATGTGATCGGCCAGACTTCGCGCTTCGAGGACTTCACCGAGCACGTCGTGGAGTGGAGCGGCATGCTCTATCAATGCGACAAGGTGCAGCTCACCTACAAGCTTGCGCCGCTGGACGTCTACACGCCACTGGACATGCGCGCGCCGGGCGCGACCTCGGGCATGGTCGGCCTGGAGTGCGCGCTGGACGAACTGGCCTGCGCCGCTGGCATCGATCCGGTGCAGCTGCGCCTGACCAACTTTGCCGAGCGCAATGGCAACGAAGACAAGCCTTATTCCAGCAAGGAGCTGCGCGCCTGTTATCAACAGGGCGCCGAACGGTTTGGCTGGGACAAGCGCAATCCCGAACCGCGCAGCATGCGTAATGGCCATCAACTGGTCGGTTGGGGTATGGCGGGTGGCGTCTGGGAAGCCATGCAGATGAAAGCCAGCGCGAAGGCCAGTATCGACAGCGACGGCAAAATCACGGTGACCAGCGCGACCACGGATATCGGCACCGGCACTTACACGGTCATGACCCAGATCGCTGCCGAGGCACTGGGCGTGATGCCGCAGGATATCCATTTCGTGTTAGGGGACAGCTCGCTGCCGACTGCACCGTTGCAAGGCGGTTCGTTCACGGTGTCCTCGGTCGGAACCGCTGTGCAGCAAGCCTGCCGGGGACTGCGCACCAAACTGTTGGATGCTGTGCGCATGGCTCATGCGGAATTTGCGGTAGTGGACATGGAGGAAGTCGGATTCGGCGATGGTTACCTGCACATTCGCGGGCAACGATTTGCCTATGCCGACATCGTGCGTGAGTCGTCCCATGACGTGCTGGACGTGCGCATCGACGCCGAGCCGGACAAGAAGCGCGAGGGCTATGCCACAGCCACGCATTCTGCGGTGTTCGTCGAAGTGCTGGTGGATGAGGATCTGGGCACGATCCGGGTCAATCGGGTGGTGAGTGCCGTGGCGGCGGGGCGAGTGGTCAATCCCAAGACTGCGCGCAGCCAGATTCTCGGTGGTGTGGTCTGGGGTATCAGCCAGGCGTTACAGGAGGAAACCCTCACGGACCATCATCTGGGGCGCTTCATGAATCACAGCCTGGCCGAGTACCACATCCCGGTGAACGCGGACATCGGCGACATCGATGTGGTGTTTGTCGAAGAGAACGACGAGATCGTCAACGAACTCGGCTCCAAGGGTGTCGGCGAAATCGGCATCGTGGGTGTGGCGTCGGCGATCGCCAATGCCATCTACCATGCCACCGGCAAGCGGGTCCGGGAACTGCCGATCACGCTGGATAAGGTGTTGTAAGCCTTCGCTTTGATGGCCCAGCGCCTTCTGTCGGCCAACCCCGGGGCGTGGGAGGAAGCTTGCTCGCGAAATAATGGCCGTCTGAATGCCTCGGCATTGATTGACAGCCCGCCTTCGCGAGCAAGGTCCCTCCCACGAAATGTATTCTTCCTCGTAGCCTCCTCAGCCAATGTCGCCCCAGTGCAACCACAGGTCGCGCTGGTGCGCTTCGTGGAAGGTGCTGCTGCGTAATTTGCGTCAACGCGGCAGCATTCGAACTGCCGTGGGTCTTTAAGCCTTGAAAAGCTGCCGAAAAGAGCTGAATAAAATAACGAGCCGACCCGAGGAGCACGCATGAAGAGATTTATTCGTCAGATCAGCTGCGGTGTGTTGATGCTGAGCAGTACCGCCTTGATGGCCGCCGAGCCGGCCAAGTGTCAGAGCGTGCGGATGGGTGTGGTCAACTGGACCGACGTGATCGCCACCAGCGCGGTCGCCGAAGTACTCCTGCAGAACATGGGTTACGACGTCAAACAGACCAGTGCTGCCCAACAGATCGTTTTCGGTGGCCTGCGTGATGACCGCCTCGACGTCTTCCTCGGTTACTGGAAACCGGCGATGGACAAGAACATCGCCCCCTTCGTGGCCGCCAACCAGGTCAAGGTATTCGACACTCCAAGCATGAACGACGCCCAGGCGACCCTGGCCGTGCCGCAATACGTGGCCGACGGCGGGCTGAAAACCTTCGCCGACATCGCCAAATTCAAGGACAAGCTAGGCGGCAAGATCTACGGTATCGAGCCTGGCACGGGCGCCAACGCCAACATCAAGGGCATGATCGAGAAGAACCAGTTCGGTCTCGGTGGCTTCCAGTTGGTGGAATCGGGTGAAGCGGGCATGCTCGCCGCCGTGCAACGCGTCACCAAGCGTAACGAGTGGGTGGTATTCGTCGGCTGGACCCCGCACCCGATGAACATCAACATGAAGATCGCCTACCTCACTGGCAGCGAAGACGTGTTCGGCCCGGGCGAAGGCGCTGCGACGGTATCGGTGGTAACCGCCCCGGATTACGCGACCCGTTGCCCGAACGTGAATAAGCTGATGACCAACCTGAAGTTCACGGCCGCTCAGGAAAGTCAGATGATGGTGCCGATCATGTGGCGTCATTGAGATCGCCACCGCCGGCAAGCCGGACTGCGACAGGTGTTCGTCGTTGGCCATATCAGCGATTTGAGACGGGTTGATGGGAGTACAGGAATGCGTTACCCCCTCTCGCCAGAAATGGCTCAATTCATCGGCAAAACCCTTAGTTTCAGCGTCGACTCGCTGGAAATCGCTGACCAGCGTCGCTCTTATTCGCGTATGTGCGAAGCCTTCACACCCGCTCGCCCACCGCAACTCGAGGTCAAGGATTTCAGTCTGGCCGGTGTCGCGGTGCGCAGTTATCGCCCACGTCGCCTGTCCCTGGAACACCCGGCGCCCTGCGTGGTTTACCTGCACGGCGGCGGTTGGGTGGTTGGCGATCTGGATTCTCACGATTTTCTCACCGCGGCGCTGGCGGTTGATCTCAACGCGGTGGTGATCGCCATCGACTACCGATTGGCGCCGGAACACCCGTTCCCGGCAGGCTTCGACGACTGTCTTGAGGTCTGGCATGCCCTGCAGATTCAGGCACTGCGGCTGGATATCGACCCTCGGCGAATAGCCGTGGCCGGGGATAGCGCGGGAGGCAACCTGGCGGCTGCCTTGTGTCTGGCCTTGCGCGAGGCCGGCGAGCGGCAGCCGGTTGGGCAGGCGCTGGTCTATCCCGGACTTGGCGGTGCCGACGATCTGCCTTCACGCAGGGAATGTTTCGATGCACCCTTGCTCAGTACCGCAGATCTGGACCTCTATCGGCAGCTTTACCTGCCAGAGGACGAGCACTCGCCCTACGCAATGCCGCTCAACGCCAAGGATTTTCGCGGGTTGGCCCCTGCGTTCATCGCCGTGGCGCAGTTCGACCCATTGCGCGACGATGGGGTCTGCTATGAACGGGCACTGCGCGAGGCGGGCGTTTCGACCGAGTTCGATCCCGGTCCTGGTCTGGTGCACGGCAGCCTGCGCGGCAAAGGCCTGGTGCCGGAAGTGGATGCGCTTTACCGACGACTGGTCACGGCGCTGCTCGGGTTCCTGCGCATAACGCTCTGACACCCGCAGGGCTTCCTTCTGAGAGCCGGCCTCTGAGAAGTCTTTCCCCCGCCAATGCGATCCCTCTGATCCGGTTTCGAGCCAACTGCTCTGCATCAAGGGGTGAGGCAACTCGCCACGCGACAAAAGACCACGCGGAGCATGTGCCGAAATGGGACTACTCTTTCAACGTCGGTTGATCTGCATCAATTCTGCGGTTGGTTTTGATTGATCTGTCGGCTTGACACAACTCCCGCGTCGCCTTTTTTGCTTATGGGGCCCGAGCGCGAAACTAAAAAGAACAAACGCAATACCTCGTACTCAATACACCGTGGGGGCAGTCGCTGAAGGCCCCGGGTCTGCAGCCGGTACCACCTGATAGAGGAAGACCTATGTTCGGTTTAGAGGCACTCGATCTCGCCCGAATTCAGTTCGCGTTCACTGTTTCATTTCACATCCTGTTCCCTGCCATCACCATCGGTCTGGCGAGTTTTCTCGCGGTGCTCGAAGGCCTGTGGCTCAAGACTCACGACAACACCTACCGCGATCTTTACCATTTCTGGTCGAAGATTTTTGCCGTGAACTTCGGCATGGGCGTGGTCTCCGGTCTGGTCATGGCGTACGAATTCGGCACCAACTGGAGCCGATTCTCCGACTTCGCCGGCGCGATCACCGGTCCGCTGCTGACTTATGAGGTGCTGACTGCCTTCTTCCTGGAGGCGGGTTTCCTGGGGGTCATGCTGTTTGGCTGGAACCGCGTGGGTCGAGGTTTGCACTTTTTTTCGACCGTTATGGTGGCAGTTGGCACGCTGATTTCTACCTTCTGGATTCTGGCTTCGAACAGTTGGATGCATACGCCGCAAGGTTACGAAATCGTCGATGGCCGCGTTATTCCGGTCGACTGGTTTGCCGTGATCTTCAATCCCTCGTTCCCCTACCGTCTTACTCACATGGCCATTGCCGCGTTCGTGGCCACAGCGTTTTTCGTCGGTGCATCGGCGGCTTGGCACCTGCTGCGCGGTCGCGATAATCCTGCGATTCGGCGGATGTTGTCGATGGCGATGTGGATGGCGCTGATCGTTGCGCCGATTCAGGCCATGGTAGGCGACGCCCATGGTCTGAACACCCTGGAGCACCAGCCTGCGAAAATTGCTGCGATCGAAGGTCACTGGGAAAACGTAGGGGACGAACCCACTCCGCTGATTCTGTTCGGTTGGCCGGACATGAAAGAGGAGAGAACAAAATACGCAGTAGAAATCCCGTATCTGGGAAGCTTGATATTGACGCACAGTCTGGACAAGCAGATCCCGGCATTGAAGTCCTTTCCCCCAGAAGACCGACCCAACTCAACCATCATTTTCTGGTCGTTTCGGATCATGGTTGCGCTTGGCTTGCTGATGATCGCGACCGGTTTGTGGAGTGCCTGGCTACGTTGGCGCGGAAATCTCTACAGCAACCGGCTGTTTCTTACCCTCGTCATGTGCATGGGACCCTCGGGGCTGATCGCGTTGCTGGCGGGGTGGTTTACCACTGAGATCGGGCGTCAGCCCTGGGTGGTTTACGGGCTGATGCGCACGGCCAATGCATCGTCCAATCACAGTGTCGAACAAATGAGCCTGACGCTGGTGCTGTTCGTCGTGGTCTATTTCATGCTGTTCGGAGCAGGCTTCGGCTACATGATGCGTCTGGTTCGCAAAGGTCCGAAAACCCACGAGGGCGCCGATACGACTCACGGCGGGCCAGGTCAGAAACGCACGCCGGCACGCCCTCTCTCCGCTGCGGATGAAAGCAGCACCGATGATCGTAAAGACCGCCTGACTGAGGGGAATTGAGCCATGGGTATCGATCTGCCATTGATCTGGGCCGTGATCATCATCTTCGGCATCATGATGTACGTCATCATGGACGGCTTCGATCTCGGTATCGGGATTCTGTTTCCTTTCATGAAGGACAAGACTGACCGTGACGTGATGATGAATACTGTCGCCCCCGTGTGGGACGGCAACGAAACCTGGTTGGTACTGGGCGGTGCCGGATTGTTCGGGGCGTTCCCGCTGGCGTATTCGGTGGTGCTCGAAGCGCTGTATCTGCCGCTGATCTTCATGCTGATCGGGCTGATTTTTCGCGGCGTGGCGTTCGAGTTCCGCTTCAAGGCCACCGATGCCAAGCGCCATCTTTGGGACAAGGCGTTCATCGGCGGCTCGCTGGTGGCGACCTTCTTCCAGGGCGTGGCGCTGGGTGCTTACATCGACGGCATTCCGGTGGTCAACCGCGCTTACGCGGGGGGCGGGCTGGACTGGCTGACACCGTTCTCGCTGTTCTGCGGCCTGGCGCTCATCGTGGCGTACGCCTTGCTCGGCTGCACCTGGCTGATCATGAAAACCGAAGGCGACTTGCAGAAGGCCATGCATGATCTGGCGCGGCCACTGGCGCTTGTCACGCTGGTGGTGATGGGCATCGTCAGCCTGTGGACGCCGCTGGCGCATCAGGACATCGCTGACCGCTGGTTCAGCATCCCGAACCTGTTCTGGTTCATGCCGGTGCCTGCATTGGTTCTGGTGACCATGTACGGGCTGTTCAAAGCGGTGGAGCGCAATGCGCATTACACGCCGTTCCTGCTGACGCTGGTGCTGATATTCCTCGGCTACAGCGGTCTGGGTATCAGCCTGTGGCCGAACATCATCCCGCCCGCGATATCGATCTGGGATGCCGCTTCGCCACCGCAAAGCCAGGGCTTCATTCTGGTCGGCACGCTGTTCATCATCCCGTTCATTCTGGGTTACACCTTCTGGAGCTACTACGTGTTCCGCGGCAAGGTTACCCACGAGGACGGTTACCACTAGTCGCCATCGGTCCCGGCGTGCAGTCGGGGCCTTTTTCGAGAAGAGAGGGTTTAGCGATGTCCGGCAAAGAATCTTTTCACGACGAAGATCCTGCGCAGAAGAAACCGCTCTGGCAGCGTCTCGGCTGGCTAGTGGTCATCTGGGCGGGGAGTGTGTTTGCGCTGTTCATCGTCGCCAGCTTGCTGCGCATGTTCATGACAGCGGCCGGGATGAAGACGCATTGAGTGTTTTTTGAACAAAAAACCCCGCTTCGGCGGGTTTTTGCGTGTACGACTTCCTGATTTCAGCACAGATCCCTGTAGCCGTCCGGCTTGCCGGTGGAAGCGATCTTGAGGACGCCACTGCCGGCAAGCCGAACTGCTACAGGGATGTCGCTTATTTGCGGGCCTTGAGAATCACGAACTTCGGCGTCGCTGCCACTTGCTCCACACCCCGGAACAGCCGCGACAGTTTGGAGTGATAGCCCAAATGCCGGTTCCCTACGATGTACAGCGCGCCGCCCGTCACCAGCGCAGAGCGAGCCTGCTGGAACATCCGCCACGCCAGAAAATCCCCCACCACTTGCTGCTGATGGAAAGGCGGATTGCACAGCACCACGTCAAGTGAATCGGGTTCTTGACCCGCCAGCCCATCACCCGCACGGATTACAGCTTCGCGGTCACCCAGCGCAAGCTGCCAGTTTTCCTGAGCCGATTGCACCGCCATGAACGACTCGTCCACCAGCGTGTACTGCGCATCGGGGTTGGCCAGCGCGCTGGCAATTGCCAACACGCCGTTGCCGCAGCCCAGATCCGCTACCCGCGCCGTCCCCAGGCTCTTCGGCAGATGCGGCAGGAACGCGCGAGTGCCGATGTCCAGGCCGTCGCGGCAGAACACATTGGCGTGATTGATCAGTTCGATCTTCGGCTCGTCCAGCGTGTAGCGAGTGGGGAAGGGCGATGGCTGAAAGGTTTTGACTTCAGGGGTACAGAACAACAGGCGTGCTTTTTTGACCGCCAACGAGGCCTGAATCGGGCCGATGTACTCTTCCAGGAGTTCGCCCGCCGAACGTGGCAGGTGTTTGATCATGCCGGCTGCAACGACTTTCGCGCCGGGTGCCAGTTGGCCTTGCAGGCGGATCAGTTGCTCTTCCAGGAGTGCCAGGGTTTTCGGCACGCGGATCAGCACCCAGTCGAACGGCCCGGTCAGCGCTTCGCTGGCGGGGATCACCGGCACGGCATCGTAGGCTTGGCCGTTGCGCGCCAGATTCTTCTCCAGGCCCTGCACCGCCAAAAACGAATCGGTGCTGCTGGTGACCGCGGCATGCGGCGCCAGGCTGGCTGCCAGTGCGCCGAAGCTGTCATTGAGAATCAGCACGCGGGTCTGCAGCGTCAGCCCGTGTTCGGCGACGTGATTGAGCAGGTACTCGTCGGCGGCATCGAATGCCTGCAGCGGTTCATCCGACTGCTCCGGCTGGCGAATCAGGTCGAGCTCGGCGAAAGGCGTGGTCAGCAGGGGCATGTGCAGGGTATTTCCATTCGTTGGCGACGCGTTCAGGCGCTCGGCGGATGTCATGTAAGCGCCGTTGCAACCGGACTCACGAAACCAGCGATTTTACGTGTTTTTCGGTGTTTCGCACCTGAGCTTTTTGCCCCGGTATCTTTACACCTGGAATACCCCGTTGAGTGCCGCTCTCACTACTGCGGATGTCTTGTTGGTCACGCCCATCTTGCGAATCGCGCTACTGATGTGGAAGTTTACCGTTCGCAGCTTCAAATCCAGAATCATCGCCACTTCAGCGGCGGTCTTGCCCTCTGCGGACCATTTGAGCACTTCCACTTCACGAATCGTCAGTTCCCTGGTTGCGAGAGGAATGCCATCTGTGACCTCTGGCAGGTTCAGTGTCTGATGTTCCATGACAAGCCTCCGTGCTTGATTTCAATCAACTGTCGTTTTGATTGAAGTCTAGGAACAAAACGCGTTTTGCGGTTTGCCGGCGGCCAGGCGCGAGCGACGAGAACAGCGTATGGCCGAGAGCCGGTTTCGTGAAAAAGTGATTGTATTCAGGGTTTTAAAAAGCTGGCGGCCTTTGTCCTGTGTCCAATCGCGATAAGCCCAATCGCGAAACGCTCTAAAAACGACCAGATTTCTTGACCTTCCCTTGAGAGATACCACTACAAACCCACGGTGTTTATTGCGGCACTTTTGCGGGAGACTTAGCCCTCGATCAAGCGACAGGAGCCAGGAGCGCCCCATGACTGCCAGTGCAGAGAAGTTCACCCGGCAAACGCTGCTGGACGTCACTCCCCTTACCCCAAGCCTGTTCACGTTGCGCACTACCCGCGATCCGGGTTTCCGTTTTACGGCAGGGCAGTTTGCGCGGCTGGGCGTCACCAAGGCGGATGGCAGCACGGTCTGGCGGGCCTATTCGGTGGTGTCTTCGCCCTTCGACGAGTTTCTCGAATTCTTCTCCATCGTGGTGCCGGGAGGGGAGTTCACCAGCGAGCTGAGCCGCTTGCGCGAGGGCGACACGTTGATGGTGGAAAAGCAGGCGGTGGGTTATCTGACGCTGGACCGCTTCACCGATGGCCGCGATCTGTGGATGTTATCCACAGGCACAGGCGTGGCCCCGTTTCTGTCGATTCTGCAGGACTTCGAGGTGTGGGAGAAATTCGAGCGGATCATCCTGGTGTACAGCGTTCGTGAAGCGCAGGAACTGGCCTATCAGGAACTGATCGCCGACCTGACCCAGCGTGAGTACCTGGCCGAATACGCGCACAAGTTTCAGTTCATTGCTACCGTCACCCGTGAGGAACATCCGGGCGCGCTGCACGGCCGGATCACCACGCTGATCGAAAACGGTGCGCTGGAAAAGGCTGCAGGTGTGGAACTGACGCCGGAGCATTCGCGGGTGATGATCTGCGGCAATCCACAGATGATCGACGACACCCGAGCACTGCTCAAAACCCGCGACATGCGCCTGGCCCTGACCCGCAAACCGGGGCAGGTGGCGGTGGAGAATTATTGGTAGGACGGAAACTGCCATGCCGGCAAATCATCACCTGTGGGAGGGCGCTTGCTCGCGATTGCGGTGTGTCTGCCAATGTCATTTCAATGACCCGGCGCATTCGCGCGCAAGCTTCCTCCCACTGGGGCTGCGTCAGCACTTCACAAACGGTGCCGACAGCCAAGCTGCCGCTCAGACCAAACGATCCGGATTCACCTGGATTGGCGCAGCAGGCTTGCTGTTCTGCTCTTTCAACAGGTCGCGGATTTCGGCCAGCAGGGTTTCCTGCGGGGTTGGAACCGGTGGGACGGTCGGGGCCTTGGCCTCTTCGCGCTTCAGGCGGTTGATCGCCTTGACGCCCATGAAGATCGCGAATGCCACGATGATGAAGTCGATCACGGTCTGAATGAACTTGCCGTACGCCAGTACCACCGCCGGTGCCGTTCCCTCTGCGCCTCTGAGGGTGATTGCCAGATCACTGAAGTCCACGCCGCCAATCAGCAGCCCCAGGGGCGGCATGATTACATCGCCGACGAACGACGAAACGATCTTGCCGAATGCCGCGCCAATGATGATACCGACGGCCATGTCGACCACGTTCCCTTTGACGGCAAAGGCTTTGAACTCGCTTAGTACGCTCATGGTGTATTCCTTTGTTACAGATGAGGGTGGTGGATGCAGTGTATGTCAGCTACACGCATCTCGCGTAATCCATGCAATCGACCGGCTCAGGGCGGGTTAGTTTTATCGAATCACGCAAAAGGGTGGTCCTGCTTGCCCGCACACGCAGGCGTTTGAGCCATGGGGTATGATTCCCCCTTTTTTGCGGCGGGGGTTTCATGGCCAAGGCCAAACGCATGTATGGCTGCACCGAGTGCGGCGCGACCTTTCCCAAATGGGCCGGGCAATGCGGCGAATGCGGCGCCTGGAACACCCTGGTAGAGACGGTCATCGAAAGCGGCGGAGCGGCGGCCCCCAGCGGTCGTGCGGGCTGGACCGGCCAGCAGGCGCAGATCAAGACCCTGGCCGAAGTCAGCGTCGAAGAGATCCCGCGCTTCTCCACCAACTCCGCGGAACTTGACCGCGTGCTTGGCGGCGGCCTTGTCGACGGCTCAGTGGTGCTGATCGGTGGCGACCCCGGCATCGGCAAATCGACCATTCTTTTGCAGACCCTCTGCGCCATCGCTGAACGCATGCCGGCGCTGTACGTCACCGGCGAAGAATCCCAACAGCAAGTGGCAATGCGCGCCCGTCGCCTGGGGTTGCCGCAGGACAAACTGCGGGTGATGACCGAGACCTGCATCGAAAGCATCATCGCCACCGCGCGGGTCGAGCAGCCGAAAGTCATGGTGATCGACTCGATCCAGACGATTTTCACCGAACAACTGCAATCGGCGCCGGGCGGCGTATCGCAGGTTCGTGAGAGCGCTGCGTTGCTGGTGCGGTACGCCAAGCAGAGCGGCACGGCGATCTTCCTGGTCGGCCACGTGACCAAGGAAGGCGCTTTGGCCGGCCCGCGCGTGCTCGAACACATGGTCGACACCGTGTTGTACTTCGAGGGGGAGTCGGACGGTCGTCTGCGTTTGTTGCGGGCGGTGAAAAACCGTTTCGGCGCGGTCAACGAACTAGGGGTGTTCGGCATGACCGACAAGGGCCTGAAAGAAGTCTCCAACCCTTCTGCGATTTTTCTGACCCGCGCACAGGAAGCTGTTGCGGGCAGCGTGGTCATGGCGACGTGGGAAGGCACCCGGCCCATGCTGGTCGAGGTTCAGGCGCTGGTGGATGACAGTCATCTGTCCAACCCTCGCCGCGTTACGCTGGGTCTGGATCAGAACCGTCTGGCAATGCTGCTGGCGGTACTGCATAGGCACGGCGGCATTCCGACTCACGATCAGGACGTGTTCCTCAACGTGGTCGGCGGGGTGAAGGTGCTGGAGACCGCGTCAGACCTGGCGCTGATGGCCGCCGTGATGTCCAGCCTGCGCAATCGGGCATTGCCGGGTGATCTGTTGGTGTTCGGGGAAGTGGGCCTGTCAGGCGAAGTGCGTCCGGTGCCCAGCGGTCAGGAACGCTTGAAAGAAGCGGCCAAGCACGGCTTCAAACGCGCGATCGTGCCCAAGGGCAACGCGCCGAAGGAATCTCCGCCTGGCCTGACCGTGATTGCCGTGACCCGGCTCGATCAGGCGCTGGATGCGTTGTTTGAGGAGTAACCTCCGATTGCCTGCCCGAATTAGCTGAGCGGCAGCTCCTACAGGGATTGGGTTCTGCCGAGAATTTGAATCAGGTCATCTCAAACCTCAATCAACGCCGCCAACTCCCGCTCCAGCTCGTCGTGATCCGCCAGATTGAGTTCGATCAATCGCCGCAAGTGGGTCACTGAGTCCAGCCCGATGTGTTCACAGACGAACCCCAGATGGTTGTGATCGTCGTGGGTCAGGCGTACTTCCATCTGCACATCGATATCGACGTTCAGATGAATATCGACGATGAACGGCTCGGCGGGATTACCGAGCCACGGTGATGGGCGCTCAATCAGCAGACCTTTTAGCGACAGGTCGATGAGGTGAACCGCCCAACTCTTGTCGCCCTGAGTCAACTCGGTCTTGGCGTCGAACGAAATGCGTTTAAAGCGTCTGCGGTCTTCGTGGGAATCTGTCATGTGTCGACTTCTCCTTGGCTGCTTTGACTATAGGTGAAATCCCGCGCTAGACCATTGTGGGGGGTGGCCTTTCGCTTCAGCAGCGCTAAACTCTGGAGGCTGCTCACACAAGTCCACTCAGCTGGAAATAAAAAAATGAAAAACAATAATAGTCTGCTGCGCCATGTGCCCTGGCTGATGGTTGCGATTCTTGGGGCCTGGGCCCTGGGAGTGGTTGCATTGCGTCGGGGAGAGGCAATCAACGCACTCTGGATCGTGGTCGCTGCGGTTGCCATTTATCTGGTCGCTTACCGTTACTACAGCTTGTTCATCGCGTCGCGCGTCATGCAACTGGACCCCACCCGGGCGACGCCTGCGGTGCTCAACAACGATGGTCTGGACTACGTTCCGACCAACAAACACATCCTTTTCGGTCACCACTTTGCTGCCATCGCTGGCGCTGGCCCGCTGGTCGGCCCGGTGCTCGCCGCGCAAATGGGTTATCTGCCCGGCACGCTCTGGCTGATCGCCGGCGTAGTACTGGCCGGTGCGGTGCAGGACTTCATGATCCTGTTCCTTTCCACCCGCCGTAACGGCCGCTCGCTGGGCGATATGGTTCGCGAAGAAATGGGCCGTGTTCCCGGCACTATCGCCTTGTTCGGCTGCTTCCTGATCATGATCATCATCCTCGCGGTGTTGGCGCTGATTGTGGTTAAGGCCCTGGCCGAAAGCCCTTGGGGCATGTTCACGGTCATGGCGACCATCCCGATCGCGATGTTCATGGGCATCTACATGCGCTACATCCGCCCGGGCCGCATTGGCGAGATCTCGGTGGTGGGCGTGGTGCTGTTGCTGCTGTCGATCTGGATCGGCGGTCAGGTCGCTGCCAGCCCTGAGTGGGCGCCGATGTTCACGTTCACTGGCATACAGATCACCTGGATGCTGGTGGGTTATGGTTTTGTCGCCGCCATGCTGCCGGTGTGGCTGGTGCTGGCGCCTCGGGATTACCTGTCGACCTTCTTGAAAATCGGCACCATCGTCGCGTTGGCAATCGGCATCCTGATTCTGGCGCCTGAGCTGAAAATGCCAGCCCTGACCCAGTTCACCGACGGCACCGGCCCGGTCTGGAAAGGCACCCTGTTCCCGTTCCTGTTCATCACCATCGCCTGTGGCGCTGTTTCCGGCTTCCATGCGCTGATCTCGTCGGGCACCACGCCGAAACTGCTGGATAACGAAGTCAACGCGCGTTACATCGGTTACGGCGGCATGCTGATGGAATCGTTCGTGGCAATCATGGCCATGGTCGCGGCTTCGGTCATCGAGCCAGGCGTTTACTTCGCCATGAACAGCCCTGCGGCCATCGTTGGCTCTGACGTCAATGCGGTCGCGCAAATGGTCAGCAGCTGGGGCTTCATCATTACCCCGGATCAACTGATCGCAACCGCGAAAGACATCGGCGAAAACACCGTACTGGCCCGTGCCGGTGGTGCACCAACGTTGGCGGTGGGTATCGCCCAGATCCTGCATCAGGCGTTCCCGGGCCAGAACACCATGGCGTTCTGGTACCACTTCGCGATCCTGTTCGAAGCGCTCTTCATCCTGACTGCAGTTGACGCCGGTACCCGTGCCGGTCGCTTCATGCTGCAAGACTTGCTCGGCAGCTTCGTGCCATCGCTGAAACGCACTGAATCCTGGACCGCCAACGCCATTGGCACCGGTGGTTGCGTGGCGCTGTGGGGTTATCTGCTGTATCAGGGCGTGATCGATCCGCTGGGCGGCATCAACACCTTGTGGCCGCTGTTCGGTATCTCCAACCAGATGCTGGCCGGTATTGCCCTGATGTTGGCCACTGTCGTACTGATCAAAATGAAGCGTCAGCAGTATGTGTGGGTCACAATCCTGCCGGCCTCATGGCTTTTGATCTGCACCGTGACTGCAGGCTTCATCAAACTGTTCGACCCGAGCCCTGCGGTAGGCTTCCTGGCGCTGGCGAAGAAGTACAGTACGGCGGCAGATGCCGGTCAGGTGCTGGCGCCGGCCAAATCCATGGACCAGATGCAACACGTGATCTTCAACGCATACACCAACGCGGCGCTGACCACGCTGTTCCTGTTTGTGGTGCTGAGCATCCTGTTCTATGCAATCAAGGTAGGACGGGCCGCCTGGACCAAGAAAGAGCGTACCGACAAGGAAGCGCCATTCCAGGCCTTCCCGAAAACCAACTGAGTGCGCTGTGAGGCGAGGAGCTGCATATGTTCAATGACCTGAGTCGTTTGGGTAAGTATCTGGGCCAGGCTGCACGCCTCATGGTGGGCATGCCGGACTACGATAACTACGTCGAACATATGCAGAACAAACACCCGGACAAACCGGTCATGTCGTACGAGGCGTTCTTTCGCGAGCGCCAGGATGCGCGTTACGGTGGCAAGGGTGGGCCCAAGTGCTGTTGATGGCTTGAGTCCGATTACGCGTGTTTGAAGAGCGCGCCACGCCTGTCGTGGCGCGTTTTCATTTGAAGACTTTCATTGTCTGGGCCGCCCTCTCGCGAATGAGTTCGCTTTCACAGGATGACGCGGCGTAGACATCAGAAGATGCAGGAGAACGCATGACCGCTTCGCAACCTATTCCCGTCACCGTCCTGAGTGGTTTCCTCGGCGCGGGCAAGACCACGTTGCTGCGTCACCTGCTCAAGGAAGAGCACGGCCTGAAAATCGCCGTGATCGAAAACGAATTCAGTGATGCCGGGGTCGACACGCAATTGCTGGGCGATGAGCCCGTGCAAGTGATGACGCTGTCCAACGGCTGCGTTTGCTGCACCATCCACACTGACCTGACCAAGGCGCTGTTCCTGCTGCTGGAGCGTCTGGACAGTGGCGAGATCGCCTTCGACCGTCTGGTGATCGAGTGCACCGGCCTGGCCGATCCGGCTCCCGTGGCACAGACCTTTTTCATCGATGAGGAACTGCGCGAGCGCTACATCCTCGACGGCATCATCACCCTGGTCGACGCCGCGCACGCCGACACCCATCTCGAACAGACCATCGCCCAGGCCCAGATCGGTTTCGCCGACCGCCTGCTGGTGAGCAAGACCGATCTTGTAGACGAGGCCACTTTCAAGGCCCTGAGCGGGCGGCTTGCACGTATCAACCGCCGTGCGCCGATTCGAGTGGTCGAACACGGCAAGATCGACCTGGCTGAGTTGCTGGATGTGCGTGGCTTCAACCTGAATGCCGACATCGGCGGCATGGTCCTTCGGCCGGCGGCACCTGCGGGACGTTCCATCGACCGCATCAGCAGCCTGGTCCTGCGCAGCGACAAGGCGCTGGATATCGACAAGCTCAGCGAGTTCATGAACGAGTTGCTCGAAGACCACGGCAAACAGCTGCTGCGCTACAAGGGCGTGCTGAACATCGCCGGTGAAGAGCGCAAGCTGGTGTTCCAGGGCGTGTTGAAGCTCTACGGCTTCGATTTCGATGTCGAGTGGGGCGCGGATGAGAAACGCGAGAGCGTGATCGTGTTCATCGCCGATGACTTGCCCGAGGAGAAGATCCGGGAAGGTTTTGCCAGAGTGGCGGCGGAGTAATCCGCCCAGACACAAAAAAGCCCGGCACAAGAGCCGGGCTTTTCATTTCAAGCGACTGCTATCAAGCGCCGTAAACCGGCAGTTTGGCGCAGATGGCTTTGACTTTCTCACGAACGGCGTCGATCACCGCTTCGTTGTTCAGGTCAGCCAGGATGTCGCAGATCCAGCCAGCCAGTTCCTTGCACTCTGCTTCCTTGAAGCCGCGAGTGGTCACGGCCGGAGTACCGAAGCGCAGGCCGGAGGTGACGAACGGGGAGCGTGGGTCGTTTGGCACGGAGTTCTTGTTCACGGTGATGAACGCCTTGCCCAGAGCGGCGTCGGCGTCTTTACCGGAAATGTCCTGCTTGATCAGCGAGAGCAGGAACAGGTGATTCTCGGTACCGCCGGAAACCACGTCGAAACCGCGCTCGATGAACACGCCGGCCATGGCCTTGGCGTTTTTCACCACTTGCTGCTGGTAAGTCTTGAACTCAGGCTGCAGTGCTTCCTTGAAGCAGATCGCCTTGGCCGCGATGACGTGCTCCAGAGGACCGCCCTGGCCGCCCGGGAATACGGCGGAGTTCAGTTTCTTCTCGATCTCGGCGTTGGCTTTGGCCAGGATCAGGCCGCCACGTGGACCGCGCAGGGTCTTGTGCGTGGTGGTGGTCACGACGTCAGCGAACGGAACCGGGTTCGGGTAGACACCCGCAGCAACCAGACCGGCCACGTGAGCCATGTCGACGAACAGGTAGGCACCGACCTTGTCAGCGATGGCGCGGAAGCGAGGGAAGTCCAGGATCTGCGAGTAGGCAGAGAAACCGGCCACGATCATTTTTGGCTTGTGCTCGACTGCCAGACGCTCGACTTCGTCGTAGTCGATCAGGCCGTTGCCGTCGATGCCGTATTGAACGGCGTTGTACAGCTTGCCGGAGGAGGAAACGCTGGCGCCGTGGGTCAGGTGACCGCCGTGGGCCAGGCTCATGCCCAGAATGGTATCGCCAGCATTCAGCAAAGCCAGGTAAACGGCGCTGTTGGCTTGCGAGCCAGCATGCGGCTGGACGTTGGCGTAGTCGGCACCGAACAGCTCTTTGGCGCGGTCGATGGCCAGTTGCTCGACGATGTCGACGTATTCGCAGCCGCCGTAGTAACGCTTGCCTGGGTAGCCTTCAGCGTATTTGTTGGTCAGTACCGAGCCTTGGGCTTCCATGACAGCGGGGCTGGTGTAGTTTTCCGAGGCGATCAGCTCGATGTGCTCTTCCTGGCGCTTGGCTTCTTGCTCCATAGCGGCATACAGGTCGGAGTCGTACTTGGCGATAGTCAAATTACGGCTGAACATGGCGGTCCTCGGGGATCAGGCGATAGAAAAGGGGGGCATTCTACCCCATCGCGTTTTATCTGGCATATGAAAGCCGGTCATGTCGTGGACAAGCGGTTTTCATGTGGCTCAAGAGCTGACACCTGACCCTGCAGCGTCCGGCTTGCCGGCGGTGACGTCCTCAGGATCGCTGCCGCCGGCAAGCCGGACTGCTACGGTGGATATCGCGTCAGATCAATCCAGCATGAACAACGCATCGTTGCTGAACTGCGCCTCGAATCGCTGTGCCGGCATCGGGCGCCCGAACAGGTAACCCTGCACTTCATCGCAACCGTGTTCACGCAGGAACTCCAGCTGCTCAAGGGTTTCTACGCCCTCGGCGATCACCGCCAGGTTCAGGCTGTGGGCCATCGCGATGATGGCTCGGGCGATCTGCGCGTCCTGCTCCCCGGAAGGCAGGCCGTCAACGAAGGTGCGGTCGATCTTCAGCACGTCGATGGGGAACTGCTTGAGGTAGTTCAGCGACGAGTATCCGGTGCCGAAGTCATCCACTGCGATACTCAGGCCCAGCCGCTTGAGGCCATCGAGGATCTGCATCGCCTCGCTGACTTCGCGCATCAGGATACTTTCGGTCAGTTCCAGCTCCAGACAGGCCGGAGGTAGTCCGGTCTCCTGAAGGATATTGGCGATGCGCATCCCCAGTTGGCCGTCGGAGAACTGCCGCGCGGAAATGTTGACCGAGACTTTCGGCACGCGCACCTTGGCCTTGTGCCATTCTCGCAGCTGACGACAGGCTTCCTTGAGCACCCATTCGCCGACTTCCACCACCAGACCCAACTCCTCGAGCACCGGAATGAAATCCCCCGGTGGCACCAGGCCGCGACGTGGATGACGCCAGCGCAGCAGTGCTTCGGTGCCGGTCAGACGCTTGCCGTCGCCGCTGAACTGCGGCTGGTAGTACAGCGTGAACTCTTCCTGCTCCAGGGCATGGCGCAGGTCGCTCTCCAGTTCCAGTCGCTCAAGGGCACTGGCGTTCATGTCGGCCTGATAGAACTGGAAGTTGTTCTTGCCACGCTCCTTGGCGTGATACATCGCCGTGTCGGCGTTCTTCATCAGTTGGCTCAGCTCATTGCCGTCCTGGGGGCTCAGCGCGATCCCGATGCTGGCGGTGACGAAGAACTCACGGCCTTCCAGCACAAACGGTTTAACCAGGCTGGCGAGAATCTGCTCGGCCACGTGAATTGCTCGTGTCAGTGCGGCCTGTTGCGTGGCGCCGGGCTGCAACAGCAAGGTAAATTCGTCGCCGCCCATGCGCGCCACGGTATCGTCGTCGGCCACACACTCCAGCAGGCGTGCCGCCATGTCCTTGAGCATGCGGTCGCCCGCGGCGTGGCCCAGAGAGTCGTTGATCGGCTTGAAGCGGTCCAGGTCGAGGAACATCAGCACCACCCAGGCGTGCTGGCGTTCGGCATGTTGCAGCGCGGTATGCAAACGGTCCTGGAACAGCGTGCGGTTGGGCAGGTGGGTCAGGGCGTCGTAATAGGCGAGGCGGTGAATCCGCTGCTCGCTGGCTTTACGCTCGCTGATGTCGCTGAAGAAACACACGTAACTGGCCAGATCGCCTTCGTCGTCGAACACCGCCGTGATGCCGACCCACGCCGGATAATGTTCGCCATCGCGCCGCTTGAGCCACAGCTCGCCCTCCCAACTGCCGCGCTGATGCAGCTGCTTGAGGATGTACCCCATGTGCGCTTCTTGCTGGTCCTCGACCGTCAACATCATCGGCAACTGGTCGAGCACCTGAGGCACTTCATAACCGCTGACCCGACTGAACGCATCGTTGGCCTGAACGATATACCCGGCAGGGTCTGTGATCAGAATCGCCGAGGTCGAGTGCTCGAATACCGTCGCCGCCATGCGCAGGTCTTTTTCCGCGCGGCGCTGCTGACTGATATCCCGGCCCACGCCGAGGATGCCCTCGAACTTACCGGAATCGTCCCACACCAATACCAGACGCAGTTCCACCGGGATCTTGCGGCCATCGGCGCGCAGGCAGTCGAACAGGAACAGCTGCGTCGTCACTTCATTGCGCAACGCTTCGAGGGCGTCGGGCTTGCCCCGGGCCTTGCTGACACGATGCAGCAAGGCATCCAAAGTCGACAACTGCTGCGGGTTGGCGATGATCGAGTTCCAGCCGTTCTGCAGAATCCACTCGGCGCTGTAACCCAGTACCGCATTTACCGAAGGACTGACGTAGTTGGGTGCCAGCTTCTGGTCGGTGGAAAAGATCACATCGCTGATGCTTTCGGCCAGCATGCGGTAGCGCTGTTCGCTGTCACGCAGAGACTGGCTGGCCTCGACCTGCTCGGTAATGTCCTTGGCCACACCGATGATGCGTGTGACGCGGCCATTCTGGTCCGGGGCCAGGGCTTGCTCGCGAATATCGAAACGACGCCATTGCCCGAGTCGATCACGGAAGCGCAACTGGCATTCGGTCAACTCGCTGCGGCCTTCCTGAGCGCGGGTCAGGCGCAGTTCCTCGTAGCGGTCGGTATCGTCCGGGTGCAGCAGAATCTCCCAGAAGTACTCGCCCATCTGCTGCAAGTCTTCCTTGCTGTAGCCGAGTGTCTGGCCCAGATGATGGTTGCTGTAGATCATGCGTCGGCTGTCGACGTCCTGGACGTACAGATGGTCTGGGACCGTGCGTACCACGTCCGACCAGAAGCTTTCCCGCTCCAGCAGCGCCAGTTCGGTCTGCTTGCGGTTGGTGATGTCGTTGATGTTGAGGATGACGGCGTTGAATTCTTCGGGCTGCGCGGGCAGGCGCACCACCAGCCACAGATGCTGATCGTGACCCTCGGCGTCGGGCAGCAGGATTTCCAGTTCCAGCTGACTCTGGCCGTCGAGTACCGCCTTGATCAGTTGCACGCCAATGCCTTGGCGCGCGCGCGGGCAGCCCTCGATCAACTGCTGCCAGACACCCTCGGCAGACTCGGTGCGCAGCAGGCTCGCCGCAACCTGATTGACCTCGGTGATACGCAGTTGGTGCAGCAAACCCTTGAGGTGATCCGGATGCTCGATCAGGCGCTTTTCCAGTTCTTCGCTGCTGTGCAATTGCAGGTGTTTCAGGTACTCGGGCAGCCCGGACAGATCGAGCACGCACAACGCGACCCCGGTGCCTTCGAAGATATCCTTGTAGCGGCGTCGGCTTTCATGCAGTTGTCGCTGGCGACGGCGCAAGCTGCGCAACGCCAGCAACGGCACGATGGAGCAGAGCAGGGCGATCAGGCATTTGACGACCAGCGGCGCGATCAGGGCCTGACGGGTTTTCTCGGGATCGAACAGCCCACGCAGTTGCCAGTCACTGTTGGTCAAGGGTTCGAGCAACACGGTCTGCAGACTCTTGTCGGTCGAAGCCGTGTTGGCGGCGTCGCCCCGATAGATCAGCCGCTGTGTCGCACGGTCTTCCAGCTGCCAGGGGGCCTGAAAATCCTGATCGCTCTGGCGGGTCAGGGATTTCAACGCCTCAGGGTTCATGCGCAGGGCCCAGTAGCGCTCAGTCTCGTTTCCTGGCTGGCGCACGAACAGGTAAAACAGCGAGCCATCGTCGGCATCGGCGTAATAGTAGGTACGGCCCTTGACCCTATCGCGCTGGCGAGTCAAAAAGTCGGCGTCCGGGGTGCCCTCGACGGTGTCGGCGATGACATTGGCATCACTGTCCAGCCAGGCAACGCTTCGCAGATCGGGCATCGACTGGCGCAGGCGATCCACCGTCGCGGCGTGTTGCCCGGTGCTCTGCGGCTTGCCCTTGGCATCGTCCAGCATGTTCAGCGCGACCTGGGCGTTCAAGGCCATGTTCAGGCTGAGTCGGTCTGCCAGCTGGATGCTGTAATCGACGCTGCGTTGATGCTGACGGTCCTGTGTCTGCTGAAACTGCTCGACCAATTGCCACAACAAAAGCACGAGCATGAGCAGCACCAGCACTGCCAGCGCGCCTTTGAGCGAGCCTCGAAAAGGCGCGGCCGTGGCGCTTTTAGTAGAGCGCACGGAGGGAATGGGAGTAGGTGTGGACAAACTGTGATCCTGACTGCTGGACTGAATCAGCGTGTGCGAAATGCACTATAAGCTCGACGCCCAAAGGGCGGCTAGCATGCCCTGACTTGTGGCTAAGTGCCAGCCCCATTGGGCTGCACGGTTTGCCCTGTCGACTGCATTCGGGTAGCTTTGCGCCACGCGCGACGTGCCCGATTTCTGCAAGCCTTGCGCAACGCTTGCAAACATTGCTCCAGCTTTATTACCGGTACTCGGAAGTTTTGTCGTCGCTATTGTGATCACGCCTCGATCAATTCAAGGCCCGCAAGTGCGAGACGGCAAGTTGCGAAGATAAATAAATGCTGTTTTTGCGACGGAGCACCGGGTTTGTACGCAAAGCTCGCGCCTTTATTCACCGTCATAACCAGGTTTTCATTCCATGGCTCAATACGTCTTCACCATGCATCGGCTGAGCAAAGTTGTTCCGCCGAAGCGGGAAATCCTGAAAAACATCTCCCTGTCGTTCTTCCCGGGCGCCAAGATCGGTGTGCTCGGTCTCAACGGTTCGGGTAAATCCACGCTGCTTAAAATCATGGCCGGTGTCGACACCGAGTTCGATGGTGAAGCGCGCCCGATGCCCGAACTGAACATCGGCTACTTGCCGCAGGAACCTCAGCTGGACCCGACCAAGACCGTTCGTGAAGTGGTCGAAGAAGCGGTCAGCGTGATCAAGGACGCTCAGGCGCGCCTGGACGAGGTTTACGCTGCTTACGCAGAGCCCGATGCCGACTTCGACAAGCTGGCCGCTGAACAGGCGAAGCTGGAAGCGATCCTGCAAGCCAGCGACGGCCACAATCTGGAGCGTCAACTGGAAGTCGCTGCCGACGCGCTGCGTCTGCCGGCCTGGGACGCCAAGGTCGAACACCTGTCCGGTGGTGAGAAGCGTCGTGTGGCCCTGTGCCGCCTGCTGCTGTCCGCACCCGACATGCTGCTGCTCGACGAGCCTACCAACCACCTGGACGCCGATTCCGTCGCCTGGCTGGAGCACTTCCTGCACGACTTCCCGGGTACCGTGGTTGCAATCACGCACGACCGCTACTTCCTGGACAACGTCGCTGGCTGGATTCTGGAACTCGACCGCGGCGCCGGTATCCCGTACGAGGGCAACTACTCTGGCTGGCTGGAAGCCAAGTCCGATCGTCTGGCTCAGGAATCCAAGCAGCAGTCGGCCCATGAAAAGGCCATGAAGGAAGAACTGGAGTGGGTGCGCAAAGGCGCCAAGGCTCGTCAGTCCAAATCCAAGGCCCGCTTGCAACGCTTCGAAGAAATGCAGTCGCAGGAATTCCAGAAGCGCAGCGAGACCAACGAGATCTACATCCCGGCCGGTCCGCGTCTGGGCGACAAGGTCATCGAATTCAAGAATGTGAGCAAAGGCTACGGCGATCGCGTATTGATCGACAACCTATCGTTCGCCATGCCCAAAGGCGCCATCGTTGGCGTGATCGGCGGTAACGGCGCCGGTAAGTCGACACTCTTCCGCATGCTGATGGGCAAGGAACAACCGGATTCGGGCTCCATCGAAATCGGTGAAACCGTGCAACTGGCGTGCGTCGATCAGAGCCGTGATGACCTTGACGGCAGCAAGACCGTTTTCGCACAGATTTCCGACGGTTCCGATCAGATCAAGATCGGCAACTACGAAATTCCGTCGCGCACCTATGTCGGCCGCTTCAACTTCAAGGGCGGCGATCAGCAGAAGTTCGTCAAGGACCTGTCCGGTGGTGAGCGCGGTCGTCTGCACCTGGCGTTGACCCTGAAAGAGGGCGGCAACGTCCTGCTGCTCGACGAACCGTCCAACGACCTCGACGTTGAAACCCTGCGTTCCCTGGAAGAAGCCCTGTTGGACTTCCCGGGCGCCGCCATTGTGATCTCCCACGATCGCTGGTTCCTGGACCGCGTGGCGACCCACATCCTGGCGTACGAAGACGATTCGCAAGCGGTGTTCTTCGAAGGCAACTACACCGAGTACGAAGCCGATCGCAAGAAGCGCCTGGGCGATGCCGCTGCCCAACCGCACCGCGTGCGTCACAAGAAACTGGCCTGATTTCAGGTTGGTGTCATGAAAACGGAGCCCTCGGGCTCCGTTTTTTGTTTTTGAGATGGCCCCCGGTGTTCAGATAGCCCCGGCCTCCTCGGCAGGATCACGATCTCTGTAGGAGGGAGCTTGCTCGCGAAGATGCAGGCGCGACCAATGCAGAGGTATCGGATGTACCCATGTCTTTGCGAGCAACCTCCCTCCCCACAGGTTGCATGTCTGCAGTAAGACTGCGATCAATCACGTATCTTCGCGTAGACAGCGATGCTTTAAACATCCCCTTCGATCTGCAGAACCTCGATCATCTGATCCCCCGCCGGACGCCGCCAGCTGACTTCATCGCCGACCTCGGCGCCCAGCAAGGCTTTGCCCAATGGCGAGGCCCAGTTGATCAGCTGACTCGCCGCATCGGCCTGATCTTCCCCCACCAATTGCACGCGCTGTCGATGATCCTGCTCGTCGGCGAAGGTCACCCAACTGCCGATCTGCACCTTCTCGGTGGAAACCGCAGCGGGCACCGCTTGAGCACTTTGCAGACGTTGATTGAAGTAGCGCAGATCGCGCTCGATGTCGGCCAGACGCTGTTTGTCGGCGTTCTCACCGCGAGCCGTCTGGTCGCTGTGCTGCGCTTGCAGAGACGCGACCTGGGCCTGCAACTGCGCAAGTCCGCTGGCTGTCACGTAGTTGGGGTTGCCACTGATCTGCCGCTCGACCGGCTGACTGGCCTGCGCGGCGGCGTGGTCTTCATTGACGAAGGCCCGACTCATGATGTGCTCCTTGTTCAAGGGTCATGAACGTTGGGCCATGTTGGCACTCCGGAAGTTTCGCCGGATGTCTCGCAGCGACCTGTGAATATCAGTGCGAGCGGTACGCCTTGGCGGCGTCCTGAGTCTTCTGTTGTTCCCAGGCACGATCACGGTCGTTCCAGATGCTGTTCCGGCCCTGATCCTGAACGTTGCTGTTTTGCAGTTGCGCCTGGCACTGGCGAAACCCGTCACTCCAGCCTTGCGCATAAATCGTGTCGCGCAAATAGCGCTGCACATCTTTCTTGTATTGACCTTTCATGGCATCCACTGACTGCCGTCCACTCCCGCAGCCGTCTTGAAAACCGTCAGCGAACGCCGGTGGATAACCATCGGCCAGTAACTGGTCATGGGTAGACTGACAACCGGCGACAACCAAGCAGCACCACAGCACAACCCAACGCGTGTTCATGTCCGTATCCTCGACAGTTGTAAAAAAGTCTAGAACCGGATCTGTGAGTTATTTGTAAAAGCGCTGTGAGAAATCCATTAACCGATGCCCGGTATAGGGGAGTTAGTTCCCTGTTCCCGCCTGACGGTTTGGGATTTCTGAAAAGTCTTCTAGTAATTTTCTATCAGAGGGCCTGCGTAGATTCAGGGTTGTTAAACTGTCGAGCTGCGCGGACCTGTCCTGGAAGATTAATGAACCTTAGAACCATCCTCATTCTTGGCGCGCTCAGCGCCTTCGGCCCATTGGCCATCGATTTTTATCTACCCGGTTTTCCGGCCATTGCCCTGGCGTTCGGCACGGACGAAAAGCATGTTCAGTTGACCCTGGCGTCCTACTTCCTGGGTTTGAGCATTGGTCAGTTGGCCTACGGCCCGATCGCTGACCGTTTTGGTCGACGCACTCCGTTGTTGTTCGGCGTGGGGCTGTTTACCCTGGCTTCACTGGCGTGCGCCTTCGCGCCGAATCTTGAGTGGCTGATTGCGGCGCGCTTTGTCCAGGCCCTGGGCGGTTGCGCCGGGATGGTGCTGTCGCGAGCCATCGTCAGTGACAAATGCTCACCGGTGGAGTCAGCGAAAGTGTTCTCCCAGCTGATGCTGGTGATGGGGCTTGCGCCGATTCTGGCGCCGATGCTCGGCGGTCTGCTGGTGAATGTCTATGGCTGGCAGACGATCTTCATGACGCTGACGCTGTTCAGCGCCCTGACCGCCGCTGCCGTCGCAATCGGGCTTCCCGAAAGCATGCCTGCCGGGCATCCGCGCCTCCCGTTGTCAGGCGCGCCGAAAGCTTACGCGCGCCTTTTCGCGGACCGGATTTTCCTGGGGCACGCTTTGACCGGCGGCATTGCCATGGCCGGGATGTTCTCTTACATCGCAGGCTCGCCGTTCGTTTTCATAAAGTTGTACGGGGTTCCCGCCGAGCACTACGGCTGGCTGTTCGGCATCAATGCGGCGGGGTTCATCCTCATCGCGCAGGTCAACGCCAGACTGGTCGGGCGCTTCGGCCCGGCGTGGTTATTGTCGCGCACGGTCTGGCTGTATCTGGGCGCGGCGCTGGTGCTGCTCGGCATTGCCTCGCTGCACACCGAGAAACTCTGGCCGTTGCTTATTCCGCTGTTCATCTACATCGCGAGTCTTGGCTGCATTATTCCCAATGCTTCCGCGTGCGCCATGGCCGGCCAAGGCAAGCGCGCGGGCAGTGCTTCGGCGCTTCTGGGGTGTCTGCAGTTCAGTGTCGCAGCCGGAGCCGCAGCGCTGGTTGGCGTGCTGCACGACGGCACGGCGGTGCCCATGGCGACGGTCATCACCTTGTGTGGGGTGCTCGCGGTCAGCCTTGCCGTGGTCACGCGCCGTGCGCAACAAAAACGTGATGCGCTGATTCCGCATAACGACGTTCGTATCTGATCCCGGGGGGGGGGCAGGCGACTACTTAGAGGTCGCCCGCGCCCTTGCGGGTATGTCGAGCGCGCGCTGCATCAGATGGCGGATGTAGCTGTGAGGATCGATAAGTCGGTGGAAAGATTGAAATTCGCTGAAGTTGTTTACTACTTAAAAAGTAGACTTTTCTTACATGGGTGTGCCTGTCGGACAAATCAGGGCGCTTTCTACAGGGAAGAAATTCACGCGGGATGATGACTCAAGCGCTTTTTTTCTTGAGAGTTTTTTAACTATTGGCTGTAGGCATTTGCTCAGCTGCTCGCGGCGATTTTTCACCCACAAACCTGTGAAGGGCCGATGTTCTGCGCTTTTCGATCAGGCGAGAGTATGTTTTTTCGGAAATGAGCGCGGGGAACCTTTGCCCTACGTTTTACCGAAACGGCTGACATGCCTCAGTGTTGGCCTTCGGGGAGTTAATTCGCTGCGCAGGTGCAGCGCTTATACTATGCGGCCACTATGGACTGGATTAACTCAAAGACTTTGAAACTGTCGTGGTCGCCCAGGCAAATCTGTACTGCCTCACGACTTCTACCGCGCGAAGTTTCCATGCAGTGATGTAGATCAAGGCTATTGATCGTTCGGGGCGACGATCATGGTTGCTCGACGTAAATGGCAAGTCGGTCATCGTAATAGACGAATGTTTCAACAGGGAGTGAAGACATGGAACATGCACCTTGCATCAGTCAGATTGCCGCGCTGCTGGCCGATCCCAAACGCAGTGCAATGATGTGGGCGCTGATGGACGGGACTTCGCGAGCGGCCGATGAACTGGCGCTGTTGGCAGGTTTGTCCACCTCGTCCGCCGGCGCGCATCTGGCACGGCTGGCTTCGGGCGGTTTGTTGCGACAGGAGACCCGTGGCAGGAAGCGATTTTTCAGGCTCGCCGCCCCCGAGGTTGGCACTGCGGTTCAGGCGTTGGCCAGTGCGTCGATGGTCAGTGCCGAGGTGATCAGTCGTAGCGTCGCGCAGCCACTGCCGCCCTTGCCCTTACGCCGTGCGAGTGTCTGTTCCGACCATTTGGGAGGCGAGCTGGCGACCGAGCTGTATCACCGGATGTTGGGCGCAGGCTGGATCGAGCAGTGCGATCAGCGTCTTGAAGTCACCAACATCGGAGTCTCGCGCTTTGCCGAACGAGGCATCTTCATCCCGGCGCTGGCTCACCGACAACGGGAAACGGTCTGCGCCTGTGCGGACTGCAGCGAACTCAGCCCGCACCTGGGCGGCGCATTGGGGGCCGGGTTATTGCAGCTGTTCATGCAGTTGGGATGGCTGCGCACCACAGAGGAAGCCTGCACCTTGCAGGTTTCCTCCAATGGGCAGCGCGAAATCAACAAGATCGCTTCTGCGGCGTGACCCGTTCTACGGTTTTACCAGACGTGCGTCCAGGCTGTTCTGCGCCAGGCGTTTCGCCTGATCCTGAGTCATGCCCAGGTGTTCGTGCAGCGCGTGGAAGTTCTCGGTCACATACCCACCGAAATACGCCGGGTCATCGGAGTTCACGGTGACCTTCACCCCGCGCTCCAGCATGTCGAGGATGTTGTGCTGGCTCATGTGATCGAACACGCAAAGCTTGGTGTTGGACAGCGGGCAGACCGTCAACGGGATCTGCTCATCGATGATGCGCTGCATCAGCCGCTCGTCTTCGATGGCTCGCACACCGTGGTCGATCCGCTGGATTTTCAGCAGGTCCAGCGCTTCCCAGATGTACTCGGGCGGGCCTTCTTCGCCAGCGTGGGCCACGGTCAGGAAGCCTTCGCCACGAGCGCGGTCGAATACGCGCTTGAATTTGCTCGGTGGATGACCCATTTCCGAACTGTCCAGACCGACCGCGACGAAGGTGTCGCGAAACGGCAGGGCCATGTCGAGGGTTTTCTCAGCTTCTTCTTCGCTCAGGTGGCGCAGGAAGCTGAGGATCAGGCCGCTGCCGATTCCCAACTGCTCCTTGCCATCTTTCAAGGCGCTGGAGATGCCGTTGAGCACCACTTCGAAGGGGATGCCGCGATCAGTGTGGGTCTGCGGATCGAAGAAGGGTTCGGTGTGAATGACGTTCTGCGCCTTGCAACGTTGCAGGTAGGCCCAGGTCAGGTCGTAGAAGTCCTGCTCGGTTCGCAGTACGTCCGCGCCCTGATAATAAAGGTCGAGAAACTCCTGAAGGTTATTGAAGGCATAAGCCTTGCGCAGGGTTTCGACGTCGTTCCAGGGCAGGGCGATCTTGTTGCGTTCAGCCAGGGCGAACAGCAACTCCGGCTCCAGCGAGCCTTCCAGATGCAGGTGCAATTCAGCCTTGGGCAGGGCGTTCAACCAGTCGTACATGTGCTTTCTCATCAGGTGCAATGGTGGGCATTCTACAGAGTCGAGCGTGACGGCTGGTTAAAAACCTGACCGGACGGTTCAGACCTCGGCTTCCTGGTCTCTTCTGTAGGCGTAAGTATCAGCAAACCGTGACAGCAGAAACTCGGCACAGGTGGTGGGTGGATACAGCGGCGGATGCTGGTCGTCGGCGCAGCCCGGCAGGCATTCGACGCGCGTGTCCGGGTGCGGTTCGGCGAAAAACGGCATCGAGTAACGGTCGACTCCCAACGGGCTGATCACCCGGTGCGGCGTCGAGACGTACTGATCGTTGCTCCACCGCGCCATCATGTCGCCGAGATTGACCACGAACGTGCCGTCGATGGGTGGCGCATCCACCCACTGGCCGCGAACGTCGCGCACTTGCAGGCCACCGGCGACATCCTGATAAAGCAACGTGATGCAACCGTAATCAGTGTGCGCGCCAGCGCCTTGTTGCTGTTCGCTGGTGGCAGTGTGGCGGGGTGGGTAATGGATCATTCGCAACACACTGACCGGTTGTTCGAAGCGTTGATCGAAGAAGTCACGTTCGATGCCCAGAGCCGGGGTCATGGCCCGTAACAAGGTCAGCGCCAATGCCTGCATGTCCAGATAATGCTGCTCCATCAAGCTTTGCCAGCCCGGCAGGTCGGGGTGACGATTAGGGCCGCGCAGTGGTTTTCCGGCGACCACGTCAGGATGATCCGCCGGAAGATGCAGACCCATGTCGAAGGTCTCTTTCAGATCGCTGGGCAGGTTGGGGTCCAGTTGCTCGGTGGCGATGGCTCCATACCCGCGATGATGCTGGCTTTGGGTGATGTCGATGTTGAGTTTTTCATCCATGGGTTGGGCGAAAAACCGTTGGGCATTTCCGATCACCTGTTCGATACGCTCGGCGCTGATCGGGTGACCCTTGATGTAGAAAAATCCCCACTGGCGGCAGGCCGCATCGATCTGCCGGGCAACGTCATGCCAGGCCTGATCATCGTTGGCGTAGAGCGGGGAAATGTCGATGACGGGAAGCGGGTTCATGCGGGCTCCAGACAAGGTAAATGTCGCCCTGTAGCAGGATGGGATGCGGGCGGCGGCGCTGTCAAAATATCCACCGCTGGCAAGCCAGGCTGCTACCGGGTTAATTGCTGTGATTGCCTTACTTCGGCAAATCCGCCTTCACGCCTTCAACGTAATAGTTCATGGATGCCAGTTCGGCATTGGTCGCAATACTGCCTTCCGGGATCTTCACGGCGCCGGTCTGATCCTTGATCGGGCCGGTGAATGGATGGAACGCGCCGCTTTCAATATCGGCGATGATCTTCTGTGCTTCGCCTTTCACATCAGCAGGCACCAGATCGCTGATCGGCAGCTCAACCGTCCCTTCCTTCAAACCGCCCCAGTAATCCTGGGATTTCCACGTGCCATCAATGACTGCCTGGGTAGCCTGAATGTAATGCGGGCCCCAGTTGTTGACGATGGAAGTCAGCACCGCTTTCGGGCCGAAGTGCGCCATGTCCGAGGCATAACCCACTGCATAAACGCCACGGCGTTCTGCCGCCTGAATCGGTGCCGGGCTATCGGTGTGCTGGAAGACCACGTCGACCCCCTGATCGATCAGCGCGTTGGCGGCGTCCGCTTCCTTGCCCGGATCGAACCAGGAGTTGACCCACACCACCTTGATTTCGGTGCCCGGGTTGTACTTGTTCAGCGCCAATTGAATCGCGTTGATGTCACGCAACACTTCCGGAATCGGGAACGAGGCGACATAACCGATCTTCCTGGTCTTGGTCATCTTCGCCGCGAGGAAGCCACCGACGTAGCGACCTTCATAAGTGCGGGCCAGATACGTGCCCATGTTCTTGTCCTGCTTGTAGCCAGTCGCGTGCTCGAAGGTCACTTTGGGGAATTGCTTTGCGACTTTAAGCGTCGGGTTCATGTAGCCGAACGAGGTGGTGAAGACGAGGTCATAACCGCCCTTCGCCATGTTGCGGATGACCCGCTCGGCATCTGCGCCTTCCGGTACGTTTTCGACGAAACTGGTGGTCACTTTGTCGCCCAGCGCCTTGGCCATGGCCTGACGACCCTGCTCATGCTGATAGGTCCAGCCGTGGTCGCCGATAGGGCCGATGTAGACGAAACCGACTTTCAGGGGATCGGCCGCAGCGGCCATCAGGCTTGAACTCAGGCCAACGACAGCGGCGATGGCGCACATCAGTTTTTTAAGCGGACGACGTGAGTGAAGGGTGGAAAGCATGCAGGTCGAGCTCCTTTGGTCTTGTGGGCCGGGCCGTCTGGGCGGGGCGTTCGACTCAATGCAAAAAGCTGACCAATAAGACAGGTCTCGTTGTGCGGCGGGATTCTTCTGATGGCAAGGTCTCTGTCAGGGGATCAGCGTGTTCAGGGACGGTGCGCAGGGGAAGGGAGACGCCGCGAACCGGTGCAGGACTACTCACTCTGTAGCGGCACGGCTTGCCGGCGGAGTGACCGATGAGATCGCCGCCGCCGGCGTGTCGCACTGCTTACCGAGCGTAGAGAATGATGGTTGATTGCTGCTGTCTTGAAACCTTTATTTACAACCAGCACTCTCAACCGCTTGAGCGGTTAATACTTCATGGATGTGCGGCCTGGGTCGCAAAGGCTAAAAGGCAGCGATGGGCACGATTCTCAAGCAAGAAAAGTTTCTTCTGTTGGCGGTGATCGCAACCTGCTTCGCCTACCCCTTCGAGCATCAACTGCTCAGCCACGGCAACACTGTCGCCCTGATCGCTGGCATCGCGCTGGTGATGTTTATCGTCTGCGCCTCCATGCGTGTGGCCCACCACGCCGAGCTGCTGGCCGAAAAAGTCGGCGACCCATACGGCACGATGATCCTCACGCTGTCGGCGGTGCTGGTGGAAGTGGTGATCCTGGCGATCATGATGAGCAACGAGCCGTCACCGACGCTGGTGCGCGACACGATCTACTCGGCGGTCATGCTCGACATCAACGGTATTCTTGGCCTGGCGGCATTGATGGGCGGTCTCAAGCATGGCGAACAGTCCTACAACGACGATTCGGCGCGCTCCTACAGCGTGATGATTCTCACCGCGATGGCCGTTTCAATGGTGGTGCCGGAATTCATTCCCGAGTCGAAATGGAAGGTCTACTCGGCCTTCACCATTGGCGCAATGATTCTGCTGTACGCATTGTTTCTGCGGATGCAGGTCGGGCCGCACAGCTATTTCTTCAGTTACAGCTATCCGGACAAGAAGCGGCGTAAGGATCAGCCGGAGCAGCCGAGCGAGCCTGTTAACTTGCCACTCTCCATCGGCACGCTGGTTTTCGGCGTGATCATCATCGGCGCATTGGCCGAGGTGATGTCGAAAACCGTAGACCTGGGACTGGAAGGCAGCGGCGCGCCGCCGGTGATGACTGCAATCCTGGTGGCCGCTATTTCGGCGGCCCCCGAGATTCTGACGGCATTACGCGCTGCACTGGCGAACAGGATGCAGTCGGTGGTGAACGTCGCGTTGGGCGCCTCGTTATCCACAGTCATCCTGACGGTACCAGTGATGGAAGCCATGGCGCTGTACACCGGCCAGCCGTTCCAGATGGCGATGACGCCGGTGCAGACCGTGATGATCTTCGTCACCTTGCTGGTCAGCGCGATCAACCTCAACGACGGTGAAACCAACGCCATCGAAGGCATGACCCACTTCGTGCTGTTTGCGACGTTCGTGATGCTGTCGCTGTTGGGGTTGTAACCTGACCCGGGTTCTCGCACATATCATCTGGCAGTCCGGCTTGCCGGCGGTGGCATAAGCCATATCGCTACCGCCGGCAAACGGAACGCCGATCGGCCGGGCTGCTACAGCAAGCCTTGCGCTAGCCCTTGATCAACTCCGCCGCAGCCTGCCGGTGATCGGCGATCAAGCCCTTCAGATCCAGCCCCTCAACCTGCCCATCGATCACCCGCCACTGACCGCCGATCATCACGCGATCAGCCCGGTCGGCCCCGCACAGCAACATCGCCGACAACGGGTCATGGCTGCCCGAGAACCGCAGCTCATCCAGTTTGAACAGCGCCAGGTCAGCCTGTTTGCCCACGGCCAGCTCACCGATGTCACTGCGACCCAACAGCTTCGCCGAACCTTTGGTGGCCCAGCCCAAAGCCAGCTCCGGAGTGATCTTCTCCGCGCCGTATCGCAGCCGTTGCAGATAAAGCGCCTGCTTGGCCTCCAGAATCATGTTCGAGGCATCGTTGGACGCCGATCCATCCACGCCCAGTCCGACAGGCGCGCCAGCGGCGATCAGGTCCAGCGTCGGACAGATACCCGAGGCCAAACGCATGTTCGAACTCGGGCAGTGACAGATCCCGGTGCCAGCCTCGCCCAGTCGGGCGGTTTCCTGTTCGTTGAAATGAATACCGTGAGCCAGCCAGGTACGTGGGCCGAGCCAGCCGACGCTGTCCAGATAATCCACGGTGCGCAGGCCAAACCGTTGCAGACAGAAATCCTCCTCATCCAGCGTCTCGGCCAGATGGGTATGCAGACGAACATCGAGTTTGTCCGCCAGCACGGCGCTTTCGGACATGATTTCGGTGGTCACCGAAAACGGCGAGCAGGGCGCCAGGGCGATCTGGATCTGCGCGCCATCGCCGCGTTCGTGATAGGTGTCTATCAAGCGTTGACTGTCTTCGAGAATGACGTGGCCTTGTTGCACGGTCTGTTGCGGCGGCAGGCCACCATCGGCCTCGCCCAGACTCATCGAACCGCGCGTCAGCATTGCCCGCATGCCCAGTTCGCGAACGCTTTGCACCTGAACGTCGATGGCGTTTTCCAGCCCGTCCGGAAACAGATAATGGTGATCGGCGGCGGTGGTGCAGCCAGATAACAACAGCTCGGTCAGCGCAACCTTGGTGGCCAGCGCCAGTTTTTCCGGCGTCAGACGCGCCCACACCGGGTACAGCGTTTTCAGCCACGGAAATAGCGGTTGATTGACGACAGGCGCCCAGGCGCGGGTCAGGGTTTGATAAAAATGGTGATGGGTGTTGATCATGCCCGGCAGCAACACATGTTCGCGGGCATCGAAGACCTGATCGCAAGGCTGTGCAGGAGACTGGCCCGCGGCAAGCATTTCAACGATCACACCGCCTTGTACCACCAGCCCGCCTCGAGCATCGAGGTCGTTGGCGGTGAACACAGCAAGGGGATTTTTCAACCAGATACGGATCGCAGGCATTGGCCGGCTCCTCTGAAAGTGGGGTTCAGGTCGCCAGCTCAGTGTTGCCCTGTCTGCTGATCCAGGGTCGCCGCGGCTTCAAAAGGAGCCGCGAGGCGAAGGTGCGAAGTGTAGAGGCGAGTTGACCTTTCGATCAAGTATTGCGTCGATTCAGGCGGCGACCAGATGCATCGAGACGACAAGGCCTGCGCTGGCGGCCAGATCTACCAGCGCATCAAGGCTGAACAGATCTACCCGGCCCGATTTCAGGTTCGAGAAGCGGGGCTTTGTGATCTTGAGCCTTTGTGCTTTTTCCGTATCGCTACCCGGCCAGTGTTTGATGCGCTCGTTAAGCTCGATCATCAGCCCGGACCTGACCTTCAGATGTGCTGCTTGCTGTTGCGTGTCCGCGAGAGCATCCCAGACACTGGCAAATACCTGTTCTTCGTTCATGTCTTACCTCTCATCAAGTCACGCAACCGGGCCGCAGCAAGGTCGATATCCCGCTTTTCGGTCTGTTGGGTCGTTTTACGGAATGCGTGCAACACATAAATCGCATCCGCCAGAGTCGCCAGATAGATGACACGAAACGCTCCCGACGTTTCCCTTACTCTGATTTCCCGGACTCCTGAGCCAACCGACGTCATGGGCTTCCAGTCCTCGGCTTCCACTCCACGTTGTATCCGGTCCAATTGGAAACCCGCGATTGATTGTGCGGGGCCGGGGAAGGCTCGTATCTGCTCCAGTGAGTCGCCTAAAAATTTTACAGGCTTCATATTTTGCATCCAGGCTCGATATGCACAAGTGTTATCGGCATCGATAACACGCACAACCGACGTCTGGATGTTCGTTGAGGTGTAAACGCGGATTTAGTGGGTAGGAAACGGGCGAGAGGGGCAGGGTGTGAGGCCCTTGCCAATTTGGGCCTCAAAGAGTCAGAGGTCTCCGTTCACCAAGGAATCGTCTCCCCCTTGTAATTCACGAAATGGTGTCCGCCTTCCCCCGCGAACCGCTCCACCTGCTCGACCATCCCCTTTACGCTGGTTTCTACATCGATGTCGGCGCCTTCTCCACCCATGGAGGTGCGTACCCAGCCGGGGTGAATCGACAGCACGGTGGGTTTGTTGTCGCCCAGTTGAGTGACGAACGTGTTGGTCATCGAGTTGAGTGCGGCCTTGCTCGCCTTGTACAGCGCAAGCTCAGGTGAGCCGGGGCTGGTGACTCGGCCCAGGCCTGAACTCATGAATGCGATGACGCCGGTTTTGGGGCGGATGTGATCGACGAAGCGTTTGGCCAGCCGAATCGGGGCAACGGCGTTGGTCAGGAACAACTGGCCGAGTTCGCCGGCGGTGGCGTCGGTCGGGTTGTCGTGTCTGGGACCTGTCACGCCTGCGTTGACGAACAGCAGGTCGTATACCTGATCCTTGAGGTTATGAGTGAGCACTTCCAGCGACGATTGCTCGTCCATGTCCAGCGTCTGAATGTGAACGCCGGGAACTGCTTTGAGATCGTCGGCATTGTGTTGATCGCGAACGGTTGCAGTGACTTCCCAGCCTTGCTCGGTCAGGCGCTTGACCAGCCCGAGCCCTAGGCCACGGGAAGCGCCGATGATCAATGCGGTTTTTTTGGCAGGCATGATGCAACTCCTAGAAAAACGAAACGAAACGAGGCAGCGTCAGCAGAATTGACCGCGCCGGACCCCAGGAATTTGGTTTTCCCGGCGCAACGGTCATTCTCGGCTCTGAGTCAGTGCCCCGACTGCCAGGGCTGCCCCAGAGAAACCGGTGCATACAGTCGGGTGCGCAGGGCATTTCGCGACAGTAACACCAGCACCATGATCGTCGCGACATACGGCAACATCGCCAACAAGTTGGAAGGAATCGCCAGACCAACGCCCTGAGCCACCAGATACAAGATGCTCGCAAAGCCAAAAAGATAGGCACCCAACAGCAGACGCCAGACACGCCAGCTGGCGAACACCACCAGCGCCAAGGCAATCCAGCCGCGGCCCGCGCTCATGTTTTCCGCCCACATCGGCGTATAGGCCAAGGACAGATAAGCGCCTGCCAAACCCGCCATGGCGCCACCGAACAGAACGGCCAGCGTGCGCACGAACAGCACCGGAAGCCCCATCGCACTGGCTGCGTTAGGGTTTTCTCCTACAGCCTGAATCACCAAACCCACACGGCTTTTCAGAAGCGTCCATGCCACTAAAGCGAACAGTGCGAAGGAGAGATACACGAGAATGTCCTGCGCGAAGAGCATCCGCCCGATCAGCGGAATGTCGCTCAGATAAGGAACAACCAAGGGTTCGAAACCCAGTAGCGGCTTGCCGACCCAGGCGGCGCCAACGAAACTCGAGAGTCCTACACCGAAGATCGTCAATGCGAGACCGGTGGCCACCTGATTGGCGTTGAACACCAGCGCCACCAGTGCGAACAGCGAAGACAGCAGCATGCCCGCCAGTACCGCCAGCAACACGCCGAGCCAAAGACTGCCGGTGCTCAAAGCCACGATGAAACCGATCACCGCACCGAACAGCATCATGCCTTCCTGGCCCAGATTGAGTACGCCGCTTTTCTCGCAGACCAGCTCACCCAGCGCCACCAGCAGAAGCGGAGTGCCGCAGCGTACGGTTGCGAAGAGAATGTTACTCAGCAGATCGATATCCATCACACGGCTCCTGGCACAGCGGCCATCTGGCGGCGAGCCCAGCGCAGCTTCAGGCGCGGGCGGTAGAGAATCAGCACATCGCAGGCCAGCAGGAAGAAGAGCATCATCCCCTGAAACAGCTGCGTAATGGCTTGTGGCAAATTGAGGGTCATCTGCGCGCTTTCACCCCCCAGATACAACAGCGCCATCAGCAGGCTCGAGAACAGAATGCCGATGGGGTTGAGCCGGCCGAGAAATGCCACCGTAATCGCCGCGTAGCCATAACCCGGCGACACTTGAGGCACCAGTTGACCGATCGGGCCGGCCACTTCGCAGACGCCAGCCAAGCCGGCAAGACCGCCGCTGATCAGCAATGCCAGCCAGACCAGACGTTTCTCACGAAAACCGACTAATCCGGCCGCGCGTTTGTCCAGCCCCAGCACCTTGATCTGAAAACCGACGAAGCTGCGTTGCAACAAGACCCAGACCGCAACCAGGGCTAGCAGCGCGAAATACACCCCGGCGTGGACGCGACCATCTTCGGTCAGCAGCGGCAGACGACTGGCATCGCCGAACATGGCTGACTCGGGGAAGTTCATGCCTGCAGGATCTTTCAGCGGCCCATGTACGAAATACAGCAGCAGGTTCAGCGCGATGTAATTGAGCATGATGCTGGTGAGGATTTCGTTGGCATTGAAATGCGTGCGCAGCCAGGCAGTCAGGCCCGCCCACGCGGCACCCGCAGCAATGCCGATCAGTAGAATCAGCGCTAACACCCAGCGGCTATCGACGTCGATGACGTTGACGGCCACCGCGCTCCCGGCCAGTGCACCGATCAACAGCTGACCTTCGGCGCCGATGTTCCAGATTCGTGCCTGGTAGGCGACGGCGAGCCCCAGTGCGCAGAGCAGGATCGGCAGCGCCTTGACCATTAATTCTGACAAGCCATACAGATCGCTGACCGGCGCAATCAACAATGTGTGCAGGGTCAATAGCGGGTCGAGTCCAAGCGCAACGAACAGCAGCGAGCCCGAGATCAAGGTCAGAATGGCCGCGAGCAGCGGGGAAAACCATAACATGGCGCGCGATTCTTGTCCGCGCGGTTCCAGTGAAAGCAACATCGTAGCCTCCTTTAAGTGAGCGGCGCGCAGGCAGGTTGATAGGAGCGATCGGCGTCGAATTGCCCGGCCATCCAACCGCCGACCTGCACCTGCGAGGTTTGCGCTGCGGGCACCAGTGCCGACAGTTGTCCGCTCGACAATGCGCCAATACGGTCACTGATCTGAAACAGTTCATCGAGGTCTTCGGAAATCACCAGAATTGCCGCACCTGCGTCACGCAGAGCGATCAGCGCGCGATGAATGGCTGCCGCTGCGCCAACGTCCACGCCCCAGGTCGGGTGCGCCGCGACCAGCAGTTTCGGCTTTTGCAGTATTTCGCGACCCAGGATGAATTTCTGCAGGTTGCCGCCCGACAGGCTGCGTGCGGCGGTCTGCGCATCGGGCGTTTTGACCGCGAAGCGCTCGATGATGGTGTTTGCCAACTCCAGAACCTTGCTGCGCTGGATCAGCCCCTTGCTGACCAGGCCTTGCTGGAAAGCGGTTAACAGGGCGTTGTCCGCAAGGCTCATTTCCGGCACTGCCCCGTGCCCAAGACGTTCGGCAGGCACGAAGGTCAGGCCCAGTTTGCGTCGGGCGTCCGGTCGTAAATGAGCAACAGCCAGGTCTCCAAAACGAATGTGTTGCGCCTGCGAGCGGTGCAAGGTTTGTTCGCCGCTGAGCAACGCGAGCAACTCATCCTGTCCGTTACCGGCGACACCTGCGATGCCGACGATTTCGCCGCTACGCACCTGCAGATCCAGATCCTTGAGCGAGCAGCCGAACGGGTCGGGGTTATGCCAGGAGAGTCTTTCCACTTGCAGAAAAGGGGCTGCGCCCTCTGTCTTCGGGTAGTGAGCGACCAGTCCTTCTGCGTCTCCAACCATCAGCCGCGCCAACTCCAGATCGCTGCATTCGGCAGGGACACAGTGCCCTGAGACCCTGCCGCCGCGCAGAACGGTGGCGCTGTGGCACAACGCGCGAACCTCACCCAGCTTGTGGCTGATGAACAGAATGCTGCAGCCCTCATCTCCCAGTCGACGCAGAGTGACGAAAAGATCGTCGGCCTCTTGCGGCGTGAGCACCGAGGTCGGCTCATCGAGGATCAGCAACCGGATGTCCTGCATCAGGCAGCGAATGATTTCGACTTTCTGCCTTTCGCCTATGGACAGGCTGTGAACCAGCCGCTGAGGTTCCACGGCCATCCCGTAACGCTGCGAGACCTCACGAATCCGCGGTTCCAGTTGCTTGGGTGTACCCGCAGAGGCGCCCATTGCCAGTGCGATGTTCTGCGCGACGGTCAGGGTCTCGAACAGCGAAAAATGTTGAAACACCATACCGATGCCCAGCTCTCGAGCCTGGGCGGGGTTGCGCATCGTCAACGCTTGACCTTGCCAGATGATCTGGCCGGCGTCAGGTTGAACCACGCCGTAGATGATCTTCATCAACGTGCTTTTGCCCGCGCCGTTCTCGCCGAGCAATGCGTGGATTTCCCCCGGCTGAATGCTCAGGTCGATGGCATCGTTGGCAAGACACCCCGGATATCGTTTGGTGATGTGGCGCAGTTGCAGCCGCGCATGAGTCGTTGTGTTGGACATGACTGGCTCGGGAAAAGTGGATCGCCACTGCACTTAGCAATTTCTTGGCCAGCTGGTCAGGTTTTTTATCGCGATCAAGGCTGGGCACGCAGTAAGTCGCCATTGGCACAGCCCGCCGGCGGTTTTGCGACGGAACAGCTAACGCTTGGAAGACAGCCTCCCGCAGGAATTGGCCATCGTTGTGGTCAACGGAGCACCACCACCGAGCGAAGTATTTCAACACCGAGTCATTTTGGTTCAATAATTTTGTATGAAAAATGACCAGTCGCCACGGAGCGAGATATCCCCGGCACTGTGGGAAGCCTTGCACTTGTTATCCACAGGTTGCTCCACAGTTAATGTGCGCAACCCACAAACCCTGGCATAAGCCCGGACAAAGTAGGACCGAGTCGCGATAAGGGAGGCTAACTTGCTGTTTTACGGCTTATTTGTGCAGTGGATAACTGAGTTGATCAAAAAACGATCAAAGTCGTAAAGCCCATATGAATCAAGGCCTGCACATGAATGTGCTCAGCTTGTCCACAGGCGGATGCACAGTAGATGTGGGCAACCTCTGAATAGCCGGGCTGGATAAAAAACGGTGCCTCAGTTGTCACTTTGCGGTTGCAGGACAATGCGTCCGCGACTGATATCGGAAAGCTGGCGCTGAAAGATTGCAATCTGCTCGGGGCCAAGCGCGATCGACAACTCCACGCCGTTGGCCATGAAGTTCTCGTTCTCTACCAGACCGTTCAGTTCGCCCAGGCGCAATTTAACCAATGCCAGTTCGCTGAAGGTGCACTCAAATGCCAGCGAGACGCGGTTGATCAGCGCCCTACGTTCAGCCCGTTGCAGGCATTTGTTGGCGCCACCGCCGTAGGCCCTGGCCAGTCCGCCGGTGCCCAGTTGAATGCCGCCATACCAGCGAATCACCAGTACCACGATTTGGTCGAAATCCTGAGCTTCGATGGCCGCAAGAATCGGCCTGCCTGCTGTGCCGCCGGGTTCGCCATCATCAGTGCTGCGGTATTGCGCCCCCAGTTTCCAGGCCCAGCAATTGTGCGTCGCATCGAGGTCGCTGTTTTGCTCGATAAACGCTTGGGCGTCAGCCGGGCTATTGATGGGAGCGGCGAGGGTGATGAAACGGCTCTTGCGAATCTCTTCACGAAATTCGCAAGGGCCGAGGAGGGTAGAGGGCATTGACGGTTCCAGCCAGACGCTTGGGTCTTGAGTATCAGATCGGTGGCGTGAGCCCGCAACCCTTGAGAATGATTCGGATCAGATTGTTTCCGGCTTCCTCCATGTCCTGCTTGGTCAGGCGTGTGCGGCCGGTAACCTGGCAAATCTGAGTGGCGAAGTCGGCGTAATGCTGCGTGCTACCCCAGAGCAGGAAAATCAGGTGCACCGGGTCGACCGCGTCCATCTTGCCTGCATCGATCCACGCCTGAAACACCGAGGCGCGTCCCTGAAACCACTGTCGGTAATCCTGGCTGAAATACTCGTTCAGGCATTCGCCGCCGCTGATGATCTCCATCGCGAAAATCCGCGAGGCCTGTGGCTGGCGCCGGGAAAACTCCATTTTGGCGCGGATGTAATGACTCAGTGCCTGGGCTGGATCGTCCTCGACCTTCAGATTGTTGAAGGTGCTGTCCCACAGCTGAATGATGTTACTCAGGACCGCGATGTACAGCCCCAGCTTGTTGGTGAAGTAGTAGTGCAGATTGGCCTTGGGCAGCCCTGCATTCTGCGCGATCGTGTTCATGCTGGTGCCCTTGAACCCGTGTCGAGCGAACTCGTCTTCGGCAGCCTTCATGATCGTTTCTTCATTCTTCTGACGAATACGGCTCGCCGGTTTAGTGGCGCTGACGCTGTGAGCGGGGACTTCAAGGGTCATGTGCGGTTCCAGACGGATCATTGGGTGCGACGGGTTGAACAGATAACGCACCCGTGACGATCCGACAAGCGTTGGCCGTGGAAATTAGTGCTCAAGGGCTTCGATTTCCGGCTTTTTTGCTGCGCTGGCCTCGTTGCGTTCCGGCAACAGAATGCACATCGCGATCGCTGTGAGCCCGCCACTGGTGATGGCCGAATCAAACAAGTTTTGTACCAACTGTGGCAAGTGATGGAGCAGCGTCGGTTGCGCGGCTATGCCCAGCCCGACGCCGAACGACGTCGCAATGATCAGCATGCTGCGTCGATCCAATGGTGATTGCGCGAGGATACGAACGCCTGCCGCTGCGACGCTGCCGAACATCACGAGGGTGGCGCCGCCGAGCACCGGTTTCGGGATCTGTTGAAGAATCGCACCGATCACCGGGAAAAGTCCGAGGAGAAACAGGATCGCTCCGATGTAGAGACCTACATAGCGGCTGGCGACGCCAGTCAGTTGGATCACCCCGTTGTTCTGGGCGAATGTGGTGTTGGGGAACGCGCTGAAGGTTGCGGCGATCATGCAGCTGACGCCATCACCCAGCACGCCGCCTTTGAGACGCGCGATGTAGCTCGGACCCTTGATCGGTTCGCGAGAGAGCATGCAGTTGGCCGTCAGGTCGCCTACGGTTTCGATGCTGCTGATCAGATAAATCAGCGCGACCGGCAAGAAAGCCGCCCAATCGAAGCTGAAACCGAAGCGGAATGGCGTAGGGATGCTGATCAATGCCACATCGCTGATGGAGTGCGGCACCAGTTTCCCGCTGAACCACGCAGCGACGCTGCCAACCGCCAGCCCGATGATGATCGCCGAAAGACGAACCCAGGGCGTGTTCGAGCGGTTGAGCAGAATGATCACCAGCAGCACGAATACGCCGAGTACCAGATTCACCGGTTCGCCAAAGTCGGGGGCGTTGAAACCGCCTCCCAGATCAGTCACTCCGACTTTGATCAGGCTGACACCGATCAGGGTGATGACGATGCCGGTCACCAGCGGGGTGATGACGCGCCGCAACTGGCCGATGAAGCGGCTGAGCACGATCTGCACGATGGCACCGAAGAAACACACGCCAAACACCATTGCCATGATGTCTTCTGGGCTGCCGCCGCGTTGCTTGACCATAAAGCCGGCGGACAAAACCGCGCCGAGAAACGCAAAACTGGTCCCTTGCAGGCAGATCATCCCGGCGCCGATGCCGAACGGACGACGTGCCTGAATGAAAGTGCCTACGCCGGATACCATCAGCGCCATGCTGATCAGGTAGGGCAGGTAAGCGCCCAGGCCCAGAGCCGAGCCAATGATCAGTGGCGGCGTGATGATCCCTACGAAAGCTGCGAGGACATGTTGGACGGCCGCGAGAATGGCGGGTGCGGGGGTGGGTCTGTCATTGAGGCCGTAGATCAGGTCGTTATTGTCTGGCGCTTCAGGCTGCATGCTGGACTCTCGGTTTTTGTGTTGGCCAAGTCGGGCGCGCGCTTGTGGGAACCACTGAGACATTGCACCGACATCACCTGCATTGCAAAAACCTGTCCAACTGATCAGGTAGTTATAGATCCTTTAAGTGAATATCTTTTTAAAACAGATGCTTATTGGTTTTTTTAACGCGTTCGGTGTGCTTTCGAACTTGCCTTTGAAGGCATTGAAGGCTTCATCGTGTGGCGTCCAGACTTTCCAGGAAACTCTCCAGCACCAAATGAGGGCGGCGTCCCTTGCGCGTCACGGTCACCAGGCTCAAATCATAAAAGCGCGCTTGTGGTTTCAATGCCCGCAAGCGTCCTTGCTGCACCCAGAAGCTTGCGTAGTGGTCCGGCAGATAGCCGATGTAGCGACCGGTCAGAATCAAAAACGCCATGCCTTCTCGATCCGAAGCACTGGCGGTGCATTTGAGTGCCTGGTAGTGGGCCTGGATTTCGGTCGGCAAACGGAACGTCGGCGCGATAGCCTCTTGCTCCGCAAGCCGCTCATCGGGCAATTGCGCGTCATCCACATAAAAAAGAGGGTGGCCAACTGCGCAGTACAACAGCGAACGTTCGCTGTAGAGCGGCTGATACTCCAGACCTGAAAGAGCGCTTGCCTGCGGCACGACGCCGACATGCAGGCTGCCATCGAGCACACCTTGCTCGACTTCATTGGGGGCGATCATCCGAATGTTGATGTGCACATCCGGCCCGCGCTCTTTCAATTGCGACAGCGCATGAGTGATGCGCATGTGGGGGAGGGTGACGAGGTTATCGGTCAAGCCGATGTTCAGCTCACCGCGCAAATGTCGGTGGAGGCCGTTAACCTCTGTACGAAAACTTTCAAGCGCGCTCAGCAACTGCAGCGACGACTGATAAACCTCACGGCCTTCTACTGTCAGCGAAAACCCCGCTCGGCCGCGCTGACAGAGGCGCAGTCCGAGACGTTGCTCCAGATCGCTCATTTGTTGACTGATGGCAGAGCGGCCAATACCCAGAGCGCTCTCTGCTGCGGAGAAGCCACCTGATTCGACTACGCTTCGAAAAATGCGCAGCAGGCGGATATCAAAGTCGCTGACTTGTGCCAGCGGGTCGGAACGGCGAGTGCTCATAGTTTAGTAATCGGCCAACTAAAGATCATAAAAGCAGGATTTTCCCGACTTTATGCCCGTGGCAACGTAGCTGCAACCCGGACCTGCTTCATGCCGCTGTTCAAGAGATATGAAGACAGGCCACCCACACCCTTGTGAGGTTAATTCCAATGAACATGCCCGAATCGTCTGATATGTCTGTGGCAAGCCAGCTCAAGCTCGATGCCCACTGGATGCCCTACACCGCCAACCGCAATTTCCAGCGCGATCCGCGACTGATCGTTGCGGCAGAAGGCAGCTATCTGACAGACGACAAGGGACGCAAGATCTATGACGGTTTGTCCGGTCTGTGGACTTGTGGCGCTGGCCATACTCGCAAGGAAATCCAGGAAGCGGTCTCCAGGCAACTGGGCACCCTCGACTATTCCCCAGCTTTCCAGTTCGGCCATCCGCTGTCTTTCCAGCTGGCGGAAAAGATCACCGACCTGACGCCCGGCAGCTTGAACCACGTGTTCTACACAGACTCCGGTTCCGAGTGCGCGGACACTGCGGTGAAGATGGTACGTGCCTACTGGCGCCTGAAAGGCCAGGCCACCAAGACCAAAATGATTGGTCGTGCTCGTGGCTATCACGGTGTGAACATCGCGGGCACCAGCCTGGGTGGCGTCAACGGCAACCGCAAGATGTTTGGCCAATTGATGGATGTCGATCATTTGCCTCACACCTTGCTCGCCAGCAACGCCTATTCTCGCGGCATGCCTGAGCAGGGCGGGATCGCGCTGGCCGATGAAATGCTCAAATTGATCGAGCTGCACGATGCGTCAAATATCGCAGCGGTAATCGTCGAACCAATGGCCGGTTCTGCCGGTGTGATCGTTCCGCCGCAGGGTTATCTCAAGCGCCTGCGTGAAATCTGCGACCAGCACAATATCCTGCTGATCTTCGACGAAGTCATTACCGGTTTTGGTCGTACCGGTTCGATGTTCGGTGCTGACAGCTTCGGCGTGACCCCAGATCTGATGTGTATTGCCAAGCAGGTCACCAACGGCGCCATTCCAATGGGCGCAGTGATTGCCAGCAGCGAGATCTATCAGACGTTCATGAATCAGCCGACGCCGGAATATGCGGTTGAATTCCCTCACGGCTATACCTATTCGGCGCATCCAGTGGCCTGTGCCGCCGGCCTCGCGGCACTGGATATCCTCCAGCGCGAAAATCTGGTGCAGCAGGTCGCTGAAACAGCGCCGCACTTCGAGAACTCGCTGCATGGTCTCAAGGGCAGCAAGAACGTCATCGACATCCGCAACTATGGGCTGGCTGGCGCGATTCAGATCGCTGCCCGTGATGGTGACGCCATCGTGCGTCCGTTCGAAGCAGCGATGAAGCTGTGGAAAGCCGGTTTCTATGTGCGCTTTGGCGGAGACACCCTGCAGTTCGGGCCAACCTTCAACAGCACACCGCAAGATCTGGACCGCATGTTTGACGCCGTGGGCGAAGCGCTCAACCAGGTCGACTGATCTCCTCTTACTATTAACAGGCGCGACTTCGGTAGCGCCTGCGGGCAAACTTTTTTCGGAGTTAACGCATGAGCACCATCCAGCACCTGATCCACGGCGAGTTGGTCAGCGACACTGGCCGTACCGCTGACGTCTTCAACCCATCGACCGGTCAGGCGATTCACAAGGTTCCATTGGCCAGCCGCGAAACCGTGCAGCAAGCGATCGACTCAGCCAAGGCGGCGTTCCCGGCGTGGCGCAATACGCCTCCTGCCAAGCGTGCGCAGGTCATGTTCCGCTTCAAGCAGTTGCTGGAGCAGAACGAAGCGCGCATTGCGCAGTTGATCAGCGAAGAGCACGGCAAAACTCTGGAAGATGCTGCGGGCGAGCTCAAGCGCGGGATCGAGAACGTTGAGTACGCCAGCGCGGCCCCGGAAATTCTCAAAGGCGAATACAGCCGCAACGTCGGCCCGAACATAGACGCATGGTCCGACTTTCAACCTTTGGGTGTTGTGGCCGGCATCACGCCGTTCAACTTCCCGGCCATGGTGCCGCTGTGGATGTACCCACTGGCGATCGCCTGCGGCAACTGCTTCATCCTCAAGCCTTCCGAGCGCGACCCAAGTTCTACGCTTCTGATCGCACAGCTTCTGCACGAAGCCGGCTTGCCAAAAGGCGTGTTGAACGTGGTGCACGGCGACAAGGCTGCGGTGGATGCACTGATCGAAGCGCCTGAAGTCAAAGCGCTGAGCTTCGTCGGCTCTACTCCGATTGCCGAGTACATCTATAAAGAAGCGACTGCCCGCGGTAAGCGAGTCCAGGCGCTGGGCGGCGCGAAGAACCACGCCGTACTGATGCCTGACGCGGATCTGGATAACGCTGTCAGCGCATTGATGGGCGCAGCGTACGGTTCGTGCGGTGAACGCTGCATGGCGATCTCCGTAGCGGTCTGTGTCGGTGATCAGGTTGCCGATGCTCTGGTGGCCAAGCTTGTTCCTCAGATCAAAGCGCTGAAGATCGGTGCAGGTACTTCTTGTGGTTTGGACATGGGCCCATTGGTAACCGGCCAGCACCGCGACAAAGTCACTGGTTATGTAGAAGACGGCGTTGGCGCTGGCGCCAGGTTGGTGGTCGATGGCCGTGGCTTGACGGTGTCGGGCCATGAAGATGGTTTCTTCCTGGGTGGCTGCCTGTTCGATCAGGTCACTCCCGAGATGCGCATCTATAAAGAAGAGATCTTCGGGCCGGTGCTGTGCATTGTCCGAGTGAATAGCCTTGAGCAGGCCATGCAACTGGTCAACGATCACGAATACGGTAACGGCACCTGCATCTTTACTCGGGATGGTGAAGCTGCGCGTCTGTTCTGTGACGAGATTGAAGTGGGGATGGTCGGCGTCAACGTGCCATTGCCCGTTCCCGTGGCGTACCACAGCTTCGGCGGGTGGAAGCGTTCGTTGTTTGGCGACCTGCATGCCTACGGTCCGGATGGCGTGCGTTTCTACACTCGGCGTAAGGCAATCACTCAGCGCTGGCCTCAGCGTGCGAGCCATGAGGCGTCGCAGTTCGCGTTCCCAAGTTTGTAATGACTAAGCGCAAGGGGCGGGCCGCAAGGCTCGCCCCTTTGCTTTCAGGGCTATTTCTGACCGATATGACAATTTAATGAAAAAGGTATTGACGCCCCTCTGGAACTGTCTATAATTCGCCCCACTTCCGGCGCAGACGAAACGGAAAACTCCTTGATAATCAAAGAGTTGGACGAAGTAAGCAGTGAGGAAGTGCTTCGGTTCAGAT
>NZ_MUIN01000007.1 GCF_002080045.1 Pseudomonas sp. Bc-h | reverse complement strand
CTGCGYTCAGCCTGCACCCAAGTCGCGATTTGTGTCGTCTGAACTGACGTGCGCTTAGAAGCAAGATCAAAAGCCAACGCCAACGCCAACGCYAACGCYAACGCAGATCTTCAATTCTGAYGCGGTACCTGTGGGAGACGCCGGAGGTCACGACGGCAGCGAAGCAGTGGGTCAGCTATGAAGTTGTCTGCTGACCCACTGCTACCGCGGCTGTCGCACAGATCCAGCAGCTCACACAGGGTTCGGTGTGCAGCTGGAAATCTGGATACGCCACCTGATTGCGGCGCGGCTGATACGGCTCTGGCTAACGCCAGACCTGTTTCGCCTCCGGCGAGTTACTTGGAAAAGCACCCCAAGTAACCAAGGGTGCTTGCTCCTGGTTGGGNGGCTAACGCCAGACCTGTTTCGCCTCCGGCGAGTTACTTGGAAAAGCACCCCAAGTAACCAAGGGTGCTTGCTCCTGGTTGGGCCCTCGTTCCTCGGGTTCCYTCACTCCGGCGACGCTCCGTGGGCCCGCCGCCATCCGCCATCCATGGCGGGGGGCGGCTCTCGCGGCATCCATGCCGCTCGGCCCACTCCACGTCGCCTGCGTTCAGCCTGCACCCAAGTCGCGATTTGTGTCGTCTGAACTGACGTGCGCTTAGAAGCAAGATCAAAAGCCAACGCCAACGCCAACGCTAACGCNCTGCGTTCAGCCTGCACCCAAGTCGCGATTTGTGTCGTCTGAACTGACGTGCGCTTAGAAGCAAGATCAAAAGCCAACGCCAACGCCAACGCYAACGCAGATCTTCAATTCTGACGCGGTACCTGTGGGCGACGCCGGAGGTCACGACGGTACGGGCCGCGATTCGGACGAGGCGGCGGATCAGTTGCAGATGAGCCGCCTGATCCACCCCTATCGTCCGACCGCGGCCTGGGCTGTCGCACAGCTCCCACAGGGTTCCGTGTGCAGCTGGTGTGCGACAGCCCGTGCCCCTCTGCTCTCCAACCAAAAAAAAGGGGAAGCAGACTATTAATCCGCTTCCCCCCTTGCAGCCGTGACTCATCGCCGCCGTTTTAGATGACCGCGAGAATCGCCTGGGTCACCGCTTCGATGTTGCGCTTGTTCAGCGCGGCAACGCAGATACGACCGGTGTCCAGCGCGTAAATACCGAACTCGTTGCGCAGGCGATGGACCTGCTCGGTGGTCAGGCCCGAGTAGGAAAACATCCCGCGCTGGCGAGCGACGAAGCTGAAGTCCTGACCGGCTGCATTGTCAGCCAGGCGCTTGGTCATTTCTTCACGCATCCCACGAATCCGAAGGCGCATTTGCGCCAGTTCGTCTTCCCACTTCTGACGCAGCTCAGGGCTGTTCAGCACAGCGGCGACGATGGTCGCGCCATGGGTCGGCGGGTTGGAGTAGTTGGTGCGGATCACGCGCTTGACCTGGGACAGCACACGAGCGGTTTCTTCTTTCGAGTCGGTCACGATCGACAGCGCACCCACACGTTCGCCGTACAGCGAGAACGATTTGGAGAACGAACTGGACGCGAAGAAAGTCAGACCGGAGTCGGCGAACAGGCGTACCGCTGCGGCGTCCTCGTCGATGCCGTCGCCAAAGCCCTGATAGGCCATGTCGAGGAACGGTACGTGACCTTTCGCTTTCAATACCTCGAGGACTTTTTTCCAGTCTTCCAGGGTCAGGTCGACGCCGGTCGGGTTGTGGCAGCAAGCGTGCAGCACGACGATCGAGCCAGACGGCAGGTTCTGCAGGTCTTCGAGCATGCCGGCGCGGTTCACGTCATGCGTCGCGGCGTCGTAGTAGCGGTAGTTGTGCACCGGGAAACCGGCAGTTTCGAACAGCGCGCGGTGGTTTTCCCAGCTTGGATCGCTGATCGCCACGACGGCATTCGGCGACAGCTGCTTGAGGAAGTCAGCACCGATTTTCAGGGCGCCGGTACCGCCGACGGCCTGTACGGTCATCACGCGGCCCAAAGCCAGCAGTGGCGACTCGGCACCGAACAGCAGGGTTTGTACGGCTTTGTCGTAGGCGGCGATGCCATCGATCGGCAGGTAGCCACGTGGGACGTGTTGAGCGACGCGAATTTCCTCTGCTTCGGCAACGGCACGCAGCAGCGGAATTTTCCCTTCTTCGTTGCTGTAAACGCCTACACCCAGGTTGACCTTGGTGGTACGGGTATCGGCGTTGAATGCTTCGTTGAGGCCCAGGATAGGATCGCGTGGTGCCATTTCGACAGCGGAAAACAGGCTCATTTTTGCGGCGGCTCTGAATGGGGAGTGAATGGGTCGCATCGCTCCGGCCGAATGCACTAGAGCGGTGCACAAACGGGGAGTCAGTATAGAGAGCATCGTGGGCGGGGGCGACAGGTCTGGGGCGGTTTTTTAGCGGTTTTTCCGATTATTTTCGACCATTAGTCATGTCGCGCTGACTAATGTCCTGATGACGGCTTGAAAGCTGGCGTTGTGGACTCCATTTGTAGTCCCATCACTCTTTTTCTGGTACGTCTTTTCTCCCGGCGAGATCAGTCGTCCGCGCTCATTACGTCTTGCGCTGCAAGCTTCCTTCAGCCGCAGGCGAACACAGAGGTCAGTTATGTCCGAGTTTCAGCTCGTAACCCGTTTTGAGCCGGCCGGTGATCAACCGACGGCGATTCGTCAGTTGGTCGAGGGTATCGACGCTGGCCTCTCGCATCAGACCCTGCTCGGTGTGACGGGCTCGGGCAAAACCTTCAGCATCGCCAACGTCATCCAGCAAGTGCAGCGTCCGACCCTCGTGCTTGCGCCGAACAAGACGCTGGCAGCGCAGTTATATGGCGAGTTCAAGGCGTTCTTCCCCAATAACGCCGTCGAGTACTTCGTTTCCTACTACGACTATTACCAGCCCGAAGCTTATGTGCCTTCGTCGGACACCTTCATCGAGAAGGATGCGTCGATCAACGACCACATTGAGCAGATGCGGCTGTCCGCCACCAAAGCCCTGCTGGAGCGCAAGGACGCGATCATCGTCACCACCGTGTCGTGCATCTATGGTCTGGGCAGCCCGGAAACCTATCTGCGCATGGTTCTTCACGTCGACCGTGGCGACAAGCTCGACCAGCGTGCCTTGCTGCGCCGCCTGGCCGATCTGCAATACACCCGCAATGACATGGATTTCGCCCGAGCCACCTTCCGCGTGCGCGGCGATGTCATCGACATTTTCCCCGCGGAATCGGATCTGGAAGCCATCCGCATCGAGCTGTTCGACGATGAAGTCGAGAGCCTGTCGGCCTTCGACCCGTTGACCGGTGAGGTCATTCGCAAGCTCCCGCGCTTCACCTTTTACCCAAAGAGCCACTACGTGACGCCCCGTGAAACGCTGCTCGATGCAATGGAAGGGATCAAGGTCGAGTTGCAGGAACGTCTGGAATACCTGCGCGGCGCCAATAAGCTCGTGGAGGCGCAGCGTCTTGAACAGCGCACTCGGTTCGATCTGGAAATGATCCTCGAACTGGGCTACTGCAACGGCATCGAAAACTACTCGCGCTATCTGTCGGGCCGCCCAGCCGGTGCGCCACCGCCGACGCTCTACGACTACCTGCCGCCTGATGCGTTGCTTGTGATCGACGAATCCCACGTCAGCGTGCCCCAAGTGGGCGCCATGTACAAAGGCGACCGTTCGCGCAAAGAGACACTGGTGGAATACGGTTTCCGTCTGCCCTCGGCGCTGGACAACCGGCCGATGCGTTTCGACGAGTGGGAAAGCGTCAGCCCGCAGACCATTTTCGTTTCGGCGACGCCTGGGCCTTATGAAGGCGAACATGCCGGGCGTGTGGTCGAGCAGGTGGTGCGACCTACCGGCCTGGTCGATCCGCAGATCGAGATTCGTCCGGCGCTGACTCAGGTCGATGATCTACTCTCCGAAATCCACAAACGCGTGGCGCTGGAAGAACGGGTACTGGTCACGACGCTGACCAAGCGCATGTCCGAAGACCTCACTGATTATCTCGCCGACCACGGCGTGCGCGTGCGTTACCTGCACTCGGACATCGACACCGTCGAGCGGGTCGAGATCATCCGCGACCTGCGTCTGGGCACCTTCGATGTGCTGGTCGGGATCAACCTGCTGCGCGAAGGTCTAGACATGCCCGAAGTGTCGCTGGTCGCGATCCTCGATGCCGACAAGGAAGGCTTTCTGCGTTCCGAACGGTCATTGATCCAGACCATCGGCCGCGCCGCTCGTAACCTCAACGGCCGGGCGATTCTCTACGCCGACAACATGACCGGCTCCATGGAGCGCGCAATCGGAGAAACCGAGCGCCGCCGCGACAAGCAGATCGCCTTCAACCTGGAAAACGGCATTACGCCGAAAGGCGTGGTCAAGGACATCACCGACATCATGGAAGGCGCCACCGTCCCCGGCTCGCGCAGCAAGAAACGCAAAGGCATGGCCAAGGCCGCCGAGGAAAACGCCAAGTACGAAGCCGAATTGCGCTCGCCGAGTGAGATCACCAAACGCATTCGCCAACTGGAAGAGAAGATGTACCAACTGGCCCGGGATCTGGAGTTTGAAGCTGCAGCGCAGATGCGGGATGAGATTACCAAGTTGCGGGAGCGGTTGTTGGCGGTTTGATCGGGGTTGTGATTTGGGATGTGCTATTACGGTCAAAGCTTCTTAGCGCATCCCTCTCAGGCCTAAAAGTATTTATCTAGTCTCCAGGGTTCTCCCAAAAAACAAGGTGTTCCATCGCCCGTTCTATAAAGGTGATCAATCCTTGAAGAAAATATGTCCAACATCTTTGGAACCATCTCGCCACTTGTAATGTGGCAAGTCATTTCTGACACTCACCTCGCGCTCCTCCCACTGCTCTGAGTTTGAGCCGTGTTGAGATATGGACTTCATATCCCTTGGGATACTTGTTCTCCTTATACGAGTACGTGCGTCGAGCATTTATGTTGCCTCTACTGATTTGTATGTCCTTCCCCCGAGACGCAATGAAAACAGCGTTAATCCCCAGCTTTGGAATCAGTAGATTTCTCAGCAAGCAACGAATCGTGCCCTGTGCCAATCCACCGACAGACGCTAGAGTGCATGCTTTGAGCCTGTCCATTTTCAGGAGCAGTCATGGCGACGCCACGAACCACAGCGCGTCTGGTCTTAAGGGCGCCCAGCTTCGACGATGTGCAACGCCTGTTCGCCATCTATGGCGATCCAGCGACCCATCAGTTCAATCCGTCAGGCCCGTTGACGGACATCGATCAGGCGCACTCGCTGCTTGAGGGGTGGCTGACTCACTGGCAGCACAAAGGTTACGGACAGTGGGCGATCGCCACCCGCGAGGCGCCCGAGGAGATCATCGGCTTTGGCGGGATCGATGCGCGCAAATACCTGCACGTGGAGCGGCTGAACCTGGGCTACCGCTTTGGCGTGCAGGCCTGGGGGCAGGGTTACGCCACCGAGCTCAGCCAGGCGGCGCTGGACTACGGTTTCGCCGAGCTGCAGGTGCCGGAAATCTACGCCGTGGTCCGGCCCCTGCATTACGCGTCGATCCGGGTGCTGGAGAAGGTCGGCATGCAGCGCATCGGTACCCTGGATGATGTGCCGGGGCAGGCGGCGAGTCTGGTGTACAGATCGACGCGTTGCATTGACGGATCCTCTGAAGCGCTTGCCTGATTCGCTCGTTCGTCGCACAAAAGGTTAAACCGCCCGAACGGGTTGGTCATACTTGTTGAATCCGAAGATCAGGGGCCATCATGATTTTTGAACTCAACGAGGCGGATCGTCTGCGTCGCGATGAAACCGCGTCGATTCGAGCTGAACTGGCGCAACACGTTCAAGCGTTTTTAGGCGACGAAATCGAGCGCATGTCGTCGTTGCCGGGGCTCAGTTTCGCTCAGGTCTGCCAGCCGACCAAGCCTACGTCCTACCTCTACGAGCCCAGCCTGGGGATGATCATTCGCGGGCGCAAGCGCGTACAGCTCAGGGGGACGACGTACATCTACGACGAGTCGCGCTTCTTGCTGACGGCGGTCAATCTGCCGACGGTGACCGAAGTCCTGGAAGCGAGTCCCGAGGCCTCTTATCTCTCCCTCCTGATGCGTCTGGACCTGCAGATGGCCCGGCAAGTGATGGCCGACGTCGATTCCCAAAGTCCGGCGACCCCGGCCAAAGGTGCCGCGATGGCGACGGGGCCGGCGACGGTGGAATTGTTCGATGCGGTCGCGAGGCTGATCAGGCTGCTCGACAAACCTCAGGATCTGATACACGTCGGCCCGCTGATACAACGGGAAATCCTCTATCGCATCCTCACCAGTTCGGCCGGGCGGCGTTTTCGCGAGACGATCATGACCGGCACCCAAAGCCAGCGCACGGCCAGAGCCATCGCCTGGCTGCGGGAAAACTACACGCAACCGTTGCGCATCGACGAACTGGCGGCACTGGCCAATATGGGGGTCTCGACCCTGCATCATCATTTCAGGGCGATGACCGCGATGAGCCCGCTGCAGTATCAGAAACACTTGCGTCTGCACGAGGCGCGGCGAATTCTGCTGGGTGAGGAGGTCGATGCGGCGACCGCGGCACTGCGCGTCGGCTATGAAAGCGCCACGCAATTCAACCGTGAATACAAGCGCATCTTCGGGGCGCCCCCGATGCGCGATATCAACCAGCACCGGGTGGCCGAGTCTCGGTAGCCGCCGGGCAGTGCTCTTGAATACAAGAGAAACGGGCAATCAACCGACAGGTTCAGGGTCACTTCCTTTCAGTGCTCATGTCGACAATCTTCGGACATCGAACAGCGTCATCGCTGCTCGTTTCCAACCATTGTCAAAGAGCCCCTCGGGCGTCGGGAGTGAGTTCTCATGAGTAAACATCTTGAACACAGCGTGGCGATCATCACCGGCGCCTCCAGTGGCATCGGTCAGGCGACGGCCAAGCGTCTCGCTGCCTCCGGGGCGCGGGTGGTGCTGGTCGCGCGGCGCGCCAATCGACTGGAAGTTCTCGCCGAAGAAATCCGTGATGGAGGAGGCGCCGCGAAGGTCATCGCGGCGGATATTACGCGTGCCGCCGAGGCCAGCGGGGTGATTGCCCAGACCATCGCCGAATTTGGCAGGCTCGACACCCGTGTGCATTGTCATACCCGCCTGACTATCCTCTCGCACGTTCACTTCGAGGGCGCCGATGAATGGTTGCGCCTCGCCGAAATCCGCTTGAGGAGAGTCATGTCATGAACATCAACATCATCGGTACCGGCCACATCGGCAAATTGCTGGCTCGTGGCTGGGCCCGGCACGGACACACGGTTTACATCAGTAACTCGCGGGGCGCCCAGACGCTGGCCGAATTCGCCAGTGAGGTCGGCGCCCACGCCTGCAGCGCGGGCGAGCATCTGGCGGATGCCGATGTGATCGTGGTCAGCGTGCCTCAATGCAGGGTGCCGACCTTGCCTGAGGGGCTGCTGGAGAGTGCACGAGCCGATGCCATCGTCATCGACACTGGCAATTATTACCCGCGTCATCGCGACGGCAAGATCGCCCAGATCGAAGAGGGCATGCTGGAAAGTGTCTGGGTCGCACGGCATCTCAAGCGCCCGATCATCAAAGTGTTCAATAACATCTATGCCGCTCATCTGGATCAGATGGCGCGCCCTCAGGGGGCTGGTGACCGGGTGGCCTTGCCTGTTTCAGGTGACGATGCGCGGGCCAAGGCTGTTGTGTTCGGCCTCGTCGACCAGATGGGCTTCGACGCCGTGGATGCAGGGCCATTGAGCGAGTCGTGGCGGCAACAGCCCGGATCGCCAGTGTATGTCGCCGATTTCAATGAGGCGGCTGTTCAGCTTGCTCTCAAAAGCGCCAGACGCGAACGCTCACCTGACTGGAAAGCTACACCGAACAGCCCCGGAACCTTCGATCAGCCGGCCTGAAAAAGCACGGGCGGTTATCTGCGATCAGCCAGCGGGATCCTTCGGCAATTTTGCAATCACCTTGATCTCGAAATCGAAACCATAAAGCCAGGTGACCCCGACCGCAGTGATCGTCGGGTGTGGGGCTTCACCCCAGAACTCGGGCACGACCTCCCAGATACGTTCGAACGTCGCTTGCGGGTCGACCATGAACACGGTGACGTCAACCACGTCATCGAAGGTGCAGCCGGCGGCGTTCAGGATCGCATTCAGATTGTTGAACGCCAGCCGCACCTGAGCTTGCAGCTCCGGCTCGGGGGAACCGTCCTCGCGGCTGCCGACTTGCCCCGAAACGAACAGGAAACCGTCGGATTTGATGGCCGGTGAATAGCGATTGCGCTCATACAGCGCATGGCGTCCAGGTGGGAAAACAACATCGCGAACCGTCATGTGAACCTCCATCAGTGGGGTATCGCAGCCCCGTCATTAACGATGAAGTGACTGTACGGGGCTTGCGCCGCTGCGATAAACCAGCAACCTTGTTCAGGACTGTTTGTAAAACCCAAACAATCCCATGACTTTCTGGAGTGGCGATGGACCGTTTCGACGCGATGCAGGCATTCGTTCGTGTGGTGGAAAGCGGCAGTTTCACCAAGGCCGCCGAAACCCTGCACATGAGCAAGACCAGCGTGACCCAGCTTATTCAGCAGCTGGAAGCGCGCTTGCGGGTGAAGTTGCTCAATCGCACCACACGCAAGGTCAACGTCACCGCCGACGGCGCCGTTTACTACGAACGTGCGGTCCGCGTGCTGGCTGATGTGGATGATGCCGAGACCAGTCTTTCCAGCGCTTCCACCCTGCCCAGAGGTCGGTTGCGGGTTGACGTCCCAAGCCCGTTCGCACGCACGATACTGATCCCCGCATTGCCGGATTTTTACACCAGATACCCGGACATCCAGATCGACCTTGGGGTGAGCGACCGCATGGTCGACATGATCGGTGAGAACGTCGATTGCGTGGTGCGCGGCGGCGAGTTGACCGATCAATCGCTGATGGCACGTCACATTGGCGACCTGCGACTGGGGGTGTATGCCGCCCCGGACTATCTGAACAGAGTAGGGGTGCCTGCGCATCCTCGGGAGCTTGAAGACACTCATCACCGCATCGTCGGCTATCGCTGGGCGCGCACCGGCAAGCTGTTCCCCATGGTGATGCAGCGCGATGGCGAGACGGTTCAGACACAAGGCCGCTACGTATTGGCGGTGGATGACGGCAATGCCTATCTGGAGGCGGGGCTGGCGGGCCTTGGGATACTGTGGCTGCCGCACTACATGGCCAGCAAATCGCAGGCGAGCGGGGCGCTGGTGCCGTTGTTCGAAGATTGGTGCCTGGAATCGATGCCGATGTACGTGGCGTTTCCCCCCAACCGGCATATCAGCATCAAGTTGCGTGTGTTCATCGATTGGGTGGTCGAGTTGATGGCAAAGCACGCGCCGGTCGTCGCCTGACAGTCATTGCGAGCTGAAACCGCTGGCGAATGGCCGTATCTGGCCACAGGTTTTTCCAGCGTTAGGTTAAGATTCGCCAGCATACGTTGGCGGACACCCTGCTCACGATCCACCTATCTATCCATGGCGAGCGTGATGCCTGAAACCTCTATCTTTTCGAGTGATATCGCAGCGGTCGCCAGGATCGATGCGGTGCCGATCATTCTGAACATGGTCAAGCACGTGACCGGCATGCGCTTTGCGGCCGTTGCCCGGGTCACAGATGAGCACTGGGTGGCGCTGGCGGTCGATGACTCGCTCGATTTCGGCCTCAGGCCGGGGGGCGAACTGGTGCTGGAGTCGACGATCTGTCATGAGATCCGCCAGGACAGACAACCGGTGATCTTCACTCACGCCAGTGAACATCCGCTGTACGCCAATCATCACACGCCCAAAACCTATCAACTCGAAAGTTACGCCTCGATTCCTATCATCACTGGGAATGGCGAGTTTTTTGGCACCCTGTGCGCCATCGACACAGTGCCTGCGCATTTCGATGAGAACGCCGTACTCAAGACCCTCGGCCTGTTTGCCCAGTTGATCGCCATGCATCTGGATCTGCGTGGCGATCTGGAAAAATCCGAGAACGCGCTGGCCGACGCCACCGAAGCGGGTCGCCTGCGTGAGCAGTTCATCGCTGTGCTGGGCCATGACCTGCGTACGCCGCTGAGCGCAATACGGATGAGCGCGGATCTGCTTGAGTCCAAGCTCGGTGACAGGCGCGAGCGCGGGTTGGCCGGTGCCATTCGTAAAAGCTCGCAACGCATGGGCAGCCTGATCGAAGACGTTCTGGATTTTGCCCGTGGCAGGCTCGGAGGCGGCATTCCAGTAAGACGGTCGGTGGTCGACGATCTGCAAAGTGTTTTCGATTCGGTGGTGGCCGAAATTCAGGCCTCAGAGCCCGATATCCTGATTCATCAGAACATGGATATTCCCTCGGGCATTTATTGCGACCCGACGCGCATCGGCCAGTTGCTCTCGAATCTGTTGGGCAACGCGGTGAGGCACGGCGCGCGCGAGCATCCGATTGAGGTTGCCGCGAAACTCGACGGCAACGAATTCGTGCTGTCGGTCGCGAACCAGGGCGCATGCATTCCCGAGGCGCTGATGCCTTTGCTCTTCCAGCCGTTCAAACGCTCCGAAGGTGGCCAAAGAGGCGAGGGGCTGGGCCTGGGGCTGTACATTGCGTCGCAGATTCTGGAGGGTCACAAGGGTACGCTCTCGGCAAGTTCGTCGCCGGATCAAGGCACCTGCTTTGTCGCGCGTTTCCCGGCGAGGCTGGATAAGGTTTGATGGGGCTTGTGGGAGCGCCGCTGATGACAGAGCAGGCACCAGACGACGCCGATTACCAGCAGGGTGATTGCAGTCATCTCGATGGTCGTCGGCAATCGTCGCTCCCAGAGAAACCCCAATAACAACGCGGCCAGGGTTTCGATCACCAGCACCTGGCCGCTGAGTGCCAGGGGCAGCAGGCGGCTGGCGTGATTCCAGAACACCCCACCGATCACCGAGGCCAGCAGTGCCACGCCAGCAGCGATCAGCAAAAAGTGGGCAAGGGTCTGCGGGCTCAGCTGTTGGTAACCCGAGCTGATTAGCGGGATGGCCAGGAGCAACGATTGAGCGCCGGTCATGACGCCTGTCAGCAGCGACCAGTCGTGGGCCGAAACATCGGTAACAGCGAGCCGACGAGCGTTGTGCACCGCATACCAGCTCCAGCTCAACAGGGCGCCGAATGCGCAGAGCAGCCCCCATTTGCTGCTGATCCCAGCGGCAACTTCGTCCTGATCGAGCGCATGGAAGCTGATCAGCGCTACGCCTGCCACAGCGCAGCACAGCGATGGAGCCAGCCGCCTCATCGGCACTGCGTTGGCATCTCTGCGGCCGGCGAGCGCCACAAGCACCGGAATCAAACCGACGATGAGCGATGTGGTTGCCACGCCCGCCAGTTGAACGCCGGTGCCGACCAGCGAGTAATACAGCAGGTTGCCGATCAGGCTGAGCCAGAACAGCGATACCCAGTCCTCGCGACACAGCGACGAACGGACCCTGCGCCAGCGGGGCAGCAACAGCACCACGGAAAACAGCCCGTAACAGAGAAATCGCAGGACCGCGAAGGCCGTGCCCGACAGCCCCGGTGTCAGCGCCGGCCCGAGGAAAATCACGCCCCAGCACACGCCCGCCGCGATACCGCAGCCGATGCCTTTGATCAACGATTGATTGCTTGCCACATCGCCACCGCTTCAATTCATGTGGCGGCAGTGTGAGGGGTTAGGCCCGCTGCGGTATTGCTCCAGACCGGTGTTTTCTTTACCCGGACCGTCGAGCATTCCGGCGCCAGGCCGCGGGGGTGGTGTCGCACAGGCGGCGCATGGCGCGGGTCAGGGCGGCCTGATCGGAAAAGCCCAGCCGCAGGGCGATGTCGACAACGGGAAGATTGCTGTCGGCCAGCCAGCGACGGGCATGGCGCATGCGCAGGTTCGCCAGCCAGGCTTGCGGCGTTTGCTCAAAGCGTTCGAGGAAGCGTCGATGCAATTGACCCTCGCTCATGATCGCCACACGGGCCATGGCCTCGTTACTCCACGCCGCGCCGGGATCAGCTTCAAGCCGGGCCAGTAGCACATCCATGCCCCCAGCGGGTTGCAGCGCGTTTGTACTCAACGTGCTGAGCAGCAGCGGGATCAGATGGGTCGAGTGAGCGGTCAGCGCGTGTTGACCCGCGAGGTCGGCAAACTCGATCAGACGGCGAGCGGTTGGGTTGATCGGTACATAGGTTTGCTGCGCCAGCGTGGCCAGCGCGGCTTCTCCCAGCCAATGGCTCGGGCAGTCCAGAACCAGAAAACGACTCGCGTCTTCCGCGACCTGCGCGTGAGTTGCGTTTGGCGCCACCCAGGCGGCCAGCGACAGATCCAGACAGGCGCCACGTCCCTCGACTTCGATTTCCATCCGCCCGCCGACCGGCATCACCAGTTGCGCGAAGGCGTGATGGTGATGAGGGGACTCGCGTTGGTAAGTGCGAATTTCCAGTGCGGGACGCATTCAGGTGTCCGAAGGGGCAGAAGGGCGCAGCGGCCGTGGGCGGATCCTAGCACGTGGCGCGCAGTGGCAAAAACGAGGCGACGACGGCCGCAGACCAGCGGTATTCATGGGCTCGCGGGTTCCAGACTGGACAGGAAACTGAACAGATTGGCGGCTTCTGGCGACAGGCGAGCCCCCCGCGCAACACCGACGTACAGCGTGCGCGAGGCCCATGGATCTTGGAGGGGGACTGCGCTCAGGCTGGTTTCCAGCAAGCCCGGTTGCACCGAGCCCAGCGGCAGAATGCCGATGCCCAGGCCGGCATCGATCATGCGGCAGATGCCGTCGAAGCTGCTGACCTGAATCCGCACTTTGAGCAGTTTGCCTGCGTTGGACGCGGCATCGCTGATGCGCCTGAGCAATGAGCTTCCTTGATTCAGGGCGACGTAGTCGTAGTCCAGCGTGTCGACAAACGACACCGTCGATCGTTGGGCGAGAGGGTGGTTCTGTGGCACCAGTACCACCAGCCGGTCGCGCCTGTACGGCTGTTTTTCGATCGTCGGCGCGGGTACGTTATCGGCGAAAATGCCGATGTCGGCGCGCCCGTCTTCGATGGCCTGGATGGTCATGTCGCTGAGTGCTTCCTCCATGCCGATGCGCACGTGAGGGTTTGCAGCGAGGAAAGTGTTCAGGTCGCCAGGCAGGAACTGAATGACTGCCGAGGTGTTGGCGAACAGCCTGACATGGCCGCGCACGCCATTGGAAAAATCGCTGGCATCGTGGGCCATGCGCTGGGCGCTTTCCAGAATATGCCGGGCATGTTCGGCCAGCCCGCGACCGGCTGGCGTCAACTGCAGACCCCTTGGAAGCCTCACGAAAAGCGTGCAGTCGGTGATGCGTTCCAGCTCGGCCAGGCGCTTGCTCGCGGCAGACACGGTCATGTGCGCGCCGTCGGCGGCCTTGGTCAGGTTCTCACTTTCTGCGGCCAGCACCAGCAGGCGCAGCGACACCAGATCCAGCTGAAGCAGATTGATCATGACGGTCTCGAGGGTTTCCTTTTCGGAAAGAATATTGGAAATCTTTGAAATTCTCATCACCTCGTTTTGCGCCGATGATCCAGCCCATGACGCCAGCCCATGACGCCAGCCCATGACGCCAGCCCATGACGCCAGCTCATAAGGCCAACCAATAACGAGAGCAGAGAGGCAGCCGCAATGAAACGTCTGTTCATGCAGGAAGTCGCGACCCGTGATGGCTTCCAGAACGAAAAAACCTTCGTCGAGACCTGCGACAAGATCGCGCTGATCGACGCGTTGAGCCTGTGCGGCTACGCCAAGATCGAGATCACGTCCTTCACTTCACCCAAAGCCATCCCTGCACTGCGCGACGCCGAAGCGGTGATGGCCGGGATTCGACGCCAGCCGGGTGTCGAGTACACCGTACTGGTGCCTAATGTGCGGGGCGCCGAACGCGCGTTGGGCTGCGCAATCGATGAGGCGAACCTGGTGATGTCGGTCAGCGAGCCGCACAACCGCTCCAACCTGCGCATGACCCGCGAGCAATCCTTCGCTCAACTGGCAGACGTGATTGGTGTAATCGGGCAGGGGCCTGTCGCGATCAACGTGTCGTTGTCGACGGTATTCGGCTGCCCGATGCAGGGTGATGTCGCGGCCGATGAAGTGCTGGGCTGGGTCGATCGTTTCGCCACGCTGGGGGTGCGCGGTATCACCTTGTGCGACACCACTGGCATGGCGTTCCCATCTCAGGTTCAGGCGCTGTGCAGACAAGTGCGCGAGCGCTTCCCCCAGTTGCAACTGACCCTGCATTTTCACAACACCCGGGGCATGGCGCTGGCCAATACCCTCGGCGCCCTTGAAGCGGGTATCGAGCGCTTTGATGCGTCCCTGGGCGGTCTTGGCGGTTGTCCGTATGCACCGGGCGCCAGTGGCAATGTGTGCATGGAAGACCTGGTGCACATGCTCGACCTGATGGGCTATCAGACCGGCATGGACCTCGACCGCGTGCTGGCCGCGTCAGCGCGCTTGCCCGGCTTGATCGGCCATGACACCCCAAGCCAGATCCTCAAGGCGGGCCGCCGTCTGGACCTGCATCCCGTTCCCGAGCACGTCCAGACCCTGAGCAAACAGGTCGCCAACGCCGAGCGCGGGTGATCCGTACCCCCTTTCGAACAACAAGAGCCAATGCCATGCATATCGTATTTCTCGACGGCGCAAGCCTGCCGTCTCCGTTACCGCGCCCGCCTGAAGCCAGTCACTGGGTCGAGCGCGAACAGACGGCTTCCAATCAGCTGGTCGAAGCATTGGCAGAGGCCGACGTGGCGATCACCAATAAAGTGCGGATTGATCGTGCTGCGCTCGAACAACTGCCGCAGCTGAAACTCATCTGCGTCGCAGCCACCGGCTACGACTGCGTGGACATCGCCGCGTGCCGCGATCAGGGCGTGACGGTGTGCAATGTGCCGGCGTACAGCGCGGTGAGTGTGGCGGAGTCGGTAATCGCCTCGCTGTTCGCTTTACGCCGTCATCTATTGGCTTACCGGGCAGCTTCGAGCACCCATTGGCCGGTCTCGTCGCACTTTTGCGTGCATGGCGCGCCGATTCAGGATCTGCAGGGTTCGACGCTGGGCATTGTCGGTCGTGGCGATATCGGCAGTCGTGTGGCACGGCTTGCCCGAGCGCTGGACATCAACGTGCTGTTCGCCGAGCACCGTGGCGTCGCGCGAGTGCGTGAGGGTTACACCTCATTCGATGAGGTACTCGCCAAGGCCGATGCGCTGACTTTGCATTGTCCGTTGACACCGCAGACGCGCTACCTGATCGGCACAGCGGAAATCGCCCGCATGAAGCCCGCAGCGCTGCTGATCAACACCGCTCGCGGGCCGTTGGTGGACGAGAACGCGGTACTTGCGGGCCTTGCCAATGGCCAGTTGGGTGGCGCCGCGCTGGACGTGCTCTATGCAGAACCGCCGCAAGCCGACCACCCGCTGCTGCACTGCGCGCATCCCAATCTGATCATCACGCCCCATGTGGCCTGGGCCAGCCAGAGCAGCGTGGCGCGCCTTAAGGCGGTGCTCTCCGCGAACATCTCCGCATTCGCTGCAGGGGCGCCCATCAACGCGGTGACCTGATCCCCAGCCAATCTCACGAACCACACGCAGGCAGAGCCATGACAAAAACAATCAGCTCTTCAATCGACACCGCAGGACTCAGCTCCGCGCAGCGCAAGCCTTTTTATCAGCATCTGTACGTTCAGGTGCTGGCCGCGATTGTGCTGGGCATCGTTCTCGGGCATTTCAGCCCGGCGCTGGGCGAACAGATGAAACCCTTGGGTGACACCTTCATCAAGCTGATCAAGATGCTCATCGCGCCGATCATTTTCTGCACCGTGGTCAGCGGCATCGCCAGCATGCAGAGCCTCAAACGCATCGGCCGCATCGGTTTCAAGTCGCTGGTTTACTTCGAGGTGCTGACCACCATTGCACTGGTCATCGGATTGATCGGCGTCAACCTGCTCAAACCTGGGGCGGGGATGCACATCGACCCCGCGACACTGGACTCCTCGGCCATCGCCGGTTACGCCAAGGCCGCTCACGAACAGAGCGTGGTGGGGTTCCTGACCCACATCGTTCCGGGCACGGTGTTCGGGGCCTTTGCCGAGGGCGAGATTCTCCAGGTGCTGTTCATTTCCGTGCTGTTCGCCTTCGGTCTGCAGTTTCTGGGCGAGACGGGCAAGCCGCTGTTGGCGACCATCGACCTGATCGCCAAGGCGTTCTTTCGCATGCTGAAGATCGTCATGTACCTGGCGCCGTTGGGGGCTTTCGGCGGGATGGCGTTTACGGTGGGCAAGTACGGGGTTCAGTCGCTCGGCTCATACGCCAACCTGCTGGTGTGCTACTACCTCACAGGGTTGGTGTTCGTCTTTGTGGTGCTGAATATCGTCGCGCGCCTCGCCGGTTTCAGTCTGTGGAAGTTCCTCAAGTACATTCGCGAAGAGTTGATGTTGGTCTTGGGGACTTCCTCGTCGGAGTCGGCGCTGCCACGGCTGATGGACAAACTGGAGAAGCTGGGTTGCGAGAAATCCACGGTCGGGTTGGTGGTGCCGTCGGGCTACTGCTTCAACCTTGATGGCAGTTGCCTGAACATGACGGTGCTGGCGATCTTCATTGCCCAGGCGCTGGACATCGACCTGTCGCTGTACCACCAGGTCACGCTGTTGTTGATTCTGTTGCTGACCTCAAAAGGCGCGGCCAGCGTGACAGGCGGAGCGTTCATCACGCTGGCAGCGACCTTGGCTTCGGTCGATGTGATTCCGGCGGCCGGACTGGTTCTGGTGTTGGGCGTTTACCGCTTCATCTCTGAAGGCGGGGCGTTGATCAACGTGATCGGCAACGGCGTGGCCACGTTATTCGTCGCCCGCTGGGATGGCGCGCTGGACCGGGAACAACTCAAGCGCGAGCTTGGTTAAGGGTTTCGCTCTCAGCCCCTCGATTCACCGCCACGCACGGTGAGTCCAGGGGCTGAGGGCGTTTCTGCGCCGAGTCAACCGCCCATGGATTTCAATAAATCCCCAGCATCCCTTCGATACTGCGCACCATCGACACCAGCCGCGGACCGATGTCGTTCTTCAGTTGCCCCTCGTTCAGCAAATACGAGGACACGCCGCAGTTGAACACCAGCGTTTCGCCGTCTGCCATCGCGCGCATCGGCACCGCAACGGCGTGAATCTCCCGGCGCAGGTCGCCGTAGGACAGGCAGAAACCAAGCTCGTGGTACTCCTGAACGCTTTCCTCGATGCGGGTCTGAAAGGTCTTCCAGTCATCGGGGGTGCGGACCTTGATCTCGTTGAGCAGTGCGGTTCGATCTTCCCGTGAAGAGGCAGCAATCAGCGCGCGGCCCATGGCCGTTCTGACAATGGGGTAGCTCAGCCCGACATCTGGCGGATGGCTGATGGGCGCCGCGCTGCGACTGCTTTCCAGGTACACGACGCTCAAGCGGTCGCGCATGCCCAGCGACACAGAGCCGCGAATGTGGTCTGCCAGTTCCTTCATGAATGGGCGTGCGATCTGCCGGATGTTGAGGCTGGCAAGTAGCGGATAGCCCAGCGACAACACTGCCGAGCCCAGCTGGTATTTGTTGTTCAGGCGATTGATCCGCAGATAACCCAGGCGCACCAGGGTATAGGTGAAGCGCGAGATCGTCGCCTTGGCCATTCCGGTTCGTGACGACAGTTCAGCGTTGCCCAGTTGGGTATCGCGAGCAGTGAAGCAGTGAAGGATTTCCAGGCCGCGGGCCAGGGTCGCGGCAAACTGCCGGTCATCGGCAAACTCCTCCGGGAGGTAATGCCTGGAAGGCGAATGCCAGTCTTGCGGGGCGGGTGTCTTCCCGTGTTTGTGGTTGTCGTTCATGGCCTGGAGGCCTCCGGCATCTCGCTGTCAGGTCAGGCAGTAATACGCCGGCTGTTCCAACTATTCAAACAGTGTTCTGCATAGTGGAACACTGTTTGATTGTTCGTCGACTGTGATGCCATATGGTCGGCAACAAATATAACAATAGGTGGACACGACAATGATCAGAGATCAGCAGGCGTTCGACTCGTTTTTGCACGAGGTACGCCACTTCGTGCATGAAACGGCGATGGCCCGTGAGGACGACATCGAGCGCTGCGACGAAGTCCCAGCCGACCTGGTGCAGACGATGCGCGACAAGGGATTTTTCGGTTGGAGTATCCCTGAAAGCTACGGCGGCGCAGGGCTGACCACTGAAGAACTGGTGCTGGCGGCGTTCGAACTGTCGCAATGCTCAGTGGCTGTTCGCGCCCGTGTCGGCACCAACACGGGTATCGGCTCCGAAGGGATTGTGGTCGATGGCACCGAACAGCAAAAGCACCATTATCTGCCGCCTCTGGCCAGCGGCGAATGGACCGCTTGCCTGGCGGTCACCGAGCCCGACGCCGGCTCGGAAGCGACCAACGTCAAGACCACTGCTCGGCGCGATGGCGATCATTACGTTCTCAACGGCCAGAAGTGTTACATCACCAACGGCCCCATCGCCGATGTCTTCACCGTCACGGCGCGTACGGAACCGGGCAGCACTGGCGCGAAGGGCGTCTCGGCGTTCATCGTCGAACGCCACTTTCCCGGCCTGTCCACCAGTGCCCCTTATCGCAAAATGGGGCAGGCCGGTTCTCCGGTTGGCGATGTCTTCTTCAACGAGTGTCGAGTCCCGGTGGGCAACCTGATCGGCGGCGTCGAAGGCCAAGGGTTTCGCACGGTGATGAAAACCTTGAACAAGCAGCGTATCCATCTGGCGGCGCTGTCCACGGGCCCGGCCATGCGCATGCTGGCGATGGCCCTCGAACACACCACGGCCCGTGTGCAGTTCGGCCAGCCCGTGGCGAACCATCAACTGGTTCAGGGAATGATCGCTGACTGTCAGACCGACATTTTCGCCGCCCGCTCGATGATTCTCGAAACCGCTCGCAAGCGCGACCGGGGGGAAGACGTGGTCCTCGAAGCCTCGATGTGCAAGTACTTCGCGACCGAGATGTGTGGGCGTGTGGCAGACCGCTGCGTGCAGATGTTCGGCGGCGCCGGGTATGTTGCCGATCACGCTTCGATCGAGCGCTGGTATCGGGATGTCCGGCTGTTTCGACTCTACGAAGGCACCAGCCAGATTCATCAGCTCAACATCGCCAAACAGGTGTTTGCTGCCCATCGTCATAACGAGCGCGCGCCCATTGCTAGCGTTGCAGGTCACAGCCATGTCTGAATTCGATTTGTTCTTCAACCCACGCTCGATTGCCGTGATCGGCGCCTCGCAGGATCTGGCCTCGATCAGCGGGCAACCCATCGCGCACCTCAAGGCCAAAGGCTTTGCCGGGCAGGTATTTGCGGTCAACCCACGCTATGAAGAAGTGGCGGGCTATCGCTGCTACCCCGATGTCGTTTCGCTGCCGAGAGCGCCGGATGTGGCGGTGATTGCCGTTGGCGCCAAGCGCGTTCCCGACGTGCTCAGGGAGCTGGGCGCCAAGGGCTGCAGGTTCGCAGTCATTCTGTCTTCAGGGTTCGCCGAAGCCGGAGAGGAGGGCGCGCAGGCGCAACGCAACATCACCGCCATCGCCCGATCGTTCGGCATGCAGGTGATCGGCCCCAATTGCCAGGGTTACATGAACATCAGCGAAGGCATTCATGTCGGCTTCGGCGCGCCGTATGGCTTGACCTACCCCAAAGGCCATTTGAGCCTGACGTCGCAGAGCGGCGCGTTCGGTAATTCGATCGTGATGCTGGCGAGCCAGGAAGGCGTAGGCTTCAGGCATTACGTGTCCACTGGCAACGAGTCCGTGACCACGTCGCTGGATTTCATGGACGCCATGATCGACGACCCCGAAACCCGGGTGATCGCCGGTTACGTGGAAGGCTTTCAGGACGCGCATCGACTGCTGGGCATCGGACGACGGGCACTCAGTGCAGGCAAGCCTGTGTTGGTCTGGAAGGTCGGTACTTCCGAAGCGGGGGCCCGAGCGGCGGCGTCGCATACCGCCAATCTCGGGGGCTCGATGGCGCTGTATCGCGCGGCGTTCAGGCAGAGCGGCATCATCGAAGTCAAGGATGTCGGTGACCTCGCCGATTGCGCCAAAGCGCTGTTGCCTGGCCGACTGCCGAAAGGCAATCGCATGGCCATCGTCACCATTTCCGGAGGAGCGGGAATCGCGATGGCCGACGGGGCTGCCGAGGGCGGGCTGCAACTGCCGACACTGGCGCCTGCAACGGTGAACGCGCTGAAAGAGGTATTGCCATCCTTCGCCGCCATCGCCAATCCGCTGGACGTGACGGCGAGTCTGCTCAACGATGCCAACTTGCTGAGAGTGACACTGGAACAACTGGCAAACGATCCGAACGTCGACATGATCGGTCTGGCGTTGGCGGCGGCCAGTGGCAAACTCGCGACTGAACTGGCGAATGAGATTGTCAGGATCAGCGATCAGTACGGGATACCGGTGTTGGTCGCCTGGAACGCCGACCCGGCTTCGGTTCATGGCGCTTACGAGATTCTCGATGCGGCCCGCATTCCGCGTTATCAATCGCCGGTGCGTTGCGCAAGGGGCGCCAGTGCCCTGTGGTCGTTTGCCCAGGCGCGCAAGCAATTGGAGCAGGTGCAGGCTGAACAACCGTTGGTGCTGCATGCTGCGCAAATGCGTGAGTCGCTGATAAACCGAACCACCGACATGACCGAATTTGAAGGCAAGAAGCTGCTGCAGGCCTACGGCATCGGTGTGACCCACGAAGCGTTGGCAAGCAGCACCGAGCAGGCCGTGCAGATCGCCTGTGCGATGGATTTTCCGGTGGTGATGAAAATCCAGTCGCCGGACATTCCGCACAAGACCGAAGCCGGTGGAGTGCGGATCGGCGTGCAAGGTGAAGCGGCGATCAGCGCGGCGTTCGATGAGATCGTCAGCAATGCGCGTGCCTATAAACCGGATGCAGTCGTCGATGGCGTGCTGGTGCAGGAAATGGTCAGTGGCGGCACCGAGCTGATTCTGGGGATCAACAATGACCCGCTGTTTGGCCCGGCGGTGATGGTGGGGATCGGCGGAATCTTCGCCGAGGTGATCAAGGACGTGAGCTTCCGGCTGGCGCCGATCACCCGCTCGGAAGCAGAATCGATGCTCCGGGAGCTGCGGGCGTTCGCCCTGCTGGACGGCGCGCGTGGTCGACCGAAGGCTGACCTGGACGCGGTGATCGACACCTTGATGCGCCTGTCGGCACTGGCCGTCGATTTGCGCGATGTGGTGCAGGAGCTGGATATCAACCCGCTGTTCGTGTTGAGCGCCGGGAAGGGCGTAAAGGCCGGGGATGCATTGGTCAAGCCGCGGGTCGTTGCCGATTCGCTGCCGCAGCCGCGACCTGAAAGTGTCGAGGATTTTGCCGGTTCGTGACGTCTGACGCCCCAGCCGACGTTGGCGGTCGACAGTGCGACCGCCCCTTTGCATCGACTCCACCCTCCAGTCTTCGAGGCTCACATGGATATTTCTCAACAAGCTTCAGCGTTTCTGGAACGTTATACCTCTGACGAAATCGAGCGCACTTATCGCAAGCTGACACTGCGCCTGATGCCGTTTCTGATTGTCTGCTACATCGTTTCCTATCTCGACCGGGCCAACATCAGTTTCGCCAAACTGCAGTTCATGAACGACCTGGGTTTTTCCGAAGCGGCTTATGGGCTGGGGGCGGGATTGTTCTTTGTCGGGTACGTGCTGTTCGAAGTACCGAGCAACGTCTGGATGCAGCGCATCGGCGCCCGTCGAACGCTGCTGCGGATCATGATCCTGTGGGGGCTGATCTCCAGCGCCATGATGTTCGTCAACACGCCAACGCAGTTCTATGTCATGCGCTTCTTGCTGGGGGCGGCCGAGGCGGGGTTTTTCCCCGGCGTCATCCTGTACCTCACCTACTGGTTTCCCGCTGCGCGCCGGGGCCGGGTCACCGGGTTCTTCATGATGGGCGCGGCCACGGCCGGGATCATCGGCGGGCCGGTGTCAACCTGGATCATGGTCCATATGGCGGACCTGCATGGCCTGCACGGCTGGCAGTGGCTGTTCGTTCTGGAAGGTGTGCCGGCGATCATCCTCGGGATCATCGCGTTCTACTTTCTCTGCGATCAGCCGGCGGACGCCAAGTGGCTCAGCGAGCGTGAGAAGGCCATCGTATCGAGTGATCTTGCGCTGGAAGAAAAGGGCCAGATGAAGGGCCGAGGACACGGGTTGGTCGAGGCGTTGCGCAATCCCAGGCTGTACGTCGGCGTCGTCGGTTATTTCTGTGTGCTGGTGTCGTTCAACGCCATCGGCTTCTGGGCCCCGACGATCATTCGCGACTTTGGCGTGAAAGACCTGGTGGACGTGGGGCTGCTTTCCAGCGTGGTGTTCCTGTCGGGGGCGGTCGGCACCTACCTCGTTGGCTACAGCTCGGATATGCGCATGGAACGGCGCTGGCACCTGGTTGCCTGCGGCGCGGTCATCGCGGTGTGTTTCGCCTTGCTGACGACCGTCGCGCACAGCATCCCGCTCGCCATCACTTTACTGTCGATTGCCGCAGCGGCGTCCTATGGCGGATTCGTGGTGTTCTGGACCATCCCGCAGACCTTCCTGACCGCCCACACCAAAGCAGGCGGGATTGCGTTCATCACCAGCCTGGGCGGCATCGGCGCGTTCGTCAGTCCGACGCTGGTCGGTTGGTTGAAGTCCAGCACCGGCAGTATCTACCTGGGCCTGACGATTCTGGGTGTCATCACTCTAATAGGTGCGGTGGTCATTCTGGTTGCCATTCCGGCGCACAAGGCTGCGGCGAAAGCTTGAGCCCCGGAGGTGTCCGGCCAGACTCGGCTTGTAACCTCCGAATCTGGCTGGATGGGCGGCGGACTTATGAACCGCTGCCACTGGTAGAGCTTGAGCCCGCGCCCGACGGCGACTTGTTGCCCGGGCTCGAATTGCCGCCGCTGCCGGCCTCGCCGCCGGAACCCGGGAGGGCGGTGCCTTTGGTGTTGGCGCCGTTGGTGCCGCTGGGCCTGGAGGATTCGTCAGACTTGGTCGAAGTGCCTGAGGACGACGATGACGGCCCGCTCATGCTACTGCCGTTCGAGGTGCTGCTTTCGGTGCTGGTCGCGGCCATCAGGGGTTGTGACAGGGCGCAGGCAAGTCCGGCAATGGTCAGCGCATAACTCAGTTTCTTATTCATGTGATAAAGCCTCTTCGTATTTACGGAGCAGAGGTGCAGGGGCTGGCGCTTTTGCCAGCCGGTCTTGCTTTGTGACTCATCGTGGGGCGGGAAAAGTTGGGAAAAATCGGGAATGTGCGATGAACGGTCGAGCGTCGCTGGCGTTGAAGGTCTGCTTATTGCGCATGAACGCGATAGATTCAGTGACGGACTGACACAAAACTGGCCGAAGGGTCAGTTTTTGGCCATAGTAGCCGGCCATTACAAATGGCTTCACGAGGCATTGGACATGCAAGGCGTCAAACGCAAACTGGTTTTCGTCACCTCTTTCGAGTTGATCGCGGTTGCATTCAATACCCTCATTCTCACCGCACTGGGCCACGACACCGTGCATTCCGGCGGTTTGGCGATTGCCAGTTCGACCGTCGCAATGCTCTGGAATCTTTGCTGGAACAGCCTGTTCGAGTACTGGGAAGCCCGCCGCGCAGACCGTACCCGCACGCTATTTCGCCGGGCATTGCATGCCATCGGTTTCGAAGCCGGATTGCTCGGCATGCTGGTGCCGTTGTTCGCCTGGTCCCTGCAGATCGCTCTGCTGGACGCACTGGCCTTGAACGTCGGGTTGGTGGTGTTCTTCTTGGTCTACACCTTCACGTTCAACCTGCTTTTCGACAAAATCTTCGGTTTGCCATTGTCGGCTCAGCCGATTGAGGCCTCATGATATTTGAGAAGATGCCGTCTGCTTTCGGCTTTAACCACAGGGGATGTGATCGATGACGCCGTTCAACGTGCGTGAACTCAAAAGTACCGATACCGAGGCGTTGCTGGCATTCGAAGTCGTCAATCGGGAGTGGTTCGAATCCCATATCGATGGGCGAGACCCTGGTTTCTATTCGCCGGAAGGTGTGGGCGAGCACATCGACAGCTATCTGTCCGACTTCGCCAAGGGCGTCTGGCATCCGTTCGTGATCGAGGACGCCAGCAAGACAATCGTCGGGCGGGCCAATCTGAAAGACATTGATGCCGCGAAGGGTTCGGCGGAGGTCGGCTATCGGGTGGCGCAATCGGCGTGCGGCCAGGGCCTGGCCACGTTGGCGCTGAATCATCTGATCCAGCAGGCACGGATCCGTTGGCAGCTGACGCAACTGGTCGCTTACGTTTACCCGGAAAATGTCGGCTCGCGAAAAGTCCTGGAGCGATGCGGGTTCAGTCCCGAAGAGTTCGCCGCAGATGAGCAGGCAGGAGCGGAGCGCCGATTCGTTCTTTCGATTGCGGCTGCTCAGTCCGCCCGGTAGTTCCAGACCATCTCGACCACTCGCTCCGAAACGAGTACGTAGATGACGACAATCAGGATCTGCAAAATGGTGTGATAGCGCAGGCGTGACAGCCGACGGATGCCGTCGCTCATGTTCAGCAGCATCAGCACCACGGAAATCGTGATCAAACCCCATCCGGTGCTACCGGAAGCGAGCGGGCTCATGAACATATGAGTGCCGCTGCGCAGCGCGTCGGTGCCCGCTGCCAGCAGCAGGGCGCACAGCACCATGTTCTTGAAGTTGTCGAAGACCTTGGTGCTGAGGTCCTTGTCGAGCCATTCCAGATAGCGTTTCCACAGTCTCTGCATTTGAATTACCCGAAAGGCAGTTTCGTGCCTGTTCAGGTTAGACCGCTGTCAGCACATTGCCGGGCGGGCCTGAAAACAATACCGCCGTCAGTGCTGACGGCGGTACGGGTGAGGGCGAGGGCTTACCAGCGACCGCGGTCATCGCGGTGGTCGTAACGATGGTCGTAGCGGTGATCGTAACCGCGGTCATGGCCGCCGTTGTAATAACCGTGAGGCGGTGGCGGGGCGAAGCGGCGATACTCGACCCGTGGTGCCACCGGCACATAGGCCACAGGCTGATACACCGGCTGATAACGCGGCTGTGGGCGGTATTCTCGATATTGAGGGCGGTAACGATCATGGCCCGAATCGGCGATTACAGTGGCCAACACCGCACCGACGGCGGCCCCGGCGATGACTGGCACGACCACATTGCGGTCACTTGCGGTGGCGACGCCCGCAGCGAGCAGGCAACCGGACAGAATCAAGGCTTGGGTCATCTTCGAAAACATGGTGTCTCCTCTGGCGATATGTTTGGGTTCGCCATGGATGTATGAAACACCCGTTTCGTGTAAACGAACGTCCAGACTCCGTAAAAGTTGAGTAAAGGGTCAACAAAATCTAAAGGGCCTTGTGCATGAAAACCCGTGCAAAGCCGTGCTCTGTAGCGCGGTGGGTCTCCACGTAACCCAGCCTCTTGTAGATGTCCTGGTTCTCGCTCATCAGCTCATGGGTATACAGGCGAATGGCAACGCAGCCAATGCCCCGCGCGTAATCCTCACAGAACGTCATCAGCCGTTTGCCCATTCCCCGACCTTTGCAGCGGGGCAACACCGCGACGTTGAGCAACAGCATCTCGTCGCCTTCCCGAAGCATCACCAGAACCCCGACGATGTCCTCTTCCTCGAGGCACACGTATACGACGGAATCGGCCACTACCTGCGCGTAGTCCTCCAGCATCGGCCCCGGTTTGCGACCGATCCTCCGGATATAGGGTGTGTAGGCTTCTGCGACCAACGCGGCGATGGCGCTGGCGTCTTCCGGTTTTGCGGGGCGGATGGTAATGGGCGTGCTCACGCGAAGTCTCCGAGATGAGAGCGCATCCTGTCAGCTGGGCGGTGAGTGGTCCAGTGACGAGAAGGGAGGTTAGCCTTGGCAGTGACCGGACACGCCCGGGAGTAAGGCTCAAATCCACGGCATTGGGCAGAACCGCGGGCGATTCAGCCGGGATCGCGATATATTCACGCCCCTCTATCAGCGCTTCACGCATGGCGAATACCCGGACTCTCTCTCATGAAAAAAATCCTGATCATCGGCATCGGCGCCGGAAACCCCGAATACATCACGATTCAGGCGGTGAACGCGCTCAATCAGGCGGATGTTTTTTTCTTGATGGACAAGGGCCTGAGCAAGGAAAAGCTCAACCACCTGCGCAAGGAGATCTGCGAGCGCTACATCGTTGACCGTGATTATCGGGTGGTCGAAGCGCTCAACCCCGAGCGGCAGCGAGAGGGTGTCGGTTATCTGCAGGCGGTGGACAACCTCAACTCCGAAAAGCAGCACACCTTCGAGCGTCTGATCGCCGAAGAACTCGAGGACGGCGAATGCGGCGCCTTTCTGGTGTGGGGCGATCCGTCGCTCTACGACAGCACCATCCGCATTCTTGACGCGATCATCGAAACGGGCCGCCACGATCTGCAGTACGACGTCATCCCCGGCATCACCAGCGTCCAGGCCCTGACCGCGCAGCACAAGGTGCCGCTCAATCACATCGGTCGTTCGGTGGAAATCACCACCGGCCGGCGCCTGGCGCAAGGCTTTCCGGACAACGTCGACAGCGTGGTAGTGATGCTGGATGCCGAGAACACCTACAAGACACTGGCCGATCAGGACCTGGATATCTACTGGGGCGCCTACCTGGGCACGCCGGATGAGATTCTGATTTCTGGAAAACTGGGGGAGGTCGCCGAAGAAATCGAGCGGGTTCGCAAGGCTGCCCGCGAGGCAAACGGCTGGATCATGGACACTTACCTTTTGAAGCGTGGGGTTGAGGAAAAATCCGAGTAAGGGCATTGAGCGGGTTTCGGATTCAAGCCATTCTGTCCGCAAAGTTCGGATACCCGGACCGTTTTTCCCCAAGGCCGCCCTCCCTAGACTCTGAAGGACATCCCCTGTCTTTTTTCGGAGTCTTTCATGAGTACCGTAACCTCTATCCGCGTTGGTCTGGTCGGCATTGGCAACTGGGCCTTGCACGGTCATGTCCGGGTCTTCTCTTTGCTGTCCCAATACGAAATCAGCGCCATTTACAGTCAGCGCCAGGACAGCGCCAGAGCCGCGGCCGATCAGTTCGGCATTCCCAATGTGGCCGAATCCCTTGATGAGTTGGTAAACCACCCTGACGTCGATCTGGTGGTAGTGCTCACGACCGCGCCGCAGCACGAAGAGGCTGTGCGTGCAGCCATCGCGGCCAGGAAGAATGTCTATTGCGAATGGCCGTTGACCACCAGCACGGCCATTTCCGAAGAGTTGAGCTGCCTGACAAAACACGCTGGCGTTCGCAACATCGTTGGCCTGCAACGGCGTCACGCGCCGCACAATCGTTATTTGCAGGACCTGTTGCAGCAGGGTTACGTCGGCAAAGTGCGCTCGGTTCGCATCCACGTCAGCATGAATTATTTCCAGGCACTGCGCCCGAACGCTCTACGCTGGACCGTTCCGGTGGAGAATTTCTCCAGTGTGATCGCGATTTATGCCGGTCATTTTCTCGACATGCTGTTCACTGCGACCGGTTGGCCGGTCAACCTGGCCGGGCTGGTGGTCAATCAGTTCGATACCGTCACCATCAAGGAAACCGACGAGCAATTCAGCACGACCGCGCCAGACCAGATGGTCCTCGCGGGGCAACTCGAAAACGGTGCCGTGGTCTCGGTGCACATCGAGGGCGGCAAACGTAATGGTTCTGGCGTACAGATCGAGATCACCGGCCACGAAGGCGATCTGCGCATCACCAATAGGTCGGCGTTCGGCGATGTGGGCGATGACTATGTGATTGAAGGCGCCCACGGCGACAATCTGCCAATGCAGGTGCTGCCTGTCCCTGAGTGCTATTTGCGCCTGCCTGCTTCGAATCTGCCATCTGCCGTGCTGGAACTGGCCGAGCTGTATCACGCTTATGCCCAGGACGTCGCAGAGGGCACGCATGCGGCGGCCTCTTTCGAAGACGCGGTGCGGATGCACAAACTGCTGGACGCCGCCCTGGAGACCTCGCACACCGGACGTCGTGCGCTGCTCGCAAGCTGACGTCGCTGTCTTGACTCAGGCAGCGGTCGTCCGCGCTGCCTGAGCCCTGCAAGGTCTGAGCAGATAAATGGATGGGCAACAAAAAGCCGGCAGCGATCACTCGCTGCCGGCTGTGTCTTGCGTTGTCGCGTTATGCGACAGCAGTTTGCTCATAGAACGCATAGTCGGTGTAGCCAACCTCGGTACCGCCGAAGAAAGTCGGACGGTCATACGGGTTCAGCGGCAGGTTTTCACGCAGACGTTTTGGCAGGTCGGGATTGGCGATGAAGTGCCGACCAAAGGCAACCAGATCTGCGTCACCGGCCTGAACGATGGCTTCTGCGGTTTCGCCGTTGAAGCCACCTGCTGCGATGATCACACCCTTGTAATGCTTGCGCATCAGCTGTGCTGCCAGTGGCGCGGGGTCTGCGTTTTCGTCTTCGATGTTGCCCAGAATGCGCGGCTCGATCAGGTGCAGATAGGCAAGGTTCAGTGGCGCCAATTGCTGGGCGACGTAGGTGAACAGGCCTTCTGGATCACTGTCGCCCATGTCACCCCAGGTGCCGCTTGGCCCAAGGCGTACGGCAACGCGGTCGCTGCCCCAGACCGAAATCAGCGCGTGGGTGACCTCCAGCAGGAAGCGGGCACGATTTTCGAACGAGCCGCCGTAGATGTCGTTGCGTTTGTTGCTGTTGTCCTGCAGGAACTGGTCGACCAGATAACCGTTGGCGCCATGCAATTCCACCCCGTCGAATCCCGCCTTGATGCCACGTTCAGCGGCGGTGCGGAAGGTTTCGACCAGTTCGGCGATTTCATCGACGGTCAGCGCGCGGTTCGGCGTGTTCGGTACCCAGCCGTCGGCGGTGTAGGCAACGCCACCGTGGAGGACTTCCGAGGGACCGACCGGAATGCTGCCTTCAGGCTGCACGTCAACGTTGGACTGGCGACCGGCATGGTAGAGCTGCAGGAAAATCTTGCCGCCTTTGGCGTGCACGGCATCGGTGACGCCTTTCCAGCCTGCAATCTGGGTGTCATCGAACAGGCCAGGTGCCCCCAGATAACCGTTGCCGTTTGGCGCGGCGATGGTGGCCTCGCCAATCAGAAAACCGCCTTCGGAGGTGCGCTGAGCGTAATACTCGGCCATCAGGGGCCCCGGCAGTGCGCCGTGTTCGGCACGCATGCGGGTCAGCGGTGCAAGTACAACGCGATGAGTGAAGGTGTAAGGGCCGACCTTAACCGGGGAGTGAAGTCTGGACATGATTGCCTCGTTGCGAAGTGCAAAGTAAAAGTGCCGTTTGCCCCGATTCAAGCCGCCTGGCTTGGGTGTCTGGGGCGCTTGGGACCAGTACATGCGATTTTCGAGGCGGGATAAACGGGGCAAGGGTCACAACACTTCGGACTATTGGGCTGCAATCAGTTGAGCAAAGGGTCACACCTGCACTTGAGGTTGCGGGACGCTGGCAATGTGCTCTTTGAAATAGTCGATCAATACCCGCAGTTTCGGCGTGGCATTGCGACTGGATGGCCAGAGCATCCACAACGAGCCGCGGTGGTCGGTGAATTCAGGCAAGACTTTTTCGAGTTTGCCGTGCCGCAGTGCATCGATGGTCGAAAAATCCGCCAGACAGGCAATGCCCAGACCTTCCAGGGCCAGGTGCGTCAGGGCGTCGGTCGTGGTGCAGGTGATGACCTTGCCTAACTCGGGGTCGCTGTCGGCGTTCTTCGCGCGCACCGGCCAGCGTTCAAGAGAGCCGCTGGCGGGGAACTTGTGCAGGAGACAGGCGTGGTCGCGCAGTTGATCAGGGTGGGTCGGACGGCCGTGTTTTTCGAGATAGCTCGGTGAAGCCACCAACTCCAGTTTGTATTCCCCCAATTTACGCGACATCAAACGAGAGTCTGACGGCTGACCCGTACGAATGACCGCGTCAAAACCTTCCTCGATCACGTCGACCATCCGGTCGGACAAATCGACGTCCAGTTCGATTTGCGGGTAGGCCTGCATGAACCCGGCCAGCAACGGAAAAATCAGGGTGTTCTGTAACGGCACGCTGATCCGCAACTTGCCTCTGGGCGTCTGGGCCAGTTGTGACAGCTCGATTTCTGCCTGCTCTGCCTCCTGAATGATTCGTTTGCAGCGCTCCAGGAAGAGCTCACCTTCGGCGGTCAGCGTGACGCTGCGCGTACTGCGATGAAACAGCCGCACGCCCAGGCGTTCCTCCATGCGCGACACACTCTTGCCAACCGCAGAGGACGAAATCTCCAGCAGACGTCCCGCCTCGGTAAAGCTCCGCGTCTCGGCAACCTGCACGAAAGCGGTGATTCCACTGAGGCTGTCCAGCATGGGAGTCTTCTCCGGCGCGTCTTGGGTGGTGATGCAGCTTGGTCAATTGTGAGCGGGCTTGCAACCAACGGCTCTGCGCTCAGTCGCATCCATGGAGAAAACTGAGTACATAGCTGAGCAGCGACATCGAGCCTGGCATCCGGCTGGCTCACGATATGGACTAACCTTGCGGGGGTGGTGGTGGACTGACATTTACCCATTCAGAAACCCGAGACCCACCCTGGCCGCCTTCATCGAGCAAACCGAGGATTTCCATGGAGCGATACACCGGCGTCGCTCAGGCTTTGCACTGGCTGACCGTCGCAGCACTGTGCCTGTTGCTGCCTTTTGTCTGGGTGGCGGAAAATTTCCCGCCGGGCCCGGTGCGCGTCTTCTGGTACATGGCCCATGAGTCCATGGGCATCAGCGTTTTCTTGTTGGTGTTGCTGCGCCTGACCTGGCGCTGGCGCCATCGTGCGCCCGCCTACCCACCGGGAACCAGCCGGGTGATTGCGCTGCTGGCCAGCCTCAATCATGGGCTGCTTTACGCGGTGCTGCTGGTGATGCCGGTCACGGGGTACCTGATGGCAGGCAATGGCCAGGACGTGCCGTTTTTCAGGGTGATCGAATTGCCCGGGTTTGCCCACAACGAAGGCCTGGGCAAGCTGGCCGACACTGTTCATGTGTGGTGTCAGTTCGCCGTCTACGGGCTGATCGTGATGCACGTGGCGGCAACGGTCTGGCATGTTGCGATACGCCGTGATGGGATGCTGGAGCGGATGCTGCCGCCTCAGCACAGGTCTTGAGGCTCGCTATTCAGACGGACGGAACCTGGGTCTGGCAGGCCCGTGTCAGGCGTGCCCACAGCCAGACTCTGCCCGCAGAGGGTATCTGGCCAATCGAATGACAAATGAAGCTCGCGCCTTACGCGGAACCAATGCCATTTGCCGTCGCCTGATTCAATAACCAAGAGGAGACAGGTATGTGGCGCAGCTACCAGGAAAAGATTCCCCTGACACCGTTCCCGGATGAACATCGACCGCTGCGCATCGGCATGCTCACGCACATCAGATTTCCCGTGTGTCAGCCCTTCGCCGGAGGCCTTGAGGCTTTCACCCATGACGTTACGCTCGGCCTGCGCGCCCGTGGTCACGAGGTAACCCTGTTTGCCCGCAGTGGCAGCGCGGCGGAGCTTGAGGCGGTCGCCATGCCGGACGAGGATCTGTGCCGCAACGCCAGCCTGAGCAGCGCCTACATCGCCGAGCATCACGCCTACCTGAAACTCATGCAGGGTATTGATGAGCACGACTTCGATGTGATCTTCAACAACAGCTTGCACTACGTACCGGTGACCATGGCCTCGTTGATCCGCACGCCGATGTTGACCGTGCTGCACACGCCGCCGTTCTTCGAAATGGTCAATGCGTTGCGCGGTGATCGCCAGACCGGCCGATTCAGCACGCTGTCGCCTGCGAACGCAGGCAAATGGAGTGAGGTGGTGCGAGAGTGCGCAGTCATCCCCAACGGCATCGATCTGCACAGTTGGCGTCCCGCCGGGATCGTGGGCAAGCATGCGCTGTGGCTGGGTCGGCTGGTGCCGGAAAAGGGCGCGCATCTGGCCATCGACGCCGCTCGCCAGGCCGGCATTAACCTGCGATTGGCCGGGCAAGTGGTGGACCAACGCTATTTCAGGGAGCAGATCGAGCCTCGCCTCGGTGCGGGAGTCGAGCATCTGGGCCACCTGCAGCGGCCCGAGCTGGCCGCCGAACTGGCTGCTGCTGCTGTAGCCCTGGTGACCCCTTGCTGGGACGAACCCTTTGGTCTGGTGGTCGCCGAGGCGCTGGCCTGCGGCACACCGGTAGCGGCTTTTGATCGCGGGGCGATGCGCGACCTGATCAGTGATGAGGTGGGGTGTCTGGTGCCGCCCAATGACGTGGCAGCGCTGGCCGCCGCCATCGAGGTCGCCCGTGGAAAATCGCGGCAAGCCTGCCGGGCGCGGGCTGAAGCCTTGTGGAGCCAAAGCCTGATGCTGGACCGTTACGAAGCCTTGCTTGCCGAGGTGGCGGCCCATCATGCCTGAGCCGCAGGTCGGGTACTACGTTCATCACCATGGCGCCGGTCATGGCGTACGTGCCGCGCAAATTGCCCAGGCATTGCGCGTGCCGGTGACGCTGATGGGCTCGCAGTTGCCGGACGAATTGCCCGCAGGCGTTCACCGCCTGCAACTGCCGGGTGACACCGCCCCAGGCATGCGGGTTGAACGCTTCGACGTGTTGCACTACGCCCCTTTGGCCGTGGAAGGCCTGCGCGAACGGATGGCGACACTCGCTCAATGGTTCGCCGCGCACTGGCCGTGTTTGCTGGTGGTCGACGTATCGGTGGAAGTCGCATTGTTCGCGCGGCTGTGTGGTGTGCCGACGGTGTATGTACGCCAGCATGGCTTGCGCGACGATGCTGCCCATCGTCTGGCCTATGAAAGCGCCAGCGCATTGCTGGCGCCGTATCCGGCGGACATGGAGGCGCACGACACGCCGCAGTGGCTGCGCGACAAGACTGCCTACAGCGGTTGGCTCTCGCGTTATGCAGGTGCACCTTGCGCCGCGCCGCAGAAAGGGCGTGTGCTGATTATCACCGGGCGCGGGGGGACCGATCTGTCGACCGCGCTGATCGAAGCCGTCGCTCGCCAATGCCCTGAACGGCACTTTCGCGTCGCCGGTGCTCTTGGGCCGGGCATGGTATTGCCCAATCTCCACTGGCTCGGGCACTTGAGCAATCCGCAGGAAGAAATGCGCAGCGCCGAAATCGTGGTCGGCAGCGCCAGCGACAGTCTCGTGAGCGAGGCTGCTGCCCTGGGTTGTCGCTACATTGCCGTGGGCGAGGAGCGGCCATTTGAAGAACAGAGGCTGCAGGCCAGGCGCTTGGGTGAGTTGAACGTCGCGATAGGGCTGGAGCATGGCTGGCCCCCCGCATCCCACTGGCCGGCCTTGTTCGAGGCAGCCCTTGGGCTCGAACCCGCTCGTTGGCGCGGCTGGGCCGACGTTGCCGCCGCTGCTCGGGCGGCGCGGCATATAGAAGCCACCCTGGCGAGTACACAGACCCAGCCGATCAGAACCCCAGGCGGTTAGTCGTCAGCGTCCGGGCTACAAGCTCGGCAGACGGTACCTCGATGATTTCGAGGCGTTGATCGGTCCAGTGCAGCAGACCCAGATGGCGGAACGCAGCTAGCCAACCTTCCATCGGCCATACACCCCAGCGGCTGTGGAAGCGTTGCGCGTTGGCAACGATATCAGCGAAGTGGTTCAACGGAGGGTCGTAAGTGGCGTGATACTGATGAAACGCCAGTGCCGGGTTATCCAGCACGGCCACGCCCTGGTCTCTCGCCCGAAAAGCGAAGTCGGTATCCTCACCGCCGTACCCCCGATAGCCCTCGTCGAACCCGCCGATGCGAGCGAAAGTGCTGCCGCGACAGGCAAAGTTCAGTGACCAGAACAGGTGATGGGGGAGGGCGTTGCCGGCGCCGGTACGAAACCGCGTCAGCGGGTGCTCAACACCCTGCGCATTCAGCGCCGCCTCGTCCCAGCCTGGACGATTGGCGCCTTCCGGGAGGTAGCGAACCTGGCCCATGTGCAGCGCATCGGGTTGCGCGGCAAGGCCGTCGCGGTAGTGCGCCAGCAGATCGTGCGCGGGAATGCAGTCCACATCGAGAAACACCCACGGCCCTTCGGGGTCGATCGCGGTCACGCTGTTGCGTGCTCTCGCCAATGGCAGTCCCCCCAGTTCATCGACCTGCAGCGTGTTGATCTGAAACACACGGCTGGTGAAATCGCCGGGCGCCTCATTCATGTGCACGATCCACAAACCCTGCGGGATCAGGCTGGAAGATTCCAGGCCGCGAATCAGGTTCGCCAGATGCGCGCCACGACCGTGCACCAGGGTGATGACCTTCATGGATGGCCTTTCATGGGTGATCCTCTTGATCAGTAATAGCGCTGCGCGCAGTCCGCCGGGACATGGCAGGAGTCTATATTTCCCGGCCATGTCGCCACGTCAGTGATTGACCGGACACCGGTATAAGCAGTTTCGCGTTTCCGACGGGCTGTACAGGCGCTCCGCGTTGACGACTTCGGCGTTCTGCGGCAGTGCGGACTCGTAATCAGAGACCGCCTGCTGTGTGCGCCCTGCTTTACCCCGCGTTGGCAGGTACTGGCGTGTTGAGCAACTGCTGTTCCCACAGATACGCGATGCCGCTGCCGGCGGCATGCTGCTGGAGCACCTCAGTCAGTGCGGCGGCGGTATCCACGCGCGCCCAGTCGCGCTGCCATTCCGCCGCCAGCGCCAACCACGTCATCATGTTTGCGCCGGCCGCGATCATGCGCTGGATGGCCACCTGATGGGCCTCCACGGACACCGCGCCTGATGCATCTGTAATGACCGTGACGTCCCAGCCTTCACCGAGGGCCTGTATCACGGGCATGGCAACGCAGATTTCGGTCCAGAGTCCGGCGATGACCAGTTGCTTGCGGCCCGTCGCTCTTACCGCGTCCACGACTTTCGGATCTTCCCAGGTGTTGATGAAGGTTCGATCAATGACTTCCTGCCCCGCAAACACGTCGGTGATCTGCGGGAAGATGAAACCGCCGCGTTCGGCGATGACGCTGGTCAGGATGGTCGGCACGTTGAAGGCTTTGGCCGCTTTAGCAAGAGCAGTGGCGTTGTTGACGACCATCTGCGGTTCGTGGCTGTTCAGGTTCGTGAGCTGATACGGCTGGTGGTCGATCAGAACCAGTACCGAATCTTCTGGACGCAGAAGCGAAGCGAGTCCGTTACGAAAAGTCATCAATACATCCTTTGTCGTTATGAGTGGGATAGGTGCTCATTCAGCGCGCCATTGGCTACGCTGTCCGAGGACCGTACTGTGCTGTTCCCGTAATCGTTGCGGTAGTAGCATTCGGCGAAGAGCTGTGTCGCACAAAGAGGAACGCTGATTTGGATATCGAAGAGCTTCAGACGTTTGTGGAAGTCGCCGACGCAGGAGGTGTTTCGTCTGCTGCGGCGCGGCTTGGTGTGTCCAAGTCCATCGTCAGCCGAAGGCTTGCACGCCTGGAAATGGAGCTTGGCGTTCAGTTGCTTGCACGATCCACGCGTGGGGCGGCGCTTACCGAAGCCGGGGCCACGTTCCGCGACTACGCGGCCAGGGTGTGTGCCGAGATCGACGTTGCCAGGGAAGCGATCCTCCCCGCCGGGGCGTTGCGAGGTCGTTTGCGGGTCGCGGCGCCGCTGTCATTCGGCCCGACGCATTTCGCCCCGATCCTGGCGGAAATGGCCCGACGGCATCCCGAGCTTCACGTTCAGACCTGCTACAGCGATCGCTTCGTGGACCTCATCGCGGAGGGCTACGACTGTGCGATCCGGGTTGGCTACCTTCAGGATTCCAACCTGATCGCGCGGTGCATCGGTCCGATCAATGGGAAGCTCGTTGCCAGCCCCGGCTATATCGAGGCCCATGGAGCGCCTGAGGTGCCGGAGCAGATCACGGGTCATCAGGCCCTGATGAAGGGAACCGAAGCCTGGCAGTTCATGGATGAAGACAGGATCGTCTCGGTTCGTCCGCAAGGGCGCTTCAAGGCCGACAACGGCATTGCGCTCGTCGCTGCTGCAGTGGCAGGGCTGGGAATTGCTTACCTGCCCGATTGCCTCACCTACGATAGCGTAGTGACCGGGGCGCTCGTGCCGATCATGACGAGCTATCCACCACCGCCAGCGGGTGCGTATGTGGTGCGCCCGCAGGGTCAGCATCCCGCGCAGAAGATTCGGGTCCTCACCGAGCTGCTGATCGAGTATTTCGGCCAGTCTCCTCACTTTGCCGGGGCTGTCACTGCCTGATCGGGCCATGCCTGTCGCTCTGTTGCCGCAAAGTTTCAACGAGCCGCCGGTGCATCCATTTTGCTTGCGGGAACGTATATAGTTTCTGTCCCAGGCGGGCGACCAATAGAACACTTTCCGGCAAACGTGAGAGAGCATGTATGTGGATGCGAAAGCGGCGCGATTCTCTGGTGCAAGACCTTTATGAAACCGTTGAAGATCTGCGCTCTCTGGGCGATCACCTCATGGAATTGTCCCTTGAGATGGCGCAGAACAATCTGCCCCGGGCTGCCCAGTCGACAGCCAGGATGGTGTTGACCGTGCAGGAAAGGGAAATCCTGCTGCGCAAACATGCCGATCGGCTGAGCAAGACTGGCAACCTGGGGCGAAGGGTGACCGATCATCTGGCTGATCGCGCGGCTGGCACATCGAGCGATTCACGCCCAGACAACTGAGGCACCCCGGCCTTCTCCCGCGTCGTGCGCGCGTTGGGTTCATCAGTCGTGCAAAGGTAAAAAAACGCTGTGCCGGTTCGGAAACTTTCTCTTCGGATGACAGCCTGAGGGTGATACGGATTGCAATCTGCCAGCAGTACATTCCAGAGTGTTGCCGGCAGTGGGCACGCCATCTTGAAGCGCTATGCGTACGGCCTTGGGCTACAACGTCATGTCTAGGTGAAATATTGAAGCATCTGACCCGAGAGGAACTTGAGGCTGAGGTCGTGCGCCTGCGGGCGGCCCTGGAAAACAGTCCTGATCGAGCGATAGAGGATGCGCACACCCGTTATCGGCTGGCGGTGAAGGCGACCAATGATGCGATCTGGGATTGGGACGTGAAAGAAAATCACGTGCTGTGGAATGATGCGCTGGAGCGTGCCTATGGGCATGCCCTCGACAGCGTCGAGACGACCGGTGAATGGTGGCTGGCGCAGATGCACCCGGAGGACAGGAATCGCGTTTACCAGTCGATCCATGGCGTCATAGACGGCACCCAAACCGCCTGGAGCGAAGAGTATCGATTTCGCCGCAGCAACGGCACTTATGCGCAAGTCCTCGATCGTGGGCACGTCATCCGGGACGCCGATGGCCAGGCGGAGCGGATGATCGGCGCCATGCTCGATCTGACCCAGATGCGTAACACCGAAGCTGCCTTGCGCGAGAGCGAGGAACGTTTCAGAACCATTCTGGAAACGGTGGAAGCGGCATTCGCCATCGTGCAGGTCAAGTTCGATTCGGACGACGAACCCGTCGACTACCGCTTTCTCGAAGCCAATCCTGCCTTCGAGCGTGAGGCGGGGGTCAACCTGCGGGGGAAGTGGGTCACGGAATTTGCACCGGATCTGGAACGCTTCTGGTTCGAGACCTATGGGCGGGTGGCGAAGACCCGGGTACCGATCAATTTCGAGAGCTATGCCAAGGCGTTTGAACGCTGGTTCGACGTGCGCGCGGTGCCGGTCGGCGATCCCTCCGAGCGCCAGATCGCGATCATCTTCAATGACGTGACCGGGCGGCGGGATGCCGAGGAGCGTCTTCGCAAAAGCGAAGCAGTTGCCCGGGCCAACGTGCAGCGGGTTCAACTCGCCCTTGAGGCCGGTGCCATCTTCGGCACCTGGCACTGGGATCTGCCCAACGACAGTTTCACGGTGGACGAAGCCTTCGCTCGCGCGTTCGGGCTGGACCCGGTCCTCGGCCACGAAGGGCTGAGCCTGGAACAAGTGATTGCGACGGTCCACCCGGACGACAGGGCGGGATTGATCACGGCGATCAATGAAGTCATTGGTCGTGGGGGGGCATACGCCCACCAATATCGGGTGCGCCGCGCTGACGGCAAATACTATTGGATCGAGGCAAACGGTCGCGTCGAATTCGGCGAGGATGGCACCCCCCTGAACTTTCCGGGTGTGTTGATTGATGTCGAAGAGCGGCGTTCGGTAGAAGCACAGCGCGATCTGGCCACTGCGGCATTGCGTTCCCTGAACGAGACCCTCGAACAACGGGTGGCCGCGCGCACTGCTGAGTTGATGCAGGCCGAGGAAAAACTGCGCCAGTCGCAGAAGATGGAAGCGGTAGGGCAACTCACGGGTGGCCTCGCCCATGACTTCAACAACTTGCTCGCAGGTATTTCCGGATCGCTGGAGTTGCTGGGCTCCAGAATCACTCAGGGCCGTCTGGCGGATGTGGACAGGTATCTGGTGACGGCACAAGGCGCGACCAAACGTGCCGCCGCGCTGACACACCGCCTTTTGGCATTCTCCCGGCGTCAGACGCTTGATCCACGCCCGACCGACGTCAACCTGCTGGTGGAAGGCATGACCGAGTTGATCCAGCGGACCGTGGGGCCGAGCATCGTAGTGAGGACCCAGGGTGCAGGTGATCTCTGGCCGGCCTTGGTGGACGGCAGCCAGCTTGAGAATGCGCTGCTGAACCTTTGCATCAACTCTCGTGATGCCATGCAGGACGGCGGGCGAATCACCATCGGCACCAGCAATCACTTCGTGGGCGAAGCGCAGGCCGACGCGCTGGACATACCCGAAGGTGAATACCTGACCCTCTGCGTCACCGATACCGGCAGCGGAATGCCTGCTGATGTCGTCGCCAAGGCGTTCGATCCGTTCTTCACCACCAAGCCCATCGGTCAAGGCACCGGCCTGGGGCTTTCGATGATTTATGGGTTCGCCAAACAGTCCGGAGGCCAGGTGCGTATTGCTTCTACGAGCATCCAGGGCACCACCATCTGCATCTATCTGCCCCGTTACCGCGGCGACGCAGCGGTTCATGAAAGAAATGAAGGCACATCGGCGGCCATGGCTATGGCGGTGGGCGAGACGATTCTTGTGGTCGACGACGAGCCCACGGTGCGCATGCTGGTGACAGAAGTGTTGAGTGATCTGGGTTATACGCTGGTGGAAGCTGCCGACAGCATCGGGGGATTGAACCTGCTGCGCTCGGACGTTCGCATCGACCTGCTCATCACCGATGTGGGATTGCCGGGAGGGATGAACGGCCGTCAGATGGCCGATGCCGCGCGAGAGGTTCGTCCCGGCCTGAAAACGCTATTCATCACGGGCTACGCCGAGAGTGCGGCGATCGGCCCGGGGCAACTGGAACCTGGCATGCATGTGCTGACCAAACCGTTCGCCATCGACACACTCGCCGCTCGAGTTCGTGAACTGATGAGCAGTCCTGTCTGAACAGGATGTCGGTGGGCTCAAGCGCGGCACGGTTGTCGGGTGCAAGACATCGCCGTCTCGGTGCTCACCATGGTCATCGCCGGCTCTTCTGCAGATGACACATCGCTGTCGCTGCCGTCGTGACCTCCGGCGTCTCCCACAGGTCCGGCGAACGGCGGAGGATTGGCGGTGCATCGATAGCGCCGTTCGCGGGGCTGCCGCAGACTTACGCCCTGACACAAAACCTGTGGAAGACGCCGGAGGTCACGACGGCAGCGATGGCGGTGTGCGGGGCTGCCACAGACTCACGCCCTGACACAAAACCTGTGGGAGACGCCGGAGGTCACGACGGCAGCGATGGCGGCGGGTCAGACGAATGTGATCCGCCGCTACCCACAGCTACATCGCGGCGTACTGTCTTTTCAACTGACGGAGACGCCCGGGGGGGGGCGGCCAAAATCACCACTATCAAAAGGATTTCCCATCCAGCCAGATTGCATCCCACAGCGAATAATCCTGTACCCGCTTTACCAGCCCGGCTCGTATCGGGTTGGCGATGATGTAGCGTGCGGCGGGTCGCAGGTCCTGCTCATGGCGGATCGCACGGTCGTGGAAGCTTCTCTGCCAGAACTGGCCAGACCTGCCCAGGTACGCATTCACTTTCCCCGCAGTCTGGCACTTGACCCGATGTACCACTGCCGAGAGGTCCCGACTGTTGAGTTGCATGAGCCAGTGAAAGTGGTCGGGCATCACCACCCAGGCCAGGGAGTCTGCAAGGTCAGCTCGTTGTGCTTTGCTGAACTGATGGACCAACAGCCGACCTGCCCGCAGGTCACTGAAGAATGGTTGTCGGTCGTGGGTGATGGCCGTGATCATGTAGATCTGATCTGTTTGAGAATGACGTCCGAGGCGCAGATTTCTGGATCGAGGGCTGGGGCACATGCCTTGTGTTCCTGATTTCGGTCTGGAAGGCAAAGGCTAGTTGGTTGACCGGGCGTGGCAGGTGCGCGTGTGCTTCAGGATGTGATTGAGGCCAGTCGCTTGTTTATCGATTGCCTGACCCATCGCCTCGCTGCCGTCGTGACCTCCGGCGTCTCCCACAGGTTCAGCGACTGACGGAGGATCGGCGATGCATCGAAAGCGCCGTTCGCGGGTCTGCCGCAGACTCACGCCCCGACACAAAACCTGTGGGAGACGCCGGAAGTCACGACGGCAGCGATGGCGGTGTGCGGCTCTGCCGCAGACTCACGCCCCTATACAAAACCTGTGGGAGACGCCGGAGGTCACGACGGCAGCGATGGCGGTGTGCGGGGCTGCCGCAGACTCACGCCCCGACAAAAAACCTGTGGGAGACGCCGGAGGTCACGACGGCAGCGATGGCGGTGTGCGGGGCTGCCGCAGACTCACGCCCTGATACAAAACCTGTGGGAGACGCCGGAGGTCACGACGGCAGCGATGGCGGCGGGTCAGACGAACATGATCCGCCGCCACCCACAGCTACACCCCGGCGTACTGCCCTTTCAACTGACGGGCCGCGATGTCGAACGCCGCTTTCATCTCCTCGATCACCTCGTCACTGTGCTCGAACGAGATGTAGATACGCCCGTACGGCGACGGCATCATCAGCACGCCCGCTTCGCGCAGCGCCAGATGCAGGGCTTTGGTGAAGCCAGGGTTGGCGATTCTCGATGCTTCTTCATAGGTGACGGGAGCGGATGCCGCCAGCCAGATGCCGAAGACGTTGCCGTACCCGCTGGTGGCGATGGTGATGCCGTGGGATTTGAACGTGGTCTCGATGGCCGAACGCAGATCGTCGCCGCGCTGAATCAGCAGGGCATAGTCGCTCTGGTCCAGCAGCGCCAGGGTGCTGCTGACCGCGGCGCAAGCCAGCGGGTTGCCACTGAATGTACCGCCGCGCGCCACTCGGCCTTCCTCGAAACCCTCCAGAATGTGCGGTTTGCCAACCACGGCAGACACCGGCACACCATTGCCGATCGCCTTGCCGACGCTGGCAAGGTCCGGGTCCAGGCCTTCGCGCAATCCGGCCAGCCCGGCGTACAAACGGAAACCCATCAGCACCTCGTCGCAGATCACCAACGCGCCGTGTTTGTGGGCGACGTCCTGCACATGCTTGAGGTAGCCGGGCATCGGCATGATGCAGCCGGCATTGGCCAGCATGGGTTCGAGAATCACCGCCGCGATGTCGCTGTCTTCGGCGAACAGCCGCTCGATGTCGGCGAAATCGTTGAAGCGGATCAGGGTGGTGCGCTCCGTTGACGGACGTTTGCCATCGGCGAAGCAGGCTTCGTCGGACGTCACGTTGCCGAAGCTGACGTCGTCGAACCAGCCGTCGAAACCGGCCGCCATCTTGGCGATCTTGCCGCGACCGGTGTAGGCCCGTGCGGCTCGGCAGGCCAGGTGGACGGCTTCACTGCCCGAGTTGGTGAACATGACTTTGGTCAGTTCCCCAGTGTGCCGGGCCAGCGCGGTCGCGGCACCGTGTTCGCGCACGTGAGCCCAGGAGGGCGCCGCGCTGTCATCGAGGGCGTCGGTTACGGCGGCATTTACCGACTGGTTGGCGTGTCCCAACAGCACCGCGCCGAATCCCAGTGCGGTGTCAATGTAGCTTTGGCCCTTGTCGTCCCACAGGCGGGCGCCTTTGCCTTTGCGGATGAACAACTTCTCGCCGTTCAGCTCCGGCAGGATACGCGCGGCACTGGATACATCGCCCACTAAGTTAGCCATTCTCAACCTCTGAATCTGGACAGTAGTTTGCCGTCCCGGGCCTGACCCGGAAGGGCATCACATGGTTTTCAATGCGTCCGAAAGGGACGGTGCCAGTTGGCTTATTCTTTTTTTACCTTCAGTTTTTCGTTGCGCCGCCGCAGCACTTCCAGGGTCAGCAGCATCAGTACCGACAGCACGACCATGATGGTGGCGACCGCAGCAATGTTCGGGCTGATGTTTTCGCGAATGCCGGCGAACATCTGCAGCGGCAATGTGCGCTGCGAAGGGCTGGCGAGGAACAGCGTCACCACCACTTCATCGAACGAGGTGGCGAAGGCGAACAGACCGCCGGAGATGACACCGGGTGCGATCAGCGGCAGCACGACCCTGAAGAAAACGGTCAGGGGCGGGGCGCCGAGGCTGGCGGCGGCGCGGCTCAGGTTGGTGTTGAACCCCTGCAGCGTCGCGTTGACGGTGATGACCACGAAGGGCACGCCGAGCATCGCGTGGGCCAGGACCAGACCGAGGTAGCTGTTGAGCAATTGCAGCTTGGCGAAGAAGAAGTACAGGCCGACCGCGACAATGATCAACGGCACGATCATCGGCGAGATGAGGAACGCCATGACCACGCTCTTGAACCGGAAATCGCCCCGGCACAACCCGACCGACGCCATGGTGCCGAAGATCATTGCCAGCAACGTCGCACCCGGCGCGATGATGAAACTGTTCTTGAACGCTTGCTGCCACTCCTGGGAGGACATCAATTCTTCGTACCAACGCAAGGAGAACCCGTCCATCGGGTACGTCAGGAAGGACGACGAATTGAACGACAGGGGAATGATCACCAGAATCGGCACGATCAGAAACAGCAGGATCAGAATGGACGCCCAGACCAATCCGAAACGGGCGAGCTTTTCAGCAGAGGACGCATAAGGCTGCAACATGTCGATTACCTCGCTTGAGTCATATTAGTGAGCTTGCCGTACACGACGTAGAGCAGCAGGGTCGCGATCAACAGCAGGCTGCCGAGCGCCGACGCCATGCCCCAGTTCACGGTCTTGTTGGTGTAGAAGGCAACGAAGTAGCTGACCATCTGATCTGCTGCGCCGCCGACCAGGGCCGGAGTCACGTAGTAGCCGATGGCGAGAATGAACGTCAGCAGACCGCCCGCCGCCAGCCCCGCGAAGGTCTGCGGAACGTACACGCGCCAGAAGGCCACGAACGGATGCGCACCCAGGGAAATGGCGGCTCGCACGTAGTTCGAAGGAATGCTCTTCATCACGCTGTACAGCGGCAGGATCATGAAGGGCAGCAGCACGTGGGTCATGGCGATGATCACCCCGGTGCGGTTGAACACCAGCTGGATCGGCGCGTCGACGATGCCGAACAACATCAGCGTCCGGTTGATCAGACCATCCGACTGCAGCAGTACGATCCACGCCGCCGTGCGCACGATCAACGAGGTCCAGAAGGGCAGCAGCACGCAAATCATCAGCAGGTTGCTTTTACCCTCTGGAAGGATCGCCAGCCAGTACGCGACGGGAAACCCGAGCAGCAGGCAAAGCACTGTGACGATGGCACCGATGTAAAAGGTGCGGGCGAAAATATCGACGTAGATGGATTGGTTTGGATCGGCCTTGACGATGCTGCCGGTCGCCGAATCAAAGCGATGATCCAGCGAAGCCAGGAGATAGTAGGGCGTGAGTTTTGAAGACGCTTGCTTCAGCGCTTTCCAGTAGCCGACATCGCCCCAGGCCTTGTCCACCTCGATCAACGCGTCGCGTTTCGAGGCCGCGCTGTCATCCGGCAGCTTGCGCAGGGTCTTGGTGATGACGGTGCGGTAGTCGGGGATCTCGTAGCTCAGGCGTTTGCTCAGGGCAAGGATCTGGCCGTTTTCCTTGGCAGCGGCCAGGTCTTTGATCAGCGCAGCGTAAGTGCCTTCGTCGGGTAGGTCGTCAGCGTGCCAGGTACTCAACGCGGCTGTCGTGGCGGGCATGGCCGTGTTGACTTCCGGGTTGTCGACACTGCGGCTGAGCATGGTGCCGATCGGGAATGCAAAGCACACCAGCACGAACAGGAACAGCGGCGCGATCAGCGCGAGAGATTTCAGTTTATAGGCGCGCTGGGACTTTCTGAGCTTGGCCCTCAGGTCCACGGTGTCTTCATCGCGCTGCTGTAAAACGGCGGTCTGACTCATGATTGGGGCCTCAGTGCCGGGTGACGTCGAGCGCACGGATGTGCTCGGGCGCCCAGGACAGGGAAATGGAGCTGCCGACGGTCCAGCTGCTGTCCATTTTCGTGGCCGGCAGCTTGATCATGAAGTCGGGCTGGCCGGCGATTTCGGTGATCATTCGCACGTGATCGCCCAGATAGATGTATTCGCGAATGCGAGCGGTCAACGGCGTGGTGCCGGCAGCGCTGACAATCACCCGCTCGGGACGGATGCACAGCGCAACGGGCTCCCCCGGCAGCGCGCCGGTCACGGTAATGGCTTGTACGTGGCTGCCGTCCTTGAGGCGAACGGTGGAGTGGGCGGCGTCCTGGGACAGCACGGTGCCGAGCAATGTGTTGTTCTCGCCGATGAACTGGGCGACGAAGCTTTTGGTCGGGGTTTCGTAAATGGCCGCCGGGGTGTCGATCTGCTGGATCACGCCGTCGTTGAACACCGCGACACGGTCCGACATGGTCAGCGCCTCGCTCTGGTCGTGGGTCACGTAGACCACGGTCAGCCCCAGTTGCTTGTGCAGGTGTTTGATCTCCAGCTGCATGTGCTCGCGCAGCTGTTTGTCGAGGGCGCCCAACGGTTCGTCCATCAACACCAGCTTGGGTTCGAACACCAGGGCGCGGGCCAGGGCCACGCGTTGCTGCTGGCCGCCGGACATCTGCGCCGGGTAGCGCTTGGCGAAGTCATTGAGGCGCACCATGTCCAGCGCACGGCGGACTTTCTCGGCGCGCTCGACGCGGTTCATCTTGCGCACCGACAGAGGGAACGCGAGGTTTTCCTCGATGGTCATGTGCGGGAACAGCGCGTAATTCTGAAACACCATGCCGATATCGCGTTTGTGCGGCGGCAGGTTGTGCAGCGGTTTGTCCTTGAGGAAAATCTCGCCCTGGGTCGGCGTTTCGAAGCCGGCGAGCATCATCAGGCTGGTGGTCTTGCCCGATCCGGACGGGCCGAGAAGGGTGACGAATTCGCCTTCCTTGATGTCCAGGTTCAGGTCTTTCACGACCGGGCGAAAGCCATCGTAGGTTTTCTGGATGTTCTTGAAACTGACCAGGTGTTTCATGTCGCAGCCCTCATCAGGGAGTAGGCAGGGTCCGTCTTCGCTACTCATCTGCCTATACACGCAAAATGAAGAAGCAATCATCGACCGTCACGTCGCGGCGGGCGCGACATGGCAGTCGTTCAGGTTTGAAGCTGCCACCCGCGCAGGGGTGGCAGAGGGATGGTCCAGTCGCTGACGCGGGGTTACTTCTGGGCGATCCAGGCGTTGAAACGCTCGGTGAGCGATTCGGTGTTGTCGACCCAGAACTCGACGTCCAGCGGCAGGGCCGCCGCGAGGTTGTCGGGCGTGGTCGGCAGGTCGGCCTTGAGGTCCTCTGGCACCAGGTCGTTGGCCTTTTTGTTAGGCAGGCCGTAGGCGATGAATTTCGGCAGTTTTGACAGATTTTCCGGCTTGCTGGCGAAGGCGATGAAGTCCATGGCCGCGGCCTTGTTTTCGCTGCCCTTGAGTACGGTCCAGGAGTCGATGGCCGACACGCTGCCATTCCACAGGAACTTGAAGTGCTTGCCTTCGTTGCGGTTGAAACCGGTGATGCGGCCGTTGTAGGCCGAGCTCATGACCACATCGCCCGCGGACAGCATTTGCAGTGGCTGAGCCCCGGCTTCCCACCAGACGATGCTGGATTTGATGCTGTTCAGCTTATTGAATGCGCGGTCCACGCCTTCGGGGGTGCGCAGCACCTTGTAGACGTCGGCCGGTTTCACACCGTCGGCGATGAGCGCGAATTCCAGCGAGTATTTCGGGCCTTTGCGCAGGCCGCGCTTGCCAGGAAACTTTGTGGTGTCGAAGAAGTCGGCCCAGGATGTCGGGGATGTCTTCAGTTTGTCGGCGTCCCATGCCACGCCGGTGTTCCACACGATGGCGCCGACACCGCAGTCGTTGACCGCTTCAGGGATGAAATCGGCCTTGTTGCCGACCTTGGCCCAGTCGATTTTTTCGTAGAGGCCGGAGTCGCAACCTAGCGCGAGGTCCTCGGCTTCCACCTCGACCACGTCCCAGTTCGGGTTGCCGACTTTCACCTTGGCGTCGAGTACGCCTACGCCGCCATCCCAGCTCTGGTCGAGGACTTTCTTGCCCGTCTGCTGGCCGAACGGTGCGAAGAAAATCTCACGTTGTGCGTCCTGAAAGTTTCCTCCCCAGGAAACGATCGTCAGATCACGGGCGCTCGCGGACTGTGCGGCTGCCAGCCCGGCAACGGCAAACGCGAGAGCGGCTAAAGCGTGGCACGGCTTGTGCTTCTTGTGCATTTGGAACCTCGACGCAGATGTTGTGTGGTGGTGGTAAAAATTTTTACCACTGCGAAATCTGCGACGCAAGTTTTATTTTCCTGCGCGTCATAAATCTGAAATCGCCCGGATAACCGGTAAGCGATTGATTTTTGGTGCCTGAAATTTGATATTTGGCACCCCCGGGCAGCACGCCTGCGGGATCCAGCGTGTAGGGCCCCAGACTCATCACAGGTGCGAGCGAAGACAACACCGTTACTTTTGCGCTTGTCAGGCGGGGCGTGTTGGTGCGAAATACCCAACATGGTGCGCTACGCCCCAACCGGGTGTTCAGATCACAGGCAACAGATCCGTGATGCGCCGAGTTTATTCGAGGAAAAAACCGTGACAGATACGCCGGCGATCAGCCGCAACCCCCACGCGCCGGAAGAGCCGCCCGAAGACGAAATTCCGGGCGAGGACAGCGCATCGGTCGGTGAGCGTCTCAAGGCCCTGCGCCAGAGCCGGGGACTGTCGATCCGCGGCCTCGCGGAACTCGCAGGCGTCCCCCACGCCACGCTGTCGATCATCGAACGCGACAAATCCAGCCCCTCGGTGAGTATTCTCAAACGCCTGCTCAAACCCTTGAACGTCACGCTGAGCGTGTTCTTTTCGGACTCGGCAGTGGTCGATCGCGCCGTGTTCTACAAGGCCAGCGAACTGGTGGAACTGGCCGACGGCAAAATGCTGTCTTACCGGCAAGTCGGTGCGAACCTGACCAACAGCTCTATGATGATTCTCCACGAGCGCTACGAGCCGGGTGCCGATACCGGTCAGGAAGGCGAGGAGCTATACTCCCACGAAGCCGAGGAGGGCGGCATCATCATCGAAGGCCGGCTGGAAATGACCGTGGGCGATGAGGTGCGCATCCTCTCTCCGGGCGACGCCTACTATTTCGACAGCCGTCTGCCGCACCGGATGCGTAACCCGTTCGACGAAGTCTGCGTGGTGGTCAGCGCGGTGTCGCCTCCGACGTTCTGATGGACGTTCTGGTGAATGCGGCGGCTAGCCTTATGCCCATGGGTTTTCCTTCAGTCGTTTTTCCAGAAAGTCACGGAATACCCGGATTCTCGGGCTCAGGTGCTTCCTGTTCGAATAGATCAGATAGATCGGCTCGCTTCCCTCGAGGCTGAACTCAGCCAGCAGCGGTATCAGCCGACCTTGCCGTATGTCCTCACCGATGTGGAACTGCGCCAGCTTGACGATCCCTGCGCCACTCAATGCCATTTCCCGCAGCAGATCGCCCTGGGCGAACACGGCCTTCGGTGCGATCGGGACAGTGATGATCCCGCCCTCGCCATCGCGAAACTGCCACGTGTTCCAGGCGCTGTGAAAGCCGAAGTTGAAACAGTCGTGATCGAGCAGATCGTTCGGTTGGGCGGGTGTGCCCCTGCGCGCCAGGTACTCCGGGGATGCGCAGGTGACCCAGGCGCTTTCGCCGATCTTGCGCGCGATCCTCGATGAGTCGGGTAGGCCGCCGCTGTGAATCGCCACGTCCAGCCCCTGATCGAACAGGTCCACATACTGCGGCCCGACCTGCACATCGACGGTGAGACCGGGATACGCCGCGAGAAAGTCCGGTAACCAGGGCAGGATCTGATGCTTGGCGAACGTGGTCATCGTGTGGATACGCAGCGAACCGCTGACCCGATCGGGAAACGCCTCAGCCAGCGAATCGGCCTCGGCCATCGCGTTGATCACCGCCCTTGCGCTCACCAGATAGGCCGAGCCTTCTTCGGTCAGTGTCAGGGTTCGCGTGCCCCGCTGAAACAGCCGCACCTGCAGCCGGTCTTCAAGCCGGGTAATCAGCTTGCTGATCGCCGAGGGGGTCAGGCCGTTGGCCCGCGCCGCCGCTGAAAAATTGCCATGTTCGGTCGCCCACATGAAGGCCAGCATCTGTGAGTAGTTATCCATCGAAACGCTCGCGGCAGCCTACGGTTGGCGCAGCCTGCCAGCATTCGAGCCCCGCGACAAGCCAGCCACCGGTCAGCGGATCGTGCCCGTCAGCGAATGAACTGCTCGATGTAATCGTCCGGCAATCCCAGGGATTTGTAGTGCTTGCGCGCAGCTTCGAGCTTGGTAAAAACGTCTTCATATCCCACTGCCACGCCCTGTGGATCGACATAGGTGTAACCACCCTGGACGTGGAACCAGGTGATCATTTCCTCGACGTCCTCCGGCACGAACAGCGTGTGGGTTTCGCCCGGCGGCTCGTAGGCGAACGAACCCTGCTCGGCGACCCAGTCGTGCTCCAGGTAGTACCAGCGGCCCTTGAGCACGATGGCATGCACACCGCCAGTGTGGCGATGGCGAGACAGCACACCGCTCTGGCGCACCCGCAGCAGGTTGATGTAATAACCGCCTGTAGTGCTGAGCAGCAACGGCTTGAAAGAGACCGAGCTGGTTACCGGGACCCATAGATTGTCGTCTTCGAGCCACGTGGTAAGGACGCCAGCATGCACCATGTCTGGCGTCATGTACGGCACCTGTGGCAACTGATACGGGATAGCGAGTTCGTCAGGCTTGGCAGGTGTGCTCATCATTGTCTTCCACGGTCTGTGAACAAATCCCCGAATCCTGATTGTCCGGGGTAGCAACAAGCGTAAATGAGCTCGGCAGAGGGTGGAAACAGCTTCGCAGGCACAGCTGGTGTGAACTGCCGTCACAGAGGGCTGCCTGAACATGTTCTCAAGAACACTTATTTTGCTGCGCGGTATTCAGTTTTCGTCTCTTTCAGCATGCGCAGCCACGCTTTGAACGCCATGGGGTCAGACCTTGCGCAAACGAGGCGACTTACGAGCCCACAATCTTTTCCATGATGATTGTCCGCTCCTCCCCATGAAATTCGTCCCGAACCTTCACGAAGCCGAGCGAACGGTAGAAACCTTGTGCCGTGATCGAGGAGGGGACGCGCAACCGTTCGACACCACCGCGCATGGCCTCTGACTCGATAGTCTTCATCAAGCGATGCCCAATGCCTCTCCCTTGCCAGACCGGGTGAACGAACACGCTTCGGACAGTGTTTCCATCAAGACTTCCTGTTCCGACAACGTCACCGCCAACGCTGGCGACGTACACCTGACGCAGGGTCAGGAAGCGCAGGATCTGCGCGGGTGAGAAGTTTTGCACGACCTGGTCGATGATCTCGGCTGAATAATCCTGAGCATTGGATTCGCATAGCGCGGTCTCGACGATAATGCTTATTGCGGCGGCATCGGCATCCGTTGCCCTTCGAATCACACAATCCATTGGGTGTTTCCCCTGCATTGATTAGGTGGATCGGGCGCGCAGTCAGTCGAGGTAGGCCCACGTCTGCGCACCATCAAAATTGCGCACCGCAATACCCCGGATCAGACGCTGATCGAAATTGTTCATGTTCACCCCAACCTCGGCACCTGCTTCGGGCAGCAAGGCTTCCCAGTGGGTGACGCATCCACAGGTGTTGCATCGCATCGTCTTCAAGGTTTTTGCGCCCCAGACGTACGCCGATGTGTGTTGGGGATGCCCTGCGATTTTCACCTCTGCAGACGCATAGTGAGCCCACCGCGCTCCGAGCCTGAGGCAGATCGAGCAATTGCAGTTGATGATGTGAAGGGGTGGGTGGGAAACGGTCAGACGCACGTCTCCACAGTGGCATGAACCTTCCAACGGTCCGTCGTTGTTGTGCATGTTGTTGGCGACTCCGAAGTAAATCCCGCCTCGGCCTGAGGCTTGCTTCGGTGAGCTTATCATCGCTTGGCTGGCAGTGATCGACGCCAACGAGCGGGTCAGTTATGCGATGGTGGAGAAGCCTTCAAACCCTCACCGCGCTCGCCACTTGCCCGGTGTGATGCCGAATCTGCGCGCGAACATTCGGGTGAAGTGCGGCTGATCGGCAAACCCGCATTCCAGGCCCACCTGAGAAATGGAGCAATCGGTCTGCTCTAGCAGCTCTTTTGCTCGGGTAAGCCGCGCAATCTGCAGCCAGTCGCTTGGGGTGTGCCCGGTGGTGTTCTTGAACGCCCGCGAGAAATGACTTCGGGACAGGGAGCATTCCTTGGCCACGGCCGAGATCTGGATGCCGCGATCAAGGTTTTCCATCATGACCTTTTTAGCCGTTCGCTCTTGCCAGTAACTCAGTCTGGCGCGCTCGTTCCGGGTCTCCAGCAGCTGCAGATACGCCCGTGCGAGCGTCATCAGTTGCTCGGCCTCAGGCCCGGCGCTATTGATCATGATGGGGGATTGGCCGGACTTGGCGACCTCTACAACGTTCATGTCGCTCACGTTGACCTCTGAATGCTGAAGACGTGGTCTATTGTCGCCAGCATTGCACGCCGGCGAACGCTTGATCGGGCCGCGCAAGCACCCGTTTGGGCCATGGCGTCAACGAGGTTTGCGCAGATCGCTTGGGGTCAGACCCAGGTGGCGTTTGAAGAGTCGGGCAAGGTAGGAAGGGGAATCCAGGCCCACCGCGAGGCTGACATCAAGGATCGACAGCTGTGTGCCCGATACCAGTCGAGCAGCGGTTTCGACTCGGGTGCGGTTGGTGAAATCCAGCAGGGTTTCGTCGGTAACGGTTTTGAAAATGCGGGTCAGGTGGCGTCGCGACAGATGAAATTCATGGGCGATGGACTCGATGCTCAGGTCGGTTTCCAGATTCTCTCGAACGTAACGCTGGATGTCGCGCACCAGCGCGGTCTGCTGCTGTCGTTCGCACGCTTCGGGCTGAGCCTGTTGGCAGGCGATGACCCGCGCGCATTCTTCGAACAGCAGATGGTTTAGATGAGGGAGTTGGCGCTGAAAGGCTTCGGCAGATGCGCAACTTTGCAGTTGATCGTGCAGACGCAAGATGCTGTCCAGTGCCTCGCTGCTTTGCCAGATGCCCGTTCGGTCGACCTGTCTGGCGAAGCTGCGCAAAGCGTGCATTTGCCCCTGGTGTTTGACGTACGCGGGGTCGACGTACAGGGTCATGTGCTGCTCTCGACCTGGAACCGCCTGGGTGGCGTGCGCGAAGTCGGCAGGCACGAAGCAAAACGACTGGCGCGAGACGTGAGCGGTCTTGCTGCTTTCGGTCGACAGCAACAGCCCGCCCTGGCGTGGCAACAGCAGCATATGGCAGTCGTGGGCGTGCCAGTCCACGGCGTAGCCGCTGGTGTCGCTGGTCTCCAGATGGAACACGTCCGCGGATTTTCCGGTGAGCTTGGGCGACAGGTAGGCCATCAGGTAAAACCCTTGAATTCAGCGCGGTTCAAGACGGATTGCTCAGGAACCTTCGCGGGAGTGGGATATAAAAAGGGTGCAACCTTTGTGCCTGAGGGTTGAATCAGCTTTCAGAAGAAGTGCTCGGCTCCTGGCTGGCTTCGGCTTCCAGTTTCGCGCGGTCGGCCTTGCAGATGTATTTCTCTTTCTTCGGCGCCAGCTTGGCACTGGCTTTCTTGGCCTTCGCCTTGAACAACTGCTGTAATTTTTTCTGACGGTTCATGTTGTCTACTCGGGGGTGAACGTCGCAATGTTATCAGCTTGAAAGGGTTCGCGAGATTGCAGGTGGAAAAGACGGCCGACGAACCTGGCAGGCTGGAGCTTTATCCGTTGCGCAATTGAGTCGGGCTGACACCAAGCCGCTGTCTGAAAGCGGTTGCCATGTGCGCCTGGGAGTTGAAGCCGCAGATCAGGGCGATCTCCACGAGTCTGGCGCACGAGTCGCGCATCAAGGTGCGCGCCTTTGCCAGCCTGCGGTCGATCAGATAACGGTGCGGGCTTTGCCCGGTAGCGTTCTTGAAGGCGCGCATGAAGTACCCCTCGGACAACCCCAGCAAGTGCGCCATCGCCTGCACGCTCATCGGGCCTTGCAGACCCGCATCGACGAACTCATCGAGCAGGCGCATGCGGCTCGCGGTTATCGAACCATGGGGCGGTGTCGGCAGGGCTTGGAGATCGTGCGCGCGTTCCGCCAGCGAGAGGGCCCAGGCTTCCCAATCGTCATCGACCGCGCCTTGCAACAGCGCCCTGCGCATTCTTGATGCGAGTTGCGTGGCCTGTGGGTCGATGCGGTTGTTGAACGCGTGATCGCCCGTCAACGCAAGGCCGTCGTTGCGGATCACGCGCAAGTATTCTCCGCCGGTGGGCGATTCAGACAACACGTCACAACCGGCCGGGACGAATGCCAGCCCATTGGGCATCGCGTGGAAGGGCAGTACGCGGTCGCTGCCAATGGCATGCAGGCCGCGCTGGCTGTCGAAGGCGAAGCCGATGGCCGATTGCGATGCGACATAACGGGCTGCGTATGCGCTGCCGGGAAGCAATTCGATCGTCCACGGCCCTGCCTCGACACGGCGGACCGGTTCGGCTGGAGGAGATGATGACGAATGCGTTCGACGGCTCATGCACAGCATAGTAGTCAAGCGCGGGTGGAAAAGTCAGGTCAGTTTTTTGAAAGCCATGGGGCTGACCACCTGGCTAGACTGGCGCAAAACCTCTGGAAGGCAACCCATGCACACATTGACCCGTGAAGACATCGAACAGGCAGCCCGGCAGGTTTATGAAGTCATGCCAGCCACCGCGCAATACCCTTGGCCGTTGCTGGCTGAGCGGTTGGGTTGCAGCGTGTGGGTCAAGCATGAAAACCACACCCCGACCGGGGCATTCAAGGTGCGCGGTGGGATCACCTTCATGCACTGGCTCAAGCGCGAGCATCCGCAGGCGAAGGGTATTGTCACGGCCACGCGCGGCAATCATGGACAGAGTCTGGCGATGGCAGCGGCCGCGCTGGGTTTGAGAGCATTGATCGTGGTCCCTGAAGGGAATTCGATTGAAAAGAACAATGCCATGCGCGCCTTTGGCGGCGAACTGGTCGAGTTTGGCCGTGATTTCGACGAAGCTCGTGAGGAGGCTGCACGCCTGGCCCAGGTGCATGGGCTGTATCTGGTGCCGCCATTTCACAGTGAGTTGGTCAAAGGCGTGGCGACCTATGCGCTGGAGCTGTTCAGCGCAGCGCCGGACCTTGACACCGTATATGTGCCGATCGGCTGTGGTTCGGGGATTTGCGCAGTGATCGCCGCGCGCGACGCGCTGGGGCTGAAAACCCGGGTGGTGGGCGTCGTCTCAACGCAAGCGGATGCTGCTAAACAATCGTTCGAGACGGGGTCACTGCGCGAAACCGCCTCGGCAAACACCTTTGCCGATGGCCTCGCAGTACGTAAGCCCATTCCTGAAGCGTTCGCCGTTTACGCTGAAGGTGCCGAGCGCATCGTCTCGGTCAGCGAAGAACAGATTCGAGAGGCGATGTGCGTCTATTACACCGACACCCACAACCTGGCAGAAGGCGCGGGCGCGGCCTCTCTGGCCGCGCTGATGCAGGAGCGAGAGGCGATGAGGGGGAAAAAGGTGGGGGTCATTCTGTCCGGCGCGAACGTCGATAAATCGGTGTATGCGCAGATCATCGGGTGAGTGCGAAGGCGCGCGATCTTCGCGGCTCACCCTGTTTTGTAGCCTTTATCCCCGATCAGTCGATCCGGGGATGCTGCTGGGCCAGATCCTTGCGTTTGGCTTCCAGCTCAGCGATCTGAGCGTCGATGTCTTCGATCTTCTGCTCAATGTTGTCGTGATAATCCTCAAGCAGTTCTTTAGCTTCCTCGATGTTGGAAGCCGCCGGGGCCGCGCCGCGCAATGGCTTGTTCGCAGTCTCTTTCATGGTCAAACCTGTCACCAGACCAATCACGGCAACCACCATCAGGTAGTAGGCGGGCATGTAGAGGTTTTCGGTGGTTTCTACCAGCCACGCAGCCAGCGTCGGGGTCAGGCCTGCGATCAACACCGAGACGTTGAATGCACTGGCCAGAGCGCTATAGCGGATGTGGGTGGGGAACATGGCCGGGAGCGTTGAAGCCATCACACCGATGAAGAAGTTGAGAACCACCGCCAGTATCAGCAAGCCGGCGAAGATCAGCCCGATCTTGCCGCTGATGATCAGCATGAACGCCGGAATGGCGAGAATTAACAGCGCGATGCTGCCGACGATGATGAAAGGTCTGCGTCCGATCTTGTCGCTGATGAAGCCGATCAATGGCTGCACGAACAACATGCCGACCATGATCGCGATGATGATCAGCACCCCACGGTTTTCGCTGTAATGCAGGTTGTGCGACAGGTAGCTGGGCATGTACGTCAACAGCATGTAATAAGTGACGTTGGTCGCCACGACGATGCCGATACACGTGATCAGGCTGCGCCAGTGTTTGGTCGCGACCTCTTTGAACGACACTTTCGGCCCCGCTGACAGGCCCTCGCGATCACCCTGTTCGAGTTTTTCCACATGCTGCTGGAAAGCCGGGGTTTCTTCGAGGGCATTACGCAGGTACAGCCCGAGCATGCCCAACGGCAGGGCCAGGAAGAAGGGCAGACGCCAGCCCCATTCCTGGAACTGGTCCTCGCCAATCACCGCAGAAATCATCACCACGATGCCGGCGCCGAGCACGAAGCCCGCGATCGAGCCGAAATCCAGCCAACTGCCGAGGAAGCCGCGTTTGCGGTCCGGCGCATATTCGGCGACGAAGATCGAGGCGCCTGTGTATTCGCCACCGACCGAGAAGCCCTGGGCCATTTTGGCGAGCAGCAGCAGAATCGGCGCCCAGATGCCAATGGAGTCGTACGAGGGGATCAGGCCAATGGCAGTCGTGCTCAAAGACATGATCACGATGGTGGCGGCGAGGACTTTCTGTCGGCCGTACTTGTCGCCCAGCGCCCCGAAGAACAAACCGCCGAGCGGGCGGATCAGGAACGGTACCGAGAAGGTCGCCAATGCGGCGATCATTTGGACGCCGGGGTCAGCGCCGGGGAAGAACACCTTGCCCAGCACATAGGCGACGAAGCCATAGACGCCGAAGTCGAACCATTCCATCGCGTTGCCCAGCGCGGCGGCGGTGATCGCCTTGCGCATCTTGGCGTCGTCGACGATGGTGATGTCGTTCAGCCCGATGGGACTGACGCTTTTCTTACGTGATTTCATACCGATTCCCTGTCGCTGATCTTCCTTGCCGCAAACCGGTAGCGCCGATGACCTGAGTGTCAGGTTTTCTAACGCTAGCGATTTGGTGGCACGGGTTACTCTGGATCAGATACGAGACGTTGCAAAATAATTCACCGGGTGGGGGGATATTTCCTGTCGGTGCCTTTTGGCTGCGCCAAGCCTTCATGTTCGCTTTTGGCAATCATGTTCATGGCGCGCATTTCTATACCTGAGTATGTATCGGGCCGATTGTCGGGCGATGCACACTCGTTCTCAACGCGATACGCCACTTTCGCAACGAGAGAACGGCGCACGCCCGAGAACCTTGACCCTGACAAGAGGTGAGCGAGCATGGCCCAGCAGATGGATTATTCGACCCACACGGACGGCGTGCGCAATGCGTCCAACATCAACAGCATCTCGGACTTCGGCGGATCGAAAGTCGAGGACCTGGTGCCCTCGCGTTATGCGCTACGGATCGGCGAAATCGAGGTGATGGTGGTCAGCGACGGCGTCCTGCCGCTGCCGACGTCGACCATGTCCACCAACGCCGACCCGGCAGCCCGCGCCGCCTGGTTCAAGGAGATGTTCCTCGGCCCGGACGCTTTCGACTGGGCGCTGAACGTGCTGGTGGTGCGCAGCGGCGACAAGACCATCCTCGTCGACGCCGGGCTTGGCGGGCAGTTCCCGGGCTTCCCCCGCGCCGGGCAGTTCCCGAGGCGCCTGGCGGCGGCAGGAATCGATCTTGGCGCGGTGACCGATATCGTCATCACCCACATGCACATGGACCATATCGGCGGGCTGCTGGTCGACGATGTGAAAAGTCGGCTGCATCCGGACGTGCGCATCCACGTCGCGGCAGTTGAGGTCGCGTTCTGGGAAGCGCCGGATTTCACCCAAACGACGATGCCAGAGCCCGTGCCGGATGTGCTGCGTTCGACCGCCCGGCAATTCATCGACGCCTACCGCAGCAAGGTGCGCACCTTCGACGACGAGTACGAAGTGGCGCCAGGTGTGACAGTCAAGCTCACCGGTGGCCACACGCCGGGCCACAGCGTGGTCTATGTGAGGTCCGGCGGCGAGCGTCTGGTTTTTGCGGGTGACGCGCTGTTCCCGGTGGCGTTCGAGCATCCTGACTGGCACAACGGTTTCGAGCATGACCCTGAAGAAGCGGTGCGCGTTCGTGTTCGCCTGATGCAAGAGGCGGCGGCGACCGGCGAACTGCTGGTTGCTACCCACTTGCCATTCCCTTCGGTGGGCCGTGTGGCTGTGGACGGCGATGCGTTTCGTTGGGTCGCGGCGTTCTGGGATTACTGATCGAGTATCGAAATCGGGTTCGGTAGGCCGGCGGTGAGGTCGAGTCGAGCGCAGTAACGGGCTCTGGCGAAAACATTGAACCGGGATCTGGCATATCCCGGTTCAATGTGGACAATGCCTCGGGCAACCCTGCGAACCGACCTCAAAACAAGGAACAGCCATGTCCACCCTGCGTTTTCGTAATGCCGTGCCGTCTGACGCGGTGCGCTGCCATGAGATTGAGTCCAGTGCATACGAGGGCGATGAGGCGGCGACGCTGGCGAAGATCAAGACCCGCATCGCGCAATACCCGCAAGGGTTTCTGATCCTGGAAGACGCAGGGCATATCGTCGGCTTCATCAACAGTGGCTGCGCCCAAGAAGTGGTGATGTCCGACGAGGCGTTCAAGGAACTGGTGGGGCATTCGGCCGAAGCGCCGAACGTGGTGATCATGTCCGTGGTGGTGGACACGGCGCAGCAAGGCAAAGGCTATTCGAAGCTGTTGATGCGCGAGTTCGTGCAGCGCATGACGGCGCTGCACAAGGAGACGATCCACCTGATGTGCAAGGAGCGCCACGTGCCGCTCTATGAACGCATGGGTTATCGCTACGTCAAGCCGTCGCCGTCCGACCACGGCGGGATGGCCTGGCACGAAATGGTCATGGACCTCCCCAAGGCCTGACCCGACCGCTACAGCCCCAGGCACACCGCGCCGGCCGCCACTACCGCGCAGACCGCCCAGCGTTTTGCGCTCATGGCTTCGCCCAGAAACAGCCGACCGATCAGCGCCGCGAACACCACGCTGGTCTCGCGCAGCGCCGACACCCCACCCATCGCCCCGGACTGCATCGCCCAGATCACGATGCCGTACGCGCCGATCGACACCAGCCCGCCCACCAGCGATGTGCCGACGGACGCGGGGTGGGTGCGGATCGGGCTCAGCAACGCAGGGAGCCCGCGACTGGCGACGAACAGCACCGGCATCAACCAATAGAACATGAACATCCACGCGGTGTAGGCCACGGCCTGGCCGCCGGATTGCCGCACGCCGAGGCCGTCGATCACGGTGTACAGCGCGATGATCGCACCGGTGGACAGCGCAGCCAGCATGTCGGCGCGAGTCACGTGCTTGTCGAGCAGGGCAAGGGTGAGAATGCCGCCGGAGATCAGCGCAATCCCCAGCGCATGTACCGGGCTGATCGCCTCCCGCGCAAACAGCGCCGCGCCTAACGTGACCAGAAGTGGCGACGAGCCTCGGGCGATGGCGTAGGCCACCGACAGATCGCTGCGCCGATACGAGCGGATCAGGCTCATGTTGTAGACGATATGCACCAGACCGGAGGCAATGATGAAGGGCCATGCGTCCGAGGCTGGCAAGGGGAGGACCGCGACCACCAGCGTCGAGACGATGGCGATGACAATGCTCATCCAGGTCATCGACAGATAGCGGTCGCGGTTGCCATGCAGCATGGCGTTCCAGCTCGCGTGAAGGATCGCAGCAAGAAGAACGAAACCGCCGGCGGCGCTGAGCATGGAGTTTTCCAGAGTGAAGTTGCGTGAAGGATCGCAGGCCACGCGTTAGGCACTGGCCGAAAGATCGTTGAGATCAGCAAAATATCTATCTTGGAGCACGCTGACAAACCAGATAAATTGCCCGCTCACATCAAAAGAACTAATGCGAATGAAGCGACTACTGCCACCTCTCAATGCGCTCAGGGCTTTCGAGGCTGCCGGACGGCTCGGCAGTTTCAAGGACGCGGCGGTGGAACTGCACGTCACCCAAGGGGCAATCAGCCAGAGCGTGCGTTTGCTGGAAGACTGGCTCGGTGCGCCGTTGTTCGAACGGCACAACCGGCGAGTGCTGCTGACCCCGGCGGCCAAGGGTTATCTGGCGGAAGTCGGCCCGCTGTTCGAGCAGCTTTCGCTGGCGACCGCCAAGTTCGGCGCTCCCGGTTCGATCCCTCGCACGCTGTCGGTGAGCGCCCCTGCGACGTTCACCTTACGCTGGCTGGTGCCAAGACTCGAAACCTTCCGCGCTCAATACCCCGGCATCGAAGTCCAGATCCAGACCTCGAACAAAGCCGTGGAGCGTTTGAAGGAGCCCTGCGACATCGTGATTCGCGGTGGCCCGGACACGCTCTACGGCTACGAGACGCGCCCGTTCCTGTTCGAGGAAAGAATCCCGGTCTGCAGCCCGGCGCTGTTGCAGCGCCTGGCGCTTCAAACCCCTGAAGACATCAAGCAACACACGTTGCTGCACACATCAAGCCTGCCCAGGCTCTGGCCTGACTGGCTGGCGAGCGCCCACATTCCTGCCCTCAAACCAGCCGCCGCTGTGGTGTTCGACCACTTCTACCTGACCCTGCAAGCAGCCATCGATGGCCTGGGCATTGCGATGGGCCCCACGGCGCTGGTGTCCAGCGATCTGGCAGCGGGGCGGCTGGTGATGCCATTCGCCGAACCCCGCCTGGCGTCACGCAGCTACTGCACTTATGTGCCGCTGGAGAAGCTGTCGGATGACACCGTGATGCTGTTTCGCGCCTGGCTTGAGGAGGAGGGCAAGTGTGGCGGCCAACCCCCACGCAATGCCGTGACGGGGGCGGGCAGCTCATGAAGCTCGGCAAGATCGCATTTTGCGGCTGTCCGGATTCGTGGTCTTTGGAGCGAACCCGCGAACCGGGGAGTTCGTGACCGAAAACCCGCGCCCCCGAGACCTGATTCAGATAGAGCGCTGGTTGACCCGCCGTGTCAGTTCTTCCGCCGATTCCTTGCGTTCCGAATAGCGGTCAACCAGGTCGGGTCGTTCGCGTAGCAACAGTGTGAACTTCACCAGCTCCTCCATGACGTCCACCACCCGGTCATACAACGAAGAAGGTTTCATGCGGTTGTTATCGTCGAATTCGAGATACGCCTTGGGCACCGATGACTGGTTGGGGATGGTGAACATACGCATCCAGCGCCCCAACACGCGAAGTTGATTGACCACGTTGAATGTCTGCGAGCCGCCACTGACCTGCATCACTGCAAGGGTCTTGCCTTGAGTGGGCCGGATGGCACCCAGGGTCAGCGGCACCCAGTCAATCTGTGCCTTGAACACGGCGGACATGGCGCCGTGACGCTCCGGGGAGCACCAGACTTGCCCCTCTGACCATTGCATCAGCTCGAGCAGTTCCTGAACCTTGGGGTGATCGCTTGGCGCGTCGTCTGGAAGAGGCAGGCCGGAAGGATTGAAGATGCGCGTCTCGGCGCCGAAGTGTTCGAGCAGTCTGGCGGCTTCTTCAGTGAGCAGCCGACTGAAGGATCGGGTACGGGTAGATCCATACAACAGCAGGATTCTGGGTTTGTGCTGATCGCCGTGCTGCTCACGGGGAGACTTGATCAATGAGTCATCGAGGTTGGGTAGCGAGGTTGACATGAGGGGCTCCAGTCAAAGTGCGCCGATGCGGTCGAGTTCCCGCTTCAATGCGTTGCGATCAAGTTGATCGAAAGGCAGGGCCAGAAACGCTCTGCAACGGGTTTCAATGTGCTTGAGCGTGATAACGAAAGCGGCCGAAACAGTTGCCTGATCGCCAATGACTTCGGACGGATCTGACAAGCCCCAATGGGCCTTGAGCGCAGGTCCGAAATAGACCGGACACGCCTCGTTCGCTGCCTTGTCGCAAACAGTGATGACGATGTCCGGCGGGGAAGCTTCGAACGCTTCGTTGCCCTTGCTTGCCAGGCCCTGGATAGAAATCCCGGCTGATTGCAGGGTGACCAGACTTTGAGGAAGCACCTGGCCCTTGGGAAAGCTGCCGGCACTGACGGCCTCAAAGCCGACGGGTGCCAGATGATTGAACATGGCCTCGGACAGAATGCTGCGGCAGCTGTTGGCCGTACACATGAACAAAATCTGCATAAGGACTCCTTCAGCAGCACGCTGCGTTATTGATCGGTCGCTCGCTCATGGCTGCGAGTCTGGCAGTGCTCGCTTCCAGCCAGTGAACGTTGGCCTGCAGTGTTACCTGTAAAACCGCATGAGCCCAATCGGGTAACTCAGGGTTCAGTCGGTAATACACCCATTGACCCTGGCGTCGGTCCAGCAGCAGGCCACAGCTTCGGAGTTGGGCAAGGTGCCGCGAAATTTTAGGCTGGCTGTCGTTGAGGGCGCACATCAGTTCGCACACACACAGCTCGCCTTCCCGGGCAATCAGCAGCGTGGCGCGTAACCGGGTCTCATCGGAAAGACACTTGAATATCTCGGGAGGAGGCAGCATTGCGAAGACTCAAGAATGTGTTAAAGCGAATATACGGATATCCATATATATAGCAATCAATTTAATGCTCGCCGTGTACTGCTTTGGTGCCAGGTATCTCGATTTCTCGGGCTTTACCCATCGAGCCCCGCGATGCACTATGACGCCCTTTGACTCAGCAGGAGCGTTTTCCCGTCATGTCCGAAATCAGCATTGAGCGTTATGTCCCGGGCGACGAGCAAGGCATCGTCGAGCTGATCGTGCCGATCCAGCGAGAGGAGTTCGGGATTGAGATTTGCGCCGAGGATCAGCCGGATCTGCTGGCGATTCCGTCGTTTTATCAGGCCGGGCGGGGGGATTTCTGGGTCGCCCGGCAGCAGGGCAATGTGATCGGCACGATTGGCATGAAGGACATCGGCAACGGTGATGTGGCGTTGCGCAAGATGTTCGTCGCAGCGGCTTGGCGTGGTCGTGAATTCGGGGTGGCGACGCGTCTGCTGGAGTGTCTGATCGAAGCGGCGAAGGTGCGCGGGGTGAAGCATATTTATTTGGGCACGACCGCGAAGTTCCTCGCGGCCCATCGCTTTTATGAGAAGCATGGCTTCGACCTGATCGAGCAAGATCAACTGCCTGCCAGCTTCCCGGTGATGGTGGTCGACACCCGGTTCTACGTCATGGATCTATGACCCATCGGGCGTCATTCAACGAGACTTTCTTTTGTCGGGCCGTAGCGGCACGGCCTCGGCAAGCGCGTCGGGCTGGCTCTGCACAGCCCGTTCGAGAAAGTCGATGAACCCACGGACCTTGGCATTCAACGCCGAGCGTTCGGTGACGCAGGCGTAAACCTCCATCGGCTCGGGCTCCGCACAGGCGGCATTGCGGGCGGACGATTCGAACAGCGGCAGCAGTCGCCCGCTGTCGATCAGAGGTTGCGCGATGAAGCTCGCCAGCCGCGCAATACCGCCGCCGTTCAAGGCGATCTGGGCGATGGTGTCGATGTCGTCGCAGACGAACCCCGGGTTGACCTTCGCTTCGAAACGCTCGCCGTCGCGACGGAACGCCCACGGCAGAAAGCGGCCATCGGTGGGGTAGCGCAATACCAGGCAAGCGTGACGTTGCAGGTCTTCGGGCGTGGTCGGGACGCCTGCGCGATCAAGGTATGCGGGCGATGCGCAGAACACGAATGGAATCGAGGCGATGCGGCGAGCAATCAGTTGATCGTTCAACTGCGCATCAATGCGGATACTTACGTCGACGCCTTCCAGCCGATGGTCGACGCGCCGGTCGGTGCTGATCAATTCAATGTCGATGCGTGGGTAGGCTTCCTTGAACTTCGGCATCAGCGGTGCTAGCACGTAGCGCCCGAATGCAGTGGTCGTGGCGATGCACAGCGGCCCCTGCGGCTGCTGGGCAACGGCCGCCGCCTGTGAGGCAAGGTCTATATCGTGGGGAATGTGCCGCACTTTCTCGAAATACCGCGTGCCGCTTTCGGTGAGGGCCATGCTGCGGGTCGTGCGCGACAGCAGGCGCACGCCCAGGTGGGTCTCCAGCCGCGTGATGCTCTGGCTGACAGCAGCCGGGCTCATGCCTTGCGCGCGGGCAGCGGCGGCGATGCTGCCGTTCTCCACCACGCGAATGAACGTATTGATCAGCCCCAGAATGTCCATTGGTTTGCTCTCCGTCGATTCGTTGATTTTACTTAAGGATCAATCAAGCGCAACGACTCTACCGAGCTTGCCAGCGGCTTGTTAGGTTAGCCGCTCATTGCCATCTCACGTTCTAGAGGGTTATTCAATGGAAGACAGAGCAGCCAGGAATACTTCACGAATCCGCTTTCCAAAACACATGACGCCCTACGTGTTCGCGCTGTACATGGCGACCATCATGGCGTTCCTCATGTGCCTGGTGATCACCGTCGCTGAGTTCGGGATCACCGAGCATTACATGGAAAATGTGATGAATGCGTACCGGGTGGCGATGCCCTCGGCGTTCGTCTGCGTGCTGGTGGTGCGCCCGATCGTGGCGCGGCTGGTGGCGTGGACGGTGCACGGGCACTGAGGGATTCAGCCCACAGAATGGGGAGGATCACTGAGTGGCCGGATCCTCCTGCGCACCCTCGATGCTGGGGTTGGTTCATCGGGCGGGTGATGCAACAACCCTGCTGCCGGTTCTGTCTCAGGCCAATCGATGCGTCACATCGATCAGATCAAGTCCTCGGGCTGCATCGTCAGAATGATCTTGCCGACGTTTGCGGAGGACTCCATCCGCCGGTGGGCATCTGCGGCACGCGACAGCGGGAAAGTGCTGTCCACCACCGGCTCCAGACTTCCTCCGCCTTCGAATCGTTCCAGCCAATGCTCACGGAAGCGTTGGATCATGGCATGCTTCTCCGGCTGGGTGCGGGATTTCATGACCGTGCCGATGATTTGCAGGTGTCGATAGAGAATCTGCTCCAGCGTGATCTTGACGCTACCGCCGCCCCCCAGAATGCCGACCTGAATGAGCCGACCGCCCTTGGCAAGGGAGGCGATGTTGCGCTCGAAATACGTTTCGCCGACGAAGTCGATGATGACATCCACCCCCTGGCCGTTCGTCTTGCTCGCAATGATCTCGGCGAAATCAGTGGTTTTGTAGTCGATCGCCACGTCAGCGCCCAAGTGCTCGACTCGCGACAACTTGCTGCCCTCGGTGGTCGCATAGACCGTGGCTCCGGTGGCATAGGCAAGCTGCACGGCAGCGGAACCGACGCCGCCAGCAGCGGCATGAATCAGCACCGAGTCGCCGGACTTGAGTCGCGCCAGATGCATCATCGCCTCATGGGCCGTGACAAATACTTCGGGAATGGCCGCTGCGTGAACGTAATCCAGCTGAGCGGGAATGGGCATGGCCATGCGGTAATCGATGCGCGCCATTTCGGCATAAGCGCCACCGCCCACAACGCCCATCACCCGGTCTCCCACTGCGTAGCCCACCACTGCGCTGCCTGTTTCGATGACCTCGCCGGCGATCTCCAGGCCGATGATCGGCGAGTCGCCGAAGTTGGGATGCCCATAGCCTCCGGTGCGGTGGGTCAGATCCGCACGATTCACGCCGGCTGCATGGACGCGCACCAGCAAGTCGGTCGGGCGCACCTCGGGGGTGGGCGCATCGCTGAGCTTAAGTACGTCGGGTTCGCCGAATGCTTCGATGGTGATGGCTTTCATGCTTGGCTCTCCGATTCATTGAATGTGGCGTTGGCAATGGCAGACGCAGTGATGGCGGCGGGAAAACCTGCGTAGAACGCCAAGTGAGTGATCGCAGCAGAGAGTTCTTCGTGGGTGACACCGTTGCTTACCGCCCGGCGCACATGCGCGGGCAGCTCTTCGCAATGACCACCGGTGATGAGCGCGGCAACGGTGATCAGGCTGCGGTCACGAGCTGACAGTGCGGGGTCGGCCCAGATGTGCGGGTAGAGCGTGGCGTCGACGAATTGCGCCAGCTTCGGGGTGAACGCTCTTGCCGCTTCACGGGGGCTGCTGAAATTGATATTCGACATGATGGGGGCTCCTTAAATCTGGCTGATGAATTTGTTGGTCAGGTAATGCTCGATGCCTTCAATACCGCCTTCCGAACCGTGGCCGCTTTCCTTCATGCCGCCGAAGGGCAGTTTCGTCGCGACGATCCGGTATTGGTTGATGCCGATCATCCCGGCCTCGAGGCCGTCGGCGACGTCGATGGCGGTGCGCGCGTTGGTTGTAAACGCGTAGGCAGACAGGCCATAGGGCAGGCGGTTGGCTTCTTTGAGTCCGTCCGCCAATTCATCGAATGGCATCAGTATCGCGATCGGGCCGAAGGGTTCTTCATGCATGACCCGTGCGTCCATGGGCACATCGGCCAGCACCGTGGGCTCGAAGAAATAGCCCTGGCCAGGCAGCCGCTCGCCGCCGGCCAATACGCGTGCGCCCTTGGCGACGGCATCGGCGATCAGCTCTTCCATCTTGGCCAGTTGGCGGGGGTTGGCCAGCGGCCCGACCTGAGTGTGGGGATGCAGGCCGTTGCCGATTCTCAACGCTCTGGTGGCGGCTACGTAGTGATCGACGAATTCGTGATAAACCCCGCGCTGAATCAGAAACCGCGTCGATGAAATGCACACCTGGCCGGTGCCGCGAAAGCGGTTGGCAACGCCTTCCACCGCGGCCTTTTCAATGTCGGCGTCTTCGAACACCAGAACCGGGCCATGGCCGCCGAGTTCGAGGGTGATCGGCTTGACGCCCTCGGCCGCTCGGGCGGACAGCAATCGACCGATCGGCACGGAACCGGTGAACGTCACCTTGCGAATGATCGGCGAGGCAATCAGGTGGCTGGAGACTTGATCCGGCACACCGAAAACCACCTGCAGAACACCTTTCGGCAAGCCTGCTTCATCCAGCGCTTGAGCCAGCGCCAGTGCCGTGGATGGGCTTTCTTCCCCCGGTTTGAGAATGACGCTGCAACCGGCGGCCAGTGCTGCTGACAGTTTGCGGGCGGGGGTGATCGCCGGGAAATTCCACGGCGTGAACGCAGCTACCGGCCCGATGGGCTGACGTTTTACCAGCTGCAGCACGCCCGGGCGATTGGCAGGTACCACACGGCCGTCGATACGGCGCGCGCTTTCGGCGAACCACTCGAAGTACTCAGCGGCACGGGTCACCTCGTCCATGCTTTCGCCGAGCGGCTTGCCTTCTTCCAGGGTCATTTGCGAGGCGATGTGCGGTGCCCGCTCCAGGATCAGATCGGCTGCGCGTTTGAGAATCTTCGCGCGCTGATCCGGCACCGTGCGGCGCCACACGTCGAAGCTGGATTGTGCGACTTCCAGCGCGTGATCAAGGTCACGCGCCGTGGCGAGCGGCACGCGTCCGATCTCGGACTCAGTGGCGGGGTTAATGACAGCAGCCGTGTCGCGGCCGTCAGCGCTGATCCATTCACCACCGATAAACAGATAGAGCGGGTCGTAGGGCGTATTCATGGGTTGGGCCTTCATAGTGGTTGTCTGGAATTCGTTGGAAGCGTCATGTGGATCGGCGCTTCAATGGCCTTTCGGCGAAGCCGGCATTGGCGGCCTGTGCAATCCAGTCTATGGAGCCCGTGCGGTTTGATTGAGTGGGCTGGGAGGGAATCATTGTTGTGCCCAGAGGGAATATCCGTTGCCGGGCGACCGATTGCGTCGCCGACGACTGCCAGCCATGATGCGCGGAAGTGGATCAGGCAAATATCGCCGCAGCTTGCGCGGTGAAGACGACCGAAAAGGACGGTAGGGATGGATAAACTTTCAAACATGTCGGTGTATGTGAAAGTCGTCGAGATGGGCAGCTTCACGGCGGTGGCGAATCACCTGGACTCAACCGTTGGCAACGTCTCCCGCGCAGTCTCTACTCTTGAAAACATGCTCGATGTTCGCTTGCTGCAACGGTCGACCCGGCGGCTGTCGGTCACCGACGCGGGGCGGCGTTTCTATGATCGCTGCACGGCAATCCTGGCAGACCTTGAAAACGCCGAAGCCGAGGCGAGCAGCTCGCTCCTCAAGCCCAAAGGCACATTGCGCGTGCATTGCGTGCCAGGGTTGGCGCGGCATCTGGTGACCTGCGCAATCCTGGAATACCGCCGAGAGTTTTCAGAAGTCACTGTGGATCTGCTGTTGTCGCAACGGATGCCGAATCTGCTGGAAGACCAGCTGGATGTTTCGATCCTGATTGCCCGAACGCTGCCCGATTCTGCCTATGTCAGCCAGAAGATCGGGGTCAGCCACTGCGTGCTGGTGGCGTCCCCTGACTACCTGGCAAAACACCCTGCACCGGCAGTACCCGCTGATCTCGGCGAGCATCAATGCCTGTTGCTGGGCACAGTGGATTACGCCCGGGATGAATGGCAATTGAAGAGCAAGGCCGGCACAGCCACGTTCGTGCCGTCCGGGCCGAGCTTCAGCGTGAATGATATGGACGCCATGGCGGTCGCGGTTCGCGAAGGTGCCGGAATCGGCCTGCTGGCTGGATTCTCGGCCATTGACGATCTGCGCTCAGGAAAGCTGGTGCGGGTTTTGCCCGAGTACCACACCTACGAACGCAACGTGTACGCGGTCTACACCTCCCGCCAATTCGTGGACGCGAAGATTACCCGTTTCATCGAGATGCTGAAGGCGAGGGTAGGGGCCCAACTGGCGGCTACCGCGAAAGCGCTTATCGACGGATGAGGGGTAAAAGAGGGTTGCTGAGAGTGGACAGCGAAGTGCTCAACGAAGTGCTCAACCCTCCACACCAGTGGCTGCAGTGAACAACGCTTTCTGCATCGCTTGCGGAGGCTTTCCGAACGCGCGCAGGAACGCCTGACGCATCCTTTCCCGGTCGCCAAAACCTGTGGCTTTCGCCACGACTTCAACGGGATGGCGGCTGGTTTCCATCATCACGCGCGCGGCTTCCAGACGCAGGCTCTCGATGGCTTTTGCCGGGGTCTGCCCGGTTTCTTCGCGGAACACCCGGCTGAACTGGCGGGGGCTGAGCCGCGCCACTTCCGCCAGTGCCTCGACGGATAAATCGTCGGTCAGATTCTCTCGCGCATAAGCCAGCGCCAGCTGTACGCGATCGGATTTGGGGTCCAGTTCAAGCAGTGCGGACAATTGAGATTGCTCGCTGCCACGGCGCTGATAAATGACCAGTTTGCGGGCGATTCGGCGGGCCAGGTCGCCGCCCAGATCGTTCTCGACCATGGCCAGCGCCAGGTCCAGGCCTGCGCTCATGCCGGCGCCCGTCCAGATATGCCCATCCACCACGAACAGCCGATCTTCCTCCAGTTGAATCTCCGGGAACCGCTGCCTGAAGGCCGGGGCGTGCAGCCAGTGGGTGGTGGCGCGCTTGCCATCCAGCAAACCGGCCTCGGCGAGGACGAAGGCACCGACGCACAGGGAAACCACACGACGCGACTGCGCGGCGGCGTTGCGCATGAGGTCGAGCAGGGAAGTTTCCGGCGTCTCGAGCTCAAGATGGCCGCTGATAATGACCGTGTCGTAGCCCTCGGGGCGCAGTTTGCTGGTGTTGACCGAGAAGCCCTGGGAGGACATCACCGCACCACCGCCGTCGGACACCAGATGAAATTCGTAGGCCTGATCGCCCCGCAACAGGTTCGCGCATTCGAATACTGAGCCCAGAGAAAGGCTGAGGGACTGAAAGTTGGGATGAACGACCAGCGCGACGCTATGCATCGGGAACTCTCCAGGCGAGCGGGGGTGTCGAGGATTGTCATGGTCGGCGGCGCAACTGGCAATGTCCTTTATCGATAAAAACGCTCGCGGTGTCGACAGCCAGAAAAACGGACATTGAGCGATGTCCGGAATCCTTGCGGATTCGACATTGTGCAAGTTTTGGCCGGCTCCTAACATTCGCCTCAACGGGCTAGACGACTGGTCTACTGAGAGGCAAAGAAGATGTCGGTCACGGAAAGTAAAAACGTCAGGCAGCACATTCTGGATGTCGCAAAGTCGATCATCGGCAAGAAGGGTTATTCGGCTGTCGGGCTGAATGAAGTGCTGCAGTCGGCGCAAGTTCCCAAGGGTTCGTTCTACCACTACTTCGGTTCGAAAGATGCTTTCGGAGTGGCGTTGCTGGACGGTTATTTCGAGCTGTACCTGGAAGACATGACGCGTATTTTCCAACGTGCCGGGTTGTCCGGACATCAGAAGCTGGGGCTGTACTGGCAACAGTGGATCGATAACCAGACCGGTGAGACCGAGTCGGGGAATTGCCTGGCAGTCAAGCTGGGGGCGGAGGTGGCCGACCTGTCGGAACCCATGCGTCAGGCACTTGATCGCGGCACGTCGAGCATCATTGAAAGCCTGGCAGGCGCTATCACACACGGTGTAGCGGACCGGTCCTTGAGCATAAGCGAAACGCCGCAACGCACCGCTTTCAGGCTGTACGCATTGTGGCTGGGGGCGAGTGTCATGGCCAAGATCACAGGGACGGCGGCGCCTTTCGATGAGGCAAGAACCATGAGTGACACGGTTTTAAACCACCCGGGATAAACACGTCTTAGCGCGAAAGTACGAGGTCTTCTTGAAGTTGATCTCACGGGTAACTGTTGCCCGAAAACCAGCTGTTTGTCTGCACGAATGATCTCACTACCGTTTGAATAAACTTGAATCTGGAGATTGAAAACATGCTTAACGTATCCGCAAAAACCGCATCGAATACGCTGTTTGATGGCCCTTATTACCTGAGCATCGCCGGCAAACTTGTCGAGACTCAGGCAACTTTCGAGGTGATGAATCCCGCCACCGGCCAGGTCCTCGCTCATGCGCCTGCCGCAACCACCGAACAACTCGATGAGGCTGTCGCCGCTGCCAAAGTGGCCTTCAAGACCTGGTCGGCATTGAGTTATGACGAGCGTGAACAGTATCTGCTGGCCTACGCCGACGCACTGGAAGCCCATCGCGACGAACTCGCGGTTCTGCTGACGCTTGAGCAGGGCAAACCCCTCAAGACCATGGCCGAGCCAGAAGTCGATCAGTCGATTTCATGGATTCGCCAGATTGCGGCGCGACGCATTCCGGTGGAAATCGTCGAAGAAAACGACAGCCACATTGTCGAGTTGCACCACACACCACTGGGCGTCGTCGGTGCGATCACGCCCTGGAATTTCCCGGTGCTGCTGGCGCTGTGGAAAGTCGCACCGGCGCTGCTCACCGGTAACACCATGGTGATCAAGCCATCGCCGTTCACGCCGCTGACTACCTTGCGCTTCGGCCAGATTGCGCAGTCCGTGCTGCCTGCCGGGGTGCTGTCGATCGTCTCGGGTGGCAACGAGCTCGGCCCGCAAATGACCGCTCACCCGGACATCGCCAAGATCAGCTTCACCGGCTCTACCGAAACCGGTAAGCACGTGATTCGCTCGGCGGCAGGCACGGTCAAGCGCCTGACCCTGGAAATGGGCGGTAACGACGCCGCCATCGTCATGCCCGATGCGGACTGGAAATCGGTCATTCCTCAGCTGTTCTGGGGCGCCATTGGCAACTCGGGGCAATGGTGTGTGGGGATCAAGCGCCTCTACATCCATCGCGCTTATCACCAAGCCTTCGTCTCGGCGTTCGTGGAATACGCCCGGCAGCAGAAGCTCGGCGATGGTCTGGACCCTGAGGTCACGGTCGGTCCGGTGCAGAACAAAATGCAGTTCGACAAGGTCCGCGAGTTCCTCGACGACATCAAGGCCCGCGGCCAGAAAATCGTGCTCGGCGGAGAAGTGGACGAGAGCCGTCCAGGCTACTTCATCCCTGTCACGGTGGTGGATAACCCGCCTGAAAACTCGAAGATCGTTCAGCAAGAGCAGTTCGGCCCGATTGTTCCGATCATCGTGTATGACGACGTGGACGATGTTGTCGCTCGCGCCAACGACAGCCCGTTCGGCCTCGGCGGATCGGTCTGGGGGCGTGATACCCGGGCAGCCGTGGCGGTGGCCAATCGTCTGGAAACCGGCATGGTCTGGGTCAACGAGATGCACACCCAGGGCGTGGATATCCCGTTTGGTGGGCACAAGCAGTCGGGTGTCGGTACCGAAGGCGGTCACGAGGGCCGGTTGCTGTTTACCAACCCGAAAACCGTGCTGATCAAGAAATAAGCCATCCCCGCGGCGTCTCGACTCAAGCCCCTTGACCCAGGCGCCGCGCATTTTCCCGCAATCGTTTTCTCAGTCGCATTTGCACGGCGGCTCCTTCGGCGAGCCCCTCGTTTTTTATCTTGATTATCTGGAGTTGAAACCATGAAACACCACGCGCTGTTTTCCCCCGCACAACTGGGTGGCCTGACGTTGAAAAACCGTATTGTGTTCCCGCCATTGACCCGGCAGAGAAGCACCCAGCCAGGTGATGTCGCCTCGGACCTGATGGCCGAGTATTACCGCCAGCGTGCGTCGGCGGGGTTCATGGTCAGCGAGGGCACGCAGATCGAACCACGTGGTCAGGGCTATGCCTGGACACCGGGTATCTACACGCCAGAACAGATCGATGGCTGGCGCAAAGTCACCGATGCGGTGCATGCCGATGGCGGCGTGATCTTCGCGCAACTCTGGCACGTCGGCCGCGTTTCGCATCACGCCTTACAACCTCAAGGCGCCGCGCCGATTGCGCCTTCCGCCATCGCGACGACCAGTTCCAAAGCCTTCATCGAGACGGGCGCGGGCACTGGCGAGCTGGTTGCACCTTCACTGCCTCGCGCACTGACCGTCGCGGAAATCAAGGAGCTGGTCCGGCTCTATGCGCAAGCCGCAAGCAATGCTATCGCCGCAGGCTTTGACGGCGTCGAGATCCACGCGGCCAACGGCTATCTGGTGAACCAGTTCATCTCCGAGCACGCTAACCAGCGGGACGATGAATACGGCGGCTCGCTGGATAACCGCTTGCGCTTTCTGCGGGAGATCGTTGAGGCAGTTTCCACAGCCATTGGCGCCGACCGCCTGGGCGTGCGTTTCACCCCGTTGTTCACCACCACTGATCAGGACCGGGTGTACATCGGCATGGTCGAGTCCGATCCGCATCACACCTACATCGAGGCGATCAAGGTGCTTGAAGCAGCAGGCGCCGCCTACGTCTCGATTGCCGAGGCCGACTGGGACAACGCGCCCGACCTGCCGGAGTCGTTCCGCCGCGAGGTGCGCAGCACGTTCAGTGGCCGGATCATTTACGCCGGGCGTTACACGGCGGAGCGAGGCGCGCGTCTGGTCGAGGCGGGGCTCGCTGATCTGATCGCATTCGGTCGGCCCTTCATCGCCAATCCGGACCTGCCCGCGCGCATCGTCAATGGCTGGCCACTCAACCCGGTCAACCCGTCCACGCTCTACGGCGGCACCGAGGCGGGCTTCACGGATTACCCGGCCTACGCCGGCTGATCGCATATTCTTCGGCCGCAGCTTGCTCTGCAAGCCCGGCCGTTCCAGGAGATTGAATCATGTTGGTGACGTCGAAAATCCCGTTCGCCGAGCCTGTCGCTGCTTCGCCGCTTGAAGCTGCCCCGCGACTGACACTCTGCACACCCGTAACGCAGCCGCGAAATACACCGTCGCTGATGATCGCCATCCTTTGCATCGTGCTGGTCGCGCTGACGCTGCGCCCCGCCATCGTCTCGATTGGCCCGCTGTTGCCGGGCATGATTCAAGCCTTTGGTCTTTCTCATACCCAGGCATCGCTATTGACGGCCATCCCGACCCTGTTGATGGGGCTGATGGCGTTGCCGACACCCTGGCTCGCTCGTCGGTTTGGTCGTGACCGGGTGATTCTCGTGGCTTTGGCCGTGCTGTTGGCGGCGACCGGTCTGCGCGCCTTTGCCGGGTCCATTGGCACGCTGTTTCTGACCACGGTGGGCGTAGGGGCGGGGATCGCCGTGGCCGGTGCCTTGCTCGCCGGTTTTGTGAAGGCCAGTTACCCGAAACAGGCTGCACTGCTCATGAGCATTTACGCCACGGCGCTGGCGCTCGGCAGCACCGTGGCTGCCGCCATCACCGGCCCGGTTGCCCTCGCCACCGGCAGTTGGCGCCTGGGTGAAAGTGTCTGGGTGTTGCCCGTGGTGATCGCCATCGCCGCCTGGTTTTATATCGAGCGCCAGGGGCTGACGAAAGGGCAGGGCGGCGTGTCGCCTCACCGCTACGCGATGCCGGTGCGCAATCCGACGGCGTGGCTGATCGCGCTGTTCTTCGCCAGCAACAACGTGGTGTTTTATGCCTACATTTCCTGGGTAGCACCAATGTATGTGGAGTACGGCAGAACCCCTACGGTTGCGGGTCTCATTCTGGGGAGTTTTACCCTGGCGTTCCTGATCTCCAACCCTGTGTTCGGCATGCTCAGCCGCAACGAGGATCGACGTCTGGCGCTGGCCGTGAGTTCGCTGATCGCCTTGATAGGTACGTCAGCCATCGCCATAGCCCCGAACGCCGTGCCGTTCATTGCCGTGCCGATTGTGGCATTAGGTGCGGGGGGCGCCTTCACCCTGGGCATGACCCTGCCGCTGGACAACACCCGCAACGCCGACGAAGCCAATGCCTGGAACGCGTTCGTGCTGCTGGTCAGCTACATCCTCGCGGCGGCAGGGCCACTGTTGATGGGTTACCTGCGCGACGTGACCGCAGGCTTTGAAGTCTCGCAATGGTTGATGGTCGGCGTGAGCGCGTTGATGCTGGCCGTCACGCCGTTTCTGCAGCCCTACCATCTGAAAAAAGGCGCGACGGGCCGGGTGGGAATCGGCGCTGGATATTCTTCATGATCCCGCCGGGGGTTACTATGCGGACCTGATTCGGCCATCCGCTGTTTGGGGCCAGCCACCCGGAATTGAAGGAACTGAAAAGATGGCGCATGTGTTTGACCCACTGGAACCTGCAAAAGTGTTGTTCTCTGCCTGGCAGAGCGGGGAGTTGCACGACAGCTTGCCTCAGGCTCTGCGCCCGCAAAGCCTCGATCAGGGCTACGCCATACAGGACGAGCTGTTCAAGCTCGCAGGGGGCGAGCGGGCGGGCTGGAAACTGGGCGTCGGCAGCCCGGCCGCCATGCGCGCAGGCAATCTGTCGCGTCCATTGGTAGGGCAACTGGAGAGCAAGCGTTGTCACGAAAGTGGCGCTCAGGTGCGTCTGCCTGCTCAGTCCCCCGTGACCATCGAATGTGAAATCGGCTTCGTTCTGGCCCGCACTGTTTCGCCGCGAGTAGGCGGGACGTTTGCGCCTGAGGATATTCGCAGCACATGTTTGACCTTCGAAGTCGTGCGTTCGCGTTTCGTCGATCGCAAGTCCGTGGGCTGGCCCAGCTTCGCCGGGGACAACGTAGGGTTCGAGGCGCTGATCATCGGTCATCGCGCCTGCGACGGTATCGATCCGCAGATCCTGCGCTCATTGGCCGAAGAGTCGGTGGTGCATCTGGATGGTGAGCCGGTGGCGAAAGGGCTGTTCGGAGACACCGCCACCGATCCTCTGGCTTCGCTGCAACACCTTTACGACCATGCGGCAGAGCGGGGCGAAACGCTTCGTGAGGGCGACATCGTGTCGACGGGGGCAATGTGTCAGCCGTTCGATCTGCAAGGGGGTGGCCACAGGTTGTCGGTGAGCTATCTGGGGCAAGAGCTGGTTTTTACCCTCTAGTCACAGCTATTCGCCCAAGTCAGGGTTCGCCAGCGCGGACGCTGGTTTCGTAAAGCCGCGAAATCTCATCGTTTTTTGACTCATGGATTTTGACCAACGGACCGTCTCGATGCGCTACGACCTTACCAGCCTGGAGCTGTTCATCACAGTCGCTCAAGAACGCAACCTGACTCGGGCGGCTCGTATCCAGCATTTGGCAGTCTCGGCAGTCAGCAAGCGAATTACAGAGCTGGAGGCTCAGACCGGCTCGCCGCTTCTGGTGCGCAATGCTCGCGGGGTTGAACTGACCCCGGCCGGGCAGTCATTGCTCTTCTATGCCCGCCAACTCAAGCAGACGGTCGAGCAGCTCGACAACGAGTTGGGCGAGTATGCCTCAGGCGTCAAAGGCCATGTGCGCATCCATGCCATCACCTCGGCGCTGTCGCAGTTCCTGCCTGACGACGTTGGGCGTTTCGTCGCCCTGTATCCCCAGATCAAGTTCGACATCGAGGAGCGTGTCGGGTCCGCCGTGATTCGTGCGGTGGCGGACGGACGCGCCGATCTGGGCATCATTGCGATGCAAACCGCCTCCCAGGGCCTGGAAACCGTGCCCTATCGAAACGACCAGCTTGCCTTGGTGGTCCCTGCTGAGCACTTACTGGCAAGCCGCAAATCCATCAGGTTTCGTGAAGTGCTGGAGCATGAGTTCGTGGGGCCTCACCTGGAAAGCTCGGTACACACCTTGCTGACCAGCGAGGCAGAAAAGCTAGGCATGACCATAAAGGTGCGAATCCGCATCAGCAGCTTCGACTGCATGTGTCGCATGGTGTCCACGGGTCTTGGGCTGGCGGTGCTGCCTCTGAGCGTCGTCAAGCAATACATGCGCACCCACAGGCTCAAGGCAATCGCGCTGGACGAGCCTTGGGCGGAACGCACATTGCTGCTGACATTCAAGAAGTACGAGGCGGCCACGCCAACGCTGAAAACCCTGATTGACCATCTTCGTCTGGACAGGGACTGATGGTTTAGCGTTCTCCAATGGAGAACGCTGCTGTGGTAATTGATCAATTTTCCTTCTCCTCAAGTGCTCCTACCATCGGCTCATCAGCGACTCGCCCTGTCATTCCCGGCGACCGTGACAACTATAAAAGCCGAGCGATAAAAGCATGACCGAGACTGCCCGTGACCTTCTCAATCATTTGGTCATCGACAACGAGCGATTCGCCTACGTCGATTTGCACAAGATGCTTTCTCCTTCCGAAGTCGCCAGACTCCCGTACTCGATCCGCATCCTCCTGGAAAACGTCGCCCGTTGTTCCCCTGGAGCGCTGCCATCGGTGCTGGCCCGCGCCGTCGAGGAGGGGCCTGACTGTGAGGTGCCGTTTCAGCCCAACCGCTTGATGTTCCATGACACCACCTGCCTGCCGGCGCTGGCCGACTTTGCTGGCATGCGAGACGTGGTGGAAGAGCTGGGCGGCGACCCCAAGGCCATGAATCCGCTTATTCCGGCCGTATTGACCATCGACCATTCGGTGATCGTCGAGCGATACGCCGAGCCTGACGCGGTGGAGCGCAATCTGGACATCGATTTTCGCCGCAACAGCGAACGTTATCGGTTTATCAAGTGGGCGCAGAAGAGCCTCGACAACTTTGGTGTCATCCCGCCAGGCACCGGCATCATCCACCAGATGAACATGGAAGCTCTGGCCCAGGTCGTCTGGGAAACCACGCTCGAAGATGGACAGGTCATGCTCCATCCCGATGACATGGTCGCCACCGACAGCCACACCCCCATGATCAACGCCATCGGTGTATTGGGTTGGGGAGTGGGTGGGCTTGAAGGTCAGGCGGCAATGGTGGGTGAGCCGGTTCCCATCAGTTTTCCGAAGGTGATCGGCATTCGTGTCACCAACGTCATGCGGCCGGGCGTCACGGCCACCGATCTTTCCCTTCATGTCGCTGAGATCCTGCGTAAACGTACGGTGGTCGGCAAGTTCGTCGAATTCACTGGCCCCGGCGTAACGACCCTCAGCTGGGCGGCTCGCGGCACGGTGTCCAACATGGCTCCGGAATATGGCGCCACCGTGGTGTTCTTTCCATTCGACGATGAAACCCTGTCGTATCTGGAGCTGACAGGACGTGACGAACAGTTGCGTAAAAAAGTCCTCAGCTACATGAGCGCACAGCCTCTGTGGCGACGTGACGGCACTGCCGAACCGCAATTCGACGAGTTGATCGAGCTAGACCTCGCCAGCATCGAGCCGAGTGTCGCCGGTCCCCATCAACCCCATCAGCGTCAGAGCCTGGCCAATGCAGCAGCGTCTTTTCGCGAGGGCGTCATGGGTGCGAACAACCTTATCGCAGGTCCGGTTGCGCAACGTTTTCACGATCCAGTCTTCAACGAGTCGATCACTCACGGCGCTGTGGTCATGGCTGCGATCACCAGTTGCACCAACACTGCAAATCCGTCGCAGATGATCCAGGCTGGCCTGCTCGCCCGAAAAGCCCGCGCACTGGGGCTAAAACGCAAACCATGGGTGAAGACTTCATTGTCTCCGGGTTCGCAGGTGGTCGCTGATTATCTGGCCGAAGCGCGGTTGCTCGAAGACTTCTCGGCGCTTGGTTTTGACCTGGCAGGCTTCGGTTGCATGACCTGCATCGGTAACTCCGGGAAGCTGGAAGAGCATGTTGAAGTGTTTGCAGATCAGGGGCTCAAGGGCGTGGTCGTGCTTTCCGGCAACAGAAACTTCGAAGGCCGGGTAAATCCGAAAGTGCCGGCCGGGTATCTGGCCTCTCCGGCACTGTGCATCGCATACGCGATCGCCGGGACCATTGATATCGATCTCGAGGCACAGCCGCTGGCGCAGGATTTAGAAGGCAACCCGGTTTATCTGCGCGATCTGATGCCCACGGACGCGGAGGTTGCGGCTCAGGTCATCGAAGTGGTGAAGCCCGAGTTTTTCAAGCAACGTCTGGCGACGGTGTGGGAGGGCACTCACCAATGGCAGGCGTTATCCGCCGAGGGCAGCGTGCAGTTTCCGTGGAGCCCTGATTCCACCTACCTGCGTCGTCCCGAATACCTCGCGGGCATCACGCCCGAGCCCAAGGCCAGTCTGGCCATCAGCGGTGCGCGGGTGTTGATGGTGCTCGGTGACAACATCACCACGGACCATATCTCCCCGGCGGGGGCCATACCGGCAAACAGCCTGGCAGGCCAATGGTTGCTCGCACGCGGCGAGAACCCTCAGGACCTCAATCAGTACTCCACGCGCCGCAGCAACCATGAAGTGATGCTGCGTGGCGCATTTACCAACAAGACAGTGCGAAACCTGTTATTGGGTGAGGAGCAACAGGGGCAGGGCGGCTGGGCCTGGAACGCCGATCATGACGAGTGCCTGCCGGTGTATCTGGCGTCTCAAAGCTACTCGCATCGACAGATCCCGATGGTGATGTTTGCCGGCATCAACTACGGCGCAGGCTCGAGCCGGGATTGGGCAGCCAAGGCCCAGGCTTTGCTCGGCGTCAAAGCCGTTATCGCTCGCAGTATCGAGCGCATTCATCGCAGCAACCTGATCGGTATGGGCGTGATTCCGTTGCAGTTCACTCAAGGCATGGGCGTCGAGGATTTACGTCTCGACGGCAGTGAGCGCTTTGATTTCCTGGGGCTGGATGATCTCGCGGTCGGCGACAACGCTGTCACGTTGATCGTCCACCGCACACGCGGCGAGCAACTGCGCATCGAACTGGGTGTGCGCATCGATTCGCTCCAGGAAATTCGCTACCTCACCAACGGCGGAGTGCTGCCATTCGTGATTCGCAAGGTGGTCGCGCGCACCCGGCATTGATCGGAGCGCCCGGCTCCCCACGACCGGGCATTTGCTATCAACAATAATAAGGAACAGCAACCATGCAAGGCGAAGATAAAGACGCAGGTCAGGCCGAGTCTGTCATTCAGGCTCCACACTCACTCTTTCAGGCAGCGAGCCGTCGCACACTGCTCAAACAGTTCGGCACGGTGGCGGGAATTTCCCTGTTGAGTTCACTGGTGCCTGCGGGGCTGGCCATTGCCGCTGATCCTTCCAGTAAAAAATCATCTGCCACCCGGAGAACAACCCCTATGTACGCGTATGTCGGGTCACGCACCACCCGTGAAAGGAATGCTCGCGGCGAGGGCATCACTGTCTATGAGGTGGATCAGGAACAAGGCACCCTGACGCTGGTTCAGGTGGTCAAGGATCTTGTGAACCCTTCGTTCCTGGCGCTGAACAAGGCCTGTGACCGGCTGTACACCGTGCATGGCGACAAGAGCGATGTCAGCGCCTTCAGTATCGACAAGGCAACCGGCAAGCTGACGTTCATCAATCAGCAAAGCTGTGAAGGGAAAAATCCAGTGCATCTGGCACTGGACCCCAGCGAACGCTTTCTGGTGGTGTCCAACCACATCGGCGGCTCACTGGCGGTAATGAATGTTAGTGAAGACGGCGCGCTGGGCTCGCTCAATCAGTTGCTGAAACTCGAAGGCCCCATGGGTCCGCACCGGGTCGAGCAACCATTCTCCAAACCCCACTTCAATCCGTTCGATCATTCTGGCAATTTCGTACTGGTGCCGGACAAGGGGCTGGATCGGATCTTCAGTTTCCGTTTCGACAACGGCAAGCTGTTCCCCGCCGATCAACCATTCGTCACCACTCGCGAGGGCGCAGGCCCCAGACATTTGGCGTTGCATCCCCATGCCCCGTTTGCCTACGTGGTAAACGAACTCGATTCGACGGTCACTACTTACCGCTTCGACCCCACCAATGGGTCGTTGAAGCCGCTGCAAGTGCTGCCGTCGCTGCCGTCGACCTTCACGGGCAACAGTCGTGCGTCGGAGATCGAGGTCGATCGCAACGGGCGATTCCTGTACGCGTCGAACCGTGGATATGACAGCGTTGCCGCGTTCTCGATTGATCAGGGAACCGGTCTGTTGAGCCCCGTCGAGTTCATGCCCACCGATGGCAAGACACCGCGTTTCTTCACCTTGACGCCCAACGAGCGCTTCCTCTTTGCGCTCAACGAGGACAGCGACACCATCATCTCGATGGCGGTGGACCCCAAAAAAGGCGCGCTGAGCAAGACCGGCTTCTCGGTCTCGACAGGAAGCCCCGTGTGTATGGTTTTCTCTGCCTGAACGCCGACGGATCGACAAAAACAACAGAGGCAGGCACACGCCTGCTTCCCGTGAGGTTGCCATGAACAAAAACAATCCAGTGGACGAGTCGGCGATTGTCCGCAAGATCACGCTGCGCATCATTCCTTTCGTTTTCCTGCTGTATATCGTCTCGTACCTGGACCGCGCCAACATTGGCTATGCCGCCCTGCAAATGAACAAGGAGCTGGCCTTGTCCAGCGAGGCGTTCGGATTTATCTCGGGGATATTCTTCATCGGCTATTTCCTGTTCGAAGTGCCGAGCAACGTCATGCTCAACAAGTTTGGCGCTCGAGTCTGGATCGCTCGCATCCTGGTGACATGGGGATGTATCGCGGCGGCAACCGCTTTCGCGCAGTCCGCCAATCAGCTTTATGTCTTGCGGTTCTTTCTTGGGGTGGCTGAAGCCGGCTTCTTCCCCGGCATCATCGTCTATCTCACGTTCTGGTTCCGCGCCAAGGAACTGGCGACCACGGTGGCGCTGTTCACCGCGGCCATTCCGGTCAGCTACATCATTGGTGCGCCGCTCAGCACCTGGATCATGGACAACATCAGCTGGATGAACTGGAGTGGCTGGCGCTGGATGCTGTTTCTTGAAGGTGCGCCGGCGGTTGTACTCGGAGTCGCCTGCTTTTTTTTCCTGACCGACAAGCCGGAACAGGCCAAATGGCTCGAACCCGAAGAGAAGGCATGGTTGCTGGCGGAGCTGGAGCGGGATCGCCAAAGCCGGAAAAACGTCAAGAGTCTGAGCGTGGTGAAGACCATGACCAACCCGAAGGTGCTTTACCTGTCGTTTATCTACTTCGTCTATCAGTGCGGCAGTCTTGGCGTTGGCTACTGGATGCCGCAGATCATCAAAAGCTTCTCCGAGTCTTTGACGCACACCCAGATCGGTCTGATCGCCATGCTGCCTTACATCGTCGCGACCGCCGCCATGATCCTCTGGTCTCGCAGCTCCGATAAGCGTAATGAACGCAAAATGCACTCGGCGTTTCCGCTGCTGGTTGCTGCAACCGGTCTGGTGGGGGCGGGGTTGCTGCACAATCCCTACATCGCGATGGCGATGATCTGCCTGGCGCTTTCAGGGTTGTACAGTTTCAAATCGCCATTCTGGGCGCTGCCTACGCTGTTTCTGGACCGGACCACCGCTGCGGTCTCGATTGCCGTCATCAACTCGATTGGCAATCTGGGCGGGTTTGTCGGCCCGTCAATGATTGGTATGGTGAAGGGCAACAGCCAGAGCGCAGCCAATGGGTTGCTGTTTCTCAGCATGTTGCTGTTGGCAGGTTTCTTGATGACCTTCTTTATGCGGGTCACCAACAAAGAGGCTCCGCAGGCTCACAACCCGGCCAGTCGGGAAGCCCACTAGGCGATCCCCCTGCGGGCTCTGAGCGGCACCGGTATTTTCTCCCAGCTCGATGAACGGAATGAACAGATGAGTTTGATAACGCAGCAGGTACTGGACGATCTCGCCCCTGAGGGCGTTCTTCGTGCAGCGATCAATTTCGGAAATCCGGTGCTCGCCCAACAGGGTAGTGACGGGCTGCCCAAAGGTGTATCCGTGGCGCTGGCGCAAGCGCTCGCCGAGGAACTTGGGGTGGCCCTGCAAATGATCACTTTCGATGCAGCGGGCAAGGTGTTTGCCGCATTGGAAAGTGGCGCATGGCGTGTCGCGTTTCTGGCCATCGAACCGGCGCGCGAAGAGCAGATCGCCTTCAGCGCCCCCTACGTGATCATCGAAGGCACTTATCTGGTGGCCACAGAGTCACCCTACAAGAGTGTCAGCGAACTGGATCAACCCGGCTTGAGACTAGCCGTCGGCAGGGGCGCCGCATACGACCTTTTCCTCACTCGTACGCTTGAACATGCTCAGTTGGAGCGCACGGAAACTTCTGCTTCTGCGGTCGACATGTTTATCGACCGTGCACTGGACGCAGCTGCAGGTGTTCGCCAGCCGTTGCAAAAAACTGCCCTGGCGGATGATCGATATCGTGTGCTGGACGACGCTTTCACGTCAATCCGACAGGCGATGGCAGTGCCCCGACAACTCGAAGCGGGGGCCGCTTACGTCAAAAAATTCGTCGAGCGTAAAAAGCGCGAAGGGTTCGTTCACAAAGCGCTGGCGGATAACGGCCAGACGGATGTGACGGTTGCGCTCTGACAGGGCGCATTCTTTCCTGTCGACATTACGGTCATGTATGAGTTGATTGTTAGTTAAAGTCACCCTCACCTGAGTTGTTTTAATTTCCAGTCAACCATCGGTCTGTTAGTTCGCATCAAGTGCAGTCTGATCGTTCGTCACCCTTGGTCGTCTTCAGCCTGAACGCGCTGAATTCCCCGGTGCGGGCTTCATCACATCTATGAGCGTGTCAGCTCATACGGCAATGAATAAACGGTTCAACTAAAAGAATCATCTCATTTGCCCCATAGATAAAGTCCGCCTGATCGGGAGTTCCATCATGTTTCTTCACAACAAAAGACTTCAGTACACCGTTCGTGTGGCCGAACCTAATCCAGGCTTGGCTAACTTGCTGTTAGAGCAATTCGGAGGCGCGCAAGGCGAGTTGGCTGCCGCCACGCGTTATTTCACTCAGGCATTGGCCGAGGAAGATCCAGGTCGCAAGGATCTGCTGCTCGACATTGCCACAGAAGAACTGAGCCATCTTGAAATCATCGGCTCGATCATCGTGCTGTTGAACAAGGGGGCCAAAGGCAGAATGGCTGAGGGCGTGCAGGAGGAGGGCGAGCTGTACCGCGATCTCAATGGCGCCGGCAATGACTCGCACATCACCAGCCTGCTTTACGGCGGTGGCGCGCCGTTGTGCAACTCTGCCGGCGTGCCATGGACAGCGGCTTACGTGGATACCATCGGCGAGCCCACCGCAGATTTTCGTTCGAATATCGCCGCTGAGGCGCGGGCCAAGATTGTGTATGAGCGACTGATGAACGTCACTGCTGACCCCGGCATCAAGGACGCGCTCGGGTTCCTGATGACTAGGGAGATCGCTCATCAACTGTCGTTCGAGAAGGCCCTTCACTCGATACAACCGAACTTCCCGCAGGGCAAACTCCCGGGGATGCCTGAGTTCAGCCGTACGTACTTCAGCATGTCGAACGGCGAGCCAAATGTACGTGGACCGTGGAACAGCGACGCTGAGTTCGATTACGTCGAGAATCCGCATCCAGCGGTCGACGGCGGGGACGGCACCGCTACCGTTGTGTTGAGTGAAGAAGATTCGGTGACACTGACCATGATGAAGGAACGCACGAAATCCGATACCTCTGCGGACCCTATGACCGGGGCTGATCTCGGATCGGGAGTGGCGCAAGGTGAGCCTTTAGAGATCGCTCCAGCGCGGTAATGACGCCAGCGGGAGCCAATGTTTCGTGAAGGATTTCAAACTATTCGCCCGTGCTTGCACGGGCTTTGCCGTTTACCCACGAAGGAAGAGTTGCCTGGACTCACGCCTCAATGCATGGCATGAGTGAAGCACCTATGGCCCTTCACTTTCTGACAACTTTGCGCAGCGCCCGGGAAAGCTGATCAAGAGAGTAGGGCTTGTGCAGCAGCTCGAAGCCATCCGAGCCTGTGTCCGCGAGCACATGGCTGTAGCCGGAGGTCAGAACGACCGGCAGCTGCGGGTAACGCCTGGCGAGTTGGTGAGCGAACTCGATGCCTGTCATGCCCGGCATGACAACGTCGGAAAACACCACATCAAAACGGTCGGCATCAGACTCAAGCTCAGCCATGGCCTGGTGCGCACTGGCGGTAAGAACTGTCCTGAACCCCAGCTCGGTCAACGCCTGAACGGCGAAGGTGCCGACATCGCTATTGTCTTCAACGATCAGCACGCAAGTGCCGTGGCCATCCTCCAGTGGGCTGTCAGCGAGCTCCTGTCCGGAAGTCCAGCCGGCTTCACTCACCCTTGGAAGATAAAGGGTGAACGTCGTGCCTTTCCCGAGTTCACTGGCAACCGCGATCTCGCCACCGGACTGTTTGGCGAAGCCGAATACCTGGCTGAGCCCTAATCCTGTGCCCTCACCGACGCTTTTGGTGGTGTAAAACGGCTCGAAAATCTGCTCGAGCTGCGTCGCTGCGATGCCGGTACCGGTGTCTGTGATCGACACGGCAACGAAAGGCCCGGTCAAGGCGGGGTGCAGCCTCACGGACGGCATGGATTCAACCGAGCGAACCGTTATGGTCAGCCTGCCTTCGCCCATCATGGCGTCACGGGCGTTCGCGACCATATTCACCAACGCCGTATCGAACTGGCTTGGATCAGCGTTCACACAGCAGGGCAAGTCCGGGAGCTGGATAACGGTATCGATTCGTGAGCCGCTCAGGGTACTCATCATCCCGCTGATGGCATCGACATTTTCGCAGACGCTGAACACTTCTGGCTGCAAGGCTTGTCTGCGGGCAAAGGCGAGCAGTTGTGCGGTCAGCCGCGCGGCGCGATCCACGGTTTCCGAAATTGCGCTCACGTACCTGATTCGGCGTTCTTCGGTCAGGGTGGGGCGCATCAGCAAATCGGTTGAAGACCGGATCACCGTCAGCAGGTTATTGAAGTCATGCGCCACTCCGCCGGTGAGCTGCCCGAAGGCTTCCATCTTCTGCGATTGGCGCAGGGCCTCGGCCTGTTCTCTTTCCTTGGTCACATGGCGACCTGCGGCGTACACCCGGCCATCTTCAAAGGTGCCTGTCCAGCTGAACCATTTGTACGAACCGTCCTTATGGCGCAGTCGGTATTCATAGGGAACGGTCAGCGGTGTCTCGAATATGTTGGCGAACGCGGCCAGCGAGCCGGCGAGATCATCCGGGTGGGTGTAGTCCGAAAAGGTCGTCCCGACCAGCTCGCGTTCAGCCCATCCCAATTGCTCGGTCCAGCGTCCGTTGACTTCATCCAGCGTGCCGTTGGGCGACGCGATGACCAGCAACTCCTGAGACAGCCCCCAGGCGCGGTCTCGCTCCTGAGTGCGAATCGCCAGACTGTTTGCCTGCTCTTTTTCGGAGGTGATGTCGCGTCCGCTGCAATAGACCTTTCCGTCCTCCAGTACCGCAACCCACGCCATCCAGCGGTACCTGCCGTTGCGATGCCGAAAGCGATTCTGAAAGCGGGAGACCGGCCGGCCATTGGCGGCCTGGGTGAAGACGGATTCAGTGCCGGGTACGTCTTGCGGATGGACGAAGGACAGAAAGGTCGTGTGCAACTCTTCGGGAGACCAACCCAAGGCAATCGTCCACGCCGGGTTGGACGCCTCGATGACCCCCTGCCCATTGACGACCGCAAGCAAGTCATTGCTCAGTAACCATGTGCGGCTGCGTTCGGTGGCGCGCTCGTTGACCTTGCGCTCCAGGTACGTGTTGAGATCGCGCAACTCATCCTGGCTTCTGAGCAGTCGCTGGTCCGAACGATGCCTTTCAATGGCCAGCGCAACGGTCTGAGAGATGATCGAGATGGCTTCGATATCACCATCGTTTGGAGAACGCGGTTCCCCATAGTAAACGGCGAAGGTCCCGAGGGTTTTGCCGTCCGCCGCCTTGATCGGCATCGACCAGCATGCACGCAAACCGTGGGGAATCGCGAGGTCTGCGTATCCTTGCCATAACGGGCTGGTGGCGATGTCGTCAACATAGACCGGTGTGCCGCGAGCCGCTGCAGTTCCGCAAGAGCCAATTCCTTCGCCGATGGCGATCCCGTGAATCGCTTCGTTGTAGGGAGCGGGCAGGCTGGGAGCCGCGCCATGCAGCATGTACTGACCGTCTTCACTCAGGAAAAGCACCGAAGCCTTCATGTCGTGGCTCTGGGCTTCAATGGAAAGAAGAAGGTCATTCAGTACTTCCCCCAGCGGCAAGCCGGCGGCGATCTGGCCTAGCACCTTTCTTTCGCGCTCAATGAGCGCCACAGGGGAATAGCGTCCACCCAGCAAACTCAGGTCAATGGATGGCATAGCAAACTCCTGGAACTGGGCACGTGACGCTCAAAGTAGGGAATGACTCAGCACTGGCTACGGGGGACTACGCAGGCTACGACCCTCTGTGCTGCCGAGAAATCCATTAGCCACCGCGATATCTTGCCGAGATGTATAGCGAGTCTTCTCAGAAAAGGCTCGCGTATTTTTCTAGGACATCTGAAACATCGCCGGGTGCGGACGATTTTCGTCGAGTCCGGTGACGCGCCCGGTAAACAGGGATGTTCCAGACAATCAGGGCCTGGGATGCTGCGACATGCCTGCCAGCGCCCCGACCGCTGGCCGGGCGAACAGATAGCCCTGCATCAGCTCAACGCCCATTTTCAGCAGCGTTTCGCATTCCTCCTGCGTCTCGATGCCTTCGGCAATGACGGTGATGTTCAGCCGGTTTGCCACCAGGATGATGCCCTCGACGATCGCCTGGCGCACGCGGTCGGCATCGATTCCCCGGGTTAGCACCATATCGATCTTCAGGACCTGAGGCTGGAACATCGCCAGGAAGTTGAGCCCGGAGTATCCCGATCCGAAGTCGTCAATGGCGGTGGTGAAGCCTTGACGTTCGTACTCCTGGAAGATGGCTTTCAAGTGTTCCGGGTCTTCCACTCGCTCACCTTCCGTGACTTCGAACATGAGGCGCTCGACCGGAAAGTCAAAAAGCCGGGCCGCTTCCAGAGTGGCGCGAACGCAGGTCTCGGCGCGGTAAACGGCATTGGGGAGGAAATTGATACTGAGTTTGCAATCCGGGATCCCCAGCAGCCCGAGTGCTGCGGCCTGCTCGATGGCCTTGACCCGGCAAGCCTGGTCGAACCGGTAACGGTTGCCGTCGTTGACTTGCCCCAGGATGGTGGCCGCCGACTCCCCATTCAGCCCACGCACCAACGCTTCATATGCATACGCGGCTCCGCTTCTGATGTTGAAGATCGGCTGGAAAGCCATGGTGAAGTCGAACCCCAGGCCTTCCAGATTGCGGCATTCAGCGCATCCAACGGACTGGAACGGTTTGGTGGATGTGCGCTGGCTCATGCTGGTATAGCCCCTCAAGTGGCCTGAATCCTTTGTGCTTGATAAGTTTTCGGCGATTCACGCGTTTCCTGAAGCACGCGTTGGAACCCTTCATCCATTCTCGAATAGTGTCATTTAACCGGATCGACACTGATTCATTTTGATCAATTTGACAACGCACACGTTGCCGCACCGAGGCGCTTCAAGCGCATTTGCTCAAGCAGTTTTGCGCCATTCGCACAAGGATCGGCTCATCCAGACAACTGAACTGTTTGGTTGCTGCGTAGCCATACCCTGACAGCCCACTCAGGAGGCACCCCATGAACAATGATCAATTCAACCAGTACGACGCGGAAAAATTTCACCAGCAAGTCGCGCAAGAGCTTGGCATCACCCCAGAGGAATTGAAGACCTAGATGATCAACGATATCGAGCGCGTCACGGAAGGGGGCAAGGAAGTAGGGCATATGGTGGTGTTCCGCGAGTCCACTCCGTCCGAGGTGCTCGACAAACTGCAGCACAAACAGAGCGAGTTCACCGCCATGACCGGCGTTATCAATCACCCGTGAGTGTGTTGGACGTCGGCAGTCCCAAGGGGTTGCGCAGGCGCCAGCCCCCGGGAGGGGCAGTTGACCGATGTTTTATCGCCTCTGAAAAAAATTTCAAACCCATGTGAGGTAAAAGCCGTTTCGACCCGTGTAGATGAGATGGGAATCATTCTCGTACATCATCCAGCCCGGAGTCACACTCGTGGTCATGCTACTCAACCGCACCAACGCATCAGTTCTTCTGTGTACCGCTTTGCCGTGTCTGGCAATGGCTGCCGAGCCGACCGTCAATGAACTGCCCGCCAGCGTCGTGGAGGCGACCCGCGACACTGGCGCCGATGCTGACAGTTACACCCGCGTTGAGAGCACGACCGCGAGCAAGGGTACGACGCAGATCCGTGACGAAGCACAGACGGTCAACACCGTGACCGCGCAGACGCTGGATGATTATCAGGTCAAGGACCTCAACGACGCGCTGCGTTTTGTCAGCGGTATTTCACAGACCAACACACTGGGCGGCACCAAGGATGCGGTGATCAAGCGCGGCTTTGGCAGCAACGACGACAACTCCATTCTGCGCGACGGCATTCGCTCGGCCATCGGCCACAACCTGGGGGCGACCACCGACCACGTCGAGGTGCTCAAGGGCCCGGCATCGCTGATGTACGGTGCGCTGGAGCCGGGCGGGGTGGTCAACGTGATTAGCAAGCAGCCGCAGTTCACCCGCAGCACTACATTGACCGGGTCCGGCTACAGCGAGGGTGGCGGCACGTTCGGCGTCGACACCACCGGCCCTCTGGGCGAGACCAATCTGGCTTACCGGCTGGTGGCCGAGCGCAGTCACGAAGACTACTGGCGCAATTACGGCGTTGACGAGCACACGCTGATCGCCCCGTCCATTGCCTGGGTCGGCGACCGTGCCAGCTTCTCGCTGGCGTACACCTACAATGACTACGCCAGCCCGTTCGATCGCGGCACGGTGTTCGTCAACGGCCGCCCGGCCGACATCAGCTATCGTGACCGGCTGGACGAGCGCTGGGCCAAGACGGTCGGCATCAGCCAGAGCACCACGGCCAAGTTCGAGTATCAGCTCAACGACGAGTGGCGCAGCCGCTTGACCTACGGCTGGACCGAAGACCGCTACAGCCTGGCAATCGCCCAGCCGAACACGCTCACCGGCAACACTCTGCGGCGCATCGCCAACGGTGGCCACTATGACTACGAAAGCCGCTACGGCGCTCTGGACCTGATCGGCGATCAGCAGCTGTTCGGCCAGCGTCATGAGATCGTGGTCGGGGTGGACAACGAGTCGCTGGATAAATACCGCGGCAAGACCTATCGCAACGCGAACACCGCCGCCGGCAATCTCAATATCCAGAATCCGCAGTATGGCAATCTCGCTGAGCCAGTGACGATCAGCGCGGCGCAGAGCAACGCTGAAAACAACCTCAATACCACCTCGGTGTACTTCAAGGACAACTGGCACCTCAACGACCAGTGGATTCTGGTGTTCGGCGGCCGCCAAGAGCATTGGGACCAGTACAGCGACGCGGGGCTCGGCGCCTCGTACGCCCCCGGTGCCGATTCCAATGGCGACAAGTTCATCCCGTTTGGCGGGATCGTCTACCAGCCAACCGACAACGTCGCCCTGTACGCCAACTACAGCCGCTCGTTCGTACCCAACGACGCTGACGATGCGGGCAACAGTTTCAAGCCCACCGAGGGGCGCAGCTATGAAGCCGGTATCAAATATTCCCCGGTCAAGGCGCTCAACATGAACCTGGCGGTGTACGACATCGTCAAGAAAAACCTGGTCAATAGCGTGCTGCAAAGCAGCGGCGAAAGCATCGACGAGGCGGTGGGCAAGGCGCGCTCGCGAGGTGTCGAACTGGACGTGACCGGTGAAATCGCGCCGAACTGGAGCGTGATCGGCACCTATGCCTATGACCAGACCGAAGTGCTGAAAAATGACGAGAAACCGGAGCAGGAAGGTAACCGCCTGCCCAACGCGCCCATGCACACGGCCAGCCTGTACCTCACTCATCATCTGCAGTTGCCGGCCAACGTCGGCAAGTGGCATGTCGGCGCGGGCGGGCGTTATGTGGGTCAGCGTCCGGGGGACGACGCCAACAGTTTCTCGATGGACAGTTACACCGTTGCCGATGCCTTCGTGCGCTGGGATCTGCCGACTCAGGCGTACAAAACCAGCCTGCAGTTGAACGTCGATAACCTGTTCAACAAAGAGTATTACCCGTCAACGACCGGCAGCAGCACGCTGCAAGTCGAAGAGGGCGCCTTGCGAACGGCACGCCTTACCGCCAGCGTGACGTTCTGATGCAAGGGGTCTGGCTGTCCGGCAGGGCAGCCATTGACTGTCGAGGGCAGGGCCAGGGTCTGATGGCGCTGTTACCGATATTTCCTGAACCCTTGCGCCAGGCAGGTGCCCAATCACTTATCACGTCAGAGGCCATCATCATGTCTGAAGAGAAGAAAGAACCGCCAAAGGAAGACGTTCCAGCCCACTCCACAGAGCAGGAAAGGCAGCGGCTGAAAGACTTCAACAAAGGCGGTATACCCCCTGGATCAAGCTGATGTGCTGTCGCTGTGCATCTGCTGGCGTCACATGAATCAGAACGCTGGGCCTTCAATGTGGTAGACCGTCGGTTCTTCCGAAAAACAGTCCTCCAGACCCATCATGAAGAGGCGATGGTCTTCACTCGCTTCGAACCCCGGCGTGTGATCCTCAAGCGAAGCCCAGCGCACGATCAGGTTGAACACCTCGGGAGTCTCGACCCCTTGGGCGAGCACGTGGCCGCCGTAACCCTTTGCGCGAGTGAGCAGCGGAGCGACTTCGGCAAAGGCGCGTTTGAATGTTTCAGTACGATCCTGGTGAACAGGCAGCAGAGCGATTTCATAAATCATGGCGTTCCTCGGAAATGACCTTGATGGTCAAAAGTGCGCAGTTACGGGATAAGCGATGGCTCGACTGCAATCGCGATTTTTCCTTGAATGCCGTTGTTGCGGCTTTCCAGCCGGGCGTGGGCGAGGGGAATGTCGGCGAGCGAATAGACGGCGCCGATCCGTGGCCGTAGCTGACCGCGTGCTACCAAGGCGCTCAACTCATCCAGCTTGCCGCGGTTTTGCCGGGTGAAAACGAAGTGATAGCTGGCGTTCTTGCCCCAGGCCTGGACGACGTTTTGTGGCTGTGCGATGTCCACGATCGTCACGACGCGACCAAGCTGCGCGAGCACGTCGGGGCTGCGTGACAATGTGTCGCCGCCTATGGTGTCGAACACTACATCCACGCCACGCCCCGCTGTCTCCCGAATGACGGCGTCGACATAGTCTTCTTTTTCGTAGTCGATGATCACATCGGCACCCAGGCTGCGGGCGAACTCGGCGTTTGCTTCGCGCACGGTTGTGAACACCCTTGCTCCCATGGCTTTCGCCATCTGGATCGCGATGTGGCCGACGCCTCCCGCGCCGCCGTGTACAAGAATGGTCTCGCCTACCCTTAGCGCCGCCCGCACCACCAGTGCTTCCCACACAGTCCCGCCCACCAGGGTCAGGCTTGCCGCCTCAAGGTGGCTGAGCGAGGCAGGCTTCTTCCCGACAATGCCTTCGGCCGCGACGTGGTACTCGGCATAACTGCCTGGCCCGTCGAATATCTGCGGGGTGTACCAGACTTCGTCTCCGGGAATAAAGCTCGTCACCCCCGGCCCGACTTCCTCTATCACACCGGATATGTCGTGCCCGGTAATGGCCGGCAGCGGCACGAGATCGGAATAGTCACCACGCCGAACCTGATAATCCAACGGATTGATGGAGGTCGCGTATACCCGGACCAACACCTGTCCCGCTTGCGGCACGGGCTTGGGTATGTCGCGGAGCTCGAACGATTCAGGACCGCCAAATGCTCCAAGAATCATCGCTTTCATGGTAAATCCTCGTATCGACAAAAAGGGATATCGAGATATCTCGATATATTACGGCGAAAAGAAACTCACAGATCTTTCCCGATGATCTCGGCAAGCGCGCTGATGGTTGCTTCATTGCGTTTGTAGTAGGTCCACTGACCAATGCGCCTGACTTCGACCAGGCCCACCCGTTGCAGCGTGGCCAGATAACCGGACACCGTTGACTGGGACAGCCCGATACCCTCCTGAATACTGCTGACGCAGACGCCGACCGTGAGAACGTCACCCTCATCCTGAGGAGGGAAGTTCTTTACCGGGTCCTTCAGGCCTTTGAGGATTTCAAGGCGTGTAGGGTTTGAGAGGGCTTTGAATACTTCGAGCAATTCCATGCGCCGAGGATATCGAGATTTACCGATATGTCAATGCGCGGGTTTCATAAATCTTCAGGTTGCAACGGCCATAGGGTTTATTGGGATCGAGCGGCGGTCTGCATGCGACCCATAACTGACGGTGGCGGCAGGAAAAATGGCCAAGAGCGGTCGGTAGAACGGCACAGGAATAAAAACGCTGCCGGCGTCAACATCGCGGGATAGCTCCCAAGTGGCTACCCCCCGCCGCACATGCGGATCGCCCGGATCCTTCTCTCATACCCCTGACTCCCCGCGCCTATGACCCGTACTCATAGGATAACAACACGCCTTGTTGGCATTTGGGGGGCTACTTAAAGTCGCATCCATCGCAGCGAACCCAGCGCGTGAGAGACCCACGACGTGCTGTTTGCCGACTCAATGCTCACCCCAATCAAATCCGCCACAAGGAATGAATAGATGAAAACCAAACCCAGAATTGCCGCTCTCGTCTCGTCCCTGACGCTGGCTGCGTTGACCACCACGGCCGTAGCACAGGAACATCCCGCTGCCGCGCTGGCCGCCAAAACGGTCGTACTCGTGCATGGCGCGTTCGCTGACGGCTCCTCTTGGAACAAGGTGATTCCGTTCCTTGAAAAAGCTGGCCTGAAGGTGGTCGCGGTACAGAACTCTCTGGATTCGCTGGACGGCGACGTTGCCGTAACCAATCGTGCGATCACCGCCGCGCAAGGGCCGGTGGTTCTTGTGGGGCACTCCTGGGCGGGCGCTGTCATCAGCGACGCGGGCGTCAAAGACAAGGTCAAATCCCTGGTCTATGTGGCTGCTTACGCGCCGGATGACGGTCAGTCTGTGTTCGACTCAGTCAAAGGCTACCCGCAAATGCCAGGACAAGCGTCTTTCGTCAAAGATGCCGACGGCTACGTGAAGGTCAGCGACGCAGGCGTTGCGAAGTTCTTCGCCCCTGACTTGTCGCCTTCCGACCAAAAGCTGATTGCCGCAACTCAAGGCGCATTGAACATCCAGGCACTGGATCAGCCGGTTCCCCACGCCGCCTGGCATAAGGTCCCTTCGTTCGTGGTCGTCGCCGCAAATGACCAGATCATTTCGCCGCAGCAGCAACGCGATCAGGTCAAGCGCCTGCACGCCACTGCGATAGAGGTGCCGTCCAGTCACGTTGCCATGCTCGCTTACCCGAAAGCAGTCGCGGATCTGATCATCAAGGCGGCCGAATGATTGGGTAACCGTAGCCCCTTAGTTATTGACCCACTTCCTCCATTTACCCTTGCAAGCGAGATGACTGTCATGAACTGGTAAACACCTGAATATGCGTAGCCAAGCCCGACTCAATGTCGGGCTTTTTCGTTGTCGTCATCCAAGCTTTGAACCAACGCCTTATCCGGGTGTGACGAACCGCCTGACACACCACCTTTATGGCCGGCCTTCGGATCAACCCCTCGCTGACTTCTGGACCAGACACTCTGCGAATCTACCCCCCACCTCTCATCTTCAGCGGCTGGCGCGCGCTCGGCTGAGTGGATGAGGTTGCAGACTCCCAAGACAGGGGCGGGCGAGTCCGTCGGGCCCTTGTAGCGCGACCGTCAGCTTGCCGGTGAACCAAGCCTGGATGTGCCGCACAGGTGCTGAAGGGGTGGAACTTCTACGATAGCGTTGGCACTGTGCTCGCTTCCTCAAGGGGATAGGGCGCGCAGCTGCCTGATGACGCAGAGGCTTGGATTGAATTCCCTTAAGCCTCTGCCTTTGAACCTCAGGCTGCCTCCAGCCCGCAGTGTGGGTGGGTTTACCACAGACAGTCTGAGAGGAAGGACGCGTCTCTGGGTTGCGCCGATATGTGGACGACAGCGGCTTTATCTTCGCCCATGAAAAAGCCGTCGCAGAGGCGACGGCTTGAGGGGGAAGCGCGAGGGCTCGGACGGCCGGTCAACTCATTGCCGGCCAGTCGGAATAACCGGTCGAATCGCCACCGTACCAGTAGGCTTTCGGCGCTTCCGCCAGCGGCGCTCCGCTGGCCAGGCGATAAATCAGGTCCGGGTTGGCAATGAAAGGACGGCCAATGCTGAACAAGTCAGCTTCGCCCGCCGCCAGCGTCTGCTCGGCCAGATCCAGCGTGTACTGGTTGTTGGCGATATAGGCTCCGCTGAAACGCTGCCGCAGTTCTGCAAAGTTGACGCCATTGACCTCTTCGCGGCTTAGCTGAGTGACGCCCTCGATTTCGTGGATGTACAGCAGTCCCAGGTCCGACAGTGCGGCCACATAAGCGCCAAAGGTGGCCATGGTGTCGCTGTCCAGCGGCGTTTCACCGGGCGTGGTGGTCACCGGAGAAATGCGGATGCCGACCCGTTCGGCGCCCCACACATCGATGACTGCTTTGACCACTTCCAGAGGAAAACGCAGGCGGTTTTCCAGCGAGCCGCCGTAACGATCCGTTCGAACGTTGGTGCTGTCGCGAACGAACTGCTCAAGCAGATAGTTGTTCGCCGAATGCACCTCTACGCCATCAAAACCGGCGATTCTGGCGTTTTCAGCAGCCCGGCGATAATCCTCGACGATCAGCGGAATCTCATCGGTTTCCAGTGCCCGGGGCGTGACGAAATCCTTCATGCCTTCATGCACCCGGATTTGCCCGTGAGGCTTGATCGCAGAGGGCGCTACGGGAAGGCTGCCATCGTGCATGTCAGGGTGGGACATGCGTCCGGTGTGCCAGAGTTGCAGGAAGATTTTGCCGTCACGACGGTGCACTGCATCGGTCACACGCTTCCACGCAACGATTTGCGCTTCGGTCCAGATCCCCGGGGTTCGCGAGTAGCCCCGGGCCTGGGCCGAGATGTTGGTCGCTTCAGTCACAATCAGTCCGGAGCTTGCTCGCTGAGCGTAATAGTCCGCAACGTAGTCGGGTTGAACACCCGCATCGTCCGCTCGGCTGCGGGTCATCGGCGCCATCACAATACGGTTCTTCAATTGCAGTCCGCCCAGTTTGACGGGCTGCAGGACAGGGCTTGCGAAACGATCACTCATGATTTTTTCTCTCTGCAATTCAGGGCAATTCAGGGCAATTCAGGGCAATTGTGAATGTGCTCAGTCAACGGTCTTGGCCCATACGGCCTGTGCATTGGTGAATTCGCGCAAGCCGAAATGCGAGAGCTCGCGGCCGTAACCGCTCTTCTTCACGCCACCCACCGGAATACGCGCGTTGGTTGCAGGGAAGCCATTGATGAAGACCCCACCGGTTTCCAGGCGACGAGCGATGCGCTGCGCCCGAACCATGTCCTGGGTCCACAGGCTGCCGCCCAATCCATAGTCACTGGTGTTGGTCAGGACGATGGCGTGCTCGACATTGCTGGCAACGGTAATCGCGGCGACCGGGCCAAACGTTTCTTCATCGAACGCGGCCATGCCGGGCTGGACGTTGGCCAGCACAGTGGGCTCGTAGAAATTGCCGGGGCCTTCGATCTTCTTGCCACCGAGCAGCAAGGTCGCGCCGGCGGCGAGGGTGCGTTGGACCTGGCCATCGAGCTCGTCGCGCAGATCGCCGCGTGCCATGGGGCCGACGTTGTTGGCGTTATCCAGGGGGTTGCCGACCTTCAATTGTTTTACGGCGGCCACGAACTTACGGGTGAATTCTTCGGCAATCGGTTGCTCGACGATAAAGCGCTTGGCCGCGAGACACACTTGACCTGCGTTCTGGAAACGGGCTTCGACGGCGGCCTTGACCGCCAGGTCGATATTGGCATCGGCCAGCACGATGAAGGCGTCGGAGCCGCCCAGTTCCAGTAGGCTCTTTTTCAGTGCCTTGCCAGCGGTGGCCGCCACTGCCGAACCTGCGCGCATACTGCCCGTCAGGGTCACGGCAGCGATGCGTGGGTCTTCGATGGTGCGAGCCACGGTTTCATTGTCGGCGATGAGATTGACGAACAATCCTTTCGGGAAGCCCGCTGCTTCATAGGCGTCCTGCAAGGCGTAAGCAGAGCCCATGACATTCGGGGCATGCTTGAGCATGAAACCGTTGCCTGACAGCATGATTGGCCCCGATGCGCGAATCACCTGCCACAGGGGAAAGTTCCAGGGCATCACGGCGAGGATGGTGCCGATCGGCAAGAAGGAAACGTGAACCTGATCGTCGCCCTCTACGTTGACTGGCTCATCGGCCAGGATCGCCGGGCCGTTATCAGCGATCCAGTCGATGGTTGCCGCACACTTTTCCACCTCAGCGCGGGCTGAAACCAGGATCTTGCCCATTTCAGCGGTGATCAGCCCGGCGATGATTTCCGAACGCTCGCGCAGGATGGCGGACAGACGACGATAGGCCGTGACACGTTCGCGCATTGGTGTGGCACGCCACAAGCGGAAGGCAGCGGCGTTGACGTCCAGCAGTTGCTCGACTTCGCTCTGGGTCTGGAACGGGTAAGTCGCGATCAGTTCACCGGTCGCCGGGTTACGTGAAGTGGCGAAGGCAGGGACGGTCGAAGTAGCGTTCAGATTGGTCATCGGGATCACCTCGTTGGCGGTGGTGCAGCACGTTGTGCGCTGCGATGACCGTCAATTTAGGTAAGCCCGACAGGGCCAGGAAGGCGTGTTGTTATCCTATGACTGCGGGTCATAGGCAGTGTGTCGAGGAATATAGGTGACCAGCGAAAGATCCGGGCGTCCCTCTGGCGTCAGAGCGACATAGGTGAAATCGATATAGCCACTCACCGGGTGCAGCAGACGCTTGCGCCCTTCGTCGAAGCCTTTGACTTCGGTGTCCTGCCACCATTCGCGGAACTCCGGACTCAGGGCGGACAGCTCCTCGATCAGACTGTCGAAAGGCGCCTTGTCCTGCGCCAGCGCACGGGAGGCACGAAAAGCGCTGATCATCCCGCGCGCCATCTGCTCCCAATCCAAGATCACCGTTCGGTAGGGGATGTACAGGAACAGCAGGCGCAGGGTGTTGCGCTCATGGGGCTGCAACGACCCGTAGTCGACGAACAAATCGGCGATGGCATCGTTCCAGGCCAGAATATCGAGTCGTGAATTACGCACGTAGGCCGGAATGGGATTGATCGCACGCACGAGCATTTCCAGCCCTGCGCTGACTCCGCCGCCAGTCTCAGCCGCGGGTGCTTCAAGCGCAGACAATGCAAACAGGTGAGCGGACTCGACGCGGTCGAGTTTGAGCACTTTGGCGATGCGGCGCAGTGCGTCGGGTGAAGGCTGGATATCGCGGCCTTGCTCAAGCCAGGTGTACCAGCTGACGCTGACTCCGGCGAGCACTGCGACCTCTTCGCGGCGCAGGCCCTGCGTGCGGCGCGGTCCCTCGGGCAGGCCGAAATCCTTGGGCTCAAGACGCGCACGTCGACTGGAAAGGAATTGACCGAATTCGCGCCGCTGCTCTAGAGAGGGTCTCTTAGTCATGAATCACTCGTGAGGAATCTGATTGGATTGACCTGTACCGCCCGCCGTTGAGGTCCGTACGCGCCCGAACGCTGGCAAGGCGAGCGTTCCGAGGTGAAGTTACACCACCTGTCACGTTTGGCCACCTGAAGATTGCATTCAGGCATCGGGCTCGTCTGCAAACGGGAAATATTGCGTGCTCAACTGCGGTCTGGCTTGAGGGGCATCAATTGGGCGGCGCGAAGGCGTTGGCAGCGGCGAGGGTGTTCATCGTTTCACTTTTGTAATGGTTTCCGAGGTTTCGGCTTCCTCGGAGCGTCTTTAGGGGACCATCGCCACACGGGATCTGACAGGTGCTCTGCAAAGAAATCGGACAATGCCGTGATCTTCGCCGGGCGGCTGCGGGCTGACGGTGTCACGAAATACAGTCCACCCTTGGTCATGCTCCATTCGGGTACCAACACTTCCAATCTGCCATCCGCCAGATACTCGCTGGCGATGAATTCCGGGAGTTCGGCAATCGCCAAACCTTCGAGCAGTACCGGCAGCAGGGCATCCGAGTTGGTGACGCGTAGCCGTCCGTTGGGTACGACATCTTCCTCAGTGCCGTCCTGGTGCGTAAAGCGCCAGACCTGGGTGCGCGCGCGATAGGCGTAACTCATGCAAGGTCGGCTCGCCAGCTCACGCGGATGGGTCGGGCGCCCATGGGCCTGAAGATAGGCAGGCGCGGCCACCGCGAATTGCGTCACGGCGCACAGCCGACGTGCGACCAATGACGAGTCGGGTAGCACCGCGATCCGCAGCGCTGCGTCGAACCCGTCGGCGATAAGGTCGACAGAGGCGTCTGACAGGTGCAGGTCCACGGAGAGTTCGGGGTATTGGCGCATCAGCTTGGGCAGAAGTGGCGCCACCCAGCGTAAACCGAACGACATCGGGACGGCGAGACGCACCTGACCCCGGGGTTGCACCGACAGGTCCTGGGCTTCGCTTTCTACCTCCTCTGCTTGCCGATAAATATCGCCCGCCTTGGCGGCCATGCTGGATCCGAACTCGGTCAGCGATAACTGGCGGGAGGTCCGGTTGAACAGCCGGCCGCCCAATCGCTCCTCCAGTCGTGCCACGGCACGCGACACCGTCGGCACTGATACGCCCATCACGCGCGCCGCCGCTGCGAACGAACCTTCTTCCGCCACCTTGGCGAACATGGCCAGACCTTCGAAATCAGGGAGTTTGCTCATTTCATTTCTGCAATGATGGATTGCAGGCAATTCTATTTTGAAAAGATTAGCCCGTCGATATGCTTCTCCCACACCGCAAACAACCCCTTACTTGCTGAACAATATTTTGGAGAAACACCATGACTCGCAAACTCGAAGGCAAAATCGCACTGGTTACCGGCGGCACCACTGGCATCGGCCTGGCCACCGCCAAACGCTTCGCCGAAGAAGGTGCCCATGTTTACATCACCGGCCGTCGTCAGGCTGAACTGGACGCAGCGGTCGCGCTGGTCGGTAACGCCACCGGTGTTCAGGTCGATTCCACGAAGCTTGAGCAACTCGATGCGCTGTACCAACAGATAGGCGCGGAGAAAGGCCGTATCGACGTGCTCTTCGCCAATGCCGGTGGCGGTTCGATGCTGCCTCTGGGCGAGATCACCGAAGCGCACTTCGATGACACCTTCGACCGCAACGTCAAAGGCGTGCTGTTCACTGTTCAGAAGGCGCTGCCGCTTCTGGCCAAAGGCGCTTCGGTCATTCTCACAGGTTCCACGGCGGGCAGCTCCGGAACCGCGGCTTTCAGTGTGTATTCAGCCTCGAAAGCCGCCGTCAGAGCGTTCGCCCGAAGCTGGATTCTGGACCTCAAGGATCGCAATGTACGCATCAACACACTCAGCCCTGGCGCGACCAAGACCCCTGGCCTGGTAGACCTCGCCGGACCGGACGCCGCTCAACAGCAAGGCCTGCTCGACTACCTGGCTTCACAGGTGCCGATGGGTCGTATCGGCGAGCCGGAAGAGATTGCCGCCGCGGCGCTCTTCCTGGCCTCTGACGACGCGAGTTTCGTGAATGGCGTTGAGCTGTTCGCCGACGGTGGTCAGGCGCAGATCTGATCGGGATGGGACGGTGCCGGGCATCGTCCCTGCCATTTCTTTTCAAGGACTTCATCATGAAAGCAGGTCATTTCGCAGCCATCGCATTGGGCCTGGCTCTGGGGTTCACAAGGGGAATTCGTTTCACTGCAGTTGCCGGGTGAGCACAGTTGATCGGCGTTGGCATCGCAGATCATCACAGCGATGCCAAACACTGCGCCGCAGCTCTTTTACACCCTAATACGATTCAGGCGTGTGTCACCGGACTGGAACCGGGGTGATTTTCTGGCCACTCAAGGCGTACCACACCTCAAGGTCATCCTCATGAACAACTACAACCTCACCAGTCACCCAGTTGCTTTTACCGCGCCGTTGCAAGGGGCTGGCACAGTCGCGGCCAGTCGCGCCGCAGACGATAGTCATGCTCGGGATATCCAGGTCGCTTTTTCGCAAGGTGGACTGCTGGTTCGAACGGTGCAGAAAAAAAACGCACATCAGGATCTGCATAATTGCGCAGTAACGCCTGACCAAGCCAAAGCGCTCCATGATAGTGGGGCCTCGTCCCACGGTGGACTGCGTAAATGGAGTCTGGGTCACGCTGACCTGCGGCCAAACTATTTTGGAATGGGGACACCCACGGGAATACCTCGACACATGGCGTTTCTCGCGCTGCCAGAGAAAATGGGTGACCACGTGATTGGTGTCCACAAGCGTGATCAGGGCTCTGGTCGTCCGCCAGTCGACCCGATGGTGAAATTGGCATCCGATGCCCGTATGGAATTGAAGGCGCTCCTCGGGGAACTCACGAGCGAGCAACGAGGTACGCCGACGGAAGCAATAGGCGATAATAATGAAATCCAGACGATTGGCATCAGGCCGGAAGCAGTGGCCGGGATGCTGTTTACCCCGAGTCCGAGCGTCAGGACATGGGAAGCTGCCAAGAATGATTTCCAGAAAGCGATCAATGCCGCAGGCCCAGAATTTGAAGGGCGCAGCTTTCCAATCTTCAGCTACGACACCAGTGATGCAACTCACAAGACCGAGCTGCGCCTGCTGGATACGTTGAGCAAGCAGAGTTGACGGCATACGGAGTTGCGGTAAGGGCCATGGTCGAGTACGGATTTCATGACATGCACCGCCGTTGATGTGCCTGCCATCTGTGAGTTGGGTCAGTTGCTCAACGCGATCCACCATGCCGCAAGGCCCGAAATCTATACCGCTGCCACCCATGATTTCTCTCGGGATGCTCCTCATTGGATGAGTTTCTTCGAGGGACCGGGGCAGATTGGCTTCATCGCTCATGTCGATGTGGCAGCTGCAGGGTTTATCAGTGCCAGCCTGTCGTCAGGCAGTGGCCCACTCATGCAGCCGATGAAATTCGTCCGAATTGGCTCGGTATGTGTGGCAGAGCGCTTTTGAGGCAACGGTATCGGTCGCAAACTGGTGAATCTGGTTCAGGAGTGGGGTATTCAAAAAAAGTGCCAAAGACGTCAGATTAGCCGTGTGGACTTTCAATGCCCCCGCCGTTCGGTTGTATGAAGAGATAGGGTTCGAGACGCATGCTTTTGAGACGGGGATGCCACTTTGATCTCGCTTTTACATGCCAACCTGCGTGCAGTCTGACTGCTTTCGACCCATAGCGGTCATCCCACTGAAGTCGCCATGCTGGTTCGATGCCTATGTGAAGTCGAACAGTACCAACGCGGCGGACGGGCTCTCAAGGGTGGTGGAGCTTGTACTCCTGGCTCAAACCGCCATAGCCGTAGGCGCTGGCGCGGCAATCGATCACATGTATGTTTGAGTGCGGGTGTACATTTCCTATTTCTTTGGCCAGCAACTCGAAAGCCTCATGCTGATAGCGCGCTTTCTGGGCCTTGGTATTGGTTTCATCCGTGATGGTGACCTCTAGACGGAACGAGTTGCGTCCTTGTTCAGCCAGTGAAAGGTTCTCGATGAACCAAAGTTCATGAGGCAGGAACTGCACCATCACCAATGTCTGTTCCGGTCGCTTTTCCAGTACTTCACAGGTCAAGGCGGTGAGTTTGGGGACGATGCTATGGGCTAGTTCAAGGTTCGGATCGCCAGAGATCTTGAGTGTAATACCGGGCATGTTGAACTCCTTTGCGGGCAATGAATGTCCAGCAAAGAGTAAGAAGTTGCGTTGATGCTGAAAAGCCGGAAGATATGCATTCATCTATCGGAAAAACGGCAGGATCAACATGCGCCCCTTTGACCTGGATCTCTTGCGTTCCTTCACCGTTGCCATGGATTCCGGCAGTCTTTCGGAGGCCGCGCCGCACCTGTGCCGGTCGCAATCAGCGTTGAGCGAACAATTACGCAGGCTGGAAGCATTCGCCGGTGTAACGCTGCTGGAGCGGGGCAAAAAGGGTGTCCGGCCTACGCCCGCGGGGGAGCGATTGATGGTGCATGCACGAGAACTGCTGGCCATGAGTGATCGCGCTCTTGAAGACGTACGCGGAGTGACGTTTGCCGGCGAATTGAGATTGGCGATCACCGACTACTTCTTGCCCGTTTCGATTGCTGAGTTGTTGAAGCAACTGCGCCTGAGATATCCACGCCTTCGACTGCATGTGTCGGTGCGAAAGAGTATGCAGATAGAGAGCGGTGCCGATGCAGGCGACTTCGATATCGGCCTTTCAATGCGCATACTTGATGGCCGCAGCCTTCCCGAGGGCATCCCGGTACGTCGGGAAGCATTGCATTGGGTATCAGCCATGGGGTCTGAGCCGAGGAATGAAGAAGATGGCGCGTTGCCACTATTGGTACTACCGCAGGGATGCAGTCTCCAACGTCTTACCCGAGAGACGCTGGACGCACATAAGGTGCCTTATGTGATTGCCCATTCCGCGTCCGGAGTAGCAGGGCTGCAATCAGCACTAATGGCGGGGCTGGGCGTCGCTTGCCTGAATGCCTCGGCCGTGCCGGTAGGCGCAGAGATTTGCCGGCCAGCCTTCCCGTTACCGGCTTTGCCCGACGTTGAGTTCAGCCTGTTGCCTGCTCGCACTGGCGAGTCTGATTTGGTCGGTGCTGTCCGGGAAATGCTTGCCAGCAAATTTAGGGAATGAGTGACAAATCCCTGAATTGAAAACGCCGGATTTTGGACGCAATGGGGGGCATAGTGAAGAGGCTGCTTCTGGCCGAAAGCCGCCGGTCGTGACTGCGTACTTTCGACCAATAGCGGACTCAAGGCTGGCCTGAGATCGACGCACGAGACCTCTGTACCCCGATGATGATCCTGTTTTACTGTCTATGTTATGTGCATTGCGGTCTGCACCATTTGATGAGAGGAGATCATCACCTCGGCCTTGGGAATGAAGGCGGGAAACAAGTTTGCAGTCATGACAGTTACCTTCGGCCTCATGAACGGCTCTACGAGAATTCGAGGCACCGCCTTTTTCCTGATCTCGCCGGAGAGGTTTTCGATCAACAGGTTGTTGAGCGTAAGCGTCGACCTGATAGAGGCGCGGATGTAGAAATGATCCAGATGTCTAATATCGCTAAAACTTTCTGTCCAAGCGAATCACTACCTTTGCCAAACTTATGCAGATTTGAAGCTAGGTGAGTCCTGCGTCAGCGCACTGATCAATCCGGCATCTACATTAACCACACGGCCTAATTCATAGGTAGGGCATGCGATTATTCCATCACGATTCCGAGCTGAAACGACGACGATACTGAGTTGGCGTGAGGCCAACAACTCTTCGAAACCGCGAGCGGAAGGCCACTGCAGACCCAAATCCAGAGAGAAATGCCGTTTGATCAATCGATGTATCGCTCTCCTCAAGCAATGCACGCGCTCGATCAATACGAGCGGTGAGAAGCCACTGTAAAGCTGTAGTACCGGTCTGTTCTTGAAATCGCCGAGCAAAGGTGCGAGAGCTCATGTTGGCACGAGCCGCAAGACTATCGACCGTGTGCGAACTGTTCAAATTGTCTCTCATCCATTCGATCAAGGGCATCAAGCTCGTTGGAGACCCTGGAAGCTCCTGACGAATAAACTGGGCCTGACCACCATCACGGTACAGTGGCGCGACCGCTAGGCGGGCGGTGTTTGCCGCAACAGACTGGCCGTAATCGCGTCGCACGAGATGCAAACACATATCTAATCCTGCTGACGCGCCGGCTGAGGTCACGATGCTTCCCTCATCGACGAATAGAACGTTAGGTTCTACTTGTATCTCTGGGTGAAGCTTGGCCAAGTCCTCGGCGAATCGCCAATGTGTAGTAGCGCGTTTTCCGTCAAGAAGACCGCTCGCCGCAAGGATAAAAGCCCCAGTGCAGATTGATGCTAATCGAGCACCACGAACATATGCCTCGCGAAGAGCGATTATTACCGTCTCTGGAACCTCTCTAAACGGGTCTTCACACCCTGGAATGACAATAGTGTGGGCTAGCTCAAGACGGTCGAGGCCGTACCGCACATGCATATCAAAGCTAGCGGCCCGAATTGTCCGCTCGGGTGCGCACACCTCCACCTCGTATGCGTTCTTGTCATCGACTTGAGAAGCCAAGGCGAAAACCTGATAGGCGATACCAAAGTCCAGCGGCACCACGTCATTCAATACCAGCACCGCAATCTTATGCACGGCGTTGCCCCCCGCTTTCAAAATCAAATAACTGGCAGAAAATGATCGCTTGATGTCATTTTAGCCACTCACGTGTAGCGTCTAGCAGGAATACTCTTTAGTCAACTACGACGAGAGGAGACGGTAATGTCTGATGAGCTGAGCGATAAGATTCAAGACCGACAACTGCAGATTGGCATGGTAATTTTTCCTGGTTTCACTTTGCAGGACTTGGCTGGCCCACAGACGGCGTTCGGCCTCCATGCCAAAACCCACATAATCTGGAAGACCATGGAGCCCGTTCCCACGGATATGGGCGTCACCATGAACCCCACGATCACGATTGATGACGTTCCGGATAACCTTGACGTGCTGTTTGTCGCAGGTGGCGGTGGAACCCCTGAAATCATGAAGGACCGGGAGTTGCTCGATTTTATTGCTCGCGCAGGACAGACTGCCACTTATGTAACCGCCGTATGCACAGGCTCCGTACTTCTTGCTATGGCAGGACTATTGGAGGGCTACCGTGCAGCAACCTACTGGCCTTTCTACGAACCCCTTATAGCACTGGGTATCGAACCGAGCTACGAACGGGTATGCGTCGACAGGAACCGAATCACAGGCGGCGGTGTAACGGCAGGTATCGACTTTGCGCTACAGGTCATCGCCGAGCTTAAAGGTCAGGATGCGGCAGAGTTTACACAACTCGTGCTCGAGTACGACCCGCAGCCGACAATGGCTTCGGGGAATCCACGAACTGCGCGACCGGAAATCGTCGCGCAGATAAAGGGGCTATGGGGTCGGACTGACGAAGCGGTGAGAGTCGCGAATGAGCATATGGAGCATCGAGCGCAGTCATCAAAACTGACTCCAGCCTGATCGTAGCTCCGTAACATTTACAGACTTCAGCCAGTGACTCTTGTGTGATTCCGAGGGCCATTCTGCGGTGAAACCCTCAGCCAATATCCTATTCAATATCCCCCCGCGTATAACCAAATGCGGGGGCTTTACCTTCAGAATTGGCTCATCAGTGGCCCACTTGTAACGCCTGCGCAAATATCGTCCTAACAACCCTCCGAACGCCAAGGTCCTCGTGGGAGCAACTGAATGGCTTCAGCACTCTCGAGAGCCAGAAAGTGTCGGATGCATCCAGGAGGAGTACGGCATTGCTATGTGTCTTTGCTAGCTACCAAGCATTCACCGCTTAACCGATTCTCGCGGCGTACATACTGCGGTGAATAGCCGTGCAATCGGACGAACGCCCGGCGCATCCGTTCTGGGTTAATAAAGCCGACCGCCTGAGCAATCTGCTCGATCGGCTCGCTGCCTTCTTGCAGCCGTAGACATGCCGTTTCGACGCGCAAGCGTTCCACTGCTCTAGCTGGGGTTTCACCGGTCTCTCGGCGGAATGCTCGTCCGAATTGTCGCAGGCTCAGTCTCGCTGCATCGGCTAGCCTCTCAATGGGTAACTCTTCGGCCAGATGCTCTCTTGCAAATTTCAGCGCAATACGGATGCGATCTGACTCTGGCTCCATTTGTGACATCGCGGAAAACTGTGACTGGCCGCCAGGCCGTCGGTATGGCACCACCAGTAATCTGGAGACATCGCGAGCTATTTTCACGCCCATGTCTTTCTCGATCAGGGCGAGTGCCAGATCAATACCGGAGGCAATGCCGGCCGACGTCCAGATGTGTCCGTCTTCAATGAAAATATTGTCTCCCGCAACCTTGATGCGAGGGAAACGCGATTGCAGCGATGCTGTGTATTTCCAGTGCGTCGTGGCCCGCCGATCGTTCAACAGCCCGATTTCCGCAAGCAAGAAAGCCCCGGTGCACACGCTTGCGACTCGCGAAGCGTTGACGACCAATTGCCTTGCAGCGGCGAGATTCTCTGCTACAAGCATTGGCTCGACTTCGCCGCCCACAAAAATTACGGTGTCAAAAGTGTGCTGGCCAACTGGAGCCGTTTCAATCGGAAGGCCTGAATTACCCACTACCAATCCTCCGGAGCGCGATACGACGCGAAGCTCATAGGGCTGATAACCAACAGCTGTCGTTACCTGATTGAATGCAGATAGTGGGCCAGCGAGATCGAGAGCATCGTGGCCAGGGCAGACGAAAAATCCAATTCGGTACATCGCAGCTCAACTCCAGCATTTAAGTATCGGACTTAACGGAAACCCAAGTGTAATACCACGGAGCCTCGCAATCTTCATGGCTTTCAATAGCGAGCATTTTTTGGCTTAAAGTGAGGGATAAACGTCGTTTTTGTTTCCCGGCCTCAGACGTAAAGTTGGTGGCGCGAACAGCATGAGCGACGGATGTAACGGTCACTTTGACCGGTTCGCGGGCGGGCTAGTGAAGTACCACGAATCACCAATATTTCAGTCTAACCCCCCCAACGGCACGGGCTTGGGTCAACTAACTCGGAAGTGGCCTCGCTAGCTGAGACTACATCGCCGGTGTGCCTTGGGATGAGCGCTCGGTGTAGCGACCATTTGGTGATTGCGGTACGTGACTTTACGAGCCCCATCAACACTAAAATCTAGATAGTCAGCTACTGAGGGTTCAACATGACTTCGCATACAAAACCTGTCGCCACCACTGAATACGACGACGTGATTCAAGCAGCACAAGCTTACATTGATGGATATCGTTCGGGAGATATTGCTGGAATTGAAAAAGCCTTCCATGAAGACGCGATAATGTGGGGGCACGCCGGTGATGAGCTGCTCCAGGGTCCAGCTATTCCGGTCTTCGCGAGCTTCTTCAAAACAATGGGCGCCTCTCCGAACACCCGCAGTCGCCTGGATATCTTGGCTATTGCACCCACTGCTGCAGTTGTCCGAGTGGACATGGAGAATGATGTTGTGGGAGCGAGCTACCACGACTTTCTTTCACTCCTAAAGATCGAGGGTCAATGGAAAATCATCTCGAAGATATTTCAACGTTACGCCTAATTAAGCGAGTGAGCCGCATTGGATAGCCTCAGGTCGTCAGTACCTCTTTTTTAAACTGATGTAAAAGGCCCTAACGCGCCTACCTGAGGTCATCGCAAACAGACACAGGCGGCGAGAGATCACCTGAGATAAGCCGGAAATTTTGTGTTACACGCAAAAGGTGGCTAAGGCGAAAGAATTCTTTGCCTAAGCTTATGTCGAACCTATTCGGTAAGCGCGGCCAGCGAATCCAAAAACGTGGCTGGCCGCGTCACCTGGTCTAAAAGCACGTCACGCCCAGCACTGACCTCTAGCGCGCCCTCGTCGCTAAAACTACCCATTCATTTTGCGTCATCAGCTGTATTCAAAGCTCGCGCGGTAGCCTCAACCTTGATCAATTCTTTCTCGCCCTGGGCGTTCTCTACCGTAAGATTGAGAAGCACCTGATCGCCTTCTTTTACCTGTTTAATCAGGTCTATAAGCATGATGTGATAACTGTTGGGATCCAGGATAACTGCTTTGCCAGCAGGTAAAGCGACGAAATCTACAGGCTGCATGCGCATTACGTCGTTCTTGATTGTCGACTGATGAACTTGCACGATTTTCGCCACCGGCGACTGGGCACTGAGCAGCTTGCCGTCGCTGCTTGCAGTTATCGTCATGAATGCACCAGTCGCTTGTTGGCCGGGCACCGTCGCGCGAACCCATGCGCCCTCTATCTGCGTTTGGGCCGAAACCTGGAAGGTTAGCCCCAGTAAAGAAAACGCAAGTACGATCTTTTTCATGTGCTTTTTTACCTGGGTCCAATTGATATCTGAATACATCAGCAAATCTCCATGAGGGTAGTGAGATCTTCTGCACACTGTTCCGCCGAAAGTGCTTGAGAAAATCCAAGGCGTAACGTTCCTTGGTAGTCATATACATAACTCGTCGATGAATGAGTAAGTGTATATGTCGACCCGATCGGCACTTTCTCGTAGAACACGCCGAACTCCTTGGCTGTAGCCGCCGTTTCTTCCTGCGTTCCGTAAAGCGCGATAAATGACGGATCAAAGGTTTTTACATAGGCGTCGAGAACTGCTGGCGTGTCCCGTTCGGGATCAAGTGTAATAAAAATTACCTGAAGGAGGTAGCCACCCTTATCCATTATCTTTTTGATTTTGACTGCACGAGCCAAGGCGGTGGGGCAGACTGCCGGGCACTGAGTGAACCCGAAGAAAATCATGGGCATCACACCTCGATAGCTTGACAGCGTTTTAACATCGCCGTCGGTGTCTTTTAGTCTGAATGTGCGCCCAAGAATTTTATTGCTGAGGTCTTTGCCGTATTTGTAAGATAGCTCACCGCGGTTGTCGCAGCCGGCCAGCATGCCAATACCTAAAAGTCCAATACCTGAAATCACCTTGCGGCGAGTCACCAAAACGCTCATTAATTGAAGCCTCTTTATACAAAAACCATCAGTTGGCTTAGCGCATATTTTAAGGGATTACTTCGTACGCTCACCCTATGCTCGCAGACAGATAGATGCATCTTTCCAGGCAGATGTGATCATGAGTCCATTGGCTTAGTAATGCTTCTCTAGTGTCATTACCGGCACCTCGATAGCGGTAAAATGAGCGCCTAGCTACGAATTCGTGGAAAGATTCTGTGAGTTCTCAATTGCTTAATCTGAAACATTGCGGAGGTTCAGCTTGAACCAGCAAGTTTTTTTAGCTAGTGAACACGTTGAGTCTTACTGTCGAGGTGCTTGGGTAACTCGAAGAGAAAGTGTAGATATTTACAGCGGGACTAGGCGTTCACGCCACCATCCACGCTCAATCCGGTGCCGGTGATATGTCTGGCGCTTGGGCTTGCGATGAACGCGACCGCTGCTGCGACATCCTTCCCGGTACCGTATCGGCCTAATGCTGCATGAGCCCTCATGGCATCAGCTCCATCACCATCGGCCGGGTTCATATCCGTATCCGTAGGTCCAGGATGCACGGTATTAACCGTGATACCCCGTGGTCCAAGCTCACGAGCCAGTCCCCTTGTGAAGGATAGTAGGGAGGACTTGGACATGGAGTAGACAGTGACCGACTCGAAGGCCACCCGCTCCGCCAGACAGGAACCGATGTTGATGATCCTTCCGCCTTCTCCAAGATAGGTAATGGCCGCTTGAGACGCCAAGATAACTGCCCTGATATTTACGGCGATGATCTGGTCTATCTGATCCAGAGGCATTGTTTCAAGCGGGCAGATAAAAGCGACACCCGCATTGTTCACTAATATATCCAACCCGCCTAAAAGGCTAGCTGCCTCATGTACAGAGCGCGTAGCTACTTGGGGATCCGCACTATCGGCCTGGATAGGAAAGGCTTTAACACCTAATCCCTCAATTTTTCTGGCCAGTTCCGCCGCCGCATCCCCAGAGCGAACATAGCTGAAAGCAATATCAGCTCCTTTTTCTGCCAACTCGATAGCGATAGCAGCGCCAATACCACGTGCAGCGCCAGTGATGAATGCACGTTTGCCTGAAAGTTCTTTCATGACTGTCCCATTAGTAGATTAGAGGTTTACCGCGACCATTCGGGATCACTGAAACCCAGAAGCTGCAGCTTAAGCGTCACTAGCGCTTTGCAACACGACTTAGTCCCCTCGATTTACGCCATACGGGTTAGTCGAACCTGTTTCCCCTTCCGAAATTAGAATCTGCTGATGAGGCGCCTTGAAGAGGAATGGACTTTCGGTACAGCGCTGAAATGTGCCAAGCAACAGGATTGCGCCGACCGCAATGAACCCTGAAGGGGCAGTTAAGACACTTCAGCCTCAACCTTAACTTCATAAGCGCTAACACCCTGATGTGCGGCCAGCCGTCTGATGCTTTGAGGAGGGTGCCCGATAACTCTGATAAAGGCTCTGCGCATCCGCTCCGGATCCTTGAAGCCGACCGAGTGTGCTATCAGTTCGATCGCTTCCGCACCACGTTCGACTCGCAGCCTCGCGGCCTCGACACGCAAACGCTCCACAGCTTTAGCGGGTGTTTCTCCCGTTTCCAGCAGAAAGGCTCGGCCGAATTGACGCAAGCTGAGGCAAGCAATTGATGCCAAATGCTCTGTTGATAGCTGTTCGTTTAGATGCTCCCGCATGTAGGAGAGCACCTCCCTCATGCGATCCGTAGTCGGCTCCATATCGGCCATGGCCGAAAATTGTGACTGGCCTCCTGGCCGACGGTGGTACACGACCATGGCGCGGGCGACCTCATGAGAAACAGCATTTCCCAGATCCTCCTCAATCATGGCCAGCGCCAGATCGATTCCCGCAGAGATGCCAGCAGACGTCCAGATGCCACCATCCTTCGTGAATATATGATTGGGCTGTACCCGCACCTTCGGAAAATTGCGTTGCAGACGCGCGGTCTGCCTCCAGTGTGTCGTAGCCCTGCGACCGTCTAACAGGCCCGCCGACGCCAATAGAAAGGCCCCGGTGCAAACACTGGCAATGCGCCTGGTGCCTTTTGCGGCTGCATGGGTGAGGTGATCTGACACCATAGGAAGGTCATAGGGCTTGGAAAACGCCTCACCGCCGACCACTACCAACGTATCGTAAGGGCTCGATCTGATCTTCTGACTCCTTACTTCCATACCAGACGAACTCATAACGGGACCGCCCGACAACGAGACTACCGAACAGCTGTAGGGATCTGATACCCCGATCTCTTTAGCGATTTCAAAGGCGGCTAGCGGACCACTAAGGTCCAGAATCTGAAACTCGGGAAAGACCAGGAAAGCGATGTCACGCATGAAATTACCTTCTCCAAAAATTATTAATCCCGTTCTCAATTGCGATTCCCTGCCAGCCTCCTGTTGGCGATTTCATTCTGCTTGCCTCGGATGATCCTCTAAAAATCGTATGGCGAAAAGAGCAAAAAACCCTCGAAAAACGTCATTCTCAGTTTTTTGCCTCGTAGTTCCGCATGGCTATTTGCGTTCCAGTCTGTGACGTCCGCTGGTCAATGCAGCACGACGGCCAAAAAGGAGGGAAGTAAGTCCTTTCTCCAGACATAAGTGACATAGAGAATGCTCCCGTTTCTCAACGGGAGAGTCGCCATGACTATTAGGGCAGTCTCCTCAAATCTTCTTTACAGGGGGCGGGTGCAATGAGTACATCCAAGTCGTCGGAAGACATTCCAGCGCCGGAAAAATCGTCAAGCCGCTCGAATGTGGCTGTGTTGGCCATAGCCCAAGGATTATTCACGGCCGCCATCGCGATCGATCTCACATTAACCGGTTTGACGGGATATCAGCTTGCCCCTGATAAATCGCTCGCGACTCTGCCTTTTGCACTGATCACCGTAGCAGGCGCCATTGCGACATATTTCGCCTCTACTCTGATGCAGAAGATCGGAAGACGGCGTGGATTCGTGCTGGGTGCCATCACCTGCGCATTAGGTGGATCGATTTCCGTATGGGCTGTTTTCCAGAACTCTTTCTGGCTATTCTGCATCGGGACAGCGGCCGTCGGTATCTTTCAAGCGTTCGCCCAGTATTATCGTTTGGCGGCGACGGATTCGGAACCTGACCACCGCAAAGCACGCGCAATCTCGTTGGTGCTTGCGGGCGGAGTGATTGCCGCTATTCTTGGGCCTTTATTAGCGAGTTGGAGCACCAATTTATTCGCGACCCTATTCGCCGGTTCTTATTTGATGGTATGCCTGCTCGGCGTTGCCTCGGCAGCGTTACTTTGGTTAGTCTATGAAGACGCACTTCCGGAATCATTGAAGTTGCATGGCGACGAACAGCCGCCACGCAAGTTACTTACAATATTTCGCCAGCCAGTTTCCCTAGCGGCACTTGCGAATAACGTCATAGGCGGCGTGGTGATGATGTTCATCATGACTGCCACACCGCTGGCGGCTGTCGCCAGCAATCACTCAATAAATGATGGCGCGAGCATTATTCAATGGCATTTGGTCGGTATGTACGCGCCGTCGCTATTTGCTGGACGCCTGATTTCCCGATTCGGATTGCCTTCGATCTTGTTCTTGGGAATTGCACTTAGTGCAGCTTGCGGATTGATTGCACATTGTTCGGACAGCTTGGCGGCATTCTATATTGCACTTCTTTTTTTAGGCGTAGGATGGAATTTTATGTTTGTGGGCGGCACAGTTTTACTGACTGCTTCGCATCATCCCTCCGAGAAGGCCAGGGTGCAGGGAGTGGCAGAGTTTATTCGATACACGTTCTCTGCATTTGCAACTCTGGCCGCCGGCCCTTTATTGCAATCACTTGGCTGGAAGGGTATGAATGATATTATTTTCCCACTATTAGCGGTATGCGCTGTTATTACCTTATGGTGGGTATGTGTCGAACGCAGAATAAAAAACGCAATTAATGAGCACGTCTCGGGCAGCGAAAACCGGTCGGCGACATAATTATCCGTGCGTGCCGTGCATCTTTCAAAAGCGGCATAGCTGGAGGTCCAAACAAGTCGGCGCTTTAATTAGCGCCACCTCATATCGTTGTGAATTAGCCATCGCCACTGGCATTCACACACCATCTAAGCTAGGACAGAATTAATCTTGGAGTCATGATGAGCACTAATTACAAACCCCGCAGTGGGCTGGCACTTTACTCCGCAGGTATACTTATTATTTTCGGCGTCGTTGCCTTTGGTGTGGTCGATAACTCAGAGGAAGCTATAGCACAGGACGGCCCGCCCCCAGTCCAAGAGGTAGATGTCATGGTCGTTAAGAAAGAAACGGTTACCGACTGGCAAACCTACTCTGGCCGATTAGCCGCGGTGGAAAAAGTTGAGGTTAGGCCGCTGGTGGCAGGAACCATAACGGACGTCAACATACATGATGGCCAACTAGTAAAAAAAGGGGACATTTTGTTCGTCATCGACCCACGACCTTACCAAGCACAAGTCGAACGAGCTAAGGGGCAGGTTGCGGCAGCTCAGGCCCGCGCCGCGTACACTAAAAGCGACTGGGAGAGAGCACAGCGGCTAATTGCCGAAAATGCAATAGCGAAACGTGACTACGATGAAAAAAACAACGCGGCATTGGAGGCCAGTGCCAATCTTAAGACTGCTGAAGCAGCGCTGGATGCAGCTAAAATTGATCTCGGCCATACGCAGATCACAGCTCCAATTTCTGGTCGAGTATCGCGGGCAGAAATTACACTTGGAAACATCGTAAACGCCGGGGCAGGCGCGGCACCTTTAACGATGCTTGTCTCTGTTACCCCCATTTACGCAGAGTTCAACGCTGATGAGCAGACTTATCTTAAGTACATCAACAGACTCGGCAATAAGGCTACTGTTCCGGTTGACCTAGGACTTGCAGATGAGACAGGGTATTCGCGCCGGGGAGTCATCCAATCCGTAGACAATGAACTCGACACTACCTCGGGCACTATCCGCATGCGTGCACGGTTTGACAACGCTGATGGCACCATGGTCCCGGGGCTATATGCGCGTGTAAAAGTGGGCGGCAGTGAACCATACGCGGCCCTTCTTATTGATGATGCGGCAATTGGCACCGACCAAGACAAGCGATTTGTCTTGGTCGTGGGAAAAGATGACCATATTGTTTATCGCCCGGTAGCGCTGGGAAATCTACAAGGCAATTATCGCATTATCACATCCGGACTCGAAGAGGGCGAACGGGTGGTGGTAGGCGGCATTCAGCGAGTCCGTCCAGGGGAGCAGGTTCTAGGAAAGATAATTCCCCAAAATGACGCTCAGGCTAGAAACGCTCAATGACCCACGACAGGACTAACGAAAATTCACCAGTAAATAATGAGTGTTCCTCAGGCACTCAGGATTTATTGATCCGTGTATTGATTATAAAACAGAGTGCATCCTGAAGCGTCCTGTTGTCTTTTTTAACTTTCAAGCAGCGCTGAGAGCAAGTAGCCGCCTCACTTAAAGAGTCATTAATGAACATATCAAAGTTCTTCATTGATCGTCCGATTTTTGCGGGCGTACTATCCGTGGTGATCCTGCTTGCAGGGTTGATAGCAATATTTAAATTGCCGATTTCTGAGTATCCAGAGGTCGTTCCGCCCTCGGTCACAATCAGCGCACAATATCCTGGAGCGAACCCAAAAGTCATTGCCGAGACAGTTGCTGCGCCGCTTGAGGAAAAAATTAACGGCGTTGAGAATATGCTGTACATGCAGTCACAAGCGAACAGTGACGGTAACCTGACCATCACTGTAACTTTCGCGTTAGGAACTGATCCGGATTTGGCTACCCAGTTGGTTCAGAACCGAGTCAACCAAGCACTGCCTCGGCTGCCCGAAGATGTTCAACGGTTGGGCGTTACGACGCTCAAAAGCTCTTCCTCGTTGGTTCTTTTTCTGCACCTCGTGTCGCCGAATGGTCGGTACGACACGACCTATCTGAGGAACTACGGCGTACGGAACGTCAAAACGCGCTTTGAGCGAATACCTGGCGTTGGCCGCGTCGATATGTGGGGCGCAGGTGACTATGCAATGCGTGTTTGGCTCGATCCGCAGAAGGTGGCACAGCGTAATCTCACCGCCTCGGAGATTGTGACTTCCATTCAAGAACAGAATATCCAGGTAGCTGCGGGCGCCGTGGGTGCTGCGCCTTCTTCACCGGGTACTGCAGTACAGCTGACAATCAACGCACAGGGTCGCTTGAAAACCGTCGACGAGTTCCGCGACATCGTTCTCAAAACCAGCCCGAATGGCGCAGTTACTCACCTGCGAGATGTTGCCCGAGTCGGACTTTCAGCGGCTGAATACGGACTGCGTGCGCTCCTGGACAACAAACCCGCCGTCTCCCTTGCCATCTACCAATTGCCCGGCGCTAACGCGCTGGAAATCTCTGATGAAGTCCGCGCTGCACTCAAAGATCTCAGCGCTGATTTCCCTCCGGGCCTGGATTACAGGCTTATCTACGATCCAACTCGTTTCGTGAAGTCGAGCATTAAGGCAGTTATAGAAACCCTGCTCGAAGCCATTGCACTAGTGGTCGTGGTCGTTATTGTGTTCCTCCAATCGTGGCGCACAGCAATTATCCCTTTGATCGCTGTACCGGTGTCCATCATCGGTACCTTTGCGCTATTGCTGGCCTTCGGCTTCTCAATCAATGCCCTGTCGCTTTTCGGAATGGTGTTAGCCATTGGTATCGTCGTTGACGATGCCATCGTTGTGGTTGAAAACGTGGAGAGGAATATAGCCAGCGGCCTGACCCCGAGGGACGCTACGTATAAAGCCATGCGAGAGGTCAGCGGCCCCATCATTGCCATCGCACTTACGTTGGTGGCTGTGTTTGTACCGTTGGCATTTATGAGCGGTCTCACGGGCCAGTTCTATAAGCAGTTTGCAATGACCATTGCGATCTCTACAGTGATATCTGCTTTCAACTCACTCACGCTCTCTCCAGCCCTCAGCGCACTACTTTTGCGTAGCCACGACGCTAAGCAAGACGCCTTAACGCGGGTGATGAATAAGCTACTGGGCGGTTTTTTTCGGGCCTTCAACAAGGTTTTTAATCGTGGCTCGGAGCAATACTCGAAAGGCGTAACAGGCATTCTTAAGCGCAAGGGCAGCATGCTGGTGGTTTATGTGGTTCTTCTGGTGCTCACGGCGGTTATGGGGAACGTTGTGCCTGCCGGGTTTATTCCAATGCAGGACAAGGAGTACTTGGTCACCATCGCCCAGCTGCCCAATGGCGCTTCTCTCGACCGAACGGAAGAAGTGATTCGCCAGATGAGCGAAATAGTCATGAAGCAGCCGGGCGCCGCTCACGCAGTCGGCTTCCCCGGCATGTCCGTTAACGGATTCATGAACAGTTCTAGCGCAGGGATTGTCTTTGTCCCCCTCAAGCCTCTCAGCGAGCGTACATCGAAAGATGAGTCCGCCGCGGCCATCGTCGCATCCCTTAACCAAAAGTTCGCCAGTATCAAAGGAGCCTATGTCGCAGCGTTTCCACCGCCTCCAATACTCGGGCTTGGCACACTAGGTGGCTTCAAAATGCAGCTGGAAGACCAAGGTAGCCTCGGGTATGAGGAGCTTAATAAGGCCGCTCAAGCATTCATGGCCAAGGCTGCAGTGACCCCGGAGCTTGGTGGGTCACTGACAAACTATCAGATCAACTTCCCGCAGCTAAACGTCGATCTAGACCGTGTGAAAGCCAAACAGCTGGGCGTGTCTGTTACCGATGTATTCAAGACCATGCAGGTATACCTCGGCTCCTTGTATGTGAATGACTTCAACAGCTTTGGCCGGGTATATCAGGTACGAGTGCAGGCCGACGCACCGTTTCGTCAGCGAGCAGATGACATCCTTCAGCTAAAAACCATAAACGACCGTGGAGAAATGGTGCCCCTATCGTCTCTGGTTCGTATCACCCCAACCTACGGTCCGGACATGGTGGTTCGGTATAACGGCTACACCGCAGCGGATATTAACGGCGGCCCAGCGCCGGGCTATTCGTCTGGCCAGGCCCAAGCAGCAGCAGAGCGCATTGCAGCCGAGGTGTTGCCTCAAGGCGTAAAATTCGAGTGGACTGAGCTGACTTACCAAAAGGTTTTGGCAGGTAATGCCGGTATGTGGGTCTTCCCTGTCAGCGTCCTGCTCGTATTCCTCGTACTGGCCGCACTGTACGAAAGCTTGACCCTCCCTTTGGCGGTAATCCTGATCGTCCCCATGAGCATCTTGTGCGCACTCACGGGGGTGTGGCTCACGCAAGGAGACAACAATATCTTCACCCAGATCGGCCTGATGGTATTGGTAGCATTGGCTTCCAAAAACGCCATCTTGATCGTCGAGTTCGCCAGAGAACTAGAGCACGACGGGTACACGCCGCTGAAGGCTGCCATTGAAGCGAGCCGCTTGCGTCTCCGGCCGATTCTCATGACTTCGATCGCCTTCATCATGGGCGTTGTTCCACTCGTGTTTTCCACTGGGGCGGGCTCAGAAATGCGCCAAGCCATGGGGATATCGGTGTTTTTCGGCATGTTGGGCGTGACCCTGTTCGGTCTCGCACTAACACCTGTCTTCTACGTGGTCCTGCGTACGCTGGCAGGTGGCAAAGTACACGTGGCTCAAAAAGACGCGCCTAACCTGACAACGGAAGCATTGGACTCATGATCGGAGCCAAACGAATGATCCAATTACCCAAAAAGTCTATTTTTGGACTGCTAACTTCCTCAGCGCTGCTATCGCTTCTATCAGCATGCTCTGTGGAGCCGACATACAGCCGCCCCGACGTCCCGACTCCACAGGCGTTCAAGGAAGCTTCGGCTGAACAGAAGCAAGTATCATTGCCCAAAGACAGCGCCTGGAAAAACGCTGAGCCGGCCGATGCCGAACATCGTGGGGAATGGTGGCTAGTCTTTGGCGATCCAGTGCTAAGCGACCTGGAGCGGCAAGCCGCTGAGGCTAATCAGAATCTGAAGGCGGCTGCCGCACGAGTGCAGCAATCGAGAGCCTTGACCCAATCAGCCCGAGCGGGATGGTTCCCATCCCTAGATGCGGGATTTGGTCCTACGCGTGAACGCCTCTCTCCTGCCTCACAATTGTTGTCTGACGATGCGAATGGGTCCACGCAGACTCTTTGGCGGGCGCAGGCGACTGCCTCTTACGAGGTAGACTTGTTCGGGAAGGTAGATTCACAAGTGAACACTGCGCTCGCTAATCAAGCACAGAACGAGGCGCTGTATCGTTCTGTGCTGTTAGCCCTCCAAGCTGATGTGGCTAAAAATTATTTCAAGCTGCGTGAGTACGACAACCAACTTCGACTATTTCGTCGCACGGTCACCCTGCGTGAAAACGCCCTGAAATTAGTAGAGGGGCGATTCAAAGAAGGTGACATAAGCGAACTTGACCTCTCGCGAGCTCGCAACGAACTATCGACCGCGAGGGCGGACTCGGTAGGGATCGCACGGCTTCGCGCGACGTCAGAACATAGTCTTGCCTTGTTGTTGGGTAAATCTCCTGCCGATTTCGGCTTCCCTGACTTACCTATAGAGCCCATCGCGACCCAGGTGCCTATCGGGTTACCATCAGCCCTACTGGAGCGCCGTCCAGATATTGCTGCCGCCGAGAGAGCTATGGCCGCGGCTAATGCACAAATCGGATCGGCGAAATCAGCATTTTTCCCGCAGCTTAATATAAATGCCTCCGCCGGCTTCGAGTCGTCATCGCTGGGGAATCTGTTCGACTGGTCGACCCGGTCTTTTCTACTAGGCCCCCTTGCGGGAACGGCGCTGACGTTACCGATATTTGATGGTGGTCGGAGGAAAGCAAATCTCGCCTCTGCAAGGGCTCGATACGACGAGCAGGTTGCGAAGTATCGGGAGCAAGTATTGGCGGCGTTTAGAGAGGTAGAGGACAACCTGGCAGATCTGAGGTTGCTCGATGATCAGAAAGGTAGTCAAAGCGAAGCTGTTGCAGCATCAATACGGACGGAGCGACTTTCTAAAACTCAGTATGAAGAGGGACAGATAAGCTACTTGGACGTTATCGATGCTCAGCGCCAAGTCTTACAGAACGAGCTGCAACTGAGCCGTCTGACGGGCACTCAGGCCATTGCAACGGTGAACCTGATTAGAGCCCTAGGTGGTGGGTGGAACTGAGCCGATACTAGCGTTACCTCCAATGGCCGTAAGCGGTGATTACGTAGTCTGGACGGCTTTGAATTGCTCATAAAGAACGGGTCAACTTGACCCGCTCTTTATGCTTCAAACCCAACGGAAATTTCCTGGCCAGAGCCAAACCGCAATAAGCGTCCGCTCAACACACCTAGCCTGATTAGACGCGCGCCTACCTGCCGTGAGCTTGCGCTGCTGTTGACTACGTGTTTGCACTCATTTGACCTTAATCGCGAGTGTCCGGCGTCCTGATCTAGGTACTCGGCACCGATCGCCTGAATGCAGCAGTCTCGCAATCTGTTTTCCCGGAACGCTTACGCAAAAAAACGCGACCCTAAAGTTCACGTACCATCACCAAGTCTCGGTGGACATCATCGCCGCATTGAAAACTGGTTTCTCCAACTGTCAAAAATCCATTACGTTGGTAGAAGCCTATTGCGCGGGCATTCTGATCATTCACCATGAGCCGGATACGATCTGAGATACCAGTAAGAGTCGCAGTTAAGAGGAGCTGTGCGGCACCGGTTCCATGGTGTTTTGAATCGACATAGCATCGCCTCAACTCAGGGATGCCATCCGCCAGTGGGATGTTTAATTGATCTGGTTCGTAGTCGACCAGACTGAAACCCACGATATCTCCGGCTTTCTCCAGCACTCGCACCACTTGGCTTGACGTATCCAGCGCGATCTGAAAACAACGCGCGGTCAGATTTTCGCTGATGTAGCGCTCCAGCTCTTCTACTGGAGTGTCTGCTGGGCACGCCAGTGAAAAGGTAGCCTTAGCGATTCTACTCATGCCCTCGGTGTCACCTATGATCGCTGGACGAACACGCATACATCGCTCCTTAGATTAGTGAATATCAATGCCAACCGAGGAGGCAGAAGCGCGTCCCCAGTTTTACGAAATGAGCCTATGAAACCCAAAACCTTTCGAGATTCCATGAACACGAATAATGATCAAACAACAAGCCTCGACCGGATTTCAACAGAGCTCCCGTCTTATGACCGGGAATGAGGGAAGAATGTCGTTTCCGCCTCCTTTAGTCAGACGTAAAGTCGAATATAGAAACGGTAGGATCGATTCCTCCTCATCCAGGATGAACGACGCTAAATACCGTTCAGTCGCTCCAACGCAAGGAAACGAAAATGGCAAAAAGGCTGGGGGTCAAGTGGATCACAGGATGTCTGCAGCGAACACAAGCGGCCCCGGCAGTCAGGGTCACTCATGACGCCTGCCAATAGATAGCATATTGAAAATCGGTTTTTTGACCTAGACCGCTTAAAAAAGCGAAATTTTCCAACAGGTAAATGCATTTATGAGCGAGAAGACACTGTTATTGACCGGTGCCAGTCGTGGCATAGGCCATGCCACCGTCAAACACTTTCAAGCCGCTGGGTGGAGGATTTTCACCGCCTCTCGCCAAGACTGGGTTGCCGAATGCCCATGGGCCGAGGGGTTACTCAACCACATTCATCTCGATCTTGAAGATATTGATAGCGTCAGTGACAGCTTGGTGGCCATCAGAGCAAAACTGGGCGGGCGCTTGGATGCATTGGTAAACAATGCCGGAGTTTCGCCTAAGGGGCCAGAGGGGACACGTCTTGGTGTTCTGGAGTCCGACTACGCAACCTGGATCAAGGTTTTCAATGTCAATCTGTTTTCCACGGCCCTCCTTGCGCGAGGACTGTTTGATGAGTTGAGAGCTGCTAAAGGGAGCATCATTAACGTTACCTCTATTGCAGGATCCAAGGTGCACCCGTTCGCAGGTGTCGCTTATTCCACATCCAAAGCTGCGCTCTCCGCCCTCACTCGGGAAATGGCCTTTGATTTTGGCCGGCATGGCGTGAGGGTCAATGCTATCGCACCCGGAGAAATCGAAACATCAATATTGTCCGCAGGTACTGCGGAAATCGTTGAAAGGCTTGTGCCGATGAACCGGCTAGGCAAACCGGAAGAAGTTGCCTCGCTCGTCTACTTCCTTTGTACCGGTGGCGCCTCTTATGTGAACGGCGCAGAGATTCACGTTAACGGTGGCCAGCATGTCTAACGATAACGACCGGAGCTGAGAACATTTAAGCCGTATTGAGAAGAGCTCTGTAGAAGGGGTTTTCGCTGTCGTGATTCGTCTTGGGGCATGGGCAGATGGTAGGGTTCAAAGCTATTGGTGGCGGTTAGTTTGTTCTGCATCTGTAAGCCGTATTCCGGCATAGAACATACAGTTCAATAACTGTTCAATCGGTGGTCTTTGCTGCCTGAACTATCCTAGAGCGATGTAGACCATTGCTTTTTGCCTGGCCGCGCTACTGCGAGTTGGGCAAAAAAGCCGTGCGCTAGTCTTGGGATGTAGTGCTAAACACCCCTCTCGACTTTCCTGGCCCTTAGCTCATCCTCAGGCTTCCCCGATATTCACGCTAATAAGTGGCCGGCTTGATTTGTCATCCACCGCTCGTCTTTGTCGCGCGTTTTCATATGGTTGCTGCTCAGCGACTTCGGTGAACGCCGTCCCATCGTCTATTAGAGAAGGCAGTATGTCTCGCGTTATTGACCACTCCGATACTAGATCCAATTTTCCCGGAACTCTGACTTTCAGTTTTTCCGCATCCAATAAATCGCGATCAGCGGTGGCATGGAGGCCCCTATGCGCTCTGTAGTTATTCCTTCAGGTGTTTCGCGGCTGGTTAGCACAGCATCGCGCATAAACAGTCGTGGCGACTTACTATCCCCGTTTCCAGACTACCCCTGCAACGCACGTAGCTTTGTTCGACTGGACGCTAGATTGCTGCCTTACTGGCACACGTTGTTCGATGTGTGTCCCGGCTTACTCAAGCTGGACCCACCAGACGGCTTGAACATATTTCGAAGTTTTATGACCTGGGCGTACCGCAATCATCCGTCGCTAAATTGGACGTACCACCTAAGTGTATGCCGTTGGTTACTCACATCGACCTATAAGGCGCACATCCATGAGGACCACATTGATGCCTTCATGACTGCGGCAGCGGCCCGATGGATAAATACCGACGACAGCCAAGCACAAGGACTAGTGCTGGCTTGGCAAGGCTCGCCGATGATGGTGTTTGACTGGAAAGCAGCGCCTCGTTCTATCGCTGGCGTTGATCCTGAAAAAGAGGATTTCCCACCAGCACCTTGGGATTTTTCCTGGTGTCCTCTGACGGGGAAAGGGGGGACCGGGTTCCGACGGTGGTTACCCATCCCTGGATACGATCGGCAGACACGGGTGTCGAAGGCAACGCTTGAACAACAGAAATCCTGCTAATGCGTAAGCGTCAGATTATCGGAGCGTGGCTAAGCCTGTTTGCCACACTCATGATATTTGCAGGCCCCCTCATTAGTCGGGGGGGCGGCCTTTCCCATGGCAAAAGTCAACCAATGAGCATGGTTGGCATAGAGTGTCACGATATGCTTGGCACGAGCCAGATTTCTCACCCTGCCTCTGCCGGCAAGAGCCATGATCTGGTCGTGTGGGAAAAATGCGGATATTGTTTTTTTCTGTTTCAGCATCCCGCTCTCGCCGAGTCAAACCTGTCCAGGTTTCAACTTAATGTTCCTCCGTTACAGCTTTTTTCTACTCACCTAATTCCCCAGCAAGCAGCGCCACAGATATTCCTCGGTGCAAGAAGCCGAGCGCCACCGATTCGATCGTTGAACGTCATACCCACTTTTGGCTGAACGCGCATTGCCGACTCTGCATCGACCGGCTTTTGAGTCCGCCGACGCAGAATCCCTCTGCGCGTTCTGCTTCAAATGACTTTTATCGGAAAATCCCATGAACTCGGACAAGAACGGGCCGCTGTTTTACATTGATCCATCGCGTCTGCGTTGGCGCCATGCCTTTTGCGTGTTTCTGGGGCTAGCATTACCGGTCATCGCGCATTCACAAGACGGTGCCGTTGATGTACCCCCAGCATCCGATCAATCACAGATTTGGACGTTGGAAACCATAAACGTTTCTGGAGCGCGTGAAGGCTACAGCGCACCATCTTCTACGTCAGCCAATCGCACCGACACGCCCCTTGTCGAGGTCCCGCAATCCGTTCAAGTTGTAACGCAAACGATGCTCAAGGAGCAGGACAGTCATTCGCTTGCTGACGCGCTGGTTAACGTCTCAGGGGTGAGAGCAACCAAGCCGCAAGAGGCACTGTTCGCTCAGCCAATTGTGCGCGGTTTTCCGGCGGAAATTTACATGAACGGGCTGCCTGCATTTGGCGGCACGGCAGCGAGCATCGACCCGACCAGCCTCATAGGCACCGAGCGCATTGAGGTACTCAAAGGCCCAACATCAGCGTTGTACGGCGGGGGTATCGGCGCACCGCTGGGTGGTTTGATCAACGTAGTGTCTAAACGGCCCGAGACCGAGCCAAGTGCACTGCTGTCGATGCGCACCGGTAGCTTCGGCACAGTGAATCCTTCGCTGGATCTCAACACACCCATCGGCGACAAGGTCGCCGCACGGATTGCCGCTGACTATCAAGAAAATGACAGCTGGATTGACCACGTTGACGGCCATCAGTGGTCGATACAACCAAGCATCGCGTTCCAGCTATCGCCAGAGACTGAACTGTTACTGCGCGGTCAATACGAGAATCGCAGCCAGCTAGAATATTCCGGCCTGCCAGCCGCCCAAGCATTGAGCGGGCAGATTGATCGCAACGCCTTCCCAGGAGCGACCAACGGACAGCCTCACACCACTATCGAGAATCGAACAACCACCGCCGAGCTCACGCATGAGCTTAATGACGACACACGACTGACCGTCAGCGCTCAGTATTACGAGGGCAAAGTTCGTGATTATGGCAGCCTTGTATATCCGGACCTTCTGGGACCGAATCCCACAACACCCACGGTTTACCCGATATTCAAGCTTTACCTGCCCACGAACATCCGGGAAAGCACACTGGATACCAACCTAGGCTCCAAAGTCGAAGCACTGGGCGGAGATCATGAGTTACTGGTTGGTATCAATTACGACAACACTCACTTCAACTCGGGGATGTCCGGCGTTGAACCCATCGGTGAGCTTGACCTTGCCAATCTGGGGTATGGGATTTCCTACGGTGCGACGCCCGAAACAATAGTGTCCCAGACCAACCGATACGAGACGAAGGCCTTATACGTTCAGGATCAAGCGACCTATGGCCGTTTGCACTTGTTGGGGTCGTTGCGATTGACCCAGCTCGACATCAATCAACAAGAGCAAGGTGTAGATACTTCATATCATCGTTTGACACCACGATTTGGCATCACCTATGACCTGACCGAAAGTCTTGCGCTCTACACGTCGTATTCCACCGGTTTCAGGGGGGCGTTCAACTTCACTGGTAACGAAACACCCAAGCCTGAGCTGTCTCGCAATTATGAGGCGGGCGTCAAACTGGCGTTCACCGATCTGGGCATTTCTGGCACTCTCGCCATGTTCGAGCAGACGCGTCGTAATGTGTCCACCCCTGATCCTGACCCTACCTACGCGATTCTGGGTTACTCGGTACAGAGCGGCGAACAACGCGCTCGCGGGGTAGAAGCGGATTTGGTTTGGGAACCGACCCCCGCTTTTTCACTGCTGGGTAATTACGCCTACACCCAGGCAGAAATTACTGAGGACAACTCGATTCCGGTCGGTGATGGACTGCCTCGCGTACCACGGCACAGTGGTCGCCTCGCAGCTCGTTATCGGATACTTGATGGCGCCGCTAAAGGACTGGGCTTCGGTGCCGGTATTACAGCAGTCAGTGCGCGTGAGCTGACCCTGCCTAATACGGTATCTGTACCAGGCTACGCACTGCTGGATGCTCAGACTTCCTACGATTTCGACCGTTACACGATCTTGGTTTCGGCGGTAAACCTGACAGGTCGCAAAGTCTTCGAGACCTTTCAATATCTGGGCTCTCCAGTGGCACTGCCCACTCAACCATGTTCAGCTTACCTGACGCTGACGGCCCGCTTCTAAAGAAACCATCACGGTCGATATGCTGTAGTACTGCGGCCGTAGATAAGAGCGGGTGGGTGGCAGCAAGCTGCCATCCCTACCGCAACCTTACTTAGACATCCAGGCAATCACGGCTTTGTAATCTTCGTCGCTACAGTCCATGCACAATCCCCGTGGCGGCATGGCCTTGAAGCCCTCGGTCACGTGCTTGACCAATACGTCGGTGCCTTGCTCCAAGCGTGGTTTCCAAGCCACTTGATCACCTTTTTTTGGAGCCATGGGTGACTGCCCGTTATGGCACATAGTGCAGGAGCGGCTGAACACAGCTTCAGGCTCTTGGGCGGCATAAGCATTTGAGAGTACGAGTGAACAAACAGCTGCCAATACTTTTTTCACGGTGGACCTCCTTAGGCATTTTTATAATTACGCGATGCCTTTGCGAGGGCATAGTCGCTCCGTTGGGAATGAGAATTGCCAGTGCATTCAACGCTGGGCAAAAGCACCTCACGAAGGCGTTTTGAGTTTAATAAGAGTGTGTTGACACCCCAAGTGCGACGGGCCGCCGCACCAGACGGCCTAATCTTTGAGGTGAGGTGCGCCTGAGAGCCAGGCGCGCTATCTGTGGCGAGTTGTCGCAGGTGATTCTTTATGGTCACGCGTGCCGCATTCATTTGTAGGCGAGGTAATTTTTCTTTGCCGTATTACTCTTGCGTGACGGTATTGCCCAACACACTCCCTCCAAAAGCGAGATCACTATGAGCTCACACTAGGGTGGGGTGCATGGCGAGCGTATTGGCTTGGCTAAAAGCTGAAAGAGGCACACCTAAATCGAGTGCGTCATAACCTTGAGAGATGAAAACTCCAATACGGTGTATGTCGACTGACTCCGGGGTGTAGGAGGCCCTCAATGAGTAGTGGTAAATGATTCCAAAGAGTGACAACGGTGCATGCCGTCAAATGGCTTGAAATGAGGGAAGAACGTCGTTTGAGCCCTAGCGTTCCGTACGTAGAGTCAAACGGCAATGAATAAGTGGGCTTACGCAGTTAAATTATTGGATGGGGCGGAGGCGATTGATGATGAAAACGGTAGTCATAGCTGGTGCATTAGGCGTGATCGGTAGAGGGGTCTTGGCGTATTACGAAGACAAGGATGTCGAGTTAGTCGCTATCTCGCGCAGAACGCCGGACTTTCCAACCCGTGCTCGGCATCTATCTGGAGATCTCTTGGATCTCGATTTCTGCCGATACCTTTCTACGCAACTGACTCAGGCCACGCATCTGGTATTCGCCGCCTATCAAGAGGTCCCGAGCCAGGAAGGGCTTGTGAAGGTCAATCTTCGGATGCTGATGAACATCGTGGATGCTTTGGAGGCTGCAGCGCCAAACCTGCGGCATATTACATTGATGCAGGGTGGTAAAGCCTATGGTGTCCATCTGGGCGGCATGCCCTTTTCCCCGGCCAAAGAGACCGATCCACGGCACATGCCTCCTAACTTCTACTATGATCAGGAGGACTTCTTACGCGATCGTGCTGAAGGTAAGCCGTGGGGGTGGACAGCGCTTCGCCCGGAGGGGGTGGTAGGTCTAGCGATCGGAAACCCTATGAACCTGCTCATGGTCATTGCGGTGTACGGGTCAATTGCCAAAGAGCTAGGCGTACCTATGTCATTTCCTGGCTCTGTCCAAGCGTACTCTGCGCTTTACCAGGTCACAGATACTCGAATACTCGCCCAAGCGGTAGATTGGGCCGGTGAGACTGCGCACTGCCGCAGCGAAGTTTACAACATCACCAATGGTGACTATTTCCGATGGTCGCGCATCTGGCCTAGGGTTGCCCACTTCTTCGACGTCTCCGTTGGCGAGCCTTTACCTCTTTCCTTGAGCGAAGTGATGGTTGATAAATCTGACCTGTGGAAAAAAATGGTCGGAGATCACGGGCTCCGGAGTCATACCTACGAAGAGATAGTGTCATGGCGCTTTGGAGATTTAATCTTCAAATCCACGTTCGACAATATTACCAGCACCATAAAAGCTCGGCAGCATGGATTTGTTCACTGCATCGATAGTGAAAAGATGTTCATTGAAATGCTTACGGAGCTCCGGCAACAGCGGTTCATACCTTGACTGATTAGCCCGCACTGAATTTTGTATAGCGCCACCAACTTCACCTAATCCGTCCTAAAGAGAAAATGGAATGAAGGTTCAGAACCATACTCACCTTAAAATTGGCGGCTTGATCTATCCAGATATGGATCAGTGTGATTTCACAGGTCCTTTCGAGGCATTATCCCGAGTGCCTAACTCGACCTTCTATACATTATGGAAGGACAGGCATGTGGTGAAGGATATGCGAGGCCTGAAAATCATGCCTGACACCACTTTTGCGGAAGCTCCGCAGCTTGATGTTTTGTTGATCCCAGGAGGATACGGACAGGTCGATGCCGCGACAGATGAGGAGCTCTTGTCATTCATCCGAAGCCAAGCATCTGGCGCCAGCTATGTTTATTCGGTATGTACCGGCGCTCTGCTCTGTGGTGCTGCCGGGCTGTTGAAAGGGCGCCGGGTCACCACTCACTGGACAGCGATGCATGTGCTTCCGTACTACGGAGCGTTGCCCAGCCACGAGCGGGTAGTTATTGACGATAATTTCATCAGCGCGGGCGGAGTAACCTCTGGAATCGATGGCTCACTCAAGCTCGTCTCGCTTCTTCGTGGTGACGAGGTAGCTCAGGAACTGCAGCTTTACATGGCTTACGATCCTCAGCCCCCGTTCGACATGGGATCGCCGGAAAAAGCATCCGCGCAAGTGCTGAACACAGTAGCCGCACGGGCGTTCGAGATTACCGAGCGCAGGCTCGCTAGTGCTAGGAAGTACGCCGAGATGCCATTAATCAGCCACGAGAATGATTGACGTCAAGCGGCCGCATAGCATGATCGCTTTGACCCAATCCTGTTGAAAATCCAGTGTGGCCGAAAAAGAGGGAACATCGTCGTCGTGTCGGTCGTGTCGGTCTCCGACGCTACTCTGTGCAAAGCCAGAAACCGCTGCTGCCGTGAATGCGCAGGTGCTTGATGTCACGCCGATCCTGCAGATCCGGCACCATTAATAGCGCCGCTTCTTTGCGGCGCAGGCCGCGTTAAAGCAGCACCGCCCGAATCGCCCGATCGCGCAGGCCCTTCCAGCGTCTTGGATGAGATGCCTCCAGCAGCGCTTTCGCCTGGTGATCGCCGAGGGCCGGCGTCTTGCCCTCGTTGGTTTCGATCTTGGGCCGCTTGACCCCATGCGCCGGGTTGCCAACGGCGGCGGCGTTGTTCGCCTGCAGATAACCGAACAGGCTGGCCAGCCCGCGCCGCTCAAGCTCGGCGCGCCAGGCCAGCACGTGCGCCCGGTTCAACGAGCGGAATTCCTCCGCCATGGTTAGTCCGACAAACCCACAGAAGTTCTGCAGGTCACCTTGGTAGGCGCGCCGAGTGCGCGGGTTGTCAATAATAGCGAACCATTCCACCGCTGCTGGCACTGCTGCCAGGTGCCGGAACTCAGCAGCGGTCAAACGCCGCTCACCGGCAACCCGCAGATTTCCAGTGGCCTGATCATCCCGCTCAGTCATCGTCATCCTCGGTACCACACCGGTACAAGTCATCTTCTATAACACCATCCATCTAAGGCGATGCTCGCCGATTCCGGACACATCCGCAATCCGCTCGATAGGTTCGTAAATCAGCCCGCGTTCCAGGCAATAGTTGAGGTCGCACATGGTGAAGCTCCAGAGGAAATTGAGCCTCGATCGTGTCGTCAAGACTGCTGTTAGGTGAAGTTCTCATCGTACCGATTCCCAACAACGCGGCTGATGTACTGCTCGGGTCGCATGTTGTCATCACTGCCAAATGCTTCAACAGCCAGGCGCCAATTTGGTTTGCGCTGAGAAGGACTGGAGGCACCACTTGCCTGGTGAAGAGGACGATGCTCGTCCGAAAAACGATCTCATCGTCTACCCGAATCTCTCGCACCGGACGCCGTTCGACGGTCGAAGAGGCGTTGAATAAAAGCGGTCCGCTTGGACGGTTGGCAGAAACGAACGAGATTGCCTGCGCAGTTCTCTTCTTGGCATCAAGCGAGAGCAGATTTTTCGCTGGACATGAGTTATTCGTAGATGGCGCCGTCGCTGCAATTTAAGAGCTGGGCAGGTTGTCAGATGATCTCGGCTAATTAGCGGTGTTTTACATGACAGTTGGGCCTGCGCGGCTGCAGAGCGAGTAAGCGCGTGAGCAATCGTTGAGTGCTGCCCCGAGTGAAGCAGAGCTGGGCGTCGGGGTTCTGCTATTTGGCGGGGGCCGCTTTCGACCCATTGTTGCCGGTCGCTAGCGCGTTCATTTCTTAGTTCTGTCGCCGTACCCCGAACTCCAGCTCAAAATAGCCAATTTTGTATCACGCCGGGAAGGCACGGCACTAGCGAGGAGCAGCTGTCCAGTTGTGGCTCATAACGGTGTTTCCTAACAGCAGCTCGCTCAGTCTTTCGCCGATATTGCTCCCAACCAATCCCAACCAATCTTGTTCCTCCGCAAAATCAGCTGAAGGTACTCGCCCCTGATAGGGCAACCGTTAAACACGACGTTTTGGCGGCGGTGGTCGCTCAGGAGGATGTTTTATCCTTGCACCTTAGATCCTGCCGATCGCATACACTGGGTGCGCGCTCCAGTAACCTGGTTCCCGTCGGCGAGAACCAAGTCTTTATGTCTAGCAATGCCCCCCTGTTTTACATGAGTTAAGCCATGTGGATCAGGAGCGCAGGATTTCGTCGATGGCACTCTTTTTCGGGCGCATGGCGCTGTAGACCTGCCAGACGATGAACGCCAGTGCCAGACCGAGGAACGAGGCGGCGATGGGGTTGGCGAGGAAGGCCAGGAAGTTGCCATCTGACAACATCAGGCCTCGACGTAGGTTGGTTTCGGCCATAGGCCCGAGGATGAAACCAATGATGAAGGGCGCTGCGGGCATGCCGGCCTTGACGAAGGCATATCCAAGCACGCCAAACAGCAGAATCGACCAGACATCGAACAGCCGACTGGACAAGCCGAAAGCACCCACCACACAGAGCACCAGGATGATCGGCAACAGAATATGCTTGGGCACATCCAGCAGCTTGATGAACAGGCGCAGGCCGTAGAACTCCATGAACAGCATCATGAATGTCGCGACGATCAAGGCAGCGAAGATCGTGTACACCAGTGGGCCCTGGCTGATGAACAGCAATGGGCCCGGCTGGATGCCGTGGATCAGGAAGCCACCCAGCATGATCGCGGTGACAGTGTCGCCGGGAATGCCGAGGGTCATCAGTGGCATCATTGCCCCGCCGATACCCGCATTGTTCGCCGTTTCACTGGCCACCACACCACCAATGTTGCCCTTGCCATATGAATCAGGGTCCTTGGCGCGCTTCTTGGCGATGATGTAAGCCACAAGGTTCGAGGTGCCAGCCCCGATCCCAGGGAGAATGCCAATCCCCAGTCCGATCAAGCCGGAACGAAAAGCGTTGGGCAGCTGTTCGCGAAATTCCTTCATCGAAAAGCCGAAGCCTTTGACGTTTTTCACGCTCACGGCGCGGGCTTTACCTTGCTTGGCATGGCGGCCATTTTCGGCGAGCTTGATGATTTCGGCGACCGCGAACATGCCGATCATCACGGTCAGCATGGAAAAGCCACCGTTCAGTTCGGGAAAGCCGAACGTAAAACGGCGGATCGCTTCCACAGGCGCGATACCCACCGTGGACGCTGCAAAGCCCAGCGCACCGGCGAACAGCCCTTTGGCCATGGAGCCTGCAGACAGCGTAGCGATCAATGTCAGGGAGAAAACCGCAATGGCGAAATACTCATGCGGGCCGAAGCGCAACGCCACTTTGGCCAACTGCGGGGCGATAGACATCAACGCTGCGATACTGAACAAGGTGCCCAGAAAGGAAAACACAATGCCGATCCCGAGTGCCTTGACGCCATGGCCCTGTTCCATCAATGGGCCGCCGTCGAACACTGTGGCGATCGATGAGGGTGTCCCGGGTATTTTCAGCAGAATCGCCGAAATCAGACCGCCGGACGTTGCGCCGATAAATAACGCGACCAACAACGAAAGACCGGCTTGAGGCCCCATGGTAAACGTCAGCGGCAGGCACAGCGCCACCGCCATGGTGGCTGACAGGCCGGGCACTGCGCCGAAGACGATACCTACGGCTACACCGATGGCCATCAGCAACATGATGTTGAGAGAGAAGACGGCACCGAAGCCTTGCATCAACAAGTCGAGCATGTTCGATACTCCTAAAAGTTGGTCAGGCCGGCGGGCAACATCAAGTCGAAGGCCTCGCGGAATAACAGATAAATGGCGGCAGAGGTACAGACCGCGACCACTGCATAAGTGATATGCCGCACCTTTTGATCAATCGGCGTCAATACGATGAACTGCAAATACAAATAGACCACCGTCATAATCGGAAACCCGACTGGCTTCATGAGCGCGATGTAGCCCACGATCAAAGCCAGTGTCTTGACCACTGTTTTCACGTCTATCGAGCTGCTCGTATCTTCGGTGTCAATGTGCGGTACGTCAGTGGCAGGCGCCTGTGGGGTCGCGAACGCGCTGAATAACTGTATGACGGCGAGCAGGCAGAGCATCGCAGCCAGCAGGGTAGGGACGAATGCTGCGTCGATACCGGAATGCCCCGGCAGTTTGAAACTCATCACCAGATAACCGAGTGCGGTGGCTAGCATGACGCCACCGATAATCAGCTCTTTTTTCTTGCAGGTAGCCATCGGGAACCCTCGGGATATAGGCCGGGTAAAGCTGGCTGGCGCAGCGGCCAGCCAGTTTCAGGTCTTACTTCGTGCGTAAAACATCCTTGAATTGCATGAAGTCATCGCGAGTCTTGGCGAGGATTTTTTTCGAATCATCGGTGCCGTAGTAAGCCACTGGCTGTTTGAATTTTTTCAGCTCTTCAGTGTACTCGGGCATCTCGGTGATCTGTTTCATGATGTCTGCCATCTTGCCCACGATCGCGGTGTCGGTGCCTTTTGGAAAGGCCACGACGTACGGCTTGTCGATCGTGAAATCAACGCCCTGTTCCTTGAAGGTCGGGATATCACCGAGCATTGCGTTGCGCTCATCATTGGGCTGGCCGAGCGCGACCATCTGGCCCCCATTGACGTAGTCCTGCACGGAACCGTAGCTGATGGCACCCAGGTCGATACGTGCACCAAGCAACGCAACTACTTTTTCCGATACGGTGCCGGCATCCACCATCTTCAGTTTTACGCCAGTGATTTTTTCGAACATCAAGCCCTGGATATGGGAGAAGTTACCCATTTCAGTGCCGTAAGTGATGCTTTCCGGCTTGGCCTTGGCCTTGGCGATCAGGTCCTTGACGCTGCTGATCCCGGACTGGGTAGAGGCGACGAATACCGCGCCTTTATCGACGCCAGCAATACAGGCCACATCAAAGGCTTCAAAGCTGTCGTCGGACAGGCCTGCTACTTCGTTGACAATCAATTGGCCCGGGTGGGTGAAGAGGATGGTGTTACCGTCCGCAGCCGCGCTTTTGACCTGCTCTGCCGCCAGCGTGCCACCGCCACCTGCGACGTTGGTCACTACCATGTTCTTCCCTGTTATCTTGTTGAAATACTTGGCCATCATGCGGGCATTGAAGTCGGTGTCACCCCCCGGATTGGCGATCACCACCACCTGTACGGGACGGGTCGGCCATTTGACGTCAGCAGCGACGGCGACATTGTGCGAGGTGATAGTCCCCATGCTGACAAGGGCAGAAAGAAGAGAGACGCGGATTGTTTTTATCATTGGAATACTCCGGGGTTATGAAAGCTGATCGAACTAACAGAGCTTATTAAAGTTGTAACCGGTTATGTCGAAGTGCTGCTTTGCCGACAAATCACTACCGCCTAAGGGGTGATGGCACGCAATCGGGATATTTCTGAAGAGGGCATGTTGATGAGTGGAACGCCGAACGTAGAGGTTCTACAGCTATTGGCAGGAACCGCATTTTTTTCCTTGTTCTGCCGCTAACATTGGCGTTCACGACGACAGTAAAACCGCTGGGGGGCTTTTGCCATAAGGGACTGCAGATGGATGACCTCACCGAATACGCGCGGACGCCATACGGAAAGGGCGATTGCAGAAGGAAGGTCGTCAGCATGATCTGAGCCTCAATTATTATTATGGTTTGTCATATGTTGTCGTATGACTTGGGCGTTTTTTACCAAGCAGGCTCGTTGCTGTCAATGTGCAATCGTGGGCGAAAAATACGCTCTATATTCCGCCAGAGCCTTACAGGGTAAGCATAGGTTGGTTTCAGCGAGTGGAAAGAAAAGCTCTTGTCGAACAGCTAATCCAGAAAATTAAAGATTTGCTTTTATGTGGTCGTACGATAACTTGCCGTTAGGGCGGCTTTTAAAGTGTCTCGCACCCTGAGCAGGCACGGGCCTGGGATCAGAACAATAAAAACAGGGCAATGTCATGCACGCAGATCTCGCGCCGCAGGAGGTATCGGTACGCCTGACTCTCCGATATGGCTGGGTGGCTAATGATCGGACCGCGTCAGGCTTGTTCGATCATCGGAAGATCACGTCAGATGCCTGGACCTAAACCAGGGCGGGTACGCTACTCGATCCTGCTCATGCTGTTTCTTGTCACATCCGTGACATTCGCCGACCGTTCCAGTTTGTCCATCGCCGGTTCCGCGTTGCAGGCGGATCTGGGGATTGATGCCTTGACCCTCGGCTATATTTTCTCCGCTTTCGGCTGGGCCTACGTGATCGGACAGATTCCCGGAGGCTGGTTGTGTGATCGCTTTGGTGCCCGGCGGGTGTATGGCATCGCGCTGTTCAGCTGGTCTGCATTTACGATGTTGCAAGGCTTCGTCGGGGTGTTGCCGCTGAGCTGGACGATAGTCAGCCTGTTTCTCCTGCGCATGGCGGTGGGTTTTGCCGGTGCACCTTGCTTTCCGGGTAACGCGCGGATTATTGCAGCCTGGTTCCCAAGCGCCGAGCGCGCCACGGCAACAGCCATTTCCAGCTCGGCACAGTATTCGGCTACCGCTATCTTCGCCCCGTTGATGGGCTGGGTCGTCCAGGTGATGGGCTGGCAACAGGCCTTCATCGTCCTGGGCTGCTTCGGCTTGCTGCTCAGCCTTCTGTGGTTCAAGGTCATTATCGGTCCACGTGAGCATCCGGCAACCACAGAGGCCGAGTACACCTACATTGAATCCGGCGGCGGGTTGATGGATCTTGAGCCTCGCGCTGGCGACCCCAATGGCTCGCAGTGGCTTTACTTCAAGTTGCTGCTGAGCCACCGCACACTGATAGGCCTCTATCTGGGGCAATACTGCAACAACGCGATCACCTATTTCTTCCTCACATGGTTTCCCGTTTATCTGGTTCAGGCCCGGGGTATGACCATCTTGGCGGCCGGTTTCTTCACCGCATTGCCAGCGATCAGCGGCTTTGTGGGGGGCGTGCTGGGTGGTTTGATATCGGATGGTCTGCTGCGTCACGGTTACTCCCTGACCTTGGCGCGCAAGCTTCCGATTGTCAGCGGTCTGCTGCTGTCGAGCAGCATGGTGCTGTGTATTTACGTCCAGAGCGACGCCGCGGTTGTGGGCATTATGGCGTTGGCGTTCTTTGGCAAAGGCTTCGGCTCCCATGGCTGGACGCTGGTAGCGGATACCTCGCCGCGACAGATCATTGGCCTGTCGGGCGGTCTGTTCAACACATTTGGCAACCTGGCGGCGATCAATACACCGATCATCGTCGGCTATTTGGTGAGTCGTACAGGGTCCTTCGATGCCGCGCTGGTATACGTCGCAGCCAACGCTTTGCTGGCGGTTTTTTTCTACCTGGTTGTCGTGGGGCGAATCCACCGGATCGAGCTGAGTCAGCCGCAATCTGTTGCCGTTAACGAATGAAACAGCCGGATGTTAGTGGACCGGCTGATAACAATAAGGAGCGTGTCATGAGTCATTTGAACGAAACACTGATGCAAGCGCTGGAAGGCCTGGTTGGCAAGGCCGGTCTTATCCGTGATACCGGGCTCATGCAGAGCTACCTGAGCGATTGGCGTAATGCCTATCGCGGCAAGGCCGCAGTAGTGGTGCGTCCGGCCAGCACTCAAGAAGTTTCGCAAGTGGTGCGTCTGTGTCAGGAAGCAGGTGTCGCGTTGGTGCCTCAGGGTGGCAATACCGGGTTGTGCGGTGGCTCCATCCCGGACGACTCAGGCACTCAGGTCGTGCTGTCTCTGACTCGGATGAACGCCATTCGGGCTATTGACCAGGCCAACGAAACCATCACGGTCGAGGCTGGCGTGATTCTCCAGCGTTTGCAGGAAGCCGCCGCGGATGTGGGGCGCCTTTTTCCGTTGTCCCTGGGCGCCGAAGGCAGTTGTACGGTGGGTGGCAACCTGGCAACCAATGCGGGGGGAACTGCGGTATTGCGTTACGGCAATATGCGCGACCTTACGCTGGGGCTGGAAGTGGTGTTGGCCGATGGCCGTATATGGGACGGCTTACGCGGTTTGCGCAAGGACAACACCGGCTATGACCTCAAGCACCTGTTCATCGGTTCGGAAGGCACACTTGGCATCATCACCGCTGCTGTGCTCAAGCTTTATCCTGCGGTACGCAGCCTGACCACTGCCTGGGTGGCCCTCCCGGATCCACAGGCGGCAGTGGACCTTATCAGCCGCATGCGCAGCCAATGTGGCGACCGGCTCACTGGCTTCGAGCTGATGTCACGACAAAGCGTGGAGTTCGTGCTGCAGCATGTCGCCGGATGCAACGATCCGTTTAAAGAACATCATCCCTGGTATGTGTTGATCGAACTGAGCGACACCCTCGTGGATGCGGCGCTGGCGCAAATGCTGGAGAGTTGCCTGAGCGAGGCTTTCGAACAGGGTGAAGCGCTTGATGCCGTAGTCGCCAGCAACGAGATGCAAGTCGCCGCGCTGTGGGCGTTGCGCGAGGGTATATCGGAAGCGCAAAACCATGAAGGCCCGAGTCTGAAGCACGATATCAGCATACCGGTGAGCAGCATTCCCGCCTTTATCGAAGAGACTGACCTCAGGCTGCTGGACGCTTTTCCGGATGTTCGGATTGTCGCGTATGGCCATGTCGGCGATGGCAACCTGCATTACAACATCAGCAAACCTGTCGGCACCGAAGATGCGCCCTTCAAAGCCCAGGCGGAGGCGATTATGCATGTGATTTACGAGGCGACGGTGGCGTTTGCAGGAAGCATCAGCGCGGAGCATGGCCTCGGTCAGGCCAAGCGTGATGCCGCGCTGCGCTACAAGTCTGCTCTGGAACTGGAGATGATGCGTACCCTAAAGCAAGCGCTGGATCCGAGCGGGTTGATGAACCCCGGCAAAGTCCTCTAGTCGCGGCGAGCAGTGGGGCAGATGACGTTTTCAAGCGCTTTTGTGGAATGTCATTTTTCCCCAGATCAGTCCGATCACGGCCGCGATGGATGAGGCGCAGAGCACGCTGAGTTTGGCTGATGCCAGCAGGGACGGGTCGGAGAACGCCAGGGACGCAATGAAAATCGACATGGTGAAGCCAATGCCCGCCAGCAGTCCCACCAGCCCGACTCCACGCCAGGTCACGCCTGCGGGGAGCTGGCAAATATTCAGTTTAACCAAGGTCACGCTCGCCAGAATCACACCCAACGGCTTGCCCAGTACCAGTGCCAGCATCACACCGGCAAACACACGCTGCGGCAGCGCTTCTTCGAGATTGGCGCCCGCGAAGCTTACTCCGGCATTGGCCAATGCGAACAACGGCATAACCCCAAACGCCACCCATGCATGCAGCCCGATCTGGACCCGCTGGACGGGCGGCAGCACTTCTCGCTGAGCGTGGCGCAACTGGTTGAGAGGCTCCACTACGATCTGCGGGTTATCTTTGGCTTGGGAAAAGCGATCCATTAGCTCCTCAAAGGTCCGGCCGATGGTTTCCAGTGGCCGCTCCGTCGCAGGTTTGGAGTGCACCGGCGTCATGAGTCCGAGGATCACACCCGCGAGCGTAGGATGGACCCCGGTTTTGAGCAGACCGAACCAGACGATGGCCCCCGGCACAACATAGGCATAGGCCTTGCCGATACCCATACGCTGCATAAGCAGTACCAGCGCCAGGCCACCCAGGGCCACGACCAGCCCCAGATAGTCCAGGCTGGTGGTGTAGAAAATCGCGATGATCAGAATGGCGACGATGTCGTCGATGATTGCCAACGCCAGCAGCAGAATGCGTACGCCGCTGGGGATCGATTTCCCTAGCAAGGCCAGCACTCCGACGGCAAAGGCAATGTCGGTCGCGGTGGGTACTGCCCAGCCGGTGCTGGCTTCACTCCCGTGATTAAGCAGCATGTAAAGGATCGCAGGCATCATGACGCCGCCCAGTGCGGCACCTAGCGGCAGGGTTGCCAGCTTCATGTTGGCCAGCGCGCCGTCTTTGATCTCTTGGCGAATCTCTGCGCCGACCACTAGAAAGAAAATCGTCATCAAGCCATCGTTGACCAGAAAATGCAGTGAACGAGAAACGCGGAAGTCGCCAAGCCCCAAGGTGATCTGAGTGTGCCAGAAATGCTCATAAGAATCGGCGACCGGGCTGTTGGCCCAGATCAGAGCTGCCAGGGCGGCGAGCAGCAGAGCGATACCGCTAAGCGCTTCAATACGAGAGAACCGGTCCAGCGCTGACAGCGCACGTTCGGTCAGAACCTGAGGGCGGGGGATCGCAGGGGAAGCAGGTTTGTCTTCGGACACAATGACACTCCGATGGCGGCCCGACCAACGTTTGAATTTAACCTGCGCAGTGCCGTATGCAACAACGCACCCAGCGCGATAATAGGAAGCGGGTGGGCAAGATGCAAATTGCCATCTTGCGAGGTTGCATGAAACTGCTGCCTGCCGGATTGCTCAATCAGTCGTCTCCCGGAGGTACCTCTCGCTGAATGGATCGCGTTGCATAAACTTTCAAGGCATTGAATATGATTGCTCGTTGGTGCGGCCTGTTAAGTTGACTGACCAAGCGACTGAGGTCCAGGGCCAGACTGTTTTCGCTGCTTGGCGTAGCCAGTGCGCTGATTGCCGTTGTGTTCAAGGATTTCATTCCCAAGTCATTGCCAATGCGGATCGGCGCCGACACCTTCGACAAGATTCTGGGCATCATCGCTTCGAGCATACTGGCCGTCACAACCTTTCCATTGAACACCATAGCCGCCTATGGTGCGGCGTGACACCGCGTGCCACTACGCCTGTATGGAAGACACCACAACCTAGATTCCCCTTGCCGCTTGTACAGGTTCGTTTTTGTTCGGCCTGGTGGGCATCATTGCGCTGAGCAACTGGGCCTATGGCAGGCTGGGAAGGTTCGTGGTGGTGATCCTGATCGTCTAGACGCTTTTTCGCTGTATCGATCATTGTTCAAGCTGGGGCGAGTCGGCGAAACCGTAGACCGTGTGGAAAAGACTGCTATCGACCCAAAGCGGACGCAGGGAACTGCTGTTTCGCTTCAGGCCGTCAGGTGTCTATCAGTAAGCTTTCAATCGAGTGAACGACAGCGTTCCGGACGCCATCAGCAAGGCCGCTAAAAGGAACGCAAATGTGGGTAAGACTGCTGTCCAGAGAATGCCCACTGTCACGCAGGCGATCAGCTTAGCTGTACCGTTCACCGTACCTAGAGCGCCGTAGCTGATGGTGAGAGTTCGCACTTGGAAAATACAGCTACAACGTGGTCAGGCGATTCGGTTTTGACTCACTCATTTCTGCTTATCCTCCGGCGCTGCTTTTGGCGTGCTCTCGGCATTTCGTTGCGAGTGGAATTTCTTGATTTCCGAAAGGCGGATATCGGCGGGCAGGGCATGGCGGTGCTTGCTGTGGCCCACGCGCTGGGCGTGATAGATCCCGTTATGGCCCGACACCAGATAGCTGGCGATGCAGGCAATCGCGGCGAGTGGGGCAATCTCGGGGCCGAACAGCTCCATGGCCATGACGATCGTTGCCAGCGGGGTGTTGGCGGCGCCGGCAAAGACCGCGACGAAGCCGATGCCGGCCAGCATCGAAAACGGCAAGTGCAGCAGCGGTGCAAGTGCATTGCCCAGCGTCGCGCCGATGTAGAACAGCGGCGTGACCTCGCCACCCTTGAACCCTGAACCGAGTGAGGCGACGGTAAACGCAAGCTTGCCGAACCAGTCCCAGGGCGCGACCGGCGTTGCGAAGGACTGAACGATGCTCGGAATGCCCAGGCCGATGTACCGATACGAATCGAGTGCCCACACCGCTGTCGCCACCACAATGCCGCCCAGCACAGGGCGCAACGGCGAGTAGGGAATCAGCTTTTTTACCCATGCGCCAAGGGTATGGGTGGCGGTGGCGAACAGCAGTCCCGCGAGCCCGAACACAATGCCCGCGACGACCACGGCCATCACTGTCCAGGCCTGCACGGGCGCGATCTCGCCGATGACGTAGTGGGTGTGCACGACGCCCCAGAGCAGCCCAACTTGATCAGCGACGATGGCGGCGACAATGCACGGGAACAACGCGTCATACCGCATGCGACCGATAGCGAGCACCTCAAGGCCGAACAGTGCTCCGGTCAGCGGCGTGCCGAAGACCGAAGCGAAGCCTGCGCTGATGCCCGCCATGAGCATGATTCGGCGATCTTCGCGGCGCAGGCGGAACAGGTGAGTTATCTGATCGGCCAGCGCGCCACCCATTTGCACGGCAGTGCCTTCGCGTCCAACCGATGCACCAAACAAATGCGAGATCAGCGTACCCGCAAGCACCAGGGGCACCATGCGCAACGGCACGGTTTTTTTTGGGTCGTGAATCTCGTCGATCAGCAGGTTGTTGCCCGCATCCACCGGCTTGCCGATCAGGTGGTAAACCAGCCCCACCGCAAAGCCTGTCACGGGCAACAGCCATATGGCCCAGCGATGGGTTTCACGCCATTGGGTCGCGTGATCGAGGGAGAACAGAAACAGCGCGGATGCCGATCCCGCCAGAAGCGCTACCGCACTGGCAAGCACCAACCATTTGCCGATGTAAGGAAGCAGGTCAAGTTGTTCAAGTTTTCTGAGTTTTGACATGGGGTCAGCCACACATAGGAAAGTGAGCCTGACCAAGAAGAGGATTTTGCGCGCGAACGCCTACAGCCCTGTCTTGATCAGGTGTCTGTAGGCATCATCAGCTGCTACGGGCGCAGCGGTTGGTAAGTGGAGGAATGCCATCTCCAGGCCCGATCATAGATATCTCTCACAGAGATGTAAAATATTGTTACTACGATGATTGATAGCGCTCCTAGAGATCGTTCTGGGCGGCAGTAATGTGCGAGCCGCACCCCATACATGAATCTGAGTGGCCGCTTCTGTCCGACTGCAGCCTCTGCGGCAATAGCCCTTCTTTACGCGACGCATGAGACCTCCTCGAAAACAAGGAAAGGCGGTCCAGAAGTCTTTCAAATGAGCTGACCAAAATGGGGCTGCTATGGCTGATCTGATCGATGCATCCTGCAAGGCTCGAATCTTACCAGCGGTCGTCCTGATCTATCCTGAGCGCGTGCATCAGCGGTAGAGGCTAATGTTCTCGATCAACCAGTCGGATAAGGAGCGCGGTGGTTTGCCCGTCATTTGCTCGACAGTGAAGGTGCTCTCAGACAGTGCCGACTCGTGATACATCAAGTCCATACCGGTCAGGAGGTCAGCCAGCAGCTCAGTCGCGCCAATCCCTGACCAACGCTGCGCGTGCTCGGTTGCAGGACGCTGATGGTAAGTAACCCTGCGCTGTAGCAATCCTGATAGCTCCTCTGCAACGCCCAGCATCGTCCAGGAGCGAGGCCCGGTCAGGTGATAGGCCCGCTGGGAGTGCGTGCTCACCACTTCGAGCAAGCATCGCCGAAAGCTTCACAATATGACTCACGCCCGCCACGACGGCCGCGTCAATCAGTGCAGTTTCATTGTCAATCTGACGATCTGAAGTGCCGTGTGCCACGAATAGCGTGTCGACGTCCTCAAGTGCGCGGCGGAATGTGGGCGGCCGGTCGAAGTCAACTTCGCCCGCTGAGCATTCAGCCGGATGCCGCATTGATGCGAAGCCCGAGCGTGGGCGACATTCCTGCTCATACCCCATACCAAAGTGTGTGTTGGCTATGCGAACCGATAATGGCGCAGCGCTCCCGCGCGCAAGATCATAGGGATCAGCTCGAGCACTTCCTTGCGCTGCCGTCCCGACGCCCTGACGACTCGGCACTGGCCATCCACCGGGAAATCCAATGAACACTTATGCGTTGGAAAAAGTCGTTCTGATTCATACCCGCGAGTGCTTCTCCTGGACCTGTGCGCGCCTGATGCAGGAATCGGTCGCGCAGCTGGAGAACGCCATCGGCTGTATGCGCTGCCAGCTGGAAACCGTAGAGCCTCGCGTGGGGCATTGGGCCATTCACTGTGCCTGGAATTCCATCGATGCGATGCGCGCAAGCCTGGAGCACGTGTTCCAACCCGCCTTCGACGCGCTGATCGCTCAAGACGCTTTGCTCTCCATACAGGTCTGCGAAGCCAACAGCGCTGGCGCAGCCCACGGCGTGCGCTGAGCATGTAGATATTCCCGACATTGTGGCGGGCACCGTTGGCGCCCACCCCTGATTTGCTTTGGTTTACTACCCAAGAGAGGTAACGACTGTGTCTGACACTCCCAACACCCCATCGAGTTCACGCAGGCAGGTGCTCAAGGTCGGCGCGACGGCGCTGGCCGCAGGCTCACTTTCAGCAATGGTCATGGGCGCAACTGCCGCTCAGGCCGCCACGGCCGCGACGCCCAAAAAAGGACGCAATGACATGACGAGCTTCACCACCTCAGACGGCACGGAAATTTTCTACAAGGATTGGGGCACGGGCCAGCCGATCGTGTTTCACCATGGCTGGCCGCTCAGCGCCGATGACTGGGATGCGCAGATGCTGTTTTTCGTGTCCAAAGGCTACCGGGTGATTGCCCACGACCGTCGCGGTCATGGACGCTCCACGCAAACCTCTGTCGGCAACGACATGGACACCTATGCCGCTGATGTCGCCGCCCTGGTGGCGCATCTGAAGTTGAAGGACGCGGTGCACATCGGTCATTCCACCGGCGGAGGCGAGGTCGCCCGGTATGTCGCTCAGCACGGGGCCGGTCGTGTCGCCAAGGCTGTGTTGATCGGCGCTGTGCCGCCGATCATGGTCAAGTCCGCGAAGAATCCGGGCGGCTTGCCAATTGACGTCTTCGACGGGTTCCGCTCGGCGCTGGCCGCCAACCGTGCGCAGTTTTACAAAGAAGTGCCGGTGCCGTTCTACGGCTACAACCGCGAGGGCGCGACGGTGTCCGAGGGTATCAAGGAGAACTGGTGGCGTCAGGGCATGATGGGCGGGGCCAAGGCTCACTACGACTGCATCAAGGCTTTCTCGGAAACCGACTTCACCGAAGACCTGAAAAAAATCAGCGTGCCGGTTCTGGTCCTGCATGGTGATGACGACCAGATCGTGCCGATTGCGGATTCAGCCGAGCTGTCGATCAAGCTTTTGAAAAACGGCACGCTGAAAGTCTACAAAGGCTACCCCCACGGGATGTGCACGATTCATCCGGAGGTCATCAACGAGGACCTTCTGGCTTTCATCAAGGCCTGACGCACAGGGCCCTTCATTGCCAGCCAAGGAAGGGCCCTGTTCCATAGACGTGTTTGCTGCTCTTACAACGCTGGCAGAGTGAGCATAACTCTGGCCCCTGAAGCGCCATCGTCGCGGTTCGCCAGCTCAATCGCCCCGCCCGCAGCCTCCACGATCGAACGGCATATCGGCAGTCCCATTCCCATCCCCGTGGCTTTGGTGGTGAAGAAACTTTCGAACAGCTTCCCCTCCAGGCCTGGTGCGATGCCCGGGCCACTGTCCAGCACTTGCAGCCTGATCTCGCCGGTGGACAGTATTTCGCTGCGTATGATCAGTTCTCGCACTGCCGAATCGGCCGATGCCATCGCTTGTGCGGCGTTCATCAACAGGTTGACGATCACCTGTTGCAGCAGCACCCGGTCAGCCCGCACGGCGGGGAGTGCGACCGCCAGGTCAGTGGTCAGACGAACAGCGTGCTTGCGCAGTTCGTGGTCGGTGAACTGCAGTGAATCCTGCACCACGTCATTGATCGCCACGTCGGACTCTTCAGCCGGCCGACGCAGTGCCATGCCGCGAATGCGGGTGATGACGTCGTCGGTGCGCTGCGCCTCATCGACGATCTGCGTCAGGGCGATTTCCACCTCTTTCAAATCTGGCTCTGGTCGCCGCAACCAGCGCAGCGCCGCCTGGGCATACGTGGAAATCGAGGTCAGGGGTTGATTGATTTCGTGGGTAATCGACGCGCTCAGCTCGCCGAGGATAGAGATGCGTGCCACATGGGCCAGCTCCGTCTGCATGATCTCCAGCGCGTGGCGCGCCGCGGCAAGTTCCGACAGGTCGATGATGCCGATCAGAATCACCCCTCGTGCAATGTTCTCTCTGGAAAAACAGGCGGTGAACAGACACTCGAATTCTTTCTCTTCGAGGGTTCTCAGGCGTGTCACTTCAATGTTGTTCGGCAGGCCGGAAAGGGATTTGACGACGCAGCGGGCGTACACCTGAACGCTCTCGTCCGGCCAGTAGCGGTCGATGTTTCCCAGCATCTCAGTACGATCCCCACGGCCAAACAGCCGGATGCTGTGATCGTTCAGGTCCACCACCTGAGTGCAGCGCATGAAGTCGCGCACCACGTCCGGGTGAGCCAGAAAGTGCGCTTCCAGATCGCGCACTCCGGCGTCGAGCAGGGCTCGAATCTTGGGTCCGACGGCGGTGAAATCCAGCTCCCAGAACGAAGCCGCCATGGCTTGAAACAGGTTGCGGTAGCGGTACTCGCTGGCTTTCAGATGCTGCTCGGTTTCTTTGGCGAGCGAGATATCGTAGCCGGTTTCCAGGATCCCGATGGGTTGACCGGCAGCATCTCGGCGCAGAGACCAACGGGCATTCACCAGGCGGCGCGATCCCGCACCCGTGAGACGTGAGAGTTCGCCTTCCCAATAACCGTCCGCCAGCAGCCGGTCATCGGCCTTATCGTGGCCATCATGCTCATGTCTGCATTTGAGCAGCGTACGGGCGTGCGCCCCCAGTGCCGTATGTGAGGGCCATCCGTAAAGAGCGGCCGAGGCGGAGTTCCAGAAACAGATCTTTCCTTCCATGTCACGCACAAACACCGCGTCGTGAAAACGCTCGAAAACTTCGGCCTCGGCGAGAGTGATGGGTTGAGTCATCTGGCCGCCCGGTCGAGGTGGTCGCTTGTCCTACCCGTTCCCATGAACGCGAAGGTATCGACGCCGGTCGCCCGATAGACGGGAGTTGGTGTGAAACGCGCCATTGAAAGATCTCCAGACGGGTTCATGCACAGGTTGAAAAAAACAGAGGAGGCTTGTCCTGGTCAAACGGCCCGCAGGACAAGCACCCCGCGCATCAGGCAGAAGAGGGTGTCAGGCTTGCTGCGCGCCCATGACCAGAACGGCACGCAGTCGAACGTCCGCACGCATCATTCGGGCGTACGCCTCGGGTGCCTGTTCGAGGGGGAACGTCTCGATCAGTGGGCGAATGTCCTGAAGGTTGGCAAAAGCCAGGGTTTGCTCGTTGTATACCACCGTACCGGTGAGGGCGCCGATGACCGAGCGGGCGCCGAAGATCAGGTCCGTTGCGCTCACCGTCAGGGGTTCGCCGGGGACCGCGACCACCACCAGTTGACCCCGAGCCGACAAGCCGGGAATCGTCTCTGCCATGCCCTGTGCAGTCGGCGCGGTGCCGAGCACGACTTTGGCTCCGCCCATGGCGCGCAAGACCTCTGCAACGTTTTCTTCGGTGGCGTCGATGTAGCGGTGAGCACCCAATGACAGCGCCAGCTCGGCCTTGCTGGCCCCTCGAGCGATGACCACGGTATGAAACCCCATCTTGCGCGCGAACTGCACGCCCAGATGGCCAAGCCCGCCCAGGCCGTGGATCGCCACCACGTCTCCCGCTTGCGCGCCGGAATTGCGCAAGGCGTTGAAAGTGGTGAGACCTGCGCAGAGCAGAGGCGCGGCCAGGGTGGCATCCAGCTCTTCAGGTACCCGCACCAGCCCACGCGCCTCGGCGATCATGATCTCGGCGTAGCCGCCGTCGATGGTCATGCCGCTGATCACTGGGTTCTGGCAGGTCACCGGGTCGCCTTGACGGCACGATGGGCAGGTCCCGTCTTCGCCTGCCAAAAAGCCCACGCCCACTCGCTGGCCAACGCTCCAGCCCTGAACCCCGGCGCCGATGGCGTCAATGCGTCCCACCACTTCATGGCCCGGCACGCGTGGAAAAGGAACGCCTGCAAAGCCTTCCACGGTCGCGCTGTCGGAGTGACAGACACCGCAGGCTTCAACCTGTATTCGCACCTGGCTGTGGCCCGGTTCAGTGATCGGGCGCTCTACCAGTTCCAGTTTGCCGGGGGCTGTCGCCACGACGGCTCGATAGGTTGTTCGGGTTGTCATAAGTCACCTTGGTAATGAGTGTTATCGGACTGACACGCGTCCGCGGCCCGCCGGCTTGACGCACAGCGTTTCGGGCCAAAGCAGATTGATGCCGCGATGAGAAAGTGAGCGTCCAGTGTCAACGATTGATGTGGCAGGTCACGGTTGTTCACGGTGATGCTCCCTCGCGCCATGGGCGAAGAAGAGCAGTCCATTGCTGTCGAAGAGTCGGTGGGGCCAGGGTCGCACCGAGCAGAACGCTGGCCCGGTTGATCGGGTGTCAGTCGTGGGCAGCCTCGACGAACGCGGCAATGTGCCTGGCGGCAGTACGCGGGTATTGCAGCTGCGGGCCGTGGCCGGAACTCGGGAAGGTGACGACGTGCAGTGTCGGCAGTTGATCGCTCAGGGCGTACCAGTTCTCGACCGGGAAGGCGATGTCGTGATCGGCGCCCAGGTGCAGAACCGGAACCTCGGTGTTTTTCAGGACATGCAGCACCGCATCGGCCGGAAAGACCGGGTTCTTCGGCCCCTCACCCAGTTGCGCGCCTGCCCAGTCGAAAGGCACTTCAGGGCTCGCGTCATCTCTCCTGGAGACCAGCCGACCCCACGAACGCTCAGCGGCGGCTCGGCTGGTCGGCGAGTCAGGTTCGAAAAACAGGCTGACAAAGTCTTCGAAGTTGTTGTCACGCTTGGCCAATTCGTAGAACAGCTGTTCGCCTGGCTTCGCCAACAGGCCCGGAGGCGTGGTTGCGATCAACACCAGATGGCTGACCAACTGCGGTGCCTGTGCGAGGACGATCTGCGCCGCCACGCCACCGATCGACCAGCCTGCGAGGACCACCTTGCCCAGCTTCAGCGCCGTGATCAGCTCGATGGTGTCCTTGGCCAGCGAGGCCGGGTTGTAGGTTCGCTCGCCGGTGGAGCGCCCCAGGCCGCTGTAGTCGAAAATGGTGACTTGAAAACCTTGTTGTGCCAGACCGTCGAGAAATGCCGGATCCCAAGACTCCATGGTGCCGCGAAACCGCACGCACATGACCAGAGGCGTGCCGTGCCCGAATGTGCGGTAAGCCAGGGTCCTGCCCCCGACTTCAAGGTAATGAGTCGCTGCATTGAAACTTACGGAGTGTTCAGTCATAGCGGTGTGCTCTTTGTTGTTGAACAGTTAGACGACCGATGAGATCAGCACCGAATAAAAGGAAGTATCGGTGTGATCTCCAGACTGTCATTACAGCGATCAAGTGTGCACTTCGAATAGGAATCTCGTGCGTTTTGCTCTTTGAGTCAGGAGTTTGTAAGTGTGTTTTAATTGTCCCGCAGTTTATCGTGCTCTGATAATTAGCTGCGGTAGGCTCTTAATAATTTTCGGACTGGCCTGTTCAATTAGTTGCGCGTAGGATGCAACGAAAATCATCTCCAGATGACCTGTTTTATCCTGTTTTCGTGCCACCTGTGTCCGGTTTTATGTCGTAGGCTCATCGTGCATCGCGTTGACTGGAATTGAAACGACAATTACGGTCATGTTTTCGGACATGACGCCGGAGGGAGTGGAAATGCACAGAATCGGTTACTTCCTCACGGAAGGGTTTCAGGTCATGGCGCTGGGCACCCAGTCAGTGTTCGAGTTCGCCAATGTGGTAGCGAAGGAACAGGTCTATCAAGTCACCAATTATTCGTTGAGCGGCGGGGTGATCACCTCCTCGATCGGCGCCTCGGTCAACACCGTGAAAGCGACCTGCGAGGCCCAGGCCGACACCTGGATGGTGTCCGGAATCGTCGATCCGCTGGCCCGCGACAGCACCCTCGAAGAGTTGAACTTTGTCAAAGTCGCCGCTAGCCGCGCTCAGCGGGTGGGCGGCATGTGTACCGGAGCTTTCGTACTCGCCGAGGCGGGGTTGCTCGAAGGCAAACGCGTTACGACTCACTGGGCCTACGCCGGCGTGCTCAAGCAGCGCTTTCCGAACACCGTCGTGGAGCCCGACAGCATCTTCATCAATGACGGCACCATCTGGACTTCCGCGGGACTCTCGGCGGCGATGGATCTGGTGCTCGGCATGGTCGAAAAGGACCTGGGGCACGAGGTTGCCAACCGCGTTGCGCGGGTTCTGGTCATGTATCACCGTCGCTCCGGGGGGCAGTCTCAGCATTCCGAAATGCTCAATATCGCGCCCAGGTCAGATCGGGTTCAGGCAGCGCTCGAGCATGCTCGGGCCAACCTTTCCGGCGACCTTAGCGCCGACGCTCTGGCGAAGATCGTACACCTCAGCGAGCGGCAGTTCAGGCGAATTTTTCTATCCGAAACAGGCTTGTCACCGGCCAAGGCGGTGGAGCAGCTGCGCCTCGAAACCGCCCGCAACATGATTCAGCGCGGTCACCATTCGCTGGAGATCATCGCCAGAGAGACGGGCTTTCGCGACCGGCGCCATCTGCGCGAGGTCTTCATCCGCAAGTTAGGCGTATCCCCACAGTCACTCAGGCGTGATGCCAGAGAGGGGCAATCAGGTGAGTAATTCCGGTCAGAACTGAGCGTTGAATCAGGGTTGCTGAGCACTTTCAGCAGGGCGAAACAGTGATGTCGTTGTGTTCTGTATTGTTCTGCAGCGGACGGTGCCACTGCATCGTTCCCATTCACTACCTAACCTTAAGTATGAATTGACGCATTAGCTGCCCAAGCACAAAGTTAATACCGGCGCGTGACCGGCTCTTGCGAAATAATCGATCTGCACAGGTGTTTTTCACCAAAAATATTGTTTTGGTCATGAAATGAGCGCCGGCCGTTACATGAAGACGTGTTACCCGATAATGGGCCGGTCGCCAACTCGGCAGACAACGAAAGGTGTTGTAAGACAATGCGCCCGGTCAACTTGAATCACGTCGAAAAGGAGGTCGAAATGCATCAATCAAACGTTTCAAGGGCAGCGCAAACGCACGCCCCGATTGTCTTTATTGTCGACGATGATTCAGTACTGAGCGGCGCCGTTGCCAGTTTGCTGAAGTCCGTCGGTTACAACACACGGGCATTTTCCGGCCCCGAAGACATGTTCGCCGACCCGCTGGCGGGAAAGGCGCAATGTCTGGTTCTGGACGTCAGGCTACAGGGCTACAGTGGGTTCGATCTGCAGCAGCGGTTGACGGAGTCCGATAACCACATGCCGATCATTTTCATGACCGGCCATGGCGATATTCCAATGTCCGTGCGCGCGATGAAGGCCGGTGCGGCGGACTTTCTCACCAAGCCATTCCGCTCCCAGGATCTGATCGATGCCGTGGCAACGGCGGTGGCCAGCCATTGCGAGTTTGTCGAGAAACAGCGTGAGATCGATTCATTGCGCAGTCGGTTCGATTGCCTGACTCCCCGGGAAAAACAGGTCATGGGGGGAGTAGTGAAGGGCCTCCTCAATAAGCAGATCGCCGGCCATCTGAAGGTAAGCGAGATCACGGTAAAACTGCATCGGGCCAACATGATGCGCAAACTACACGCCCGCAGCATCGCCGACGTGGTTCGGGCTGGCCATCAACTGGAGCTGCCATAACCGCTCATGGGCTGACTTCGTTGCATCAGGCTTTTTTCATACGCCCCATGGGGGCGATTCCATTCTGTTGCCTTGCTGAGTGACGTTGCAGGTACGTCCCACGGCTCGGTATCGCAATCTTCCAGGTGACTTCATGGCCCAGGACCAATGCTTATCCACGATCCAGAGTGCGCCAAGTGTCAGTTCCACTGTCAGCCCGATTTCATTCAGCGTGCCTTTCTGCGAGAACCGGCAGGGCCTATCGTCGGTCCAGGGTTTTGGACACAAACGCACGCTGGAAAATCTTGCCCCCTGGCGGGTCAAGAAGGCCAAGGAGCTGATGATCAGCCTCATGGCACACGGGTGTTCGATTGAACAGGTCGCCAGTGCCTGTGCAATCTCACGCAGTCATTTTTCGCGCGCGTTCAAGAACGCGACGGGGCTCGCGCCACACGATTGGTTCAGACGAGAGCAGATCCGCAAGGCGCATGCACTGTTGAGAACGCGAGAACTCTCGATCTGTTGCGTCGCTCAAGAGTGTGGATTTTCGGATCAGTCTTATTTCACCCGTGTTTTCAGGCACTTCAACGGCGTCAGCCCCAGACGATGGCAATTGCTGCACTGCGCGCAGGCCTCCAACATTTTCAGTGATGCATCCAACGAGTGAGCGTCCACCTCTCAGTGGAGGTCAACATACGGGCCTACGCGGCATCTGAATGCTCGTCTTCGTGGGCCCAGGGTAATAAAAGTGAATAAAGTCACCCGCATTTCGATCGTCGATGATGACACGTCGTGTCGAATGGCCCTGAGCAGCCTGGTGCGCTCACTGGGTTATGAACCTTGTCTGTTTTCATGTGCCGAAGCGTTTCTTGCCTCAACGGAACTCGATAGCACCGATTGCCTGATTTCCGATGTACACATGCCCGGTATAGACGGTCTTGAGCTGCAGCGCAGGCTGATCAACAGGGGGCGATCCATCCCTGTCATCTTCATCACGGCTTACCCTAAAGAGTTAGTGCGCAAGCGGGCTCTGGCAGCCGGCGCCGTGTGTTTTCTAGCCAAGCCCTATAACGCTCAGACCCTCATTGATTGCATTCAGCGCATCGTGCCGATGGACTGAATGGCGAAGTGGCCTGACTGCCAGTCGGTGACTGAATAACCATACGTTGGTTTAAGGTACCTGTTACTTGGGATAATTGCTGACCGACGCCTGGCGCGACTAATCTTTTGGCCAGAGCTTAAACGTTCGAGCAGTCTTTTATGCTGATGAAGTTAAAGCATTCCGCTCGGCGCGATTACCAGGGTTTGGGGGTGTTGGGCAAAAAGCTGAGCCGATCCGACATAACGAAGTTTTTCGTCAGCTTCGCTATTTATTTTATTCAATCAACGGATGCCGAAAATCATGAAACATCAACCATCAGTTGTGCAGGGGCTTCTTGTGCGCACCAGTCGCCTGGACACAATCGGCATTCATTTGATTCGTCTCGGTGTCGCCATCATATTTCTATGGATTGGCGCGTTGAAATTCGTGCCGTATGAGGCTGACAGTATCACTCCGTTTGTGGCGAACAATCCGGTGATGTCCTTGTTCTATGCACACCCGGACCAATATCGAGACCACCTCACCCATGAGGGGCAGCTTGATCCGGTCAAGCGCGAATGGCAAACCGCCAATCACACCTATGCATTTTCCAACGGTCTGGGAACCGTTGAAATTCTCATTGGGTTGCTGGTGCTGTCCTACCTCTTTTCTCGCAGACTCGGAATGGTCGGGTCTGTACTTGCATTTCTGACTCCGTTGGTAACGCTGTCTTTTCTCATTACAACGCCCGAGGCGTGGGTGCAGAGTACGGGTGATGCCGCGTTCGGATTTCCTTATTTGTCAGGCGGCGGAAGACTGGTACTTAAAGATGTTCTGATGCTGGCAGGCGCTGTCGTCATGATGGCTGACTCCGCGCGACAGTTACTTGAACAAAGAGCGACGACCGCTCTGCTGAATACGCAGGGCACCTGATACTTACGCTATTTAAACAGTGAACGGTGGTCTAGCGGATGTGCACACCTGCGCAAGGCCATTGCGTGCGGCTTGAAAAATCCATGTCTGCCAACTGCAACTTCAATGACGTTTATAACCATCCACTTTCACAACGAGGAAATCCAACCATGGCACGTTTTACTGCAATTGCGGCCGATCAGGCCAATGGCGCTACTGCTCAGGTGTACGCCGGTATCAAACAGGCTCTGGGCAAAGTCCCCAATGCCTACGCCGCCTTGGGGACCTTGGCGCCGCAAGCGCTCACGGCCATTTTGTCGGCAGACAAGATTCTGGCGAGTGGCCCGCTGAGCAAAGCGGACCAGGAAACCGTAAAGCTGGCAATCAGTGAATTGGCAGGGTGCGACTACTGTGTCGCCGCCCACAGCATGGTCGGCAAGATGGCAGGCCTGTCGCCGGACACCCTGCGACAGATTCGACAGGGCAACGCTACCGGCGATGCCAAACGCGATGTCCTGGTTCGTTTCGTACGGGGCCTTGCGCTCAACCCCGGCACGGTGCCGGAAGAGGACGTCCAGGCCCTGCAGGCAGTCGGGTACAGCGGCGAAGAGATCGTTCACATCGGATTGGCGATTTCGGTGATCACCTTTACCAATGTGTTCAACCGCATCAACGACACGGTGGTCGATTTTCCTGTCCCTCAATGACGTGTGGGCCGGCACTGTCCTTGCCCAAAGGAGTTGCACCTTGAACCTTCTCGCCGATTTGAACGTCCCCGATCCTGAGCTTGAGGCCGCGTGCCGAGCCTTTGCCGTGCCGGAGAGGGTTTCTGCCTCGTGGAGTGAAGTCAGCTTTCTGGGCAAGGGATGGATGGCGTCGCTGGATGTCGACGGAGAACGCCTGGCGTTCTGGATATACGGCAGCGGGCCCGTCATTTTGCTGATGCACGGCTGGTCCAGCCGGGGCTCGCATCTGATGGGGTTCGTAAAACCACTGCTTGCCGCCGGGTTCTCTGTTGCCGTCTTCGATGCGCCGGGCCATGGCCACTCCGGCGGTGAGGTGTCGAGCGTGATTCATGCGGGCAGGGCGGCGTTGAAACTGGCAGGGCATCTGGGCGATGTGCATGGGATCATCGCCCATTCCGCCGGTTCTACTGCAGCCCTCTGGGCCTTGGGCAATGGGTTGTCAGTCCAGCAAAGTGTTCATGTTTGCGGGCCCAGTTCGATGACCTCTGTCGTTCTGGGGATCGCACGTGCCCACTGTCTGGATGATCGGCAAACGGTAGCGTTCTGCGCTTGGGTGGAGGCTTTCATGGGCGCCACGCTGGCATCTGTCGATCTTCCTGCCCTGGCCTTGGGGCTCAGGCATTCGGGGCTGATCATTCATGACCGCGATGACCGCGTCGTACCGGTCGCCCAATCACGGGCGCTGCGGGAGGCTTGGGCGCGTTCGACCCTGATTGAAAAACGCGGACCAGGTCATCGGCGCATCCTTGGCGACGCGCAAGTCATTACAAGTGCGGTCGAGTTCATGACCCCGACCGGTCATGTGCTCGAAAGCCTGGGCTGAGCGCATGCCACACACACACTGCTTCGGGTACGGTTCCCGAGCACGCAGTAAACGTTCGCTCTTTTCCGGTTCCCGCGGCTGTTGATCACCTCCGTCTATTTGGGCGGATCCGCGGGAACTGTTTTTTTTCTGACGTTGATGAGCATGGAGCCTGGTTGACGCGGTGCGCTTCCCCAGGTCTGGACCACGTTAGACAAGTGCACACCTTATCCGCCCCAACGCCAGGCCAGGACAGCACGCACTACGTCAAGGTCTGCGTTTCCATGTGATGTCCCTCCCAACTAGCGCCGTTCGGTAATGGCTTCAGCAGCGACAGTGCTGTTGGTGGTGCCAAAGCGCTGCAGGATGTACGTGCTCACAGCGGCAAGCTCTTGGTCGTTATAGGCCTTGGCAAACGCAGGCATTCGTTGCTCCACGCGTGTAGCGGGATGCCCGTGCAGAATCACGCCTATGAGGTTATGGGCTGCTGGATCATTCACCGTTTTCAGTCCCAGAAGCGTGGCAACAGGCGTCTGATTGCCGTGCCCGTCTGGTCGATGACACGCCGCACAGGCATCTGCGAACACCTTCTGGCCCAGTGCTGACTGGGATTTGACGTTTACCAGCACCGTCGGTTCGGGCCGGGCCACGCCCTCATTACGAGCAGGTGATGATTTCAGGTAGACCGCGATGGCTTTGAGGTCCTCTGTGTTTAGGTATTGCAGGCTATTTTCAACCACCTCAGCCATGGGGCCGCTTGCTACCCCAAAGCCTGGGGCGGAGCCGGTGCGCATAAAGCTGACCAGGGCCAGTTCGTCCCATGCACCGATGCCGTGTTTGGCGTCGGAGCTGATGTTGTAAGCATTCCAGCCTTCAATGACGTTGCCCGCCAGACTGTTGCCACTGTCGAGCGCTTGCATCAGGTTACGCGGGGAATGGCATTCGCCGCAGTGACCGGGTCCCTCCACCAGGTAGGCGCCGCGATTCCACTCCGGCGACTGTTTGGGGTCTGCGGTATAGCGTTCGTTGTCATGGAACAGGACGTTCCAGAACACCATTCCCCAGCGCTGATTGAACGGGAATGACAGCGTGTCGGGCTGGCTGGGCTGGTTAACCGCAGGCTGGCTGAACAGATAGGCCTTGATCGCCAGTATTTCGTCCCGTGACATCTTCGTGTAGGCCGGGTACGGAAACGCCGGGTAGTAGTGCTTGCCGTCTTTACCGACCCCTTTCTGCAGTGCGTCTACAAAGTTGTCGTCGGTCCAGGTTCCGATACCTGTCTGTTGATCGGGGGTGATATTGGGTGCATACAGCGAGCCAAACGGCAGCTTGAATTCGAGACCACCGGCAAAAGGCTTACCGCCTTGTACCGTGTGGCAGGCCACGCAATCGGCTGCGCGGGCGAGGTATTCACCGCGCTGTAGTTGGGTGTCGTCAGCCAGTGCGGGCAGGCTCGCGCTGGCAAGAAGTGCGAGGCCCAGTTGTCTTGTCACAATGTTCATAAGCCGCTCCTCAAACCGTGTAATAGCCAAAGCGTGCAAGCGGTAGCCGACGGATACGGGTCCCGCTGGCAGCGTGCAGGGCGTTGACAAGCGCTGGCGCGATCAACGCAGTCCCTGCCTCTCCGACACCGCCTGGCGCCTCGACACTGGGGATGAGATGGACTTCGACCGGTGGCGCGTCGCTCATGCGCAGCACCCGGTATTGGTGGTAGTTGGTCTGTTGAACCTGGCCTTTGTCGATGAGAATTTCGTTGAACAAGGCCGCAGACAAACCAAACAGTGTGCCGCCTTCAATCTGAGCGATTACCGAGGTCGGGTTATGAACGAACCCGCAATCCACCACGCTTACGAGACGTTTGATCTTGATACCTTTTTCACCCTGCATTTGCAGTTCTACCAGCGTGCCCACGTAGCCGCCGAAGACATGGCTGACGGCGATTCCCCGACCGGTACCGGCGGGTAGGGGTGTCTTCCAGTCTGACTTTTCAGCCAGCACGCGCAGCAGATTCTGCGCCCTGGGGTGCTTGCTCATTAACGCGAGCCGGTACTGCACCGGATCTGCCTTGGCGTTGCGCGCCAGTTCGTCGATAAAGCATTCATGCACATAGGTTCCGCGAAGTTGCCCCACGCCACGCCACCACGACACCGGGATGGCCTTGGGCTCTTCGCGCACGTAATGCACTTGCAGACTGGAAAGGTCGTAGATCGGTTCTACCGAGACATCGACAGCGTCGAAATCTATCCCGTCAGGCGGCAGTCCGCCCAGATAGCGCGCCACAACAGATGCCCCGGCGATCCGGTGCTGCCAGGCCACGGGCAGTTTGTTCGCATCCAGCGCCGCTTCGATCCGATCCACGTAATGCGGCCGGTACATGTCATGAGTCATGTCCTGTTCGCGGCTCCAGATCATCTTGATCGGGTAGGGCACCTGTTTGGCGATCTTCACGGCCTGTGTGATGAAGTCGAAATCCAGCCTGCGACCGAACGCGCCGCCGATCAACTGATTGTGAATCTGGATCTGCTCGGGTTTAAGACCCGTGACAGCCGCCGCCGTCATCTGCGCCAGCCCCGGGACTTGGGTGCCGACCCAGACGTCGCAGCGGTCAGCCGTGACGTGAGCGGCGCAGCTCATAGGCTCCAGGGGGGAGTGGGACAGGAACGGTTGTTCGTAAACGGCCTCGAACCGGCTCGCTGCGTTACCCAGCGCGGCGTTGACGTCGCCCTCTTTCCTGGCAATCACACCCTCGGCGCTGCTGGCTTTTTGCAGGGCGGCATCCAGGTGTTCCGAACCGATCCCGGCGTTCTCGCCAAAATCCCATTCGACACTCAATGCTTTCAGTGCCTGCTGGCAGGCCCAGAAGTTCTCGGCGGTGACGGCCACTGCGTCGTCCAGGCGTACGATGTCGCGCACCCCCCAGACCTTGCGCGCTGCGCTGTCATCCACAGACCGCACTGTGCCGCCGAGTACCGGGCACGTCAGGGTCGAGGCAATGAGTGCCCCGGGAATTTGCAGGTCGATGGTAAAGCGGGTCTTGCCGTTCACTTTGTCCGGCGTGTCTATCCGAGGCGTTGGTTTGCCCAGCAGTTTGAAGGCCTCGACGGGCTTGAGCGCGACATCGGTGGGCACAGGCAGTCTGGCTGCGTCTTCGACGAGCTCTCCGTACCCGGCTGAGTGCCCGTTGGGACCGATGACGCGACCCTGCTCTGCATGGCATTGCGAGGGCGCGACTCCCCAGCGTGTTGCCGCCGCTTGAATCAGCAGCACGCGCGCCGTCGCACCAGCGCGGCGCAAGGGTTCCCATGTGTAGCGAGTCGACGTCGAGCCTCCCGTCGCCTGGAAGGTCAGCAGCGGGTCTGTGTAGAGTTTGGCGTCGGGAGGCGCCTCCTCCAGATCTACCAGGTCCAGACCCACTTCCAGTTCCTCGGCGACCATCATCGCGATGCCGGTATGAATGCCTTGGCCCATTTCGATCTTCGGTGAAATGACAGTCACTCGACCGTCCACACCGACGCGCACGAACGCGCCAAACCCCTGGTTGATATCCCCCAATCGTGGCGCGGTGATAGCCTTCGCTGCACCCTGGACCTGCATCGACGGGAGCCAGGTTGCCAGGACCAGACCACCCAGTGTGATGCCACTGCTTTGCAACAGACGCCGACGGGAAATACCTGCCGCTGGCAGCGGAGTGTCAGAGCTACTCATAGGTTCACCGCTTTGATGGCGGCGCGTACGCGCGTGTACGTTGCGCAACGGCAGAGATTGCCCGACATCGCAGAGTCGATGGCCTGATCATCGGGTTTTGGCGTGTGATGCAGCAACGCACTGGCGGCCATTATCTGGCCGGATTGGCAGTAGCCACACTGGACCACTTCATGGGCCAACCATGCCTGTTGCACTGACCGCCCGACGGGTGTCTCGCCGACGCCCTCGATCGTGGTAATCGCGTGGCCTGCGGCTGCACTGACGGGCAGCACGCATGACCGAACCGCCGTTCCGTCCAGATGAACGGTACAGGCACCGCATTGAGCAATGCCACAGCCATATTTCGTTCCCGTCAAACCCAATACATCACGCAGGACCCAGAGCAAAGGCATCTGGTCCGGCACATCCAGTTGATGGTTCTCGCCATTGATATTCACGGTCTGCATCACGGTCTTTCCCATATTGTCTAGCGCACTGATATTTTTTTAATGTGCTCGTGCGTGTTTGGGTTTGCCCATAAGGTCTCCGAGGTTCGGACTTAGGGAAAGCTGGATTCTAGGCGTCTGGGAACTTGGCGCAATTGATACCGCGGTATAGTTGCAAGGCGTTAGTGATCGGCGTATGGGCCGAAAAAGATATCCCCCTACATCTGATTCCAAACAACAGAAAACCAAACAAACCCTAACCCATCGTATGAATTGATCAGGATCTCGGAGTAGCCCACATTCTGCCTTGAATCATGAGTCGTTCCCCCTGGCGTCGCTGCTTGCGGCTGACAGCCGGGTCAGCTCTTGCTGCGCGTTATCAATAGAAAATGATGCGTGTAGGTCGACGTGGGACGCCATTCAATGATCAACATTCAAGGCAATTACAGGGGTTATCTTCATGCAACTTACCGACAACACAATCTTCATTACCGGTGGCGCATCCGGTATTGGTCGTGGACTGGCTGAAGCGTTCCACACGCTGGGCAATAAAGTCATCATCGCAGGGCGCCGCAAGGCGCTACTTGACGAAGTCACGGCAGCCAACCCTGGCATGGTCGCAATCGAGCTGGACATCAATGACCCTGCAAGCATCAACGATGTTGCCCGGACGCTGATCACCCAATACCCGTCGCTGAACGTCCTGGTCAATAACGCAGGCATCATGCCGTTCGATGACGCAGCAGGTCATATCGACGACGAGACGATGCTGGCGACGCTGACCACCAATTTCATGGGACCTGTTCGGCTGACCTCTGCACTGATCGAGCATCTCAAATCTCGGCCACGCTCGGTCATCATCAACAATACCTCTGTCCTTGCCTTCGTCCCGCTGGCGGCTACTGCCGTTTACTCAGCCACCAAAGCGGCGCTGCATTCCTACTCGCTTTCACAACGTTTTACCCTGCGTGACACATCCGTCACTGTGCAAGAGATCGCTCCGCCTTGGGTAAACACCGATCTGGTCCACAAAGGCGATGATCCACGCGCCATGCCCCTGGACGCTTTCATTGAACAAACCATGGCAGGCCTGGCTGCGGATACGCCTGAGGTCGTGGTCGAGGCTATTCGCGCGATTCGGGACAACCCTGGTTCCAATGAGCACGCGCTGATCCACGGCTTCAATCTGTCGTTGGTGGATAACCCGATTCCAGTGGGCTAATCGGTAAACGGGCTTGAGGGTTCGCAGCCTCAAGGGGCGTCAGAACCATCGGCTGAGTGGGCAACCGTCTCGGTGGCGAAAATCGACCAGTCCTTGTGCCCAAGTCCCCGGGCTATAGCCGCAGTCATGTTTGCCCGCACCGCTTGGGCTGCGGGCAATTCCAGGTTCACGCGATGGCCTGCGTCGATGGCCAGGTTGATGTCCTTGAGACCCAACGACAATGTGAAGCCCGGCTCGAACGAACCATTGACGATGTTTTGTCCATAGCGTTGATAGCTGGGCGAGGCAAACAGGGTCTGGGTCATGAGGTCAATGAACGTGGCCGGGTTCAGACCATGGCGCCCGGCGAGGGCGCTGGCGTCGCCCAGAGACTGGATGGCCTGGGTGATCATCATGTTCCCGGCGATCTTGGCAATGCTTGCATGCACAGGATCATCGCCCATCCGCCAGGTCTTTTTTCCCAGCAAGTCGAAGAGGGGCTGCACCGTCGCAATCGCGGTCGGCGATCCGGCGACCATGATGTTCAATTCGCCCCTGGCCGCCACCCCAGGCACGCCGAACACCGGCGCCGCGACCAGCGCGACGCCGTTGACGTGATGAATGGCTTGCAACTCCTGCATGAGCGGGGGAGAGAGCGTCGACATCACAATGTGGATACAGCCTTTGTCCGCACTGTCCAGGATTGCGGGAGCTAACAGCACCGTTCTGACGGCGGGATCATCGGCAAGCAGGCTGATCACGACGTCCTCCTGGAACGCGGCGGCGGGGGTTGTGAGGACGCGCACGCCTTGCAGAGCTGCCAGCGCTTCCCGGCTGCGATTCCACGCCGAGACGCGATGCCCGGCTTCGATAAGCAAGGGAATGATGGCCCGCCCCATGCTGCCTGTTCCAATAAATCCTATGTTCATCTTGAAGCCCCTGCTGTCGTTGATGGCTTCAAAGTATGTGGCTTGGGGGATTGCTGCGGGACTGCCATTGTTGCAACCTCGTCGTTCATTTTTGTATGGGGTGAGGCATGGACTGGAGTGACATGCGGATCTTTCTGGCGATAGCCCGCAGCGGCTCGCTGGGTGGCGCTGCCCGGCAATTGGGGGTCAGTCACCCGACGGTGGGGCGCCGCTTGCAGGTACTTGAACAAAGCAGTGGGCAACCCTTTTTTCTTCGCACGGCCCAGGGGCTGGTGCTCACAGACAGTGGCGAGAGGATTCTCAGTCTGGCGCAGGACATGGAGGACAGCGCGCTAGCCATCGAGCGTCGGCTCGCAGGCCATGGTGATCAACCCGAAGGCGTGCTGCGGATATCCTCAGCCGATTGGTTCGCCTGCCATGTGTTGTCGCCCGTCCTGAACGAACTGGTGCACGGTATCCGTTGATCGTTCCCGAGGTCATCGCCGGGCATCGGCTGTTCGACCTTGCCCGCCGGGATGCCGACATTGCCTTCCGGATCGTGCCCTTCACCGAACCGGACATCGTCCACCGCAAGCTGACCACTCTGGCGTACGGGCTCTATGCCGCTTTGCGTGCCCCGGCGCCGCATCCGGTCGGCGAGGGCCTGGGCCTGATCCTGATGAACGTCGCCCAGGCCCACTACCCGGACGTGCAATGGCTGCAGCAGCGCTATCCGCTGGCACGCACGGTGTTCACCAGCAGCAGTCGGACGGTGCAGGCGCAGATGTGCGCGAAGGGGCTTGGCGTTGCCGTATTGCCACGGGTCCTCGGCGACTCGGTGTCTGGATTGCGACGGCTGGATGAAGACGAACCACCGCCAGGGCGGGACATCTGGATGGGGTATCACCAGGACATGCGTCAGATGGACCGGCTGCGTGCGCTGGCCGACCTTGCCTCCAGCATGATCGGCGCAGGGTAGGGCGTTGCAGCCGTCAGGTCGGGCGAACAGCCGACGCCTGCGGTACCCGCGCTGACTGCCGCGCTAACGTCAGGCTCAGCGCAGCGCCTACGGCCAGGCAGGCGGCGATGCACAAGACAGAAACCGTGAAGGCGTGGGTGATGCTGACGGCCGTTGCCCGTTCTCCCAGCAAGCTATAAAAAACGCCGCCGATCAGGGCGACGCTCAACGAAGTGCTGATTTGCAACGTTGCGCTGGTGATGCCTGCGATCATCCCGGAATACGCCGGCGCGACACGGCCGGTGACCATGCGCATCAACGTCGGCAGCGCCAGCCCTTGCCCGAATCCAATCAGGAACAGGATGGCCGTCAGGGACGTGAGGGGCGGGGCGAGGGTGGTCGGCGTCACTGACACGAGCCAGCCCAGCCATAGAAAACCTGATACTTCCAGCCCCATGCCCAGCGGGTTCACGTATTCTCCGAGCGCGCGCCCCAGGCGAGGCACCGACAGCGGGCCGAGCAGAAAACCCGCCCCGAACGGCAGGAAGATCAGGCCGGCATGCAGTGCGGTCATATGCAGCGCGCCTTGTATGTACATCGATAACAGCAGGAAAAACACGCCGATTGCGTAGAAGCACAGTGCGACCAGTAACGCTCGGCCAAGGCCCGGGGCTTTCAGTGCGGCCGGGTCGAGGACAGGTGTCCCGCCGGCAAGGAGCAGGCGAGTCTCGTATCGCCAGAACAACACGGCCAGCACAGGGGCTGCGGCGAGCGACAGCCACGCCCACCACGGCCATCCTGCTTCGCGGCCTTCGATCAGCGGCACGACCAGGGCGGTCAGGGTCAGCATCGACAACGCCGTGCCTACCAGGTCCAGCCGGCTCGCGTGCAGCGCACGGCTTTCTTTGAGCACAGGGATGCCGAACGCAAGTACCAGCAACGCGATCGGCAGGTTGACCAGGAATATCGCGCGCCACCCCATGCCCAGCACGTCGACCGCAATCAAAACGCCGCCCAGCGCCTGACCGATCACAGACGCCAGTCCAAACACCGCCCCGTACAGACTCAGTGCCAATGGTCTTTCCGACGCCGGGAAAATCGCCTGCACCGATGCGAGCGCCTGAGGCGCCATCACGGCGGCGGTCACGCCCTGCAAGGCGCGTCCGAGGATGAGGATCCAGGGCGAAGCCGCCAGGCCGCATATCAACGACGCGGCGGCGAAGCCCAGCAGGCCAAGGAAGAACATTCGGCCGCGACCATACAGATCGCCGAGTCGCCCACCGGTAATCAGCGTGACGGCATAAAACGTCGCATAGGAAGAAATCACGAGCTGCTCGGCAGAGGACCCTGTACCCAGATCCTCCTGTATCGAGGGCAGCGCGACGTTAACGATAAAAAAATCCAGGGGGGCAGAAACGCACCGACGAGCAAGATGGCGAACATTAACCAGCGCCGGGGCTCGGGCGCTTCGATTTCGATTTGAGACATGACAGGCATCCTGTTTGGAAACTCAGGTTTCACGACGAGTGAGAGGCGAACATTGAAAGGCCAGGCTTCTGTTGCGCAGGCTTCTCGCCCGCTCGCGCCAAGCCGATGGGTGCCGATTTTGGGGGATCACGCTTCGTCTTTCGCCTTACAAAACTGCACGGCCATTGTTCATTCGTGTCACTGCCGCTCTGCTCCGATGACGCTCACCATGGGCAGGTCGTTCCAGACGACCCCTTCATCAACGGCAGAGGAGACAGACATGTCAGGTAAATTCAACGATCAGGTTGCCGCGGTGACGGGCGGATCCACGGGGATCGGGTTTTCCATCGCGCAAGCCTTGATCGCCGAGGGCGCCAGACGCGTCTACATCACGGGACGGTCAGTGGACACGCTGGAGGCGGCGGTTGCCAGACTTGGCGATAAGGCTGTCGCGGTGGTTTCAGACGTCTCGCGTCAAGCGGATCTCGATACGCTCAAGAAGACAATCGAAGCGCGGGACGACCGGCTTGACGCCGTGTTCGCAAATGCCGGGATCTGCGAGAAAAATCCGCTCGGGGAAACCCGCGAGGCCGCTTACTACGCGATGTTCGACGTGAACGTCAAAGGCGTCTTTTTCAGCGTTCAAACGCTTCTGCCTTTGATGAAAGACGCTTCGTCAATTGTCCTGACCGCCTCGATCTGTTCCAGCAACGGCATGGAAGGATTGAGTTTGTACAACGCTTCCAAGGCGGCAGTGCGATCATTTGCACGCACGTGGGCCAATGAACTCAAGCACCGCAAAATCCGCGCGAATGTGTTGAGCCCAGGCTTCACGCGCACACCGCTGATGGACAACGGGCTGAAAATGAGCGAGAGCGACATCGCCGCACTGCGCCAATACGTCGAGCAAATCACGCCATTGGGCTACATGGCTCACCCTGAAGAAATCGCCAGTGCGGCACTGTTTCTGGCCTCCGACGACGCCAGATACGTAAACGGCGTGGAGCTGATGGTCGACGGTGGGTTGTCGCAGATCTGACGTCTCATCGCTCCCTGCGCGAACCCATTCAGAGCCTGCCCGGGCCTGGACTGACGCCGAACCAATGGGCCCCACCCCCTGCGCACACCCGTACCTGCGCACTCTGAAACGGTCACTCACCCGCGCACCCTTCGCATGGTTTTTCAACGAAGGGACGCGTGGCTACAAGGGGCAATTACGCTTGCCCAGGAGAACATCATGAACATCGAAACCCTGAGCGCTCGACTCGACGCGCTGGAAAGTCGCGCCGCGATCGATCGACTGATCAGCGCGTACTCGAACGCATTCGACCGCATCGACGCGGCGCTCTTGCAGGACATCTGGCACCTCGACGCCAGCCTCGATCTTCCGGGGTTCGGCAGCGCCACGGGCCGGGACGGGATCCTCGCCATGGCTGAAAACAGCTGGCGCCAGATGCCTCATATGCACCACTGGATGGCCAATCCGTTGATCGAGATCGTGGGCGACAGCGCGACAGGTACCGTCGCCGCGAACTGCCTGTTCCATGACATCGAAAAGGGTCCGGTGCAAGTCAGCGGGCTGTATCACGACACGTTCGAACGCCGCGAGGGGAAATGGGCGTTTCTGTCGAGGCGCTTCGAACTTCACTACCTGACGCCGTTGAACGAGTGGCTACCCGTTGCGGGTGTTGAGTCGTTTTCAGCGTGACAATCGGGGGGGGCGTCTGCTTCTGGCTCAGACTGCGTAAAAACTTATCGCAGGAGTAGCTGAGCGACGCCTGCTGAGTTCGGCACATCCTGTATTTCAGGCTTTCTGAAAGGCACTGGGCGACATACCGAACTCGCGTCGTAACATGGCCGCAAAAGCACCGGGGCTCGAATAGCCGGCGTCGAGGGCCACGTCCAATCCGAATTAATGTTGCAGGTCACTGGGCAGGTATGACTTGTCCATGATCGCTGCCCAATCGACGTCGCCCTTCAACTCGCCGTTGAGCCGTAGACCGTCAGCCATCCGCTCAAGCTCCACCAGGTTGAAATCACCTTCGCTCCACATGTGTGGCGCAATCATGTTGTCCACGGCCTCCTTGGCGATCGCAGGCTCCAGCTTGAAGCTCTTGGCGAGGATGTCTGCGGCATGGTGCGGGTTGTCATAGATCGCTTTGACGCCCATTCGGCGGCCTTCGATGATCGCCTTCAGGCGGTCCGGGTGCGCCTTGGCGAATTCGCGAGTAGTGATGCCAACTGAGGTCGTCATCGGTGGCAACAGGTCGCTGGATATGTACAGCGTGGTGTATTGGTCTTTGCGCAGAATCGACAGAGGCTCGATCAGCACGGCGGCGTCGACGGCTTTCTGATCCAGCAGCGTCAGCCCGTTCACGTACCCGCCGGACGCGACTCGGGTCACCTTGTCGGCGTCGATACCCTTGGCTTTGAGCGACATCAACAACAGCATCTCCGACACGCCTTTTGGCGAGGTGATGGCGACCTTCTTGCCATCCAGTTGAGTAATGTCCTTCAGCGGTGAACCTTTAAGCGTGACCACCGAGGACTCGGCCACCGAGCGGGTGCCGATATTGACGATGACCAGATCCAGGCCTTGACGCTGAGCAGCCAGCGCCGCGGCCACGGCTACCTCGCCGTAGGGTGTGTCACTCGCCAGGATGTTGCGCACGGTGGTGCCACCACCCCCTGAACCGAGGATGCCGGTGATGTCGATGCCGGCTTTCTTGAACAGGCCGTCTTCCATGGCGATGGCGTACGGCAAGCCATACAGGCTGGTGCCCCATTGGGTCACGGAGATTTCATCGGCTCGGGCGATCGAGGCCACCAGCGACAATGCCGCCAGGCCGGCTACGGCGAGCTTTCTTGTAGAACGCGAAAGGGCTTGCTGTGCAGTCATTCTCCAAACTCCTAATAGCATCGGGGTGCTCTGGTCATGGCAAGAATAAGGTTTTAGCGGCGTTTTTTTAGTTTCTGTACGCTATTAAAAGTCTCTCAGCAAAATGCAGGCCAAGGGTGTTGGTGGTGCTAATACCTGATTCTTATTTTCTCAACTATCTGATAAATATAGATTTAAAATAAAATACGAATAGATGCTGCCTTTGTTGCAAATCATCGACACGCGTCCACAAACAAGCGTACACGTTGAATTGCGCGCGATTTCGGGTCATTGCCCCTAATGGCTGTGCTCGTGGCTTTGGCGTCCTTCTTTGGTGCGGCTCTCCAATCAGTGGCACTACACTGGAGCGAGTAGCGTGTACATCGTAAAGAGCGTCTAGACGGCTTTAGTATAAGGATGTCTGTTGTCAGCTGATTCTGCGTAAATTACAGACATGACTAATTTTTAATTCGATAAAAATCAACGTATTAGATATATGTTATTCGTACTTCAACTTTCTGTTCGGCGTTTTGGCGCCTATTTTGCTAACTCCTTATATCTAGCGTACACATTGTAAGTTGAGCGCTTTCGGCCTTGTCAGGCTCAAGGTTCACCAGCCGATCTGGAGGAGTGAAGAATGACGATTGCATTGAAAGGTGGTCCGGTCGAAACGTTGCGAGCCGCTCCGGATGCACGCACGCCGCATGTCACCCTGAGTCAAGTGACTCGCTCATTCAAAAAGGCTGGCACCCGCGAAATGTTTGCAGCGTTGGGGCCTATCGATCTGACGCTGAACAAAGGTGAATTCTTTTCCGTCGTCGGCCCATCGGGCTGTGGCAAATCGACGCTGATGGACGTGCTCTCCGGGCTGGCCCGTCCGACTTCTGGCGAAGTGATGTTCGAGGGCAAAGTCATTTCCAGTGTGCCGGACGGCGTTGGTGTGGTGTTTCAGGAAGACGCGTCGTTCCCGTGGCTGACCGTGCGCGACAACATCGCTTTCGGCCTGCGCCGCAGCGGTGTCGATGGACCCGAGGTCGAGCGTCGCGTTGCTTATGCGCTGGGCTTCATGGGACTGCGCGATTTCGCCGGCGCGTACCCGGCGCAACTGTCTGGCGGGATGCGCCAACGCGTATGCATCGCTCGCACGCTGGTGATGCAGCCGCGCCTGATTCTGATGGATGAACCCTTTGGGGCCCTGGACCAGCAGACCCGGCTGTTGATGGGGGATGAACTGCTGCGCTTATGGCGCGAAACGTCCGCCACTGTATTGCTGATCACCCACGCACTGGATGAGGCCGCGATGCTCTCGGACCGGGTAGGGGTGATGTCTTCTCGGCCCGGCCTGTTCATCGACATGGTCGAAACCGGCTGGGATCGCGACCGCGACAGTCGGGTGGTGTCGACGCCGCGGTTCGGCGAGATCAATGCGCGCCTATGGGAAAAGCTGCGCGTGGAGACCATGAAGGTCATGGGCACGCAGCACTGATCCGCCAGGTTATTTAAGAGGACATCGATTTGAATACCGAAAGCGTACTGCGATCCGCGTTGGTCGCCGGTTTCATCGGGCTGATCGAGTTGCTGTGTCGCACTCATGTCATCCCGCAAAGCGTGTTGATTCCACCGTCCACGATGTTTACGCACCTGGTGGCGCTGGTGTCTGACGGTCATTACGGCAACGACATCCTGTTCAGTTTCACCAATATTCTGGTGGCCGCTTTTATCGCGATCATCAGCGGGTTTTTCATCGGTCTGGCGGTGCATTCGATGCCGCGGTTTCGCTCCGCTCTGGAGCCATTGCTGGCGAGTTACTACGCCGTTCCGACGTTTATCTTCTACCCGGTTTTCATCGTCGTATTCGGGGTAGGTCATGGTTCGATCATTGCGATTGCCGTGCTGCTGGCCATCGTGGCGATGATCACCGCCACGCTGACCGGTCTTGATCGCATCCCGCCTGTGCTGCGTAAAAGTGCGGCGGTGATGCGCATGTCCCGGCTTGAGACGGCGTGGCGCGTGGAGCTGCCGGCGGCGCTGCCTTACCTTTTCGGTGGGGTCAAGCTGGCCGTGGCGTACTCGTTCATCGGTGTGATTGCGTCGGAGTTCATCCTGTCAGGGGCCGGCATCGGTTACGCGATTGCCTTTGCCTACAACAATTTTGAAAGCAACAACATGTACGCCCTCATGTTGCTGGTATTGATCAGCGTCACGCTGATCAATGCGGCGCTCAACTTCTTCGACCGCCGCTTGCAAGCGCGTCGTCAACGGTGACTGCCATGCAGAGAATTCTTCCGACGTTTTTACTGGTGGTCGCGCTGATCGCGGCGTGGCAACTGTTGCATCTGGCGATCGGTGCCGGAGCACTGACATCACCGTGGATGACCCTCACTCATCTGGTGTCGATGATGGGCACGGCCGAACTGTGGGCCAACGTCGGTGAAACCGCCAAAGCCTTCGCCTATGCCATGAGCCTGGCACTGATCGGCGGCATCGTCCTGGGCGTCTTACTGGGTGTAAATCGCCTGGCGGGCGCGGTGGCCGAGCCGATACTGCTCAACCTGTACGCCATCCCCAAGGTCACGCTGTACCCGCTGGTGCTGCTGTGTTTTGGCCTTGGACTCTCCTCGAAAGTGGCGTTCGGCGTGATGCACGGCCTGATCCCGATTCTGCTGTTCACCATGAATGCCATCCGCCAGATGCGCCCTGTGTATTTGCGCACCGCCGGGACGTTGCGCCTGACGCCGCTTCAATCGCTGTTCCATGTGCTGCTGCCGGCGATCCTGCCAGAAGTCGTGGCAGGCGTAAGGCTGGGGTTCGCACTGACGCTGCTGGGTGTGTTGATCGGCGAGATGTTCGCCTCGCAACGCGGCCTGGGCTACATGGCCGTCAATGCGATGGGCCTTGGCGATATCCCGACGATCATGGCCGTGGCGCTGTTGCTCACGCTCATTGCCGTCACCTGTAACAGCCTGATGCTGATGCTCGACAAGAAATTGCAGCACCGATAACCGACGTTCACCGAACTGTATCCACACATAGGGGTAACCACGATGTATGACGTATTCCAGACTGACCGCCTCATCGACCTTTGGCTGGCCGAAGACATCGGTTACTGCGATCTGACCGCTCAGGTGATGATCGAAGCGGACGAGGTCGGCGCTTTCTACATGAATGCCCGCGAGACGCTGATCGTGTCCGGTATCGACATTGCCGCTCGGGTCTTCAAGCGCTACGACCCGACGCTGGAAGTGATCGTGCGCGTCAAGGACGGCCAGAAAATCGAAGCGGGCACGGTGATGATCGATGTGCGGGGCAACGCTCGCAGCGTGCTGACTGCCGAACGCACTGCACTGAACATCGTGCAGCGCATGTCCGGCATTGCCAACGAAACCGCCAAGTACGTGGCCGCTGTAGCGGGCAGCAACGCTCGCCTGATCGACACCCGCAAGACAACGCCGGGCCTGCGCATGCTCGAGAAGCACGCGGTCACCTGTGGCGGCGGTCTGAACCATCGTCTCGGGCTGGACAACGGCGTGATGATCAAGGACAACCACATCGCCGTCTGCGGTGGTATCACTCAGGCCGTCCAGCGTGCCCGTCGCCAACTGCCCGTGCTGACCAAGCTCGAAGTCGAATGCGACAGCCTGACCCAGGTGGCCGAGGCGCTGGAGGCCAATGTCGATGTGATCATGCTCGACAACATGAGCGTGGTGGACATGACGGAGGCCGTGAAGATGGTCAACGGGCGTACCAAACTGGAAGCCTCGGGCGGTATCAACCTGTCTACCATTGGCGCCATCTCCAGGACCGGCGTCGACTACATCTCCACCAGCAAACTCAACCAGGCGGCGGTGTGTGTAGACATCGGCCTGGACGAAGCGGAGTAAGGCACATGGCGCAGGGCATCTTCTTCTTTGTTGTCGGCCCCAGTGGCGCCGGTAAGGATTCGTTGATCGAAGGCGCCCGCGCCCACCTCGGTGACACCGGTCGGTATGTGTTCGCTCGCCGTACGATCACGCGCCCCACGGGCGCTCCGGGCGAGGATCACAACGGCGTAACCGAGGCTCAATTCAGATCGTCCGTGAGCGCAGGAGAGTTCCTGATCACCTGGGACGCTCACGGCCTGTCCTATGGTTTGCCAGTCGATCTGCTCGCAGCGTTAAGCGATGGCTGCAATGTTATCGCCAATGGTTCGCGCAAGATGATCCGCCAGCTGGCAGGCGAGGTCCCCAGGCTGATCGTGGTGGAGGTGACGGCCTCGACCGACGTGCTCGCGGCACGGATTCTGGCACGCGGCCGGGAAACAGCGCTTGAGGCGCGGGCGCGAGTCATGCGCCAGGTCGAGCCGCTGCCAGTGGATATCGAGACCATCCGCGTCAACAACGACGGTGCGCTGGAGCAGGGCATCAACGCGTTTATTCATGCACTGGCCAATGCCACTCAACGCGTGCGATTACGTCGAGTGCCGGTGTCCACGGGACTTGAGCGGGTGGCGTATTTGCCCACAGCCGGTGCTGTCCTGTCGGTGGCCGATTATCTCGGCGGTTCGAAGGTGGACCTGCTGGCCGAGGGCACGTCCCTGAGCGTGCAGATTCATGGTCTGGATTCGGCTGCGTTACTTGCGCCCGATGAGATCGGCCTGAGCGAGGAGGCGTTCGTGCACTGGGGCGTGGCCGAAGGCGCCGAGATCGCTTTACGCCGCACGCCGTCGCCGGCCAGCCGGCAGGCATTGATCCAGAAGGTTCAGGGTCATGAACTGGGCGAAGCCGAGTACGAAATGCTGCTGCGCGACATCATCGAAGGGCGGTACACGGACGGTGAAATCAGTGCGTTTCTGGTCAGCGCCACGCGTAGCCTGTCCGACGCCGAGGTCATCGCTCTGGCTCGGGTACGCAGTCGTTTCACACCCACCATGAAGTGGGATCGCCCCATCGTGGTCGACAAGCACTCGATGGGCGGCGTTCCGGGTAGCCGTATCACCCTGCTGGTGGTGCCGATCGTTGCCGCCCACGGCATGGCAATGCCCAAGACCTCATCGCGCGCGATTACCTCTGCAGCGGGCACGGCAGATGCCATGGAGTCGGTGGCGCGGGTGGACCTGACCACCGCGGATGTGCAGCGCTGCGTGGACCAGGCGGGCGCGTGCATTGCCTGGAATGGCCGCCTCAATCATTCCGTCGTCGACGATGTCATGAACGCGATCACCCGTCCGCTCGGGCTGGATTCCAATCGCTGGTCGGTTGCATCCATCCTGTCCAAGAAGCTCACGGCCGGCTCGACCCATGTGGTCGTCGATCTTCCTTACGGCCCGCGCACCAAACTCAAGACCCAGGCGCAGGCTCGGGAGCTGGGGGATTTGTTCGAGCGCGTCGGGGCGGGTCTGGGGCTGACGGTGGTCGCCTTTGCCACCGACGGCAGCCGTCCGATTGGCCGCGGTATCGGCCCGTCGCTCGAAGTGCGCGACGTGCTCGCGGTACTGGCAAACGATCCGACGGCACCCCAGGACCTGCGCGACAAGGCGGTGTTTTTTGCGGGACAGATCCTGGCCTGGGACCCTGCGGTCGGCAGCGTGGAAGCCGGTAGCCGATTGGCCGAAAAATTGTTGGCAAGCGGCGAAGCGCATGACGCATTCGAGCGAATCATCGACGCGCAAGGCAGAAGAACAGCCGTGCTGCCGGGCGCGCTGACGTACTCGGTGTGCGCGACGGCCGAAGGGCAAGTGAGCGAGCTGGACGGGTGGCGCATCGGCGAGATCGCCCGACGCGCCGGTGCTCCGGCCGATAAATCCGCCGGCATCGACCTCAAGGTCGGGCAGGGAGATCGCGTGACACAAGGGCAGTGTCTGTATGTGATTCACGGCTCCAACAGTGCAGACCTTGAATCCGCCAGCGTGCTGGCACAGATGAGCGATGGCGTGAAGATCACGCGATTGCCGTGACCTGTGCCCGGAATAGACCGGGGTGCGGGCAAGAACCGAGGTGAGAACATGCGAGAAGCGATAACGACCACAAAGCGTTGGGTCATCCATGTCGAGAGTCGTCTGATCGCTGCAGCTGGCGGCTTGAACATTGACGCAATACACCGGCTGGCGGCTGAGGTGGCGACGCTGCACCAACAGGGCATCGAAGTGGTCATGGTGTCAGCCGGTGCGACCGCCGCTTGCGCAAGCCCGGCCGACGGCGACATCGTGCCGTTGCACGAAGCGCAGGCGCTGGCTGCCATCGGTCAGATCAAACTCACCAATGCATGGGCGCAGGGTCTGGCTGCGTATGGGTTGCAGTCTGCGCAGATCCTCCTGACCCAGGATGATCTGTCCCATCGCAAACACTATCTGAACGCCCGCAGCACGCTGCAGGTGCTACTTGGAAAGGACGTGGTGTCGGTGGTCAGTGAGAATGGCACTGTCGCCAGCCATGGTATTCGTGCGGGCGACACCGGCAGTCTTGGTGCGCTGGTGGTCAATCTGGTTCAGGCTGATGTGTATGTCCTGCTGACCGAGGTGAAGGGGCTTGTGATGCCGGATTCGATCCTTGACCTCGATCAGGCCGACGCCTTCATCGATCAGGCACCGGCAGCTGACTCCGCCCTGGATCGTTGTGCTCACGAGATGACTGAACGCTTTGGCTTCGACGTGCGCTCCTGGTTGCGCTCGGCACGGTTGGCCGCACGTTCGGGTGCGCACACGGTGATCGCAGACGGGCGCGAGGCGGGCGTCCTCGGCGCCATTGCCAGTGGCGCAAGCCTGGGAACACTGCTCACGTCGGACACGCACCCAACGGCTTCGCGGGACCGCTGGCTGGCCAATCAGCTGCCCATGCGCGGCGTGCTGGAAATCATCACCGGTTCAAACGACGGCGTTCCGGATGCGAGCGGCATTACTGCGCTGATGATACTGAGGGTGGAAGGTGTGTTTCAGCGCGGCGACATGGTGGTATGCCGAGGCGCGGACGGGGCCGAGCTGACGCGAGGGCTGGTCAATTACAGTTCTCAGGAAATCCAGAAATTGCGCGGTCAGTTCGTCGAGGCGTTCCCCCGGCAAATCGGGTATGTCGCCGAACCGGACATCATCAGCCATGAAAACCGGGTGACCTGCCCGGTGCTCTGACAGAGCGCGCCGGGGCGGTCCTCCTGCCGCGAACCTCAGTGCCGCCCATGGGAAGGCTGCCTGTAATGACCCGCTGCAAAATGCAACGCAGCGGGTCATGCTCGAAGCGGGGCAGAGCACGAGCGGCTTTCACGCGAGTTTGATAATGCTCGCGTCTCCAGTCTTTATGTCATATGCGACTAACGCTTCTTGAACAGCATCGGCACTGCAAACCCTTTCACCTTGACTGTTCCAGACGGCAGAACAACCTGCTGCTACAAAGTCATCGGCGGGACCTACACAGTTCGCCATTACCACAGTCATGGAATGCTTTTTAGCAATCATCGGATAATGACGGTTGGCCGATGCAGTACCTCGCTCAGACTTTGCCACGCTTGCCAGATACACCTGAGCGCCAGACTCTGCCGCTTCTTCAGCGTGGCGTGGTTGCAGTGATTCGTAGCAAATGGCAGGGGCGAGGACAACATCTGCCTGCCTCAATACGAGTCTTCGGGTGCCCGGAGTGAAAAAAGGTAATTCCTCGGCGTGCAGATACTGTTTTGAATAGCTCGTGCGCTCCAGCCCGGGCTGGAAACTGATCATGCTGATCTCGGTGCCTTTAGCCCCCCGGGTGGGCGCACCAACAGCGATGAGCATTCCATACCGGTCGCTCAGTCTCTGGAACTCATCGAGACGGCTATCACTCGGATCCACCGCCAAGGCCTCAGCGAGCCCCGGTTGATAACCGGTGAGGGAAAGCTCGGGAAAGAGCACGAGATTGGCACCTTGGCCGGCGGCCATATGGATGAGATCAACGTGTTTGGCGATGTTTTCTTCGTATTCCCCCGGCACAGGGAGGATCTGCGCAGCGATCAGCTTCATTTCCCGTCTCGCATCCATGTGTTGTGTTAGCGTCGACAGCGACTGGACTGACGCTTAGCCCCTGCTTGAACGTCAGCGCATGCTGCACGAACGTCGGGTTTTTGAAAAGTGCGCGGTCGAGAATTGCCACATCCCGATGTCAGCAAGGCGATGATCGACGATACGATCCGAGTCTGTATGTTCAGCACTCTCGCAAACGTGATCGCGGTGGATACGGAGGACACTGATACTCACGGTTTGCATGTTTCCCTCTACTGCCGCGCCAGTGGCAGCAAATGCGCCACGCACTACCGAAACGGCCATGAAGAAAATCAAAGGTAATATTTTCATGTTTGAACCTGCAGCTAAATTGAATATTCGGTGGTGATGTTTCTGTGCCGAATAGTATTGGTGCATCAATGGGCGTGATCAAACGTAATAACGGTGTGCTCGTTAGTTTTTTCGTATGGCGCGATAGTACGTTGGTATGTTTTTGGGGGGGTATATATGAACACTAAACGTCCGGGCCAAAGAATCGGGGCGTGAGCGCTATGTCTAGACAGTTGATAAGGCTTTGTCCATCAAAGGGTTTGGATAAGTAACAACATGCCCCAAGTCTGGCGGCGGCAAGACGTGGAGCCTCATCGGCAGAAGCGGTAATAAAAACCACGGGAATGTGATACCCCTGCATCAGCAGGTGTTGATACATCTGCAACCCGTTCATCCCCGGCATCTGGATATCGGACACCAGGCAATCCATGGAAGTCGCCATGGGTGAAGCGAGAAAACTTTCCGCGTCGTCATACAGGTGTACGGAGTAACCATATGACCGCAGCAGGCTGTCCAGAGATGTTCGAACGTTGTCATCGTCATCGATAATTGCTATTGCTGGGCGGGTGACCAATTTGGGTGCCTTCCGATGATAATGCTCAAGTCCGCAGACTGTCCCTTTTCATACCCTAACTCCTGTCCGCTCATCCTTGATTAATACTTGGGTATAAATATGTTATTTGACGTGTGTGGGTTTCAGGGTTTGCGCCATGGGTACCCACTCTGCAACTGTCCTGCGAGGGACGAGCATCCGCCTTTACAGATGCTGCATCGCCCCTGACGCGGTTCGCCAGTCTTTCCAGTGGCAGACTTGGGTACAGGGGCCTCGACTTTAAAACCCCTTCGTCTACGGGATATGACGAGAATTCCCTGACTTCTGCCAAGGTTCAATATTTCAAACTTCCAAATAGGCGGCAATGACAAGTAACGCGCTTTTCACGCCATGGGAATGATGGGATCACAACCCTGTTAGCGCCTCTCAAACCGTCATGGCAGGCTCAGGGCCATCAGTCAAAGCGACTCTTGATTGTCATTACGACTGCAAAGAAATGCGTGTCAATATGACTATTGTAGTTTTAACTTATTGAATTATAGGCACATTTATCTGTGGCACGGTTTCTGTTAAGCGTAGGCAGCGATACGTCCCAACCAACGGCATTAAGGAAGCAAGATGAATAATGAGTTCAACAACCGCTTGGCTGTGGTCACTGGCGCCAGCTCTGGAATCGGTCTGGCACTCACCGAAAGCTTGCTTGCTGCAGGCTCGTCCGTGATAGCGATGGCGCGGCACTCAGGAGGGCTTGATACGCTGCGCGACGTGTATGCGGATCAGTTGCATTGGCTGACTGGGGACGTCACGCACGCCGCTGATCTAAACCGCCTAAGTGACTATGCAAAAGGTATCGCGCCTGTGGATTTTGTAGTGCCAAACGCAGGTGTGGCCATGTTGGCAGCGGGTACGGACAATGCTGCGTTCGATCAACTTTGGGCAGTGAATGGAGCCGGTGCGTTGAATACGTTGGCTTCACTCAGGGCACAGCTGGCGAAGCCGGCATCGGTTGTATTCATAGGGACGTTCTTGTCACGTTTGGCGTTTCCCGGGCTGGCTGGATACATCGCTTCGAAAACAGCGCTCATCAGTCATGCGCGTACGCTGGCGGTGGAGCTGGCGGCCGCGGACATCAGAATCAATGTGGTCTCGCCCGGACCTACCGCCACGCCAATCTGGAACTCGTTAGGCCTGGGAGATTCGGAACTCGCTGCAGTGGCGAATATGGTGAACAGTCGCTTGCTCGACGGCAAATTTCTCGAGCCTCAAGCAGTAGCGGACGTGGTCATGTTTCTACTCTCCAATGGCGCTCGAAGTATCTGCGGACAGGAAATCGTTGTGGATGGCGGATATACCTTGCGCTGAAAACATGCATGGCCTGCTCCGGGGAGGAATAACCCGCAATCATTCAGAAGCCAGCAGGGGCCTCAGGAAGGTGTTCCAGCATTGATCCGGGGTCGCTAATCGATCATTCGGGTGGTCACGTTGCGCCGTTAATACTTGAGTATGTTTGCTTCATACCTTGGGGGCACTAAATGCAACTCAGGCTGTAAGAACTCATGCTGAGAGATCAAAAGGATGTTCTCCAGGATAAGTGCCTGCCGCTTCTTCGCGACTTAACGTAGCCGGTGTTAACACACCAACGAGGTCGTGATGAAGATCAAACTAATCCCGTTCGCCCTGTGCTTGAGCGTATCACTGGCCGGCAACGCTGCCGACTTTTCCCTGACCAGCCGAGATATTGCTGACAATCGGCCGCTGACCAGGCGTGAGGTATTCAACGGTTTCGGTTGTGAAGGGGAGAACACGTCCCCCGAGCTTTCCTGGAGCAACGCCCCGTCAGGTACGAAGAGCTTTGCTGTCACGGTCTACGACCCGGATGCTCCAACGGGAAGTGGGTGGTGGCACTGGACGGTAGTCAATCTCCCGCTGTCAACCAAAAGCCTGTCCAGCGATGCTGGGCGACACCTTCCACCTGGGGCGGTCCAGGGGCGGACTGACTATGGCCAACCGGGATTTGGCGGCGTGTGCCCCCCAGTCGGCGATAAGCCCCATCACTACCAGTTCACGGTGTGGGCGCTGAAAGTGGAGAAGCTGCCGCTTGATGCCCAGGCCGGCGGCGCACTGGTGGGCTATATGCTCAACGCTAACGTTCAGGGCAAAGCGACTATTACGCCTATCTACGGGCGTTAGTACCGCAACCCGCTTTCAGGCAAGCATCCGGACTCCTCCGGCACTGCGTTATATGGCTGCCGGATGCTCGAGACTTTCCGATCCCCCCTTCAATGCTTGCCACTTTATGGTCGTTACCTGGATGGAAAAGAGTCTGCAAATATTGTGGGAAGACGGCGAGCGCGTCATTTACCGCGAGCGGTGCATCAGCGACGGCACCACCTCGACACTGTTAGCGGTATCGCCCGCCATTGAGCATCCTCTGCGGGGTACGCTAGACCGTATTGCCCGTGAGTATGAGTTGAAGCGTGCACTTGTTGACGACTGGGCGCTGAAACCTCGGGAGCTCAGGTCTGAAGCCGGTCAGGTTCAGTTAGTGCTCGAAGATCCGGGTGGAGAACCCTTGGCACGATTGCTGGTTGCGCCAATGGAGACTGGGCAGTTTTTACGTCTGGCGTTGAACACCGCCAGAGCACTGAGCAAGCTTCACCAACACGGACTTTTACATAAGGATGTCAAGCCCTCCCATATCTTCGTCAATTGTCCTGACGGGCACACGCGCTTCACCGGTTTTGGTCTGGCCTCGCAGGTACAGCGCCATCGGCAACAACCCGAACCGCCCGACACCATCGCTGGGACTCTGGCTTATATGGCTCCCGAACAAACGGGCCGAATGAACCGATCTATTGATGCCCGCAGTGACCTGTATTCACTTGGGGTCACCTTTTATCAAATGCTTACCGAGTCGTTGCCATTCACGGCATCTGATCCGATGGAGTGGGTACACAGTCATATTGCAAAAAAGCCTCAACCCCCGAGTGAGCGCTTAACAACCATCCCTAAAACGCTCTGCCAGATGGTAATGAAGCTACTCGCCAAAAGTGCCGAAGAGCGTTACCAGACTGCTGCTGGCGTTGTGCATGATCTGCAACGCTGTCTGGAGGAGTGGCAGCGCGAACAACGAATAAGCGTCTTTGTGCTGGACGAGCACAGCATTCTCGACAAGCTGGTGTTCTCCGAAAAACTCTACGGGCGGGAGCACGAAGTTGAGGTTCTGACCGCTTCATTCGAGCGGTGCCTTGAGTTGGGTACGACGCAGCTGGTGCTCGTGTCCGGGTATTCCGGAATCGGTAAGTCTTCCGTAGTCAATGAGCTGCACAAGGTAATGGTGCCAGTCCGCGGCATGTTTGCCGCTGGTAAGTTCGATCAATATAAGCGCGATATACCTTACTCAACACTGGTCCAGGCTTTTCAGGGATTGGTGCGCACATTGCTCAGCAAGAGCAATCCGGAATTGGCTGAGTGGCGTGACTCATTGCTGTCAGCGCTAGGGCCTGAGGCTCAGTTGATGACCGATCTGATTCCTGAACTCAAGCACATCATTGGCGAGCCGCAGCCAGTTCCTCCCTTCCAGCCGCAGCAGGCTCAGCGTCGATTTCTGCGTGTTCTGCGTCGTTTCATAAGCGTGTTTGCAACGGCTGAGCACCCGCTGGTACTGTTCCTCGACGATTTGCAGTGGGTGGACCCCGCGACGCTGGATCTTATCCAGAACATATTGAGCCGTTCAGCGCCAGGGCATTTGATGCTGATTGGCGCTTACCGCGACAACGAGGTGGATGACTCGCATCCACTGGCGTGCAAGCTTGACCTGATCAAAGCGTCGGGCGTCAGGATCGAAGAGATTGTTCTGGCGCCACTTGCTCAAGAGCACGTCGAACGACTGATTGCCGATGCCCTGCATTGCGAGCCCGCGAATGTGCAGCCGTTGGCAAGGCTGGTCCAGGACAAAACGGCGGGTAACCCTTTTTTCGCGATTCAATTCTTGCATGCACTCGCCAGTGAACATCTACTGAGCTTCGATCATGATTCCCGGCGGTGGCGCTGGGATGCTCATCGCATCCACGCTAAAGGCTACACCGACAACATCGTAGACTTGATGGTGAGCAGGCTGGTTCGTCTGCCGAGTGAGACCCGGCAGGCATTGCAGCTGCTCGGTTGTCTCGGCAAGGGTGCAGCGGTCGGGACGCTCGCCACTGTTCTGGGCATTACGCAGGCACGCGTTCATGCGGTGTTCTGGGACGCGGTTTGTCATGAGATGGTCGAACGTCTGGGCGATGTCTACGCCTTCGTGCATGACAGGATCCACGAAGCAGCTTATGTGCTGATGCCGGAGTCTTCCCGAGCATCTGTGCATCTGCGAATCGGTCGGCTGTTCGCTGAGCAAAAATTGCCGGAAGGGTACGAAGAAACAATATTTGAAATCGTCGGGCACCTCAACCGTGGTGCAGCACTGATCACTGCTCAGGACGAGCGGGTGCAATTGGCCCGATTCAATCTCGCCGCAGGTCTTCGGGCCAAGGCATCTACCGCCTATGGCTCAGCGCTTGCGTATTTTTCTGCCGGTATCAGATTTCTGGTCGGTGGCTGGCAAAGCCAACATGCACTCAAATTTGCTCTGGAAATCCATTGTGCTGAGTGCGAGTTTCTCACGGGGCAGATCGGTGCTGCAGACGAGCGGCTGTCGGTGTTATCCGATATGGCTCAAGCAACGGTCGAACTGGCGGAGGTTGCTTGTCTGCACATAGACGTCTGCTTGTTCTTGAACAGGAACGATCGAGCAGTCAACGTCAGTCTCAACTATCTCAAATATGTCGGTATCGAATGGTCTGCCCACCCGAGCGATGATCAGGTCCGTACCGAATATGACCTGATCAGCCGATTGCTGGCTGAACAGAAAATCCCGGATCTGATCGACTTGGCGCCGATGCAGGACGAGACCGCGCTGGTGACGGTAAGAACCCTGATGACGCTGCTATCGCCAGCCTTTCATACCGATGAAAACCTGGCGTGCCTGACCGTCTGCAAGGCCATTAATCTCAGCCTGGTTTACGGTAACAGCGATGCTTCCTGCGTAGCCTACGCGAATCTTCCCAGGATCGCCGGGCCGCGTTTCGGTGACTATCAGATGGGGTTTCAATTTGGAAAACTTGGCTGCGATCTGGTCGAACGACGCGGGCATGAGCGGTATGAAGCGCGGACGTATCTTGCCTTTTGTCTTTTTGTCGCTCGCTGGGCAAGACCTGTACGTGATTGCACGGCGCTGTTGCATCGTGTGTTCGACGCAGCCAATCGATTCGGAGACCCTCCATTTGCGGCGTTTGCTTGCAACATCCTTGGTTCGAATCTCCTTTTTGCAGGTGAACCGCTTCTGGAGCTGCAAAGCGAAGTCGAACGCGGCCTCCAATACGTCAAGAAGGTAAGGTTCAGTCTCGTCACGGGCTTTCTGGAAAACCAGCTTGCGTTGATCAGGATGTTTCGTGGCCTGACGCCCGTTTTCGGGTGCCTGGACAGTGAATCGTTCAGTGAGACAGATACCGAAAAACGCCTCCCGCAAACCTCCCGAGTGCTCGCTGCATGGTATTGGGTTCGAAAATTACAGGCTTGTTTTTTTGCCGGTGATTACCGTGCCGCCGTTCACGCTGCATCCGAGGCTGGGCCACTGATCGCTGTTGCGCACTCCTTCCTCGAGGAGGTTGAGTACTACTTCTACGGAGCATTGGCCACGGCTGGCTTGATCGACACCGTTCCAGCCGACAACCGACAACTTCATCTGGAAATGTTGCTGACATTCGAGAAAGAAATTCAGACCTGGTCGCAGCTCTGCCCAGAGAATTTCGGATGCCATCGGATTTTGGTCCTTGCCGAAATCGCCCGTATCGAAGGTCGCCCGCTCGACGCCGAACATCGCTATGAGCAGGCTATCGAGTGCGCTCGTCAGAGTGGCTTCATTCATCTCGAAGCGCTGAGCAATGAACTCGCGTCGCGTTTTTACGCCGGACGCGGATTCTTGAAAATCGCTCGGGTGTATCTGCAAGATGCCCGATACGGTTATCTGCGCTGGGGAGCGGATGGCAAGGTACTGCAACTTGATGCAGCCTTCTCATTTCTGAAGAGCGAACAACGTCTAACAGGTCCGACAGCCACCATCATGACACCCATTGAACAACTTGATCTGGCAACGGTACTCAAAGTCTTGCAGGCCGTTTCGAGCGATATCGTTCTGGAGAAGTTAATCGATACGATCATGCGCACAGCGATCGAGCAGGCTGGGGCTGAGCGTGGTCTTCTGGTTCTGCTGGACCGTGGTGGGGCGTACATCGCTGCGCAGGCGACAGTCGAAATGGGTTCCACCCAGCTGCGACTGACCAATATGTCGGTGAGCGCGACGCTGGCGCCGGAGTCGGTCCTGAATCATGTTCTTCGCACGGGCGAAAGCGTCGTACTCGACAACGCATCGGTACATAGGGTGTTCGCCACAGATCCTTACGTCCAGCAACACCTTGCCCGGTCGGTGCTGTGTCTTCCCTTGATGAATCAAGCCACGCTCACGGGCGTCCTTTATCTTGAAAACAACCTTTGCGTTCAGGTCTTCAACTCCGCTCGTCTCACGACACTCAAATTGCTTGCTTCTCAAGCTGCCATCTCGCTTGAAAATGCTCGGCTGTATAGCGAGATCGCAGATCGAGAAGCCAGGATACGTCGCCTGGTGGACGCGAACATAATTGGCATTGTCGTCTGGACCACTGGCGGCGACGTGCTGGACGCCAATGACGCGTTTCTCGATATGTTGGGATATCAGAAGCAGGACATTGCATCGGGGCGCTTGCGATGGAGAGACCTGACCCCGCCAGAGTTTCGAGATGTCAGCGAGCGCTCCATGTTGGAGGCCGTCAATCGTGGCCGGGCGAGCCCCTTCGAAAAGGAATACTTCAAAAAGGACGGGAGCCGTTTGCCCGTCATTGTCGGTCTGGCCATGTTCGAATCGAGTCTTGAACAAGGCGTAGCCTTCGTGCTCGACCTGACCGAACGCAAACAGGCGGAGAGAAACGTCAGTGAAAGTGAGCAGCGCTATCGACAAGTGCTCACGGAGTTGGCACATGCCAATCGCGTCGCAACGATGGGCCAGCTTGCAGCCTCTGTTGCCCATGAAGTTAGCCAGCCAGTGGCTGCGACGCTTAACAACGCTCATGCCGCATTGCGTTGGCTGGATGCGCAACCTGCCGATCTTGAAGAAGTAAAACTGGCGCTCACCGGCATTACCAGAAACGGAAAACGGGCGGCGGATGTTCTGGCGCGAATTCGTGGGCTCATTCGTAAAGCACCGCCGCAGAGAGAGTCGGTGGCCATGAACCTGGCTATCCAGGAAATGGTCGATTTAACCGGTAATCAGGCTGCCGCAAGTGGCGTCGTCGTGCACACAGAGTTGATGGACGGGTTGCCATCGGTCCACGGAGATCGGATCGAACTGCAACAGGTATTTCTGAACCTAATTATTAATGCTTTCGAGGCGATGAGCGATGTGAGTGACGGAATGCGCGAATTGAGGATCAGTACTGCGCTCAACGACTCCGGAGATGTGGTGGTAGCAGTTGCCGACTCGGGTCCAGGCTTCGACTCGACATCCTCGGGGCAAATCTTCAGCCCTTTTTACAGCACCAAAGCCAACGGCCTCGGGATGGGGCTTTCGATTTGCCGCACGATCATCGAGGCGCATGGGGGACAAATGCTTGCTAGTTCCAACAGGCCACGCGGCGCCATCGTTCAGTTCAATGTTCCTTTGATGCATCAGACTGATGAAGAGAGTGTTCTGGACTATCAACGGCACACTCATCGGGGCCAATGAGGCTTCTGCCCGTTTCACTCATGCCCCGACGAGTAACGCCACTCAACCGGTCGCTGCGGGGCGGTCTTCCGGGAGGGTCGCTCGCGTCTTGGGCTTGCCCAGAACATAAGTCACGCCACCGTCCTTGGTGCTCGCCACAAACCCCAGCAAGCGCCACCCCTGATCGAGTAGCTGGTTAGCTTCCTGGGCGGTGTGGGCTTCTTTGACAACGGCGATGGTTTCGAACGACATATTTGGCCCCGGCTGATTGATCCTCTCTTAACGTAGAGCATCGAGCCGGCGTCGGGGTTCCATCAGCGGCGAAAGGCTTCGCGGCGTGGCGCCCTGCAGCGCCATTGATCCGGGGCAGGCGTCGTCAAGAACAGCCCGGCTGTGCAGCGATGGTTCGCCCCAGACTCTTTTCATAATGACTCAAAAAATATTGCCACTCCGATTCGCTCCAGTAAGAGTGGCGTTTGAGCTGTGCGATGTCGTGTCGTGCTGCCCGCAGGGAGCTTGCCCGGCCGTGGGACTTTTCGAGATCGAGCAGGGCGAGGTCGAACTCGGGACCGTTCGACGTCGTGTTCACTTTTATAAAGATGTGCTTGGAGCGCATGCAGCCGTGCTGCCAGCGGCCGAGGTGCATTCGCGCCAACAGCGACGCGAGTTTTTCAAGGACCTTGTCGTGCTCGTTCGAGGTGAGCTGGGCCCGTGCACCTTGGTCATACCACGTGTCCAGGTCCTGGAATCCGTTTAGGTCCTTGGTGACCAGGATGCCGTGCCAGAGACCTTTGATCTTCTGCGCACCATAGAATATTGGCTGAGGTGCGTTGACGCCCAACTGCAGCAACTTCGAGAGCGCGCGGCCTTCGCGCATGGCTGTGGGACGCCCCAACGGGTATTTCAGGCTGCGAAACAGATGCCCGGTCTGACGCTTTACATACACAGTGCTGCCGTCATGCATGACGCGCTGCACGCCACTGGTGCCGCTGCGCCGCACATTTGGCTCCTCGACCCACGGCCCTGAGGTATTCCACCAGTAAGAAAAAAGCTGCTCGGATTGGCGCATTGCGCACTCCTGTCTTGGAATTATATTCAGAGGCTGTTATCAGGCTTGCGCCTAGTCTGTTGTTAGACGACGTCGGTCCTGCTGTTCAAATTTCCGCGCCAATACTAGGCGAGTTCGGCATGATCGTCAGCTTATCGTTTGATGCACTGCGCAGATACTGACGTGTGGGAACTGCATTAGTTGACGCAAATCATTCATTTGAGTTGATTTACCAAAGCCGAGGCATGCATTTAACCTCTTCTTCTTTCTTGATCTTCTCGTGACTGGTTTTTCTTCCATGCGCTGAATACTAACTAACGTGGGTATCTATGTTTCGAGGCGCAATGCCCAAAGTGATAAATAGATCCGTTGCAAGCGCTCAGCAGGAGACAAGGAGGTTTTCATGCTCAGCGCCTTGACGTGGCCTTATTTGGAATCCGATTCCCATCATGTTGGCAACGCACTTCTTGTTGCCAGTGCCGATGCCTATCTCCGCGCTCAGCTCAGCTTTCGGCTGAATTTGGTCTCCATCACGATATGGGATGAGGTGTGGGCGACACCCTTGATTGTGTTGATTCGCGTGAGCTCGGCATTGAGTTCGCTCAAGGTCGAGGTGGCCAAGTGGATGATGAAATCGGATTCGCCGGAAACGGCGTATACCGCCTGCACCGCGTCCATCTTGCGCAGGGCGGTCATGACGTCGGTGTAGCTCTTGTTCGTGCAGGAGGTCATCGTGAAGCAATTGATGGTCTGTTGCAGCCGGTCCTGATCGATACGCACGCTGTACCCGGTGATGACGCCAGCCTTTTCCAGCCGAGCGATGCGCTCCTGCACCGAGGAACGCGACACGCCGAGTTTGCGGGCCAGCGACGCCGTGGCTTCGCGGGCGTTGGCTTGAAGCAGGCTAAGCAGTTGCCTGTCTTTGTCGGTCAGGTTGAACAACGGGCCGGGCTTCTGTGCTTCCATGGACGCTACCTTGACCTGGTTCTGATTCAGTGGGGTGACGCGGCCTTGCGCTGGGAACGTGTTTCCTGGAAGAAGTCCATGATCTTGAGGCCAGCGTAGACCGTCTGCGCTGCAGCAGGCCCGAGGGGGCCGCCGTTCCATTCCAGGCCGTAGGCATCGAACAGGCGGTAGCGATCGGTTTCGCCGCAAATGGCTTCTGCGATCACACGTCCGCCAATAGGCGCGGTGTTCATACCATGGCCGCCAAACGATGCACAAGCCCACAGCCCGGTTCCGAGCGGCGCGATGTGGGGCATTTTGTGCCGGGCATATCCCATCAGGCCGGACCAGGCTTTTTCGATCCTCACACCCCGCAGCTGTGGGTAGACATCGAGGATGTCGGCGGTCAGCAATTCTCCCAGGCGCTTCTCGTCCTGCAGGTTTTTGGTGGTGATGCGCCCACCCCAGAGCAGGCGGTCGCCGTCGACGATTCGGTAGTAGTCGGAGGCGCGACGATTGTCGCCCACAGCGTCGGTGGTATTCACCGCTTGTGCCAGCCGTGAACCCAGGCGTTCAGTCAGCACAGCGTACGTTGCGATGGGCAGGAAGGCTCGGCGCAGAGGGCCGAACTCAGGGCCTCCATAGCCGCCACAGCAATACACCACATCCCGGCAGTCGACGGTTCCCGAATGAGTGACTACCCGATGGCCCGCGTCTCGACGCTCGACCCGCACCATCGGGGATTGTTCATGGATCTTGCCGCCACTGCGTTCGATCAGCCCGGCCAGGCCGAGGCAGTAGTTCAAGGGATGGAAGTGAAAGCCGTGGTTGTCGCGCAGCGCCTGGAAATAGAGGTCGGTTTTGAGCTTGTCGCGCACCGCGTGGCGATCCAGATAATCCAGGTGAAAGTCGAAATCCTTCGCCATCTTGTCGCGTAATCGCCTGAGATTATCGGCATCGTCATAGCGAATCACGCTCAACTTGCCGGGCGTCGTTGCGCAGCCTGGCAACCCATGACGGACAATGGTGTCGCGCACGATGTCGACTCCCTCCAGCGACAGTTTGAACAGCGCGGCTGCGGTGGGTTTTCCGCAGCGTCGTTCGATGGCGGACAAGCCTTCGGACCAGCCCTGAAGCACGAATCCGCCGTTACGGCCCGATGCGCCCCAGGCCACTCGTCCCGCCTCGAGCAACACAACGGACTTTCCCCGCGAGAGCAGCTCCCAGGCAGTGCTCAACCCTGCGAGCCCGGCGCCGACGATGCAGACATCCGCGCGAACCTTGCCGGAAAGCGGGAGCCGCTGCGTCGTCTGCTGCATCGTCGCTGTGTAGTAGTTGTTGTTGTAGGTGAACATCGAAACCGTTGTCCTTTTCCGAGGGCGCAGGTATGCAGAACGCCGCGTCGGGGACGGGCGTCTGCAGTACAGGGGTGGGTTTACTGAACCTGGGTGAGGTCGGCGCCGTACCATTTTTCCGAGAGCTGCTTCAGCGTGCCGTCGGCTTTCATGTCGGCGACGATTTTCGTCAGCGCGCTGTCGAACGCCTCATCGCCTTTATCCACTGCGATGGCAAGAGGTTCGTAGTAGGCCGGCTTACCTTCCACCCTCACGATGGGGTAGCCATTCTTGACCGCTGCGACAATGGTCGGCAGCGCGGACAACGTGGCGTTCAGCCTGACGCCGTTACCCATGCGCAGATCGTCCAGCGGGCCCATGCTGTCGCCATAGGTCTGCACCTGACCCGGCGTCACGTCGTAGGTGAAGGCAGGGACGTCCGCCGCGTCGATCTTGAGACGACGGTTGATGTAATCCTCCGAAGTCGTACCGGCCTCGACGCCGATGGTCTTGCCGTTCAGGTCCTCAGGTTTAGTGCCGGCGGCGTCTTTATGCACCGCAAAGACATACGGGGTGTAGTAATAGATGGCGGGGAAATCCAGCACTCGGGCGCGTTCGGTCGTAGGGGTCATGGAACCGACCGACAAGTCCCAGCGTTTCGACCAGCGCCCTGCAGTGATGATCCCGTACTCCGGCGTCACGAACTCGGTCTTGCTGCCCAGACGCTTGCCGATTTCGTTCGCCACGTCGATGTCGAATCCTTGCAGTTTATTGTCTGGCCCCAGGAACGATTGCGGGGGCCAGTTGGCGGCAGTGGCCACCTTGATCACTTTCGTCTCATGGATACGATCAAGGGTGGCGCCTGCCCAGGCCGCTCCCGTGGCGAGGGTGAGGGCAGTGGCGACAGCGGTGGCAAACAAGCGCGTGAAGGGGATCATGGGTAAGCTCCGGATGTCCTGATTGGTTTTTGTTTTTATCGTTGACGCTGGAAGGTACGGCGATGCATCTCAGTGACTGAGAATCTGCGACAAGAACTCCCGGGCACGTTCGTGTTGCGGGTTGTCGAAAAAGTCGTTGGGCCTGGCCTGCTCGATGATGCAGCCCTGATCCATGAAGATGATTCGATCGGCCACCCGCCGGGCGAAACCCATCTCGTGGGTCACGCAGACCATGGTGATGCCGTCGTGCGCCAGTTCACCCATGACATCCAGCACCTCCTTGACCATCTCGGGGTCGAGGGCCGACGTGGGTTCGTCGAACAGCATGATGCGAGGGCGCATGCACAGGGCGCGAGCGATGGCCACGCGCTGTTGCTGTCCGCCGGAGAGCTGGCCGGGGTATTTGTCGGCCTGATTCCTGATTCGCACGCGGTCGAGGTACTCGTAAGCCAGTTCGCGGGCCTTCGACTCACTGAGCCTGCTCACCAGCCGAGGCCCGAGCATGAGGTTTTCCAGGACGGTCATGTGCGGGAACAGGTTGAACTGTTGAAACACCATGCCGATCTGCCGTCGGATGCCCGCTACGCAGAGGGCATCACGGGTCAACTCGACACCGTCGATGAACACGTGGCCCTGCTGAAAATCTTCCAGCAGATTGAGGCAGCGAATCAGCGTGGATTTGCCGCTGCCTGACGGCCCGCAGACGACCACGATTTCGCCGGCCGCGATATGCAGGTCGATGCCCTTGAGCACGTGAAAGTCGCCATACCATTTGTGCATCGCCTGAATCGAAACGGCCGGATACGAAGCCGAGGCTGCTGAACCTGAAAGCTGATTCATCGTCGTGTTCCTGTCAGCGGTGGGCGCGGTTGAAGTGTTTTTCCAGGCGTGCCTGAACGGTTTCCAGCACGATGGACAAGAGCCAATACAGCACGGCAGCGGTGATGAGCATTTCCAGGTGACGGAATTCGGCGCGGCCTTGAGTTCGTGCCAGGAACATCAGTTCCCAGACGCCGATCACGGACACCAGCGAGCTGTCCTTGAGCATCGAGATGAACTGGTTTCCAGTCGGCGGGATGATCAGTCGCATGGACTGGGGAAGGATGACCCGCGTCATTGTCTGAAAGGGCGTCAAACCAATCGCCCGCGACGCCTCCCACTGGCCGCGCGAGATACTGCTGATCCCTGCCCGGAAGATCTCCGTCATGTAGGCGCCGTAACACAGCGAGAGCGCCAGAATCCCTGCCGGGACGGCCCCGACCACATAGCCGAGTTGCGGGATGCCCAGGTAAATCAGGTAGATCTGGATGAGCAGCGGCACGCCGCGAAAAAAGGAGGTGTAGAAGCTGGCGATGGCAATCGCGAAGCCGTTGGAAGACAAACGCGCTGTCGCGCCCAGCAACGCCAGGACGAACGCGATGGCAATGGAAATGGCGGACACGTAGACCGTGGTGAACACCCCTTGGGTGATCATGAAACCGACTTTGGTCGCGATGAAGCTATAGGAGAGGTTGAACGTATCGAAGAACAGCAGGAACAGAACGAGCAGTTCGAACCAGACCGTGATGATCTGAGCCCGTAACGGGAAGCGACCCAGCAGAAACAGGTTCAGCATGGCCGTCAAGGTGAAGGTGCCACCCACCGCCAGGTTGCGCGCCAGCGGTGACTGCAGATCAAGAACGATGGGGCCCATCAGGTTTGAAAGTCGACTGTCTCCGACGCCGCAGATCAGCGTGATGCTGAAAATGACTGCGGCGATGGCGCCCATCATCACGACGCTGTCGGTGAAACGAGCTTTGACAATATGGTCTTTGTACATCGCTTGCTGGCCTCAGGGTGAACCCCGTTTGTTGTTGTGAGGCCATTATGGGCGGACGAAATGCCGGGCGGCAGCCTGCGATATGCCGGCTTTGCAGGTTAATTTCGCAAGATTCGCAGGTAGTGACCCTACGTCTGTCGGCAATTGTCGAGAGTGCGCCGGGTAAACCCTATTCGTCCTGACGCCGCGTGTAGTGCAGCAGGCGATCGGTTTCAGTCTTGACCACCAGATAGCACTCGCAACTCAAGCGTTCGAGGCGTGGACGATCCAGCACGGTGATCTGGCCGCGGCTGTATTCGATGACGCCCTGGCGCTGGAGTTTGCCCGCCGCTTCGGTCACGCCTTCGCGCCGCACCCCGAGCATGTTGGCGATCAATTCCTGGGTCATGTTCAGGTGGTTGCCGTGCAACCGGTCCAGCGACAGCAGCAGCCAGCGGCACAATTGCTGATCGATGGAGTGGTGGCGGTTGCAGAGGGCGGTCTGTGACATCTGGGTGATCAGCGCCTGGGTGTAACGCAACATCAGCAGCAGCAGATCGCCATGGCGGTTGAACTCCTTTTTCAACTTCTCACCCGGCAGACGGAAGGCGAAACCGGCGCTTTGCACCACCGCACGACTGGAGGTGCTTTCGTCGCCCATGAACAGCGCGATGCCGATCAGGCCCTCGTTTCCGACCACGGCGATTTCGGCGGACGAGCCGTTTTCCGTGACGTGTAACAGGGACATGATCGCATCGGTCGGAAAATACACATGCCGCAACGTGTCGCCCGGCTCATAGAGCACGTCGCCCAACGCCAGGGACACCTGCTCCAGATGCGGGGCAAGGCGCTTGAGGTCGTCGGCCGGAAGCGCTGCTAGCAGATGATTGTGGCTGGGTTGGGGTGGGGCATGCATGGCGAAGCACCGTGGTGAAGGAGAGGCGTACCGGGTCAGGTTACTCCCCTGCGCCCGCGCACTGGGGTTCAATCGCTATTCATCGACGGCGTGCTCAAAGCTCAGCGTCTGGGAATGAGGAGTACGATGGCAACAGTTCGGTCTGCACGAAAAGCTTGCTGAAGGCCGGGTGCATGGCGTCGTTGCTCGGCGAGGTCAGCACCACTTCAGCGTAGGTGGTGATCTCCAGCGCCTTGGTCGACGACGCGCGGTTGGTGACGTGCAAGCGGCGCAACTCGATGTCGTCCTCGGGCGACACGACAATTTCCAGGTGGGTGTCGAAATCCAGATTGCGTGCCCTGAACTCGGCGCGAGAGTCGCTGAAAATGGCTTCGTGGCTTTCAGGTTGATGCAGCGTGGGTTGATGCGCAGCTGACCAGACCGTCGCGCTCTCGACATCGCGCAGATAGCAGAACATGCCCCAGTTATCCTGGGTCGTGTCTTCCTGCCAACGGGTGACCGCCATGTCGTTGCGGCGACTGTAACCGCCGCCGCTGGTCAACATCACGTGGTAGCGACCGTTGGACAGCAGCTGCACGGCCGGGCGTTTGCGGCCTGGATCGGCAAATACTCGGAGGCCCGGATCCTGACCGGCATCGCCACGCACCGGCGATTGCGCGGTCTGCAGATACGGCGCAGCGGCCTTGGGCACGCGCTCCTGTAGCAAGAGCAGCGCCGATTGCAATACCGGGTCAGTCTCGAAGCGTCGCTGCATGGGCTGATCGAGCAACAGGCTGGTCAAGGCCAGCAGGCTCATGCCCTGATGGTGGGCCATGAACGACTGCACCACCGCGAACGGCTGTCCCCGTGGCAAGCGCGCTTCGGTGTAATCCACCGCTTCATACAGGCCGAAGCGCCCCGATGAGCCTTGCAAGGCCAGACGTTGCAGGTTCTTGCAGGCCGCGTCGGCGTCAATCATCAAGGCCAGTGCGCTGGCGTAGGGGGCGATCACCACGTCGTCGCTCAGCCCGCGTTTGAGACCCAGACCCTGAACCCCGAACGCGCGATATTGATAATTGAAATGCGCATCGAGGGTGTAATACCCCGACTCTGACACGCCCCACGGAATGCCCAGGGCGTTGCCGTGTTCGATCTGCACCGCCACGGCCGCGCGGCAGGTCTGGTCCAGCAGGCTGCCGTCGTAGTTGGGCATCACCAGCATGGGCATCAGGTATTCGAACATCGAGCCGGACCAGGAAAGCAGCGTCGGCACCCCGGCGTTTTCCCCCAGCAACCTGCCGAGGGTGAACCACGCACGTTGGGGGATTTGACCCTGGGAGATGACCACGAAGTTGGTCAGCCGCACTTCAGACGCCAGCAGGTCGTAATAGCCGCTGTCGAGACGACGTTCCTCGGCGTTGTAGCCGATGACGAACAGGTCGCGCTGGCTGTCGTACAGCAGCGAGAAATCCATCTGCGCCATCGAATTCGCCAGTGCGGCCAGCCGATCCAGGTTTTCGAGTCGTTCACCGGCGAGACCGCGAACCCGCTCGACGTCGTCACGGTGTCCGGCATCCGTGGTCGTAGTCCATTTTCGGCAGGACCGACGGCAACAGGCTGAAGGTGACCAGCCAATTGATCAGGCTGATCGCCAGGCGGCTGGTCATGATCAGGCAGGGTACCGCCAGCACCAGCAGTGCCAGATCCGGCATGGAGTCGCGGTGTGCGGACGCCATCAATGGCCAGGCGAATATGAATGTCAGCAGCGACACCGGCGCCAGGTAAAACATCAGGGGGGAGCGTTGCAGCAGGCGTTTCCATCGCTCATGAATTGGGACCCGAGCTTTGAGGCGCTGCTCCAGCGCGGGCAGCCCGGCGCCGATCAGGTAATACCCGACATGATGCGCCAGCAGCTCGCAGGAGGCCGTGGCGGTCTGGGCAGTGGCGAGGTTGATCGCAAGCCGCGCTACCTGGATTTCCGACTGCTGCGGGCTGCGCCGCGCCAGACGCTCGACCACGTGCCGATAACTGTCTCGGGTGCCGAAATCCATCGTTCGATAGACTGCTGCCGGGTCTTCACTGAGGATCTGTTCGACGTGGCTCATCGACTCGACTAACTCGCGCCAGTCGGTGGCGGACAGCAGCCTCAGGCTGCCAATACTGTTGCTGATGGAAACCTGATCGGCGGCCTGTTGCTGTGCGTCGAGTTGAACCTGGCGCTCGGTGCTGGAGCCGGTTTCGCCGAGCATCTGCTCTATCCAGTTGAGGGGCAACGCAAGCGCTGCACTCTGGCCCTGCAAGCGGCGGGTGAATTCGGCCACGAACGCGGCGGTCATCGGCGGGGTGGAGCGGGCCATGTCGGCCACTGTCAGCACGACGCTTTTGATATCCCGCTCAGAGGTCTCGATCAGACGCTCGGCCCAATCATCGGCCAGGTTGCGATCATCGGCGTTGGCCATCACCCGTGACGCCACCCTTCGCAGGTTTTCGATCAACGCCAGCCGCAACATGATCGGGATCGCCCACAGCTCGCCGAGCGCCAGCGGCATCACCGTCTGGTAGGAAAGGATGAAGCTGCTCAGACTCTGTTCGTCGACGCGCCCGTCGCCATGGGAAATGGTCTCCAGCGCAATGTCGTAGACCCGGGGCAGCCCTGCCGACGGGCCGTTGATCAGGCGCGGCAGCTCACGGCTATAGCCCTTGGGCAGGTGAGTTCTGGCGGTGCGGATGTGGTCTTCGATCAGGAAATAATTGTCCAACAGCCACTCGGCGGCCGGGGTGACACGGCGGCTGGACAGCTGCGCCTCGGTGAGTGCCGTGCAGCTGAGCTTGAGCAGCGCCTCGTTGTCGTCCAGCCTGCTCAGCATCGAATCCCGAGCGGACAGGGCCGTCAGCTGATGCTGCCCGGCCAGAGCGATGCCGTGGCTGGCCATCTGATCGGCGCTGAACAGCTCAGAGCGCAGAATCGGCTCATATTCGAATCGGGGTTGGGAAAACGAACCGGTTCGGTAAAGCCCGGACGAGCGAGCAACCACCCTCCGTACGCGTGTCCATATGCTGTTCATAAGGTCCTGAGCCTGAAACGCACCGTAGTGATTGCGCGCGTTTTGAGAGTGCGCAGGCGTCGCGCGCCAGCGCCGAGCAGCGCCTTATAGGACGTAGCTTTCCAGCGTCAGTGTGTCCATTTGCAGGTGGGTTCGTCTGTGCGCTGGCGAACATAGCGCAGTTAGCTCAACTGAAGGGTTACGTCGTCACAGGGGCGTGGATCACTTCCAACCTCTCCTGCGGGACGCGAGCCGTTTCAGGTTCAGGAAAATAACTTCCACGGTGTGAAACACGCGGTATCTGGCGCAGATAAACCGAACCCGCCACACTGGCGGGTCCGGGCAGGGCGGTCAGAGTTTTGGCAGTTGGCCGATGCGTCCCATCATTTCGGTGACGATCTGCAGATCCATCAGGAATTGCTCGGTGGTCTTGAATTCGCTGTCGGTGTGGCCGGTGTATTTGACGTCGGGCTTGGCCAGGCCGAACTGGACGCCGTTAGGCAGTTCGTGGACCGAGGTCGCGCCGGCGGAGGTGCCGAACTTGTGTTCCATACCGAGGTTTTCGGTGGCGACCGCGAGCAGCGACTTGACCCATTCACCTTCGGGGTTGCGGTACATCGGCTCGGCGATGGAGTAGTCGAACGCAGGTTTGATGTGGCTCTTCTGCGTCCAGGCATCGAGCTTGCCGGCGATTTCCGATTTGAGTGTTTCGGGGGATTTACCCTTGGGTACACGCAGGTTGACCGCGAGTTTGAAGGCTTTGTCGTCCATGGCCACGTAGGTCAGCGAGGCCGTCAGCGGGCCCATGAACTCATCGGCAAAGCCGACGCCCAGTTTGCTGCCCAGGTAATCCAGCCCCCAGTTGTCCGAGGCGTAACGAGCGGCGTCGGTGATCGGGTTGTGCTTGAGCGCGACCTTGCCGTCCAGGCTGTTGATGAAGTCCAGCATCCGGGCCACCGGGTTGACCCCAGACTCCGGCTCGGATGAGTGGGCGGAAACGCCGGTCACGGTGAGGTTGACGTTTTTGCCGTCGACCGTGGCGCTGATCTTGAAGTCGCCGCCATTGTGCTGCGCATACTCGGCCCCGGCTTTTTGCAGCGAGGCCGCCAGTTCGGCGGGTTTGTCTGTGACGAGGATGGCGACCGAACGCGAGGGAATCTGGTTGGTGGCCATGCCGCCGGTCATCGAGATGATTTCCGCGCCCGTGCCTTCAGCCTGACGTCGCGGGAACCTGGCCATGACCGTGCCGTAGCCCTTTTCGGCGATCACCACCGGGTAGCTGCCATCCAGCGCGAGATTGTATTCCGGGGTCGGGTTGCGCTCGAAGTAGTAGGGGATCGCGTCACCGGCGGTTTCCTCGGTGGTGTCGATCAGCAGCTTGAAGTTTCTGGCCAGCGGCAGCTTCTCCTCCTTGATCACTTTCATGGCGTACAGCGCCACCACGATGCCGTTCTTGTCATCCTCGGTGCCGCGACCGTACATGCGGTCGCCAATCAGCGTAACCTTGAACGGGTCCAGTCGGGTGCCATCCTCCAGCACCCAGTTTTCCGGCGTCACGGGCACCACATCGGCGTGAGCATGGATGCCGACCAGTTCCTTGCCGCTGCCTTCCAGCGAGATCTCGTACACGCGGTTGTCGATGTTGCGGAAGTTCAGATTGAACGACTGCGCAAGGCTTTTGATCTTCTCGCCGATCTTGATGAACTGAGGGTTCTCATGCTGGGCCACGCCGTCCACGCGAACCGTCGGGATCTCCACCAGCTCGCGCAGGGTTTCGGTCGCCGCGCTGCCGTATTTCACCCGCGCATACAGGCCTAGCAAGCGATGGATCTCGTTCTGCTGCTCTGCCGTTAACGTCTTGTTGCCGAGGAAGGCATTGATGGCCGGGGAGAGGTCAGCGGTTTTCGCGACATCGCTCTTGGCCACACGGCTCAGGAATTCCCTGAAATCGCTGACCGAGGCGTCATTGAGGGTGCTTAGAATCTGCGCGCTCTGCTGGGCGCTGATGTTGGCAGATGCAGGAGCAGTGAAGGCACATAGGCTGGCGAAAACCAGAGTGGCGGCAGCGAGCTTCTTGAGTGAAAAGTCCATTGCTGGGGCATTCCTTTGCAGGCAGTTTTTGAGAAATAGCTGATCAGACGATCAGAAAGATTCGCAAACTATCATCCTGAGCGAATCAACGGGACCCTTGATTCAAGATGTGTCGCCCTGAAATGCGAAAGCGGCGCAGATATGAAAAAACGCGAAAGTGTTTTCAGTCGTCCGGGGCACTGCGTCGCTGAGTTCCGGGCATGCCGGGCCACTGACCTGAATGGACCTCGCTGCCCCGGTCACAGCCTCAAGTCACTGCTTCAATCTCAGGTGCGCGTTGACCTTTTTGGTTGCGGGATCGACGAACCAGTACTCGTTGTTGGCGGTCTTCACCTGGCTGCATTCTTTCGGGTAATCCTTCGGTATCACGCAGACCACACCATTGGTGAGCGTCCAGCTTTCTTTTTCCGGCGGGCTGCCGGACATCAGAAACACGTCCGTCCCATCTGCCGAAAAGGTAATCGAGTAAGGGTAATCGCCTTTGCGCGTGGTTCCGTACAGTTTCTTGTTCATCATCGTGCTGCGAATCTGCTGATCGTCGAGCGTTGTGGCGGACGCAGGCACTGGCGGCGGTTCATAAGCCGAGGCGCTGGAGCACCACGCCAGACTGAGCAGAAAGACCGATGGGCCGAGCTTTGAAGAGGTCATATCGCACCTTCCTTGTTATGGCCGGAAACCGTTTCCGGCAGGTCAAGCTTAGGCAGCGCTGGCTGGGAGCCTGCGGCAGGTGCTGAACGGTCGGTTTTCAAGGGGTGCATGGACAAATAACGCATCCTGCGGACAGATCGCGCAGGGATTTTCATTCCTCGGAAAACTGTAATATTCGGTCTCAATTCGACACAGATAGTGGGCAGCCCCAATGCTTTTCCATGAGGCTGTATCGAGTTTCAACGTCTTCTGTGTTCGCTGTCCGTTCTGAGCCTGTCCATCGCCGCTGCCCACGCCGCCGAGACCGCCGCACTCGATACCCCGCGATTGACTGGTATCGATAACTTCCGGGATATCGCGGGCACCACCACCGCGTATTCGACAGCCAATGACGGCACGATGCGGGGCGGTGTTTTCTACCGTTCCAACGCACTGACGCCTTCGGCGGTGGATCTGGCGACGCTGAACGGCCTGGGCATTACCGCCGTATACGACCTGCGCACCCCAAGCGAAATCGCCGCCACGCCAGATACGATGCTGACGGGGGCGACCTACAGCAACATCGACATCATCGGTAGCGGCAGCTCGGCTTCGAACATCACCAGCATTTCGGTCAGTAGCGCCGCCGACGCGATTGCCATGATGGAAGGCGCGAACCGTTCCTTCGTCAGCGATGCCGGTATGCGCAGCCAGTTCAATACGCTGTTCAATGAGCTGGCTTCTGCCGATGGTGCTGCATTGTTCCATTGCACCGCCGGCAAGGACCGTACTGGCTGGACCGCTGCGGTGTTGTTGAGTATTGCGGGTGTCGACAGCGGCACGATCATGAACAATTACCTGGCGACCAATGACTACACCGCTGCCCGTGTGGCGGCGACACTTGCCGCCATGCCGGCGAGCATGGCCGCTGTCTACGGGCCGTTGCTTGGCGTGCAGGCCAGTTATCTGCAGGCCGGTCTGGATGAGGTGACCGCCGAATACGGCAGCATGGACAACTACCTCAAGCAGGGTCTGGGTCTGTCGCAGGAGACCATTTACGTGCTGCGCGGCAAGATGGTGTTCTACAACAGCCTGCCGGGCCAAGTGGGGTTGACCGGTAACGCGGCCGCCGGAGCGGGGTTGTTACAGCAGTTGCAGAACACCGGGTTGTCAGGCACCTACAGCGCCTACAACTACTACCTGCAATCGGCCATCGATGCCGGCACCCTCGGCGGCGTGGAGGCCACGGTCGGTGGTCAACTGCATGCCGACGCTGCCAGCTATCTGCTGCGTCAGGACGCAATGATCGAACAGGCGGCCGCGCCTTACGCCAGTGGCACCGACCTCAAGGTCGGTCAGTCTCGCCTGTGGAGCACGGCGCTGGCGGGGTATCTCGGCACTGACGGCTCGTCGCACGCCGCCAGCAGCAACGAACACAGCCAGGGCATGATGATCGGCCTGACCCAGCGCTTCTCTGAACAACTCAGCGGTCGCGTCGGCTTTGGTTACAGTCGCGGTACTGTCGGTTCGGCGGGTGGCGAGGCGGATACCGACCTGACCTTCCTCAACCTTGGCGCACGCTTCGCACCGGATGGCCTGGAACGCGGCCTGTTTGTCGACGCCAATGCCAGCGGCGGCTGGATCGACTACGACAGCAAGCGTGATATCGGCGGCGGACTGGGCACGCCCAAGGGCGACAGCCATGGCACTCTGGCGGGCGCAACGCTGGTGCTGGGTTATCGCCTGCCTATGAGCAGCGTGGTGCTGGAACCAGGCCTTGGCCTGCGCGTCAGTCACCTGGACCTCTCGGGCTTCAGGGAGAAGGGCAGCGAGCTGGCACTGGACGTCGACGGCATCAATGAAACCCGCCGCAGTGCGGTCGCCAACCTGAATGCATCACTCACCCCGATAGCGCTGGGCAGCTGGCAACTGACGCCGGGCGCGCAAGTGGGTTACGAACATGTGCTGGGCGATCATCAGGTCGACAGTCAAGGGCACCTGCTTGGGCTGGACGTCGAGCAGCGCGCAGCCTTCGACAACCGCGATCAGTTCACCGGCGTCGTCAACGTCATGGCCAGCCTTGGCGCGTTGAGTGTGGGTGCAGAAGTGGGTGCCAATGGCGGTGGGGACAGTCATGGCTTCAGTGGCGGCTTGAAGGCCAGTTGGTTGTTCTGATCATGCAAACCGGGCGGCCTCGCGTTTGATCGTTCCCACGCTTTGCGTGGTAACGCAGCTCCAGACGCTCTGCGTCCGCCGTTGGTGACGCGGAGCGTCACAGGATGCATGCCCACGCGGAGCGTGGGCACGATCAGTTTCCTGTAGCGGATTCCAGATTGATTGATCGTTCTCACGCTCTGCGTGGTAACGCAGCTCCAGACGCTCTGCGTCTGCCGTTGGTGACGCAGAGCGTCACAGGATGCATGCCCACGCGGAGCGTGGGCACGATCAGTTTCCTGTAGCGGATTCCAGATTGATTGATCGTTCCCACGCTCTGCGTGGTAACGCAGCTCCAGACGCTCTGCGTCTGCCGTTGGTGACGCGGAGCGTCACAGGATGCATGCCCACGCGGAGCGTGGGCACGATCAGTTTCCTGTAGCTCAGCGCCTCAATCCCTTCCTCACCTGCGCAGGGCTCACGCCGTATGCGTTCTGGAAGTACAGACAGAACCTGCCGACATTGCTGAACCCCAGCTTTAGGGCGACGTCCGTCACCGAAGGCGGGGTGCCCTGCATCAACAGGTCATGAGCCCGTTGCAGGCGTACCTGGCGCTGATACTCGATGATCGACATACCCATGAACCGCCGAAAACCTTCCTGCAAGGCCCGCAAACTGGTGTTGCTCAAACGAGCCAGATCCGTACCGCTGACCAGCGCATCCGGATGCTCTTGCAGAAATTCGGCGGCCATTTTTACATGACGCGGCGCGATGGCAGCGGCGGGGCGGCGCAGCGCTTCGCTGAAGTTGTGTGGCCAGGCTTCCAGTACCGCGTCGATCAGCATTTCCCGAAGCCGAGAAGGCATCAGCGTCCCGGTGTTGATCAGCAGATCGAATTCGGTCCCGGTGGCAAGGTCGATCAGTGCCTTGATCCCCTGAAACGCCGGGATTTTCAGATCTACCGTCGGCTCGAAATGCAGCTTCTTCAGGATCGGTCTTTGCAGCAGCGTCGATAGCCGTTCGGTGAGCAGGCCGCGGCTGACCGACATGCCGTGCTGGGAGTGATTGTCGAGAAACCGCGTTGAGCGGATATCGGCCTTGTCGATGGCGAGTCCCACGTGGGACATGCCGACCGATTCGGTGGCGTGATCGAAGACGATCTTGCCCGACGTGGGGATGACAAAGGTGATTTCTTCCTGAAGGTCCGGGAGCACCACGGTGAAGTCCCCGTGGTAGTGCATTCGACGGAAACTCACGCCTTCATGCCTGCCGTAGACGCCGCCGATGACGATGTTCTTCGGCAGCGGCTGTGAGTCGGAGTACCGATTGCCGAACATTTGCGAAAACAGCGCGCCGAAGTCGTCGGAGCGCATGGCGTCGGATCGCAAGATGATCGGTCTGCGGGTCGTGGCGGGGTTCACCTTGAATGTCGTCCTGAGCAAGGGTAGGGCGGGCGTTACAACGGCGGGACGCTATCAGGCCAATGTGTCAGAGCCGTGACATTATCGCTGCGGTCGATAGTCAGCATTACCCATTACAAGTTCTGTTGCGGCGGCAGAACTGGAAAATGGCCCCTGCATTGAAGCTCTGCCAGACCGGCAGCATTTTTTTACAGGTATCCGCCGATGCGTAATTTGTTTGCCCCAGCCCTGTTGATTGCCAGCTCGCTTCTGGCGGCTTGCGCCTCCGCCCCCAACGAACCGACCCTGACCCTGGAAACCGCGAAGTCCCCCGAGCAGTTCACCGCGTGCGTGATGCCCAGACTGCAAGGCCCGGTTCTCTCTCAGACGCAGCGGCATTACCGCATCGTTGTCCCCAGCTCAGTGGCGGCCGACAACGTGATCGAGGCTTACAAGGCCAATGGCGGCGGCAAGGTCTTCGTGTACGAGCGCAGCCTGCTGACATCCGGGTTCGGTCAGGCAGCGAAGGCCTGCGTGTAATCGCAGTCCTCGCTTCTTAAGCGCCTGCCATATGCGCCCATATCGCCGCCGAAAGCCCTGGCGAAGGTGTGTCAGCCTTGTTCGCACGACCACAACTGCACGCTTGGCTGGCTGGTATTCGGGTCGCCGATCCATTGACTCATCGCGTGGCACTGGCCGTCGAAACACAGTTGGTAATCGCCGGCCTCGGGTGTACGCCCAAGGTTCAAGGGTTGCAGGGGCGGCAGGTGGCGATGGTAGTGCCAGCTGCCGTTTTCCAGCCGCGCATCATCGGGGATTTCCATCCCTGCGCCGTTGCCGCGCACGCGGGCTTCGGCCAGTAGCAGGCCTTGCGCGGTGACGCGGTAGTCTTCTTCCCAGCGGATTTTTTCGATGGTGTGGTTCCACGCCAGGGTAAAGCTGGACACGGGCAGTTGGGCCCAGACCACACCGGCCAGGCCCAGACACAGTCCGATCATGCCTTGGCCAGTGCCGTATGACGCGAGCGCCAGAAGTGCTGGCCGATCACCAGCGCGCCGAGCACGAAGCCCGCTTCGTCGGTCAATGGCAACGCTACCACCAGCAAAGCGCCTGCGGCGAAGGCGAGCAAGCGTTCCCACAACGGCATTTTCTGTTGCAGGTAACCGGTCGACGCCATACCCCACAATCCTACCGCCAGAGTCGTCTTGATCAGCATGTAGGCGGTCATCCACAGGTTGTCGCCTTGCAGCATCAGCGCCGGGTTGTAGACCGCCATGAATGGAATGACGAAACCCGCCAGAGCGATCCTCACCGCCCAGAGGCTGATCTTGAAGCCGGTCTCCTTGGCGATGGGCGCCGCCGCGAAACAGGCCAGTGCGACAGGCGGCGTGAGGTCGGCGAGGATGCCGAAATAGAACACGAACATGTGCGAGACGATCAGCGGAACACCCAGCTCCAGGAGCGCAGGGGCTGCGATGGAGCTGGTGATAATGTAGTTGGGGATTGTCGGGATGCCCATGCCCAGCACCAGGCAGGTGATCATCGTCAGCACCAGTGATAACAGAAGGTTGTCACGGCCGATCGCCAGAATGTACCCGGCAAACGTCGACGCCACCCCGGTCAACGACACGACGCCGATGATGATCCCCACCAGCGCACAGGCGATGCCGACCGGCACCGCGTGACGCGCGCCATCGACCAGCGCGTGGAGGCAGATCGCCAGGGTTTCACGCCCGCCCTTGATGAACCAGCAGGCGATCACCAGCGCTGCGATGACCGCGAAGATCACCCCGATGCCCAACTGGAAGAACCCGACACAGAGCACGCCCAGCGCTATCCAGAAGGCGCAACGCAAGGCGAAGCTGGACACCCTGAGAATGATCGCCGAACCGAGAATCACGATAGCAGTGAGGGCCAGACCGACCATGCCGGAAAACAGCGGCGTGCGCCCGGAGAACAGCAGATAAACCAATACCAGCAACGGAATCAGCAGGAACCAGTTTTCTTTGACTGCGCCCAGTGCGCTGGGGCATTGGTCCTTGGGCAGACCTTTGAGGTTGGAGCGCTTGGCCTCCAGATGCACCATCCAGAACACCGAGCCGAAGTAAAGAATGGCTGGAATAAGTGCCGCCTTGGCGATCTCCACAAAGGGTACATTGATGGTTTCGGCCATGATGAACGCCACCGCGCCCATCACCGGGGGCATCAACTGGCTGCCCATGCTGGACGTCGCTTCGACCCCGCCGGCAAACGCAGCTCGATAGCCAAAGCGTTTCATCAGCGGAATGGTGAACTGGCCCGTGGTCACCACGTTGGCGATCCCGGAACCGGTGATGGTGCCCATCAACGCGGAGGAGGCCACCGCCACTTTGGCGGGGCCGCCGAGCTTGTGGCCGAACAGGCCCATGGCGAAATCGGTGAACAGCTTGATCATCCCGGCCTGTTCCAGGAAGGCGCCGAACAGGATGAACAGAAAGATATAGGTCGCCGAGACATAGGTCGGCGTGCCGTACAGCCCCTCGGTGCCGAATGCCAGTTGGTTGACGATCTGATCGAAGCCGTAGCCGCGATGCGCAAGCTCGCCTGGCAGGTATTCGCCAAACAGGCCATACGCCAGAAATAGCCCGCAGATGATCGGCAGCGCAATGCCCATGACACGGCGTGCGGCTTCAAACACCAGCGCGATCAAGATCAGCCCGATCAGCATGTCGCCGGTGCTCAGGTCTCCTGAGCGCTGAATCAGATCGGCTTCGAACACCCATTGGTACGCCGCCGTGGCGATACCCGCCAGGCTGAGCAGCCAGGCCATGGGTTGCCAGGGCCGATTCTTGCCGTAGGCGGGGTAGCTTAGAAACACCACCCACAGCAGAAAGCCAACGTGCACGGCGCGCAGCACCTGGCTTGAAATCGGAGAAAACGCAGCGGTCACGATCTGAAAGATCGAAAACGCCAACGCCACGTAAAACAGTGTTCTTGGCCAGTCCCGGGGGTTCGCGGGGATGCCGTGCTGATCTTCACTCATTGGCTGCCTGCCTCATGACCACATCGAAAAAAGGACGTAAACAGGCCGCGGTGTCGGGGACGACACCACGGCCGTATTCGTTACAGCGCGCCCTTTTCCTTGTAGTAGCGTTCGGCACCGGGGTGCAGCGGGATCGGCAGGTTCTTGGCTGCCGTTTCAAGCTTGATGTCCTTGGCCGCCGAATGCGAATTACCCAGGCGGGTGAGGTTGTCGAACATCAGTTTGGTCATCTCGTACGCCACCTCATCCGGGACGTCTGCCCGGGTGACGAGGATGTTGGTGATCGCCACCGTGGGCACCGCTTCCGGTTGGCCGTCATAGGTGTTGGCGGGGATCATCGCGCTTTGATAGGCCGGATTACCGATCTTGGCGACGACGTCAGTGGGAATCGACACGTAATTGAGTGGCATCACCGATGACAGGTCACGAATGGCCGCCATGCCAAGCCCCGACGATTGCAGCGTCGCGTCCAGTTGCCGATTCTTGATCAGCTCCACCGACTCGGCGAACGGCAGGTATTGCACCTTGCCCATGTCCTCATAGGTCAAACCTGCTGCCTTGAAAATCGCCCGTGCGTTCAGCTCGGTGCCGGATTTGGGTGCTCCGACGGAAATGGTCTTGCCCTTGAGGTCAGCCAGGGTCTTGATCCCCGATTCTTTGCTGGCGACGATCTGGATGTAATTGGGATAGGCGCCGCCAATGGCCCGCAGTTTGGTCAACGGTGCCTTGAAGCCTGCGTCCTCGACACCGTTTTTGGCATCGGCCACGGAGTCGCCCAGTGCCAGCGCGAGCTCACCGCGACCCGCTTGCAGCAGGTTGAGGTTCTCCACTGAGGCCTTGGTGGCCTGAACCGACGTCTTGGACCCCGGAATGCCGTCGCTGTAAATCTGCGACAGCCCCACGCCAATCGGGTAATAGACCCCGCTGGTGCCGCCGGTCAGGATGTTGATGAATACAGGCGCTGCCTGTGCTGCGGTGGTAACTGCCAGTGCGGCCGCAGCGGCCAGCAGGGTAAAGCGGGTGTTTACTCGCATGAGGGGACTCTCCGTCTTGTTATGGCTTTATGCAGAGTTATTCCAATGTAGTAGATAGTTGGGCAGAAGGTGGCGAGTTGATAGCTAATCTGTGAATTGATATGTCGCACAGGTGATAAACGTGTAAGGTTTTGCCGCAAAGCGCTTGGTCAGCCTCGATATAGAGCTATTTGGAGGTTGCGACCAATTTGGTTAGTCTTGCCGTCAACATCGTGTCGTACTGCAACGGGAACTCCCTCGGGTGATCAAACCGATAACACTGCTCCGTCGTCGTTTCGCTTCCATGCGTTGGCGCACTCGCGTCACGTTGTGGGCTGCTGCCACCGTTGCCGGGCTGTTGGTGGTGATGTTTGCCCGGCTGGCGGATATGGCCCTGGCGCAATTCGCCCAGCAGACCGCCGACCGGCCCTGGTTGCCGTTCATTTATACCCCGCTGGTCGGCATGCTGGTGGTCTGGCTCACCACGCGCTTCTTTGCCGGCTCGCAAGGCAGCGGTATTCCGCAGGTCATTGCCGCGACGCGCCTGGTGCATCAGGGCAAGGCCATCGACAAACTGGTGTCCCTGCGTATCGCCTTCGGCAAGATCTGCCTCGGTACGCTGGCGCTGACGGGTGGTTTCTCGGCGGGGCGTGAAGGCCCTTCGGTACAGGTCGCGGCGTCGATCATGCACTTCTTCCATCGGTTTCTGCCCAACGCGCGCATCGTGCGGGCCGAAGACTTGATCCTGGCAGGCGGTGCAGCGGGTATCGCGGCTGCGTTCAACACACCGCTGGCGGGGATTGCCTTCGCGGTGGAGGAGTTGGGACGCAAACTGGAAACCCGCACCAGCGGGGTCTTGCTCAGCACCATCATTCTTTCAGGGATGGTCGCCATCGCTTTGCAGGGCAATTACAACTATTTCGGTCACTTCGATGTGCAGGGCGTCAGCCTCGATATCGTCGCTCCAGCCCTTGCGATCGGCATCGGTTGCGGCCTGCTCGGAGGGTTGTTCAGCCGCATGCTCCTGTGGCCACAGCGCCATAGCCGGTTCGTGCTCTGGGAATGGCGCCGCGCTCACCCAGTCTGGTTCGCCGGTATCTGCGGGTTGATCGTCGCGATACTCGGCTGGATCAGCGGGGGGATGTCATTTGGCAGTGGTTACGGCATCACTTCACAAGTCATAGCCTCCGATATCGGGCTGCCGTGGCATGCGCCGATCACGCGGTTTCTGGCCACCGTGGTCACCTATTTTTCCGGTATTCCGGGCGGTATTTTCGCGCCGTCGCTGGCGGTTGGCGCTGCGGTGGGTAGCAACGTCGCCGATTTCTTTCATCTGGCTGCCCAGCCCATCATCGCGCTGTGCATGGTCGGCTTTCTAGCTGCGGTCACCCAGTCGCCGATCACCTCGGCGATCATCGTCATGGAAATGATCGACAGTCACGGCCTGGTCATCAGCCTGATGGCGGTGGCCCTGATCGCCAAGGCCGTCAGCTCCAGAATGGGGCCGGAGCTTTACCAGCAACTGGCGAAAGGATTTCTGCAGGCGGCGGAGACGAAGACCACGCCGCCCAGGAAGGCTGAGTAACAAGTTTTACAGAGTCCGGCTCAGTTCGACGAGCCTGTCTTTCTCTTCCTGTAGCACCAGGAGGGCATCTGATCGTTTGAGCAAAAGGTCGGCCTGGCGGGCGCAGGCTCCCCGGAACCTTTCGGGGTTGATTCCGGCGAGCGTGATGAGCGCTTTGAGCAGGCGCAGATTCACCTCGATCAGGCCGGCGCCATCGCGGCTGATGGGGGCGAAGAAGTCGTCGAACAGGTCATCTACCTCCAGGCCGCGGATATACACCTGTTCGCACGCAGGCTCGATGTCCCGCACGGGCAGCCGTGACTTGCCCCACGCGGTCAAAGTCCTGACGCCGCGGCCAATCACGTCAATCGCTGTGCCCGGGTCGTTGACTGCCGGGGACAAGGCCCGTGATGCGATTTCCGACAATACCGACAGCCCGAACCTGGGGTCGTGCTCGAACGTGCGTCGAACGCCGATGCTCAGGGTCGCCATGATCTTTTCGGCGATCGCCTCTGGCGCTTCGAGGGGCCCTGAGTTCATTGGGACGCAGTACGCCAGCGGCATGTCCTGATGCACGAAACTTCCAGGCACCACGTCGACGTAGATCCGGATGTTGTGCGTCTCGGTGATGAGACCCAGTGCACTGACGTCGACGTGCTGGATGTATCCGGTACAAGGGCACATCACTGGCTGGGCCGAAGCGGGCAGCCGGAGATCGGCGGGATAGGCAACACCTCCCAGGAACGGCCATTGCACACGATGCTCGATGGCTAAGATTGCCGCGGTCTCGACCCGGTCGATGGTTTCACCGACGCGTCCGAGCCTGGACAGGTGATCGATCCAGCGCAGCAGGGTGTAGACGATCAGAATCACCACCGCGATGGTCACGGCAAACAGCAGCACTCGACCTTGCGTGCCGTATGCGCCCGTGCTCAGCGCGATGATGCCCACCAGGCTGAACAGGAAAGAACCGATAAAAGTCGCCAGGGCATTCTGCGTGGTGGTGTCTTCCATCACCAGCGTGGTGGCGCGGGGTGTCACGCCGGTGCTCGCGGCACCGTACGCGGTCACCATGGTGCTCAATGAAAAAGTGGTCACGGCCAACATGCTGGACGCAATGATGCCCAAGATCTTGTCGACGGCATCGGCGCCGATGCGGGCGGGCAGTGACGCAGGAATGAAGTCGTTGAAGACCACTGCCAGCAGCGCCGTCGCTATGCCGAGTAAAGAGAACAGGCTTGCCCGGAACCACAGTCGTTTGGTGATTTGATGAAATAGCCAGCGCCAGCGAGCGATCATGTTCAGTACCCGGATCAAAAGAGCGAGTCGCGACCGACTCGATAACGAATACGCTCGCTACGGCAGATTGATTGATCCCTCGCGTAGAAGTTTCATCCGGCGCCATCAAATAGCCATTTGCATCTGCTGCCTCAGCTTCTTATCATCGCCGTGGGTGCGCTGTTGCATACGGCACTGCGCAGGTTAAAGCTCAAGCGTTGGTCGGGCCGCCAACGGAGAGTGATCGTGCCTGATAAAACCCCGGCCCCCGCGGCCATTCCTCGCCCACAGGTTTTGACCGAACGCGCACTGTCAGCGCTCGAACGGTTCTCCCATATCGAAGCCGTCAGCGGCATCGTCCTTTTACTCGCTGCCGTAATCGCACTGGTCTGGGCCAACAGTCCATACGCCGCGAGCTATGAGCATTTCTGGAACACTCAGCTCACCATAGGGTTGGGCGACTTCACTGTTTCCAGGTCGCTGCACTTTCTGGTGAACGATGGGCTCATGACCATCTTCTTTCTGGTGGTCGGCGCCGAAATACGTCAGGAAATCAAGGACGGCGCCCTTGCCAGCCTGAAGCTTGCGACATTGCCACTCGGCGCGGCGCTGGGCGGGGTGATGATGCCAGCGATCATTTACATGCTGCTCAATCACGGCACGGAGGCCAGGGCTGGTTGGGCGATTCCGACGGCCACGGACATCGCATTCGCGGTGGGGGTGTTGGCGCTGCTCGGCAAATCGATCCCCAGCGGCGTGCGTATCTTGCTGCTGGCGCTGGCGATCATCGATGACATCGTGGCCATTCTGATCATTGCCGTGGGTTACACCGTCAGCCTGGATTACCACGGGTTACTCGTCGCTGTCGGCGGGCTTGCGCTGGTGCTGGTGTTTCAACGTATGGGCATCAGCAAGGCCTACGCGTATTTGCTGCCCGGCGCTATTGTCTGGTTCGGCCTGTTGAAGACCGGAGTGCATCCTACCCTTGCCGGGGTGATTCTCGGGTTGATGACGCCGGTCAATCGCAAACCCGCCACCGAGCGGCCGCTGGAGACGATCGGTCGTACCCTTCACGAACTGATGGAGCGCGTGTCTCATTCCGATGAAGGCGCGCAGTCCGTCGCCAAACCCCTGAAGCAACTGCGTCATGCGCAACGGGAGGTCCTGCCACCGGTCCAGCGTATTCAGGTCGGGCTGCATCCCTGGGTCGCGTTTGGTGTGATGCCGCTCTTCGCACTGGCCAACGCTGGCGTCAGCCTGGCGGGCGCCAATCTGAACGAGGCCCTGTCGCAAAGTGTTTTCGTCGGCGTCATGCTGGCGTTGGTACTGGGCAAGCCCATCGGTGTAATTCTGGCCAGCGTGGCCCTGGTCAAACTGAATATCTGCAGGCTGCCAGATGGTGTCACCTGGACCGGCGTTGTGCTGGTGGGGTTGCTGGCGGGGATCGGCTTCACGATGTCCATCTTCATTTCGTCGCTGGCATTCACCGATCAGGCGCTGTTGTCAGCGGCCAAACTCAGCGTGCTGGCAGCGTCGTCCATGGCGGCGGTGATCGGATTGATCTGGGGGAAAGCGAAATTCTCCCCCCGTCAGCCATAACGGCTCAGACGCTGCCTTCGCTCTCCACCACCAGAATGCGCGCCACCCCCAGTGGATGGGCAACGTGGGCGGTGCCGACCGAGGCGTAGAACACGTCGCCAGTTTCGAGGATCGTCGAGTGCTCGACACCGTTGTCCTTGAAGTGCATTTCCACTCGCCCGTCCAGCACGGCGAACACTTCCTGCCCGTCGTTCACATGCCATTTGTAGGGCTGATTGGTCCAGTGCAGGCGCGTGGTGATGCCGTTCATGTTGGCGATGTCCAGTGCGGCCCAGGCGCGCTCGCCGGTGAAGGATTTACTGCGGATGATCTTCACGGTTCTTACCTTTTATTCAGGCCAGCCGACGGCACAGGTAGGCTTGGGTTTGATAGGGGAAGGCAATGGTCTCGCGCCCACGCAGCGCCGGGTGGGTGTTGATCAGTTCCCGTAGCTGTTCGGTGACCGTGGCCTTTTCGGCAGCCGGAAGCGCTGCGATGAAACTCACCGACAGAAAGCGGTTCATGATCACTGTCTCGGCATTGCCGGTGTGGCTGTAGTTGAAGCAGGTCATTTCAGGCGCGGAAAAATAACGGCCGTCGAAGGGGAGGCGCCAGTTGCCGGTGTGAAAGCGCGGCGTGTCGCCTTCGTAAGGGGTAATGATGCGGGTGATCTCGGCGACCCAGTCCACTGACTCATCGCGCACGTTCCAGACCAGCCCCAGCTTGCCGCCAGGCTTGAGCACGCGGTGGATTTGCGCAAGCGCTGCCGAGTCTGCGAACCAGTGAAAGGCCTGAGCGCAGACCACTGCATCAGCGCTCGAGTCGGGCAGCGGGATGGATTGCGCGGTGCCTGGCACGATCCGCACATCCGGCAGATGCGCGGCGAACTCACTGCGCATGGCGTGTACCGGTTCTACGCCGATCAAGTGTTCGGTCAGCGGCTTGAGCAACCGGGTGAACTTGCCGGTGCCGGCACCCAGATCGACCACCGCGGACGTGGCGCCTATGCCCAGCGCGCCCCTGAGCCATGTGTTCAATTCATGCGGATAGTCCGGACGGCCCTGAGTGTAGGCACCCGCCTGCGTTGAAAACCCCACCTGAGCAGCGTTGTGAACGACTGTCATGATCAGCAATCCCCTGCGTGGAAAATGGCCGGCGCATTATGCGCTTCGTGTCATCGATCAGCCATTGGCAGTCGTAGATTCATCCTGATTTCGTCAACAGTCTTTGTCCCGTGGACCGCTATTTGGCCCATGAGCAAACACCTAGTATCGGTTCTACCCACCGAGCAAACGAAACTTCTTTCCAGTAGCTCACGGGATCAACCCGACACTTTCAGACGATAAGGTGAATGCGATGAGCTTTTCAAAAATTGCGACGTTCCTGGTACTGGGCGGCCTGTTTGCACCGGCTTTTGCAGATGACAGTCCTGCCACTTCCACTCCGGTAGAAACTTACACTTACCAGACAAAACTGGATATTCACAAAGTGCTTGCAGTCACCGATATCTCGGACCACTGCGGCCCGATCCCGGTACAGATGACCTATGAAGATTCCAAGGGTCAACGTCACGTTATCGAGTATCAGGCCATGGGAACTGCCTGTTCCAACGGCTGATTGTGGTGCGGGCGATGGAGGGTCGACACTCCATACCGGCTGCGAAAACCTTGAACCGTTTCGTTATTGTTTTCTTTTAGAACCCGCCACTTTTTCATCCGCTGCCAACAACTCGGGAATGGTGTTTTTCAGAAACTCCACCCAGGTTTTTATTTTTGCATCGAGAAACTTTCGCGACGGATAGATCGCGTACAGGTTCAACTCCTCCAGATGATATTCCTGTAATACCCGCACTAACGTCCCCGCTTTAAGTCCCTCCACGGCCGACGCAACAGGCTGAATGCCGATTCCCATTCCATTCTTGATCGCCACCGTCATGGCATCGGCCGTATTCAAGTGCAGCGGCGACAGCGCGATGTTCACCGTTTCAACACCCTGCGGCCCTTCGAATGCCCAGTTTTCGGCGGGCATGACCGTGTTCACGATTCGCAGGCAGTCATGTTGATGCAGGTCGTCGGGCGAATGCGGCATACCGCTTTTTTTCACGTAGCCCGGTGAGGCGCAGAGAATGTTGTAGGTGATGCCCAGGCGCTGGGCCACGAACCCCGAGTCGGGTAGGTCTCGGGCGAGCACGATGGACATGTCGTAGCCTTCTTCGAGCATGTCCGGCACCCGATTGGTCAGGTTCAGATCGAACATCACCGAGGGATGAATCTCCCGGTAGCGAGCAATTGCGCCGATCACGTAATGGTTGCCAATCGCCGACATCGCGTGAATCTTCAAGCGACCCGAAGGTTTGATGTGAGTGGTGCCGGCTTCTTCGTCGGCTTCGCGCACTTCTTCAAGGATCCTTTCGCAGCGTTGCAGATAGCGTGTGCCGGCCTCGGTCAATGCCAGGCGGCGCGTGGTGCGATTGATCAAGCGTGTCTGCAGCCTGGCCTCCAGGCTGGAAATGGCCTTGGAGACGTTGGTCGTGGTGGTGTTCAGCAATGCCGCCGCTGCGGTGAAACTGCCGCTTTGCGCCACCGCGATAAAAAAACGCATGGTCTGGAAGGTGTCCATCGATCAGGCCTTGAGAGATGACTAGAGCTGGGCTGGTGACAAGTCGTGGAATCGAGCAGGTGCAGGGTAGCCGTTTTCACGGAGAGGCGGATGACGCCGCACAGGCGAGTTTCCCGGGGGGTGGGAAACCTGCCTGATGACGCTGAATCAGTTGGCTGCCTGACTGGCGTTGCGGTAGGAAGCGCGTTGATCGAACACACCTGCCGAATTGCCGCCCAGCGCAACAAACAGACGTACGGTGTCCAGATACTGCGCAGTCTTCACGCGGATCTGCCCCAGTAATGCCTGTTCGTACGCACGTTCTGCTTCCAGCACTTGCAGGATGCTGTTTTCGCCTTGGGCATATGCCTGCTGGTTCAAGCGCAAACTGGTTTCGGCGGAGCGCAATGCGTCGTCCTGGGCCTGGAATTGCTCGGCATCGTGGTTGATCGCCTGCAGGGTGTCGGCAACCTGGCCGAACGATTTGATCACGGTCTGCTGATACCCGGCGAGCGTCGCCTTGTAACCATCGACCGCCGCTTGACGCTCGGCTTCCAGCGTACCGCCGCTGAAGATCGGCGCGGTCAAGCCCGCCGCCAGACCCCAGAGTGCTGCGCCGCCATTGCCCGACGCGGACTGCGCGAGGGCGGCGGACAGCTCGACGTGGGGGTAGAGATTGGCGGTGGCGATACCGATCTCGGCGCTGGCCATGTGCAGTTCGGCTTCGGCCTGGCGCACATCGGGCCGGTTGTGCGCGGTTTCCGAAGGCAGGCTGACGGGCACGTTCGCGGGCAACACGAACTCGGCAAAATCGAACTCCGGCGCGGTCCAGTCGCCAGGACCTTTGCCAGTCAGAATGGCCAGGGCATGGCGCGCCGAGTCCCGTTGTTGGGCCAGTGGCGGCAGCAGCGTGCGGTCCTGCGCGAGCCGGGTTTCGGCCAGCGATACGTCGATCTGCGTGGTGCTGCCACTCTGCTGGGCCATGCGCACCAGCTTGAGGTTTTTCTCGTCGTTGGCCAGCAGGTTCTGCACCGCCGCCATCTGCGCGTCGGCCGAGGCAATCAGGATCGCCTGACTGCTCACGTCGCCGGTCAAGGTCAACCAGGCGGCTTCGTAGCGATGTTTCTGCAACTCGGTGAACGCGGCCTGTTGTTCGACCCGACGCTTGTTGCCGCCGAAAACGTCCAGATCGAAACTCACCCGTGGGCCGATGGCGTAGAAGTTGTCGACCGATGCCTCAGGCGCGTTGTGAGTTTTTTGTCGACCGCCCTGAGCGGCGAAATCGACTTGCGGGTACAGCGCACCTTCCGCCGCCGCCACAGAGGACGCAGCCTGGCGAATCGTGGCGTCGGCTGCCACCAGTTCCAGGTTGCCGTCGATGGCGCGGCGCATCACCTGATCGAGCCTGGGCGACTTGAAGGTCGTCCACCAGTTGCCGCTCACCGACTTGCCCAGCTCGATGTGCTGACGGCCAGTGGTATCGCCGTTCTGAGCAAGGCGCTGTTCGGCCTGTTGGTCGTAGTGTTGCGAAGTGCCTGGGGTGGGCGCCTGGAAGTCCGGGCCCACGCTGCACGCCGAGATGAGCAGAGCGAGTGACAGGGCACCGATCCGGAACGGGAAGGGCGGTCTTCTGAATGCGAGCATGTTGAAGTTCATTTGGCTGTTCCACGAAAATTAGTTGGTCGCAACGGGTTTGCGAAGAAACGCTACCAGCGGGATCACCACCACCATCGCCAGCATCAGAATCTTGAACTGGTCGACGACCGCGATGAAGGCCGCCTGGCCCGTGATCATTTCGTTGAGCGCCCCAAAGGCTTGCGCAGGTGTCGAGGCCGTCAGGGAATGCACGGCGCTGCGATAGGGCGTCAGATGGCTGGCAAGCGCCTGGTGCATCGCTCGCGTGTTGTTGTAGAAGTACGTCTGCACGATGGCGATGCCCAGGGTGCTGCCGTACACCCGCGACAGGTTGAAGAGTCCGGTACCTTCCGGGCGAAACTTCGGGTCGAGGGTGCTGAACGCGGCTTTGCTGATCGCAGGCATCAGGATGCCCATGCCCACGCCTTGCACGAACCCGGCGATGGACACCGGCGTCCAGTCCATCAGCGGTGAGTAACCCAGCATCAGCCAGTTGGCGTAGATGACGATGAGCATGCCGATGGCGATCATCAATCGGCTGTCGATTCGCGCAGGCAGTTTGCTCATCAGCAGGAACGTGCCCACCAGCCCGACGCCACGGGGAATTGTCAGGTAGCCGGTGGTGATCGGCGGGTAGCCGAGGATCTCGTCGAGCATCGGCGAGGTGAGGGCCAGGGTCGGCAGCAGCACAAAGCCGAAGGCGAAGAACATGATCGTCGACAGCACGAAATTGCGATCCTTGAACAGGTGCTTGCCGAGGAAATACGCGTTGGCGGTCCAGCGGTGGGCGAAGAACAGATAGAAGCCGAGCGCCGAGGCCATCGCTTCGATCCAGATCTCCCGCGACTCGAACCACTCCATGCGTTCGCCACGGTCGAGCAGCATCTGCAGCGCGATCACCCCGACCGTGAAGCTGGCGTAGCCAAAGAAGTCGAACACCGGGAGCGCCGCAGCCTTTTTCCGCTCCATGGCCGATTGCGCAATGAAGAAGATCAGCGCGGCGATCGGCATGCTGGCGTAGAACATCATGTGCCAGCCGTGATACTCGGCGATCAGGCCGCCGATGGCCGGGCCGCTGACGATGCCCAACAGCACCGCTGCACCATAGGGCACGCCGAATTTTGGCCGTTGCGCGGCGGGCACTGTTTCCAGTGCGATGCCCAGCGACAACGGGGCGATCAGCCCGGCGGCGATGCCTTGAACGATCCGCGCGGCCATGAACTCCAGCGGCGTGGTGGTCAAGGTCGCCAGCCACAGGCCGACGGCGAACAGCACCAATGCCGCCTGATACACGGTCTTTACGCCAAAACGGGCTGCCAGCCATTGGGCCACCGGCATCGAAATCGCCGTCGCCGCCAGGTATGACGTGAAGATCCAGCCGGCCTGATCGTCGGTCATTGAGGTGCTGGCCTGGATAAACCGCAATACCGCGTTCGGAATCGAGACGTTCACCGATTGTAGGTAGGTCGCGAGCAGGGCTGCGTACCTCAAGGTGCGCAAGGCGCCTGCCGCAGGGGTTCGCGCAGCACTGGCGTTCATCGGAAGTTACCTGCGGTCAGCAAGCTTTTCAAAGGCGTCCACCAAGGGCTGCGAAAACCGGTGTCGACCTTGACCGTCGCACTGATGCCCGAATACAGCGGATGCTCGTGGTCGACCGCTTCGAGTTCCAGGCGAACCGGTACTCGCTGAACCACTTTGACCCAGTTACCGGTGGCATTTTCCGGGGGCAGCAGGGCGAAGTCCGATCCGGCGCCAGGGCTCATGCTGATGACGCGGGCCTTGAACACGTGACCGGGGTAGGTATCGATACTGATGTCGGCTTCCTGACCGGGGCGCATGTGCGTGACTTCGGTCTCGCGGAAGTTGGCCTCGACCCAGATCTGTTTGTCGGAGAGCAAGGCAAAGGCTGGCGCGCCGTTGTTGACGAAGCTGCCGAGTTGCAGATCGTCGACCTTGGCGACGATGCCGTCTTCGGGCGCATAAACCGTTGCATAGGAGAGGTAGAGCCTGGCCTCGTCGAGCTGCGCCCTGGCCTCACGAACGCTCGGGTGGCTGTCGACCTCGACGTTGGGATTGCCGTTCAGCGCGACAACCGTGTTGGCGATCTGCTGTTCAACGGCGTTGATCCGTTGACGCGACACCTTGAGGTCGGTGTCGGCGCGTTCGTAGATGGCCCGGGAAACGAACTCGGTGGCGACCAGAGCCTTTTTACGGGCGAATTCCTTCTGGTCGAAGTCCGCCTGTTCCTTCGCCGATTGCAGTTCGGCCTGCTGCTGGCGATAGCTGGCCTTGAGGCTGTCGATGCGCAAGCGCGCCATGCTCAGTTGCGCTTCGGCGCGGTTGACGGCGATCTGGAATGGGTCCGGGTTGATGCGAAACAGCACGTCGCCCTTGTGCACCTGCTGGTTGTCCTCGACAGCAATGTCCACGACCTGGCCGGAAACCCGTGCATTGATCGAGGTTTTGGCGATGCGCGCGTAAGCGTTGTCGGTCGAAACGTATGGAACGCCGGCGGTGTAGTGGGCGATGCCCGCGACAGCGGCGACCAGCGGCACGCCGAACATCAGCCAGGGACGCAGCTTTGCCTTGAACGGTTTGTTCGCAGGAGCGATCTGGCCGGGGCCGGGATGCTCGATGGCGGGTGTCGCTGAGTTGTCGAACTGTTGAGTCATGATCGAATTCACCTGTTAACCGGGGAAAACGGGCGGCAGCGCTGCTGGCGACCCTGATGTCTTGAATTGCTGTGAGGACTCAGGCCCTGAACAACCGGCCTTTCTCACAAAAAAACAGCCATTGTCGCGTGCGGTCTGGAGGGTCGCTCCACCGCACCTGTTTCGTTGCCGCAACACTCAGTTCGAGCTCGGCCACAACAAACCGTGGATTCAGAAATTTCTAGTTTCTGAATTTTGTGCGATGGTGTAAAAATATAGCCACATCCATCGCGACGCAAGGATTTTGTACGACATGGCACAAAATAAAACCGGAGAGGGAAAAGGCCGCGGCCGCCCTCGTGCGTACGACCCCGATGCGGCGCTGCAAAAGGCGCTGGGGGTGTTCTGGAGCACTGGCTACTCAGGCTCTTCACTGGACAGCATCGCCATCGCGGCCGGCATGAACCGCCCAAGCCTGTACGCGGCATTCGGCGACAAGCACGCGATCTATCTCAAGGCGCTGGAGCAGTACTGGGATTTCGCCGCCGCAGACATACACCAGGCGCTGACCAGTACCGAATTGACCCTGCCCGAAGCATTGATGCGTTTCTATGAGGGGCAACTGTCGATCTATTATTCCGGCGAAGGTCAGCCTCGAGGTTGCTTCGCCATCGGTACGGCGACAGCAGAGGCAGTGGAGCATGTGCAGATTCGCGAGCTGTTGGCGGAGCGATTGAGCCGACTGGACGCCGAACTTGAAGCTCGGTTGCGATCAGCGGTCGAGTCCGGCGAACTGGACACCGAGGCCGACCCAGCGGCGTTGGCCGTACTGGCATCGGCAATGCTGCACAGCATTTCTATCCGCGCCCGAGCCGGCAAACCCCGCGAAGAACTCACCGAGCTGGCGCGCAACGCCGTCAACGTCCTTTGCGGATAACGATCCCCCCGATCCTTGTCGGTTGAACGAGGTGTGCATTGGCTGAAGGCCTGAAAGACATCGTCGCAGGAAATCTGGCCGTGATTTTCTGTGGCATCAACCCGGGCATCACCGCCGCTGCCCAAGGGCGGCATTTCGCGGGTCGGGGCAATCGTTTCTGGCGCACGTTGCATCTGGCCGGTTTTACGTTAGAAGAACTGCGCCCTGAGGATGACCGCTCGATTCTGCACTATCGATGCGGGCTCACAGCGGTGGTCGCGCGGCCCACTGCGCGGGCGGATCAGCTCTCGTTACAGGAGTTCAAGGCAGCGGCGGCGGATTTCGAACAGAAGATCGCCCGCTGCGCGCCGCGTTTCGTGGCTTTTCTGGGCAAGGCTGCGTATGCCGCATTATCCGGACAGAATGAGCTGAAATGGGGGCGTCAGGGTGTGACGTTCGGCAATGCCGAGGTTTGGGTGCTGCCTAATCCCAGCGGGCGAAACCTGGGGTTCTCGCTGGAGCAACTGGTGAGCGCCTATCGCGATTTGTATCTCGCAGCGCTGGAACCTGAAGCCGCCTGAGCCATTGTCATCGCGCCGTTGGCGCCGCTTCCATCATGCGCAGCAGGGGCGCGTATTCGGCGTGGCTGACCGGGACGATGCCGGAGGCTTCCTGGGAGTCGAGAAATTGCGCCAGGCCTTGCTGATCGTTGAGCATTGCGTTGCGGATGCGTTCCTTGAGAGCGCCGCATAAGGTGCCGCTGAAGACGAACGGGTCGTAATAGATCGGCGCCGAACGCCACAGGACCTTGAAGGTGTCGCGCCCGATCAGGCCCCGGTTGATGTATTCGTCGGCTCGCACGCTTGAGACAAACACCGCGTCCGCCTTGCCAGCCAGTAGCGCATCCAGCGATTTGTCGTGGGAGCCTGAGTACGCGACAGCACCGAAAAACTGCGCCAGCGGCAGGCCCACTACGGCCGAGAACTCGGCGTTTGGCACGATATTGCCCGAGGTGCTGGCCGGGTCCGTCAATACCACTCGCTTGCCGCGAAGTGCCTCGATGTCGGGGACTTTGCTTCCAGCCAGCAGCAGCGCCTGATAGTGATGACCGGCCGGTGTGAAATAGCCGTGGCTGATGGTGAGGCTGGCGAAGGGCTCGATGCGCGGATCACGCTGGTAGGCGAGCATGTAGGACGCCGGCCCCAGCCAGGCAATGTCGACGCCGCCAGAGACAATCGCATCGACCACGCTTTCGTAAGACGAGGAGGGCACGATTTCCACCGCAATACCGGTCGCCTTGCTGAGCCGCTCGATCAACGGCCTCTGCTCCTGGAGCAATTCTTCCATGCTTTTTTTCGGGATGACGGCGATGCGCAGGCTCTGTTGCGTGCATTGAGCGGCTTGAACCACAGGCGCCAGCAACAGCGCTGCCAGCAAAGCGATGAGACAGGTTACGGAACGCATGTTTTTTCCCGTTCATCCTTGAGTGCCGCATTGGCGAACGGCGGGTATTCACGCAGTTGTGGCACCGATAACGGCCGGCTGAAGTGATAGCCCTGGGCGATATCGCAGCCAGCCAGCTTCAGGCACACCACTTGCTCGCGGGTTTCCACGCCTTCGGCGACCACCACCAGTCCCAGGCGCTTGGCGAGAATAATGGTGGACGAGACGATGGGGCTGTCGTCGGGGCTGTTGGACAGTGGGGCGATCAGTGTGCGGTCGATCTTCAGCTTGGTCAGTGGCAGCGATTGCAGGTGAGCGAACCCGGCGTAACCCTTGCCGAAATCGTCGAGGCTGATGTTCATCCCGGCATCGCGCAGGCGTTGCAGATGCTCGATGGCGCGTCCCTCCTGATCGAGCAAGGCAGTCTCGGTGATCTCCAGCTCCATCCACTGCGGTTCGATGCCGTGACGGGCGAGCTTGGCGAGCACCCGGTCGCTGAAATCGTGCTGGTGCAATTGCAGCGCCGAGACGTTGACTGCCAGTCGCAGTTCGCGCCCTTCCGACTGCCAGAGTTCCAGGGTTTCGCAGGCCAGGCGCAGCACTTCCCAACCCAGTGCGATGATGAAACCGCTGCGCTCGGCCAGTGAGATAAAGCGGTCGGGATAGAGCAGGCCGAACTCGGGATGTTCCCAGCGCACCAACGCCTCGTAGCCATCGACGAGCATCGAGTCCAGACGAACCTGTGGCTGGTAATGCAGGACGAATTGGCGTTCCTTCAGCGCGCTGCCGAAAGCCTGCTCCAGAATGAATTCCTCGACGTCGGCCACGTTCAGCGAGGGGTCGAAGAAGCGGTATTGCCCACGGCCTGCACGCTTGGCCGAGTACATGGCGGCATCGGCGCTGCGAATCAGGTCTTCGACATCCTGACCGTCGCGCGGGCAAATGCTCACGCCGACGCTTGGGCTCGTGGTGACTTCGTGTTCGCCGAGGGAGTAGATCGCCGACAGTTTTTGCACCAATGTCCGGACCCAGGCATCGATCTGATCTTCGGAGCGCTCGCCCGCCAGCAGCACGACGAATTCATCGCCGCCAAACCGCGCAGCCTCATCGTCGGTCTCCAGCATACGGCTGATGCGCCCGGCCACGGCTTGCAGCAGCATGTCGCCGACCTTGTGGCCCAGCGAATCGTTGATGGATTTGAAGCGGTCCATGTCGATGAACAGAATGGCCATCAGGCGCCGCTTACCGCGCTGGGTGGACAGGGTGCGCGCAGCGACATCAAGGAACTGACGTCGGTTGTGCAACCCGCTCAGGTGGTCGGTGGCGGCGGCGTGACTGCTGCGCCGGTGCTCTTCTTCGAGGCGATCGATCAACTGCTGATTCACCTGCTGCGCGTCTTCCAGCGCATTGAACGCCTCCTGACGGTTGCGCAGTACGCGCAAGGTCCAGAACAGACTGCCCAGCAACAGCACCGTCATGCACAGGTTCAGCCACAGTTGGCGCTGATAGGTAAGGCGCGAAGAGGCGAGAATCTCGTCCTCGGCCTGGCTCACCATCACGCTGAAACCGCGCTGTGGCACCCGCAGATACATGCTCTGGTAAACGCTGGGCCCGGCCTGTTGAACCAGCCTGCCTGACGATTCGCCTTTGCCTGGCAGGTCAGGTGCCATCGACTCACCGGCCACCACCACGCCGCTGCTGCTGATGCGCAGCCGTTCGCGGCCGTCGTTGTCCAGCAGACGCATCAGGCCGGTCTGGCCTAGATCGATGTGTTCGAACAGCGCAGCGATGTAGCCCACATCCAGCTGCACCACCAGAATGCTGTCCATCTTGCCGGTTGCAGAGTCGATCAGCGGCAACAGAAACGGCAAGCGCCAACTGGGCAACAACGCATTGGTCTGGGAGGGCGCGATATCGGGCAAGAGCGCTTTGTAGCCATAGTGCTCGGCGTGTGTTTGCAACTGCGCCAGCCAATCGGCAGACAACTGGCGAGGCTCGTCGAAATGGCTGGCGGATAACAATTGGCCGTCGTTGTCGTACAGGCTCATGCGTTTGAACACCGGGTCTTCGGCGAGCATGCGCACCAGCCCGCGATGGCGTTGGCCGAGGTCATCCATGTCGCCGCGAGTGACCCTGCCGATGGCCTGGGCGCGGTCGACGAGCTGGCGCAGGTTCTCTGCGGCGATCGTTGCCAGGTTCAGGTGTTCAGCGGATTTGGCCGCCAGCGCTTCATGGTGCGACGTGGCTTTTTGCTGAAAATACAGCGCCCACAGAAACACCAGCGTTGCGGCGCACAGGGTCATGAGCAGCAGTTGCAGAAAGCTGAGGGAAGAGAAAGATCGGCGGATCACTGCTTGAATTTCCTGCCGCGAGATGATGGCAGAATACTACTAGTTTATGACTGATTCGTGACGGCCACGCCTGACCCCTCAAGTGCGCACCACCAAGCGATGAATCATGAATCGATGATCCGCCGAGAACAGCCGCCGAAACGTCAGCAACACCGCGCAGACAGTACCCAACGCCGAGCCGGCAGCGATCAGGAACATGATCATGATCTGATAACGCACTGCGCTTTCGGGGTCCTGTCCGGCCAGGACCTGACCGGTCATCATGCCTGGCAGGCTGACGATGCCGACCACGGTCATCTGGTTCAGCGTCGGCATCATCCCGGCTCGCACTGCTGATCGCGCCGCCGATTGCGCGGCTTCCCAACGGGTTCCACCCAGCGCAAGAATCATCTCGATGGTAGTGCGACCTGAGGTCAATTCCTGAGTCATGCGCTCCATTCCCAGTGAAACGGCGGTCAGCGTATTACCCAGAATCATCCCCAGAATCGGGATCGCATATTGCGGCTCGTACCACGGGCGGATGTGAATGACCACGAACAAACCGATGGCGGCGACCAGCCAGGAACTGCTCCAGACCGACAGCACGCTGTCGATCAATTGCCCGGCGTAGGTGCGTTTGCCTCGGCCTGCCGCCGAAATCCCAGCGACCAGAGTCATCAGGCACATCAGCGGCAACACCACGTACCAGTGCGCATTGGCGAACACCCAGCCGAGGACGTAACCCACGGCCAACAGCTGGACCACGGTACGAATCGAGGCCCAGAGTAGCTGGCGCTCCAGACCGAGCTTGAGCATCACCGACAGCGCGCCATTGATGAGCATCAGCGTGGCGGCGATGGCCAGGTCGATGGCGGTCAGATTCTGATAATTCATGGGGCATCTCCCGACAGCAACACGCCTTTGTTCATCGTCAGGTGCACTGTGCTCATGCGCCTGGCCTGTTGCGGGTCGTGGGACACCCAGATATAAGCGCGCGAGCCAGCGCCAGCGTCGAACCAGTGCCGCACCAGGGATTCGACTGCGCCCGCCGATTGCGGGTCGAGGGCCGAGGTGGGTTCGTCGAAGAGCATCACCTGCGGCTCCAGTTGCAGTGCGCGTACCAGCGCGATGATCTGCGATTCGCCACCGGAAAGATCCCCGGCAGGCTTGCTCAGGAATGACGCGTCCTTGCCAGCCTTAGCCAGCAGATCGGTCGCGACGTTCAGGTTGAAGGTGCGTTTGCGCAGGCTTCTCAGGGTGTACGGGAACTGCAGGTTGTCCAGCACCGTGCCTTCGATCAATGCCGGGCGCTGTGCCAGATAGCAAACGCAGGTGCGGTAGGCAGGAATCATGTCGTTCGGCACAGGTTGATGCTGCCACAGAATCTCGCCGCTGGCCGGTGCGTCGAGCATTGCCAGCGTGCGCAGGAACACGCTTTTGCCAGATCCCGAGGGGCCGGTGATCGCAATCTGCGCGCCAGGCATCAGCACAAAGTCGGTAGGTTTGAGGAGTTGGGTGACGCCGGTCGGGTCGAGACGACTCAATTGCCTGACATCGAGCAGGGCCTGGGGTTTCGGGGTAGGAAATGAGGTGCTCGACGACACAGTGATTCCTTACCGGGCGGGCATGGGCAGAGGTTTTGTATTATTGCCCATTCAGCCGTAGCAGACACGGGGGCTGAATGAATCAATGGGAGGGAGCTTGCTCGCGGAGACGGTGGATCAGAGGCATTGATGCCGACTGACCCGGCGTCGTCGCGGCCCTCGTAACCTCGGAACCCTCCCACGGGATGGTTGTGAGCCGCAGAAGTGCGGTCCATTTTCGGCATGTGGCCGTCCTTGCCCATCAGCCCTGCGCAAGGCCCTGGATTTGATGTGATCCACAATATCCAGGCCAGACACACATCAACCGTGGGAGGGAGCTTGCTCGCGAAGGCGGTGGATCAGAGACATTGATGCCGACTGACCCGCGCCTTCGCGGCCCTCGTAACCTCGGAACCCTCCCACGGGATGGGTGGTGAACCGTAGATGCTCGGTAAACCCTGGATTTGATGTGATCCTACGATATCCAACCCAGACACACATCAACCGTGGGAGGGAGCTTGCTCGCGAAGGCGGTGGATCAGAGACATTGATGCCGACTGACCCGCCGCCTTCGCGGCCCTCGTAACCCCGTAACCCCGGAACCCTCCCACGGGTTGGGTGGTGAACCGTAGATGCTCGGTAAACCCTGGATTTGATGTGATCCTACGATATCCAGGCAAGACACACATCAACCGTGGGAGGGAGCTTGCTCGCGAAGACGTAAGTACCTCAACGTTTATTTAGTGGATGTACGTCAGCTCTCGCGAGCAAGCTCCCTCCCACAGGTTCAACGTTTGTGCCGTGCCGTGGCGTTCAAACGCTACACCACCGCTGCCTTGGCGATATCCCCCGCATTGGCCAGTTTCTCCACCGACCAGCAGGTGTCGATCAATTTGCGCACTTGAGCGTCGGGCAGGATGCCCTTGGCCAGGTCGGTGAATTTGGCCTCCAGCTGCTGATCGCTCATCGGCACTTCCAGACTGCCGATCGCATGTTCGATGAATTTATGCAGCACGCGGCCGTCTTTCAGGGTGATGGTCATGTCCACCTGTTCCGGTTTGATCGCCGGGTCGACCGTCGCCGTGACCCGTTCGCGCAAAGCGATCACTTTCGGATCGTTGACTGCGCGGTCGCTGTACTGCCGTTCTCCCGCCGCGCCTTCGATGATCGCCACGGCCACGGAGTGGTAAATGCTGAACTTGCCCTCCAGACCGATTTTCGGCGTCTTCTTGCCCGTCAGCTCGATGACCAGCGGATGCACCTTGAGGTCGATGCGCGCGATTTGATCCTCGGTCAGCTTGTTCTGATTGCGCAGCTGGATCGCCGCGTCCAGCGCCGGGTGGATCACGATGCCGCAGGCGAAAGGCTTGTAGGTGTTGAGCGCTGCTTCATAACGCTGGCCCAGGCCCTCGGTGATCTCCCGATAATCCTGCTTGGTGCTGATGGTGTTGGCCCATCCGCGTTTGGCTTCGATCATGCCGTCGGAACTGGTGTAGTCCTTGGAGGCCAGCAGCGCTGCGAACAGGCCGTTGCTGGCGGCGCGACCGGGGTTGAAACTCTTGTTCATCGAGCCGAACGATTCACGCAGGCCCACCGGTTGCGAGGCCGCGAGTCCCAGCGCCCAGACCATCTGCTGCTCGGTAAGGCCCAGAATCTTCCCGGCCGCCGCTGCTGCGCCGAACACCCCGGCGGTCCCGGTGATGTGCCAGCCCACGTCGTAGTGGTTGGGGTAGACCGCGTTGCCGATCCGGCATTCGGTCTCGACGCCCAGCACCACCGCGTTGAGGAAGTCCTTGCCCGACACCGGGTGGTATTCAGAGAGCGCAAGAATCGCTGACACCACCGGGCCTGCGGGGTGAATGATGGTTTTCAGGTGGGTGTCATCGAAATCGAAAATGTGGCTGGCCACGCCGTTCAGGAACGCCGTGTTCATGATGTCCAGACGCTCAGAGCGGCCCAGAAGACTCGCCTGCGCCGGGCCGGAAAACGGCTTGAGCGCAGACAGCGCGCGCTCCACCGTTTCATGGTGAGAGCCACCGACCGCCACGCCGACCCAGTTCAACAGCGTGCGCGTACCTTCCTTGCGCACGTTGGCGGGAAGGTCTTCATAGCGGGCGTTGACCAGGTAACGGGCCAGGATGCGCGTCACAGGTTCAGGCGCTGAAACGGGCGCGGGTGCAGGATCGGCAGCTTTCATTTTCTCCCCCTGGGCCAAGGCTGAAAGGGACAGGCCGGGTGTCGCAGCGGCGACCGAGGCGATGGCGCCAGCCTTGAGCAGGCCGCGTCGATTGATCGTAGTCATGAGGTGCGCTCCATTATTTATGATTGTTTGAGGACACGTGCCGAGCAGCACCCAGCGATCATGAAGCAGCGGTGCTAGCATTTGAATTGCAAGAATCTGATGGATCTATGCATGCCAAACATGAATCTGGAAATGAGCGATTTGCGCGCCTTTGTCGCGGTCGCCGAGTTGGGAACCTTCAGTGCAGCCGCGCTGGACCTCCATTTATCGCAACCCGCGCTGTCGCGGCGGATCTCTAAACTGGAAGCGAAGATGGGCGTGCGCCTGCTCGAACGCACCACGCGCCGGGTCGACCTCACTGCCTTCGGCCGCGACTTTGCGCGCAAGGCGCGGGACATCCTCAATAGCCTCGATGAGTCGTTGATCGGGCTGGGAGAGGTGGCCGCACGCATGACTGGCGAAGTCACCGTGGCTTGCGTTCCGTCAGTGGTGCGTTATTTCCTGCCGCAAGTGCTCAAGGACTTTCATGAGCAATACCCGCGCATCGTCATCCGCATCATGGACGAGGGTGCCAGCGACGTGCTGTCCAGCGTGGTGCGCAACGAGGCTGATTTCGGCCTGAATTACATCGGTGTTCAGGAAGCCAACATCGACTTTCAGGCGGTGCTGAAAGAAGCCTTCGTCGTCGCCTGCCGCCGCGATCATGCCTTGGCCAAACGCAAAAAAGTCAGCTGGGCAGAGCTCAAAGCGTACGACTACATGAGCGTCGCCAAAGCCAGCGGAAATCGCTTGCTGCTCGATCTGGCCCTGGCGGACAGTGCCGACCTGCCGCGTTCGTTCTGCGAAGTGCGGCATGTGATGAGCGTGGTCAGCCTGGTCGAGGCCGGCGTGGGCATCGCCGCGGTGCCTCGCCTTGCGATGCCTGATGACGACCACCCGCTGCTGGTGAGCGTGCCGTTGGTCGATCCTGTGGTCAGCCGCACGGTCGGTTTGATCAGGCGTCGCGGGCGCGTGCTGTCGGCAGCGGCGCAACAGCTTTACGACATGATCGGGGAGCGTGGACGCGAATGAAGGTCGAGGGCTGAGTCATTGGGGCGCAGTCAGGGTCGGTAGATCCGTTGATCGTTCCCGCGCTCCACGTCGTAACGCCTCTGGTAAAGCTGTAGGCGTTACCTCACCCCGCCCTGATGAAATCCACGAACGCTCTCAGCGGCGACGGCAGATATTTGCGGCCGGGGTAGTAGAGAAACGGGCCGCTGAAGCTTTGCCACCAGGGTTCGAGGATGGGTTCCAGTGCGCCGCTTTCAAGATGTGGGCGCAGCCAGTCTTCGAAGAGGAAGACGATGCCCAGGCCGTCAATGGCAGCCTGGACGGCGAGGTCGATGGCGCCGGAGATGTTGACGAGCAAGGGGCCGGTGGGGTCGACGCGGATGGTTTCGCCGTTGCGCTCGTATTCCCACAAGGGCATCGCGCCGCTGGGGAATTTGCCGCGCAGGCAGTCGTGGTCGAGCAGGTCCCGAGGATGTCGGGGGCGGCCTCGGGCATCGAGGTAGGCAGGGGAGGCGGCGGTGGCGAAGCGCTGGAAACGTGGGCCGATGGGGACCGCGATCATGTCTTGTTCCAGGCGTTCGTCGTAGCGAATCCCGGCATCGCAACCGGCCGCGAGCATGTCGACGAAGCTCTCTTCGACGATCACCTCCAGGCGGATATCCGGATGCGCTTGCAGGAACGGCGTGATGATCGCCGGCAGCACCAGCCTTGCCGCACTGGCAGGCACGTTGAGTTTCAGGGTGCCGGAAGGGCGGTCGCGAAAGTCGTTCACCACATCCAGCGCCGATTCGACTTCACCCAGGGCAGGCACGATGCGCTCCATCAGCCGAGCCCCGGCCTCGGTGGGCACCACGCTTCGGGTCGTGCGATTGAGCAAGCGCACCCCCAGCCGGGCTTCCATGCGCCGCACCGCATCACTCAGGCTCGACGCCGATTTGCCGCTCACCCGCGCGCCTTCGCGAAAGCCGCCTGCTTTGACCACGGCCACGAAGGCCAACACATCTTGAATATCCGCCGCCATTGTTCGCTCATCCGTACAACCTGTGCCGATTGCACCTGATTATCAGTGAAGTGGTCAACGCCTATAGTGGCACCACCTTACCTTGATAGAGGCAAACGACATGAGCGACGCCAGTAAAGCAGGCACTTTTCAATTGGGCGGGCGCAGCGTGAACCGCATGGGCTACGGCGCCATGCAACTGGCCGGTCCCGGCGTGTTCGGGCCACCGAAGGACCCTGCTGCTGCCGTCGCGGTCTTGCGCGAGGCCTTGGCATTGGGCGTGAACCACATCGACACGTCCGACTTCTATGGCCCACACGTCACCAATAAGCTGATCCGCGAAGCGCTGCATCCTTATGCAGAAGAGCTGGTGATCGTCACCAAGGTCGGTGCGCAGCGTGGCGCGGATGGTTCGTGGAATCCTGCGCAAAGCCCCGAAGAGCTGACTCGCGCGGTACACGACAACCTGCGCAATCTTGGCCTGGATGCGCTGGAAGTCGTGAACATGCGAGCGTGGGGCAATATGCATTCGCCGGGCGAGGAGTCCATCGAAGCGCAGTTCACCGCGCTGGCCGAACTGCAACGCCAGGGCCTGATTCGTCATCTGGGCCTGAGCAACGTCACGGCGGCGCAGGTGAAGCAGGCGCAGAGCATCGCCAAGGTCGTATGCGTGCAGAACTACTACAACCTGTCCCATCGCAACGACGAACAACTGATCGCCGAGCTCGGCAAACAGGGCATTGCCTACGTGCCGTTCTTCCCGCTGGGCGGTTTCACGCCGCTGCAATCGGACACGCTGGCCAGCGTCGCCCAGCGCATGGGCGCGTCGCAGCTGTGCATTGCGTTGGCCTGGCTGCTGCAACGTGCGCCGAACATCCTGCTGATACCGGGCACTTCGTCGGTGGCTCATTTGCGGGAAAACCTGACTGCCAGTGAGCGAGTGATTCCTGCTGATTTGCTGGCTGAGCTGGATGCCGTGGGATAGTAGGGAGCGGCGCTGTGGCATCGGTTTAACGGCCATGACGGCACCGATGCCACGGGAGAGGACTTGCGATGCTGCTTAGCTCGGCGACACTTCCCGGCTGAACGCCGCAAGTTCTTTGATCAGGCCTTGCGCCGCGAGCCGCACCAATTCTCCGCCTTTTTCCGGGCTTGCCAGATCCGGGTCGGAACCCATACGGCCGTCCGGGAAGCGGGCGCGGAAGTCGTGGGCTTCACGAATCGGGCCCATGTTGGCGATCTGTGGGGAGTAGGACGCGGACTTGATCGCATCTGGATAGGCCCACTGGGTCACGGCGATCTCCGAGGGCGTGGCGTGGACACCATGGCCTGTCGGGAATTGCTCGTGGGCCAGTTTGCCAACGCCTTCAAGGTCCCACCAGTTGCACAGCTTCAGGGCGAATCCTGCGGGGCGGCGGGCGAAGCTGGCTTCGGCGTAAAGCTCGGAAAACGCAGCCTCGATGGAGGCGACGTTACCGCCGTGACCGTTGAGGAACAGGATCTTCTCCAAGCCGTGGCCCACCAGAGAACGTGTCCAGTCGCCGATGGCGGCGATAAACGTCGAAGGGCGCAGGGAAATGGTGCCCGGGAAACCCAGGTGGTGTTGCGCCATGCCGATATTGAAAGTCGGTGCGATCAGAATGTCGGCGTTCTTCTGGGCTTCTTCAGCGATGATCTGCGGGCACATCCAGTCGGTGCCCAGCAGGCCGGTCGGGCCATGCTGTTCGTTGGAACCGATGGGGACCACGATGGTGCGGCTGCGGGTCAGGAATTGTTCGATCTCGCGCCAGGTCGACAGGTGTAAAAGCATGGTTGTTTCCTCTCTCGGGCTTGCCCGTTCTGGTTGATGACGGGTTGGAGTGGGTGGTCGAAACTGTCACACGGCACGGACAGCCCGGCAATGACACCTAAGTGCAGGTGTCGGGTTCTTCGTTGAACGACAGGGATCGCATCGACGATCCAGCGGCGGGGAAGGGCTTGGCGCCATTGCGGCGCCAAGCCCTTTTGCGTTTAGCGTTTTGCCGATGACAGCGCTGGCGTACGCGGCGGAATCAGTCGCTTGCTGCCGGTCGATTCGAAGGCCGAAGCCAGCTTTAGCAGCGTCGAATCATCGTAGGCGCGCCCGGCGAATGTCAGGCCGACCGGCATGCCGATGTCCGGCATCACGCCCATCGGTACGGTGACAGTCGGCACGCCCAGGTGGCGAATGGCGAGGTTGCCGTTAGCCACCCAGACGCCGTTGCTCCAGGCGATATCCGCCGAGTCGGGGTTGACGTCGGCATCCGCAGGGCCGACATCGGCCACCGTCGGGAACAGCACCGCGTCCAGTCCCAGTCGATCCATCCAGTCTTCCAGATCCATCTTGCGGGTCTTTTCCAGGCCGCGCAGGCCGTCGGCCAGCGTGGGGATCTTGTCCCACGGTGTGATGCCGCGCTCGGCCATGCGCACGTATTCGTCCATGCCAGCGGCGAGATCGCCCTCGCGATTCGGCAAGGTGCCGGGGTCATGGGGGAAGATCTTCGGACCGTCCACATCCACCAGACGGTTCAGCTTCGGATCACCGTTGGCCCGCAAAAAGTCATCGAAGGCCCAGGCCGACAGATCCCACAACTCGTGGTGCAGGAACTCCTTGGAGACGATGCCGCGATTGAACACGGTCGGCGCACCGGGGCGGTCGCCCTCGCAATTGGAAACCAGCGGGAAATCGACTTCGATGACTTCGGCGCCTGCCGCTTCGAGGGCCTTGCGCGCTTCCTGCCAAAGCCCGATCACCGAAGGGCGGGTATTGATGCGTTGCCCGGTGGGGCCGCCGATGCCCGGCGCGTCACTGGTGCCGGCTTGCGGGTCGGCATTGATGTACATGCGCGGTATGCCCAGACGCTTGCCGGCCAGCGCGTCGGCTTTCACGGCGAGTTCGGCATAAGAAGCAGGACGCACCGACTCAACGGCCGGAATCGGCACCCACGGCTGCAAACGCCACAGGTCGCCACGGGTGTCGGAATCGGGTGCCACGACCACGTCGAGGACTTCCAGCAGGTCGGCCATGGTCCGGGCGAACGGCACGACCACGTCCATGGTCGGCGTCAGCGGCCAGTTGCCGCGCACCGAAATCACTCCGCGCGAAGGCGTGTAGGCACATAAACCGTTGTTCGACGCCGGGCCGCGTCCGCTCGACCAGGTTTCTTCCGCCAGACCGAATGCCGCAAAGCTGGCCGCCGTTGCGGTGCCAGCACCGTTGGACGAGCCGGAGGCGAAGGGGGCGGTGAGGTAGTCGCCGTTGTACGGGCTCTGCGCACGCCCATAGACGCCGCGCTGCATTCCGCCGTTGGCCATCGGCGGCATGTTGGTCTTGCCCAGGCAGATCGCCCCGGCGCCGCGCAACCGTTCGATGGTGAAGGCATCGCGACATGCGACCAGGTCGGCGAAGGCCGGGCTTCCGGAAGCAGCGGTGAGGCCCTTGACCAGATAGCTGTCTTTGGCAGTGTAGGGAATGCCGTCCAGGGGGCCCAGGGTTTCGCCTTTGGCGCGGCGGGCGTCGGCGGCTTGCGCTTCTTTGAGTGCCTCGGGGTTGCGCACCACCACGGCATTCAGCGCGGTCGGCGTGTCCGGGCCATCGTAGGCGTCGATCCGAGCCAGATACGCCTTGACCAGTTCAACCGACGTGGTCTGCCCGGACTCCAGCGCTGCGCGCAGATGGGCGATGGAAACTTCGGTGACTTCGATCATGCGGTCACCGCCATAGGCAGGGAGGAGAGGCTGAGAGGTGTTTCAAAATGGTTTTTCATATCGCTTTCCGTTTCTGCGCCGTGCGACGGGGGCTGACGTACAACCTGAAGGCGGTATTTAACACCAAGTGCGGGGTCGCAGGCATGGGAGTAAAACGCCAGACCTGAACATATCCGCTTTTTGTAACATCACTTTAATATCACCTTGATAGTCTCCGCGCTTTAGTCTGGCGCGGTGGCACGAGCATGCAGGCAGAACATTTCACATTCATGCGTCCGGCATTGCCGAGGGATCACCGGTGCGCCGGCGATCTGTGCAATGAAGTGCCCGGTATCGACTCCGACAGCACCAACAGCCGGGTCATGGAAATCTTCTCGGCCCATCGCGATCGGGCCAGCCTGGCGGTGGTGGAGGGCGAGCGGCCAATCGGGCTGATCAACCGCAACATCTTTCTGTCGCAGATGAGCAAGCCGTTTCACCGCGAGCTGTACGACAAGAAAAGCTGCATCGCCTTCATGGACAAGGAACCGCTGATCGTCGATGCGCAGATGAGCATTGAAGAACTGACGTTCAAGACCGTGGAGTTCGGTGAAAAGGCCCTGGCGGACGGCTTCATCGTCACCCGCAACGGACGTTTCGCAGGGCTCGGCAATGGCCTGGAATTGATGGCGGTGGTCGCGGCCATGCAGGCCGAGAAAAACCGCCAGATGATGCAGAGCATCGAATACGCCAGCGTCATCCAACGCGCCATGCTGCGCGCCTCCCGTGAGGCGCTGACCTCGACCCTGGACGATGCCTCGCTGTTGTGGGAGCCGCGAGATGTAGTGGGCGGCGATTTCTATCATTTCTGCGCCTATCCGGACGGCTGGTTTGGCGCCATTGCCGACTGCACCGGGCATGGCGTGCCGGGGGCGTTCATGACCCTGATCGCCTCCTCGTCGCTGACGCAGGCATTGAACCAGCTGGGGCCACGCAACCCCGCGCGGCTGTTGTCGGCGGTCAACCGCAGCGTCAAGGAGCTGCTGGGGCAGGTCGACGGACTGGACGGCACCCCCGAGTCCGACGACGGCCTGGACGCCGCGTTCTTCTGGTTCGAGAACGCCACGCAGATCCTCAACTTCGCCGGCGCACGCATGGCCCTGCACGTGCTGCAACCCGATGCCGAACAGCTGCAGACCATCGCCGGACAGCGCATGGGCGTGGGCTACGTGGACAGCGATTTCGACTACGAGTGGTCGATCAGCACCGCGCAGATGCAGCGCGGCAGCCTGATGTTCATTGCCACTGACGGCATGACCGATCAAATCGGCGGCCCGAAGAAAATCGCTTTCGGCAAACGCAAGGCGTTCGACACCATCGTCGAGCACCGCACCCAGTCATCGAGCGCTGTCTGCGAAGCGCTGCAAGCGGCACTGGCCGTGTGGCAGGGCGAGCAGACCCGTCGTGACGACCTGACCTTATTCTGTGCCCGTCTTTAGGAATGATGATGTTCAACTCACCCACTGCTCAGCAGGACTGCACGTTCTTCGATCTCGCCCAACAGCGGAACGTGATTTTCTATCATATGGGGTATTTCTCCCATCACATCATTTCGGCAATGGCCGAGGTGGTGAAGTTGCAGCTGGAAATCTCGGGCGTCAGTGGCCCCACGCGGCGCAAGCTGTTTTCCTCATTCGTCGAACTCTCGCAGAACATCATTCATTACTCCTCCGATGCCCTCAGCGCATCGGTTGCCGATGAGTCCGGACTGCGTCAGGGCGCGGTGTGCATCAGCAGTGACGGCGAGCGCCATCTGATGCTCTGCGCCAACCCGATCGCTACCGTCGACATCGAACGCCTGCGTGAAAAACTCGAGCCGCTGCGCAACATGTCGATCGAAGAAATCAAGCAGGCCTACAAAGTGACGCTGCGCGCCGAGACACCGGAAGACAGCAAGGGCGCGGGCCTGGGCTTTCTGACCATGGCCCGCGACGCCTGCGCGCCTCTGGAATTCGGTTTTCATCCGCGCGCCGACGACCCGGACACCACTCTGTTTTGCCTTAAAGCCACTATCTGAATTGAGCGACGCCTAGCCATGGACAACTTCTACATCGAAGCAACGGCCACTTCGCCGGAAATCGATTTTCGTTTCGACCAGCACCTTCTTTCGATGAAAGGCGAGTCCTACCCGGAAAACGCCGCGGCCTTCTATGCACCCATCGTGCAGCAACTGCGCAGTTATCTGGCGAGCAAGGAAGGAGCGACGATCACCGCCAACATCGCGCTGGCGTACTTCAACAGCTCAAGTACCAAGATGCTGTTCAGCATTTTCGATGCCCTGGATCAGGCCGCCGAAGCCGGTAATCAGATCATCGTGAACTGGTACCACGAAGAAGAAGACGAAACCATCTTCGAGTTCGGCGAAGAGTTGAAGGCCGATTTCACCTCGATCATCTTCAACGACCATCCCGTAACGACGTGAACAGGATCATGGACATGGCAGCTTCAGTGGCTTCCTTCGGGGCTTCCAAAGATCCGGCTCCGGACCTGTTCAAAAGCGAGGCCGAGGCGCTGGAGCAGGCGCGCTCAACGCTGGCGCAGACCCACGCGGACGCGCAGGTGTATCGCCAGTCGCTGTCCGAGCTGGCGTCCCACTACGAGCGGCTCATGCGCGAAACCCGGCGCCTGATCGGTCGCAGTGACCGCGCAGAGCGTGAGATGAATGCGCTCAACGCCCAGTTGCAGACCCTGGCCCGGCAGTTGGAATACCGTGCTACGCACGACGCACTGACAGGTGTGCTGAACCGCGGTGCGATCATCGAGATGACCACCCAGGCCTTGTTGCGCACGGGCGCGGTGATGATCGTGCTGGACATCGATCACTTCAAGCATGTGAACGATGAGTTTGGCCATCCTGCAGGCGATGCGGTGATACAGGGCATCGTCGACTGCCTGCGGCGCATCGTTGGCGAACACGCCGCGATTGGCCGGGTCGGCGGGGAAGAATTCACGGTGTTGATCCCCGGCGGGCAACTCGAAGAAGGCCTGACACTGGCCGAAGCCATGCGCCAGGCCATCGCCGATCACGTATTCGGCCACCCGGTGGACCGCTGCATCACGGCCAGCTTTGGCGTCAGCGCCAATCCCACGGGCACGCGCTTCGATGATGCCTATGGCCTGGCGGACACGGCGCTTTATCACGCCAAGCGGGCGGGGCGAAATCGTGTGGAAGTGGCGGACTGAAAGCTCTACGCTTTTTGATCCTTCCCACGCTCCGCGTGGTAACGCCGATCTGGATGATCCGTGCCCGTGCCCGGTTGACGCAGAGCGTCAGACGCTGCATTCCCACGCAGAGCGTGGGAACGATCACGGCGTGAGCCGTCACCCGCAATCGCCACGCGGTATTCGCCGTCTAGACTGACTTCTCCATTCCCCGATCTGGAGAGCCAACATGGTCAGCAAGAACACAATCTGCCTCTGGTACGAAGGCACCGCTGAAGAAGCCGCGAACTTTTATGCCAGGACATTCCCGGACAGCGCAGTGACCGCCGTGCACCTCGCGCCTGACGACTACCCCTCGGGCAAGCAGGGTGATGTGATCACGGTTGAATTCACCGTGATGGGCATCCCCTGCATCGGCTTGAATGGCGGCCCGGTGTTCAAGCACAACGAGTCTTTTTCATTCCAGGTGGCGACTGATGATCAGGTGGAGACCGACCAACTGTGGGACGCGATCATCGGCCACGGCGGCGAGGCCAGTGTGTGCGGCTGGTGCAAGGACAAATATGGTATTTCCTGGCAAATCACCCCGCGGGTCCTCACGGCAGCGATTGCCAATCCTGATCGCGCAGCGGCCAAACGTGCATTCAACGCGATGATGGGCATGAGCAAAATCGACATCGCGGCGATAGAGGCGGCGGTGAGGGGGTAAGCCTGCTTCCTGTCACATGCCATCACTTTGAGATAACCTCGGCGCCTGCGCTTCGGGGCGGGCATCGCGGTTGCCTGTTCCCGCTATTCTCTGAAAGGCTTGCGGACGGGATTCAATACTTCAAGTTATGGTCAAGCACATCGATCCAGACATGACGCTGCTGAAAATGCCTTCGCTCAAGGCGGTGAAGTCATTTGTGGCAGCGGCCAAGTACCAGAGTTTTACCCGTGCCGCAGAGGCGCTCTGCGTGACGCAGGCGGCGATCAGCCGGCAGATCCGCGAGCTGGAAACCTACCTGGGCGTGGCGCTGTTCAAGCGGGTAGGGCGCGCTGTCGAGCTGACCGAAGCGGGCGTAATTTTCTTCGACGCGGCGCAGATGTCCTTCGTCAATATCTCCCAGGCCGCGGAGCGCATCCGCACCCATAACGCCGGGAAGCGCGTACTGACGCTGTGCTGTTCCCCCGCGTTCTCTGCCCTTTGGCTGTCGGCGAAACTGCCGACCTTTTTCAGCCAGAATCCTGATATCGACCTGAACCTGATCACCACCCAGAACTTTCTGTCGATGGAGCCCGGCATTCGCCCGGACATTTTCATCACCAAGATGGCGCGGATCCAGGATGGCTATCGCAGCTATCCACTGTTTCACGACGTGATCTATCCGGTCTGTACCCCGCAATACCGAGACGCTCACCCTGAGTTGTCGAGCCTGGAGGGGCTGCGCAACGGCGTGCTGCTCAATCTGAGCCCCTACGGCCGTTCGCAGGTGGCGGAACATGTGGACTGGAGCGTGTGGTTCGCCTTCCACAACATCAACCTGGACGAGCGCCCTCACGACAGCCCGCATGTGCTGAACGCCAACGACTACAACCTGATCATCAGCATGGTGCTCACCGATCAGGGCGTGTCTCTGGGCTGGAACCACTTGGTGACAAAGCTCATTGAGGAAGGGCGGCTGGTGCGGCCGGTCGCCGAAGAGGTGGTGCTCAAGGAAAGCCAGCATTACCTGACGTTCAGGGAAGACCGCGAGCATGACGAGGCCTGTTGTCGGTTCAGGGACTGGGTCCTGTCGCAGTTCGAATGAACCGGGTATCAGCTGCGCGAACGACGTCCTGGAGTCCAATCGATAACATTTTTTTATGCATTGTCCAGTGAAAAGGTTTCTTGTTGGCAAACGCGTTCGACACGTAATCTTCACACAAGCCGCCAGTAATCCTCAGGCCCGACGGTAGAGGATTCGAGACGTGCAAAAGCCGATGGAAACTGTCCATACGTGCTGAAAATAAGAAACCGTCGTCACTGCCAATTGGGATAGATACGGTCTGACTATGTTTACTGAAGCTATTGCTCATCTGCCCTGTGTCGAACAGATCCTGCCTGATCCAAAGGCGTTGTCTCGACCGAACGATTTCTAAGGATTCAGCGTTTTTCTATCGCCTGCTCGGTGCCACTTGAGCCGGTTTTGAAATGTGCTTCGCTGCGCGCTGAATAAAGAACATTGACGTTCTGATTGATGCTCAGATGAAAATCCAGGTCTTGATCTAGCGGCGCTGTTGCACCTGCACAATTTGTTTTGAAGTCGGGATTTATCCCTGAACCAAACGGCATTTTATTTCGCGTTCCATGGCTTCGGCCGCGTACAGCTTCGCCTGTTGTTTATTGTCCGTTGTTCGTTAAACGCTACGGCCATTCTATTCGGAGAATATCGTCTTGAAATTCGAAGGCATTTACACACCGGCAGTTACGCCACACACCCCTGACGGTGAAATCGACTGGAGCGTGTTTTCGGAGGTTCTCGAATCTCTGATCGAAGCGAAAGTGCACGGGATCATCATTGGCGGTTCCACCGGGGAATATTATGCGCAGACGGCTGAAGAACGCCTCAAACTCGCCGCACACGCCAAGGAAGTCATCGGCTCCCGCGTGCAGTTGATCATCGGCACCGGCGCCATCCGCACCGAAGACGCGGTGCTGTTTGCCGAAGACGCCAAGCGGATCAAGGCCGACGCGATCCTCGTCACCACACCGCCATACGCGCTGCCCACCGATCAGGAAAACGCCATTCACGCGTTGACCATCGACCGCGCGGCCAACATGCCGATCATGTTGTACAACTATCCAGGTCGCATGTGCGTGCAAATGAACGAGGAGTACCTCGCTCGTGTCGGCAAGTCCAAAAACGTAAAAGCCATTAAAGAAAGTTCTGGCGACATGGGCCGTGTTCATTTACTGGCTCGTGAATTCCCTCATATAGCGCTCTCTTGCGGCTGGGACGATCAGGCACTGGAGTTCTTTGCCTGGGGTGCCAGAAGTTGGGTATGTGCCGGTTCCAACTTCCTGCCCAAAGAGCATGTTGCGTTATATGAAGCCTGTGCCGTCGAGAAGAACTTCGACAAGGGCCGCCAGATCATGTCGGCGATGATGCCGCTAATGAATGCCCTGGACGGCGGCAAGTTCGTGCAGTGCATCAAGTTCGGTTGCGAGTTGAACGGGCTCAAGGTCGGCGACGTGCGTGCGCCACTGCGTCCGCTCAATGCGGACGACAAACGTAGCCTGCAGACCGTCATCACCAACGTGAAACGTACCGTCGCCCACATCACCTCGGGAGCCAACAATGCGTGATCTTCTGACTGCGGCCGAATATGCCGCCATCGCAAAGTCGATGTCGTTTCCGAACACCGCCTTTATCAACGGCGCTTTCAAACCTGCGATTTCCGGCAGCACCTTTTCTACCGCCAATCCTGCCACCGGTGAGCTGTTGACCGAGGTCTCGGCCTGCGCTTCGGACGACGTGGACTACGCCGTCAGCAAAGCCCGAGAAGCCTTCGAAGATGGCCGTTGGAGGCTGCTGCCGCCCGGCGAGCGCAAGGCCGTGCTGCTCAAGTTCGCCAAACTGCTGGAAAACAATCGTCATGAACTGGCGGTGCTGGAAAGCCTGGACAGCGGCAAACCGGTGCGTGAGTGCCAACTGGTCGACGTGCCAGACACCATCCACACCCTGCGCTGGCACGCCGAGGTCATCGACAAGCTCTACGATCACACCGCGCCGGTCGGCAACGATGCCCTGACCATGGTGGTGCGCGAGCCGATTGGTGTTGTGGGCTGCGTGCTGCCGTGGAACTTCCCCCTGTTGATGCTCGCGTGGAAGATCGGCCCTGCGCTGGCCGCCGGTTGTTCGGTGATCGTCAAGCCCGCTGAACAAACCACCCTGACCACCCTTCGCGTCGCCGAGCTTGCGTTCGAAGCGGGCGTTCCGGCTGGCGTGCTGAACATTGTCACCGGTACTGGCAAGGACGTTGGCGAACCCCTCGGCCTGCACCCGGATGTCGACATGGTGAGCTTCACCGGTTCCACCGCTACCGGTCGCCGCTTCCTGCATTACGCCGCCGATTCCAATCTCAAGCGTGTAGTGCTCGAGTGTGGCGGCAAGAACCCGGCCGTGGTCATGGACGACGCCGAGGACCTGGACCTGGTCGCCGAACAGGTGGTCAATGGCGCGTTCTGGAACATGGGCGAGAACTGCTCGGCCACTTCGCGTTTGCTGGTTCATGCCTCGGTCAAAGACGAACTGCTCCAGCGCATGGGCGCCTATATCCGCGAGTGGAAAATGGGCGATCCGCTGGACCCGCAGAATCGCGTGGGCGCACTGGTCAGCAGCGACCATTTCGAGAAAGTGAAGTCGTACCTGGACTACGCCAGTGCGAGCAATCTGGAAGCCGTTTACGGCGGCGACACACAGGACGGCGCCTTCATTCAGCCCACCGTCATCGACGGCGTGGACCGCGACAGCCGGCTGTTCCAGGAAGAGATCTTCGGCCCGGTGCTGTCGGTCACGACCTTCAACTCAATCTCGGAAGCCATCGCTCTGGCCAATGACACGAACTATGGCCTGGCCGCCTCGGTGTACACCGGCAACCTGCGCCGGGCGATCAAGCTGGCTCGCGAAATTCGCGCCGGGATCGTCACCGTCAACTGTTTCGGCGAAGGCGACGCTTCCACGCCATTCGGTGGCTACAAGGAATCCGGTTTCGGTGGTCGTGACAAGTCGGTGTTCGCGCACGACCAGTACACCGAAATCAAAACCATCTGGATCGATGTGTCTGATCGGTCGGTTGACGAGACCGTAAAATGAGCGATCACACCATCAAGCGGCTGCCGGTAGACACCGGGGTTTCAGGCTGGGAGGCGATCTCCACGCGTTCTGCCCCTGTGCGAATGCTTGATGGGAACGTGTCGGCGGACTGGCTGATCATCGGTGCGGGATTCGCCGGTCTGTCGGCGGCGCGTCGGCTGTCCCAGTTGCGCCCGGACGACAGCATCGTGGTGGTCGACGCCCATGAAATCGCCAAAGGCCCTGCGGGGCGCAACTCCGGTTTCATGATCGACGTGCCTCACAGCCTGTCCTCCGGCGAATATTCGGTGGCCGGTGAGTCGGCCACCGCGCTGGAGATCGCGCAGAACCGCTTTGCCATCGACTTTGCGGCTCAGGCTGCGGCCGAATATGGTATGTCGCCGCAGACCTTCGACCCGTCCGGGAAGATCAATGCGGCGGCCACCGAGCGCGGTTTGAAGCTGAACCTCAAGTACGCGAAATCCCTGGCAGGGATCGGCGAACGGCATGAGTTGTACGACGCAAAGCAGATGCTGGAAATCACCGGTTCCAATTACTACCACGGCGGCTTGTACACCCCCGGCGCGGTGATGATTCAGCCGGCCCAGTACATCCGCGATCTCGCGCAGGGGCTGGGGCAGAAGATCAGCCTCTACGAGCGCTCGCCGATTGTCGAGCTCTCGAAGTCCGGAACGGGCTGGGTAGCGAAATCCCACAAGGGCCGGGTCTCGGCACCGAAAGTCATTCTGGCGGTCAACGGTCACATCGAAGACTTCGGGCACTTCAAGGGGCGGTTGCTGCACGTCTTCACCTACGCCTCGATGACTGCCGGGTTCAGCCACGACGAATTCAAACGCAACGTCACCGGTCACGACCGCTGGGCGCTGCTGCCCGCCGATCCGATGGGCGCAACGGTGCGCAAGATCACTTCGAACGGGCAATCGCGAATCGTTATTCGCACCAAGTTCACCTACGACCCGAACATCACCGTGACGCCCATGCGGGTTGCGGCGGTGGCCGAAGAACAGCGGCATTCGCTGGACGCACGTTTCCCGGAGCTGAAGTCGACGCCCATCGAATTCAGTTGGGCGGGGCGCCTGTGCCTGAGCCGCAACAGCGCCCCAGCGTTTGGCGAAGTGGAAGAAAACCTCTACGCCGCGTGCTGCGAAAACGGTTTGGGCACGGTGAAAAGCACGCTGGCCGGGGTCATGGCAGCAGAGCTGGCAACCGGCACGCAGTCGGAGTTTTTGCAGCGTTACAGCCAGGCTCCTGGGCCGAGCAAGTTACCACCCAGGTTGCTGACGCAGCTGGGTGTCAGTTCAGTCATTCGCTGGCAGGCACTTCGGGCCGGTCGGGAAGGTTGAGGTCGAGTCGCAATACCGAGTTTTGTAAAACACCCATAACCAGTTTGATAAACGTAGATCGGGGAACGCCATGAAGAAAATCTGGAAGGCAGTCTGTGCGGTTGCGGTAGCAGGCATGATGAGTCTGCCGGTTCACGCCGAAGAGAAAACCATCACCATGGGCACCATGAACTGGGAAGACTTGACCCCCATCACCGGCATCACCAAGAAGGTCCTTGAGGACTCGGGTTACACGGTCAAAGTGGTGGAGTTTTCGGAGTGGGGCATTGCCTATGCAGCCTTGACCAAAGGTGATGTTCAAGTCCTGGCTTCGCAGACCGATTACGCCGCCTCCGATTACTGGAACAAGAACAAGAACAGGATCGAAAAACTGTCGCCTGTCTCGTTCGGTCTGTACCAGGGGCTGGCAGTGCCCAGCTACGTCGACATCGATTCGATCGATCAACTCAATGCCAACGCCGACAAGCTCGGCGGCAAGATCATCGGCATCGAGCCCGGTTCAGGTTTGATGAGCGATGCCAACAACGTGGTCAAGGCTTATGACCTCAAGCTGAAGCTGGTCGAAGGCAGTACCGCTGCGATGACCGCGGCGCTGAAGTCTGCCGTGGACCGCAAGGAGTGGGTGGCAGTCACCGTGTGGGATCCGTCCTGGATGACCAAGAAGTTTGATCTGAAATTTCTGAAAGACCCCAAAGCCATCTTCCCGCCGCTGCAAGGCTATTACTGGATCGGCCACAAAGGCTTCGCCGAGGGCAACCCGCGTGCCCGTGAGCTGATGGCCAGTGTTTACGTGCCCATCGCCGACATCACTGCCATGAACGCCGAGGTCAAGGACGGCAAAACCATGGATGAGGCCGTCAAGGGCTGGACCGACAGCCACGCCGATTTGTTGAAGCGCTGGGAAAACGTCAAGAACTGATACGCAACGCTTTTTTGCCACTGCCGCCTTTTGATCAATGAGAGAAGTCAGCCAAAAACTGACTCGACGGGTTACGACATGACAACGGCTAAAATTGACACTAACGAAGTGCTGGTAGATTGCCAGAACGTCTGGAAAATCTTCGGGAAAAGCGCACCTGCCGCGATGCAAGCTGTCGTGCAACAGGGCCTCACCAAGACCCGGATTCTGCAAGATTACAGCTGCGTGGTCGGGGTCTCGGACGTCAGTCTCCAGGTCCGCCGTGGAGAAATCTTTTGCATCATGGGGTTGTCCGGCAGTGGCAAATCCACCCTGATCAGGTTGCTCAACAAGCTGATCACCCCAAGTTCCGGAAAGGTCCTGGTCAAGGGCAAGGATCTTTCCACGCTTTCAGCGGCACAATTGCGCGAAGTCCGCGCCCGGCACATCGGCATGGTGTTCCAGAGCGTGGCCTTGCTGCCCAACCGCACGGTGCTGGAAAACACCGCGTTCGGCCTGGAAGTGCAGGGCATCGGCAAGGCTGAGCGTTACAAGGTGGCCGAGCGTGCGTTGGCGAAAGTGGGCCTGAGTGAATGGTCGCAGCGTTACCCCAGCGAGTTGTCCGGGGGCATGCAGCAGCGGGTCGGTCTGGCCCGGGCGATCACCGCCGACCCGGAAGTGATCCTGATGGACGAGCCGTTCAGCGCCCTCGACCCGTTGATTCGCCGCCAGCTGCAGGACGAGTTCCGCCAGCTGACCAAAGAGCTCGGCAAATCTGCGGTGTTCATTACCCACGATCTCGATGAAGCGATCCGCATCGGCGACCGCATTGCGATCATGAAAGACGGCGTGATCATTCAGGTCGGTACCGCCGAAGACATCGTGCTCAACCCGGCCGATGATTACGTGACCGAGTTCGTCGCGGGCATCTCGCGCCTGCATCTGGTCAAGGCCCACTCGGTGATGACTCCGGTCGAGCCGTTCAGGGCGGCCAATCCCGGCTGCGATATCTCGCGCTTGATCAAGACCACGCTCGATGCGGACATCAACGAGCTGATCGGGCTGACCATGAAATCCGAGCGCGATGCCTTGGCGGTGGTCGATAACGGCGCTGTGGTCGGGATCATCACCCCGCGTGATCTGCTGCGCGGCGTGCAGGGGATTCCGAACGAATTCTCAGCCTCGTCAGCCACTGCTGCGCTGGAGGCTTCGGCATGAACACCCCAGACTTTTCCAGTCAGTTCGATTTGGCCATCGATTCCAGTCTGGAGTGGCTGGCCGACCATGGCGAGTTCCTGTTCAGCGCGGCCAACGATGCGCTGACGGCGGTCTACAAGGGCGTGCTCTGGTGCATCGCATTGCCGCCGTTTTACGTCGTTGCGCTGCTGTTCGCAGTGATCGGCTGGCGCCTGATTGGCGTGCGTTTCGCGGTTCTGTCGGGGCTGGCACTGGTGTTTTGCGCCCTGATCGGATTGTGGCCGGAGACCGTGAGCACCCTGGCTCTTGTTCTTACCGCGACCATACTGGCGCTGTTGGTCGCCATTCCGTTGGGCGTGGTCGCGGGGCTTGCGCCGGCATTCGACCGGGTGGTCGATCCGTGTCTGGACCTGGTGCAGACCATGCCGCCCTATATCTATCTGCTGCCGGCCATTGCGCTGTTGGGTTATGGCCCGGCCACTGCGCTGCTGGCGACGTTCATTGTCGCGTTACCACCGGCCTTGCGCCTGACTTCGCTGGGCATTCGCATGACCCCCAAGGAGTTCATCGAGCTTGGCGACGCCAGCGGGGTGACCGGGATGCAGATGTTCTTCAAGATCCGCCTGCCCTTCGCCATGCCGAGCATCATGGCAGGCGTCAACCAGAGCCTGATGATGGCCTTCGGCATGGTAGTGATCGCCGGCATTGTCGGTTCCGGCGGCCTCGGTGAGTCGATCTACGGCGCGGTCCGAACGCTGGACATCGTCAAGTCGATCAACGCGGCCATCGCCATCGTCATCCTGACCATGATCCTCGACCGTCTGGCGCAAAGCGCCGCGCGGTCTCGTGTGGGAGCAAGCCAATGAGCATCGCCGACCTGCGTTTTTCTCCCGGCGAGTTTCTCGCCCCCGCGGTGGACTGGCTGAACGCCAACCTGCATGGCTTGTTCGTTGCCATCAGCCAAGTGGTAGAGGCGGTACTGGGGCTGGTCGAGCGCCTGTTGCTGGCGCCTCATCCCTACATAATGATCGCCATCGTCTTCGTCGCAGCGCTCATCTTCGCCACCAAACGCGTGGCGGTGTTCGCGGCGCTGATGTTGGCGTTCTGCCTGTTCTCTGGCCTCTGGGTTGCCTCGATGCAGACCATCGCGCTGGTGTCGGTGTCGGTGCTGATTTCGGTGGCGATTGCCTTCCCGCTGGGCGTGCTGGCGGCTCGGGTCAAGCGCGTCGACGATGCGTTTCTGCCGATCCTCAACATCATGCAGACGGTTCCGCCGTGGGTGTACCTGATTCCGGCAGTGATCCTGTTCAGCCTGGGTCGTGTTCCGGCGATCATCGCCACCATCGTTTACGGCATTCCGCCGATGCTGCGCCTGACCACCCTTGCGTTCAAACAACTGCCCAAGGACCTGCTGGAACTGGGTCAGGCATCCGGTGCTTCGCCGAAGGACATCCTGTTCAAGATCGAACTGCCGACCGCCGCGCCAACGCTGTTGGTGGGCCTGAACCAGTGCATCCTGATGTCGCTGGCGATGGTGGTCCTCGCCGGTCTGGTGGGGGCGGGTGGCTTGGGGGCTGAAGTCACTCGCGGGCTGTCGCGGATGGAAATGGGCCTGGGCCTGCGCGCCGGTCTCGCCATCGTCGCCATCGCCTTGCTCCTGGATCGTCTGTCTCGCGGCGCGCTGCAGCGCCATTCTCCAAGCAAAATGGTTTAACAGGACGTCACCATGAGACGCAGTTTTTTCTGTATCGACTCCCACGCCTGCGGCAATCCGGTTCGTGTCGTGGCCGGCGGTGGTCCGTTGCTGCCATCGGTCTCCATGGCCGAGCGACGGGAGATATTCGTCCGTGATCATGACTGGGTTCGCACCGCGTTGATGTTCGAGCCACGCGGCCACGACATCATGTCCGGGGTGATCATCTATCCCTCGGTGCGCGATGATTGCGATTTTGGCGCGTTGTTCATCGAAGTCAGCGGCTGTCTGCCGATGTGCGGTGCGGGGACCATCGGGCTGTCGACGGTGGTCATCGAAGAGGGCCTGGTAACGCCGAAACAGCCGGGCAAGCTGGCCATCGAAACCCCGGCAGGCCGGGTCGATGTCGAGTACACCCTGGGCGATGAGTACGTCGAGTCGATCACGCTGTTCAACGTCGCCAGTTACTTGCACAGCGCTGACGTCGTGGTGGATGTGCCGGGTGTAGGCCAACTGACTGTCGACATCGCCTATGGCGGCAACTTTTATGCAGTGGTCGAGCCGCAGCAATGCTGGGCCGGGTTTGAAGGGCAGAGCACCGCTGACATCGTCGGTCTGAGCGTGAAACTGCGTGCGGCACTGGCCGAAATCTGCAATCCGCTGCACCCGGAAAATGACCGGATCAGCGGCGTTCATCACGTTATCTGGTGTGACAAACCGCAGAACAGTACGGCGGATGGTCGTTGCGCAGTGTTCTACGGCGACAAGGCCATCGATCGTTCTCCTGGTGGCACCGGAACTTCCGCTAGAATGGCCCAGTTGTTCGGCAAGGGGCGGCTGAATGTCGGCGACACCTATCGACACGAGAGCCCGATCGGCACGCTGTACGAGGGCAAGGTCGAGGCGGCGGTCAAGGTCGGCGACTTCGACGGCATGCGGCCGAGCATTACGGGTTGGGCGCAGGTGATCGGCCACAACACTATATTTGTCGATGACCGAGACCCGCTCGCTCACGGTTTTCAGCTCCCATAGTGGGCATCCGGGATGCACGGCGCGTCATCCCGGTTTTGACTTTGATTGGCAGGCGCGTACGTGAAAGGCACCAGAAGATTGACCGTTGAAACAACAGGGCGAGGCGTGGGTTGAGCGAAAGACGAGAGTTCAGCGGAGGCATGAAGGGCAAAAACCTTCGCTATCTGGAAGAGAACAGAAAACAGCCTTGCTCGCATACCCGGACCGGGTTCCTGCTGCTGGAGAACTTTTCCCTGCCTGCGTTTACCCAGGCACTGGATACCATCGTCACGGCGAACCTGCTGAGACCCAAACTCTTCACCTCGAAAACCTTCGGTTTGCAGGAGGGCGAGGTCACCAGTGATCTGGGCCTGGTCATCCGGCCCGACGCGCGTCTTGAACTGCCTTCGCTCAAGGACCTCGATCTACTGGTCATCTGCGGTGGCTATCGAACGGAACTCAACGTCGACGAAGACTTGATCAACCTCCTTATCACCGCCGCTGAACTGGGGATCACCTTGGCTGGCCTGTGGAACGGCGCCTGGTTTCTGGGCGCCGCCGGGTTGCTCGAAGGCTACCGTTGCGCGATCCATCCCGAGCACCGTCCGGCACTGGCCGAAATCTGCAAAGTCACTCATGTGACCAGCGAACCCTTTGTCGTCGACCGCGACCGCCTTACCGCGTCCAGCCCATCCGGCGCCTTTCACATGGCGCTGGAGTGGATCAAGGAACTGCACGACAAAGCGTTGGTGGAAGGCATCGAAGACATTCTGTCGTTCGAAGAATCCCGCTATCGCCGCATCAAACCCAGCCGCCATATCTCGGTCAGCGCGCCGCTCAAGGAAGTCGTCAAACTGATGGACGCCAACCTCGAAGAGCCGCTGGAGATGGAACAACTGGCGGTCTACGCGGGCCGCTCGCGCAGGCAGATCGAGCGCCTGTTCAAGGAGCAGCTCGGCACCACACCCCAGCGCTACTACCTCGAATTGCGCATCACCGAAGCCCGGCGATTACTGCAGCACACCGAGCTGTCACAAGTGGAAGTGCTGGTGGCCTGCGGCTTCGTTTCCCCCAGCCATTTCAGCAAGTGCTACAGCTCCTACTTCGGCTACCGGCCCTCGAAAGAAAAGCGCTTGGTGAAGTAAGGGCGACCCGACGATTGGCTTGAGCTTCTGACTTGAAGTTGACTCGATTTATTGCGAGAGGGAGCTTGCTCGCGCAAGCGTAGTGTCAGTCGAAAGTGTGGTCACTGCCCCCCAGGACGCAGAGCGTCCGAACATGCATTCCCGCGCAGGCTTGGGAACGATCAGCTGAAGAGCGATGCGATCCCTGTGGGAGAAGCCGGAGCTGCGCGACGGCAGCGATGCGGTGGGTCAGTTGACGAACGGGTACCTGAACCACCGCATCGTCCGATCGCGGCCCGGGCTGTCGCACAGCTCCAGCTTCTCCCACAGGATCGGGATTGAATTCCAACCGTCGACCCAGCACAGAACCCTTGTAGCAGCCGGCTTGCCGGCTTCACTCGCAGCGGCCCGAACCCTCACGGTCTCGCTCATACCGTTGTTTGAGTGCAAATGCCGGCAGCCACGATTCCCGGCGAACCGTCCAGCATTCGTAGGTCGGTGTCAGTTGATCAGGCGCATCGAGTGAGCCCAGGTTCACCTCGACCTCATCTTCATATCGAGCGAATACCGACGAGCCGCAATTGGGGCAGAAGAAGCGCCCGGCGTAGTCACGTGTTTCGCCTTCGACGCTCACCGCGTCCTGAGGGAAGATCGCCGAGGCGTAGAACAGCGCGCCATGATGTTTGCGGCAATCCAGACAGTGGCAGAGGCCGACCCGAAAGGGCTGCCCCGATGCTACGAATCGAACCTCGGCGCACAAGCATCCGCCAGTGTAACCATCCATACTCGATCTCCACTCATCAGGACGAGAACCCCATCCACAGCGCCATGACCACCATCATCAGGTTCTCGGTCAGCGAAACGAAACCCAACGGCACGTTGCTGCCGCCTCCGACGCAGGCGCATTTGATGTCGCGTTTTTCCATATACACCGCCTGAAAAACCGACCACGCACCGACGCTGCCGATGAATAGCGCGACCGCTGCGGCGAGCCATGTCAGCGCCCCTGCAATCATCAACACTCCGGCGAAGGCTTCTGCGAACGGATAGACATAGGCGTAAAGGACGACTCTGCGCGCGAGCAGGTCATAGCCGAGGAACATGTTGCTGAAGCTTTCGAGATCGCGGAGCTTGAGAATCGCCAGAATGCACATACTGAAGGCGATGAACCACTTGATGACCTGTGCTGTAAGCAGGCTGTGTGACGCTGCCCAGCCGGTGGCGCTTGCCATCAGGGCCGCAACGACGAATACCGCGATGACCGGTTGATACGTCACCTCGTTCGGGTTACGCACGGGTTTGCCCAGATAGCGGCGCAGGTCATCATGACCACCGATGCGAACGCCCTGGATGAAGACTTGGGGTGTAGTCTCGACCCCCTGTTCACGCATGAAAGCGTCGGTCTGTTCCCGCGTGCGTAGCCAGTGGTCGTCAACTTCGAAACCATTACGCACCAGCAGATCGCGGGCCTTCAATCCGAATGGGCAGATGTGTTCCTTCATGACCATGCGATAGATCGTCGCTTTTTGGCCCATAGGCGCCTCCTTGCTACATGTGGAATCTCACTTGCTTTCGTCCGGTTTCTGCATCTGCACAGATGCCTTGCTCTGGTCTTTGTCCTTGGCCTGATCGTTGTCAAAACACCCAGGCAGCGAGAGCACGCAGCACAGGCCCAGAAGCGCACAGATCTTCTTCTTCTTCATGGCGGTTTGCCTCCTTATCCAGATACCGACGCCGTTCCGCGTACTCCAGCGATTGTCGGTATGAAATGGAGATGTCGGTGGTACAGAAAGATTCCGGATTTTTGCCAAGTGGCTGACACACGCCGTTCAGATGGCTGTTTCAAGGCCTCAAACCGCCGGCTGGTTTATCTTTTCAGCACAGTTTCAGCTTGTGTCTATGCTTGAGCGGACGAATGGATCTGCCTCATTCGCCACTCCGCTCTCGACAAGGAAAGTTGTCATGAATCTGCATTCGCTCGCCAAAGCCGTTGCCTTGGCCACCGCTTTATCTACTGTCAGCCTGACGGTGCATGCCGCCGATATACCGTTGTCTTCCGTCGTGGAGGCCGATCAGGTGGTTACCAAAGTCCTGGCCGTTGACGCCGCAGCGCACCAGGTCACCCTCGAAGGGCCGCAAGGCAAACCGGTCCATGTACAACTGACTGACAAGGCGAAGGACCTGGGCCATCTGAAGGTGGGTGATCAGGTTCAGGTGCAAGTGACGCATTCGATCGCCGCTTATCTGGATACCGATGTCCAGAAAGCCGCCCCCGGTGCCCAGGCAAGCAGCGGCGAGCTTCGTGCCACCAAGGACAACCCGAACCCTGGCGGCGAAGCGTTTCGTCAGGTTCAGGTGCAGTTGAAGATCACCCACATCGACCTGAAAAAGAACCAGGTGACCTTCGAAGGTCCGGCTGGCAAGAGCAAGACCGTGGACGTCGTGCGGCCTGAAGTGCAGGCGAAACTCAAGAACCTGAAAGTCGGCCAGACCGTCGTCGTGACCTACACCGACGTGCTCAAGGTGATCACTCAGCATCAGGGGTGAACAGCGGTTTCTGTCCCGCAAAGTCAGGTGCATTAGCCAAGGCAGGCGTTCGGGCCTGCCTTGTGTAATGGAGGCTACGCATGATGGTTTCGAATGATTGGAGAAACGTGGCGGCATCGGGAGTGATCTTCACGTTCGGGTGGGTGCCTGCCGCTTATGCCGAGGACTCCGCAGAGCTTGCGAAAAAGGCGCTCAACCCGGTCGCGGCGATGTACAGCCTGCCGGTGCAATACAACTGGGACCAGAAAATGGGCTCGACCGGTGACGGCATGCGTAGCGTGACCAATATCCAGCCGGTGCTGCCGTTCAGCCTGAACGAGGACTGGAACCTGATTTCACGTACCATTTTGCCGATCATCGACCAACACGGTCTGGCGCCAGGCGGCGCGGCTGACAAATCAGGCACGGGCGACATCACCCAGAGTTTTTTCTTCTCACCGAAAAAGGAGACGGATAACGGCTGGATTGTCGGAGCTGGCCCGGCGATCCTGATTCCTACCGGCAGCGACGAGTTGCTGGGCAACGAACAATGGGGGCTGGGGCCCACCGCCGTTGCGCTGAAGCAATCCAACGGCTGGACCCGGGGCATTCTCGCCAATCACATCTGGGGACTCGACAGCCATCCGGGTCATGACAAGGACAAGGTCAATCAGACCTTTCTGCAACCCTTCCTTTCCTACACCACCAGCACGTTCACCACCTACGGTGTAAACACCGAATCGACCTACAACTGGCAGTCCCGGGAGTGGTCGGTGCCGGTCAACCTGACAGTGACTCAGTTGCTGAAAATCGGTGGGCAACCGCTGACGATTCAGGCAGGCCCGCGCTACTGGATGGACCGCGATGGCGATGGTGCGCAGGGCTGGGGTTTCCGGGCTGCGGTGACGTTGCTGTTTCCGCGCTGACCGCCGTCAGCCTTTATGACTTTGCACCAGCGCCCGAATCCGCTCGGCGGTTTCGGGCGTCGCGGGGTTGTAGACGATCATTCCCAGATCCGGACGGCCGTCCACTGCAAAACCCGAGTACTCCAGCTCGATCACGCCATGAGTTTCATGGTGCAGTCGTTTGGTGCCTTCGCCATGAACGCGCACATCGTTGTCGCTCCAGAAGGTTGCGAACTCCGGGCTCTGGCTGCACAGCTCCTCGACCAGCCTGCTGACTTGCGAGGCGGCGCCGGCGCGAACGGCGTCCGCGCGAAAGGTCGCAACGATGAAGCGCGCCATGCTTTCCCAGTCATCCTGCCTCGCACGTGCGCCAGGGTTGAGAAACATCAGCTTGAGGATGTTGCGCTGCGATGTCGGCAACAGGTTGTAATCGGTGAACACTGCCGCCGCTGCGCGATTCCAGGCCAGTACGTCCCAGGTAGCGGTCTTGATCAGGGCGGGGCTGAATTCGAGGGTGTCCAGCAAACGTTGCAGGCGCGGTGTCACGCCCTCCGGCGCGTGATAGACGACCTCCGGCGGATGGCCGAACGCGAGCAGGAACAGGTGCTCGCGCTCGGGCTCGGTCATCAGCAGGCTTTGGGCGATCCGGTTCAGGACCTCGGTTGAAGGCGCGCCGCCACGGCCCTGTTCCAGCCAGGTGTACCAGGTCGGACTGATATTCGCGCGTTGGGCCACTTCCTCCCGGCGCAGGCCCGGCGTGCGCCGACGGCTGCTGGAAAAGCCGAAGCTGGCCGGGTCCAGCCGCGCACGGCAATCCTTCAGATAGGTGCCCAAGAGATGAATCGACTGATCTGCCATGCTGAGCCTGTTAGTTCCTATACCCTGATAACGTCACGTCTTTTACCGGATAAACACTACGCGCACGCTGGCACCTTCAGCAAAGAGAGATTTGACCCATGCGCGTATTTCTTACCGGTTCAACAGGCTTCATAGGCTCCCAAGTCGCTCAGGAATTGCTCCATGCAGGTCACCAGGTTCTGGGGCTGACGCGTTCGCAGGAGGGGGCACGCAAGCTGCTGGCCATGGGCGCCGAATCCCATCAAGGTGACATTGAAGACCTTGCGAGTTTGCAGCGCGGAGCGGAGCAGTGCGATGCGGTCATTCATACCGCCTTCGATCATGACTTCGCGAATTTCATCGCCAACTGTCAGAAGGATGCGCGGGTCATTGCCGCGTTGGGTTCCGCACTGGCGGGGTCGCAACGCCCACTGATCATCACTTCCGGTACGGCGATGGGCTCAACGGGGTTTGGGCAGGCTGCGGACGAAGATCATTTCGACCCTGATCATCCCAACCCACGGGTGGCGTCCGAGCTGGCCGGGCGCGAGCTGACACAACGCGGCATCAACGTGGTGGTCATGCGTTTGTCGCAGATTCACAACCCGGTCAAACAGGGGCTGGTCAGTTACCTGATCGAACTGGCGCGGCAAACAGGGCTGTCCGCCTACGTCGACGAGGGGCTCAATCAATGGTCGGCGGCGCACCTCGCAGACACCGCGCACCTGTACCGACTGGCGCTGGAAAAGCACCAGCCGGGTGCTCGCTATCATGGCGTCACCGAGGAAGGCATCGCCTTTCGCGACATCGCTCAGACGATTGGTCAGGGTCTCGGCATACCGACCGTGGCATTGTCAGGGGAAGCAGCAGCGGCGCATTTCGGCTGGATGTCAGCCTTCGCTGGCAAAGACATGTCTGCGCATAACAGCAAGACCCGGCAACGGCTTGGCTGGCAGCCAACCGGGCCGGGTCTGATCGCCGACCTTGAAACGTTCTTCGGCCGTTAGCCTACAGCGTCCAGCCCAAGCCGAGGGATTTGTGCAAGGAAGCAAAATCCTTGAGCAGGGCGGCGTCGCCGGATATCCGGCTTTCCTGCGCCTGATAGCGGGTGCGTTCGGCGTCCAGCCAGTCCAGGGTGCTGGCGGTGCCTGCGCGATAGCGCTGCCGTGTGAGATCGGCGGCGCGCACTGCCGAAGACTCGACGCTGCGCAACAGCACCACGTTTTCCCGTTGATGCCCGTAGCGCGCCAGTGCCACATCGGCATCACGCAGCGCGCTCAACACCACACTCTTGTATTGCGCCAGCGCTTCATCTCGCCCGGCTTCAGCGCCTTCGACACTGGCCGCAACTCGCCCGAAATCAAGGATGTTCCAGGTCAGCCTGGGCAGCAGCAGCCAAGTGCCGTTGTCCTTGCGCGCAAGGTGCCCAGGGTCTGCAGCGGAGAACGATAAGTCTCCGGTCAGGCTGAGCTTGGGAAACCAGTCGGCCTTTTTCTCGCCGATCTGGGCGTTGCTCGACGCCAGTGCCCGCTCGGCGACGCGGATGTCAGGGCGAGCCTTGAGAATGGCTGCGGGGTCGGCGAACGGCACCTGGCTGGGAATCGAAGGCAGGGGACGTGCTGGATCGAGGCGCGCATCCAGTTCGCCGGGTTCCAGCCCGCAGAGCAGTCCCAGTTGATCCACTGACTCGACAATCGAGGCTTGCAACGGCAAACGCTGGGCGCGAGTGTTATCGGCCTGAGTCAGCACCTGTTCCAGCTGCAACTGGGAGGCGACGCCTCGGCTGCGCCGTTGCCGGGTGAGGTCCAGGGCCTGATCTTCGATGTCGACACTGGCATCGATCAGCGCCAGTCGCGCTTGTTGATCGCGCAGGTCGGCGTAGGTCTGTACCACTTCGGCTGCCAGTTGCACCTGTGCGTCGGCCAACCGCGCCTGAGAAGACTCGGCTTCAGCCTGCGCCGCTTCGATCGCCCGGCGCGTGCCGCCGAACAGGTCGGCTTCCCAACTGGCGTCGAAGCCGGCGAGGTACAGCGTCAACGGGCCGCGTCCGCCACCGCCGCTGCCTCCCAGGGCCGAGGTGTCGGGGGAGCGCAGTTTCAGCATCGCGGCATCGGCGCTCAGCTTTGGCATCGCATCGGCGTTGGCGCCACTGAGGCTGGCGCGGGACTGCCTTAATCGCGCCTGGGCGGTAGTGATGTCCGGGCTGTTTTGCAGTGCCTGGTTGATCAAATCATTGAGCTGAGTATCGCCCAGGGACTGCCACCACTGGGCGACACCGGGCTCGCGCGATGCCGTGTTGTCGGCATGGGGCAACCGCCCGGCGGCCAGGGTTTTCGGGGCGACGGCAGGGGCGCCATGATAGTCCGGCCCGACGGTGCAGGCAGAGAGCAGGCCAACGGTCAGCGATATAGCAAGTGAGCGAGAAATCATGTTCGTGGGCCTGCCTGCGCCGCGCGCTTTTTCAGGATGAAGATCAGGGGCAGACAGGCAATCATCGCCAGCCCCAGCACGTAGAACGCATCGTTGTAAGCCATCACGGCAGCTTGTTGGGCGATGTCGTTGGCCAGTTGGGCGAATGCCTGCAACTGCGCCGTGGAAGCAGCGCCGGTCTGAGCGAGGTAGCTGGCGGTGTTGCTTGCCATTTGGTCCTGCGCCAGTTGACTGTTGGCCAGAATGCCTTCGCGCAGGGCGTCGTCATGGAAGTGGCTGCGGCGATCCATCAGTACCCCGAGCAGCGCCAGGCCGAGGGTGCCGCCCAGATTGCGCGACATGTTGTAGAGCCCTGAGGCGTCGCCAGCATCCTTGGTCTCGACCGATCGCATCGACAACTGGCTGAGCGGCATCATCACCAGGATTTGGCCGAAGCCGCGTAACAGTTGCGAGAGGACGAAGTCATGGCCGACGCTTTCGACGGTCAATTGCGTGTCGAGAAAGCAACTGGCCCAGTACAGCAACAGCCCTGCGCCGACCATCAGGCGCAGGTCGTAACGGCCGAGCATTTTCGGCAGAAACGCCATGAGCACAAATGCAGGAATGCCCGACAGCAGCATGATCGAACCCGACTGCTCGGCGTTGTAGCCTGAGAGCACGCCAAGGAATTGCGGCACCAGATAAGCGGTTCCGTAAAGCCCGGCGCCGACGGTGGTAGCGATCAGCAGGACGCCGCCAAAACTGCCGTTGAGCACCAGTTGCAGGCGCAGGATCGGCGTGCCCGACCTGATTTGGCCGACTGCGATCAGAAAGAACCCGACCAGCATGGCAATGCTCAGCCAGATGATCAGCAGCGAATCGAACCAGTGCTCGCGCTGACCTTCTTCCAGTACCACGGTCATCGAACTCAAGCCCATGGCCAAACCGAGGATGCCCAGCCAGTCGGCCTTGATGAAACGCTCCAGGTTCATGCGCTCGGCAGGCAGCCCGGTGAACAGCAGCGCGATCAGTGCGATGGCGATGGGCAGGTTGAGAAAGAAGCACCAGCGCCAGTCGATGTTTTCTGTCAGCCAGCCGCCCACTACCGGGCCCAGCAGCGGCCCGAGAATCGCCGTCATGCCGAACAGGGTGGTGCCGATGGGCAACTGATGCGTAGGCAGGCGTGTGCGAACGATGGTCTGCGCCGTCGGGATCATCGCGCCGCCGGCAAAGCCCTGGCCGATTCGCCCGGCAATCATGGCGCCGAGGCTGGACGACAGGCCGCAGAACATCGAAAAGAAGGTGAACATCAGCGCGGTGCCGATCAGGAACCGGCGCAGGCCGAAGACGCGGGTCAGCCATGCAGCGAGGGGAATCATCACGATTTCCGACATCAGGTAGCCTGTGGCAATCCAAGTCCCCTCAGTGCCGGTTGCGCCGATCTGCCCCTGAATCTGCGGCAACGCCGAGTTGGTGATCGAGATATCCAGCGTCGCCAGCAGTGCGCCCAGCGAGCCGGCGGCGACGGCGATCCAGTCGGTCAGGGACGCGTTTCGCGGCCGGTCCGCCGGGACCTCGCTCACGAGCGCCTCAGCCATGATTGGTTTCTGCCTTCTTGGTGCGCGTATCGACCTCCACCGTGGCCGACAGGCCGGGAACCAGGGCGGTGCGCACGTCATCGGTCACGTCCAGCGCAATGCGTACCGGCACGCGCTGAACGATCTTGGTGAAGTTGCCGGTGGCGTTGGACGGCGGCAGCAGGGCGAACTGGGCGCCGGTGCCGGGCGCCAGGCTGTCGATGTGGCCGTTCAGTGCATGCCCCGGCAGAGCGTCTACGTGGACGGTGACGGTCTGACCGGCGCGCATGTCGCCAATCTGCGTTTCCTTGTAGTTGGCCGTCAGGTAGATCGAATTTACCGGCACTACCGTCAACAGCCGCGTGCCCGGCTGAACGTACTGACCGACACGCACGCCGCGATCCGCCACCCGGCCATCGAGCGGGCTGCGGATCACCGCGTCGTCGACATCCAGTTGGCTTTGCGCTTCGCTGGCCTTGGCGACGCCGAGCTGGGCCTGCGCCTGCTTGAGTTGGGCCTGCAAGGTTCCATAACGGGTTTCACTGGAGCGCAACGCCGCCTGCTTTGCCGCCACGGTACTGCGGGCCTGGGCGAGCTGGTTGTTCAGCTGCGCCAGGCGTTCTTCCGGCTCGGCCCCCGAGCGCGCCAGCGGCGCATATCGGGCGACTTCGGTCTGGGCGTGGCGAGCATCAGCCTCGGCGCCTTGCAGCTGCGCGCGGGCCTCGGCAATCGTCGAATCCTGCTGCACGAGATCCGCCTGCGCCTTGGCCAGATCGGCGTTGCGTGCGGCGATGGTCGCGGAGGCTTCGTCACTGATCGCCTGATACTTGCGGGCGTCCAGCCGCACCAGCACGTCGCCGCGCTTCACGGTCTGGTTATCGGCCACCAGCACTTCACCCACGTAGCCGCTGATCTTCGGCGCCACACTGATGCTGTCCGCCTGAAGATAGGCGTCGTCGGTGCTTTCGATGAAACGGCCGTTGATCCACCACCACGCGGCCCAGGCAACGCCGATCAGCAAAGCGATCGTCACCAGCGTCTGCAGTACTCGACGGGCTTTGCCGCGTTGGCTGTTGACTGTGTTTTCAGGAATGACCTGAGGGGAGGGGGGCGCAGCGGACATCGGGTCACTCCAGATTTATATCAGGTGGAATAAATTCGTGTGTTCGCGAATTTTTGTCAACTGGTATATTTTGGCCGGGTCCCGAAATGGAGCTGCACATGGCACGACACAAACCTGCCGCCGAGGGTGGTTACCAACGCGGTGAAGAAACCCGCGCGCGCATCGTCGAGGCGGCCATCGCGGTATTTGGCGAACGCGGCTACGAGGGCGCATCCACTCGCGACATCGCCAACGCCGCGGGAGTCAATGCCCCTGCGCTCCAGTACTACTTCGATGGCAAGGAAGGGGTTTACCTCGAGTGCGTCGAGCACCTGATCACCCTGATGTGGCGAATGATGGGCGACACCGTGGAGGCGGCCGAACGCGCACTGGCTGACGAAAACACCAACGACCAGGCATTGATAGAAGCGGCGTTGGGCATGCTCAGCGCGGTAGTCTCGACCATTCAGGACAGCACCAGGGCCACGGCCCTGAGGGCGTTTCTCGATCGCCACCAGGCCGGCCTGTGTCCCGAAAGCGCTTCTATGGCCTTCGAAGAACGCTTCAAACGCCGCGTCGGCACCGTCATCCGCCTGTTGATCGCCCGCCTGTCCGGGCTCGCAGTCGACGACGAGCGCACGATCATTCACTCGATGGCGCTGTTCACCCAAGGGCTCGCGTTCAGAGTGCAAAAACCCAAGCTGCTCGAAGCGCTGAAATGGACCGAGATCAACCAGAAGGAAATGGAACTGGTGCGCGGGGTCGTGTTGACTCAGGCGCGGTTTACGCTGGAAGGGTTGGTGAGGGAGCGGGATTTACGCATCGGATGAAATGGGGGTTGCGGGATATTCGGAAAATTCGTTGCTCTGCGCTAGCCGTCTCTATTACTGATTACAAATGCGGCTACGATGATTTTTCAAACGCTGACGGAAGCTTTTTCTGACGCTCTCTGTCGTTTTTTCTTGTCGCTGCGAGGAAAACACTTCCCAGCGTGCGGCATTCCAAGGCGTCGCTGTCATTACGTTCTCTTCCCGCAATACCACCGCGATCTTGTCGCTGTCCGAGTAGATCGTTGTGAGTTCGAGTTCCAGCTTGTCTTTGTCACGGTAGCCGCTGAGCTTCGGCAAAAAGCTGAATGTTCTTTGCGGGGACTCTTTCTCACTGGCTTCGCCGAGTGAGTCGACCAGACCAATGTAGACCTTACGATCATTCATGGTGAGCATAAGGATCTGGCGTGTCCTGGAAACGGAATCAAACAGCAATTCACCCAACGGTGTGCCGATCAGCAGTCGTGCGCGGTGATACGCTGAGGCCGATTCGAAATGGGTGAATTTTCCCTTCAAGAAGCCCAGGAAGCGGGCCGTTAACACCCACGGAACGGGTATGAAAAACGACAGTATGGCAACTTCAAGGAGGAATGCGTAATGCGCGACATCGGCCTCATTGGCAATTCCCATCGTGAGCAGGGTCGACGCCGCATACTCCTGAGGTTCGAACCATTCATGATGGCGGGACAGGTACACCACGCCGCCCCATGCAAAGAAAGCAAACAGCAGGCAATAGAGACCAAGTTTGGCAACCAACAGATAGAGCAACTGACCATCGTAGCGGTGCAGTCGAGAGAAATGATAAGGGTGGTTCATACAGACCAGATAGCCACTCACCAAAAGCGGGAGTATTAATAGCAGCCCCATGATTACGCTTGCTTGGCGGCGATGCGTTTGGCCATCTCACAGGCTTGTTTGTAGCTTTCGGAGCTGTAAATTTCGTTCCGATCCACTTTGAGCATGCCTCGGCCCACGACACGGATACCTTTGCCTCCGCCCTTAGCCCTCATGTACATGTCCGTCTCGTCCAGTATCCCAAGAAATTTCATAACGCTCGCGACTGACATAGGCTTCTCCCTTTTCCGTGAACGAAGCTTCTTCTCCAGTCACAGCCTTGTCAAACCCTCAAACGGTACTCCGGCCTCGCCTGGCAACCGTTCCGAGACGGTCGAACTGACCAACACGACCATAAACTTCGTGGATGTCATGGACAAACCACCCGAAAAACCGGGTTAGGTAACCCGCTGAACCTCACTCTCGCTATTGTTTCAGAATATGAGGCCCGTGCGCGGACAGGCTGCTTTTGGAACGTCCTGCCGAAAGCGACGTCAACTCTCAGAGCTCGTCCACGCACTCATCTCTGGAAGCCGCACACATGTCAGACACCGCTCCTCTCACCATCGCCGTGCTGCTGGGTTCGGTACGCGTGGATCGTCAAGGTATCAAGGCCGCTCGTTTACTGGTCCCAGCGCTTGAAAATAGAGGGCATGAGGCGGTGCTGGTCGACCCCATGGAGATTCGGCTACCTCTGCTCGATCGCATGTACAAGGAGTATCCAAAAGGTGGCGCGCCTGCCGAGCTTGAGCAACTGGCCAGCCTTTACCGACGTGCCGACGGCTTTCTGTTGGTCAGCGCCGAGTACAACCACGGCGTGCCTCCGGCGTTGAAGAATCTGCTCGATCACTTTCTCGAAGAGTACTTCTGGCGGCCTTCGGCGATTGCCTGTTATTCGGCAGGGGGATTCGGGGGCGTGCGAGCGGCCATGCAACTGCGGATGATTCTTGGCGAACTGGGCATGCCGAGCATTCCCAGCCTGTTTTCCATCCCGCGCATTGGCGAAGCGCTCGCCGATGACGGGCAGCCTAAAGATGAACGCACGACGAAACAGATGGAGCGTTTTCTCGACGAATTCGAGTGGTACGCGCACGCCTTACGGCGCCAACGGGCGAGCGGCACGCCGTATTGACTGTTTTCGCGAGAATCGCAGGTCAGCCCATCCTCTGCATCTGGTCGATAAACACCAGCAGCGTGCGCCCACCATCAGCAGCACAATCACGGCAGTAAACAGGATCAACCCGAGTTCATCACGGCTGGAGCGTTGGGTGTCGATGTGGAGAAAGCAGTACAGGTGAACGGCAATCTGTATGAGCACCAGAGCCAAAACCCACATCAGCGTTGCAGACGCAGAAAAACCACCCCAGCGCACCAGAACGGTCGGGACGGCGGTCAGGATGATCGCCAGCAACAGCCCCGCGCGATAGCGCCTCAGTTCCTGGCGATAACCTGCTTGCCTGTCCATCAGATCAACCCCTGCAAATAGACGATTCCGTAGATTGCGACCCAGATAACGTCGAGGAAGTGCCAGAACAGGGCCAGACACTTCAGGCGCAGTCTGACCCTGGCATCCAGACCGAACACCTTCAGTTGTACCAACATCAGCAACAGCCACACACAACCCGCCGTGACATGCAGGCCATGGGTGGACACCAGCGCGTAAAAAGCCGACAGAAACCCGCTGCGTTGTGCGCTCGCGCCTTGGGCAATCAGCAGGCGGAAGTCGTTGAGCTCCATGGCGAGGAAGGCCAGCCCCAGCGCCAGTGTTACCCCTAGCCAGCCGACCAGCAGCCGAAGCCGCTGCGGACGATACATCACGTTCAGCGAGGCCATGCCGAAGGTAAAACTGCTGACCAGCAACAGCAGGGTTTCGATCAGGCTCGCCTTGAGGTTGAACAGCTGTTTGCCGGTAGGGCCGCCGTCAGTGGCGTGGATCATCGTGGCGTAGACGGCGAACAGCAGCGCGAAGATCAGCGCGTCGCTCATCAGGAACACCCAGAACCCCAAGAGTCTTGGCTGCTCTTCACGTTGCTTGTCGATCACGTGGTCGGGATTCATCGGCACTGGAATGGTCGGCGTGCTGCTGCTCATGTTCTCACCTGCGCCAGGCCAGCGTTAAGGCCGCTGTCCTCCTCGTCCCGGGCGACGGCGGCTGCGCCTCGAAGTTGTTGGCCATCACGGTGTTGTCGTTCACGGTATGGCTGCATCACTTCTTCACCATGGGCCAGAGCGCGGGCGTCAATGCCGCGTTCGGCATCGCGACCATGCTCATTGGCATTCCCACCGGAGTGAAGATCTACGACTGGATGCTCACTGTGTTCCGCGGACGAGTGCGGTTCTCGGTGCCGATCCTCTATTCAGCGATGTTCCTGATGCTGAGTTGACCGCGAGTGCTTGCTGGGTCCGCATCATCACGGCCTCGATGATGCCGCGCATCAGCATGATCAGCGACAACGCCACGTACATGATGCCGATGCGCTTATGGTCCAGGCTGGTAAACCATTCCCGCCACAGGTACGGCCACCAGCGCTTGACGGTGATCAGGATCAGCGCAGCGATGATTACCAGCAGCACCAGTGACGCTGCGGCGGTCGCAACCTTGCTGTACAGCGGCAGGGCGTTGAGGTCGAGCCTGCCGAGCAGAGAGGACCAGACCGCGCCCGACTCATTCATGGGGATTCTCCAGACCGGGCGCCTCGCAAGCCCGGCTGGAAGCGCCATGAAACGAATGCATTACCCAGTCGAACAAGCCCGGCTGGAGGCTGCTGTAGCGAGAAGGGGGAGCCAGCGACCGGGTCTGGCTCAGTTGTAGATCGCTGGTGCAATTCAGCGTCGCCTGGGCTTGCCGGGTTTCTTCCAGCCATTGCTCGAACCCTTGAGGCTCGAGTGCGCGGGTCTTGAAGTTTTGCTCCTAAAAACCGAAACCGTTGAACTGAGTATTGCGACCGGCGAACTCTCCAGGGGCATCAGCCTGGAGATACTGTTCAGTTTGCATCCCGGCCATGGCGTACATCTGCCCGGCCAGACGCGGGATCATCAACGACTGCATCACCGTTGCGCTGGTCATGCTCAGATGCACGCTTCGACCGCTCGGGATGACCAGTTCGTTGACCGTTGCGACGCCTTGCTGGGGGTAGATGAACAGCCATTTCCAGTCCAGTGCGATGGCCTGAACCTCAAACGCCGGCGCAGGGCCGGGTAACGGCCGATAAGGGTCGAGCTGGCGAGTCCGTTCCCAGGTCAAGACGCCGAGCAGAACCACCACCAGCACCGGCACGCCCCAACTGAGGGTTTCCAGCGGCAGGGAAAACTCCCAGCGTGGCCGGTACGCAGCCTGGCGCTGCCCATAGCGATATCGCCAAAGCAGCACAGGCGTCAGTAGCAGAACCGGAAGCACAACCACTAAAGACAGGCCCACTATCCAGAAAAACAGCTCGCGCTGGGCGCTGGCGACGGGACCCGCCGGGTGCAGGAAACCAAAGCCCACCGGCGAGCACCCGCTGACGCAAACAGCGAGCGCCCCGACCAGGGGCGCTCGCATGGTTGTGCTATCTGGCAGTGGAGTCGGCATGGGCGAGCATCCAGCGTTCAACTCGGTTGCCGATCACTCTTTGGCAGCGTCACCACCGTGTGCTGCGGCCAGTTTCTTCGCCTCGTCCAAGTGATGTTTCAGCTTTGGAAGGGTATCTGAAGCGAACTTTTTCAGGTCCGCGTCCTTGCCGTTGGCGGCTTCTTCCTCGAACAGCGCGATGGTCGCTTCGTGAGCCTTGACCTGGTTATTGGCATAGGCCTGATCGAACGATTTGGCGCTGCGCAGTTCAAGAATCATTGCCTTGGCCTTGTCCATGAGCTGCGGGTAGCTTGAGACCTCAAGCTTCTTCTGCTGGGCAATAGCCTTGAGCTTGTCGTTGGCCGCGGTGTGGTCTGAGACCATCATCTTCGCAAACGACTTCACATCCGCAGCGACGCCTTTTTCCTGGGCGAGTTTGCCCGCTTCCACTTCCGCAACCCCTTTGGCGGACGCATCGTCAACGAAGTCATCCGGATCCTGAGCTGCGAATGCGCTGCCGCATCCCAGAGAAAGCACAGCTGCCAGCGCACCGACGTGCACGCAATTTCGCAAGTAATTGGCCATATCGAACATTCCTTATTGTTGGACGAGTACTGCTTTGGGCTACGTCCTTGGGGACGGCTTGAAAATGTCGACTGAGGGTGTTTTCGATGGTTCAGCTTTTCGGCCATGTGGTCGGCCCTGTGGCTTCGACGTCATGCCTTCCAGAGCCTGCGGCGCAAATAGTGCGAACTCCGTCGAAGCGGGCAGAGTCCACTCCTCAGATTGAGTCATTTGCCATTCAGACCATCAGGAGACCAGACATGAGCGACTATCCAACGCCGCCGTTCGAGCCCCAACAGCAGCCAGTCCCCGGCGATCAGGGCCGGATGAATCCTTATCCCGATTGCGGTGAGACGAGCTACAAGGGCTCGGGCAGGATGGCCGGCAAAATTGCCTTGATCACCGGCGCCGACAGCGGCATTGGCCGGGCAGTGGCCATCGCTTTTGCTCGGGAGGGCGCCGACGTCGCGATCTCCTATCTGGACGAGCACGAGGACGCAAAAGAGACAGCGCGCTGGGTGGAAGAGGCGGGCAGGCAGTGCCTGCTGTTGCCCGGCGATCTGGCCGACAAGGCGCATTGCGTGGCGATCGTCAACGACACCGTCGCGAAGTTCGGGCGCATCGATGTGCTGGTCAACAACGCAGCGTTCCAGATGACCCACGAGACGCTGGAAGAAATTCCCGATGAAGAATGGGTCAAGACGTTCGATATCAACGTTACCGCCATGTTCCGGATCTGCAAGGCGGCATTGCCGTCGATGGCGCGTGGTAGCTCGATCATCAACACCAGTTCGGTCAATTCCGATGCGCCCAAACCCACCCTGCTGGCGTACGCGACCACCAAGGGTGCGATTGCCAACTTCACCGCAGGCCTGGCGCAACTGCTGGGCGAGCGGGGGATACGGGTGAACAGCGTGGCACCGGGCCCGATCTGGACGCCGTTGATTGTGTCGACCATGCCGGAAGACGAGGTGAAGAACTTCGGCTCGCAGACGCCTCTTGGCCGGCCGGGGCAGCCTGTGGAAGTCGCGCCGATTTACGTGCTGCTGGCCTCTGATGAGGGCAGCTACATCTCCGGTTCACGCTATGGCGTTACAGGCGGCAAGCCGATCCTCTGATCAGCTTCGTGACCGGTGCTCGCACCCTGATGGCCGTCTGTCGTCGTGGGCGAGTGCTGGTCTGAACGAGGCAGGATCAGGCGCAGTCAGCAGCATGAGGCCCGTTGTCCCCGACCTCCCAGACGAAGGATTTCCCATGTCGCTCATTCACCCCGCTGCGCATTACCACCCTTATCGCTCCGCGTCCGGTGGATGGGGGTCGGCGCATGCCGTGATGAACATGCTCTGGCGCGAGCAAGCGCTGTTCAGCACGCCGCTCGCGTTGATGAGGCAGAACAAGCCCAAGGGGTTCGCGTGCGTCAGTTGTGCCTGGGCGAAACCGGGCAACCCTCATGCGCTGGAGTTCTGTGAGAACGGTGCGAAGGCCACCGCCTGGGAGCTGACGTCTTCCAGGACATCGCCGGCATTTTTCGAGGAGCATTCGCTGACCGAACTTCGGGACTGGAGTGACTACGCGTTGGAGCAGCACGGGCGGCTGACGCACCCTCTGCGCTACGACGCGAACAGCGACCGCTATCGCCAGACCACTTGGGAGCAAGCGTACCTCGACATTGGGACCAACTGCGGCAGTTGAGCGCTGATGAAGTGGTGTTCTATGCCTCAGGCCGCGCCTCGCTCGAAACCTCGTTCATGTATCAACTGTTCGCTCGCGCCTACGGCACTAATAACCTGCCGGACAGCTCGAACATGTGCCACGAAAGCACCTCGGTCGGCCTTCAGGAGAGTATCGGCGTGCCGGTCGGCACCGTCACGCTGGCGGATTTCGAACACACCGATTGCATCTTTTTCTTTGGCCAGAACGTCGGCAGCAACAGCCCGCGCATGCTTCATCCCTTGCAGGAAGCGCGCAAGCGCAACGTCCCGATTATCACCTTCAACCCGATCCGCGAGCGCGGGCTGGAACGCTTCGTCAACCCGCAATCCCCTCGGGAAATGGTCGGGCCCGAGTCGACGGTAATCAGCACCCAATACCATCAGGTCGCGATAGGTGGAGACACGGCAGCGGTGATGGGGATGATCAAGGCGCTGCTGGTCATGGAGCGCACGGCTTGCGAGCATCAGACTGGTAAAGTGCTCGATCAGGCCAAGGTCCCCAAGGACAAGATCGAGTCGCTCTTCGGTTTCAAGGTCCCCGAGCGCAAGGGCCTTGCAACCGTTGACACCTGCGAGGGCATGCTGGACGGGAGCGTCAAAGGCTTCATCGCCCTGGGCGGCAACTTTCTTCGGGCGATCCCCGACACCGATCGAATGGAGCCAGCGTGGGCCGGGCTGACGCTGAACGTCCAGATCGCCACCAAGCTCAACCGCAGTCATCTGCTGCCGGGCAAGCACGCCTGGTTGTTGCCGTGTCTGGGGCGTATCGAGATGGATCGCCAGGACGGTGTCGAACAGGTCTACAGCACCGAGGACAGCACCGGATGCATTCGCGGCTGGCAAGGAAGGGCGGATCCTGCCAGCGATCAACTGCGCTCGGAAACCGCCATCATCGCAGGCATTGCCCAAGCGACGCTGGACGGAAACGAAGGTGTTCCGTGGGAGGCGTGGCGTCGAGACTATGCGTTGATTCGCGCGTCTATCGCTCAGGTGTATCCCGAGATCTTTCACGACATGGAAACGCGCATGTGGGAGCCGGGCGGATTTCACCGCCCGCTACCAGCGGCGCAGCGGCAGTGGAAGACCGAGACCGGCAAGGCGCGGTTCATTGCGCCTCGCACCCTCGATGAAGATGACGACGTCTCCCCCGGCCACGGTGCGCACGATGTCATACAGTTGATGACGCTGCGCAGCAACGACCAGTTCAACACCACGGTGTACGGTTACAACGACCGTTTTCGCGGTGTTCACGGTACCCGCAGCGTGGTCTTCATGAACCGCAATGACATGGTGCGCCTGGGTTTTGCCGCGGGTGACTGGGTGACGCTGCGCACGGCCATAGAGCCTGAAGTTCGGCGCGAGGTCGGGCCGCTGCAGATCATCGCCTACGACATTCCCGAAGGGTGCGCGGCGGCCTACTACCCGGAATGCAATCCGCTGGTCCCGCTCTGGCATCACGCTGAGCGCAGCAAGGTACCGGCGGCCAAATCCGTTCCCGTCACGCTTCACCCGACATTCCCGGACAAACAAGCGCAAGCGCACGCATTGCCGCGAAAGGATCAGGTGGTTTAGTCCGGGCCGAAAACCGTGGCCGGTTTTGGCCCGGACAGCTGGCTTACGTCCCAGCCTGCTGCAGGATGACCGTCTGCGACGGCATCGGTGCCGGGAAGCCTGCTTCGCCGAGGGCGTCCTTGATCGTGCGGTTGGTGTCGAAATACACCTGCCAGTAATGCTCGTTATGGCAGTAAGGACGCACCGCCAGCACCGGGCCGACCAGATTGAAGTCCAGAATTTCGACATCGACCGGCGGATCGGCGAGGACGTTGGGCAGGGCTGCGATCTTCTCCTTGAGTAAAGCTGCTGCCGCTTTCCAGTCCGCACTCCCCGACAACTGCGCCTTGAGTTCGACGCGGCGGAACGGGTTGTGAGTGAAGTTCTGGATGTTGTCGCTGAAGATCTTGTTGTTGCCCACCAGGGTGAGCACGTTGTCGGGGGTGTTGATGGCGGTGGCGAACAGGCCGATTTCCGTGACCGTGCCGGTGACGCCACCGGCGCAGATGAAATCGCCGACCTTGAACGGTCGTAGCACGATGATGAAGGCGCCGGCTGCCAGGTTTGCCAGCAACCCGGACCAGGCCATGCCGATGGCCAGCCCGACGGCGGCGAGGAGGGCGGCGAAGGTGGTGGTCTGCATCCCGAGGTAGCCGAGGATGCCGATGACCAGGATGATATTGAGTGTCACGGTGATGGCCGAGCCGACGTAACGCAGAACGGTCGGGTCGACCTTTTGTTTGCCTAACGCTTTCTGGACCATGCTGACGGCAAAACCGATCAGCCAGCGGCCGACGATCCAGAAGGCGATTGCGGAGAGGATTTTGACTGCAAAAGCAGCACCGTACAGCTGCACTACTGCCAGGAGCGCGTTGAACTTCTCGGTGGTGAGATTAACGATGGTTTCGTCCATGGCGGAGCTCGCATAAGGGGGGCGGCTTTCAAACGCTAGCACAGGGATCGCGCCAGGATGCGAAAACTGTGTTCGGTTTTGATCTTGCTCTTAAGCGCCCGTCATATCAGGCGACACCAATATTCCTGCCATACACCGCTAAACCTGCTCACAAAACCGGATCCGGTTCCCGAAGGGATCTGCAATCTCCATCACCTTGCCCCAATCCATCTCCTGAATTCCCGGTTTGGCGTAGGCATAATCCTTGGCATTCAACTCCTCATGCAGCTGCACAATCCCCACAATCGGCACGAACAACGTCGAGCCGGGCGTCGCGTCGCCATGATGACCCGTGAGGTGAATGATCAAATCCCCCCGGCGAGCCTGAAGGTACAGCGGAAAGTTGTCGCCGAAACGATGCTCCCAATCGACGCTGAACCCCAGAAAGTCGAGGTAAAACTCCCTGGCTTTTTCTTCGGAAAACATTCGAATCAATGGTATGGCAGCGGAAATCTGCATTGCCCACGCTCCTTGATGGCTTGAGCGGCGATTCTAACCGAGACAGCGTCCTCTGGCTCGGACCCACCGGGAGGTTGCATCGCTGACGTTTCCGACCGGAGGTGTCATTTGCGCAAACAGGTTCTCAAGCACCGGCACATTGCCATAGGTATAGTGGCGGCATTCCCCGCCCCCTGGCATCGTCCATGAAATACCTGTGCGCTCTGTGGTTCATGTTTTGCGCCGTTTTCGCATCGATGCAGGCCAGCGGCGCCGAGCAGACGCTGCGCGTGCTGGCGTGGCCGGGTTATGCCGACAGCGATCTGGTGGAGGTTTTCCAGAAGCGCTACAAGGTCAAGGTCGAGATCACACTGGTGGGCAGCGATGAAGTGCTGCGCAGCAAACTTGCCGAGAATCGGGGGGGCGATTTCGATGTCATCGCCGCCAACACCGCCGAAATCCACAACTACGTGAATCAGGGCCTGCTACAGCCGCTGCACCCTGAACACATCGCCAATACCGCACGCCAGCTGCCGCGCTTTCGGGATTATTCGAGAATCCCCGACATTGTCGTCGACGGCGAGATTTATGCCGTTCCTTACGTGTGGTCGGACATGGGCCTGATCTATGATCGCAAGCAATTCAGCCAGCCCCCGGGGTCGATCAAGAGCATGTGGGACCCCAGGTTTCAAGGTCGGGTATTGGCGTTCAACACCGGTAACCACAACTTTTCCATCGCAAGCCTGGCGTTGGGTGGCGATCCGTTTCAGATCAAGGCTGCCGACTTCCCGCAGGTCACCGACAAGCTGATCGCCTTGCGGCGCAACGTCCTGACCTTCTACTCGCTGCCGGAAGAGGCCGCCGAGCTGTTTCGCAGCCATTCGGTGGCGCTGATTTTCGCCAACTATGGCCGACAGCAACTCAAGCAATTGCGCGATGCCGGGGTGGATGTCGGTTATGTGGTGCCGCGCGAAGGTGCCTTGGCCTGGCTCGACTGCTGGGCAGTGAGCAAAAGGGCCCGGGACCCGGCGCTGGCCAACCTGTGGATCAACTACATGCTCGAACCCGAGGTCAGCAAGGCACTGACCGAGCGCCAGGACCTGTCCAACACCCTGCAGGAGCCCAAGGATGCCAGTCCTTCCAGCCGGCTGATCTGGTTGCGCCCGGTCGAAGACGACCAACGTCGGGCAGCCTTGTGGCAACGCATCGTCTCCGGTGAGCGACCGCCGTTGAGGGAGCAGCGATGAGGTTCGGCATCTCCTTCAAACTCGGGTGCCTCATGGCCCTGTTCGGCATGTTGCCCACCGGGCTTGCCGGTTATTACATCTATAACAGCAGCCGGGAAATGCTGCTGCACGCCGCCGAGCGCGATTTGCTCACTTCGGTGCAGGTGCTGGGGCGCAACCTGCACGCCAGCCTGCGCAATATTTCCCTGGACGCCGCCGTGCTGACCAACGGGCCGCAGGTGCACGATCTCGGTGACATGGCCGATGCGAACGAACGTACTCACGCCGAGAACGATCTGGCCGAGTCGTTTCGGGCGATATTGCTGGCGCATCCGGATTACATGCAGATCCGCCTGATCAGCGCGACCGACCATGGCCTGGAGCTGGTACGCGAGGACCGCGACGGACGACGCATCGTCAGGGTCGAGGGCAACGATTTGCAGGAAAAGGCGCATTACGCCTACGTGTTCGAGACGCTGCGTCTGGCACCCGGCGAGGTACGTATTTCGCCCATTGTCATCAACCACGAGCAGGGTGCGCATTCGGGGCTCGGCAAGCCGACCCTGCACGTTTCGACCCCGGTGGCGGACGCGGGTGGCAAGGTCTTTGCGCTGCTGGTGATCAACGTCGACCTCGACCAATTGTTCAGCCAGTTGCAGAGCGACTTGCCCAAGGAATATCAGGTCTACCTGAGCAATCGCTGGGGCGATCTGCTGGTGCATCCGGACCACCGTCGCACCTTTGGTTTCGATCAGGGGCGCCGGTTGTTCCTGCAGGACGAGTTTCCCGACGTCTCCCGCCTGCTCAACGAAACCGGTCCCAACAGCCTGATCAGCCGCAGTGTGGAGCAGAGCCAGCAGGATCGCCTGGTGGCTGCGTTCGTCCGGCTTTCTCACAACGGCGCATCCGAACCTTTCGTGGTGCTGGGGCTGGGCCAGCCGCAGAGTCACGTTCTGGCCCAGGCGTCGCGGGCCGGAACCAACATTGCGCAAATCGCGCTGCTGTTCAGTCTGTTGGCGGTGCTGGCCGCGTTCATTGCATCGCGCACGCTGATCCGGCCGCTGCGCAGCATGACCGATGCGGTGGAGCTGTTTTCCCGCGAGCGCAGAATCAGCGAACTGCCGCCCCGAGACGATGAGTTGGGGCTGCTGGCCCGTCGCTTTCAGTCGATGAAGCAAGAGATTCTTGGCCAGCTCGATGACCTGACCTGCAGCCGCGCGGCGTTCGAGCACCTGGCGCGGCACGATCCGTTGACCGAACTGCCTAACCGCCGCCGTTGCTTCGAGCTGCTTGAGCAGGCGCTGGTCGCGGCGCGAGAGAACGGCCACAAAATGGCGCTGCTGTTCGTCGATCTGGACCACTTCAAGGAAATGAACGACCAGTACGGCCATCGCTTCGGCGATCTGGTGTTGCAGGCCGTCGCCAAACTGCTGACATCCGCCAGCGACGGCGCCGACTGCGTGGCGCGGTTGGGTGGCGACGAGTTCGTGATCTTCTTCAACGACGTCAAGGCGCCGCAGAAGATCGTCGTGCTGCTGGAAAAACTGCATCAGTGTTTCCAACTGCCGTTGTTCATCGATGGGCACCGAGTGCAGATTCACGCCAGCATGGGCGTCAGCCTGTTTCCTCGCGATGGCGACGACATCGGCGCGCTGATTCAGCATGCCGACCACGCGATGTATAAAGCCAAAAGTGCCGGGCGCAACCGTTATTCATTCGAAGTATTGGAAGAAGAGTGAAAGCCGTTGAAGGACGCCCGATAGTAAAGTGCCGATTACCCGCTGTTAATGCCGCCCTCGGTTACTTCTGTTAATACCTCATGTAATAAGTATTCGCGCTTATGATTACTGCGTGTTTTGAAGAAAGTCTTTTTCCATAACACCCGTATTTCCCATGATTGCAGTCACTTAACCTGCCTGCGAGCGCCTGCCTTGACCTGTTCGCGACTGACCGACACTGATCGGTAAAGGCTCGCTGAAGCCTGCCCGTGCCTCGCAAAAGCACATACTCCGAAGACCGATAGATCTCCAACCTGCTGCCAGCAAAACACTATAAGAGTGACAATAAACGTGAGTAAGAGAATCAGCACTTCAATCAATACTGTCGTCGCCAGTTCCGTGATCGGCGTTGCACAATTGGCCCATGCCGGCTTTATCGACGACAGCAAGCTGACCCTGGGACTGCGTAATTTCTATTACGACGCAGACAACCGTGACGGCGGCGCGAATCAACGCGAGTGGGCGCAATCGTTCAAGCTCGATTACCTCTCCGGGTTCACCGAAGGCACCGTGGGTTTCGGCGTCGATCTACAGGCGCTGGTGGGCGTGCACCTGGATGGCGGCAAGGGGCATCACCCGGACAGCAACACCTTCACACCCAGCGACAGCGATGGCTCGGCGACCCATGAATGGAGCAGCGGCGGCGCGACGGCCAAGGCGCGCTTTTCCCAGACCGAGTTTCGCTACGGCAACACGCTGACGCCGAGCCTGCCGATCCTCATCGCCAACGACGGTCGGCTGCAGCCGCAGACCTACGAAGGCGCAATGTTCACCTCCAGGGAGATCGACAACCTGACGATCACCGGCGGCCAACTGGGTCATGCCAAAGGCCGCGCTTCGACCAACAGCACAGGTTTGTCGGTGTCCGGGGCTACGGAGGAGAGCAATAAATTCACCTTCGCCGGTGCCGACTGGAAGGCGACCAAAAACCTGACGCTGCAGTACTACTACGCGAATCTGGAAGACTTCTACAAACAGCACTTTTTCGGGCTCATTCATGTGCAGCCCATCAGTGAAAACCAGAGTTTCAAGACGGACCTGCGGTATTTCAGAAGCACCTCAGACGGCGCCAACGGTGACCCCGGTTATCGCTTCAACAACAATGGCGGTTATGCGAAGAATCCGGGGGAGGTCGACAACAGCACGGCCATCGCGATGTTCACCTACACCTTCAAGAGCCACAGCCTGATGTTGGGTCACCAACGGGTTTCGGACGACGGCGGTCTGGTCTGGCTGAGTCAGGCCAATGTGGTCAATGGCCGTGGGCGCAACGAAGGCGAAGGCGGAATTTCGTTCTATTCCTTCACCGACGCCATCGTCGGCAACTTCGCCCGCGCCGGGGAAAACACCACCTTCGGCCAATACACTTTTGATTTTGCCGGGCTGGGCGTGTCCGGCCTGAAAGCATCGATTGGCTATTTGCATGGCGAAGATGCCAAGGCCGTCAACGGCAGTGGCCCGGACACCCACGAATGGGAAACCGACATGCGCGTCGATTATGTGGTGCAGGACGGGCCGCTCAAGGGCTTCGGCACCACGTTGCGTCATGGCACTTATCGTGGCGGCGGCACGGCAATCGAAGACCAGGATCAGACTCGCCTGATCTTCAACTACACCTACAAGTTCTTCTGATCGATCGGAAAGGGCCCTGCATGCGGGCCTTCTCCAGTTCCGGACAAGGGTCAGGTCAGGCTGTCGGTGCTGCCGAAGGTCTGCACGCAGGTCCAGATCGCTACCAGAATCGGCACTGCCAGACACCACAGGCCGAGCGCCAGATACAACAACGCCGCGCCGATACAACCCACGGTAAAGCCCAGCAGGTTCAGACCGATGGGTTTGAGTCGCTGCTTGATCGCCGCCCGTTGCTCCTCATCGCGCAAACCGATCAGCGCAAACACATCAATGGCGCCCTGGGTTACGTTGCCGGTCATCAAGGTGGTCGGGGGCGCGCCCTTGAGGTGCTGGCGCGAGATCGCATTCTGAATCGCCATGGCAGCAACGCCGGTCATGCCGGTGAGCAACGCGGCGCCGCTGTCGCCGTCGTTGAACGGTCCCAACCAGATCGCCAACCCGCCGAACAGTGCGAGCAACAGGGTGTGCAGAATCAGCAGAGGGCGCAGGGGTGTCAGCCCGCGACGATTGATCGAGACCGCCGCGATGTGGGTCAGCCCGACCACCAGTGCGAACACCGGCAGGGCCAGCAATTTTGCCAGCGCACCGGAAGTGCCGTGGACGATGCTCACGCCCAGGGTCACGAAGTTGCCGGTGACGTGCGCAGTGAACAGCCCTTGCAGCGCTAGAAAGCCGATGGTGTCGACGAAACCGCCGTTGAAACTGAGGGCGGGTGCCATGGAGCGATGAATCGTTGGCATGGGAATTCCTTGATTGATGGGATTGGCCAACAGCCCGGTTGCCACCGCCCAGGCTGCTACAACGGTGTGTCAGTTATCGGGTTTGTGATCGGGCTCTCGCACATAGATCGCCAGCAACATCGCCCCCAGACTCAACCCCGCCAATGCCAGCGACCCTACATCGATGGCCAGATCCAGACCCCAGGCCGTGGCGGCGCGACCCAGCAGCATCGCCACCACGCCTTGCATCAGATAGGCCACCAGAAACAGTGCCGACAGCGTCCCGGCCCGGTGATGCATCGGCGCGTGGGCGTTGATCAGGTTCAGGCCGCCCATGAACAGCAGGCTGTAACCCGCGCCGCTGGCAGCGCTGGACAGCAGGAACACCGGCAGCGCGTGCGTTGCGGTCGCCAGCATCAGCAGCAACAGGCTGACAATCGAAAAGCTCGCGCCGGCGATGATCGACAGCTTCGAGGTGAAGCGTTTGGCGACGATCCCTGTGGCACCGAGCACGATGGCGAACAGTGAAATGGCACCACCGTTGACCAGTGCATTGCTCGAACCGATCAGGTCGTGGGCGATTTGCGAACCGAGCGAGAGCATGGTCGCGCCCACCGAATAGGCGCTGAGCACTGCGCTCACCGACACCAGAAACGTACGGCGCAAAGGCTTGTGGATCTGTGGCATTTTCAGCGACCAGCGTTTGCTGCTTTCCGCTTTGGTGTGGCGTGGCAGATGCCAGACGCCGAACAGCGTGGCGATCAGCACGATCACCAGGACCCAGAAGCTCAGGCGGGTCGGGAAGGGGGCGTACTGAATCAATCCGCCGCCGATGATCAGCGCCGCCGCCAGACCGAACGCCTGCGCCGCCGTGGTGATTGCACCGGCCAGTTTCGCCTTGCCCGGCGCGCTGAACTCGACCACAGCCGCCGCCGAAGGCCCTGCCGACAGGCCGACACCGACACCCATGAATGCGCGACCGACCAGCAGCCAGGTGACGTTCGGCGCCACGGCGAACAGCAAGACGCCGATCAACGACGCGCTCAGCCCCAGCAGCATCGCGGCGCGACGTCCGATGTAGTCGGAGAGATCGCCCAGGGCAATCAGCGTTGCGACAACGAACACCGGGAACACCGCAAAGATCATCGTGGTGACGGTGGGCGTCAGTTGCCATTGATGGGCATAGAGCGGGTACATCATGGCCGGAGCGGCGCTGGTCCAGAGGGTATGGACGACGACTGCGGCGGCCACCCAGAAACTGCTCGTGCGGCCCCATGTGCGTGGAGAGTGGCTCATTTGATCGGCCTCAAGGTGTCGGTCGTGACGTTAAAGTGGGGAAGCGTGAAAAGCTTGTATCGATGTGCGTTTGTTCGGCTGGTCACAACAGACCGGCGGTCTTCTGTAGCCGTACGGCGGGGCGGAGTTCCGTTGCCGGCGGTAGCGATCATGATGATCGTCACCGCCGGCAAGCCGGACTCTACAGGGGCATCACATCAGCCTGATTCCTGACCCATTCGGTGTCCTGATCAGTTCAGGTGCACCTTCAGTTCGCCCGCCGCCTGACGCATCGCGGCCTTCACTTCGGGAATGTCGCTCAGCGGGTTGAGCAGGCCATAGTCGTGGACCATGCCGTTGTAGCGCACGGCCGTCACCTCGACACCGGCCGCGTCCAGCTTGCGGGCGTAGGCTTCACCTTCGTCACGCAGCACGTCGAGAGCGGCGGTCTGCACCAGCGCCGGTGGCAGGCCTTTCAGTTGCTCGGTGGTCGCACGCAGCGGCGAGGCATGGATCTCGGCACGCTGTTTCGCATCCGTGGTGTAGCTGTCCCAGAACCAGGTCATCATGTTTTTGGTCAGGAAGTGCCCCTCGGCGTAGGCCTGATAGGAGCCGGTGTCGAAACTGGCATCGGTTACCGGCCACAACAGTAATTGGAAGCGCAGCTTCGGCGTGTTCTGTTCCTTGGCCATCAGCGCCACGACCGCCGCCATGTTGCCGCCGACGCTGTTCCCGGCCACGGCCAGACGCGAGCCGTCGACATTGATTTGCTTGCCGTGTTCGGCCACCCATCTGGTCGCCGCGTATGCCTGATTGATTGCAGTCGGGTAATGCGCTTCCGGCGATGGCGTGTAGTCGACGTAGACCGCGACCGCGCCGGAACCCACCACCAGATCGCGAATCAGACGGGCGTGGGTCGGGTAGTCGCCGAGTACCCAGCCGCCACCATGGAAGTACATGAACACTGGCAGTTCACCCTTGACTCCTGCGGGGCGCACGATGGTCAGCTTGATGTCCTGATGGTCGGCCTTGATGGTCTTTTCGCTGACCTGAATGCCGGACATGTCCACCTTCACCGAGTTCTGCGCGCCGGTCAGCACGGCGCGGGCATCCTTGGGGTTCATCTGCTCCAGAGGTCGGCCACCGCCTGCGGCGAGCGCGTTGAGGAAGGCCTGGGTCTGGTGTTCAGGCACTGCGGTTTCTGCGGCGAAGGCGTTGCCGATGGACAGGGCGAGGAGGGTAGCGGTCAGGGCTTTTTTCAGGTTGTTCATAATGAGCTCACTTAATCCTTTGGGTGTCGCTGATGGTCAGTAGTGGTTAGCCGCTGCAACCCGTTGAGGTGTTTGCCGGCTGGCTTGGAACTCAATCTACGGACCAAACGACGATGGAACAATCAGGCTAAATAGAGACTCATTGTTTCCAAATCTGGGACATTATGGTTTGACGTTTTCTAAGGCTCGAAACGTCTGTCAGGGGATAGGAGTAGCGGGCCGCTGCTCAGGGTGTTCGCCAGAAAATCCGCAAACGCCCGAGCCGCCATGCGCGTGGTGCGGCCCAGCGGAAAGTAGGCGTGGACCGGCAGCTCGGCCATTTTCCAGTCGGGCAACAAAGGCCGACAGCCGTGGCATCACCACCCGGATGCCCATGGTCGAGGGCATGCCGATGCGCAAGAGGCCGCGCAACTCACCGGTCTCGCGCACGCTGTTTTCCGCATCGTCCACCGCTGCAAGAATCGGCTCCATCCGCGCCAGAAACTCAAGGCCAGCTTCCGGGTGGGCGTCACGGCGCGGGTCGTGCGCGACAGCAATCGCGTGCCGAGGCTGGCTTCAAGCTCCGCGATCATCCGCGAGACCTGAGATTGCGCCAGACCGCTCTCGCGAGCCGCCGCCGAGAAACTCCCCAGACGTACCACGCGGGTGTACAGCCTCAGGGTGAGCAGGTCTTTGAGTGCCATTGTGGGTTCCTGGGTCTGGGGATGAACCGGCAGAGCGCGGCCCATTAATGCTGAATCGAGATAAATCTTAGCCTAATCCGACCGCTACCGGCGGCTCTGCGAAGGGCAGATATTTGACCCATCGAAACGCAGCGACCAATCAGGTTCGGCCTGTGTTTACAGCTTCATTCACTTGAATATGAGGTCACCATCGACTTTCTTGAAACCGTGCTGCAACGCAACGCCGAGTTCGCCGACAACGATTTTGCCGCCGAGCTGAAAATCATTCCTTCGCAAAAGACCATGATCATCGGCTGCGTCGACCCGCGCGTCGATCCGATGGATGTACTCAAGCTTGCACCCGGCGAGGCGGCGGTGATCCGCAATGTCGGCGGCCGGGTGAATCCTGCGCTGCTCGAAACGATGGCCATCCTGCGGACGGTTTCCAAAGTGGGTGGCAACGAAGTCGGCCAGGGCTGGAACCTGATCGTGCTGCATCACACTGACTGTGGCATTTCAGGTTGCTATCACCAGGCCCCTGAACTGCTGGCCAGGCACATGGGCGTCGCCGAGGAGCACCTGGCCGCGCTGGAAATCGACGATCCGTACAAGGCGGTGGCAGTGGATGTCGCGGCACTCAAGGCCAACCCCAGACTGCCCGGCGGATTCAAGGTGTCGGGTCTGGTCTACGACGTGAAAACCGGCCGGATCGACACCGTGGTGCCTGCGCAATTGCTGCGCACCGAATAACCCTGACGACCACGTTCCTCCAGGAGCTGCTGACACCGGCGCAGTTCATCGCGCAACATCGCGGGCAACTGGCGTAACGCTCGGCCTGAGGTCGCCCGCCGATGGCATTGACCGTCGGCGGGCGCTGGCACCGATGCATTGGCGAAAGAAATACTGTGGGAGGGAGCTTGCTCGCGAATGCGTTGTGACAGTTGCCATTGTGAAAACTGACACACCCCTTTCGCGAGCAAGCTCCCTCCCAGAGTTTTTGCGTGACAGGCTGACTGTAGGAGCTGAGAAACCCCTGTCGCGAGCAGATTCCCTTCCACAACGCTTGCGGCGATCCGATCAGCTTCCGCCGAACTGAATCCCTGTAGCCGCACGGATTGCCAACGGCGTATGAAAGCTCACCGCCGCCGGCCAGTCGTAACAAGGCGATGGGGCCGCGCTTTTCTCTATTTGCGGGCCAGGGTCTGACTCGGATATTCCAGAAACAGGTTGCGGTAGGTTTCCGCGAATCGCCCCAGATGCCAGAAGGAATAGCGCATCGCAACTTCGGCAACGTTGGTGTCTTCGGTCTTGGCTGACAAGAGATCCTGACGCGCCAGGTTCAGGCGTCGAGTCCGCAGCCAGGCGGTCGGGGCCATGCCGACGCATTCATTGAAAGCCTTGCGCAACTGCTGGAACGACGTATCCGCCGTCTCGGCCAGTTGCGCCACGCTGAAGTTCTCGGTCGGGTAGGCGCTGAGCTGTTCGAACACCCGTTGCACGATCTTGCGCTGATCCCGCACCCGCAGATTGCTATCGCTCAGGCGCGTGGGGTCGGATTGCTCCAGCACGAACAGACAGTCTTCGATCAACTGATCGCCCAGGTGATTCGACTCCGATCCCTCGGCCCGAGTCATGCGCGTCAGCAGGGTGCTCAGCCAAGTGCTGAACAGGGTGCCGTGAGGGGATTTGAGCGGGGTCAGCAGCAGGTCTTCGAAGGTGCGATGCAGGTGCCGGGTGCCGAGGCTTTCCTGCCTGATCACCACGGCGATTTCGCGATAGTTTTCCGGGGTAATCCAAAGGTTCTGGGTGCTGGCGTCCAGCAGATACAAAGCGCGGTCGCTCATGTCGAAACTGAACACCAAGGCATCGTTCGGCGCCTTGTAGTACTGCTCGATGCGGGTGTTCATGTGCTCTTCGTAGACTTGCACGCCGCCCAGTTCCGCCTCCACCAGACGACCCTTGAACTGTCCCGAAGACATCTGCGCGTAGTGCAGGCTCCAGCCCGCGTTCGATATGCCTTGCTGATCGGCGGCGACGGTTTCGAATACCTTGACCGACATAAATGGCCTGCGCGTTTGCGCTGTTATTAGGAGGTGCCAGCACCTTAGCAGTGCCGCTCGGGGCCGGGCAACCGGTGCGCTCAGGGATGTCGGTAATGAACGAACAGGTCGCACGCTCGCACCAAAATGAAGCGCTGGCACCGTTCGAAAGTGGATAGACCGCTGCACCGAGGATCTTCCAGGATTGGCCCAGCACAGCGTTCGGGCCCAATCTCCGCGCGCCACGATTCGTCGTCACCCCCAGAGGTCCCATGGACAGCAGCGTGAAAGACCCACTCGCCGAGTGGTTGAAGAGCTACGGCATTACCGAAGTCGAATGCGTGGTCAGCGATCTGACGGGCATCGCCCGAGGCAAGATTCTGCCGACCAACAAATTCCTCAACGAACATGGCATGCGCCTGCCGGAGAGCGTGCTGCTGCAGACCGTGACCGGCGATTACGTCGACGACGACATCTACTACAACCTGCTGGACCCCGCCGACATCGACATGACTTGCCGCCCAGATCCGCAGGCGGTCTACGTTTTACCTTGGGCGATCGAGCCCACGGCGATGGTCATTCACGACACTTTCGACCGCTACGGCAACCCCATCGAGCTGTCGCCGCGCAACGTGCTGAAGAAGGTTCTGGAACTGTACGCCGCTCAGGGCTGGCGCCCGGTGGTGGCGCCGGAAATGGAGTTTTATCTGACCCAGCGCTGCGCCGATCCGGACCTGCCGCTGCAAGTGCCGACGGGGCGTTCCGGGCGTCCGGAGAGCGGTCGTCAGTCGTTCTCCATCGAAGCGGCCAACGAGTTCGATCCTTTGTTCGAAGACGTCTACGACTGGTGCGAAGCTCAGGGTCTGGACCTGGACACGCTGATTCACGAGGACGGCCCGGCGCAGATGGAAATCAACTTCCGTCATGGTGACGCACTGGATCTGGCCGACCAGATCACCGTGTTCAAACGCACCATGCGCGAAGCGGCGCTCAAGCACGATGTGGCTGCCACATTCATGGCCAAGCCGATTACCGACGAGCCTGGCAGCGCCATGCATATCCACCAGAGCGTGGTCGACATCAAGACCGGCCTCAGCGTTTTCAGCACCTCTGAAGGCGAGCCGAGCAAGCTGTTTCTGCAGCACATCGGTGGCCTGCAGCGTTACATCCCCGAAGTGCTGCCGCTGTTCGCGCCGAACGCCAATTCGTTCCGGCGTTTTCTGCCGGACACCTCGGCGCCGGTCAACGTGGAGTGGGGCGAGGAAAATCGTACGGTGGGCCTGCGGGTCCCTGCGTCGAACGCGCAAGCCCGTCGGGTGGAGAATCGTTTGCCGGGGGCCGACGCCAACCCGTATCTGGCCATCGCCGCGAGCCTGCTGTGCGGCTACATGGGCATGATCGAAGGCTGCGATCCAAGCGCGCCCGTGCAGGGCCGAGGCTATGAACGGCGCAACCTGCGCCTGCCGCTGACCATCGAGGATGCACTGGAACGCATGGAAGCCAGCGCTGCGGTACGGCGGGTGCTGGGGGAGAAATTCGTGCAGGGTTACGTCGCGGTCAAACGCGCCGAACATGAAAACTACAAGCGCGTCATCAGCTCATGGGAACGCCAGTTCCTGATGATGAGCGTGTAAGCGCAGCCGTCTTATCCATTGATGTTGGGGGCACCATGAAGTCGATCGTTACCACGCTGTTTCTGCCGGCGATACTTGCTGGCGCCATCGCTCAGGCACATGCTGACGGCGAGACCGTGAAGATTTACAACTGGTCCGATTACATCGGCCCGACCACCCTGGCCGACTTTCAGAAGGCCACCGGGATTGCGCCGACCTACGACGTGTTCGACTCCAATGAAACCCTGGAAGGCAAGATGCTGACCGGGCGTTCCGGCTACGACGTGGTGGTGCCCTCGAACCACTTCCTCGGTCGGCAGATCAAGGCAGGCGCGTTTCAAAAGCTTGATCGCAGCCAGTTGCCGAACTGGAAAAATCTCGACCCGCAACTGATGAAGCAGCTGGAAGCCAACGACCCGGGCAACCAGTACGCGGTGCCCTATCTGTGGGGCACCAATGGCATCGGCTACAACGTGGACAAGGTCAAGGCCGTGCTGGGCGTCGACACCATCGATTCCTGGGCGGTGTTGTTCGAGCCGGAAAACATGAAGAAACTGCAAAAGTGCGGCGTGTCGTACATGGACTCGCCGGACGAAGTCTTCCCCGCGGTCCTCAACTACATGGGCCTGTCGCCGCGCAGCGAGAATGCCAAGGATTACGAAAAGGCCACTGCGAAGCTCAAGGCGGTGCGTCCGTATATCACCTATTTCCATTCATCCAAATGGGTATCGGACCTGGCCAACGGCGACATCTGCGTCGCATTCGGCTACTCCGGCGATGTGCTGCAGGCCAAGTCCCGGGCCGAGGAAGCGAAGAACGGTGTGAACATCGCCTATTCGATTCCCAAGGAAGGCGCCAACGTCTGGTTCGACATGCTGGCGATCCCCAAGGACGCCGAACACCCCAAAGAGGCGCTGGCGTTCATCAACTACCTGCTTGATCCGCAGGTCATCGCCAAAGTCAGCGAAACGGTCGGTTATGCCAACCCCAACCCTGCGTCCAATGCGCTGATGGGCACGGAAATCACCGAGAACCCATCGATCTACCCGTCGCCTGAGGTGATGAGCCGCTTCTACATTTCCTCGGAACTGAGCCCCGCAACCTTGCGCCTGATGACGCGCAAGTGGACCGACATCAAATCCAATCGCTAAGGAACGCCCCCATGCCTGCTGCACTGCCACACACCGGCTCCTACTATGCCGCCTCTGTCGGGTCGGCAGCCGAGCGCGCCTCGCTGGACAGCACGATCAGCGCCGACGTCTGCGTCATCGGCGGTGGCTTCACCGGGGTGAACACGGCGCTGGAACTGGCCGAACGCGGTCTGTCGGTGGTGCTGCTGGAGGCCCAGCGCATCGGCTGGGGCGCCAGCGGTCGCAACGGCGGGCAACTGATTCGCGGGCTGGGGCATGACGTCAGTGGCGTCGAGCGCTGGGTCGGAAAAGAGGGCGTGCGTTATTTGCAGCAGGCGGGGACCGAGTCGGTCGACATCGTGCGTCAACGGGTGCAGCAGAACGGGCTCGATTGCGACCTGCGCTGGGGCTATTGCGATCTGGCCAATACGCAGTCGCACTGGAAAGGGTTGCAGGAGGAATTGCAGGCGCTGACCGAGCAGGGTTACCCGCACCCGTTGCGCCTGGTGGAAAAACACGCGCTGCATGAGGTGGTGAGTTCGTCGGCCTATGCGGGCGGGCTGATCGACATGGGCTCGGGTCATCTGCATCCGCTCAAGCTGATTCTGGCCGAAGCGCGGCTGGCGGAGCAGAAGGGCGCTGTTCTGTACGAGGCGAGCCCGGTACGGCGCATCGTGCATGGCGACAAGGTGCAGGTGTTTACCGATCACGGCCAGGTGACGGCCCGTCATGTGGTGCTGGCCTGCGATGCGTTTCTGGAAAAACTGGAACCGGCGCTGACCGGCAAACTGCTGCCGGCGGGGAGTTACATCATCGCCACCGAGCCGTTGGGCACGGAGCGGGCGAGGGGGTTGATTCCCCAGAACATGGCGCTGTGTGACCAGCGGGTGGCGCTGGATTATTACCGGCTTTCGGCGGACAACCGGCTGTTGTTCGGCGGGGCTTGTAATTATTCGGGGCGTGACCCGGCCAATATCGGCGATTACATGCGGCCGAAGATGGAGCGGGTTTTTCCGCAGTTGAAGGGGGTGAAGATCGATTATCAGTGGGGCGGGATGATCGGCATCAGTGCCAACCGGTTTCCGCAGATCGGCTATTTGCCCAAGGCGTCGAACGTGTATTACGCGCAGGGGTATTCGGGGCATGGTTTGAACGTGACGCACTTTGCGGCGCGGATTCTGGCGCAGGCGATTGCCGAGCGGGACAGTCGGGCGGTGGAGTTGTTTGCCCGTGTGCCGCATCGGACCTTTCCTGGCGGTGAGCGGCTGCGTTCGCCGCTGTTGGCGTTGGGGATGATGTGGTATCGGTTCAGGGAGTTGATGGGGTAGGGGGATGGTTTTTTGTTCTGGCTAACGCCAGACCTGTTTCGCCTTCGGCGAGTTACTTGAAAGCCGGAATGCCGCACCACCACCAAGTAACCAAGTGTCCTTGCTCCTGGTTGGGCCCGACTTCGTCGGGTTCCTTCACTCCGGCGACGCTCCGTGGGCCCGCCGCCATCCGCCATCCATGGCGGGGGGCGGCTCTCGCGGCATCCATGCCGCTCGGCCCACGGAGCGCCACCTGCGTTCAGCCTGCACCCAAGTCGCGATTTGTGGTGTCTGGAATATTGCGCGCTTAGAAGCAGGATCAAAATCAAGGGCAAGGGCTGAGGTGGATGGTTTCTTTGCAGTCCGGCTTGCCGGCGGTGGCGATCTTTCGTGCGCCGCCGCCGGCAGCGATGGCAGTGTGTCTGGTGGCCCATCTGCTAACTGACCCACCGCTATCGCTGCCGTCGTGGCCTCCGGCGTCTCCCACAAGGGATGGCGTAAAGCTTGCAGATCGGCGTTCGCTTTTGATCTTGCTTCTAAGCGCGCAATAGTTCGGACGACACACATCGCGACTTGGGTGCAGGCCAAGCCAGGAGCGCCGGCAAGCCGGACTGCTGCAGGGTTGTGTGTCGAGCCGAGATTCTTGAGCTCAACACCAATCCCTGTGGGAGACGCCGGAGGCCACGACGGCAGCGATACCGATCTCAGCGCCACTAAAGAAACCAGATCGTCACACCCATCGCCCAACCGAAAAACTCCCAAAAAAAACCCGCCAATCAAGGCGGGTCTTTTAGGGTTCAACCAGGCATCACAGTTCTTTTACGGTCCGAACCTGATCCTTGTTGATGCGGGTTTCTTTGCCGTCCAGCTGTTTGAACTCATAGAAACCGGATTCTTCGTCGTATTTCGGCGCGTCCGTAGCCTGAATTTCACGGCCGTCGTTCAGGGTGATCACAGTGGGCGAAGAGCAACCGGCGAGGGAGGCAAGGCCAAGTGCGAGCAGGAAGGCTGCGGGAATAGTCCGTTGTTTCATTACTGTGTCTCCGAGGGTAATTCTTTATGTAGTGAAGTTTCTGACGCAACGGTTGTCAGCAAAGTTCCATGAAACATCACCGAGAAACCTGTGGATTGATGTCGATCAATAAATCCGGTGTATTGAGATTGGCCAGCCGAGTGTCATTCGCCTCGCATTGCAAGGGCACCGCGCCCAGCTCAGCCATGGTCCGGCGCGGGCTGCGTTGCCCCTGTTGCCAGTGTTGCTCGAACACCTGCGCATGCCGCGTGGGAATACAGCACAACAGCGGCTCCCACTGCTCGCCCTGACGAATCATCACCGGTTTGTCGTGATGTTCAGCAGCGCTGCGACGCAAGCCTTGCAGCAGTGCCAGATCCAGCAACGGCGTGTCGCAGGGCATCACCAGCAAGAAATCATGGCGGGCCACCGCAAGCCCGGCACGGATGCCGGCATAGGGCCCGGGAAAGTCACTTTCGTCGTCCTGCACCAGGTGGTCGGCGAACGCTTGGTAGCGCTCGCGATTGCGGTTGCAAGAAATGATGAGGTCATCAGTCAACGGCCGGGTCAGCCGATGCAGGTGCTGGATCAGCGGCTCGCCGCGCCATTCGATCAGGCCCTTGTCGCGCCCGCCCATGCGCTGGCCCTGACCGCCGGCCAGCAGCAGGATCGAGCAGGGTGGCAGGGCGTCGAATGCAGTCATGGCGAACTCGGTCAGCGGAGAAAAAAAGAGTGCTGTGATATAACACCGCACTGTTTCCCCGACAACCGGACCTAGCCAATGAAAGCCAAGGCTGACACACCTTTTGTGCCGTTGAATATTGCCGTTCTTACCGTCAGCGACACCCGTACTTTCGAAAATGACACCTCTGGGCAAATGTTCGTCGACCGCCTGACCACCGCCGGTCACGGCCTGATCGAGCGCGTTCTGCTCAAGGACGACCTCTACAAGATTCGCGCTCAGGTCGCCACCTGGATCGCCGACGATGAGGTGCAGGTGGTGCTGATCACCGGCGGCACCGGCTTCACCGGTCGCGACAGCACGCCGGAGGCCGTGACCTGTCTGCTGGACAAACAGGTCGATGGTTTTGGTGAGCTGTTCCGCCAGATCTCGGTACCCGACATCGGCAGCTCCACTATTCAGTCCCGCGCTTTGGCCGGGCTGGCCAATGGCACGCTGGTGGTCTGCCTGCCTGGTTCGACCAACGCGGTGCGCACTGGCTGGGACGGCATCCTCGCCGATCAACTGAACAACAGTTTCCGCCCGTGCAACTTCGTGCCGCACCTGAAAAAGGCCGAGCCGTGCGCAACCCGTGGGTGAACACCGATGAGCAAGCCTGAAGTGCGTAGCCTGATGCCGGTGGAAGAGGCCATGGAACGCCTGATGAGCCTGGCCGAAGCTGCGCCGATCCACGACCGTGAGAGCGTTGCGCTGGCGGATGCGCAGGGCCGGATCCTCGCCACTGACCTTATTTCCACGCTTGACCTGCCGCCATGGCCGAACAGCGCCATGGACGGCTATGCCCTGCGTGTAGCGGACTGGACCGGGGAGCCATTGCCGGTCAGTCAGCGGATCTTTGCAGGTCAGGCGCCGGACCCCTTGCAGCCGGGGACCTGTGCGCGAATCTTCACCGGCGCGCCTGTGCCGCAAGGTGCGGACTGCGTCGAGATGCAGGAAAACGCCGAGGTTCAGGCTGATGAACGCGTGCGTTTCAGCGAGCCGTTGAGCCCGCAGCAGAACATCCGCCCCAAAGGTCAGGAAACGACTGTCGGTGACAAGGTGCTGGACGCCGGCACAGTGATGACGCCGATCGAAATGGGCTTGGCCGCAACCATGGGCCTGGCGCGGCTGGACGTCGTGCGCCGGGCGCGGGTTGCCGTGCTGTCCACCGGCGATGAGCTGATCGAGCCAGGCCTGCCGCTGGGGCCGGGGCAGATCTACAACAGCAATCGCGTGTTGTTATGCAGCTGGCTCAAGCGTCTGGGCTGTGAGGTAGTGGACGCCGGGATTCTCCCGGATAACCTGGAAAAAACCCGCGCTGCATTGGGCGCTCTGGGCGATGTCGACCTGATTCTGTCCACGGGCGGTGTGTCGGTGGGCGAGGCGGACTTCCTGGGCCACGCATTGCGCGAAGAGGGTGAAATCTCCCTGTGGAAACTGGCGATCAAGCCCGGCAAACCGCTGACCTTCGGCCACTTTCGCGGAGTGCCGGTGATCGGCCTGCCGGGTAATCCCGCGTCAACGCTGGTGACTTTCGCTTTGCTCGCAAGGCCTTATCTGTTGCGCCGTCTGGGTGTGCAGGAGGTCAAGCCGCTGCAATTCAAGGTCCCGGCGGGTTTCGTCTGGGACAAACCCGGCACTCGCCGCGAATACCTGCGCGGCCGGCTGGAGCAGGGCCGTCTGGTCGCCTATCGCAACCAGAGCTCGGGCGTGTTGCGCAGCGCCGCCTGGGCCGATGGGCTGATCGAGGTGATCGAAGGCACCACCGTGGCCGAAGGCGATTTGCTCAACTTCATCCCGTTGAGTGAAGTGATGGGCTGACAGGCGGTTGGATCCAGCCACGGGATCCTGCGCTACCCTCAAAGCGTGTCATGACAAATAGGCATCCAGTATTTGCCTCGGAGTTTTGTTATGCAGCCTTTGCGTGTGGCGTGTGTGATCCCGACGTACAACGGCCGTCGGGAGCTTGAGCGACTGCTTGATTCCCTGTGGGCCCAGACCGCTGAGTTCGACACCCTGATCGTCGATTCCAGCTCCACCGATGGCACGTTGGAGCTGGCGCGCTCGCGCTGTAACGACGTGATCAGTATCGACGGCAAAGACTTCAACCACGGTGGCACGCGGCAGATGATGGCCGAGACCCACCCGCGTTATGACGTCTTCGTCTACCTTACCCAAGACGCTTATCTGGAAGACCCTCGCGCGGTCGAGAACATCCTCGCGCCCTTCGAAGACCCACTGGTGGGCGCCGTTTGCGGGCGCCAGTTGCCGCATCTCGACGCTACCGTGCTGTCGCAACACGCGCGGTGGTTCAACTACCCGCCAGTCTCACGCATCAAGACCCTGGCCGACGTACCCGAACTGGGGATCAAGGTCCCGTTCATGTCCAACTCTTTTGCCGCATATCGACGGGATGCATTGCGCGCAGTGGGTGGTTTTCCGCCCCACGTGATCCTTTCCGAAGACATGTATGTCGCTGCGAAAATGCTGCTGTCCCACTGGAAAGTCGCCTATCAGGGTTCGGCGGTGTGTCGCCATTCCCACAACTACACCCTGCGCGAGGAGTTTCGTCGCTACTTCGATATCGGCGTGTTTCAAGCGCGGGAATCGTGGATTCATGCTCGGTTCGGCGGTGTGCGTGGCGAGGGCTTGCGCTACGTGAAGTCGGAACTGGATTTCCTTGGCATCCGCCGCTGGTACCTGTGGCCGGCGTCTTTCCTGCGCAACGGCCTCAAGTTGCTGGCGTTCAAGTTGGGCAAGGAAGAGGCGCGGCTGTCGCGGCCTCTGAAGCGCAAGCTGGGGATGTACAAACGGTTCTGGGACAGCGAACACGCGTGATCGCGGTGAGGATGTGTGATGCATGAGGCGGCAGTAATCGCTTGGCGATTCGTGCGTCTGATGCACTCATACACTGCCCAAATGTCAATATTTCTCATCGGCGAAGCTTTTTAAACTACCGGCAATGATCCTGATTCCCGGAGTTGATTGCTTATGCCGCGCCCCATGTCGGTCCCACAGAGCCTCGCGCTGTGACGGCGGCTGTATCCCTGCAACCGGCCAAGGCAGCCGCGCCAGGCGCGTTCGGCCTGCAAACCGTGATCGGGCTGGTGGGTGTATTGCTGGCCGTGCTGGTGGCGGGAATCAACGAAGGCGTGACACGCATCGCGCTGGCCGACATTCGCGGCGCCATGTTCATCGGCTATGACGAAGCCACCTGGGTCACTTCTCTTTACTCGGCCACCTCGCTGACCGCCACGGCCTTTGCGCCCTGGTTCGCGGTCACCCTGTCGTTGCGTCGCTTTACCCTGGGCGCCATTGCCGCGTTCGTGGTACTGGCGTTGCTTTGCCCGCTGGCGCCGGATTACCACAGCTTCGTGCTGCTGCGGGCGTTGCAGGGGCTGGCGGCGGGGTGCCTGCCGCCGATGCTGATGACCGTCGCCCTGCGTTTTCTGCCCCCGGACATCAAGCTGTACGGCCTGGCAGGCTACGCGTTGACGGCCACTTTCGCACCGAGTCTCGGCACGCCGCTGGCAGCGCTGTGGACCGAATACTTCAACTGGCAGTGGACGTTCTGGCAGGTCATCACACCTTGCGTTGTGGCGATGATCGCCATTGCCCACGGCATTCCTCAGGACCCGCTGCGCCTCGAACGCTTCAAGCAATTCAACTGGCGTGGCGTACTGCTCGGCACTCCAGCCATCTGCATGCTGGTGACCGGCCTGTTGCAGGGCAATCGTCTGGACTGGTTCGAGTCCAGCCTGATCACAGGCCTGCTCAGCGGCGGTCTTGTGCTGTTGGTGCTGTTCATGATCAATGAATGGTTCGCCCCGGTGCCGTTTTTCAAGCTACAGATGCTCTCCAACCTCAACCTGTCCCATGCCTTGCTGACCCTGGGCGGGGTGCTGGTGGTGCTGACGGCGGTCGGCTCGATTCCATCGGCGTACCTGGCGCAGGTGCATGGTTACCGGCCCTTGCAGACGGCGCCGATGATGTTGCTGGTGGCTTTGCCGCAATTGCTCGCGCTGCCGCTGGCGGCGGCGCTGTGCAACATCCGCAAGGTCGATTGCCGCTGGGTGCTGACGGCGGGGCTGGGGCTGCTGGCGCTGTACTGCTTTGCCGCGACGCAGATGAGCCCGGAGTGGATTCGCGACAACTTCTACAGCCTGCAACTGCTGCAGGTGATCGGCCAGCCCATGGCGGTCATGCCGTTGCTGATGCAGGCCACGGGCGGGATCGCGCCGCCCGACGGGCCCTTTGCTTCGGCGTGGTTCAACACGGTGCGCGGCCTGGCGTCGGTCATTGCCACCGGCGTGCTGGATTACCTGACCACCTCACGTCAGCACTTTCATTCCAATGTGCTGGTTGACCGCCTCGGCAATACCCCGGAGCTGGCGGGCCAGGATTCGCTGGCCTCGCTGGCGCATCGCATCCATGAGCAGGTGGTGACCCTTACCAGCATCGATCTCTATTACTGCATGGGCTGGGTCGCCGCTGCGCTGATTCTGCTGATCCCGCTGATGCCGAGCCGGGTCTATCCGCCGCGCGCCGCCGGCTGATTTTCGCGAAGCCCTTATTTGAGACACTTTGAGAACATTCCCATGAGCATGACTTCAAAACAAACCCTGGCCTTGTGTGGAGCCGTGATCGCGGTGGCGGCTGTCGGTATCTACGGTTTCACCGGCACCGGCGGGCAGCAGAGCACCAACGACGCCTACATCGCGGCGGACTACTCCAACGTTGCGCCGAAAGTGGCGGGTTTCATCAGCCAGGTGTTGGTGGAGGACAACCAGCAGGTCAAGGCCGGGCAACTGCTGGCGGTGATCGACGACCGGGATTTCCTCACTGCGCTGGCATCCTCCGAGGCTGACGTGCTGACGGCCAAGGCACAGCTCGAACAGGCCAATGCCGTTCTGCAACGGCAGACCTCGGTGATTTCCCAGACCGAGGCGACATTGTCTGCGAGCAAGGCCGAGGTCACCTTCGCCGAGCAGGAACAGGCGCGTTATTCGCATCTGGCCGGGATGGGCGCGGGTACCGTGCAGAACGCTCAGCAGGCGCGGAACCGCATCGACACTGCCCGCGCGCGGCAGAACAGCGCGGTCGCGTCATTGGCGGCGGATCGCAAGCAGGTGGACATCCTGACCGCGCAACAGCATGCCGCCCAAGCCGGGCTCAAGCGCGCCGAGGCGGCCCACGATCAGGGGCAATTGCAGTTGTCCTACACGCGTATCGTCGCGCCGGTCGATGGCATGGTGGGCGAGCGCGCCGTTCGTATCGGCAACTACGTGACGCCTGGCGCGCGGCTGCTGTCGATCGTGCCGCTGCATCAGGTGTACGTGGTCGGCAACTTTCAGGAAACCCAGCTCACCCGCGTCGCTGAGGGGCAGGCGGTGCAGATTCGGGTCGATACCTTCCCCGGTGAAACCCTCAAGGGCCATGTGCAGAGCATCGCCCCGGCCAGCGGCGTGACCTTCGCCGCGATCAAGCCTGACAACGCCACCGGCAACTTCACCAAAGTCGTCCAGCGGCTGCCGGTGAAGATCGTCCTTGATGCTCAACAGCCACTGCTCAGCCGCCTGCGGGTTGGCATGTCGGTGGATGCGAGTATCGATACCGAGTCGAGCGCGGTGCAAGAGGTCAGTGCTCGATGAACACTCGCTGCTTCGTCTCTTCCAGATCGCAATGTCTGTTCGCGCTTGTCAGCCTGACGTTGGCCCTGACTGCCTGTCAGGTCGGCCATGACTTCCAGTCGCCGAAGTCCAGCGCGCAAGTGGACTGGTTGCCGACTCAGGGCGAGCAGGCCGCAAGTCGCCCGCAGGCTGCGCCAATCAAGGAGCGCTGGTGGGAAATCTTCAACGACCCGCTGCTGTCATCGCTGATCGATCGGGCGACGGCCACCAACCTTGACCTGAAAATCGCCAGCACCCGGCTCGAACAAAGCCGTGCGGCGCGGCAAGTGGTGGCCGGGGATCAGTTGCCAAGCGTGGCGGCGGGCATGAGCTACCAACGCGCCCGCAACAGCGGCGAGGGTCTGAGCGATCCGTCCGGCATGAACGGCAAGTCGGCGTTCAATTTGTGGGACGGCGGTCTGGATGCGTTCTGGGAGATCGACCTCTGGGGCCGGGTCAAGCGCGAGGTCGAGGCCGCCGATGCATCGGTGGCGGTGGCCGACAATGACCGCAGGGGAGTGTTGCTGTCGGTTCAGGCGCAAATCGCGCACGACTACCTGCAATTGCGCGGTGTGCAAGACACCCTGGCCGTGACCCGGGACAATCTCAAGGTTTCCCGCAACAGCCTGGAATTGTCCAACGTGCGCTTGGCCAGCGGGGTCGCGACCCATCTGGACGTGGCTGAGGCGTCGGCGCAAGTGGCCACGGTCGAAGCGCGGATTCCGCTGTTGGAGCAGCGTCAGGCGCAGTTGATCAACGCCTTGAGCCTGCTGTTGGCGCAGACGCCCAGGACCTTGCAGTCCGAATTGCTGCACGACACCCCCAGGGCGCCATTGCCCGCTGCGATTCCGGTAGGTCTGCCGTCGGAACTGGCCCAGCGTCGACCGGATATTCGTCAGGCCGAAGCGCGCATGCAGGTCGCTGCGGCCAGCGTCGGCGTGGCGCAAGGGGATTTCTACCCGCGAATCGTGCTGTCCGGCAACATCGGCTTTCAGTCCCTGCAACTGGCGGATTTCGGCAGTTGGGGCTCTCGCCAGTTCGGTATCGGCCCTCAGTTGAGTGTGCCGATTTTCGAAGGTGGCCGACTCCGCGGCATGCTGCATCTGCGTGAAGCGCAGGAGCAGGAAGCGGCATTGAACTACCAGAAAACCGTGCTCAGGGCCTGGCAGGAAATCGACGACAGCATGAGCTTGTACAACGCCAGCCAGTTGCAGCAACACCGACTTCAGGACGCCGTGGCGCAGAACCGGATCGCCCTGAGCACCGCCAAAGAGCAGTACAAGGCCGGTGCGGTGGACTTCGTCAACGTGCTGACCGTTCAACGGGCATTGCTCAGCAGCCAGGAACAGTTGGTCGACAGCTCGACCGCGCAGACCCTGGCGCTGGTCGGCTTGTACAAATCCCTGGGCGGCGGCTGGTAAACCGAGCGTTTCCAAAACAGAAAGACCCGTGGAGAAATCAGGCATTTTCATTGCCGGCTTCTAAGCAGACAATTGCCCCAACTTTTCCAGAACAACAAAGGGCATGTCATGCAAAAGCCTTTGCAAGGGGTCCGGGTCATTGAACTCGGCCAACTGATCGCCGGACCATTCGCCGCGAAAATCCTTGGCGAGTTCGGCGCCGACGTGATCAAGATCGAGCCGCCGGGCACCGGCGATCCACTGCGCAAATGGCGTCTGCTGCACGAAGGTACGTCGGTGTGGTGGGCGGTGTCGTCGCGCAACAAGCGCTCGGTAACCCTCGATCTGCGCGAGCCGGAAGGCCAGGACGTGGTGCGCAAGCTGATCGCCGACGCCGACGTGCTGGTGGAAAACTTTCGCCCCGGCACCCTCGAAGGCTGGGGGTTGGGCTGGAAAGAACTGCATGCGCTGAATCCCAGGCTGGTGATGTTGCGGGTGTCCGGTTATGGCCAGACCGGCCCGTACCGTGATCGCCCAGGTTTTGGCGTGGTGGGCGAGGCCATGGGCGGGCTGCGGCATTTGTCCGGCGAACCTGAGCGCACTCCGGTGCGGGTCGGTGTCTCCATCGGCGATTCGCTGTCGGCGCTGCATGGCGTCATCGGCGTGTTGCTGGCGCTGCGTCATCGCGACCAGAACGGTGGTGAAGGGCAGGAAATCGACGTCGCGCTCTATGAGTCGGTGTTCAACATGATGGAAAGCCTGATTCCCGAGTTCTCGGTGTTCGGCGCCGTGCGTCAGCCCGCGGGCAGCAGCCTGCCCGGTATTGCCCCGTCCAACGCCTACCGTTGCCGCGATGGCCGCTATGCGCTGATCGCAGGCAATGGCGACAGCATCTATCAACGCCTGATGGCCTTGATCGAACGGCCGGATCTGGCGGCCGATCCGGCGCTGGCGCACAACGACGGGCGGGTGAAGCAAGTCGAACTCATCGACGCGGCGATTTCCGCCTGGGCGGCGAGTCACGACCTCGATGACGTGCTGAGTCAGCTCACGGCTGCGAGGATTCCTGCCGGCAAAATCTATGACGCCGCCGACATCGCCGCCGACCCCCATTACAAGGCGCGGGACATGCTCCTGCAGAGCCAGCTGGATGACGGCACGCCGGTCACCCTGCCGGGCATCGTACCGAAACTGGGCAGCACGCCCGGTGGCGTCAGTCGCCCTGCGCCGACCCTCGGCCAGCACACCGATGAGGTGCTGGAATCGCTGGGGATCGACGCTGGGCAACGCGCCGAGTGGCGTTCTCGCGGGCTGATTTGAAGTCCACCTTTATGGAGCCAACCCCATGATCGATCACCTCGACCATCTGGTCCTGACCGCCGTCGATGCCGACGCCACGGTGGACTTCTACACCCGCATATTAGGCATGCAACTCGAAACCTTCGGCGCCGGACGCATGGCCTTTCGCTTCGGCAATCAGAAGATCAACCTGCACGTGCGTGGCAAGGAATTCGAGCCCAAGGCCCACGTACCGGTGCCTGGCGCGCTGGACCTGTGCTTCATCGCCTCGATCCCGCTGGAGCAGGTCATCGCAAGGCTCAACGATGCACAGTGGCCAATCATCGAAGGTCCGGTCATGCGCACCGGGGCGACGGGGCCGATTCGCTCGGTGTATGTGCGTGACCCGGATCTCAACCTGATCGAGATCTCCGAGTTGGGCTGAAGTTGTTCTCAAGCACTGGCATTTCCCGCATCATCGGCATCCTCACCCACCGGATGCCATCCGATGCCAATGCCCGACATGAACCTGCTGATCGCCCTTGATGCCTTGCTGGAAGAAGGGAGTGTGGTGGGTGCGGCCAGGCGCATGCATTTGAGCCCGGCAGCGATGAGCCGGACGTTGACGCGGATTCGTGAGGCGTTGGGGGATCCGGTGCTGGTGCGTGCCGGGCGCGGGCTGGTGCCGACGCCCAGAGCGCTGGCGTTGCAGGCGCAGGTGCGCAGTTTGGTAGAGCAGGCGAACGAGGTGTTCCAGGCCCGGGATGAGGTGGACATGAGCTTACTGGAGCGCCGCTTTAATGTGCGTTCCAACGATGTGTTTTTCGGGGCGTTTGGTGGGCAACTGGTCGATACGTTGCGCGTGCACGCGCCCCTTAGCACCTTGCGTTTCGCCCCTGAGGGCGAGGGGGATGACGATGCGCTGCGCGAAGGGCGAATCGATTTGCACGTGACCTCGCGGCGCAATTTCGGGCCGGAAATCAAGGTCCAGCTGCTGTTCTACACTCGCTTCGTAGCGCTGGCTCGTGAAGATCACCCGATCTTCGACGCACCGATCACTCCCGAGAGTTTCGTTCGTTACGATCACGTCAGCGTGTCGCGGCGCGGACGTGCCCATGGCCCCATCGATCTCGCGCTCGAAGCGCTGGGCTTGTCTCGCCGAGTCGCGCTGACCACGCCGAACTTCCACTCGGCGATTTTCTCCACGGCGAGTTCGAATCTGATCGTGTCGTTGCCGGAAACAGTGCTGTGGGGCATGCGCGAGCTGGGCTTGCGCATGCGGCCGTTCGTGATTCCGCTGGACTTCGAGCCGGTTCAGGTGGTGCAGGCCTGGCATCCGCGTTGCGACAAGGACCCGGCCCATCGCTGGCTGAGGCAGACGGTGAAGCAAATCTGCGCCACGGTTGAAGAGCGCAATGCCGGGGTATGGCCGCAGCCATAGTCGATGAAAGCCTCGGTCGCGATCCTCAGCCCGACACCGGGCGCCAGGGCTTCAACCACAGCCCCAACCCGACCAGCAAAGCGGCGCCATAGGCGCAACTCAACCCCAGTTGCAGCCAGAGATTACTGAGCGGGTGCAGCAGCGTTGCGGCCAGCAACATGACTGCGGCACCGAGCAGCCACTGTTGCCGCCAGGGCAAGTGGTTCAGGAGCTGCTGACGGCGCATCAGCAGCAGTCCGGTGAGAATCGCCCCGCACACCGCCGCCATGGCGATGCCGATCAGCCCGAAGAAAAACGGCAGCACTGCGAGCAGCACGGCGTTGAGCAGACTCCCCGCCAGTTCACAATTCAGGGGTAGACGGGTGTCGCCCGCCGCATAGGCATAACGCGCCAGCAGGGCGTTCCAGGCGCCGAACATCAGCGGCACGGCGAACCAGGCCAATAGCCCGGGAAGCGGACTGTCAGCCGCCTGGTTGGGCAGCAGCAGTGCAACCAGCGCACCGGCAGCGCCGATCAGCCCGGCCACGGCAGGGACGGTGAGCAAGGTCGCGCTGCTCAGGCCTTTGCGCAGCAAACTCATGCGCTGCTGACCCTGAGTTGCGCTCATCAAGCCCAACAGCACCTGATTCAGGCTCATCAGCGCGATGAGCGGCAGGTTGATCAGCTTGCGCGCCAGGTTGACCCAGGTCACCGCGCCTTCCCCCAGCAGCGAGGCAATCATCCGCTCCAGCAACGCCAGTCCCTGGCTCGCCAGATTGCTGCTGAGCAATGGGCCGATGCGCTTGAGCAATTCCCGACCGGCGCCGGGGGCGCGAGTCAGGCGCCAGGGTTTCCAGCCATCGCGCAGCAACGCAGGCAGCAAGGCGCCGGGCATCAGCAGGCTGCCCAACAAACAGCACGCGGCGAGACCGGTGGGGGTGGCCTGATGGCGCAGCGTTGCGAGGTAGATCACCGGCGGCAGGTTGAAAAGCAGCGAGCCCAGCCCTGCCAGCACGAATTTTGAGCGAGCTTGCAACGGGACGCAGAGCAAGGCGTGCAGCAGGAATCCCGGCGCCGACCAGGCCAGCCACAGCAACGAACCCGAGGCCAGCACGTAGCCCGATTCATCCAGGCCCGGGCCAATCAGGCGGACCCACAGCGGGGCGCCGCCACTGAGCACGACGCTCAACGCCAGACCGCACAACACCACACGAGGCACCATCGCGCCCAGCCAATCGTGCTGATGCTGCACGCTGCGTTGCTGATAAAGGGGCAGGGCAGCAGCGCTGAGCAAACCGGCAGCCAGTGCCATGCGCAGCGCCTCGGGCAAGAACAGCGAAACAAGAAACGCGTCGCTGCGACCGCCTGCGCCCCACGCTGCCACCAGCAGCCATTCGCGCGCGAACCCCGCCGCCAGCCCGGTCAGGGTCGCGAGGGTCAGCCACAGCGTCGAGCCGAACACGTCCGTGCCTCAATGGAACAAAGTGAACAGGCCTTTGCCGCCCACTTTGTAATTGAGGCCACGGGCTCGCTCACCTTTGATCTCGGCGTTGGGGCCGCTGACGATGGCGTAAGGAGGAACAGGTTTTGACACCACTGAACCGCCGCCCACCACCGCGCCCTCGCCGATGTCGGCACCGAAGGAGAGCAGGGCGCGACTGGCGATCCAGGCGTAGTCGCGGATGAAAACCGGCCCGCCGACCGCCCAGAATTCCGGGGTCTTGAGGTCGTGACCGCCGGCGATGATCAGCACATGGGAGGCGATGGTCACATGATCGCCGATGATCAGGCCGCCGCGCGCATCCAGCTGACAATGCCAGCCCACCGTGCTGTCGTCGCCGATGCGCAAGCCGTCGACACCGAGGATCTCGGTGTTTCGCCACACAGAGGAGCCCTTGCCGATTTTCGCCCCGCCTACGCGCAGCCAGAACAGCCGCACCGTGTGGCTGGGAATCTTGCAGATGAGAATGTTGTAGGCCTGCTCCCAAGTGCGCAGCATGCGATCGCGCAGGGTCGGCCAGTTGATGCCGTACAGCGGGATCAGCGCCCCGGGCGTTTCTTTGGCGAGCAACCGGTAAAACCGTCGAGCCAGGGGTGGCTCGATGCGCGGCTCGATGTTCAGGTAGCTGATGAAGCACAGCGTCTTGTCTTTCATCGGCGTTTCGAAACACACGTCGTTGGCCAGCATCCACTCGTAGGTGCTTTCCAGTTCCTCGGTGCTGACCCCCATCTTGCGTGCGTAATCCGGCAACGCCTGGCGCAGGTCGTGCGAGTGCATCATGCGGTGTTTCATGGTCGTTCCCCCGAATCGGTTACCGTGCGTTGCGCCGTGCTCTGCAGGCGCCGGGCTTCGTGCAGGTTCAGCCCCAGCAGCAGCCAGAACAGCGCGATCAGCACCGTGGTGAAGCTGAAATAGTGGTCGAAGAAGCCGCTCAGCAGCGCGGACATGACCCCGGCGCGGGTGCCGAGCCACAGCGCGGTGTCACGGTTCAGAATCACGGCGTTGCCGTTCAGTCGAGCTTCTTTCCACCAACTGACGGTGACGGCGATGAACAGCAGCATGCCGGGGATGCCGAGCTTGTAGATGTAGTTCAGCCACAGGTTGGAAATCCCCCACAGCCCGGTGCCAGGCACGGGCGGATCGACCTTGAAACCGATACCCAGCGGGAACATCTTCACGGCGTCGGGGAAGTGCGAGTACTCGTCGAACCGCACGGCGGTACTGGCGTCGTTGCTGGAAAACAGGCCCAGCAGTCGCTCCTGCAGCGGCGGGTAAAACATCAGCAAAAGAGCGCCAAGAAACACGGCGGCCATGAGCATGCGGCCGACATAGGGCACGCGTTTGCGCGCCATCCAGCACATCACCACCAGCAGGCTCAGCAGTGCGCCACGGGAACCGGTGAACAGCAGGCCGGCCGCCGCCAGCACGGCGACGGCCAGGCCCAACATGCGCACTGCGCCCCGACGCGTCACGCCGATGCAGAATGCCAACGGCAGCAACATTGCCATCGCACCGCCCGAGATGTTGGGGTGAGTCCAGGGCGTGCCCATCCGGGTCGAGAAGCCGCTGAGGCCTTCGTTCAGGGTGTCCAGATTGCTGTAGCCCAAGCCACCGATGATCGAAATGATCGCGGTCGAGTTGCCATTCTTCAGGTACACCGGGATCGACAGCAGCAACAGCAACAGGGTCCCCAGCAGCATGGCGATGGTCATCTGCTCGCGGGACTTCTCATCACCCAGCAGCCGGGGCACCAGAAACAGCGGCGAGAGGTTGAACAGCCAGCGCACCCAGTTAATTGGCCCGTTACCCTCGGCGTTGACCGTCAGTTGCCCGACCACGAAGGGCAGCGCGCTGAACAGCATCAGCGCGATCAGCCAGCGCTCGGTGCGCATCAGGTTCAACGGCGGGTTGTACAAAGCGAACAGGCGATGGACCAACAGGCTGGCCCAGACCAGCATCAGCAGCGCTTCGGAAACCGTGGTGCGAATGCCGATCTGCACCGTGGCGTAGGGCAGAAACGTTGCCAGCACGCCGAACAGCAGCAGACCTCGCAGCGGGCGACGAATGATCGTCACCATGGCCGCAATACCGATCAGTGCCGCCGTGACTTTCAGCGCGGGCAGCACCCAGACCAATACGCCGAACAGCAGCGCGATCAGCACGCCAACCGGCATTGCCAATGGCATCAGCGCAGCTCCTCTAGCAACTCGTCGAAGCGGCGGCGATAGGCGCCGACACCATAGTTGTCGGCCCATGCCCGAAGTGGGGCTGGATCTTCCGCGTCCGCCGTGGACAGCACGCCCATCAGGCGAATCAGTGCGCTCTGATCGCTTGGTGAAAAGTGCGGGCTGCCGGGTGGGGTCACTTCGTCGAGCGACGAGCCGGTAGCGACCGCCACCGGGGTACCGACTCCCAGCGCCTCCACCACCGGCAGGCCGAAGCCTTCGCCGTATGAGGGATGCCACAGGCGCTCTGCCTGACGATAGACCTGATGCAGCTGACCGTCGCTGATGCCGCTGACGATGCGCAGCCCCGGCAATTCACGTTGCGCGCTGCTCAGTCCCTCCGCACCGCCCACCAGCAAGAGATCCGGGGTTTTCGGAAACTGCCGACGGGCGACCTGCCAGGCCTCGACGAACCACGGAATGTTCTTGCGCGGCTCGCGGGTGCCGACGCACAACCAGTAGCGCTCGGGCAACGGTGTGTCGAGATCGGCGGGCTCGGCGCTGAAGCCTTCGACCAGATTCGGCAACACCCGCACCTTGTCTCGCGCATGAGGAAACAGGCGCACGGTTTCATCGGCGGTGAACTGCGACGGCGTCCAGATGCGGTCGGCCACACGCACCGAATGGCCGATGGACAGGCGATCGGTCCGGCCGTAGATCAGCGCCTTGATCTTCGAGCCGTGGGCGTTGCTCAAGGTCAGCTGGAACAGGTCGTGCAGTTGCAGGATGTAGCGCATGCCCGCAGGTTTGCGGCCAATCGGCAGGCCCATGTTGAGGTTGGTCAGGTACACCTCGATCTCGGCGTCACGCAGGGCTTCGGGCAAAAAGCGCGCTTCGAAGCGCAGGCGCTCGGGCAGGCGATGAATGCCGTCCAAGGGCGTCGCCCAGCGCGGGCAGTGGGCGATTTTGCGCATCGGATGATCGAACGGCGCAACGCTGAACAGTTGCAGCTGCACGTGCGGGTTCGCTCGAAAGGCGTCTTCCAGGGCGATGTTCTGCCGGCCGATGCCGCTGTTGGGAAACCCCGTGGCAGGGCGGTAATCGAGTCCTACACGCATGCGTGGGCGTCCTCCTGCTGATGAACCCGGGAATAGATGCCTTCCAGCTGCGCAGCCGACACCGACCAGTCATGGTATTGGCGCACATAGGCGCGTCCGGCCTCGCCGATCTTCGCCAGACGTGCCGGTTGCTCGATGGCTTCGACCAGCAGCAGCGCCAGGCCATGGGCGTCGTCGCAGCCCAGATAATGAGTGCCATTGACCACTTTCAGACCCGAGCAGCCCTGAGCCGTCGTCACCACGGTCAGGCCGGCGGCCATGGCTTCCAGCACCTTGAGTTTCGAGCCGCCGCCTTCACGCAGCGGGGCGAAGAAGATCGCGGCTTCTTTCTGCACCGTTCGCAGGTCGGGCACGTAGCCGAGCCAGTCGATGCGTGGATCGCCCCAGCGCTCGGGCCAGTCCGCGGGCATCGCAAAACCGCCAATGGTCACACGCATCATCGGGTCGAGTTTCCAGACCTTGGTCATGATGTGGTCCAGCGCCCATTCCACGGCGTCCAGATTGGGCCCGTATTCGTAGTTGCCGATGAACAGCAGTCGGCGACTGTAGCGATCCGGGCAGACCTTGGCGTAGTAGTCGCAATCCACGCCATTGACCACCAGGTTCGTCGCGCGCGAGGTCAGCCGCGTGAGGCCCTTGGCGTCGTCTTCGGTGACGGCGATCAGCTCACGGGTCTGCGGGAAAACGCGCTTCTCCCACTGCCGGTAGCGCCATTGATCGAAGCGGGTGAAGGGGCGCGCCCAGTCTGGAAAGTGGTGGTAACTGGCCGCACCCAGCCCGGACTCGACATTGTGTTCGGTCATGATGAAGGGCTTGCCGGCGCGCCGCAGCGGCTCTTCGAACGGTTGAAAACTGTAGCTGTGCTCGATCTGGATCACGTCCCATTGCTCCTGCAGCAACGCTTCGAATTCCTGCTGCAATTGCGCCGAAAAACCGTTGGCGCTGGCCAGCATGGGCGGGCGGGCGAACACCATCGCCAACAGCGTGCGGACACTGCGCAGCGGCCTTCGTGGAATCACGATCAGCCGCTCCAGCCAAGGCTCCAGCGCGGCGCGGGTGGCGTCGTCCAGCTCGGTCTTGGACTGCACCAACAAGGTAATGCGATGGCCCCGCGCGGCCAGATTGCGCAGCAGATGATATTCCCGCGTCTTGCCACCGCTGGTGGTGGGCCAGGGTAAATAGGGCAGTGTCCAGAGAATGCGCATGGCTAACGGTCCCAGGCCAGGATTTGCAGGGAGGGCATCAACGGCACGTCGACTCCCTTGGCGTCAGCCAGCGAGGTGCGCTGGCCGGTCAACGGGTTGTACAGGGTGGCGGCCTTGATGCCAGGGAAATTCAGGTGCGCGCCACTGGCGCTCCAGGCCATCAGCAGGTGTGAGCCGTCCGGGCGATTCCAGGCAACGGCATAAAGGTCTTCGGGCACCGCCAGCGCGGGAGGCGGATCCGCCGGCACCAAGCTTGGGCCCGTCACCTCGAAGAAGTTTTTCAAGGCGGTGTACACCGGTTTCGGTTCGCCGTTGAGGTCCAACAGGCCGTAGCCGCGATCCCGGGCGCTGGCCCGTTGATCCAGATCACTGAGGTTGAACAGGAAGATGCGCTGGTAATCCATCGTGCTCATCATCGCCAGACGGCGCAGGGTGTAATCGGCCTGGCCTTGAACGCCGATGATCTGCTGCATCTCCACCGGCCCGCTGTAGCTCGACCAACCCCATTCGGTGGCCCAGACGTCCTTGACCCCGGCGTCGTGCAGGGTTTTGTTGAGGGCGTTGCCGCGCACCAGAAAATCGCGGTCGGCCACCGAGTCGCCTTCCGGGTATTCGGAATAGGGGTGATAGGCCGCCACGATGTTCTGACTGGCCAGGCCCTGATCCACCATCGACTGCAACATGAAGCCGGTCGAGCCGCGCATCTGCCCGTAATAGGCGACGCCCGCCGTGACGATCGGTTTGCCCGGCAGTGCGCTGCGGATGGCGCTGGCGGTGGTGGTCAGCAGGTGGTAGTACGCCACCGGATCGGCCTGCGGCAGCCAGATGATATTGGGCTCGTTCCACACCTGCCAGTGACTGACCTGCGGGTAATGCTGGGCGAGCGCCGTCATGCGTTCAGCGAAGATGGAGTCATCCTGCGGCGGGTATTGATCGGCGTTACTGGCTCCCTGCGGCGCGCTGCTGTCGAAGGTCGCCGAACCCACCAGATAGGCGACGGTGTTGTAGTTGTGGGGACTGGCTGCTTTCATCGCCGCATCGAGATCGCCGAGGTTGTACTGCCCCTGCGCGGGTTCCAGGATCGGCCAGTGCAAGGTCCAGCGAATCCAGTTCAGGCCCAGTTGATCGAGCCGGGTCATCTGCTTCTGATAGATCTGCGGGGTGAAGTAGTGGAACTGCACGTTGACCCCCAGGAAGTCCTTCCAGGTCACGGTCTTTTGCCCTCGCAGCACCGTTTCGGCCTGGACCGCCTGGCTGCCCAGCGTCATCAATGCACAGGCGCTCAGAACGGTGATGACCCGTAACGCATTGCCCTTCATTCAGCGCACCTCGCAAGCTTGTTGGAATAGTTGTTGAAAGCGTTCGGCGGTTTGACTCCAGACCCGTTCACGGCCCAGAAGTGCGGCCTGATCAGCCCAGTTTTGCGCCATCTGCGGTTGTTCGCACAGACGGGTGAGCACGGCTTTGAGTGCCGGGACGTCGCCTTGCGGATAAATTTCGCCGTTGCCGTGGGACACCTCTTCGGCGAACGAGCGGGCGTCGGAAGTGATCACTCCGCGTCCGCACGCCGTGGCCCACGACAACGCGCCGCTGGTGCCGCGCAGCTTGCCAAGGAGCTTCAGTTTGCTCGACTCGCGGTAGGGCAGAACCATCACATGGTGGGCCTGGATGACATGGGGAATGTCCCCGGCCGGCAGATCCAGATGCCAGCCGATCAGGTCGGTCAGGCCCAGTTCGCGAATGCGCTGGCGCAATTGCTCCAGATAACTGCCCGACGGCCCGAACGCCATTTCAGGTTCACTGCCGCCAGCCAGAGTCAGACGCACTCGGGCGCGCAGCGCAGGCTTGTCGACGAACAACTGAGCCAGCGCCTCCAGCAGATCTTCGATGCCCTTGCCGCGGTAAATGAAGCCGAAATACAGCAGCTTCAATGGACGAAGCGGCGGCAGTGGCCATGGCGCAATGGGCAGATTGCCGTGGGGAATCACCGCCATCTGCGCCTGTTGCAGCCCCATCCGCGCTTGCAGGCTTTGATTGCCGGCCTTGGTCAGGGTGATCAAGCGGGTCATTTGCCGCGCCAGTTGGCGCTCTTCATGAAGACACAACGGATCCGCCAGCACGGTGGCGATCTCCGGTAACGGCGAGCGCAACGACGAGGCCAGTGACAATGGCCACGGCAACTTCGCCCGGCGCCAGACCAGCCGTTCCGGGTCGTGAATGGTGGCGGTGAGCGGCAGGTGCGGGAAGCGTTGACGCAACGTGCGCAGGGCATGGAATTCAGCCAGCCGACCGCCGCCGATTTCCGCATGCACCAGATTGATGCCTTGCCAGTCAGCCTCAGCCACCCGCTGACACGCCGCCTGCGGGTCATTACCCACCCCCAGCAACGGGGTTCTGACCCGCACACCCAGATCCTCCAGCGCCTGCTTGAGGTGACCGGCGTAATCGGCGATGCCGTTCTGTTCCGGCGGTAGCGGGGCGAGCAGGGCGATCTGCATCTTAACGGTGACTCCGGAACCGGCCGAGCCAGGTCAGCACCTGCTCGGGAATTTCGAAACGGCGGCGGTTGAGGATGATCCCGTCGACGTGCTTGAACGCGGTGGTCAGCGTGGACAGCGCGTTTTGCAGCATTGGCACGGTGGAGGTTTGCGCGCGCACCACCAGCGCGATCAGGTCGGCGTCGCGCAGGTGAACGAAGGCCTGTTGATTGGAGTAGAAATTCGGCGCGTCGATCAGCTGGATTTCCCCGGGCTCGGCGGGCCTGCCGTCGCCCACGCGGACCCTGTGCCCATGCTCTTCGAGCAGCTTGCGCAGGTGTTCGACGACAAACGTCACGCCTTCCCCGGAGTGTGCCGATGTCAGACCGATGCTCAGTCCTTTCTCGGCCACCTGCCTGAGCGGCAGCACGCTGTACAGGCGATAGAGGCTGGCGGTGAACGCGCTGTTGCGATGGGGCTGCGCGGTACTCAGGTCCTGGAGACTGGTCCACAGTGGCACGCCAAACTGCGCTTCGAGCCGGTCGCCATCGTGAATTCGCTGATCCAGCAGGTAGAACAGGTACAGCGCCAACAGGCCGACCCCGAGGCTCAACGGAATCGCCAGCAGCAACATCAGCAGGCTCTTCGGAAACACCCGGCTTGGGTTGAGCGTGGCTTGTTCGATGATCGCGATGTTGCTGATCCGGCTCTTGTCCAGTTCACGGTCGATACGCGCCTTTTCCAGGCTGTCGGTGTAGAGAATGAAATTCTTCTCCTCGGCATCCAGCTCATTCTGCAGCCGCGCGAATTGTGGTTCGAGGGTGAGCGCCTGCTGGCGGTCTTTTTCCAGCTGCGCCAACTGCGCGTCGAGTTGCTGCAGCTGAATCAGCAGTCTGGAATAACTGGCCTGCTGATCGTTGAGGATGTTCTGCAAGCGCGTGAACAGCGGATTGGGCGCGATGTTTTCGGTGCGTTGTACCGTCGCGGCCTGGTTGCCCCACAGCTCTTTGAGGTTCTTGATTTCGTTATCCAGCGCCCGAACCGGCGGCGCACTTTCCTTGAACGAGCGCAGCAGTTCCTGACGCTCGACTTCCTTGCTGTTGATGCGGTTCTGCAAGTCCTGGCGGTTGGGGTTGAGGGCCAGTTCCTTGCCGGAGCTGATCAGCCGGGTCTGCTTGTTGATCTGCTCCTGAATCTTCTCCATTCCGGCCTTGGTCGAGGCGATGGAGCGTGCGGTGTTGTTGCGCTCTGTACGCAGGTCGTTGAGGCCCTGGGCCGTGTCCGCCAGACGCTGACCGATACTCACCGTGCCCAGTTGATTGAGCAGCGCCTGAATCTGTTCCTTGTGGGACAGAATGTTGCCCTGGGTGTCCTTGACCTCCTGTTCATAGAAGGCATACAGGCTGACCCGGCCAAGGGTCCGGGTGCGCTCGTTCTCGTATTGCTCCACCCAGCTCTTGAGCACAGTCTGCGCCACTTGCGGGTTGTTCCAGGTGAAGGTCAGTTCCATCACCGAGGAGCCCGGCTCATGGGTGACCTTGAAGCTCTTTTCCAGGTCCTCTGCCAGGCGCTCTTCGGGAGAGCGCTTTTCGATCAGGCCGACCAGTTCCAGCCCGCCGCGCACCACTGCCACAATGCCTTGAACGGTGGCGCGCACGGCGCTCTTGATCGCTGCGGTAACACCCGTAGGTTGTGGTGCATTGGACAAGGCGTCCATGTATTGCTGGGCAACCAGGCGGGTGATGGGCCGCCCGGTCAGCATGCGTTCTTCGTCCAGCAGCGGGTCGCGCAGGGCATTGGGCATGACGATCGATGGCCGGTCGGCGTACTCGATCGGCACGGTGCTGGTGTCGCGGCCGGGCTTGACCAGCAATAGCGCCGTGGATTCATAACGGTTGGGCAACAGGAATGCACCCAGCAGGATGATCGCGAAGGTCGCCACGACGGTGATCTGGACTTCGCGCCGAAAAATGAAGAACAGGCGCAACAGGTCGCGCAATGAGCGGATGCTTATCATGTCGGTGGTCCCTGCCGATTAATTGTTGTCGCGCAAGTTGTAATTCACGCCGAAACCCAACGATTTCGAGAAGGGAATCAGCTGATTGAAATACAGGTTCACGCCGTCGATCTTGTTGCCGACCGACGATTTGGGGACGAACACGACATCGCCGCGTTGCAGCAGTACTGGCGCGGTGGGGCCTCCACTGCCCGCGTAGAGAAGCTTGCTGTAGTCGAAGAAATAGGTCTTGTAGAGGCCGTCGTCGCCCTGACGCAGCAGCGCCACCAGGCGCGCATCGGCATCGGCGTTGATGCCACCCGCGCCGACCAGCGCCTGTTCCAGATTGGTCACCACCGCCACCGGCAGGTTGGCCGGATTGCGCACCGCACCGCCGACGAACACCATGTTGCTCGGGGCCTGACTGATATTGATGGTCAGCGCGGTTTCCCGGTAGACCGGCGCGAGTTTGTCTTCGAGGACCTGCGTGAGTTGCGGGACCGTCAGCCCGGCAGCTTTCACTGAGCCTATGTAGGGGTAGGAAAACGTACCGTCGTTGAGCACCGGAAACAGCGTCAGCTCGTAAATCGAGTTGGCGGTGAAGGCCGATATCGAAGGTGCCTCGCCGGTGTTGCGCACGATGCGCAACGTGTCGCCGGCATGGATGCGCTCGGGCGGCAGCGGCTTGCCTGCGAGCGCGCGACCTGCGGCTTGGGCGGCCTGGATTTCCGGTGATTCCGGCAGCCCGATCCGCGCGGGCGTATTGCACGCGCACAGCAGCAGGACGCTGGCGAGCAACAGCGTGTTTTTCATTGGTCCAGAACTCCTGTCATGCATGAATACGGCTCCCTTGCGGGTAAAACAATCATGTCGGCGGCACTGCCAAGTCCAATGTCTTCGATGCGTCGGTGTTACGTAGGGGAGAGCGGTGACCTCGCTGCGCTACAAAAAGGGGTATCAGCCGCGACGACGCGGCTGTGACGGGTTGCCAGTTGGATCAGACTTTCGGTGCGTCCGGCACGCGACCGTAGATATCGGTGAAGCGCACGATGTCGTCTTCGCCCAGATACTCGCCGCTCTGCACCTCGATCATCACCAGGTCGATCACTCCCGGATTGATCAGACGATGGGTGTGGCCGGGCTTGATGAAGGTCGATTCGTTGGTGTCGAGCATGAATTCACGCTCGCCATTGGTGACCTGGGCCATACCGCTGACCACGATCCAGTGCTCGCTGCGATGGTGGTGCATCTGCAGCGACAGCGACCCCTGAGGCTTGACCACGATGCGCTTGATCTTGAAGCGTTTGCCTTCCTCCAGCACCGTGTACGTGCCCCAGGGGCGGGTCACGGTGTTGTGCAGCAGATACGCCGGATGGCCCTGACGCTTGAGCTCCTGGGCGATCAGCTTGACCTCTTGAGTGCGCTCGGCATCGGCGATCAGCAGGGCATCCGGGGTGTCGATGATGATCAGGTTGTCCAGGCCCACGGCACCGACCAGACGCTTCTTGGAGTCGATGTAGCAGTTGGTCACATCGTGCAGCACCACCTGACCATTGAACTGGTTTCCGTTCTCGTCGGCAGGCGCCAGTTCACGAATCGCCGACCATGAGCCGATATCGCTCCAGCCCAGTTCGCAGGGCACCACGGCGACCTTCTGCGAACGCTCCATCAGCGCATAGTCGATGGAGATGTCCGGCGCCAGAGCAAAGGTGCTGGCGTCCAGTTCCATCTGCAGCTCGTTCTTGCCTTGCTTGCTGTTGCACTGGGACAGGCAATGACGCACCGCGGCCAGCACCTCTGGCGCATGGGTTTCCAGCTCCCGCAGGACCACGTCGGAGCGCATGCAGAACATCCCCGCGTTCCACAGATGCAGGCCGCCTTTGAGGTATTCGTTGGCAGTCGCTGCGTCGGGTTTTTCGACAAAACGCGCGATCTGATAGGCCTTGTCGGTCAACGCCTGACCTTTCTCGATATAGCCGAAGCCAGTTTCCGCGCGGGTCGGGATCAGGCCGAAGGTCACCAGCCAGCCTTCATCGGCCAGCTTGCGGGCGTCGTTGACGGCGCTTACGAAAGCCTGCGCATCGTTGATCAATTGATCGGCGGGCAGGATCAGCAACTGCGCGTCGTCGCCGTGCAGCGCCTGGACATGCAGCGCAGCGGCAGCGATGGCGGGGGCGGTGTTGCGACCGAAGGGCTCGAGCAGAAAATCAAGGTGGATTTTGTTCTTGTTCAGCAGCCGATAGTCATCGACGGTGCGGAAGTACACTTCGCGGTTAGTCACCGTCAGCACACTTTCCACGCCCTCCAGACTGCTGGCGCGATTGAAGGTCTTCTGCAGCAGGCTTTCGCCATCGGGCAAACGCATGAAGGGTTTGGGCATGGCCTCACGTGAGACTGGCCACAATCGGGTGCCGGCACCGCCGGCGATAATGCAGGGAATAAGGGTGCCCATCAGTAAGCCTCGCGAGAGAAGAGCACTGCCGGAACAGTGCGCAGAAGGATGTATAGATCGAACCAGACGGACCAGTTTTCGATGTATTCAAGATCGAATTCGACACGCTTTTCGATCTTTTCCACAGTATCTGTCTCACCACGAAAACCGTTGATCTGTGCCAGTCCGGTAATCCCCGGCTTGACCCGATGACGCGAGGTGTACTCCTTGACAGCTTGCTCGAACAGAATGCCCGCAGCCTTGGTGGCTGTGGCATGTGGGCGCGGCCCCACCATCGACATGTTGCCCGCGAACACGTTGAACAGTTGTGGCAGCTCATCCAGGCTGGTCTTGCGGATGAAGCGCCCGACCCGGGTGACCCTGGCGTCACCCTTGACGGTCTGTTGCTCTGCGGTGGCATCCGCCTGGTGGGTGTGCATCGAGCGGAACTTGCACACCGTGATCAGGCGGTTGTTATAACCGTAGCGTTTTTGCCAGAACAGAACGGGCCCCTTGGAGTCCAGCTTGATCGCCAGGGCGATCAGCAACATCACCGGAGACAGCAGCAAAATCGCCAGACTCGACAGCACCATGTCTTCGACGCGCTTGAACAGCGGCGACCAGCCGCGCAATGGCACGTCGGAGGCATTGAACATCGGCAGGCTGGCGACTTCGGTGATGCGGTTGTGCGCATGGCGGAACGCGACCATGTCAGGCACCAGCAGCACGTTCACCGGCAACCTGCGCAATTCTCGAATGATGTAGTCCATGCGGTTTTCAGCCGACCAGGGCAGGGCGACCAGCACCTGGGTGACCTTTTCCTCGCGGATCAGCGATTCCAGGTCTTTGGTGTTGCCCAGCAGGGGAAGGTTGGCCATGGTTTTGGGCATGCGACCGATGCGGTCGTCGATGAAGCCCAGGACTCCGGAGCGGATGTCCTGGTTCTGCAGCATGTATTCGGCCAGACGCTGGCCATTTTCGGTGGCGCCCAAAATCACCGCGTTCTGCAGAAAGAAACCACGCGCCATCAGGCGTTTGTAGATCATCAGCAGCAACACACGTTCGGCGCAGAACATCACCAGGCTGGCGATGAACCAGACCATCAGTTGCTCCTGGGTGATGAAGTCGAACAGGTCCATGGCTTTGTGCATGAACAGCAACACACAAAACGCCGAGGACCAGACGAACAGGATCATCTTGAAGCGCGAGCGGTTGGTGAAGATGCTCTCGGAGTACACCCCCAGTGCCTGGAACATCAGCACGCAGACGACCCCGAACAGGCCCTGCACCATCAGGTAAGTTTCCGGGGCAGAAGGGGCCGTGGTTTTCCAGTAGGCGAGAATCAGAATGCCAGGCAGGACTGAAGTCAATCCATGAACGAGCCTGACGGCGAACAGGAAATACTCGATCAGACTGGTGCGCGTGAGCAAAAGACTGTCGACCGGTTGCAGTCGCATAAAACGTCCTCACATCTTCGATCCATGAATCCATGACTGACTTATTCACCCAGCTCCTCGATACCAAAGTCAATATAATGACTTTTTTGCAGGGTATTTCGGAATAAGCCAATAATTTGTCGATTAAGCACCCTCTTGATCCACATTTCAATCCTGCCCATGAGAAAAAATCCCATTTATTCCCAAACGGCGTAGGACTACTCCCAAATGCGTATCAGTAATGCCCTCAAACGGGTGCCTTGATCAGTAAAGCCCATGAAACAGCTGGTGTCATGCCGACCGACGGCCGCAGCTCACCTGTAAAGCATCGGCAACGCCGACAGGCATGGAGGAGTGACACATCGGATCCAATGGTTGCAGGGAGTTCGATGATTTTCGCGCGTAGCAAAATAAATTCAGCGACAGGGCTTTTTCTGCGTGAGGTGAGGTCAACATCAGACGCAATGAATCGCACCAGTAGAGGGAAGGAACATGACGGAGCGCAGAGCATTATTGATTCTTCACGGCAAGCAGGCGCTCAACGAGGACGTTCGCAATGCGGTGGAACGCAAGCGCAAGCACGGTTGGGAGCTGGATGTGCGGTTGACCTGGGAGGGAGGGGACGCCCAACGTCTGGTATCCGAGGCGTTGGCTGCCGGGCACACACAGATCATTGCCGGCGGGGGCGACGGCACCCTGCGGGATATCGCCGAAGCGCTGGCGCAGGCCGACAGCGACGCCAGCCTGACCATTCTGCCGCTGGGCACGGCCAACGATTTTGCCCGTTCAGCCGGCGTGCCACTTGAAGTCGAGCGCGCGCTGGATCTGCTCGATGTCCCGGCGCGAACGGTGGACATGGGTGCGGTCGGTGGGCAGATGTTTCTCAATATGGCGACCGGCGGCTTCGGCAGCCAGGTGACGGCCAATACCTCCGAGGACCTGAAAAAGGTACTGGGCGGGGCGGCGTACCTGTTCACCGGTCTGACGCGCTTCAGCGAGTTGAAAGCGGCCTATGGCGAGTTGAACGGGCCGGATTTCCATTGGCGCGGTGATTTGCTGGCGCTGGGCATCGGCAATGGCCGTCAGGCCGGAGGCGGACACCCGTTGTGCCCCAACGCGCTGGCCGACGACGGTTTGCTCGATATCAGCATCCTGCCCGCCCCTCAGGAAGTGGTGGGCACGCTCAAAAGCCTGCTGGAAGGCGGCTTGGGCATCGACAACTTTTTTGTGCGGGCACGTCTGCCGTGGGTGGAGCTGAAATCGACGGAAGGGCTGGACATCAACCTGGACGGCGAACCGTTGCGCGGCGACAACCTGCGCTTCGAAGCCAGGCCTGGTGCGTTGCGCATTCACCTGCCGGCGCATTCACCGCTGCTGGGGCAGTCGAATCGGATTGGGTGACTCGTCCCACTGTTGGAGGGAGCCAGTGTCGTGAACAAACGTTTGCGCGCAGCCGCAAGCGTCAATCATCCAGGCTGATGATCTGCTCCCTCACGCAGAATAAAACCAGACCCGCCACGTCGTAGATCTGCAAACGCTTCATGATCTGCGAGCGGTGAGTCTCCACGGTCTTGACGCTCAGGTTCAGGCCGTTGGCGATCTCCCGGGTCGACTTGCCGCGCACGATCAGGCGCAGGATTTCCAGCTGCCGCGCCGTGAGATTGTGGTTTTCAACCGGCTCGACCTTGTTCGACTGCGCGCTGACCAGCGCCTGATTGATCACGGTGTGTGCGATCGCCGGGCTCAAATAGCGTTCATCGTTGCGCAAGGCTTCCAGTGCCTGTTCGATCTCGGTGGCCGTCGCGTCCTTGAGCAGATAGCCGTGAGCACCGCCTTCCAGGGCGCGCATGATCATGTGCGGGTCGGTGTGCATGGACAGAATCAGCACTTTGCTGTCGGGCAGCGCCTTGTGCAGTCGTTCAAGTGCATCCAGCCCGTTGCTGTCCTTCATGGAAATGTCGAGCAGGATGATGTCCGGCGCAAGCTCCAGGGTCATCTCCAGCAATTGTTCGCCATCGGCGGCTTCGCCAATGACCTGATAGCCGGGGATGTCGGAAACCAGCGCGCGAACGCCGGCGCGGATCAGAGCGTGGTCATCGACCAGAAGAAGATTGCAGATCATGAGTCCTTACTTATCTCGGCACGATCACGGGCACGGGGCGCCCAGGGGAACAGGGCGTGAATATGAGTACCATGGCCGGGTGAACTTTCCACGGTCAAGTGTCCGCCGAGCAAGGTCGCCCGCTCGATCATGCCAGCCATGCCGCGTTGGCCCTGCTGACCGGGATTGCTGGCCGGGGAGAATCCTGTCCCGTCATCGGAGACCATCAGCGATAACCCCTCGGGCCGACGTTGAATGCGCACCAGCAGATTCTTCGCCTGGGCATGACGCAGCATGTTGGTCACGGCCTCTTGGGTGATACGAAACGCGGCGACGGCCATTTCTTCGGGGATACCCGCCAACCGTTGCTGGCACTCCAGGCTCCAGAGGATGGGGGTGTCGGCCAGTGTGCGCAGCAGGTGCGCACGCAAGCTGGCCTCAAGGCCCAGACTCGCCAGTTGCCGGGGATTGAGGATGGCCGACACGTCGCGAACCTTGGCCAGGGTTTCGTCGAGAATGCTGTTGAGCATGATGCAGTGCGGGTGCAGATCTTCCGGGGCTCTGCGTTGCATCCAGTCGCTCTGCAGTTTGGCCGCCGTGAGCATCTGGCCGATATCGTCATGCAACTCACGACTCAACCGGTGACGCTCGGTTTCTTGCACCTGGAGCATGTGATCGGCGAGCTCCTGGGGTTGGAAATGGATGGTCCGATCCGGGCGTCTGATGCAATACCAAATGCACAGGAACGCCAGGACGTTGATCGATACAAAACCCAATGGCACGCCGTAGTCGAACAAATACGCGCCAATATTACAGACGGTTGTCGCAAGGCATAATATTGCTAGCCATCGAAGTGTTCTTTTCGAGTTCGTGGGGCCTGACTTGGTCGTCTTGTTGCTGCCATGCATAGCGGATGAAGCCATCGGATTATTGTTGCGGATACCTGAACCGTAATTGGCAGGCCACTTAAGGTGGTCAACAGGGCGGAGCGCGACTGCTCACCTTTTACGTGTGTACAAAAACCAGGGGTCGACTTTCAACAAGGTAGTGCGCTGCGGACTTCCCGCTTCGATTTGCGGGGCGCAGATCTTACCTGAATTACCGGGGTTATTAAGCCTTGCGTGCAAATAAGCGCCGCGAGATGTTTGTCTCAACAGTCAGGATTTGCTTCTGGAACAAACGTGCTAATTGGCCTCTGTATCGCGGTGTCACTGTTGCGATAGTTAAACGCCCACAGTTGAGCCTGCCGTTTGCCAAGTTGCGATGCAACAAGAAGCGGCGGGTATGTCGCGGTTGATGCTGGTCAAGTCAGGGAAGGACGGATTTGTCGTTTTCAGACATGTTGCCCTGCACGACGAGGCGGTCGTCAGGGCACAGAGGAGGCGTTGAACAGCGCCCGATGTTTGCCGGCTCGTCGGCAGCGTTCAGGGATGGACGACGGTAAGTGCCACCGGCCATTCGACCGGGGTGGGGTGGCTGCTTTCGACCTTGCCGATACCGCAACAGCAGCCGAACTGTTCGAGCAACTCCTGTTGTTCATGGTCATCCAGAGGCAACAGGCCGGTGACTGGATCGACCAGCTCGATCTGCCAGGACAGCAGCGACAGACACTCTCGCAACGACACCAGTGCCTTGGGCTGCAGTCGCCCGGCCGCGCTGGCGAAATACAGCAGATAGCGCAGCTGGCGGGCGAATCCGGCCACGGTCTTCACCGATGCAGCGTCGGCCTTGCCGGCAATTTGTTGCAACGTGCCCAACAGACACTCGATTGCATCCTTGTCATCGCTGATCAGCTCCAGATGACTCAGGCATTCGTCCGCTCGGGTCATCAGATGCTGGCTGTTGCCGAGAAATTCGCCGTGCAATTGATGCCACTCATTGCCGTTCAGCATGTGCAATCTCCACTCTTCATGGATCGAGATCCAGGGTCGCATGAGGCGAGTGGCCCGAAGTTAAGGTCGAGAGCAATTAAAAGTCTGTAGGGCGTTTCTGATTGTTGTGATTTATCTGCAATGGATGAGACACAGTCGTGCGCAATACCCATCGCGGCTTGGACTTTGCGGTCCACTTCCACGGTATTTACGAGGGGATCGAGGGATTCCACGAGCGCGACCACGTATCTGACTCCATTCATTCAGTGAGAATGGCGTCACAATAATGGCAATTAGAAAGCACGAATATCAGGTTTGCCCTGATTGTCGTTAAGGAATACCCCTAGGGGATTGGCAGCATCGCTTTTCAGATCGGGCGAAACGCCACTATCTGCTGGATATTTCAGCAGCCGGGATACACGCCAGTAAAGCATGATGTTAATGTGATATCAATTATGCCGCGAGGCATTTTTATCGCTGATTAAGGTCTGCAGCGGCGCTGCCGATAACGGGTATGCGGACTTACTTGAAACCCTGCTCCAGGAGCAACAGATGGCTGGCATTCTCGACACAGTAGACCAACGTACACAGCTGGTGGGTGAGAACCGCCTGGAAATCCTCATGTTTCGCCTGGCCGGTCGACAGTTGTTCGCGATCAACGTGTTCAAGGTTCAGGAAGTGCTGCAGTTGCCCAAGCTGACCTTGATGCCGCAGCGCCACCCCTTTGTCTGTGGCGTGGTCAATCTGCGTGGCCAGACCCTGCCCGTGATCGATCTGTCCCAGGCCATCGGCATGCGTCCGCTGGTGCCGGGGCCTTCGAGCACCATCATCGTCACTGAATACAACCGTTCGGTTCAAGCCTTCCTGGTGGGCGGCGTTGACCGCATCGTCAACATGAACTGGGAAGCCATTCTGCCGCCGCCGACCAGCGCCGGGCGGCAGCATTACCTCACGGCCATCAGCAAGGTCGACGACCAGTTGGTCGAAATCATCGACGTCGAGAAAGTGCTGGCCGAAATCGTGCCTTACAGCGCCAAGGTGTCCCGCGAGAAGCTCGAAGATCCGGTGCTGGAGCGCGCCCGTGGTCGCGAGGTGTTGCTGGTGGACGACTCCAATGTCGCGCTCTCGCAGCTGCGTGACACGCTGTCCCAGCTGGGCGTGAAAATGCATGTGGCCAGCGACGGCCTCAAGGCTTTGAACCTGCTAAAGGGATGGGCCGACAGCGGCGAAGTGATGACCGATAAATTGCTGATGATCTTCACCGACGCAGAAATGCCGGAGATGGATGGCTATCGGCTGACCACTGAAATTCGTAACGACCCACGTTTGCGCGGCCTGTATGTGGTGTTGCATACGTCGCTGTCGGGGAGCTTCAACGAATCGATGGTCAAGAAGGTCGGGTGCGACAATTTCCTTTCCAAATTCCAGCCTGACAAGCTGGTAGACGTGGTCCGCGAGCGGCTGATGCTCGACAACTGACCCGATACGATTTCCAGCCCCTCGCTGTATGGAGGGGCTTTTTTGTATCTGTATCGTTCCCAGGCGCGTTCCCTCGTATAAAGTGATGGCTTTGCGCTCTATCACTTCAAGGAAGCGGTCATGTTGCATCTCAGTGCGCTGTATCGGTACCCCCTCAAATCCTGCAAGGCCGAGCCGTTGCAACAGGCCAGCTTTGACGAGCTGGGGCTGAGCGGGGATCGACGCTGGATGCTGGTCGATGAGAGCAACGGCCGTTTCTTTACCCAGCGCGCCTTGCCGCACATGTCGCAGCTGTCGGTGCTGTGGAACGCCAGCGGTGGCGTCACGTTGTCGGCACCGGGTGTGGAACCGTTGGACGTACCCCTTCCTCAAGATTTGGAGTCGAGCCTGCGTGGTGTCACTGTCTGGCGCGATACCTTGCGTGTGCCGGACGCCGGCGATGAAGCAGCCCGCTGGGTCAGCGACTTCATCGGCAAGCCTACGCGCATGGTCCACGTGCCCAAGGAGCGCGCTCGTTGGTTGCCTGCCGGTTACGGCACGATTGATGACAAGGTCGGGTTCGCCGATGGATTCCCGCTGCTGCTGATCGGGCAGGCGTCGCTGGATGATCTGTCGGCAAAAATCGGCCGACCTCAGGAAATGCTGCGCTTCCGCCCGAATCTGGTGGTGGAGGGCGCCGAGGCGTTCGCAGAAGATGGCTGGAAACGTATCCGCATCGGCGACGTGGAATTCCGGCTGCTCAAGGGCTGCTCACGCTGCATCCTGACCACCATCGATCCGGCCACCGGCGAGCGCAGTGAAGATCGCGAACCGTTGAGCACGCTCAAGACCTATCGCGAGAAGGAGGGTGAAGTCTGGTTCGGCCAGAACATGGTCAACGACGGCCCGGGAACTCTGGAAGTGGGGATGAAAATCGAGGTGTTGGAGTAGTTTCTTCCTCACCATGAAAAAGGGGCGGATCCCACTGCTGTGGTCCGCCCCTTTTTCATGCCTGCTGTTTACATGTCATCGAAAAACCGTTCGTGCCAGTCAACCAGTGGCTGCGGCGCGTTGAGCTTTTGCCCGTAGATCACTGCATACGACAACACGTTTTGCACGTATTGGCGGGTTTCGTCGAATGGAATGCTCTCGACCCAGACATCGAACGACAGATGATTCGCGCCTCTCAGCCACTGACGAACGCGACCGGGACCTGCGTTGTATGCCGCAGACGCCAGTACCCGATTGCCGTTGAACTGCGCATGAACCTGACTCAAATAGGCTGCGCCCAGCTGAATGTTCTTGTCCGGGTCCAGCACCTGCGCGGGAGAGGCCAGCGGGATGCTGAACTTGCGCGCCGTTTCTTTCGCTGTCGCCGGCATCAACTGCATCAGACCGCTGGCGCCGACGCCCGAGCGAGCGTCGTCCATGAATGCGCTTTCCTGACGCGTGATGGCGAACACCCAGCTCGAATGCAAGCCACGGATCTGCGCTTCACGGACCAGCGTATCGCGGTGTGCCATCGGGAAGCGGATGTCCAGATCGTCCCAGTACTGCGCCTGGCTGATGGTGCGAATCGCCGGGAAATACCAGCGCATGTCATACGCAAGCCTGGCCTGCGCGACCATCTCGTCGCGGCTGAATCGACGGGTCACGTGATACCACTCGCGGCGACCGTTCACCACCTCGCCGCGCTCGTAGAACTCCAGCGCGCGACGCACGCCCGGCGTGTTGCGGACCTTGTTGATCGTCGCTTGGCTGAGCATCAGCGGCTTGTTGTTGAGCATGTACGGGGTTTGCGTGCGGTCCGCGGCGAGGAAGCCGTAGAAATCGCGCTCCCTGGACACGGCCTTGTACAGCGCCGGCAACTGCGGGTTGTTCGGCTGCGCAAGCTCCAGCGAGCGCGCCTGCCAGTATTTCCAGCGGTTGGTCGTGGCCAGATCCTGAGGCAGGCGGCGGGTCAGTTCATAAGCGTCGTTCCAGCGGCCCAGACGCAGCAGCAGGCGCAGACGCCACTCGGTAACGGTGTTGTCGCGCAGATCCGGGTCGTATTTGGTCATCACCTCCAGCGCGCGGCCATCGTAGCTGCGGGCGAGGGTCAGGCCGATTTCCTTGGCAATCTGCACTTGTTCTTCGTGGGAGAAATGCAGGATGGGCGAATAACTGTCGAGCAGTTCCATCGCGCGCTGGGGGTCCTGCTTGGCCAGACGACGAAGCCCCAGGCCGACCACGTCGGACATGGCTTCATCGGCAGGCATGAACTGGCCCTGGTTGTTGACCATCTCCGGTTTCTGCGCGACGGCGATCAGCAGTCGGCCTTGTGGCGCCAGGGTGGTCATGCTGTTGACCAGTTGATTGGCCAGCGCGTAGTTGCGTGCCTGCGCCGCCAGCTTGGCCCGTTGCCAGCGTTTCTGTTCGGTCAACTGACCTTCCACGGCCCACTGAGTAAAAAAGGTGTCGCAGGCGGTGGGCAGTGTCTTGCCGGTCATCCAGATCTTTTCGGCGTTGGCGTAGCCTTCCGCGCGCTGGTTGTGGCTGAGTTGGTAGGAGCCGTTGAGGCAGTCGAGCTCGACGAAATTGAGTTTGGGGTCGTAATACTTGACGAACGGTTGCCAGTCACCGCGCGATGCCAGCAAACGCAGCCAGCGCAGCTTCATGTAGTTGGCTTGCGGCAGGTCGCCATGATCGGCGAAGAATTTTTCGACTTCTTCGTTGCTCGCGGTATTAAGGCGGGCGGTCAGTTCGTCGTACGCCAGGTAGGGCTCCAGCGGATAGTCCGCCAGCGCGGAGCCGTACATGCGATACGGCCCGGCATCGCCCTTGGCCAGGGCGCGTTTGGCTTGATCGTAATACTGGCGTTGGGTGGTGATATCGACCGCTTGGACGGACTGGGCGGCGGTGGCCGACAGAAGCAGGCAGGACAAAAGGCTGAACAAACGACTGCGCATGAGACTTCCGTGCAGATGAGCGGTGAAAAGTGTCGCTAGCTTAGCCTGTTGCCAGCGCGGGTTGAAGCGCTGGGTTGAAGGCGGTCACAGATGGAAACAAACAGTGGCATTTGGTTAGCAGTCCGGCGTTCACAGTTGCCGTTGCCGTCGCCGTTGCCGTTGCCGTTGCCGTTGCCGTTGCCGTGGATCTTGATCTTGATCTTCGAGCGCAACAGCCCAGACACCACACATCGCGACTTGGGTGCAGGCTGAACGCAGGCGTCGCTCCGTGGGCCGAGCGGCATGGATGCCGCGAGAGCCGCCCCCCGCCATGGATGGCGGATGGCGGCGGGCCCACGGAGCGTCGCCGGAGTGAAGGAACCCGACGAAGTCGGGCCCAACCAGGAGCAAGGACACTTGGTTACTTGGTGTCTTTTCAAGTAACTCGCCGGAGGCGAAACAGGTCTGGCGTTAGCCAGATCTAAAAGCCACTACTGGTAAAGGATATACACACGATCCCCGCGCCAACCCAAACCCAAATCCAAACACCAGACCACCCCCTGTCATCGAACACCCACATCAATCAGGTATCTCAGGTAGACTGCGCGCCCGGTTTTTGGAGAAGATCATGACCCTGCTCAAATTCAGCGATGTGTCCCTTGCATTCGGCGCCATGCCGTTGTTGGACAAGGTGTCCTGGCAGATCGCCCGTGGTGAGCGGGTCTGCATCATCGGCCGTAACGGCACTGGCAAATCCAGCATGCTCAAGCTGGTCAAAGGCGTGCAACTGCCCGACGACGGCAGCGTCTGGCGCGCCCCCGGCCTCAAGATCGGCGAACTGCCTCAGGAACTGCCCGTGGCCGATGGCCGCACCGTATTCGACGTCGTAGCCGAAGGTCTCGATGGCGTCGGCGCCTTGCTCGCCGAATACCACCACCTGAGCCAGAACATCGTCACCGCCGAAGACCTCGACAAGCTGATGCACGTCCAGTCGGACCTCGAAGCCCGTGACGGCTGGCGCCTGCAGCAACTGGTAGACAGCACCCTGAGCCGTCTGCAACTGCCTGCCGACAAGACCCTCGCCGAACTGTCCGGCGGCTGGCGTCGTCGCGTATTGCTGGCTCAGGCATTGGTGTCCGAACCCGACCTGTTGCTGCTCGACGAACCGACCAACCACCTGGACATCGGTGCCATCGCCTGGCTGGAAGAAGCCCTGAAAGAATTCCAGGGCGCCGTGCTGTTCATCACGCACGACCGTTCCTTCCTGCAAAACCTCGCCACCCGCATTCTCGAACTGGACCGCGGTGGCCTGATCGACTGGAACGGCGACTACGCCAGCTTCCTGGTCCACAAAGAAGCCATGCTGGCGGCCGAAGAAACCGCCAACGCCTTGTTCGACAAACGCCTGGCCCAGGAAGAAGTGTGGATTCGTCAGGGCATCAAGGCCCGTCGTACCCGTAACGAAGGCCGCGTACGTGCCCTCAAGGCCCTGCGCGTAGAACGCAGCGAGCGTCGCGAGCGTACCGGCAAGGCCAACATCCAGCTGGACACCGCTGACAAATCCGGCAAGCAGGTCATGGTCCTGGACAACGTCAGCTTTGCGCACCCGGGCGGTCCGATGCTGATCAAGGACTTCTCCATGGTCCTGCAGCGCGAAGACCGCATCGGTCTGCTGGGCGCCAACGGTACCGGCAAGACCACGCTGCTCAAGCTGATGCTCGACAACCTGCAGCCCACCAGTGGTTCCGTGGAGGTCGGGACGCGCCTGGACGTTGCCTACTTCGACCAGTTGCGTCATCAGCTGGATCTGGAAAAGACCGTCATCGACAACGTCGCCGAAGGCCGGGACTTCATCGACATCGATGGCCAGAGCCGCCACGTCCTGAGCTACCTGGGTGACTTCCTGTTCAGCCCGCAACGTGCGCGGACGCCGGTCAAGGCGTTGTCCGGGGGCGAGCGTGCGCGTTTGCTGCTGGCCAAGCTGTTCAGCAAGCCAGCCAACCTGCTGGTACTCGACGAACCCACCAACGATCTGGACGTCGAAACCCTGGAGCTGCTCGAAGAAGTGCTGTTGACCTTCAAGGGCACCGTGCTGATGGTCAGCCACGACCGGGCATTCCTCGACAACGTGGTCACCAGCACGCTGGTGTTCGAAGGCGAGGGCAAGGTGCGTGAGTTTGTCGGTGGTTATCAGGACTGGCTGCGTCAGGGCGGTTCGCCGCGTCTGCTGGGCGTGACCGAAAGTAAGTCCGGCAAGGCTGACCTGAGCTCTGCGATCGTCGAACCGGCCGCAGCAGCTGCTCCTGCGCAGGACGCAGCCCCGGCGGCGAAAAAGAAACTCAGCTATAAACTTCAGCGCGAGCTGGAAGCGCTGCCGGGCGAGATCGAGGCGAAAGAGCAGCAGATCGCCAAGGTCGAGGCTGACATCGCCAACCCTGGCTTCTATCAGCGTCCAGCAGCAGAAACCGCCAAGGTGCTGGCCTCCCTGGAGCAGTTGAACAAGGAGCTGGATGTGCTGGTCGAGCGTTGGGCCGAGCTGGACGAGTAATCCGCCAGCGCTTACAGACAAAAAAGCCCGAGCCCCTTCAAGGGCCCGGGCTTTTGTTTATACCGGCTGCGTTAGTCGGTGCGCTTGACCAGACGTACCGCCAGCACGTCGCACGGTGCACCGTGCAGCACGTCGTTGGCTGTGGAGCCCAGCAGCAGCGACAGACCGTGGCGGCCGTGGCTGCCGACCACGATCAGGTCGACTTTGTGTTCCTTGGCAAGGTTGTGGATTTCCTGACGAGGCTGGCCGTAGGTCAGATGACTGTCTCCGGTGTGCACGTCAGGGTATTTCAGTTTCAGTGCTTCGAGTTTTTCCTTGGCCTGATCGAACTGCTGTTGCTGCAGTTGCGAAAGGTCCATTGGCACGTCGCCGCCGAAGGCCATGGCCATCGGCTCGACAATGTGTACCAGTGAGAGTTTGGCGTTGGTCCCCAAGGCCAGCTTGATGGCCTTTTTAATAACGGGATCGCACTCTTCAGTGAGGTCCACGGCTACCAAGATATGTTCATAGGACATGGGATGTTCCTTCTGAGGTCTGCGATGGTTTTGATTATGGCTCTTTTCACGCGCCTCATGGCACGCCTTTGTGTTTTGCCCGCTGCTCCCCGCAGCAGGGGCATACACATATGACGGTGTGGATAGTGCTGTCAATCGTTGCGGTGGTTTTGAGTCCTTTGGTGTGGCTGCGTCCGTCACGCTCCCAGAGCGGTCGCATGGCCATGCGCATGGAAGCGCGCCGCATGGGGCTGGCGATGCAATTGATTCCCCAAGAGTGGCCACACTGGCTGCCTGTGGAGCCACCGAGCCCGTGTGCGCAGTATCACCGGCCACGCAGCGTTCGCCAGCCCGACACTTGGGTTTATTGGCAAATGACGCCCGGGAATTGGGTCAATCAATGGCGTGAGCCCTGCGAAGATGCGCGACTGCTGCCGCACTTTGAAACACTGCCGGCCGACGTTTACAAGATCGAAGCGGGCAAGCAGTTGATTGCCCTGTATTGGGCAGAACGCGGGGATCCGCAAGTGTTGCAGCGCATTGCTGCGGTGCTTGAAGCTCTGGCCTGATCCACAAGCGCGCCAAATCGCAGGCATTAAAAAGCCCGATAACAACATCGGGCTGGGGTTTGGCCAGGCAGGCCGATAATTCGTGTTGCTTTGCGGTGCAAGACCGCAAAAGACGTGCAAATTCGTTTCACGATTCTTTCGAAAAAAACTGAAAAACGACCCGTCTTGATGCGCAGTGCGCTGAATGTAGACGTTCTTGGTGCATTTGTCTGCCGCGGATCCCATTATTTTTCGCAATTTGCGCACCGGTCGTCGCTTCCCGCGTTTAGTCCTCCGTCCCGTTTTTCAACGCGATCACTTCGCTGAATGGTCGCTTATCAAATGTGTCTTTTACCTGTGATTTGCCGGTTTTGTCCGCTGTCGGGCGAATTGACAATTGCTGGAATATGGCCGAAGGTAGGCGCACCCAAATCAAACGGGCGTATGAATTGAGTGTTTGCCGTAGGAATACTCTTACAGACGCCCGAGTCGCGTCGACGGGGTGCCTGGCGTTTGGTGTTCTGATCGACGGAAACGTCGTGTTTTTCGCCGGATTTCAGCGTCTGACGCGTATTGTTCAGCTTCCATATCGTGGAGATCAGTTGATGATTTACGAAGGTAAAGCCATCACGGTTAAGGCTCTTGAAAGTGGCATCGTCGAATTGAAATTCGACCTCAAGGGTGAGTCCGTCAACAAGTTCAACCGCCTCACCCTCAACGACCTGCGTCAGGCCGTCGAAGCCATCAAGGCCGACGGCTCGATCAAGGGCGTCATCGTCACCAGCGGCAAGGACGTATTCATCGTCGGCGCCGACATCACCGAATTCGTCGATAACTTCAAACTGCCGGATGCCGAACTGGTCGCCGGTAACCTTGAAGCGAACAAAATCTTCAGTGATTTCGAAGACCTGAACGTGCCGACCCTGGCCGCGATCAACGGCATTGCGCTGGGTGGCGGTCTGGAGATGTGCCTGGCAGCTGACTTCCGTGTGATGTCCGCGACCGCCAAGATCGGCCTGCCCGAAGTCAAGCTGGGTATCTACCCCGGCTTCGGCGGTACCGTGCGTCTGCCGCGCCTGATCGGCGTCGATAACGCAGTGGAGTGGATTGCTTCGGGCAAAGACAACCGCGCTGAAGACGCCCTGAAAGTGGGCGCCGTGGACGCAGTAGTCGCGCCAGAGAAGCTGCAGGAAGCCGCGCTGGACCTGATCAAGCGTGCCATCTCGGGCGAGTTCGACTTCAAGGCCAAGCGTCAGCCGAAGCTGGACAAGCTGAAGCTCAACGCCATCGAACAGATGATGGCCTTCGAAACCGCCAAGGGTTTCGTGGCAGGCCAGGCCGGCCCGAACTACCCGGCGCCGGTCGAAGCGATCAAGACCATCCAGAAAGCTGCCAATTTCGGCCGGGACAAGGCGCTGGAAGTCGAAGCCGCCGGTTTCGTGAAAATGGCCAAGACATCGGCAGCCGAAAGCTTGATCGGCCTGTTCCTGAACGATCAGGAACTGAAAAAGAAAGCCAAGATCTACGACGAAGTCGCCAAGGACGTGAAGCAGGCTGCCGTATTGGGCGCCGGCATCATGGGTGGTGGCATCGCCTATCAGTCGGCTGTCAAAGGCACGCCGATCCTGATGAAGGATATCCGCGAAGAAGCCATCGAGCTGGGCCTGAACGAAGCGTCCAAGCTGCTGGGCAAGCGCGTCGAAAAGGGCCGTCTGACGCCGGCGAAGATGGCCGAAGCGCTTAATGCTATTCGACCTACGCTGTCCTACGGCGATTTCGGCAACGTTGACCTGGTCGTCGAAGCCGTTGTCGAGAACCCCAAGGTCAAGCAGGCCGTGTTGTCCGAAGTAGAAGGGCAGGTCGGCGAAGACACCATTCTGGCGTCCAACACCTCGACCATTTCCATCAGCTTGCTGGCCAAGGCCCTCAAGCGTCCGGAAAACTTCGTCGGCATGCACTTCTTCAACCCCGTGCACATGATGCCGCTGGTTGAAGTCATCCGTGGCGAGAAGTCCAGCGAAGTGGCCGTTGCCACCACCGTGGCCTACGCCAAGAAAATGGGCAAAAACCCGATCGTCGTCAACGACTGCCCGGGCTTCCTGGTCAACCGCATCCTGTTCCCGTACTTCGGCGGTTTCGCCAAACTGGTCAGTGCCGGTGTGGACTTCGTACGCATCGACAAGGTCATGGAAAAATTCGGCTGGCCAATGGGCCCGGCGTACCTGATGGACGTGGTCGGTATCGATACCGGTCACCACGGTCGGGACGTCATGGCCGAAGGCTTCCCGGACCGCATGAAGGACGACCGTCGTTCTGCTGTCGACGCGCTGTATGACGCCAATCGTCTTGGCCAGAAAAACGGCAAGGGCTTCTACGTCTACGAGACCGACAAGAAGGGCAAACCGAAAAAGGTGGTCGACGCTTCGGTGCTCGAAGTGCTCAAGCCGGTGGTCTACGAACAGCGCGAAGTCACCGACGAGGACATCATCAACTGGATGATGATCCCGCTGTGCCTGGAAACCGTGCGCTGCCTGGAAGACGGCATCGTCGACACTGCGGCCGAGGCCGACATGGGCCTGATCTACGGCATTGGTTTCCCTCCGTTCCGCGGTGGTGCGTTGCGTTACATCGACTCGATCGGTGTGGCTGAATTCGTTGCCCTGGCTGACAAATACGCTGATCTGGGCGCTTTGTACCACCCCACTGCGAAGCTGCGTGAAATGGCCAAAAACGGCCAACGCTTCTTCGGCTAAGTGCCCAACGAACAGGTGAGAATATGAGCTTGAATCCGAGAGACGTCGTGATTGTCGACTTCGGTCGTACTCCGATGGGCCGCTCCAAGGGTGGCATGCACCGCAATACCCGCGCCGAAGACATGTCGGCGCATTTGATCAGCAAGCTGCTGGAACGCAACAGCAAGGTCGACCCTGCTGAAGTCGAGGACGTGATCTGGGGCTGCGTCAACCAGACCCTGGAGCAGGGCTGGAACATCGCGCGCATGGCGTCGCTGATGACCCAGATCCCGCACACTTCGGCTGCACAGACCGTCAGCCGCCTTTGCGGCTCGTCCATGAGCGCGCTGCACACTGCCGCTCAGGCGATCATGAGCAACAACGGTGACGTCTTCGTCATCGGTGGTGTGGAACACATGGGCCACGTCGGCATGATGCACGGTGTCGATCCGAACCCGCACATGTCGCTGTACGCGGCGAAAGCCTCGGGCATGATGGGTCTGACCGCAGAAATGCTCGGCAAGATGCATGGCATCACCCGTGAGGCCCAGGACGCATTCGGCGTGCGTTCACATCGTCTGGCGCATCAAGCGACCGTTGAAGGCAATTTCAAGGACGAAATCATCCCGATGCAAGGGTATGACGAGAACGGTTTTCTGAAGATGTACGACTTCGACGAGACCATCCGCCCCGAGACCACCCTGGAGAGCCTGGCTGCATTGAAGCCTGCGTTCAACCCGAAAGGTGGTACCGTGACCGCAGGTACGTCCTCGCAGATCACTGACGGCGCATCCTGCATGATCGTCATGTCCGGTCAGCGCGCGATGGATCTGGGCATTCAGCCATTGGCAGTGATCCGTTCCATGGCCGTGGCCGGTGTCGACCCTGCAATCATGGGCTACGGCCCTGTTCCAGCGACCCAGAAAGCGCTCAAGCGTGCGGGTCTGGGAATTAATGACATCGACTTCTTCGAACTCAACGAAGCTTTCGCCGCACAGGCCCTGCCAGTGCTGAAAGATTTGAAAGTGCTCGACAAGATGGACCAGAAGGTTAACCTGCACGGCGGCGCTATCGCCCTGGGTCACCCGTTTGGTTGCTCGGGAGCCCGTATTTCCGGCACCTTGCTCAATGTCATGAAGCAGAAGGGCGGCACGCTGGGTGTGGCTACCATGTGTATCGGCCTTGGCCAAGGCATCACTACCGTGTTCGAACGCGTTTAACCGGTGTGAGTGTGCGAGCCGGGGCCTGGTGCCCCGGCTTTTGTTTTTTTCGAGAAACGTTTTTTCAAATTTTTTTTCGCGTCAATCCGTGAGGTCCGCAGCATGCAGTTACAGCCAGGTCTCTATCGTCACTACAAAGGTCCCGAGTACCGTGTTTTCGGTGTCGCGAAGCATTCCGAGACCGAGGAAGAAGTGGTGTTCTATCAGGCGCTGTACGGCGAATACGGGCTGTGGGTTCGCCCTCTGAACATGTTTCTGGAGTCGGTTGAGGTTGACGGGGAGCAAGTGCCGCGCTTTGCTTTGGTCACGGCCGAACCTGACCTTTTTTCAAGGTCATGAGGCGAGACCTTGCAGTAGCCTCTGCTTGACCTCACCTTGTAGCCACTATATATAGCGGGGCCTCTAAGGCTCCAACGTCTTTTTTCTCGCATTAGGAATTTTCCGATCCATGGGCAAATCGCTGGTCATTGTGGAATCCCCGGCTAAGGCCAAGACCATCAACAAGTATCTGGGCAGCCAGTACGTGGTGAAGTCGAGTATCGGCCATATCCGAGACCTGCCCACCAGCGGTTCGGCGAGCGCCGCCAAAGAGCCTGCTGCCAAGCGCGGAAAAACCGCGTCTGAAGCGCCTGCGCTGTCGCCCAAGGAAAAGGCCAAGCGCCAGCTCGTGGCACGCATGGGCGTCGATCCGGACCACGGCTGGAAAGCCAAGTACGAAATCCTTCCCGGCAAAGAGAAGGTGATCGAAGAGCTGCGCCGCCTGGCCAAGGATGCCGACACCATCTATCTCGCGACGGACTTGGACCGCGAAGGGGAAGCCATTGCCTGGCACCTGCGCGAAGCCATCGGGGGTGACGACGATCGTTACAAGCGCGTGGTGTTCAACGAGATCACCAAGAAGGCCATCCAGGAAGCGTTCTCCAAACCGGGCGAACTGGACATCGACCGCGTCAACGCCCAACAGGCGCGCCGCTTCCTTGACCGCGTCGTGGGCTACATGGTCTCGCCGCTGCTGTGGCAGAAGATCGCCCGTGGCCTGTCAGCCGGCCGTGTGCAGTCGGTGGCCGTGAAGCTGGTGGTTGAGCGCGAGCGCGAGATTCGTGCGTTCATCCCGGAAGAGTACTGGGAAGTCCACGCCGATCTGGGCACCGCCAAGGGCGCCAACGTGCGTTTCGAAGTGGCGCGAGAGAAAGGCGAAGCGTTCAAGCCTCTGAACGAAGCGCAGGCCATGGCGGCCCTGGAGAAGCTCAAGGTTTCGGCCTACAGCATCGCCAAGCGTGAAGACAAGCCGACCAGCAGCAAGCCGTCGGCACCGTTCATCACCTCCACGCTGCAACAGGCCGCGAGCAACCGCCTGGGTTACGGCGTGAAGAAAACCATGATGATGGCTCAGCGTCTCTACGAGGCGGGCTACATCACCTACATGCGTACTGACTCGACCAACCTGTCGGCGGACGCTGTGGCCATGGCCCGCACCTACATCGAGACTGAATTCGGCAAGAAGTACCTGCCGGAATCGCCGATCGTCTACAGCAGCAAGGAAGGCGCGCAAGAGGCTCACGAAGCGATTCGTCCGTCCGACGTCAACACGCACCCAAGCAAACTGTCGGGTATGGAGCGTGACGCCGAGCGTCTGTACGAGCTGATCTGGCGCCAGTTCGTGGCCTGCCAGATGCCTCCTGCGCAATACCTGTCGACCACCGTCAGCGTCGCCGCCGGTGACTTCGAGCTGCGCGCCAAGGGCCGTATCCTCAAGTTCGACGGTTACACCCGTGTGCTGCCGCAGATGAGCAAGCCGGGCGACGATGATGTGCTGCCGGACATGGCTCAGGGCGACAACCTGAAGCTGATCAAGCTCGATCCGACCCAGCATTTCACCAAGCCGCCTGCGCGTTATTCTGAAGCGAGCCTGGTCAAGGAAATGGAAAAGCGCGGTATCGGTCGTCCTTCGACTTACGCCGCCATCATCTCGACCATCCAGGACCGTGGCTACGTCGCGCTGCACAATCGCCGTTTCTACTCGGAAAAGATGGGTGACATCGTCACTGAGCGCCTCTCTGAAAGCTTCTCCAACCTGATGGACTACGGCTTTACCGCCGGCATGGAAGAGAACCTCGATGACGTTGCCCAGGGCGAACGTGACTGGAAGAACGTGCTCGACGAGTTCTACGGGGATTTCAAGAAAAAACTGGAAGTAGCCGAGGCTGCCGACAGCGGCATGCGCGCCAACCAGCCGGTGATGACCGACATCCCGTGTAAGGTCTGCGGCCGTCCGATGCAGATCCGCACAGCGTCTACCGGCGTCTTCCTTGGTTGCTCGGGTTACAGCCTGCCGCCTAAAGAGCGCTGCAAGGCCACCGTCAACCTGACCCCGGGTGACGAGATTGCCGAAGACGACGAGGGTGAGTCCGAATCTCGTGTACTGCGCGGCAAGCATCGCTGCCCGATCTGCAGCACGGCCATGGATGCGTACCTGCTGGATGAGAAGCACAAGCTGCACATCTGCGGTAACAACCCGGATTGCGCCGGTTACGAGATCGAAGAAGGTACCTATCGCATCAAGGGTTACGAAGGCCCGAGCGTCGAGTGCGACAAGTGCGGCGGCGAGATGCAGCTCAAGACTGGCCGTTTCGGCAAGTTCTTCGGCTGCACCAACTGCAAGAACACCCGCAAACTGCTGAAGAGCGGTGAAGCGGCGCCGCCGAAAATGGACCCGGTGAAGATGCCGGAGCTCAAGTGCGAGAAGGTCGACGACACCTACATCCTGCGTGACGGCGCTTCGGGGCTGTTCCTGGCTGCCAGCCAGTTCCCGAAAAATCGCGAAACCCGTGCGCCGCTGGTGCTGGAAATCGTGCCGCACAAGGATGAGATTGATCCCAAGTACCACTTCCTGTGCGAAGCACCGAAGAAAGACCCGGATGGCCGTCCGGCAGTGATCCGTTACAGCCGCAAATCCAAGGAGCAGTATGTGCAGACCGAAGTGGACGGCAAGCCGACAGGCTGGCGCGCGTTCTACGACGGCGGCACGTGGAAGGTCGAAGACAAGCGTTGATCGCCTGATCTCGTTCCGACTGGCAAGCACCAGCGCTTTGCGTTAAAAGAATCCCTCGGCATTCACGTGCTCCGAGGGATTTTTTTGCCCTGACTTGCTCGTTCATATTTCATTGATGTGGAGGCCAACGCCATGGCTCACGAACTCTATACACGCACCAATCAGAAGATCTTCTTTGCAGGTCTTGCCTTGGAGTCGATGGCCAAGGCGAAGGAAAGCCGTGCGATGAACGCTCAAGGCCTTGAGCAGGCCGAGCGTGAGTCTGCCGTGTTCCATCTGTACGGCGCGTTGCTCGGGCTTTGCCACGAGATTGCAGGCTTCTATCGTTTGCCGCAGGCCAGCACGCCCCGTGCCGAGGATCTGCTGACGCCCAAAGTGCTGGAAGCCATCGCCATTCCGGAAATGGCCGAGCTGGTGGAGCTTGCGCAACAGCGTGAAACCTGGCTGGCTCAACTGCTGGCGTCGTATAACGCGCTGTTCCAGCCACCTCGCGCGCCGCATAAGCCTAAAGGTGATGTGACTCAGCCGTTGATCATCGCTGTAGGTGTAGAAGAAGACGCAGCGCCGGAGCTGACCCGTGAGGAAATGGAAAGCTGGCGTCAGCAGCTCAAAGGGCTGGCGATTCGCTTTCGTGAAGGGCTGAGCGAGTGCTGACACAGAGTGATCGATGGGCTAGGGCCTGAGGCATCAGGCTGTTACAATGCCCGCCTTTCGTGGAGAACTGTCCTGATGCCAACCTCTTTTCTGGAAATTGTCGAACTGCCTGACGGCCGCATTGAGCTGCGCCGTGCCGAGGATGAAGGGTCTCTGGTGACCTTGAATTTCTCGGAAGACGCCAAGTCCTTTTTGCAAGGCCAGCACGTCGAAGTCGCCAAAGCGATGCTCAGCGTAGGCGTGCAGATGGCGGGTCGCCTGGCTGAAGGCGAGCTGACCAAGGAAGAAGAGGGGCCTCGAGTCCTGCACTGATCCGGTTCCGGATCAGCATCGCGTTATCCTGTCTGATGGCTTCTTTGTAATTGAGAAGCCCGACATATTCCTTGTCCCAAGCCGTTTTCGTCTGGCTGCATCAGCCTAGACGAATATTCAGGCTCTGGGCGTCCCCGGTTCGTGCTGCGCTGATCAGTTGCTGGCGTGCGCTTGCGGGCATCGGGTTTATCCAGCTCACCACGGTATGGCTGCGGCCGAGGCGTAAGGCTTCGCGGGTCAATTCCAGCGCGCTTTGCTTGCCTCTTGGATGCATCAGGATAATGCGTTCCCGGTTCAGCCCCGCATCGCGCAACCAGGCCTGGGTCACGCTGGACGGCGGGGCGATCAGGGTCAGCCAGCGGTCGTTGGTGTCCTGGCTGAGGTCGCGCAGGATCGGCGCCAGCAGGTTCAGGCAGTTTCCGGCAGCGCCGCGCAATGACAATTCACTGAAGACTTCTGGTTCAGTGTTCCAGGGCGTCTCGACCACATCGTCGAGAATCGGCACCTGAAGCAGCGGAACGTCGAGCATGGGCACGCCAGGGGCCATGAATGCTTCGAACAGCGGGAGTTGTGCATGTTGTTGCGGTGTCTGTGGGAACTGCATAAACGTGCTCCTTAGCGGCGAATCACGCCGACGCTCAGCCCTTCGATGACCAGGTCCTGATCTTTCAGGTTGACTTCGATGGGGGCAAAATCAGGGTTCTCGGCAAGCAGCCAGACCTTGCTGCCTTCACGCTTGAAGCGCTTGACCGTTACTTCGTCGCCAATGCGGGCCACGACGATCTGGCCGTTGCGCGCCTCGCGTGTGGTATGAACTGCCAACAGATCGCCGTCGAGGATGCCGACGTCTTTCATGCTCATGCCATGAACGCGCAACAGGTAGTCGGCGCTCGGGTGAAAAAAGGCAGGATTGATGGCCAGCGACTCTTCGATGTGCTGTTGGGCCAGAATCGGCGCACCGGCTGCGACGCGACCGATAATCGGCAGGCCGCTGTCATCGGCCTTGGCTTCGAACCCGGGAATGCGGATGCCGCGAGAGGCCCCCGGCGTCATTTCGATAGCGCCTTTGCGGGCCAGCGCCTTGAGGTGTTCTTCGGCAGCGTTGGGCGATTTGAATCCCAGTTCCTGAGCGATTTCCGCACGGGTCGGCGGGTAGCCATTGTCTTCGAGACAGCGTTTGATGAAGTCCAGAATTTCGGCTTGGCGTGACGTCAGTTTGATCATGTGCATCGCTCTGTCTTTTTATACAGTGACTGGGATTATATACAGTGATCGCGTCTTGGCAATCCTCCTTTTTATGTACAGCCCCCGATAGTCGCGTTCAGGATGCTTCGGGTCTCGTAGAAGGGCTGCTAAAGGCCCCGGCTTGTATGGTTAAATGGCGTGACTGATCAGACATGAAACGAACAGTCAGGGTTGACAGGCTGTCGGCTGAAACGTATGTTTCAAACAAGTGTTTGTCAGGCGCATAACCATGGCTCAGTCGGAAACAGTTGAACGAATTCTCGATGCTGCGGAGCAGCTGTTCGCGGAAAAGGGTTTTGCCGAAACCTCGTTGCGGCTCATTACCAGCAAGGCCTCGGTCAATCTGGCTGCGGTGAACTACCACTTCGGCTCTAAGAAGGCTCTGATTCAGGCGGTATTCTCGCGGTTTCTGGGGCCGTTCTGCGTCAGCCTCGATAAAGAGCTTGAGCGTCGCCAGGGCAGGCCCGAGCACAAACCCACGCTTGAAGAGCTGCTGGAAATCCTCGTCGAACAGGCGCTGGTTGTGCAGCCTCGAAGCGGCAATGACTTATCCATTTTCATGCGCCTCCTCGGCTTGGCATTCAGTCAGAGCCAGGGCCATTTGCGGCGTTATCTGGAAGATATGTACGGCAAAGTGTTCCGTCGCTACATGCTGCTGGTGAACGAGGCCGCACCGCGTATTCCCCCCATCGAACTGTTCTGGCGCGTGCACTTCATGCTTGGCGCCGCTGCGTTCAGCATGTCGGGTATCAAGGCGCTGCGGGCAATCGCCGAGACTGACTTCGGCGTCAACACTTCCATCGAGCAAGTCATGCGCCTGATGGTGCCGTTCCTCGCCGCCGGCATGCGTGCTGAAACCGGCGTCACCGACTCCGCCATGATCAGCGCTCAGCTCAAACCGCGCATCAAAAGCAGCACGCCTGCTCCCGCCAAAGTCTGACCTGCCGCTATACGGGTGCGAGCGATTTGCATCGCACCCGTCGATCCCTCACCATGCCGCTCTGAGCATTGGTTGTTGAAGGATCTTCATATGAGTTCTGGCCTGCAAGGCTCCCTGATGGTGGATATCGCCGGTACCTGGCTGACATCCGAAGACCGTCAGTTTCTGCGTCAGCCCGAAGTGGGCGGCCTGATCATTTTTGCACGAAACATAGAAAGCCCGCGGCAGGTCCGTGAACTGAGCGCCTCCATTCGTGCGATTCGTCCGGATCTGCTGCTGGCGGTCGATCAGGAGGGTGGGCGTGTGCAGCGTCTGCGTCAGGGTTTTGTTCGATTACCCGCAATGCGTGCGATTGCTGACAATCCAAACGCCGAATTCCTCGCCGAGCAGTGCGGCTGGCTGATGGCGACCGAGGTACTGGCGGTGGGGCTGGACCTGAGTTTCGCGCCGGTGCTGGATCTGGATTACCAGCGCAGTGCGGTGGTCGGCAGTCGTTCTTTCGAAGGTGATCCTGAGCGGGCCGCCTTGCTGGCCGGCGCGTTCATTCGCGGCATGAATGACGCGGGCATGGCTGCCACCGGCAAACACTTCCCCGGGCATGGCTGGGCTGAGGCCGATTCCCACGTGGCGATCCCCAATGACGAGCGCAGCCTGGAAACCATCCGTGCCAACGATCTGGTGCCGTTCGCGCGCCTGAGCAAGCAATTGGCGGCAGTCATGCCGGCCCATGTCATTTACCCGAAAGTCGATGCTCAGCCCGCCGGATTCTCCCGCCGCTGGCTGCAGGAGATCCTGCGTGGCGAGCTTGATTTTGACGGCGTGATTTTCAGCGATGACCTGTCGATGGCGGGTGCGCATGTGGTCGGCGACGCCGCCAGTCGTATCGAGGCTGCGTTGACCGCAGGTTGCGACATGGGCCTGGTGTGCAACGACCGTGCTGCCGCAGAACTGGCCCTGAGCGCCGCGCAGCAGATGAAGATCTCGGCGCCTGCAAACATCGCGCGGATGCGTGGCCAGGGCCTGGCAACGACCGAGTACCGTCAGCACCCGCGATGGCTGGCTGCGCTGGGTGCCTTGCGTGCCGCTCAATTGATCGACTGAGGATTTGCCATGACTGTTTACGCGATTATCGGCGGCACCGGCCTGACTCAGCTCGACGGCTTGACGATCCGTCAGTCGCTGCCCATGAACACGCCCTATGGCACGCCGTCCGGAGACATTCAGATCGGCGATTACGCCGGGCGTGAGGTCATGTTTCTCGCGCGTCATGGTCATCCCCATCGTTTGCCGCCGCACAAGGTCAACTACCGCGCCAACCTCTGGGCGTTGAAGCAGGCGGGCGCCGAGGTGATTCTCGCGGTCAACGCGGTGGGTGGTATCCATCCTGACATGGGCACCGGACATTTCTGCGTGCCTCATGATCTGGTGGACTACACCAGCGGTCGTGAGCACACCTTTTTCGCAGACGATCTGGAGCAGGTCACCCATATCGATTTCAGCCATCCTTACAGCGAACCGCTGCGAGCTCGCCTGATCGCCGCCCTGGCCGCGGAAGGTTATGCGTTCAGCGACTTCGGCGTGTATGGCTGCACTCAGGGGCCGCGCCTGGAAACAGCCGCAGAGATCATCCGGCTTGAGCGCGACGGTTGCGACATCGTCGGCATGACCGGGATGCCGGAGGCTTCCCTGGCCCGCGAGCTGGAATTGGAGTACGCGTGCCTGGCGCTAGTCGTGAACCCGGCGGCCGGCAAGTCGAGTGCCGTGATCAGCATGGTCGAGATCGAGCAGGCGCTGCATGACGGCATCGGCAAGGTCAAGGCGGCCCTGGCCCGTGTGTTGAGCGCGGACTGATCGCCTCGCACAGGCAGGAGCCGGCAATCAGCTCCTGCCGCATTACATCCTTCAGTTTGAACGCAACTGCAGAAAGCCTTGGTCATCAATCACGACGCCATAGCTGTCGTAAGTGGTGAGGGTAGGGTGCGCGGTTTCGATCAGGTGCTGATGGGCTGCCGTGATCACCATGACTTTTGCCCCCGCAGCTTCGGCGGCGGCGATTCCTGCGGGCGCATCTTCGAACACGAGACACTCTGCGGGTTTCACCCCCAGTTTTTTGGCGGCGAGCAGGAAGCAATCCGGCGCCGGCTTGCCGCGTTCGACGTCTTCTGCCGACACCATGATCTGCGGCAACGGCAACCCGGCCGCGAGAATCCTGCGTTCTGCCAGCAGCCTTGGCGCAGAGGTGACGACTGCCCAGCGCTCGGCGGGCAAGGCAGCGAGAAACCGCGCGGCACCTTCTATGGACACCACGCCTTCGACGTCATCTATTTCAGCCTGGGCCAGCAGGTCTGCCTCACGTTCCGGATCGACGCCCGGCAAGTTCAGGCGGCGCAGGGTATCGATGCAACGGACGCCGTGAATGGTGGGGAGAAAATCAGCGACATTCAGCCCCTTGCCTTCGGCCCATTGGCTCCAGACGCGCTCGGCTGCGGCCACCGAGTTGGTCAGGGTGCCGTCCATATCAAACAGAAACGCGGAAAATCTGTGCTGCTCCAGCATGCCTGAGTCCTTCACTGGTCGATGTCTGTGTAGAGTTTGCGATCCTAGCATGTGACTTGCCGCCCGGTAGTGGGACGCAAGGCGCCTGGTCGTGTAGGCAGAGTCGGCTGGACGGTCATGGCGCTCCATCGCCCGGGGACTATCGTTTGATCTCTGGAGCAACGCTTATCGAATGAGGACAGGGTCATGAACACCAGTGATCTGCTTGAACAACTCTTGCGCGCGAGTCAGGGTTCCGCGCCGCAGCAAAATGCGGGTGGGACAAGGCAAGGCGGTTTGGGTGGTTTGCTCGGAGGTTTGTTGGGCGGGGGCGGCGCCAGCGCGGGCGGCGGCGGGCTGGGCGGCCTTGGAGGTCTTTTGGGTGGTTTGTTGGGCGGCGGTTCAGCGATGGGACGCTCTACCGGCGCAGCGCAGACACGCTCAGGCGGCACCCACTACGCGATGCTGGCGTCGCTTGGGATGATGGCGTTTCAGGCGTATCAGACCTGGCAGCGACAACAAGCGTCGGCACCGCAAGAGGTGCCGCGTACTGTGGATCTGCTTGCCGGGCCTGAAGTCGAGGCGCACAGTCACGCCATCCTTCGCGCACTGATCGCTGCCGCCAAGGCCGACGGCAAGATAGACGCGAAAGAGGAAGAGATGATCCGCCAGGAAATCGCCCGGCACACTGATGACCCGGATTTGCAGCAATGGCTGGACGATGAAGTCACCAAGCCGCTGAATGCCCGAGAGGTTGCGCAAGCCGCAGATGACGAACCTGGCATAGCGGCCGAAATGTACCTGGCCAGCGTCATGCTGGTGGACGATCAACAGGATGCCGAGCGCACTTACCTCGATGAGCTGGCCGCTGCGCTGAAGATCGACCCGCAATTGCAGGTCCATCTTGATCAACAGGCCCAAAGCGCAGTCTGACCGGACGCATCAGATCCTGCGCCAGTGCCCCGGCACCCAAAGCCATTGGTTGCCCGCCCAGCGATAATGCCCGGCCACCCATTGCGCGCCGGGCGCGGGCATGACCGGAACGACTTCGACGGGCGGAGGCGGGCGCCGCGGGTGGGGGCGTTCAACGACGCAGCCTGACAACGTGACGGTTACGGCCACGCCCAGCAAGGCGGCCTTGATAATTCGCAGCATGGTGAATCCCTGTTCGGTCTCGCCAGCGCCCGATTGACGCGGCGTACAAGGGTTTAACGCGGCTGCGGGGAAAATCCGTCGCTGTGAATCAATCTTTCATCACCTTCTGAGCGTTGCCCTGACGCCGCGCGGTCATCGCCTGGGCCAGTTTCTGGCGCTCATCGGCAGGCAGGCTGGCGGCGAAATCGGCCAGCGTGGCGTCAAAGCGAGTGCGCAGTGTGATGTCAGCGGTCCGGGCGCGGTCGAGATCGGCGTCGAGCGCATCACGATCCAGTGTCGGTGCTTGCAGGCGTTGCATCACATCCCGATGCGCCTGACGACTGGCAACGATCAGCGGCTGGTTTTCCTGACGGGTCTCGCGAAGCATGCGTCGCAGCTGATGGCGGCGGTCTTCGGGCAACTGCGCCAATGCCTGACGCAAGCCGTGCTGAACCACCGCGCCTGGCTGGGGTTGATGTTTCGACCATTGATACAGGCCGCCCAGCGCTGCGCCGACCAAGAACACATTGACCAGCAAGGACGCCACCAGCAGCATCTTCAAGCGTTTTGAGGGTAGCGTCATTGCTCGCTCTCCTCGGCGTCCAGGCTGAGGATCAGCTCGGCATCGCCTTGATCGAGGATGCTCGGCAGCAAATCGGGGGCGCTGGAGAGCGGCAGGCTCAGTGAGGCCACCAGCATGCCGGCAGCAACCCCGGCCAGGCCTGCGCCGATAAAGCCGAGTCGCGACAGCCAGTCTGCATAACGGCTCCAGAACGATGCCTTTTCGACGGTGAACGCCGAGGCCACGACCTCGCGAATCAGCAACTGATCTGGCGCCGTGACAGGGTGATTGTCCAATCGCAGGTCAAGCCACGACGCTTGTTGCAACGCGTTGATCGCTTGCGGATCGCCGCGCTTGATCAACGCTCGAGCGTCTTCGCGCTCGGCGGCGGGCCAGTGTTTCAAGTCAGCGCCATAGGCGTCCGCCAGATGGACAAAACGTTCGGGCGTCATCGCTTTCCTCTCCCTGGGGCAACCTTGCCGTGTGATTCGGCAAGGTCGGATTCGGCTAAGTAACTGCGCAAATTGCGCCTGGCCCGCGACAGCAGGCTTTCCAGCGCCTCGACGCTGATTTCCATGAGCGCTGCGGCTTCAATGTTCGACAATTCCTGGTAGTACTGCAGCACGATGGCTTCACGCTGACGTTCCGGTAATGCGGCCAACGCGGCGGCCATCTGCTCACTCTGCGTCTGCGCCTGCAGGTGTTCATCCGGTGAGGGCATGCTGTCGATGATCTCGACCTGCTCGGGGTCCAATGGTTGTTCTTTGCGACTGCGCAGGCGGTCGTAACACAGGTTCAACGCGACACGGTGCAGCCAGGTGTCGAAGCGTGCCTGCCCGCTGCGCCAGCTGGCGGCGTTGTTCCAGATTCTGAGAAAACTTTCCTGCGCCACGTCCCGGGCTTCTTCGGCGTCGCCCAGCAGCCGGCCAGCCAGCGCAAGCAGGCGTGGCAGCTTGCGTGACACCATCTCTTCGACGGCTTGCGGTTCGTTGTTGCCGATGCGGGCCAACAGGTCAACGTCCGGATCGGGTTCTTTCAATATGGCGTGTCTCGGTCCAGTAACGGGGGCGCCATGTCCTGAGACAGGACTGGCGGGGAAGGGACTGAAATATCCTGTAACCACAGACCACAACCCCGCCATTGGTTCAGCGTACCCAGCGACCTTCTATCCAGTACCAGTTCGGCCCGCGGGCGACCCAGTGGCCCGGCTGCCAGCGTGCGTTGCGTCGGACCTGCTGCCAATGCCCCGGAACCCAACCATAGCCTCCGCCTTCCCAGCGCCAGTGGCCCTGGTCCCATGCGTAACCGGAGCGTGGCGCGGGCAGGGGTTCCATGCGGGCGGGCGGTGGAGCCTGCTGGATGATGACCTCGGTCCGGGCAAACGTGGGTGTGCTTGCCAGTGCGGCGAGGGCGAACGGGATGATCAAGGCATAGCGTAATTTCGCCAGAGATCGTGCTGCTCTCATGAAAACTCCTTCAGGCCTGCACTCGAAAGGGTGCAGCTGAAGGGTTTAACGCGCGCTCGGGTAAAAATCCGTCGCAGGGACACGAATTTTTTTGCAGGGCCGAGGTGCGGCGCCAGTCAGCGCAATTTTTCCAGCATCTGGTAGTACCACATACCCGCCGCCAGCATCGGGTTACCGAGCACGTCGCCCATGGGCACACGAATGTGCTGACAGGCGGCGAAGGTGTCGAACTGCTCAAGCTGCCCGGTAATGGCCCGGCCCATGATCTCGCCCATGATGTGGGTGGTGGCAATGCCGTGCCCGGAGTAGCCCTGGCAATACCAGACGTTGTCCGAAAGCTTGCCCAGTTGCGGAATGCGATTGATGACGATGCCCATTGCGCAGCTCCACTGGTAGTCGATCTGCACACCTTTGAGGGCCGGGAAAGTCCGCTCGATACACGGCCGCAGTTCGGCGGCGATGTTTCGCGAATCCTTGCCGCTGTAATTGGCGCCACCGCCGAACAGCAGTCGGCCATCGGCGGTCATGCGGTAGTAGTCCAGCACGAAGCGGCAGTCATACACCGCGAGGTTTTCCGGGTTGAGCTCAGCGGCCAGATCGCCCAGCGGCGCAGTGGTGACGATGCCGCCCATGGCCGGAAAGATCTTGCCCTTGAGCTTGTCGGGCTCCAGCTTGTGATAGACGTCGCCGGCCAGCATGACCTGCCTGGCGTCAATGCGGCCGTGGGCGGTGATCAGCGCAGGGTGCTCGCCATGAACGATCTGCAGCACTTCGCTGTTTTCGAAGATCAACGCACCCAGCCCCTGTGCTGCGCGCGCTTCGCCGATGCACAGATTCAGCGGGTGAAGGTGCATGTTGCGAGTGTTCTTGATCGCGCCATGGTAGAGATCGGTCTGCAGAATGTCCCGCAGCTGGCTGCGATCAAGCAAACTGACCTCATCGCCCATGCCACGCCGCAGGGCTTCGTCGTAGTCTTTCTTCAGGCCCTGCATATGGCCTGGTTTGTAGGCGGCGTGCAGATGGCCATGGCGAAGGTCGCAGGCAATGGCGTATTTCTCGACGCGCTTGCTGATGATCTCGTGGCCGCGCCAGCGCAGTTGCCAGATGAAATCATCGACCTCGTCCCCCAGGGTCTTGCGCATCTGTTTACGCATGGCCTCGTCCCCCGACAGGCTGCCGGTGACTTGCCCGCCATTGCGGCCGGTCGCGCCCCAGCCGATCTTGTGGCTTTCGACGATGGCGACTTTCAAGCCCTTTTCAGCGAGTTCGACGGCGGTGGCGACGCCGGTAAAACCGCCGCCAATGATCGCCACGTCGACCTTGTGTTCGCCTTGCAGCGTGGGGTAGTCCGTTTCCTGATTGAGGGTCGCGGTGTAGTAGGAATTGCAGCGCTGTGTCATGTCCGATTTCCGTATTCTGGTGAGTGAAAGGTTCAGGCCTGGGTTAGGTACCAGCGCCAGTCTTGTTCACCCACTTCGGCCATGAACTGCCGGTATTCGGCGCGTTTGACCGCTAGGTACACACCCAGAAACTCAGCGCCCAGGGCGTCCCTGGCCCATGCCGATTTCTCCAGCGCGGTCAGCGAGGTCAGCCAGTCTGTAGGCAGCAGGGTCGTGGCCTGCGCGTAACCGTTGCCTTCGACCGGGGCGCCGGGATCGATGTTTTCTGTGATCCCGCGATGAATGCCAGCGAGAATCGCAGCCGCCGCCAGATATGGGTTGGCGTCGGCGCCACAGATGCGGTGTTCGATATGTCGGCTATTGGCCGGACCACCCGGCACACGCAGGCTGACGGTGCGGTTGTCGACACCCCAGGTCGGCGCCAGCGGGGCGTAGCTGTTGGCCTGGAAACGGCGATAGGAATTGGCGTTGGGGCAGAACAACAGCAGTGAATCAAGCAGCGACTCCAGCATCCCGCCGACCGCCTGACGCAGCAACGGCGTACCTGCCGGATCTTCCGACGCAAACAGATTGCAGCCCTGGTCGTCGGCGATGCTCACGTGCATGTGCATGCCAGTCCCGGCCAGATGATCGAACGGTTTGGCCATGAACGTCGCTTGCATGCCATGTTTGTGCGCTACCGCCTTGACCAGGCGTTTGTAACGCACAGCCTGGTCCATCGCTTCCAGGGCATCGCCGTGCTCGAGGGTGATTTCCACTTGCCCTGGCGCGTATTCGGAAATCGCCGTACGCGCGGGAATGCCATGCAGCTTGCATGCGGCGTAAAGGTCGGCAAGGAAGGGTTCGATCTGTTCCAGTTCACGCAAGCCATAAACCTGGGTGTGTCTCGGTCGGCCACCGTCGGCGTCCAGCGCAGGTTGCGGTCGACCATTGGCATCACGTTTCGCGTCGAGCAGATAAAACTCCAGTTCGCACGCCATCACCGGGTGGTAACCCTCAGCGTTCAACCGCTCGATGACCTTGATCAACAAATGCCGGGGATCGGCGATGCTGGCGGGCATGCCCTCGGCAGGGTGCATGCTCACTTGCACCGCGGCGGTGGGAATCTGCCGCCACGGCAGTCGGACCAGGCTGCCTTCAAGTGGGTAAGCGCGACAATCGATGTCGCCGACGTCCCAGACCAGCCCCGAGTTTTCGACGTCCTCGCCCTGTAAGGTCAGACCCAGGATGGTGCTTGGCAGTGGGCGTCCACTTTCGTACACGGCGATCAGCTCTTCGCGGTGCAAAAGCTTGCCCCGAGGCACGCCGTTGGCGTCGAGGATGAACAGTTCGAACATGTCGATATCGGGGTTTTGCGCCAGAAAATCACGGGCGACTTCAACGGAAGCAAATTTCATCGTTCTCTCGCTTGCGCCACGGGGGCGCACAGAATCACGCCACGCGAATATCACCGGGCGCGCAGGCTCGGGGTCGCAATGGCAGGCGTACTGAAAATATTGGGCGAATAGACTTGGCGCGATTGTTCAGGCGCTCAAGCGAGAGACGAGGTATCCGGCGGACGTGCGGAGTGACGCACTTTGGAGCGGCGCAAGGCCATGGGGAGGTTGGTGATTCGCATGACCCGTTCCGGTCCGTTGGAATGAAATGTCGACAGCATGTTGCTGCGACAGACAAGTTAATAGACCTGTTCAAGCAAACTTGCAAGAGCTGTGTGTTTTGTTTGACAGTCGGGTCGAGGTGCAAACCAGGTGAAACGCCTTGCGTTACAGCGTTTTGCCGAGGGCGGAAAACGGTCCTGAAATCGCTGTGGAGGAAGGGAAGATTCCCTCGAGCGCGAGGATGCCTGAAGGGGCGGGGCTACGCTCGGAAGTCCCTGAAAGTCAACGGCAAATCGTGCAAAAAGTTGTCCACGGAAACCGTGAATATGTCTGTGGATAACTGGCTGTAAGCCCTTAAATGCAAGGGCTTACTTACAATGATCGTTTAATGATCAGTTCCCGCAATGGCCCTGATGCAGGGCGCCAATTGTCAGAAAAGGGTTCAGTGACAGGCGTTGCTGAAGGAGGTGTCGATCACGCTCTGCGTGTCGAAGGTCTTGGGTAACGCACCAGTCTGAACGAGGAAGTCCGCCGTTCCTTGGTAGTCCCTGGCAGCGCCATCATCCACTGGCCCCACGCTCATGTCGGCCTGGCCGATCCAGTGCCGCGACACTGCCTGATCCAAGTTGGCTTTTTTTGCCCAGAGATCAGCTTGGGGGTTGCTTGTTGGACTGCGGGGCTGCGGGGCTACGGCTGCTTGAGGTTGCACGTTGCCAAGATCACACAAAACCGCCGATCCGTCGCTGGACGGATCGGCGGCAGTCATCACCGAGCAATATCGCCATTCAGCAAGTCAGGATTCAGCCCACTCGACATCCGTCAGCCCAAGCTGTTCGGCTTTGGGTTTACTGACTTTCGGCACTTTGTCCGAACGGTACTTCGGTATCTGCCCAAACCCTGCGTCTACGGAAGCCCAATGCCATGCGGATGCGTTATCCATGCTTTCGGCGCTGATGTAGAAGCTTTTGTACTTTCCATGCAGCAGATAATCGATTCTGAAATGCTTGTACTGTGCCACTCTCGCAAACCTCCCTATCAGTCGCTCACACTTCACTGAGTCGCTGCTGATGGGAAAATTCAGTCTAATTAATTCTTTGAGGGCCAGACGGTTACGTGTGGTACAGAAGGGTGGCGGGGAAGTTGCAGATGTGAACGAATGGATGGACGCGCTCGGTTTTTCAGATCGGCTTGGTTTTGCTTGACGCCGACCTCTATAGCGGCCCGGCGTTGCGGCGATGGCAATCTTGAATACGCCACCGCCGGCAAGCCGGGCTGCTACGAGGAATGACTCGTCAGATTTACTTACTCACGAATTTGAACACGGTGGTCTGGGTATAGGCCTTGCCCGGGTCCAGTCGCGTGGAAGGGAAGTTTTTCTGGTTCGGCGAGTCAGGATAATGCTGGGTTTCCAGGGTGAAGGCGCCCCAGTGCGGGTAGATCTTGCCGTCCTTGCCCTTGACCGTGCCGTCCAGGAAGTTGCCGGTGTACAGCTGCACGCCCGGTTCCGTGGTGAATAACTGCAGATGCCGTCCGGATTTCGGATCGACCACTTCCGCAGCAAGCGCCGCTACCTTGCCCTTGGTGTCGAGGACCCAGTTGTGGTCGTACCCGCCCTGGGTCGGTTCGGCAAACTTCAGCTGTTCGTTGTCATCACGGATCCGCTTGCCGAACGCGGTGGGCTTGAGGAAGTCCAGCGGGGTGCCTGCCACGGGAGGCAGATCGCCGGTCGGGATCAGTTTCACGTTGACCGGGGTGTAATGCGACGCCTTGACCATCGCCACCTGATCGAGGATGTCACCGTTGCCGGCGCCCGCCAGGTTGAAGTAGCTGTGGTTGGTCAAGTTCAGCACCGTAGGCTTGTCGGTGGTGGCGTGGTACTGAATGCGCAGCTCGTTCTTTTCGTTGAGGCTGTAGGTGACTTCGGTTTTCAGCGTACCGGGGAAGCCCATTTCACCGTCGACCGACACATAGGTCAGCTTGACCCCGACCCAGCCTTTGTCCTTCACCTGTTCGGCCTTCCAGATCTGTTTGTCGAAGCCCTTGGTGCCACCGTGCAACGCGTTGGTCTTGTCGTTTTGCGGGACCTGGTAGGACTTGCCGTCGAGGCTGAACTTGCCGTCCGCCAGACGGTTACCGAAACGGCCGATGGTCGCACCAAAGTACGACGTGCCTTTGATGTAGCCATCCAGATCATCGAAGCCCAGCACCACGTCTTCAGTCTTGCCGTTCTTGTCGGGAACGAGCAGAGATTGCAGGGTGCCGCCGTAGGTGATGACTGTGGCCTGCATGCCCACGCTGTTGCGCAGCGTGTATTTCTCGACCGTGGTGCCGTCCGGCATCTTGCCGAAGGCGGCGTGCTCGCTGGTGAGCCCGGTGGCGCCGTTGGCTGAAAGCGCGGCGGCCAGCAGTGACAGTCCGATAGCAGGGATTAGCGTCTTCCTCATTACGTCCTTCCTTTTGTTGTTTTTAGTGCTGCTACAAGCCTCAAGCCGCGAGCTACCGGTGGGTTGACCGTGTACTGACGGCGTTCGGCCGGGAATTGGTAATACTATTCGTAAAGCAGTAAGCGGATTTCTCGATTTATAGAGCAAAAAGACTCGATTTAAAAATAAATTGTAATACTATTTAGCGATACCAACGCTTGGCATCGTCGCGCAGAGGTTTAGCTCAGGATTTGTGGCTTGTACAGGCGTTTGACAGCCAATCGTATGATGATTAGCCTCGATTCGCGGAAAGCACCGCGAAAAGGGGCAGACGTATGAGCAACAGTTTTCACGCGTCGACGGTAGACCGCCTGGGGGCCTGGATTGCTCAAGGCAATGTAGGGCCGGGCCAGTCGCTGAAGGTCGAGGCGGCGTTGGGTGAGGAGTTCGGGGTCAGCCGCACGGTGATCCGCGAGGCCATCAAGACATTGGTGGCCAAAGGGATGCTGGAAGTCGGCCCGAAGGTGGGTACGCGGGTATTGCCGGTGCGCAGCTGGAACCTGTTCGATCCGCAGGTGGTCGGTTGGTTGGCGGCCAAGGGCCTGCCGCAAAGCTTTGTGATGGACCTGCTGGATTTGCGTCGTGCCATCGAGCCGATGGCCGTGCGCTGGGCCTGCGAGCGGGCGACTGCGCAGCAGATTGCCGAGATTCAGGCGGCGTATCTGGTGCTGGAGTCAAGCGTCGCGAACAAGGGTGACTACAACCACGCCGACCAGTGTTTTCACGAGGCGGTGCTGGCGGCCAGTCACAACCAGTTCATCGAGCAGATGCTGCCGGCGCTGGGCGCGTTGCTGGCGATCTCCTTCGAGGTGTCGTCGGCGGTGCCGGGTGAGTTGGGCAGGACCTTGCCGCTGCACAAGGATCTGGCCGACGCCATCGCGATGCGGGATGCGGCCCGTGGTGTGTGGGCCTGCATGAGTCTGATCGAAAACGCCTGCGAGGTGATTTCCCGCTCGTTGGCGCAGCAAGCGCTTCAAGGCAAATAGTTCAAGGGGCGATCAGCCCTCGACAAGAATAAAAACAGGATATCCGTATGAAGTGGCAGCCGGTCTGTGACCAGCGATTCAAATTGGCCGAAGGGCCGTTCTGGGATGACGTCCAGCACGCGTTGTACTGGGTCGACATTGCCGGATTCCGCGCTCTGCGCCTGCACCAGGGGCAACTGCGCCAGTGGCAGTTCAACGAGCCAGTTTCAGCGTTCATTCCGACTACTCAGGGCGATGCATTGGTCACGCTGGCCAGCGGCGTCTACCGTCTGGACCTGAGCTCCGCCGCCGATCATCCGGCGCTTGCGCTGCTGTGCGTGGCCGACCCGATTCCAGGCAATCGCGCCAACGAAGCCCGGTGCGACAAGCGCGGCCGGCTGTGGCTGGGCAGCATGCAGAACAACCTCGATGCCGAAGGCGGCGACCTGCCGCTGGAACGGCGTTCCGGGGGCATTTATCGGGTGGATGCGGATGCCCGCGTCACGCCTTTGCTCAGCGGCCAGGGCATCGTCAACACCATGCTCTGGGCCGACGACCACAGCGCACTGCTCAGCGCCGACAGCCTCGACGGCGTGATTTACCGTTACCCGATTCAAGCCGACGGTTCATTGGGCGACCGGCGTATCTGGGCTGCCGAGCATGTGCGCGGGGTGCCTGACGGGTCGGCCATGGACGCCGAGGGTTATGTCTGGAATGCCCGTTGGGGCGGTCATTGCATCATCCGCTTCGCCCCCGATGGCAGTGTCGACCGCATCGTCGAAGTGCCGTTGAGCCATCCCACCAGCTGTGTGTTCGGCGGGCCTGACATGACGACCTTGTTCGTGACCAGTGCGCGACCTGCCAGCGGTGCGTTGGATCTGGACGGTTCTGTGCTGAAGGTCGAGACCGGCATCAAGGGCCTGACTTCGGATCGTTTCGGCGGTTGAGTAACGGCAATGCGAAAGGGTGTGACACTCGGTTACATAGACTGCATTGATAATATGATATGACTGTTTTCAGTCGAACGACGGCCTCGCTTTAACGGTGTGGCCGTTCACGACACTCACTGCTGGACGCTGTAGCTAGTCAATAAAAATAAGGAGTTAGCTATGTTGAGTCGCCACGGGATTCGTTCCCTGTGCTGTGCCGCTGTTGCCACCGCTATCGTTGGAATGAGCGGCGGTGCCATCGCTGCCGATAAGGTCAAGATCGGGTTCCTCGTCAAACAGGCAGAAGAGCCCTGGTTCCAGACCGAATGGCAGTTCGCCGAAAAAGCCGGCAAGGATCACGGTTTTGAAGTGATCAAGATCGCTGTGCCGGATGGCGAAAAAACCCTCACCGCAATCGACAACCTGGCGGCCAACGGCGCCAAGGGTTTTGTCATCTGCCCGCCTGACGTTTCCCTGGGCCCTGCCATCGTCGCCAAGGCCAAGGCCAACGACCTGAAAGTCATGGCCGTGGACGACCGTTTCGTCGATGCCAAGGGCAAGTTCATGGAAGACGTGCCGTATCTGGGCATGGCGGCGTTCGAAGTCGGCCAGAAACAGGGCGCGGCCATGGCCACCGAGGCGCAGAATCGCAAATGGGACTGGAAAGAAACCTACGCGATCATCAACACCTATAACGAACTGGACACCGGCAAGAAGCGCACCGACGGTTCGGTGGATGCGCTGAAAAAAGCCGGCCTGCCGGAAGACCACATCCTCTTCACCCCACAGAAGACTCTCGACGTGCCGGGCAGCATGGATGCAACCAACGCAGCCTTGCCTAAACTGCCAAGTGGCGCGAAAAACCTGATCGTTGGCGGCATGAACGACAACACTGTTCTGGGTGGCGTGCGTGCAACCGCAGGCGCGGGTTTCAGCCCGGATAACGTGATTGGCATCGGCATCAACGGCACCGACGCCATCGATGAACTGAAAAAGGCAAAGAGTGGCTTCTTCGGTTCGATGCTGCCTAGCCCCGACAAAGAGGGCTACAACACTGCACTGCAGATGTACGAGTGGGTCACTACCGGCAAGGAACCGGCCAAATACACCGCCATGGACGACGTGACCCTGATCACCCGCGAGAACTTCAAGGAAGTGCTGACCAAGATCGGTCTGTACAAATAACCCGCGGCGCACATCGGCAGGCCTGACACTGTTTTGTCAGGCCGACATCTGCAAGGCCTCGCTCCGCACCGTTCGGGTGGAGCGAGGAGGAGGTGGTTCATGCAACAGGCATCCGTACAACAACAGCAGTCCGCTGGCAGTCTGCGCTTCAACGGGATCGGCAAGACTTTTCCCGGTGTGAAGGCACTCTCGGACATCAATTTCGAAGCTCGGCCAGGCAGCGTTCATGCACTGATGGGCGAGAACGGCGCGGGCAAGTCGACGCTGCTGAAAATCCTCGGCGGCTCCTACCAGCCCAACAGCGGTGACCTGCAGATCGGCGACCAGCACCTGGCGTTCAAGTCCACGGCCGACAGCATTGCCGCAGGTGTCGCGGTCATTCACCAGGAGCTGCACCTGGTCCCGGAAATGTCGGTGGCGGAAAACCTGCTGCTCGGCCACATGCCCAATCGCTGGGGAATGGTCAACCGGCGCGCGATGATGCGTCGGGCCCGCGAGTTGCTCAAAGGCCTGGCGGATGAAATCGACCCTGGCACGCGCCTGGGCGATCTGTCGCTGGGTCAGCGGCAACTGGTTGAAATCGCCAAGGCCATGTCGCGCAATGCTCACGTCATTGCCTTCGACGAGCCCACCAGCAGTCTTTCGGCCCGCGAAATCGACCGCTTGATGGCGATCATCGTCAAGCTGCGCGATGAAGGCCGGGTCATTCTCTACGTGTCGCACCGCATGGAAGAGATCTTCCGCGTCTGTGATGCCGTAACCGTGTTCAAGGACGGGCGCTTCGTGCGTACTTTCGAGGACATGGCCGATCTGGACCACGACCGCCTCGTGACCTGCATGGTCGGCCGCGACATTCAGGACATCTACAACTACCGCCAGCGCCAGCATCAGGGCCCGAGCCTGCGCGTCATCGGCCTCATGGGCCCTGGCATCCAGGAACCCGTGAGCTTTACGGTAGAGAAGGGCGAAGTGCTGGGTTTCTTCGGGCTGGTCGGCGCAGGGCGGACCGAGCTGTTCCGCATCCTTTCGGGGCTGACCCGCAGTCAGGCCGGGACCCTGCAACTCGACGGCAAACCGTTGAACCTGAGGTCACCTCGGGATGCGATCTCGGCCGGCATTCTGCTGTGCCCGGAAGACCGCAAAAAAGAAGGCATCGTGCCGCTGTCCAGCGTTGCCGAAAACATCAATATCGGCGCACGTCCGCGGCATGTGCACATGGGTTGTCTGATCCAGGGCCGCTGGGAACGGGACAACGCCAAGCATCAGATCCGCGCGATGAACGTCAAGACGCCTTCGCCAGAGCAGCAGATGCTGTTCCTGTCGGGCGGCAATCAGCAGAAGGCCATTCTCGGCCGCTGGTTGTCGATGCCGATGAAGGTCCTGCTGCTCGACGAGCCGACCCGTGGCATCGACATCGGCGCCAAATCCGAGATCTATCAGATCATTCATAACCTGGCCGCCGACGGTATCGCGGTGATCGTGGTGTCCAGCGACCTGATGGAAGTCATGGGTATTTCCGACCGCATTCTGGTCATGAGCGAAGGCGCCATCACTGGCGAGCTTTCTCGCGATGAGGCCAATGAACAACGGTTGTTGCAATTGGCACTGCCGCGCTCGCGCGGCTGAGATCTGGTCACGACAGTGAAAAATAAAAACGAGGTGCGTATGTCTACCGAAACCAGCCTGACGGCTCCCCGCCAGGGCATGAACATGCGTCGATTCGTCGACGATTGGGCCATGCTCCTGGCTGCACTGGGCATCTTCGTGCTCTGTGCCTTGCTCATCGACAACTTCATGTCCCCGCTCAACATGCGGGGCCTGGGGCTGGCGATTTCCACGGTCGGCATCGCTGCCTGCACCATGTTGTTCTGCCTGGCCTCCGGGCATTTCGACCTGTCGGTCGGGTCGGTGCTGGCGTGTTCCGGGGTCATTGCCGGGATCGTCATTCGCGACACCGACAGCGTATTCCTCGGGGTGTCTGCGGCATTGGCCATGGGCCTGCTGGTGGGGCTGATCAACGGGATCGTCATCGCCAAACTGCGCATCAACGCGTTGATCACCACGCTTGCGACCATGCAGATCGTGCGCGGCCTAGCGTATATCTTCTCCAACGGCAAGGCGGTCGGTGTTGGCGATGAAGCGTTTTTCGTGTTCGGTAACGGCCAACTGTTCGGCGTGCCGGTACCGATCCTGATCACTATCGCTTGCTTCGTGTTCTTCGGCTGGTTGCTCAACTACACCACTTACGGTCGCAATTCGCTGGCCATCGGTGGCAACCAGGAAGCCGCATTGCTGGCGGGTGTACACGTCGACCGGACCAAGATCATCATCTTCGCGGTTCACGGGCTGATCGGTGCGCTGGCAGGCGTGATCCTGGCGTCGCGCATGACTTCCGGCCAGCCGATGATCGGTCAGGGTTTCGAGCTGACCGTGATCTCGGCCTGCGTATTGGGCGGGGTATCGCTGAGCGGCGGTATCGGGATGATCCGTCACGTCATCGCCGGTGTGCTGATTCTGGCGATCATCGAAAACGCCATGAACCTGAAGAACATCGACACCTTCTACCAGTACGTGATTCGCGGCACGATCCTGTTGCTGGCGGTGATCATTGACCGGATGAAACGCCGCTGATGATGCCTTCAGTCGCCTGAATCCTGTAGCAGCCCGGCTTGTCGGCGGTCGCGATCATGAGAACGACATCGCCGGCAAGCCGGGCTGCTACAAGAGGACGTGGGCGTCAGCTCACTCCCGCCGTTGTTCAGCCCGTGCGAGAGCCTGCTCGACCCACCTGGCAAACGCCAGCGTCGCGGTATCGCTCATCACCGGCCCCACCAACTGAATCCCCAGCGGCAACCCTTGCGGCCCGAAGCCTGCCGGCAGGTTCAGACTCGGTAATCCCAGCAGACTCCAGACCCTGGAAAACAACGGATCTCCGGTGCGTTGCAGCCCCAGGTCCGCCTCGCCACAGGCGCTTGGCGTCATCAGCAGATCGTAATCCACAAACCCTCGGCCCAACTGATGCCGTGCCGAAGCCACCTGTGCGCGATGTTGCAGGGTCTGCTCATAAGTCACTCGAGCACCACGCTCCAGCATTTCCTTGAGGCGCTCGCTCAAGAGCTGCGGATGATTCAATCGCTCGTCGGCCAGCGCCTTGAACGCTTCGGCGGCCATCACCTCATCATGCACTTCGGTCAGCGCCGACACCGCGTCAGTCAACGTGACATCGACGAGGTAAGCACCGGCAGCCGCCATGCGGCTAATCGTGGCTTCGAACGCCAGTTGCGCGGCGGGGCTGGCGGTGTCCCACCAAGGGCTGCGACACACGCCGATACGTGGCCTGGCGTCGTCCGGCAACGCCCGCCATTGCGGGGCGTTGGCCATGACCGAGGTGAGCAGCGCCACATCCTCGACACAGCGCCCGAAACCGCCCACCGTGTCCAGCGACTCGCTCAGACTCTTGACCCCTGCACGTGGTATCAGGCCGAAACTGGGCTTGAACCCGACGATGCCGCAATAGGCTGCCGGGCGAATCACCGAAGCAGCGGTTTGCGTCCCTAGCGCCAGCGGCACCATATGCGCGGCCACGGCTGCAGCCGAACCGCTGGACGAGCCACCGGGCGTGTGCGCAGGGTTGTGCGGGTTACGAGTGGGGCCGGGGGTGAAGGTGGCGAACTCGGTGGTCACGGTTTTGCCCAGCACGATTGCCCCAGCGGCGCGACACATCGCAACCGCAGCCGCGTCGTGATCGGGTTGGTGCTGCTGGTAAATCGGCGAGCCGAAGGCGGACGGGAAATCGCGGGTGTCGAACAGGTCTTTCACGCCAAGGGGCAAACCGTGCAACGGCCCGAGTACAGGGCCCTGATCCAGTTGCCGGGCATGTGCCATGGCGCGTTCGGCATCGTACTGACGCCAGGCGAGGACATGCGGCTCTCGGTCGTGGATAGCCTCAAGGCAGGCGCCGAGCAGTGCTTGCGCAGTCAATTCACGACGTTGCAGAAGCCGGGCGGCGGCGCTGGCAGTCAGTTGGATCAGATCACTGTTGGCGAGGGGCACGGGACGGTCCGGGAAGTGCTGTAGGGGTACTGGATCATGCCGGAGCAGATGAACAGTTGTATACCGTAAATCCCATCACTCAACCCAACTTCGAGGTCACGAAGATCAGACGCACAGAAGCTTGAGCCAACTCTTGCGCTTCGGCGCGAATAACGTCGAGTTCGGTTTTAAGCGTTTCATCCTGAGTATCGTTGGCGCGTGACTCTATCAAGACTGTCATTTGATAAAGCGCGTCGATGAGCCCGTGAAGATTGCGATGTAGTTGATGAGTGACTTTATCCAGGTGCTCGTCCACCACCGGTTGTGTAGATGGCGATGAGCCAGAAGCAAGTTCCGCATTGCGGTGTCGCACGCCAGTCAACACATACTGGATATCAACCCCGGCCTCGGCAATGCGCAACAGGTAGTCGGTTTTAGGGGAGCGGGCGCCACTTTCATAATTGCCCTGTGCATTGGTTTCGACACCGCCGACGGTACCGAGTGCGCTTTGCGACAGTTTGAGGCGTGTGCGCTCCTCTCGAAGTCTAGGACCAATCCCTGTCATGTGTAACTCCTTCGTGATGTAACGGGCAGACAAGTCGGATGGCAATGCCGACCTGTTATGCACAAACACGGCTTAAGTTGTGCGTGGAAATAGAGAAATTAGAGTAATTCATCACATTTGACGCTACGGTGTGTTAACGATGTGTAGGCAGGAATATAACGTCACTTGATTTGGATTGTGGATCCAATTGAGGGGTAATCGCAAATTATTCTGAAACAAGTGTATGAACGGTAGGGCATGGAAAGTTGTACTCGAAGCGATTCTTGTACAATTTCGTCATAGAATTATTAACGTTGTATGCGAGTGAAACAGTCCCGGATATCTCGCCAAAGTACCCGGGAAAGAAGCAAGGTTTGTCAGGAAGGGCAGCGAGAATCGGGCTGGCGAGCCCAGCTGTTGGCGGTTTTGGCAATGCTGTCTGCCAGGCTTGAAACAGCCTTCTGATGGGCCAGTACCAGACTTTCCATACCGACACCGGCAGGCTGACGGATGACACTGCTGCAGGTCAGGGTCTGACGTTTTCCGCTGCCATTGCCGCGCAGACTCAGGTTCCACACCACATCGATCAGGGCGTACTGGCCCAGCACGGATTCGAAGCGCCGGACATCGGTGCGGATCGACAGCACCGGCTGGTCGCTCTGTTTGGGCAGCCCCGCCAGATCGCGGGAGCCGAAACGGCGCTCCAGCTCGCCGGTCAAGGCGTCATGGAATTCATCGCCCAAGGGCGCGCCCCAACGCTCATTTTCCAGAATGGCCAGACTGCCATCGCCCTGACGCACCACCAGCGGTGGCTGATCCACTTGCACGGCCATCAACACCGCCTGCATCTCGAACTGGAAGGGCGCCGCAGAGGTATTGGCAGGTGCCTGGGTCGCCGGGGCGATCAGGGTGTAGTAATGGGTCGGCGTCGATGAACAGGCGCCCAGGCCCAAGGCGCAGACCAGGGTCAGCAGATGATTACGCACAGTCATTGCACAGGCTCCGGAGCGATTTCACGGGAAGAGGATGAACCTTTATACGAGCCGGGCGCCGCATCGCCGGAGCGACCACGGATCAACGACTCGGGGTGGCGGCTGAGGAAGTCGGTCAATACGCGTACCGAGCGCGCAGTGCGCTGGACTTCTTCCATCGCCTGACTCAACTGTTGGCGCGCCGGAGAGTCATCCGAGAACGTTGCATTGGCGTTGCCGATGGTTTTCTGCGCCTGCTGCAAGGTGCCGCGCACTTGCGGCAGAACGTCGGTATTCACCTGTTTCATGGTCTTCTGAAGTTCGACCAGACTGCCATTGAGATTGTTGGCCAGTTCGTCGATCGGGATTTTCCCCAACTTGTCGACGAATGCCTGCAGTTGCTCCTGCAACTTGTCGAAACTGCCGCCCACGGTGGGGATTTCAAGCGGTCTGGATTTCGGGTTGTAAGCGATCTTCGGGGCTTTCGGATCGAAATCCATCGCGATATACAGCTGGCCGGTCAGCAGGTTGCCGGTGCGGATCTGCGCGCGCAAACCGCGCTCGACGAAGCGCCCGAGGATTCTCGACGTCTGTTCTTCCTCGTCGCCACCACCGGCCTGTTCCTTGAGCTTGTCGTTGGCACCGCCCAGACGCTGCGGATAGATCACGGCGCCGACCACGCCGGGGAAGCTTCCGGTTGCCGGATCGTAGTCCAGATCCACCGACACCACGCGGCCGATATTCACCCCCAGGAAGTCCACCGGCGCGTTGACCACCAGCCCACGCAGCGATTGATTGAAGCGCATGCGGATGTACTTGGGCTCGCCATCGGGTGGCGCAAGGGCGGTGGCCTGGTCTTCGAACAGCTTGAATTCGGCGTTGCCATCAGCGGCTTTGGCGTCAGGGCTGTACTTTGGTTCGCGGAAGGCGATCCCCCCGGAAACGATCGAGGTCAGCGACTGCGTCGAGACTTTCAGGCCCGCTGCGCCGAGGGTGACGTCCACGCCGCTGGCGTTCCAGAAACGCGTGTCGGTCAGCACGTACTGGTCGTTGGGCGAGTTGATGAAGATTTCGATGTCCACACCCTTGCCGTCCTTGGCCAGTTCGTAGGCCACCACCTGGCCGACCTGAATACGCCGGAAATAGATCGGCGAGCCGATATCCAGTGAACCGAGGTCGTCGGTGTGCAGGATGAAGCGCTTGCCTTTCTCGCCGAAGGTCACCGGCGGTGGCGTCTCAAGGCCCTTGAAATTTTTCTCGGTCTTCTCCGAGCTGCCGGCGTCGGCACTGATGAAGGCGCCGGAGAGCAGCGTATCGACACCTGACACGCCGTGGGCGCCGATGCGTGGGCGCACCACCCAGTATTGCGAATCGGCGCGGGTGAACGGCGCGGCCGATTGATTGAGCTCGATGGTCGCCAGAATATGCGTGCGATCTTCGCTGAGCTCGATGTCGGTGACCGTGCCGATCACCACGTTCTTGTATTTGACCTGGGTCTTCTTGGCTTCCAGGCCCTCGGCGGTGAGAAAGCTCACCACGACCTTGGGCCCGACGTTGAGGAAGTCGTGGATGACCATCGACAGGCCGATGATGCCCGCGACGATAGGCACCAGCCAGACCAGTGAAACGCGCGCCTTGCGGGCCTTGACCTGCGGTCGCACAGGCGTCGGAGCTGACGGGGGTAGGGTGTTATCAGACATCTTCAACCTCTGCGTCCCAGATCAACCGGGGATCGAAACTCATGGCGGCGAACATCGTCATCACCACCACCAAACCAAAGAACAGGATGCCCAGCCGCGGCTCGATGGTGCTGAGCCCGCGAAACTGGACCAGCGCCGCGACCAGCGCGACCACCAGTACGTCGAGCATCGACCAGTAGCCGATCAACTCGATGAAGCGGTAAAGCCTTGAACGTTCGCGCATCGCCCACTGGCTGCGGCGCTGGCACGTCACCAACAACGTGCCCAGCACCAGGAACTTGATGCACGGCACCAGAATGCTGGCGATGAAAATCAGGATCGCGATGTCCCAGGAGCCACTTTCGGCAAACTCGATGACACCGCTCATGATGGTGTTTTCACTGGCGCTGCCCAGCAGCGTGGTAAACATGACCGGCATTGTATTGGCCGGAATGTAGAAAATCAGCCCGGCGATGAGAAATGCCCAGGTGCGCGCCAGGCTGTTCGGTTTGCGTTGATGCACCGGGGAGTCGCAGCGCGGGCACTCATGAGCGTCCTGCGGACATACATAGCTGCACACATGGCAGAGCGTGACGTTGTGTTCGCGGGCGAAAGGGATGCCGTTCATTCCGGTTCAACTCCCAGCTCGGTCCACAGCCGGCGGATGTCCTTGCCGGCAATCAACAGGATCAACACCATCAGCATGCCCATGGCCCATAACCCCGCACCGGGGTGCACGTCGAGCATGCCCGCCAGTTTGATGATCGCCACCAGGATCCCCAGCAGGCAGACCTCGAGCATGCTCCACGGCCGTAAATGTTCGAGGGTGCGCATGCAGGTCTTGAAGCCGGGGGCGATCTCGTTGCGATGGGCATGCACCAGCACCCAGAACAGCAGGGCGATCTGCAGCGCCGGTGCAAGAATGATCGCCAGCCCCGCGACCAAGGCGATCAGCGTGATCTGGCCATGGGCCAGGGCCTGCACCGAACCCCAGAGGGTCACCTCGTTGTACAGGCCTTTCATGCTGATGCTGATGACCGGGAAGACGTTGGCGAAGATGAACATGATCCCGGCGGCGATGCTCAGGGCCAGCATCTGTTCGATGCTCATGCGATGGCCGCGGTCGAGGACGGCGGCGCAGCGCAGGCAATAGGCCGACTCGCCCTTGTTCAAGGGCTGCGCCTGATACAGCGAATCGCAATGCTCGCAGATGATCCAGGCGTCGGGATCGTCGATCGGCGTCGATGCCGTCGTAGGCGCTGTTGTCGCAGAAGGGGACGTGTTCACGATAGGCCGGCTGTGCAGGATTGAATGCCGAACGACGGGGTCGCGCAGGTCGGGTGTCCGTCGCAATACGAATGCTGGTGGAGTGTGGCTGATGTCATGAACCGCACGCAGGTAGTGGCGAATGAAAGATTGACCACATTGCCAGCATCGCGTTCGGTGCTGGCCGGGTCATCAGAAAAAAACAGGCTGAATGAAAGCACGTTTCGGCGTCGTCCCGTGCAGGAGTTGTTGCGACGTGTGTCGCCGCAAACGCAACAAGTGTAGCGCGACAGCAAGGTGTTGCGCTGCTGGCAACGACGATAACTGATTGAAAAACAGGTGTTTTCTGACCGTGGCACAGCGCTTGCTCTCTCCGTGTTCAGCCGGGGCACATATGCCCCCGGTTCTAATAAGAACGGAGAGCCTCATGAACCGACCTGGCCAGCATCTTCGCCTTACCGGCGCCCCGACCAGCCTGTTACTCGCTGCCTTGACCCTGAGCGTCGCCACGACGCCCCAGGTTTTCGCCGCCGACAAACCTGCCGCCGTAGATGGCGCGCGCATCGGCGCGGCGGATCAGGAGCCCGGCAACTGGATGAGCCACGGGCGCACCTACGACGAACAGCGCTTCAGTCCCTTGAAGAAAATCAATGACGGCAACGTGTCCGGCCTGGGCCTTGCGTGGACCTACAAACTCGACATCGACCGGGGCGTGGAAGCGACGCCGATTGTGGTCGACGGGGTGATGTACACCACCGGGCCCTTTTCGGTGGTCTACGCGCTGGATGCGCGGGACGGCAAGCTGCTGTGGAAATACGACCCGCATTCCGACCGCAGCCGTGCCGGTGAAGCTTGCTGCGATGCGGTAAACCGAGGTGTCGCGGTGTGGGGCGGTAAAGTCTTCGTCGGTGTGCTCGATGGGCGTCTTGAAGCCATCGATGCCAAGACCGGGCAGAAGGTCTGGTCGGTCGATACCCGCACCAGCCCGGACCGTTCGATCACCATCACCGGCGCGCCGCGTGTGGTGAAGGGCAAGGTGATCATCGGCAACGGGGGCGCGGAGTACGGCGTGCGCGGTTATATCACCGCCTACGATGCCGAGACCGGCAAACAGGACTGGCGATTCTTCACCGTGCCGGGCGACCCGAAGTTGCCGCCGGAAAACAAGGCCATGGAGATCGCCAGCAAGACCTGGTTCGGTGACAAGTTCGTCGAGCAGGGCGGTGGCGGTACGGTCTGGGATTCGATGTCCTACGACCCGAAACTCAATCTGCTGTACATCGGCGTCGGCAACGCCTCGTCGTGGAACCCGCGCCTGCGCTCCGAAGGCAAGGGCGACAATCTGTTCCTGTCGTCCATCGTTGCGATCAACCCGGATAACGGCGAATACGTCTGGCACTACCAGACCACGCCCGGCGACGCCTGGGACTTTACCGCCACCGCGCACATCATGCTGGCGGACCTGAAGATCGACGGCAAAATGCGTCAGGTGCTGATGCAGTCGCCCAAGAACGGCTTCTTCTACGTCATCGACCGCAAGACCGGCGAGCTGTTGTCGGCCAAGAACATCGTGCCGATCAACTGGGCCACCGGGGTCGACATGAAAACCGGTCGGCCGATCGTCGACGAGAAGGCTGCGGTCTACTGGCGCGATCCGGAGAAGAAAGCCCTGCTGGTGCAGCCTGCGTTCTGGGGCGCCCACGATTGGCAGCCGATGTCCTATAACCCCCAGACCGGTCTGGTCTACATCCCTGCGCACATCATGTCGGCGCTGTATCAGGACGTCGACGGCCAGCCGCCGCGCAAGAAGTTCAAGAGCATGTACCAGTTGCAGGTCAACACCGGAATGATGCCCGAAGACCCCGAAGGCCTGCGCAAACTCGCCGACACCTGGACCGGCAAGCTCATCGCCTGGGATCCGCTCAAGCAGGAAGCGCGCTGGGAAGTGCCGTACTCGACGATCTTCAACGGCGGCACCCTGAGCACGGCGGGCAACCTGCTGTTCGAGGGCACCGCAGATGGCCGGGTGGTCGCCTATTCGGCGGACAAAGGCAAGGTGCTGTGGGAACAGCCGGCCAATACCGGCGTGATGGCCGGGCCCGTGACGTATGAGGTGGACGGCGAGCAATACGTGACGTTCATGGCCGGTTGGGGCGGGGCGTTTTCCACCTTCGCCGGGGCCCTGTCGTTGCGCGCCGGGGTCAAACCCAACGCTCAGGTGCTGACCTACAAGCTCGGTGGCACGGCGAAACTGCCTGACCTGAAATACAAATACGCCGACCGCAAAGTCGATCCACCGGCGTTCACCGGCACCACCGAGCAGGTGGACAAGGGCCGCGCGCTGTTCAACGGCCACTGCGACACCTGCCACGGCATCAACGCCATCAGCGGCGGCGTGTTGCCCGATCTGCGCATGCTCAGTAAGGAAAACCACCAGATGTTCCTCGGCATCGTCTACGGCGGCCGGGTGAATGACGGCATGCCGTCGTTCGCCGACGAGCTCAAGCCAGACGAAGTGGAGCTGGTGCACCAATACATCATCAAACGCGCCAATGACCTTAAGAAAGAAATGGCTTCGGCGAAGACGGCTGCGGCGCAGTAGTCCGTAGTGATCAGACCTGTAGCAGTCCGGCGGGACTGCTGCGGGGAAATTTTCCCTGATTCAAGATAGAGGCAGAACACATGAGCACTTCATTACCGATCTACCAAAGCTACATCGACGGCGCATTCAGCGCGGGCGACAACCTGATCGAGGTCTTCAATCCGGCCAATGGCGAGCTGCTGGGTTCTGTGCCGGAAACCAGTCTGAGTGAAGTCGAACGCGCGATTGCCGCAGCGCGCGCCGCCCAGAAAGGCTGGGCGAAGAAGCCGGCCAACGAACGCGCAGGGTATTTGCGCCGCATTGCCAGCAAAGTGCGTGAAAACGCCGACCGGCTGGCGCGGATCATCACCGCCGAGCAAGGCAAGGTGCTGGGTCTGGCGCTGGTGGAAGTTAACTTCACCGCGGATTATCTGGATTACATGGCCGAGTGGGGCCGTCGTCTGGAAGGCGAAATCCTCACCAGCGACCGCCCGGGGGAGAACATCTTCGTCTTCCGCAAACCGTTGGGGGTCGTCGCGGGAATACTGCCGTGGAACTTCCCGTTCTTCCTCATCGCTCGCAAACTTGCCCCGGCGTTGATCACCGGCAATACCATCGTCATCAAGCCCAGTGAAGAAACCCCGATCAACTGCTTCGAATTCGCGAAACTGCTCGCCGAAACCGACCTGCCCAAAGGCGTGGTCAATATCGTTTCGGGCAAAGGCGCCACAGTGGGCAATGCCCTCAGTGCCAGCGCGAAAGTGGACATGGTCAACTTCACGGGCAGCGTGGCCACAGGTCAGCGGATCATGGCCGCCGCCGCGCACAACATCACCAAACTCAACCTTGAGCTGGGTGGCAAGGCGCCTGCGATCGTGCTGGCCGATGCCGATCTGGGGCTGGCGGTCAAAGCGATTACCGCCTCGCGGGTGATCAACACCGGACAAGTCTGCAACTGCGCAGAGCGGGTGTACGTCGAGCGCAAGGTGGCTGACCAGTTCGTCGAACAGGTGAGTGCGGCGATGGCGGCGACCAAGTATGGCGACCCGCTGGCCGAAGAAGGACTGGACATGGGGCCGTTGGTCAACCAGGTCGGTCTGGACAAGGTTGCGCAGATGGTCAAGACCGCCGTCGGCGATGGCGCGCAAGTGATCACCGGTGGCGCGGTTGCAGACAAGAACGGCAAGGGCTTCCACTACCAACCGACGGTGCTCGCCAACTGCCGTCAGGACATGGAAATCATGCGTCAGGAAATCTTCGGGCCAGTGCTGCCGATTCAGATCGTCGATGATCTGGACGAAGCCATCGCCCTGGCCAACGACTGTGAATACGGCCTGACCTCATCGATCTACACCCGGGATCTCAGCGCCGCGATGCGCGCCTGCAACGAGATCGACTTCGGCGAGACCTACATCAACCGCGAGAACTTCGAGGCGATGCAGGGCTTCCACGCCGGGATCCGCAAGTCCGGAATCGGCGGTGCGGATGGCAAGCATGGGGTGTACGAATTCACCCATACCCATGTGGTGTATATCCAGATTTGAGAAGTAGGACAGCCAAGCGCCAAAGGCCTCTGTAAAGAATGAAATCTGAACAGAGCGTTGTGGGAGGGAGCTTGCTCGCGCATGCGGTTTCTCAGACATGGATGTGTCGACTGACACGACGTTTTCGCGAGCAAGCTCCCTCCCACCGTTGCAGCTTGGCTGGCCAGTGCAGCCAAATAACCAACGCTGTCTCCTCAGCGATCACATTCGTGTAATTTGTCCCCCTGTCTCCACCACCTCCGAGTCACCCATGTCCCTGCCCGACGACGGCCCCGAGCAAACCAAGGCCACCGGCGAAACCGTCATGCGTTATCACTTGCGCTGGAAGGACCGAGACCTGGACGGCGTGATGGCGCTGTATCACCCGGACATCCAGTACCACGACTTCTTCCAGAACTGCACGCTGGGCCTGGCCGAGTTGCGCGAGTACGTGCGGGTCAGCATGCCGCGCGAAGCCGACGAAGCCCTGGAACACAGCGACCGCATCCGCATCGACGGCGACACCGCGTTCATCCAGTATCAAGTCACGCTGCGCGGCGGCCGGGGGCTGGTGTCGTTCCGCGCCAGTGAAGCGATCACGGTGCGCGATGGGCTCATCTGGCGGGTCAACGAATACGCCTCGCTGGTGCGCGAAAGCGTTGGCGGCACAGCCACCCAAAAAGCCCGGCCCAGCGTCAGTCGTCTGGGGCTTTCACCCAGGCAGCTGAGCTTCATGGCTGACGATCTGCAGGACTACTTCCTGCGCCAGCAGCCATATCTCGATCCTGATCTGGACTTGCAGCGCGTGGCCAAGGCCTGCGGTTACAGCCGCAATCAGATGTCCTATCTGCTCAATCAGGTGCTGGGGCAAAGCTTCTACCGCTACGTCAATCAGGCCCGTCTGCAGCACGTCCTCGATGCACTGGAGAAAACCCCGCAACCCGCCCGCATCGACGAACTGGCCTTTGCCGCCGGGTTCAATTCGCTGTCGGCGTTCTACAGTTGTTTTCGCCAACGCACGGGCCTGACGCCCAAGGCCTGGATCAAACAGAGCCTCTCCAGCTGAGCCCGCGGGATTCTTTGCGGGCACGCACGCAAGACAACCGCTAAGGCGAACGTCTAGCATCAACGGCATCTACCGATGTTCGATGGAGTGTCGCAATGCCAGCGTGGCAAAAAATCAGCTTGTGGATGGACCAGCTCGATGAGCCTCTGGCGGCGCGTCCTTCGTTGCAGCAAGACATCGACGTCGATGTGGCGATCATCGGCGCAGGCTACACCGGGCTCTGGACCGCCTATTACCTCAAGCGCCATGCGCCGCAGCTGAATGTCGCCATCGTCGAGGCGCAGACTGCCGGCTTCGGTGCATCCGGGCGCAACGGCGGCTGGCTGATGGGCAATCTGTTGGGTGAAGACCGCATGCTTGCCGGGCTGTCGGCCGAGGAGCGTCGTGCGTCCTACGACCTGCTGTTCGGCATTCCCGATGAAGTGAAAAGCGTGCTCGACCGCGAAGGCATCGAGTGCGATTACCGCAAAGGTGGGGCGCTGTACTGTGCGGCGCGCTATCCCGAGCAGGAGCGCAGCCTGCGTGAGTATCTGCACAAGCTCTACAAACAGGGCCTGACCGAAGCCGATTACCGCTGGCTGAGCCCCGAGCAACTGGCGGGGCAACTGCGCATTGCGCGCCCTTACGGAGCGATCCATTTTTCTCATCTGGCCACCCTGCAACCGGCGAAACTGGTGCGCGGGCTGGCGCGTGCAGTGGAGGCCATGGGCGTGCCGATCTACGAGAACACTCCGGCCACCGATTGGCGCTCGGGGCTGGTCTCAACGGCTCACGGACAGATTCGCAGCCGCTGGGTGGTGCCTGCGGTGGAAGGCTATGCCGCGAAGCTGCCGCCATTGGGCCGCTATCAGTTGCCGGTGCAAAGTCTGATCGTCGCCACTGAACCCTTGCCTGCCAGCGTCTGGGACGAAATTGGTCTGAGTGAGGGGCAGGCGTTCGGCGAAAGCAGCCGGCAGGTCACTTACGGCCAGCGGTCCATGGACAATCGGCTGGTGTTCGGCGCGCGCGGTGGGTATCAGTTCGGTGGTCGTCTGCGCGAAAACTTCGACCTGACCAGCAGCGAAATCGAGTTGCGGCGCTATCTGTTCGGCGAACTGTTCCCGCAATTGAAGAAAACCCGCATCACGCACTCCTGGGGCGGCAATCTGGGCATGGCCCGACGTTTTCATCCGCACATGCTCTGCGACCGGGCCAGCGGCATTGCGTTGTCTGGCGGGTATGGCGGGGAGGGCGTCGGCGCCAGCAACCTCGGCGGGCGCACGCTGGCCGATTTGATCCTTGAGCGCGACACGCCGCTAGTGCGTCAGCCCTGGGTGATTCGCGCAGGCTCACTCAACAGCCTGAAGAGCTGGGAGCCCGAGCCCTGCCGCTGGCTGGGGTATAACGCAATCATCCGTAGTTTTGTCAGCGAGGATCAAACCCTCGCCGACCCTGCAACGCCGGCCTGGCGACGGAAGATTGCCAGCGCTGTGGCGGATTTCATGGAGGGGATGATGAAGTAAGTGAACGCCGCAGGCAGTTGACAGGTTGTTTTCATTGGCAAGGTCAAGAGCGTCAAGTCAGGCATATCTGTTTCGACAAACCCACCGCTTTCGCTGCCGTCGTGACCTCCGGCGTCTCCCACAGGACCGTGGTGTCCCGAAAGCTGCGCTATGGCCGTAACCGCCTACCAGCTGTGACACGATCTCAGCGGGAGACGCCGGAGGTCATGACGGCAGTGACAGGGGTAGTGTGCAGACTCAATGGTCTTGATGTTGAATTAACTGCCGCCTTCGCGACCCTCGTGACCTCGGGTTGCTCCCACAGGCACAGCGGCGCACGCGGTTTGTGTGGGAGACGCCGGAGGTCACGACGGCAGCGAAGCGGTGTTCCAGGCACAACGCGGTCACCGCCCCATCGCATTTGCAGCTGTCGCCAGAAGTGCCCACGAGGTCATGACTGCATCAAGCCCCCTGTGGGAGACGCCGGAGGTCACGACGGCAGCGAAGCGGTGTTTCAGGCACAACGCGGTCGTCGGCCANAGGTCACGACGGCAGCGAAGCGGTGTTTCAGGCACAACGCGGTCACCGCCCCATCGTATTGGCTGCTGTCGCCAGCAGCGCCCACGAGGTCATGMCTGCATCAAGMCCCCTGTGGGAGACGCCGGAGGTCACGACGGCAGCGAAGCGGTGTTTCAGGCACAACGCGGTCACCGCCCCATCGTATTGGCTGCTGTCGCCAGCAGCGCCCACGAGGTCATGACTGCATCAAGCCCCCTGTGGGAGACGCCGGAGGTCACGACGGCAGCGAGGCGGTGTTTCAGGCACAACGCAGTCGTCGGCCANGCCCACGAGGTCATGACTGCATCAAGCCCCCTGTGGGAGACGCCGGAGGTCACGACGGCAGCGAGGCGGTGTTTCAGGCACAACGCAGTCGTCGGCCAACGTGGTTCTATCAGGTATGCAGCCGTGCTAACCCACTCGATTCGGCTGCACGATCCGGTACTTCTTCATCTTGCGATACAGCGTCGATCTCGCCACCGCAAACTCATCGGCGACGCCGGTGATGTTCCACTGGTGCCGACGCAGGGCTTCGAGCAAGCGTTGCCCCTCGTCGTCGGCGGTCAGTTGCGCCAACGGCGGTCGGCTTTCCACCGCGCTCGGTAGCGCCTGATCCTGAGGCCCTTGATCGAGCACCTCAGCGGGCAGACACTCAGCATCGATCCAGCCATCCTCGGCCAGCGCCACGGCGTAGCGCAGCACATTGATCAACTGGCGGATATTGCCCGGCCAGGCATAGCGGCTCAGCCGTTTCATGCAGGTGGCGTCGATGCGGCATTTTTCTCCACCCGGTTGATCGCGCAACACTGATTCGATCAACAGACGGATATCACTGCGCTCGCGCAACGCCGGCAGCTGCAGGGTCATGCCGTTCAGGCGGTAAAACAGGTCCTCGCGAAAGCGCTTGCCGGCCACCATTTGCGTCAGATTCTGGTGGGTCGCGGAAATCACCTGAATGTCCAGCGGCAGCGGGGTATCGGCACCCAGCGGGGAGATCTCGCGTTCGGCGAGTACCCGCAGCAAGCGGGTCTGCAAGTGCGCAGGCATATCGCCGATTTCGTCGAGAAACAACGTACCGCCATTGGCGATTTCCAGCTTGCCCTTCATGCCTTTCTTGCTGGCGCCGGTAAAGCTGCCGCTGCGATAGCCAAACAGTTCGCTCTCGATCAACGTCTCCGGAATGGCCGCACAGTTGAGCGCCACGAAAGGGCCCGCGCGACGCCCACTGGCGAGGTGAATCGCCCGGGCAAAGGCTTCTTTACCGGTGCCGGTTTCGCCGTTGATCAGAATCGGCAAGTCCTTGTCGAGCACCTTGTGCAGGCGCGCCACGCTCTGTTGCAGGCGGGCATCGGCACCGGCCAGGCGTTCCAGTGTCGGTGCGCGATGGATGATCGCCGCAGGCTGCGGTTCCGGCTGGCGAGGGGAGCGAACCTTGACCGGCATGCGCAGCCCGACCTCCACCAGCCGCTGCCCGGCGCGCAAACGCGTGGCATTGGCGCCGCCGTTGCACAGGCGCAGCAGTTCATCGACGTCCACCGGCAGCAGATCATCCAGCCGGCGGCCGAGCAACAGGCCGTGACCGTGGGTCTGATGCTCGACGAAGGCCGCACGATTGGCACCGATCACCCGACCCTGATCGTCCAGTGCCAGCAACTGCTCGTTGGCCAGGTCGCTGATCTCCTCGCAGGGCTTGATCATCAGTGTCAGGGTGTTGCGATGGCTGTGGCGGAAGTAGGCGTTTTCGATCATCCGCGCATACATGATCACCAATTGCAGAGTCAGGTATTGCGCCTCTTTCGGGCCGTTGCTGTTCAGGCACGAGGCGTTCAGGCAACCGCGGACATTGCCCAGCGAATCGAAGATCGGCGAGACTGAGCAACTGAGGCGGTCGTTCTCACGCAGGAAGTGCTCGTCGCGGTGAATGATCAGCGCGCTGCCCGAGGCCAGCCCGGTACCGATGCCGTTGGTGCCCACCAGGGATTCGTCCCAGCGTGAACCGACAATCAGCCCGGAGTCGGTGTAGGCGCTGCCGGTGGTCGGCACCCGGGAGTCGAGGGCGATGCCGTGTTCGTCGCTGAGCAGCACTGCGAAACCGGCCTGACCGACACGCTTGGCCAGGCCGCTGACGCCTTGCCCGGCAATGGTCATGTAGTCGTGATGGAATTCCTGATGGCGATGGATTTCGGCGGCGCTGAGGATCACCTTGTTGCCGCGCCCGGCGGGCTCCAGGCCGTGCTCGACGACGCTGCGATACCACGACTGCACGATCAGGCCGTCGGAAGGCAGGCTGCGGTCAGGGAAATAGTCTCCGACGAAGGCGTTGAGATCAGCGGGTGCATTGCCCGTGGTCTGCAAGGACATGGCGATTCTCCTGATGCGTCTGCAACCTGGCGGTGGCAGCGCATAAATTATTGTTTTTCATGGCTCAAGGGACAGGGCCGCGAACGGTCTTGACGGCAGGCGTAATGTCTCAGACTAGCTTTTGATGAAAAATTCGCTTGTTACAAAAAATAATCCCGGAAAGCGAAGACACCCCAGCAAAACCCGTACCGGCGCAAGGGCCGATGCTGTGAGGCCTCTGTTTTGCGACTGATCGGTCGGCTGCGGCAAAACCGTTGCGCGACGGCCGTTGCAGCGGCGCTACAACTGTAGCGGGTGTGTTGCGAGGCGAGCGCGACTCAGACAATAAGCCGGTCTTGCAGGCTTTGCGCATTGGGGTATAACAGGGCTGCCGGACTGTCCCGGTCTTGTCAGGGAGTGCTGCCTATGTGGACCAAACCGACCTACACCGACCTGCGCATCGGCTTCGAAGTCACCATGTACTTCGCCAGCCGTTGAACGCTGATCGAAAGCCCCGCCAAGCCGCGGGGCTTTTTTGATGGAGCGGCGCTAGAGCTTCGCCCAAAACTCTTCGGCGAAGGCGCTCAAGGCCATCGTTGGGCGGAACAGGCGAATCTCTACCGGAATGTCCCAGTGCTCATCCAGCGCGCGGACCAGTTTGCCACTGGCGATCTCGGGCTCGGCCAGGGTCTTGGGCAACCACGCGAAGCCTTTGCCTTCCAGGGCCATGGACAGCAGTACCGCCGCCAGGTGCGAGCTGAACACGGTGTGCAGGCTCGGCGGTGACGCCTCCTGGCGCAGGCGCGCCGAGACGATCCGGCCCAGCCCGGACTCCGCCGTGTAGCCCAGCAATGAAAGCGGTTCAGTGCCTGAAGAGTGCTCGATCTGCTGGGCCTGCAACGGCATCAGCCAGTCGCTGCCCACCACTTTTGAATGAAAGGACTGCGCGGCGAATTGCGGCGGCACGTCCGGGTGCTGATGGCACAACAGGAACTGGACGTCGCCCCCCAGCAGCATCTGTTCGCAGACCCGCATGTTGTCCGAGTGCAAACGAATTGCCTCGATCGGGCTGCTGCGTTCCGCTGCCCGAACCCAGCCGGGAAAGAAGGTGAACGACAGCGAATGCGTGGCGGCGAAATGCAGCGTTCGGGCTTCTTTTCCGGCGACTTCGCGGGCTTCCTGGCGCATCTGGTACAGGCGCCGGGTCATCTCCTGAGCGCTGCCGAGCATGTGCCGACCGGCATCGGTGAGGGTCGCTCCCTGTGTAGTGCGGTCGAACAGATCGACCCCCACCCAGGTTTCCAGCGCCCGAATCCGGCGACTGAACGCCGGTTGCGTGACGTGGCGCAGTTCGGCGGCGCGGGAAAAATTGCCGCTTTGCGCCAGTGCGTTGAAATCTTCCAGCCAGACCAATTCCATCGTGATGCCGTCCGCGCATTGAGTGCCGCGTTTTTAGCATTGGCCGCAGCAAAAGGTCCAGCCCTAGAGTGAGCCCATCACCTGCTGACGCTATTCACGAAAACATTCACGAAAACGCTCACAAATAACAACAGGAGTTACCCATGCGTATCGTCGATATCCGCGAGAAAACCGTTTCCATTGCCTCGCCGATTGCCAATGCCTACATCGACTTTTCCAAGATGACCTGCTCCGTGGTCGCGGTGGTGACTGACGTCATTCGCGACGGCAAGCCGGTGATCGGTTATGGCTTCAACTCCAATGGGCGCTACGGACAGGGCGCTTTGATGCGCGACCGTTTTCTGGCCCGGGTGCTGGAAGCCGACCCTGAATCGCTGATCGACAAGGAACACGACAACCTTGATCCGTTCGCTATCTGGAAAGCCTTGATGACCAACGAAAAACCGGGCGGTCATGGCGAGCGTTCGGTGGCGGTGGGTACCATCGATATGGCGGTCTGGGACGCGGTCGCGAAGATCGAAGGCAAGCCGCTGTATCGCCTGCTGGCCGACCGTTATCGTGACGGCGTGGCGGACGACAAGGTTTGGGTCTACGCCGCTGGCGGTTATTACTACCCGGGCAAGGACCAGACCAAGCTCAAGGCCGAAATGCAGAGCTACCTGGACCGTGGCTACGACGTGGTGAAAATGAAGATCGGCGCCGTGCCGCTGGCTGAAGACCTGCGCCGGATCGAAGCGGTACTGGAAGTGGTGGGCGACGGGCAACGTCTGGCGGTGGACGCCAACGGCCGTTTCGATCTGAAGACCGGTATTGCCTACGCCGAAGCGATCAAGCCGTACAACCTGTTCTGGTACGAAGAAGTCGGCGATCCGCTGGACTACGCCCTGCAAGCGGAGCTGGCCAGCCACTACGATCTGCCGATGGCCACCGGGGAAAACCTGTTCTCTCACCAGGACGCCCGCAACCTGCTGCGTCATGGCGGCATGCGCCCTGATCGCGATTTCCTGCAATTTGACTGCGCGCTGTCCTACGGCCTGGTTGAATACCTGCGCACCCTGGACGTGATGAAAGAGCTGGGCTGGTCTTCGCGCCGCGTCGTGCCCCACGGCGGTCACCAGATGTCGCTGAACATCGCCGCCGGCCTGCATCTGGGCGGCAACGAGTCCTACCCGGACGTGTTCCAGCCGTTCGGTGGTTTTGCCGATGGCATCCGCGTCGAGAACAGCTACGTCGGCCTGCCGGACATCCCGGGCGTGGGCTTCGAGGCCAAGTCGGCGCTGTACGCGGTGATGCGCGAACTGGGCGAAGGCGTTTAACCCTGGTTTACGGGTAATCAGTCCTCTGTGGGAGGGAGCTTGCTCGAAGGCTATCGATCAGCCGCTACACGTGTGGCGGCTGTACTGGCGCCTTCGCGAGCAAGCTCCCTCCCACAAGATCAAGCATTCCTTCAGGCACACCGCGTGTCATACAGACGCAAACAGCAGTCCTTTCCCCTCATACAAAAACAACAGTGAGGCACTCCATGGAACAGGCTTCTCCACGCTGGTATTCCCAGCTCTACGTCCAGGTGCTGATCGGTATCGTCATCGGCGGAACCATCGGCTTCTTCCTCCCCGACATCGGCGCCAAGTTGCAACCCTTCGCCGATGGCTTCATCAAGCTGATCAAGATGCTGCTCGCGCCGATCATCTTCGGCACCGTGGTGGTTGGCATCGCCAAGATGGGCAGCGTCAAGGAAGTCGGGCGCATCGGTGCCAAGGCACTGATCTACTTCGAGGTACTCTCGACCCTGGCGCTGGTCATCGGCCTGGTAGTGGTCAACATCCTCAAGCCCGGCGTGGGCATGAACATCGACGTCAACACCATCAACGGCAGCGCCATCTCCGGCTACACCCAGGCTGCGGCCGCGCAGGGCGGGGTGGTCGACTTCTTCATGAACATCATCCCGACTACGCTGTTCGACGCCTTCGCCAAGGGCGCGATGCTCCAGGTGATCCTGGTGTCGGTGCTGATGGGCGTGGCGCTGGTGCAGATCGGTGAGCCGGTCAAACCTCTGGTCAATGTCATCGACATGCTGTTGCAGAGTCTGTTTCGCGTGGTGGCCATGGTCATGCGTCTGGCACCGTTGGGCGCCGGGGCAGGGATGGCGTTTACCATCGGCAAATACGGCATCGGTACGCTGCTGTCGCTGGGGCAGTTGCTGGTGGCGCTGTATGCCACGACGCTGATTTTTATCGTGGTTATTCTCGGGGCCGTGGCGCGCTGGTCGGGCCTGCCGTTGATGCAGTTCCTGCGCTATTTCAAGGATGAAATTCTGGTCACCCTCGGCACCTGCTCTACCGAAGCCGTGCTGCCGCGAATGATGGTCAAACTGGAGAAGCTCGGTTGCGAGAAGTCCGTGGTCGGCATGGTCCTGCCCACCGGCTACACCTTCAACTCCGACGGCACCTGTATCTACCTGACCATGGCGGCCATTTTCGTCGCCCAGGCCACCAACACGCCGCTGACCTTATGGGATCAACTGACGGTGCTGGGCGTTCTGTTGCTGACCTCCAAGGGCTCGGCTGGTGTGGCCGGTGCCGGGTTCGTGACGCTGGCGGCAACCTTGTCGGTGTTCCATGGCATTCCCATGATCGGTCTGGTGCTGCTGCTGGGGGTCGATCGTTTCCTCAACGAAGCGCGAGCGGTCACCAACCTGATCGGTAACGGCATCGGCACCATCGCCATTGCCAAATGGGACGGCTCGTTCGACAAGGCCAGGGCGATGGAAGAAATCGCCGCGATGAACGAGCGCGCGGGCAAGACGCGCAAGCCTGCAACAACTGGCAACGATTCGCTGAGCCCGGCCCGCGTCGGAAAGTCGCAGGTCTGAGGGCCGAACGCTGGCCGTCGGTGGCTTTCGCCGCCGGTCAGCCTGCCGAGTGAGCACTCGTCCTGATCCGCAGTGGTAGACTCTCGCCACTTCAGACGAGGAGCGACAGACGTGCGCAAGATGGCAATGATGGTGGCGGTATTGATGCTGGCGGGCTGCGATGGTGGCAAGCCGGCTACTCCGGCCAAGGTCCAGACAACCGATTCAGTCGCAGAAGCCCCGACCCCGGCTTCGCCGCAATGGACCATCCGCGTCCATCTTAAAGAAGCCCTGAGCGACATGACGTACTGGCTGGTCGAGCATCACTACCCCTCGTATGTGGTCAAGGTCGATGGCAAGGAAGTGGTGATGATCGGGCCGTTCGAGTCTCAGGACGTCGCCGAAAAGGCCAAGACCGATATCGATGCCGCCTTGGTCAAGGGCCATCGCCTGTCGCAGCTGGAAGTCATACCGCCCAAGCCCTGATCCCTCCCGACGATGTAACGCGACAGCCTATCGTTGCTGTGCCACCCTCAGTTCACGCGCTCGAATACTCGAGCACGTGAACCGGGAATCGCCGTTATGGACGAGATTCAACGCCTGAGTGAGTTGCTGATGGCTAATCAGCGCTACGAGGAACAGAAGCACCAACGCTTTCAAGACGATCTGGCGCAATGGAATGCCAGCATCGAAGCCCTGTATCTGCAGGTCGAAGACTGGCTCAAGCCTCTGGTCGAGGCGGGTCAGACCCACTTCGAATACGAGCCGCATCTGGCTCAGAGCAAGGGCTATCCCGACGAAAATTCCCCGTTTATCACCCGCCGCATGAGTTTCTTCCTGGGAACCCATGAAGTTGCGTTCGTGCCCGATGCGATGGGGTCGAAGGGGCAGGTGAGTCTTTCGTTGAGTGGCGTCAGCCTGCACGGTCAGGAAAAATACAGCCTGCAGCGTGAGTCAGGTGGCCGCGACTGGATGCTGAAGAAGGCGGTGGGAGTGAAGGATTCGGAGCCGGTGGCGTTTACTGCCGATCAGTTCGGCAGACTGCTGCAAGCTGTGGTGCCGCAGCGGCAGGGGTGAAGGTCGGTCATCAGGTCTTTCCTGTAGCGTTCCGGCCTGCCGGCGGCGGCGTTCTCAAGGTCGCCGCCGCCGGCAGGCCGGAGTACTTCAGGTGTTCATGTCTTTCAGAGACGAGCAGCGTTTTCGCGGCGTCGATCAACGACGACCGAGCAGCAGCCCCACCACCAGACCGAAGCCGGCAGAAACAGCCACGGTCTGCCATGGGTGGCCACCGATGTAGGTTTCGGTGGCTTCAACGGCAGGCTTGGTGCGATCACGCACGCTGCCCACCGAATCCAGTGCCTGCTTGAGCTTCAGGCTCAGCTGTTCACGCACGGTTTCCGCCTCTTCGCCGACCAGCGCGGCGCTGTCCTTGAGCAGTTTGTCGGACTCTTCAATAAGGGCCGCCAACTCGCTGAATGCTTGATCCTTGATCTGTTCGGCGGCGGTCTGGGCAGCAGTTTTACGAGCCATGGCAAATTTCCTTTCAGTTGATGATGGCAGTGAGCAATGGAGTCGTGCGGGTCCGGAAAAGTTGCAGCGTATTTCCGGCCCGGCGCAAAAAGTGCGACGAATGTGATCGGGCAGGGGCGTCGTCGGGTGTAAGATGCTGACGCTTTTGAGCCGTCATCGGCTTGTGATAACGCGTTTTGTTTTTTGCACACAGAGGTAATGTCATGAGTTTCAACCTGGCCAACAAATCTCTTGCCGAGCGCGCCGAGATCGAGGACGAAAAGTCCCGCCTGTTCGACCTGTGGCAGAGCAATCTGGGCAAGGCCAAGGGCGAAGCCGCCCGGCTGATGGGCGAGCGCGCCAAGCGCAAGGGCAAATGGTCGGAATGGGTGCGCGCCGAGCTTGACGGCATGTCGCCGCCTGAGTACGCCAACATGGTGCGCGCTGAAGTCAATCGTCTGGTGGCTGCCGCCCGCGGATAACGCCGCTGCACCGTTTGCGCTACCAGCTCCCGTCCGCTGGCTGCGGCAGGCTCAGCGTCCCGCTGTCATGGAAGCGCATGGTGCCGAACAACCCACCGGCCAGCTTGCCGTGCAATTCATAGGGCAGGTTGTCCAGGCTTTGCTTGTCGGCCAGGCCCACCGCCTGGCGCAGCGCGGCGAAGGCAGAAACCGTCACCGGTACGGTCAGCACACCCTCGGAAAACCGCGTGATCGTGCCTTTCTGGTCGCTCACGCCGGAGGCCAGCAACTTGCCGTTGACGTCCAGATTCAACGCCACGCCGTCGTACTGGATGTCCGTGTCGTTGGGGTTCTGCAGGCGCAGTTTCACCGCGAAGCGGACTTCCAGATCCTGCCCGGGCAACGGCTCGATGCCGACGACATTGATGTTCAATGGGTCGCGATTGGGGAACAGCGCGCAAGCGCTCAGCGCCACCAGCAGCAGACACGTAAAAAGGGTGCGGATCGGGCGTAGCGACATCGAGGTGCTCCAGTTGCCGAGGCTTGCAGGGGCGCGATTGCGCCCCTGCCAGACAGCCTAGCGGTTCAACTGTGCGACCGCGCGGGGGGAGAGAGGTTCTGTTTCAGGGCTTTTGCCGGACTCATGAACGGGATCCTGCAACACCTTGACGGTAGATGCTTCGGGATCGAACTCGGTGATCTCTTCCTCCACGTATTCCTCCGGCAGAAAGATGTTGAGGATGATCGCGCAGAACGCGCCCACGGTGATCGGCGATTCGAAGATGTTGTGCAGCGCCTTGGGCAGCTCGCGCAGCACTTCCGGCACCGCCGCCACACCCAGGCCCATGCCCAGCGAAATCGCCACGATCAGCATGTTGCGTCGATGCAGACCGGCTTCGGAAAGAATCTTGATTCCCGCCACGGCCACGGTGCCGAACATGATCAGTGTCGCGCCACCCAGCACCGGCTTGGGCATCAGTTGCAGCACCGCGCCAATGATCGGGAACAGGCCCAGCAACACCAGAATCCCGGCGATGAAGAACGCCACATAACGGCTGGCAACACCGGTCAGCTGAATCACCCCGTTGTTCTGGGCGAAGGTCACCATCGGCAGGCTATTGAATGTCGCGGCCATCGCAGAATTGAGGCCGTCCGCCAACAGGCCTGACTTGATGCGGCGGATGTACACCGGGCCGCTCACTGGCTGCTGGGAGATCATCGAGTTGGCGGTCAAGTCGCCGGCCGCTTCCAGTGGCGAGACCAGAAAGATCACCGCAATCGGAATGAACGCCAGCAGGTCGAACGAGAAACCGTATTTGAACGGCATCGGAATGCTCATCACCGGCACTTGCGGCATGTGCGCAAAATCGATGCGGCCCATGTACCAGGCGACGCAGAAGCCGAGGGTCAGGCCAATGATGATCGCGCTCAGCCGTAGCAGCGGAATATTGAAACGATTGAGGATTACGATGGTGCCCAACACCAGTGCGGCAAGGCCGAGGTTGGTCGCCGAACCCAGGTCGGTGGCGCCGAAGCCGCCCGCCATGTCGGTCATTGCCACCTTGAGCAGCGACAGGCCCATCAGGGTAATGATGGTGCCGGTGACCACAGGGGTGATCAACTTGCGCAGTTTGCCGATGAACTGGCTCAGTACCACCTCGACGAATGCCGCGCAGAAACACACGCCGAAAATGGTCGAGAGGATTTCCTCGGTGCCGCCGCCGCGACTCTTGACCAGAAAGCCGGCGCTGAGAATCACGCTGAGGAAGGAAAAACTGGTGCCTTGCAGACACAGCAGGCCGGAGCCGATCGGGCCGAAACGCTTGGCCTGAACGAAGGTGCCCAGCCCCGAGACGAACAGCGCCATGCTGATCAGGTAGGGCACTTCACTGTCCAGTCCCAGGACGCTGCCGACGATCAGGGTAGGGGTGATGATGCCGACGAAACTGGCCAGCACATGTTGCAGTGCGGCGAAGATCGCAGCAGTGAAATGCGGCCGGTCGTTGAGGCCGTAGATCAGGTCTGTCTTCCTTGAAGCGGGGCGTGACGGAGGAGCGCTTTGAGGTGTGGTCATGTTTAGCCTGCCATTTGTTTTTATACGGTCGTGGGCTTTGCAGTTGACGCTGGACTGACCCGTACACAAAAGCTGTCTGTTTGGTCAGGTTTTGCGACTCTACAACATGTGGACATATTGAAAAACAATTCTTTTGTAAATTGTGTACAAAAAATTGGCATAAGCGGGAGGCAGGGCTGTAGGAAAAAGGGCGCGCAGAATGCCAGAAAATACTTCGCCGGTCTGCGATAGACGCTTATTCTGTCGCCGGTGAACCTTGAGCAGTCCGTTGCCGTCCAACTTCACGCACGCTTTGCGGGGGAGGTCAGCGTTAACAGGTTCGACTCTCTATAAAAGGCCCGACAAGGAGGTTTCAACTGGGGTGTAACGATCTTCATGAGCACTGCACATCAATTTCCGTTGACCGATCAGCAAATTTCGTTGATCTCCCGCGCGCTGGCCGACCGCAGGCGCTATCAGATTCTGGTTCAGATCAGTGCTTCAGCAGAACCGGTGCCTTGCGCCGAGCTGCTCAAAGTCCATCCGGTCAGCGCGGCCACGGTGTCTCATCACACCAAGGAGCTGGAACGCGCCGGGCTGATTTCCACCCTGCGCGAAGGCAAGTACGCCAGCTTTCTGATGCAGCGCGAAGTGCTGCGAGCTTACGCCCAGCAACTGATGCAGTTCTGTTGAATTGCCATCGTCATACATTCTCGGGTCTTGCCTTGACCAATGCTGGCATATGCCCGTAAATTGCTCGGCCTGCCTTTGTTCATTCCCACGCCTCACGCAGGCGCATCCGGAGCTTCCTTATGTACCCAGACGTTCAGCTGTATATCGACGGCCAATGGCGCGCCAGTGAAGACGGCCGCACCCTAGATGTGCTCAACCCGGCAACCGGCGAGACCTTGGGCACCGTGGCCCACGCCAGCATCGCCGATCTGGATCAGGCCCTGGCCGCCGCCGAACGCGGCTTCGAAACCTGGCGCAGCACCCCGGCCTACGATCGCTACAAGATCATGCAGAAAGCCGCCGATCTGCTGCGTGATCGGGTGGACAATATCGCCAGCATCATGACCCAGGAACAGGGCAAGCCCCTGGCCGAAGCGCGCATGGAAACCCTCGCCGCCGCCGACATCATCGACTGGCTGGCCGAAGAGGGCCGTCGCGCTTATGGCCGTTTGGTCCCGTCGCGCAATGTGTCGGTCGAGCAGAAAGTCATCAAGGAACCGGTAGGCCCGGTGGCAGCGTTCACGCCGTGGAATTTCCCGATCAACCAGGTGGTGCGCAAGCTGTCGTCGGCGCTGGCCGCGGGTTGCTCGATCATCGTCAAGGCCCCGGAAGAAACTCCGGCTTCGCCTGCCGAGCTGATTCGCGCGTTCATCGACGCTGGCGTTCCGGCCGGGGTTATCGGCCTGGTGTACGGTGATCCGGCGCAGATTTCCAGCTACCTGATCGCGCATCCCACCATCAAGAAAGTCACCTTCACCGGTTCCACACCGGTGGGCAAACAACTGGCGGCCCTGGCCGGTCAGCACATGAAGCGCGCGACCATGGAGCTGGGCGGTCATGCGCCGGCGCTGGTGTTCGACGATGCCGATATCGACCTTGCGGCCCGCACGCTGGCCGGTGCCAAGTTCCGTAACGCGGGGCAGGTTTGCGTATCACCGACCCGTATTCTGGTGCAGCGCGGGGTGTTCGATGCATTCGTCGAGAAGTTCGTCGGCCTGACTCACGAAGTCAAAGTCGGCAATGGCCTGGAGCAGGGCGTGACCATGGGCCCGCTGGCCAACGAGCGCCGCGCTCCGGCGTTGTCGGCACTGGTCAAGGATGCGTGCGACAAGGGCGCGAAGCTGCACACTGGCGGCAAGACCATCGACGGGCCGGGCTATTTCTTCCAGCCGACGGTGCTCAGCGGCCTGACCACTGAAATGCGTGTGATGAGCGAAGAGCCGTTCGGGCCGTTGGCGTTGCTGGTGCCTTTCGATACCGTGGAGGACGCGGTCAAGGAGTCCAACCGTGTGCCGTTCGGGCTGGCGTCTTATGCGTTCACCTCGTCGATGAAGACTGCGCATATCCTCAGCACGCGCATCGAGGCCGGAATGCTGTCGATCAACCATCAGGGGATTGGTCTGGTGGAGGTGCCGTTTGGTGGGGTCAAGGATTCGGGTTACGGATCTGAAGGTGGTACCGAGGCGATCGAGGCTTATCTGAATACCAAGCTGGTGACGGTGTTCAATTTGTAAGGTTGTTGTGTCTAAAGGGCCTGGCTAACGCCAGGCCTGTTTCGCCCTCGGCGCAAGAATTCTGCCTTCAGGCAGAACCCATATCCGCAATCCCCCCTCGTTTCTCCCGCTTCATCTGCATCACCAGGGTAAACCGGTCATCCGGATACACCGTCTCCGACACCGCAATCAACCCACCCTGTTCATCCCGATACTGACGAATGATGTTCAGCCCCAACGACCCCGCAGCTGCATTCAGCCGCGTCGCCAGCTCGGCATTCAATTGCACCGGCCGCACCTGCTGATCCACTGCATCGATCCGACGCCCGAACTCGCGCTCGATCAGCGCGGCGATCAGTTCGCCAGGGCATTGCTCGGCGAGGGGAATGACCTCGGCATACACCTCATCGGCGTAGACATCGGTCCAGCACAGCGGCGAACTGCGCTGACTCACATCGACCTTGATACTCGACATGCAAAAGCAATGTGCCCCCGGTTCGAGGCCCAGACGCCGGCCCTGAGCGATGTCGGCGACAAAATGCCGAACCTCCTGAACATCCCGGATGTGGGTTTCCGCCACATGCACCAGATCCGCCACCGATGCCAGCGATTGTGAATAGCCGCCGCTCGGAGTGGCCGCTTCCACGCGGGTGCCGACGCGCTTGCGTCGCGAGACCATGCCCTGATTCTGCAACTGGGTAATCGCCGCTCTTACCGTGTGGCGGCTCACGTCGTACAGCTCGCACAGCTCGAACTCCGTTGGCAGCAACGAACCCACGGGGTAGCGACCGCTGCTGATGCCTTCCATCAGATCCCTGGCGACCACGGCGTAACGCGTTTGACTGATGCCTTCCATCGAGCTCTCCCCACAGCGAGTTGACAGTGTATCAGGGGAGCGAGTAATAATTATGTACGGACATAATAAATATGTACGGCCAATAACAACATTTGAGATCCTTCCCATGTCCACTACCGTTTTTGACTCCGCTCTGTTCCGCGACATGTTTGGCACTGCCGAGATGCGCGAAGTGTTCTCCGACAAGGCGCTGATCGGGCGCTATATCGAAGTCGAGATCGCCCTCGCTCGCGCCGAAGCCCGCTGCGGGGTGATTCCCGCCGACGCCGCCGAGCAGATTGCCGCCAGGGCGACGTTCGAATCGCTGGATCTGGCACTGATGCAGCACGAAACCGAGATCGTCGGTTACCCGATCCTGCCGCTGGTCGAGCAACTCTCTAAGACCTGCGGCGAAGCAGGGCGTTTTGTGCATTGGGGGGCGACCACCCAGGACATCATGGACACCGCCGTAGTGCTGCAGGTGCGCGCCGCGCTGGCGTTGGTCGAACGTGACATTCAGGACGTGCGTGGCTTGTTGGCCGGGTTGGCTCAGCGTTATCGCGACACACCGATGGCGGGCCGCACCCATCTGCAACACGCCCTGCCGATCACCTTCGGCTACAAATGCGCGGTCTGGCTGAGCATGTTCGACCGTCACGCCGAGCGACTGGTGGAGCTGCGCCCGCGGGTCGAGGTGGGGCAGTTCGCCGGTGCGGCAGGTACCCTGGCGTCGCTGGGCGACAAGGGCCTTGAAGTGCAGGAGGCGCTGATGGCCGAACTGGGCCTGGGCGTACCGCAAGCCACCTGGCATGTGGCCCGTGACGGCCTGGCGGAAACCCTCAATTTTCTGGGCTTGGTGACAGCCTCGCTGGGCAAGGTCGCACTGGACGTCATGATGATGATGACCAGCGAACTGGGCGAAGCCTACGAGCCGTTCGTCAAAGGCCGGGGCGCCAGCAGCACAATGCCGCAGAAGCGCAACCCGATTTCCTGCGAGTTGATGTACGCCGCTGCCAAGGGTGTGCGTCAGCAGGCGGGCCTGATGCTCGATGCGATGATTCAGGATTTCGAGCGTTCGACCGGTCCATGGCAGGCCGAGTGGATCGCCATTCCCGAAGCCTTTGCCCTGAGCGCGGCGTCGCTGGGTCAGGCGAAGTTCATGCTGGCCGGGCTCGAAGTGCGCCCTGATCGCATGCTCAAAAACCTCAACATGACCCAGGGCCTGATCGTCGCCGAAGCCGTGATGATGGGCCTGGCACCCGCCCTCGGTCGCCAGTTGGCTCATGACGTGGTGTACGCCGCCTGCCGCGTGGCCAACGACGAAAACATCAGCCTGCTGGACGCCCTGGTCGCACAGGGAGCCGTCACCGAGCGGCTGGATCTGGCCGAGCTGCAACGCCTCACCGATCCCTGCAACTACCTTGGCCTGGCGCCGCAGATGGTCGACCGCGCCCTGGCCCGCGAAGGCTCGGTCAAGCGCTGACAGGCAAGGCCGGGCGTGTGGAACTGCGCGTTCGGCCAGGCACTGTTTCAGACCCTGTTTCTGCCCCATAACAACAATGAGAGCGCAAGCATGTCTTCTACCGGTAAAAAACCGTTTTACCGCGACCTGACGTTTCAGGTGATCGCGGCCATGGTCCTGGGAATCGCGTTCGGCTTTCTGGCGCCCGAAACGGCGGCCAGTTTCAAGATTCTCGGCGACATCTTCCTCAAACTGATCAAGACCGCCGTCGCGCCGCTGGTATTCTTCACCGTGGTCCACGGCATCGCGTCGGCCGGCGACATCAAGCGCGTCGGCAAGCTCGGCCTGCGGGCGCTGATCTATTTCGAAGTGCTGTCCACCGTGGCCCTGGCCATCGGCCTGATCTGGGGCAATCTGCTGCAGATCGGTTCGGGCATGCACGACGCCCACCCAAGCAGCGCCACGGCCGCTGCCGCCAGCGCCGCCGTTGCCAAAGGGCATGGTCCGGTGTCGACCATGGATTTCATCTACGGGATTTTCCCCGACAATTTCGTCGGCGCGTTTGCCGGTGGTCAGTTGTTGCAAGTGTTGGTGATCTCGGTGCTGTTCGGCTTCGCGCTGCTGGCGCTCAAGCCTGAACGGCGCGAAGTGATCGAGGAGGGCCTGAGCCGCATTTCCGAATGCTTTTTCGAGTTCATCAACCTGATCATGAAGTTCGCGCCCCTCGGTGCATTCGGATCGGTGGCCTACGCGGTGGGCAGCAACGGCACGGCAGTGCTGATGTCGCTGGCCAATCTGGTGCTGATGTTCTACGTGGCGATTTTCTTCTTCATTTTCGTGGTACTCGGCGCTGTTTGCAGACTGTCCGGGTTCAGCCTGTGGCGTTTCCTGAACTACATCAAGGACGAGATTTTCATCGTGCTCGGGACGGCATCGTCGGAAAGCGCGCTGCCGAGACTGCTGCAAAAGCTGGAGAAGTTCGGCTGCTCGAAGCAGAGCGTCGGCCTGGTTCTGCCCACCGGCTATGCCTTCAACCTGGACGGCACGTCGATCTACATGTCGCTGTGCGTGCTGTTCATCGCCAATGCCTACGGCGTGCCGCTGAGTTGGGAGCATCAATTGGGAATCGTCGCCATCATGCTGGTGACATCCAAGGGCGCAGCGGCGGTGTCCGGTGGCAGTTTTGTGGTGTTCGCGGCAACGGTCACTGCGGTCGGGGTTCTACCGGCTGAAGGCCTGGCGTTGCTGTTTGGCGTGTACCGCTTCATGTCGATGGCCATCGCTACCTGCAATACCATCGGTAACAGCGTCGCCACGGTCGTGGTCGCCAAGTGGGCCGGAGAGTTTTCCGAGCAGACGGCCCGTGAAGAATACCGCCGCGAATTGGGCCGCGCGCCGGGGGCAGCGCTATGAGTGACCTGCGCATGGAAAACGATGCGTTCGGTCCGGTCGCGATCCCTGCCAACCGCTATTGGGGCGCGCAGACCCAGCGTGCTCTGGAAGTGTTCGGCCGTCATGGCGAGCGTTTTGCGCCGGGCCTGATTCACGCGTTCGGTCAGCAGAAAATCGCTGCCGCGCGGGCCAATCGCAGGCTTGGCGTGTTGCCGCACGCCTTCGCTGAAGCCATTGAGCAGGCGGCGCAGAAAGTGGCGGCAGGGGAGTTCGACGAGCACTTCCCGTTGACCATCTGGCAGACCGGCTCCGGCACCCAAACCAACATGAACGCCAACGAGGTCATTGCCAATCAGGCCAATCTTGCCCTTGGCGGCGAGTTGGGCGGCAAGCATCCGGTGCATCCGAACGATCACGTGAACCGCTCGCAGTCCTCCAACGACAGCTTTCCCACCGTGATGCATGTGGCGGCGACGCTGGCGCTGCGTGATCAGCTGTTGCCTGCATTGGCAGGGTTGCGTGATGCCTTGGCCGATAAGGCCCGCGCTTGGGCGAACGTGCTGAAAATCGGCCGCACGCACATGATGGACGCCGTGCCGATGACCCAAGGCCAGGCTTTCGATGCATTCGCTCGGCAGATCGGCCTGGGTATCGAGCGCATCGAAGGATGCTTGCCGCGCTTGCGGGTGTTGCCCCAGGGCGGCACCGCCGTGGGCACGGGGCTGAATTCGCCGAGGGGTTTCGATGCGGCATTTTGTGAAGAGCTGAGCCTGATCACCGGCGAGCCGTTCACGCCCAATCCGAGCAAATTCGAAGGCATGGGGGCCCACGATGCATTGGTTGAAGTGTCGGGTGCGTTGAACGTGCTGGCGGTGTCGCTGAACAAGATCGGCAATGACATTCGCCTGCTGGGTTCCGGACCGCGCTGCGGGCTGGGCGAATTGTTATTGCCGGATGACGGCCTGACGTCATCGATCATGCCCGGCAAGCGTAACCCCACCATTGCCGAAGTGTTGGTGCAGGCGGCGATGCAGGTCATGGGCAACCACAGCACCATCACCATCGCCGGCGCTTCCAGCGCTTTCGAACTCAACGTCGCCAAGCCGGTGCTGATCCACAACCTGCTGCAGTCGATCGGTTTGCTCGCCCATTGCGTCGGCATTTTCACCGAGAAGCTGGTCAAGGGGCTGGAGGTCAATCATCAGCGCCTGGCCGACAATCTGGAAAACGCCTTGCTCATGGCCACGGTTCTCAATCCAATCCTGGGCTACGACCGCGTCGCCCAGATCACCCGCAAGGCCGCGCAGGAAGGTCTGTCGCCCAAGGCAGCAGCGGTGGCGCTGGGGTTCATCACGGCTGAGGAATACCAGCGTCTGGTGCGACCGGAGTTGATGGTGAGTCCGGGCAGATAGACGACTTCCTCGATGCCACCGCCGGCAAGCCGTGCTGTATCAGATCGATCAGCGATTGGCTGAACTCCGCCACTTCGTCTGGCTCTCACACCTGAGGTCATCCCGATCTCTGGCGTGAGGATCAACGATGGCAGATAAGGGCGCGCTTTTCGAAACCGACCTCCCGGCACGTCTGGATCGTTTGCCGTGGGGCCGGTTTCACACGCTGCTGGTGTTTGCGCTGGGGATCACCTGGCTGCTCGACGGTCTGGAGGTCACGCTGGCTGGCTCGGTTTCCGGGGCGTTGAAAGAGAGCCCGGTGTTGCGCCTGACCAATGCCGATATCGGCCTTGCCGGGGGGGCGTACATCACCGGCGCGGTGCTGGGAGCGCTGTTCTTTGGCTGGCTCACCGACCGGCTGGGCCGTCGCAAGCTGTTCTTCATCACCCTGGCGCTGTACATCAGCGCCACGGCAGCCACGGCATTTTCCTTCAGCCTGTGGAGTTTCATGCTGTTTCGCTTCCTCACCGGCATGGGCATTGGCGGCGAGTACACGGCGATCAATTCGACCATTCAAGAGTTCACCCCGGCGCGCTTTCGCGGCTGGGTCGATCTGACGATCAATGGCACGTTCTGGATCGGCGCTGCGGTGGGTGCTGGCGGCTCTATTCTGCTGCTTGACCCCGGCTGGATCGGCGGCGATCTGGGCTGGCGCCTGTGCTTCGGCATCGGCGCGATACTTGGGCTGGTGATCCTGCTGATGCGTTTGTGGTTGCCGGAAAGCCCGCGCTGGTTGTTGATTCATGGTCAGGCCGAGGAGGCGAGGGTGATCGTCGAGGGCATCGAAGAACGCTTTCGGCAGCAGGGCCACGCACTGCCTCCGGTCGAGGGTCCGAAACTGCGTTTGCATGCGCGAGATCACACCCCGCTGCGGGAGATCTTCGACACACTGTTCAACACCTACCGGCGGCGGGCGCTGGTAGGGTTGACGCTGCTCACCGCACAAGCGTTTTTCTACAACGCGATCTTCTTCACCTACGCGCTGGTGCTCACAGAGTTTTATCAGGTGCCGTCGGCGTCGATTGGTTATTACGTGCTGCCGCTGGCGCTGGGCAACTTCTGCGGGCCTTTGCTCCTGGGTCGGCTGTTCGATGTGGTAGGGCGTCGGATCATGATCAGCCTGACCTATGCGGTCTCCGCCGTCCTGCTGAGTATCAGCGGCTATCTGTTCGAACAGGGTCTGTTGAGTGTCACCCAGCAGGCCATTGCCTGGATGATCATCTTTTTCTTCGCCTCGGCGGCGGCCAGTTCCGCCTACCTGACCGTGGCCGAGACCTTCCCGCTGGAGATACGCGCATTGGCGATTGCGGTGTTCTATGCCTTCGGCACGGCGTTGGGCGGCATCGTCGGCCCGACCCTGTTTGGCGAGTTGATCGACAGCCATCAACGCGGCCCGGTGTTCATCGGCTACCTGATCGGCGCGGCGTTGATGCTGCTGGCCGCTGCGGTGCAGGCGATCTGGGGCGTGGCCTCGGAGCGCAAGTCCCTTGAGCAGGTGGCGCGGCCGTTGTCGCAGGCGAGCGATTGATCCTGGATTCGATTGCACTGGTCAGTTTTCTTCAATACCGCAAAATCGCTATCCATTAACGTCTCCCGACATTCAATGAACGGAGCGTTGCAGCAATGAACCTGACGATTTCCATGGCGGCGTTTGCCCTCGCCGCGTCCATTTCCCCGGGGCCGGTGAATGTCGTTGCGCTCAGCAGCGGCGCGCAGTTCGGCCTGGCGGCGAGCCTGCGGCATGTCATGGGGGCGACGGTCGGCTTTGTGGTGCTGTTGGTCTTCACCGGCTTTGGCCTGCATGAGGTGCTGCGTCAGTACCCGGTGCTGACCGACATCATTCGCTGGTCGGGGATGGCGTTCCTGGTGTATCTGGCCTGGAAACTGGCGATGGACGATGGCCGCCTGAATGTCGACAAACCCACGCGTCTGCCGTCGTTCTGGCATGGCGCGGCGATGCAGTGGCTCAATCCCAAGGCGTGGCTGGCGGCCGTGGCGGGCATGGGCGCATTCGTCGCTGACGGCGAAGCACGGCTGATCGGGCTGTTTGCCCTGATCTACTTCATCGTCTGCTATCTGTCGGTGGCATGCTGGGTTTACGCAGGGGCGTTTCTGGGGCCGTATCTGCGCAGCCCGCAGCGGATCCGCACCTTCAACCGCAGCATGGCGGCGCTGCTGGCAGGCTGTGCAGTGTCACTGTTGTACGTCTGATTGCAGGTGAGGGATCATTGACGGTACTGCCCCGGCGTCGCCGCCAGGTGTTTCTTGAACACTCGCTGGAAGTGCGCCTGATCGGCAAAGCCGCTCTGCTGGGCGATGTCGGCTATCGGCTCGCCGTCGCGCAGTTGTGCCTGAGCGTGCTGGATGCGCCGGTTGATCAGGTAGGCGTGGGGCGTCATGTGATAGTGCTGCTCGAAGGCGCGGATCAGGTAAGCCTCCGACAGGTTCGCCGCCTGGCAGATTTCCTCCAGCCGGATCGCCCGCAGAAAATGCTGATTGATGTACTGCGCCGCGCGCTCCACCTTGCGATTGACCCTCTTCAGCGGCGCGTCCGAGCCGCCGAGCCGCTGGTGCATGAGGGTGAAAAATCCGATGGCGGTTTCGTGTTTTTCCAGTGACTCCAACGACGGATCAATCAAAGTTCGGTGCAGCTCCAGTAACCCGGCGAACAGCTCGGGGTCACGGCTGGAAATCGCCGGTACCGCACGAAAACCCTCGACGCCGCACGCCTGCTGAACCCGGCCCAGCCATTGCGCATCGACGTACAGCATGATGTAGGACCACGACTGGTCGTCGATGGGATTGCAGGCATGAACATCGCCGGGGTTCATCAGAACGACGGTGCCGGTGCTGATGGTCTGTCGGGTCTTTTCGTGCAGATACGTACTTTGCCCGCCGGTGATGGCACCGATGGAAAACATTTCATGGGAATGGCGCGAATAACAGACCTTGCGTCCGTCGGCGATGGAGCGGGCTTCGATGAAAGGCAGTTGCGCGTCCCGCCAGAACACCGGTGTCGCTGCGTGGTTCACCGGGTTCTGGAGGGCCATGTCAGATCATCCTTTGTTGTGTTTGCAGCTGTGGAAGATGTCCAGAGCCGGCTGGTATTCGCTGGTGTCGACGCCGAGCAAGCCTAGCACCGAATGGAACATGTAGTCATGGCTCAGGTCCGGCTGGTTCTGCTTGGCGGCCAGGCAACTGCGGTCGATGTTGGCATCTTCCAGCGTCTGGTTGCCGAACCACATGACCATTGGCACGTGGGTCTGCGCACTCGGAGCGATGGCGTAGGGCGCTGCGTGCAGATAAATGCCATTTTCACCCAGCGATTCGCCGTGGTCCGAGACGTAGATCATCGAGGTGTCGACCTTGTCCTGATTGCGCTTGAGCAATTCGATGGTCTGCGACAGGAAGTGATCGGTGTAGAGGATCGTGTTGTCGTAGACGTTCTTCAGCTCGTCCGAGGTGCAGCTGCCCAACTGGTTGGTGTGGCACACCGGGGTGAAGCGTTCCAGGGTTTTCGGATAGCGGTCGTAGTACTCCGGCCCGTGGCTGCCGTCGGAGTGCAGCACGATGATCGCGTTGTCCTCGAGCGAATCGATGTACGCCTGCAGGCCCACCAGCAACGATTCATCCAGGCAATTCTGGCCGTCGCAGAACGGGCTTGGCTGGGTTTTCGGGATGTCACTGTGGGGTACGCGCAGGCAGGTGCCTTTGCAGTCGCTGTTGTTGTCCAGCCACACCACCTTCAATCCGGCGCGCTGGAGCATGTCCAGCAGGCTCTCGTAGGTCTTGCCTTTCTTGTCGCTGTACTCGCTGCGCGGGAATTTGGAGAACATGCACGGCACGGAAACCGCCGTGGACGTCCCGCAGGACGCCACCTGGGTGAAGTTGAGAATGTCCTGCTTCTTCAATTCCGGGTTGGTTTCGCGATCGTAGCCGTTGAGCGAGAAATGGTCGGCGCGGGCCGTTTCACCGACGACGAAGATCATCAGGCTCTTTTTCGGCCGTTGCTGCGCTTGCGGGCTGAGTACCGAGTCGGTGCCAACGGGCTGGATCTTCACCGTTTCCTTGATCGCCACGGTCTGTTTGGTCAGCTTGCCGATGGCGTAGATGTAGTTGGTCGGGTTGATGAAGTGGGTCAGTTTGTCTTCGTCGCGGAAGATCGGTGCGTAGGTTGAGTAGAAAGGACCTACGGCTGCGGCGATCACCAGAATGCAACCGATGCAGACCAACACTTTGTTCACCAGACCCGGCAGGACGCGGCGGTAGGTCACTGGTACCCACCAGATCAAGGCGACAGGCAGCGCTCCCAGCAGACCCAGATACAGAAACAGCTTGCCGCTGAGCAGGGCCTTCGCCTCGCCGGGGTTGGTCTCCAGCACGTTCTGCATCATTGTCGTGTCGATGCTGATGCCGTAGGTGTTCATGAAGTACGCAGCGGCCGCCGAACACAGCGCGACCAGGCTCAGCACCGGCTTGAGGGTCGGGCGAAACGAGAAGGGCGTCAGCAGCAGGGTGATCGCGGCCCAGAGGAAGACGGCGAAAGAGGCATAGAAAGCCACGACCTTGAGGCCTTGCAGCTGCGTCAGGCCGACAAGCGCATGCCATGTCGCAAGGTTGTAGAACACAACCAGAGCAAGGGAAAACAGCATGACGAGGCGGGTGGAGGTAACGGGTCTGAGCTTTGAACGCATTTCCATATAAAGCACTACTCGAAACGAGGCCTGCACGTGCATTCAGCGGTCCTATCCTTGCGACCGGCACGTCAGACGAGCCTGTCATGGACAGGCCAATTGATAAGGGAGCCGAAGATCGCGCGGAGTTTTCCAGAACGTTTGTGAAGAATTCGTGAACACAGCATAGGCAGGTTGTAAGCAGGCTGGCTGTATTCATCAACTGTACGTTGCGCGCCTCTGAGCGTTTGCTAGCCTGCGGTGACGGGCCTGAGAATGTGCCATTACCCTGGTATCACTGACGCAACAGGAGGTTGTTGGGATGAAACTCATCGGAATGCTGGATTCGCCTTATGTACGGCGGGTCGGGGTCAGCCTCAAACGCTTGGGAATCGAGTTCGAGCATGAGGCCGTGTCGGTGTTTCGCGGGATGGAGCGCTTCAGGGAAGTCAACCCGGTGATCAAGGCCCCGACCTTCATCACCGACGATGGTCAGGTGTTGATGGAGTCGAGCCTGATCCTTGATTACGTCGAATGCCTGAAAGGGCCGGGCAATGGCCTGATGCCAACAGAACTGGCTGAACGCGCCAGAACATTACGTCTGACCGGCCTGGCACTCGTGGCTTATGAAAAAGCCGTGCAGATTTACTACGAGCGCAATCTTCGCCCTGAGGCCATTCAGCATGCGCCCTGGATCGAGAGGGTCAGCGAGCAGCTGAAGACCGCATGTACGGAGATTGAACGTGAGTTGAAAGCCCGGCCGCTGAGTGCAAGCGCGGACATCGGTCAGGACGGCATCAGCGTTGCCGTGGGCTGGTCGTTCATTCAACTGGTGGTGCCGGATCAGGCCAGCGCCGAGGACTACCCGGTTCTCGCGGCCTTCACTGCCCAGGCCGAGCAGTTGGATATCTTCAGCAGTTTGCCGATGGTGTAACGCTTGGGGCGCAGCACATAGCAACCTGGGGTCGACATCTACTGCGCCATCACCTTCGCCAATGTCCCGTCGTTCTTCAGTTGAGCGAAGGCGGCGGTGATGCGTTTGACGGTGTCTTCCGGGGTCTTGAGGCTCAGGGCGACATACAGACCCTTGGACAGCTCGTCGATGGTGTAGACGCTTTCCAGGTCTTCGAAGGCGACGTGCAGATCCTCGCATTGTTCCCGCGCCTCGCGCTCGGGCAACGGCACCAGCGCAACCTGGCCGCTGATCAGCTTGCGCAGGTTGTCGAGGTTGTTGGCCGACACCACCATCCTGTTGAAACCCTTGCCCTCCAGGTATTGCTGTCGCGAATCGTCCCGCACGACGCCCACGGTGTAGTTCTTGGCGTCCTGCAGGTCCTTGACCACCACGTCCTGCCGCTCGCGCAGCTTGTAGAACATCGGGGTGACCTGATCCAGTTCGCCGACCCACTTGAACAACGGCTCGCGCTCGCTGCTGCGAATGATCGGATAGATCATCACGTTGGGTTCCAGCCGCGCCATGTCATAGGCCCGCGCCCAGGGGTAGAGCGCCATGTGGTAATCGGTGACGCCAGCCCTGGCCAGGGTCTTTTCGACGATCTCGCTGGCGACCCCGACCACCTTGCCGTCTTTGAGCTCGCTGTAGGAGGAGTCCTCGGTGACCACTTGCAGCGGCTCGGCCTGGGCCGTGAGGCACGACAGAATCAGCATTGTGGCCGACAGAAAGTGCCAGAGTTGCCCGATCAGATGGGTGGAATTGCTCATGTCAGATCGTCTCCCTGATCAGATCACACACCGGTTGCGGCCCAGGCTCTTGGCCCGGTAGAGCGCTTTGTCGGCGCTTTGCAGCAGTTGGTCGAAACGCTCCATGGTCGTCACGTCCAGTTCGGCGATGCCGATGCTCAAGGTGACATAAGGCGATACCGCCGAGGCGCTATGGGGCAGTTTCTGATGACTGAGCAGTTGTTGCAGACGCTCGGCCGATGCCAGTGCCTGATCGCGAGTCTGCCCCGGCAGCAGCACGGCGAACTCTTCACCGCCCAGCCGCGCCACCAGTTCACCGGAGCGCGAGAACAGCGCGCTCATGGTCAGCGCCACGTCCCGCAGGCATTGGTCGCCCATGGCGTGGCCGTAGCTGTCGTTGTACAGCTTGAAGAAATCGATGTCGCACATCAGCACTGAAAACGGTTGTTCGTGGCGCAATGCCCGGTTGAATTCCAGCTCCTTGAGTTCGTCGAAGTGCCGGCGGTTGGCCAGGCCCGTCAGCGGGTCGAAGCGGGTCAGGGCTTCAAGGCGAATGTTCGCCGCTTTCAATTGCGCGGTGCGTTGTTCTACCAGTTCCGCCAGTTGATCACGGCTGGCGGCCAGCGCCAGTTCGTCGCGGCTCTGACGTTCGATGTGGTTGGCGAGTTTGTCTTGCAAGTCGTTGACGCCGGCTTCCAGCAGATCCAGTTCGTCACTGGCCTTGCCACGGCGTTCCAGGGTCAGATGCTGTTTGAGGTTCTGCGGCGTGAGTTGCTCCAGATGGCGGGCGATGCGCCGCACGTGCAGGGTCACCGAGCGGTTGAACATGCCCATGATCAGCCCGGCCAGGGCCAGCGACTGAATGATCTGGGTCAGCATGATGATACCGACCTCTTTCCACAGCCGTCGCCAGAGCAGGCTTTCGTCGCCTTCGATGGTCAACTCACCGACCACCTCGTTGGCGCCGGGGTAGGGTGAAACGGTCAATTGCCGGCGCAGTGCCGGGGCGAGGATCGAGCCGGTGTGCCCCGGATGCTGGCGTTCAAGGACTTCCGGCGCGCGACCGGGACGCAGGATGCGCAATTCCACCCGCCCGACCGGGGCGGCCAGTGCCACGCTGTCGATCTGCGCCTGCAAGGCTTCGCTGTCCATTTCCCAGACCGCCTTGGACAGCGTGCCCTGGAACACCTGGTCGATCAGGCCGAGTTCGGCGTTCATGGTCGCCAGGTTATTGCCCCAGGCGAACCAGGTGCGCACCGAAACCGTGGCGATGGTGAACAGCACGCAGAACGCCAATGTCGCCAATACCAGCCGACGCGCCAGTGAACCGGTACGCGGGGGCGCAACGGCCTTTCCAGAAATCTTCGATTCGGACTCTGCGAGCATGCTCAATTCCATTTCCGCGCAATAGCATCGTAGGTTCCGTTTTCACGGATGGCGTTCAATCCATCTTGAAACAGTTGAACGGTAGCATCCGCCGTACCGGCACTGAACGCCATGTTGAAGCCGCCAGCTTCTTCCAGCTCTCGCACACGCAAGGATTGCACCAGCGTTCGCTCCGGTTCGTCGCCCGCCTCCCGCGCCAGGTAGTCGGCGTTCAATTCGTCCGAGATCCACAGGTCGACGTGCCCGGTTTGCAACTTCTGATAGTTCAGTTCGTAACGGTTGCTGGACTGCAACTGCTTGCCAATGACGAATTGCTTGCCGATGAGGTATTGCTCGCCGACATCTTCGTTGACGGTTGCGGTTTGCCAGTCACGCGCGTCGTTCAGGTCCAGCAGACTGACGGGATGGCTTGCAGCGGAATAGATATACCAGCGCGAGGAGGCAATGGTGCCGACCCATTTGAACAGGTGTTCGCGTTCCGGCGTGCGGGTGATGGAGTAGATCAGCACGTCAGGGTCATGCAGCGCCAGGTCGTAGGCGCGAGCCCACGGCATGGATTGGATGCTCGCCTGCACGTTCACTTGCTTGAGGACGGCCTGCACCACCTCGGTGCTCATGCCGGTCAACTGGCCGTCGCGGGTCATGTTGTAGGGCGGCAGCTCCTCGGTAACGACCCGGATGGGCCCTGCGTAGGAACTGCAAATGCTCAGACACAGCAGCACGGCGCCGGAAAGCACGCTGCGAGCTTTGTGATTGAGCGTTGGGGGTGTCATGGACGGCGACCTCATCGACGGCGGTCGCGGCCGCTTTTCCCATTCCGGCGGAATCGGAGAAAACCGGGCGCACTGCCTCGCACAAGCATGATATCGGCTGAAAAATCCGCCACTTGAGACGTTTATCTGCCGTTCATCATGTGCTCTCTGGCAGTACGCCCAACTCATCAGTCTTTGCCTGGGTGGTTGTCAGCGGCCCTGCACCAGCCTCTGACCCTGGTTGCGCAGCTCCTTGAGTTGGCCCAACACCCCGGCGGTCTCGTTAGCCAGCGTTTGAGCCGTGCTGCGGGAGTAGACGTTGCCGATCTCGGGGTGCGATACGCTGTCGACCTTCAGCTCGCCGAACAGGCTGCTGATCGAACCCATGCCGTCGGTGATTCTCTCGATCAGATCGCCCACGTTATCGTCGAGTTTCTGCAGCTTATCCGGAGACAAACCACCCGCTGCCCCGATATTTTCATGAATCAGTTCCGGTATTTCGGGGATCAACTGCAAGGCTGGCCCATAGGTTGAGGAGGCTTTCCCCAAGCCTTCCTTCGCAACGTCTTTGCCAAGTGCGAGCAGGTCCTTTTTCGAAGAGGGCACCAGCTTTTTCATTCTCGAGACAGCCTTATCCTGAAGACTGGCGGCTTTCAGATCTCCGGCTTCATAGATGCTTGCGCCGGACAACGCGCTGGTTTTCAGCTTCACGGAGTCATTCCAGCCCAATCCTGAAATCGCATATCCCGTGGCGACACTCGCCGCTTTCGCCGCGATGGCGGCACCCGCCACTGTACCCGGCCCCGGCGCGACAAAACTCCCCAATACCGCGCCGCCAGCGCCTGCTGCTGCCGGGATCGCCTTGGTCGCCACCAAAGCGACCGCGCGTTTGACAGCGGAGATGGCCTGTTCCCCCGGCGACGAATGGTTGAGCAATTGCTGGCTGGCCGTCGCTGCATTTTTTCTGGCGATGCTCAACACCTCTCGGTGAACCTTCACGGCATCCTTCAATGGCTGGATTTGCTGTTGCCTGGCCACTTTAGCCTCGTCACGGGCTTTTGCCTTGGCATGCTCGGCACGGTCATGATCGAAGCGCTTTTGCCCCTTGACCGCCAGCTGCAGGCTCTTGCGCAGACCATCCGTTCCTTCAGGGTCGCCATAGGTGACGGGGTTATTGCCGACCATCCTATAAAGGTTCAGGCCATCAATGGTGCCGCCGGGGTCCGGGCTGATCCATTGCTGCAACCACGGTGCGTAGTAACGCTGTCCGAAGTAATAAAGACCGCTGGCATCACGTTCCTTGCCTGAGTAGCGCGCGATCTTGTATCTGGCTTCTATGACGGACCTTGCAGCCCACCAGGCGCTGCCCCCGTAAGGGTAATAACCTTCGTGGCTGATCAGCCTTGCGGTCTGGTCCAGCTCCATCGCACTGGAGCCCATCGGGTCATCAAAGCTGTAACGCTGTTGATCGTTGTCGATATCCGATGGCTTTCCGGCAACCCAGTGCAGGTGGCGAACACCGCACAGTCCAGCCTGCATCGTGATGACATGCAATTGCTCGTGACCGTTGTGGCGAATCTCGAGCCCGGGCAGATAGCGCACTTCGGCGACATTCGTGGTGCTGTTGGCCTTTGCCGTGACCATTTTGCGCACGCGCATTCCATCGGCATCGTAGACATAACGCTCGTCGTCATCAGCGCCATCCTGCCGGGCAAGCGAGACGGTGCGGCTGAGCTGATTGAAACCGTCCCATTCCAGCCGCTGCCCACTTTGCAGCGTCAGCAGGTTGCCGCTGATGTCAAAGGCACTGTCGAAATCGGGTGGCACGCCGTCCGGGTTGGCGGGAAGGCAGCGGTTGCTGTCAGGCGCGACGAATTTGGACCGTGTGTAGTTGTTGTGACCCACATGTTGCAACCGGGTCAGGTTGCCGGCGCTGTCGTATTGATAGCGTTGGGTGAAATTGAGCAATCGGCTTGTGTCGCCCGGGGTCAATTCGAGGTCAGGCAATTGCGGACCGATCGCGGCGCCCAGTGCCTCTCGTCCCGTGGCCCCGATTAATTGCGAGAGGCTGTCATAGGTGTAGTGGTTGACCGGATCGATGCGTTGGTTGGCGTAATGACTGGTCGACAACGCGGCGTCCTCGATACGCACGATGTTGCCGACCGGATCGTATTCATAACTCAGCTTTTGCACGCAGTGTCCGTCGGGCTTTACGGTCTGCAGGGTCTTTAGGCGTCCATCGAAGAGGTCGAATTCGCATCGACTGATCACACCATTGCCCGCGGTCTGCTGCTGGATCTCGCCATTGGCGTTGTAGGCAACATCGCTCAGTATCGCGTGTTCTGCGCCGTTTGCGGCACGTAGGGTGGCTTCTGAAAGTGCACCGGACAACCCGTGAACGAACCGCTGGCGATTACCCATCGCGTCGATCTGCAGCTGGGCCTCGCCGGTCGCCGTGAACCTCCACTGTGTCGTCGTGCCTGGGCCTGGCTCCAGCAGAAGATCCCGTTCGGCAGGTACCTGGGGCCAGTCAGGGCGTTCGGGATCGCTGAGAAAATGGCGGGTTTCGCTCAGCGTCTCGCCCAGTAGGGCGTAGTCGGCGTACAGCAGGCTGCCCGCCGTGTCGTCCAGTCGGCTGACGCGCGCGCATCGGTTGTGCAAGGCCGCCTCCGGCGAGGGGGCGACATAGGTGAATCGCGTGATGACACGCGCAGGCTGATCCTGCGCCTGCTCGCTCATCTGCAACGGTCGAGACATCACGTCGTAGTCGGTCCGCCAATGCGTGCCTCGGCCGTCCCAACTTTCTGTTATGGCGCCGGAATCGGCATGCCGGTTAATGCGCGTTCCGGAGTCGACATTGCCAGCCAGCAGCGTTGCGCCGGACAGACTGAAAATCGCGGTTTGATTGGGTGCAGCTCCGGCGGCATGCAGACGCGGGTCCCAGGCAGCAATGATCTCGCCTCGGGCATCGTGCTGCTGACGGCTGATCCTCGCCTGGGGTGGATCGTCCAACTGCGCCCGATGGTAGGCGATGTGTCGGACAGTCAGTCCTCGACTGTCGCTGGCAATGAGGAGCGGTGTGTACTGATGAAGTGTTCGGTCCATTTGAGACGTCCTGTCTGTTAACCAAGTGTGCAGAGGCTCGATGTCGGGTGGCCGCGCCAATACCCGGTTTCATGATGGCTGGCCTCGCCGCTCCTCGAGCAGGCGATCAGCCATGGCCTCTTCGAAGGTATCGTTTTCATCCTCGTTGATGCTGTACCAGGCCAGATATCGCTGTCGCCGCCAGAGACCCTTGGCCGTGATGGTCAGCGTCGGTCTGCCAGTGGGGTCGTAGAATTGCCGGTCGCTGACCCCCGCAGTTCTGAGCGAAGCGTCGTCGATGTACCGGGACTCATCGGCGAAGAAGGGCCGGTAAATCCGGCTGGCCAGGCCTTTGTGGTTGTACTCGACTCGCTCGCTGACGCGCCAGCGCGAGGGGGTTTCGCTGTCGACGGGGGCACCCTTGCGCAAGGTCAATTCACCGTATTCTCCGGTTTGCCAGGCCTGCCCTGGCTCGACTTTCTGTCGGGTTTGCAGGGCTCGACCGAACCCGTCCCACGAGGTGCTGGATATGCGGATCTGAGCCGCATCGGTGTCATCCGGATATCGGTCAGGTTGCAGACTGACGGCGTACACCGGTTCGCGTCTCGCTTTGCTGACCCAGTGCGCAGAGTCCGGGTCGCTGGTCAGTCGTAGCCGGGCAGACTGACGGATGTGCCCGTCTGGAAGCAGATTGCCCGCCAGGACCTGTCGGGCCAGCCAGGCGTTGTCATCGATCAGTTCCTGGGGCGCTCTGCCCATCCACGCGAACGGGTCACTGAAGTGAGCGGCGGCGGCGCCCTGTACGGCGGCTTCGGGATGGTTGATCGCCTCTTGCGGCGACCTGATGCCGACGTTGTAGTGGTCGATGGGGTCAAATCCTGCGGGCTGCCCGAGTTCGGTGCCGTGAAAGCTGCTGGCGCGCAGGGCGCCAAACCCGTCGTACAGCGCTTCCTGCGTGTTCTGGTTGGGATCGACGATGCGCGTCGGCAACATGAGTCGGTAATCGTGATCGATCACTGTCTGGCAGCCATCGGCGGTGGTGATCCGGACCGTGTGGCAGTGGTAGGCGTCGTAATCAGTCGTCGTCGCTCCCAGGCGTTCGACAGTTTTCACGCTGATCGGATGGTTGAAGCCTGCATCCGCTGCGTAGGTCACGAAGCCGTGACGCACGGCCCACACCAGGGTGTCGTCGGCAGGCAGGAACGACTGCATGGGACGATAGCCATCTTCCGTGAGCCGTGCTTCCAGTTCGGCACGTGTCAGGACCGAGTCGTAGGCATGCAGCGCGGCTTCGTCGAGTTCGGCGACTTCCAGATATCCCGGCAAGGCCTGATACGTTGCCTGACCGGGCGCGAGCACGTCATCCCATGGCAGCGCACGCTTGTATGTCTGCTCGGACATTGCGCTCAGAACCCGACCGTTCACTCGTTCCAGCGGGCTGCCTTCGCTGCGCAGGGCCTCGAAGGTAATGTCCTGCGGCGTCAGTTCATCGGCGGTCAGTACCCAGGCGTTGCGGCGTTCGCGCCAAGGCAGGCCGAGACGCAGATAGTCGTCCCCGGTCAGGTGAATGCACTTGGCGCGAACTTCCTCGAGGTGGTAGCGCGCCTGCGCCGGGTCATGGGTGTCACGCCACCAGCTTCGTTCGTGCTCCTGGTCGAACGGCGGCTCGTCCAGCGGGCTTTTCCGTCGTGCATAGCTGACGCTGGCGCTGTGGGTGCGGGTGCCGAACTCGTCCCATTGCAGATGAAGTGAGTGCTGGCAGCGTGGATCGTCTGGTTGGCGCTCATATTGATAGCTGATCGACTCAAGCTCGAGACGGCGCATGATTGCGTAGGGTTGTCCGGTGCTGGGTGCGCGTTCAAGCACCACGGCATGACGGTGTTGCTGCACTGTGTAGGGCAGCTCCTGTTGCGCACTGGCGTCCAGACCGAAGATCTCCAGACGCAGCGTCAGGCCGCTCAGGGCCCTGGCCATTTCGCGTCGGGTCGTTTCGTCCGCTACGTCGATGATCTGGTAGCGTTCGTCGAGCAATAACGCTTTACCCAGCGCACGCGCCTGTGGGTCAGAAGTGTCGTGGCCGCTGTCCGGCATATCGACGAAGCGGCCCGTATGAAACCAGGTTTTGGTCAGCAGCGGGGCATTGTCATATCCCAGGGGCGAGAGGCTGGGCATTTCGCTGTCAGTCTGTAAGACCAGGCCAAATCCACGCATTTCCCGATAGTGGCCGTCGTAATAACCCTGCCGATAGCGCAGCTGTTGGGTGAAAATATTGCCGGTGATTTCATCCAGTTGCTGCTGGCGGCTGACCAGGTGTATCGCCATCGGGACATGGCAATGCGCGGGTTGACCCTGAAGCTGAAGCGCCTGCTTTTCATCCAGCCATTCCTGCGCTGAACTTCGGTAGGTCACGTGTGCCGATGCCCCCATGTTGTTGTCGGTGCTTATCAGCAGGTAAGGCTTGCGCCTTGCGAAGTTGCAATGCCAGTGGCGGGGCGAAGGGTGGGGCGAGGTGACAATCAGACTGGAGCAGCCAAGGCCCTGCACGTCCGCAGCGCTCACCTGACAAAACCGGTCATAGCGCATGCCTTGTGGCCAGGAATGGAGTCTGGGCTGTTGATCGAAGCCGTTGCCGCCGTTGTTCATGAAAATCTGGATGTGGTCCGGCGTCAGGTAAATCAGGTCGGCAGCGCCCGACCCATCCAGATCGGCGAGCAGTACCCGCGACGCCTCGAATTCGTCATAGCTGAACGGCAGTTCGGCAAGACGAAATCCTCGCCCGAATCGGCCATGGCCCAGATTGGGCCAGCACATGATTTCGTTGTGTCGGATACGCACCAGATGCTGTTGACCGCTGCCCAACACGTCGCTGAACGCCACGACATCGCTGTGGCTGTCGTTGAGCGTCGGCAAGTAGTCGCCGGGTTGGTCATGGTCGACATGCGTGCCCGACTCGAAGCTCGGCTGCCGAGGTGTGGAGCGGTATAGCCGCACACTCTGGTTGCCGATCAACGTCAGGTCGCTCAGGCCATCGCCAATCAGGTCGGCCATTTGCCCCTTGGTATGAAAGAACTCACTGGGAAAGGCGCTGAACGGCGTGAATCCTGACCACTGGCGATCCGCTCCAAGGGTGAAGAAACCCTGAAGACCGTGTTGAGACACGACCCAGTCCAGCCGACCATTGCCTGTGATATCGGTGAGTGACTGGTTTACCGGCTCGTGCTGGTCGGCGGCGGGGGTTCGAGGCAATGTCTGCCAGTCGCCGTAGGTAATCTGGTCAGGGTTTTGCGCCTCTGCCGCACGTTGCGGCTCGCGGTAGTACCAGCAGCCCTCGGAACGGTACAGCACGCCGGGTAACCCTTCTCCGTAAAGGTCCACCAGTTGATAACGCTGGCCGTCATCGAGCCCGGGGAAATGCTGAAATTCCTCGAAGCGGCCCTCTTGGGTATCGAATCCGCTGTAGCCGAACTCCATGGGGGGCCGACAATCAACCTGACCCCGCGCGTCGTAGCCCTGTAGATGAGCCGCCTGCAACTGGCTATAGGAAAGGTCGGTGGTCTGGTATTCGAGCGACAGGCGTTGGACCAGCACCGGGTCCGGGCCGGTTTCGTCGGGGAAGTGATGAAACATCAGGACCTGCCGGCATAACCGCCAGGTTCTCAGTTCGAAGCCATAGACGTAACTGGAGAAGGGATCGCTGCGCAGCGGCCACGGTCCGGTGGCCGGGTACCCGGGCCGCTCGGCAAGGCCAGTGGCGCGCTCGCCGTAGTCGAACAGCAACTCGAAGTGCCATTGCGGGGCGGCAGTCGATTGGCCCCAGGCATAAAGATGGGGGGTAGCCTGGCGGTTGCCGTAGCAGACTCGGCTCAGGTATCGCTGACAGACGAAATCCCTTGGAGATTGCGGATCAACGCCATGGCCATCCTCCTGTTTGTACTCATAAACGATGTGCTCGCCATGGGCATTCATTGACTCCTGCAGCAGCCACTGTGCGACCCGTTGGCCATCCGGTGCAGTGATGCGCGACTGCTCGCCCTGGCCATAGACGTGCAGGCTGCCATCGCTTCCATGGATCATCCAGAAACCGGGGTCGTCATCGTTCGAACGCCAGTGCTCTATCACGTCATGGCTGTGTCGGATGCGTGGCTGGTAGCGGGCGACGTGCCACGACGTCTGGAGGTCCAGCGAGCGAAACGAATCAACGCTTCTGCGTTCGATGCGGTCGTGTTCGTCACGCACGGGCATCAGCATCTCGCCATCGGGCCCTGCGAACAGATCGTCCTCGCTGTAATTCGGTACACCCTTGCGCGTGTACCGGGATATCGCGCTACGCGACAGGCTCCAGCCCATGCCGCAGATGTCGTTGCCTGCGTGACTGCTGTAACCGAGCGTCAGCGCCGGCGAGAAACCGCGTCCGGATGAAATGGGTAACTCGATGCCCGCCGTCGCTGTTCCCTGGGTGCCGACCGGTCCCAGACCCTTGCCGATGCTTTGAATGGCACCCCCGCCCTTGGGCAGGGAGGGAGCGCTGATGATGAGTGTGTTTTGACTGGTCATGCTCACACACCCTCACTCGGTTTGGCGGTGTATTGCACATGCACGATGATGTCGGTCAGTGAATCCAGGGCTGCCTGTTGCGTTGCATGATTGGAGAACTGCAGCGACCAGCGCGAGACGGCGCCCGTGCCTTCGAATGGCAGGTAACGGTCGTCGTCGAAGTTCAAGGTGAACATGCCGTCGTCATCGATGCCGCTGGACAGCGCGATCTGCTGGCTGGCGCGCAGATTCTCGCGAACGCTGTTGATCCCGACCGAAGCCAATTCAACCTTGTTATAGGTCTGTGTCAGCGTGGCGCGGATGTCCTCGTAGGGGCCGAGTGTCACGGGCAGCGACACGCTGACTCGCGCGATGCGTCGGCAATACTGGCCAGGGTAGTCGTGGTCGAACATCGCCTGGGTCAGTTCGAAATCCACATTGCCTTGAGTTCGAAGCCTGTGATGAATCGTGTCCCAATCCTCGTTGACGTTCGAGTCAGGGTCCTTCTCCAACAGCTGGCGCAAGGACACGGTCTTGGTGATTTCCAGTAGCCGATCGTTACGAGACAGATAGGCACTTTCCATTTTCAGCAGATCGACCTTCAACGATTCCCCGACGCTCAAGCCCCGATGGGTCGCGTTCCAGGCCGTTGTCTGGATGAAACGCGTGGAGAAGTCTGCCATCTCGTATTGCCAGCAAGCTTCTGCAGCCAGGCACAGAGACAGCGTGGCGTCGTACGCCTGGTAGTAGAACGACGCCAACTGACCGTTCAACCACTGATACAGCTGCGACTGGGTAAAGCGTTTGCCAAGAAACGCGTAGGTGATCTTCGCCTGCGCCAAGGCCGTTTCTGCCTGATGCAGCTGGAGTTCCGAGATATGTGTCTGTTCGTCCAGCACCGCGAGTTGGGCGTCGATCTGTGCCACTTCAAGGCTCGCCTGGTCACGGGCGAGCATCCACTCTTGATGACGACGGCGGTATTGCTCGACACGGTCCAGTGCATCGCCGACACCGTGCAGGGTTGCCGCTATGCCCGCTGCAGCCGAACTGGCCATTTCCGCCGGGCCTTCAAGGCGCCAACCGCCGGTAATGACCCCGTTGGCGAGGCCGGCAATCATCCCGAAGTGGTTCGGAGCGGTTTTCAGTGCGCAACCCACCACATCGGCCACGGCCGATACCGTTTCTGCATGGCGTCCTGCCAGGTGAGCAGCGCCTGCGGCGATTTCGCCAGCGCTGACCACTTCATCGCTGCGCTCGCTGTAGAAGTTCAGGCGTGCTTCAACGACCTGTCGGCTGGCGAGCAAGGCGGCGCGGTTTTGCTGATCGACCTTGAGCGTTTGTTTTTGCAGATCGACGGCGAGCTGAGCGAAGTCCCAGGCCTGTTGGTGTTGCAGTTCCTGTAGCTCGGACTGTTCTTTGCGCTCGATCAACGACAGCAAGGTATGACCGAACTGGATCAAGGTTTCGACCGCCGCGTTCGCCCGTGGGTGCATGACCGCAAAACGGTAATGCGGCGTGCTCAGGGTCAGGTTGCGGTTGCCTCTGCTTCCCGATGCATTCTGGCCGAGATTTGCCAGCATTTCCCCGGGGTTCAAAGGCGCTGCATACAGCGCGGGGGACAGCGGCTTGCCATCCAGGGTGCGATTGTCACGAAGATTTCGCAGCCGTGACTCCAGACCCTCCCACAGCGCCACCAGCTTGAAGTTGATCGGCACACGAAAGTGCGGGCTATCCAGTTCGCTCAGGGTGGGGTCCTGGCTGAAGGTACGCAACCGCAACGGTGGTTGTTCGAAACGGTAGGCGGACTGGCCACCATTGGCTTTCTGGCTGTCAAGGCGCAGTTGATCCTGCTGCACCAGTTGCAGCTCGAAGCTTCGTAGATGGGGGTTTGGCGCTGAAGTCAGCTCCTGCAAGGTAATGGGCGTCCAGTGATCGATCAACCTGACATCCGGTCGGTTCCCAAGCATTTCCAACACGCGCACGTACCACAGTTTGGCCTCATTCAGACTGTCCGGGGTCAGCTGTCGATACGCTGCGTCGCCCTGGTCGACCAGGTTCTGCAGGTAATGCCGGTAAATGGCTTTCTGATAACGAATCGGGTGACTCATGGCGATGCCGTCAGGATCGGTAGCTGCAGAAGTGGCGTAACCCGGACTGGTCTGGTCCGCCACCAGCGGTCGCACATTCCAGAAGGCCGGACGCCCCGTCGCGGAGTCGGCTTTGCGGCTTGGGTCGAAGATGAAGTTGTACCAGCGCTCGGCTTGTGCGAAGTCGTGTTCCAGATTCAGCCGATGGCCGATCAGGAACGGCATATGCAGAAACAGCTCCCAGAAGTACTGGCCGTTTGCACCGTGAAAGTCCATCGTGGCTGATTTTCCATCGCCACTGTCGTTCATGGGCGGCTCCGGTAGACCCTGGGTTTCCCAGGTCAGCAGATACTCCAGCGCTACATCGACCTTCTGCGTCAACTCACGGGCAAACAGCGTGTTCATGCGCAGGGGAGAGCGCTTCTCGGTGTCCGATCCGTCGCTGTAGCCAATGTCCGTCCCTTCGAAATCGATGAACTCGGCAGTGCCCAGTGTTTCGCTGTGGCGGGTATTGATTTTTGGGGCGATCAGCGTTTTGGAGGTCAGCGGTAAATGTTGGAGCTCTACCAGCACACCTTTGATTGCGTGACCGACGAGGGTTCTGCCTTTCCTTACGGTAATCCCGTGCATGAATGGAATGAACCGGCCGTCCTGCTCGACCGGTGGCCAAGTGACGCCCCAATCCGGCCGCAAGGTTTCCTCGTTGATGGGTAGTTTTAGTACGAGGGTGTCAGGAGGGAGCAGGTCACCCCGCTCCGATGCCGAGCCAAGGGATACGCGGTTTTGGGAATAGGCCTGTGGCCATACGGCTTCTTTGGAGCGTATTGAGGTCGGACGAGCAATGTGATGCTGGAAGTCGGTCTGGCCGGCTCGGTCGTGATGGTTGAGCCGCCCGGTGGTCGAACTTATTTCTACCCCTTTTGTATAACGCGTTAATACTGAGGTTCCGGAGAGGGACGACGATTTCAATATTTCGCGGACGGCAGCTCTGTTCACATATTTGTCGTGAATGGGAAAAGGACCTCTTCCCGTTCCCACAACCGTAAATCGCTCGGTAAGTGGCGAGTCGCACAAAAGGTAAGGACTGGCAACACCGTCGGTTTGTTTGAAACTGTAGGCGTCGATCGAGGCGTCCTCTTGCCTCCATCCCGAGTTCCCTTCGATGGTGGACCCGGAGAGTAGCTTCATATGTGTGGGGCTGGGGTCGTCCTGGTCGAACACAAACTTTAAAACCAGGCCTTCTCTGCCCAGTGGGGCCCACGTTGAAATGTCGAGGCGGGTGGTGAAGTCTTCAGGCGAGCGGCTCAGTTTCGAGTGGAACTCAAGCGTGGCGTTTTCCTGGTCGTAAATGACGTCGCTTTCCAGCGCTTCGGCAACACAACCCTGTAATTGATCGATATTCCATTCATCGGACGTGGGGAATGGACTAAAACTTTCGACCGATTTTAACCTGATGTCCAGAGGCGGCACTCTGAACTGCAAGCGCTGCGGGTTTATATGCGCAAACAGCCGACCCAGTTTAAGTACATGGATTTCTTTTGTGACAGCCCCGGGATCACTCTCTGGTACTTCCCCGCTGGCGGGGAACAACTCAGTCAGATTGAAGTTTCTGTCCATACTCGAGGTCTTCAGCAGCGCGTACGTATCGGCGCTTCCATCCTCGGCCGCCCCAGGCGTGTAATCGGCATACAGGGCAAGGAACAGCGAGGTCGCCGTATCCTGCACAGTGATGGTTTTCAGACTCTGCGGCGCGATATTCGTGTACCACGTCAGGCAGGCATTCGGGGCGCTCCAGCTGTCGTCGTATTTCTTATAGACCATCATCATGCGCACGAGCGAAGTGCTTTCGACCGTCGGTGTGTCGTTTGCGCTGGGTGACACGCTCAGGGCCGCGTTGTCACTGGGCTGGTATTCAAGCCAGGTGACGAACAACCGGTTATTGAAATACACCGGGCGCAGGGTGTCCCCCAATGCGTTTTCGGAAATCGGCAAGTCGGCCTGCTCCCAGGTGGTCCAGGCCCCCGGCTGTGGGTTATCCATCCTGGGCCCGTCGGCACCCTCCTTGAAGCTGCGCTGGGACATGTCAACGGAGCGCCAGTAGTAGGCCGTTTCACCCCGCGCTTTGCCGATGAAGTAGTAAGTGCCGTCGCCGAACTTGTCGGAGGTGACATAACCGTTGACCACATGCAAGTTGGCCACTCGCTCGAACTTGGTCAGGTAGCTTTTGACCGCTTCCTGGACGGTATCGACGTTGATCCTGTTCTGGTTGATGTCCTGTTCAAGTTGCTGGAAATACGGGGTTTTTTTCAGGCGTAGCGAAGGGTCAATATAAATCTCCGGGTACCACGCCAGTTGTTGGCTGGCAGCCCACAGCGGATATTGAGCCTGTTGTTCACGCCAATGCGTGACCACGCTGGATTCCAGACTCTCGTTTTCATACCCCGGCTCCATGCCCATGAAAATGGCATTGATGTACTGCTGCAGGCTGCTGATGGCCGATGCGACACGACTGGTTTCTACCTTCTGGCTAACCTGCACATCCAGCAGCAGGAACTGATAGAGATCGTTGGCGTCCTTGATCGTTTCTGGCAGCCCCAGGGTTTCGAGCTGCGAACTTCCCTTGACGACTTCGTCAAGGAAGTAAGCAACCAATGCGTCACGTAATGCTTCATTGAGTTGACTGTCGATGGCTGTGAACATGTTCTTTCCTTAGATCATGAAATGGGATGAGTCGATTAACGGATGGCCGCCATTGCGGCATTACCCATGGCCTGCCATTGCTCAAGCGGGCTTTGCACGTTCAGTGTGAGGGCGAGTTGCAGGCTGGCAGCGCTCAGGCCACTGTCGTCGCCGGTCTGCTTGCAGCGATAAAGCCAGTCCACATGCGCCAGGTTGACCGCTTTGTGGTCGGGCAGCGTAAGCACATGGGTGAGCAGCTCGCTCTTGCTCCAGTTCAACAGCCGCGCGAGTTCGCTGGCGAGGGCCTCGGTGTCGAGCCGCGCCGCCCCCGGGGCATTGGCAAGCGTTAGATAATTGAGCAACCCGGCGTCCGGTACGTCGGCTTCATGCACCAGGTGGGCGTAGCGCTCGAGCAGATACAACGATGCCAGCGACGGCGTCTGGGCATGCATCGGCGCACCCAGCCAGGAGGGCGACACCAGAAACAGACGCAACGCCAATTCGCTCAGGTCCAGCTCGGTGGCAATGTGCGCATGACGGACGACGGTCTGCAGTGCGCTCAGCAGTGTCGGGTCGAAATGCTCGACGGTCAGGAGATTGTCATCCACCGCCTCCTCGAGCAGCGTCAATAGTGCAGGTGTGGAGAGTCCTGACCAGTGAAGCACCAGCGCCGCCTGGTCCATTTGCAGCTCCGCGAGTTCCTGCAACAACCGTTCGATCAGCACGGCCTGCGCGTCATGAGCGCCTAGCAGCAGTTGACAAAGTGCGTTTCTCGCCTCGGTTTTGGCGCCAGGTTCAAGCGCCATGGGCTCGATCAGGCTCAACAGCGCTTCATCCAGTTGTGCTCTGACGTCGTCGACCGGTTGCAGTGGCAGTGCGTTGACCAGGCCTGAGCCACTGACGAGCGTTCGTCTGATTTCAATGAACCAGTCAATTGAATTCGACGCGTTGTTGGGCAGGTTGAGGTCGCGGATGTGTTGGTAGGTGACCCGTGACTGGCTCGACTGATGATGCAGTTGATTCAGACGATCGACCAGCGCCTGGGTCGGGATTAACGCACTGGGATCCAGGCCAATTTGCGTGCGGACGGTGGTGATGTCTTTTGCGCTTTGTTTGAGCCAGGACACTGCCCAGTCCATCTGCATCAGAACGTCGAGGATATCCGGGTCATTGCCTTCAGTGCGCAGCGTCCCTCGTGCCAAGGCCTGATGGTAGGCGTCGCTTCCCAACGCATCTGCCACTGCCCAGCCGTCTTGCGCAGTCAGGCTCAACAGACGGGCGATGCGTGCCTGGCGGTAGAACGAGGACACGGTTGCCAACGAGCGGCGCAGCGTTCCGACATACGTTCGCGTGTTGTGGGCCACGCGTTCGAGAGAGGCTGCCGTGGGCTGTAATCCCAGGCTGGCGCACAACTGGTACACCGTCCTTTGATCTTCCGGCGCGCTGCTGGACGTTTCAAATTCAGTCTGATCAAGGGTCAGGGGCGTGTCGAACAGGACCGGGTTATTGAACACTTCGTCGAACAGCGGCATGCGGTTCTTGTCCGCGTAGGGTGATAGGTCATGCAGCAGCGCGGCGAATTCCTCCGCCGTTATGTCGTAGCGGCCGCTGAGATAACGGAACACACCCAAGGTCCGCAGGGTGTTGTCATTCAGGGCCATCTGCAGATTCGCCTCACCTTCGGCGCGCATCGCTGCGACGATCAAAGTGTCCAGTTCGGCGAAAGAGATATTCATCCAGCGTTGCAGGCGAATCATGCGTTGCAGGCGGTCAAAACGTTGCAGCGAGGTATTGGCCAGGCGAACCGTCGTACCTTCATCGGTCACCTGTACAACCAGCTTCAGCGAGTTGTCCTCTGAAGCCGTCGCAGGTTTCAGCGCCTCTACCGAATTGGCACCGTTGACGTAGCAGGCGCCGTAATCCGACGATGAGGGGAGTGTTGACGTCGTGCCTGCTCTGGTGTGTACGGGATCAGGCGAAAGACAGTTGGGGGAGTGTGTTGGCGAGTATTGGCGTGTGGCAAGTAATGCTTCGACCTGCTCGGCACTGGAGCCGGTTTGGGTCATGAACGTGCCAAGCGTTGTCAGTGGGTTCTCATGGCCGGGTGAAACCTCCACACCATAATGTCGTTTGAAAAACGCCCGCTCAACGTCTGGAGGCACATCCGCAGCGTCGGGAAAGGGGGTGGGCTCTGTTACGATCCGTTGTTGCTCGGGGCTCAAGCCCGCCAGCAACGTCTGTGCGATTGTGCTTGCGTGGGCATGCTGTCCGTATTCATTCCTTGCGTCTCGCCCGGTCGGCAATGGTTGGCTGATGCGATAGTTGATGGACCCGAGTGGGTGTTTGCTCTGGCCTAAGCTCAACTGACATTGTTGATGAGCAAAGTGGTAGGGAAACAGAAATGGATGCCGTTTGTTCATCATCTCTTGCGCCACGAGATCGGCATCTTTGTCGAGAAAACTTTCAATGCTTTTGCTCAAAACGTCATTGACGATGTTCAACATCGGTAAAGGCGTGAATGTCGATTGTTGATCGATCAACAGGTCCTTCAGATCAGGACGCCGCGTGTCCAGCTTTATCTTGGGCCGGCTACCGTCGTCACCCGACTCGATGACGTCGGTAATCAACCGATACAGGGACCGCAGGTAGGCGACAGGCGAATCAATGGCGGCGATGGCGCCTACTTTGCAGAACTCATCCCACTGCTCATTGAACAGATCCTGGTACTTGGGAGAGTCAGGAGTATTAAATCCGGAGTTGGCAATGTCGGAGGATGAAACCTGTTCGTCGCGGTACAAACGACCGATCTGAACGGCATAACACATTGCATGATCGTAAGTGAGTTCGGGGTTGAGTTCATTCAAGACAGGGTGGTGTTCGCACAGTTCGGAAAACTGCTCGCAGAAGTGCGCCTTGGGCTGTCGGATAATGTCGAACACCGAACGCACGTCCAGTGTCTTGAGCGCCGCTTCGAATGCGGCCTCTTTGGTCAGGGTTGCGTCCAGCGTCCGCCCTTGAGGTTCAAGGTGGTTTGCGGACGCCGAGGAGGATGTCAGAGGGGTGAGAATGTTGCGCAGCAGTGGATTGTGGTCAGTCATATATTCAGCGCTCTTTCGGGATGATCCCGGTAGAAGGGAAAGTGCCACATGCACGTCAAGTGAATGGCATGGATGAAAGAGTACAAAAGAATAAAAACAGTGGCGGGGGGAGTGCTTGCTAAATGTGTCCACGCGAAGTATTTGAATAATCGCTCGACGGTAATTGTTTCAGTGGTGAGCGCTTGGAAATATCGGTAAAAACGTCAGCATGGAAAACCCGGTTGTCTATGCGGCACTCAATGATTGCGGGGAAGTTATGTGAAGTTGAGGTGTTTGTTTGTCTTTGAAAACCGCGCTGCGAGGGTGGCGATCAATAACTGTTTTTGCCGGGCCGGTCTTTTGAAGGCTGTTTGGAAGCCTGGTTTTATGGTCGTTTCTGTCGCATCGAAAAGGCAATTCCTACAGAAGCGTTCTTTCATTGAGAGGGAGAATGTCGGCCGAGTCTTACAGCCATCTACATTAATTCCCATTGAGGTTCACAGCCGCTCGAAAATTCCTACATTGGTGAAGATAAAAACGCTGCGTCAACACGCCACATCCTACTCATCATCTTTCTTGATCCAGGTCAAAAGTCTCGGACAGGTCTGTAGGAAAAATACCCTGCACCCCGATGAGTCCTCAACATGCCTGGTCCTTTCGATTTCCTCAAACACCCGCTGGCCAAAGACATCGGTCTGATCCTGGTGATCAAACTCGTCTTGCTGATGGGTATCCGCAGCGTCTGGTTCGACGCGCCGGTCGGGGTCAAGGACGACGGGGTGCAAGTTGGCCTGCATGTACTGGGCGCCCCTCCCGAACCTTCTGAGAAGAACCCAAAATGATTTCGGAATCAGTCGTCGACTTATCTCGACTGCAGTTCGCAATGACCGCGCTGTACCACTTTCTGTTCGTCCCGTTGACGCTGGGCATGACCTTTTTGCTGGCGATCATGGAGTCGGTCTACGTGATGACCGGCAAACAGGTCTACAAGGACATGACAAGGTTCTGGGGCAAGCTGTTCGGCATCAACTTCGCCCTGGGCGTCACCACCGGCTTGACCATGGAGTTCCAGTTCGGCACCAACTGGGCGTACTACAGCCATTACGTGGGCGACATCTTCGGTGCGCCGCTGGCCATCGAAGGGATGATGGCGTTCTTCCTCGAATCGACCTTCATCGGCCTGTTCTTCTTCGGCTGGGACCGCCTGACCCGCGTGCAGCATCTGGCCGTCACCTGGCTGGTGGCGATCGGCTCGAACATGTCGGCGCTGTGGATTCTCATCGCCAACGGCTGGATGCAGAACCCGGTCGGCGCCGAGTTCAACTTCACCACGATGCGCATGGAGCTGACCAGCTTCAGCGACCTGATTTTCAACCCGGTGGCTCAGGTCAAATTCGTCCACACCGTAGCCAGCGGTTACGTCACGGGCGCGATCTTCGTGCTAGCGATTTCCAGTTGGTATTTGCTCAAAGGCCGCGATATTGGTTTTGCACGACGCTCGTTTGCCATCGCGGCTGCCTTCGGCATGGCCTCGATTCTCTCGGTGATCGTGCTGGGCGATGAGTCCGGCTACGAAATTGGCGACGTACAGAAAACCAAGCTCGCCGCCATCGAAGCCGAATGGGAAACCGAACCGGCACCCGCTGCGTTCACCTTGTTCGGCCTGCCGAATCAGGAAACCCAGCGCACCGATTACGCGGTGAAGATCCCCTACGTGATGGGCATCATCGCCACCCGCTCGGTGGACAAGCAGGTGACCGGGATCAAGGACCTGGTCAGCGAGCACCAGGGCCGTATCCGCAACGGCATGGTCGCGTACGATCTGCTGGGCAAGTTGCGCGCCGGTGACAAGAGCGAGCAGACCCTCAATGCCTTCAACGAGGTGAAGAGGGACCTGGGCTACGGCCTGCTGTTGAAGAAGTACACCGACAAAGTAGTCGACGCCAACGAGCAGCAGATTCATCAGGCCGCGCTGGATTCCATCCCCCATGTGGCGTCGATCTTCTGGACCTTTCGCCTGATGGTCCTCAGCGGTGTGCTCATGCTGCTGTTGTTCGCCTGTGCCTTCTGGGCTTCGGCGCGCAAGAACGAAGCGAGCAAGCGCTGGCTGCTCAAGTGGGCGCTGTTCAGCCTGCCGTTGCCATGGATCGCCACCCAGACCGGCTGGTGGGTGGCCGAGCATGGCCGTCAGCCCTGGTCCATTGGTGAAGTGCTGCCGGTGCATCTGTCCGCCTCGACGCTGTCTTCCGGCGATGTACTGGGCTCGATTCTGGCGCTGGTGGGCTTCTACACCGTGCTGCTGATCATCGAGATGTACCTGATGATCAAGTTTGCGCGCCTCGGCCCGAGCAGCCTGCACACCGGTCGATACCACTTCGAACGCGGTGACGCTGAACTGCCTGCTGCACAACAACCGACGCTGGCCTGAGGAACGCACGATGTTCGATTACGAGACACTCAAACTGATCTGGTGGGTGCTGGTCGGCGTGCTGCTGATCGGCTTCGCCCTGACCGATGGCTTCGACCTGGGCGCGGCGATGCTGATGCCCTTTGTCGGGCGCAACGACAACGAAAGAAGGGTGGTGATCAACACCATCGCCCCGCACTGGGACGGCAACCAGGTATGGCTGATCACCGCCGGGGGCGCGCTGTTCGCCGCCTGGCCGCTGGTCTACTCGGCAGCGTTCTCCGGCTTGTACTGGGCGTTGTTGCTGGTGCTGTTCGCCCTGTTCGTGCGCCCCGTGGGCTTTGATTACCGCAGCAAGCTGGAAAACACCCGCTGGCGGCAGAGTTGGGACTGGGGGCTGTTCGTTGGCGGGCTGGTGCCGTCGCTGGTGTTCGGCGTGGCCTTCGGCAACCTGCTGCTCGGCGTGCCGTTCCAGTTCGACGACACCCTGCGCTCCAGCTATCACGGCAACTTCTGGCAACTGCTCAGCCCGTTCGGCCTGCTGGCCGGTGTGGTCAGCCTGAGCATGCTCGGCTTGCACGGCGGCAGCTGGCTGATGATGCGCACAGAAGGTGCGATTGCCCGTCGTTCACGGCGTGCGGCGCAGTGGCTGTCGCTGGTGTTCGTGCTGTCGTTCATCGGCGCTGGCGTGTGGCTGCTGCTCGGTGGCATTCAAGGGCTGGAGATCACGTCGGCGTTCGATGCCGGTGCCGCGCTCAACCCGCTGGGCAAAACGGTTGCTGCGAGCAACCCCGGCTGGATGGCCAATTACCACGCGCATCCTTTGACCGTCATCGCGCCGCTGCTGGGGATTTTCGGTGGTTTGCTGGCGCTGTTGGGCGCCAGTGCAGGGCAGGGCAGAACCGCGTTTCTGGGCAGCAGCCTGGCAATTGTCGGCGCGCTGTGTACCGCAGGCTTTGCGCTGTTCCCGTTCGTCATGCCGTCGAGCCTCGATCCGGCGTCGAGCCTGACCGTGTGGGATGCGGTGTCCAGCCACAGAACGCTGTTCATCATGTTTATCGCGGCCTCGATCTTCGTGCCGCTGATCCTCTGCTACACGCTGTGGTGCTACGCCAAGATGTGGGGCAAGGTCACCACCGCGCACATCGACCACAACCCTCACGGCCTTTATTAAGGAGCAACGACATGTGGTATTTCGCCTGGATTCTCGGGGTATTGCTGGCCTGCAGTTTCGGCATCATCAATGCGTTGTGGCTGGAGTCATCCGACGCCAATGCGCTGGAGAACGGCTGTGACGACTGATGCGCGGGTGGCGCCGTTCAGGCACGTCATCGGCCGGGCGCTGTCCCTGCTGATGGCGATTCCTCTGAGCCTGGTGCTGCTGATTCATCCTGCGTCGATGCTCGACGCCGACGGTCGCTATTCCCACAGCCTGCTGATGCTGGTCATGTGGGGCGTGGCCGCAGGTTTCGTGCATGGCGTGGGCTTCGAGCCCCGCGCCCTGGCCTGGCGGGTGATGTTCCACCCGCTCTTGGCGTGGGGCCTGATGGCGTTGGGTTTCGGTATGTGGCTGACCGCGCGTCAGTGGCTCTGAACCGCAGCCTTCTTCAGTGCCGGGACGATGGACAGCGCTATCAGCGCGGCGATCACACAGAGCAGGCCGGAGATGAAGAACGCCGGCAGGTAACTGGCGAAGTGTGTGCGTGTCCATCCGGCACCGTAGGCGGCAAACGCGGCCCCCAGTTGATGGCCGGCGAAGATCCAGCCAAAGACGATGTTGGCGCGCTCCGGGCCGAACCTCTGCACCGTCAGCTTCACGGTTGGCGGTACGGTGGCGATCCAGTCCAGGCCGTAGATCAGCGCGAAGAACGACAGGCCGTAGACCGTGAAATCCGAGAACGGCAGGATGATCAGCGCCACGCCACGCAATCCGTAGTAGCTGAACAGCAGCCAGCGGTTGTCGAAGCGGTCCGACAGCCAGCCTGAACCGATGGTCCCCACGAAGTCGAAAATCCCCATCACCGCCAGCATTCCGGCAGCTGTGGTGGCGATCAGGCCGTAGTCGCCGCACATGCTGATGAAGTGGGTCTGGATCAGCCCGTTGGTGCTGGCGCCACAGATGAAAAACGTCATGAACAGCACCCAGAACGTCCAGGTTCCGGCGACATCGCGCAGCACCTTGAGCGGCGTCACCAGCAACTGAGTGAAGGTCTGTCTGCTGGTCACTTCTGGCTGGATTTCAGTCTCGCCGTAGGAGGGCAGTTGCAGGTCCGAGGGGCGATTGCGCATCAGCGCGAGCACCGCAACTGCGGCGATGACGATGGCCACGCAGATGCAGGCCAGCGCGGTGCGCCAGCCGAAGTGTTCGGTCAGGTTGGCCAGCATCGGCATGAACACCAACTGGCCGGTGGCGGAACTGGCCGACAGCAGCCCCATCGCCATCCCGCGACGTTGAGAGAACCAGCGCGTCGCCACCGTGGCGCCCAGCACCATGGCGGTCAGCCCTGTGCCGAAACCCACCACCAGCCCCCACAACACCACCAATTGCCAAAACTGCGTCATGAGCAGCGACAGGATCATGCCGCTGGCGACCAGTGTCAGCGCGGTCAGAACCACTCGACGCACGCCAAAGTGATTCATGAACGCCGCTGCGAACGGGCCGACCAGACCGAACAGGGCGAAACGCACCGCCAGCGCCGAGGAAATCTCGGCGGTGTCCCAGCCGAATTCCGCTTCCAGCGGCTTGATGAATACCCCCGGCGCACCGACCGCGCCGGCCATGACCAGCATGGTCAGGAAGGTGACAGCCAGGACCACCCAGCTGTAATGGATACGACGACGAGACAGCGACGCCGCCAGAACTGACGAAACCATGAGTGTTCCCCGAGGAGCAAAACCGAAAAAATAGAGTATGACCGTGCGCCAATATGAACGCTCACAAGGGCAGGTCTCGTCAAGGGGATATTTCAGGATGTTTCGTAGTAGAGGCGCTGCGAGCGCAACCTTTCAGCACACTCACTTCGTTTCTGTGGGAGGGAGCTTGCTCGCGAAGAGGTCCGGGCATCCGGCGCAAATTCGTCGTCAGAAGTTAAGTCTTCGCAAGCAAGTTTCCTCCCAGGGATTGTGTGAAGCCATCAGCGCAGTGTTCGATCTGACGAACTGCTGATCAAAACGCTACTATCGCAACCACCCAAACCGATGCCGGACAGCCGAGCCCCGCCATGGACCGTTTTCAGGAAATGCAGGTTTTTATCGCCGTGTGCGAAGAGCGCAGTTTCGCCACTGCCGCGCGGCGTCTGAACATGTCGGCGCCCAGCGTCACCCGTGCAGTGGCGGCGCTGGAAAAACGCATCGGCACGCTGTTGTTGTCCCGCACCACGCGCAGCGTGCACCTGAGCGAGGCCGGTCAGCGTTACCTCACCGATTGCCGCCGCATCCTCAGCGAAATCGAAGAGGCCGAAGATTCCGCAGGCGGCAGTAACGCCGCTCCCGTGGGGCACCTGACCATCACAGCTTCGTTGTTATTTGGCGAACTGTTCGTCATGCCCCTGGTGGTGGGTTATCTGGAGCGATATTCCGGCGTCAGCATCAATGCGCTGTTGGTGGACCGGGTGACGCACATGGTCGAGGAGGGCATCGACGTCGCGGTGCGCATCGGTCATCTGCTGGACAGCACTCAGCACGGCGTGAAGGTTGGCGAAGTGCGCCGAGTGGTCTGCGCGTCGCCTGCGTATCTGGCCGCCCACGGACGCCCGCAACGTCCGGACGAACTGTCGCAGCATCGGGTGATCGTGTCAGCCGCCAGCGCCCTGGTACGTCGCTGGGAATTCTCGGATGAAGGCAAACCGGTAGACATCGAGTTGAAATCCCGCCTCACGGTTTCGGCCAACCAGGCGGCCATTACCGCCGCATCCATGGGCTGGGGCGTGACCCGCGTGCTTTCCTATCAGGTCGCCAGCCGAGTGGCCAGCGGTGAACTGGAAATCCTTCTTGAAGACTTCGAACAGCCGCCCTTGCCTGTGCACGTCTGCTATCAGGCCGACCGCAAGGTCTCGGCCAAGGTGCGTACCTTTGTCGATTATTGCGTCGAACGCATGATGCAGGACCCGGCCATCAAGGCGGCCGGGCGCAGTCGCGGCTGATGGATCGCCATCGGCAGATGCAGGTATTCGAAGCCGTGGCTCGCGAGCAGGGCCTGGCAGCGGCATCTCGGGCACTGGAAGTGTCCGAAGCCACGGTCGGTCGCACGCTCGCCGCACTGGAAAAACGCCTTGGTGCCAAGCTGTTGGAACGCAGCACCCGCGGCGTCACCCTGACCGATATCGGGCGCACGTTTGCCAACGAATGCACAAGGCTGTTGCGCGCGGCGGACGAAGCCGATGCCTCGGCCAACGGCCTGCATAGTGAGCCGCGAGGGCTGCTGAACCTGGTGGCGCCGCTGCTGTTCGGGGAGCGCTTGCTGATGCCGGTGGTGCTCGACTACCTGGACGCCTGGCCCGGGATCGAAGTCGCGATGGCCTATCAGGATCGCTTCCCTAATCTGCACGAGGAAGGGATCGATGTCGCCGTGCTGATTGGCGCGCTGCCCGATTCGTTCATGGTGGCGCGCAAGGTGGGTGACGTGCGTCAGGTTGTGTGTGCCAGCCCGGACTATCTTGCCCGCCATCCAGCGCCCCGCACACCGGCGGATCTGGCCGCTCATTCACTGGTGTTCTGCAGCGCCGACAGCCGCATGCTGGAGTGGCGCTTTGAGCATCAAGGCAGCTCGCGCAACGTCGCGCTGAAACCCGTGCTGCGTTGCACCACCCAGTCCGCCGCCATCGATGCCACGCTGCGCGGCGCCGGATTGGCCTGCTGCCTGAATTTTCAGGTTCACGAGCACCTCCAGGCCGGGCGCCTGCAGCCGGTGCTCGAAGGCTTCGAGCCGGACTCGATTCCGGTGCATCTGGTGTACCGCGAAGGCCGCCGGGCTTCGGCGCGCGTGCGCAGTTTCGTCGACTATGCTGTGGAACGCATGCGCTCCCATCCTGTTTTGCACGGCTGACTGAGCGCGATAAAACGAGGTCAATCATTTCATCGGCTGAAATGGTGGATTGCTTTTTGTGGCGATTCCGCTGCAAAGCGTCGTACTCCACTATTCGTTCCATCAGCGCGGCAATCCGAATGGCGACCACGTCACTCCCGCACTGACCCGAATCCACGACAGCTCAGGAGCCTAACCCCATGAATGCCATCAAGCTCTATCACTTCCCTTTGTCCGGTCACTCTCATCGTGCGCAACTGATGCTGTCGTTGCTGGGCCTTGAGCCCGACATCAGCTTTGTCGACCTGGCCAACGGCGCGCAGAAGAACCCGGAGTTCCTGGCGCTGAACACCTTCGGCCAGGTGCCGGTGATCAACGACAACGGCACGGTCGTCTCCGACTCGACGGCGATCCTTGTGTACCTGGCGAAGAAGTACGACACCACCGGCAAATGGCTGCCAACGGACGCCGCAGGCGCCGCCGAGGTGCAGCGCTGGTTGTCGGTGGCGTCGGGGCAAATCAATAACGGTCCGGCCCGTGCCCGACTGATCACCGTGTTCGGCGCAGGTTTCGACCCGGCAGACACCATCGAGCGTGCCCATTCGATCCTGAAAGTGATCGAAACCCACCTCAAGGGCCGTCAGTTCCTCGCCGCCGACCACGCCACCGTCGCCGACGTCGCCGGCTACACCTACATAGCCCATGCCCCTGAAGGCAACGTGTCGCTGGAACCGTACCCAAATGTGCGGGCGTGGCTGAAGCGTATCGAAGCGCTGAAAGGCTTCGTGCCAATGCCAAGCACCGGCGCCGGTCTGGTGGCTTGATCCAGCCGTAAACGCTATCGCCGAGCACGCCTGCTTATGTAGCACTCAGGCTTGCCGGCGATGGCGATTCCTCAAACGTCGCCGCCGGCACGCCGGGCTGCTACAGGTCTTTACGCAAAGGGAGTCCGCGTCATGAACGACATCACTTCCGAAAAACCCTCGCCCTGGCACTCTGGCGAGATCGAACTGCAAGCCACGGTCGGCGTCGCCGAGCGCATGGGCGTCGTGGGCAAGAAAGTCATTCGTAACTACATGCCCGACCAGCACCGCGAATTCTACGAGCACCTGCCGTACATGTTCATCGGTGCGGTGGACGCTGAGGGCTGGCCGTGGGCGAGCCTGCTGGACGCCGACGCGGGTTTCATCGCCTCGCCCGATCCTCGGCATCTGCAGTTTTCCCGTCTACCAGACAGCGACGACCCGATGGCCGCACAGTTCGAACCGGGCGCGGCCGTAGGCATGCTGGGCATCGACTTGCACACCCGTCGGCGCAACCGCATCAACGGTCATATCGAGCAGGTCACTGATCGGGGTTTTTCGGTATTGGTCGAGCATTCGTTCGGCAACTGCCCGCAGTACATCCAGTTGCGTGAACTCAAACAGATCGCATTGCCCAAAGTGCCGCAGCGTGCGCCGGTGGAGCGCATGAGCGCGCTGGATGAGGCCGCCGTGGCAACGATTCGCGGCGCCGACACTTTTTTTGTCGCCAGCTACGTGGACCTTGAAGGCGATCAGCCGCACCGCTCGGTGGATGTGTCCCATCGCGGCGGGCAGGCCGGTTTCGTGCGGGTCGAAGGCGACGTGCTGACCATTCCCGATTTCGCCGGCAACCTGCATTTCAATACCCTGGGCAACTTTCTGCTGAATCCGAAAGCTGGCCTTGTGTTCATCGATTTCACCACCGGCGATCTGTTACAGCTGGTGGGCCGCACCACCGTGATTCTCGACGGCCCGGAAATCGCCGCCTTCCAGGGTGCCGAGCGGCTCTGGCAAGTGAAAGTCGAGGCCGTGGTCCGCCGTCCGCAGGCGTTGCGCTCGCGCTGGGAGTTTCAGGGTTTTTCTCCCAACAGCCTGATGACCGGCGATTGGCAACAGACCGCCGCGCGCCTGCAGGCCGACGCATTGCGCGATCAATGGCGGCCGCTGCGTGTGACGCGCATTGCCGACGAAAGCGCAGGCATCCGCTCCTTCTACTTCGAGCCTGCCGATGGCGCCGGTTTGCCTGCGTTCAAGGCCGGTCAGCATTTGCCATTGCGCCTGCTGCTGGAAGGGCAGAGCAAACCGGTTATTCGCACCTACAGCTTGTCGAGCGCGCCGTCCGACGACTTCTTCCGCATCAGCGTCAAGCGCGACGGACTGGTCTCGGCGCACCTGCACGACGCGCTCAAGGTTGGCGATCTGATCGACGGCCGTGCCCCCCAGGGCAGTTTCGTGGTCGACCCCCAGGAGCGCCGTCCGCTGGTGCTGCTGGGGGCCGGGATTGGGGTCACGCCCATGCTGTCGATGCTGCGCGAGGTGATTTACGAGGGTAAACGCATCCGCCGCATGCGCCCGACCTGGTTCATTCAAAGTGCACGTCGTCTGGTGGATCTGGCTTTTCGCGAAGAATTGGACACACTGGTTGCCAAAGCCGGAGAACAACTGACGGCTGTCCGTCTGCTGAGCCAGCCCGAGAGCGAGGCTCGTCTAAGCAAAGACTTTCACCTTGCAGGTCGTATTGACCTGAATCTGCTCAAGGCGCTGTTGCCGTTCAACGACTTCGATTTTTATGTCTGCGGGCCGGCAAGCTTCACACAAGGGCTGTATGACGAGCTGAGGGCCATGCATGTCCGTGACGAGCGGATTCATGCCGAGACCTTCGGCCCGTCGACCCTCAAGCGCACCGGCGACCAACAGACTGTCGCACTGCAACAGCCGCCTGCCGCCACCGAATCGGTGCCGGTGCTGTTCGAACGCTCCGCCAAGGAAGCCCGTTGGCAACCCGATGGCGGCACGTTGCTGGAGCTGGCCGAGAGTCGAGGCCTTGAACCCGAATACAGCTGCCGTGGTGGTTCCTGCGGCACATGCAAGACCCGGCTGGTCAGCGGCCAGGTGCATTACCCGGTTCCACCGGCCGAAATGCCGGCGGCGGACCACGTGCTGATCTGCTGCGCAGTCCCGGCCTCAGGGCCGCTGGTGCTCGATCTGTAAACATCCATGCGTGTGCAGGACATGTTTGACGGGAGTTACTGCGATGAGTGAATGGCCAGCGTTCGAGAAAGAAGACGATCCCAACCTGTTCCAGACCACGGAACAGGAGATTTCCTGGCTGCTGCCGCAATCCCTGGCCTCGCTTGCCGGAGAACTGGCCGCCAGCCATGAAGAACACGACAACCCCGCGACTTTGCGGCTGATCAGTTGGATGCGTTCGGTTTCAACGTTCAGCCGTCATCGATGATTGCCCGACGTTTTCCGGGCAAGGGAAATGGTTGAAATGGCAGCGTGTCTGAACCGATGATGGGCGCCTGAATTTATCCCTACAGGTCCCCAAGACATGAAAGTCAGCGCCCGCAACGTGTTCAAAGGCACCGTCAAACAGATCCAGGAAGGCTCGGTCAACGCGTGTGCCTGACTGAGTGAGTTGATCGCCGTCTTGCAACGGCAGCCATAATGCGGCTGCCGTTTCGGCAATCATGTCGTCCATTTGCAACGACAAGGAAGTGTATGTCGATTACCCGCAGAAACCTCATCGGCGCCTCGCTGCTGGCAGTTCCCGCGCTATGGAGTCTCAATGTTCTGGCCGCCGATTCGGGCACCTCGCCAGAGCTTTCAATCGAACGACAATTGGCCGCGCTGGAACGTCGCCACGGCGGACGTCTGGGCGTGGCGATTCTCGACACCGGCACTCAGCGCCTGATCAGCCATCGCGGCGATGAACGTTTCGCCATGTGCAGCACCTTCAAGGCTCTGACGGCGGCCCATGTTCTGGCGCGGGTCGACCGCAAGGAAGAAGACCTGTCGCGCGTGATCGTCTACGGGCAGGATCAGTTGGTGACCTATTCGCCGGTCACCGAAAAACACACGGGCGAGGGCGGGCTGAGCGTCGGCTCGATCTGCGAAGCCGCTGTAACCCTGAGCGACAACACTGCAGCCAATCTGCTGCTGGACAGTTTTGGCGGCCCTAAGGGATTGACCGCTTGGCTGCGCACTATTGGTGACCAGACCACCCGACTCGATCGTCGTGAACCCGAATTGAACGAGAACCGTCCTGGTGATCTACAAGACACCACGACCCCGATTGCGATGCTGCACAGCTTGCGCACGCTGGTGATCGGCGATGTGCTGTCCGGCGCCTCGAAGGTTCAGCTGATCGCCTGGCTGGTCAGCAACAAGACCGGCGACCAGAAACTGCGCGCCGGTTTGCCGAAAGGCTGGCGGGTAGGGGACAAGACAGGCTCGGGCAGCAACAACGCCAGTAACGACGTCGCCATCATCTGGCCCACCGGCCGGCCTCCGCTGATCGTCACGGTCTATTACTCCGAGTCCAAAGCCAGCAGCGAACAGATCAACTCGCTGATGGCCGAGGTCGGGCGGTTGGTGGCGAAGGTCTAGCAGATAGAAGGTGAACACAAAACCCGTGGGAGGGAGCTTGCTCGCGAATGCGTCATGACATTCAACGCATACGGCCAGAGCAAGCTGTGCTGCATCATCGAGGAAAGGGCTGACCTTAAGGAATCAGCTTGCGCGCCCGCAACTCATCGAAGACCTCGAAAAATGCCTTGTCACTGGCCTGGAATTCCTTGAACCCCAGCTCCCGGCTCTTCGACATATCGGTGACCACTTCAATCGGCCGCCCCAGATCGGCGTCGGTGTGCCAAGGCGAAATGAGGCGGCTGATGTCCGCTTCCTTCAAGCCATGCTCCCGCACGATGTCGCTCCATGCCGCCTGATCGTCGGCCATCTGGGTTTCCAGTGGCAAGGGGCTCGGTGGGTAAGCGGCCGGGTGCAGACCGAAATACTCGGCGATCTGCCCCCACATCCATTTCCAGCGGAACACATCGCCATTGGTGATGTTGAATGCCTGATTCGACGCCGCAGGCGTGGTCGCGGCCCACAGCTGTTGCTTGGCCAATTGCCGCGCATCGGTCATGTCGGTGAGGCTGTCCCACTGCATCCGAGAACCCGGGAACACGAACGGCCTGCCCGTGGCTTTGCAGATCGACGCATACACCGCCAACGTCGTCGCCATGTTCATCGCATTGCCCACGGCCACGCCGGTCACGGTGTGCGGGCGATGCACGCTCCAAGTAAAACCGTCGCGCCTGGCCGCCGCGAACACCTCGTCTTCCTGGGCGTAGTAGAAATTCTCGATATCCAGACGGCCCTGTTCTTCACGAAACGGCGTCTGCGGCAACGACCCCTTGCCGTACGCTTCGAACGGACCTAGGTAGTGTTTCAAGCCCGTCACCAGCGCGACATGCTTGACGCTCTTGCCCGGGCTCAGCGCGTCCAGCACGTTGCGCACCATGGCCGCATTCACCTTAATGTTCTCGGCCTCGGTCGCCTGGCGCGACCAAGTGGTGATGAACACATGGCTCGGTTTGATGGCCGCCAGCGCCTGCTTCACCGAGTCTGGATCCTGCAAATCCGCGGCGACGGGAATCACGCCTTTTGCCTGAGACGGATGGCGGGAGAGGGCAGCGACCTGCCAGCCGTTCTCGAGCAGCAAATCGGTGATTGCACTGCCGACGATGCCACTGGCGCCGACGACCAAAGCGGTCTGAGTCATGAGGGGCTCCTTTAAGGTTGAGGATGATCGGCCAGAGCGGCCCTGAAGATTAAGAACCGCAGCGGCGGGAAGAGGTTCAGCGCGATGTGGCGCGACCCACCAAAGCCTCCGCTCAACCCACCAGCAACGCCGCCCCATACATGCCGATGGCAAATACCACATGCCCGACGACATTTTGCAGACGCGCCACCGCCGGGTTCGGCGCCTTGTTGCAAGCGACACCCACGCCCATGCCCGGTTGCAAAATGAACCAGCCGGCGCCGATCGTGACCAGCCCGACAATCAGCGCAGGCAAGAAGGTCGGCGAGTGCGCCCACTGCACACCCCAGATCAACAACACCGCCGCCGCGAAAACGATGCCGACCGCGTAATGCATGGTCCAGCCGATGCGCAGCTCGTTGGGCACTTCAGGGGAATTGCCGATGCCGTTGCGATGCACGAACTGACCGTGGCGCATTCCGGCGAACCAGCGCCCGACCAGATGCCAGGGCGGCGTCGGCAAACCCAGCGTTGCCTTGAGCAACTGCGCCCAGAGGTCCAGTAAAGCCGTACCGCCGATGCCGATGAGGACGGCGAGGAAGATAAATTCGAACATGTCTTTCCTTGGGATTGTCGGTTATCAATACGTTCGTAGTGGCGGCACACGTTAGCAGTTTTGACGAGGCGATATCAGCCAGTGATCTGGACGCATCACTTTGGGCAAGTGACGACTCGGGGGGAGGTGCTTGCTGAAATGGTGGGTTGAGGACGCCAGCCGACAATGGACGCCGGAGCCACAATGGGGGCGTCCCAATCCTGAGAAACAACTGTTTTGAGGTTACCCCGACGGTTTGCAGGCCGGGCTCCTCAGGCGACAGGCTTTTCGTAGGTCACGCTGTTGACGTACCACATGGCCTCCCCGGTAGGCGTCTGCACCATGAATTCGTCGCCGACTTCCTTTTTCAGCAATGCCCGGGCCATGGGTGAGTCGATGGAGATGTAATCCATTCGGCCGTAGATCTCGTCATAACCGACGATGCGAAAGCGTTTGCTTTCGCCGTCGTCGTTCTCGATCTCCACCCACGCACCGAAGAACACCCGGCCTTCCTGTTCGGGGGCGTAGTCCACCACGCGCATATCTTCCAGGCGCTTGCGCAGGTAGCGCACGCGGCGGTCGATTTCGCGCAGCAGCTTCTTGTTGTATTGGTAATCGGCGTTCTCGCTGCGATCGCCCAGCGACGCCGCCCAGGCGACTTTCTGAGTGATCTCGGGGCGGTAGACGCGCCACAGGTGATCGAGTTCTTGCTTGAGGGCGGTGTGGCCTTCTCGGGTACAGATGTTGGTGCTCAAGGGGTTTCTCGGTGAACGGTGCTCCATGCACGATGCCGACATCTTTGCTGTCGGCATCTTCCCGGTCAACCCTTGAGTGTCAGCCTTCGCGCAGCACTGTCAGCGGGCTGGCGTTGAGCGCCCGGCGTGTGCCGAATACACCCGCGCCACCCACCAGCACAGCGCCGATCAGCGGCAGTACCAACAACCAGGCATGGGGCTGCCATTCCAGGTTGAAGGCGTAGCGGTACAGCACGAAGCTCACCAGTTCGCAGCCCAGCGCCGCCAGCACGCCGCTGACCGCGCCCAGCAGGCCGAACTCGATGCGTCGGGCCTTGATCAGCAGCGCGCGATTGGCCCCCAGTGCCCTGAGCAGCGCACCCTGACGAATGCGTTCATCCAGCGTCGCCTGCAGGCCGGAGAACAGCACCGCCAGCCCCGCCGCGAGCACGAACAGCAGCACGTACTGCACGGCCAGGGTGACCTGATCGAGGATGCTGCGCAGTTGTTCCAGCAGCGCCTCGACCTGGAGGATGGTCACGGCAGGGAAGGCTCGTGACAGCTCGACGATCTGCTGATCGTTGCCCGGCGCCAGGTAGAAACTGGTCAGGTAGGTGGTCGGCACATCCTTGAGCGTGCCGGGCTGGAAGATCATGAAAAAGTTGGGCTGGAAGGTGTCCCAGTTGATGTCGCGCAGGCTAGTGACCTTGACCTCGTGGGTGGTGCCGCCGATCACGAAACTCAGGGTGTCGCCCAGCTTCATGTTCAGGCTCTTTGCCAGTTTGGTCTCGACCGAAACGCCCGGTGTGCCTTCGGTCGGGGCCTGTTCGTTGTTCCACCACCGACCTTCGGTGATGCTGTTGCCTTCCGGCAGATTGGCCGCCCAGGTCAGGTTGAGGTCGCGTTGAGTGGCGTTTTCACCGCGTGAATCCTTGGTCACGAACTTGCTCACCGGCTCGCCGTTGATGCTCATCAGGCGTCCCGGAATCATCGGGTACAACGGCGCGCTGTGAGTGGACAAACGGCTGATGCGCTCGGCAAAGTTGTCCCGTTCGGCAGGCAGAATGTTCAGCGCGAAATAGTTGGGCGCGTCTTTGGGCAGCTGGTTTTGCCAGGTGTCGAGCAATTCGCCGCGCAGCAGCGCGATCAGCCCCATGGACAACAGGATCAGCCCGAACGCCAGGGATTGCCCGGCGGCGGCCATCGGATGGCGCAACAACTGGCCCAGGCCCAGACGCCAAGGCAGCGATGCACCGGCCAGCAGCCGCCGCAGGCTTTGCAGCGCCAGCAGTAATAGGCCGCCCAACACGACCGCCGCGACCAGGCCGCCGCCGAGCAGGGCGAAGGTCAGGATCAGATCCAGACTCAGACGCCACATGATCAGGCCCAGCGCCAGCAGCGCCGCGCCATACACCAGCCAGGAGCTGGCGGGGATCGGCAGCATGTCGCGGCGCAATACGCGCAGAGGCGGAACGCGCCCCAGCGCTGCCAGTGGCGGCAAGGCGAAGCCTGCCAGTGCGACCAGACCGGTACCGATGCCCGCCAGCGCAGGCAGCCAGCCACCCGGCGGCACAGCGGCCGGGAGCAGATTTTCCAGCAGACAAAACAGGCCCAGTTGAGCGAACCAGCCAAGCAGGGCGCCGGTGACGCTGGCTGCAATGCCGAGCATGGCCAGTTGCAGACTGAATAACACCAGCGCTTCGTTGCGTGACAGGCCCAGGCAGCGCAGCAACGCGCTGGCATCGAAACGTCGCACAGCGAAACGCGCCGCTGACAGCGCGACCGCCACACCTGCCAGCAGCACCGCGACAAGACTGGCCATGTTCAGGTAACGCTCGGCCTTGCCCAGCGCGCCGCCAATCTGCTGATTGCCGTCGCGGGCGTCGTCGATCTTCTGATTCGCTGCCAGGTCCGGTTCGATGGCCTTGCGATAGTCCGCCAGTTGCTGCGGCGTCCCGCGCCACAGATCGCGGAAACTGACACGGCTGCCTGGCTGCACCACCTTGGTGGCCTCAAGGTCAGCCATGTTGATCAACACCCGCGGTGTCAGGCTGTAGAAGTTGCCTGCGCGGTCGGGCTCGTAGGTCAGGACGCGGGTGAGTTTCAGGGTGGTGGAACCGACGTCGATGCTGTCGCCGACTTTGAGGTTCAGGGACACCAACACTCGCGCTTCGGCCCAGGCCTCACCGGGTTGTGGCTCGCCTCCAGTGACTTCGGGCTGGTAGGGCGCATCGGCGCTTTTCAGTTCGCCACGCAGCGGATAGGCCGCATCCACCGCTTTCACGCTGGCGAGCTGAATGCCGTTGTCGGTGGCGACCACGCTGGAAAAGATCACGATCTGCGAGTGGTCGAGCTTGAGTGCCGTGCCCGCTTCGATCTGCTCGGGTTTGGCTGGCGTCGATCCGCTGAGAATCAGGTCGGCGCCGAGAAACTCGGTGGCGCGCAGCAACATCGCGCTGTTCAGCCGCGAGCCGAAATAGCCGATGGCGGTGCTCGCGGCGACGGCGACCACCAAGGCGAAAAACAGCACCCGCAGCTCGCCGGCGCGGGCATCGCGCATCAACTGGCGGGCGGCGAGGCTGAGCAGACGGGCAAACGGCAGACGTGCCATCAAGGCTCCATAGGGGTGACCAGACGGCCACCTTCAAGACGGATCAGGCGCCGGCAGCGATGGGCCAGGCGTTCGTCGTGGGTGACCAGCACCAGCGTGGTATTGCGTTCCTGGTTCAGTTCGAACAACAGGTCGCTGATGCGCTCGCCGGTGTGGCTGTCGAGGTTGCCGGTGGGTTCGTCGGCAAACAGCACATCAGGATCGGCGGCGAAGGCCCGTGCGATGGCCACGCGTTGCTGCTCACCCCCGGACAACTGACGTGGCGTGTGGGTCAAGCGTTGGCCCAGTCCGACACGCTCCAGCAGATGCCGCGCCTGCTCCCGGGCGTCCTGGCGGCCTTCCAGCTCCATCGGCAGCATGACGTTTTCAAGGGCATTGAGGCTGTCGAGCAGCTGGAACGACTGAAACACGAAGCCTACGTGTTCGGCGCGAACCCTGGCGCGCTGGTCTTCATCGAGTTCACTGAGGTTGCGCCCCGACAACGTGACGGCGCCTGCGCTGGGCAAATCCAGGCCAGCGAGCAGGCCGAGGAGGGTCGACTTGCCAGAACCCGAGGCGCCGACGATGGCCAGAGTGTCGCCCTTGTTTAGTTCCAGGGAGAGTTCGTGCAGGATGGTCAAGTCACCTTCGGTGCTTGGTACCACTTTGCTGAGGTTCTGCGCACTGAGAATACTTTCGCTCATGGAGAATCCGATGCGTGCGTGGTTTTTAAGTGCTGGCCTGGGTTTGCTGCTGTTGTCTCAAGGAGCCATGGCAGGCACGGTGTTGATCGTTGGCGATAGTATCAGCGCGGCTTTCGGCCTGGATACCCGTCTGGGCTGGGTGTCTTTGCTGGAGCAGCGTCTGGCGCAGCAGGGATTCAAGGATAAAGTGGTGAATGCGTCGGTCAGCGGCGATACCAGCGCCGGGGGCCAGGCGCGGCTGCCGGCGCTGCTTGCAGAGCATAAGCCGGATCTGGTGATTCTCGAGCTGGGCGGCAACGATGGTCTGCGAGGGCAGCCTCCGGCGCAATTGCAACAAAATCTTGCGTCGATGATCGACACTTCTCGTGCTGCGGGGGCCAAGGTGTTGTTGCTGGGGATGCAGATTCCGCCGAACTATGGGGCGCGTTATACGCAGGCGTTCAAGGAGGTCTACAGCAATCTGGCGACCGAGAAGAAGGTGGCGCTGGTCCCGTTCATGCTGGAGGGGGTGGGCGGGGTGCCTGAGTTTACCCAGGCGGATGGTTTGCATCCGGCGGCCAATGCTCAAGGGCGGTTGCTGGAGAATGTGTGGCCGGAGTTGAAGCCTTTGCTTTGAGGCTGGCTTGGGTTTGGTGGGTTGGTGGTTGGATGGTTGGATGGTTGGATGGTTGGATGGTTGGAGGTTGGATAGTTGGCCCCCGAGGATGTGCGAAATCCATTATTCGGGGTCGCGCGGATTTGTTCTGGCTAACGCCAGACCTGTTTCGCCTCCGGCGAGTTACTTGAAAGGACACCAAGTAACCAAGGGTCCTGGCTCCTGGTTTGGCGGCTCCTTCGTCGCCGTACCCTCACTCCGGCGACGCTCCGTGGGCCCGCCGCCATCCGCCATCCATGGCGGGGGGCGGCTCTCGCGGCATCCATGCCGCTCGGCCCACTGCGCGACGCCTGCGTTCAGCCTGCACCCAAGTCGCGATTTGTGGCTGAACTGACGCGCACATAGAAGCAAGATCAAGATCAACAGCGAACACAGCTGTCTGTCTTGACGCATTTCCTGTGGGAGACGCCGGAGGCCACGACGGCAGCGAGGCGGTGGGTCAGTTGCAGTGAGTCGCTGACCTACCCCAATCGTCCGAGCGCGGCCCGGGCTGTCGCACAGCTCCAGCAGTTCCCACAGGGTTCCGTGTACAGCTGGAAATCTGGATACACCACGTAATAGCGGCGCGGCTGATAGGGCTCTGGCTAACGCCAGACCTGTTTCGCCTTCGGCGAGTTACTTGAAAAGACACCAAGTAACCAAGTGTCCTGGCTCCTGGTTTGGCGGCTCCTTCGTCGCCGTACCCTCACTCCGGCGACGCTCCGTGGGCCCGCGCCGAACGGACATCCATGTCCTTGCGGCGCTTTCGCGGCATCCATGCCGCTCGGCCCACTGCGCGACGCCTGCGTTCAGCCTGCACCCAAGTCGCGATTTGTGTCGTCTGGACTGTCGCTGTCGCGCGCTTAGAAGCAAGATCAAAAGCCAACGCTTACGCAGATCTTCAATCCTGACGCAGTACCTGTGGGAGACGCCGGAGGCCACGACGGTACGGGTCGCGATTCGGACGAGGCGGTGGGTCAGCCAGGACGTTATTTACTGAAATACCGCTTCGTCCGATCGCGGCCCGGGCTGTCGCACAGCTCCAGCAGGTCCCACAGGGTTCCGTGTACAGCTGGAAATCTGGATACTCCACGTAATCGCGGCGCGGCTGATAGGGCTCTGGCTAACGCCAGATCTGTTTCGCCTTTGGCGAGTTACTTGAAAAGACACCAAGTAACCAAGTGTCCTGGCTCCTGGTTGGGCCCGACTTCGTCGGGTTCCTTCACTCCGGCGACGCTCCGTGGGCCCGCGCCGAACGGACATCCATGTCATTGCGGCGCTTTCGCGGCATCCATGCCGCTCGGCCCACTGCGCGACGCCTGCGTTCAGCCTGCACCCAAGTCGCGATTTGTGTCGTCTGGACTGTCGCGCAGTCGCGCGCTTAGAAGCAAGATCAAAAGCCAACGCTTACGCAGATCTTCAATCCTGACGCAGTACCTGTGGGAGACGCCGGAGGCCACGACGGTACGGGCCGCGATTCGGACGAGGCGGTGGGTCAGCCAGGACGTTATTTACTGAAATACCGCTTCGTCCGATCGCGGCCCGGGCTGTCGCACAGCTCCAGCAGTTCCCACAGGGTTCCGTGTACAGCTGGAAATCTGGATACTCCACGTAATCGCGGCGCGGCTGATTGGGCTCTGGCGTGAAGCCGGAGCCCAATCAGTGCCACTACCGAATCCGTGCTGAGGACTCATCACCCCGATAGAGGCCCAAATTAAAAGGCCTCCAGCTCTTTTCCGGACCGGGGCTTTCGGCTAATGTGGCGCCCCCGCTCTGGAGCCCCCCATGCCGCGCCGTCCTGCCTGGTCCCTTTTTGCCTATCAACTGATCGAGCCCGATGAGCAGCTCGACCTGTTCGCGTGCCAGGAAGTTCGTGTGCACCTGGCCGCCCGGCAACTGGAACTGGCCGGTTCCGCTGACCGCACCCTGTGCGGGAGCCTTCTGCCTGCGCAACCGCGCTGGTCCAACGTCGAACAGGCCATTTACCAGGACGAACGCCTCTGCCCCCTGTGCCGCGCAATCATCGATGCGCAACGTCGGGGCTGGAACCCCATCTGGCCGGAACTCGACACCGGCGAGTAAGCCGTCGCGCCTACTCCCGAAGCCCCTTGCGTGCGTGTACAATCGCGCCTATTCAAGCCTCCCGTTTACCCAAGGATTCCCCGGATGTTGTCGCGCATTCCAGCTTTCGCCCGCTGTCTGTCGCTAGCTGCACTGTGTGCGGCCGGCCCTGTCTCCGCCCTGGAGTTCCCGTTGCCGCCGCCAGGCGAGGACATCATCGGCTCGGTGCAGACCGTCACCGCCAAGTACGAAGACACCTTTGCCGACCTGGGCACCCAATACGATCTGGGTTATCTGGAAATGATCGCCGCCAACCCCGGCGTCGACGCCTGGCTGCCGGGCGCCGGTACCCAGGTCATTCTGCCGACCCGCTTCATCCTGCCGCCGGGCCCGCGTGAAGGTATCGTCATCAACCTCGCCGAGTACCGTCTGTACTACTACCCGAAGGGCAAGAACGTGGTCTACACCTTCCCGCTGGGTATCGGCCGCGAAGGTTGGGGCTCTCCGGTTTCCACCACCAAGGTGACCGCCAAGACCCCGAATCCGACCTGGACCCCGCCTGCCTCGGTCAAGGCCGAGCACGCCGCCGATGGCGATATCCTGCCCAACGTGGTGCCGGCCGGTCCCGACAACCCGCTGGGGCCGTTCAAGTTCGGTCTGGGATTGCCGGGCTACCTGATCCACGGTTCGAACAAGAAGTTCGGCATCGGCATGCGCACCAGCCACGGCTGCTTCCGCATGTACAACAACAACGTGCTTGAAATGGCCGACATGGTGCCGGTGGGCACTACCGTGCGCATCATGAATGAGCCCTACAAGTTCGGCGTCAGTGGCGGCAAGGTGTACCTTGAAGCGCATACCCCTCTGGACGAGAGCGGCAATCCCTCGGTGGTCGACAAGCACACCGCCGTTATCAACGCGCTGCTCAAGCGTGAAGACCTGGCCAACAGCCTGCGGATCAACTGGGATGAAGTGCGTGACGTGGTCGCTGCCGAAGACGGCATGCCGGTCGAGATCGCGGTGCCTGGCGTTGCCGCACCGGTAGAGAACAGCGCGCCGGTCACGCTGCAGTAAGCTGACCTGACGCTGATACCCGTTCACCTGGCTCTGGAAACAGGGCAGGGTGAACGGGTTTTTTATTGCCTTGAAAATCCTTCGCGAACAGATGTTCAGAGAAGGACGACAGGCAACAAAAAAGCCGATCCGAAACCGGATCGGCTTATCAATAATCCCGAGGGATTATTACTTGCGGCTTGCCTTGTCCAACATGCGCAGAGCGCGCTCGTTGGCTTCGTCAGCAGTCTGTTGAGCTTTCTGAGCAGCAGCCAGAGCTTCATCAGCCTTGCGATAGGCTTCATCAGCACGAGCTTGCGAACGAGCGGCTGCGTCTTCAGTTGCAGTCAGACGAGCTTCGGTTTCTTTGGAGGCGCTGCTGCAACCGGTAGCCAGAACTGCGGCCAGGGCCAGAGCAGAGAATTTCAGAACGTTGTTCATCGTGTTCCCCTTAAAGGACTTCTATCAAATTAGTCATCTCTCGAAAATGAGAAAATGACCGGCGTACATACTACCCATTGTTTGTAGTAAGTAAACGGACTAAGCGCAAGAACCGCATAAAATTCTTTGCTTTGAAAGTGTTCCGTGCAATTCCTCACGCTTTTTATCTGGAAAAAACCTAGCGCTGTCAGACGAATACGTCTGTCAGTGAGGCATGGGCGGACGGTCCGACCGACAGACTCCGGAGAAACTCCAGAGGATCGGTCGAAACGCTTGCGACCCTTGTCCAGGTTACGTTGAACCGCGTTACAGCCTTTTTTGTATAGACGAAGATCGGCGAAGATGCTTGTTTAGCGGTGCTTAAAGTGACTTTGCCGAACAATCCACGTCTCAATGGACATTCGTCGGCGATGACAGGTTCAACGGTTCATACCGGTCAGATGTGCGGCAGCGCATTTTCCTGTTGATTCACTTGAGCAGATTCGATAATGGCGCCTACTATTTGCAGGTGCTCATTTGTCAGAGAACAGCCTGGCTCTTCTCGGTGTCCAAATCAGGCACGGGGTGGCGTAGAAGGCAGTATTGCTGGCGTGGCGTCAGAGGCGCACGGCCCGCAGTTGTGTTCATCTGCCTGTAGAGGTTCCTTCGCCGGAAAAACATCGGTAAGGTAGGGGTCAAATTCCAAGACCCGCGAGGAGTAGTGATGAGCGAGGCGTTGTCTATCCACCATGACGAGACCGGTCACCAGTTCGAGATCAACATCGACGGTCATCGTGCCTATCTGACGTATATGGATCTGGGGAAGCAGACCCTGGATATCTATCGTACGTTCGTTCCCAATGCTCTGCGGGGTCGAGGCATAGCCGCAGCCCTGACTGAAGAGGCACTCGATTTTGCCGAGAGCAGGGGTTACACCGTGATTCCGTCGTGCTCGTATGTAGAACGTTACATGGAACGCAATCAGCGTCAGGCCGCCAAGATCTGATGACCAGGGTCTACAGTTGGTAAAGCGGTCCGCCGCAATGAAAAACGCCGAGCAGTTGCTCGGCGTTGTCGTTTCCGGGCTTCGGATCAGCCGCGGTTACGCTTGGGCAGCACGTCCTTGAGCTTGGCATGCATGCCGCGCAAGGTTTTTTCGGTGCTCTCCCAGTCGATGCAGGCGTCGGTGATCGATACGCCGTATTGCAGGTCCGCGAGGTCCTTCGGAATCGCCTGACAGCCCCAGTTCAGGTGGCTTTCCACCATCAAGCCGATGATCGATTCGTTGCCTTCCAGGATCTGGTTGGCGACGTTTTCCATGACCAGTGGCTGTAGCGCAGGGTCCTTGTTGGAGTTGGCGTGGCTGCAGTCGACCATGATATTCGGCTTGATCTTGGCCTTGTTCAGCGCCTGTTCGCACAGCGCAACGCTGACCGAGTCGTAGTTCGGCTTGCCGTTGCCGCCACGCAAGACCACGTGACCGTAGGCATTGCCCTTGGTGGTGACGATCGACACGCCACCTTCCTGGTTGATGCCCAGGAAACGGTGCGGGCTGGAAACCGATTGCAGGGCGTTGATGGCAACGGTCAGGCCGCCGTCGGTGCCGTTTTTGAAACCGACTGCCGAGGACAGACCCGAGGCCATTTCGCGGTGAGTCTGGGATTCGGTGGTGCGCGCGCCGATGGCCGACCAACTGATCAGGTCCTGCAGATACTGCGGAGAGATCGGGTCCAGCGCTTCGGTCGCGGTCGGCAGGCCTTTTTCTGCCAGATCCAGCAACAGCTGACGACCGATGTGCAGGCCGTCCTGAATCTTGAAGGAGTCGTCCAGGTACGGGTCGTTGATCAGGCCTTTCCAGCCCACGGTGGTGCGCGGCTTTTCGAAATAGACGCGCATGACCAGATACAGGGTATCGGACACCTCGGCGGCCAGGGCCTTGAGGCGTTCGGCGTATTCGTGAGCGGCCTTGATGTCGTGGATCGAGCACGGCCCGATCACGATGAACAGGCGGTGGTCCTTGCCATCGAGAATGTTGCGGATAACTTCGCGGCCCTTGCTCACGGTGGCCTGGGCGGCTGCGGTGAGGGGGATTTCGCGCTTGAGCTGATCCGGAGTGATCAGTGTCTCGTTGGAGGCAACGTTGAGGTCGTCAATCGGTAAATCAGCCATCGTGTTACTCATCAGGTCACGGATGCTGGCCGCCAACGTCCCCGTGCGGCGGAGCCGAGCATTATTGAGCGCAACGGGGGAGCCGAACCTTAACGCGTTAGGCCGTACTTCGACAATGGGCAAACGCCGCTTTCGTCCAGCCGGGGCGGGTTTCCCGGGACTATTTGTCATCAGGCACTCGCATCGACGGCCCCGAAGATTGCAAACCGGCGCGTGTGTCCGGATATAGTGTACGGCAGACCTTGGGGAGATCGACGTGGATCAACTGCAACTGACGGATTTTGACGTCGATCAGCAACTGCTCGCGCTGCCGGGCGTGTCGCTGCTTATATTCACCAGCGTGGGCTGTTCCAGTTGCCGTTGGGCGCGGCACCATTTGCCCGAGCTATCGCTGCCGCTCGACAGACTGTGCTGGATCGACGCCGAGGAAAGCGGCGGCGCTGTGCAGCGCTACGGGGTTTTTCACTTGCCATCGTTGTTCATCGTGCGCGATGGCGAGTTCTACGGCGCGCTGCGCAGCAAGTTGTCAGCCGAAGCCATTATTACCGGACTCGATCAGGCGCTCAGTCGCGCGCCTGACGAGCTGCCTTGAACGGGGGAAACATGAGCGAAACGATCAAGAAGCCGCGCATCGGCATTATCGGCACCGGCGCCATCGGCGGCTTTTACGGCCTGATGCTGGCGCGGGCCGGCTATGACGTGCACTTTCTGCTGCGCAGCGAGTTCAGCGCGGTGTCGCAAAACGGCCTGCGGCTGGACAGTCAAGTACACGGCGTTCTGACCCTGGATAACGTTCAGGCGTATTCCTCGGCGGCGGATATGCCGGCCTGTGACTGGGTATTGGTCGGGGCCAAGACCACCGGCAATAACGGTGTTGCTCCGGCGATCATTCAGGCCGCGGCGCCCAATGCCAAAGTATTGATGCTGCAGAACGGTCTGGCCGTCGAGGATGAGCTTCGCGCGTTGCTGCCTGACTCGCTGCATCTGCTGGGTGGCCTGTGCTTCATCTGCGTTCATCGCACCGGGCCAGGGCAGATCGCCCATCAAGCGTTCGGCGCAGTCAATATCGGCTACCACAGCGGCCCGGCCGCTGACGCTGCTGCGAGCCTTGCGATCGTTGAAGAGGGCGCTGCGCTGTTCCATGCAGCGGGTATCGAATCGGTGGCCATGGACAATCTGGACAAGGCCCGCTGGCAAAAGCTGGTGTGGAATGTGCCGTACAACGGCCTGTCGGTACTGCTGAATGCCAGCACCACGCCGTTGATGGCTGACCCGAACAGCCGCGAGTTGATTCAGGGGCTTATGGCCGAAGTGGTGCAAGGCGCCCAGGCCTGTGGCCATGTATTGCCAGATGGTTATGCCGAGCAGTTGTTCAAGGTCACCGGCCACATGCCGGACTATCGCCCGAGCATGCACCATGACTTCAGCGAAAAGCGCCCGCTAGAGCTGGAGGCCATCTACGCCAAGCCACTCGCTGCGGCGTTGGCGGCGGGTTGCGACATGCCGAAGATACGGGCGCTTTATCATGCGCTGGCGTTTATCGATCGCGGGAATCGTTGAGCGCACTGATGCGATTCTGATGGTTCTGGGGGAAATAACCGATGGCCAATGATCTGACCATGAAAGCCGCGGGCGGCAAGCTGGTGCTGGCGATTTCGTCGCGAGCGCTGTTCGACCTGCGTGAAAGTCACGCTATCTACATGGCTGACGGCGTCGCCGCCTACCGGCAATATCAGATCGACCATGAAGACGAAGTGCTGGAGCCTGGCGACGCTTTTCTGTTGGTGGAAAAGCTGCTGAGCCTCAATGCCAGTCTGAGCCAGTCGCGGGTCGAGGTGATTCTGGTGTCCCGCAACAGCGCCGATACCGGCCTGCGGGTGTTCAACTCGATTCAGCATTACGGTCTGGACATTTCTCGCGCTGCATTCGTTGGCGGGCGTAGTCCGTTTCCTTATCTTGCTGCGTTTGGCAGTCATCTGTTTCTCTCGACCCACGCCGAGGACGTGCGCAGCGCGCTGGATGCCGGTTTTGCAGCGGCGACGATTCTGTCGGGCGGCGCCCGGCGTGCCGCCAGTGCCGAGTTGCGCATCGCGTTCGACGGCGATGCGGTGCTGTTTTCCGACGAGTCCGAGCGGGTCTATCAGTCCGGGGGGCTGGAAGCCTTCCAGGCCAGCGAGCGGGAAGCTGCACGTCAGCCGCTGCCTGGCGGCCCCTTCAAGCCGTTTCTGGCGGCGTTGAATCTGTTGCAGCGCGAGTTTCCTGAAGAGTCCTGCCCAATCCGTACCGCACTGGTCACCGCGCGTTCGGCCCCGGCGCACGAGCGGGTGATCCGTACATTGCGTGAATGGGATATCCGTCTGGATGAGTCGCTGTTTCTCGGTGGACTGGAGAAATCCGCGTTTCTGGAGGCGTTCGCCGCCGATGTCTTTTTCGACGACCAGCCGGGCCACTGCGAGAAGGCGCGCGAAGTCGTGGCGACTGGCCACGTGCCCCATGGCATCAGCAACGAGCTAAAACAGTGAACCTTTAGACCTGAAAGGTGTATCAAACCGGCCGACTCGTCCGCGCGCTGCTACGCTCAGTGGTGTCTGTGCCTGTTACGGCTGCCTGGAGGTCACATGATTCGCTCGATGCTGTATGCCACGGACCTCGGTCTTTATGCGCCTTATGTCCTGCAGCATGCACTGGCCCTGGCCAGGACTTTCAATGCCGAGCTTCACGTGATCCACGTTGTCGAGCCCATGGGAAGGTTCGCCGAGTCCCTGCTGCAGAGCTATCTGGCCGAGGATGTGCTCAGGGAATTGCACAGCGAAGGTGTCAACATTGTGATCGAGGGGATCGAGCAGCGGGTGCTCGACAGCTTCCGTGAAGAGCTGGGTGAGGACAATCAAGACCTTGAATTGATTCGCAGCGTGCGCGTGGTCCAGGGGGACCCGTCCAACGTGATACTGGAACAGGCGCAGAGGCTTGAAGTCGATCTGCTGGTGGTCGGCAGCCACAGCCATAGCGCGCAGGGGGACACGCTGATCGGTCGCACGGCGGCGCGGGTTCTGCAGCTTTCCGAAGTGCCGGTGTACATGGTACCGATGCTGCAGAACCGCACTGGGGCCTGAGTGCGAAGGGGGAAACGTCGAGCGCGCAAAAAAAAGCAGCGTGCCATTACCGTTTAAAAGTGATAAAAAGTTCTATCTTTGCCTTCCTGACCATTAGTCCAGTTATATACCGTCGCTGATGCCCGTGGCGTCTTCCGGCTTTGAGGGATACATATGAAGCTTCAACAATTGCGCTACATCTGGGAAGTGGCGCACCACGACCTCAACGTTTCAGCGACGGCGCAGAGCCTGTATACCTCTCAACCGGGTATCAGCAAGCAGATCCGGTTGCTGGAAGACGAGTTGGGCGTCGAGGTTTTTGCGCGTAGCGGCAAGCACCTGACACGGGTGACGCCGGCGGGGGAGCGGATCATTACCACGGCAGGAGAAATCCTGCGTAAGGTCGAGAGCATCAAGCAGATCGCGCAGGAGTTCTCCAACGAGAAGAAAGGCACCCTGTCGATAGCCACCACGCATACCCAGGCGCGCTATGCATTGCCGCCCGTCATCAGCAACTTCATCAAGCAATACCCGGATGTAGCGCTGCACATGCACCAGGGGTCGCCCATGCAGATCGCTGAGATGGCCGCCGACGGCACCGTCGATTTCGCCATTGCTACCGAGGCGCTGGAGTTGTTCGGCGATCTGGTGATGATGCCGTGCTACACCTGGAACCGCTGCGTGGTGGTGCCTCAGGGCCATCCGCTGACCAAGCTGCCGAAGCTGACCCTGGAAATCCTCGCCGAATACCCGATCGTGACCTACGTCTTCGGTTTCACCGGGCGCTCGAAGCTGGACGAAGCCTTCAGCCATCGCGGCCTGACCCCCAAAGTGGTGTTCACCGCAGCCGACGCCGACGTCATCAAGACTTATGTGAGGTTGGGGCTGGGGGTGGGCATCGTCGCCAAGATGGCGGTCGATCCGAAGCTGGACAGCGACCTGGTGGTGCTGGACGCGAGCGAGCTGTTCGAAGCCAGTATCACCAAGATCGGCTTCCGTCGCGGCACATTCCTGCGCGGTTTCATGTGCGATTTCATCGAGAAATTCGCCCCACACCTGACCCGCGATGTCATGGCCAAGGCGATCCAGTGCCATAACAAGCAGGAACTGGAAGAACTCTTTGAAGGGGTGGTCCTGCCGGAGCATTGATACGCTGTAGCCGTCCCGCCGGGCGGCTACAGATTTGCGGCGTACCGGATTTAAAGTTGAGCACCAACCCTCTGGGAGACGCCGTCGCACAGCTCCGGCGTCTCCCACAGAGATAGCGTCAGGATTGCAGGTCTGCGTTCGCTTGGGATCTTGATCTTCATGGGCGACAGTTCGGACGACACAAATCGCCACTTAGGTGCAGGCCGGGCGCAGGTGGCGGGGGGCCCCGGCGCGTCGGTAGCGATTTGAAGGGCGCCACCGCCGGCAAACGGAACGCCGCCCGGCCGGACTGCTACAGAGTAAAGGGCATCAGGCTTTCCCGATCAAATTCCCCGAATGCAGGCCGCATTCTTTCTGCGTCGCTTCTTCCCACCACCAACGGCCTTCCCGCTCGTGCTGATTCGGCAAGACAGGGCGTGTGCAAGGCTCGCAGCCGATGCTGATGAAACCGCGTTCGTGCAGGCTGTTGTACGGCAGCTCCAGCATGCGGATGTAATTCCACACGTCCGCACTGCTCATCTGCGCCAAGGGGTTGAACTTGTACAGGGTGCGCTCGGGTGTCGAGAACGCGCTGTCGATCTCGACCACGGCAACGCTGTTGCGGGTGCTCGGGCTCTGGTCGCGGCGCTGGCCGGTGGCCCAGGCCTTGACGTCGGTCAGCTTGCGGCGCAGCGGTTCGATCTTGCGCACGCCGCAGCATTCGCCATGGCCGTCCTTGTAGAAGCTGAACAGACCCTTTTCCTTGACGAAGGGTTCGAGCTTTTCGCGGTCAGGGGACACGATATCGATGGCGATCTTGTACTGCTCGCGGACCTGATCGATGAAGCGGTAGGTCTCCGGGTGCAGGCGGCCGGTGTCGAGGCTGAACACCTTGACGTTCTTGTTGATCTTCCATGCCATGTCCACCAGCACCACGTCTTCAGCGCCGCTGAAGGAAATCCACAGCTCATCACCGAAATGCTGAAACGCGAATTTAAGGATGTCCTGGGCGGACTTGTTGGCGTAGGTCGCGGCGATCTCGGCGACGTCGAAGGGATGGCTCATCAGGCGGCTTCCTGGTCAGATTGGCGCTTTGGCGCTCGTAATGGCGCAGATGGTAACAAAAACCTTCATCGATTTGCCTGAAACCTGCGTTTGCATGGCTCTGTGCCGGGTGGTTAGAGTGCTGCCTTGCAACGGTCGTCCGACCGAAATACACAAGGAGTGAGCTGTGGAAATTGCCTGTCTTGACCTGGAAGGTGTGCTGGTCCCGGAGATCTGGATCGCGTTCGCCGAAAAAACCGGCATCGAATCGTTGCGCGCCACCACCCGCGATGTTCCCGATTACGACGTGCTCATGAAGCAGCGGCTGCGCATTCTCGACGAGCATGGGTTGAAGCTGTCGGACATTCAGGAAGTGATCGGTACCCTCGAGCCGCTGGACGGAGCGGTGGAGTTCGTGAACTGGCTGCGCGAGCGTTTTCAGGTGGTGATTCTCTCCGACACCTTCTACGAGTTCTCCCAGCCACTGATGCGTCAATTGGGCTTCCCGACGCTGCTGTGCCATCGCCTGGTGACGGACGAAACAGGTCGGGTCAGCAGTTATCAACTGCGCCAGAAAGACCCAAAGCGCCAGTCCGTGCTGGCGTTCAAGAGCTTGTACTACCGGGTAATTGCAGCTGGCGACTCGTACAACGACACCACCATGCTGGGTGAGGCCGATGCCGGGATTCTGTTCCATGCGCCGGATAACGTGATTCGCGAGTTTCCGCAGTTCCCGGCGGTGCACACCTTCGAGGACCTGAAGCGCGAATTCATCAAGGCCTCGAATCGGGAATTGAGTCTGTAAGGTTTCGAGGCTCGGCGGCGTGTTGGGGCCGTGCCTGTTTATCCTGGGAGAGAGCTTGCTCGAGAATGCGGACTATCGGTCAATACTGCAGCGTCTGACTTGACGCATTCGCGAGCCAGCTCCTTCCCACGCGTCCAGTGTTCACAACCCTTCCAGCGTCTGCATCAACACCCGGACCTTGGTAAAGGTTTCCTGGTATTCCGATTCCCACTGTGAATCGGCAACGATGCCGCCGCCGCCCCAGCAGGCGATCTGCCCGTCCTTTGCCAACAGGCTGCGGATAGCGATGGAGCTGTCCATCTCGCCACGCACGTCCAGATACATCAGCGAACCGCAATACAGGGCCCGACGGCTGGGCTCCAGCTCGTCGATGATCTGCATCGAGCGGATTTTCGGCGCCCCGGTGATGGAGCCTCCGGGAAAGCTGCCGCCGATCAGGTCCAGCGCATCTTTGCCGTCCGCCAGTTCGCCCGTCACGACGCTGACCAGATGGTGCACATTCGGGTAGCTTTCCAGGCTGAACAGCTCCGGCACTTTCACCGAGCCAATGCGGCAGGTGCGACCCAGATCGTTGCGCAGCAGGTCGACGATCATCAGGTTTTCCGCGCGGTCTTTCTCGCTGGCCAGTAATTCTTCGGCGTAGGCCGCATCGTCCGCTGGATTCTGGCCACGAGGTCGCGTGCCTTTGATAGGGCGGGTCTCGACCTGGCGCTGGCTGACCTTGACGAAGCGCTCCGGCGAAAGGCTCAGCACCGCATCGCCCTCGGGAAGGCTCAGATAGCCGGAAAAGGGCGTCGGGCATGCCTCCCGCAGAGCCTGATAGGCGACCCAGGGATCACCGCTGTAACTTGCCCGAAAACGCTGGGCGAAGTTCACCTGATAGCAGTCACCGGCCTCGATATACCCATGAATGCGCTCGATGGCGTCGCGGTACTGATTGGCGCTGATGTCAGTCTTGAAGGGTGCGGTCAGGCTGAACGTCGCATCCGGCGAAGCTGCATGCTCCGACGCTGTATCTTTGGAAATCAGCGGGTGCCCGAACAGATCGATCAGGCGTTGGCGCTCGTCGTCAGCCAGGTGCGGATGGAACACCAACTGGCTGGTGCGCAGTTGGTGATCGCTGATCAGTGCCCAGGCGTACAGCCCAAGCCCGGCAGACGGCAGGTGCAGATCGTCGACGGCTTGCGTGGGCAAAGGCTCCAGCAGACGGCCGAAGTCATAGGCGAGGTAGCCGATCAAGCCACCGGCAAACGGCAGCGGGCTGCTTTCCGGCAAATCAGCCTCACCCAGGCGGGCGACACTGGCGCGCAAGCGCTGAAGAAACGCCGCGCCGCTTTCGTCTGTGGCAGGTGCCAGAGTTTCCAGCGGCCACGCGCTGAAAATGTCGAAGCGGCCCCGATCGGCATCCGGCCGGCCGCTGTCCAGCAACACGGCCCCCGGTGCGTGGCGAATGATCGAGAAGTAGCCGGTCGGATCAATGTGGTAGGCGATCGGGTGTACGAAACAGATTGGCATTCGAGGTAAATCAGTCAGGGCGCGCGGAGGGCGATTGTAGTCTTCCGGTAGGTTAAGTCCTAGAGGGATGTAGGAAGTCAGCACCGCAATGGCCCATTTTGTGCGCGGGGCATCAGACGTGCCCGAATAACTCCTGAACGAACCTGACCCTTTGTTCCGGGCTGTCGTGGCTGCCTTCGGCCGCCAGTTGTTCCAGGCGCTGCTCCACCGCGAGGGTGCGATGAGTCAGGCCGCAGTCGTTGGCAATCTGGATATTCAGGCCGGGTCGGGCGTTGAGTTCCAGGATCAACGGGCCGCGATCCTGATCCAGCACCATGTCCACGCCGATGTAGCCCAGTCCGCACAGTTCATAGCACTCGGCCGCCAAGCGCATGAAGCCGTCCCAGTTGGGGAGCTGCACGCCGTCCACGGCATTGGTGGTGTCAGGGTGCTTGCTGATGATGTTGTTCAGCCAGGTGCCGCGCAGCGTCAGGCCAGTGGCAAGGTCGACGCCGACACCGATGGCGCCCTGGTGAAGGTTGGCCTTGCCACCGGACTGTCGGGTGGGCAGGCGCAACATGGCCATCACCGGGTAGCCCATCAGCACGATCACGCGAATGTCCGGGACGCCTTCGTAACTGATGCTCTTGAAGATCTGGTCCGGGGTGACCCGGTATTCGATCAATGCACGGTCGCGATGACCGCCCAGTGAGTACAGCCCGGTAAGAATGCTGGAGATCTGATGCTCGATCTCGTCATGGCTGATGATGCGCCCGGACACGGTGCGAAAACGCTCTTCGAAGCGGTCGGCGATCACCAGAATGCCGTCGCCACCCGCGCCCTGCGCCGGTTTGATCACGAAATCGCTGCGCCCGCCGATGATCTCGTCGAGCTTTTCGATCTCCTTCTCGGTGGAAATGACCCCGTACATTTCCGGCACGTGAATGCCGGCGGCGATAGCCCGTTCCTTGGTGATGATCTTATCATCGACGATGGGATAGAGGCTGCGCTTGTTGTACTTGAGCACGTAATCGGCGTTACGCCGGTTGATGCCCATGATCCCTTTGGCCTCCAGGGCCTTCCAGGTTTTCCACCAGCCGATCATTTGACGTTTTCCCGTTCGGCGTCTTGCTTGAGGAAGGCCTTGAAGCGGATGAGTTCGGTCAGGCGGTAGCCACGATAGCGACCCATGGCCAGCATGAAGCCCACCAGAATCAGCAGGATAGCCGGGAAGGTGAAGACGAAGTAGATGAACTCCGGCACGCTCATGATGATGTGGGCCAGGGACGCTGCGAACAGCGTGCCGACGGCCACTTTCATTGCATGGCTGGCGCCGCGTTCTTCCCAGGTGATCGACAGGCGTTCGATGGTCATGGTCAGGATTACCATCGGGAACAGCGCCACCGACAGCCCGCGCTCCAGGCCGAGCTTGTGACTGAACAGGCTGATGGCAGCGATCAGCACCACCACGAACGTCAGCACCACCGACAGGCGCGGCAGCATCTGCAGTTTCAGGTGCTCGAGGTAGGAGCGCAGCGAAAGCCCCAGCGCGGTGATGATGGTGAACAGGACGATGCCGAACCCGAGCTGGGTCTCGCGGAACGCCAGGGCAATCAGCACCGGGGTGAAGGTGCCCAGGGTCTGCAGGCCGATCAGGTTGCGCAGGATCAGGATCACCAGCACGCCGATCGGGATCATCACCATGATCATGAATGTCTGCTGGGTTTGCAGCGGCAGGCCGTACAGCGAATATTCGAGGAAGTCGGCGTCAGTGCTTTCGTCGGTCAGCTTGGCCAGGCGGATGGCGTTCATTTCGCTGTTGTTGAGGGTGAAACTGACCGCAGCCTTCTTGCCGCCCTCGACCGTGATCAGATTGTCGTCGCCGATCCACCACAACAGGCGATCCTGTGGCAGCCCGGCCTCGCCGCTTTCCGGGTTGAAGTACAGCCAGTCCTTGCCATTGAAGCTGCGCAGCCACAATTCGGGCGTTTGCGGTTGGTCGGCGACCAGGCGAATGGTGTGGACTTTCTCTACCGGAACGTGAGCGATGGACAGCAGGGTTTCGGTGATGCGTGCCTTGTTCTGAACCGAGGTGTCACCGGCCAGCAGCAGCTTGACGTTGTCGTCGCTCAGATTGTTGACACGTTTGATGGCTTCGCTGACGAAGGTTTCGACATCGGCCGAGTGTTGGCGAATGGGGGCGAGGAGGGCGTCGGCGGCGATTTTTTCCGGCCCCTCGACGGCGATACTGTCGCGGAAGATCGGGCCTTTGACCTTGGCCTTTTCGGCGCTGTAGCGCTTGGTCAATACCAGGCGGTAATACAGGGTCTGGTTGCCGTTGGCGCGACGGGCTGACCAGGTGACCTTGCGGTTGCCGTCGGCGCGGTTGACGTTCACGCCGTAATTGTTGGAGATGAAGCTTTCATTGAGGCTGATGTAGTCGCGGGAGAGTGGCGGTACATACATCTGCACCTTGACCGAATCTTTCGGGTTGGCGACGAACTCGACCTTGGCGTCGATGTTCCACAGGTCGTCGGTTTCGTCTTCGGTCACCGGGATGCCGAGCACCAATATCTGATAGGCCGTGATCGCGATCCCCAGTGCCACCAGGGCTGTGATCAGGATTTTCAGATGGAGGGTAAGAGAGCGCATGTAGTTACTCTGCGGTTTGGGCATCAGTGATGCAGGCAGGCTTGCCCGCAGCATATTTAAGGCTTGGGTCGACCAGCGCGTCGAAGTGTTTCAGGGCTTCGGAGCCAATCAAAAGCGGGTATTGGAATGCACTTCGGTCGGTCAAGTTCACTTCTATGGTTCGCGAAGTGTGGCCCATGCACACATCGAGGCTGATCACCGGGCGCGAGGTGTACTTCTTTTCGTCATCCGGATCGACATCGCCGGCCCGGCGCTTGATCTTGCTGACCCGCGCAAGCGGCCGCTCGATAGGGTGTTCGTGGGCGTTATCGATTGCCAGATAAAAGCGTACCCAGGACTCGCCATCGCGCTTGAAGCGCTTGATGTCACGTGCGCTGAGGGAGGCGGTCTTGGCGCCGGTGTCCAGCTTGGCCGCGACCTGCAGGTCGATCCCCGCCAGATCCGCATATTCGTTCAGGCCATAAACGGTCTTGCTGGCAGCCGCGCAGGCATGACTGAACAGCAGGCCGGGCAGGTACAGGCTCAAAAGGAAGAGTAGAGGATGGCGGCTCATAGGTCCTGGCGCGGTGAAGGGAACACAAGGGTAAGGATTGGCTTGCGCCACGGCCAGCTTGGACGTTGCGGGTCGCCTGCCGCAGCAGGCAAATGCGGGCGGCATTCTAGCATGAAGCTTTTACGGCGCCAGCGAAGGGCGTGGCCGACTTGCTCTGTAGGAAAGCTCCTAAGATTTAGTGGTTATTAGACGATTGTCGACAATCCTTAAATTGTCTTTGACTGCGTGGCATCGATTCGCTAGTTTTAGCCGCATTCACATGAAAGGTGTCGACAATGCTGGATGCCATCGAAACTGCAGCCGTCACTCAAGTCGATTCGGAAACCCTGTCCGAAAACGTGTTTCGGCGGATTCAGGCCGCCATCGTCAAAGGCGATATCGCCCCTGGCAGCAAGATTTCCGAGCCTGAGCTGGCGCGCACCTATGGCATCAGCAGGGGGCCGCTGCGTGAGGCGATCCACCGCCTTGAGGGGCAGCGCCTGCTGGTTCGCGTTCCTCACGTCGGCGCCCGGGTGGTTTCGCTGAGTCACGCCGAGTTGGTGGAACTCTACGAGATTCGCGAATCGCTGGAAGGCATGGCCTGTCGTCTGGCCGCCGAGCGCATGACGGTCGAAGAGATCGCCGAACTACGGCACGTGCTGGAAACCCACGAGCGCGACACCGCGTTTCAGGCCGGCGTCGGTTACTACCAGCAGGAAGGCGATTTCGACTTCCACTATCGGATTATTCAGGGGGCGCGCAACAGCACCTTGACCCAGATGCTCTGCGGCGAGCTTTACCAGCTGGTGCGCATGTACCGCATCCAGTTTTCCACCACGCCCAACCGCCCGCGCCAGGCCTTCACCGAACATCACCGCATTCTGGACGCCATCGCCGACCGTGATGGCGAACTGGCTGAATTGTTGATGCGCCGCCACATCGGCGCGTCGAAACGCAACATCGAACAGCGCTATCAAGAACAGGATCATCAAGCTACTACTGCCCGAGGTGAACAATGACTTCAAGAACGACTCCCGGCCAACGTTTCCGTGACGCCGTGGCCAGCGAGCATCCATTGCAAGTGGTCGGCGCAATCAACGCCAACCACGCATTGCTGGCTCAGCGTGCGGGTTTCAAGGCTATCTACCTGTCCGGTGGCGGTGTCGCGGCCGGCTCTCTGGGGGTACCGGATCTGGGCATCACCGGCCTGGACGACGTACTGACCGATGTGCGCCGCATCACCGACGTCTGCGAGTTGCCGCTGCTGGTGGACGTGGATACCGGCTTTGGCGCCTCAGCGTTCAACGTCGCGCGCACGGTGAAATCGATGATCAAGTTCGGTGCGGCCGCCATGCACATCGAAGATCAGGTCGGCGCCAAGCGTTGCGGCCATCGCCCGGGCAAGGAAATCGTTTCGCAGCAGGAGATGGTCGATCGCATCAAGGCCGCAGTCGATGCGCGCACCGATGACAGTTTCGTGATCATGGCGCGTACCGATGCGCTGGCAGTCGAAGGTCTGGAATCGGCGCTGGATCGCGCAGCGGCGTGCATCGAAGCGGGCGCCGACATGGTCTTCCCTGAAGCCATCACTGAGCTGGAGATGTACAAACTGTTTGCCTCGCGGGTGAAAGCACCGATCCTGGCCAACATCACCGAATTCGGCTCCACGCCCCTGTTCACCACCGATGAACTGAAATCGGCGGAAGTCTCGCTGGTGCTTTACCCGCTCTCGGCATTCCGTGCCATGAACAAGGCCGCCGAAAACGTGTACACCGCGATACGCCGCGATGGCACGCAAAAGAATGTTGTCGACACCATGCAGACCCGCATGGAGCTCTATGAGCGCATCGATTACCACGCTTTCGAACAGAAACTGGATGCGTTGTTTGCGCAGAAGAAATCGTAATCACTGAATTGCCGATTCCCTGAAAAATTACAAGATTGGAGAGAGCAATGGCTGAAGGAAAAGTATTGAGTGGCGCTGGCCTGCGTGGCCAGGTAGCCGGGCAGACTGCCCTGTCCACTGTTGGCCAGGCAGGCGCCGGGTTGACCTACCGTGGTTATGACGTACGCGAGCTGGCCGCCGATGCCCGTTTCGAAGAAGTCGCCTACCTGTTGCTGTACGGCGAGCTGCCGACTCAGGCGCAACTGGACGCTTATCTGAGCAAACTGCAGAAGCTGCGCGATTTGCCGCAAGCGCTCAAGGAAGTACTGGAGCGCATTCCTGCCGACGCCCACCCGATGGACGTCATGCGCACTGGCTGCTCCATGCTGGGCAATCTGGAGCCGGAAACCAGTTTCGAACAGCAGCGCGATGCCACCGACCGCCTGCTGGCCGCGTTCCCGGCGATCATGTGCTACTGGTACCGTTTCAGCCACGATGGCAAACGCATCGACTGCGTGACCGATGAAACCTCCATCGGCGGCCACTTCCTCAAGCTGCTGCTGGACAAGACCCCAAGCGAACTTCATCGCAAGGTGATGGACGTTTCGTTGATCCTGTACGCAGAGCACGAATTCAACGCCTCGACCTTCACGGCCCGGGTCTGCGCGTCGACCCTGTCAGATCTGTTCTCCTGCATCACCGCCGCGATCGGCACCTTGCGTGGCCCGCTGCACGGTGGCGCCAACGAGGCGGCGATGGACATGATCGAGAAGTTCTCCTCGGCCGAAGAAGCGACCAGAGGCACGCTGGCCATGCTGGAGCGCAAGGACAAGATCATGGGCTTCGGCCACGCGATCTACAAGGACAACGACCCGCGTAACGAGGTCATCAAGGGTTGGTCGAAGAAGCTCGCGGACGAGGTGGGCGACAAGGTCCTGTTCCCGGTCTCCGAGGCCATCGACAAGACCATGTGGGAGCAGAAGAAGCTGTTCCCCAACGCCGACTTCTACCACGCCTCGGCTTACCATTTCATGGGTATCCCGACCAAGCTGTTCACGCCGATCTTCGTCTGCTCGCGCCTGACTGGCTGGGCCTCTCACGTGTTCGAGCAACGCGCCAATAACCGTATTATCCGTCCAAGCGCGGAGTACATCGGCGTCGAGCAGCGCAAGTTCCTGCCAATCGAGCGCCGCTGACTGGGAAAAGGCGAACTCCACGGGGTTCGCCACCCTTCAAAACCTACCGTGATTGAGTCCAGCGTATGAACACTGAATACCGCAAACAATTGCCTGGCACCTCGCTTGACTACTTCGACGCCCGTGCGGCAGTCGATGCCATCAAACCTGGCGCCTATGCAACGCTGCCTTATACCTCCCGCGTGCTCGCCGAAAACCTGGTGCGCCGCTGCGACCCTGCGACGCTCAAGGCCTCGCTGACCCAGTTGATCGAACGCAAGCGGGATCTGGATTTCCCGTGGTTTCCCGCTCGCGTGGTGTGTCATGACATTCTCGGCCAGACCGCGCTGGTCGATCTGGCAGGCCTGCGCGACGCCATCGCCGATATGGGCGGCGATCCGGCGCAAGTGAATCCGGTGGTCCCGGTGCAATTGATCGTCGATCACTCGCTGGCCGTCGAGCGCGGCGGGTCCGATCCCGACGCGTTCGAAAAAAACCGCGCCATCGAAGACCGTCGCAACGAAGACCGTTTCCACTTCATCAACTGGACCAAAAAGGCGTTCAAGAACGTCGACGTGATCCCGCCGGGCAACGGCATCATGCACCAGATCAACCTGGAGAAAATGTCTCCGGTGATCCAGCTGCGTGACGGCGTGGCGTTCCCTGATACCTGCGTCGGCACCGACAGCCACACGCCGCACGTCGATGCGCTGGGCGTGATCGCCATCGGTGTGGGCGGCCTGGAAGCCGAGAGTGTGATGCTCGGTCGCGCATCCTGGATGCGCGTGCCGGAAAGCGTCGGCGTCGAGCTGACGGGCAAGCTGCAACCGGGCATCACTGCCACCGACATGGTGCTGGCACTCACGGAGTTCCTGCGCAAGCAAAAAGTGGTCGGTGCATGGCTGGAGTTCTTCGGTGAAGGTGCTTCGGCACTGACCCTGGGCGATCGCGCCACCATTTCCAATATGGCGCCGGAATACGGCGCCACTGCTGCGATGTTCTACATCGACCAGCAGACCATCGATTACCTCAAACTCACCGGCCGCGAAGACGATCAGGTGCAACTGGTCGAGCACTACGCCAAGACCACCGGCCTGTGGGCTGACAGCCTGAAAGGCGCGCAATACGAGCGTGGCCTGACCTTCGATCTGTCCTCGGTGGTGCGCAACATGGCCGGCCCGAGCAACCCCCACGCTCGCGTCGCGGTATCGGATCTGGCGAGCAAAGGCATCTCCGGCCAATGGGAAGAAATTCCCGGCCAGATGCCCGACGGCGCGGTGATCATCGCCGCCATCACCAGTTGCACCAACACCAGCAACCCGCGCAACGTGATCGCCGCAGGTTTGCTGGCGCGCAATGCCAACAAGCTGGGGCTGATGCGCAAACCCTGGGTCAAATCCTCGCTGGCGCCAGGTTCCAAGACCGTTGCGTTGTATCTGGATGAAGCAGGGCTGACTTCTGAGCTTGAGCAATTGGGCTTCGGCGTCGTAGCGTTTGCCTGCACCACCTGCAACGGTATGTCGGGTGCGCTGGATCCCGTGATCCAGCAGGAAATCATCGACCGCGACCTGTACGCAACCGCCGTGTTGTCAGGCAACCGCAACTTCGACGGGCGGATTCATCCCTACGCCAAACAGGCGTTTCTTGCCTCGCCGCCATTGGTGGTCGCCTACGCCATCGCCGGTACCATCCGCTTCGATATCGAGAAGGATGTGCTGGGCACCAGCGCAACCGGCGAAGAAATTCGCCTGAAAGATATCTGGCCGACGGACGAGGAAATCGATGCCGTGGTCAAGGCGTCGGTCAAGCCGGAGCAGTTCCGTCAGGTGTACATTCCGATGTTCGCGATCCACGAGGATACCGGGCCCAAAGTCGACCCGTTGTATGACTGGCGTCCGATGAGTACCTATATCCGTCGTCCTCCTTATTGGGAAGGCGCGCTGGCGGGCGAGCGTACCCTGAAGGGCATGCGACCTCTGGCGGTATTGCCGGACAACATCACCACCGATCACCTGTCGCCGTCCAACGCCATCATGCTCAACAGCGCTGCGGGCGAGTACTTGGCAAAAATGGGCCTGCCGGAAGAAGACTTCAACTCGTACGCGACCCATCGCGGCGATCACCTGACGGCGCAACGCGCAACCTTTGCCAACCCCAAACTGTTCAATGAAATGGTGCAGGACAACGGCAAGGTCAAGCAGGGTTCGCTGGCGCGGGTCGAGCCGGAAGGCAAGGTCACGCGGATGTGGGAAGCCATCGAAACCTACATGGAGCGCAAGCAACCGCTGATCATTGTGGCAGGCGCTGATTACGGTCAGGGTTCGTCCCGCGACTGGGCCGCCAAGGGAGTACGTCTGGCGGGGGTCGAGGCCATCGTCGCCGAAGGTTTCGAGCGCATCCACCGCACCAACCTGGTCGGCATGGGGGTGTTGCCACTGGAGTTTAAACCGGGTACCAACCGCACGACGCTGGGCATCGACGGCAGCGAAACCTTCGACGTCATCGGCGAACGCACCCCGCGTGCCACGCTGACGCTGGTGATTGAGCGCAAGAATGGCCAGCGTGTAGAAGTGCCGGTCACCTGCCGTCTGGACACGGGCGAAGAGGTGTCGATCTACGAAGCGGGTGGCGTGTTGCAGCGCTTCGCTCAGGATTTCCTCGAATCGTCGGCCGTCGCCTGATGTGATTTATAAAGGAAAACGATTTCATGGCTCATACAGCACAAATCAAGATCCCCGCGACCTACATGCGCGGCGGGACCAGCAAGGGCGTGTTTTTTCGTGTGGAAGACCTGCCTGAGGCCGCGCAGGTGCCTGGCCCCGCGCGTGACTCCTTGTTACTGCGCGTGATCGGCAGCCCCGACCCCTACGCCAAGCAGATCGATGGGATGGGCGGCGCGACCTCGAGCACCAGCAAGACGGTGATTCTCTCGAAAAGCATCAAGGCCGATCACGACGTCGATTACCTGTTCGGCCAGGTCTCTATCGACAAACCGTTCGTGGACTGGAGCGGCAACTGCGGCAACCTCTCGGCTGCGGTCGGGCCGTTCGCCATCAGCAACGGCCTGATCGACGCCAGCCGTGTGCCGCACAACGGCGTGGCGGTGGTGCGGATCTGGCAGGCCAACATCGGCAAGACCATCATTGCCCACGTGCCGATGACCAACGGTGCGGTACAGGAAACCGGTGATTTCGAGCTCGATGGCGTGACGTTTCCCGCCGCTGAGGTCCAGCTGGAATTCATGGACCCAGCCGCGGAAGAAGAGGGCGCCAGTGGCTCGATGTTCCCGACCGGCAATCTGGTGGATGAGCTGGAAGTGCCCGGTGTAGGCACGTTCAAGGCGACGATGATCAATGCCGGGATCCCGACCATTTTCGTCAACGCCAGCGATATCGGTTACACGGGTGCCGAACTGCAGGACGCGATCAACAGCGATCCGAAGGCGCTGACCATGTTCGAAACCATTCGTGCCTACGGCGCCGTGCGCATGGGGCTGATCGGCAACGTCGACGAAGCTGCCAAACGTCAGCACACGCCGAAAGTGGCGTTCGTCGCAGCGCCCGCCGAGTATGTGTCGTCAAGCGGTAAGTGCGTCACGGCGCAGGATGCCGATCTGCTGGTGCGCGCCATGTCCATGGGCAAGTTGCACCACGCGATGATGGGCACGGCGGCGGTGGCGATTGGCACGGCGGCTGCCATTCCGGGCACGCTGGTCAACCTTGCCGCCGGTGGTGGCGAGCGCAGCGCGGTACGTTTCGGCCATCCTTCGGGGACCTTACGTGTAGGCGCTGAGGCTGAAATTGTCGACGGCGAGTGGTCAGTGAAGAAAGCCATCATGAGTCGCAGTGCGCGGGTATTGATGGAAGGCTGGGTCAGGGTGCCGGGGGATTGTTTCTAAGAAGCGGTTTCTCGCATCAATAACAAGCCCTGTAGCTGTCCGGCTCCGGGCGCAAGCGCTTCTGAAGGCGCCACTGCCGGCAAGCCGGGCGGCTACAGGGTGTAAGTGTTATTTGAAACGCCGTTCAACGCCTTTTTCCACTAACACCTTGGCCGAGATCTCCTCGACGGAAAAGTGCGTGGAATTGATGTTCGGAATGTTCTCGCGGCGGAACAGGTTTTCCACTTCGCGCACTTCGAATTCACACTGGGCAAAACTCGAATAACGGCTGTTGGGCTTGCGTTCGTGACGGATGGCGGTCAGCCGATCCGGGTCGATGGTCAGGCCGAACAGCTTGTTGCGATGCTGTTTCAGCGCGGCCGGAAGCTGCAGGCGTTCCATGTCATCTTCGGTCAACGGATAGTTCGCCGCGCGGATGCCGAATTGCATGGCCATGTATAGACAGGTAGGCGTCTTCCCACAGCGCGAAACACCTACCAGAATGATGTCGGCCTTGTCGTAATAGTGGGTTCTGGCGCCGTCGTCGTTGTCCAGCGCGAAGTTCACTGCCTCGATCCGCTCCATGTAATTGGAGTTGTGGCCGATGGAATGTGATTTGCCCACCGAGTAGGAGGAGTGTGAACTAAGCTCCTGCTCGAGCGGGGCCAGGAAGGTTGAGAAGATGTCGATCATGAAGCCATCGGAGGTTGCCAGGATCTCGCGGATGTCCTGGTTGACGATGGTGTCGAAGATGATCGGACGGACCTCGTCTTTCTCGGCGGCCTTGTTGATTTGCTGGACCATGGCCCGCGCTTTCTCGACGCTGTCGATGTAGGGCCTGGTGAACTTGTTGAATGTTATGTTTTCAAATTGCGCCAACAGGCTCTGACCAAGGGTTTCGGCAGTGATGCCGGTGCCGTCGGAGATAAAGAAAGCGGATCGTTTCATTTGCGCCCTGGGCCTTAAGCTGGTGACGATTCTTGGATATCATAGGCGGGCTTGCGTGCCATGACTGGCCGCATTCTAGCTTTATTTCAAGATTCAGCGTTTTCCGGATCCAGACCACCAGTGCGCCGAATCGCTTTTTTCCTGTGATTCAGGCACCAAAGCTTTTCCCAACAACAAATCGGTTAGTGGAGAGATCACCTTGGTAGAGTACGTAGTTTCCCTCGATAAGCTCGGCAAACATGATGTTGAGCACGTGGGGGGCAAGAACGCATCCCTCGGCGAGATGATCAGCAACCTGGCGGGCGCAGGCGTTTCCGTTCCCGGTGGCTTCGCCACTACAGCTCAGGCCTATCGTGATTTTCTTGAGCAAAGTGGTCTGAACGATCAGATTCACGCGGCACTCGATGCCCTGGACGTCGACGACGTCAACGCACTGGCAAAAACCGGCGCGCAGATTCGTCAGTGGATCATGGAGGCTGAATTTCCCGAGAAGCTCAACGCCGAGATCCGTACTGCCTTCGCCGAACTCTCGGCCGGCAATCCGGACATCGCCGTTGCCGTGCGTTCTTCCGCCACCGCAGAAGACCTGCCTGACGCCTCCTTCGCCGGTCAGCAGGAAACCTTCCTCAACATCCGTGGCGTCGAAAACGTGATCCGCGCAGCGAAAGAAGTCTTCGCTTCGCTGTTCAACGACCGCGCCATTTCCTACCGCGTACACCAGGGTTTCGATCACAAGCTGGTGGCGCTGTCCGCTGGCGTGCAGCGCATGGTGCGTTCCGAAACCGGTACCGCTGGCGTGATGTTCACCCTGGACACCGAATCCGGTTTCCGTGACGTGGTGTTCATCACCGGCGCCTACGGCCTGGGCGAAACCGTCGTACAAGGCGCGGTCAACCCGGACGAATTCTACGTTCACAAGAACACCCTTGAAGCCGGTCGCCCAGCGATCCTGCGTCGCAATCTGGGCAGCAAGGCCATCAAGATGATCTACGGCGAAGAAGCCAAGGCCGGTAAATCGGTCAAGGTGATCGACGTTGAAGCGGCGGATCGCGCGCGTTTCTGCCTGTCCGATGAAGAAGTCAGCAACCTGGCACGCCAGGCGATGATCATCGAGAAGCACTACCAGTGCCCGATGGACATCGAGTGGGCCAAAGATGGCGACGACGGCAAGCTGTACATCGTTCAGGCGCGTCCTGAAACCGTGAAGAGCCGCAGTTCGGGCAACGTCATGGAGCGTTACCTTCTTAAAGAGAAGGGCACCGTTCTGGCCGAAGGCCGTGCCATCGGTCAGCGCATCGGCGCCGGCAAGGTGCGGATCATCAAGGACGTGTCCGAAATGGACAAGGTTCAGGCCGGCGACGTGCTGGTCTCCGACATGACCGACCCGGACTGGGAACCGGTAATGAAGCGCGCCAGCGCCATCGTCACCAACCGTGGCGGTCGTACCTGCCACGCAGCGATCATCGCCCGTGAGCTGGGTATTCCGGCGGTCGTGGGTTGCGGCAATGCCACCGAGCTGTTGAAAGACGGCCAGGGCGTGACCGTTTCCTGCGCTGAAGGCGACACCGGTTACATCTTCGAAGGCGAGCTGGGTTTCGACATCAAGCAGAACTCTGTCGATGCCATGCCGGAACTGCCTTTCAAGATCATGATGAACGTCGGCAACCCGGATCGTGCCTTCGACTTCGCCCAGCTGCCAAACGCCGGTATCGGTCTGGCGCGTCTGGAGTTCATCATCAACCGCATGATCGGCGTGCACCCCAAGGCGCTGCTGAACTACCCGAACCTGCCGCTGGACATCAAGGAAAGCGTCGACAAGCGCATCGCCGGTTACAACGACCCGGTCGGTTTCTACGTCGAGAAGCTGGTCGAGGGCATCAGTACCCTGGCTGCAGCGTTCGCGCCGAAGAAGGTCATTGTGCGGCTGTCGGACTTCAAGTCCAACGAATATGCGAACCTGATCGGCGGCAAGCTGTATGAGCCGGAAGAAGAAAACCCGATGCTGGGCTTCCGCGGTGCTTCGCGTTACATCAGCGAAAACTTCCGCGACTGCTTCGAGCTCGAGTGCCGCGCCCTCAAGCGCGTGCGCAACGAGATGGGCCTGACCAACGTCGAAATCATGGTGCCGTTCGTGCGCACCCTGGGCGAAGCGAGTCAGGTGGTCGACCTGCTGGCTGAAAACGGTCTGGCACGCGGCGATAACGGTCTGCGCGTGATCATGATGTGCGAGCTGCCGTCCAACGCCCTGATGGCTGAAGAATTCCTCGAGTTCTTCGACGGTTTCTCCATCGGCTCCAACGACCTGACCCAGCTGACCCTGGGCCTGGACCGTGACTCCGGCATCATCGCGCACCTGTTCGACGAGCGTAATCCTGCGGTCAAGAAGCTGCTGTCCAGCGCCATTCAGGCCTGCAACAAGGCTGGCAAGTACATCGGCATCTGCGGTCAGGGCCCGTCCGACCATCCGGATCTGGCGCGCTGGTTGATGGAACAGGGCATCGAAAGCGTTTCGTTGAACCCCGATTCGGTACTGGAGACCTGGTTCTTCCTGTCCGAACAGGACGCTCCAACCTGATGCAAATCGAGTAAGATGCTGGCCCGTTTCGATGGGCCAGCGTTCTGAAGAAGGGCGGTCTCAGTGATTCCGCCCTTTTTTATGCGCCTTTTTCAGATGACAGGTTAAGCGCCGGGACAGCATCAGCGTGCTATTCCGGACAGTGCGCCATTTCAGAGTCAAGCAAGAGCGATATGCAGAGCAGCAGCAATCTATTTCCCGTGGCCTTGATCAGCGCCGAGCGACGTGGCGATCTGATCGAGGACGTGTACCGCCTCAAACCCGGCAACAGTCTGGATTTCACTGTCGAACTTGCCGTGACCCGTCTGGGTCTGGTGGCCGCGCCCGACGTGCGCGGCGTTCCAGTCATTCTGTTGCATGGCAGTTTTTCCAATCGACGCTTCTGGTATTCCCCAAAAGGCATCGGCCTGGGCGCTTATCTGGCCCGTGCCGGGTTCGATGTGTGGATTCCGGAGATGCGCGGTCATGGCCTCTCGGCGCGTAATGAGGCTTACCGGCACAACCGTGTTGCCGACTACGCGCGTTACGACTTGCCGGCGATTGCCGCCTTCGTCTGCGAGCAGACCGGGCAGACCCCGCACTGGATCGGTCACTCCCTGGGCGGGACGACGCTGGCCGCTGCGCTGGGCGGGCATTATCTCGGCGTCGATCAGGTGGCTTCCGCGGCCTTGTTCGGCAGTCAGATCACCCGCAAGTACTGGCCGCTGAAGGTGCCCCCGCTGCAGTGGAGCGCCCGCTTGCTGTTCAAGCGCTTCGGACACATTTCCGGCCCGCGCTTCAAACGCGGTCCTGAAGACGAGCCGATGGGCATTGTGCTCGAGAGCATGCGCTGGCATGGACTGTTCGGTCGTTTCGGTGACAAGAAGGACGATTGGTGGTCGGGACTGCGTCATGTCGAGGTGCCGCTGCTTTGTGTGGCGGGAGCAGGGGATCATCAGGATCCGGAATGGGCCTGCCGTGAGCTGTTCGAACAATTCGGTTCGCCGCGCAAGGCGTTTCTTTGTCTGGGGCGGGAGCAGGGCTACAGCGAAGATTTCGGCCACGTGCAGATGCTGGTCAGCAAGGCTGCGCAGACACAGGTCTGGCCGCGGGTCTCGGACTGGCTCAATGAACAAGTTGGGGTGGTTTTTGCTGAATCAACGCTGAACGTGGCGACAACTCCTTGATTTGTGCCTTAGCGAGCATTCCTATGCCGCTGGCTTGGGGCTAAGCTACACCCAATCGAGTGGTGAAGAGGGACGGTTGGGACACAAGACTCGTCGGTCAGGTATTTGTTCTATATAAGGAAGCATTGTGGCGGTTGGCGCGGTCAGACGTGCGTGCCACTGGAAGCCGAACCGAACAGGTTTATCCTTGTACACCATGCCTCAACTGACAGGAGTTCCCCATGCACTACATCACTCCGGATTTGTGCGACGCCTACCCTGAACTGATTCAGGTGGTCGAGCCGATGTTCAGCAACTTTGGCGGTCGCGACTCCTTCGGTGGAGAAATCGTTACCCTCAAGTGCTTCGAAGATAATTCGCTGGTGCGTGAACAGGCCGATCAGGACGGCAAAGGCAAGGTTCTGGTGGTCGACGGCGGGGGATCGCTGCGCCGCGCATTGCTCGGCGACATGCTGGCGGAGAAAGCAGCCAGGAATGGCTGGGAAGGCATGATCATTTATGGTTGCGTGCGTGACGTCGATGTCCTGGCGCAGACCGATCTCGGTGTGCAGGCATTGGCCAGTCACCCGCTCAAGACCGACAAGCGCGGTCTGGGCGATTTGAACGTGGTAGTGAGTTTCGGGGGCGTGACGTTCCGCCCGGGTGAATATGTGTATGCCGACAACAACGGCATCATCGTATCGCCAACCCCCTTGAAAATGCCGGACTGACCGGCCAAGACAGGACAGCGAATGTTCGATGAGACCAACGCGCAGTGGGGGCTGGTACATGCCCTGGTACTGGACGGTAAAGGCGGGGCGCGTTCAATAGCTCGAACCGAACTGGATAGCCTGCAACTGGAGCCGCACGAAAGCGTGTGGCTGCACTGGGATCGCAGCCACCCGCAGACCCAGACCTGGCTGCGTTCGGCCAGTGGTCTCAGTGAATTCGTCTGCGATCTGATGCTTGAAGAAAACACCCGCCCACGCTTGCTGGCATTGCCGGGCGATGAACTGCTGCTGTTTTTGCGTGGGGTCAACCTCAACCCCGGCGCAGAACCGGAGGACATGGTTTCGGTGCGCATCTTTGCCGCCGCCCAGCGGGTGATCTCCTTGCGTCTGCGTTCGCTGCGCGCGACCGATGAGCTGATCGAGATGCTCAAAGAGGGCAAGGGGCCGAAAACCGCTTCCGAGCTGCTGGTTTACCTGGCCCAGTTGCTCACCGACAAGGTGCAGGCGGTGGTCAGCGAGTTGACCGAACTGGTCGACGACATGGAAGAACGCATAGACGCCGACGAACGGTATATGCCAGAGCATCACAACATGGTGCACATCCGCAGACGTGCAGCGGGGATGCGTCGGTTTCTGCATCCACAGCGTGAGATTTACGCGCAGTTGACCCGCAGCAAGATGCCCTGGTTCGTTGAAGACGATGCTGATTACTGGAACGAGTTGAACAATAGTCTGACGCGGTACCTGGAAGAGCTTGAATTGACCCGGGAGCGAGTGGGGCTGGTGCTTGAGGCCGAAGATAGACGCCTCAACGAGCGGATGAACCGCACCATGTACCGCTTCGGGATCGTCACCGGAATCTTCCTGCCGATGAGTTTTCTGACGGGCTTGCTGGGCATCAATGTCGGCGGCATTCCCGGGTCGGATAATCCGTACGGTTTTCTGTTCGCCTGCGTGCTGATGATCGTCGTCGCGGTGGGGCAAATGTGGCTGTTCAAGCGTCTGCGATGGGTGTGATGGGCAAAAAATACCTGTCGTTTAAGACGCAGTTTGTGACTCATGCAAAATTGCCTGCGTCTTTCAGTGACATCACGTGAGGTGCCTATGCACGACCCGTTTGAAGAATCACTGCGAGACATGCTCAATTCCTCGTCCTCCAGCCGGGACGATGACGCAGCGCTCGGGCGTGTGTTGAAGACCGCGAACCGCCAGGTCGGTGCAGGAGATCTGTTCAGCCTGCTCGGCCGCTGCTCGCAAGCATTGATGATCGCCGTGAACAACGGTTCGGCTCACGTTTCACCTGTTTCCCGTCGCAAGGCGACGATTGCCGGCAACACTTTTTCCGGTGCTCAAGACAAGGCTGATTGAATATGGAATTGGATCTCTGGACACAGAGCCTGGTTACCGCAATGACTGCGTTGTGGACCAAAGTCGCGAACTTCATCCCGAACCTGTTCGGCGCTCTGGTGGTTGTTCTTCTGGGTTTCGTGGTCGCCAAGCTGCTCGATACCCTGTTGTCCAAACTGTTGGCAAAGCTGGGTCTGGATCGCCTGATGGGCGGCACCGGCCTGACCAAACTGATCAGTCGAGCGGGCGTCCAGGTCCCGATTTCGACGCTGATCGGAAAGATCGTGTATTGGTTTGTGCTCTTGATTTTTCTGGTGTCGGCGGCAGAATCCCTCGGCCTTGAGCGGGTCTCGGCGACGCTGGACATGCTGGCGCTGTATTTGCCGAAGGTGTTCGGCGCGGCGTTGGTGCTGTTGGTAGGTGTGCTGCTGGCGCAGTTGGTCAACGGTATCGTGCGGGGCGCGGCTGAAGGTGTCGGCCTCGATTACGCAGCAGGCCTTGGGCGAATCGCTCAGTGGCTGGTGATCATCATCAGTATTTCGGTGGCGATCAGCCAGCTGGAGGTGAAAACCGACCTGCTGAACCACGTTATCGTTATCGGATTGATTACCGTTGGTCTGGCAATTGCGCTGGCCATGGGGCTGGGGAGCCGCGAAATCGCGAGCCAGATCCTGGCAGGAATTTATGTGAGGGAGTTGTACCAGGTAGGGCAACAAGTGCGTGTTGGAGAGGTCGAAGGGCAGATTGAAGAGATTGGCACGGTGAAAACCACCCTGCTGACCGATGAAGGAGAACTGGTATCGATGTCGAACCGAATCCTTCTCGAGCAGCGAGTGAGCAGCCGCTGAACCGGCAAATCTGCTAATGTATGCCGCCGCAAAATCCCGGGGAACCTCGGGACCTGGCGGACATCTACCTGACTGTCGGCACGACTTGTTTTGAATAAACCCCAATCGCCCTCACTGCGTTACGACCCCCGCGAGCTCTCCGATGAGGAGTTGGTTGCGCGCTCGCACGCCGAGTTGTTTCACGTGACTCGGGCTTACGAGGAGCTGATGCGACGCTACCAGCGGACACTTTTTAACGTCTGCGCACGGTATTTAGGGAACGATCGCGATGCTGACGATGTCTGTCAGGAGGTGATGCTTAAGGTGTTGTATGGATTGAAGAATTTCGAAGGGAAATCGAAGTTCAAAACCTGGCTCTACAGCATCACCTACAACGAATGCATCACGCAGTACAGGAAGGAGCGGCGAAAGCGTCGGTTGATGGACGCTTTGAGTCTGGACCCCCTCGAGGAAGCGTCTGAAGAGAAGACGCCGAAACCGGAAGAGAAGGGCGGCCTCGATCGCTGGCTCGTGCATGTGAACCCGATCGACAGGGAAATTCTGGTGCTACGCTTTGTCGCGGAACTGGAATTTCAGGAGATCGCAGACATAATGCATATGGGCCTGAGTGCCACAAAAATGCGATACAAAAGGGCACTTGATAAATTACGTGAGAAATTTGCAGGCATCACCGAAACTTAACTCGGAGCAAATATCTCTAACGGGCAGGCAAGTTCTGATAGACTTGCCGATGAGTTGTCCCTCGATAAGTGGGACTGCTTTACAATCACCAGATGGGGATTTAACGGATGAAACTGAAAAACACCTTGGGCTTGGCCATTGGTACTATTGTTGCCGCAACTTCGTTCGGCGCTCTGGCACAAGGCCAAGGCGCAGTCGAAATCGAAGGCTTCGCCAAGAAAGAACAGTTCGACAGCGCTCGTAATTTCAAGAACGACGGCAACCTGTTCGGCGGTTCTGTTGGCTACTTCCTGACCGACGATGTTGAATTGCGTCTGGGCTACGACGAAGTGCACAACGTCCGTAGCGACGACGGTAAGAACATCAAGGGCGCGAACACCGCTCTGGACGCTCTGTACCACTTCAACAACCCGGGCGACATGCTGCGTCCGTACGTCTCGGCTGGTTTCTCCGATCAGAGCATCGGTCAGAACGGCAGCGGCGGTCGTAACCGCTCCACCTTCGCCAACATCGGCGGCGGTGCCAAGCTGTACTTCACCGACAACTTCTATGCCCGTGCTGGCGTTGAAGCTCAGTACAACATCGACCAGGGCGACACCGAGTGGGCTCCTAGCGTCGGTATCGGCGTGAACTTCGGTGGCGGTTCGAAGAAAGTTGAAGCAGCACCGGCTCCAGTAGCTGAAGTGTGCTCCGACAGCGACAACGACGGCGTTTGCGACAACGTCGACAAGTGCCCAGACACCCCGGCCAACGTTACCGTTGACGCCAACGGTTGCCCGGCTGTTGCTGAAGTCGTACGTGTTGAGCTGGACGTGAAATTCGACTTCGACAAGTCGGTCGTCAAGCCAAACAGCTACGGCGACATCAAGAACCTGGCTGACTTCATGAAGCAGTACCCACAAACCACCACCACTGTTGAAGGTCACACTGACTCCGTCGGTCCTGACGCTTACAACCAGAAACTGTCCGAGCGTCGTGCAAACGCCGTTAAGCAAGTTCTGGTTAACCAGTACGGTGTTGGCGCTAACCGCGTGAACTCGGTTGGCTACGGCGAAACCCGTCCAGTTGCTGATAACGCAACCGAGGCTGGCCGCGCTGTTAACCGTCGCGTAGAAGCACAAGTAGAAGCCCAAGCTAAGTAATTAGCCCCCGCTTCAAGAAAAACCCGGCCTCGGCCGGGTTTTTCTTTTACTGATGAGGGTCATTGGGGAGGAAACTTTTCGCTAAAACGCGCCAGTGATATCAAATTGGTGTCGAGCATGGCGCGCTCTTCATGGGTGCCTGTCGCAACGGTACGCCAGTCAGAACATCCCGAATAGCTGTGCGAATACTCTCTCAGCCCTTAAGCCGCTGCAGCCCTTGTGCAGAATCCCTAGCGCTGCCCAGTACATGCTTCTGACGCGCGACTTCACCGATTACCAGCACCGCCGGGCTTTGCAATTCGAAGGCCTGTGCGTCGTCCTGCATGGCCTTCAGCGAGCTGTGACATTCGCGCTGATGCGGCAACGACGCGTTCTCGATCATTGCCACCGGGGTCTCGGCCGACATTCCTCCGGCTAGCAGTTGTTCTCGAATATCTCCCAGTTTCGCGACGCCCATGTAGATGACGAGCGTGGTGCCGCTCTGCGCGAGAGCGCGCCAGTTCAGGCTGCTGTCGTCCTGAGTGTGCGCGGTCACCAGCGTTACGCCCCGGGCGATTCCGCGCAACGTCAGGGAGATGCCGCTTTGTGTGGCGCCTGCCAGGCCTGCAGTGATGCCGTTGACGATTTCCACGGCGATGCCGTGCGCACCCAGCCATTGGGCTTCTTCACCACCGCGCCCGAAGATGCACGGGTCGCCGCCTTTAAGGCGGACCACGCATTTGCCTTGTCGGGCGTAGCGCAGCATCAGGCGCTGGATGAACGATTGCGGGGTAGAGCGGCAGCCACCGCGTTTTCCCACCGCGATCACCCGCGCAGCAGGGCAGTGTTCGAGTACGGCGCGATTGACCAGATCATCGATCAGCACCACATCGGCTTCGCCCAGCGCGCGTACCGCCTTGAGGGTCAGCAGTTCAGGATCGCCAGGGCCTGCGCCTACCAGCCAGACTTTTGCATTCATGACATTACCCTCGGTGCATGGCTCGACCGCAATCGTGGCAGCGGTCAGCTGAGTTGAATTCGTTGTAATCAATGTTTAAACAGCCAGATCCACAGCAGCAGATTCAGCAGCAGCGACAGCAATGCGATGCTCCGCCATACCTTCAGTGGTTCGCGCTCCAGCAGCGGCCTGGGGCGGATTTCCAGCGTTGCCAGCTCGCCTTGTTGCAATTGCAGCAGCCATTGCTCGGCAGTCTCGAAGCGCTTTGCTGGATGGGCTTGCAGCGCTTGATCCAGATGCCGCTCCAACCACTCGGGGGCATCGGGGCGAAAACGGCTGACAGGCACGGGGTTGCCGAAGCGTCGATGCTGAAAGGCCTCGATTTCCCCATACGGATAATGGCCAGTGAGCAGGAAATACAAGGTGACGCTGGCGGCGTAGAGGTCCAGCGCGGGCGCAGGCTCGGTGCCTTCAAAGGCTTCCGGCGCGATGAAGCTCGGGGTGCCAGGGACTTCTCCCGGCGAAGCGGCCGACAGCCCGGGGCAGAATGCCAGACCGAAATCCAGCACCCGCAGCACCCCGGCGTCGTCGATCAGCAGATTTTCCGGCTTGATGTCGCGGTGCACGATATTGCGCCGATGCAGCAAGCCCACCGCGCCGATCAAATCCCGCGCCAGACTCAGCCAGCGCGCCAGTTCCATCGGGCCTTGTTGCTCGAAAATTCGGGCGAGGGTTTGTCCGGGATACTCGCGCATGAGGTAGTACAGGTGCTGGCGCTCGGGCAGCGGATGAACTTCCGGAAAGAATCGCCCTGCGACCCTGCGTAGAAACCATTCCTCCAGCAACAGTGCCTGACCGGCGCCGTTTTCCTCGTGGCGAGTGTCGGGCAAGGTCTTGAGCAGCCAGCGTTGCTGCTGCCCGTCGCGCACCCGGTACAGCAGCGACTGACGGGAGTCCCCCAGGCAAGTTTCGACTTGCCAGCCCTCGAACATCTGACCCGCTTTAAGGGCCGGGGGTAATGGCCACTGCTGCAACTGCAGCAGTGTGTCACCCAGGGTGTCGGCGCCCACCTGATCGACCTGAATCAGCAGCGCGCTGGCGTTGTCCTGACTGCCCGCCAGATGTGCGGATTTGACCAGTGCCCGGACTGCGGCGTCGAGGTCATGCTGATCGTTGAGAATCGTGCGAATGTTAGCGTCGTTCAATCTCGACCAGACGCCGTCGCTGATCAGCAACAGCCGCTCGCCCTGGCGCAGCTCGCCGTCGAGGTAATCCATGACCACGTACTGATCCAGCCCCAGTGCGCGCTTGAGCACATGCTGCATGTCGGGTTGTTCCCAGACGTGATCCTCGCTGATCCTCTGCAGATTGCCTTCGAACCAGCGATACACTCGGCAGTCGCCGACATGGGCCAGGGTGAAGCGACGACCTCGCAGAACCACGGCACTGAGCGTGGTCAGCAGGCCGTTCGCCTGCAGCCAGCGATTCTGCGCCAGCAACAGGCGATCCAGGGCCTGCGCGACGCCCCAGGTTTCGGGCGTCGAGTAGTAATCCAGCGCCAAGGCCTGAAGCGTTGAGCGGGAAGCCAGGCCGCCGTCGACGCATTGGCTGACGCCATCGGCCAGCGCAAACAGATAGCCCTTGCTGGCGGCGAGCGCAGGGGCGGGGGTGACCAGGCGCGTGGCGTCCTGGTTTTCCGCCCGCGGACCGCTGGCGCTGAACTCGGCGAAGCGCAATTGCAGGCCAACCGGAGCGACCGGGTTCAACGTCAGGGGCTGGTTCATCGCGATTCCTCAGGCGAGTCAGACGCGAGCAGCCGTCACGGCTGCAGAACCCCAGGTGGTCCTCCAGCGACGTTTGACGTTCATCAGACCGAACCATGCCAGCACGCCGAGCAAGGCGAACAGCCACAGGCCCAGTTGATAATCGCCGGTGTTCTGCTTGATCGCGCCAAGGCCGGCTGCCAACAGGAAGCCGCCGATGCCGCCCGCCATACCGATCAGGCCAGTCATCACGCCGATTTCCTTGCGAAAACGCTGCGGTACCAACTGGAATACCGCGCCGTTGCCTGCACCCAGGCCAAGCATCGCAGCGACGAACAGTGCCAGTGCGGCCCAGGAACTGGGCAGGTTGAAACCCACGGCGGCGATGCAGATCGCCGCCACTGCGTACATTCCCGACAGGGTGCGGATGCCGCCGAACCGGTCGGCCAGCGCACCACCGAGGGGACGCATCATGCTGCCACCGAAAACGCAGGCGGCGGTGTAGTAGCCAGCGGTCACCGGGCTCAGGCCGTATTGATCGTTGAAGTAGCCGGGCAGGGCGCTGGCCAGGCCGATGAAGCCGCCGAAGGTGACGCTGTAGAAGAACATGAACCACCAGCTGTCACGGTCTCCCAAGGCCTTGAAATAGTCGGCCATGGATTTGGCTTTTGGACGCTCTGGCGCGTTTTTGGCCATCAGCGAGAACGCGATCAGGGTCAGCAGCAGCGGCGCGACGGCAAAGCCGAACACGTTGCTCCAGCCGAAACTGGCCGCTAGCACCGGCGCGATCAGTGCCGCGAACACGGTGCCCGAGTTGCCAGCCCCTGCAATACCCATGGCCTTGCCCTGATGCTGTGGCGGATACCATTGCGAGGCCAAGGGCAGGGCCACCGCAAACGAGGCGCCGGCCATGCCGAGAAACACCCCGAGCAGCAAGGCTTGTTCGTAGCTGTGAATGCCCAGTTGCCAGGCGCAGAGCAACGCAACGATGACGATGACCTGGCCGATGATTCCGGCGGTTTTTGGGGACAGCTGGTCAGCCAGCATCCCCATCGCAAACCGCAGAATGGCACCTGCCAGAATCGGCGTCGCAACCATGAGGCCGCGTTGCTGGGTGGTCAGGTGCAGGTCGGTGGCGATCTGTACCGCCAGCGGGCCGAGGAGGTACCAGACCATGAAGCTCAGGTCGAAGTAGAGGAAGGCTGCGAACAGCGTGGGTTTGTGGCCGGCTTTCCAGAAACTTGTAGTCATCTAACACCTCATCTGCAGGAAATCGTCGCGGGCGTGGGTCTGTCGCACCGTCACGGGTCAGGTCTTGCAGGCGAAGCACCAACCCGGCGCTCCACCCCGGCCCTTTCTCGGGGGCCAAAAACGCAAAAACGTCGCAACCCTGTCCGCGTCTGGCGAAGGGGTGTGCGACGTCTTTGTCGTAAGTGGGGGCAACCGCCGTTGGCTACCTGTGGGATCTATCTAGCAAGGAGCGGGCCATAAGGCCCTGACTCAATCTCTGTATCAGTCCGGCTTGCCGGCGGTCGCGGCCTTGAATTCGCTACCCCCGGCAAGCCGGACTTCTACAGGTCCGTCATTTCAAGGTGTGTGCGTTGCCAGAAGGCTTTAATCACCCCAGCAGTTCACTCATGGCAATGATCTGTTCGGCGACCTGAATCAGTTTCTGCTGACGGCTCATGGCCTGTCGGCGCATCAGGGTGTAGGCCTCTTCCTCGTTGCAGTTTTTCATCTTCATCAGCAGGCCTTTGGCGGTCTCGATGCGTTTGCGCTCGGCCAGTTGTTGGTCGCGGGCGTGCAGTTGCGCACGCAGGTCCTGATCGCTTTCGAAGCGCGCCATGGCCACGTCGAGAATGGGCTGCAGACGTTGGGCGTGGATGCCCTCGACGATGTAGGCGCTGACCCCGGATTTGATGGCCTGGCGCATGACGCCGGGGTCGTGCTCGTCGGTGAACATGACGATCGGGCGGGGCAGGTCGCGGGTCACCAGCACCACTTGCTCCATGACGTCACGGCCGGGAGACTCGGTGTCGATCAGGATCACGTCCGGGCGCACCGCCTGCACCCGCTCAGGCAGGTCGATAATCAGGCCGGACTCGTCGATCACCTCGAAACCCGCCTCGATGAGGGCAGCTTTCAGGCGTCCGACTTTCTTCGGTGTGTCGTTTATCAGCAGGATTCGCAGCATGTTGGCGTCTCCTTATTCGTCAGCGACTGGATCGGCGACTACAGGCTCGGCATCGGCCAGTGCGTGCAGTTTGAAGCTGCGGGCATAGCCGACCGGATCGCTGCCGTCCCAGACCTTGCCGTCGATCAACTGGCTGCTGCGCAGGGCCGTAGCAGGGACCTTGATGTCCAAGGCTTCGGCCGCTCGACGATAGAGCGCGAGTTGCTGCACCTGAGAAGCCACGCCCAGGTAGTCCGGGTCCTCTCGTAACAAGCCCCAACGACGAAACTGGGTCATGAACCACATGCCATCCGACAGCCATGGCATGTTGACCTCGCCCTTGCGATGGAAGCTGACCGCGTGGTGATCCTGCCAGTGATTGCCCAGCCCGTCGCTGTACTCACCCAGCAGTCGCGCTTCGATGTCTTCGACCGGGGCGTTCACGTACTCGCTGCCGCTGAGCATTTGCGCGGTGCTGCGGCGGTTATCGAGGCTTTCCTCGATAAACCGACTGGCCTCCAGCACCGCCATGATCAGCACTCGCGCTGTATTGGGGTATTGCTGGACGAACTCCAGCGTGCAGCCGAGGACCTTTTCCGGGTGATCCGGCCAGATGGTCTGACTGGTCGCCAGGGTGAACCCCAGATGCTGATTCACGGCGCTGGCACCCCAAGGCTCGCCGACGCAAAAGCCGTCGATGCGTTGCGCCTTGAGGTGTTCGACCATCTGTGGCGGCGGGACCACCACGCTGTCGACGTCTTCCAGCGGATGAACGCCCTGGCTGGCGAGCCAGTAATACAGCCACATGGCGTGATTGCCAGTGGGCAGTGTCTGGGCGAAGGTCAGTTTCGTCCCGCTTTGGTGCGTGCGACGGTCCAGCGCCTCAGGAGTGATCACGCCTTGATTCTGTAGCGTCGAGGAAAGGTTGATGCTCTGACCGTTCTGGTTGAGGCCCATGAGCACCGCCATGTCCTTGGCTGGCCCGCCGATCCCCAACTGCGCTGCGTACACCAGGCCATAGAGGCTGTGCGCCGCATGCAACTCGCCGCTGACCAACTTGTCGCGCAGACTGGCCCACGAAGGCTGGCGCTGTAGATTGATGTTCAGGCCATAAGGCTGGGCGAATCCTTGCGTCGCGGCAACGATCAGCGAGGCGCTGTCGGTGAGGGCCATGAAGCCGACGTCGATGCTGTTCAATTCCGGCGCGTCGCTGCCGTTGACCCAGGCCAGTGGTGTGTTGAGGGTGTCATTCATGATTTCGGTTCCGCCTGAAGGGACCCTCCCGAAGAGGGGAGGACCGGCCTTCCATAAAAAAACGCCGCCCCGTCCGGGCCTGAGCCGGGACGAAAACGACGCCATTGTCCGAGGACCCGGTCCGCCGTTGGATCGGGTTCAATGAACAGAACCAAAGCAAGGCATATGCCAGCGCCGCGAGGCAGCCTGCGCAAAGTTCGCGACATGCCTCGCGCAACACCCTTGCCCCCGTCTATAATCCGCCGCTGACTTCAGCCGCAATCGAGCCGCGCCCGCCCATGTATAACCTGGCCCGCCAGTTACTGTTCAAACTCTCCCCGGAAACCTCCCACGATCTGTCCATCGACCTGATCGGTGCCGGCGGTCGTCTGGGGCTCAATGGCCTGTTCAACAAGGCGCCCGCGCGGTTGCCGGTGACGGTCATGGGCTTGCAGTTTCCCAACCCGGTAGGCCTTGCCGCCGGTCTGGACAAGAACGGTGCGGCCATCGACGGCTTCGCCCAGCTGGGTTTCGGCTTCGTTGAAATCGGCACCGTGACCCCGCGTCCTCAGCCAGGCAACCCTAAACCGCGGATTTTCCGCCTGCCGCACGCCGAAGGCATCATCAACCGCATGGGTTTCAACAATCTGGGCGTCGACAACCTGGTCAGCCGGGTGCAGGCCGCCAAATACAAGGGTGTGCTGGGCATCAACATCGGCAAGAACTTCGACACTCCGGTCGAGCGCGCGGTCGACGACTACCTGATCTGCCTGGACAAGGTCTACGACCACGCCAGCTACATCACGGTTAACGTCAGCTCGCCGAACACCCCGGGCCTGCGCAGTCTGCAGTTCGGTGACTCGCTCAAGCAACTGCTGGAAGCGCTGCGTGTGCGTCAGGAAGAGCTGACTGGCATCCATGGCAAGCGTGTGCCGCTGGCGATCAAGATCGCGCCGGACATGAGCGACGAAGAAACCGTACTGGTCGCCAGTGCGTTGCTGGAGTCGGGGATGGACGCAGTGATCGCCACCAACACCACGCTCAGCCGCGTCGGCGTCGAGGGCTTGCCCCATGCCGACGAGGCGGGCGGTCTGTCCGGTGCGCCGGTACGCGACAAGAGCACGCACATCGTCAAGGTGCTGGCCGGTGAGCTGGGCGGCAAGTTGCCGATCATCGCGGCAGGCGGGATCACCGAAGGTAAACACGCTGCGCAGAAGATCGCGGCCGGTGCCAGCCTGGTGCAGGTCTATTCGGGTTTCATCTACAAGGGCCCGGCGCTGATTCGCGAGTCCGTGGATGCCATCGCGGCGATGCCTCGATAACAACGCCTCGCCAGAAAGCCGAAACAAAAAGAGGGGCTCCGTGTGGAACCCCTCTTGGGCTTTAGCCCGCCGCCCGGATGGGACGTGCATGGTTAATGTGAAACGAAATCAGATTGTCGAAGAAATCTTGAGTCGGAATTTACCTTTGGTAATGGTGTAGTGTCAGCCGACCGCGTGAAGTTCGTTGAGTCTGTGTATACCCGCAGTGCCAGTCATACCGTCCCAGTTGTCGCCGCGTCCTTCTCGCCAGCCGTTGATCCAGGCTTGACGTACCGACGGTAGAGTAAATGGGCAAAGCTCACGGGATTTACCAGTTACGCCGTATTGATATCCGCGCGAAAAAGCTCTTTCCAACGGATCACGCTTAAGTCTTCTCATAGGGTGTTGCCCTCGTTTGTTGACTGTTATGTCCCTGGAGACCTCAGGTCGAGGTCGGGCAGAAATCTTCTGCCTTTGCATGCCCGCTGCCGGCGTCGCGGGCGTGGTGCTGTCGTCGTTGCGGCGACAACCTGAGTTGATTTCTAACCAATGCTTGGGACGCTGTGAATGACCGTTTTGTCATAAGAGCGTCACCATTGAGGCATAAAGACCATAAGCGCTGAATCGTTTCGAGGGCACTTTTTCCGCGAGGCGCCCTGATCCGAGGGTCTTGATGAAATGTGCGAGTCGTTCTCATGTACAACTGATGGCTGATTGACGTCAGTTTTAAAACGACGAAGGGTCAGTGATGTGACTTTTTATTACTGCCGTAGTCGGGCTGAATAGTGGTTTTTTAATATCAGAATGTTCATCGGTTTGCGCTGATGGACATCACTGCCGCAGTCGAAATGTATCGTTGCGGCGGATCGGCACAACTTGTGTGCCACGCAGGCGTTCTCCATGAAAGACGTCTGCTTGAATCGGGTCGGACAATGCGTTGTCCCGCCACTCATAGCCAAAGGCTCTGGAATACCGATGTCGGACCATTACGAACTTTTCCTCACCTGCCCCAAAGGCCTCGAAGGCCTGCTCGCTGAGGAAGCCACTGCGCTTGGCCTCCAGGAAACCCGGGAACACACCTCGACCATCCGCGGCAGCGCCGACATGGAGACCGCGTACCGGCTGTGCCTGTGGTCGCGCCTGGCTAACCGTGTGTTGCTGGTGCTCAAGCGCTTCCCGATGAAGGACGCCGAAGACCTCTACCACGGTGTGCACGACATCGAGTGGGCCGACCATCTTGAACCGGACGGCACTCTGGCCGTCGAGTTCAGCGGTCACGGTTCGGGCATCGACAACACCCATTTCGGCGCCTTGAAGGTCAAGGACGCCATCGTCGACCGTCTGCGCACCTCCGACGGTTTGCGCCCCTCGATCGACAAGCTCAACCCGGACCTGCGCGTGCATCTGCGTCTGGACCGTGGCGAGGCGATTCTGTCGCTGGACCTGTCCGGCCACAGTCTGCACCAGCGCGGCTATCGCCTGCAGCAGGGTGCGGCGCCGCTGAAGGAAAACCTCGCGGCCGCCATTCTCATTCGTTCCGGCTGGCCGCGTATCGCCGCAGAGGGCGGCGCGCTGGCCGACCCGATGTGCGGCGTGGGTACCTTTCTGGTGGAAGCGGCGATGATCGCCGCCGACATCGCGCCGAACCTCAAGCGCGAACGCTGGGGTTTCTCCGCCTGGCTGGGCCACGTCCCGGCGCTGTGGCGCAAGCTGCACGACGAAGCACTGGCGCGCGCCGAAGCCGGGCTGGCCAAACCGCCATCGTGGATTCGTGGTTATGAAGCCGACCCGCGTCTGATTCAGCCCGGCCGTAACAACGTCGAGCGCGCCGGGTTGTCTGAATGGATCAAGATCTATCAGGGCGAAGTCGCGACCTTTGAGCCGCGTCCGGACCAGAACCAGAAAGGCCTGGTGATCTGCAACCCGCCGTACGGCGAGCGTCTGGGCGATGAAGCGAGCCTGTTGTACCTCTATCAGAACCTCGGCGAGCGCCTGCGTCAGGCCTGCCTGAACTGGGAAGCGGCGGTGTTCACCGGCGCCCCGGACCTGGGCAAGCGCATGGGCATCCGCAGCCATAAACAGTACGCGTTCTGGAACGGTGCGCTGCCGTGCAAGCTGCTGCTGATCAAAGTCCAGCCGGACCAGTTCGTCACCGGTGAGCGTCGTACCCCGGAGCAGCGCCAGGCCGAGCGCGAGCAAGCCGCCTACGATCAGACCCCGGACGAGCCGCAAGAGCGCAAGTTCAACAAGAACGGCAACCCGATCAAGCCCACGCCTGCCCCTGCGCCGGTGATCGAGCAGCCGCGGTTGAGCGAAGGGGGGCAGATGTTCGCCAACCGCCTGCAAAAGAACCTCAAGGCCATGAGCAAGTGGGTCAAGCGCGAAGGCATCGATTGCTACCGCGTCTATGATGCCGACATGCCGGAATACGCCATGGCCATCGACCTGTACCACGACTGGGTTCACGTCCAGGAATACGCCGCGCCGAAGTCCATCGACCCAGAAAAGGCCTCGATTCGCATGTTCGACGCATTGGCGGCCATTCCTCAGGCGCTGAACATCGACAAGAGCCGCGTGGTGGTCAAGCGTCGTGAGCGTCAGAGCGGCACCAGACAGTACGAACGTCAGAGCGCGCAGGGCAAGTTCAACGAGGTCAACGAGGGCGGCATCAAGCTGCTGGTCAACCTGACCGATTACCTGGATACCGGTCTGTTCCTCGACCATCGCCCGATGCGCATGCGCATCCAGAAAGAAGCGGCCGGCAAGCGCTTTCTCAACCTGTTCTGCTACACCGCGACCGCCAGCGTGCACGCGGCCAAGGGTGGCGCGCGCAGCACCACCAGCGTCGACCTGTCGAAAACCTACCTCGACTGGGCGCGACGCAACCTGTCGCTCAACGGTTTTTCGGACAAGAACCGTCTGGAGCAGGGCGATGTCATGGCGTGGCTGGAAAGCAGCCGCGACGAGTACGACCTGATCTTCATCGACCCGCCGACCTTCTCCAACTCCAAACGCATGGAAGGGGTGTTCGACGTGCAGCGCGATCAGGTGCAATTGATCGACCTGGCGATGGCGCGTCTGGCCAGCGGCGGCGTGCTGTATTTCTCCAACAACTTCCGCAAGTTCCAGCTGGAAGACAACCTCGCCGAACGCTATGTGGTCGAGGAAATCACCCAGCAGACCATCGACCCGGATTTTGCCCGCAACGGGAAAATCCATCGCGCCTGGAAGATCACCGCCCGCTGAACCGCTTCAGGCGCTGACCTTTCCCGGTCGGCGCCTTGAAGGCGTTATAACCAGGGCGACACACAGCACTAGGCAAACTAATGGCGAATAGCTATAAGTGAGGTCTGGCCACGTGTCGCGGCAACACTGTGGCGTCATGAGTTCTGCGTATGTCGTCGAATCAGGCAAGCGCCAAGATTCTTGGCCTCATCAATGAAGACACCTCGTCCTGGGTGGTGGCAGTGCTCGTGTTTTGCGCGGGTGCAGTGCTCACCGCCCTGTTGGCGCTGACCAACGTCGAGTTGTATCAACGTCAGTTGCGCCAACGCTTCGAGTTGCTCGCCAGCGAGCGGGTCAGTCGCATTCAGGAGCGTCTCGACGGCCAGTTGCAACGTCTGGACAGCCTGCGCCGATTCTTTGTCTATTCCGATGAAGTGTCCCAGGAAGAATTCAACGGTTTCGCCAATCCCATGCTCATCTGGACCCAGGCTTATTCCTGGGCGCCACGGGTGCTTGATGCCGATCGCCTGCAGTTCGAGGCGTCGGCGCAGGCCGATGGCGTGCCAAGTTATGCCGTGCGGGAAATGGACGAAGCCGGCGGGCTGCGGACTGCGGGTCATCGAGCGGCTTATTTTCCGGTGCGCTACACGCAAAGCCGCAGCACCATGCCATTGCCCACCGGCTTTGACGTCGACTCTGAGCACGCCCGCCACGCAACGCTGCAACAGGCGCTGACGACCGGAAACATGGCCGCGTCGCCGCGCATGAATCTGGTGGGCCTTGAACAGGAAAACCGCAATGGCGTGCTGTTGGTGGCGCCGGTGTTGTCACGGGACCGAATGGGGACCGAGCACTCGGGGGTGCTCGAAGGTTACGTGATGGCCGTGATCAGCCTGCGCAAGCTGATGGCCGAAGGTCTGCCGCAGCAGGATCTGGATAACCTGGCCCTCAGGCTGTACGACCTGACCTCGCCGCAGACCCCGGATTTGTTGTATCAATCGAACGCCAGCGCGGTGCCCGGTGATTTGCAGTTCGGCACGGCGTTGACCTTCGCGGGTCGCCACTACGCCTTGCAGATTCGTCCTACCGCAGCCTTTATCGGCGCCAATCCGTCGAGCACCGACAGCGTGGTGGTGCTCGGCGCGTTGCTCAGTTTCATGCTCAGCGCCTTGCTGTACGCGCTGATCAGTCAGCGTCAGCGGGCTGTGCGTCTGGTGGAGCAACGTACGGTGCAACTGCGCCAGCGTGAACAGCAACTGCGCAGTGCCCATGGTCAGCTGCGCAACGTGCTGGACGCTGCGACGCAGGTGGCGATCATCGCAACCGATCTGGAAGGGGTCATCACCACTTTTAACATTGGCGCCGAAAAGATGCTCGGCTACAGCAGTGCAGAGGTCTGCGGTGCCCTGACGCTGCGCCAGTTGCACCTGCCGGCGGAGCTTGCCGAGCATGTGTCCGAGTTGACCCAGCGTTACGGGCGCTCCATCAAGGCGGGCGAAGCGATGTTGGTGGAGGCGGTGGAAGAGCATGGGCATCAGGCCCACGACTGGACGTTCGTGCGTCAGGACGGCAGCCACCTGCGGGTGAACATGCAGGTCAGCCCGGTGCTTGATGAACAGGATCAATGGATCGGCTATCTGGCGGTATGCCTGGACATCACCGAGCGCAAGCGGGTGGAGGAAGAGCTGCGCACCATGTCTGTCACCGACGCGCTGACCGGGGTCTATAACCGCCGCTATTTTCAGGAGCGTCTGCAGGCCGAATTGTTGCGAGTGGAGCGCCACGGCGGGGTTTTTGCCGTGGTGATGCTCGATATCGATCACTTCAAATGCATCAACGATCAACTGGGGCACGCGGTGGGGGATCACGTGCTGCAGGCGATCTGCGCACGGCTGTGTCACCGGCTGCGACGCAGCGATGTGTTCTGTCGCCTCGGGGGCGAAGAGTTCATGGTGCTGTGCCCGGACACCGACGGTGACCAGGCTTACGCACTGGCCGCCGAGTTGTGGGCGGCGTTGCGCGCCGAGCCGGTCGACGGGGTAGGTCGTGTGACCGCCAGTTTCGGTATCGCCAGTTGGCGCAAAGGCGAGGGCGGCGACGCCTTGCTGCTGCGGGCGGATTCAGGGGTGTATGCCGCGAAGCTGGCCGGGCGCGACCGGATCGAGCCGGAGTTGGTGTAGCGGTTGCTGGGTGTTCGTCAGTGATCCCTGTAGCCGCCCGGCCGGACGGCTACAGGGAAGGGGCGGCAATGCCCTTAGGCGCTCATCGTCGGCGGCAGCTCCATCAGTTTGTCGAGGGTGATCGGCAGATCGCGGATGCGCTTGCCGGTGGCGTGTGACACGGCGTTCGCGACAGCCGCTGCCAGCCCGGTAATGCCAATCTCGCCAATGCCCCGGGCGCCGAACTCGTTGAGCTCATAGTCGGGATAATCGAGCAGGATCACGTCGATTTCCGGTTGGTCGGCATGCACCGGCACCACGTATTCGGCATAGTTGTTGTTGACCGGCATGCCGTCGCGCTCGTCGAAATCGGTGGCTTCGAACAACGCCATGCCGACGCCCATGACAATTGCCCCTTCGACCTGATTCAGCGAGGTCTTGTGGTTGATCACCTTGCCCACGTCAATCGCGCTGACCACCCGCGCCACGCGCAAGCGAGAGATGCCCGGATCCCAGCGCACCTCGACGAAATGCACGCCGAACGAACGGAAGGAATGCTTGCTGGTGTCGTTCATCCCGGTCTTCGCTTCGCCAAAGGCGCTGGACTGCTTCTGCGCCTTGAGCACATCGGCAATGGCGAAAGTCTTTTCACCGCTCTTCAACTGGCCTTGTTCGAAGCTGATCTGATCGGCCTTGGTTCCGGCAAACACACCTTTTGGCGCGGCAGAGAAGGCCTTCAGCTGCTCGATGGCCTGCCGCGTGGCTTCGGCAATCGCCGGCAGCACGCTGGCTGTGGCCCAAGAGCCGCCCGACACCGGCGCCGGCGGGAATGACGAATTGCCCAGCTCGACCTCGATCTTGTCCAGCGGGATGCCGGTGATGCTGCTGACCACCTGCGCGACGATGGTGTAAGTGCCGGTGCCGATGTCCTGCGCGCCGCAGATCGCGTAGGCGGTGCCGTCGGCGCGCAAAGAGACCTGCGCCTCGGCCGGGGTGCGATAAGCGTCCCAGTTACAGGCCGCCATGCCGTAACCGATGATCTCGGTGCCATCCTTCATCGAACCCGGCTTGGGGTTGCGCTTGCTCCAGCCGAAGCGTTCGGCGGCCTGATCGATGCACTCCTGCAGATGGTTGCTGGACCACGGCAGATTCTGGCTCTCGTCGCGTTCCGAAACGTTGAGTTTGCGAAACTGCAAGGGGTCCATGCCGATCTTGTCGGCCATCTCGTCCATCGCCGATTCCAGCGCGAACAGGCCAGGCGCAGCGCCGGGCGCGCGCATCGAGGTCGGCGTGCCGCGATTTGTCTCGATGATCTTGTGGGTCACCTGCACATTGGCGCAGCTGTACAGGCTCTTGGTCGAGGTGCCGCAGTTTTCCTTGTACGGGTCGGTGAACGAGGTGGTATTGATTGACTCGTGGCTCACCGATACCAGCTTGCCTTTGTCATCGGTGGCCAGGCGCAGGCGCTGCCGGGTTTGGGGACGGTGCCCGGTGGTAGTGAACATCTGCTGGCGCGGGACCACCAATTGCACCGGTCTGTTGAGCACCTTTGCGGCGCCACAGGCGGCCACCGAGTGGGGCCAGATCCACAGCTTGCTGCCGAAGCCCGAGCCAATGAACGGGGCGCGCACTTCGACCTTTTCCGGTATCAGGCCAAAGATCTTCGCCAACGAGTTGCGATGGGCGACCACCCCTTGGGAGGCCTCATAGACGATCAGTCGACCGTCCTCCCAACTGGCGACGGTGGCGTGCATTTCCATCGGGTTATGGGTTTCGACAGGCGTGGTGTAGGTCGCGTCGATGCTGTGGGCGGCGCTGCCGAATGCCCCGGCGGCATCGCCCCGGTTGTGGTTGGGGCTGCCGTCCTGCAGCTTCCCCGCTTTCATGCCCTGTTCCAGGTTGGCGACGGCGTCGGTCTTGCTGTAGCTGACCTTGATCTTGTAGGCCGCCGCCCTTGCGTGTTCGAAGGTGTCCGCAACCACCAGGGCGACGAATTGCCCGGCGTAGTAAACGGTGTCGTCCTCGAACGGCAAACGGCTCTCGTCGGACTTGGCGGCCTTGAGAATCTGCGCGAAGGACATCGGCAGCGCCGAGTTGTGGTACAGGGTCGGGAAGTTGCCGTGATGGAACACCTCCAGCACGCCAGGTGATTTGCGCGCGGCGTCCAGGTCCAGCGCGGTGATCTTGCCGCTGGCGATGGTGCTGAACACGCCATAGCCGTAGGCCATGTTCTGCAAATGATGGTCTGAGGCGTACATCGCGGCGCCTGTTACCTTGCGGCGGCCGTCGATCCGGCGTGGTGCCGAGCCGATCATGCTTGAATCGGTCATGTTCGTTTCCTCTCGGTCAGGCCGTCAGGGTGCTGAGATTGCGCACGATCGCCTGTTGCCCAAGGGCAATCTTGTAGGCGTTGTGCCGATAAGCCTTGGCCCCTTGCATGGCAACGGCCGCGGCCTTCTCCATGTTCTGTGGAGTCAGTGTCGTGCCCTTGAGCGCACGTTCCGCTTCCGTCGCCCGCCACGGCTTGGTGCCGACGCCGCCCATGGCGATGCGTGCCTCGCGCACGGTGTCGCCATCCATCACCAGAATCACGGCGCTGGAGGCGAGGGCGAACTGATAGGAGGCGCGGTCACGCAATTTCAGATAACCGGATTGACTACCGGCCAGCGGGGCGTCCAGCAGCACATGGGTGATCAGTTCATCGTCCTGCAGCGCGTGCTCTTTCCAGGGCGTCGAGCCCGGGAGCAGATGGAAGTCGAGGAAGTCGATGCTGCGTTTGCCTTTCGGACCCTGAACCTCGACCTTTGCCCCAATCGCGGCCATGGCCACGCACATGTCCGAGGGGTGAGTGGCGATGCATTGGTCGCTGGTGCCGAGCACAGCGTGAACACTGCGGTTATGGCCGTCGATGGCCGCGCAGCCTGAACCGGGCTGGCGCTTGTTGCAGGCCGAATAACCATCGCGGAAATAGTTGCACCGCACGCGCTGCATCACGTTGCCCGCGGTGGTGGCCTTGTTGCGCAACTGGGTGGTGGCGCCCGACAGCAGTGCCTGGGACAACACCGGGTAATGCTCGACGATGTACTCGTGGTGGGCCAGGTTGCTGTTGGTGACCAGCGCGCCGATGCGCACGCTGCCGTCCTTCTGCACCTCGATCTGCTTGAGGGACAGGTGATTGACGTCGATCACCTGATCGGCCGGCATCACGTCGAGTTTCACCAGGTCGAGGAGGGTAGTGCCACCGGCCAGAAAAAATGCCGACTGGCTTTTCGAATGGGTCGCGACGGCCTGCTCGATGCTGCCGGCGCGGACATAATCCAGGGCTCTCATCAGGTCACCTCCTGCAACTTGATTCTCGCGCTCTGTATCGCTGCAAGAATGTTCTTGTAGGCGCCACAGCGGCAGATATTGCCGCTCATGGCTTCGCGCACGCTGTGGTCGTCGCTGCCGATGTTCTTGTCTTCGAGCATCGCCACGGCGCTCATGATCTGGCCGCTGGTGCAGTAACCGCACTGGTAGGCGTCATGCTCCCAGAACGCTTCCTGGACCGGGTGTAATTTGCCGTTTTTCGCGAGGCCTTCGACGGTGGTGATCTCATCGCCTTCGTGCATCGCTGCCAGCGACAGGCACGAGTTGATCGCCGTGCCGTTGACGTGCACGGTGCAGGCGCCGCACTGGCCGTGGTCGCAACCTTTCTTGGTGCCAGTCAGTTGCAGACGATCACGCAAGACGTCCAGCAACGCGGCATTGGCGGGCAAGTTGAGGGTGTGAGCCTGGCCGTTGACCTTGAGGGTCATGCGTCGCTCATCCTTGGCCGGTGGGTGGGTGTCGTCCGTCACTGCGGCCTGGGCTTCAAGGGCCTGGGTCCAGATCGGCGCCGTGGCAGCGGCGAGCCCCGAGACGCCCATGGATTTGAGAAAGTTTCTGCGCGAAGGCACGGTGAAGGCCGTGAGGTCGGATTTCGGTTCTTTTTTATCAGGCTGATCGGTCATGGACGGGTTCCTCGTCAGCGTTGAGCCAGGCCTGGCATCCGACGGTGGGCGGGCGCGCAAGCGTGTACGGCAGCGGTTGCGTGAAGCGATCAACGATAAACAATGATTGCCCTGCGCATTGGTTCGAATATCAGCATGCACTCATGAGCGATATTCTCTAATCCACGATGCGCCTGTGTATGGCGTCTTTTAGTGGGAGGCATGAGCGCAGGGGTAAAGGTTGTGACCCGTGGGGCTGTGGATGGTTGCGTAAAAGTTGAGGGGCTGATGCTGGACATGTGGGCGCCAGCAAGCCAGCTCCCACAATGCTCGTTCCCACGCTCTGCGTGGTAACGCTGCTATGACGCTCCGCGTCAGGGGACGCGGAGCGTCCTGCAAAGGCATTCCCACGCCGGAGCGTGGGAACGATCATGACACGCTGATTTCGCCGACGAGCCGGCTCCCACGGTCTGAATCAAGCAGCCGAGGCTTCTTCTTTTAGCGTCGCCATGTCGATGACGAAGCGGTATTTCACATCACCCTTGACCATGCGCTCATAGGCCTCGTTGATGTCCTTCATATGGATCATCTCGATGTCCGAGACGATGCCGTGTTTCGCGCAGAAATCCAGCATCTCCTGGGTTTCCTTGACGCCGCCGATCAACGAGCCTGCCAGGCTGCGGCGCTTGAAGATCAGGTTGAACACCGAAGGCGATGGATGCGGATGATCCGGTGCACCCACCAGGGTCATGGTGCCGTCGCGCTTGAGCAGGTTGAGGAAGGCATCCAGATCGTGAGGCGCCGCCACGGTGTTGAGGATGAAATCCAGTTTGTTGGTCTGGGTCGCCATCTCCTTCGGATCCTTGGACACCACGACTTCATCGGCGCCCAGGCGCAGGCCGTCTTCGCGCTTGTTCGGCGAAGTGGTGAACAGCACCACGTGGGCGCCCATGGCGTGGGCGATTTTCACCGCCATGTGGCCCAGACCGCCGAGGCCGACCACGCCGACTTTTTTGCCAGGGCCGACTTTCCAGTGATGCAGCGGCGAGTAGGTGGTGATCCCCGCGCACAGCAACGGCGCCACGGCGGCGAGGTTGTCGCTGTGGGAAATCTTCAGGACGAACTTCTCTTTGACCACGATCTTGTCAGAGTAGCCGCCAAAGGTGTTTTCGCCGCCGAATACCGGGCCGTTGTAGGTGCCGGTGAAGCCGTTTTCGCAATATTGCTCGTCGCCTTCGGCGCAGGATGCGCAGTGCTGGCAGCTGTCGACCATGCAACCGACGCCGGCCAGATCGCCGACCTTGAAGTCCTTCACGTTGGCGCCTACGGCCGTGACCTTGCCGACGATCTCATGGCCCGGCACCGACGGGTACAGGGTGTTGTTCCATTCGTTGCGCGCGGTGTGCAGGTCCGAGTGACAGACGCCGCAGAACAGAATGTCGATCTGTACGTCATCGGCGCCCGGATCGCGGCGTTCGATCTGGAAGGGCGCCAGTTTGTCGGTGGATTTTTGCGCGGCATAGCTGTAAGTCTTGATCATTTTGCGATCATCTCCAGTTGGGCAAAAAGGACGGTGCAACAGCATTCAGAGACAGGCGGGAGTGGCCAAAGGTCAATCGTCGGCTTGACGTCGGTCAGTGCCGACCGATGGGGCCAGCGTGCGCCGAAAATCTTTCATTTCAACGGCAGTCTGCCGATACAGAAGCGGGAGTCAGGTGAAATGTCGTGAAATCCCGATTTTCCGTCGTTATTAGGCAGCAAATACGAATATGGCGCTTGCAACCATCTGTCAGACCCCATGAAGATAGCCCAGTCCCACGCTGGCAATGGAGCGCCTATGAATTCTCATGTCTCGAACGCGAACCAGCGCTCGCCATCAGCCGACGAACAGGCGTCGCAACAGAGTGGGTCAGGAGTGGAAAATCTGTCTTTGATCAACGACGACAACGCCTTGGAAGCCTTGCTCAAGGGGGCCCGATTGGCCGCTCCCGATCTGGGCTGGGCCGCCTATCGCGCCGGCCAGAAAATGCACCTGTTGGGGCAGGGTAATGCGTCCACCGAATGGCCTGTGCTGATTCCCCGCGAAGGTTTCGACACGTTCTGCCGCGAGCACGGCCTGCACCGCTGGGTGACCGGACATGGCGAAGCACCGCTGGGCTGGCTGCTGACCCCGGAGCGTGAGTCGAGCAATCCGTTGCTCATCGCGTTGGCGGGCAAACTGGGGTTGCGGCTGCAGACCGATGCGCTGGCCCGCGCCCAGGCCACCCAGCGCGTGCTCTATGAAATCACCTACCTGGCCAGTTCGACCCGGGACCGCTCGGCGTTCCTGCAAGGCGTGCACCAGCAGCTATCGACCCTGATCGACGCGGAAAACTTCTATCTGGCGCTGTACGAGAGCCACAGCGGCAAGATCACCTACCCGTATTACATCGACATCACCGACGTCGACGCGCTGGAGGCCGAGACCTACGAGTTCGTCGACCCGGAACGCCTGTCGATGACCGCCTATGTGCTGACCACCGAGCAGCCTTTGTTCGTCGACGCCGCCGGGATCGAGCGCGCCCAAGCGCTGGAGCGCTTTCAGTGTGTGGGACATCGCCCGGAATTCTGGATGGGCGCGCCGCTGAAGAATGCCTCCGACGACGTGTTCGGCATGCTGGCGATGCAAGTCTACGACCTGTCGCGGATCTACAGCGTCGAGGATCAAGAGCTGTTTCTGGTGGTCGCCCGGCACGTGGCGATGGCGCTGGACCGCATTCTGCACCGCGCTCAGCTGGAAGAAACCGTGGCTCGCCGCACCCTTGAGCTGTCTCGCCTCAACGATGCGCTGCGCAGTGAAGTCGCTGACCGCGAGCGCGCCGAGCACTTGCAGAGCGCGCTGTTTCAGATCACCGAGCTGTCCAGCCAGCCGGGAGACATGGCCGACCTGTTCAAGAGTCTGCATGTCATCGTTGGCGACCTGCTGTTTGCCCTGAACTTCTATATCGCGCTGTTCGACGATGACACGGGGGAGGTGACGTTCCCGTACTACGTCGACGAACGCCTGACCCGCCGTCCAGACCCGCGTCGCGGGGAGCGCGGCTTTACCGAATACGTCATTCGTCAGCGACGGCCCTGTCTGATCGACAGCGCCGAGGCGCGCCGTCTGGAAAGCTCCGGCGAGATCACTATTCAGAACGACATCAACCGATCCTGCTCCTGGCTGGGGATTCCGCTGTTCGATGGCGATGTGGTGCGTGGCGTGCTGGCCGTCCAGAGTTATTCGCCCCACGTCAGCTATTCGCTGCGCGATCAGGACCTGCTGACCTTCGTTTCGCGGCACATCGACACCGCGTTGTCCCGCCGCAGCGCCGCCGAAGCCATTCACACCGCCAACCTGCGCCTTGAAGCGCGGGTGCAGGATCGGACCCGCGAGCTGGACTTCGCCAACGCCAAGCTGCAACACGAGAACGCCCATGATTCGCTGACCGGGCTGCCGAACCGCAGCCATCTGCAACAGCGCCTGCAAGTGGCCTGGCGTGAGTTCTGCGATCACGGCCAGGAACTGGTGGTGATGTTCATCGACCTCGACCGCTTCAAGATGGTCAATGACAGTCTTGGGCATCACTCCGGCGACCTGCTGTTGATTCAGGCGGCAGACCGGCTGCGCAGTTGCATGCGCGAAAGCGACTTGCTGGCGCGGCTGGGGGGCGACGAATTCGCGGTGCTGGCTTACGCCGCGCCGCCCGATATCACGGTCGCCATCGCCGAGCGCATCCTGCTGGCGTTCGACGTGCCGTTCTACATCGATGGCCACGCGGTGTTTTCCTCGTGCAGCATCGGCGTGGTGGGCGCGGACCTGCAATTCCACAAGGAACCGGCAGACCTGTTGCGCGATGCCGACACGGCGATGTACCGGGTCAAGAACGCCGGGCGTGACAGCTACGCGGTGTTCAACCAGGAAGTGCGCCGCGAGGTCTCCGACCAGATGGAGCAGGAAACCGCGCTGCGTAATGCCCTCAAACGCACCGACGAACTGCTGCCGTACTTCCAGCCGATCATCGACGTTGCCACTGGCAAAATTCTGGCGTTGGAGGCGTTGATTCGCTGGCGCCAGCCTGATGGAAGGGTCATTGCGCCGGGGCAGTTCCTGCCTGCGCTGGAAGGCCTGCGCCTGATCGGCCGACTGGACTTTTACATGCTGCAGCAGGTAGTGGCGATGCTCGCCGAACCCGAGCACGCGCACTGGCCGACGGTGCACGTGAACTGCTCGAGCTACAGCATCACCCGGCCCGAATTCTCCAGCGAAGTGCTTGGCTTGCTGAGTCATCACGGCGTCGCACCGTCGCGGATCTGCCTGGAGCTGACCGAAGGCGCGCTGGTGGCTGAACCCGAGCTGGCTCGCCAGGCCATGAAGCATCTGGCCGACAACGGCGTTTCGGTGGTGCTGGATGATTTCGGCGCCGGGTTCTCCTCGCTCAGCTACGTGCACCAGTATCATTTCAGCGGTTTGAAGATCGACAAGTCCTTCACCCTGGAACTGACCACCAGCTCTCGCAGCCGCGCCATTGTCCGCGCCATCGTGCGCATGGCCGAATCCCTGGGGCTCACGGTGGTCGCCGAGGGTGTGGAAGATGCCGATACCTTGCAGTTGCTGCGTGAGATGGGCGCCGGGCAGGCGCAGGGGTATTACTTCTCGATGCCGGTGCCGCGAGAGAAGCTGGACCTGAGTGCGCTGGCCTGACCTCGCACTCATGACAGACCGTTCGACGCCGGGCACGGTTATTTGATCGCTGGTTGGCTGATCAGGGGCTAGACTCAACGGCCCCTACGGTGAATTGCCTGCCTCCAGGTTGAAGCCGAACGTACTCAGTGCCGTTCAGTACGCTGTTGTCCACTTCCCGCATTCCGGCGACTCGCAGCATCGTGGTCTTTCCATCCGACCACCGCCTTGAGTTTTTCAGCACAGATCTGCCCGTGCCGACGGTGGCCTTCCTACAGGAGGTTGCGTAATGGACGAGGCGAAACTTCACGAATTCATGGGCAAGCTGGTGTCCGACATGGGCGCCGCCGCAATGCTCGCCAATGTCATCCTCGGTGATGAACTGGGGCTGTACAAGGCCATGGCCGACAGTCAGCCGGTGACCCCGCAGGCCCTCGCCAGCAAGACCGGCTGCAACCCGCGACTGCTGCGCGAATGGCTCAGCGCCCACGTGGCGTCGGGTTACATGGAGCATCGCGACGGCCAGTTCGTGCTGCCCAAGGAGCAGGCATTGGCGCTGGCGATTGAAGACTCTCCGGTGTACGTCGCGGGCGGCATCATGGTGGTGGCGTCGATGTTCCACGACAAGGACAAGCTGGTGGCCGCGATGCGTGGCGATGGCGCGCTGGCCTGGGGCGATCACCATCCGTGCATGTTCAGCGGCACCGAACGCTTCTTCCGGCCCGGCTACAAGACCTATCTGGTGGGGCAGTGGCTGCCTGCGCTGCACGGGGTTATCGACAAGCTCGAGGCGGGCGCCAGGGTCGCGGACATCGGCTGTGGGCACGGCGCCTCGACGATCGTCATGGCCAAGGCATTCCCGGCATCGCATTTCGATGGCTTTGACTATCACGCGCCCTCGATCGCCACCGCGACCGAGCGGGCCAGAGAGGGCGGGGTCAGCGATAGGGTGAGTTTCAATCAGGGCACGGCCAAGGACTTCCCCGGAAACGACTACGACCTGGTGTGCTATTTCGATTGCCTGCACGACATGGGCGACCCGGTGGGAGCGGCGCGCCATGCTTATCGGTCCTTGAAGAAGGATGGGACGGTGTTACTGGTCGAGCCCTACGCCAACGACACCCTGGACGACAACATCACACCGGTCGGACGTCTGTTCTACGCGGCATCGACGTTCATATGCACGCCCAACTCGCTGTCTCAGGAGGTGGGGCTGGGGTTGGGGGCTCAGGCAGGTGAGAAGAGATTGCGCGATGTGTTTGCCGAAGCGGGTTTCAGCCAGTTCCGCAGGGCCGCCGAGACGCCGTTCAATCTGATTCTGGAGGCGCGCAAGTAACTGGCAGGCGTGCACATTTGGAGGCTGGGGACTATTGGCTAACCCGGCCAACGATCTTGGCAGTCTGCAACGGTGATTCCTGTCGGAGGGAGCTTGCTCGCGAACGCGGTGGGCCAGAAACCTTGATGTTGGCTGACCCGGCGCCTTCGCGAGCAGGCTCCCTCCCACGGGCTGCGGTGTGATGTCCAACGCTATCCCTCCATCAACCGCTGCTCGAGGCTCTGGATGAACACGGTCTCAGCCCGGCTCATCTTCTGCTCGCGATGCCACAAGAGGTGGATGTCGACATCGGCAATGCCCTCGCGCGGGGGCAGGCGCCAGAGCAACCCGTTCTTCTCATCTTCCGCCACCACATGCTCGGGCAGACAACCCAGACCGTAGCCCGCGATGACCAGTCGCCGTACTTCTTCCAGGCTTGGCGATGAAGCCACGATCCGCCCGCTGAAGCCCTGCTGATCACGAAAGATCGTGAGCGGCGAGAGCATGCCGCCGATCTGGTCGCTGGTGAAACTGACGAAATTCTCCGACTGCAGGTCGGCTTCGCTGAGGTTTTCCCGGCCGAACAAGGCGTGGTGACGACCGCAGTAAAACCCGTAGCGCTGGCGCAGGAACAGCCGTTGTTCCAGTCGTGGCTGCGGGCGGCGATTGAGGCTCAGGCCCAGGCTGGCGGTCTTTTCCAGTAACGCGGCGACGATGTCGGAGCTGCGCATCACATCGATTTCCAGATCCACACGCGGGTGTTCGCGATGGAAGTCGGCAAGGAACTGGTCGAAGCGCTCGGAAACGATCCGGCTGATCATCAGCAAACGCACCTTGCCGATCACTTCATCCCCAGGCTGCTGCAGGGCATTGCTCATCTGCGAGACCTGGCCGTACATCTCACCGGCAATGGCGAAGATCTGCTCACCCGCTTCGGTGAGGTCGAAACGCGGCCCGCGCCGGGCAATCAACTGGCAGCCCAATTGCTCTTCCAGGCGCTTGAGCGCCTGGCTGATCGCCGGTTGTGTCAGGTGCAGCCGGGCAGCAGCGCGGCTGATGCTCAGCTCCTGACCGATCACCCTGAAGGTGCGCAGCAGGTTCCAGTCGAGTCGGTCGTTGAGCAGGGGATGAACATCGCGGCGGAATTCGGACACCGTGGCGGCTCTCGATAATTAGCAGGATTTATAATCGGAATAATAAATAGAAAATTGACTAATCATAGGTCTGAACCGAAAAATCACCCCAGAACAAGCGCCATCAGAGCGCAACCGCGACAGTTTTCTCCTGCCAAAAAAACAAACCCAAAGGAGCCTGATCCATGAAGCCTTCCGCTTCGCCCCAGCCACGCCGTGCTGCGGCCGCCGCCTTCATCGGTACCATGATCGAGTGGTACGACTTTTACATTTACGCCACCGCCGCCGCACTGGTGTTCGGTCAGCTGTTCTTCCCCTCCGACGACAAGCTCTTCAGCACCATGGCGGCCTTCGGCACCTTTGCCGTGGGCTTCTTCGCGCGCCCTCTGGGGGGCGTGGTGTTCGGTCACATCGGCGACCGTATCGGCCGCAAGAAATCGCTGGTCATTACCTTGGTGATGATGGGCGTGGTAACGGTCTGCATCGGCCTGCTGCCGACCTACGCGCAAATCGGCACCGCCGCGCCGGTGATGCTGATTCTGCTGCGAGTCGTGCAAGGCATCGCGGTGGGTGGCGAGTGGGGTGGCGCGGTCTTGATGGCTGGCGAGCATGCACCCAAGGGCCGGCGTAACTTCTTCGCCTCTTTCGCGCAACTGGGCAGCCCGGCCGGTCTGATCCTCTCGCTGTTGGCCTTCAGTGCCGTCACCCGCCTGCCTGAGGCTGATCTGATGAATTGGGGCTGGCGTCTGCCGTTCCTTGCCAGCGCGTTGTTGCTGGTGGTGGGGCTGGCGATTCGGCTTGGGGTGAGCGAATCCCCGGAGTTCCTCGCCGACAAGGCGCTGGCCGAGGATCAGCGGGCCAAGGCCGTGGTCAAGGAGCAGGCGCCGGTGCTCGAGGTGCTGAAAACCTCCTGGCGCCCGCTGCTGCTGTGCATCGGCGCCAATACCCTAGGCATCGCCGGGGTGTATTTCACCAACACCTTCATGATCGCCTACAGCACGCAGCAACTGGGCTTGCCACGCTCGCTGATCCTCGAATGCCTGTTCTTCGTCGCGATCATCCAGTTCTGCATACAGCCGGTGGCCGCGTGGATCGCCGAGAAGATCGGCGCCACGCGCTTCCTGTGCACCATGACGATCCTCGCCATGGCCTCGCCGTACCCGATGTTCGTGCTGGTCAGCACCGCCGAGGCGCCATTGATCATTGCGGGCATCGCGCTGGCGGTGGTGTGCATGGCGTCCTTCTACGCCGTGATTGCCGGTTATGTCAGCGGGATGTTCGACACTCGCGTGCGTTACACCGCGATCTCGCTGGCTTACCAGATCTGCGGCGCGCTGGCGGGCGGTCTGACCCCGCTGATCGGCACCTGGCTGGCCCATGAGTACGCCGGGCAGTGGTGGCCGATGGCGGTGTTCTACAGCCTGATCGCCGCACTTTCGCTGGTTTGCGTGCTGGCGTTGTCGCGCCGTCATGCCACCGCTCACCGCCTGGAAATGGCCTCCAATCTTTGATCGATCCGGGAGTTTTTTCGATGTTGAAAATCAACGGCGACCGCCTGTGGGCGAGCCTTATGGCAATGGCCGAAATCGGCGCTACGGCGCGCGGCGGCAGCTGCCGCCTGGCTCTGAGTGAGGAAGACAAGGCCGGACGTGAGCTGTTCGCGCACTGGTGTCGCGAGGCTGGCCTGACCCTGAGTGTCGACCGCATCGGCAATCTGTTCGCTCGACGCGTCGGCACCGATCCCCACGCTGCGCCGGTAATGATGGGCAGTCATCTGGACACCCAACCCGAGGGCGGACGCTTCGATGGCGTTTACGGTGTGCTCGCCGGGCTTGAAGTCATTCGTCGCCTGGACGACCTTGGCATTCAGACCCACAAGCCACTGGAAATCGCAGTGTGGACGAACGAAGAGGGTGCCCGCTTCACGCCGGCAATGCTTGGCTCGGCGGTGTTCACCGGCAGCCTGGCGCTGGAAAAAGGCCTGGCCTCCAGCGATGCCGATGGCGTCAGCGTTGCTCAGGCGCTGGCGATCACTGGCTACAACGGCGAGCGACCATTGGGCGGCGCGGTAGATGCCTATTTCGAAGCGCACATCGAACAGGGCCCGATCCTGGAAGACAACGGCAAAAGCATTGGTGTAGTGACCGGCGGTCAGGCGATTCGCTGGCTGGACGTGCGCGTCGAAGGCATGGCCGCGCACGCCGGGACTACGCCGATGAAACTGCGCAAGGACGCCCTGTACGGCGCCGCGCAGATGATTCAGGCGCTGGAAGGGCTGGCGACCGATTTCGCCCCTGAAGGCCTGACCACCGTGGGCGAACTGAGCATCGCAAAGTCGTCGCGCAACACCATTCCTGGCTTGGTCAATTTCACCCTCGATCTGCGCCATCACCGCGATTCGGCCATTGACGAGATGGAGCAGCAAGTCCGCCAGCGTCTTGCAGACATCGCCTCCCGGCGCGGCCTGAGCGTCTCGGTCGAGCCGCACTGGATCAGCCCGGCCACACCGTTCGACGCGGAATGTGTCGCGGCTGTGCAACAAGCGGTCGACGGTCTGGGCTATGCGCAACAGCGAATTGTCAGTGGCGCGGGGCACGATGCGATTCATCTGGCGCGCTTCTGTCCGACCGCGATGATCTTCATCCCCTGCGTTGGCGGCCTGAGTCATAACGAAGCCGAAGACGCGCTGCCCGACGATGTCCGTCAGGGCACCGATGTCTTGCTAAATGCCGTGCTGACCCGCGCCGGTCGCGCTGATCAAGGAGAACGTTGATGCGCAGTTTCTTTCACCCCGAACAGCTTTTGCACCATCCTCGCAGCTACTACTCCCGTGGGCAGATGCGCACCCCGCAGGAAGTCCCGGAGCGCGCGCAGAATCTGTTGAAGGCCGCCAAGACGTTGGGTTTCGAGATTCTCCAGCCCGACGATTCTGGCCTCGATCCGCTGCTGGCGGTGCACGGAGCGCCATATCTGGCGTTCCTCGAAGAAGCCTGGCAGCGCTGGAAGGAAGTGCCGGAAGACTGGGGCGATGAAGTGATGTCGAACATCTTCGTGCGCGAGCCCAACGCCTTGCGCGGCATCCTCGCCCAGGCCGGCCGTTATCTGGCGGACGGCAGTTGCCCGGTGGGCGAGTTGACCTGGCGTTCGGCCTATTGGTCGGCGCAGAGCGCGGTGGCCGCAGCCAAGGCTGTGCTCGACGGCGAGCCTGCCGCTTACGCGCTGTGCCGGCCACCGGGACATCATGCACGGGCCGAGGCTGCCGGTGGCTTTTGCTACGTGAACAACGCAGCGGTTGCAGCGCAAGTGCTGCGCGAAGGCTATCAACGGGTGGCGGTGCTCGACACCGACATGCACCATGGTCAGGGGATTCAGGAGATCTTCTACGAGCGCGACGACGTGCTTTACGTCTCGATCCATGGCGATCCGACCAACTTCTACCCTGGCGTGGCGGGCTTTGATGACGAACGCGGTGCAGCAGCGGGTGAGGGCTTCAACCTCAATCTGCCAATGCCACACGGTTCCAGCGAAGCGGTGTTCATGGACAAGCTCGAGCAGGCGCTCGCTGCGGTCAAGGTGTTCAAGGCCGACGCGCTGGTCTTGTCGCTGGGTTTCGATATCTATGAGCTGGACCCGCAAAGCAAAGTTGCCGTGACTCGCGAAGGCTTCGCCACGCTGGGTGAGCGCATTCGCAGCCTCGGCCTGCCATGCGTGATCGTGCAGGAAGGCGGTTATCACCTTGAGACGCTGGAGAGCAACGCGCAGGCGTTCTTCGACAGCCCGCAGGCCTGGCGGCGTCCGGCCTGATACGTTAGCAGCACGGCTTGCTGGCGACGGCGATCACGAATATGTCACCGCCGCGAAGTCGTGCCGTTACAGGGCGCATATCGCGCCCTACCCAGTACTGTTTCCCCTTGCTAGACTCCCGGCCATGTCAGACATCAACGCTAAACGACCAGACATCTCGGCCATGCCGACCTACGCCTTCTGCCCGGTGATCACCGCGTTGGAGGTGATCGGCGAGCGTTGGGTGATCCTTATTCTGCGCGATTTGTTGCGCAATCCTTCCCGGCGCTTTCAGGATTTACAGGATTCTCTGCAAGGCTGCGCCCCCAGCACCCTGTCGACCCGGCTCAAATCCCTGGAAGCCAACGGCCTGATCGAGCGCCGCTTGTACGAGCAGCATCCGCCACGTCTGGAATACCTGCTCACCGCCAAGGGCCGCGAAGTAGGGCCGGTGGTGGCGTCTTTGCGCGACTGGGGGCTGCGCTTGCAGGAACAGGATCCGCCGCAGTAAACAAGCAGTTCATCCCCTCGACAGACGCTGACGACACAACCGGCTACGCTCATTTCTGCAGCGCGACGGCATGGTGTTGATGTACATGGTTTTCCTCGGCCGCAGAATAAAAATGGAAGTCTGATCTTCTTGGGGGAAGACCATGAACCTGTATCGATATGCGGGCCGGATGCTGTGTGCATTGCTGGCGATGACGAGTGCGTGCGCGGCAACGGCCGCCGAGCAACAGCTGGCCAGTATCGGCTCGCTGACCATGACCGGCGGCAAGATCAAGCAGTGCTCGCTGGGTTATCGCACCTACGGCACCTTGGCTGCGGATCAGGGCAATGTGGTGCTGGTGCCGACCTGGCTGACGGGCCGTACCGCAGACCAGGTCGACATGATCGGCCCCGGCAAGCTCATCGACACCGACCGCTGGTATGTCATCGCGCTGGACGCGGTGGGCAACGGGGTGTCGTGCTCGCCCTCCAACAGTAAATCCCATCCTCGGCTCAAGTTTCCCGAATTCGGCATCCGCGACATGGTCAAGGCCCAGCATCGTTTGCTGGCGCTGACCCTGGGCATCGATCATGTCCACGCCGTCGTCGGCATCTCCATGGGCGGCATGCAGGCGCTGCAATGGGCGGTGATGTACCCCGATTACGCCAGCAACATCGTGACCATCGTCGGTACACCGCAGCCTACTGCTCAGGACCTGCTGGTGTGGAAGGCCGAAATGTCGGCCATCGAACGCAATCCTGGCTGGAACAACGGCAATTACCCGCCGGGCACGGCGTTCAGGAACCTCACGGCGTTGCACACCGAATCCCTGTGGACCCCTGAGCATGCCGCCGCCAAGACCGTCGCCGCCAAACGGCCGACCGAAGACAGCCTGCACGGCACGCAGACCAGCCAGAGTTTCAGTGCGGTGGACTGGTATCGGCAGTTGCAGGCCATGACCACTTTCGATCTGGTTCGGGATGGCGGCATGGCGACCCTGGCCGGGAAGATCAAGGCGCGGATGCTGATCATCACCTCCGAGCAGGACCGGCTGGTGGACCCGGGGCCTTCGAAAGCGCTGGCGGCACAGAAGCGCACTACCAAATTGCTGGTGCTGAACAACGACTGCGGGCACATGGCGCCGGTGTGCGAGATGAAAAAGGTGGATCAGGCTGTGAAAGCCTTTCTTGATTGAGACGCGGCAATGCGGCCACCGGCTGCCGCTGACGGCAAGTTCGGGCCGATATTGCCGCCTGCGTTCTGCATCTGAAATCTTTGAAACCCTTGTAGGACGTGGCCTACAAGGCAGGTGACGGCAGCTGGCACCGGTTTTGCTGTGACCTGTGGTGCATCGATAACCTGGATAAGGAGGTGAAAGATGATCATAGGGAACAGTGCCATCCAGCACTTCGCGTCGAAGGCCGTGTCCCACACGCATTTCGACACGGCAGACAAGGATGCGTACACCACCACCGCAGCAGCCAGCGCCTCTGCGCCGGTCGCGGCGATTGCCAGCAATGGTGACAGTTCGGCGGAAAGCAGCACCGATCAGGGCTACAACGAGTCCTTCGCCAAAATGATGGTGAACCTCAAGGCGGCGCTGGCCAACACTACCGCGTCGGTATCCGATGACGACAAGGCGGCTGCCGCTGCTGCGTTTTCGTCTGCTTCTGACAAACAGGTTGCGGCAACCGACAGCGTGACCAAGACCGTGGACAGCAACATCGCCGCCGTCGACAGCAGCGATGCGGACGCCTCGGTTGCTTCATCGGCCAAGGATCAGTTCATGGCCTACATGAACCAGAGCGATGCCGAAAAGGTGCGTCAGCAGCTGACCGGCGTGAGCAAGGAAGAGTACGACAACATGACGCCGGAGCAGCAGGCGGCGGTCGACAAGAAAGTGGCTGATCTGCAGAAAGAAAAGCAGGAACAGCAAATCGCTGAATCCGAGGTCAAGACCAGGATCGCCATGGCGAAGGCGGAAATGGCCTGAGATATTGGCGGGACGAGTTTTGCCGAGCGTCAATAAGAAGGGGCAGCGGTGCAGACCGGCTGCCCCTTTTTTATGTTCAGTTCAAATGCGTGTCAGCTTCTCGAGCGCAGCATCGGCCAGAAATGAGGAGCGGCTCTTGATGTTGTGATCGCGTACGTACTTGTCGATCCGCTGAATGACGAAGCCGGGCAGGGTGACGTTGACCTTCTCGGTCTTGCCCAGATAGGGCGTGATGTCGATTTCCAGCATACCCCAGCCCATTCCAGCGTAATCCGGATGGTCGTGATGAACCTTGGCAGAGGTGGGGATCGGTACGGATTGTCCGCCTGAAATTAGCTCTTCGAGCATGATGTGGGCTATCTCGACTGCGGCGTTGTAAGCCTCTTCAAAGGTGTCGCCAGCCGTCACGGCGCCAGGAATATCCGGGATATGGATGCCGATAGCGGTAGCGTCGTCGCCCCATTCGATGGCGATGGGATATTGCATGATGTGCTCCTGCAAAACGATCAGGCCTGACCGGATGGTGTTAGCCATGCGCGCCTCCTGATGCTTTTTACTGTTCCCAGTGGGAGATCTTTCTTGGGATGCGGGACGGGAATCGTATGAGGGCTGCCAGGGTGGGTGTAGATGTGATGGCTGCCCCGTATTCGTTGAAGCGTCCATCCCGCTGCTTCAAGTTCCGCTATCAGTTCTCTGCTCTTCACCACCAACATCCCTTTGATGTGCAAGGGCGTCGATGGTGACAATGGGCCGATGTTAGATCAATCACAAAGATGTATCTAGAGTTATGAATCGGCGGCGGAGGGGATTGTCAGCGCTTGGCAGATATTCAGCGTACTTTGTAGCCCTCAGCGTTCTCTAGACCACCTGATCCCGATACGGTAAGTCAGGTCCCACTCGCGTGCAGGTCACTGCCGCCGCCGCCACCGCGAAGTTCAGCAGCTCGGTCAATGTCTCTCGACTCAGCTTCGGCAGGCTCGCTGGCGTGTCGAGTCCGCGCTCGGTGAGGAAGGTGATCAGTGCAGCCTGGAAAGTATCGCCAGCGCCTACGGTGTCGGCGGTTTTCACCTCGCGCGCCGGGACGGACCAACTGCCCGCATCGCGGGTGAAGATGCTGGCGCCCTGACGACCACGGGTCATGATCACCAGTTGGCAGTTGTGTTTCAGCCAACCCTTGGCCACGGTCTCGGCATCGAGATCCGGGTACAACAGGCTGAGGTCTTCATCGCTGACCTTGATGATGTGCGCATGCTCGGCAAACTTCGCCACCTGGCTGCGCCACAGTTCAATGCTCGGTGCAGGGTTCAGCCGCACGTTGGGGTCGAAGGTGATCAGGCGTTTGCCGCTCTCACGTTGCACCAGTGCCAGCAACGCGTCGGCCACAGGCTGAACCACCAGCGAAAACGAACCGACGTGCAGGCCGCGAACGTTGTCGTCCAGGTCCGGCAGTTGCTCGACGGTCAGCAGACGGTCGGCGCAACCTTCGCCACGGAAGCTGTAGTGCGGCGAACCATCGGCACCCACAGCAACCATCGCCAGTGTGGTCGGCGCGTCGAAGTGAATCAGGAAGTCGCTACGCACGCCTTCTTCTTCGAGCACCGTGGCAAGGCGCTTGCCCAGGTAGTCGGTGGAAATGCCTGCGAAGAAGCCCGCGTCCACGCCCAGGCGACGCAGGCCCACGGCGACGTTGAACGGCGAGCCGCCGGCGACGGCCTGGAAGCCGACGCGATTGTTCTTTCCATCGACGTTCGGCTGACTGAAAAAATCGAACAGTGCTTCGCCACACACCAGATACATAGTGACTCCGTTAAGGGCTGACGACGTTCCGTCAAATGCCCTGTAATTGATTGCGGTACTGCTGATAAACCTTGTGGTACGCCGCGACATGTTCGGCAACCGGGCGGGTTTCGCTGCTTGGGTCCAGACTCACGCAACGCTCGCTCAGCGCTTGCAGCGATTCAGCGGCACCTTCGACATGGGAATGACACCACGCTGCCTGAATCGCAGCACCCAGGGCCGCTGCTTCCGTGCCGGTGGTGCAGATCACAGGCGTGTCCATGATGTCGGCGACGATCTGACGCCAGATCGCGCTTTTCGCGCCGCCACCGATCAGCCGGATGTTTGCGCTCTTGATGCCGCTTTCGCGCAGCAGGTCCAGACCGTAGCGCAGGCCGAAGGTGGTGCCCTCGACCACCGCGCGGCACAAGTTGGCCTGATTCAGGTTGGTGCTGTCCAGCCCCAGAATGCTGCCCGTGGCGTGGGGCAGGGCGGGCACCCGTTCGCCATTGAGGAACGGCAGCATCAGCACGCCTTGGGCGCCGATGGGGGACGAGGCTATGGCCGCATTGAATGCACCGATGTCCAGGGCGAACAGCTCGCGAATGGCGCTGGTAGCGTTGGTCAAGTTCATGGTGCAGATCAACGGCAGCCAGCCGCCGGACGACGAGCAGAAGGTCGCCACCGAGGGTTGCGCGCTGACATTGCCCTCATCGGCAAACGCGTAAACCGTGCCGGAGGAGCCCAGACTCATGGTGATCGAGCCCGGCGCAATGTTGCCGGTGCCGATGGCGCCCATCATGTTGTCACCGCCACCGCTGGAAACGATTGCCTTGGGATTGATGCCCAGACGCTCGGCAATTGCGGGCAGAATCGTGCCCACCGATTCGTGGGCTTCGAGCAGATCCGGCAGCGCGCTGACCAGACGCCCGGTCGGGTCGATATGCTGCAGAATGTCGAGGTCCCACTGGCGGGTACGGACGTTGAAATAACCGGTGCCGGACGAGTCGCCATACTCGCTGCAGCAGCGACCGGTCAGCCAGTAATTCAGGTAATCGTGGGGCAGGAGAATCTTGTCGATCCGCGCGAAGAGTTCCGCAAATTGCTCCTTGGTCCACAGCAGTTTGGAAACGGTGTAGCCCGGCGCGATGGCGATCCCCAGACGCTCCAGCGAGCCCGCTTCGCCGCCCAGATAATCGAGCAGCCGCTCGTTCTCCGGCGCTGACTCTGTGTCGCACCACAGCTTGGCCGGGCGCAACACATGGCCCAGCTCGTCGATCATCACCAGGCCATGTTGCTGCCCGGAAACGCCGATGCCCTGAATCTCGGCTCCGCTGATGCCGGCTTGCGCAAGGGCCGCAGCCGTCGCCTGTTCAAACGCGTTCAGCCACTCCTGCACATCCTGCTCGCGACGTCCGTTGGCGCCGCTGATCATGTGGTGTGCGCCCGAGCCTTCGCCCAATACCTTGCCGCTGACGGCATCAAGAACAATCGCCTTGGTGCCTTGGGTGCCGCAATCGATGCCGAGAAACATGTTCACCTCTTTACCTATGAAGTTCAGACGGCTTTCGCTAACAGGTTTTCCAGGGTTTTGCTGACGCCCAGTTGCTTCAGGCTGTTCAGGTTGTGCTCGAACGATGCCACGAACTCAGGTGATTTCGGAATCGCTGCGCCGAAGATTTCTTCCACCTCCAGCAGGCGTTGGGTGACCAGAACGTCGTCGGCGACCAGCGCTTTGCAGAAGTCCGCGCGCGGGTCGACGACCTTGTAGTCGACGCCGTTCTCGCCCTTGAAATCGCGGTTCTTGTTGCCCTGCAGGTACAAGGCCCAGGCAGCGACCACCAGCGAGGCGCGGTCCATATTGCCACTGTCGACGATCAAGCGGTTGATGGTCGGCACGGTGAATTTCGGAAACTTGGACGAGCCGTCCGAACACACGCGTTCCAGTTGGTCGGCGATGGCCTGGTTGGAGAAACGGTCGATCAGCGTCTGTTTGTAGTCGGTGAGATTGATGCCGGGCACTGGCGCCAGCTGCGGGGTGACGTCCAGGTCCATGTAGGTGCGGATGTAAGCGACGAACAGCGGATCGTTCATGGTTTCGTGAACGAAGCGATAGCCTTTCAATGCGCCCAGATAGGTCAGTGCCAGATGGCTGCCATTGAGCAGCTTGATCTTCATTTCTTCGTAGGGCGTCACGTCGTCGGTGAACTGCACGCCGACCTTTTCCCAGGCGGGGCGGCCATTGACGAATTTGTCTTCCAGCACCCATTGCACGAACGGTTCGCAGACCACCGGCCAGGCGTCGTCGATGCCTTTTTCGTCATGCAGTTGCAGGCGATGGGCAGTGCTGGTCATCGGGGTGATGCGGTCGACCATGGCATTGGGGAAGCTGACGTTCTCGGCGATCCAGTCGTGCAGATCGGCGTCGCGCTGTCTGGCGAAGGTCAGCAGCGCTTTGCGGGTGACAGCCCCGTTGTGCGGCAGGTTATCGCAGGACATCAGCGTGAACGCAGGCGTGCCTTCGGCGCGGCGCTTGGCGAGTGCTGCGCACAGGTAGCCGAATACGGTTTTCGGCGTCGCGGGGTGCTGCAGGTCATGCTGGATCTGCGGCAGGTGGCTCATGAACTCGCCGGTGCTGTCGTCGATGCAGTAGCCGCCTTCTGTGATGGTCAGCGAAACGATGCGGATGTCCGGGCTGGCGAGTTTGTCGATCAGCGCCAGGTCGTTGTCGGTGGACATCAGCATCTGGCTCATGGCGCCGATGACGCGGGTTTCAGTGTCCGGCGTGTCGCCCAGCTCGAACAGGGTGTAGAGAAAGTCCTGGCCCTTGAGCGCTTCGAAATTGGCGCGGTCTTCTTCGCGCAGGCTGACGCCGCAAATGGCCCAGTCCAGACCCTCGCCGCTCTTGTCCTTCGCACCGAGAGACATCAAAGCGTCGGTATAGAACGCCTGATGCGCGCGGTGAAAGCCACCGACGCCAATATGGGCGATGCCCTGGCGGCGGTCTTCGAGGGTGTAGGCGGGCAGTTCGATGCCGGCACCGAGGTTCGACAGATTCTGTTTGTTCAGTTTCATGACTACGGTCTCTGATTCTCTATGTTCGTCGGATCAGGCGGCGGCTTGCAGCGCCTTGCGGATGACCTGGCCTTGAGCGTCGAACAGATGGCAATGGGTGCTATCCAGATGCAGGTTCAAGGTCTCGCCGTACTGGCTGGCCAGGTCGCCGCGGATGCGCATGGTCAGGGGTTCGCCGGAGGTTGTGCGCACGTGGCAATAGGTGTCACTGCCCAGACGCTCGCTGACATCGGCGACCACTTGCAGCTGGCAGTCGCCTTCTTTCGCGAGTTCCAGGTGTTCCGGGCGAATCCCCAGGGTCACGGCATCGCCGACGCTCTGTTGGGCGTTGGTGAACGGCAGGCTGATTTTCGCGCCTGCATCCAGCGTGACTTCACAGCCGGTTGAGTCGACACGGCTGACCTTGCCTTTGAGGAAGCCCATTTTCGGGGTGCCGAGGAAGCCAGCCACGAACAGGTTGGCGGGGTGGTGATACAGCTCCAGCGGCGAGCCGACCTGCTCCACGCGACCGCCATTGAGCACCACCACCTTGTCGGCCAGGGTCATGGCTTCGACCTGATCGTGGGTCACGTAGATCATGGTCGCTTCCAGTTCCTTGTGCAGACGCGACAGCTCCAGACGGGTCTGCACCCGCAGCGCGGCGTCGAGGTTGGACAGCGGTTCGTCGAACAGGAAGATTTTCGGGTTGCGCACGATGGCACGGCCGATGGCCACGCGCTGACGCTGACCGCCGGACAATTGCTTGGGCTTGCGCTCAAGCAAAGGGCCCAGTTCCAGAATGCGCGCAGCTTCGGCGACTTTCTTCTCGACTTCGGCTTTCGGCGTGCCGGCCAGATCGAGGGCGAAGGACAGGTTCTTGCCCACGGTCATGTGCGGATACAGCGCGTAGGTCTGGAACACCATGGCCAGGTCGCGCTTGGCTGGGGTCACTTGAGTGATCTCGCGGCCGTCGAGTTCGATGCTGCCGCTGGTGACGTCTTCAAGGCCTGCGATCAGGCGCAGCAGGGTGGATTTGCCGCAGCCCGATGGACCGACGAAGACCACGAATTCGCGGTCTTTGACGTCCAGGTCGATGCCTTTGATGATCTGGTGGCCGTCGAAGCCTTTTTGCAGATTTCTGATTGTCAGGTTAGCCATGTGGGGCTCCAGTCTTATTCTTCAAATACATCAAAAAGGGTACTGAACGGGATCGTCGAGATCGTCCCCACGCTTAGCGTGGGAATCATCGTGTTCTCGATCATTTCACCGCACCAAACGACAGCCCGCGTACCAGCTGCTTCTGGCTGATCCAGCCGAAGATCAGGATCGGTGCGCAGGCCAGGGTCGAGACCGCCGACAACTTGGCCCAGAACAGACCTTCAGGGCTTGAGTAGGAGGCGATCAGCGCCGTCAGGGGCGCGGCGTTGGACGAGGTCAGGTTCAGCGACCAGAACGCCTCGTTCCAGCACAGAATCAGCGACAGCAGCGCGGTGGAGGCCAGGCCGCCTTTGCAGATCGGAATCAGCACCTTGAAGATCTCCTGGCGCGTGGTGGCGCCGTCCAGCCGCGAGGCTTCGAGGATTTCGCCGGGGATGTCCTTGAAATAGGTGTAAATCATCCAGACCACGATCGGCAGGTTGATCAGCGTGTAGATCACGATCAGCGCGATGCGCGAATCCAGCAGGCCGAAGGTTTTGGCCAGCAGATAGATCGGCATCAGCACGCCCACCGGCGGCAGCATCTTGGTGGAGAGCATCCACAGCAGCGTGCTCTTGGTGCGTTTGGTTTCGAAGAACGCCATGGAGTAGGCCGCCGGGACCGCGATCAACAGGCACAGGATCGTGGCGCTGAAGGAAATCAGGATCGAGTTCCAGGCGAAGTGGAAGTAATCGCTGCGCTCTTGAATGTGCAGGTAGTTTTCCAGGGTCGGCGTGAAAATGAACTGCGGCGGCGTGGCGAACGCGTCGATCTCGGTCTTGAAGCTAGTGAGCACCATCCAGAAGATCGGGAAGAATATCAGCGCCGCAATCACCCACGACAAGGTGCCGAGCAGCACGCTTTGCAGGCGACGGGATTGTTTGAGCGTCATCATGACCTTGCCCTCAAGACTTGTCGGTGAGGTTTTTGCCGATCATCCGGATCAGGATGATCGCGGCAATGTTGGCGATGACCACGGCAATCAAGCCGCCGGCCGATGCCATGCCCACGTCGAATTGCAGCAGCGCCTGGTTGTAAATCAGGTACGCAAGGTTGGTCGAAGCGAAGCCCGGACCGCCGTTGGTGGTGGTGAAAATTTCGGCGAACACCGACAGCAGGAAGATGGTTTCAATCATCACCACCACGGCGATCGGGCGTGCCAGATGCGGCAGGGTCAGGTGCCAGAAGATCGCGATGGGACCCGCGCCATCCAGACGCGCGGCTTCTTTCTGTTCCTGGTCCAGGGACTGCATGGCGGTCATCAGGATCAGGATCGCGAACGGCAGCCATTGCCAGGACACGATGATGATGATCGACAGCATCGGGTAGTTCGCCAGCCAGTCCACGGGCTGTGCGCCGAACAGCTTCCAGACCGAGGCGAGGATGCCGGACACCGGATGAAAAATCAGGTTCTTCCAGATCAGCGCACTGACCGTGGGCATGATGAAGAACGGTGATATCAGCAACACGCGAACGATGCCGCGACCGAGAAACTCGGTGGCTTCCAGCAGGGCCGAGATCAGTACGCCAAGGATCACGCTGATCGCCAGTACGCTGCCGACCAGCAGCAGGGTGTTCATGGCACCGGGTAAGAAGCCTGCGTCGGTGACGAAAAACTCGAAGTTCTCAAGGCCGACGAATTCGTTTTCGCCGGGGTTGAGCAGGTTATAGCGAATCAGCGAGAAGTAGATGGTCATGCCCAGCGGGACGATCATCCAGACCAGCAGCAACAGCACCGAAGGGCTGACCAGAAACCAGCCAGGCTTGGTCACGCTGCCCTTGGCCTGTGATTTATCGTCGGCCGAGGCCGAACGAGGTGTAATGGTTGACGTGTTCATGATGACTCCGAACCGGGGCAAAAGCGTGAACGTGGCAGCAGCGGCGGGGTGCCGGCTGCTGCCTTGAAGCAATGGGCGTCAGCCCTTTTTCGGGTAACCCGCTCGCTTCATTTCACGCTCGGACACGCTTTGTGCGTTGGTCAGCGCCTGGTCGACCGAGGAGGTGCCTACCAGTGCGGCCGAGAACTGCTGGCCCACGGAGGTGCCGATCGACTGGAACTCAGGAATGGTCACCAACTGGATACCGACATACGGCACGGGCTTGAGGGTCGGCGCTTTCGGCGTCACGGCCTTCAGCGATTCCAGGGTGATATTGGCGAACGGCGCGGCTTGCTTGTACGCATCGGTATAGGTCGAAGCGCGGGTGCCAGGCGGCACGTTGGACACGCCGTCTTTCGCCGCAACCAGTGCCGCGTACTCTTTGGAAGTCGCCCACTCGGTGAACGCACGGGCGTCCTTGTCATTCTTGGCGCTGGTCGGGATCGCCAGAGCCCAAGAGTACAGCCACGCCGAGCCTTTGTCGGTCACTTCGTGCGGCGCGTAGGTGAAGCCCACGTTGTCGGCGACCTTGCTCTGGGACTTGTCGGTGACGAACGAGCCGGCAACGCTGGCGTCGACCCAGATCGCGCACTTGCCGCTGTTGAACAGCGCCAGGTTTTCGTTGAAACCGTTACTGGAGGCGCCGGGAGGGCCGTCCTTCTTCATGACGTTGCTGTAGAACGTCAGCGCGTTCTTCCACTCAGGTTGATCGAACTGCGGTTTCCACTGTTCGTCGAACCAGCGCGCGCCGAACGAGTTGGCCACGGTGGTGATCAACGCCATGTTCTCACCCCAGCCCGCCTTGCCACGCAGGCAGATGCCGTACTGTTCTTTCGATTTGTCGGTGAGTTTGTCGGCGAATTCGGAAATCTGGGTCCAGGTCGGACGTTCCGGCATGGTCAGACCGGCTGCCTGAAACAGATCCTTGCGGTAATAAGTGATCGAGCTTTCTGCGTAGAACGGCAGGGCGAACAGTTTGCCGTCGACCGACAGACCGTCACGCACGGAAGGGAACACGTCATCCAGCGCGTAGGACGCTGGCAGGTCGTTCATCTCTTTCAGCCAGCCCTTGGCGCCCCAGAGTGAGGCTTCGTACATGCCGATGGTCAGAACGTCGAATTGGCCGCCCTTTGTGGCGATGTCGGTGGTCAGGCGCTGACGCAGCACGTTCTCTTCCAGGACGACCCACTTGAGCTTGATGTCCGGATGCTGTTCTTCGAAGGTTTTCGACAGCCGCTGCATGCGGATCATGTCGCTGTTGTTGACCGTGGCGATGGTGACGTCGCCGGCTTGGGCCAAGGTGGTCAGGGTCGAGAGTGTCAGACAGGTGCCAGCAAGCAGAACTTTTGCAGAGGTCTTCATTTATCACTCCTCTTCTACGTCCAGATGGACGAAAGAAGCTTGGTTATTGTTTTTGTTCCTTCCGGAGAATTGGAAGAAGGTCAGTTGATTACAACGGTCTGCACGGACATTGACAAATCCTGCGACACACTTGAACTGATACTTTCTTGCACTGAGAGTTCGAGCGGCTGTCCACCGAAACTGCGTTCCGGCATGGTGCGGCGCAGTTCCAGCGTAGTAGATGAGGGCGAGAAGGGGGTGAATCAGTACAGGTTCTGCTCGGTCAGACGCTGCACGGCAAGGCGCCGATAGTGGGAGGGCGTCATGCCCTTGAGTTTTTGAAAGCGGCGATTGAAGTTGGAGATATTGTTGAAACCTGACTCGAAGCACACATCCGTCACCGGCTTGTCGCCGTCGGCCAGCAGCTCACAGGACTTGCTGATGCGCAGGCGGTTGACGAACTCGACGAACGTGCGCCCCGTGGCCTGTTTGAACACCCGTGAGAAATAGGTGGGTTTCATCCCCAGATGGTCCGCCACTTCTTCCAGCGTCAGTTCACGCGCATAGTGGGTGAAGATGTATTCCACCGCCTTGTTGGTTCGCTCCACCGCGTGATCGTCCGATAGCTGCGAGGCCGTAGTCCCTGACAGCAACTGAAAATCATCACTGGCCGCGAGCAGCTCCAGCAAGATGAAAAAATGGCCCAGGCGGGTCATGCCGTTGGAGTCGGCGATCTTTTGCATCAGCTTCATGGCCTGGCGGATCGTGCGCTTGCAGCGAAACTCGATGCCGTACTGCGCCCGTTCAAGCAATGGAGTCAGGGTCTTGAGCTCGGCGAACACTTGATTGCCACTCTCCAGCAATTCCTCGGTGAAGTTCACCAGCATGTCGCGCTTGGCAACGACTTCGTTTTCCTCGACCTGGCTGATCCAGTTGTGCGGCAGGTTGGGGCCGGTCAAAAACAGCGTTCCGGGATAGAAATTGCCGATGTAGTCGCCGACGAACACCTTGCCGGAGCTGGCGACGATCAGGTGCAGCTCGTATTCCTTGTGGAAATGCCAGCGCACCAACGGGCACGGGAAGCCATGTTCGCGATAGATGATCGACAGACCGTTGTGGTCGTCCATCAACTCGTAAGAAGGGTCGGTGATTCTTGTTGTTCTGGTCATGCCGTTGCCGGGATTCCGGGAGATGCCTGAGCGCTAATGTGCACTATTTGCCCGGGGAATACAGCATCGAACCTTACTCGAACACCACTTCGACTTTGCCTTCCTTGCGTGAACGCGGTGCTGCCTTGACCACGATCTGCACATCGCGCCCGAGGCGAACCAGACACTCGATCATTTTGGTTTCGCTGATGCCACGGAATTTGCCCCGCAGCATTTCCGAGATCTTCGGTTGCGCAAGGCCGAGGATTTCGCTGGCTTGCGCCTGAGTCAGGTGGCGAGCCTTGAGAATGCTACCGATCTTCGCCGCCAACTGTGCCTTGACCAGCATCTCGCTGGCATCGGCAATTTCCAGATCGGCGTAAACGTTACCGCTGCCGTGTTCGATTTCAGTCATGTCGCATTCCTTTCCAATGTGTTTCTGCGGCCATGAGCCTGGTCCGAATCATGGCGATGTCGTGTTGGGGTGTCTGGATGGCTCGTGTCGACTTTTTCTGAAAGCAGTGGAGAACGTAAACGGCATTACCGAAGCGCAGTGTGTAGACCGCGCGGAAAGTGTTGCCATGAAGGTCTTCGACGACCTCCAGTACGCCTGCATGACCGAAGCCCCTGAGCGGTTTGGCCTGCGAATGCTTACCGCCGGTTTGCGCGAGGTAAAGGGCATAGCCGAACGTGTCCTGTACTTCAGAAGGCATTGTGATGAGGTCCTTCCTGCTGCCGGCCACCCAGAAAAGCGGCTTTTCAAATCCCTCTGACATGGCGGAAATTATACCTGTATGGGTATTAAGTCAACCTGCCGCTCTGCAGCGGCAGCCCAGGCGGGCCACTATCCTGAGCTTTCTTTGTTTCTGCCATTTGGGAACTGTAACGCCATGAAAAAGCCGCGCTGGCAGCAGGGCGGTTGCAGGGCCGGTTGCGCCGCGCCGCGGCTGCTGACCGCTATTGCACGCCGTTTCGGTTCTTCGCCTCGATCCACTGCGACATGTACTGCGTACTCTTGTGCTGATGGTGGCGCAGCATGGCGCCGGTGAAGTTGGCGGTGCGGTGGGCCTGCAAATTGTCGCGGAGCTGGTTGATGCGTTCTATCAGCGTCGCGCAATGTTGCTCGTGCCGGAAGCGCTCATGGAGCACCGCGAAGCCGTCACGCTGTGCCTGTTCCCAGAGCGCCTGATCCCGGTAAAGACGTACCGCCTGGTCGGCGAAGGTCTGGGCGTCGGTGGCAATGGCGCCAGGGAATGGCAAGTCGCCGTACATGGCCTCGCCGCCAATCGGCGTGGTGACGGTTGGCGTGCCGCAGAGCATCGCGTCGGTCACCTTGCCCTTGATCCCGGCACCAAAGCGCAGGGGGGCCAGCGAGACGCGTGCAGCGGACATCACTTCAAGGGCGTCTTCGGCCCAGTTCATGATGTGAAAACCCTGAGCAGCGTTGTGCAACGCAGTGGCCTTGGGTGGGGTGTAGGCGCCGTAAACGTGCAGCTGCGCGCTGGGCAGCTGCTGACGGATCAATGGCCAGATCGTGTTTTTCAGCCATAGCACCGCATCCCAGTTCGGTGCATGACGAAAGTTGCCGATGGTCAGGAAGTGCTCGCGGTCGCCGAAGCCACTGGCGCTCTGCGGTACGTCGCGAAGCATCAAGGGGCACCAGTGCAGCAGTTCGCCTGGCACCTTGAAGTGGGTCGTCAGCAGCTCGATTTCGACGTCGGACACCACAAGGTTCAGGTCGCTGCGATAAAAGGAGGCCAGTTCGCGCTGGGCCAGATCCGTCACCGCCATGCGCTCAAAGATCTGCGCGCCGGGGGCGGCGAACAGCTCATCGTAGTGTTCACTGGCGGCGCTTTCTTTCAGTTGCTCCTTGAGCATCTGATGCCGGGCATGACGCATGCTTTGCAGGTCACAGGTTTCCAGGACCCGCAAAGCGTTCGGGCAGTGCTTCTCTACTCGCCAGCCGAACTGCTCCTCCATCAGAAACTGATCGAACAGCACCACGTCCGGCTGCAGTTCGCTGACGAAACGATCGAAACTGCTGCTGTTCAGTTCGACGGCGACTTCGGTAATGCCCAAGGCCGCCAGGTCCGCCCGCTGTTCACCCTCGCTGGCAGCGCTGGCAAACGTGATCTGCCAGCCCTGCTCGAGAAAACAGTCGATCAATTGCATGACGTGGCCGCTGGCGGCCGACGAACGTGGTTCGGGCCACACGTAACCAATGATCAGCACATGGGTGTGGCGTGATGCGCAGAGGTTTTCAGTCGCCAAGAATGCTTTTCACTTTGTCGCGCAGTTGATCGATGGAAAACGGTTTGCCGATGATTTGCATCCCGTCAGGCGCATCGATGTTCTCGGCGTAGCCACTGGCGAACAGGATCGGCAGTGTCGGGCGCAATTCCCGGGCCTTGTTCGCCAGCTTGATGCCGTCCATGTCGGGCAGGCCCTTGTCGGTCATCAGCAGATCGATGGTAACGGTGTCGTTCTGCAGAAAGGCCAGGGCTTCAGCGCCGTCGGCAGCTTCGAGCACGATGTACTCGAGCTCTTCGAGAACGTCGACGATCAGCATCCGGACGATGCCGTCATCTTCAACCACCAGAATCGTGCTGGTTGGGTCGGACATGTAAAAATTCCTTGAGAATGGCGAAGTTTCGACCGGGCAATTGGCAGCCGGTCTGCTGGTTAACCAAGCCCGTAATTGTGACAAGTTAACGGCGTCAAAAACACAATCCAAATGAGTGTGATGGCGCTAGGGAATCACTCAATCGTATAGTAAGCGTAGTTTTCTTCTACGGCTAAAGTCAGAAAATTCAACTCTATATGTCAGAAGCTGGAGTTTTTTGCTGAAGTTTACGGCAAACTCCGTCGTTTAGACGAATCCGCCCGGGCCCCTTGCGATGATCCAAACCTCTGCAGTCGATGAGCAACGTTTCCGCAAACTTCTCAGCCGTAACGTCAGTCTGCCCTTGGCGGTCGGCGTTCTCAGTGCCGCATTCTTCGTCATCCTGATCACGTATCTGCTGTCGGCCATCCAATGGGTCGAGCACACCGATCGGGTCATCAACAACATCAACCGCTCGCTCAAGCTGTCGGTGGACATGGAAACCGGCATGCGCGGGTTTCTCCTGACCGGCGACGAGCGCTTCCTTGACCCCTATGAAGTTGCCAAGCCGAGCATCCTCGCCGAGTTGAAAGGGCTTGAGGATCTGGTCGCGGACAACCCCGATCAGGTCGACCGCTTCAAGCGCCTGGCGGCGATGCAGGAATCCTGGAACCAGTTCGCCCAAGAGATGATCACGCTGCGCCGCAACAATGCGGACTACGCCACGCCGATCCAGAATCGTCGCGGCAAACGCCTGACCGACGAGATTCGCGATCAGTACGATCAGGCAGCAAACATCGAGCATCAGCTACGTCTGACCCGTAATACCGAGGTCACGCACACGACGATCATCTCGGTCTCGCTGTATATCGCGTTCATTCTGATCGTCAGCGGGATTCTGGCGTATGTCGGCCGTCGCGACATGACGGCGCTGTCCAGCACCTATGCGGCCAACATGAAAGCTCAGCAGGAAGATGCCGAACGGCTGTCTCATGTGGCCTGGTTGCGCAACGGTCAGAGCGAGCTGGCTGAGCAGGTGATCGGCCAACTGACGCTGAATCTGCTGGGCCGCAACGTGCTGCAGTTCTTCGCTCATTACTTGGGCGCCGTGGTGGCCGCCGTTTATGTGCGTCAGGAGCATGGCGGTCTGGTGCGTGTGGCGTCCTACGGGTTCTCCCGTCAGCAAGAGCTTCAGGAACAGTCGATCTACAGCGGCGAAGGCGTGGTGGGCAAGGCCGCCGAGCAGGATCAGATCATCACCCTGGACGACGTGCCGCAGGATTACTTCAAGGTCACGTCCGGACTGGGCGACGGTTCGCCGCGCAGCGTGGTCGTGGTGCCGACCAGCAATGACGATCAGGTCAACGGCGTGATCGAGCTGGGCTTTCTGCGCGAGCTGACGCAGCGTGATATCGAGTTCCTGGAGCTGGTCGCAGAGAACGTCGGCACGTCCATTGAGGCCGCGCGCTACCGTCAGCGTCTTCAGGAAGTGTTGGCCGAAACCCAGCAGCTAAACGAAGAGCTGCAAGTGCAGCAGGAAGAACTGCGCACCGCCAACGAAGAACTGGAAGAGCAGTCGCGGATTCTCAAGGAATCCCAGGCTCATCTGGAAACCCAACAAGCGGAGCTGGAGCAGACCAACGAGCAACTGGCCGAGCAGAGCAAGGCACTGGCCGATCAGCGCGACGCGCTGGACCGCAACAACGAGGAACTGAGTGTCGCCCAGGTGGAGTTGGAAGCGCGCGCCGATGAATTGCAACGCTCGAGCAAGTACAAGTCAGAATTCCTCGCCAACATGTCTCACGAGCTGCGCACGCCGCTGAACAGCTCGCTGATTCTGGCCAAGCTGCTGGCCGAGAACCCGCAGGACAATCTCAGCGAAGAACAGGTCAAGTTCGCCGAGTCGATCTATTCCGCCGGCAACGATCTGCTGAACCTGATCAACGACATCCTCGACATCTCCAAGGTCGAGGCCGGCAAGCTGGACATGCGTCCCGAGAACAGCAGCGTCAGTCGTCTGGTCGATGGCCTGCGCATGACCTTCGAGCCGCTGGCCGCTGACAAGCAATTGCAGTTTTCGGTGGAGGTGCAGCCTGGCGCGCCGGTGTCGTTGTACACCGACCGCCAGCGTCTGGAGCAGATCCTCAAGAACCTGCTGTCCAACGCCGTCAAGTTCACCGAAAGCGGCGCAGTCAGCCTGACGGTGTCGCGTCAGCCGGGCGAAGGCATTGCCTTCACCGTGCGCGACTCCGGGATCGGGATTGCCGAGGACCAGCAGCAAAGCATCTTCGAAGCGTTCCGTCAGGCCGATGGCACTACCAACCGTCGCTATGGCGGCACCGGCCTGGGACTGTCGATTTCCCGCGATCTGGCGCAACTGCTGGGCGGTTCGATTTCCGTCACCAGCCAGCCGGGGCAGGGCAGTATCTTTACCCTTGTATTGCCTGAGCAGTATGTCGAACAGGTGCCGTCCCAGTATGTCGACGACCAGGCGCCGGTGGCCGCGAAGGCGGTACAGATGCCTATTCCGGTGCCGGTGACGCCGGTAGCGGCCCCGATCATCGAGCCGATTCCGCGCTTCGCCGATGACCGTGAAAAGGCACCGTTCAACAAACGCTGCATCCTGGTCATCGAGGACGAGGTGCGCTTTGCCCACATCCTCTACGACCTGGCTCACGAGTTGGGCTACGCCTGTCTGGTGGCCCACGGCGCTGACGAAGGCTTCGATCTGGCGGCCAGCTTCCTGCCCGACGCGATTCTGCTGGACATGCGACTGCCGGATCATTCTGGCCTGACCGTACTGCAACGCCTGAAAGAACTGCCTGGCACACGGCACATCCCGGTGCATGTGATTTCGGTCGAGGATCGTCAGGAAGCCGCGTTGCAGATGGGCGCCATCGGTTACGCCGTCAAACCGACCACCCGCGAAGAGCTCAAGGACGTGTTCGCACGCCTGGAAGCCAAGCTCACGCAGAAAGTGAAACGCGTGCTGCTGGTCGAAGACGACGCGCTGCAACGTGACAGCATCGCGCGGCTGATCGGTGACGATGACATCGAGATCACCGCCGTCGGCTTCGCCCAGGATGCGCTGGAGCTGCTGCGCGACAATGCCTACGACTGCATGATCATCGACCTGAAGCTGCCAGACATGCTCGGCAACGACTTGCTCAAGCGCATGTCCACCGACGAGATCTGCGCCTTCCCGCCAGTCATCGTCTACACCGGCCGCAACCTGACCCGCGATGAAGAAACCGAGCTGCTGAAGTACTCGCGCACCATCATCATCAAGGGCGCACGCTCGCCTGAGCGTCTGCTCGACGAGGTGACACTGTTCCTGCACAAGGTCGAGTCGCAGCTGTCCAACGAGCGGCAGAAGATGCTCAAGACCGCGCGCAGCCGTGACCGCGTGTTCGAAGGCCGCAAGATTCTTGTGGTCGATGACGACGTGCGCAATATCTTCGCCCTGACCAGTGCGCTGGAGCACAAGGGCGCCATTGTCGAAGTCGGGCGCAATGGTCTGGAAGCCATCGAAAAACTCAATACGGTCGAGGACATTGATCTGGTGTTGATGGACGTGATGATGCCGGAAATGGACGGCTACGAGGCCACCGCGCAGATCCGCAAGGACCCGCGCTGGCGCAAGCTGCCGATCATTGCCGTCACGGCCAAGGCCATGAAAGACGACCAGGAGCGCTGCCTGCAGGCGGGCTCCAATGACTACCTGGCCAAGCCTATCGATCTTGACCGGCTGTTCTCGCTGATTCGGGTGTGGTTACCAAAAATGGAACGTATCTGAATGGATTGGATCAATTGACCACGCCCGTAGAAAGACCAGGTTTTACTGATGGCCCATGAGCGAAACGCCGAGATCGAACTTCGCTTGCTGATCGAGGCGATCTACCTGAAATACAGCTATGACTTCCGCGATTATTCCGGCGCATCGGTAAAACGACGCGTCGCACATGCGTTGCGTCAGTTCGAGTTGAAGACCATTTCCGCGCTGCAGGAACGGGTGCTGCACGACCCTTCGGCGTTCATGCAGTTGCTGCAGTTCCTGACGATTCCGGTCAGCGAGATGTTTCGTGACCCGGCGCATTTCCTGGCGATTCGTCAGGAAGTGGTGCCGCTGCTCAAGACCTACCCGTCGTTGAAGATCTGGATTGCCGGATGCAGCACCGGGGAGGAGGTGTATTCGATGGCGATCCTTTTGCGCGAAGAAGGCCTGCTGGATCGCACCATCATCTACGCAACCGATATCAACCCAAGCTCCCTGGAGAAGGCCAAGCAAGGCATCTTCTCCATGGAGAACATTCGCGCCTACAACGAGAATTACCTCAAGGCAGGCGGTAAGCGATTGTTTTCCGACTATTACACGGCGGCCTACGATTACGCGATTTTCGACAAGAGCCTGCGGGAAAACGTCACCTTCGCCGACCACAGCCTGGCCACCGACAGCGTGTTCTCCGAGACGCATCTGATCTCCTGTCGCAATGTGCTGATCTACTTCAACAAGAAGCTGCAGGACCGGGCATTCGGGCTGTTTCACGAGTCCCTCTGCCATCGCGGTTTTCTGGTGCTGGGCAGCAAGGAAACATTGGAGTTTTCGGGCTATAAGGCTCAGTTCGAGCCCTTGGTCAAGCAAGAGCGGATCTATCGCAAATCATGAGAACGACCTTTCCCGGTGCAGACCCGGAACCGCCGGCATTACCCAGAGTCGACGCTATCGTCGTCGGTGCGTCTGCGGGCGGCGTCGAGGCCCTGCTGAAGATCTTTCGGCCGCTGCCCAAGGGCTTCAGCCTGCCGATCATTGCCGTGTTGCACCTGCCCGACGAGCGCCGCAGCCTGCTGGCTGAGGTGTTCAGTTCGCATCTGGCGGTCCCGGTGAAAGAAGCCGACGACAAGGAAACCATTTCGCCCGGGACGCTGTACTTTGCCGCGCCCGGTTATCACCTGTCCGTGGAAGCCGATTTCACGCTGTCTTTCAGTCAGGAAGAGCGCGTCTACCACTCACGCCCCAGCATCGACATCCTCTTTGAATCCGCCGCCGACGCCTATGACGGCAGGCTCGCGGGAGTGTTGTTGACCGGTGCGAATAACGACGGTGCCCAGGGAATGGCACGAATCAAGGAATACGGCGGTCTTACCGTGGTCCAGGACCCGGCCCAGGCGTTGGCGCGCACCATGCCCGACGCAGCGTTGGCCCTGCACACCCCAGACTTTCTCTTGCCTTTGCCCGACATTGGTCTGTTGCTTGTCGAGCTGGAACGAATTGCATGTTGAGTGAAATCAAAGCCAAGTTGCTGATCGTCGACGATCTGCCGGAAAACCTGCTGGCCCTGGAAGCGCTGATCAAGCGCGAGGACCGTCAGGTGTTCAAGGCGTTGTCGGCGGATGAAGCGTTATCGCTGTTGCTGGAGCACGAGTTCGCCATGGCGATTCTCGATGTGCAGATGCCTGGCATGAATGGCTTCGAGCTCGCGGAAATGATGCGCGGCACCGAGAAGACCAAAAACATCCCCATCGTTTTCGTCAGTGCCGCCGGGCGCGAGCTGAACTACGCGTTCAAGGGCTATGAAAGCGGCGCTGTTGACTTCCTGCACAAGCCGCTGGATATCCATGCGGTGAAAAGCAAGGTCAACGTCTTCGTCGATCTGTATCGCCAGCGCAAGGCGATGAAGCAGCAGGTCGAGGAGCTGGAGCGCAGTCGTCAGGAGCAGGAGGCGCTGCTGCGCGAACTGAAATCGACGCAGAACGAACTGGAACACGCGATTCGCATGCGCGACGACTTCATGTCCATCGTCTCCCATGAAGTGCGCACGCCGCTCAACGGTCTGATCCTTGAAACCCAGCTGCGCAAGTTGCATCTGGCCAAGGACAACGCCTCGGCGTTCACCATGGACAAACTCAAGGCCATGGTCGATCGCGATGAACGACAGATCCAGAGCCTGATTCGTCTGATCGAGGACATGCTCGACGTCTCGCGGATTCGCACCGGCAAGCTGTCGATCCGTACCAGCCCGTTCGACCTGGCTGAGCTTGTGGTGAATATGGTGGAGAGCTACTCCGCACAGATCGCTGCTGCCGAGAGCGTGGTGACCTTGCATGCCAGCGAGCCGGTGATTGGCGTCTGGGATGAATTCCGCATCGAGCAGGTGGTAGCGAATCTGTTGACCAACGCATTGCGCTACGGCGCTCACAAGCCCATCGAAGTCTGGGTGTACAGCGAAGGCAACGAGGCGCGTGTGGACGTGCGCGATCAGGGCATCGGCATCAGTGCCGAAAACCAGAAGCGGATTTTCCAGCAATTCGAGCGGGTCTCGGCCAGCCATGCCGTGTCGGGCCTGGGGCTTGGGCTGTTCATTTCCGACCAGATCGTCGCGGCCCACGGCGGTACCATCAGCGTCGAAAGCGAGGAGGGCAATGGCTCGTTGTTCCGGGTCAGCCTGCCGCTTTAACCGCCGGTCCGGCCCGCCAGGCGCGGGCCAGAGCGCTGTTGTCAGCTTTCTTTACAGCGCTGTTCGAACCCTCCCGACCGTTCAGATAAATATCTGATTTTTCTGCGCAACCTCCAGCGCGGGCCATGGTCGTAATGGCAGCTATTTATAAGATCGAAGGCGTTCCAATGAGCTCTGATGCAGAAAATGTCGTCCTCATCGTCGAAGACGAGCCGCTGATCCTGATGCTGCTGTCCGACTACCTGTCGGGCGAGGGCTATCGGGTATTGCAGGCGGAAAACGGCGAGCAGGCATTCGAAATCCTCGCCACCAAACCCCATCTGGACCTGATGATCACCGACTATCGTCTGCCAGGCGGGGTGTCCGGGGTGATGATCGCCGAGCCTGCGGTGAAACTGCGACCGGAGCTGAAGGTGATCTTCATCAGCGGTTATCCGGCGGAGATCGTCGAGTCCGGCAGCCCGATCGCGCGCAAGGCACCGATCCTGGCCAAGCCGTTCACCATGGACAGCCTGCATTCGCAGATCCAGCAGTTGTTGAATTGATTCCAGCCACTTTGTAGCAGCCCGGCTTGCCGGCGGTCGCGATCTGCGGAAAGCCACCGCCGGCAAACCGCACGGCGACAGGGTCGGGACAGGCTCGAGGGAGCTACCCAAGGCCACCAGAACCCTGTGCCCCCGTTACCCCTCGATCTTCCCCGCACCCTGGCTCAACTGATCGCAGACGAGCCGCTCTGTGATCAGCTCCACGCCCTCTCGATTCAGCCCCTGATAGACGTCCGTTTAATCCTGTGCCCGCAGGTAGGAAACGCCTTGCCTCTTTTTCAGCCACGTCCCGGGCTGCGCAAGGTTGTGTCCCCCTTTCTTAAGGTCTCTCAATCCATACCATGGCGATAGATGAGTCGTCAGCCACACCGTGGAAGGCGCCCTGTTAATCAATAGAGAGCGCTTATTCGATGAGTCAGCACGCAAGCGATACCCAGGCCTCTGATTTGAAAAGTATCGAGATCAAACACGGCATAGGCAATTTCTTGTCCGTTGCTCAGCTGCTAGGCAGCCAATACGACATTGAAAACGTTGACGCCTTTTTTCTGCAGGTGGATCAGTGTTTTGAACGATTGGAGCAACAGGCGACGGTAGCGGGCTGGGGGGGCGATCAGTTCCAGGCGGTTCGATACGCACTCTGCGCGTTTTTTGATGAGCGTCTGCTGCAGGATAGCGGCCCCAAGGTACGTCAGCGGTTGCAGTCGCAGTCCTTACAGGCCCGATATTGCAATGATTATCTGGCGGGGCGAGGTTTCTTCGACAGGTTGGATGCTGCCCGCGCCGATGCTCGGCAAAACCTGGAGGTGCTCGAGGTTTTCCTGCTGTGCCTGATACAAGGCTTCAAAGGGAAATATATCGAGCGCAGTCCGCAAGCGCTGCAGTCACTTATTAACGACCTGCGGGGGGAGATCGGCCAGCAACACTCGACGCTTTCCCGACTCTCGCCAGAACTTTTGAAGGCAGGGGATTCTGGTTTCCATGCCCAGCGAAAAGCGCCGGGATGGGTCGTGACTTTTTTATTCGTCTCTACAGGCGCCGCCCTTTGCTGGGCGGGCAATGACATCTTGAGCCGCCAGTCGCAGGTGCTGTCAGGAGCAATCGAACAGCGCTGGGGCAGCGCAATGACAATCCCTGCGCAGGTAGGTAGTCAAGGATGATCAAGCGTCGCATTTCAATTCAAGCAGGCATGCTGCTGTTCTGGATCGCCGGGTTGACGGCGGCCGTGAGCGCCTGGGCGCTGTCGTGGATAACGTCAGCCCGGGCAATCGAAATCTGTGTGCTCGTGTCCACCGCCTGTTGCACGGTATGGCTCATTCGCTATGGTTTACGTCGTCGCAATGAGAGCACGCTTAGCGCACTGATCAGTCGTCAGGTCGATCAGTCAATCGCAAGCCGGCATTCGCTTCAGGACCAGCAACTGTTCAAAGAGCACCTGGGTCACATCATCAAGTTACTGCGGGCATCGCGTGCAACCGGTGGTCAGGGTGCCCACGCACTGTCGGACTTGCCGTGGTACCTGGTACTGGGTACCCGCGGGTCAGGAAAAACCAGCTTGTTGGCGCGCTCCGGGTTATCAATCGATAACGCCAGTGGGGTTTCAGGGGAGGGGCCGGACGCACGAGAACATTGTGACTGGTATTTCAGTCCCCACGCGGTCTTCATCGAAACCGCCAGCCGGTATCTGGATGACGCTCGGTCGGCCGGGGTATTCGTCAATTTCCTGAAACTCCTGAAAAAGCGGCGCAAGCCAGTCGCGATAAACGGGATCGTGCTGACCGTCAGCCTCCAGGAGCTCATTTCGGCGACACCTGTAGAGCGTCTGGAACTGGCGCAACGATTCTCCAGTCGGGTGAGTGATTACGCGACATCGCTGGGCGTCATCCCACCGATTCACCTGGTGCTGACCAAGTCCGATCTACTGCCAGGCTTTCTATCTGCCTTTGGCGATATGTCAGATGAGTCACGCCGACAGCCGTGGGGCGTAGCCTTGGGAGACAATTCTTCCGGCCTCGGTGAGCATTACGAGCAACCATTCGAGACGCTGCTCGGCAGACTGCACATTTACCTGCACCAGCTTTCACTCCACGGCCGTTGTCCAGCCGATGCAGACGCACTGCAATTCGCCAATTATCTGATGGGACTGTCGGAACCCCTCAAGGATTTTCTTGTGCAACTGGAGAGCGGCAGCCCATTTGTGAACGTGCGGTCTGTGCATTTCACCAGCGCGCGGCAAGGTTCCGACTCCCTTCCGGCGGTTTTCAAGGAACGGATGGTTGCCGCCTATGGCCTCAAAGCGCTGGAACCCTCCGCCGCGCCGGTGGCGGCAGGCGCTGAAGACAAGGCTGGTTACTTCATCACCGACCTGTTTTGCGAAATCATCTTCCCCGGACGGCGCGCGGCCTTGCGCCCACTGCCGAGCGGGCGTTCGAGCCGGCCGCGCAGGGTGGTCAAAGGACTGTTACTCACTCTTGGCGTGGGTACGCTGACCCTGGTTGTGCTGGATTTCCTGTCGGACCATAAAAAGCTGCGGACTCTCGACCGGCGGCTGGCGGAGCCACCAGCGCAGATGCACAGCCCCCAGGCACTGCGTGCATGGCAGGCATTGGGTCAGTTGCGCGCGCACCTGTCCTCGCTGGATACCCCGTCCGATGGCATCCACCTTCTGCGCCTGTTTCCGGATACCCACGGGTTGGAAGCTGTTCGTCAATCGATTCGTGGTGCTGTGACGTACCAGCTGCAGGATGCGCTTGGGAGGCCGCTGGAGAAGTATCTGCGGGTGCAGTTGGGCGTGCTTGAGGGATATTCGCAGCACCCCATCGATGTGAATGATCCGGGTGAGCCGCATACCGCTGACACACCGCTCGATGATGCCGGCGCAGGCGTGCGTTCAGAGCTCAAGCGCTCAGACCTGAGCCAGCAACAACGCGCATCGATCGCCGACACCTATGAAGCCCTGAAGCTGTATCAGGTGCTGACGGATCCACGGGCTCATCCCGAAGTCGAGTTTGTAGCGGCGACTTTGAGTCGTGTCTGGCAGCGGGCTTTGGCGGCTGAGGGCATTGACGTCGAGTCACAAGACGTCGTCGACAACAGCGCGGCCTACCTGACTGATTTGACAGCAGCCCGCGCTCCGGAACTTCGACGCGATGCCGCGCTGGTGTCAGCGTTACAACGCAGGCTCAAATCCTTCATGACCGAGAACTCATGGGCCGAACGCGAATACCTGCGCCTGCAGTTGGAGTTCAAAAGCCGACAACCCGCGTTGACGCTGGCGGACCTGGTGCCCGAGGCCGGGCGAAAGCAACTGTATTCCTCCGCGTCCGTCCCAGCGTTGTATACCCTGGAAGGTTGGAAGTCGCTGCAGCTGGAACTGGTCAAATGGCTCGCCCGTGAGGTCAGACACGATCCCGACTGGGTCCTCGAAGCAGACACGCGCCAGCCCGAAAACATTCAGAGAACTCAGTTCCTGGGTGAGTTTCTGCAGCGCTATAAAAATGATTACGCGCAGGCGTGGTATCGATTTTTGAGGGAAACCGGCGTGCGACAGCCTGATGGATTGCAAGCGTCAGTCCAGCAGCTGTCTCGCATGAGCGATGTCCAGAATTCCCCGGTGAAAGTCCTGATGCAGGCGGTGCATCTGAACACCCGATGGGACCTGCCGATGTCGGCGAACGAAGCCGGGAGCGGCCATGAAACACCTGCCGTTTCGCCCTTGACTCCCTACTTGCGCAATGTTTTTGACGGCAGCCTGGCCACACGTTTCGCCCCCGTCTCGCAGCTGTTCGCTGCCGATGACCCTGAGGGTGGCGGGGCTACGATAATGGACCGCTACCTGCTCTCGCTGCGCAAACTCAAGGTGAGGACCGGCGATATTCTGCGTTCCCAGAATGTCGGCAAGAGCAGCAAGCGACTGGTCAGTGAAACGCTGGATGGACAACCGACTGAAATCGCTGTCGCCCGTCAGCATGTCGAACGTTACGTCGATACCAGTGAGACGGGGGTCTCAGTCGAATTGCGTCGAATGTTCAGCTCGCCGGTGGAAAACACATGGTCCGCGTTGCGCCAGCGCGTCGGTGTGTACGTGGCCGATGAGTGGCAGCAACAGATCGTGCAGCCGTGGCAGAAAACCGTCGCCCATCGCTACCCCATCGTGCCGCGGGCGTCGAACGAGGTGTCGGTGAAAGATGTGGCACGGTTCGTCCGTCCGGATTCCGGGCTGGTGGCGGCTTTCAAGCGCGAGCAGATGGGTAACCTGGCTGAAGCGCAAGGTCTGGGTGACACCGGCCCGGACAAGCCGCAGGCATTGGTCACCGGGCACGTTCTGGCGAGCATCGGCAAGGCCAACGTCATTGGAGAGTTACTCGACAGCCTCGCTGACCCGGACAACGGCTTTGAATTGATGGTCACACCTTCCAGTGCCTATACCGACATCATCTTCACCCTCGATGGTCAGCAGGTTCATTACCGCAACGGCAAGGAGCGTTGGCATCGTTTCATCTGGCCAGCCTTGTCCGATGTCCCCGGGGCGCGCCTGGAGGTCGTCACGCTGGAGGGCAAACGCGTGTCGGTGTTCAACTTTCCCGGTCGCTGGGGATTGCTGAAGATGAGTGAAAGCGCACAGGTCAGCCGTCTCGATGAGGTTCGACAGCAATTCGCCTGGAGCAGCGAGGTCGGGCCGGTCAGCCTTACCGTGCGAAACCATGGCGGGATGAAGCTGACGGAACTGTCCGCTATCAAATCGCTGAACTTTGTCTCGACAGCCGTCCGCACTGACGGCTATTTCTACACGCTGCCTGACATGGATGTCGGGCCTGACGCTTCGATTCGGCAAGGAACGCACACGTTATGGACTCATTTCTCAACCCCCCGCTGAGCCAGAGGGGGCGGCTTCTGCAACTCACCACAGCACTGGGCGACGACGCGTTGCTGGCGTTGCGTGTGCATGCAACCGAGATGCTCGGGCGAGTGCCGCGCGTGGTGCTGGATGTGGTGGTGCAGGACCCTGATCACGATCCGCAATCCCTGATCGATCAGGACGTCTGCCTGCGAATCCTGCAGGACGACGGGACCTTTGCCGTTCGCCATGGCTGGGTCGAACAGGTGAACTATCTGGGCAGCGCCACGGGGCTGCACGACTGGCAAATGGTGTTCGCGCCATGGTTCCACTTGCTGGAGTTTCGACGTGACTGCCGGATCTGGCAGGACCTGGACCTTCCGACGATCTTTGCCCAGGTGTTCTGCGGGTATCAGCGGGCTCGAGGGCAATACCGCTTCGAGCTGCGACGCGAGTATCCGCCGCTGTCGTACGTCACGCAGTTCAATGAAAGCGATGCCGATTTCGTCCAGCGTTGGTGCGAGCAGGAAGGCATTTTCTGGTACGTGGAGCATACGCACGACGCGCACTGCATCGTATTTACCGACAGCCATGACACGCTGGAACCGTTACAGCCCGGTGCGTTGAGTTTTCATACACAGTCGGCAACCGAGCAGCACGACAGCATCACCGAGTGGAGCACGTCGCTTCAGGTTCACAGCGGGCGCCTGCACTGGCGCAGCAATGATTACCTCGCGCACGGGCAGCGGCGTGAAGCCGTCATGAGGGCGCTGCCCGATGCGGCGGCCCCGGTCGAGCTCGAACAATATGACTACCTTGGCCAGTTCGCCTGGCAGAACCCCGACCACGCGCAGTGGCTCGGTTGCGTGCGAATGGAACACCTTGAATCCAGAGCGCGCCGGGTCAAGGGGCAGGGTGGCGTCCGGCAAATGTGCGCGGGTCGCTGGTTCGAACTGACCGAACACCCGCTGCATGACCGTTTGCCCGCACAGGACCGACAGTTCCTGTTGATCGGCGTCGAGTTTTTTGCCGAAAGCAACCTGCCGATCCCCCATGGTCGGCGCACGGCCCCCGGCAGTCTGGCACCGCTGCTGGCGTCGATTCGAGAGCAGGACCGCACCAGCCGATCAACGACCGCCGCGCAAGGTACTGACCCACTGAACGCCCGGCGCTCGGCACACGGTTTCTACGTCAACCGCTTCGAAGCGCAGCCCCGGAGCGCGCCTTACCGCAGCGCGCCCGAGCACCACAAACCCGCCATGCCCGGCCCGCAGACAGCTGTGGTGGTGACCCCACAAGAGCACGAAGTGCTTACCGACCGCCTGAACCGGGTGTGCGTGCGCTTCCACTGGGACCGGCAGACGGGCAGTGGAGAACTGGGCTCGTGCTGGATCCGCATGTTGCAAAACAGCAGCGGACCCGATTGGGGCAGCGTGCACGTGCCGCGTGCGGGGGAAGAAGTGGTGGTGACGTTTCTCGACAACGACATCGACCGCCCTCTGATTCTGGGGCAGGTCTATGGCGGCCATGCCCCGGCGTGGCACGGCAGCGGTGCGATGAGTGGCTATAAAAGCAAGGAGCTGAAGGGTCGGGGGTTCAATCAGTGGGTCATGGATGACACCCCGGGGCAGTTGCGTACCCAATTGCACAGCAGCCACGGCCACACGCAACTCAATCTGGGTTACCTGATCGACCAGCAGGGCAATCAGCGAGGCGGCTGGCGTGGCAGCGGGTTCGAGCTGCGCAGCGATGATTATGGGGCGGTTCGCGCGCAACGAGGTTTGCACCTCAGCACCTGGAAACGGAGCAAGGCCCAGGGCGGCCAGATCGACAGCGATGAAGCGCGACAGCAGCTTGAAGACAGCGAGCAACGGCTTCAAGCGCGCTCGGATGACGCCCGACAACACAATGCGGACAGCCTGGAGGCGGCGGTCAAAAGTCTGCAGCAACTTCATGACGACGTCGGTTTTTCGGTCAGCCATGGCGATGGGAGCAGCAAAGGCATGGGTCGAGCCGCGGCTTTTCAACAGCCATTGATGCTGCTGTCTGCGCCCCACGACATTGTCAGTACTTCGGCATGCAACACCCAGTTGCACAGCGCCGGTCAGACGTTGCTCACGACTGGCGACGACCTGTCACTGGCCAGCGATAAATCGTTGCTGGTCAGCGTCGCCCAGGGCATCAGCCTGTTCGCGAAAAACGCCGGCGCCAAACTGTTCGCCGCCAAAGGCAAGGTCGCAGTCCAGGCCCAGAGCGACGCCATCGAAGTCACCGCCCAGCAGGACGTGACCATCACCTCGACCGGCAAGGGCGTCCACATCAGCGCGCAGGATGGCATCTTGCTAAGCAGCGGGGGCGCCTATATCCACATCAAAGACGGCAACATCAAGATCCACACCCCGAACGAGCTCAGCCTGAAGGCCGCGACGAGAAATATCGACGGCCCCACCCGACTCGATCCCACTGATCCGATCTGGCCCGAAGCATCGATCAGGCAGGCGCTGTCGTTGCGGATGAGTCAGACCGGTGCCGCCAACCACGACATCGCGGCGGGTATGCCCTACAAAGTGTTCGCCGGTGGCGCCCTGGTCGCCGACGGCATCATGGACGAGAGCGGGGCGATCAAGCTGGAGCACCACGTCGTCAGCACGGAATACGTGGTGCAAACGGCACGTGGTGATGAGTTCGTATTCCCGGTGCAGGGCGATTTTCGCGGTGAACCCGACAACGCCGAGCACGCCAATCGTGGACGCCGGCGGCATCAGAGCCAGCCGCATCCCGACATCGCCCCGGCAGCCAGTGGCGGCGTCTTCAGGGGTTTTTACGCGGCCCTCAACCAGACCGACACCCCCTCAAAGGACTGACCCATGAACCGAACCCAGAACCGTACCCGCACGGCCACCGTGCCCATTGCCACCTCCCGGGCAATGAGCGCCGTGATGACCACCTCATGGTTCGTCGAGGACACCGAATACCCGCCCACTCACGCGACCTTCGAGCCGCTGGTCAACGGCGAGCGTACGTTCGGCGCCTTGTACGATGACATTCTCGCGGCGACCCAGAGCATCGACATCGTGTGCTGGGGCTTCCAGCCATCGATGTACTTCAAGCGCGACAACGCCCACTCGCTGTGCATCGGTGAGCTGCTGCTGCAAAAAGCCGGCGAAGGCGTCAAGGTGCGAATCCTCTGCTGGTCGGACGGGCTGCGCATCGCCGCGCTGGCCAGTGAAAACATGACGCCGGGGCGCAATCTGGCGAGCCTGCTCAAGGCAGGTTCACGCAACAGTGGGCAGATCAAATANGACCAGCAGTGGCACCGGCAGGCGGTGGACAGCAGCCTGCGCATCTCGCCGTTCATGCAGAAAAAGATCGCCCACCGGTTGAAGGCCTGGTTGACCGATGACCCGTTCGCCAACATCGAGTTCGTCACCCGCGACTTCAACGTCGCCGAGCGTGCGGAAATCTTCTGGCAAGTGGCCGTCCACGCCCTGGACGACGACCGCAGCCTGACCACCAAAATGGGCAGTGCGGCGGCGATGTCGGCCGAACCCACTCACCACCAGAAAATGGTCCTGATCGACTACGCCCTACTGGGACCGCGACGATCACAGCTACCTGAGACGCTCCGCACAAGGCGGGCGCAACGCCCCGAGCCCGCGGCAGGACATCTCCAGCCGCCTGACCGGGCCGGTGCTGGARTACCTGTGCCACAACTTCTGCCAGGGCTGGCAGCGAGAAACCGCCGTGGACCTGTGGCGCGAGCGTAAACCCCTGGTGAGCCAGTTGCGCATGCGCCCGGACACCGGCACGCGGGTGATGGCCCAAGTGCTGCGTACCCAGTTTCAGGAAGGCAAGCGCGACATCTGCCGGATGTACCTGCAGGACATCAACAACGCCACGCAACTGATCTACATCGAAAACCAGTACTTTCGCGTCACCAACGCCAGCGACGAAGGCATGGGCGACGGCACCATCAACACCCACCGCATGCTCGAAGCGCTGGGCCGCGCCGAGGTCATGCCGCAAGTGGCACGCCTGGAACGTGACGAGCGGCTGCAGACGGCGCTGGATCAAGCCACCACCGAACTGTTCGACGCGCAGAAATCCCTCGACGCCCTCAACTACTACCGCGCCTTCCCGGACAAGGTCGAGTGGGAAAAACTCTGCAACCAGCGCAAGTTGCGGGTCGAGGCGGCCAAAAAGAAGAAGGCAGAACTGCAACGGCAACTGCCCGAAGAACAACGCAAACCCATCGAGCCGGAGACCATCCCCGGCCTGAAAGTCCACATCTGCACCCTGGTGTCGCCCGACTCACCCCCGGACGACTGGCTGCCGGTGTACATCCACAGCAAGTTGATGATC
>NZ_MUIN01000006.1 GCF_002080045.1 Pseudomonas sp. Bc-h | reverse complement strand
GCTGGAGCTGTGCGACAGCAGCGAAGCGGTGGGTCAGATGGCTCATCTGCAACTGACCCATCGCCATCGTCCGAATCGCGGCCCGTACCGTCGTGACCTCCGGCGTCTCCCACAGGAATTGCGTCAGGACGGACAGCTGTGTTCGCTGTTGATCTTGACTTGCTTCTATGTGTTCGCTGTTGATCTTGATCTTGCTTCTAAGCGCACGTCAGTTCAGACGCCACACATCGCGACTTGGGTGCAGGCTGAACGCAGGTGACGTGGAGTGGGCCGAGCGGCATGGATGCCGCGAGAGCCGCCCCCCGCCATGGATGGCGGNCCACACATCGCGACTTGGGTGCAGGCTGAACGCAGGTGACGTGGAGTGGGCCGAGCGGCATGGATGCCGCGAGAGCCGCCCCCCGCCATGGATGGCGGTTGGCGGCGGGCCCACGGAGCGTCGCCGGAGTGAGGGAATTCCGACGAAGGAGGAACCCAACCAGGAGCAGGGACACTTGGTTACTTGGTGTCTTTTCAAGTAACTCGCCGAAGGCGAAACAGGTCTGGCGTTAGCCAGAGCCCTAGCAGCCGCGCCGCTATTAGGTTGGCGTATCCAGATTTCCAGCGGTACACCGAACCCTGTGGGAGACGCTGAAGTTGTGCGACAGCCGCGAAGCGGTGGGTCAGATGGCTCATCTGCAACTGACCCACCGCCATCGCTGCCGTCGTGACCTCCGGCGTCTCCCACAGGAATTGCGTCAGGACGGACAGCCGTGTTCGCTGTTGATCTTGATCTTGATCTGCTTCTAAGCGCACGTCAGTTCAGACGACACACATCGCGACTTGGGTGCAGGCTGAACGCAGGTGGCGTGGAGTGGGCCGAGCGGCATGGATGCCGCGAGAGCCGCCCCCGCCATGGATGGCGGTTGGCGGCGGGCGCACGGAGCGTCGCCGGAGTGAGGGCACCCGAGGAACGAGGGCCAAACCAGGAGCAGGGCCTTTTTGGTTGCTTTTTTGGCTCTTGAAAAAAGTGACCCGCCGTAAGGGCGGAACCAATTTTCGCGCCACCACCGATAATGGATATACACACCAAATCACCGCCAAACCGAGCCAGCACCCCTGCGCGTAAAACCGCTCCGCGGACTAAAACTGGTGCGGTGTTCCAGGCACACCGCAAGCCTTCCACTCAAACCGTATCAACCTTCAGCGAATGATCCCCAAGCATCCCGTTGATGATCGACGCCGTGTCCGGCCCACCCGCCACCACACCGCCCGCTCCAGGCGAGACGCCGTAATGCTGGGCAAGGTTGACCCCGGCCAGGTCGATGGTCTGAGTCGTCGCACCGCCCGCCACACTGCTCACATCAATGGTCGACACCAATGACGCGCCGTTGCCGCTGACGCTGAAGTGCAAGAAATTCTCCAGCGAGTTGGCGTCCGCATGCTCACCCTGCAACAACTGCGACAGGTCGAGCTTGTCGAGGCCGAAGTTGAAGTCGGTCACGGTGTCGTGCCCGGTATTGCCGGCCTGCCACTGGAAGGTGTCACTCCCCGGCCCGCCCGTGAGCGTGTTATTGCCCGGCCCACCGATCAGGATGTCGTCACCCGCGCCGCCGTTCAGGACATCATTGCCCAGCCCGCCATTGAGAATGTTGTTGCCCTGATCGCCAGTGAGGTGGTCGTTGAAGTTGGAGCCGATCAGGTTGTCGATGTTGACCAGCGTGTCGGTCCCCGCCCCACCTGTATGCTGCGGGCCCAGCTCGGCGGTGCTCACGGTAACGCCTGCGGTCGCCAGCGAGTAATTGGCGGTGTTGTTGCCCGCGCCACCATCGAGCAGGTCATTGCCCGGCCCGCTGAAGAGCATGTCGTTGCCATTGTCACCGAACAGCTCGTTGTTGCCCGGCCCTGCGACCAGCACGTCGTTGCCGTCGCCGCCATGCAAGTGGCTGTCCGCCGCGCCCACCAGTACGTCATCGCCGGTGGTGCCCAACAGGGTATGGCCGTCCTGATGCGCAATGTTCACCGCTGCGGTGCTGCTGCCGCCGTGAGGATCGGTGACGGTGTAGCTGCTGTGGACATCCGGAGTGGTGTTGACCGCTGCGTAGTCGATGGACAGGTTCAGTTCGTAATGCCCTTTTACGCCCGGATCGGCCTGGTTGACCACGATCAGACGATAGGTGCCGTCCTCGGTCGCGGTAAAGGTGCCGCCGTCGGCAATGCCGTGATAGACGCCATCTTCGAACTTCCAGGCCATGCCCAGCACGTCGTTGGTCAGGTTGTGATCGACCGTGACGGTTTCCCCCACCTTCAGGTGCACGCTGTACAGATCCTGCGCGTTGGAGGGCGCCGCGTTGACCGCGCCCAGATAGCCGCTGATCACCAACAGTGCCGTGGTGGCTGTGTTGTTGAAGAAGTCGCTGCGGTCCAGGTTCTTCAGGTGATTGCTGTCCTTGTTCTGCGCACCGGCGAACTGAATGGTTTTCAGCGAACCAGCCGTGAAGTCGGCGCCCTTGGCGGTCCAGCCGGTGTTGAACGTGGTCGGCGATGCGGTCAGTGAACCGCCATTGCCCGAGACGTCATTGGCAGCCAGTGCCGCGCCGGGAATCACGATGCTCGAACCGCCGAGGTTGGTGATGACGTTGTCGACCACCGCTGTCGGCGCTTCGTAGACCGGAGGCGGAACCACATGCACGCTCAGGTTGGCCGACGCCAGATCGCCGTCGTAGTCGCTGAGCACGTAGTGAATATTCTCGGTCACCGGCTGAGTGACGCCGGCCGCCGGCGTATAGCTGTATTCGCCGGTGCCCATGTTGATCACCAATGTGCCGTGCTCGCCGGTTACGGTGAGGGTGTTGCTTTGGCCATTGAAGCTGCCGTGGTTCTCGCCGCCACTGGTGGTGACATTGCCCTGATGACTGAACGCCCTCGGGTCGAAGGTGTACGTGGTGCCATCGACCGTCACCGACTTGATGAAGCCCTGATCCGCGCCGAAGGTGCCGCCTTCCAGCAGACTGCCATGCACCCCGCCCTGCACCGTCCCGCTGAGCACCACGTTCAACTGACCAAGATCGGTGACGATCTTCGCGTCGGTGTTGGTGCCGGTGGCGCCGTTGTAGGCGACCGGATTCAGGTAAGTGCTGCTGACATCGGTGCCGACGCCGATGGCGAATGCGTTGATGTGATGGCTGTCGAGAAAGGTCGTCCAGGCATGTTCTTCGGTCGCGTCGATGCCATCGCCCCGTGCCGGATTGGGCACATGGCCCGGATCGGAATGCTGCGGCGATGTGGTGGGATTGCCGTCGGAGAAGAAGTAGGCCAGGTTTTGCGCACCGGCAATCGCGCCCTTCTCGACGAACGCCTGCTGCGCCGCCGCCAGCGCCGCGTCGTAGTTGGTGCCGTTGCCAGCGGTCAGCGCGTTGACCATCGCTTTGGCGGTGGCGACATCCACCCATTCGTTGCTGCCGATGTGCGCCTGGCTGTTGAAGGTCACCAACTGCACTTTCACGTCGCCCAACGCTTCGTATTTGTTCAGCAGCTCGATGATCGCCTGCTTCTCCAGCCCCAGTCGGGTCAGGCCGTTGACGCCTGATGGCTCGTTCATGCTCGCCGAGTTGTCGACGATCAGCATCAGGTTGGTGTCGACGCCCTCGCTGGTCACGGTCTTGTCGATGCAGGCGGCCTTCGGCTGGTCGTCGACGATGGTGATGACGATTTGCGCGGTGGACGAATGCCCCAGCGAATCGGTGACCGTGTAATTGAAGGTGTCGTGGGTGATGTTCGGCCCGTCGTTGGCCGCTGGCTGGCTGTGCGGCGGCGTGGTCAACGTATAGGTGTAGCTGCCGTCCGCGTTCAGGTGCAGCACGCCGTATTGCCCCTGGGCCGTACCGTTGTGTGCGCCATCAAGGCTGAAAGTCAGCGCGCCATAGCCGCCATGGGCCGAGTCGGCCAGGGTGCCGGTTCCGGTTTCGGCGGTCGAGCCCGGGTTGCTGCCGGTGACTTTGCCCGGCGCCAGGTCCTGACCGTCCTTGTGGGTATCGAGCGCGCTTTCCTGCACGGTCACGTCGTGGTCGTTGCAGGCAACCGGCGGGCATGGTGGTGCGACGTTGACGGTGACGGTGGTGGTGCTGCTATCGCCGTCGGCATCGCGGATGGTGTAGGTAAACACGTCCTGCTCGCCGTTCGGTCCGACCAGCGCCGGGTTGCTGTGATAGGTCGCATTGCCCTGAGCATCGACGATCAAGGTGCCGAACAGCCCGGCGATGACGGTGTTCAGTCCGCCACTGGCTGGCGTCGTGGTATCGCCTCCTGCACGCACGCCAACGATCAAACCGTTGGGGCCTGCACCATCGGCACCCGCAGAGTCGTTGAGCAGCAGATTACCGCTGACATCCCCGCCCGCCGCAACGTTGCCGATATCGCAGTGCGCCTGAGGCGTGTCGTCGAGAACCTTGACCACCACACTGCCATCGGCCACATCGCCGTCGTTGTCCACGGCATGCACGGAAATCTGATCATTGAGCGAGGTGCCGTCGCCCTGATTGTGGGTTTCCGGCGTATTGAGCGTGTAGGTGTACGTGACGACACCGGTCGCAGGGTCGTAATGGAGGATGGTCAGCGTGCTGCCCGAAGGCAAGGTGGTGGTTTGTGACGAGGTGCTCTGCACCCCGTTCTCGATGACGTTGATCCCGCCCACGGTCAGGGTTTTCAGACCGTCCGGTGCGCCGATATTGATAGTACCGGTCTGGGTCAGCGCGTCGTGATTCGGATGCGAGCCGCCTGGCAGGTTGGCCTCATCGACCGTGCAGTCGCCCCCGCCGATGGTGACGCCATCGTTGTGGAAAACATTGACCGTGACTGTCGTGGTGCTGGTGTCGCCGTCGGCATCGCGAATGGTGTAGGTGAACACATCCTGCGCATCACCATGCCCGCCGTTGTTTGGGTTGGCGACTGTCTACGGCATGCACCGCGATCTGCTCGTTGTTGATCGTGCCGTCGCCCTGGTTATGGGTTTCCGAACCGTTGAGCGTGTAGCTATAAGTGACCTCCCCTGTCGTCGGGTTGTACGAAATAACCGTGAAGGTGCTGCCCAATGGCAAGGTGGTCGATTGCGGCGCGGTCATCAGCACGCCATTTTCGATGACGTTGATGCCGCCTACGGTCAGGGTTTGCAAACCGTCAGGGGCAGTGATTTTTACGGTGCCGGTCTGGGTCAGTGCGCCGGCATCGGGATGACTGCCGTCAGCAAGATTGGCTTCGCTGACCGTGCAATCGCTGCCACCGATGATCACGCCATCGTTGTGGAAAACATTGACAGTGACTGTCGTGGTGCTGGTGTCGCCGTCGGCATCGCGAATGGTGTAGGTGAACACATCCTGCGCATCACCATGCCCGCCGTTGTTTGGGTTGGCGACCGTGACTGTCGTGGTGCTGGTGTCGCCGTCGGCATCGCGAATGGTGTAGGTGAACACATCCTGCGCATCACCATGCCCGCCGTTGTTTGGGTTGGCGACGTAAGAAGCGTTGCCGCTGGCGTCGACGATCAGCGTGCCGTAGAGGCCTTGAATGACAGTGCCCACGCCACCGGAAACCGGGGTCGAGGTGTCGCTGCCGGCGCGCACGCCAATGATAAGCCCGCCGGCGCCAGGGCCGTCAGCACCCGCAACATCGTTGCCGAGGATATTGCCGCTGGTTTCGCCACCTTCTTTTACATAGCCGATATCGGGGTTGGCTTGCGGAACGTCGTCGGTCACGTGGACATTGATGTTGCCATCCGCCACGTCGCCATCGCTGTCTACGGCATGCACCGCGATCTGCTCGTTGTTGATCGTGCCGTCGCCCTGGTTATGGGTTTCCGAACCGTTGAGCGTGTAGCTATAAGTGACCTCCCCTNGTCTACGGCATGCACCGCGATCTGCTCGTTGTTGATCGTGCCGTCGCCCTGGTTATGGGTTTCCGAACCGTTGAGCGTGTAGCTATAAGTGACCTCCCCTATCGTCGGGTTGTAGCCGAGGATGGTCAGGGTATTGCCCGAAGGCAAGGTGATCGACTGCGGCGAAGTGATTGCCACACCGTTGACGACCACGTCGATGCCACCAATGGTAAGGGTCTGCAAGCCATCGGGCGCACTGACCTTGATGGCGCCATTCTGGTTCAGCGCATCAGGGTCGGGTGTGCTGCCACCCGCCAGATTGGCTTCGTTCAGCGTGACTTCACTGGAGCCGAGGGTCACGCCGTTGTCCACGGGCGGAGGTGGCGGTGGTGGTGGTTGGTCTGGCGGAGGCTGATCCGGTGGCGGCTGATCTGGCGGTGGTTGATCTGGCGGTGGTTGATCTGGTGGAGTCAGGACCGGTGGCGTTACCAAAGGTGGCAAGGTCGCGTTGCTCTGGTTCGGGTCGCCGAAGACTTCGCCATCCGGAACGATAAAGGTGCTCGTCAGACCGGCTGTCGGAAAGCCGATCACCGGGTTTACCACGCCAGCGGTCTCGGTCAGCAGTACGAAAGAGTGTCCGCCTCCCAGCGCTGTGGGCGAACCTCCGGGATTGGCGTTGCCTGCGGCGGGCGGATCGGTGATCTGGCTGGGGTCGGCACCGGCGGCGATCGCCTGTTGCACTTGCTGCACATCCGTCAGCTGGGCCTGGCTCGGCGCGGCATCGGGAGTGTCTATGTGGGTCGCGTGATTGGCGAGGATTTCCGGGGTCAACGGCATGCTGCTGTCGCGTCCCAGGGTCAGCTCACCGCCCTTGGCCAGGTGCACCGCCACCGCTCCGGTGGGTCCGGTCTGCAGTTGCTCGCCGGCATACACCTTGTCGCCTTCGATCACCAGACGCTTGGTGCCATTGCTGGCCACCGCAAAAACATCCCCCACTACCTTCTGCACAGTACCGATCAACCTGGCCATATCCACTCCCTTGCTGCTAATACCGGATCAGAAAATGTTACGAATCCAACAAGAACTGTTCGATCGGCGCACAGAAATGGCTTGAAGCCAGTATCAGACGACAATTTTATGTCGCTGAATTTTTTCAGGTTTTTTTCTCGAAAAACCGCTTGATCGAACGCCGTCAAATTTCCGTTGAAACTCCCACCGCAACCGTACGATGCTTGTAATACGTTGAATACAGGCAATTCCTGAGATGAACCATCGCCTGAAACCCGGAAATGGCATAAGTTTTTTTTGGAATAAGGCTTATGAGAAAAACGTCTGACGTTTTCCCAAAGTTGTTCTTAGCTCTGATGTTACAAACCTGATACGGTTTTAACAGCAAGATCTGACGGTTTTTTGGCGTTAGTAGCACGACAACAATCCAGGGAGTAGTTTCCATGCGCGATTTGACCCCGCTCTACAGTGCAGTTGTGTTGGCGGTCGCCTGCGCCCAAGCGCAAGCCATGTCACTGAATCAGGCGATTCAGAACACCATCGACAATCACCCGGAGATTCACGCCAACGTGAATAACCGATTGTCCGCAGACGAAGACGTGAAAGTCGCCAAGGGAGGCTATCTCCCGACCGTGGATCTGGTGGCCGCCTACGGCCGCGAACACACTGACAGCCCCACCACCCGAGCCTTTGGCAATCACAACGAAGAAACCCTGAACTACACCCAGTCGGAATTGCGCCTGCGGCAGATGCTGTTCGACGGGTTCAATACCAAGAACGAAGTCGGGCGTACCCAGGCGGTGGTCGACTCCCGGGCGTACTACCTGCGCGGCACCTCCGAAAGCCTCGCACTGCGGGCAACCGAGGTATACCTGGAAGTGCTCAAGCGCCGTGAGTTGCTGGACCTGGCCAAGAACAACCTGCAGGCGCACCTGCGCATCAACGACCAGATCGGTTTGCGCAGCAGTCGCGGTATCGGCAGCAACGCCGACAGTGATCAGTCCAAGGCTCGCCGCGCGCTGGCCGAGAACAACTTCTACACCGCGCAAGTGGATCTGGCCGACGCCGAAGCCAACTTCTTCAGTGCCGTGGGCAAGATGCCCGACCAGCTCGAAGCCCCGACCACAATCAAGGGTGAGGTGCCAAAAAGCCTGAGCGAGGCGCGCCAGAGCATGCTGGTCAACAACCCCTATCTGAAATCGGCGCAGGCGGACGTCAATGCCGCCGAGAAGCAGTATGAAGTCGCGAAATCCCCGTTCTACCCGCGCTTCGATGGCGAACTGGCGGTCGGCGCGAACGACAATCTGCAGGGTGAGGAAGGACACGACAACGAATGGCGTGCCGCCGTGGTGATGAACTACAACCTGTTCAACGGCAACCGCGACAAGGCGCGTCTGAACTCGGACTCGTACAAGACCGGTCAGGCGATGGACATCCGCAACAACGCGTTGCGCATGCTCAACGAGAACCTGTCCCTGGCCTGGAACGCCATGAACAACGCCCGCGTGCAGACCCCGATCGCCCGCGAATATGCCGAAACCACGACCAAGGTTCGCGCCGCGTATCAGGATCAGTTCGGCCTAGGCCAACGCACCCTGCTCGACCTGCTGGACAGCGAAAACGAGCTCTACAACGCCGCCCGTCGCTACACCGAGCTGCGCTACACCGAAGAGTTCTCGATGTACCGGGTGCTGGCCACTGAAGGCGAGCTGTTGCGCAAAGAGCGCGTTGTATTGCCGGCCGCAGCGGTCGCTCTGACAGATGTCAAAAGCGAAGCCCGGTTGCCAGAGCTGAAGTAGCAAGCAGCGCACTTAGCGCGGGAGAAGTCTGTGACCAGCATGCCGCCGTCAATAGAATCAGCACAACCGTTTGACCCTCGTTCGAACTTCGACGATCCGCTGCTGGATGGCTTGCTCATCCTCTGCCGGCTCCACGATTGCAGCGCCAGCCGGACCAGCCTCAGCGCCGGTCTGCCGCTGGCGCAACAGTCCTTGAGCGTCGATCTTCTGCCACGCGCCGCCGCTCGCGCCGGTCTGCAGGCGCGCGTTCTGCGCCGCAGCCTGGACGCCATCGACGGTCTGAACCTGCCCGTATTACTGCTGCTCAAGGGCAATCGCTGCGCGGTCCTTCGACGATGGGAAGAAGACGGTCGGGCGCTGATCCTGCCAAGCGAAGCAGACGGCGGCGAACAACGCGTGACCCGTGAAGAGCTGGCAACGCTCTACACTGGCCAGGCGCTGTTCGCCCGCCCCCGCCATGAACTGGAAAACCTGCGAGCGCCGCTGGTGCCGCGGGTCAATGCCTGGTTCCGCGACACCCTCAAGCTGTCGCGTTGGCTGTACAGCGACGCGATTCTCGCCAGCCTGATGATCAACCTGTTGGGGTTGATGGTGCCGCTGTTCGTCATGCAGACCTACGACCGCGTCGTGCCCAACCAGGCGACGTCGACTTTGTGGGTATTGGCGATCGGTCTGTTGATCGGTACGGCGTTTGAGCTGACCCTGCGTCTGGTGCGCGCGCGCCTGCTGGATCAGGCCGGCAAGAAGACCGACGTCATCCTCTCGGCGACGCTGTTCGAGCGCATCACCGGCATGGCCATGAAGGCCCGCCCGGCAAGCATCGGCGGTTTCGCCCAGAGCATTCATGACTTTCAGGGGCTGCGGGAATTCCTCACCGCCGTCACCCTGACCAGCATCATTGACCTGCCCTTCGCCGTGCTGATGCTGGCGGTGATCGGCCTGCTCGGCGGCTGGCTGGTGGTGATTCCGCTGGTGGCATTCCCGACCACCATCCTGTTTGCGTGGATCATCCAGATGCGTCTGCGCGACACGGTCGAACGCAGCCTCGCGCTGGGTGCCGAGCGCCAAGCCCTGCTGGTGGAAACCCTCGGAGGCCTGGAAACCCTCAAAGCCTGCGGCGCCGAAAGCGAACGCCAGCACAAGTGGGAACACACTCACGGCGCTCTTACCCGCCTGGACAGCCACGCGCGTGATCTGTCGGCACTGGCCAGCAACGGCACACTGTTCATTCAGCAGTTTTCGGGAATGGCGACCATCATCGCGGGCGTCTACATCATCATTGCCGGCAACCTCAGCGTCGGTGCTCTGGTCGCCAGTTACATGCTCGGCAGCCGGGTACTCGCGCCGCTGGGACAGATCGCCGGGCTGATCACACGTTATCAACAGGCGCAGGTCACCATGCGCAGCACTGACGCGCTGATGGCCCTGCCGCAGGAACGCGAGCCCGGCAAACACCCGCTCCAGCACACCCAGCTCAAGGGCGCAGTGGAAGTGGTCAAGGCCAGTTTTGCGTATGGCGGGCCGGGCACTCCGGCAGCCTTGAACGACGTCAGCATCGTCGTTCGCCCCGGCGAGCGCATCGGCATCATCGGCCGCAGCGGTTCGGGCAAAAGCACGCTGGCGCGGATGATGATGGGTTTCTACGCACCGGACGAAGGCCAGTTGTTGCTGGACGGCCTGGACCTGCGCCAGGTGGATGTCGCCGATCTGCGCCAGCAAGTGGGTTATGTCGCCCATGACCTGCCGTTGTTGGCGGGCAGCCTGCGCGACAACCTCACCCTCGGCGCTCGCTACGTCACCGACGCGCGGATGCTGGAAGTCGCCGAATTGACCGGTGTAACAGACCTGGCGCGAAACCATCCGCTGGGCTTCGATCGCCCGGTCGGCGAACGCGGACAACTGCTTTCCGGTGGTCAACGTCAGGCGGTACTACTGGCCCGCGCGCTGTTGCTCGATCCGCCGATCATGCTGCTCGACGAACCCACCAGCCACATGGACAACGGCAGCGAAGACATCCTGCGCCAGAAGCTGTTCGATCTGATGCAGGGCAAGACCCTGCTGCTGGTCACTCACCGCATGTCGATGCTGAGTCTGGTGGACCGGCTGGTGGTGCTGGACAACGGCAAGGTGGTCGCCGACGGTCCCAAAGAGCTGGTCGTCGAAGCACTGCGCAAGGGCCGTGTCGGCCCGGCCACGGTTTAAGGAGCGTTCCCTATGTCATCCGCTCACAGCTATTTTCACCCTGGTCGCCAGGTCGATACCGAGTTCATGCCGGAAGTCGCCGGCGTGGTTGCGCAGGACTCATCACGAGGTTCGCGGATCACGGTCTGGATCGCTGCTGCGCTGATCATCAGCGCACTGGTCTGGGCCAAGTTCGCGGTGCTGCAGGAAGTCACCATGGGCGAAGGCAAGGCGATTCCGTCGAGCAAGGTCCAGGTGATCCAGAATCTGGAAGGCGGCATCGTCACCGAGATTTTCGTCCGTGAAGGGCAGATCGTGAACAAGGGCGACACCCTGCTGCGCCTGGACGACACGCGGTTCCTGTCGAACAAGGGCGAGAGCGAAGTCGACAAATACACGCTGATGGCGCAAGTGGATCGCCTGTCGGCCGAATCCGAAGGTCGTCCCTTCAAGCCGTCCGCAGAAGTGCTGAGCAAGGCGCCGCAGTCGGCGGCCGATGAACAGTCGCTCTACGACTCGCGGCAACGGCGTCTGGCCAGCGAACAGCGCACCCTGCAGGAACAGCTGCGGCAGAAAACCCAGGAAGTGGCCGAGTTTCGCTCCAAGCAGGATCAGTACCGCAACCAGCTCGGCTTCATTCAGCAGGAGCTGAGCATGTCGGCGCCACTGGTCAACAGCGGGGCCGTGTCGCCTGTGGAGATCATCCGGCTCAAAGGCAAGGCCTCCGAAGCGCGTGGCCAGATGGACGCCACATCACTGGCGATTCCTCGCGCGGAAGCGGCCATCAACGAGATCAAGAGCAAGATTCAGGAATCCCTCGACAGCTTCCGTTCCGATGCGGCGAAAGACCTGAACGACAAGCGCTCGGACCTGGCCAAGGCCAGTGCCACCAGCATCGCCATCGATGACCGCGTGACCCGCACCACGGTGACGTCGCCGGTAAAAGGCATCGTCAAGACGCTCAAGGTCAACACCATCGGCGGTGTGGTTCAGCCCGGCAGCGACATGGTGGAAATCGTGCCGCTGGAAGACAACCTGCTGATCGAAGCCAAAGTGCGGCCACAGGACGTCGCCTTCCTGCACCCCGGCCAGAAAGCCATGGTGAAATTCAGCGCCTATGACTACACCATCTACGGCGGCCTGCCGGCGAAACTGGAACTGATCGGCGCCGACACCACCACCGACGACAAGGGCAACACCTTCTACCTGATCCAGGTGCGCACCGACAAAAACCACTTGGGCAGCGACGCCAAACCGCTGCTGATCATTCCGGGGATGGTCGCGACGGTGGACATCATCACCGGCGAAAAGAGCGTGATGGATTACCTGTTGAAGCCGGTCCTCAAAGCCCGGACCGAGGCGCTGCGGGAGCGGTGATTTTCTCAGATCAAACCATCCGCACCGGGCCGCCGTACTGTGCCACCAATACATCGGCAGTGAGCAGGGTGAAGCCCTCAATCGTGGCCTGCGAGACCAGGATTCGATCAAACGGATCCTTGTGGATAAGCGCAAGGCTCTCAACCGCGACCGCATCCTGATAGTCGGCTGACGAGGACTTATCGTTTCTTCTTGTCATCTTTCTCGAACGCCGCCTGCAAGGCATCATTGATCGTGCGCAGCACCTTTACCCGCGCCCAGCGTTTGTCGTTGGCTTCGACCAGGGTCCACGGGGCGATTTCGGTGCTGGTGCGGTCGACCATGTCGCCCACGGCTTCGCGGTATTGCGGCCATTTCTTGCGATTGCGCCAGTCGTCGTCGGTGATCTTGTGGCGTTTGAAGGGGATCTTTTCCCGGGATTTGAAACGCTCCAGCTGGGTTTTGTCGTCAATCGCCAGCCAGAACTTCACCACCACGATGCCGGCGTCGGTGAGCTGCTCCTCGAAGTCGTTGATCTCGGTGTAAGCCCGCAGCCAGTCGGCCTCGGAACAGAAGCCTTCGACCCGCTCGACCAGCACCCGGCCATACCATGAACGGTCGAATACTGTGAATTTGCCCCGCGCCGGGATCTGCCGCCAGAAGCGCCACAGATAAGGCTGCGCACGTTCATCTTCGCTGGGCGCGGCAATTGGCACGATGTGGTATTGCCGAGGGTCGAGGGCGCCCGCGACCCGCTTGATCGCCCCGCCCTTGCCTGCCGCGTCGTTGCCTTCGAACACTGCCACCAGCGCGTGACGACGCATACGTTTGTCGCGCATCAGGCCGGACAGTCGCGCCTGTTCGGTAATCAGTTGTTCTTCGTAATCGTCCTTGTCCAGCGCCAGGGTCATGTCCAGATTGTCCAGCAGACTCAGCTCATCGGTGTTGCTCGGCAACGGCCCGAGGTTGACCAGATTGGTGCTGCCCTCGGGGGTCTTGAGGGCGTTTTGCAGACCTTCCAGCAGCAGACGGCCAACCGTCAGGCTGCGGTAGTTGGGGTCCAGACCCTCGATCACATGCCAAGGCGCGTAGTCGCGGCTGGTGCGACGCAGCACGCGCTCGCCGAAACGCACGAATTTGTCGTAGGTCTTCGATTGCTGCCAGTCCAGCGGGCTGATGCGCCAACTGTGCAGGGGGTCATCCTTGAGGGTCTTGAGGCGCAGCTTCATCTGCTTCTTGGACAGGTGAAACCAGAACTTGAAGATCACCGCGCCTTCGTCGACGAGCATTTTTTCCAGGCGTTCGGCAGCGTTGATGGCCTGATCCAGCACCGGGTCCTTGTACTGTTTGTGTACCCGCCCCTGAATCATCTGGCTGTACCAGTTGCCGAAAAACACGCCAATCCGGCCTTTGGGCGGCAACTGGCGCCAGTAACGCCAGACGGGTGGGTGGGCCAGCTCTTCGTCGGTCTGCTGATCGAAGGTGCGTACTTCGATGAAGCGCGGGTCCATCCATTCGTTCAGCAGCTTGACAGTCTCGCCCTTGCCGGCGCCTTCGATCCCGTTGATGAGGATGATGATCGGACGCTTGGCCTGTTCATGCAGCTCGAACTGAGCATCGAGCAAGGCTTCGCGCAGGGCGGGGACTTCAGCGTCGTAGGTTTCGTCGTCGATGGTGTGGCCGATTTCAGCGGATTCGAACATGTACGGCTCCTGTTCCTGATCGCTCAAGACTAGCGGATCTGATGAGTCAGTGAGGGCTATGACCGCGAATCCCGGCCATGGGTCAATTCGCCTGCTGCAACCTGGCCCTGGCGCTGGGTTAAGATGCGCGCCTTGCTCCCGCCAAAGTTCGACCATGACCACTATCCAGCACGCCCAGCTCGACTGGGACGAAAACGGTAACCCGATCTCCCGGGCGTTCGCCGACGTCTACTTTTCCAACGAATCGGGGCTGGCCGAAACCCGTCATGTGTTCCTGACCCAGAACGACCTACAGGCGCGCTTCACTGCGCTCCCCGTGGACGGGCGCCTGGTGATTGGCGAAACCGGCTTTGGCACCGGGCTGAATTTTCTCTGCGCCTGGCAACTGTTCGAAGCCTGCGCCACGCCCGGGGCACGCCTGCAATTTGTCAGCGTCGAGAAATACCCCCTCAACCGCGTCGACCTTGAGCGAGCCTTGGCCCTGTGGCCAGAGTTGAAGGTGTTCGCCGACCCGTTGCTCGACCAGTACGTCGCCATTCATGAGGGGTTCCAGCGGCTGGTGTTCGATGGTGGGAGGGTGACGCTGACGCTGCTGATCGGCGATGTGCTGGAGATGTTGCCGCAACTGGACGGGCAGATCGACGCATGGTTTCTTGACGGTTTCGCGCCCTCGAAAAACCCGGAAATGTGGACCCCTGAACTGTTCGCCGAGCTGGCGCGTCTGGCCGCGCCGGGCTCCACCATCGGCACCTTCACCAGCACCGGCTGGGTGCGTCGCGCGATGAACGCGGCGGGTTTCAAGATGAAGCGCGTGCCGGGCATCGGGCATAAATGGGAAGTGCTCAAGGGCGCGTTTATCGGCTGGCCGGAAGATGTGCCCACTCCTGCCCCTGCGAAACCCTGGTTTGCGCGTCCTGTACTGGAGCTCGAAGAGCGCAAGGCACTGGTGATCGGCGCCGGTCTTGCCGGTTGCGCGACTGCCGCCAGCCTTGCGGCGCGGGGTTGGCAGGTCAGTCTGCTGGAGCGTCATGCCGATCTGGCGCAGGAAGCGTCGGGCAATCCTCAAGGCGTGCTGTACCTGAAACTGTCAGCCCATGGCACAGCGCTTTCGCAATTGATCCTCAGCGGTTTCGGCCACACCCGTCGCCTGCTGGAACGCCTGCAGCGTGGCGTCGACTGGGGCGATTGCGGCGTGCTGCAACTGGCCTTCGACGAAAAGGAACGTGAACGTCAGGCGCAATTGACCGAAGCGTTTTCCTCTGATCTGCTGCATGTGCTGGAGCGTCCTGAAGCTGAAGCGCGGGCGGGTATCGCCTTGAGCAGCGGCGGTCTGTTTTACCCCGAAGGTGGCTGGGTGCATCCCCCTGCCCTGTGCCGTTATCAGGCTGGGCAGCCGAACATTCGCCTGTTGCCCCATAACGATGTGGTCGAGCTACGACGTGAAGGTGAACACTGGCAGGCGTGGGATGGCGAGCGACTGCTGGACTCGGCGCCGGTGGTGGTGCTGGCGGGTGCAGCGGAGGTCAAGCGCTTTGCGGCCAGTGCAGACTTGCCACTCAAGCGTATTCGCGGGCAGATCACTCGCCTGACAGAAACCCCCTCGAGTCGGTCGTTGAACACCGTTGTCTGCGCAGAAGGTTATGTGGCGCCGGGGCGTCTGGGCGAACACACGCTGGGTGCCAGCTTCGACTTCAAGAGCGACGACCTGACACCGACCACGGCCGAGCATCTGGGTAATCTCGAGTTGCTGCGGGAAATCTCCGAAGATTTGACCCAGCGCCTGGGGGTCAATGCGCTGCCTGCCGAGCAGCTTGAGGGCCGCGCGGCTTTTCGTTGCACCAGCCCGGATTACCTGCCCATCGTCGGGCCGCTGGCAAACAAGGAAGCGTTTCTTGAGGCCTATGCGGCACTGCGCAAAGATGCCCGACAAGTCCCGCAGACCGCCTGCCCCTGGCTCGACGGCTTGTACGTCAACAGCGGGCATGGTTCGCGCGGGTTGATCACGGCGCCCTTGTCCGGCGAGCTGATCGCCGCATGGCTGGATAACGAGCCGCTGCCTCTGCCCCGCAGCGTGGCCGAGGCCTGTCATCCGAACCGGTTTGTACTGCGCGGCTTGATTCGAGGCAAGTGACACCCATCAGCTACAGATTGATCATTGCCGCCACTTTTGCGCACGCCGCGAAACCTGTGGGAGATGCCGGCGGTCACGACGGCAGCGAACGCAGTGGGCAGGCCATACATCAACGCCTGCACCACCGCTTCGCCACTGTCGCACAGCTCCAGAAGCTCCCACAGGTTCGGCGTCGTTCGGATAATCTGCATACCCTCTCTCGTGGAAGACGCCGGGAGTTGCAGGAATACTGCAAAACCTGTGGGAGACGCCGGAGGTCACGACGGCAGCGAACGCAGTGGGCAGGCCATACATCAACGTCTGCACCACCGCTTCGCCACTGTCGCACAGCTCCAGAAGCTCCCACAGGTTCGGCGTCGTTCGGCTAATCCGCATACCTCTCTCGAACCTGTACGAATAGTGCCCGTACGCCGGGAGTTGCAGGAATACTGCTCGCACGCCGCGAAACCCGTGGGAGACGCCGGAGGTCACGATGGCAGCGATCTGCCGCGCAGCGGCAGTAAATCCAACGGATTCGTCGGTACCGCCACTTTTGTGTACGCCGCGAAACCCGTGGGAGACGCCGGAGGTCACGACGGCAGCGATCTGGCGCGCAGCGGCAGTAAATCCAGAGACTGCGGTACGTCTGACAGAGGCAGATCGCTTGCAAGCCCGCTCCCACGCCTTCGGCATAATCAAAAGCCTGGCTAGGCACCACAACCCCACTCTTGTATCCACTGCGCTACAAATCTGCACCATCGTGCTGTTTACATCTCCCCCGGCCAACCCGGTATTCTCCACCTCACTCCTCTTTCAGGTGCATGTCGATGCTGCAAGTCCAGGGCGTGTTCAAGAGCTATGCCACGGCCCAAGGCCCGCTGGCGGTGTTGCGAGGGGTGGATTTGCAACTGGATCGCGGCCAGAGCCTGGCACTGATGGGCGAGTCTGGCAGCGGCAAGAGCACCCTGCTGCACCTGGTGGCGGGGCTGGATCAGGTCGATCAGGGCAGCATCGAGATCGCCGGCCAGCGGCTGGAGCAGATGAACGAAGCGCAACTGGCCAACTGGCGGCGTACCGAAATCGGCCTGGTGTTCCAGCAGTTCAATCTGATCGGCAGTCTCAAGGTCGAAGATAACCTGGCGTTTCAGGCCCGACTGGCCGGGCGTTTCGAGCCGCAATGGCAGGCCGAACTGACTGAACGCCTTGGGCTTGGCGCATTGCTCAAGCGTTATCCCGAACAACTGTCCGGCGGCCAACAGCAACGCGTCGCCATCGGTCGTGCCCTCGCCTCGCGTCCCGGTTTGCTGCTGGCCGACGAGCCCACGGGCAACCTCGACGAAAACACCAGCGACGAAGTCCTGAAACTGCTACTCGACCTGCTTGCCGACAGCCCCACCTGCCTGTTGATGGTGACCCACAGCCCCAGAATCGCGGCGCGTCTGGATCGCCAGGTAGTTCTGCACCTGGGGCGTCTGGCCAGCGAAGGCCAAGACTGATGCCGGTATTTTTCTGGACGCTCAAGGCCCTGCTCAGCCATTGGCGACGGCATCCCGTTCAATTCTTCAGTGTGCTGACCGGGCTGTGGCTGGCGACCAGCCTGCTGACTGGCGTGCAAGCCCTGAACAGCCAGGCGCGGGAAAGCTACGCCAAGGCCAGCCAGTTGATCGGCGGCGAGCCGCAGAAAGTGCTGGTGTCACCCAACGGCGCGAATTTTTCGCAGGACGCTTTCGTCAGCCTGCGCCGCGCGGGCTGGCCGGTGTCCCCCGCGTTGCGCGGCCGCATCACCCTCAAGGATCTGCCCGATCAACGCCTGACCCTCCTGGGCATCGAACCGGTGTCGCTACCGGTCAACACCGCGCTTGCGGGGCAGTCGCTGGACACCGCGCAGATCGTCGACTTCTTCACTCCACCGGGCAGCACCTGGATTTCCCCGCAAACCCTGCAAGCGTTGGGTCTGCACGAAGGTCAGCAGCCAATGAGCGAGGGCGGCCAGGTCCTGCCGCCGCTGCACGCCGAGACGGACATGGCCCCCGGCCTGCTGCTGGTGGACATCGGCTTTGCGCAGCAATTGCTCAATCAACCGGGACAGATCTCGCGGCTGATCCTGCCAATGAACTTCGCGGAAAACGCCCCTGCTCTACCCGATGAACTGAAAGGCGAGCTGGTGATTCGCAAAAGCGGCGAGGACAACGATCTGGGGCGCCTCACCGAGAGCTTCCACCTGAATCTCGATGCGCTGGGTTTTCTGTCGTTCGTGGTCGGTTTGTTTATCGTGCATGCCGCGATTGGTCTGGCCCTGGAACAACGTCGAGGATTGCTGCGAAACCTGCGCGCGTGCGGCGTCAGCGCGCGAAAACTGATTACCAGTCTGGTCATCGAATTGGGCGTGCTGGCCTTGCTCGGCGGGATCGCCGGAGTCATCAGTGGCTACTGGTTGGCCAGTGTGTTGCTGCCCGATGTCGCGGCCAGCCTGCGCGGGCTATACGGCGCCGAAGTGGCCGGGCATCTGAACCTGAGTATCTGGTGGTGGCTGAGCGGGCTCGGCGTTGCGCTGTTCGGCGCCTTTCTCGCGGGGGCCAGCAGCCTGTTGCGCGCTGCACGCCTGCCGCTGCTGGCACTGGCCAACGCTCAGGCGTGGCACGAAACCCACGCCCGCTGGTTGAAGCGTCAAGGCTGGATTGCCGGGATCTCGGCGGTCATCGCGCTGCTCGCCGCGCTGTTCGGCAACAGCCTGACACTGGGTTTTGTGCTGATGGCGAGCCTGTTGCTCGCCGCCGCGCTGGGGTTGCCGGTGCTGCTCAATGTCCTGCTCAACGCGCTGCTGGGCAGAAGCCGCACGGTGCTGGGCCAATGGTTTCTCGCCGACTGCCGCCAGCAATTGCCCGCCTTGAGCCTGGCGCTGATGGCACTGCTGCTGGCGATGGCTGCGAATATTGGTGCGGGCAGCATGACCTCAGGCTTTCGCCAGACCTTCACCCACTGGCTGGAACAGCGCCTGAGCGCCGAGCTGTACATAAACCCACAAAATTCCGCGCAGGCCGCGCCGCTGCAGAAGTGGCTGAGCGAGCAACCGCTGACCTCGGCCGTGCTGCCCAACTATCAGATTTCGCTGCAACTCAAAGGTTGGCCCGCCGAGCTGTTCGGCGTTATCGATCATCCGCATTACCGGCAGCACTGGCCGCTGCTGGAGTCGGCCAGCGGCGACCCATGGGCCGCGCTCGCCAGGGAAGAAACGCTGATGCTCAGCGAACAACTGGCGCGCCGTCTGAAGGTCAGCATCGGAGACGAAGTAAAGCTGCCGGCCCCGGACGGCGAATGGCCGTTGCGGGTGGTGGGGATCTACGCTGATTACGGCAATCCCAAGGGGCACATACTGGTCAACGCCGATCACCTGCTCAAACACTGGCCGACGTTGACGCCTAACCGCTTCAATCTGCGGATAGACCCTCGCGCCATTCCGCAATTGCTGCGGGTGCTGCACAACAAGTTCACCATCGACGAAAACCGCATCGTCGACCAGATCCAGCTCAAGGCCTGGTCGCGGCAGGTGTTCGAACGCACCTTCGCCGCCACCGCCGCGCTGAACAGCCTGACGCTGATGGTCGCGGGCGTCGCGCTGTTCATCAGCCTGCTGACCCAGAGCCAGAGCCGCCTTGGGCAACTGGCGCCGCTGTGGGCATTGGGCGTGACGCGCAGGCAATTGATGCTGCTGAATCTGGCCCAGACCTGGCTGCTCGCGGTGTTGACGCTGGTGCTGGCGGTTCCGTTGGGGCTGTTGTTGGCCTGGTGTCTGGATGCGGTGATCAACGTTCAGGCCTTCGGCTGGCGCCTGCCGTTGCAGGTGTTTCCGATGCAGTTGCTGCGCCTGATGCTACTAGCGATGCTCGCCACTCTGCTCGCATCGGCGTGGCCGCTGTATCGGCTGTATCGCACCCGTCCAGCCGACTTGCTGAGGACATTCGCCAATGAAAGCTGACGGGCTGATGAAGGCCAGGGCTGCTGCGCTGTTGATCCTCAGCCTGCTCATGGTCGGTTGCGACGACAAACCCGAGGAAGGAAAAGGCTTCGCAGGCTTGGCGGACGATGCGGCGAGCTACGCACAGGTAACGCCGGACAAGCGCTTCTCGTTCCCCGAGGATCACGGCCCGCATAACGATTTCCGCATTGAGTGGTGGTACATCACGGCCAATCTGAAAGACGCTGCCGGTCAGTCGTTCGGTGTGCAATGGACGCTGTTTCGCAACGCCCTTCCCCGCTCGAAAAACGCGCCTGGCAACGATCAGGGCTGGAGCAACCGCAACCTGTGGATGGGCCACGCGGCGGTCACTTCCGAGAATGACCACTACGCGGCAGAACGCTACGCCCGAGGCGGCATCGGTCAGACGGGGGTGACGCTGGCGCCCTTTTCGGCATGGATCGACGACTGGGCCTTGAGCAGCAAGGCAAGCGGCGATGATCCGCTGGCGGACATGCACCTGCAGGCCAGCGGCCCGCACTTTCACTATCAATTGCGCCTGACGTCGAGCAAGCCGCTGGTGCTGCAAGGCAAACAGGGCTTCAGCCAGAAATCGGAGCAGGGCCAGGCGTCGTATTACTACAGCCAGCCATTCTTTCTGGCCGATGGAAGCGTGGAGATCGACGGCAAGACCTATCAAGTGAACGGCCCTGCGTGGCTGGATCGCGAATGGAGCAGCCAGCCGCTGACGGAAAACCAGACCGGCTGGGACTGGTTTTCGCTGCACCTGAAAGATGGCGCCGAAGTGATGCTGTACCGCATGCGGCAGAAGGACGGCGAACCGTATCTCACCGGAACCTGGATCAACGGCGATGGCAGCACCCAGTTGCTGGAAGGCAAGGACATCGCGCTTGAGCCGCAGGACACCACCGACGTCGAAGGGCGCGACATGCCTACCCGTTGGTCGGTAAAGATCCCGGGCAAGGATCTGAACATCACGGTGGAAGCGCTCAATCCGCAGGCTTGGATGAACCTGCAGATCCCCTATTGGGAGGGTCCGGTGCAGGTCAGTGGCAGTCAGGAGGGGGTTGGGTATCTGGAGATGACGGGGTATTGAAACTGCAAGCCCCCTGCCAACGACACGTCCCCCAAAATAGATACAGTTTTACCAGACATCTGCGCCCGCTTATAACCGATTGTTCTAAAACTCTGGCAAATCCTGCCGGTCAGTCTTTGGGTAGCCGGACTCCCCGTCTACGCTCCCCAACGGAAAACCGGTAAGGATTATATGTGCGGATTAGCTGGTGAACTACGCTTCGACAACCAACCTGCGGACCTCGCCGCAGTAGAACGCATCACCCATCATCTGGCCCCTCGCGGCCCGGATGCCTGGGGTTTTCATAGCCAGGGGCCGATTGCCCTGGGCCATCGTCGCCTGAAAATCATGGACCTGTCTGACGGCTCTGCGCAGCCGATGATCGACAGCCATCTGGGCCTGTCACTGGCCTTCAACGGCGCGATCTACAACTTCCCCGAACTGCGTGCCGAGCTCGAAAGCCTCGGTTATCAGTTCCATTCCGGTGGTGACACCGAAGTGCTGCTCAAGGGCTATCACGCCTGGGGCGCAGACATGCTGCCCAAGCTCAACGGCATGTTCGCATTCGCCATCTGGGAGCGCGATAACAGAAGCCTGTTCATCGCTCGCGACCGTCTGGGCGTAAAGCCGCTTTACCTGTCACGCACCGACAAGCGCCTGCGCTTCGCATCGGCATTGCCCGCCCTGCTCAAAGGCGGCGACATCAACCCGATGCTCGACCCGGTTGCGCTGAACCACTACTTGAACTTCCACGCGGTAGTTCCCGCTCCGCGCACCCTGCTGGCCGGCGTCGAGAAAATTCCGCCTGCCACCTGGATGCGTGTCAGCGCCGAGGGCAAGGTCGAGCAGAAAACCTGGTGGACACTGCCCTACGGCCCACGGGCCGATGAAGCCAACCTGACCCTTGAAGACTGGCGCGACCGCGTGCTCGACAGCACCCGCGAAGCCGTGGCCATTCGTCAACGTGCGGCGGTGGATGTCGGCGTGTTGCTCTCTGGCGGCGTCGACTCGAGCATGCTGGTCGGCCTGCTGCGAGAGGTCGGGGTGAAGGATCTGTCCACTTTCTCCATCGGTTTCCAGGATGCCGGCGGCGAGCGCGGCGACGAATTCCAGTATTCGGACTTGATCGCCAAGCATTACGGCACCAACCACCACCAGTTGCGCATCAAGGAAAGCGAAATCATCGAGCAGTTGCCTGCTGCGTTTCGCGCCATGAGCGAGCCGATGGTCAGCCATGACTGCATCGCGTTCTATCTGCTGTCCCGCGAAGTCGCCAAGCACTGCAAAGTGGTGCAAAGCGGCCAGGGCGCGGACGAGCTGTTCGCCGGTTACCACTGGTACCCGCAAGTCGACGGCGCCAGCGACCCGTATGCGGCCTACCGCGACGCGTTTTTCGACCGCAGCTACAAGGAATACGCCGACACGGTCGCCCCGCAATGGCTGACCGCCAATGACGCCGCCGGTGACTTCGTGCGCGAACATTTCGCCATGCCCGGTGCCGATGCAGCGGTGGATAAAGCCCTGCGTCTGGACAGTACCGTGATGCTGGTGGACGACCCGGTCAAACGCGTCGACAACATGACCATGGCCTGGGGCCTGGAAGCGCGCACGCCGTTTCTCGATTACCGTCTGGTCGAACTCTCGGCCCGCGTCCCTGCGCGCTTCAAGCTGCCTGATGGCGGTAAGCAAGTGCTCAAGGAAGCGGCGCGTCTGGTGATCCCGTCGGAAGTCATCGACCGTAAAAAAGGGTATTTCCCGGTGCCCGGCCTCAAGCACCTTGAGGGCGACACGTTGAACTGGGTGCGTGATCTGTTGCTCGACCCGAGCCAGGATCGCGGACTGTTCAACCCCACCATGCTCGACAAGCTGTTGACCGATCCCGATGGTCAATTGACCCCGCTGCGCGGCTCCAAGCTGTGGCAGCTCGCGGCCCTGAACCTGTGGCTGAGCGAACAAGGACTTTGACCGATGAAAGCCAATGCTTCGATCTATAACCAGCGCCTGCTGCGCGGTCAGGCGCCGTCCTATGAACGCCTGCAGGCTCGCTTCGCTGAAGACGGCAGTACACCGGATGCAGAGCCACTGGCGCTGCATTGCGGCTGGGGCCGACTGCTGATCGGCCATACCTACCCCGATCCAGAAGCTCTGGCAAACGAGCTGTTGAACGAGAAACCCGGCGAGCGCGACATCGCGCTCTACGTGGCCGCGCCGCAACAGGTGCTGGCGCAATCGCCGCAGCAGTTATTCCTCGACCCGTCGGACACGCTGCGCCTGTGGTTCAGCGATTACCGCCCTTCACAGCGGGTGTTTCGCGGCTTTCGGATTCGCCGTGCGCAGAGTCAGGATGACTGGACAGCGATCAACAGTCTGTACATCGCGCGTGGCATGTTGCCCATCGATCCCGCGCTGTTGACCCCGCGTCATCTGGGCGGGCCTGTGTACTGGATCGCCGAAGACGAAAGCAGCAATGCGGTGATCGGCAGCGTGATGGGGCTCAATCATCAGAAGGCTTTCAACGACCCGGAAAACGGCAGCAGCCTGTGGTGCCTGGCGGTCGATCCGCAATGCACCCGACCTGGCGTCGGGGAAGTGCTGGTGCGCCACCTGATCGAGCACTTTCAGAGCCGTGGCCTGGCCTATCTGGATCTCTCTGTGCTGCACGACAACCAGCAGGCGAAGAACCTCTACGGCAAACTGGGCTTTCGCAACCTGCCAACCTTCGCGATCAAGCGCAAGAACGGTATCAACGAGCGGCTGTTTCTAGGCCCGGGCCCTGAGGGGGACTTCAACCCCTACGCGCGGATCATCGTCGAAGAAGCCCATCGTCGTGGCATTGATGTCCAGGTGGACGATGCCGAGGCCGGGCTATTCACGCTGATTCATGGCGGGCGACGTATCCGTTGCCGAGAATCCCTCAGCGACCTGACCACTGCGGTGAGCATGACCCTGTGTCAGGACAAACGCCTGACCAATAAGGTGCTGAGAGCCGCCGGGCTTGAGTTGCCGGTACAGCAACTGGCGGGCAATGCCGATGACAATCTGGCGTTCCTCGACGAGCACGAACGGGTGGTGGTCAAACCGGTGGATGGCGAACAGGGCCAAGGCGTGGCGGTCGACCTTCGGACCATCGAAGATGTGCAGGCGGCGGTTGAGCGCGCCCGCCAGTTCGACAGCCGCGTGCTGCTGGAAAGCTTTCACGAAGGGCTCGATCTGCGCATCGTCGTCATCGGTTTCGACGTAGTGGCGGCAGCCATTCGGCGCCCTGCCGAAATCATGGGCGACGGCCGACACACCATCGAGCAGTTGATAGAAGCCCAGAGCCGCCGTCGCGCTGCGGCGACCGGTGGCGAGAGCAAGATCCCGGTCGACGAGGAAACCCGTCGCACCGTGGAAGACGCCGGTTTCACCTTCGACAGCGTGCTGCCTGCCGATCAGAAACTGGCGGTTCGGCGCACCGCCAATCTGCACACCGGCGGCTGCCTGGAGGACGTCACGGCAATCCTTCATCCGGTACTCAAAGACGCTGCCATCCGCGCTGCCCGCGCCCTCGACATTCCAGTTGTCGGGCTGGACCTGATGGTTCCGGCCGCCGATCAACCGGAGTACGTGTTCATCGAAGCCAACGAGCGCTGCGGCCTGGCCAATCACGAGCCACAGCCCACCGCCGAACGCTTCGTCGATCTTTTGTTTCCCCACAGCCTGCCCGTGCATGGCTGAATAACAGCAGCAGCACGCTTCAAGCCGCAAGCTGCAAGAGGGCATCGCGCTCACTTGCAGCTGACGGCTTGGAGCTTATCGCTGCTCCGACAGGAGCTAATCCATGACCACTGCAAAGAAAATCCTCGAACCGGATCTGAATTACCTGCAGAAAGTCCTGCTGGAAATGCTCGCGATTCCAAGCCCTACCGGCTTCACCGACACCATCGTGCGCTACGTCGCCGAGCGTCTTGAAGAGTTGGGCATTCCCTTTGAATTGACCCGTCGTGGCACCATCCGCGCAACCTTGAAAGGCAAGCAGAACAGCCCCGACCGCGCCGTCTCCGCGCACCTGGACACCATTGGCGCCAGCGTCCGTGAGGTCAAAGACAACGGTCGTCTCGGTCTGGCGGCGGTAGGCTGCTGGTCCAGCCGCTTTGCCGAAGGCAGCCGTGTCAGTGTGTTTACCGACACCGGCGTGATTCGCGGCAGCGTGCTGCCGTTGATGGCCTCGGGGCACGCGTTCAACACCGCGGTCGATACCATGCCGATCAGCTGGGACCACATCGAACTGCGCCTGGATGCCTACTGCGCGACCCGCGCCGACTGTGAGTCGCTGGGGATCAACATCGGTGATTTCGTCGCCTTCGATCCACTGCCGGAGTTCACCGAAAGCGGCCACATCAGCGCGCGACATCTGGACGACAAAGCTGGCGTTGCCGCCCTCCTCGCTGCACTCAAGGCCATCGTCGACAGCGGTGCCGAGCCGCTGATCGATTGCCACCCTCTTTTCACCATTACCGAGGAAACCGGCAGCGGTGCGGCGGGCAGCCTGCCATGGGACGTGAGCGAATTCGTCGGCATCGACATCGCCCCGGTCGCCCCGGGCCAGCACTCCAGCGAACACGCGGTAAGTGTGGCGATGCAGGATTCTGGCGGGCCGTATGACTATCACCTGTCCCGGCATTTGCTGCGCCTGGCGCAGGACAAGGAATTGCCGGTGCGCCGCGACCTGTTCCGCTATTACTACAGCGATGCACACTCGGCGATCACCGCAGGCTACGACACCCGCACCGCCCTCCTGGCGTTCGGCTGCGACGCAACGCATGGCTACGAGCGTACCCACATCGACAGCCTCAATACGTTGAGCAAACTGCTGGCGGCGTACATCCTCAGCCCGCCCGTGTTCGCCAGCGACGCGCATCCATCCAATGCCTCGCTTGAAAACTTCAGCCATCAACTGGAGCATGACGCACAGATGGAAACCGATACCCGGGTGCCGGCGGTGGATACGTTGGTGGGGCAGCGTTAAGCCTCGTCGGAAAACCCACGTCTGACCGCTCCCCACGCTCCGCGGGGGAACGATCAGCGTGTAAGATTCAGCACCCAAGCGTGTAGCCTCCGCCCCCAGTCCGCGCTAGCATCCCGCCATCTTTCCCTGGTAACGACCGAGAACTCCATGCTGATCCCCCACGACCAACTCGAAGCCGACACCCTGACGCGCCTGATCGAGGATTTCGTGACCCGGGATGGCACCGACAATGGCGACGATACGCCGCTGGAAACCCGCGTCCTGCGGGTCCGGCATGCGTTGAGTAAGGGTCAGGCGGTGATTTTTTTTGATCTGGACAGCCAGCAATGCCAGCTGATGCTCAAGCACGAAGTGCCCAAAGAGTATTTCGATGAATAAGCAAAGAATGCCGCAAGGCAAGTTGGAATGGCTGAGGCGTCGGGTCTAGCCGCCCGGTGTTTGCGCCGCCAGGTGCTTCAGTCGCGCGGCGATTCGCTTGTAGACCTCGGCGCGATGGATCTTCACCTGCTGCGGGGCATTGATCCCAAGGCGCACCTGATTGCCGGTGATGCCCAGAATCTGCACGGTAACGTCATCCCCGATGGAGAATGTCTCCCCTATTTCTCGTGTCAGTACCAGCATTTTCCTACTCCCTTGGAGGTAACCGAGGGAGCAGGTTGCCGCGCCTACAAGGGCGCTTCAATGTGCCGCGAGCAAATCAGTCATGCCCTTCAAGGATGAACGGCGGTTACTGACAGATGCTTCCTACAAATGCCTTGCAACACATAAACGCGACGGAAATCATGAAAGGCGTTGCAGTCATTTTCTTCTCGCTCTGTCAGCTGACGGACCAGCGCGGGCCGAACAGGATGATGGTCGCGCCTATCACGCAGAAAGCCACGCCGATCCAGTCCGAGGTCAACGGACGTACACGCTCGATGACGCCAAGCCAGGCGATGGAAGCAATGATGTAGATCCCGCCATAGGCCGCATAGGCTCGTCCGGCATAGGTGGCTTCGACCCGGGTCAGCAGCAGGGCGAACAAGGTCAGGCTGATCAGCGCAGGGATCACCCAGAGCGCACTTTTACCCTGACGTAACCACATCCAGAAGCCATAGCAACCGGCAATCTCGAACAAGGCGGCAAGGAAGAACCAGAGATAGTTGAGCACGGCGAAATCTCGTGAAGGGTGGCGATCGATGCGGGCAACCCTATCAGAAAATTTTCCCGTGGATGACGTCAGGCTGTTGCGCAAGGGAGCTTGCTCGCGAAAAGGCCAGTAGATCCGAAGCATCTCTGGGCCTGGCACTCAGTCTTCGCGAGCAAGCTCCCTGTCACAGGTCATTCGTTGTTTGCGCGACACCGTTCATTCAAACAGAGGCGCTCACTCTTTTCCGGACTTGGCCTTGGCGCGCATCTTGTCCGCCATGTTCGCCATCTCGTCGTACAGCATTTGCGGATTTTTTTGCTTGAGTTGCCAGGCCATGCGCCCTTGCTCATGGGGAAGGATCATGAACTCGCCCTTGGCGACCTGATCATGGATGTACTCGGCAATGTCGCTGGCGGAGATTGGCGAGCTTTCCAGCAGCTTGCCCACCTGTGCCTTCATCGCCGGGGTCGGGCCGCGGAACGAGTCCAGCAGGTTGGTCTGGAAGAACGACGGGCAAACAACATGCACGCCGATCTCCTGCTGGCGCAATTCGACCAACAGGCTTTCCGACAACGCCACCACACCGGCCTTGGCGACGTTGTAATTGCTCATGGCCGGGCCCTGCATCAGCGCCGCCATCGACGCAATGTTGATGATCCTGCCCTTGCTCTGTTCAAGCAGCGGCAGGAACGCTTTGCAGCCTTTCACCACGCCCATCAGGTTGATCGCGATCTGCCAGTCCCAATCTTCCAGCGACAGCTCATCGAAAAATCCTCCGGAAGCCACACCGGCGTTGTTGACGATGATGTCGATGCCGCCGAACTTTTGCTCACAGGCCTGAGCGAACGCGGTCAACTGGCTGTAGTCCCGAACATCGCAACGTTGAACGAAACCATCCCCACCCGCCTCTCGCACCAGCCTCAGCGTTTCCTGCAGCCCGGCGTCGTTGACGTCGGACATCGCCAACCGCCAGCCATCGCGGGCCCAGCGCAGTGCGATCTCGCGACCCAGACCGGACCCGGCGCCAGTGATCATGATGCGATTTTGCATAGGAATTGCCTTGTCAGTTGCGAAGATGTGAGCTGAGTGTAAACAGACAAATTGTCCGACAACCCCTTCATTAGCTCGCTGAATATGCAAGGCAAACCGCAGCCTCAGCCCGCTCTGTGTCTGCGCCGCCAGCGCGCGATCACGATCAGATAGGCGCCCAGGTTGACCACCAGAACCACGAAGCCGAGCGTTATCTGGATCTTCGGCGTCAAGCCTTGGGGATAAATCAGAGGAATCAGATAGTGCCCGACGAAATCGCCCTCGTACCCTGACGCACCAGCCTTCACGCGCAGGGCGTTTTCCCACGGTGTCAACGGGCAGTACAGGTGCAAAAACTCCACTGCCATGCCCCAGCCCACCGCAGGCAGGTGAAGCCAGACAAAGAAACGCCACCGCAGCACCAGAAGTGCGCCCAGCATCACGAAAAATATGAATGAAAGATGGAAGACCACCACCACATCTGCCATCACCGAATAAAACATTAGCTTGCTTCCTAGTTAGGCCCACGCAGCAACTTCGAGGACCGAAGCCGCACTTGTAAGTTCCATGTTGAATCGCTGTAATGGCGGCCCTGTTGAGAACTCAACCAAAGGCCAAGAACCACAAGACAAAATTACAACCTGTTGATTTATAACGATTTTATAAAATTGTAATTTTTTATTGTGCAAGGTTCGAACCTTTTCATTGTGCCCACAGTCGGATTTAACAAGCGGTACAACTTTTCGCCTTGTTGGCAGAAAGCTTGAACGGCATAGCCATTTACCAAGTACACAAGAAGGAACTCGTCATGGGCATCGGCACAATTCTAATCATCATCCTTATCCTCCTGTTGATCGGCGGCCTGCCGGTATTCCCACACTCCAGAAGTTGGGGTTACGGGCCATCGGGCATCATCGGTACGATCCTGGTGATTCTGTTGATTCTGGTGCTGCTCGGCAGGATATGACCCCCTGGCAGCCAAGGAAAACCCCGCTCTCGTAGCGGGGTTTTTTATTGCATCACTCAAAGCAGCCGAAAACAAAAACGCCCCGAACCAGTCGGGGCGTTCTGCATTGCATTACAGCCTTACATCACTCAGTGAGACACCGCGCCACTGGCGCCAAGGCCAGTCTGCGAGCGCACGAACTGCGGGAAGAACAGTGCACGTTCGCCTTCTGCCGCTTTCGATTTGTCGGTGATCGAGAAGAACCAGATGCCGACGAAAGCGATGATGATGGAGAAGAACGCCGGGTACTCGTACGGGAAGATCGCCTTCTCGTGATGCAGGATCTGCACCCAGATGGTCGGGCCGAGAATCATCAGGATCACTGCGCTGAGCAGGCCCATCCAGCCGCCAATCATGGCGCCACGGGTGGTCAGGTTTTTCCAGTACATCGAGAGCAACAGCACAGGGAAGTTGCAGCTCGCAGCGATGGAGAACGCCAGGCCGACCATGAATGCGATGTTCTGACTTTCGAAGGCGATACCCAGCACGATGGCGACGATGGCCAGCGCAATGGTGGTCATCTTCGACACGCGGATTTCATCTTTCTCGTTGGCTTTACCGGCCTTGATCACACTGGCGTACAGGTCGTGAGACACCGCCGATGCACCGGCCAGAGTCAGACCGGCAACCACCGCCAGGATGGTGGCGAAGGCTACCGCCGAGATGAAGCCCAGGAACAAGCTGCCACCGACCGCATTGGCCAGGTGCACCGCCGCCATGTTGTTACCGCCCAACAGAGCGCCCGCTGCATCCTTGAACGCCGGGTTGGTGCTGACCAGCAGGATCGCGCCGAAGCCGATGATAAAGGTCAGGATGTAGAAGTAACCGATGAAGCCAGTCGCGTACAGGACCGACTTACGGGCTTCCTTCGCGTCGCTCACAGTGAAGAAGCGCATCAGAATGTGTGGCAGACCGGCCGTACCGAACATCAGAGCCAGACCCAACGAGAACGCCGAAATCGGATCCTTCACCAGACCGCCCGGGCTCATGATGGCTTCACCTTTTGGGTGAACCTTGATGGCTTCGGAGAACAGGACATTGAAGTCGAAATTGACGTGCTTCATCACCATGAAGGCCATGAAGGTGGCACCCGACAGCAACAGAACAGCTTTGATGATCTGTACCCAGGTGGTCGCCAGCATGCCGCCGAACAGCACGTACAGGCACATCAGGATACCGACCAGCACCACCGCCACGCTGTAGTCCAGGCCGAACAGCAGCTGGATCAGTTTGCCGGCACCGACCATTTGCGCGATCAGGTAGAACGCTACCACCACCAGCGAACCGCAGGCGGACAGGGTGCGAATCTCCTTCTGCTTGAGGCGATAGGACGCCACGTCAGCGAAGGTGTATTTACCCAGGTTGCGCAGGCGTTCGGCGATCAGGAACAGAATGATCGGCCAGCCGACGAGAAAGCCGATCGAGTAGATCAGGCCGTCATAACCGGAGGCGTACACCAGCGCAGAAATACCCAGGAAGGAGGCTGCCGACATGTAGTCACCGGCAATGGCCAGACCGTTCTGGAAACCGGTGATCTTGCCGCCGGCGGCGTAGTAGTCCGCGGCCGATTTGTTTTTCTTGGCCGCCCAGTAGGTCACGCAGAGCGTGGCGCCGACGAAGATCACGAACATAATGATCGCGGCGACGTTGAGCGGTTGTTTCTGCACGGCGCCAGTCAGGGCATCCGCCGCCCAGAGAGTCGGTGCAAAGGCCGCAAGGCCCAAGGCTGCGAACAGGCGCCGGATCATTGTTGAGCCTCCTTCAGGATCGCGTTGTTCAGCTCATCGAACTCGCCGTTTGCACGACGAACATAGATGGCGGTCAACACGAACGCGGAGATGATCAAGCCCACGCCGATTGGCATTCCCCAAGTGATGGATGATGTGGCGCTGAGTTTGGCGCCGAGAATCTGAGGCCCATACGCAATCAAAAGGATGAAAGCGGAATAGAGCCCAAGCATGATCGCCGAGAGAATCCAGGCGAATCGTTCCCTTTTCGAGACCAGCTCCTTGAAGCGCGGGCTGTTCTGAATCGAGAGGTAAATGCTGTCGTTCATTGTTTTTGTCCTCGCAGCACAGATGGATGTCACGTATTCCACTTTAGTCCGCTCTGGGGCGCACTCCAGACGACCTTAGTATTAGAACGACATTAGTTGCTGTGCGCGGGGCAGCGTAGTTGCGGGGAATTGAAAAACCGGAGGCAGATTTGGCAGAAGTGACACTGAACGCCGCTAAAACCTGTAGCAGGCCGGCTCGCCGGCGTTGAGACCCTTGAATCACCACCGCCGGCAATCCGGACTACTGCAGACAACGCGAATCGAACAATGAAAAAACCGCCTGGCAATCACTCACCAGGCGGTCTTTTTAGATGAAGGCTTTATTGCAACTTACTTACCGGTCCACTCTTTAACGCGGTCCGGATGTTTGGCGACCCAATCCTTGGCAGCCGCTTCTGGCTTGGCGCCGTCCTGAATGGCGAGCATGACTTCGCCGATTTCATCCTTGCTGGTCCACTGGAATTTCTTCAGGAACTCAGCCACGTCCGGGGCCTTTTTGGCCAGGTCCAGGCTGCCGATGTTATCGACGGTTTCAGCTGCGCCATAGACGCCTTTTGGATCTTCCAGGAATTTCAGTTTCCATTTGGCGAACATCCAGTGCGGCACCCAGCCGGTCACGGCAATGGATTCTTTCTTGTTTTCAGCGCGGGTCAGCTCGGCAATCATGCCGGCGCCGGAACTCGCCTGAAGTTTGTAACCGTCCAGGCCGTAATCCTTGATCGCCTGATCGGTCTTGATCATCACGCCGGAACCTGCGTCGATACCCACGATCTTCTTCTTGAAGGACTCGTCGGTCTTGAGGTCCGCAACGGAGTTGGCTTTGACGTACTCAGGCACGATCAGGCCGATTTTCGCGTCTTTGAAGTTCGGACCGTAGTCGGTGACCTTGTCCTTGTTCTTGGTCCAGTACTCGCCGTGGGTCACAGGCAGCCAGGCAGACAGCATCATGTCCAGCTTGCCGGTAGCAACACCCTGCCACATGATCCCGGCAGCGACTGCCTGCAATTTGACCGGATAACCCAGTTTTTCCTTGATCACTTCGGCGGCGACGTTAGTGGTCGCAACGCTGTCGGACCAGCCGTCCACATAACCGATGCTCAGCTCCGGCTTGTCTGCGGCAACGGCCAGCGTGGAACTGATGGCAAGGGCCAGAACGGCACCCGCACCCAGGATATTTCGAATCTTCATCGTTACTTCCCCGGTAGTCCTGAACCCGACGGCGGTCGGGTATCGTTAACGTTCTTATAAGGTCACGACCCGCGCCCATGTTGGGCGCGTCGCGCACTTTTCACGCCTCAATCACTTGCCTGCGCAGCCGCACTCGCTGCGTTGACGAATCGATCATCAACCCCCACCGCCCTTGTGCCTTTCCTGTCAGCGACACTCAGACAGCGGGAAACGACATCACCGGGCCATCAACGACAGACAGGTCGTAAAACACATGGCAGTCCGTCCGAAAATTGCATGCCGAAAACACAGCTGACATTTTCAAGCTGCAAGCGGCCGGTAAAAGCGGGGTAAGCGAGGGCCCGACTTGCAGCGTTTGGCCTGCCGCCTGGAGCTGCTCCTGGGCTAGACTGCCGACCTCTGCCTCACTTCGGCCCGATCATGCCCGTCACCGCCCGCTCGCCTGTCGTCCTTTATCTTTTCTCCTGCCTGATTGCTCTGCTCGCCCTGTGCGGTTATTGGTACGGCCTCGGTAAACCGGTGGTTTTACCGGACGCTGCCACCCCGAGTCACAAGCTGCAATGTGCGTCCTACACGCCCTTCGACAAGGATCAGTCGCCGTTCGATCAGCCGTTCACCTTGCGCCCTGCGCGAATGGATGCCGACCTGGCGTTGCTGGCGACCCGCTTCCAATGCATCCGCACGTATTCGATGACGGGCCTTGAAGCGATCCCGGAACTGGCGCGCAAACACGGTCTGAAAGTGATGCTCGGCGCCTGGGTCAATGCCAACCCGCAGGACACCGCCAAGGAAATCAAAGCATTGATCGCGCAGGCCAATGCTTATCCGGATGTGGTCAGCGCAGTGATCGTTGGTAACGAAACCCTGTTACGCAAGGAAGTGACCGGGCCGCAACTGGCCAGACTCATTCGCCAGGTAAAGGCACAGGTCAAACAGCCGGTGACCTACGCCGACGTCTGGGAATACTGGCTGCAATACCCTGATGTCGCGCCGGCAGTGGATTTTCTGACGATTCATTTGCTGCCCTATTGGGAAGACGACCCCAAAGGCATCGACGAGGCGCTCGATCACGTCGCGCAGATCCGCCAGCTGTTCGGCAGCAAGTTCGCGCCCAAGGACATTCTGATCGGTGAAACCGGCTGGCCTAGCGAAGGACGCCAGCGGGAAACCGCGCTTCCCAGTCGCGTCAACGAGGCGAAATTCATTCGCAGTTTCGTCGCCATGGCCGAGCACAACGGCTGGCACTACAACCTGATCGAGGCGTTCGACCAGCCGTGGAAGCGTGAAGCCGAAGGTGCGGTCGGCGGTTACTGGGGACTGTTCGATGCAGACCGCCAGGAGAAAGGCGTGCTCGCCGGGCCTGTGTCGAACCTGCCTTATTGGCCATTCTGGCTGAGCGTGAGCGCAGCGATCAGCCTCCTGACACTTGCACTGGCAGGCCGGGTAACACAGGCGCGCGGTGCGATGCTCCTGCCGCTGCTGGCCGTGTTCGCCGGTTGCTGCATTGGCACCTGGGGTGAACTGGCGCGGGTGACCAGCCGTTTCGTTGGTGAATACCTGTGGGCGGTCGCGCTGGTGGCGTTGAACCTGATTGTATTGGCCCACGCCGCATTGGCACTCTCGGGAAAAACGGGCTGGCGCGGCCGCGCTTTCGTCTGGTTCGAGGCACGGGCAGGCTGGTGGTTGAGTGCTGCCGGGTTCGCCGCTGCGGTGATGATGCTGGCGATGGTGTTCGACCCGCGTTACCGCAGTTTTGCCACACCGACCCTGTGGCTACCCGCCCTCTTCTATCTGTTGCGACCGGTGCCAGCCCCACGCAGAGAGATTGCCCTGCTCACGTTCATCGTCGGTGCCGGGATCGTCCCGCAACTGTTCCGCGAAGGTCTGAGTAACCCACAGGCCTTGGCGTGGGCGGCGGTCAGCCTGCTGATGACTCTGGCGTTGTGGCGCAGCTTGAGGGTGAGCGGGCTGCCTGCTGTTCCAGGCACCTTGCCGCAGTCCGAGACAGAGCGCACGCCGGGGTGACGGCACCAGGAACACATTGTGTTACCGATGACGTCATTCCAAAACAGAATACGGGTAACACGGAAACAGAATGACCTGTGCTGACAGGTTGGAAAAATCTGCATTATTTTCAACCTATTGATTTTAAAAGGTTTTAAAAAGTTGGCACGGCACCTGCTATATCTCCTGCATAACAAGAATAAAATGTGAAAACCCAATAAAAATAAGATGAATCGGCTCTGACATAACAAGAACAACGGCACAGAGACGCAGCCAACAGATTTTTTTGGAGTAGATGTGCTTTACCGAGGTCTTGGCCTCGCAGCCCGACAGAGAACAATAAAACTACCTTCAGGTAGCGTCCGGAACGGGTTGGATCTTCGCCACAAGCGAAATGGATCGAAGCAGATAAGCGCTCAAAAAAATACGTTTGCTCTTGTATCCCGGATGGGGATCACTGAAGAACGCTGTGAAGGGTACGGTTGCCAAAAACAACAATAGACCGCCCTAAAACAATAAAAAAAGAGCACGTGCAACGATTTAAAGGGGAGCCTCGGCTCCCCTTTATGCTGTCTGCGATTCGGTTTTTTACCTATCGATCCGCTGCTGCCCTTGTAACAGTCCGGCTTGCAGGCGGTAGAGATATCGAAAATGTCATCGCCGGCAAGCCGTGCTGCTAAAGGGGTGACAATATTCAGTATTCAGGCAGCCCGTACCAGCCGCAACCCGGCAATCACCACCGCGAACACCGCCAGGCTCGCCGTATACAACACCAGCGCCAGCATCCCCAGCAGCAAGCCGATCACGGCCAGTACCCGACCAATCCTGGACGGCACGAAAAACGCGATGACCGACATGATCAGCGCTCCCCAGCCAAAGACGCCAAAGTGAATCAGCAATCCCAGGTTCGAGCGGACCGCGCATTGCCATCTGAAGGTTTCGTCGGAGCACGCCCCGACCCATTGCACGTCCTCCATCAGCCCGTAACGCAAGCCATAACTGGCGGCAAGCCAAAGGGTCAGACAAACGAGCAGAACAACCAGCGGCAGACGACGCGACACGGAAAACTCCAGCGTTGGAAAACGACGCTCAGCATATCCCTGGCGCGCGGCACACAACACGCAAATCATATTTAAAGCACAAGCAGACACGCCAAAAGTGCCGAAACGTGTATTGTCGCCTAGGGTCTTTACACGGGCAGCTTGCCGCTGCGGCACTTTGGCACTACACCCGTGTCATAGCCTGCGTATTTCAACAGCACTTCTTTCCCAAGGGATTTAGTCATGCTTCGTTTTTTACGCCTCGCCGCCCTTTCCGGCGGCTTGTTCTTGAGTGCGTCCGTGATGGCGGTCGACATCGATCCGTCCAGCTATGGCTACCCTCTGACCAATCCGTTCGAAGCGACTATCGCCACGACGCCTCCTGATCTGCGTGCCAAGGTGCCCGAAGACGCCGACATCGATCAGGACGACTACAGCCTGACCCTGCGGCCGGATCGCGAATTCACCCTGCCGGATAACTTCTGGGCCGTGAAGAAACTGCGTTACCGCCTGGCCAAGCAAGACAAACCGGCCCCCCTGATCTTCCTCATCGCGGGCACCGGCGCGCCTTACAACAGCACGCTCAACGAATACCTCAAGCGTCTGTATTACGGAGCTGGGTATAACGTCGTACAGCTTTCATCGCCAACCAGCTACGACTTCATGAGCGCAGCCTCACGTTTCGCCACACCGGGCGTGACCAGCGAGGACGCCGAAGACCTCTACCGCGTGATGCAGGCAGTGCGTGCCCAGCAGAGCAAATTGCAGGTCACCGAGTATTACCTGAGCGGCTACAGCCTTGGCGCTCTGGACGCGGCATTCGTCAGCAAGCTGGACGAAACCCGGCGCAGTTTCAACTTCAAGAAAGTGTTGTTGATCAACCCTCCGGTCAACCTCTACACCTCGATCAGCAACCTGGACAAGATGGTCCAGACCGAGGTCAAGGGCATCAACAACAGCACCACCTTCTATGAACTGGTGCTGCAGAAGCTGACCCGTTACTTCCGCGAGAAAGGCTACATCGACCTCAACGATGCGCTGCTCTACGACTTCCAGCAGTCCAAGCAGCACCTGTCCAACGAACAGATGGCAATGCTGATCGGCACCTCGTTCCGTTTCTCGGCCGCCGACATCGCCTTTACCTCGGACCTGATCAACCGTCGCGGTCTGATCACTCCACCGAAGACGCCGATCAGCGAAGGCACCAGCCTGACGCCGTTCCTCAAACGCGCGCTGCAATGCGACTTCGACTGCTACGTGACCGAGCAGGTGATCCCGATGTGGCGAGCCCGCACCGATGGCGGCAGTCTGCTGCAACTGGTGGACCAGGTGAGTCTGTATGCGCTCAAGGATTACCTGACCACCAGCAAGAAAATCGCCGTGATGCATAACGCCGACGACGTGATTCTGGGCCCGGGCGATCTCGGTTTCCTGCGCAAGACCTTTGGCGATCGCCTGACCGTTTACCCCTATGGCGGTCACTGCGGCAACATGAACTATCGCGTCAACAGCGACGCCATGCTGGAGTTTTTCCGTGGCTAAACGTCTATTGCTCATAGCCGCCCTGCTCTGCGCAGGCACTGTTCACGCGGCCGACGCGCCGATTGTTTCTCAAGCTGCGACGGTCAAACGGGTCGACAATCCGGACGGTTTCACCGAGCCGCTGAAGTCGCTGAAATTCAACCCTGGCCTCGACGCTCAGGAATTCGAACGTTCGTCGCTCAACGCGCTCAACGTTTACGACCCCTTGGAGTCGTGGAACCGTCGGGTTTACCACTTCAACTACCGCTTCGATGAGTGGGTATTTCTGCCGGTGGTCAACGGCTATAAATACGTCACCCCAAGCTTCCTGCGCACCGGCGTCAGCAACTTCTTCAGCAACCTGGGCGACGTCCCGAATCTGCTGAACAGCCTGCTGCAGTTCAAGGGCAAGCGTTCGATGGAAACCACCGGGCGCCTGATCATCAACACCACGTTGGGCATCGCCGGCCTGTGGGACCCGGCGACGATGATGGGCTTGCCGAAACAGAGCGAAGACTTCGGTCAGACGTTGGGCTTCTATGGCGTGCCCGCAGGGCCGTACTTCGTGCTGCCGATTCTCGGTCCGTCGAACTTCCGCGACACCGGCGGCCTGGTGTTCGACTTTACCGCCGAGTCGCAGATCAACTTCCTGAACGTGGCGCAGGTCAGCCAGGATCATCCGGAGCTGTACCTGCTGCGTGCCATCGACCGGCGCTACACCACCAGCTTCCGTTACGGCCAGATGGATTCGCCGTTCGAGTATGAGAAGGTGCGCTACGTGTACACCGAGGCGCGCAAGTTGCAGATTTCAGAATAGGGATTGTTCTCCTGTAGCAGTCCGGCTTGCCGGCGGTGGCGGATTCCAGGGCCTCACCGCTGGCAAGTCGGACGGCTACAGTGGATCCCATGCAGCTCCAGAATCATCTAACAATCCGATCAATACCTCGCAAAATCGTCACCCATCCATCGCCTCAACAGGCATAACATAGGCGCCATTCCCACATATCCCGGAGTGAGCCTCATGACTCAATTACGCAAAGTGCTGTCGATCCAGGCCGGTCAACCGACCTCGGACGGCGCGGGCGTCAAGCTGACACGCGTCTTCGGCGGTCCCGGCGTCGAGCTGTTCGACCCCTTCCTGATGCTCGACGAATTCGGCTCAGACAAGCCTGACGATTACATCGCCGGTTTCCCACCGCATCCGCACCGTGGTTTCGAAACCGTGACCTACATGCTCGAAGGCCGCATGCGCCATGAAGACCACATGGGCAATGTCGGCCTGCTCCAGGGCGGCGGCGTGCAGTGGATGACCGCTGCGCGCGGCGTGATCCACAGTGAAATGCCGGAACAGGAAGAGGGCGTGATGCGCGGCTTCCAGCTGTGGCTGAATCTGCCGGGCAAATCGAAGATGGGCGACGCCGGTTACGACGACATTCAGCCGGAACGCATCCCTCGCGTCACCACGCAGAACGGTGTCGAAGTGGTGGTGATCGCCGGGCAGTTCGACGATGGCCAGACGCAACAGGCCGGCGCCGTGCAGCGGCCCGATACTGAGCCTCAGTATTTCGACTTCCACATGCCTGCTGGCACGCAGATCAGCCCCCGCGTTCCGGACGGTCATCGCGTGCTTCTGTATGTGTACGAAGGCGAGGTGGAGATTGCCGGACAACCGCAGAGACTCGGCCAGAGCCGTCTGGCTCGGTTGTCGGAGAACGGCGAGCTGCAACTGAGCACTGCAACCGACGCTCGCGTGCTGCTGATTGCTGGCAAACCGTTGGGCGAGCCGATCGTCCAGTACGGCCCGTTCGTGATGAACAGCCGCGAAGAGATCGAACAGGCCCTGCGCGATTTTCGCGATGACAAGCTGACAGCTTGAGGAGCGAGCGTTCCGCCTTCAGCGGGCTATTTGAAATCAAAAGCGAACGCAGCTCTTCAATCCTGACACAGGACCTGTGGGAGACGCCGGAGGTCACGACGGCAGCGATGGCGGCTTGTCGGGTCGCGATTCGGACGATAGCAGTGTGTCAGTTAGCAGATGAGCCATCTGACCCACCGCATTCGCGGCTGTCGCACAGCTCCAGCACCTCCCACAGGTCCAGCGCCAGACGCGGTTCTTGTGGGAGACGCCGGAGGTCACGACGGTACGGGCCGCGATTCGGACGATGGCGGCTTGTCAGTTAGCAGATGAGCCATCTGACCGACCGCAATCGTCCGACCACGGCCCGGACTGCTACGGAAAATCAGTGTTCCCCCAATCGCAAAAACCTCATCAACTGTTCCTTCTGGGCCATCGCGTCGCGGCGGCCCAGTTCGATCAGTTCGCTGCAATACCCCGATTCGAACAGCAGATAACTCAGCACCCCTGCCCCGCTGGTCTTCGTCGCGCCCGGGCCGCGCAGAAACGTGCGCAATGCCGGGGGCAGTTCGCGACGATGGCGGGCGGCAATTTCGTCGATGGGCTGGCTGGGTGAGATGACCAGGACTTCCACCGGCGCCAGCGATTGCGCGGGCGTCGGTTGCTCTGAAACCTGCGGCGAAGGCTGATGTGGGTCTGGCAGCATGCGGCTGAGGAGGTTGAGCCGCTCCAGCAACTCGATATCGCTTTCAAGGCTGTCGATGAACGTGCTGTTGAGCATGTGCCCACCGATCTGCGCCAGACTCGGCTGCACGCCGCTCACCGCTCGCTGCACCGGGGTATTGGCGCCGAGCCCGCGCGGGTTGCCGCTGACGCCCACCACCAGCACGCGATTTGCGCCCAGGTGCAACGCCGGGCTGATCGGCGCCGACTGACGCACAGCCCCGTCGCCGAAATACTCATGCTCGAGTTTGACCGGTGCAAACAACAACGGAATGGCTGAACTCGCCAACAGGTGATCGACAGTCAGCTTGGTGGGCAAGCCGACCCGTCGATGCCGAAGCCAGGAATCGATCGTGCCTTTGCCCTGATAGAACGTGACCGCCTGCCCCGACTCGTAACCAAACGCTGTCACGGCAACCGCACGCAAATGCCTGGCTTCGATGGCCTCGTCGATACCGGCCAGATTCAGCCGTTCAGTCAGCAGGTCTCGCAAGGGTGAGCTGTTGAGCAACGCGACGGGAATCTGCTTGCGCCCGATGCCCAACAGGCTTCGGCCAAAGAATCGTGCGGCCTGCCGAATCACCCCGACCCAGTCGCTGCGCAACACCTGATGGCTGCGAAAGCCCTGCCAGAAGTCAGTCAGTTCGTGGATTGCGGTGCGAAATTGCGCGGCGCCACTGGCCAGCTTTACCGCATTGATGGCGCCCGCCGAGGTACCGACGATCACCGGAAAGGGATTTTTCGCACCGACCGGCAGCAGGTCGGCGATCCCCGCCAGCACGCCGACCTGATAGGCCGCCCGGGCCCCACCGCCGGAAAGAATCAGACCGGTGACCGGCTCGATGGTGTCCGGGGCATGCGAGGCCGTCGAAGCGCTGTTGACTGTTTTTTGTTCTGTTGCGCTTGTCGTCATGAAAGGCTCAGTTCTTGATGTCAGCCACGCTTTTTATACAGCTTCGGCTCGCCCGGCGGTCGACTTTTGAAGCGCCGATGGGCCCACAGATACTGCTCGGGGCAGGCCGTCACAGCGCGCTCGACCCACTGATTGATGCGTATGCAGTCGGCTTCGTCGCTTTCACCGGGGAAGTTTTCCAGCGGCGGATGAATGACCAGCTTGTAGCCGCTGCCGTCCGCCAGACGCTCCTGCGTGAACGGCACCACTTGCGCGCGACCCAGCGTCGCGAATTTGCTGGTGGCCGGCACGGTGGCAGCGGGAATGCCGAACAGCGGCACGAAGATGCTCTGCTTGGCGCCGTAATCCTGATCCGGCGCGTACCAGATGGCTCGGCCCTTGCGCAGCTGTTTGATCATGCCGCGCACGTCTTCGCGCTCGACAGCGATGGAATCCATGTTGTGGCGCTCGCGGCCACGACGCTGGATGTAATCGAACAGCGCGTTTTTGTGCTCGCGGTACATGCCGTCGATGGTGTGCTGCTGGCCAAGCAGGGCCGCGCCAATCTCGAGCGTGGTGAAGTGCAGCGCCATGAGAATCACGCCCTGCCCTTCAAGTTGCGGCTGCTTGAGGTGCTGCAACCCTTCGATATGCGCCAGTTTCGCCAGGCGTTGCGGGCTCCACCACCAGCTCATGGCCATCTCGAAGAAGGCGATGCCGGTGGACGCGAAGTTTTCCTTGAGCAGGCGTTTGCGCTTGGCCTTCGAATACAGGGGGAAGCACAACTCCAGATTGCGCGCGGCAATGATCCGGCGATCGGTGGCAAAGTAGTACATGATGCCGCCGAGCGCCCGGCCGATCGCGACCAGCACACGGAACGGCAACTGTACGATCAGCCAGAGCAAACCCAGCCCCAGCCACAGCGGCCAGAAGCGGGGGTGAAGAAATCGGGCTCGAAAACGCGGGCGATCCATTACAGCTTCCGTCAAGGCAAAGGCGGGCATTCTACATCGGTTCGGCAGGATTCGTGACGCTTCGTCGGTTGCGGCTCCCTTGCGACTCGCGGGCGTTCTCGTTATAAGTCTCGGCACTTTTAGCGACAAGCCGCTGTATGCCGACATGAGCCAAATCGAATTGCAAGACAAGGAACCCGTGTTCCAGCTGAAGGGCAGCATGCTGGCCATCACCGTGCTGGAACTGGCCCGCAACAACCTCGAAGCGCTGGATCGTCAGTTGGCGGCAAAAGTCGCCCAGGCCCCGAACTTCTTCAGCAATACCCCGCTGGTGCTGGCGCTGGACAAGCTGCCACCCAACGAAGGCGCGATCGATCTGCCGACCATGATGCGCATCTGCCGTCAGCATGGTCTGCGCACGCTGGCCATCCGCGCCAACCGGATCGAGGACATCGCCGCCGCCATCGCCATTGACCTGCCCGTTCTGCCACCATCGGGTGCGCGGGAAAGAGCACTCGATCCGACGGAAGGCGAAGTGAAGAAAAAGCCGGAAGTGATCGTCAAACCACCCGAGCCTCTGATCAAGCCGACCAAGATAATCACGGCTCCCGTGCGCGGCGGTCAGCAGATTTATGCCCAAGGTTCGGATCTGGTGGTGATTTCCTCGGTCAGCCCCGGCGCGGAACTTCTCGCCGATGGCAACATCCATGTGTATGGTCCCATGCGGGGCCGGGCCCTGGCAGGCATCAAAGGCGATACCAAAGCGCGGATTTTCTGCCAGCAAATGGTCGCCGAACTGGTCTCCATCGCCGGGCAATACAAGGTTTCCGAAGACTTGCGCAGAGATCCTCTGTGGGGGGCCGGGGTACAGGTCAGTCTGTCCGGCGACGTGTTGAACATCACCCGTCTTTAACGGATACTGCGCCATTTTCAAAGCCGCTCTGATTCGTCGCGAAAACGATGCAAAGGGAAAGGAAATCCGTTTAGTTGTCGGTTTTTCTCGAATCATGATCCCGATACGGGTTCTGGTTTCCACCGTTGCTCGGGTAACGCTGCGTCACGAGGGGCTCTTCAGGGACACAAAAGTCCTTTTCCTCTAGGGGTGATTCACCTTGGCCAAGATTCTCGTGGTTACATCCGGCAAGGGTGGTGTGGGCAAGACCACCACCAGCGCCGCTATCGGTACCGGCCTCGCTCTGCGCGGCCACAAAACAGTCATCGTCGACTTCGACGTCGGTCTGCGTAACCTCGACCTGATCATGGGTTGCGAGCGTCGCGTCGTTTATGACTTCGTCAACGTGGTCAACGGCGAAGCCAACCTGCAACAGGCCCTGATCAAGGACAAGAAGATCGAAGGCCTGTACGTGCTGGCCGCCAGCCAGACCCGTGACAAGGAAGCGCTGACCAAGGACGGCGTGGAAAAAGTCCTGATGGAACTCAAGGAGTCCTTCGAGTACATCGTCTGCGACTCCCCTGCCGGTATCGAAACGGGCGCTCACCTGGCGATGTACTTCGCTGACGAAGCGATCGTCGTGACCAACCCGGAAGTCTCCTCGGTACGTGACTCGGACCGCATGCTGGGCCTGCTGGCCAGCAAATCGCGCCGCGCCGAGCGTAACGAAGACCCGATCAAGGAACATCTGCTTCTGACCCGCTACAACCCTGAGCGCGTGAGCAAGGGCGAGATGCTGGGCGTTGAAGACGTGAAGGAAATCCTGGCCGTGACCCTGCTGGGCGTGATCCCGGAATCCCAGGCCGTGCTGAAGGCATCCAACCAGGGCGTCCCGGTCATCCTCGACGACCAGAGCGACGCTGGCCAGGCATACAGCGATGCAGTCGACCGCCTGTTGGGCAAAGACCGCGAGCACCGCTTCCTGGACGTACAGAAAAAAGGATTTTTCGAACGTCTGTTCGGGGGTAATTAATGAGTATTTTTGACTTCTTTCGTGCCAACAAAAAGCCCAGCACCGCGTCGGTAGCGAAAGAGCGTCTACAGATCATCGTGGCGCACGAACGCGGCCAACGCAGCACCCCGGACTACCTGCCAGCCTTGCAGAAGGAGCTGGTCGAGGTGATTCGCAAGTACGTCAATATCGGCAACGATGACGTGCATGTCGCCCTGGAAAACGACGGCAGCTGCTCGATTCTGGAACTCAATATCACCCTGCCTGATCGTTGATCGAAAAGGCAGTCGCCACGGCGGCTCGGTCGCCATGATCCTTTCGAGGGATTGTGGCGGGCGAGCCGCCGTCGGCGTTTGTTACGCCCCTGTTTTTAGCTACGAGGCTGATCGATGCCGCTGTCCAATGTTCACATTCTCCATCAGGACGATGCCGTTCTGGTGGTGAACAAGCCCACCCTGCTGCTCTCGGTGCCCGGTCGCGCCGACGACAACAAGGACTGCCTGATTACCCGTCTGCAGGAAAACGGCTATCCCGAGGCGCGGATCGTTCACCGGCTGGACTGGGAAACGTCCGGCATCATCCTGCTGGCTCGCGATGCGGATACCCACCGAGAGCTGTCTCGGCAGTTTCATGACCGCGAAACCGAAAAGGCCTATACCGCGCTGGCCTGGGGGCAACCCGAACTGGACAGTGGCAGCATCGATCTGCCGCTGCGTTACGACCCGCCAACCAAGCCGCGACATGTGGTCGATCATGAACTCGGCAAGCACGCGCTGACGTTCTGGAAGGTGCTGGAGCGGTATGACACCCACTGCCGGGTCGAACTGACGCCGATTACCGGGCGTTCGCATCAGTTGCGGGTGCACATGTTGTCGATCGGGCATCCGCTGTTGGGAGACGGGTTGTATGCGCACCCCGAGGCATTGGCGGCGTACCCGCGGTTGTGTCTGCATGCAAGCATGTTGACCTTTACCCATCCAGGGACGGGTAAGCGGTTGCGGTTTGAGTGTCCTGCGCCGTTTTGAATAGGTAGTAAGTTTTGGGGGCGCTTCGATACAAGGTCCCCAGCCACGTCATTCTTGAACATATTGAAGTAGCAATCGATATCACTAATCGCGATTAAGATAATCGCCACTTCATCTAATCCAAACTCCAGTACACAATGGCCCATATTCCTGCGCTGCCTTATACTTTCCCTGCAAACTCACTATCCAAGGAATGCAGCCATGACATTATCTTCCGACAGAGAATCCGAAAAATCTGAAACCATCCCGGCGGAATTATTAAAGTATCCACAGATGGTAGTGTCGTATCGGACGCTGGAAACCACTCCAATGAAGTTGAGGGTTCGCGTGAAGGGCCTCACTGACAAGGACGAAATACACTTCCATTATCTGATGCCTAGAGGAAAGCCCATTCCACCTCCAGTGAGCCCTGGAATCAAAGTAAAACCTGGCCATGACTATCAGGAAGTAGAGTTTCACCCGATGTCCGCCTCTAACTGGAAAAACGTGACCATCGGCCTCAAGTACAAGATCCGCAACCCAGAAGGTAAAGAAACCTTTGCTGAACAGTGGCTAGCTGTTCACTTCGTAGAGTAATGCCAAGTTCATGAGTTACGGACTGCAGGCCGTGACCCATGCCCCCCCTGAGACAACAACACAACGCCATAGAGCAAGCTGGCCCAATTAACTTAGCAAGCCCCAAACAAACGTTTCAATACAACAGAGGCGCACAACCTCTATCCCGTGCATTTTGCTTCTCTTTTCAACAAACATGCCCCCCCTTAGGCCACAAAAAGGAACATTGATCCAAGCCGCTAGCACACAACGCGCCCCAATACGGTAAACTCCCGCCATTGCTGTCTGGAGTAACTTATGCGCGAAGAGTTGAACCAAGGCCTGATCGATTTCCTCAAGGCCTCTCCCACCCCGTTTCATGCCACCGCAAGCTTGGTACAACGTCTGGAAGGCGCCGGTTATCAGCGTCTGGACGAGCGTGAGCCATGGCACACCGAAGCCGGTGGCCGCTACTACGTCACCCGTAACGACTCTTCCATCGTCGCTTTCAAGCTGGGCCGTCTCTCTCCCCTGATCGGCGGCATCCGACTGGTCGGCGCCCACACCGACAGCCCATGCCTGCGGGTCAAGCCCCAGCCTGAACTGCAACGTCAGGGCTTCTGGCAATTGGGTGTCGAAGTCTACGGCGGCGCCCTGCTCGCTCCGTGGTTCGACCGCGACCTGTCGCTGGCCGGCCGTGTCACCTTCCGCCGAGATGGCAAAGTCGAAAGCCAACTGATCGATTTCAAGTTGCCGATTGCGATCATCCCGAACCTGGCGATCCACCTCAATCGCACCGCCAACGAAGGCTGGCCGATCAATCCGCAGAACGAACTTCCGCCGATCCTCGCCCAGGTTGCGGGCGACGAGCGCGCCGACTTCCGCGCCCTGCTCACTGACCAACTGGCCCGCGAGCACGGTCTGAACGCCGATGTGGTGCTCGATTACGAGCTGAGTTTCTACGACACCCAAAGCGCTGCAGTCATCGGCCTAAACGGCGACTTCATCGCTGGCGCGCGTCTGGACAACCTGCTGTCGTGCTTTGCCGGTCTGCAAGCGCTGCTCAATGCCGATGGCGACGAGACCTGCCTGCTGATCTGCACCGACCACGAAGAAGTCGGTTCGACCTCGGCCTGTGGCGCCGACGGCCCGATGCTGGAGCAAGTGCTGCAACGTCTGCTGCCGGAAAGCGACGACTACGTGCGCACCATCCAGAAGTCGCTGTTGATCTCCGCCGACAACGCCCACGGCGTTCACCCGAACTACGCCGACAAGCACGACGGCAATCACGGTCCGAAACTCAACGCGGGCCCGGTGATCAAGGTCAACACCAACCAGCGCTACGCCACCAACAGCGAAACCGCCGGGTTCTTCCGTCATCTGTGCATGGCTGAAGAAGTACCGGTGCAGAGTTTCGTGGTACGCACCGACATGGCGTGCGGTTCGACCATCGGCCCGATCACCGCCGGACATCTGGGCGTGCGCACCGTGGACATCGGCCTGCCGACCTTCGCCATGCACTCGATCCGCGAGCTGGCGGGCAGCCAGGACCTGGCGCATCTGGTGAAGGTACTGTCAGCGTTTTATGCGAGCACCGAGCTGCCGTAAGCACCACATCCCCTGTAGCAATCCGGCTTGCCGGAGTGCACAGGGGGTGATCTTTGCGCATCCATGACCTCGGTCACACGTCCCTGCAAAATCCGACCTAGACTGTCTGTATCTGTCCCCAACAGAGAGTCAGTCATCATGGACGAGTATTTTTCCCTTCTGATTCCAGTCGTCGTTGGCATGCTGCTGTTGTGTATCGGCTTCAGCTATCGCGAGTACCGCAGCGGCGTGGCGTCGATCACACTGGGTATGTTGCTGATGCTTGGCACGGCCGCGGTGCAGATCATGGACAAGCTCACATGAAGCGATGACGCCCGCGGGCTTTACGAGCCACCGCGCAAAATGCTTCTCGCCAATGCCAGGCGCCACTCGTAAACTCACCAGTCCTGCCTGAACGCCCCGGCTGGCTTCGCGTGGCCGCGTCAGGTGCCTGTCGATTCGAGGTTCATTGCCTGGTGATTGTTTCTGCCCGCCTGTCCGTCCTGCCGCGTCTGTTGCTGATTTGTCTGCTGGCATTGTTTCCCGTCGCGCTCACCCAGGCCGCCGGGCTGCCCAGCCTGTTGAGTGGCCAGAAAGCCCAGCCACAAGCGCAGGAGCCGCTGGGCCAGTCGCTGGATGAGGTGATCACTTCGCTGGAAAACGACCAGCAGCGCAGCAAGCTGCTGGATGATTTGAAGAAGCTTCGCGACGCCACCAAAAAGGCCCAACCCACCGCAGAGCAAGGTGTCCTCGGGCTCATCGGCAGTACGCTGGGGGAATTCGAGAAGCAGTTCACCGGTGAAGACAGCCCGCTCAGCCGCTGGGGCGATGAAGTAGCGATGGCCGAGCAGGAGCTGATGGACCTGATGCTCCCCGCCAACCAATGGTGGCCGATCATCTTCAGCTTTGCCTTGGTCATCGCGTTGTGGAGCCTGTTGGCCGCCGCGCTGATCTGGCTCAGTCATCGGGTGCGCGTACGCTTCGGTCTGTCGGAGGAGCTGCCGCAACATCCCCGCCCCACGGACATGCTGCGCTTTGCCCTGCGCAAGCTGGGGCCCTGGCTGATCGCGCTGGTGATCACGGTTTACCTCAGTTACTCGCTGCCGCCGTCGCTGGGCCGTGACCTGGCCATGGTGCTGGCTTACGCCTTGGTGGTAGGCACCCTGTTTTCGGCGATCTGCGTGATCGCGTTCTCGCTGCTCGACGGCCCGCACCGGCATCAGGCGTTGCACATTCTGCGGCATCAGGCGTTCCGCCCACTGTGGTGGATCGGCAGTTTTGCCGCGTTCGGTGAAGCCCTGAGCGATCCGCGTCTGGTGGCAAGCCTTGGCGTGCATCTGGCGCACACCGCCGCAACTCTGGCCAACGTCATGGCAGCCGTGTCTACGGGGCTGTTCATCATCCGTTTCCGTCGGCCGATCGCGCATTTGATCCGCAATCAGCCGTTGTCCCGCCGCCTCAAACGCCGTGCCCTGAGCGACACCATCGAGGTGCTGGGCAGCTTCTGGTACCTGCCCGCGCTGGTACTGGTGGGTGTGTCGCTGTTCGCCACGTTCTTCTCGGCAGGCGATACCAGCACCGCGTTACGCCAGTCGCTGATCTGCACCGTGCTCTTGGTGCTGTGCATGGTCATCAACGGCCTGGTGCGCCGCCACTCGCAAAAGCCGGCACACGGTCACCGACGCCATGCGCTGTACTCGGATCGTCTCAAGAGCTTTTTCTACACCGTGGCGCATCTGCTGGTGTGGCTGCTGTTCATCGAACTGGGTCTGCGGGTCTGGGGCTTGTCCCTGGTGCGTTTTTCCGAGGGTGACGGCCACGACATCAGCGTGCGCATCATCGGGCTGGCGACGACGCTGATATTTGCCTGGCTGATCTGGATTCTGGCCGACACCGCGATTCACCATGCCCTCACCCGCTCGCGCAAAGGCTTGGCCAACGCTCGCGCGCAAACCATGATGCCGCTGATCCGCAATGTGCTGTTCGTGACCATTTTCATCATCGCGGTGATCGTCGCGCTGGCGAACATGGGCATGAACGTCACGCCACTGCTGGCTGGTGCCGGTGTGATCGGTCTGGCCATCGGCTTCGGTGCGCAATCGCTGGTAGCGGACCTGATCACCGGCCTGTTCATCATCATCGAAGACTCGCTGGCGATCGACGATTACGTGGACGTCGGCGGACACCTGGGCACGGTCGAAGGGCTGACCATCCGCACGGTGCGCCTGCGCGATATCGACGGCATCGTTCATACCATCCCGTTCAGCGAAATCAAGAGCATCCAGAACTACTCGCGGGAATTTGGCTACGCGATCTTCCGCATCGCCATTCCGTCGAACATGAACATCGACGACGCGCTGAAAATGATCCGCGACGTCGGCCAGAAGATGCGCACCGATCCGCTGCAACGACGCAATATCTGGTCGCCACTGGAGATTCAGGGGGTGGAGAGTTTCGAGTCGGGTAACGCGATCCTGCGTGCGCGCTTCAAGACTGCGCCGATCAAGCAATGGGAAGTGTCCCGGGCGTTCAACCTGTCGCTCAAACGCTATCTGGATGAAGCCGGCATGGACCTGGCGACGCCGCGTTTGAATGTGCAGGTCAGCACCAGTGGCGGGAGTGTGAGCGGGGTGGGTGGGAAGAAGGAAGACGTTGCAGGGAGCTGACTCAACACAAGTCCCGTGGGAGTGAGTTTGCTCGCGAAAGTGGTAGATCAGTCACTGCTGCATTGACTGAACTGACATATTCGCGAGCAAGCTCCCTCCCACAGGACCGCGTCAGGAGCAGGGAACAGATCAAGTTACGGCGCAGTCGACGCCGTCTTGGCACCCTCTGCCATCGCCGCAAACCGCGCCTTGTTATCGGCGTAATACGCAGCCACCACTTTCTCTGGCGAGTTACCTGGCTCCCGCGCGGCGGACATCATCTTTTGCAGGTCAGCCTGCGGGATGGAGTAGTGCGAGAAGAACTGCGCGACTTTCGGGTATTGCTCGCTGAACCCTTTACGGGCCACGACATGAATCTGCTCCACACCGCCGAACAGGTGCTCCGGGTCATCCAGATAGCGCAGCGGGTATTTGGCAAACATCCAGTGCGGGCTCCAGGCATTCACCAGTGACCACTTGCCCCGCTTGAGGTTGCGGTCCAGTTCGCTGAGCATGCCGCTTTCCGAAGACGCGACCATCTTGTAGCCGACGATCTTCTTATCGTTGAGCACTTTTTCGGTCAGCTTGTACTGACCGTTGCCCACTTCGGAGGTAAGGATCTTGCCGTCGAATTTCTCGGCAATCCCCGGCTTGTTCAAGTCAGCCAGACTCGATACCTCGCTGGCCGGAACGATGTCCGGAACCGCCATGCCGATGCGTCCTTCGTACAACACGCCCAGATCTTCGAGCTTGTCCTTGTACTTGTCATAGAACGCCTTGTGCGTGCCCGGCAGCCAGACCATCGGGATCAGGTCGATGTTGCCGTTGGCCATGGCCTGAAACTGGATGCCGATATCGGCCATCACCAGCTTCACCGGCTGTTTCAACTGATCTTCGAGAATAATGTTGGCCAGCTTGACGGCGATTTCCGTGTCCGACCAGTTGACCCATCCGATACGAACGGGCGGCTGGTCTGCGGCTTGAGTGAACAGACTCACCGAGGTCAAGGCGAGCCCTGCCAACCAACCAATACGTTTTTTCTTATACGGCGAATAAGCAACCATCGTGCATCTCCCCTGTCGTGTATGGGTGTTACCGGGTGTGGCAGTGAAAGTGGTGAATCGCCAGTCTCGGCCAGCTGTTCGGCCGATAGTAGCCACACACTGAGTGTGGGCGCAAGCGAAATGTACACCAGCGTCACCTGCGCTTGACACACATGTACATTCCTCCTAGTTTTGCGTCAAACCAAGCCTGATGTTCCCTTCCAGGAGCGCACCACGATGTCCAGCGACCCGCTGCTGCAGCCCTACAAGATCAAGAACCTGACGCTCAGAAACCGCATCATGACCACCTCCCACGAACCGGCGTATCCGGTCGACGGCATGCCCAAGGACCTGTATCGGGCCTACCACGTCGAACGCGCGAAGGCCGGTGTTGCGCTGACCATGACCGCAGGTTCGGCAGCCGTGTCTCGTGACAGCCCACCCGTGTTCAATAACGTGCTGGCGTACAAGGATGAGGTAGTGGGCTGGCTCAAGGACCTGACCGACGAATGCCACGAACACGGCGCGGCGGTGATGATTCAGCTGACGCACCTGGGGCGCCGCACGCGCTGGGACAAGGCCGACTGGTTGCCCGTGGTCTCGCCCTCGCATCGGCGTGAGGCCTCACACCGCTCGTTTCCCAAGAAGCTCGAAGAATGGGATATCCAGCGGATCATCAAAGACTACGTCGATGCTGCCGAACGCATGAAAGCCGCCGGCATGGACGGTCTTGAGCTTCAGGCCTACGGCCACTTGATGGACCAGTTCTGGTCGCCACTGACCAATGACCTGCAAGGCGAATACGGCGGCTCGCTGGACAACCGGCTGCGTTTCACCTTCGACATCCTGCGCGGCATTCGCAAACAGTGTGGTGAAGACTTCCTGCTGGGCGTGCGCTACACCGGCGACGAGGACCTGCCAGGCGGATTCGGTGCCGAAGAAGGCCTCGCCATTTCGCACAAGCTCAAGGACAGCGGTTTGGTGGACTTCCTCAACGTCGTCAAAGGCCACATCGACACCGATGCAGGCCTCACCGATGTGATCCCGATTCAGGGCATGCGCAACTCGCCTCACCTGGACTTCGCCGGTGAAATCCGTGCGGCCACTGGGTTCCCGACCTTTCACGCGGCAAAAATCCCCGACGTTGCCACTGCCCGTCACGCCATTGCGTCCGGCAAGGTCGACATGGTCGGCATGACCCGCGCGCACATGACCGACCCGCACATCGTGCGCAAGATCATCGAAAAGCGCGAAGAAGAAATCCGCCCTTGCGTCGGCGCCAACTACTGCCTGGACCGCATTTATCAAGGCGGTGCGGCGTACTGCATCCATAACGCCGCGACCGGTCGCGAGACCACCATGCCCCACGAGATCCCAAAGGCTGCGACCAAACGCAAGGTCGTCGTGATCGGTGCAGGCCCTGGTGGACTGGAGGCCGCGCGCGTCGCTGCCGAGCGTGGGCATGACGTCACGGTACTGGAGGCGGCTGACCAACCCGGCGGTCAGATTCGTCTGACTTCGTTGAGCGAACGCCGTCGCGAGATGATCAGCATCATCGACTGGCGCATGGCGCAGTGCGAACGCATGGGCGTGAAGTTCCAGTTCAACACCTGGGCAGAAGCGCAAACCGTGCTGGATCAGGAACCGGACGTGGTGATCGTCGCCACCGGCGGCCTGCCGGACACCGAAGTATTGAAGGAAGGCAACGAGTTGGTGGTGTCGGTCTGGGACATTATTTCCGGGGACGCCAAACCGGGGAAGAACGTGCTGATCTTCGATGACGCCGGCGATCACGCCGCGTTGCAGGCGGCGGAAGTCATCGCCCAGAGCGGCGCACATCTGGAAATCGTCACCCCGGACCGGTCCTTCTCGCCTGAAGTCATGGCCATGAATCTGGTGCCCTACATGCGCAGTCTTCAGGACCTGGACGTGGTGTTTACCGTGACCTATCGCGTGGAGTCGGTGCAGCGGCGCGACGGCAAGCTGGCGGCGATCTTCGGCAGCGATTACGGCAAGGTCAACAAAGAGCGCATCGTCGATCAGGTGGTGATCAACCACGGCACACTGCCGCTGGACGACCTGTATTTCGAACTGCGGCCGCACTCCAGCAACGGTGGCGCGGTGGAGCAGCACGACCTGATTGCGGGCAATGTGCAGAACCTGGTGACCAACCCGGACGGGCGATTCCAACTGTTCCGGATCGGGGACGCAGTGGCGGCGCGCAACACCCATGCGGCGATTTACGATGCGTTGCGGTTAGTGAAGGACCTTTGAGCCGACCCCTATAGCAGCCCGGCCGGGCTGCTATAGGGATTTAGCCGAACAGTGATACAGAGTCACATCCCTTTGCGCGCGACATCAGCCCCGGCCTGAACCGCTCGCCCGATCTGCTCTTCAAACCCCGCATCCATCAGGCTTTGCAACGCGGCTGCCGTCACGCCTTTGTAAGCGACCAACGAATCGATCAAATCCTGGGGTTCAGCGTTGGCAAGCAGCTGACTGGCATTGAGCACCACGCCTCGCGCCGCACTTCGGGCGACGTCTTCAGGTATCCCTGCAGCCACTGCCTGATTGGCGAGTGCTGTCATCAACAACGCCGGAAACGCAGGCCCCGTGCCTGACAGCGCGCTCAAATAGTCGATGGCATCTTCGGTTGGCACTCGGCTCGCGGTGCCCACGCACGCCAGTAAACCTTGTATGAACTCCACCTCTGCACTCGCAAGCTCATTGGCGCAGTGCCAGGGTGTGAAGGACTGGCGGATTTCAATGGCTGCATTGGCCATGGCCCTGAAGATCAACGAGGCGCCGGTGAGCTGACTGATCACCCGAGAAGGAACGCCCGCCATGAGCGAGATCACGCGCTTGCCCGAGGCATTGATGCTCAGCGCCTTGAACTGCTCGGGGCGGACCGAAATGATCACCGTGTCGCACGCATCCACAAGCGCTTGATTGTCTGTCATCAAACGGGCGCCGGTTTCAGCCAACGGGTGGCTGCCGGACCGATTGGATAGAAACAGTCGATTCGCGCTGATAAAACCACTGTCGATCAACGCTTGCGCCAGCGCCCCGCCCAACCAGCCGGTCCCGCCGATGATGCCGATGGTTTCAGCTCGCACCGGCGTTCTCCTCGAAGGTTTCGGCCAGCGGCACGAACTCGCCAGGCTCTTTTTCGGCGTAACCGAACGCGCCGTAGAAGCGGTCCAGCTCACGCCGCTTCGGTGCCTTGCCGGTAAAGATCGCGACGTAGTGCGGGATGCGCCGGAAGCGCTCGGTGATGTCTTCGCTGGTTTTCATCGAGATGTAACCGATCTGCGTCAGATAAATCGTTCGGGCGCGAGTGTCAGCGGCCTCCGGCTCGTAGCCGAAGCGTCGGAACATCGCAGTGAGCGCGCTGATACGAGCGTCATCGGCGGCGACGATTTCCTGGGTCACTTCTTCGGACTGCAAGGCCCAGCTGCGCACGGCGAATTCGAACTGCGAGTCGAAGACTTCGGGATTCAACCAGCACTCGAAGACGTTGAGAATCGCCTCGGTGATGTTTTCCGCGTAGCTTTCCGACTGCTTGACCATCCCGCCGGTGTTCTTGTCTTTCCAGCGCGCCAGCAGTGCTGCCAACAATTGTTCCCGGTCCTGAAAGAACCAGTAAAAGCTGGTGCGCGACAGGTTTAGACGCTTGGCCAGAGGCATCACGCGAACGGCATCGACACCGGACTCCTTCAAGGCGTCATAGGCAGCTTCCAGCCAGCCATCCGCCGAGCCTCGCCAACCGGAATCCTGAGGCTTGCCTCGTTCCTTGCCTGATACCGACATTGCGTGTCGCCTTTGCGTTGAGATTGAGTTCAGCGACTGTACGCTGCCGGTCTTTTGATGTACACCCATGTACATTCGGACGACATCCTGTCACGCCGTTGCGGAAGTACGCGCAATGAAAACCGAGGCCCAAGAGCTGCCGAAGAAGGTCAAGGGCTATCGTCGCCTGATCCCTTCAATGACAGCACTGATGGTGTTCGAGGCCGTCGCCAGGCTCAACAGTTTCACCCTGGCGGCGCAGGAACTGGGGGTGACACAGGCGGCGGTGAGCAAGCAGATCCGCTATCTGGAAGAGACCTTGAACACCCGCCTGTTTCACCGTCTGCACCGGTCGATCAAGCTCACCAGCGAAGGCTTCATCCTGTTTTCCGTGACCTCGGATTCCCTGCAACGCATGGCAAGCGTCTTCGACAAGGTCCACGAAGGGATCACCGAACAGGAAGTCGTGCTCGCCAGCACCTCTGCCTTTTCCCAGTTACGCATCCTGCCGCGCCTGGGGACGCTACGTGTCACGCAACCCAGCCTGCAACTTCGTTTGGTCACGCACATGCTCACGCCGGATCTGCGCAGTGATGACATCGATCTGGCGGTGCGCTTTGGCGACGGCAAGTGGGATGACGGCACCTCGATTCTGCTGTTCGACGAAGAGGTGTTTCCGGTCTGCTCACCCGGCTGGCTCACGACCCACACCGCCCCGACCTGCGCAGAAGATTTCCTGCATGTCGAGTTGATCGATTCGGACGCGACGCTCGAAGGCTGGATGACCTGGCATGGCTGGTTCAAGGAGTTGGGGGACGAGCGCCCAAGGCTCAAATATGCCCTGCGTTGCAGCTCTTATACCGATGCGATTCAGGCGGCGTTGAAGGGGCACGGCATCGTGCTGGGCTGGAACCGGCTGGTCGAGCCGATGCTGGCAAGCGGCGAGCTGGTGCGGGTGACGTCCTGCGTCGTAAAACCCAAGGAAGCCTATTACGTCGTCGTGCCCAACGGCCGGCAGATCACGCCGCTGGTGCATGCCCTGGTCGACTGGCTGCGGGACGTTGCATGACGAGTGACGGGGCCAAAACCGGCCTCTGAATATCCAAATCCGTCACGCATAACCTGGGGATATGCGAAGTTGAAAATATAGCGCATTGACGCTATCTGGCCCCCTCTCGATACTCATTTCAAACCGCAGTACACATTATTAGATCCCGCCTGTGAGGTGCATACATGAGTAGTGCCGCCGTCGAATCTCATCGCCTGTTAGTTGAAAACCGTACACCCGGACATGGCATGAACGGCGCCTTGTTTGGACGCGAAGATATATTCGAAACCGACATGAATATATTCTTCAACCAGCACTGGATACTGGTGGGTGTGACAGCGGATATCCCCGAAGCCGGCGATGTATCGACCATTGATATCGGTAAATCCTCGATCATCCTGGTGCGCGACGATGACGAGCAGATTCAGGCGTTTCGCAACGTCTGCCGGCATCGGGGTGCGCGGCTGAAACCGGCGGGCAAGTCCACGGTCGGCATGCTGGTCTGCCCTTACCACCAGTGGACTTATGATCTGGACGGCAGCCTCAAACATGCGGCGCACATGGGCAAGGATTTCAACGCCGCGTGCAGAAGTCTGATTCCCGTACATAGCAAAGTTGTCGGCACGCATGTATTCGTTTGTCTGGGCGAACAGCCGCCGCAAGATATCGATCATCTTGAACAGACGCTCACACCTCGGTTGGCCCCGTATGACTTGACGCATACGAAGATTGCCCATGAGTCCGAAATCATCGAAAACGGCAACTGGAAGCTGGTCATCGAAAATAACCGGGAGTGTTATCACTGCTCGGCGACACATCCTGAACTCACCGCCTCGTTTCTTCCAGAAGACTTCGGCTTCTGCGCCGACGGGCTCAGCGAGGAATCGCTGCTAGCGCTGGATGAGTACGAACAGCGCAATGCGGCAGCGAAGAAAAGCTGGGAAGACGACGGGTTCGTCTGCGATGCCGTCGAGCATCTGGATGTGGATGCCGTGACGCAATTTCGTACGCAGCGTTTGGTGATTGCGGGTAACGGCGAATCGCAAACCCTCGATACGCGAGTGGCGTGCACGAAACTGTTTGGCGACCTGACCCGCCGCGACCTCGGCGATGTGCATCTGTGGACCCACAACTCCTGGACCCATGTGATGAGCGATCACGCGGTGATTTCCTACATCATCCCGCTGGCCCCGAACAAAACCCTGGTGCGCACCAAATGGCTGGTAAATGCCGACGCCCGTGAAGGCGTGGACTATGAAGTCGACAAGCTGATCGAAGTGTGGAAAGCCACCAACCTGCAAGACGCCGATCTTGTGGCGATTACCCACAGCGGCACGCAGGACCCCGGTTATTCACCGGGTCCGTTCTCGGCGTTCACCGAATCCTACGTCGACCAATTCTCTCGCTGGTACGCGGCCCGGCTTGCCGCCCACGGCGTGTGAGGAATGATCATGACCCATTACGAGAATCTGCCTGCAACGAACGGTATCGACAACTCCGAGAAACTGTTCACTGATTCTGAAACCTGGAGTGCTTACGGCGCGCAGTGGAACAGCGGCGAGCAGAAAACTCTGCTGTGCTGTGACGTGCGCGAGGAGACCCATGACGTAAAGACGTTCAGCTTCCGCTGCGCAGAGTTCAGCGCGCTGAGCTTCGAGCCCGGCCAGTTCATCACGGTGTCGCCAGTCATTGGCGGGCAAACCATCGCGCGCTGCTACACCCTGTCGTCATCACCGACCAGGCCGTTTTCGTTCACGATCACGGTCAAGCGAGTGCCGAACGGTGTCGTTTCGAACTGGCTGCATGACAATTTGCGGGCAGGCGACAGCCTGATCGCTTCGGGACCTGCCGGGAGCTTTACCCCGGTGGGTCATCCCGCACGCAAACTGCTCTATCTCTCGGCAGGCTCCGGGGTGACGCCGTTGATGTCCATGACGCGGGCCAGCTTTGATATGGCTGCCAGGCTGGACATCATTTTCGTGCACAGCGCGCGCACGCCATCCGACATCATTTTTCACCATGAGCTGACGCGAATGCAGACCACGCAGCCAGGCCTGCGAGTGCTGAATGTCTGTGAAGGCAAAGGCACGGACGCAGACTGGAACGGGCCTCTGGGGCGGCTGGATTTGCAATTGCTCAGCGAACAGGTGCCGGACTTCAGGGAGCGCGAGGTTTTCACCTGCGGACCGAAGGGCTACATGGATGCGGTGAAGGATGTACTCGCCAAAGGCGGCTTCGACTTCCAGCACTATCACCAGGAAAGCTTCGACATTGCGGCGCTGGTCGAAGCGCCGCTGATCGAACTGGCGCCTGTGGTGGAGCAGACGGCCGGCCTGTTCACGATCACCCTGTCGCGCTCGGGCAAGACTTTCGACATGCCCGCCAACCAGACCGTGCTGGCAGCAGCGAAGAAAGCAGGCGCGATTGTGCCGTCGTCATGCAGCCAGGGCGTGTGCGGGACCTGCAAGACCGCCGTATTGCAAGGCACAGTAGAGATGAACCACAACGGCGGCATTCGCCAGCGCGAGATCGACAAGGGGTTGAGGTTGCTGTGCTGCAGCAGGCCAACGTCGGATCTGGTGCTTGATTTGTAGCTGAGGTCTTACGCTAGGCCCTGTGGGAGACGCCGGAGGTCACGACGGCAGCGATTGGGATTCATCTGATACGAATCTGTTGCTGACCCACCGCTATCGCTGCCGTCGTGGCATCCGGCGTCTCCCACAGTGATCGGGGTGAGCCGGAGATCGACTGGGATCATCTGATACGAATCTGTTGCTGACCCTCCGCTATCGCTGCCGTCGTGGCCTCCGGCGTCTCCCACAGTGATCGGGGTGAGCCGCGCATCGACAGGGATTGAGGTTGCTGTGATGCAGCAGGCCGACGTCGGATCTGGTGCTTGATTTGTAGCTGAGGTCTTACTCCAGGCCCTGTGGGAGACGCCGGAGGTCACGACGGCAGCGATTGGGATTCATCTGATACGAATCTGTCGCTGACCCAACGCTATCGCTGCCGTCGTGGCCTCCGGCGTCTCCCACTGTGATCGAGGTGAGCCGGGGACCTATGCTCGAGGATGGATTTCAAACATACCCACCGCACTCACATGGATGGTCTCGCAAAGTGATCGAGGTGGGCCGGGGACCTATGCTTGAGGATGGACTTTAAACATCCCCCACCACCGCACTCACATGAATCGCATCGTGCCGCCAATACTCCAGATCGCAGTCGATCAGGCGGCCGGTTTGATCATGGTTGACCCTGGCAATGCGCAAGCCGGGGCTGCCGATCGACACCTTCAATGCCGCCGCTGCCTCCACCGGTAGCGCTGTAGGCACCATCTCGAACCTCACCTGCCCATATCGAATGTCGTAGTGACTGGCGTACAACTCGGTCAGCGACTGATTCAGATCGAAATCCAGAATCTGCGGAAAATATTCGGGGTTGAGGTAGTGCTCGACGTACAGCACCAGTCGCTCGTCGATACGGCGTGCGCGGCAGATCTGGATCACGCTGGACAGCGCAGGCAGTTGCAACAATCCGCAGATCGCCGCCGAGGCAGGCTGCATCTTCGCGGAAATGACCTGCGTCGCCGGCACTCGCCCCTGGGCCTGAACCATCGCGTGAAAATGGCTGCGACGCATCAGGTCGTAGGCCAGCCGTGGCGGCGAGATGAACCAGCCACGGCGCTCCTCGCGATAGATCAGGCCCTGCGCTTCCAGCTGCACCAACGCCTCTCGCAACGTAATGCGCGTGGTGTCGAATACTTCGCTGAGCTTACGCTCCGCAGGCAGTTTGCTACCCGGGGGTAACAGACCGTGCTCGATCTGCTCCTGCAACGCATTGCAGATGGTCGTCACCGCTCGAGGCACTTCTTGGCGCATTACGTTACCTATCTGGACTAGACCAGCGCTATTCGGGGGCAAGGTCTACAGCTGAACGGCCCTTTTCAGTGCTTCCGAGCCTAGGCAGCGTAGATGACGCTTGCATGACAAGCCAGCGCGATGCACTTGAAAAGCCTGACAATAAAAAGAAATAAGCCTTTTCAGATCAGTCAGTTGCCCATGGTCTACGCTTACCCCACAGCCATACCGCCCGCCTTCCAGACTCCCAGCAAAAGTCGGTCCAGACACGAAAGTGTCATGAGACTGGCCTAACTTGGCTCAGGTATTGCTGACCTAGACCAACCCAACCGCAACGAGCATTTCACCGACCCTTTCCTACATAACGTCGAGAAGTGCATTAAAGGAGCTTCGAATGAAACACCTTTTGCTGGCATCACTCCTGGGTTCGGCCATCGCGCTGAGCACCTCGGCCATGGCCGCCGACATCAAAGATCTGGAAGCAGCCGCGAAGACCGAAGGCGCGGTCAACAGCGTGGGCATGCCCGACGACTGGGCGAACTGGAAAGGCACCTGGACCGACCTCACCGCCAAATACGGTCTGGTGCACATGGACACCGACATGAGTTCGGCGCAGGAAGTGGCCAAGTTCGACGCGGAAAAAGACAACGCCAGCGCCGACATCGGCGACGTCGGCGCGGCCTTCGGCCCTATCGCGGTCACCAAGGGCGTGACCCAGCCCTACAAACCGACCACCTGGGATCAGGTTCCGGACTGGGCCAAGGACAAGGACGGTCACTGGGCACTGGCCTACACCGGCACCATCGCTTTCATCGTCAACAAGAAGCTGTTGCACGGTTCTGAAGTGCCGAAATCCTGGGCTGACCTCAAGACCGGCAAATACAAGGTCACCATCGGTGACGTGAGCACCGCCGCTCAGGCTGCCAACGGTGTACTCGCTGCTGCGATTGCCATGAAAGGCGACGAAACAAACATTGCTCCGGGCCTTGCGCTGTTCACAGAGCTGGCCAAGCAGAAACGTCTGGGCATCAACAACCCGACCATCCAGACCATGGAGAAAGGTGAAGTCGAAGTCGGCGTGGTCTGGGACTTCAACGGCCTTAGCTACAAGGCCAAGATGGCCAACCCGGATGACTACGTCGTGCTGATCCCGTCCGACGGCTCGGTGATCTCCGGCTACACCACGATCATCAACAAGTACGCCAAGCACCCGAACGCCGCCAAGCTGGCACGGGAATACATCTTCAGCGACGCCGGTCAGATCAACCTGGCCAACGGCAACGCCCGTCCGATCCGCGCCGACCACCTGAAACTGCCACCGGAAGTACAGGCCAAGCTGCTGCCTAATGAGCAGTACAAGAACGTAACACCGATCAAAGACCCTGCCGCATGGGAAAAAACCTCGAAAGCCCTGCCACAGCAGTGGAACGAGCAGGTCATCGTCGAAATGCAGTAACACCGTGACTCTGTAGCAGCATGGCTTGCCGGCGGTGGCGATTTCGATGACGCCATCGCCGGCAAGCCTCGCAACGCGGGCCGGGCCGCCCTGTACAAACTGGAGTGCGAGTTGCCGGCGCTTTCCCGTCCGCTGTACGAATGCATCCTGACCGGCGTTGCGCCCATCGACAGCGGCATCGTGCACAACCATGTTTCGCGCCTGTCCAATCAACGCAGCGTGTTTCATTACGCCGCCGCAGCCGGACTGAACACCGCCGCCGCGGCCTATCACTGGGTCAGCGAGCTGTACAACCGCAGCCCGTTCATCGCCAGCCGTGACCGCCACACCGACGACGCCGACCTGCCGATCCAGCACGGTCATTTCTACTACGTCGATCACTACCCCGACTCCCATCTGTTCGACGATGCCGAGCATCTGCGGACAGCGCACCAGCCGAATTTCCTGTTCATCCACCCGATGAACATCGATGACGCAGGCCACAAGCACGGCCTCGACACCCCGCAGTACCGCAACAGCGCGCGCTCGGCCGACATTATCCTCGCCGAGTATCTGCAGCGCTGGCTGGATGCCGGGTATCAGGTGCTGGTGACTGCCGACCACGGCATGAACAACGACCGCTCGCACAACGGCATCCTCCCCGAAGAGCGCGAAGTGCCGCTGTTCGTCATCGGCGACGCCTTCAGCCTCGACCCGCACGCTCAACCGAAACAGACCGAAATCTGCGGCACTGTCTGCGAGCTGCTCGGCGTGCCCCACGACAAACCCGTCTGCAGAGAGGTGCTCAAGTGAATTCACAGAGTCGCGGCAAATGGCTGGGGCTTTTGTGCCTGGTGCCGTTTGCGATTTTCTTCATCGCGTTCCAGATCGCGCCGCTGGCCTGGGTCGCGATCAACAGCCTGTATTCGGACGCGGGCTGGGGCGTGGATAACTTCATCAAGGCGTTCAATTCACGCTTCTACCGACAGGCCATGCAGTACAGCCTGGAGATCAGTTTCTGGTCGAGCCTGATCGGTATTGTCATTGCGATCCTCGGCAGCTATTCGCTGCGCAAAGTGCCGTCGCGCCTGCGGGATTTCGTCAGCGCCTTCGCCAACATGACCAGCAACTTTTCCGGCGTGCCGCTGGCCTTTGCTTTCATCATTCTGCTGGGCTTCAACGGCGCGCTGACGCTGATCCTGAAACAGGCTGGCATCATCGATGACTTCAACCTGTACTCGAAAACCGGTTTGATCATCCTCTACACCTACTTCCAGATTCCCCTCGGTGTGTTGCTGTTGTATCCGGCGTTCGATGCGTTGCGTGAGGACTGGCGCGAGTCGGCGTCGTTGCTCGGCGCCAGCACCTGGGATTTCTGGCGCCACATCGGCATCCCGGTACTGACCCCTGCCTTGCTCGGCACCTTCGTGATCCTGTTGGCGAATGCGCTGGGCGCCTACGCGACGGTCTATGCGCTGACCACCGGTAACTTCAACGTGCTGCCGATCCGCATCGCGGCAATGGTCGCCGGCGACATCACTCTGGACCCCAATATGGCGAGCGCGTTGGCGATGATTCTGGTGGGCATGATGACCCTCGTGACCATCGTCCATCAGTGGTTGTTGAAGAGGAGCTACCATGTCTCGCGCTGAACGCGGCCCGGCCGGGCTCTACCACCGTGTGGTGGTGTACATCTTGTTTCTGATTCTGCTGGCGCCGTTGCTCGGAACCTTCGTCTACTCGATCGCCACCAGTTGGTCGGCGACGATTCTGCCCGCTGGCCTGACCTACAAATGGTACGTAGCGCTATGGAGCGACCCGCGCTTTCTGATGGCGTTCGCTCAGTCGCTGCTGGTCTGCGTCGGCGCGCTGATCCTCTCCGTGGTGCTGATTCTGCCGCTGCTGTTCGTGGTGCATTACCACTTCCCCAAGCTCGACGCGCTGATGAACATCCTCATCCTGCTGCCCTTCGCGGTGCCACCGGTGGTGTCGTCGGTGGGACTGTTGCAGCTCTACGGTTCAGGGCCATTGGCGATGGTGGGTACGCCGTGGATTCTGATCGGTTGCTACTTCACCATCGCCTTGCCGTTCATGTACCGCGCGATCACCAATAACTTGCAGGCGATCAATCTGGTCGACCTGATGGACGCCGCGCAACTGCTCGGCGCCAGCACATTTCAGGCAGCGTTTCTGGTGGTGCTGCCGAACCTGCGCAAAGGCCTGATGATCGCCCTGCTGCTGTCGTTCTCCTTCCTGTTCGGCGAGTTCGTGTTTGCCAACCTGCTGGTCGGCACCCGCTACGAAACCCTGCAGGTGTACCTGAACAACATGCGCAACAGCAGCGGCCACTTCAACAGCGCGCTGGTGATCTCTTATTTCTTCTTCGTATTGCTGCTGACCTGGGCGGCCAACCGACTGAACAAGGACAAAGACTGATATGAGCTTCGTCAGTGTCGAAAACCTGCAAAAGAACTACGCCAGCACAGCGGTCTTCAGCGACATCAACTGCGTGATCAACAAGGGCGAATTCGTGACCCTGCTCGGTCCGTCCGGCTGTGGCAAATCGACCCTGTTGCGTTGCATCGCCGGGCTTACGTCTGTCACCAGCGGCAAGATCTTTCTCGACGGCAAGAACCTGGTGCCGGTGTCGCCACAGAAACGCGGCATCGGCATGGTGTTCCAGAGCTACGCGCTGTTCCCCAACATGAACGTCGAGCAAAACGTGGCCTTCGGTTTGCGCATGCAGAAGGTCAGCGCCGATGAAACGAAACAGCGCGTGGCCGAAGTGTTGAAGCTGGTGGAGTTGACCGAACTCGCCAAGCGTTATCCGCACCAGATGTCCGGTGGTCAGTGCCAGCGTGTGGCACTGGCGCGTTCGCTGGTCACCCGCCCTCGCCTGCTGTTGCTCGATGAGCCGCTGTCCGCGCTGGATGCCAGGATTCGCAAACACCTGCGCGAGCAGATCCGAGCGATTCAGCAGGAACTGGGCCTGACGACGATCTTCGTGACCCACGATCAGGAAGAAGCGCTGACCATGTCCGACCGCATCTTCCTGATGAACCAGGGCCGGATCGTCCAGAGCGGCGACGCTGAAACCTTGTACACCGCGCCGGTGGATGCATTCGCCGCAGGCTTCATCGGCAACTACAACCTGCTGGAGCCCGACGCCGCCAGCCGCCTGATGCAGCGCCCGATCAACAGCCGCGTGGCGATTCGCCCGGAAGCCATTCAACTGAGCCTGACCGGTTCGCTGGAAGGCGAAGTGCGCAGCCACAGCCTGCTGGGCAACGTGATCCGCTATCGGGTCGAAGCGCGGGGTGTGGAACTGGTGGTCGACGTGCTCAACCGCTCGGCCAACGACTTGCACCCTAACGGCCAGCGCGTCACCCTGAACATCGAAGCGTCGGCGTTGTGCGAGGTGGCTTGATCGTCCGAGCATTGGAAATCGGAACTGTGAGAGGGAGCTTGCTCGCGAGCGTCGATTCAGTCACCCCACCGGGGCCTGAAACACCGGTTTCGCGAGCAAGCTCCCTCCCACAATGTCTTGCGTTTCTTCAGCACCGGCACAGACAGAACAAATTTTAGAGGACAGCCGTAATGGCATTAGCAATTTTCGATCTGGACGAAACCCTGATTCACGGCGACTGCGCCAGTCTGTGGAGCGAGCAGATGGGCCGTCTGGGCTGGGTCGATCCGGAGTCGTTCATCAAGAAAGACCATGAACTCATGGAGGCCTACAGCAAGGGCAACCTGGCGATGGAAGACTATATGGCCTTCAGCCTCGAACCCATGATCGGCCGCACACCTGAAGAAGTGGACTTCCTGGTCGGGCCTTGGGTTGAGGACTTCATCGAGCCGATCATTTTCAGTGACGCCACCAAAGCCATCGCCGAACACCGCGCCGCTGGCGACCGCATCCTGATCATCTCCGCGTCCGGCGTGCATCTGGTCAAAGCCATCGCCGAGCGCATCGGCGTCGACGAAGTGCTGGCCATCGATCTGGACATCGCCCATGGCGTTTACAGCGGCCAAACCAAAGGCGTGCTGACCTACCGCGAAGGCAAGATCACCCGCCTTCTGGAATGGCTGGACCAAGAGGGCGAAAACCTCGAAGGCGCAAGTTTCTACTCCGACTCGCGCAATGATCTGCCGTTGTTGCAGAGGGTTGATTTCCCGCATGCGGTGAATCCGGATCCGGTGTTGCGCGAGGCAGCGGAAAAGGCCGGGTGGCCGATTCATAACTGGAAATAGGTACGCAGGGCTGCATTCACCCACGGCTGTGCAGCCCGACCAACGGCAGCAAAACCTGTCATTTCTGACAGTAGCCAAACCCTTCGAAAGGGCGCTCAATCGACTTACATCCAGTTGACAGGAGTCAACCTCATGGTCAGTAAGTCCTCAGCACCCGCACGCGCTTCCACTACGTCTACCGCATCGATTGAAGTGGAAATTTTCGACGGCGGCGACTCACTGGGCACGACGACGACAGATGCGAATGGCCAGTGGAATTTCTCAATTAATAATCTGGGCCTCGGCAATCATACGCTGACGGCCAAAGCCCTATCTGGAAACAACCCTATATCGCCAGCGTGGACGATTGACGTTGCTGCGAAAGCCGTGCCGACGATCACGCGCATCCAGGATACAAAGGGTGAGGTCCCGCCCGGTGGAACTACGACAGAGACTCGCGTGACACTCAGTGGAACCGCCGAAGCCGATGAGCAAGTCAAGATTCTGGACAACAATGTGGACAAAGGCGACGCGGCTGTCAGCAGCAGCGGTTTGTGGTCTAAAGAAGTTACCGTTGCGTTGGGCGCACACAGCATGAAGGTGCGAGGGCTTTATGATGGAAATCCAGAATCGGGCGCTCGGGCGTTCAGCGTGGAGCCGCCGACACCACCCCTTGTCATTGATACCGCAACGCTATTGTTGAATGGATACATTGTTCGTTGGGGACGTGTGCCTACTACGCCTCCTGCCGGGAGTCACGCAACACGCAGCGCATCAGGAGGAACACCGCCTTACTCCTACTCAATCAGCAATGACCGCGCCAACATTAACGCCTCTAACGGTCAGGTCATTTCGAATGGTAATGGCAGCGCGACGGTGACTGTCAGGGACAGCGGCAGCCCGGTGCAAACGGCGAGCTATTCGGTAACTGTCTCGAATGTTTTCCAGCTTGACGGCTGGGGGGGCACACGAGGGTTTCAGGGGGCTATGGATCATGCAAACTCCCTTGGCGGACATGTCCCTTCGATGGCTGAATGGCGCGCTGTCCGCGCAAGTTATGGTGGCGACCTACAAGTCCCCAACGGGGAGGTTGAGTCATGGTCCACTGATCTTGACGGCCTCGTTACCCGGTTCACCATGATCCCGAACACGGGACAAGAAGGTAAATCGAGTCAAATTTGGGGAACGCAGGCCTGCTGGGGAATATTTGTTCGCTAGCAAGGCAACATCAATGCCCATAGCTTTTGCTTTTCCCAATGAAAGCGGGGTCTGCCTTGTCGATGGTGGTGCTCAGAGGCCGATCACCAACGACAAGGCAGACTGCGAAATATCATCGCCAGCTAGTCACTTCAGGCTTTCATCGATCACCAACACTACCTTGCCCGACACCTGATTGGTCGCAAGCTCGGCGTAGGCCTCTTCTGCTTCCAGAATCGGAAAGCTGCGGGCCAGTTGTGGCTTGAGGCGGCCTTCAGTGAACAGCGGCCAGACGTGCTGGCCCAGATCGGCAAGCAGATCTGCCTTGAACTGGTCGTCACGGCTGCGCAGCGTGGAGCCGAGGATCTGAATGCGTTTGCCCAGCACCTGAGCGAAATCCAGTTCGGCCTTGCGTCCGCCCATCAAACCGATCAACACCAGCCGCCCGTCCGTGCCCAGCACTTTCAGGTTCAGCGCGGCATAGTTGGCGCCGACCGGGTCGAGGATGACGTGAAACGGCGCGAAGTCGTTCAGCCCTTCAAGGCTTTCGTTGCGGATCACCCCGCCCTGGGCGCCGAGTTCTTCGCAGTACGCCAGACGGTCCGCCGAACCAACGCTGACCCAGCACGGATTGCCGAATGCCTTGCACAGCTGAATGGCAGCTGAACCAACTCCACTTGCACCGGCGTGCAGCAAAACTTTTTCACCGGGCTTGAGGCCCGCGAGCTGGAAGAGATTCAGCCACGCCGTTGCGTAAACCTCGGGAATCCCCGCCGCTTCATGCAGCGAGATGCCCTCCGGTACCGGTAAGACATGCCGTGCGTCGACGACCACCTCTTCTGCCATCGCCCCGCCTGCAACCAGCGCGCATACGCGGTCTCCGACGGTCCAGGCGGTACCGGAGCCGACCTCGGCAATGACGCCGGAACACTCCATGCCGAGGATTTCCGTGACTCCCGGCGGGGGCGGATAAAGCCCCGCACGTTGCAGCAAATCCGCTCTGTTGAGCCCTGCCGCCGCGACCTTGATGCGAACTTGCCCCACATCGAGCGTCGGTGATGGCTGTTCAACCCATTCCACGTGACCTTCAACGCCTTGCAATGCTTTCACGGTGCCTCCATAGTGAGTCTTGACTGAGCCAGTGTGCATCTAAGCATCCTGGCTTTCTTGCATTATGCGACCGGCGCCCCAGGGAACCGGCGATCTCAAAGACGGCCTAATATGCGTTATCAATTGTCCCCGCGTCGAATCAGCATGAAGCAAATTTTGCCCAGCACCACCCTTGCATTACTCATTGGCCTGGCTGCATTGCCAATGTCCAGCAGTTCATTCGCAGCCAACAGCTGGGATAATCTTCAACCTGATCGCGATGAGGTCATCGCCAGTCTGAATGTCGTGGAGCTCCTTAAGCGCCACCATTACAGCAAGCCGCCGCTGGACGACAAGCGCTCGGAAATCATCTATCAGAGCTACCTGAAACTGCTCGACCCTGCGCGCAGTTATTTCCTGGCCAGCGATATCGCTGAGTTCGACAAATGGCGTTTTCAGTTCGACGACTTTCTCAAGAGCGGCGATCTGAACCCGGGATTCACTATCTATAAGCGCTATCTGGACCGCATCAAGTCGCGTCTGGATTTCGCCTTGGCCCAGTTGAGCAAAGGCGTCGACAAGATCGACCTGAACACGCAGGAAACCCTGCTGGTCGATCGCAAGGACGCGCCATGGCCGAAGAACGAAGCCGAACTGGATGACCTGTGGCGCAAGCGCGTCAAGGACGAGGTTCTGCGCCTGAAGATCGCGGGCAAAGACCCGGCGAAGATTCAGGAAACCCTGACCAAGCGCTACAAGAACCAACTGGCGCGTCTGGGTCAGACCCGCAGCGAAGACATCTTCCAGGCTTACCTGAACACCTTCGCGATGTCCTACGATCCGCACACCAACTATCTGTCACCTGACAGCGCTGAAAACTTCGACATCAACATGAGTCTGTCGCTGGAAGGCATCGGTGCCGTCCTGCAAAGCGACAACGACAACGTCAAGATCGTGCGTCTGGTTCCGGCCGGCCCTGCCGCCAAGACCAAACAAGTGGCGACCGCCGACAAAATCATCGGCGTTGCCCAGGGCGACAAAGAGATGGTCGACGTGATTGGCTGGCGTCTGGACGAAGTGGTCAAGCTGATCCGCGGTCCGAAAGGCTCTGTCGTGCGTCTGGAAATCATCCCGGCCAGCAATGCGCCGAACGATCAGACCACCAAGATCGTGTCGATCACTCGCGAAGCCGTGAAGCTTGAAGAACAGGCGGCCAAGAAGTCGGTCCTGCACCTCAATCAGGATGGCAAGGACTACAAGCTGGGCGTGATCGAGATCCCTGCTTTCTACCTGGACTTCAAGGCCTACCGTGCCGGCGACCCGGAGTACAAGAGCACCACGCGCGACGTGAAGAAACTGCTGACCGAGCTGCAGTCGGAGAAAGTCGACGGCGTGGTCATCGACCTGCGTAATAACGGCGGCGGTTCGCTGCAGGAAGCCACCGAACTGACCAGCCTCTTCATCGACAAGGGCCCGACCGTTCTGGTGCGTAACGCCGACGGTAAGGTCGACGTGCTGGAAGATGAAAACAGCGGCGCGTTCTACAAGGGCCCGATGGCGTTGCTGGTCAACCGCCTGTCGGCCTCGGCTTCGGAGATTTTCGCCGGCGCCATGCAGGACTATCACCGCGCGTTGATCATCGGTGGCCAGACCTTCGGTAAAGGCACCGTGCAGACCATTCAGCCGCTGAATCATGGCGAACTGAAACTGACCCTGGCCAAGTTCTACCGGGTTTCCGGTCAGAGCACCCAGCATCAGGGCGTACTGCCGGACATCGCGTATCCGTCGATTATCGACACCAAGGAAATCGGCGAAAGCGCGCTGCCCGAGGCGATGACCTACGACACCATCAAGCCTGCGATCAAGCCGGCGGTGGATCCGTTCAAGCCATTCCTGGCCCAGTTGCAATCACGCCACGACGTGCGTTCGGCCAAAGATGCCGAGTTCGTGTTCGTCGAGCAGAAGCTGGCACTGGCCAAGAAGCTGATGAGCGAGAAGACCGTCAGCCTCAACGAGGCCGAGCGTCGCACCGAGCACGCCGACGTCGAGAGCAAGCAGTTGGTGATGGAAAACACCCGTCGCAAGGCCAAGGGCGAAGAACCGCTCAAAGAGCTGAAGAAAGAAGACGAAGACGCGCTGCCAGTGGATGACGACAAGACCAAACCGGAAGACGACGCGTACCTGTCGGAAACCGGGCGGATTCTGATCGACTATCTGGGCCTGAGTGGTTCCGTCGCAAAAAAGTAAAACAGTGATCTGCTCGTCATGAAACGTGACGAGTGGTGAACTCTTGATGAAACAAGGGGCTCGGCGCCAACGCGTCGAGCCCCTTTTTCTTGCCCCGAGATTGCCATAGCGTGACCGAAAAGCTGAGCGTGTGAGGGCAATCCTGACCTACCCCCCCAACTGGCGCCGGTATGCCATCTGCTCCTGATGTGCCATCTCCTGCACCATCGCCTTCAATCGCACCACACTCCCCGGCAGCTTCTGCGCCAGACGCGCCAGTGACAGTGGCGTCAGCGCACCGAGCCTGGGGTAGCCGCCGATGGTCTGGCGGTCGTTGAGCAGGACGATTGGCTGGCCATCGGGCGGGACCTGAATGGCGCCCAGCGGAATGCCTTCGGAGATCATCGGTTTGCCTTGATAGACCAACTCCGGCCCCAGCAGGCGCATGCCCATGCGGTCGGCACGGCTGTCGAGGGTCCAGTCGCTGTTGAAGGCGTCGAACAGACTCAAGCCGCTGAACTGGCCGATCTGTGCGCCGAGCACGACGCCCAGTGGGCGGGCGTCGTCCAGGTCCGGGATCAGATGATCGGGTAACGCCTGCAATTCGAACGAGGCGCCGGAATAGCGCAGTGGGTCGCCTTCCCCCAGCGCCTTGCCATTGCCTTCCAGGCCGCCAAGCCCTTCGCGAACCACCGTCGCTCGACTGCCCAACACTTCGACAGCATCGAACCCGCCAGGCGCTGCGAGATACGCGCGGGCGCCGGTCAACGGTTGAGTGAAGCGCAATTGCTGGCCCTTGCGCACGAAGAAGCTGCGCCAGGGGGCAAGCGAGCGGTCGTCGAGCAACGCGCCAAGATCAGCTCCGGCCAATGCCAGGCAGCAATCGGACTCGGCGATCAGGGTCAGTCCGCCCAGGGTGATTTCGATGACGGCAGCATCCAGTGGGTTGTTCAACAGTTTGTTGGCCCAGGACATCGACACCCAATCCAGCGCCCCGCCCTGTGTGACGCCCAGATGGCGCACACCGAATCGGCCAGCGTCCTGCAACAGACACAGCGGCGTACTGCTTTTTACGGTGAGTACACTCATGCCAGCGCCTCCAGCGCGGTGTCGTCGCCACCCAAACGAATGAATTCTGCATGCTCGACTGGCTCGAAGCGCACCGTATCGCCGGGCTGCATCAGGCTGTAGCCGTCGAGATCGCGGTCAAACAATTTGGCGGGGGTGCGACCGAGGATGTTCCAGCCCCCGGGAGACTCCAGCGGATACGCCGCTGTCTGCCGCTCGGCGATACCGACACTCCCGGCCGCCACGCGTTTGCGCGGGGTCTTGATGCGCGGTGCGGCGAGGACTTCTTCGACCAGCCCCATGAAAGCGAATCCGGGCGCAAAGCCCAAGGCGAACACCTGATATTCGCGTTGGCTGTGGCGACGTATGACTTCCTCCACAGGCAGCCCGCTGCGCCTGGACAGCAGCGTCAGTTCCGGGCCGACACTCAGGTCGTACCAGACCGGCAACACGTGTTGCTTGCCGCCCCTTGCTGCGTCGGGCGACAGATCAGTGAGCGCCTGGGCGATCACTTCACGGGCCTTGCGCGGGTCCAGCTCCATCAGATCGTAATGCACCATCAGCGTGGTGTAGGACGGCACCAGATCAATCAAGTGCTCACCGAAGCCCTCACGCAGACGCAGGCTGGCGGCGAGCATCCATGGCATGTTGGCTTCATCGATGGCATCGAACAGACGCACCATCAGACAATCGATCGCGACGACTTCGATGCGCACATTCATGAGGCGGACGTCTTACCCAGGGCCTGACGGATGCGCTGCACGGCCGCAATGGAGCTGGCGTTGTCGCCATGCACGCAGAGGGTGTCGGCGTTGAGCAGCAGTTCGCTGCCGTCGCTGGCAATCAAGGCCTCGCCACGGGACAGGGTCAGCGCTTGGGCAATGATGGTTTCAGGATCGTGATGCACAGCACCGGGCAGGCTGCGGGAGACCAGACGTCCGATGCTGTCGTAGGCGCGGTCGGCAAAGGCCTCGAACCACAGCGTGACGCCAAATTCGTCGCCTATGGCCTGGGCTGCGCTGTTGTCGCGCATGGCCAGCAGCATCAGCGGCAGCTCCGTGTTGTAGCGAGCGATGCCTTCGATGACCGCGCGCAGTTGAGTCGGGTTGGCCATCATGTCGTTGTACATCGCCCCATGAGGTTTGACGTAGCTGACGCGACCGCCCTGCGCTCTGGCTACACCGTCCAGGGCGCCGATCTGGTAATGCAGCAGGTCTTGAATCTCTTGAGGCGAACAGGCTATGGAGCGGCGGCCGAAACCTACCAGATCCGGGTAGGCCGGGTGCGCACCGATGGTCACGTCGTGGGACAGGGCCAACGCCACGGTCTTGCGCATGACACTGGGATCGCCCGCATGAAAGCCACAGGCGATGTTGGCGCAGTCGATGTACGGCATCACTTCAGCATCCAGACCCATGGTCCAGGCGCCGTAGCTTTCTCCGATATCACAATTCAATAACAGGCGGCCCAAGGGTGTATCTCCCGTGCGTATGAATGTTGGGGACGAGGCCTGAGTCTACGCGCGAGAAGCCTGCCTTTGCAGCGCTGAAACGAGCCCGAAAACAGCATCAACGCCAGTCGCGATTGACCTGCCGCACGTGGTGTCGGCCAACGAACACCCAGTCGATGAACAGCACGAAGCTTTCGATGACCAGCGAGAACAGCAGCGCGCACACCAGTCCCCAGGCGATGACTTCCGGCGACAGCAGTACCTGCCAGGTGTAGCCGTTCCAGGTTTCCGTGCGGATGTCCGGATCGGCGGCGGTTAACACGTGATACGCACGCATGTACCACGGGCCTTGCAGTGCCAACCATTCGCGATCGAGGGTCTGGGTGCGTGTCAGCAGGTTGTTGATGTTGTCGGCATCGGTGCGGAACACCGGATCATCACTGCTGCGGTAATGCTGGATCAGCGCCTGCACGTCGCCCTTGAAGAAACGCTGAGCAGTGTCGTTATAGCCGCCGAGGCTCTTCTGCGCCTCGATCAGATGCGCTTCGACACGCTTGCTGTAATCGCTGATGAAGCCCGGAATCTGCACGCCGATCAACAGGCCTGCCGTGAACAACACCAGTCGCAGATAGCTTCGCAGCATAGGTCCCTCTCTGTCAGGTTCGGCCTTCGGCCACACATTCGCCGCGACGCCACAGGCTCCAGTGGCCGGGCTCGTAGCGATTCCATGTTTCGTTCTCGGTCAACGGCTCGGTGGCGATGACCGTGACCACATCGTTGGGCGTGGTTTCTGCCTGGAAGTCGACGATCACGTCCACATCCTTCAACCGCGCCGGACCGAAAGGCGCGCGACGGGTGATGTGCACCAGCTTGGTGGAGCAGAAACAGAACAACCAGTCTCCGTCACTGAGCAAGCCGTTGAAGACGCCTTTGTTTCGATACTCGCTGCAGGCTTCGACCAGCGTCGGCAACAGCTGTTCGATCTCGACAGGCTCAGGAAAACCTTCGCGCACACGATTCAACAGATCGCAGAACGCAGCTTCGCTGTCGGTATCGCCCACCGGCCGGTAGAACGTGGCGCGGGGATGAAAATCCGCGAGCTGACCGTTATGGGCGAAACACCAGTTGCGCCCCCACAGCTCACGGACGAAAGGATGGGTGTTGGACAGGCAGACCTTGCCGACATTGGCCTGACGAATATGGCCGATGACCACTTCGCTCTTGATCGGATAACGCTGCACCAGCTGTGCGACTTCAGACTCGCTGCTGGCGGCAGGGTCCTGAAACAGACGCAGACCGCGACCTTCATAAAAACCGATGCCCCAACCATCACGGTGGGGGCCGGTGCGACCGCCACGCTGCATCAGCCCGGTGAAGCTGAACACGATGTCGGTCGGTACGTTGGCACTCATGCCCAGCAGTTCACACATGGTGAGGTCTCGATAATGTCAGGGCGTGCGGCGGATTACAGCTTCGGTTCGACCCGATAACGACCGCTGGTGCCACCACTGCCGCCATTGGCTGGCGCAGCAGGCTGGCTGGCATAACGGCTGGAACCTTGCGCGGCGAACGGCTCGTCGTCCTGCTCTGCCTGCTTCTGCTCGGCGGCAGCCTGTGCGGCAGCGGCGTCGGCGTGGGCCTGACGGGCTTTTCTCTTGCGCAGGAAAGGCAAGCGGATAAGCGCGAAGATGACGTACAGGCCCAGGCCGACAGCGCCATAGGTGGCCAGGTCCAGCACTGCGCGCCAGACGTTGCTGCCCACCTTGAAGGCCAGATCCAGCACGCTGATCGCCAGGGCCGGGGCGTACTTGTCCTTGACTGGGTCGATGATGGTCGGGCAGAACAGCAGGACGGCGCCGATCACCCAAAGCGGTTCGCGCAGGTAACGCCACATCCAGCCGGTCAGCTTGAACCACACCAACAGACAACCCAACGCAGCGAATGCGTAAAGGCCCCAGGCAATCAGATAGTCGTTGTCGGTCATGACGTCCGTGGTAAGGCAGGTAAAGAGGCGCTTATGATAACGACTTTTCACCAGCCAAGCTTCCCCGGCTTCAGTTATCGGTCCGCGGCGCCTCTGCACGGCGCAATGCCTGACCGAATCAGTTCATTTGAGAGAGCCCAGCATGCCGACTTCCAACAGCACCTCCAGCGCCCCCCTTGCCCGCAAGGCTGAGGGCGCCGATCCGTATGCCTGGCTGCAGAATCGCGACACCGACGAGGTGCTCGATTACCTCAAGGCCGAAAACGACTATCAGGAGCAGCAACTGGCCGATCAGCAGGCACTGCGCGAGACGTTGTTCCAGGAGATCAAGGGCCGAATCCTCGAAACCGACTTGTCGCTACCGTCGCCATGGGGCCCCTACCTGTATTACACCCGCACCACTGAGGGCGACGAGTACGCCCGGCACTACCGCTGCCCGCGTCCGGAGGATGACTCGCAAACGGTGGACGAGAGCGCCGAGGAGTTGCTGCTCGACCCTAACGTACTGGCCAATGGCGGCTTTTTCTCCCTCGGCGCCTTCAGCATCAGCCCCGACCACCAGCGCCTGGCCTACAGCCTGGATACCAGCGGCGAAGAGGTCTATCAGCTGTACGTGAAAGAGCTGAGCAGCGGCGACGTGACCAGCCTGCCGTTCGAGGACTGTGACGGCAGCATGACCTGGGCCAATGACAGCCAGACCCTGTTTTTCGGCGAACTGGACGACACCCATCGTCCGCACAAGCTCTATCGCCACACCCTGGGCAACGACTCTGCCGATCTGGTGTTCAACGAGCCCGACGGGCGTTTCTTCCTGCATTGCTACCGCACCAGCTCCGAGCGCCAACTGGTGCTGGCGCTGGACAGCAAGACCACCGGCGAGTCCTGGGTGCTGGACGCCAGCAAGCCTGAACAGGCCTTCGTCTGCATGGCGCCGCGCAGCGAAGGCCATGAATACTCCGTGGATCACGGCTTGATCGACGGCACCTGGAGCTGGCTGATTCGCAGCAACCAGACCGGGATCAACTTTGCACTGTTTCATGCCCCGGAAAAAACCAGCGGTGTGCCGGAGCGCAAGGAGTGGCAGACGCTGGTTGCCCATAGCGAGACCGTGATGCTCGATGGCTTCAGCCTCAACGCCAAGGGCCTGACGCTAAGCCTGCGTGAAGGCGGCCTGCCGATTGTCGAAGTTCACCCACAAGGCTTGCCGGCCTATCGCGTGCAATTGCCGGATGCGGCCTACAACCTGTATGTGCAGGACACCCTTGAATTCGACAGCGACAAGATCCGTCTGCGCTATCAGTCGCTGAACCGGCCGCCCCAGGTGCGTCAATTGTCGTTGGCGACCGGGGAGCAGATCGTCCTCAAGGAAACGCCGGTTCTCGGCGTATTCGACGCCGATGCCTACGTCGGTCAGCGCCTGTGGGCGACTGCGGCCGATGGCACTCAGGTGCCGATCAGCCTGGTGGTCAAGCGTGAACTGGCTGGCCAGCCGGTGCCCCTGTACCTCTATGGCTACGGCGCCTATGGCGAGAGCCTGGACCCGTGGTTTTCTCACGCGCGCTTGAGCCTGCTGGACCGTGGCGTTGCCTTCGCCATCGCCCATGTGCGCGGCGGCGGCGAACTGGGCGAGGCCTGGTATCGCAGCGGCAAACAGGAGCACAAGCAGAACACGTTCAGCGACTTCATCGCCTGTGCCGAGCACCTGATCGCGCAAAATTTCACCAGCGCCGACAAACTGGTGATAAGCGGCGGCAGTGCTGGCGGATTGCTGATCGGAGCGGTTGTGAACCAGCGGCCCGAGCTGTTCAAGGCGGCGATTGCCGAAGTGCCATTTGTCGACGTGTTGAACACCATGCTCGACCCGGATCTGCCGCTGACCGTCACCGAATACGACGAGTGGGGCAACCCGCAGGAGCCCGACGTATATGCTCGCATCAAGGCTTACGCGCCTTATGAGAACGTCAGCGCACAGGCTTATCCCGCGATGCTGGTGATCGCCGGGTATAACGACAGTCGTGTGCAGTATTGGGAAGCGGCCAAGTGGGTGGCAAAATTGCGCGACACCAAGACCGACGCCAATCTGTTGCTGCTCAAGACTGAACTCGGTGCCGGGCACGGAGGCATGAGCGGCCGTTATCAGGGATTGCGTGACGTAGCGCTCGAATACGGTTTTATCTTCAAGGTATTGCAACTGGCCTGAGGAACTCCCGGGCGGCCATTTGTCATATCAGACGGCTCCCGGACGCTATGTCATCCGGGGCCGTTTCAAGAGTCAGGCGTTTCCGTTTTTCTACTTCAAGCCATCGAACAAGAACATCACATGCCAACACCGTCATCACTGAATAACGAAATCCGCGAAATGCTGATGGACTGCGGACTGTTCCTGGCCCTGACGCCAGCGGATTTCTCCGCCGCAGCCGGTTACTTCAGCATCAGCAGCATCGACAAGAGCCAGCCCATCTTCAACGAAGGCGACGCGGGCACCTTCATGTGCATCATTCATTCGGGCACGGTGTCGGTGCAGAAGCTCAACGGCGAGGGCAAACAGGTCGAAACCGCGACCCTGCGCAGCGGCCGGGCGTTCGGCGAAATGGCCGTGCTGGACGGCGAACGCCGCTCGGCCAGTTGCATCGCCGCATCGCCCTGCTATCTGTTGAATCTGGGCAAGGATTCGCTGGACAAGATGCTCAACGACGCCCCGAAAGTGGCAGCCAAAATCATCCGCGCGATTGCCGTGGCAATGTCCAAGCGTCTGCGCATGATGGATGGACAGGTGCTGGCCCAGCAGGAATGACGGCCCGACTCAGGGATTGGGCTTGGCTGGAGGCGGCAATCCCGGCAGCGGCTCATCCTGTTTTGGCGGCCCGGGCTGGGGGATTTTCGGCAGCAAGGGTGGGTTGCCCTGCCCGCCCGCGCGCGGCACGCTCGGCGGTGTCACTTGTGGATAAGGTGTCGGCGTGGCCGTACCGGGCGAGCCGGACGTCGCGGCGATCGGTTCAGGGGTGTTGAGGACAGGTTGCAGATTCTCGGCAAAAGCCTGCGACGCACCAAACATCATCAAGGCAATCGCCGCTAGAATGGACCGCTTCATCGTTGGCCTCCACTGCCAATCTTCTACTGTGACGCTCAGGCTACTCCTGCCCGGCGCTTCGTGCGCTGACAAATTGATCTCACAGAGCCATGCCATCACCGAGTCTTCCATGAAACGTTTCGTTCTGCTCGACACTACCCCCATCCCTCACGGCGGCGCGCTGTGCCTGTTCGAGTACGGCGAAGACTTCGTGATCAAGATCCAGGGCGGCGATGGCGGCCAGCTGATGAACACGCGAATGCACGGTTCCGAAGACGCGCTGGCAGAAATCCCCTGCAAAAAGGTCGCATCACGCCTGAACCCCCGCGTACTCATCGGCGGCCTCGGCATGGGCTTCACCCTCGCCTCGGCGCTCAAGCACCTGGGCAAGAACGGCGAAGTGGTAGTCGCCGAACTGGTGCCCGGCGTGGTCGAGTGGAATCGCGGGCCATTGGGTGAGAAATCGGGTAATCCACTGCAGGATCCGCGCGCAAAAGTCGTCGTTCAGGACGTTGCACAGGTATTGAAAAGCGAGCCGCAGGGGTTCGATGCGATCATGCTCGACGTCGACAACGGCCCCGAAGGCCTGACCCAGAAAGCCAACAGCTGGCTGTATTCGTCAGGTGGTCTTGCGGCCTGTGCCCAAGCTTTGCGGCCCAAGGGCGTGCTCGCGGTCTGGTCGGCAAGCGCTGACGCCGCCTTCAGCGACAAACTGCGCAAGGCCGGTTTCAAGGCTGAAGAGGTCAAGGTCTATGCCCACGGCAACAAAGGCACGCGGCATACGATCTGGATTGCAGAAAAAGTGAAGGGCTGAGAGACGAGCAAAGCGCTAGACTTGCCCCATTGCCAACAGAACACGAAACAGGTGACACCATGAGCTCGGGAACCCCGACCAACACTTCCAAGCTGGACCGCATTCTCGCCGATGCCCAGCGTGACCGCGAAATGGGTTATCGCGACAAGGCACTGCGCATGTACCCGCACGTCTGCGGCCGTTGCGCCCGGGAATTTTCCGGCAAGCGCCTGAGTGAGCTGACCGTGCACCACCGCGATCACAACCATGACAACAACCCTCAGGACGGTTCCAACTGGGAACTGCTGTGTCTGTACTGCCACGACAACGAACACTCGCGTTACACCGATCAGCAGTACTTCTCGGACAGCTCGCTGAGTACGCCGAAAGCGGCCAAGGCAACGCACAACCCGTTTGCCGCGCTGGCCGGGTTGATGAAAAAAGACGAATGACCCTACACCTGTAGCAACGGCTTGCCGGCGGCAGCGTCTTTGAGATCGCCACCGCCGGCGAGCCGTCCTGCTGCAGGTGCACCCACAACATTGCGTAACCTCCCGTATAATCCCGCGCTTTCTCTGATGAGCACCCTCCCCCGTGGCCAACAAACGCTATGCCTGCATCGGCTTGTATAACCCCAAGTCTCCGGAAAACGTCGGCTCGGTGATGCGCGCGGCAGGCTGTTACGGCGTCGCGTCGGTGTTCTACACCGGGAAGCGCTACGAACGGGCGCGGGACTTCGTCACCGACACCAAGAAAATCCATCAGGACATTCCGCTGATCGGGATCGACGACCTGAAAAAAATCATTCCTCTGGGCTGCATCCCGGTGGCCATCGAGCTGGTGGAAGGTGCGCGCCCGTTGCCCGAGTACACCCACCCGGACCGCGCGATCTACATCTTCGGCCCCGAAGACGGCTCCCTCGACAAAGAGATTCGCGACTGGTGCGAGGACGTGGTGTACATCCCCACCACCGGCTGCATGAACCTGGCCGCGACCGTCAACGTGGTGCTTTACGACCGCATGGCCAAGGGCAACAACACGCGCTCCGGCCCGCAGTTCGGCCGCGAAACCGACCGCACCTGATCGCCTCGCCGCGACAAACTCATTGAACAGTTTGCCTTGGAGACAGTCAGCTTTAAGGACCCTATTTCTTCATGGAGAACGCATCATGAGCGATACCCCGATCCTTAAGCGCGTCGAACGCACTCTGCACGAGGCCCCAGAGCAGAACGTACAGAGCTGGGAGCGAATCGGCTCACTGGCGGGCGGCGTATTGATGATGGGCAAAGGCCTGCGCCGTGGTGGAATCTTCGGCCTCGTTCAACTGGCTATCGGCGGTGCGGTGCTGGCTCGGGGCATCACCGGGCACTGCTCGGCCAAGTCGCTGCTGGAAAAGAGCCGCAGCGACATGGACCTTGCCCGCGCCCGCATCGAACAAGCCGGCGCCGAACTGAGCAAACTCAAGACCAAGGCGGAAGTCGCCGCTGAAGAAGCTGTCGTACAAAGCATCGATGCGGTGAAAGGCCCCAAGGGCGTTTAAACAGCCGTTACTCCCATCTGCAGCAGTCCGATTTGCCGGCGGCAGCGGTATCAATGACGCCGCCGCCGGCAAGCCGAACTGCTGCCAGATATAAACGCCCAGCTACTGCAAGAGCGGCGTACTCAACACCTTCGAAGGCTCGCCGATCACTCCGGCGGCGATCTGCACGAAATCCGCGGTGCTCACCGCCCCCATGCGCATCAACCCCTGAGCCACATCATCCAGCGACTTCTGCTCGTTGGTCTGCTGGCGAATTTCCTGATCCAGCGCCGACATCAACAGCGCGGCACGAGCCGTCATGGCCGGGTCGACGTGATTGGCTCGCAACGTCGTGACCTTGCGGCCGACGCGGGTCAGGATCGATTGCCAATCCTGGAAGCGATCCTCGGTCATCCCCCCCGCCCGTCGCAGCAGTTCCACCGAGTAATACTCGGCAATCCCTGCGCGAATCCAGTCGCTGCGATCACGGTCCTGAATGCGCGCCATGACCTGCACCAGTTCCCGCAGCAAAGGGCTGGCGCCGCTTTCACTGATCAACGGACGGTTGCTGTTGAGGTAGATCGAGTCATGCCCGGCACTGGCATTGCGCGCCATCGACTCAGCCGCGCCGACCACCAGCAACTTGCCCGGCCTACGCGGGAACACCGCTTGCAGTTTGGGCCAGACGAATGTCATCAACGTCAGGGTTTCCATCCGGCGCATGCCTTGCCCTTTCGGCGCACTGACCGTCACATCGGTGTCGCCCAGATGCGCGCGGCGGTTGATCAGGTTACCGGCAAGCATCCAGCCATTGGGGCGATCAAACAGGCGCGACGAATCATCGATCCGGAAACGGTTCTTGCCGACGCGCGGCCAGGACGTTTCGACGTACTTCCAGCCCGGCGGCAGATCGACTGTCAGCCGGGTTTGCAGACGCACGCCGTCCTGCTGATCCAGACGCGCCCTGGGCACCAGATCTTCGCCACGAAACAAGGCCCAGTCCTGGGTCACGCGGCTGTCGTAGCGCGGCTTCTCCGACGCTGCCGTCACCGAAGGGCGATTGAGATGCACGCGCCAGGTCAAGGTTGCCTTGCCAGAAGCAGGCTTCCAGATGCCCCGCAGTGTGCTGTCAGCCTGCCCCGCTGTCGTAGCCCATTGCCCATCTGCGCTGAAATCAGTGAAGTAGCTCTTGTCGCCCAGATCGAGATCCAGGCTGCGTACAGCGGAGCCTTGCTCAAGGGTCAGCCGAACCTCTGCCTCACCGCTCTTTGGCAGCAAAGTGACGTGGTAATCCAGATCGACCTTTTTCGCCGCCCACGACGGCAGACTCACGGCGAGCAGAACGGCACACAGCGCCAGTTTGAAACCCACGGATAGACCACTCCTGTTGCGACAGGCTCAAGGATCGGGAGACGAACGTTGTGATGCAGCGAGTTGAATCAGCCAGCGCGAAAGATCAGATAATCTTCCCAGTCATCTTCGGCCACGTTCTTTTCACTGAGCATGCGGCCCGATTGCGAAATGCGTTGTTTGTGCACCTGCTCACGATCACCACACACCAGATGGTGCCAGAGCGGCAGGTCCTTGCCTTCGCTGACCAGACGATAACCGCAGGTCGGCGGCAGCCACTTGAATTCATCGGCCTGACCGGGCGTGAGTTGAATGCAATCGGGCACCTGGGCCTTACGATTCGGATAATCGGTGCACTGACAGGTCTCAAGATCCAGCAGCTTGCAGGCGATGCGCGTGTAGTAGACGCTGCCGTCGTCCTCATCCTCGAGCTTTTGCAGGCAGCACAGACCGCAGCCGTCGCACAACGACTCCCACTCGACCGAATCGAGTTGATCGAGGGTTTTGCGCATCCAGAACGGTTCGACTAAAGCTGCCATGATTTCGCGGGGATCGGTATCGGGTAATGAAAAGGCCGCCAGTCTAGTGGCACATCGCACGTGGGCCAAGCGCTGGCGACTGTCGGTAAGCATAGACTTGTCAGCGAACAGCCGGCGCAGTAGCTTTATGCCTTCGCGAATGCAGACCAGAGCGTCTCTCGCGCAACCCGCAACACCTTCCGTTTTCGACGATGCCTGCCGTCCACGGCCCATCTGATTGATCCCGCAGGCGCCGCACGCGGCCTGCGGTTTATCCACATCTCAGGATTCCAGTTCCCATGAGCGCCAATTCACGCGTTGCCGATTACGCCATCCACCCGCAATTCACCGATCGCTGGTCGCCTCGTGCCTTCACTGGCGAAAGCATTCCACAAGAAACCTTGCTGAGCTTCTTCGAGGCTGCCCGCTGGGCGCCTTCGGCTTACAACTCGCAGCCCTGGCGCTTTCTCTACGCGCGTCGTGATACGCCGAACTGGGAGCGGTTTCTCGGTCTGCTGAACGAATTCAACCGTGGCTGGGCGCAGCATGCCTCGGCGCTGGTGATTGTCATCTCCAAGACCACCTTCACGGCGCCAGGCGCCACCGAAGAGACGCCTGCGCTGTGGCACACCTTCGACACCGGTTCGGCGTGGGGCCATCTGGCGCTGCAAGCCAGCCTGAGCGGCTGGCACACCCACGGCATGGCCGGTTTCGACCAGGAACTGACGCGCAAGGAACTGAAGATCCCGGAAGGCTACGCACTGCATGCAGCCGTGGCGATCGGCAAGCTGGGCGACAAGGCCACCCTGGCCGAGTACCTGCAAGCCCGCGAAACCCCAAGCCCGCGTCGGCCGCTGGCGGAGTTGGCGGCTGAAGGCGATTTCAGTTTGTAAAACCGCTCTCGACCTTGGTTTAGTGCCATAGACTCGGTTCATCGAGCGATGGAAATACTTGTGGGAGGGAGCTTGCTCGCGATGCCCCCACTCAGTCACTGCAATGGTGTCTGACATGCCGCTATCGCGAGCAAGCTCCCTCCCACATGCCCCTCATTGAATGGGCTGACCCGACATTGAAGCCGTGGTTATCCCTGTCTATTTAATACCCCTTCGCGAAATCCACTTCCCCGCGCAACGCCTCGCCCGCGGCATAGGCCTTGAGGTTTTCTGCAAACAACTGCGTCATTGCCGGTGGCGAAGTCGGGGCCGAGCTGTGGCCGGTCAATAGCAGGCCCCAAGCAGTCCAGAACGGGTGGCGCTGCGGTAATGGTTCCTGACGGCAGACGTCGATGACAGCCCCCGCCAGATGGCCTTCCTTCAAGGCCGAGACCAGATCGGCATCAACCACCGCCACACCACGCCCGACGTTGATGAACAACGCCGACGGTTTGAATTGCGCAAACAGCTTTGCGTCATAGATATCGTGGGTCTGAGGGGTGTTGGGCAACAGGTTGATGACGAAGTCCACCTCCCCCACCAACCGAGGCAGGTCCTCCAGCGCGCCCACTTCAATGAACGGCGCCTGGGTGCGCGCCGTCGAGGCGATGCCATAAACCTCCACGCCAAAAGGCAGCAGGAACTGCGCAACGGTGACACCAATGTCCCCGGTGCCGACAATCAGCGCCTTGCGCCCGGCCAGGCTCTGGCCCATGCGGTCGTCCCACTTGCGCTCGACCTGGCTCACCAGCCGCGCCAGCACTTCACGCTCGTGCACCAGCATATAGGTCAGGACGAACTCGGCCATCACCTGACCGAAAATGCCCACCGCTCGGGTCAATCGATAGTCACGATTCAGACCCGGGGCGAGTAACGGCGTGATACCGGCCCAGGTCGATTGCAACCACCGTGGTTTGTGACCCTGACGCAAGAGGTTGGCCAGCAGATCCGGCTGCCCCAGCCAGATCGGCGTGTCGGCGGCCATTTTCGACAGCTCGGCGGAATCGCCGCTGCTCAATACTTCGATGTCCGGAGCCGCCTTGCGAAGCAACTCGGTATAAACAACGTAATCGTGTTCGGCGATCAGAACGCGCATGGATTCAAAACTCAAGAAAACAGGACATGCGACCGTGCGTAACCTCTGGTGCCCACTGCTTTGAAGACAGGCGGGTCAGCCCAGACGCAGACAGCGGTCCGGTATACCCCCGCGATGGATTGCGGGGTCGAAAAACAGATCAGACCGGGTCGTTGCGGCGCAGCAACTCTTCGGGCAGGTGCTCGATGTACTCGTCTTCGGCCGGCGGCATCTGCAGGTGATAACCCTGCTTCTCCAGGTTGGCCAGTACCGTGTGGATATCCTCACGGGCCAGAGCACGCTCGGGCGTGAGGACCAGATCGAAGGCGTGCTGAGGTTTGCCGAAGGCGCTGAGCAGTTCGACCGGGACGCGCTCGAGCGCATCGCTCTTGAGCACGTAAAGGTACATTTCGTTCTTGCGCGGGCTGCGATAGATGGAGCAAATACGTTTCAAGGCTGTTCTCCGGCATTGGTCAGGCTGTCGAGCAGCGTCTGACCCATCAATTCGCGGCGCCAGCCACGCAACGAATCGGGCAGTTTATAGGGACCGTCTGGGTAACCGGTCTTGAGCAGGGCTTCGAGAGTCTTCTTGCGCAGCATCAGCTCCGGCGCCATGTCCAGGCGCTCGGCGTGCTGCTGGCCAATGGCACGCAGGCTCTTCAATACATTCGAGGCTTCGATGGGCAGCGGCTCGGGCAAGGCCGGTGGCCACAGGTCCTGGGACACGCTGCCGGCTTTCTTGATCAAGTCCAGCAGAAACTCGCCGTCCTGACGCACGGTTTTGGGGTGCATGTCTTCGATTTTCGCCAATGCGGCGAGGTTGTCCGGTTGGGTCCTGGCCAGAGGCCACAGCGAATGTTCACGCAATACCCGGTTACGCGGCTGATTGCGCAGGCGCGCCTGTTGCTCGCGCCAGGCGCAGAGTTCGCGCAGTACGTTCAACTGTGCACGGGAGAGTTTCCACGCCAGTTTGGCCTCGCGGTAGACCTCGTACGGATCGGTTTCGCGACGCAGATTGGCGACAAGCTCGGCACCGTCTTCCAGCACCCAGGCATTCTTGTCATCCGACAGACGCGGGCGCAGCAGGCTGTAGACCTCGGCCAGGTGTACGGCGTCTTCTGCGGCGTAGCTGATCTGCGTCTCGGACAGCGGGCGTTGCAGCCAGTCGGAACGGGTTTCGCCCTTGGGCAGCTCGATGTTCAGCACTTCCTGCACCAGACGCGAATAGCCCATCGAAAACCCGAGGTTCAGATAGGCAGCGGCCAGTTGGGTGTCGAACAGAGGCACCGGCAGGCTGCCGGTCAGGCGCAACAGGACTTCAAGATCCTCGCTGCAGGCATGCACCACCTTGATCACGGCGGGGTTTTCCAGCAACGCAGCCAGCGGTTTCCAGTCGTCGATCAGCAGAGGGTCGATCAGGTAAGCGCGTGAGCCATCGCCGATCTGCAACAGGGCGGCAATGGGATAGAAAGTGTCGACCCGCATGAATTCGGTGTCGAGCGCGACAAACGGCAGTGTCTGCCACTGGGCGCAATGTTGGGCGAGGCTGTCGTCGTCGCGAATCCAGTGAATATCGATGGCCACACGGCTCTCCCTTGAAGAATGGCGCGCAGTATATATCGCTATAGGCGTTTACCGGGCATCCGTCCTGCAAGTCTTGAACAACTTCATCTTCGTGTTTATCGATCTGTCACTTTCTTGCGACCGTCCATCGGATCAGTCGCCCATCTTGCGCAGGACATAAACGCGCCACATTGCATAACCCGGCAGAAAATCATGATGCCGGACGATGCGGAAGCCAGCGTCCGCAAACTCCGATTCAATCTCGGCGCGGCACACCACAAAGCGGTTACGCACCACAGGCGCGCCCGCATCATCAAGACGGCTGCCCTCCTGACGCTTGCGACGCCAGGATTTGACATTGCCATCGACCCACAACGCGACAATCACGGTGTCGCGGGTTACTCGATGAAACTCTTCCAGAATCGCCCTGCGCTTCTCACTGCCGGCGACGTGATGAAAAAGCCGCATGCAAAAGATGCAGTCCACCGCGTTAGACGACAGGGCAATGGAGAACGCCGAGCTCTGGAAGGTACGAATGCGCTCGCGGACTTGCGCAGACGATTGCGCTTCGGCGATCTCCAGCATGTCAGTCGAAGGGTCCGCCGCAAGGATCACCCGATTGCTGTGTTCGGCCAACACCGGCCAGAAACGTCCGGAGCCCGCAGGCAGATCCAGCACCAGGCCAGGCTCACCTGCATCACGCAAGGCATGGCGGGCCAGTTGGGCATCCCGCCACAGACTCAAACGTCGCGCCAGGCCTTGTTCATGGCGTTGAACGTACTGCTGAACCTGACGTTTGTCGTTCGCTTGGTCACTCATTGGCCAGTACCCCGTCCGTATAAATCCCCCGACAGCCGGCGAACATGTCCAGCGCCGGGTTGTAGACGCTGGTGTGAACCTGCAGTAAGCCCAGCATGGAGTGGAACAGATTGTCCTGGCTCAACGGCGCATTGCGTTCTTTTTGCAGACAGTGCGTGTCAACAGCGAACGACTGCTGATAGTTGTCGGAGAACCAGGCAATCATCGGCACATGTTTTTGTTGGTCCGGCGCCAGCATGTAAGGGGTACCGTGCAGAAACAGATTGTATTCGCCCAACGACTCACCATGGTCGGACAAATACAACATGGCGGTGTCGACCGTGTTCTGGTTATTGCGCAAGATATCGATCAGCGACGCCAATACATGATCGGTATATAACAAAGTGTTGTCGTAGCCGTTGACGATACTTTCCCGCGAGCAATTGTTCAGCGCGTTGCTTTCACACACCGGGGTAAACTTTTCGAACGCTTTCGGATAACGCTTGAAGTATTCAGGGCCATGACTGCCCATCTGGTGGAGTACCAGGACCGTGTCCTTATCCAGGTGATCGATGAAGTTCTGCAAGCCTTGCAGCAGGATCTCGTCTCGGCATTCATTGTTGGCGCACAGCACAGGGTCCTTGAGGTTGCTGACATCCTGCAGAGTCACTCGATCACAGGTGCCTTTGCAACCTGACTGGTTATCACGCCAGATCACATCGAGGCCTGCGCGCTTGAGCACGTCGAGCATGCCTTCCTTGTTTCTGGCAGTGCTGGCGTCGTAATCCTTGCGCCCCATATTGGAGAACATGCATGGCACCGAGACAGCCGTCTCGGTCCCGCAGGAATGCACATCGGTAAAGGTCAGCAGCCCACGCTCTTTCTTCAATTGCGGCGTGGTGTCGCGGCTGTAGCCCAGGATGCCAAAGTTCTCGGCGCGGGCACTTTCACCCACCACCAGCACGGTCAAGGACTTGCGCTTGTGTTGCTGCCAGTCACTGGCCAGTGTGGCGTCCTGACCGATACTCACGAATGGCTGTTGCGCCGATTTCACCTGTTCGCTCAAATACCCCACGGAGGCACCAATGTAGTTGCTCGGCACCACCATCAGCCGCAACTCATGGTGATTGCGAAACAGCGAAGAAAGCCCTTGATAATTCAACAGCGCCACGCCGCCGATAGCAGCAGCGCATACGGCACTGACCACCACCTTGCTCAGCACTTCGCGAGGCCAGCGACGATAATTGACCGGCACCTTCCACAAAATGACCGACGGCAACACGCCCAGAAACAGCAAGTAAGCAGCCAGTTTCAATGACAGCAGATCGCGCACTTCAGTCGCATTGGTTTCCGCGAAATTACGGAACATGCCAGCATCGATCATGACGCCATATTGACTCATGAAGTAAGCAACGCCGGCGCTGATCATGAACAGCGCGATCAACACTGGCTTCAATACTTTCTTGAAGGCAAACAAAGTCAGAAAGATATTGAAGGCACAAAAGATCATCAGCGCAAAAGCACCGCGCAACAGCAGCCCCTTACCGTTGAAATCGGTAATGGCGAACAGGTGCTGCCAGAGCGTCAGGTTAAACCCGAGCAACAGGAAAACACTGGCGAGCGCGGTCACCAGCTCCGGGCGGACTGCTTTTAGGTTCGGCATGAGGGTCTGCTTGGCTGAAAAAGACAACGTCGATCAAGAGAAAATAAAAACTCTTCCGACGTCGCAAACTTTAGGCAGCTGGCCATCAATTTTTTGTGAAAAGGATGAGAACAAAAAGTCTGACAAGGGCTTATTTGAGTGTAGGAAAAATCGTTATGGCAGACGATCCTTTAATGGGAATGTGCTTGCTAACAAAAGCCAGGTCTGGGCGGCTGAGGAGCTGGCGCCTCTTTGCTGCCAGGCTCACTCAGATGACCATGCGGCATTTCAGTTGATAACTGCGGCTTGCGACACAACCGGCATACCCCATACCGCAGATGTCGAATTGACCGCTCTCGCATCCTCGATAATCATCTGCGCGGCCTTCTCGGCAATCATCACGGTGGGCGAGCAGGTGTTGCCGGAGGTGATGGTCGGCATGATCGACGCGTCCACGACGCGCAGGCCGATGACCCCATGCACCCGCAGCCGTTCATCCACTACCGCATCGCGCCCCTGCCCCATCTTGCAGGTGCCGACGGGATGGAAAATCGTGGTGCCGATGTTGCTGGCGGCCTGACGCAACTCCTCGTCCGTTTGCAGGCTCACGCCCGGCAGATACTCCACCGGTTCAAAGCTGGCGAGCGCGGGGGCGGCCGCGATGCGGCGTGTCAGGCGAATGGCGTCGGCAGCGACTTTGAGGTCGGCTTCGTGGCTCAGGTAATTGGGCTTGATAAGCGGCGCTGCGTCGGCCAGCGCCGAGCGGATCTCGACCGTTCCACGGCTTTGCGGACGCAGATCGCAGACCGATGCGGTAAACGCAGGAAAGCCATGCAGCGGCTCGCCAAAGCGTTCCAGTGACAACGGCTGCACGTGATATTCGAGATTGGCGGTGGCCTGCTCCGGGCCTGAGCGAGCAAATGCGCCCAACTGGCTTGGCGCCATTGCCAGCGGCCCGCTGCGGTTCAAGGCATAACGCAGGCCCATATTCATCTTGCCCCACAGACTGCCGGCCATCTGGTTCAAGGTATGGCCATTGCTGACCTTGTAGATTAGACGCAATTGCAAATGATCCTGCAAATTGGCGCCAACTCCTGGTAGTTCGTGACGCACTTCGATCCCGAGCTTTTCCAGCAACGGGCGCGGGCCGATCCCGGAGCGTTGCAGCACCATGGGCGAGCCGACAGAGCCGCAACACAGAATGATTTCGCGCTTGGCGCGCAGCGTTTGCTCTTGCTGCCCGACCTTGGCCAAGACGGCACTGGCACGGCCCTTTTCAAACTCGATTCGCGAGACTTCCGCGTTGGTCATTACGGTCAAATTCGGGCGATTGGAAATTGGCCGCAAAAACGCCTTCGAGGCATTCCAGCGCACGCCTCGCCGCTGATTGACCTGAAAATAGCTGCAGCCTTCATTATCGCCGCCGTTGAAGTCGGGAATAGACGCAATGCCAGTCTCGGCCGCGGCTTCTCGAAATGCATCGAGCAAGGCCCATGACAGCCGCTGTTGCTCTACCCGCCATTCGCCTTTTGCCCCGTGCAGGTCGGAGTCGCCCGCGTAATGGCTTTCAGAACGTTTGAAGACCGGCAGCACATCCTGCCAACCCCAAGCCTTGTTGCCCTGCGCCGCCCATTCATCGTAGTCGCGTGACTGGCCGCGCATGTAGATCATGCCGTTGATCGAGGAACAGCCGCCCAGTACCTTGCCGCGCGGATAGTTCAGGGCACGCCCGTTCAGCCCTGGCTCGGATTCGGTCTTGAAGCACCAGTCGGTGCGCGGATTGCCAATGCAATACAGATACCCCACTGGCACGTGAATCCAGGGGTAGTTGTCCTGCCCGCCCGCTTCGAGCAGCAGAACACGATGAGAAGGATTATGTGACAGCCGATTGGCCAGCAGGCAGCCTGCGGGGCCCGCACCAACGATCACGTAGTCATAGAGCACACTGTCCGTTTGCATGCGTCCCTCGTCGATCTTTTTTGTTTTTGTGAAGGCCCATCCTGAAGTTTTTTGCCACAAAACAAAAGACCGCCGCATGTTTCCATGGGGCGGTCTCTGGTAACGCGATGATCATCTGTAGCAGTCTGGCTTGCGGGCGGTCGGTCTTGAGAACGCTACCGCCGACAAGCCGTGCTGCGACTGAGGTCACACGGCTTTTCGGTGCGGCTTAAACGGCGCTACGACGATAGCTGCGGTAGTTCGGCATCCAGAAGTTGCGCTCGATGGCTTCCACCAGCATCTCTTCGGTGGTTTCCAGCGCCACGCCTTCTTCCTGAGCCTGTTTGGCGACAGCCAGCGCGATCTTCTTGCTTACGGTCTGAATTTCCTTCAACGGCGGCAGGACTGCGTCGCCCTTGCCGGTCACCATCGGCGAGCATTCAGCCAGTGCGTTGGAAGCGGCCATCAGCATCTTGTCGGTAATGCGCGTGGCTTTCGCCGCGATCACACCCAGGCCGATGCCCGGGAAGATGTAGGAGTTATTGCACTGGGCGATGTGGAACGTACGATCGCCCACAGTGACCGGTGCAAACGGACTACCGGTGGCCACCAGCGCGTCGCCGTTGGTCCAGGTCAGGACTTCCTGCGGCGTGACTTCGACCTTCGAGGTCGGGTTGGACAGCGGCATCACCAGCGGCTTGGCGCAGTGCTTGTGCATTTCGCGGATGATCTGCTCGGTGAACAGGCCGCGTTGGCCCGACACGCCGATCAGCACGGTCGGCTTGCCATTGCTGACCACGTCCAGCAGCTCAGGGTAACCCTCGCCACTCGACCAGCCCGCTACGTCGCCGGCCTTCTGCGCCAGGTTCTTCTGGAAGTCCAGCAGGTTGTCCATGCTGTCAGTCAGCAGGCCGAAACGATCGACCATCATCACGCGCTTGCGGGCTTCGGTTTCGCTCAGACCTTCGATCACCATCGCGGCGATGATGTGTTCGGCAATCCCGCAACCGGCGGAACCGGCGCCCAGGAACACCACGCGTTGCTGGCCCAGGGTTTCGTTCTTGGCCTTGCACGCCGCGAGCAACGTACCCACGGCCACCGAAGCGGTCCCCTGAATGTCGTCGTTGAAGCAGCACAGCTCGTCGCGGTACTTCTCCAGCAACGGCATGGCGTTGGTCTGGGCGAAGTCTTCGAACTGCAGCAGCACGTCCGGCCAGCGACGCTGAACGGCTTCGATGAACAGCGCGATGAAGTCCTCGTACTCCTTGCCGGTGACGCGCTCGTGGCGCCAGCCCATGTACATCGGGTCGTCCAGCAGTTCCTTGTTGTTGGTACCCACGTCCAGCACGATTGGCAGGGTGTAGGCCGGGCTGACGCCACCACACGCGGTGTACAGCGACAGCTTGCCAATCGGGATGCCCATGCCGCCGATGCCTTGGTCGCCCAGACCCAGAATGCGTTCGCTGTCCGTCACCACGATGATTTTGATGCGATCTTTCGTCGCGCTGCGCAGGATATCTTCGATGCGGTCGCGATCAGGATAGGAAATGAACAGGCCGCGGTGGGTGCGGTAGATCTTGGAAAATTCCTGGCACGCCTGACCCACGGTCGGGGTGTAGATGATCGGCAGCATCTCTTCCAGGTGCGAATCCAGCAGGCGGAAGAACAACGTTTCGTTGTTGTCCTGAATCGAACGCAGGTAAATGTGCTTGTCCAGATCGCTCGCGCATTGCTTGTACTGGTCGTAGACGCGAGTGACCTGCTCTTCGATGGTTTCAACGTTCTGCGGCAAGAGGCCGATCAGGTTGAAATCCACACGCTCCTGCGGAGTGAATGCACTGCCTTTGTTAAGCAGCGGCATCTCCAGCAGCGAGGGGCCGGCGTAGGAAATATATAAAGGTCGCGAGGTCTTGGTCATTTTCAGTGATCGCCTTTTCTCTGTTTGCTCTGTCAATTCGTGATCGAAAGGATGCCCCGGAGGTCGGTTTTCACGACACTCGACGCAGGATCCGTCCGAAGAAAATGGGGAGGTGAAAAATCAGGGTGCCTATCTTACTCGTCTCGAGGCGATTGCGACATTTTGTCACTGCTTTGATTGCGCAATGATGGCGGAGCGAGAAGGGGCTGCACAGTGAAAGTGTTGTCAGGAACGCCGCCGTCATCAGCGACCGTTCAGTGCCCTTGACGGACCTTGACCTTCAGGAAATCCAGCCAATAGACTCGATGCATACGCATTCATAGCCCATGATCAGCGATACATCTCAGCCAATACCGGCAGCACAATCATAAAAAGGTAAGCAACGATGCAGGATCTCCACACCCTGACCCAAGGCCGTCCCATCGCAATCGTGGGGGCGGGCCTGGTCGGTTCCGGATGGGCGCTGGTATTCGCCAGAGCCGGGCTGAACGTAAGGATCTTCGACGCCAATCCGGCGATTGCCAGTGCAGCGGTGCCACTGATCAAAGGGCAGATTGCCGACCTCACGGCCCACGGCTTGCTGAGCGAATCGGCTGACGTGATCCTGGCACGCCTGACAGTCTGCGACACACTGGCCGATGCCGTGAACGGCGCCATCTATGTTCAGGAATCGATCCTGGAACGCACCGACGTCAAACGCACCCTTATGCTGGAGCTTGAAGCTGTCGCCGCGCCTGACCTGATTATCGGCAGCTCGACATCGGGCATTCCTGCGTCGGTGTTCGCGTCTGGGCTGAGCATCACACCCAGGGTCATCATCGCTCACCCCGTGAACCCGCCCTACCTGGTGCCCGTGGTTGAAATCGTTCCCTCTCCTGAAACCGCGCCGCAGGTCGTCGAGTTCACAACAGCACTGATGGAGGCCGTGGGTCAGAGCGTGGTGCATGTGCGCAAAGAGGTCGATGGCTTCGTACTCAATCGCCTGCAAGCGGTGCTGCTGCGCGAAGCCTGGGCGTTGGTGGAAGAAGGCGTCGCCAGTTGCGAAGACATCGACAAGACCGTGCGTGACGGGCTGGGTTGGCGCTGGTCGTTCATGGGGCCGTTCGAAACCATCGACCTGAACGCAGTAGGTGGTGTGGCCGACTACGCGCAACGTCTTGGTCCGCTTTACAGAGGCATCGCCGACTCGCGTTCCCACGCACAAGAGTGGAGCCCCGAGCTGATCGCCAACGTTGAAGCGCAGCGTCGCGAATTTCTGCCGCATGATCAGCTTGAAGCGCGCCGGGCATGGCGTGATCGCGCGCTCATGGCCTTCAGCGCCCAGCGTCGCACCTTCGAGCGTGAGTGACGTTCGCAGCCACCCCTTTTGGCAGAGGGGTGGCTGTGGCCTTATTGAGCGGTCCAACCTCCGTCCACTTTCAACGATGTACCCGTGACCATCCTCGCCGAAGGCCCGGCCAGATAAAGGGCAGCGCCAACCACGTCCTCCATTTTCGCCATATGCCCCATCGGGATTTTCGAGACCAGAAACGCTTCTTTCTCAGGAGTGTCCACGATCTTGCGCACCATCGGCGTGTCGACAAACGTCGGGCAGAGGGTGTTCACCCGAATGCCCTGGTCGGCAAGTTCCACGGCCATGGCTTTGGTAAGCCCCTCCACCGCATGTTTGGTCATGCAGTACACGGTGCGATTCGGCGAGCCGACATGGCCCATCTGTGACGAGACATTGATGATCACACCCGCGTCGGTCCCGGTATTGGTCAGCATCTTGCGCACTGCCGCCTGGGCGGTCACGAAACAGGCTCTGACGTTGAGAGCGATCATTGCATCCAGATGCTCGTCGCTGACTTCAAGCATCGGCTCAGGGAAGTTGGTACCGGCGTTGTTCACCAGAATATCCAGCCTGGAGATATCGCCGATCAGCGCGCGAATTTCGGCGCTGTCCGTGACATCACAGACACGCGTCTTGACGTTGCCGCCTCTGGCGCGAATGACCTCGGCGACCTGATCCAGATTGCCCTGCGTGCGGCCAACGAGCACCACATCAGCGCCCGCGGCACTGAAGGCCAACGCCACACCGGCCCCGATTCCGGTGCCTGCGCCCGTGATCAGCGCCACCTTGCCATCCAGCCGAAACGAGGGCATCCCCAGATTTTCGTACTCGTTCGCCATCATTTCCTCCCAAGGCAGTTTATTAGCGTTATGAGTGCATACGTATTCATCCGGATCATAAAAGACAGGCCCGGCGTTGGATAGGGCGAGCGATCAGCCTTGAGCATCCGATTGCTCCCGGCCCGGGCGTACGCCAGCAAATGCAATGAAGAAGTGAGAATGTCGTGAGCGGAACCGCCCTACCGGCGCGCCAATGAGCACAAAATGTTTCAGCAGTGAGTCAATTAAGTCACGAACGTCGCATTTGCCAGCAAAAAGTCGGTTTCACTCTTTCGATCCCCTGCGAGTGAAGGCACAATCCCCGTCCTTTTTCGGCTGGCATTGCTGGAGGCCACGAAATGATCAAAACGCCGTACTACCTCATCGACAAACAAAAGCTGCTTCGCAACATGGAAAAGATCGCCTATATGCGCGAAAACTCCGGTGCGAAAGCCCTGCTGGCGCTCAAGTGTTTCGCCACCTGGTCGGTGTTCGACCTGATGCAGCAATACATGGACGGGACCACCTCCTCTTCTCTTTATGAGCTGAAACTGGGCCGCCAGAAATTCGTAGGCGAAACGCACGCGTACAGCGTCGCCTGGGCAGATGACGAGATCGAAGAGATGCTCGAAAACTGCGACAAGATCATCTTCAACTCCATCAGCCAGCTGGAGCGTCACGCCCCTGCCTGCGCGGACAAAGTGCGCGGCCTGCGCGTCAACCCGCAGGTCAGCAGCTCAGATTACCTGCTGGCCGACCCGGCGCGTCCGTTCAGCCGTCTGGGCGAGTGGGACCCGGAAAAGATCGAGAAAGTGATCGAGCAGATTTCCGGCTTCATGTTCCACAACAACTGTGAGAACGGTGATTTCAGCCTGTTCGACAAGATGCTGTCGACCATCGAAGAGCGTTTCGGCGCCCTGCTGCACAAGGTCGAGTGGGTCAGCCTCGGTGGCGGCATTCACTTCACCGGCGAAGGCTATCCACTGGACGCGTTCTGCGCTCGTCTCAAAGCCTTTTCGCAGAAATACGGCGTGCAGGTGTACCTGGAGCCGGGCGAAGCGGCAATCACCCAAAGCGCCTCGCTGGAAGTGACCGTTCTCGACACCCTCTACAACGGCAAACACCTGGCCGTGGTCGACAGCTCCATCGAAGCACACATGCTCGACCTGCTGATCTACCGCCTCGACGCCAAGCTGGCCCCCAGCGAAGGCGACCATACTTACATGGTGTGCGGTAAGTCCTGCCTGGCAGGGGATATTTTCGGGGAATACCCATTCGATCGTCCGCTGGCTATCGGCGATCGGCTGTCGTTCGTGGACGCAGCGGGCTACACCATGGTCAAGAAAAACTGGTTCAACGGCCTGAAAATGCCGTCCATCGCAGTGAAACAACTCGACGGTACAGTCGAGGTGGTTCGTGAGTTTGGTTTCGACGATTACCTGTCCAGCCTCTCGTAAGCTGGCGGAAAGGAGAGAGAAAGAAATTGAAGAAGAACGTTCTTATCATTGGTGCAGGAGGTGTCGCCAAGGTGGTGGCCCACAAGTGCGCGCAGCACAACGACGAACTCGGTCGTATTGCTATCGCGTCGCGCAACATCTCCAAGTGCCAGGCCATCATCGACAGCGTCAAAGCCAAGGGCAGCCTCAAGCAGCCTGCTGAAATCAAGGCTTTCGCGCTGAACGCACTGGATATCGAAGCGACCAAGGCGCTGATTCTGGAAACCGAATCGCAGATCGTCATCAACGTCGGTTCGTCATTCCTCAACATGTCCGTGCTGCGCGCCTGCATCGACACCGGCGTGGCTTACCTGGATACCGCTATCCACGAAGAGCCGGGCAAGGTCTGCGAAACGCCGCCCTGGTATGGCAACTACGAGTGGAAACACCTCGAGGAATGCCAGCAGAAGAACGTCACTGCCATCCTCGGCATCGGCTTCGATCCGGGCGTGGTCAACGCCTACGCGGCGCTGGCGCAACAACAGTATTTCGACCGCATTGATTCGATCGACATCCTCGACGTCAATGCCGGCTCACATGGCAAATATTTCGCCACCAATTTCGACCCGGAAATCAACTTCCGCGAATTCACCGGACAGGTGTGGAGCTGGCAGAACAGCCAGTGGACCAGCAACACCATGTTCGAAGTCAAACGCACCGACGACCTGCCAGTCGTGGGTTCGCAGGACCTCTACCTTACCGGCCACGATGAAGTGCACTCGATTTCGAAGAATCTCGACGTGCCCAACGTGCGCTTCTGGATGAGCTTCGGCGCGCACTACATCAACGTGTTCACCGTGCTGAAGAACCTCGGCCTGCTCTCCGAGCAACCGGTCAAAACCGCCGAAGGCGTCGAGATCGTGCCGCTCAAAGTGGTCAAGGCCGTACTGCCGGACCCAGCCTCGCTAGCGCCAGGCTATGTGGGCAAGACCTGCATCGGCGATCTGGTCAAAGGCACCAAAGATGGCAAGCCGCGCGAGGTGTTCATCTACAACGTCGCTGACCACGAAGAAGCCTTCGCCGAAACCGACAGCCAGGGCATCTCCTACACCGCTGGCGTACCACCGGTCGCAGCCGCCCTGCTGGTCGCCCGCGGCGAGTGGGATGTGAAGCGCATGGTCAACGTCGAGGAACTGCCTGCCCAGGCATTCCTGAAAGCACTTGATGTGATGGGCCTGCCCACGCGTATCAAGGACGAAAACGGCGACCGTCCCTGGGACGAGTAGGCCTTGATGACCGGTGCGCTCTGACGGGCGCACCTGGTTTTGATCCGATTTACGAAGATTTCAGACCGCATCCCGCGTCAGCACGAACGAACTGAAACGCAAAAAGTCGCCTAGATGCTGCGTGATGATCGCCACCGTGATCGGCAGTTGCAATGTCTGATACTCATGAACGGCGATATTCCGGAAGCCGACCATATTCTTCATGGTCGTGAGTAAGGAAGCTTCGAGCCACCCTCCCCTGCACAACAACTCAAACACATCCCGCGCGCTTTGAGGTACTCCCAGTCTTTCCCGGCGGATGAGGTGCTGACCCATGTCCAGAGCGGCGGCACAGGCTCTCAAAATATTCAGAATGGCTGCGTCTTGGCGAGTAAGGTCGGTCGCAAAGGTCGACGGGGCCTTGTCATATTCCTCTCGTGCCCTAACCACACAACGCTTGATCGATGCTGCTTTGATTATCAGTAGGTCATCTGCCATGAATCCTTCCATTAGCACTTTGGGACAACTTCAACATCGCGCTGAGTGCCCAACAAACAAAAAAGCCCCAGAAGCATAACTTCTGGGGCTTTATTTGTAATGGCGGAGAGATAGGGACTCTCTTATTTCACCGCTACAGCCCAGAAACTACGCTACCTCTTGGCTTTCAGCCCATTGAGTGGTCAAATTGAGTGGTCAAAATAGAGACCAGTCGATATGGCAACCCACCTTGTACAGAAACCCGGCGAAAGCACTTGGTATGTTCGTATGGCTGTCCCAGCAGACGTGCGTCATGCGTTCGGTGGACGTGCCAAGCTGATCAAGACTACCGGCACCAGCAACAAATCGGAAGCGATGGATAGACGCCTGCCAATCCTTGCTCAGTGGAAAGCTCAGATTGCGGCAGCGAAGGAAGAAAAGCTCATCGTGCGTGACCAGTGGCGTCCCGAACTGGCAGATAGAGGTCTGACGCTGGAGCACCAGATAGATGCACGCTTGCTAGACGCTATCAAGAATCCACCCATACGCTCAGGACTCACGAGCACTCAGTACAATCGTATGTTCAAGAGCGAACTGTCCAAGCAAGGTCTAGAGTCGGATGCTGAGCATTTGGGACAGAAAGGCAAAACCGAGCTTTTAAGACTTATGCAGGAAACTTTTGAATCAGACCCACCCACACCCATCGATGCTGTGAAGCGAACCGCATCACTCACTCGCGACATCATGGTTCTGCTCGCTGAGTACAAACATAAGCTTTCTCCTCTTGAGTTGACGGAAGCTCGTGAACTGATTCAGAACCCAACAACCTACAAACCTGTCTCACCTATTACAGACCGTCGTCTGGAACAATTCCGAGCGTACCGGGTGAAAGATGGTATCGCGGCCAAGACCATTGATCAGCAGGAAGCGAAGCTCATCAAGCTGTCTGGTTACCTCCGTGATCAAGGTACATCGCTGACCAGTGCAACCATTGCCGCGTGGCTGGAAACCCTCAACCTGTCGAGCAAAACCAAAGCTCAATACTTGTTAGCAGGTTCGACGTTCTGGCGGTGGGTAACGAAGAATGATGCGCGCTGGCAAGAGTTGTACCTGGGTCTAGACAACCCATTCAAAGGCCAAGAACTTCCCAAGGTGCGTGGTAAAGCCAAGGCAGATGCAGCCCGGAAGGCGTTCACCCCAGAGCAGATTGAAAGCCTTTACAGGGTCGCCCAAGCAGGCGGCAACCAGATGCTGTGTGACTTGATTTTGCTGGGTACCTACACCGGCTGCCGTATTGAGGAGCTGGCACAGCTTCGCGGAGAATCGGTGGTAAAGGTCGAAGGTGTTCTGAGTTTCAAAATTGACGACAGTAAGACTGCTGCTGGCATCAGAGAAATACCTGTTCATCCATCCCTGTCGACCACGGTAGAACGCCTGATTACTAATAGTACAGAAGGGTTCCTCCTACCAAGCTCAGCCGGAAACAAGTACGGGATTCGATCCGACTCCCTCAGTAAGGCATTCGGTAGATTGAAAACAGCACAGGGTTTCGGAAAACACCACGTATTTCACAGCGTGCGGAAGATGGTAGTCACCCTCCTGCTGCGGGGCGGAGTACCCGGTCCTACCGTCGCGAACATCGTTGGTCATGAAACCGGATTGGTAACGTTCGACGTTTACGACGAGGGTGCTAGCCCTAGGCAAAAGCTTGACGCACTTTCCCACCTGTCATTTAGCTTCTCAGCATCAATCTCCCAGCCCCCGACTGATTGACCTTGAGCTTGAACCTCCCGAAAATAAGTCAGCAAAATGCTTGACAAGAAAGAGAAATATAGGTCCCGGTATTGACAGAAATGCGAATCGTTTGCTATAATGGCGAACACAAGGAGAGGGAAGCCTACCACCGCCCATGTCCCCTACTGCCTAGCCTTCCTTCCTAGTCAGCAGGTGTTAGCCCTTCTCCGCCAAACTTTAGAAGCCGCACTCTCAAACCAGTGCGGTTTTTTATTGCCTGATACACAACACATACCTCAACTCTTAACACCAACTCTAAAATGGAGCGATAACTTATGCTTGTAAAACAATGCTCGACCTGTAATAAACCGCTGTCTGGTTATCGTATTGACGCTGTTTCTTGTGGCTCAACCTGTCGCGGAATCAGGTGGCGAGCAAATAAAGAAGTGGTCGTCCCTGTGAAGCTCGCTTTCAGCGTCTCCCACTTTGAAGCAATCAAAGCTGCCGCTGACAAGCACGGTGTAACAGTGGCGAGCTACATTATCAACCGTTCAACTGGTTCACATATCACCACCACTATCAGCGGTTGATCGTAACGCTAGGTAGTACGTACGCATGACTGGCAACATTGCTCAAACCCTTATTCTACGTGGCGTACAGCCACAAACAGGAGTGTCAAAAGTGAAGATTAGACTTAATCCGGAAGCAGTAGAACAGCTTATCGCAATCATGGATAAGACAGGCTACGTGAACCCGACACATACCGTGCAGGTGATGATCTCATCAACCTTCAACAAGTTATTCAAGAATGCGAACAAGAATGCAAACAACCCTAAGTCCCTAAGTGAGGATATCCATGGCAGTCAATCGAGTAAAACAGTGCGTAACATGTAAAGCAGAATTCAACACCAGTCATATCAGAGCGAAGTATTGCCCCAACTGTCGTGCAACATCCTACACCAAGGTCAAGAAAGACCGTCGTCAGACAGTTGCTGAAAATCGAGTATTGAAACTTGCACTGTCAGATGAATGGCGATGGGTTGCCAAAGAATGCAAACGAGCAGGTACAGTCGAATGTCTGCAAGGTGTAGACCTTGTTGAATTGTTCGCAGTACGTAACGCCAAGTATAAAACATACGGGTACAACAGTGAGACGAAGAAGTCTCAATACCACCTTTGTCATATATCCCCAGTAAATGGTAAAGACACAGTAGGACTGTTACATCACCTTAACCTGTTTATTGGCACTGCATTCCATAACCAAGCACACAGCAACAATAGTTACAAAGACAAAGGATTGTGCATCCCAAAGAAACAACTGAAAGCAAAGTGGAAAGTAACCGACAAAACCAGTGATCGCGTTGTCTTGGATAAAGTAGTCGGATACCTTGGTAAGGTATTGATCGACTATGCCAAAGAACACCCAGTCAACATAAGTCGGCGTTACAGTTTGGCTAAATGGGTATTCCAAAACGATCCTGATAATACATTGCCACTGAGCAAACTTGAAACAATGTCAATGTATGAGTTACAGGCAATCAAAACAAAGATAGAAGACAAACCAGTATTTACATTTGGCTATGCAACTAAGCGATCATTCATCGTAATGTTAGAAGAATGCCGCCGATTGTCAGGGCAATTGCCAGATGGTCAGCACAAAGATGACATCACATTCATGATACCAGTACTACAAGTTGCAATTGCCTTCTTGAGTCGCCAACAAGATCAAGATGGACTATCAAGTGTACTTACAAATCCATATGGTGTTCACTGGAACCCATTAGAGCTACGCATGGATACGAGCGAATCAACATTCCGTGACTTCATAGGCTTTCAAGCTTTCGACACGCTACAAGGCCAACAGGTTGACCGCAAGATGGTAAAGAATACACTGAGTAAGTATTTGAACGTAACGTCTCTCACACCGGACTACAGTGAGTCTGACAGTGCCATTCAGAACCACTATGCAGAAGACTACAGCCAGCTTGTTAAACAAGTACCTGTGATCAAGAATGCAATCATATCTCTCGGCCTAGTTGACAAGTACATGCTGGCAGATGAGATTGCAAAAGCAGAAGAAGCTGCATGTGAAGAAGCAATGTTCGCCAGCTTCAACATAGAACAGTGTGATGGTCCGTTGGACTACTCAACCACTCATTACGAAGTCGAGGATGATTACGAGCCTAACCCGAATCTTGTCACATTCCAAGAGCCAGTGTATGTACCGCCTAAACCTGTACCGGCATGGATGAGAGAGTGCGAGTTCTAACACAGAGGTAGTACGTACACTTGGATGGCTACATGCCTCAAAGGCCGATTCTATATGGGCTACAGCTTATTTGAGAGTATGAATTCTCTGTCTGATTGAGACAGAAACCACAACGTCAAAACACCACATAGAAGGATAAACATAAATGAGCACAAATAATGACGACCCTTTCATCAGACGCTTCATACGAGCAGCTGAACGACAGGCTATGCAGAAAGCACTCAAGCCAGTTGAGAAGAGCAGCTGTATCAATGAGTCAACTGTAGAGGCTGTACAGTCACCTACGGTTGAGCAAACTGATATAGAACAATACAAGTCGACCATCACACGCAAGATGATTGATTTTATTGCTAGGCGGAAAGATTAATAACAGCAACAAACATCACAACTAATTACAGAAGGAAATAATAGAATGACTATCACAATCAAGGGTGCCCCTCGGAAGTTTGACCAATCTCAATTGAAACAGCGTCAGGCAGGTTATCACCATATGTATCGGAATACAGCCCAGTGCTGCACACCAGTTCATGATGAAATTGCCTTCGGCTTTTTAACAAAGGTAATCGAATTGAATAACGCTGGCTATACCCTTTCGAGCAAGTACCCAATTAGTACATCGCCTATGTCGTATCACGCGCATATGGTCAAGCCTGATTCAGTTCAGGTAGTTGAACTAGAAGCGATTGATGAGCGAGTAAAGCAAGAGTATATTGATGAGTTGCAATCAGAACTCACAGAGTACCGCGAACTGCTTAGGCTGCAATTGCTAGAAAAGGCGGAATTGGCTGAGCAGAAGAAGATTGCAGACAAGAAAGCAAAGTTGAATGCTGAGGTGCAAAAAGAAATTGATGATGCTTTTGGCATTCAAGTTGTGGTGCCTGAGTAATCCGAAACACCACCTGCAAGCCTCTATAATCAAATCTGAGCTTGATCATAATGTTACCCAAAACATCTAAGCCCTTGCATGCCTAACAGCATTCAGGGGCTTTTCTGCATCTACAATCTTTACACTGTAGATAAAATGGTCAGAATCAAGTGATAACCATCACCATGGCCTTCATAAGTAATAAAGCAAAACAGGATTGAATCAGGTGTCTCAACACAGTCTGTATCAGGTGCATTCCTGGTCATTCATGTGACAGCCTACTGTGCAAATACCGCTAAAGGGCTGATTTTTACTGACGTCTGAGCGATTCCGGTTAAGCACAGTCGTCACTTTCTCCAAAGATTCCCTTCGGGTTAAAGCAAATACAAGCAAATGCAGCAAAAAGGTTGCATACACTTGTTATAGCTTGTTGTAAACAGCCACTCGTCGGATTAATTTGCTTCACTGCTTCCCTCCATGGAATCTTCGTTTCGTACCCACCTTGAGGTACGGCAACCAAGGAATGAAAATATGACCAATGTCGAAATGCAACTACTCCAAGCGATCTATGGTGGGCAGAAAGCCGCCAAGGGCGAGGAGTACGAAACATGCCGCCGACTTATCAGTTATGGCTTTGTTAAGGGAATCATCACTTCAAACCTCAGAGATGGTAATAGTTATGGGGCATTGGAAGTCACCGCAAATGGCCGAGAGCAGCTAATCCTCTAATCACCACCGCCCACGCAGCCCACGCCTGATCACCAAAGGCTGCTCCTATCACCAGTACATTCGTGCACATCACACTCCAATAAATAATGCAATAGGGTAAAAAGTATTTGCTGTCATGTTAACACTCCTTTGACGAGCGACAGCGATATGTTAATATGGATTCACACCAGCCAGATGCAGGACAAACCAACATGAAGATCATCGCCTACTACCGCGTCAGTACAGATGGTCAAGGTAAGAGTGGTTTGGGTCTGGAAGCACAGCGTGAATACGTGCGACTAGCTGTCGAGTCCAACAACTGGACAATCATCGGTGAGTTTGAAGACACTGCTAGTGGCACCATTGCACCGACCGAACGTGAGCAGTGCAAAGCAGCATTGGAAGCGTGTGTAAAGCACGGCGCCACGTTGGTAGTCGCTAAGCTTGATCGTTTGTCACGCGACGTTGAGCACATTGCTGGCTTGATGAAACGTGTACCTTTCAAGGTGGCGACAATGCCAACCGCTGATTCATTCCAGTTGCACATATACGCCGCACTAGCACAGCAGGAGCGTGAGTTCATTGCACAACGCACAACTGCCGCACTCGCTACTCTCAAGACCAAAGCAGACAACGGTGACAAGGAAGCCCAAGCCAAGGTGGCACGTCGTGACGCTGGTAGAGCAGCAGCACACACCAAAGGAACAACAGCAGCTACAGCAGCAGCACAGGCCGTTGCAGACATCAATGCAGAATCACTTCGTCAAGCGATCCAGTCGGGAATGTTTGAAGGTGTTACAACCTTGCTCGGCATGGCAAATTACTTGAATGTCAAAGGTGTGAAAACAGCGCGTGGTGGTAAGTTTGCACCAATGACTGTCAAGCGAATTGTGGAACGTCTTGGTCTGGCCTTTCCATAAGACTCTGCAATGCTGTGTGAGCGGTGATAGTTGTGGGTCGCTGTCATGGCGTTACAATTCAGTTAGAAGTGCGTCAGCGGCGCTTACAGGTGCTCCCATGGATTTATCGATTCTTATAGACCCCATCTATTACCCGAAGTCCGGGTCGTTAAGACAGCCAGCGAACTTTCTGGGCTTGCGAGGGATTTGGGCCCACTGAATATTCTTACTCGACTCACCACCGACTTCCAAAAATAGGGGGGAAATGGTTTTGAGTGAAAGTTAAGTGGTCAAACTGAGTGGTCAAATGCAAAACCGACCAGATACAAAAAACCCCCGCAAATCAAAGACTTGCGAGGGCTTCTATGTAATGGCGGAGAGATAGGGATTTGAACCCTAGGTACTGTCGCCAGTACAACGGATTTCGAATCCGTCCCGTTCGGCCACTCCGGCATCTCTCCAACGGCGCGCATCATAACAGCTTGGTGAAAAAACGCGAACCCTTTTTTCAAAATTTCCGCGTTCTTTCAGATGCTTGCGGCGATTTGCGCTTTAGAGCGGCACGCCCAGACGCTGGGCCACTTCTTCGTACGCTTCGATGACGTCACCGAGGCCCTGACGGAAGCGGTCCTTGTCCATTTTCTTCTTGGTGTCCTTGTCCCACAGGCGGCAGCCATCCGGGCTGAACTCGTCGCCCAGGACGATGGAGCCATCGCTGAACACGCCGAATTCGAGTTTGAAGTCGACCAGCAGCAGGCCTGCGTCGTCGAACAGCTTGCTCAGGACGTCGTTGACCTTCAGCGACAGCTCCTTCATGCGCACCAGTTGCTCGGCGGTGCCCCAGCCGAATGCCACGACGTGGGATTCGTTGATGAACGGATCGCCCTTGGCGTCGTCCTTGAGGAACAGCTCGAAGGTATATGGATTGAGCTTCATGCCCTCTTCGACGCCCAGGCGCTTGACCAGGCTGCCGGCGGCGTAGTTACGCACAACGCACTCGACCGGAATCATGTCGAGCTTCTTGACCAGCACTTCGTTGTCGGCCAGCAGTTTGTCGAACTGGGTCGGAATGCCGGCCGCTTCGAGCTTTTGCATGATGAAGGCGTTGAACTTGTTGTTCACCATACCTTTGCGGTCGAGCTGTTCGATGCGCTTGCCGTCGAACGCCGAGGTGTCGTTGCGAAACAGCAGGATCAAGCGGTCAGCGTCGTCGGTCTTGTAAACCGACTTGGCTTTGCCGCGGTAGAGTTCTTCACGTTTTTCCATGATGGGCTCCGCTTGCAAAATGTCTGGGCGAGTCGCCCGTTAAAAACCGCTGGGCTGTCGCCCCATTTGGGACGCTAGGCGATTTCGCGCCAGTCGAGCCCTGAATCTTGATCGGCCAATTGTAGCCAGTCCGGATCGCACCCGAGGGTGTCGACGAAACATTGCCGGGCCAGATGCGGCAGGTTGTTCTTGCTGCTCAGGTGGGCCAGCACCAGGTGTTGCAGGCCCTGCCATCCCAGCTCGTTCACAAGGCTTGCAGCCTGGTGATTGTTCAAGTGTCCGAATTGCCCGCCGACCCGCTGTTTCAGGAAGTACGGGTAATGTCCTCGGGCAAGCATGTCGCGGCAGTGGTTGGACTCGATCATAAGCGCGTCCAGACCACGATAGCTCTCCAGCACCGACGGACAGTACGACCCCAGATCGGTCAACAGACCAAAACGCTTGCGCCCGTCATTGAAGACGAACTGCGTCGGCTCCAGCGCATCGTGGGCCACGGAGACCACATCGATGCTCAGGTCGCCGATTTGCAACCCCTGCCCGCCTGTCAGTCTGATCCCCGCTTCGACCGGCTTGCGCATGCCGCGCAGGGTGCCGTCGCTGAGATAGACCGGCAGATCGTAGCGCCGAGACAGCAAACCCACGCCATGCACATGATCGGCATGTTCGTGGGTCACAAGAATGGCGCTCAACTGATGCCCGCTGATGCCGAGCCTGTCCAGCCGCCGCTCGGTTTCCCGCAGGGAGAAACCGCAGTCGACCAGTACGTAGGTGTCGTTGCTCGCAATCAGCGTGCCGTTACCCCGGCTGCCGCTGCCCAGATTTGCGAAACGCACTTAACCGAGGTTGTCTTGAATGACGCTCAATACGCGACGGGCGACTTCAGTCGGCGCCACGGTGTTGATGTTCTTCTCGACCGTTACCTGAACGTTGTCACCGACCTTGCTCAGGCGAACCTGATAACGCTCGGCGCGGGCTTCTTTCTGTTCTTTGGTTTCTTCACTGCCAAACATGCGAGCGAAGAAGCCAGGTTTGTTTTCCGGCTTGTCGGCTTTTTCAGCAAGGTTGATGTAGTACAGACCCAGGCTGCGGTTGATGTCTTCAACGCGCCAGTCACCCTGCCCCAGGGCGCGGCCGACACTGGACCAGGCGCGATCGAGGTCGGCACCCAAGTTCAGCACCGGGTTGCCGCTGCCGTCTTCGCTCAGCGAAACGCGGCTCGGGGTATCGAAGTCACGCGCTGCCAGCAGGGACACCGAACCGCCCTTCTCGGCAGTACGGGTCAGGCTTGCCAGCATGTCGTCGGTCAGGACCGAATCCAGGCCGACGTTGGTGCTGCGCGACGGGAAAGCGGGATCATCGCTGCTGCCGGCCGGACGCTGGACACTGACGATGTAGACTTCACTGGTGTTGCGCTGCACGCCCGGCTCGATGCGAACGCGAACGCGGGTTTCGGTGCTGGCGCTGTCGCCGGAGGCGCCCATGCGCTTGGCAACCGACGCAGACAACTCGTCCATGCGCTGCCAGGTGGTGTTGAATTCACCGGTAGCAGGACGGTCTTCGGCGATGCGGAAACCGTTGTCTTCGAAATACTGGTGAGCCACTGGCCAGACTTCGGCCGGGGCACGCTGAGCCAGGATCCAGCGGTTGTCGCCGCTCTTCTGCAGAGTGTAGTCGCCGGAGTCCTGAGCGGTGGCCAGAGGCTGCGGACGCGGTACGTTGAATTCACCCTTCTGGGTGTCATCGGCTACGTTGCGTGGAATCGGCAGCAGCGGGTCCAGGCGCTTGGCTTCCTGGACGCCTTCAGGCAATTGCATCGGTGGTTTCTGGGTGGCTTCCAGGTAATCGCTGCTGCGATCACGGAAGTAACCGTCCTGACCAAACAACCAGCTGCAACCGCTGGTGCTGGAGATAATCAAGGCTAGTGCGGAAAGTCCGGCCAGTCGCTTCATTGCGTAGTGCTTCCTCATTAAACCAATACACCGGACTGGCGCAGGGCCTGACGCAGCGGCTCGTGGCATGACTCGCTGAGCCAGGTGAGCGGCAGACGGATACCGTCCGGCATCAAACCCATCTCATGCAGGGCCCATTTCACGGGAATAGGGTTCGATTCGATGAACAGGGTTTTGTTCAGCGGCATCAGTTTTTCGTGGATGGCGCGGGCGGTGACGGCATCACCGGCCATGGCCGCCTTGCACAGGTCGGACATGTCACGCGGGGCGACGTTGGCGGTGACCGAAATATTGCCCTTGCCGCCGAGCAGAATCAGCTCGACCGCAGTGGCGTCGTCGCCGGAGTACACCAGGAAGTCGCTGCTCACGCCGGCCAGGATGTCCTTGGCGCGCTGCATGTCACCGGTGGCTTCCTTGATGGCGATGATGTTCTTGACCTTCGACAGGCGGATCACGGTCTCGGCCTGCATGTCGCAGGAGGTGCGACCCGGCACGTTGTAGAGGATCTGCGGGATGTCGACGGCTTCGGCGATGTGCTTGAAGTGCTGGTACAGGCCTTCCTGGGTCGGCTTGTTGTAGTACGGGGTCACCAGCAGGCAGGCATCGGCACCGGCGTCCTTGGCGTTGCGGGTCAGTTCGACCGCCTCGCGGGTGGAATTGGCGCCCGTGCCGGCGATCACCGGAATGCGGCCAGCAACCTGCTTGACGACGTGACGAATGACTTCGATGTGCTCGTTGACGTCAAGCGTCGCCGATTCACCTGTAGTGCCGACGGCAACAATGGCGTTGGTGCCCTCTTGCAGGTGAAAGTCCACCAGTTTGCTCAGGCTGTCCCAGTCAAGACGACCCTGCGCATCCATAGGTGTGACCAGTGCCACCATACTGCCCGCAATCATGCAAACCGCTCCTGCCGGAAAAAGAGAGCGGTAATGGTACTGGCGCCATGGTCCTTGCACAAGGCGAGCATTCCCCTGAGCGACGGTTTTCGCTACCCTTCGGTCTTTGATCGGTACTGGTCATCTGCGCAGCTCGTTCGACCGTTCGTATTCGTCGTCGCAAAACCCCGTTCCAGCCTCGTCGTCGCTTGGTGTGACTGGCTCACACAAGCCACGTGTGACAGTGGTCCGGGCCGTAGTTGCGAGTCTTTCGTTCGTTGAATCCGCCGCACAAGCCAACAATGTACCGACCGCTCATCGCTTAGGAATGCTGCATGTCGTCCATCCCCACAGTTCGCGAACAATTCCTTGTCATCAGTGCCCTTGGCGCCAACCCAATGGAGCTGACCAACGTCCTGTGCCGCGCCAGTCATGAAAACCGTTGCTCGGTGGTCAGCTCGCGCCTCACTCGTCACGGGGAATACAGTGCCTTGATTCTGCAGATATCCGGTAGCTGGGACGCCCTGGCGCGTCTTGAAACCGGCCTGCCGAACCTGTCGAAGAAACACGCGTTCACCGTCAACGTGGTGCGCAGCGCTTCGCTGGAGAGCCGTCCTGAAGCCCTGCCGTATGTGGCCTACGTCAGCTCGGCGTATCGCCCGGACATCATCAATGAGCTGTGCCAGTTCTTCATCGATCATCATGTCGAGCTGGAAAACCTGATCTGCGACACGTATCAGGCGCCACAGACTGGCGGAACGATGCTCAACGCGACGTTCACCGTGACGCTGCCCGCCGGCACCCAGATCAGCTGGTTGCGCGACCAGTTCCTGGACTTCGCCGACGCTCTCAATCTCGACGCGCTGATCGAACCATGGCGCCCGCAAGCCCCAATGTAAGGAAACCCGCATGGCTGTAGAACTGGACAAACCCGTTGCCGACTTTCAGGTACAGGCCACCAGCGATCAGGCTGTGAGCCTGTCTGCGCTGAAGGGTCAGCAAGTGGTCATTTATTTCTACCCCAAGGACAGCACCCCTGGCTGCACCACCGAAGGCCAGGGCTTTCGCGATCAGTACGCTGACTTCAAGGCAGCCAACACCGTGGTGTTCGGTGTGTCCCGCGACAGCTTGAAGTCTCACGAGAACTTCAAGGCCAAGCAGGAATTCCCGTTCGAGCTGATCTCGGACAAGGACGAGTCGCTATGCCAGCTGTTCGACGTGATCAAGCTGAAGAAGCTGTACGGCAAGGAATACCTGGGCGTGGATCGCAGCACCTTCCTGATCGACAAAGACGGCGTGCTGCGCAAGGAATGGCGTGGCGTGAAGGTCCCGGGGCATGTCGCTGCGGTGCTGGAACAGGCTCAGGCACTCGATAAAGCCTAACGGGCTGATCAATCCCACGCTGTAAGTTGATCGTTCCCACGCTCTGCGCAGGAACGATCATCAACAGACCTTCGCTACAACAACGGCGCAACCGTCGGCTCATTCCTCGGCCAGGCATCCAGCACGGCCTTGAACAGGGTCGCCAACGGGATCGCGAAGAAAATCCCCCAGAAGCCCCACAGCCCACCGAACAACAGCACCGCGCAGATGATCGCGACCGGGTGCAGGCTGACCGTCTGCGAGAACAGCAGCGGCACCAGTACGTTGCCGTCGAGCGTCTGAATGATGCCGTAGACCGCCATCAGGTAGATGAACTGATCGCTCCAGCCCCACTGGAACAGCGCGATAAAGGCCACCGGTACCGTCACCACCACCGCGCCCACATATGGCACGACCACCGAAATCCCCACCAGCATCGCCAGTAGCGCCGAGTAATTGAGGCCCATGGTGACGAAGGCGATGTAGGTCACTGCGCCACAGATGAAGATCTCGATGACTTTTCCGCGAATGTAATTCGCGATCTGCCGGTTCATTTCCTCGGCCACACGGGTGATTAACGTACGCTCGCGCGGAAGATAGCCTCTGAACCAGCGGCCAATCATCCGGCGGTCCTTGAGGAAGAAGAACACCAGGATCGGCACCAGCACCAGATAGATCATCATGTTGACCAGCAGCGGCAGGCTCGACAGGGAGAAGGTCAAGGCCCACTGGCCAAACTTGCCGACTTCGCCACGGGCAGTGTCGATGGCCTGTAGCACCTGCTCATCGGACACCAGATGCGGGTAGCGCTCCGGCAACAGCAACAACAATGACTGCCACTTGGCGAGCATCCCCGGCAGCTCGTTGAACAGCGTGATCAATTGATGCCAGAGCAGCGGCACCAGGACCAACAGGAACACCGCCAGCGCGCCCATGAACAAGGCGAAGACCAGCCCGACCGCGCCCCCTTCCGGCATCCGCAGGCGCTCCAACTGCGCGACCATGCCCTGCATCAGAAACGCCAGCACCAGCCCGGCGAGCACAGGTGCCAGCATGCCGCCCAGAGTGAGGACTATCGTGAACGCCAAAAACAGCAATACCGCCAGCACCACTGCCTCTTCATCCGAGAAGTAGCGCTGCATCCAATCGCGAAGCACTTTGAACATCAATGAACCTTTGGGGCCGAGGGTAAAAGGCGAAGCAGTGAAAAGGGTCAGGCCTTGCGTAACCAGTACAGATAAATGCCATTGGCCGATTCTTCATGCAACAGCGCATGGCCCGCGAGCCTGGCGAAAGTTCGGAAGTCTCGCTGGGAGCCGGCATCGGTGGCGGTCACCTTGAGCACCGCGCCACTGGCCAGGCGGTTGAGTTCCATTTTCGCCTTGAGCAACGGCAGCGGACAATTCAGGCCACTGGCGTCCAGCTCGGCATCGCATGTCGCGGGGCGCCCCACAGCGTCAGACATCGTTTCTCTCCGGGTAGACACATCCAATTACATAGAAACTGTAAGAAGAACATTCATACAGACTCGCCAGAATACCCCACTCTGGTCAGCAAGCCATTGAGCCAGCTACAGTAACGACTTTCTGCCTCAGAGTTTCGTGCATGAATTTTTTGCGCCCCACACTGCTGACGCTCGCATGCCTGCTGGCAGCCCCGACTTTTGCGGACGATCTGCCGTCGCTTGGCGATGCCAGTTCGTCCATCGTCTCACCACAACAGGAACATGACCTGGGCCGCGCCTGGCTGGGTCTGTTGCGCGCTCAAGTGCCGCAGTTGTCCGATCCGCAACTCAAGGACTTCGTCGAAACCTCGGTCTATCGCCTGGCCGAAACCAGTCAGGTGCAGGACCGACGTCTTGAGTTCATCCTGATCAACACCCCTGAAATCAACGCGTTCGCTGCACCCGGCGGCATCATCGGGGTCAACGGCGGTTTGTTCCTGCACGCAGAAACCGAAGGCGAATACGCAGCGGTACTCGCTCACGAACTGGCTCACTTGTCGCAACGCCACTTTGCCCGAGGCGTACAGGCGCAGCAACGCATGCAGGTCCCGGTGATGGCCGCGATGCTGGCGGGCATCGTCATGGCGGCAGCCGGTGCAGGTGACGCCGGCATTGCCGCGATCGCAGGCTCACAGGCTGCGGCCATTCAGGAACAGGCCCGCTTCTCTCGCCAGAACGAGGCTGAAGCGGACCGCATTGGCATTCTCAACCTGGAAAAAGCCGGTTACGACCCACGCAACATGCCGACCATGTTCGAACGTCTGGCGCGTCAGTATCGCTACGACGCCAAGCCGCCGGAATTCCTCATGAGCCACCCGGTGACCGAATCGCGTATTGCCGACACCCGCAACCGGGCCGAGCAGTCCAAGCCGGGCGGCAAGGAAGACAGCCTCGGGTATCAGTTGATGCGCTCGCGTGTCGTGCTGATTTACGAAGAAACCCCGGGTATGGCTGCCAAGCGTTTCCGGGCACAGCTGGCCGAGAACCCGAAGAACGATGCCGCCCGCTATGGTCTCGCTCTGGCGCAAACCAAGGCCGGCCAGTTGAACGAAGCCCGCGATGAGCTCAAGCCGCTGCTGGAAAAGGCCCCGGACAACATCACCTACAACCTGGCCGCGATCAATCTGGACATCACCAACAACCGCTTCCCCGATGCTCAGCAACGGGTCAACCGGATGCTGGACCTCTACCCGGACGATTACCCACTGAATCAGGCCAAGGTCGATATCCTGCTCAAACAGTCCAAAGCCCCTGAAGCGCTGAAGTCTCTGGAAACGCTACTGAAGAGTCGCCCGGACGATCCGGATGTCTGGAATCAGGTGGCCGACACTCGCGGGCTTTCCGGCAATACCATCGGTTCGCACCAGGCTCGCGCCGAGTATTTCGCACTGATGGGCGACTTCAAGCAGGCTGTTCAGCAACTGGAATTCGCCAAGCGCCGGGCCAACAACAACTTCCAGTTGGCTTCGCGGATAGACGCCAGACAGCAGGAGATCATCGCGCAGGAACGGGCGGTGAAAGAGTTGATGAACTAGAAGCGGGCTCAATCCTGGAGCAACACAGCTTGCCGGCGGTGGCGATCTTGAGAACGCTGCCGCCGGCGAACCGGAGCGCTACGAATCAGGCGTTACCGGAGAGTTTGAGTCGAGCAGCCTGAGTGAAATCCAGCATCCGCTGCAACGGCCGCACGGCATTCGGGATAATCGCCGGGTCGACAAAGACTTCATTGGTGCCTTCGCGCAAGCACTGTAGAGTGCGGGCCAGCGTGTTCATCGCCATCCACGGGCAATGAGCGCAGCTGCGGCATGCCGCGCCGTTACCGGCGGTGGGGGCTTCGATGAAAATCTTGTCCGGGCACAGCTGCTGCATCTTGTAGAAAATGCCGCGGTCGGTCGCCACGATGAAGGTCTTGTTCGGCAGGGTCTGCGCGGCTTTGATCAGCTGACTGGTGGAACCCACCGCATCGGCCAGATCGATCACCGACTCAGGTGACTCCGGGTGCACCAGAATCGCAGCGTCCGGGTACAGCGCTTTCATATCCTCCAGCTGCCGCGACTTGAACTCTTCGTGGACGATACAGGCGCCGTCCCACAGCAACATGTCAGCACCGGTTTCGCGCTGAATGTAGCGTCCCAGATGCTTGTCCGGCGCCCAGATGATTTTCTCGCCGTTGTCCATCAGGCTTTCGACGATTTCCAGCGCACAGCTTGACGTGACGACCCAGTCGGCACGGGCTTTGACTGCAGCGGACGTGTTGGCATAAACCACAACGGTGCGCTCGGGATGCTGGTCGCAAAAGGTCGTGAATTCATCGACGCCGCAGCCCAGATCCAGCGAGCAGGTCGCTTCCAGGGTCGGCATCAGAATGCGCTTTTCAGGGGTCAGAATCTTCGCGGTTTCGCCCATGAATCGCACACCGGCAACCAGCACTGTCCTGGCCGGATGGTTCTTGCCGAAGCGGGCCATCTCAAGGGAGTCGGATACGCAGCCGCCGGTTTCTTCCGCCAGCGCCTGGATCACTGGGTCACAGTAATAGTGAGCCACCAAGACTGCGTCCTGCGCCTTGAGCTCAGCGGCGATCAGGCGGCGGTACTCGGCTTCTTCGTCCGGAGTCAGGGGCTTTGGCTGTTTGGCGTCCAGGTGCGCTTGGACCAGCAGGCGTTCGGAAATCTGTGTCATGTTCGCAGGACCTGAGTGCGCGTATGCGCGAACGTCGAGTTTACACCTGAACAACAGGCAACAAAAAAAGCGGGAAACCCTCACGGTCATGAAGTTTCCAGCTCCGGGCATGCCTCTTGGGGCATGCATCGATAGCGATTCGCCGTGTGCTTTCCTCCCGCCACCGCTGCCACTGTGACAGCCAGAGCGGGAGGTCGCGCAAAGCGGCGGCGAATGTATCACGTAACCCGTTGAGCGATCACTTACCGCCCGCGTGTCAGCCCAGGCGCATCGACAGCTCTACGTCCTCGGCAAACGGAATGGACATATAGCCCTGCGCAGGCGAGCGCACCCGGGCCAGGTATTCAGGCGCGTAATCGGCGTTGTCAGCAATGATCAACGCACCAGGCCGCAGGCGGCTTTCCACCAGATTCAGAATCTCTGGATACAGCGCCTTCGCGCCGTCCAGCAGCACCAGATCGATGCTTTCAGGAAGATCTCTGCCTAAAGTCCGCAGCGCATCGCCCTCTCGAATCTCCACCAGATCGAGCAGACCGCCCGCCTTGAGGTTATCGCGGGCCTGAGCCACCTTGGACGACTCAAACTCGCTGGTAATCAGCAAACCGCCGCCGTTGTCGCGCAGAGCTGCGGCCAGATGCAACGTCGATATACCGAACGATGTGCCGAACTCGACAACCGTGCGTGCCCTGCAACTGCGAGCCAGCATATAAAGCAGCGCCCCGGTCTCTTTCGACACAGCGAGAGGGAAATCCTTGAGACGACCATAGAAATCGAGGTATTCAGTTTTGCTGCGCATCAAGCGCTCAAGCTCCTCTTGCGACAGCTCAGCCATGTCCGGATTCGAACGCGGTGAAAGCGCCGAAGCCTCGTCGAACAGGCGATCCAGCAAAGGAGCAACAGGGGATCTAGTCAGGGTATTCATGTATGTCTCCGGATTGAAAGATGCGCTGATCTCAACGCCGGATTAGAATCCGACGAATCCCTCACATTTAATATTCGCATTGTCGAGCCGCCATGACCGATCCCCGCAACCCCGCGATTTCTCTGCGCAAGAAGCCAAAACAGGCCCGCTCCGAAGAGTCTGTTTCGATCATTCTTCAGGCCGCTGTTCAGGTTTTGGCCAAGGAAGGCGCCAGCCGCTTCACCACCGCGCGGGTCGCCGAGAAGGCAGGCGTCAGTATTGGCTCGCTGTATCAGTACTTCCCCAACAAGGCGGCAATTCTGTTCCGCCTGCAGAGCGATGAATGGCAGCAGACCACTGCCCTGCTCACCCGCATCCTCGGCGACACCGCCGCTCCACCCTTCGACCGCTTGCGTACGCTGATCCACACTTTCATTCGTTCGGAATGCGAAGAGGCCGATATGCGCATCGCACTGGACGACGCGGCACCGCTTTATCGCAACGCTCCCGAGGCTCAGGAAGTAAAAGCGACCGGAGAGCGCGCCATACAGCGTTTCATGGAGGAGGTTTTGCCGGGTGTCGACCAGGCCACAAGGCTTCTGGCGGCCGAACTGATCACAACCACAATGGACACGGTAGGTAAGGAGTTTTCGCAGTCACCCCGGAACGAGGTGGAAATCGAGAATTACTCGGATGCGATGGCCGACATGTTCTGCGCGTACCTTGAACGGCTTGGCAGTCAATGAGCTGAGGAGAAACAGCAGACGAAAAAAAACCCGAGAATTCACACTTGCGTGGACCTCTCGGGTTTCGAAGATGGTGGGTCGTGTGGGATTCGAACCTACGACCAATTGGTTAAAAGCCAACTGCTCTACCAACTGAGCTAACGACCCGCTTCGTGGTGGCGCGTATATTACCGCTTTCTCTCAGTAATTCAACACCTTATTGAAAATAAAATTAAAAATAACGCGTTGGGTCAGTAACACCGGCGGCGGCGAAGCCTTCTGCACGCAGTCGGCAGCTGTCGCATTTGCCGCATGCGCGGCCCTGATCGTCGGCCTGATAGCAGGAAACGGTGAGCCCGTAATCGACGCCCAGACGCGTGCCCGCCTTGACGATATCGGCCTTGCTCAACATCTGCAGCGGCGCCTGAATCGTGAAGCCCTGCCCTTCTACACCGGCCTTGGTAGCCAGATTGGCCATACGCTCGAACGACTCGACGAACTCCGGACGGCAATCCGGGTAACCGGAGTAGTCGACCGCATTAACCCCGATGAAGATATCCCGTGCACCCAGTACCTCAGCCCAGCCCAATGCCAACGACAGGAAAACCGTGTTGCGGGCCGGGACGTAGGTCACCGGAATGCCTTCGCCGGGAGCTTCAGGAACTGCGATGCTGGTGTCGGTAAGTGCCGAACCGCCAATGCCGTTCAGATTGAGGCCGATCACCTTGTGCTCGACGACGCCCAGATCCTTCGCCACGCGCTCGGCGGCCTGCAGCTCTGCCCGGTGACGTTGCCCGTAGTCGAAGCTCATCGTGTAGCAACTGAAGCCATCGGCCTTGGCCATGGCGACGACCGTCGCCGAATCGAGGCCGCCTGACAGCAGGATTACCGCTCTTTTCTCAGTCATCGTTTGTTCACTCATGTCAGCGCCCCGGCTCGTCGTTCCAGAGAATTTTATGCAGCTGCAATTGCAGACGTACCGGAAGGTTGTCTGCCACGATCCAGTCAGCCAGGTCCCTCACGTTCAGATCGCGATGCACGGGCGAAAACAACACCTCGCCTGCGCGACGGTCCAGCCCGTACTGAATGATTTTCGACACAGCCCAGTCGTAGTCCTCACGCGAGCAGATCACGAACTTGACCTGATCGTTTTGAGTCAGCAGCTCAATATTCTCATATCGGTTGCGGGTGACTTCCTTCGAACCTGGTGTTTTCAGGTCCACTACACGACTGACGCGGGAATCGACCTTAGAGATGTCCAGCGCACCGCTGGTCTCCAGCGATACCTCGTATCCAGCATCGCACAGGCGCTCGAGCAGCGGGATGGCATTGGGCTGAGCCAACGGCTCGCCGCCGGTCACGCATACGTAACGCGGGCGATAGCTCGCCACCTGCTCCATGAGCGAGTCGAGGGTCTGGATAGTACCGCCGCTGAAGGCGTATTCGCTGTCACAGTAACCACAGCGCAAAGGGCAGCCGGTGAGGCGCACGAATACGGTAGGCAAGCCTGCCGTGCGCGTTTCACCCTGCAAAGAGTAAAAAACTTCGGTGATGCGTAATGTGTCTTGCATATGGGCCACGGGCGTAACGGCTAAACAGGCCATCCGCCTCCGTCAGGCACTTCCGTACACCCTGCGTTCGCAGAATCTACCGAAGCGTAATCAATACCGGAATTTCGGGTGCGAGATTCTAACGAAAAAAGCCGCGCAACGCGCGGCTTTCTTGAATCGAGGGTCAAACTGACTGGTGATCAGAGACGCTGAAGGTCTCGTTGAGCCAGCTGAGCCGCCGAGGTCCCAGGGTATTGGGCGACGACTTGCTGCAGGATGCCTTTGACCTTGTCGGTATGACCCAGACGACGTTCGACATCCGCCAGTTTATAGAGAGAGTCAGGCACCTTGGCGTGCTTGGGGTACAACTGACTCACTTTGGCGAAGGCCTGGCCGGCACCCTGGAGGTCACCTTTGGCCAGGTTCACTTCGCCCAGCCAATACTGGGCATTGCCCGCGTATTGGCTGTTCGGGTATTTGCGCAGGAATGCAGAGAACGCTTGGCTGGCCTTGTCGAAATCCTTGGCCTTGATCAGGTCGAAAGCAGCATCGTAATAGAGCTTCTCTTTCGCCGGATCACCGGGTTCGGTGCTGGTCTGCGGTGCCTGACCGGCAGCAGGTGCTACGGGTGTTCCGCCGGCATTGACGCCGCCGTCGGAAGCAGAATTATTGGCAGCTGGTGCAGCAGGTGCGCCCCCAGCTCCGATGCGGGAATCGAGGTCCTTGTAACGATCCAGCGCTTCTTGCTTCATTTGCTGGATATCGTTTTGCTGGACTTCGACGATTCCGCGCAAGCGCGAAATTTCATCCTGCATTTGTTGCAACTGCATGAACAGCTGACCTTGCGCCGAAGGTTGGGGCGTAACCCCACCTCCGGCGTAGGCGCCCGCCGTACCATAACCCGATGGCGGATAACTGCTGCCAGCAGAGCCAGAGTTGTCATCGACCACAGGAACCGCACCCATCGCTGCAAGAGGAAGGGTGAGAGCCAAAACGGTTAAAGCACGGCGGCACGTTCGCATGTCAAATTACTTACGCAGTTCGACGCGACGGTTTTGAGCCCAGGATTGCTCGTCGTTGCCGGTAGCAACTGGACGCTCTTCACCGTAGGAAACCAGTTCCAGCTGAGCTGGCGAAACGCCTTGCAGAACCAGGTAGCGTTGAACGGCTTTCGCACGACGCTCGCCCAGTGCCAGGTTGTATTCGCGAGTACCGCGTTCGTCGGTGTTACCTTCCAGAACTACGCGAGCGCCGTTGGCTTTCAGGTCCTTGGCGTGAACGTCCAGAGCGCGCATGGCTTCTGGTTTCAGGTCAGAACTGTCGTATTCGAAGTAGAAAGTGGTGATTGCGCGCAGAGCAGCTTCTTCGCTCAGGGAGCCATCAACGGCACCAGTGTTAGCGCCGTAACCAGCGTTTGGATCTACAGCAGCGCCTTCACCGGCATTGTCGCCGCCTTTGGACGAGCAACCTACAGCTACAGCCATGGCCAGAGCCAGCGCAGCAAATTTACCAAACTTCAGCATTTCCATCGTGAAACTCCTAATGAACCCCAGTGTGTTAAGTAAAACGTAAAGCGCCGCGTCAGTTCAGGTAAGGGGACCAGGAAGGTTCTCTGACTTCGCCTTGAGCGGTAGGAAGCGGGAGCCTCACGCGCCCATTAATGGACACGAGCATCAAGACTCCCCGGCCCTGCTGGCGGGTGGCGTAGATTACCATGGTGCCGTTGGGCGCAACAGTAGGCGACTCATCAAGGTTGCTATCTGTAAGGATTTTTACGCTACCGCGCTGCAAATCCTGAGCAGCCACCTTGAAGTTGGTGAAACCATCTTGACGATGGATCATGACCAGAGTCTTTTCATCAGCCGACAACTTAGGGTTGGCGTTGTAATTGCCGATGAAAGTGACTCGCTCGGCGCCGCCACCATTAATGCTCGTTTTATAGATCTGTGGTTTACCACCACGATCGGAAGTGAAGTAAATGGTCGAACCGTCTTTACCGAAGAAAGGTTCGGTATCGATGGAAGAATCATTCGTGACTCGCGAAAGCTGACGCGAAGCCAGGTTCATCACATAAATCTCGGGGTTGCCGTCTTTCGACAGAACCATCGCCAGCTTGGTGCCGTCCGGAGACCATGCCGGTGCACCGTTCAGGCCTTCGAAGTTGGTGATCTGCTCGCGGCGGCCAGTATCGATGTGCTGAACGAAGATCCGTGGACGCTTCTGTTCGAACGAAACGTAAGCGATGCGCTTGCCGTCCGGGGCGAAACGCGGCGACAGGATAGGCTCACGGGATTGCAGCAGGGTCACTGCGCGAGCACCGTCGTAGTCCGAACGCTGCAGGGTGTAACGGGTGTTGTTCGCCGCGAAACGCTCAGCCGTGACGTACAGCATGCGAGTCGAAAACGCACCTTTGATGCCGGTGAGTTTTTCGAACGACTGGTCGGCGATGTAGTGCGCCATGTCGCGGAGCTGATCAGTGGTACCCGACACGTTACCGGTCAAGACTTGCTGTTCAGTCGCCACGTTGAACAGTGCGTATTGAACCTGCAGTCGACCGCCCGATGGAGCGATGCTGCCGACCATGACGTACTGTGCACCCAGCGCTTTCCAGTCGCGGAAAATGACTTCGCTGGCCTGGCTAGGCTGGCTGATCATGTTTTCCTTTGGAATCGGCGAGTAGTAGCCCGAGTTCAGCATGTCATTGCTGATGATCGAAGCCATGTCTTCCGGCAATACACTGCCGCCTTGCAGGCCAAACGGCACGATTGCAATCGGCGTCGCGCGGTCACTGCCACTTGTGACCAGAATGTTCTTTTCGTCGGCAGCGGCGAAACCTGCTGCGCAACAAAGAACGACAAGCAGTCCTCGAAGAAGGTTAATCACAAGGCTAGATCCTCAGGTGTGAATGTCATCTTGAATGAACGGTAAGGTGCGAAATCCGAAGGTTTCATACCCTGCATCTCTGTCAAACGACCAATATTCTTGACCGCTGCTACTGCCGAACTGTCGAAAGGTCCGTCGCCGCTGGACTTGGCCACGGTCACCGAAGAAACCGTACCATCCGGCAACATGCCGATCTGCAACACAACTGTCATGCCTTTGCGCGCTGAAGGTGGACGTGCCCAGCCTTCCGCAGCCCGCGAGCGAATCAAGTCATCGAAGCTGCCCGCAACCTCGTCACCCTTCTCATCGGCCAGCGCCTGTTGGCGTTCCGGCTTGTCGGAAAGCAGGTCAGCCAATGCTTGCGCCTTCTTGTCTTCCGCCGATTTACGGGCAGCGTCCTGGGCCTTCTTCTTGGCGTCGTCAGCAGCCTTTTTCTTGGCATCCTCGAACGCTTTTTTCTTCGCGTCTTCGGCGGCCTTTTTCTTCGCGTCGTCAGCAGCCTGCTTCTTCGCATCCTCGGCAGCCTGTTTCTTGGCTTCTTCCGCGGCCGCGCGCTTGGCGTCTTCCTCTGCTTTCTTCTTCGCGTCGTCTTCGGCTTTCTTCTTGGCTATATCAGCCAATTGTTTCTCTTCTGCGGCTTTCTTGGCGTCGTCCGCTTTCTTGGCTTCGGCTTTCTTCGCGTCATCGGCCTTTTTGGCGTCATCGGCTTTCTTCGCTTCCTCGGCCTTTTGTTCTTCGGCCTTTTGAGCGGCATCGGCTTTCTTTTGTTCCGCCGCCTTTATCGCCTCTTGCTCAACTTTTTTCTGCTCCATCTGCTCGACTTCGGTTTGTCGCGCAGCGGATTTTTTCGCCTCGCCAGCAAGCTTCTGGTTGGTCTGGGTCGTCGCCTGGCTTTTCGACTTCAACTGATAAAGCGTCGCCTGAACGATTGGCTTGGACTCAGGCAGCTCCGGCGTCATCGCGAAGCTGACGAACAACAGGCCAAAAATCAGGACGTGCAGTGCCACAGCCCAGACTGAGGGCCAGAAGTAGCTTTCCGAGGCTGACGGCTCTCGAATCGGCTGCATCAGGGCGCCTCGGTAATCAAACCAACGTTCCCGACTCCGGCCTTCTGCAACCCGCCCATGGTGCCCATGACGGCGCCATAGTCGACGGTTTTGTCGCCACGGATGAACACTTGGGTCTGCTTGCCCGCCTCACGACCGGCCGCAATGATCTTGGTCACGGCGCTGGTCAGTTGCGGCAAGGTCATCGCCTTGTCCATCTGCTTGTCGGTATCGACTTCGCTGCCAAGGTTCCAGTAATAGGTCTTGTCAGCCTTGATCGAAATGGTCAGAACCTGATTGTTGTTGTCCTGCGGCAAGGCCTCGCTGGAGACCTTGGGCAGATCGACTTTCACGCCCTGGTTGATCATAGGAGCCGTCACCATGAAGATGACCAGCAGTACCAACATCACGTCGATGTAAGGCACCACGTTCATTTCGGCGACCGGCTTGCGTTTGCTGCGTCGGCCGCGAGCGATTAAAGCCATTGGGAAATACCTGCTTAGTCTTCGCTGGTGTGCACTTTACGGTGCAGGATGGCCTGGAATTCGTCGGCGAATGTGTAGTAACGGCCAATCAGGTTCTCGCCACGAGCGGCGAAACGGTTGTAGGCGATTACTGCAGGGATTGCAGCGAACAGGCCGATGGCGGTCGCGATCAGTGCTTCGGCGATACCCGGTGCTACGGTCGCCAGTGTGGCCTGCTGTGCAGTGGCCAGACCACGGAAGGAGTTCATGATCCCCCAGACGGTACCGAATAGACCCACATACGGGCTGGTTGAACCTACGGTCGCGAGGAACGGCAGACTCTGCTCAAGCTTCTCTTCTTCACGGGAAATGGCGACCCGCATGGCACGTGCGACACCTTCCATGACGGCGTCCGGATCGACACCCGGTTGTTGGCGCAGACGCGAGAACTCTTTGAAGCCGGCGCGGAAGATCTGCTCCACGCCCGAGTCCGGATCAGGGTTGCTACCAGCCTGACGGTACAACTTGGACAGGTCGATACCCGACCAGAAACGCTCTTCGAAGCTGTCCAGCGCACGGCGCCCGGCACGCAGCATGGAGCTGCGTTGAAAAATCATGATCCACGAAGTGACCGATGCGGCCACCAGGATCAGCATCACCAACTGAACGACCACGCTGGCATTGCTGACCAAACTCCACATGGAGGAATGGTCGACGACGTTAGCTTCCACGCTGTATCTCCTGCTCTGAATGTGTACCCGCGCCGCCCTGGCTGGCAAAGGCCGTGCGCAGAGCTTCGGGAATGGCCCGGGGTTTCAAACTATCGGCGCGCACACACGCCACCAAAAACTGCCCCTCACAGAGCAGCACATTATCCACAGCCCGCCTGACTTCTTGCTGAAAGCGCAGGCTGACGCGGTTCAATTCGATCACTTCGGCGCTGACCAGCAGCTCATCGTCCAGACGCGCCGGCTTGTGGTACCGCGCTTCGCTGGAATGCACGACAAACAACAGGTTCTCGTCCCCGGCCATGGCGGATTGAGCGAAGCCCAACTCCCGCAGCCGCTCGGTCCGAGCCCGTTCCATGAATTTCAGGTAATTGACGTAGTAGACGATGCCGCCAGCATCGGTGTCCTCGTAATAAACGCGACAGCGATGTGCGAACGACTGAGCCCCGTTTTGCGCGCGCATACTCTAGTGCTTACTCCTCAGGTTGCCAATCCAGCCAGGCAACTGTTTTTCATCGATTTTCGTCGCCAGGCAAACGGCCATAGTGCCTCGACTGCCCGTCTGACCATGAAACGGCCGAATAAATCGGTCACGACTGTTTTTATTCATCGGCATCGTCGACCGGTTCATCGGGAATCGACCGATCCCCCATCCGCGACGGGATGTTCAGACCGAAGTGCAGATAAGCATGCCGCGTGACCATGCGTCCGCGAGGCGTGCGCATCATATAGCCTTGCTGGATCAAATAGGGCTCCAGCACGTCCTCGATGGTATGTCGCTCTTCACTGATGGCAGCCGCAAGGTTATCGACACCCACCGGCCCACCGTCGAACTTCTCGATCATGGTCAACAGCAAACGCCGATCCTGATGATCGAAACCGCGTTCATCCACATCCAGCAGGTTCAGCGCCAGATCTGCAATCGCCTTGGTGATCTGCCCCTGAGCTCGCACCTCGGCGAAGTCACGCACGCGGCGCAACAGACGGTTGGCGATCCGGGGCGTGCCCCTGGCACGGCGGGCGATTTCAAACGCGCCCTCATCTTCGATATGCAAACCGAGAATACCCGCCGACCGCGAGACGATCGTTGCGAGGTCGGCGGTGCTGTAGAACTCAAGACGCTGCACGATACCGAAGCGGTCACGCAGCGGGTTGGTGAGCATCCCCGCCCGAGTGGTAGCGCCCACCAGGGTAAACGGCGGAAGGTCCAGCTTGATGGAACGTGCAGCAGGACCCTCGCCGATCATGATATCCAGCTGAAAATCTTCCATCGCCGGGTAGAGGACCTCTTCCACGATGGGCGATAGACGGTGGATTTCGTCGATGAACAGCACGTCATGGGGTTCAAGATTGGTAAGGATTGCCGCCAGATCACCCGGCCGCTCGAGCACGGGGCCCGACGTGCTCTTGATCGAGACCGACATTTCCTGGGCGATGATGTTGGCGAGAGTGGTTTTACCGAGCCCCGGTGGGCCGAAGATAAGTGTGTGATCCAGTGCCTCGTTACGCCCGCGAGCGGCCTGGATGAACAGCTCCATCTGCTCGCGCACAGTGGGCTGACCTATATAGTCGGCCAGACTCAGCGGCCGGATGGCACGATCAAGTTGCTCGTCTCGGTCGCGGCCGGTCGCGGCGATCAGGCGGTCTGCTTCGATCACTTACAGCATCCCCTTGAGTGCGCGGCGAATCAGGTCTTCACTGCTCAGGTTCTTGTCTTTGATTGCCGTAATCGCCTTGCTGGCTTCCTGCGGCTTGTAACCCAGCGATACCAGCGCACTGATGGCGTCGGACTCGGCGGTAGCGACCTGCACAGGAGCCCCTGGACCTTCGGACACCAACGCAAATGTGCCCGGCAGAGCATCCCAAGCCTTGAAACGATCCTTGAGTTCGACCAGCAACCGTTCTGCGGTCTTTTTGCCGACACCGGGTACGCGGGTCAACGCCGAGGTGTCCTGCGCCTGAACACAGCGCACCAGCTCATCGACTTCCAGCGTGGACATCAGGGCCAGCGCCAACTTGGGGCCGACGCCATTCAGGCGGATCAGCTCCCGAAACATCTCGCGATCCCGCTTTTCGTAAAACCCGAACAGCAGGTGCGCGTCTTCACGAACCACAAGATGGGTGTGCAGCGTCACCGTCTCGCCCAGATGCGGCAGACGATAAAGCGTGGTCATCGGGACTTCGATCTCATAGCCCACACCGTTGACATCGAGCACCAGATGCGGCGGCTGTTTTTCTACCAACGCCCCGCGTAAACGTCCAATCACGAATCAGATCCTTTCCAGTAGCCCGCCACCGAGGCGGACCGGGCCAAAACCCTGGTCGCCATGTTTGCAGGACTCACGTCAGCTGCAAGTGAAAATTTATGAGCGAATGATGCTATCAGAGACGCAGGCGGCCACCACGACTGCGTGCGGTATTCAGGCCATGAGGGATGAGACTGGACCGCGTATGAGCATGGCACATCGCAATCGCCAGGGCATCGGAGGCGTCGATCTGCGGCTTCTTGGTCAGTTTCAGCAAATGCATCACCATCATCATCACCTGATCCTTGTTAGCCCCGCCCGTCCCCGCGACAGCCTGCTTGACCTGCGTGGCCGTGTATTCGGCGATTTCCAGGCTCTCTTCCGCAGCTGCCACAATCGCAGCGCCTCGCGCCTGGCCCAGCTTGAGTGCCGAATCGGCGTTTTTTGCCATGAAAACCTTTTCGATCCCCATGGTCACGGGCCCGTAGGTCTGAATGACCTCGCGCACCCCGCGGTAAACGATCTGCAGCCGCTCGTGCAGCAGACCACTGCCAGTGCGAATACAGCCTGAGGCCACGTATTCGCAGCCACGGCCCGTGTCACGTACCACGCCAAAGCCGGTGATTCGCGAACCGGGGTCGATACCTAGAATGAGAGTCATAACGCCTGCAGCTTGAGAAGTGACGCGCACGATTGAACGCAGCATAAAGGCAGAAGCCGGAGGCCGATAGCGATGATCGAATCAACGCTTCGTGCCTCCGGCCTCAGGTCCCGACGAAGGATGTGATCAGCCAAGCTGCTCCATCACCTCATCCGGAATTTCTGCATTGGAATAAACGTTTTGCACGTCATCCAGATCCTCGAGCATGTCGATCAGCTTGAGCACCTTTTCCGCCATTTCGAGATCCAGCACGGCGCTGGTGGTCGGCTGCATCACGATCTCCGCATCAGCAGCCTTGAAGCCTGCGGCTTCCAGCGCATTTCGCACCGCATAGAAACCGGCAAACGAGGTGAACACGTCGATGGAGCCATCTTCGTGGGTCACGACATCATCGGCATCCGCTTCCATCGCCGCTTCCATCAGCGCGTCTTCATCGACGCCTGGAGCAAAGGAAATCTGCCCCTTGCGCTCGAACAGATACGCTACAGAACCGTCAGTGCCCAGATTGCCGCCGCACTTGCTGAACGCGTGACGCACGGCAGCAGCAGTACGATTGCGGTTATCGGTCATGGTTTCGACCATGACCGCCACACCGCCAGGACCGTAACCTTCATAGCCCAGCTCGACCATGTCGTCGGCATCGGCGGCGCCAGCACCGCGGGCAATCGCACGATCAATGATGTCGCGACTCATGTTCGCGCCGAGCGCCTTGTCCTGAGCCAGACGCAGACGCGGGTTCGAGGCCGGATCGCCGCCACCCTGACGGGCAGCGACAGTCAGCTCACGGATCCACTTGGTGAAGATCTTGCCTTTTTTGGCATCCTGACGCTCTTTGCGGTGCTTGATGTTCGCCCACTTGGAATGACCAGCCATAACACGCTCCAAACCTTGAAACACTCACGCCACCGTTCATGGCTCGAACGAGGACGCTTTACTCGAATTCTTGCCCGACCATGGCGCAGGAGTCAGGGCGAATTCACGATTCGCCCTGCCCTTTCATCACTCGGCCTTCGGCGTTTCGCGCAGGCGGATGTGCAGTTCGCGCAGTTGTTTGGCATCGACCAGACCAGGGGCCTGAGTCATGACGTCTGCAGCACTCTGGGTTTTCGGGAAGGCGATGACTTCACGAATCGACTGGGCGCCGGTCATCAGCATGACCAGACGATCCAGACCGAATGCCAGACCACCGTGCGGTGGAGCACCATACTTCAGCGCATCCAGCAGGAAGCCGAACTTCTCTTGCTGCTCGTCTTCGGAAATACCCAGCAGACGGAACACCGCTTGCTGCATTTCCTTGCGATGGATACGGATCGAGCCGCCACCCAGTTCGGTGCCGTTGAGCACCATGTCGTAGGCACGGGACAGCGCGGTGGCCGGGTTGGCCTCAAGCTCGGCAGGCGAGCACTTCGGTGCGGTGAACGGGTGGTGCAGCGCGGTAAAGCTGCCGTCGTCGTTCTCTTCGAACATCGGGAAGTCGACAACCCACATCGGCGCCCACTCGCAAGTGAGCAGGTTGAGGTCGTGGCCCAGCTTGATCCGCAATGCGCCCAGCGCTTCGCTGACGACTTTGAACTTGTCTGCACCGAAGAACACGATGTCGCCGTCAACCGCGCCTACGCGATCCAGGATCACGTTCAGGTTGGCTTCCGGGATGTTCTTGACGATCGGAGACTGCAGACCTTCAACACCTTTGGCGCGCTCGTTGACCTTGATGTACGCCAGGCCTCTGGCACCGTAGATGCCGACGAACTTGGTGTAATCGTCGATCTTGCTGCGCGGCATGCTCGCGCCGCCCGGAACGCGCAGTGCAGTCACGCGGCACTTCGGATCGTTGGCAGGGCCGCTGAACACCTTGAACTCAACGTCTTTCAGTTGATCGGCAACGTCTACCAGTTCCAGCGGGTTACGCAGATCAGGCTTGTCGGAACCGTAACGGCGCATGGCTTCTTCGAAGGTCATGTGCGGGAAGTCGCCAAATTCCAGATCCAGGACTTCCTTGAACAGCTTGCGAATCATGCTCTCGGTGAGACCCATGATGTCTGCTTCATTCAGGAAGCTGGTCTCGATGTCGATCTGAGTGAACTCAGGCTGACGGTCGGCACGCAGGTCTTCGTCCCGGAAGCATTTGGCGATCTGGTAGTAACGGTCGAAGCCGGCGACCATCAGCAGTTGCTTGAATAGCTGAGGTGATTGCGGCAGGGCGAAGAAGCTGCCGGCGTGAGTACGGCTCGGTACCAGATAGTCGCGAGCCCCTTCAGGTGTGGCGCGGGTCAGGATCGGCGTCTCGACGTCCAGGAAACCGTTGCCGTCGAGGAAACCACGGATGCTGGAGGTGATGCGGGAACGCAGACGCAGCTTTTCAGCCATCTCCGGGCGACGCAGGTCGATGAAGCGGTAGCGCAGGCGGGTTTCTTCGCCGACGTCGGAGTACTCGTTCAGCGGGAACGGAGGGGTTTCCGATTCGTTGAGAACCTCCAGCTCGTAACCCAGAACTTCGATGGCACCAGACGCCATGTTCGGGTTGACCGCTCCGGCCGGACGGGCGCGAACCTTGCCGGTCAGCTTGACGACGTATTCGCTGCGAACGCGATCGGCGATAGCGAATGTGTCTGCGCGATCAGGATCGAAGACCACCTGGGCCAGACCTTCACGATCGCGGATGTCGAGGAAAATCACCCCCCCGTGGTCGCGACGGCGGTGGACCCATCCGCAAAGGGTAATTTCCTGACCTTCCAGGCTTTCGTTCAGTTGGCCGCAATAATGGCTGCGCATCATGATCGTGTGTTCACTTCTCGTAATTCGGAATTCGGTGGAGCTCTCGCCCGTCGCCAGTGCGCAATGGTGCAGGAGCCATGGCATGCAGTTCAACCCGACGGTCAGTGCCTGCCTTCCATAGTAAGGCGGGGGATTATATAGGGTTAATCAAGGCTGTGCAGCCGCGCTGGCTGATACAGCTAAAGAAGTCGCCCGGAACGGACCTTGCCGGCTCCGGACGACTGTCACCGAATGCAGGCCCGCCATGGGCGCACCTGCCAGAATTGGGGTCTTGCCAGGATCAGGCCGGGGACAGCTGGAAGCCCTCGGCCTTCAGCAGATGCGCCACACACACGACGCGGATCAGGCCGCTGAAGTTCTTCACGCCGCCGTAGCGCAAATGCACTTCCCGGTCGATATAGGACAAGACGGCGTTGATCGAGCAAGCATTGCAGCGCGCGATCTCAGACAAAATATTCCAGTACACCTCCTCCAGACGCAGGCACGTTGCCAGCCCATTTAATCGTACCGAGCGCGACTGTGGCTGCGCCAGGTCCATATTGAAAGTTTCTACAAAAGGATCATTCTGAATTTTAAGACATCGATGTACATCCTTGACTTCTCGTGCAGTATTTTGAGCCATGAAATTCCCCTTGACGCAGTTACCAGATTCAATACTGGAAACATTTGAAATTAAATAAACAGCACGTCTATCAAGCCCTATTCGCCGGGGCTTAGCCAGTGGAATCAGTACTCTTGAGGTGTAGGACATCACCACAATCACAGGGCGAATTTCGAGAGCTCAGGCTTCAAAAAACCTGAACGAAATAAGGGTATTAAATATATATTTTTTTTAACAAAACTTGCCTGACAACAAAAACGAGATTAACTACTCAGGATGACAATATTCTGATAGTTAACCGTTTCAGCTTAAGCCAGTATTTGGTCGCGACACAAAAAGATGTCATCCGTTGAACAGGCCAGTCACGCAGATAGCGGAAAAGGCGGGGGATAAAGCCATGTGAGCGGCACCGCGTGCCGCTCACAATGACATTACTCGCCTTCGAGCATCGCACGAAGCATCCAGGCGGTTTTTTCATGAACCTGCATGCGTTGAGTCAGCAGATCAGCGGTCGGCTCGTCGCTGACCTTGTCCAGCAACGGGAAGATCCCGCGAGCGGTGCGAGTCACCGCTTCCTGCCCATGGACCAGTGAACGAATCATGTCTTCAGCTGCCGGTACGCCCTCCTCCTCTTTAATGGAAGACAGACGCGCATAGGTCGAATAGGTACCTGGGGCGGGGAAGCCCAAGGCGCGAATACGCTCTGCGATCAAGTCGACGGCCAGTGCCAGTTCGTTGTATTGCTCCTCGAACATGAGGTGCAAGGTTCGAAACATTGGCCCCGTGACGTTCCAGTGAAAGTTGTGGGTTTTCAGATACAGCACGTAGGTATCTGCCAGCAGGCGGGAAAGACCGTCCACGATGGACTTGCGATCTTCTTCGCTGATGCCGATATCGATAGCCATGTTTCGTCCTCTTTATATGATGGTTTTTTTCCTAACAGCTGCCAGCACTTTATCAAGGCAGGAGAAGCGGCGCAGCCACCTATAGGTGTTACCCGGTGTTTGCCACCGCCCAAACGCATGCACAAGATGCCCGTCTGGCAGGTGCCCGGAGATATCGAACCCCACTCTAAAAGTCCGACCACGGCGGAAAAACTGCGCACACTGCTTCGATGGCTCTGGAACAAGCCTCTGCCTAAAGCGCGAAAACACGAGACAAATTGCCAGCATCACCCGCGATTGCCCTCGCTAAGCGCTTGATTTGAGTAGCTCTCGGCTTTGCTGTTAAATACAGATGTGTCGCTACTGACGTGCCATCAGGCTGTAGCGCATAGGCTGATCCAACGATCGTGCATCACGCCTCATTTTTTCAGAAGCGTACCGGCCGTCATCAGCTATTTCCTTGCGATCCATCTTAAATGTGAGTCTTCAAAATGTTGAAAATAGTCCACCTGCTAACGGGCGCAGCTGCCCTGCTGCTGTCATTCATACCCAGCCTGCGTAGTGAAGCCCTGTCTTCTTACCTGTCTCAACCCGATGCGCTGTATCTGGCCTTCTTCGGTCTCATCAACCTTGTACTTGCGCCAGTTATCCCTTACTGGAACAAGGGCCCGCGTCATCAACTGCAAAACCTGGTCAGCGCTTTGCTGGTACTGGCCGTCGTTCTGCAGATCCTGACCCTCCTGGTCCCCCTGGAAACCATCGCCGGCCAACCCGCCGTTCTGGCCAGCCTGCTGGCGGTTGTGGTCGCGGTCGCGCTGCATCTCGCTGTCAGCTTTTACCGGTCCTCCCCATCGCCAGCCGCGCAGCCTCATGAACTGGGGCAGCGTGATACCGGCACCGTGAAGTGGTTCAACACCTCCAAGGGCTTCGGTTTTATCTCGCGCGATTCTGGCGACGATATTTTTGTACACTTTCGCGCGATCCGCGGTGAAGGGCACCGTGTTCTGGTCGAAGGCCAACGCGTCGAGTTTTCCGTCATGAATCGCGACAAGGGCCTGCAGGCCGAGGACGTGATCGCAGCGCTTCCACGCCGCTAAGCGTTAAACATAAAAAAACCGCGCTCTCAGGCGCGGTTTTTTTATCCCTCTGTTTATCCCTCAATAATGAGGCGGAGGGGCTTCCTCTTCCTGTGTTTCGAATTGCCCACCCATTTCCTCCTGGCGCTTGAGCAAAGCCGCCATCTGCAACTGCAAGCGGTCCAGGCTTCGCTGCTGAGCGACCAGAACATCGTTGAGCGCCTGAATGGTGTCGTCCTGAAACGCCTGACGACTTTCCAGCTCCACTACCCGCTCCTCCAGGTTCATACCTGCCCCTCGTGGAAAGTGAAACCTTCGGTCAACACGGTTTTGAGCCGCGCAAAGATGACCGCCGACTCATCGGTAGAATAAGGCACTGCCGGATGCTTGCCCCAGACCGGCGCTGGCCACGCGGCGTCACCTTTGCGACGAACAATGACATGCATGTGCAACTGACTGACCACATTCCCCAGCGCTGCCACATTCATCTTGTCGGCATTGAATAACTGCTGGAGGGTTTTCGACAGCAACGTCGTTTCACTCCACAACTGTGTCTGTTCGGCGTCCGACAGCTGGAAAATCTCGCTTATATCCGCCCTGCGCGGCACCAGAATGAACCAGGGGTATTGCGAATCATTGGACAGCAGTAGTCGGCACAGGGGAAAGTCCCCGACTGGCACAGTGTCCTGTAACAAGCGCGAATCCAAAACGAACACTCGATAACTCCTGAATGCGGGTTTAGTTTTTTCAACTTTTTCTGTCGTCGTCAAACATACATCAATGCCCGCAGGATACGCGGGAAAGCGGGAGGAATCACCTTGCGGAAGCCGCAGAGGGCAGTTTGCGTAAAAGCTGTTGCTTGCGGGACAGCGGCCCGTGCACCAGCAACGTCCTGATTTGCAGCATGCGCACTGACATGACGCAGAAAAAACCGCGAGGCACCGCCAGCGAAACAAACCGAAATGTCTGCTCGGAACCTTTTCATTCAATTGCTTAGACGGCACACACGCGCATATCTGCTGACTTCAGAGTCAGGCTCCTGCCCCACTCAGGAACGCTCGTCCCAATTTCAGGCAAGAACAGACGCCCGCGCACCAAAACGACTCACTCCATGATCGACATGGGCAGCAGTTATCCGCCATTTACCCACTTCCCGACGGTAACAGGTAACGTCAGTGACATTTTCAGGCGGTAACCTCAGTCAGACAGCCACTGCAAATGGATTTTTTATTTTTTTTTAATCGTTTAAAAACAATGGATTAGGGTTGCACATACAAGTATTTACGTGACATTCAACATTTTTTTCACAGCAGTGGGAACTTTGTGCACGGTTGTTGCTTTGTCACACACAGGATCGAAATGCTCGGGTCGCGGACCTGAGTGGCGATCAAGAAGAAAAAATGGCGGGCAAGCTCCTGGGGGCGTTCGGAATGGCTGGATTCACATCACTGCGGATAGGAATTCAGGCCTTCGAAAAGTACTGCGGTAGTTATACGTCTGAAGAAATGGAGCTGTTCAGTAGCGACATGGACAGAGCTGATTTGCGACATGGCCGTAAAGAAATTGAAAGGATAGGTTCGTAACTATCGCCAATAATGTCAGCGTGCTATAAGTTTCGCCGACACCAAAAAGAAAGAGCCGCCCAGATAAAAAAACAGGTGGACGGCAGTACTCTTCTTAAAACCAAAGGAGCAAAGTCACGATGAGAGTGATGAAGTGGAGCGCAATCGCCCTGGCAGTTACTGCGGCCAGTACCCAATTGGCATCGGCTGCGGCATTCGTAAGCGATCAGTCCGAAGCAACTGGTTTTGTTGAAGGTAGCAAGCTGGACGTCAAGGCCCGCAACTACTACTACAACCGTGACAAGAAGAACGGTGGCGTAGACGACAAGGACTGGACTCAAGGTTTCTGGGCTAACTATAGCTCCGGTTACACGCAGGGTCTGATCGGTGTCGGCGTTGATGCTTTCGGCTATGCCGGTTTCAAGCTTGACGGCTCCGACAAGTATTCCGGCTCGGGCAACCTGGTTACCGACAGCGAAGGCAAAAACGAAGACAGCTTCGGCAAAGCCGGTGGCGCTGTTAAGTTCCGCGTATCGAAAACCGAACTGAAAATCGGTGACATGCAGCCGCAAAACCCGGTGTTCGCAGTCGGCGGTTCCCGCCTGTTGCCACAAACTGCTACCGGCGTGACTTTACAGAGCAGCGAGATCAAAGGTCTGGACGTTGAAGCAGGTCGCTTCACTTCCGGTACCAGCCAGGACGAAACCAACCGTAACGGCGACATCTGGGCGACTTACGCCGGCGTGACGTCGAACTCGGCCACCTACGGTGGCGGCAAGTACTCGATCACCGACAACCTGGGTGTTGCGTTCTACTACAACAAACTGGAAGACGTGTGGAACCAGTACTACGGCAACGTGAACTACGCACTGCCGTTGACCGATGACCAGTCTCTGGCTTTTGACGTCAACTACTACAACACCCAGGACACTGGCAGCAAGAAAGCAGGCGACATCAGCAACAACGCCTTCTCCCTGTCTGCAGCGTACTCGTTCCTGGCCGCACATACCGTGACCCTGGCCTTCCAGAAAGTTAACGGTGATACACCGTTCGACTATATCGGTATCGGCGACAACAACCGCGGTGGCGACTCGATCTTCCTGGCGAACTCGATTCAATACTCCGACTTCAACGCCCCGGGTGAAAAATCCTGGCAAGCTCGCTACGACCTGAACATGGCTCCTTATGGTGTTCCTGGCCTGAGCTTCATGGCGCGTTATGTCAGCGGTACCGACATCGACGGCACCCACACTCCATCGAACAGCACCTACACCGGTCTGTACGGTGCTGACGGTAGCCACCACGAGACCAACGTTGAAGCTAAATACGTGGTTCAGACTGGCCCGGCAAAAGACCTGTCGTTCCGCATCCGTCAAGCGTTCCACCGTGCCAACACGGACGAGGGCGAAGGCGACGTGAACGAGTTCCGTCTGATCGTCGACTACCCGATTTCGGTTCTGTAATCGCGCTGCGGTTATCTACCGAAAACGAAAAGCCCGGCCCTGTGCCGGGCTTTTTCATTCCCGTGAAACTGCCTGTTCTGGCCCCCACACACCCCGCGCGCCCTGTACTCGACCGGATCACCACCGTACAATGCCAGGTCATTTCCCAGTCACAGCAACCGACAACGGCCGACCATGCGTACCAGTCAATATTTGCTCGCCACACAAAAAGAAACGCCAAACGATGCGGTCGTGATCAGCCATCAGCTGATGCTTCGTGCCGGCATGATTCGCAAGCTTGCCTCGGGCCTCTACACCTGGCTGCCCATGGGCCTGCGTGTTCTGCGCAAGGTCGAAACCGTCGTTCGTGAAGAAATGAACGCCGCGGGTGCGCTGGAAGTATTGATGCCGGGTATTCAGCCAGCGGAACTGTGGCAGGAATCCGGTCGCTGGGAGCAGTACGGCCCTGAGCTGCTGCGCCTCAAAGACCGTCATGATCGTGACTTCTGCGCAGGCCCGACCCACGAAGAAGTCATCACTGATCTGGCGCGCAACGAATTGAGCAGCTATAAACAGCTGCCGCTCAACATGTACCAGATCCAGACAAAATTCCGTGATGAGATCCGTCCGCGCTTCGGCTTGATGCGCGGTCGCGAATTCATCATGAAAGACGCCTACTCCTTCCATGCGACCCAGGATTCCCTGCAAGAAACCTACGACCGCATGCACCAGGCTTACTGCAATGTGTTCACTCGCCTTGGCCTGAACTTCCGCCCTGTGGTGGCAGATAACGGCTCGATCGGTGGCGCGGGCTCCCACGAGTTCCACGTACTGGCCGAGTCGGGCGAAGACGACATCGTGTTTAGCGACACGTCCGATTACGCCGCCAACATTGAAAAGGCCGAAGCGATTCCACGCGAGACGTCCCGTGGCGCTGCTACCGAAGAGCTGCGCCTGGTCGACACGCCGAACGCGAAGACCATCGCCGCGCTGGTCGAGCAGTTTGGTCTGGCGATCGAAAAAACCGTCAAGACGTTGGTGGTCCATGCCGCTGAAGAAGGCAAACTGATCGCGCTGATCATTCGTGGCGACCACGAGCTCAACGAGATCAAGGCATCCAACCACCCGCTGGTTGCGAGCCCCCTGGTCATGGCCAGCGAAGCCGAGCTGCGCGCAGCCATTGGCGCGGGTGCCGGTTCTCTTGGCCCGCTGAACCTGCCGCTGCCTTGCATCATCGACCGTTCGGTCGAGCTGATGAGCGATTTCGGCATCGGCGCCAACATCGACGACAAGCACTACTTCGGCGTGAATTGGGAGCGAGACTTGCCCGTTCCGGAAGTCGCCGACCTGCGCAACGTCGTCGCAGGTGATCCTAGCCCGGACGGTCAGGGCAAGGTGATCATCAAGCGCGGCATTGAAGTCGGTCACATCTTCCAGCTGGGCACCAAATACAGCGACGCGATGAAGTGCCAGGTTCTGGGCGAGAACGGCAAGCCAGTCACCCTGACAATGGGTTGCTACGGTATCGGTGTATCGCGCGTAGTCGCTGCTGCCATCGAGCAGAACAACGACGACAACGGCATCATCTGGAGCGATGCGCTGGCTCCGTTCCAGATCGCGCTGGTACCGCTGCGCTATGAAACCGAGGCTGTCCGCGAAGCGACCGACAAGCTGTACGCCGAACTGACGGCTGCCGGCTTCGAGGTGCTGCTGGATGATCGCGACAAGAAAACCAGCCCGGGCATCAAGTTCGCGGACATGGAGCTGATCGGCATTCCGCATCGCATCGTGGTCAGCGATCGTGGCCTGGCCGAAGGCAACCTGGAGTACAAGAGCCGTACCGAGTCTGAAGCTCAGGCCTTGCCGGTTGCCGATGTGCTGTCTTTCATCAAGGGCCGAATCAAGCGCTGAGTCGATGGCGCATCCGCTTATGGCGGGTGCGCCTGTTGCGACCTGCATTGCCTGAGTCAGACCTTATCTGCACCAAGAGATCTCATGTTCAAGCGAAGTTCCTCAAGCCTCGCAGGTGCCGTGTTGTGCGGCAGCCTGTTCGTCAGTGGTTGCGCCAATCATCTGTCTCAACGCAGCGAACACGAAGAGCGAATCGATCGCAAACTGCTCGATCACAGCTTTCAAATCGACGTCGGCGAACCCAAGACCCTTGAGTTGCCGCAGCGCCGTGTCCGGATCCACGAGCTGAGAACCTTCGACATCACCGAATACGATGTCACTCGGCACTATGATCGCTATACCCCCTATCAACCCTGGCGTGAAATCTACGAAATCCCTCTCGGAGCCGTAGCGATCGTCGCGGGCGTCGGCGCCAACGTTGTTAACGTCCTGACCTTTGGCAGCCTGCCAGACAGCGTGACCAAGGACTGGCTCAATTACGGAATCGCCGGCATCAATCCGTTCATGAACGCGCCATCCCATGGCCGCGCCCAGCAAAACCTGGCCGGTATTGACGAGGTTCAACGCGACCACCGGATTGAGCATACGAGCCTGCCGTGGAGCGAAAGTCCGGTCGAAATCAAGGCTGGCAAAGACACCAATGAGCTGACCACCGACCGCAATGGGATTCTGCGCCTCAATTTGCTGGACAGCCCGTTCGCCGAACAAGACCTCAGCCGCGTCACCCAACTGAGCCTTAAGGTAGAGGACGAGCAGACCAATGTTCAGGCCAACGCCAGCTTGCCGCTGAGCAAGTCCTTGCGGGGCAAGCTGATCGAGGCTCACGACCTGATTTACGACGATCTTGAGGATGACGAAGTGAGCCAGTGGGTCCACCGGGTCAAACGTCTGTCGGAGCTTGGGCTGGAAGAACAAGCCAGTGATCTGGAACAGTCGCTGATCGAAATGACCCGCAACGATCCACAGCTACAGCATGAATTCTTGCGTTCGCTGGCCAAGGATGCTGGTCGCCTGGTGGCTGTTCCTGCCGGCAGTGAATAAACGGTTTCTCAGTTGAACAACTGAAGCTGTTCGTGGGTGGCACGCAGATCATGCAGCCTCACGCCAATCCCCAGCAATCGCACCGGTTTGTCGCCACGTGCGAATGCCTGGGTCAGCAATTGCTCGTAACTGCCCAGGTCCCTCCCCGCCCCTGCCTGCTCCAGCGTGGTCTGCGTAAAGTCATGAAATTTGACCTTCACGAAAGGCTTGCCGGGCCGGTACAGCATATCGATGCGGGCGATGCGGCCATTAAGGGTTTCGAGAAGCGCTGGCAATTTTTCGAGGCAACTCGCCAGATCGGGCAGATCAGTGTCGTAGGTGTTTTCCACACTTACCGACTGCCGGCGGCTGTCGTTCTGCACCGGACGCTCGTCGATACCGTGAGCAAGATTCCATAGCCGCTCGCCAAAGGATCCGAACTCGCGCACCAGCGACAACTTGCTCCAGCCTCGCAGGTCGGCACAGGTGATGATGCCCAGGCGCCCCAGTTTATCGGCCGTCACCTTGCCCACACCGTGCAGCTTGGAGACAGGAAGCTCGGCGACAAAGCCTTCTATCTGATCCGGCGTGATCACGAACAGGCCGTTGGGTTTTCTCCAGTCGCTGGCGATCTTCGCCAGAAACTTGTTGGGAGCGACGCCCGCCGAGACAGTGATGTGCAACTGATTGGAGACGCGCCTGCGGATGTCCTGTGCGATGCGTGTGGCGCTGCCCGCAAAATGGCTGCATTCGGACACATCGAGATAAGCCTCATCCAGTGACAGCGGCTCGATGAGATCGGTGTAGTCACGAAAGATCGTGTGGATCTCTTTCGATGCTTCTTTATAAGCGTCCATCCGGGGTTTGACGATGGTCAGGTCCGGGCAGAGTGATAAGGCATGCCGCGACGACATCGCCGATCGCACGCCATAGGCGCGAGCCTCGTAATTGCAGGTCGCGATAACCCCACGCCGATCAGCCGAGCCACCCACCGCCAACGGCTTGCCGGCCAGACGCGGGTCGTCGCGCATTTCGATGGCGGCGTAGAAGCAGTCACAGTCGATGTGGATGATTTTGCGCTGCGGCATAACGGGCGTCGTAGGAAATCGGTTGTGCAGTATCTCATTCGAGCAACCGTCTGACACTCACCACACCGATGACCTATGACGAATACACTCACGAATCACCCTGTCAGGCCCACGTGGCAAGCCCTGGCGCAGAGTTCACGGTACTTGCGAACTGCTAACCATTTGAAGAAAAAGCACTTTTTTCCAGCAGATGCTTGACAGCCTGCCGTTCCTCTGTAGAATGCCGCCACACAGACGCGGGATGGAGCAGTCTGGTAGCTCGTCGGGCTCATAACCCGAAGGTCGTCGGTTCAAATCCGGCTCCCGCAACCAANGTAGAATGCCGCCACACAGACGCGGGATGGAGCAGTCTGGTAGCTCGTCGGGCTCATAACCCGAAGGTCGTCGGTTCAAATCCGGCTCCCGCAACCAAACATCAAAAAAGGCTACTCGAAAGAGTGGCCTTTTTTGTGCGCGCCTGTTTTGCAGCCCCCCTTTCTTTAATACAACTGCAACATCCCCCGTCGATCATGGCCACCTGCCAAACCGTGTCAGTCGCGATAAAAGCCTTGTCAGACCGCTACTTAGGCGAACCAGTACTACGAATGCGGTTTTTTTGTCGAACCTGAGCATTAAAGGTTGACACCTCGTCGTTCGACTGTAGAATGCCGCCACACAGACGCGGGATGGAGCAGTCTGGTAGCTCGTCGGGCTCATAACCCGAAGGTCGTCGGTTCAAATCCGGCTCCCGCAACCAANCTGTAGAATGCCGCCACACAGACGCGGGATGGAGCAGTCTGGTAGCTCGTCGGGCTCATAACCCGAAGGTCGTCGGTTCAAATCCGGCTCCCGCAACCAACATCAAAAAGGCTACTCGAAAGAGTGGCCTTTTTTTTGCCCTGACGAAAGGCGCCCCGAACAGCGTGGACAAACGCTTGTCACATTTCGTTGTCGGGACGGTTTTATCCAGGGGCGGTTGTTACTGTATGTTGCCGGGCACGACAGTTTTTACACAGCGTGCCGATACGCTGGCCAGTAACTGAACCTAGACTGAATGGTCACGGAAACGTATCTGCCGTATTCGCCCGTTAGACGTTGAAGCGCTAACATCCTGAATTATTTTTTGCGTAGGGATTGGTAACTTGGCTGTATACCCCCATCCTGTCGCGCACGATCCAAGGAGTGATTGATGCGCGCCAACCCATCCGACACAAATGAAGCAGTTCCGGAGCATCCTCCGGTCCCTCCTGCCCGACTGCGCGTACGCGAATTGGTGAGCAAGTATCGTCAATCCATTGGGCTGGCCATCACTATTATTCTGTTCGCTCTGGCGCTGATCGCCTGTCGGCATATGCTCACCGAACTGGACATCTACGCCCTGCAGGACTCCCTGCTCAGCGTTCCGCTACCGTCACTGGGTGGCGCGGTGCTCGCCACCGTCATCGGCTTCACCATTTTGCTCGGTTACGAGTGGTCTGCGAGCCGTTACGCCAACGTCGAGCTGCCCCCAAAAAGCCTGATCATGGGTGGTTTCTGTGCGTTCGCCATTGGTAACGCCGTAGGTCTGTCGATGCTTTCAGGCGGCTCGGTTCGCTACCGACTGTATTCGCGCCTGGGTCTTGGGGCTGGCGAAGTCGCCCACATGACGCTGTTCGCCAGTCTCTCTCTGGGTTGTGCCCTACCCCCGCTCGCCGCACTGGCAACGCTCAGCGATCTACCTGCAGCCTCTCTCGCGCTGCACCTGTCTGTTCCGGTACTCGCCACCATTGCCGTCGCGGTACTGGCTATCAGCTTGATTATTGGCGTTGCGGTCTATCGTCGGCGACTGCCCGAACAGACCATCGCGCATAACCTGCTGGTTCGCGCTGGCCGCCGCACTCTGCGTCTGCCAGGCCTGCGTCTGACTCTGATGCAACTGGTGATCACTGCGCTGGACGTCGCGGCAGCCGCTGCCGTGCTTTACCTGTTGCTGCCGTCCGCCCCGCCTTTCGGTGCATTTCTGCTGGTGTATCTGCTGGCACTGGCGGCCGGTGTACTCAGTCATGTTCCAGGCGGGGTGGGCGTATTCGAAGCCATTTTGCTGACCGCCTTCGCCGACGAACTCGGTGCTGCACCGCTGGCTGCGGCCCTGTTGTTGTACCGTTTGATCTACGTCGTGCTGCCACTGCTCATTGCGTGTCTGGTGCTGCTGGCCAGCGAGGCCAAACGCTTCCTGTTCGCCCGTCAGGCCATGCGTGTGGCATCCGGACTGGGTGCGCCGATTCTGGCGCTGCTGGTGTTCCTCTCGGGCGTGGTACTGCTGTTTTCCGGTGCGACGCCTGAGATCGATACGCGTCTGGAAAGCCTTGGTTTCTTGATCCCCCATCGCTTGATCGACGCCTCACACTTTGGCGCCAGCCTGATTGGCGTGCTGTGCCTGTTGCTGGCTCAAGGCCTGCGCCGGCGACTCTCAGCCGCATGGATGCTGACCACGATTCTGTTGTTCGTAGGCTCCATCCTTTCGATCCTCAAGGGTTTCGACTGGGAAGAGGCCAGCCTTCTACTGCTGACCGCGTGCCTGCTGGCGATCTTCCGTCGTTCGTTCTATCGGCCAAGCCGTCTTCTGGAACTGCCGTTTTCCCCTCTCTATCTGGTCGCCAGCATTTGTGTGTTGGGCGCATCGTTCTGGCTGCTGCTATTCGCCTATCAGGACGTCCCTTACAGCCATCAACTCTGGTGGCAATTCACCCTGGACGCTGACGCCCCCCGCGGCCTGCGCTCGGCATTGGGCAGCGCTGTTTTGCTGGTGATTGTTTCGCTGACCTGGCTGCTACGTACCGCACGCCCGCAGATCGATCTGCCGGACGAAGCCCAACTGGCCAAGGCTGCAGAAATCATCAAGGCATCCAATCAGCCCGATGGCGGCCTGGTGCTGACCGGTGATAAAGCTGTGTTGCTGCACCCGGACGGTAATGCCTTTCTGATGTACGCCCATCGCGGTCGCAGCCTCGTGGCGTTGTACGACCCGATCGGCCCGACCCAGCAGCGCGCCGAACTCATCTGGCAATTCCGCGACCTGTGCGACGTTCACCACGCCCGCCCGGTGTTCTATCAGGTGCGTGCCGAGAACCTGCCGTTCTACATGGACATCGGCCTGACCGCGATCAAGCTGGGGGAAGAGGCCCGCGTCGACTTGCTCAAGTTCGACATCGAGGCCAAGGGCAAGGAAATGAAGGACCTGCGATACACCTGGAACCGGGGTGGCCGCGACGGTCTTTCGCTGGAGATCTACGAAGTCGGTCAGGCGCCGATGGATGAGCTGAAAGTGATTTCCGACGCCTGGCTCACTGGCAAGAATGTGCGCGAAAAAGGCTTCTCGCTGGGCCGTTTCAGTCTGGATTACCTCAAGCATTTCCGCATCGCAATCGTTCACTTCGAAGGCAAACCGGTGGCGTTTTCCAATTTGCTCGAGACTTCGCGCCATGATCTGGCGAGCCTCGATCTGATGCGTTCGCACCCGGAAGCGCCGAAGCTGACCATGGAATTCATGATGGTCGGCCTGATACTGCATTACAAAAAGGAAGGTTACGCACGCTTCAGCCTGGGCATGGTGCCGTTGTCAGGTCTGCAACCACGGCGTGGCGCGCCATTGACCCAGCGCTTGGGTTCGATGGTGTTCAGTCGCGGTGAGCAGCTCTACAACTTCCAGGGCCTGCGCCGCTTCAAAGACAAATTCCAGCCTGACTGGGAACCTCGATATATGGCCGTGCCCGCAGGACTCGATCCGCTGGTGGCACTGGCAGATACCGCCGCCCTGATCGCGGGCGGCCTGACTGGATTGGTGAAACGCTGATGATTCAACGCTACTGGCGCTTTTTGCTCGCAGCCCTGGTAATTCTGGTGGTGGCATTGGGTTTCTGGCTGTGGAACCGCCCCGCTGCACAACCGACACTTGAACGCATGACGCTGGACGATGGTTCGGCGCTGATCCGCGCCACCCCGTCGACCAAGATCAAGACACGCGTGGCCCTGGCCGTGACCACCGAAGACTCGCTGACCGAGAAGCAGGTCCTCGCGCTGAGCTATGACGCCTCTGCACAGGTCATTCAGGTCGTGCTGCCGAAGGACGACTGCCAGCTGCAGGAAAAGGCTTTCACCGCCGCGCTGCAAAAGCTCGATGGCACGCCGGATGTGGTCGCAGGCATCAGTGCGGGCGGCTCGGTCGCCTGGGACTGGCTGGCCAGCCAGAACAACGACAAGGCCGAGGCCATCTCGGTCAACTTCGTGCTCAATCAGCCGGACTGTAAGGTCCCGGCGCCGAAAGCCGCCGCCCATGGCAAATGGACCGTGGCCTGGAACGACGGCCCGGACGACGACACAGCGGTGTTCGTACGCGACACGCCCAACGCCGAAACCAAGATCAGCGACTACGACATCAAATACCCGCAGATTCTGAACAACGAGGTGCGTCATCTGCTGATTGCCGACGATTCCAGCGGTGGCCTTAACATTCCCGTCGTGGAAGTGCCGTCGAGCCAGCCATCGGACACCGTCACGCTGTTCCTCTCTGGCGATGGCGGCTGGCGCGACCTGGACAAGGACGTCGCTGGCGACATGGCGAAATCCGGCGGCTATCCGGTGGTAGGGATCGACACCCTGCGCTACTACTGGGAACACAAATCGCCCGAACAGACCGCAACCGACCTCAGCGAACTAATGGCCCACTATCGTCAGAAATGGGGCGCGAAGCACTTCGTACTGGCCGGATACTCGTTCGGTGCCGACGTGCTGCCTGCCATCTACAACCGCTTGCCTGAAGAAGACAAGGCGCGGGTAGACGGCATCATTCTGCTGGCCTTCGCGCGCAGCGGCAGCTTTGAAATCGCCGTTGAAGGCTGGCTGGGTGCGTCGGGCAAAGAAGCCGCTACAGGCCCGGAAATGGCCAAGCTGCCAGGTGACAAGGTGTTCTGCGTCTATGGCGTGGAAGAGAAGGACGAAAGCGGCTGCACCGAAGCCACGGCCCCTGGCCAGAAGCAACAGCTGCCAGGCGGTCATCACTTTGACGAAGACTACCCCGCTCTGGCCAAACGCCTGATCGCGGTCATCGACAAGTGGAAGGGCAAGGAAGCGCCCGAAGCTGCCAGCGCCGAGTAAATCCGGAGCATAAAAAAATCCCCGCACTCTCACGACTGCGGGGATTTTTTTGGCGTTGGAAATGGGCTGTAGCAGTCTTGCAACGCATCAAGGAATAGCCCGCACGCCTCGGTAACTGTGGGAGCTGCAGGAGGTTACGACGGTGGCGAATGCGATGCATCAGTCGACGTCGCAACGCCTGGGCCTACCCAATCGCGAGCAAACTCCCTCCCACATGACCACATGAAATCTGCGCTGCTTACATCTCCACCTGAGTACCCAACTCGATCACCCGGTTGAACGGCAGCTTGAAGAAACGCAGGTTGCCGTTGGCGTTCTTCAACATGAAGGCGAACAGCCCTTCGCGCCAGCGCGCCATGCCTACCAGCTTGGACGACACCACGGTCTCGCGGCTGAGGAAGTAGGTGGTGCGCATCGGGCTGAAATCCAGCTCAGCCAGGTGACACAGTTTCAACGCTGCGGGCACGTCCGGCTCGTCGATGAAACCGAAGTGCAGGATCACCCGGAAGAACCCTTCGCCATACGCTTCGACCTCGAAACGCTGGGCAGCGGGGACCCGTGGGGTGTCCTCGTAAACGACGGTCAGCAGCACCACCTGCTCATGCAGCACCTGGTTGTGCAGCAGGTTATGCAAGAGTGCATGAGGCACGGCGTCCGGACGCGCGGTCAGAAAAACCGCGGTGCCCTGCACCCGATGCGGCGGCTGCACGCGAATACTGCTGATAAAGATCGGCAGCGGCAGCCCCCCCTCATCGATGCGCTCGACAAGCAGCTGTTTACCGCGCTTCCAGGTCGTCATGAGGATGAACAGCGCGATACCGGCGAGGAACGGGAACGCACCGCCCTGCACTACTTTCGGCACGTTGGCGGCGAAGAACATGCCGTCCACGAACAGGCAGCCCAGCAGGATCGGAACGGCGATGATCGGAGGCCATTTCCACGCCAGCAACATGACCGACGCCACCAGAATGGTGGTGCAGAGCATGGTGCCGGTCACCGCAACGCCGTAAGCGGAAGCCAGAGCGCCGGACGATTCGAAACCCAGCACCAGCAGGATAACGCCCACCATCAGCGCCCAGTTAACGGCACCAATATAGATCTGGCCCTGCGCGTCACTGGAGGTGTGCTGAATGTACATGCGTGGAATGTAGCCTAGCTGGATCGCTTGCAACGTCATCGAGAACGCACCGGAGATCACCGCCTGGGAGGCAATAATGGTCGCCAGCGTCGAGAGGCCGATCAGCGGCAGCAGCCCCCAGCTTGGCGCCAGCAGATAAAACGGGTTGCGCACCGCTTCCGGATCTTCGATGACCAGCGCGCCCTGACCGAAATAATTGAGCACCAGCGCTGGCAATACCAGCCCGAACCAGGCGCGCGAGATCGGCTTGCGACCGAAGTGCCCCATGTCGGCGTACAACGCTTCGGCACCGGTCAACGCCAGCACCACGGCACCCAGCACTGCGACGCCGATTCCCGGATGATCGATAAAGAAACGCACTGCCCAGACCGGGTTCACCGCGTGCAGAACTTCCGGCTGGCGGACGATACCGTGGATGCCCAGAACGCCCAGGGTCACGAACCACAGCACCATGATCGGGCCGAACATCACGCCGATGCGTGCGGTGCCGTGACGTTGAATCAGGAACAGCGCCACCAGCACGATCAGGGCGATCGGCACCACCCAGTGATCAAGGCCATCGAACGCCAGCTCCATCCCCTCAACCGCCGAGAGTACCGAGATGGCCGGGGTGATCATGCTGTCGCCGTAAAACAGTGCTGCGCCGAACAGGCCGAAGACGATCATCGTCGCCTGGAGCTTCGGAAACTTCGCCGAAGCACGCCGCGCCAGCGCAGTCAGGGCCATGATGCCCCCCTCGCCGTCGTTGTCGGCACGCAGGACCAGGGCCATGTACTTGAACGACACCACCCAGACCAGCGACCAGAAAATCAGCGACAGGATGCCCAGCACCGCATCGTGGCCGGCCTGTACGCCATAGCCTCCGACGAACACTTCCTTGATTGTGTACAGCGGGCTGGTGCCGATATCGCCGTACGCCACCCCCACCGCCCCCACCAGCAGACTCAATGGTTTCGCCGGATGATGACCGGCTTCGGCCTGACTAGTTGCGTGACCCATTTACCACTCCTGAAACCATGACTCGAGCACAACGGTACGGTGCTGTCAGGTGGACCTGCACCGCACCGGTAAATTCCGATGCACCCGGTCGACAAGGGCCGCCGGGCTCACGGCGCGAAGCATAGCGCAGCACTCGTCGTAATTCTCGGTATAACACTGGTCAATCGTTCGACTGATCGCTAGAATTGCGCACTTTTTGATCAGAGGCGCACCAAGCGCCCAGTCAATGCCTTGGCCAGTCGCCCAGGCATACCTACGCCGAGGTTAGTCAATGTCCACCGTCACCACGTCTGCCGCCCCAAAGGTCGGCTTTGTCAGCCTCGGTTGCCCGAAGGCTCTGGTCGATTCCGAACGCATCCTTACCCAGCTGCGCATGGAAGGCTATGAGGTCGTGCCGACCTACGAAGACGCTGACGTCGTGGTGGTCAACACCTGCGGTTTCATCGACAGCGCCAAGGCCGAGTCCCTGGACACAATCGGTGAGGCCATCGCCGAAAACGGCAAAGTGATCGTCACCGGCTGCATGGGCGTGGACGAAAGCGTTATCCGCAACGTACACCCAAGCGTGCTGGCCGTGACCGGTCCGCAGCAGTACGAGCAAGTGGTCAACGCCGTCCACGACGCTGCGCCACCAAAACTCGATCACAACCCGCTGATCGATCTGGTGCCGCCACAAGGCATCAAGCTGACCCCGCGTCACTACGCTTATCTGAAGATTTCCGAAGGCTGCAACCACAGCTGCAGTTTCTGCATCATCCCGTCGATGCGTGGCAAGCTGGTCAGCCGCCCGGTGGGTGACGTGCTCGACGAAGCCCAGCGCCTCGTCAAAGCCGGCGTCAAAGAGCTGCTGGTGATCTCCCAGGACACCAGCGCCTACGGTGTCGACATCAAATACCGCACCGGTTTCTGGAACGGTCAGCCGGTCAAGACCCGCATGACCGAACTCTGCGTGGCCTTGAGCTCGCTGGGCGTCTGGGTGCGCATGCACTACGTCTACCCGTACCCGCACGTCGACGAAATCATCCCGCTGATGGCCGAGGGCAAGATCCTGCCGTACCTGGACATCCCGTTCCAGCACGCAAGCCCCAAGATCCTCAAGCTGATGAAGCGTCCGGCCTTCGAAGACAAGACCCTGGCGCGCATCAAGAAGTGGCGCGAGCAGTGCCCGGACCTGATCATCCGTTCGACCTTCATCGTCGGCTTCCCGGGCGAAACCGAAGAAGACTTCCAGTACCTGCTGGACTGGCTGACCGAGGCACAGTTGGACCGCGTCGGTTGCTTCCAGTACTCGCCAGTCGAAGGCGCGCCGGCCAACCTGCTGGACGCTCCGATCGTGCCTGACGACATCAAGCAGGATCGCTGGGACCGCTTCATGGCGCACCAGCAGGCCATCAGCGCCGCACGCCTGCAGATGAAGATCGGCAAGGAAATCGAAGTGCTGATCGACGAAGTGGACGAGCAAGGTTTCGTTGGCCGCTCGTTCTTCGATGCTCCGGAAATCGACGGCAATGTCTTCGTCGAGAGCGATCGCGATCTGAAGCCGGGCGACAAGGTCATGTGCCGCGTTGTCGACGCCGACGAATACGACCTGTGGGCAGAGCCCGTCTAAGGGCCAATCCGGTCAAGCTCCATGACAACCCCGCCCTTCAAACGGCGGGGTTTGTTTTTTCTGGCTATCGTCTCCACATCAGGACAACCCGTAAAAGGAGAAGAGGCAACATGGCCCATCATTCGGTCATTTACCTGCCCAAAAAGCATGATTACGCCGAACTGACCCGTGTGTGGGAGGCCTCGGTTCGCGCGACTCATGACTTCCTGCCGGAAAACTACATCACGCTGCTCAGGAACCTTCTGGAAACGCAGTACCTGGATGCCGTGAATCTGTTCTGCACCCGCGACTCGCACTTGAACATCACAGGCTTCGGCGGCACCACGCCGGGCAAGCTGGAAATGCTGTTCATTGCCCCGGATTACCGAGGCATGGGGCTGGGCAAGAAACTGCTGAACTACGCGATAGAGAACTACCGGGTGACCGAACTGGATGTAAACGAACAGAACCCGCAAGCCTTGGGGTTCTACGAAAAACAGGGGTTCGAAACAGTGGGCAGGTCCGAGGTGGACGGGCTTGGCAGGCCGTATCCGATGTTACGGATGCGGTTAAAGGCTCAAAGATGAACCTGTAGCAATCCGGCTTGCCGGCGGTGCCGCCCTTTGAACCACCACCGCTGGCAAGCCGGACTGCGGAACTGGGCAACGCGGTCGCCAAACGTATTGCGCAGGCAACGCTGGTCGAGTTCGCAGCGCCTTGGTGTTCTGCGCCAGCTGTTCAAAGGAATATTGATAATCCGCAGGCATATAGGTAGCGATTTGGTCCTGAAAACGCTCCAGATGAAGTGGGATTCAAGAGCAGACCAACGCCGCTCCCGGAAAAATCCTCCGAATGGAGTCTGATTCGAGAAGCATTTTCAATGTTGCGGCGATTAACGGTGCTTGCACGGGTACAATAGGCGCCTTTCCCTTCTGTTACGGCTTTTCTCATGACTGACCCCATTCGCCTCTCCAAACGCCTTATCGAGCTGGTCGGCTGCTCGCGCCGCGAAGCCGAACTGTTCATCGAAGGCGGCTGGGTAACGGTGGACGGCGTTGTCGTCGACGAGCCGCAATTCAAGGTCGAAAACCAGACCGTCGCTTTGAGCCCGGATGCCAAGGCTGTGACCCCGGAAGCGGTCACCGTTCTGTTCAACGTGCCAGCTGGCATGAGCCCTGAACAGGCCCTGCCGTTGATCACGCCTGAGTCGTTGTCGGCGGAACACAGCTTCAGCAAACGTCCACTCAAGGGCCACTTCCTGCGTCTGGAGGCAATTTCTACGCTGCAGGCCAACGCCAGCGGGTTGATGGTGTTCAGCCAGGACTGGAAAATCCTGCGCAAGCTGACCGACGACCGCAGCAAGATCGAGCAGGAATACGTGGTCGAAATCGATGGCGAAATGGTCGCGCACGGCCTCAATCGCCTGAACCATGGCCTGATGTACAAAGGCAAGGAACTGCCCAAGGTCAAAGCGAGCTGGCAGAACGAAACCCGCCTGCGCTTTGCGATGAAAAATCCGCAGCCAGGGGTCATTGCGCAGCTGTGCGAAGCGGTCGGCCTGAAGGTCGTATCGATCCGCCGAATCCGGGTCGGTGGGGTTTCCATCGGCAAGGTGCCGGAAGGCCAATGGCGCTACATGACCGACAAAGAAAAGTTCTGACCCCCTTTACCTCAGCGCCGCGCCCCATGTTGCGCGCGCTTACACCCGATTGATCAGGAAACACGCATCATGATGAACAACGACGTACTGCGTAGCGTCCGCTACATGCTCGATATCAGCGACACCAAGGTGGTGGATATCATCAAGCTGGGCGGCTTCGATGTGACCAAGGCGCAGGTCATGGCCTTCATGAAGAAGGACGAAGAAGAAGGTTTCGAACCGTGCAGCGACGAGGTCATGGCGCACTTCCTAGACGGTCTGGTGTTCTTCAAGCGCGGCAAGGACGAAAGCCGTCCCCAGCTGGCGATCGAATTGCCTATCACCAACAACATCGTGCTGAAAAAGTTGCGCGTCGCCTTCGAACTCAAGGAAGACGACATGCACGAGATCCTGAAGGCCGCCGAGTTCCCGGTCTCAAAGCCTGAACTGAGCGCTCTGTTCCGCAAGGCTGGTCACAACAACTATCGTCCGTGCGGCGACCAGTTGCTGCGCAACTTCTTGCGTGGCCTGACCTTGCGCGTTCGCGGCTGAATGCTGTCGGTCATTCGATGAATCAAGGCTACAGCGTCTCCCCAATCGGCTTCGTGCGCTCCTGCTTCAAGGAGAAGTTCGCCATACCGCGCCAGCCGCAATTGGCGCCTGCTGCCCGAGGCGTGCTGGAGCTGGTGGCGCCGTTCGATCAGGGCGATGCCGTGCAGGGGCTGGAGCAGGTCAGTCATGTCTGGCTGCTGTTTCTGTTTCATCAGGCGCTGGAAGACAAGCCGCGTCTGAAGGTGCGCCCTCCTCGCCTGGGCGGCAATCAGTCGATGGGGGTCTTCGCTACCCGCGCCACGCATCGCCCGAACGGCATAGGCCAGTCAGTGGTCAAGCTTGAAAAGGTCGAAGCCGGAAGGCTCTGGCTATCTGGCATCGACTTGCTGGATGGTACGCCTGTGCTGGACGTCAAACCCTACGTACCTTATGCCGACGTGATTGCCGATGCCAGCAACAGCATGGCTGCCGCTGCCCCTGAGCTGATTCCCGTGCAATGGGAAGATACCGCCCTGTTGCAGGCGCGCGAGCATGCATTGCGCCTCGGTGAGCCACTGATTGAGCTGATCGAACAGTGCCTGGCCCAGGATCCGCGCCCGGCGTATCAGGTGCCAGCGCCAGAGCGTCGTTACGGTGTGCAGTTCTGGGATCTGGATGTGCGCTGGCACTACCCGCAAGCAGGGCTGATTCGGGTGCTTGAGGTCGTTCCGACTGCCGTTTGATCATCGCTGAGCATGGGGCAAACCGCTGCCCACAAAAAAACCGCCTGGTCCGTGACCTCCAGGCGGTTTTTTTCAGACCCCAAGTGACTGGTGCCTGTACTGACTTGGTCGCGGACAAGTCCGGTGTCACAACATCTGTGACAACGGCTCATCCACGACTGGGTCTGATTCGGTCTGTCTCAAAAACAGGGCAATACAGTTACTTCTCGACGAATGCTCGCTCGATCAGGTAGTCGCCTGGCTCACGCATACGCGGCGAAACTGTCAGACCGAAGCTGTTCAGCACTTCACTGGTCTCGTCGAGCATGCTTGGACTGCCACACAGCATCGCGCGGTCGTCCTGCGGATTGATCGGTGGCAGGCCGATATCGCTGAACAGTTTGCCACTGCGCATGAGGTCGGTGAGGCGGCCTTCGTTTTCGAACGGCTCGCGGGTAACGGTCGGGTAGTAGATCAGCTTGTCGCGCAACGATTCGCCGAAGAATTCGTTCTGCGGCAAATGCTCGGTGATGAACTCGCGGTAGGCGACTTCGTTCACGTAACGCACGCCATGGCACAGGATGACCTTCTCGAAACGCTCATAGGTTTCAGGGTCCTGAATCACGCTCATGAACGGCGCGAGGCCAGTACCGGTGCTGAGCAGATACAAATGCTTGCCTGGCTTCAAGTCATCCAGCACCAGCGTGCCCGTAGGCTTCTTGCTGATGATGATCTCGTCGCCTTCCTTCAAATGTTGCAGCTGGGAAGTCAGCGGGCCGTCCGGCACCTTGATGCTGAAGAACTCCAGATGCTCTTCCCAGTTGGGGCTGGCGATGGAGTAGGCACGCATGAGCGGGCGCCCGTTTGGCTGCTGCAGACCGATCATGACGAACTGACCGTTCTCGAAGCGCAGACCTGGATCACGGGTGCACTTGAAACTGAAGAGGGTGTCGTTCCAGTGATGAACGCTGAGGACACGCTCGTGATTCATGTTGCTCATGGTACGTGGGAACTCCTGAAATTTGCGCGCGCCAGTGAAAGCGCCATTGCGCGATATTCTAGTGGCAGACACAATATCTGTTAACTGAATTATCAAGATATGGGTTATCGGTTATATAGATATGCGATTTACTCTCCGTCAGCTGCAAGTCTTCGTCGCCGTAGCCCAGCAGGAAAGCGTTTCCCGCGCTGCCGTGCAGCTGTCTTTATCGCAATCGGCCGCCAGTACATCCATCACCGAACTTGAGCGGCAGTCCAGTTGCCAGCTGTTCGATCGCGCGGGCAAGCGGCTTAGCCTGAACGCCACCGGCCGACAGTTGCTACCCCAGGCCGTAGCGTTGCTCGACCAGGCCAAGGAAATCGAAGACCTACTCAACGGTAAGTCCGGTTTTGGTTCGCTGGCGGTCGGCGCCACGTTGACCATCGGCAATTATCTGGCGACGTTGCTGATCGGCAGCTTCATGCAGCGCCATCCCGAGAGCCAGGTAAAGCTGCATGTGCAGAACACCGCGAATATAGTGCAGCAAGTCGCGCATTACGAAATCGACCTGGGCCTGATCGAAGGCGACTGCAGCCATCCCGATATCGAGGTTCAAACCTGGGTCGAGGACGAACTGGTGGTGTTCTGTGCGCCGCAGCATCCACTGGCCAAACGTGGTCATGCAACGCTGGCGGAGCTGACTCAAGAGGCGTGGATTTTGCGCGAACAGGGCTCAGGCACACGCTTGACCTTCGATCAGTCGATGCGTCATCACCTCAATAGCCTGAATATACGTCTGGAGCTTGAACACACCGAGGCGATCAAGCGTGCCGTGGAATCGGGACTGGGAATTGGCTGTATCTCCCGGCTGGCGCTGCGCGATGCCTTTCGCCGGGGTAGCCTGGTGGCAGTGGAAACGCCTGAACTGGATCTGGTGCGCCAGTTCTACTTCATCTGGCACAAGCAGAAATACCAGACCTCGGCCATCCGCGAATTTCTGGACCTTTGCCGCTCGTTCACTGCTGGGGTTCGTCGCAGCGACGAGATCGTGTTGCCCAGCATTGCGTGACACGACTCCCGGCTCACAAACGCCAGATCAGCCCAGCAGAATCAGCGCCCAGACCACTGCAATCATACTCAGCGCAACGAACTGCGCCGCACTGCCCATGTCTTTGGCGTTTTTCGACAGTGGGTGGCGGTCCAGGGAGATCCGGTCAATGGCGGCTTCGATGGCCGAGTTCAGCAATTCGACAATAAGCGCCAGGAGGCAGACAGCGATAAGAATCGCTCGCTCGCCACGGCTGACATGAAACAGGAACGACACCGGAATCAGAATGACGTTGAGCAATACCAACTGACGGAAAGCCGCTTCGCCCTTGAATGCGGCGATCAGGCCGTCTAGAGAATAGCCGGAAGCATTGAGGATACGTTTAAGGCCGGTTTGGCCTTTGAAAGGCGACGTCATAGAAAAAACTACTGATAAATGAAGACGGTAGAGGCTAGTTCAGCGGGGGTCAAAAAAGTGTGAAGAACGACCGCTGAACGTCCGGGGAAAGCGCCGAAACAAGCGCATTAGTTAGGCGAAATCGATTCCAGTTGTTGCAGCAACAAAGCCGCCTGCGTACGGGTGCGCACATTCAGCTTGCGGAAAATCGCCGTCACGTGGGCTTTGATAGTGGCTTCCGAGACGCTAAGCTCGTAGGCGATCTGCTTGTTGAGCAGGCCTTCACAGACCATCGTCAGCACCCTGAACTGTTGGGGTGTCAGGCTGGCGAGGCCTTCGCTGGCAGCCCTGGCTTCGGCAGAGACGCTGACGTTCTCATTGACCTGCGGCGGCCACCACACCTCCCCGTCGAGCACTTTGCGCACCGCCTGCTGGATGACTTCCAGCGAGCTGGACTTGGGAATGAAACCGCTGGCGCCGAATTCCTTCGACTTGACCACCACTGCTGCCTCTTCCTGCGCCGAGACCATCACAACCGGCACCTGCGGATATTGGCCGCGCAACAGCACCAGCCCCGAAAACCCATAAGCGCCGGGCATGTTGAGGTCCAACAGCACCAGGTCCCAATCGGATTTCTCGGTCAGGCGCGCTTCCAGATCGGCGATGCTTTCCGCTTCGACCAAGCGGGCATCGGGACCAAGGCCCAAGGTCAAGGCTTGATGCAAGGCACTGCGGAACAGGGGGTGGTCATCGGCGATCAGGATTTCGTAGGTCATTTCATGATCCTGTTTATAAGTGAGCGCCGACGGATTCGACCCTCACGATGGCATCTAAAAATGCCAACCTTTATAAGCTGCGCCAACGGGGCGCAATCAACGCCAAGAGCAGACAGATAACGGCGTTCAAGCATTCATGCGGCGCCAAGGATGCCCAGCGAAGCCGGGGTGGTCAAGCGTGGCGCTTTACGGCACAGTCTGCGCCCCTGAATCCAGCGAGTGCCATCATGCAAAAACACGCCCTGCGAGCGGACCTGCTCATGCTTCTGACAGCCATGATCTGGGGGTCAGGCTTCGTTGCGCAGACAGCCGGCATGGATCACATCGGGCCTTATCTGTACTCGGGATTGCGTTTTGCCTTGGGCTCCATCTGCCTGTTGCCACTGGTGTTGCGCCGGCCTGCGAAGGGTCCTGCGCCAGAACCGCTACTGACCCGCGGGCTGCTGCAAGGCGGCGTGATCATGGGCCTCGCGCTGGCATTGGGTATCAATCTGCAGCAGGTAGGCCTTCTGTTTACCAGCGTCACCAACTCGGGCTTCATCACCGGGCTTTATGTGATTGTAGTTCCGCTTCTGGGCCTGCTCCTCGGCCACAAAACCGGGTTGGGGACGTGGCTGGGCTGCATTCTGGCGGTCATCGGCATGTTTTTGCTGAGCGTCGGCGACAACTTTCATGTGGCGTCTGGCGACTGGCTGCAGTTGATCGGCGCGTTTGTCTGGGGCGGGCATGTAATTCTGGTGGGGCTGTTCGCCAGCCGTCACGACCCGATCCGCCTGGCATTCTTGCAGTTCGTGACGTGTTCGGTGGTGAGCCTGATTCTGGCGTTGGTATTTGAACCGATTGCGATGGACGCCATCATCGGCGCCGGCCCGGCCCTGCTTTATGGCGGCCTGGTGGCAGTTGGTATCGGTTACACCTTGCAGGTGGTCGCACAGAAACACGCCATCGCCTCCCATGCTGCGATCATCCTGTCGCTAGAAGCGGTGTTCGCGGCGATTGCCGGAGCCTGGCTGTTGGGTGAGGCTTTGCAGCCCCGCGGCTACGTGGGCTGCGCGCTGATGCTGGCAGGAATGCTGCTGGCGCAGCTGTGGCCGCGCAGGGCAGAAACAGCACATTGATCTGTCTGTAGCAGTCCGGCTTGCCGGCGGAGGCGATCCAGAGGGCGCGGCCGTCGCCGCGCGGACGGCTACGGCGTTTAAAACTCGCTCAGATAAAGGCTTTGAGATAACTGTGCGGGGCATCGTCAGGATCGATCGGCAGCTGGAACTTCGCGCCCAGATAATGGGCACTGAACACATCTAGATAAGCATCCAGTACGCCACGCGCCTGTTGATCGTCCGCCAGTTCCAGACACAGCGCCGCCACTTCGGCAGTGCAGAAATGGTCATCGCGCTTCGAGCGACGCAGGCGATAACGCGACATCTGCTCCGGCTCCAGACTCAGCACCGGCAAATGGTCCAGATAGGGGCTCTTGCGGAACATCTTGCGCGCTTCCGGCCAGGTGGCGTCCAGCAGGATGAAGAGCGGACGCTTGCCCTCCTCCAGCTTTACCTCGGTAACCACGCGCTCCGCTGCCACGAACTCACCGGGAAAAACGATATAAGGCTGCCACTGCGGGTCGTTCAGCAGGGCCGGCAGTTTTTCGTCCACATCGGTGCGCGACCAGCTGAACGCCTCGGTGTCCTTGATCACGTCGGCGATCAGCCAGCCAGTATTGGTGGGTTTCAGCGGCTCGGTGTCATACATCAACAGGCAAACGCCCGACTTCGCCTGAACAGTCGGTTTCCAGGCGCACAGGCAATAACTTTCTATGACTCGACACCCTGCGCAACGAGGCGCACGGGAACCTCGAGCGATGAAGGGTCTGGTGCTACGGGCCAGGCGTTCGGAGCGCAGACGTGAGACGGCATGGCTCATGGGACGAACCACCCACGTAACGGCGATGGGCGGCAAAAAGGCAGCGACACGATGGGCATCCGGCAGGAAAAAGTCGTTGCAGTCTATCAGAGCGACCCGGTTCTCTGGTGTCCGCCGAGGCGACTCCCCTATACTTGCCGGCCTTGAAAGCCCCACGTCACCAGTGAACGCCGGCGCCTGTCGCCGGTCCAACGACGTTCACTGCCCCAGGAGAATCCAATGCTGCGCCTCATCGCCCCCGCCCTCACGCTTTTGCTCGTCGCTCCGCTGTGCGCCAACGCGGCGTCCAAACAGGATTACGAACTGAACAAAGAGCTGGAACAAGTCGCGGCGAAAAGCAACGTCGGCAAGCCAAACGCGATCAGTGAAGACATCCTCGATCAGGGCTACACCGTCGATGGGAAAATCCTGATCGATCATCTGAGCGTGCAGGCAGGTCAGGCACAGCAAATGCGCGAGAACCCGGAGCTGGTGGGCCGTCAACTGGGGACGAGCGTCTGCCGTAACCCTGGATATCGTCAACTGATGGCCAAGGGCGCGATCCTGCGTTACGAGTTCACGGAATACAAAACCAATCGCCCGATCACCACGCAGCAGATCACCGCAGCGGACTGCTCTGCCAAGCCACCCGCCAAGAAGAAGTAACCGCCCGCCTAGTGCGCCGCGCGCCGTTGCTGATCATCGGCGCGCAACTCGGGGACCAGCGCTTGAAGATAAAAGGAACGCCTGCCGTTCTGCTTCAGGCGCTTCACGCATTCCTGCTCCAGGGTCGAATGATTGCTACGTGCGGCCTCGGTCAGTGAACGGAGCAGATCCTGATCGACTTCCAGCCTGATGATTTCCATTTCATCCCTCCATGGCTCGTCCACACCCCCAAAAGCAGTGTGGGCAAAACCTCGATGACTTCCGGCCGACGCGGCTGAGCATACGATGCGTCGACGCTATCCAGGTTGCGATGGCGTTGACCTTGCCATGTCCTTCAGTAAATCAGAGGGGTCACACCTGTCCTGACTGGCCGACGAGCGGAGAAAACAGTCAACGACTGCCGTAAAGAGTCGTTGCCAGCCCTGACGTTCAGGCACATCATCAAGCCATCGGTATTCACGAAGAGTCATATTTTGGTCACGCTATCGAGGCAAAAGGGGGTTGCCTTTCGCTGTCGCTATCCTCAATGTTTTTCTTTTCAACCCAAGGACATAGGCAGAATCAGTGTGGCGCTACCTGTCGCCATTCATAACTGACCGCCGCCAAAGGTGGACTAGCAGCAGCGACGCATGAGGCGTCGTGATCATGTCGCGACAGACAGGATCGATGATTCTGCACAAGGAGAAAGTCTGAATGCCTTACGTACCCAATGACTTGCTGTCTCGTCACTTCCAGAGCAACGGTATTGACCTCACCAGCAAGGTCGACGAACAACTCAATGTGGTTGCTCCCAACAGCCCCAACCTTGCGCTGTACCGCGACATGATACTGACCGTCCTGCGCATGGCTCAGGACGATCGCAACCGCTGGAATGCCAAGATCACGTTGCAGGCATTGCGCGAACTGGACAACGCCTTCCGCGTGCTCGAGCAATTCAGGGGCCGTCGCAAGGTCACGGTTTTCAGCTCCGCGCGTACTCCCATCGAACATCCCATGTATGCCCTGGCTCGAGAACTGGGCGCGAAGCTTGCGGCTTCCGACCTGATGGTCATCACAGGCGCCGGTGGCGGGATCATGGCCGCTGCCCACGAAGGCGCCGGGCTGGATTACAGCCTTGGGTTCAACATCACGCTGCCCTTCGAACAACATGCCAATGCCACGGTCGACGGCACCGGTAATCTGCTGCCGTTCCACTTCTTCTTCACCCGCAAGCTGTTCTTCGTCAAGGAGGCGGACGCCCTTGTGCTGTGCCCAGGAGGCTTCGGCACCCTGGACGAAGCGCTGGAGGTCTTGACGCTGATTCAAACCGGTAAAAGCCCACTGGTTCCGATAGTGCTGCTGGATGCGCCAGGCGGCACCTTCTGGGAGGGCGCTCTTAACTTCATCAAGAACGAACTGGAAGCCAACCGGTACATCCTTGCAACCGACATGAACCTATTGAAGCTGGTGTACAGCGCAGATGAGGCCGTCGCAGAGATTAACCAGTTCTACAGCAACTTCCACTCGAGTCGCTGGCTGAAAAACACCTTCGTGATTCGCATGCACCATGCGCTGAGTGATAAAGCCCTGGCACATATGGAACAGGCATTCGCCGACCTGCGTCTGAGTGACGATTTCCATCAGCATGGTTATCAGGAAGAACACGATGAAGAGCAGTTCAGCCACCTGACCCGCCTGGCATTCAAGTTCAACGGCCGGAATCATGGACGGCTGCGAGCGCTGGTGGACTACATCAACGTGAGCGAGAACTGGGCCAAACCCGTACAGCCTCAGCAAGCCCGAGGCAGGGAACCTTTGCAGGCGACGTAATGGAACGCAGATAGTCGGTCATCGTTCCCACGCTCTGCGTGGGAATGTCCTTCGAGGCGCGGCGGCTCAACACCCGGAACTAATAATCATCGCCGCCCTTCCCGCTCAGCAAACGACTGATGAGCTCAGGCGGATACCCCCGATAACTCAGAAAACGCATCTGTTGCCCTCGTTCTCGAGCGTCTTTGGGGAGTTCCCCGGCAAACTTGCGTCGCCAGGATTCTTCCAGCTTTTCTCGCCAGTCAATTCCGCTCTCACGCAGAGCCTGCTCAATATCTGAACGTTGCAAGCCTCGCTGCCCAAGCTCTTCGCGAATTCGCAAAGGGCCGTATCCAGAGCGGGCACGGTAGGAGACAAAGCTTTCAAGGTAACGGGATTCGGACAGCAGTCCCTCTTCCGTCAGGCGGTCGAGGGCAGCTTCGATCAATTCAGGCGGGGCGCCGCGCTGACGCAGTTTACGCGTCAGCTCGACTCGACCATGCTCGCGACGTGCGAGCAGGTCCATTGCGGTACGCCGTACGGCGACGGGCGTATCAAGCTCTAACGGCATGGCTGCAATCAGAGATCGGCGTCAGCTTCAACTTCAGCCATAGTGTCTTCGGCAACCCGAGACGACTGAGCTTTGACATCAGGTGCTGCGGTCAGCAGCTTTTCACGGATTTGTTTCTCCAGAGTCGCGCCGATTTCCGGGTTGTCCTGCAGGAACTTGGCCGAGTTGGCTTTACCTTGACCGATCTTGTTGCCCTGATAGCTGTACCAGGCACCGGATTTCTCCAGCAGACCGTGGAGCACGCCCAAGTCGATGATTTCACCGTTACGGTAGATACCCTTGCCGTACAGTATCTGGAATTCAGCCTGACGGAATGGCGGAGCTACCTTGTTCTTCACGACCTTGACGCGGGTTTCGCTACCGATCACTTCGTCGCCGTCTTTCACCGCGCCAGTACGGCGGATGTCCAGACGAACCGATGCGTAGAACTTCAGCGCGTTACCACCGGTGGTGGTTTCCGGGCTGCCGAACATGACACCGATTTTCATACGGATCTGGTTGATGAAGATGACCAGGCAGTTGGCGTTCTTGATGTTACCGGTGATTTTACGCAGCGCCTGGGACATCAGACGAGCTTGAAGGCCGACGTGCATGTCGCCCATTTCGCCTTCGATTTCAGCCTTTGGTACCAGAGCGGCAACGGAGTCGACAACGATCACGTCGATGGCGTTGGAGCGCACCAACATGTCGGTAATTTCCAGCGCCTGCTCACCGGTGTCCGGCTGCGAGACCAGCAGGTCGTCGACATTGACGCCCAGCTTGCCGGCATATTCAGGATCAAGAGCGTGCTCGGCGTCGACGAACGCACAAGTGGCGCCCATCTTCTGCGCTTCGGCAATGACCGACAGGGTCATGGTGGTTTTACCGGAAGACTCAGGGCCGTAGATTTCAACGATCCGGCCTTTTGGCAGACCGCCGATACCAAGTGCGATATCGAGGCCCAGCGAGCCGGTGGAGATAGCAGGAATAGCCTGGCGGTCGTGGTCGCCCATGCGCATCACGGCGCCTTTGCCGAACTGACGCTCGATTTGACCCAAGGCCGCAGCCAAGGCTTTCTTCTTGTTGTCGTCCATTGAAGTCCTCTCGTAATCGGTTAGGCCTGATGGCCGATATAACTGTATAAGTAGCCAGTATTATTCCACAGGGTTGAGCGCGCGCCTACCCCCGATTTTGTATTTCTCCGACAGTGAGCCGGATCAGCCCCTCTAGAGCGGCCTTCACCGTTTGTCGGCGTACCGAATCGCGGTCTCCGTCGAACTGAAAGCGCTCAGCGATCAACTGCTCTGCCGCCCCCCAGCAAATCCAGACAGTGCCGACCGGCTTCTCTGGCGAGCCGCCATCGGGCCCGGCCACACCACTGACAGCAACGGAGAATCGCGCCGTACTGTTGGTCTGGGCTCCGCGCGCCATGGCCTCGACCACTTCCCGACTGACGGCACCCACGCGGCCGAGCAATGCTTGCGGAACGCCCAACTGTTGCGTTTTCTGGTGATTGGAGTAAGTGACATAACCGGCTTCAAACCACGCCGAGCTGCCTGGAATACGAGTGATGGCCTCGGCGATACCGCCGCCGGTACAGGATTCAGCCGTGCTGACCTGCGCCCCCGCCTCAAGCAGACGCTGACCCAGCGTGGCCGCCAATTGGGTGATGTGATCCACAGAACTTCTCCGTATCGATCGAACAATGAGCACACGCTACACGAGCGTCACTCATTGGCAAGGCAGGACGCGGCCATAAGCACCGCCGCGCCTGCTGTTTTATCTAGGCAGGCTCCTGCTGCCTTGCCGTTTCCTGCTTCTTTTCCGGGCAGGGTTTCCTGACCGTTTCAACGATAGTTTCCCGAGGCCGTTGTCGCGCTTCCTCAAGGGTGATGAAGCGTCCGTTGGTTGAATCCCTTCCACGTTTACGTCGCATATAAGGTCCTTTTCTTAAATGACGTGCCCGGAATCGGGCAGCAACCACGACAGCCTAGACAGCTCAAGGCGACTCATGTGGATTCAGAAACGAGCCGTCACGAATAACCGGAGCCTGCGGCCCGCGAACGTGCGTGGTAACCTTGCGCCCATCGCAAAAGCAATCGGATCTGACGTCGGCCCACGTAGGTGGTGTTCCACGCGACGCTCCTTATTTGCCTCAATCTCCCAACGAATTTGCCTAAATAACTGATGAATAAAGCAATTTCCGACCTCTCTTCGCACACCCCCATGATGCAGCAATACTGGAGGCTGAAGAATCAGCATCCGGACCAGTTGATGTTCTATCGCATGGGCGACTTCTACGAGATCTTCTACGAAGACGCGAAGAAGGCGGCCAAGTTGCTGGACATCACCCTGACCGCCCGCGGGCAATCGGCCGGGCAGAGCATCCCGATGTGCGGCATTCCGTACCACGCCGCCGAAGGCTATCTGGCCAAACTGGTAAAGCTGGGCGAATCGGTGGTGATCTGCGAACAGATCGGCGATCCGGCGACCAGCAAGGGGCCGGTCGAGCGCCAGGTGGTCCGCATCATTACCCCAGGCACCGTGAGCGACGAGGCGCTGCTTGATGAGCGTCGCGATAACCTGATCGCCGCCGTACTGGGTGATGAACGTCTGTTCGGCCTGGCCGTTCTGGACATCACCAGTGGCAATTTTACCGTTCAGGAAATCAAGGGCTGGGAAAACCTGCTGGCGGAACTTGAACGCATCAATCCAGTTGAGCTGCTGATTCCGGATGATTGGCCACAAGGCTTGCCTGCCGAGAAGCGTCGCGGCGCTCGTCGCCGTGCCCCTTGGGATTTCGAACGCGACTCGGCACATAAAAGCCTGTGCCAGCAGTTTTCGACCCAGGACCTCAAAGGGTTCGGCTGCGAGATGCTGACCCTGGCCATCGGCGCCGCCGGTTGCCTGCTAGGCTACGCTAAGGAAACCCAGCGCACCGCCCTGCCGCACCTGCGTAGCCTGCGCCATGAGCGCATGGACGACACGGTCATCCTTGACGGCGCCAGCCGCCGCAATCTGGAACTCGATACCAACCTGGCAGGCGGGCGCGACAACACGCTGCAGTCGGTCATGGACCGTTGCCAGACCGCCATGGCGACACGCCTGCTCACCCGCTGGCTGAATCGTCCGCTGCGGGACCTGAAAGTGCTGGAAGCTCGTCAGGAGTCGATCAGCTGTTTCCTGGAGCGCTACCGGTTCGAGAATCTGCAGCCACAGTTGAAAGAGATCGGCGACATCGAGCGGATTCTCGCGCGTATCGGCCTGCGCAACGCTCGTCCCCGAGACCTGGCGCGCCTGCGTGACGCGCTCGGTGCCCTGCCGGAGTTGCAACTGGCTCTGACCGAACTCGAAGCACCGCACATTCAGCAACTGGCTAAGAGTGCCAGCACTTACCCCGAATTGGCCGACCTGCTGCAACGAGCCATCATCGATAACCCGCCCGCCGTCATCCGTGACGGTGGCGTGCTCAAGACGGGTTACGACGCAGAACTCGACGAATTGCTGTCCCTGAGCGAGAACGCAGGTCAATTTCTGATCGACCTGGAAACCCGGGAGAAAGCCCGTACCGGCCTTGCCAATCTCAAGGTCGGTTACAACCGCGTGCATGGCTACTTCATCGAACTGCCGAGCAAGCAGGCCGAGCAGGCGCCGGCTGACTACATCCGCCGCCAGACTCTCAAGGGCGCCGAGCGCTTTATTACGCCCGAGCTGAAAGAGTTCGAAGACAAGGCGCTGTCGGCGAAGAGCCGTGCGCTGGCTCGCGAAAAAATGCTCTACGAGGCGCTACTGGAAGACCTGATCGGTCATCTGGCACCCCTGCAGGACACCGCCGCTGCTTTGGCCGAACTGGATGTGCTGAGCAATCTCGCCGAGCGCGCCCTGAATCTGGATCTGAACCGCCCGCGCTTCACCGACGAGCCATGCATGCGCATCGAGCAAGGTCGTCATCCGGTGGTTGAACAAGTGCTATCATCGCCGTTCGTGGCCAACGATCTCGACCTGAACGACAACACCCGCATGCTGGTGATCACCGGCCCGAACATGGGCGGTAAATCCACCTACATGCGTCAGACCGCCCTGATCGTGCTGCTGGCCCACATCGGCAGCTTCGTTCCGGCCGCCAGTTGCGAGCTATCGCTGGTCGATCGCATTTTCACCCGTATCGGCTCCAGCGATGACCTGGCCGGTGGTCGCTCGACGTTCATGGTGGAGATGAGCGAAACCGCGAACATCCTGCACAACGCCACGGACAAGAGCCTGGTATTGATGGACGAAGTAGGTCGCGGCACCAGCACCTTCGACGGTCTCTCGCTGGCCTGGGCTGCGGCAGAATGTCTCGCCCAACTGCGTGCCTATACGCTGTTCGCCACTCACTATTTCGAGCTGACGGTATTGCCGGAAAGCGAACCGCTGGTGGCCAATGTCCATCTCAACGCCACCGAGCACAACGAACGTATCGTGTTCCTGCATCGCGTGCTGCCAGGGCCGGCGAGCCAGAGCTACGGTTTGGCGGTGGCTCAGTTGGCGGGGGTTCCAGGCAAGGTGATCAGTCGCGCCAAGGAACATTTGCAGCGTCTGGAAACCACCAGCCTGCCCCATGAACAGCCCAGGTCGAAGCCAGGCAAACCTCCGGTACCCATGCAAAGCGACATGTTCGCCAGCCTGCCGCACCCGGTGCTCGATGAATTGTCGAAACTGAAAATAGACGACATGACGCCACGCCAAGCTATCGAATGGTTATATGGACTGCAAAACCGGATCTAACGGTATCCGTAACAAGCTGTTAGAATCCCGCGCGGTTTGGGAACGGTACAGCCTCTAGCCGGGCCGTAAGAGATCCGAGCCGCGTTCGAACGCAGCGAACCAGAGCCTTGCTCACATGCCCCGTGGCCGTGAAGCCGGGTTGACTGCGTTCTGAATGGCCCGGGAACGTTCCCAACCGAGCAACCCTACCGTGAAGGGCTCTGCTGCCGCCGCCTGAGGAGAGAATTAGAAATGACCTTCGTCGTCACCGACAACTGCATCAAGTGCAAGTACACCGACTGCGTAGAAGTCTGTCCGGTGGACTGCTTCTACGAAGGCCCGAACTTCCTGGTGATTCACCCGGATGAGTGCATCGACTGCGCTCTGTGCGAGCCTGAATGCCCGGCCACTGCGATTTTCTCGGAAGACGAAATTCCGGCTGGCATGGAAAACTTCATTGAGCTGAACGCCGAGCTGGCTGACGTCTGGCCCAACATCACCGAGCGTAAAGATGCGCTGCCGGATGCTGAGGAATGGGATGGCAAACCTGGCAAGATCGCCGATCTGGAGCGCTAAGCTTCCAGCGATACCGCAAAAGGCCCTTCGGGGCCTTTTTGCATTTTCGGGAGCGATGACCTGAACGCCCCACTTTTCTGCAGACAAAAAAAGGGGCGGTTTGACCCGCCCACATTTTTTCCATAATCCCTTTAATCCATGTTCATCGTCCTGATGAATCGCCTCCTGCGATGTCCTGTGAAGCAGTCTTCCTTGACCGCCTGTGCCAATCCCTCGGCACAGTTCTGATCTTAGTGATTTACCGATTCAGAGCAACACCCCGGACTTTGCAAAAAAATTCAGCACCGTCGACGTTAGTGAAATAAACATGAGTTAAATCATGGGGATGAATTATTTCACTCGTCCACCAAAGACTTAGCCCCTCAACAAATAGCGTTATCTCTCACGTCACACGTACGAAATGACTTACAACTAATGCAAGAGCCACCTACGGGCATCGCTCATATTAAAATCGACATACATGTAGGCAGGCTTAATCAATTATTCATCATATGCACTTGATACCGTAATAACAAAAAAAGCCCTGAACAGGTCAGGGCTTTTTATATGATGCTACTTAGCTACCAACACGTTGACGTTGAAATCCCCTGATCACTGAAACAGGGACTCGCTCGACAAGCCATTTTTTTCAAGGATCTCACGCAGGCGCTTGAGCCCCTCTACCTGGATCTGCCGTACACGTTCACGGGTCAGACCGATCTCCAGGCCCACGTCTTCCAGTGTGCTGCTCTCGTGGCCACGCAAGCCGAAGCGGCGCACAACCACCTCACGTTGCTTGTCGGTCAGTTCGGACAGCCACTGGTCGATGCTTTGGGACAAGTCGTCGTCCTGCAGCAGCTCGCAAGGGTCGGTAGGTCGATCATCAGTGAGGGTATCAAGTAGCGTCTTGTCCGAATCTGGCCCCAGGGACACATCGACGGAAGACACACGCTCGTTGAGGCCCAGCATGCGCTTGACCTCGCCCACCGGTTTTTCGAGCAGGTTGGCGATCTCTTCGGGTGAAGGTTCGTGGTCGAGCTTCTGGGTCAACTCGCGTGCAGCACGCAGGTAGACGTTCAGCTCCTTGACCACATGAATCGGCAGGCGGATGGTCCGCGTCTGATTCATGATCGCGCGCTCGATGGTCTGACGGATCCACCAGGTTGCATAGGTGGAGAAGCGGAAACCGCGCTCTGGATCGAATTTTTCGACCGCTCGAATCAGCCCAAGATTGCCTTCTTCGATGAGGTCCAGCAATGACAGGCCACGATTGACGTAGCGTCTGGCGATTTTGACCACCAGGCGCAGATTGCTCTCAATCATGCGTTTGCGTCCGGCCGGATCACCGCTCTGCGACAAGCGCGCAAAGTGGACTTCCTCTTCCGGGGACAGCAGGGGGGAGAAGCCGATCTCGTTGAGATACAGCTGCGTGGCATCCAGTGCCCGCGTGTAGTCGATGTATTTGTGCTGCTTGAGTGCTGCGGAGTTTTTGGTCTTCGCACGAACAGAAGGTGTAGCTGGCTTCTCATCCGTTGCAGAATCCAGGACGATCCCGTGCTCCATAAGGAGAACTTCGTCGTCTATGTCAAACTCCGGCACTTCTTTGTTGAGAGCCATTGTTATAGTCCTTTGGTGAGTTCGACCTCAAGCTCCAGTGGCGCCTTTTTCCGTGGCATCACTTGAGCCTGTCCCCTCTATGTCAGGAACAGGCTGGAAACCGATCAACGACGCGGCAAAAATTCCAGTGGATCTACCGGTTTACCCTGACGGCGAATCTCGAAATGCAGTTTCACCCGGTCAGTCCCCGTGGACCCCATCTCGGCAATCGTCTGCCCTGCCTTGACCTGTTGCCCCTCCCGAACCAACAGCCTACGGTTGTGACCGTAAGCACTGACATAGGTATCGCTGTGTTTGATGATTACTAACTCGCCGTAGCCCCTTAATCCACTTCCGGCGTAAACCACTGAACCATCAGACGCGGCTAAAACAGGCTGTCCCAAATCACCGGCGATATCAATTCCTTTATTCAAACTACCGTTTGAAGAAAATTTGCCGATCAAAATACCGTTAGTTGGCCACGCCCAGCCACTCGCAGAACGCGCTCCCGCAACTACGGGTGTATTAACCGGAGTGGTGACCGGGGTAGTGGCAGGCGGCGCCGTACTACCTGAAGTTGCACCGACAGGCCGTGTAATAACAGTGGTCTTGAGTGAACCGGATGGCGAATTCGAGCTGCTGGTTGTAGTTTGCGGGACCACGACCGGCGCGGCCGCTACAACAGCAGAGGTAGAGTTTGAACGTCCGTCGAAGCGAATCGCCTGACCGACATGAATGGTGTAGGGCTCTGGGATGTTGTTGCGGGCGGCCAGCGCCTTCCAGTCCCAACCGTAACGGAAAGCAATGGAGAAAAGCGTGTCGCCCCGCTTGACCACGTACTGACCAGTGGTGACAGGCTGGCGAACGGGAGCTGCGGATTTGCCGCCATTTCGATCGACGACACGCACTCCGCCCGAGGGCGTACTGGAGCAGCCGACCAGAAGGACACTCAGGGCAATGCCAATCACCAGACGTTGAAAACTTGTTGAAGACGTACGCTGCCGAATGACTGTGAGACTCACCCGCCACTCCTTTACTGGTGACTGAATTAAAGCTGCCTATTGTGTCGTGGTGATGACGGGCAGCCATGGAAAAACCGGTTACAAAACGTGTTCAGGACGACATAGAGCGGACGGGTAACGACCTCATCGCAAATCGCCAGCCTGTAGACAGGCGGCGCCTCGTGGAATTCATTGCAGCTGCAAAAGAGCGGTTACGCCAGCGGACCGTTGAGCAAAGGCACGAAACGCACCGCACCCAGCACATGCCGTGAAAAGCCATTCTCTTCACGGATGATCAGCATCAATTGCTGCACTTCACCCGAGCCTACCGGAATCACCAGACGCCCCCCTGGCGCGAGTTGGTCCAGCAACGCCTGCGGCACGTCGGTTGCGACAGCGGTAACGATAATGCCGTTGTAGGGCGCAAGGGCTGGCCAGCCTTCCCAGCCATCGCCCCAGCGAAACACCATATTGCGCAGATTGAGCTCAACCAGGCGCTCCTTGGCGCGGTCCTGCAGCACCTTGATGCGCTCTACCGAGAACACCCGCTCCACCAGCTGCGCCAAGACTGCGGTCTGATAGCCCGAGCCAGTGCCGATCTCCAGCACCTTGTCCAGCGGCCCCGCCGCCAGCAGCAGTTCGCTCATGCGGGCGACCATGTACGGCTGAGAGATGGTCTGGTTGTTGCCGATCGGCAGCGCGGTGTCTTCATAAGCGCGATGGGCCAGCGCCTCATCAACGAACAGATGCCGAGGCGTCTTGCGAATGACGTCGAGCACCTGAGTGTTAGCGATGCCCTCTTCATACAACCGCTGGATCAACCGCTCACGGGTACGCTGCGAGGTGAAACCCACGCCACGACGTAACAGATCATCATGCTCACGCGACATCAGGCCATTCCCTCCAGCCATGCGTTCAGGCTGTTGAAACCGTCCTGATAGGTCCGATCCAGCTGTAAAGGTGTAATCGACACATAACCCTGCATCACGGCATGAAAATCGGTGCCCGGCCCGCCGTCCTCGGCGTCGCCTGCGGCGGCAATCCAGTAACCGGCCTTGCCACGCGGATCGACTACCCGCACCGGCGCAGCAGCGCGAGTACGGTGGCCCAGGCGGGTCAGCTGAATGCCGCGCACGTGATCCAGCGGCAAGTTTGGAATATTCACATTCAACACGGTACGCGGTGGCAGATCGAGCTGTTCGTGAGCCTCGACCAGAAGCCGTGCGTAATGCGCGGCAGTTGCCAGGTTATCGACCTGACGCGACAGAAATGAAAAGGCAAACGACGGACGTTGCAAAAAACGTCCTTCCAGCGCTGCAGCGACGGTGCCGGAATACAGCACGTCGTCCCCCAGATTGGCGCCCAGATTGATGCCGGAAACCACCATGTCCGGTTCCTGTTCCAGCAAACCGTGGATACCCAGATGCACGCAGTCGGTGGGGGTGCCGTTAAGACTGATGAAGCCATTGTCCAGCAGGTGTGGGTGCAGAGGCCGATCAAGGGTCAGCGAGCTGCTGGCACCACTTCTGTCTTGATCGGGAGCGATGACCGCGCACTCGGCATAACCCGCCAGCGCTCCGTGGAGCGCAGCAAGTCCGGGTGCCGAGACCCCATCATCATTCGAAATCAGAATACGCATGAGCTGTCCGTCTGTCCCACAGGCGCCAGATCCACGAGTTCACGCACCAATGCGGTGGCGAAGCATCCGGCCGGCAGGACGAATTCCAGTTGCAGAATGTCAGGCTCGGGATAATGCCACGTCAACCGCCCGATGGGCAGTCGCAGGATGCGACGTTCTTGTTCCATTCCCGCTTTTATCAACCAGTTACAAAGCGACGACTCACGCAGCGCGACGCTGTTTTCCACTTCTCCAGTGACCCCAGTGGCCGGGGAAGGACCTTCGCCCCATTGGGGGCCTGTAGGGTGCAGATCGAGAATCGCTAGACGCGGATCGCTGCACTCCGCTTCACCCGCCGGGAAAAAGCTGCGACTGTCAGTGAATGCCAACAGATCGCCCACCTGAGCCTTATCCCAGGTCCCGTTGGCAACACGGGCCGCCAGCACCTGATTGAACAAATAACTGCGGGCAGTGGAAAGTAGACGGGAGCGTACATTTCGTTGTTCGGGCAAGGCCTGGCGCTCAGCGTAATGCCGGGCTTCGCCGACGTTACCGCCCTCGTAGCCGAAACGCTGGGCACCGAAATAATTGGGAATGCCGCCGAGCTTGATCGCTTCAAGGCGCGCATCCAGAGCAGCCTTGTCACCCTGCAACCCGGTCAGGCGCAGGGTGAAGCCGTTGGCAGCATGGGCTCCACGCTGCAATTTGCGCTTGTGGCGCTTGCTGTCGAGAATTTTCAGCGTGTCGTTCTCGGCACTCGACATGTCCGGATCGGCCTTGCCCGGCAACTGTATGCTGAACCACTGCCGGGTCAGCGCCTGACGATCTTTCAAACCCGCGTAAGCCACGGTCCGCAACGGCACGCCAGCGGCCTTGGCCAGACGTCGTGCCGCTTCTTCGGTGTTCAAGCCGCGTTTTTCGACCCACAGCCACAGGTGTTCGCCATCGCCGGACAGGGGGATGTCCAGCACTTCATCGACCTGAAAGTCTTCAGCGGTTGCCTTGAGCACCGCAATGCCCAATGCATCGCCATAGGCCCGTGGGCCCAAGAGTTCGAATTCGGTCATGCTGCGATCAACAGCGCAACGGCGTGAACCGCGATGCCTTCTTCACGGCCGGTGAAACCCAGCTTTTCAGTGGTGGTGGCCTTGACGTTGACCTGATCCAGTTCGACCTGCAGGTCTTCGGCGATCAGCGCCCGCATGGTGTCGATGTGCGGGGCCATCTTGGGAGCCTGGGCAACGATGGTGGCGTCGATATTGCCGACTTTCCAGCCTTTGGCTTGCACCTGTTTAAGTACATGACGCAGCAGTACGCGGCTGTCGGCGCCCTTGAACTGCGGATCGGTATCGGGGAAATGCTTGCCGATGTCGCCCAGCGCTGCCGCGCCCAGCAAGGCATCGCTCAATGCGTGCAACAGCACATCGCCATCGGAATGCGCAAGCAAACCGAACTTGTGCGCGATCCGTACCCCGCCCAAGGTAATAAAATCGCCTTCAGCGAAACGGTGCACATCATAGCCGTGGCCAATACGCATAAAAAAACGCCCTGAAAAAGTCAGGGCGTGATTCTACCTACTTTGTCGGACATTAGGGCCTGGTGGCACTCAATTGCAGGACAGCTTGTCGCGATTGAATGCCATTTCTTCAGCCCTCCAATGCCTGTGCGTGATGGCGCAGGTGGTCTTCGATGAAGCTGGCGATGAAATAATAGCTATGGTCATAGCCAGGTTGCATTCTCAGTTCCAGCGGATGACCGACCGCCCTGGTTGCCTGCACCAGCGCTTCGGGCTTGAGCTGATTGGCGAGGAAATCATCACGATCACCTTGATCCACCAGCAGCGGCAGACGCTCGGTGGCGTCGGCAATCAATAAGCTGGCATCCCATTCACGCCAGCGCGACCGGTCTTCGCCCAGATAGCGGGAAAAGGCTTTCTGCCCCCATGGGCAATCCATCGGGTTGCTGATCGGCGAGAACGCCGACACCGATTTGTAACGGCCGGGATTGCGCAATGCACACACCAGCGCGCCATGACCGCCCATCGAATGGCCACTGATGCTGCGTTTATCCGAAGCCGGGAAATGCGCTTCGATCAACGCAGGCAACTCACTGACCACGTAATCGTACATGCGGTAATGGCGAGCCCAGGGTTGCTGCGTGGCGTTCAGATAGAACCCCGCCCCCAGGCCGAAATCGTAGGCGTTGTCCGGATCGCCCGGAACATCGGCGCCACGAGGACTGGTGTCCGGCGCAACGATGATCAAGCCCAGTTCGGCCGCAATGCGCTGCGCACCCGCCTTCTGCATGAAGTTTTCATCGGTGCAGGTCAGCCCCGACAGCCAATACACCACCGGCAGCTTGGCACCCTGCTCCGCCTGGGGCGGCAGATAGACAGCAAATACCATGTCGCAGCCAAGCACATCGGAGTGATGTTTGTAGCGTTTATGCCAGCCGCCGAAGCTTTTCTGGCACGAGATGTTTTCCAGACTCAAGGTCGTTCCTCCCAGCCGCAAGCTTCAAGCCGTCGGCTGCAAGTCGGCACAGCGGCGCGCCTTCTTGCAGCTTGCAGCTCGTGCTTGTCGCTGCTCTTAGAAATGGATGACCGAACGAATGCTTTTGCCTTCGTGCATCAGGTCGAACGCTTCGTTGATCTTGTCCAGACCCATGGTGTGGGTGATGAACGTGTCCAGCGGGATTTCGCCGGTCTGTGATTTCTCGACGTAGCTTGGCAGCTCGGTGCGACCTTTGACGCCGCCGAACGCCGAGCCGCGCCAGACGCGACCAGTGACGAGCTGGAACGGACGAGTGGCGATTTCCTGACCCGATGGCGCCACACCGATGATGATCGATTCGCCCCAACCCTTGTGGCAGCATTCCAGGGCCGCGCGCATCAACTGTACGTTGCCGATACATTCGAAGCTGTAGTCGACGCCGCCATCGGTCAGTTCAACGATGACATCCTGAATCAGCTTGGTGTGCTCTTTCGGGTTGATGAAATCGGTGGCGCCCAGCTCACGGGCCACATCGAACTTGGCCGGGTTGATGTCGATCGCGATGATGCGCGAGGCCTTGGCCATTTTCGCGCCGATGATCGCCGCAAGACCAATGCCGCCCAGACCGAAGATGGCGACGGTAGCGCCCTCTTCCACCTTGGCAGTATTCAGGACCGCGCCGATGCCGGTAGTCACGCCGCAACCCAGCAGACAGACCTTTTCCAGCGGCGCTTCCTTGGGGATTTTTGCCAGGGAAATTTCCGGCACCACGGTGTACTCGGAGAAGGTCGAGCAGCCCATGTAGTGATAAACCGGCTCGCCGTTGTAGCTGAAACGGGTGGTGCCGTCGGGCATCAGGCCCTTGCCCTGCGTGGCGCGGACTTTCTGGCAAAGGTTGGTCTTGCCGGACTTGCAGAATTTGCACTCGCGGCACTCGGCCGTGTAGAGCGGGATCACATGGTCGCCGACTGCCAGCGAGGTCACGCCTTCGCCGATCGCTTCAACGATACCACCACCTTCGTGACCCAGAATGCAGGGGAACACGCCTTCGGAGTCAGCGCCAGACAAGGTGTAGGCATCGGTATGGCATACGCCGGAAGCGACGGTACGGATCAGCACCTCACCCGCTTTCGGCGCCTCGACGTCCACTTCGACGATTTGCAGTGGTTGGTTGGGCGCGAAGGCAACGGCGGCACGAGACTTGATCATCATGATCTCCAGCGAAGTAAAAACGAGCTGGGAGTGTAAAGCAGTGCTGTTTGATTAATAATCCATGCAAAAGCAAAACATTAATGCTGTGCAGGGATAATCGATGTACACCAATCGTTGGGAAGGCCTCGATGAATTCGTCGCTGTCGCCGAATGCGGACAATTCACTGCCGCTGCAGAGCGGCTGGGCGTTTCTTCCTCACATATCAGTCGCCAGATCGCACGACTTGAAGAGCGTCTGCAGACACGCCTGCTCTACCGGAGCACGCGAAAAGTTGCGCTGACCGAAGCCGGCCAGACCTTTCTGCATCATTGCCAGCGTTTGCAGGACGGTCGTGAAGAGGCACTGCGCGCGGTGGGTGATCTGACCAGCGAACCGAAGGGGCTGCTGCGCATGACCTGTGCAGTGGCCTATGGCGAGCGGTTCATCGCGCCACTGGTGACACGCTTCATGGATGAATATCCGCAGTTGCGCGTGGATATCGAACTGAGCAACAGCACGCTGGATCTGGTGCACGAAGGGATGGACCTGGCAATACGCCTCGGCCGTTTACAGGAATCACGTCTTGTTGCGACTCGCCTGGCGCCGCGCCGAATGTATCTGTGCGCATCGCCCTCTTATGTGGAGCGATATGGCCGTCCCCACAGCCTGTCGGAACTGAATCGGCATAACTGCCTGATAGGCAGCTCCGACAGTTGGCTGCTGCAACAGAATGGCAAGGAGTTTTCCCAGCGTGTCCACGGAAACTGGCGTTGCAACAGTGGCCAGGCGGTGCTGGACGCCGCGCTCCAAGGCGTAGGGCTGTGTCAGTTGCCGGACTATTACGTGCTTGAACATCTGAAGAGCGGTGCACTCATCTCGTTACTGGATGCCCACCAGCCACCCAACACCGCCGTCTGGGCGCTGTATCCGCAGCAAAGGCATTTGTCGCCGAAGGTCAGGAAGCTGGTGGACTATTTGAAAGCGGGATTGGCGTTACGCGATGAGTACCTCACTCCCTTATGAGCGACTTATTCGGCGAGCTGTGAAGAAAAGCTGTCGGCACCGGCCAAGGCGCAGACCTCGTCCAGATCCGGCGATGCCCCGCTCACGCCAATGCTGCCAACGTGACGTCCGGTCCGGTCAAACACCGGCACACCGCCTGCCAGCAGAACGAAGCCCGGTATCGATGCATAAGGATTGTTCGGCGAGGCGCTGCTGCGTGTCGCCAGTTCCCGGGTCGAGAGCGGAAAGCTGGCCGAAGTCAGGCCCTTGAGCTGGGAGACCTGAATACTGCCGACACTGGTGCCATCCATGCGGCGAAAATACCGGAGTTGCCCGTGCTGGTCGAAAATACTGATGACCAGCCGAAGATCGCGCTCTTCGGCCGCCTTCTGCACCGCGTCAGCCATCTGCTGTGCAGCGTGAAGGCTGATCGAGGCTGAGGAGATTCCAGCATTGCTGGCGAACGCAAACCCGGGGAAACACATACAAAGAAACACGACTATCCACTGTCGGATCATTACCGCCTCCTGCGCGCATGAACGGATGAAGGTGCACCTTATAGAGAGCATCCGCAGGTCGTCGAGGTAGCAATTGTGACGCTATATGAAGAGCCCCCTGGAGCCACGCCCGATATGATCAGCTGCGCTTGATGCCACGCTGTCGCAACCACTCAAGATCTTCAGGCCGGGTGACCTTGATGTTGTCCGCCCGGCCTTCGATCAATCGCGGCGACTGCCCAGCCCATTCGATGGCCGAAGCTTCGTCAGTGATCGAAACGTTCGACACCAGGCTGTCCGCCAGCGCCCGATGCAACGCGCCCAGACGAAACATCTGCGGTGTGTACGCCTGCCAGATCAGGCTGCGATCAACCGTTTCCACCACTCGCCCGCTGGCATCGGCGCGCTTCAAGGTGTCCTTGGCGGGAACAGCCAACAGCCCCCCGACCGGGTCGTCTTTGAGCTCACAGAGCAGATTGTCCAGATCCGAACGTGCCAGATTGGGTCGCGCGGCATCGTGAACCAGCACCCAATCGTTATCATCAGCGCCATTGGCGTGCAGGTGCAGCAGCGCATTGAGCACCGAGTCCGCACGCTCTTTGCCGCCCGCGACCTGCTGAATGCGGGAATCCAGCGCGCAAGGCAACGTAGGCCAATAGGGGTCGTCCACAGCCAGACTGATCACCAGGCCCTTGAGCCGCGGATGATCGAGAAAACAAAGCAGGCTGTGTTCAAGAATCGTGAGTCCGCCCAGTTGCAGGTACTGCTTGGGACGGTCTGCCGCCATGCGAGCACCAACGCCCGCTGCGGGAATCACTGCCCAGAAGGCAGGAAGGGATTGTGTCATTACGCCAACGTCACTGTGCCAACTGATAGAGGGTCTCGCCGTCCTTGACCATGCCCAATTCGTGGCGGGCACGTTCTTCAACGGTCTCCAGACCTTTCTTCAGCTCCAGCACTTCCGCATCCAGAACACGGTTACGCTCCAGCAAAGCATCGTTTTCGGCATGTTGATCGGCGATTTGCTGGGTCAGACTGGCCACCTGCGCGAGACTGCCGTTACCTACCCATAGGCGATACTGCAAGCCAGCGAGCATCAAAAGCAGAACGAGGAACAACCAGTTAGGACTGCGCATTGTGAATATCTGTTACCCGGTGGAGAAAGACAGCAAAACCGACCATTTCAAATGCCCAAGAGCCCGGTGGTCACCGGGCTCATGGATCAGGACGTCAGGATAAATCGCTTCTCAGCGAAATGTCCTACAGCGCCTGCTGCCTTTTTACCATCTTGCAATCAGCCGCGAAACTCGCCGCGACCACGGTAAACAGCTTTGGCGCCCAATTGCTCTTCGATACGCAGCAGTTGGTTGTACTTGGAGATGCGATCCGAACGGCTCAGAGAACCGGTCTTGATCTGACCAGCGGACGTGCCCACTGCCAGATCGGCGATGGTCGAGTCCTCGGTTTCACCGGAACGGTGGGAGATCACGGCGGTGTAACCGGCTGCCTTGGCCATCTGGATGGCTTCCAGGGTCTCGGTCAGGGTGCCGATCTGGTTGAACTTGATCAGAATGGAGTTACCGATTTTTTTCTCGATACCTTCTTTCAAAATCTTGGTGTTGGTCACGAACAGGTCGTCGCCCACCAGCTGGATCTTGTCGCCGATCTTGTCGGTCAGAACCTTCCAGCCGTCCCAGTCGGACTCGTCCAGACCGTCTTCGATGGAGATGATCGGGTGCTTGCTCACCAGGTCGGCCAGGTAGTCGGCAAAACCGGCTGAGTCGTACTCGCCTTCTTCGCTCAACACGTACTTGCCGTTCTTGTAGAACTCGCTCGCCGCGCAGTCCAATGCCAGGGTCACGTCGGTGCCCAGCTTGTAACCGGCGTTCTTGACCGCTTCAGCAATGGCGTCCAGCGCTTCGGCGTTGGAGTTCAGGTTCGGTGCGAAACCGCCTTCGTCACCCACGGCAGTGTTCAGGCCCCGGGCCTTCAGCACAGCTTTGAGGTGATGGAAAATCTCGGTGCCCCAGCGCAGGCCTTCGGAGAAGGTCTTGGCGCCAACCGGCTGAACCATGAATTCCTGGATATCGATGTTGTTATCGGCGTGCTCGCCACCGTTGATGATGTTCATCATCGGGACTGGCATCGAGTAGACGCCTGGAGTGCCGTTAAGGTTGGCGATGTGCGCGTACAGCGGCAGGTCCTGGTCCTGTGCGGCAGCCTTGGCAGCGGCCAGGGACACAGCGAGAATTGCGTTGGCGCCCAGGCTGGCTTTGTTTTCGGTGCCGTCGAGCTCGATCATCGCGTGATCCAGCGCTTTCTGGTCAACCGGGTCCTTGCCCAGCAGCAGATCGCGGATCGGGCCATTGATATTGGCCACAGCCTTCAGAACGCCCTTGCCCATGTAACGGCTCTTGTCGCCATCACGCAGCTCAAGTGCTTCACGCGAGCCGGTGGAAGCACCGGACGGCGCGCAGGCACTGCCGATGATGCCGTTGTCGAGGAGCACATCTGCTTCCACGGTGGGATTGCCACGGGAGTCGAGAACTTCACGACCTTTGATGTCGACGATTTTTGCCATTGTTGTTAACACTCCAAGATTGACGAAAACGACGCAGCTGGGAAAACGACTGACGCCCCGAGGCACTCAGACAGCGGGCAGGCCCGAGACGACAAAAATTCCCGACCCATTGGTCGGGAAAGAAACGCACGGCACTGTACCGGAGGCTCCAGTGCCGGAGAAGCGGGTTTTATGCCGTTTCGATGGTCGGGAAGCTCTTGACCAGATCATCGAGCGCCTTGAGCTGAGTCAGGAATGGCTCAAGCTTGTTCAGGCGCAGTGCGCAAGGACCGTCGCATTTGGCGTTGTCCGGATCCGGATGCGCCTCGAGGAACAGGCCCGCGAGCCCCTGGCTGATACCGGCCTTGGCCAGGTCCGTGACCTGGGCGCGACGACCACCGGCTGAATCCGAACGACCGCCCGGCATCTGCAGCGCATGAGTGACATCGAAGAACACAGGGTATTCGAACGCCTTCATGATGCCGAAACCGAGCATGTCCACCACAAGGTTGTTGTAGCCGAAGCTCGAACCGCGCTCGCACAGGATCAACTGGTCATTACCCGCTTCTTCACACTTGCTCAGGATGTGTTTCATTTCCTGAGGCGCGAGGAACTGGGCTTTCTTGATGTTGATCACGGCACCGGTTTTCGCCATCGCAACGACCAGATCGGTCTGACGCGACAGGAAAGCCGGCAGCTGGATGATGTCGCAGACTTCAGCGACAGTCGCAGCCTGATGCGGCTCGTGCACGTCGGTGATCACAGGAACGCCAAAGGTGCTCTTGATCTCTTCGAAGATGCGCATGCCCGCTTCCAGGCCCGGACCGCGATACGACGTCACGGAAGAACGGTTGGCTTTGTCGAAGCTGGCCTTGAACACGTAAGGGATGCCGAGTTTTTCGGTCACCCGTACGTACTCTTCGCAGACCTGCATGGCCATGTCCCGCGATTCCAGGACATTCATGCCGCCGAACAAGACCATTGGCTTGTCGTTGGCGATGTCGATGGAACCGACGCGGATGATTTTAGATGCCATGTAATGAATTCCCTATCAGGCGTTTTTCTGGTGTTGAGCGAGCGCTGCCTTGACGAAGCCACTGAACAGCGGGTGGCCGTCACGAGGCGTTGAAGTGAACTCAGGGTGGAACTGGCACGCCACGAACCATGGATGATCCTTGGACTCGACCACTTCGACCAGCGCGCCATCACCCGAACGACCGGAAACCTTCAGGCCGGCTTCGATCAGTTGCGGCAGCAGCTTGTTGTTCACTTCGTAGCGATGACGGTGACGCTCGACGATCACGTCGTTGGCGTAGCAGTCATGGACCAACGAGCCTGGCTCCAGCTGACATTCCTGCGCGCCCAGACGCATGGTGCCGCCCAGATCGGAGGTTTCAGTGCGGGTTTCGACCGCGCCGGTGGCGTCTTCCCACTCGGTGATCAGACCGACCACAGGGTGCGGGCTGGTACGATCGAATTCGGTGGAGTTGGCGTCTTTCCAGCCCAGCACGTTACGTGCGAACTCGATGACCGCCACCTGCATGCCCAGGCAGATACCCAGGTAAGGCACCTTGTTCTCGCGAGCGAACTGGACAGCTGTGATCTTGCCTTCCACACCACGCAGACCGAAACCGCCCGGAACCAGAATCGCATCCACGCCTTCCAGCAGGCCGGTGCCCTGATTCTCGATGTCTTCCGAGTCGATGTAGCGCAGGTTGACCTTGGTGCGGTTGGTGATGCCGGCATGACTCATCGCTTCGATCAGCGACTTGTACGCATCCAGCAGCTCCATGTATTTACCGACCATGGCGATGGTGACTTCATGCTCGGGATTGAGCTTGGCGTCGACCACGGCTTCCCACTCGGACAGATCGGCGCTGCCGCATTGCAGGCCGAAGCGCTCGACGACGAAATCGTCCAGACCTTGTGAGTGCAGGATGCCAGGAATCTTGTAGATGGTATCGGCGTCTTCCAGCGCGATGACTGCACGCTCTTCGACGTTGGTGAATTGCGCGATCTTGCGACGCGACGAAACGTCGATCGGGTGATCGGAGCGGCACACCAGTACGTCAGGTTGCAGACCGATCGAGCGCAGTTCCTTGACGGAGTGCTGAGTCGGTTTGGTCTTGGTCTCGCCAGCGGTAGCGATGTAAGGCACGAGCGTCAGGTGCATCAGCATCGCGCGTTTGGCGCCGACTTCGAAACGCAACTGGCGAATGGCTTCCAGAAACGGCTGGGACTCGATGTCACCCACGGTGCCACCGATTTCGACCAAGGCCACGTCGGCATCGCCGGCGCCCTTGATGATGCGACGCTTGATTTCGTCGGTGATGTGCGGGATCACCTGAATGGTCGCGCCCAGATAATCACCACGGCGCTCTTTGCGCAGGACGTGTTCGTACACACGGCCGGTGGTGAAGTTGTTGTTCTGGGTCATGGTGGTGCGAATGAAACGCTCGTAGTGACCCAGGTCCAGGTCGGTCTCGGCGCCGTCGTGGGTGACGAACACTTCACCGTGCTGGAACGGGCTCATGGTGCCCGGGTCGACGTTGATGTAGGGGTCCAGCTTGAGCATGGTGACCTTAAGTCCCCTCGCCTCCAGGATGGCCGCCAATGAAGCCGAGGCAATGCCTTTCCCCAATGAAGAAACAACACCGCCCGTGACGAAGATGTAGCGCGTCATGAAAAACCCTAGAAGTCTGCGTTAAAGCGGTCAGAGCCGCCGGGGAAAGCGAAGGAAGGCCGAAGCCCCCGATGACCTGCAAATCTTTCGATGCAGTTCCGAAATTGCCGCGCTGAAAGTGACTGGCCGAAACCGGACCTGTCCATTGCTCGCCACATTTTGAGAATCGCCCAGTAAAGACTGGCTGGTAATCGGCAACTTGCGTCGTTCCAGAAGGATCGACATAAGCTGTATCAAGAAGGGAGCGTAGTCTACCGGAAACAGCCTCTCATCTCAAACTGTGGTCATTCGTCGGTGGCTGCCAGTGCAATCGCCAGTCGCCACGGGGGTCAGCGTCCAGTCCCGGGAGGTTGGCGACCGCCAGCAACTGTTCGCCGCGATACAGCAGCGGCAATCGGCCGCGCAAAAATACCGGCACGCCCTTTTCGTTGAGCAGGCGCTTGAGATCCCGACGCCCGCGATCCGGCACATCCAGCACTTCGCCACCCTGTCGATAATGAACGTGCAGGCCGCCGCGCGGGATCTCACCGAGAATCTGCAGCATGCCATTGCCTGGCAAATGCAGTGGCTGGGAGGCCGGCGACCAGTGCTGCGACCCGGCTACATCCTTGAGCCAGATGCCCGACAGCCACCAGATGCGCCCTTCTGCACGATGCAGCTGGCCGTCGGTCAGACGCCAGATCGGCCGCCCGTCGGGGCCCGCGTCGCGCAGCGAATCCCAACCCGCCCAGTGATCGCTGTCCGGCAAGCGCGTCAGCGATCCAAGCCAGTGCCGCACGGCGTTCCGCTGGCGCGCGGCAGACAACGCCTCCAGGGGTGCCAGTTCCAGTGACGGCAGTTTGAGCCATGGCCAAGGGCAAGGTGTGTCGGCCTGCGCCAGATCCTGAACTGCCAGCTCATCCAGTAAACCCTGAGCTTCAGCCAGGTGCGCGGCGCTGCGGGTCATGTTTGCCACAGCGTGGGGCCAGCGCGCGGTCAGCGAAGGCAGCACGTTGTTGCGCAGGTAATTGCGGGAGAAACGACAGTCCTTGTTGCTCGGATCCTCGATCCAGCTCAGCCCCTGCTCCGTCGCATAAGCCTCGAGCAGTGCGCGGGGCTCGTCCAGCAAAGGGCGGAACAAATGCCCCTTGCCCACAACCCGTTGTGAAGGCATCGCAGCCAGACCTCTCACCCCCGCGCCGCGCAGCAAACGAAATATTAGGGTTTCCGCCTGATCATCCCGATGCTGGGCCGTTAGCAGCACCTCTCCCGCTTGCAGCACTTGATCGAAGGCGGCGTAACGTGCATCCCGCGCCGCCTGCTCCAGGCTCGCTCCCGGCAGGACCTGAACGTCGACGACCTGTAACGGCACACCCAGAATCTGACACATCTGACGACAATGTCCCGGCCACGACGCAGCAACGGCTTGCAGACCGTGGTGAATGTGCACAGCACTCAGGGGAGGAAGGGTTTGGTGGCGCGACAGCTCGGCCAGCAGGTGCAACAGAACGGTGGAATCCAGACCACCGGAGAAGGCAATGCGCCAACCGGCTGCGTCGCGCCAGGGAGACAGGCGCGACAACAGTCGCTTGGATAACTCTTGCTTGATGCCCGGCCTGGTCATGCTGGTTTAACCCTGCGTTGCGCTGGCCGGACCTCGAAGACCGCTTCGATTAAACGCCGTAACTCATCAGGCGCTCATAACGGCGAGCCAGCAGTTCGTCGTTGTTGAACTTCTTGAGCATGGCCAACTGGCTGCTCAGCTCTTCGCGAATCGACGCTGCGGCAGCGGCTGGATCACGATGCGCGCCGCCCAATGGCTCACCGATGACCTTGTCGACAATGCCCAGACCCTTGAGGCGCTCGGCAGTGATGCCCATCGCTTCGGCAGCGTCCGGTGCCTTCTCGGCGGTTTTCCACAGAATCGATGCGCAACCTTCCGGCGAGATCACCGCATAGGTCGAATATTGCAGCATGTTCAGTTGATCGCAGACACCGATGGCCAGCGCACCGCCCGAACCACCCTCACCGATGACGGTGGCAATGATCGGAGTTTTCAGGCGCGCCATGACACGAAGGTTCCAGGCGATCGCTTCGCTCTGGTTGCGCTCTTCAGCGTCGATACCCGGGTAGGCGCCAGGGGTGTCGATGAAGGTCAGGATCGGCATCTTGAAGCGTTCGGCCATTTCCATCAAACGGCACGCCTTGCGATAGCCTTCAGGACGCGGCATGCCGAAGTTGCGACGAACCTTTTCGCGCACTTCGCGGCCCTTCTGGTGACCAATCACCATCACCGGCTGATCGTCCAGACGGGCGATACCGCCGACGATCGCGGCGTCATCGGAGAAGTGACGATCGCCATGCAGCTCATCGAATTCGGTGAAGATGTGTTGGATGTAATCCAGCGTGTACGGACGGCGCGGATGACGCGCCATACGCGCGATCTGCCAACTGGTCAGGTTGCCGAAAATGCTTTCGGTGAGCGTATTGCTCTTCTCTTGCAGTCGAGAGATTTCGTCGCCGATGTTCAGCGAGTTGTCATTGCCTACCAGACGCAGCTCTTCAATCTTGGCTTGCAGGTCAGCAATCGGCTGTTCGAAATCCAGAAAATTCGGGTTCATAGGCATCCGTCTTGGGTCGACGGCCAAGAGGCCGGCCGGTTGATCCGTAAGCGCCATACCTTAAAGGATCTGGCGCGTAGGGGTCGAGTTTATAAGTGTCGAGCTCAAAAATTCAGAGAGCAGCGTTTAACGATACTGCAGAAAGACGTTCTCTCGTCCGAACTGGTCACGCAACGCCTGAATCAGGCTGTCCGCGGGATCGATTCGCCAGGCTTCGCCGAACTGCAGCAACGCGCGGGCTTCCTGCCCTGTGTAATCGAGCGTGATCGGACACGCTCCCCGGTGCTTCCTGCACAGGTCACCCAGCCAGCGTAGACGATCGCCCTTGAGCGCCTCGCTACGCACGGTCAGACGTAAACTTTCAGCCAGACCGGTCCGCGCCTCCTCCAGGCTCATGACCCGTTTGGCGCGCAAACGCAGGCCACCGGAGAAGTCGTCGGAACTGACCTCCCCTTCCACGACCACCATCGCGTCCGTCTGCAACAGCGACTGGGCTGCCTGGAACGAATCGGCGAACAGCGACGCTTCAATGCGCCCGGAGCGGTCGTCGAGGGTGATGAAACCCATCTTGTCGCCCTTTTTGTTCTTCATTACCCGCAGCGCGATGATCAGGCCGGCAACGGTCTGGGTATCACGCGCGGGCTTGAGATCGACGATCCGCTGACGGGCGAACCGGCGGATCTCGCCTTCGTATTCATCGATCGGGTGACCGGTCAGGTACAACCCGAGCGTCTCCTTCTCACCGCGCAACCGCTCCTTGAGAGTGACCTCTTTGGCAGTGCGATGGTTCGCATAAACATCGGCATCGGCTTCGACGAACAGGCCGCCAAACAGGTCGGCATGGCCGCTGTCATGACTGCGCGCGGTCTGCTCCGCGGCTTGTATCGCCTCTTCCAGAGCGGCCAGCAACACGCCTCGGTTACGGTCGATGTTGGCTTGGTACTGTTTGGGCTCTTCGAAGAAAAACGGGCCCAGACGATCCAGTGCGCCGCTGCTGATCAGCCCGCCAAGGGTCCGCTTGTTGACCCGCTTAAGGTCGATGCGCGCGCAGAAGTCGAACAGATCCTTGAACGGACCGGCCTGACGCGCTTCGGTAATCGCTTCCACCGGGCCTTCGCCGACGCCTTTGATTGCGCCGAGACCATACACGATGCGGCCCTCGTCGTTCACCGTGAACTTGAATTCGGAGTTGTTCACATCCGGCGCATCGAGGCGCAGCTTCATGGTGCGCACTTCCTCGATCAAGGTCACGACCTTGTCGGTGTTGTGCATGTCTGCCGACAGCACCGCCGCCATGAATGGCGCCGGGTAGTGTTTCTTGAGCCACGCGGTCTGGTACGACACCAGCCCATAGGCAGCGGAGTGGGATTTGTTGAAGCCGTAACCGGCGAATTTCTCCACCAGGTCGAAAATGTTACCAGCCAGATCCGGGTCGATATTGTTGCTCTTGCAGCCATCGATGAAACCGCCGCGTTGCTTGGCCATCTCCTCGGGCTTTTTCTTACCCATGGCGCGACGCAGCATGTCCGCACCACCAAGGGTGTAACCGGCCATCACCTGGGCGATCTGCATCACCTGCTCCTGATACAGGATGATGCCGTAGGTTGGCGCGAGTACCGGCTTGAGCCCCTCGTACTGATAGTCGACGTGGGGGTACGACAGCTCCGCGCGACCGTGCTTGCGGTTGATGAAGTCGTCCACCATGCCCGATTGCAGTGGGCCCGGACGGAACAGGGCCACCAGTGCGATCAAATCTTCCAGGCAGTCGGGCTTGAGCTTTTTGATCAGCTCTTTCATGCCCCGGGATTCAAGCTGGAACACCGCCGTGGTTTCGGCCTTCTGCAACAGGTCGTAAGTCGGGGCATCGTCCAGCGGAATGAATGCGATATCCAGCGGCTCTTCGCCAACCTTGGCGCGGTCGCGATTGATCGTCTTCATCGCCCAGTCGATGATCGTCAGCGTCCGCAAGCCCAGGAAGTCGAACTTCACAAGGCCAGCCGCTTCAACGTCGTCCTTGTCGTACTGGGTTACCAGACCGCCGCCTTCCTCATCGCAATAGATCGCCGCGAAATCAGTCAGCTTGGTCGGTGCGATCACCACACCACCAGCGTGCTTGCCGACGTTACGCACGACGCCTTCAAGCTTGCGCGCCATCTCCCAGATTTCGGCGCCTTCCTCGTCGGTCTTGAGGAAGTCGCGCAGAATCTCTTCCTGCTCGTAGGCTTTTTCCAGGGTCATGCCGACTTCAAACGGGATCATCTTCGACAGACGATCGGCCAGGCCGTAGGACTTGCCCTGCACCCGCGCCACGTCACGCACCACAGCCTTCGCGGCCATGGAACCGAAGGTGATGATCTGGCTCACCGCATTACGGCCGTATTTTTCGGCCACGTATTCGATAACGCGGTCGCGCCCATCCATGCAGAAGTCGACGTCGAAGTCGGGCATCGAAACCCGTTCCGGGTTAAGGAAACGTTCGAACAGCAGGTCGTACTGCAGCGGATCGAGGTCGGTGATCTTCTGCACGTAAGCCACGAGCGAACCGGCGCCCGACCCACGACCCGGGCCTACCGGAACGCCGTTACTCTTGGCCCACTGGATGAAGTCCATAACGATCAGAAAGTAGCCGGGGAATCCCATCTGGATGATGATATCCAGCTCGAAATTCAGCCGGTCCACATAGACCTGACGTTTTTCCTCGTAGTTCGGCGTAGTCTCTTTCGGCCATAGAACAGCCAGACGCTCTTCAAGACCTTCGAACGATACCTTGCGGAAGTACTCGTCGATGGTCAGCCCATCGGGAATCGGGAAGTTGGGCAGGAAGTGCGTGCCCAGCTTGACCTCGATGTTGCAGCGTTTGGCGATCTCTACCGTGTTGGCCAGCGCATCGGGCAGGTCGCTGAACAGCTCTGCCATTTCCTCGGCGCTTTTGAGGTACTGCTGATCGCTGTAGTTGTGCGAGCGGCGCGGATCGTCCAGCGCTCGGCCTTCACCGATGCAGACGCGGGTTTCGTGCGCTTCGAAATCTTCCTGCTTGATGAAGCGCACATCGTTGGTGGCCACCAACGGTACGCCATGGCGTTCAGCCAGCGCGACGGCTGCGTGCAGATGCTCTTCATCGTTGATGCGATTGGTGCGCTGGACTTCGACATAGAACCGGTCCGGGAACACCGACATCCACTCTTTCAGCAGTTCATCGGCCTCGGCAGGATTACCGCCGAGCAACGCCATGCCGATCTCGCCCTCTTTCGCCGCCGACAGGGCGATCAGCCCTTCGTTGGCCTCAGCTACCCACTCGCGGTCGATGATCACAACCCCGTTACGCTGGCCGTGCATGAAGCCGCGGGAAATCAGCTCTGTGAGGTTGAGATAGCCTTTGGGATTCATCACCAACAGGCTCAAGCGGCTGAGTGGCGCATCGCGATCACGCCCGGCCAGCCAGATGTCGGCGCCGCAGATCGGCTTGATACCAGCGCCCATGGAGGCTTTATAGAATTTGACCAGCGAACACAGGTTGTTCTGATCGGTCACCGCAACCGCTGGCATGTTCATGCCGGTCAGCGCTTTTACCAGCGGCTTGACCCGGACCAGACCGTCAACCAGAGAGTATTCGGTGTGCAGGCGTAGATGAACGAAAGAAGCCGGCATGGGTGATCCTATAGCGCACAGAAAACGAAGGCCGGATTGTACCGGCCTCTCACGAAAACATCAGCCCGCGATCAATTGAGCGGCAACGACGTGAAGCCGGTGGAAATCATCACCTCCCGAGCCTCGTAGGCCGCACGAACGGGCGCAAAGGAACGGCGATGGATCGGCGTAGGACCCAATCGCGCCAGCGCTTCCAGATGTACCGGCGTTGGATAGCCTTTGTGCCCACCGATGCCATAGCCTGGGTAAATCATTTCCATGGCGGCCATTTCGCGATCCCGGCTGACCTTTGCCAGAATCGACGCCGCAGCGATGGCGGGCACCTGTGCGTCGCCCTGAATCACCGGCGCGCTGGGCACCGACAACTGCGGGCAGCGATTGCCATCGATCAACGCCAGTTTCGGCGTAATCAGCAGGCCCTCGACAGCACGTTTCATGGCCAGCATGGTGGCGTGCAGGATGTTCAGCTCGTCGATCTCTTCGACCTCGGCCCGCGCGATGTGCCAGCAAAGGGCCTTCTCGCAGATCTCGTCGAACAGCTTTTCGCGCTTGGCCTCGGTGAGCTTTTTCGAATCGTTCAGCCCCAGAATCGGGCGATTCGGGTCAAGTATGACCGCAGCGGTCACGACGGCGCCGCACAGCGGGCCACGACCCACTTCATCGACACCGGCGACCAGATCCTCGACCAGGTTGAAATCCAGACCCATTTGCATTGATTGCGAACTCATCGTGATGGCGACGGGCCGATCAGGCTCAATACCGCTTCGGCGGCCTGATTGGACGCATCGCGACGCAAGGTACGGTGAATTTCATCGAAGCCGGCAGTCTGCTCCGCGCCGTTGTCGAGCAACGGCAGCACAGTATCGGCCAGGGCATCGGCGGTCGCAGCGTCCTGCAGAAGCTCAGGCACCAGCAAACGCTGGGCCAACAGGTTCGGCAACGACACATACGGACTCTTCACCATCCGCTTGAGTATCCAGTAGGTCAGCGGCGCCAGACGATAGGCAACCACCATCGGTCGTTTGTACAGCAAGGCTTCCAGGGTGGCGGTGCCGGAGGCGATCAACACCGCATCGCAGGCTGCAAGTGCCACGTGGGAGCGCCCGTCGAGGAGCGTCAGCGGCAGGTCGCGACCTTCAAGCAACTGCTCGATCTGCACACGACGTTGCGGACTGGCGCAGGGCAGTACGAAACGAATGTTCGGCCGTTGGGCCAGCAGACGTTCGGCAGCATCGAAGAACAACCCACCCAGGCGCCCGACTTCACCGCCACGACTGCCCGGCATCAACGCAACGACGGGGCCGCCATCCAATCCCAACTCAGCGCGCGCAGCGTCCCGGTCGGCTTCGAGCGGGATAGTATCGGCCAGCGGATGCCCGACAAAGCGAACTGGCACACCCTTCTCTTCATAAAACCGTGCCTCGAAAGGCAGCAGCGTGAGCATCAGATCACAGCCTTCGCGGATCTTCAGCACCCGCTTCTGGCGCCAGGCCCACACTGAAGGACTGACGTAGTGAACGGTCTTGATGCCGGTCTGACGCAGTTTGAGTTCGATATTGAGGGTGAAGTCCGGAGCGTCGATGCCGATGAACACATCGGGCTTTTCATCGATCAGGGTCTGGATCAGCAGTTTGCGTCGTGCCAGCAGTTCCTTGAGACGCCCAAGTACTTCCACCAGGCCCATGACCGACAGTCGCTCCATCGGGAAGTAGGACCTCATGCCCTCGGCTTCCATGAGCGGGCCGCCGACGCCAATGAACTGTGCATCGGGATGGCGCGCCTTGATAGCGCGCATCAGACCAGAACCCAGGATGTCGCCAGAGGCTTCTCCGGCGACAAGCGCTATACGCAGGGCACTCATGGTTAGCGGGTGATGCCGCGAGTCGAGTTCTGGATGGACTCAAGGAACAGCGCGACTTCCGGAAACTGGGAAGCGGGCGCGGCAAGCTCGACAACAGCCTGTTCGACGGTCAGCCCCTGCCGGTAGACAGTCTTGTAGGCACGGCGCAGCGCGTGAATCGCATCATCCGAAAAACCACGACGGCGCATGCCCTCGAAGTTCATGCTGCGGGCTTCGGCAGGGTTGCCAAACACCGTCACGAACGCCGGAACATCCTTACCGATAGCCGTACCCATACCCGAGAAGCTGTGGGCACCGATATGACAGTACTGATGGACGAGGGTGAAACCGGACAGGATCGCCCAGTCAGCCACATGGACATGGCCTGCCAGGGCGGTGTTGTTCACCAGAATGCAGTGATTGCCAATGACGCTGTCATGCCCGATGTGTGCATAGGCCATGATCAGGTTGTGATCGCCGATCGTGGTCTCGGCACGATCCTGAACAGTCCCACGGTGAATCGTCACGCCTTCGCGGATCACGTTGTGATCACCGATGACCAGACGCGTCGCCTCACCTTTGTATTTCAGGTCAGGCGTGTCCTCACCTACCGAGGAAAACTGGTAGATGTGGTTGTTCTTGCCGATCCTGGTCGGGCCACGCAGGATCACGTGCGGACCGATGACCGTACCCTCGCCAATTTCCACACCGGGTCCGACGATCGACCACGGGCCGACCTCCACATTGTCAGCCAGAATGGCTGTCGGATCGATGATTGCGCGAGAGTCAATCAAACTCATAGTTTACGTTCCGCACAGATGATTTCAGCGGAGCAGACCGGCTTGCCGTCCACCGACGCCTGGCATTCGAACTTCCAGATCTGGCGCTTGCAGCTGAGAAACTTCGCTTCAAGGATCAGTTGGTCGCCCGGCAGCACCGGCTGGCGGAAGCGCAGCTTGTCGGAGCCCACGAAGTAATACAGAGTGCCGTCGGCAGGCTTCACGTCAAGCATTTTGAAGCCCAGGATGCCAGCAGCTTGCGCCATGGCTTCAATGATCAGCACGCCCGGCATGATTGGATGCGCAGGAAAATGGCCATTGAAGAAAGGCTCATTGATGCTGACATTCTTGTAGGCACGAATGCTTTTATTCTCAACATCCAGCTCCACTACACGGTCCACGAGCAGGAACGGGTAACGGTGGGGCAGATATTCGCGAATTTCGTTGATGTCCATCATTTCGAGAGGAAGCCTGTAGTAAAGATTGGGAGTGCGCGACGAATGCGCAGCACTCCTCTAGCAAATCAAGGAGGCAGTTTATCGGCTTTGCACACTTGATAAGAAAAAAGTATCAGCCATCAGATGACGCTTTACCGCCTGAGGTCACTGCCTCGACAATCTTTTCCAGTTGTTGCAGCCGACGCGCCATGTCATCGAGCTGGCGAATACGCGCTGCACTCTTGCGCCACTCCGCAGCCGGCTGCATCGCCGTCCCCGAAGAATAGGATCCTGGCTCGGTAATCGAGCGGGTCACCATGGTCATGCCGGTGATGAAAACGCCGTCGCAAATCTCGATGTGCCCGACCAGCCCGACGCCGCCCGCAAGCATGCAATGCTTGCCAATCTTCGCGCTGCCGGAAATTCCGACACAGGCTGCCATCGCGGTGTGATCGCCCACTTGAACGTTATGTGCGATCTGAATCTGGTTATCCAGCTTCACGCCGTTGCCGATACGGGTGTCGTCCATGGCACCGCGGTCAATGGCGGTATTCACGCCGATCTCCACATCGTCGCCGATGGTCACCCCGCCGATCTGGGCGATCTTCTGCCATACGCCTTTCTGGTTGGCGAAGCCGAAGCCCTCACCACCCAGCACGGCGCCGGACTGAATCACCACGCGCTGACCGATACGTACGTCGTGATACAGGGTCACGCGGGGTGCAAGCCAGCCGCCTTCGCCAATCACGCTGCGCGCTCCGATGAAGCAGTGCGCACCGATGGTTACACCCGCGGCAATCTGCGCCCCACTTTCGATAACCGCATACGCACCAACGCTGGCGGCAGCATCGACCACCGCATCGTCAGCAATCACGGCAGTCGGATGAATACCCGGGGCAGCCTTAGGCTTTGGATCGAAGAGGTGAGAAATGCGGGCGTAGGCCAGATAGGGATCAGCGATAAGCAGCGCATCCCCCGCGTAGCCTTCGGCGTCTGCAGGCTTGAGCAGCACGGCAGCGGCGTGGGTGGTAGCGAGAAATTTTCGATACTGGGGATTGGCCAGGAAGCTGACCTGACCTGGACCCGCTTCCTGCAAGGTAGCGAGCCCGGTGATTTGCTTGTCCTCAGGGCCACGTAGCGTGGCGCCGAGGAACTCGGCCAATTGGCCGAGCGTGATAGTCGCGGTCATGAATTTACTTCAGCTGGTTCATGCGCTCGATGACCTGGCGAGTAACGTCATATTGTGGTTTGACGTCAATCACGGCACCGCGCTCGAAGACCAGGTCGTAGCCGCCTTTCTTGATCACTTCTTCAACAGCCGAATCCAGCTTTGGCTTGAGCTGCTTGAGCATTTCGCGGTCAGCAACGGCTTTGGCTTCGTTCAGCTCCTTGGACTGGAACTGGAAGTCACGGGCTTTCTGCTTGAAGTCGAGCTCCAGTTTCTCGCGCTCAGGCTGGGCCATTTTGTCGCCACCCGCTACCAGACGATCCTGAATACCCTTGGCGCTGCTTTCCAGAGCCTTGAGTTTGGTCAGCTGAGGGCCGAATTTCTTTTCTGCGTCGACTGCGTACTTTTTCGCAGCGTCCGATTCCAGCAGCGCCATCTGATAGTTCAGAACGGCGATTTTCATGTCAGCAAATGCCGGGCCTGCGATCAGAACCGTTGCCAGCAATGCCAATTGGGTCAACTTACGCACAATGTAACTCCTGCAAATCCGTTGTCGTTATCAGTGACCAGACCCTTAGAAGGTCTGACCGAGAGAGAATTGGAAGACCTGGGTTTCGGTGCTGTCGTCCGGTTTCTTGACCGGCATTGCCAGAGCGAAGCTCAATGGACCCAGTGCCGTGATCCAGGTCACGCCGACACCGACCGAGCTCGCCAGGCCCGACAGCTCAGGGCCGTTGCACTCGACTTTTTCGCCGGTGGTAGTGGTTTTCTGCGAGCCACAGTTGGTGTTGAAAACGTTACCGACATCCCAGAACAAGGAAGTGCGCAGCGAGCGCTGATCCTTGATGAATGGCAGCGGGAACAGAAACTCGGCACCACCGGTGATCAACACGTTACCACCGAACGGTAGCGGGTCCTGATCCGGGTCAGCGATGGTACCCGACTTCGTACCGCTACTTGGCGTACTGCGAGGCCCGAGCGTACTGTCCTTGAAGCCACGAACCGAGTTGAAGCCACCGGCGTAGTAGTTCTCGTAGAACGGCAGACCCGAGGTCGAACCGTAGCCATCACCGTAACCCAGCTCGGAGTGCAGACGCAGGGTGGTGTTGGTGGTGATCGGGTGGAACAGCTGGCCGCGGTAGTCGAGTTTGTAGAACGACAGGTCGCTGCCAGGAATAGTGGTTTCCAGGGTCAGGCTCTGGGAATGACCACGGGTCGGCAGCGTACCTTTGTTCAGGGTCGACTCGGACCAGCCGACGGACGCCTTGAAGTTGGTGAAGCTGTCGCCTTCCTTCTCGATGAAGTCGAAGATCTCGTCAACGGTGTAGGTACCGGTGCTCAGTTCGTCTTTCTGTACCGACAGGCCGAAGTTAAGGCGCGAGGTCTCACTGATCGGGTAGCCCATGTTGATACCGGCACCCAGGCTGTCCACCGAGTAGCTGGCCACGTCGACGTCGAGGTCGTCATAGTCAGTCTTGCGGTAGAAAGCGCTGTAACCAAGGCTCACACCGTCTGGCGTGAAGTACGGATCGACATAGCTGAAGTTGTAGCGGGTCTGGTATTCACTTTTGGTCAGGCCGATGCTGACCTTGTTACCGGTACCCAGGAAGTTGTTCTGGCTGATGGAGCCACCCAGGATCAGACCGGCACTCTGTGCAAAACCGACGCTGGCGGTGATCGAGCCGGATGCCTGTTCTTCCACGGCGTAGTTCACGTCAACCTGATCGTCGGTGCCCGGCACCGCAGGTGTTTCAACGTTCACTTCCTTGAAGAAGCCCAGACGGTCCAGACGGGTCTTGGACTGGTCGATCAGGTAGGTAGAAGCCCAACCGCCTTCCATCTGGCGCATTTCACGACGCAGTACTTCGTCCGCGGTTTTGGTGTTGCCACGGAAGTTGATGCGGTTGACGTAGGCACGTTTGCCCGGATCGACGGCGAACAGGATGTCCACGGTGTGATCTTCGTCATTCGGGGTAGGCACGCCGTTGACGTTGGCGAAGGTATAGCCTTCGTTACCCAGACGACGGGTGATCAGCTCGGAAGTGGTGGTCATGACCTTGCGCGAGAAGACCTGGCCCGGCTTGACCAGCAGCAGCGACTTGACCTGATCTTCAGGAACCTTGAGGTCGCCTGTCAGCTTGACCGACTTGACGCTGTACTTCTCGCCTTCATGGATGTTGACGGTGATGTACACGCTTTTCTTGTCGGGCGTGATGGATACCTGAGTCGAGGCGATATCCATGTTGATATAGCCGCGGTCGAGGTAATAGGAACGCAGACGTTCCAGATCGCCGGAGAGCTTCTCACGGGCGTACTTGTCGTCGTTCTTGAAGAAGGAAAGCCAGTTGGTGGTCTTGAGTTCGAACAGGTCTACCAGATCCTGCTCCGGGAACACCGAGTTACCCACCACGTTGATGTGCTGGATCGCGGCGACCGCGCCTTCATTGATGTTGATCTTCAGACCGACGCGGTTGCGTGGCTGAGGGACGACTTCAGTGGCGACTTCTGCCGAGTAGCGGCCTTGAGCGACGTACTGACGCTGCAGTTCGTTACGAACGCCTTCCAGGGTTGCGCGCTGGAAGATCTCGCCTTCTGCCAGACCGGACTGTTTGAGGCCTTTCATCAGGTCTTCGGTGGTGATCGCCTTGTTGCCTTCGATCTCGATGCTCGAAACAGATGGGCGCTCGACCACGGTGATGACCAGAACGTTGCCGTCACGACCCAGCTGGATGTCCTGGAAGAATCCGGTTTTGAACAGTGCGCGAGTGGCGTCGACAAGACGCGAGTCATCGGCCTGTTCACCCACGTTCAACGGCAGCGCACCAAAGACGCTGCCAGCGGACACCCGCTGCAGCCCGTTGACACGGATATCGGAGATAGTGAAGGACTCGGCGTGAACTTCGGCGATCATCAGTACGGCAAGAACCGCAGTTAGCAGCAGACGTTTCATGAAGTCCTTTCTTATTCCAACTGGCAATAAACAAACTGCCGCAAAATGCGGCAGATTCACAATTCGGCGTAGCTTTTACAGTCGTCCCAGATCGTTGACCAGTGCGAGCAACATGACTCCGACCACCAGACTTATCCCGATCTGAACCCCCCAACCCTGTACCTTTTCCGACAGTGGACGACCACGCGCCCACTCGATCAGATAAAACAGCAAGTGCCCCCCGTCCAACACTGGAATGGGCAGCAAATTGAGAACCCCCAGGCTTATGCTCAGATAAGCAAGGAAATTCAAGAAGTCACCTACACCTGACTGGGCCGAAGCGCCCGCCACTTTAGCAATGGTTATCGGTCCGCTCAAGTTTTTTACCGAGAGCTCGCCGAACAACATTTTCTTCAGTGAATCCAAGGTCAGCACGCTCATGGTCCAGGTGCGTCTCGCGCCCTCTGCCACGGCGGCCAGTGGGCCGTAACTGACTTCACGGAGCATTTCCGGTGGCCAGTCGACACCTTTTACACCAGCACCCAGATACCCGGTGGCAGCCTTTCCTTCACCATGGGTCGCCAGCGTCACGGGTACGTCGATCTTCGCACCATCACGCTCGACAGTCAGGGAAATCCTGGTATCAGGACGGACACGAACCGAATCCACCACCTGCTGCCAATCGTTGAGCGGCTGGCCATCCAGCGCCAAGAGACGATCGCCTGTTTTCAGGCCGGCGCCCTGCGCAGGCCCTTTGGGATCCAGCTCAGCCAGTACCGGAGGCAACGCAGGTCGCCACGGACGGATACCCAGCGAGCGAATGGGATCGGGTTCATCCGCGCCCTTGAGCCAGTCATTCAGAGCCAGCGAGCGCGGCGTGTCTACTTCGGAGCCCTGATCACGAACCTTCAGCGCGATGCTGCCTGTTTCACCCAGACGACGAACCAGTTGAAGATTGACCGCAGCCCAGCCCGAAGTGGCCTCGCCATCGACTGAAACAATTTCCTGACCGGAAGTCAGGCCTGCCTTTTCAGCGATACTGCCCGCCTCTACGCCGCCGATGACCGGGCGCACCTGCTGGCTGCCCAACATGGCCAGTACCCAGAAAAACACAATGGCCAACAAGAAGTTGGCGACGGGCCCTGCGATGACAATGGCGATGCGCTGATAGACAGACTTGCGGTTGAACGACTGATCGACCAACTCGGCCGGCACCTCGCCTTCTCGCTCGTCGAGCATCTTCACATAGCCACCCAGAGGAATGGCAGCCAGGACGTATTCTGTGCCTTTACGGTCATGCCAGCGCAGAAGCGGCATGCCGAACCCGACCGAAAAACGCAAAACCTTGACACCACAACGCCGAGCCACCCAAAAGTGGCCAAACTCGTGAAAGGTCACCAGCACGCCCAAGGCAATCAGGGTGCCGACAATCATATAAAGCGCGCTCATCGCTGTTCTCCGGGTACCGGTTTAGCGTTGCGGGCGGACGCTGATCGCGTGCCTGCCCACCCCGATGGACCTGCGCCTGCCGACATGTGCGGTTTACCGGCCATTTCGGCTAAGCCACTGCTCGGCCAGCGTACGAGCCCTGGCATCGACTTCGAATACCGTTTCCAGCTCATTCACCGCGACGACAGGCTCCAGGTTCAGGACTTCGTCGATCATACTCGCGATTTCCGGATAACGAATGCGTCGATCCAGAAACGCAGCAACAGCCACCTCGTTGGCAGCATTGAGCACCGCTGGAGCGCTGTCGCCGGTTTCCGCAGCTTGCCGCGCCAGACGCAGGCAAGGGAAGCGCAATTCGTCCGGGGCCTGGAAATCCAGCCGCGCAATGCTGAAAAGGTCCAGCGGTGCAACACCCGAATCGATTCGCTCGGGCCATGCCAATGCGTGGGCGATCGGTGTGCGCATGTCCGGATTGCCCAATTGGGCCAACACCGAACCGTCGACATAATCGACCATTGAGTGGATGACGCTCTGCGGATGAATCACCACTTCGATGCGAGCCGGTGCGGTATCGAACAACCAGCAGGCCTCGATCAATTCAAGCCCCTTATTCATCATGCTGGCCGAATCCACGGAAATCTTGCGCCCCATTGACCAGTTCGGATGCGCGCAGGCCTGCTCTGGGGAAACGTGTTCGAGATCTTCCAACGGCGTTTCGCGGAACGGCCCCCCGGAGGCTGTCAGCAGGATGCGACGCACACCGACCTCATTCAAGCCACTGGCATAGTTGCCAGGCAAGCACTGAAAGATCGCGTTGTGTTCACTGTCCAGCGGAAGAAGCACCGTACCGCTGCGACGCACCGCCTGCATGAACAAGGCGCCCGACATGACCAGGGCCTCCTTGTTGGCCAGCAGTACCTTCTTGCCTGCCTCCACCGCAGCCAGCGTAGGCCGCAAGCCTGCGGCGCCGACGATGGCGGCCAGGACCGTATCGACCTGCGGATGAGCAGAGACCTCACAAAGGCCGCCCTCCCCCACCAGAACGCGGGTATCTAGACCGGCCGCCCGCACATCTTCCTGTAACTGACGAGCAGCGACAGCGGTTGGCACCACCGCGAACTGCGGAGTGTGGCGCACACAGAGCGCCAGCAATTCGGCGAGACGAGTGAACCCGGTAAGGGCGAAGACCCGATAGCGCGACGGATGACGGGCAATGACATCCAGGGTGCTCAAACCCACCGAGCCGGTAGCGCCCAGCACGGTAATCTGTTGAGGGTTGTTCACATCACGCCCCAGTCTTTGGCGGCCCACAGCAGCAATGCGAATACCGGAATGGCTGCAGTCAGGCTGTCGATGCGATCAAGCACGCCGCCATGACCGGGCAACAGGTTGCTACTGTCCTTGACCCCGGATTTACGCTTGAACATGCTTTCAGTGAGATCACCCACGACCGAAATCAGCACCACGATCGCAGCACAGACCAGCGCGAAGAGGATTTCGCCAAAAGACCAGCCGCGGGAAACACCCACCACCGCCGTAATGATCAGACACGCAGCCAGACCACCGTAAAGCCCTTCCCAGCTCTTACCCGGACTGACTTTCGGTGCGAGCTTGCGCTTGCCGAACGCCTTGCCAGAGAAGTACGCGCCAATGTCCGCGCCCCACACCAGCACCATCACCGCGAGGATCAGCCAGTTGCCGGATGGCGACAGCTTGATCAAGACGAGTCCCTGCCAGGCCGGGAGCAGAATCAACAGACCGATCGCCAGCTTGTAGATGACGCTGGACCAATGCTCGCTAGATTCAGGATATGTCAGCACGAGCCACGTCGCCGCCAACCACCAGATCAGCGCGGCAACCAGAATCCACGGCGCAAGCCCCGGCAGCAGGTAAAGCAGGAACAGCAGCACTGCGACCACGACAGCGTAAAGCACGCGTACAGACTGGGTTTCGAGCCCCGCCAGACGAGCCCACTCCCAGGCTCCCAACGCGACGACCGCCCCAATGAACAGCGCGAAGCTGCCACCCTCGAGCAGAAAAAAACCGCAAAGGGCCAGAGGCGCGAGGATAAGCGCTGTAATGATTCGTTGTTTGAGCATTAAGCACGGGCTCCAGCTTCTACCTGCTCGCTGGTTTTCCCGAAGCGGCGTTGGCGCGAAGCGAAATCGGCCAGCGCATGGCGCATGGCATCGTGTTTGAAGTCCGGCCAGAACAGGTCGGAGAAATACAGCTCGGCGTAAGCCAGCTGCCACAGCAGGAAATTGCTGATGCGATGCTCGCCGCCAGTACGGATGCACAGGTCAGGCAGTGGCAGATCGCCGGTTGCAAGACAAGTCTGCAACAGTTCCGGCGTGATGTCGTCCGGACGCAGATGCCCGGCCTGCACCTCACGCGCCAGACGCTGCGCAGCCTGGGCGATATCCCATTGGCCACCGTAGTTGGCGGCGATTTGCAGAACAAAGCGGCTATTGCCCGCGGTCTGTGCTTCAGCCTCGCGGATGGCAGCCTGAAGCTCCGGATGAAATCGCGAACGATCACCAATGATGCGCAGGCTGATGCCGTTCTCGTTCAGACGCTTGGTCTCGCGACGCAAGGCAGTGAAGAACAGCTCCATCAGCGCACCGACCTCTTCGGCGGGGCGCTGCCAGTTCTCGCTGGAAAAAGCGAACAACGTCAGCACCTCGACCTTGGCCTCGGCGCACACTTCAATCACCGCCCGCACAGCGTCCACGCCAGCCTTGTGACCCGCCACACCCGGCAACAGGCGCTTTTTGGCCCAGCGATTGTTCCCATCCATGATGATCGCGACATGACGCGGCACCGATGACGGCACAGCCAGCTTTGTCTTATCCATGAAAGCTTCCTGACCCCTTATACGGCCATCAGGTCTTTTTCTTTTTCTTCCGTGGCCTTGGTGATCTGGGCCTCGAATTCCTTGGTCAGCTTATCGATGTCAGCGGTGCCACGACGCTCTTCGTCTTCGCTGATTTCTTTGTCCTTGACCAGCTTCTTGAGGTCACCCAGTGCATCGCGGCGAATATTGCGCACCGCAACGCGAGCGTCCTCAGCTGCGCTACGCGCCTGCTTGGTGAAGCCCTTGCGAGTTTCTTCGGTCAACGCCGGCATGGAGATCAGCAGCATTTCGCCGAGGTTGGTCGGGTTCAGATTCAGACCCGCACTCTGGATGGCCTTGTCGACCGCGCCAAGCATGTTGCGCTCAAACGCGACGACCTGCAGGGTGCGCGAGTCTTTAACGGTGATGTTGGCTACCTGGGTGATGGAAGTATCCGCGCCGTAGTACGGCACCATCACGCTGCCCAGAATGCTGGGGTGGGCCTTACCGGTACGAATCTGACCGAACGCATGGTTCAGGGATTCGATGGATTTCTGCATGCGCTCTTGAGCGTCTTTCTTGATTTCATTGATCATTGTGCACCTTCCTCGATCAAGGTTCCTTCAGCCCCGCCATGCACGATGTTCAGCAGTGCGCCGGGCTTGTTCATATTAAAGACACGCAGCGGCATCTTGTGGTCACGGCACAGGCAAATGGCCGTCAGATCCATTACTCCCAGCTTGCGATCCAGCACTTCATCGTAAGTCAGATGATCGAACTTCTCGGCATGCGGGTCCTTGAATGGATCGGCAGTGTACACACCATCGACCTTGGTTGCCTTCAGCACGACGTCCGCGTCGATCTCGATCGCACGCAGACAGGCTGCCGAGTCCGTGGTGAAGAACGGATTGCCGGTACCTGCCGCGAAGATAACGACCTCTTTGGCGTTCAGGTGACGCATGGCCTTGCGACGATCATAGTGATCGGTGACCCCGACCATGGAAATCGCCGACATCACGATGGCCGAGATATTGGCACGCTCCAGCGCGTCGCGCATGGCCAGGGCGTTCATCACAGTGGCCAGCATGCCCATGTGGTCGCCCGTCACCCGATCCATGCCGGCGGCACTCAACGCTGCACCACGAAACAGGTTGCCACCGCCGATGACCAGACCGACCTGAACGCCGATTCCAACCAGCTGACCCACCTCAAGCGCCATGCGATCCAGCACTTTGGGGTCGATACCGAACTCTTCCGACCCCATCAGGGCCTCGCCGCTAAGCTTGAGTAGAATGCGTTTATAGCGAGCTTGATAACCACTGCCCTGCTGAGCCATTGCGAATCTCTCCTGCGGCATTTAAAAAAAACATCTGAGCTGCGAGCCGTTTCCAGCCTGCGCTAACTCTAGGCTACTCGCTCCGGGATTTGCAGCCTTGTGAGCCACATCCGGAAAAACAAATTCCAACCGCCGCTTTGACAAAGAGGCTGCGCGCGTGAGCGGGCAGCCTCTTTGGGTCGACAGTTGGAGGACCGTCTTATTGCTTGCTGGCAGCTACTTGAGCAGCGACTTCTTCAGCGAAGTTGTCGACTGGCTTCTCGATGCCGTCGCCTACTTTGAAGTAGGTGAACGAAACGATTTCAGCGCCTGCTTTCTTCGCCAGATCACCGACTTTGACTTCCGGGTTCTTGACGAAAGGCTGATCAACCAGGCTCGCTTCAGCTTTGAATTTGCTGATACGACCTTCAACCATTTTCTCGACGATCTCGGCCGGCTTGCCTTTGATCTTGTCTTCGTTCAGTTGCAGGAAAACGCCTTTTTCGCGTTCGATTGCTTCTGGCGAAATCTCGGACGAGTGCAGGAACTCAGGGTTGGTTGCAGCTACGTGCATGGCGATTTCTTTGGCCAGCTCGGAGTCTCCACCCTTGAGAGCCACAACGACGCCGATCTTGTTGCCGTGCAGGTACGAACCCAGCACGTCACCTTCGATGCGCTTCAGACGACGGATGTTGACGTTCTCGCCAACCTTGCCGACCAGCACCAGGCGTGCAGCTTCCTGAGCTTCGATCAGCGGAGCGGCATCGGTCAGCTTGTCAGCGAACGCTTTTTCGACGCTGGCTGCAACAAATGCCTTGAAGTCGTCCTGCAGAGCCAGGAAGTCGGTCTGCGAGTTGACTTCGATGATGACAGCCGCTTTACCGTCGTCCTTGATGGCGATGGCGCCTTCAGCGGCGACGTTGCCTGCTTTCTTGGCGGCCTTGATTGCGCCCGAGGCACGCATATCGTCGATGGCTTTTTCGATGTCGCCGCCAGCCTTGGTCAAGGCCTTTTTGCAGTCCATCATGCCTTCGCCAGTACGCTCGCGCAGTTCTTTGACCAACGCTGCAGTAATCTCTGCCATTTCAAAATCCTCTTGGATAGGTCTTCAACCATTCCACCCGCCGGGCGGGCGTTCAAATTCTTGAAAATCCATGGTGACAGCTGCACATGACAACAAGATCGATGGCAACGCCAAATGGTTTTCGAGGTGGCAAAAAGGGGGCCAAGCCCCCTTTTTGCGTACTGAGTAAACGCTAGGCGTTTGCTACTCAGCCTTCAACCGATGCCGCTGGAGCTTCTTCAACGTAAACGTCGGTGCCGCCAGCAACATTGTTGCGACCACGGATAACAGCGTCAGCCATCGAACCCATGTACAGCTGAATGGCGCGAATGGCGTCATCGTTACCTGGGATGATGTAGTCAACGCCTTCCGGGCTGCTGTTGGTATCGACTACGCCGATAACCGGGATACCCAGCTTGTTGGCTTCGGTGATCGCGATGCGCTCGTGATCAACGTCGATAACGAACAGTGCGTCTGGCAGACCGCCCATGTCCTTGATACCACCCAGGCTACGATCCAGCTTTTCCAGATCGCGAGTGCGCATCAGCGCCTCTTTCTTGGTCAGCTTGGTGAAAGTACCGTCTTCTGCCTGAACTTCAAGCTCACGCAGACGCTTGATGGAAGCGCGGATGGTTTTGAAGTTGGTCAGCATGCCGCCCAACCAGCGGTGATCGACGTACGGCGAACCGCAACGTGCTGCTTCTTCAGCAACGATCTTGCCAGCGGAACGCTTGGTGCCGACGAACAGAATCTTGTTCTTGCCCTGAGCCAGGCGCTCAACGAAAGTCAGAGCTTCGTTGAACATAGGCAGGGTTTTTTCAAGGTTGATGATGTGAATCTTGTTACGCGCGCCGAAAATGTACTTACCCATTTTCGGATTCCAGTAACGGGTTTGGTGACCGAAGTGCACACCGGCCTTCAGCATATCGCGCATGTTGACTTGGGACATGATAGTTCCTTGATAAGTCGGGTTAGGCCTCCACGTATCCCAATGACCAACCAACGGCTTGAGCCGAGGGCACCCAGGTCATCGTGTCGACACGTGTGTGGGTTTGGGCTTTCGGGGCATACCCCGTAAAGCGGCGCATTTTATATCACAAAAGTCTGCATAACGGAACCCGAAATAAGATCCTGTTTTTCCGAGGCTTTTGCCGGTTCTGGCACGCCTTGGGATGCAGCCTGCCAGCTTGCCATATAAGGAAGCGATGATAACCCGCCCGGCGGCGGTCTGATAGAATCGCGTTTTTCCGTGTTTAGCTGCGGCCCTGCCGCGCCGAGAGAGCCTTGTATGACCGTTACCATCAAAACCCCTGAAGACATCGAAAAGATGCGTATCGCCGGCCGTCTGGCCGCAGAAGTACTTGAAATGATCGGGGCATACGTCAAGCCGGGCGTGACGACCGATGAGCTTGACCGTATCTGCCACGACTACATCGTCAACGAGCAGAAAGCCATTCCGGCCCCTCTGAACTACAAGGGCTTTCCGAAGTCCATCTGCACCTCGATCAACCACGTGGTCTGCCACGGCATCCCGAACGAGAAGCCGCTGAAGGAAGGCGACGTGCTGAACATCGACGTGACCGTTATCAAGGACGGTTACCACGGCGATACCAGCAAGATGTTCCACGTCGGCAAAGTACCCGAGTGGGCCGAGCGCCTGTCGAAGATCACCCAGGAGTGCATGTATAAAGGCATCGAGCTGGTCAAGCCGGGCGCACATCTGGGCGATATCGGCGAAGTGATTCAGAAGCACGCAGAGAAAAACGGTTTCTCGGTGGTCAAGGAATACTGCGGCCATGGCATCGGCAAGGTGTTTCATGAAGAACCGCAGGTCTTGCACTACGGCAAGGCGGGCGACGGCATGGAACTCAAAGAAGGCATGACCTTCACCATTGAGCCGATGATCAATCAGGGCAAGGCTGACACTCGCCTGCTGGGCGACGGCTGGACCGCCATCACCAAGGACCGCAAGCTGTCGGCGCAGTGGGAACACACCATCCTGGTCACCGCCACCGGCTACGAGATCTTCACCCTGCGTAGCGACGACACCATCGCGCGCACCTCGGCCTGATCACCAGGTCGTCAGGCGCAACCTGGCCGATATAGATAGAAGGAAAGCAGTTCGATGCCCCAGGTGGACCCAGATTTGTTTGATCGTGGCCAGTTTCAGGCCGAACTGGCACTGAAGGCGAGCCCCATCGCCGCCTTCAAGAAAGCCATTCGTCAGGCTCGCGAGGTGCTGGACGAGCGTTTCAAATCGGGTCGTGAGATCCGTCGCCTGATCGAGGATCGCGCCTGGTTCGTCGATAATATCCTGCAACAGGCCTGGGAGCAGTTCGACTGGAGCGAAGACGCCGATATCGCCCTGCTGGCAGTTGGCGGGTACGGCCGCGGCGAGCTGCACCCCTATTCCGACATCGACCTGCTGATTTTGCTGGACAGTGCAGACCACGAAGTTTTCCGCGATTCGATTGAGCGTTTTCTGACGCTGCTGTGGGACATCGGACTTGAGGTGGGGCAGAGCGTTCGCTCGGTCGACGAGTGCGCCACCGAGGCACGTGCTGATCTGACCGTCATCACCAACCTCATGGAAAGCCGCACCATCGCCGGCCCCGAACACCTGCGCCAGCGCATGCTGGAAGTCACCAGCACTCGCCAGATGTGGCCGAGCAAGGAGTTTTTTCTCGCCAAACGTGCCGAGCAGAAAACCCGTCACCACAAGTATTTCGACACCGAGTACAACCTCGAACCCAATGTCAAAGGCTCCCCCGGCGGGTTGCGAGACATCCAGACCATCCTCTGGGTCGCACGACGCCAGTACGGCACGCTGAATCTGCACGCCCTCGCCGATCAGGGCTTCCTGCTGGAAAGCGAAAACGCGTTGCTCGCGTCGTCCCAGGAATTTCTGTGGAAGGTTCGCTATGCGCTGCACATGCTGGCGGGCCGCTCCGAAGACCGCCTGTTATTCGATTATCAGACCAGCATCGCACGCCTGCTGGGCTATCAGGACAGTGACGCGAAACTGGCCATCGAACGCTTCATGCAGAAGTACTATCGCGTGGTCATGAGCATCGCCCAGTTGAGCGACCTGATCATTCAGCACTTCGAGGAAGTGATTCTTTCCAACGACCAGAACACCGTCACCGAATCGATCAACTCACGCTTTCAGCTGCATGACGGCTACATCGAAGCCACAAACCCCAACGTCTTCAAACGCACGCCTTTCGCGATGCTCGAAATATTCGTGCTGATGGCGCAGCATCCGGAAATCAAGGGAGTGCGCGCAGATACGATTCGGCTGCTGCGTGAACACCGGCACCTCATCAACGACGATTTCCGCAACGATATTCGTAACACCAGCCTGTTCATCGAGCTGTTCAAATGCGAAATCGGCATCCACCGCAACCTGCGTCGGATGAACCGTTACGGCATTCTTGGCCTGTACTTGCCGGAGTTCGGTCATATCGTCGGGCAGATGCAACATGACCTGTTCCACATCTATACGGTCGATGCCCACACCCTGAACCTGATCAAGCATCTACGTAAGCTGCAGTACACGCAGGTGTCCGAAAAATTCCCGCTGGCCAGCAAGCTCATGGCCAAGCTACCCAAGCCCGAGCTGATTTATCTGGCAGGCCTGTACCACGACATTGGCAAAGGTCGTGGCGGCGATCATTCGGAACTGGGGGCAGTCGATGCCGAAGCCTTCGGTATACGCCACCACCTCCCTCAGTGGGATACCCAACTCATTGTCTGGCTGGTGCAGAACCATCTGGTGATGTCCACAACAGCCCAGCGCAAGGACCTGTCCGACCCGCAGGTCATCCACGATTTCGCCCAGTTCGTCGGCGACGAAGTACATCTTGATTACCTGTATGTGCTGACCATCGCCGACATCAATGCCACCAACCCCACGCTCTGGAACTCCTGGCGCGCGAGCCTGTTGCGCCAGCTATACACCGAGACCAAACGCGCGCTGAAACGTGGGTTGGAAAACCCGGTTGATCGCAAAGAACAGATCCGCAGCACGCAGAGCGCCGCCCTGGATATTCTGGTGCGCAGCGGCACCGACCCGGACGACGTCGAACAGCTGTGGTCGCAACTGGGCGACGACTATTTCCTGCGGCACACGGCAGGCGACGTGGCGTGGCACAGCGATGCGATCCTGCAGCAACCGGCTGATGGCGGCCCGCTGGTGTTGATCAAGGAAACCACCCAACGCGAGTTCGAAGGCGGCACGCAGATTTTCATCTACGCACCGGACCAGCACGATTTCTTTGCGGTGACGGTTGCCGCAATGGACCAACTGAACCTGAACATTCATGACGCCCGGGTCATTACCTCTACCAGCCAGTTCACCCTCGACACCTATATCGTGCTGGACAACGATGGTGGCTCGATTGGCGACAACCCTGAACGGATCAAAGCGATTCGCGATGGGCTGACCGAGGCGCTGAGAAACCCTGACGACTATCCGACGATCATCAAGCGTCGAGTACCACGTCAGCTGAAACACTTTGCCTTTGCGCCGGTAGTGACAATTTCCAACGATGCGCAGCGCCCGGTGACCGTTCTGGAGCTGAGCGCTCCTGACCGCCCCGGCCTGCTGGCGCGAGTCGGCAAGATTTTCCTGGAGTTCGACCTGTCATTGCAGAACGCCAAGATCGCGACCCTCGGCGAGCGCGTAGAGGACGTGTTTTTCCTCACTGACGAAAACAACCAGCCGCTGTCGGATCCGCAGCTGTGTAGCCGTTTGCGAGACGCGATTGTCCAGCAGCTCAGCGTCAATCCGGAGCCGAGCAGCGAACTGCGAATCAGCATCTGATACCCGATCAAACGACCTGAACATTCGATTCAAGGCGCCAGCCCCAAGGGACGGCGCCCCCGTTTCTTGAGACCGATTGCCCATGAACAACGCCCTGCAACAGCTTCAGCCCTACCCGTTCGAAAAACTTCGAGCCCTGCTCGGCAGCGTCACGCCGAACCCGGACAAGCGCCCGATCGCCCTTTCCATCGGCGAGCCCAAGCACAAGTCTCCGGAGTTCGTCGCCAAAGCACTGGCCGACAACCTCGACCAGATGGCGGTCTACCCGACCACGGCGGGCATTCCTGCCCTGCGCGAAGCCATCGCCAAATGGTGCGAGCGTCGGTTCAGTGTTCCTGAAGGCTGGCTGGATGCGAGCAAACACGTGCTGCCGGTCAATGGCACCCGGGAGGCGCTTTTCGCTTTCACCCAAACGGTGGTCAACCGCAGCGACGACGGCTTGGTCATCAGCCCGAATCCGTTCTATCAGATCTACGAAGGCGCGGCATTCCTTGCCGGGGCCAAGCCGCACTACCTGCCGTGCCTTGCAGAACATGGTTTCAATCCGGATTTCGATGCAGTGCCTGCCGACATCTGGAAGCGTTGCCAGATTCTGTTTCTGTGCTCGCCGGGCAACCCGACCGGGGCGCTGATCCCGGTCGAAACCCTGAAGAAGCTCATCGCGCTGGCAGACGAGCACGACTTCGTCATCGCTGCCGACGAGTGCTACAGCGAGCTGTACTTCGACGAGGACACTCCGCCACCAGGCCTGCTCAGCGCCTGCGCCGAACTGGGCCGCAAAGACTTCAAACGCTGCGTGGTCTTCCACAGCCTGTCCAAGCGCTCCAATTTGCCGGGCCTGCGCTCGGGCTTCGTCGCGGGCGACGCCGAGATCCTCAAGGCATTCCTGCTCTACCGCACCTACCACGGTTGCGCGATGCCGATTCAAACTCAACTGGCGAGTATCGCGGCCTGGAACGACGAGGAACACGTGCGCGCCAACCGTGACCTGTACCGTGAGAAATTCGACGCTGTGCTGGACATTCTTTCTCCAGTGATGGACATACAGCACCCTGATGGCGGTTTCTATCTGTGGCCGAACGTCGGTTGCGACGATGCGCAGTTCTGCCGCGACCTGTTCGTGGCCGAGCACGTAACGGTCGTACCGGGTTCCTACCTGTCCCGCGACGTAGACGGTTTCAACCCTGGCGCAGGACGTGTGCGCATGGCGCTGGTCGCGCCATTGGCTGAGTGCATCGAGGCCGCAGAGCGGATCAGGGATTTCGTGAAACACCATTGACCGTTTCGGTCTGTTTGCTGCACCCGAAAGGCTGCCTGGAAGTTCAGGCGGCCTTTTTTATTGAAGATCGCTCAGCTCGAATAATTATTTACACACATCGTCCTCACCAGAACCGGGAAACTGCAAACCGACCCTCAGAGGTCTTCAAATTTTTAGCCCTTAGTGGCAAGGAAGCTCGGACATGGACAGTCTATTGACACGAAACTCACTGCGACTCGCCGCCAAAGCCGCAGGTATCAGCCCGTCAGCAACGACTACTCGAACCAAACGCTCTGTCGGCTATCCCCCAAAGTTCTGGCCGAACGCAACCACCCTGCTCATCGCCTTCATTGACGAATTGGAGCAACAGCATAAAGAAAAGATTGTCGAGGCAATCAATCAATGGCAGCCGTATGTGAATCTGCGGTTTGAGTTTGTGGATGGAAGAGAAGGCCACCCTGGCTATCTCAAAGGAGACATACGAATCCTGACAAACTTCAGCCAGAACTACTCTGTATTCGGAACCGATGCCAAACAAAACGACCCATGGGATGCCACCATGGTCCTGGGCATCAAGCCGTCCGATCCGAAATTCGTCAGCACGGTACTCCACGAGTTCGGTCACGCCTTGGGCGCCGAGCACGAGCATCAGCACCCTGAAGCAGACATACCGTGGGACCTGCCCAAGGTCTACGAATACTACACAGCCAAGGGGCATTCCAAAGACGTTATCGACGAAAGCGTGCTACGCAGGGTTTCAGCCGACGCCGTACTCATGCTGCCTTACGACCGCCACTCAATCATGCATTACCCCGTCGACAACGCGCTGACGATCGGCGACTGGGCAGTAGGCGACAATCTTACGTTGAGCGATAAGGACAAGGAATTCATGCGCAGGGCGTACCCTCGGGAATGAGGGACTCATCACGCCAACCCACAAAGCGCCAATCAGCCTGAATCCCGTCGCGGAATAAACTGCCCTTAGCGGAACGAGCAATATTTAATTACCGCTTCTCTCACAAACGGTCCAGATAACCTTCGTGGCTTAAAGGCACCCCATGATTTCATGGGGCGCTCACACGAAAAGGATATCGACTGTGAAAACCTCGCTTCACTCCTGCAACGCCAGCCATCACCCTGACCTGCAAGCAGCATTCGACGCAGCTATCAAGGAAAATCCCGCCAACGCAGCGATAACGCCCAGCTATTTGACTGAGCATCAAGAGCCGTCCGACCGCGCTCCGCGCATCGTCACCTCGTTCACCAAATACTGGGCCCGCGGACGAAGGCTGAGGATACGTTTCATCACCCCGACTCCCCCCTATCTACAGCAGATCTTCTTTGACACCGCCTGTGGCTGGCTCGCCCATGCCAACCTGAAGTTCGAACTGGTCACTAGCGGTGATGCCGAGATTCGCATCACCCTCAACCAGACATTCCACTGGAGCGCGGTGGGCACAGACATTCTGCTGGCCTACAACCACCAGAACCTGCCGACCATGGGCTTTGACCTCACTCGCCTGATCGACACCCAGAAGCTGGTCAAGCAGCAGGGACGATCCCTCGCATCATTCAATCTACGCGACTTCCTGGCACCCGACTTCGAACGCATCGTGCTGCATGAGTTTGGTCATGCCCTTGGCGCTGAGCACGAGCACCAACATCCGCATGCGAACATTCCGTGGAACGAACAGAAGGTAATCAAGGAGTATGCGGCAGGCGGCCAAAGCGAGGCGTTTGTGCGCCAGAACATTCTCAACCGTTATGAGGCTGCGGATTACTCATATTCCGAGTACGACCCGGACTCGGTCATGCACTACAACGTGCCTCAGAAGCTCACTGTCGGCGACTTCAAGATAGACAACACAGGGAAAACTCTTAGCACCAAGGACAAGGAGTTCATGGGCACGATCTATGGCGACCGTCCGAACTCGCGCAAGCCGTTTGGTTGATCGAGCAACTGCGCCGCCCGGTTTTCTTGCGCAGCCAGGTCATTCCCGGAAAGCTATGACCTTCACATTGCACAACGTCACCATGCGAGTGCAGTAGATATCTAGTGCACATGATCGAAGCGCCCCACTTAGCATGAAGCCTCATAGGGCATATTCCTTGCCCGGTTCACAGACAGGAAAACAATCATGGACGATTTCTTCTGCAATATCGGACTTGGAAAAAAGCGGTCGAATGACCCGACGCGCAAAAAGCGCAGCCTGGTGGATACCTCGGCTCTCTGGAGGCAAGGTCAGACTTTGAAAATCGCTTTCATTGAGGAGGACATCGATCCACAACTCAAGCAGGGAATCATTGACGGGATTATGGATTGGCAGCCCTACATCAATTTGCGGCTTGTCATCGTCGATTTCGCGAACGACCCAGGACATATCCGAATAAGCACAGTAATCGACAACCTAGGAAAGGGCTGGTCTGCCCTAGGAACGGATGCTTTAGAGATTGAGCCCACCAACGCGACGCTGAACATTGGAGTTGCACTTGAACACGAAGACTTTCTGCGAGCTGTCAGACATGAGTTTGGTCACGCTCTAGGTCTGGAGCATGAGCACCAACACCCCCTAGCTAACATCCCATGGGACGAGCCAAAGGTCTACGATCACTACAGGCCGAAATTTGCAGGCTTTCGCGACGAACTTAGAAAAGACAATCTTACCGAAGAAGAAATCGATCAATATATCGAAGAAATGATATATGAGTCCGTGCTGGCTAAAATGCCTTATGAGGGATACGCGGGAAACCGTTATGACAGAGAGTCCGTCATGCATTACGATTTTCCGAACGAACTGACAATTGGCGACTGGAAGATCGGCAAAAATACGGAAATAAGCGAAGGGGATAAAGAAATGATCCGCCTGCTATACCCAAACGTACTGCCGAGCCCATCTCGAAGCTGAAGCACTGAACGCTCTTACTTCACCACGCCCAGATTGGCCTCGTTGAGATCCAGCTCTGCCAACACGATTCTCAGCACGTCATCGCCGATCAGGCGGTGACGATGTAGGCTGTACAGCTCAAGCCGCTGGGCACGAAGGGCGTTGATGCGCATGCGCTTCTCCAGTTGATCCATCTGAAACGCCAGCGCCTGGGCTTCGGCGGTATCGTTGAAGATCTCCAGGCGGTGGCGGTACTCGGACATGATCCGCGACTTCACTTCGGTGGCGAGGACTGCCTGGGCTGCATCGGCTTCGCCTGTAGCGCCTGGTATTTGCTCGTTCTCCAGCGTCTGAATCGCTGCCTGAGCCGTACGTTTCCAGGCATCCCGGACTTCGCGTTTCAGGCGCAGGTCTGGCTCGCTGACCAGCCCGCGCAACAACAGCGGCAGGCAGACGCTCGCCGACACCAGCGACAGCAAAATCACACCGGCAGCAATGAAGATCAGCAGATCACGCTCGGGAAATTCGACCCCTGCGGCAATCAACATCGGCACCGACAAGGTACCTGCCAGCGTGACCGCTCCGCGCACGCCCCCTACGGTCAGCAGCAGCGAGGAACGCGCCGACAACTCAAGCGAGCCATCACCCCGACCGCGCCAGCGTCGCACCTGCACCATCAAACGCCAGACGCTGCGCACCCAGACATAACGCAGCACCGCCAACACGACGAAAATTGCCAGCACATCGAGGCAACGCCAGAGCAAGGTCGGCCAAAGCGTCACTTCATGATGAGTGACAGCGGTAATGATGTCGGGGAGTTGCAAACCCAGCAGGAGAAAGATCAGCCCGTTGAAGGCGAATTCCAGCAGCGTCCAGACACTTCGATTGAGCAATCGAGTACTGGTCTGGCGCGGCAGCAGATCCACCCAACTCTGCATCATCCCCGCCGCCACCGCCGAAAGAATGCCCGAAACTTCCAGCCGTTCCGCCAGAACGTAGGCCGCAAACGGCAGGAGCAGCATGAACACCACATGCGTCGCCGGGTCGTCCCAGCCGCGAGTGATCATCCAGCTGCGAAAGCGGCCTACCAACCAGCTCAGGACAACGCCCACAGCCAAGCCACCACAAGCGACCAGAACAAACGTCAGGCTGGCGTCCGTCAGCGAGAACACACCGGTAATCGCAGCCGCCAGGGCAAATTTGAAGGTCACCAGACCGGAAGCGTCGTTCATCAAAGCTTCGCCCTGAAGCATGCGCATGATCGGCGCAGGCAGGCGGTCTTGCGCGATAGCTGAAACCGCCACGGCGTCCGTAGGAGAAAGAACTGCCGCGAGGGCGAAGGCTACGGGCAAAGGGATGGAGGGCAGCAACCAGTGGATGAAATAACCCGCGCCGATGACCGTGAAGATCACCAGCCCCACTGCCATGGTCAGGATCGGCCCGCGATAACGCCAGAGGTCGCGCTTGGGCATGCGCCAGCCATCGGAGAACAGCAAAGGAGGCAAAAACAGGAAGAGAAACAGCTCGGGGTCCAGCGCCACATGAAGCCCCAGAGTTGGCCATGCGAGCAAGGCGCCAGCGGCGATCTGTACCAGGGGCAGCGGTAACGGGATCAGCCGGGCCAGCAAACGCGAGACACCTACCAGCGTCAACAAGATAAGGACGGTATAGGCTGTCTGCATTGCGTATTTCCCCGAGCGAGCGACGTGTGACTGACACCTGGAGCAGACCCGGGCGCAGCGTCGAAGTGCCATATTAGCGGTTTAAGCTATCGCCTCGTGGTAATACATAGGTCTTACCCGACGCGAAACACCTGCAAAGACTGACAAAGCATCGGCAGGCCGCGCCCTAGCAGTTTGTACGTGGCATAATCCGTCACCGTTTTTCCAAGCATCTCCAAAAGGGGGCAAGCTCATGGCAGATAAAAAGTTGCACCTGTACGGGATCAAGGCGTGCGACACCATGAAAAAGGCTCGCACCTGGCTCGATGAAAAACCGGCGAGCTACGATTTCCACGACTATAAAACCCAGGGCATCGACCGCGAACACCTGACCCAGTGGTGCAACGAGCACGGCTGGCAGACAGTGTTGAATCGCGCCGGCACGACCTTTCGCAAGCTGGACGAGGCGCAGAAAGCCGACCTCGACCAGGACAAGGCAATCGAACTGATGCTCGCCCAACCGTCGATGATCAAGCGCCCCGTGCTGGATCTTGGCGGCAAAACCCTGATTGGCTTCAAACCCGAACTGTACGCAGCGGCTATCGCCTGATTGAGATAGCCATTTAAAGTTAAAGAGGTATTAGCATGTCCACTTCCCTGTTCAGCCTGGCCTTCGGCGTCGGCACTCAAAACCGTCAAGGCACCTGGCTGGAAGTTTTCTACGCCCTGCCATTGCTCAACCCCTGCGCTGAAATCGTCGCCGCCGTCGCGCCGATCCTGGGTTATACCGAGGGCAATCAGGCCATCGCCTTCAATACCGATCTGGCCTCGAAACTGGCAGAAGCGTTGAAGTCGGTCGACGCTGCACAAGCCGCCCTGCTGACCCGTCTGGCCGAGAGCCACAAGCCTCTGGTCGCCACTGTGTTGGCCGAAGACGCTGCATTGACCTCTACGCCTGAGGCCTACCTCAAGCTGCACCTGCTGTCCCATCGTCTGGTCAAGCCGCACGGCCTGAGCCTGGCGGGTGTGTTCCCGCTGCTGCCGAACGTGGCGTGGACCAGCCAGGGCGCGATCGACCTGGGCGAACTGGCCCAGCGTCAACTGGAAGCGCGCCTCAAAGGCGAGCTGCTGGAAGTCTTCTCGGTCGACAAATTCCCGAAAATGACCGACTACGTGGTACCGGCTGGCGTGCGTATTGCCGATACCTCTCGCGTACGTCTGGGCGCTTACATCGGCGAAGGCACCACCGTGATGCACGAAGGTTTCGTCAACTTCAACGGCGGCACCGAAGGCCCGGGCATGATCGAAGGCCGTGTATCGGCGGGCGTATTCGTCGGCAAGGGTTCTGACCTGGGCGGCGGCTGCTCGACCATGGGCACCCTGTCGGGCGGCGGCAACATCGTGATCAGCGTCGGCGAAGGCTGCCTGATCGGCGCGAACGCCGGTATCGGCTTTCCGCTGGGCGACCGCAATACTGTCGAAGCCGGCCTGTACATCACCGCAGGCACCAAGGTCGCACTGCTGGATGACAAGAACGAACTGGTCAAGGTCCTCAAGGCCCGCGATCTGGCGGGCCAGCCAGACCTGCTGTTCCGTCGCAACTCGCAGACCGGCGCAGTGGAGTGCAAATCCCACAAGTCGGCCATCGAGCTGAACGAAGCGCTGCACGCTCACAATTGATCGATGCCGCGTAAGGATTCGGGCCCCTCTCATGGGGCTCGAACCCTCTTCACAGAGCCCTGACGTATGTCCCTCATTTCTCCCTGGCGCGCTGACTTCCCTGCCCTCGACGCCCTTGAACGGCAAGGCCAGATCTATCTGGACAGCGCCGCCACCGCACAAAAACCTCAAGCCCTGATCGACGCTCTGGCGCATTACTACGCCAATGGCGCCGCCAATGTGCATCGTGCCCAGCACCTGCCCGGCGCCATGGCCACGCAGGCATTCGAAGACACCCGCCATAAAGTGGCCGAATGGCTCCACGCGGACTCTTGCGGACAGGTCGTGTTCACACACGGCGCGACTTCGGCGTTCAACCTGTTGGCGTACGGGCTTGAACATCTGTTCCAGCCGGGCGACGAGATTGTCATCAGCGCACTGGAACATCACGCCAATCTGTTGCCATGGCAGCAACTGGCAGCCCGTCGCTACCTCAAACTGGTTGTACTTGCGCTGACCCCGGACGGCGTTATCGACGTTGACGCCGCGGCCCACTTGATCACCGCCCGCACGCGCCTACTAGCGGTCAGCCAGCTGTCCAACGTACTCGGCACCTGGCAGCCGGTGGGTCAACTGGTCGCGCTGGCAAAAGCTCAGGGCGCATTGACCGTCATTGATGGCGCCCAGGGTGTGGTCCACGGCCGTCACGACGTGCAGGCGCTGGGTTGTGACTTTTACGTGTTCTCCAGCCACAAGCTGTACGGCCCCGATGGCGTCGGCGTGGTGTTCGGCCGCCATCAGGCGCTCGCACAACTGCGGCATTGGCAGTTCGGCGGCGAGATGGTGCTTCAGGCTGGCTATCACGAGGCAACGTTTCGCCCGGCCCCCTTGGGTTTCGAAGCCGGTACGCCGCCAGTTTCAGGGGTGATCGGCCTGGGCGCGACGCTCGACTACCTGAACGATGTCAATCAGGTCGCGGCTGCTGAACACGAAGCCCGCTTGCACGAATTGCTGTGTGCCGGGCTGATGCTGCGCGAAGGCGTGCAACTGGTCGGCAGGCCGCAGGTAGCCCTGGCGAGTTTCGTCGTCGAGGGCGTGCATAACGCGGACCTTGCGCACCTGCTGACCGAACAGGGGATCGCCGTTCGCGCAGGCCATCACTGTGCGATTCCACTGATCAGCAGCCTGGGCTTGTCTGGCGCCATTCGCGTATCGCTAGGCCTCTACAACGATTCCGAGGATTTGCAGCGTTTTTTCAACGCGCTGGATCAGGCATTGGAGTTGCTGCGATGAGCCTGCCAAGCGACGCACAAACCGCCTTGGACACGTTCGATGCCTCGCTTGGCTGGGAACAACGGGCCCGCCTGCTGATGCAGTGGGGCGAGCGCCTGCCATCGGTGGCCGACGACGAAAAGGTCGACGAACATTTGGTGGACGGCTGCGAAAGCAAGGTCTGGTTGCTGGGCAATCTGGAGGAAGGGCGCTGGCAGTTTCGAGCGGCCAGTGATGCTCGCTTGATTCGTGGCCTGGTGGCGCTGCTGCTGGCACGGGTCAACGGTTTGTCGACCCAGGAGCTACAACAGGTCGACCTGCCGGATTGGTTCAATCAACTGGGATTGAGTCGCCAGCTCTCGCCTTCGCGCAGCAACGGGCTGAATGCCGTGCTGCAGAAGATGCGCGGTATGGCAGACAGCTGAATTCCATGTAGCAGTCTTGCTGACCGGCGGCAGGAATCCTGAATAATCCTCGCCGGCAAGCTGGACTGATACAGAGTCAGCAACACCGAATCAGGGTTGCACGGGCTCTTTGGCCTTGGCCTTGTCCGAAGGGCGACGCATGCCGGCAACGATCTTGTCCACCGCCTTGGTGGCAGCGACCATGCCGAATGTCGCAGTCACCATCATCACCGCGCCAAACCCGCCGGCACAGTCGAGTTTCACGCCATCACCCACGAAGCTTTTCTGCAGGCAGATGCTTCCGTCCGGTTTCGGGTAGCGCAGTTGCTCGGTGGAGAACACACACGGCACGCTGTAGTGACGGGTAACGGTGCGGGAGAATCCGTAATCGCGGCGCAAGGTCGAACGTACTTTTGAGGCCAGCGGGTCGTTGTATGTACGGTTGAGATCACAGACCTGAATCAGCGTCGGGTCGATCTGCCCTCCCGCTCCGCCGGTGGTGATGATCTGGATTTTGCGGCGCTTGCACCAGGCGATCAGCGCCGCTTTGGCGTTTACGCTGTCGATGCAGTCGAGCACACAGTCGATGTCAGGGATGATGTATTCGGCCATGGTTTCGCGGGTGACGAAATCGGCGACGGCATGGACCACGCAATCCGGGTTGATCTCCCGCAGACGATCAGCCATGACGTCGACCTTCGAGCGACCGACGGTGCTGGTCAGCGCATGCAACTGACGATTGCTGTTGCTGACGCAGACGTCGTCCAGATCGAACAGCGAAATTTCGCCCACGCCGCAACGGGCCATGGCCTCCGCCGCCCAAGAACCCACGCCGCCGATACCGACCACCGCCACATGGGCCGCGCGCAGCCGCTGCAGGCCTTCGATGCCATACAGCCGGGCGACGCCAGCAAACCGCGGATCTTCTGTGCTCATGACCATTACCCCAAAAAACCGGCGCGCATTATAGGCCGTGCCTGAGTTTGGGACAGCAGTTGGTTGCAGGTGTTTGGTCAGAAATCCCGGCGACCCGATGTTCACATGCGCACGCCCCGTAGTACTCCGGCTTGCCGACGGTAAAATCTTACAGAGGTCCTTGCTCACGGATTACGGCGAAACGGACTACATTTTTTTCGGAATAGAACTTCAATCTTTGTAGGTTGCCAAAGCTCGTGCTGGCTGACGTCTGTCAGCTTCTCCCCGTTCCCCGCTTGGAACCTGAAGTACCTATGCCATCGCGTAAATTTGGACTCAACCTGGTTGTCGTCGTGGCAATTGCCGCGCTGTTCACCGGCTTCTGGGCGCTGATCAACCGTCCAGTCACCACTCCCAACTGGCCCGAACAAATCTCTGGATTTTCCTACTCCCCTTTCCGCCTGGGCCAAAACCCACAGAAGGACCAGTACCCGTCCGACGACGAAATGCGTCAGGACCTGGAGCTGATGAGCAAGGAAACTGACAACATCCGCATCTACTCGGTGGATGGCAGCCTCAAAGACATCCCCAAACTGGCCGAGGAATTCGGCTTGCGCGTCACGCTCGGCATCTGGATCAGCCCGGACCTTGAGCGTAACGAGCGGGAAATCAACACCGCCATCGAGTTGGCAAACACAACGCGCAGCGTGGTTCGCGTCGTAGTGGGTAACGAGGCGCTGTTTCGTGAAGAGATCAAACCCAAGGATTTGATCGCCATTCTTGATCGCGTCCGCGCCGCGGTGAAAGTGCCGGTGACCACTTCCGAGCAATGGCACATTTGGGAGAAATACCCCGAACTGGGCAAACACGTCGACCTAATTGCCGCGCACATCCTGCCCTACTGGGAACACATCCCGATGGACAAGGCCGGGCAGTTCGTCTTCGACCGAGCGCGGGAACTGAAACGCATGTTCCCGAAAAAGCCGCTGCTGTTGTCGGAGGTAGGCTGGCCGAGCAACGGCCACATGCGCGGTGGTGCCGATGCGACCCAGGCGGATCAGGCGATCTACCTGCGCACGCTGGTCAACAAGCTTAATCGCCAGGGCTTCAACTATTTTGTGATCGAGGCCTTCGACCAGCCGTGGAAGGCCAGTGACGAAGGCTCAGTGGGCGCGTATTGGGGCGTGTTCAACGCCGCCCGGCAGCAGAAATTCAATTTCGAAGGGCCCGTTGTCGCGATTCCGCAATGGCGCGTGCTGGCCATTGGCTCTGCGGTATTGGCGATGCTCGCCCTTGCCCTGCTGCTGATCGACGGCTCGGCCCTGCGTCAACGTGGGCGTACCTTTCTGACCTTCATCGCGTTTCTTTGCGGTTCGGTGCTGGTGTGGATCGGCTACGACTACAGCCAGCAATACAGCACCTGGTTCAGCCTGCTCGTAGGATTTTTGCTGGCATTGGGTGCCTTCGGGGTATTTATCGTACTGCTGACTGAGGCCCATGAACTCGCCGAAGCGGTCTGGACTCACAAGCGGCGTCGTGAATTCCTGCCGGTTGAAGCAGACACTGCCTACCGACCGAAAGTCTCGGTGCATGTGCCCTGCTACAACGAGCCACCGGAGATGGTCAAACAGACCCTCAACGCGCTGGCCGCACTGGATTACCCGGACTTCGAAGTGTTGCTGATCGACAACAACACCAAGGACCCGGCCGTGTGGGAACCGGTCAAGGCCCACTGTGAAACGCTCGGCGAACGCTTCAAGTTCTTCCACGTCGCGCCATTGGCGGGCTTCAAGGGTGGCGCGCTGAATTATCTGATTCCGCACACTGCGCCGGACGCCGAGGTCATTGCGGTGATCGACTCGGATTACTGCGTAGACCGCAACTGGCTCAAGCACATGGTCCCGCACTTCGCCGACCCGAAAATCGCAGTGGTGCAATCGCCGCAGGACTATCGCGACCAACAGGAAAGCGCGTTCAAGAAGCTCTGCTACTCCGAATACAAAGGCTTCTTCCACATCGGTATGGTCACCCGCAACGACCGCGACGCGATCATTCAGCACGGCACCATGACCATGACCCGCCGCTCGGTTCTGGAGGAACTCGGCTGGGCCGACTGGTGCATCTGTGAGGACGCCGAGCTGGGTCTGCGGGTGTTCGAGAAAGGCTATTCCGCCGCCTACGCCCATAACAGCTTCGGCAAGGGCTTGATGCCCGATACGTTCATCGACTTCAAAAAGCAGCGTTTCCGCTGGGCCTATGGTGCGATTCAAATTATCAAGCGGCATGCCGCCAGCCTGTTGCGCGGCAAGGACACCGAACTGACCCGCGGCCAGCGTTACCACTTCCTCGCGGGCTGGTTGCCGTGGGTGGCCGACGGCATGAACATCTTCTTCACCTTCGGCGCCTTGCTCTGGTCGTCGGCGATGATCATCGTGCCCAACCGGGTCGATCCGCCGCTGCTGATCTTCGCGATCCCGCCGCTTGCGCTGTTCTTCTTCAAAGTGGGCAAGATCATCTTCCTTTACCGCCGCGCTGTAGGCGTGAACCTCAAGGACGCGTTCTATGCCGCACTGGCGGGACTGGCGCTGTCGCACACCATCGCTAAAGCTGTGCTGTACGGTTTTTTCACCAGCAGCATCCCGTTCTTCCGCACACCTAAAAACGCCGACAGCCATGGCCTGCTGGTGGCGATTTCCGAGGCTCGCGAAGAGCTGTTCATCATGCTGCTGTTGTGGGGCGCCGCGCTGGGGATCTGCCTGGTACAAGGCTTGCCGAGCAATGACATGCGCTTCTGGGTGACCATGCTGCTGGTGCAGTCGCTGCCGTATCTGGCCGCGCTGATCATGGCGTTTCTGTCGTCGCTGCCCAAGCCGAATCTGGCTGAACAGGAAGCTACCGCCTGACCCGCCACACCCTCACCGGCATGCCGTGCCGGTGAGGGTGTCACTCATTCATTCGCGATAACAGTGCGCCTTTTGGCTTCGAACAAATATGGCGAACCCTCCACGACCGCAGGCCCATGTCGCTAGGCTTCAGTAATCGAACTTCGCCATGAAAAGGCAGTTGTTCCTACCGACATGGAGTCCAGTCATGAAGCTGCGCCACCTGCAGAACCAGACATTCGCCCCACTGCCAAAAAAACTTTCAGGTCTTTGTTATAGCCCGTTCCGCGAAGGCCAGTCCCCTGCGTCACGCAACTATCCTTCTGCCAGGCAAATCAGCGAAGATCTGGCTCTGATCAGCCAGTACACCGACAGCATCAGAACCTATTCAGTGCATCGCACGCTGGGACTCATCCCCGGACTGGCTGCCCAGTTCGGTCTTGACGTAGTGCTAGGCATCTGGATTGGGCCTGATGAAGAAAAAAATGAAGTGGAGATACAACGCGCGATTGCCATTGCCAATGAGCATGACAACGTCAGTGCGATCCTGGTTGGCAACGAGACCCTGTTCCGCCATGACGTATCCATCGATCAGCTCAAACACTATCTCACTAGAGTCCGAGCGGCGACTGCACTACCGGTTTCATGCTCAGAACAATGGCACATATGGCAAAGCGATCCGGATCTTGCAGCGCATGTCGATCTGATCGCGGTACATATCCTGCCCTTCTGGGAGCCTGTCCCTCAGCGGCACGTTCAGGAAGTCTTGTTGGCTCGGCTTACTGTGCTGAACGAGTTGTTTCCGGACATGCTTATCGTGGTATCGGAAATGGGATGGCCCAGTGGCGGACGCCGCAGTAACACCATCCAATCGACCACCCGACAACAAAGGCATTACCTGCTCCACAGCATCCATTTGATGAAACAGCGTCATTGCCGTTTCTACATCATTGAGGCATTCGACCAGCCGTGGAAAACCGAAGAAGGCGCTGTCGGCGCGCAGTGGGGCATCATGGACGCAGCGCGCCGTCCGAAGTTCTCATTCGACACATCACTACTGGAAAATTTGTCCAGTCACTCTTTCGCCCATGATCTGATTGACGGGTCTGCGCTGCAACACAGATCCAGACTCATCCTGCCACTGCTCGCGTGCACCTGGATCGCCTTGGTACTCGCCATCAGTATGATCTCGAGTAGTGAGTACTCCACCGCTGTAATGATCGGTGCCTCATCGCTCGTACTCCTGAACCTGACAGCGGGGCTTTTCACCGAGATCCATGAGTGGCTGGAAGCGGCCTGGACATCCCGTTCCCGGCGGATGTTCCTGCCTGTACTGGCTCGCGATGCCATCCGCCCCACAGTGTCGATTCACCTGCCATGCTGCAACGAACCACCCGACATGGTCATCAGTACCCTCAATGCTCTTGCAGCAATGGACTACCCCGATTTCGAGGTTATCGTCGTTGATAACAACACGCACGACCCCGCTATCTGGACGCCTGTCCAACAGCATTGCCAACGACTTGGCCCGCAGTTCCGTTTCTTCCACCTCGACAGCCTGGATGGTTTCAAGGCGGGCGCCCTGAACTATGCGTTAGTAAAAACGGCAGCCAATGCACAGGTCATTGGGGTGGTGGACTCTGACTACTGCGTCAGTCGCCATTGGCTGAAAATGATGGTGCCGCACTTCAGCAACCCTGCAATCGCGCTGGTGCAATGCCCTCAAGATTACAGTGACGGTAAGCACAGCTTATTCAAACGGAGCTGCTTTGCTGAATACAAGGGCTTTTTCAGTATTGGTATGGTCATTCGCAATGACCACAATGCGATTATTCAACACGGCACCATGACACTGGTCAGGCGCGGTGTACTCGAAGAACTGGGATGGGCCAACTGGTGCATTTGCGAAGACGCCGAACTGGGCCTGCGGATTCTGCAAAAAGGCCATCTCACCGCTTACTCTCTTCAGAGCTGCGGCAGAGGCCTGACGCCGGACACTTTCATCGACTTCAAGAAACAGCGATCACGGTGGGCCTATGGGGCGGTCCAGATCCTCAAGCGCCACCGCAAATCTTTGTTTCGCGGCACATGCGATTCGCTCAATGGAGCGCAACGCTATTACTTCATTGCGGGTTGGTTGCCCTGGATAAACGAAGGTATCGCGTTTCTGTTCACGCTCTTCTCTCTGCTGTGGACGCTGCTGATGCTGCTGCCCGACCTGCAGCTACATGCGCCACCGGTCGTTCTGCCGTTGTCGCTCATCACGATATACCTAGTGAAGATCAGCAAGACTTTGCATCTGTATCAGCGGCTAGTCGGCTTGGATCTCCGTGATGCCATGGCGGCCGTGGTTGCAGGACTGGCGCTCTACCACACCATTGCCAGAGCTGTCATGTCCGGCCTTTTCACTCGCAACATGCCATTCTTCCGGACCCCAAAAAATGCCGACAGCCATGGCCTGCTGGTGGCCATCTCGGAAGTCCGCGAAGAGCTGTTCATCATGCTGCTGTTGTGGGGTGCCGCGCTGGGGATCTGCCTGGTACAAGGCTTGCCGAGCAACGACATGCGTTTCTGGGTAACCATGCTGCTGGTGCAGTCGCTGCCGTATCTGGCCGCGCTGATCATGGCGTTTCTGTCGTCGCTGCCCAAACCCAAGGCGTCGACCGAGCCCGCCACGGCCTGAAACAATTGTGCGCTGTACTAAACGGCGGCCTTCGGGTCGCCGTTTTGCTTTAAGATAACCCCCTTTTTTGCATTGCGAGAACCTGGCGCGCAGCCCGATCTGGAACGCAATCCTTGTGGGAGGGAGCTTGCTCGCGAAGAGGCCGGTACTGTGGATGTCGATTCGGCGCCTGGCAGGCATTCTTCGCGAGCAAGCTCCCCCCACAGGATTACCATCCCGTTCAGGCCCGCCACGGTGACGCAGACACAACCTACGGACCTTTCATGACAGCCCCAGCCGACCTTTCGCCCACTTTGCAACTCGCCTGCGACCTGATCCGTCGCCCATCGGTCACACCGCTCGATGCCGACTGTCAGGCCGTGATGATGAAACGCCTGGGCGATGCCGGTTTCACGCTGGAGCCAATGCGCATCGAGGATGTGGATAACTTCTGGGCCACCCACGGCACCGATGACGGTCCTGTGCTGTGTTTCGCCGGCCACACCGACGTGGTCCCGACCGGTCCGGTGAAGGCCTGGCAGAACGATCCGTTCAACGCGCTGATCGATGAGCACGGCATGCTCTGCGGCCGTGGCGCTGCCGACATGAAAGGCAGCCTGGCGTCGATGATCATCGCCACCGAGCGTTTCGTCGCCGACCACCCGAACCACAAGGGCAAGGTCGCCTACCTGATCACCAGCGATGAAGAAGGCCCGGCGCATCACGGCACCAAGGCAGTGGTCGAGCGCCTGGCCGCCCGCAAAGAGCGTCTGGACTGGTGCATCGTCGGCGAACCGTCGAGCACTACCCTGGTCGGTGACGTGGTCAAGAACGGGCGCCGTGGCTCTCTCGGCGCCACCCTGACCGTCAAGGGTGTCCAGGGCCATGTCGCTTACCCGCATCTGGCGAAGAACCCGATTCACCTGGCCTCCCCAGCGCTGGCCGAACTGGCCGCCGAGCATTGGGACGAAGGCAATGCGTTCTTCCCGCCCACCAGCTTCCAGATTTCCAACCTGAACTCCGGCACCGGCGCCACCAACGTGATTCCGGGTGACCTGACGGCGGTGTTCAACTTTCGCTTCTCTACCGAATCCACGGTGGAAGGCCTGCAGAAGCGCGTCGCCGATATCCTCGACAAGCACGATCTGGACTGGCACGTCGAATGGGCGCTGTCGGGCCTGCCGTTCCTCACCGAGCCCGGCGCATTGCTGGACGCGGTGTCGGCCAGCATCAGGACTGTCACCGGCCGTGAAACCAAGGCCTCTACCAGCGGCGGTACGTCGGATGGCCGTTTCATCGCGACCCTGGGTACGCAAGTGGTCGAGTTGGGCCCGGTGAACGCCACGATCCATCAGGTCAACGAACGCATCCTGGCCAGCGATCTCGACGTGCTGACCGAGATCTACTACCAGACCCTGGTCAAGTTGCTCGCCTGATGCTGACCTGCCCAATCTGTTCAGGCCCGCTCGACGCAGCGGACAACGGCGTGGTGTGTCCGGTGGGCCACCGCTTCGACCGCGCTCGTCAGGGCTACTTGAACCTGCTGCCGGTGCAGCACAAGAACAGCCGTGACCCTGGCGACAATCAGGCGATGGTCGAGGCACGCCGCGACTTTCTCAATGCCGGGCATTACGCTCCGGTGGCGAAACGTCTGGCCGAACTTGCGGCCGAACGCAATCCTGCGCACTGGCTGGACATCGGTTGTGGCGAGGGGTACTACACCGCGCAGATTGCCGATGCCCTGCCCGGTGCGGATGGCTATGCGTTGGATATCTCGCGGGAAGCGGTCAAACGCGCCTGCAAGCGTAATCCAGACCTGAGCTGGTTGATCGCCAGCATGGCCCGTGTGCCGTTGCCGGATGCCAGTATTCAGTTCATCGCCAGCGTGTTCAGCCCGCTGGACTGGGCCGAAGCCAAGCGTTTGCTGTCCCCCGGTGGCGGCCTGATGCGGGTCGGACCGACCAGCGAGCACCTGATGGAACTGCGTCAGCGTCTGTACGACGAAGTCCGTGACTACGCGGATGACAAGCACCTGGCGCTGGTGCCCAAAGGCATGAGCCTGCAACACAGCGAAACCCTGCAGTTCAAGCTGACGCTGGTGGAGGGCCAGGCTCGCGCCAACCTGTTGGCCATGACGCCCCACGGCTGGCGCGCGAGTGCAGAGCGTCGGGCCGGTGTCATCGATCAGGCCGAGCCGTTCGAGACCACGGTGTCGATGCGCTACGATTATTTCGTTCTGCAGTGACCGCTCAGACTTACAACGACTGAATCCGCGAATGGATTTTCCAGAACAATCACGAGGCATCCATGCGCCAACCCGATATCGAGATTTACCTGAAAGACGCTGACGTCGACCACAAGGCCATCACCGCCTGGCTGACCGCGGACGTCGGCCCGTGCAGCGAGTGGGTCCAGAAAGGCCAGACCTGGAAGTGCACCGCCGGGAACATTCCGGTCACCTGGATTCCCAAAGCCGTGGGCAAGTGGAACAGCCTGTGCCTGGACAGCGACCAGACACCGTGGGAAGACGACATCGCCTGCGCCCGCGCAGCGTTTGCCGCCATGAACGTTGAAGTGCGCTGCGCACCGGGGACCTGGGTCGAGGAAGAAAGCGAAGAGGATGCCGATCGCTGGATTCGCATCAGCACCGACGGTGAGGAAGAGATCACCTGGCGGACTTCGTAAATCGGGCAACACGCATTGATCGGTAGCAGTCCGGCTTGCCGGCGGTTGCGAACTTGAAAAAGTCACCGCCGGCAAGCCGGACTGCTATAGCAAATAGGTCGCGCTCATCAAAGCTACCCCCTCCCCGCTTTGCCCATCCCCGCCATATCCGGCAAACTGGCCGCTTCGTGGGCGTTGGCCCCCTAGCGCAGAATTCGTATGACCCGTTCCCCGTTTCGCCGTCTCGTGTTCGGCACCCTGCGGCGCCTCCTCTACCTGTGGGTGCGCTCGGAGACGATCAATCAGTCGTCGTTCACCCTTAATCTGGATCGCAGCCGCCCGGTGTTCTATGCGCTGCAGAATCCCTCTCTGAGCGATCTCGCCGTACTCGATACCGAATGCCGCAAGGCTGGCCTGCCACGCCCGGTGCTGCCCGTGGCGGTCGGCAACCTGACCGAGCCTGCCGCGTTCTTTTACCTGACCCCGGAGCCGGACTGGCTTGGCCGTCAAGACAAACGCGGCGCGCCGCCAACGCTTGAACGGCTGGTCAGCGCAGTCAGCCACAACGCCGCCGAAGACGCGCAGATCATCCCGGTCAGCGTGTTCTGGGGTCAGTCGCCCGACAAGGAAGACAGCCCCTGGAAGCTGCTGTTCGCCGACAGTTGGGCAGTCACCGGCCGTCTGCGCCGCTTCGTCACCATCCTGATTCTTGGCCGCAAGACCCGCGTGCAGTTCTCCGCCCCTGTGCATTTGCGTGAACTGGTCGATGAGAACAAAGGCTACGAGCGCACGGTACGCATGGCCCAACGCCTGCTTCGTGTACATTTCCGCAATCTGAAAACCGCGACCATCGGGCCTGACCTGTCTCACCGTCGTAATCTGGTCAAGGGCCTGGTCGCCGATCCGCTGGTGAAACAGGCGATTCTCGACGAAGCCGCCCGGGAGAAAATCCCCGAAGCCAAGGCGCGGGAAAAAGCCCTGCATTACGGCAACGAAATCGCCTCGGATTACACCTACACCGCGATCCGTTTTCTGGAAGTGGTGTTGAGCTGGTTCTGGAACAAGATCTACGACGGCATCAAGGTCAGTCATCTGGAAGGCGTGCAGAACGTCGCCCAAGGCAACGAAATCATCTATGTGCCGTGCCATCGCAGCCACATCGACTATCTGCTGCTGTCCTACCTGCTGTTCCGCAACGGCCTGACGCCGCCGCACATTGCCGCGGGCATCAACCTCAACATGCCGGTGATCGGCAGCCTGCTGCGTCGTGGCGGGGCGTTTTTCATGCGTCGCACCTTCAAGGGCAACCCGCTGTACACCGCCGTGTTCAACGAATACCTGCATACCCTGTTCACCAAGGGTTTTCCGGTGGAGTATTTCGTCGAAGGCGGCCGCTCGCGCACCGGCCGCATGCTGCAACCCAAGACCGGCATGCTCGCCATCACGCTGCGCAGCTTCCTGCGCAACTCCCGCACGCCCATCGTTTTCGTGCCGGTGTACATCGGTTATGAGCGGGTGCTGGAAGGTCGTACCTATCTGGGCGAACTGCGCGGTGCGGCGAAGAAGAAAGAATCGATCTTCGACATCTTCAAGGTCATCGGCGCGCTCAAGCAGCGCTTCGGCCAGGTCTCGGTCAACTTCGGAGAGCCAATCAAACTGGCGGATTTTCTCGACCATGAGCAGCCTGACTGGCGCACTCAGGAGCTGGGGCCAGTGTTCAAACCAGCATGGTTGAACGAGACCACCAGCCGTCTCGGCGAATGTGTCGCACGGCATCTGAACGAAGCAGCCGCGATCAATCCGGTGAATCTGGTGGCGCTGGCCTTGCTGTCGACGCAGAGACACGCGCTGGACGATCAGGCCCTTGGGCGCGTGCTCGATCTCTACCTGACCCTGCTGCGCAGCGTGCCCTATTCGCCGCACACCTCCTTGCCGGAAGGCGATGGCCGCGCGCTTATCGAGCATGTGAAAGGCATGGACCTGCTGTCGGAGCAGAAAGACGCGTTGGGCAAGATTCTCTATCTGGACGAGCAGAACGCCGTCCTGATGACCTACTACCGCAACAACGTCCTGCACATCTTCGCTCTGCCCTCGCTGCTGGCCAGTTTCTTCCAGAGTTCGTCGCGCATGAGCCGCGAGCAGGTCCTGCGTTATGCCCGCGCGCTTTACCCGTACCTGCAATCGGAGCTGTTCATCCGCTGGTCGCTGGACGAGCTGGATGGGGTGATAGATCAGTGGCTGGCGGCATTTGTCGAGCAGGGTCTGCTGCGCTTCGAGAATGACGTCTACCTGCGTCCGGCGCCTAGCTCGCGGCATTTCGTGTTGCTGACCGTGCTCTCTCGGGCCATTGCCCAGACCTTGCAGCGTTTTTACATGTCGATCTCGCTGCTGCTCAACAGTGGTCAGCACACGCTGACGGCCGAAGAACTGGAGGACCTGTGCACGATCATGGCTCAGCGCCTGTCGATCCTGCACGGCCTCAATGCCCCGGAATTCTTCGACAAGAGTCTGTTCCGCCACTTCATTCAGACGTTGCTGGATCAGGATGTCCTGCGCAAGAACGAGAACGGCAAGCTGGGTTATCACGAACTGCTGGGCGAATTGGCCGAAGGTGCCGCCAAAAGGGTTTTACCTGCCGAAATACGTTTATCGATTCGCCAGGTCGCACTGCATCGCAATGAAGAGGTCCTAGAACCAGGCCCGAATGCCTGATTCGATGTTGTGGGAGGAAGCATGCCGGCGATGCAATATGACCGGCACTGTTATGTTGACGGGTATACCGCCGTCGCAAGCAAGCTCCCTCCTACGGAGAACTTCATATGACCTCGCGAGCGAGTACCGACGCGACAAGGAGATCCACCCGATGAAACATATCCTGCTGACCCTGATGGCGACTTTCCTGGCAGCCTGCGCCGGTCACTCCCCGGACAACACGCCCGGCACGGTCGATGGCGAGGTGTTTTACCTGCAACGCATGGCCCTACCGCCAACCGCAGTCCTGGAAGTTTCCCTCCAGGACGTATCGCTCGCCGACGCTCCGGCACAGACACTCTCTAGCCAAAAAGGCCCGATCAAAGGCCAGGTTCCGCTGCCGTTTCACCTGACCTACGACCAGAAACAGGTCAAGCCGGGCCACACCTATTCGGTCAGTGCGCGAATCGAAGTCGATGGCGAACTGCTGATGATCAGCACCGAACGCTACACCGTAGACCTGACGCTGGAAGAAAAACCCCCAGTCAAGATTCGTTTGAACCCGGCGCGCTAGCCCCTGATTTTCCCGTTTTTGCATAAGGATGCTTACCCATGCTGCTTCGCTCTCTCTCGTTCACCGGCTTGTGTGCTGGCCTGCTGCTGTCGGCCAGTGCGTTCGCCTTGTCGCTGAACGACTTGTCACAATCGGACGCCACGGGAGGCCTCAAAGATGCCCTGACCCAAGGCGCGCAGATCGCGGTCAAGCAACTGGGCGTGCCTGGCGGCTTCAGCAACAACAAGGACGTGCGCATCGAGCTGCCGGGCAAACTCGGTAAGGTCGCGAGCAAGATGAAGCAGTTCGGCATGGGCGCGCAGGTCGACCAGTTGGAAACCAGCATGAACCAGGCGGCCGAAGCGGCGGTGCCTCAGGCGCAGGCGTTGCTGGTCGACGCCGTGAAGAAGATGAGCGTGTCGGACGCCAAGGGCATTCTCAGAGGCGGCAAGGATTCGGCCACCGAATACCTGAATAAATCCAGCCGCGAACAGATCCGCGCCAAGTTCCTGCCCATCGTCAAACAGGCCACCGACAAGGTTGGCCTCGCGCAGAAATACAATGCGTTCGCAGGGCAAGCCGCAACTCTGGGTGTAGTCGATGCGAAGGATGCCAATGTCGAAGGTTACGTGACCGAGAAGGCCCTCGACGGCCTGTTCGAAATGATCGCCAAACAGGAAGAAAGCATCCGCGCCAACCCGGCCGCTGCGGCGACAAGCCTGGCGAAGAAGGTGTTTGGGGCGCTGTAATCCATCGCCGTTCACCTGAAACGAAAAAACCCCGGCGCTGTTAGGCGTCGGGGCTTTTTTTCAGGGCCATGGCCTGGGAGTCAGATGTGCAGCCAGGCCATGAGGCCAGGCAACACTGGCAACCAACCCCGCCTATTGCTCATGGAACATCTGACGAAGTGTCAGCCGGTCGCGCAGTGTGAACACCCACTCTCGGCCTACCTTGTTTTTTTCAAAGGCACCCTGCGCCGCCAGACCATTCAACGCAGCTGACGCCGTGTTGTAAGAGCACTCAAGGTTCTCCTTGACGTTGACCGCAGTGAACTCCTTGTCAATGCCGTTGAGCGCGACCTGGAATATGGCTTTCTGTTTATCGGTAAGCTTTTCGAACATCGTTGACTGTTCTAGCCAACGATCAAAACTCAACGCGTCGGACACCGTCTGTTTGTAGGTGGTCAGGAAATCGCTGACCGCCCTCAGGACAATTGAACACTGATAGTCGATGAAGTAGGTCAGATCCATTTCGTCCATCTCACTGTGCAGATACGACCTTCCATATTTGATTGGCGCGTTACGCAACAGAACGCTTATCGCGATGTAGCGAAAGGCAGAGAAGCCATGACGGAACAAATGCCAGTAGAAAAGCGCACGTGCGACTCGGCCGTTGCCATCTCGAAACGGGTGCTCGTACCCCACCGCGAAATGCAGACCGATGGCCTTGATCAGCGGGTGAAGATAGTCAGCGTGCTCCAGGTCATGATGCGGCGTGTTGATCCAGTCAGCCAGCCGCTGCAACCGGTCCTTCAGGCCCACGGCCGGAGGCGGTACATGAACCGTGTTGCCGTCACCGTCCTGCACCACTACGTCATCGTTCAGCCGGAAAATGCCGGGGGAGTACTTGCTGTCATCAATCCCGCCGACACCTACGGCGTGCAGTTCAGCAATGAGTTCGACACTCAGTGGCTCCGTGCGCTTTTCCCACGCGAATTGCATCAGTCTGAAATTGCCTATGATCATCCGCTCGTCAGGTGTGCGCGGCTGGCGATTGCGCTTGAGCATGTCCTTGGCGACTTTGGTCGTCGTCGCAGCGCCCTCCAACTGGCTGCTGCTGATGGCTTCGTCTTCGATCAGGTCATTGAGCAAATAGTGAAAATGGGCGTTCTCGCCGATGTGGCTGCTGATGTGCTCCAGGGCGGCCATGGTCGTGTGACGGTCAACGCACGTAATCGCTCGCTGCGCCAGAGGCGTCAGCAGATAGGTGCAGCGGAACGTCGGGCCCTTTGCAATCAGAATCGTCGACTGTTGAGCCGAACGCGCCGACTTGACCAGACTCCAGCAGATGCGCGGATCGAGTTCAGGTGGCCAGCGGTGGCGCAGTTGGTCGTAAGGGAGATAGCGCCCGTGCTCATCCAGCGGCGTATGCAGCGCCAGATAGCGCGCGGGGTCTTGCCAGAAACGGTTATCCGCAGACTGACGGAACAAGTCGCATGGCGGCACGGGCCGCGGTGGTGGTTTGATCATGCCTGTCTCAGTTTTGTTGATTACTGAGACACCAATACACCAGCGGACGAGCCATGTCTCAATATTATCCAATTTTGAGATATGGCTCGAAACCTACAGCGCCTCCTCTTTCTTCACCTTGAACCACGCCGCATAGAGCGCCGGCAAAAACAGCAACGTCAGTGCCGTGGCGACGATGAGGCCGCCCATGATCGCTACGGCCATCGGGCCGAAGAACACGCTGCGCGATAGCGGGATCATCGCCAGCACCGCGGCCAGTGCAGTCAGCACGATGGGGCGGAAGCGGCGTACGGTGGCTTCGATGATGGCCTGCCAGCGGTCCAGACCTGCGGCGATGTCCTGTTCGATCTGGTCGACCAGAATTACCGAGTTACGCATGATCATCCCGGACAGCGCGATGGTGCCGAGCATGGCCACGAAGCCGAACGGCTGGCCGAATAAAAGCAGGAACAGAGTCACGCCGATCAGGCCCAGAGGCGCGGTCAGAAACACCATGAAGGTGCGTGAGAAACTGCGCAGCTGGATCATCAGCAAGGTCAGCACCACGACGATGAACAGCGGCACACCGGCGTTGACCGAGTTCTGGCCTCGGGTTGAATCCTCCACGGTACCGCCGACTTCAAGGAGGTAGCCATCCGGCAATTGAGCGCGTACCGCTTCAAGCGTCGGCAGGATTTGGTTGACCAGGGTTGCTGGTTGTTCCTTGCCATAAATGTCGGCGCGGATGGTCACGTTGGGCAGGCGATTGCGGTGCCAGATGATGCCCTCTTCAAAGCCGTATTCCAGAGTTGCCACCTGAGACAACGCGACACTGCTGCCATTTTCCGTGGGGATTGAAAGACTGGCCAGACCACCCAGTTCATGGCGCTCCTGCTCGGTGCCGCGCAGCAGGATTTCAATCAGTTCGTCGTCTTCGCGATACTGGCTGACGCTGGAGCCGGTGAGCTGGCTTTGCAGGAAGCGCGACAGATCGGCCGTGGTCACACCAAGGGCCCTCGCACGGTCCTGATCAACATTGAGATACACGACCTTGCTGGGTTCCTCCCAGTCCAGATGCACGTTCACCACATGGGGGTTTTCCCGAACCTTGGCCGCCACTTTGCGGGCCAGCGCACGCACCTCGTCGATGTGCTCGCCAGTAATTCTGAACTGCACCGGATAGCCCACGGGCGGGCCGTTTTCCAGACGTGTTACCCGCGGCCGCAGCATCGGGAATTGTTCGTCGAGCGTCTGAATCAACCAGGTTCGTAACGCTTCGCGGTCCTCGATGGTTTTGGCCAGGACCACGAACTGCGCGAAGCTTGCGGCCGGCAATTGCTGATCCAGCGGCAGATAGAAACGTGGCGAACCGGTCCCGACATACGCCACGTAATTCTCGACGCCAGCGTGGTCCTTGATCATCGCCTCAAGCCGTTTGACCTGCTCGGTGGTGTTGCTCAATGAAGCACCTTCGGCGAGCTTCAGATCGACCATCAGTTCGAGCCGCCCCGAGGCCGGGAAGAACTGCTGCGGGACGAAGCGGAAACTGAAAATCGACAGCACGAAAAGCGCGATGGTCAGGACGATGACGGTCTTGCGCCGCCGCACGCACCAGCCGACCAAGGCCCGAACGCGCTTGTAGAACGGTGTGCCATAAGGGTCCGGCGCGTTTGGCCCCGAGCCGTGTTTCGCAGCGTGGATTTTCGCCAGATCCGGCAATAGCCGCTCACCCAGATAAGGCACGAAAACCACTGCAGCCACCCACGACGCCAGCAAGGCGATGGTCACGACCTGAAAGATCGAACGGGTGTATTCCCCGGTGCTCGACTGCGCCGTGGCAATCGGCAGAAAGCCCGCCGCGGTAATCAAGGTGCCGGTCAGCATCGGGAAGGCGGTGCTGGTCCAGGCGAAACTCGCCGCCTTCAACCGGTCGTAGCCCTGCTCCATTTTGATCGCCATCATCTCCACGGCGATGATCGCGTCGTCCACCAGCAGCCCCAACGCGAGAACCAACGCGCCGAGGGAAATCTTGTGCAAGCCGATCCCCAGGTAATACATGCAGGCGAAAGTCATCGCGAGCACCACCGGTATCGCCAGCGCCACCACCATGCCGGTGCGTACGCCCAGCGAGAAAAAGCTCACCAGCAGCACAATGCCCAGCGCTTCGGCCAATACCTGAACGAACTCGCCGACACTGGTTTTTACCGCTGCGGGTTGATCCGAAACCTTGCGCAACTGCATGCCCGCCGGGAGGTTGTTCTGCAAGCGCGCGAACTCGCCTTCCAGCGCCTTGCCCAGCACGAGAATGTCGCCACCGTCCTTCATCGCCACGGCCAGACCGATCGCATCCTCACTCATGAAACGCATGCGCGGCGCGGGTGGATCGTTGAAACCCCGGCGCACATCGGCCAGATCACTGATGCGAAACGTGCGATCACCGACGCGAATCGGGAAGTCGCGAATCTCGTCGACAGTCTGAAAACGCCCTGTAACGCGAAGCTGAACACGCTCGCTCGGCGTTTCGAAGAAGCTCGCAGCGACCACTGCGTTCTGCGCTTCCAGCGCCTGCTGTACGGCCTGCAACGGAAGCCCCAGGGTGGCGAGTTTGACGTTGGACAGTTCGATCCAGATCTTCTCGTCCTGCAACCCCAGCAATTCCACCTTGCCGACATCCTTGACCCGTTGCAGCTGGATCTGGATTCGGTCGGCGTAGTCCTTCAGGACGGCGTAGTCGAAGCCTTCACCCGTCAGCGCATAAATATTGCCGAAGGTAGTGCCGAATTCATCATTGAAGAACGGGCCCTGCACGCCGGCTGGAAGCGTCTGACGGATGTCACCGATCTTCTTGCGGATCTGGTACCAGAGCTCCGGCAGTTTCGCCGAGACCAGCGAGTCCCGCGCCACGAAGGTCACCTGAGATTCACCGGGGCGCGAGAACGAGACGATGCGCTCGTAATCACCGGTTTCCATCAGCTTTTTTTCGATGCGATCAGTGACCTGGCGCGATACTTCCTCGGCACTGGCGCCCGGCCACAGCGTGCGAATGACCATGGCCTTGAAGGTAAAAGGCGGGTCTTCGCTTTGTCCCAGCTTGGTGTAGGACAGTGCACCAACCACAGCCAGCAGAATCATCAGGTACAGGACCATCTGCCGGTTGCGCAGGGCCCATTCGGAGAGGTTGAAACGCATCCGTGCTACTCCTTCGCTGCCAGTTTCACCGCGCGATTGCTGCGGTCGACCGGGCGAATCTGCTCGCCCTCGTGCAGCACATGAACACCGGCAGCCACCACCCAGTCGCTGGCCTCAAGGCCGCTCAACACGGGCACCGATTCCTGGCCGTAGGCGCCGACCTGCACCGGGGTGCGCTTGAGGGTGTTATCGCTTTGCAGACGCCAGACGTAAGTGGCGCCGTTCTCTGCGGTCACAGCCGACAGCGGCACCGACAACGGCACGCTGTGCTCGGACTGAATGAACACGCGGGCGCTTTGGCCAAGTTCCGCGGGCACCTTGCCGCCCGCAAAGGCGATGCGCGCCGCGAACGTGCGCGAGCGTGGATCGGCAGCCGGGGAAAGCTCACGAATGCGGCCGGGGAAACGCTGCTCGCGTTGCGTCCACAGTTCGACCGAAACCGGGTCACCGATCTTGAACCGCCCGTAGTTCTGTTCCGGCAGGCTGATCGACACTTCGCGCTCGCCATCGGCGGCGAGGGTGAAAACCGTTTGCCCGGCGGCGACCACTTGGCCGACCTCTACCAGACGCTTGGCGACGACGCCATCCTGTGACGCACGAAGCACGGCGTAACTGGTCTGATTGTCGGCAACGGTGAGTTCGGCCTTCAGCTGTCTAAGGCGGGCATCACCTGCGCGATAGAGGTTTTCGGTGTTGTCATACTGGGACTTGCTGACCATCTGCCGGTCCATCAGCGTCTTGTAACGGTCCCGCTCGGAGCGGACCATCTGCAGGTTGGCTTCGGCGGCGGCGACCTGCGCGCGAGTGGCGTCCAGTTGCAGACGTACGTCCTGGGCATCCAGTTCGGCCAGAGCTTGATTGGCCTTGACGCGCTCGCCCTCTTCCACCAGACGCTTGCTGACTTTGCCTGGAATCCGGAATGCGAGATCCGGCTCGAATCGCGCACGGACTTCGCCGGGGTAGCTGTCCATGGATTGGGATGACGGCACAGGTTGCACTACCATGGCCGGACGCACGGTGGCCGGAATTGACACTTCCTGGCCACAGCCCGCCAGCAAGGACACCAGACTGATGGGCACGACAAGAAACAAGGCATCGCGAAACATGGTGAGGCACCTTGGCAAAAGAGCGCTTTGAATAATTGTACTGGCGAGTATATTAAGAATTACCGAACTGAACAGTCCACTAATAAAATCGAATATGCCTGAAGGATCCATGACCGACTCGACATCCAACACAGGCCCAGGCCGCCCGAAAGACCTGGCCAAGCGCCAAGCCATCCTCGACGCGGCGAAAACCCTGTTCGTGCGCAACGGATATGCGAGCACCAGCATGGATGCGGTTGCCACGGAGGCCGGGGTTTCCAAACTCACGGTCTATAGCCACTTCAATGACAAGGAAACACTGTTTTCAGCGGCCGTGGTGGCGCGTTGCGAAGAACAATTGCCGGAGCTGTTCGTCGACATGCCGCCAAATGCGCCGGTTGAGAAAGTGTTGCTAGGTATTGCAAGAGGCTTTCAGACGCTGATCAACAGCCCTGAATCGCTGGAACTGCATCGCCTGATGATTGCCCTTGGCACGCAGGACTCGAAGCTGTCCGAGGTGTTTTTCGAGGCGGGGCCGCAACGCATCCTGCATGAAATGGAGCGTTTTCTGACCCGCGTGAACGACACCGAAGGCTTGCACTTCGACTCGCCCATGAGCGCGGCCGGGCACTTTCTGAGCCTGATCAAAGGCGTATGCAATTTCCGACTGCTGATCGGCAATGGTGAGTTGCCGAATGAGCAGGCCGCAGAGCAGCACGTTCAGGAGGTTGTGGCGTTGTTCTTGAAGGCTTACAAGGCCTGAGAGTCAACGCTAGACCTTGTGGGAGGGAGCTCCCTGCCAATTCCTGAGTTTCGCGGTGCCGGCAAGCAACCCCTGCGACCATTTACGCCTTCAACGCCTTCTTCGGATAGATGTCATAGCGGCTGGATTTGCCATCCAGCGCGTAGCTGGGCTTGGCGCCTTCGATGCACGGCGCCTTGCGCGGGCGCTTGACCACGACCCGGTGGGTCGCCAGCGCCAGTGCGGCCTCAAGCAGCGCCGGGGCGTCCATATCGTCGCCCACCAGCGGCCGGAACAGGCGCATTTCCTTCTTCACCAGCGCGGTTTTCTCGCGATGGGGAAACATCGGGTCGAGGTAGATAACCTGCGGCGGCTCACCCTCCCAATTGCGCAGCAGCTCGATGGAGTTACCTGTGAGCAACCGCATTTGCCCGATGATCCCGCCGACATCCAGATCCTGAGCCCCGCGCGCCAGACCATCCTCCAACAGCGCGGCAATGATCGGCTGACGTTCGATCAGGCTCATTTCACAACCCAGGCTGGCCAGTACGAACGCATCCTTACCCAAGCCTGCCGTCGCATCGAGCACACGCGGACGCACGCCGGGCTGAATACCGACCGCCTTGGCGATCATCTGCCCGCTGCCGCCGCCGAAAAGACGCCGATGCGCGGCCTTGCCTTCAACGAAGTCAACCCGCACAGGGCCCGGCACATCGTCGCCCAACTGCTGCAGCTGCAGCCCTTCGTCACTCACTTGCAAGGCAAAATCCGCCTCGGCATCCTCCAGCGGCAGGCCCAGACGCTCGGCCCAATCTGCGGCTTTCTGCTGGCCGTCGGCGGTCAAGGTTTCGACCCGGATGCGGCTGCCCGTCTGTTGCTCGTTCATCGTTTCTACACGCTCAAATTTTCTTAATGATTGGCAACATCTGCCGATAACGAAAGTATCCGGCATTTTGCCAGACCCACGGCATGTACTGAGCGCTTATGTCAGACATTCAGCAAACATCCTCGATAGGTTATTTGACGTACGCAGGCGACTACAGCGTACGCAATACCGAAACCCTGAGCGGCGTCACGCAGCTCTGGCAGGATGCGTTTGCCCGTGCGATGGCCCAGCAGGTCGACGACAACGCCGGCACCACCCCACACTACAGCGCAGTGGTTGCGACGGACAGCATGACTGGCGAGCCCATCGCTGGCGCCAAGACCCTGAGCAAGATCGTCGAACAACGCGAATGCCCCGTACAAGACACGGAAATCGCACCGCCTGAACCCCTGTTTCTGCCGATTGCCGAGTTCGAATGGGACCTGGCCAAACCCGCCGAGCCGTTCAGCGCCGCCGAGATGATCGAGCAGCAGCGCAACCTGGAAATCGACAGCAGTTGGGTACGCCCAACCGTGCTCAACCCTTACGACGACAGCGTCGATCCGGGCCCTGGCCCTCAGCCGCGCCCCCTGTTCCTGCCAATCGCCGAATTCGAATGGGATCTGGCCGACAAACCCGCCACGCCTTACAGCGCCGAAGAGATGACCGAACAACAGCGCCATCTGGAATTCGACAACGGCTGGGCGCGGCCTATCGTGTTGCAGAACCTGCGCATCGCCGCCTGATAATTAGCTACGTCTTTAGATACCGCTCCTGCTCACCGGCACACCCGCCAATGCCCCATGTCCACATGAAAATGGTTCCGATGGGCAGCGTTGTAATCCGGTCCTAAGACCGTGTTGAAATGCTTGCAGGCACCATCCCTGACCAGCCTCAGAAATTTCCCGTCATCGCCGTCGTCGTTCCAATCTTTGAGTACTGAAACCCTCCGCCCGTCTGCAAGACGAAAACCTGCGATGTCCAGCGCATTGGCCGACGCATGCTGACTGAGGCGACCTTCCGTGCGGTTATAAACGTTGCGGCAGGCAAAACTGCCCAGATGATCGACCTGAGTGACCCTTTGCCCAAACACCGCCTGCGCAGCCGGTTGCAGCGCGTGGATGTCGAACAGCGCATAAGCCACTGCCAAGGGGCAACTGGAGAGAAAGCTGCTGCTCAACGCGACATCGCCGCCTTGAATGCGAAGCGTGTTGGTGAGAGGACATCTGGCGTCCGGGGCACTGTCAGCCTGATGGCCGTAGCGCAGGGTCGAGGTTTGCAGGGCTTGATCGCAAAGCGTCGGATCATCCTGCAGGCGCCAGAGTTTGTAGGTGGTCAGTAGGTTCGGCTGTTGGCGTACATCCAGCGGCGCCCAGGGGTTCCAGCGATTCGGGACTTCGAGCCAACCGCGCCATACCGAAATGGCGACTCCCGCGCAGATCAACAACAACACAAGGAACAGGGTCGAACCGCGCATGGGCAAGGTTTCCGCGAAGTGAAGAAGACGTCCCCCTATCGACCTCACAACAACCCGAGTTGCTCCACCTGCGGCCCACGATCGAGCTCTGGCAATGCTGGCAGGCCTGGAAGCAACTTCATCAATTGCAGATGGAAACGTCGGGCAAGATCCGGGGCTTGAAGATTGTCAGGCGTGTGCAGGAATACATAGGGCGTGCGTCCTTCCTCGATCCAGCCCGCGACCTTCTGTGCCCACTGTTCGACGAAACTGTGGTTGGCGTCCAGCTCCGGATGCCCAATGAACCGCACCTGCGGAAACTGGGTGAGGGCGGCAGGACGTGGCGGGACTTTGGGTTTCTTCGACTGCGCGTGCAGAACCGCAGGATCCCTGGAAATGCAGCTGAACAATGGTCGCGAATCCAGACAGATGCGCTCCACACCGCGATCCAGCAACAGGCGATTGAGCATGCGCTCTTCCTCACCCTTGTTGAAGAACGCCATGTTGCGCACTTCTACCGCCAGCGCCCTACCCTCCAGCGCATCGATGAAAGTGCCCAGTTCGGCAAGGCGATTGGGCGTGAAGGTCGCAGGCAGTTGCAGCCACAACGGCTGGACCCGGGAGCCCAATGGAGCCAGCAGTTGGAGGAAGCTTTCGGCGGCAGTCAGATGCTCGCGCAGGTCGCCCGCATGAGTGATGTCACCAGGAAACTTGGCGGTGAACCGAAAATGCTCGGGCAGAACCTGCGCCCAGCGCTGCACGGTCGTTTCCTTGGGGCTGGCATAAAACGTGGTGTTGCCTTCGACGGCATTGAAGACTTGAGCGTAGAGCTCGAGAAAATCGCTAGAGCGGGCGTCGGGCGGGTACAGCGACTCGCGCCAGGCGTTTTCACTCCAGGACGGGCAACCGACAAAATAGGGAGGGTTGGAGACGTTCAAACGTGAAGATCGAGCCCCGAGACTTCAAGATCCCAGTCGACAAAGGTGGACGTCGTCAGATAGCTGCTCAGCGCGTGAGCGACACGCGTGCTCACGGCGCGAGGGAAGATGATGTCTTGCTGGCGCGCAGGCACGTTCGCCGTGGTGCCGGTCTGGCGCCGCGACGACTGCGGGATGACTTCGACGTCATCGATCACTTCTTCGGAAGCGTTGTCGATCGTCGCAGAGCCTTTGCGTGGCTTGCGCTTTATCGGGTACGAACGTTGTGAAGGACCATTAATCCGCATCGATGCTTACTCGGCGTCTTGTAGTGGCAATTTAATCTCACGATAAGCAGTTAAGCAAACTCGCGAACGATAACTAGACCACAGTTATTACAAAACGTTTAAAGCCACCGGGCAGAAAATGTGCATTTGTCGCCGAACGGTAGTCACAGGTGTGACTTTGGTCGCAGAACGGGCGTGTTTGAAGCATCGGCAGGCGTACGCTGGATACGCTAATGCTTCATGCCTGTGACCTCCGGCGTCTCCCACAAGGTAATGAGGTATGCGGAGTAGGTGTCCGTTCAGCGCGCTTTCGGCGTGGCTACTTTGTCGCGTAGATAAACCGGCTGCGCATCGTCAGCAACAATGGCTTCGCCGCGATGCCACGCAAAGGTGCCGAGAGTCAGCAGATCCCGGGCGTGGGGTAGCATGCTGGCGTCATGGCCGGACAACTTCACCGGGATACGCTCGGCATAACCCCAGCCGGTGCCAGCACCGAACCAGTCACCGGACGCATCTGCAGGCAACGCAGCCTGCTCAGGCGGCATTACGGCCTCGGTTCCCACCAGTCTCATCTCACCGTTCGCCTCGCGATAGCAGCCCCAGTAGACCTCGTCCATACGTGCATCGATGGCAGCGGCCACCTGCCTGACACCCTGCTCACGAAACGCACGCTGCGCGAGTACGGCAAGGTTGGAGACCGGGAGCACTGGACGATCCAGGCCGAACGCCAACCCCTGAACCACCCCAATGGCGATGCGAACGCCGGTGAACGCACCCGGCCCGCGGCCAAAGGCGATGGCGTCCAGCGCAGACAGGCCAATGCCCGCCTCGGCCAGCAGGTCCTTGATCATCGGCAGGAGTTTCTGCGCATGCAGGCGCGGGATCACCTCGTAGTGAGTCAGCACCTTGCCGTCGTGCAGCAAGGCGACTGAGCAGGCTTCAGTGGCGGTGTCCAGGGCCAGCAAGGTCGTCATCGGGGGTTCCATGGTTGCAAAGAGGATGTACTGGAGAGTCGTACGCAAAAGTGCCGCATTATAAACAACAACAGCCCGCAAGCGGGCTGTTGTTCACTGCGCTGATCGAAGGATCAGTCCAGTGCTGCGTTCACCTTGGCGGTGATGTCTTCAACGGAGCCGACGCCTGCAATGCTGCTGAACTTTGGCGTGCCGTCTTTGGCTTGCAGTTCCTGGTAGAACTTGACCAGAGGCTCGGTCTGCGCGTGATAGACCGACAGGCGATGACGAACGGTTTCTTCAACATCGTCCTTGCGCTGGACGAGGTCTTCACCGGTTTCGTTGTCCTTGCCTTCAACCTTCGGCGGGTTGAATACGGTGTGATAAACGCGGCCCGAACCTTCGTGCACTCGACGGCCGGAAATGCGCTTGACGATTTCTTCGTCGTCGACTTTGATCTCGACCACGTGATCGATCGCCAGGCCGGCATTCTTCAGGGCTTCAGCCTGAGGAATGGTGCGCGGGAAGCCGTCGAACAGGCAACCGTTGGCGCAGTCTGGCTGCGACAGTCGATCCTTGATCAGGCCAATGATCAGGTCATCGGAAACCAGACCGCCGCTGTCCATGACGCTTTTGGCCTTCAGGCCCAGCTCGGTGCCCGCCTTGACTGCTGCGCGCAGCATGTCACCGGTGGAGATTTGTGGAATGCCGAATTTCTTGGTGATGAACGTTGCCTGAGTACCTTTACCGGCCCCGGGAGCTCCCAGCAGAATCACGCGCATTGTTGTGCTCCTCAATTTTTTATAGAGATTTCGTCGGATTCGCCTAAATGGGGCCAATCGCTAAAAATTTAACTGACCCAACGGCCAAAGGCTGATCAAGATACACAGCCGATTCATGCCGCACAAGACGCCAAAAGTCGCAGCAACCCGCGAAAAACCAGTAGCTTGCCAACGATCAATACTTTGGCAGGACCCGGTGCAACTTTGTGGGGATGCGCCATTGCCGATCACCCGCGCGCCGCAAGATGAAGGCTTGCGCCCTCATCCGCGTAGGAAACTTCACATCAGCCGGTGTTGCGCAAACCGGCGGCAATCCCTGCGACAGACACCAGCAACGCCTGTACCAAAGGACTGTCCAGGCTGACTTCCTGACTGCGTGATCGGGCCAGCAATTCGGCCTGCAATAGATGAAGAGGATCAAGGTAGGTATTGCGCAGGCTGATGAATTCCAGGGTTTCCGGGCTGTGGGCCAACAGCTGCGACTGGCCGGTCAGCCCGAGGACCACATTGCACGCCTGCGACAATAGGTCGCGCAAATGCGCCCCCAAATGCTGCAACCCCGGCTCCACCAGACGTTCGTCGTAGAGCTGCGCGATATCGCTGTCGGCTTTGGCCAGAACCATCTCCAGCATGTCGATACGGGTGCGGAAGAACGGCCATTGCTCGCGCATCTGCCCCAGCAAATCACCCTGCCCGCGTTCCAGCGCCTTGCTCAGTGCATCTTCCCAACCGAGCCAGGCGGGTAACATCAGCCGGGTCTGGGTCCAGGCGAAAATCCACGGGATCGCCCGCAGACTCTCGACGCCCCCCTCGCGGCGCTTGGCAGGACGACTGCCCAACGGCAAGCGACCCAGCTCCTGCTCTGGCGTCGCCTGGCGGAAGTAGTCGACGAACTCGGGGTTTTCCCGCACCACCGCGCGGTAGGCGCTGACGCCATCTGCCGCCAGTTCATCCATCATTTGCCGCCAGGCCGGCTCAGGCATCGGCGGCGGTTGCAGCGTGGCTTCCAGCACGGCAGCCAGATAAAGGTTGAGGTTCTGCTCGGCGATGTCCGGCAGACCGAACTTGAAGCGGATCATCTCGCCCTGCTCAGTGGTGCGGAAACGTCCAGCGACCGAGCCCGGCGGTTGCGACAGAATGGCCGCGTGCGCAGGGCCGCCACCACGACCGACCGTGCCGCCGCGACCATGGAACAGCAGCAATTCGACCTGTTGCGCCCGGCAAATCTCTACCAATTTTTCCTGCGCGCGATACTGCGCCCACGCAGCCGCGGTGGTGCCCGCATCCTTGGCAGAGTCGGAATACCCGATCATGACTTCCTGCGGGCCATGCAGACGCAGGCGATAACCCGGCAGGCTGAGCAGGTGCCCGATCACCGGCCCGGCGTTATCCAGATCCGCGAGGGTCTCGAACAACGGCACCACCCGCATTGGGCGCTGCAGCCCTGCTTCTTTAAGCAACAACTGCACAGCCAACACGTCGGAAGCTGCCCCCGCCATGGAAATCACGTAGGAACCCAGGGATGCAGCAGGTGCGGCCGCGACTTCTCGACAGGTCGCCAGCACTTCGGCAGTGTCGGCAGCCGGCTTGAAATGCGCGGGCAGCAGAGGTCGTTTGTTGCCCAACTCCTTGAGCAAGAACTCGATGCGTGTCTCTTCGTCCCACTCCTCGTAACGTCCGAGCCCGAGGTAATCGGTGATCTCGGTCATTGCCGAACTGTGCCGCGTGGAATCCTGACGCACATCGAGCTTGACCAGAAACAGGCCGAAAGTGACGGCGCGGCGCAGGCAATCTAGCAATGGGCCGTCGGCGATCACGCCCATGCCGCATTCATGCAGCGACTGGAAACACAGCTGCAACGGGTCGAGCAGATCGCGGTTGTTGTGCAGCACGCCCTCGGGAGCAAGTTGCGTTACGCTCAGCGACGCATGTGCCCAATTGCGCGTGGCTCGCAACCGTTCGCGGAGTTTTTTCAGCACGTTGCGATAGGGTTCGGCGCTGTCTCCGGCAACCGCCATCAACGCCGGGCTGGCCCGCTGCATCGACAATTCCGCCGCCAGTTGATCGACGTCGCGCAGGTAGAGATCCGCCGCCATCCAGCGTGCCAGCAACAACACCTCTCGTGTCACGGCAGCAGTCACATTCGGATTGCCGTCGCGGTCGCCGCCCATCCAGGAGGCAAAGCGGATCGGCGCGGCCTCCAGTGGCAAATGCAGACCGGTCGCGTCTTGCAGCGCTTTGTCGGCCTTGCGCAGATAGTTGGGAATCGCCTGCCAGAGTGAGTTTTCGATGACCGCAAAACCCCACTTGGCTTCATCCACCGGGGTCGGCCGGATGCGCCGAATCTCCTCGGTGTGCCAGGCCTCGGCGATCAACCGCTGCAGGCGCTCGGTGATTTGCTCGCGCTCGTGACGATTGAGGTCGCGATGATCAAGGGCAGCCAGCTGTGCGGCAATCGCATCGTATTTCTGAATCAAGGTCCGCCGCGCCACTTCGGTCGGGTGCGCGGTCAGCACCAGTTCGATTTCCAGCTTGCCAAGCTGACGAGCCAGCGCCTCGGAGGATTGGCCGGACTGCTTCAGACGCTCGAGCAGTTCTGGCAATACGCGGGACTCGAACGGTTGTGGCTTGCTGTCGTCGCGTCGGTGAATCAGCTGATATTGCTCGGCGATGTTGGCGAGGTTGAGAAACTGGTTGAAGGCCCGCGCCACCGGCAGCAATTCGTCTTCACCGAGGCTCTCCAGATTGGAACTCAGCTGCTCGGTGCTTTGCGTAGTGCCATGGCGACCGGCCTTGGCACTCTTGCGAATACGCTCGATCTTCTCGAGAAAATCAGCCCCGTGCTGATCACGAATGGTGTTACCCAACAGCTCACCCAACAGGTGAACGTCCTCGCGCAATCGTGCATCGATATCAGCCATCCAGCGTTCTCCTTCAGCGTTTTTTTTGTTCTGCCTTGAGCCAGTTCGATCACTCGAAACTGAACGCCCTTGTAAGTTTTGCCTCTATCTCTGTGTATAGAGCGATAAATTGATGCACATACGCAACCCTTTGCCTCACATCTGCCGGGAGCAAGCTAGTCTCAACAACGATCCCCACGAGGGTTCGAAAATTCGCCTGAACCCGCCATCACGCGGGTGTACGAAGAGGTCTTTATGAAAATCCGTGAGCTCGCGAAACAATGGGAACAGACCGCCAAAGGTCGTCTGACCAAGACCGGCTATGCGGTTCATCTGGATGTCGAAGCCGCTGCCCGCCTGGCGGCGCTCGCCGAAATGTACCCCAAGCGCTCGCCGGAAGAATTGCTGGGCGAGCTGATCGGCGCGGCTCTGGAAGAGCTGGAGGCAAGCTTTCCCTATATTCAGGGACAGCATGTAGTCGCCACCGACGAGGAAGGCGATCCGCTTTACGAAGATGTGGGGCCGACACCTCGTTTCCTCGCCTTGTCACGCCGTTATCTGCAGGATTTGTCCGAGCAGCAGGACAGTCAGCAGCACTGATAACGACGCCGTTTTCAGAACATCGTAAGTGTCGCGACGCCCCTTCTATACGGGGCGTTGCGTCTTTTTTTACGCCAATTTAAAAGCGTCAATTTTACAACGCGTAACAAACCATCCACTCAGGTGGACAAAAAACGCTGAACTATTCAAAAACCGCGCGGGTCCGAGCAGTTAGCCATTACAGAAAAAGCCGACAGATGGCAGCGTAATGACCTCAGTCATCTAAGCGCCAGGCCCAAGACTGCAATGGAAAAAAATCAAGTTTTCAGGAGTTTCAAAATGGAGTTGACCACCATGAACACCAGCACTGCCAAAACCACGTTCAATGGCCTGCGCGGGCTGAAACTGGCCGCGCTGGCCCTGGGTACCAGCTTCCTTCTCGCCGGTTGCGCGGGCAATCCTCCTAGTGAGCAATACGCCGTGACTCAATCTGCCGTGAACGCGGCGGTGACCGCTGGCGGTACCGAGTACGCAGCGGTCGAGATGAAGTCGGCTCAGGACAAGTTCAAACAGGCCGAGCTTGCGATGCAGGAAAAGAATTACGACGAAGCCCGCAAATACGCCGAGCAAGCTGAATGGGACGCTCGTGTAGCCGAGCGCAAGGCTCAAGCGGCGAAAGCACAGAAAGCGGTGCAAGACGCTCGTCAGGGCGTCAATGAACTGCGTGAAGAAGGCATGCGCCACGCCCAGCCGGCTGGCCAATAACACTTCGCACTTCATGCATTGCCATTGGATTTAAAGGACGAAACTATTATGCGTAAACAAGTACTTATCCCTGCCCTGTTGGCCCTGAGCGTCGGTCTGGCTGCCTGCTCTTCACAACCGAACGTGAACCTGGAACAAGCCCGCACCAATTACTCGGCGCTGCAAAGCAATCCAAAGGCCACCGAACTGGCGGCACTGGAAACCAAGGACGCGAGCGAATGGCTGGACAAGGCCGATGCGGCCTATCGCAACAATGACAACGAGAAGAAAGTCGATCAGTTGGCGTATCTGACCAACCAGCGTGTAGAGCTGGCCAAGCAGACGATCAATCTGAAGACTGCTGAGAACGATCTGAAAAACGCTTCAGCCCAACGTGCCCAGGCACGTCTGGATGCCCGCGACGCGCAGATCAAGGCGCTGCAGAACAGCCTGAACGCCAAGCAGACCGAGCGCGGGACGCTGGTGACTTTCGGCGACGTGCTGTTTGACCTGAACAAGGCTGAGCTGAAGTCCAGCGGTCTGGTCAACGTCAACAAGCTGGCCCAGTTCCTGTCCGAGAACCCAGATCGCAAGGTGATCGTGGAGGGCTACACCGACAGCACCGGTTCGGCGAGCTATAACCAGTCGCTGTCAGAGCGTCGCGCCAACTCCGTGCGCATGGCGCTGGTGAAAATGGGCGTCAGCATGGACCGCGTTGTCTCGCAGGGTTATGGCAAGGAATACCCGGTCGCTGACAACGCCAGCGCTTCGGGCCGTGCCATGAACCGTCGTGTGGAAGTGACCATTTCCAACGACAACCAACCGGTCGCGCCGCGTTCTTCGATGCAGTGATCGGGTATTAGCGGTGAGGTGATATGCCCGCCGCGTCGAATCAAAAGCCCTGTCTGTTTAATCAGATGGGGCTTTTTTGTGGGTGGGGTTTTTGGGGGAATGGATTGGATTGGAATGGAATGGAATGGGTTGGGGTTGGGTTTTGGCTCTGGCTAACGCCAGAGCCGTATCTGCAGCGCCGCTATTACGTGGCGTATCCAGATTTCCAGCTGTACACCGAACCCTGTGGGAGACGCTGAAGTTGTGCGACGGCAGCGAAGCGGTGGGTCAGATGGCTCATCTGCAACTGACCCACCGCCATCGTCCGAATCGCGGCCCGTACCGTCGTGACCTCCGGCGTCTCCCACAGGAATTGCGTAAAAATCGAAGGCTGCGTTCGCTTCTGATTTTGCTTCTAAGCGCGCGTCAGTTCAGACGACACCAATCGCGACTTGGATGCAGGCTGAACGCAGGTGACGTGGAGTGGGTTGAGCGGCATGGATGCCGCGAGAGCGCCGCTAGGACATGGATGTCCGTTCGGCGCGGGCCCACGGAGCGTCGCCGGAGTGAGGGAACGACGACGAAGGAGTCGCCAAGCCAGGAGCTAGGACACTTGGTTACTTGGTGTCTTTTCAAGTAACTCGCCGAAGGCGAAACAGGTCTGGCGTTAGCCAGAACAAAAACCCGACAGAATGGATGTACGCGCAACATACAGCGCCCAAAGAAGCTCACTGCACCTGTTGAGGCGTCTCCTGCCCCATGCACCTCACCGCCTGCTTGCGATCATTGACCAACACCCCGGTCAGCCCCTTCTGCTCGGTATCGAACAACACCATCACCCCCTCGACACACTGCGCCACCTGCGGCGCCGGCTCCAGCGCCACCTTGTAATCCTCCCCCGGAACCGTCTTGAGCATCGTGAACTGACTCAACTGCAACGCATCTTCCGGCTTGGCAAAATGCAGATACCCGTAGTACCACAACGTCCCCACGGTCAGAAAAATACAGCCGATACCCGTCAGAATCTGCGGAATAACATTACGTTCATCACTCATTGCGGGCTCTCTGCCGGTGGGTTTTCCGATGGTGCAGAGGAAGGCTTCTTGCTCGCATCAGGATCAGGGTAATTGGGAATTTCAGCCAGACGCCGCAGACCGTTGAAATGCTGCGGATCGTCAAGATAACGCACCATGACCTCACGCCAGGTCGGGTCTTCGAAGGTTTGCACATGGGGCCCGCGCGTCAGCTGCAACACCCGAGGCGGTGGCGCTGCCTGATACAGGCTGATGCCGTTGTGCAGGGGGATTTGCGTGTCGTCCATGCTCTGGAACAGGAGTATCGGCGTGCCTTTGAGTTGCGCCATGCCGTTGATGGCGCTGTCGCCGTCAGGGATCACCCACGACAACGGTCGTTTGAAAGGCCAGGTCAGCCAGGACGTGCCAAGGGTATAACGCGCAACTTCGCGATAGCTCGCCGGCACGCCATCGAGCACCAGCGCCTTGAGCCGCGAGCGTTGCTGCGGGTGCTGGGCGAGGTAATGCACACCCAACGCCCCTCCGATGCTCTGGCCCAATACCACCAAGGGTTTGCCCTGTACTTGCGGCGCCTTGTTCAGCCAATCGAAGGCGGCGTCGATGTCCTGATAGATCGCGGGCAGGCTGGGATCGCCCTCGGAATGGCCATAACCACGATAGTCCAGCAGCAGCACTTGATAGCCCTGCTCCGGAAGCCAATAGCTGCCGCTAAGATGCCAGGCCATGTTGCCGCCGTTGCCATGCAGATGCAGCACGGTGCCCTTGACCGGTACGCCCGCTTTCGCCGGAAGAAACCAGGCATTGAGCCGGGTGCCGTCGGCTGCGGTCAGGGTGACGTCGCGCCAGGCCAGATGTGCTTTTTCCGGCGTCAACGGCACCTCGCGCTCAGGGTAGAACAGCAGTTCGCTGCAACCAGTGAGGCACATCAACAGGACCAGCGAGGTGAGCAGCTTCAAACGCAAAATCCTTGTTCTTGTTCGAATGAAAGAGCATCCCGATCACAGGATGTTGGAGTAATCCGCCTCGATCCGGTCCAGGCTCAAATGATTGAGGAAGTTGGAGAAGCACATCCAGGCCGACAACGCGTTCATGTCACGAAACTGGTCGGGCAGGTATTTGGGCGGCACCACCAGCCCCTCATCCACCAGTTGCCGCAGCGTGCGCATGTCTTCCAGCGTGGTTTTGCCGCAGAACAGCAACGGCACCTGCTCCAGCTTGCCTTTCCTCACGGCCAACTGAATGTAGTTGTAAACCATGATGAAACCCTTGAGGTAGGACAGATCCTTGGTGAACGGCAGACCATTAGGCACCGAGCCACGGAAAACACGGCTGGCGTTGCCATAGCTTTCCGGCATCCCAAAGCCTTGCTCGCGATAAAACTCGAACACCTGCAGGAAGTCAGCGCCCTCCTCGGCCATGTGGATGGCGCGGGTGCGGTTGGTTAGCTTGCGCAGGCGACTCGGATACGACGCGAAGCCGATGACTTCCATCAGAATCGCCAGGCCTTCCTGAGTCACGGTCGACGAAGGCGGGCCTTTGGCGAGGAAGGTGCAGATCGGCTGGTTCTGACCATTGAGTGTGGTGCCGACATGCACCAGCCCTTCGTGGACTTCCAGGGCGCGGACATCGCGCTCGTTGAACATCGCGTCGCTGCGAATCTTGATGTAGTCCGCGCCCGCCGCTGCGTCGGCAACGATACCGTCGGACTCGAACACGCGAATGGTTTCCTCGGCCTCGCCAAAGGTGCGGTTCAGGCGGCTTTGCAGCATGGCCACGGCATCTTTGGCGTTGAGGGTCTTGGGCTCGTCCTTGAGGTCGCCACGGCCGGCAATGTTGTTGAGGTAATCGGAGAGCATCAGGCCGAGATCGGCCAGCGTCGGGTCACCGGCATGAAACGCATCGGATGCGGCGCCATACAGTTCCTGGGAAATCAGCCCGAAATCCGGCGTGCCACGCGCTTCGAGCATGCGGATCACCATGCGGTATTCCTTGCACATGCGGCGCATGATCTGCCCGACCGGGTTGAACTGCCCCAGTTGCCGGGTGATGTCGCGCTCGATGTTCTGGAATTCCAGTTTCAAGGCACCCGAGTCGAAACCCAGCGGGCGGTTTTCGTAATAGGCGCGATCCACTTCAGGCAGTTTCTTGCCCTTGGCAGAGAGAAAGTCCTTGCGAATGCTGTCGTCCCACTTCACGGCGTCGAGTACGCGGATCGGCGTCTGTGCAAACACGATACGATCGGACAGCGTGCGAATGGTCTGCTGGTAATCGTCCACCCGTTACCCCTTTGATTAAGCCGCAGCGCTACTTGGTCATGCGCTGATATTGAGCCGCCTTGAGAAAGACGTCGGAATTGGCGGTGTCGTCCAGATAGGCGAACACCTTGTCCATGGAAGTGGTGATCAGCACGCCGTCACCTTTCTCGGTTTCGACCGGCTGGCCTTCGAAAGTCTTCTGTTCGACCAGTTGTTGTACCCGTTCCAGATCCAGGTCATAGACATCGAGTTCATCGGCAGCATTGTCGTTGTCGACCAGATCGAATCCGGCGATCACGTAATTGCCGCCGTACTTTTCAGGCAAGGCCGCTGACAGGTACCAACGGCTGCCGTGGCGAGACACAGTGAAGGTGTACTCATCGCGGTTCTTGCGATCGCCTTTACGATAACTGACCGCCTTGTACTGATTGGCACCGGCGCGGCTGATTTCCAGTTCAAGTGGTTCGCCCCAGGCGTTCTTGCTGCTCCAGGTACCGAGCAGTTTTGGCGGCGCGGTATCGCTGGTAGGGATCGGATCCTTGAAAGTCACCAGGCATCCGCTCAACAACGCGAACGACAAGGCGAGCAAGACGCTCCAGACTTTCATCGCTTCTCCTGAACATGAGCCCTGAAACCAAGCCCTGAAATTATGCGTTGCAGCCAGCCACCGGCTTGGCGGTACCCAGCACCAGATGCATCTGGCGAGTAAGAATAGCGAGCATTTCTTCGTCTGCGTCAGGGCGCGGGCCCTCCAGCAGCCCCTGATATTCCATCCGGCCGATTATCCCCGTCAATACTTGAGCATCCAGTTGCGGTTGGGTCGAGCCCATCACCTCGAGAAACTGGGCACTTCCTTGCAGCAGAATCTCTTGATGCGCGCTCACCAACGGGGCCAGACGCGGATTGATCAGCGCCTCAAGACGGAACGCATGTTCGGCTATCAGCTGATCGCGGCGGGTCTGCAACTGGTGACGCACGTATTCCATGGTCATGCGCGCGATTTCATCGGCCAGTCGCGCACGGGCGTCGGCGCTGCCATCGTTGCGCGCGACCAATTCGCGCAGCATGGTTTCGGTGTTGGTCCACAGCTTGGCCATGTAGGCGGCGCTACGTTCGACGTATTGAGCGAAGGCATCGGTGAGCAGATCATCGATGTCTTTGAAGTAGTAGGTGGTGGCCGACAACGGGACTTGCGCCTCGGCCGCCACGGCACGATGACGCACGGCACGCACGCCGTCACGAATGAGGATGCGCATGGCCGCATCAAGGATCTGTTGCCTGCGCTGTTCGCTTCCCTGTCGACTTGCCTTGCGGCCTTGGTACTGAACACTCTGTGCGACTGCCGTGGCAAGGCCAGCGGCTCCCTTTTGAGCGATCATGCGATTCACGACAGGTTTTTCCTTTTTCAGTCAGTGCATGTAACGAAGCGATGGTATCTGAATCACGCCTCTGTAGCACACGGCTTGCCGGCGGTGGTATTTCAAGACCGCTACCGCCGGCGAGCCGGACTGCTAAAGGGCCAGCGGCACCGGCGAGCAAATGCCAGGCAAAAAAAAGCCGCCCTGCTCAGGCGGCTTGTTTTACATCATTTACGCTTGCGGCCGCATGTGCGGGAACAGGATGACATCGCGGATCGACGGCGAGTTGGTCAGCAGCATCACCAGACGGTCGATACCGATACCCTCACCCGCTGTCGGCGGCATGCCGTATTCCAGCGCACGGACGAAGTCAGCGTCGTAGTGCATGGCTTCATCGTCGCCCGCGTCCTTGTCGGCCACCTGAGCCATGAATCGCTCGGCTTGGTCTTCCGCGTCATTCAGCTCGGAGTAAGCGTTGGCGATTTCACGACCACCGATGAACAGCTCGAAACGGTCGGTGACGTTCGGGTTGTCGTCGTTGCGGCGGGCCAGCGGCGACACTTCGAACGGGTACTGAGTAATGAAGTGCGGCTGCTCCAGCTTGTGCTCGACCAGTTCTTCGAAAATCATCACCTGCAGCTTGCCCAGACCTTCGAAACCCAGCACCTTGGCGCCGGCTTTCTTGGCAATGGCGCGAGCCTTGTCGATGTCGTTCAGGTCATCGGCAGTCAGCTCAGGGTTGTACTTGAGGATCGAGTCGAACACCGACAGACGCGCGAACGGCTCGCCGAAGTGGAACACCTTGTCGCCGTACGGCACGTCGGTGCTGCCCAGAACCAGCTGAGCCAGTTCGCGGAACAGCTCTTCGGTCAGGTCCATGTTGTCTTCGTAGTCGGCGTAAGCCTGGTAGAACTCCAACATGGTGAATTCAGGGTTGTGACGTGTCGAGACGCCTTCGTTACGGAAGTTGCGGTTGATCTCGAACACCTTTTCGAAGCCGCCCACCACCAGACGCTTGAGGTACAGCTCAGGCGCGATACGCAGGAACATTTCCAGATCCAGCGCGTTGTGGTGGGTTTCGAACGGCTTGGCTGCCGCGCCGCCAGGAATGGTCTGCAGCATCGGCGTTTCGACTTCGAGGAAGTCACGCTTCATCAGGAAGCTGCGAATGTGCGCGATCACCTGGGAACGAACACGGAAGGTCTGACGCACGTCTTCGTTGACGATCAGGTCGACGTAGCGCTGACGATAACGCTGTTCGGTGTCGGTCAGGCCGTGGTGTTTGTCCGGCAGCGGACGCAGCGACTTGGTCAGCAGGCGAACGCTGGTCATCTCGACGTACAGGTCGCCCTTGCCGGAACGGGCCAGAGTACCTTCGGCTGCGATGATGTCGCCCATGTCCCAGGTTTTGACCGCGGCCAGGGTATCTTCGGACAGGGTCTTGCGGTTGACGTAGACCTGGATGCGACCGGTCATGTCCTGGATCACCATGAACGAGCCACGGTTGAGCATGATGCGACCGGCAACCTTGACCGGAATCGCCGCCTCGGCCAGCTCTTCCTTGGTCTTGTCCGCATACTGCTTCTGCAGGTCGTTGCAGTAGTTTTCGCGGCGGAAGTCGTTCGGGAAGGCATTACCCTTGGCGCGCTCGGCAGCAAGCTTTTCCTTGCGCAGGGCGATCAGGGCGTTTTCTTCCTGTTGCTGGGCTTGCGGGTCGAGTTGTTGGTCGCTCATGTCTTTAGATTTTCCATCACAGGTTCGTTACCCCCGCCCGGCCTGAATCAGGCGACGGGGGATCGCGGGCCGGCCACGCAACAATGACGCGCCGGCCCGCAACAGTGGTGTCGCGATTACAGCCCTTGTTTCAGGCTGGCGATCAGGTATTCGTCGAGGTCGCCGTCGAGCACCTTGTCGCAGTCGCTGCGTTCTACGCTGGTGCGCAGGTCCTTGATGCGTGAGGCATCGAGGACGTACGAGCGGATCTGGTGACCCCAGCCGATATCCGACTTGGTGTCTTCCAGCGCTTGCGAAGCCGCATTGCGCTTCTGGACTTCCTGCTCGTACAAACGCGCCCGCAGCATTTTCATCGCGGTGTCTTTGTTCGCATGCTGGGAACGTTCGTTCTGGCAGCTGACCACGGTGTTGGTCGGAACGTGGGTAATACGAACCGCCGAGTCGGTGGTGTTTACGTGCTGACCACCGGCACCGGATGAACGATATGTGTCAATGCGCAGGTCTGCCGGATTGATATCGATTTCGATGTTGTCATCGATTTCCGGAGAGACGAATACCGCCGAGAACGAGGTATGGCGACGGTTGCCGGAGTCGAACGGGCTCTTGCGCACCAGACGGTGCACGCCTATTTCGGTCCGCAACCAGCCAAAAGCGTATTCGCCCTTGATGTGCACGGTAGCGCCCTTGATACCGGCGACTTCACCGGCCGACAGTTCCATGATGGTCGCGTCGAAACCGCGTTTGTCGGCCCAGCGCAGGTACATGCGCAGCAGGATGTTGGCCCAGTCCTGAGCCTCGGTGCCGCCGGAACCGGCCTGGATATCGAGGTAGGCGTTGTTCTGGTCCATTTCACCGCTGAACATGCGGCGGAATTCGAGTTTTTCCAGCGACTCGCGCAGGCGGTCGACTTCAGTGACGACATCGGCGACAGCGCCTTCGTCATCCTCTTCGACGGCCATGTCCAGCAAGTCTCTGGCGTCAGCCAGGCCGGAACTCATCTCATCGAGGGTGTCGACGATTTGCGCCAGCAGGGAGCGTTCACGGCCCAGTTCCTGGGCATAAGAAGGGTTGTTCCAGACAGCCGGATCTTCGAGCTCGCGGTTAACTTCGGTCAGACGATCATGTTTGTGATCGTAGTCAAAGATACCCCCGAATGGCTTCGGAGCGCTCGGACAGGTCCTTGATGCTGTTTAGGATCGGGTTGATTTCCATGGTGGGCAGCACTCGCAGGCGAAATTTTCAAAGCCGGCGAGTATACCCCAGCCATAGCGTCTGTGGCAGTCCGTTGGGCAGCGCTGGCCTGATCAGTTCACGGCCAGCCATCGGGGCAAGCGCCGCGCCTAGGGCGACTTCAGGCATAGCGAATCGCGATTGACCCAATCGCGAATCAATCTAGGACGTTACCACTGCGTTCCCATACTGAATCAAGGAGTCATTACCCACACATAACTACCGACGACATGGAGGTCACATGACACGTTTAGCCACGCTGGTCCTTGCCGCACTGGTAGCCCTGAGCGCCATCTCTGCCGCCCAGGCCGATACGAAAACCTGCACATGCACCTGCCAATGCGCCACGCCCACTGGCAAGGGAAGCGTCCGCGCCATACCAAAACCTGACCCACCCAAAGTGCTCGAGGCAATCAATGGCGAGCTGGACGTCAGCGCGTTGAACGGTGCCGACGCCACTGTCCAGCTTACGTATCCGGAAATTGCCGATGGACACACGGTCGGAATGCGCTGGACGGGTATTCCTCCGGCATTCGACGTGGCTCATCAAACGGTTGGCGACGGTGCGAAGACAGTAACGTTCAAAATTCCCAACAGTGTGGTTCAGAAAGACCTTGGGCAGTCCGTGGTGTTGACTGGCAGCGTGGGTGTCGGCGATGAATCGCTTGTGATCTCGCAGCCACTCACGATCAAGGTTGTCGACGCCATACCGCCAGGGCAATACCCCAAGCCCACCTTACCGGGCTCACCGGACAATCAAGTGGATGTCGGCGCACTTACCGGAGATCTGATCGTCCGCGTGCATTACCCCAGCATGGCTCAGGGGCAAATCGTCAAGGTCTTGTGGAGGGGCGCGACCTCATACGACACGCCGATGCGAGTCACACCCGACGGCGAACCGCTCGAGTTCACCATTACGAAAGCGACTGTCATTGCCAGCCTGGGCAAACCAGTTGCACTGAGCTACGAAGTGGCACTGGACGGCCAACCTGGTGAACTGTCTGATCCTGCCAGACTCAATATCACCCTCGCCACCTTGCCGGACCCTCCGGTGGTACCTGCTGCAGTGCAAGGTCAGGTCAACCTGCGCGACCTGCTCGGCAAAGACCTCAAAGTGACTTTCACTTACCCCGGTATCTCGGCCGGCCACACTGTAGGCATTCGGTGGACAGGCACGCCCCCTTTCGACACCCCTCACCCCGTGATCGGTGATACACCCCGACCACTGGAGTTCACCATTCCTTACGAGAAGGTCCGGCTGGAAAGGGACAAGACGGTCACGCTCACCGCCAGCGTCGGCTTGGGGGACGGGAAGCTGGTGATGTCGCCTGAACTGTCCTTGAAGATCATCGATACCCGGCCGAAAGGCGAAGAGGTGGCTGCCGATCTGAATGCCCGTTACAACGATACCGCTGCGACCTGCGGCGACCTGCCATCGTATTATTGCAACGGTGTCACTACTCGCGGGACAACCAACGGCAATTTTGACCCGTGGGATCCCAGCATAACTCAACAACGAAAAGGCTCGATATCCTTCTCCCACATTCGTAAAGACGCAAAAATCACATATTTGTGGCGAGACAGCGGCTACATCCTTTTTTCTCAGAATGAAGCCGTAAATCAAAAGAAAATTCATGAATATCTGTGCGCCTTCCCCCACGATGGAGCAACCGATCTATCAAGGGGAGCTTATGGTTGCGGATTTCAGGTCACGCGTGGGACACCTGGCAAATCAGCCAACCAGCTAATGCAGATCGCGATCAGGAACCCGGAGTTGCCGACTCTTTTCAAGCAAAACGAACAAGTGGTGGATCGGCTGGCGAACGGCAAGGATGCCAGTGATCTGCTACAAGCGGATCCAAAATTTGCAGCTTTGGTTCGCAAAGAGCCAGAGCTGGGACGACTCTTGCAAGAAAGCCTGGCAGAAGTCGAGGCATCTAACAAAACCGGCGTTCAAGAGGACTCGAGCACCTGCGCTCAAAAAAATGCGCAAACCCTGAACGGCTGGTTTGATTTCACCAAAGCTTTAACCAATCGCGTTTATCAATGCTCGTTGAGCACTCAAGATCCAGCGCAATTTGCGGTCAGTCTGAACGCGCGGCAATACGATGTTCCGACCGAGGTGTACAGCACTTGGAACGAAGTGCTGATCAAAGTATGGGCTGCAGGGATACCAGAGCAGTTACCACTGCAGGCGTTTTACTACCAAAACGCGACCGGCCTGCCTGAGGCCAAGGAGTATCAGCGCAAATACATAGCCAGAACCGCAGGACAGTGGTTGCCAGTCATCAAGCTTGACCCGACAAAATTCAATGGCAATCCCTTCAGCTACAACGAAGCCGATCAAGCAGTGCAACAATAAAACAACCCGTGGGCCGGATGCTTGTCCGGCCTACTCCCTCACCTGCAAATCTCCAGAGCCATAACGTCGGTGACAATCCGTCGAGCACCGCCCGCGGGGCTCTATCGTCTACACCAAGTCGAACCAGGTCGTCGAGCCGCACCGAAACGTATCGCGAATCGCGATAAACCCCATTGCGAATGAATCTAGGTCATCGCCCTGGACCTACGATACTGAACATAGGTCCCGCAGCCGTTCAGCACGACCCAAGACGCGTCACACGTCCAGTATTACCAGTCATCGCACTTCTACTACAGCGTTGAGAGAGATTGAGACATGAAAAGGATTTCCTGCACTGCTCTTGTTGTAATCATGCTCACCCTTTGGGGCTGCCAGTCGTCCGATCCGAACCAAGCGTCTGGTGAGGGAACTCTAATCTCCACAGTCGCCACTACTCCGCCACAAATCGTACCTCCCCCAGTGCTCCCTCAGGCTGTCGGCGGGCAACTGGATCTGAGAACACTGGCGGGCACCGGTGCCATTGTCCAAATGACCTATCCCACTATCACCAATGGCGACAATGTGCGCGTGAGCTGGATTGGCAGCAGCTACTACGAGTCGCCGCTACAGACTGTGGGGGTAACTCGCCCGGTGACCTTCATCATCCCGTATTCAATTGTCGCTGCGAGCAAGGGCGAGGATGTTCAAGTGAAGGCAAATTATGTCTTCCCCGGAAGAAACTATCTAACCTCCATTCCGTTCAAGGTCACCGTGGTCGAAACCTCGCCCCCCGCCAATTCTGGTGAACAGGTCGCCTACGAACTGAACACTCGGTACGCCAATACAAGTTTGACGTGCACGGGTAATACACCGGCCTATTATTGCAACGGTGTAATCATTCGCTCGACCCAGAGCGGCAGCTATGATCCTTGGAACCCTAGCCCCGCGGCGGACACGCTTGGTGGAGTGTCATTTTCATACATGAGAAGAGACGCATATGTCACAAGTCTGTATCACGCAAGCGGGTTCACGTTCCTACCACAAGAGCAAGCCAACGCCCAGGGCAAGATCGCAGAATATCTCTGCATCTACGCCTACGACGCAGGAACACTAGTCGGGCCACGTGGTGAAAAGGGCTGTGGTCTCAAACCACGTTCGGCACCACGAGCAGATGTCAGCTCCTGCGCAAGCGTCAACGTGCGAACCGTGGCCCAATGGTATGCCTACACAAAAACGATCCAGAATAGAGATTACCAATGCTCACTGAGTACCGCAGACGCCACGCAGTTCGCAGCAAGCTTTCAGGTCAGGGCAAATCGACCGCCAAACATGGACGCGCTATGGAATGAAATGATGGTCAAAACATGGGCGCAAAATATCCCGACCAGCTTGCCACTGGAGTCATTTTTTTACGTGTCGACCGCAGGACTTGCTGAAGCCAAAACCTATCAAACGAAATACCGCGAGCGAACTGCAGGTAAGTGGTTACCCATCATCAAACTTGACCTGACGAAGTTGAACGGCAACCCCTTCAGCTATAACTCCTCCGACCAGGCAATCCAACCGTAACCCCCCGGATAAGCGTACCCATCGGGCCGGATGCTTGTCCGGCCTTACCCCACCACCACCTGATTGCGGCCGTTGTGCTTGGCGGCGTACAGGCCCTGATCGGCACTCTGGATCAACTGGCGGCTATGGCTGCCGACCGGTGGAACGATGGTCGCCAGGCCAATGCTTACCGTCAAGCTGGAACCTTCGCTTGGGGCGATGTGCGGGATGCTCATGCTGGCGACGGTCTGGCGCAGTTTCTCCGCCAGCAGGCGCGCACCGCCGGGGGAGGTGTTCGGCAAGACCAATGCGAACTCCTCGCCGCCGTAACGCGCCGGCAGATCGGAAGGCCGGCTGCTGCTGGCGCGAATGGCCTTGGCCACCTGACGCAGGGCTTCGTCGCCCTCCAGATGGCCAAAATTGTCGTTGTAGGCCTTGAAATAGTCGACATCAATCATCATCAGCGACAGCTGCGTCTGCTCACGAATCGCCCGGCGCCATTCCAGCTCCAGGTACTCGTCGAAGTGCCGGCGGTTGGACAGCCCCGTCAGGCCATCGGAGTTCATCAGGCGTTGCAGTACCAGGTTGGTATCGAGCAACTGCTGCTGGCTGACCCGCAATGCCCGATAGGCTTCGTCGCGTTGCAGCAGGGTCATGTAGGAGCGCGAGTGATACCGGATGCGCGCCACCAGCTCGATGTTGTCCGGCAGTTTCACCAGATAATCGTTGGCCCCTGCCGCGAACGCCGCGCTCTTGATCAGCGGGTCTTCCTTGGTCGAAAGCACGATGATCGGGATATCGCGGGTGATCGGATTGTTGCGGTATTCGCGCACCAGCGTAAGACCGTCCAGACCCGGCATGACCAGGTCCTGCAGAATCACCGTCGGTTTGATCTGGATCGCCTGGGCAATGGCCTGATGCGGGTCGGCGCAGAAGTGGAAATCGATGTTCTCCTCGTTCGCCAGCCCGCGCCGGACTGCCTCGCCGATCATCGCCTGATCGTCGACCAGCAACACCATGGCAGCGTTTTCGTCCGTGGCGTTTGAATCGTCCAGCTGCAAATCATGCATTCAGGGTCTCCTGGTCACAGGCGGGCTGTGAAATCACCTGGAAATTCATTGGGTGAAAACCTCTTTCAAGCGAGGTGCAATGGTGTCCAGCGCGCGAATTTCCATCGCCGCGTCGATGGCGGCTGCCGCCTTGGGCATGCCATACACCGCGCAGCTTTGCTGGTTCTGGGCGATGGTGAGAAACCCGCGCTGACGCATCAGCTTGAGCCCCTGCGCCCCATCGCGCCCCATCCCCGTCAACAGAACACCCACTGCATCACCGTTCCAATAGCTGGCCACGCTCTCGAAGAACACGTCGATCGAGGGCCTGTAGATTTCGTTCACCGGCTCGGCGGTATAAGCCAGCGTGCCGTTCTTCAACAGACGAATATGGTGGTTGGTACCCGCCAACAGCACGGCGCCACTTTGAGGCGGCTCGCCGTCACGGGCCAGACGCACGTCCAGCCCCGAAGAGCTGCTCAACCACTGCGCCATCCCGGCGGCAAATACTTGATCCACATGCTGCACCAGCACGATGGCGGCCGGAAAATTCTTCGGCAGCGCCTTGAGCAGCACTTCCAGCGCTGCCGGGCCGCCCGCGGATGAACCGATAGCGACCAGTCCCTGACGCTGCGCGGCCTCGCGCACCGGGGGCGGCGATGGGCGAACGCGGCTGTCACGCTGGCCAATGAGCCAGCCTATATTAAGAATCTTGCGTAACAAAGGTGCGGCAGCATCCTTGGGATTACCCGCCCCGATTGCCGGTGTGTCGACGACGTCCAGAGCACCGTGGCCCATGGCTTCGAACACACGGTGGACGTTCTGCTCGCGGTCCACCGTCACAATCACGATGGCGCACGGCGTGGCCGCCATGATACGTCGAGTGGCCTCCACTCCATCCATCACCGGCATGATCAGGTCCATCAGGATCAGATCCGGCGTCAGTTCGGCGCAATGCTCCACCGCCTCGGCGCCATTGCTCGCCACCCACACCACCTGGTGCGCAGGCTCGAAAGCCAACGCCCGCCGCAGCGCTTCGACTGCCATGGGCATGTCGTTGACGATGGCGATCTTCATCCTTGCGCATCTCCTATCAACTCAACGACCGCGTCGAGCAACGCATCGTCATGGAAACTGGCCTTGGCCAGATAATAGTCGGCGCCAGCGTCCAGCCCCCGGCGACGGTCTTCTTCGCGATCCTTGTACGACACCACCATCACTGGCAACGATTGCAAACGGCTGTCGCGACGCAACAGGGTCACCAGTTCGATGCCATCCATGCGCGGCATGTCGATGTCAGTGATCAGCAGATCGAAGTCCTCGGCCCGCAAGGCGTTCCAGCCGTCCATACCGTCTACCGCTACCGCCACTTCATAGCCACGAGAGAGCAGCAACTTGCGCTCCAGTTCGCGCACGGTCAGCGAGTCATCGACCACCAATACGCGTTTGCGCACCTGGTTGTCCAACTGACGATTGCGCCGGTCGATACGTTCCAGGCGCCCGGTATTGAGCAGCTTCTCCACGGAACGCAGCATGTCTTCGACGTCGATGATCAACACAGCTGAACCATCGTCGAGCAGCGCGCCCGCGGAAATATCCTGAACCTTGCCCAGACGCGGGTCCAGCGGCAGCACCACCAGTGTGCGTTCACCGATGAAGCGCTCCACCGCAACGCCATAGACCGCATCGCGCTCGCGGATCACCACGACCTTGAGTACGTCTTCATTGTTCTGGCCGGCCGGGCGATTGAGCAACTGACTCGCCGCCACCAGACCGACGTGCCGTTCTTCGTGCCAGAAATGCTGACGCCCTTCCAGTTGCACGATTTCGTCGGCCTGCACGTCGCGCATGCGTTCGATATGGGCCAGTGGGAAGGCATAGGCTTCACCACCGACTTCCACCACCAGACTGCGCACCACCGACAGGGTCAACGGCACTTCGACGTGGAAGCGACTGCCCTGCCCGGCCCGCTGCACCAACTCGACACCACCGCGCAACTGGCGAACCATGTGCTGCACGGCATCCAGCCCGACGCCACGGCCCGAAACCTCGGTCACCTTGTCGCGCATGCTGAATCCCGGAAGGAACAGGAAGCTGAGCAGTTCTTCCTCGCTCAACTGCGCCGCCGTTTCTTCCGGGGACAATTTGCGCTGGATGATGCTGCGACGCAGGCGCTCGAGATCGACCCCGGCGCCGTCGTCGATCAGTTCGACCACCAGCAATCCCGCCTGATGCGAGGCCCTGAGCTGAATCAGCCCTTCAGCGGGTTTACCCGCAGCAATGCGCTGCTCGGGGGCCTCGATGCCATGATCGACGGCGTTGCGCAGCAGATGCGTCAACGGCGCTTCGAGCTTTTCCAGCACATCGCGATCAACTTGGGTTTTCTCGCCTTCGATTTCCAGTCGCACCTGTTTGCCCAGCGAGCGCCCGAGGTCCCGCACCATGCGCGCCTGCCCCGCCAACACATCGGCGAAGGGACGCATGCGGCAGGCCAATGCGGTGTCGTAGAGCAACTGCGCGCGCTGGCTGGCCTGCCAGCCGAACTCGTCCAGATCCGACGTCTGCTGAATCAACAGATGTTGCGCCTCGCCCAACAGCCGGCGGGCCTCTTCGAGTGCCTTCTGCGCGTCAGGGTCGACATTGGCATCCAGCAATGCTTCCAGATTGTCCAGCGCGCGACTCGCCCCGCTCTGGGAGCGCTTGACCCGCTGCATGGCGGTCAGATAAGGCTTCAGGCGCTGGGTCTCGACCAGCGATTTGCTCGACAGATCCAGCAAGTTATTCAAGCGCTCTGCGGTGACCCGCAACACCCGCTCGCCACCCTCGGCCACGCGCCGTTCAAGACGACCTCCGGATTTTGGCCCTGGCGGTTCATCTTCGGTTTCGTTTACCGCCGCGGGCGCCGGCGGCACGGGTAACAGTAGATCCGCCGGCAACGGCTGCCCGGTCAGCGGCGCACCGAACGCAGCCGGACCGAGCGCGGACTGCACCGATTCCACCAGCGATTGTGCGTTGGCCAGAAGCAGGTCTTCCATGGACGGCGCCAGGTTCGGCGCGGCGGCGGCAGGACGGGCGCCAGGCTTGATCAGGTCGTTCATCAACGCGACATAACCGTCCACGTCGCTCTGACCCACGCTGCTCTCTCCCGGCGTGGCGATGCGCATGAGCATGTCGGTGCCCATCAGCAGCGCGTCGATGTGTTCGGGCTTGAGATGCAGCCGCCCCTCCTGGGCCTCGACCAGGCAATCTTCCATCACATGGGAGACGCTGACGCCCGCGTCGACTCCGACGATCCGCGCCGCGCCCTTGAGCGAGTGCGCGGCGCGCATGCAGGCTTCCAGTTGATCGGCCTGGGTCGGATTGCGTTCAAGCGCCAGCAGGCCTGCGCTCAATACCTGGGTCTGGGCTTCAGCCTCAAGGGTGAAAAGTTCGAACAGCGAGGCGTCGCGCATCTGATCGGGCGTCATGTCAGGCTCCGGTTCACTGCCGACAACAGTTGTTCTTCATTCAGCAGGCGCAGGCTGCGGTTTTTCCATTGCATGACACCTCGGGTGAACCGGGCGTTAGTATTCTGAGCAGGCGCGGACGCGGCATCCAGCAAACGCGCTTCAATGGCGTGAATGCCGTCGACCTCATCCACCGGCACCACCACCGGGCCGCCGTCGGCCGAGACGATCAACATGCGCGGCATGATGCGTGCGGCGCTGACCGGCGCGACAGTGGTGTCCAGCCCCAGCAGTTCAACCAGCGACAGACAGGCCACCAGTGCGCCACGCACGTTGGCAACGCCAAGCAGCGCCCGGGAACGTTGATGGGGTAGCGAATGAATGGTCTGCACTGGTGAGACTTCAACCAGGCAGCGCGTCGGCAATCCCAGCCACTCTTCGCCCAGACGGAAGACCACGATCGAACGGGTCTGAACGTCGCTGGCCAGTTCCTCGCCGTGCATCGACACGCGATGCTCCTGCGCCAGCGCGTAACGGTCGAGCAATCGCGTGGCCGCGGCGGAGTACACCGAGCAGTTGCGGCAATGAATGTGCTCGACCAGCAGAGGGCAGGATCGATCGCCGTGAATGCCGATGCGGTTCCAGCAATCGTCGATGGCCTGGGCGTCGCTGCTCACCAGTTCACTGTGTACGCCGGTCATCGATTACGTCCTTCTTTGTTCACACCACGCGCAGCACGCTCGTGCAGGCGGCGCGCCCCGGCACTGTCGCCCTGCGCGGACAGCAACGCCGCCAACTGTGCCAGCGCTTCGGGATGCTGCGGCTGAAGGTACAGGGCCTTGCGGTAAAAGCCTTGCGCGCCCAGTGCGTCGCCCTCGACTTCGGCCAGCAGGCCGAGCCAGTAGAACACCGGCGCCACGGGCTCATAACGTTTGAGGTATTGCTCGCAGGCCATCTTGGCCTCGGCGCTTTTGCCTTCGTTGCCCAGACGCCTGATGCTGTCCAGCAACGTCGCCGCCTCACCCGCTGCCGGTGACGGCGGCATGGCAGGACGAGGCACAGGCTGCACCGGCGCGAAGGAGCGAACACTGACCTTGGGACGAAGGCTGGTGGTTGGCGTAGGTCTGGGCTCAATCGGCAACGGCGGCGTCATGGGCGTTGCGGGCGGCGCCGAAAGCGGTTCGGCGGGCGCTTCGGCGCGGTGCCGAAAGGCGAACGACTGCGCGATACCGATAGACGCCATGCCCATGCGCCCCAGCAAACTGCCTTCGGCCGGGCCGATGAACAGCACGCCGTCATCCCGAGTCATGCGCTTGAGCGCTTCGAAACCGCGCTTCTGGGTCTCGACGTCGAAGTAGATCAGCAGGTTGCGGCAGAACACGAAATCGTACGCGGACTGCGCCACCGGCAACGTCGGATCGAGAAGATTACCGGCTTGAAAACTGACTCGGTCGCGGACTTTTTCATCCAGCAGATAGCCCTCTTCGGCCTGACTGAAATAGCGTTCGCGATAGCCCAGATCGCTGCCACGGAACGAGTTTCTGCCGAAGATGCCACGTCGCGCACGCTGGATCGACAATGGGCTGATGTCCACCGCCTCGACCTTGAACTGCTGGGGTTGCAGCCCGGCATCGAACAAGGCCATGGCGATCGAATAAGGTTCTTCGCCCGTCGAGCACGGCAGGCTGAGAATACGCAGCGGTCGTACACCACCCAGCTGTGCCAGACGCGCAGCGGCCAGTTTGCCGAGGGTGCCAAAGGATTCCGGGTAACGGAAAAACCAGGTCTCGGGCACGATCACCGCTTCGATCAACGCCTGCTGTTCTTCCGGCGAGCCCAACAGCAATTGCCAATAGACATCGTGGTCGGCGGCTTTGGAAAGCGTGCAGCGCTGGCGCACGGCGCGCTCGATGATCGCCTCTCCCACGGACGCAACGTCCAGGCCGATGCGGCTCTTGAGAAAGGCGAAGAAACGCGCATCGTCGCTCATGGCGTCGCCTCGAGCGCATCAAGCGCGAAGGGCTGCTGCGGAAACAGCAGTTCGCGCACCGAGTCGTTGAGCAGATCCTGCACCCGAATCCACTGAAGCAAACCCAGTTCGTCTTCCCGCACCGGCCCAAGGTAAGGCGCCTCGCGGTTATTCAGACCGTAGTCCTTGAACTCCTCAGGACCGCAACGCAAGGTATCGGTGGCCTGTTCGAGAATCAGCCCCAGCCTCTGCGCCGGCCGTTGCGCATCCACCCGGTAATGCACCAGCACCAGACGCGTGCTGGTGCGTGCCTGCGCGGGCTCGCCGAAGGTCAAAGCGCTGAGGTCAATGACCGGCACCACCGCGCCGCGATGAGCGAAGACGCCAGCTACCCAATGGGGCGCCTGAGCGATAGGCTTGAGCACCAGACGCGGTAGCACCTCGGCGACTTCCGTCGCTTCCAGCGCGTAGCGCTCCGCCCCGATGCGGAACAGCAGGAACAGCTTGTTCTTGGGCACCACCGCGCCGCTGCGTTTGGCTGAATGCTCGATCATGGCCTCGACTCAGACCTTGAAGCGCGATACGCCGCTGCGCAACCCGACGGCCACCTGGCTCAATTCGTCGATGGCGAAGCTGGCCTGACGCAGTGACTCCACCGTCTGGCTGCTGGCATCGCCCAATTGCACCAGCGCCTGATTGATCTGCTCGGCACCGGTGGCCTGGGCCTGCATGCCCTCGTTGACCATCAACACCCGCGGCGCCAGCGCCTGGACCTGATGAATGATCTGCGAAAGCTGCTCGCCGACCTGGGTCACTTCGAACATGCCGCGCCGCACTTCTTCCGAGAACTTGTCCATGCCCATGACACCCGCCGACACCGCCGACTGGATCTCGCGCACCATTTGCTCGATGTCGTAGGTGGCCACGGCGGTCTGATCGGCCAGACGGCGCACTTCGGTAGCGACCACGGCAAAACCACGGCCGTATTCACCGGCCTTTTCGGCTTCGATGGCTGCGTTCAGGGACAGCAGGTTGGTCTGGTCGGCGACCTTGACAATGGTCACCACCACCTGATTGATATTGCCGGCTTTCTCGTTGAGGATCGCCAGCTTGGAGTTGACCAGATCGGCCGCGCCCATCACCGAATGCATGGTGTCTTCCATGCGCGCCAGGCCTTGCTGACCGGAACCGGCGAGAATAGAAGCCTGATCGGCTGCCGATGTCACTTCGGTCATTGTCCGCACCAGATCCCGGGACGTTGCGGCAATTTCGCGGGAAGTTGCGCCGATTTCAGTGGTCGTGGCGGCGGTTTCGGTCGCGGTGGCCTGCTGCTGTTTGGAGGTCGCGGCGATTTCGGTCACGGACGTGGTGACCTGCACCGACGAACGCTGCGCCTGGGACACCAGTTGTGCAAGCTCCGTGACCATGTCGTTGAAGCCGGTCTGCACCGAGCCGAATTCGTCATTGCGATCCAGATTCAGTCGGCTGCTCAGATCGCCGGTGCGCATGGTTTCGAGGATTCGCACGATGCGGTTCATCGGCGCCAGGATCGAGCGCATCAAAAGCAACCCGCAGACAGCGGCCACCAACACGGCCACCAGCAGCGAAATGCCCAAGGTGATCTTCGCGCTGGAAACTGCGGACAGGATGGCGTCGGAGGCTTTATCGGCAATGACTTTGTTCTTGGTGCCCAAGGCATTGAGCGTCTTGCGACCTTCGAACCACAGCGGCGTCACCTGCTCGGCGAAAATTCGTTTGGCGAGCGGAAAGTTGTCGCCTTGGTAGGCTGCCAGTACGCCGTTGAGCACCAGTTGATAGCGCTCACGCAGTTGCAGGAACTGGGCGAAGTCCTGGCGATCGGACTCCTCGAAAATACTTTTCTCGTAGTTGGCGATCTGCGCCTGCAGTCGATCTTCGAAGTCCTTGTACTGGTCTTCTTCGGCGTTGGTCAGGCTGCGTCCTTCACCCTCGGCAAGCAGTTGCTGGGTGCGCAGATAGGTTTCGACCCACGCCGCTCTCACGGTGCTGCTGTAATAAACACCTGGTAATGCATCGAGCCGGACTTCGTCGCCGCTGCTCTCGATGACCAGCAGCCGATTGAAAGCCACCACAACCATCAAAAGCATGATGGCGATGATGACAGCGAAGCTCGCCAAAATACGTTGACGCAACGTCCAGTTCTTCACAGTCAGCCCTCAAGAGTTCAACACCGGTGAGACCGGGTTCAAGAAGCGGACCGCCAGACGGCCCGAAGCGAGCGGAGTATAGCCTAGTGCCTTACCAATTAATTGGGCTGTTTCCGACACAAGTGCAGCGATAACGTACAGATACTTTAGAGATATCTGACACGTTATCGGCATTATCGAAGGTTGCTTGATGGCGAGGACTTGGGCAATTTCGGAGCAGTGCTTTGATCGGGCGCACATCGGACCTGTGGGAGACGCCGGAGGTCACGACGGCAGCGATGGCGGAGTGTCAGACGCCTCATCTACAACTGAACCACCGCGTTCGCTGCCGTCGTGACCTCCGGCGTCTCCCACAGAAGATACGGTGTCAGTTACGGCTGTACCTGTCGCACCTGCTTCTCCAGCCCCTGTTTGAGTCTTGGCTCCAGCTGCAACAGTATCGCGACGGACCTGATTCTCCAGCGCCTGCTTGAGCCTTGGTTCCAGCTTCAACTGTATTGCGCCTCGACCAGCCCTCACTCGGACCTGTGGGAGACGCCGGAGGTTACGACGGCAGCGATGGCGGAGTGTCAGACACCCCATCTGCAACTGAACCACCGCGTTCGCTGCCGTCGTGACCTCCGGCGTCTCCCACAGAAGATACGGTGTCAGTTCGGCTGTACCTGTCGCACCTGCTTCTCCAGCGCCTGCTTGAGTCTTGGCTCCAGCTTCAACCACCTCGGTCAGCCTCACTCAGACCTGTGGGAGACGCCGGAGGTCACGACGGCAGCGATGGCGGAGTGTCAGACACCCCATCTATAACTGGACCACCGCGTTCGCTGCGGTCGTGACCTCCGCCGTCTCCCACAGAAGATACGGTGTCAGTTACGGCTGAACTTGCCGCACCTGATTCTCCAACTCCTGTTTAAAGCCGGGCTCCAGCTTCAGCTGTTTCGCCAGTTCATCCAGATAAGCACGCTCCATGAAGTGCTCTTCATCGACCATCATCACACTGGCCAGGTACATCTCGGCGGCGATTTCCGGGGTGCGTGCGGATCGGGCGACTTCCGCGGGGTCCAGCGGCTTGTTCAATTCGATGTGCAGCCATTGCTGCAGGTCCTGATCCCCGGTAATGCGAGTAAATTCGCCCTCGATCAACTGACGCTCGTTGGCATCGACGTGACCATCCGCCTTGGCTGCCGCGACCAGCGCACGCAGGATGGCCTCGCTGTGCTGCTCGACTTGGGCGGGAGGAACCCGGTCCACAGTCTGCGGTTCCGACTGTGGCGCCTGCCCCTGATACGCCTGCCAGTTGCCGTAGGCCTTGTAAGCCAGCACGCCCAAGGCTGCCAGCCCGCCATACGTCAGCGCCTTGCCGCCGATCTTGCGTGCGCTCTTGTTGCCCAACAGCAAACCCATGGCGCCAGCTGCCAACGCCCCACCTCCGGCACCCGAGAGAAAACCCCCAAGGTTGCCGCCGCCCACCTTGCCCAACAAGTCGTTGAGCCCGCCCTGCGCGCCTTTATTTTGAGTACCTGATTGTCCAGCCCCGCCCGCCTTGCTCTGCAGCAGGTCCTGACCGGATTTCAACAGTTGATCGAGTAAGCCACGGGTATTCATGAAAACCTCCTGAGAACGGTTAAGCGATCCGACCCGCAGGGTAAGTCGAAGTCTCGGCAGCCAGATTTCAGGTGTGCTTCCAGATGTTACCGGTCAAAACCACGAGCCTCGCCGACCCTCAGGAAAAACGATATACACTCGCCCTATTCTAAAAAACCAAGCGAGTCGCCGCCTGATGATGACGTTACGCCAGATTCGCCACTTCATCGCCGTAGCCGAAACCGGGTCGATATCAGCGGCCGCCCAAGCGGTGTTCATTTCCCAGTCGACGTTGACCCTGGCCATCCAGCAACTCGAAGAAGAGATCGGCGTGAGCCTGTTCAGCCGCCACGCCAAGGGCATGACGCTGACCCACCAGGGCCATCAGTTCCTGCGTCAGGCCCATGTGATTCTCGCTACTGTGGAGAACGCCAAGCGCAGCCTGCAACAAGGCGCCGATCAAGTCGCCGGGCAGTTGATCATCGGCGTGACCAGTCTGGTGGCAGGCTACTATCTGGCCGACCTGCTGATACGCTTTCAGCGTGCTTATCCAAATGTCGACATCCGGGTGATGGAAGACGAGCGGCCCTATATCGAGCATTTGTTGGTCAGTGGGGAAATCGATGTCGGCGTGCTGATTCTGTCGAACCTCGAAGACCGGCATGCCTTGCAGACTGAAGTCCTGACCCACTCGCCGCACCGACTCTGGCTGCCCGCGCAGCATCCTTTGCTTGAACACGACAGCATCAACCTGGCCGACGTGGCGCGTGAGCCGTTGATTCAACTCAATGTCGATGAGATGGGCATGAATGCCCAGCGGGTATGGGCTCGCGCCGGACTGCAGCCCAAGGTCACGCTGCGTACAGCGTCGACCGAAGCGGTTCGTAGCCTGGTAGCAGCGGGGCTGGGGGTATCGATCCAGCCAGACATGACTTACCGGCCGTGGTCACTGGAAGGCGACATCATCGAAGCACGACCCATTGCTGACCTGACCCAGACCCTGGACGTCGGCCTGGCCTGGCGCCGCGGCACTGCCCGCCCCTCTCTCGTTGACCCGTTTCTCAGCGTGGCACGCGAACAACCGCATCCCGGACGCAGGCCATCGATTTAATCGAACGCTGCGTTCAGTATTAAGAATTTGTCGAGATCTGGGTGTGGCACTAGGCTTTGAGGCTTGGAAACTGAGTTGTTTCAGAATATTTGACTCGATCACAGATCAGCGAATAACAAACTCGATACAAGGAAGCTCGAACAATGGCTGGTGCAACAACCCCTCAACTGTTCACCTCACTGCTGATCGACGGTGAACTGGTCGCAGGCCAGGGGGTTGTCGAACCGATCCTCAATCCCGCTACTGGCGAGGTATTGACCCGCATCGCCGAAGCCAGCACCGAGCAGGTCGAGAACGCGATCCTCGCCGCCAACCGAGCCTTCACCGGTTGGTCGCGCACCACTCCGCAACAACGCTCCAACATTCTCTTGAGCATCGCCGATGCCATCGAAAAGAACGCCGATCACCTTGCCCGTCTGGAATCGCTGAACTGCGGCAAGCCCCTGCATCTGGCGCGTCAGGATGATCTGAGCGCCACGGTCGATGTGTTCCGCTTCTTCGCCGGCGCCGTGCGCTGCCAGACCGGGCAACTGTCAGGCGAATACGTGCCGGGCTATACCAGCATGGTGCGCCGCGATCCGATTGGCGTGGTGGCGTCGATTGCGCCGTGGAACTACCCGATCATGATGGCGGCCTGGAAGATCGCCCCGGCACTGGCAGCGGGTAATACGCTAGTGTTCAAGCCTTCGGAGCACACCCCATTGTCGATCCTCGCTCTGGCGCCGGTATTCGCCGACCTGTTGCCCAACGGCGTAATCAACATCGTTTGCGGCGGTGGCGAAGGCGTCGGCAGCCATCTGGTCAGCCACCCAAAAGTACGCATGGTCTCGCTGACCGGCGATATCGTCACCGGGCAAAAAATCCTCCAGGCCGCCGCCAAAACCCTGAAGCGCACCCACCTGGAACTGGGCGGCAAGGCGCCGGTGATCGTCTGCAACGACGCCGACATCGCGGCCGTGGTCGAGGGCGTGCGCACTTACGGCTACTACAACGCAGGCCAGGACTGCACCGCCGCCTGCCGCATCTACGCTCAGGCCGGGATTCACGACAAGCTGGTCGCTGAACTCGGCGCTGCCGTCAGCAGTTTGCGATTTGCCGGCAAGCGTGATGCCGATAATGAGATCGGGCCGTTGATCAGCGTTCGCCAGCGCGACCGGGTGGCCAGTTTTGTCGAACGCGCATTGAGCCAGCCGCACATCGAACGCATCACCGGCGCGGCCGTGCATTCGGGCCCCGGCTTCTTCTATCAGCCGACGTTGCTCGCCGGCTGCAAACAGGGCGATGAAATCGTCCAGCGCGAAGTGTTCGGCCCCGTGGTGACGGTTACGCGCTTCGACGAGCTATCCCAAGCCGTGGACTGGGCCAACGACTCCGAATACGGCCTGGCGTCGTCGATCTGGACCCAGAATATGGACAAGGCCATGCAAGTCGCCGCGCGCCTGCAGTACGGCTGCACCTGGATCAACAGCCATTTCATGCTGGTCAGCGAAATGCCCCATGGCGGTTTGAAACGCTCGGGTTACGGCAAAGACCTGTCCACCGATTCGCTTCAGGACTACAGCGTGGTGCGCCACATCATGGCCCGACACGGCAACGACCTGACCTGAGAGGCAGAGCAACTTCAGCTTTACCGAACATCGCTACGCTAATAAGAGCTTGAAACAAGCACGCTTCACCGGATCACCGTTCAAAACTGCCCCGACCATAATTTGAAAAAGAGGGAACCCCACCATGTCAGTACATAAGACTGCGCTCCTGAGCGCCGTGATCACCGCGTTGTTCGCCAGCGGCGCCCTGCAGGCGGCCGAAACGCTCAAGGCTGTCGGCAATGGCGAAGGCCAGCTGGATATCGTGGCATGGCCGGGTTACATCGAACGGGGCGAAAGCGACAAGGCCTATGACTGGGTCACCGGTTTCGAGAAGGAGACCGGGTGCAAGGTCAATGTGAAGACCGCCGCGACCTCCGACGAGATGGTCAGCCTGATGACCAAGGGCGGCTATGACCTGGTGACTGCCTCCGGCGATGCATCGTTGCGCCTGGTGGCCGGCAAGCGGGTGCAGCCGATCAACACCGATCTGATCCCCAACTGGAAATCCCTCGACCCACGCCTCAAAGACGGCCCGTGGTACACCGTCAACAAGCAAACCTATGGCACGCCTTATCAGTGGGGCCCGAACGTGCTGATGTACAACACCAACGTGTTCAAGACGCCGCCGGTGAGCTGGAGCGTGGTGTTCGAGCCGCAGGATCTGCCTGACGGCAAGCCGAACAAGGGCCGCGTACAGGCCTATGACGGCCCGATCTACATCGCCGACGCGGCGTTGTATCTGAAGACCAAAAATCCTGAGCTGAAAATCGAAGACCCGTACCAACTGACTGAAACCCAGTACAAGGCCGTGCTTGATCTGTTGCGCGCCCAGCACCCGCTGGTGCACCGCTACTGGCATGACGCAACCGTGCAGATGAGCGACGTGAAAAACGAAGGCGTCGCTGCATCCAGTTCGTGGGGTTACATGGTCAACGGTCTGGTGGCCGACAAACAGCCGGTGGCTTCGACCATCCCCCAGGAAGGCGCCACCGGTTGGGCCGACACCACCATGCTGCACGCCGACGCCAAGCACCCGAACTGCGCCTACAAGTGGATGGACTGGTCGCTGCAACCGAAAGTCCAGGGCGACGTCGCCGCCTGGTTCGGCTCGCTGCCGGTGGTGCCTGCGGCGTGCAAGGGCAGTGAACTGCTGGGCGCCGAAGGCTGTGCTACCAACGGCTTCGACCTGTTCGACAAGATCGCCTTCTGGAAAACCCCACAGGCCGAGGGCGGCAAGTACGTGCCGTACAGCCGCTGGACCCAGGATTACATCGCGATCATGGGTGGGCGTTAACCCCTTCCGGGGTGCCATTGATCGTTCCCACGGTCCGCGTGGGAACGCAGCCCATGACGCTCTGCGTCAACCCGGCACAGACGCAGAGCATCCGAAGATGCATTCCCACGCTGAGCGTGGGAACGATCATGAAGGAAGGCATTGCTCCGCCCTGTAGCGGTCCGGCTTGCCGGCGGCTGCGATCTTGCGGCCGTCACCGCCGGCAAGCCGTGCTGCTACAGAGCGTTCGCTTCCCCTGCATTTCAGCTTCACCTGGCGAACCCGCTGCGACGGCGTTCGCTTTCAATTGAGGTTTCACCATGACCCTTGCAGTCCAGTTCACCCACGTTTCCCGTCAGTTCGGCGAAGTGAAAGCCGTTGACCGGGTTTCCATCGACATCAAGGACGGCGAGTTCTTTTCCATGCTCGGCCCATCGGGTTCGGGCAAGACCACATGTCTGCGCCTGATTGCAGGCTTCGAACAACCCAGCGCTGGCTCCATCCGCATTCATGGCGAAGAAGCCGCCGGGCTGCCGCCGTATCAGCGCGATGTGAACACCGTATTCCAGGACTACGCGCTGTTCCCGCACATGAACGTTCGCGACAATGTCGCCTACGGCCTGAAGGTCAAAGGCGTGGGCAAAAGCGAGCGTCTGGCCCGAGCCGAAGAAGCCCTGAGCATGGTTGCGCTGGGCGGCTACGGCGATCGCAAACCGGTGCAACTCTCGGGTGGGCAACGTCAGCGTGTGGCCTTGGCTCGCGCACTGGTCAACCGCCCCCGCGTGCTATTGCTGGACGAACCCCTCGGCGCCCTCGACCTCAAACTGCGTGAACAGATGCAGAGCGAGCTGAAAAAGCTTCAGCGCCAACTGGGTATCACCTTCATTTTCGTCACCCATGATCAGACCGAAGCGCTGTCGATGTCGGATCGCGTAGCTGTGTTCAACAAGGGTCGCATCGAGCAGGTCGACACCCCGCGCAACCTGTACATGAAACCGGCCACCACCTTCGTCGCAGAATTCGTCGGTACCTCCAACGTGCTGCGTGGCGAACTGGCCGAACAGCTGAATGGCAATCCGAGCGCGTTCTCGATTCGTCCGGAGCACATACGCTTCGCTGAAGGCCCCGTCGGCAGTCACGAAATCGAAGTCAGCGGCCTGCTGCACGACATCCAATACCAGGGCAGCGCCACCCGCTACGAGCTGAAACTGGACAACGGCCAGACCCTCAGCGTCAGCCAGGCCAATACGCAATGGCTGGACACCAGCGCGCAGCATCAGACCGGCCAGCGCCTCACTGCACGCTGGGCGCGCGAGGCGATGATTCCACTGGCTGACACCGTAGCCGAGGCCCATTGAGATGAGCCAGACACTCGCCCATTCAGCGCCGATGCCAGGGCAATCGCCCCTGCGGCGCTTCTCCAATCTGCTGTATCGACGGCCGAACCTGTACCTGTCGCTGTTGTTGATTCCACCCCTCCTGTGGTTCGGCGCGATCTACCTTGGCTCGCTCCTGACGCTGTTGTGGCAAGGGTTCTACACCTTCGACGACTTCAGCATGACGGTCACGCCGGACCTGACCCTCGCCAACTTCGGCGCGTTGTTCAATCCAGCCAACTTCGACGTGATTCAACGCACGCTGAGCATGGCCATCGTCGTCTCCATCGCCAGCGCCATCGTCGCCTTTCCCATCGCCTACTACATGGCGCGCTACACCACGGGCAAGACCAAGGCGTTCTTCTACATCGCGGTGATGATGCCGATGTGGGCCAGTTACATCGTCAAGGCCTACGCCTGGACCCTGCTGCTGGCCAAAGGCGGGGTAGCGCAGTGGTTCGTTCAACATCTTGGGCTGGAGCCGGTTTTGCAGTTGATTCTGGGGATACCCGGCATTGGTGGCAGCACCTTGTCGACCTCGCACCTGGGGCGATTCCTGGTCTTCGTCTACATCTGGCTGCCCTTCATGATTCTGCCGATTCAGGCTTCGCTGGAACGTCTGCCACCGTCGCTGCTGCAAGCGTCGGCCGATCTCGGCGCCAAGCCACGGCAAACCTTCATGCAGGTGATCCTGCCACTCTCGGTGCCGGGCATCGCCGCCGGTTCGATCTTCACCTTTTCGCTGACCTTGGGCGACTTCATCGTGCCGCAGCTGATCGGCCCACCGGGCTACTTCATCGGCAGCATGGTCTACGCCCAGCAAGGCGCCATCGGCAACATGCCGATGGCCGCGGCATTTACGCTGGTGCCGATCGTGCTGATCGCCATTTACCTGTCCATCGTCAAACGACTGGGGGCCTTCGATGCGCTCTGAGCCTTCCATAAAACAGGGTGATCAGGCCTCCTGGGGTCTCAAGATTGCCGCGTGGGGCGGGCTGGTGTTTTTGCACTTCCCGATCCTGATCATCTTCATGTACGCCTTCAATACCGAAGACGCGGCGTTCAGTTTCCCCCCTCAGGGCTTCACTCTGAAGTGGTTCAGCGTGGCGTTTTCACGGCCTGACGTACTGGAGTCGATCACTTTGTCGCTGCAGATCGCCTGCGTTGCCACGCTGATCGCAATCGTGCTCGGGACCTTGGCGTCTGCGGCGTTGTATCGGCGGGACTTCTTTGGCAAAGACGGCATTTCGCTGATGCTGATCCTGCCCATCGCCCTGCCTGGCATCATCACGGGTCTGGCCCTGCTGTCGGCGTTCAAGACGCTGGGCATCGAACCGGGGATGTTCACCATCATCGTCGGCCACGCGACGTTCTGTGTGGTGATCGTCTACAACAACGTCATCGCCCGCCTGCGGCGCACGTCCCACAGCCTGATCGAAGCCTCGATGGACCTCGGCGCCGACGGCTGGCAGACCTTCCGCTACATCATCATGCCCAATCTTGGCTCGGCGCTGCTGGCTGGCGGCATGCTCGCATTCGCGTTGTCGTTCGACGAAATCATCGTCACCACCTTTACCGCAGGTCACGAACGCACGCTGCCGATCTGGCTGCTTAACCAACTCAGTCGCCCACGGGATGTACCAGTGACCAACGTCGTCGCGATGCTGGTGATGATCGTGACCATGCTGCCGATTCTCGGCGCCTATTACCTGACGCGTGGCGGTGAAAGCGTCGCCGGCAGTGGCGGCAAATGATGAATCTTATAACGACCGGACGCTCCCACCGTATTTCCGAACGCTTCAAGACGAGGACAACAACAATGCAAACCAAACTGCTGATCAACGGCCAACTGGTCGCCGGTGAAGGTCCCGCGCAGCCTGTGTTCAACCCTGCATTGGGCCGGGTGCTGGTAGAAATCGCCGAGGCCACCGAGGCGCAGGTCGACACTGCCGTGCGCGCCGCCGATGCCGCCTTTGAAAGCTGGTCGCAGACCGCGCCGAAAGACCGTTCGCTGCTGCTGTTGAAACTGGCCGACGCCATCGATGAAAACGCCGAAGAACTGGCGAAACTTGAATCGGACAACTGCGGCAAGCCTTACCACGCAGCGTTGAACGACGAGCTTCCGGCGATTGCCGACGTGTTCCGTTTCTTCGCGGGGGCCAGCCGCTGCATGAGCGGCTCGGCCGCCGGTGAATATCTGCCAGGCCACACCTCAATGATTCGTCGCGATCCGGTAGGCGTGATCGCCTCGATTGCGCCGTGGAACTACCCATTGATGATGGTCGCCTGGAAGATCGCCCCGGCGCTGGCCGCAGGCAACACCGTGGTGCTCAAGCCTTCTGAGCAAACGCCACTGACCGCGCTGCGTCTGGTTGAACTGGCCAACGATATCTTCCCCGCCGGCGTACTGAACCTGGTGTTCGGTCGCGGCCAGACGGTCGGCAATCCGCTGGTGACTCATCCCAAGGTGCGCATGGTCTCGCTGACCGGCTCCATCGCGACTGGTTCGCACATCATTTCCAGCACCGCCGACAGCGTTAAACGCATGCATATGGAGCTGGGCGGCAAGGCGCCGGTGATCATCTTCGACGACGCCGACATCGACGCCGCCGTCGAAGGCATTCGCACCTTCGGCTTCTACAACGCCGGCCAAGACTGCACCGCCGCATGTCGTATCTATGCGCAGAAAGGTATCTACGAGAAGTTCGTGCAGAAGCTTGGCGAAGCGGTGAGCAGCATCAAGGTCGGGCAGCAGGACGATCCTGAAACCGAGCTGGGGCCATTGATCACCGCGCAACATCGCGACCGCGTGACGGGCTTCGTCGAACGCGCCGTTGCCCAGTCGCACATTCGTCTGATCACGGGTGGCAAGGCCATCGAAGGCAATGGTTTCTTCTTCCAGCCAACAGTGATTGCCGACGCGCAACAGGATGACGAAATCGTCCGTCGCGAGGTGTTCGGGCCAGTGGTGTCGGTGACTCAATTCGAAGATGAAGCGCAGGTCTTGGGTTGGGCCAACGACTCGGATTACGGCCTGGCCTCGTCGGTCTGGACTCATGACGTGGGCCGCGCTCATCGCATGTCTGCACGCCTGCAATACGGCTGCACCTGGGTGAACACGCACTTCATGCTGGTCAGCGAAATGCCCCACGGCGGGCAGAAGTTGTCCGGCTACGGCAAGGACATGTCCATGTACGGGCTGGAGGATTACACCACTGTTCGGCATGTGATGTTCAAGCACTGATCTGAACCTGATCGTTCCTACGCCCGCGTGGGAATGCAGCCGGTGACGCTCTGCGTCACACCGTGGACGCGGAGCGTCCTGGGAGGCGTTACCACGCAGAGCGTGGTAACGATCAGCCAACTCAACAAAGCTTTCACCCGCAACTGCTTTTAAAACAATAACCACCGACCGGGTTGTGCTCCGCTGCACAGCCACGGGCTCGGCCATCCGAAATCTGCCGATTTCCTGGAGAAACATCCATGAGCAGCATCCCCGTTCCACCGGCCGCCGACAGCGACGCCGAACAACTGAGAAAGCTGGGCTACACCTCCAACTTCAACCGCAGCATGAGCCTGTGGGAAAACTTCGCCCTGGGCTTCACCTACCTCTCGCCCGTGGTAGGCGTTTACACCCTGTTCGGCCTGTGCCTGGCCGCTGGCGGCCCGCCGATGTTCTGGGCATATTTGCTGGTCGGCATCGGGCAGATGCTGGTGTGCCTGATATTCGGTGAGGTGGTCTCGCAGTTCCCGATTTCCGGTGGCGTCTATCCATGGGCGCGCCGTCTGGTGGGCAAACGCTGGGCGTGGATGGTCGGCTGGGTCTATTCCATCGCCCTGTGTGTAACCATCGCCGCCGTCGCGGTCGGCGCCGGTCCATATCTGGCGGCCATGCTGGGCTTTGACCCTAGCGCCAACACCAATATCGTCATCGCGCTGGTGCTGACGCTGTTCGCCACTATCGTCAACCTGAGCGGCACCAAAGTGCTGTCGCGCATCGCCATGTTCGGCTTTCTCTGCGAGCTGATCGGCGCGGTACTGGTCGGCGGTTATCTGCTGATCTTCGAACGTCATCAGCCGCTGAGCGTGTTCTTCAACACCTTCGATATTCGCATTGACGGCTCTTACCTGCCCGCTTTCCTCACCGCGTCGCTGGCGGGGATGTTCCTGTATTACGGCTTCGAGGCCTGCGGTGACGTTGCCGAAGAGACGCCGAACCCGAGCAAGCAGATTCCCCGTGCCATGCGCATGACCATCTGGATCGGTGGCGCTGCGGCAATGTTCGCCTGCCTGGCGCTGATCCTCGCCGTACCGGACATGAACGCCGTGATCAACGGCACGGACAAGGACCCGGTCACCACCATCCTGAGCATGGCGTTCGGCGTGACCGGTTCCAAAGTGGTGATGGGCATCGTGATGGTCTCGTTCATCTCCTGCGTCATCAGCCTGCAAGCCGCCGCCAGCCGTCTGCTGTACGCCTATGCACGAGACGAAATGATCGTTGGCAGCGACCTGCTCAAACGCATCTCGCCCAACACCCAGGTCCCGGTCGCCGCGCTGTTCGTGTCCGGCGTATTGCCCGCGATCATCATCTGTCTGGGTTTCGTGCTGCAAGACGCCGTCGCCACCATCGTCAGCTTCGCCGCCATCGGCATTTACCTCGCCTTCCAGATGATCGTCCTCGCAGCCCTGTTCGCACGCACCAAGGGATGGATCCCGAGCGGCCAGTTCAGCCTGGGTAAATGGGGCTGGCCGGTGAACATCGGCGCGCTGGTCTACGGCGTGCTGGCCATCATCAACATGGCTTGGCCACGCACACCCCACGCCGCCTGGTACATCAACTACTCGATGGTCCTGACCACCGTGATCGTTATCGGCCTGGGGCTGGTGTACATGTGGATCGGCAAACCGTACGACCACGGCACTGCGCCGGCTGGGGATGCGTGGAAGACGGGGATGTAGCCTGACGTCGGGCTGTGGAAGATTCAGAAGTTGGAGCACGCACCAGTCTCTCTTTCCTACAGCCCGCCCGTTGGCTATGATCGCGCGGTATCATATTTTGATACCATGAACAGCCGACAACACAGCACCTTAAAAATGATCTATTCCAGGCAAGTACCTACCAGTCTGGAATGGAGCCGAATTGAATCGATATTCCTCGCGCTGGGTGCCAGGACTATTGAGGGAAACGGGTCTCGAGTTCGGTTTGAACTCAATGGTGTGGTGGCAACATTCCACCGCCCGCACCCAGAGAAGGAGGCCAAGCCATATCAGGTTCGCGATGCGCGGGCATTCCTCCAGCAAGCAGGAGTTACCCCATGAACATCATGCATTACAAGGGCTATTCAGCCCGCATCAATTACAGCGACGAAGACAGTCTCTTCGTCGGCCATGTCGCGGGGATACGCGATGTCATCGGCTTTCACGGTGAATCAGTCAAAGAACTGCGTGCAGCATTCGAGGAGGCTGTCGACGACTACCTCCAGACCTGCTCTCGTCTCGGTCGTGAGCCACAGAAAACCTATTCAGGGAAATTGAGCCTGCGCTTGGAGCCTGCCCTGCACGCGTCAATCGCCTGCAAAGCCGAACTTGCTCACAAGAGCATCAACCAGTGGGTCAGCGACCTGATCTGCCATGCCGCACAAGCTGATTAGAATTTGATATCACCACGCAACCCCTGCGCATTTCGATGGTCAATCCATTTGACGCGGCTTCGAAATCGCAGAGGGGTTTTGCTATTCGTATGAATTGGCATAATCTTACAAGACGATTTGATAACCCTTCATTTGGATATTAAGGGTGAGGATTTCCTTTCCGGCTCCGTACACTGTTTCCCTCTGACTGGAGCTGTCCCGTTGACCAGATATCCGCGCTTTCCCGCAGGTGACAGTGAGGCAGGTCGCGCCATCATGGGAATCGACTGGAGCACGTCGACGCTGGGGCCAATGGAGCAATGGCCAGCGGCGCTGAAGATTCATCTGAACCTGATCCTCAATTCTCCTGAGTCGATGTACCTGATCTGGGGCCCGGATCTGCTGTTTTTTCACAACGATGCCTATGCCCCGATTCTCGGCCCACGCATAGAGAAAGCCATGGGCGCGCGCATGCAGGAGCTGTGGTCGGACGTGTGGGACCAAGTCCAGCCCTACGCCGAGAACGCATTGCGCGGCATCCCCTACGAGTGCGAAGACCTGCCGCTGACAATGGCGCGCTACGGCGAAATCGAGCGTACCTGGTGGTCATTCACGTTCTCGCCGATGATCGATGAGCACAATGAAGTGGTGGGCATGTTCTGCGTGACCAACGAGACCACGCGACGTGTGCTCGACCAGCGCGCGTTGAAGGCCAGCGAACAGCGTCGGCTGGATCTGATCGCTGACCTCGAACGGCAGGTGATCGAGCGTGCTCACGAACGCGGCCTGACGTGGCAGGTAAGCCCGGACCTGTTGTCGGTGATGAGCGCGGATCTGCACTTCGAAACGACCAACCCGGCCTGGCGACTGGCGCTTGGCTGGTCGGATGAGGAGCTGTCAGGATTTGCCTTTGCCGACCTGCTTCACCCTGATGACGTCTCCCGTAGCCAACACGCGTTGGCTGCGCTGGCAAAAAATCATCCGGTCCTGAACCTGGAAAACCGTTACCGACGCAAGGATGGCAGCTATCGCTGGCTGTCCTGGGTCGCGGTTCCGGAAGGCGGCAAGATGTATTGCAGCGCCCGGGACATCACCAGCGAGAAGCAGCAGGCCGAGGAACTGGCGACCAAGACCGCCGAGCTGAACTGCCTCTGGGACATATCTCCCGATTTGTTGACGATGGTGGATTTCAACGGGATCTTTCTGCAGATCAACCCGGCGTGGTCAGCCGTGCTGGGCTATCAGCCCGCCGACCTGATCGGCAAGCATGTGATGGACCTGGCCCATCCCGATGACCTCAAGGCCACCGAAGCCGCCCTGGGCCAGGCCCTCGACGACACGCTCCCGCTGTTCGAAAACCGCTATCGCCACAAGGACGGCAGCTACCGCTGGATCGGCTGGACAGCCGCATCCGACAACGGCGTGATCTTCGCCCTCGGCAAGCACATGACCGCTGAAAAGGAGCGTTCCGAAGCGCTGCGTACGGCAGAGGAAGCGCTGCGTCAGGCGCAGAAAATGGAAGCGGTCGGGCAGCTCACCGGCGGCCTGGCGCATGACTTCAACAATCTGCTGATGGGGGTCAGCGGCAACATCGAATTGCTGAAGAATCGTGTCGCCAAAGGTCGCACTGAAGACCTGGGGCGCTATATCAACGCCTCGCTCGAAGGTCTGCGCAGGGCCGCCGCGTTGACCCACCGCCTGCTGGCATTTTCACGCAGGCAAACCCTCGATCCAAAGCCCACCGATGTCGACCGACTCGTTGAAGGTATGGCCGAGCTGATCCGCCGCACGGTCGGTCCGTCGATTGCCATGGATGTGATCGCCACCCGAGAGTTGTGGCCGACGCTGGTCGACCCGCATCAACTCGAAAACTCGCTGCTCAATCTCTGCCTCAATGCCCGGGATGCGATGCCCGATGGCGGGCAATTGTTGATCGAGAGCAGCAACAGGGATCTCGAGCTGGATGAAGCTCGAGAGCTCGAACTCCCCGCTGGGCAATACGTGGCGCTGTGCGTCAGCGACAACGGTAGCGGTATGACCAGCGAGGTGGTCAAGCGTGCCTTCGATCCATTCTTCACGACCAAACCCATCGGCATGGGGACCGGCCTGGGCCTGTCGATGATTTACGGGTTTGCTCGCCAGTCGGGCGGCGGCGTACACATCCATTCCACCCCCGGACGAGGCTCGCAGGTTTGCATTTATCTGCCCGCCTTCACGGAGACCGTCGCGCCATCGACCGACGAGCCGAGCCAACATGAGCCGCTTGCTCATGTGGCCGGAGGCGAGACGGTGCTGGTCGTCGATGACGAACCGTCCGTGCGTGCGCTGATGGCAGAAGTGCTGAGCGATCAAGGCTATCGCGTGCTGGAAGCCGATACCGGCGCGGTGGCTTTGCAGATTCTGCAGACGCGGCAAACCATTGATTTGCTGGTCTCGGATGTTGGGCTACCGGGGGGCATGAACGGCCGACAACTGGCCGACGCCGCCCGCTCGCTGCGACCGGATCTCAAGGTGCTGTTCGTCACCGGTTACGCGGAAAACGCGGCACTGGGCAATGGCCGGCTGGCCCCGGGCATGCACGTGCTGACCAAGCCGTTTTCGATTCCGGCGCTTAGTGAGCGGGTCAAGGGGTTGTTGGAGGGGTGAGTTCGCGCAGGATGTCGCATTGCCTGCGCTGGCATTTTCGCGAGCAAGCTCCCTCCCCCGGCCTTCGGCCAGAATCTCGTCCGGTGGGATTGCAGCTGCGTTTACCCCGACGGCGCAACATGCCTGGCACAAAACCTGTGGGAGGAAGCTTGCTCGCGAAGGCACAGATCAGTCATCAAAATGATGATTGATTCACCGCATCCGCCAGCACGCCGCCTCCCAAGCTTGGGGCAAAACAGCGATCGTGACGAGCGCTCTTAATCCCGTAAGTCCGACTCATGAATCGGCTGATCCCGATGGGTTGCCCGTTGATACTGCGCTGGCCATACCGCCTTGCGTCCGCCCAGATCATCATCGGCGTGCAGTGGCCAGTACGGATCACGCAGCAGCTCGCGCGCCAGCAAGATAAGGTCGGCCTGACCGGTGCGCAGAATGGTGTCGGCCTGGAACGGCTCGGTGATCATGCCCACCGTCCCGGTGGCGATTCCGGACTCACTACGCACGCGGCCGGCGAACTCAGTCTGATAACCCGGCCCGACCGGAATTTCGGCATTGGCCGCAGTCCCGCCGGACGACACATCGATCAGGTCCACACCCAGTGCCTTCAAGCGTTTGGCCAGCTCGACCGTTTCATCAGGATTCCAGCCATCTTCCACCCAGTCAGTCGCCGAAACGCGCACGAACAGCGGCAGCTCTTCAGGCCACACAGCGCGCACAGCCTCGGTCACCTCAAGTGTCAGACGAATGCGGTTTTCGAACGAGCCGCCGTATTGGTCACGGCGCTGGTTGCTCAGTGGCGACAGAAACTGATGCAGCAGATAACCATGGGCGGCGTGGATTTCCACTACCTTGAAACCCGCCGTCAGCGCGCGTTTGGCCGCATCGACGAAGGCCTGGATGACCTTCTGAATCTGAGCTTCTTCCAGCGGTGTCGGCGGCGTGTGCTGCGGGTCAAAGGCGATCTTCGAAGGGCCCCACGGAATCCAGCCGCCGTCGTCCGGCTTGATGCTGCCGTGCTTGCCCAGCCATGGGCGCCAGGTGCTGGCCTTGCGACCGGCGTGGGCCAGTTGAATCCCGGCTATCGCACCCTGAGCGGTGATGAATCGGGTAATGCGTTGCAGCGGCTCGATCTGCTCGTCGTTCCAGATGCCGAGGTCTTCCGGGGTGATGCGGCCGTCCTGAGTCACAGCCGCCGCTTCGGTGAAAATCAGCCCGGCACCGCCCACGGCCCGGCTGCCCAGGTGGACCAGATGCCAGTCATTGGCCAGACCGTCGACGCAGCAGTACTGACACATCGGGGATACCGCGATGCGGTTGAGAAAGGTCAATTGGCGAAGGGTGTAAGGTTCAAGCAGCAGGCTCATGGTCACCTCTGAAGTCGACGTGAAGGTTCCTTTGTTCTGAACCTTGAGCCTAGTCGACAACCCATGAGAAGTGACAGTTCCTGCTGCCATGCATCGGGCCGGTCAGCGCGGTGAAATATGCGCCACCATCAACTGCACGGTTTCATTGCCACGAAACTCGTTCAGATCCAGCTTGTACGCCAGCTCGACCCAGCGAATGCCCGGATTGGGCCAGACGTCGCGATCGATGCTGAACGCGATGCCATCGAGCTTGACGGTGCCGCATTCGGTCTTGAGCACCATCTTCAGATGCCGCTCGCCGACGATACGCTGCTCCACCAACTGGAACACGCCATGAAACAGTGGCTCCGGAAAATGCTGGCCCCAGGGCCCGGCGTTGCGCAGCGCGCGTGCCAGCTCCAGGTGAAACTCCTCGACCGCCAGCGTGCCGTCCGACAGCAGACGACCGGTCAAATCCTCTTCCTTGAGCTGCCGGCGCACTTCGTCATCGAAGGCTTCGGCGAACGCGGGGAAATTCGCTTGCGGCAACGAAAGCCCCGCCGCCATGGCGTGGCCGCCGAACTTGCTGATCAACTCAGGATGCCTGGCTGCCACGGCATCCAGCGCATCGCGAATGTGAAAACCCGGAACGGAACGCGCCGAGCCTTTCAACACACCTTCTCCCGCACTGGCAAAGGCGATGGTCGGGCGGTGATAGCGTTCTTTCAGCCGTGAAGCGAGGATGCCGATTACCCCCTGGTGCCATTCGGCTTCGAACAAGCAAAGGCCGAACGGCATCGATTCAACCGGCAAATCCTTGAGCTGGGCGAGTGCTTCACGCTGCATCCCCTGCTCGATGGATTTGCGGTCCTGATTGAGCTCATCAAGCTGCACGGCCATTTCCCGCGCCAGCGTTTCGTCGTCGCAGAGCAGGCATTCGATACCCAGGCTCATGTCGTCCAGACGACCCGCCGCGTTCAGGCGAGGACCCAGGATGAAACCCAGATCGGTGGAGGTGATGCGCGAAGGTTCACGACGTGCGACTTCCAGAATCGCCCGCAGGCCCGGCCGCGCACGACCGGCCCGGATACGCATCAGGCCCTGGTGCACGAGGATGCGGTTGTTGGCGTCCAGCGGCACGACGTCTGCCACGCTGCCCAAGGCCACCAGATCGAGCAACTCGCCGAGGTTCGGCTGGGCACGGCCATTGGCCTCGAACCAGCCGATGTCACGCAAACGCGCGCGCAGGGCCATCAGGACGTAGAACATCACGCCCACTCCGGCCAATGCCTTGCTCGGGAACGTACAGCCAGGCTGATTGGGATTGACGATAGCGTCGGCGGCGGGCAACTCGTGGCCGGGCAAATGGTGGTCGGTGACCAGCACCTGCAAGCCAGCGGCCTTGGCAGCGGCGACGCCCTCTACGCTGGAAATGCCGTTATCCACGGTCATCAACAGCTCAGGCTGACGCTCAAGGGCGACCTGGACGATTTCCGGGGTCAGGCCGTAGCCGTACTCGAACCGGTTCGGCACCAGATAATCGACGTGGGCGGCACCCAGAAGACGCAAACCGAGCACGCCGACTGTACTGGCCGTCGCACCGTCGGCATCGAAATCGCCAACGATCAGGATGCGCTGGCGTTGCTGCAAAGCCGTCACCAGCAGGTCCACCGCCGCGTCGATACCCTTGAGTTGTTGATAGGGAATCAACCGCGCCAGCCCCTTGTCCAGCTCATCTTGCGACACCACACCGCGAGCGGCGTACAAACGGGTCAGCAAGGGCGGCAGATCGCCGAGAAAAGGCAGGGTGTCGGGCAACTGGCGTGGTTCGATGCGCATGCGGGTTCCGCTGATGTTCTTCGGTTGGAGCAGGTAAAGGTGTCGGAAGGAAAGAACCCGGCGATCAGCCGCGCTCGCCTGCCAGCCACTGCAATTGCACTTCGTGCTGGCCGCGATCGTCGGTGATGAAGATCGTGCCTTCGCTGATCATCACGTCCCACTTGATCACCCGTGGCATGTCCTTGGCCAGCGTCTCCAGTACTTCCTGAGGCACGGCGGCAATGTTCACATTCTTCAGGTTCTTGATCGCCGGCACGACCTTGCCCTCCCACACACGCAGGCTGCCGTAAGCCAGCAGACTGGTGCGCTCGGTGCGACGCGAGCACCAGGTCAGACGGTCAGCGTCCGGCTGGCCGACCTCGATCCAGTGCAGCACCCGATCATCCAGACTCTTTTCCCACAGGGCCGGCTCGTCCACATCGGACAGGCCACGGCCGAACGACAACTGCTCGCTGTACCAGAACGCGTAGGCCAGCAGACGCACGGTCATGCGCTCTTCGGTCTCCGAAGGATGACGGGCGATGGTTTGTTTGACGTTTTCGTAAACCCCGCGATCGAGGTCGGTGAGGTTCAGTTCGAATTTGTAGGTCGTGGACGGCTGGGCCATGAACGGGCTTCTAAAGACAGGAAAGGCGCCAAGTCTAACCGAAGCCGGACCTTTGAACGACCGAAGCCGATGATTGATCGGCCGACCCATGAAAATGAATACGCCGGACTTTCGCCCCGGTGCTTTACTCATCCGTGGGTAACGAGTGTTAAACAAATGATCCACAACGCCGATATGTTACTGCGAGACCCTCTAGCATGAAGTACACAGAGCGGCCCGTTGCGAATTCAGGCCACAGTGGTCGTGGTTGTGCGGGCTTGCGCCCCAGTCAGTTTTTTCGGGATTTACATCGACGGATGGTCAATCGTTACCCGCTTTCCGGCAAGGCCGGGCTTTTTGTGCTGCTTGTCACATCGATATTCAGCGCGGCCCCCGGCACTGCGCAAGCCAAGGAAACCCTGACCTGGGTCTTGCGTGATTTTCCGCCACTGACGATCTTCACAGGCCCGCAAACCGGCCAGGGTGCCATCGACAAGCTGATGCCTGAACTGATCGCGCGGATGCCCGAATACAATCACCAGATCATGCACGTCAACCGCGCTCGCGGCACACAAATGCTGCAAGACCCCGACGTATTCGCCTGCGATCCGACACTGCTGTGGACCCCGGAACGGGACAAGACCATCCTGTTTTCCATTCCCACTTACGCGACACCGGGCAATGGCATCACCATCGAGCGCAGCAACCATGAGCAGTTCGCACCGTTTCTGACTGCAGATGGTCATCTGGATCTGGCGGCCCTGCTAGCCAGTAACACCGTAAAGGTCGGCATCGTCGCCGAGCGCAGTTATGGGCCGGTGATCGACAAAATCATCCGCGGGGCCGTCCAGCAGGACAGCCTGATCCTGCATTACGGCAACGCCGCCGTGGGCAGCATGTTGCAGATGGAACGCATGGATCGTTTCCAGGCCATCATCAGTTACTGGCCCGAAGCGCGCTATCACGCGCAACAGCAAGGCATCCCGCTGGCAGAACTTGAATTCTTTGCGGTCAAGGATGCGCCGAAATATCAATTCGCCCACATCGGCTGCTCGAAGAACGACAAGGGACGCGCAGCCATGGAAATCATCAACCGGGAAATGCGCGTGCTGCGCACCACCAAACTGATTGGCTTCTATGCGCAGTGGATGGTCAAGAAAGAAGAATACCTGCGAGACGCGCAGACGTTTTTCGATGAGCCGGAAAACTGAAAGCGACAGGCAAAAAGAAACCCCGAGTAGCGGGGAGACTACTCGGGGTCAACCGTGGTCCTTCTTGGACCCGTACGGCAGGCAACAAAAACACCGGAGCACAATGCCTGCACCTGCCGTAATGGATAGGAGCCTACTCAACCGATAAGGTTCCCCAGGGCTCAGACAAATGCCCGACCGACGGTATCGACTTGTGACGCATTACGCATTGCCGCGATGACGCAAGGCTCGATGCGACCTTCAGCGACCATCAGGTCACGATGAAGGCCGTCGACGACGTCGGTCAGCTGGCGTTTGTCGCACAACTGGGCAGCGGAATAGACACGTTCGATCACGATCGCACCGGCTGCATTTCTCAGCGTCACCAGACGCTCACCATTAACACCGGCAGCCCCCAGGCTTGCCTGATAAGGTGCCAGTGCTTCGCTTAGCAGAAAGCTGATATTTTCCATCTGGATCACCACTCAACAGTTTGAATGCAAAGGTGCTTATCAATGACCACCGGCAGAAGCGGAAAGTTCTTTTTCACTTCAAGCGTTTACCGTAGCCGGGTGGTTGCCGCAGCCTGATCACTGGAGCATGCCTGCTGAATGTGACAGATAGAATTCTCCACTATTAAGCGCCGCAGTTGAGCTTTCGCCTTATCCGAGGGCCGTTACAATCGCAGCGTACGAGTCGGTTTCCTCGTCGCTCTGGATCTCTCGGTAGAGATCAATGGCCTGACGAACCGAATAGCGGCAAGGCGTGATCCGCGCCACATTAGCGGTACTCAGCGCTGTAGAAGCGCCGTGTTGTTCCCGACAACCTCTGTGTTCCTTGCAAGTCTGCATCGCTGACTCCAGTTTCAAGACGATTGGCCGTGAGTCTGGGCCAGCGCCGTATCAAGGTATTTAGGACGCGTCCGAAACTCATTTGAAGGAGCGGCGAAATGCCAGCCGACAACAAGCCGATGCGCGTGATCCTGGCCGATGACCATCCGATTTTCCTCATCGGCCTGAAAGTTGTAATCGAGCAAGGCCATCGCGCGCAGGTGATTGCCGAGGCGAGGGCCCCGGACGAACTGCTGGAAAAACTGCGAGAGCACCCGTGCGATCTGCTGATCACGGATTTCATGATGCCGGTGGAAGATCAGAACGACGGGCTGCGCCTGCTGGAGCGTATTCGTCGGGAGCATCCGACGTTGCCGATCATTGTCGTGACCATGCTCAACAACGCCGGGCTGTTTCGCTCGATGCTGGCGCTGGACATTCAGGGTTTGCTGAGCAAAGCCAGCATGGCCAACGAATTGCCCGCGGCCATCGACAGCGTCAGTCGCGGCAAACCGTTCATTGCCGACTCGGTGCAACAAAGCCTGCGAGAAGCAGCCGATTATGGCTCGGACACACTGGTCGCCCTGCAGGACCTCTCACCGCGCGAGCTGGAAGTCATCCGCCTGTTCGCCACGGGAATTTCGGTCGGCGCCATCGCGGCACAACTCAATCGCAGCAAGCAGACGGTCAGCGCCCAAAAAGTCAGCGCCATGCGCAAACTTGGCCTGGCGAATGACGCTGCGCTGTTCATATACCTGCAGGAGCATGGTCTGGTCTGATCGACTCCAGGGGCAATACACGCTCAGGGTAATGCTCCAGCGTGTGAAGCCACTTCAACAAGTCCGCTTCGGCCATGGGCCTGGCAATGAAATAGCCCTGAATTACCGGACTTCCCAACATCTGCAAGGCCTCGAAGTCGTCGATGGTTTCAACGCCTTCGACCACCACATCCAGCGCCATTTTCTGCGCCATGAACAACGCCCCGCCTACCACAGCGGTTTTGCGTCTGTCGTCGGCGAGGCCGCGCACGAATTCCGCCGGTATTTTCAACTCGCTGAAAGGCAGCTCAAGCAGCCTCTGAATGTTCGACGCGCCAGTACCGAAATCATCGACGGATAACCGGCAGCCTGCCATACGCAGCCTCAGCAGGTTTTCGAACTGCACAACGGCCATCTGCCGCGCCGATTGCTCGACCACTTCCAGGGTCAGCATTTGTGGTCGCACGGGAAAACGCTCAAGCAAGACCAACAAACGCGGCACGAAATCAGGTTCATCGAGCATCACGGGCGGGATGTTCACCGCCACCGGTAGTGCACGCCCGCGCGACACCAGCTGTTGATAAGACAGGTTGAGTGCCATCTCTAGCATGTGCCAGGTCAGTGCTGCCATTTGCCCGGCTTGCTCCACCAGAGGCAAAAAGCGGCCCGGCATCAGCAAACCATGCTCTGGATGTTCCCATCGGGCCAGCAACTCCACGCCAGCCAGTTCGCCATCCAGCCCGACCTTGGGCTGAAAATGCGCGATCCACTGGGAGGAGTAATCCCGATCGGCGTCGAGAGGCGCGAGTTTTTTCGGATCGGCATCACTCGACGGCTCAGGCTCATCTGCCGTTCCGGATTTGATCCGCAGCCATTTGCTCAGCAATGCACCAATAGCGGCAACCGACGCGGGCTTGCGCATGACACCCAGCACATCAATGCCCTGCTGGCGCGCCAGTTGTGCAGCACCGTCGAGCACCGACTGTTCAGCGCTGCTGAGGATAATCACGGATCGGGCAAGGCCGGTGGCTGCCAGGTGTCCGATCAGCGACAGGCCGTCGCGACCGTCCATTTGCAGGTCACAAATGGCGACGTCGACCGGACCTCGACGATCGAGCGACCCCATCGCCGCCTCGACGTTGTCCGCCGTGAGAACGTCGAACACCTGATTGGCGTTGAGCATCTGATGCAGCGCCATCATCTGGAAAGGATTGTCTTCGAGTATCAGAACCTTGAGCGAACGCACGAGCGGGACCCTCTGCAAACGAAGCCTGTTTCGGCTACGGAATCTGCACTCTAAAGATCTTGCAAACTGCACCCCATAGGACACGTCCTAAAGTGCAGGCAGCTCGGTCAAATGCTCCTCAATGTCCTCGACCAGTTCATCAATTGCGTTATCCAGCTCGCGCCACGATTCATCGACTCTGGCTACGTCCTGCTCATGAACGTCGCCACTCAATTGCGCACACGCCTTGGCCAGAGGTAAGGCGTCGATCAGACACGCCACGCCTTTAAGTCGATGAACGCTGGCGCCCAGCGCCTTCCAGTTGCGCTCGGTGATCGCAGGCCCAAGAGCTTCCCGTTCCTGGCGCAGGTTCTTCCACAGTTCGGCAAGCATGCGCTGGATCTGCACTTCATTGGCCTGCGTCATGCGATGCAGAGCATGAATATCGAAGGGTCCCTGCACCGCATCAACAGGCAGTACCACCTCATCCAGTTTGTCGGCCAGCTGTAGCAGTGAAACCGGCTTGACCAGCAGCGCATCCATGCCGGCCGCTTCACAGCGAACCCGCTCCTCCTCCATGGCGTTGGCGGTGCACCCGATCACAGGGGTGGGGTGACGCTGCTCTTGCTCTTCGATGGCGCGAAGGGTTCGCGTCAGCGCGTAGCCGTCCATTCCGGGCATGTTGCAGTCGGTAATCAGTGCATCAAAATGCCCATCGCGCCACGCTCTCAACGCCGCTTCGCCGCCATCGACGGCAATGACTTCATGCCCGAGCAGTTCCAGTTGCCCCACAAGCACCAGGCGGTTGGCGGACAGATCGTCGGCTACCAGAATACGCAGACGCCGTTCGGCGCTCGGCAATCGATCAGGCGGCTGAGGAGACTCGTCAACGTTCTCAGCGGCGATCAACGGCAGCTCGATTTCAATACGAGTTCCCTGCCCTTCGGCACTGACCAGCGTAACCTCGCCCCCCATCAGATCCACCAGTTGTTTGCAGATACTCAAGCCCAGACCGCTGCTGCCATATTCGCCCGTAACCTGCTCGTCTCCCTGACTGAACGGCTGAAACAGACGCGCTTGCTGCTCGGCGCTGATCCCGATTCCTGTATCGGCGATCTCGATGCGCAATCCGGTCTGGGCAGAACCGGCATGCCGCCCCGTGGCCTTGATCGACACCGAACCTTCAGAGGTGAACTTGAGCGCATTGCCGATCAGGTTATGCAGGATTTGCCGCAGCCGCAGCGGGTCAATCCAGTACGCCTGCTCGACCTCAGGGGCGATTTCGAGGGTCAATAACAGGCCTTTTTCCTGCGCCCGCGCCAGAAACAGCCGATGGACATCCTCAACGAAGGGTCTTATCGGGGTTGCCACGGTGGACAGCTGCAGCTTGCCGGACTCGATTTTTGCCAGATCCAGCCCCTCACCAATCAGTTCCACTAACTCCCGAGCGGCCCGGTGAGCGACTTCCAGACCTTCGGACGGTTCTTCACCGCGCTGGCGGGCCCGTTCGCGCTCCAGCTCAAGCAGCCCGATGATCGCGCCCATGGGCGTTCGAATGTCGTGGCTCATGTTGGCGAGAAAGGTGCTCTTGGCCCTGTTTGCCTGGTCGGCCCGCTGTTGGGCAACCGTCAATTCACGTTCGAGCCGCTTGCGTTCGGTGATGTCGATCCAGCCGCCCAACAGTCCCTGCAACTGACCGTCCGAGCGATAAAACGGTACGGTCCATTGCCAGGCATCAATGTGCTGACCGTTGAGCACCATGCTGCGGTCGGCAAACACCGGCTCTTCGGTTTCCAGCAAGGTCATGTAGTCGGCGTGCATCTGTTCGGCACTGGGGCGGGGAATCAGATCCACGTCAATCAGACGCCGACCGTTCATCTGCTCGTAGCTGATGCCAAAACTCTCTTCATAACTGCGATTGCAGGAAATCAGCCTGCCGTTGAGGTCGCGAACGTAGATCGGGTTGGGAATACCGTCGAGCAACGCGCGCTGGAAAGCCAGCTGATCGTTCAGTTTCTCTTCGGCGCGCAAGCGTTGGCGGATCTGAAACTTGAGCCGGCTGCTCCAGGTGAGGGACACCAGTCCCAGCAGCAACGCCACGGCCAGCGCCCAGAAAACCCAGTTGGGAATGCGCTGCCACAATGACGGTTGAGAAATAACCGCCCCCAGCCACTTCATCCGGATGGCGCGCATCTCGGCGACCGGAAACTCATCGAGCGCCTTGTTCAGAATGCTCAATAGCTCGGGCTCGGTCTTGATCACCGAAAAACGATCCGGGGACCATCTGCCCTCGACGCTGCGCCCCACTTTCAACCGCCCCGGCGGGTACAGCCAGGCCCCCGCCTCATTCTGAATGGTCGCGTAGGCCTGACCAGTTTCAACAAGTTGGCGGGCATCATCGTAGGTCGGTACCAGGCGCAGCTGAATATCGGGGTGGTTGGCCTGGATGAACTCCTGAAGCGCGTGTCGGGCAGGTAATGCGAGCGTCTTGCCCGCCATCTGTGCCAGGCTGATCTGCGTTGAGTGATCCGAGCGGACCACGAACACCCAGCTATTTCCCCCGAAGGCGTAGGTGAAGTCCAGCAACGCCCTGCGCTCAGGGGTCTCCGCAAGCGTGGTGTTCATGTCTGCCGAGCCTGCGGCCAGAGCCTCCAACGCTGCCTGGGTGGAAGGCATGACCTGATGCACGAACTTGAGCCCCGTCATACGCGAAATACGGTTGAGCACGTCGATGTTCAAACCGATCCAGCGCTCGCTGGAGTCTTTGAAGATATAGGGGGGTTGCTGAGTGGAGGCCACGATGACGCGGGAGTGCTTGCGAATCCACTGCTGCTCGGCCGCGCTGAGGTGAATACGCTGGCTGGCCACATCGGCGCCCAACCCAACGGTCCAGCGTCCCAGAATTTCCCGCTCCGTGGACTCGTCGAGACTCGCCAGTGACCGATTGAACAATGACATCAGCCTTGAATCATCCTTGCGCAGGCCGAACGAAAATCCTGTTGGGGGCAAAAGGCTGTCGAACTTGATCTGCAGCCCTAGAAAAGGTTTCAGCGCGATGTAGGAACGTACAATGACTTCGTTGCCGATAAACACGTCGACATCGCCTTGCGCGAGCGCCTCCATCGCGCTGAACAGCGTGGGCGCCAGAACGATGTCACTGTCGGGGTATACGCGGTGCAAAGTATCGGCATCGGCGTAGCCATCCAGCAAGGCAACGCGCTTGCCTGTCAGCGATGCCGAGAGACTCAAATCGTTACCGCGCCCCACCACCACGCCCCGATCCGGCAGGTAGTCACGAGTGAACGCCAGCCCCTTCACGCCACGCTCATAGCCATTGGCACTGGTCAGAAGATCAATCTCACCCGCTAGAAGGGCCGCCACGCCCTGCTCACGCTTGGCGAAGCCTGAGACCCTCACGGGAATCCCGAGTTTGGCACTGATCAGGCTCAGATAGTCGGCGCTCAGCCCCTGGTAGCGATTGCGGTCGCTGGTGATGTCGATGGGTTCGTAATCGGCTATCGCAATGCCCACCCGCAGCACCTTGTGCTCATCCAGCCACTGACGATCGGCCGTATCGAGTGCCAGCGGCTGCTGGCTGAGAAACGGAGCGCTCAAGGCGAACGGCAGTGACTCGGCTGCCTCGCCTGGTCGGCTCCAGATACACACCAGCAGCAGTGCTGCACACAGCGCATATCGAAGAATTCTGGTCTGGATGCGTACGCGTTGAGCGTGCATGGTCATTGGTATTACGGCCACTGAGTTATCCGCGAAATTCAAAATACCTCGCAAGTGTGGCACGCAAAAACAAGAAGGCCCGCTGGAGAGCGGGCCTGAAGTTGTTACACGGCGAGACCGTTACAGCGGTTTGCCACGGTTGCCATGCTGGCTGACAAAGGCCTGCATGGCTTTGAGGTCATTTGGCAGAACGGTGCAGCGCTCGTCACGCTCAAACAAATCAGACAAATGTGCAGGCAGCTCAAGCGCTTTTCCTACACCAGCTTTTTGCACAGCTTCCGGGAATTTGACCGGATGCGCAGTGCCCAGAATGACCATCGGCGTATCGAGGCTGCGACGGCAATCACGGGCGGCCTTCACACCGATGGCAGTGTGCGGATCCAGCAGCTCGCCGGTGCTGGCGAACACTTCAGCGATGGTTTCGCAGGTCTGCTCATCGCTCACCGCGAGCGAATCGAACAATTTGCGGGTTTCGGTCCAGCGGTCCTCTTCGACGCTGAAACCACCGCCCTGCTTGAAGCTGTCCATCAACGCCGCGATGGCGGAACCGTTGCGACCGTGCATGTCGAACAGCAGACGTTCGAAGTTCGACGAAACCATAATGTCCATGGAGGGCGACAAGGTCGCGTGCAGGGTTTCCTTGACGTACTGATTGCCGCTCATGAAGCGGTGCAGGATGTCGTTGCGGTTGGTGGCGACGATCAGTTGGCTGATCGGCAGGCCCATGTTGCGAGCCAGGTAGCCGGCGAAGATGTCACCGAAGTTGCCCGTTGGTACCGAGAACGCCACCGAGCGTGCAGGACCGCCCAATTGCAGGGCCGCGTGGAAGTAGTAGACGATCTGGGCCATGATTCGCGCCCAGTTGATCGAGTTGACCGCTACCAGTCGCGTGCCTTTGAGGAAGCTCTGGTCAGCGAAGCTATTCTTGACCATTTCCTGGCAATCATCGAAGTTGCCTTCGATGGCGATGTTGTGGATGTTGTCGCCGAAGATAGTTGTCATCTGGCGGCGCTGAACATCCGATACACGATTGTTCGGGTGCAGGATAAAGATGTCGACGTTGTCGCAACGGCGGCAACCTTCAATCGCAGCCGAGCCGGTATCACCAGAAGTCGCACCGATGATGACCACGCGCTCACCGCGTTTTTCCAGCACGTAATCCAGCAACCGACCCAGCAGTTGCAGAGCGAAATCCTTGAAGGCCAGGGTCGGGCCGTGAAACAGCTCCATCACCCATTCATTGCCATTGAGCTGGCGCAGCGGCGCCACTGCGCTGTGGGCGAACACACCATAGGTTTCTTCAAGGATCTTCTTGAAATCGGCGTCCGGAATGCTGCCGGTAACGAACGGACGCATCACGCGGAATGCGAGTTCGTGGTATGGCAGACCTGCCCAGGAAGCGATCTCTTCCTGAGTGAAACGTGGCAGGTTTTCAGGCACGTACAAGCCGCCATCGCTGGCGAGGCCTGCAAGCAGCACGTCTTCGAAATTCAGGGCCGGTGCCTGGCCACGGGTACTGATATAGCGCATGTCTTCAAACCTTCGGTTTGAGCTGCAAGCCTCAGTCTGCAAGCTACCGGTAAAGCTAACCCACCTTTACCTGACGCCCGCCGCGTGAAGCTCGCTGCTGTGTGATTTTGCGAGCGGCTTGTAGCTTGAAGCTTGCCGCTGCCTCAATTTAGTTAAGGTGCTCAACGCGGATGCGAACAACCGGGCCAGCCACGTCCTGCAACGCTTCCAGAGCCTGGATGGCATCATTCATGCGTTGCTCGACCACGCGATGGGTCAGCAGGATCATCGGCACCAGACCGTCCTGCTCTTCGACTTCTTTCTGCATGATCGATTCGATGTTGATGCCGCGCTCGGACAGGATGCTGGCGACTTGGGCCAGAACACCCGGGTGATCCTTGGCCTGAATGCGCAGGTAGTAGGCGCTTTCACAGGCTTCGATCGGCAGGATCGGGTGGGCCGACAACGAATCCGGCTGGAAGGCCAGGTGCGGCACACGGTTCTCCGGGTCGGTGGTCAGGGCACGCACCACGTCGACCAGATCGGCGACGACGGACGAAGCGGTTGGCTCCATGCCAGCACCGGCGCCGTAGAACAGGGTCGAGCCAGCAGCGTCACCATTGACCATCACAGCGTTCATCACACCGTTGACGTTGGCGATCAGGCGATCGGCCGGGATCAGGGTCGGGTGCACACGCAACTCGATGCCCGATGGCGTGCTGCGAGCGACGCCCAGATGCTTGATGCGATAGCCCAGTGCTTCGGCGTAATTCACGTCAGCGGTGGTCAGCTTGGTGATGCCTTCGGTGTAGGCCTTGTCGAACTGCAGTGGAATTCCGAACGCAATCGAGGCAAGGATGGTCAGCTTGTGGGCTGCGTCGATGCCTTCGACGTCGAAGGTCGGATCGGCTTCGGCATAACCCAGCGCCTGGGCTTCGGCCAGAACGTCCGGGAAGGTACGGCCCTTCTCGCGCATTTCGGTCAGGATGAAGTTGCCGGTACCGTTGATGATGCCGGCGACCCAGTTGATGCGGTTGGCCGACAAGCCCTCACGGATCGCCTTGATCACCGGGATGCCGCCAGCGACTGCGGCTTCGAATGCGACGATCACGCCCTTCTCACGGGCCTTGGCGAAGATTTCGTTACCGTGAACAGCGATCAGCGCCTTGTTGGCGGTGACGACGTGCTTGCCGTTCTCGATGGCCTTGAGCACCAGCTCGCGGGCGATGGTGTAGCCACCGATCAACTCGATGACGATCTCGATTTCAGGGTTGGTCGCCACGTCGAAAACGTCGGTCGTGGTCGGGGTACCGGTAATCTGGCAATTGGGGTTTGGCGTACGCACGGCAATTTGCGCGACTTCGATTCCACGCCCGGCACGGCGGGCAATTTCTTCGGCATTACGCTTTAGCACATTGAAGGTACCGCCACCGACAGTACCCAGCCCACAGATGCCTACTTTGACCGGTTTCACTATGAACTCCCCATAAAACGGCCGACGCGAGGCCGGCCGTGAAAACAACCGCAGTGAATTGCGGCTCGCTGTTGATTACTTGGCGCTGAGTGCCAGTTTGGCGACTTGCGGTGCCGGCTGGTAGCCCGGAATCACCTGACCGTCTGCCAGAACGATGGCCGGTGTGCCGTTCACACCGATGGACTGACCGATCTCGAACTGTCTGGTGACCGGGTTATCGCATTTTGGCGCCTGAATATTCTTGCCATCGACCATGCGGTCCATCGCCCCGCGGCGATCCTTGGAGCACCACACGGCCTGCAGTTGTTCGTCACCTGGCGAGCCCAGGCCCTGACGCGGGAACGCGACATAACGCACTTCGATGCCGCGCTTGTTCAGCTCAGGCACTTCGCCGTGCAGTTTGTGGCAGTACGGGCAAGTGGTGTCGGTGAAAACGGTAATGTGGGACTTGGTCTCGCCAACGGCCGGATACACGACCATCTCTGCAGTCGGGATACCATTGATGGTCTTGGAGATCGCCTGACGCTCGACCTTCTCGGTCAGGTTGACCGGTTTGCCGCCCTGGATCTGGTACAGATTGCCCTGCATCACGAACTGGCCGTCGGCGCTGGCGTAGAGTACGCGGCCGCCCTTCAGGTTGACTTCGTACAGGCCATTGAGCGGGCTGCTGGAAATGCTTTCGACGGGAATCTCCAGGTTCAGCGATTCAAGGGTCTTGCGGATAGCCTTGTCAGACGCCTCGTCGGCGTGGGCGAACAGGCTGAAAGTGCTGGCCAGCGCTACAACGGCAGCACCGATAATACGAGTCACGCGCATGAAAACTCCTCGAGCGGTGGGCAGACGGGCTGGATTGAAAACGGCGGACGCTGGCGTACCGGGGAGTTTTCGAAGCTCCAATCTGCGAAACCGGCAAAGCCTATCACATAAGGCCCGCAACACCGACGCCGACTGATGTAAGACACGTCGTAAATTACCGATGCTTTTTATCCGCGCGGATGGTGCTTGGCGTGCAGATCCTGCAACCGGGCGCGAGCGACGTGGGTATAGATCTGGGTAGTGGACAGATCGCTGTGGCCCAGCAGCATTTGCACCACCCGCAGATCGGCGCCATGGTTGAGCAGATGAGTGGCGAAAGCATGCCTCAGGGTGTGCGGCGACAGGGATTTGCCGATCCCTGCAACCTTGGCTTGAAGCTTTATGCGGTGCCAGAACGTCTGGCGGGTCATCTGTTCGCCACGCAGGCTTGGGAACAGCACATCGCTCGGGCGGCCGCCAAGTATTTCCTGACGCGCATCCCGCACGTAGCGCTCAACCCAGACGATGGCCTCCTCCCCCATGGGCACCAGCCGCTCTTTGCTGCCTTTACCCATGATCCGCAACACGCCCTGACGCAGATTCACCTGCTCCAGCGTGAGACTGACCAGTTCGGTAACTCGCAGGCCGCAGGCGTAAAGCACTTCAAGCATGGCGCGGTCCCGCTGACCGATGGCCTCGCTCAAGTCGGGGGCGGCGAGCAATGCCTCCACGTCCGCTTCCGATAGGGATTTAGGTAGCGGCTTGCCCAACTGCGGCATGTCGACCTGCAACGTGGGATCGACCGGGATCAGCTTTTCCCGCAACAGGTAACGATAAAAACCACGCACGCCAGAAAGGAAGCGCGCACTGGACCGGGCTTTGTAGCCGTTATCCACACGCCACGCCAGGTGATCGAATATCGCCCCGCGGCCGACGCTCATCAGGTCAATACCCCGCTCCTGCAACCAGCCGTTGAACAATGCCAGATCGCTGCGGTAGGCATCACGGGTGTTATCAGCCAACCCTTTCTCCAGCCAAAGGGCGTCGAGGAAGCGGTCGATCATCGGGTGGTCGAGAGCGGGCATGTGAACCTGTGTTCCTTAGCGGATTGAATACGATGCACATCTTACAGCTCGGGCTATGTTCCTCTGTAGCAATCCGGCTTGCCGGCGGTGGCGACTTTTTGCACGCCTGCGCCAGCAAGCCGGACTGCGACTGGCTTTGAACATGGGCCATTGCCCAAATCGCACGCATAAAAAAAGCAGCCCGTAGGCTGCTTCTTTCTGCATCGGAAGACTGGGATTAAACCAGTTTTTCCTTGATGCGAGCTGCTTTACCGGACAGGTCACGCAGGTAGTACAGTTTGGCCTTGCGAACGTCACCACGACGTTTCACAGCCATGCTGTCGATTTGCGGGCTGTAGGTCTGGAAAGTACGCTCTACGCCAACACCGTTGGAGATTTTACGAACAGTGAAAGCACTGTTCACACCACGGTTACGCTTGGCGATGACAACGCCTTCGAACGCTTGCAGACGCGAACGGTCGCCTTCCTTCACTTTCACCTGAACGACAATGGTGTCGCCCGGGGCAAAGGGAGGGATCTCTTTGGTCATCTGCTCTGCTTCGAGTGCAAGAATGATTTTGTTAGTCATGCTGTGCTCCTAAGGTAAACCAATCGGATTTACCATCGATACGTTAACTATCGTCCCGCTCGCGGAGGTATTCCGCCAGCAGCTTCTTCTCTTCTCCAGAAAGCGAGCGGCTTTCCAGAAGATCGGCGCGTCGTTCATAGGTCCGCCCAAGGGACTGCTGTAAACGCCAACGCCGGATGTGTGCGTGATTGCCACTTAGCAACACGTCGGGAACACGCTGATCCGCATACACCTCCGGTCGGGTGTAGTGCGGGCAATCCAGCAGACCATCCGTGAAGGAATCTTCCTCCGCGGAATCCACATGCCCTAAAGCTCCAGGCAGCAGTCGCGTAACCGCATCTATCAGGACCATGGCCGGCAGCTCGCCGCCAGACAACACATAGTCTCCAATCGACCACTCTTCATCGACATGAGCATCAATAAAACGCTCGTCAATGCCTTCATAACGACCGGCAATCAGGATAAGTGCTTCTTCCTGCGCCAACTCGCGTACCGCAGACTGATCCAGCTTGCGGCCTTGTGGCGAGAGGTAAATAACCTTCGCCGCATCCCCGGCAGCTTGCCTGGCCTCAACCAGAGCGTCTTCCAGAGGCTTGATCTTCATCACCATGCCAGGGCCACCGCCAAACGGGCGATCGTCCACAGTGTGATGCCGATCCGTGGTGTAGTCCCGCGGATTCCAACAAGTGAGCTGCAACAGCCCCTGTTTCACCGCACGGCTGGTAATGCCGTATTCGCTGATGGCGGAAAACATCTCGGGAAACAGACTGATGACTTCTATGCGCAGGCTAGCCATTGCTTAGAAATCCGCGTCCCAATCCACCTTCATCTCGCCTGCAACCAGGTCGACTGCCAACACGCATTGCTCCGTATAGGGCAACAGGCGTTCGCGATCATCCAGACTGCCTGCGCAGGGCTTGACCACCATTACATCGTTCGAGCCGGTTTCCAGAAGATGATCGATCTTCCCGAGCAATTGCCCAAGGTGGTCGATGACCTTCAAACCCACGAGCTGGTACCAGTAGTACTCGCCGTCGGTCAGTTCAGGGAACAGATTGCGCGGCACGCAGATCTCATAACCGGCCAGAAGACGAGCTTCTTCACGATCATCAAGACCCTTGAGCTTCGCGACCAGGAACTTGTCGCTCCCGCGTCCGCTGACCAGCTCAACCTGCTTCACACTACCTTCGCGCTTGAGCGTCCAGGTCTTGTACTGCAACAGGTTTTCAGTCGGATCAGTAAAGGAATACACCTTCACTTCGCCGCGAACGCCATGAACAGAATAGATTTTGCCAATAACGATCAAATCATCGGCAACAACTGGCGTCGCGTTCATATTGCTCAGGCCGCAGCCTTAGCAGATTCCTTCAACAGCGAAGCAACACGCTCAGAAGGTTGTGCACCAACGCTCAGCCAGTGGGCCAGACGCTCTTGGTTCACGGACAGACGGATTTCCTGACCACGGGCAACCGGGTTGAAGAAACCGATTTGTTCCTTGTGCGAACCGTCGCGTGGGTTACGGCTGTCGGTCACAGTCAGGTGGTAGAACGGGCGCTTTTTGGAGCCGCCAAGGGCAAGACGGATTGTTAGCATTGAACAATTTCCTGTAGTCGGAGCTGCAAATCTAAGATGCATCGCGGGCACGGGTGCCCGAAAGGCCGCATATTCTAAGGAATATCCGGACGTTTGCAAATGACTTTTTCCGGCGCACGCCGTCAGGCCATCAAGATTTGCCATGGAGCCGTCATCAAAAACGGCACATAAGCGCCTGCGTGAGCAGGCCAGTGGGACGTTTATCCCAAAGAAGGTCGCGCGCAAGGCATGCCCGCGCGCTGCAAATCACATTCTCGGCATGCCGCCGCCGGGCAGCATTCCGCCCATGCCGCGCATCATTTTGGCCATGCCACCCTTGGCAGAAAACTTCTTCATCATCTTCTGCATCTGCTTGTGTTGCTTGATCAGACGCCCGATGTCCTGCACCTGGGTGCCGGAGCCCATGGCGATGCGGCGCTTGCGTGAACCGCTGATCAGGTCAGGGTCGCGACGCTCGGCCGGGGTCATCGAGTTGATGATGGCTTCCATTTGCTTGAACTGTTTCTCGGCCACGGTCTGGGCATTGCCCATCTGCGACAGGTTCACGCCACCCATGGTCGGCAGTTTGTCCATGAGCCCGCCAAGGCCGCCCATGCTCTTCATCTGTTGCAGCTGATCGCGGAAGTCTTCGAGGTCGAAGCCCTTGCCCTTCTTCAGCTTCTTGGCCAGTTTGTCGGCCTTATCCTTGTCGAGGGTCTGTTCGGCCTGCTCGATCAGGCTGAGCACGTCGCCCATGCCAAGGATGCGCGACGCGATACGGTCCGGGTGGAACGGCTCCAGAGCTTCGCTCTTCTCGCCCATACCGATGAATTTGATCGGCTTGCCGGTGATGGCGCGGACCGACAGCGCGGCACCGCCACGGGCGTCGCCGTCGACCTTGGTCAGGATCACACCCGTCAGCGGCAGTGCATCGCCAAACGCCTTGGCTGTATTAGCGGCGTCCTGACCGGTCATGGCGTCGACCACGAACAGCGTTTCAGCCGGTTTGACCGCAGCGTGCAGCGCCTGGATCTCGCCCATCATCTCGGCGTCGATGTGCAGACGACCGGCGGTGTCGAGAATCACGACGTCGATGAACTTGAGCTTCGCTTCCTTGATGGCCGCTTCAGCGATAGCCACCGGCTTCTGGCTGATGTCGGACGGGAAGAAGGTCACGCCGATGTCGTTGGCCAGGGTTTCAAGCTGTTTGATCGCAGCAGGACGATAGACGTCCGCGGAGACCACCATCACGGTTTTCTTTTTGCGTTCTTTAAGGAATTTTGCCAGCTTGCCCGCAGTGGTGGTCTTGCCCGCACCCTGCAGACCTGCCATCAGAATGACCGCCGGTGGCGTGACGTTGAGGGTCAGCTCTTCATTGGCGGCCCCCATCATCTCTTCCAGTTCGGCCTGGACGATCTTCACGAACGCCTGACCCGGGGTCAGGCTGCGTGACACCTCGGTGCCGACGGCGCGTTCCTTGATACGGTTGACGAAGTCTTTGACAACCGGCAAGGCGACGTCGGCTTCGAGCAGCGCCATACGCACTTCACGCAAAGTGTCCTTGATGTTGTCCTCGGTCAGCTTGGCTTTGCCGGTGACCTGGCGCAGCGTCTGCGAGAGACGATCTGTCAGATTTTCAAACATGCGTGATCCTTTGAGTTCGTCATGAACCCCAGTTTATGCGGCTCCGGTCCCTCAGCAGCGCTCGAACGCGATGCATATGTATAGAAGGAACGGCGCTCGGCGAGCCTGTGGCTTGAGCAGGTCGCGGATTATAGCGAAGAGTCCGGCGCACGGACACCATGACGTCTGCTTCTGTGGTCTTTCGTGAAATGTCGGTTCTATGCCAAACTCAGCGGCTTTCGGGCTCGCCCTTCAGGATCTATGTTCCCCTTGTCACCGAGTTTGCTATTCAGCCTCGCCGCCGCCGTTCTCTACGCCGCTGCGACTCTCTATCAAGGCATCCGCCTGCGTCAGGGCAAAAAGGCCGACAAATGGCTGCTGTGCCTGATCGGCACCCTTGCTGTCGCCTGCCAGGCCAGTGCGCTTTTCGGTCAACTGGTGCGCCCTATCGGGCTGGGCCTGGACTTCTTCAGCGCCGCCAGCCTGATCGCCGTGGCGGTGATCATCGTGACCATGCTCGCGTGCATCCGGATTCCGGTGGAAATCCTGCTGATCCTGCTGTTCCCACTGGGGATCCTGACGACTTTGATGGCACAGTTCGCCCCCGCCGGTACGCTGCAGCCGATTGCCGCCGAACAAGGCCTGATCGGGCATATCCTGCTGTCGATCCTGGCCTACGGCATGTTCACCATCGCTGTGTTCCAGGCGCTATTGCTGCTATTGCAGAACCACCAGCTGAAAAACAAGCATCCCTCCGGCCTGATCCGCAACTTCCCGCCGCTGCAAACCATGGAAAGCCTGCTGTTCGGCTTCCTCTGGGCGGGCTGGACGCTGCTGTCGATGTCGCTCATTTCCGGCTGGTTGTTTGTCGAGAATCTGTTCGCGCAGCATCTGGTGCACAAAACCCTGCTGTCGATCCTCGCCTGGATCGTATTCAGCGTGCTGCTATGGGGCCGAACCCGTCTGGGCTGGCGCGGCCACAAGGCTATCCGCTGGACGCTGGGCGGCTTCCTGCTACTGATGCTGGCGTATTTCGGCAGCAAACTCGTACGCGAATATATCCTGCACATCTGACGGGCGCTGACCATGGATAACCTGCCCACCGGCACGATGCTCGCGCTCCTCGCCCTGCTCACGTTGTGGTCGGCGCTGTTCACCGCAGTCGAGGCGGCGCACCACAACCTGCGCGCGGTGCACATCAACCCCCGCTCGACCGAACCGCCGAAACCTACCTTGGCGTTCAACCTCAACAGCCTGATTCTCGGCAATACCTTGCTCAAGGTATTGATCACGATTCTTTCGACATTGCTCGCCATCAGCCAGTGGTACTTCCATGGCCCGCTGATTGCCTGGATCGCGGTGGCCAGTGTGCTGGTGATTGTCACGGAATTCATTCCACGCAAACTCGCCGCCCGCAGGCCGGAAGCGATATTGCTGCTGGGCAACAATGTCCTGCGCATCCCGATCCGTCTCTTGCGGCCATTGACCTGGATCTACAAGAACATCGCCAAACTGCTCCTGCGCCCGTTCCTGTCCAGACGTCGCCCCGACACCGCCGACGATGAAGACGATATGGGCGCCACGGTCTATCAGGACAACGAAAGCCAGTTCGGCCGCGCTCACATAATTTCCGGGATCCACGCGCTGGACAGCATGAGCGTCAACGACATTCTGGTGCCGCGCAGCGAAGTGGACGGCATCAATCTGGACGAGACCATCGAGGAGATCACAGACAAGCTGATCATTTCGAGGCATACGCGTCTGCCGGTCTACCACAACGACATCAATCAGGTCGAAGGCGTGCTCAACACGCGGATGATCAGCCACCTGTTACCCCGTGGCGAGTTGACCAAGGATGCGCTGAAAGCCGCTTGCTACGAGCCCTACTTCGTTCCGGAAAGCACCCCGCTGCAAATGCAGTTGCTCAACTTCCACAAACAGCAGCGGCGCATGGGTGTGGTGGTGGACGAGTACGGCGAAGTGCTGGGCATCGTCAGTCTGGAAGACATTCTTGAAGAGATCGTCGGCGAATTCGAGAGCGAGCAATCCCTCGATAATCCCCACATCCATCCGCAGCCAGACGGGCGTCTGGTGGTCGAAGGCGCGGCGTCGATTCGCGACCTGAACAAGACCCTGGGCTGGCACCTGCCCGCCGATGGCCCCAAGACCCTCAACGGCCTGATCACCGAAGCACTGGAAACCATTCCCGACAGCTCGGTGTGCTTGAAGATCGGGCCTTACCGCCTGGAAACGCTGGAAACCGAGGACAACCGCGTCACCCGCGTGCTGATGTGGCAGAACACCCGGACCAAAGACGTCATTTAAAGGGCTCGTCTGGCGTTTGAAACACTTGTTTCCACGCCGGCGCCCTTCCTATAATCGAGCCGCTTACCCAGCCCCGCCGATCCGCGTGCTACCCGCACGAAGCGCGATCCGGCCAGTCACTCAGCCTGACGTCTTCACGCGACACCCTGGCGCCCGCTCCCATCCCGAGCGTTGCCAGTCGCCCTCGCCCGCATCCGGGCTAACCTGTTCAGCGCTGTACCCAAAATAATTAACGATTGCCCCAGCGCGCGTACGATTTTTCGATGCCCGCTGACAGGCAAGATGACTGCCAGGGATACCCGCATGACCAGTACTTCCGCCTATCAACCAAGCGACGAGCGCGAGGCGCGCCCCGCCAACTCCGCCGCCCGCGTGGCCACTGCCAGCTTCATCGGTACCGCCATCGAGTTCTACGACTTCTACGTCTATGCCACAGCAGCCGCGCTGGTGATTGGTCCGGTGTTCTTTCCACAGACCTCCAGCACCGCACAGATGCTGTCGGCGTTTCTGACATTCGGCATCGCTTTTCTGGCCAGGCCGATAGGCTCGGCATTGTTCGGTCACTTTGGCGATCGGATCGGCCGCAAATCGACACTCGTCGCTTCCCTGCTGCTGATGGGCATCTGCACCACGCTGATCGGCGTGCTGCCGGGCTATGACGCCATTGGTTCATGGGCGCCCATACTGCTCTGCGTGCTGCGCTTCGGTCAGGGCCTGGGCCTTGGCGGCGAATGGGGCGGTGCAGCGCTGTTGGCGACCGAGAATGCGCCGAAAGGCAAGCGCGCCTGGTTCGGCATGTTCCCGCAACTGGGCCCTTCGATTGGTTTCCTCGCAGCAAACGGCCTGTTTCTGACGCTCGCCATGACGCTGACTGACGAGCAGTTCCGTTCCTGGGGCTGGCGGATTCCGTTCCTGCTCAGCGCAGTACTGGTGGTGATAGGCCTGTACGTGCGCCTGAAGCTGGAGGAAACGCCGATCTTTGCCAAAGCCATCGCTCGCCACGAACGCCTGAAAATGCCGATTGCCGAGCTGTTCGCGCAGTACTGGGCGCCGATGCTGCTGGGCGCGGCATCGATGGTGGTGTGCTACGCGCTGTTCTACATCTCGACGGTGTTCTCGCTGAGCTACGGGGTCAAATCGCTGGGTTACACCCGCGAATCGTTCCTTGCGATGCTGTGTTTCGCCGTGCTGTTCATGGCCTTGGCGACCCCGCTTTCCGCCTGGGCGAGCGACCGCTTCGGCCGCAAGCCTGTGCTGATCATCGGTGGCGTGCTGGCGATTCTGTCCGGTTTCCTGATGGAACCGTTGCTGACCCACGGCACGACCTGGGCCGTGACGCTGTTCCTGTCTATCGAGCTGTTCCTGATGGGCGTGACCTTCGCGCCGATGGGCGCCCTGCTGCCTGAGCTGTTTCCTACACGCGTGCGGTACACCGGCGCGTCAGCGGCCTACAACATCGGCGGTATCGTCGGTGCGTCGGTTGCGCCGTTCTTCGCACAGAAACTGGTGGAAATGGGTGGCCTGAGCTGGGTGGGCGGTTATGTGTCGGTGGCAGCGTTGATCAGCCTGATCGCGGTGCTGTGCTTGAAAGAAACACGGCACGCGGATCTGGATACGATCAAGTAATGCTTGCTCCGTAGCAGTCCGGCTTGCCGGCGGTGGCGTCCTTGAAATCGCTGCCGCCGGCAAGCCGGACTGCTACGGGATCAGTGTTCACTGCAAACAAAAACGGCGCCCCTGAGGGCGCCGTTTTTGATTGCGCGTCAGCTTACAGCTGAACCTTCACCGCCATCGACGAGCGCATCGCCTTGCTGCGCGCGGCTTCGATCGACTCATCGCGCGCCAGTGCCACGCCCATGCGACGCTGGCCGTTGACTTCCGGCTTGCCGAACAACCGCAGTGCGGTGTCTGGCTCGCTCAGAGCCTGCTCCAGGTTGGCGAAGGCGGTCTGGGTCGATTTGCCTTCCACCAGAATCACCGCCGAAGCCGATGGGCCGAACTGACGAATCAGCGGAATCGGCAAGCCCAGGATGGCGCGGGCGTGCAGCGCAAACTGCGACAGGTCCTGAGAAATCAGGGTCACCAGGCCGGTATCATGCGGGCGCGGCGATACTTCGCTGAACCACACCTGATCGCCCTTGATGAACAGCTCCACGCCAAACAGGCCGCGGCCGCCCAGCGCTTCGGTCACAGCCTTGGCAACGCGCTCGGACTCAGCCAGGGCAACCGGGCTCATGGCCTGTGGCTGCCACGACTCTTGATAATCGCCCTTCTCCTGACGGTGGCCGACCGGCGCACAGAAGGTGGTGCCGCCGACATGACGCACGGTCAGCAGGGTGATTTCGTAATCGAAGTCGATAAAGCCTTCGATGATCACGCGACCTTTGCCGGCTCGGCCGCCTTCCTGCGCGTAATCCCAGGCTTTCTGGATGTCGGCGTCGGTCTTCAGCAGGCTCTGGCCCTTGCCCGACGAGCTCATGACCGGTTTGACTACACACGGGAAGCCCAGGTCTTCAACGGCTTTCTTGTAGGCTTCGAAGGTGTCGGCAAAGTGATACGGCGAGGTCGGCAGGTCCAGCTCTTCAGCCGCCAGACGACGAATGCCTTCCCGGTTCATGGTGAGCTGCGCGGCGCGGGCGGTCGGGATCACCGTGAAGCCTTCGGATTCAAGCTCCACCAGCGTCGCGGTGGCGATGGCTTCGATTTCCGGGACGATGTAATGCGGCTTCTCGGCCTCGATCACGGCACGCAGCGCGGCGCCATCGAGCATGTTGATCACATGGCTGCGGTGCGCGACCTGCATGGCCGGAGCGTTGGCGTAACGGTCGACGGCAATCACTTCAACGCCCAGACGTTGCAGTTCGATCACCACTTCCTTGCCAAGCTCGCCGCAACCGCAGAGCAATACGCGGGTCGCGGTCGGCGACAGTGGAGTTCCGATTTGAGTCATCTCAGGTCCTCGTGGAGCAGATATCGAGGGCAGCCCGCCATGTGCGAGCAACCGCAGGGGAGAAAGGCGCGCAATTTACCATGAAGGCCGGGGAATGGGGTGTTGCGGGTGACGGGTGATCCGATGTTCCGCAGCCTTTCGCAACACCGCTACCCCTGCAGGAGACGCCGGCGGTCACGACGGCAGCGAACGCGGTGGGTCAGCCAGCTCAGTTCTGTCTGAAGTACCGCAATCGCCACTGTCGTAACCTCCAGAAGCTCCCACAATGCAGTGTCCACAGTGGCATCGCGGGCTCGCTGAACGCTGTGGGAGACGCCGGAGGTCACGACGGCAGCGAACGCGTCGGGTCAGCCAGCTCAGCTCTGTCTGAAGTACCGCAATCGCCACTGTCGTAACCTCCAGAAGCTTCCACAATGCAGTGTCCACACTGGCATCGCGGGCTCGCTTGAACTCTGTGGGAGACGCCGGAGGTCACGACGGCAGCGAACGCGGTGGGTCAGCCAGCTCAGCTCTGTCTGAAGTACCGCAATCGCCACTTTCGTAACCTCCAGAAGCTCCTACAAATGGGTCGCCGTGCCCAGCGGCTCCCAGGATGAAGCTTATTGACCGGGAACCGAAAACATCATCCCGCTCGCCCGCGCCCGCTCGCCACATAGCAACAACACCGCGCGGCGTTCGTCGTTGTTCATGCGGCTCCAGCCGGTGATTTCCCCGACGGTGCGCTGGCAGCCGACGCAGATGTCGGCCTCGTCCAGCGCGCAGACGTTCACGCAGGGTGAGCGAACGGGTTTTTCATGTGCCGGCTGTGCTTGAATCAGTGGTTCGGTGGACATCAGTCTTCCTGGGGCGCCAGATCGCGTGCATAACGCTGTGCATTGTGAACGTAATGCGCGGCGCTGGCTTCGAGCATTTTCTTCTGGGCGTCGGTCAGCTCGCGGACGATCTTGCCCGGTGAGCCCATCACCAGCGAGCCGTCGGGGATCACCTTGCCCTCGCCGATCAGCGAATTGGCGCCGATGATGCAGTATTTGCCGATCTTCGCGCCGTTGAGGATCACTGAATTGATGCCGATCAGCGTGTTGTCGTCCACGCTGCAGCCGTGAAGCATGACGTTATGCCCGATGGTCACGTTCTTGCCGATGGTCAGCGGCGAGCCCATGTCGGTGTGCATCACGGTGCCATCTTGCACATTGCTGTTCTCGCCGATGTCGATCAGCTCGTTGTCGCCACGCAGTACCGCGCCGAACCAGACACTGGCGTTGGCTTGCAGCCGAACCCTGCCGATCAGCGTCGCAGTCGGTGCGATCCAGCTTTCAGGATGGGCTTCGACACGGGAATCCCCCAGACGGTATTTCATATTATTTTCCTCATGGCTCTATGGCCGCGGGTCGAGCGCGTGGCTCACGGTTGGATGGAAAGATTCGTTCAGGATTTCAACGTGTGGATCACAGAGCGCCCGGGCGGGTGGCTCAGGCTGATATTGCTGTCGTACAGCACGTTCATCAGTTCGACGATCATGATCGCGGTCAGCCCCCAGATCTTGTACTCGCCGAAACGGTAACTCGGCACGTACCAACTGCGGCCCTGATAATCGATGCGGTGGGTATGTTCGCGAGCGTCCTGGCGGAAGAATTCCAGCGGCACGCTGAAGACGGCAGCAATCTCGCCGTCATTGGGGCGGTATTCGACAAAATCGGGAATCACGCCCACGTAGGGCGTGACCTTGATGCCGTGCTTGGAGATCAGCGGACTCAACGGGCCTATGACTTCGACGAGGCCGGGAGGCAGACCGATTTCTTCCTCGGCCTCGCGCAAGGCGGTGAACACTAGATCAGGATCCTCAGGATCACGTCGTCCGCCGGGAAACGCCACTTCGCCACCATGGGTGGACAAGCTGCTGGCGCGCAGCGTCAGAACCAGTTCGGGTTCGTCACTGCGGGTGATGGGCAGTAGCACCGCCGCCTCGGGGAAGCGCGCGTCCGTCTCCAGAGTGCCCGGCGTGTGGCTGCTTATACGGCGAAGTAGCTCGTCCAGCATGGGAATTCTCGTCCTGTTGCCTACTCGGCATGATGCACCAAAGGAGCGACGCGCCCAACCCCCGGCAGGACAGGACAGCATTACCGGGAAGACGCCCCTTGCCGACCACACGCGCGGCACGCCAAGATAGCCGCTGACTTCAGGAACCCGATTCGATCATGAAATTCTGCAGCCAATGCGGCGAACAGGTCATCCAGCGCATCCCCGAGGGCGACAGCCGCCCGCGTTTCGTGTGCGACCACTGCCACACCATTCACTACCAGAACCCCAATATCGTCGCGGGCGTGCTGCCGGTCTGGGAAGGCAAGGTGTTGTTGTGCCGCCGCGCCATCGAGCCACGCCTGGGTTACTGGACGCTGCCAGCGGGCTTCATGGAGAACGGCGAGAGCGTCGAGCAGGCCGCTCGCCGGGAAACCGTGGAAGAGGCCTGCGCCGTTCTGGAAGACCTGCATCTGTATGCGATGATCGATGTGCCGCACATCAGTCAGGTGCACATTTTCTATCGCGCGAACATGGCCAGCGCGGATTTCGCTGCCGGCGTCGAAAGCCTTGAAGTGAAGCTGTTCGACGAGGCCGACATTCCGTGGTCGGAGCTGGCTTTCCACACTGTCAGGCGTACCCTAGAATGCTTCTTTATCGACCGGCGGCATCAAGAATTCCCGGTGCATACCGATTGCCTGTCTATCTCACCTCCTCTTAAAACCACTTGATCAGATGACGACGCGCGATGGCTGCGCGAGCTTCAGGGATACCGTGTACATGCGTTGGTTGCTTGCCGTTCTATGTCTGTCGTTCGTTCCGCTGTCCCAGGCTGCGTTCACTCAGACCATCGTGCCCAAAGGCAGTGAGCAGAAGTTCATTGGCGGCAAGGTCATCGACACGGAAGACATCGCCAACCGCACCATCGACAAGATCCTGGTGCTCAAATCCGCGCACCAGTTGCAGCTGATGAGTAATGGCGAGGCGCTGAAGACCTACCGTATCTCGCTGGGCAAGGCACCCAAGGGGCCCAAGCTGCAGGAAGGCGACCAGCGCACCCCTGAAGGCTTCTACTGGCTGGACTACCGCAAAACCAGCGACGCCTTCAACCTGTCGCTGCACATTTCCTACCCCAACATCTCCGATTCCGCACGCGCCCGCCGCGAAGGCGTGAACCCCGGCAGCATGATAATGATCCACGGCACGCCGGTCAGCGAGGATTACCCGGAATGGTATTTCCAGACGCTGGACTGGACCAATGGCTGCATTGCCATGAAGAACAGCGACATTCGCGAAGTCTGGGATCTGGTCAAAGACGGAACGATGATCGAGATTCGGCCGTAACCTTTCAATACCACTTGGTAGCCAGTTCCACTCCGGTATAGACGCCACCGATTCGGTGGGAGGGAGCGAAGCTCGCGAAAGCGTCGTGTCATTAACAAACATGTGATCTGAGACCCTGCATTCGCGAGCCTCGCTCCCGCCCACAGGTGCATTCGACATCCCGGACTTTCGAGCTTTTCTGTCACCATCCCGTGACCAAAAAACCTTCCTGACCAATACCAATCCCGTTGACGTGGTATGCAAGTGGTATTACTTTCGGCAAGCAGTCCGAGAATAATTTCAAACCACTTGGAACCCGCACATGAACTCGATCCTCAACCTGCGTCCCGACGACAGTCAGCCGACGCCGCTGTACCTACAGCTGGCGCGCAACCTGGAAGCGGCGATTCACGCAGGTCACTGGCAGGCCGAGCAGGCGTTGCCCTCGGAACGTAGCCTCAGTGAAACCCTGAATATCTCCCGCGTCACCGCTCGCAAGGCGCTTGAAATTCTGCTCGAACAAGGCCTGATACGCCGCAGCCAGGGCTCGGGCACGTTCATCACGCCGCGCCTTGAGCAACCACTGTCCCGCCTTTCCAGCTTCAGCGAAATGTTGCGCCTCAAGGGCTTTACCCCGAGTTCGCAATGGCTGGAGCGCGACATCGCCCTGCCCACCCACGAAGAGCTGCTCCGCCTGAGCCTGTCGCCCACCGAAAAAGTCGCGCGGCTCAAACGCTTGCGCAAAGCCGATGGCATCGTCATGGCTGTCGAGCTCAGCGCGCTTCCAGCTGCGCTGTTGCCAGACCCACAAGCCATCGGCGATTCGCTCTACGCCCATCTGGACGCCATCGGCCGCCCTGTGGTGCGCGCCCTTCAGCACATTCGCGCGATCAACGCCTCGGCAGAAATGGCAGCCCTGGTCGGTATCGAAACCGGCACCGCGATGCTGCTGATGACGCGGATCGGTTACCTGGCCGACAACACCCCCATCGAGCTGACCGACACCTACTGCCGCGACGATTACTACGATTTCGTCGCAGAGCTGCGTCGCTAAATAGCGACCAGCCACACACGGAGCCCCCATGTCCGACTACAACATCCTCACGCCCGACGGCTGGATTCGCGGCCAGTTGCAGCATCGCGACGGTCGGGTGACGAGCATTTCCGGCACGCTCTGCAACCCACGGGACAACGAGCTGCCCTACGTGCTGCCGGGTTTCATTGACCTGCACGTTCACGGCGGCGGTGGCAGTGATGTCATGGAAGGTGCCCAGAGCTTCGCCACCATCGCCCGCACGCATCTGCGCTTCGGCACGACTTCGATGCTGGCGACCACCATGACCGCGCCGGCCGCCGAAATCAGCCAGGTGCTCGAGCAATTAGGCGGCTACTGCCAGAGCCGCGCGTCAGGCACCGCCCGTGTATTGGGTGTGCACCTGGAAGGCCCCTACATCAACCCCGGAAAACTCGGCGCGCAACCCAATCACGCTCATGCCGCTTTACTCAGTGAAGTTGAAGACTATCTAAGACTCGCGCCGATCAAGGTGATCACCATCGCCCCGGAAATCGCCGGGCATGTCGAGTTGATTCAGGCGCTGGCGGCACAAGGCGTACGTCTGCAAATCGGCCATACGCTGGGCAGTTACGAAGAGGGCGTCAGAGCGCTGGAAGCCGGTGCCACCAGCTTTACCCACCTCTACAACGCCATGAGCCCGCTGCATCACCGCGAGCCGGGCATCGTCGGCGCAGCACTGGCCCACGCCCGCTACGCCGAACTGATTCCTGACTTGCTGCATGTGCATCCGGGGGCGATCCGCGTCGCGTTGCGCTCGATTCCCTGCCTGTACTGCGTGACCGATTCCACGGCAGCCACCGGCATGCCGGACGGCGAGTACAAGCTGGGCAGCCATACCGTGACCAAATGCCTGGGCGGCGTGCGCCTTGCCGACGGCACTTTGGCAGGCAGCACGCTGACCATGGATCAGGCGCTGCGCAACTTGGTGAAGATCGGCTTGCCGCTGGCCGAAGCCTCTCAGCGCCTGTCGCAATTTCCCGCAGATTATCTGGGCATCGAAGAGCGTGGCCGCCTGCAAACGGGCAGCTGGGCCGATGCCGTTTACCTGAATCGCGATCTGACACTGACCGCCGTCATGGTTGAAGGAGAAACCATTGAACTCAAAAATGCTTGATGAGGCACTCGCCTCTGCCGCTGTCGTCCGGCGCCAGCTCGATGTGCTGGAAACGCGCCTGATCGAGGTCGCCGGTCGCCTGCGCCAGGCCGAGCCCAAGGTGCTTCTGTCTGTCGCGCGGGGCAGTTCCGATCACGCGGCCAGTTACTTCGCCTACCTCGCCATGCAAATGACCGGCGTACCGGTAGCTTCGTTACCGATGTCGGTGGTAACGCTGCATGACGCACCGATGCAGGTCAAAGGCCAGCCGGCGTTTGCCTTCTCACAGTCGGGCCAAAGCCCGGATCTGGTCGATAGTCTGCAAAAATTGCGCGAACGCGGCGCTTTGAGCGTTGCGATGGTTAACGCCGAAGGCTCCCCGCTGGAACAGGCCTGTGAATATGTCTTGCCCCTCAGCGCCGGGCCGGAACTCAGCGTAGCCGCGACCAAGAGTTTTATCGCAACCCTGAGCGCCAGCGCTCGGCTGATCGCGCACTGGCAACAGGATCAACAGCTGCTGCAGGCAGGTCTGACATTGCCTCAAGGCCTGGAGCAAGCAGCGCGTCAAGATTGGTCAACGGCGATCGACACGCTGCGTGACTGTCAGCGCCTGATGGTCATTGGTCGTGGCACTGGTTTCGCCATCGCGCAGGAAGCCGCCCTGAAATTCAAGGAAACCTCGGCGATTCAGGCCGAGGCGTTCAGCAGTGCTGAAGTGCGTCACGGCCCGATGGCGTTGGTCGACGATCTATACCCGTTGCTGATTTTCGCAACCCGAGGCGCCGAGCAAGCCAGCCTTCTGCAACTCGCCGCCGACATGCGCCAGCGCGGCGCGAAAGTCCTTTTGGCTGCGCCCGACGACATTGCCGAACGCGACCTGACGCTGAGTCGCGCCGACCACTTGGCCCTCGATCCGATCCTCGCCATTCAAAGCTTCTACGTCATGGCTGCTGCGCTGGCTGTGGCTCGCGGGCTGGACCCGGACCAGCCACGGCACCTGAGCAAAGTTACCAGAACCCGTTGATTCCGCGCCGCTCCGGCCGACGCCTGCAAGGACGAAGTCATGCATAACAATAAACAAATGACGTTCAGCGCCCCGTTCAGTGGAGCCGTGCTGACAATGGCCAGGATCCCTGACCCGGTGTTCGCCAGCGGCGCTATGGGTGACGGCTTGGCCATCGACCCGCTGGATGACGTGCTGCACGCGCCGTTCGCGGGCGTGGTGATCAATGTCGCGCGCACCCTCCACGCGATAAACCTGCGCGCCGACAACGGCAGCGAGTGGTTGCTGCACGTGGGCATCGACACCGTTGAGCTCAATGGCGAAGGTTTTGATGCGCTGGTGAAAGACGGCCAGCGCGTCACCGAAGGCCAACCGCTGCTGCGCTTCGATCTGGACAAGGTGGCGCGTAACTGCCGCAGCCTGGTCAGTGCGCTGATCCTGCTCAATGGCGACCGGTACGAACTGTCGCCTGTGCGCGAATCAGGCTCGGTGAACGTTGGCGAACCGCTGATGCAGGTCATCGCGCTGGCTCCCGACGATGAGTCTGCGCAAAGCACCGACGTGCGGGCCAAACAGGCTCGCGGCAGCATTCGTGTGGCGCACAACGGCGGTCTGCATGCCCGCCCCGCCGCCTTGGTGCGCCAGACTGCACGCCAGTTTGCCAGCCATGCCGAACTGCATTTCTCCGGCGCCAGCGCATCCACCGACAGCGTTACCGGGCTGATGGGGCTTGGTGTTGCGGAGCAGGACGAAGTGGAAGTCGTGTGCCTGGGGCACGACAGCGAAGTCGCATTGCAGGCTTTGCTCAAAGCGCTGTCGACACCCGCTCATGATGAAAAACCTCAGGCGCCGGTAGCCGCTGCCCCGAAAGCCAGTTCGAAAGCAGATCGTGAAAACGGCATTCTGCATGGCGTCACGGCTTCTCCCGGCTTGGCGAGTGGCCCTTTGTTCCGGCTCGACACCCTCGAGCTGGGCGAAGATCTGGGCGGTCATCGCCCGGACGAACAACGCCAGATCCTGAGCGAGGCGCTGGTTGAAGTGCGCGCCGACATCAGCACTTCGCTGGACCACGACCAGCATGAACAGAGCGCGATTTTCGCAACCCACCTTGCGATGCTCGAAGACCCGGCCCTGCTCGATGCGGCCTTTGACGCCATCGATCAGGGACAGGCCGCAACCCACGCCTGGAGCCACGCCGTGCTGGCGCAATGCGCCAACCTGGAAAAACTCGGCAATGCCCTGCTCGCCGAACGCGCCAACGACCTGCGCGATCTGCGCCAGCGCGTGCTGCTGACCTTGCTCGGCGAGGCACGCACTCTGGAAATTCCTGCAGGAGCGATTGTCGCGGCCCGGGAACTGACGCCTTCCGATCTGTTGAGGCTGGCGCAATGCGGCGTTGGCGGAATTTGCATGGCTGAAGGCGGCGCCACCTCCCACGTCGCGATCCTCGCGCGGGGCAAAGGCATGCCATGCCTGGTAGCGCTGGGCTCCACGCTGCTGGACATCGCCCATGAGTACGCCCATGAATCCGCGCATCAGGAAGTGGTGCTAGACGCCGATAACGCGCGCCTTGAGATCAGACCCGATGCCCCACGCCTGAAAGAAATCCACAGCCTGCGAGCGCAACGTTTCGAACAAAGGCAACGTCAGCAACAGCACGCGCATCTGCCCGCTCTGACTCAGGATGGCGTGAGCATTGTCGTCGCGGCCAACGTTGCGTCTCGTGCCGATGCCGAAAACGCGCAACTCAATGGCGCGGATGGCGTGGGCCTGCTGCGCACCGAGTTTCTGTTCGTTGATCGCAGCACTGCGCCGACCGAGGACGAGCAACTGGCTGCCTATCAATCAGTGCTCGATGCGATGCCCGACAAGCCGGTCATCATCCGCACCATCGATATCGGCGGCGATAAACAACTGGAATACCTGCCTCTGCCCGCCGAAGCCAATCCGGTGCTGGGCCTGCGAGGGATTCGCTTGGGTCAGGCTCGCCCTGAGCTGCTCGATCAACAGCTGCGAGCGTTATTGCGGGTCAAGCCACTGGCGCGTTGCCGCATTCTGCTGCCGATGATCACCGAGGTCAGCGAATTGCTGGCAGTGCGTGAACGTATCGACGAACTGGCACGTGAGGCCGGCATCGGCGAGCGCCCTGAGCTTGGTGTGATGATCGAAGTGCCCTCCGCCGCACTGTTGGCCGAGCAATTGGCGGAGCACGCGGACTTCCTCTCCATCGGCACCAACGATCTGTCGCAGTACACCCTGGCGATGGACCGCGATCATGCCGGCCTCGCTGCTCGCGTCGACGCCCTGCACCCGGCATTACTGCGCTTGATCGCCATGACCTGCAGCGCTGCGGCAAGCAAGGGCCGCTGGGTTGGCGTGTGTGGGGCATTGGCTTGCGATCCGCTGGCAACGGCAGTGCTCATCGGTCTGGGGGTTCGCGAGTTGTCTGTGAGCCCGCCGCAAGTCGCCGAAATCAAGGCACTGGTACGCGAACTGGACACCCGGCAGTGTCAGGCATTGGCCCAGCACGTGGTCAGCCTGGGCAGCGCAGCCGATGTGCGGGCGGCGTCCAGCACCTTTCAGACTCAGGTCCTGACCCGTCGCGCCAGCGCGTGAACGCGCCTGAATAACAAGAACAAAGACAAGGAGAGACGCCGTGTACCAACACTTCATCGAAGGGTTACAGCGACTGGGACGGGCTCTGATGCTGCCCATCGCCATCTTGCCGATTGCCGGATTGTTGTTGCGTCTGGGTGACAGCGACCTGCTGGACATCGCCATCATTCACTCGGCGGGCAACGCGATTTTCAGCAACCTGGCGCTGATCTTCGCCATCGGCATCGCCGTGGGCTTCGCACGCGACAACAACGGCACCGCCGGCCTCGCGGGAGCCATTGGTTATCTGGTGATGACGTCTACACTCAAAGTGCTCGATCCGCATATCGACATGGGCATGCTCGCCGGGATCATCGCCGGGCTGCTGGGCGGCGCGATGTACAACCGCTTCAAGGACATCGCCCTGCCTGAATATCTGGCGTTCTTCGGTGGTCGGCGTTTCGTGCCGATCGTCACCGGGCTGTCAGCCGTCGTACTGGGGTTAGTATTCGGCCTGATCTGGCCACCGGTGCAGAATGGCATCAACAGCCTCGGCCAGTTGATGCTGGAAAGCGGCAGCATCGGTGCATTCTTCTTCGGGGTGATGAACCGCATCCTGATCATCACCGGCCTGCATCACATCCTCAACAATCTGGTGTGGTTCGTCTTCGGCACCTTCACCGACCCGGAAACCGGCCGCGCCGTGACAGGGGATCTGGCACGTTATTTCGCCGGCGATCCCCATGCGGGGCAGTTCATGACCGGCATGTTCCCGATGATGATTTTCGGTCTGCCTGCGGCGTGTCTGGCGATGTACCGCAACGCGCTGCCGGATCAACGCAAGCTGATCGGCGGGATTCTGCTGTCCATGGCGCTGACCTCGGCGCTGACTGGCGTGACCGAGCCCGTCGAGTTCGCCTTCATGTTCCTCGCGCCAATGCTGTACGTGGTGCACGCCTTGTTGACAGGCCTGTCGATGGCCCTGGCCAACCTGCTGAACATTCACCTGGGCTTCACTTTTTCCGGCGGCGCCATCGACATGGCGCTGGGCTGGGGCAAGTCCACCAATGGCTGGCTGGTGTTCCCGCTGGGGCTGGCGTATGCGGTGGTGTACTACGTGGTGTTCGATCAATGCATCAAGCGTTTCAACCTGAAAACACCGGGCCGCGAACAGGTCACCAGCGCGTCATCCCACGTCGTGAAGAGTGATCGTGCCGGCGCGTATATCAAGGCATTGGGCGGCGCGGAAAACCTGCTGAGCATCGGCGCCTGCACGACCCGTCTGCGCCTGCAGATGGTTGATCGCAATCTGGCACAGGATGCCGAACTCAAGGCACTCGGCGCAATGGCAGTCGTACGACCCGGTAACGGCGGCAGCCTGCAGATCGTGGTCGGGCCGTTGGCGGACAGCATTGCTGATGAGCTGCGCGATGCCCTGCCCCTCGCAGCCAAATCCTCTGCTGCCGATACGCATGCAGCTCCGCAAACGCAAAAGCCGGTCGACGTCAGCCAGGCCACGCAGTGGTTCAAGGCGCTTGGCGGGAAAGGTGTTGTGGACGTGGAATGCGTGGCGCTAACGCGTCTGCGCGTGCAGTTGAAGGATGGGCAATCGCTGGCAGCGATTCAGCTGGAAGCACTGGGAAGCCAGGGCGTCAGAAGCCTGGGGAACGGGGTCTGGCATGTGTTGGTCGGGGAAAACGCTCAAGGGCTGAGCGAGGCGTTGCGGGGGATGGTGAAGGCCGGTTGACAGGGCCCCAGGGCAGAGTCGGATGCAAAACGTGACTCAAAAACTTTCCAGCTTCCACACCTCATAAGCCGGTGTTTCATAGGGGTGGCTGTGCTTGAGCGCAGCCACCGCCTGTTGAATCAACTCATCAGCGACCACAAGCTCGACCTTCCCGAATTTGTTGGACATGGCAACTTTCGGAAACGCCCTACAGAACCCCTGAAAGTGTGTGATTACACTGATCGGCCAATACCCGAGGAAGATCAACCATGGCTAATCAGGGTTACCTGACCATGACCGGCGAAAGGCAGGGCCTCATTTCTGCTGGCTGCTCCGCGCAAGACTCCATCGGCAACAAATGCCAGACCGCCGACCTGGACGAGATTCAGGTTCTATCGTTCGTGCATGACATGGCCCAGGTCGGCCATAGCCCCCATGCTTCCGATGGTCCGATAGTCATCACGAAAAACATCGATAAATCGACGCCCCTGCTGGCCCAGGCGCTGGATCAGCGTGAGAAATTGAAGTGTGTTCTGGATTTCTACCGCGTAAGTGCTTATGGCAATCAGGAGAAGTTCTACACCGTCGAATTGAGAGGGGCGGTGATTGTGAGCCTCTCAACATGCACTGTGGGCGTAATTACGGCAGCCCACGGGGCAAACAACCTCTATGAAAACAGCCGAAATTTGCTTGAGCGCAACCCTGATACGAGAGGCCCCTTGAGAAACGTTTACCAATACATAGCAGGAAGTGAGGGAGGGGGAAACATTACGTATGGCACGGCGGATGTTGGACTTTCAGTCTACGGCGTTTTAACACCCGCAATAAAGCCCGACGCGTGGCGAATTCAAGTACATCAAAGCCGATTATGAAATGGCATATAAACTAGTGCAGGCACTCTAACTATTGGTGGCGCGGCAGGAATAGGCACATCCGCCAGCATATGGGAAGAATGGACCCAAAATAAAAGTGAATAATTTAATATTATGCGCCAACTTCCTTTCAGGTTCGATTTTATTATTTACTCCCTCACTCATTTCAAAATATTCGTACAGCGGCAAAAAATGCTCAAAAAACATATTCGCCTTTACCGTCCTCAACAACATACTTTGCTCATCGGCGTACTGGATATTTACCGACAGCGGGAAGATCATTTTTCTCGGAACCTATGACAACTCATTGATGGGATGGCCGTCGTTGTTCTTCGCTTTCGCGTATGGCTGGGCACTCCCCTTTCCAGCCATGGATCGCCTACAAAGGCATTAGCTCAGTCGTCTTCTGAAATTACGGATGATGCCAGCGCTGATGAATTATCCGGTCTTCCGCTTTTGGGAAACTGGCATGCGACATGTCAGCACACCCGCTTGGGCAGGTACAGAGTCGGTAGACACCGAGATAACAACAAGACATTGTGGACATAACTTTATGATGCCCAACAAAAAACTTGCACACCAATATTTATTTATCGCACTTCCCTTTAGCTCTTAACTTAAAATTGGAATCATCCGTGAACAACAACATTCTTAGCGTGGATATCCTTCGACATGAAGAGCGTCAGACAACCGATGCACTTGATGTTTACATGCATGCACTCGCACAATTAGGTCATCACTCGGTATTCATTCTTGAGTCACTCTCAGGACCCAGCCGCGATCAACATGCGACAATCATCGGCATGGAGCCGCTTTTTGAAGTGTGCATCGATGAAAAACACGCATACCTGCGCGGCCAGCCAGAACTCTGTGCACACCTGTACGGCTGCCTGCGTCAACACGGCATGAAAATCGGCCCCGATCAGCGGATCGAATTGCAAGACAAGGAAGGCGCCTGGAATCTACTGCGATATGGCCAGTCCCTGTTCCAGGCGACTTCGGATAGGCCGCAAAGTCTCGCCTACTTTGGCTATTTCTCATACGACAGCGTGCGGTTGATCGAACGTCTGCCTGACTTGACGGAACGGACCCACGACTACCCGCTCATTGCTTTGTCTGTTTACCAGACGCTGCTGTACTTCCACAGCAATGGCGCTGTCGAGACCCTGATCAATAATCACCCGTTGTGGGCGGCACGCCGCCTGGAAGACTACCCATTCCTGCGGGCCTCAGCTGCGCCCATCTCGCAAGAACAGTCTGATTACCCGCAAGTCTTCGAAGAAACCCGTACGGTGACTCCGGAACAGTTCGAGCAGCGGGTAGAAGTGGCCATGGAGCATATTCGAGCCGGAGACGTGTACCAGATCCAGCTGGGCCACGAGATCCGTATTCGTTCCCAGATTACGCCGTTGGACGTTTACAAGAGCCTGCGCATGCGCAATCCGTCGCCCTACATGTACCTGGCGCACGTCGGCGGGATTGATCTGATTGGTGCGAGCCCCGAACTGTTCGTCAGGATCAAGGACAACCTGATCGAAATGCGCCCTATCGCCGGGACCGTAGGCAAGAGGCCTGGTGTCGACTACACCGAACTGGTGTTGGAGCTGACGCGTTCGGAGAAGGAGCGCGCGGAGCACCTCATGCTCATCGACCTGTGTCGCAATGACATAGGGCGGGTCTGCCAGCCAGGATCTTTGGAGGTCGATGAATTCATGCTGATCGAAGAGTATTCGCACCTTTACCACATGGTTTCGAATGTCCGGGGTTTACTGCGCCCAGGCATGGATGCCTACGACGTGATCAAGGCGTCATTTCCAGCCGGGACGATGTCGGGTGCGCCCAAGGTCAGAGCGATGGAGCTGATCGAGACCATGGAAAGCAACCGACGAGGTATCTATGCAGGTGCCCTTGGGCTGATCGGGTTCGATGGCAGCGTCAATACGGCCCTGTGCATTCGTTCGACTGTGCACGACCAAGGCACCTACTACCTGCGCGCATCCGCGGGTGTGGTAGCCGACTCGACGCCCGAAATGGAGTGGAAAGAAACGCTGTACAAGATGGGTTCGGTTTACCGCGCGGTAACCGGAGAGGAGATTGCTCTGTGAAAGTATTTTTGATCGATGCCTATGACAGCTTTGTCTTCATCATCAGCCAATACCTTGAGCAGCTAGGGCTGGAAACTCGTGTCGAGCGCCATGACCAGCCTGACCTCATTCAGCGGATCGAAGCTTTCGCGCCAGATTTCTGCGTGTTGGGGCCTGGGCCTGGTCACCCGGCAGATGTCGGCTACATCGAACTCATTCGGCATTTCGAACACCGCCTGCCGCTGCTCGGCGTCTGCCTCGGTCATCAAGCCCTGGGGCTCGCGTTTGGAGCTCAGGTCAGCCGCGCCCCTCGCGTCATGCATGGCAAGGTGAGCCAGATAGAAAATGATGGCAAGGGAGTCTATGCCCACACCCATGGTCGAACGATCAACGCTACTCGCTATCACTCCCTCATGATCGAAGACCTCGCTCTGCCGGAATGTCTGGAGGTGACCTCCAGATCAACCGACGATGGCTACATTATGGGCGTTCGACATCGTGCGTTACCAATCGAGGGCGTTCAGTACCACCCCGAAAGCATCCTGACGGAAAATGGTTTGGACCTGTTCCGCAGCTTCATCAAGCATTACCTGAACTGACTGGCATGGCAGTGGATGGGGACTTAACACCGACCACTGTAGGAGCGCGCTTGCCCGCGACGGCATTCCAACTTACGCTGCTGCGTCGAATGACACACCGCCCTCGCCGGCAAGCGCGCTCCTACAACGGGTAAGCTCCGCACATCAGAAATCTTCCAGCTTCCACACTTCATAAGCCGGTGTTTCATAGGGGTGGCTGTGCTTGAGCGCAGCCACCGCCTGTTGAATCAACTCATCAGCGACGACAAGCTCGATCTTCCACTCTTCAACCTGCTCGATCTGTCCGGTTTGCCCAATGAACGGCTGGCTGCCGTCCAGCGGGCGAAACTGGCCTTGACCCAGCACCTGCCATGAGCAGCTGTCATAGGCGCCGACTCGCCCCGCACCGGCGGCGAACAACGCGCTTTTGACCTGCTCCACATGGCTTGGCGGAACGAAGAACGCCAGCTTGTACATCGTCGATCAGTTAACCCAGACGCGTGCGTTGCGGAACATGCGCATCCAGGCGCCGTCTTCAGCCCACTCATCCGGACGCCACGAGTTGTTCACTGCACGGAACACGCGCTCAGGGTGCGGCATCATGATGGTGACGCGACCGTCGCGGGTGGTCAGGCCGGTGATACCGCGCGGCGAGCCGTTCGGGTTGGCCGGGTAGGTCTCGGTGACCTTGCCGTGGTTGTCGACGAAGCGCATGGCCACGGTGCCGGACAGATCGGTTTCCAGCAGCGACTCAGAAGACTTGAATTCCGCATGACCTTCGCCGTGAGCGATGGCGATCGGCATACGCGAACCGGCCATGCCTTGCAGGAAGATCGACGCCGATTTCTGGATCTCGACCATTGCTACGCGCGCTTCGAACTGCTCGGAGCGGTTGCGCACGAAGTGCGGCCAGAATTCGCTGCCCGGAATCAGCTCGTGAAGGTTGGACATCATCTGGCAACCGTTGCACACGCCCAGCGCAAAACTGTCGCTGCGGGCGAAGAAGCCCTGGAAGGCGTCACGTGCGCGAGTGTTGAACAATGCAGACTTGGCCCAACCTTCACCGGCGCCGAGAACGTCGCCATAAGAGAAGCCGCCGCATGCAACCAGCCCCTTGAACTCGTTCAAATCGACACGGCCCGCGAGGATGTCGGACATGTGCACGTCGACCGAGGCGAACCCGGCGCGATCGAACGCTGCTGCCATTTCCACCTGACCGTTGACGCCCTGCTCACGCAGGACCGCCACTTGTGGGCGAACGCCTTTCTTGATGTAAGGCGCGGCGATGTCGTCGTTGACGTCGTAACCGAGCTTGACGCTCAGGCCCGGGTTGTCTTCTTCAAGCAGGGCGTCGAACTCCTGATCGGCGCAATCGGCGTTGTCGCGCAGACGCTGGATCTGGTAGCTGGTCTCGCTCCACTGGCGTTGCAACAGACGACGATCACCCTTGAACAGCTGTTCGCCGTCCAGGCTGATGGCGATTTCGTTGTTATTGATCGGCTGGCCGATCACGGCAACGCAGTCGTCGCCCAGGCCCGCAGCGCTGAACTGCGCCAGCACCAGTGGGGTGGCGTCATGACGCACCTGAATCACGGCGCCCAGTTCCTCGTTGAAGAGGATGGCCGCGACTTTTTCGCGCTTGCCGGTCAGGGTGTCGAGTTGCAGATTCAGACCACAGTGGCCGGCGAAGGCCATTTCCAGTGCGGTGGTCATCAGGCCACCGTCGGAACGGTCGTGGTAAGCCAGCAGGTGGCCGTCGGCGTTGAGGCCCTGAATCACGGCGAAGAACGCCTTCAGGTCTTCAGCGTCATCCACGTCCGGCGCCACGCTGCCGAGCTTGCCGTGGGTCTGCGCGAGGATCGAGGCGCCCATGCGGTTCTGGCCGCGGCCCAGGTCGATCAGGATCAGGTCGGTGACGCCCTTGTCCATGCGCAGTTGCGGGGTCATGGTGCCGCGAATGTCGGTGACTGGCGCGAAGCCTGTGACGATCAGCGACAGCGGCGAAGTGACGGTTTTTTCCGCGCCTTCATCGCTCCAGCGGGTTTTCATGGACATGGAGTCCTTGCCCACCGGAATGGTGATACCCAGCTCAGGGCACAGTTCCATGCCGACGGCTTTTACGGTGTCATACAGACGCGCGTCTTCGCCCGGGTGACCGGCTGCGGACATCCAGTTGGCCGACAGTTTGATGTCGGACATCTTGCCGATGCGCGATGCCGCGATGTTGGTCAGGGTCTCGCCGATGGCCATGCGGCCGGATGCCGGAGCGTCCAGCAATGCCAGCGGCGTGCGCTCGCCCATGGCCATCGCTTCACCGGTGTAGACATCGAAGCTGGTTGCAGTGACAGCAACGTCAGCTACAGGCACTTGCCACGGGCCTACCATCTGATCGCGATTCACCAGACCGGTGATGCTGCGGTCGCCGATGGTGATCAAAAAGTTCTTGCTCGCCACGGCAGGGTGGCGCAGCACGCGCTGTACGCTGTCTTCGAGGTCCAGGGTGCTCGGGTCGAAATCGTCGCCCAGCTCGGTTTCGCGAGTGGCCGAGCGGTGCATGCGCGGCGCCTTGCCCAGCAGCACTTCCAGCGGCATGTCCACCGGGCTGTTGCCGAAGTGGCTGTCGGTGACGGTCAGTTGCGGCTCTTCGGTGGCTTCGCCGACCACGGCGAACGGGCAACGCTCACGTTCGCAGATGGCTTTGAAACGCTCGAAATCAGGGGCGCTGACGGCCAGGACGTAACGCTCCTGGGACTCGTTGCTCCAGATTTCCAGAGGCGCCATGCCCGGCTCGTCGTTCGGCACGTTGCGCAGCTCGAAACGACCGCCACGGCCGCCGTCGTTGACCAGTTCAGGGAAGGCGTTGGACAGACCGCCCGCACCGACATCGTGAATGAAGGCGATAGGGTTGGCGTCGCCCAGCTGCCAGCAGCGGTCGATCACTTCCTGGCAACGGCGCTCCATCTCAGGGTTTTCACGCTGAACCGACGCGAAATCCAGATCCGCCGAGCTGGTACCGGTGGCCATGGAGGAAGCCGCGCCGCCACCCAGACCGATCAGCATCGCCGGGCCGCCCAGCACGATCAGCTTGGCGCCGACAGTGATTTCGCCCTTCTGCACGTGCTCTGCACGGATGTTGCCCATACCGCCAGCCAGCATGATCGGCTTGTGGTAGCCACGGACTTCTTCACCGTGCGGGGTATTGATGGACTGTTCGAAGGTACGGAAGTAGCCGGTCAGCGCCGGACGACCGAATTCATTGTTGAACGCGGCGCCGCCCAGCGGGCCTTCGATCATGATGTCCAGCGGAGTGACGATGCGCTCAGGCTTGCCGTAAGGCTTTTCCCAAGGCTGCTCGAAACCCGGAATGTTCAGGTTGGAAACGGTGAAACCGGTCAGGCCAGCCTTTGGCTTGGCGCCACGGCCGGTCGCGCCTTCGTCGCGGATCTCGCCACCGGAACCTGTGGATGCGCCCGGGAACGGAGCAATCGCGGTCGGGTGGTTGTGGGTTTCCACCTTCATCAGAATGTGCACCGGCTCCTGCACCGCACCGTACTGGCGGGTTTCAGGGTTCGGGAAGAAGCGCCCCGCCACACTGCCGACGATGACCGAGGCGTTGTCCTTGTAAGCGGACAGCACGCCTTCGTTATGCATCTGGTAGGTGTTCTTGATCATGCCGAACAGGCTTTTTTCCTGGCTCTGGCCGTCGATGTCCCAACTGGCGTTGAAGATCTTGTGACGGCAGTGCTCGGAGTTCGCCTGGGCGAACATCATCAGCTCGATGTCGTGCGGGTTGCGCTTGAGGCCAACGAACGCGTTGACCAGGTAATCGATTTCGTCTTCAGCGAGGGCCAGGCCCAGCTCGACGTTGGCTTTTTCCAGCGCCGAGCGACCGCCGCCCAGCACGTCTACCGCCGTCAGCGGCTTGGGCTCGGCGTGGCTGAACAAGCCAGCAGCCTGCTCCAGCGCGCCCAGTACCAGCTGGGTCATGCGGTCGTGCAGGGTGTCGGCGATCAGCTGTGCTTCGGCTTCGCTGAACTGGCCTTCTACATAGAAGGCAATGCCACGCTCAAGACGCTGGATCTTGGTCAGGCTGCAGTTGCGGGCGATATCGGTGGCCTTGCTCGACCACGGCGAGATGGTGCCGAACCGCGGCAGCACCAGGAACAGACGGCCACGAGGCTCTTGAACCGGCACGCTAGGGCCGTATTTCAACAGACGGGCAAGGACTTGCTGCTCATCCTCTGTCAGAACGCCGGTAACCTCAGCGAAGTGAGCGAATTCAGCGTACAGGCCACTGACAGCCGGAACTTTATCGTTCAGCTGCTCAAGTAATTTCTTGTGGCGGAAGGCGGAAAGGGCGGGAGCACCACGCAAGATCAACATCGTCGGGACAGCCTCGGGGAAGGGGGTGTGCTTTGAGGCCGTGCATTCTAGCCTAAACCGCCACTTTCGGCACCCGAAACCACGGCCTGAACGCACCCGAATGTCGGCGCTTGCCGATTCCCTACCCAGCCCCGTGAAAAATCCGACTGCTCTATCAGACGCGATCATTACTGTCGAGATATGGCGGTCAGTGCGCTTTGCGTATACTGCACCGATGTTTTCCCCATCCGATTTCCGCCCACGCTGTGCCAAGTGGCTCATCGCAACCGGAATCTTCCTGCTGCTCGGCGCCTGTGTTGAGAAACCCAACACACTGGAACGAGTCAAGGAGGATGGCGTTCTGCGCGTCGTCACCCGCAACAGCCCGGCCACCTATTTCCAGGATCGCAACGGTGAAACCGGTTTCGAGTACGAACTGGTCAAGCGTTTCGCCGACGATCTGGGCGTGGAACTGAAGATCGAAACTGCCGACAACCTTGACGATCTGTTCGACCAGATGAACAAACCCGGCGGCCCGGTATTGGCAGCTGCCGGTCTGGTCAGCACCGAAAACCGCGCCAGACAGGTGCGCTTCTCGCATTCCTATCTTGAAGTCACGCCGCAGGTCATCTATCGCAACGGCCAGTCGCGCCCCACCGATCCGGGCGATCTGGTCGGCAAGCGCATCCTGGTACTCAAGGGCAGTAGCCACGCCGAGCAACTGGCGGCGCTGAAGGTCAAGTATCCCGGCATCAGTTATGAAGAGTCCGATCAGGTCGAGGTGGTTGACCTGCTGCGCATGGTCGATGAGGGCCAGATCGACCTGACCCTGGTGGATTCCAACGAACTGGCGATGAACCAGGTGTATTTCCCCAACGTGCGCGTCGCCTTCGACCTCGGCGACGGCCGCGATCAGCGCTGGGCCGTAGCGCTGGGCGACGACAACAGCCTGCTCAACGAGATCAACAGCTTCCTCGACAAGATGCAGAAGAACGGCATGCTACAGCGGCTCAAGGACCGCTATTACGGCCATGTCGACGTTCTCGGCTATGTCGGCGCCTACACCTTTGCCCAGCATCTGCAGGAACGTCTGCCCAAGTACGAAAAACACTTCCAGTCCGCAGCCAAGGCCGAACAGGTTGACTGGCGCTTGCTGGCCGCGATTGGTTATCAGGAATCCCTGTGGCAACCCGCGGTGACCTCCAAGACCGGCGTTCGCGGCCTGATGATGCTCACCCAGAGCACCGCGCAGGCCATGGGCGTGTCCAACCGGCTGGATGCCAAACAGAGTATTCAGGGCGGCGCGAAGTATTTCGCCTACGTGAAGGATCAGCTTGAAGACACTATTCAGGAGCCCGATCGCACCTGGCTGGCGCTGGCGTCTTACAACATTGGCACCGGCCATCTTGATGATGCGCGCAAGATGGCGGAAAGCGAGGGCCTGAACCCGAACAAATGGCTGGACGTGAAGAAGATGCTGCCGCGTCTGTCCCAGAAAAAGTGGTACAGCAAGACTCGCTACGGCTATGCCCGAGGCGGTGAGCCGGTCAGCTTCGTCGCCAACATCCGCCGTTATTACGACATCCTCACCTGGGTCACTCAGCCGCAGCTGGAAGGCAGCCAGGTGGCGGAAGGCAATCTGCACGTGCCTGGCGTCGACAAGACCAAACCGCCGGAGGAAAAAGCCCCGCTTTAGTCTTTTGTCGATGCTGAGGTCGGGGGCTGATCCGTTAGCTGCGGGGATGCTTTTTGTTCTGGCTAACGCCAGACCTGTTTCGACTTCGTCGAGTTACTTGAAAGCACCAAGTAACCAAGTGCCTGCGCCCCCTTCCCGGCCCGACTTCGTCGGGTTCCCTGCGGCGGCGATCTCAAGGACCCCACCGCCGGCAAGCCGGACTGCTACAGGAAGGTGTCGTGCTTTTGATTTGTTTTTGATCTTAATGCGCAATGGCACAGACACCGCCAAACGCGACTTGGGTGCAGGCTGAACGCAGGTCTCGCGGAGTGGGTCGAGCCGCATGGATGCGGCGAGAGGCGTGTGGGCCATGGATGGCCCATTCACGCCGGGCCCACGGAGCGAGACCGGAGTGAAGGAAGTCTGACGAAGTCAGACCCCAGCCAGGAGTAAAAGCCCTTGGTTACTTGGGGCTTTTCCAAGTAACTCGACGAAGTCGAAACGCTTCTGCCGTTAGGCAGAACCGGGGATAGGATGAGCGCCATTAAAATAGCGGCGTACACAAATCCCAGAGCTAAGACCTCGCCCTTCTCATCCTGAAGAACTCGCTCAGCATCGTGCCGCACTCCTCGCCCAGCACCCCGCCTTCGAACAGCACGCGATGGTTGAGAAACGGCTGACTGAAGAATTGCCCCTGGCTCTGCACCACACCCGCCTTGGGCTCGGTGGCGCCGTAGACCACACGCGTGATGCGTGAATGCACGATCAAACCTGCACACATGCTGCAAGGCTCCAGCGTGACATACAGCGTGGCGCCCGGCAGGCGATAGTTGCTCACCGCCTGAGCGGCATTGCGAATCGCGACCATCTCCGCGTGGGCGCTCGGGTCGCTGCCACTGATAGGGCAGTTGTAACCCCGCCCGATGATCACGCCATCCTGAACCACAACCGCACCCACCGGGACCTCTCCCAGCATTGCGCCCTCGGAGGCCAGAGCCAGTGCTTCGCGCATGAAATGTTGATCGCGGCTGCGATCAATGATTTGCGGCTGCCGCATTACGAAACCTCGATAGCTGCCATAAGACCGGTTTCCATGTGATCGATCACATGGCAGTGGAACATCCACACGCCGGGATTATCCGCTACCAACGCGACCCGTGCGCGCTCGTTTCGTCCTAACAGATAAGTGTCGGTGAAATACGGGATCACGTCCTTGCGGTTGGACGCGATCACCTTGAAGCTCATCCCGTGCAAGTGAATGGGATGCTGATACTGAGTCATGTTCTTGAGTTCGAAGATGTAGCTTTTGCCCTTTTCAAGTTTCGCAATCGGGCGGTCGGCGCAGGTCTTGTCGGTGATGTCCCAGGCCTGGCCGTTGATCTGCCACAGGCTCGGCGGTTTGCCCTTGGCAGTGACCGACATCGAACCGACCCATTCGAAATTGAAATTCAGCTTCTCGGCGTTGGCCAGATCGGGCTCGGCCACCGGATTGGCAGGCAACTCGGGAGGCCATTCCCCCGGCGCGTCATTGCTGTCCACCGAACGAAAGGTCCCCAGACGCACCGGCCCGTTACGCAACGCAAGCTCTTCACCCGCCGCTGGCGCCTTGATCGCCAGACAGATGCGCATGCCGGGCCCCAGCCAGTAATCCTTGCCCAGGGCGCGCGGCTTGACCGGATTCCCGTCGAGCGCATAAATCATCGCCTCGGCACCCGGCAGATTCAGGCGATAGGTCACGGTGTTGTCGAGGTTGAGAATGCGCACACGGGTGACCTGCCCGGCTGGCAGTTGAATGACGCCCTGCGGCACGCCATTGATGGTCGAGAGTCGCCCCGCAGTGCCTTCGCGAGCGGCCTCGCGGGTCACGCTGAAATCGGTGAAAGCGCCCTGCTCGTCCACGTGCCAGCTCTTCAGGCTGACCACCCGCTCGTGAGCGAAGCCGGTGGGATCTCGCTCCTCGATGATCAGCGGGCCGACCAGGCCGCGACCCAGCTCTTCGCTGCTGCTGACGTGAGGGTGATACCAGTAGCTGCCGGCATCCGGTACGCGGAAGTTGTAATCGAAATACTCACCCGGCTTGACCGGCAACTGCGACACATAAGGCACGCCGTCCATCTCCAGCGGCAGACGGATGCCGTGCCAGTGAATGGTGGTCTCAACCGGCAACCGGTTGATGAAACGCACCCGCAGCCAGTCGCCCTGCCTCACGCGCAACTCGGTGCCCGGCGCCGTCGCACCAAACGCCCAGGCGGGCGTCTTGAAGCCTGGCACCAGCTCAACGTCCAGCGGTGCGGCGATCAGTTCGTAATCGTGTCCTTCTCCCGGGCCCGTGCGCCCCAACCAATAACGCGAAGCTCCGCCTGCGCCCAGCCCAACCACGGCAAGACCAGCCAGACCTCCGAGAATTTGTCGACGAGTGAAAGACATCAGCGAGAACACCTGGACGATAGAAGCGAATGAACACGCGCAACTGAGAGCACCTGCGAGGGGCGAATACGATACACCTGCATTTACGGAAAATTAAGAGAAGTCAGGTGCGGTACATATTTAGTACCAATTGAGTCATGTCGATGGAGACGCTATGCGCTCATTCAACAAGGACGACGAATATGCCCTCCCACCCCCCGCCCCTGAACGACACTCCAGCCGATCACGCCCTGTTAAAGGAGATCGCCCTGAAACTGGTACTCCGCTGTCCGGACATGCGTGAACTGGCGCGCAAGGCCGCCCTCGACATCCTGCGCAAGCACGATCTCGAACACCTGCAACCCGACGCCGTCTACTGGCACCGATTTGACAGAAGCCTTAGCAGCCACCGCACGTTTAGTGGTTGGCAGCATATGAGCCGGCCGATCGAATCGTTGACGCTGCCGCAGCTGATCATGCATCGCTTTAACGCCAATGATCAGGACAACGCCGATAACCTGCAGATGATGGGTGGCTTTTACACCGCCGGGCCCGATGCCGAAGTGTTCGACGAGACCAACGAAGTGCCCCTGCTGCCCCAGTCAGTCATGAAGGAGCTCTGGCCTCTGGACTTCAAGACACACTTCACCAATCGAATGGCAGCGTTCTGGAAAGACTGTGCAGATGATTTTCGAACCCTGGCCAAAGCCAATTTCATTGGTAAGGCAATGGAAGAGCTTGAAAGCGGCAGGCTCGGCAGAGAGCAGTTCGACACGCTGATGAAAGCGCTGGGCCTGAATCTTGCTCAACCCATCGGGCTGTCCATGTTGCAAGCGCACACGCCTCTGGGCAGTGACGTACGCGTGGCAACGCTGGACATTGCCGGTTATGAAGCAAGCGACATCCTGCGCTTTGTGCAAAGCAGCGGACGACAATTTCTCTACCTGCCCGGCGAGACCGACGCCTTCCACGTCTTCGAGACAGCGGATGATCTGCAATGGTGGCTGATGACTCACACTGATCACGCGGACAATCGGGCGCAGTTCATGTCTCACTTTCCGCTGTCCACGCACAGCGAAAGCGGCCGAGGCGTAGGCTTGAACCACGCTCTGGATCTGATGTTCAGCAATTGGGGCCCGCACGCGAAGAAAATAGTCAACAGCACCGATCGAACCGTGACCGGGGATCCATTCACGCACCTTCGCGACGCGTCCAGAACCCGAATGCACGCCGATGCCGATTTTGCGTTGCACTCCAATGGTGAAATCCGCAAACAGATGTGGATCGGCTACTTGCAAGCGTTCGGCAAGGTGTTCGGTGCCATGGCCGCCATTGACTGGCCGATAGCGCTGGCAGTCGTGGGCGCAGGTTTGGCCGATGTCGGTCTGAACATCGATCAGGCTATCCATGCCCACACCACCGCCGAACGCAAACAGGCCGTTACCTGCGCAATCCTCGCAAGCATCGACGTCCTGTTCAACAGCCTGTTTCTGTTGAGAGGAGCGGATCTCGGTTCGACCGAAGTTGCCGCCGACAACGTACCGCGCGAACTGCCAGAGCCCAGGGAGGCGCCAGGTCCATCATCCTTCATAGAAGATGAGAAGCCTTTGGGGCCAGACCCGAGATCGCCCGTAGAACATAATGAATTGCTGACCTCGTTTGAAACCAACGAAGTGCTCGACGGATACGGCCCTCCTGCGACCGAAGGCCCCATGCGGGGCGTCTACCAGAACGCGCGCGGGGAGACCTATGTTCCGGTAGGGGACTTCATCTACCGGGTTCGTTACGCCTCGGAATTGAACACTTGGGTCATCGTCCACCCGAAAAGTCCGTTCTCTTTCTACCGCAGCATCCCCGTGCGACTCGACGCTGCCGGAAAATGGCAGCCTGGTGCCGCCATGGGGTTACGTGGTGGTGGCCAGGTATTCGGAAAATGGCTTGAGCAAGGACCCTCTACCTCGGCAACCGCTGGCGCACTGCCAACCCGGTACGACATACCCCAAGAGTTGAGAGAGGCTTTGCGAGCCGACATGGAAAGCCCCAGCGACAAACCTTTTGTCGGTTACGTTGGCCTTTCCGAGGACCGGAGCGCCCTCAAGGCTTTTTTCGGCATGCGTGAAAAGCTGCTGACAGATGCCAGGGCCTTTCATGGGCAACAGCGGTGGCCCGAGCGCCCGTCATTGCCGGACATACCACCCCACTCATCGCCAAAAGTCGCGCTCAGCCAGCTTTACGAAGAGGCTTCAGGCGTGGTGATTGGCGAGAGCCACAACAGCATCGGCAGCAAAAAATTTCTCATCGACAACATGCCGTTGCTGGCGAAGCAAAAAGTCAGGACCTTGTACATGGAGCATCTCCTGACCGATCTGCATCAAGCGGACCTGGATGCTTTCGCCAAGACCGGAAACATGCCGGAAAAACTGAAGGCGTATCTCGAAGATCTCGACGCCGGCCACCACACCGACGCAACTGGCACTTATACATTTCTGAATCTGGTAAGGGCGGCACACGAAAATCACCTTCGCATTCGTGCCATCGACTGCATGAGCAGCTATCGAGTCGCAGGAATGCCCGACCCGTACGGAACGCTGCGGATGGAAATGATGAACTACTTCGCCCACACCGTCATAAGTGCAGACCAGGCAGCATTGGGGGGAGGTCGCTGGGTGGCGCTGGCCGGCAACGCCCATGCGAATACCTTCAAAAGGGTTGCGGGCATCGCAGAGCTGGAGGCGGCAATCGGTCTGCGGATCGAAGATGTCGCCCCAGGGGAGCCGCACGGTTTCGAGCCAGACCCGGGTCAAGACATGAAAAATGAGCTGGGCCGCCCTGCCGGCCGGGTCAAAAGCGACCTGCGACTGCAAATGGAAGTCGCGGCACTCAAGCCTGTGCGGCCAACCCAGAGCACCTCCATCGAATCCCGACTGAGACGTCCCGGTACCTTCATCATCCAGCGGAACAATCCGCCGCAGATGATTCACCGCAGCGGCAGCGGCTCGATCATCCGCACGCCGATCAAATTTGACGGCAGCCGCGTCTACATCGAGCGCCCCAAGTGGGCGTATATCAGCGGGCGTCGCTTCAAGAGCCTCAAGGAACTGGCGACCGCACTGAGCCTGATCGGCATGCGGCAAGTCGCCTGACGCAAAAAAGCCGGATGACCCCGAGGGGCGCATCCGGCTTTCAAGAGAGTCGCTGAAGGTTTGTTACCAAGCCTTCAGAGATGCTCGGGGATCATTCCCACTCAATCGTCGCAGGCGGCTTGCTCGACACGTCGTAGGTGACGCGGGAGATGCCTTCGATTTCGTTGATGATGCGGCCGCTGACGGTTTCCAGCAGTTCGTAAGGCAGGTGCGCCCAACGTGCAGTCATGAAGTCGATGGTTTCGACGGCGCGCAGGGCGACGACCCAGGCGTAACGACGACCATCGCCGACCACGCCAACCGATTTCACCGGTTGGAACACCACGAATGCCTGGCTGACCTTGTGGTACCAGTCGGCCTTGCGCAGCTCTTCGATAAAAATGTGGTCAGCGCGACGCAGCAGGTCTGCGTATTCCTTCTTCACTTCGCCGAGGATGCGTACACCCAGGCCCGGCCCCGGGAACGGGTGACGGTAGACCATGTCGTACGGCAGGCCGAGCTCCAGGCCCAGACGACGGACTTCGTCCTTGAACAGTTCACGCAGAGGCTCGACCAGTTTCAGGTTCATCTCTTCCGGCAGGCCGCCCACGTTGTGGTGCGACTTGATCACGTGTGCCTTGCCGCTCTTGGCGCCAGCGGACTCGATCACGTCAGGGTAAATGGTGCCCTGCGCCAGATACTTGATGTTGTGCAGCTTGGTCGATTCGGCGTCGAACACGTCGATGAAGGTACGACCGATGATCTTGCGCTTCTTCTCCGGGTCGCTTTCGCCAGCCAGGTTGTTGAGGAACTGATCTTCGGCGTTGGCGCGGATCACTTTGACGCCCATGTTTTCGGCGAACATGGCCATTACTTGCTCGCCTTCGTGCAGACGCAGCAGGCCGTTGTCGACGAAGACGCAGGTCAGCTGATCGCCGATAGCCTTGTGCAGCAGCGCTGCGACCACCGAGGAGTCGACACCGCCAGACAGACCCAGCAGCACGTTGTCGGTCCCGACCTGAGCGCGAACCTGCGCGATGGCGTCTTCAGCGATTTTCGAAGGTGTCCACAGCGCTTCACAGCCGCAGATGTCGAGGATGAAGCGCGAGAGGATGCGACCGCCCTGCTTGGTGTGGGTCACTTCCGGGTGGAACTGCACGCCGTAGTAACCACGGGTGTCGTCAGCCATGCCGGCGATCGGGCAGCTCGGGGTGCTGGCCAGAACGTGGAAGCCTGCAGGGATTTCGGTGACCTTGTCGCCGTGGCTCATCCACACGTCCAGACCGAAAACGCCGTCAGCGTCGACGTGGTCTTCGATGCCATCCAGCACGCGGCTCTTGCCGACGACGTCGACACGGGCGTAACCGAATTCACGCAGTTCGGAACCTTCGACGCGACCACCGAGCTGTTCGGCCATGGTCTGCATGCCGTAGCAGATACCGAAGACTGGAACGCCCAGATCGAACACGGCTTGCGGGCAACGCGGGCTGTCGGCGACGTGCACGGACTCAGGTCCGCCGGCAAGAATGACGCCTTTTGGAGCGAATTCGCGAATCGCTTCGTCGTCCATGTCGAACGGGTGCAGTTCGCAGTAAACACCAATTTCGCGCACACGGCGGGCGATCAGTTGGGTGTACTGGGAACCGAAGTCGAGGATCAGGATGCGGTGGGCGTGAATGTCGAGGGCCATAAGTCATTCTCGTCGAAAATCAGAAACAAGACGGGGCTGTGTTGAACAGCCCCGCTACACAATTCTTTTGAAACGCGCCCGAAACACCAGGCGCATTCCAGATCAACCTACGCGATAGTTCGGCGCTTCCTTGGTGATCTGCACGTCGTGGACGTGAGACTCGGCCATGCCGGCGCCGGTGATGCGGACGAATTCAGGCTTGGTGCGCATTTCCTGAATGTCGGCGCTGCCGGTGTAGCCCATGGAGGAACGCAGGCCGCCCATCAACTGGTGAACGATGGCAGTCAGCGAGCCCTTGTAGGCAACGCGGCCTTCGATACCTTCCGGTACCAGTTTTTCAGCACCTTCCGAGGAGTCCTGGAAGTAGCGGTCCGAAGAACCTTGCGCCTGGGACATCGCACCCAGCGAACCCATGCCGCGGTACGCCTTGTACGAACGACCCTGGAACAGTTCGATCTCGCCCGGTGCTTCTTCGGTACCGGCGAACATCGAGCCCATCATCACACAGTAGGCGCCGGCCACGATGGCCTTGGACAGGTCACCGGAGAAACGGATGCCGCCATCGGCGATCAGGGGAACGTCAGTACCTTCCAGTGCGGAAGCGACGTTGGCGATGGCGCTGATTTGCGGTACGCCGACGCCAGCCACGATACGGGTGGTGCAGATGGAGCCAGGGCCGATACCGACCTTGACGCCGTCAGCGCCCGCTTCGACCAGCGCGCGAGCAGCAGCGCCGGTGGCGATGTTGCCGCCGATGACCTGTACGTCAGGGAAGTTCTGCTTGACCCAGCGAACGCGGTCGATCACGCCTTTGGAGTGACCGTGAGCGGTGTCGACGACGATGACGTCAACGCCGGCAGCGACCAGAGCGCTGACGCGCTCACCAGTGTCTTTACCGGTACCGACAGCTGCGCCGACGCGCAGACGACCTTGATCATCCTTGCTGGCCAGCGGGTAGGCTTTGGATTTCTCGATGTCCTTGACGGTCATCATGCCCTTGAGCGCGAACTTGTCGTCGACGATCAGGACTTTTTCCAGACGATGCTTGTGCAGCAGGTCGCGAACTTCGTACTTGTCGGCACCTTCGCGGACGGTGACCAGACGCTCTTTAGGCGTCATCACTTCGCGGACAGGGACGTCAAGACGGTTTTCGAAACGGACGTCGCGAGAGGTCACGATGCCGACGAGCTCGCCGTCGTGCAGGACCGGTACGCCGGAAATGTTGTGTTGACGGGTCAGTTCGAACAGATCACGAACCGTGGCATCCGCCTCGATGGTGATCGGGTCCTTGACCACACCCGCTTCGAACTTCTTGACCTTGCGCACTTCGGCAGCTTGCTGCTCGACGGTCATGTTCTTGTGGATGATGCCGATGCCACCTTCCTGAGCCATGGCGATTGCCAAACGGGCTTCAGTGACGGTGTCCATAGCGGCGGAAACGAGGGGGATGTTCAGTTCGATGCCACGGGTCAATCGGGTTTTCAGACTGACTTCGTTGGGAAGCACCTCGGAATAACCGGGCACAAGGAGAATGTCGTCGAATGTAAGGGCTTCTTGGCTGATACGCAGCATCGCTGGGCTCCCGAGCGGGAAAATGGAAGCGCGCCATTATACCCAGACACCTGCCCTTGCTCAATGTAAAGATCAGGCTATTTCATAATCAAGACGATGGAGCCGCTCTATCGCTCTTATCCGCCGTTATAAGCGGACTTTGACGAACGACACCGGACGATCCAGACGTTCGGCGAACTCTTCCACAAAGCTGGCCTTGAACCCGGCATCCAGCCAGTCATTGAAGATGAACCCCAGGTTGGAAAAGCCGCAGGGGTCGAGGAACAGGAAGCCGTTGATGTCGTCTTCGTGGCGGCATTCCGGGCAGATGAAATTATCGGTATGGCCCGGCATCCACTCTTCGAGGCTGTCGAACAGCGCCTCACCGATTTCACGTCGACACTCCGGGCAACCGGCCTCCTCCTTGAAACCCTGCTGCGGCGTATAGATGCAGCGCTTGAGCACGATCTCCAGGCCATTGACCGGCTGACCGTAAGGCAGGGCTTCAGGGTTTTCGACGAAGCGCCGCGCACCGGGCGCAATGGCGTAGGCCATGCGATTGAAACTGCGCCCGCAGGTGGTCAGCGACTCCTCGACCACATTCAGCTTTACCAGCCAGCGCAGGATCGCCCGTGCCTTCGCGTCATGCGCAGGAAAGCTGGAGATTTGCGGGACGATGATGCTTTGGGTGTTCATGACGAGCCTGGCTGACGTTGAATCGGGGGCGGCAGCTTAATACCACCGTCAACAACGTCAAGTATGGCTTTCAGCCGGCGAGGTAGCGAGCGATGAGCGTGATCCCGCTGATCAGTACCATCCAGGTCACCAGACGCACGAACATCTCCCGTGACAGGCGCACGACCAGATGACGGCCGATCCAGGAACCGACAATCATTGCAGGCAGTAGACAGACCGCCAGCAGTAACAGGGAAATCTGCGCATATACCCCAGTGATCACGAACAGGCTCAGGCGCACGATGGTGCTGCAACTGATCAGGGCATTTTGCGTGGCGCGGGCCTGGGTCTTGTCGGTCAGACGACCATTGAGATAGATCGCATATAAGAAGCCGCCACTGCCGAACAGCGCACCGAACAGGCCGCCCACGGTACCCATTGGAATAGACCAGCCCGCCGACAGTTGGGTCGGACGCACTTTTACCGCCAGGCTGTAGATCGAATAGCCGATCAGAAACAGGCCCATCAATAGCAGCAGAACGTCGGACTTGAGATTGAGCAGAAACAACACGCCCAGCGTACAGCCGACCGCCATGCACGGCACCATTCTGAGCAGTTCCGAACGCACCACCGATTGCCGCGACGGCAGCAGGTGGCTGAACGCCGCGAGGAAATCCAGCATGACCAGCAACGGAATGATCCGGGACAGCGGCATGAAATGGATCAGCACAGGGCCTGCGACCAAGGCCGTGCCGAATCCGGCGATGGCAAACACCAGATAGGCCGCGATCACGCCGCCTTCTATAAAGAGCCAATCGAGCGGCGTCAGGCCCAATTGGTTGAAGGCTGCTGAAAGGTCGGCAAAGGTGGCGAGCATTTTTCCTCCATGGACGGGCGAAAGCGGCACAGCATACTCGAACTCGCGGACACGACAGCGTGCCCCAATGCCTTTATCATGCCTGCCATGATCAAAGACCCCTTCGCAAGACTCGGCCTTGACCGGGAAGTCCTCACTGTCAGCCAGCTCAACGGCCGCGCGCGCGTGTTGCTGGAGGACGTTTTCTCAAGCATCTGGGTCGAGGGCGAGATTTCCAACCTGTCGCGCCCGGCCTCCGGCCACGTCTACTTCACGCTCAAGGACTCCGGCGCCCAAGTGCGTTGCGCGCTGTTTCGGAGCAATGCGGCCCGGGTGCGTCAGGCGCTGAAAGACGGTCTGGCAGTGAAGGTGCGCGGCAAGGTTTCGCTGTTCGAAGGCCGCGGCGACTATCAGCTGATCCTCGATACCATCGAACCCGCCGGCGATGGCGCATTGCGTCTGGCCTTCGATGCCTTGAAGGAAAAACTCAGCGCCGAAGGCCTGTTCAGTGCCGAGCGCAAGGTTGCCCTGCCCTTGCACCCGCAACGCATCGGTATCATCAGTTCACCTACCGGCGCCGTGATTCGCGACATCATCAGCGTGTTCCGCCGTCGTGCGCCGCAAGTCGAACTGACGCTGATCCCTACTGCCGTGCAAGGCCGGGAAGCCATCAACCAGATCGTGCGCGCCCTGAAACTGGCGGACGCACGCGGCTTCGACGCATTGATCCTTGCTCGCGGGGGCGGCTCGCTGGAAGACCTCTGGTGTTTCAATGAAGAAGCCGTGGCGCGCGCCATCGATGCCTGCGTGACACCTATCGTCAGCGCGGTCGGACACGAAACCGATGTTTCCATCAGTGACTTCGTCGCCGACGTCCGCGCCCCGACGCCTTCCGCTGCCGCAGAGCTGCTGGCGCCTGACTCCAGCGACCTGCACCGGCGCGTCGAAAGCCTGCAACGGCGGTTGATCAGCCGCATGCAGGATCGTCTGATGCGTGAACGACTGCGTCTGGACGGTATCTCGCGGCGTTTGCGTCACCCGGGCGAACGTCTGCGCCAGCGCGCGCAACGCCTGGACGATCTGGACATGCGGCTGCGCCGGGCTTTCGAGCAACAGATGCACAAGCGTCAGGTGCGCATGAGCCATCTTGAAAGCCGTCTGGCCGCGCAACATCCCGGACGCACGCTGGCGTTCCTGCGCCAGCGCCTGGATGTATTGGCCGAGCGCTTGCCGCGAGCGATCAAGGAAAACCTCAAGACGCGCCGACTGCAACTGCAGAGTCAGGTGCAGACGCTGAACGTCGTCAGCCCGTTGGCAACACTGGGTCGCGGCTACAGCATCCTGCTGGACGAGCGAGGCAGAGCCATTCGCGCCGCCGAACAGACCCATACCGGCCAGCGCCTGACCGCCAGACTCGCCGAGGGCGAGTTGCGAGTGCGGGTCGAGGACAATCACCTGACGCCCGTTACCCTTTCTCTTCTGGACTGATCGATGCTGCCCTTCATTACTCGCTCCCTGGCTGGCGTCGCGCTGGCCCTTTGCGTGACGCTACCGGCCCACGCCGACAGCTATATCTCGCGCCTGTTGAACAAACCAGTGCCAGGAGGTGTTGCGGTGGTCGATCTTGGCCCCGCAGCCCAGGCACCGAAAGCCACCTGGCAGGGCAAACCGGTGCTGGTGGTCAAGGATCAGGACGCGCGCTGGCTGGCGATCGTGGGTATCCCGTTGACGATCAAACCCGGCACCTCGCAACAGGTGAACAGTGGCGGCCGCAATCTGCCATTCAGCGTAGGCAGCAAGAAATACCCCGAGCAGCACATCACGCTGAAGAACCAGCGTCAGGTCAATCCGAATCCGGACGACCTCAAACGCATCGAGCAGGAGCTGGACGTACAAGTCCGCGCTTATCGCAGCTTCACCCCCGGTACGCCGAGCAATCTGTTGCTGGACAAGCCGGTCGATGGCCCGATGTCGAGCAAGTTCGGCGTACGCCGCTTCTTCAACGGCGAAGAGCGCAATCCTCATGCAGGGCTGGATTTCGCCGTTCCGGCGGGCACACCGATAAAGTCCCCGGCTGCGGGCAAGGTGATTCTGATCGGCAACTACTTCTTCAACGGCAACACAGTGTTCGTCGACCACGGTCAGGGCTTCATCAGCATGTTCTGCCACATGTCGAAGATCGACGTGAAAGTCGGCGACGCCGTGCCGCGCGGTGGCGTGGTCGGACGCGTTGGCTCCACAGGCCGAGCCACTGGTCCGCACATGCACTGGAACGTCAGCCTGAATGATGCACGAGTGGACCCGGCAATCTTCATCAACGCGTTCCAGCCGTAGCCATGTCCATCAGCGCTTCGATTTGCGCCGAGCCTGGATGCTCGGCAATTAAATCTCGAAAAGACGACCACATAAGCTACAAAATCTCTTAACAGCGAGATAACCGGAAACTTCTCCCAATTTTTTCCAACTGCTTGCCAGCTTTCACCCTATTGGTTACGTTTGGACATATGAAAGCCTCTCAAAACCTCATCCTGCTGCGTCAACACCGCTGCCTCAGTCTCGTCAGTGCACGACTGCCAGGCTAAATCGCGGTGCCTCGACCAACACTTCGTATTAAACGGCTGGCCGCCTTCTTTCGGCCCTGAATACAAAAAGGATTATTCACATGACCATGCTCAAAGATCCCTCGCAGAAGTACCGCGCGTTTCCTGTCATCGACCTGCCCGACCGTACCTGGCCTTCCAAGACCATTACCGAAGTGCCGATCTGGTGCAGTTCCGACCTGCGTGACGGTAACCAGTCGCTGATCGAGCCGATGGATGCGGTCAAGAAACTGCGTTTCTGGAAAACCCTGGTGCAGGTCGGCGTGAAAGAAATCGAAGCGTCCTTCCCGGCGGCATCGCAGACCGACTTCGACTTCGTACGCACCCTGATCGAAGACGGCCACATCCCGGACGACACCACCATTCAAGTGCTGACTCAAGGCCGCGAAGACTTGATCGCGCGTACTTTCGAATCCCTGCGCGGTGCCAAGAAGGCCATCGTTCACCTGTACAACGCTACCTCGCCATCCTTCCGTCGCATTGTCTTCAATCAAGACAAGGACGGTATCAAGGCCATCGCGGTCAACGCCGCCAAGCTGTTCGTCAAATACGCCGCCCAGCAGCCGGAAACCCAGTGGCAATTCGAGTACTCCCCTGAAACCTTCAGCGCCACCGAACTGGATTTCGCCAAGGAAGTCTGCGACGCCGTGATTGAAGTGTGGAACGCTACGCCGCAGAACAAGGTGATCCTCAACCTGCCTGCGACCGTAGAGGTGGCGACGCCGAACATCTATGCCGACCAGATCGAGTGGTTCTGCCGCAACATCAGCCGTCGTGACAGCGTGATCATCAGCCTGCACACCCACAACGACCGTGGCACCGGCGTTGCCGCCACCGAACTGGGCCTGATGGCTGGCGCGGATCGCGTCGAAGGTTGCCTGTTCGGCAACGGCGAACGCACCGGTAACGTCGATCTGGTGACCGTCGCCCTGAACATGTACACCCAGGGTCTGAATCCGCAACTGGACTTCTCCGACATTGACGGCGTGCGCAAGGTCGTCGAAGAGTGCAACCAGATTCCGGTTCATCCACGTCACCCGTATGTCGGCGATCTGGTTCACACCGCCTTCTCCGGCTCGCACCAGGACGCCATCCGCAAGGGCTTTAGCCAGCAGAAGGAAGGTACGCTGTGGGAAGTGCCTTACCTGCCCATCGACCCGGCGGACATCGGCCGCAGCTATGAAGCTGTCATTCGCGTGAATAGCCAGTCCGGCAAGGGCGGTATTACCTACCTGCTCGAACAGGAATACGGCATTTCGCTGCCACGTCGCATGCAGATCGAGTTCAGCCAGGTGGTTCAGGGTGAAACCGACCGTCTGGGCCTGGAGATGACCGCCGAGCAGATCTACTCGCTGTTCAAGCGTGAATACCTGCAAGCCAACAAGCCGTACGCGTTGGTCAGCCATCGTCTGCAGGAAGAAAACGGCCACAGCGCCGTGGAAGTAGAAGTTGCCGCCAAGGGCGACGGCGAGAGCAACCTGCACTGGCGCGGCAAAGGCAATGGTGCTCTGGAAGCTCTGGTTGCCGGCCTGCCAGTCAAGGCGGAAATCATGGACTACAACGAACACGCCATTGGCGCAGGCACCACGGCCAAGGCCGCTGCCTACATCGAACTGCGTGTGGATGGCGGGCGTGCGGTACATGGCGTAGGCATCGATGAAAACATCACCACCGCCAGCTTCAAGGCCCTGTTCAGCGCGCTGAACCGTGCGCTCTTGCAGGCAGAGGCCGCCGCCGAAGCTGCTTGATCGAGACGCTAGACCTCTAACGGTCCGGCTTCGATCTCAAATGCTCCACCATCGGCAAGCCGGACTGATACAGGAATGGTGTTTGAACCGGAAATAAAAAAGGCCCTGAAGCAGACGCTTCAGGGCCTTTTCATTGGAGCGGGATGGGTCAGGCAGTGGTATTGACGCTGCCCTTCATCAACTCCATCAACGAAGCCTGCTGGGCGCCTAATTGCGCCATGGTTCCGGAGATCTGTTGCTGGATCGCCATGACCTGCGCCGCCTTCTCTTGCTCAGGCGCCTTGCTGCTTTGAGCGGCAGCCAATTGCTGCTGCTGTTGCTCAAGCATCTTCTGGGTCTGTTTGATCTGCTCCTGCAACTGCTTGATCGCCTGTTCGCGCGGCGTGCCCCCGCCTTCAGACTTGCTCGCCCCCGCCGCCTTCGGCTCTTCGTAGACGTTGCCACGCAGGTTCACGCTGGCCGTGGTCGCGTCGCTCTTGGTGGATTCGTCATTCTTGAAGCCAACGGAAAACGCGCTGGAGTAGGTACTCAACGAACTCGTATTGATCGTGGTCATGATGAACTCCTTGTTTAGTGCACTTTGTATCGGCCAGCTTACAAAGAACTGAAGGTCATCATTTCGCGCGCGCGAAAATGCTCCACAGCCTTGGGCCATGGAGCGGTTCTGCGGCGGATTGTCAGGCGGTGGTGTTGATGCTGCCGGATTTCTGCAGTTGAACCAGCGCCGCTTCCTGAGTGGCCAGGCTGGCGGTCGTGGTGGAAATCTGCCCCTGGATCGCCATGACCCGCTGGGATTTCTCTTCATCCGAGCCTTTTCCGGCCTGAGCGGCAGCCAGCTGCTGCTCCTGTTCCTGCAGGCGCTTTTCGGTTTCCTTGATCTGCTGCTCCAGCTTCTCGATGGCCTGCTCGCTTTCGCTGGAGGAATCAGAAGTGCCGCCCGCTCCGCCGGCGCCACCTGCACCGCCAGCAGCGGTCGTGCCGGATGCGGACGTAGTTGCAGCGGCAGCGGTGGTCGAGGTGTCGTCGCTGTCAGCCGTAGCGGTCGTGGTGTCTTTCTTGACCGCAACGGTGAAGCTGCTGGAGTAAGAAGTGAGTGAGGAAGCGTTGATGGTGGTCATACCGATCTCCTGTATTGGTACAACGCTATCGACCGCGCCCCCTGCAAACTCTATGAACTTAGTGTATCTCGAATGTATCAGCGTCGAGATATGCCGGGAATTTGTGCCGGTACGCCGACAAGCTTTCGGCAGACAGACTGACGTGGAATACGCCATCGGCCTCGCCGATGTTCAGCAGGCTTTCACCCTGGAAGTCCAGCACCTGACTGTCACCGGTGTAGGCAAAACCCTTGCCGTCCGTGCCAATGCGGTTGACGGCTGCGACATAACACAGGTTTTCGATGGCCCGCGCCGGCAACAAGCGGTTCCAGTGCTGACGGCGGGCTCCCGGCCAGTTCGCCGTGTACAACAGCAGATCGGTATCCTGCGCGCCGCGACTCCACACCGGGAACCGCAGGTCATAACAGATCAGCGGACGAATCCTCCAACCCTTGAGTTCGAACTGCACCTGACGCTCGCCCGGGCTGTAATGCTCGTGCTCGCCCGCCATGCGGAACAGGTGACGTTTGTCGTAATGCAACAACTCGCCATCAGGGCGCGCCCACAGCAAGCGGTTGCGATGGCTGCCATCGGCTGCACGCACGATGATGCTGCCGGTGACCACTGCATTGATGCGTTTGGCCTGCGCCAGCAGCCACTTGGACGTAACGCCGTTTTCCGGCTCGGCGAGGGTTTCGGAATCCATCGAGAAACCGGTGGTGAACATCTCCGGCAGAATCACCAGATCGGCGCCTTGCGCCTGCTCCAGCAATTCTTCGAAGTGCGCATGGTTGGCCTTGCAGTCGTGCCAGACCAGCGTGGTCTGCACCAGCGCGATGTTCAGATTCGACAGGTTGCTCAGATCGCGCATAGTTTTTCCGCTGCCTGACGCAACGTCTCCTCTCGCTTTGGAAAGCACAGGCGAATGATGCGCTGGCCTTCAGGCGGGCTTTGGTAAAACACTGAAATCGGAATGCTCGCCACGCCATGTTCGCGGGTCATCCACAGGGACATGTCGACGTCGTTGAGGTCGGGGCGAATCTGCGAATAATCGACCAACTGGAAGTAGGTGCCCGACGCGCGCGTGAAGGTGAAACGCGACGACTCCAGGCGATCGCAGAAGAAATCACGCTTGGCCTGGTAGAACGCGGGCAACTCCTCGACATGCTCGGGACACGCGGCCATGAAATCGGCCAGCGCCCATTGCAGCGGCGTCACGCCACAGAAACCTACGAATTGGTGGATCTTGCGCATCTCGGCAGTCAGCGCGGGGGGCGCGACCAGATAGCCGGTTTTCCAGCCGGTGACGTGGTAGGTCTTGCCGAACGAGCTGACCACAAAGGCACGCTCATACAACTCTTCGTGGGCCAAGACGCTGGCATGCTTGACGCCATCGAACACCAGGTGCTCGTAGACTTCATCGCTGACCAGATAAATGTCGCGATCACGGATCAATGCTGCCAATTGATCCAGCTCGCTGCGAGTGATCAGCGCACCACTTGGGTTGTGTGGCGTGTTGATGATGACCATGCGAGTACGCGGACTCAGCGCAGCGCTGAACTTCTCCCAGTCGATGGAGAAGTCGCCATCCTTGAGCTGCACATGCACACAGCGACCACCGGCCAGTTCAACCGAAGGCTCGTAGCTGTCGTAACTTGGATCGAAGACGATCACTTCGTCGCCTGCACGCACCACAGTCTGGATCGCACAGAAAATCCCGTGGGTGGCACCGGGGGTGATCGTGACCTCGGTGTTCATGTCGACCTGACGCCCATAAGAGCGGGTGATCTTCGCGGCAACCTGCTCACGCAAGGCAGGCAGCCCGGCCATCGGCGCGTATTGGTTATGGCCGTCCATGGTGTGGCGGCAAAGAGCCTCGCGCAGTGCGTCGGGGCCGTCGAAATCGGGAAAACCCTGAGAAAGATTGATCGCCCCGGTTTCGGCTGCAAGCTGGGACATCACGGTAAAGATGGTGGTGCCAACGTTCGGCAATTTGCTGGTGATCATGGGGTTTTCCTGCTCCACACCCGGCTCCAGAACGGCACGGGGTCTCGCAGGATAGCCCAGATGTCAGGCACAAAAAAAGGCGCCATTGGCGCCTTTTCCGAGAAAGTCCATTACACAATCAGCGCTTATCCTTGCGCTTCTTGTTGGCCTTCTTGTGGTGCGACATCAAGCGACGCTTCTTGTTGACCTGGCGGTCGGTCAGCGTGTTCTTGTTGCCTTCGTACGGGTTTTCGCCACCCTTGAACTCGATGCGGATCGGTGTACCGACCAGCTTGAGCACGCGGCGGTAGGTGTTTTCGAGGTAACGGACGTACGACTTCGGAACCTTGTCGACCTGGTTACCGTGAATCACAATGATCGGCGGGTTGGCGCCGCCCAGGTGGGCATAGCGCAGCTTGATGCGGCGGCTGGCAACCATCGGTGGCGCGTGCTCGCTGACCGCATCTTCGAGGATCTGCGTCAGACGACTGGTCGGCCAGCGGGTGACGGCTGACTTGAACGAGTTCTGCACCGACTGGTACAGGTTGCCCACACCCGTGCCGTGCAACGCGGAGATGAAGTGAATGTCCGCGAAGTCGACGAAGAACAACCGGCGTTCCAGCTCAGTCTTCACGTAATCGCGTTCGCTCGGCACCATGCCGTCCCACTTGTTCAGCGCGATGACCAGAGCGCGACCTGCTTCAAGCGCAAAACCGAGCAGGTTGAGGTCGTGATCGACCACACCTTCGCGGGCGTCCATGACGAAGATCACCACGTTGGCGTCCTTGATCGCCTGCAAGGTTTTCACCACGGAGAACTTTTCGACTTCCTCGTGGATCTTCCCGCGCTTGCGCACACCGGCGGTGTCGATCAGCGTGTATTTCTCTTCATTGCGCTCGAACGGAATGTAGATACTGTCACGGGTGGTTCCGGGCTCGTCGTAGACGATGACGCGGTCTTCGCCCAGCATCCGGTTGACCAGCGTCGACTTGCCCACGTTCGGACGGCCGATGATCGCGATCTTGATGCCATCCTTCTCGCTCGGACCAGGAATGCGCTTGGCTTCTTCGCCTTCGGCAACCTCTTCCTCTTCGCCTTCTTCGGGCTCATCGGCGTCTTTGGGGAATTCGCGCAAGGCGATTTCCAGCATCTGCGTGATGCCACGACCGTGAGCACCGGCAACCGGGATCGCGTCACCCATGCCCAACGGGGCGAACTCGGCGCGGGCCATGTCAGGGTCGATGTTGTCGACCTTGTTTGCGACCACGTACGAGGTCTTGTTGCGCTTGCGCAGGTGCTCGCCAATCATCTGGTCGGCGGCGGTAAAGCCAGCCTTGGCGTCAACCAGGAACAGCACGACATCGGCTTCTTCGATTGCCAGCAGCGACTGCTCTGCCATCTTTTCGTCCATGCCATGTTCATCACCGGAGATACCGCCGGTGTCGATCAGGATGTAGGTACGCCCTTGCCACTTGGCCTCACCGTATTGGCGATCACGGGTCAGACCGGACAAGTCGCCGACGATGGCGTCGCGAGTCCTGGTCAGGCGGTTGAACAAGGTGGACTTGCCGACGTTCGGTCGACCCACCAGGGCGATTACGGGAACCATGCGGCTCTCCACTTCGTTATTTCAGAAAATACAAAAGCCGCTGCAAGGCAGCGGCCGGAGTTCGGAGCGGCACCCAAGTGCCGCAAGCCCCGTCAGCGCGGGGCCGCTCGAGGAAAGCCGGTACGCCAGCCTCCTCAAGCATAAACAGCCACTACTTGATCGTCAGGGCTTCCAGCTTGCCGCTGTTGCCGAAGACGTAAATGGTGTTGCCAGACACCAGTGGGCGCGCACGCAGGCCGTCACTGTCGATCTTTTCACGGCCAACGAAGTGACCGTCGACCTGGCTCAGCAGATGCAGATAGCCTTCCATGTCGCCGACCGCTACATAGCTGGAGAACACTTCCGGCGAGCCGAGTTGACGACGGGCCAGAGAGTCGTTGCTCCACAACGCAGTGGAAGAACGCTCATCGACGCCTTCGACAGTGCCGTTGGCCAGGGAAACGTAAACGCTGCCGAAGCCCTGGGCTACACCCGAATAGCTCGACGCATCACGCTGCCACAGCACACGGCCGCTCTGCAGTTCCAGACCTGCTACACGACCCTGATAGGTCGCGACATACAGCGTAGTACCCGACAGCAGCAGACCGCCGTCGATGTCGACCACACGATCCAGCTCGGAACGACCTTGCGGAATCGCAACCCGTTGTTCCCAGACAGGCACGCCGTTGCTGACGTCGAGCGCCACGACCTTGCCAGTCGACAGGCCTGCAACGGCCAGTTGATTGGTGACGATCGGTGCACCAGTGCCACGCAGGGTCAAGACCGCAGGGCTGCTGTCGTAGATCCAGCGCTGGTTGCCAGTGGCGGCATCGTAACCGATGACCTTATCATCCTGAGTCTGGGCAACCACGACATCGCCGTTGGTTGCCGGAGAAGACAGGACTTCACTGGTGGCCTTGGCCTTCCACTTCTGCTCGCCGGTGGCTTCGTCAAGAACGATCACTTCGCCACGCAGGGTGCCGAGCATGACCATGCCGAAACCTACGCCGACAGCGCCGGAAACAGGCTGCTCAAGCTCTTTCTTCCAGACCACGTCGCCGTTGCTGCGGTTGATCGCCATGACCAGACCGTTGGCATCGGCGGCGTAGATGTTCTCGCCGTCGATGGCCGGAACCAGCATGTTGTAGATGTCCCCCTGGCCATCACCGACCGAGCGGCTCCACAGCTTCTGCAGAACCACTTCTTCTTTGAAGTCGGTCAGCTCGGCCGGAGGCAATTCTTTTTTGCTGTTGCTGCTGCAACCCGCGGCCAGAATGGCCAGAGCCAGCAATGCTGCATGTTTCCAACGAATCACGTCACGCATCCCCTTTCGCCAGATCGTCGAGCTTCATTTGCAGGCCACCCACCGCCGCTTCCTCGGAAAGCGCAGCCTTGGCCTTTTTATAAGCAGCGTAAGCATCGTCGGTACGACCCAGCTGAACCAGCAGGTCGCCACGCAGCTCTTCACGGCTGGCCGCGAAAGCCTTGTCGGCATCGCCGTCGAGCAGTTTCAGCGCGTCTTCTGCCTTGTTCTGTGCTGCCAGCACGCGGGCCAGACGCTGACGAGCGATTTCGCCCAGCGTCGGGTTGGCCGGCTTGTCATTGATGGCCTTCAGTTCGCTTGCAGCGTCGTCCAGCTTGCCGGTGTCGACCGCGACCTTGGCCACGAACAGGCTGCCGTACTGGGCGTAAGGAGTGCCGCCAAAATCGCTTTTCAGCTTGCCGGCGATTTCAGCCACACGACCGGCATCGGCCTGGCCGCTTGGAGTCAGCGCCGTTTCCAGCAACTGCTGGTAAAGGGCCGAGGCACCCTGGGCCTGGTTGTTCTGATAGCGGTGCCAGGCTTGCCAGCCCAACACAACGACCACCGCGAGCAGACCGCCGGTGACCAGGGGCTTGCCGTTACGCTGCCACCAGTCTTTTACCGCCGCCAGCTGTTCATCATCGGTACTCGACACCCCAATACTCCTATCTAAATCGGCTGTTTATCAGCTTCAACCCTGCACGACGCAGGTGGCCAGGTGCTCGGACAGAGCATCCCAGGCAATATTTTGTTGTTCGCCCTGACCGCGCAGAGGCTTGACGCCCACTTCCTTGCGAGCCAGTTCTTCGTCACCCAGGATCAGCGCATACAGCGCGCCGCTCTTGTCGGCCTTCTTGAACTGGCTCTTGAAGCTGCCAGCTCCGGCGTTCACCTGCAGGCGCAGGTTCGGTGCCTGATCGCGCAGACGCTCGGACAATGCCAGTGCGGCCAGCTCTGCGGCTTCACCGAAGGCACAGACGTAAACGTCGATGGTGCGCGAGATTTCTTCCGGGACCTGCTCAAGGGTTTCCAGCAGCAGCACCAGACGCTCGATACCCATGGCAAAACCTACGCCAGTGGTTGGCTTGCCACCCATCTGTTCGACCAGACCGTCGTAACGACCGCCCGCGCAGACAGTGCCCTGAGCGCCCAGTTGATCGGTGACCCATTCGAAAACGGTCTTGCTGTAGTAGTCCAGGCCGCGAACCAGTTTCGGATTGATCACGTAAGGAATGCCGGCCGCATCGAGACGCGCCTTGAGGCCCTCGAAGTGAACACGGGACTCTTCATCCAGATAGTCCGCAAGCTTCGGCGCATCGACCAGCACAGCCTGGGTTTCAGGATGCTTGGTGTCGAGCACGCGCAGCGGGTTGGTTTTCAGACGGCGCTGGCTGTCTTCGTCCAGTTGCTCCAGGCGGGCCGACAGGTATTCGACCAGGGCCTCACGATAGCGCCCACGGGCTTCGCTGGTGCCCAGACTGTTGAGTTCGAGCTTGACCGCATTGCGGATGCCCAACAGGCCCCACAGGCGCCAGGTCAGCACGATCAGCTCGGCGTCGATGTCCGGACCGTCGAGGTTGAACACTTCACAGCCAATCTGGTGGAACTGGCGATAACGGCCTTTTTGCGGACGCTCGTGGCGGAACATCGGGCCGATGTACCACAGTTTCTGAACCTGGCCACCACCGGTGATGCCGTGCTCCAGCACAGCGCGCACGCAGGCCGCCGTGCCTTCAGGGCGCAGGGTCAGCGAGTCACCGTTGCGGTCGGCGAAGGTGTACATCTCTTTTTCGACGATGTCGGTGACTTCGCCGATGGAACGCTTGAACAGGTCGGTGAACTCGACGATCGGCATGCGGATCTGGCGATAACCGTAGTTATCCAGCAAACGCGATACGGTGCCTTCGAAATAGCGCCACAGGGGCGTCTGGTCCGGCAGGATGTCGTTCATGCCACGGATGGCTTGCAGAGACTTACTCACAAAAATTCCTTGGAAACTGGGTTAGCCGCGAACGATCAGCGCTGCGTCGGCCTGGACCTTCTCGGCCGCTTTCTCGCGGATCAAGCGTTCGAGCTCGTCCACCAGATTGTCATTGGTCAGCTTTTGCGACGGCTTGCCATCGATGTAGATCAGGTTCGGCGTACCGCCAGTGAGGCCGATATGCGCCTCCTTGGCTTCGCCAGGACCGTTCACCACACAGCCGATCACCGCGACATCGAGCGGGACCAGCAGATCTTCAAGGCGCCCTTCCAGCTCGTTCATGGTCTTGACCACATCGAAGTTCTGCCGCGAGCAGCTCGGGCAGGCGATGAAGTTGATGCCACGGGAACGCAGGTGCAGCGACTTGAGGATGTCGTAACCGACTTTCACTTCCTCGACCGGATCGGCGGCCAGCGAGATACGGATGGTATCGCCGATTCCTTCGGCCAGCAGCATACCTAGGCCGACGGCCGATTTCACTGTGCCTGAACGCAAACCACCGGCTTCGGTGATGCCCAGATGCAATGGCTGGACGATTTGTTTGGCCAGCAGGCGGTAGGCTTCGACAGCCATGAACACATCAGAAGCCTTTACGCTGACCTTGAAGTCCTGAAAATCCAGGCGATCAAGGTGGTCGACGTGACGCAATGCGGACTCGACCAGCGCCGCGGGCGTTGGCTCGCCGTACTTCTTCTGCAGGTCTTTTTCCAGAGAGCCGGCGTTGACGCCGATACGAATCGGGATGCCACGGTCGCGAGCGGCATCGACCACCGCACGTACGCGATCTTCCCGACCGATGTTGCCCGGATTGATCCGCAGACAATCGACGCCGAGCTCAGCCACACGCAGGGCGATCTTGTAGTCGAAATGGATGTCGGCAACCAGCGGCACCTTGACCAGTTGCTTGATGCGCCCGAACGCCTCGGCGGCGTCCATGTCCGGGACGGAAATGCGGACGATGTCCACGCCCGCGGCTTCAAGACGGTTGATCTGGGCGACGGTGGCAGCGACATCGTTGGTGTCACTGTTGGTCATGCTTTGTACCGCGATCGGCGCATCACCGCCGACCGGCACGGAGCCGACCCAGATTTTACGAGATTCGCGACGTTTGATCGGAGATTCGCCGTGCATGACTTATTGCCCCAGCTTCATGCGAGCCGTCTGGCCCGAAGTGAAAGGTGTGACGTCCACCGGCTGACCGTTGTAGCTGACCTGTGCGGCGCGGGCGACACCCAGGCGCACTGCCAGAGGCGGTTTGCCACTGACATTGACGCTGTCGCCAGTACGCTTGAGGCCGCTGGTCAGCACTTTGCCGTTGCCATCGGTGATCTGGAACCAGCAATCGGCGGTGAACTGAATCTGGACCTGACCAAAGCCTGCCGGAGCAGGCGCTGCCTCAACCGGCGCAGGTGCAGGCGTAGGTGCAGGCGTTGCTGCTGTGGCCGGAGTCGTCGGTGTGGAGTGAGCTGGCGCTGCCGGTGTTGCTGGCGTGCCATGAGCAGGCGCGGGCACTGGCGTACCCGCTACAGGTGCCGTTGCAGTCGGCGTAGCGGGCGTCAAAGCTGCTGGCGCGGCGGGCTCAGCGTTATTGAGCGGCAGAGGCCCGGTGTTGTTCTGCGCTTCGGCGACGGCCTGATCTTCGGGCTCGTCCAGCGGATGAATCTGGGTGGTGCCGTCGGCACTCTCGACTTCGACGTGCTCCATGCCCAGGTTGGTCGGTTCCTTGCCACGCAAGGTCGCCTGATCCTGCCACCAGACAAAACCACCACCGATCAACGCCACCAGCAGCAACAGGCTGACGATACGCAAGATGTTATGGGACAGGCGCACGGGTTCTTCGATGCGGCCCAGGGCATGAACGTTGCTGCCTTTGCCGTCTGTGCCGGTGTACTGGTCGAACTGGCTCACCAAAGCGGCCTGATCCAGGTCCATCAATTTTGCGTACGCACGAATGTAGCCCCGGGCAAAGGTATGGCCCGGGAGCTTGTCAAAATCGCCCGACTCCACATAGCCGAGGGAAGTCGCGGTGAGGTTCAGCCTCAAAGCCACATCTGGCAGCGACCAGTTTTTACTCTCGCGAGCCTGGCGCAACGTTTCACCGGGGTTCGTACGAGTGGCTGCTACAACTTCGGGATGCGCCGCTTTCATCATTGCTCCGACAGGTATTGCTGATATTCCGGCGTACCGGGATAGAGTCTTTTCAGTTGCAGGCCATAACTGGCTGCCTTGTTGCGATCGTCATAAATCTTCGCCAACCGTGTGCCCAGCAACAGACTACGTGCATTCTGCTCGCTAAGCTGGCTGAAACGGTCGTAATAGTCACGCGCCGGCACATAATGCCTGTCTTCGTAAGACAACTCAGCCATTTCCAGCAATGCACGCGGTTGTTGACGATCAAGCCTCAAGGCTTTGGTGAATTCTTCCAGCGCGACGTCGCGATTACCCAGCTTCAGCGAGGTCATCCCCAGGTTCTCGAAAACCCTGGCGCGCTCGGAATAGAGATTATCATCGGCGGCCTGCTGAAAGCGCTCGTAAGCTTCCTTGTAGCGCTTCTGCTCGTAAAGAAAACCACCGTAGTTGTTGAGGATGCGCGCATCCCTGGGACGAGAAGACAGTGCCTTGGTGTAATACTGACTGGCCAGCTCGGGCTCCAGTTCAGCCTGAAACACCAAGCCCAGCGCGGCATTCGCGTCGGCGTCGGAGCTGTCCAGCTCCAGCGCTTTCTTCAACGGGGCCTTGGCGCGCTCCATCTGGCCTTGCTGCAGATACCCCAGCCCCAATTGCACATAGGCTTGACGAGCTTCATCACGTCCCTTGCCGGTACTCAGCGGATCGACGTTGCCAGTGGAGACACAACCAACCAGCAACGAGGCAAAACACAGCAGCAGCCCAGCGCGCAGGGACATAGAGATCCTCTCAGTCAATTTCGCAATCAGGTGCGAGCCGCAGCAGCCTGAGTCCCTTCGGCCTCGGCACTGAGCTCACGCACAGCGATGTAGCGTTCGCTGCGGCGAGTGCGGTCCATTACCTGCCCGACCAACTGGCCACAGGCAGCATCGATGTCCTCACCACGGGTGGTGCGCACGGTGACGTTGTAGCCCGCTTGATGCAGCAGATCCTGGAAACGACGGATCGCGTTGTTGCTCGGGCGCTCGTAGCCCGAATGCGGAAACGGGTTGAACGGAATCAGGTTGATCTTGCAAGGCGTATCCTTGAGCAACTCGATCATCTCGACGGCGTGCTCTGGACGGTCGTTGATGTCCTTGAGCAGCGTGTACTCGATGGTCAGGACGCGCTTCTCGCCCAGTGCCGACATATACCTGCGGCAGGACTCGAGCAGCATCTTCAAGGGGTACTTCTTGTTGATCGGTACCAGCTGGTTGCGCAGTGCGTCGTTTGGCGCGTGCAGCGAGAGGGCCAGCGAGACGTCGATGTGCTTGGCCAGCTCATCGATCATCGGGACCACGCCGGAGGTGGACAGGGTCACCCGGCGCTTGGAAATGCCATACCCGAAGTCATCCATCATCAGATGCATTGCAGAAATGACATTGTCGAAGTTCAGCAATGGCTCACCCATGCCCATCATCACCACGTTGGTGATGGCACGGTCGACGGTAGCCGGGACACTGCCGAAAGATTTGTTGGCAATCCACACCTGACCGATGACTTCGGCGGCGGTGAGGTTGCTGTTGAAGCCTTGCTTGCCGGTAGAGCAGAAACTGCAATCCAGCGCACAGCCCGCCTGGGACGAAACACACAACGTGCCACGCTTGCCCTGCGGAATGTAGACGGTCTCGACGCAGCTGCCGGACGCCACGCGAACGACCCATTTACGGGTACCGTCGGTGGAGATGTCCTCGCTGACGACTTCAGGACCACGAATTTCGGCACGGCGCTCGAGCTTTTCGCGCAGCGCCTTGCCGACGTTCGTCATGGCCTCGAAATTATCGACGCCAAAATGGTGAATCCACTTCATGACCTGACCGGCGCGGAAGCGTTTCTCCCCGATGGACTCGAAGAATTTTTCCATTTCCGGTTGGGTCAGACCCAACAGGTTGATTTTGCCAGTTGTATCAGTCATGGATTCACCCTCACTCGCAGCAGCAGCTTAGCGAGTGGTTACCTCGGTAGCAGCGAAGAAGTAAGCGATTTCGCGAGCAGCGGCAGCTTCGGAATCGGAGCCATGAACAGCGTTGGCGTCAATCGATTCTGCGAAGTCAGCACGGATGGTGCCGGCAGCAGCTTCTTTAGGGTTGGTAGCGCCCATCAGCTCACGGTTCGCCAGGATGGCGTTTTCGCCTTCCAGAACCTGAACGACAACCGGACCGGAAGTCATGAAAGCAACCAGGTCGCCGAAGAAACCACGAGCGCTGTGCTCAGCGTAGAAACCTTCTGCTTCGGCCTTGGACAGTTGCTTCAGTTTCGAAGCCACAACACGCAGACCGGCTTTTTCGAAGCGGGTGGTGATTTCGCCGATTACGTTTTTAGCAACGGCGTCAGGCTTGATGATCGAGAAAGTACGTTGAACAGCCATGGTGTAACTCCAGAAACGGTGATTGTTGCGAAAAATTAAACCCGCGAATTATACGCGGGTTCTGGTGTATTGCCTAACGTGCAGAGATGATCAGTCTTTTTCAGCGGCCCAAAGGGTCTGAACCGCTTCCAGCACCTTCTCCCCGACCCTGCCGGAGGTGTCGTCGAAATCGGGCAGCTGTTTGATCATCTGTTGCAGTTTGACGAAACCCACCGAATACGGATCGGTATCCGGATGGGCCTCGTACAATTCTTCAGCGATACGCTGTACATCATTCCAACCGTAGCTCATGACAATACCTCGGTCAGTGCGGCGCTTCAGCTGCATGGTTAAGCGAATATTTCGGTATTTCGACGGTCAGGTCTTCAGTCCCGACCTTTGCCTGGCAAGACAGACGCGATTGCGCTTCCAGACCCCAGGCACGATCAAGATAGTCCTCTTCCAGCTCGTCGGCCTCTTCCAGCGAATTGAAGCCCTCGCGGATGATGCAGTGACAAGTGGTGCAGGCGCAGACACCACCGCAGGCACTCTCGATTTCGATGTGATTGTCATGCGCCACTTCGAGAATTGACTTGCCGGTTTCGGCCTCGACAACCATACCGTCCGGGCAATGCTCGGCGTGTGGCAGAAAAATGACCTGCGGCATCAGTTATTCCTCAATCTCATTCAGGTTGCGCCCTGACAACGCGGCTTTTACCGTCGAGTCCAGGCGGCGGGCCGCGAACGCATCGGTCACCTGCGACAGACGCTTGGTCTGCTGCTCGATGGCCGCACCGTCGGTGCCCTTCATCAATTCACGGAGTTCGTCCACCTGCATCTCGATGACCATGCGCTCTTCGGCGTCGAGCAAACGCTCGCCGTCGGCCTGCAGCGCACCTTCGACGGCTTCGATCAGACGCTGGGCGTCGACCTGCTGCTCACGCAACACGCGAGCGACCTTGTCGTCACCGGCATACTGGAACGAGTCCTTGAGCATCCGCGCGATCTCGCCGTCGGTCAGGCCGTACGAAGGCTTGACCTGGATGCTTGATTCCACGCCGGACGCCAGTTCACGAGCGGAAACGCTCAGCAGACCGTCGGCATCGACCTGGAAGGTGACACGAATCTTGGCAGCGCCGGCGACCATCGCGGGGATACCGCGCAGATCGAAACGCGCCAGGGAACGGCAGTCACTGATCAGTTCACGTTCGCCTTGCAGCACGTGAATCATCATGGCCGACTGGCCGTCTTTATAAGTGGTGAACTCTTGAGCACGGGCGACCGGGATCGTGGTGTTGCGTGGAATCACCTTCTCCATTAGCCCACCCATGGTCTCAAGACCGAGCGACAGCGGGATCACGTCCAGCAGCAACAGTTCGCCGCCGTCACGCTTGTTGCCCGCCAGGGTATCGGCCTGGATTGCTGCACCAATGGCGACAACCTGATCCGGATCGATCTCGGTCAGAGGCTGACGACCGAACAGATCGGCAACGGCTTCACGCACGCGCGGCACCCGAGTCGAACCGCCAACCATAACCACGGCTTCGACTTCGTCCAGCTCGATGCCGCAATCACGCACGGCACGGCGGCAAGCCTTGAGGCTGCGGGCGATCATTGGCTCGATCAGCGCGTCGAATCCAGCGCGAGTCAGCGTGCCAGCCCAGGCGCCATGTACCACTTCGACCGAATCGGTATCGGTCAGCGCTTCCTTGGCGGCGCAAGCGGTCTGCATCAGGCTGCGCTGAGCGGAAGGATCGAGGTCTTCCGACAAACCGGCCTCAGTGATGATCCAGCTGGCAATGGCATGGTCGAAATCGTCGCCACCCAGAGCGCTGTCGCCGCCGGTGGCCATGACTTCAAAGACCCCGCCAGTCAGACGGAGAATCGAGATATCGAACGTGCCACCGCCCAGATCGTAGATGGCGACCACGCCCTCAGCGTTCTGATCAAGACCATAAGCCACGGCCGCTGCGGTTGGCTCGTTGAGCAGACGCAGCACGGTCAGACCCGCCAGCTTGGCGGCGTCCTTGGTCGCCTGGCGCTGAGCATCGTCGAAGTAGGCAGGAACGGTGATCACCGCGCCTACCAGATCGCCGCCCAACGTCGCTTCAGCGCGCTGACGCAGCACCTTCAGAATGTCAGCGGAGATTTCCACCGGGCTTTTCGGACCCTGAACGGTCTCGATGAACGGCATGTGCGACTCGCCGCCAATGAAGCGGTAAGGCAGTTGCTCACCCAGATGCTTCACGTCGGAGATGCCGCGGCCCATCAGGCGCTTGACCGAGATGATGGTGTTCAGCGGATCGGTGGCGGCAGCATCCTTGGCGGACTGGCCGACTTCGACGCGATCTGCGTGGTAACGCACCGCCGACGGCAGGATGACCTGCCCGTTCTGATCGGGAAGGGGTTCACTGATGCCGCTGCGCAACGCAGCCACCAGCGAGTTGGTGGTGCCGAGATCGATCCCGACGGCCAGACGGCGCTGATGAGGTTTAGGACTTTGGCCGGGTTCGGCGATCTGCAGTAGAGCCATTGCTTTTCTGATATCACTGGCGCGCCGCCCAAGGGCGGCGCGGGGTTAATCGTCGAGGCGCTCTTCCAGCTGGCGCACTTCGTAGGAGAGCTTGTCGAGGAACTGCATGCGGCGCATCAGCCTTTCGGCCTGCTCACGCTGTGCAGCATCATCCCAACAGGCCGCGAAGCTTTCGTTCAGTTCTTCCTGCGCTACCTTGAGCCGACGCTTGAATACCGCGACGCCGTCCAGATCCGCTTCGTCCTGCAAGTCCTCGAGTTCTTCGCGCCATTGCATCTGCTGCATCAGAAAATCGGGGTCATGCACGGTGACTTCAAGCGGAACTTCGCCCTTGAGCGCCAATAGATAACGCGCCCGTTTCGGCGCGTTTTTCAGCGTCTGGTAGGCGTCATTCAAACTTGCCGAGCGCTCCAGCGCAACGCGCTGCTCACGCTCGGAAGCGTCAGCGAAGCGGTCGGGGTGCACGCTACGGGCAAGCTCGCGATAACGCGTCGCCAGCAGGTCGAGATCCAGACGGAAACCCGGCTGCAGATCGAATAAAGCGAAATGACAAGGAGTACCCACGATAAGCCTCAGACGTTGAAGCTTTCGCCGCAGCCACATTCACCGCGCGAGTTCGGGTTGTTGAACTTGAAGCCTTCGTTCAACCCTTCCTTGACGAAATCGAGCTCGGTGCCGTCGAGATAAACCAGGCTCTTGGGATCGATGATCACCTTGACGCCATGGTATTCGAACACCGAATCTTCGCTTTCCGGCTCGTCGACGAACTCGAGAACGTACGCGAGGCCGGAACAACCTGTGGTGCGAACACCCAGACGAATGCCATCACCCTTGCCGCGCCCTTCGAGGGAACGACGCACGTGGTTAGCGGCAGCTTCGGTCATGCTGATAGCCATCAGGACTCCTTACTTCTTGCAAGCGGGATGAAGACTGCTCAGAGCAGGCCTTTCTTCTGCTTGTAATCGCGAACGGCAGCCTTGATGGCGTCTTCGGCGAGTACAGAGCAGTGAATTTTCACCGGCGGCAATGCCAGTTCTTCAGCCAGCTGAGTGTTCTTGATGGTCTCTGCTTCGTCCAGAGTCTTGCCCTTCATCCACTCGGTGGCCAGGGAGCTGGAGGCGATCGCCGAACCGCAGCCGTAGGTCTTGAACTTGGCGTCTTCGATAATGCCTTGCTCGTTGACCTTGATCTGCAGGCGCATGACGTCGCCACACGCTGGAGCGCCGACCATGCCGGTGCCGACATCAGGATCTTCCGCGTTCATCTTGCCGACGTTGCGCGGGTTTTCGTAGTGGTCGATGACCTTTTCGCTGTAAGCCATGATCTAAATCCTCATCAGGTTCGTCGCTCTCGCGACACTTAAAAAACTACCGCATCAGGTTTTAAAAGTGCCGCTTGTGTGGCGACTTCAAATTAGTGTGCGGCCCACTCGATCTTCGAGATGTCGACGCCATCTTTGAACATGTCCCACAGCGGCGACAGAGCGCGCAGCTTGGTGACAGCCTCGCAAACTTTCTGCGCGGCCCAATCGATTTCTTCTTCAGTAGTGAAGCGGCCGAAGGTGAAACGGATCGAGCTGTGAGCCAGCTCATCGTTGCGACCCAGGGCGCGCAGCACGTAGGAAGGCTCAAGGGAAGCCGAGGTGCACGCGGAACCGGACGAAACCGCCAGATCCTTGAGCGCCATGATCAGCGATTCGCCTTCGACGTAGTTGAAGCTCAGGTTCAGGTTGTGCGGCACGCGAGCAGTCAGGCTGCCGTTGACGTACAGCTCTTCAAGGTGCTCGACCTGCTTGTAGAAGCGGTCGCTCAACGCCTTGATGCGTACGTTTTCAGCGGCCATGTCTTCTTTAGCAACACGGAAGGCTTCGCCCATGCCAACGATCTGGTGGGTAGCCAGAGTGCCGGAACGCATGCCGCGCTCGTGACCGCCGCCGTGCATGGTGGCTTCGATGCGAACGCGTGGCTTGCGGCTGACATACAGCGCGCCGATACCTTTCGGACCGTAAGTCTTGTGAGCGGAGAAGGACATCATGTCGACTTTCAGTTTCGACAGATCGATATCGACCTTGCCGGTGGACTGAGCAGCATCGACATGGAACAGCACACCACGCGAACGGGTCAGCTCACCAATCGCGGCGATGTCGTTGACGGTACCGATTTCGTTATTGACGTGCATGATCGAAACCAGAATGGTGTCGTCGCGCAGGACAGCTTCGATCATCGCTGGAGTGATCAGGCCGTCGGTGGTCGGTTCCAGGTAGGTGACTTCGAAACCTTCACGCTCCAGTTGGCGCATGGTGTCGAGGACAGCCTTGTGTTCGATTTTGCTGGTGATCAGGTGCTTGCCTTTGGTGCCGTAGAAATGCGCCGCACCTTTGATCGCCAGGTTGTCGGACTCGGTAGCACCGGAGGTCCAGACGATTTCACGGGGATCGGCATTGACCAGGTCTGCGACCTGGCGGCGAGCATTCTCGACCGCTTCTTCAGCTTTCCAGCCGAAAACGTGGGAGCGCGACGCCGGGTTACCGAAGTTGCCATCAACCAGCAGGCAATCGCTCATTTTCTGCGCAACACGCGGATCGACCGGGGTCGTCGCGGAATAATCGAGGTAAATCGGCAATCTCATTGAATATCTCCTATCGGGCAGGCGCGCCGCGCGTTCATCTGCGTTCACTCAACGGCGGATGTTTCAATCTTGTCCAGTTGCTGCGTCTTGTTGTTGCAACGACGCAGATCCTGACGTTGGGCGACCTCCTGCACTTCACGGCGAGTGACGAGGTCGGCCAGGCTGATACCGCTTAGAAATTCATGAATCTGCTGGCTGAGGTCGCACCACAGATGGTGGGTCAGACAGGTATCACCAGCATGGCAATCACCGAGCCCCTGACAGCGCGTCGCGTCGACGGATTCGTTGACCGCATCGATGACCTGCGCCACCTGGATACCCTGCATGTTGCGGGACAGCTGATAGCCGCCGCCCGGCCCACGCACGCTGGACACCAGATTGCTGCGGCGCAGCTTGGCGAACAGTTGCTCGAGGTAGGAAAGGGAAATCCCTTGCCGCTCGGAGATATCGGCTAGAGACACTGGCCCATGCTGCGCGTGTAAAGCCAGATCAAGCATGGCAGTTACGGCGTATCGGCCCTTTGTAGTCAGTCGCATGACGTGTACCGCGGAGGTTCGGAATGAGGGCGAGTATGCTATTCCCGAGTATTTAAGTCAACTATAAGACCTAGTGAAACAGTCGGGATTACCCGCAAAGAGCGGGCCGCATGATAGCAAAATCACCAGTCAAATGGCACGCTTCACCGCCCCCTTCAGAGCCATTTGCGTCAATTACCTTGACCGACCTTGGTCTCGTTGCGTTCCTTGATGCAATCGAATACTTCCTGATGCAGCTCCGGAAGTTCTTTCTCCCGGTACTCGCAACCCAGGCTTTTCAAGGCCTTGCCCATGTCTTCCATACGCACATCGACCGCCTGCAGATGATCGAGCAGTTGACCAATCGCCTTGGCCACCGGGTCCGGCATGTCTTCGCTGACCCCGTAGGCATCGAAACCGATCTTCTCGGCCATCGCCTTGCGCTTGGCTTCGGCCTCGCTTTCATCGGCTTTCACGATGATACGACCCGGAATGCCCACCACGGTCGCCCCAGCCGGAACCGGCTTGGTCACCACGGCATTGGAGCCGACCTTGGCGCCGGCGCCGACGGTAAACGGCCCAAGCACCTTGGCGCCCGCCCCCACCACGACGCCGGATTCCAGGGTCGGATGGCGCTTGCCTTTATTCCAGCTGGTGCCACCCAGAGTCACGCCCTGATAGAGCGTCACGTCGTCGCCGATCTCAGCGGTTTCGCCAATGACGATGCCCATGCCGTGATCGATGAAGAAGCGTCTGCCGACTTTGGCGCCGGGGTGGATCTCGATACCCGTCAACCAGCGGCCGAAATTGGAGACCATGCGCGCCGGCCATTTCAGGTCTTTGCGCCACAACCAGCCAGACAGCCGATGCAGCCAGATCGCGTGCATGCCGGGATAGCAGGTCAGCACTTCGAATGCGTTGCGGGCCGCCGGGTCGCGATGAAACACGCTTTGAATATCTTCTCGCAGACGCTCGAACATCACTGATCCTTCCGCTTGTAGGGCTCGCCGTTGGCCGCTTTCTGGGTCTCGGTGAGAATGCCACGCAAAATGCTCATTTCAGATCGGTTTACCGCGGAGCGTCCGTAGAGCCGGCGCAACCTCGCCATCAAATGACGAGGCTTTTCCGGATCGAGGAAGCCGATGTTGACCAGAGTCGCTTCCAGATGCTCATAGAATTTCTCCATCTCATCCATTGTCGCGAGCTCGGTACTGCGCACCGAATTGACCTCGAACTTCTCGACCTTGGTCGCCTGCCCACCCGCTGCCAGCCAGGCCATCCGCGTCTCGTAGCTGAGCACCTGAACCGCCGCAGCAAGATTCAGCGAGCTGAACTCCGGATCTGACGGGATGTGTACGTGGTAATGGCAGCGCTGCAGCTCCTCGTTGGTGAGTCCCGCATATTCTCGACCGAACACCAGCGCAATCTCTTCCCCGAGCGCAGCGTGCTCGACTGTCTTGGTACCTGCTTCGCGAGGGTCCAGCAGCGGCCACGGAATACGACGATCCCGCGCGCTGGTGCCCAGCACCAGGTTGCAGCCAACCAAGGCATCTTCAAGCGTGGCAACCACCTGCGCGCTTTCGAGGATGTCGCCGGCGCCGGAGGCTCGCGCGTCAGCCTCGTGATGCGGAAAGCTTGCCGGATCGACCAGCACCAGACGCGAAAGCCCCATGTTTTTCATGGCACGAGCAGCGCCACCGATATTTCCCGGGTGACTGGTGCCGACCAGGACAACACGAATATTTTGCAGCAATGGCGTGATCTCGCTAGCAGGTGAAAAGGGGGACGAATCTTACAGAAGCGCCCGGCCCAACGCTATGAACCCTTGAGCCGAAGGACCTACATACACCGATAAGGGCCCCCTAACCAGCGCCAATCCGTTTGTCATGAGGCGACCGGACGCATGGCAAAGGCTTCCTTCGCGCTGGAAATCGTCGGCGAGAACCCATAGAATGCCCGGCTCTCTTTAACGACCTAGGTGATACATCCATGCAGCCCATGCTGAATATCGCGCTGCGCGCCGCCCGCAGCGCCAGCGAATTGATTTTCCGCTCCATCGAGCGCCTGGATACCATCAAGGTCGACGAAAAAGACGCGAAAGACTATGTAACCGAGATCGATCGCGCCGCAGAAAAAACCATCATTGATGCCTTGCTCAAGGCCTACCCGACTCACGGCATCCTCGGCGAAGAAACCGGCCTGCGTGAAGGCACCGGCGAAGGCGCCGATTACCTGTGGATCATCGATCCGCTGGACGGCACCACCAACTTCGTTCGCGGCGTTCCGCACTTCGCGGTCAGCATCGCCTGCAAATACCGTGGTCGCCTGGAACACGCCGTGGTTCTGGACCCGGTTCGCCAGGAAGAATTCACCGCCAGCCGCGGTCGTGGCGCTCAACTGAACGGCCGCCGTCTGCGCGTCAGCCCTCGCAAGAGCCTTGAAGGCGCCCTGCTCGGCACCGGTTTCCCGTTCCGCGAGAACCAGTTGGACAACCTTGAAAACTACATGAACATGTTCCGCTCGCTGGTTGGCCAGACTGCTGGCATCCGCCGCGCTGGCGCAGCGAGCCTGGATCTGGCTTACGTCGCAGCCGGTCGCTTCGATGCGTTCTGGGAGTCGGGTCTGTCGGAATGGGACATGGCCGCTGGCGCCCTGCTGATTCAAGAAGCAGGCGGTCTGGTCAGCGACTTCAACGGTGGCCATGATTTCCTCGAGAAGGGCCACATCGTTGCCGGCAACACCAAGTGCTTCAAGGCCGTACTGACCTCGATCGCACCGTTCGTCCCGGCTTCGCTGAAGCGTTAACGCTCGGCAGCTGCAAAAAAACCGGCGGCGTGCCGGTTTTTTTATGCCTGTTGCGATGCCCTGCGGCCGCTCAGCTCCCGCGACAGGCTTATGAAATTCTGCAGCGGGGGCAGCTGATTGAAGCTGCGGCACACCAGCGTGATCGGCGCATGCAAGCGCGGCCTGGCGTTGGCAATCCGGCAATACACGACACTCTCCTTGTGCACATCCTTCATGGATGCCGGCACGATGGAAATCCCCGCACCGGCAGCGACGAGGCTGACGTTGGTCAGCATGCGCTCCACTTCGAAAGCGATCTTAGGATCGAAGCCTGCGTTCTGACACGCCTTGATCAGATTCGCATACATGCCGGGAGCGCCTGGCCGACGGACAAGAATGAACTGTTCGGCCTGCAGATCACCGAGTGAAATCGACGGAGCCTCAGCAGAACTATCATGCCCCGCCAGCAAGTGATGACCGACTGGCAACGTCAGCAGCATCTCCTCGTTGAGCAGACGATGAAATTCAATACTTTGATGCCGACTGACGGGTGCACGCAAAATCCCGACATCAACGCCGCCATCGACAGTCAGATCAGTAAGCTTCTGTGCACTGCCTTCCTTCAACGAGACGGCAACGCCCGGATAACGCTCGCGGTAAGCGCGGATAATGCGCGGGATCAGCGGGTGAGCTGCTGCCGAACTGGTGAAGCCGATACTCAACTGACCTTCGATGCCGTGAGCAGCGCGAGACGCCTTGAGCGAACCCTCTTTCACTCGCGCCAGAATGTCCTGCGCTTCTTGCAGGAAGACCAGCCCGCCCGCTGTCAGATCCACGCCTTTGGGATGACGCTTGAACAGGTCGAATCCCAGCTCCTCCTCCAACGCACGAATCTGCTGGCTCAGCGGTGGTTGCTGCATGTTCAAGCGGGCGGCAGCACGGGTGAAATGTCGCTCTTCGGCCACCATGACGAAATAGCGCAGATGACGAAGCTCCATGGTGGTCTATCCCGCAGCAAGGTTTTATGATTGTCGCCCGATCGATGCGACATTGACCGGCAAGCGTGCCCAATCCGCCCGACGCTGACAAGGCACGCTCATAACAATAAATACGCTGAAAAACCGGAACATCGATGCCAGCAAGGCTTCTGCGAACCGCCACCCTGCAACTTCTCTTGGCCATCGTCTGTGGCGCGCTGCTGGGCGTCTTCGATCCACAGCTCGCAATCGAAATGAAACCGCTGAGCGATGGTTTCATCCGCGTCATCGGCTGGCTGATGCCGTTCATGATGTTTCTTCTGGTCGCCTCCGGCGTCGCCGGCCTGCAGGTCAGGCAGCGCGGCCTTGGACGCAAGGTGCTGATCTATTTTCAGACCATGGCGCTGGTGTCGTTAGCGTTGGGTTGTTTGATCGCCGAGGTCGTGCATCCCGGTACCGGCGTCGGACCGGACGCCTCGCACGTTCCCGTTAATTTGTTAAGCGCACAAACCACAGGTGAGTTTTCATGGTCGACAGTCAGCGTGGTGCTCACCCGCGCACTCACGCAAAACCCGATACTGCAGATTATGCTCGCCGGTTTAGTCGCAGGCGCTGTTATCGCTCGCGCGAAAGACCATCGACACGCGGTGGCCCTTCGCGCTTTGCTTGAAAACGCCGTGGGCGTGCTATTCAAGATTCTGAAAGTGGTACTGCGCTTTGCACCGCTTGCGGCGTTCGGTGCCATTGCGTTCACCATCGGGCGATTCGGCCCGGCGTCGGCCGTACCCTTGCTCAAGTTCGTGGCCGTCATGTATCTGGCGTCTGCGGCGTTTGTTCTCCTGATTTTGGTGCCAGTAGCCCGAGCATCGGGTGCCCCGCTCTGGCGGCTGATCGTTCATCTGAAGGACGAACTGCTGCTGGTCACCTTCACGGGCTCATCCGTGGCCGCACTGCCAGGCTTGATCGAGAAAATGCAGACGCTGGGCTGTGACCGGCAACTCACGCGATTAGTGCTTACCTCCGGCTACAGCTTCAACCTCAGTGGATCGAATATCTACCTGATAACGGCGGTGCTGTTCCTGGCGCAGATGTCGGGGATCACGCTGACCGGAAGCGAACTGTCGACGCTGCTGCTGATAGCGCTTGTGACATCGCTCGGCTCAACCAGCATGGCAGGCTCAGCCTTCTTCACTTTGATTGCAACCCTGAACCTGTTCCACCTCGTGCCGCTGGAAGGTGTGGGTCTGTTGCTGGGGGTGGAGCGCCTGATGAAGTGCCGGGTATTGACCAACGTCTTGGGCAATTGTGTGGCGTGCCTGGCGATTGCGCGCTGGCAGAATGCGCTGGACCGGCCGGCGATGAAGGCCATGATTGAAGTTAAGCGAAGCGAGCCGCTGTAGCAGCCCGGTTTGCCGGCAGTGTCGACCTTGAGATCGCTGCCGTCGGCAATCGGACCACTACAGCGCGAGGGTTACGGAGCCTTGGAGGACAGTAGTTTCTCGAACGCCCGGTCCAGACCGCCTTCAGCCTGAGTCAACTTTTCCCGACGCTCACGCAACCACGCCTGATCCGCGTCCAGCGTCTTGTGCGCCTCCGCCAGCATGCGTTTGACTTCCTGCGGCTGAGGGCCGCCGGTGCCTTTGCGGGTGTTGACCATGTTCTCCGGCGACAGCGCCGCGCGAAATGTCGCTTCGTCCAGCGGCAGGGTGTTCTGCTTCCACTGATACTTGTCGGCTGCCTTGGCATACAGCTTCTGCGCATCGGCATACGGGAAAGTCTTCGGCGTGAAGCCTTCGCTACGCGCCTGCTCGACAATCAACGAAGCAAAGCTGTGACCGATGCGGAACGGCACCTTTTGCGTACGCTCCAGGGTGTCGGCCAACTCCATCGACGTGGTCCACTCATTCTCAAGCTCTTCACGAGCGCGCTGAGGATTGACCTGCAGGGCATCCAGCACGGCATCCATGGCGCCGAACATATCTTTGGTGGAATCGAAGACACCCAAAGAATCGAAGGCGAACTTGTAATCGGTCATGCCGGTGGTGACGTTGTGCGCGCGCAGGGTCACGGTCTGCGCCAGGCCCACCACATCAGAAGCGGTTTCGCGGGCGCGCATCAGCAGACCTGGGTTGCGCTTCTGTGGCATGGCGCTACTGGTGTAGGTCTTTTCCTCATCCAGCAGTAACCACGGGCGAATCTGGTGGTACTGCGTATGGATGTCGCCAATCATTGCGCCGACCCGAATCGCCGACGAAGACGCGATGTTCGCCGCCTCGATAGGGATGTCATAGGTCGATACCTGACTGGAATCCAGCGAATTCTCGCGCACACCGTCGAAGCCCAGCAGTTCAGCCATGCGTTCGCGATTCAACGGATAGGCCGAGTTCGCCAGCACCGCAGTACCCATCGGGCTTTGATTCAGGCGTTGATACAGCTCGCGAATCCGCTGGCCGTCACGATCGAACGCCGCTTCGAATGCCAGCAAATAATGCGCATATGTGATCGGCATCGCCTGCACGCCGTTGGTGTACGCCGGAATCAGCGTGTCGACGTTCTTGTCCGCCAGCTCCAGCAGGCGCTTGCGCGTAGCGTTCATCGCTTCGCTGTAGGCCAGCACGTCAGAGCGCAGCTTGGCCAGGCGGTAGGTCGCGAGCATGTCCTGACGGCTGCGCCCCGAGTGAATCAGCGAGGCTTCCGGCCCGATTTTGTCGGTCATGATTTGCTCGAGCTGGAGCACGTCGCTCGGGCGCTTGCCGTTGGGCTGGTCCGCCTGATCGATGGCATAACGCACACCTGTGGCGATTTTCTGGCCCATCTCGGGTTTGACGATGCCCTCCTCCGTGAGCATCACGATAGAGGCCTTGTTGATACGGTTAAGCCAGGAAAACTGGCTTTCGCCCTTGTTGCCTTTGGCCTTGGATTTGTCGACCGTGGCGCCGATTTTTGCGGCTTGGGCAGCGCACTGTTCAGTGGTGGCGCAGGGCAGCTCAGCGGTATTCGCTGCATAGGCGCCGTGGCTGTTGAACAGGGCAAAGGCGACGGCCAGATGGATGAGGGTCTTTCTTGTTGGCATTTCAGGCTCCGTTGCGGCGAGTGCCGAGGGTGAGCGTTGTAGGGATGATGCAGAAGACGTCAGGAATCAGAACAGCGGCAGCGTGTAGCTGACGATGACGCGGTTCTGGTCGATGTTATTGCCGCCGTTGCTGCGGTAAGTGCCGTTGCGCCACTTCAGTTCGAGGTTCTTCAATGCCCCGCTCTGGAACACGTAACCGATGTCGGTGTTGCGCTCCCATTCGGTTCCCTCCTTGTTGCCGCGTGCGAAATTATCGCCCTGTAGGTAGCGGGTCATGAACGTCAGGCCGGGCAGGCCAACAGCGGCAAAGTCGTAGTCATAACGGGCCTGCCATGAGCGCTCTTCCGGATTGGCGAAGTCCGGAGAAATCATCACGTAGTTGACGAGGAAAGAGTCGGTGCCAGCCAGGTGCGGAAAGCCAGTCTCGCCGTTCATGCGCTGATAGGCGACGCCAAAGCCGTGACCAGCAACGGTGTAGGTGAACTTCGCACCAACAGCCGTATTGTCGACGTTGGTGTTGCCGTCCTTGAGCGAGCGCGCGTACCGCAGATCACTCTTCAAGGATTGAGATTCGCCCAGCGGAAAGTTGTGAACCAGGGTCACGATGTGCTGCTTGTAGTTGTTCTCCAGACCGCCGTAGTTGTAAGACGTAGTCAGCCCCTTGGTCCAGTTGTAGCTGGCACTGGCAAAGTCGAACTTATCGCTCGGGCGGCCGCCCTTGATGCCTTTGCCTTCGGCCTCGATATCTTCGTGCCCGCTGTCGTTGCGTTCGGTGTTGCTGGTCAGCCGCCCGACGTTGAGCGTCATGTCGGTGATGTCTCTGGACGTCACCTGCGCACCACGAAAGGTCTGCGGCAACAGACGGCCATCGTTGGGCAACACGGTAGGCAATTTCGGCAGCAACGTACCGATTCGCAGCACACTCTTGGAGATCCGGGCCTTGGCAGTCACGCCGGCACGGCCGTAATCATCCGGAGCCTTCTCATCCCCAACCGGCAGCAAGCCGGTATTGCGACGGTCCGGGCTCGAATCCAGCTTCAACCCGAACAGGCCGATGGCATCGACCCCGAACCCGACCGCGCCTTCGGTAAACCCCGACTCGTAGTTGAGGATCAGGCCCTGAGCCCATTCATCGCGCTTGGACTGGCTGGCGCCGTCTTGACGGTAGTCGCTGTTGAAATAGAAGTTACGAAATTCGAGATCAGCCTTGCTGTCTTCGAAAAAATCGGCTTCGGCGAAGCCAGGGAAGGTCAGGCTCAGTCCGAGGGCAGCAGACGTGAGGCCGAGAGAAACGGAGCTTTTATGCATTTTTATTCCCGCGTGGCGTAGCTGATTTTTATTGGTTTTGTCGTATGAACCCGGCAACGCGTCAGTCACAGGGCCATGGGAAAAAGCTTACGCGGCGGTATTAGCGATTAAAAATATATAGTTACTACCAACTCCAGACGTTATAGATATGATGAAATCAAAGGCAAAAAAAACACCCCTGCCAGAGGGGTGTTTTGATGATGCGTCGAAACAGTGAGCTTACTGAGCCTGGCTCAACTCCAGCTGACCATCCTTGTTAACCGGGATCTGGCTGCCTGGATCGCGATCCATACGCACCTGACCGACCTTGTCGTTCAACTTGTATTTGACATTGTAGCCAACAACCTTGTCGCTGATATCGTTAACCGTGTTGCAACGGCTTTCGGTCGTGGTGTAGGTGTCGCGATTCTGCATGCCTTCCTGCACCTTGTTACCGGCATAACCACCACCGACAGCGCCCGCAACGGTCGCAATCTTTTTGCCGTTACCACCGCCTACCTGGTTACCGAGCAGGCCACCCGCTACGGCACCGATGACACTACCCACGATCTGGTGCTGGTCTTTGACCGGTGCGCGATGGGTGACCGCGACATCTTTGCACACTTCACGAGGGGTTTTGATCTGTTCTTTCACAGGCTCTACGGCAAGTACCTCCGCGTACTCGGGGCCGCTTGATTTAACGAGGCTATAGGTGGCCAAAGCACCACCGGCGGTTACACCGACAGCACCCAATACAGCACCAACTAGCAACGATTTGTTCACGTGAACCTCCTGACCATATTCAGCGCAATTGCTCGCGCTACTCCCAGCCTTGGAGCACAAAAAAAGGCGCGAGTTCACACTCGCGCCTTTTTGACTGGATGACCGGTCAGGAGCAATCGTTATGGACGATCATCAACCTTGTCGGTAGTCACAGGCGGCAGCAGGTCTTCGGTACGCAAATTCAGCCAGATCAGTACCACGTTGGCGATGTAGATCGAGGAGTAAGTACCGGCCAGCACCCCGATGAACAGCGCGACGGAGAAACCGTGCAGGCTGTCGCCACCGAAGATCCACAGCGCGACGATGGCCAGCAACGTGGAGATCGACGTCGCCATGGTGCGCAGCAGCGTCTGCGTGGTAGAAATATTGATGTTCTCGATCAGCGATGCCTTGCGCAGCAGACGGAAGTTCTCACGAACCCGGTCGAATACCACGATGGTGTCGTTGAGTGAGTAACCGATGATCGCCAGCACCGCTGCCAGTACCGTCAGGTCGAAGGTCACCTGGAAGAACGACAGGATACCCATGGTCACGACCACGTCGTGAATCAGCGAAACGATCGCGCCGACCGCGAATTTCCACTGGAAGCGGAAAGCCAGGTAGACCAGCACGCCGCCCAGGGCGAGCAACATGCCGATACCGCCTTGGTCGCGCAGCTCTTCACCGACCTGCGGGCCGACGAATTCGACGCGCTTGACGGTCACAGGGTTGTCAGCGCCAGTCTTGCGCAGCGCTTCGGCAACCTGAGCACCCAGCTGTGGATCTTCACCCGGCATACGCACGAGCAGGTCGGTGGTAGCACCGAAGCTCTGCACGATAGCCTCGTGATAACCCGAAGCGACCAGCTCCTCACGAACCTTGCCCAGATCGGCAGGGCGCTCGTAAGTCAGCTCGATCAGCGTACCGCCGGTGAAGTCCAGACCGAAATTGAGCCCTTTGCTGAACCAGCTAAATAACGCCAGCGCGGTGAGGAGCATGGTGATGGCGAACGCAACGTTGCGAACGCCCATGAAGTTGATGGTACGTTTCATGGCAGCCCCTTAAATCCACAACTTCTTGAAGTCACGACCACCGAAGATCAGGTTGACCATTGCGCGGGTCACCATGATGGCTGTGAACATCGAGGTAAAGATCCCCAGCGACATGGTCACCGCAAAGCCCTTCACCGGGCCTGTGCCCATGGCGAAGAGAATGCCGCCGACCAGCAGCGTCGTCAGGTTGGCGTCGAGGATCGCGGTGTAGGCGCGGTCGAAACCTTCGTTGATCGCACGTTGCACGGTCATGCCATTGGCGATCTCTTCACGAATACGCGAGAAGATCAGCACGTTGGCGTCCACCGCCATACCCATGGTCAGCACGATACCGGCGATACCCGGCAGGGTCAGCGTTGCACCCAGCAGCGACATCAGTGCCAGCAGCATGACCATGTTGAAAGCCAGTGCGACCGTCGCGATTAGACCGAAGAAGCGGTAGATGGCGAGAATGAACAGCGAGACGAACAGCATGCCCCACAGGGATGCGTGGACACCCTTGGTGATGTTGTCGGCACCCAGGCTCGGGCCAATGGTACGTTCTTCAGCGAAGTACATCGGCGCGGCCAGACCACCAGCGCGCAGCAGCAGCGCAAGCTCCGACGACTCGCCCTGACCGTTCAGGCCAGTGATGCGGAATTGAGCCCCCAGCGGCGACTGAATGGTCGCCAGGCTGATGATCTTCTTCTCTTCCTTGAAGGTCTGCACCGGAACGTCTTTCTCGACGCCACCCACAACCTGTTTGGTGTAGGTGGTCGTCGGTTTCTGTTCGATGAAGATCACGGCCATGCTTCGACCGACGTTGGCGCGGGTCGCGCGGCTCATCAGATCGCCACCGTGACCATCGAGTTTGATGTTCACTTGCGGACGGCCGTGTTCGTCGAAGCCCGCCTTGGCGTCGGTGACCTGGTCGCCGGTGATGATCAGACCACGCTCGACGGCGGCAGCCGGACGATCGCCTTCGCGGAACTCGAACATTTCGGTGGTGGCCTTGGAGTCATCGGGACCTGCGCCCAGACGGAACTCAAGGTTGGCGGTCTTGCCGAGAATACGCTTGGCTTCGGCGGTGTCCTGCACGCCTGGCAGCTCGACCACGATGCGGTTGGCACCCTGACGCTGAACCAGTGGCTCGGCCACGCCCAGTTCGTTGACCCGGTTACGGACGGTGGTCAAGTTCTGCTTGATCGAGTATTCGCGGATCTCGGCGACCTTGGCCTGAGTCATGGCCAGACGCAGGATCGGCATCTCGCCACGATCGCTCATGATGATATCGAAATCGGTGTAATCCTTGCGGATCAGGGCACGGGCCTGTTCGCGCGAATCGGTGTCGCTGAAACCCAGCTGAATGACATTGCCATCTTGCGGCAGGCTGCGATAACGCAGTTTTTCCTTGCGCAGCAGACTTTTCACTTCACCTTCGTAGACGTTCAGACGTGCGCTGAGGGCCTTGTCCATGTCGACTTCAAGGAGGAAGTGCACGCCACCGGAAAGGTCAAGACCCAGCTTCATCGGGCTTGCGCCGATGCTGCGCAACCATTTCGGAGTGGTCTGTGCCAGGTTCAGTGCAACGACGTAGTCGTCACCCAGCGCCTTGCGCGCGACATCCTTGGCTGGCAGCTGGTCTTCCTGTTTGGTCAGACGCAACAAACCGCCCTTGCCATTCTCGGCCAGAGACGCGCCCTTGACCGCGATGCCAGCATCGGTAAGCGCCTTGCTTACGCGATCCAGATCAGCCTGGTTGACCTGCAGCGCGGTGCTTGCGCCGCTGACCTGAATAGCCGGGTCATCAGGGTAGAGATTGGGTGCGGAATAAATAAAGCCGACCACCAGCACTGCCAGGATCAGGATGTATTTCCACAGAGGGTATTTGTTCAACATCACGCCGCCTGCTTAGAACGCGGGGCGCCTTGCGCGCCCCGTCGATTGGTAAAGGACTGAATCAGAGGGCTTTCAAAGTGCCCTTAGGCAGGGTGGCAGCGATTGCGCCCTTCTGGAACTTCAGTTCTACAGTGTCGGAAACTTCGAGCACGACGAAATCGTCGGTCACTTTGTTGATCTTGCCAGCGATACCGCCAGTGGTGACGACTTCATCACCTTTCTGCAAGTTGCCCAGCAGGTTCTTTTGCTCTTTGGCGCGCTTGGCCTGTGGACGCCAGATCATCAGGTAGAAGATGACCAGGAAGCCGACCAGGAAGATCCACTCGAAACCGCCACCCATTGGGCCCGCAGCGGCAGGTGCCGCAGCATCAGCCATGGCGTTAGAGATGAAAAAGCTCATTTAACACTCCAGTTGCATAATTTTAATAATAAGAAGCGGTTAGACCGGCTGTCAGTCAATCCAGCGGCGGCGTCGCAAGCCCGCGTTTGGCATAGAACGTATCGACAAAGGCGGCCAATGTACCCTGTTGAATAGCCTCGCGCAAACCAGCCATAAGCAGCTGGTAATGCCGCAAATTGTGGATCGTATTGAGCATGCTCCCCAGCATTTCGCCGCACTTGTCCAGGTGATGCAGATAAGCGCGGGAGAAGTTCTGGCAGGTATAGCAATCGCAGGTCGGATCCAGCGGCGACTCATCGTAACGATGGAACGCGTTTCGAATCTTCAGAACACCGGTGTCGATGAACAGATGACCGTTGCGAGCATTGCGCGTAGGCATGACGCAGTCGAACATGTCGACTCCGCGCCGCACACCTTCAACCAGGTCTTCGGGCTTGCCTACACCCATAAGGTAACGAGGTTTGTCAGCCGGCATACGGCCTGGCAAGTAGTCCAGAACCTTGATCATTTCATGCTTGGGTTCGCCCACCGACAGACCGCCGATGGCCAGGCCGTCGAAGTCCAGCTCGCTCAAGCCTTCCAGCGAGCGCATCCGCAGGTTTTCATGCATGCCGCCCTGAACGATCCCGAACAGCGCCGCAGTGCTCTCGCCATGAGCGATCTTCGAACGCTTGGCCCAGCGCAGAGACAGCTCCATCGAAGTACGCGCGACATCTTCGTCGGCCGGGTACGGGGTGCATTCGTCGAAGATCATCACGATGTCAGAGCCGAGATCGCGCTGAACCTGCATCGACTCTTCAGGCCCCATGAACACCTTGGCGCCGTCGACCGGAGACGCGAAGGTGACGCCCTCTTCCTTGATCTTGCGCATGGCACCGAGGCTGAACACCTGGAAGCCACCGGAGTCGGTCAGAATCGGGCCTTTCCACTGCATGAAATCGTGCAGGTCGCCGTGGCCCTTGATCACTTCGGTGCCAGGACGCAGCCAGAGGTGGAAGGTGTTGCCGAGGATGATCTGCGCACCCGTGGCTTCGATATCACGAGGCAGCATGCCCTTGACTGTGCCGTAGGTACCGACCGGCATGAACGCCGGGGTTTCGACCACGCCACGGGGGAAGGTCAGACGACCACGACGAGCCTTGCCATCGGTGGCCAACAGCTCGAACGACATACGACAGGTGCGACTCATGCTAGATCCTCTGGGGCCGAGTCCGCCGGGCTTGAAGCCTCAGGGGCAGTCGGCGCGGGATTGCGCGTGATGAACATCGCATCCCCGTAACTGAAGAAGCGGTACCCGTGCTCCACTGCAGCCGCGTAGGCCGCCATGGTTTCCGGGTAACCGGCGAAGGCCGAAACCAGCATCAACAGCGTGGATTCAGGCAAATGAAAGTTGGTGACCAGGGCATCGACCACGTGAAACGGCCGCCCCGGGTAGATAAAGATGTCGGTGTCGCCGCTGAACGCCTTGAGCACGCCATCACGCGCGGCACTCTCCAGAGAACGCACACTGGTAGTCCCCACCGCGACCACTCGACCGCCGCGCGCACGGCACGCCGCCACGGCATCGACCACTTCCTGAGTGACTTCCAGCCACTCGTTGTGCATGTGGTGATCCTCGATGCGCTCGACGCGCACCGGCTGGAACGTTCCCGCACCGACGTGCAGCGTGACGAAGGCGGTTTCGACGCCCTTCTCCGCAATCGCGTCCATCATCGTCTGATCGAAATGCAGCCCCGCCGTTGGCGCCGCCACCGCACCTGCACGCTGCGCGTACACAGTCTGATAACGCTCGCGGTCGGCGTCTTCATCCGGGCGATCTATATAAGGAGGCAACGGCATATGCCCGACGCGCTCGAGCAGCGGCAGCACCGGCTCGGCAAAACACAGCTCGAACAACGCATCATGGCGCGCGACCATCTCGGCCTCGCCACCGCCATCGATGAGGATCGACGAACCCGCTTTCGGCGACTTGCTGGAACGCACATGAGCCAGCACGCGGTGCTGATCAAGTACGCGCTCCACCAGAATTTCCAGCTTGCCGCCCGAGGCTTTCTGCCCGAACAAACGCGCAGGAATCACCCGGGTATTGTTGAAAACCATCAAATCGCCGGGACGCAAATGCTCCAGCAAATCAGTGAATTGGCGATGAGCCAGCGCACCGCTCGGCCCGTCTAGGGTCAGCAAACGGCTGCCGCGACGCTCCGCCAAAGGGTGGCGAGCGATCAGGGCATCAGGGAGTTCGAAGGTAAAGTCAGCAACACGCATGATGGGGTTCGTCTAGCAGGGCCGGGAAGTTTAGCCGAAAACATGAAAATTGACCATGAAACATGATTGACCAACGGTAGGCTCGTCTCTATACTTCGCCGCCATTGAGCCCTGATGGCGGAATTGGTAGACGCGGCGGATTCAAAATCCGTTTTCGAAAGGAGTGGGAGTTCGAGTCTCCCTCGGGGCACCAAACAGCAGCACCTTCAAGTGGTTACGTAGCTTGAAGCACAAAAAAACCGGCCAGATTTGAGCCGGTTTTTTTGTGGGCGGGATTTGGTGATTCAGCAGCACCAGGGCATCTGATGCGCCATGCCGGCGCCAGTGCTGGAAGGCTTCAGGCCAGGCTGGAAATCACTGGCTCCAGCGTTTTCCGCGGACAGTCGCTGCATGCCACGGCTTCAGGGCGCAAATAGCCCAAGATGCGGATCAGCGTCATGGGTCACCAACAACGCGACTCACGCCAACTCCAATGGTCAGGCGCTCATGGCTACGTGCGTGTAAAAAGGCCAAATACTGAGCCGACGAAGGTATCTAGAGCGCAATTACGTTTTCGACCGATTTCCGTATCCAGAACCTCGCTTACCTCAGTCAGAAATTCGAACAATCCGCAATTAAAGTAATACTCTACAAACATCAATTCCTGATTGAACGGCGGATCATAGTAATCCACGAACTGCCCTACTGAAAATTTTCTTAGATAGCGCTTTATTTGCTGCCTCAACAAAAATATATCCAGCCAATAGTACTCCTGCACATAGTCGTGCACTATCTCCGGCAACGTGACTTGCACCTCGTCCGAATCTTCCCCCGAGAATGCGTCGACTGCTCTGCCTGCCTCATACATAAACCCCATGATATGCCAATATGCCACACGCCCGCCTTAATCAGTAAACATCGACCGGCCCGTCGCAGGACCTTAAACCCCATCCAGAAACGCACTTGCTTCAGGGGATGGGAAAAGCAGTCAATACGTAATACGGCATAGAATTGAACTCCCTGAATTCAATAACCACCTCTACACGCCGCATTTCTACTTGCACATCCGGCTCTTCCTTCATCACGCCCCAGCCTACGACCCTATCCAGAGTCAGCTTGAATGAAACCACGTGTTTCCTTAGGTATGCGGCGACGAGTGAGTGCAACTTTATTCTCAGGTTATGAACGTGCACTACCTCCTTTAACGCCCACTCCGCAGTCTCAATATCGCTGAAAGTCGAAACCCTCCCTATACTTCTCATATCTGTGCCCCTGGCGTGACAACCAATGTCTATTTACGAATAAAAAATGAAAAAGCGTTGCCAATAATTACGTCCACAAAACGAGCTCTCTTCTTAGGGATTTCCGCATCTAAAAGCGTCAATACCTGATGCAAAAACGGGAATAATTCACATTGGAAATAATACTCGACGAAACACAACTCTTGATTGAACGGTGGGTCGCGATGATCTACCTTGCCATCCACCGCATACTTAGCCAAATAATTTATTATCTGCCTGCGCAACAAGAAAACATCAAGCCAATAATAATCATTCACATACGTATGAACAATTTCTTCCAAGGTATCGGGAACAATCACCTCGCCCTCCGGCATGAATTCGCCAACTGCCTCCCCGACGTCGTACATAAACCCCATAATATGACCGTATGCCATAGCTCCCTCATACTCTTAAAAACTAGAAACCAATCCGTCAAGCCAGATTAAGGCACTGGAAAAGCCGTAAATATGTACATCGGCATATTATTGAATTCTTTAAGCTCAATAATGACTCTAACCTTAGTCATCTCTAAAGGCACATCCGGAGCTACCCGTTTGATCCCCCACCCCACGGGGGTATTAAGCTCCATATTCAAAACAAGTCTCTCTTTTTTCAGTAGGAACCGCGCCTTTGAATAAAACTGGATTTTCAGTCTATTAGCCCGTAAAACTTGACTAACTGCCCATTCAGCCATCTCTACGGTCCGAAATGTAGACATGACTTCTGCATTACTTCTTTTCTTCAAGCGTCTCTGTAGCCCCGCCAAGACCATTGCGATGTGAAACTGTTTAGTATGCCCGCCAATGCCATTCCTAGGGGCATTAGGAAATCTTTCACTTACTTCGACCGTCATCCTCCCCGCCCGCACCGAAGAAATCCTGAACGCGTTATAGAGCGAAGCCGTAGATAGCGGCACCGCAAACTCAGCCGCAAGCGCGACGACTTGTCCGGTGGTGCGCGATGCACCCATCACTTCAGCAGCGCTCATGCCAGCTCTGAACGCATATGAGTCAGTTTCTTTGCCGGTTACCAATTGGTGTGCGCCGGCCGCCAACTGGTCGGCGGCGTGTACGCCCAATGCGACACAGCCTACTTTGGAAATCATCGTAGGTTCCGGGATGGCGCATAACACCCCAGCGCCGGCGAGTTCGATGATGCCTCCTACCAAACGCAGGCTGCCAAGGACTCGATTGGTGGAAATTTCATAGGGTGAGAGGGACTCGCGCTCCAGAATGGCTGCCATTTGGGCAAGGCTGAGCGTGACGCGAAACTCGTCCTGGTCGGGCAAAGGTCATTTCCTTATGATTAATGGATTGAGATTCCCAAAGTCGAGGACGTCAAAAAGACAGGTACTGCCGTGTGAATGCAGTGCTGCGCCAAGCAATTAATCAGCTGAGATTTTTGCTCTATGGGGAGTAGAAACTAGCGCGGGCTTTTTTGAGCAACAAGGCGGACGGCGAAAATCAGAAATGCCCTACAGGCATAGGGACTATTGGCTACAGATTGAGTATGGGCGGTCGGGTGTGTGAGCTTCACTCACTGTAGACATCACGACTTGCCATGCGACCCCGGACACGAGGTGTGACAATTCAGGTATTGGCTAGAAGAAAAAATCGCCTGAAAATGCGCCCGCCAAAAATCAGGAAGATCCCAATGGAAGTGGAACGTGTCCGGCACCTAGACTGCAGCGAGCCTGATAAATTCGGGATGCATGAGTACTACTATGAGTGGGATGACTACTGGTTCACTGACGGAGCCCTGTTCCTCTTGGCCCGAAGCCACACCGACGAACCGGAAGAAGCGGACTTTATGGGAATCAATCTTGATGGGGAATCTCGAGAAATCGCGCTGACGGACTTAAGCCACCCGTTATTTATAGCGGCATATGCCTATCTGTTGACCGAGGGGAAGGTTAAATTCAATCGGTTCACTGGCAAAGGGTACAAAGTCATGGATACACTTTCGCCAAACGAGATCTGAATGGGTGTCAGAACAGAAAGACTGGCGCGGACTATTTTGGCCAGTGGCACGGAGGAGAAAATGCAGAAATATCCTACGGGTCACTGTAGAGTCGCTTTCCGTTCGCAGACCACCTAGAGTGACCTGAACCACTTTACTAGATCAGCGAGCAAAGACCTGTGCGTCTCCGCCTCTCTCTGCTGAATCATCGGTAATACCTGAGAGAACAGAACCGATTCTTCGTAGCCAAATCGCTCAAGTACGAAGAGCAGGTTGTCATCATAGGGAAAGATTGCATCCAGTGAGTAATCCATCTCATCGCACTTTTTCAAATACGCCATCATATCTTTCTTAAGCGATCTAATTGCCAAGTATGATTTTTTGTCCACCCACAAAATCACGACTCCTTCCACTGAGAGCTGCTCGGTTCGCACTTCCTCAGGAAGATGATCCTGTATCCCATCCCCAAGGTCACACATAAAGCTATAAAGCTGACGATAGCTACGCATTACTGCCCCTATAACTGTGTCAATTGTGATAACCAATCTCTGATCTGAGCCACGCACTGAAGTCTTTGAGCACGGATCTATTTGTATTTACAGCCCTGGCCTTGAGTATCAGCAATACCTCGCCAAGCAATTCGGGTTCCTCACAGCCGAATCTTTCAGGTATGAATAACAGATCAAAATCAAAAAAGATCTGGTCAACCGAAAGGTCCCCCACGCTGGATTTTTTTATGTACGACGAGATATCCTTCTCAAGCGAACGGATGGCTAAGCAGGATTTGTTATCAACCCACTGAGCGACTATCTGATCTAAAGAAAGTGGTGCTGTCCGCTGTTCCTCCGGCAAATGATCTTGGATACCATCACCTAATTCCCGCATAAAATAGATCAGTTCCATATAGCTACGCATGACCACCTCAAAGGACGGAAACTAGCGCGGGCTTTTTTGATGAACAAGGCGGGAATGGAAATTCAGAAATGCCCTACAGGTAGAGGCGCAATTGGGCTACAGGTTTGGGTACGAAGGCGGGATAGGTGGGGTGTATTTGCCTCTGGCGAATGAACTCGCTTCTACGGCGGGGCGACGCAAAAGCTTCTGTCATAGGTATCGCAAGCATTGGGTTGGCTGCGGCAGAAGTCATCCTGCCGCAGCATCTCTCATCGCTCACTACATTTAGAAATCCTGCGAAGTAGGCCGCAGTACGATCTCGTTGATATCCACATCGCCTGGTTGCTCGATCGCGTAGGCAATCGCACGAGCAACCGACTCAGCCGGGATGGCCTGTTTGTAGAACTCATTCACGACATCGGCACTTGGCTGGTGGCCACTGCCGAATTTCAGTTCGGAGTCCACTGCACCCGGTTCGATGGTGGTGGTGCGGATTTTTCCGCCGACTTCGTGGCGCAGGCCGTCGGAGATGGCGCGGACGGCGTATTTGGTGCCGCTGTAGACGGAGCCGCCCGGGCTGAAGACCTTGATGCCGGCCACGGACGAGATGTTGATGAAGTGGCCGAAGCCTTGGGCTTCGAATTTTGGCAGTGCGGCGGCGATGCCGTACAGCACGCCTTTGACGTTGATGTCGATCATGCGGTCCCACTCGTCGACGCGCAGTTCGGCGATGGGCGAGATTGCCATGAAGCCGGCGTTGTTGATCATGACGTCGACTTTTCCGAAGTCGTTGACGGCGTTTTCGATCAGGGCGGTCAGGTCTTCTCTGCGGGTGACGTCGACGGTGTAGGCGGATGCTTCGCCGCCAGTGGCTTTGATTTCCTTGACGATGACGTCCATGCGCTCCTGGCGACGAGCGCCGAGGACGACTTTGGCGCCGAGTTTTGCCAAGTGGCGGGCGGTAGCTTCGCCCAGACCGCTGCTCGCGCCGGTGATGACGACGACTTTGCCTTGGATGCCGTTGCTCATGGTGAATCTCCTGCAGAGGGTGGGAAGTGGTTGAGCAGGAGTTTGCAGTGGATCTTCTGCTCAGAAAATGGAAGAGTTTGGCTTTTAGAATTCCACTTTCTGGAACACGCTGTTCATCTCATCGGCGCGACAAGGATCCCGATCAATGCTCAATCGCATGGAAATGCTCCGTGTCTTTCTGGTCGCGGTGGAAGCGCCGAGCTTTCGCGAGGCTGCGCATCGGCTGGGGACATCGCCGCAGAAGGTGACGCGGGCGGTCAAGGAGTTGGAGCGCACCTTTGCCGAGCCGCTCTTTCATCGCAGCACACGACAGGCGACGCTCACGGCGTTCGGGGCAGAGATCGCGCAGCAGGCGCGGGAGACGCTGAATCAGTTTGACCGGCTATTCGTGTCGCACTCAAAACCGCAGAGCGCCGATATCGCTGGCCGTGTCGGGATCACCGCACCCCATGCCATCGGCAAGCTGTACATGGCGGAGTTTTTAAAGCCGCTGATGCAACAACATCCGGGGCTGCGAATCGAGTTGAATCTGGATGACCAACTGACGGATGCGGTGCTGTCGCGGATCGACATCGGGATCCGTATCGGGGCGGTGCGTGATCGGCGATTCATCGCGCGGGCAGTGGCTCAGGTGCCGCTGAAGATCGTGGCGGCCCCCGCGCTGATTGCAGCGGTGGGCGCACCGTCGAGCATGGAGGCGCTCAAGCCGTTGCCGCTGTCGGTGCTGATCGACCGGAACAACGGCAGGCCGTGGCCGTGGTTTTTTTCGGACGGTGAGAGTTACTTGCCGCCCTCCCCTGCGTTCAGCTGCGATGACCCGGAAACGGAGCTGGAGTTTGTCCTGGCCGGTCTGGCGTTCGGGCAGATGCCGCACTATCTGGCGGAGCCTCATCTGAGTGATGGCTTGCTGGTCGAGGTGCTCGCCAACTGCGCGCCGCCGACGGTGGACTTGATTGTGTACCGCACACAGTCGGGGCCGGTGCCGCCCAGAATCCGATTGGTGTATGACCATCTGATCGCCTGTCTTTCGGACGATGCGATGTTTCCCAAGCCCTCGAGGGATAACGGATAGGGTTGGCGTGTTCGGTTTTGCTCTGAGCCCGGATTCGACCACCTGCCCTTTTTCGTGCCCTCGCCCCTGCAAAACCCCAGTTCTCAACTAGCCTGAAAATTGACTGATCCAGAGCGAATGGACCAAACGTTTAACCTCGCTGATCGGATAAAAACAACAATGAAAGATCCCTATGCGTTCGGTTTTTACTGCGCCATGTTCGCCCTAGCAGCGATGACCGGCGCGGTGTTCTACGAGTCCTACACGGGTGCGGGCATTTCGGGGTCGGCACGGGCGTATGACGTCATCAACTCCTGTTCTGCGCTGGTTCAGGCCCTGGCGGCGATAGGCCTGGTAGGGCTGGCGTTCAAGGCGTACCGGGCATGGAAGAACGAGATCATTCACAACAAGGCGCTGGGCATCATATGGGATGCCAATGTGGCGTTTCGCGAGATCGAGCTGAGCTTCAACGAGTGGTTTTTCGGCCCCAATGCTGTGGACAAGGCCAACAGCGATGGCACGCGGATCACCTCGCAACTGGCTGCGAGCCCCTTCGGCGCAAGCCTGCGCAGTTTCAAGAAGCAGTGCATTCTCATCGACAAGGTGGTGATCAAGGACAACTGGCAATGGGTGAACCACGCCACCGAGCTGGACATGCTGGCGCGCGTGTTGAGCATGGACGCCTTTCGCCCGACCACCAAGGCCAAGGAAACCGCCAACATCATCGACTTTCTCTACTCTCGCGAAGGCGAGGCGCTGAAACGCACTCAGGGCGAGTGGGAAATGCTGATGAAAGTGATTGAGAAAGATCTCGCCGCACTGGAAGCCGAGTACAGCGAATAGGTGGCACAGGCGGTGCGGCAACATTGATAGAACTGTTCGGTTGAGGGCCGGGTCGAACGGCATGCCTTCCGCCGGATGTTCCTGCGGCTAACCCTTATCGAGGCCGCTGGCTCTCATGTTCGAACACCTCGACGTCAACTCTCTACTTGTGAATTACGGCTACTGGGCGGTGTTCATCGGCTGCCTTCTCGAAGGCGAAACCATCCTGATCCTGGGTGGCCTGGCCGCGCATCAGAGCTCGTTGCGGCTGGTGCATGTGATCGTCATCGCCACTATGGGCGGGATGCTGGGCGACCAGATCCTGTTCTGGACTGGACGCTACTACGGCCCGCGCCTGCTGCCGCGCCTGCATCGACAACAGGCAACCATCGACCGGGTTTCCGGGCTGATCGAGCGCTACCCGACAGCGTCGATTTTCTCTGTGAGATTTCTCTACGGCATGCGTCTGATTGGCCCATTGGTGATCGGTGCGAGTCGACTGTCACCGATTCGTTTTTCCCTGATCAACCTGTTGGGCGCGGCGGTATGGGCCACGCTGTTTGTCATGGCCGGTTACTGGGCCGGCGAGGCATTGGAGAACCTGCTGGGTAACCTGAAACCTTATCGACTGCCGATTTTCATTGGGGTTGTGGTGGTTGCTGCGGGGGTGGCGTCGTTTCGGCATTATCGGGCGAAGACTCGTGCCGCGCAGTCCTCACAAAATGAAAGTAAAGCAACTCGACATTAAGCTACGCCCCTCCCCCGACCGATGTCGCACGAAGCTCCATACCGAGCGCATGCATAACCTTCACCACAGTGTCGAAGCGTGGTTTGGCGCCTGGAGACAGCGCTTTGTACAGACTTGCTCTTCCAAGTCCCGAGGCTTGCGCGATAGCCGACATACCACGCGCTTTGGCAACGTAACCTATTGCCCTGACAAATTCGTCGCTATCGCCGTCAGCCAGTACCTGGGTGAGGTACTCACCAACGGCCTCATCGGTGTCCAGAAACGAAGCCACATCGAAAGGTATAAGTTTCTTACTCATGCTCTAGCCTCTTTCCCAGTTTTTGAGCTCGGCGAATATCTGCGGACTGGCTCGACTTATCCCCGCCAGCGAGCAAAACGATCAGTGCTTCGTCACGGAAAGTGAAATAAATTCGATAGCCGCCTATGTCCAGACGCATTTCCGGAATACCGCCGCCTATCGACTTGAAATCCCCAAGATTACCTGCGGCAGCACGGTCAATACGACGAACAATCGCAAGCTTCGCCTGCAGATTGCGTAACCCGGAATGCCAATTCGCAAACTCCTCGGTTTGCAACACGGTGTACATAAGCGAGTGTATCCGAACGAAGACAAAGCGCAATGTTACAGATGGCGGATACGGATCGAACGTTACATAGTTACCACCCTCAACCTGGACTTCTTCCCACATGGAATCGACGCGATGAACAAACGCATCACCGCAAGCCTCTTGCTCGGGCTCACCGGCTGGGCTCACGCACAGGCCGCCGAGCCGACTTCGCACCTGGATGCAGTGCTGCAGAGGGGCGAGCTGGCCGTCTGCACCACGGGCGATTACAAGCCATATACCTTTCTCAAGCCGGATGGGCAGTACGAGGGCATCGACATCGAGTTGGCGCAGTCACTTGCCCAGAGCCTGAACGCGAAGATCCAGTGGGTGCCAACCACGTGGAAAACCTTGATGACCGATTTCACCGCGGGCAAATGTGACATCGCGGTGGGCGGTATTTCGGTGACGCTGGAGCGTCAGAAGAAAGCGTTTTTCAGCGACACACTGGACATCGACGGCAAGGTGCCATTGGTGCGTTGCGCCGACGTGTCGAAATACCAGACTGTCGAGCAGATCAACCAGGCCGGGGTGCGCCTGATCGAGCCTCAGGGCGGTACCAACGAGGCGTTCGCACATGCGTTTCTGCCCAGGGCCAGCCTCGAGTTCCATGACAACAAGACCATTTTCCAGCAGTTGCTGGACAACAAAGCCGACGTGATGATCACCGACGCCTCGGAGGCGCTGTATCAGCAGAAGCGCATGCCGGGGCTGTGCACGGTCAACCCGTCGCGTTACATGCAATACGGCGAGAAGGCCTACCTGCTGCCTCGCGATGACATGGCGTGGAAAAGCTACGTCGATCAATGGCTCCACCTGAGCAAGGCCACCGGGGTGTATCAGAAAGTGGTGGGCGAATGGCTGGCGATGCCTGCCCAGTAGGCTTCTGGCGCAAGTGAGGGTTGTGCAAGCATCTGGCTATTCAGCATCATGCTCGACATGACCCTCGGCAAAGGACCTCGCCGCCTTCATGAAAACCAGCAAGAGCATCACCCGTGCCTTCTGTGTCGAGCTACAGCAGGAGCTGTCGATTGTGGCGGCACGACGTGAGTATTTTTCTCAAGAGCCACCGCGGACGCGATTCAGTTTTCTGTGCTCGACCGAAGCGTGTCGCGCCCGGGGAGTGAAGATCACGGGTGTGCGCTACGACGTGAAACCGCAGGAGCACCCGACTTTTGTGGCGGCCCATTTCCGGGCAAATCCCAATTACCAGCACCACGCCGATTGCGAATGGGTGGATGAAGCGGATGGCGTCGAGGACGAGCCCAAGGTCAAGGAAACCGAAGAGGAAACGGCGCTGCGCAAGGCCAAGCGCAAGCTGGACGATTACATCGACGTGTTTGACCCGTCACTCAAGGAACGGGGGAAGCCCGAGCCTTCTTCAGTCACGGCTGACAAGCCAGTCGAGGATAGTCCTGCGACGCCAAAGGCACCGTCCGACGCACCAAAGAGCAAACAGCCGACCGAGACTCGCACCAACAACCTGGAGCGCCTGGTGGACAGCTTTCGTCAGGCCCAGGCGAATCTCAGCAAGGAAGAGTTCGCTTTGCTGACGCTGCGGATCCCGGGCCAAGGCGAAGTGTCGCTGCGCTCCTACTTTCGCCACATCAAGTTCGCGCAAGTGAGCGACGATCGACGCGTGCTCTACGGTGGCGGCCTGGTGGAACGCTACGGCACGGGGTTCAAGTTCAAGTTCTTCGATCGCCTGCAGGGCAAGCTGGTAACGCTGTACGTCTCTCCCGCGCAAATGCAGGCCTATCGCTCAAGCCGCTACATCAGCGAGTTGCTGAGCCATGCAGACGAGGTGCGTTTCTTTACCGTGTTTGCCTTGGGCACATTGGCTCAAAGCCCTTCAGGCAAGAGTTTCAGCGTGGAAATCGAGGACCTGCGCCATCTGGCAATCGTGCTGGGCCCGGCAAAGAAGACGGCGGCGGATTAAGCCGTCTTCCTCGACCTGATGTACACGAGGAAGCCGTCCAGGTCCGAGCCGGAGAGCATCCGCGCCACCGATTTCACTTCTTCCATCGGCCAGTCCCACCAGGCGGCTTCCAAAAGTTGGTCACGAATCGCTTCTTCAAAACGCCAGCGAATGAACTTGCAAGGGTTCCCGCCCACCACCGCGAAGGGCGGCACGTCGCGGGCCACCACCGCCCCGGCGGCCACGATGGCGCCATGGCCGATGGTCACGCCGGACAGAATGGTCGCATCGGCGCAGATCCAGCAGTCGCTGCCGATCACCACGTCGCCCTTGCTGGGTGCGTAGTCCTTGATGTCTTCCAGACCTTTCATCATGGCCGGGAATGGGTAGGTGGTCAGCCAGTCGGTGCGGTGCTCACCGCCCAGCAGCACCTTCACCCCTGCGGCGATCGAGGTGTAGGAGCCAACGCGAAGGACAGTGTCATCGCCGAACTCGAATACTTCCGGTATGCCATAGGTGCCGTTCCCCACAACATAGCGCGGGTAACGCAGACGAATCTTTTCCGGCTCCCGTTCGAGTTTGTCGAGGCTGCGCAGGCGCTTTCGGGTTTTTCTGGTTTTCAGCAGGTGCAGGAATTTCATGCGGGTGTCCGTGAACAGAAGCAGGCACGACAGAGGCTGATCAACTGCTCTGGCGATGCAGCAGGAGGCGTTTGAAGCGACGCAGGGTGGTTCTGTTGAACTGCCGAAGCGGAATCGACCGCAGCAATGTCCAGGCGTACTTCTTGTCGTTGACCACGGCGTACTTCAACGCCTTGTTGATGATCGCCGTCAGACCACGGTTGTAGGACGGATGCGACCGATAAGGCGCAATGGTGCGCATGTCTGCATCCAGCAAAACCTTGTAGCGGCGCGACAGGTTGTTGGGGTGACGGCGGTAGCGCGTGACACTGACAGGCAGGACGTGGACCTCGTAACCCTGATTGGCGATCTTCAGGGTCATCTGAAAATCCTGAACCCTGATCTCGGGATCGTAAAACCCTACAGTCCTGAGTGCGTCCATCCGGTACAGCGAAACAGGAGCCCCTACGACGATGGCGTCGCCGAGGATTTCGTCGAAGCTGAGTTTCTGGATACCTGCCAGCTTTTGCGTCTTGGTGTCGTTACCGTCGGAGTCCATGTAGATGATCAGCGCACCGACACAGCCGACTTCAGGATGTTGGTTCAGGTAATCGGCACGCAGACGCACCGATGACGGCAGCATGATGTCATCCAGATCAGGGGTGCAAACGTACTCTCCCCGGGCATGTTTCAGACCATGATTCAGTGCTGCGCTGACGCCTTGGTTGGCTTGGGCGTAGAGCTGAAAGTCGTACTTTCCTTGCAGCGCCTGAAGCATTGCCACGCTGTTATCGGTCGAGCCATCGTCGACGATGATGACTTCGAAATTCTGATAGTCCTGGGCGAAGATGCTCGCCATGGCAACGTCCAGATACCTTTCTGCGTTGTAGCAGGGCGCAATGATCGATACGAGGGGAATCGAGTCATTGTTCAGCCGGATTTCTGGAGTGATTTGGTCAGTCATAATTCTGTTTGTAGTTTCTCTACGACTGGATCGGAGCAGTTTCGCTACGATCCTTGTACAAAACTGACACATGATGCGGCAAAGCGACGACCTTTGTCATGGCCTGATTAGAGCACTGCGCGCTAAAAATGAGCATTTTGCTTACCCACCCTAGTAAAGCACCTACAGAGAACTCCAGTGAAACCCCATGAAAAAACCCCGCTGCTCTTTCGGGCAGCGGGGTTTTGTTTGTTTCATTTCAGATGTTAAGGAGCTGCGTACGTAATCAACAGCTCTTTGGTTACCTGAAAGTCCAGCGACATCGCCACGCTCAAGGCCGTGATGGTGAAGATGGAGAACACGAACAGCTTGCGTGCCCAAACGGTGTCGTCTTTGGCCTTGTAACCGGTCCAGGCCATGTACAACCAGTACATGCCCATCGCAGCGGCAACGGCCAGGTAGTTGAGCCCGGCGTAACCGCCGAAGGTCAGCATCAGGGTCGCCAGCACGAAAGCCAGGATGTAGATCAGGATGTGCCGCTTGGCCACCCGGATACCGCGCTTGACCGGCAGAACCGGAATCGAGGCAGCCAGATAGTCGTTGAAGCGGAAGATCGCGATCGCATACGAGTGAGGCATCTGCCACAGGCTGAACATGACCAGCAAGGTCAGCGCGGCGAGGTCGAAGCTGTTGCTCACAGCGACGTAGCCGATCACCGGAGGCATCGCGCCCGACAGACTGCCAACCAGTGTCCCGTGAACGGATTTGCGCTTGAGGTACAGGCTGTAGAAGCCAACGTAAATCACAAAACCGATCACTGCGAACAGGGCTGCCAGCGGGTTAGCCTTGTAATACAGCAGGCCAACACCGACCACACCCAGCACCGTGGCATAGGCCAGAGCCAGTTTCAGAGAAACCAGCCCCTGGACCAGAACACGGTTTTTGGTGCGTTCCATCTTCAGGTCGATATCGCGGTCGATGCAGTTGTTGAAGACACAACCGGATGCAACCACCAGCGAAGTACCGATCATCGCGATCAGGAACAGGCCGAAATCGACATGCCCCTTGGATGCGAGGAAAAAGCCACCAGCCACCGAAAGCACGTTACCGAAAATGATCCCCGGTTTGGTGATTTGGATAAAGTGCTTCAGTGACATCAGGTTTTCCTCACTTCGCCATCATGAAGGTGTGAATGCTGAACATGATCCAGACACTCAAACCAACCAGCAGCAAGATCACCAGCGTTGCGAACGCAAACGCGATTACGTTGTTGCGCTGGGCCGCGGAACGATCCAGGTGCAGGAAGTACACCAGGTGAACCAGAACCTGCACGACTGCGAAGATCAGCACGATCCACAGAGTCGCGACTTTCGAGATCGTCGGGAACATCACCAGACCGAATGGAATCGCGGTCAGGATGATCGACAGTACGAAACCGACCATGTACGACTTGAAGCTGCCGTGGCTGGAATCGTCATGGGATTGATGTGAATTAGCCATTTAAATGGTCCCCATCAGGTAGACAACGGTGAACACGCAGATCCAGACCACGTCCAGGAAGTGCCAGAACAGGCTGAGCATGCTCAGACGGGTTTGGTTGGTCGACGTCAGGCCGTTCTTGCTGACCTGATACATCATGATCGCCATCCAGATCAGACCGCTGGTCACGTGGACACCGTGGGTACCGACCAGCGTGAAGAACGCCGACAGGAAACCGCTGCGGTTAGGGCCGTAGCCTTCGGAGATCAGCAGGTGGAATTCGTTGATTTCCATGCCGATGAAGCCCAGGCCGAACAGGAAGGTCACGAACAACCAACCCAGAACGCCAGACTTGTTGCCTTTGTGCATCGCCAGCATGGCGAAGCCGTAGGTGATCGAGCTGAGCAACAGGCAGGCGGTTTCGCCGAGCACGTATGGCAGTTCGAAGATGTCGTGGCCCGAAGGACCACCGGCAACGTTGTTCACCAGTACTGCATAGATTGCGAAGATCGACGCAAACAGAATGCAGTCGGTCATCAGGTAGATCCAGAAGCCGTAGATCTTCATCTCGCCGGCGTCGTGGTGACCGTGGTCATGCTCATGGTCATGACCGTGGTCGTGACCCTTCGCACCTTCAAATACTAAGTTCGACATTGTTTATGCCTGCTCCAGCTTGTTGACAGGAGTGTTCGCCTGGGCGTTACGCACCGAGGCCAGGATCTTGTGTTGCTCGCCTTCGATACGTGCCACTTCCGAAGCAGGAACCATGTAGCCCTGATCGTCACGTGCAGCGTGGATGACGAAGTAAACGATGGTGCCTACCAGGCTCACGCCCGCCAGCCAGAAGATGTGCCAGATCATCGCGAAACCGAAGACCGTCAGCAGCGCACCCATGACCAGACCGGTAGCGGTGTTGTTCGGCATGTGGATGTCGGAGTACTTGGCCGGAACCGAGTAAGCCTCGCCATCACGCTTGGCTGCGTAGAACGCGTCGATCTCGTTCGCCTTCGGCAGTTCTGCGAAGTTGTAGAACGGAGGTGGGGACGAAGTCGACCATTCCAGGGTGTGGCCATTCCATGGGTCACCGGTCAGATCGCGGTTCTGCTCGCGGTCACGGATGCTCACGTAGATCTGGATCAACTGGCAGGCGATACCGACCATGATCAGCGCCGCGCCCCAGAAGGCAACGTGCAGATACGGAGTCCAGTCCGGGTTGTCAGTGGTGTTCAGACGACGGGTCATGCCCATGAAGCCCAGAGCGTACAGCGGCATGAATGCCACGTAGAAGCCCGAGATCCAGAACCAGAACGCTGCCTTGCCCCACTTCTCGTTCAGCTTGAAGCCGAACGCTTTAGGGAACCAGAACGCGAAACCTGCGATGTAACCGAATACGGCACCACCGATGATCACGTTGTGGAAGTGCGCGATCACGAACAGGCTGTTGTGCAGAACGAAGTCGGCACCCGGGATAGCCAGCAGAACGCCGGTCATACCACCGATGGAGAAGGTCACCATGAAGCCCAGGGTCCAGCACACTGGCGCGGTGAAGCGCAGACGGCCCTGGTAGATCGTGAATAGCCAGTTGAATAGTTTCACACCCGTCGGGATGGAAATCAGCATCGTCGCCAGACCGAAGAAGGCGTTGACGCTTGCACCCGAACCCATGGTGAAGAAGTGGTGCAGCCAGACCATGAAGCCCAGAATCGAGATCGCGCCGGAAGCGTAGATCATCGAGTGGTGGCCGAACAGACGCTTGCCGGTGAAGGTCGAGATGACTTCGGAGAAGACACCGAACGCCGGCAGAATCAGGATGTAAACCTCAGGGTGACCCCACGCCCAGAACAGGTTCACGTACATCATCGGGTTACCACCCAACTCGTTCGTGAAAATGTGGAAGTCAAGGTAACGGTCGAGGGTCAGGAACGCCAGGGTGCCGGTCAGGATCGGGAACGAGGCCACGATCAGGACGTTGGCCCAGGTGCAGGTCCAGGTGAAGATCGGCATGTCCATCAGCTTCATGCCGGGAGTACGCATCTTCAGAACGGTAACCAGGAAGTTCACGCCCGTCAGTGTCGTACCCAGACCCGATAGCTGTAGAGCCCAGATGTAGTAGTCGACACCCACGCCCGGGCTATAACCCAGCTCGGACAGCGGCGGATAGGCAACCCAACCGGTACGTGCGAATTCACCAACGCCCAGAGACACGTTCACCAGAACCACACCGGAGATCAGCAGGTACAGGGACAGCGAGTTCAGGAACGGGAAGGCAACGTCGCGAGCGCCGATCTGCAGAGGCAGAACGATGTTCATGAGACCGGTGAAGAACGGCATCGCCATGAAGATGATCATGATCACACCGTGAGCGGTGAAGATCTGGTCATAGTGTTCAGGCGGCAGATAGCCAGGCGAACCCTCGGTGGCCAAGGCCAGCTGGGAACGCATCATGATGGCGTCGGCAAAACCGCGCAGCAGCATGACCATGGCGATGATGATGTACATCACGCCGATTTTCTTGTGGTCGACCGAAGTCAGCCACTCGGTCCACAGGTAGGTCCACTTCTTGAAATACGTGATCAGACCGAAGACCGCCGCACCGCCGATAGCGATCATGGCAATCGTGATCATGACTATCGGTTCGTGGAACGGAATCGCGTCCAGACTTAATTTACCAAACATCGTTTACTCCTCTGCCTGCGCAGCTGAATGCTTACCCATGTCCATCCCTTCCATACCGGCCACTTCTTTCTTCTCGTGTTCAATCTTGCCCGGCTTCATACCTTCATACTTGTCGATGATGATCTGGAACAGGTTCGGAGTGACCGTGGAGTAGAGTTCAACGGGGTTACGTTCGCTAGGTTTGGCCAGAGCGGTGTATTCAGCCGTTGCCAGCTGTTTAGGTGAATTCTTGACTTCAGCAACCCAGGCGTCGAAGTCAGCCTGCGAGGTCGCGGTCGCCTTGAATTTCATGCCGGTGAAACCTGCGCCGCTGTAGTTGGCGGAGATGCCATCGAACTCGCCGTTTTCGTTGGCGATCAAGTGCAACTTGGTCTGCATGCCGGCCATCGCGTAGATCTGGCCACCCAGTGCAGGAATGAAGAACGAGTTCATGACCGAATCAGAGGTGATGCGGAAATTGATCGGGGTGTTCGCCGGGAAGACGATCTTGTTGACGGTGGCAATGCCCTGTTCCGGGTAGATGAACAGCCATTTCCAGTCAAGCGCGACCACTTCGATGGTCACAGGCTTCACGTCCGATTCAAGAGGACGGTATGGGTCCAGTGCGTGGGTGGACTTGTAGGTCACGTAGCCCAGCACGATGATGATGGCCAGCGGAACCAGCCAGACAACCAGTTCAATCTTGGTCGAATGCGCCCAGTCAGGCGTGTAAGTGGCGCTCTTGTTCGATGCGCGATACTTCCAGGCGAAGATGATGGTCATGAAAATGACCGGCACCACCACCAGCAGCATCAGCAAGGTAGCGGTGATGATCAGATCACGCTCCTGCACGCCGACATGGCCCTTGGGATCCAGCAGGGTGTAATCGCACCCGCTGAGCAGGAGCATGCTGAAAAGGGCCAAGAAGCCAAAAAACCTGGGGTACCTTTTTTTACTCATCTCACGACCTCTAAAAGCAGCTTTCGCATCGCAGTTGGGTTTCGACCGCCAACACTTCACCCTGCCAGGTGCTGGCAAATTTTTGGATTGAACAGGGGCCTGTCAGGAAGCGTGTGGCCTCGTAACAAATCCGGGTTTAGCTGTGGTTTCTTATTCGAATGGTGGCAACCGCCGAAGCGGTCCAAATCCCTTGGCGCAGACATTCTGAACGTGACGCAGGAGGCCATCCAAACGGCGTCTACAAAGGCGTAAAAACGCTTTCTGACCTCGATTTCCGCCGACCATCAAGTGACGGGGGCGTTAATTGGGGGCGATTGTAGATACGTAAAGTTTTATTGACTATGAGTCATTGCGCAACAGTTAATTTCCGATTCTGTAAGAATGCGGTCTTATGTCGCACCTCGAAAAGCCCGGATAGCCCCAAATTTCCTAAGGAATTCGGGGCAGTCTTTACCGCAACACTTTGTAATCAACGCGCTTTCAATCGGTTCCGGATGATACCGGCCGGTACCAGAATTACGGTCAGAACAAAAGCAATCAATGCCCACTGCGCCAGCGAAAGTCCGAAAACTGGCGGATATGGCGTCTCACAGAAGCCCCCCACCTGAAAACCCAATGGGAACAGCGATGCCAGCGGCAGACCGTCGACGATGGGCTGCAGGATATCGATACCGCAACTCTCGGTCGGATGGGTCTGGATGTAGACATGACGTCCTGCTGCAACAATCCCGCCGACCGCGCTGAGGGTAACCAGCACCTCGCAGATGGTCAGGCTCAGGCGCCCCGGCATGGCGGCGCCAATGAAGGCGAAAATGGCGATGAACAGCAAGGCATAGCGCTGCAGGATGCACAGCGGGCACGGCGCCTCGCCCAGCACGACCTGCATATACAGCGCCCCGCCGATCAGCCCGAGGCAGATAATGCCCAGCAGAACCAGGAACTGCTTTTCGCGTCGCAGGTAAAACATCTCGTCAGTCATTCACATACCCTTTGAATTAGGTGTCCATCCAGATCGACAGATCTGCGTTGTTGCGTGCGCCGGCTGTCCGGAAAGCCGGCAATTCTACCATCGTCGCAGCAGCACGCCGGCGCAGATGGTGAACAGGTTGGCATTACCCGAACATTAAGCGAAACACGTAACAATCGACCGGCACCCAAACCGACCTCTTCTATATATAGAAGAGTGCGACGCTTTGCCGCAGGGACCAAACGCCGCACTCCCTCCTTATATATAGAAGCATGCGTCCATATGTCGCAGCCCACCCATCACTCCAGCGCCGAAGCCGGACCAAAAAACTCGTAACGCGCCTGACCCTCTGGAACGCCCGCTGCCTTCAGCTGGCGTTTGATGGCTGCCATGAAACCCTTCGGCCCAAGGAAGTACGCATCCACATCACGATCCTCCGGCAGCCACTGCTCCAGACGAGCCTGGTCGAGCAGGCCAACGCCATGGGCGGCAGGGCTGACACCGTCGTCTTCGCTGTACAGATAGAAGCGCTTGAGCTGCGGGTGTTTGCCCGCCAGGTCTTCGATCCAGTCGCGGAAAGCGTGCACCGAACCGTTGCGCGCACAGTGGATGAAGTGAATCGGGCGCTGAGTGCCAAGAGCCGCTTCCAGCATGGCCAGGGTCGGGGTGATGCCGACACCGCCGCTGATCAGCACCAGCGGTTTATCGCTGTGGGCCAGAGTGAATTCACCCGATGGCGTGAACAGGTTGATGCTGTCGCCTACGTTCAGTTTGTCATGCAGATAGTTCGAGGCGCGGCCGCCGGGTTCGCGCTTGACGCTGATGCGGTACTGGTTGTTGCCCGCCAACGCCGACAGCGAGTAATTGCGGCGGATTTCTTCGCCCTCGAGGAACAGCTGCATGCCAATGTACTGGCCGGCAGTGAACGCCAGAATGGGCTGCCCATCGGCAGGTTCGAAGTAAAAGGAGGTGATCTCGGCACTTTCCTGCACTTTGGCCACAACCTTGAATTCTCGAGCACCGCGCCAGCCGCCAGGGGCCGCTGCCTTCTCGTCGTAGATGGTTTTCTCTGCGCCGATCAGAATGCCAGCCAGTTGCCCGTAGGCATTGCCCCAGGCATTGATGACTTCGTCAGTCGCGATTTCAGCGCCGAGTACTTCGCGGATGGCTTCCAGCAGGCATTCGCCCACCAGCGGGTAGTGCTCAGGGAGGATTTGCAACGCGACGTGTTTGTTGATGATCTTGGCCACCAGATCGCCCAACTGTTCAAGCTGGTCGATGTGGCGGGCGTACATGAGGACGCCATTGGCCAGCGCGCGAGGCTGATCGCCGCTTGCCTGGTGCGCCTGGTTGAACAGTGGCTGGACCTGAGGATACCGGGTGAGCAATTTCTTGTAGAAATAAGTGGTCAGCGCTTCACCGCCACTTTCCAGCAAAGGCACGGTCGATTTGACGATGGCACGATCCGAAGCATTCAACATGATTGACTCCTGAGACTCGGTGAGTAAGTGATGTCTTGTATATATCAGGAAGCGTGCCAGCTATTAATTCCATTAAAATCAATGATATATACATAAATAGTCATTTTGACCAATCTTTGATTACGGTCATAAAGACACGAACAGTGTCATTTAGACTACGCCTCAGATCCGCCGGCTAACCTGACCTTCGGAGAAAGCGCTAAAGCCTGCCTGCGGGGGGTCGATAAACCGTCATCGAAAGCTGTTTGCCCGTTCAGATGCAATCAGACACCGCATCACAGAAGGTTCATATGTCCAAAAACGTCCGCGCAGATTCACTCTCGCTTCTGCTGTTCACGTTACGCAGCGGAAAGCTGATGGCGATCAACCTGCTCAAGGTCAGCGAGATCATCCCCTGCCCTCCCCTCACACGTTTGCCCGAGTCGCATCCGCACGTCAAAGGGGTCGCGACGCTGCGCGGCAACTCGCTGTCGGTGATCGACCTGAGCCGTGCCATCGGCGAGCGCCCGCTGCTTGACCCTGATGGTGGCTGCCTGATCGTCACCGACGTCAGCCGGTCCAAGCAGGGGCTGCATGTGCAAGCCGTCAGCAAGATCGTCCACTGCCTGACCACCGACATTCGCCCGCCGCCCTTCGGTTCCGGCAACAAGTCGTTCATCACCGGCGTGACGCAGGTCGAGGGCACGCTGGTTCAGGTGCTGGATATCGAAAAGGTCATCCACGGCATCGCCCCGGCGCGCATTCTCGCCGAGCCCACCGAGCTTAGCCCGGAAGAAATCGACGTGCTGACCAAGGCGCGCATTCTGGTGGTCGACGACAGCCAGGTCGCCCTGCAACAGTCGGTGATTACCCTGCGTAACCTGGGGATCGAATGCCACACCGCGCGGAGTGCGCGAGAGGCCATCGACCATCTCCTGGACCTGCAAGGCACGGCGCAGCAAATCAATGTTGTCGTGTCGGACATCGAAATGTCCGAAATGGATGGCTACGCTTTCACACGCACGCTGCGCGAAACCCCTGACTTTCAGGAGCTTTACGTGCTGTTGCACACCTCGCTGGACAGCGCGATGAACGCCGAAAAGGCCAAGGCCGCAGGTGCCAATGCCGTGTTGACCAAATTTTCCTCGCCCGAGCTGACACGATGCTTGATCGAAGCCGCACGTACGGTCGAAGCCCAAGGGATCTGAGGCCCAGCCCCTACGACGCTTCCACCGGCCACTACTGGTTGATGCGTCGCGACCTGGGCTTGCCGCGTCGCGCGGTGGTGTGGCCGCACTCATTGCATGAGGTCGAGTTCACTACGGAAAATGCGTTCGCCGTGCATCAGCTATTCATGCTCGGCACTGGCCATGGCGGGGGACGTGTAGAGGATTTCACGACCTGGCTGAACGCTTTCGAAAGCGATCCGGAATTCGATCGGCAGCTATGCACTGTCATAGCAGACCCGCTGGGCGTGGTTGCTGTCGCGCAATGCTGGACCAGTGCTTTCATCCGCAATCTGGTGGTTCACCCTCGCGCCCAGCGCCGAGGTGTAGGGCTGGCACTGCTCGACCGCGTGTTCGAAGCCTTCGCTGAACGCCGCGAAGGGCACGTCGACCTCAAAGTCATGGAATGCAATCTGACGGCGCGACACCTCTACGAACGGGCAGGCATGCAATATGTGCAGCGCTGCGAACTCGAGCCGCGCTAAGCCAGTCCAACTCGCTGTCATACCTGCCAACAAGACAACGACGGAGACGCTTATGAAAACGACCACCCTGATGCTGCTCGCCCTGACCGCAATCGCCGGCCAGGCCAGTGCATCCAGCGAAGACGCATGGAAAGCGTTCGACAAGACGCTGGTCGACAGTTGCGTTGCTGCCAGCTCACTGAAGAACGCCAAACCTGCGGGTACTTCCGCGATGTTCGACGACAGCGTCGGATATAGCGCGCTGCTGATCAAAGGCCAGTACAAACAGGCGTTCATGAAGAACAAGACCGGCACCGAGTTGTGCCTGTACGACCGTAAAAACAAGAAAGCCCTGATCACCGAGTGGGATAACGCGACGACGTTACCCAAGAAATAATTACGCTCCCGAGCCCAAGCTTCTTCCTACAGGGCCCCTCACCGCCCTCAATACGCCTGTATGGCGCATAACTTGCTGCAAATCCCCCATTTACAGTCTCCTGCCCCGCGCTGACGGATAATCAGCGCAGGATCAGGGCTTTTTTCTTTGTAAATTGGCGGCGTTTTTTTCGATGAACACTCAGTTTTCCTGCGTCGGCTGTGGCAAATGCTGCACCGATCATCACGTCCCGCTGACACTCGCGGAGGCTGCGCAGTGGGCGGCTGACGGCGGTTCGGTAGTTGTGCTGACCGAGGCATTTCTGGCCGATGGCTACGGCGTCCCCTCGGAACAACTCACCCACGCTACCCGCCGCTCACACCCGGTCATCAGCGGTTCGGCTCAAGTGTGGGTAGCAATCACCTTCGCGGCCTATAACGCCGGACGCTGCCGAAATCTTGACGCGGACAATCTCTGCCGCATCTACGAACGTCGCCCGCTGGTATGTCGGATTTATCCGATGGAGATCAATCCCCATATCCCGCTGCGCCCTGAGGCCAAAGACTGTCCCAGCGAGTCATGGACTCAAGGTCCGGATCTGATCGTCGGCGGGCAACTGGTGGATCAGCAGTTGATAGCGCTGATCGAGCAATCACGCCAGGCAGACCGCGATGACATCGCTCGCAAACAGGCGATCTGCATGGCATTGGGTATTAACACCACCGCCCTGAAGGGCAATGGCTTCGTCGCCTATTTGCCGGAGATGAACGCGTTTGCCGAAGCCGTCGCCCGGTTCAGCGACGGGGAGCTGCCGCCGGTGGCAGACGATGGCTGGAGCTTTCGCGTGGCTGGGGATCAAGCCACGCTAAGGTTGCAACACGCTGGCGCGCGGCTGGAGACAGCAGAGTCGATGAGCTATATGTTCATCCCTTTGCAAAGCGCCTGAGACTGATCGATGAAAAGCGTCGCGATTGTGCTGTTCCCCCATGTCCAGTCGCTGGATGTCGCGGGGCCGCTGGATGTATTCGCCGAGGCCAATCGCTTCGTGGCCGAGGGGGACGGCTACCGAATCACCACTATCGGCGCGGCGCCCTATCCGATCATTGCCTCCAATGGCATGCCACTCGGCGCTGAGTATGACCTGACCGACGCGCCCAGGCAGTTCGATATTCTGTTGGTGCCTGGCGGGCCTCTGTTGCCTGAGGGTCACGAGATGCCGCACATCACGGCCTGGCTGAACGAGGCCACGCCGCTGGCTGGCCGCTACGGGTCGATATGCACCGGCGCGTTCATTCTCGGTCATGCCGGTTTGCTCGATGGCAAGAGCGCCGCGACCCACTGGAGCCACGCGCAGCAGTTGGCCGACCTGTTTGCGCAGGCTCTGGTCGAGCCTGATCGGATCTACGTTCGCGATGGCAGATTGGTGACTTCAGCCGGGGTGACGGCGGGCATAGACATGGCGCTGGCGCTGGTCGCCGAGGACCATGGCCCCGCTGTTGCGCTGGCGGTCGCCAAGCGGTTGCTGGTCGTGGCGCAACGTCAGGGCGGACAGTCGCAGTTCAGCCCTTATCTCACGGCCTCGGTGGACGACGATTCGCCGGTCGCGAAAATTCAGCGTTATGTCATGGAGCACATCAGCGAGCCGTTTTCAGTGGAGCGTCTGGCTGAAGTCGTTTCCATGAGCCCGCGCAGCTTTGCCAGGGTGTTCGCTCGCGACGCCAAAGTCACGCCAGCCGAATTCGTGCAGCGCGCTCGAATCGACGCCGCCCGGCATTTGCTTGAAGGCAGCGAAATGGCGATCAAGGCCGTGGCGTATCACTGTGGTTTTGGCAGCGCAGCGCGGATGCGACTGATCTTCAGCCAGCGCCTGGGCGTAACGCCGACGCAGTATCGGGACAGTTTTCGCAAGGAGGGCTGAAAGCCCTGCTCAGCGCTTGCCCATTGAGCGACGAGTACCGGACGGCGCAGCGCCCGGGCGTTTGTCGTGATTGGACTTGCCCGGCCCCTTGTAACGAGGCTGATCCTTTTTCGCCTGTGCCAGCTCGCCCGGTTTGAACGGGAAGCGGAAAGCCGGAATGGCCGGTTTTTCTTCTGTCGGCGAAGTATTGGCATCGGCCGATTCGACGACGAGGTCAGGAGCCGGGGTGTGTTCGGGGAGGGTCATGGAAGCTCCGAATCGCGAAACGGTCGAGGGATGAGCAGGCAGTGCCCGCAGGCCGCGCAGCATACCTGAATCGCCACGCAGCCGCCTGTGGCAACCGAGCAACGGCTTACTTGTAGAACAAGTCCACCATCACCTCCGCCGAGAACGGCCCGGGCTTGGGGGATGGGGTCTGCCACACCAGCTCGGCATTGAAATCGGCGGTCGCCGAATAGGTGCCTTCCGGCAGGTCGGTGGCGTGAAAGGGTTCGTTGTAGCGAACCGGTTTGTTGGTGATCGCGTCGGTGATACGGATGCCAATGCTGTCGTTATTCACCGGCACCAGTACATCGCCGGCCAACGTCCCTGACACTGGCGTGAACCGCGCATTCAGGCTGAAAGGCGAATCGCAGGTACGGCTAGTCGCCAGCGCGAATCGCTGAAAGGCCGCCACCTCTCCGACCCGCACGTTTCTGATCGCCACATCGCCAAACTCGACCGTTTCCGGCATCACCCTCAATTCGGCATCGCAGGCCACGAAACGCAGGCCGGCAAGGTTGTTGATGACATAGTTGAGGTTGTTGTCCGGCACCGGATTCATCCCGCTGCCGCTGTCGAGTTGAAACATGCGGTAGTCGAGCAAATGGCTGGCGATACCGGACGGAGGCGTCGGCCCGTACTTTTGAATGAACACCGAAAATGGCAAGTTGAAGCTGACGGCGGGACAGGCCCTTATGCTCTGCCCCGTTTCGCTGCACCCAGGTAGCATCTGTTGCGTCGCAATTCGCCCATTGCTCTGCAGGTAATCGACGCCATTCAAGGTCAGCCCAGCGCGGATCCCCTCCCCGATCTGCAGGTTTTCAGGGTTCAGATAGAGGAACACTTCCTCGGCAGCGCCCGGCTGCTCCCTGGCGCATTCGACAGGGATGTTGAGCCGCTCGGAGCGCCAGACCACGCTGCCGTCCGGCAGAGTCGCCGGAATCGCGACACTGCTGGACAGATCGGCCCGAACCACCGTTTCGCCGGACCCCTGAGCCTTGCAGGTCATGGCCATTCCAGTGGCGGGCAGCAGAAAGGTCAGAAGAAACGTCGGACACCAGCGGGTGTAAAAGGATGTCGTCATAGTCAGCATTTCCCTATGGATGATTGAGCGCTCGGCATCCGTAGCCGTGCGTTGAATGGCGTGTTTTCCTCGACCTGCGCGCAGAAATCGCGCTGACCGCCGTAGTCCGTCAGTGCCTTGAAACTCAATTGCCCGGACCTCAAACGAGCGCCGGCACTATTGGTAAACGGCAGCAACACCTCCGCGAACGGCGCGAGCATCAGGTCCTCGCTGACTTCGACGCCACTGATTGCAATACGCTGAAGCACCACATGAAAAGGCGTCGGGTTGCGCACTTTGAGCGTTGAGCGATCGAACGCGGCCCCCTGCCAGACAAGGCTTTGCGCTGCGTCGGCAGGATCCCCGGGCAGCCCTTCAGGGCGGTAGAAAACCTTGATGCGCTGACGTACCGCAATGCTCAGTTGCTGACGGGCTTCGCTTCGACGTGGCACTTCGAGCACGTATAAATGCAGCAATGACTCCCGATCGACCGGCATGCCAACGCCCTCATACATCACCCGCAGTGCCTGTTTGCCCAACGCTGGCAGTTGCGCCAGATGCGGGGTGACCACGAACGGCAACTGGGTGGACGCGGTGTCTGGATTGCGTGCATCCGCCAACCACGCCTGAATCAGTACCTGAGCATTGCCGCGATTACTGACCTCGATCGTCGCCTCACGAAACCGGCCATCAAAGATCAAACGCGTCCCTGACAACGACACCAACGCCTGCACATCGTCGCTGAAAAACACCATGACCGCGCACAGCAAGCTCTTCCAGATCATTGGCAAATCACCCTGATTCGGTCGTACGTGCGCTGAGGATTTCTCGGTGGCAGATCGAAGCGCGCGCGGCATTGCTGATCCGACCATCTGGCGATGAGTTCGCCACGGTCCTGCTCGCTCAACACCAGTGCGCGGCTGGTGGGGTCGACCGCGGCCAGCAGCTTGCCATGCTCGTCTTCGATCATAGCCCCGAGGGGCAATCGGCTGCCGTCCGGGCGAACCAGCTCGAACTGCACCCGGCGCCCGACTGCGGTTTTAAAGCTGACCAAAGGCACCGCGCCGCGGCGCGGCACCACCTGTGTGACGGCGTTTTCCAGCTCGATATCGGCCCCCAATTGCCGCGTATCGAGGCTGACCCAGTTGGCGCGATACGGCTGGCTGTACGGCAGAATGGCGTAGCCGTTGCCGGAGGTTTGCACGTTGCGGTCGTTGGTCAGGCGGGCACCGTCGACGTCCTCGACCTGGACCAGCGCGAAAGTTTCACCCAATGGCTGACCGAAGTTCACGCCGCCTGCATGGGCCACGACCGAACCTGAGGCTCCCACGCTGACTGCGCGATAGTCGCGCCCCTGACCGTAACCGGCATCGAAGCGCCCGTAAGGGGTCGTGGTATTGAGTTTGCCGAAGCCGGCAGAACCCGAGCGGTTGTCGTGACCGGCCTGCAGCGAATAGAACGTGTTGCGGTCATCGAATACCTGACCGTTCAGGCCTGCCTGCATGTCGTAGTCCCCGGCACTGTCACGTACAGCGTTGAAAAACGCCCGCGACGCAGCAGAACTGTTGCCCAATGGCAGGCTCAACGTCAGCGCGATGCGGTTGTCGGTCTCGCTTCGCCCGTCACGCTCGAAGGTCTGATTGCGCTCTACCGAGAGGCTGTAACTGAGGCTGCGCCAGGCAGAGTTCCAGGACAGATAGAACTGCCGGGTCTTGCCGGTCATATCCCAGTAACGCTGCTCGGAGCCGGTCAGGCTCAGAGACGCTGATTGCCGGGGCAACGATTGGGTAAGGCTGAACTCGACGCGATCCTTGGCCCGTCCGAAACGTGTGGCGTCACTCGCCTGCAATTGTTCGACATGTTCATCGAAGGTGCGGTACTGGTCAGTGGAGTAGCGGTATCCGGCCACAGCCAGCGTGGTGTTGGTCAGATCAAGCGTGTTGGCATAACGCAAACGCAGGCTCTGGCCGCTGTAGGTCTGACGCCGCTGCTGGCTGACGGATTGCGTGAGATCCAGCGATACAGCGCCCAGCCCGGTGTTGATTCCAGCGCCGATATTGCCGGCCTGGAAGTCCTCGGCCACTTGCGCACCACCGGCGGCGGTCACAAGGTCTGTCAGGCCATAGATCAGTGTTGCGCTGGTGAAAGTCGGCGACTGACCGCCGTCGACATTGCTGTCGTACTGTCCCGCCGCCAGGCTGTAGCGCAACGTCCCTTTGGGGACCATGATCGGCAGCGATGCGTAGGCCTGAACGAACACCCGCTTGCGGCCATCGGCCTCGACTACGGTCACTTCCAGATCGCCATTGGACCCGCTGGGGTAGATATCGGAAATCTCGAACGGCCCGGGCGAAACGTTGCCGCTGTAGAGCATGAATCCGTTCTGGCGCACCTCGACCGTAGCATTGGTTTCGGCGATGCCGCGAATCACCGGCGCGTACACACGTTCGCTGTCCGGAAGCATTGCTTCATCGGAGGCCAGCGTCGCCCCGAGGAAACGCACACTGTCGAACACCTGCGAGTCGGTAAAGGTTTCACCCAGGGTCAACTGACTTTTCAAGGTACTGATATCGCGCTGAGCGAACGTCCGATTGCTGCGAAATCGGTAAGGCTGGGCGTCGCCGTAGATCAGCGACGCTTCGTTGCGCAAACGCCAGGCCCCGATATTCAAGCCGTTGCGCAGTCCGAGATAGTACTGGTCGCGAGACTCACGCCCTTGGGTACGGCGCGAACCGCTGAAGTTGTAATTGACGAAAGCGGCTGTTTCGCCCTCGTCCCACAGTTCGGGCGACACGTAGCCTCGAGTGCTGCGCGACATCATCGCCTGAGGGACGCTGATGTTCAGTCGCAAGCTGGCGGGCTGGTATTCGACGTGGGCAAACTCGACCTTCGCCGACAGGTCGAAACAACCGCTCGACGTAGCATCGGAGGCTTCCAACTCGCTCATGTTCACACCGAACTGGCGCAGCATATCCAGCGTCAGGCACGCTTCGACGGTGTCATTGGCAGGGTTGGCAACGAAACTGATATCACGTCGACCGCTCAAGGTCCGATTGACGTAGACATCGACACGATAAGTGCCGGGGACCACGCTGTTACCCTCCAGGAAGGTATTGAGGTCCGCGGGTTGATCGGTCCCCTGAATGAATGCAGTGTTGAATTTCACCGCACGTGGCGGGCTGTTTCCACTGTCTGATTCGGTCATGGCCATGGCGCCGGAACCGATCATCCAGGCGGTTGCGGCCGCGATAAAGGCGGGCAATGGATGACGCTTGAACGTTTTTGGGTGATCCGTCTTGCGCTTGCCCGTGCAAGGCAAGATGAATACCGAGATACATCCGTTGTTATTTTCTCGCCGTTCCATTAGCTGATTTCACTCGTATTCTGCGTGTCGATGCGCTGCCGAATCCCTTGATGCAGGCGGACGACGCTGAAGCCGGAATCAAGTCCGGCTCAAAAAGGGTCAACAGGAAAATCCCGACCAGCGCGTCAATGGCTAGTCAGGACGAGACTCGAGCTTGCGGGCTTTTGTGGTTCGATCACCAAGCACGTTGGCGCGGTAGGATTCCTGAGCGCCGAAGTCGTTGATGCTGATGAATGCCAGCTCCACAGGCCCGGCCTTGATTGTTTGCTTCAATGGCAATCGCAACCGCTGCCGGGGAGCCAGCATCCGGCTGTCTTGCTGAATCAGCACACGCCCTTGTTGCCTGACGTCGAGCTTGATCATCGACACGTGGTAGGGCCCGGGATTACTGACCTCAAGCTGGCCGTCGCGAAGCTGCCACTGCAACGCTTGCGCGGCTTCCAGAGGATTCTCGGTAAAGCCCTGGGGTCGGAAGAACAGTTTGATTCGCTGGCGAATGGCGATCTGCAGCTGGTTTTCGGTGGCCGTTTGCGGGATTTCCTGGACGTTGAGCCAGAGCACGGACTCACGATCAGCGGGCAGGCCCTCTCCCGAATAGATGATCCTGATCAGTTGTCTGGCGTTGCTCTGCATTCGTGCAAGCGCGGGGGTGATTGCAAACGGCGGAGTGTCAGACGATACATTTTCTCCGTCGGTTTCCAGCCACGACTGCGCGAGGATTTCTCCCGCTCCGGTGTTATGCACTTGCAGGCTGATCTCTTTGTCCGTTGCCGGATAGATGACACGAGTGGTGTTCAGCACAATGCCGGCTTGAGCGTGGGCGGCCAACGTCAGCGCCAGTCCCGAGCACAACCAGCGTGCCGATCGACGGATAAGATTAGAAAACATGAAGGAACCATCTTGAATTCAGAGGTAGGCAGGGCGAGCGCTCGCCCTGCCTGTTAAATCACTGATAGTCCATCACGAAGGGCAGGAAGCCATCTGCGTTACCAGGATTGGTGGTCGCGGAGTTGAGGACGTACACGGCGCCGAAGTTCAGTTCGGCAGTTTTGGCATCGCCGGTTCCCTCGAGTGCCGCGTTGATGGTTTCATTACCACTGAGATCCATCAGCTGATCGGCAGCGTTGATCAGGCCGATACCTACACCGTCCGCTGCGCCGGTAGTGCGCAGCAGTCGTTGATCGAGGTTATCCAGACCGCTACCCTGACGCGCAATGAAGCGCATGCTCACCTGACTGTATTGACTGGCACCACCGGTGCAGTTGACCAGCAACTGGATTGGCGACGCAGTTTCGAGTTTCCCCGCGGCGAAGTCGCCGATGTCCGAGAACGAGACGTTACCCAGATCGACGTTGATGTCGCCTGGATTGTTACCCGGGCTCGCGCCGGCACCGGCAGACACGTCGCAGGAAATGTCGGTGAGCGTACCGTTGAAGATCAACTTGCCGTTGTTTGCAGCGTTGGCAGTCCCCGCCAGGCCAAGACCCATTGCGGCCACGACAGCCAGAGAAAGAGAAATCTTTTTCATGTTAACGACGTTCCTTGTGTCAATTCGTGTGTGCCCAAGAGGACGGCGAGAACTATAAGTGGGACGTCGATTAACGGCTGTCAGGCTTTCTACCTTGAACGTGCAGAAACGACAGTGAGATGCGCAAGAATTTTCCGTAGGAAATGACAGAGCGATGACAGCGCCCGGAAATCACGTGGTCTGGCGGGGAGTCGCCAAAAAAAAGGTTGGGCCAACCTTTGCGGGCAAATTGTCAGAATTGATACGGGTCACCGAATCGCAGGCAGAAAAAAGCCGCCCGGGCGCAAGCAACCGGGCGGCTCTTCGTGCGCCGCACCTCGCGCGTTTGAAGTGAGTTACTGGTAAGTCAATGTCACGACACCGCCGCGCAGATCTGCGGAGATGGAAATGTGTTCGGCGTAAGCGGTAGACACTGGCACTGCGGCGCCGTCGCAAGCGTCGTCATGGTTGACCAGACCGATGCTGAGAACGGGATTGATCTTGAGTGCCTTCAGATCGTGCTGCTGAATGCCCGCCCCGATGACCTTGGCGTCGCAACCCGCGTTGACGAGGTGTCCGTGGAACATCAAGACATTCTCCTTCGCCGAGGCGGCTGATCCGCCCAGAACGCAGGCCCCGATTAATGCGATCGAAAAAAACATCGAAACAGTCTTCTTGCTTTTCATCGCCATACTCCGGAGTGAACACTCGCTTATAGAAGTTAAGTCGAGCCTGGGACAGCCGACAAGAATTCACGACAATCTCTGTAGGATTTATCCGGAGACCGAGGCATCGCGCGCCTCGAAAATCATGCCTTCCTGATTTCTATCGCCCCGTTGCGCGTTTTCTTTACGCCACTCCATCCTCCGCCCTTCCCCAGCTGACAATATTGACAGGTAGCAGTCATTTTGCTGACCGGGTCGAGGGGTTATAAAGGAGGCTCTCGATTATCCGCCCTCCACATATTCGCTGGCGTTATCCCTGTATGCACAAACAGAAAAAATCTGTGATAGCCATTACTGCGCTGGTTGCCTTGATCGCAATCGGTACCTGGTTCGCGACCCGCCCAACTGCAAAAAAAGTCAGTGCGCCAGTGGCGGTGCCGGTTCAGGTGATCAACGTTGTGAAAGAGGATGTACCCCGCTACGTCACCGGTATCGGTTCGGTGTTATCACTGCAAAGTGTGGTGATTCGCCCGCAGGTAGACGGCATCCTGACAAAGCTGATGGTGAAGGAAGGGCAGCAGGTCAAAACCGGTGATCTGCTGGCGACGATCGATGACCGCTCGATCCGCGCCGCACTGGAGCAAGCCAAGGCGCAACTGAGTCAGAGCGAGGCGCAGCTGGATGTGGCGCAGGTGGACCTCAAACGCTACAAGCTGCTGACGGTCGACAACAGCATTTCGAAGCAGCAATACGATCAGCAACAGGCTCTGGTTAACCAGCTGAAGGCCACCGTGCAGGGCAATCAGGCCTCGATCAATGCTTCGCAAGTGCAGCTTTCCTACACCCAGATTCGCTCTCCAGTGACCGGTCGTGTCGGCATCCGGACTGTCGACGAAGGCAACTTCCTGCGTGTCAGCGATGCGACGGGCCTGTTCTCGGTGACTCAGATCGACCCTGTTTCCGTAGAGTTTTCCCTGCCGCAACAGATGCTGCCAACCCTGCATGATCTCTTGGCCGACACCACGCCTGCCAAGGTCAATGCCTATCTGGGCGAAGGGGCCAACGGCACGTTGCTTGGCGAAGGCAGGCTGACGCTGATCGACAATCAGGTAGCGGCCACCACCGGGACCATCCGCGCCAAAGCCACCTTCGACAACGCGGCAGAAAAACTCTGGCCGGGCCAGTTGGTGACGGTGCGTATCCAGACGGCGATTGATCGTGATGCGCTGAAGGTACCGCCACAAGTGGTGCAGCGTGGGATCGACCAGCACTACGTTTATCGCGTCAAGGATGACAAGGTCGAGGTGGTGCCCGTCAAAGTGCTCTATCAGGACAGCAACCTGACGCTGATCAGCGGCGTCAGCGCCGGCGACGTGCTGGTCAGCGACGGTCAGTCGCGGCTCAAGAACGGCACGCAGATCGAGGTGGTCAAGGCTGATGCGACAGACACCTTGGCTGACGTGGCCAGCGCGCCAGCTGGAGCGTCGAAATGAAAGGTCACGGATCGATTTCCGCGTGGTGCGTGAATCACCCGATTGCCACGGTCCTGCTGACGTTCGCCCTGGTTCTGCTTGGCTGTATCGCCTTTCCTCGCTTGCCTGTGGCGCCTTTGCCTGAGGCCGAATTTCCGACCATTCAGGTCTCGGCGACGTTGCCCGGCGCCAGTCCGGAGACCATGGCGTCATCCGTGGCCACGCCACTCGAAGTGCAGTTCAGTGCCATTCCCGGCATGACCCAAATGACGTCGAGCAGTGCACTGGGCTCCACCAACCTGACCCTGCAGTTTGTCTTGAACAAGAGTATCGATACGGCTGCACAGGAAGTGCAGGCAGCGATCAACACGGCGTCCGGTCGCCTGCCCGCCGATCTGCCGACCGCCCCCACCTGGCGTAAGGTCAATCCCGCCGACAGCCCGGTGCTGATTCTCAGCGTCAGCTCCAACCTGATGCCGGCCACTGAGCTGAGCGACGTCACCGAGTCCCTGCTGGCGCGCCAGTTGAGTCAGATCAACGGCGTGGGACAAGTCTCTATCACCGGCCAGCGACGCCCGGCCATTCGGGTGCAGGCTGCGCCGGAAAAACTCGCCTCCATCGGCCTGACCCTCGCGGACCTGCGTGCAACGCTGCAACAGACCAGCCTGAACCTGGCCAAAGGCGCGCTGTATGGCAAGGACAGTGTTTCCACCCTGGCGTCCAACGACCAGTTGTTTCAGGCCAAGGATTACGACCAGTTGATCGTTTCCTACAAGGATGGCGCGCCTGTCCACCTGCGCGACGTCGCCAAGGTCATCGACGGTTCGGAAAATGCCTACGTGAAGGCATGGTCGGGTAATCAGCAAGGCGTGAACATCGTGGTCTTTCGCCAGCCTGGGGCCAATATCGTCGAGACCGTCGACCGCGTGCTCGGCGAGCTACCGCGCTTGCAGGAAATGCTGCCTGCTTCGGTCGACGTGTCAGTGCTCAGCGACCGGACCAAGACCATTCGTGCTTCATTGCATGAAGTGGAGATGACTCTGCTGATCGCCATCGTGCTGGTCATCGCCGTGATGGCGCTGTTCCTGCGCCAGCTGTCGGCGACCCTGATCGTGACAGCGGTGCTGGGCGTATCGCTGGTCGCCAGTTTCGCGCTCATGTACGTGCTGGGATTCAGCCTGAACAACCTGACGCTGGTGGCGATCGTGGTGGCGGTCGGTTTTGTGGTCGACGATGCCATCGTGGTGGTGGAGAACATTCATCGGCATCTGGAAGCCGGCGAGAGCATGCGCGATGCGGCGATCAAGGGGGCGGGCGAGATCGGTTTCACCGTGGTGTCCATCAGCTTTTCGCTGATCGCTGCCTTCATTCCGCTGCTGTTCATGGGCGGTGTGGTGGGTCGGTTGTTCAAGGAGTTTGCCCTCACCGCGACGTCGACTATTTTGATTTCAGTGCTGGTTTCGCTGACGTTGGCACCGACGTTGGCCGCGCTGTTCATGCGCGCGCCCAAACACGATGCTCACGCCAACCCGGGCTTCGGCGAAAAACTGCTGGCGCATTACGCCCGGGGGGTGCGCTATGCCCTCGCCCATCAGCGCATGATGCTGGGCATTTTCGGCCTGACCCTGGTGCTGGCGGTGGCCGGTTACGTGCTGATCCCCAAAGGCTTCTTTCCGGTTCAGGACACCGGCATGGTGCTGGGGACCAGTGAGGCGGCGGCGGATATTTCCTACCCGGATATGGTGGAGAAGCATAAACAACTCGCGAAGATCATAGGCGCCGATCCGGCAGTCAAGGCGTTTTCCCATTCGGTGGGCGTCAGCGGCAGTAACCAGACCATCGCCAACGGCCGTGTCTGGATCGCCCTGAAAGATCGCGAGGATCGCGACGTGTCCGCCAGCCAGTTCATCGACCGTATCCGACCGAAACTGGCGAAGATACCGGGCATCGTGCTGTACCTGCGCGCAGGGCAAGACATCAACCTGAGCTCCGGCCCGAGCCGCGCGCAGTACCAATACGTGCTCAAGAGCAACAACGGCGCGCTGCTGAACGAGTGGACGCAAAAGCTCACGGAAAAACTGAAGTCGATTTCAGCCTTCCGCGACCTCTCCAACGACCTGCAGCTAGGTGGCAGCGTGACGCATCTGGACATCGACCGCAGTGCCGCCGCGCGTTTCGGCCTGACCACCGCCGATGTGGATCAGGCACTGTATGACGCGTTCGGCCAACGGCAGATCAACGAGTACCAAACCGATATCAATCAGTACAAGGTCATCCTCGAACTGGATCCGTCGCAACGCGGCAAGGCCGAAAGCCTCAACTATTTCTACCTGCGTTCACCGTTGACCAACGAAATGGTGCCGCTGTCGGCGCTGGCCAAGGTCGGGGCGCCGAAGATGGGTCCACTGTCAATTGCTCATGACGGCATGTTCCCGGCCGCCAATCTGTCGTTCAACCTGTCGGCCGGCGTTGCCCTGGGCGACGCCGTGGTGATGCTCGATCAAGCCAAGAACGAAATCGGCATGCCTGCCGCCATCATCGGTAACTTCCAGGGCGCGGCCCAGGCGTTCCAGAGTTCGCTGGCCAACCAGCCGTGGCTGATTCTGGCGGCGCTGGTGGCGGTGTACATCATTCTGGGTGTGCTTTATGAAAGCTTCGTTCACCCGCTGACGATCATTTCCACCCTGCCCTCTGCGGGTATCGGCGCACTGTTGCTGCTGTGGCTGATGGGCCAGGATTTCTCGATCATGGGCCTGATCGGTATCGTGCTGCTGATCGGTATCGTCAAGAAGAACGGCATCCTGCTGGTCGATTTCGCACTGGAAGGCCAGCGCCATCGCGGGCTTTCTCCACAAGATGCGATCTATGAGGCCTGTCTGACGCGGTTTCGGCCGATCATCATGACCACACTGGCGGCGTTGCTCGGTGCTCTGCCGCTGATGCTCGGCTATGGTGTCGGTGCCGAGTTGCGTCAGCCGTTGGGTATCGCGGTAGTCGGCGGTCTGCTGGTGAGCCAGGCCCTTACGCTGTTCACCACGCCAGTGATTTATCTGCAGCTGGAACGGATTTTCCATCGCAGACATCCAACGGCCACACCGACCCCGCCTTCAACGGCCAAGAAACCTGCGGCAATACTCGCTACTGAAAAGTAAGCACGGAAAAGTGAGAGTGGACCGATGCGTGTCCTGATTATCGAAGACGAAGAGAAAACCGCGGACTATCTGCATCGCGGTCTGACCGAACAGGGTTACACCACGGACGTTGCCCGGGATGGCATCGAAGGCCTGCACATGTCCCTGGAGAGCGAATACGGGGTGATCATCCTCGACGTCATGCTGCCCGGCCTCGACGGTTATGGCGTGTTGCGGGCACTGCGCGCGCGCAAGCAGACGCCAGTGATCATGCTCACCGCTCGGGAGAACGTCGACGATCGGATTCGCGGCTTGCGTGAAGGCGCCGATGATTATCTGGGCAAACCATTTTCGTTTCTGGAACTGGTGGCTCGTTTGCAAGCATTGACCCGACGCAGTGGCGGCCATGAACCGGTTCAGATCAGCATCGCCGATCTTTGGATCGACCTGATCAGCCGCAAGGCGACCCGCTCGGGAGCCCGCCTGGACCTGACCGCCAAAGAGTTTTCGCTGCTCAGCGTGCTGGCCCGGCGCCATGGAGAAATCCTCTCCAAGACCTCGATTGCCGAGATGGTCTGGGACATCAATTTCGACAGTGACGCCAACGTCGTGGAGGTGGCAATCAAGCGCCTGCGCGCCAAACTCGACGGCCCGTTCGAACAGAAACTGCTGCACACCATCCGTGGGATGGGCTATGTGCTGGAGAGCCGTCGTGTCGAGTAACTCCATCGCCATTCGCCTGAGCGGCATGTTCGCGCTGGTGGCGTTGCTGGTGTTTCTGCTGATCGGCTGGGCGTTGTACCTGCAGGTGGACAAGAGTCTGGGCCTGCTGCCGGAAGCCGAAGTGGATGCGCGTTACAGCGTGCTTGAGTCTGCCGTGCAGCGTTACGGCAACCCGGAGCATTGGGCCAAGATCAATGCCAAGCTCAGGTTGCTCAGCGAAGAAGACAAACGCCTGCGGTTCTGGGTGGTCAGCGACAATCCAACCTACGAGTTCGGCAATCCTGACGCGCAGATTCGCAAATTCGCCAACGGTCCGCTGGGCATGCGTGACCTGAACCTGTCCGATCACGACTATCCCTTCAAGGTTCGTGTGAGCCAGTTCCCGGCCAAGGACCAGCGACCTCCCCTGCGCTTTCTCACCGCCATCGACACTGAAACGTTCTGGCAGACCCAGCACTCGTTGCTGACCGCGCTGATCAGCCTTGCAGCCATCGGCATCGCGCTGGCTTCGGCTCTGGGCTACTGGGTGGCGAGGATCGGCCTCAAACCCCTGCACGACCTGTCGCTGGAAGCCCGCAAACTGGCGCCGCCACGGTTGTCCGGCCGTTTGCAGCTGTCGTCACTGCCACCGGAACTCGACCAGTTCGTGACCTCGTTCAACTCCACGCTGGAGCGTGTGGAGCAGGCCTATTCGCGCCTTGAATCCTTCAACGCCGACGTGGCCCATGAGCTGCGCTCGCCACTGACCAATCTCATTGGTCAGACCCAAGTGGCGCTGACTCGGGGCCGTTCCGCCGAGCATTACTTCGAGGTATTGCAATCCAATCTGGAGGAGCTGGAACGGCTGCGCTCGATCATCAACGACATGCTGTTTCTGGCCAGTGCCGATCAGGGCAGCAAGGCCACGGAACTGACGCAATCGTCCCTCGCCGAGGAAGTGGCGACGACCCTGGATTATCTGGATTTCATTCTGGAGGACGCACAGGTGCAGGTTCAGGTGCGCGGCGATGCGCATGTCCCGTTCGAAAAGGCCCACCTGCGCCGCGCGCTGATCAACCTGCTGCACAACGCGGTGCAGCACACCTCGTCGGGGCAGATCATTCATGTGGATATCAAGGAGGAAGGCGATCACATCAGCATTGGCGTGACCAACCCGGGGGCGCAGATCTCCGGCGAGCACCTGCCCAAGCTGTTCGAGCGCTTTTATCGAGTCGATGCGTCACGCAGCAACAGCGGCGCCAACCATGGGCTGGGCCTTGCCATCGTCAAGGCCATCGCATTGATGCACGGCGGCACCGTGTTTGCGCGCAGCGAGCACGGAGAGAATACGTTCGGGATCAATTTGCCGAGTTGAAACGGCATGACCCCGGGGGCATCACGGTCGCAGTCCGGCTTACAGGCGATAGCAAATTCAAGGACGCCACCGCCGGCAAGCCGGACAGCTACCTAGGTCGTCTGACTGCGCGGTGCTCGCGCCTCAGCCCTTCTTCACGAACTCGGACTTCAGCTTCATTGCGCCGATGCCGTCGATCTTGCAGTCGATGTCGTGATCGCCATCGACCAGGCGGATGTTCTTGACCTTGGTACCGACCTTGACCACGAGTGACGAGCCTTTGACTTTCAGGTCCTTGATCACAGTGACGGTGTCGCCGTCCTGCAGGGTGTTGCCGACTGCATCCTTGATGATTTTCACGTCATCGCTGGTTTCAGCGGCGCCATCGGCAGACCACTCGTTGGCGCATTCCGGGCAGACGAACTGGGTGCCGTCTTCATAGGTGTATTCGGAATTGCATTTCGGGCACGGCGGTAAACTCACGGCGGATCTCGCATCAGGATGAATAGGCGCAGGATTATAAGGGTTTTTATCCTGAGAGATCACGCCACGCTGTTTACATGCTCAACATGGTCTCTGTAGGAGTCATCAGAGGCACGACGGTCGCGATGACAATGTGCCAGGTAAACCGCATCGCGACCCTCGTTCCTCGGATCCCTCCCACATGGTTAATCGGGTCGCTGCGCAAACAGGCAGCGTCAAGCCAGCGCCGTATCCATCACCATCATCAGGCAGAACCCGACCAGCAGCCCGAAGCTGGCGATCTTGTCGTGTCCGTTGCGGCGTGATTCGGGGATGATCTCGTGGGTCACGACCAGCAGCATCGCACCCGCCGCCAGCGCCAGTCCGAGTGGCAGCAACAGCGCGGCAATCTCCACTAGCCAGGCGCAGAGCACGGCAAACACCGGCTCGACCAGCCCTGATGCGGCCCCGATCAGAAAGGCATTTACGCGAGACATGCCCGCAGCGGCGAGTACCAGTGCAATCACCAGGCCTTCCGGCACGTCCTGCAGCGCAATGCCCATGGCAAGGCTGTCGGCGTGAGCAAGCCCGCCGCCGGCCGAGACGCCCACGGCCATGCCTTCGGGAATGTTGTGGGCGATGATCGCGATGACGAACAGCCAGATATTCGAAGGAATCGCCGGTTTTTCTGTGACGTCCGACAGCTGCGGCCCACGGGACACCAGCGTGTCGACGACGAACAGGCCGACAGCGCCAGCCAGAATGCCGAAGCTGATCAGCGCACCCGCGCCCCACTGTGAGAAGCCCAGGCCTTGAGCAGCGCTGAGGCCCGGCACGATCAGAGAAAAGGCAGTCGCTGCGAGCATGATGCCCGCGCCGAAACCCAGCAATCCGTCGGACACCGCCACCGGCATCCCGCGGATAACCAACACTGGAACTGCGCCGAGGGCCGTGCCCAAGGCGCACAATGCTCCGCCTTCCAGAGCCCTCAACATGCGGGGTTCGAGGCTCATCCACGATAACCCTTGAGCGATGAGCAAACCTGTTCCGGCCAGTAACAGAATCGAACCGATGGCCAGTCGAAACAGGCGTCCACTGCTGATGGTGAGGAAATCCGAAGGCATAGATCGTCTACTTCTCGTCAGGGGGATTCAAGCCAGAGCAGCGGCATAGCGCTTGGCGACTTCGCCCCAGTTCACGACGTTGTAGAACGCAGCGATGTATTCCGGGCGACGGTTCTGGTAGCGCAAGTAGTAGGCGTGCTCCCAGACGTCCAGACCGAGGATCGGCGTGTTGCCGTTCATCAGCGGGCTGTCCTGGTTGCCGCTGCTTTCCACGACCAGTTTCTTTTCCGGGGTCACGCTCAGCCAGGCCCAGCCGCTGCCGAACCGGGTCAGCGCAGCCTTGGTGAACGCTTCCTTGAGGGCTTCGATCCCGCCCAGTTGCTCATCAATCGCCTTGGCCAGCGCGCCACCTGGCAAGCCACCGCCTTTAGGGCTCACGACGTCCCAGAACAGCGAGTGGTTGGCGTGACCGCCGCCCTGGTTGATCACCGCCGGGCGCAGTTTTTCCGGCAGTTGCCCGACGCTGGCGACCAGTTTCTCGATTGGCCACTCGGCGTATTCGGTGCCATCGACGGCGGCGTTGAGGTTGTTGATGTAGGTCTGGTGGTGCTTGGTGTAGTGAATTTCCATGGTCTGCGCATCGATGTGCGGTTCAAGGGCATCGTAAGCGTATGGCAAGGCAGGCAAGGTATACGGCATATCAATGAACTCCAAAGGACAATGTGCCGGCGGCAGCGGCATTACGCTGAAGCGCCGAGCGTGAGTGTTCGCCGCTGCTGTTGAGCAGGCGATGGGTACGTGGGTATTCACCGTGTTCGTTGATGAAGCCCAGCAGTTCGCTGTAGGTCTTGTTGCTGTGACGGAACGCGGCCTGACGCAACGCAGGCGTCAGACGCGGGTTCTGGATCACTTGCAGCAGGCGTTGATGCGCCGCACACAGATACTCGGCGCTCTCCTCCGGCTGATGCAGGCTCAGGTGCAGATCGGCCAGGTTGTGATGGGAAATCACGAAAGCCGCCACGGCCTCGTCGGGGTCACTCCAGCGCTCCAGCAGCACCTGCGCGAGGGCCAGGGCTTGCAGATAGAGTTCGCGGGCGTCGATCAGGTCGCCACGGTTGAAACAGCTATTGCCTTTCAGAATGGTGCTTTTCCAATGCTCCATGGCGTGCCCTCCACAGGCGCTGACGTGAACAGAAACGCGGGCGGTCAGATGCCGCCGGCAGTGAGTTTTTCCGGATTGAGCAGGGTTTCCAGCTGGCTGCGATCAAGGTCGGTGTGCTCCAGCGCGACGTCCATGATCGGCCGGCCTTCCTTGTAGGCGGTCTTGGCGATCTCGGCGGCCTTCTGATAGCCGATGATCGGGTTCAGCGCGGTGACCAGAATCGGGTTGCGTGACAGCGCCTCTTTCAACTTGGCTTCGTTGACCTTGAAGGTCGCAATGGCCTTGTCCGCCAGCAAGCGGCTGGAGTTGGCCAGCAGCTCGATGCTCTGCAGCAGGTTGTGGGCGATGATTGGCAGCATCACGTTCAGTTCGAAGTTGCCCGACTGACCGGCAACGGTGATTGCAGCGTCATTGCCTATCACCTGGGCGGCGACCATGGCGGTGGCTTCCGGAATCACCGGATTGACCTTGCCCGGCATGATCGACGAACCCGGCTGCAAGCCTTCCAGTTCGATTTCACCAAGGCCCGCCAACGGGCCGGAATTCATCCAGCGCAGGTCGTTGGCGATTTTCATCAGCGACACGGCGGTGGCCTTGAGCTGGCCGGAAACGGCGACGGCGGTGTCTTGCGAGCCGATCAGCGCGAACAGGTCCTTGCCAGGCACAAAGCCGACGTTGCTCAGGCGGCTCAACTGAGTGGCAAAGCGTGAAGCGAATTCGGGATGCGCATTGATACCGGTACCCACCGCAGTGCCGCCTTGCGCCAGGGCCTGTAGGCTCGGCAGCAGGTTTTCGATGTGCTCGACGTTGGCCTTGATCTGTTGCGCCCAGCCATTGAGGACCTGGCTCATGCGCACGGGCATGGCGTCCATCAGGTGCGTACGGCCGGTTTTGACGTAAGGGTGAACCTGCTCGGCTTTGTGCTCGATGACCTGAATCAGGTGCGCCAGCGCGGGCAGCAACTGCTCGTGAATCGCCAGTGCGGCGCTGACGTGGATGGTGGTCGGAATGATGTCGTTGCTGCTCTGACCGCAGTTGACGTGATCGTTGGCGTTCACCGCATCGCCCAGCACGCGGGTGGCGAGGGTCGCGATCACCTCATTGGCGTTCATGTTGGTGCTGGTGCCGGAGCCGGTCTGGAAAACGTCCACCGGGAAATGGGCCATGTAGTCGCTGGCCAGCAGTTCCTTGCAGGCGGTCACGATAGCTTTGCTCTGCCCTTCGGAAATCTGCTTGAGCTCAAGGTTGGCTTGCGCGGCAGCAGCTTTTGCCAGCAGCAACGCGCGGACGAACTGGCTGGGCATGCGCAACTGGCTGATCGGGAAGTTGTTCACCGCACGCTGGGTCTGCGCGCCGTACAGGGCCTCGGCCGGGACCTGCAACTCGCCCATGCTGTCGCGTTCAATACGGGTATTACTCATCGGTAGATCCTTGCATCAGTTCAGCGAGAGAAATCGAGGGCTGCAACACGCAGGTCGCCAGTTGATGGGCGAAGGCCTGCCAGCGTTGACGTTGGGGAATGGAATGGGCGAGTGCCTGCAGGTCGCGCAACGGCCGCCACGCCTGATCCAGACACAGACAGCGCCAGTGCCAAGGCAGCGCGGTGTCGCGGGCTGTGTCGATCAGCAGCCGGAATGTGCTTTCGGCGATAAGCGTCTGCGGCGTTGCGGTGAAACGCGCCAGGTAGCGGCCCTCTGCCAGATAGTGTTCGATGACACGTGGCTCGTCGGGATCAAGGGCGCAGCGAATCCGAAGACTCAGCGCACGCCAGTTTTCCAGATACGGCGACTCGTGCAGAACAGTACCCATGACCGAGGCTCATTTAGCGAATGATATTCATTATTAAATGAGTTTAAGAATCAAAACAACCCCGACATTTGCATAGGTGTGAAGGAAGATCGCCCATATCGGGGTCACGGATGAACCCTTGTGGGAGCTGCAGGTTCTGGGGCCGTCTCAAGGATTCTGTGGAAGTTATCAACTCACACGCATAAAAAAGGCCTGCGCATGGCAGGCCTTGGGTGACACGGGGCTCAGGGAGAAATCAGCTCCCCGCCACCATCATCTTCTCGATCAATACAGAGCCCGTGCGGATGTTGCTGCGCATTTCCAGGTCGCTACCAACGGCAACGATCTGCTTGAACATGTCCTTCATATTGCCGGCAATGGTCACTTCCTGAACCGGGAACTGGATCTCGCCGTTCTCGACCCAGAAGCCCGCTGCGCCGCGCGAATAATCGCCGGTGACCATGTTCAGGCCGCTGCCCATCAGTTCGGTCACCAGTAGCCCGCGCCCCATCCGCCGAATCAGGGCTTGCTGGTCCTCAGTGCCATGGGAGACGAACAGGTTGTGAACGCCGCCCGCGTTCGCCGTGCTCGGCAGGCCCAGCTTGCGGCCCGAGTAGGTGCTGAGGATGTACGAGACCAGATCGCCGTTTTCGACGAACGGCTTGGCGTAGGTCGCCAGGCCGTCACCGTCGAACGCCGAACTGCCCATGGCGCGCATCAGGTGAGGACGCTCGTCGATGGTCATCCATTCCGGGAACAGACGCTGACCGATTGCGCCTTCGAGGAAGGACGACTTGCGGTACAGGTTGCCACCGGAAATCGCGCCCAGGAAGCTGCCGAACAGGCCGCCCGCCAGCTCCGCCGAAAACAGCACAGGGACTTCGCAGGTTGGCACCGGGCGTGCGCCCAAACGGCTCGCGGCACGCTCGGCGGCTTTCTGGCCGATGAGCCTGGCGTCCATCAGCAGGTCGCCCTGACGATTGACGTCGTACCAGTAATCGCGCTGCATCTGGCCGTCTTTCTCGGCAATCATCACGCAGCTCAGGCTATGCCGGGTCGAAGCGTAACCGCCGATGAAACCATGGCTGTTGCCATACACCCGGCAGCCCTGATGCACATTCAGCGTGGTGCCATCGGCGTTCTTGATCAGGCTGTTAGCGTCGAATGCAGCAGCCTCACAGATCAGCGCCTTCTCAATGGCCTGCTCGGGCGTGATGTCCCAAGGGTGGAACAGATCGAAATCCGGTTGTTCCTTCGCCATCAACGCGGCGTCGGCAAGGCCCGAGCTTTCGTCTTCGGAGGTGTGTTTGGCGATGGCCAGCGCGGCAGCGACGGTCTCGCGGATCGCGTCAGGGCCACTGGCCGAGGTGCTGGCCGAACCCTTGCGGTGGCCGACGTACAAAGTGATGCCAAAGCCCTGGTCACGGTTGAATTCGACGGTCTCGACTTCGCGCTGACGAACCGACGTCGATAGCCCCTGCTCCAGCGACACAGCGACTTCACAGGCGGTCGCGCCCTGGCGCCTGGCTTCGGCGACGATCTGCTCGACCTGCTGTTGCAGTGCCGGCAAGGCCTGCGGGCCGACGCTTTCTGATGCACTCATGACTTTCTCCATCAAATTCCGGTTCTGGCACTGACCAAGTGCCCACTGGGCCGGACAATTGGCCCCTGACTGGTTATCATGGCGGCGTTTATTTGCGGACGGCCCCCATGGTTGATTCTTACGACGACTCCTTCGACGGAGAGAAAAGCAAAACCCAGATCAAAAAAGAGCTGCACGCTCTGGTGGATCTGGGCGAACGCTTGACGACATTCAAGCCCGATGTGCTGGCCAAGCTGCCTTTGACCGACGAATTGCGTCGGGCGCTGGCCGATGCTCCAAAGCACACCGCGCACATCGCGCGCAAACGCCACATCTCATTCATTGGCAGGCTGATGCGCGATCAGAACCTGGATGAAATCCTGGTCCTGCTCGATCAGCTCGATGCCTCCACGCGCCAATACAACGAGCGCTTTCACAATCTGGAACGCTGGCGCGACCGCCTGGTGACCGGTACTGACGACGTGCTCGAACAGTTCGTCAACGAATACCCGGAAGCCGACCGTCAGCAACTGCGTTCGCTGATCCGTCAGGCTCAGCACGAGGCCAAGCAGAACAAGGCCCCGACCGCGACCCGCAAAATCTTCAAATACATCCGCGAACTGGACGAAACCAAGCGCGGACTGCGTTAAACCTTGCGCCGAGTGAGCGACTCACTCGGCGCAGCCTCCTCTCTTCAGCCGCCTGTGCCGCCTACGGTGATCGCATCGATCTTCAGCGTTGGCTGGCCGACGCCCACCGGTACCGATTGCCCATCCTTGCCGCACGTACCCACGCCGCTGTCCAGCGACAGATCGTTGCCGACCATCGACACCCGGCTCATGCACTCAGGACCGTTGCCGATCAAGGTTGCGCCTTTGACCGGGGCAGTGATTTTGCCGTCTTCGATCAAATAGGCTTCGCTGGTGGAGAACACGAACTTGCCGCTGGTGATGTCGACCTGACCGCCGCCGAGGTTGGCGCAGTAGATACCCTTCTTCACCGACTTGATGATTTCTTCCGGATCGCTCTCGCCGCCCAACATGTAAGTGTTGGTCATGCGTGGCATCGGCAGGTGCGCGTAAGATTCGCGACGACCGTTACCGGTGCGGGCAACCCCCATCAGACGCGCGTTGAGCTTGTCCTGCATGTAGCCCTTGAGCACACCGTTCTCGATCAGCGTGGTGCATTCCGTCTGGACGCCTTCGTCGTCGACGCTCAACGAGCCACGGCGACCGGCCAGGGTGCCGTCATCAACGATGGTGCAGAGTTTGGAGGCAACCATTTCGCCCATGCGACCACTGTAGGCCGAGCTGCCTTTACGGTTGAAATCGCCTTCCAGACCATGGCCGACCGCTTCGTGCAGCAACACGCCGGACCAGCCGGAACCAAGCACCACCGGTAGCGTGCCAGCCGGAGCCGGAATCGCCTCCAGGTTGACCAGCGCCTGACGCAGCGCTTCGCGGGCATAGCCCATGGCGCGGTCTTCGGCGAGGAAATAACGGTAATCGGTACGTCCGCCGCCACCATGGCCGCCACGCTCGCGACGGCCGTTCTGCTCGACGATGACGCTGACGTTGAAGCGCACCAGGGGGCGTACATCGGCTGCCAGGCCACCATCGGTGGAAGCCACCAGAATGCGTTCCCAGACACCGGCCATGCTCACGGTGACTTGCTGAATACGAGGGTCGAGCGCACGGGTCGCGATGTCGATACGCTTTAGAAGCTCGACTTTTTCGGCGCGGGTCATGACTTCCAGCGGGTTGTCCGGCGCATAAAGCTGGGCGACGTCTTGGGTAGTGAACGCCTGAACACGGCCGTTCTGGCCTGCGCGGGAAATGGAGCGCGCAGCGCGAGCGGCTTGAGCCAGGGCTTCCGGGGTGATGGCATTGCTGTAGGCAAAACCGGTTTTCTCACCCGATTGCGCACGCACGCCGACACCTTGGTCGAGGTTGAAGCTGCCTTCCTTGACGATGCCGTCTTCCAGAGCCCAGGACTCGGAAATCTGGCCCTGAAAGTACAGGTCGGCCGCGTCGATCCCGGGACCGGCAAGCTCCCCCAGCACCGATTGCAGGCTGTCGATGCTCAGGCCGCCTGGCGCCAGTAGGTGTTCGCTGACAGAGGACAAGTCGCTCATATTCACTCCGGGGTGTTGGCAGGCCGCAAGGCGTCCTGCGAAAAAAATCGCCGGTGACTGGATACCGGCATCCGCGCCCGTATGGACGCTTGCTCTTCACTGTCTCGTTCGGCCAGCAGCACGGCTTCACCCTGTGCCTGCTCGGCCAGCACGCGGCCCCATGGATCTATGATCGCCGCGTGTCCAAATGTTTCCCTTGGCCCTGGATGAACCCCGCCCTGCGCGGCTGCCAGCACGTAGCACTGGGTTTCGATGGCGCGCGCGCGCAGCAGGATTTCCCAGTGCGCCGCGCCGGTCACGGCGGTAAAGGCCGACGGCGCGGTAATCAACTCGGCGCCTGCTTCACGCAGGGCTGTGTATAACTCGGGAAAGCGCAGGTCGTAACACACGGTCAGACCCAGCTTTCCCACCGGTGTATCGGCAACCACCACGTTGCCGCCGTGGGCGTAGTCGTCAGACTCACGATAGCGTCCGCGAGCATCGGCGACGTCGACATCGAACAGGTGCAGCTTGTCGTAACGCGCGACCTGTTGGCCCTGATCGTCGACCAACAGCGAGCACGCCGTGACTTTGCCCTCCGGCCGACCCTCAGGCGGCAGCGGCAATGTCCCGGCGACAATCCATAACTTGAGGTCGCGGGCGGCGAGTTTCAACCATGGCAGGATCGGACCTTCGCTCATTGCCTCTGCGCGACCGATGGCGGCGATGTCCCGCCGGCCCATGGCGGCGAAGTTTTCCGGCAGCACAGCAAGCTTTGCACCCGCTGCAGCGGCCTGCTCAAGCAGCTTGCGCGCCTGGGCAAGATTGCCCTCGACGTCGCTCTGGCTGACCATCTGAATCACTGCGAAGGACATGAGTGCTCCTTGATCGATAGAACTGCACTGTACTCCAAGCGCCGCAGCCCGACTTACCGACAATGCTGAAATCTCTGACGCTGCCGCCGGCAAGCCGGACTGCACAGAGGCATCGCCTGCCAGATAATCGGACCCGCGATTCTTATTGCGGCTTCTCGAATGGCTTGTCGAAGGTGATTTTAGGCTCTTTCCAGGGGCCTTCGACCTTGTATTGCACACTGGCGAAACGAGCCACGCGGTCACCCAGGAGTTTGTCGACCAGGAACAACGCGCCGCCGATGGCCGGAGCGCCGACGATCAACGCGGCAATCGGCAGGTTGTTGGTCACGGGCAAGGTCACCAACAGCTTGGCGTCGACACGATCGCGGACCATGTCCAGGGTGCCATTGAGCTCGAGATTGCTCGACGGACCGATCAGGGTGATCGGATCGCGGGTGACGTAAACGCCATCGCTGGCCACCAGCAGTCCCTTGACCTTGTCATAGCTCAGCCCTTTGCCCAGCAGGTCGGAGAAGTCCAGACGCAGACGCCGGCCAATGGAGTTGAAGTTGAGCAGGCCGAACACCCGCAGCGCCTGCGCGCCACCTTCGACTTCGACGAACTGGCCGTTTTTCAGCGTAGCGTCGAGGCTGCCGGAATAGCGCTTGAGGCCAACCCACGCCGGTGAGCCTGGCCAACGACCGTCGACGTTAAGCTCGAACTCCTGACTGGTGACGGTCGGCGCGAACCCCCAGGCCTGCAGCACGTCAGCCAGGTTCTTGCCGGCCACCTGGCCTTTGATCCAGCTGTTGGTCGCACCCGGTGTGCCCTCCCAGCCGCCACTGCCCTGCAGCAACATGCCTTTGAGCCCCATGCTCATGTCCGACATCTGAATCCCGTTCGGCGTCGAGCGCACCTTGAGCGACCAGGCTCCGACCAATTGATCGCCCTGGAACAGCTGGGTGATCTTGATGTTCATCGCCGGAATGTTGCGCGGATCGACGTCCGCCAGCGGGTCCGGCGCGTTTTCGACCACTGCCGCGTTCGGGTCTGGCGCGGGCAGTTTCACGAACAGCAGATTGATGTCGGCGGGCGTGGCCTTGTTGTCCGGCAACGTGGCCGTGCCCTTGATCTTCGAGCTGTCCAGCGCAAGGCCCCAACTGGCATCGCTGCGCTTGAGCTGCACGCTGGCAGACTCCAGCGTCGTGCCCATGGCAGTGAGCTTGCCGATCTGCAGATCGACGCCGCTCAGCAGTTGTTTGGCGCTCCCACCCGGATCATTACCGGCGTAGCGCTCAACCATCGACTGCCAGGGCGCGATGTCCAGCTCGGACAGTGAGCCACGCACACGCAAGCCCTTGGCTTCGGGAACGATAGCGCCGCCTTGGCCAAGGAACAGCTCGCCACGGCCATCCGCGAACTTGCCCGGTGGAGAGGCAAACGCAAAGTTGGCCAGATTGCCGTAGCCGACGGTGATACGACGCTCAGGCCCTTGCAGGTTCATTCGGAAATCCGTGTCGCGTGTCTCGTCGGCGGTCTTGCCAAACGGCGCGGGCAAGTCGACGTTCAAACCTTTGAGGCTGGAATTGATCCGCAGTTGGTTGTCGCCATTGGCGAGCGAAACTTCCAGTTGATACGGCAGATCACCCGACACCGGCAACGGCTGAGTCACGCCCAGCCAGTCGGTGAGGCGCTTGGTCGCAATCTGGCTTGAAGCAGAGATTCGCGTCACCGGAGCACCGGGCTTGCCCTCGGCGAAGATCTCGGCGGTCAACGGTTTGTCGAATGCCACGGCCTTGATGTTCTTGCCACTCAACCCTTTGGCGATGTCGAACCGGAAGTTGCCCTTGAGCTGGGTCAGATCCAACACCGGGTCCGGCAGCCGCAGTCGCGCACCGTCGGTATTGAAGTCCACCGCGACCTTCGGCTCCTGGCCCTTGACCAGCGGAACGTCGAGATTGATATGGCCCTGGAGCGGCCCTTCGGCCTGCCAACCGGTGAAGGTCTGAGCGGTGCCGATGGGCGCCTCCTGCAGAATCTTCATGCCATCCTGCAGACTGCCGTTGAAGTCGCCGTCGACCAGCAGATGGCTGGATTGCCCGGGCGGCGTGTGGGGAACATCGACCGCCACATTGCTGACCTGCGTTCCCAGCAACTGGCCTTTGCTGGCACGAACCCGCACGCCGCTGTTTTCGACGAAAACGTTGCCGTCGACGCCGGTGAGTTGCGGCCAGCCCGGCTGGAATGCCAGATTGGCGTTCTGCACCTTGAAGAACAGCGTGATGACCCGTGCCACATCCGGCGCGTCGTGGTTGATCGAGCCCTGATACTGGAAAAAACCTTCCTTGACGTTGCCGCTCAAAACCGCCGTGCGCAGCCATTGATCGACGCCCGGATTGAGCACCGCCGGCAAGTATTTCGACGTGTATTTGCCATCGCCATCGACCATGCCCACGCGCAGGTCCATGTAGTCTTCCTGATCGTGGTTGAAATGCAGGCGAATGAGAAAATCCGCAGCGATCTTGCCTTCATCGCCAAGTACCTTGATGTACGGCGCTATCAGCGTGAAGCCTTGATCGTCCAGCGCGTAAGTCAGGCGCGCCTCAGCGTGGTTGTAATGCCAGGCATTCTTGAAGATCGGGTCCAGGTGCAGCATGAAGTCGTCGGTGTTCAGACGTAGTTCGCCCTGCCCCAGATCGCCGCTGATGGCGCCGCTGACGTTTCCGGCGGCTGGCGCGCCGTGGTAGGCGTCGAAACCGAGCTTGTCGACGTTGGCCGCGAAGCTCAAACGCTTGGGACCTTCGGCCTGCGGGCGATAGTCGAGCAGCAAATTGCGTACGCCACCGGTGAAGTTCAGGTGATCGAGGACCACCATCAGCTTGTCGGGCAATGGGGCAAGTGAGTCCAGCAATGGGGTGACCGGCGTCAGGTCAATGCGGTCGGCCTGCACATGCCACAGCTCTTCGCTGTCTGACGTGGCCGCCGTCTGTTTCAGCTGGATGCGGCTTTCCCAGCGCTTGCTGGCAATGTCCATGCCCAGTGAGTCAAGGGCCACGGTGAAGCCTGTTTCATCGCGCTGAAACCAGGCGTTGAGTGCCAGGTTGTCGATCTTCGAGGATTTGCGATCGGCGTAGGCGCCCTTGAACTGCGGGGCGTTGAGCCGCGCGACGGCAGTCTGCAGATTGCCCTTGCCCCACGTCAGCCAGAACTCGCCGCCAGCCTTGAGGTTGTTGATCTTCCAGTCGCGGGTCAGGCTCTTCGGCAGCCACTTGGACCAGTCGCTCTGCGGCAGGCTCAGATAGGTCTCGGCCTCACCCTCACGCCAGGCGCTGGCGCGTATTTTCGAGCGCACGTTGAGCGAAAGCGGCTGGCCGTCAGGCAGGGTCACGCGCGCATCCAGACGCTGGTGAACGCTGCCGGTCTTGAGGGTCATGCTGACGTAGGTCAGTGTCAGCGGCGCCTGATCGTAGGGTTGCAAGGTGATCTGGCTGTCGAACAGCGACAACTGCGAGATCATCTGCATTTGCTTGAGGGTCTGTTCGGGGTCGAAAGGCTTGTCGTCCTGCACTGGCAGGCCCTGAAGCGCCCAGTGGCCGTCCTTGTCCTCCTTCAGGCCCAGTTGCAGACCATCGAGTTCAAGCCGGGCTATGCGTACCTGACGGGCCTTGATGCTGGCCCAAAGGTCCGGCACGGCACGCACGTGATCGAGGCGGACAGAATTGGCACCCTGCCCGACCATTACGTCCCGCGCGACGAAGATCGGTGAAAAACCGCTCCAGCTGCCTTCGAGCCGTCCCACACTGACAGGCATCCCGACAGCGGCCTCGGCCTTGGCTTCGACGTCGGCGCGATACTCGGCCACCATCGGCACCAGCTCCCGGCCCACGCTGACGTACAAGGCCACCAGCACCACAATCAGCGCGCACAAGCTCAAGCCCCAGCGTGTCAGGGCCGCGAAGAAACGCGTCAGACGCTCCATGTCACGCAGCCTCCATTCCGAGAGTCTATAAATGGCGACCGGCTCAAGCGTGCAGCTGGGGTCAGATCCGGGAAGTGCTCATTCGCCACGCATAGTTCTCTTTGAAGGGCATCCTTGCCGTCGGCCCGCTGCCGGGCTTGATCTGCCGGGCTCAACAGCCAGGCGATGCTCTGCACCGCGGCCCTTGAGCACACTCAGAGCAGCACAACGTCGTATTGTTCCTGGGAGTACATGGTTTCGACCTGAAAACGAATGGTCCGACCGATGAACACCTCAAGCTCCGCCACGTTACCCGACTCTTCATCGAGCAGGCGATCAACCACTTTCTGGTTCGCCAGCACCCTGTACCCCAAGGCCTGATAGGCGCGAGCTTCGCGCAAAATCTCGCGAAAGATCTCATAGCATATGGTTTCAGGGGTTTTCAGCTTGCCGCGGCCCTGACAACTGCTGCACGGCTCGCACAGCACCTGCTCAAGGCTTTCACGGGTGCGCTTGCGGGTCATCTGCACCAGACCCAGCTCGGTGATGCCGATGATGTTGGTCTTGGCGTGGTCGCGCTCCAGCTGCTTCTCCAACGTGCGCAGCACCTGACGCTGATGCTCGCCATCCTCCATGTCGATGAAATCGATGATGATGATCCCGCCGATGTTGCGCAGGCGCAGCTGGCGGGCGATGGCGGTCGCGGCTTCAAGGTTGGTCTTGAAGATGGTTTCTTCGAGGTTGCGATGGCCGACGAACGCCCCGGTGTTGACGTCGATGGTGGTCATCGCTTCCGCCGGATCGATCACCAGGTAGCCACCGGATTTCAACGGCACCTTGCGATCCAGTGCTCTCTGGATTTCGTCTTCGACGCCGTACAGGTCGAAAATCGGCCGTTCGCCTGGGTAGTGCTCCAGGCGGTCGGCGATTTCCGGCATCAACTCGGCCACGAACTGAGTAGTCTTCTGGAAGGTTTCCCGCGAATCGATGCGAATCTTCTCAATGCGCGGGCTGACCAGATCGCGCAGGGTGCGCAGCGCCAGGCCAAGGTCTTCGTAGATCACGCTGGCCGGGCTGATGGTCTTGATCTGCTCGCCAATCTGGTCCCACAAGCGCCGCAGGTAGCGGATGTCCATCATGATTTCATCGGCCCCGGCGCCCTCGGCAGCCGTGCGCAGGATGAAACCGCCCTTCTCCTTGATCCCCTCCTTGGCAACACAATCGCTGACCACCTGCTTGAGGCGCTCGCGCTCGGCTTCGTCTTCGATTTTCAGGGAAATACCGACATGCGCCGTGCGCGGCATGTACACCAGATAGCGCGACGGAATGGACAGTTGAGTGGTGAGGCGCGCGCCTTTGCTGCCGATCGGGTCCTTGGTGACCTGCACGACGAGGCTCTGGCCTTCATGCACCAGCGAGCTGATGGTTTCAACTGCCGGGCCCTCACGCATCGAGATTTCCGAAGCATGAATGAATGCCGCGCGATCCAGACCAATGTCGATGAACGCTGCCTGCATGCCAGGCAGCACGCGCACCACTTTGCCCTTGTAGATGTTGCCGACGATCCCGCGACGCTGGGTGCGTTCGACGTGAACCTCCTGCAAAACCCCGTTCTCGACGACGGCCACGCGCGACTCCATCGGCGTGATGTTGATCAGAATCTCTTCACTCATGGCTTCTCACCTTCCAGGCATTGCCAACAGGGTATGCCGAAACGCTGAAGTATTTCTGCGGTTTCGCATAACGGCAGCCCCACCACCGCGGAATAGCTGCCCGCAAGGTTTTCCACGAAGACGGCGCCAAGACCCTGAATCCCGTAGCTGCCCGCTTTATCGCACGGCTCGCCACTGGCCCAGTAGGCACGGGCTTCTTCGGTTGTAATCGCACGGAAACGCACCTGGCTGCTCACCACCCGGGTTTCGCAGTGCTTTTCGTCGACCACGGCGATGGCTGTCAGGACTTCATGTTCGCGATTCGACAAGGCGGCGAGCATCGCCAGCGCGTCGGCTTCATCGACAGGCTTGCCGAGAATGCGCCCCTCGAGAACCACGGCGGTATCGGCGCCAAGTACGCAGGCGGTGGAGTAAGCGGGATCATTGGCGAGCTGCAGCAGGCCGGCGTCTGCCTTGCCCCGAGCCAGACGCTCGACGTACGCGGCTGGGGTTTCGTCTTTGAAAGGGGTTTCGTCGATATCGGCGCTGAGCGTGGTGAACGGCACGCCGATCTGTGCGAGCAATTCACGACGGCGCGGGGAGCCGGAGGCGAGTAGAAGTTGTGGCATGGGACGTCTCCGTGTCATTGATCACAAGCTTAGGCGAACCTCAAAGCCGTGGGGCTTGGTCCTGTAGCAGTCCGGCTTGCCGGCGGTGGCGCCCTTGAAAGCGCCAACCGTTCGAAGCCCTTCGGCTCAGTTGATCTTCAAACGCAGGCGCAGTCCGCGCAGGCCGTAACTGACCCACGGCCAGAGCAAGGCACTGACCAGCGCCGGCAATACGAGGGCAAGGGTCGGCTGGCGGTTGCCGGTTAGTGCGCTGAGCCACAGCTGGACCAACTGCGCGAGACCGAAGATCACCAGAATCACCAGGCATTGCTGCCACATCGGGAACATCCGCAGACGCTGCTGCAGCGACAACACCAGAAAGGTGATCAGCGTCAGGATCAACGCGTTCTGCCCCAACAGCGTGCCATACAGCACATCCTCGGCCAGCCCCAGCATCCAGGCTGTGACCATGCCGATCTTGTGTGGCAAGGCCAACGCCCAGAACGCCAGGAGCAGCGCGAGCCACAGCGGGCGAAAAATTTCCATGAATTGCGGGAGCGGCGAAACACTGAGCAGCAGACCGATGACGAAGGTCAACCAGACTACCCAGCCGTTTCGCGCGGGAGCGTGACGAGCCATTATTCTTCCCTCTCGCGTGTCGCCGCAGGGGCGGCAGCCGGCGTCGCCGATTTAGGCGTTGCAGGTTTGGCAACGGGCTTGGCGGGCGGTTTGCTTGCAGTGGGCTTGGCGGGTGTTGCCGCCGGTGCTGCAGCGGGAGCAGCCGTTGACGCCGCCGGGGTTGCGGGCGTGCTGTGGCCGGCGGCAGCAGGTTTGGGCACGGTCGCCGGAACGACAGGCTTGTTCGGCGTGGCAGCCGGTGCGGCACCCGGAACAGTCGCCGAAGGCACTGCGGAAGGATCAGCCGCCTGGCGGTCCAGCGATTCCTGCTGTTGCGCCGCATCGGCAGCGCGCTCTTCAGGGGAGCGCCCGTCGGAGAACACCAGCAGCAGATAACGGCTGCGGTTCAGTGCGGCAGTCGGGACGGCGCGAACGATGGCAAAGGGCTGACCGGAGTCATGAATGACTTCCTTGACCGTCGCCACCGGATACCCGGCGGGGAAGCGCTGCCCCAGACCGGAACTCACCAGCAGGTCGCCTTCCTTGATGTCAGCGGTGTCGGCCACGTGACGCAGTTCCAGGCGCTCCGGGTTGCCGGTACCACTGGCGATGGCGCGCAAGCCGTTGCGATTCACCTGCACGGGGATGCTGTGGGTGGTGTCGGTGAGCAGCAGGACACGGGAGGTGTACGGCATCAATTCGACCACCTGCCCCATCAGTCCACGCGCATCGAGTACTGGCTGCCCCAATACCACGCCGTCCCGCTCACCCTTGTTGATGATGATGCGATGGGTGAAGGGGTTGGGGTCCATGCCGATCAGCTCGGCGACTTCGACTTTCTCGTTGACCAGCGCAGAAGAATTGAGCAACTCACGCAGACGCACATTTTGCTCGGTCAAGGCGGCGAGCTTTTGCAGGCGGCCTTGCAGCAGCAGGTTCTCGGTCTTGAGTTTTTCGTTTTCGGCGGCAAGCTCGGTACGGCTGCCAAACTGGCTGGCGACGCCCTGATACAGGCGTTCGGGCAGGTCGGCGATCCAGTAGGACTGCATCAAGACCAGGGACATCTGGCTGCGCACGGGTTTGAGCAGGGTGAAACGCGCGTCCACGACCATGACGGCCACAGACAGGACGACCAGCACCAACAGACGAACGCCCAGCGACGGGCCCTTTGAGAAAAGCGGTTTAATGGGCCGCTCCTTCCAGGGATGCTTGAGTTTGGCTGTGATTATTCATGCGACATGAAACCGGCCTGGTGCGGATTGACGGAAAGAAGGTGTGCAAGACTTGCAACATCAAGAGGAGACGTCAACAGGTCAGGCACAAACGGGCAGCGCCATAAGCGCCACCCGTTCGACATCATGGAGCAATCCGGCGACTTATTCGCTGGAGAGCAGGTCCATGGTGTGCTTGTCCATCATTTCCAGCGCACGACCACCGCCACGAGCAACGCAGGTCAGCGGGTCTTCGGCGACGATTACCGGCAGGCCGGTTTCCTGAGCCAGCAGCTTGTCCAGGTCACGCAGCAACGCACCACCACCGGTCAGCACCAGACCGCGCTCGGCGATGTCCGATGCCAGCTCTGGCGGAGACTGCTCCAAGGCGCTTTTGACGGCCTGAACGATGGTCGCCAGAGACTCCTGCAACGCTTCCAGCACTTCGTTGGAATTCAGAGTGAAGGCACGTGGCACGCCTTCGGCCAGGTTACGGCCGCGGACGTCGACTTCACGCACTTCGCCGCCCGGGTAGGCAGTGCCGATTTCCTGCTTGATGCGCTCTGCGGTGGATTCACCGATCAGGCTGCCGTAGTTGCGACGCACATAGGTGATGATCGCTTCGTCGAAACGGTCGCCACCGACGCGAACGGATTCGGCATACACCACACCGTTCAGGGAGATCAGGGCGATTTCAGTGGTACCACCACCGATGTCGACAACCATCGAACCGCGAGCTTCTTCAACCGGCAGGCCGGCACCGATGGCAGCGGCCATTGGCTCTTCGATCAGGAATACTTCACGTGCACCGGCACCCAGGGCCGATTCGCGAATCGCGCGACGCTCAACCTGGGTGGATTTGCACGGAACGCAGATGAGCACGCGAGGGCTTGGCTGCAGGAAACTGTTTTCGTGAACTTTGTTGATGAAATACTGGAGCATTTTTTCGCACACGCTGAAATCGGCGATAACGCCGTCTTTCATCGGACGAATGGCAGCGATGTTGCCCGGGGTACGGCCCAGCATACGCTTGGCTTCCATCCCGACAGCAACGACGCTCTTCTGATTTCCGTGGGTCCGAATGGCCACAACCGATGGCTCGTTCAGGACAATACCGCGCTCACGCACGTAAATAAGGGTGTTGGCAGTGCCCAGGTCGATGGAAAGATCGCTGGAAAACATGCCACGCAGTTTCTTGAACATGGGAAAGGGACCCTAGGGAACGCGTGGGTAAAAAAGTGCGGCAAACTCTAACAACGACAGGGATTTTGGGCAAGGAGCCAATATGTTAAATTGGCTGTTTTTCCGAGCACTACCCTCGACGTTCGCGGCCTTATGACCGTTTAAACAGCGTAGTGTTCCGCAATCTGACGTACGGTTGATTCCGTGCGCATTCCACTGGAGAACCCCATGGCGCTTGATCGCTCCGACGTGGAAAAAATCGCTCATCTGGCCCGACTGGGTCTCAATGACGCCGATATCCCGCGTACTACTGAAGCACTGAACAGCATTCTCGGGCTGATCGACCAGATGCAGGCGGTCGACACTACCGGTATCGAACCCCTTGCGCACCCGCTTGAAGCATCGCAACGCCTGCGTGAAGACGTGGTCAGCGAAGCCAATCATCGCGATTCCTATCAAGCCATCGCACCAGCGGTCGAAGACGGCCTTTATCTGGTTCCGAAAGTCATCGACTAAGGGAATGAGCCTGCAATGCATCAAATGACTCTGGCAGAGATCGCTCGCGGACTCGCCGATAAAAAGTTTTCTTCCGAAGAATTGACCCGCAACCTGCTGGCGCGTATCGCCCAGCTGGACCCGCAGCTCAATAGCTTCATTTCCGTCACCGAAGACCTGGCCATCACTCAAGCCCAGGCCGCTGACGCCCGTCGTGCCGCTGGTGAGACTGGCGCGCTGCTGGGCGCCCCGCTGGCGCACAAGGACCTGTTCTGCACCAAGGGCATCCGCACCAGCTGTGCCTCGAAGATGCTCGACAACTTCAAGGCGCCGTACGATGCCACCATAGTGGCCAAGCTGGCTGCGGCTGGCACTGTGACCCTGGGCAAGACCAACATGGACGAATTCGCCATGGGTTCGGCCAACGAGTCCAGCCACTACGGCGCGGTGAAGAACCCGTGGAACCTTGAGCACGTACCGGGCGGCTCGTCCGGCGGTTCGGCCGCCGCGGTTGCCGCTCGTCTGTTACCTGCCGCCACCGGCACCGACACCGGCGGTTCGATTCGTCAACCGGCTGCTCTGACCAACCTCACCGGCCTGAAACCGACCTACGGTCGCGTGTCGCGCTGGGGCATGATCGCCTACGCGTCGAGCCTGGATCAGGCCGGTCCGATGGCGCGCACCGCCGAAGACTGCGCCCTGCTGTTGCAAGGCATGGCCGGTTTCGACATCAATGACTCCACCAGCATCGACGAACCCGTGCCCGATTACAGCGCCAGCCTCAACGGCTCGCTGCAAGGCCTGCGCATCGGCGTGCCGAAGGAATACTTCAGTGCAGGGCTCGACCCCCGCATCGCCGACCTGGTGATGGCCAGCGTCGAAGAGCTGAAGAAGCTTGGCGCCGTGGTCAAGGAAGTCAGCCTGCCGAACCTGCAACACGCGATCCCTGCCTATTACGTGATCGCTCCGGCAGAGGCTTCTTCCAACCTGTCGCGTTTCGACGGCGTGCGCTTCGGCTATCGCTGCGAAGACCCCAAAGACCTGACCGATCTGTACAAACGCTCCCGTGGCGAAGGCTTCGGGCCGGAAGTGCAGCGCCGGATCATGGTCGGCGCCTACGCCCTGTCCGCCGGTTACTACGACGCGTATTACCTGCAGGCGCAGAAGATACGTCGCCTGATCAAGAACGACTTCATGAACGCCTTCGCCGAAGTCGATGTGATCCTGGGCCCTACCACGCCGAACCCGGCCTGGAAGATCGGCGCCAAGAACGCCGACCCGATTGCCGAGTACCTGGAAGACTTCTACACCATCACCGCGAACCTCGCGGGCCTGCCGGGTCTGTCGATGCCTGCCGGTTTCGCCGACGGCCTGCCGGTTGGCGTGCAATTGCTGGCGCCGTACTTCCAGGAAGGCCGCTTGCTCAACGTCGCTCACCAGTATCAATTGGTTACCGACTGGCACACTCGCTCGCCTGAAGGCTTCTAAGGAGAAAACGCATGCAATGGGAAGTCGTCATCGGGCTGGAGATTCACACCCAGCTCACCACCCAATCGAAGATTTTCTCCGGTAGCGCCACCACGTTCGGCTCCGAGCCTAATACCCAGGCCAGCCTCGTCGACCTGGGCATGCCCGGCACGCTGCCCGTGCTGAACAAGGAAGCCGTGCAGATGGCGGTCAAGTTCGGCCTGGCCATCGACGCCGAGATCGGTCAGCACAACGTGTTCGCCCGCAAGAACTACTTCTACCCGGATCTGCCGAAGGGTTATCAGATCAGCCAGATGGAACTGCCGATCGTCGGCAAGGGCCACCTGGACATCACCCTGGAAGACGGCACCATCAAGCGCATCGGCGTGACTCGCGCCCACCTTGAAGAAGACGCCGGCAAGAGCCTGCACGAAGACTACAGCGGCATGACCGGTATCGACCTGAACCGCGCCGGTACGCCGCTGCTTGAAATCGTCTCCGAGCCGGACATGCGTTCGGCCAAGGAAGCGGTCGCCTACGTCAAGGCCATGCACGCGCTGGTCCGCTACCTGGGCATCTGCGACGGCAACATGGCCGAAGGCTCGCTGCGTTGCGACTGCAACGTTTCGATTCGCCCGAAAGGCCAGGTCGAATTCGGCACCCGCTGCGAGATCAAGAACGTCAACTCGTTCCGCTTCATCGAGAAGGCGATCAACAGCGAAATCCAGCGCCAGATCGACCTGATCGAAGACGGTGGCAAAGTCATTCAACAGACTCGCCTGTACGACCCGAACACCAACGAAACCCGCGCCATGCGCAGCAAGGAAGAAGCCAACGACTACCGTTACTTCCCCGATCCTGATCTGCTGCCGGTGATCATCGAGGACTCGTTCCTTGAGAAGACCCGCGCCAGCCTGCCGGAACTGCCGCCGCAGAAACGCGAGCGTTTCCAGTCGCAGTTCGGCCTTTCGCTGTATGACGCCAGCGTGCTGGCTTCCAGCCGCGAACAGGCGGATTACTTCGAGAAGGTGGTGAGCATTGCCGGCGACGCGAAACTTGCCGCGAACTGGGTCATGGTCGAACTGGGTTCGCTGCTGAACAAGCAAGGCGTCGAGATCGATGAATCGCCGGTCAGCGCCGAGCAACTGGGCGGCATGCTGCAGCGCATCACCGACAACACCATCTCCGGCAAGATCGCCAAGATGGTTTTCGAGGCCATGGCCAATGGTGAAGGCAGCGCCGATGAGATCATCGATAAGCGCGGCCTGAAGCAAGTGACCGACAGCGGCGCCATCGAGTCGATTCTGGATGACATGCTGGCGGCCAACGCCGAGCAGGTCGAACAGTACCGTGCGGCCGATGAAGCCAAACGCGGCAAGATGTTCGGCTTCTTCGTCGGCCAGGCGATGAAGGCGTCCAAAGGCAAGGCCAACCCGGCTCAGGTCAACGAACTGTTGAAGCGCAAGCTGGAAGGTTGATCAATCTGCGTCGCTGAGCCTCTGTAGCAGTCCGGCCGGGCGGTGTTCCGTTTGCCGGCGGTGGTGACCTCATGATCGCTACCGCCGGCAAGCCGGGCTGCTATAGGGGCCTCAGCAACCGGAATTCCCTGCTGGCCAACCCACGATAAAAGGACTGCATTCATGTGGCGGCTCCTCGGCGCTTGCGCCCTGCTCTCCCTGCTGGCCGGTTGTGCCAGCGAAGGCATCATCGATCCACACGGTTATAACGCCACCGGCGGCGCCTCGTATTACGGGTCTCGCCACCAAGGCAAACGCACCGCCAGCGGCGAGCGTTTCGACCAAAATTCCCTGACTGCCGCGCACCGCCAATTGCCATTCGGTACGCGCGTGCAAGTCACCAATCTGGACAATGATCGCAAGGTCATCGTCCGCATCAACGATCGCGGCCCGCATACGCGAGGCCGGTTGATCGACGTATCCCGCGCAGCCGCCGCGCAATTGGGTATGCTGCGCAGCGGAACCGCCCAAGTGCGGGTGCAAGCCCTCGACGACTGACCTATCCAAAGGTGCCCTGAATTCTCGCCTTCTCTACCCTGCCTCTGCCCACTCTGATCGAACTGATCGGTGGGCTGCTGCTGATGATCATCGGTGCTGAACTGTCGGTGCGTGCTGCCGTGGTTCTGGCTGCCCTGCTGAAAACCCGCCCGCTGTTCCTCGGCCTGACCGTCATTGCCCTGGGCAGCAGCGCGCCGCAAATGGCTGTCGGCCTTCAGGCGGCGCTCACCGACAGCACCGACATTGCCGTGGGCAGCGTGATTGGCAGCAATATCTTCAACATTCTGGTGACCCTTGGCTTGTCGGCGCTGATCATTCCGTTGCGTGTCGCGCGGCAACTGGTGCGGGTCGATCTGCCATTGATGATCGGCGCCACGGCATTGGTTGCGGTGCTGGCGTGGAACGGCGTGCTGAGTGGTCTTGATGGCGTGATTCTGCTGATTGCCATGGCCGGTTATCTGGCGGTGGTGATCCGCCAGTTCGCTCACGGTGCTCGGCATTCTGCGACGCCAGACGCGCCAACCAGACGCAAGACCTGGCCCATTCTCGGCCGTCTGGCGCTGATGTCCTGCGGCCTGGCGTCATTGATTCTGGGCAGTCATCTGCTGGTCGGAGCGGCGGTCGTCGTCGCTCAGGATCTGGGGCTATCGGAACGGGTGATCGGCCTGACAGTGATTGCCGTTGCCACCTCGCTGCCCGCGCTGATGACTTCGCTGATTGCGGCCCTTCGCGGAGAACGGGACATCGCAGTGGGCAACATCATTGGCAGCAACCTGTTCAACCTGCTGGGCGTCCTGGGCATCACATCACTGATCGCCTCGGCGCCATTGTCGATCTCCCCCAACGCGCTGGATTTCGACCTGCCGGTGATGCTGGGTGTCGCCGTGTTATGCCTACCCCTGTTCTACTCCGGGTATCGCATCACGCGGCTCGAAGGCTTGCTGTTACTGGGGCTGTACGCGGTGTACGGCCTGCACATCATCTCGTTCACCACCGGCATGCCGCTCGCGGACAGGCTGGAGCGGCTGATGATTCACTATGCCCTGCCGGTGTTGGGGGTGTGCGTTCTGGTTGGCACCGTCAGGGCGTGGCGACGGCAGCACTAGAACTCGGAAGATGCAGCTCCCTCCCACAGGATTGGGGCCACGCCCGAAGCGGCGCATCAAGCCTCGATACGTGCGGCTTAAATCCATCCACCCCACTGCAGAATGAAAACTCCGATATTGGTGGTCACCGCCGCCGCCAGGGTGGTCATGACGATGATCGACGCAGCCAGTTCGTGATTGCCTTCCGCCGCGCGGGCCATGACGAAACTGGCGGACGCCGTCGGTGCGCCGAAGTACAGAAACAGAATCCCCAACTCCGCATGGCGAAAGCCCAACAGCCAGGCGCCGATGGTGCAGATCAGCGGCAGCCAGACCATTTTCATCATGCTCGCGCTGACCGCCAAGGTGCCGCTTTCGCGCAATGATTTCAGCGACAGTGTGCCGCCGATGCACATCAACGCCAGCGGCAGCGTCATCTGCGCCAGGTAGCTGCCGGAAGTGTCGAGCCACTTGGGCAACCCGATCCCGAAATAAGCAAAAGGCGTAGCCGCGACGATGCTGATGATCAGCGGGTTGGCGAGCACGCTCTTGCAGATGCTCCAGGGGTCGGACTTGATCACCGGGCTGTACACGGCCAGCACCACGGTAGAGAGCGTGTTGTAGAACAGGATGACCAACGCGGCGAGGATCGCGCCGAGGGAGATGCCGTAGTCGCCGTACATGCTCGCTGCCAGCGCGAGGCCGATGACGCCGTTATTGCCACGAAACGCCCCTTGCACGTAAATCCCGCGCTCGACGAAGGGTACGCGATAGATCGCCCAGCCCCAGACCAGCGCAAAACCCAGCAGGGTGGCGACAATGAAGTAGATCAGCACGCCGGGTTGCAAGGCCGCATGCAGGTCAGCGTGGATAATGCCGAGGAACAGCAACGCAGGCATTGTGCAGTTGAAGACCAGCGAAGATGCAGTGTGAATGAAGCTGTCGTTGATCCAGCCGACACGCTTGAGCACCACGCCGAGAAACAGCATGGCGAATACCGGTGCGGTGATGTTCAGGGTCTCCCAAAAGATTGCCAGCATGCACGCCAAACCCTGAGCCGTCGTTAGGTGGCTAATGATAGGCCAGCAGGCGGCTAAGTGTTACCGGGAATTGCTTAGTGATCGTACAACTATTGATTTTGATGGCGCCTGATGAGCACCGTCCTGTAGCAGTCCCGCGTGCCGGCGGTGGGGTTGGCACAATCGCTACCGCCGGCAAGCCGGACAGCTACAGTGAGGGTGGCTTCAGACGGGAATAGCAGGCGCGAGCTTTTTCTCGAACACCGACACGCCATCCAGATCGCGCAGGGTCACAGTCATTTCGCCGCTCTGCCCATCGATGTTCACCTCGCCGAAAAACTGAAACCCGGCAAAGGGCGAGGTGTTCTGAGCCGGCGGGGCTTTCTGGAACACAAGCTCCGGGCCGAAGGTCTTGTCCAGCGTGTTCGGCCCATAACTGCCCGCATTCAAAGGCCCGGCGACGAACTCCCAGAACGGATCGAAATCCTGGAACACGGCCTGTTCCGGATGATAGTGGTGCGCTGCGCAGTAATGCACGTCAGCAGTCAGCCACACGGTGTCGCGAATCTTCTGCTGGCGCAGGAACCCGAGCAGTTCGGCAACTTCCAGCTCACGGCCTTTGGGCGCGCCATTGTCGGTGTTGGCAATCGCTTCCCAACGCATGACACCAGGGCTGACTTCACCGTCCGGTACGCCCAGGCCGATGGGCATGTCAGCGGCAATGACCTTCCACTGCGCGCTGGACGCCTGCAATTCGCGCTTGAGCCAGTCCAGTTGCTCACGCCCGAGAAAGGCCGTGGTCGGCCCCGGTTTGTCGGCGAGGTTGGCGTCGTTGCCATCGCGGTAACTGCGCATGTCGAGCACGAACACATCGAGCATCGGCCCGTAGCTGAGCTTGCGGTAAACGCGCCCGCCGTTATCGGCACTCTGCAAACGCATCGGTGCGTACTCGAGAAACGCCTGACGCCCGCGAGATGCCAGCAACTGGATGTCCTTGACCTTGTAGCGCTCGTCCAGTTGCTTGCTCGGCGACCAGTTGTTGCTCACTTCGTGGTCGTCCCACTGCCAGATCTGCGGGACCTCGGCGTTGAAGCGGCGCAGGTTTTCATCCATCAGGTTGTAGCGGTAGGCGCCGCGATATTCGTCGAGGGTTTCGGCAACCTTGCTCTTCTCTTCGGTGGTGATGTTGCGCCAGATGCGCCCGTTCTCCGTGACCACTTCGGCAGGCACCGGGCCGTCGGCATAAATGGTGTCGCCGCTGTGGATGAAAAAGTCTGGCAGACGCAGGCGCATGGCCTCGTAGATGCGCATGCCGCCGATCTCCGGGTTGATGCCGAAGCCTTGGCCCACGGTGTCTCCGCTCCAGACGAAACGAATGTCGCGACGGGCTTGTGGGACGCTGCGCAGGTGGCCGAACCAGGGTTCGCTGACGACGCCGGTCTGGGCATCTTCAAAGAACACCCGATAGAAAATCGCCTGATCGGTCGGCAAACCGGTGAGTTCGACGCGGGCGGTGAAGTCGGTGCGCTGATCGGCCAGCAGCGAGACCGAGCGACGCGGGTTGCTGAACATGCTGCGGGTGTCCCACTCGACCACCATCCGCGACGGGCGATCACTGCGGCTCCAGACCATGGCGCGATCGCCTTGCAGGTCACCGGACTGCACGCCATCGGTCATCTTCGGACGGTCCTTGACCGATGCAATGACCGCAGGCGCCAGGCCCGGCAAGAGCAATCCGGCGCCAGCGGCTTGAATGATGCGACGGCGTGTCAGGTCGAACCGGGTCATTTCTATCCTCCTCAGGCGAATACCAAAGAGAGGAACCTAACAATGGATTGTTGGGAGAATGTGACAGCGAGCAGGTTGCCGGCGCTCAAGCGCCGGCAGGCACTGCATCCAGCTCCACGACTTCCGGGCGCTTCAACACCGCGTACAACACGCCCGTCACCACGCTGCCGACGACGATTGCCAGCAGGTACAGCAACGCATGGTTGATCGCATTCGGGATCAGCATCACGAACAGCCCGCCATGGGGCGCCATGAGCTTGCAGCCGAAGAACATCGACAATGCTCCAGTCAGCGCGCCGCCGACGACGCTTGCCGGAATCACCCGTAACGGGTCTTTCGCGGCAAACGGAATCGCGCCTTCAGAGATGAAACACAGCCCCAGCACGAACGCCGCCTTGCCAGCCTCACGCTCGCTCTGGGCGAACTTGTTGCGGGCGATGACACTGGCGATGCCCATGCCGATGGGAGGGACCATGCCGGCCGCCATCGCAGCGGCCATCGGCGCATAACTCTGCGACGCCAACAGGCCTACCGAAAACGCATACGAAGCCTTGTTGATCGGCCCGCCAAGATCGACGCACATCATCGCGCCGAGCAGCACGCCCAGCAGGATCGCGTTGGTGGTGCCCATGCTGTCGAGGAAGTGGGTCAGGCCTTCAAGCATGCCGGCGACCGGTTTGCCGACCACGTAGATCATCACAAGGCCAGTAAACAGACTCGCCAGAAGCGGGATGATCAGGATCGGCTTGAGGGCTTCGACACTCGCCGGCAATTTCGCGTAGCGATTGATCGCCGCAGCGCTGTAGCCTGCCAGGAAACCAGCGATGATGCCGCCGATGAAGCCAGCCCCCAGGGTACTGGCGAGCAGGCCGCCGATCATGCCCGGCGCAAGGCCCGGTCGATCAGCGATGGAGTAAGCGATGTAACCCGCCAACAGCGGCACCATCAGCTTGAAGGCTGCGTCGCCGCCGATCTGCATCAGCGCAGCCGCGAGGGTGCCCTGTTCCTTGAACGCGGTGATGCCGAACACGAACGACAGCGCGATCAGCAAACCGCCCGCCACCACCATCGGCAGCATGAACGACACGCCGGTCAGCAGGTGTTTGTAGACGCCAGTCTTGTCCTTCTTCGCCGGGCCTTTCGCTGCTGCTAGCGCAGATTCGACTTCGCCCTCGGCTAGCGCCTTTTTCAGAGTCGCTTCAGATTGTTTCAGCGCGATGCCGGTGCCACAGCGATAGATGCGCTTACCGGCAAAACGCTCGGTCGCAACTTCGATGTCCGCAGCGAGCAGCACCACGTCGGCGTCGGCAATGGCCTGGGCGCTGAGCGGATTGCGCGCGCCTACAGAGCCCTGGGTTTCCACTTGCAGGTCGTAACCGAGTTTTATGGCGGCCTGCTGGATCGCCTCGGCCGCCATGAACGTGTGGGCTACGCCAGTTGGACATGCGGTCACGGCCACCAGGCGAGGCGTTGCGTTAGCGGCAGGCGCTGGTTGTGCAACGTCGCTGGCGACATAGAGCGATGCCAGTTCGCTCGCCGAACGCAGGAAACCATCGATATCCTGCAACGCCTGGGCCGGGGTCGATTGATGCAGGCGCTTGCCGGAGAAACGCGTGAGATCCAGCGGCCCGGTGTTGACCACCAGCACCCAGTCGGCGGCTTCGATGTCGGCGGCGGACAGCTGTTTTTCCGGATGACGCGGGTCGTGCACTTCGACACAGGTGCTCCAGCCCTGACGCTGCGCCGCCGCATCGAGCAAGCGAGCGCTGAGGACACTGCTGATTTTGCCGTTCGGACAGGCCGTAACAATGGCTAACTTCATTACACTTCCTCTCTTCTTGTTCTCTACAGGCGTCATTCGGTCAGTGCGCGCACGCTGACGCCGCCTTCCAGCCGCTTGAGTTGCACAGTGTCGTTGATGCCGAAACCGATCTGGGTCACTGCCATCGCCGCAATTGCCGTGGCCGTGCGCAAGGTCTGCTCGGGCTTGCTGCCAAGCAGCAGGCCATGAACCATGCCCGCCAACAGCGAATCCCCCGCGCCCACGGTGCTGGCGACCGTGACCTTCGGCGGCAGCGCCTGCAAGGCAACGCTTGAGCTGAACCAGTGCACGCCCTCTGCGCCCTGAGAAATCACCACATGCTCGATGCCGCGCTGACGCAATGCGGCGGCGGCCGCAGCCTGCGCCGCGATAGAGATGATCGGCGCGTCCAGCGCATCGGCCAGCTCTTCGGTGTTGGGCTTGATCAGCCACGGCGAGGCTTCGAGGCCTGCGCGCAAGGCTTCGCCGCTGGTGTCCAGCGCCACTTTCAAGCCCATGTCGTTGAGGCGCAGCAACAGCGTTTTCAGCCACTGGGCATCGACACCACGGGGCAGACTTCCCGCCACGACGACGGCATCGAAATCGCCGGCAATCTGCTCGACACGAGTGGCCAGCGCCTGTTGCGCCTGAACGCTGACCTCGGGCCCAGGGCCATTCAGATCGGTGATCCGGCCACCGCTTTCGGCCAGCTTGATATTGCTGCGAGTCTCGCCCGGCACCCGCACGAACTCATCGACAAAACCGCGCTTGGCAAACAGCGATTCGAACGGCTGCTGATTATCGACGCCGAGAAATCCGGCCACTGTCAGTTCATGCCCGAGATCAGCCAGCACCTGGGCGACGTTGATGCCTTTGCCCGCCGCGTGACAGAGCATCGCTTCGCTGCGGTTGACCTGGCCGACGTGCAACGGGCCCAACTGTACGGTCAGGTCCAGCGCTGGGTTCATGGTCAATGTCAGAATTTTCGCCATTACAGCCCCTCCACGAGGGCACGCACTTCAGCGGCGCTGCCGACCGCCAGCGCGGCTTGCGCCAGCTGTCGGGCCCCGATCACATTCAAATCGCGCACGCAGGCCTTGACCTCGCCAACACTGCGCGCCGCGACACTCAATTCATCCACACCCAGGCCGACCAGCACCGGCACCGCCAACGGGTCCGCCGCCAGTTCGCCACACACCCCGACCCATTTGCCGTGGGCATGGGCCGCGCGCACCGTGATGTCGATCAGTTGCAGCACCGCCGGATGCAGGCCGTCAGCCTGAGCCGACAAGGTTGGGTGGCCGCGGTCAATGGCCAGGGTGTACTGCGTCAGGTCATTGGTGCCGACGCTGAAGAAGTCCACTTCCTTGGCCAGCACTGGCGCCAGCAACGCGGCAGACGGCACTTCGATCATGATCCCCAGTTGCAGATCCGCCACCGGGATTTCCAGGCGCAGACGCTCGGTCATGTCCCGCGCCTGACGCCATTCCTCAACGGTACCGACCATGGGAAACATGATGCGCAACGGGCGGTTGTCGGCAGCGCGCAACAGGGCACGCAACTGGCTTTCCATCACGTCCGGGCGCTGCAATGTCAGGCGAATGCCGCGCACGCCGAGGAAAGGGTTTTCTTCCTTGTCGATGGGCCAGTACGGCAAGGGTTTGTCGCCGCCGACGTCGAGGGTGCGAACCACCAGCGGCCGGCCTTTGAGATCGTCGAGCACGCGGCGGTATTCGGTTTCTTGCGTCGCTTCGTCAGGCGCGCAACTGTGGGCCATGAACAGCAATTCGGTTCGTAGCAGGCCAATGCCTTCGGCGCCCTGCTCCACCGCCGCTGGCGTACCGGCGCTGTCGCCGATGTTGGCGAACACTTCGACCGGGTGGCCATCTTTGGTGATCGCTGGTTCCATGCGCAGCGCAGCAGCGGCTTTCAGGCGTTGCTCGCGGGTGTCGCGGTCGCGCAGTGCGCGTTGCAGCGTCTGGTCATCCGGCGCGACGTCGAGACGGCCGCGCTGGCCGTCGATCAACAACGGGGTGCCGGACTTGATCAGCAGCACCGCATCGCCAGCGCCGACCAGCGCCGGAATGCCCAACGCCCGCGCGACGATTGCACTGTGTGCGGTGGCGCCGCCGCGAGCAGTGAGAATCCCAGCCACTCGCGCCGGGTCCAGTCGCGCCACATCGGAGGGGCCTACTTCGTCCATCACCAGAATGTAGGGTTCCTGCGGCTCGACCAGATCGTCGACCCCACAGATCTGCGCCAGCACTCGGCGACCGACATCGCGCAGGTCGGCGGCGCGCTCGGCAAGCAGTGCGTCCTTGAGTTGTTCCTGTTGTTGCGCTGCCGCCTCGATCACGTTAATCCACGCGGCTGCCGCGCTTTCACCCTGCTTCAAACGCAAGGCGACTTCGTCCACCAGTTCGGGGTCGTCGAGCATTTCCTGGTGGGTGACGAAAATCTCGCGGATGGCCTTGGCGGTGCTGCGCTGGATCAGGCCTTCGATATCTTCGCGTACTTGCGCCAGTGCCGAGTGCAGATGTCGGTGCTCAGTGCTGAAGGACTCCCCCCTCAGTGGGTAATCGAACACCGGCAGAACATGCACATGGGCCGGGCCAGTCGCGATACCTGGCGCTGCGGGCACGGCCTGTATCTGCGAGCCGGCAGCCGGGACTGACAGGGATTTTTCAACGATGGCGGCGATGGGCGTCGGCGCGGATTCGGTGGGCAGCGGTTCGATCTCCTCACCCAGGCCGTCAAGTACTGCGGCAATCAGCGCAGGCAAGGCATCGTCTGCAACGGCGGGCTCGGCAATGAACTCCAGCGCCTGACCCCTACGCACACCAAGGCTCAGCAATTTGCTCAGGCTTTTGGCAGACACCGGGTTTTCCGTCGAATCGATGATCCGCACTCGCACATCGCCTTCGAAACTCTTGGCCAACTGCGCGAGGATCTTCGCCGGGCGTGCATGAAGACCATGAGCATTGGCGAGCACTACGCGCTCGCTCGGCCAGTCTGGTGGCACGTCACCGCCCAGCGCTTGCAGGACCGCGCGACTACTCGTCGCCTGGCCCAGTTCATGGCCGCGACCTTCGATCAGCAACGCGCAAAGGCGCTCGAGCAATGCCTGATGGGACTCGCCAAGGCTGGCCAGGCAGAACAGCCCGGTCAGTGCTTGCCCCAGATGACGCATCGGCTTGTCCGGGGTGACGAACGCCAGTCCCGGTTTGTTGACCATCTGCTCGCTGTGCAGCCACCAGAGGCCATCCCCGAGCGGCAGTGGCTCGACCTGTTGCAATACAGCGGCGAAACCGTTGTTCACGCATTCGGCGCGGCGCAGCAAACGCGCACCGCGCCAGACCAGTTCTTCGAAGTCATCGACCGACGCGCCGAGGCTGATCATCTGCGCGTCCAGCGCCAGCTCCTGCGGTGCGCCTTGCAGCAGTTTGAGCAGCGCCTCGGGACTCTTCGCCTGACGCAGCGCTTCGCCCAGATCGGTTTCGCCGAGAGCACGGGTCAGCAGTTGCAGCAGGCGCAGGTGCTCGTCGGACTTGGCGGCAATGCCGATGGCCAGATAGACCATCTGCCCATCGCCCCAGTCCACCCCCTGCGGAAACTGCATCAGTCGCACGCCGGTGGCGTATACCTGATCACGGGTTTGCGGCGTGCCGTGAGGAATGGCGATGCCCTGCCCGAGAAAGGTCGAGCCCTGCTGTTCGCGGGCCTGCAAACCTTGCAGGTAGCCGGGCGCAACAAGCCCATCAGTGACTAGCAGATCAGCGAGCAACTGCAGCGCTGCGGACTTATCCACAGCAGTCTGGTCCATGGAAATTTGCTCAACGGTCAGCTCGAGCATGCCTTTCTCCTGTGCAGCGCACGGTCGCGCCTGATTTTTGTTGTAGGACCGCTCGTACACGGTCAGTTACCGCAAAAACGCTGGATATCAGACCGGCGTTCTCACTCGACTTCAGCCGTAAAAAGGCTTGCTGAATCGTTTAATCTAGATGGGCGGGCACGTTACTCGATAATCTCTGCGGATTGAAGCTCATCCGGTCGATTGGTGTAGGAACCGTCCTAAAAAACCCGGGACCTTCACTCATCGCGAAGGTCTGCTGTAATGATGGCCGCGAATCGGTGAAAATCCCTGGCACTTTCACGACATCTGCGAAAAACAAAAGGAATGTTCGTTTGAAACTCAGTGATATTGCGCGTCTGGCCGGTGTGTCCGTCACCACCGCCAGCTACGTGATCAACGGCAAGGCCGAACAGCAGCGCATCAGCAATGCGACGGTCGAGCGCGTGCGTGCGGTGGTCGAAGCCCATGGTTTCCGCCCAAATCCGCAAGCCGCCGGCCTGCGCAGTCGGCACACCCGCACATTGGGCTTCATCCTGCCGGACCTGGAAAACCCCAGCTATGCCCGCATTGCCAAGCAACTGGAGCAAGGCGCTCGAGCGCGAGGTTATCAGTTGCTGATCGCAAGCTCCGACGACGATCCCATCAGCGAGTTGCAACTGTTGCAGCTGTTCCGCGCCCGGCGCTGCGATGCACTGTTCGTCGCCAGCTGCCTGCCCGCCAGCGATGACAGCTATCGCGAACTGCAAAAACAGGGCATTCCGGTGATTGCCATCGACCGCGAAATGGACCCGGCACATTTCTGCTCGGTGGTCAGCGACGACCACGATGCCAGCCAGCAGTTGACCCGTAGCCTCCTGGAAATCCGGCCCAAACACATTGCGCTGATCGGAGCACGCCCTGAACTGAGCGTCAGTAAGGCCCGTGCCAGCGGTTTCGAGGACGCACTGGACGGTTTCAAGGGATCGGTGATCATCGAGCATGGCGAGTCGTTCAGCCGCGACTGTGGTTTGCAGATCGCGGGCCAGATGCTGGATGGCCTTGGGTATTTCCCCGATGCGCTGGTCACCACCTCCTACGTTCTGCTGCAGGGAGTGTTCGATCTGCTGCAACAGCGCCGCCTGAACCCCGATCAACTGCATCTGGGCACTTTCGGTGACACGCAGTTGCTGGACTTCCTGCCGCTGCCGGTCAACGCCATGGCTCAGCAACATCAGCTGATCGCCGAAAAAGCGCTGGCATTGGCACTCTCCGCCGTTGAGCAAGATCAGTACGAACCTGGCGTACATGCCATCGTGCGCACGTTCAAACAGCGAATTCACGAGGCCTGATCGTGACGCTGATCGACACCCACACTCATCTGGATTTCGACGATTTCGATGCAGATCGCCAGGCAGTGCTCAATCACTGCAAGCATCTGGGTGTGGAGCGGATGGTGGTACTGGGGGTCTATCAGCGCAATCTGCAACGGGTGTGGGATCTGGCACTGAGTGAGCCTCAGGTGTACGCCGCACTGGGGCTGCACCCGATCTACCTCGATGAGCACCGCCCGGAACATCTGCAAGAACTGCGTGACCGACTGGCAGCCCTGGCGGGCCATCCCAAGCTCTGCGCCGTTGGCGAAATAGGGCTGGATTATTACGTCGAATCGCTGGACCGGGAGCAACAGCAAAAGACCTTCGACAGTCAGTTGCAAATGGCCGCCGATTTCAACCTTCCTGCCCTGCTCCACGTTCGCCGCAGCCATGCTGACACTATCGCCACCCTGAAGCGCTTCAAGCTCAGGCGCAGCGGCATCGTTCATGCGTTTGCCGGGAGCCGTGAGGAAGCAAAGGAATACATCAAGCTCGGTTTCAAACTCGGGCTGGGTGGCGCGGCGACCTGGCCTCAGGCGTTGCGCATGCACCGGGTCATCGCCGAACTGCCGCTCGACAGCGTGGTGCTGGAAACCGATTCGCCAGACATGGCACCTGCCATGTATCCAGGCATACGCAACACCCCGGAGCACCTGCCGGCTATCTGCACAGCATTGGCCGAGCTCATGAACATCCCTGCCGAACGCCTGGCCGAGGCGAGCACCGCCAGTGCGAATGAAGTGTTCGGCTGGAACTGACCCGCCGCCTGCCCGAATTTAATTTGTAAAAAGAAATTTCAAACCACCGCTGAGGTCCTTTGCTTATCTCTTCTCGATAGCTAAGGATACCGGCAATGAAATTCTCGAAGTTCGCACAGGCCTTGTCGAAATGGACCGGCAGCCCCCGGACCTTTCTTGTTGCTGTGCTGCTGATCTGCATCTGGGCTGCGACGGGCCCGCTGTTTCACTACAACGACACCTGGCAACTGATCATCAATACGTCGACCACCATCATCACCTTCCTCATGGTGTTCCTGATCCAGAACACCCAGAACCGCGATACCGATGAGTTGCACATCAAGATCGATGAACTGCTTCGCGTGACCAAGGATGCGCAGAATGCGGTACTGAGCCTGGATAACCTGGATCAAAAGGAGCTGCGCGAGCTGCGCAAGAAATACAAGGCAATGGGGGAAGATCACGACATGGATCACACCAAACCTTTCCCAAAATGTGATGCGGATGACGCAGGAAAAGATTCGGGCCAGATCGCCAACCATTGATCAGACGCCAGGAACTACAAGGTCCTATGGCCTTCATAACCCATGAAGGCCGCAAATCCTGCATGGCGGATGGCGGTAAGAAAATGATCCGGGAGAATGAAAAATGCCCACTCAAAACAAAGCCAAGTACACCACCGAACAGAAACACAAAGCTGCCCACATAGAGGACAGCTACGAGTCCAAAGGCGTGAGCAAGGGTGAAGCCGAAGCCCGCGCGTGGGCTACCGTGAACAAACAGTCTGGCGGCGGCGAGAAGAAAGGTGGCTCAGGGACCCAAAAGTCCGCCACTGCTAAATCCCATGATCGCAAAGACTCGGCTAAACGAGCCGTCGCGGCTAAGCATGGTTCCCCGCGCAACAGCAGCGGCCAGTCTTTGGACTCACAGACCAAGGTCGATCTGATGCAGCGGGCGCGGGGTCTGAATATTTCGGGTCGCTCGACCATGACCAAGCAAGAATTGATCAGCGCTATTCGCAAGGCAGCGTGATGTTGCCGATGGCTGTTCCTATGTAGCGGTCGGGCTTGCCGACGGCGGCACATTCGCGATCGCCACCGCCGACAAGCCGGACCGCTCCGGGATTTCAGCAGGCGTCACCTACAAACAAGCGCCAACAGGGAGTTCGCCCATGAGCGGATCACGCAGCACTGCAAAGTCTGAAGTCGTTCTGCTGGCCACCCACAAAAAACTCGCGACTCACGAAACCGTGGTTCAGCAAGCTTTGGGCGAGCGCATCGCCAGGCTGCTGGGCGCCAGATTCGTCGGAGCCTACGACCCAGCGCTACACAAGGGTCAGGCCCCCTACTACATCCCCTCCGACACCTTGATCGGCAAAAAAGAAGGCGATGCGCTTAACATTCGCAGCGTCGATGACTTCTTCGGTGGTTTGATCGACTACCCGTTCATGGCGACCAAAGCCATCTCTCATCCCCTGCTCAAGGACGCCACGGCCCAGCCGCCGGGGTGGTCCGAGCGCTTTTTTGAAGAAGCGGCCGACGCGGTTCTGACAGGGTTCAGCGTGTTCAATGAGGCCGATGCCAGACGCGCGGGCCGCCATTTGCTCAAAGATGGGCCGGTGCGGGTCAAACCCGTGTTGGCCACAGCGGGTCGCGGTCAGGTCGTGGTCAATTCCGAAGCCGATCTGGACAAGGCCATCGCCGACCAGGACATGGCCGAGGTCGAGGAATGGGGGCTGGTGCTGGAAGAGGATCTGAGCGATGTGATCACCTACAGCGTCGGCCAGGTGCAGGTCGCGGGCATCATGGTCAGTTATCACGGCACCCAGAGCCTGACACAAGACAACAATGGCGAGACGGTCTACGGTGGCTCACAGCTATGGCTAGTGCGAGGCGACTACGACGAACTGCTCAAGCTCGATCTGGATGACGACGTACGCCGTTCGGTTACCCAAGCCATGAGCTACGAAAAAGCGGCGCTGGATTGCTTTCCCGACTTCCTCGCCTCACGCCGCAACTACGACATCGCCCACGGCACCAACTCCCGCGGCGAGGTGTGTTCAGGGGTGCTGGAACAGTCGTGGCGCATTGGTGGTGCCAGCCCGGCCGAGGTGGAGGCGTTGGTGGCGTTCGCTGCCGACCCTGCCTTACAGCGCATTCGCGCCTCCAGCCACGAGATCTACGGGCAGACCACATTGCCTGCCGATGCCCACGTTCTCTACGAAGGCGACGACCCAGAGGTCGGCCTTATCAGCAAATTCACACAGGTCCAGCCTTATGACCGTACGCAGTGAAACCATCGACATCAGCGTCAGCGACGACCACATCTCCGGCACCATCCTCACCCCCGGCGCGAAAATGCCAGGCATCCTTTTTGTCCATGGTTGGGGCGGCAGCCAGCAGCGCGATCTGGCGCGAGCGAAGAACATCACCGGTCTGGGTTGCGTGTGCCTGACCTTCGATTTGCGCGGCCATGAACGCACCCACGAAATGCGCGCCTCGGTCTCTCGCGAGCACAGCATGGAAGACCTGTTGGCCGCCTACGACCGACTCGCCAGCCATCCCGCTGTGGACAACAACGCGATCGCGGTGATCGGCAGCAGTTACGGTGGGTATCTGGCAACCATCCTCAGTGGCATGCGGCCTGTGCGCTGGCTGGCGTTGAGAGTGCCGGCGCTGTACTGGGACGCCGACTGGGACATGCCCAAACAGGCGCTGGACCGGGACAAACTCGCGCACTATCGCCGCTCGGCCGTGACCGCCGCAGATAACCGTGCTCTGGCGGCGTGCAAGGATTTCCAGGGTGATGTGCTGCTGGTGGAATCGGAACAGGACGACTACGTACCCCACGCGACGCTGATGAGTTACCGCACCGCATTCGATATGGCCCATTCGCTGACCTATCGCCTGCTTGATGGCGCCGATCATGGGCTGAGCAGCGACACCAGTCAGCATGCCTACACGACGCTGTTGACTGACTGGATCAGCGAGATGGTCATCGGCTCGCGGCTTGTGGATTACCCGCATCATTCGGCGGCGTATTCCTGAGTCAGGATAACCCCTGCAGGTTTCGTGTCGGTCGCGAGATTTCGTCACGCTACAAAACCTGTGGGAGACGCCGGAGGTCACGACGGCAGCGATAGCGGTACATCCGGCCACTCGATAGWGACTGACCCACCGCTATCGCGGCTGTCGCACAGCTCCAGCAGCTCCCACAGGCCTTGTGCCGGTCACAGGATTTTCGCCACGCTGCTAAACCTGTGGAACACGCCGCTCCAGCAGCTCCCACAGGCCTTGTGCCGGTCACAGGATTTTCGCCACGCTGCTAAACCTGTGGAACACGCCGGAGGTCACGACGGCAGCGATAGCGGCACACCCGGCCACTCGACGGTGACTGACCCAACGCTTTCGCGGCTATCGCACAGCTCCAGCAGCTCCCACAGGGCTCGTGCCAGTCGCGAGATTTCGTCACGCTGCCAAACCTGTGGGAGACGCCGGAGGTTACGACGGCAGCGAAGCGGTACATCTGGTTACTCCACTGCGCCTGACCCACCGCTTTCGCGGCTGTCGCACAGCTCCAGTAGCTCCCATAGGTCTCGTGCCAGTCGCGAGATTTCGCCGCGCTACACAACCTGTGGGAGACGCCGGAGGTCACGACGGCAGCGAAGCGGTACATCTGGTTACTCCACTGCGCCTGACCCACCGCTTACGCGGCTGTCGCACAGCTCCAGCAGCTCCCACAGGCCTTGTGCCGGTCACAGGATTTTCGCCACGCTGCTAAACCTGTGGAACACGCCGGAGGTCACGACGGCAGCGATAGCGGTACATCCGGCCACTCGACAGTGACTGACCCACCGCTATCGCGGCTGTCGCACAGCTCCAGCAGCTCCCACAGGTCTCGTGCCAGTCGCGAGATGTCGCCGCGCTACACAACCTGTGGGAGACGCCGGAGGTCACGACGGCAGCAATAGCGGTATATCAGGCCACTCCACTGTGCCTGACCGACCGCTATCGCGGATGTCGCACAGCTCCAGCAGCTCCCACAGGTCTCGTGCCAGTCGCGAGATGTCGCCACCCTGCTAAACCTGGGGAGACGCCGGAGGTCACGACGGCAGCGATAGCGGCACACCCGGCCACTCGACGGTGACTGCCCACCGCTTTCGCGGCTGTCGCACAGCTCCAGTAGCTCCCACAGGTCTCGTGCCAGTCGCGAGATTTCGCCGCGCTACACAACCTGTGGGAGACGCCGGAGGTCACGACGGCAGCGATAGCGGTACATCCGGCGACTCAACGGTGACTGACCCAACGCTTTCGCGGCTGTCGCACAGCTCCAGTAGCTCCCACAGGTCTCGTATCAGTCGCGAGATTTCGCCGCGCTACACAACCTGTGGGAGACGCCGGAGGTCACGACGGCAGCGATAGCGGTATATCAGGCCACTCCACTGTGCCTGACCGACCGCTATCGCGGATGTCGCACAGCTCCAGCAGCTCCCACGAGTCTCGTGCCAGTCGCGAGATGTCGCCACCCTGCTAAACCTGGGGAGACGCCGGAGGTCACGACGGCAGCGATAGCGGTACATCCGGCCACTCCACTGTGCCTGACCCACCGCTTTCGCGGCTGTCGCACAGCTCCAGCAGCTCCCACAGGCTTTATCCCGGTCAAAGGATTTTCGTCACGCTGCAAAACCTGTGGGAGACGCCGGAGGTCACGACGGCAGCGATAGCGGTATATCAGGCGACTCCACTGTGACTGACCCACCGCTTTCGCGGCTGTCGCACAGCTCCAGCAGCTCCCCCAGGCTTTGTGCCTGTCACAGGATTTTCGTCACGCTGCAAAACCTGTGACCTCAGGCGTCTCCTACAGAGACTGTACCGGTCTTGAACGCTGAGATCGGCGCAGCTTTGTATGAGCCACCCTTCGCTCTACAGATCAGATCACAGACAGATCGCCATCATTCGCCGATGCATCCACCCGGCTGTCGAACCCAGGCGTGAGAATGATCTTGCGGCAGTCTTCTTCGCGCTTGTCGAAAATCGCATACCCCTCTGCCGCTTCTTCCAAAGACAGGCGGTGGGTGATGATCGCCTCGGGCGCCAGGGCTCCTTCCTCGATCAGCTTGAGCAACTCCGGCAGATAGCGATGCACATGGGTCTGGCCCATCTTGAAGGTCAGGCCCTTGTCGAACGCATCGCCGAACATGAAACCGTGAATGAAGCCCGCGTAGACGCCGGGCACGCTGACCGTACCGCCACGTCTCACCGCAGCGATGCATTGGCGCAACGCCTTGCCGCTGCTGCCTTCGAGCTTGAGGGTAGCCAGAATGGTTTCGGTGGTGCTGCCCTTGGCTTCAAAGCCCACGGCATCGATCACGGCGTCGACCCCGCGCATACCTGCGGTCTGGCGAATGAGGGTGTCGGCCGGATCATCGTCTTCATCGAAGTTGATCGGAATCGCGCCGTAGGTGAACTGCGCATAGGCCAGACGATAGGCATGGTGATCGACCATGAAGATCTTCTCGGCGCCGAGCATTTTCGCGCAGGCGGCGCTGAGCAGTCCCACAGGCCCCGCGCCATAAATCGCCACGCTCGAACCTTTGCTGACTCCCGCATTAAGCACTGCCTGCCAGGCGGTGGGCAGGATGTCGGAAAGGAAAAGTACCTTCTCATCGGCAAGCGTACCGGGGACTTTGAACGGCCCAACATTGCCTTTTGGCACTCGCACATACTCGGCCTGCCCGCCTGGCACACCGCCGTACAAATGGCTGTAGCCGAACAGCGCCGCGCCGGGAGCGATGGACTTTTTGTTGAAAATCGCGCCACGGCCGGTATTGGTGGTTTCGCACGCCGCGAATGCATCCATCTGACAGAAGAAGCAACTGCCGCAGGCGATCACAAACGGAATCACCACACGATCACCCGGCTTGACCGCCGTGACCTGCGGCCCGACCTCTTCGACGATTCCCATGAACTCATGGCCGAAGATATCGCCCTGTTCGGTAGCCGGAATTTTCCCGCGATACAGATGCAGGTCCGACCCGCAGATGGCGGTCGCAGTGACCTTGAGCAGCACATCATCGGCTTCCTGGATGATCGGATCGGCAACGGTTTCGACACGCACGTCGTGGGCGCCGTGATAAGTCAGTGCACGCATAAAGATCTCCTTGTCTTGCCGGCAAAACGGCCGAGGCAAACGGCTTCTGAGAAAGCATGAAATAAGGATAGGCGCGGACACGGTGAAGTTCAGGGAGGCGGATATGAGGTGACCAGCGGGGAGAGTTTTGCTTGCGCCCCCCCCCTGCAGCAGTCCGGCTTGCCGGCCGTAGCGCACTCAGAATCGCCGCCGGCAAGCCGGACTGCTACGGGTAACTGCATTGAAAGGAAGACGTGCGCTCCCGATGGAATTCAGGCGATATTGAGCATCGAATACAGTCTCGCTCATCGGGAGTCATCATGAGTTCATCCCCCATGCGCATCTGCATCGCGGGCGCTGGCGCCATCGGTTGCACACTGGCGGCCCGCATCGCGCTCAGCGGACGCCCGGTCAATGTGTTCGCTCGCGGTCGCACCCTGACGGCTCTGCAGCGCAACGGCGTTCATCTGCAGGATCTGACAGGTCGTCATCACGTCAAGGTCAATGCCAGCGACAGCGCCGAAGCACTCGGCGAGCAGGATCTGCTGTTTCTCTGCACCAAAGCGCCTTCACTGAGCGACCTGCTGCCCAACATCAGCCCGCTGATCGGCCCGAATACCATCGTGGTACCGGTGATCAACGGCGTGCCCTGGTGGTATTTCCATCGCGAAGGTGGCCGCTTCGATGGCAATCGCGTGGAGACTGTCGATCCCGATGGCCGCATCACCGACACCCTGGATCTGCACAAGGTCATCGGTTGTGTCGTCTTCATCACCGCCCAGAGTTCGGCCCCGGCCGTGGTGAAAACCCACAACCCGTATCGCATCATCTTCGGCGAACTGAACAACCAGCTGACCCCTCGACTGGAGAGCCTGCGTACGTTGATCGAAAGCGCCGGAATCGAAGCGCAGGGCACCGACCGTATTCGCGATCAGCTGTGGACAAAAATCATCGCCAACCTCACGTCCAACCCGGTGTCCGTGGTCACCGGCGCGACGCTGGAGCAGATCTACGGCCTGCCGGACATGCGCGAACTGGCGCTGGCGACCTTCAATGAAGCGCTGCAAGTGGCGGCTGCGTATGACGCCAAGCTGAGCATGGAACCCACGACCTTCATGCAATTCGGTGCGAGCATGGGGCCGGTGCGCACCTCGATGCTGCAGGATTTCGACAAGGGACTGCCGCTGGAGCTGGCGGCTATTGGCGATGCGGTGCTGGAGTTGGCGCAGAAGGTGAACATTCCGATGCCGATCACGAAGAGCGTGCTGACATTGGCGAGGTTTTGCGGGGAGCATGCGCACCATAAGGAGCATGGGCGGCATTGATGAACAGAGGCGAAGCGTCCAGAGCGGCATTCCCACGCGGAGCGTGGGAATGATCAAGGATTACCGATCAGGTAATCGGCGCCGGGTTGAACAAGGTGATGTCGTTGTGCAAACGGTAGTGTTCGGTCCAGGTCTTCTTCTTGCCGCTGGCGACATCGAGGTAGAAATGGAACAGCTCCCAACCCAGGTCTTCGATACTGGCGCGACCTGTTGCAATGCGCCCGGCATCAATGTCGATCAGATCCGGCCAACGCTGCGCCAGCTCAGTACGGGTCGAGACCTTCACCACCGGTGACATCGCCAGGCCATACGGCGTGCCGCGACCGGTGGTGAACACGTGCAGGTTCATACCGGCAGCCAACTGCAACGTGCCGCAAACGAAATCGCTGGCCGGTGTGGCGCAGAAGATCAGGCCTTTACGGTTAACGCGCTCGCCAGGGCCAAGCACCCCGTTGATCGCGCTGTTGCCGGATTTGACGATCGAGCCCAGGGACTTCTCGACAATGTTTGACAACCCGCCCTTCTTGTTGCCCGGCGTGGTGTTGGCACTGCGGTCGGCTTCGCCCTTGGCCAGATAACGGTCGTACCAGTCCATCTCGCGCACCAGCTCTTCGGCCACTTGCGTGGTTTCGGCGCGGGAGGTCAGCAGGTAGATCGCATCGCGGACTTCGGTCACTTCGGAGAACATCACCGTCGCACCGGCGCGCAACAGCAGATCCGATGCGTAGCCCAGCGCAGGGTTGGCGGTGATGCCGGAAAACGCATCGCTGCCGCCGCACTGCATGCCCAGAATCAACTCGGACGCCGGCACGGTTTCGCGACGACGCTGATCGAGTTTCTTCAGACGCACTTCAGCCAATTCCATGATCTGCTCGATCATTTCATTGAAGCCGTGTTTCGAATCCTGCAGGCGATACATCCACGATTCGCTGAGATCGACCGACGGGTCGTTCTCGTGCATGACCTGATCGGCCTGCAACTTCTCGCAGCCCAGACCGATCACCAACGCCTCGCCACCCAGGTTCGGATTGCGCGCCAGGTTGCGCACGGTACGGATCGGGATGTACGCGTCCTTGGCCGTGATCGCCACGCCGCACCCGTAGGTGTGGGTAATCGCGACCACGTCATCGACATTCGGGTATTTGGGCAGCAACTCTTCGCGGATACGCTTGACCGCAAAATCCAGCACGCCGGTAACGCACTGCACGGTGGTGGTGATACCCAGAATGTTGCGCGTGCCCACGGTGCCGTCGGCGTTGCGATAACCCTCGAAGGTAAAGCCTTCCAGCGGCTCACCCTTGCCCGGCACCTCGGTGGACAGCGGGAGGCTGTCCAGTGGCGGCGCGCTTGGCATGCGCAACTGATCTTCCTTGACCCAACTGCCCCGGGGAATCGGTTTCAGGGCATAACCGATGGTCTGCCCGTAGCGAATCACCGCCCCACCCTCGGGGATATCCACAGTGTTGACCTTGTGGCTCTGTGGCACGTTATCGATGGTCACCAGACCATTGTCGAATTCTGTCCCCGCCGGTACGCCCTGGTCATTGACCACGACGACAACGTTATCGCGCTCATGCAAGCGGATGTAACGTGGCGAGTCGGCATGCTGGATCAAGTTCATCACGGTTTTCCTCAGATTTTCGCTTCAGAAAGCTTGCCTGCTTCGCTGGCTGGCAATTCACCCTGCTTTGGGGTGTCTTTCAATTCCACACGTTTGATCTCGCCCACGATAAACACGTAGCTGATCACTGCCACCAGTGCGTTCGCACCGACGAACACCAGCGCCCATTTGAACGAGCCAGTGGAGCTGATGATGTAACCGATGACGATCGGCGTGGTGATCGAAGCGATGTTACCGAACATGTTGAACAGACCGCCGCTCAAACCGGCGATTTGTTTCGGCGAAGCATCGGACATGACTGCCCAGCCCAGCGCGCCCACGCCCTTGCCGAAGAAGGCCAGTGCCATGAAGCCCACCACGACCCATTCGATGTCGACATAGTTGCAGGTGACGATCGAGGTCGACAACAGGAGACCGCCGATGATCGGCGCCTTGCGGGCAAAAGTCAGCGACTTGCCGCGACGCAGCAACCAGTCGGAGATGATCCCGCCGAGCACGCCACCGATGAACCCGCAGATCGCAGGCAACGAGGCAATGAAACCCGCCTTGAGAATGGTCATGCCGCGTTCCTGAACCAGGTACACCGGGAACCACGTCAGGAAGAAGTAGGTGATGCCGTTGATGCAGTACTGCGCCAAGTAAATCCCCAGCATCATGCGGTTGGTCAGCAACTGCTTCACGTAGTCCCATTTCGGACCGCCGCTCTTGCCTTTGCCCTGGTCGTTGTCCATGTCGACCATGCCGCCGTTGTTGGCGATGTGATCGAGTTCTTCTTTGTTGATCATCGGGTGATTGCGCGGGCTGTGAATGACTTTCAGCCAGATCAGCGAGAACACGATACCGATACCGCCCATCACCACGAACACATGCTGCCAGCCGAAGGTGTAAACGATCCAGCCCATGATCGGGGCGAACAGAACGGTGGCGAAGTATTGCGCCGAGTTGAAGATCGCCGAGGCAGTGCCGCGCTCGGAAGTCGGGAACCAGGCGGCAACGATACGTGCGTTACCCGGGAAGGAAGGCGCTTCGGCCAGGCCTACCAGGAAGCGCAGCATGAACAGCGCGACGATGGCGGTGGAGAGGCCGAATTCACCGACATAGCCTTGCAGCACGGTGAATAGCGACCAGGTGAAAATGCTCAGTGCGTAGATCTTCTTCGAACCGAAGCGGTCTAGCAGCCAGCCGCCAGGGATCTGACCGGCCACGTAGGCCCAGCCAAAGGCGGAGAAGATATAACCGAGGGTGACGGCGTCGATGCCGAGGCTTTTTTGCAGACTTGAGCCAGCGATGGCGATGGTTGCACGGTCGGCATAGTTGATCGTGGTCACCAGAAACAGCATGAGCAGGATCAAATAGCGGACGTGAGTCGGCTTGGTTTTTTGCATGTTCGAAAACTCCCACTAATTATTTTTTTGCGCGGGTTAAACGATCTTTTATGTGTGTGCTGCTCGCCTCTGCCCCTAAATCCAGATGCGATTGAAGCAAGTGTCACGGTCACGCCTAGGGCAAAACTCACGCGAAGGCGACCTTGCCTGCGCGAACTGCCTGAAACGGGAAATTCAGGTGCCTGAAAAACCAGGCTCGGAGGGCAAAAAACCGCTGATCGCTCAGCGGTTTTGCGTCAAGTCAGCGATTACTGCTGGCCTTGCTTGTCCATCAGAGCTGCGAGCATCTCGAACTCTTCTTTGGTCAGGTCGGTCAGCGGAGCGCGGACTGGACCTGCGTCGTAACCGGCGATTTTCGCGCCAGCCTTGACGATGCTCACCGCGTAGCCGGATTTGCGGTTACGGATGTCCAGGTATGGCAGGAAGAAATCGTCGATCAGCTTGCCAACGGTTTCGTGATCGTCTTTGGCGATCGCGTGGTAGAAGTCCATCGCCAGCTTCGGTACGAAGTTGAACACGGCCGAGGAGTAAACCGGCACGCCCAGCGCCTTGTAGGCTGCTGCGTAGACTTCGGCGGTCGGCAGACCACCCAGGTAGGAGAAGCGGTCACCCAAGCGACGGCGGATCGAAACCATCAACTCGATGTCGCCCAGGCCGTCTTTGTAGCCGATCAGGTTCGGGCAGCGCTCGGCCAGTTGTTCCAGCAGGGCTGGCGTCAGGCGGCAGACGTTACGGTTGTAGACGACAACGCCGATCTTGACCGACTTGCAGACTGCTTCAACGTGGGCGGCAACACCGTCCTGGCTGGCTTCGGTCAGGTAGTGAGGCAGCAGCAGCAGGCCTTTGGCGCCCAGACGCTCAGCTTCTTGAGCCATGGCGATGGCTTGACGGGTAGGACCACCTACGCCGGCCAGGATAGGCACGGTTTTTTCGCAGGTGTCGACGGCAGTCTTGATGATTTCGGAGTATTCGTCGCCGGTCAGGGAGAAGAACTCACCTGTACCGCCTGCGGCGAACAGTGCGGAAGCGCCGTAAGGGGCCAGCCACTCCAGACGTTTGATGTAACCAGCGCGGTGGAAATCGCCCTGGGCATTGAAATCGGTAACCGGGAAGGACAGCAGACCGTGGGAAAGGATGGACTTCAGTTCTTGTGGATTCATTATTCGAACACCCTGGGAAGCTAATTGTATGAATGGATCACCAGACCTGCGCTGATGTCGTAAGTCATCGTACAACTAGGAATGAGATCACTCAATAGGGGTGTGGAATTATTTATCTGTCGAGGGGATGAGCGGTGGTCCGGCGGGATTTCCCTGGCCCTGCGGCAGTCCTGTTTGCAGGCAGCGACGCCCATTCAAGCTGCCGCCGCCGGCAAGCCGGACGGCTACAACGGCCTGGCATCGATGCGGTAATCAGGTCGTACGACCCCAAGCGCGCGGCGACTCGACCCTCTCGCAGGACTGTTCCGTAGTCCACCCTCTCACCCGCTTGTAGGCCATCTCTGAAGTTGATCCGACACCCCCCTCTCCGCGCTTTGATGCGATTCCCCCAATCGTTACAGTTCCTTCGCAGCATCAACGGACCACTCACAGCAGGGACATGGCATGGCAATTGACGCATTTCTGAAGATCGACGGCATCCCGGGCGAATCACTCGACGCACAGTTCAGCAACTGGATCGAAATGGAGGACTTCGATGTCGGCGCCAGCCAGTCTGCCTCCGCCACGACCACCAGCTCGGGAGGCGCATCCAGCGGCCGGGCGCGAATGAGCGACCTGTTCTTTCGTAAAGCCGTCGACAAGGCAACACCCAAACTTCACGAAGCCTGCTGCAGCGGCAAGCATTTCAAAGAAGTGAAGATCGCGCTCAATCGCGCCGGGACCGAGAAGGTCAAGTATATGGAGATCACCCTTGAAGAAGTGATCATTTCCTCCGTATCACTGGCCGGAAATGGCAGCGTCGAGGGCGGATTTCCAAGTGAAATCGTCCGTTTCAACTACGCAAGGATAAAGATCGCTTACATACAGCAGCAACGCTCCGATGGATCGGGCGGCGGGCAGGTTGTCGGGGGTTGGGACGGCGTGGCTAACAAGGTTTATGCCTGATAACGATATGCTGGAGGGATCCATACATGGCTAAAACCAACGAATCCAATCCGAATCTGGTTTATTGCACTTATGTGCTGAACGATGAGCCCATGAGTCGACTGGTGTGTGACGGGGTGTCTTACGATGCGTTTTCTGGCGACACTGCGGAAAATTACGTTAATAAGGTGCGCTATCAGGATGTTCCAAAATTGGGCCCACTGCCATTGGGGAAATATTACATCCTCGACAGAGAGTCGGGCGGAAGAATGGGGTGGCTTATACAACCCATTAAAGATTTATCTGCAGGTACCGACCGAAGCCAGTGGTTTAGCCTATACCGGGACGACGGAGTAATTGACGACCTTACCAGTATAAACAACATCCAGCGCGGAGCTTTTCGGATACACCCTGCAGGTCCAAAGCGAATCAGCCAAGGTTGCGTGACACTAGACTCTCAAATCGCATTTCACGAACTCAGGCAGTCGATAAAAAACAAATCCGGCGAAACCTTACCCGGCAGAGGAATTAAATATTACGGAATATTGGAGGTCATCGAGGAAAGATCGATCACTTTCCAATGATCAGGCACCCAAAAACACCTCATGGAGACAGAGTCTTGTTGATAGCTAATGGATAACTGCGCATCCGGCATAGCGAAGCTAATTTTGGTAATGCTAGCGAAAACTTTCTTTACATTCACGCTTTCGGTATTACTTGGGTACGTCGTGCTCAATTTAGGTCCAGTCCACTGGGTGCTCGACAGCGAAATTGGCTTCAAATATCACATTTCCCTTCTTACAAAACTCGGATGGGATGGGATAGAGGACGCTTTAGATTCACTCATCATAATGTCGTATAGCGCCATGCTGCCACCATCAACCTGGATATGTAGCTTGCTTACTCGACATCTCAGCGTCAGAAAATCAAGAAGCAATCGAACATGACAGCTTATAGATCATTAATGAAACTCACAGCGATACTCTTAGAAATCTCATTCACTCTCACCCTGTCTGGGTTACTGGCCTACGCCTTGATGAATCTAGGTCCCGTTGAATGGATACTTCACACACGCATAGACTCAGATGCTCATGGGTGGCTGCTCAGCGCTATGGGTGTGGAAGGCATCGAATACACGTTGGACTCAGTCATCATAATGTCATTCAGCGCCATGCTGCCGCCATCAATCTGGCTATGTCGATCACTTACACGTTATTTACGGTCGGTAAAACTCAGGGCGATCAATCATGCGAGTTAAGAAGTTGATCAAAAAAATCCCGGTATTTCTCGCACAACTTGCTTTTACGCTTTCACTCACGGTGGGCCTGGGTTATTCCGTGCTGAACCTGGCGCCCGTCAGATGGGTGCTCAACAGCGGAGCGGGATCGGGTATCCATCAGTGGTTGCTGAACTCAATGGGCAGCAAAGACCTGAGCGATATGCTGGATACCTTCACCCTCATGTGGCTGAGCATGACGCCGTCGCTGGCCATCTGGATCTGTGTTTTGCTGACCCGATACCTGCGCAGAAGGCTGAGCGTGCATGCTCCTGCTCAGCCCTAGGACATAGCATCGCAAGGTGAGGTCGTATAACAGACCTCAAGCCCGCTGTGACTCTGCCTCTTCATGGGCATGACGCAGGCGCTCACGGCTGTTGGTCAGGTGCAGGCGCATCGCGGCGCGCGCGGCGTCGGAGTCCTGACGGGCGATGGCGTCGTAGATTTCTTCGTGTTCGCGGCTCAGACGGTTCATGTAGTGCTGCTGGTCGTCGTGGGCCAGGCGTGCGGAATTCAATCGAGTACGCGGGATGATGCTGGTACCCAGGTGATTCATGATGTCGGTGAAGTAGCGATTGCCCGTGGACAGTGCGATTGCCATGTGAAACTGGAAGTCCGCACCGACCGCGTCGCTGGCGTGGGCAGCGCTTTCATTGAGGGCATCGAGTGCGGCGCGCATGTCGGCCAGTTGCTCGACGGAGCGACGTTGGGCGGCAAGGCCCGCGGATTCGACTTCAAGGCTGATGCGCAACTCGAGAATCGCCAGAACATCGCGCAAGGTGACGATGGTCGCCGGATCGATGCGAAAGCCACTCGGGCTCGGCGTGTCGAGAACGAAGGTGCCGATGCCATGGCGGGTTTCCACCAGACCGGACGCCTGAAGGCGCGAGATGGCTTCGCGAACGACGGTACGGCTGACGCCCTGCTCTTCCATGATGGCGGATTCAGTGGGCAACTTATCGCCGCGCTTGAGCTGACCGCTGCGAATCCGCTCGGAGAGTTCGGTTACCAATTCCTGCGCAAGGCTGCGGTGCTTTCTACGTGCGCGAGGCGGAGCACTCTGATTTTCCATATCCAACATGCATCTCTAAATACGCTGAAGGGCTGATAATAGCTCACCGGGTTGTACGATCACATAACAAACCCGGCGAGTTCGTAGGTTTTTGCGGCACTTTGGCACTGCAACAGCCCGATGGCGCCCTTAAACCACCGCTTCGGGATGCGGTTGCTCCTGAAGCTGACCACCTTCGATACGCAGATGCCGACGATGGAAGCGCTTGAGACTGCTGCGATGACCGATGCTGAGCAGGGTCACACCAGGCAGCTCGTCGAGCAGGGCCTGATACAGCGCCGCTTCGTCCTCTTCATCCATGGCCGAGGTCGCTTCGTCGAGATACAGCCAGTCAGGCGCGAACAACAACGCACGGGCAAATGCCACGCGTTGCTGCTCGCCGGGCGACAGCATGCGCTGCCAATGATTGGTTTCGTCCAGACGCGGCACCAGATGGTTCAGGCGGCAGGTTTCCAGCACCTCAGCGAAGCGCTCAGCCGGATAGACCTCGGGCGCTTGTGGATAACTCAGTGCTTCACGCAAGGTACCGATGGGCAGATACGGCTTCTGCGGCAGGAAGAAGGCGCGCCTGGCCGGGAGTTTAACCGCGCCATGCCCCTCGTTCCACAACCCACCCATCGCCCGCAGCAGGGTGCTTTTACCGCTGCCGGAGCGGCCGCTGAGCATGACTTTCTCGCCAGCGGCAATGTCGATGTTGGCGTTGTTCAGCAACTGGCGCCCACCTGCCAGCGACAGGTCCAGACCTTGCAGGTGCAGGGCATTGCTCTCGTGGCTGACCTTGATGGTCGGCACGCGGGCTTCGTTTTCGTCCATTGCCTGACGGAAGCTGAGCAGACGATCACAGGTCGCACGCCATGATGCGAGGCTGGCGTATGCGTCGATGAACCAGCTGAAGTTCTCCTGCACATTGCCGAAGGCCGAGTTGATCTGCATCAGTCCGCCCAGTTCGATCTTGCCGGCGAAGTAACGCGGTGCTGCAACGACGAAGGCAAAGATGATCGCGATCTGAGAATAGCCCGCGGTGAAAAACGTCAGGCGCTTTTGCACCTTCATGATGGTCCAGAAGTTGCTCCAGACCATCCCGAAGCGCGCGCTAAGACGCTGGTTTTCGTTGACCTCGCCATCGGACAGGGCAATGCTTTCGGCGTTTTCGCGGACCCGCACCAGCGAGAAACGCATGTCCGCTTCGTAACGCTGTTGCTGGTTGCTGAGCACGATCAGTTTTCGACCGATCAGGTGCGTCAGCCAGCTGCCGACCGCAGCGTAAATCAGCGCGGCCCAGAACATGTAGCCGGGAATGGTGATGCCGAACAGCTCGATGCTGCCAGACACGCCCCACAGGATCACCGAGAACGACACCAGACTGACTACCGTGCGCAGCAGGCCGAGGCTCAGGCTCAGGGTGTCGGAGGTGAAGTTGTTGAGGTCTTCGGACAGACGTTGGTCAGGGTTATCGGTGTAACCACCCTGCTCCAGCCGGTAGTAATTCTTGTGGGCAAGCCACTTGGCAAAGTGCTTTTCGGTGAGCCAGCGACGCCAGCGAATGGTCAGCATCTGCGTGAGATAAAGCCGGTACACAGCGCCGAGGATGGCGATGGCGGCGATGCCGCAGAAGTACAGAATCAGATGGGTGAATGCACCGAGATCCTTGTTCTGCAAGGCGTTGTAAAAGTCCCGGTACCAACTGTTGACCAGCACGGAAATAAACACGCTGAACAGCGACAGCACGATCACGGCAATGAGCAGCACCCAGGCCATGCCTTTTTCTTCACTGCGCCAATACGGCGTGACCAGGTTCCAGACCCGGGAAAAGAAACTCCCCGGCACAGAGTCATTGACCCTGGATTCATCGATATCAAAATTCATGGTATTGGCTCGACGGCAGGCATTTAGTGGCGTTGGCACCAATGTGCCAGACGCCACACACGGTCTTCCATGAATAAATCTTTATGTAGCCATCCCTGTTTAGCGGCGGACCGGCCGCTTCTGCAACTTGCGCTGCAAAGTGCGTCGATGCATCCCCAAAGCCCGTGCGGTCGCCGAGATATTGCCCTCGTGCTCGGTCAGAACGCGCTGAATGTGTTCCCACTGCAGACGGTCCACCGACATCGGGTTTTCCGGCACCAGGGTGTCCAGATCGGCGTGTTCGGACAGCAGCGCTGCCAGTACATCGTCGGCGTCTGCCGGCTTGCACAGGTAGTTGCAGGCGCCGCGCTTGATCGCTTCGACAGCGGTGGCGATGCTCGAATAACCGGTCAGTATCAGGACACGCATTTCCGGGTCCAGTTCCAGCAGCTTGGGCAACAGCACCAGCCCCGAGTCGCCTTCCATTTTCAGGTCGACCGTGGCGTAGTCGGGGATGTCCTGCTGGGCGAGGGTCAAGCCTTCTTCGGCAGAACTCGCGGTGCTGACCCGGAAGCCACGGCGGGCCATGGCACGCGCCATCACGCGGGTAAAGGTGGCGTCGTCGTCCACCAGCAACAGGTGCGGCAGCTCTTCGCCTTCGACCTGGATTTCGTCAGTCATGCTTCATCTCCTGTTGCGTTCCGGGGCAGGCGCAGCTCGGTGAGCGTGCCGCCTTCCTCGTGAGGATAGAGTTTCACCGAGCCGCCCGCGCGGGTCACGCTGGCCTTGCTCAGAAACAGGCCCAGACCGAAGCCTTTGCCCTTGGTTGTGAAAAACGGTTTGCCGATCTGTTCGGCGACGGCCAGCGGTACGCCTGCTCCGTGGTCGCGGATGCTGATGCTGATTTCCACGGCGCTCCAGTCCAGGTTCACTTCCAGACCTTCCGGGCACGCGTCGGCAGCGTTGTTGAGCAAGTTCAGCAGGGCCTGAGTCAGATCGGGAGGCGGCGCGACCATCGGTACATCGCCCTGCCCCAGACGCTGGAAGCGGTAAGTGGCTTCCGGGCGCATCAGATGCCAGCGATTGAGCGCCTGATCGAGCCAGTGGGTGACGGTCTGTTCCTGCACCGCCAGCCGGCGATTGGCCTCGGCGGCACGAACCAGTTGCTGGAGGGTCTCCTTGCACAGCTTGACCTGATCCTGCAGCACCGACAGATCTTCCTGCAACGCAGGGTCCTTGTGGTCCTGCTGCATCTCTTTAAGCAGCACGCTCATGGTCGCCAGCGGGGTGCCCAGTTCGTGGGCGGCGCCGGCGGCTTCGGTGGCCACAGCCAGCAATTGCTGATCGCGCGCGCCCTCTTCCCGGCGCAACGCGCGCATCTGTTCCTGACGGCGCAGCTCTTCGGCCATGCGCGCGGCGAAGAAAGTAATCACGCCCGCCGCCAGGGCGAAGCTAAGCCACATCCCGTAGATCTGCATCTTCTCGCGGGCGATGGCGAATGCCTGGACTGGATAGAAGTTGGCGAGCATCAAGGTGTACAGCGCCAGGGCGATGCCGGAGAGGATCAGCGAATAGCGCCACGGCAGGGTCACGGCGGCGATGGTCAATGGCACCAGATAGTAGGAAACGAACGGGTTGGTCGAGCCACCGGAAAAATACAGCAGCGCGCTGTGGATAAACAGGTCGAACGCCAGTTGCACGGCGTATTCGAGTTCGGTCACCGGCCAGGAAGTACGCAGGCGGATGGCTGTCAGTAGGCAGACAATGGCGGAAAAGCCCAAGGTGATATCCAGTTGCAGCCAGGGCAAGGACAGCAGATTGAACAGGTAGGCGATGCCCACCGAGCCGGCTTGGGCGCCCAGCACCAGGATGCGGACGAACGTCAGTCGCCAGAGGTTCTGGCGGGTGGCAGAGAGTAGTTGTACGGGGGCGAGCATGAGCTCTCCTGATGAGCGCTCCAGGCGAATCGCAACGAGTATAACCAATGCGACAGCGCTTTCCTGCCAAGTGCGTCAAAGCGCCACAGTTTTGTGCATCAATAAGGTCGCTGTTATCCCTCGCCATTGACCTCTAACAGGCCGGAACAAGATCCCGGTATTACAGTCTGATGGGCATCCGTGCGACGGGCGCATTGAAGTGCGCCGCGTACGGTTCGTCAAACAAGGAGTTTTTATGCTCAGCCTTCGTCCCACCGCCAGTTTTTTCACCCTCGGCGCAGCCGTGCTGACCAGCACCGCCGCTCTCGCCAGTTCCCCCGCCAAGGCCGACGACGTTCATTACAACCAGATTTCGGTCCGGGCCGAGGTCAATCAAGAGGTCCAGCGCGACCTGATGACCGTGACCGTTTACACCGAGTCGCAAAATGCCGACCCGGCCAAACTGGCAGCCGGCATCACTGACACGTTGAACAAAGCCCTGGGCGACGCGCGCAAGGTCAAGGAAGTGACCATCCGCCAGGGCAGCCGCAACAGCTATCCGATCTATGACGATAAAGGCCAGAAGATCACCGGCTGGCGCGAGCGTGCCGAACTGCGCCTGGAAAGCCCTGACTTCGCAGCCCTGTCAAAACTTACCGGTGAGTTGCTGGGTGGCGACATGAAGATGGGCGGCATGGACTTCTCTATCTCCGACCCTGCCCGCAAAGCCAGCGAAGACACCCTGCTGAAAAGCGCAGTCACCGCCTTCAAGGCCCGCGCGCAACTGGTCACCGACGCTCTCGGCGGCAGTGGCTACAAGCTCGTCAACCTGAACCTCAACACGTCGGGTTATCCACAGCCCTACCTGCGTGCCCCGGTCATGATGATGAAAGCCGCACGCGCCGACGCAGCGCCAACACCTGAAGTCGAAGCCGGCACCAGCCAGGTCAGCGTCACCGCCGACGGCGTGATCGAAGTCACCCTGCCTTGATGCAACACCGCGGCAGCCAAGGGCTGCCGCAATTTCCTCTGTCAGTCTCCCCGTTTTACCCACCGCTGGATGGCGCCTTCGTCATTGAGCCGGTTGCTCCCTCCTACGCCCGCCAGCGACTCGCCCGATTTGCAGATCCCTCCCGATCCATACAATCACATTCACTCCACTGAACAACGCTCTGCCATGGAACGGCCTGCTCCTTTAACGACAGAACACGGCCTGGCGAAACTCAATCCATTGAAGGATGAATCCAGACATGAACTCGAAAAAATCCGCTCGCTTTACGTCCGGTAGCGAAAACGCTCAACAACCGGTGACCCTGCACAGTAATTTTGCAGTGACACAACTCACTGCCATCGCCCTGGAAAGCCAGCCCGCCCAGTTCACCCTGGCCATGGCCCCCATATTCGGCTACGACCTGCCACCCGATGCCTATAACGCGTTGCGCGATGCATTAATCGCCGGAGCGCTACCAAACCCGACCATCGAGTTGGTGACTGAGGGGACATACGCGGCTGAATATGACAACAAAGACCGAGTCATCCGAATTCACGCAGGCACCTTGAGGCAGGCAATTCAGGCCCCTGAAAGCTCTTGGGAGTTGCTGGCCATTCTGCTTCACGAGTTTGGTCATCACATTGATAACGTGCTGCGCAACGATCTGGCCCCGCGATTTCCTAATGGGATCATCGGTATAGCATCCGACTCGCCAGCGGAGGAAGGCTCACGCTACGCAAATGCCATGGCCGCCTTGCGAGCACCGCGAATTAACAATGTCGTAATCGCAAGTTATTCGCTCGCCGATGGCCAGACATTTTTCATTGAAACGTCATACGGTGCGGCGATGGAGCACATCGTTCAGACCCAGATTGACAGTGAGGGACTGACAACGGACTCAGGCAGATTCGAGAAATTCGAGGCAGGCGTGGGCAGTAATGGGCATTTCACCCACAACCGTATAAGAGCGAGTCTCGTATTACTGGGGTTTTCGGAAGAAGAACTGCAGAAGATCGAGTTTGGCAGTTGGCTACGCGATCACTCGCAATTGATTGACCCCAAGCTCGTTCGACCGGAGGGAAAACCCGTAAACTTCCCAGCCGTATTGGGCCGCGACGCACTGACGCGGATGGTCGATATCCTTGCCGCCCGTGAATTCAGCGCGTTGCGCGCAGGCTCACCCGATGAATACACGGTCACCCAGGAAAACCTGGGGGTGTACCGGGCAAGCCAGCACATCGACAATCCGCGTGTGGAAAATCCCTTACCGGACGACCCAACCGCCGTAGATCCTGATTTCGAACCATGGCCGCGCCCCGGCGATCGACGGCTGCAGATCGATCCCGAACGTTCGATGAAGATTTATCTCCAAGACTCGATCGCACAGATGTACTGGGACTTGGAAGCCGCAGTGGCCGGCGGACTCCCTCATGCCCTCACCGACATTGATGCCAAGTGCACGAACGAGGGGCTACGCCGGTTTGGCGCCGGATTGCACATCCTTGAAGACTTTTTTGCTCATTCCAACTTTGTCGAACTGAGCTTGATAAAGGCCGGTTACAAGGTTTTGCCATGGACTGCTCCCTCTGACTGCAAATGGGGACTGCCTGTGGTCACGGGGATGTTCGGCTCGACCGATGTCATAGCCAGTCTTGCCACGCCTATCGCAAAACTATTGATGCCCGATGGCCTTTTCGACTTCACACCGAGTGAACCCGGCCATCGCTCGGACACCGAAAAAATGATGCTCATTCTGCTCAAGGAGCAGGGGAAGCTCACTGAGCTCGCGGCACTGATAGGCTGGCTCCACCTGCGGGACCGTTGGGCCGCACTCCCTGGCAGCACCGCCTTTGAATTTGGTGTGTGGCTCGCCAGCACCCCGAGGCGCGGGTTGGGAAATCTCGTTAAAACGGCATTTGCAGGCTCTATTATTTTGATCGGTAACAGCATCGACGATCTTCAAACCGCACAAGGCGATCCTAACGAGGATAACTCGATCGACCCGACCCACTCTCAGCTGTCCAAGGATCACGCTGAGCACCCGCTCCATGCACTGGCTGCTGGCCTGGCATTGAGCGCTATACGCCAGGTCGCAGCGGCCATGCTACAAAGCTGGGAAAGGGAGCCGGATGCAGCCGATCCAGCCGAGATCGCTGCGTCCTTCTTTAGCCATCCTCAAGACAGCACCTGGCAGGACGAACTGGTTGAGGAGTGGGCGTTAGAAAACCCGGACAAGATTCGTAAAGCAGCCTCGAAATCTGACCTTGAAGAACTTAACTACCAACTCAAGACAGCGAAAAGAAAGGCTTTTCAAGAGTTCGCAAAAAATGGCCTTGCCAGTCATGAATATGTAGAAAAGCATTTTGAGGACTTATTCGGTAAAGAGTAACGAACTCCTGCCTCAACTCCGAAGAACCTGGAGCCTTGTAGAAAATCCAGGCAGTGCGGCATTCTTCGCTGTCTATCTGTTCGCTTGCCGATCACCAGACAGCGCGTTGCCGCGCTTTTCGAGGCTCTCATGGAAAGAACGTTTCGCCCTCTCATGCTGACAGCCGCCTTGTTGGCCTGTGCGCCTCTCGCCCAGGCAGCCAGCGATTCTCGTACGCTCGTCTATTGCTCCGAAGCCAGCCCTGCGGGCTTCGACCCCAGTCAGTACACCAGCGGCACCGAATTCGACGCATCAGCGGAAACCGTCTTCAACCGGCTGACCCAGTTCAAGCGGGGCGGCACCGAAGTGGAGCCGGGCCTGGCGACAAAGTGGGAAGTGTCCGACGACGGTCTGACCTACACCTTTCACCTGCGTCCGAGTGTGAAATTCCACACCACCGATTACTTTAGGCCGACGCGCGATTTCAACGCCGACGACGTTCTGTTCACCTTCAACCGGCTGCTCAACGCTGACGACCCGTTTCGCAAGGCCTACCCCTCCGAGTCGCCCTACTTCACCGACATGGGCATGAACACCACCATCAAGCAGGTCGAGAAGGTGGACGACCAAACGGTTCGCTTTCACCTGAACAACATCGATGCGGCATTCATCCAGAACCTGGCGATGAGCTTCGCATCGATCCAGTCTGCCGAATATGCAGCTCAATTGCTCAAGGAAGGCAAGGCAGGCGACATCAATCAGAAGCCCATCGGCACCGGGCCTTTCGTGTTCAAGCGTTATCAGAAGGACGCGCAGATCCGTTACGTCGGCAACAAAGACTACTGGAAACCGGAGGACGTGAAGCTCGACAACCTGATCTTCTCGATCAACACCGACTCTGCCACTCGCCTGCAGAAGCTCAAGACAGGTGAATGTCAGGTCAGCGGCTATCCACGCCCGCAGGACATCGAAGAAGCGCAGAAGGACCCGAATCTGAAGGTGCTGAGCCAGGCCGGTTTCAACCTGGGCTTCCTGGCCTACAACGTCACCCATCCGCCGCTGGACCAGCTCAAGGTGCGTCAGGCGCTGGACATGGCCATCGACAAACCGGCCATCATCAAGGCGGTGTACCAGGGCGCTGGCCAGCTGGCGCAGAACGCCCTGCCTCCTGCGCAGTGGAGTTATGACCCGAACATCAAGGACGCACCTCATGACCCGGAGAAAGCGAAACAGCTGCTCAAAGAAGCCGGCGTAAAGGAAGGTACCCAGATCAATCTGTGGGCCATGACCGTGCAGCGCGCTTCCAACCCGAATGCGCGAATGTCGGCGCAGATGATTCAGTCCGATTGGGCGAAGATCGGCATCAAGGCCAATATCGTCAGTTATGAATGGGGCGAGTACATCAAGCGCGCCAAAGCGGGCGAGCACGATGTGATGATCTATGGCTGGACAGGCGACAACGGCGACCCGGACAACTGGCTCGGCGTGCTCTACAGCTGTGCTGCGGTCAATGGCAGCAACTACGCCAAATGGTGCAATACCGGCTACGACAAACTGGTGACCCATGCAAAGCTGACGGCTGATCGTGACGAACGCATCAAGTTGTATCAGCAAGCTCAGAACATCCTGAAAAACGACGTGCCGATCACGCCGATTGCCAACTCCAAGGTATTCCAACCCATGCGCAAGGAGGTACAGGACTTCAAACTCAGCCCGTTTGGCCTGACACCCTTTTATGGCGTGAGCCTCGCCAGGTAGCCCCACAAAAAAACAACAGTCAAGTAACACTTGTGGCTCAGTCGGGTGCATTCGCAACGTCGCGACGCACCAGATTGGTGCCACAAAGATACCGTTATGCGACACGCAAACGTTCAACCGCGTCAAAAATTATAGTTTTGCGACATTCGTGTACGTTCGTGCCACTCTTTGACACTTGATTGGCGCCAGCATCTTGCTTTGGGTATGGCGCCTGCATAAGTATCCGCGGGACCGACCCACAAGGTCGTACCCTCAATTAAAAAATGACAACAACTGAGGCCACCATGCTCAAAAAAGCGGTCATTCCGTTTCTTCTCGGCGCAGGTTTGATCGCCAGCGCTCCCTTCGCTCAAGCAGCATCGAACCTGGTGTTCTGCTCCGAAGGCAGCCCCGCTGGTTTCGACCCAGGTCAATACACCACCGGCACCGACTTCGACGCTTCGGCCGAGACTGTTTTCAACCGTCTGAGCCAGTTCGAACGTGGCGGCACCGCCGTAATTCCAGGCTTGGCCACCAGCTGGGACGTCTCCCCGGACGGCCTGACCTACACCTTCCACCTGCGTGAAGGTGTCAAGTTCCACACCACGCCGTACTTCAAACCGACGCGGACCTTCAATGCCGATGACGTGCTGTTCACGTTCAACCGCATGATCAACAAGGACGACCCGTTCCGTAAGGCGTACCCGACCGAATTCCCGTACTTCACCGACATGGCGATGGACACCAACATCACCAAGATCGAGAAGGTTGACGATCACACCGTCAAAATGACCCTCGGCACCGTCGACGCTGCGTTCATCCAGAACCTGGCAATGAGTTTCGCGTCCATTCAGTCCGCTGAATACGCAGCTCAACTGCTCAAGGAAGGTAAAGCCGAAGACATCAACCAGAAGCCGATCGGCACTGGTCCGTTCGTGTTCAAGAGCTACCAGAAAGACTCCAATATCCGTTTCACCGGAAACAAGGATTACTGGAAGCCTGAAGACGTCAAAGTCGATAACCTGATTTTCGCCATCACCACTGACGCTTCGGTTCGTGCTCAGAAGCTGAAGAAAGGCGAGTGCCAGATCACTGCCTACCCACGTCCTGCAGACCTCGCACCACTGAAGGCCGACCCTGCGCTGAAGATGCCTGATCAGGCCGGCTTCAACCTGGGTTACATCGCCTACAACGTGATGCCGACCATCAAGGGCGACAGCAAGCCTAACCCGCTGGCCAAACTGGAAGTTCGTCAGGCGCTGGACATGGCTGTCGACAAGAAAGCCATCATCGACGCGGTGTATCAGGGCGCAGGCCAACTGGCCGTCAACGCCATGCCGCCGACCCAATGGTCCTACGACACCACCATCAAGGATGCGCCGTACGACGTCGCCAAGGCCAAGGAACTGCTGAAAAAGGCAGGCGTGGCCGAGGGCACTGAAATCACCCTGTGGGCGATGCCGGTTCAGCGTCCGTACAACCCGAACGCCAAGCTGATGGCCGAGATGCTCCAGAACGACTGGAAGAAGATTGGCATCAACGCCAAGATCGTTTCCTACGAGTGGGGCGAGTACATCAAGCGTGCCAAGGCAGGTGAAAACGGCGCGATGCTGATTGGCTGGAGCGGCGACAACGGTGACCCGGACAACTGGCTGGGCACGCTGTTTGGCTGCGACGCGGTCAACGGCAACAACTTCGCCAAGTGGTGCGACAAGCCGTTCGACACCCTGATCCATCAGGCCAAGGAAACCACCGACCAGGCCAAGCGCACCGAGCTGTACAAACAGGCTCAGCACTTGCTCAAAGACGCGGTTCCAATGACTCCAATCGCCCACTCGACTGTCTACCAGCCGATGCGCAAGGAAGTTCAGGACTTCAAGATCAGCCCATTCGGTCTGAACTCGTTCTACGGTGTGAGCGTCAGCGGTAAGTAATACCTCTAAATGACTGCACGGTCGCGTTATCTTCGGATAGCGCGACCGTGTTGTTGTGTGCGTGATTCATGAACGAAAATGAATATCGTTAGACGCGTAATTTCAAACGCTAAGAATTTGCCTACTAACGATATATATTTTTCCTACAACTATTTAAGAAGCCTGAAGTATTTACTGTGCGGCGCGACCGGCATACCGTCTCGGATGCCCGCAATTGATACTTGCTATCTATCTGTCGGCCGGGTGTTTCCTCGCCGCTGAAAAGCCATTTGCGCAAACGATTGCGGTGGTTTTCCGGCTATTGCAGGTCATTCGCTTCTAAGACGATAAGGATTGTCATGCGTAAAAATATTGTTGTGCCATCACTGTTGACCGCAGGGTTGTTGGCTGTTCTGCCTGTCGCAAATGCGGCTAGCAAAAGTCTGGTGTTCTGCTCTGAGGGCAGCCCTGCTGGTTTCGATATCGGCCAGTACACCTCAGGCACCGACAACGATGCCGCAGAGCCGATCTACAACCGACTCGCCGAGTTCGAGCGCGGCCAGACCAGCGTCGTACCTGCGTTGGCGACGAGTTGGGATGTTTCGGAAGACGGGCTGACCTATACCTTTCATCTGCGCGAAGGGGTGAAGTTTCACAGCAACAAGATGTTCACTCCGAGCCGCGACTTCAATGCCGATGATGTGCTGTTCACCTTCAATCGCATGTTGCACAAAGACCATCCGTTCCGCGTCGCTTATCCCACCGAGTTCCCGTACTTCACCAGCATGGGCCTGGACAAGAATCTGAAGTCGGTTGAAAAGACCGGACCTATGACAGTTGTGTTTTCACTGAATAAAGTGGACGCGGCATTCATTCAGAATATAGCGATGAACTTCGCGTCCATTCTGTCTGCAGAATATGCTGACAAACTGATGGCATCGGGTGATGTTCGCGATATAAACCAATCGCCGATTGGTACCGGACCTTTTGTATTTCAGCGCTACCAGAAAGACTCGCAGATTCGTTATATCGCCAACAAGCAGTTCTGGGATCCGGGCCGGGTAAAGATCGATCTACTGATTTTTGCGATCAACACCGACGCATCGGTGCGCGTGCAGAAACTCAAGAAGAACGAGTGTCAGGTCACCTTCAATCCGCGTCCTGCGGATGTGGAAGCGCTGAAGGCCGACAAACAGCTCAAGGTCATCGAGAAGCCGGGGTTCAACCTCGGTTACATCTCTTACAACGTGCGTCATGCGCCGCTCGACAACCTGCAGGTTCGTCAGGCGCTGGACATGGCAGTGAACAAGCCGGAGATCATCAAGGCCGTGTATCAGGGCGCGGGCCAACTGGCGCAGAACGCCATGCCCCCGACTCAATGGGGCTACGACGAATCGGTGAAGGACGCACCTTACAACCCTGAAAAGGCCAAGGAGCTGCTGCGCGCGGCGGGCGTGAAAGAAGGCACCGAACTGACACTCTGGGCCATGCCGGTGCAACGCCCCTACAACCCCAACGCCAAGCTGATGGCGCAGATGCTTCAGGCTGACTGGGCCAAGGTCGGCATCAAGACGCGAATCGTCAGCTATGAATGGGGCGAGTACCTCAAGCGCAGCAAGAACGGCGAGCACGACATTTCGCTGATCGGCTGGACCGGTGACAACGGGGACCCGGACAACTGGCTCGGCACGCTCTACAGCTGCGCGTCCATTGGCGGCAACAACTACTCGATGTGGTGCGACGAGAGATACGACGCGCTGGTCAAGGCCGCCGTCGCCACCGCTGACAAGAATCAACGCATCGATCTGTACCAGAAAGCTCAGCACTACTTGAAGGAACAAGTGCCGATCACACCGATCGCTCACTCCACGGTCAGTCAGCCGCTGCGGGCTGAGGTCGAGGGTTTCCAGGTGAGCCCTTTCGGCCGCAACAACTTCTCAGGCGTGACCATCGCCGAATAACCGTACCACCGTGCCGCAGGCGATTTTCGTCTTTGGCACCGCTTTATCCGCAATCCGCGCAATCGAGCAAAAAAGGCCCACAAGGCCGCACCACCAAAGCCGGCTAATTCATAAAAGCCGGCCTCTATAAAAGCAGTAATCGGGAGCTTCAAAACGTGAAAAAAGCCAGCACCGCTGTATTCGCCTTGTCCCTGCTCGCAGTGAGCGTGGCGGCCCAGGCAGAGCCAACCAGTCAGGACTTCGTGCCGACTGAACTGGCGTCAACCAAAGCCCAGAGCGAAGCCAAAGGCTTTCTGGAGGATTCGAAACTGACCGGTTCGACCAGGAACTGGTATGCCAATGAACTGTTGCGTCGTGGCGGCACCTTCAGCCGCAGCGAAAACGGTGTGGTCGTTGACCGTGACCCGCGCCGTATCAACTGGGTACAGGGCACCATCGTCGACTACAGCTCGGGTTTCACCCAGGGCACCGTCGGTTTCGCCACCCAGATGGCGGTCTACAACGCCGTCGCGCTGGACCGTGACAAAGACGACCTGATGGGCGGCGCCAACCGCACGCTGACCAAGAACAACGGCGACGCGGTTGGCCAATGGAGCAAGATGGGCCTGGCGAACGTCAAGGCACGCATCTCCAACACCACCCTGACCGCTGGCCGTCAGTCGCTGAATACGCCGGTACTGGCTTACATCGGCAACCGTGCTCTGCCATCGAGCTTCGAGGGTGTGAGCATCCTCAGCGAAGAATTCAACAACCTGTCGTTCACCGCTGGCACCTTCGACCGTGTTTCGCCGCGCTCAGAGCAGAGCCTGACCAAGTTCCGCTCCGAGTACACCGCCAACGCCAACATCGAGTCCGATCATGTCGACATGGCCGGTGTGGACTACAAGCCGTTCAAGAGCCTGACCACCAGCTTTTATGCGTCCAACGTCCAGGACTTCTGGCACCAGTATTACTTCTCTTTCCTGCACGAGATGGGCGACACCGACGTGCTGGGCCTGAGCACCAACCTGAACTACTACAAGACCAAGGATTCCGGTCAGAAGAAGATGGGCCCGATCGACAACGACACCTATTCCCTGTCGTTGACCGCCACCCACAAGGCCCACAGCTTCAGCATTGCCTATCAGGAAGTCGAGGGTGACACCTACTTCGACTACGTGCACGACAGCAACGCCATCTTCCTGGCCAACTCCCTGCTCTCGGACTTCAACGGACCGAACGAAAAATCGGTACAGCTGAGCTACCTGCTGAACATGGCCGACTACGGCGTACCTGGCCTGAAGTTCAACGTTTACCAGGCGCGCGGCTTCGACATCGACGGTACCCACTACAAGGGCACGGCCTATGACGTTCGCGGCATGGACGGCGAAACCCACTACGAATACGGCGTCGGTGCTTCGTACACCATGCAGTCCGGCCCGCTGAAGGCCTCGACCATGCGCGGCACCTACACCACGCACCGTGCGAGCGCCAATCAGGCTGACGGCAACATCAACGAGTTCCGTCTGGTTACCACCATCCCGTTCAACATTCTGTAATCACCAAACCGGTGGGGTTCGGGCCAGAACTTATTGGCCCGAATCACCCACTCACTCATGGCTTCATCACTTGCGGAGGGCGTTTACTTGAAATCGACATTCAAACTCGCAACATTGCGCAACGCGGTCGCACTGGCGCTGTTCAGCGTCGCGCTCGGCGTTTCGGCCAAACCTCTGGTGGTCTGCACCGAAGCCAGCCCGGAAGGGTTCGACACGGCGCTGTACACCACCGCCGTCACTGCCGATGCGGCAGCGGAAACCATTTACAACCGTCTGGTGGACTTCAAGCCCGGCACCACTGACATCGAACCCGCTCTGGCGGAGTCGTGGGAAATCAGTGAAGACGGCCTCAATTACACGTTTCACCTGCGCAAAGGCATCAAGTTCCACACCACCGATTACTTCAAGCCGACGCGCGACATGAATGCCGACGACGTGGTCTGGAGCTTCCAGCGTCAACTGGACCCCAACCATCCGTGGCACAAGCAATCAACGGTCGGCTTCCCCTACTTCGAGAGCATGGGCTTCAAGGAACTGCTGAAAAGCGTCGAGAAGGTTGACGACAATACGGTCAAATTCACCCTGACCCGCCGCGAAGCCCCGTTCCTGGCCGATGTGGCCATGGCGTTCGCCTCGGTCTACTCGGCTGAATACGCCGATCAACTGCTCAAGGCCAACAAGACCGACGACCTGAACAGCAAGCCGATCGGCACCGGGCCGTTCGTTTTCCAGCGGTACGCCAAGGACGCTCAGGTCCGCTTCAAGGCCAACCCGGACTACTTCCGCGGCAAACCACCGGCTGACACGCTGATCCTGGCCATTGCCACCGACAACAACGTGCGTCTGCAAAAGCTCAAGGCCAACGAGTGCCAGATCGCGCTGTATCCAAAGCCTGACGACATCCCGAGCATCAAAAAGGATCCGGCGCTCAAGGTCGACGAGCTGAATGCCATGACCACGGCTTACATCGCGATGAACACGACTCATAAGTACATGAGCGATGTGCGCGTGCGCAAAGCGATCGACATCGCCTTCGATAAAGAAGCCTATGTGAATGCGCTGTTTGGCAAAGGCAACGCCACCGTCGGCGTCAACCCGTACCCGGACACTCTGCTGGGCTACAACAAAGACCTGAAAAACCCGGCGCACGACCTGGACAAGGCACGTGCCTTGCTCAAGGAGGCCGGGGTTCCCGAAGGCACCGTTCTGACCCTGTTCACGCGCAATGGCGGCGGCCCGACCAATCCGAACCCGATGCTTGGGGCACAAATGATGCAAGCGGATTTGGCGAAAGTCGGCATTAAGTTAGATATACGCGTCATGGAATGGGGCGAAATGCTCAAACGCGCCAAAAACGGCGAACACGACATGGTGTCGGCAGGCTGGGCAGGCGACAATGGCGACCCTGATAACTTCCTGACTCCGAACCTGAGCTGCGAGGCCGCCAAGAACGGCGAAAACTACGCGCGCTGGTGCAATCAGAAGTTCCAGACGTTGATCGATCAGGCACGGGAAAAAACCGACCCGGCCGAACGTGCCGCGCTCTATGAGCAGGCGCAGGCGATCTTCAATCAGGATCAGCCATGGATCAGCATGGCGCACACCAAGATGTTCACTGCAATGCGCAACAACGTAGAGGGTTATCACATTAGCCCTCTCACCACTAATAACTTCGCCACCACCCAGGTGAAGTAGAAGAAGAATCCGGCGGGCTCGCAAAAACGGGCCCCGCCGGTACACGCCTAACCGGCAGATGAGGTACACGAGAAGATGTTTAGTTTTATCGCTCGCCGAGTGGGGTTATTGATACCCACCTTCTTCGGCATCACCTTGCTGACCTTCGCATTGATTCGCCTGATTCCGGGCGACCCGGTCGAAGTCATGATGGGTGAACGCCGGGTCGATCCGGAAATGCACGCCCAAGCCATGGAACGTCTTGGCCTGAACAAACCCCTTTATGCGCAATACATCGACTACGTCGGCAAGCTCGCCCATGGCGATCTCGGCGAATCGCTGCGTACGCGCACGAGCGTGTGGACCGAATTCACCTCGCTGTTCCCGGCAACCCTGGAACTGTCGATCGCGGCGTTGATATTCGCTGGCATCCTCGGGCTTCTGGCCGGGGTTATCGCGGCGCTCCGACGAGGGTCCCTGTTCGACCATGGGGTGATGGGTATTTCGCTGGCGGGATACTCGATGCCGATCTTCTGGTGGGGCCTGATCCTGATCATGTTCTTCTCGGTATCGCTGGGCTGGACCCCGGTATCGGGTCGTATCGACTTGCTATACGACATCCCTCCCAAAACCGGCTTCATGCTGATTGACACCCTGCTCAGCGATGAAGAAGGTTCGTTCATCGACGCTCTGCGTCACCTGATACTGCCGGCCATTGTGCTGGGTACCATCCCGCTGGCGGTGATCGCGCGGATGACCCGCTCTTCGATGCTTGAAGTGCTGCGCGAAGATTACGTGCGTACTGCCCGGGCCAAAGGCCTGTCGCCCGCCCGCGTAGTGTTCGTTCACGGCCTGCGCAACGCGCTGATTCCAGTACTGACCGTGTTCGGTCTGCAAGTGGGCACATTGCTCGCCGGTGCTGTACTGACCGAAACGATCTTCTCCTGGCCGGGTATTGGCAAATGGCTCATCGAAGCCATTGGCGCACGTGACTACCCTGTCGTGCAGAACGGCATCCTGCTAATCGCCTGCCTGGTGATTCTGGTCAACTTCGTGGTGGACATCCTCTACGGCTTTGCCAACCCACGCATTCGTCATCAGCGCTGAGATCCCTACTATGAGCACACCTACTCCCGTAGTAGCAGTCGATCAAAGCCTGCTCTACCCGTCCGTATACAAAGAGTTCTGGCAGCACTTCGCCAAGAACAAAGGCGCCGTTGCAGGGCTTGCGTTCATGCTGCTGATCGTTTTCTGCGCCATTTTCGCGCCATGGGTCGCGCCACATGATCCGAGCGAGCAATACCGTGACTTCCTGCTGACCCCACCGGTCTGGCTCGAGGGCGGTCAATGGCGGTTCCTGCTGGGCACCGACGAACTGGGTCGCGATCTGCTGTCGCGTCTGATTCAGGGCTCACGCCTGTCGCTGCTGATCGGTCTGTCGTCGGTGGTGATGTCGCTGATTCCGGGGATCCTCATGGGTCTGCTGGCCGGTTTCTTCCCGAAAATCCTCGGCCCAACCATCATGCGTCTGATGGACATCATGCTGGCCCTGCCGTCGCTGCTGCTGGCGGTGGCCATTGTCGCGATCCTCGGCCCTGGCCTGATCAACACCGTGATCGCGATCGCGATCGTCTCGCTGCCGTCCTATGTGCGTCTGACCCGCGCGGCCGTCATGGGCGAACTGAACCGCGACTACGTGACCGCTGCCCGTCTGGCCGGCGCCACCCTGCCGCGCCTGATGTTCATCACCGTGCTGCCCAACTGCATGGCGCCGCTGATCGTTCAGGCGACCTTGAGCTTCTCCTCGGCGATCCTCGACGCTGCGGCGCTGGGCTTCCTCGGTCTGGGTGTACAACCGCCAACGCCTGAGTGGGGCACCATGCTCGCTTCGGCCCGCGACTACATCGAACGCGCCTGGTGGGTGGTGAGCCTTCCGGGTCTGACCATTTTGCTCAGCGTGCTGGCAATCAACCTGATGGGCGACGGCCTGCGCGATGCGCTGGACCCGAAACTCAAGAACGCCGCCTGAGGACGTCCGAATGCCACTCTTACAAATCAAGAACCTCAACGTTCGCTTCGGCGACGCCACCGCCACCCCGGTCGTAGATGGCCTGGACCTGGCCGTGGACAAAGGCGAAGTACTGGCAATCGTCGGCGAATCGGGCTCGGGTAAATCCGTGACCATGATGGCGCTGATGGGCCTGATCGATCATCCCGGCATCGTCACCGCCGACTCGCTGATTTTCGACGGCAAGGACATGCTCAAGCTGAGCGCTCGCCAGCGTCGCCAGATCGTCGGCAAGGATCTGTCGATGGTCTTCCAGGACCCGATGACCGCGCTGAACCCGAGCTACACCGTGGGCTTCCAGATCAAAGAGGTGCTCAAGCAACACCTCGGCCTGTCTGGCAGAGCGGCGCACCAGCGTGCGCTGGAACTGCTGCAGAAGGTTGAGATTCCGGGCGCTGCACAGCGTCTGGACGCCTATCCGCATCAACTGTCGGGCGGCATGAGCCAGCGCGTCGCGATCGCCATGGCGATTGCCGGCGAGCCGAAACTGCTGATCGCCGACGAGCCGACCACCGCTCTGGACGTGACCATTCAGGCGCAGATCATGGACTTGCTGCTGGCCCTGCAGAAAGAGCAGGACATGGCGCTGGTACTGATTACCCACGACCTGGCAGTCGTGGCCGAAACCGCTCAGCGCGTGTGCGTGATGTACGCAGGTCAAGCCGTGGAAGTCGGTCAGGTCCCGGGCCTGTTCGACGTACCCGCGCACCCGTACAGCGAAGCGCTGCTGGCCGCGATTCCCGAGCACAGCATGGGTGCCGCGCGCCTGTCGACGCTTCCGGGCATCGTCCCCGGTCGTTACGACCGTCCGAGCGGTTGCCTGCTGTCGCCACGCTGCCCATATGTTCAAGACAAATGCCGCCAGCAGCGCCCGACTCTGGACCCTAAAGCCCACAGCCTTGCACGCTGCTTCTTTCCGCTGAATCAGGAGGTGGCGTAATGAGCGAAATCGTACTGACCGCCCGTGACCTCACCCGTCACTACGATGTATCCCGTGGTCTGTTCAAGCCACACGCTACCGTGCGCGCGCTCAACGGCGTGTCTTTCGAACTGGAAGCAGGCAAGACCCTGGCTGTGGTCGGCGAGTCCGGTTGTGGCAAGTCCACCCTCGCCCGCGCCCTGACACTGATCGAAGAGCCATCGTCGGGGTCATTGAAAATCGCTGGTCAGGAAGTGACTGGCGCGACCAAGGCGCAACGCAAGCAACTGCGCAAAGACGTGCAGATGGTGTTCCAGAGCCCGTACGCATCGCTCAACCCGCGCCAGAAGATCGGTGATCAATTGGGCGAGCCGCTGCTGATCAACACCAACCTGTCGGCGGCCGAACGTCGCGAGAAAGTGCAGGCGATGATGAAGCAGGTCGGTTTGCGTCCTGAGCATTATCAGCGCTACCCGCACATGTTCTCTGGTGGTCAGCGTCAGCGTATCGCGCTGGCCCGCGCCATGATGCTGCAACCGAAAGTGCTGGTGGCGGATGAGCCAACCTCCGCGCTGGACGTGTCGATTCAGGCGCAGGTGCTGAACCTGTTCATGGATCTGCAGCAGGAGTTCAACACGGGGTATGTGTTCATCTCCCACAACCTGGCAGTGGTTCGCCATGTCGCCGATACAGTGCTGGTGATGTATCTGGGGCGGCCGGCGGAGATGGGGCCGAAGGAGGAGATTTATAACCGTCCTCTGCACCCGTACACCCAGGCATTGCTGTCGGCCACGCCGACGATTCACCCGGATCCGTCTAAGCCCAAGATCAAGATTGTGGGTGAGTTGCCCAACCCGCTGAATCCGCCGTCGGGTTGCGCTTTCCACAAGCGTTGCCCGTATGCGACCGAGCGCTGCGGCACTGAGGTTCCGGAGTTGCGGACTGTGGATAACCGGCAGGTGGCGTGTCATTACGCGGAGCAGTTCGTGGCGTGATCGGCTGCTGACCTGTGAATGAAACAAGGCCGTTGCGTTTGAAGTGCAGCGGCCTTTTTTTGTGGCTCTGGACTGTTGCGCACTTAGACGCAAGATCAAGGCTGGCGCAGATCTGGAAGCTTCACGCGACCCGTGTGGGAGACGCCGGAGGTCACGACGGTACGGGCTGCGATCCGGGCGAAGCGGTGAGTCAGGCACTGATGGGTTGTCTGACAAACCGCTTCGCGGCTGTCGCACAGCTCCAGCAGCGCCCACAGGGTTCGGTGATCAACTCGAAATCCGGGTCCGCCACAAACCCTGTAAGAGCCGTATTGCTGGCTTCCGCAGGTACTCCTGCGGCGGGGTCAGTAAACATCCCGGCGATAACGGCCTTGCTCGATCAGGCTCTGTACACCCTCTTCGCCGATCAGGGCTTCCAATGTTTCATCGACGCCTGTGGCCATGCCTTCGAGACTGCCACAGATGTAGATAACGGCGCCGTCTGCCAACCAGCGATGCAACTCATCAGCTGCTTCGCGCAGGCGATCCTGCACATAGATTTTCTCGGCCTGGTCGCGGGAGAAGGCCAGGTCCATACGCGCCAGGCCGCCACTTGCCAGCCAGCCTTTCAGTTCATCTGCACAATGGAAATCGTGGGCCGCGTTTCGCTCGCCGAATAGCAGCCAGTTGCGTTGTTCACCTTGAGCAATGCGTGCTTTCAGCAAACTGCGCAGCCCAGCCAGCCCTGTGCCGTTGCCAATCAGTATCATCGGAGCAGGCTCGCTCGGCAGGTGGAAACTGCTGTTGCGACGCACGCGCAGGCTGATCGAAGAACCCACAAGGGCGTGCTCCGTCAGCCAGCCTGAACCCAGACCGAGACTGCCATCCGGATGCAGCTCCTGGCGCACGATCAGCTGCAATGCGCCGTCTTCGGGGATCGACGCAATAGAGTATTCACGCATCGCCAGCGGGACCAGCGCATCGATCAGTGCCTGAGCATGCAGGCCGACAAGATGGCTGCGATTGGCGGGCAATTGGCGGCTGGTCAACGCTTGGCTAAGGGGTTCGTGAAGACCCTCCACGCCGACCTGCGTGTCGGCAGCGATGCCCAATCCGGCGAGGAAATGCTCGACGGCGGACGGCGCATTTCGCGGCAGCACCTCGATCAGATCACCTGCTTCCCAGGGCGTGCCGGCTGCGGAGGTCAAGCTCAGCAAGAACACCTTGGAACCGACGCTGCCGGGGTTCAGCAGGTCGCGCTGGCTCAGTGTCCAGTTTTCGTAATCCGGGGCCTTCCATGCAGCAGCAGGCGTCGAGCCTGTCAGTTCGCCCAGCTGCTGCTGCCAGTGTTGCAGCGAGGCGCTGTCGCCGCTGTCCACTTCAACCGGTGCAAACAAGGTGCTGGCGCCACGTTCGGCGAGCCAGCCGTGGAGACGCTGGGCAAAGCCGCAGAAGTCTTGATACTGCCGATCGCCCAGCCCAAGCACTGCGTAGTTGAGGTTATTCAAGGACAGCGGACGCCCCAGCAGTTTGCGTTCGAAGCCACGGGCGCTGTCAGGTGCCTCGCCGTCGCCGAAGGTACTGACGACGAAAAGGGCGTTGCGGCTTTGATTCAGGTCTTGCTCGGTCATGTCCGCCAGACGCTGCACGCGCACCGGCAGGCCAGCCGACTGCAGTTGCCCGGCAGTCTGCCAGGCCAGTTGCTCGGCGAACCCACTCTGGCTGGCAAAGCCAATCAGCCACGCCGGGCCCTGAGTGCCGTAAGCGCTGGGGGTTGTCGCCACTTCGCCACGAGCATTGCGGATGTCGCGCTTTTTACGACGACGGTCCAGATACAACAGCCAGCCCGTGATGAAGAACAGCGGCATGAGCAGCGCTGCGATGGTGATCACGATACGTCCGGGAAGTCCCCAGTAGCTGCCGGTGTGCAGCGAGTAGTTACTGACCAGCAACTGCGCGCCGTAGCTTTTATCCGTGTAGCGCGAAACGGCCTTGAGCTGCCCGTTGGCGGGATCGAGGGTGATCTGGTTCAGGGCACGTGGATGCGGCGCGTTCTTCAGAATGTAGAAGACAGTCGCCATCTGCCCCGGCGCCTGTGGCATGCGCAGGTTATAGGTCTTCAGGTCCGGGCCTGCGGTTTTCTGGATGGTGTCCCAGATCGCGGCGTAGTCGGGCGCCGACGCCTGGACTGGCCCGCCATCCTTCGGACCCGGGCCTGGACGCGGCCCTCCTCCGCCTCGGCGCTGCTCGCCAGCCACCGGCGGGTCGCCGATCAACTTGTTCATGCCGTTGCTGAACCAGTCGTAAGACCACATCAGGCCCGTAACGGCCAACAGCAGATAGACGATCAGGCACCAGGTGCCGAATACCGAATGCAGGTCCCAATTGAAACTGCGTCCCTTCTTTGCCCAGTCCAGGGTCAGCCACACCCGCCAGTTAAGCGCCTGGCGCGGCCAGCGCAGGTACAGACCGGACAGGCAGAAGAACACCAGAATCAGCGTACAGGCCGCTGTCACTTGCTTGCCGTATTCGCCTGCCGCGAGGAAGCGGTGAAGGTTCAGGATGAAGCCGAAGAAGTCTTGCCCGATCGCGTCTTCGGTGAAGTCCCCGGTGAAGGGATTGAAGTTGTGCATCTCGCCACGGCGCTGGCCCGGCGGCGGCTGAAACCAGACTTGAGCGACCCGGTTACTGTCCGGCTCGATGCGAAACATGGAAACCTTGTCGCGGCCCTGGGCCTCGACTTTGCTGACCATTTCGACCAGGGACAACTGACGCTCGAGCGGCTGCACGAACAACGTATCGGGGTTAAGCGCATCGACGATCTCGTCCTCGAACGAATACAGCGCCCCGGTGATGCCCATCAGCGCCAACACCAGACCCGCCGTGATTCCGAAGAACCAGTGCACTTGAAACAGGACTTTCTTCAACACCCTCAATCACCTCGATAACCCGCTGCGACGCGCATTATGCGCACAAACGGCATGCATTCTCATCCGTATCTGATTCTGTATTCGGTCACAGACTGGACACAAAACGGTGTGTTGCCTGGGCTCCTGTAGCACTCCGGCTTGCCGGCGGCGACATGATTTAAATCGCTACCGCCGGCAAGCCGGACTGCTACAGAGAGACGCACGCCGCCCACATACAAAAGCCCCACTCACCAGTGGCAAGCGGGGCTTGTTAGCTTCGCTTCTTTATCAGAAGTGGAAGCTGGTGGTCAGCAAGGCCGTACGACCGGCTGCCTGATTGGCGAAATGCGCCGCGTAGGCTTTGTCGTAGTAGGTCTTGTCGGTCAGGTTCTGCACGTTCAGTTGCAGGTCGACGTTCCTGGTCAACTTGTACGAAGCCATGGCGTCGTAACGGGTATAGGACGGAACATAAACGGTGTTGGCCGTGTCGCCATAAACTTCGCCGACATAGAACGCACCACCACCAACGGTCAGCTTCGGCGTGATGTCGTACGTGGTCCAGAGGCTCGCGCTGTTCTTGGCGGTGTTGGGCATCTCATTGCCATCCTGCGAGGCAGCACCGTTTGTCACAGCGCCGTTGCGCCCGACCAGACCGGAGTCGACCAGCTCGCTGTCCAGGTAGCTGTAGCCTGCGAACACTTGCCACTGCTCGGTGATCTTGCCGCTGGCCGACAGTTCGAAACCGTCGACACGAGACTTACCGGCGTTCTGGTAGGTGTTGGTGCTCACCAGGACTCGGGTGTTGTCCTTCTCGGTGCGGAACACCGCTGCCGTTAGCGACAGACGATCATTGAGGAAGTCCCACTTGGTGCCGATCTCGTAGTTTTTGGTGGTTTCTGGCTCCAGGTCGCTGGTCAGAGTACCGCCGTCAGCAATCAGGCCGTTCCCGTCGGTACCTTCGTTGAGCATGCCGCCCGGTGGGGTGGCAGACGTGGCGAACGAGGTATAAATGCTGCCGTTCTCAACCGGCTTGTAGACGATCCCCGCCTGCCAGTTCCAGAAGTTGCTGGTGTTCTTGCTGCGAGTGGTGGCTGCGGTGAGGCTATCGGTCTTGGCCGAGGTATCGAAGCTGTCGAAGCGCGTACCCAGGTTGATCTGCCACTGCGGGTTCAGCTCGATGGTGTCGAAGGCATAGACCGAGCGAGTGAAACCGATGGTGTTGGTCCCTTTGTAGTTGCGCGCGATCGTGCCGGTGTAGTCGTCGTCCGGATTCGGGTTGCTCAGCGACGTACAGGTGCCGCCGTAGACTTCACCGACCTGACATCCCACTCCGCCAGGAGACGCTGCGGTCGGGTTGGAGTTGGCAGGGTTGGCGAAGGTGTAGCCGCTGACCTTGCTCACTTCACGGGTCAGCTCGATGCCGGTGGAGTAGCTGTTTTTCAGGCCCAACAGCTGGAACTGGCCGAACAGGTCAGTCTGGTTGGTCGTGGTTTCGGTGGTGCTGACCCGGGCGTTGGCACGGCGCCAGACGGTCCCGCGGGCATTGACGTTGTGCTGGCTGTCGTCCGGCTGGGTGAGGATGTAGTCCTGCCCTACGTTGCCGTGACGAAAGGTGTTCTTCAGGGTCATGTCTTCGTTGAAGTCATGCTCGAAGCTGATGGTCGAGATATCGCTGCGGGTCTTGCGGAAGTCGCGATCTTTCAAGCCGTAGAAGTTGTTGCTGTTGCCGCCGTCGGTGGGCTTGTCATGCACATGGACAGCGGTTGGCGAGTTCGAGCTGTAGCCGTAGGGAATGCCCGAATCTGGCAGATCATTGCCTTCCACATGGTAATAGCTGAGGTTCAGGCGGTTTTCAGTGCCCAGGCCGAACGTCACCGACGGCGCCACGCCCCAACGGTCGTAGTTGATCGCATCACGACCGGCAACGTTCTGCTCGTGGCTCATCAGATTAAGACGGAACGCTGCGGTGTCGAGAAACTTGCGGTTGACGTCCAGGGTATAGCGGCGCGTCTGGTCGGTGCCGTAGGTGAAACTGCCCTCGGTGAAGTCGTTGGCCTTCGGCAACTTGCTGACCAGGTTGATGCTGCCGCCCGCCGAACCGCGACCGCCCATGGCCGAGTTAGGACCCTTGCTCACTTCGATCGATTCGATGTCGAAGATCTCACGGCTCTGCGCACCCGTGTCGCGCACGCCGTCAATGTAGGTGTCGCCTTGGGCATCGAAGCCACGAATGAACGGACGGTCGCCCTGAGGGTTACCGCCCTCACCGGCTCCGAAGGTGATGCCCGGCACTGTGCGCAGCGCGTCCTGCAAGGAAGTCGCGGCAGTGTCCTTGAGTACTTGCTGAGGAATGACGGTGACCGAACGAGGCGTGTCCGACAACGGCGCGGTGTACTTCTGCGAAGCGCTCTTCTCGGTCTTGTAGTCTTTGGACTCGGTAGCCTCACCATTGATGCTGGTCGCGCCCAGCGAAATAGCACCACCGTTGGCCTTGTCGGTTTCTTCGGCGGCGTGGGCCATCTGCGAGGCGGACATCGCAGTGACGGCCATGCCAATCGCGGAAGCGAGAAGCCGTGGTGAGCTGACAGACGGTTGTAACGAGAGGCGCGACATGATGAGTTTCCTTCCCCAAGGAATGTAGAGGCCGCGGAATATAGTTGGGAATCATTTGTATTCGCATAAAACTTACATTCTTTACATTTTCGCTTTACGGATTTTTCACCTTCATTCGTCTACGCGCGCTCGCAGGGTTTTACACAGCCAATAAGAATCACTACCATTCGCTACCTTTTCGATACAGAGTGGCGACGCCATGCTCCTGCACATACCTGGCCTGTTTGCGCGTGAGGAAGTGCTGCGCGTCCGTGAAGCTCTGGAACAGACCGAGTGGGCGGACGGCAAGATCACCGCCGGTCACCAGTCGGCGAAAGCCAAGCACAATCTGCAACTGCCCGAAGGCCACCCGCTGGCGAAAGAAATCGGCGCGGCCATGCTCGAACTCTGGCAAAACCCGCTGTTCATGTCGGCTGCCTTGCCACACAAGGTGTTTCCACCCTTGGTGAACTGCTACACCGGCGGCGGCAGTTTCGATTTTCACATCGACAACTCGGTGCGTCAGGCCAGAGGCAGCGTCGAACGGGTGCGCACCGATCTGTCGTCGACGCTGTTTTTCAGTGACCCGGACGACTACGACGGTGGCGAGTTGGTGATTCAGGACACCTTCGGCACCCGGCAGATAAAGCTGCCAGCCGGAGACATGCTGCTCTACCCCGCCACCAGCCTGCACAAGGTCAATGCCGTAACTCGCGGGGCGCGTTACGCATCGTTTTTCTGGACCCAAAGCCTGGTACGCGACGATGGCCACCGTACCCTGCTATTCGAAATGGACACCGCCATTCAGCAACTGAGCCGCGACGTACCCGATCATCCATCGCTGATCCAGCTCACCGGCACTTATCACAACCTGTTGCGCCAATGGGTCGAGGTCTGACATGAGCTGGACCATGCGACGCGAAGATGTACTGGACGGCGAGCAACTGCGCGCCATGTTGCAGGAAAACCCTGCGAGTGCTGCGCGAGCGATCCTGATCGCCGCTCAGGAAAACATGGTCGATGCCCAGGCTCTGCTCGGTCAGATCCTGCTGGATGGCACCGGCATCGAACAGGACGCAGCACTGGCGTTGGTGTGGTTCCAGATCGCCGCACGCAACGGTCATGCAATGGCCACCAACATGGCCGGTCGCTGTCATGAGCACGGCTGGGGCTGTGAGCCCGACGCCGGCAAGGCCGCCGAATACTATCGGCAAGCCGCCGAGGCCGACCTCGACTGGGGTTTCTACAACTACGGCAACCTCTTGGCCACCGGCCGTGGCGTTAACAAGGATCAGGCCCGTGCCCTCGCTTGCTATCGCAAGGCGGCGCAAATGGGCCACGCTAAATCGATGAACATGCTCGGCCGTTACCTGGAAGAAGGCCTCTGTTGCGAGCGGGACCTGGCCGCTGCCCACGACTGGTATCGTCGCTCGGCGGAAGGCGGCGACTTCCGTGGTCAATTCAGCCACGCCGCCGTTCTGGCTGATAAGGGTCGCATCGACGAAGCGGTCTCGTGGTTTCAGACCGCACTGCGTATCGGCAACCTGAACTTCCTGCGCGTCAGCCGCAAAACCCTGCTCGAGGCCACCCATCCTGACGTGCGGGCATTGGCACTGGATTACCATCAGCGTGCCGCCGAGCTGGGTGATAGATCAGATCAAGCGCAGCTGCAGGCGTTGAGATAGGCCTGGGACCAAAGTCGGCCTCGGCCAGTGAGACACAAAAAAGCCCGCGATCACTCGCGGGCTTTTTGCGTTACGGCATCAGACTCAGACGTAGAACGATTTCAGCGGCGGGAAGCCATTGAACTCAACAGCACTGTAGCTGGTGGTGTAGGCGCCGGTGGACAGCCAGTAAAGGCGGTCACCGATGGCCAGGTTCAGCGGCAGGCCGTACTTGTAGTTCTCGTACATGATGTCGGCGCTGTCGCAGGTTGGCCCGGCGATGACGACTTCTTCAACTTCGCCTTTCTTCTCGGTCCAGATCGGGAACTTGATGGCTTCGTCCATGGTTTCGATCAGGCCGGAGAACTTGCCCACATCGGTATAGACCCAACGCTCGACGGCGGTACGCGATTTACGCGCAACCAGCACCACTTCGCTGACCAGGATACCGGCGTTGGCGATCAACGAACGGCCCGGCTCCAGGATGATTTCCGGCAGATCGTCACCGAAGTCTTCTTTGAGGAAGCGGATGATTTCTTCGGCGTAGGTTTCCAGGCTGTTGGTACGGGTGATGTAGTTGGCAGGGAAGCCGCCACCCATGTTGATCAGCTTGAGCTCGATGCCGTCTTCTTCTTTCAGACGTTCGAAGATCACCTTCACTTTGGCGATCGCGGCGTCCCAGACGCTGATGTCGCGCTGTTGCGAGCCCACGTGGAAGGAGATGCCGTAAGGCACCAGGCCCAGGTCACGGGCCAGGATCAGCAGGTCCATCGCCATGTCGGTCTGGCAGCCGAATTTGCGCGACAAAGGCCAGTCAGCGGTGGTCGAGCCTTCGGTGAGAATACGCACGTAGACTTTCGAGCCCGGAGCGGCCTTGGCGATGTTGCGCAGGTCGGCTTCGGAGTCGGTCGCGTAGAGGCGTACGCCCTTCTCGTAGAAGTAGCGGATGTCCTTGGATTTCTTGATGGTGTTGCCGTAGCTGATGCGATCCGGGCCAACGCCACGGTCCATCACTTTGTCCAGCTCGTAGATCGAGGCGATGTCGAAGCTCGAACCTTTCTCTTTGAGCAGGTCGATGATTTCGACGGCCGGGTTGGCCTTGACCGCGTAGTAAACCTTGGCGAATTCGAAACCGGCGCGCAGGTCGTCGTAGGCTTTGCTGATCATCGCGGTGTCGATGAGCACGAACGGGGTTTCTTGCTTGTCGGCAAACGCCTTCATTTTTTCGAAGGTGCTTTTCTCGAAATAGTCTTCGACCTGAATCGACATGCGGGGGACTCCTGTTGGCAAACGGTAAAAAACAATGGGTGCGAGGGCCTTACCCTCATGAACGTCCTCCGTATCCCCACTTTGGTTCGCCTACTTCCCAAGGCATGTCGCCGAAAGCAAAAAGGCCATGAGAACCGGGATTCTCTTGGCCTGCTGTCTCGTCGTCAGTACTTGAGCCGGATGGATCGTTTCCAGCATGGACGTTCGGCGCGAACTTTAGGACCTGAGGGGTTCAAGATCAACAAAAAATGTCGCTTTTCTGCCCGTTTTTGCCAGACGGGCATCAGCTCCGTTCAATCACCCTGTAGTAACCGACCGATGTGACAGGACGATGTTCCCCTTGATCCCTGCCATTGATCCCCTGTAGCAGTCCGGCTTGCCGACGGCGGTGATTTGAAAGACGCCACCGCCGGCAAGCCGGACTGCTGCAGGGGACCGGAATCAGACGCTGAAATAGGTGTCAGCAACGCCTGTCGCTGCTCCCCTAACACCAAACGATGCGGGCTTTCCCCACGTACCATTGGCGAGTTCTAGTGACGGAGATATCTGTCAGTTACCGGAGACCGCCACGCCGGAATCGGCCTACATGACGGATGGCCTACCCCCTATCGTCAGGCAGCATTTTCATTCCGTACGGTGATGCGCTCACTGGGCGAATAATGAGGGCTTAGCCGTGGGTTATTTCAAAATTGGCGGGCGTGAGCAGGGATTGGATGGGGACAAAACCACGACCAACGCGATCTGCTTTTCCAGCCTGCCGCAGGCGCACCTCGAAGATGGACGGGGCGCATTGCGGCTAGGGGACAAAACCAGTCCGTGCGGGCTATGCGGGCAGATCGGGGAAATTGTCGAGGGTGAAAATAGTTTCAAGTGGGATGGCATTCCCACAGCGCTGCACAACGCGATGGTGATGTGCGCATGTCCGCCGGGGACCAATCGATTGATCGCCCCATCCAGAACAAAATCGGGTTCGAATCGGGATGAAGCGTCTACGCCGCCGAAAGCGAACATCGGATCCTCGAACGTGGTGCCCTACCCTTTAGCGAAGGGGATACAGCCCGTGGGAAAAACCTGGGCGCGCAGCTTCTTCGTGACCCATAGCGAAACCGGCCAACCGCTGGCAAACCGGAAATACATCGCGACGGTAGACGGTCAGCAACGCAATGGCGCAACCGATAGCAACGGGATTGCATACATAGAAGGAGCGTCAGCTAACTCCAGCATTTCCATTCACATCCCCTTCCATTCCCCCGCACGCGAATTGATCGAGCTTGCGGGAATGACAACTCGCGAGGTCGTCACCACTACCCGGGTCGAGCAAGTGCTGCACGGCGAAACACCCAGGCCTATCGCGATCACCGTGAATGATCGAGCGGCGACTCGGGAGGCGATCATTCAGAAAGTGCGGGAATTGGGGCATGGGTTTGTGGAGCGTTCGGGATGGCATGCGAAACCGCCTGGAAAGCCACTGGAGCGGAATTGGGATTACAGCATGATCGCCTTGCATCACGCGGGTAGGAGCTATTCGTGCAATGCCGGAGGTGAACAGATGCAGGATATTCAATCGTTCCAACAGAACAAGGAGTTCGACGATATCGGTTACCACTTCGGCATTGATTGCTCAGGGATAATCTATGAAGGCAGGGATATTCGTTCTAAAGGAGGACACCTTCTCGCCTATAACTCAAACGTACTCGGCATTGTCCTTTTGAACAACCTGACTACACCAGAGGAAGGCAAAGATTTTGTAACGCTGGCTCGGACTGCACTGGATTATTTGGGACTTAGCACCACGAACCCGCTACCAAGCCTCCAAGTTAATGCGACCATCAACCTCATTACTGTTCTAAAAGACATTTATGACATAGAGCACTTTGGTGGACATCGCGAATTCCCCCATCAAGATGAAGGCGAGGCAAAAATTTGCCCTGGAAACGTCGGAATGAATCTTGTGAAAAAAATTCGTGCAAAAACGCGCCTTCGGAAGCCAATGAAATCATGAAAAAATCACTTCTCCTATTACTCCCGTTCTTGGCAGCGTCGTTGACACTTGGCTACTACAGAGAAACGGGAGAGGCACAAATGTACACTTATGTATTTGTTAAAAAAAGCCCAACATTTCAGATGAAATTTGAAAACATATTCGCCAATCTACGCGACGACAAGAAACTCTCTAAACTCGACATTCAAGAGCGCCAGAAAGTTATAGACTATTGCAAATATCGGCTTGGCATTGATACCACACTGGAAACACAAGACGATCTTGAAAGATGCAAGGCACCCTGACCACATAAACAGATGCAACCTATCACCGAGCCGAGCTTTAGTCATCGTCGTCCTTACTGGGTCAGGCACGACATTTAGTTATGTAGGCTATTACTAGACCTGCGAGGATGCGAGAACTCAGCGGCTGATTGACGGGTCACGTTACTCCGTTCACAGAAAAAAATTCGCTCCCATAGATGGACTGCGTTCCACCCGTGGGGGCGAATCCATTCGCGATCGCGTCAGTTCAGGCGCTATCAAAGCGCCTGACTCAGCTACTTCAAGTCGACGCCGCCTGCTCCGCCACTTCTGCTGGCGAAACGATGCTGGTCTTCTTGCCTCGGGATTGCCCCGAGCTCAGGTAGGCCGCAATCGACTCCTGTGTCACCTCGCCGAGGAACACGTTCTCGGCATCCAGCACCGGCAGCCAGGAGCGGTTGAACTCGTACATGCGCGACAGCAGGATGCGCAGGTGTTCGTCGTAGGCGGCGGTGGCATTGAACGGGCGCAGGTACTGCTCGCAGGTACCTGTCTGGCGGTGCAGGTCGCGACGTCGGACATAACCCATGGCTTTGTTGCCGCCATCGGTAACGACAACGTAGCGGCGGTCCTGTTCGTCCATGATTTCCAGCGCATCGGCCACCGGGGTTTCCGGGCTGACGGATGGCGCGTTGTCGGCGGCGTCTTCGGCCTTCACCAGCAGCAGGCGTTTCAAGGTGCTGTCCTGGCCGACGAAGTTGCTGACGAAGTCGTCTGCAGGATGCGCCAGCAGCGTGTCCGGATGGTCGATCTGCAGCAGTTTGCCGGCGCGGAAAATCGCAATCTTGTCGCCCAGCTTGATGGCTTCGTCGATGTCGTGGCTGACCATGATCACGGTCTTGTTCAGCGCACGCTGCATCTCGAAGAATTCGTTCTGGATCATCTCGCGGTTGATCGGGTCGACGGCGCCGAAGGGTTCGTCCATCAGCAGCAACGGTGCATCGGCGGCCAGCGCGCGGATCACCCCGATCCGCTGTTGCTGACCACCGGACAGTTCACGCGGATAACGATGCAGATACTGCTTGGGTTCCAGCTTGATCATGCTCATCAGTTCGCGAGCGCGGTCGTGGCATTTCTGTTTGTCCCAGCCGAGCAGCTTGGGCACGACCACAATATTTTCTTCGATGGTCATGTTGGGGAACAGGCCGATCTGCTGGATCACATAGCCGATGTTGCGACGCAGGGTCACTTCGTCGAGGCCCGTGGTGTCTTCGCCGTTGATCAGCACCTTGCCGGAAGTCGGCATGATCAGGCGGTTGATCATTTTCAGCGTCGTACTCTTGCCGCAACCCGACGGGCCGAGGAATACGCAGATTTCACCTTCGTTGACGGTCAGGCTCACTGAATCAACGGCCTTCACTTCCTTGCCGTTGCTCTGGAAGGTTTTGGAAAGATTTTGAAGTTCGATCATTTCAGGAGTCCTTTTGGAGTCAGCGAGCGTTGCAGCCATTGCAGAAGCAGGTCGGCGAAGATGGCCAGAATGCTGACCAGTACGGCGCCGACGATGAGCATCGACATGTCGCTGCGGCTGATGGAAGCGAGGATGAGTACGCCAAGACCACCGGCACCGATGGTGGCGGCGATGGTCATGACACCGATGTTCATGACCACGGCGGTGCGCACACCGGCGAGGATCACCGGCACGGCAATCGGCAGTTCGACCATGCGCAGGCGCTGGCCAAAGGTCATGCCGATGCCCTTGGCGGCTTCGCGAATACCCGGTTCGACGCCAGTCAGCGCCAGATAGGTGTTACGCATGATCGGCAGCAGTGAGTACAAAAACACCGCAGTGATCGCCGGCATAGGGCCAAGGCCTTGACCGAACTTAGAGTAGAACGGCAGCAGCAGGCCGAACAGGGCAATCGAAGGGACGGTCAGCAATACCGTGGCGCTGGCCTGTAATGGACCGGCGAGCACCGGGAAGCGAGTCATGAACACGCCCAACGGCACGCCCACCAGAATCGCCAGCGAAACGGCGATGCCCACCAGCGTGATGTGTTGCAGGGTCAGGTGCATGACCTGATTCCAGTCCAGATGGGAGAAAGCGCTCAAGAAGCTCATAGTTTCTCCTCCTGTTTTTCCACCGGCGTCTGCTTGATCGGCACGCTTTCGGCAGAAGGATTGATCGGATGTGTGCGCAGGAAATCAGCGGCCACGACGGAAGGACTTTCGTGATCGACATCGATGCGCGCGTTCAGATCGATCATCGTCTGGTTATCCAGCAACGCAGCCAGCGGCTTGAGTTGCTCGGCCAGTTGCGGGTGCTTGTCCAGGTACTCTTTGCGGATTACCGGCGCTGCGGTGTAGTCCGGGAAGTAGTGCTTGTCGTCGTCCAGCACCTTGAGTTTGAACGCGTTCAAACGGCCATCGGTGGTGTAGACGAGCCCTGCGAATACCTGGCCGTTGCGCAGTGCGGTGTAGACCAACCCTGCGTCCATCTGACGAGTGTTTTCACGGCTCAGGTTCATGTCGTAGTGCTTGACCATGCCCACCAGCCCGTCGGAACGGTTGGCGAATTCGGTGTCGAGCGCGACGATATGACCCTCCTTGGCCTCATCCTTTAGTAAGGTTGTCAGTTGCGAAACGTTGTTGATCTGCGGGTACTGTTTGGCGATCTTGTCCGGCAGCGCCAGCGCATAGGTGTTGTTGAACTTCGACGGCGAGAGCCAGACCAGGCCCTTCTTGGCGTCCAGTTCTTTCACCCGCTGGTAGGTCTGTTCGCTGTCGAGTTTTTCGTCGACGTGGTTGTAGGCAACCAGCGAAACGCCGGTGTATTCCCAGAGCATGTCGAGCTGGCCGCTTTCCTGGGCACTGCGCGCCAGGTTGCTGCCCAGCCCGCCAGTGATCTGGACCTGATAGCCCTTGTCGCGCAGGTATTGCGCGGTCAACTCGGCGAGGATGGTCTGCTCGGTGAAGACCCGTGCGCCGATGCGCAGCAACGGTCGCTCGGCCGGAGCGTCGGCCGCTTGGGCAAACCCGGACAACAACAGGCCGGCGCCCAGCATAAATGTGCATAACTTCTTCATACGAATTCCTTCTTCAGCGCGGCCGCTCAACGAGCCAGGCCACGTTCCAGCCACAGACGACTCGCCAGGGTCACGGCGCCATCGAGCAGCAGAGCCAGCAACGCGGTACACGCGGCGCCCAGTACCAGTTGCGGCTGATTGTTCAGGGCGATGCCGGGGAAGATCAGACTGCCGAGGCTGTTGGCCCCGATCAGGAAGGCCAGCGGCGCAGTCCCGACGTTGATCGCCAGCGCCACCCGCACACCGCCGATGATGATCGGCACGGCATTGGGCAGCTCGACGCGCCACAACACCTGACGCGGTGTCATGCCGATGCCGGTGGCGGCTTCTTTGAGAGAACCCTGAACGTTTTTCAGGCCTTCGTAGGTGTTGCGCACGATGGGCAACAGAGAGGCGAGGAACAGCGCGAAGATCGCAGGCCCACTGCCGATACCCAGGACACCCAGGGCAATGGCCAGTACTGCGAGAGGAGGAACGGTGTTACCGATGTTGAAGATCTGCATGAAGCGTTCGGCGCGGCCGACCATGTTCGGTCGGCTCAAGACAATGCCGGTCGGTATTCCGACCACCAGTGCCGCGAGCATCGATGCCAGGACAAGCATCACATGCGCTTGCAGGTAAAACAGCAGATCATCCTGATACTGCCTGATGGTACTGATGCCGATCCATTGGACCAGCAGGGCCAGAAGTGCGATGACAATCACACCTCCCATTAGCCCCTTGCCATAGCGATTAGCCACGGGCGGACTCCTTATTTCAGTCGGCGAACGCCTCGCAGGGGATTGGCCATTTCGGCCGGATTGCGAACGTTCGCGAAGAGCAGCGGGTGGGTCGCCGGAAAGGGTGAAACCTCGGCGAAAACACAAGCCATGAGCGCAGCTTCGTCAAGCTAACTTGCTGATTTTGCAACCCTTGACGTTGAGTGTAGCTTCTTCAACAGCCAGGGAATGGACGTCTCCACAACCGCAAAGGTTCCCACGTAAGATGCTATTTGGCCACCCTTGATCGACTGAACGGTTCGGTTATTGACTTTGTTTGAGCTATAATCGCCGCCCTTTTTTGAATCACCTCTCGGGCGATTTCCCATGACCAGACAGGCCGCCGAAGTCGCGAAACGCCGCACTTTCGCCATTATTTCCCACCCCGACGCCGGTAAGACCACCATCACCGAAAAGCTTTTGCTGATGGGCAAGGCCATTGCCGTCGCCGGTACGGTGAAATCCCGCAAATCCGATCGCCATGCCACGTCAGACTGGATGGAGATGGAGAAGCAGCGGGGTATTTCCATTACCACGTCGGTCATGCAGTTCCCGTATCGCGAACACATGATCAACCTGCTCGACACCCCGGGCCACGAAGACTTCTCCGAAGACACCTACCGCACGCTGACCGCGGTGGACTCGGCATTGATGGTGCTCGACGGCGGTAAGGGTGTAGAGCCGCGGACCATCGCCCTGATGGACGTCTGCCGTCTGCGTGACACGCCGATCGTCAGCTTCATCAACAAGCTGGACCGCGACATCCGTGACCCGATCGAACTGCTCGACGAGATCGAAGCGGTCCTGAAGATCAAGGCTGCGCCGATCACCTGGCCGATCGGTTGCTACCGCGACTTCAAGGGTGTGTACCACCTGGCCGACGACTACATCATCGTCTACACCGCCGGTCATGGGCATGAGCGCACTGAAACCAAAATCATCGAGAAGCTGGACTCTGACGAGGCCCGCGCCCATCTGGGCGACGAGTACGACCGCTTCGTCGATCAACTCGAGCTGGTGCAGGGCGCCTGTCATGAGTTCAATCAGCAGGAGTTTCTCGACGGCCAGTTGACCCCGGTATTCTTCGGTACTGCGCTGGGTAACTTCGGTGTCGACCATGTGCTCGATGCGGTCGTCGACTGGGCCCCGCTGCCGCTGCCGCGTGTTGCCAACGAGCGGACCGTCGAGCCAGTCGAGGAGAAGTTCTCAGGCTTCGTGTTCAAGATTCAGGCGAACATGGACCCCAAGCACCGCGACCGTATCGCGTTCATGCGCATCTGCTCGGGCAAGTACGACAAGGGCATGAAAATGCGCCATGTCCGCACTGGCAAGGACGTACGCATCGGTGACGCGCTGACGTTCTTCTCCAGCGAGCGTGAACAGCTGGAAGAAGCCTACGCCGGCGACATCATCGGCCTGCACAACCACGGCACGATCCAGATCGGCGACACCTTCACCGAAGGCGAGGCGCTGGGCTTCACCGGTATCCCGCACTTCGCTCCGGAACTGTTCCGTCGTGTGCGTCTGAAGGATCCGCTGAAATCCAAGCAGCTGCGTCAGGGTCTGCAACAGCTCGCCGAAGAAGGCGCCACGCAGGTGTTCTTCCCGACGCGCAGCAACGACATCATTCTGGGCGCCGTCGGTGTGCTGCAGTTCGACGTAGTCGCCAGCCGCCTGAAGGAAGAATACAAGGTCGAATGCGCCTACGAGCCGATCACCGTGTGGTCAGCCCGATGGATCGACAGCAGCGACAAGAAGAAGCTCGAGGAATTCGAGAACAAGGCCGTGGAAAACCTGGCCATGGACGGCGGTGGTCACCTGACCTATCTGGCGCCGACCCGGGTCAACCTGGCCCTGATGGAAGAGCGCTGGCCGGATATCAAATTCCGTGCGACGCGTGAGCATCATTAAGGGCCATTGAGCTATAACGGCTGGTGATCGTTCCCACGCTCCGCGTGGGAATGCCGACCGTGACGCTCCGCGTCATCCTACTGCGGGACGCGGAGCGTCCAGGATGCATTCCCACGCAGAGCGTGGGAACGATCATTCACCTTCGATCCCTCCCACAGAAGCTGCTCACCACTGCGAACACGTCTACTTGACCACCATCCCCACTCCCCGCCCACGCGGGTCGGACGCGGTTTCGACTTTCGCGCCGTCGACTTTGATCGCCTGCACATTGCCCATCGACCAGCCTTGATCCTTGAGCGTGTAGCCCATGGTCTGCAACTCCTCGGCAACCGGGGTGGGCAATGGCGCGAATTTCTCGGTAAAGATCGTGTCTTTGGGCAGCAACTGGTGATGCACTCGCTGCGCCGCCACTGCGTCCTTCAACGGCATGTGGAAATCGTAGAGGTTGTTCAGCACCTGAAAGACCGTGGTGAAAATCCGTGAACCGCCCGGCGTGCCCAACACAAGAGTCACGGCGCCGTCGCGGGTCACCAGGCTCGGACTCATCGACGACAGCATGCGCTTGCCCGGTTCGATGGCATTCGCATCTCCACCTACCACGCCAAACGCATTGGCCACGCCCGGCTTGGAGCTGAAGTCGTCCATCTCATCGTTCATCAAAAAGCCCGCGCCCTTGACCACTACGCCGCTGCCGTAGTCCCAGTTGAGGGTGTAGGTATTGCTGACGGCGTTGCCGCTGGAGTCGACGATGGAAAAGTGTGTGGTCTGGTTAGATTCAAGCCCGGCCTTGATGTTCTCGGTCGGTGAAATGCCGTTCGGGTTGACCTCGTGCGCGCGCTGGACCAGATACACATGGTCTGTCAGTTGGCTGACGGGCGCCTTGGAGAAGTCCGGATCGCCGAGGTAGTTAGCGCGGTCAGCGAACACACGCTTTTCGATCTCCGCCAACAGGTGAATGTAGCGCGCGGAGTTCAGCGGCACGCCTTTGAAGTCGTCGCTCAATTGCTGCTTGATGCCGATCAGCTGTGCCAGTGCCACACCGCCCGAGCTGGGCAGCGGCGCGGTGTAGAGGGTGTTGCCGTCGAAGTTGACGCGCAACGGCTTGCGCCATACCGCCTTGTAACCGGCCAGATCCTGCCTGGTGATCAGGCCGTTGTCGTGCTGCATCTGCGCCACCAGCAAGTCAGCCGTCTGCCCCTGATAGAACTCGTTGGCGCCCTTGTCGGCGATCCGCTCCAGGGTCTTGGCCAGCTCCGGCTGGCGGAAGGTCTCGCCGCTTTTCATGCCGCCGAAGTAATCGCTGAAGTTTGTCTTGCCGTTGAGCTGCTTGATCGCCGCTTCGCCGTACATGTACTGCTTGTCGGCCACTGTGAAACCGTTCTTCGCATAGCCGATGGCCGGGGTCAGCAGTTCGGCCCAAGGCAATTTGCCGAATTTCTGATGTGCTTCCCACAAGCCCATCACCGTGCCGGGCACGCCGGAAGCGCGGGCACCAACCAGGCTCATGCCAGGGATCACGTTGCCCTTTTCATCCAGGTACATGTCGCGGCTCGCCGCCTTGGGCGCGGTTTCGCGGTAGTCGAGGAAGTAGGGTTTGCCCTTCATGAACAGGGTCATGAAGCCGCCTCCGCCGATGTTGCCTGCTTCGGGGTAGGTCACGGCCAGCGTAAAGGCGGTGGCGACCGCGGCATCAACGGCGTTGCCGCCCTTTTTCAGGATTTGCGCCGCCACTTGCGCGCCATACTGGTCGGGCGCTGCAACGGCGCCGCCTTCAAGCGTAATTGCATAAACGGGTGAGCTGGCGGCGAAGATCACCGACAAGGCGAGGGTCTTGAGGGTCACGACTCGCATGGGGCTTCCTTAATGAGCTGATGCGACAGCTTCGTACGCGCGTGCTGTATGAAAGCTGTCTGAAGGCTGACGAGACTAACGATCCAGTCACTCATTAATGATGAAACTTCCCGCAAACGCAAACGGCCACCAGAAGGTGGCCGTTCATTGCACGTCAGAGGCGGATCAACCTTTGAGCATGTCGTGCTTGATCCACTCGATCACCGACGTGCGCTTGGGCACCCAACCCAGCAACTCGCGGGCGTTCTTGCCGCGGACCCGGCTGTTGGAGCCCAGGCCGTAGTTGGCCATCTCATAGCCCCATTCTGCTTCTGCATCTTTCAGCGGCCAGTCCTGAGATTTACCAAGCCCCATCGCTTCGGCCATGGCATTGGTCATGTCGACGAAAGATGCTTCCCCGCTTTCGACGAAGTAGAAAGTGCCCGCCGGGTTCTTCTCCAGCGCCAGGGCGTACAGCTCTGCCACATCTTCGATGAACACGTTGGACCAGACGTTTTCGCCCGGGCCGACGTGACGCACGATACCGCTTTTGCGGGCCTGTTTGAGCAGGCGCGGCAACTGCACGCTGTCGCGGTCTACGCCCAGGCTCAAGCCGTAGATCAGGGTGTTGCAGATCACGGCCGAACGTACGCCGTCTTTCGCCGATGCGATGACCAGATCGTCGATGGCAACCCGTGCGGCCTTGTCAGGCGTCGCGGCCGGGAGCTTGTCTTCAAAGAAGACCTGGCCGCCGCCCTTGCCGCCGGACGCATCACCGACGATGCTCGACCCGCTGGTGTGCAGGAGCGGCTTGTTCGAACCTTTCAAACCTTCGATCAGTGCTTCGACCGCACCACGGTGGTCACTGCTAGCGGCGTTGATCACGCCGTCGGATCTGCGCGCCTGCTCGATCAGCATGGCCCTGTCGTCGAGCGTGCCAATCACCGGAACGATACCCAACGCTGTCATTTCATCGGCCTGCTCGGCGCTGCGCACCAGGCCAGTGACTTGATGGCCCTTTTTGACCAGGCTCGTTGCGATGGAGCCACCGATAAAACCTGCGGCGCCGGTAATGAAGATGTTCATGCGATGACTCCCTGTTGCTGTAAATGATGGAGTCAGTATCAGCCTGTGATTCGATACGAAAAAGGCAGTTGAGCCCAAATGACTATTGCGTGCAGTTCACGAATAGCCGATTCACCACCACTCTCTGTAGCAGTGCGGCTTGCCGGCGGAGGCGCCCTCGACATCGCTACCGCGGCAAGCCGGACTTCTACACAAGCTCACAGCACCAGCCGCTCACGCCGCAGGTTCAGCGCCAGCACGCTGCTCAACACAACGACCGAACCCACGACCACCATGACCGAGGGCATTTCTCCGAGCAGCACCGAGGCGATGGCGATAGCCATGGGCGGGGTCAGGTACAGGCTCATGGAGGCGCGGCTGACCTCCATGTGTTTCAACACGTACGCCCACGCCAGATAGGCCAGCGCACTAGGGAAGAAACCGAGCACGCCCACGGCAACGTTGACCCGCAGCGGGGCATTGACGATTTCCCCCATGAGCCCCGGAAGGTAAATGAGCAGGAAAAAAGTCCCGGCCCAGATCGTGTAGCAGACCATGGTCAGGCCGTCGTAACGATGGCTATAGCGCTTCTGCAGCGAGAAATACACACTCCAGGAAAACGCCGCGAGCAGGACCAACAAACCCCGCGCATCGATGTGGCCGAAACCGCGATCGCCGGTGATGACAATTGCAACGCCGACCAGTCCCCACGCCACACACGTCCAGCGCCAGCCGCTGACGCGCTCCTTGAACACAAAATGCGCGAGCAGTGCAGTGAACAGCGGCATCGATTGAATCAGCACGCTCGATGCCCCGGCACTGACGCCCGACTGGCCGAAATTCAGCGCGATGTGGTGCAGGCTGACCGCGAAAAAACCCAGCACGCCGAGCAGCGGCAGGTCCTTGATACGCGGCAGGGAGATGCGTAACGAAGAAGCGATGATCGCCATGAACAATGAGGCGATGATGAATCGCAGCAGGGCCAGGTGCTGCGGGTCATAGCCTTGCAGACCAATGCGAATCCCGGTCGGGGAGAAGCCCCAGCAGGCGATGACGAAGAAGGTTGCCGCCGCCACTTTCAGGCCCTGCCAGCGCACGCCTGAATCTTCCGAACCGCCCGTTACCGCAACCGGCTCACTTGCCACGCTCATGTCGATGCTCCCGTCCGCAGACGTTTTGCCCGCGCTTGGCTGCGAGTATCGAAACAACTTATGCTCACCACAACCGAACAATAATGACTCAACCATTCACTTTTGGTGATGCATGGAACTGGCTCAGATTCGCATGTTCAAGACAGTTGCCGACACCGGCAGCATCGCTCGCGCCGCCGAGGTTCTGCATTGCGTCCCGTCGAACATCACGGCCCGGATCAAGGCACTGGAAGCCGAGCTCGGCACCGATCTGTTTTTCCGGCACGGTCGGGGCTTGCGCATCAGCCCGGCCGGGGAAATTTTTCTGACGTACGCGGGGCGAATGCTCAGCCTGGCGGACGAAGCCAAGCGTGCGGTGCACCCCGATGCAACCCCTTCAGGCCCCTTGCGCATCGGCGCCATCGAGTCGTCAGCCACTTCACGATTACCCCGATTGCTCGCACGTTTTCACGCGCGCTATCCAGACGTGTCTCTGGAGCTGACGACCGGCACCGGCCCGCAACTGCTGGATGCCACGCTCAACCACAAACTCGACGGTGCAATTGTGGCGATTGATGTGAAGCGCCCTCGACTCAAGCGCACGTCGATGTATCGCGAGGATCTGGTGCTGATCGCTGCCGAATCCCTGGGGCCGATCCGTAGCGCGGCGGATCTGCAGGGCAAGTCGATTTTCATGTGGCCTGAAGGTTGCCCGTATCGCGCGGCGCTTGAGCGCTGGCTGCTGAACAATGGCCAGACGCAGCCGATCATCAGCATCGCCAGCTACGGCACTATCGTCGGCTGCGTCAGTGCCGGTGCGGGCGTGGCGCTGGTGCCCAAGGGGGTGTTCGAGCAATACCACAAGGGCTCGGGCTGGGTCGGTTACGAATTCCCGGAACTGACGTCTGTCGACAACCTGTTCTACTGGCACGAGAACGCCGAACACCATCCGGCGCGCGAGGCATTCGTGGAGATGTTGCGGGCGGAGTTCAGTGGTGTTCGACCGGTATGATCATCATCCGGATTGGAATGCGAATGTGGGAGGGAGCTTGCTCGCGAATACCAGCGCCCAGTCACTGAAAAATCATGCGAATGTACCGACCCTTTCGCGAGCAAGCTCCCTCCCAAAGGGGCCAGGTACATCCAGGAGAATGGGCGTTGAATCAAGCCGCATAATTCGCCAGCTTCTGCTGTATGAAATCCAGAAAACACTGAATACGCAGAGCCAGTTGCGAGTTGCGGTAGTACACCGCATGAATCGGCTGGCGATAACCACTGTTGGCTTCCGGCAGAATGACTTTCAGACGCCCTGAGCGGATGTCTTCGTGGGTCATGAAGTGCGACAGGCAGACGATGCCCTCCCCCGCCAACGCCAGCTGACGCAGGGTTTCGCCACTGGACGCCGAGACCGTTGGGTGAATGAACAAACGATCGCCGTCGGCATGCCGCAAAGGCCAGTGATTGAGGGTCTCGGTCTGAGTGAAACCCAGCAGCGAATGCTCGCCCAGCGCCTCCACCGTTTCAGGCGTGCCGTGCTGTTTCAGGTATTCGGGGCTGGCCAGAATGTTCAGCGGGCTGGTGCCCAGCGAGCGCGCATGCAGCGTCGAGTCGGCGAGCGTGCCGATGCGTATCGCCACGTCGGTGCTCTGCTCCAGCAGGTCGATGATCAAGTCGTTGCTGTTCAACTCCAACTGAATGTCCGGATACATTGCCCGAAATTCCGCCACATAAGGCACGATGGAGTGCAGCATGAACGGCGAAGCAGCGTTGATTCGCAAACGCCCTGAAGGCGTCTGCTGACGCAGCGACATGCGCTCTTCCAGCTCTTCCATCTGCCCGAGAATCTGCCTGGCCCGTTCGAGGAAAAACTTGCCCTCCTCGGTCAGGTCCATGCGCCGAGTCGTGCGATTGATCAGCGTGGTGTCGAGCTTGGCTTCAAGCCGCGACAAGGTGCGACTGATGGCCGAAGGCGTCTGGCCTATCTGCTCGGCTGCGGCCGAAATAGAGCCGCTTTCGATCACTGAAACGAACACCTGCAACTCATCGGATCTGGCTTTCACTGTTGTCCTCCGCTCAAAGGCAGGCTGGATATTAGCGCTGTTTCGAGCAAAAGACAGAGCGCTCATGAAGGGGCGCTCACGGCAACAGTCCGGCAAGACGATAGGCCGCGATGGTGTTGTCGAACGCGCTCAAATCATCACGCCCGCGCGCGACCAGTTGCGCGCCTTCGACGGCTGCGTAAATCGCCAGCGCCTGGGCGTGCTTCTGTTCCTCGGTCAACTCCGGACGGCACACCGACAACACCTCAGACAGCCAACGCACGTTGACCTCGATGAACGCGTCGACTTCGACGCGAACCTCGGGCGGCAAGTCCTCGTATTCCGCCGACATGATGCCGCACAGGCACATGCGGTTGTCGTTGACCAAGGCCATGCGAAAAATCCCGGTGTAGCCCCTCATCCAGTCGTCGAGGTTGTCTGAGTCAGCGCGCAAACCCTCGAAGTACGTCACGCCATCTTCGGTGTAGCGTTTGGCAAGCGCTTGGCCCAAATCGCCCTTGGTGGGGAAGTGGTAGTGAATGCTCGCGCTCTTGATGCCAACTTCCTTGGCCAGTTCACGAAAGCTCAAGCCATTGTAGCCGCGGGTCTGCACCATTTTTCGGGCAGCCGCCATGATCGATTCCCGGGTATCGGTCGTCACAATTTACCTTCCTATCGATAGATAGACGTTGACAGCTCAAACATTCTCGGCGCAGTGTATACCTACCGATAGGTAGACAGCTATGGAGCTCGCATGAAAGTTTTCGATATTCCCGGTTTCCCCAACCCGCTTCGGGTCCGAATTGCACTCGCTGAAAAAGGCCTGGCGTCAAAGGTGGAGTTCATCAAGATCGACCTGCCCGCCGCAGAGCACAAGCAACCGGCGTTCCTCGCAATTAACCCGCTAGGCACTGTGCCGGTCCTGCAACTGGACGACGGCACCAATATTTCCGAATGCACCGCGATTACCGAATACCTCGACAATCAGGACGGCAACCCGACCCTCACCGGCAAAACGCCGAAGGAGAAGGCCATCATCCACATGATGCAGAGGCGTGCCGAATCCGAACTGGAAAACCCCATCGGCTTTTACTTCCACCACTCGACGCCCGGGCTCGGTGCGGGCTTGCAGCCGTACAAGAGCCCTGAGTGGGAAGGTCGTGTGGAATGGGGTAATCGTCAGCGCGACAAGGCCGTGGCCGGCATGAAGTACTTTGACCAGGTGCTGCGCAGTCAGCCCTATGTCGCCGGAGAAGCGTTCTCCATGGCCGACATCACGGTCTACGCCGGACTGGTTTTCGCAGGTTTCGCCAGCGTCGACATTCCTGAGGAATGCACGGCGCTGGTCGCCTGGCAGGCCAGGGTCCAAGAGCGCCCAAGCGTGAAAACCCCGGCCTGATCCACACAAAACCCGCACAGCGCGATCAGGCTGTGCGGGGCTTTTTGGGGTAGCCGATTCAGACGCCGAACACAGCCGCCAGATGCGCTTCGTAGCGCTTCATATCGGCTTCGATGTTCGGCACCTTCATCACGTCTACCGCCAGGAAAGTCGGCAGAGCGGTCATGCCCAGGAACTGGTTGGCCTTGTGGAACGGGAAGTACACAGCGTCCACGCCCTTGGCTTCGAAGAAGTCGGTCGGGTCGTCGAAGGCTTGCTGCGGGGCATTCCAGGTTGCCGAGATCATGTATTGCTTACCCTGCAACAGGCCGCCGCTGCCGTACTTCTGCGAACTGTCGGAACGGGTGCGACCATCGTTGGCGTAGAGGCTGCCGTAGCCTTCGGTGAAAACTTCGTCGATGTACTTTTTCACCGTCCACGGCGCGCCCATCCACCAGCCTGGCATCTGCCAGACGATCACGTCAGCCCACAGAAACTTTTGCACTTCTTCGGCAACGTCGTAGCCGCCGTCGATGAAAGTCTGCTTAACGTCGAAACCAGCGCGGTCCATGAATGCCAGTGCAGCGTCGTGCAGTGTTGCGTTGTAGCGGCCTTCGGAATGAGCGAATTGTTTGCCGCCGTTCAGGAACAGTACTTTTTTCATTTGAGCCTCGTCGTTGCCCGGGCCGTCAGCCAGTCATGGCTTGGGCGAGCGTCGGAAGATGGGAAGGGTTGGAAACTGGAATGGAGGGCAGGATAACGATTTGGCGGGCGCGGAATAAGCAACAGTGATGCAAAAAGCTTTTGCCTTGAAAGCATGAATAATAGCGAGATTGTTAACTTGGCTTTTTAACCCGATATCAACAGGTGCAGACCCAGCAGGCCCATGCCGATGAAAAACACGCGCTTGAAGACCACGGCGCTGATGCGCTGGCGCAGCCATTGGCCGAGCATCATGCCGATTAACGCGGGGACCACGGCCAGTAATGAGGCGCTCATTTCTGCACCGCCCAACGCGCCGTTCCAGAACAGCCCGGCGCCCAGTGCCAGGCTGGATACGGTGAACGACAAGCCCAGCGCCTGCACCAGCTGATTACGATCAAGCCCGAGGCCTTGTATGTAGGGCACGGCGGGAATCACGAACACGCCGGTCGCCGAAGTGATCAACCCCGTAATCAAACCGCACAACGGCCCCAACCAGGGTTCGGCGCGGGGCGGCACCTTGAGCGTCGGCAGGAACAGGCCGCACAGCGCATAAATGAATAATGCCCCACCGAGCGCACGCCCCATCGAATGAGCGCCGTCCATTCCCAACACGTACGAGCCCAATCCGGTCCCCACTGCAATCATCGCCAGCAGGGGCCAGAGCCGCTTGAGCGAACTGCGCAGATGCCCGCCCGCCGCCAGTTGCCAGAGATTGGTAAAGGTCGAGGGAATCAGCAGCAGCGCCGCAGCCTGCGTCGGTAACATAGCCACCCCGAGCAACCCCATCGCCACGGTAGGCAGCCCCATGCCGATCACGCCCTTGACCGTGCCTGCCAGCAAGAAGGCCATAAGGACCAGACCTGTCAGGCTCCAACCGATGTTCTGATACAGCGAGAAGAATGTGTTCATGGGCTCATACTGAGCCTGTGCCGCACGATTGAAAATCTGCGATATATTGATCCAGCCTTCGGCTATGCCAGAACCACCAGGATTTTCTGCTTTTCCAAAAACCTGCATTACAGAGCAAAGTAAGTTCTTCCCCCAGCTGGGTGTCCACCGAATCGGGGGAGCATCACAGGGCACGCCATGCATTTCGACCTGATCGACCTCAAGCTTTTCCTCCATGTCTGCGAAGCCGGGAACATTACTGGCGGAGCCTCTCGTAGCCATTTGTCTCTGGCATCAGCGAGTGCGCGGATTCGCGGGCTGGAATCCGCGCTGGGCATCACAATGCTCGAACGAGGACGACGCGGCGTCACCCCGACCGCAGCAGGCAAAGCGCTTGCGCAACATGCGCGGCTGATCCTGCAGCAGGTAGAACGTCTGCAGGCCGATCTCACCGAGTACGCCCAAGGTTTCAAAGGTCAGATTCGCCTTCTGTGCAACACCTCGGCGCTGAGCGAATACCTGCCGGAGCGTCTGGCCGAATACCTTGCCCGTTACCCGAATATCGACATCAACCTGGAAGAGCACCCTAGTCTGAGGATTCTTCACGCGGTGCGGCATGGCACGGCTGATATCGGCATTATTTCCAACGCCGTTGATGCCAGCGACCTGCAGACCCTGCCCTTTTGCGCCGATCCGTTAACCCTGATCATGCCAGCCAGCCACCCCTTGGCCGAACATGACACGCTGCGTTTCAGTCAGACCTTGCAGTACGAATTCGTCGGGCTTGGGGTCAACAGCGCCATGTCGATTTATCTTGAGGAACAAGCGCTGCATCTGGGCCACCGCATCAAAACGCGGGTACGCGCCGAGAGCTTCGATGGCGTGATGCGCATGGTGATACGGGGCGCCGGGCTGGGCGTCGTACCTCGGGCTGCAGTCGAGCGCTTCCAGCAGGCCGGGCGACTGAAAAGCCTGCCATTGAGCGACAGTTGGGCCGATCGCGAGTTGCTGCTGTGCGCACCTGACTTCGATGCCCTGCCCGAATACGCCAAGGCACTGGTGCGTCATCTAAGCGAAAAAACTGCGTTTCCAGGCACCTCGATGTCGAGCCCAGACAACTGAGCCGTCCCAGACACCCCTAAGGTGTGCGAGCGCAACTTTCGCCACCCTCTTCTGGAGCTGTCATGAGCAAGCCAATCATCGTTCTTCGCGACACCACGCCACTGCCCGTCGTCGACGCCTGCAAATGGGAACGCATCGGCGGTGACCCGCACACCGTCAACCTCAACGCCTATACCAGCGCCGATGGCGAAAAGATCATGGGCACCTGGATCTGTACGCCGGGCAAATGGTTCGTGGAATACGTGAAGTGGGAATACTGCGACTTCCAGGAAGGCTACTGCATCATCACCCCTGAAGGTCAGGAGCCAATTCACTTGAAGGCCGGCGACAAGTTCATCATCGAACCAGGCATGAAAGGCACCTGGGAAGTGGTCGAGACCGTGCGCAAGTACTTCGTTTTTGCCTGATTCCCCAACGGGCACAATTCCCCTGTAGCCGTGCGGCTTGCCGACGGTGGCGCTCAGGAAATCACCACCGCGGGCCAGCCATGCCGCTGCAGATGTCGGACTCGATCAGGCAAGGTTTTCGCACCACCGGCTGAGCGTGCGTATGAACTCCACCGATGCAGCGCTCTGCCAGGCATTGCGTCGACGCAGCAGTGCGGCGCTGCGTTGCGGGGCGCCGTCACGCAGGGGAATGGCGTGGACGCGCCGCTCCTGGCTTGCCGTGGCCTGCGGCAGGATGGTGGCGACCGGCACATGGCGAATGATCTCCAGAATCGCGCTTACCGAATTGGCCTGCATGTCCACGGTCGGCGCGATGCCATGCTCGCGGCAGTAGTCGTCGATGCAGGTGCGGGTGAAGAAGTCCTTGGTCAGCAACACCAGCGGCAGGCCTGCCAGCTCTTCGCCTGTCAGGGCCTCCTCACGGCCAAATTGCGGGTGAACCTGACCGACCATCACGCTGAGCGTTTCCACGAACAGCGGCTCGCACTCAATATCCGGGTCACGCACATCAGTGAAGGCGATCGCCAGATCCAGACTGTCATCGGCCAGTCGCGCTTCGATCTCGCCCATGGACAACTCGAAGACGCTCAGCCGAATGCCGGGGTGTCTGCTGCTGAACTCACGGATCAGCGGCCCTGCCAGATAGGCCATGAACGTCGGCGTCATCGCCAGACGCAACGTCCCTCGCGACAGGTCCTTCACGTCATGGATCGCACGCTTGCCCGCCTCCAGATCGCGCAAGACCTTGCGCGCGTATTCGATATAGGCCGCGCCCGCATCGGTCGGGCGCACCAAGCGTGCCGAGCGGTCCAGCAACTCGGCACCGAGGGATTCTTCGAGCTGTTTGATCTGCTGCGACAGGGTCGGCTGCGAGACATGCAGCGCCTGTGCAGCACGGCTGAAATTGCCGTGATCGGCCACGGCCAGCAGGTATTTGAGATGGCGCAGAAGCATGGCGAGTCTCTATAGGCTGTACTTATAGAAACTATTGTAGATCGGTCTTGGACGCTATAGCAGGAGAAGATCAGTATCGATCCCACAGCCACTCACCACCAGGTGAAACACCATGAAAGCGCTAATCGATGGTCTGCTCAAATTCCAGAGCGAAGCATTTCCAAAACGGGCCGAACTGTTCAAACACCTCGCCAGCACGCAAAACCCGGCCACTCTGTTCATCACCTGCTCAGACAGCCGCGTGGTACCGGAATTGCTGACCCAGCAAGAGCCCGGCGAGCTGTTCGTGATCCGTAACGCCGGCAACATCGTGCCCTCCTACGGCCCGGAGCCGGGCGGTGTTTCCGCTACCGTCGAATACGCCGTCGCCGTTCTGGGCGTGACCGACATCGTCATCTGCGGCCACTCCGACTGCGGCGCCATGACCGCCATCGCCCAGTGCAAATGCATGGATCACCTGCCTGCGGTCGCCAGCTGGTTGCGCCACTCAGAGTCCGCTCGGGTGATCAACAGCGCCCGCACTCACACCAGCGATACCGCACGTGTCGGCTCGATGGTCCGTGAAAACGTCATCGCCCAACTGGCCAACATTCAGACCCACCCGAGCGTGCGCCTGGCGCTGGAACAAGGCCGCCTGAACCTGCACGGCTGGGTCTACGACATCGAAACCGGCTCGGTCGACGCACTCGACGGTACTGCCCGTCGCTTCGTGCCGCTGGCCAGCCATCCGCACACCTACGCGTTACAACGCCTGCGTAACAGCGACGTCGCTTGATACCGCCCCGGAACCCACGAAGCACTGTACTTACCTGCTAACCACTGAGGATGCACACCATGCAACAGTCCAACGCCTACCAGGATCCATCCCTGGCCCTGACCGCCAAGATCATCGACATCAAGTCGCAGAAAGGCCTGTCGTTCGAACAACTGGCTGACGGTACCGGCCTGAGCCTGACCTACGTCACCGCGGCCCTGCTGGGTCAGCACCCGTTGCCCGCCAACGTCGCGCAGATCATCGGCCAGCGCCTGGAACTCGACGATGACGACGTGCGCCAACTGCAATCCATTCCCTTGCGCGGCAGCATCGGCAACGGCGTGCCCACCGACCCGACCGTCTACCGTTTCTACGAGATGATTCAGGTCTACGGCACCACGTTGAAAGCCATCGTCCACGAGCAGTTCGGCGACGGCATCATCAGCGCCATCAACTTCAAGATGGACATCAAGAAAGTCGAAGATCCAGAAGGCGGTTCCCGCGCGGTGATCACTCTGGATGGCAAGTTCCTGCCGTACAAACCGTTCTGAGCGTCCCCCCGCAACACCCAGTGCCCGGCATATGTCGGGCACTTTTTTGCCTGCAACCGAACGGCCTCGGCGGGCATCCCGAACATTGAGACGATCTATCGCATCAATGAGCGTTTTGGACACGAAAGCCTTTGCGGAACGCTATAGGATTAACTCCGTCATAGAGATGATCGGGATGAACCTCCGATCATCCGAGTCCATTCCCGGGCCGCAATCCAAGGGCCGACCAACGGAGTTCTTTGTCATGTCTGAAGTCACGATCTACACCACCAACACCTGCCCGTACTGCGTAGCGGCGAAAAACCTGCTGAAGGCCAAGGGCGTGAGTTACAACGAAATCAACGTCCAGACCTCGATGGACCAGCGCAACATCATGATGGAGCGCAGCGGACGTCGTACCGTGCCGCAGATTTTCATTGGCGAGCATCACGTGGGTGGGTTCGACGACATGGCGCTGCTGGAACGCAAAGGCGAGTTGAACGCGCTGCTGGCGGGTTAAGCGCCGACAGGTTTCCATTTCTGCCAAGTCCACTTGCCATTTGAAACATTTCCCCCGTAGCGGGTTTTTCCTAGCATCCCCCGACGTCGTCGACGCCTGGTTCGCCAGCAATCACGTATCCAAGGGGAATGCACATGTCCGATGCAACCGAACGTCTGTGGGGCGCGCGCTTCAAATCCGGCCCGGCCGAGGCAATGGCCAATCTGTCGCGCTCGCCCAGCGTCTATTTCCGCATGACGCCCTATGACGTCGCAGGCTGCAAGGCCCACGCCCACGAGCTTGAACGTGCCGGGCTGCTGGATGCCGACGAGACGCAGCGCATCATCGCGACCCTGCAATCGATCGATGAAGACTTCGCCGCCGGCAAGGTGCAGCCCATCCCCGCGGACGAAGACGTGCACACCTTCATCGAACGTCTGCTGACCGAACGCCTCGGCGCGCTGGGTGGCAAGCTGCGTGCCGGTCGCTCGCGCAACGACCAGACCGCCAACGACATGCGCCTGTTTCTGCGCGATCAGATTCGCGTCCTGACGCTGTCGATTCTAGACCTGCAAAAAGCGCTGGTCGGCCAGGCCGAACAGCACATCAACACCATCGCGCCAGGCTTCACGCATCTACAGCAGGCCCAGCCGATTGTCTTCGCCCATCATTTGATGGCCCACGCACAGGCGATTCATCGAGACATTCAGCGTCTGCAGGATTGGGATCGCCGATTCAACCTTTCGCCATTGGGCGCTGCTGCCATGGCCGGTTCAGCCATTGCGCGGGACCTGCAAAGCTCTGCCGCAGAACTGGGTTACGCAGGCCCCTGCGAAAACTCAATCGACGCCGTTGCCAGTCGCGACCATGTGGCCGAATTTCTGTTCTGCGCCAGCATGCTGGGCATCAACATTTCACGCATGGCCGAAGAGTTCTGCATCTGGACCTCACGGCAGTTCCGCTGGATCGAGCTGGACGACGCCTACGCCACTGGCAGCTCGATCATGCCGCAGAAAAAGAACCCTGATATCGCCGAACTGGCCCGTGGAAAATCCGGGCGCCTGATCGGTTCTCTGACCGCGATCCTGGCGGTGCTCAAGGCACAGCCGCTGTCGTACAACCGCGACCTGAGCGAAGACAAGCACGCCATTTTCGACGCCGTAGATACCCTGAATCTGGTGCTGCCCGCTTTCGCTGGAATGGTCAGGACCATGACCGTGCGCACCGATGAGTTGCTGCGTCAGGCGCCGCTGGGTTTCACCCTTGCCACGGAAGTCGCCGACTGGCTGGCCGTGCGCGGCGTGCCCTTCAAGGAAGCGCATGAAATCACCGGGCAACTGGTGCAGCTGTGTGAAGAGCAGGACATCGGCCTGGAAGAATTGACCCCGCAGATGCTGGCGGATACCGATGCGCGCCTGACACCGGACGTGCTGCAAGCCCTGACGCTGGATGCCGCGCTGGCAGCCCGCAGTGGTTGGGGTGGAACATCGCCGGTACGGGTGGCGGAGCAGATTGAGCGGTTCAGGCAGAACCTGTTGGCGCAGGAAAAGTGGGCCAAGGATTACAGCGGCCCGCGCGCGTAACGCCCTCTGCCTGACCTGACAATGATGGTGTAGGAGACCTGAGGGTATCAACGGCAATGATGTTGTGAGAGAGGCTGGAGAAATTTGTGGGAGACGCCGGAGGTCACGACGGCAGCGATGGCGGCGTACCTGACACACCGCTTTCGCTGCCGTCGTGACCTCCGGCGTCTCCCACAGGTACAACGCGATCGAAAATCACCTATTCCTTCTTTAAATACCCTTCAATCACCGCCGAAAAATCCTTGCCGCCGTCGCCGCGCAGGCTCATCGCCTGATACAGCTGCTGCGCCACAGCCCCTAGAATCACTGGCTGACGCGCGACCTTCGCGGCTTCGGTGGCTAGCCCCAGATCCTTGAGCATCAGCTCGGCGCCAAACCCTCCGGTATACCCCCGCGAAGCCGGCGCGGTTTCGACAATGCCGGGCCAGGGGTTGTACATCTCCGAACTCCAGCAACGGCCAGTAGAGCTGTTGATGATGGTTGCCAGAATCGCCGTATCGATCCCCAGACGATCCCCCAGCGCCATGGCCTCGGCGACGCCGATCATGGAAATCCCCAGCAGCATGTTGTTGCAGATCTTGGCGATCTGACCGGTGCCGACATCGCCGCAATGCACGATGTTGCGGCCCATCTGCGCGAGGATCGGTTTGAGCACCGTGAAGTGCTCAAGACTCGCGCCCACCATGAACGTCAGCGTGCCCGCCTGCGCCCCGCCGGTGCCACCCGATACCGGCGCATCGCCGACCACGACACCCTGCTTCGCTGCAACCGCTGCCACATCACGAATGGTCTGCGGATCGATGGTGCTGCAATCCACGGCGGGCACGCCAGCAGCAATTCCGGCCAGCACGCCGTCTTCATTCAGGTAAACCGCGCGAACATGCGCAGCGGCAGGCAGCATGGTGATCAACAACTCCGCGCCTTCTACCGCGTGTTTGGGCGACTCGCTGATGCGGCTGCCCAACTCTGCGAGTTCTGCCAGCACCTGCTTGTTGAGGTCGAACAGGTGCAACTGATGCCCGGCCCGGATCAGGTTCCGCGCCATCGGGGCGCCCATGTTGCCCAGGCCGATAAATGCGATTTTCATGGTGTTCTCCCTTCCTCAGATTCAGATACGTCTTGCCCGATCTCGAAACCACCCTTCAAAGCCCTGCCTCACGCCGATCACCGTGGGAGGGAGCTTGCTCGCGAAAGCGGTGTGTCAGTTTTCATTGAAGTCACTGATCCAACGCATTCGCGAGCAAGCTCCCTCCCACAAGGGGCCGGCGCCAAACATTCCATAGCAAAGCATCAAGATATCGGTGAAACCTGGCTCGATTTCTTCATCGCAAATTGATCGTCGTGTTCACCCCGTCATTCACGCTGTCGTCATCGAACCAGCGGCTGGTGACGGTCTTGGTCTGAGTGTAGAACTGCACCACCTGTTTGCCGTACGGGCCCAGATCGCCGAGTTTGGAGCCGCGCGAGCCGGTGAAGCTGAAGAACGGAACCGGCACTGGAATCGGGATATTGATGCCGACCTGGCCGATGTCGATCTCGTTCTGGAATTTGCGCGCGGCCGCTCCGCTCTGGGTGAACAGGCCTACGCCATTGCCGAACGGATTGGCGTTGACCAGCTCGATGGCCTGATCCAGCGTGTCGACCTCGAGTACCACCAGCACCGGACCGAAGATTTCCTGGGTGTAGATCTGCATCTGCGTGGTCACGCCGGTGAACAGCGTCGGGCCGACAAAGTTGCCGTTCTCATAACCTGCGACCGTGATGCCGCGCCCGTCCAGTTCGAGTCGGGCGCCTTCCTTCACGCCGCTTTCGATCAGGTCGAGAATCCGCTGTTTGGCACGCTTGGAAATGACCGGGCCGACGTCAGTGCCCGGCTCGTTGCCCGCATTAACCTTGAGCTTCTGCGCCAGCGTCTTGAGTTCGGGAACCCACTGCTTCGAGGCGCCAACCAGCACCACCACCGAGGTCGCCATGCAACGTTGACCGGCCGCGCCAAAACCTGCCCCGACCAGAGCATTGAGCGTCTGCTCGCGGTTGGCGTCGGGCAGCACCACGGCATGGTTTTTCGCGCCCATCATCGATTGCACGCGCTTGCCGTGTTTGCCAGCCAGGTCGTAGACATGAGTGCCCACTGCCGTCGAACCGACAAACGAAACCGCTTTGATGTCCTTGTGGGTGCAGATGGCATCGACCACTTGCTTACCGCCGTGCACCACATTCAATACGCCAGCTGGCACGCCCGCCTCGACTGCGAGTTCGACCAGCAACATGGTCGACATCGGGTCCTGCTCGGACGGTTTGAGCACGAAAGTGTTGCCGCAGGCGATGGCCATCGGGAACATCCACAGCGGAATCATCGCCGGAAAGTTGAACGGCGTGATGCCTGCGCAGACGCCGATGGGTTGGCGCAGCGTGTACGTATCGACGCCGCCTGCGACGTTCTCGGCAAACTCGCCCATCTGCAGCGTGCCGATGGAACAGGCATGTTCGACCACTTCAAGACCACGGAAAATATCGCCCTCCGCGTCAGCGATGGTCTTGCCCTGTTCGGCGCTAAGCACCACGGCGATGCGCTTTGAATGCTCGCGAATCAGCGCCTGCAACTTGAGCATGATGCGCATGCGGGCGCCAATCGGGGTGTGGCGCCAGGTCTGGAAGGCCTTCTGCGCAGCAGCAACGGCCGCATCGACTTCAGCAGTGGTCGCGAACGGCACTTTCGCCAGCACTTCCTGAGTTGCGGGGTTGATCACATCCAGCCACTCGCCGGTCTGCGATTCGACCCATTCGCCGTCGATCAGCATCTTCACATGGGCCACAGTGGTGTTGTTTTTATTGAGTGAAACGTTCATTGCAGGATTCTCCATTCGGGGTGGCACCGCTGAGACAGACTCAGGCGGCAAGCCGTGCTGCTACAGATGTTCGATCCACGGCAAATTTGTTTCAGCCGATTCTTTGGCGTGGCGGGTCGCGCTTCATCAGCGCTGTACACACCAGTGCAATCAGCGCCATGCCGATCAGGTAAACAATCACGTAGTGCGGATTGCCACCGCCCATGGCCAACAGTTGCGTGGCAATCATCGGCGCGAAACCGCCGCCCAGCACACCGGCCAGTTGCACCGACACCGAGATGCCGCTGTAGCGAATTTCTGCCGGGAATTGCCGGGCGAACAGCAGCGATTCAGGCGCATAAAGGATCGGGAACACCACGCCCACCGCCAGCACCATCGCCCACCAGACCAGTACGGGATCGCGAGTGCCCAGCATGGCGAAGAAGGGATAAACAAAGGCGCAGAGCAGTAACAGGCCCACGAAATACAGGCGCTTCTGCCCTACCCTGTCGGAGATGTGTCCACACAACGGCATGGTCACCAGCGACAGAGCTGCCCCCGCGGTAATCGCCCCCAGCACATCGGCGCGAGGGATCTGCAGCTGGTTGGCGGCGTAGGCCAGCGCGAAGGTCACGGACATGTAGAACCAGGCGTTCTCAGCTGTGCGCGCGCCTATGATCGTCAGGGTTTCTCTGGGGTGATCGCGAAAGACCTTGAACAGCGGGACCTTGACCGCGATGTTGTCTTTTTTCAGCTTCTCGAAATCAGGCGACTCCGGGACTTTGAGACGAATCAGCCAGCCCACGCCGAGCAGCACCACGCTCGCCAGAAACGGAATGCGCCAGCCCCAACTGAGCATGTCTTCTTCGGGCATCTTTGCGACCATCGCCATGGCCAGCGACGCCAGCACCAAACCTGCGCCAACACCGGTCTGCGGCAGGCTGCCATAGAAACCTTTCTTGCCCTCCGGTGCATGTTCGACGGCCATCAGCACCGCCCCGCCCCACTCGCCGCCGACCGCCATGCCCTGGAGAAACCGCATCGCCACCAGGATCACTGCCGCCCAGTAACCGATCTGTTGATAGGTGGGAATCAGGCCGATGATGATCGTCGGGATCCCCATCAGCATGAGGGTGAAGAGCAGCATGGATTTGCGGCCGATCTTGTCCCCGAAGTGCCCGAACAATATTCCGCCCAGAGGACGCCCCAGAAAGCCCACGGCGTAGGTGGCGAACGCCGCCAGCACCCCGATGATCGGGTCCAGTGCAGGGAAGAAGATTTTGTTGAAGATCAATGCGGCAGCGGTGCCGTAGAGAAAAAAGTCGTACCACTCGATGGTCGTGCCCGCCATGCTCGCGGCACCGGCCAGCCGATAGGATTTGGCTTTCTTTGCAGAGCTGGCATCGAGTGCGCCGGCATCCGCCGTTATAGCGTTCTTCATAAACTCCTCCGCTTATTTATTGTTGTGCAGGGTGTTATGGCGTGTAGGTGGTTCGGTTCTTGGCGCGATCTCACTGCTGAATTGGCATACATGACCGTGGGAGGGAGCTTGCTCGCGAAAGGCCGGTACAACCAACCTGTCTCCAGAGCCTGTTCCATCGTCAGAAATACGGCTCAATCATGAGGTTGGATTGCTCCGTGCTTCGGAGTATAGATGTGCAAACTTCTAATAAGAACGCACATAAAAGCAGGTTCAACATGCAAAAAAACATCACGTCCCTGAGCGCTCTGAACTGGGATGACCTGAAGTTTTTTCTCGAAGTGGCACGCACGCGCAAGGCCAGTTCCGCAGCCAAGCGGCTTGGGGTGGACTACACCACCGTGTCACGACGGATCAACGCACTGGAAGCCTCACTGGGTACGCTGCTGTTCGAAAAGTCGCGCAACAACGGCTTCGTCCTGACCGCCGAAGGCCAGCGGTTGCTGGGCTCGGCGGAGTCCATCGAAAGCACTCTGCACATTGCCTGCGAACAGGTTTCCGGCTCAGGCGTGGCCTTGTCGGGTCATGTTCGCATGGGTTGCACCGAAGGCTTTGGCAGCTTCTTCATCACCCCGCAATTGAGCCACTTCACCGACACCTACCCCGCCATCTCGGTGGACATCCTGCCGCTGCCGCACTTCATCAGCCTGTCCAAGCGCGAGGCGGATATCGTCATCGCCCTGGAACGCCCGGAACACGGGCCTTACGTCTGCTGCAAACTCTGCGACTACAACCTTCGGCTGTACGCGACTCAGGAATATCTGGACCATCACGCGCCAATCAATAAAGTCGAAGACCTCGCCACACATCCTTTCATCAGCTACGTCGACGATCTGGCCTTCAGCTCCGAACTGCTCTACCTGAGCAACCTGCTCCCCGGCGCTCATGCCCACCTGCGCAGTACCAGCGTCATTGCCCAATACGTTGCGGCCCTTCAAGGCAGAGCCTTGGCGATCCTGCCGTGCTTTTTGGCCGCACAGGATTCACGACTGCTGCCGGTGCTGGAGACCGAGGTGGATATCACAAGGCAGTTCTGGATGTATTGCCGGGAGGATCTGCGCAAGCTCAAGCGGATCACCCTGTTGTGGGATTACATCCGCCAGACCACCGAGCAGAATCAGGCGTTTTTGTTGGGCCAGACCAAGGTGATGAGTTTTGTGGATTGACATCGTTCGCTCACAACCGCTTCGCTGCCCTCGTAACCTCGGACGTCTCCCACAGGTCCGCGACGCGCTGCAGATCTCTGGCCTATCGCAGATCCTGTGGAAGGCTGACTGTAAATCCATGATGTACCGCAGATGCTCTGAGAGACTCACTGTAAATCCATGATGTACCGCAGATCCTGTGGGAGACGCCGGAGGTCACGACGGCAGTGATGACAATCTCTCGGTTATCCAGCATTTCCAGCAGTTGCCAGCAAGCCGTGCTGCTAAAGAACCCAAAAAACCCGAAGAGTTACGTCTAGCAAGCACCTCGCCACCATAGTTTAGAAATCTCTGAACTATGCATTTGAGCTTTCCTATTCTTTCCGTTCATCGGCCGAACCTAAGATCGGCTCCAATAAAGGAGCCCGTCCAGAAGAGACACGGCCCGAAGATTGCCTTTTTCAGATGTGACTGCCGTTGTAACCCCGTTTCGGCTCGCGCCGAGGCGGAGCTATGTCAGGGCAGGTCTGTCGCCAGACGCAATCTTTGAGGACGTTCGATGAAACTGGAAATCTTCCGCACGATGTGGGGCTACACCGCCAGCAAGGCTCAGGCGCTTGATGAGCTGTTGGAAGCGGGGTTCGATGGCATGGAAGCGCGCCTGCCGCTGACGCCGGTCGAGCGGGCCGAATTCGGGGCTTTCCTGCGCGCCAATCGCCTGCCTTACATCGCTACGGTTTTCACCGCCTATGACGTCCTGCCGGAACAATCGGCAACCCTTGACGAACACCTCGTCGATCTCGAAAAGAAACTCGCCTGGTCCACCGAGCTGAACCCGCGCTTCGTCAACGTGCTGGCTGGCAACGATCGCTGGCAGCTGCCGCAACAGGTCGAGTTCTTCGGCCAGGCACTGGAACTGGCGCGCAAGCACGGCCAGATCGTCACCTTCGAAACCCATCGCGCACGCTCGCTGTTCAACCCTTGGGTAACGCTGGAGCTGATCCGCCAGTTACCCGACCTGCGTTTCACCAGCGACATCAGCCACTGGATCGTCACCTGCGAGCGTCTGCTTGATGACCCCGAGGACGACCTCAGCGCCTTCGTCGAACGCGTGCACCACATTCAGGCTCGGGTCGGTTATGACCAGGGCCCGCAAGTCCCTCACCCGGCCGGCCCCGAGCGTGCGAAAGAGCTGGCCTTCCATCAGCAACACTGGGAGGCCATCTGGAAGTCGCAGCAGGAACGCGGTTATCAGGTCACCACCCTGACCCCGGAATTCGGCGCCGACGGTTACTTGCATCACCTACCCTTCACCAACGTACCGGTGGCCGATCTGTGGTCGCTGAACGTGTGGATGGCCAAGACCGAACGTGAACATTTCCAGCGCTTCACCCACACAACAAGCCGATAAGGAGCGTTTCGCCATGCCTGATCAGTCTCAAGCGGCGGCACCAAAGGTCGCCAATTTCAGCAGCATTCCGGTGGTGGATATCGCCGGTCTGTTCAGCTCCAGCATTGCCGAGCGTCAGGCCGTGGCCGACGAACTGGGCAAGGCGGCGCGGGAAGTCGGCTTCCTGTACGTCAAGAGCCACGGCATCGAGCAGTCGTTGATCGACGGTCTGCGCCAGGCTGCCAAGGACCTGTTCGCTCAGTCCCTCGACTACAAGATGCAGCATTACATCGGCACTTCCCGCAGCCACAAAGGCTTCGTGCCGGAAGGCGAAGAGGTGTACGCCAAGGGCAAGCCGGACCACAAGGAAGCCTTCGACATCGGCTTCGAAGTGGGCGATGAAGACCCTCTGGTGATTGCCAAAACCCCGTTGATCGGCGCCAACGAATGGCCTGACCTGCCGGGCTTCCGTCCGGCCGTTGAAGCCTACTACGCCGCGGTGTTCGCCCTGGGTCGTCGCCTGTTCGACGGCTTCGCACTGGCTCTGGGCCTGGAAGAGGGCTATTTCGAGGCGATGGTTACGCGTCCGCCTTCCAAGCTGCGGCTCATCCACTACCCATTCGACGGCGCCGCACAAGACGCGCCCGGTATTGGTGCACACACCGACTACGAGTGCTTCACCATGCTGCTGGCCGACAAGCCGGGGCTGGAAGTGATGAACGATCTTGGCCAGTGGATCGATGCACCTCCTGTTGAGGGCGCGTTCGTGGTCAACATCGGCGACATGCTGGAGGTCATGACCGCTGGTACGTTCGTTGCTACAGCTCATCGGGTACGCACCGTCAGCGAAGAGCGTTACTCCTTTCCACTGTTCTTCGCCTGCGACTTCCACACTCAGATCAGACCGCTTGCGCAGTTTGAAACCGGCAGCAAGGACTACGAAGAGATCACCATCGGCGAACACATGTTCGGCCAGGCCTTGCAGACCTATCAATACCTGCGGCGCAAGGTCGAGAGCGGCGAGATCAAACTGTATGAAAAGGCGCGCAAGCCATCGAGCTTCGGCCACCTGAAAAATCAGGCACAGGACGCGTCCTGATGCTCAAGAAGATTTGCAAACACACCGTGCCTTACCTTCCTGACGTGGAGTCACCGACGATGCGCAACACTTTGAACACTGCTGTTCGCTTGACCGTTCTTGCCACCGCCGTGCTCGGCGCGACTGTTTTTGGCACAGCTGCCCAGGCCGCTACCACCGTGACACCCGGTCAGTTCAAGGTCGGCATGGAAATCACCTATCCACCGTTCGAATCCTATGACGAGAAGAAAAACGTCGTGGGCTCCGACCCGGATCTGTCGCGCCTGCTGGCCAAGCACATGGACCTCAAGGCCGAGTTCGTCGACACCAAGTTCTCCAGCCTGATTCTGAGCCTCAATGCCGGTCACTACGACGCCATCATCTCGGGCATGTACATCACGCCTGAACGTCAGACCCAGGCTCAGACCATCGCATACGCCAAAACCGGTGCGGCAATCATGGTCCTCAAAGACAGCACCATCAAACCGAAGGTGCCGGAAGACCTCTGCGGTCTGAAAGTCGGCCTGGAAAAAGGCACCACCTGGGTCGCTCAGTTCAACAAGCTGTCCACCGATTACTGCGTGCCGAACAACAAGGGCGCGATCTCGGTCAGCGAATTCCCGTCCGCCCCTGAAGTCACTCAGGCGCTGCTGTCCGGCAACGTTCAGGCGCAGGTCGAGATCGACGGCGCCGCCGGCATGATCGCCGAGCGCACCAAAGGCCGTGTGGTGGTGAGTACCGAACACTCGATCTATCAGCAGACCTTGGGCATCTACGTGAAGAAGGGTAACGACGAGTTGTATCAGGCGCTGCTCAAGGCCTTCGACGAGACCAAGAAATCCGGTGAGTACGCAGCACTGCTGAAGAAGTACAACCTGGAAGAGCCAACGAACTGATCGTTCGAAAGTTCTGTAGCAGCACGGCTCACTGGCGGTAGCGTCTTTGAAATCGCCACCGCCGGCAAGCCGGACGGCTACAGATCGATTGACGCTGTACCTCCTGCAGGAGTGAGCTTGCTCGCGATGCGTCTGTTCAGACACCACTGTGATGACTGACTGATTGCATCGCGAGCAAGATCACCCCTACAGGATCTTCATCCGCTGTAAGTGCTGTGAAGTCCCTGTCCAGGCTGGCAGCTTGAGGTGTCTATGCAATTCGAATGGTCCTACTTTTTTTCGCTGTTCTCGGTTTCGGACTTCTGGGAATCCTGCATCACGGTGATCGAGCTCAGCGCGCTGGGCTGGTTCATCGGCATGCTCCTGGGTTTCCTGCTGGCCTCGGCCAAACTCTCGACCACGCGCTGGATCAGCGTACCCGCGTCGATTTATATCTGGTTCTTCCGTAGCGTCCCGTTGCTGGTTCTGGTGGTATTCACCTACAACCTGCCGCAGATGTTTCCGATTACCCGTGAAGTGCTGTCCAACCCCTTCTACTCCGGGCTTCTGGCGCTGGTGGTCACCGAAGCGGCGTACATGGCCGAAATCCACCGCGGCGGCCTGATTTCGGTTGCCAAGGGCCAGAAGGAAGCAGGCCGCGCGCTGGGCGTCGGCCTGATCGGCATGCAGCGCCTTATCGTGATTCCGCAGGCGTTTCGCATCTCGCTGCCGACACTGATCAACGAATACATCACTGTGGTCAAACTCACCTCGTTGGTGTCGGTGATCTCTCTGACCGAACTGCTCACCGTCGGCCAGCGCCTGTACGCGCAAAACTTTCTGGTGATGGAAACCCTCTCAGCGGTGGCGGTGTACTACGTGATGATCGTCACCGTGTTCGGCTGGCTGTTTCACTGGCTCGAACAGCATCTGGAATTGAACAACCGCAAGCCGCAGACCCTGGATGACAGCGCCCTCGCCCGCCTGCGTTCGACGCTGGTCGCCCAGCCCGTCAGAGCCCGCCAGCCGGATGCCGGGCCGGGGTCGGCGCCTGCATTGCAGTTGCTCAACATCCACAAGAGCTACGGCCATCATGAAGTGCTCAAAGGCATCAGCCTGGATGTGAATCCCGGTCAGGTGATCTCGATCATCGGCCCATCCGGCTCGGGCAAGACCTCGCTGATCCGCACCGTTAACAGCCTGGAAACCATCGACAAGGGCGAGATCATTCTGTTCGGCGAAGGCTTCATCCACGCCGGCGACAGCCCCAACGCCCCACAGATCCGCCGTGGCGTGCAGCGCATCGGCATGGTGTTCCAGAACTTCAACCTGTTCCCCCATCGCACCATCCTCGACAACGTGACCCTGGCGCCGCGCTATCACGGCCGCGACAAGGCCATCAGCGAACAACGCGCCTACGCCCTGCTCGACAAGGTCGGCCTGCTGGCCCACGCGCACAAATACCCGCATCAGCTTTCCGGCGGTCAGCAACAGCGCGTGGCAATCGCCCGGGCGCTGGCGATGGACCCGCAGATCATGCTGTTCGACGAACCGACGTCGGCGCTCGATCCTGAACTGGTCGGCGACGTGCTCAAGGTCATTGGCGACCTCGCCAAAGAAGGCATGACCATGCTCATCGTCACCCACGAAATGGACTTTGCCCTGTCGATTTCCGACCGCGTGATCTTTATGGAAAACGGCGTGGTGCAAGTGGATGCTTCGCCGCAGAGCATCCTCGCCGACCAGTGTGGCGAGCGGGTACGCAAGTTCATGGGGCTGGACAGCCTGGTCACCCAGCAGGAGCCCGTGCGCAAGGAGGCCTGAACGGCTATCGTGAATCGACCACGATAGATGCACAACACCGCTCGGGAGCCTGAAATGGACCGTTATCAACCGCTGAATTGCGATCTCTATGACTACCTGGAGATCGCTTGCATGCACCGCTATCGCTTGAAGGTCGAACTGGTCGACGGCCAGAGCTTCGAAGGCACGCCGTTGACCACGCGTACGGCGCCAAGCAAGGAAGAGTTTCTGCAGTTCGCTGACGGCATCGAAGAGGTGCGAATGGATCAACTGGCCGCCATTACCCCGCTGGATGATGGCGCCAGTTTTGGTCGCGTGGAGTTGGGCAATTCGTTTTGCGCGACGTGACGCTCACAACTCCAGCATCAACCCGCTCAGGCGCTTGACCTTGCGCCGTAGCGCTTCTTCGAATACCCCTTGGCGTGGCTCGATCAGGCTGAACCAGTTCTTCGCGCGCGTGATACCGGTGTAGATCAATTCCTTGGTCAACACCGGGTTCAGCGCCTCGGGGAGAATCAGTGCGGTATGCGCGAACTCCGAGCCCTGGGATTTGTGCACGGTCATGGCATACACCGTTTCAACGTCGTTGAGCCGGCTGGGCAACACGAAGCGCACCCCGCCACTGCCATCGTTACGTGGAAACGCGACGCGCAAGGCCTGACGATTCTCCTCAGGTGCGCCCTCTGGCAAACGCAGCGCGATGCCGATGTCGCCGTTCATCAATCCCAGACCGTAGTCGTTACGCGTCATCAATACCGGACGGCCTTCGTACCACTGCTGATCACTCTCAATCAACTGCGCAGCGAACAATGTCTGGGTGATGCGCTGGTTCAGTCCTTCGACACCCCACGGCCCTTTGCGCACGGCGCAAAGCAATTGAAACTCATCGAACGCATTCAGCACCTTTCGTGCCCAGTCGATGCAGCGCGGGTCGTCAATTGAGGTGAGATCCTGCGGACGCTGCGCATGCATCACCCCCAGATAGTGCCGGTAACCCTGCGGCCCGTTGCCGTGCCCATCGAGCAGCAGTCGCGACAAGGCCCGATCCTGCTCGCCCTTGAGTGCCAGCGAGAACAGGTCCTTGTAGTCGCCGTGGACCAGCAGCGAACGAGCGTCCTGATCCTGCTGCTGGTTGACCAGTTTCGCCAGTTGGCCAATCCCGCTACCGGCGACGAAGCGCCGGGAATGGCGCAGCATCACTACCTGCTGCGCCAGCGCGTGCTGAACGTTGTCACCCTGCTGCAGGCCGCTTTTGCTCAGGTCTTCGCCACTGACCGACTCAAGCCACGTTTGCGTCTGCGGGCTGTACATCCCCGCCTCAGCATCGCGACACAGATCGCCCAACACGGCACCCGCTTCAACCGACGCCAGTTGATCCTTGTCCCCCAACAAAACCATCCGCGCATGGGGCGGCAAGGCATCCATCAGATTGGCCATCATTTCCAGGTCGATCATCGAGGCTTCATCGACCACCAGCACATCCAGCGGCAACGGGTTGCCCGCGTGGTGACGGAAGTGCCGAGTTCCGGGACGACTGCCAAGCAAACGGTGAACCGTGGTCACGTCGCTCGGGATCTTCTGCCGCACCTGTTCAGGCACTTGCAACGATTGCACCTGATGGCTGATGGATTCGGTCAGACGCGCTGCAGCTTTGCCGGTCGGGGCCGCCAGACGGATACGCAAGGGTTTGCCCCGCTCCACCGCAGGCGATTGCAGCAACGCCAACAGTCGCACGACCGTGGTGGTTTTCCCGGTTCCCGGCCCGCCAGTGATGATGCTGAACGCGCCACGAGTGGCCAGCGCACAGGCGAGTTTCTGCCAGTCGATCAACGCATCCGGCGCAGGACTGGCGGGGCCAAACAGCGCTTCAAGTCGTTGCGCCAGATCACTCGGTGCCGGCTCCACCTGAGTCAATCGACGATGCAGCGCCGCGTCGATCCTGCGTTCATAAGTCCAGTAGCGTCGCAAGTACAGGCGCCGATCCGACAGCACCAAGGGTTTTTGCGCTGCCGCTTCGCTGTTGTCGCCAGCCCTGGCGACCAGCACGCTGTCCGCCAGGGCCTGACACCAGGTCGCACCGTCCAGCGCCTTGAGCAGGGCCGAAGGCAGCAACATCGGCGTGGACAGCAGGTCACCTTCAGGTGGGAGAGACAAGGCGAAGTCCGGCTCCTTGAGGGTCTCGAAAAGATCGAGACACACATGCCCATGCCCCAGTTGGTGGCTGGTCAACGCAGCAGCCAGCAACACCAATGAGTCCGCAGTTGGGTCGAGATCGGCCAGAAACGCCACGAACGCCTTGTCCAGCGCACGCAGCCAGCCGCGCTCGACCCAACGTTCGAGCAGCAGCAACAGGTCGTCCACGCGACTCAGCGGTTTGAGTTCGGCAAGGCTCTCGGCATCCAGGGCCGTCGGTAGCAAATGAGCGAAGGTGCGATTCATGCGAGGTCTCCTGACAACACTTCTTCCTCGATCAGGGGGCGGCCCTGAAACAGCAGATCAAGGCTCTCGATAAGCTCGCGAGGTGGCCGTGTGAACCATGCGCCCTGACTCGTCGCACGGGCGCCGCGCACGAACAGATACACCGAGCCGCCCATGTGGCGGTCGTAATCGTAATCCGCCAGGCGCGCCTTCAACTGGCGATGCAAGGCCAGCAGATAAAGCACGTATTGCAAGTCGTAACGGTTGTCCAGAATCGCGTTTTCCATCGCCTGGGCGGTGTAGGCATCGTCGTCGACACCCAGCCAGTTGGATTTGTAATCGGCCACGTAATAGCGGCCCTCATGCTCGAACGTAAGGTCGATGAAACCTTTGAACATACCATTGAGCGAGACGGTTTCGGCTGCCGCTCGGGGTGCGCCGTTGTGGGTGTAGCGACGAACCAGCGCGTCCATCTGCGCCACATCAACCTTGGAGCAGGCGAACCAGAATTCCATCTCGACGCGGTACTGATTCAGTTGGTCGAGCCCACTCAGTGCAATCGGCTGAACATCCGCGCCAAGGCGCAGCGGCATGCTCAACAGATGCTGCAACCAGTCGGTCAGCGTGTTGATCCAGCCAGTCCAGTCGCGGCGGTTGCAGCGTTGAGCCACAACCTTCTCCAGCGCTGCCGGGTCTCGCGCCGCCACTGCAAAACCTTTCTCGCCTGCCCACTCCAGCAAGCCGTGGAGGAATGTCCCGGGATTGGGCCCACGGGGAAAACGATGGATATCACCGCTGCTGGCCATGACTTCACGAGGCGCTTCGGGGTCCAGACGTTCATCGTCGAACAGCTTTTGTGCCTGCGGGCTGTCGGGGGACTGATCGCCGCTGTCGGTGATGATGTCGCCAATGCGCAGCGCACTGTAAGAGGCGATCCACCAGTTCTCCTTTGCACTGCGTCGAGGCATGCGAGGTTTGCTCAACGCGGCTTCACTTTTCGGCGCCGTGAAGGTCTCGGCGGAGGGCGCCGGTACGCTTTCGACACTCACTGTCGGTTGGTCTTTCGCGAGGGACTGCAGCCAATCGCCGAGCGTGTTCGACTCAGCCAGAACGTCTCCCCCACCGAGCAGATAGCCCAGTGCCGAACGGTGCAGAATCGAGCTGCTGGTATTGCCGCGTTTGATATCGGCGACGCCTAGCCAGCAGGCATGTTGAGCACGCGTCAGGGCAACGTAAAGCAGACGCAGATCCTCGGCCAGACGCTCGTCATCGGCTTGTTCGATCAGCGCCGCGGTGGGTTTCAGACTGATCTGCGCGTGTCCGTGCGCATCGTGAAAATGCAGCGGCAGACGGCTGCCATCCACAGGTTTGGTCGAGCAGATGAAGGGCAGGAAAACCAGCGGATATTCCAGGCCCTTGGACTTGTGAATGGTCACTACTTTGACCAATTGCTCGTCGCTTTCCAGGCGCAGAATCTGCTCTTCGCCCGCCTGTCCCGACAACGCCAGGTGCTCGCCCAGATGACGAATCAATGCCTGTTCGCCATCGAGTTCGGCGGCGGCTTGCTGCATCAATTCGGACAGGTGCAGCAGGTTGGTCAGCACGCGCTCTCCATCGCTGCGCTGAATCAATGTCTGCGGCAGCTTGAAGTCGTGCAGCAGCCGACGCAGCATCGGCAGTACACCCTGAGTGCGCCAGATGCGTCGGTAGTCGCGGAACTGCATGACGCGGTTTTCCCACGCCAGTTCGTCCTGGTTCAGCAGTTCGAGTTCGGCCAGCGGCAGGTCGAGGGTAATGCAGGCCAGAGCCGCGCGCAGCGTGCGTTCGGCGTCCGGTTCGGCACAGGCCTTGAGCCAGGCCAGCAAGTCATGGGCTTCCTGCGCGGCGAACACGGAATCCTTGTCCGAGAGATAAACACTGCGCACACCACGGGCGGACAACTCGGCGCGCACAGCCTGCGCTTCCTTACCGTCACGTACGAGAATCGCGATATCAGCAGGCAGCAACCCCTTTAGTGGTTCATCGGGTTTGGCGAAACCTGCACGGCCCTGTTGGCCGGCGTTGAGCAAGCGCACGATTTCACTCGCGCAACTGGCCGCCAGCTGCTGCCGATAGGCCGCTCCCGAGATTGGCTGCTCGCTCTCCAATCGCCAGACATTCAATGCAGCAGAGACTTGTCCATCGATCTGAAAGCGCTCTTTGCGGCCTTGAGAACCAACGGCCAGGAAAGGAACAGGGTTTTCATCGGCACTGCTTCGGAACAGAAATGCACCGCGTCCGGTATCGCTGGTTTCGGCGCGCACGAACACATGGTTCACGGCCTCGACCATCGCGTGGCTGGAACGGAAGTTGGTGCCCAGCGTGTGCAGACGGTCAGTCGTTGCCGTCCGGGCGCGCAAGTAGGTGTAAATGTCAGCGCCGCGGAATGCGTAGATCGCCTGTTTGGGGTCACCGATCAGGAACAGGCCGGTGCTTTCGTCGTTGGCTTCGAGGCGATAGACGCTGTCGAAAATCCGGTACTGCACGGGGTCGGTGTCCTGGAACTCGTCGATCAGCGCGACCGGGAATTGCTCACGAATCAGGGTCGCCAGACGCTCGCCCCCAGAGCCGCGCAAGGCCGCATCCAGACGCAACAGCATGTCGTCGAAGCCCATTTCGGCGCGGCGTCGTTTTTCTTCTTCAAAGCGTGCGCTCACCCATTGGGCGGCGTGTTCGAGCACGGCGGCGTCAGGGGTTGGCAGGGTGTCGAGGGCAACCTTCAACTCAACCATCGCCTCGAAGGCCGGGTGCGAAGGCGGGTTGTTCTTCCACGCTTCGGCGATGCCGTCGGGTGTCAAACGAGTAAAGCCGGTGCCGAGATCCAGCTGCTCCTGCTCCTCATCGTTCGCCCAGGCGATCAGCTTGTCGAACCAAGGCTTGAAGTAGCGCTCCTGCATCTTGCGCCCATCGACCACCTTGCACTTCACGCCATCGATGCAGATCGCGTGCAACTCCGCCGCCCAATTCGCCCATGGCGATTTGAGGGTTTTGAGGGTTGCACGGCGCTCCTGAATCGACTGTTCAATCAGCTGCGTCGGGGTCTGAGTAACAATTGCACGCTCGCTGCCAAACAACGCACGCACACGGGGCAGCAATGCAGCGGGCCCGCCCCAGTTATCGCGCACCCAGTTGAGCGCGTCCCCGCTCATGGGGTAACAGAACTTTCGCCAGTAATCGCGCAGCACTTCGCCAAGCAGGTCGCTGTGGTCGGTTTCCAGGCTTTGGGTGAAAAGGCTACCGCTGTCGAACGCGTGCTCGCGCAACATGCGCTGGCACCAACTGTGAATGGTCGAGACTGCGGCCTCGTCCATCCATTGCGCCGCGATGTCCAGGCGGCTCGCGCAACCGGCCCACCGTTCGGGAGCGAACTCGTTGCGTAAATCGGCGATCAGCGCGTCGGGCGCTTCGATCTCTTGGCGGAAGAAACGCGCAGCTTCGGCCAGACGGGTACGGATGCGATCACGCAGTTCCTTGGTCGCCGCGTCAGTGAAGGTCACGACGAGAATTTGGGGCGGCAGCAGCTCCTGGCCGAAGCCCGACATCTCGCCGCCATGTCCCAACACCAAACGCAGATACAGTGCTGAAATAGTGAACGTCTTGCCCGTACCGGCACTGGCTTCGATCAGTTGGCTGCCCTTGAGCGGAAAGCGCAGTGCCAAAGGTTGTTGTACGCCACTCATGCTCCGGCCTCCTCGCTGGACAGGGATTGCCAGGGTGCATCGAATATCGGTTTGTACAACGACTCACACCAGCCGACGAATTCCTCTGAGTCGAGAAGCGCATCGAAGTCCGGGAACTGCCTTGCCAGTGCGGTGCTTTTTTCACGCTCTCCTTTACTGTTCTGGCCGTCGCCGTCATACGCCTTGCGCGCTGCGGCCTCAGCTTTCACCTCGTCGCCTTGGCCCAGCCAGGCGAATGCGGTCTGAACAGCGACAGGCAGCGGGCGTTGCATGCCATGCTGCCAAGCGAGCAACAGGTCGTTGAGCGCTCTGCAAGCCGTATTTTTATCCAGTGGTGAAAGCAGTAGCGTGTCATCGCTCGCGACCAGTGCGGTGGTCAGCGGCAGCTCACAGGCACAAGCGACGAGGTGAGTGACCCACGGCTTGGTCAGGCGATGCCATTTGCGGGCCTTCTTTCCACCAATGGCGTTCGGGATAGCAGTCACGGCCAGTAGCTGGTTTTGCGCATTCTGATAGAGCCCGTCGAGCCACCCATCGAGCGCAATGCCCTGATGTTCGTAGCTCACCGGCAACGCGCTGTTGAGGCGCTCGGGCCACTTGAACAGAAGATACTGATAGCGCTGGACCAGGTCTGGCAGCGGCTCTATGAGTTCATCCTGCAAAAGTGTGCCGAATCCGGCCATGGGCAGGAGACCACTGGCCTGCAACCTCGTTGCCTGGGCTCTGAGCGACTCGTCGGTATGCTCAGGGTCGGTAAGTGCAGCTTGCAGCAGGCTGTCGCTCACGCCGTAACGTTCAAGAGCATCGAGTACAAACGGCTCCTCATCCGCCAGTGGCGCTTGGGCGACTTCAAAGAAGATCTTCAGGCGCTGGCTGAAGAAGTGTTTGACCGGGTTGCGCAAAAAATCCTGCAACTGCATCAGGCTCAACGGTTCTTCCTGCTCATGCTTCACCAAAGTCTGGGTTTCACCCACATCGGCGATGGCTTCGTGCAGAACCTGCCACTCGCGGGCGAAGCTGAAGAACTCCATGATCTCCTGAAAATACTTGGCACTGAACGGCTGCAATGGATGTTCGAGGGTCAGCTTGTGCAGCAACTGTTGGCCAGGATCGCGCTTCTTTTCATCCTCTGGCCCAACCGCGTCCGCGAGTCGCCACCCGCTGGCAAGATGGTCGCGCAACTGACCGATAAGCACTGACGCGGGCCGCTCGGAGTTGTCACGAATGCTGCGCCCCACCCAACTGATGTACAGCTGATCACGGGCGGACAGCAGCGCTTCGAGCAACAGGTAGCGGTCGTCTTCACGACGAGAACGATCGCCGGGGCGGTAGTCGCTGCCCATGAGGTCGAAATCCAGCGGCGGTTGCGCACGAGGGTAATCGCCATCATTCATGCCGAGCAGACAGACGATCTTGAACGGGATGGCGCGCATCGGCATTAATGTGCAGAAGTTGACCGAGCCTGCGAGGAAACGCTGTGACAAACGGCCCTGATCCAGCCCGGCGAGCCAGGCCTCGCGCACCACCGTCAGCGGTAGCTCTTCCAGCAGGCCGACGGTTTCGCAGGTCTCAAGCCAGGTCTCGCGCAAGGTCTCCAACTGGCCGAGCAGGTAATCGTCGTGTTCGCTTTCAGCCGCAAAGAACAGTTGCATGAGCGCTTGCAGACGCGCTCCCCAAACCGGCGGCGTCGCGGCTTGCGAGAGCTCATTGTGTGCGACCTGCAGCGCATCGATCAGCGCAACCAACGGCCCAATCAATGCTGCATCGAGCCCACCAATTTCGTCGTAGGGTTCAATACCCTCATAAGCTACCCCTGCTCCGACTGCATAGCCCAGAAGCATGCGTCGCAAACCGAAATGCCAGCTGTTCTGCTCCAGGGCCTCGGGCAGTCCAAGGCCTTCGCGCTGCTCTGCACTGAGCCCCCAGCGCACGCCTGCACCTTCAATCCAGCGGTGCAGAGTCGGCAAGTCGCGCTCGTCGATACCAAAGCGCGCGCGCAAGGCAGGGACATCCAGCAGATCGAGAATCTCGCTGACCGGGAAGCGGCTATCAGGGATTTTCAGCAGGTGTTCGACAGCGATCAGCAAAGGATCGCGGCCACGTTGTCCCTGATCTGCCAAGGTAAAAGGTATGAAGCGACGATCATCGCGATCCAGTTGACCAAAGACGGCGCGAATGTGTGGCGCATAGCTGTCAATGTCCGGAACCATCACGATGATGTCCCGGGGACGCAGATCAGGGTCCTTGCTGAATCGCGCAAGCAACTGATCGTGAAGCACCTCCACTTCGCGCTGGGCACTGTGAGCGACATGGAAACGAATCGAGCGGTCTGTCTTGAGATCAACGGCAGGCCATAGCTCGCGGGTTTCGCCCAAGGGCCGTAGCTCGAGAATGTCGTCCTGCAGTTGATTGAGGATCGTGTGTGGATCGCTATCGCTGAACAGGTCGATACGGCCGTCGCGGAAGATCGAGCGATAACTGTTCGGGTCGTCGTAACTGTCGAGCAGGTTGATGTAGTCGCGACCTTGTTTGCCCCATGCGGCCAGCAGCGGATGGGCGTGTTGATGCAGCGCATCCGGGTTGAGCGTCACCGGCATGCCTGCCTTGCGGGACTGGCGTTTGTATTCGTGACGCAGCAGGTCCTTGTCGGCGACGATGTCGGCCCAGTGATGACGACAAGGATTGTGTACGCACAGTAGAACCTGGCTGAAACGGGCCAGGCCGGCGAGGGCTTCCAATGCTTGAGCGGGCAGCGATGAAATGCCGAAGACAATCACTCGCGCAGGCAGACCTGGCGGGCTGTCGGTCAGGCTGTTGATACGCTCGATATAACGCTGGTGCACACCCGCACGACTCTGGGCCATGCCTTCGGCTCCGACGTCATGCAAAAGCGCACGCCACAATTCGGCCTGCCAGCAGTTCTCGGGCTTGAGCGGTTTGACCTCCCCTCGCACGTTTTTCAACTGGTGCTTGCCTGCGGCCCAATCTTCCAACCAGTCGGCACGATAGACCTGATACTGATCGAACAGGTCTGCCAAGCGCTCGGACAATTGATAGCGCTTGCGCAGATCGGTGTCGGCGATCAAGAAGCGCTGCAGCGGTTCAAAATGCGGTTGGTTGATCAGTGCCGGCAGCAAGCGCATCAAACGCCAGGTCAGCGGTGCTTTATCAAGCAGAGAGGTCTCCGGAATTTCATCCTTGCCCAGTACAGCGCGATAGAGCTGCCACATGAAGCTGCCGGGAAGCTGTACATCGATGGCAGCGGCAATGCCGCATCCACCCAGATCGTCATCTTGAGCGTCTTCAGCCAAGGCGAGCTTCAGCCACTGGGCGATCCCATTGCTTTGTACCAGCGCGACCTCGTTCTCCAATGGGGTCAGCGGGTAGCGGCGCATCCACGACACCACGAGGCTGCGCAGTTCATCCAGGCGGTTGCCATGCACCACCATGAACCCGGGATTGAGATTGGACGTCACCGGCATAGCTGCTTCCTTGGCATTTGAAGAGGGAGAAGACTAACAGAGGGGGCCGCGCTGGAGCAGTCCAGCTTTTCTTCGCGCAAAAACAAAACCCCATCTGCTTTCGCAGATGGGGTTTCGGAATTTAATCTTGACGATGACCTACTCTCACATGGGGAAACCCCACACTACCATCGGCGATGCA
>NZ_MUIN01000005.1 GCF_002080045.1 Pseudomonas sp. Bc-h | reverse complement strand
TCCCGAACTCAGCAGTGAAACGATGCATCGCCGATGGTAGTGTGGGGTTTCCCCATGTGAGAGTAGGTCATCGTCAAGATTAAATTCCGAAACCCCATTTGCGAAAGCAGATGGGGTTTTGTTTTTGCGCCCGGAAAACTCTGACTCGTTGCAGATCAATGGATTAGGTTAGGCAGGTCTCTATGTGCCATTCACCTTTGCGTGAGCAAGCTAGCCCCTACTCATACCCTGTAGCAGTCCGGCTTGCCGGCGGTAGCGAACTGGATGTCACCGCCGGTAAGCCCGGCCGCTAGAAAGAGGGTGCCGGCGAACCGTTGGTGCCATGTCCAATGCACGCGGCACAACGCCCACAAAAAAGCCCCGCATCACAGCGGGGCTTTTAGTTGACGCTCACTTCAACTTATTCAGTTGCTTGCTCTGCAACCTCAACAGTCTTGGCTGCAACGACCTCGTCACGACGGCGAATGTACTTCCAGTCCGCCTCATCGATATAGATTCCCGCAGGGCCGCTACCGCCTTCCAGGTCGATCGCGACGTGTGCCGACACTTGCGGCTTCACGCTCGCCAGAATCGGTACAAAGCCCAACTGCAGGCTCGTCTCAAGCAATGCTGCTTGGTTTCGTTCGTCGATGTCTGCAGCTTCATCGAGGTAATAAGGCAGACGGACGCGACCGGCTTGTTCGCGATCCATCAAGTGCAGCAACAAGTACATGTTGGTCAGCGCCTTGATAGTCATGGTCGTGCCATTGGATGCCGCGCCATCGATGTCGGTGTGGATCACCGGCTGGCTGTTGACCTTGGTGATTTCGAATGCCAGTTCGAAGAGGTCTTTCAGACCCAGCTGGTTGTGGTTCGCAGCCACCAGGCGCGCCAGATATTCCTTGGCTTCTTCGTTCTTGTTGTCCTGCTCTGCGCCCTGGCTGAGGTCGAATACTGACAGCGTCTCGCCCTCTTCGTACTGACCAGCGCTGTGGATGATCTGGTCAATGTGCTTGAGCGCTTCCTTGTTCGGCGCGAGCACAATGCGGAAACTTTCCAGGTTGGAAACCTGACGACGGTTGATCTCGCGGTTGAACAGAGCCAACTGGTGTTCAAGACTGTCGTAGTCGCTGCGGATGTTGCGCAAGGTTCGCGCGATATCGGTCACTGCCGCACGACGGGCCTTGCCCAGGGTCAGCGCTTCATCGGTGCGATGCGCATACGCGTTGATCAGCAGTTGCAGACGGCGTTCCATATCGTCTTCGCTGTCGAACTTGGCCACGCCTTTCAGGCGCACCTGTGCATACAGCGCTTCGATCTGACCATCGCAGCGCAGCAGGCCCTGCCAGCTGTCCTGATAGTCATTGAGCAGGGGCAGCAGGTTGTCCAGCGAGTCATCCACTGGCTCCATGAACGGTGTGCCGAAAGGCAGATCTGCTGGCAGCAGTTGGCGACGACGCAGGGCGTCATCCAGCGTTCGCTGTTTGGACTCCAGATCGCCGATCTGACGACCCACAAGTTGCAGCTTGGCTGACAGTTGCTGAACGCGTTCGGTAAAGGCATCGCTGGAACGCTTGAGCTCGTCCTGAGCCGCTTCCATCTGCGCCAGTTGCTCCAGCTTCTCGCCTTCTTCGGCACTCAGCGTTTGAGTGCGACGGAAATCCTCCAGGGCCTTCTGCGCATCCAACACCTGCTGATACAGCGCTTCGGTCTGGGTCTTGCTCGCCGCACGGTCAGCCGCAACGGCTTGCTGGGTTTTCAACTGCTTGAGTTCTTTTTCAAGACGTTCCTTCTGATCACGCAATGCCGCACGGTCTGCCAAAGCCTGCAAGGCCGGTGGTTCGATGTGCGACAGGTTGATCGAGAGGCCCGGGACTTCGAAGCGCTCGCCTTTGAAGCCGTCAAGTATCGCTTCGAGGGATTTGACCCAAGCGTCGCCGTCATCCAGCGCGATGCCTTGCTCACCGAGCGGCAGGCTGAACAGCGCGCTGTTGAACAGACGCATCAGCCGCTCGACATCTGGTTGCGAGAACTCTTCACGCAGACGCGCATAGCTGTTGTTGTCGGCGTGATCGAGTTGTTGTTTCACCGACTTCAGGCGTTTTTCCAGATCGCGCAGACGCTCGTCCAGATCTTCGGCGCTGAACTGACGAGATTGAGCCAGCGCACCGGCCAATTCATCGTGAGCATCCTTCGCCGCGAGCAGTTGCTGTTCGAGGATCTTTACGTTGTCGACCAAGGCAAAACGGTTCTTCAGGACCGCCAGTTCTCCGATCCAGCGTTGGATATTGCTGATCTCACGCTCCAGACGCATCAGCTCTTGAGTGCCGCCGCGTTGGTCGTTCTGTAGGGCATCCTGTTCGCCGCGATAGTGCTCGGCCTGAATGACCAGTTCTTCTTTGCGTGCGTTGGAATAGTCCTGCCAAGTGCCAAGCAACGAGTCGAGCAACGGCGACAGGCGATGCAGCTTGCCGCGCAGGATGTCGCGTTGCTTGACGCCGTTGGCCAACGCCTCGACCAGCGGGCCGGCGAGAACCAGTGCGTTGTAGTCCTGTTCCATACGACGGACGTCACGGAAGGCTTCTTCGCACGCGGCGATGTAATCGACACTGCCGGAACGCAGGCTGTGCTCAAAGGCATCGAGGAATAACTGCTTGAGTTTGGCGGCAGTAATCTCCCGCATGTGCAGCAGGTTGATGAACAGCGCGCGGAAGGTTTTCAGGCTTTGTTCGCTGGTCGAGCGCAGCGGGATCAGCGTCAGATCGAGCGGGATCGAGGTGTGACCGCCGACCAGCAATCGACGCAGTTCGTCAGGCTTGAGCTCGTAGGCTTTCAGGCCCTGACTCTCAAGATTGGTAAAGAGTTCTTTCTGACGCAGGCAGGTGTCGTTCTTCTGGTAGTGCGCCAGGTCCAGTTTGCCGGCATAGGCAAAGAACTGGTGACCGAAGCCGCCGCCGGGGCCGCGACCGACCACGCCGATGACGTGCGGGCCGTGGGGCAGGGCGACTTCGACCAGAATGTAACTGGTGTCGGATGCAAAATAGAAACGGCGGGACTGATCAAGGCTGTACTTGCCGAAACTCATGTCCGACATGCGCGCGAGAATCGGGAATTGCAGGGCGTTGATCGACGCACTCTTACCCAGGTTGTTCGCGCCATAGACAGACAGCGGATGTTCCAGTGGAAACAAACCGAGGCTGTAGCCGGCTGTGTTCAGCAGGGCGAATCGGCGGATGCCGTAGCGTTCCTGGCTCATGCGTCAAGCTCCTGTTCTTCGGCGATTGCGCGGGCCAGGGCCTGCTCTTCGGTTTCCGGTGTTTCGTCAAACTCGGCCAGATCCAGTGGGTCATCGGTCTGCAGGAGTTTTTCGTCGCTGTCATCGTCGATCAGCACGGGCGTCGGCAACGGCAGGTCGCTGTGCAGGCTGGCCGCCAGGTCTCGGTCCTGCTGAACCGACAGGCAAACATCGAGGAAACGGTGCATTGGCGGCAGGAAGCGGTAGATACCGACTTCTTCAGCGGCGAACCCGAGCTGGGTCATGCGGCGCATGATCTTTTCTTCCAGCTCTTCCTGAGTCTGCACTTCGGCCTGAAGGAACAGGTCGCGGTACTTTTCCAGCAATGACGGCAATTCGTCACGGCCCAGGCTGCCGCCGTCGAGTACGGCTACCGGATCGCGGCCCTGATCGGCCAGATGCTCTACGAGGATGAAGGTGAACAGTGCCAGGCGCTGCGCGGTCTTGTTGACCTGCGCAGCAGCAAGATCCGGCACGAAGTAATAGAAGCCACGGGTATCGCAGACCAGCTCAAACCCCAACGCCTTGAACAGCGTGCGGTACTGGTCCTGAGCGTTGGACAACTGGGCGTACAGCTCCGGGTCGCGGCGGCTGATGTGATAGCCCTTGAACAGTTCGCGGAAGATGGGCGCGAGCTGGGACATTTCGGATAGATCAAGATGCATGGGCGGTGCCCTCGGAATTCTCTGGGTTTGCGTCTTTGCTCGAGAGCAGGGCGAAGGAGCGAAGGCTGACGCGGTGCTCCTGGGTAAGGTATTCGCGGCGGTCCAGGCGCTCGCGCTTGAAGCGTTTTTCCCGGGACAGACGAGAGAACCAGTACAACAATTCGTCGGTTGCGCCGGTTGGCTCCTGTTCCAACAACCAGACCATCAGGTCCGGCATCGGCAGAGCCTCTTCGCAGCGCTCGACCATTTCCTTGACCGTGCGCGGGGCTCTTGGCGGTTCGCCCTTGCGGGTGAGACTGGCCTTGGGGAATCGCGCCGGTTTTGGTTCGAATCGGGCCAGCGCGTAGACATACGCCTCGACCTGGTTGGCACTGCCAAGGAATGTACTTTGTGGACGGGTAAACATAGGCATCGCAGCTTGCGGGACTGCATCGATACCTTTGCGCCGGATCGCCGACAGCGCGAGCGCGGCGCCACGGGTCACGGCGTTGTGGCGACGGGCCTCTTCACGCAGTGGCAACAACAATTCGCGAGCATGACGCAGTGTCAGCTGGGCGCTGGTCTGCATTTCGAGGATGCGCGCGTGGGTGCGCAGCAGCATGTCATCGTCGACCAGATGCCCAAGGCGCTGCTGGTCGGTGAGCATGCGCAGCAGTACGTTCTCGACCTTGCGCACGCCTTGTTCGAAGGCGCCGTCAGCGTTCACCAGTTGAATCATGGGCTCGACGTATTCGTCCCAGGTCGCCAGCACTTCTGCATAGCGCTGACGCAGCGGAATCTGCCGGTCGCTGGTTTTGGCGCGCTCGGCAACCGACACCAGCGCCTGTTCGTCATTGGCGAGCTTTTTCAGCACATCGCGCACCCGCATATCGAGCAGGCGCAGTTGACGCGCGAGGTCATTGGCATCGCGGGCTTCGAACGCCTCCTGGATGTAACCGGCGAGCCGCTCCAGGTGGCGCAGATAAGCTTCGATTTCCAGACACAGGCCCAGGCGGTGTTCGCGGCGCAGGTATGACAGGAAGTCATGGATCTGTGCGTTCAACTCGAAACGGTTCGGGCTTTTCGCCACGGGAACCAGAATGTCGAGACGAATCCACACATCCAGCAGGTTGGTGATGTCCTGCGGGGTGCTTTCCAGTTGCTGGGCGGCCAGTTGCACACGCAGTTCGCTCAGGCTCAGGGTGCCTTGGTCGAAATGCTCGCACAGTGGCTCAAGAAGCGCCCAGTGCTCGGCAAGGGCGCGCAGGACGCGCTTAGGTTCGATCATCGGATGGCCGCTGGTTGGCAAATAAAAGCGGCAATTGTACTGCATCGCAGGCGTTGGTTTTCACCCTCAGTCGATCAACTGCGGCGTGATTCGTCGAAGGTCTGTAGAATCCCCCTCCTGACTTTATCCACAGGTGGCTGTCCCTTGCTCAATGAGCCTCGCCGCCGCGCTTATCTGACCGCCATGCAGGTGGTCAGTTGGCTGCCGCGTACCGATCTGCCCTTTGCCGCGCCCTCGCGTCCGGAGCTGCTTGCTCCGTTGCCGGTGTTCGAGGACGAAGTCGCAGACTCAGCAGAGCCGACCGCTCCGGCCCAAGCGGGTCACGCGGCGACACCTGGGAGTTCGGCGCCAGTTACGCGCACCGTCGAACGGCCGAAGATTGAAGTGCCACGGCCATCGCCTGCCGCCAAACCGGTTGTAAACCCACTTAAGGACGAAGAAGCTGAACCTGCGGTTGCGAAGGCCCCCGTCGTTCCGCCTCCACGCTTTGCCCTGCAGTTGCTGAGGGCTGGAAGTTGCCTGCTGCTAGTGGAGTTGGCGACCGGCGAGCCATTCCAGAGCCGCGATCCTTCTTATCTGCTGCTCAAGGACATGTTGCGCGCCGCCGGTTTGCCGGACAGCCCGCAGATCATCGGCGAGCCTGTGCGCTGGCCGTTGCTGGTTCGCGGGCAGATGGATCAGGGGCCGGAAGCGGCGCGGGATTTCGTACAGGGCTTTCTTTACGCCCGTACCGAGGAAGAGCCTTGCACCTGTCTGTGGCTGATCGGACTTCCCGCGATACGTTTTGCCGGTGAAGTGGATGCACAATCCTACAATCTTGAATTCCAGGTCGAAGGCCTGGGATCGGCCTGGGCGCTGCCGGGTCTCGAACTGTTGATGGACGAGCCTCTGCGCAAGGCCGATGTTTGGCGGGCCATGCGTAAGTTGATGGCACGTTGGAAGAGCGTAAATGAGTGATGCCGTAACGTTTCGCCGCATGACCGAAGCCGACCTGGACGCGGTATTGAAGATTGAATACGCAGCGTTCAGCCATCCGTGGACCCGCGGCATTTTTCTCGATGGTCTCAAGTCTTATGAAATCTGGTTGATGTTCGAAGGCAACCAGCAGGTCGGTCATGGCGTCATCAACGTCATCATCGATGAAGCTCATCTGCTCAACATCACCGTCAAACCGGAAAGTCAGGGGCGTGGTCTTGGCCTGTTGCTTCTGGACCAACTGATGAAGCGCGCCTACGAACTCAACGGGCGCGAATGTTTTCTGGAGCTGCGTGCCAGTAACCAGTCGGCCTACCGTCTGTATGAGCGCTATGGCTTCAACGAAGTAGGCCGACGTCGTGACTATTATCCGGCAGTCGGTGGCCGCGAGGATGCCCTGGTGATGGCGTGTACGTTGGTGGAATAACGCCGGATCAGACGCCCGGCTTGCCATCCAGCGGATCGAGAATCGCCATTTCCTCTTCGTCCAGACCACCGCCAGCGCCGATTTCATCCTCATCGACGATACTCAGATCGAAATCGGCCGGGCCGCCTTCGCCGCGTTCGCGCGGTGAACGGGCACCATCTTCATCAATCAGATTTTCAGGGCTCATGTCATCGTCCGTGGGGTTGTGATCGTCGGTCGACGCTCCGGTCATCCCGGCTTCGCGGACGCGCTCGTCGGGAATGTAGGTTTCCAGCTCGTCCTCGGGGATCATGTCACCGATACGACCACTGGGTTCGTTATTGTCATTGAAATTGAGCTCTTCCATCGAGCCCATGCGGTCTTCATTGTCGTCGATCGGTTCGGGCTGCATAGCGCCGTAAGGCCGGCGTGAATCGTTCATGGCAAATCCTCATTGTGTGCTGTCTTAATTGGGTGGACCGAGCGCTGCGATGAAGATTCACTCCGGTTCTTGATCGGTAGTCGCAAACGGGCGTGACCTGAAGCGCCGAGCCCCAGTCATAGCTGAGCATCATTTCAGAGGCATCAACGCATGAACGAACTACAAGACTTGATCGACAACAACGAACGTTGGGCTGCCGCAATCAAGGAAGAAGACCCCGAGTTCTTTGCCAAGCTGGCACGCCAGCAGACGCCCGAATTCCTCTGGATCGGTTGTTCGGACGCTCGTGTCCCCGCCAATGAAATCGTCGGCATGCTGCCCGGCGATTTGTTCGTCCACCGCAACGTGGCCAACGTCGTGCTGCACACCGACCTGAACTGTCTGTCGGTGATTCAGTACGCGGTCGATGTACTCAAGGTCAAACACATTCTGGTCACTGGCCACTACGGCTGTGGCGGCGTTCGCGCGTCGATGCAGGATCGTCAGTTCGGCCTGATCGATGGCTGGCTGCGCACCATTCGCGACCTGTATTACGAGAACCGCGAGCTGCTCGGCAAGCTGCCGACCGAGGAAGAGCGCGTCGACCGTCTGTGCGAACTGAACGTGATTCAGCAGGTGGCCAACGTCGGTCATACCAGCATCGTGCAGAACGCCTGGCACCGTGGACAGAAGCTGTCGATCCACGGCTGCATCTACGGCATCAAGGACGGTCGCTGGAAGAGCCTGAACACGACGATCAGTGGTTTCGAGCAGTTGCCGCCGCAATATCGGTTGCGTCCGCTGGGCGAATGATCGGGAAAGCGCGCAATCCAGACGCGAAACCGGTCGGGCTGTAGCAGCGCGCCGAGCGGCCAGCGTTTGGGTTGCATCACCTCCAGCACAGGCTAAAGCTAGGCTGTCGGGGCTACAGCACGAATCTTTGCACCATCGTGTTTAGATCCGTCGCCAGCATCGCCAGCGCATTACTGGCCACGGTGGTCTGCTGGGCACCCGAAGCCGATTGAGTCGACAGATCGCGAATGCTGCTCAGGTTGCGATCGACCTCATTGGCGACCGCGGCCTGCTGCTCGGCAGCGCTGGCGATGAGTACGTTGCGGTCGCTGATGGTCGAGGTCGAGCTGATGATGACCGTCAGTGCCTGACTGGTAGCCGCCGCCTGCTCCAGTGTCTGGCTGGCCTGCGATGCCGTCACCCGCAGGGTCTGGGCCGTTTCCTGCGTGCTCTTCTGCACGTCGTTGATCAGGCTTTCGATTTCTGTGGTCGAGGCGCTGGTGCGTTGCGCGAGCGAGCGGACTTCATCTGCCACGACCGCAAAACCGCGACCGGCTTCGCCTGCGCGGGCAGCCTCGATGGCGGCGTTCAGCGCCAGCAGGTTGGTCTGATTGGCGACGGCGCGGATGACTTCGAGAATCTTGCTGATGCTCAACGTGCGCTCAGCCAAGCCATCCGCCTGATGGGATGAGTCGAGGACGTTATCGGTCAGCTCTTTGATCGAATCGATGGTCCCGGTCAGGCGCAAACGGCCTTCGGCAGCGGCTTCGTTGGAGGCCTTCGATTCACTCGACGTGTTGCTGGCATTGTCAGCCACTTCCACAGCAGCCTGGCTCATCTGATTGACGGCTACCGCGGCCTGTTCGATTTCATCGTTCTGCATCTGCAGATTCTTCGCACTGGCTTCGGCGATGGCGCCCATTTCGTGCACCGACTGGCTCAACTGGCTAGCCGCTGCGTAAATCTGATCGATGGTGCCGTGCAAATTGCCGCGCATCTGGCCGAGCATTTTCAGCAATTGTGCGGTCTCGTCCTTGCCTTCCGGGATTGGCTGCGGACTCAAATCACCCTTGGCGATGGTGCTGGCGATCAGCAGCGATTGGCGTAATGGACGAATGATGCTCAGGCTTAACCGCCACGCCAGCAGCAGAGTCAGGACCAGTGCCACGACGATCGCGCTGACGGCAATGATGCGCGTCTGCTGGAATCGCTTGCCGGCGCCAACCACTGCCGCTGCGGCACTTTGCTTGTTCAGTTCACGCAGCAACTGCACCTGCATGTCCATCAGGTCGCCCTGCATGCTCAACGTGGTATTGAGCAGCATCCGTGCGTCATCGAGTTTGCGCTGCTCGATCAGCGCGATTTCGTCATGCAGCCCCGGCATGAACGCGGTGTAAGCGTCCTGCAAGGCTTTGATCGAGTCGCGCTCGGTGCTGTCGGTGGAGTGCGCGAGGTAATCGCTGAAGCCTTTTTCGACTTCGTTCTTCAATTGCTCGACATTGATCTTGCTGGTGACCACTGCGCCTGGGTCATCTGCGTTGGCGATCAGACGAGCGCTTTCGCCGCGCAGTTTGATCAAGTCGATGGCAATGGCGTCGGCCATGGCGATGCTCGGTAAGGCCCCGCTTTCCACCGCTTCGCCCTGATCGCGGATGCTCTGCATCTGCAGCAGACAAAACACCCCCAGCGCCATTAGCAACGAGGCGGTCACTCCGAAGCACAACACCAGACGCTGCGTAATCCTGAAGCGCCGCAAAAAAGCAGGCTTTGAAGAAGGACGGACGAAAGCACGGATTAACCTTTTCACAACAACCAATCCCATCGACGAATTCACCGGAGACTTGGTTATAGAGATGTTCCGTGATGTCTTTGTGACATCGGAGGAGGAATGTTTCAGATTTGTTTTGATTTGACGGCAAACCGATGAACGGTCGTTCTTTAGGCAAGCAGAGGCTCTGGATCAGTTGTTTCAGCTAAATCTGTGGGACTTGTCGCTTGGCCAATCAGCTACCGATCTCGTCCATGAACTCCTGCAAAAAACGCTGCGCGCGTTCGTGCCGCAGCTTTGCCATCTGTCTGCCTGTTGGCGTTTGAAAACCATCTGCCAAGGTGAAGATCTTGGTGGTGAAGTGATCGACGGCGAAGCGTTTATCGTCCAGCTCGCGATGTTGAGCCTGGGGGTCATGGGCGTCGTAGAGCTGGCTGCCCATACGGCCGGACACGTAGAACAGCCGGGCGACGCCGACCATGCCGATGGCATCGAGGCGGTCTGCGTCCTGGAGAATTTTTGCTTCCATGGAGAGCGGCGCGATGTTCGCTGAGTAACTGTGAGATTCGATGGCGTGGGCTACGGCTTGCGTGCGTTCTTCGTCCCAGCCCATTTCTGCCAGCAGCTCGGTGGCCTTCGCAGCCGCCAGGCGCGAGGCGCTGGAGCGAAAAGGTGAGTTTTTTTCCACGGCCACGCAGTCGTGAAGCAGGGTCGCCGCCAACAGCAACTGATGGTCGCCGCCTTCCTTGTCGCGAATCGCGCAGACATTGCTCCAGACCCGGTGCAAGTGGGAAACATCGTGGGAACCATCGACCTTCTCGGCCACGGTGTGGGGGATCAGCTTGTCGGCGAGGTCCTGAAAGGGCGCGAAGGAGAGGGCGTTCATTGATGGTCCTTTCAATGCGGGCTGGCGATTGGGCTCAGGATACAGAGATTGACCTGCCAGACCGCCCCTGGTTCGTCAGGGCTGCGCGCGCATGATCGCGAAGTTGTTCCATGACTGAGTCACCGGCATCAATTCAAGGCTGTTGATGTTGATGTGAGCGGGGGCATTCATGATCCAGAAGATGGTCTCGGCAATGTCTGCGGGCTGAATCGGATTCGCGCCAGCGTATACGGCGTCGTACTTGTTCTGGTCGCCCGCGAAGCGCACCAGCGAAAACTCGCTTTCACACAGGCCGGGTTCAATGTTTGAAACCCGCACGCCGGTGCCTTGCAGGTCGCAACGCAAGTTCAGCGAGAACTGCCGCACGAACGCTTTGGTAGCCCCATAAACGTGACTACCGGGATACGGCCAGTTACCGGCGATGGAGCCCAGGTTGACGATACTGGCGCCGGTGCCATGAGCGATCAGGCGCGGCAGCAGGAGGCGAGTGGTATAGACGAGCCCTTTGACGTTGGTGTCGATCATGGTGTCCCAATCGTCCAGATCGCATTCCTGTGCCGGGCTTGTCCCTAGGGCCAGACCTGCGTTGTTGATCAGGCCACGTAAGCGGCTGAACTTTTGCGGGAGCGACTCTACCGCAGCGCGCACAGCCTGACGATCGCGAACATCGAGCACCAGAGTCAGTACGCTGGTGTGTGCGGACAGCTCGTCGGCGAGGGCTTGCAGCCTGTCTTCGCGCCGGCCGGTCAGCACCAGGGACCAGCCGGCAGCGGCGAAGCGACGTGCGCAGGCTTCACCGAAGCCTGAGGTGGCGCCGGTGATAAACAGTGTTGATGTCATCAGGGTTTCCTTGGTGTCAGGACCATGCACGGCCCAGCAGGCCAAAGCCGGCCAGCGCCAGCAACAGCCATTGAGTGAAACGCGCAGCGTGGTCGGCACTAACGCGCACGAACAGCTGCTGGCCAGCCCAGAGGCCGGCCAATAAAGCCGGAATCAGATAAAGCACATGCTCGGCGGTTTTATCCGGGATCGCATTCGCAAGGCTCAGACCAGCCAGCGCTGCCAGATCCACGACGAAGAAAAACAGAATCAGCGTGGCGCGCAACGCGACAGCTTTCAGCCCGCTGTGGCTAAGCCAGGCGACGACCAGAGGGCCGCCGATGGAGAATGCTGCAATCAGAGCGCCGCTGCATCCTCCGATTATCCAACCACCCAATTGACCTTTGCCCATCGGCAGCGTGATGCGTGCCAAGCCGAGCAACGCCAGTAGACCCACAAGTACATAGACACCGACGTTCAACCAGTCGCTATCAAGGCCGGTCAACAGCCAGATGCCACAGGGCACGCCTAACGCTGCCGCGATCAACAATCGTCTGAGCTGCGGGTAGTCGGTGTGAGGCAATGCGCCGCGAAGCAGCATCAGACTGGATGCCACTTCAAGGCACAGAACGATCGGCACCGCCTCGTTCAGCGGCCCCAGCATTGCGAGGCCGACCACCGCAATGGCTGCGAAACCAAAACCGGTCAAGCCGCGGATCACGGCGGCGATCAGCACACAAATTACGGTCAGGATGAAGTTCAGTTCAGGACTCAAGGCAGGTCTTCCCCCACAGAATTCGGCCACTCTAATAAGAACGCTGCGAAGGGCTTTAGATCCAGACAGGTGATTGATTGGTGCCAGTTTATTCGCCGGTTCGCTGTATGAGCGCCACGCAGCGAGATCCTTCGCTGGCTCCATCGAAAGCCTCATCTGGATCTAAGCCTGAGGGCGTGCCGTGGATAGGCTGACCACCATTGGCCCTCACCGTGTACGCCTTCAGGAGTTAACCTCATGGCAACGAACCTCGATCATCAATGGATGCCTTTTACCGATAACCGCGAGTTCCAGCGTGCACCGCAGATGTTCGTGCGGGCTGAAGGTCTGCGTTACTGGACCGAGGACGGCCGCGAGTTGCTGGACGGAAGTTCAGGCCTGTTTTGCAGTGCCGCCGGGCATGGTCGTCCGGAAATTGCCGAAGCGGTGGCGAAGCAGTTGATGACGCTGGATTTCACCCCGCATTTTCAGCGGGCTTCGCCGCTCTCATTCGAGCTGGCCGAGCGCTTGAGCGAGTTGCTGCCCGAGGGACTGAACAAGCTGTTCTTCACCAATTCAGGGTCCGAGTCAGTGGACAGTGCAATGAAGATGGCTCTGGCCTATCACCGTGCACGTGGGGAAGGGCAGCGCACGCGATTCGTATCCCGTGAGTGGGCCTATCATGGCGTCAATTTCGGTGGTGTGGCGTTGTCAGGGATGATGCGCAATCGTCAGGCTTTCGCGGCAGGCGGTCTTCCACACGTCAGCCACATGCGTCACACCTGGCAGGAAGAACAGCGTTATCAGCTGGGTGAGCCAAACGGCAGTATCGATCTGGCGAGCGACTTGGAACGCATCATCGCGACCCATGGCGCAGATAGCATTGCGGCCTGTTTCGTCGAGCCGATTGCCGGGTCTATCGGCGTCTACGTGCCGCCTGTGGGCTATCTCAAACGCCTGCGTGAGATATGCGACAAGCACGGCATTGTGCTGGTGTTCGACGAAGTCATCACCGGGCTGGGGCGCACGGGTAAACCATTTGCAGCGCAAAGCTTCGATGTCAAACCGGACATCATCACCATGGCCAAGGCGCTGACCAACGGGGCAATTCCCATGGGCGCGGTGGCAGTGGATCAGGCGATTTTCGACACAGTGGTCGGTGCCAGCAAAGGCAATGGTCCAGAGTTTTTCCACGGTTACACCTATTCGGGGCATCCGGTGGCGTGCGCCGCAGCGTTGGCCTCCCTGGACATCTACCGTCGCGAAGACTTGTTCGCCAAAGGCGCGCAGCTGTCGCCGTATTTCCTCGAATGCCTGAGCGGTTTGCGCGGTTTGCCTCAGGTCAGCGATTTGCGCGGTTATGGCATGCTTAGTGGTATTCAGCTCACACCGGGCCAGGCACCGGGCGCCAAGGGTGGGCTGGTGCAGAGGGCGCTGTATGACGCTGGTCTGCATGTGAAGACCACCGGTGACGCGATTATCTTCGCCCCGGCCCTGGTGGCTGCGCGTCAGGACGTCGATTCGATGATGGATATCCTCAAGGATGTGCTTGGGCGAGATCAGCTCTGACTCGCCACGACTCTCAGTCGAGCTAATTCCCTGTAGCAGTCCGGCTCGCCGGCGGTAGCGACCTCGATTACGCCACCGCCGGCAAGCCGTGCTGCTACCAAGGCTGATGTGATCATAGAGCTTCCCCCTGTCTTGCGGCTTGCCGCATCTCCTCCCACGCCTGTGCCAGTGCAACGATCCCCGGTTCAATCAGTTCCTGCGCAATGGCTCCAAAGCCCAGCCGGAAGTGATATTGCGGTCGTTCAGTTCCCAGAAAATGGATGTCCCCAGGCTCGATCAGCACTCCACGCCTGGCTACCAGCCTCTGGAGCACCCACGCGTCAATCTCCGGAGGGCAGGTGACCCACAAGGACGACCCTCCCGCCATCCCGCTCACGCGCACATCAGGCAGGTGTTGGGCGAGCGCGCGGCTGATCAGCTTCCACTTGCATGCCAGGCGATCACGCAGGCGCCGCGCATGGGCGTCGTAGTGGCCCATCGACAAGAACAGCGCCAGGGTGCGCTGGTTGTTCGAGGGCGGGTGGCGATAGATGTAGCGACGCAATGCCCGCAGTTCGTGAATCAACTCCGGGTCGGCCGCGATGAACCCCAGGCGGACGCCGGGCAGCAGCGTCTTGGTCAGGCTTCCGAGATAGATCACTCGGCCACTGTCATCGAAGCTTTTCAGCGCGGGATGGTTGCTGCCCAGATAGTTCTGTTCGCTCTCGTAGTCGTCCTCGATCACCAGAAAGTCCTGCTCGCGAGCGCGGGCCAGCAGTTCGAGACGACGATACAGCGGCATAGTCACGCCTGTAGGTGATTGATGACTGGGTGTGCAGAACAGCATTTCGCAGCCCTCCAGCTGCTGATCCACGACCAGTCCCTGGCTGTCCAGACGCAACGGTTTCAGCTCGCATCCGGTCAGGGTAAAGATGTTCCGGGCATCGACGTAACCGGGCTCCTCAAGACCCATGACAAGTCCGGGATGCCCTAATAATTGCGCAAGCATATACAGCGAATTCTGCGTGCCGATCGTCACCAGAATTTCCTCGGGCCCAGCCTTGATTCCACGCTTTGGCAAAACCCGTTGGATGATCTGCTCCACCAGCAGTGGATCGTCCAGCGTCACCTGATCATCGACCCAGCGGCGCATGTGGGCACCGGTCGATGCGATGCGCGCGCAATCACGCCAGCGTGCAGCGGTCTGTTCATCAGCCTCGATCTGCCCGTAGATAAAAGGATAACGGTACTCGCGCCAATTGCGTGGCTTGACAATGGCGCGCATCTGCGCCGATTCGGTCTGCAGGCGACGCTCCCAGTCGGGGGCATGGTCGGGGCGTTCGAACAGTTTCTGGCTGGAAGGCCGCAGGCTGACATTGAGCTGCTGGCGCAGGAATTTCTCGTTGATGAAATAACCGCGTCTGTCCGATGGGGTCAGGTAACCGTCCTGAACCAACTGTTCATAGACCAGCACCACCGTGTTACGCGACACCTTCAACAACTCGCTCAATTTGCGAGAAGACGGCATGGCCTCGTTCGGTGGAATGGCCCCATCGAGAATCGCGTTGAGCAGACGCTCGCGCAATTGCTCCTGCAATCCCCGACCTGTTTCGAACGGATGAAGATAACGCTCCAACATGGTACCGACTCCCCGGCAGCCGCACCCTTATGGCGCGGTCTCAGTGCTGTAGGCCGCGTGGCACAAGGGCTGTAAAAAGCGCTGGCACCACAGGCTGTAGCAACTGGATCTAAAGCAAGCTTCGGACCGGCACTAAGATCGCATGGACTTCAAAAAACGCCTCCCACTCTGGAGTTCCACCATGCTCAAGCCTTTGCACAAATGGATTCGCCGCTCTGTCCTGTTGCCGCTCACAGCGTTGACGCTGGGGCTTGCGGCGACCGCCCACGCTGAAACCGTGACCATCGGCGTACAGAGCATGTTCGCGCCTTGGAAAAACGCCATCGCTCAAAAGGAATTCGAGAAGGCGACAGGCTGGGATATCAAATGGCGCAGCTTTGACAGTGGCGGTGATGTCATGACGGCCATGGCCTCTGGTGATGTGCAGATCGGCGTTGCCGGCAGCAGCCCGATTGCAGCGGCGGTCAGCCGGGGTGTGGAGGCGCAGCTGTTCTGGATTCTCGACAATATCGCCAGCGCCGAAGCGCTGGTGGTGCGCAACGGTAGCGGCATCGTCGCGCCACAGGATCTGGCGGGTAAAACCCTTGCTGTGCCGTTCGTATCCACAACGCATTTCCATGCCCTGTTCGCCCTTGAGCAGTTTGGCCTGACCGGTAAGGTCAAAGTCATCAACCTGAATCCTTCGGACATTCCTGCGGCGTGGGAGCGCGGCGACATCGACGCTGCGTTTATCTGGGACCCGGCGTTGGGCCGCCTCAAACAAAGCGGTCACGTGCTGCTGACATCCGGTGAGTTGACCAACTGGGGCAAGGCCACCTTCGACGGCATCGTGGTCGACAAGAAATTTGCAGCGGGCAACGCCGACGGCATGAAGGCGTTCACCAAGGTTCTGCAAACCAGCACCGACGATTACGTGAAGGCACCGGACACCTGGACCGCCAGCTCGCCGCAGGTCATCAACGTCGCCAAACAATCCGGTGCCAAGCCGGATGAAGTACCCCCTGTACTGGCGCTGTACCAGTTCCCTCTGGCAGCCGAGCAGGCCAGCAACAAATGGCTTGGCGCAGGTAAGGATGGCGGCGCTGCCAAGGCGCTCGCGGCGACGGCCGTGTTCCTCAAGGACCAGAAGAAAGTCCCGGCCGTGCTGCCCGACTACAGCGTGGCCATCAACCCGAGCTTCGTTCAGGCGGCCGAATAAAGCGGCGCGAACCGTGCATCGTTCCGCGTAATCGAAGGGACGATGCTCACCCCACACAGGACTCTCAAAAGGAAAGCGCCATGGCCCTGAGCCTCAAGATTCATGACGTTTCGGTGCTTTATCCGGGACAGCAGAAAGGTCAGCAGGTCAGCGCGCTGTCCGGGGTCAACCTGGACATCGCCGCCGGTGATTTCGTTGTCGCACTTGGGGCTTCAGGATGCGGCAAAACCACACTCCTCAATCTCATGGCCGGGTTCATCCAGCCGAGCAGTGGAGTGATCACCCTTGGAGATTTTCAGGGGCAGGTCCCTCAGGAGGTCAGCCGTGGCGCCGAATTGCGTGATCAAGTCACAGGGCCCGGAGCCGAGCGTGGCGTGGTGTTCCAGAAGCACGCGCTGCTGCCGTGGCTCAACGTGCTCGACAACGTTGCTTTTGGCCTCAAGCTTCGCGGCATCCCGAAAGCCGAGCGCGAGCAGCGGGCGATGCATTTTCTTGAGCTGACCGGGCTGGCGGACTTTCGTGGACACGCGATCTATCAGCTGTCCGGGGGTATGCAGCAGCGTGTAGGTATAGCCCGCGCGCTGACAAACGATCCGCAGATGCTATTGCTCGACGAGCCTTTGGGCGCGCTCGATGCGTTGACCCGCGAGCGCCTTCAGGAGTTGATCCTCGGCATCTGGCAAAGCACACGCAAGATGATGTTCTTCATTACCCACGATGTCGAAGAAGCGCTGTTCATGGCCACCCGGCTGATCATCATGTCGCCACGCCCTGGCCGTATCACTCACGAATTTTCCGTCGACTTCGGCAAGCGTTTTCTCGCATGTCGCGACGCGCGCGCGGTCAAGTCCAGCCCGGATTTCATTGCGCTGCGCGAACAGATCCTGAGCATCATTCACGGTGATGAGGAGGCCGCATGAGCCTGTTCGACGAGAAGCAGCGCCGCGCCGTCATGCGCACATTCAACGAACTGCGTCGGGCCGCGCCAGCGAAACCCGGCGAGCAATACGGCGCGCCTGGCAATGGTTCCAGCGTGACGCTGAGCCTGGTGACCATCGTTGCCCTGTTCGCGCTCTGGTACGCCGCCACTAACGGCGGCTGGGTCAAGCCGCTGTTCCTGCCCTCACCTCAAGCGGTGTGGATGCAACTGGTAGATGTATCGCAGGAGGGGTTCGCCGACCAGACCCTGCTCGCGCATATCGGCTGGAGCGCATTGCGGGTGTTCGGAGCGTTTGTGCTGGCTGTGCTGACGGCCATCCCGGTGGGCATCATGATGGGCGTCAACCGTGTGGCTCGGGGCATATTCGACCCGCTGGTGGAGTTTTATCGTCCATTGCCGCCGTTGGCGTATTTGCCGTTGGTGGTGATCTGGATGGGCATTGGAGAAGGCTCGAAAATCCTGCTGATCTACCTCGCGATGTTCGCTCCGCTGGCGCTGAGTGCGCGGGCTGGCGTGAAGTCCGTTGCCATCGAACAGATTCATGCTGCGTACTCGATGGGGGCAAGTCGTGGGCAGGTGCTGCGCCACGTGATCATGCCCGCGGCGTTGCCAGAAGTGCTGACGGGTATGCGCATCGCCATCGGTTTCGGCTGGACGACATTGGTCGCCGCTGAGATGGTCGCTGCCACCGCGGGCCTGGGTTTCATGGTCCTGACCGCGTCCAAATTCATGGCTACCGACGTCGTGATCATGGGCATTCTGGTGATCGGTGCCATGGCCTTGCTGTTCGACCTGGGGATGCGCTGGCTGGAACGCAAGCTGGTACCGTGGAAAGGCAAAGTGTGAGGGGCCTGTCTAGCCGTTCGTCTTGCGGATGGGCTGCACTCCTGTAGCAGCCCGGCTTGCCGGCGGCAGCCGTCTCTGAGTCGACTCGACGGTACGGCCATCAAGGCCGCAACGGCAGCGCAGTCTTGTAACGCACCTGCTTGAGCGAAAGGCTGGACCTGATCTTCTCCACTTCCGGCATCGGCGACAGGCGCTCGATGATGAAATGCTCGAGTGCCTGCATGTCGGCCATCACCACGCGTAGCAGGTAATCGGCGTCGCCGGTCATCAGATAGCACTCCATCACTTCCTCGCATTCGCATACGCGGCGCTCGAAATTCTGCAGCGCTTCGCGGCTCTGTTCCTTCAGGCTGATGGAAATGAAAACGTTCAGGCGCAGCCCCAAATGCTCGGGTGCCAGCAGCGCAACGTACTCGCGAATGCAGCCCGAGGCTTCCAGCGCCTTGACTCTCGCCAGGCACGGCGAGGGCGACAGATGAACGCGTTTAGCCAATTCGACGTTGGACAGGCTGCTGTCGCGTTGAAGTTCTCGAAGGATTTTCAGGTCAATGCTGTCGAAGTTCATCGTGCTTCAATTTGCCATTTTTAGGGTTTTTTATGCTGTAGATCGATCCTTGTGTCGTGCAGATCGGTCATTAAAACTGCACAGCGAAGCATAGACTTTTCCTTAATTAACCGGAGGTGTCTATGAGCCATTTCGATTCCATTATTCCCGCAGCCTTTGCCGCGCGAAGCCATCACGATCTGTTGGAAATGACCGAGTGGCAGGAAGCGCTAATGTCCCTTGTGGATAACGCTGGTGCCGAGCGTGCTCGAGAGATTCTCGACATGCTGGCGAACATTGCCCGCAATCCGAAGATCGGTTGGCAGCCGGCTCACGGCACGCCTTACGTCAATACCATTTCTGTGGAGCAGCAACCGTCGTTTCCGGGCGATCTGGCCATCGAGGAGCGGCTGGCCTCCTTGATGCGTTGGAACGCGTTGGCAATGGTGGTGCGAGCCAATCAGGCCTATGGCGAGCTGGGCGGACACATCGCCAGTTACGCCAGCGCGGCAGATCTGTTCGAGGTCGGCTTCAATCATTTCTTTCGTGCGAGCGGCGATGAGCATGGGGGCGACCTGGTGTTCTATCAGCCGCATTCAGCGCCCGGCATCTATGCGCGAGCGTTTATCGAAGGCCGTTTGAGTGAGAACGATCTGGCGCACTATCGTCAGGAAATCGGAGCGCTCAAGGCTGGCGCTCGCGGTCTCTCAAGTTATCCACACCCTTGGCTGATGTCCGACTTCTGGCAGTTCCCCACGGGTTCGATGGGCATTGGTCCGATCAGCTCGATCTACCAGGCGCGATTCATGCGTTATCTGCAGCACCGTGGTTTGCAGGACACCTCGACGCGGCATGTGTGGGGCGTATTCGGTGACGGCGAGATGGACGAGCCGGAGAGCATGTCGGCGCTCACTCTCGCGGCGCGTGAGGGGCTCGACAACCTGACTTGGGTCGTCAACTGCAACCTGCAGCGTCTCGATGGCCCGGTGCGGGGCAACGGCAGGATCATTGACGAGCTGGAGACGCTATTCAGCGGGGCGGGCTGGAACGTGATCAAACTGGTCTGGGGTTCCGACTGGGACGCATTGTTCTCCCGCGATCATGATGGCTCGCTGGTGCGCGCGTTGTCGCAAACCGTTGACGGGCAGTTCCAGACCTTCGCGGCCAAGGACGGGCATTACAACCGTGAGCATTTCTTCGGCCAGAACCAGGCACTGAATAAACTCGCCGAGGGTCTGACCGACGAGCAGATCGATCGCCTCAAGCGAGGTGGCCATGACCTGGTGAAAATCTTCGCTGCCTATAACGCTGCGACCCGGCACAAAGGGCGGCCGACGGTGGTTCTGGCGCAGACCAAGAAGGGCTTCGGCATGGGCGAAGCCGGTCAGGGCAAGATGACGACGCACCAACAGAAGAAGCTCGACCGCGAGGCGCTGATCAACTTCCGTGATCGCTTCAATTTGCCGCTCACCGACGAGCAGGCAGAAAATCTGAGCTTCCTCAAACCCGATGCCCGCAGCGCCGAAATGCGCTACCTGCATCAGCGGCGTCAGGCATTGGGCGGCTCGATGCCGAGTCGCAGCGCTGTGGCGCAGCCAATCCCGGTGCCGGTCCGTGAGAGTTACGCCAGTTTTGCCATTCAGGCTGCTGGCAAGGAAATGTCGACGACCATGGCCTTCGTGCGCATGCTTGGCAACCTGCTCAAGGACAAGCAACTTGGCCCGCGGGTCGTACCCATCGTCGCCGACGAAGCGCGCACCTTTGGTATGGCCAATCTGTTCAAGCAGATCGGGATCTACTCCAGTGTCGGCCAGCGATACGAGCCGGAAGACATCGGGTCAATCCTCAGCTATCGGGAGGCCACCAATGGCCAGATTCTGGAGGAGGGCATCAGCGAGGCCGGTGCGATCAGTTCCTGGGTAGCAGCTGCCACCAGCTACTCCGCACACAGTCTGCGCATGCTGCCTTTTTACATCTATTACTCGATGTTCGGTTTTCAACGCGTTGGCGATCTGATCTGGGCGGCAGCCGACCAGCGTGCTCGTGGTTTCCTGCTCGGAGCAACGGCCGGTCGTACGACCCTGGGTGGCGAGGGATTGCAGCATCAAGACGGGTCGAGCCATTTGATGGCGTCCACCGTGCCGAACTGCCGCGCATACGATCCGGCATTCGCTGGTGAGTTTGCGGTGATCCTCGACCATGGCATGCGGCAGATGATGGAGCACGATGTCGATGAGTTCTATTACGTCACCCTGATGAACGAAAACTACGCTCAGCCATCGCTGCCTGAGGGTGTCGAGTCATCGATCATTCGCGGCATGTATCGTTTTGGTGGGCAGTCCCTGGACGGAGCGATAGGCAAAGCGCGCCTGCTGGGCTCGGGCACGATTTTGCGCGAGGTGATCGCTGCGGCTGAACTGCTGGCGCAAGACTGGCAAATCGAAAGTGAAGTGTGGAGCGTCACCAGCTTCACTGAGCTTGATCGAGAAGCGCGTGAGGTCGAGCGCTGGAATCGTCTGCATCCGCAAGCGACCAGGCGAGTTAGCCATTTGAATGAATGTCTGCCCAAAGGCGCGCCGATAGTCGCGGCGTCGGATTACGTTCGTGCCGTGCCGCAGTTGGTTGCCTCTTACATGCAGGCCGATTACACGGTGTTGGGGACTGATGGTTTTGGTCGCAGCGATACGCGCGCCGAGCTGCGCAGCTTCTTTGAGGTGGACCGATATCACATCGTGCTGGCCGCTGTGACGGCGTTGGTGAGGCAGTGTGATTTGTCGGGCGATATCGCTGCTCGGGTGATCGAGCAGTATGGGATCAAGGCGGACAGCGAGCCGTCCTGGGATCGGTGAGGTCCGTAGCAATCCGGCTTGCCAGCGGTGGCGTCCTTGAAATCGCCGCCGCCGGCAAGCCGGACTGCTACAGGGCATGGGTTGCCTCGATAGGCAATTATTGCCCCTTCATCGCCGCCGTCATCTTGTCCACATTGTAGCGAAACATCTTCACGTAAGTGGCTGCCGGGCCATTGGCAGGTGACAGCGCTTCCACGTACAACTCACCCCCAGGATGCGCGCCGCTGGCCTTGGCGATCTGCTGGACCAGGCGCGGGTCGCTGGAGTTCTCGAAGAAGTAGGCGCTGACACGCTCTTGCTTAATCTGAGTGATCAGCTTCCCGACATCTGCTGCCGACGCTTCGGTTTCCGTAGAGAAACCTAGAGGCGACAGGAAGGTCACGCCATAGGCATCACCGAAGTAGCCAAAGGCATCGTGGGACGTCAGTACCTTGCGCTGTGCAGCCGGAATGGCGTTGATCTTCGCACGTGCGTAGGCGTCCATTTCCTGCAACTGTGCGATGTACTTGTCACCGTTGGCTTTGTAATCGGCCGCGTTGTCCGGGTCTGCTTTCTGCAGGGCCTTGACGATGTTTCTGACGTAGACGATGCCGTTTACAGCGCTGTTCCAGGCGTGTGGATCGGTGATCTTCTCGCCGTCCTCTTCCATGCTGCGGGTCATGATCCCGTTGGATAGCACCACTGGTTCGCCTTTGTAGCCCGATGCAGTAATCAACCGATCGAGCCAGCCTTCAAGGTGCAGGCCACTGACGAAGACCACGTCGGCTTTCTTCAGCGCCTGAGCGTCGTTGGGCGTTGGCTCATAGACGTGCGGGTCGCCGTTGGGGCCGATCAGTGAGGTCACGTGAACGTGATCGCCACCCACGTTATGCACCATGTCGGCGATGACGGTGAACGATGCAACGGTTTCCAGGGTTTTTGCCTGGGCGAAGTTGGCCAGGCCCGACAACGCCAGTGCGGCGGTCAGAAGCGTCAAACGTTTCATGTGAATTCCTTGCGGTAAGAGAACGATCAGCCGGACAGGTGAACCCTCGGGAACAGACGGCGTAGAAAACCGCTGCGTCCAAAGAACAGTGAGAACAGGTAAAACGCGCTGGCGGTCAGGACGATTGCCGGGCCTGACGCGACGCTGGCGTGGTAGGAAACGATCAGACCGATGAAGCCTGAAAGCGTGGCGACCACCGTGGAGATCACGATCATCCCGGTCAGAGAACTCGACCAGAAACGTGCGACGGTGGCGGGTAGCATCATCATGCCGACCGCCATCAAGGTCCCAAGGGCCTGGAAGCCGGCGACCAGATTGAGCACGACCAGCAACAGAAACAGTACGTGATACAACGACCCGCGCCCGCCGACCGCACGCAGAAAACCGGGGTCGAAACATTCCAGAATCAATGGTCGGTAGATCAGCGCGAGCAGAATCAGGGTGAACGAGGCGATGGCGCCCACCATGAAAATCGCCTGATCGTCGATGGCCAGGATGGTGCCGAACAGCACGTGCAACAGGTCGACGTTGGAGCCGTGCAGCGACACGATCAAGACGCCCGCCGCCAGCGACGTCAGGTAAAAACTGGCGAAACTCGCATCTTCGCGCAGGGTGGTGAAACGGCTGACCAGACCCGACAGCAGTGCCACCGCGAGCCCGGCAATCAAGCCACCAAACCCCATCGCGGGCAGCGACAGCCCCGCGAACAGAAACCCCACCGCAGCACCTGGCAGAACGGCGTGGCTCATGGCGTCACCGACCAGACTCATGCGACGCAACATCAGCAACACGCCGACGGGGCCTGAGCCAATCCCCAGCGCGAGACACGCTACCAACGCGCGGCGCATGAAACCGAAATCGACGAAGGGCTGAATCAACAGGCTATAGAGCGTCACAGCGCATTCTCCTCGTCGATTGCACAAGGCTGCGCATCCGCGCTCCAATGCTCGGCCATGTTCTTGGCGCGACGCAGGTTGTCAGGGTGAAGGATGTCGGCGGTATTGCCCCAAGCGATGGTTTCCCGCGCCAGCAACAAGGTGCTGGGGAAGTGCTGACGTACCTGATCGATGTCGTGCAACACGGCGATCACCGTCCGCCCCTGACCGTGCCAGGTGCTGATCAACTTGAGCAGATCACGAGTAGTGCGGGCGTCGATGGCGGTGAAGGGCTCGTCCAACAGAATGACCGATGCGTCCTGCAACAACAGCCTGGCGAACAGGACCCGCTGAAATTGCCCCGACGACAGCGAGCTGATGCTGCGCTGTTCGAAGCCTTCAAGACCGACGGCCAGCAACGCTTCCTTCGCCTGTTCGGCGTGCTTGCGCGTGGCCCCACGAAAGGCGCCAAGGCTGCGCCATGCGCCCATCATTACCGTGTCGGCCACACTCAATGGAAAGCTGCGGTCAATCTCCGCGGCCTGGGGCAGATAGCCGATATGCCGCGTCGCCAGACTGCCGCGGTCAACGCGCCCGACGGCAGGTTTCAAGGTGCCGGCGATGGCCTTGATCAAGGTCGACTTGCCCGCGCCATTGGGGCCGACAATCGCCGTCAGGCTGCCAGCAGCGAAACGCCCGCTGACGTGATGCACCGCCGGGCGGCGTTCATAGGTGACGGTGAGGTCGTGAAGATCGATTGCTGCGCTCATGGGATGGCCACCGCCCATGCGATGCCGATCCACAACAGCGCGAGCAAGGCCAGAGAGACCAGCACCCGCTTGCCTGCGGATTGAGCGAGGGCGGAAGTCGCAATATTCGGGGAAAGGCGAGAGGCGGGTTTCACGAAAAGAATGCCTGAAATGTTTTGTTATAGTATTACATCACTATTTTCGCGGGAGTGGGAAGAGGTATTTCGCAGCGATTCAGGAACCCGACAGTTTGCCCGGGTCATTGGGATGGAGTTTTCCTGCTGCGACAAACCCTGTAATTTCCGATCACGCTCCTTTTCTCGTTTCAGGATCATTTCCGATGACCGTCTCCCACCGCCGTGCCGTTCCCCTCGCCAAATGCTATCGACTGCTCAACCACGGGCCGACCGTGCTAGTCAGCGCCGCTCACAATGGCCAGCGCAACATAATGGCGGCAGCGTGGGCGATGCCCCTGGATTTTCAGCCGCCGAAAGTCACGGTCGTGCTCGATAAGTCGGTCTGGACGCGGCAGTTGCTGGAAGGCTCGGGTACGTTCGTGATCAACGTGCCGACGCTCAGCCAGGTGGACATTGTCGAAACCGTCGGCTCGACGTCCGGTCTGGAAATCTCTCAGGAGCAGGACATCGACAAATTCAAGGCCTACGGTCTGCAGACCTTCGCGGGCGACATCGTCGAAGCGCCGCTTCTGGAAGGCTGTGCCGCGTGGCTCGAGTGCCGCCTGATGCCCGAACCACACAACCAGAATCAGTACGATCTGTTCATCGGTGAAGTCGTCGCAGCCTGGGCGGATGAGCGCGTGTTCTCCGATGGCCACTGGCATTTCGATGGACACGACGAGCTACGTACGCTGCATCATGTGGCAGGCGGGCATTTCCTGGTGATTGGAGATGAGGTTGTGGGGAAGGTTATTGAGCGTTGATTTTTACCGAACTGCCCGAGCCGTTCATACCGTGGGCTTCAGCGTCTCTCGTAGATACCCCAGGACAAGGCCACCGAATGCGCTACTGAACAGCATGTTATCCATGGATTGCAGCTCGTTCTCTGTCAGCCAGCGCGTGGTCTGTCCGAGTATCTCAGGCGGTCCTGCCATATGCCAGAAACGCACGATCACGAGTGCCGCTAGCAGGATTGCGCCAAAGCGGAGCGCTTGAATGGTAAGAGAATGAACCTCTTTCTTTACCTTGATGGTTGGATCTTCAAGGGCGCGTTCTTCTCTGTGGGCCTTTTTCGATGACTCCGCAATAGAGTCATTGGCCGAGACAATCGCTTGCAGGTTGTCGTTGAGATCAGCCATTGAGTTTGCTGGCTTCTATTTTTTCTTTGTAGTGTTGATCTATCCATTCGTTGGGGATGATTGCTCCCTGATACCGGGCTCCACCGGACAGTCGCCAGGTGCGATCCCAAGGGGTATCAGGCTGGTGAGTCAACGCTGAGAGTTTCAAGCCGTCATCCTTGCCATGGATGCTCCAGACTTTTTCGAGCAGCTCCATCGTCCTTGGATGAGGAGCAGGGTTTTTCTCGTCGCCGGCAATTCCATACCCGGCAATGCTGCAGTCGATCGGGTGACCACGATGGTGCTTTATCCGGCGGTAGAGCTCGGGGATGACGGGGCCATATTTCCAGGCCTGCACCGCATCACTGATGAGGTTTTGAGAGAAGTAACCGCGATGCCAGCCGTGCGCGATATAGACCAGTTTGATCAGCTTCATCGGCGTGACTTCCACGCCTTTCTCGAAGGACTTGTGGATGAAGTAATTGGCGACTGCCTCGCTGCTCAGCATCAGTCTTCTCCTGTAATGTTCTGGATGCAATTCGCCGGGACGTGCCCCACTGATTGCGTGACGTAGTGTACGGAGAGCCGTGGGATACATCTGTAGCAAGCAGCCCATACTCTCGTAGGACGTTGCTGCAATATGTCGCAGCAAAGTTGAATGGCATCGGATAAATTCGGGTTCGCGCTACGCCGACCGCCTCCAAGGATTCCCGCATGAACTCAGACGATCTCGCACTCTTCGCCCAAGTCGCCAAAAGCGGCAGCATTTCCCGGGCCGCCATGGAGCTTGGCGCGGATCAGTCCACGGTCAGTCGGCGGGTGGGACTTCTGGAGGCCGAGCTTGGCGTGCGGTTGTTTCATCGCAGTGGGCGTGGGGTGACGCTGACCGAGCGCGGGCAGCAGTTGCTGGGGTTCGCCAATACCATGAACGACACGCTGGTCGAGGCGGAGCGGGCGATGCGTGACAGTGCCGAGCAAGGGCCAGCCAAACTGTGCATCGCGGCGCAGCCGACGATTGCGCGCATTCTGTTCGGCAGTCTGGGGCATGCGTTGAAGGCGCGTTATCCATTGACTCAAGTGCACTTCGTCGAGGGGCTTGCGGCAGACATTCTGAATCGGTTGAGTGATGGTGCTGTGGACATCGCTATTCTGTATTTGCCCGAACATCCCGGCGCGTTGCAGTTCGATCCGTTGCTCAGCGAAGGCGTGCAATTGATTACTCCGGCGAATTATCCGCTCAAGGGCGATGCGATTGCCGTGCGCGATCTGGGTGACATTCCGCTGATCCTGCCCAGCACTCACCACGGGTTACGAATGATGGTCGAGTCGCTGGCAAACCGTTACGGGTTCTCGGCGAACATTGCGCTGGAATGCGATGGCTCGATTTCCATCACCAAGCGCCTGGTCCTGGAAAACTGCGGTTGTACGGTGTTGCCGGCAGCAGCAGTGGTCGAGGAGGTAAAAGCCGGTCGGTTGAAAAGTTATCGGCTGGAAGACCCGGAAATACGTCGCACGGTGGCGATCGTCTGGCCAAAAAACCGCGTCACCGCCGACGGTCTGTGGGCGGTGACGCAGATCATTCGCCAACGTGCTGCCGATATGGTCGAGCAGGGTACGTGGCCGGGAGCGACGCTGATCTCGGCGCCGGTCAGTCCTTGACCAGTTCCCCGTTCAGCAGGCGCCAGGTTTTCAGCGGATTGCTCTGCTGAAGCGATGGCGGCAGAAGAGAATCCGGAACGTTCTGATAGCAGACAGGACGCAGGAACCGATCAATCGCGGTGGCGCCGACCGAGGTGCTGCGGCTGTCCGAGGTTGCCGGGAACGGGCCACCGTGAACCATCGAATAGCTCACCTCGACACCGGTGGGGAAGTCGTTGAACAGAATCCGGCCGGCCTTGCGCTCCAACGTAGGCAACAACGCCTGAGCGATCGCCTTGTCGCCTTCTTCGAAATGCAGCGTTACCGTCAACTGGCCATCGAATTTCGACGCCACTTTTTGCAGATCGGCCGTGTCCTTGCAGACGATCAGCAGCGCGCTCGGCCCGAAGTTTTCGTCTTCCAGCGCCGGGTTGGCGAGGAAGGTCGCCGAATCGGTGCGGAAGAACGCTGGCTTTGCCTGGAACGAACCTTCTGCCTCACGCCCTTCAGCGACCAGCGTCACCCCCGAAGCCTTGTGCAGGTTGTTCAGACCATTGCAGTAGGCGCCATGAATATTCGGCGTCAGCATCGTGGTCGGCGATTTGTCAGCCAACGCCTTGGCCGCTGCCGAAACGAAGGTTTCCAGCGCATCGCTTTCCAGCGCCAGCAATAGGCCCGGGTTAGTGCAGAACTGGCCCGCGCCCAATACCAGCGACTCGACGAACCCCTTGGCGATGCTTTCTGCGCGTGCAGACAAAGCCGCAGGCAGCAGGAACACCGGATTGATGCTGCTCATCTCGGCATAGACCGGAATGGGTACCGGGCGAGCTTGAGCGGCAGCGACCAACGCGAGACCACCACGACGGGAGCCGGTAAAGCCCACAGCCTGCACCCGCGGATGACTGACCAGCGCCTGACCGACGGAAATATCCTTGTCGATCAGCAGCGAAAACACGCCCTCCGGCATGCCGGTGTCACGTGCGGCTTTCTGGATCACTCGACCAACCAGCTCGCTGGTACCCAGATGCGCCGGGTGCGCCTTGACGATTACCGGGCAGCCCGCAGCGAGCGCCGAAGCGGTGTCGCCGCCTGCGACCGAGAAGGCCAATGGGAAGTTGCTGGCGCCGAACACCGCGACTGGCCCCAGACCGATGCGTCGCAAGCGCAGATCTGCCCGAGGCAGCGGCTGGCGGTCCGGCATTGCGGTATCCACTACCGCACCGTGCCAACGCCCGTCACGCAGCAGGCTGGCGAACAGCTTGAGCTGATTGACGGTGCGCATCCGTTCGCCTTCCAGCCGCGGTTTCGGCAAGCCGCTTTCAAGGTGAACGCGTTCGGTCAGCACGTCACCCAGATCCAACAGCCCTTGGGCGATGGCGTCGAGGAAGGTCGCCCGTTGTTCGTCGCTCAACTGCCGGTAGCTGTCGAACGACGCTTCGGCCAGCTCGCACGCGGCGTTGACGTCGTCCGGCGTGCTGGCGCCGAAGGCTGGCGTGAGCTGCTCCCCTGTCGCTGCGGCGAGGGCAAAAACCTCGCCTCCCTGACCGCGTAACGCACGTTGACCGATGATCGTTTCACCAAGAATCTGCATTGCTCAACACCTCTTAATCAAGACGAGCCTGGGGTGTGATCTGCCGTGGGTCGACACGCAACTCGATCAGCGCGGCGACGCCGGCCTTCTGCGCGCGCTGGAAAGCGGCCGGGAAATCTTCGCTGCGTTCGACCCGCTCGGCATGGGCACCGAAGGATTTGGCGAGGGCGATGAAGTCCGGGTTGGCCAGCTCGGTGGCCGACACACGCCCGGGGTATTCACGCTCCTGATGCATGCGAATGGTCGCAAGCATGCCGTTGTTCACCACAATGACCACTATCGGCGCGTTGTATTGCATTGCCGTGGCCAGCTCCTGAGGGTACATCATGAAACAGCCGTCGCCAGCAAAGCAGATCACGGTTTGTTGCGGATCGTGCAATTTGGCCGCAATTGACGCCGGTAAACCGTAGCCCATGGCGCCGTTGGTCGGGGCCAATTCGGTCGCAGGCTTGCGATAGCGATAGAAGCGGTGGACCCAGACCGTGTAGTTACCGGCGCCGTTGGTGATGACGGCATTGTCCGGCAGCACTTCGTTGAGGTGTGCGACGACCGATCCCATGTCCACACCAGCGAGTTGCGGATGCGGCAATGGCGGGGTCGAGTGCTCCAGATAGTCCGCGCGGGCAGCGTCGGTCCAGCTTTTCCAGGCGCTACTGGCGACCGGCTCAAGTGCAGCGACGGCGTGGGCAAAACTGCTGAGCGACGACAGAATCGGCAGCGTCGACTGATAGACGCGATTCAGCTCCTGAGGATCAGGATGCACATGAATCATCGGCTGTGCCGGCGATGGGCTTTCGATCAATGTGTAGCCTTGGGAAACCGTTTCGCTCAGCCGCGAGCCGATAACCAGCAGCAGATCGCTGCTCTTTACCCGTTCCAGCAATTTCGGCGAGGTGCCGAGACCCAACTGACCGACGTAATGCGGATCGCGATTGTCGAACAGATCCTGACGGCGGAATGAGGCGGCAACTGGCAGATGATTGGCATGAACGAAACGCTGCAAGGCTTTGGTCGAATCGGTGTCCCAGCCAGTGCCGCCGACGATGACCAGCGGTTGTTTCGCAGTGGCCAGCAGTTCGCGCATTTCTTCCAGTGCAACCGAATCCGGTGCGGCCCGAGTGATGCGTACTGGCTGTGCGTCCGCCACGTCCGCCGAACCGAACAGCACTTCTTCAGGCAGCGCAATCACTACCGGTCCAGGCCGACCTGACATGGCGATACTGAACGCCTTGCTGACGATTTCCGGGATGCGCTCGATGCTGTCGATTTCGGTCGCCCACTTCGCCAGGCCACCGAACATTTGCGTGTAGTCGACTTCCTGAAACGCTTCGCGCCCCTTGAAGCTGCTTTCGATCTGGCCAACGAACAGGATCATCGGCGTCGAATCCTGCTTGGCGGTGTGTACGCCATTGCTGGCGTGAGTCGCGCCGGGACCTCGGGTCACGAAACAGATGCCAGGGCGGCCGGTCAGCTTGCCGTAGGCATCGGCCATGTTCGAGGCGGCGCCTTCGTGGCGGGTGACGATGGTGCGAATGGACGTGGCATCGTGCAGCGCATCGAGGACTGGCAGATAGCTTTCGCCCGGTACGCAGTAAATAGTGTCGACTGCGTTACGGATCAGAGCTTCGACGAGAATCTGGCCGCCATTACGCGGTTGCTTGGAATCAGACATGGATTTCGAGTTCCTTGTTACGGGTTTCCGGCAAAACGAGAGCGACGAGGAAGACCAGCACGTATGAGCACGCGGCCCACACGCCGATAGACGCTGCCAGACCGAATGAGGCGCTGGTCAGGCCTACACCGGCAGGCACCAAAGCGCCAATGCCACGACCAAAATTGTAGGAAAAGCCACCAGCAGTGCCGCGAATCTGCGCCGGGAACAGCTCGGTAAAACAGGCGCCCATTCCCGACACGATGCCGGACTGAAACAGCCCCAGCGGAAAGCCCAGCAACAGCAGGCTCCACATCGGCAGGTGCAATTGGGTGTAGACCAGAACGGTAACGGTTGCGCCGGCCGCCGACAGAGCGAAGGTCTTGCGGCGGCCCAGGAAGTCCGAGAGATACGCCATGCCGACATAGCCGCAGAACGAGCCGAAGATGTTCACCGACAGGTACAGCGTGGTCATGCTGATAGTCAGGCCCTGGGTTTCCCGAAGGTAGGTCACCAGCCATGTCAGAATCGTGTAGTTGCCGCCCAGCGCACCTGCAGCCATCAACGAGGCCATGGCGGTCAGTGGAAACACCTTGGGCGAGAAGATCAGCGCGAAGTTGGTCCACAGCGATGTCGTTTCCCGGTATTGGGCGGCGGCCTCGAACGCTTCGGATTCGGCAATGTTGCGGCGCATCCACAGCACCAGAAAGCCTGGCAGCAGGCCGATCAGAAACAGTACTCGCCAGGCGGTGTGATCCGGTAGCAGATTGAACGTCACCCAATACGCCAGCGCCGCCAATGCATAACCCACTGGCCAACCCGCCTGAACCGAACCGACAGCTCGGCCGCGGATGCGCTTGTCGACCACTTCACCGATCAGCACTGCCCCAGCCGCCCATTCGCCGCCGAAACCCAAGCCCTGCAGGCTGCGAGTCAGAAGAAGTTGATGAAAGGAATCGGTGAAAGCGGAGAGGCCGGTGAACAACGAGAACCACAGAATCGCCAGCTTCAGAACCTTGACCCGACCGATGCGATCAGCCAGCAGGCCGGCGATCACGCCGCCGATGGCCGAGGCGATCAGCGCCGACGTACTGATTACGCCCGCTTCGGCCTTGGCCATGCCCCAGACAGCGAGCAAGGTCGGGATCACGAATGCGAACAGCTGAACATCCATCGCATCCAGCGCCCACCCCATGAAACACGCCCAGAACGTTTTCTTCTGGCTGGGCGCCATAGTGCCGTACCACGACTGCATAGAAACTCCATCGCGCTGCTGCGCTGTTGTTATAGGAATCTGGATAGATGCCCGCGATTGGCGGCACCGTGATGGCGAGTATGTGAGAGCGGCGGGGCAGGGCGAATAGCGTGGGCTGCATAGCTGGTATGCGAGAGGTGGGGAAAGTGACACTTAATGGGAGGGGTGATTGTGGATTCGCCATAAAAAGACCAAAATAGCGACCTGTTTTGAGGGTTCATATATGCAAAATGTTTTGGCCGATATCGCTGTCAGCGTTTCCGAATTGAAGAAGAATCCCTCGGCGGTTCTTCGGGGTGCGCATGGTTTGCCTGTTGCCGTGCTCAATCACAACAAGGTCATGGGCTACATGGTGCCGACCGAGGTCTTCGAGGCCATGATGGAAAGGCTGGACGATCTTGATCTGGCGGAGTTGATCAAGTCTCGACAACATGAGGTGCCGTTGTCGGTAAGTCTTGATGACCTTTAAGCTTGAATTTCTGCCATCTGCTCTCAAGGAATGGGAGAAGTTGGGTTCCACACTACGTGAACAACTCAAGAAAAAACTGATCGCTCGCCTGGAGTTGCCCAGGGTGTCTGCCGACGCGCTCTATGGGATGCCCGATCACTACAAGATCAAATTGCGCAGCGCCGGGTATCGGCTGGTATATCGGGTTGAAGATGGGCGAGTTGTGGTGACTGTCGTCGCTGTTGGCAAACGGGAGCGCGGCGACGTCTACGAGGCGGCGAAGAAACGCTGAGAGCACCGGCCAGGCAGCCGTAGCTCTCAGCGGATCGGTAGTTCGAGTGCTTACTGCTGAACCGCGCTATACCCTTCAAACGCAACCTGCTGCTGGATCGCGCTGACGATATTCTTGCGCGTGGCAGGTTGTTCGTTGCCGTCTTTGTCGACAAACACTTCGCTCTGCAGCTCGGCGTCATCGCCTTCACCGATGAACGAGAAGCCGAGGAACTCGAAGGCTTCACGGTCAGCGTTGGCTTTGGAGCGCGGGGTGCGCAGGGGCAGGGTAACGCTGGCGCCGTCCTTGCTGATCACGAACACTTCGGCTTCTTTCTTCGCTCGTGCGGCCTTGCTCTTGCCGCCGCCCGGATTGCTAACCGCCTGATGGGTCTGGTTCAGAACCTTGAGCGCGAGGCTGTAGACCAATTCCTGAAAACTTGGGTCGTCCTTGTAGCTGGACAGAATCCGGCTGATCGGAAATTTGCTGCTCAGGTCTTCCAGCGCGGCCATATCGGCGGCTTCGGCGTCCTTGAGCTGTTTGAGCTGGCCCATCAATTCGTAGGCCTGGTCGTCGTCGAAACGGTCATGTGCCTGACGGATAGCGGTGCGAAGCTCACGAATCTGATCGCTTTCCTTGGCACTCTGGAAGGCATCAAGGACCATTTCGCTGATGGTTTTCGCCTGCGGCACGTGCTGTGAAAGATTGATCGCGTCTTCGTAAGCCTGCTTGGCGCAGAGGGCAGGCACTGCTACGTCGGTATGAGAATCAGACATTGAACATCCATTGCTTCATTAACTGGGTTGCTTCATTAACTGGGTTTAATGGCGAAACGCTCGGAGGCGTTCCGCCAAGAGGGTAAATTATTTACCGCCCAATGCACCACCCGCCGCGCCGCCAAGGCCGGCACCGATGGTCGAGCCATTTGAGCCGCCCAGCTTGTTACCGATGACCGAACCGGCCGCGCCGCCCAGACCGCCGCCGACGGCTGCGCGAGTCTTGTGGCCTTTCTTCGCAGTTACCGCACTGCCAGCGGCACCCGCCAGACCAGCGCCCACGGCGGCACCGTTACTGCCGCCCATCTTCTGACCGATGACATTTCCCAGCGCGCCACCCAAACCGCCGCCAAGCGCATTGGCTGTCGTGTCTGCCATCGCGCCTTGGGTAATCAGAAGACCTAAAACCAGTGCAGGGAGAGTGAAGCGCATGAACTTAACCTCTAACAGTAGGGACAGTGTGATGATCGGGTGACTGGGCAATCTGCAATCGGCAGGCATTAGTCATCCCGTAACAAACAGCCAGAAACAACAAAGCCCGCACGAGGCGGGCTTTGTTGAGGTACTTGGTGGCTACACAGGGACTTGAACCCCGGACCCCAGCATTATGAATGCTATGCTCTAACCAACTGAGCTATGTAGCCAAGTGGCGCGCATTATTCGCTTAGAACGGACATGTGTCAAGCGTCTCTTTAAAAAATTTGTGCGTGTGATCAATCGGTTAGAGATTTAATCCTGATTACCCCCGCAAAACCTGCGGCCTCGTCACTTGGGTGACAGTTTCGCCGTGCGCCGCTGGGTGTTTTTGCCCCACTTTCGAGCACGCCTCGTGCACCGTCTTCGTTCGTGTGCCCATTTAGATGGCTTCGTGCTATCGGTCCGTTTCTTGCTTCCTCCTGCCCCTATGAACCACTCCCAAGCGGGGTGGACGCGTGATCAGATAACCGCAAATGACGTTTTCGACACAGGGGACGGGCGGTTGTCGTTTTCGAAACAAAGACATGGCATTTTGCCTGTAAGAATGTGAGGCAACAGCTGTCGTGGTCACGAGCCGCGACGGCGGGTTGTCCGTGAGGAGTGGTCGGAGATGCAAAGTCTGTTGTCGCCAGGAATCCGTCTGCTTGGACGCTTTGGGTTTGCACGCAAGTTTCAGGTGCTTTTCTTTCTGTTTATCCTTCCATTGGCGGGTAGCCTTTGGATGATCGGGCAGGACTATCGCAGCAAACTCGCTGTGATCTCGGGTGAACAATCAGGAGTTGGCCAGTTGCTGGCGCTTGATGCGCTGGACGCCCAGTTGACCGCGCAACGTAACCGCGCCGCTCGCTGGAAAGCCGCCGATATTCTTCACGACCCGACTCCCGCGGCAAAGGCGGCGATGTCTGCTCTGGATGCTGCCAACCCGACGTTGGTACAAACCCTCGCCAGCTTGGGTGATGAGCTCAAGGCGCGCAACGTCACTGCCGATACTGTGACCCGCTACCAGGCATTGCAGGCCGCGGTCAAAGGCATGGATTCCGAATCCCTGCGCACCGTCGGTTGGTGGCCGGACGGCTACGATCGCTTCACCTCGGCGCTGACCGCACTACAGGCCCTGCGCGAGCAGATCGCCATGGACAATGGTTTGATTCTCGATCCGTGGCTGGAAACCTATCTGTTGATGCAAGTCGCCACCCAGCAGGCTCCGGACCTGATCGAGCGTATCGGGCGCATGGCCAGTGTGGGGCAGTCTTCGGTGGCGTCGGGTCAGTTCACCCTGCAGAGCCGATTGCAGATGCGCGATCTGCGCAGTCGCATCGGCGATGCCCGCGATCAACTGGCCAAGGCCGTTGGGTCCCTTCAAGCCAAGGCCTATCCCGGTATGGAAACCTGGACGCGCCAGTACAACGACAGTCTTCAGCGTCTGGACAGCGAACTGAAAGTGTTGGATGACGGGGTATTCGGTGGCTCGATCAAACTGGACACCACCGCCTTCGAGCGCAGCGTCGACGGCATGCTCGAATCCCTCGCCGCGCTGCGTAATCAGTCGCTGACATCGCTGAACAGCCGCCTGGATTACTACCACGACCGCGCCATCAAGGAGTTCATCCCTGTCGCGGCCACCTTCAGCATTCTGGCGCTGGCCGCGCTGTACTTGTTCATGTGTCTGCAAGCCTCGATCCGTCGCAGTGCGAAGGGCATCACGACCCTGGCCGAGTCTCTGCGCGACGGCAACCTGTGCGTTGAAGTCGCCGTGGAAGGGCGTGACGAACTGGCGGCGATCAGCACGGCGCTCAACGTCGCAGTGGTGCAGTTGCGCACGAGTCTGCTCGGTGTCAATCATGAAACCCAACAGCTTGGCTCCGCTGTTCTGACCCTGAACTCGCAGTCAGGCAGCACGCTGAACGAGGTCGAGGATCAGCAACAGCAGATCAGCCAGATCGCTGCCGCTGCGACGCAATTGGCAGCGACTTCGCTGGGTGTCGCCAAGAGCTGCGAAGAAGCTTCGGGCAGCGCGCAGCACACTCGTCGGATCGCCGAAGACAGCAGCCGGGATAGCCAGCGCACCACGGCCAGCATTCAGCAGCTCAATCAGAAACTGACCGATACCGCCAACGCACTGGGCAAGGTCAGCGAGCAGGGGCAACAGATTCAATCGGTGGTGGACACCATTCGTGGGATTGCCGAGCAGACCAACCTGCTGGCGCTCAACGCAGCCATCGAAGCGGCGCGCGCGGGCGAGCAGGGGCGGGGTTTTGCGGTGGTGGCCGATGAGGTCCGCAGCCTTTCGCAACGCACTCAGGCTTCAACCGCGCAGATCGCCGGAACGGTGGACAGTTTGCGTTCGACAGTCAGCCAGGCGGTGAGCCTGATGGAAGCGGCCTGTGGCCAGGCCGTCAGCGATGCGCAATCGGTAACGGGCCTGGGTGAGCGTCTGGGTGAGATCGCCAGTGCGGTGCAGATCGTGACCAATACCTTGGCGCAGATCGCCACGGCAGTGGAAGAACAGGCTGCCACTGCAGATGAAGTCAGCGGGAACATCCAGCAGGTGGATCAGGCCGCCGGGCGACTGCTCGATGGCGCGCGTGCGGTGAATCATGCGGCTGACACACTGAGTAGAGGTAGCCGAGCGTTGAGCGACAACACCTCGCGGTTCCAATTGAGCTAGGGGACGGTGCCCGAGTCTTGTAGCGGTCCGGCTTGCCGGCGGTAGCGTTTGTTGCGAAACGCTGCGACCGCTACAGATGTGATGGGGTGAGATGAGCGGAAAGACAAAAAACCTTGACGAAGCGTGGGCTTCGTCGTTTTTATCGCAGTCTGATCCACTCACTCCCAAGGCTCATCCCATGACCGACAGCAGTGCCGCTGGTGCGGCGGTCTATTCACCCTTGACCCTGGCCGTGTACGACGCCTGGGTTCTGGGGATCTCCAACCGATACGCGTGGCGTTGTCCGACCAGAGAAGTCCTGTTGCCATTCTTTCGCGCCAACGTGCGCCCTCGTCATCTGGATATCGGCGTGGGCACCGGCTATTACCCGGCCAAGGCGCAGTTGTCCTCACAGACTCATATCACCTTGCTCGACCTGAACCCCAGCAGTCTCGAAGCCGCCAAACGTCGCATCGGCAGGCCCGGGACTCGTACTCTGCAACACGACGTGATGCAGCCGATCCCCGGCGAGGAGCGTTTCGATTCGATTTCCCTGTTCTACCTGCTGCACTGTCTGCCAGGCCCGCTGGACGCCAAGGCGGCGATCTTTGGCAACCTCAAACACAACCTGCAACCGGGCGGCGTACTGTTCGGCGCGACGATTCTGGGCGATGAGGCGCAGCACAACGGGTTCGGCCGCAAGCTGATGCAGGTGTACAACAAGAAGGGAATTTTCGGAAACCTTGGCGATACGCAGGTCGGTTTCGAAGCGCATCTACGTGAGCATTTCCGCGATGTGACGCTCAAGCGAGAAGGGTGCGTACTGCTTTTTCGTGCGGCTCAGCCGATCGTTTGAGGCGTCTGGGATTGTCAGCGGTGTTCATCGCGAGCACCGCTGACCCCGTTCAAAACCGCTCTTACTTCTGCGGGTTGACGGAAGTCTGTCCGAACAGAATCTTCTTGCCTTCCTCAGTCACCGTTGCGCGATTCTGCGACACTTCCTCGCCTTTGGCGTAGGCGCGGACAGTCGCAGGGCGAGCCTGAATCGCGTAGAACCAGCGCTTCAGATTGGGGAAGTCGTCCAGGTTCTGCTGCTGACGCTGCCAAGGTACGACCCACGGGTAGGCGGCCATGTCGGCAATCGACAGATGTTCTCCGGCGATGAAGGTGCGGCCATCCAGTCGACGGTTCAACACGCCATACAGGCGATTGGTCTCGTTGACGTAGCGATTGATCGCGTAGGGAATTTTCTCTGGGGCGTAGACGCCGAAGTGATGATTCTGGCCAGCCATCGGGCCCAGTCCGCCCATCTGCCACATCAGCCACTCGGTGACGGTTTTCTTGCCTCGGACATCGGTGGGCAGGAACTGGCCGGTCTTTTCCGCCAGATACAGCAGAATCGCCCCTGACTCGAACACTGTAATCGGCTCGCCACCATCAGCCGGTGCGGTGTCGATGATCGCCGGCATGCGATTGTTGGGCGAAAAGGCGAGGAATTCGGGTTTGAACTGGTCCCCGGCGCTGATATCCACTGGGTGAATGCGGTATTCCAGGCCTGCTTCTTCAAGGAACAGAGTGATCTTGTGGCCATTGGGTGTGGGCCAGTAATACAGTTCGATCATCGCTGTGACTCCACATCGAGAGGGTGAACGGGGGAAGTAGGGTGTGTGCCTGAACCTGCATCGAGCAAGGCGAGTGCCGGGCGGATGACGCTTTCCAGCAGCGCCCGTTGCGGCCGCGCCCGTGCGAGCACGCGAACGCCCAGCAACACCCCCAGCAGCAGGCGGGAGAGATCCTCCGCTGGCTGTGCGGGGGAAATGGTGCCGTCGTTCTGACCGGCTTCCACGCAACGTCGAAAGAAGTTCTCGGCACGGGTCAGGAAGTCATCGACGATTTTATGCGCATCGGCGTCATGGGGCGCGGCTTCCAGCGCCGAGTTAACCATCATGCAGCCTCGATGCTCTGGATCGCTCATCGAGCGGTCGATGATCTCCGCGAAAAACACTTCGATCGCCTGACGCGGTGTCATCGTGCTTTCCAGCCGAGTGACACGTTCGCCGAAGCTGCTTTCCAGATAGTGCGCCAGTGCCTTGCGATACAGCGCGCGTTTGTCTCCGAATGCGTTGTAGAGGCTGGCGCCGGTGATGCCCATGCAGTCGATCAGATCGCGCATCGACGTCGCTTCGAAACCTTTCGCCCAAAAGCACTGGATAGCGGAATCCAGCACGATCGCTTCGTCGAATTCTCGAGGTCTTGCCATCTTCATTTTCCTTTCGACGCACACGCGGACGTTGCGTCCTGCTCAACAGTTCGCCTAATCTAGATCAACTGTTCTAAAACGCAAAGTCGTTTCTCCGAATGGCTTGAGTTTCAGGATTCCGATCGCGACGCACACCCACAAGAGGCGAATGCCATGATCCGTTTTTACTTCCACCCCACACCCAATCCGGCCAAGGTCGCTCTGTTTCTGGAAGAGTCGGGCCTTGAGTACGAACTGGTGCCGGTCGACACCAGCAAGGGCGAGCAGCATTCCCCTGAGTTCCGCGCAATAAACCCCAACGGTAAAGTGCCAGCGATCATTGACACCGAAGGGTCGGGTGGCAAGGAAGTGCGGGTGTTCGATTCCAGCGCGATCCTGCTGTATTTGGGCGAGAAAACCGGCCAGTTCATGGGCGCAGCAGAAGACAAGCCAGAACTGCTGTCATGGCTGTTTTTCATTGCCTCTGGCCTTGGGCCGTTCTCTGGTCAGGCCGTGCATTTCCAGTACGCCGCGCCAGAGGGCAACGACTACGCCATCAATCGTTATCGTCGGGAAATCGAGCGTCACTACGAAGTGCTCGATATTCACCTGGCGGGGCGCGATTACATTGTGGGCAATGAATACACCCTCGCCGATATCTCGACCTGGGGCTGGCTGATCCGCGCGCCTCGCGTGATGAAAGGTTCCGAAGATGCGCTGGCAGAGTATCCAAATCTCAAGCGATGGTTCGAACGCGTCGATGCCCGCCCTGCAGCCGCACGGGCAAAAGATGCAGGCAAGGATCACGCGTTCAAGAAAGACATGGACGAGCAGGCGAAGCGCGCGCTTTTCCCGTCGAACTATCCGAAGGCGGGCTGATCGGCTGGAAAAACCACGCGCAACAAAAAGCCCCCGAGTGGGGGCTTTTTGGGAGGGGTATCTGGAATACCAGACGCGCGCTCTGATCAGACGTTGAAGCGGAAGTGCAGGACGTCACCGTCCTTGACGATGTAGTCCTTGCCTTCCAGGCGCCATTTGCCTGCTTCCTTCGCACCGGCTTCACCCTTGTACTGGATGAAGTCGTTGTAAGCGACGCACTCGGCGCGGATGAAGCCTTTTTCGAAGTCGGTGTGGATCACGCCAGCGGCTTGTGGTGCGGTAGCACCGACGCGGACGGTCCAGGCGCGGACTTCTTCGACACCGGCGGTGAAGTAGGTCTGCAGGTGCAGCATTTCATAGCCGGCGCGGATCACGCGGTTCAGGCCAGGCTCTTCGAGGCCCAGAGCTTCGAGGAACATGTCCTTTTCTTCGCCGTCATCGAGTTCGGCGATTTCGGCTTCGATCTTGTTGCAGACCGGCACCAGCATTGCGCCTTCTTCTTCGGCGATGGCACGGACTACGTCCAGGTGCGGGTTGTTCTCGAAGCCATCTTCGGCGACGTTGGCGATGTACATCACAGGTTTGGTGGTCAGCAGATGGAAGCCCTTGATCACCGCTTTCTCATCGGCGCCCATGTTCTTCATCAGGCTGCGTGCTGGCTTGCCCTCGGTGAAGTGGGCGATGAGTTTTTCCAGCAGGCCTTTCTGGACCACCGCGTCCTTGTCGCCGCCCTTGGCATTGCGCGCGACTTTCTGCAGTTGTTTTTCGCAGCTGTCGAGGTCGGCGAAGATCAGTTCCAGGTCGATGATCTCGATGTCGCGTTTCGGGTCGACGCTGTTGGAGACGTGAATCACGTTCTCGTCTTCGAAGCAGCGGACCACGTGGGCAATGGCATCGGTTTCACGGATGTTGGCCAGAAACTTGTTGCCCAGGCCTTCACCCTTGGATGCGCCGGCTACCAGGCCTGCGATGTCGACGAACTCCATCGTGGTCGGCAGGATGCGTTTCGGGTTGACGATGTCGGCCAGCGCCTGCAGGCGTGGATCGGGCATGGCCACGATGCCGCTGTTCGGCTCGATGGTGCAGAAGGGAAAGTTCTCCGCCGCAATACCGGATTTGGTCAGGGCGTTGAACAGGGTGGACTTGCCGACGTTGGGCAGGCCGACGATGCCGCAGTTGAATCCCATGGTGTTTCCCCTCGAGTGATGTCAGGCCTTCTGGCTGTGCAGGTTTTTCATCGCGCGGTTCCATTCACCGGCGAGGATATCCGGCAGCACGCCGAGGGCAAAGTCGATGCTGGCATCGAGTTTTTCCTGTTCGGCGCGTGGCGCACGACCCAGGACGAAATTTGAAACCATACTGGCGACGCCCGGGTGGCCAATGCCAAGCCGCAGGCGGTGGAACGTGTTCTGGTTACCCAGCTGCGCAATGATGTCGCGCAACCCGTTATGTCCGCCGTGGCCGCCGCCCTGTTTGAGCTTGGCGACGCCAGGTGGCAGATCCAGTTCGTCATGCGCCACCAGGATTTCTTCGGGCGTGATGCGGAAGAAACCGGCAAGAGCCGCTACGGACTGGCCGCTACGGTTCATGTAGGTGGTGGGGATCAGCAGACGAACGTCTTGGCCCTGATGACTGAATTTAGCCGTCAGGCCGAAATATTTGCGGTCAGCGGTCAGGTTGACGCGCTGTGCGCTGGCAATACGCTCAACGAAAAGAGCCCCTGCGTTATGCCGGGTCTGTTCGTATTCGGGGCCGGGGTTTCCCAGGCCGACGATCAGTTTGATGGCGGTCACGTCAGGGGCTCTTCCTTGGGTCGAGGGTGATGACGCAGCGCGTCATCACTTGTTCAACCGGCGTGCGAGTAATGATTACTCGGCAGCGCCTTCTTCAGCTTCAGGAGCAACGCGTGGAGCGTGAACGTTGGCAACTGCTTTGTCATCACCGTGAGCCAGAGCTACGAACTCAACGCCTTTAGGGGCTTTGAGGTCCGACAGGTGGATGATGGTGCCGATTTCGGCGTTAGCCAGATCGACTTCGATGAACTCAGGCAGGTCTTTCGGCAGGCAGGAAACTTCGACTTCCGAAGTCACGTGCGAGATCTCGCCGCCTTTCTTGACCGGTGCTTCTTCGTTGATGAAGTGCACAGGAACGATAGCGGTCAGCTTCTGGCCAGCAACAACACGGATGAAGTCGGCGTGCATGATGAACTGCTTGGCAGGGTGACGCTGCATCGCTTTAACGATCACGTTTTGCTTGGCGCCATCAACGCTCAGTTCGATAACGTGGCTGTAGGCAGCTTCGTTTTCGAACAGTTTGGCCATTTCTTTGGCCTGGATGGTGATCGAGATTGCTTCTTTGCCGCCACCGTAAACCACGGCAGGGACTTGGGCGGCGAGACGACGCAGGCGGCGGCTCGCACCTTTCCCCAGGTCAGTACGCGCTTGGGCGTTCAGAGTAAAGTCAGTCATTTTGTATCTCCAAAATAGCCATCACCGAGTGGCGTTTGCGACCAGCGTCAACACGGTATGGGCAAAAAAGCCCCGCCCCAACGTGAGTGTTGGGGCGGGGCGCTTTTCGTCAACGGATGATTCGAAAGGGCAGGGCCCTTATCGGAACATCGCGCTGATCGATTCTTCGTTGCTGATGCGACGCATCGCTTCAGCGACTACCGGTGCGATATCCAGTTGGCGGATACGGTCACAGGCTTGTGCTGCAGCGGACAACGGGATGGTGTTGGTCACCACCAGTTCGTCCAGCACGGAATTTTCAATGTTCTCGATCGCGCGACCCGACAGCACAGGGTGTGTGCAGTAGGCAAAGACCTTGGCTGCGCCATGTTCTTTCAGGGCTTTGGCCGCGTGGCACAGAGTGCCAGCGGTATCGACCATGTCGTCGACGAGAATACAGGTACGACCTTCGACGTCACCGATGATGTGCATCACTTCGGAGTGATTGGCTTTCTCACGGCGCTTGTCGATGATCCCGAGATCCACACCCAGGGATTTGGCAACGGCACGTGCACGCACGACGCCACCGATATCCGGGGAAACGATCATCAGGTTTTCGAAGCGTTGGTCTTCGATGTCATCCACCAAAACCGGGGAGCCGTAGATGTTATCTACTGGAATATCGAAGAAGCCTTGAATCTGGTCAGCGTGAAGGTCAACGGTCAGCACCCGGTCGATACCGACGACGGTGAGCATGTCCGCAACCACTTTAGCGCTGATAGCCACGCGAGCGGAACGCGGACGGCGATCCTGGCGGGCATAACCAAAGTAAGGAATAACAGCAGTGATACGAGTAGCCGAGGAACGGCGGAAGGCATCAGCCATCACGACGAGTTCCATCAGGTTATCGTTGGTCGGAGCGCAGGTCGGCTGAATAATGAAGACGTCTTTACCGCGAACGTTTTCATTGATCTCAGCGGTAATCTCGCCGTCGGAAAACTTGCCGACAGAAATGTCACCGAGAGGGATATGCAGCTGACGTACGACACGCCGAGCCAGATCGGGGTTGGCGTTCCCCGTAAAGACCATCATCTTGGACACGCGCAGTACCTGGAGGCTTAGGGTATGCCTGGATGACTATAGGAAAATGGCAGGGGCGGCTGGATTCGAACCAACGCATGGCAGGATCAAAACCTGCTGCCTTACCGCTTGGCGACGCCCCTGTATCTGTTGCAACGAATGCCTGGCATTCGGTTCTCTTAGAGCAGTGTCTGTAACTTGCGATGCAACATCGAAACGTTGCTTCCCTTTGCTACAAACCCTGTAAGGGTCTCTGTAAGAAGGGCCGAGACTTTATCAGCTTCAGCTTTGTTTGGGAAGGCCCCAAACACACAACTTCCAGTTCCGGTTAATTTTGCTTCGGTAAATTTACCTAACAAATTCAAAGCGTTACGTACATCTGGATAACGCCTTGCTACAACCGGTAAGCAGTCATTTCGACTGTTTCCCTTGGGAACGGGGCGCACTTTAATGGGAGGAGTGTCACGTGTCAACAGTGGATCTGAAAAAATTTCTGCTGTACTTACAGATACTTGCGGCACAAGCACGACATACCACGGTTCTTCGGGGGTTACAGGGGTGAGGATTTCGCCTACGCCCTCGGCAAAAGCGGCGTGCCCTCGCACGAAAACCGGGACGTCAGCCCCCAGCTTGAGCCCTAGCTCGGCCAGACGATCTTCGTCCCAGCCCAGTTGCCAAAGATGATTGAGCCCCAGCAGAGTGGTCGCGGCATCTGAACTTCCGCCGCCGATTCCCCCACCCATGGGCAGCACTTTCTTCAGCCAGATATCGACGCCCAGTTCACAACCGGACTGCTCCTTGAGTGCGCGCGCTGCTCTCACGATCAGATTGCTGTCGTGAGGAACGTCAGGGATTTGCGTCTGCAAACGAACGTCGCCATCGTCACGAAGAGCGAAACTCAGTTCATCGCCGTAGTCGAGAAACTGAAAGATGGTCTGCAGCTCGTGATAACCGTCCGCCCGACGGCCAAGAATGTGCAGCATCAGGTTCAGTTTGGCCGGAGCGGGCAGGGTCAGGCGTGGCGTGTCTTGATGGGGCAGCGACATCATCATTGCCCCAGTTTGCGCGGTTGCCAGTCCTTGATGACCAGCGTGACATCCAGATCCTGGCCGTGCAGTTTCATGCGCTCGGGCAGCGTGTAGCCGTTCTGTTCGGTGTAGCTCAGGTATTCGATCTGCCAGCCGTCCTGCTCGAGATTGGACAGGCGACTGTCGCCATCCAGGGTCAGGCTGCTTTTGCTGTCAGGGGCGGGCAAGCCGCGGACCCACCAGACCAGATGCGAAACCGGCAGCTTCCAGCCCAGTTGATCCTTGAGCAGGGTTTCCGGATCCGGCGCCTCGTAACGGCCTTGATTGGCGACTTCCAGCGACACCGCGCCGGGGCGGCCGGTCAGGCGTGCGGCGCCACGACCGAGCGGGCCGGAGAGGCGAATGTCGTAGTAATCCTGACGTTGCAGCCAGAATAACGTGCCGCTACCCGAATCCTTGGGCGCGCGAATGCCGACCTTGCCGTTGATCTGCCAGCCGTCGAGGCTGGCGAGTTGTTCTTTATTGGCCCGCCATTTATTGGCGTCGCCCTTGCCCTGAACGGCTTCGTGGGAGGTGATGCCCGCACAGCCGGCGAGCAGGGCGATGAGGCTGAATGCAAGTACGTGGCGCAATAACATAAATCAGAGAGTCTCGGAGCCGGTCAGGCGTTTCAAGGTGCTGCGCAGGACCGGACTGTCAGGTTGCTGTTCGAGGGCTTTGCCCCACACTTTGCGAGCTTCACGTTGTTGGCCCTTGGCCCACAACACTTCACCCAGGTGTGCGGCGACTTCATGGTCGGGGTAACGCTCCAGCGCTTCACGCAGCAGGCGTTCGGCCTCGTCAAGATTGCCCAGGCGGTAGTTGACCCAGCCCAGGCTGTCGAGCACGGCAGGGTCTTCCGGATTGAGCTGGTGCGCCCGTTCAATCAGTTCCTTCGCTTCGGCGTAGCGGGTGGTGCGATCAGAGAGGGTATAACCCAGCGCGTTCAGCGCCATGGCGTTGTCCGGCTCGCGTTTGAGAATCGCCCGCAGATCTGTCTCCATCTGCTTCAGGTCATCGCGTTTCTCGGCCAGCATGGCGCGGGTGTAAAGCAGGTTCAGGTCGTCCGGATACTGCTTCAACGCCTGGCTCAACACCTGCCAGCCACGATCGCTCTGGTTGTTGTTGGTCAGGGTTTCTGCTTCGATCAGATACAACTGAATGGTGTAATCGGGCTGGTCCGCACGGGCCTGGGCCAGACGTTTCGAGGCCTCGGCGGTGCTGCCGTTGCTCATCAGGATATCGGCCTGACGCAGCTGTGCGGGCAGATAATCATTGCCCGGCCCGACCTGGCCGTATTCGTTCAGCGCGTTCTGTGGATCATTGCGCTCTTCATAGATGCGGCCAAGATTCACATGGGCCGAATCGACATGGCTGCCACGGGCGACCAGATCTTCCAGATAGCCCTGGGCTTCATCCCAGGCTTTGTTTTCAAGGCAGACCAGCGCCAGCGAGTAACGCAGTTCATCGTCATCCGGATATTGCTGAACCAGGCTGGAAAACTGCACTTTGGCGTCTTCCATACGGTTCTGCTCAACCAGCATGCGTGCGTACGTCAGGCGCAGACGCTTGTCGTCCGGGTATTTCTTGATGCTTTTTTCCAGCAGCGGCAATGCTTCCTTGCCGCGATTCATGCTTTGCAGCAGACGCGCGCGCAGCAGGATCGGCGCAACTTCGCCTTCGCCCGGCGGGTTGTCCTCGAGCAGTTTCAGCGAGGCGGCGCTGTCACCTTCCTGTTGCAGCAGCAGGGCCTTGCCGAAAATCAGCTGGCCGTTCTTCGGGTATTTGGCCAGCAAGCGGTCGAAGCTGGCGAGCAGGCCTTTGCGGGTATTGGAGTCGGTTTCCGCCGCCGACAATGCCAGGAAGTCGAAATGGGTATCGCCCTGGCCCTGCAGCACCTTCTCCATATAACGCATGGAGTCATCGTAGCGACCGGCGCGGGCCAGCTGAATGGCTGCGGCGCGTTGCGCTTCGAGGTTGCCCGGGTCGTTTTTCGCCCAGATCATCGAGGTGTCCAGAGCGGCCTGGTCGGCGCCCAGATACTCGGCAATACGGAACGCGCGCTCGGAGATGCCAGGATCCTGGGTCTTGATCGCCTCGGTCACGTAGTTGTCCAGCGCAATGTCGAAGCGATTGCGTTGTCCGGCAAGCTCGGCGGTCAGCAGGCTGACGACCGTTTCCTGGGTGAACGAACCATAAACCTGGGGTTTGGCCTCAGGTGCGGGCGTCGCTTCTTTCGCCGGAGCAGCAGGCTCCGTGGAAACAGGGGCCGTAGACTGACAGCCACCAAGAACGACAAGGGCAAGGAACAACGCGGAGGATTTATTCATATAGAAGAGAGGGCGGCTTACCTGCGGTTTGGAAGCATCATGACACAAGGCAGGGAGCAAACCCACAGCCCGCGCGAAAACTACGAACCCGCTATTTACAGCCTGCGCTTGGACAATTTGTCGCAGGCGCGGCGCCGCAAAGCGGATCTCTATAGGGACAATAGACGGTCCTGGTCGTTCTGAATGTATTGCGGTGGTTGTCCTGAATCTATTGAAGTAGGACAATTGCCGGCTTCACGTCACCATCAGCGACCTTGAATGGCCTTTCTTGCACTGGGTATCAACCATAAGACTGCATCAGTGGATGTCCGCGAGCGCGTGGCATTTACGCCTGAGCAGTTGGTCGAGGCATTGCAGCAGCTGTGCCGCCTGACCCAGAGTCGCGAAGCGGCCATTCTTTCGACCTGCAATCGCAGCGAGCTTTATATAGAGCAGGATCAGCTCACCGCCGACGTGGTGCTGAACTGGCTGGCCGATTATCACCACCTCAATATCGACGAATTGCGCGCCAGTGCCTATGTGCACGAGGAAGACGCGGCCGTGCGACACATGATGCGCGTGGCTTCCGGGCTCGATTCGCTGGTGCTGGGCGAGCCGCAGATTCTGGGGCAGATGAAGTCCGCGTATGCCGTGGCCCGCGAAGCCGGCACCATCGGGCCGTTATTGGGGCGTCTGTTTCAGGCGACATTCAGTGCCGCCAAGCAGGTGCGCACCGACACGGCCATCGGCGAAAACCCGGTTTCGGTCGCTTTTGCGGCGGTCAGCCTCGCCAAGCAGATCTTCAGCGACCTGCAACGCAGCCAGGCATTACTGATCGGCGCCGGCGAAACCATCACGCTGGTCGCCCGACACCTGCACGATCTGGGGGTCAAGCGTATCGTTGTCGCCAACCGCACGCTGGAGCGCGCAAGTATTCTGGCTGAAGAGTTCGGCGCCCACGCGGTGCTGCTGGCCGATATCCCGGCTGAGTTGGTCAACAGCGATATCGTCATCAGTTCTACCGCCAGCCAGCTGCCGATCCTGGGCAAGGGCGCGGTGGAAAGCGCGCTGAAACTGCGCAAGCACAAGCCGATCTTCATGGTCGATATCGCTGTCCCCCGTGACATCGAACCCGAAGTCGGCGAACTGGACGACGTTTACCTGTATACCGTGGACGATCTGCACGAAGTCGTCGCGGAAAACCTCAAGAGTCGTCAGGGTGCAGCCCAGGCGGCCGAAGAACTGGTAAGCGTGGGCGTCGACGATTTCATGTCGCGCCTGCGCGAACTGGCGGCGGTTGATGTGCTCAAGGCCTATCGTCAACAAAGCGAGCGCCTGCGGGACGAAGAGCTGCAAAAGGCTCAGCGCATGCTCGCCAACGGCAGCAACGCCGAAGATGTACTGATGGCGCTGGCACGTGGCCTGACCAACAAATTGATGCATGCGCCAAGCGTGCAACTGAAAAAGCTGTCTGCCGAAGGCCGCGTCGATGCGCTGGCCATGGCCCAGGAACTCTTTGCCCTCCATGAGGGCTCCACGGATAAACCCCCGCAATGAAAGCTTCACTGCTCAATAAGCTGGACGTGCTCAGCGACCGTTTCGAGGAATTGACCGCGCTGCTTGGCGATGCCGAAGTCATTTCCGATCAGACCAGATTCCGCGCCTACTCCCGTGAGTACGCCGAAGTCGAGCCAGTAATCCAGGCCTACAAGCAACTGCTGAAAGTGCAGAGTGACCTCGAAGGTGCCCAGGCGCTGCTCAAGGACAGCGACCCGGACATGCGCGAAATGGCGGTCGAGGAAGTGCGCGAGGCCAAGGATCGACTGGAGGTTCTGGAAGGCGATCTGCAGAAGATGCTGCTGCCCAAGGACCCGAACGACGGTCGTAACGTGTTCCTGGAAATCCGGGCTGGCACCGGTGGTGACGAGGCGGCGATATTCTCAGGCGACCTGTTCCGCATGTACTCGCGTTATGCGGAGCGTCGTGGCTGGCGGGTCGAAATCCTCTCCGAGAACGAAGGCGAGCATGGCGGCTTCAAGGAAGTCATTGCTCGGGTCGAGGGCGAGAATGTCTATGGCAAACTGAAGTTCGAGTCCGGCGCGCACCGTGTACAGCGTGTGCCCGAGACCGAGTCCCAGGGGCGCATCCATACCTCTGCGTGCACGGTTGCCGTATTGCCCGAGCCTGACGAGCAGCAGACTATCGAGATCAACCCGGCCGACCTGCGTGTCGACACCTATCGTTCCTCAGGTGCCGGGGGGCAGCACGTCAACAAGACCGATTCGGCGATTCGCATCACGCACTTGCCGACCGGTATCGTCGTTGAGTGTCAGGAAGAGCGTTCCCAGCACAAGAACCGCGCTCGGGCCATGGCCTGGTTGTCGGCCAAGCTCAACGACCAGCAGACCGCCGCCGCCGCCAACGCGATTGCCAGCGAACGCAAGTTGCTGGTGGGTTCTGGCGACCGCTCCGAACGTATTCGCACCTACAATTTCCCTCAGGGGCGAGTGACGGATCACCGCGTGAACCTGACCCTTTATTCGCTGGATGAAGTTTTGGCCGGCGGGGTCGATGCAGTGATAGAACCGTTGCTTGCCGAGTATCAGGCAGATCAACTTGCGGCACTGGGTGAGTAAATGACCATCATCGCCAGCTTGTTAAGAAACGCAGAACTGCCGGATTCTCCGACAGCCCGTCTGGATGTCGAACTGCTGTTGGCGGCTGCCCTGGGCAAGCCTCGCAGCTTTCTGCACACCTGGCCGGAGCGTATTGTCAGCACCGAAGCCGCGCAGGCATTCGAGGGTTACCTCAAGCGCCGACGTACCGGCGAGCCGGTGGCTTACATTCTCGGGCAACAGGGTTTCTGGAACATCGACCTTGAGGTCGCGACCCACACGCTGATCCCGCGTCCGGAAACCGAAATGCTGGTGGAAACCGCACTGGAACTGGTGCCAGGGGCGATCCCTCATCGCTTGCTCGATCTGGGTACTGGCACAGGCGCTATCGCCTTGTCGCTGGCCAAGGACCGTCCGCAGTGGACAGTCACAGCGGTGGATCGCGTCGAAGAAGCGGTCGAACTCGCCGAACGCAACCGCCAGCGTTTGCATCTGAATAACGCTCGGGTGCTGCAAAGCCACTGGTTCAGCGCCGTGGAAGGCCAGCGTTTCGATGTGATCCTGAGCAACCCTCCTTATATAGCGTCCAGCGACCCGCATCTGGTCGAAGGCGACGTGCGTTTTGAGCCGAGCAGTGCGCTGGTGTCAGGTGCCGACGGCCTGGACGACCTGCGCCTTATCGTCTCCCAGGCGCCGGCGCATCTGGAAGCCGGTGGCTGGCTGTTGCTGGAACATGGCTACGATCAAGGCCCGGCGGTGCGTGAACTGCTCAACCGTCACGGTTTCGAGCAGATTCAGACGCGGCGCGACCTGGGTGACCACGAACGCATCACCTTTGGCCGCGTGCCGTGCTGACCGACGAAGAGCTGCTGCGCTACAGCCGGCAGATCCTTTTGCAACAGGTCGACATCGACGGCCAGTTGCGCCTCAAGCAGAGCCGCGCGCTGATCATCGGCGTCGGCGGGCTGGGTTCTCCAGTGGCGTTGTATCTGGCCGCTGCCGGTGTCGGTGAATTGCATCTGGCGGACTTCGATACGGTCGATCTGACCAATCTTCAACGCCAGATCATTCATGACAGCCAGAGCGTGGGCCAGAGCAAGGTCGATTCGGCCATCGCCCGCCTGACAGCCATTAACCCCGAAATCAGGCTGGTTGCTCATCGGGCTGCGCTGGATGAAGATTCCCTCGCCGCCGCGGTCGAAGCAGTGGATCTGGTACTCGATTGCTCCGACAACTTCACTACCCGCGAAGCGGTCAACGCGGCCTGCGTTGCAGCGCGCAAACCTTTGGTCAGCGGCGCGGCGATTCGTCTTGAAGGACAGTTATCAGTCTTCGACCCACGTCGCGCTGAAAGCCCGTGCTATCACTGTTTGTATGGGCATGGCAGCGAGACGGAGTTGACCTGCAGCGAGGCAGGCGTCATCGGGCCTTTGGTGGGATTGGTCGGCAGCCTGCAAGCGCTGGAAGCTCTTAAGCTGCTGGCCGGTTTCGGCGAGCCCATGGTCGGTCGCCTGTTGTTGATCGACGCGCTGGGTACACGATTCCGCGAGCTGAAAGTCAAACGCGATCCGGGTTGCAGCGTCTGTGGCGCGGGGCCTGAACAACCTCATGGATAGAACGGTCAAGCATGGCTAGAGACAACGACGCGCCAGTAGGAGTGTTCGATTCCGGGGTCGGCGGATTGTCGGTGCTGGGTGAAATCAGCCAGTTGCTGCCCCGCGAGTCGCTGCTGTACGTGGCCGATTGCGGAAATATTCCCTACGGCGAGAAGACCCCGGAATTCATTCGCCAGCGTTGCGTGACCATCGCCAGATTCTTCCATGAAAGGGGCGCCAAGGCGCTGGTGCTGGCGTGCAACACCGCAACCGTGGCCGGCGTCGCACAAGTGCGTGAGCTTTACCCGGACTGGCCAATCGTCGGCATGGAGCCAGCGGTGAAACCGGCAGCGGCGGCGACGCGAAGCGGCGTGGTGGGCGTGCTGGCAACCACCGGCACCTTGCAGAGCGCAAAATTTGCCGCCTTGCTGGATCGATTCGCCGCAGATGTTCAGGTCATCACCCAGCCGTGTCCGGGCCTGGTGGAATTGATCGAGACAGGTGATCTGGCCAGCCCTGCCATTCGCCAGTTACTTCAGGGTTATCTCGAGCCGCTACTGACGGCAGGCTGCGACACGATCATCCTGGGTTGCACCCACTATCCCTTCCTCAAACCGCTGTTGCGGGAAATGATTCCCGCGTCCATCAGCCTGATCGACACCGGCGCCGCCGTCGCACGCCAGTTACAGCGTTTACTCAGTCAGCGAGACCTGCTCGCAAGCGGCCATCCCCAGGCTGCGCAATTCTGGACCAGCGGCGATCCGGATAATTTCCGAAACATCCTACCGTTACTATGGAAAAAATCTGACAGTGTGCGAAGCTTCGTTCCGTGAAAAAAACGTGAATAGCGCTGCTTTTTGACTGAACTAATGTTCGCCAACAGATTTCTACAGGACGTCTGTTGATATAAAAATTTTCTAACTGCATTCGAAAATGGGAAGTTTCAGATGAAGCGACTGTTTTGTTTGGCTGCGATTGCGGCCGCGTTAACGGGGCAAAGTGCAATCGCGCAGGCGGATGGTGTTGAGTTTTCGGTGGGGCACACCGGCGAATCGACGATGACCTATCGTTTGGGCGCGCAATTTGATTGGGACAAGAGCTGGTGGCAAACCAGTGTTGGTCGCCTGACCGGCTATTGGAGCGGCGCCTACACCTACTGGGAAGGTGACAAGAACTCCAGCAACAACAGCCTCTCGTTTTCTCCGGTATTCGTTTACGAGTTCTCCGGCGAGAGCGTCAAACCTTACATTGAAGCCGGTATCGGTGCTGCTGTATTCCAGCGCACGGAAGTCGAAGGCAACAAACTGGGCAGTGCGTTCCAGTTCGAAGACCGTCTGGGCTTCGGTCTGCGCTTCGCCGGTGGTCATGAAGTCGGCTTGCGTGCCACTCACTACTCCAACGGTGGCCTGACCAGCACCAACGACGGTATCGAAAGCTACGCGATTCATTACACGATGCCGTTCTAAGCGATCATTCGCTGTCAGCATCTGTAGCAGTCCGGCTTGCCGGCGGTGGCAATCAGGAGAATGCCATCGCCGGCAAGCCGGGCTGCTACAGCGCGGCGTGTCAGTCTCTACAAATACGCCGTCGCAATCCCTTCCCGCTCGGTAATGCATTCCGGCGCACCCATCTCGAATTCTCTGCAGATCAATGGCCGCCTGTCGTAGATCGTGCACATCATCGTGTCGCGATCCAGCGCAGCGCACCAGCCATCGTCCAGGCGCAACATCACCTCGCCGCCCCAATCGTCGGTATCGATAAAACGCTCAGGCACACCGGTGTCGGTGATCAGCATCACTTCAAGCTGGCAGCAGCAGGCCGCGCAGGTCGAACAGGTGACGGCAGGTTCTGCGGGAAGTTGGAGCAGGGGGATGACAGTCATGGGCCGCAGTGTAAAGCAGTGAGGGAGCCGCGGGTGGGCGGTCTGACGGACGCCGCCTTCATGCTGAAACTTCGCCACTGTGTGCTTCGCGGAAATAGACCGCCAGCCAGTGCAGCAGCGGAAATACAACAGCCCAGATCGCCGCGAGAATCAGCGCGCTAGGCCAGACGCCGAGCGGCAACTGGACGTACGTCAGATGAGACCCCGCGATATAGGACGCCGGTCCACCGACAGCCCCAAGCACGCTGGCCAGCCACCACGGCCTGGCGGACCACGCCAGGCAATGGCCCAAGGTGGTGGCGAGCAACGGCCACAGCAGCGCCAGCCACAAGGGAACGACGCGTCCGACCTCACCGAAATCGAACACGCCGAGTTTGATCAGTGCGCTGTCGATGACGCACCCGAGGGCAAATACTGTCATCAATAGCTTGCCTTCGGCCTGCCATGAGCCAATCCAGCGCAGGTGTACGAAAAAAATCACCGGGGCGATCAGCAACCAACCGCTGTTGCCACCCAAGACGCAGGTGAACCAGCCGACCTGAAACAACACGGCGTTGACGAGCTTTTTAAGCATCGAACCGACCCAGCAATGGCTGCGGGATGGCCTTGGGTTTAGCCAGCAGCAACTGCGCGGTGCCGATTGTGCGCTCCAGAAATCCGCCCTCGCAGTAGCACAGGTAGAACTCCCAGAGACGCAGGAAATAATCGTCATAGCCGAGTTCCGTGAGGTAACCGGTGGCATGGCGGAAGTTGTCGTGCCACAGGCGCAGGGTCTTCGCGTAATGCAGCCCGAAGTCCTCCATATGCAGCAGGTTCATGTCGGTGTCGGCACTGACGATTTCCAGCATTCGGGTAACGGACGGTAATGCGCCGCCCGGAAAGATGTAGCGCTGAATGAAATCGACGCTGCGCCGGGCCTGTTCATAGCGCTGCTCGCGGATGGTGATGGCTTGCAGCAGCATCAGGCCGTTGTCCTTGAGCAACTGCGTGCACTGTTTGAAGTAAGTCGGCAGGAAACGATGGCCTACGGCTTCGATCATTTCGATGGAGACCAGCTTGTCGTATTGCCCGGACAGGTCACGATAATCGGTGAGCAGCAGCGTGACGCGGTCTTGCAGGCCGAGTTCGGCAATGCGCTTTTCGGTGTAGGCAAACTGCTCTTTGGAAAGGGTCGTGGTCGTGACTTTGCAGCCATAGTGCTGGGCGGCGTAAATCGCCATGCTGCCCCAGCCGGTGCCGATTTCCAGCAAATGGTCGCTGGGTTTGAGCGAGAGCTTCTGGCAGATCCGCTCCAGTTTGTTCAGCTGCGCCTGCTCCAGCGTGTCGTCAGGGCTGAGGAACTGCGCCGCCGAATACATCATGGTCGGGTCGAGAAACTGCTCGAACAGATCGTTGCCCAGGTCGTAGTGAGCGGCGATGTTTTTCTGCGAACCTTCCCGCGTATTGCGATTGAGCCAGTGCAGGCCTTGCACGAAGGGGCGGCCGAGGCGCGCCAGACCACCCTCCAGGGCATCCAGCACATCCAGGTTGCTGACGAACACGCGGATCACCGCCGTCAAGTCCGGGCTGCTCCAGTAACCGTGAATGAACGCTTCGCCCGCACCGATCGAGCCGTTACTGGCGACCAGCCCCCAGACGGCCGCGTCCTGTACGTGGATCTCGCCCAACAGCGCCGAACCTGCCGCGCCGAACACGTGGCGATCATCGCCTTCGTACACCACCAACTGGCTGTGACGCAGATGCGCCAGTTGCCGCAGAACGCCACGTCGCAAGAGGTTGGCGGTGAAATGATTAGTGCTGAATCCGGCTACTGCACTAGGGCTTTTCATGGCGTCGATCCTTGGGTTGAACGGCGGCAATGCGATAAGAGCCTTCGGCTGCCTGATGGGAAAAAATCGGCGTGCGTTTGGCGAAAAGGCGCAGCGCCTGCCAGTAAATAGCCAGGCAGGTCTTGGCGGTCATCCAGGGAAACGTCAGCAGATGACGATGCAATGCAGGGCGGCTCAGTGGCTGGCGTTGCAGGTTGAGGGTGGCGTCGAACACCTTGTGCTCGCCCTGCCAGTCAGCCATGTGCACGCCGAGCCGCTCGCCGGGCTGGCTGAAGCTCATGCGATATTCCAGATCCCTAGGCAGAAACGGCGAGACGTGAAAGGCCTTGGCCACGGCGAAATGTTGATGGCCGTCGGTGTTCGCGGGCAGCACGTAGTGATAGCGCTCGCGCCACGGGGTATTGGTGACTTCACAGACAATTGCAGCCAGTGAGCCGTCCCGCTCGAAGCAATAGAAAAAGCTCGCCGGATTGAACGACAGCCCCCAACTGCGCGCCTGAGTCAGCAGGCACACACGGCCAAGCGGTGCGCGGCCCAGCGACTGGCGGACGATCTCGCGCACGGCACCAATCAACGGAATGCCTCGCCCGGTGTAATCACGCAAGTAATCGCCCTGCCGAAATGAAAACGGCGCCAGACGGCTTGCCCCGGCGAACGGTGACAGTTTCATCACGGCATCCTGCTCGTCGAGGTCCAGATACAGCATGCCAATGCGATAAGTGAACGCGTGGGCTCGGGGTGAAAAGCGCCGATGGCTCACCCAGCCGCTATACAGGGCACTGTTCATAGCGATTCCCCAAAAGCGGATGCCACGCGCAGGGCGCTGACCACACCGTCTTCGTGAAAGCCGTTGGCCCAGTAGGCGCCGCAGTAATAGGTGTGTTGGGCGCCGAATACTTCCTGCCACCGGGCCTGAGCGGCGATGCCTTTCAAGCTGTACTGCGGATGGGCATAGCGATAACGCGCCAGGATCTTGCTCGGGTCGATGGCGGGCGTCTGATTCAGGCTGACGCAGAAGGTCGTGTCACTTTCGATCCCTTGCAGGATGTTCATTGCGTAGGTGACGGCGGCCGACTGATCGCCTGCGCCGCCCAGACGGTAGTTCCAGCTGGCCCATGCCAGCGGGCGTTTGGGTAGCAGGCTGGTGTCGGTATGCAGTACCACGTCGTTGTCGGCGTAGGGGAGGGCACCGAGGATTTCCCGCTCGTTCGCGCTCGGCGTCGCCAGCATCGCCAAGGCCTGATCGCTGTGGCAGGCAAATATCACTTTGTCGAAACGTTCGCTGCCGCTGGTGCTGTGAATCGTCACGCCGTCCTTGTCTCGTTCCACTCGGTGGACCGGGCATTGCAGACGGATCTTGTCGCGAAAAGGGGCAGTCAGTGGCTCGATATAACGGCTGCTGCCGCCTTCGATCACGCACCATTGCGGGCGATTACTGACCGAGAGCAGGCCGTGGTTCTTGAAGAAACGCACGAAGAATTGCAGCGGAAAGCTCAGCATGTCGGCCAACGACATCGACCAGATCGCCGCGCCCATGGGCACGATGTAGTGCTCAGTGAAGCGCCGACCGTAACCTTCGGCTTTCAGATAGGCGCCGAGGGTAGTGTCAGCGGCAATTCGCTGGCTTTGCAGGTCGAGCAGTGCCTGTTTGTTGAAACGCAGAATGTCCCGCAGCATTCCCCAGAAGGTTGGCGACAGCAGGTTGCTGCGCTGGGCGAACAAGCTGTTGAGATTGTTGCCGTTGTATTCGGTGCGGCTGTGCGGGTCGCACACCGAAAAGCTCATTTCAGTGGGTTTGAAGGCGACGCCGAGCTGGCCCAGCAGCTTGATGAAATTGGGGTAGGTCCAGTCGTTGAAGACAATGAAGCCGGTGTCGATCGCGTGCGGCTTGCCATTCACCGAGACGCTGACGGTGTGGGTATGCCCGCCAATCCAGCTGTCGGCTTCGAAAACCGTGATGTCATGTGCGCGGTTGAGCAGCCAGGCGCTGGTCAGGCCGGAAATGCCGCTGCCGACGATGGCGATCTTCATTGCACGCCCTCATTCTGGCTGGCGGAGCGGACCATGCGTTTGCCCAGCGCAAGCTGCACGCGCTCAGGCAGCAGGGCGATGAATTTCAGCGTCAGGATGAAGGGCAGCGGGAAAGCGATTTCCAGCGGTCGACGTGCTCTCTCCAGGCGTTTGGCGATGTAAGCGCCGGCTTTCGGGGCAGGCCAGCGCATTGGCATCGCAAAGTCGTTCTTCGCCGTCAGCGGCGTGTCCACAAAGCCCGGGCTGACGATCGTGACATCGATACCTTCTTGAGCAAGATCGATGCGCAGCGACTGAAACAGGTAACGCAGGCCGGCTTTAGAGGCCCCATACGCCTCAGAGCGTGTCAGCGGCAGAAAGGCCACCGAGCTGGCGACCCCCACCAGATGCGGGCGCTGACCCAGGCGCAACAGGGTCAAGGCTTCCTGCACGCAATAAGAGGTGGCGATCAGGTTGGTGTTCACCACGCGCTCGACCAGTCGCGCGTCAAACTGCCGAGCGTCGATGTATTCGCAGGTGCCCGCATTGAGAATTGCCGTGTCCACCGCCCCCCACGCTTGCGCAATGCGCTCACCGATGGCCGTCACCTGCTCAAGGTCGGTCACGTCGCCGGGGGCCAATAGCACCTGATGGGGGAAGCGCTGCTCCAAGGCTTCGAGAGGTGGAAGGCTACGGGCCGTCAATGCGACCTGGTGACCAGCCTTCAACAGCTCTTCTGCCAGTGCCAGACCGATTCCGCTGCTGGCGCCGGTCAGCCAGATACGCCGCTTCATGCCAGTCGCCTTTTGAGCCAGCCAATCATTCGGCCCATCACGGGCAAGTGTTCGTACAGTAGAGCGCCGGCGTCGAAGAAGTCGCGATGCTGGAACACCTTGTGCTCGGTCCACAGCAGATGCGAGCAGCCTTGCACCGCAATCGGCTCGCCCTGATTCAAGCGCGGGTGGCGGTAGGTCATGGTCCAGCGCAGATAGCCCTTGCCTTCGCGCACCTGGTCGAAGGCGTGAAACTCAAATTGCAGGTCCGACACGTTGGCGTAGAGATCCGCAAAATATTTGCGCAGATCGTGCAGACCGTGGACTTCATGTAGCGGGTCGGCGAAGGCGATGTCCTCGCTGTACAGCTCACCCAGCAAATGCAGGTTGTCTTTGTCGAGTTCGGCGAAACGCCGGGCATAGTCGCGCAGGAATTCACTCATGGTCTTGAGTCTCTGCTTGTCGATGAGGCAGGGATTTGAAGGCGGTCAGCGCCCGTTCGCGGCTGGACTTCAGATCGACGATGGGCGCCGGGTAACCCTCGACCCCGAACAGGCCGCCAAGGGCTGACGGGTTATGGATATCGCGCTTGTTCAAGCTGGCGAGTTCCGGAATCCAGGCCTTGATGAAGCGTCCTTCGGGATCGAAACGTTCGGACTGGCTCAACGGATTGAAGATCCGGAAGTAGGGCGACGAGTCGGTTCCGGTAGAGGAACTCCACTGCCAGCCGCCGTTGTTTGCGGCCAGATCGCCGTCGATCAGATGCTGCATGAAAAAGCGTTCGCCTTCGCGCCAGTCGAGCAGCAGATTCTTGGTCAGGAACATCGCCACGACCATGCGCAGGCGGTTGTGCATCCAGCCGGTTTCCAGCAGCTGACGCATGGCGGCGTCGACAATCGGCAAACCTGTGCGGCCTTTTTGCCAGGCTTCCAGCTCCTTGGGTGCGTGCCGCCATTTCAGCGCTTCAGTTTCCGGGCGGAACGCGCGATGACGAGAAACCCGGGGGAAGCCCACCAGCACGTGCTTGTAGAACTCGCGCCACAACAATTCGTTGATCCAGGTGACTGAGCCCGCGTTTCCGGTTTCGAACTCGCCGTTATTGCTGCGCAGCGCGGCGTGCAGGCACTGGCGCGGGGATATCACCCCGGCGGCGAGGTAGGCCGAAAGCTGGCTGGTGCCGGGTTTGGCCGGGAAGTCCCGTTCGTCCAGGTAGTAATGCACTTGCTCGTCGGTGAAGGCTTCCAGGCGACGACGCGCCTCGTCTTCACCGGCCGGCCAGAGTTTGCGCAGCGCATCGGACGGGGTGGCGAATCCCCTGACCTGTTCAGGCACATCGTCGCTCTTGATGTGCAGCGCCGATTGCTTCTTTGGCAGGCGAACCAATGCCGGCACCGAGTAATGCAGGCGGCCGTAACAGACCTTGCGGAACTGCGTGAACACCTTGAAATAACTGCCGCTCTTGGTCAGTACGCTGCCCGGCTTGAAAAACAGCTGATCGAGGTGGCTGCGAAACGCGATGCCCTGTTTTTCCAGTGCTGACTGCACATCACGGTCGCGGCGAGTCTCGTTGACGCCGTACTCCTCGTTTACATGAACCTGCTCGATACCGTGTTCCTTGCACAGGTCGAGCAACGCATTGGACGCCTTGTCCCATGTGTTGGCGTGGACGATCAACAGCGGCACATTCAGGGCGCTCAATTCGGCTTTCAGCGCCGACAGGTTGCGCAGCCAGAAGTCGACCTTGCACGGCGCATCGTCATGGCTCTGCCACTGCGCGGGGCTGATCATGTACACCGCCAGCGTCTGGCCCTGCTCCATGGCAGCGCTCAACGCGGTGTTGTCGTGTACGCGCAGATCGCTGCGCAGCCAAATCAGTTGCATGTTCATTCCTTAGATGAGACCCAGGCGTTGCAGCTCGGCGTGGGCAGTCAAAGGGTCTTCGGCGAGCGTGAGTTCGGCGACCTCACTGACAGATACGGATAACTCGGCCGAATGGATGCGCACGGTCGGACCAATAATCAGCTTCGGGCAGTCGATGTTGTTCAGCAGGCGCGGTAACTGGCTCAGATTCAGCGATTTGCTGGAGTACAACAGCACCGCGCGGGGCTCGAGGTATTCGCAGGCCAGCGACAACTCGCCAACCGGCAGCGGCCAGTCGAAGACCTCCACCGGACAGTCGGCGCTGCTTACCAGCCAGGCGGTCAGCCATAGATGGGGTTCGAGCGGCACGTCGGACTGGTTGATCAGCAATAGCGGGGCACCACTGACCTGACGGTTGTTGTGGTAAAGCCGGGCGCCGAACTTGCTGCGCAGCCAGGAATAAAAGAAAACCCGCTCCAGCTGGGCGCCGAACTGGCCCTGCCAACGCTGTTCAAGGGCGGCAAGCAACGGCATCAACAACTGCTCGCACAGGGTACGCGGCGGATACAGCGACATTGCCTGGTTGAGCGTGTCGTCCAGTCGCCGCTCGGCCAAGGTCGTGATGGCCTCCAGCAGATTCTGTCGCAGGCGATCCCAGTCGTTTTCCACGCTGGGCGGCGGTGTTTGCTGATCATCGATCAGTTGTTTGACCTGGCTTACCGATACCCCGCGATTGAGCCAGGTGAGGATCGTCAGCACGCGATCAACATGGGCGGTGCTGTACAAGCGATGCCCCTTGGGTGTGCGATGGGGCACGATCAGGCCGTAACGGCGCTCCCAGGCACGCAGGGTCACGGCGTTGACGCCGGTCAGGCGGGCAACTTCGCGAATCGGCAGCCAGCCTTCTTCAAGCGCTTCGGCGTAGGCCTGCGGATCGTCGTCGACGGCATCGGAAATTATGGTTTTTTTCATGGTTTAGATCGCGTTGCGCAGGCTGAGGTTTTCCGGGTGCGGTTGCAGGTAAACCTGTAGCGCGATGTAAGGATCCGGGTGTTGGCGAAAGTGATGCTTGAGCAGGGTCAGCGGCACCACCAGCGGCACGATGCCTTGGTGGTACTGGCCGATGACGGTCTGGATTTCCTGTTTGTCGGAGGCGCTGATGGTCTCGCGCAAATAGCCGCACAGATGCTGCAGAACGTTGGTGTGGGTGCGACGGGTCGCCGGTTTTTTCAGGGCGCTCATCAGCTCGCTGAAGTAGCGCGGCGCAATCTCTGCCGGGTCGCTGCGGCCCATGTTGCCCAGCAGATTGCCCAGCGCCTTGTACTGGATCGGGTCATTGGCCATCAGCTGATATTTGTAGCGCGAGTGAAATTCGGTGAGCGAACGACGGGTGATACCGCTCTTGAGCAGTTGCTGCCAGGCGGCGTAGGCAAACACGCGAGTAATGAAGTTTTCCCGCAACACCGGATCGTTCAATCGGCCGTCCTCCTCCACGGGCAGGTCGGGGTGTTTTGCACAGAACGCCTGGGCATAGATGCCACGACCGCCCTCGTCGAACGGGGCGCCGTTATCGCGATAGACCTTTACCCGCTCCAGGCCGCAGGATGGCGATTTCTGCATGAAGATGTAGCCACAGATGTCATCCATTACCCGGGCCATGTGCTCGCCGTATTCGGCCAGTGGCTGGGTGACGTTCATGTCGCCATGGACCGTGCCCACGGCCTGAGGATGCGCCGGATCGCCCACCAGACGAATGGCCTCACGTGGAATGCCCATTCCGATGGCGACTTCAGGGCAGGCAGGCACGAAGTCGAAATGCTCGTTGAGCGCACGCGTCAGCAGATGCGATTCCTTGTGCCCGCCGTTGTAGCGAACCTCAACCCCCATCAGGCAGGCGCTGACGCCCAGCTTGGGTTTTGGTGTGTGTTCCGGCGACTGCTCCGGTGGCATAGGCATGGCAAACCTCGATCAACAACTTGTACAGACTCGAATATCTGTACAACATTTGTTCATCATAGGTTTGAAGTTGTACAAGTCAAATTGTTTGTACAAGGTTTGAGGCGGGAGCTGGGTTCCTGAGTGTCTGTAGTAGTCCGGATTGTCGGTGGTGGCGGCAGTGAGATCGCTACCGCCGGCAAGCCGGACTGCTACCGGGGATCAGCGGAAGGGCAGACGAACTATTTCCAGCCCATCCGCCAAGTCTGCTCATCCTGCAGCGTGTGCCAGGCCATACGTTCGCTGCGCTTGGTGAGGATCGCCTGCAATTCGATTTCCAGCACGGTGCCTTCTTCGTCGCAGAACAGCTCGGTGACAAGAAAGTGTTTTTCGCGATTCAGGGGATGGGCTGCTGTCCATTTCGACAGCAGCAATTTGCGCGGATTGAGACGATTCATTTCAGGTGTTCAAGCAAGCGGCGTGCTGCCTCCTGGCCGCTGAGCCATGCGCCCTCGACACGGCCCGACAGGCACCAGTCGCCACAGACGTACAAGCCCAGGTCCGGATCCGACAACGCCCCGACTTCACGTCCTCCGGCCGGTCGAGCGTAGAGCCAGCGGTGGGCGAGGGTGAAGGCTGGCGCTGGCATCGCGCAGTTGATCAGTTCGGCAAAAGCGCCGTGCAGATGATCGATGACCTGTTCTTTGGGCATGTCCAGATGCTGACGGCTCCAAGCGCTGGTCGCGTGCAGAATCCAGGTGTCCATCTTGTCGTCGCGCCCGGGCTTGCTGCGGTTGCGCGCCAGCCAGTCAATAGGACTGTCCTGCACGAAACAGCCTTCCAGCGGCGTGTCCAGCGGTGTGTCAAAGGCCAGTGCGACGGCCCAGGTCGGCTCCATCTTCACGCCTGCCACAACGCTCGCCAGCTTGGGTGCAGCAGCCAACAGGGTGGTCGCCTGAGGGGCGGGAATGGCTATCACCACCTGACTGAACGGGCCATGACTGCGGCCATCGGCGTCCAGCAGATTCCAGTGTTCCTCGCCATGAAAGACTTCGGTGATACGGCAAGAGAAAGTGACCGGCATGTCGCCGAGCATCGCGCGGGTGATCGCGCTCATGCGCGGCTTGCCGACCCAGCGAACCTGCTCGTCGGGTGACAGGCTCAGTTGGCCGCCGTGGAAGTTGTAGAGCAGGGGCGTCCATTCGGCGACGTGGCCTTCGGCCTGCCATTGCTGAACGGCCGTAGCGAAACGACGGTCGCGGGCAGTGAAATACTGCGCGCCCATGTCCAGTGCTCCCGCATCGCTGCGTTTGCTGGACATCCGTCCGCCACTCCCTCGGCTCTTGTCGAAAAGGTGAATGCCATGCCCGGCGGCTTGTAATGCGCGGGCAGCAGAGAGTCCGGCGATACCGGTACCGATGATTGCGATAGGTACAGTCATAGGGGCCTCGTTACCTTGTCTGCACAGACTACGCCGTAGTTAAAACCTGTACAATGCTGTTTTTCGGTATAACTTATCGTCCCTCGACGCGTAGGACGCTGACCTTTCTCAAGGCTCATTCTTGAGTCTGACGCTTCACTGAAATCGTTCAACTGTTCGAACGGATCAATCGAACGGACGGGTGAAGAACCGTTCTCTATAGCGTGGCCTATGGTTCAACTATTCGCTTCGTTCACAAGCACATTGTTTGTGAAGAAATAGACTACCGATTTGCTATGAACGCCACGCGAGGAACTCAGTCATGCACATATTGCTGACCGGCGGTACAGGTTTGATAGGTCGCCGCCTGTGTCGACACTGGCTCGATCAAGGCCATCAACTGTCCGTATGGAGTCGCAAGCCCGACCAGGTGACGCGTCTGTGCGGCGCCGGGGTTCGCGGCATCGCCCATCCCGACGACATCGGCAGCCAGTATGTCGATGCCGTGATCAACCTGGCGGGTGCTCCCATCGCCGATCGCCCCTGGACCCGCAAACGCAAGATGTTGTTGTGGGACAGCCGCATCACCCTGACCGAACAACTCATCACCTGGCTCGAACGCCGAGAGCAGAAACCCGACGTGCTGATATCCGGCTCCGCTGTTGGGTGGTATGGCGACGGCGGCGAACGGGAACTCGACGAGGAGTCGGCGCCGGTGAGTGAAGATTTCGCCAGTCAGTTATGCATCGCCTGGGAAGAGACTGCGCAGAGAGCAGAGGCGTTCGGGATTCGCGTGGTGTTGCTGCGCACAGGTTTGGTCCTGGCCAACGAAGGCGGCATGATGCAGCGGCTGTTGCCGCCGTTCAAACTGGGCATGGGCGGGCCGATCGGCAATGGGCGCCAGTGGATGCCGTGGGTCCATATAGAGGACCAAATCGCCGCGATTGATTTTCTGTTGAACCGGGAAGACGCCCAAGGTCCTTATAATGCCTGCGCGCCATCACCGGTTCGTAACCGCGATTTCGCCAAAACCCTGGCCGCGCTCCTGCATCGCCCGGCATTCATGCCGATGCCCGCTGTCGCTTTACGGCTGCTGCTGGGCGAGTTGTCGATATTGCTGCTGGGCGGCCAGCGCGCTCGCCCGAACCGACTGCAGGCTGCCGGTTTCACTTTCCGATTCACCGATCTGCACGCGGCCCTGGAAAATCTTTTGGGCCGCCACTGACATCAAGGTGTTGCATGACCGATCACGCGTTGCTGCTGGTTAACCTGGGTTCGCCAGCCTCCACCGAAGTTGCGGACGTTCGCCGCTACCTCAATCAGTTCTTGATGGACCCTTACGTGATCGATCTGCCATGGCCGATCCGTCGGCTGTTGGTGTCGCTGATCCTGATCAAGCGGCCCGAGCAATCGGCCCATGCTTACGCTTCTATCTGGTGGGATGAGGGTTCGCCGCTGGTGGTGTTGAGCAAACGCCTGCAACAGGCCATGACCCATGAGTGGACGCAGGGCCCGGTGGAACTGGCAATGCGTTACGGCGAGCCGTCGATTGAAACAGTGCTCACGCGCCTATCGGCCCAAGGCATCAAGCAAGTCACGCTGGCCCCTCTTTATCCACAGTTCGCCGACAGCACGGTGACTACGGTCATCGAAGAAGCGAAACGTGTCATTCGTGACAAGCATTTGAAATTCGAACTGGCGCTACTGCCGCCGTTCTTCAATCAGCCGGAATATCTGGACGCCTTGGTGGAAAGCGTCAGGCCGCATCTTATTCAGGATCATGACCATCTGCTGCTGAGTTTTCACGGGCTGCCCGAACGGCACATCACCAAACTTGATCCGACCGGAAGTCATTGCTTCAAGGACGGCGCTTGCTGTGCAGAAGCCTCGCCGGAAGTCCTCGCCGTCTGCTATCGCGCGCAATGCATGCGATCATCCGCAGAATTTGCCAAGCGTATGGGGATTCCCGATGGCAAGTGGTCGGTGTCGTTCCAGTCGCGGCTGGGGCGTAACAAATGGATCGAGCCGTACACCGAGGCGCATCTGGCAGAGTTGGCAGGGCAGGGCGTGAAGAAGTTGCTGGTGATGTGCCCGGCGTTCGTGGCCGACTGCATCGAGACGCTGGAAGAGATTGGCGATCGTGGGGCGGAGCAGTTCAAGGAGGCGGGCGGGGAGGAGCTTGTGCTGATTCCTTGTCTCAATGACGATCCGAACTGGGCGAAGGCGTTGAATGTTTTGTGTGAGCGGGCGCCAGGGATGGTCGTCTAGGCTCCAGGCACCTGCAGGTGTGCGCTTGCCCGCTATGGCGTTGTGTCAGGCACCGTTGAAGTCGGGTGCCGACGCTGTCGCGGGCAAGCGCGCTCCTACAAAGCGCTGTTGCAACTAAGGCAACTGATCATCCAGATGCTTGTTCTTCCACGCGTCATTACCCGGCAGAATCAGGTTCAGCAGAATCGCAGTCACGGCACACAGCGCGATGCCCTTCATGCCGAAATCGTCCGGGCCATTACCCGTACCGATCAACACCCCGCCAATACCGAACACCAGGGTTACCGAAACAATCACCAGATTGCGCGCTTCAGCCAGATCGACCTTGTGGCGAATCAGCGTATTCATCCCCACCGCGGCAATAGAGCCAAACAGCAGGCACAGAATCCCGCCCATCACAGGCACCGGAATACTCTGCAGCAGTGCGCCGAACTTGCCGATGAACGCCAGAGTGATCGCAAAAATCGCAGCCCAGGTCATGATCTTCGGGTTGTAGTTCTTGGTCAGCATCACCGCACCCGTCACTTCCGCGTAGGTAGTGTTGGGCGGGCCACCGAAGGCGCCAGCCACAGTGGTCGCGATGCCATCGCCGAGCAGAGTGCGATGCAGGCCTGGCTTCTTCAAGTAGTCACGGCCGGTCACGCTGCCCACCGCGATCACGCCACCGATATGCTCGATGGCGGGTGCCAGGGCGACGGGCACAATGAACAGGATCGCCTGCCAGTTGAACTCAGGCGCGGTGAAGTGCGGAATATCCAGCCAGGGTGCCGCAGCGATCTTGGCAACGTCCACCACCCCGAAATAGAACGAGAGCGCAAAACCCACCAGTACACCGGAGATGATCGGCACCAGGCGGAAGATGCCCTTACCGAACACAGCCACGATCAGTGTGGTCAGCAGTGCAGCCATCGAGATGATGATTGCCGTGTGGTACGGAATTAGCTCGGCGGCGCCATCGCCGGTACGGCCCATGGCCATGTTGGCGGCAATGGGTGCCATCGCCAGACCAATCGAAATGATCACCGGACCAATGACAACTGGCGGCAGCAGGCGATCGATGAACCCCGTGCCTTTGATCTTCACAGCCAGACCGAGGAAGGTGTAGACGAAGCCCGCCGCCATCACGCCGCCCATCGTCGCGGCCAGGCCGAACTGGCCTTTGGCGAGAATGATCGGGGTGATGAATGCAAAACTGGATGCCAGGAAAACCGGCACCTGACGGCCTGTCACCACTTGGAAGCACAAGGTGCCCAAGCCCGCCGTAAACAGCGCGACGTTGGGGTCGAGGCCGGTAATCAGCGGCATCAGCACCAGGGCGCCAAATGCCACGAACAGCATCTGAGCGCCCGACAGCACGGTGCGCCACAGCGGATCGTTGAACTCATCCGGCTTCATCAGGCGTCCTTTTGTTTGGTGCCGAAAATCTTGTCACCGGCATCGCCCAGGCCCGGAATGATGTAGCCATGTTCGTTCAGGCGCTGATCGATTGACGCGGTGTAGATGTTCACGTCCGGATGCGCTTTCTCGACGATGGCGATGCCTTCCGGCGCGGCCACCAGGACCATGGCGCGGATATCGCGGCAGCCGGCTTTTTTCAGCAGATCGATGGTGGCGACCATAGAGCCGCCCGTGGCCAGCATCGGGTCGATGATCAACGCCAGGCGCTGGTCGATCTCAGGCGCGAGCTTTTCCAGATAGGTGTGCGCTTCAAGGGTTTCTTCGTTGCGCGCAACGCCCACGGCACTCACCTTGGCGCCCGGAATCAGGCTGAGCACGCCTTCGAGCATGCCAATGCCGGCGCGCAGGATCGGGACCACGGTAATCTTCTTGCCTGCAATCTTCTCGACCTGAACGGTCCCGGCCCAACCCTGAATGTCATAGGTTTCCAGTGGCAGGTCCTTGGTCGCTTCGTAGGTCAGCAGCGCACCGACTTCTTGAGCCAGTTCACGAAAGTTCTTGGTGCTGATATCGGCTCGGCGCATGAGACCGAGTTTGTGACGGATCAGCGGATGGCGGATCTCACGAATGGGCATAAGGGGACGGCTCCAGCGGGCGGGCAAAAAAAACGGCTTAGATTAATCTATTCAGCTGTAACTTGTCTTACCGGTTAGGATCGTGTTTCTTACATTAATGGGACGCCCGTGCAACGTTAGTCCAGAAACACTTGCTCTGACGAAGACGGATGCGTACCTTTGCCCGCTTTTCCTTACACAGCCCCCCTGGAGAGCGCCATGTCCGCTGATCTCGAGCACATCCGTCAAGTCATGCGCGAGGCCGACTGCCTTTACACCAAAGACGAAGTCGAGGCGTCCATCGCCCGCGTTGGCGAGCAGATCAACAGCGTGCTGGCCGACCGTAACCCGGTGGTTTTCTGCGTGATGAACGGCGGTCTGATTTTCGCGGGCAAGCTGCTGACGCATCTGAACTTCCCTCTGGAAGCGTCCTACCTGCACGCCACTCGTTATCGCAACGAAACCAGCGGCGGCGAGCTGTTCTGGAAGGCCAAGCCTGAAGTTTCGTTCATCGACCGCGACGTGCTGATCATCGACGACATTCTCGACGAAGGTCACACCCTGGGCGCGATCATCGACTTCTGCAAACACGCCGGTGCCAGCGCCGTGCACACGGCCGTATTGATCGACAAGGATCACGACCGCAAGGCTCGTCCCGACCTGAAAGCCGATTTCGTTGGCCTGCCGTGCATCGACCGTTACATCTTCGGTTACGGCATGGATTACAAAGGTTACTGGCGTAATGCGGCCGGCATTTTCGCCGTGAAGGGCATGTAACGCCTGCTGTATTTGTCTGAATGAAACAAACCCTGTACCTGCACGGGTTGCCGGTGGTGGCGGGTTTCACAAACCCTACCGCCGGCAAGCCGTGCTGCTACAGGTGATGCGTTAACACGGTTTCGCCCATGCTAGAGTGCTCCCCACTTTTTCCGGGAGGCACACATGACGTTATCGTTTCGTAGTAAAGCAGCGTTGATGTTGCTGTTGACCCTGCCACTCCCCGCACTCGCCGAACCCATGCACGCCCAATACCTGCCGCCAGACGAACTGTCTGTGCGCGAAGGTGAACCCGAGCAGCAGCAATTGCTGCAGATCACCGAATATTCGGTGGTGGTCGGCAGCCAGCGCCAGTCCAATCAGCAACCTATTCCGGTTACCTCGCCGTTGACCCTGCGCCTGAAAGGCAAGCCCATGAACAAGGGGGCGACGATTTCCGAGGTGCTGATCCATTTCGATGGCGAGAGCAAAAGCCTGAAGAAACCCGCCTACGACGAGTCGACCCGAATCCTGACCCTGTTTTACCCAGCCACCCAATACCGAGTGCTGGTCGATCTGCTGCGCAACGAAAAAGTCTATTGCCAGTTCCTGAGCTACGCCAACGGTCACGTTTGGGCCGATGTGCACACCGGCAGCGTACGCGCGCGTTGAGCCTATGGCCGGGCGAGGGGTAAACTGCCCGCCCGTGAAATGTCCCGCAAGTCAGTTGGAGTCAGCAATGCGTAAAGATAAGAAGCAGGTGATTGGCGATGAAATCGGCGACGCCCAGATCAAACTGTTCCTGGATTTCGAACCGGTAGACGCCACTTCGCCGTCGCTGCACAAGCTGATCAAGGCCTATCGCGGTCTGCGTATCGACGACTTCGAGCGCTTTTTGGGGTTCTTCAAGGAAGCGGGCTACGACCTGGATGGCAAGGACGAGCACGGCAATGATTTCGTTGCACTGATCAAGGATCAGCGGAACGCGCAGGACTACATCGAGCTGATCGAAAAGGCCCGTGGCTGAATGCAGGGAAACTGCACAGTCAGCTGATGGCACTGAAATAAAACTGAAAACCCCGCTGCGTGGGCGGGGCTTTCAGTAATCTCACCGATCCAGAGCAAGCTCTGAATCAGGCGAAGCTTGCCGCCTGGCTGCTTGGGACCAGGTCCAGGCTCGCGTCGCTCTGGGCGCTGACACGCTGATACAGCTGCGCGTCGGTTTCCAGGGCTTTTTCACGAGCAGGGAAGATCTCATTGAGCTTGGCGGCCCATTCGGTACGGGCTTTCTCGGGGAAGCAGCGTTCGATCAGGTCGAGCATGATCGAAACGGTGACCGACGCGCCTGGCGAGGCACCCAGCAACGCCGCAAGGGAACCGTCCTTGGCCGAGACCAGTTCGGTACCGAATTGCAGAACGCCGCCTTTCTTCGGATCTTTCTTGATGATCTGCACGCGCTGACCGGCCACTTCCAGGCGCCAGTCTTCGGCTTTGGCTTGTGGATAGAAGCGACGCAGAGCATCCAGGCGCTGTTCCATCGACTGCCGCACTTCGCTGATCAAGTATTTGGTCAGGTCCATGTTGTCGCGCGCAACGGCCAGCATCGGAGCGATGTTGGCAGCGCGGATCGACAGCGGCAGGTCCATCAGCGAGCCATGTTTGAGGAACTTGGTGGTGAAGCCGGCGTATGGGCCGAACAGCAGGGAAGTCTTGCCGTCGACGACGCGAGTGTCCAGGTGCGGGACCGACATGGGGGGCGAACCCACTGCGGCCTGGCTGTACACCTTGGCCTGGTGGTGCTTGACCACTTCAGGGTTGTCGCAACGCAGCCACTGGCCGCTGACCGGGAAGCCGCCGAAACCCTTGCCTTCTTCGATGCCCGACATCTGCAACAGCGGCAATGCCGCGCCGCCAGCGCCGAGGAATACGAATTTGGCGTCGATTTCACGGGTGCCGCCGCTGTTGACGTCCTTGATGGTCACGCTCCAGCCAGCGCCCTTGCGGGTCAGGCCAGTGACGCGCTTGCAATACTTGACCTGCGCATCGGGTGCGCTGGCCAGGTGCTTGAGCAACTGATTGGTCAGGTTGCCGAAGTTGACGTCGGTGCCGTGCATGACGCGCGTCGCAGCGATGGGCTCGTCGGCCGGGCGCCCCGGCATCATCAGCGGCATCCACTCAGCCAGTTTGGCCTTGTCTTCGGTGTATTCCATCGAAGAGAACGCATGGTGCTTGTGCAGCGCCTCGTAGCGTTTCTTCAGGAACTCCATGCCTTTTTCGCCCTGCACGAAGCTCAGGTGCGGAACCGGCGTGATGAACGAGCGCGAAGAACCGAAGGTGCCAGTGCGAGCCAGATAGGCCCAAAACTGCTTCGAGACTTCGAACTGAGTGTTGATATGAATCGCTTTCTTGATGTCGATGGAACCGTCCGCCGCCTGTGGCGTGTAGTTCAGCTCGCACAGGCCTGCGTGGCCGGTACCGGCGTTGTTCCAGGGGTTGGAACTCTCGGCGGCACCGGAATCCATCAGCTCGACGACTTCAACCTTGAGGCTCGGGTCGAGTTCCTTGAGCAGTACCGCAAGGGTGGCACTCATGATGCCGGCCCCGACGAGTACTACATCGACTGCTTCGTTATGCGCCATTAACGCGTCTCCAAAATCTGCAGCACCAAATTGACGGCATGGTTCCCGTGGTCAGTTGCCAGATGCGGGCGGCGCGGATTTCGCGCAGTGCCTCAGGTCATCTGGCCGGGAATGTCATGGCCGATTCTTCGCAATTTTTTGCATCTTCAGCGGACGCTACTGAGAGGGCCTGGTTGATGCTTTTGTAGCCAGCATGAACGCATTTTTCGGCCCGAACAGCCATTCGACTATCGTCAAGACGTCCGGTAATGCAACCAAATCCGTAGTGGACAGGCTTCAGGCTCCTGTTGTGGAGACTGCGCTGCGATCGGTCCTGTGCAAGGGGGCTGGGTCAGACGCTAATGGTGCATTTACAAACGCGTAACTATTCATTTGCTCGCCACACTCTTGTGAAGTTGTGAAAACCCGTTTTTTTCACGCTCTTTTGGAGACGCGAACCTCAAAAAGGGCTGCGCGATGGCAGCTCTGGCAGATCAGGTTCAAACACAATGTGGGCAGTGGCGGGTGCAAAAGGTTCGAGCGAATCGACGTTTTCGCGCCTGCACAGCGGTCACACCGGGCTGCACATGTCTGTGTGGAAGGCTCTCTGTGGGCGATACGGAGGAGTTGATACAGGGTATCAACGATGCTGCGAGGCCCGATCAGGAGACGTCCTTATAATCGGGGGGAGATTATAGCGATGAAACGCGGAGAATTGATCCAGAAAAAATGACTTTTATTCGCCGTTCGGTCAGAAGCTGAGCAATTGTCGGGCGGTAATCGCACGCAGGCGAGGGCTGACGCGGGCACTGGCAGGCAACGGCTGACGGAGCCAACACAGTTTCGGCTCGCAGATTTCCACCCAGCCTGTACCTTCAGGCGGCACGGCACAGTGTTTGAAGCACAGGCAGATACCCTGCTGGTCCAGGCGAGCGAAGTGGCGATGACGACTTTTAGGCGAGAACAGAGACCAGAGAAAATCCATGGCATGACTCCTTGTTTGGGGGAGTAGCTGGGTAGGTGTGAAAAGTATGTCGGGTGGCGATGACATCCCTGTGACGCTGGCGTTGCGTAATGGTGTCGTGGGGGGACTTTTTACGGTCACGGGCGGGGACCGTGCAGGGGAACCGCAGGCGATGGCGCTTAGTCGTATCTTTACGCTAGTGAGCGGCCGCGCGAGGTCGTTATACTGCGGCACAATTTGTGCCTTGGCCCATGGAGAAATGAGCATGTTGCGTCGTGTTTTGTTCGGTTTGCTTGCGGTAGGCAGTCTGACGCTGGTGGGGTGTGCCCACAGCCCGCAATCACTTAACCCGCAACCCAAGTTGAACAGCCAGCTGGCGGCTGTCGGACACGGCCAGCAGGTCGTGGTTCGTGTCGTCGATGGTCGTCAAACTCAGACCCTCGGGACGCGCGGCGGTCTCTATCCGGAAACCAGTTCGATCACCGTCAATGGCCAGCAACTGGTGCCTCAACTGCAGGCTCAGGCCGAGGCGGCGGTACGTCTCCTGGGCTTCACCCCGGTTCAGGGCGGCAACGGCCCACAGCTGACGGTTACTTTGGCTGACCTCAAGTACCAGTCGCCGAAAGAAGGCCTGTACGTGACTGAAGCCAGTATCAGCTCGACCTTCCGCGCCGATGTGCAGAACAACGGTCGCAGCTACAGCGGTCGTTACGCCGCTTCCCTGGATCAGCGTTTCGGCATGGCGCCGAACGAAGAGACCAACACCAAGCTGGTCAGCGACGTGCTCAGCGATGCGTTGACCCGTCTGTTCCAGGATCAGACCATCGGCCGCGTTCTGGGTCAGTAACCCGCCCGGCTGTACGACAAAAGCCCCCGGTTTCGTGAGAAGCCGGGGGCTTTTTTTGTTGAGCGGTTGCGTTGGGCGGTCTGTAGCCGTCCGGCTTGCTGGCGGTGGGTCTCGGAAATTCCGACTGCCGGCAAGCCGTGCTGGTACAAGATTCGGCGTCTGATCAGGCTGCCTGATAGAAATCAAGAAAGCTGTAACCCGTCTCCATATCTATCTCTGGCAAATCGTGATGCTGATGGCCACCCAGTGCGCAGTAGACCAGCCAGTGGCGATCTTGAACATTAAAGGCCAAGCCATCGATCAACGCTTGTTGCTCGTCGCTCGGGGCGATGAGGTAGAGGCGGTCTTGATTGTGGGCATGCAGCATAGGGGGCTCCGGTCAGACGGGTGCGTTCGAGGGGCTTCACAGTGACCGGTTCAGGTGACGTTAAGGTGACACGCAGTACCTTTATCGTCAGATCCAATCGAACCTGCGGCGCCCCTCATCTGGCGCCATCGAGGCCCCATGTCCCTTCTTCAGCAATCCCCCGGGATGATCCTCAATCTGTTTGCGCTGCTGGCTGCAGGCCCCGGCGTGTGGCTGCTGCACACCACGCGCAGTCGCGAGCAACGCGAAACCACGCACCTGCACAACCTGACCGAACAGGCACCCTTCGACGAGCCGATGCACTTGATGGACGTGCCGACGCTGCGTCTTATTCGTCTGAGTTACCGAATCGGCGCGGGATGCCTGGGGTTTGCGTTGCTGTTGTCATGGGTGAGTACCAAGCTCTGACTGCCAATGCGTGCCGAGGCAATCGATGCGGCAGTCCGGCTTGCCGGCGGCAGCGATCAGGAAGACGCCACCGCCGGCAAGCCGTGCTGCTCCCGGTGCAATCGCGCTTGCACCGGGTCCAGATTCAGCCTTAGAGCGGCAACCCCGCCTTCACCCGGTACTGATTGCGCACCGGCGTCGCGTATTGCAGCACCAGATAAGGACGATGTTCCTCAGGGCAGCCATCGAGGCGACGCTGCCATTCTTCTTGCGCACGTTCCAGTTCGTCAGCCGGGAAGACGTCGGCGGCGCTCGGTACATTCAGGCTCGAGTCGGCATTGGCCCATTGCGCGTAAGCCAGGTAATGCACCGGGAACAGGCGATAGCCGCCGAGGATCTGCCTGTCCATCTCGATCGCCAATTGCTTGGTGTCTTCGAACAGTTCGCTGATCGGCGGCGCGAAGTTGACGTGCACACGGCCTTTGTAGCCGGTAATCCCCAGCGCGATGCTCACGTCGTCCTCGCCCGCCGCCTTGGTGTAGCTGCCAGTGGTGGCGCGGATATACAGCTCGCGAGCCTTGGCGTGATCGCACGGGTCGTATTCGTAGCTGATCGACACCGGGGTCAGGTTCAGCGACTGAATGACCTCGCCGAATGGCTCGTCCTTGCGGCTCATGTGGAACATTTTGAGGATCGCCGATTCGGTGCGATCGTCGCCGTCTTTGGCACGGCCTTCGGCCTGGGCGATCCAGATCGACTGGCAGTCGTTGCGGATCGAATGATTGATGTAGGCCGACAGCAACTGATAAGCCGCCATCTTTTCCCGGCGGCCAGCGATGGAGCGGTGCACGATGAAGCTCTTGTTCAGGCGCATCAGGTCGCTGACGAAAGGCTTCTGCAGCAAATTGTCGCCGATGGCGATTCGCGGCGTCGGCAGGCCGGCGTGATAGACCGCGTAGTTGACGAAGGCCGGGTCCATCACGATGTCACGGTGATTGGCCAGAAACAGGTACGCCACGCCGGACTTGAACTGCTCGACGCCGGTGTAGGTCACACCATCGGTGGCGCGCTCGATTGTGTGATCGACGTAATGCTCGACCTTGTCTTGCAAAGCGGCCACGGTATCGATGCCGGCGAACTGACGGCGCAGCTTGCGTGCGATGGCAGGCTGCAGAATCCAGCCCAGGGATCCGGCCAGACGTGGAAAACGGAAATGCGTGAGGATCGCGAGGAACGCCTTGTCACCCAGCAGCCGGTTGAGTACGGCTTTTACTTCGGTGTCGTCGTACGGTCGGATGGCATCGAATTCGCCCATCATGCTCTCTTGTTGGAAACGGCTAGGGTAAAGGTAGGCCAAGTCCGGAATCACACCCGGATGCTGAGAAATAAAGCTCGGCCCGCAAACAAGTCGGCGATTATACGCAAAACTGCTCTCGGAGACTGTGATGCACGAAATACAACCTGCAGCGCCTTACGAGTGTCCTTATTGCGGCGAACCGGGGGAAACGGTCCTCGATCTGTCGGAAGGCGATAACAATTTCATCGAAGATTGCCATGTGTGCTGTCGTCCCATCGAATTTCATCTCGAAACCGATGGTGAGCAATGGGATCTGGAAGTCCGGGCCGAGAACGAATGAATGCGCAAAATCTATGAGCCGGAAAACATGATGGAAGGCGAGTTATTACAGTCGATGCTCGCCAGCGAAGGCATCGAGTCGCACATCACCGGTCGCCATCTGCTGGGCGGGATCGGCGAGCTGCCGGTTTTCGGCTTGCTGGGGCTGGCAGTGGAAGACGATCAGGCTGAGCGGGCGCGACAGTTGATCACTGAGTACAATGGCGCCTTTCCGTTGTCGGGCGAAGAACCTGACAGCTATCCCGACGTGTTGTTGTGCTGAATCCGGTACCGCGCCGCTTCATTCGCTTTTCAGAAGAGTTGCCCCAAGCCCATGTGTGGACGTTATGCGCTGTTTCGTTGGACGCCCGCTTTCGCGGCCTTGCCCGGATTCCCGGCAGACCAGCAGGCGCAATGGAACATTTCCCCGGCCGACTCAGTGCTCATGGTGCGCGCTGGCCAAAGCGAGGCGGGCGGCAGGGAGGTGGCGCGAGCGCGTTGGGGGCTGACCCCGCCGTGGCTCACCGACATGTCCCGTACACCCGCACATGCACGGGCGGAAACCGTGGCAGAACAACCGATGTTTCGTCAGGCGTTTCGCGAGCGACGCTGCCTGCTGCCTGCCAACGGTTTCTACGAGTGGCGCGGTACGGTGCGCAAACGACCGTTCTGGCTGACGCCGGGTGAGGGCTCGGCACTGTATTTCGCGGCGATCTGGGAGGCGTATCCGGTGCAGGAGCACGTTTACTTGAGCGTGGCGGTGGTGACACAGTCAGCAATGAGTCAACGCAGGCCGTTGATCCTTGATGCAGAGGGCCAGGCCGCCTGGCTCGATCCCGAAAGTTCTCTGGTAACCCTGCAATCGCTGCTTGCCGCACCACAGATGCAGTTGCGCGAGCGCCCGTTGGCCAATCTGGTGAACGATCCGAAGCTCAATGCGCCGGAATGCCTTACGCCGTTGTGATCAAGGTTTGTCGCGGCGGTCGGTAGCAGTCCGGCTGGCCGGCGGCAGCGGTCTTGAAAGCGCCATCGCCGGCAGGCTGCACTGCTAAAGGGTGTGAAGCGCGTTAACTCTCCACTCTCATCAAACCCTGAACTGATTGATCAACCGACGCTGTTGCTCCGCGAGCTTGGTCAGTTCGGCGCTGGCCTGGCTCGATTCATCCGCGCCGCCCGCCACCTCGTTGGCCACTTGCCCAATATTGATCACGTTGCGGTTGATGTCGTCAGCCACTGCGCTTTGTTCTTCGGCAGCACTGGCGATCTGGGTGTTCATGTCGTTGATCACCGACACGGCCTTGGTAATGCTTTCCAGTGCCTGCGCAGCCTCGGCCGCGTGCCCTACGCTCTCGTCGGTCTTGGTCTGGCTGTCTTCCATGACCTTGACCACCTGCCGCGTGCCGGTCTGCAATTGCTGGATCATGCTCTGGATTTCTTCGGTGGCCTGCTGGGTCTTCTGTGCCAGATTGCGCACTTCGTCAGCCACCACCGCAAATCCGCGGCCTTGTTCGCCAGCCCGAGCCGCTTCGATGGCCGCGTTCAGAGCGAGGAGGTTGGTCTGTTCGGCGATCCCGCGAATGGCCGTCAGAATCGCGTTGATGTTCTCGCTGTCCTTGGCCAGGGTTTGCACGACACCGACGGCTCGACCGATTTCCACCGCCAGTTCGCTGATCGAGTTCGATGTGTTGTGAACGATGCGCATGCCCTGATTCGCCGCGTCATCTGCGTGATTGGCAGCCTGCGCGGCCTGAGTCGCGTTGCGGGCGACATCCTGCGCGGTGGCGGTCATTTCATGCACAGCGGTAGCGACAAGGTCGATCTCGGCCATCTGCTTGTGGACGCCCTTGTTGGTGCGAATGGCGATGTCGGCGGTGTGCTCGGACGAGTCGCTGACCTTCTGCACCGACGTCACCACTTGGCTGATCATGACCTGTAGTTTGCCGAGGAAGGTATTGAAACCCGTGGCGATCGCGCCCAGTTCGTCGGCGCGGTCACTGGTCAGGCGGCGGGTCAGATCACCTTCGCCCTTGGCGATGTCGTCGAGCATGGCGACCATTTGCTTCAGTGGGCGAGCGATGCCACGGCCGACGAACCAGACGATCAGCAGGCCCAGCGCGGCGATCAACAAACCGACGACGGTCATGCCGAAGATGTCCGTGTCGCGTTGCTGCGCCAGGTCGCTCTGCAGTTTCTGCAGATCAGCCATCACGGCGCTGACAGGCATGCGAATCATCAGGGTCCAGCGCGCGTCGGTGTTGCCGATGCCGAATGGCAGGTAAAGCTCGATGTGGCCATGTTCTTTGTCGATGTCGTAACGCACCTCGCCTTTGGTGAGGTTGGTCAGGTTGGCAACCTCGTTGGCGTCGAGGATCTCGCTGGCTTTTTCGCCGAGCTTGCTGGTGTCTTTGGTATAGGCGACCAGACGGCCATTGGTGGCAATCAAAGCCAGGTCGCCGGCGCCGTCGTAGAGTTTCTTGTCGGCGCTTTCGAGCATGTCCTGGATGAAGTTCACCGACAGGTCGGCGCCGACGATGCCCTGGAACTGGCCGTCGAGCATGATCGGTTCGATGAATGAGGAGAGCATGACCATCTTGTCGCCGACTTTATAAGGCGCCGGGTCGATCACGCAGGCTTTGCGGGTTTCCCGCGAGCACAGGTAGTACTCGCTGGAGCGGATGCCGGTAGAGAGAACCTTCTGGTCCTCTAGGCTGGCGAGTTTTTCCAGATTGAAAGTGCCGTCCGGTTTGCGGTACCACCAGGCCATGAAGCGGCCGTCTTTCGGGTCCACGCCGGTGATGGGCGCTTCAGCATAGGCCGCGTCGTTATGGTCCAGCGCGTTATGTTCCCAGCCGATGTAGGAACCGAGAATTTTCGGGTTGCGCACGACTGTCTCATGCAACACGTTGAGCAACTGCTCGCGGCTGATCTTCAGCAGTGGCTCGCCCTTGGCGTCCTTCATGCCCAGTACCGCGTTGGTGGTAGCAAGGCCTGCGGCCGTTTGCAGCGGAGCTTCCAGTTCGCGCTGAATCTCGCTGGCCTGGGTACGCGCGATGGCTGTCAGTCGTTGCTCGATGGCCTGCTCGAACTGCACGGTAGTGCGTTTTTCCACGAGCTCCTGAGTGCGCGCGCCGGAAAACAGCGCAAAAAGCACGAGAGCAGCCACAACGCTGAGCACGATGGCACCCGACAGAGCGGCAACCGAAAACTGGATCGACTTGAACTTCATAGGAACTCCGGACGTGGAATTACGCCTGAAGTGGATATCGCCTCGCACTGAGCTTCCATGAGACACGACCCGACGAAATGGCCGTTTTTGATCGGCGTTGGTCGTTATTGGATATGTTGCCGACAAGCCCCGGTTTTAAAGGCCTTGGCGCGTCTCAGAACTGAGAGGTTTATGTTTCATTTCTGTTACAAATGCGCGTTTTTTTTTACCACAGTTTATATGGCAAACCGCTTCTATCTAGCACTCCGCGGGCGTACCGCCTAGGATGGGCGCCTTGTTTCCAGGGAGATACATAATGCGCAAGACCTTTGCTCTTTGTGCCATGAGTGCAGCTTTGCTGGTTGCAGGCTGCCAGGCCGTCAACACCACCAGCGGGGATTCGGTGGGTGTCGAACGCAAGCAATACATGTTCAGCATGCTGTCGACCGACCAGGTCAATCAGATGTACGCCCAGTCTTACCAACAGACCGTCACCGAGGCGACGACCAAGGGTGTTCTGGATAAGGACAGTGCTGAGGCCAAGCGCGTACAGAACGTCGCCAATCGCCTGATAGCCCAGGCGCCGAAATTACGCCCGGATGCTGCGCAGTGGCAGTGGGAAGTGAATCTGATCAAAAGTGATGAGCTGAACGCCAACTGCGGTCCTGGTGGCAAGATCATCGTCTACAGCGGGCTGATCGATACCCTGAAATTGAGCGACGATGAGCTGGCGGCGGTCATGGGCCACGAAATCGCCCACGCGCTTCGCGAGCACGGTCGAGAAGCCATGTCCAAGGCCTATGGCGTGCAAATGGCTAAGCAGGGCGCCGGCTCGTTGTTGGGGTTGGGGCAAGACAGTCTTGCGCTGGCCGATACCGTGGTCAATTACAGCCTGACGCTGCCCAATAGCCGTTCCAATGAAAACGAAGCGGATCTGCTGGGGCTGGAATTGTCGGCTCGAGCTGGGTACAACCCCAATGCCGCGATTACCTTGTGGCAGAAAATGCAGGCCCAGGCCGGCGCTTCACAGCCTGAGTTCATGAGCACTCACCCGGCTTCGGCGAACCGGATTGCCTCATTGCAGGCGGCAATTCCGAAGGTAATGCCGCTGTATGAGCAGGCGCCGAAATCCTGAAGAGGGAGGTGGCTCTTGGGTCCAGGGCGGCACGCTGTTAGCGGGTGCGCCCCTGGACTTGTGTGAGCGCCGGAGGTCACGACGGCAGCGACGACATCGGTTTATCAGACAAGCCTGCTGTGACTGATCCAACGCTATCGCTGCCGTCGTTCCTCCGGCGTCTCCCACAGGATTTGCGCGAGGGTTTCAGGACGGGTTAAACCCAGCCGCTGACCTGCATCGCCTTGTACACCGCAACGATCGCCAGGATGAAAAACGCACCGGCCGCCAGGCGACGAATCAATGTCAACGGCAGTTTCTCCGCCGCGAAATTACCTGCCAACACGACCGGCACGTTGGCCAGCAGCATGCCCAGCGTCGTACCCAGAATCACCAGCCACAGGTAGGAATACTGAGCCGCCAGCATCACCGTGGCGATCTGCGTCTTGTCGCCGATTTCCGCGATGAAGAACGCAATCAGCGTGGTCATGAAGGGGCCGAACTTGCGCGCGGTGTTGGCTTCGTCATCGTCCATCTTGTCTGGAATCAGCGTCCACAGAGCCGTGGCGGTGAAGCTTGCGGCAAGGATCCAGTGCAGCACGGCGTCGGACAGGAAGCTGCTGAACCAGGCGCCCACGGCACCGGCCGCAGCGTGGTTGGCCAGCGTAGCCGCGACAATACCGGCGATGATCGGCCAGGGCTTGCGGAAGCGTGCAGCGAGAATGAGCGCGAGGAGTTGGGTCTTGTCACCGATTTCGGCCAGTGCGACGACCGCGGTTGGGACCAACAGGGATTCCAGCATCAGGGGTTTCCTAAGGGGCGGGTCAACACGGCTATGACACGTACAACCTCCCCGCCCCGGGTCAGGATGTTCGTGTCATAGGTCTTGTCAAACCACCGATCCGTCTGGGCGGATCTGGGGTCGCACGCACCATGGCCTGAGGGCCAAGTATGTTGATGCGCGCCGGACGAGCGTGGCGCTCGTGGGAGACTACTCCCCTAGGACGGAGCGGATTCTGCCTAGACGAATCGTGTTCGGCAAGCGCTAATTTTCACCCGCGTTTGGCGCGGTAAATCCGGAAGCCATTCCCTTCGGCCATAACGGCACATACGCCAAGGTGCTCTTCGATGATCGGCTGATAGCGCAGGAAGCTATTGGCGACCAAGCGAAGTTCACCGCCTTTTTTCAGATGTTCACGTGCTTTTCGGAGCAGATTTTCAGTGGCCGCGTAGTCGGTGTGAACACCCGTATGAAAGGGCGGATTGGTCAGAATGACATCCAGATGCTTGGGTGCGGCGTCGATGCCGTCGCCGGTCAGAACGTCACCTTCAAGACCGTTGGCCAACAGCGTCAGACGGCTGCTGGCGGTGGCAAAGGCGTCGACGTCGAGCATTGTCACGTTCATGTCCGGGTTGCGACGTTTGACCGCAGCGCCGAGTACGCCCGCGCCGCAGCCGAAATCGAGTAAATGGCCTGCTGGCAGTCGATCAAGATTCTCCAACAGCAGGGCGGAACCACGATCCAGACGACCATGACTGAAGACGCCGGGAAGGCTGGTGACCTTCAGTGGACCGCCTTCGATGTCGATCTCGAAGTGCTTGGCCAGACTGTTCAACTGCACGGCTTGCGGGGCGTTTTCCACGGAGACTTGCCACAGCTGGCAGTGACGGGCGCTGTCCAGTTTGCGAGCGCGACCGAATGGGCTCAGTTGACGCGCAGCAGCTTCGATACCCGCGCGTTTTTCTCCCACCAGAAACAGCTCTCGACCCTGTAGACGCGAGGCCAGGGCATTGAGCAGGTAATCAGTGAGGTCCTTGGCTTTGGGCAGGAACAGCACGGCAGCTTCGAAACTCTCGGCCGGCGCTTCAGTGCCGAAGTGGGTGCGACCGCTGAAGCGGGTGTCCAGCGCCGCAAAATCCCCCGCATGCCAGCTCCAGCCTCGCGCATTGGGCAGCCTGCCCAGCAGGTCGTCGGCAGGCAGGCCGGTCAGCAGCAGTGAGCCCTGAAACAGCTCGGCCTGACGGAGTAACACTTCACTGCGCGGGTCCATCTTCGGCTCCTGGCAAAAAGGGCGAAGTTTAACAGGGGAAAGGCTTCGGATCTCGACATGGAATGGACGTCGGTAACAATCCGGCGTGCCTGCGGTGGCGATTTCGATTGCGCGCCGCCGGCAAGCCGGACTGCTAAGGGTATGTTCAGAGGGTGATCACTCAGCTCACTACTCGAACCGGCGCACCCGCGTAGAACCCCTGCGCATTCTCGTTCACCTGCCCGACGATCCGCTGCCGCGCTTCCTGGCTTCCCCAGGCGCTGTGCGGGGTGATGATCAGGCGTGGGATGTCGCCGGACAGCAGCGGGTTGCCGTTGACTGGCGGCTCGACGGTCAGCACGTCGGTCGCGGCGCCCGCAAGGTGCCCGTTGCGCAACGCATCGGCCAGCGCCTGTTCGTTGATCAGTCCGCCACGGGCCGTGTTGACGATGAACGCTTTCGGCTTCATCAGGCTCAATTCATGGGCGCCGAGCATGTCGCGGGTGTGTTCGTTGAGCGGGCAGTGCAGGGTCAATGCGTCGACCTGCGGCAGCAGTTCATGCAGGGGCACACGATCCGGGCGAGCAGGGCGGCCAGGAATCTGCCCCAGCACGACTTTCATGCCAAAGGCTTCAGCCAGCTTCGCCACCGCACCGCCGAGTTCCCCGTGCCCCAGCAAGCCCAGCGTCTTGCCTTCCAGTTCCACAATCGGGAAGTCCAGCAGGCAGAACTGTTTCGACTTCTGCCATTGGCCCTGATGAATTGCCTGTTGATAATCAGGCAGACGCGTGGCCATCGCCAGCAACAGCATCAATGTATGTTGCGCCACGGACGGCGTGCCGTAGCCCTGACAGTTGCTCACGACTACGCCGTGTTTACGGGCGGCGTCCAGGTCGACGTTATTGACGCCAGTCGCAGTGACCAGCACCAGTTTCAGGTCCGGGCACGCTGCGAACGCGGCGGCATCGATCATGATCTTGTTGGAAATGGCCACTTGCGCGCCTTGCAGCCGTTCGATGACCTGGTCGGCAGTTGTGCTCCCGTGCAGCACCAGTTCACCGAAGGTTTCACGCCATGGGGTGAGGTCCAGATCGCCAAGATCCAGAGAGGTGTGGTCCAGGAAAACGGCTTTGCGGTTGTCGCTCATGTACAGGGGCTCCTGTGGCTGGATGCGCTACGACGCGTAGGAAGACGAACATATTGCTGCAATCCAATGCCTGCGCGCCACTTCGGGAAATATGACGAACAGCATGGATACGTGTGTATAGAGGATCTTTTGCTGTGTCAGGCACAGGCGTAAGGTAGGCGCCTTGTTTGAGCCTTTTGCTCTGAATGCTGCCCCGGAGACCCCCATGTACTGGACGGAATTTCTCACCGTTGCCCTGATTCACCTGCTCGCTGTCGCCAGCCCCGGCCCGGACTTCGCCGTGGTGGTGCGTGAAAGCGTGACCCACGGTCGCAAGGCCGGGACCTACACCGCCATGGGCGTCGGTACCGCGATTTTCCTGCACGTCGGCTATTCGTTGCTCGGTATCGGTCTGATCGTTTCGCAGTCCATCGTGCTGTTCAACGCATTGAAGTGGGCAGCGGCGGCATATCTGCTGTACATCGGCATCAAGGCCCTGCGGGCCAAACCTGCCAGCGCGACCGATGCGCCTGTGGACATCGCCAAGGGTGAGCGCACAGCTCGCGGCGCCTTTACCGCAGGCTTCGTCACCAATGGGCTGAACCCCAAGGCCACGCTGTTTTTCCTGTCTCTGTTCACTGTCGTGATCAATCCGCACACGCCAATGCTGATTCAGGCCGGTTATGGGGTGTATCTGGCGCTGGCAACGGGCATCTGGTTCTGCCTGGTCGCGCGCCTGTTCAGCCAGCCACGGGTGCGCGCCGGTTTTGCCCGCATGGGGCACTGGTTCGATCGCGCCATGGGCGGGGTTCTGGTGGCGCTGGGTGTGAAGCTGGCATTTACGCAGGCGAGCTGATTGCTTCCAGAGCGGGATTCACACGATCCTGTGGGAGGGAGCTTGCTCGCGAAAACGGAAAGTCAGTCACTGCGGTGCCGATTGCTCTGACGTATTCGTGAGCAAGATCCCTCCCACGGTTGGATTTGCGCAGACTACGCGGACGCCTCACCGCTTCAACTCACTCAACTGCTTCAAAGCCCCCAGATATTCCCGGGGGCTTTCGCCCAAAAGACGGATGAACATCGCGCTGAACGCCCGTGCGCTGCCATAGCCCAGATCGTTCGCCACCCGTTGCACACTCTCGCCAGCCAGTAGCCTGGGCAGCGCTTCCATCAGCCGCACCTGCTGACGCCAGGCATTGAAACTCAGCCCCAACTCCTGATTGAACAGACGCGTCAGCGTGCGTGAGCTGGCGCCGACTGCCTGGGCCCAGTCTTCCAGCGTATTGCCGTGATGCGGGGTCTTGAGCAGTGCCGTGCAGATATTTTGCAGGCGCCGGTCGCGGGGCATGGGGATGTGCAGCGGCAGATTTTCCAGCGCAGCGACTTCTTCGAGCATCAACTGCTGGATCAGCGAATTGGCCGCATGCTCAGCGCTTTGCGTAGCCCGCACAATCAACTCGCGCAGCAATGGCGTGACGGCCAGCACGCAGCAGTTGTTCAGGCCGGGTGGACAATGCTCGGCGGCGATGAACAGCGAGCGCATCAGCACTTCGCCCGACATGTAAATTTCGTGTTCGACCATTGGCGGGATCCACACCGCTCGCGTCGGGGGAATCACCCAGGCGCCGCTGTCGGTAATCAAGCGCATGACGCCGCTGACCGCATACAGCAGTTGCGCCTCGGCGTGGACATGACGCGGCTGATGCGCGCCATCGGGATAGTCCCTTGGATGGGCGGTAACCGGGCTGTGGCTGAGCAGGCTGATCAACATGGCGGATTCGATGACTATGTTGTCTGAAATACGATTTGTCGCCAACTTAGCATGAGCATCCACAATCACTGCAAGCCCAGGATGCGTTGCCATGAGTCAAGTCATACGCCCCAACTCACCTCGAACGGTGATTCATTTCATCAACGCCGCTCACGTCATCGATCACATGTTCATGCTGATTTTTCCCGCCGCCGTGCTGGGCATGACCCAGGCGTTCGCGCTGGATTACGCGCAACTCATCGGCCTGTCGCTGGGCGGGTTCATTGCTTTCGGAGCCTGTTCGCTACCGGCCGGCTGGCTGGGTGATCGCTGGAGTCGGCGGCACATGATGCTGCTGTTCTTCTTCGGTATTGGCGCCGCGTCGATCATCACCGGCCTGAGCACCAGCACCACCATGCTGGCGGTGGGCATGACCCTGGTCGGCGTGTTCGCCGCCATCTATCACCCGGTCGGCACCGCCATGCTGGTGGCTTACGCGCAGAATCGCGGTCGCGAGATCGGCGTCAACGGCATGTGGGGCAACCTCGGTGTGGCGTTTTCCGCGCTGCTGACGGGTTTTCTGGTGGCACAGTTCGGCTGGCGCTCGGCGTTCATCCTGCCGGGTTGCATATCGATCCTGATCGGCCTGATGTTCGCTTTGCAGGTCAAGGACGAACCGATTCCGATGCGGGCCCATACAGCGCCGAAAGGCCGGACCGGTCAGCGGATTTCCATGGTCATGGTATTCAGCGTTCTGGCCATTGCCACGGCCACTGGCGGCGTGGTGTTCAACGCAACGACCATGACCTATCCGAAGCTGTTTCAGGATCGTCTGCATGACCTGTTCGCTTCGCCGCAGACATTGGGCCTTATCGTCAGCCTGGCCTACGCCTTTGGCGCGGTGGCGCAGTTGACCATCGGCCGTTTCCTCGACCGCTTCAGCCTTAAATGGCCGTTCGTGATTCTCACCGTCTGCCAGGCGCCGTTTCTGTTCGGGCTGGCTTATACCGACAGTTGGCCGGTGGTGTTACTGGGCGCGGGTTTCATGTTCGTGGTGTTCGGTCAGGTAACAGTCAATGACGCGATGGTCGCCAACTTCGTCGCCCCCCAATGGCAGTCCCGGGTATTTGCGCTGCGCTACTTCCTTTCCTTTGGCGCAAGTGCCACGGCGATTCCGCTGATTGCCTTCGTCGAGCCTCGTCAAGGGTTGACCGGACTGTATGTGATCCTCGCCGGCTTCGCAGCGCTGACTTTCGCCGCAGCGCTGATCTTTCCTCGAACCCCCGCCGAAAACCACGTCGCACAGCCTGCGTAGGACCGTTTTGCCCTGTCAAATGGCGCAATGCCTGCATGGTCACTCGTCATTCGAATCATCCCTTTGGCTGATTTGGGTGGCGAGTGAAGGCTCTAGAGTGCATATTTTCAGCACCGCACATGCATCTTGAAAAGGGATTCCTATGCTGCAGACACGCGTGATTCCGCCAGCTGATGGCGCGTACCAGTACCCTCTGTTGATCAAACGCTTGCTGATGTCGGGCAGCCGCTATGAAAAAACACGGGAAATCGTTTACCGGGACCAATCACGCTATTCGTATCTGACACTCAACGAGCGGATCTGCCGCCTTGCGAATGTGCTGACCGAAGCGGGGGTGAGGGCGGGCGATACCGTGGCTGTCATGGATTGGGACAGCCATCGTTATCTTGAGTGCATGTTTGCGATTCCCATGATCGGCGCGGTGATTCACACCATCAACGTGCGTCTGTCGCCGGATCAGATCCTGTTCACCATGAACCACGCCGAAGACAAGTTCGTGCTGGTCAACAGTGAGTTCATGGCCCTCTACAAGTGCTTCGAAAGCAAGCTGACCACAGTCGAGAAGACCATCCTGATCACCGATACGGCAGACAAATCCGCTGACCTGCCGAATCTGGTCGGCGAGTACGAAACTCTTCTGGCAGCGGCGAGCCCTCAGTACACGTTCGAGGATTTCGACGAAAACTCGGTGGCCACCACCTTCTACACCACGGGCACCACCGGCAATCCCAAAGGCGTGTATTTCACCCATCGCCAGTTGGTGCTGCACACCATGGCGGTGGCGACGATCATGGGCAGTGTCGAGGGTCTGCTCGGCACCGACAAGGTTTACATGCCGATTACCCCGATGTTCCACGTGCATGCATGGGGCGTTCCGTATGCCGCGACCATGCTCGGCGTGAAGCAGGTCTATCCCGGCCGTTACGACCCTGAATTGCTGGTCGAGCTGTGGCGCAAGGAGAAGGTCAACTTCTCTCACTGCGTGCCGACCATCATGCAAATGGTGCTCAACGCCAAGGCCGCCAAGGACGTCGATTTTACCGGCTGGAACATCATCATTGGCGGCAGCTCGCTCAACCGTTCGCTGTACGACGCCGCCAAGGCCAAGGGCATTCAACTGACCGCTGCCTACGGCATGTCCGAGACTGGCCCGTTGGTTTCTGTTGCGCACCTCAATGATGAGTTGATGGCGGGCAGCGAAGACGAGCGCACCACGTACCGGATCAAGGCCGGTGCGCCAGGTGTGCTGGTTGAAGCAGCGATCGTCGATGCCGAAGGCAATTTCCTGCCGTCCGATGGCGAAACCCAGGGCGAGCTGGTATTGCGCGCGCCATGGTTGACCGAAGGCTATTACCGCGAGCCGGAGAAGGGCGCTGAGCTTTGGGCTGGCGGCTGGCTGCACACCGGCGATGTAGCGACTCTCGACAGCATGGGCGGCATCGACATTCGCGACCGCATCAAGGACGTGATCAAGACCGGCGGCGAGTGGGTGTCGTCGCTGGAGCTTGAAGATCTGTGCAGTCGTCATCCCGGTGTGCGTGAAGTGGCGGTAGTCGGTATCGCCGATCCACAATGGGGCGAGCGGCCGTTCGCGTTGCTGGTGGCGCACGAAGGGCATGTCATCGACGCCAAGGCGTTGAAGGAACATCTCAAGCCATTCGTGGAACAGGGGCACATTAACAAGTGGGCGATTCCGAGCCAGATCGCCCTTGTTACCGAAATTCCCAAGACCAGCGTCGGCAAGCTCGACAAGAAGCGAATCCGCCTGGACATCATCGAATGGCAGAGCACTAACAGCGCGTTTCTCTCGACCCTCTGATTGATCTTTTTTCGCGCACATTGCCCTGATTTCGGTCATGGCAATGTGCCGCGAGGCGTCTCCCCCGGCGTCTGCCTTGCCAAATCCTGAAATTCAGCCATCCTCCCTCTGCCGCGCCGGCCGGTGCGCCGAAATCGGCGTGCCAGAGGCTTTGACGCTGTAAATCACACTTTAGAGGGATCAAGCAGTAGCACCTGCTGGCTATAGTCGGCAGTAGGTTGGAACCGGAGAAAAACGCCGTTTCGCTTAGCAGCTTTACATGGGCTGCCCGACACGCGTTGACACCCAGGCACTGCGGATCAGTCCACCTGAGTCGTTTCTGGAAGCACCCACTGCCATAAAAATAAAAGCACATGGAGTAGCGTCGATGACATCAGCAAACCTGTTCTGGCGCCGGGCAAAACTGCCTCTGGCCGTCGGTCTCGCTTCCTCGCTCGCCGGTCCTGCATTCGGCGTTAGTTTCAACATCGGTGAAATCGAAGGTAATTTCGACTCGTCGCTCTCCATAGGCGCCAGTTGGTCGACCGAGAACGCCAACAAGAACCTGATCGGTTCGAACAACGGTGGACACGGGCTTTCGCAAACTTCCGATGACGGCCACCTGAACTTCAAAAGTGGGGAAACCTTTTCGAAGATCTTCAAGGGCATTCACGATCTGGAACTGAAGTACGGCGACACCGGTGTGTTTCTGCGGGGCAAGTACTGGTATGACTTTGAACTCAAGGATGAAGGCCGCGAGTTCAAGGACATCAGCGACTCGGGCCGCAAGGAAGGCGCCAAGTCCTCGGGCTTCCAGCTGCTCGACGCGTTCGTCTATCACAATTACTCCATTGCCGATGAGCCGGGTTCGGTGCGTCTGGGCAAGCAAGTGGTCAACTGGGGTGAGAGTACTTTCATCGGCGGCGGCATCAACAGCATCAACCCGATCGACGTATCGGCATTCCGTCGTCCTGGCTCGGAAATCAAGGAAGGCCTGATTCCGGTCAACATGTTCTACCTGTCCCAGAGCATCACCGAAAACCTCTCGGCAGAAGGCTTCTATCAGCTCGAATGGGATCAGACCGTTGTCGACAACTGCGGTACGTTCTTCTCGCAGCCGGACGTGATCGCCGATGGTTGCAAGAACAACCTGGCGGTACTGCGTACTCAAAACAGCCTGAACGCGGCGCTGCCGGCGGCGTTGCGTGGTCCGGTGCAGGCAACGCTGGCGGCTCGCGGTGTGAACTTCGGCAACCCTGACGAAGGCGCAATCGTTGCCCGTGGCCCGGATCGTGATGCCCGCGACAGCGGCCAGTACGGCGTGGCGATGCACTACAACTTCGAACCTCTGGACACTGAGTTCGGCGCCTATTACATGAACTATCACAGCCGTCTGCCGATTTTCAGTGGCAAAGGCGGCCCGGCCAGCGCATACAGTGCTGCCGGCCTGGTCGGTGGTCTGGTGGGCAGGGGCGTACCTCTGGGTGTCGCGACCAGTCTTGCGCCAACCCTCCTTCCAGTCGTCGTCGCTGCCAACTCCAGCTACTACGTTGAATACCCGGAGGACATTCACCTGTTCGGCCTGAGCTTCTCCACCACGCTGCCTACCGGTACCGCGTGGAGCGGCGAGCTGAGCTACCGCCCGAACGCACCTGTTCAGTTGAACACCACCGACATTCTGTATTCCGGTCTGACGCCTCTGAACCCGAGCGTTGCCTTGCTGCAGGGCGCTCCGGGCGCGGATCAGAAAGGCTATCGCCGCAAAGAAATCAGTCAGGCGCAGACCACCTTCACCCACTTCTTCGATCAGGTGATGGGTGCCGAACGTCTGACCGTGGTGGGCGAGGTGGGCTGGACTCACGTCGGTGGCCTGGAAAGTACTTCCAAACTGCGTTACGGCCGTGACCCGAGCTACGGCCCAGGTCCTCTGCCGAACGGACAGTGCACCACGCTCAATGCCAGCACCCTGGCCGGCGCGCCGCTCAACAACCTCAGCCGGTACTGCGAAAACGACGGTTTCACCACCACCGATTCCTGGGGCTACCGCGCTCGCGCCATCTGGGACTACAACAACGTGTTCGCCGGTGTGAACCTTAAGCCAAGTGTGGCCTGGTCTCATGACGTCGATGGTTACTCACCAGGTCCTGGTGGCAACTTCGAAGAAGGTCGCAAGGCCGTGAGTCTGGGTGTGGAAGCGGAATATCAGAACACCTACACCGCCAACCTCTCCTACACCAACTTCTTCGACGGCAAGTACACCACAGTGGATGACCGCGACTTCGTGGCGCTCAGCTTCGGTATGAACTTCTAAGGAATGACCATGAACATGAAAATCACCAAGGGTCTTTTGCACGTCGGAGTACTGGGCCTGTCATTGCTCGCTACCGGGGTGATGGCCGCCGTCTCTGCCGATGACGCCGCCAAGCTGGGCACCACCCTGACGCCAATGGGCGCGGAGAAGGCCGGCAACGCCGCCAACACCATTCCTGCCTGGACGCCGATGGCGACCAACGCTGGCGCCGTGGACGACAAGGGCTTTCTGGCCAACCCGTACGCCAGCGAAAAACCGCTGTTCACCATCACCGCGCAGAACGTCGAGCAGTACAAAAACAACTTGGCACCGGGCCAATACGCGATGTTCAAGCGTTACCCGGACACCTTCAAGATGCCGGTCTACCCATCGCACCGTGGCGCTACCGTGCCTGCCGATGTGTTTGCCGCCATCAAGAAAAACGCCACCAACACCAAACTGGTGGGCGGTGGTAACGGTCTGGAAAACTTCGAAACCGCCGTGCCGTTCCCGATTCCAAAAGACGGTCTTGAGGTGATCTGGAACCACATCACCCGCTATCGCGGCGGCAGCGTGAAACGTCTGGTGGTGCAGGTGACGCCGCAAACCAACGGCTCATTCAGCCCTGTGTATTTCGAAGACCAGTTCGTCTTCCGCGACAAGATGAAGGATTTCAACCCGCAGAATCCGGGTAACATCCTGTTCTACTTCAAGCAGGAGGTGACCGCGCCAGCACGTCTGGCAGGTTCGGTACTGCTGGTTCACGAGACCCTAGATCAGGTGAAAGAACCTCGCGCGGCATGGGTCTACAACGCCGGTCAACGTCGTGTGCGTCGTGCGCCGCAAGTGTCCTATGACGGCCCGGGTACAGCCGCCGACGGCCTGCGTACCTCCGACAACCTGGACATGTACAACGGCGCGCCTGATCGCTACGACTGGAAATTGATTGGCAAGCAAGAGATGTACATCGCGTCCGACAGCTACAAGCTCGACGATCCGAAACTCAAATACGCCGACATCGTTCGCCCCGGCCACATCAACCAGGACCTGGCGCGCTACGAGCTGCGTCGTGTATGGCACGTGACTGCCACCCTGAAGGAAGGCCAGCGCCACATCTACGCCAAGCGTGACTTCTTCATCGACGAAGACACCTGGCAAGCCGCGGTCATCGACCATTACGACGGTCGTGGTCAACTGTGGCGTGTAGCCGAAGCCCATGCCGAGAACTACTACGACAAACAGGTGCCGTGGTACGCGGTGGAAACCTTGTACGACCTGCAGTCCGGCCGCTATCTGGCGCTGGGCATGAAGAACGAAGAGAAACGCGCCTACGACTTCGGCTTCACCGCCTCCACCAGCGACTTCCAGCCGAACGCACTGCGTCAGGAAGGAGTGCGCTGATCGTCTGACCGAATTGGCGGAGAGCCGTGCACCGTTGATCACAGCTACAGCGCACCGTTGTCCTCCGCCGCTTTACCCTATGGTTGAACCCCATAGCCGCAAGAAGAACACACCCCGATTCGTCGGGGTGTTTTTTGAACGGTCCCAGTTTTTGACGCCCTTGGCAGTCCGGCTTGCCGGCCGTGGCGTTTTCAAGATCGACGCCGCCGGCAAGCCGGGCTGCTCCAGGTGTTCGTCTCTCGAAACGGTTCATGCCGTTCGATCTCTCCCTCTCCAAAAACATATGAAGCAACATTCGCCCTGTTGATGGGATATGTTTTCTTACAGTCTTTCGTCGAACATTCTTCAAAAGCGCTGACATAGCCGCTAGTCTCCCGACATCTGAACGCCGAATAACAAGCACTTCTAACAAGAGCCGGCCATGACTGATCTGTCGCGTTTGCAAGGATTCGCAAATCACGCAGTCACTGCGTTGGAAGGACGTTTCTTCCGCCCACCACTGCCTGAAGGTTATGTGCCCAGACCCCGGCTGTGCGAGCGGCTGAGTGCCGGTTTGTCAGGCCGTCTGTTGCTGGTCAGTGCGCCGGCAGGGTTCGGCAAGAGTTCGCTGGCGGTGGAGTTCTGCCAGAGCCTGCCCGATCAGTGGCAGAATCTGTGGCTTGGCCTGAGTCAGCGCGACAGCGATCCCGGGCGTTTCCTTGAACGGCTTTTGTCCGGCCTGCAACAGTTCTTCCCCCAACTCGGCGGTCAAGCCCTTGGCCTGCTGAAAATGCGCCAGCGTCACCAGCCATTTGCCTTCGAAGAATGGCTCGACAGCCTGCTCGATGAGTTGGCGATGCACCTGATGCTGAGCAAGCCGCTGTTATTGGTGCTCGACGACTATCACCTTGTGCAGGGCCCGGTTCTTGATCGCTGCCTGCAATTTCTGCTCAATCACCTGCCTGCGGGCATGATCGTCATGGTCACCAGCCGCCAGCGACCCGACTGGCATCTGGCGCGTTTGCGTCTGTCTCGGCAGTTGTTGGAGCTGTCCGAACAGGACCTCCGGCTGACCGACGACGAATCCATGGCGGTGCTGGACCAGCACAGCAACTCGCTCACCGACACTGCGCTGCACAATTTATTGCAGCGCAGCGAGGGCTGGGTCGCCGGTTTGCGTTTCTGGCTGCTGGCGGCCAACGAGGCAGGGAGCAACACGCTCACCCAGGAACTCAACGGCGGCGAAGGGTTGATCCGCGATTACCTTCTCGAAGAGGTGATCGATTGCCTGCCCGCCGACGTTCAAGCCTTCCTTTATGAAACCGCGTGCCTGGAACGCTTCTGCAGCTCGTTATGCAATGCAGCCCGCGACAGTCACGACAGCGCTGAAATGCTGAGTTTCCTTCAGGCCCATCAAGTGTTTCTGGTGCCGCTGGACGAGCACGGGCGCTGGTTTCGCTATCACCATTTATTCTCCGATCTGTTGCGTGCGCGTGCCGGAAACAGCGTCGCGCCGCAGCAAAGAAGACTGCACCTCAATGCCTGTCGCTGGTTCAGTGAGCAGGGGTTGCTTGACGAAGCGATCGAACAGGCATTGCGCGCAGGCCATCTGGATGTCGCTGCCAATCTGGTGCAGAACCTTTCCGAAGAACAGCTGCTGGCCGAGCAGAATGTCGGCATGCTGCTGCGCTGGAAAATGGACCTGCCCGACAGCCTGCTGATCAGCACGCCGCGCTTGATCGTCCTGTACGCCTGGGCGCTGGGGCTTGCATGCCAACTGGATGCCGCAGAAGAACTCGGTAATCACCTTAGCCGCTTCCTGCCAGCGCCATCGGCGACGGCGCAGAAGTCCATGCTGGCGCAGTGGCTGGCCCTCAGCGGCATCATCGCCCGCGGCCGCGGCGACAGTGAAACCGCTCACCGCTATTGCAGTGAGGCGTTGGCCAGCCTTCCGCAAAAGCGTTACGGGCAGCGGCTGTTGTGCCTCTCGACGCTGGCCAATCTGGCGATTGCCGAAGGTGATCTGTGGCGCGCCCGGGCCTTGAATCGAGAAGCGCTGGAGTTGGCACAACGGGTCGCCAATCCCCTGTTCGAAGCCCTCGCGCACTACGATCGCGCCCGCACCTTGCAGGCGCGGGGTGAAGCCTTGCGCTCTCTGGATGAGGTGCGACAGGGGTTGCGCCGCTTGAACGGGTTGTCGTCTCAGCGCCTGTATGCGGTGCGCGCGCGGCTGACCTTGTACGAGGGCTATCTGCTCGTTCAGTGCCTGCAACCCGACGCCGGGCGTGCGCGGTTGAACGCCGGTCTGGCCGAAGCTCGCGCATGCCGCGATATCAGCGTGCTGATCGGCCATTGCGTGATTGCCGGGCTCGAGGGCAGGGAGGGGCGCTTTGCCGAAGCGTTCGCCGAACTGGCCGAAGCCGAGCGGCTTATGCATATCTGGGACGTACCCCCCGTCTATTACCTGGCGATGATCACCCTCGCCAAATGCGAACTGTGGCTGGCGCAGGGGCGCATTGATCTTGCCGATGCCTGGCTGCTGCGCCTGGGTCAGACCTACGGCGGCGATCATCCTGCGGCGGCGCCCGAATGCTTGCCACAGATGCCTCAACACATCGAGTTGCTGCGGGCGATGCTCGACAAGATTCAGGGTCGCCCCGACGATAGCGCTCAGCGCCTGACGCAGCTTGCGGCATACGCGCAGCAGATCGGTGCCGGGTTGCTGGGGCTGAACGCGATGAGCCAACACATCCTGTTGGCGCTCGACAGCTCGGATCGCACATCTGCACAGAACTTGCTTGATCGGTGTTTTCAAGCTGCAACCGGCGGTGCTGTCTTGCCCTTGCTCGGGGTCATTCGCAACCATCCTGACTGGCTGCGCGAACAACTGCTCAAGCGGCCCACCTGCAGGCTGGTGGAATACCTGCTCAATCAACTGCCGCCGAGCACCGGCAAAGACTTGCCCTGCGCCCGCGACGTCAATGAGCCTTCGGCCTGCCACGGCAACGACTCGCTCAGCGCCCGCGAACTGGGGGTGCTGCAACTCATCGCCCAGGGTTGTTCCAATCAGGAAATCAGCGACCGGCTGTTTATTTCTCTGCACACGGTCAAGACCCACGCCAGCCATATCAACAGTAAGCTCGGCGTCGAACGCAGGACCCAGGCGGTTGCCCGGGCGCAGGAGTTGGGGTTATTGGGGTAGGGCATTGAGCTGGCAAGAAAGCCGGTTTTCTACAAGCTTGTTTCGCCTGCCCACATCTTGTCGATATTGCGCACGCCCCAATCCTCGGCCAACTCGAATCTGACGATCGCGTCCTGCTCATCGCAATGGGCAAGGTTGATGACTTCAGGCTCGAACGAGACCCGGGTGCGTGTCGAGAGGAAGACTTTGACCTTCGGGTGCAACAGGGATTTTTCGCCCTGTTCGATGACCACGCCCAAGCGTTCGCTTTTAAGACGTACCAAGGCACCCACCGGGTAGATGCCGACGGTTTTCACGAAATGCTGAAAGATCGTTTCGTCGAAGTGGCCTTTCCAGGCGGCCATCTCACGGATGGATTTGGCAGCATCCCAGCCCTTTTTGTACGGCCGGTCGGACGTCACGGCGTCATACACATCGCAGATCGCGCCCATTTTGGCGAAGACGCTGATTTCCTCACCTTTGAGCCCGTAGGGATAACCGCTTCCGTCGACCTTTTCGTGATGGTGCAGACAGACATCCATGACCGCTTCAGTGACCTGCTGGCTGCCCTGAAGAATCTCAAGTCCCGCCTGCGGGTGGTGCTTCATGGCTTCGTATTCTTCGAACGTCAAACGGTCGGGCTTATTGAGGATGGCGGGAGCAATCCTCATCTTGCCGACGTCGTGCATCAATCCGGCGACCCCCGCCTCGCGTACCTGTTCTTCGTCCAGTTCCATCTGCCGCGCCAGCGCTACCATCAGCGCACACACCGCCACCGAGTGCATGTAGGTGTATTCGTCGGACGTTTTCAGGCGCGACAGGCTGATGAGCGCATGAGGGTGACGCATGATTGAGGTGGAGATTTCTTCCACCAGCAGATCGACGTCCTTGGTGTTCATCGAGCGCCCCATGCGGGCATCGCTGAACATGGTCATGACCGCCGCTTTCGCGCGACCGCAGATGAGTTTCGCGCGGGCAAGCTCCTTCTCCATGCTTGTGGGGGAGGTATCGGTTTCACGCACGCTGGTCGCGGCGATGGCCAATATGGGGGTTCGCTCGTCCGGGCATTTGCCGCGTCGAGTGTCGATCCAGACCTCGCGGGTCGATTCCTGAATGCGGCGCAGCACCTCTTGGTCGCGCAACTCGCGTTCGACGTGCTGGGTCCAGAATGGATCGTGCAGACGCGGACGGCAGAACTCGTGGATGTACATGCCCAGTGCCAGATCGGAGACCGCGATTTTTCTTAGCATGGAGCCTGCTCTTTACGCTTTGGGTCTGGGCTGCCTTGCGAGGGGCATCGAGTCGACTTCTTATCGTCTCGAACGCCACACATACGATGGTCGCGCAGTGCCAGTATATGAGCGGTTTTTTGAAAAATATATGAACGAAAAGTGTGCCCCTTAATAGCGCTTTTTTTGCTTTTTTTCGACTAAACAGGGCTTAGCGCGAGGTGGTGAAACAGGCAGCAAGATAGACGCAAAAAATAAAACGGCTTGTGTAACGATTTGAAGGATAGCTCACTGCGGCGATACGTCTGGAGTCTTCGGTCCGACTGAGGATCTGCCCCCGTTAGTTCAACTTTTCACTGCCCGTTGTCGCTTGTTGGCGCAATGGAATAGTGACTGGGAGAGCAGCCGATCAGCCTGCGAAACATGGTCGAAAAAGCCGCCGGGCTTTCGTAGCCAAGGTCCAGCGCAATCCGAGTGATGGAATGCCCGGATGACAACCGCGACAACGCCAGCACCACACACGCGCGTTGTCGCCACTGGCCGAAACTCATCTGCGTCTGCTCACGAAACAGACGGCTGAAAGAACGCTCGCTGACAAACAGGTCTCGGGCCCACGCTTGCGGCGATTGATGAATGTCAGGGTTTTGCAGAAATGCCTGGCAGCGCGCCAGCAATCGCGGTTTTTCTGGCAGTGGAATCTGCAAGGGCAATTCACGCGCCTGGCCGATTTCCAGCAATGCCAGCGTCATCAGCACGCCATCGCGGCCTTGCTCGGCATAAGTCAGCGGCATTTCCACCGCCTCGATCAGCAGCTGACGCAGCAGCGGCGAGACGCCGATGACCTCACACGTCGACCTTGAAAGCGGCGCGGCAGAGGGCTCGATATACAGGCTGCGGGTGCTGACCCCGAGCATCAGCACTTCATGTTCGATACGCGGTGCAATCCATACCGCCTGCTGTGGCGGCACCACCCAGTCGCCTTGCGTCGTAGAGACCTTCATCACCCCGGTTGAGCCGTACAGCAACTGTGCGCGGCGGTGACGATGCCGACGCAACAGATAGCCATTCGGGTAATCATTGCCGATGGCGATGACCGGACGAGGCGTGCTGTCGAGAGCATCGATGGAGATATTGCGCATCTTGGGCCGCTTCAAGAGTTGGCTGAAACGCAAACATGATTGGCCAGAACCCTCAAGCGCGTCGAGAGGCAATTTCCTATCGTTTAAGCATCTTGTTCTGAGGCAGCCCTCGATGACGTATTTATTACTGGCGCTGTTTGGTGGTCTTTCGGGAACCACCACAGTGCTGTTCGGTTTTGGTGGCGGCTTTGTGGTCGTACCGGTTCTGTATGGGGTATTGATCAGCGGCGCGGGCGGCTCGCTCGCCGAGCAGGCGGCGATGCACGTCGCGGTCGCCACCTCGACTTGCGTGATGATCGTCAATGCATCGCTCAGCACGCGCCGATCTGCCCGGGCCGGTACATTGCTCAAGACCTGGTTATGGCCGCTGGCGGGTTTCATCGCCATCGGCTCGTTGGTGGGCGCGCTGGCCGCGGGGCTTGTCAGTGGCGAGGCGTTGCGAGTGGCATTCATCGTTTATCTGGCGATCACCATCGTGGACTGCCTGTGTCGGCGAGGGTTTGTGTCACGCACCGTTGAAGGCGAGCCTCGGCTTTTGGGCCGCTGGGCAACCGGGCCGGGCGGCGTATTGATCGGCGCCATTGCGACTTTTCTCGGCGTTGGCGGCAGCGTCATGACTGTCCCGCTGCTGCGTCGCTGCGGATTGAGCATGAACCAGGCGACCTCCATGGCCAACCCGCTCAGCCTGCCCGTAGCACTGGTCGGTACGTTCACCTACATGCTGTCCGGCGTGATGGACGCCCCAGCCCTCGGCACCGGCTACATCGGCTTTGTGAACCTCGCCGCGTTTGCCGCGCTGACTTTAGGCGCATTGTTCGGCATGCGCCTGGCGGCGCGCTGGGTCGGGCGCATCCCCGATCAGTTGCATGCGCGCGTCTATGTCGGGCTGCTGGGGGTGGTGATGGTGAGTATGGTTTTGGTGTGAACCGCCAATATTCGGGAGTGTCAGTTGAATCAAGTTGGGTTTCGCGGGAATCTTGTTGCAACCCTCTGCCGGGCGCGCCCGGACATGAAAACCTTAAGGTTCTGATCTCTATGCAAACCCCAAAGCCCACCCTCATCCGCGAAACCTTCCCCGTCGGCCCTTTGCAGTGCAACTGCACGATCATCGGCGACCCAGTCACCCGGCAGGCCATCGTGGTCGATCCGGGGGGCAATCACGAGTTGATCCTGGCCAGGCTTGAAGCCCACGGTTTGAGGGTGGTGAGCATCATTCACACCCACGCGCATCTGGATCATTTTCTGGCGTCGGGGCAGTTGAAGGAGAAAACCGGGGCGACATTGCATCTGCATAAAGAGGATCAGTTCCTGTGGGACAACCTCGAGACCCAATGTCAGGTATTTCGCGTGCCGTACGTGCCGGTGCCTTCGCCGGATCATTGGTTGGCGGATGATGAAGAGTTGGCCTGTGGTTGTGGGGTTGCGCTGCATACGCCCGGGCATACGCCGGGTTCGATGTCTTTCTGGTTCGAGGACGCGAAATTGCTGATCGCGGGCGACACGTTGTTCAAGCGTGGGGTCGGGCGCACGGATCTGTGGGGTGGCGATCAGGCAACCATCGTGCGGTCGATCAAGGACCGGCTGTACACCCTGGATGAAGACGCCACCGTCGTAACGGGCCACGGCCCGGACACTCGATTGGGCGACGAGATGCGTGAAAACCCTTTCGTCAGGGCATAAGACTGTTCAGGTGGGGTTAAGGAATTTTTGACGGGTGTCGTGCTCTAATCGCGCACATGGCCCGGTCTTTTTCCGACGCGCCACAGAAAAGCAAAACAGGAGCTCTCCTTGATGTTCACCTTTCGCAGTTTGATCATCGCCGCCACCGCACTTGCTGTGCTTTCTGGCTGCGCATCACAGAATCCTTATGACAATCAGGGGCAGGCACAGAATTCCGGCGGCATGAGCAAGACCGCCAAATATGGTGGTCTGGGTGCGCTGGCCGGTGCCGTTGCCGGTGCCGCCATCGACCACAACAACCGTGGCAAGGGCGCGCTGATCGGTGCCGCTGTCGTGGGTGCAGGCGCCGCAGGTTACGGTTACTACGCAGACAAGCAGGAAGCCGCGCTGCGCGCCAGCATGGCTAACACCGGTGTTGAAGTTCAGCGTCAGGGCGACACCATCAAGCTGGTGATGCCGGGCAACATTACCTTCGCCACCGACTCGTCTGCGATTGCCAGCAGTTTCTACTCGCCGCTGAACAACCTGGCCGGTTCGCTGAAGCAATACAACCAGAACGTGATCGAGATCGTCGGTTATACCGACAGCACCGGCAGCCGTCAGCACAACATGGATCTGTCGCAACAGCGCGCACAGAGCGTGGCGACATATCTGACGTCTCAGGGTGTTGATGCCTCTCACCTGTCGGTACGTGGGGCCGGTCCCGACTCGCCGATTGCCAGCAACGCCGATGTCAACGGCCGCGCTCAGAACCGTCGTGTCGAGGTCAACCTCAAGCCGATTCCTGGTCAGCAGTATCAGCAGCAATAAGCTGATCGCCTGACACCAAAAACCCCGGTCTTCGTGCCGGGGTTTTTGTTTTAAGGAGAAGGAAGTGCACCGGACCTGTAGCAGCACGGCTCGCTGGCGCCGTCAGCGTCGTCTCTTGGCGTCCTGACCTGAGTGCACGGCAAATCTCGATATAACGCATAACCTGTGGGAGACGCCGGAGGTCACGACGGCAGCGATGGGGTCTGCCAGTAGATGCATCTATACTGACCCACCGCTATCGCTGCCGTCGTGACCTCCGGCGTCTCCTACAGATATCGCGTTTCTTCAGTGAATTTCTTGCCTCAGGTATCGCATTTCTTCAGTCATGAGTTAACCAATAACAACCCCAGGACTTCGCTGCTATCAGATCGGACACCGATGCCACGAGCCATGATGACCTGTGGGAGGGAGCTTGCTCGCGAAGACGGTGTGTCAAAGCCAAATTCGTTGGCTGACACCCTGCATTCGCGAGCAAGCTCCCTCCCACGGGAAGTATTCCAGCCCGGGCACAGATTGACTCCGAGTGAGGGTGGCTTGGCGTCAGATCAAAATCTCGCCTTACCCACCGATGCCCCGGTGACATCCGCAAAAGCGCCTCCGCCGGCAAGCCGAACTGCTACAGATCGTTGCGATCAGGCACGTGGATACCGCTCATGCATCTGCCCTAACAACGCATCCTTCTCTTCCCACAGCCGGTTGATCCACTGCTGGAATTCCAGGCGGTAAGCGTCGTCCTGGTCATAACTCTTGCCGATGAACTGCGGCGGAATCCGCACTTCTTCGAAATGCGCGACCACTTCGCGAACATTGCCGCACAGCAGGTCCCAGTAACCTGGCTGACCGGCGGGGTAATGAATGGTCACGTTGACGATGGATTCCAGTTGCTCACCCATGGCGTCCAGCACGAACGCAATGCCCCCGGCCTTGGGCTTGAGCAGGTAGCGGAACGGCGAGTTCTGCTGGGCGTGTTTGCCTTTGGTAAAGCGCGTGCCTTCGACGAAGTTGAAAATCCCTACCGGGTTTTTGCGAAACTTCGCGCAGGTGCGACGGGTGGTTTCCAGATCCTTGCCTTTCTTTTCCGGATATTTGGCCAGATAGGCTTTGCTGTAACGCTTCATGAACGGGAAGCCCAACGCCCACCACGCCAGACCGATCACCGGCACCCAGATCAACTCCTGCTTGAGGAAAAACTTGAGCGGGCGAATGCGGCGGTTGAGTACGTATTGCAGCACCATGATGTCGACCCAGCTCTGATGATTGCTGGTCACCAGGTACGAGTGCTGGTAGTCCAGACCTTCCAGTCCGCTCAAGTGCCAGCGGGTGTGACCCAGCAGGTTCATCCAGGCATTGTTGTTGCTGATCCAGGCCTCGTGAATGTGGCTCATCAGCCAGTCGGTCACTTTCTGCGCGGCAGGGAAGGGCAGGCACAGCTTGAAGATCGCGACGATGAACAACGGCGTGCAGCAAACAATCGTGTTGAGCGCCAACAGCAGCGAGGCGATGACGCCGCGCAAAGGGGCGGGCAGGAAATCCATGGGGGATCGAACTCCGAGGGTGAGACAGCCGCCGGTGGGTTCCCGGCGGCGTTATTGTGAGTGGACGATGTTTCAGACCGAATTTTATTGCGGCAGTGTCGCCGCCTGAATCGCGGTCAGGGCGATGGTGTAGACGATGTCGTCGACCTGAGCACCGCGCGGCAGGTCGTTCACCGGCTTGCGCAGACCTTGCAGCATCGGGCCGAGACTCACGCAGTCCGCACTGCGCTGCACAGCCTTGTAGGTCGTGTTGCCGGTGTTCAGGTCGGGGAACACGAACACGTTGGCGCGCCCGGCTACAGGGCTGTCTGGCGCCAGTTGCCGGGCGACGTTCTCGTTGGCGGCGGCGTCGTATTGCAGCGGGCCGTCGATCAGCAGATTGCGCTGGGTCTCCCGAGCCAGTTGCGTGGCCTCGCGAACCTTTTCCACTTCCTCGCCACTGGCCGAGTTGCCGCTGGAATAGCTGATCATTGCCACGCGCGGCGACAAGCCGAACGCTACGGCGGAGTCAGCACTCTGCACGGCGATTTCCGCCAGTTCCTGCGCAGTTGGGTGCGGGTTCATGATGCAGTCGCCGTACACCAGCACCTGCTCGGGGAACAGCATGAAGAACACCGACGACACCAATGTGCAGCCCGGCGCGGTCTTGATCAGTTGCAACGCAGGACGAATGGTATTGGCGGTGGAGTGAATCACTCCGGACACCAGCCCGTCGACCTCGTCGAGGGCCAGCATCATGGTGCCGATCACCACCGGGTCTTCCAGTTGCTGTTCGGCCATCGGCGCGTTGAGGGCCTTGTTCTTGCGCAGATCCACCATCGGGGCCACATAACGCTCGCGGATCACCTCAGGATCGAGGACTTCCAGCCCGGGCGGCAGCTCGATGCCTTGTGCGCGGGCAACCGCCTGAACGTCTTCGGGCTTGGCCAGCAACACGCAACGTGCGATGCCTCGAGCCTGACAGATGGCCGCGGCCTGCACGGTCAACGGTTCTGCGCCTTCCGGCAAGACAATCCGCTTGTTCGCAGCCTGAGCGCGTTGAATCAGCTGATAACGAAAAACGGCGGGTGACAGGCGCATCTCCCGGGGTGTGCCACAGCGCTGATGCAGCCAGTTGGCGTCCAGATGACTGGCGACGAAATCGGTGATGATTTCCGCGCGCTCGCGGTCGTCGATCGGGATTTCCTTATTCAACTGATTGAGCTGATTGGCCGTGTCATACGAGCCGGTACTCACCGACAACACCGGCAGCCCCGCCTGCAACGCACCTCGGCACAGGTCCATAATGCGCGGGTCCGGCAGGGTGTCGCTGGTCAGCAACAGGCCGGCCAGCGGCACGCCATTGAGAGTCGCCAGACTCACGGCAAGAATGATGTCGTCGCGGTCGCCCGGCGTCACCACCAGCACGCCCGGTTTGAGCAGTTGCAGGGTATTGAGCACCGTTCGTGCGCAGATGATGATTTTCGACATACGCCGCTGTTCATAGTCACCGGCGTTGATCACCTGAGCACCCAGCAGATCGGCCACGTCACGAGTGCGCGGAGCGTTCAGGTCAGCCTGAAACGGAATGCAGCCCAGCAGACGGAAGTCACCGCTGCGCAATAACGGCGAGTGTTCTTTCAGGCGCGCCGAGAAGGCTTCCATGCTTTCGTCGGTGCGCACCTTGTTCAGGATCACACCGAGCACTTTCGGGTCTTTTGGGCCACCGAACATCTGCGCCTGCAACTCGACGCGGCCGGACAGCTCGGTCAGTACCTCGTTCTCTGGTGCGGAGACCAGAATCACTTCCGCATCCAGTGCCTTGGCCATGTGCAGGTTGACGCGAGCGGCATAGCTGGCGCTGCGGGTCGGGACCATGCCTTCGACGATCAACACATCGCGACCGACCGAAGCTTGCTGATACAGGTTGATGATTTCTTCGAGCAGTTCATCGAGCTGGCCTTCGCCGAGCATGCGCTCGACGTGGGCCAGGCCGAGCGGTTTGGGCGGTTTGAGGCCGTGGGTCCGGGCGACCAGTTCGGTCGAGCGCTCGGGACCCAGGTCGCCGGGATGAGGCTGAGCGATAGGTTTGAAAAAGCCGACTTTGAGTCCGGCGCGCTCCAGGGTACGCACCAGCCCGAGGCTGATGGACGTCAAACCCACACCGAAGTCTGTGGGCGCGATAAAAAAAGTCTGCATGCGGGCTTCTCGAAAATGAGCAGTGCAAGGGCCGTGATGGACCGGATACAACAGGACGCTGTTCAGTCGCAGCGTCTCAATGGGGCACAAGGTTATCGTTATCTGCCGCTTGCGCACACCAGCCACAGCGAAAGGATTGACCTATTTTTTGCTGTCGCTGGCTGGCATCCAGCACCCAGGCCCGTGACTGCCACGGCGGCTGATGGCGCAGGTGCTGGGTGTGCCCGCAAGCCAGCTCGGCAATCCAGTGCCCGTCCTGGTCCTGGCGAAAGCCGGTAATCGTGGTGTCGCTTCCAGGCAAAGTGGGGTCGTGCAATCGGGGCCGTCCGTCTGAGTTGCGTTCGCTTTCGCGCGAGTGCTTGGTTAGACTTGTTCGCTCATATCTCTATTTGCAAAAGGTCTTGCCCCATGCCGATCGCCGCCAACAAGGCTGTCTCCATCGACTATACCCTGACCAACGACGCTGGTGAGGTCATCGACAGTTCTGCCGGCGGCGCGCCGCTGGTTTACCTGCAAGGCGCAGGTAACATCATTCCGGGTCTGGAAAAGGCACTGGAAGGCAAGGACATCGGCGACGAACTGAAAGTCTCCATCGAGCCTGAAGACGCCTATGGCGAATATTCGGCCGAACTGGTCAGCACCCTGAACCGCAGCATGTTCGAAGGTGTCGACGAACTGGAAGTCGGCATGCAGTTCCACGCTTCCGCTCCCGATGGCCAGATGCAGATCGTTACCATCCGTGATCTGGACGGCGACGACGTTACGGTCGACGGCAACCACCCACTGGCCGGTCAGCGCCTGAATTTCCAAGTCAAAATCGTTGCGATTCGTGATGCCAGCGACGAAGAAATGGCCCATGGTCACGTCCATGGCGAAGGTGGTCATCACCACTGATTTGTCCTGCTAAGCTCAATTAGCTGGCCAGGCGTCCTCGCGGGCTCTGCGAAAAACGGTTTGTTTTCGCGGCCTGACAGGGCGCCTTTTTCGGTCGATGGTTTTTTGTTTGGTGAGCAGGGGAGTTCGTCATGAGTATATTTCACGACCTGAAATTAAAAGCTCTGGATGGCCAGGAACTGCCTCTCGCGCCGTTGAAGGGCAAAGTGGTCCTGGTGGTCAACGTGGCCTCCAAGTGCGGGCTTACACCGCAGTATGCAGCGCTTGAAAACCTGTACCAGAAGTACAAAGACCGCGGTTTCAGCGTGCTGGGCTTGCCGTGCAATCAGTTCGCCGGACAGGAACCTGGCACTCAGGAAGAGATCCAGGAATTCTGCTCGCTGAACTATGGCGTGACCTTCCCCTTGGGCGACAAGCTTGAAGTGAACGGTCCGCATCGGCATCGGCTGTATCAGATGCTGGCAGGTGAAGGTGCCGAGTTTCCGGGAGACATCACCTGGAATTTCGAAAAGTTTCTCGTCGGTCAGGACGGCCGCGTTCTGGCGCGCTTCTCGCCGCGCACTACGCCGGACGATCCTTCAGTGATCCAGGCTATCGAGAAAGCGCTGCACTGAACAGCTGTCGCTGATTTCCTGTGGCACACTCCGGCATTCCGGCGGTCGCGTTTTCGAGGCTGCCACCGCCGGCAAACCGGACTGTTACAGAAGCCAGACCTCGGCGGGCGCAATGCTCGCATTCTTTGATCGTGGTTCTCTTCTAAACCTTAATCACTCCAATCAATAGTGCTGTGCATAGGCTGTTGTTCAGCTCATTCTGTATGACCTTCATAATATTTTCCGCTGCCGAGGACGCTTGCATGCCAGTCAAAGCCTTGTTCAAACCCTTCCACATGGGCAGCCTGGAATTGCCGACGCGTGTGGTGATGGCGCCGATGACCCGTTCCTTCTCGCCGGGCGGCGTACCCAATTCCAAGGTCATCGAGTACTACCGCCGCCGCGCAGCTGCCGGCGTGGGCCTGATCATCACCGAAGGCACCACTGTCGGCCACAAGGCTTCCAACGGCTATCCGAATGTTCCGCAGTTCTTCGGCGAGGCGGCGCTGGCAGGCTGGAAGAAGGTGGTCGATGCGGTTCACGCGGCAGGCGGCAAGATCGTCCCGCAGCTCTGGCATGTGGGTGCTGTGCGCCGGTTGGGCACAGAGCCCGACGGCACTGTTCCGGCCTACGGCCCGACTGAAAAGCTCAAGGACGGCAACGTTGTCGTGCACGGCATGAGTAAACAGGACATTGCCGAAGTCATCGCAGCCTTCGCCCAAGCGGCCAGGGATGCGAAGGAAATCGGTATGGATGGCGTTGAGATCCACGGCGCCCACGGCTACATCGTCGACCAGTTCTTCTGGGAAGGCACCAACCAGCGCACTGACGAATACGGCGGCGATCTGGCTCAGCGTTCGCGTTTTGCAATTGAATTGATTCAGGCAGTGCGTGCGGCGGTCGGTCCCGACTATCCGATCATCTTCCGTTACTCCCAGTGGAAGCAGCAGGATTACACCGCTCGACTGGTACAGACCCCGGAGGAGTTGGGAGCCTTCCTCAAACCGCTGTCCGAAGCCGGCGTGGATATCTTCCATTGCTCGACGCGTCGTTTCTGGGAGCCGGAGTTTGAAGGTTCCGATCTCAATCTGGCGGGCTGGACACGCAAGCTCACTGGCAAACCGACGATCACTGTTGGCAGTGTGGGTCTGGACGGCGAGTTCCTGCAGTTCATGGTCAACACCGACAAGGTCGCGCAGCCGGCAAGCCTTGAAAACCTGCTCAAGCGTCTAGGCGATGACGAGTTCGACCTGGTGGCGGTGGGTCGCGCGCTGCTGGTCGACCCGGATTGGGCGGTGAAAGTGCGAGACGGTCGCGAAGAAGACATCCTGCCGTTCAGTCGCGATGCATTGGGTAAGCTGGAGTAAGACAATCGGAGCGCTTTCGGGCGTTGCGCTCTGGATAAAAAATACCCTGTTTTTGGCTGAATGAACGCGCTGTGGGAGGGAGCTAGCTCGCGAATGCGGCAGATCAGTTACCACGAGGTGACTGACGCTACGCTTTCGCGAGCAAGCTCCCTCCCACCGGTACGATGTTTACCCCAGGGTTATGCTACATCCCCAGAACGACCCCTTCTCGCGTGTCGCTGGCGGCGCGCAGATGACACTCGAACGCATCGATAATCCCCGCCCAGCCCTGGCGGCTGGCGTGCTGACGCGCATTCAAACGCACCCGTCGCAGGGTTTCGTCGTCTTCGAGCATCCAGCGCGTAGCGTCTATGAAGCCCTCCTCATCGCCAGGCATGGCCACCGCGCCGTTATGCCCGTGGCGTATATGCTGCGCGGCCGCGGCTTCGTCGTACGCCACGACTCCCAGCCCTGATGCCAGCGCCTCCAGCACGACGTTGCCGAACGTTTCAGTCAGACTCGGAAACAGAAACAGATCGCCCGAAGCGTAATGCGCTGCCAAGGCCTCGCCCCGCTGGGTGCCGCAGAAGATCGCCTCGGGCAACTGCTGTTGCAAAGTGCTTTTTACCGGGCCATCGCCAACGATCACCAAGCGCAGGTTTTTTTCGGGATAGGCGCTGACCAGGCTGTCGAAAGTCTTCTTGAGCAACCCCAGGTTTTTCTCCGGCGCGAGTCGCCCTACATGCAGAACGGCAGTATCGCCCGGGTCCAGTCCCCACGCCTCACGCAGAAAGCCTGAGCGTCTGGAAGGATGAAACAGCTGGCAATCCACCCCGCGCGACAGCAACTCCAGCCTCTCGAAGCCGCGCCTTTCAAGCTCGGTCTTCTGGCTGACACTCGGCACCAGCGTCGAGTTTGAGCGGTTGTGAAACCAGCGCAGGTACGAGGTAAGCAAGCGAGTGATGAACCCTAGCCCGTATTGGCGCGTGTACTGTTGGAAGTTGGTATGAAAGCCGCTGACAATCGCGATACGTAAACGCCGTGCTGCGCGTAACGCTGACAAACCCAACGGCCCCTCAGTGGCGATATACAGCACATCCGGTCGGTTGCGCTGCCAGCGGCGCAACAGCTTGTGCATGGAAGACTGCCCCCACTGCAACCCCGGATACCCCGGAATCGGCCAGCCGCGGCATAGCATCAGATCATCCCCGGCTGCGCGCAGCTCATCGTCGCTCTGTCGCGGTCGAATCACCTCGACCCGATGCCCGCGCAGCCGCAGGCCATCGCACAACCGGCTCAGCGTATTGGCCACGCCGTTGATTTCGGGTGCATAGGTTTCAGTGATCAGGGTGATGTGCAGGGATTTACTCATGACAGCCAGTTTCAAAGGCGCGCGTTGCGCTTGTGTGGCGGTTGGGTGATGGATTTGTGACTGTTGAACAATGGGCAGAAAAGCCGCTGGACATCTTTCCGGCGCCGGCCTGTCAGGGTGCTGGAGTCCACCGCTGACAGGTCTGACCGCAAACCGCGCTCTCTTAGCCGCTCAAGGCAAACGGCAGGATCCGGGACTTTCCGACCCGTTCCAAGGCAGCCGCCTCAGGCACGTAACTCGTCTGGATGGGATTGAGACTTACCAGATCCAGATGAGATCGGGGTTTTACCAGCCTCGACAAGGTGGCGGGTTCGCTGTGCAGGGTTTTCGACGTAACGGTTTCAATCGCTTCGGTAAGTGCGTGCATGAATTTTGGGGCGGTAGGTTCTGTCTTGGGTGTCTGCGGGAGCAGGGTTGAAGTCGGCAATGAGGTGTTGGAGGTCGCTGCATTTATACGGTGTGTTTCCATGGTCTTGGCACTCCTGATGTCGAGCGCGTTACCGCGCCTGAAAGGGAGGCCCATGGTTGAACAGGTGATGCGTGAGATGTAGAGAACACTTTTGTAGGACTGTTCCCGATTTTTCGGGATGGGGCGTGAACGCAAAAAAGGCCTCTATCGAGGCCTTTTCCACATCATATTCAGCGAATCCGCTCTGCGAGCGTTTCAGCCCCGCGTTCACGCACCCAGAACAGCGTCGCCCCTGCCACCGCCGCAGGCATCATCAGGATGTTGACCACCGGAATCAGCAGCACCAGGTACACGATGCCGCCGAAGCTCATGCTCTGCCAGCGCTTGGCGCGCAGCCAGGCGAGCATGTCCTGCCAGCTCATTTTATGGTTGTCCGCCGGGTAGTCGATGTACTGGATCGCCATCATCCAGACGCCGAACAACAGCCACAGCGGCGCGGCGATGATGTTGACCACCGGGATCCACGACAGGATGAACAGGCCGATGGCACGGGGCAGGAAATAGCCCAGTTTGCGCATCTCGCGACTGAGAGTGCGCGGGATCATCTCGATCAGTTCGCCCCAACTGAAAGCCGGAAAGTCATCGGTGCCGCGTAGCACTACTTCGACCTTTTCCGAAAGAAAACCGTTGAAGGGGGCTGCGATAACGTTGGCGATCATGGTGAAGGTAAAGAAAATCATCAGCACCACCAGCACGACAAACAGCGGCCAGAGGATGTAATTGAGGAAACTCAGCCAACTGGGCAGCGTGGGCATGAACGAGTCCACCCACATGCCGAATTCGTGGCCGGCGAAATAGATCAGCGCGCTGAACAACACCAGATTGATGGTCAGTGGCAGCAGGACGAACAGGCGCAGGCTTGGGCTGAGGACCAGTTTCAAGCCTTCGCGCAGGTATTGCGGGCCGGACAGAGCGGGTGCAGGCATGGGTGCCTCCATACATTGAAATCGCGCCGACCTTACCGGCTTTGTCTCGAGCGCGGTAGCCGGATCAGCGCCGGGACATTCCCCGAAACAATCTTGCGCAGGTAGCGTCTATCAACAGGGCTAGCGCAACAGTTTGTCGGAATAGGTGCGGTCTATGAACTGGATTGTGAAACGATATTTCCTTAATCTTCGCCGCCCCGATAAGCTTGCGGGCAACTTTTAGACCTATTCCCATTCACTTTGAACCTCGAAGGAGTCTTAATGAGCGTTCTGGTAAACAAACAAGCCCCTGATTTCACCGCAGCGGCAGTCCTGGGTGACGGTTCGATCGTCGACAGCTTCCAGCTGTCCTCTCTGCGTGGCAAATACGTCGTGCTGTTCTTCTGGCCTCTGGACTTCACGTTCGTATGCCCGTCGGAAATCATCGCGCACGACAACCGCATCGCTAAATTCCGCGACCTGGGCGTTGAAGTGGTTGGCGTTTCCGTCGACTCGCATTTCACCCACGCCGCATGGCGCAACACCCCGGTTGAAAAGGGCGGCATCGGCCCGGTCCAGTTCACCATGGTTGCCGACATCAAGCACGAGATCACTCGCGCCTACGGTATCGAACACGAAGACGGCGTTGCGCTGCGCGGTTCGTTCCTGATCGACCAGGCTGGCGTGGTTCAGCACCAGGTTGTGAACAACCTGCCACTGGGTCGCGACGTAGACGACATGGTTCGTCTGGTCGAAGCACTGCAGTTCACCGAACAGCACGGCGAAGTCTGCCCGGCTGGCTGGCGTCCAGGCCAGAAAGGCATGAAGGCTGACGCTTCGGGCGTTGCCGACTACCTGGCCGAGAACGCCAAGAGCTTGTAATACCGTCGCTGCGGCTTCGGTCGCAGCTTCCAGATTTCGGGACTGGCGAGCGGTTTTTTCAAACGTCGCCGATCCTTGTTTTGTCCCTGCCGGTGCGCCGGTTTCGACCACAGTAACTCCGACCACACGTAACGATGGCCGGTCAATAGGAGTGTGTCATGTCTGATGTACGTCATTCCCGAGTGATTATTCTCGGCTCCGGCCCTGCCGGTTACAGCGCTGCGGTCTATGCGGCACGCGCCAACCTCAAGCCTCTGCTGATCACCGGCATGCAGGCAGGTGGTCAGCTGACCACCACTACCGAAGTCGACAACTGGCCGGGCGACCCCCATGGCCTGACTGGTCCGGTACTGATGGAGCGCATGCGCGAGCACGCCGAGCGCTTCGAGACCGAAATCGTGTTCGACCACATCAATTCCGTTGACCTGGCCGGCAAGCCATTCACCCTCAAGGGCGACAGCGGCACCTACACTTGCGACGCGCTGATCATCGCCACCGGCGCCAGCGCTCGCTACCTGGGTCTGCCGTCCGAAGAGGCGTTCATGGGCAAGGGCGTTTCGGCCTGTGCGACCTGTGATGGTTTCTTCTATCGCAACAAGCCTGTCGCGGTCGTCGGTGGTGGTAACACTGCAGTCGAAGAAGCGCTGTACCTGGCCAACATCGCCAGCAAGGTGACTCTGGTTCACCGTCGCGAGACTTTCCGCGCCGAGAAAATCCTGATCGACAAGCTGCACGCACGTGTCGCCGAAGGCAAGATCGAGCTCAAGCTCAACTCGACGCTGGACGAAGTGCTGGGCGACAACATGGGTGTGACCGGTGCTCGCCTGAAGAACAACGACGGTAGTACTTCGCAGCTGAAAGTCGACGGCGTGTTCATCGCCATCGGCCACACCCCGAACACCTCGTTGTTCGACGGCCAACTGGCACTCAAAGACGGCTACATGGTGGTTCAGGGCGGTCGCGAAGGTAATGCGACAGCTACCAGCGTCGAAGGTGTGTTCGCAGCAGGCGACGTGGCTGACCACGTTTACCGTCAGGCAATCACCTCCGCTGGCGCAGGCTGCATGGCTGCACTGGACGTCGAGCGTTATCTGGACGGCCTGGCGAACGCTTCGTTCTGATCAGGTGTTGCAAAACGAAAAAACCGGCTCAAGGGCCGGTTTTTTTGTGTCTGGGAATCAGGCTTTGCGGGTCAATGGCTGAGCGCTGAATTTCACACCGGCCAGGCCATGGCCGATCAGCGCGCGGATGTTGCCGTGATCGCTGCCCTCCGGCGTGGCGACCACCGAACGATAGTGCTCGCCGAAGGCGAGCAGCGCTTCTTCGTCGCTCAAGCCTTCGAGGAGTGCCAGACCCAAGGTCTTGCACGAGCCTTCGTTCTGGCCAGCGGCATTTTCCACCGGACCGTTGCTGAATGCCTGAGGCTGGTAGTCGTAGTGTGCGGCGACGAATGCCAGCGTGTCGGCGAAAGCGTGCTCGCCACTCTTGAGGCTGGCGCGCAGGGTGTTCAGGTCAGTCATGCTTCTTTTCCTTGGCGAACGCGGCGCTCTGCTCGGCGCTGGCTTCTTTCTGGTAGAGGGTTTTCCACTCGCTGTACGGCATGCCGTAAACCACTTCGCGAGCGTCATCGAGGGTGATGTCGACTTGTTTCTCGTCGGCGGCAGCCTTGTACCACTTGGACAGGCAGTTGCGGCAGAAGCCGGAGAGGTTCATCAGGTCGATATTCTGCACGTCCTTGCGGCTGTCGAGATGGGCGACCAGACGACGGAAGGCGGCGGCTTCGAGTTCGAGGCGTTGTTGCTCGGTCATGACGGGCTCTACGTGAAAAAAAGTTGATGCGGATTCTAAGGGCGCTCAGCGCTCTGCGGCCAGGGTAATCGACACCGACTCGGCAAAACGCAGGGCGTGGGGCTTGTCGACTTCCACCTCCGCGTACTGCACGGCGTCGTGGCTCATTACCAGGTCGAGCACTTCCTGAGTCAGGCGCTCCAGCAGGGCGAAGCGATTGCTTTCCACATGCTGAATGATTGCCTTGGTGATGGTCCGGTAGTTGAGCGCGTGGTCGATGTCGTTATCGCGCACCGCTTCCTGCGCCGCATACAGGATCGTCAGGTTGATCAGAACGTCCTGTTTGTTGAGGATCTCGTCTTCGTTAATGCCAATGTAGGTACGCAGGCACAGGTCCTTGACCCGAATGCGTGCGGTGCCTGGTTCAAGTCTTGCCATGGGCTACTTGCTCCGTTTGATCAGTTGCAGGAATTCCATCCGGGTCGTGGTCGATTCGCGAAAGGCGCCGAGCATCACCGAGGTGTTCATCGTCGAGTTCTGCTTTTCAACGCCGCGCATCATCATGCACATGTGCTGGGCTTCGATGACCACGGCCACGCCGGCAGCCTGGGTTACGCTTTGCACCGCGTCGGCAATCTGCCGGGTCAGGTTTTCCTGAATCTGCAGACGACGGGCGTACATATCGACGATGCGCGCGATTTTCGACAGGCCCAACACTTTGCCCGTTGGCATATAGGCGACGTGAGCCTTGCCAATGAACGGCAACAGGTGGTGTTCGCACAGCGAATACAGCTCGATGTCCTTTACGATCACCATTTCGTCGTTGTCGGAGGCAAAGAGTGCGCCATTGACGATTTCTTCCAGCGTCTGGTCATAGCCATGACACAGATACTGCATGGCCTTGGCCGCGCGCTTGGGGGTATCCAGCAGGCCTTCGCGATCCGGGTCTTCGCCCAGGCCGACAAGGATTTCGCGGTAGTGCTGTGGCAGTGACAAAGTCATCAAAAAAATCCTCGGGGCGGCTTACTTGACGTGCCGTCCACCGTTTACGGTCAGGGTGGTACCGGTGACGTAGGGGTTGTCCAGCAGGTAGCGCAGGCTCTGGTAGATCACTTCGGCGCCGGGTTCCAGACCCATTGCCGATTTGGCCAGGGTTCGAACGCGATAATCAGCGTCGTCCTCGGGTTGGAACATCAGCATCGCCGGAGCGATGCCATTGACCTTGATGGCCGGCGCGAATTTGGCGGCGAACGACAACGTCAGGCTTTCCATCCCCGCCTTGCTCGCGCAGTACGCGATGTGTTTGCTGCTGCCCTTGCGTGTTACGTCGTCACTGATATGGACAATGTCTGCCGTCTTCGAGCGCCGCAGCAGCTCGGCACAATGCAGGTTGATCAGGTAGGGGGCGAGCATGTGCACGTTGAACATGCGCGTGAAGGCCTCGCCTTCGTTACCTTCTGTTTCCGCCAGCCATTCAGAAGCGTTATGCACGACTGCCCGCAGGCTGTCGGTCTGGTTCTTCACCTGCGCGATGAAGGCCATCACGCTTTGCTCCGACGAAAAGTCCGCCTGAATCGTGACCGCACCCAGCGCCTTGAGATGCTGCACGCCGGGGCGTTCGCTGCGGTAACTGATGATCACCGGCTGGCCTTCGCTCAGCAGTCGTTCCGCGCAATGCAGACCGACGCGCTGGCCGGCGCCAGTGATCAGGACAGGAGCGAGGGAAGACGCCATGGGCTGCTCACGCGTTAATCAGGAAAGAGGAAAGGGGTGTGGCTGGTGGGCGGAGGGTCAGGTGGCAATTGCTTTCATTGCGCCATCAGAGTTCGACCGTGTGGGGCAAAGTTAACCCAACGGTCAGTGAGGTACAACTGTGGGTGGGCCGTAAGTGGCGTAAAGGGAATCTGTTGCTGACACAAATCATTGTGGGAGGGAGCTTGCTCGCGAAGGGCCGCTACAGTCGATATGTCTTCATCGACCGGAACGCCGTCTTCGCGAGCAAGCTCCCTCCCACCGGTTTGCGCACTCCAGCGATATTCGCGCTGTCGGTTATCGGGTAGACGCCGACTCGGCCGGTGCGACCGGCACCTGAGTGTTGCTGTGCAACCAGCCGGACAGCAGATGTGTCGACAGCGGAATGAACCAGAAAACCATCAGTGGTGTGAGAATCAGGGTGCTGATCATGATCCGCGGCAGCAGCTCGAACTGCGCCAGCAGCGGGCCGAGCACGTAGTTGAAGATCAGCGAAACGGGAAAAAACGCCAGCCAGATGGCAACGGCCTGTTTCCAGCGGGGAGGGCGCTGACCGACGGTGCCGAACCAGCCATCCATGCCTCGCACACGATGCACGGAATTCTTCGCGAACAACCCGCTGCCGCGCACCAACCAGGAGCGCCGGGAAGCAGAATGCTCCCATGCGTGCATGGTGGCTTCATCGGCGAAACGGAAAATGATCTGGAATTCGTCGTCTCCCGGAGGCGGTGCGAGTACGCCAGAACCCAGGTAGCCGGGGAAATCGGTAGCCAGTTGTTCGCCTTCGTGCAGCCAGGCAATCAGTTCCTGATAGCGGCCGTGGGCGACGCGACGGGCAACCATCAGCGTGACGGGTGAGGTAGACATTGTGTATCTCCGATAGACGAGTGAGGTTCCCGGGTAGGGAAATCACATGGCGTAACGCCGGGGTGTTGGCGTTGCGTCTGCTTCGTTGGAAAAAGCAAGCAAGGATTATTCCTGAATCTGCGCGTAAAGCCAGAAGTGTTTGCCGGTTTCAGGCAACCAGATGCTCAACGGCGGCGTTACAATCGACGCTTCTTTTGCCTGACGACAGCCATTCTGATGAATCAACTGGTCCGCTCACCATCAGACCGCCATGAAGCATTGTTTCCCATCCGTGAGGTATCGCGCCTGACCGGTGTCAATCCGGTCACGCTGCGGGCCTGGGAACGTCGTTACGGGTTGATCACTCCGACCCGCACCGAGGGCGGGCACCGTCTTTATTCCCAGACTGACATCAACACGATCCGCAGCATCATGGGCTGGGTCGAGCGCGGCGTGGCGGTGAGCAAGGTCGGGCGCATTCTCGCGGCCACTCGCGATATGGAAGCCAGAGCCGCTGGGCCTCAACGCCTGATCGATAGCGCCTGGCAACAGGCCTTGCAGGCGCAATTGCGCCAGACGGTCAACGACTTCGACGAAGGGCGTCTGTATCAACTCTATGATCAGATCGTGGCCAGGTACTCGCCCGCAGAGGCCTTCGAAGACTTGCTTATGCCTGTCTGGCACGAGTTTACGGAGCGCCGAGATGCGTTTGGGCAGTTCAGCGAATGGCTGTTTCTGGACAGCTTCCTGCGCGCTCGGGCCCTGCAGAGTGTGCAACTCCAGCGAAATGCTGCTGAACATCGTGTGTTGCTGGTCGCAATGCCAGGCTCCTGCCGGGAACTGGAGTTGTGGGTCGCCGGTTTGTTGATGGGCACACCGCAAGTGGCGATCAGCGTATTGGCGCCGGGGCAGCCATTAGGTGAGTTAGCGCTGGTGTGCGGCAAGATGCGCCCGGATGCGCTGGTGCTGTTTTCCAACGAACGGCCCACCAGCGATTTGCCGAAACGTTTGATCCGCCTCGGGCTAAGCCTCGATTGCCCGATGTTGTTGGCGGGCGAGTTGGCTGACATGATGCAGGAGAGCCTCCAAGGTTCGGCGATCGGCTGTCTGGGGAGCAACGCAATGCTGATGCAGCGACGTTTGCAGCAGTATCTGGCGGGGCGCCTCGATACCTGAGGGCAACTGGACCTGAACGTTGCCTTTAGAGGTGCATCGAAGGGTGGATCTTGCGGTGTTCCTGAAGGATGTACTGGCGCAGGCGCTCGGTGTCTTCCTTGCTGTTCTGGCTCAGACGATACGCAGCCAGGCCGTGTTCTGTCAGGCGCTCAAAGGTCCCGCGCAGGGCGATGGGGGCCAGACCGACGGGGGTGAACCAGGCGGAAAAGTATTTGGGCGGTTTGGTCTTCTTGCGGATCTCCAGCAGGATCCCCTTGAAGGAAATCTCGTGGACCCATAACGCGGTCAGCGAACCTTTTTCAGTTTCCAGCGCGACCGGTTCGGGCAGCGTCAGGCGCCACGGACGAATGCGCGGGCCTTCTTCAAAGATGCTGGGGGCACCCAGTTCCAGATGCAGCGCATGGAACTCGTCTTCAACCAGATGCAGCGGAAAGGTCATCTGCTGATTATCGAACTGCGCCTGAATCGTGACTTGCTCATGCGCAGCCAGTCGCGTCAGCAGATCCTGGATCTGAACGCCACCGTTAACCACCAGACTGCGGGATTTGTCGCGCAGATTCAGCTTGGGGTTGTGCTGCATGTTCTGGATGAAATCCAGCTCATCCTGCGTGAGGATATTGTCGCGCGGCATGGTCAAGCTCGATTAACCGGTTATTGAAAAAGCAGACACTAAATTCGCTCTTTGGTTGCTGCCGTTCGTCAGTTACACGATGTTACCGCTTTAACGCCGCAATTTCTAAGCGAGCTTGCGCCAGTTCGGCTTGCAATTCGACAACTTTTTGCTGCGCCAGCACCTGCTCGGTCACGTCCTTTTGGATGCCAATGAAATACATGGCTTTTTCCGCGTCATTGAACACCGGGGTGATCGACAGCTCATTCCAGAAAGACGTCCCGTCCTTGCGATAGTTGCGCAGAATCTGACGGCAGGGCTGGCCTTTCTTCAGCGCTTCACGGATTACCCGGCGTGCCAGTTGATCGCGGTCGTCGCCCTGCAGAAAGCGGCAGTCCTGATAAAGGACCTCGTCTGTGCTGAAACCGGTCAAACGCTCGAACGCCGTGTTGGCATAAATGAGAATGGTATCGTCACCCTCATGTTCGGCGATCACGATACCGTCATTCGACGCGTCGACTACCAGTTGCATCAGCTTTGCGTTGATCATCAAGCCTTTCCAGAGTGAAACCGCAAAGCCGGCATTCTAAGACATTGCGCTCGCGTGGGGCATAATGCCGCACGATTTTAGTCAGTCACAGGATCACAGAATGAAAGTCGCCATTGTTTCGGGCTCGGTGTACGGCTCGGCCGAAGAAGTCGCGCGTCACGCCCAGCAGATCATCAAGGACGCAGGTCACGAGGTCCTGTTCAACCCTCGCGCCAGCCTTGCCGACCTGCAAGCCTTTGCCCCCGAGGCCTTTCTGGCGGTGACCTCGACCACAGGTCTGGGTGAGTTGCCGGATAATCTGCAGCCGCTGTACTCGCAGATTCGCGACATCCTGCCCGCCGCCTGGCGTGGGCTGCCGGGTGGTGTGATCGCCTTGGGGGATGCCAGTTATGGCGACACCTTTTGTGGCGGCGGAGAGCAAATGCGCGAATTGTTCATGGAGCTGGGCATCCGCGAGGTGCTGGAGATGCTGCGTCTGGATGCCAGCGAAACCGTGACCCCGGAAAGCGATGCCGAGCCCTGGCTGGCAGAATTCGTCAGCAAGCTCGGCGCCTGATTGCTCATACAGGCGCTGCCTATTTTCGAATCAGCGCCAGCCAGGCCTGCGCAGCTTTGGACAGGTAAGCGCCTTCTCGCCAGATGAAGGCAATGTCCCAGCGCAGGTTCTTCGGCGCCTTGAGCGTCACATGCACAACCCCGGGGCGGACCAGCGCCCGCGCCACCACTTGCGGCAGCAGCACCACGCCTTGTCCCGCCGCGACCAGTGCTGCGAGGAAGTCCGCCTGCCCGCTGCGTCCGCCTTCTTTAGGCGTGAAGCCCACCTGCTGACAAGCCTGCAGCAGTCTGTCATTGAGCACGAAACTGCGCTGATAAAGCAGGAAGGGCGTGTCGGCCAGTTGCGCCAGTTCCACTTCCTTCAGATGTGCGAGGGGATGATCGGCGGGCAGCAGCGCGTCCAGTGGCTCGTCGCAGAATGGCTGGTGGGCGAAGGCGGGGTCGTCCGGGGTCAGGCTGCCACCGATTTCCAGTTCGCCGCTCATCACCGCTTGCTCAATGGCACGGCTGCCGCCCTCCATCAAGTGGATGGTGACGTTGGGATACAGCCGCCGGTACTCGGCGAAGGCCTTGGCAAACAATGTATCGCTGCCTAGCATCGGCAAGCCCAGACGCAACTCCCCCCGGGCCAGCGTGCTCAGGTCGTCCAGTTCGCGAATCAGGCCGTTACGCAAAATGAGCATTTCTTCGGCGCGATGCAGCACCACTTTGCCCGCGGCGGTCAGCGTGACCTGCGAGCCGTGACGATCAAGCAAAGTGACCCCGAGGCTTTCCTCAAGCTGCGCCACCTGTTTGCTGACCGCAGATTGGCTGATGAACAGCGTTCTGGCCGCCTGGGTAAAGCCGCCTTCACGTACCACTTCGATGAAACTGCGCAGCTGTTTGAATTCCATAACGGGCAAAGCCAGGTTGTATAAGAAGTGGCGATAGTGTGCCTTGAGGAATTCCGTATTGGAATATTCACGAGTCGAACAATTCGTTTTTGGGATAAAGGGTGAGTCGATAAACTGAGGCCCTCTGAGGGCTCAAAGATCATGAAACGTTTGTCTCGTCTCGCGCGGCTGGTGGTAGAACTGTTGGTTCTGCTCGCGATATATCAAGTCGGTTGCGAGATATCGCTGTGGCTCAACCTGCCGATTCCCGGCGGGGTGATCGGCCTTGCGCTATTGCTGCTGACCTTCGCTACCGGCCTTGTGAAACCTGCCACGTTGCAAACCGGCGCTGGTCTGTTGCTGGCTGAGATGCTGCTGTTCTTCATTCCGCCTCTCATGAGCTTGCTGGACTACGGCACGCTGGTTCGGAACGAGGGCTGGCGGATCATGCTGGTGATCGGCTGCAGCACCTTGATGGTCATGTTGGTCACAGCGTTTACGGTGGAGATGGTCTGCCGCCTGAAAGATCGTTCTCAGGACGGCAGGGCATGAAACTGGAGCCGATGCCGATCTTCTGGCTGCTGATGACCGTCTCGGCCTATGTCACCAGCCGCTGGCTGTACCGTCGAACGGGGCAGTATCTGTTGTCGCCGTTGATTCTGGTACCGACTGTTCTGCTGGCCATCGCCGTACCCATGCATACCGCCTATGCCGAATATTCCACCAATACCCATTGGTTGATGCTGGTGTTGGGTCCGGTCACCGTGGCGTTCGCCATTCCCATCTGGCAGCAGCGCGCATTGCTCGCGCGTCACTGGCCCGCGTTATTAATCGGCATGCTGGCCGGCAGTGCCGCCTCTATTGCCAGTTCATTCGGGCTATCCAGGTTACTTGCGCTGGACAGTTCGGTGGCGATGTCACTGGTGCCGCGCTCGATCACTACGCCGTTCGCCATGCCGTTGGCGCACGACCTCGGTGGGGTGCCGGAACTCACCGCGGTGTTCGTGATGTGCACTGGCGTATTCGGTGCGGCGCTCGGTGGCGTTTTGCTCAAGTGGCTGCCTTTGCGCACGGCACTGGCCCGTGGCGCACTGTTTGGCGTCGGTGCTCATGGGGCCGGTGTGAGTCGTGCGCGGGAGGTGGGCGGCGAAGAGGGTTCGGTGGCCGGGTTGGTCATGGTACTCACTGGATTGCTCAACCTTTTTGCTGCGCCCTTATTGGTCTGGATGCTCTGAGAAGACCGATCCAGAGCACTGGGACAGGTGCTGACTCGCCGGGCCATTAAGGTGGCTGCGAAGGCAAGTACCGCTTCCTCGGCCGGTGACTAGACTGCTGATCCATTAGAGCAGAATAACCGCCGAGGAAAGCCGATCGTGAAAGTCGCACAGGTTGTCACTGATACCGTCAGCCATATCAATTCCACCGTGAAGGATCATGTCAGCGCCGCCGAATGGCAGGCGCGGGTCGATCTTGCCGCCTGCTATCGCCTGGTCGCCATGCACGGCTGGGATGACCTGATTTTCACGCATATTTCGGCCAAGGTACCGGGCACCGAAGACTTCCTGATTAACCCTTATGGCCTGATGTTTCACGAGATCACTGCATCGAGCCTGGTCAAGGTCGATCAGTCCGGCAAGAAGCTCATGGACAGCCCTTACGACATCAACCCCGCTGGCTACACGATCCACAGCGCGGTGCACGAGGTGCGCCACGATGTGATGTGTGTCATGCACACGCACACCGCAGCGGGCGTTGCGGTCTCGGCGCAGAAGCAGGGCGTACTGCCGATCAGTCAGCAGTCTTTGTTCGTGCTGGCGAGCCTCGCCTGTCACGCTTACGAAGGGGTGGCACTCAACCATGAGGAAAAGGCGCGGTTGCAGGCGGATCTGGGCAATTGCAATTTCCTGATGCTCAACAACCACGGCCTGCTGACCTGCGGCTCGAGTATCGCCGACACCTTCCTGATGATGTTCACCTTCCAGCGCGCGTGCGAAATCCAGGTGCTGGCGCAAGGCGGCGGGGCTGAACTGATTCCCATCGACGGGCAGATTCTGGCAGGCGCCAAGGCGATGATTGCCGGTGTCACGCGCAGCGCTGAAGGCATGGGAGGGCAATTGGCCTGGCCTGCGCTGTTGCGCAAACTCGATCAGTTCTCGCCGGGGTACGCGCAGTAATGAGGCTCGCTGAAATCCCTCTGAGCGTGTGGCGTACCCGCGGACACGATTTCGTGTTTCGTGGGCACAACATCCGCTACTGGGTCGCGGGTCAGGGAGAGCCCTTGTTGTTGCTGCATGGTTTTCCTACCGCCAGTTGGGATTGGCACTACTTATGGCAGCCGTTATCGCGGCAATACCGGGTGATCGCGTGCGACATGCTCGGCTTCGGCGATTCCGATAAGCCCCGTGATCACCGTTACAGTCTTTTAGAGCAGGCCGACTTGCAGCAGGCATTGCTCGACCACCTGGAAATCCAACAGCCTGTGCATGTGCTGGCCCATGATTACGGCGATAGCGTTGCACAGGAGCTGTTGGCGCGCGACGGCGAAGGCAGTTTCGACATGGCAAGCTGCGCGTTTCTCAACGGCGGGCTGTTCCCCGAGGCGCATCGCCCTTTGCTGGTGCAGAAGCTACTGCTCAGTCCTCTGGGCCGGTTGATTGGGCGAATGTTCGATCGTGACAGCCTCGACCGGGATTTCAGCCGGATTTTCGGACCCGATACCCGCCCCAGCGAAAGTGAACTGGACGATTTCTGGAGTCTGATCGCTGCCAATCGTGGTCATCACATTCTTTATCGCTTGATCAGCTATATTCCGGAACGCATCGTTCAGCGTGAGCGTTGGGTGCACGCGATGCAGCAGGGCCGGGTGCCGATGCGTTTCATTAACGGCGCCGCAGACCCGGTTTCCGGCAGACATATGGTCGAGCGCTATCGCGAACTGGTGCCCAATCCCGACACAGTATTGATCCCAACCGTCGGCCGTTACCCGCAGACCGAGGCCCCAGCGCTGGTCTTGCGGTTCTATGAAGAATTCCGCGCGGCCGTCACCGGGTTTCGCCCGGCGATCGCTGTTGCGCGGGTCACTCAGAACGATCCCGCCACCAATCATCCCTTTGCGTTATCAAGCACTATTCAGAGTGCCTCGTGTTGATTGTGACCAGTCGATGACTGGTTGACACTCGATGACTGTTCAGCGCGTTCTTGATCCCTCTGCCGAGCCAGAGTCTCCCGGATTCCGGGCTGCAAGAACGAGCGCCATCATTGAGGGGAAGCGACATGAGTGAGCCGGTACGTTTCGAAGACAAAGTGGTGATCGTCACTGGCGCTGGGGGCGGACTGGGGCGAGCGCACGCCTTGCTGTTCGCCCGCCATGGCGCGCGCGTGGTGGTCAATGACCTGGGCGGTTCGGCCCACGGCGAGGGTGCCAACGCTTCTGCTGCCGACCGCGTTGTGGCGCAAATCCGCGAGTTGGGCGGCCAGGCCGTGGCCAACCATGACTCGGTCACCGATGGCGACAAGATCGTACAGAATGCGCTTGATGCGTTTGGGCGAATCGACGTTGTGGTCAACAATGCCGGGATCTTGCGCGACAAGAGTTTCGCCAAGATGGAGGATGCCGACTGGGATCTGGTGTATCGCGTCCATGTCGAAGGCGCCTACAAAGTCACTCACGCCGCCTGGCCGCACTTGCGTGAACAGAATTACGGCCGGGTGATCTTCACGTCGTCGACGTCGGGCATTTACGGCAACTTCGGGCAGTCCAACTACGGCATGGCCAAACTGGGTCTCTACGGTTTGACCCGCACGCTGGCATTGGAAGGCCGCAAGAACAACATTCTGGTCAACGCCATCGCGCCTACGGGTGGCACGCGCATGACCGAAGGCCTGATCCCCGCCAGCGTCTTCGAGCTGCTCAAACCTGAACTGGTCAGCCCATTGGTGGTGTATCTGGGCAGCGAACAGTGCCAGGACACCTCCGGGCTCTTTGAGGTCGGCGGCGGCTGGATCGGGAAAGTGCGCTGGGAGCGAAGCCTGGGTGCCGGTTTCGACCCTCGTGAAGGTTTTACGCCTGAGGATGTCGCAGCCCAGTGGGGCAGCATTGGCGACTTTGACGGTGCGGCACACCCAGCGGACAACGTTGAAGCGCTGAAAGAAATGATGGCGAATTTGCAGAAGTTCGCGGGCTGAGCTCAATCCGCGGTTGAGAGCGGCCGATGCGAGTGAGCGTATTGGCCATTTTTGTAGGAAGTTTATCTGGCTTGATGTGGGATTGTTCTTTAAGTAAGGCAATGATTCCGTCTTCGCTGTTTTTGCCTCAATTAAGCGTCTGGTCTCCCGACAGTCCCTGAAGGTCAATTTGATCTTCGGAGGATTTATGATCGGGAATTTGAGCAAAGTTCAGCAGCGTTTGAGGGTGTACGCCCCGGTGCCCGACAAACGATTCAATGTCAAATCAGGGCTCAGTCCGAATGAAGAAGCAGTGAAGCAAAAGGTTCGGCAGTACTGGGCGGACAAGGATATTCCGAATGTTAAAAAGCTGGAGGGATTGAACATCAGTCTTGTGGGGTTTGATCCTAGGAGGACCAGCATCATTGAGCTGCGAGACATCGCTATGATACTGGCTGATAAGGGAATAATTGATGGTGATCTTGTTGGCGTCATTGCTGGAATCGATGCTCAATTTGATGCTCAAGGTCGACAGATAAACATGGACCGACAGGTCGATGCTTATGCGTTTTTCGACAAACAACTCGGTGTGCTCCGAGATGTAATCGCAGAGGGTAATGACTTTGCAAAAGGCGCCCTTGTAGAGTTGAAAACTTCTATATCTGTAATGATTGCTCTGGAAGAACATGCCAAGGCTCCTCGCGAAAGGTCACTGGTGAATATTCGGATCTAATGCAATTGCTGGGTGGCCTGGGCTGCTTACGCAGTACCCAGGCCGGTTACGTTACATCGGCACGGTGAAACCGCCGGTATAGCTGACAGAGTTGCGGCCATGCATATTATCGAGCAACAGCCTGAACGTGCCTGCGCCGAAACGCCCGGAAGGATCATAGGTAGGCGATGTCACTGAGGCCCAACTTCCACCTTGAAGGCGCTGGACGATCACCGGAAGCTGCCCTGATGCGCCTCTGACATTGAAATGATGTGAGGTCGTCCCGCAGGTGACAGTGTATGGTCCGTAAATCACGCCTTGTTGCCCTGCGGCCACTGTACCGGACGAAATCGACCCCGAGCGTTTGGCACAGAAATTCAGTTTATTTGCCACAGGCTCGGCTGCAACGCTGCCCACCAATGACCCCAAACTGATTGCCAGCATAAGTGCCACGATTTTCTTCTTGTCCATGATGAAACTCCGTTAGTCATTTTTGTTGTTTATCGTCGCGTGGAATTCAAACTCCGTTTCGCTTCGATGACTAACGTTTAAACATATGAGTGTATAAGAGTCCGTAGGATCCTGGCTCGAAACCACGTGGGACGTTTCTGAGAAAGTCCCGAAGCCATGTAAAACGACGACAACGCCTGCTCGGTATCACCGCGCCATCATTTACTCGATCCAGATAATCCAAAAAAAAAGCCGCTGCAGCGGCAGCGGCTAAACAAGACGTCAGATCCAGGAGCTTGAAAATCTACGTCCGGGGAGATCGTTCAGAGGCCTGGCACATGTTCATGACCAGACGAAAGAAAACGAACTTCCAGTTCGCGGCGAGGGCGGCCGCGAAGTGAGTCAATGGTAGGGCTTTGAGCGGAGGGTAAACATAGCGGTTTGCGACATGCAGTTTTACCCGGGCGGCAACAATGTCGAATAAGTTCCGAGCTGACCAGCGATCGCTTCCTACAGGTAGCGTCGCACCCCGCTTGGCATTTAATACATATTTATCGCAACGTCGGACGCTAGAGCGGGTTTTATAGCGACTCGATTTTTTGTCGCTTGTCTGAACGACCTACTGGCTGGACGCTGGAAGGGGGCGAGCGAGTTACCTTGGAGCTGTACCCATGAACGATTTATCTGTTGCCTCCCCCGTTGCATCCGAGACCTTCGAACAGATCACCCTGCATATGGCAGCCATTACCGAGGCCAGTGCCGGTTGCCAGCATATCCTGACGCAAAATCAGTCATTTCGTGAAAAGGCCACCCTCATGCTCAGGCCTCGTCTGGAAAATATCGGGCGACGGACTGGACTGGCGATTTTCAACCCCGATGCGATCTTCTTTAATCGCCGCTTGATGAACAGCTCGTTTTCTTCGATCTCGATGACCGATTTACTGATTGAGCTCGTCCGTCCTCACACTTCTCTGGCCGAGTTCAGAGAGGGTGCTTTTTATACCCGTATCGATTCGCTTGATCCCGCGCATGCCGTGACGGCCGTTCAAAACCAGGAACTACTGGAAACCGTAGAGTGGGTGGCGAAGAGACTGGTCAGTTCATACCGCACGGACCTCACAAAACTTTGGTCTACGAAGGTTGATCATCCCGGCGACCCTGAGCGTTTCGCAAGCACTGAGCAGATTTTGATCGAGCAAAAGCGCAGTGCATTGATGAGTGAAATCACGTTGTGTGGATATGCTCAGAGGTTGTCTTCTGCCGAACAGGATCGTTTGAATAGCGCAGTGTCCGGTGAGTCGACTGAGGGCGTATTTGCTTTAAGCGGCGTTGCGACTGACGGAACACTGATCATGATGCCGTCGGTATATGTGGTCAGTGAGCCTGTGCACAACCCGACGGGTTTGTCGGGGGGCGTGTTTCTGGTCATGCCCAGCGCGGGGATCGAGCGTTTCGAGTCTATGGACGAGTTGCGCGAAGCGTTGAGCATGCGCATTAGCAAACCAGACTGCGAGCACTGCCTGAGAGACCTTATGTTGTTGGAAGACCAGGCCCGGTTAACTGGCGGAGAAACCATTACTCCAGACGCCTGGCAGTTCGAAGCCACGGACGATCCGCTTCTGAACTTGCACGTCCAGGCCGTGCAGCACAAACAGATGGAAGATTTCCAGTTTCTGTTGCGTCGCAAGGAGTCGGTCGCGGCCGCCTTTCATGCCGATCTTGACCGGGTGCAGGTCTGCGCTCATGTGGATGACGCCATGGGGCGCCGTTTCAATGCACTGACGCAGGAAATGGAAGAACTTGTACAACCGCACTGGCGCCGGTACGCAGACCAAGAGAAAAAGGATTACCTGATGGCGCTTGAGAAGGCTCATCAGGAGCGAAAGAACACAGTCGACGGCTTGCTCAAAGGTGTTGAGTCCATCAACGTCTTCGCCCATGACGAAATCACCGGCTACATCCACCGCCACTTTGGCTGCTTCATCGATCCGAATGACGTTCAACTCACTTTGAGAGACAGCATGGAGTTGGACGATGGTGAGATGTTGGACATGACCTATCGCAAATCGCTGCTGGAGTACGCAGTTAAGGGCATTCCAGCCATCGATGGAACGATGGAAGTCTCCCCTGCGCCTGTCCATCTCCATGCTGAGTTCTCCGATAGTTTTGTGAGAGCAATGATTGACGAACTGAACTTGCCCCAGCGCTATGAGGCATTGCTGCGAGAACGCTATACGAACGAAGAAACCTTACGTGCGATGACCCATCACCGCGACAGTGCTATCGCGCTGGGAGCATGGGCGGCGTTGATGCAAGGGCACATAAGGCAAGATCGCAGTCGTGATCTAATTCATATGATTCGCGCTGACGCAAGCACAGCGGGCGTTCAGTACAACATGGGCAGTTTGCATCTGGCCGAGACCGGTGCCCGTTTCAAGGACCTGATCGTCTTTGAAGAAAAACCGATAGCGACGAGCACTATGTGCTTTATGCGCCCGGCGCTTCGAATGGCCAGGATTTTTTCGAATTCTCCTCCTGGCGCCAACTGTGTTTCGGTGTTGGAGGATGGCTGACGACGGAATCCGGTTGTGCCTATGTGCATGAACAACTAGCCGGGCCTGGCGAGGGCGCCAGTAACGCGTTCATCAGTAATGTCTTGTTGAAGCCTGTTCTTTGGGGGCCGGACAGTTGTGTCCTCATGCGTTGTACCGGGGGTGATTACGAACGTGACTTGTCCCAACTGGTCAGCGCCAAGGCACTGCGAACGGTCGATGCACTAAAGCAAGCGTTGCCAGCCAAAATTCATCAAACGTCGTTTGCGAATCTGTCGATCTTGGCGTTGATGGAGGCGCGGATGGAGGCACTCAATGCCGAATTCGTCAGGCTCAGCCCCGGTCTTACTTCTCTCAGAGACTACGTACACAGCCAAACCTCCAGAATTCTCAATCAATTTCTGAGTCGACAGGGTTATAAACGCGTCATTGATCCGGATACGCTGTACGTGGGTCTAGGTCTTCCTTATCAGGAGAGTCCAGACTTCAGTGCTTATACTGAACTGCAGAATGTGACCGACCTGATGATGTTCGGCAGTGAAGACATTCTGAAGTACCGTCCACAGATTCACCTGTATTCCTCGACCGGCCTCGATGTCACAAAACTCCCAGAAGGCTTCATCGGGTTCCTGAGTCAACAAGTCGAAACCGCTGACCTGGGCGCTGGTTATATGGACTTTCTCACCAGTGCGTTTTTAGGGCGTCAAAGCCCCGTTTACTATCGGCGAAGAGCCGTTATGGCAAAGCGTGTGCAATACGACATGATGCGCCGGTCATTGAAAGCATTTCTGAACGGTAGCCTCAGCGACCCTCAATACTCCTGGGTGCGACAGACCATTATCGGGCTCAATCAGTCCGCCCCTGACGTGCAGAGCAACGAGACCAGTTGTGTCTCTGCATTCAAGATTGCAGGCAGGATCATCGAAGGCGTTTATATATTCCGGGATTTCAGCACGAGCGACCGCGATTACAATCTGCTCTACACCCCTGACTCCCCTGACGGTATCAGCTTCAGGCCATTGACCGACTATGCCGACTTGCTGGCGTCGGGCACCATGAGAAGTTATTACTATAACCGTGTCGCTTACAAAGGGCAGCCTTCGGTGGGTACCTTCTACGATGATTTGCTTCGAGGCAAGAAATCCGATCCGGGGGACATCAGGATTGTGAATCGTCCGGAAGCACGAATCATCGATGCGCAGCAAATCTACGGCGACATGATCGGGCGAATGATTGCTGATGCTGATAGCAAGATCGAGAGCGTGGCTGAGAAACGGTGGGCTTTAGCATGGCGCATCATCCGTTGGACCGGCACAATTTTGCTATTGCCATTTCCCGTCGCCAGTTTCGCTTGGGGGGTGCTTTCTACAACAGTCACCTTCATTGAAGCGTTCGATGCCTACGCTGCGGGAGACAGGGCAACCGCGCTCCCGCTTTTTGTGTTTGGCGTGCTAGGGCTCGTGTCCGGCGGGGATAGCGTGCGAGCGTTCGTTGCGGGGGGGCAGGGTCTGGCAAAAGCAGTCGCCAGTCGCGCAGGCCTTTGGGCCTGGAACAAGCTTGAGCTTGGCCGCTCGTTTCCTGTTCCGGCCTAATGCACCGCTCTCCCCGACGGCAACTGAACCAGCCGCTGGGTCAACCTGATCCGCTGCACGGGATCGTCGCTCAACAACAACGCATGCTCCAGGTCGAACCGCTCGGCCTGGGGGCATTCCAGAGTTTGATACAGGCTGGCACGGGCGAGATAGTCGCTGGTGTTGGCCTGCCCCAGTTCCAGCACGCGATTGGCATCTTTGAGCGCCGGCAACAGCTCATCGTTGATCTGATGCAAATGACGCAAATTGCGCGACAAACGTTGGAGCATCGCCTGGGGTGTCGCCGTGCGCATGTGTTCAACCTTTAGCGGCATGTCTGGCCCGAACTGCCGCAACAGCAGTTCGCGGCAATCCTTGGGGTATAGCCGGCGGCCGTCGCATGGATCGAGCGAGTGGTCGGCTCCTGGTACCCGAAGCAGAAAGTGTCCGGGAAAATTCACACCCTCCAGCGGTATTTCCAGGCGTCGGGCGAGCTCCAGCGCGATCATCGCCAACCCCAACGGCTGACCGCGGCGACGTTCCAACACTTTATGCAGGAGCGCGACCTGCGGTCTGGGCTGGGCGACGTCATCCTGTTGAAAACCGATGGTCGCCATGTGCCGCAACAGCGGTTGGGCAAGTTCGGCGGCGGGTAACAGCGGCAGGGCAGAGCTGATCCGGCGTTGTAGCTCTGCGATCAGCTCAAGGCTCTGCTCAGGTTCGACTTGGGCATCGTGCTCGACAGATATCCACAGCGCCGCCTCGAAGATAGAAGAAGGCATACGTTGCAGACAGTCCAGGCATTGTTGGCGTGGATTCATCGACTTCTCCGAGCGGATCAGGCGTCTGAAATGCGGTTCCGGGATGATCCGTTGTAGCCCTGGCGAAGGGGTTCGTCCAGTGCCGATTGCCGAGTGAAGTGTTATGCCGTGTAAACCGCTACGGCTTATCTGGATATATCGGACTGGTCCGCCGTTTTTTCTGCCAGCGCCTATACTCGCAATACAAAAAAAGGGAGCACTGCCTATGTTCGCTCTCATGCAAAGCTCACGCGTTCAATCGCTGCACATGATCGTCGACTCACAGACCTGCCTCAAAGCCGTGATCGCGATTCACAGCAGTCAGAAGGGCCCTGCTCTGGGCGGCTGTCGCTATCTGTCCTATCCAAACGAAGAGAGCGCAATCGAAGACGCTATCCAATTGGCGAGGAACATGAGCTACAAGGCCGTCTTGGCGGGTTTGTCGCTGGGCGGCGGAACGGCTGTCATCCTGCGTCCTGCCCATGTGCCGGATCGCGCCGCGCTGTTCGAAGCGTTCGGTCGCTTCATCCAGACACTCGATGGCCGTTACATCACCGCGATGGACAGCGGCACCTCCAGCGAAGACATGGACTGCATCGCTCAATACACCCAGCACGTCACCAGCACTACCGAATCGGGCGACCCTTCGGCATATACCGCCATGGGGTTGTACGCCGGCATTCGCACGACCGCGATGGCACGGCTGGGCAGCGATAATCTGGAAGGACTGCGGGTGGCGATCCAGGGATTGGGCCATGTGGGTTGGGCCTTGGCCGAGCAGCTTCATGCGGCAGGCGCGGAGTTGCTGGTGGCGGATCTGGACAGCGGCAAGGTGCAGCTGGCGATGGAGCAGATGGGCGCCAAACCGGTTGCAAGCGAAGCACTGCTCAGCACCCCGTGCGACATCCTTGCGCCGTGCGGACTGGGCGGCGTGCTCAACAGCCACAGTGTCACCAAGTTGCGCTGCGCGGCCGTGGCCGGTGGCGCCAACAATCAGCTCAGCTGCGCGGCGATTGCCGATCAGCTCGAGTCACGAGGCATCCTCTACGCACCCGACTACGTGATCAATTCCGGCGGATTGATCTACGTCGCGCTACAACATCAGGGAGAAAACCAGAACACCATCACCGCGCATCTGTCTCAGATAGGAAGACGGCTGACTGAAGTATTTGCCCATGCACAGGCCGAGAAGCGCTCACCCGCGCGGGTAGCCGATGCACTGGCAGAACGCCTGCTCAACATCGAGTAAGCGCCTCACCGGCGGTTCTCGAACCAGGCTCGCGACCACAAGTGGCGAGTTGTGACCATCACGCGTGCATCCCGATGGCGTAGCGCGTGTCCAGGAGTGTGCAATGTCCAATAACAAGATCGATCTTGCGTACACCCGTTATCTGTCCCCCGACGGTCGCCTGACCGGAGAACTTCCCCCTTGGGCAGATGACTTCAACCTTCTCACCCGTCTCTATCGCCAAATGGTGTTGACCCGGCTTTTCGACCAAAAGGCGGTTGCGTTGCAACGCACGGGTCGCATCGGCACCTACGCGCCGACTCTTGGCCAGGAAGCCATCGGAGTCGCTATCGGCAGTCTGATGCATCCGCAAGACGTGCTCATCCCTTATTACCGCGACACCGCCGTTCAATTGATGCGGGGGGTACGCATGGAAGAAATCCTGCTGTATTGGGGCGGCGACGAGCGGGGCAGTGATTACGCCGAACCTGGAGTGGCGCAGGATTTTCCGCTTTGCGTCCCGATCGCGACCCAGGCGCTGCATGCCTGCGGCGTGGCCAGCGCCTTCAAAATTCGCGGTGAGCATCGCGTGGCCGTGACCACTTGCGGCGATGGGGCCACCAGCAAGGGCGACTTTCTCGAAGCGCTCAACGTCGCGGGCGCCTGGCAATTGCCGGTGGTGTTTGTGATCAACAACAACCAGTGGGCGATTTCAGTGCCCCGGCGGATTCAGTGCGGTGCGCCGACCCTGGCACAAAAAGCCATCGGCGCGGGATTCCATGGCGAGCAGGTCGATGGCAACGACATCCTTGCCGTATACGACCGCATGCAGGTGGCGCTTGAACGGGCGCGCAAAGGTAAGGGGCCGGTGCTGCTGGAGTGCCTGAGCTATCGCCTGGGCGATCACACCACCGCTGACGATGCCACGCGCTACCGGGCGGCCGAGGAGGTGAAACAGGCTTGGCTCGAGGAGCCAATCAAGCGTCTCCAGTCATACATGGCCAGTCAGGGTGTCTGGGACGAGGGCCGCGAACAGGCGCTGATCACCGAATGTCAGGCGCTGGTCCAGCAGTCTGTGGATAACTTCGAAAGTGCGGGTATTCAAGCGCCCGAGTCGGTGATCGATCACGTCTACGCCAAGTGGCCGGCGCCATTGGCTGACCAACGCGAGTGGTTCCTTGAGCGTGTGGCGCGTCGTAACGGAGGTGCCGAACATGGCGAATGATCTTTCCACAGACAAAAAGCTGAGCCTCCTCGAAGCGGTCAACATGGCGATGCACCGAGCCATGAGCGAAGACGAAAACGTGGTGGTGCTCGGCGAGGATGTCGGCGTCAACGGCGGGGTCTTCCGCGCCACCCAGGGTTTGCGCGACACCTTTGGTTTCAAGCGGGTGATCGACTCGCCGCTGGCGGAAACCATGCTTGGTGGGCTGGTCGTCGGCATGGCCGCGCAAGGACTGAAACCGGTGGTCGAGATCCAGTTCATGGGCTTTATCTATGCCGCCATGGAGCATCTGGTTTCCCATGCCGCTCGCATGCGCAACCGCACGCGCGGGCGGCTGAGTTGCCCGATGGTCATGCGCACTCCGATGGGGGCTGGCATTCGAGCGCCGGAGCATCACAGCGAAAGCACCGAAGCGATGTTCGCCCATGTGCCGGGCCTGCGTGTGGTCATTCCCTCGTCACCCGCCCGCGCATACGGTCTGTTGCTGGCGGCCATCGATGATCCTGATCCAGTGATCTTTCTCGAGCCAACCCGGCTCTATCGCATGAACCCGCAACCCTTGGTTGACGATGGCAAACGTCTGCCGCTGGACACCTGTTTCACTTTGCGCGAGGGCAGCGACATCACGCTGATCAGCTGGGGCGCCAGCGTTCACGAGACCCTGCAGGCCGCGAATGCGTTGGCCGAGCAGGGTGTATCGGCTGAAGTGATCGACGTGGCATGCGTCAAACCGCTGGACCTTGACACGCTGGAGGCATCAGTGCGCAAAACCGGCCGCTGCGTGATCGTTCACGAAGCCCCGCGTTCGGGCGGGCTTGGCGGGGAAATCGCGGCGAGCCTTTACGAGCGTGTGCTGCTGGACCTTCAGGCGCCGATTCAGCGGGTCACCGCGCCGGACATCCCGCCGCCGCTGTACCGGCTTGAGCAGCTGTATATCCCCAGCGTCGAAGACATTCTTCACGCCTGCGACAGCGCCCTGAATTTCGCCTGACGGCCGAGGAGGCTTGCGATGAAATATTTCAAACTGCCCGATCTGGGCGAAGGCTTGCAGGAAGCGGAAATCGTCCAGTGGCACGTCAAGGCGGGGGACACGGTGAAGGCGGATCAACTGGTGGTTTCGGTTGAAACCGCCAAGGCCATCGTCGATATTCCCGCTCCGTACGATGGCGTCGTGGCGAAGGTGTATGGCGGCGATGGCGACATTCTGCACGTCGGTGAACCGTTGATGGCGTTCGAAGGCGAGGGCGATGCGGGCACTGTCGTCGGGCGATTGGAGGGCGGCGGCAACAGTCAGGACGATCAGTTTTTCGTCGGTGCCGCGCCATCCACCCGCGAGCACATGTCCACCCGCGCGACTCCGGCTGTCCGTCAATTGGCGCGGCAACTCGGGGTCGACCTCAATGCCCTGACGGGCTCAGGCAGCGACGGGCTGATCACGCGCTCCGATGTGGAAAGCGCCTCGCAGGCTGAGCGCGACAAGTTCGGCGGCGAGAAGCTGCGCGGCGTACGACGGAGCATGGCGCTGAACATGGCCAAGTCCCATGCCGAAGTGGTGCCCGTGACGATCTTTGGCGATGCCGATCTGCATCGCTGGGGCTCGGCGCGTGATCCATTGATTCGCATCGGCAAGGCGATGGCGGCGGCGTGCAAAGTCGAGCCGGTGTTGAACAGCTGGTTCGACGGCAAGTCGCTGTCGATCAAACATCACGACAGCCTCGATCTGGGGATTGCCGTCGACACCCCGGATGGCTTGTTCGTGCCGGTACTGCGCGACGTCGGCAATCGTGAAGCGGCAGATCTCAAGGAGGGCATGAACCGCCTGCGCGCGGACGTGAAGGCGCGTTCGATTCCGCCAAGAGAAATGATGGGCGCAACCATAACCTTGTCCAACTTTGGCACACTGTTCGGCCGCTACGCCAACCCGGTGGTGGTCCCGCCGCAAGTGGCGATCATCGGCGCCGGCGGCATCCGCGAAGAGCCGGTGGCTGTGGACGGGCAGGTGGTGGTTCATCCAATCCTGCCACTGTCACTGACGTTCGATCATCGCGCGGTGACCGGTGGCGAGGCAGCACGGTTTTTCAGGGCATTGGTGGAGGAACTGGAAAAACCGGAGTGATACTGCGGCCACTGCTCACTCAAGGCTGACGCCATCCGCTGTGGGAGGGAGCTTGCTCGCGAAGGCAGTGGGTCAGATGGCAGCGGCTGGAAAAATGCTTTCGCGAGCAAGCTCCCTCCCACAAATACCGTTTTTAGCCAATACACATCGTTGGCCCTGACGCCCCGACATTCCTCGGGGCGTTCTCATTTCTGAAATCCGCTTTTATTCCATTCGACTTTGTATCGGACTGTGTACGCATGCCCGGCAGATACATCTGCTCAGGCTTCGGCGCGTATGGCGACACAGACGGGATACAGCCCCGCGTTTAAATCTCCTCACCGAAAGGCGCCGCCGGTTTCAGTCTGAAACCTGACAAGGATGCCGGATTCGGTTCAACCCCGAACTCCCAGGAGATGAACATGACCGCCAAATATGCCGCCCTCGCCGCAACCCTCGCCCTGTCTCTGACCGCTCTGGCCGGTACTGCTTCTGCCGCCGATCAGGCAAGCCCGAAAGAAAAATGCTACGGCGTTTCACTCGCGGGACAAAACGACTGCGCGGCAGGGCCCGGCACTTCCTGCGCCGCTACCGCGAAAGCCGATTACCAGGGCGATGCCTGGGTGCTGGTCGATAAAGGCACCTGCACCACTATCAAGACACCCAAGGGCTACGGCTCGCTGACGGAACAGAAGTAATGCGCGGCTCGATTCTGGCGCCAACGCTGCGGACTGCCATGCCCAGCGCGTTGCTGTTGGTGGCCCGGGTCGGGATTGCTTCGGTGTTCTTCCTGTCGGGGCGCACCAAAGTCACCGGCCTGCTGACCCTCAAGCCTTCGACATTTCAGTTGTTCCAGTACGAGTACGCGTTGCCGCTGGTGCCGAGCGATCTGGCGGCGCATCTGGCGACCTACGCCGAGCATCTGTTTCCGATTCTGCTGGTGCTTGGATTGTTGACCCGGCCCGCTGCTGCGGCGCTGTTGGCCATGACCGCGGTGATCGAGATTTTCGTTTATCCCGACGCCTGGCCGACGCACCTGACCTGGGCCGGATTGCTGCTGCCGCTGGTGGTGTATGGCGCCGGTCGCTGGTCGCTGGACCAACTGTATTTCGGGCGACTTCGCACCGCTCGCCACTGAGTTCGCAACACAAAAAAACTGAAACCTGAGCGGGGCCGAGCAGGCCCCTGGAGATTCACCATGCGTACAGTTTCCAAACTTGCCCTCGGCATCATGGCCGTCGCCGCGCCGATCTTCGCCTCTGCGGCGACACCGGCCGCTGCACCGGTCGCCCCGACGGGTGCGAAAAACATCGTGATCGTGCACGGCTCGTTCGTCGACGGGTCGGGCTGGCGAGTCGTTCACGACATCCTGATTCACAAGGGCTACAAGGTCACCGTGGTGCAACAGCCTGCGACCAATCTGGACGAGGACGTGGCGGCCACTCGCGAAATTCTCGATCAGCAAGTCGGCCCGGTTGTGTTGGTCGGGCACAGTTCCGGTGGTGGCGTCATCAGTGCAGCCGGTGTGCGCGACAAGGTCAAGGCGCTGGTCTACGTCGCCGCGCTGCAACCTGAGGTCGGCGAAAGCATGGGTCAGCTGATCGGTTCGATGCCGTCGCCAAGCGATGACGTGCGCCCGACCCGCGACGGTCACCTGTTCTTTGACCGCACCAAATTCGGCACTGATTTCGCCGGTGACCTGACCAGCAACCGCACTGATTTCATGGCCGCCTCGCAGCCTGCCGCGACTGCCGCCACATTCGGCACCCAAGCATGGGCCGCTGCCTGGCACAACAAGCCGACCTACGGAATCGTCGCCACCGACGACCACGCTCTGAACCCCGATCTGCAGCGCTGGATGTACAAGCGCGCCGGTTCAAAGGTCACCGAAATCAAGGCCAGCCACGCGGTGTATATCTCGCAGCCTGAAGCCGTGGCCAAGGTCATCGAAGAAGCCGCATTGGCGGTCAAGTAATCCCAGATTTCCACTCTGTCGCTTTACCCCAACCATAACTGGAGAAACACCATGATCGCTTCGAACAAGTCCCGTTTCAGCCTCGCCACAGCCGCCGCTCTGATCGCACTGGCCTCGGCTTCCTTCAGCGTTGGCGCGTCCGCCGCGGATGCCGACGCCGACAAGCCGGGCCGCTGCTACGGCGTCAACAGTTGCAAGGGCGAAAGCCTGTGCGCCACTGCCAAGAACGATTGCAAAGGCCTTAACAGCTGCAAAGGCGAAGGCGTGGTCGTGAAAACCAAGGCCGAATGCCTGAAGGCGGGCGGCACCCTGACCGAGCCTAAATAACGGCCGGCCCCTTGTAGCAACAAGGCTCGCTGGCGGTGGCGTATCAAAGATCGCCACCGCCGGCAAACCGGACTGCTACAGACCTTTTGTCCCCTCCAGCGGAGCACACAACATGTCAGCAGTCTTTTCAGGTTACGGGCTGGGCCTGCGCCGGGAGCACTATCAGGACTTTCTGGAAACCGATGTACCGGTGGATTTCGTCGAGGTGATTTCTGAAAACTTCATGGTCGAAGGCGGCCAGCCTCGCGACATTCTGCGTCGCGTGCGCGAGCGTCATCCGGTGGTGCTGCATGGCGTGTCGATGTCCATCGGCTCGGCAGACGGATTGAATCCCGATTACCTTCGGCGCTTGAGGAGCCTGGTGGATGAGATCGAGCCGCTGTTCGTTTCAGACCACCTGAGCTGGTCGCGCATCGGAGGTTTCAACTCCCACGACCTGCTGCCAGTCCCCTATACCCAAGAAGCGCTGGACCGAGTGTGCGCCAATATTTCCATGGCTCAGGACGCGTTGGGTCGGACCATGCTGTTCGAAAACCCCTCCAGCTACCTTAGCTTTCCCGATGCGGCGATGACCGAATGGGAGTTCATCGCCGAGATGTCCCGTCGCACCGGCTGCGAGCTGCTGCTGGACGTCAACAACGTCTATGTCAGCGCCAGCAATCATGGCTTCGACGCGCTGGCATTCCTTGACGCAATTCCCGCCGAGCGTGTGCGCCAGATTCATCTGGCCGGGCACAGCCAGGGCCCTGACCTGCTGATCGACACCCACGACAGCCCGGTATGCCCGGACGTCTGGCAGCTTTACGCCAGGGCCATTTCGTTACTCGGCCCGGTGGCGACGATGATCGAGCGCGACGACGACATTCCACCCCTTGCCGATTTGCTGGAGGAGCTGTCGATCGCCCGCAACCTGGGTTTGATTGAAGCCCGGCGTCGGGCAGGAGCGGTCGCATGAAGCTCGCCGACATGCAACGCGATTTTCAATCGTGGCTGATCGATGCGTCCGAGGATGCGGCGGATCGCTTGAGCGTCCACGCCGCAGCGGGGCTGGCGGTCTATCAGAACAACTACCGGGCGCAATTGGTCAGCTGTCTGGAACATGCTTTTCCACAGTTGCGCACGTGGCTGGGCGAGGAGGCGTTTCGCAATACGGCGATTGCTCACATCGAAGACTATCCGCCCCATGCCTGGACGCTCGATGCCTATGCCGAACACTTCGGCGAGACGCTCTCCAGGCGTTTTCCAGACAACCCCGACATCCACGAATTGGCGTGGATCGAACAGGCTCTGGGCGAGGCCTTCGTGGCACGAGACGCTGCACCGTTATCTGTCGACGCTCTGGCGACCATCGATTGGGATGCGGCGCAGCTACGTTTCACACCCTCGCTACGACTGCACGCCATGACCACCAATGTCGAGGCGATCTGGAGCGCGCTGTGCGAAGGGCACACGCCGCCCGAAAGCGAAATGCTCGCCGAAGGTGGCGGGTTGATGGTATGGCGGCGCAAGTTCACCTCCCGTCTGCGTGAAGTGGATGCACTGGAATACGCGGCGTTGGTTCAGCTTCAACAGAACGGCAGTTTCGTCGATTTATGCGAAATGCTCGTCGCCCGTCTAGGCGAACAGGAGGGTGTGGCCAAGGCTGGCGCCTTGCTTGCGAACTGGCTCGGCAGCGAGCTGATCATCGGCGTCGACAGCGACGTTCAACCGCTGGCGGCCAGCGAGTCTGAGGGATGAAAAACATGTCTGGATTCACACTCAATCGTCGGCACTTCCTGACATCTTCCGCAGCAGGTGTCGCAGCGCTCGCGCTCAGCGATCTGACGCCTGCGTTGGCGGCGACCGATACTGTCGAGAGCCATGTCATTGCGAGCAATTCTGTTCGCGCAGCTGCAACCCTGGGCCCGATCAAGCAGGTCAGCACCGATGTGCTGGATATCGGCTATTACGAAGCGGGGCCGCAAGACGGCCGTCCAGTGGTGTTGCTGCACGGTTTTCCCTATGACATCCACAGTTACGTCGAGGTGGCGCCGATCCTCGCCGCACAGGGCATGCGCGTGATCGTGCCGCACCTGCGCGGCCACGGCAGCACCAGGTTCCTGGACAAGGACACGCCGCGCTCCGGCCAACAAGGGGCCATCGGCCAGGACTTGCTGGATCTGATCACCGCGCTGCACATTCCTGAAGCGGTGTTCGCCGGGTACGACTGGGGCGGTCGTGCAGCCTGTGTCGCCGCCGCATTAAAACCGTCCCGTTGCGTGGGATTGGTGTCGGTCAACAGTTACCTGATCCAGAACATCGTCAAGGCGGCCGAGCCGCTGCCGGCGCATGTCGAATGGGGATTGTGGTATCAGCATTATTTCCAGACAGAACGCGGGCGTGCTGGATTGCAGGCCAACCGCCGCGAGATTGCGCAGATTTTGTGGAAGAACAATTCGCCGACGTGGCATTTCGATCAAGCGACGTTCGAGCGTTCTGCTGGCTCGTTCGACAACCCGGATTATGTCGACGTGGTGATCCATTCGTATCGTCATCGCATGGGGCTGGCGCCCGGTGCTGCCGACTATGAGGAGATCGAGAAAAAGCTGGCTCAGACGCCATCGATCAGCGTTCCGAGCATCACCCTGGACGGTATGGCTGACGGTGTGATCGCTGCTACCGATGGCACATTATCCGCAGGGCGGTTCAGTGGCACGCGTGTGCATCGGCAGATCCTCGGGGTCGGGCATAACTTGCCACAGGAAGCGCCGCAGGCATTCGCCGATGCCGTTGCCGAGCTGGTGCGTAACGGTAAGTGGCGAACCTGAGTCGATGCGGTTCACTGGAAGACAGATGTAGCTGTGGGAGGGAGCTTGCTCGCGATGAGATTCGAACAACCGCTATATTCGGTTGTTCAAACCACGTTTGGCGAACAAGCTCCCTCCCACAGGGATCGCGGCGACTTATTCGTCAGCCGCATCACTCAACAATTCATTCAACGCATCCGGCTGGTTCTTGAACGCGCGGGCGAAAACGTCGCGGTTCTTGGCCATGTAGATGCCTGCTTCTTCGACCTGCGCTTCAGACAGGGAAGGCACAGCCTTGCTCAATACACTGGACAGCAGCTCGGCGAGTTCGAGCATCTTGTCATGACGATCAGCTTCGGCTTTATCCATGAACAAACGCTCCAGATCTCGGCTGCTGCGGTATACCACTTCGACGGCCATTTACCACCTCATATGCCTTCACGATAGTTATCTTTAGCGGGTACTGTGTTTTTATACAGTGCGCAGCATAAGGCAATCGATGCTGCTTGGGTAGTGGCAATTCATACGCATTTTTAGCGCCAGCCCGGGCCTTGCGACATCCAGTCACGTTCTCAAGGGTAGTCAATGGCCCCTTTAATGCTTGGCAAAATGCGCAAGCAAAAGCTTCATGCACGCGCGGCATCATCCGTTCTGGGCTATTCAAGGAAGTTCATCGTGAAAATAAACTGGGCCGAGTCCCTCCGCCAACACGTACACAGCTGCGCAGAATCGCTGGGCAATCTGTTCGTCGAGACCTTCCATTACCTGGCGCTGTTCGCCATCGGCGCAGTCACCGCATGGGCTGCGGTCATGGCCTTCCTGGGGATGCTGGAGAAGGGGCACATCACGGTCGATGACATCCTGCTGCTGTTCATCTACCTGGAATTGGGCGCGATGGTCGGGATCTATTTCAAGACCAACCACATGCCCGTGCGCTTTCTGATTTACGTCGCAATCACCGCACTGACGCGCTTGCTGATTTCCGACGTCTCGCACCACGCGCCGCCAGATCTGGGTGTCGTGTACCTCAGCGGTGCAATTCTGCTGCTGGCCTTTGCGATTCTGGTGGTGCGTTACGCGTCGTCGCAATTTCCATCAGTAAAAGTGCCTGACCCGCATGGCAAAACCAAAGGGGCGGTGATCGAGGAAAAGGGAGAGATTTGAGAGGGGGCATCAGGTGGGAAAATGGAGGCGATTCGTCGAGTCGCCTCCGTCAGTTTCGCGTCATTGATCAGAGGCCCATTGCCTGATTGGAACGGTTGAGCATGCCGGCATTGGCGGCCGGTGGTGCCAGTTGTTTAACGTCACCGTCGGTCATGGCGGCGAGAATCTTGATTGCACTGTGACCTTGTTCGATCGCGATGCCGAACTGCACGCTCTCGATCAAGCGACGCAGGCGCTTGGGGGAATTACGTTGCTCGGGGCTGATCAAGCGTTTAGCGACCACACCTGACTCGTTGGAAAGGGTCAGCATGATGGTTCCGTCGAGGCCCTGGATACTCAGATTGACGCGGTAGTCCGGGTGAAAAGCATCAGTGATCTGTTGAAAAGGATTGTCCATGGCCTATTACCTGATTATCGATCTGCATAAGTTGACTGAGTGTTAGTCCCATAAGTTCTGGACGCTGGATCAACGGTAGGCGTCGAACAGTGTCCGGGGTTAGAAGTCAGCTGCCCGTCGAGCCAGAAGGGGCGTGGCCTGCAGCGGTTGGAGGCTCGACGATTCGATACTTGCAGGGTTCGGGCCATGCGGGACGAACGGCGTGATTAAAGCGAACATGAAACCTTTCAGCGAAGAAACTGTGATCGGGTTTACCGTTTCACATTAATTCCTGAGTACTAGCCAAATGCCGCTTCAGTTGCAGGCAAGCACCATTAGTGCGCCGAGCGCCTGCTTTGTGTGCGTGAGCATTTGCGATGTTCAACAAAAAAGGCGGGCCTGTCTCCACAGGCCCGCCTTTCATTTATCGATAGATATTTTTCAGCTTTGCTGTTCAACCATGCAAAGCGTCGTCTTTTTCCAGAAACTCTTCCTGCAACAACGCGTCCGGGTTCTCCACTTCTTTGCCTGTGGCACTGGTGAGGGTGGTGACATTGCCACGTTTGCTGCGCAGTTTGCCGAACAGGTGCTCAAGGGCGTGATCGAGCTTCACGGCTGCGCCTTCCACGGCCTGATCAAGCGAATCGGCCTTGTGGGTAACGGAAATAGGTTGGTGTCCTTTGGGCCGGGCTTCCATCTGGCAACGGATGTCGTGCGGGCCGGGTTTGTCGCCGTTCTCGTCGCGGATGTGAACTTCAACGCGGGTGAGATCTTCTTCGTAGCGGTCGAGCGTGCTTTCAACGGTGGTTCGTACCCACTCCTCCAGTCGGATGCTGCTTTCGATGTGGTTATCGCTATTGACCTGGATTTGCATAGTTCTTCCCTTACTTTGGCTTGCTCGGGAGAGTCTCGACGACACTGAATTTTCGTCTGCCCTCACTCACAGTGTTGGCGCCGATGAAGAAACAATTCAACCCCTGAGTGAGAGAAATATTTCTAAACGGAAAATTTTTATCAGAGGGAACTTTCGGCGAGGAACGCCCGCGCGCAAATGACGGGTCGACCGCTAAGGCATTTGGCTCCCATGCATCAATCAGGGCGCACCAAATTCGCTTTTCGACATTCACTCCAATACCGCTTAAACCTCTGAAGCTTCACTGGCGCCAGACCCCGATCGTGGACAGAACCCGTTCGCCGGCCAGCTGGCGGACCAGCGATTGGGTTGAATTCCGTCAGACTCTTTTGCATATGAGAATATTTATCATTAATATTGCGATCTTTTGTGCTTACGCTGCGCGACGCGCCCGTTCGCTCGCCGGATTTCAGGAAGATCATGCCTATGTCGATTCGCACAATGTGCTGCCAACTACGCGGCGCTTTCATCGAAGTTCACCGCTGATGGAGACGCTGTCGGTGAGCGCGCATGCGTCTGAAAAACGTCAGAAGAAGCCACGGTCCGGCGCAATTTCGGTCCGTGGGCGGCTGGCGGTCGCCTCGCGGGTTCTCGCCGCGTTGATTGGCGGCTATCTGCTGACGGCATTGACCAGCATCTGTCTGGCGCAATTTCTCCCGCTGGTCCGTGCCGAGGCAGTCGTCTTGGCGATGACCCTTTCGTTCCTGGTCTATCTGCCGGCCGTGTTGTGGTGTTTCGCCTGCGGCACGGCATGGCGCGCATGGTTCGGGCTGTTGCTGCCCAGTGCTGTGCTTGCGGCGCTTTACGCCAGTGCGCGGTGGTTACTGTGAAAGAGGGTTTCCGGCAGGCGATGGCCTGGTTGCACACCTGGGCGGGATTGACCTTCGGCTGGCTGCTGTTCGCGATTTTCCTGACCGGCACGCTCTCGTATTTCAAGAACGAAATCACTCAGTGGACGCACCCGGAAATCGTCCCTCATGAAATCTCGGCTGCCGATGGTGTCAACCGCGCCCAGCAATGGCTGGGAGAGAACGCTGCGGATGCCAAACGCTGGTTCATCCGCTTGCCGGACGAACGTTCCCCCGAGCTCGGCGTGAGCTGGACGCCAGCCAAAGGCCGTTTTGAAGAACGGTCGCTGGACTCGCTCACCGGGGTTCCTGTGCAGGTTCGCCAGAGCATGGGCGGTGAGTTCTTCTATCGCTTCCATTTCCAACTGCAAATGCCATATCCCTGGGGGCGTTGGCTGGCGTCGCTGGCAGCGATGGTGATGTTCGTCGCGCTGATCAGCGGGATCATCACTCACAAGAAAATCTTTAAGGAGTTCTTCACCTTCCGGCCGCGTAAAGGTCAGCGCACCTGGCTGGACGGGCACAACGCGGTGGCGGTTCTGGTGCTGCCGTTTCACCTGATGATCACCTACAGCAGCCTGGTGATCTTCATGACCATGATCATGCCGCTGAGCATTCTCACGACCTACGGCAAGAACACCCAGGGGTTCTTCGACGATCTGTTTCCGGCTTTCAAGACCGAGCAGGCCTCGGCTGACCGGGCACCGCTGGCGTCGATCGCGCCGATGTTCGAGGTGGCTGCAGAAAAATGGCCGGGCAGTCGCGTCGGGCTGATCACCGTGAACAATCCCGGCAGCGCCAATGCGTCTGTCACCATGACCCGACACGGCGCCGACCATATTCCCCACGAGCCGGGCACGGCGCTGGTGTTCGATGGGGTCAGCGCAGAACTCAAGAGCGAAAGCAACATGGGCGCAGCGTCGTTGATGCTGGCCGGTGGTCTTTATGGCCTGCACATGGGCCACTTCGCGGGCCCGCTGCTGCGCTGGCTGTATTTCCTCGCCGGGATTGGCGGCACGGCGATGATCGGCACGGGGCTGGTGATCTGGCTCGGCAAACGTCGGCTCAAGCACGCCAAGTCCGGTGTCCTGCCGTTCGAATTGCGCCTGGTGGAAATGCTCAACGTGGCGAGCATGTCCGGGCTGATGCTGGCGGTGGTGAGTTTCTTTTGGGCCAATCGGCTGCTGCCGGTGAGCTTCACAGGCCGCAGTGACTGGGAAGTGAAGACCTTCTTCTGCGTCTGGGGCGTGGCCTTGCTGCACGCCTTTGCGCGGGTTTTCTTGCGCGACGGGCGCAGCGCATGGCGTGAGCAACTGACCCTCGCCGCGCTGTTGTATTGCGCCTTGCCGATCCTGGATATGGCCACGGCGGGCGGTTACCTTCTGGCGTCGTTGAAGCAGGGGAACCTGACCTTGGTTGCTCTGGACATGACGGCCTTGGCCACGGGGATATTCCTGGCCTGGGGCGCGTTCAGGTTTCGTGGCGACGGCAAGATCGTGCTCGCCAGCAAACTCACTCCCGCAGTGCAGGAGGCCCGCTGATGCCGTTGGCAACCTTGCTCTGCTATGTCGGTTTCAGCGCACTGTGCCTGTCGATGAATCGTCACTACGAGGACCTCACAGGTCGCTCGTTCTCAGTGTCTCGCGCTAAAGCGCTCAGGCTCCTGGGTTGGGCCGCATTGCTGGCGTCACTCTGGGTGGCGCTGGCCTCGCAGACGTTGGGGCAAGCCCTCGTACAGTGGAGCGCCGCGCTGATGAGCAGCGCGGTCGTGTTGGTTTTCGTGATGTCTTATTGGCCAAGGCTGGCCTTGTCGTTGGCGGGAGTCGGGGTGTTGCTCTGCCCGGTTTTCGCCTTCCTTCAACTTCTGGCCTGAGCCTTCCAATGATCGACCTCACCCCGCCGACGCAACATGCGGCCTCTCCTGATACTGATCAGGACGCCCCCAAGGCGGCGCGTGCCCACTTTCTGAAAGTGTTTCTGTCGCAGCGTCCTCAGATGGAGGCGCTGGTGAGTCGGCGTGTCGGTTGTCGGGCGACAGCGGCGGATCTGGTTCAGGACCTGTTCGTCAGGTTCTGGCGTCGGCCGTTGCTGCAGGTAGAAGAACTCAACACCTATCTGCTGCGTTGCGCGGGCAACATTGCCATCGATCATCTGCGCAACGAAGGCACGCGAGCGCGGCTCAACGAAGGGCTGGTGCCCGACGAGCAGGAGCAGCGCAGCGATGAGCCTCAAGCGGCGCTTGAAGCCAGCAGCGATCTGCGTCATGTCGAAGCTGCCTTGCGCGGACTGCCGGAAAAAACACGGCAGATCTTCCTGCTCAATCGCATTCACGGGCGCAAATACGGCGAAATCGCCAAGGCCATGGGGCTTTCGCAAAGTGCCGTGGAAAAACATATGATGCGCGCCCTGCAAGCCTGCAAGGCGAGCCTGGATCAGGGCGCCGCGCGGGTGATTCCCCTACGTGCGAAGTCCGAGGACGCTCGTCGATGACCGCGCCTTCGGATTCGACCCTGATGATCACTCCCGAACAACACGATGCAGCCCTGAACTGGCTGAGTGTTCTGCATGACAAGCCCAGTGCTGCCGATCAGGCGCGTTTCAGTCGCTGGCTTAAGGCCGATCCCGCCCATGCCGAGGCGTACGCTCAGGTTCAAGTGATGTGGGAGCTGACCGAAGAGCCCGCTGCGAAGCTCGCTGGCGAAGATGCAGCGGCACTCCAGGTGTTGCTGGGGGCGATGGACGCTCCGGCGGATGTGCCAATGCGTCGCTCGTTGCCGCGCTGGACTGCCGGGCTCGCTGTGGCGGCTTGTCTGGTGCTGACGGTAGGCGTCGGCCTGGGTTGGCAGCCGCAGCGCTGGATCGATGATCTGGGTGCCGATTACGTGTCGGCCCCCGGGCAGGTGCGCACGGTGACCCTGGCCGACCAGTCGCAGGTAACGCTCGATGCCGACAGCGCCATCGCCGTGCATTTCACCGATGGCAAGCGACATGTGCAGTTGCGTCGCGGCGCTGCGTTCTTTCAGGTCACCCATACTGGCGAGCCGTTCGTGGTCGATGGCGGGCGTGGAGAGACGCGGGTGCTTGGCACTCAGTTCGAAGTCCGTCTGCAGCCTGCCGGGGCGCAAGTCACCGTGTTGTCCGGGCGCGTCGGCGTGAAGGCCGCTGCGGACTTGCCGCAGCAGATCCTGACTGCAGGCCAGCGCGTGAGCTACGACCAGGCCCACACCACCGCCCCCGCGTCGGTCGACAGCGAAAGCCAGCTGGCGTGGCGTCAGGGCTGGCTCAACTACTACCGCACGCCGCTGGCGGATGTGATTAGCGATCTGAGCCGCTACTACCCCGGCCGCATCGTTGTGCTCAATGACCAACTCGCTTCGAAAAAAATCAGCGGCAGCTTCCCCAGCAACGACCCGCAGGCAGTGCTGGCGGCATTGAGGTCGGTGGTCGGATTCGAGCAGTACGAAGCGTTGGGGCGGGTGATCGTTATCCGCTGAGGGGGCGACGAATGTGCCGATCCCGGCGACATCTGTAGCAGCACGGCTTGCCGGCTCCCACGATTTTCCGGATTTGAGATTTACGAGGTTTCGTTCAAGTGAAAGTCTGGCTCGGCATTGCCATGCTAACTGTCTGGAGCGCGTGCGTTCAGGCGGCGGAGCCTGCCTATGACTTTTCGATTCCTGCCAGACCCTTGCCTCAGGCGCTCAGCGATTTCAGCCGGGTCACCGGGCAAAGTGTGGTCTACACCCTGGACACGCCCTACAACATTGACGCCCCGGCGGTCAGCGGATCGATGACCGCCGCACAAGCGCTGAAACGATTGCTCGCTAGCTCAGGCCTGAACTACCGTCGCGCCAGCGAAAACACCTTCACGCTTGAGCTCGCACCGCACGAAGGCGCGATAACCTTGGGCCTGACCCAGATCGACTCACAGCGCAGCGCCGTTGAAAGCTACCAGCCGCCGGCCAGCACGTCTGTGATGCGCAGTGCCACACCGCAACTTGAAAACCCGCAAGCCGTCAGCGTCGTACCCGCCCAGGTGCTGCGAGATCAGGCCCCGCGCAACCTGGACGACGCCCTGAGCAACGTCAGTGGGGTTACTCAGGGCAACACGCTGGGCAGCACTCAGGACACGCTGATGAAGCGCGGCTTTGGCGACAATCGCGACGGTTCGATCATGCGCGACGGCATGCCAGTGGTGCAGGGCCGAAGCCTCAATGCCACTGCCGAGCGAGTCGAAGTGCTCAAGGGACCTGCCTCGTTGCTCTATGGCATCCAGGACCCGGGCGGCGTGATCAACGTTGTCAGCAAACGCCCCGAATTTCAGTCTTACGATGCCTTGACGGCGCGCGGCTCCAGCTTCGGTTCGGGCAAGAACGGCAGCGGTGGAACACTCGACAGCACCGGTGCAGTGGGGAGCTCAACACTGGCGTATCGGCTCGTGCTTGACCACGAAGACGAAGATTACTGGCGCAATTACGGCGTGCATCGCGAGACATTGGTGGCGCCGTCGCTGGCTTGGTACGGCGATGACACCCAACTGTTGGCAGCGTACGAACATCGCGAGTTTCTCTCGCCCTTCGACCGTGGAACGGCCATCGATCCCCGCACCAACCACCCATTGAACATACCGGCTACCCGTCGTCTGGATGAGCCGTTCAACAGCATGGAAGGGCGCTCGGATTTGTATCGCTTCGAGGCCGACCATCAATTCGACGACAACTGGAAAGGCCATCTGGGTTACAGCTACAACCGCGAAACCTATGACGCCAGCCAGGTGCGGGTGACAGCAGTGAATCCGGCCACTGGCACGCTGACACGCTCGATGGACGGCACCGGCAATTCGCTGAGTACCGATCGCTTCACCACCCTGACCCTCAATGGCAGCATCGACATGGCCGGGATGCAGCACGACGTGCTGTTCGGCTTCGATGACGAGTACCGCAAGATTTATCGCGGCGAGCTGATCCGGCAGAAAAGCCTGACGACGTTCAGCTACGTCGATCCGGTTTATGGTCAGGAAGCCGAGGGCACGCAGGTCAGTGCGCCGGACAGCAATCAGCAGGACATCCTGCGCACCGATTCGCTGTTCTTTCAGGATTCGATTCACCTGACCGAGCAATGGATTTTCGTCGCCGGCGCCCGGTATCAGTTGTTCGATCAACAGGCTGGCAAGGGCATTCCGTTTACCCGCAACACCGATCTCAACGGTCAGAAATGGATTCCCCGCGCCGGGTTGGTGTACCGCTACACCGATGAGTTGTCGTTCTATGGCAGCTATACCGAGGCATTCAAACCCAACTCCAGTATCGCCGCGCTGGCAGGGGGCACGGTGCTGGATTCGGCGACCCTGCCCGAGGAATCGAAAGCCTGGGAGCTGGGCGCCAAATGGAATGTGGATAAGCGCATCAGCGGCACCCTGGCGTTGTTCGACATCAAGAAACGCAACGTGCTGGTCGCCAACTTCGATTCGCTCACGGCCAACACGGTCTATACCACGGCTGGCGAAGTACGCTCCCGAGGTGTCGAGCTGGACCTGAGCGGGCAGCTGAACGAACGGTGGAGCCTGATCGGGGGCTACGCGTTTACCGATGCCTGGGTGGTGGAAGATCCGGCCTTGAAGGGCAATCGCCTGCAAAACGTGCCGCAACACAGCGGCTCGTTGTCGGCGGTGTATGACTTCGGCGCTGTATTGGGGGCGGACCGTTTGCGGGCGGGGGCGGGCGCGCACTATGTCGGCGAGCGCGCAGGAGATCCGGAGAACGACTTCGACCTGCCGGGCTACACCGTCGCCGATGCGTTCGCCACCTACGAAACGAAGCTGGACGGGCAAAAAGTGAAGTTTCAGCTCAACGTGAAGAACCTGTTCGATCGCACCTATTACAGCTCGGCGGTGAGCCGCTATTTCGTGTCGATGGGGGATTCGCGACAGGTGAGCGTGGCGACGACGCTGGAGTTTTGAGAGGCGAATGCTTACGCGAAATCTCTTGTGGGAAGGAGCTTGCTCGCGAAGAGGTTTGCACACCCAGCAAGATAGTTGCGGGTGTAACTCCGCCTTCGCGTGCAAGCTCCCTCTCACAGAGTTCTGCGTCGTTCAGGAAAACACCATCCGATATTCCCCAGCCGTCGCCCCCATTACCTGCTTGAAGCGATTGCTGAAATGGCTGGCGCTGGCGAATCCGCATTCCAGGGCAATCTCGCCGAATGGCATGCGGGTGCCGCGCAGCAACTCCCGCGCGCGATTCATGCGCCGGGCCAGCAGGTACTGGTGGGGCGGCAGCCCGAAGCTCTCGCGGAACATGCGCGCGAAGTGGTACTCCGACAACGCACACATCCCCGCCAATTGGCCCAGGCTCAGCGGCTCTGCCAGATTCTGCTCGATGAACTCGACCAGGTGCCGACGCAGGTGCGGCGCCAGCCCGCCCTTTAGACGCAGACCGTCGCGCAAACCCACCTGGCTCAGGATCATGTGATCGAGCAGTTCATGGGCCACGCTGCTGGTCAGCAAACGCTCGCCGGGCTCGTTCCAGTTCATGCCGATCAGCCGGTGGAAGCGTTCGGCTTGCAGCGGGTCCTCGATGAAGGTGTTTTCTCGCAGCATCATTTCCCGTGGCTCGCGGTCGAGCAGAGTGACGCAGTTGAGGGAAAACTGTTCCGGGCTGATGTAGAGGTGGGCCAGGCGTATGTCGCCGTTGACGACCCAGGATGACTGATGCCCGGCCGGCAGCACGCAGAGCTTGTCCGGCGCGCCTTTTTTGTCGGGCTGATCGCGACGATAGGTTTGGGTGCCGCCCGAGATGTAGCAGGACAGGGTGTGATGGCTTGGCCCGTGATACTCCTGAGCGTCGTGGCGGTTGTTCCACAACGCCGCGACCACACCGTCTCCCAGGGATGCACTCTGCTCCAGCTGCGCATGGGGCGAACTGTTCAGGGATTGGAAGACTTGAAGGGTGTCCAGTGACGACATTTCGGTTCTCGTGGAACAACGATCATTGGTTCTGTAGCAGCACGGCTTGCCGGCGGCAGCGGTCTTGCGGACGTCACCGCCGGCAAGCCGGACTGCGACAGGGGCTGTGCATGTTCGGGTTCTGAGCCTCGCATCCTACTCGGTAGACGCTGTGCTGCCATCGGGCCACCGATCAAATGCGCAAGTTTTTGCAAGTGACGACCACAGGTGACGCGCAGACTCAGGCCTCAATGAGGAGCCTGACATGAACATCTCGCTGTATCTGCTGACCGTCCTGATCTGGGGCACCACCTGGATCGCCCTGAAACTGCAACTGGGCGAGGTGGCGATTCCGGTGTCCATCGTTTACCGCTTTGGTCTCGCCGCGTTGATCCTGTTCGCCATGCTGCTGATCAGCGGCAAGCTGCAGAAGGTCAATCGTCGCGGGCAATTGATCTGTCTGGCGCAGGGCTTGTGCCTGTTCTGCGTCAACTTCATGTGCTTCCTGCACGCCAGCCAATGGATTCCCAGCGGCCTGGTCGCCGTGGTGTTTTCGACCTCGACCTTGTGGAACGCGCTGAATGCCAGAGTGTTCTTCAAACAGAAGATCGCCCGCAATGTGCTGATGGGTGGCGCGCTGGGGCTCGCAGGGCTGGGCTGCCTGTTCTGGCCGGAGCTGTCCGGGCACAGCGCAAGTCATGAAACCCTGATCGGTCTCGGCCTGGCGCTGCTCGGCACGCTGTGCTTTTCGGCGGGCAACATGCTGTCCAGCCTGCAACAGAAAGCCGGCCTGCGCCCGTTAACCACCAACGCCTACGGCATGTTGTACGGCGCGGCGATGCTCAGCGTTTACTGCCTGGTCAGCGGTACGCCGTTCGGTTTTGAATGGAATACGCGTTACATCGGCTCGCTGCTGTACCTGGTGATTCCGGGCTCGGTGATCGGCTTCACCGCCTACCTGACGCTGGTCGGACGCATGGGACCGGAGCGCGCGGCGTATTGCACGGTGCTGTTCCCGGTGGTGGCATTGAATGTATCGGCGTTCGCCGAAGGCTACCAATGGACCGCACCCGCGTTGATGGGGCTGGTGCTGGTGATGGTGGGGAATGTGCTGGTGTTCAGAAAACCGAAGGTGGTGGTGCCGGTCGCGGTGAAGCTGGCTTGATCGCTTAGCCCCGGTGCCTGAGGAGCATGATGATCGTGCCCACGCTCTGCGTGGGCATGCATGCACTGACGCTCTGCGTCAGCCTGACCGCCGCTGGACGCAGAGCATCCCCGGCGGCATTCCCTCGGGGACCGTGGGAACGATCATCATCACCTGTAGCAGCACGGCTTGCCGGCGGTTCGGTTTGTCAGACGCTGAAAATCTTCAGCCCTTCCACACCTGCTGATTCACCAGATCCTGCGGCTTCTCACCCAGCAGTGCGGCACGTAGGTTGTCGAAGGCACGGTCTGCCATGGCCTGACGGGTTTCGTGGGTGGCAGAACCGATGTGCGGCAGGGTCACGGCATTGCTGAGCTTGAACAGCGGCGACTCAGGCAGCGGCTCTTTCTCGTAAACGTCCAGACCTGCGCCGCGAATGGTGCCGCTCTGCAGCGCTTCGATCAGGGCCGGTTCGTCGACGATCGGGCCGCGAGCGATGTTCACCAGAATCGCGCTCTTCTTCATCAGCCCCAGTTCGCGGGTGCTGATCAGGTGCTTGGTCTTTTCGCTGAGTGGCACCACCAGGCAGACGAAATCAGCCTCGGCCAGCAGTTGATCCAGCGTGCGGAATTGCGCGCCCAATTCCTGCTCGATGGCGGTCTTGCGGCTGTTGCCGCTGTACAGGATCGGCATGTTGAAACCCAGACGGCCACGACGCGCAACCGCCGCGCCGATATTGCCCATGCCGACGATGCCCAGCGTCTTACCGTACACGTCAGTGCCGAAATGCGGCGCTTCGATGCTGCGCTTCCAGTTTCCGGCCTTGGTGTAGGCGTCCAGCTCGGCAACGCGACGGGCGCTGCTCATGATCAGCGAGAAACCCAGGTCGGCAGTGCTTTCGGTCAGCACGTCCGGGGTGTTGGTCAGCATGATGCCGCGCTCGGACAAGTAACCCACATCGTAGTTGTCGTAACCGACCGAGATGCTCGATACCACTTCCAGCTGTTTCGCGCTTTCCAACTGCTCGCGGCCCAGCTTGCGACCGGCGCCGATCATGCCGTGAGTGTGGGGCAGGGCTTCGTTGAACTGCTCGTTCAGATCACCCTTTTTCGGGTCCGGGATGATCACGTTGAAGTCTTGCTGCAGGCGCTCGGCCATTTCCGGGGACACGCGGCTGAAGGCAAGGACGGTCTTTTTCATCGGATAGCTTCTCTCGGGCGGTTCAGATGGGAAGTGCATAGCACGCTAACATTCTTGTTGTTTGATTGGCGAGGGAACAGCGCAAACCGATCACTTGTAGCCGCCAGGCTTGCCGGCGGTGGCGTCCATGAAACCGCCGCTACCACCGGCAAGCCGTGCTGCTACAAAACGCGGTGCGGGGCGATCACACCGTTTCCGGCAATACATGAGTCTGCAAATCCGCCTCATGCGCCGCCATGATCTCCGGCAAGGAGCCGCGCAGATACTCGACCCAGGTCTTGATTTTGGCATCCAGATACTGCCGCGACGGGTAGATCGCGTACAGGTTCAGCTCGTGGGAACGGTATTGCGGCAGCACGCGGACCAGCGAGCCGTTACGCAGGCCTTCGATCGCCGAATAGATCGGCAGAATCCCGATGCCCATGCCGCTGCTGATCGCCGCTTTCATGGCGTCGGCCGAGTTCACCAGAAATGGCGAGCTGGCGATGGTCACGGTTTCCTGGCCTTCAGGGCCGTCGAACGCCCATTTCTCCAGCGGGAACACCGGGCTGACCAGGCGAAGACACGCGTGATTCAGCAAGTCCGCCGGTTTGTATGCCATGCCGAACGCCTTGATGTAGGCAGGTGACGCACAGACGATGCTGTAGGTAATGCCCAGACGCTGGGAGACGAATCCCGAGTCCGGCAACTCGCTGGCCAGCACGATCGATACGTCGTAACCCTCTTCAAGCAGATCGGGCACGCGGTTGGTCATGGTCAGGTCGAACGACACGTCCGGGTGATTGCGACGATAGCGGGCGATGGCATCGATCACGTAATGCTGGCCGACCCCTGTCATCGAATGCACTTTCAGCTGCCCGGCCGGACGCGCATGGGCGTCGCTGGCTTCCGCTTCGGCTTCTTCGACATACCCCAGAATCTGCTCGCAACGCAGCAGATAACGCTTGCCGGCTTCGGTCAGCGCGATGCGGCGGGTCGTGCGGTTGAGGAGACGGGTTTGCAGATGCGCTTCCAGATTGGAAACAGCGCGCGAAACGTTGGCGGTGGTGGTGTCCAGCTGAGCCGCGGCAGCGGTGAAGCTGCCTGCCTGTGCGACGCAACTGAAGGCGCGCATGTTTTGCAGAGTGTCCATTGGCCGTTCTCTGGTGAGATGGCAAATTGTGACATGAAGTTGCTGACCCATGTCAGCCATACCAAAGGATTATCTTCCGTTCGGTAACAAAGATTCACAGAAGTCCCCGCTTATCGCCGTATCAGACGCATTCTAGAATCGCGGCTCGTTCCATTCCCTCCTCATTCAGGTAATTGCAGCTGTGCCGCGTCGCATCGTCAGGGGGCTCAAACCCCTCAGTGTCTGGGCTTTAACGTTACTCATCAGCGGCTGCATCGGAACCGGCGGAATCGCCCCTCAAGGCACCTCGTTGTCCCCGGACAGCCTGGCGACCGACGACGCTATCAATGAAGCCGCAAAAGACGCCCACTGGCCGGACGGTCAGTGGTGGCGCGCTTATGGCGACGAGCAACTGAATCACTGGATCGAACTCGCGGCGCTCGGCAGTCCGAGCCTGGCGATTGCCGCCGCGCGGGTGCGACAAGCCAAGGCCATGGCGGGCATCGCAGAGTCCGCAGAGTCCCTGCACATCAATGGCGATAGCACGCTCAAGCGCCACAACTGGCCGACCGATCAGTTCTATGGCCCCGGCGAGCTGTCGAACACCAGCACCTGGGACAACAACGCGTCCATCGGCCTGAGCTATTCCCTCGATCTGTGGGGCAAGGAAAGCAACAACACCGAGCAGGCGCTGGACATGGCGCACATGAGCGCTGCCGAAGAGCGTCAGGCCCAGCTGGAATTGCAGGACAACATCGTCCGCGCGTACATCCAGTTGTCGCTGAACTACGCCCAGCGGGATATTGCCGAAGCGACTCTGGCTCAACAGCAGCAGATTCTTGACCTGGCGCAACGTCGCCTGAAAGGCGGGATCGGCACGCATTTCGAAGTCAGCCAGGCAGAAACACCCCTGCCTGAAACTCACCGCCAGATCGATGCGTTCGACGAAGCCATCGCCCTGAGCCGTAATCAGATTGCCGCGCTGGCGGGCAAGGGGCCGGGGGAGGGCGCGAGCTTGAAACGTCCGACCCTGTCACTCAGCAACGCGTTGAAGCTGCCGTCGGCATTACCTGCCCAGTTGCTCGGTCAACGTCCCGACGTGGTCGCCAGTCGTTGGCGCGTGGCCGCACAGGCCCGCGGCATCGATGTCGCGCATGCCGGTTTCTATCCCAACGTCGATTTGATGGGCAGCCTGGGTTACATGGCGACGGGTGGCGGCATGCTGGAATTCCTCACCGGCAAGAAATTCAATTACAGCGTCGGGCCGGCGATCAGTCTGCCGATATTTGATGGCGGTCGTCTGCGCTCAGAACTCGGTGTGGCTTCCGCGGGTTACGACGCCGCAGTCGCACAGTACAACCAGACGCTGGTAACGGCGCTCAAGAGCATTTCCGATCAACTGATTCGTCGAGAGTCGATGAACAAGCAGCAAGTGTTTGCCGATCAATCGGTGGCCGCTGCACAAAAAACCTATGACATTGCGTTGATCGCCTTTCAGCGCGGACTGACCGACTACCTCAACGTGCTGAACGCACAGACGCTGTTGTTCCATCAAGAGCAGGTCCAGCAGCAGGTTCAGGCCTCGCGTCTGACCGTACATGCCGAATTGGTAGTGGCATTGGGCGGCGGTTTGATGGCGGGCAACGACTCGCCTGCGGCCGACAAGACCGCCGCGCCGAAGACCCCGGCGTCGCTGGCAGTGTTCGACAGCCAATGAACACAGCCCTGCACTGGTTCAGATCGCTGGAATGGCGCCGCGAGTTCAATGGCTGGGCGCGCAGCGATGGAGTGACCTGGATCTACATTTTCAAGGTGCTGATCGCGGCATTTCTGACCTATTGGGTGGCGATGCGTCTTGAGTTGCCGCAACCGCGCACGGCGATGATTACGGTATTCATCGTCATGCAGCCGCAGAGCGGGCACGTGTTCGCCAAGAGCTTCTATCGTTTGCTCGGCACCCTCGCGGGCTCGGTGGTGATGGTGACGCTGATGGCTCTGTTCGCTCAGAACAGCGAACTGTTTCTTGGCAGCCTGGCGATCTGGGTCGGTTTTTGCTGTGCCGGTGCTGCGCGCTATCGCAATTTCCGCGCTTACGGTTTCGTGCTCGCCGGTTACACCGCCGCCATGACCGGCCTGCCAGCGCTGGCGCATCCGGACACCTCGTTCATGGCGGCAGTCTGGCGGGTGCTGGAAATCTCGCTGGGTATCATCTGCTCCACGCTGGTGACGGCGGCGATCCTGCCACAGAGCTCGGGCGCCGCCATGCGCAATGCCCTGTATCAGCGCTTTGGCGTGTTCGCTCAGTTCGTCAGCAATGGCCTGCGCGGTGACAGCGATCCGGCTGCGTTCGAAGCCAGCAACGTGCGCTTCATCGCCGATGCCGTGGGGTTGGAAGGCTTGCGCGCCGTGACGGTATTCGAAGACCCGCACATGCGTCGTCGTAACGGCCGCCTCAATCGCCTGAACAGCGAATTCATGACCATCACCACCCGCTTCAACGCCTTGCATCAACTGCTGGAGCGCCTGCGCAGTCGCGGTGTGACGCCTGCCGTTCAGGCCATCGAGCCCGGTCTCCAGGCCTTGGCCGAATTACTCGATCAATTCGCCGGGCGTGCGCTGACCAATGCCGATGCCGCGCTATTGGCGAGTCGCCTGAGCGAGTACAAGGCCGGTCTGCCGGAACACGTTCGCAGCCTGCGCGCTGAGTTCGTTCAGACCGGCCCAAGCGACGACGATCTGCTGGATTTTCACACGGCCTACGAACTGCTTTATCGATTCGTCGATGACCTGCACGACTACGCACAGACCCACGCCTCTCTCGCTGATCACAGCCACGAGCGGGAGAAGTGGGTGGAGCCGTTCGTCAATACCACCAACTGGATGTTGTCGCTGGCGTCGGGGCTGCGCGCCACAGTGATTCTCGGTGTGATGTCGGCGTATTGGGTCGCCACGGCCTGGCCCAGCGGCGCGACCATGACACTGGTGTCTGCCGCGACCGTCGCGCTGTCGGCCACCACGCCGAACCCGCGTCGCATGTCGTTTCAAATGGCCTGCGGCACTGCGTTGGGTGCGGTATCCGGCTTCTTCGTCACCTTCTTCGTGTTTCCACAGATCGACGGCTTTCCCCTGCTGTGCATGGTCCTGGCGCCGGTCTTCGCTTTCGGTGCATTTCTGACCACCCGGCCGCAGTGGGCGGGCTATGGCCTGGGGCTGCTGATCTTCTTCTGCATCGGTTCGGCGCCGGACAACCTCACGGTCTACAACCCGTACACCTTCATCAACGACTACATCGCCATGGTCCTCGGTATGCTGCTGTGCGCAGCGGCGGGGGCGATCATCATGCCGCCCAACAGTCGCTGGCTGTGGCAGCGTCTTGAGGGCGACTTGCGCCAGCAGGTGGGCTTTGCGATCAGTGCGCCGCTCAAAGGCATTCGTTCCAACTTTGAAAGCCGCACGCGCGACCTGATGCATCAGGCTTACGGGCTGGCGGCCGGGCAACCGGTGGTGCAGCGCAACCTGCTGCGCTGGATGTTCGTGGTGCTGGAAATCGGCCATGCCATCATCGAACTGCGCCGCGAGCAAGCCATCTTGCCGGTTCACCCCAGCTACGCCGAGTCGCAGCCCTGGCGTCAGGCGATCCGCGCCATGGGCCGCTCGCTGGTGCGCCTGTTCATTCAGCCGGATCGGCACAACCTTGCGCGCAGTCTGTACGCGGTAGACCACGCGATCATCTGTGTGCAGAACACCGACGAGCCGTTCGCGCCGCACTTCGATACCTCGGCACTGCGTCGGGTTAAGAGCTACCTGCACTTCATCCGTACCTGTCTGCTTGATCCGCAATCGCCGTTGGCGACCTACGCCCCGTCGCAAGCTTCGGCGCAACTGCCACAAGGACTTTCCCATGCCTCGTGAAATCGCCTTCCACGGCGTTTACATGCCGACCGTGACCGTGATGTTTCTGATCGCCATGGTCCTCGCCTGGGCGCTGGACCGCTTCATGTCCGGCTTCGATTTGTACCGCTTTTTCTGGCATCCGGCGCTTTTGCGTCTGAGCCTGTTCAGCTGCATTTTTGGCGCGATGGCGCTCACTGTTTACCGTTGAGGCACCCGCTATGAAACATGGCTTCGAGAAGAGTCCGAGATGAAAAAACTGATCAGTCTGATCGCCACCCTGTTGATTCTCGCGCTGGCCATCTGGATCGGCCGGCTGCTGTGGATTCACTACATGGACACCCCGTGGACCCGCGACGGACGCGTGCGCGCCGATGTGATCAACGTCGCCGCCGATGTCACCGGCGTAGTTGTCGATGTGCCGGTCAAGGACAACCAGCCGGTGAAAAAGGGTGACCTGCTGATGCAGATCGACCCCGAGCATTATCAGTTGGCCGTCAAACAGGCCGAGGCGATGGTGGCCTCGCGCAAAGCGACCTGGGAAATGCGCAAGGTCAACGCCAGTCGGCGCAAAGACATGGACGCGTTGGTGATTTCCGCAGAAAACCGCGAAGACGCCTCCAACGTCGCCAATTCCGCGCAGGCCGATTACCAATTGGCCTTGGCGCAGCTGGAAGCGGCGCAACTCAACCTGCAACGCACCAAAGTGCTGGCTGCCGTCGATGGCTACGTGACCAACCTCAATGTGCATCGCGGCGACTACGCCCGCATCGGCGAAGCCAAGATGGCGGTCGTCGACAAGAACTCGTTCTGGGTCTACGGCTTCTTCGAAGAAACCAAACTGCCCCACGTCAAAATCGGCGACCCGGCCGACATGCAGCTGATGAGCGGCGAAGTGATGAAGGGCCACGTCGAAAGCATCGCCCGCGCCATCTACGACCGCGACAACCCAGAAAGCCGCGAACTGATCGCCGACGTCAACCCGACCTTCAACTGGGTCCGCCTTGCCCAACGCGTTCCGGTACGTATCCACCTGGATAACGTGCCGGACGGCGTGGTATTGGCAGCGGGCATCACATGTACGGTCATAGTGAACCCTGAGTGATCAGGGCCAGCTGCAGACATTTTGAAGGATGCATCTGGCCGCATCATCGATCGTCATGCGGTCGAAGCCCTCCTAATCTTCCAGTGCAGTGACGTGCTCGAAGAGTTCGCCGGCAATCGCGGTCGTGGCCTCATTGTCAAACGCCGAGTCGAGCGACTCTCCCAGAACGGTTCCGACTACGAGTTGGGCATACCCCCATAAAGCCGCTTTGAAATGGGCTTCGGCGTCTGCGGGATTATCCGCAATCGCGCCTTGTGCTGCTTCGAGCACAATCGCCGCGAAGCCCGTTAGAAAACCTAGGAGCAGCGCAGCCGTTGCGCTTACGGGGGCAGCGGGCACTGCTGCAGCTTTGGCAATGAGTTCAAGCGCTTTCGCGGCTGCTTTCATGTGCCTCGCAGTCAGGCGTTCCTCGTCTGTGGATACCAAAAAGTCGATGTCCGAATTCAATCGTTTGATCTTCAGGTCATTCAACCTATCGAATGCGTCATCCACTTTGTGAAACTGTAGAGGCGACACGACTCTCGGGCCTCCTACTGGAAAACTCGTGTAATAGGCGAGCTTCTCGTTGCCCGTTCTGAGCTGGTTATGCAAGGACAAACGACTCAGGATCAAAGCGTGCAGCGGGCCAGGCGACTGTATGAACTGTTGGCGGTCTTTGTTGGGTAACTCCATGATCGAATTCTCGACGGCCTCGCCCACAAAAATCAGCAATCCCCCCTCAGCCTTCAGCGCGTTCGATGGATACGCCAGAAACAGCGCTTGCGAAACATACGTTCGGCTGACACGGCTTGCGAATTCCACGAGCTGGAGCGCCACCTTTTTCTTGAAATAGTCGGCAACCAGTTTTTTGTAGAATTCGGATACGTGTGGGCGTTTGACGAACTCTCGAAGATGGGTGTGCACCTCGCTACGCAACTGCAGTTTCGCCACGAATGCGGCCTCAGGCGTGTTCAAGTGCCGATTGATCTCTGCCTGATAGCTGGCTTGCAAGTTCGCGGATTCGAGAGCGTGCACGAGGTCCTCAGGAAAGTCGGAAGGCCACTTGACCGTGTGCCAGATACCTGACTTACGTCGGTAGGTATCCGTGACAATTTCATCGAGAGGGCAATGGCGTGTTTCTTCTCCCCACGGAGCGTTTATCCAAAGCCACACTGCCGGTGAATAGCGCTCTAACCATTTCAGTTTGCTGCGCCTTTGTATGTAGGTCTCTCGGCTGATCACACTGTCGACCGCGATGAGTGTCTTACCGTTAATACGTTCTTTTAGTTCTTGTGAAGCACTTGAGTGATCGATGATCTTGCGTATCGACGCCTCAATGTAGGAGGACGGATTTACCAAGTGCACGCTAAAGGCTCGGTCATACAGTGCAATAGCATCTTTGGTCAGGCGTTTTTTGCCCTCCGGGGTTAGCGTGAACACCGGTGTGTTTTCGGGCCCGACGTGGGTAAATTCCCAATCGTCGATGTCGAAATATTCATTTATAGCAAGGGGATCCTGGAGCAGTGGATTCATGGTTGTCTTCCTTGACAAAGGACAGCCCTCTTCGAGGACCTGCCTGATTTGACCCTGAAAGCTCAGGGCAACTGGAAGAACTCTAACGCGATACTCTGCCCCGTTCTGTAGTACCACTCCTTCAGCAGCAAGCGACGCAGGTTTTTTATTGGTAGCTTTTCTTACCTTTTTTAAAGGGAGGTCATCGGCAGATTACAGCGAGGAATTTAATCTGAACCGAGTGCGCAGAATTTTTTCCAGCAGTGCCTTGGGCAGCAGGCGCTCCATCAATGGGAGGGCAAGGCTCCCATTGCCTGAGCGCAGGAGTCTTCGCGGTCTGGGTTGTTGCACTGCATTGAGCACATCCTGGGCGAATTTGCGTGCAGGGGTCGGATGGTTCTGTGACGCATTGGCCCGAGCCCGGATGCCTTCGCGTAATGGCCACCACGCTGAACCCTCATGAATGATTTGCTCGGCTTCGTGGCTAGCGTTCTTGGCGAAGTGCGTATCAATGGCTCCGGGCTGTACTTCCATGACATGCACGCCAAATGGCGCCAGCTCCATGCGCAGGGCGTCGCTCATTGCATGCACGGCGGCTTTAGATGCGCAGTAAGCGCCAGCGAATGGAGTGACCAGCACGCCGGAAACGCTGCCGATATTCACCACCATGCCCTTGTTCTGGCGCAGTAAAGGAAACAGCGCACGGGTGACCCCTACAATGGAGAAGACGTTGGTCTCGAATTGCCTGCGCATGGCTTCCACGCCGCCATCGAGCAACGGACCGATGCCGCCATAGCCGGCGTTGTTGATCAGCACGTCCAGACCTTTGCCATGTCGTTCAAGTTCGGTGGCGAGCCGTTCCAGCGCAGCGCCGTCGTTGACGTCCAGCTCCACTGCTCGAAATCCTGCGGCTGCCAGTGCATCGACATCCGCTGGCTTGCGTGCACATGCCCACACCTCATGGCCTGCCACTTTAAAAGCATCCGCCATGGCGCGGCCGATACCGCTGGAACAACCGGTGATCAGTACGACAGACATGTGATTCGTTCCTTGAGGAAATTGTTATGAGTCAGTCGGAGAAGGTGCCTTGCAGGCGTTCGGCGCGAAACTGCAGCGTCTGCGCCCGGTATCCGTTGCGTAGTGGCGGAAGGGGCAGGCAATCCTGCCATTGACTGCCGGGCAACAGCTCGCCCGGGCCGCGATAACGCGGGGCGGTGTAGGTGTCATCGGCGAGGTTGACCGTATCCCCCGGCGCGTAGGCGCCGACTTTCCAGCGCAGTTCCTGCAACGGCACGTCGTTGCCGTTATCGATCAGCACCAACAACGGCTTGCCGATCGGGCATTGTTGCGGAGCGTAGTCCAGACGCAGCTGCAGCCTTTGGAGGCGTTGCGCGTCACGCTTGTCCTCCCAGACCACAAAGCCCGCCACGATCGCCAGCCCGACGGCAGCCGCCAGCGAAACCGGCAGCGCCTTGGCGGGGTAGCGCAGCAGAAGAACCAGCCAGGTGAGGATCAGTACGGCGCCGATGATCATGTGTTCGGTCTCACGTATGCAGAGGGGGCATCCTACCGAATGGGAGGGATTAGACCAATTGACGTTTTGCGCGTGGCTGATGATCTGCCGGACTAACGGTCATTCACAAGTTCGGCAGGAAGCTAGCCTTAAACGACTCACTGCAATGGATTGCATTGGCCATGTCTGATTCCTCCGCCTTGCACACTCATACTCCGACCCTGACGGCGATCGACCCTCGGGGGCTGCAGGTTCGCTCCGTGGCGTTGCATCGGCGAAAAGCGGGCGATGCCATCTCCGAGCGCGTTGACCGCAGTGCTTTCGATTCAGCAGGTCGGCTGGTCCAGCGTTGGGATCCGAGGTTGTGGGCTGCCGCGAATCAGGCTTCTGAGACTTCTGCCAATTTGAAAACTGTTCATTCGTTGAGTGCGCAGGTGTTGCTCAGTGACAGCGTCGATGCCGGTTGGAGTGTCGAGCTGTTGAGCGAGGCGGCGCAGCGCCAATGCCGGTGGGATGCGCGGGGCCATGTAAAGCGTGTCGAGTACGATTCGATGCTGCGCCCGGTGGCTGTTTTCGAAGGTTGTGGCGCCCATGAAGTCTGCACCGAACGTCTGACCTACGGCACGACAAGCGATTCTTTTGCCAATCAGTGCGGTCAGTTGATCCGGCATGACGACCCTGCGGGATCGTTGGGTAATCTTTCCTTCAACCTGACGGGCGAAGTCATCAAGCAGACGCGTCGGTTTTTGATTGATCTCGACTTGCCCGACTGGCCTCTTCTGATAGAAGAGCGCGACGACTTGCTTGAGCTTGCGGAGGCTGAATCCACTTGGCGCTTTGGCCCGTTGGGTGATGTGCTTGAACAAACCGATGCCAAGGGCAACATGCAGTCGCTCGCGCAGACGATTGCGGGGCAGCTCAAGGTTGCAAATTTGCAGTTGTTGGGGCAAGCGGTGCGCACGTTGGTTAGTGAAATTCAATACGACGCGCAAGGCCGTATCAGCTCTGAAAGTGCAGGCAACGGTGTTGTGACGGCGCTGGATTATGGCCCGGTCGATGGCCGTCTGATCAGACTGCGCACCGGTGAGGGTCGCCTTCAGGACCTGAACTACGTCTACGACCCGGTCGGCAATGTGGTGAGCATCGAAGACCGTGCCCAACCGACTCGGCATTTCGCCAATCAGCAGATCGAGCGACTGCGCACGTTTACTTACGACACGCTGTATCAACTGATCGAAGCGAATGGCTATGAAGCCGCTGCGATCAATCGCGGCCCTGGCGACGACAGGTTTCGGGTTTTTCCTACGGCGAACGAACTGAGTAACTACACCCAGCGATATGAATATGACGCGGGAGGAAATCTACAGACGCTCGTTCATGTTGGGGCTCAAAACCACACGCGTAGTTTTGCCACTTCTCGGCTGAGTAATCGCAGCTTGTTGCAGACCGGGGATCAGCCGCCCAGCGAAGAACAGATAGCAGCCGGTTTTGATGCTGTCGGCAATTTGCGTGAGCTGCAATTGGGTCAGGCTTTGACATGGGATTTGCGCAATCAACTTAGTCAGATCACACCGGTTGAGCGCGAATCCGCTGCTAACGACAGTGAAATGTATCGCTACGACGCAGCGGGAATGCGTGTGCGCAAAGTGCGTACCACCCAGGCCAGGACCGTTACCAATCTCGAAGAAGTGAGGTATTTGCCGGGACTGGAAATCCGCAGCAACACGGCAACCGGCGAAGAGTTGCACGTCGTCACCATGACGGCGGGGCATAGCAGTGTTCGGGTCTTGCATTGGCAATCGGCGCCGCCTGCGACTGTGGAGAATGACCAGATTCGGTATGCCCTCACCGATCATCTGGGGTCGAGCACATTGGAGCTCGACGCCGATGCGCAGTTGATCAGCCAAGAGATTTACTACCCCTACGGAGAAACGGCCTGGTTCGCCGGAGGCAATGAGGTGGAGGCGAAGTACAAAACGGTGCGGTACTCCGGCAAAGAGCGGGATGCGTCAGGGTTGTATTACTACGGGTTAAGGTATTACGCGCCGTGGTTGATGCGGTGGATCAACCCGGATCCCATAAGAGAGGCGGGTGGTTTGAACATGTACGCGTTCGTTGGCAACCATCCTGTTAATTTCAACGATGTGTCAGGACTTGTCAGATGGCCGTGGCAATCTGATGCATCACCTGATGTTGCTGAGTTCATCGAGTTGTTCGCGCGGGAAAATAATGGAAATTACCGTGCCTTTAGAGGGGATGAGCAGCAACTTCAGGTTGATAAATTGCTGGCGGTCTCGTCGCAAATGAAGGAGCTCCCCATCATTTCTGAATTTTCGGAAGGGGGAAACGATTTTTACAGGGAAGTCAATGATCATCTCCGCAGAATAAAGAGGGATAGTATTAAGCTTTCTGCTGGCATAAACGCGATGGGTGAGGAGTTCAATATATTAAATGCGTACTCTGGCGCGGCTTACAGGGCAGTCAAAACTGATGAAGGGATATATGGTACCAAGATAAGAAAAGGGGATGTGGTGATGGATGCCGGATACATGTCCGCCAGTGCAATTCCTCGGCATGGTATTCGGTGGTTGGAAGGATGGACCGATCAACTGACCAACAATGCAGAGCCTGTCATGTTTGTTTTGGACAAAGATATACCCAAAAAAGTGGCCGGTGATGGTTTCCTCGCCGATCATCTTCTTGTAGGTCCCGGAGAGCTAGCTAAGGTCAGCGAGATTCATTACCTGCCCGCTACTTCATCTAGAAAGAAGTTGACGGTGGTGGGATTAAAACCGGTTGGTCACGTTGAGAGGCACGACGTAAGGGATATCCAAACCGGGAAAAAATTGGTGGCTGCCGATGTAAATTTCGCACAGCGACTTATTCACCGTGCTCAGCGCTGGGCAACCCGCTCGCAGCAGGCATAAAAACCCCCCACCCACCCTCTGCGGATGGGGATACGCAGAAAGCGGGCGGGGGCACTGCAACGGTTTACTTAAGCCGTATTACCGAACCATCAACGCGCGATGGTCTGGGTTCTCACACCGGCTTCGATACCAGGGGTCGACCGACCGTAGACGTCTTCGAAACGCTCGATGTCGTCTTCACCCAGATAGCTGCCCGATTGCACTTCAATGATTTCCAGCGGGATCTTGCCTGGGTTGCGCAGGCGGTGGACCGAGGCGATCGGGATGTAGGTGGACTGGTTTTCGGTGAGCAGGAACACGTTCTCGTCACAGGTGACTTGAGCGGTGCCCGATACGACGATCCAGTGTTCGGCGCGATGATGGTGCATCTGCAGCGAGAGGCTGGCACCCGGCTTGACGGAGATGCGCTTGACCTGGAAGCGGCCGCCCATGTCCACCGAGTCGTAGGAACCCCACGGACGATAGACTTCGAGGTGGTTCTGGGTTTCGCTGCGACCTTGCTCGTTGAGCGTGGCGACCATCTGCTTGACGCCCTGAACCTTGTCCTTGTGGGCGATCATCATGGCGTCCTTGGTTTCGACGACCACGATGTTGTCCAGACCGATCACCGACACCAGTTTGCCGTTGCCATGAATCATGCAGTTGCGGCTGTCCTGAATCACTACATCGCCCTTTGCAACGTTGCCGTGTTCGTCTTTGGCGTGCACGTCCCACAACGACGACCAGCAACCGACATCGCTCCAGCCGGCTTCGAGCGGCACGACGCAGGCGCGTTGGGTTTTTTCCATGACCGAATAGTCGATGGAGTTGTCCGGGCAGCAGGCGAAGCTGGCCTGGTCCAGTTCGATGTTGTCGCCGTCGTGCTTGCTGCGCTCAAGGGTCAGCAGGCAGTTGTCGTAGATGTCCGGATCGTGCTTTTTCAGCTCTTCCAGATAACGGCTGGCGCGGAACAGGAACATGCCGCTGTTCCAGTAGTAGCCGCCGGCTTCGACGAATTCGTTGGCGCGTTTCTCGTCAGGTTTTTCGACGAACTGCGCGACGCGGTTGACGCCTTCGGGGAGCAGGGCGTCTGCGGTGGACTTGATGTAGCCGTAGCCGGTTTCAGGCTTGGTCGCCGGTACGCCGAACAGCACCATTTCGCCACGTTCGGCGGCAACGGTGGCCAGGGCCAAGGCGCGTTGCAGGGCCTTCTGGTCGTCGATCACGTGGTCGGCCGGCAGCACCAGCATCAACTCGTCGCGACCTTCGTTGGCCAGCATCATCGCAGTAATGGCAACCGCGGGTGCAGTGTTACGACCGAACGGCTCCATGATGATGGCTTGCGTATCCAGGCCGAGCCCCGCCAGCTGTTCGCCGACGATGAAGCGGTGGTCCTTGTTGCACACCACGATCGGGTGCTGCATGCCGTCGAACACCAGGCGCTCGAGGGTCTGCTGGAAGAGGGTGTGTTCGCCGGTCAGTGCCAGGAACTGTTTTGGAAACTGTTTACGCGAAAGAGGCCAGAGTCGGGAACCGCTGCCACCTGACAAGATCACTGGAATCATTTTGTTTCTCCAAAATTTCGATAGCGTTTGTTTGGGCTATACGTCGGTTGTTCTGTCGTTTCGTCTGTCTTGTTCTTGTACCGCTACGGTCGGCGCCCTCATGACGCGCAGCTACGCGACGCCTGGCGCCGACCGTTTATTCGTTATTGAGTCGAAGTCGGGCGCTTGACCCATACTGGCGACAGGTTGCTGCCGTTGCCGGTGATGTAGAGCACCGCAGCTTCGCCACGCTCCAGCGCGACAGGCTTCAGATCGCTGACTTTCTTGTCGCCGTCGAACAGCGCGAAGCTGACCTTGACCGGGTTGATTTCACGCTCGCCGGTACCCTTGGCGGACACGGCTTTCACCACGTCGGTCTTGCCGTCGGCGGTCTTCAGGGTCAGCGGCTTGTCGCTCAGGTTCTGCACGCGAACCAGGGATTTTTGCTTGTTCTTGAACGGCGGCTCTTCAACCAGTTGCGGTGCGCCAGATGTGTTGTTGACGATGGTGTAGTAGTGATCGCTCGCCAGCTTCACCGGCAGGGTGTTGCTGCCGATCTTGGCGCTGTAATCACCTTGCGGCATGAAGCTGAAATCACTGCTGGCCAGCGGGCCGACTTCGTTGAGGCTGGTGTTGCCGACGCTGGCGCTGATCTCCGCGTTGCTGGCGTTGTAGACACGTACGAAGGTCGAGCCTTTTGGTGCGGTCGGACCGTACAGGGCGGCGTCGCCACCGGCGAAAGCCGACAGGGATACGAAGCCCAGGCTTGCGGCCAGGACGCAGGTTTTCAGCAGGTTGCTCTTGGTCGAACGAGTTGGCATGCGAGTTGGGTTCTGCAAGGTCATTTGAGTAGTCCTCTCAGTTTTGCGCCCGGCTGGGCGACTCGGAGTTGGAATCGTTGGCGTTCTGAGCCACGTTTTGTTGAGGGTCACGAGCCTTTTTGAGTTCGGCGATCCACTGCGGGTCGAACTCGGTCAGGTCGTTGTGAGCGGGCAGATAGCGTTCCGGGAATTCCCAGATCAGCACCTGCGGCGGGCTGCTCTTGAAGGCGTCGGTCTGCAGATACTTGAGCATCGGCAGGATCGGGCCATGGCCGTCTTCGGCGTAATTCACGACATCGCTGTGCAGTGCCTGTTTAAGCGCACCGGCAAAGTTCCAGTTCGGGTTGGCGCTATAGCTGGTGCCCACCAGGCCGACTGCTACCGAGTTGTCGGCGAACAGTGCATCACCGCTCTCACCCTCGGCCTGCGCCGGGTTGGTGCTGCGCTGCTGTAGGTCATCCGGCTTTGGCAGCAGGTTGCTGAACAACGGGTCCAGTGGCAGGAAGTTGGTCAGATCACCCTTGTACGGCGCGCTGGACTTGGCTTCAGTGACGAAGGCCTGTGGATCGCCGCTCAGCGGTGTTTTTGTCGAAATGGCCTCACCCAGTTGCTGCGCAACCACTTCAGCACCCATCGGCGTCCAGTGTGTGTCGGTGCGCAGGAACACCTGGCCCTTGTCCTTGGCGCTTTGCAGCGGCGCCAGCAGATCAGGAGCGAAGATGCCGGCCTGACTCACCTGGGCATGGAACTGCTGATACAGGTCGGTGTGCAGCGCGGCAGGCTTGTTGTCGCCAACGTGTTCCGGGTACAGACGGGTCTTGGCCGGAACGATGGCCAGCACCAGTTGCGTGCCCTGTTTTTTCAGGGTCTCTTGCACGCCCTTGATGATCGCCAGGTTATCGGCTTCGTTCTGCTCACCGTTGGCTACCGCGTCGAATTCTTCGTCGGTGTACAGCCATTGGTCCTTGCCCAGAATCACCCCCGGACGGCCTTCGTTGAACACCTTGTAATCCAGCGCGGCCCAGAGGTTGGTGCCCAGACGCTTGATCGGAAACTCTTCGTCGTAACGGGTTTCCACAGCCTTGGTCCAGTGACCGTTGAGCACTGTGGTTTCCTTCGACGTCGAGAAACCGATGAAGCTGCGCAGCGACCACAGGCCCAGCACCAGCAGGATGGCCAGGAACAGGAAGATGTAGAGGAAACGCAATGAACGGGTCATGTCAGGCTCCTCAGAACTGGAAGTAAAGGAACGGCGAGAAACTGGCCGCCGAGAGTTTGAGAATCGAAGCCACGAACATCAGCAGGATCAGGGCACGCATGACGTAGCGCGACCAGTCGGCGGTCCAGTAGGCAGGCTGAACCTGCGCTTCGGTACCGACGATGTAACCCGGTTGATGAATGCTGCCCGGCTTGTCGCCCGGCACTGCCTTGATCAGGCCTGGCTGCGCGGTGGCAGGGCCATCCGCTTGCACAGGTTTTTCATTGCTGGTCGGTTTGGCAGGCGTGCGGTTCTGGTAAAAGTCGCGCAGGCCGAAGAACGCCAGAGTGATGTAAGCAACGATCAGGGTCGCGACCTGCAGGCCGGTGAGGCTTGCGCGGTTCAGGTCCGACAGCTGCCATTCGCTGAAGCTGAACATCGCGCCGTACATACGAGCGGCGACGTGCAGGTTTTCTGCGCGGAAGATCACCCAGCCCATCACCACCAGCAGGAAGGTAAACGCCCAGCGCACGACGTTGAATGTGCGTGGCGTGGTGTTGATGCCCAGGGCTTTTTCGATCGCCAGCCAGACACCGTGCCAGGCACCCCAGACGATGTAGGTGATGTTGGCGCCGTGCCACAGACCGCCCAGCAGCATGGTCAGGAACAGGTTGCGGTAGGTCGCGACCTTGCCGCCACGGTTGCCGCCCAGCGTGATGTACAGGTAGTCGCGCAGCCAGGTGGACAGGCTGATGTGCCAGCGACGCCAGAACTCGGTGATCGACTGACTGACGTAAGGCTGTTTGAAGTTTTCCATGAAGCGGAAACCCATCATCAGACCCAGGCCGATGGCCATGTCGCTGTAACCGGAGAAGTCGAAGTACAGCTGCGCGGTGTAAGCCAGCGCGCCAAGCCAGGCATCGCCCGTGGTCGGGTTCTGCAGGGCGAAACAGTGGTCGGCAACAACAGCCAGTGTGTCGGCGATAAAGACCTTCTTGATGAAGCCCTGCATGAACCGCGTACAGCCTTCGGAGAACTTGTCCAGCGTGTGGGTGCGGTTGTTGAACTGGTCGACCAGATCGCGGAAACGCAGCACGGGACCGGCAATCAGGTGCGGGAAGATCGCCACGAACGCCGCGAAATCGATCAGGTTGCGGGTCGCCGGGGTATCACCACGGTAGACATCGATGATGTAGCTGATGGACTCGAAGATGTAGAAGGAGATCCCGATCGGCAACAGCACGTGGGTCAGGATGAACGGCTGAAGACCGACCGAGGTCATCATCGCGTTGATGCTGTCCACGCCGAAGTTGGCGTATTTGAAGTAGCCCAGAATGCACAGGTCGACCGCCACACCCAGCAGTAACCAGCGCTGAGCAGGCTTGGTTCTGACCCCGGCTGCACCCACGCGCAGGCCGATCCAGTAGTTCCACAGCGTCACACCTGCGAACAGTGCCAGGAAGTCCACTCGCCACCACGCGTAAAACACGTAGCTGGCGATCAGCAGCAGCAGGTTGCGATAGCGTTGCCCGCTCAGGTAGTACAAGCCGAGAAACACCGGCAAGAACAGGAACAGGAACACGTTGGATGAGAAAACCATCCTTATCTCTCCATTTGTCCAACATCAAGGGCCGAAGCCCCCCCAAACCCCCCATGAAAAACTGGAGGGGTAAAGCATGAATCTCACTGCTTGCGCTCTGATCGTGCCCACGCTCTGCGTGGGTACGATCAAGTCTTCAAATCAAGAACCACCTTTCTCGCCCTTCTCATGACTCGGGTCATAAGTGCGGGTCATGTCGCCGCCGAGGCGGAAGTTCTTGAACGGCTGCATCTTGTGCTTCTTGTCCAGGGTGTCCGGCGCGCAGTCATAGAGCGAGCAGTACGGTTCGAGCCAGGCAAATTTCATGTCGGTTTTCAGGTCCGTCATGTCCTGCTTCTGGCCGTCTTTGGCTTCGAATTCGTCACCCGAATCCTTGACGCCTGCCAGCACCCGATCACCCAGACGCTTCAGCGCGCCGTTGTTTTCAGGACGCAGATCGACACCGTTGGCCTGGGCGAAGCTGGCGATCATGGCCAGCGGCGGCAGGGCGTAGTTGTGGTACGCCAGCGCGCGCTGCTTGCGCTTGAGTTCGTTAGGCAAGAAGCCTTGCGGGTCGACTTGATTGGCGGCGACCTTGAATTCCTTCACCGACCAGTCGAACAAGTCCTTGCGGTTGGTCGCCACGGCGGTCGACATCACCGACCAGGCAGCCCAGTACGAGTGGTTGTTGGTCTTGTCCAACGGCAGGTTGTTCCAGTCGCTGACCACCTGATCCGCCAGCTTGCTGAACCAGGCCTCGATCACCTGCGCATCCTGCTGACGAGTCGCCAGTGGGTGCGATTCGGAGAACTTCAGGCGCAAGTAGGACGAGGACATGCTGCCCAATGCCCATTTGCGCATCGACTTGCCGGTGTGGTTGAAGTCCTTGGACTCCAGCGCATCGGCCTTGGCCCACGTTGTGAGCATGTTCAGCGCGCAGTCGAGTTGTTCCGGGCGCCCATCGCGCATGTACTGCATCACCACTTTGCTGGTGTTGCGTTCCATGGTCGTGATGTCCTTGGTGGCATCACGGAAGGCTTGTTCCGAATCCTTGTTCAGCGTGGCGCGGGCCTTGTCAGAGCCTTCGTACTTGCTGCGAAACTGCAGCGCGCCGGTGTAAGGCTGCGGTGTTGAATCGCAGCTGAACTTGCTTTCGCCACTTTTGAATTTTTCGACACCCTCGTAGTAGCCCTGCGGCGGCACGAGTGTCGACGCAGCGCTGGCGCTGGTGGCGAAGACTGTCGACGACAGCACGGCCAGCGAGAGAAGGGTTGGGAGCATCAGTTTTGGAGTGTGCATAAGAGCCTCATAACCCGGCTTGCGCGGTTTGATGCGCGACATTCGGGAACACGTTGCGTTTGCATACTTTCGCTTCGACCTGCTGTGGCGCAGCGCCCGCTTCCGGACCCTGCACTTCCAGTGCGAGCAATTGCTGGTCAGCCCAGTCTTTGTCATCGCGCAGTTCGAAGGAGAAGCGCCCGTCGGTTTCAGCTGTTTCAGGTTTCTCGATCTTCAGGTCTTCGTGGCGGCCGTTCATGTACCAGAGGCGCGCCTGAAGGGTTTTCACCGAGGTGTCGGCGAACTTGATGTCGATCTGATTACTGCCGTTGCGCACATCCTTGATGCCGTTTTTGCCGTTGACCAACAGTTCGTTGGTACCTGGCTTGAGCGTGGTGCTGGTGGTCATCAGCGCCGGTTTGCCTTCACAGCCGTTGTCCAGCAGCGACATCATCTGGCGATAGATGGTCTCCTGGTCCAGGCGGTACAGAGGCGAGAATTCCCAGATGAGAATTTTCGGTGGGTGTTTCTGGAAGTCGTCGCTGCCCAGGTATTGGAGCATCGAACCTTCGAGGCCGCCGCCAGGGAAGGCGACGTTCAGCACGTCAGCACCAATGTATTCCTGCAGAAAGCCGGCGAAGTTGTAGTTCTTGCCGCTGTGACTGGTACCGACCAGGGTGATTTCCGGATTGCCGGAGTCACCGAACAGGTCGCCGTCGGCCGCTTCGCCTTTAGGTTCGGTCTCGAACTGATCCATGTACTGGATGGCGTAGCTGGTGCCGCACAATTGACCGGCCATGTTGTGCAGAGTGCCCTTCTTGCCCATGCGACCTGACAGGTGGGTCTCGAATTCGCGCTTCGGAATGCCTGCGTACTCCGGCATTTTCTTCACGGAGTCCGCGACGATTTTCGCCGTACGCTGAGCGCCATAAGGGGTCCAGTGCTGGTCACCGCGGAAGTAGAAGTCGTGGGCCTGCTGTTCGTTGGTCAGCGGCGACAGATCCGGCACGGTGTAGCCCATTTTCGCGAACCGACCGAGCATGGCCTGGTAGTTGCGCAGGGCGGTGTTGTAGTCGAACTTGTCGCGCTCGGCCGGGAACAGTTTGTTGCGATCGACCAGGCCGCGAGTTGGCTGATAGACCACCACCAGTTCAACGCCTTTGCTCTTGAAGGCATCGTGCAACTCTTGCATGCGACGGTAGCCTTCAGGCGTGGTGTCGAATTCGGTGCGCAGGTCTTCCTTGGTACGGAACAGCCAGTCGCCCTGGGCCTGCACCAGCGTGGTGAAGTTCTGCTGATAGCGGGTGACGTAGTTCTTCGCGTCGTGGGCTTCCGGGCACAGGCTGCAGCAAGGCTCGGCGGTGAACGTCGGTGCGGTTGCATCGTCGGCGTACGCGGCATTGCTTGCAGCGAAGAGTGCAGCGGTCAGGCCCGAGAGGCTGAGCAATTTGATCAAGTGTGCGTGCATAGAAATAGCTTCCTCAGTCCCGGAGTTGTTTCTGGCTTTCGACCGGGTCGATCAACACGGCTTTCTGTTGGCGGACCAGCAGATCAAGGATTTCGTCCTGGCGGTCGCCCAGTACGCCGTTGAAGCTGATCCCGCTGCTCTTGGTCGGTGCCAGCATCGACACCTTGTACAGCTCGACACTGAGCGGCGAGTCAATGGACAGCGGGCCGGAACCGTTGGAGGTCAGCTCGCCGCCGACCATGATCAACGACACTTCGGCGTCGAACGGGTCGAGCTTGATGTCGCGGTCGGTGTCGGAGAGGTCCTTGATGTGGCCGTAGACGCCCATCAGGCCGTTGCCGATGGCCAGGTTCTCGTACAGCTTGATGTTGGTGCTGTTTCGGACCCGGATGCCGTGGCGTTTGTTGGCGAACACGCGGTTGCCCCACAGCAGGTTGTCGGCACTTTCATACAGCGTGATGCCGTCGGTGTGGTTGCGGTAGATCTGGTTGTAGGCCACCAGATTGTTCACGCTGTTGCGGTCAAGAACGATGCCGGAGAGGTGATTCTCGTAGCTCTTGTTGTTGATGATGAAGCTGTCGTTCACCTCACGGGAAATGATGATCCCGTGCTTCTTCTTGGTCCCGTAGACCGTGTTCTCGGCAATGATCAGGCCGTGGGAACGGTCGTGGGGGTCGATGCCGTAAACGATGTTGTCGCGGTAGGTGTTGCCCTTGACCACGAAGTCACGAGTCTCATAGCAGTAGTAGCCGTACCACATGTCCGAGAACTCGGAATTGACGATCCAGCCGGTCGGGTCCGGACGGTTCATCTGCGCCTTCATGTTCGGCGTGTACTGGGAAATACTCAGGCCGTACGACTTGCTGTTGTTGTAACCCAGGCTCGCCACCTTGGTGTTGAACATGTAGGTCTGGGTGCCGCCCCAGGACAGCAGGAACGGGCGAAATTCCTTCGGCGACTTGAAGGTCGACGGACCGTTGGCCTTCTCGCTCCAGCCGGTCACCTTGGTGTCTGCGACGAACAACTGGTTGTCGTTGACCAGAAACGCACCGGCCTCCTGCGACAGACGCAGTTCGCTGGTTTTCTTGTCGATTTCGAAGATGCCTTTCTTGCCAACCACGATCGGCAGACGCGCCAGGAAGACGCCCGGCGAGGTCTCGCTCAGGTACTGTTTAGGCACCTTTTTCGCCAGATCCTGCAACGTCATGTAGCCGTCGTCGATGAAGATCGCCTGCGGGATGCCGTGCTGACGCGCCACCCATTCGGACATCTTGTTATCGCCGCCGATGAATTCCTTCAGCGAGTCTTCCTGCATCATCCGGCGCACGGAAACCTTGCCCGCTTTGCTGCGCACGATCTTCTTCTGCATGGCCTGTTGGGTGTAACCCGACAGGTCCGGCAGCTTGGGCTTGTCCATCATCAACGGGCCGGTGGGCGGGCTGGTGATGGTGTAGGTCTGCGCCTGATGCAGACCCTTGACCACGTCGTCGCTCGGTGCCGGTTGCGCCGCCGGTTGTGCCGCGGCAGCGTGGGGCGCCGGAGCAGTGCTGGCAATGGCAGCAGTGCTCGCCAGCAATAGGGCGCTGCTGAGCACTGCGCTTTCCAGCAAGGCATGAGGCCATGCCCGGTGACGCATACTGCTTGCTTGACTGTTCATCTCATTGCACTCCTATCGCGGCTTGCATCAGAAGCGCCAGATGACGTCGACGATGGCGCGGTGCATGTAATCGTCCACACCGCTGTGATACGCATCGCCTGGCTTGAACACGCCTGCGCGCAGACGAATCAGCGCCGACGGCTCATCGAACGACTGGCTCACCGAAGCGGGCAGCAGGCCTTGCTTGAAGTACTTGGTGACCACCAGATCCATTTCCTGACCCAGATCCTTGCGGCCGTCTTCCAGTGGCAGCGCGTCGAAGGTGCTGGCTCCATCGGAGTCGACGTTCTCGCGAGCCGGATTAATGCCTGCGCCGCCGATACCGGAATGGCCGTCCACGCGACGGAACTTGTGGTAGATCAGCGAGGCGTCGTAGTCCTCTTGCATCTGCCAGGAGGCGAACAGCGAGCCGGATTCCACGTTGGCCATTTCGCCCTGGAACGCCTCACCGAAACGGTGAACGCGCGAGCGGGTACCGGTCCAGTTCGAACGGTTGCTTTCCAGGCCGTTCTGCTCGTAGTTCTTGCTGGCCCGGGAGTAGGCGCCGCCGACCTGCCATTGCGGATCGAGACGGAAACGCAGACCCAGGTCGGTCGCCCAACCGTTCACATTGCTGCTGTCTTTCTGGCCGGCCAGATACTGGTCGGTGGTCGCGTCGAAGTTGGTGCCGATTTGATCGCGGTTACCGGTCAGCCAGGTCAGGCTGCCCCAGTAGTTGACGGTGTTCAGGTTGCGATAGTTGTAAGCGTCGCTGTTGGCCTGAATGCCGAGCCAGGTCAGGTCGCCGCGAGACGTCTTGTCCAGGTCGTCGATCGCTTCGCCCTGGTGTTTCAGGCTGCCGTCGTCGTGGCTGTAGTGAGCGCGAACCCCAGCCCATTGGCCTGGCGTCCACTGGTATTCGACATCGCCGAACAGGTGCTGGCGATCCTTGTCCTGCGCCGACAGTTCGGTCAGGTCGGTGCGGTATTCGCTGAAGCGCTGGGCGGCGCCGACTTCGGCCTTGAGCAGCGTGGTGTCGAAGGTCCAGTTCAGCGCTTCGATGTTGGTGTCGTGCCACTGGCCGTCGTCGTTGCGCAGACGCTGGCGACCGAACTTCAGGATCTCGCCAGGATAGGGCGTGAAACCGCTGTAGCCGATCCAGAATTCACGCAGGGCCGCATAGCTGTCGTCCACTTCGCGGCTGCTGGATGTCTTGCGCGCGCGCTGGCTGGTCTGGCCGTTGGAGTCGGTGGTCTGTTCGTCCAGCGGGTCGGTCTGAATGGTGTCGGTGGCGGTGACCACCTGACCCATCGCATAACCGCTCCAGTTGCCCCATTGGCCATACATCCATGGGCGCAGATCAAGACCGATCCCGTTGACGTCGCCACCGCCACGGGTGCCCAGGTCACGGTCGTCTTCCATCTGGCCGGTGGCTTTCACTTCGATGCCGAAGTTCTTGTCTTCGGTCAAGGCAGCCAATGTCGGCGTAGCCCAGATCAGGGTAAAACCCAGACCGAGCCCGGCCGCCATCAGGGGATTCAACTTAAGCTTCATAGAGGTGCGTCCTCGCCGTCTTTTTCTTCTTGCAGTGCCTGCATGGCCAGCGCGTTCTGCGCGGTGGTGCCACGGACCTGCTGTTCGCGTTGGAGAAGGCTCTGCGCTTGCGCGCGCTTCTCAGGCGGCAATTGATCGTTGAGTTGCTGGGCAAGATCCGTCGCCTGCGGCGTGTTCTGAGCCTGCGCGAGCTGGCCGAACACCCAGGCGTTCACTGGATCGGGTTTGATGCCCTTGCCTTGCGAAAACAACTGCGCGAGGGCGAAGTCAGCGCTGTTCTGGCCACCGCGAGCGGAGGTCAGCAGTTCGTTGACGGCTTTCTGGGCATCGGGATGGCCGAGGTAACCACGGCGATACAGCTGGCCCAGGTAGTAGTGCGCGGAGATCTGCGTTGGAGCTGCCTTAAGCAGGTGCTCTTCGGCTTTCTTCGCGTCGGGCAATACCAGCTTGCCTTCGTAATAGAGCTTGCCCAGCAGCAGTTCGGCGCGCGGTTGGTCTGCGGCACGACCGTTGTCCAGGTACTCCATCATCTTGTTGACGTCACCCAATTCGGGATAGTCGTAAAGCAGCTGCGCCAGGCTGACCCAGGACGCTGGATAGCCGGGAGCGACCTTCTCCAGCAACTGCTGGGCGGTCTTCTCGTCCGGCTTGCCAAGGGTCGAGTCGGCCAGCACCCGTGCAACAGTGTCGACGCGCATGGCCGGGACGCTGCCCATGGCATAACCGCTTTGCATCTGTTCCAGCAGGGCGGCCTGTTTGTCGGCTTCGCCACGCTTCTGGTAGACCGTCGCCAGTTCCATATAGCAAACGTCGTTGGTGCGCAGCGCCTGTTTGCAGATGCTTTCGACCTCGCCCAGGTGCTGGTCGTAGGTGCCTTGAGTGCGATACAGCAGCACCTGTGCCAGACCCGCTTCCGGATAACCCGAGGCACGCCATTCGTTGATCTTCTGCTGCGCGTTCACGTTGGGGAACGTGTGCGGGTATTGCAGATAGAGCATCGCCAGCGGAATCAGAGTGCCGGCTTCGCCATTGGCAAAGGCTTTTTTCAACAGGCCTTCGGCTTCGCGCTGCTCGGCTTCGGTGGAGTTGGGCTTGACGGCCAGCAACTTGCCCAGACGCGATTGCGCCCGAGGCGAGGTTTCGGCTGCCGCGCGATAAGTCGCTTCGGCCTGCTTGATCAGTTCCGGGTCGCGAGTGCCGACCTGGATGTCCGCAAGACCTACCTGTGCATCGCTATAACCCAGGTCCGCCAGTTGCCGATAGTTTTGTTCCGCCAGCGCGGTATCGCCGCGTTTCAGGGCTTCATTGGCCAGGCGCTGATCGGGCAGGCCGGCGCAGCCGCCCAGGCCAATGGCAATCGCCAGGCTCAACAACGTAGGGGCTGACAAGCTTCGTAGTGGGCTAGCCATGTTTAGAGACCTGCGGCCGTGGCTTTGTCGATCAGCCAGTTCAGCGAAGGGCCCCGGTCGCTGACCACTTCAACCGGACGACCGGCCAGGCTGCTGTTGATCGATTCGTCAGGCTTGATCTGTACGCGAAGGTCGGAAGAAAGATCGGCAGGGCTCAGGGCAGTGGAGCTGACCACCTTGCCACTGTGGGTGCCGTCTTCGCCGGCGATCTGGAAGTTCACGCGGGCGCCCGGCTGGACGTCGGCGAACTGGCGATAAGTGAAGCGGGCGTCGACGTTGGCGGCGACGTTGCGCGGCACCAACTGAAAGATCACCTGACCCTTGGCGGCGTACTGACCGTCTGCAACCAGTTGCTTGCCGACCACGCAATCGCACGGGCTGGTCATGGTGCCGGCCAACTGACGACCGAACAGCTCTTCAACCTTGGCCGGTTGCATTTCGTCCGGGTCCAGGTTGCCTTTGAGCATTTCCAGCATGCTGGTGTTGAAGGTGGCCAGCGGTGCACCTTTGGCGACAACACCGTCGGCGCCGACGAGGCTGGTCACGGTGCCTTCGCGGGGCATGGTCACGTCCATGCTCGGTACGCTGACCAGGCCCGACGTCGAGTGGCTGACGAAGTACATGCCGTAGACGGATTTTGCGACGAAACCGAACGCCGCCAGGCCGACGATGAAGATACCGGCACTGAAGGTAACGGCACGCAGGCGACCGAACGCGCTCATGCCGCTGCCGCTGTCCTTGACCTTGCGCGCCTTGGTGAAGTTGTCGCGCTGCAGGGTGGCGAGCACTTCACCCATGCTGACGATGTCGCCGGACAGGTGCGAGGTGATCAGGTGACGCAGGGTCGCGATGTCCTGGGCTTCCAGGTGCTGGAACTGGCAGCCGACGCGGCCGGTGGCCGAATCCACGGCGCGAACCTGCAATTCGACGTCCATGGCCAGGCCCAGGTTGTCGATCAGAAACTGCATACGACCCTTGATGACCTGGCCTGCCGTCAGTTTCAGACCGCTAGGCGCGATGAAGCTCAGGCCGCCGGCGGAAAGATCTTCGACACGCACCAACGGGGCGTTCGGCTGGCCATTGAGCAGGCGCAGTTTGGCTGGGATCTTGACCCGGGCATGCTGGCGCTGGGCTTCGGATTCATGGACGACGTTCACATTCACGGCTGTATTCATGGCGGTAATTCCTGATTAATCGAGTTGATCCATTGATGCGGTCAGAGACCCGTCAGACCATTGTCAGCAGCACGGCAACGAAGATGCTGCCAGCCGAGAAAGTCATGGTTCGAGACGACCAGGTGTTGAACCAACCCTGGAAGCTGGCCATGTCGCGGCTCAGTTTGGTGTCCTGGCGTGTCCAGGACTGGCGGTCGAGGCGGAAGAAGACGTAGATCTTCATCAGCGCGCCGACGATCTGGTTGTAATAGAGAATCAAGGGATAGGCCGGGCCGATGGCGTGCCCCGAGCAAGACAGCAGCAGTGTCAGGATCAGGCGCGTGATGCCGATCCAGAGCAGGTAGGCCAACAGAACACCCATGCCGAACTTGAAAGCGGCCAGCACTGCGACCGTCAGGCCCAGAATCGAGGTCCACATCGACACACGCTGGTCGAACAGCACGATGCTGGTGAACACGCCGAGGCGACGAACGCCCAAGCCGAGCGCACGAGAGTTCTGACGCAGGTTGTTGCCGTACCAGCGATACATCAGCTTGCGACTGGCCTTGAGAAAGCTCTTCTCCGGCGGGTGCTCTACCGTGTTGATGGCGGCGTCCGGCACGTAGAAAGTGTCGTAACCCAGGCGCATCAGGCTGAACCAGCTGGACTTGTCGTCGCCGGTCAAAAACTTGAAGCGGCCCAGGCGCCAGTGCTGCAGCGAGTCGCTTTCGACGTCGGCGATGAAGTCCGGGTCGGTGACAACCGTGGCACGGAACACCGACATACGACCGGTCATGGTCAATACGCGCTTGGACAGGGCCATGGAGCACATGTTGATGTGGCGCTGGGCGAATCGCAGCTTGTGCCATTCGCTCATGATGTAGCCGCCGCGCACTTCGCAGAATTCGTTGGTGGTCAGGCCGCCGACGTTGCCGAACAGCTGGAACCAGGGAACGGTTTTCTGCACCACGCCTTCAGCCAGAACAGTGTCGCCGTCGATCACGGCCACGACTGCACGGTCATCCGGCATGTGGCGGGAGATCGCGCGGAAACCAAAGGCCAGGCCGTCACGCTTGCCGGTACCTGCGATGCGCACGAAGTCCAGTTTCACGTGTGCCGGTGGGTTGTGTTTGGCCCACAGCGCCTTGACCAGCAACTCATCCGACATCTCGACCAGCGAGCAGACGACGGTGGTCGGGAAGCCGCAGGCGATCGCTTCGCGAATCACCGAGCTGTACACCTGTGCGGTGGTCAGCGCGTCGATACGAAAGCTGGTGACCATCAGAAACACGTGGGATGGATCGGCCGCCTTGCCGAGCTTGCGCACTTTGCGGCGCAGGTGCGGATAGACGATGTAGAGAAAAATCATGCCGCGCACGAAGTGCGTTGCGCCCATCGAATAACGCCAGATGCCGACGATACCGACCAGGAAAATAAAGTCTTTCGACTGCGAGTCGAAAAGCGTCACAGGCAACGCCATGGCAATGGCGGCCAGCAAACTTAAATAAAACAGCCAACCTGCGGCCTGGAGCAAGCCGTGTTTTAGCCTGAGCATAATCTGGGTCCCTAAGTCAGTTGCGACTTCAAGCCACAAGCTTCAAGCCGCAGGCTGCCAGCGCGGAAGCGCTCGAAGCCTGGGGCATGAAGGTTGGAACTTGCAGCTTGTGGCTTGCAGCTAACCGCTGCTTACCAGCAGATACCTTCGGTCTGACCGTTTTCGGTGGTGGTGCCGGTCATGAAGCCAACGAGGTCGATAACCTTCTTGCCAGCCGGGGCGTTGTTGGCCAGAGCGCGGAAGCGCTCGTCGCGGTTACCCAGGATGATCACGTCGGAGTTGTCGATCACAGCGTCGAAGTCCGAGTTGAGCAGGGACGAAACGTGCGGGATCTTCGACTCGATGTAGTCTTTGTTCGCACCGTGGACACGGGCGTATTCGACGTTGCTGTCGAAGATGCTCAGGTCGAAACCTTTACCGATCAGCATCTCTGCCAGCTCGACCAGCGGGCTTTCGCGAAGGTCGTCGGTGCCGGCCTTGAAGCTCAGACCCAGCAGGGCGACTTTGCGAGTGTCGGTGGCGGCGACGATGTCGAACGCGTTCTGCACTTGCGACACGTTGCTGCGCATCAGGGAGTTGAGCAGAGGTGCTTCGACGTCCAGGGTGCTTGCGCGGTAGGTCAGGGCACGAACGTCCTTCGGCAGGCACGAGCCACCGAAAGCGAAGCCTGGGCGCATGTAGTACTGCGACAGGTTCAGGGCCTTGTCCTGGCAGACCACTTCCATCACTTCACGACCGTCGACGCCGACCGCCTTGGCGATGTTGCCGATTTCGTTGGCGAAGGTGACCTTGGTCGCGTGCCAGACGTTGCAGGTGTACTTGATCATTTCGGCAACGGCGATGTCCTTGCGGATGATCGGTGCGTCGAGCTCTTCGTACAGCGATTGCAGAACGTCACCGGACGCCTTGTCGAATTCGCCGATCACGGTCATCGGAGGATGATCGTAGTCTGCGATCGCGGTGCTTTCGCGCAGGAACTCAGGGTTCACTGCAACGCCGAAGTCGACACCGGCTTTCTTGCCCGAGCAGTCTTCCAGAATCGGGATGACCACGTTGGCGACGGTACCCGGCAGAACGGTGCTGCGCACGACGATGGTGTGGCGAGAGGTCTTGTCACGCAGCACGAAACCGATCTCGCGGCAGACGGACTCGATGAAGTCCAGTTCCAGATCGCCGTTTTTCTTGCTTGGCGTGCCGACGCAGATCATCGACAGATCGGTTGCGCGGATGGCTTCGGAAAAGTCCGTCGTGCCGCGCAGTTTGCCGGTCTTGATACCGGTCTCGAGAAGTTCGCCCAGACCCGGTTCCACGATCGGGGACTTGCCCTTGTTGATCAGGTCGATCTTGGCGCTGGAGATATCCACACCGACAACATCATGACCACGCGCCGAGAGGCAACCAGCACATACTGCACCGACATAGCCCAAACCAAAGATGCTGATATGCATCGTAATCTCCTCGATTTTTCACGCCATTAGTTGGCTGGATATAAGAACTGTCTTACAACTTTCGCGCACTCGTCCGCACGGCAAGTTAATGTCGTGACACAAGCACAGGCAGAATTTAAGTGTGGGCGCCCTCATTCCGTAGGTGGGCCCTGGTTTCACTATTTATATGCGTCGGGTAACCGATATATGCGTATAAGGGTTCCCGATCTGGGATATGGCATAACACTCCAACAGATGATTGCGAGTCGCTGCCGCGCCTCTGGCTCAAGGCTTTTAGCCATGATTCAGTAATGTCTTGCTCGTCAGTGGCTGCAGGCACCCGATTGGTGCTTGCTCGATTTACTTCAACTAGTTTGGTGCGTTCTCTCCTTGTACGTACCACATGGACGATGAAGTCCAACTACGTTGATAAGCAACTTCCAGATTCGTCTCACCGCGTTGTAAGAGATGTCTCACAAGGTGGACGAGAATTGTTACGGGATGTAGGAGCGTGGGCATTCGCCATAAGTTCCTGGCCGCTCGTCCTCTTTTTGAGATTTTTTGAAATATCTTGGATTTGACTAATGGTTGCACTCTGATAGCACTTTCCGTTTCACCCTTATTAATAAAGGGCTTGAAGGCAGGGCATGTAACTATGCCATTAGTGCAAAAATGCAAAGTGCCAGCACTCAAAAATGTTGTTAAATTTTTGAGAAAAAATGGAGGAACTTGCAGGTCGTCTTTTTATTGGCGCCAAATAGTCGGCTTATCCGCCGTTCGTCTGTCGAATTGCAGGAGCTGGAACTTTGCAGCGCATCCGATCGGGTGTTTTTTTAAACACTCCGCTGAATGTCTCGTGATGGTTCACTCCCCAAAGCAGCGCACCGTTCAAATTTTGCTCACAAAAAAGGGCCTCTCAAGGCCCCATTTTCATCGCTGCTTCAGACTGCGGACTCTGCCCTCAAGAAAACCAGCTTCTCCGGTTTCGATAGCTCATTGTCAAAACGATAGCCCTGCACATCGAACTGCTTCAGATGTTCCGGGTTGTCGATGCGTTCGGAGATCACGAACCGGCTCATCATCCCCCGCGCCTTTTTGGCGTAAAAGCTGATGATTTTGTACTGGCCGTTCTTCTGGTCGCGGAACTCGGTATCGATGACTCGGGCCTTGAGGGCAGAGCGCTTGACTGCCGAAAAGTACTCGTTCGATGCGAGGTTGAGCAGCACGTCGTCGCCTTGTTCAGCCAGCGCCTCGTTCAGCCACTCGCTGATCCGTTCGCCCCAGAACGCGTAGAGGTCCTTGCCGCGAGCGTTGGCCAGTTTGGTCCCCATTTCCAGGCGATAGGGCTGCATGAGGTCCAGCGGACGCAACAGACCGTAGAGACCGGAAAGCATGCGCAGGTGCTGTTGTGCATAGTCGAGGTCGGTTTCGCTCAGGGTTTCTGCGGCAAGACCGGTGTAGACGTCGCCCTTGAAAGCCAGCAATGCCTGCTTGGCGTTTTTCGCAGTGAACGCTGGGGTCCAGCTGCCGAAACGTGCGGCGTTGAGCCCGGCCAGTTTGTCCGAGAGGTGCATCAGCTCGCTGATTTGCGCTGGCGTCAGTTCGCGCAGCTGAAGGATCAACTCCTGCGAATGGTCCAGGTATTGCGGCTGGGTAAAGCGCTCGGTGGTCGGCGGGGTCTCGAAATCGAGGGTCTTCGCTGGGGATATCACCATCAGCATGCAGTCGTCTCCTTTAATCGTGGGGCGATTCTAGGGGTTGTGACGCAATGACTCCAGCTATGGTGATGATAGGTAGAGGCCGGAGCCCTACAGGCGGCGTGCGCAAATCCGCTATAGTGCCTCGCCGGTTTCGGCCTCTTTGTTCAAGGATTGGGAGCACGTCGTTTTGCGCATGCCGTTATTGATCGGTGCCTGTCTGCTGGCGTTCAACGCTCAGGCGGCGACCGGAGAGATCGCGACGATGGATCGCAGTGTCTGGCCCGAGGTTCTGGAAACCCCGCAACTGTTCGATGTGGCGTCCCGTGCGCAAATCATGAGCTTTGCCCATCAATTGCTGGAGAGTGAAAATCTCAGCGATGTGCAGCTCGCCGAACGCTTGGGGCTGCGTCAGATAAACGTGCAAACGGTCAATGTGATCCGCACACGTTTGTGGACGAGACTGTTCGAGAACTGGAAAGCCGCCGAGAAGTCCTGTGACGCCGACGCGTCATTTTGCGTGCTGGTCGACGACGTCCCCATGCTGCGTCAGCGTGCGGGGGAGTACAAGGTTGCCGACGATTCTTTCTACGCCCGCTGGGCTGCCCCTGCCGATGCGTTCAGTCAACGCTATTTGAACGAGCTGCTGCGCATGGCGGCGTTGTTCCCGCAGACCAGCAGTGAGGTCGAGCGTTACAACTCGGACGAGCTGAGCGGCGAAGAGATGCCGGATCGCACTTTCCTGCTCAATTTCGAGAGTGGTCCTACGGTCGCTGACGGCGCAACCGACTGGCTTGCCGACTTCATGCGACAGCAGAAGATCAACGCGACCTTCTTTGTCCTCGGCAAGAACCTGCAGGGCCGGCTGGACGCAAGCTCCCCGCAAGCGCTGCAGACGCTCTATCGCCAGCAGTGTGTCGGCTTGCAGGGCTGGGAATACCGCTCGCATGCGCACTGGAATGACTGGCAGGACTCGGTCGAGCGCAGCGCCGCGCTGGTGCAGCAGACTCTGCCCGACAACTTCGTTCCACTGTTCCGCCCCCCTTATGGCCATCGCCGTGCTGACAGCGCGCAGTTTTTCCGCGATCAGCAGTTGCAGGTGTCGCTGTGGAATATCGATTCTCAGGACGCCACCGGACGCATCACTGCCGAGCAGGCTGCGCACCGGGTGCTGACCCTCATGTTGCTATGGCGACGGGGCAACATCGTCTTCCATGACAGCACCGACAAGGCGCAGCAGGCGATTCCCTGGCTGATGGCCAACACCGCGCAGAGCGGTGTGATCTGGGAAGACTGTCATATTTATCCGCAGCAGCTATCGGACGAAGCCGATCAAATGCAGCCGGATGATGAAGACTCCGACGAGCCAACGGATGAGCAATCAGAGGAGCAACCACAGGATTCGCAGCAACAACCTGCCAATCAGGCTGAAGAGCCCGGAAATCAAGGGGAGTAGGAGAATAGTCAGGTAGGAACGGTCGGAATTTTTCGAGGATTTCTCGCCGACCGGACTTCCGACTGTAAACGCGTGGAAGGCATCCGCCAAGGGCTATTCGTCACGCTGTGAAATAAACTTCAAATTACGTTCAAAACGCTTTTTTATGTCATCGGTTTTGCGGTATTACGACAACAGACCGCCGAACCCTGCAACACAGGTGGCGTCACCCAGACCCCACTTTGCGCAATTCCCCCCTGCCATAAGGAGGGAGCCTCGGCGGCCTTTTCGTAGCGCGACATCGCTTGTGTGTTGCGTTGCCTGGCTTCTACAAAGGTGAGCGAGTATGGATGACCACGGACGCACCCCTTCCTCTAACCAGCCAATCCTCTATGTGCTCGATACCAACGTATTGATTCACGATCCAAACGCTCTGCTTAATTTCGAAGAACACCACGTCGCACTCCCCATGACAGTCCTCGAAGAACTGGACAAGCTCAAGGCGGGCAAGCACTCGGTCGCCGCTGAATGCCGTCAGGCCATCCGGTTGATCGACAAGACACTGGGCGAAGCGACCCCGGAGGAGGTCGAACGAGGCGTACCGATAGATCGCGGTACAGGCGTTTTCAAGGGTTACCTGTCCATCCTGATGAGCAAGCGCGAAGAGCCCAACAGCCTTCTGCCCGAGCACCTGAACGACAACATCATCATCAACCAGCTGATTGACCTGCATGCGCGTAAAAAGGACATGCGCATCGTGCTGGTCACCAAAGACATCAACATGCGCCTCAAGGCGCGTGCCTGCGGGATCGCGGCCGAGGATTACAGCACCGACCAGTTGGTCGACGATGTGTCGATGCTTTCCCGCGGTTATCACACCATGACCGGTTCCTTCTGGGACCGCGTGAGCAAGGTCGACACCCGTCAGGAACTGGGTCGCACCTGGCACAAAGTGCAGATGACCGAGCAGATCCCGGCGGTTCACATCAACGAGTTCATCATCGACGAACAGGGTTTTGTCGGCTGGATCAAAGGCGTCAAACCGGACGAGCTGCTGTTGCTGGACATGCACCAGGAGCCGCTGCTGCATCAGGAGGCGTGGGGCCTCAAGCCTCGCGACATCTATCAGGGGCTGGCGCTGTTTGCGCTGCTCGATCCCGATATTCATCTGGTCAACCTGTCGGGTGCCGCCGGCTCCGGCAAGACCATCCTGGCGCTGGCGGCTGCTATCGAGCAGACCATGGTCAGCAAACGTTATCGCCGCATCATCGCAACCCGTAGCGTTCAGGGGCTCGACCAGGAGATCGGCTTCCTGCCCGGTACCGAGGCCGAGAAGATGGAGCCTTGGCTGGGTGCCATCACCGACAACCTGGAAGCGCTGCACATGGATGATGAAAACACTCATGGCAGTGTCGACTACATCCTGAGCAAGGTGCCCCTGCAGTTCAAATCCCTCAACTACATCCGAGGCCGCAGTTTCCAGCAAAGCCTGATCCTGATTGACGAATGCCAGAACCTCACGCCGCACCAGATGAAAACCATCATCACCCGTGCCGGTGCCGGTTCCAAGGTGGTCTGCCTGGGTAACCTGGCGCAGATCGACACCCCATACCTGTCGGCCACCAGTTCCGGGCTGACTTACCTGACGGAGCGTTTCAAGGATTTCCCCAACGGCGTGCACATCACCCTGCAAGGGGTGCCACGCTCGATCCTGGCCGAGTATGCGGAGAGTCATTTGTAAGGTCCCCGGTTGAAACTGTGGGAGCCGGCTCGGCTCCCACGTCCTTTTCGCACCACACCTCCCCTGTAGCAGTCCGGCTTGCCGGCGGTGACGTCATTCAGGTCGCTGCCGCCGGCAAGCCGGACTGCTACAGATTCAAAAGCGGATCGCAGCGTCATCCGCACACGCGCTACAATCGCGGCTCCTGTCCAGGAGTCATCCCGTGCTTACTCATCTCGATTCCCAAGGTCGCGCCAACATGGTCGACGTCACCGAAAAGGCCGTGACGTCCCGTGAAGCCGTGGCCGAAGCGCGCGTGCGCATGCTGCCCGAAACCCTGCAAATGATCGTCGCTGGTGGCCACCCGAAAGGGGATGTTTTCGCCGTGGCGCGCATCGCCGGCATTCAGGCGGCGAAGAAAACCAGTGATCTGATCCCGCTCTGTCACCCGCTGATGCTGACCAGCGTCAAGGTCGAGCTCAACGCCGAAGGCACCAATACCGTACATATCGTCGCCCGCTGCAAATTGTCAGGCCAGACCGGTGTAGAAATGGAAGCGCTGACTGCGGCCAGCGTCGCGGCTTTGACGATCTACGACATGTGCAAAGCCGTCGACCGTGGCATGGTCATCGAACATGTTCGCTTGCTGGAAAAGCTGGGCGGCAAGAGCGGGCACTTCGTGGCCGATGACAAGGTGCAGGCACCATGAGTATTCACGTTCAGGTTCAATTCTTTGCCCGCTTCCGCGAAACCCTGGGTACCGAAAGCGAGCGCCTCGAAGGTTCTTTCGCCACTGTCGAGGCCGTGCGTCAGCATTTGCTGCAGCGCGGCGGTGTGTGGGATGTGCTGGCGGAGCAGAGCATTATGTGCGCCCGTAATCAGGAACTCTGCTCGTTGAACGAGCCGGTCGAGCAGGGCGATGAAGTGGCGTTCTTTCCGACCGTAACCGGAGGTTGAGCATGGGCGTTCGTGTGCAGGCCACGGCGTTCGATCCGGGTGCCGAAGTCAATGCGATGCACGATGCCAATGTCGGCGTCGGCGCGGTGGTGAGCTTTGTCGGTTACGTTCGGGATTTCAATGACGGCCGTGAAGTGGCGGGGATGTTTCTGGAGCACTACCCCGGCATGACCGAAAAGGCGCTGGGCAAGATCGCCGACGAGGCTCAGCAACGCTGGCCGCTGCTCAAGATCGAGGTGCTGCATCGCATCGGTGCGCTGGAGCCGGGAGAGCCCATCGTCTTCGTCGGCGTCGCCAGCGCTCACCGACAGGCCGCGTTCGAGGCCTGCGATTTCGTCATGGACTACCTGAAAACCCGCGCGCCGTTCTGGAAGAAGGAAAACACTTCAGAAGGTCCGCGCTGGGTCGAAGGACGGGACAGCGATCACGCGGCTGCGGATCGCTGGAAGAAGTAGGGACATCCCCACGACCTGTAGCAGCCCGGCCGTGCCGCTACAGGGGGCATTTACGCGCTGATCGTGTTACTCCGCCGCAGGTTCAACCCTTGGCTTGCGCACCACCGCTCTCAACAATTCGGTCGGCGGCATTTCGCAGCTGATCTTGCGACCCAGCTTTTCTTCGATGGATGGCAGCTGATACGAATCGTCTTCACCCGCGAAGCTGATCGACACGCCATCCGCACCCGCGCGACCGGTACGGCCGATGCGGTGTACGTAATCGTCCGGGACTTCCGGGAGAGTGAAGTTGATGACGTGGCTGATGCCGTCGATGTGAATCCCGCGTCCGGCGACGTCGGTGGCAACCAGTACGCGGATCTTGCCTTCGCGAAAACCTTCCAGGGTCTTGATGCGTTTGTGCTGCGGAACGTCACCGGACAATTGCGCAGCGTTGACGCCATCGCGCACCAGGCGTTCTTCGATGCGGCGCACCTCGTCCTTGCGGTTGGCGAAGACCATGACCCGCGACCAGCCGTTGTCGTTGATCAGATTGAAAAGCAGCTTGTACTTGTCCGCCGCAGCGACCGCATAAATGTGCTGCTCGACGTTGTCACTGGCAACGTTTTCCGACTCGATCTCGACGATCGCAGGGTCGGTGGTCCACTGCTTGGCAAGGTTCATCACGTCGTCGGTGAAGGTTGCCGAGAACAGCAGCGTCTGACGCTCGCCCTTGTGCGGAGTCTGGCGAATGATCGAGCGCACCTGCGGGATGAAACCCATGTCCAGCATGCGGTCGGCTTCGTCCAGCACCATCACTTCGACCATGTCCAGATGCACTTCACCGCGCTGGTTGAAGTCCAGCAAGCGGCCGGGTGTCGCGACCAGAATGTCGCAGTGGCGGGCTTCCAGCTGCTTGAGCTGTTTGTCGAAGTCCATGCCACCCACGAAAGTCATGACGTTGAGATCGGTGTACTTGGTCAGCGCCGCTGCGTCCTTGGCGATCTGCACCACCAGTTCGCGGGTTGGCGCGATGATCAGTGCGCGAGGCTCGCCCATGTAGCGTTCTTTCGGCGGCGGGGTCTGGGTCAGTTGGGTGATGATTGAGATCAGGAACGCGGCGGTCTTGCCGGTACCGGTCTGCGCGCGACCGATCGCATCCTTGCCCTTGAGGGTGAAGCCCAGAACGCCCGCCTGGATAGGGGTGCAGTACGGGAAGCCCAGATCCTGGATGGCATGCATCAGTTCTGGAGCGAGCGGGAAGTCGTGAAAGCGGGTCTTGCCTTCCACGGGTTCTACCACGAAATCTTCCAGTTTCCACGGTGCGACGACTGGCTTGGGTGCGCGTTCGCGACGTGGGCGCTCAGCCTTTGGGCGCGAAGCAGCCGGTGCGCTGGAGGCCTGTGGCTCGGCAGTTTGGGCTACTGGCGTAGCGGTTTCCCGGTATGAGCCTTCGGTCGGGCTTTTGGAAGCGGGGAGGGGAGCAGCGGGTGCGAGCTGCTCAGCCTCGCTTTTACCGAACATTTTTTTAAGTGCTTTGAGCACGGTCATCTCGTCGATTGATTAAGGAATGTACGCCCGGCAGTGTAAAGCAAGAACCCGGCCGGGCGTAGTGCCATACCAAATCCGCAAGACAAAAGAAAGGAACAAATAGTGCCTTAACGCAGCCGATCCGCGAGCCAGACCCCTACGTCGGCAATCTCCTGCGGTAACACTTCATGGCCCATTGGGTATTCCTGCCATGTCGCGGTGACGCCGTGAGACTTCAGCTGCTCGTAAGCGGTGCGGCCCATGGCGTTCTGGACCACTTCGTCATAAATGCCGTGCAGACAATACGCCGGAATGCGCTGTTGGCTGGCCGAAAGAACCATGTCGTCACTGAACGTCGGTGCATAGGTAGACAGCGCGAGAACGCCGCCCAGCGGGCCTTCCCAACGCAGGAATGCGGTATGCAGCACCACTGCGCCGCCTTGAGAGAAACCGGCGAGGAAGATCCGCGCCGGATCGATGCCGCCGTCTCTTTGTTGCTCGATCAGGGTGAGAATCCGCTGGGCCGAACCTTCCAGCTGGTCGCTGTCGATGGCACGGGCCGGGCTCATCGCCTTGATGTCGTACCAACTGGGCATCTCGTAACCGCCGTTGACGGTAACGGCGCGGGTCGGAGCCTGTGGCAGCACGAAGCGGGTGCTCAGCAGCGTTTGCTGCAAGGCTTCGGCAACCGGCAAGAAGTCGTAGCGGTCGGCACCCAGGCCGTGCAGCCAGATGACGCAGGCATCGGCAGTCTTTTCCGGCTCGATGATCAGAGGTTCGCTCATGCGTGCTCCATTTGTGTGCGATGGCTCTAGCGCGACGCATCAAGGCGGTGCGGGACGCTATGCAGATATGAAAGAAGATGTCGCAAGGTTACAAGTTTTGATCTTGACCTGTCGCTAATTCGAGTTTGCCACCATGGTGGTACGCGCTTTGCTACGAATCCCTCGGAGTGAAGGCGCTGACGTCGGCGGTAACACTAATGGGCTATTAATCATGCAGCCTGAGGTTACGCTGACGCAGCAGGGAATCCCCTGATCAGGATTCCGGCACGATTCGCTTTGGACCTCGTGGTTCAAGGACATCAGAGGGCTTCAGTCCATTTGACCAAATCGGGTCCGCATACAGGCCACGCCAACTGCCTGGCACCGGTGGCGGATTCGGGTCTTACGTCGCATGACCCAAAAACAAGCCAGCACGGGTCATTAATGCCTCACAAGGGTGCGACGGGGCTAAAGCTCCTACACAACAAAGAGCAAACTGGAGGTTTGAATGAAGATGTTGAAATCCACCCTGGCTGTAGTGGCCGCCGCAGCAGCACTCGGTATCACCGGTTTCGCTCAAGCGGGCGCAAAACTGGATGCCATTCAAAAGAAAGGCTTCATCCAGTGCGGCGTGAGCGACGGTCTGCCAGGTTTCTCGGTACCTGACAAAAGCGGCACCATCCAAGGTATCGACGCTGACTTCTGCCGCGCAGTCGCGGCTGCTGTTTTTGGCGACGCCAAGAAGGTCAAGTTCAGTCAGCTGAACGCCAAAGAGCGTTTCACCGCGCTGCAGTCCGGCGAAATCGACATCCTGTCGCGTAACACCACCTGGACCAGCTCCCGCGATGCGAGCATGGGTCTGGAATTCCCGGGCTTCGTGACTTACTACGACGGCGTTGGCTTCCTGGCCAACAGCAAGCTGGGCGTGAAAAGTGCCAAGGAACTGGACGGTGCGACCATCTGTATTCAAGCCGGTACCACTACCGAGCTGAACGTCTCCGACTACTTCCGCGCCAACAACCTCAAATACACCCCGATCACCTTCGACACCTCTGACGAAAGCGCCAAGTCGCTGGAATCCGGTCGTTGCGACGTGCTGACCTCCGACAAATCGCAGCTGTACGCACAGCGCTCCAAGCTGGCCTCGCCGAAGGACTACGTCGTTCTGCCTGAAACCATCTCCAAAGAGCCTCTGGCACCTGTTGTTGCCCGTGGTGACGACGAGTGGACTTCCATCGTTCGCTGGGTTGGCTATGCGCTGCTGAACACCGAAGAAGCTGGTATCACTTCGAAAAACGTCGAAGCCGAAGCCAAGTCCACCAAGAACCCGGATGTCGCTCGTCTGCTGGGTGCTGACGGTGACTACGGCCCGCAGCTGAAACTGAAGAAGGACTGGGTCGTTCAGATCGTTGCTCAAGTAGGTAACTACGGCGAAATCTTCGAGAAGAACCTGGGTAAATCCACTCCTCTGGAAATCGACCGTGGTCAGAACGCTCTGTGGACCAACGGCGGCATTCAATACGCACCACCAGTGCGTTGATTGACCTGTGCCCGGCTGCGTGATCCGCAGCCGGGTACTTCGTTGCATTTCATCCGGGGCACTCCATGCAAAATCAAATCAGCGCACCAAAGCAGAGGCTATCCCTCAGCGATCCCAAAGTGCGTGCGTGGCTATTTCAGATAATCACGGTTATCGCCGTAGTCGCGATGGGTTGGTATCTGTTCGATAACACCCAGACCAACCTGCAACACCGGGGCATCACCTCAGGTTTCGGTTTCCTTGAAAACAGTGCCGGATTCGGCATCGCACAGCATCTGATTCCTTTCACGGAGTCGGATACCTACGCGCGGGTTTTCCTCATCGGTTTGCTCAACACGCTGCTGGTGACGTTCATCGGCGTGATTCTCGCAACCCTGCTGGGCTTCATCGTCGGTGTGGCGCGGCTGTCCAACAACTGGATGATCAACAAACTGGCGACGGTTTACGTCGAGGTTTTCCGTAACATCCCGCCACTGCTGCAGATCCTGTTCTGGTATTTCGCGGTATTTCTGACCCTGCCCGGTCCACGCGCGGCGCATGGCTTCCTCGGTTCGTTCTTCGTGAGCAGCCGTGGCCTGAACATGCCGGCGGCGATCACCAACGACGCAACCTTGCCGTTCGTGATCAGCATCGTGCTGGCTATCGTCGCCATCGTTGTCATGGCCAAATGGGCGAACAAACGCTTCGAGGCCACGGGCGTACCGTTTCACAAGTTCTGGGCGGGCCTGGCTCTGCTCATCGTGATCCCGGCGCTGTGTGCGCTGATCTTCGGTGCGCCGGTTCACTGGGAAATGCCGGTACTCAAGGGCTTCAACTTCGTCGGCGGCTGGGTGCTGATCCCTGAACTGTTGGCGCTGACCCTTGCCCTGACCGTATACACCGCGGCGTTCATCGCCGAGATCGTGCGTTCGGGCATCAAGTCGGTCAGCCACGGCCAGACCGAAGCAGCGCGTTCGCTGGGCCTGCGGCCGGGGCCGACCCTGCGCAAAGTCATCATCCCGCAGGCGCTGCGGGTGATCATTCCGCCGTTGACCAGCCAATACCTGAACCTTGCGAAGAACTCTTCGCTCGCCGCCGGTATCGGTTACCCGGAAATGGTCTCGCTGTTCGCCGGTACCGTTCTGAACCAGACCGGTCAGGCCATCGAAGTCATTGCCATCACCATGAGCGTCTACCTGGCGATCAGCATCAGCATTTCCCTGCTGATGAACTGGTACAACAAGCGCATTGCGCTGATCGAGCGGTGAGGAAACGCGCATGACATCCCATACTTTCAAACCTGACATGCCGCCGCCGAGCAAAGTTTTCGGCCCGGTGGCATGGATGCGCCAGAACCTGTTCTCGAACTGGATCAACACCCTGTTGACCCTGTTCTCGATCTACCTGATCTGGCTGATCGTTCCGCCGCTGCTGAGCTGGGCCATCTTCGACGCCAACTGGGTCGGCACCACGCGCGCCGACTGCACCAAGGCGGGCGCCTGCTGGGTGTTCATCGAACAGCGCTTCGGCCAGTTCATGTACGGCTACTACCCGCAAGAGCTGCGTTGGAGGGTCGATCTGACTGTCTGGCTGGCGATCATCGGCGCTGCGCCGCTGTTCATCAAAGCCATGCCACGCAAGGCGGTTTACGGCCTGAGCTTCCTGGTGATCTACCCGATCGCCGCGTACTTCCTGCTGCACGGTGGCATCTTCGGCATGACCGAAGTGGCTACCAGCCAGTGGGGCGGCCTGATGTTGACGCTGGTCATCGCCACCGTCGGTATCGCCGGTGCATTGCCGTTGGGCGTGGTTCTGGCGCTCGGACGTCGTTCCGATATGCCGGCGATTCGTGTGATCTGCGTGACCTTCATCGAGTTCTGGCGCGGCGTTCCGCTGATCACCGTGCTGTTCATGTCCTCTGTGATGCTGCCGCTGTTCCTGCCCGAAGGCATGAACTTCGACAAGCTGCTGCGCGCCCTGATCGGCGTGATCATGTTCCAGTCGGCCTACGTGGCTGAAGTGGTGCGTGGCGGCATGCAGGCCATTCCAAAAGGTCAGTACGAAGCGGCTGCCGCGATGGGCCTGGGTTACTGGCGCCGGATGGGCCTGGTGATTCTGCCTCAGGCGCTGAAGCTGGTGATTCCGGGCTTGGTGAATACCGTGATCGCGTTGTTCAAGGACACCAGCCTTGTGATCATCATCGGCCTGTTCGACCTGCTCAACAGCGTCAAGCAAGCTGCCGCCGACCCGAACTGGCTCGGCATGGCGACCGAGGGTTACGTGTTCGCGGCCCTGGTGTTCTGGATCTTCTGTTTCGGTATGTCCCGCTACTCCATGCATTTGGAGCGTAAGTTGGACACAGGCCACAAGCGTTAGGAGTTATGTGATGAGTGAAGCTATCAGCAAGCCTCTGGGCGCCGAAGGCATGATCCGCATGGAAGGCGTACATAAATGGTACGGCCAGTTCCATGTATTGAAAGACATCAACCTGAACGTGCGTCAGGGCGAGCGTATCGTTTTGTGCGGCCCGTCGGGTTCGGGCAAGTCGACCACCATTCGCTGCCTGAACCGTCTGGAAGAACACCAGCAAGGTCGCATCGTCGTTGATGGCACCGAACTGACTTCGGACCTCAAGCAGATCGAAACCATCCGCCGCGAAGTCGGCATGGTGTTCCAGCACTTCAATCTGTTCCCGCACCTGACCATTCTGCAGAACTGCACCCTGGCGCCGATGTGGGTCCGCAAGATGCCGAAGAAAAAGGCTGAAGAAATCGCTATGCACTATCTGGAGCGCGTTCGCATTCCAGAACAGGCGCATAAATACCCGGGTCAGCTGTCCGGTGGTCAGCAACAACGTGTGGCCATCGCCCGTGCCCTGTGCATGAAGCCGAAAATCATGCTGTTCGACGAACCGACCTCGGCTCTGGACCCGGAAATGGTGAAAGAGGTTCTGGACACCATGGTCGGCCTGGCTGAAGAAGGCATGACCATGCTCTGCGTGACCCACGAAATGGGCTTCGCCCGCACCGTGGCCAACCGCGTGATCTTCATGGACAAAGGCGAAATCGTCGAACAGGCCGCGCCAAACGACTTCTTCGACAACCCGCAAAGCGACCGTACCAAGCTGTTCCTCAGTCAGATTCTGCACTGAGTCGATAGCTGATTTACCGAAGAACCCGGACCAAGTGTCCGGGTTTTTTGTTTGGATTTGAGCCGGTCAATCTCGATATCGTTGGCCACACGACCCTTGAAGCGGTCCGGCTCGCCGGCGGTAGCGCATTCGAAATCGGTAAGTCATTGAGTTGTACCCAATCCTCGCAAAACTTGTGTTCTTTGCCGTTCTCCAACAGGATTACGTCTTTGCGCTATGCGCTGTTACACATCCTGCCCCCACGAGAATCCCATGACGACCAAGGCGCCACCGGCGAGCGACACGCTATCCCCTGTAAAAAAACACCATGAAATCGACGAACTGCTGATCGACGCGGAGGCTGACGACGAGCAAGTCCAGCAACATCGCCCCGTGCTCAAGCGCCCGTGGTTTCTACTGTTGGGGCTGGTGTTGGTAGCGCTGAACCTGCGACCGGCATTGTCGAGCATGGCGCCCCTGCTTAGCGAAGTGTCGAAAAGCCTCGGGCTGTCTGCCTCGACAGCGGGGCTCCTGACGACGCTGCCGGTGTTGTGCCTGGGGCTGTTCGCGCCGATGGCGCCCATTCTGGCGCGGCGTTTCGGCAGCGAGCGCGTGGTGTTGGGCATTTTGCTGACACTGACCTGCGGCATCATTCTGCGCAGCTCGTTTGGTCCGGTCGGATTGTTCGCCGGCAGCATCATGGCGGGCGCAAGCATCGGCATCATCGGTGTGTTGCTGCCGGGCATCGTCAAGCGTGACTTCGCCAAACAGGCCGGGACCATGACCGGCGTGTACACCATGGCCTTGTGTCTTGGGGCTGCAGTGGCAGCCGGCTCCACGGTGCCACTGAGCCAGTTCTTCGATAATAGCTGGAACGTGGGCCTGGGCTTCTGGATCGTCCCGGCACTTCTGGCCGCGATTTTCTGGTGGCCGCAGACGCGCCAAAGTCATGGCCAGCATCAGGCGTCCTACCGGGTCCGGGGCCTTTTCCGCGATAAGCTGGCGCGGCAGGTCACCTTGTACATGGGCCTGCAATCGTCGCTCGCCTACATTGTGTTCGGCTGGCTGCCTTCGATTCTGATCGGCCGTGGTCTGACACCGACTGAGGCGGGCTTGCTGCTTTCGGGCTCGATCATGGTCCAGTTGATCAGTTCGCTCACCGCCCCCTGGTTGGCGACGCGCGGCAAGGACCAGCGCGTTGCGATTCTGCTGGTGATGCTGCTGACCCTCGCTGGCTTGTACGGCTGTTTATATGCGCCGCTCAACCAGCTGTGGATCTGGGCGGTGGTGCTGGGCTTGGGGCAGGGCGGTACGTTCAGTCTGGCGTTGACCCTGATTGTGCTGCGCTCCCGTGATTCACACGTTGCGGCCAACCTGTCGAGCATGGCTCAGGGCGTCGGCTACACGCTGGCTTCGCTGGGCCCGTTCGCGGTCGGCATCGTGCATGACTGGACCGGTAACTGGAACTCTGTGGGCTGGATCTTCGGGGTGATTGGCGTGCTTGGAATTGTCGCGGGCATGGGCGCCGGTCGAGCGCTGTATGTGGACGTGACCAGCAAGAAAGTCTGAGTTCCGGTATTTGCATCGCAAATGTCCATGGCAAAAACAGGTGTTGGCGCTTATCGTGCAGACACCTCTCCCATGGACATTCCCCGCATGAGCGATCCCCTTCCGAGCGAGCGACACAGCGCGCTGATCTACGACTTCTATGACGCTTTCAATCGCCTGGACGCTGAAGCCATGGCGGCTTGCTATACCGAAGACGTGCTGTTCAGCGATTCGGTGTTCGGCGAGCTGCGCGGGCGTGACGCGGCGGACATGTGGCGCATGCTGACGTCGCGAGCCCGGGACTTCTCTGTTCGCTTCGACAACGTGCGCGCCGATGAGCGCTCTGGCGGCGCCCATTGGGTGGCGACTTACCTGTTCAGCCAGACCGGGCGCACGGTGGTCAACGACATCCAGGCGCGCTTCGTGTTTCGCGATGGCAAGATCTGCGAGCATCACGACCACTTCGATCTCTGGCGTTGGTCGCGTCAAGCCCTCGGTATGAAAGGCGCCGTGCTGGGTTGGGCACCCTTCGTGCAAAACGCCATTCGTACCCAGGCACAGAAGGGGCTGAAGGCGTATCAGGCGGGGCGCTGAGGCTCTGTTAGAATCGCGGCTTCACTGTTCACACGTTTGTCTGCACGATGCCCGAAGTCGCCATATCCGTCACTCCCCCAGATGAAATCACGGTCAGCAAACCGTGGTTCGTCTACCTCGTTCGCGCTGCCAACGGGTCGTTGTACTGCGGCATCAGCGACGACCCTCATCGCCGTTTCCAGAAGCACCAGAGCGGTAAAGGCGCGCGCTTCTTCTTCTCCAGCCCGGCCGTCGCACTGGTTTATGTCGAGGCATGTTGCGACAAGGGTGAAGCGCTGCGCCAGGAGCGGCTGATAAAGAAGCTGCGCAAGAGTGCAAAGGAAGCGCTGGCCGCCAGTTTTATTCCCTCAATCCTTGGTGATCATCCCCCGCCGCCGTAGGGCTGCCTTCCAACCTCTATCGGCAACGTTGTGAGTGCATGTAGGGCCTTTCGCATATGAATTAATATCTTGATTTTGTTCGTATGTGGACTAGGCTGTTCATCAGCAACGATGAACAGGAGACCCGGTCATGCCAGCCCTGGCGATCAACCGCAACGACGGCCCCGGCGTCGACACCCCTGAAGCGGGGCGTGTGGCGCTGAAATTCTTCTTCAACCTCATGGCTCATTGGGGATGTTCGGTCGAGGAGCAGCGCACGCTTCTGGGATCGGTCAGCAACACGACCTTTTACAAGTACCGGCGCACGCCAGACATCCGATTACCTCATGACACGCTGGAGCGAATTTCCTATCTAATGGGGATTCACAAGGCGCTCAGCATCATCTTCAGCAATAACCTTGGACGCGCCTACGAGTGGGTCGGCAAGCCGAACACGGCTGCGCCCTTTAACGGCCAGTCCGCGCTGCGCTATATGCTCGCCGGCCGCGTGGTGGATATCGCCGATGTGCGTCGCTATCTGGATGGAGTCCGTGGCTGATGAAGCAGCCCAAGACTGTTATCCCGGCGTGGGATGCGGCGTTCAGGATGGTCAGTAGTGCTTTCCCGCCGATCACGCTTTTCGAGGATTTACTCGATCCAGGCGAACTTGAAATGGCCTATGCGCTGGAGGCGCTGACCAATGATCGGTTGCAGGAAGAGTGTGGTGTATTGAACCGTGTCCCGGTCGAAGATCGGGTTTCAGGACCGGGTTCGACGCCGGTCATGGCGGCGTTTACCCATATAGGTAAGGCCAGCCGCTTCACTGACGGCACTTACGGCATCTACTACGCCGCGAACAGCCAGGCAGCGGCTATCGCCGAAACAAGCTTTCATCAGCAGCGGTTTCTGGCCGCAACCAACGAGCAGGATATCGAGTTGACCCTGCGCACCTACGTCAATCAGATCGTTAAGCCGGTGCATGACGTACGCACCCGCTATCCCGAATTGCACCAGCCAGATCCTTCGTGTTACGGCGTGGCCCAAGTGTTCGCCAGGGCACTACGGGACGCCGGCTCCTGGGGGCTTCTCTATAACAGTGTGCGGCTGAGTGGACATGAATGCGTGGCAGCATTTCGCCCGCCAGCGGTGTCCATCCCCTTGCAGGGCAAACACGTGAGATATGTGTGGGACGCCAAGACCCAGAGAATTTCTCACGTCTTCGAAATCCATGAGATCTGACCTCATACCCGGTGGGGGAACGGGGATTGTACCTGCCTCCTGATCAATCGGGACTTTGGCCTGTTCGTCACTTGTAGTTGCTTGCCGCAGCGTACACCGTACTCAGCTATCCGCCCGTTAGTCGCGGGATACATGCGTTCGACACAGAGGTTGAAAATGAGTGAACTGATCCTGCATCACTACCCCACATCCCTGTTTGCCGAGAAAGCACGCTTGATGCTTGGTTTTAAAGGGCTGTCCTGGCGCTCGGTGATCATCCCGCCGATCCTGCCCAAACCGGACGTGACGTGCCTGACTGGCGGCTATCGCAAGACCCCGGTGTTGCAGGTGGGGGCAGACATTTACTGCGACACTGCGCTGATTGCCCGCCGTCTGGAACAGGAAAAAGCCTCCCCGACCTTCTATCCCGAGGGACAGGAGTTCACCTCTGCGAGCCTGGCGAGTTGGGCCGATTCAGTGCTGTTTCTCCACGCCGTCAGCCTGGTGTTTCAGCCGGAGTCGCTCGCGGTACGTTTCGCCAAAGTGCCACCGGAAGCGGTGAAGGCTTTCGTCGCCGATCGCGCAACGTTTTTCGAGGGTGGGATGGCGACGCGATTGCCCATCGAGTTGGTGCGGCATCAATGGCCGACCCTGATGAATCGTCTTGAAACCCAGCTGGAGCGCAGCGGTGACTTCCTGTTGGGTGCTCCGTCGATTGCCGACTTCTCGGTGGCCCATCCTCTGTGGTTTCTCAAGCAAACCCCGGTCACTGCTGCGGCAGTGGACGCCTATCCCGCGGTATCGGCCTGGTTTCAGCGGGTTGTCGGTTTCGGCCATGGCGCCAGCAGCGAGCTGAGCTCGGCGGACGCCGTCGAGATCGCGCGCCAAGCGACCCCTGCACCCGTTCCGACCGAGGTATTTACTGACCCGAACGGTTTCGAAGTGGGTCAGCAGGTCAGTGTTTCAGCCGTGGATTACGGCGTGAATGCGGTTCATGGCGAACTGGTGTTCAACGGCCGTGAAGAAATCATCGTGCGTCGCGATGATGAGCGCGCGGGCGTTGTGCATGTGCACTTCCCGCGCTTCGGGTTTCGGCTCGACGCGAAGTAAGCACTGGGTCTGATGACTGGCACTTGTTCGGCAGGCTCGGGAATGAGTTGATTCGCGGGGACGAGCGCCAGTCAATTGTGATGCTGGATGTGCTGGCGCACCGCGAAGAACTCTGCTTCCACAATCCTCACAGGTTATGGAACTGGGTTGCACCGCGCCGAAATCGCCTGCTCCTCAGAGACATACGGCCGGAAGGGCTCCAGATTCCACGTTTCGTTGCCGGGGTACTGCAGGCGAAGGCAGAGGAACTGGCGCCTCATAGAAGTATCGTCATACACAGCCCAATCGCTGTTATCCCGGTATTTATTCGCCAGTTCTGCAAAGGCTGCGTCGGTCTGTGCTCCTGAGAAGTTTCTCCCGCACGATTTCGTGGGGGTGACAACCAGTTGCGCGACGTCCTTGTTGACCTCTTTCACGAACGTCTTTTTCCATTCCGCTTTCTGAATGTAGGGGCCGCAGTTCGAACTCGGTTGTTCCTTGATGGCCTGGTCGCTTGCCTTGTAAGAAAAGGTCGCGTCGGCGGCAGGAGTGTCAGGAAGATTAAGGTAGATAACCGGTATCCACCTCTGAGTAGCCTTATACATGTCTTCCTGGTCCGCCTGAGCATCGGCGAGTCCTTCTCTGCGGGTATAGATGAACGCCAGGGCAGACAACTGCAGGGGGTTTCCTTGATCCCAGGTCTTTACGCGAATTTCATTCTGCCGACTGAAGCTGACATCGTTGAGCAAATCCATAGCTTTTATGCCTTCGTAGAAATTATTGGTCGCTTGAGTACCTCTTTCCTCACGCACATCGAATCCGCAGATACTGGGACGCTCCTTGCCGACGCTGTTGTAATTTTTGATCCACGCGCCAGCAGTGTTGACATTGATGGAGTCGCACATGGCCTCTGTAATATCTTTTGTGTCTGCGTTATCTCCGCAGCCGCCTTCAGTTCGACGATCGGTCCATGCGTCGAGAGGAAAAAAACAGTTAACGACCCGCTTCTGTTGTGGTTTCTTAACGTCGTCGTTGGGGGTTAAAACATAGCCATTATAGTTAAGCAGGCCGAGACGATCATATTTGGCATCGTCTCTGAGGTACGAAAATGAAACCCCCTCGTTTTTCACGGACGTTGGACTGGGGTTCCATACCTGATAATCTTTTGAGTGCTGGGTGCCACGCAACATGAGGCCGGAGCATAGATAGGCAGGCCTGGTAGACCCACAGTTTTTTACCGTCCGGTAATAATAATATTTCATGAGTTCGACTGCGTCCGTTCCTGCTCCCGCATACGCAATTGAACAGTCAAGCATCCCGAAAGCCGCGATCACGAGCAGAACTAAGCGGGCTCCGTTTTTGACAAATACCGGGCGAGCGATTGTACATGACGTATTCATGATGAAGGCCTGTCTGTGTGATGCGTGGTCGTTGTGTGAACGTGGGGGCTAAGGTTTGGGGAGAGGGTTGCAGTAGCTTTTAACAGCCGCCTCTTGGGTGACATCAGGCCGAATAGGCTCCATGTTCCATTCGTCTTTGTCTCGATAGTTAGTTAACAAGCAAACAAATTGTCGACGCATACCGCCGCCATTGATTTCAGTCCATTGAACGTCTTTGTCATGGGCGAACGCCAGTTCGGCATAGGCTACGTCGGTCTCTTCGGGCGCTATGTTGCGTCCGCAGTCGGTGGGCACGACAGAAAGGCTCCATATTTCCTTTTTGATGTCTTTGTCGAAATATGCTCTCCACGTGGCGGACTTTATGTAACTGTCACACGTCCCTTGATCGGTTGCGCTGTAGGTGAAGCGTTGAGCCGCAGGCGCCTTGAAGTTCAATCGGAGCACCGGGACGGTGTAGCCAGCCCGTTTTAACTGTGCCTGGAAGATCCGCGCAATTGTCGCACCACTTTGCTTGTCAGCATTGAGTTCAGTCATGTTATTCACGTCATAAAAGAACCCATCAATGTGAGGAATGAGCCTGCTGCCATCGGCTGTTTCCGAGGCGTTCTTGAGCAGCATTTCGGTCCACATCCCGTTGTTCCTGAAATCCGGCCCGGTGCGGATGCCGATCATAGAGTTCCAGTCGCGGGCTTTCTCGATGTTCCAGGAGCATTGATTCTCCGTGCGGTTTTTGTCATTTCGATAGCGATTAACCCACAGGGCGGCCTGATTTTTGGCCAGGTCGTCCGAACCCACACCGATCTCGCGGCAGGATCCGTAGGCGTCCTCGTTATTGTTATTGTCGACAAGCTGGGTGGATTTGTTTTCAGTGAAGTCACCTTCGAAGTCGCAGCCATTCCAGCCTCGAGGTTTGCCTGCATTGGGATAGAGAATCCCCCGGGTGGTATTGGCGTCAAAGGTATAGATACATTCCCAGCCTTTATCGAGCGCAGGCCGGTTGTGAATGAGTGCGTCTTCGGGGGTGCGTACAATCAAACCTGCCGGATGATAAAGTTTGTTTGTAAGAATATCGCTTCTCAGCCAGCTGAATGAAGTAGAGCCCAGTTTTATTGCCGAAGGGCTGTAGTCCCATGGCACGAATCGAGCAGTGTCAACGGTTCTTACAATGACGCCACTGCAGTAATAATGACCGCGGACGGCGTTTGTCTTTGTGTCTCTGCACTCGTAAAGACGCTCATTGTAATTGGTGTTCAGCATCGCCACTGTTTGCTCCGGTGATAACTCAACGTCTCCAGCGAATACAGGCGGAGTGAATAAAAGCAACAGTGACATCCCAGTCGAATATTTCATGGTTCTTCCCTTGAACAGCCGATGCTCAACAGCGCTCTGGTCCGGAAGCGGCGTTGTGAGTGGTAACGATTGGCGCTGATACAGGAGAGTTAATGTCGATTCAGGAGTGTCGTCAAATAAGTAAGTGGATCGATAGTAAATAATGGTATTTGTATTTATCGCGATTTCTTATAACAGCGTGCGAGGGTCGCAGGAGGGGCCAGACGGAAATAAGCGGATGGGCGGGTATCGCGAAAGAGTATGGATGGCTGTCATTTATGCCAGTTGTTCCGTTTTAACCAAGCGCTATGATTTTTTAGTGCATGGGTTGACATGCAGTTGGGACATTAAAAGGAGTCTGAACATGAAAGGGACGCTGCTGGCTGCGACATTCACGATTGCCTGTTCTTCATTTTTTTCCGTGGCGTATTCTGCGACGGGGCAGGACACAGCTAAGGATTTGATTGGCCGCTATTATTCAAGTCCCAACGATTGTGGTCGAAACACCCAGCCGGCCTTTTTATGCCAAGGGGTTATCTTTAGGGCGACGGTACCTTCACCCTTTTATGATTCATGGGCGCCTAGCCCCGCGGCGCAAAAAAGCGGCGGTACGTCATTCTCCTATTTGAGAGAAGACTCAAAATTCCAAAAGCTGGTCAGGGAGGAGAATAACGGCTATATCCTTTACCCCCTCCTGAAACTGCCCGCGGGAAAGAGCCGATATCAGGTGCTGTGTTCGTTTCCCATGGATGGGGGGACCGACGTAAGAGATGAAAAGGGCTGCGGCAAGAGCGACCAGCCTAACAGCCAGCCCTGCGACAAACAGGGTATTTATACGGGCACTGCATGGGCAGACCGCTATAAACAATTCAATGGGCAAAACAACAACACAAAAGAGTGCGGCTTCGACGTACGTGACGCGCTGGATCAACACGCTGTTAAAAACTTCAATGCTTCAGTGGACGCCATGGGAAAGGTCGGGCAAGCAGCATTCGAGAAGCAGAACGAGCTGCGGATCGAAACCTGGGACCCTTCCAGGCCTGCGGCAGAGGTACCGATCCAGGCGTTTTTCTACCTGCCGACCACGGGGGGGTTGGATGATGCTCGCTACGATCAACAGCGCTATTTTGAAAAGACTGCCGTAAGGGTTCCAATCGTCAAGATGACGCTGCCCGAAACTCGACGTCAGGACGCGACGTTCAGCTATAACGAGTGGGATCAAGCGATAAATGCCGTCGGTGAACCGGTCTATCGCTACATAAAGTCCACTGAGTGGGTCTCTCGCTTTGATCCCGGTACCAATCGGAAGGAATGGAGTCTGGCGGTGACGCTCACGGACGAGGGCAAAAAACAGAGCGATTCGCACGGCTCCGATAAGGTCTATGCGGAACTACTGCGCAAGGAGGGAAGGGACGCTCGCTGGACCAAGCCTGCAAATTATGAGGCTCAGCGCAATACCATGAGGCGTCAGTTGGTCTGCCACTTCCAGATCGCTGAAAATAAGGAGCCTTGGAATCTCGAGCCTTTCCGGCCTTATGTGACAGCACGCGAAGCGACGCAAGCAGGATGTAATCCGCTCTAACGAGAGTGCACGATTCAGTGTTGAGGACGGGGGAGCAGCGTCTGACTCGATCAGGTGCTGCTGTTACTCAAAGCCGCCAGAATCTCCTCCGGGCTAAACCCTCTGATCAATGTGCCGTTCACGTCGATCAGAGGAATCCCGCGGCCACCCAGCGCTTCGTAAGCCTTGCGCCCTTCAGCCGACTTCTCGATGTCGTACTCGGTGTAGGGAATGCCCTTGCTATCGAGAAAGCGTCGGGCCTGTTTGCAGTAGCCGCACCAGTCGGTGGCGTAGAGAGTCACTTTGGCCTGGGACTGAACCTGCGATGAAACAGCCTGCGCCGGATTGAAGAAGTGCTCGATTTTGCCCCAGTTCTGGTAGACCAACACGACCAGCAGGATCAGCACGAACTTCTTCAGGGTGCGCACGAGCATGGCGGTCAGCGCCTCTTCAACTGATCGGTGAGCTGGGTTGGCAGGCCCTTGATGATCAGGGTGCCTTTTTCTTCGTCGTATTCGATCTTGTCGCCCAGCAGGTGCGCTTCGAAACTGATCGACAAGCCTTCTGCCCGGCCGGTAAAGCGGCGAAACTGGTTGAGGGTGCGTTTGTCGGCCGGAATTTCCGGAGACAGGCCGTAATCCTTGTTGCGGATATGTTCGTAGAAGGCGCGGGGGCGGTCTTCGTCGATAAGGCCGGACAGCTCTTCCAGCGCGATAGGTTCGCCCATCTTGCTCTGGCTGCTGGCGTAATCGACCAGCGCCTTGGTCTTCTCGCGGGTCGACTCTTCCGGCAGGTCTTCGCTCTCGACGAAATCGCTGAAGGCCTTGAGCAGGGTACGGGTTTCACCGGGGCCGTCGACGCCTTCCTGGCAGCCGATGAAGTCGCGGAAGTATTCCGAGACCTTCTTGCCGTTCTTGCCTTTGATGAAGGAGATGTACTGTTTGGAGGCCTTGTTGTTCTGCCACTCGGAGATGTTGATCCGCGCCGCCAGATGCAATTGACCGAGGTCCAGATGCCGGGACGGAGTGACGTCCAGTTCTTCGTTCACGGCCACGCCTTCGCTGTGGTGCAGCAGGGCGATGGCCAGGTACTCGGTCATGCCCTGTTGGTAATGGGCGAACAACACGTGACCGCCCACCGACAGATTGGATTCCTCCATCAGCTTCTGCAGGTGTTCGACCGCCACGCGGCTGAACGCGGTGAAGTCCTTGCCATCGTCGAGGTATTCCTTGAGCCAGCCGCTGAACGGGTGCGCGCCGGACTCCGGATGGAACAGACCCCAGGCTTTGCCCTGTTTGGCGTTGTAGCTCTCGTTGAGGTCGGCCAGCATGTTCTCGATGGCCTGGGACTCCGCGAGTTCGGAATCTCGAGCATGGAGGACTGCGGGCGTACCGTCGGGTTTCTTGTCGATCAGGTGAACGATGGCATGACGGATCGGCATGGATTTCTCGGCTGCTGAAGTGGAACTGAACGGGGACGCAGGGCCCGTGCGAAAGGCGGCAAGTGTACCGCAGACAGGGCGCTGAGCGGGCCGGGAAGGCCGAAAACACGGCCGCAAACTCATTTATATGACTTTTTTACCCTTGAACCGCGATAAAGCTGACCAAATGGGTAGGTAGGGGCGGATATTTGCTTGGCTCTGTGCTAGTTTTGCCCGGTCTTGCGCACTGAAGCGCGCCAAGCATGCAGTTTGTGGGCGTTCGGCCGAACCAAAGGCCGATTTGAGTATCTACATTTCGCGTCTGTACACACTCTGCAAACCATATGAATTTGATAGGGAAGGAACACCACCATGGCTCTGACTAAAGACCAATTGATCGCCGATATCGCAGAAGCTATCGACGCGCCTAAAACCACCGCGCGCAATGCTCTGGACCAATTGGGCCAAATCGTCGCGGACCAGCTGGAAAACGGCGGCGAAATCACTCTGCCAGGCATCGGCAAGCTGAAAGTGACCGAGCGTCCTGCCCGTACCGGCCGTAACCCATCGACTGGCGCTGCCATCGAAATCCCGGCCAAGAAAGTGATCAAGCTGGTTGTGGCCAAAGGCCTGACTGACGCAGTCAACAAGTAAGCGAAAACGCCTCTTGTTGTAAGAGAAACCGTGTGACGGAGTGATCCGGACACGGTTTTTTTGTGCCCTGAGTTTGAGGCCGCTCAGAGATGGGGGCTGAGTCTGTCAGGTCCAGCGTTCTGCCCGCCAGGCCTCCTGTTGGGCCTTGTCATGAAAGGTCCAAGCGACGAAGCGGCTCTGTTTCTGCCCCTGAGACATCTCCACAACGTGGCTCTCCAGCGCGCCGACCTTCTTCAGCGTTGCCTGGATCAGCGGTAGATTGGAGGCCTTGGAGACCAGCGTGCTGAACCACAGCACCTGCTTGGGCACCCGTGCGCTCTCTGTGATCAGCTGTGTCACGAAACGCGCTTCACCGCCTTCGCACCACAACTCCGCAGCCTGCCCTCCGAAGTTCAGCACCGGCAACTTGCGCTTGGGATCGGCCTTCCCCAAAGCGCGCCATTTGCGTTGGCTGCCGCGCAAGGCTTCCTCGGCAGAGGCGTGGAAGGGCGGATTGCACAGGCTGATGTCAAAGCGCTCGTCGGCTTGTAACAGGTCCACAAGTATGTGCTTGCGGTTGTGCTGCTGACGCAGGCTGATGGCCTTGCCCAGGTTGTTGGCCTTGACGATGGTGGTGGCCGAGGCCAGAGCGGTCGTGTCGATGTCCGAGCCAACGAAGTACCAGCCGTAATCGCTGTGGCCTATCAAGGGGTAAATGCAGTTGGCGCCGGTGCCGATGTCCAGGGCCTTCACGGGCGCGCCACGGGGGATCACGCCAGCGTTGCGCTCGGCCAGCAGATCGGCCAGAAAATGCACATAGTCAGCGCGGCCGGGGATGGGGGGGCACAAATAATCCCCCGGAATATCCCAATGGGCAATGCCATAGAACGCCTTGAGCAGCGCGCGGTTGAACACCCGCACGGCCGCCGGATTGGCGAAGTCGATGCTTTCCTTGCCATACGGATTGATGATCACGAACTTGCCCAGTTCCGGGCAGCCTTTGATCAATCGGGGGAAGTCGTAATGGCCTTGATGGCGATTGCGCGGATGCAGGCTGGCCTTGGCCTTTGGCTCGGCAGGTTTCGCTGCTGGCGCGGGTTTGGGCTTCTTGCGGGGTGGTTTGGGTGAGCTGGTCATTGACTGGATTCGGTTGTCAGGCACGAGGCCCGGATGAACTACAGAAAAAGGGATCTTTACGCAAACGACTGTGGGAGGGAGCTTGCTCGCGAAGGGTATTTCAGACGACGAAATATCGTCGGTTGAAATGCCTTTTCGCGAGCAAGCTCTCTCCCACAGGTTATGCGTCGCTTTCAGATCGTGTCCGGCTATAAACGGCGTGCAGCCCGCGCATAAGAACGGGCTGTGCAGTTTTCCTACAAACTGGCAATCCGTGCGTGCTGCTCGGCCAGCTTGCCCAATGCCTGCTCGGCCTCGGTCAGCTTGGCGCGTTCCTTGGCGATGACTTCAGGTGGCGCCTTGTCGACGAACGCCGCATTGGACAGCTTGCCGCCCACACGTTGCACTTCGCCCTGCAGGCGCTGAATTTCCTTGTCCAGACGGGCCAGCTCTGCGCCCTTGTCGATCAGGCCAGCCATTGGCACCAGCACTTCCATCTCGCCAACCAGCGCGGTCGCCGACAGTGGCGCTTCGGCGCCTGCGTCCAACAAGGTGAACGATTCGATCTTCGCCAGCTTCTTGAGCAGGTGCTCGTTCTCGGTCAGGCGGCGCTGGTCTTCAGCGCCGACGTTCTTGAGGAACAGTTGCAGAGGCTTGCCCGGGCCGATGTTCATTTCGCCACGGATATTGCGCACGCCAAGCATCACGCCCTTCAGCCATTCGATGTCGCCTTCCGCGTCGGCATCGATGCGCGCCTCGTTCGCCACCGGCCACGGTTGCAGCATGATGGTCTTGCCTTCGATACCGGCCAGCGGCGCCAGGCGCTGCCAGATTTCTTCGGTGATGAACGGCATGAACGGGTGAGCCAGACGCAGGGCCACTTCCAGCACGCGAACCAGCGTGCGGCGGGTGCCGCGCTGACGTTCGATTGGAGCGTTCTCGTCCCACAGAACCGGCTTGGAGAGCTCCAGGTACCAGTCGCAATACTGGTTCCAGATGAACTCGTACAGCACTTGCGCGGCGAGATCGAAGCGGAACTGATCCAGTTGGCGGGTCACTTCAGCTTCGGTGCGTTGCAGCTGCGAGATGATCCAGCGATCAGGCAGCGAAAGCTCGAAGGCCTCGCCGTTCTGGCCGCAGTCTTCGCCCTTGTCGAGCACGTAGCGCGCGGCGTTCCAGATCTTGTTGCAGAAGTTGCGATAGCCTTCGACGCGACCCATGTCGAACTTGATGTCACGGCCGGTGGACGCCAGCGAGCAGAAGGTGAAGCGCAGGGCGTCGGTGCCATAGCTGGCGATACCGTCGGCGAATTCGTCGCGGGTCTGCTTCTCGATCTTCTTCGCAAGCTTGGGCTGCATCATGCCGGAGGTGCGTTTCTGCACCAGAGCCTCAAGCTCGATGCCGTCGATGATGTCCAGCGGATCCAGAACGTTGCCCTTGGATTTGGACATCTTCTGACCTTGACCGTCGCGCACCAGACCATGTACGTACACGGTCTTGAACGGGACTTGCGCTGTGCCGTCTTCGTTCTTCACCAGATGCATGGTGAGCATGATCATCCGGGCGACCCAGAAGAAAATGATGTCGAAGCCGGTGACCAGCACATCGGTCGGGTGGAAGGTTTTCAGGAAATCGGTCTGCTCAGGCCAGCCCAGAGTGGAGAACGTCCACAGTCCGGAACTGAACCAGGTGTCGAGTACATCGTTGTCCTGTTGCAGCGCAACCTCAGGACCGAGGTTGTGCTTGGCACGGACTTCGGCTTCGTCGCGGCCTACGTAGACTTTACCGGACTCGTCGTACCAGGCAGGGATGCGGTGGCCCCACCAGAGCTGACGACTGATGCACCAGTCCTGAATGTCGCGCATCCAGGAGAAGTACATGTTTTCGTACTGCTTGGGCACGAACGCGATGCGACCGTCTTCAACGGCAGCAATTGCGGGCTCCGCCAGCGGCTTGGTGGACACATACCATTGGTCTGTCAGCCACGGCTCGATGATGGTACCGGAGCGGTCGCCTTTAGGGACTTTCAGGGCGTGATCGTCAACGCTGACCAGCAGGCCAGCGGCGTCGAAGGCTTCCACGATCTGTTTACGTGCTTCGAAACGGTCCAGGCCAGCGTATTGCGCGGGCAGGGTGCCGTCGATGCTTTCGTTCAGCGTGCCGTCGAGGTTGAAGACCTGGGCGGCTGCCAGAACGCTGGCGTTTTTGTCGAAGATGTTCAGCAGCGGCAGGTTGTGGCGCTTTCCGACTTCATAGTCGTTGAAATCGTGGGCCGGGGTGATCTTCACGCAGCCGGTGCCGAATTCAGGGTCGCAATAGTCGTCGGCGATGATCGGAATGCGACGACCTACCAGCGGCAGTTCGACGAACTTGCCGATCAGGGCCTTGTAACGCTCGTCGTTCGGGTTCACCGCAACAGCGGCGTCGCCGAGCATGGTTTCCGGACGCGTGGTGGCGACGACCAGGTAATCCAGACCTTCAGCGGTCCTGGCGCCGTCGGCCAACGGGTAGCGCAGGTTCCACAGGCTGCCTTTCTCGTCGTGGTTTTCCACTTCCAGATCGGAAATCGCCGTGTGCAGCTTGGTGTCCCAGTTGACCAGACGCTTGCCGCGGTAGATCAGGCCGTCTTCATGCAGACGTACGAACGCTTCTTTAACGGCTTCGGACAGCCCGTCGTCCATGGTGAAGCGCTCGCGGCTCCAGTCAACGGACGAGCCCAGGCGGCGGATCTGACGGCTGATGTTGCCACCGGACTGATCCTTCCACTCCCAGACTTTTTCGAGGAATTTTTCGCGACCCAGGTCATGGCGGTTCTGGCCCTGAGCTTCGAGCTGACGCTCGACCAGCATCTGGGTGGCGATACCGGCGTGGTCGGTGCCCGGCTGCCACAGGGTGTTACGACCCTGCATGCGGCGGAAACGGATCAAGGCGTCCATGATCGCATTGTTGAAACCGTGGCCCATGTGCAGGCTGCCGGTGACGTTCGGCGGCGGAATCATGATGGTGTACGAGTCGCCCGCGCCTTGCGGAGCGAAATAATTCTCGGACTCCCAGGTCTGGTACCAGGAAGTTTCGATGGCGTGCGGCTGGTAGGTCTTGTCCATGCGCGGCGGGAACCTGATCTGCTTTCAGTCGGAAAAGCCGGGAAGTATAGCTTTTCACGGCAGCTGCAAGCTACAAGCTGTGAGCCACAAGCGTATGAGCGCAGATCCGGAGCCGGATTCGGATTCAACAAAAGCATCTGGCGAGGACGGGACGACCTGTAGCAGCGCGGCTTGCCAGCGTTGGCGATCTTCAGGGCGCTACCCCCGGCAAGCCGAACTGCTACAGGCAGGTGTTAGTGCAAAGTCAGTTCTGGTACTGAGTCAGCAGGCGTTCCATCCGGGCTTCGAGGCGGCGTTTGATCTCGTTCTCGATATGTGGAGCGAAATCGTCGATCACATCTTGCATGATCAATTGCGCCGCGGCGCGCAGCTCGCTGTCCAGATGCAGCAGGTCGTCCGGGTTGGGCGCGCTGGCTTCAGGCTGTGCCGATGATGCAGCCGTTGGCTCGGCGGCCCGGACAGGCTCAGGCGTCAGCGTGGGAATGTGGTCAGCATGCTGATCCTGCTCATCGGCAGCAATGACCTGGCCATTGACCACATCGAACAACAGAGGGATCTGACCTTCGCCAGTGACCGTGTCGGTCAAAAGCGGGGGTTGCAGAGAGTCATCGTCGAGCAGCTGGCGGATCGACTCGAGGTCGTCCAGCAGGTGCGCGGAATCTTTAAGGTTTTTTGAGTTATCCATCGTGTGCTCAAAGACGCTGCAGTCGGTGATCTTGCAGAGGATAGCCCTGTTCGCGGTAGAAGCGGAAACTCTCTCTCGCTGCCAGCCGGATGGACGGCTCCTCCACCACGATCTCCGCGATGCGGGCGAATCGTTTGAAGAATTCGGGGATGCGCAGGTCGAGATTGACCAGCAGATCCTGATGTTGGCCGGGATCGTCGCCGATGCCCAATGCGACGGGAGCGTCGGGATCATCTTCGACTGGACCATGGGGTACGAAGGTTTCACCCTTGAAGCGCCACAGCCGGGCATCCAGCTCTTCGCGTTGTGCGGCGTCGCTGCAATGCAAGTACACCCGGTGCCCGAGGCGCCAGGCCTTGTCGGTGAGTTTGCAGGCGAAATCCAGACGCGCGAGGGGATCGGCGCTGGGCAGGATGTAGAAATCGACTTGGGTCATGAGGTTTCCAGAACGCAAACGTGCTGACCCTGAATGAGGTCAGCACGTTTCGAGGCGATTAAACGCCAGCGCGGTCGATCAGGTATTGGGTCAGCAGTGGCACCGGACGGCCAGTGGCGCCCTTGTCCTTGCCGCCGCTCAGCCATGCGGTGCCTGCGATGTCCAGGTGAGCCCACTCGTAGGCCTTGGTGAAGCGCGAGAGGAAGCAGGCCGCGGTAATGGTGCCGCCTTTCGGGCCGCCGATGTTGGCGATGTCGGCGAACGGGCTGTCCAGTTGCTCCTGATACTCGTCGAACAGCGGCAGTTGCCAGGCGCGGTCATCGGCGCGCTTGCCAGCGTCCAGCACCTGATTGATCAGCGCATCGCTGTTGCCCAGCAGGCCTGAAGTGTGACCACCCAGTGCAACGACGCAGGCGCCGGTCAGGGTGGCGATATCGATCACTGCCTGAGGCTTGAAGCGTTCGGCATAGGTCAGGGCGTCGCACAGCACCAGACGGCCTTCGGCGTCGGTGTTGAGGATCTCGACGGTCTGGCCGCTCATGGTCTTGACGATATCGCCCGGGCGGGTCGCGTTGCCGCTAGGCATGTTTTCCGCAGCGGCGACGATGCACACAAGGTTGATTGGCAGTTGCAGCTCGAGCACGGCATTCAGCGTGCCGAACACGCTGGCTGCGCCGCACATGTCGAATTTCATTTCGTCCATGCCCGCACCAGGTTTGAGGCTGATGCCGCCAGTGTCGAAGGTGATGCCTTTGCCGACCAGTACGAAGGGTTTTTCGCTCTTCTTGCCGTTGGAGTACTGCATCACGATCAGGCGTGGCGGCTGGGCACTGCCTTGACCGACCGCCAGGAACGAACCCATGCCCAGATCAGCGATTTTCTTCTCGTCGAAAACTTCGACTTTCAGGCCCTTGTTGGCCTTGCCCAGCGCCTTGGCTTGCTCGCCCAGGTACGTCGGGTGGCAGATGTTCGGCGGCATGTTCCCCAGGTCGCGAGTCACCGCCATACCGGCAGCAATGGCCTGCGCGTGTTTGGCAGCCCGTTCCACTTCAGTGACGTTGAGTTTGGCGGTCAGCAGGGTGACTTTCTTCAGTGCCCGAGGATCGGCTTTCTGACTCTTGTACCGATCGAAGACGTACTCGCCATCAGCCAGCGTTTCGACCAACAGACGGTTCTTGCCGTAGATGTCGCGATTCTTGACGTTCAGCTGATCGAGCGCGAAAGCTGCGTCGGTGCCGCCCAGGCTCTTCAAGGTGTTCAGCGCGCCGCTGATGATTTTGCGGAATTGACGATCGCTCAGCTCGGGCTCTTTGCCGCTGCCGACCAGCAGAACGCGATCGGCCTTGAGGTTTGGCAGGCCGTGCAACAGCAGGCTCTGGCCAACTTTGCCCGCCAGGTCGCCACGCTTGAGCACAGTGCTGATCGCACCACCGCTCAGGGTATCGACAGTTTTCGCAGCATCGCTCAGCGTGCGGCCTTCGCCAACGGCAACCACCAGCGTGGCGGTCTTCAAGGTTTCTGCACTGACGCTTTTAACAACCAATTCCATGTCGGGGTCCCCGAATAAACTGTGGGTAATCGCAAAATGAGTTCGCGGCCGGGCGCGGTCACGCAAGTCGCGCGGCGCCGTGCCAGCGGCAAGGCCCGCAGTTTGACCCTGCAAAAGGTCAGATGACAACCCCGGTCAGCACCCGTTTGGCACGCTTGTGTCAGCATCGGTTCAGGAAGTATCCGGCGCGCGCAGTGACAGACACACCCAATCACAGGATAATGCCGCATATTTTTTTGGTGGTTCGCCGTGGCGAGCGCCATGCCTGATCCATTTCCTTGTCAGGCTGCCTGAGCGTGACAACCCTGGAGTGTCTGGTTTGATTGTCTTCCGTTACCTGTCCCGAGAAGTGCTGGTTACCTTGAGCGCTGTGAGCGCTGTGCTGCTGGTAATCATCATGAGTGGCCGTTTCATCAAATACCTGGCCCAGGCTGCATCGGGCGCGCTCGACCCAGGCGTGCTGTTTCTGATCATGGGCTTCCGTCTGCCAGGGTTCCTGCAACTGATCCTGCCGCTGGGTTTGTTCCTCGGCATCCTTTTGGCGTATGGGCGGCTGTACCTGGAAAGCGAGATGACCGTGTTGGCGGCGACGGGCATGAGCCAACAGCGTCTGCTGTGGATGACCCTTGCTCCTGCCGCGCTGGTGTCGCTGCTGGTGGCCTGGCTGAGTTTCAGTCTCGCACCTCAGGGCGCCACCCAGTTCCAGCTGCTGATCAACAAGCAGGACGCGATGACCGAGTTCGACACCCTGGTGCCGGGTCGTTTCCAGCTTCTGCGCGATGGCAGTCGGGTGACCTACACCGAGACCATGACCGATGACCGCATCAACCTTGGCGGTGTGTTCATCTCGGAAAAGAAACTCGAAGAAAAGAAGGACCACGGCATCACCGTGCTGGTGGCCGAGAAGGGCAAGCAAGAGATCAAGCCTGATGGCAGCCGCTACCTGATCCTCAGCAACGGCTATCGCTACGACGGTAATCCGGGGCAGGCCGATTACCGTGCGATCAAGTACGACACCTACGGGGCCCTGCTGCCCAAGCCTGATATCAGTGACGAAATCACCGACCGCGATGCCATCCCGACCAGCGAGCTGTTGACCGGCGAGAGCTCCCTGCGCAACAGCGCCGAACTGCAGTGGCGTCTCTCGTTGCCGATTCTGGTGTTCATCGTGACGCTGATGGCGGTGCCGCTGGCGCGGGTCAATCCACGTCAGGGCCGCTTCTTGAAGCTGCTGCCGGCGATCCTGCTTTACATGGCTTATCTGACCATTCTGATCGCCGCTCGCGGCGCGCTGGAGAAAGGCAAGATTCCGCACGCCCTTGGCTTGTGGTGGGTGCATGCGCTGTTCCTGGCCATTGGGCTAGGCCTGCTGTACTGGGAGCCTTTGCGCTTGAAACTGGCGAGTCGCCGCAGTGTGTCGGAGGTGGCTCATGGTTAAGCTGGATGGTTACATAGGCAAAAGCGTGTTCATGGCGATTCTCGCCGTGCTGGGCATCATCCTCGGTCTGGCTTCGCTGTTCGCGTTCATCGATGAGATGGCCGATATCAGCGATACCTACACCTTCTGGGATGCCGGCAGCTTCGTCGTCATGACCGCCCCGCGCCGCCTCTACGACATGCTGCCTATGGCTGCTTTGATCGGCTGCCTGATCGGCCTCGGTGCGCTGGCCAGCAGCAGTGAGCTGACGATCATGCGTGCAGCTGGTGTGTCCATCGGCCGTATTGTCTGGGCGGTCATGAAGCCAATGCTGGTGTTGATGGTCGCGGGTCTGCTCATCGGTGAGTACGTCGCGCCAGTGACCGAGGCTCAGGCCCAGGCCGCTCGTTCGCTGGCTCAGGGCACCGGCGATGCGCAGAGCGCGAGGCACGGTTTGTGGCACCGTCAGGGTGAGGAATTCATCCATATCAACACCGTGCAGCCCGATGGTTTGCTGTACGGCGTGACCCGTTATCGCTTCGATGACCAGCGCCACATGCTCAGCGCCAGCTTCGCCAAACAGGCGAACTTCAAGACCGATTACTGGCTGCTCAAGGATGTCAGCACCACTCTGTTCCATGAAGGGCGTACCGAGGTGGTGACTGCGCCTGAGGAGCGCTGGGACATCGCGCTGAGTCCGCAGCTGCTGAGCACGGTGGTACTCCCGCCGGAGTCGCTGTCGATGACCGGCTTGTATGGTTACGCGAACTATCTGGCTGATCAGGGGCTGGCGAACGGTCGCTACTGGCTGGCGTTCTACACCAAGATCCTCCAGCCGCTGGTAACGGTGGCGCTGGTGCTGATGGCGATCTCGTTCATCTTCGGCCCATTGCGCTCCGTGACGCTGGGGCAACGTGTGTTCACCGGCGTGCTGGTAGGCTTCACTTTCCGTATCGCGCAAGACCTGTTGGGGCCGTCGAGTCTGGTTTTCGGCTTCTCGCCTCTGTTTGCAGTGCTGGTGCCTGCGGGAGTCTGTGCGCTGGCGGGTATCTGGTTGCTGCGCCGGGCGGGCTGATCACCGCGCAGCAAACCAAAAGCCGACCTCAGGGTCGGCTTTTTTGTGCCTTTCGGCCACTAGTCCCAGTAGCGGTCCGGCTTGCTTGCGGCAGCGATTTCGAAGGTGCAACCGCCGGCAAGCCGGACTGCTACAGGCGCCTTATATTCCGGCAGGTTCACTTCTTCTGCTTCGGAATCCGCACCAGTTGAGTCTCGGAATACATGTCGTGCCAGCTGCGCTTCTGTTTGTCGAACAGGCTCCAGAAGAAACCGAGCCCCACACACAGCCATGATGCGATAGCAACCACGAACCGCAGCAGCGCCTGCCACAGGCTGATGCCGGTGCCATCGGCGTTCTGCACGCGGATACCCCAGACCTGCATGCCCAGGGTCTGACCGGCGTGGGTCCAGAACTTGGCGAAGAAGGCGAATAACGCGAATAACAGGAGGGTGGAGAGCAGTGGGTCGCCATCCAGCGAGCCGGTTTCGGAGAGCTGCCGCAGCTTCGCTTGGCCAACGAACGCCATCCAGATCAGCTTGTAGATGAACGTGGTGACCATCAGCAGTGCGACGCACAACAGCGCGTCGTAGAAAATCGCGGCCAGGCGTCGGCCCAGGCCCGCGGGGGCGAAGTCACCTTGTGGACGCAGAACGTGTTTGGACATACAGGACGCTCGCTCGCTCAGAGAGAGGCAGTTTACGGAATCGCAGGCATAAAAAAGCCCCTGATGTTGCCATCAAGGGCTTTTGTGCTTTCAGCGATCAGGCTTCAGCGATGACTTCGTCAGCTTGCATGCCTTTCTGGCCTTGCACAGCGATGAAGGTCACTTTCTGGCCTTCTTTCAGGCTCTTGAAGCCGTTGCCCTGAATAGCGCGGAAGTGGACGAACAGATCCGGACCGCTCTCTGGAGTGATAAAACCAAAACCTTTCTCGTCGTTAAACCACTTAACGGTACCGCTCTGACGTTGAGACATTTTCTTATTCCTTGGAGCATAAATTAATGACAGTCTCTTTCACACGAAAGAGTACTGGGCTGGTTGCAGGAAGAAGAAACGTAGAGCGGGATGTAGCATTGCTTTTGGCGCTACTGCCCAGGTCACGATCCCAGCGACCTATGCAAACACAGTCGAGAAACTCTACGCTAACTCTCGCAGAAAAAACAAGCCCCGGATAAGCCCGGTTTCAGAGGGTTTCGCCGACTTTTTGAAAACTTTAACCACGTCGGCCGAATCGATAGTTTTTAGTGTAAAGAACCGAAACAAGTGCAGTTATCTGACAGTTTCATTGCTGTTTCGAAAGGTATCAAACTGCGGCACTCGAACAGTGCCCTGCACTGTTGCGGTGCCGCGGTTTTTTGACGTCAGCTTTAGCCGCGGAAGTAACGTGGCGCAACGAAAGGCATTTTGCTTACAAGCATCGGGACTTTCTTGCCACGAACGATGGCCCAGACAGGCGTTTGGAGTGCAGTGAAAGCCGCGTCCAGGTAGCCCATGGCCAGCGGGGCACCCAGCGTTGGACCGAAGCCGCCGCTGCAGACGTTGCCGATCACCTTGTCATCGGCGTTGACGATTTCCGCGCCCTCACGTACCGGGGTGCGTTCCTGTGGCAGCAAGCCTACGCGCTTGCGGGCTGCACCGCTTTGGTGCTGAGCGAAAACCTTATCGGCGCCCGGGAAGCCGCCCGCTCGAGCGCCGTCTGCGCGACGGACCTTGGAAATCGCCCACAGCAGGCTGGCCTGGATCGGCGTTGTCTCGGTGTTCATGTCATGGCCGTAGAGGCACAGGCCAGCTTCGAGACGCAGCGAATCACGCGCACCCAGACCAATGGGCGCGACTTCCGGCTCGGCGAGCAGACGACGTGCGAGGGATTCGGCTTGATCGGCCGGTACGGAAATCTCGTAGCCATCTTCACCGGTGTAACCCGAGCGGCTGACGTAGCAGTCGATACCGTCGATTTTGATCGAGGTGTATTGCATGAAGGTCATTTTTGCCACGTCCGGCGCCAGACGCGCGAGGGCGGTCACCGCTTGAGGGCCTTGCAGGGCCAGCAGGGCACGTTCTTCGAATAGCGGGGTGATCTGACATTGAGCGCCGATGTGTTTCTGCAGGTGCGCCAGGTCTTCATTCTTGCAGGCGGCATTGACCACCAGCATCAGTTGATCATTACCCAGATTGGCGACCATCAAGTCGTCGAGGATGCCACCGGTCTCGTTGGTGAACATTGCGTAACGCTGCATGCCCACCGGCAGATCGATGATATCCACCGGAACCAGAGTTTCGAGTGCCTTGGCGGCGTCAGGGCCGCTCAGCAGAATTTGGCCCATGTGCGAGACGTCGAACAGGCCAGCCTGTTCGCGGGTGTGCAAATGCTCTTTCATCACGCCCGCCGGGTACTGAACCGGCATGTCGTAACCGGCGAATTCGACCATCTTCGCGCCCAGTTCACGGTGCAGGGCGTTGAGCGGGGTTTTCAACAGTTCTGTGGACATCAATGACTCCTTGAAGGCGTTTCCGGGTTCCTGCCGTTAACGGTGGAACACGATGAAATTGGGCTGATATCAGCACTCGATAATGTTCACGGCCAGCCCGCCACGGGCTGTTTCCTTGTATTTGCTTTTCATGTCGGCGCCGGTCTGGCGCATGGTGCGGATCACTTTGTCCAGCGAGACAAAATGCTGGCCGTCACCGCGCAACGCCATGCGCACGGCATTGATCGCTTTCACCGAGCCCATGGCATTGCGCTCGATGCAGGGGACTTGAACCAGCCCGCCAATCGGGTCGCAGGTCAGGCCCAGGTTATGTTCCATGCCTATCTCTGCAGCGTTTTCCACTTGCTGAACGTTACCGCCGAGCACTTCGCAGAGCGCACCAGCTGCCATGGAGCAGGCCACCCCGACTTCACCCTGGCAGCCCACTTCAGCGCCAGAAATCGAGGCGTTCTCTTTATACAGAATGCCGATGGCCGCAGCGGTCAGCAAAAAACGCACCACGCCGTCTTCGTTGGCGCCGGTGATGAAGCGCATGTAGTAATGCAATACGGCCGGGATGATCCCTGCCGCGCCGTTGGTGGGTGCAGTGACCACACGACCGCCGTTGGCATTTTCTTCGTTGACTGCCAGCGCATACAGGTTGACCCAGTCCAGCACGGACAAGGCATCTCGCAGCGCTGCCTCCGGGTTCTTGCACAGCTGACGATGCAATGCCGCCGCACGCCGTTTGACCTTCAGGCCGCCCGGCAGAATGCCTTCGTTGCGACATCCGGCCTCGACGCAATCCTGCATCACCTGCCAGATCTTCAGCAGGCCTTCGCGGGTTTGCGCTTCGGGTCGCCACGCCGATTCGTTGGCCAGCATGATCTGACTGATCGACAAGCCGCTGATTGCGCAGTGGGCCATCAACTCTTTGCCAGTCTTGAACGGGTAGGGTAGCGGCGTGCTGTCTTCGACAATGCGGTCAGCCCCTGCCGCGTCTTCATCCACGACAAACCCGCCGCCGACCGAGTAGTACTCACGGCTGCGGATCTGTAGGCCCGCACCGTCGAAGGCACGGAAAATCATGCCGTTGGGGTGGTAGGCCAGGGGTTTACGGATCATCGCCAGGTGCTGTTTTTCGATGAATTCGATGCTGTGTTCACCGAGCAGGTTTATCCGCTGGCTGCTGCGAATCAGCTGCAGGCGATCGGCTACGTGTTCGGTGTCGACGGTATCCGGGTGCTCGCCTTCCAGGCCCAGCAGCACGGCCTTGTCACTGCCATGGCCTTTGCCGGTGGCGCCGAGCGAGCCATACAGCTCGACTTTGACGCAGTGGGTACTGGAAAGCAGATCGTCGCGGCGCAGGCCTTCGGCGAATCTTGCTGCCGCGCGCATCGGCCCCACGGTGTGGGAGCTGGAGGGTCCAATGCCTATCTTGAACAGGTCAAACACGCTCAGGGACATGATTGGGCTCCGGTTGTTGTTATGGTTTTTTGCGGGCTTGCCGCATTGCCCTTCACCTGTAGCAGTCTGGCTTGCCGGCGGTGGCGATCTTGAGAACGTCCGCCGGCAAGCCGGACTGCTACAGAACGTTCGGCGCGATACAGGGGCCACCGTTGCCACAGTAGCCCCTTATCCGTTACGCGTCCTGATAGCTCTCGATGGATGGGCAAGCGCAGACCAGATTGCGGTCGCCGAACACGTTGTCGACACGACCGACCGGAGGCCAGTATTTGCCTTCGATCAAGGAAGCCACCGGGTACACCGCTTGTTCGCGGCTGTATGGATGGCTCCATTCGCCGACCAGCTCCGCCGCGGTGTGCGGGGCGTTTTTCAGCGGGTTGTCATCCTTGTGCAGCGCGCCGCTTTCCACTGCGCGGATCTCTTCGCGGATCTTGATCATGGCGTCGCAGAAGCGGTCCAGCTCTTCCTTCGATTCGCTTTCGGTCGGCTCGATCATCAGCGTGCCAGCCACCGGGAACGACATGGTCGGGGCGTGGAAGCCGAAGTCGATCAGACGCTTGGCCACGTCATCGACGCTGATGCCGCTGGTTTCTTTCAACGGACGCAGGTCGAGGATGCATTCGTGCGCCACCAGACCACTGCTGCCGGTGTACAGCACTGGGTAGTGCTCTTCCAGGCGACGGGAAATGTAGTTGGCGTTGAGGATTGCCAGTTGCGATGCGCGTTTCAGGCCTTCGCCGCCCATCATGCGGATGTACATCCATGTGATGGGCAGAATGCTCGCGCTGCCGAATGGCGCCGCACAGACTGCACCTTCCTTGCGCTCCATCTTGCCGTGACCCGGCAGGAATGGGGTCAGATGCGATTTCACGCCAATCGGGCCAACGCCCGGGCCGCCACCACCGTGTGGAATGCAGAAGGTCTTGTGCAGGTTCAGGTGCGAAACGTCGCCGCCGAACTTGCCCGGTGCGCAGAGGCCGACCATGGCGTTCATGTTGGCGCCGTCGATGTAAACCTGACCGCCGTTGTCGTGGATGATGCCGCAGATTTCGCGGATGCCTTCCTCGAATACGCCGTGGGTGGACGGGTAAGTGATCATCAATGCGGCGAGGTGTTCGCGGTGCTCGATGGCCTTGGCGCGCAGATCCTCGATGTCGACGTTGCCGCGTGCGTCGCAGGCGGTCACCACCACGCGCATGCCCGCCATGTTGGCGGTGGCCGGGTTGGTGCCGTGAGCGGACGACGGAATCAGGCAGATGTCGCGACGGTCATCGCCACGGCTCTGGTGATAGGCGCGAATCGCCAGCAGGCCTGCGTATTCGCCTTGCGAACCGGCGTTCGGTTGCAGGGAGATCGAGTCGTAACCGGTTGCAGCACACAGCATCGCTTCCAGTTCGTCGGTCAGTTGCTGGTAGCCAGCGCTTTGCTCGGCAGGGGCGAACGGGTGCAGGTTGCCGAACTCGGCCCAGGTCACCGGGATCATTTCGCTGGCGGCGTTGAGCTTCATGGTGCACGAGCCCAGCGGGATCATGGTGCGGTCCAGCGCCAGGTCCTTGTCGGCCAAGCGGCGCAGGTAGCGCATCAGCTCGGTTTCGGAGTGGTAGCGGTTGAACACCGGGTGGCTGAGGATTGGCGACTGGCGCTTCAGCTCGGCTGGCAAACGCGCGTCGACAGTGGCGGCCAAGGCAGCGAAATCAGGTACGGTCTGGCCATTGGTCGCGAACAGTTGCCACAGCGTTTCAACGTCGACTTGCTGGGTGGTTTCGTCCAGCGACAGGCCCAGACGCTCGGCGTCCACTTCGCGCAGGTTGATCTGCCGAGCGCGCGCCGTTGCGTGCAGTTCGGCAGTCTTCGCACCGGTCTTGAGGGTGATGCTGTCGAAGAAGAACGCTTGTTCGACATTCAGCCCCAGCTTATCCAAGCCCTTGGCGAGGATCGCGGTCAGGTGATGCACGCGGTCGGCGATGCGGGTCAGGCCGCGAGGACCGTGGTAAACGGCGTACATGCTGGCGATGTTGGCGAGCAGCACTTGCGCGGTGCAAATGTTGCTGGTGGCCTTCTCGCGACGGATGTGTTGTTCGCGGGTCTGCATCGCCAGGCGCAGTGCGGTCTTGCCGAAACGGTCGATGGATACGCCCACCAGACGGCCGGGCATGTCGCGCTTGTAGGCATCTTTGGTAGAGAAGTAGGCGGCATGCGGGCCACCGAAGCCCAGCGGCACACCGAAGCGTTGCGCGCTGCCGATGGCAACGTCAGCACCGAACTCGCCTGGCGGGGTCAGCAGCGTCAAGGCCAAAAGGTCGGCTGCAACGGCAACCAGCGCATTGGCGGCGTGGAAGCGCTCGACCAGTTCGCGATAGTCGAACAGGTCGCCATTGCTTGCAGGGTATTGCAGCAGGGCGCCGAAGAACTCGCTGACATCGGTCAGTTGGCTTTCATCAGCCACGACCACGTCGATACCCAGCGGCTCTGCACGGGTGCGCAGCACGTCGAGGGTCTGTGGGTGGCAGTGAGCCGAGGCGAAAAATTTGTGGCTGCTCTTGTTCTTGCTCAGGCGTTTGCAGAAGGTCATGGCTTCGGCGGCAGCGGTAGCTTCGTCCAGCAGCGAGGCGTTGGCGATCGGCAGGCCGGTCAGGTCGCTGATAAGGGTCTGGAAGTTCAGCAGCGACTCCAGACGGCCTTGGGAAATCTCTGGCTGGTACGGAGTGTAAGCGGTGTACCAGGCCGGGTTTTCCAGCAGGTTGCGCAGGATCGGCGCCGGCGTGTGGGTGTTGTAGTAACCCTGGCCGATGAAGGTCTTGAACAGTTGGTTCTTGCCCGCGATGGCTTTGATGTCAGCCAGGGCGTCCGCTTCGCTTTGGCCTGCAGACAGACCGAGAACGCTGGTGCCTTTGATGGATTCAGGAATGACGCTGGCACTCAAGGCTTCCAGCGAGTCAAAACCCAGAGTGGCGAGCATGGCTTTCTCGTCGTCGGCGCGTGGGCCGATGTGACGGGCGATGAACTCGTTGGCGGTGCTCAGTTCGATGCGATCAGTCATGGCGCGTTCCTCAGGCTTCGGCGTTGGCTTTGATCAGGCGGTCATAGGCGTCCTGATCCAGCAATTGGCCGACAGCGGTGGCGTCGGAAGGGATGAAACGGAAGAACCAGCCTTGGCCCATCGGGTCTTCGTTGACCAGCTCCGGGTTGGCATCCAGTGCAGGGTTGGTTTCGACGACTTCGCCATTAAGCGGCATGTACACGCCGCTGGCAGCTTTTACCGATTCAACGGTGGCGGCTTCGGCGCCTTTGTCGTAGGCCTGAAGCTCGGGGAGTTGCACGAAAACCACGTCACCCAGTGCGTCCTGCGCGAAAGCCGTGATGCCGACCGTGACGCTGCCATCCGCTTCGGCGCGCAGCCACTCGTGATCTTCGGTAAAACGCAATTCGCTCATGAAAACTCCCCTGAATGGAAAATCGCTCGTCGTTGGCGCGAGCATGATGAAAGGAGTGTTAGCAAGTTTGCGGCCAACCTTGTCTGAGGCCTTTAACTCAAGGCTTTCAGCGAGATTTAGCGATTTTTAAAAGTGCCAGGTGTAGCGAAATCGATACGCTATTAAGCGCTTTGAAAACTGTCCTGGGATCAAGGCCTTGTAGGCTGGGGATGTACAGACTTTGGAATGATATCGTTCCAGCGTTACGAAATCGTTCCGGTGTCCAGGGCGCGGGGGGGGGTTCAGGCTTTCCCTGAAATCCCGTACTTGCGCAGGCGATGGGCGATGGCGGTGTGAGAGGTTTGCAGGCGTGCTGCCAATTGCCGGGTAGAAGGATAATGGCTGTAGAGCTTTTCCAGCAGCGTTCTTTCGAAACCTTCGACAGCCGCTTCCAGGCTTTCGATTTCGCCGTCGCTTTCCCGCGCCACCGAAGTACCTGCAATATCCAGGTCGCCAATATCCACCAGCGAGCTTTCACAGATCGCCGCCGCGCGGAAGATCACGTTTTGCAGTTGCCGGACGTTGCCGGGCCAGCGGTTGCCGAGCAGGGCCGGATACGTGCCCGGCGCGAGACGACAGACCGGGCGCTGGATCTGCGTGCAGGCCTGTTCCATGAAATAGCGCGCCAGCAGGAGAATGTCCTGGCCGCGCTCTCGCAGGGGCGGCACGTCCAGATTGAGCACATTCAAGCGGTAGAACAGGTCTTCACGGAAGGTGCCTTCGGCGACCATCTTTTCCAGATTGCGATGGGTTGCGCTGAGGATGCGCACGTTAACCTTCACTTCCTTGTCACCACCGACGCGCCGGAAGCTGCCATCGTTCAGAAAACGCAGTAGCTTGGCTTGAAGGTAAGGCGACATTTCGCCGATCTCGTCGAGGAACACCGTGCCCTGGTTTGCCAGCTCCATCAGGCCGGGCTTGCCGCCGCGCTGCGCGCCGGTAAACGCACCGGGGGCGTAACCGAACAGTTCGCTCTCAGCGAGGTTTTCCGGCAATGCCGCGCAGTTGAGCGCAAGAAACGGTGCACTGTGCCGGGCGCTCACAGCATGGCAGGCGCGGGCCACCAGCTCTTTGCCGGTGCCGGTTTCGCCTTGAATCAGCAGCGGCGCATCAAGGGCAGCCACTCGCTGGGCGCGGGCTTTCAACGTGCGTATTGCGGCGGAGTCACCCAGCAGCGCGTCGAAACCTTCGGCGTGGTCGTGGTGCAACGCCGACAGCCGTTCGCCAATTCGACTCGGCAAATACAGCGTCAGCAGCGCGCCTGCGTCGGTAATGGGTGTCGCGTCCAGCAGCAGCGCCTCGCCATTGAGCGTGACCTCGCGCAAGGGCAGGCGAAAGCCGTTTTCCAGCAGCGCCGATTGCAGGCCAGGATCGGAAAACAAGTCGCCAACCGATTCGCCTGCGGGTTCGCGACCATACAAAGCCACCAACGCCGGGTTTGCCAATAGGACGTGGCCGGCGCTGTCGAGTGCCAGCACCGGGTCGGTCATTGCCGCGAGCAAGGCGTCGAGCTGCAGATGGCGGCGCTGGCCGGGAAGGATGTCCACGACCGTGATGGCTTCCACGCCGCGCACCCGGAATAGCCGGTCCTTGAGCTCTTCAAGCACATCGTGGCTCAGGGTCGGTGCATCGATGTAGACGTTGGGCGGCACCATTTCCACGGCATCGAGGTTCAGATTCCGTCCGCCCAGAATCGCCAGAACTTCCTGGGTGATGCCGACGCGGTCGATGAACGTGACGTGGATGCGCATGAGGTGATGAGAGGTTCGGTCGAAAGACGGGGGCGATTATGCCAGTAACCGCACAAATTGGGGCCGAATAGGCGCAAGCGGCAACTGACGCCCTGCCAGTTCTGGACTCGTCGCGAGCAAGCGCCTTCCCACTGGTCCTGCGTCGACCACAGTGTTTGAGGGCGACAAAATAACCTGTGGGAAGGATCTTGCTCGGGAAAGCGTATGGGCGATTCGGTTGGAGGCGTTACTCCAGATGTTCCGGCTTCACGGGATCGCCCGACTTCATGTCGAGCTTTTCGCGGATGTCTTCGAACATGAGGTCGTAGTCGGTATGTGCGGCGCGCATTTCGGTATCTCGGGGCAGGCCGTGTTTCTCGGCGATGCGTGAGGCTTCGCTGGCGAAGTTGTAGGCGAGGTCCTTGGGCAGGTCGAAGGCTTCGTTGAACGACTTGCCGTTGATTTCACCTTCCATGGTGAAGTGCATGCCGGGCCCCGAGTCGGTCTGGGCGGCTTGGTAGTGGATGTGGATGTCATAACCCACGTCGTCGGGCTGCAGGGCGGGGCGGGCGATGTGCAAATGACCTGGCTCGAACATGTGACTGCTCCTTCAGAAATCAATGACGGTAAGGAGCAGACCTTGCGCACTGGCATGGGTTCAGCGCTGGCCGGACGACTCCCCGCACTCGCTGGTTTGCGCATCGGGCTCCGGTCGCGACCAGATCCACAGGTTGACCAGCAGCATGCCGGCCACCGCGAAATAGATCCACCAGTTGTGCGTGAGCAGCACCAACATCATCACCGCGCAAATGAGCATGGTGACTGTAGCGCTGATCTTGGCACTGCGCGCAATCAGCTTGCCGTTGCGCCAATTGCTGAGCATCGGGCCGAACAACCGATGGTTTTCCAGCCATGCGCTCAGGCGCGGCGAGCTTTTGGTCGCAGCCCATGCCGCCAGCAGGATGAATTCGGTGGTGGGCAGCCCGGGAATGAAGATCGCGATGATCCCGATGGTCAGGCTGACGTAGGCCAGGATACCGAACAGGATGCGGGACAGTTTGCTGCCTTGGGGTGTGCTGGTCATGAGTCTCGGGTGCTGCCGGGTGAAAAAGTGCGTCGAGGGTTTTTACCCCTCGAAAAGGCGCCCAGCTTAACAGCGCCGGGCGTAAAAGGCGTGGGTTCAGGCAGGTTCGGCTTCAGCAGCCGACGTATAGGCATGTTCCAGCAGCACATTGAAACGTTCGAATGCAGCGACCGCGCCTTTGTCGATCTGCTGCTCCTGTTCGTCGCTGAACGGCAGGTCGTCGAGGATCCGGATAAAGCGTTTCCAGCCCTCGGCGCGACCGCCGACCAGCTCGCCCAGATGCCGGGCGCCGAAGGTTTCGCTGAGGTTCAGGGCCACGGCACGCTTGATCAGGAATGCTGCGCCCAGCTTGGAGCCTTCGGACACGAACAGCCACCCCAGCGCTTCGGCCAGCGGCGGATGATCCACTGCGCCCGCGACAGGGGCGGGAATTGGTGTGTCGAGGTCATTCAGATCGGCGCTGGCCTGGTCCGCCCGGCAACGCTCGGGGAGATCGGCGATCAGTGCGATCAGTTGCGGGTCGGTGTACAGCGCTTTGAGCTCTTGCTGAAACAGATATTGCGCGCTGAGAAAACGGCAGTAGCTGGCCAGGGTGTCGAACGGCGCATTGGCTTTGACCGCCTTGTCGAGTTGTTCATGTGGGGCGTGAGTGATCTGGTTCAGACGCTGTGAGCGACGAATCGGATGTTGAGACATGGTGTCTTCCTTGGGAAAAGGGCGCTTGTAGACGAGACGAGCGAGCCGGCCTGGAGCGTAAAAAAATCGACCTGTGGGAGCCAGCAAGCCGGCTCCTACAGCGCGCAGAGGCGTGGCTTTTAGATATCCCACACCAGATTGATCGCGAAATTGCGGCCCGGCTGGGTCAGGCGATCGAGGCTGGCAGGCGCGGTTACGCCTGCTTCGCCGACACCGTCGTAACCGCGCACGTCATCCCACAGCCAGTATTTCTTGTCGGCCAGGTTGTACAGCCCGCCGCTGACGGTCACATCGTCGGTCACTTTGTAGAAACCGGTCAGGTCCAGCAGGCCGAAGCCCGGCGTCTTGAACTGAGTCGAGGAGCCGTCCGGCGCGTGGAAGTTGGTGTCGTCCACACGGGTCTTGCGTTTGACCAGGGTCCAGCTGAGCAAGCCACCGTAGTTGTCCTGGTCGTAACCCAGCCCGAACACGCCGGTCAGTGGGTTCACGCTGTTGATCGGCTGGCCAGTGTCATCGTTGCGGCCGTACAGATAGGCCACGGAACCTTGGGTGTACAGGCCTTGTGGTGCGCCGAAACTGTCGAGGTTCAGACGTCCCTTCAGCTCCACGCCCTTGATGGTGGCGTGCTTGATGTTGTTGGACTGGAACACCGCTTCGGTCGAGGTCGCCGGCTGAATGGCGTCTTCGTTGATGAAGTCGCGGTATTTGTTGTAGAACACCGCAACGTCGAACGAGCCCTCGTCGAAGCGGCCACGCAGCCCCGTTTCGTAACTCTTGCTCTTCTCCGGCTCAAGGTCCGGGTTAGGCTCGACGATATAACCGGTGTTGAGGTTTTCGAAGCGGCCATACAGCGCCTTGGCGCTTGGCGTACGGAAACCTTCGGCGTACTGGCCGTACCAGGTGTAGGCATCATCGATGGCATAGGTGACGCCCAGTTTCGGCGAGAGACGATGCCATTTTTTCTCTTTGTCGTTGAACTGGTCCGCGCTGGTCAGGCTGACCGCGCGCAGAAATTCATCGGTGACATGCGGATCGAGCGTGGTGTAGTCGTATCGCGCGCCGGGCATGAAGGTCCAGTCGCCCCACTTGATCTGGTCCTGAGCGAACACGGCGTAGGTGTTAATGGTCGGGTCCGGGAAGTCGCTGGTCGGCGCCAGGCTGTCCGATGCTGTCGGGCTCGGCGCGCCGATGGTACGGCAGGTGCCCAGCACGGCGGCGCAGGTCGCGGTGCCACTGCGCTCGCCAGTGACTTTCTGCTGCTTGAGGGTGGTGCCGTAGGTCAGCAGGTGCTCGGTGTCGCCGATGCTGAAAGCCTTGTCCAGCTGAGCATCGAAGATCCACTGACGTTCTTTGTAATAAGTGTCGCGGGTACGCCAGACATCGCGGCTGCCGGGCACATAGCGCTCGATGGTGTCCTGATCGGTCTTGGCGATCTGATAATTCAGGCTCCACTTGACGTTGTCCACCAACAAGCTGTCCAGCGCGAAGCTGTTTTCCAGGCCGAAGCGCTCGCGGGTGATCACGTCGTTGCCTTCGCGTCCGCGATAGAAGCCGAAGCCGCGACCACCTGTGAATGGCCCGCCGACTGCGCTCTTCTGGTTGGTGTGCGTGTCGTCCTTGTACTTCTCGTAGGTGAACGCCAGCCGATCGTCATCACCGTAGTTCCAGCCCAGTTTGGCCAGCACGTTGGTGGCGCGCACGTCTTCAGGGTTGGCGGCGGTGCGGCCCAGACCAGTCCCGCCGTGCTCGCCGTAGGATTCGGTTTCGCGGCCATTGCGCTGGCTGACGTGCAGCAAGCCATCGAACTCGCCTTCGCGCCCTGCAACAGTTGCCGAGTTCAGCCAGCTGTCGTCCGCCGAGCTGTAGCCGGTTTTAAGGCGTGCGCCGATGTCTTTGCCCGGTTTGATGATGTCTTCCGGATCCAGCGTGTAATAGCTGACGGCGCCGCCGATGGCGCTGCTGCCATAAAGGGCCGACGCCGGACCGCGCAGGATCTCCACGCGCTTGATGATTTCCGGGTCGACGTAGTTGCGATGGGTGTTGGCGTAAGGGCCGGAAAAGTAGTTGTCCGGCACTTCCACGCCGTCGACCTGAGTCAGGATCCGGTCGCCGTCGATACCGCGAATGTTGTAGCCGCTGGTGCCTGCGCGCTGACCGGCGCCGCCTACGGAGACGCCGGGCTCATAGCGCACCAGATCACGAATGTTGTTGACGTTCTGCCGATCCAGGTCTGTACGGTCTCGCACAGTGACGGTGCTGGGAACCGAGTCCACCGACTGTGCCTGACGGGTCGCACTGACGGTGACCTGTTCCAGAGCCAGCGCGCCGGTGCTGCTGCGTTTTTCCAGTACGACGTTATTGTTGCCCAGGCTGCGGTAGCCAATGTTGCTGCCCGCCAGCAGGCGATCCAGTGCTTTTTCCGCCGACATCGTGCCGCTGACGCCTGGTGAGGTGACGTTCTTCGCCAGATCCGAAGACATGCCCACCTGCCAGCCTGTGACTTTGCTGAACTCGTTCAAGGCCGACACCAGCGGTTGTTGCTTGATCGAGAACGGATAGCTGCCTGCGACGCGAGCCGGTTGTTCGGCGGCGATGATCGGCGCGCTGTGAAGACCGGCGGCGAATACCGCGATGGTCAGCAGCGAAAGAGCGAAATTACGGGTGGTCCCGGGTGAGTCGGATGTGGCGGGGGTGAACGTGGACAGCATCGAAAGCGCTCCCTGTCGTACGGGTCGTTGTAGTGTTGGCAAGTGCTTTAGTAATAGGAATCACTTGCATTGGCTATAACGAGACGTACGACGAACGGCTATCGCGTAAAAATAATTATTCTCAATTGAGAATCACCAGCGCTGGCAATTCGTGCAGGCGCGCAGACGTGATCTGGGCGAGGGAGCGGACCACATCGATGGGGTTGTCCAGGCGGTAATTTCCGGTCACCGCGACCTGATCCAGTCGGGTATTGGCATTGACGATCCAGCCGGGGTAGTAGCGGCGTAATTCGGCGAGCACTTCGCTCAGCGGGCAGTTATCGAAGATCAAGCGGCCCTGAACCCAAGCGAGGTCTTTGCTCTGGTCGATCTTTTCACGATGGCCGAAACCTTCGGGGCCGACCCGCAGACTGTCGCCCGCACCGAGGCTGACCTGAGAGTTGCCCTTGGTCGCCTGCACATTCACTGCGCCACGCTCGACTTGGATCTGCGCCACGCCATCCAGATAGCGCACGGCGAAGGCGGTGCTGCTGGCGCTCATGCGCACCGGGCCGGCTTCGACTTCCAGGGGCAGCCCCTTGGCTGTGGGCACTTCGAAGAACGCTTCACCTTGGTAAAGCCGAGCGATCCGTTGGCGGTCGTCGAGGTCGCTGGAGAATGCAGATCGAGTATTGAGTAGTACCTTCGAACCATCCGAAAGCTCCAACCGCTGGCGCTCTCCGGCGACTGTCAGGTGATCGGCCTTGAGGCGCAGGGGCAAGTCGCTGAAGTTGAACAAGCCCAGCAAAAGCACGGCAGCAGTCGCGAGCGGTACCCAGTGTGGGCGCAGGCGGCGCAACACCGAGGGCTTTTTCGGCGTGGCCATTTTCACAGCGGCTTCCAGTACCGGTTGCGAATTCCAGGCAGCCTCGGCTTTGGCGAATGCTTCGCCATGGGCAGGGTCGGCCGCAAGCCAGTCCTGAAAACGGGCTTGCTGTCCGGCGTCGGCGCCTTCCAGTTCGATCAGCCAGTTCAGTGCCTGATCCATGGCGTCGTCATTCAGCACATCGGCTGCCTGACGCGGGCCAGGTGAGTGAGAGTCCGTCAAGGAGCGTCCTCGGATACACGGTGTGGGGCGGGAGTTTAGCGAGAGGGTCGCCGCATTGCCGCCGGTTTTCTTATGGATTATGGATCAAGCCGCTCTCATCAGCGTTCGAGCCGGGCAGCAACCCCGACGCATATCGCCATGATCAGCTTGAGTTCCTTTTGTACGGTGCTGGCGGAAACGCCCAACTGCTCGGCGATTTCCAGGTAGCTGCAACCGTTGAGTCGACTCAGGGTAAAGATTTTCTGCTGTCGGGGCGTGAGCTTTTCCAGGCTGGCGTTGAGGCTTTGCAGCACGCGATTGGCGTGGGCGGCATCCTCTAGTGCAGCATCGGGCGCAACGACGTTGTAGATATCGGCGATAGGCGCATCGTCGACGATGGTGCGCGCATGAATGCGTTTGGCTCGCAGGTGATCCAGCGCCAGGTTACGTGCGGTCTGAAACACGAAAGGCTCGAGATGATCGATGGCTCGCTCGCCCAGCGCACGGGTCACCCGCAGGTAGGTTTCCTGCAGCAAATCCTCGGCGGTGCTGGGATTGCGGACCATGCGTTGCAAAGTGCGCAGCAGAATCGTTCGCCTTGCCAGGAAAACGTCATTGAAGTGCGACTGACTCACAGGGATACCCGACCAGAAATTCAGCGAATGATAATGCTTATCATCTACCGACTTGGCAAGGTGGGAAGTTGCAAAGAATTTGTAAAGAGCCGCGTTTTAGACGGTCGCCGACGCGCAATCTTCCACGGACATGACCCAGTCTCTGTAGCCGTCCGGCTTGCCGGCGGTAGCGATCTTCAGAACGCTGCGCCGGCAAGCCGGACTGCTACAGGGTAAGGGCATGAATACATGCCTTCGGACTGCTTATTCCGCGTTCATCAACGCCAGGCAGTTATCCAGCATACGGTTGGAGAAGCCCCACTCGTTGTCGTACCAGGCCAGCACTTTCAGCAAGCGACCACTCACTTTGGTGTGGTTCGCATCGAAAATCGACGACAGCGGATTGTGGTTGAAGTCGTGGGACACCAGCGGCAGGGTGTTGTAGCCCAGGATCTTCGAGTGCTGCGCGGCTTCTTTCATGATCGCGTTGACTTCATCGGCGGTCGCATCGCGTTTGAGCTGAATGGTCAGGTCTACCAGCGATACGTTGATCACGGGAACCCGAACCGCCATGCCGGTCAGCTTGCCTGCCAGTTCCGGCAGTACCAGGCCGACGGCCTCGGCGGCGCCAGTCTTGCTCGGGATCATCGACTGAGTGGCCGAGCGCGCGCGGTATGGGTCGGTGTGGTAGACGTCGATCAGGTTCTGGTCGTTGGTGTAAGCGTGAATTGTGGTCATCAAGCCGCTTTCGATGCCCAGTTCGCGGTTCAGCACTTGTGCGACAGGCGCCAGGCAGTTGGTGGTGCACGAGGCGTTGGAAATGACCTGGTGGGACTGACGCAGCACGTCATGGTTGACGCCATACACCACAGTAGCGTCTGCGCCCTTGGCCGGGGCTGAGATAATGACCTTCTTGGCGCCGGCGGTGATGTGCGCGGCAGCCTTGTTGCGGTCGGTGAACAGGCCGGTGCATTCAAATACGACGTCGATGTTCTCGGACTTCCACGGAAGCTCGGCCGGGTTGCGAATGGCGCTGACCGAAATACGGTCACCATTGACCGTCAGGCTTTCCTTGTCGTGCTCCACGGTGCCGTCGAACGGGCCGTGAACCGTGTCGTATTTGAGGAGGTGGGCGTTGATCTCGCTATCGCCCAGATCGTTGATGGCGACGACTTGCAGGTCCTGACGGTAGCCTTGGGTATAGAGTGCACGTAGGACGTTGCGGCCGATTCGGCCAAAGCCATTGATTGCGATGCGGAGAGTCATACACCCGTCCTCAGTAAATTTGTTGTTGGAATTACAAGATTATTCTCATAAAAATAGAAAACAAGCCCTTTTAGTGGCAGTATTTTGTTTTATCTACAAATAGAAACCCGTAAAGCCGTTTCAACTGTTTGAAAATCAAAGCCTTTGCTGAAGCGTTTCTTCAAGGCCGCGAATTGTCACCAGTTTTGAAAGGGCCTGAACGGGTGACCACATCCGCTAGCCTGGAGTTCATGACAATGCATCCCCGCGTCCTTGAGGTAACCGAACGGCTGATCGCTCGCAGCCGTGAAACCCGTCAGCGCTATCTGCAACTGATCCGGGGCGCGGCGAGCGACGGACCGATGCGTGGCAAACTGCAATGCGCCAACTTCGCCCATGGCGTCGCGGCGTGTGGCACCGAAGACAAGAACAGCCTGCGCATGATGAACGCGGCCAACGTCGCCATCGTTTCCTCGTACAACGACATGCTTTCGGCGCATCAGCCGTACGAACACTTTCCCGAACAGATCAAAAAGGCCCTGCGTGAAATCGGCTCGGTCGGTCAGTTCGCGGGCGGTGTGCCGGCCATGTGCGATGGCGTGACCCAGGGCGAGCCGGGCATGGAACTGAGTATCGCCAGCCGGGAAGTCATTGCGATGGCAGCGGCGGTCGCCCTGTCGCACAACATGTTCGATGCGGCGCTGATGCTCGGTATTTGCGACAAGATTGTGCCGGGGCTGCTGATGGGCTCCCTGCGTTTCGGGCATCTGCCGACGATCTTTGTGCCGGGTGGACCGATGGTGTCGGGCATTTCCAACAAAGAAAAAGCCGACGTGCGGCAGCGTTACGCCGAAGGCAAGGCGACCCGCGAGGAGCTGCTGGACTCTGAAATGAAGTCCTACCACGGCCCGGGCACCTGCACGTTCTATGGCACGGCGAACACCAACCAGCTGCTCATGGAAGTCATGGGGCTGCACTTGCCAGGCGCCTCCTTCGTCAATCCCTACACACCGCTGCGCGATGCCCTGACCCGCGAAGCGGCTTTCCAGGTAACGCGTCTGACAAAGCAGAGCGGCGAATTCATCCCACTCGGAGAGATTGTGGACGAGCGTTCGCTGGTCAACTCGATTGTTGCCCTGCACGCGACGGGTGGCTCCACCAACCACACACTGCACATGCCAGCCATCGCGCAGTGCGCAGGCATTCAGTTGACCTGGCAGGACATGGCCGACTTGTCGGAAGTCGTGCCGACCCTGACTCACGTTTATCCAAACGGCAAAGCCGACATCAACCACTTCCAGGCAGCAGGCGGGATGTCGTTCCTGATCCGCGAATTGCTTGATGCCGGTTTGCTTCACGAAGACGTCAATACCGTGGTGGGCCGTGGCCTTCGTCGCTACACCCAGGAGCCGTTCCTCGACGATGGCAAGCTGGTATGGCGTGACGGCCCGATCGAGAGCCTGGACGAAAACATCCTGCGTCCGATCGCTCGCCCGTTCTCCCCGGAAGGCGGCCTGCGTGTGATGGAAGGCAACCTTGGGCGAGGCGTGATGAAGGTTTCGGCGGTGGCGCTGGAGCATCAGATCGTTGAAGCACCGGCCAAGGTATTCGAAGACCAACAAGATCTGGCCGATGCGTTCAAGGCCGGTGAGCTGGAGTGTGATTTTGTTGCGGTCATGCGCTTCCAGGGCCCTCGCTCCAATGGCATGCCCGAGTTGCACAAAATGACGCCGTTCCTCGGCGTGCTGCAGGATCGTGGCTTCAAGGTCGCATTGATCACCGACGGCCGCATGTCCGGCGCCTCGGGGAAAATCCCGGCAGCGATTCACGTTTGCCCTGAAGCGTCCGATGGTGGCCCATTGGCACTTGTGCGGGATGGGGACGTCATTCGGGTAGATGGCGTGAAAGGGACGTTGCAAGTTCTGGTCGAACCGGCAGAATTGGCGGCCAGAGAGCCGGCAATCGGAAGTCTGTCCCATAACGTGGGCACTGGACGCGAGCTGTTCGGTTTCATGCGCATGGCCTTCAGCTCGGCAGAGAAGGGCGCCAGCGCCTTCACTACGAATCTGGAGACGCTCAAGTGACATTGGCGATGGTGGGTGATATCGGCGGCACAAATGCTCGTTTTGCCATTTGGGAAGACGATCAATTGCATTCGATCCGGGTCTTCCCGACGGTCGATTACGCCAGTCCCGAAAAGGCTCTGCTGATCTATTTACAGGATCTGGAGCTGCAGCTGGGCGATGTCGGCTCTATCTGCCTGGCGGTGGCGGGGCCTGTGACCGGTGATGATTTCCATTTCACCAACAGTCACTGGAAGATCAATCGTCAGAAGTTCTGCGCAGCGCTGAAGATCGACAACCTGATCATGGTCAACGACTTCACCGCCATGGCGCTGGGCATGACTCGCCTGCGTGAGGATGAATACCTGACAGTGCGCCACGGCAAGGGCGATCCGAACGCTGCTCGCGTGGTGATCGGTCCCGGCACCGGCCTGGGCGTCGGCACCTTGATCCGCACTGGCGCAAGCCATTGGACCGCCGTGCCGGGGGAGGGCGGGCATGTCGATCTTCCTATTGGTACTGCGCGCGAGGCGTTGCTGTGGACGCGCCTGATGGCCGAGCACGAGCACGTGAGTGCCGAAACGATTCTGAGCGGCGCCGGTTTGTTGCTGCTGTACCGGGTCAGCTGCGCGCTGGATGAAATCGAGCCGGTATTGAAGTCGCCTGCTGCCATTACTTCGGCCGCGGTCAGTGGCGATCCGGTAGCCAGCGCGGTGCTGGAACAGTTCTGCGTATTCCTTGGTCGCGTGGCCGGTAACAATGTGTTGACTGTCGGCGGTCGCGGCGGTGTGTATATTGCCGGTGGCGTGATCCCGCGGTTCATCGAGTTCTTCAAGCAGAGCGGCTTCAACAAGGCGCTGGCGCAGAAGGGCCTGATGAAGGATTACTTCAAGGATGTGCCAGTGTGGTTGGTAACCGCCGAGTATCCGGGCCTGATGGGCGCTGGCGTGGCGCTGGATCAGGCCGCGGCGAACCGCCAGCTGTAAGCTACAAGCTGCAAGAGCGACCGCGCACGGCCCTGCTTTTTCTTGAGGCTTGGAGCTTGAGGCTTGCAGCTGCTTCTCTCATAACAACAATTCCAGTGCTTACAAGGACGACCAACGTGAACGCTGTCAGTAAATCGATTCTGGTGGTCGACGATGACCAGGAGATTCGTGAATTGCTGCAAGCCTACCTGAGCCGCTCCGGCTTCCAGGTGCGCACCGTCGGCGACGGTGCCCAGTTTCGTCAGGCCTTCAACGACGAGCCGAGCGACCTGCTGATTCTCGATGTCATGCTCCCCGACGAAGACGGCTTCAGCCTTTGCCGCTGGGTCAGGCAGCACCCGCGTCAGCCTCATGTTCCGATCATCATGCTCACCGCCAGCTCCGACGAGGCCGACCGCGTCATCGGTCTGGAGCTCGGCGCCGACGACTACATGGCCAAGCCTTTCAGCCCTCGCGAGCTTCAGGCCCGGATCAAGGCACTGCTGCGTCGTGCCCAGTTCGGCCAGGAACGTGCCGGAGGCGAGGTGCTGGTGTTCGATGAATGGCGTCTGGATATGGTCAGCCATCGGCTGTTCCACAACGACGGCGAAGAAGTGATTCTGTCTGGCGCCGATTTCGCGCTGCTCAAACTGTTTCTCGACAACCCGCAGCAGATCCTCGACCGCGACACCATCGGCAACGCCACCCGTGGCCGTGAGCTGATGCCGCTGGAGCGGATCGTCGACATGGCCGTGAGTCGCTTGCGCCAGCGTCTGCGGGACACCGGCAAGGCGCCGCGACTTATCCGTACGGTGCGAGGCAGCGGTTATCTGTTGGCGGCCAACGTGCTGCCGCAAGCCAGCAACGGTTACTGATCGCCGATGTCGACCGAAAAAAAGCGCCGTCTGCCGGTACCGCGCTCGCTGCTGGGGCGCATGCTGCTGTTGACCTTGCTGGCGGTGTTGCTGGCACAGACCTTATCCAGCCTGATCTGGCTGTCTCAACTGCGCGCCACGCAGATGGAAGGCCTGGTCACCAGCGCCCGCAGCCTGGGTTTTTCCATGGCTGCGAGCGTCAGTTACTTCCGATCATTGCCCGTTGCGTTCAGGCCGTTGGTGCTCGATCAGCTGCGCAGCATGGGCGGGACGCGCTTTTTCGTATCGCTCAATGATCGACCGCTGGACATGCAGGTGCTGGAGCCCACGGTGCGCAAGTCAGCGGTGATCAACGTAGTCGGGCAGGTGCTGCGGCAGAACCTTGGGGCCGACCCGGACATCCTGGTTCGCTTCGTGCGTCCCGAGGATCTGCGCATCTTCAACAGCGGCCTGAAGCTCGATGAACTGCCGCGTTCCTGGGCCCATTACGCATTGACGCTGGAGCCGGTGAATCCGCCGGTTCTGGTGACGCAGATCGAGCTGTCACCCGGTGAATGGCTGTACATCGCTTCGCTGTTGCCTGAGCCGTACACCATGCTCGAAGAGGAAGGCCTGCCGTCGCAGCAGGTCTGGTTCATCGGCCTGACGAGCATCTTCCTGCTGGTGTTCATCGGCCTGCTGGTGCATTGGCAGAGCGGTCCGCTCAAACGCCTGGCCCGGGCTGCGCGGGATCTGTCGCTGGGGGCAGATGTCGAGCCGGTGGTGGAGGGGGGCGGCAGCGAAGTGATCGAAGTGACTCGGGCCTTCAACACCATGCGTGATCGCATCAGCCGTTATCTGACCGAGCGTGGGCAGTTGTTCAGCGCCATTTCCCACGATCTGCGCACGCCGATCACACGCTTGCGTCTGCGCGTCGAGCTGCTGGAAGACGAGGAAATGCAGTTCAAATTCACCCGCGATCTCGACGAGCTCGAGCTGCTGGTCAAGGGGGCGCTGCAATGCGTTAAGGACACCGACATCCACGAGAACATCGAGCCTGTGGATCTCAATCACGCGCTCGACTGCCTGATCGAGCCGTATCTGGGGCCCAATGGCGGCGGCACAGTAACGCTGAAAGGCAAAGCGATGTCGATGTTTTACGGCAAACCGCTGGCACTGCGACGCTGTATGGGCAACCTGATCGATAACGCCATCAAATACGGTGACAAAGCGCACCTGTACATTGAAGACGATGCCGAGGCGTTCGTGCTGCATGTCGAGGATGAGGGGCCTGGCGTGCCTGAACAAAGGCTGGAACAGGTGTTCGAACCGCATTTTCGTCTGGCCGGCAAACAGCAGCAGGGCTACGGCCTGGGCCTGGGGATTGCCCGAAACATTGCCCACAGCCACGGCGGTGAAGTGACGCTGCAGAACCTGCGCGAGGGCGGGCTGCGGGTCACGCTGTATCTGCCGCGCGGTGTGGAATAACCCGGCCTTTCAGCCTTGTGCGCAACGCTTTGGCAGCACGTTGGCAGCACGGCTTGCCGACAGTGGTGTCCTCGATAATCGCTAGCGCCGTCAGCCGGACGGCTACAGCTCGTTTAGCGTTCAGATAACGCGGTCGCAAACGTTTTTCTTCATGTAACCGTCCGGTGACATTCGCGCATCCCTTCGTTACCGTCCGCTCTAGCACGTTGTTTAGAATCCATGCAGCGCAAGCGCCAAGACTTGCTCATGCATAACAACAATAAAGGTTAAATAGATGAATTCGATTACCCGTCTCGCAGCACTCGTTTCTCTCGCCTCGTTGTTCCCTCTGAGCGCCATGGCCGCTGATTCCAAAGGCACTGTCGAAGTCGTCCACTGGTGGACTTCTGGTGGCGAAAAAGCGGCTGTCGATGTGCTCAAGGCTCAAGTTGAAAAAGACGGATTCACCTGGAAAGACGGCGCTGTCGCTGGCGGCGGCGGTGCGACCGCGATGACGGTTCTCAAGAGCCGCGCTGTGGCTGGCAACCCGCCTGGCGTTGCTCAGATCAAAGGTCCCGACATCCAGGAATGGGCCTCTACCGGCCTGCTTGACACCGATGTCCTGAAGGACGTTGCCAAGCAGGAAAAGTGGGACAGCCTGCTGGACAAGAAAGTCTCCGATACCGTGAAGTACGACGGTGATTACGTGGCCGTGCCGGTGAACATTCACCGCGTCAACTGGCTGTGGATCAACCCTGAAGTCTTCAAGAAAGCTGGCATCGAAAAAGCCCCGACCACCCTCGAAGAATTCTACGCCGCGGGCGACAAGCTCAAGAAAGCCGGCTTCATCCCACTGGCCCACGGCGGTCAGCCTTGGCAGGACAGCACCGTCTTCGAAGCCGTCGTGCTTTCGGTGATGGGCGCCGATGGCTACAAAAAAGCTCTGGTCGATCTGGATAACGGCGCGCTGACCGGTCCGGAAATGGTCAAGGCCCTGACCGAGCTGAAGAAAGTCGCGACCTACATGGACGTCGACGGCAAAGGCCAGGACTGGAACCTGGAAGCCGCCAAAGTCATCAACGGCAAGGCCGGCATGCAGATCATGGGCGACTGGGCCAAGTCCGAGTGGACCGCTGCCAAGAAAGTCGCGGGCAAGGACTATGAATGCGTAGCCTTCCCGGGCACCGAGAAGGCCTTCACCTACAACATCGACTCCCTTGCCGTGTTCAAGCAGAAAGACGCGGGCACTGCTGCCGGTCAGCAGGACATCGCCAAAGTCGTGCTGGGTGAAAACTTCCAGAAAGTCTTCAGCATCAACAAGGGCTCGATCCCGGTTCGCAACGACATGTTGAGCGACATGGGCAAGTACGGTTTTGACTCGTGCGCCCAGACCGCCGCCAAGGACTTCCTGGAGGACGCCAAGACCGGTGGCCTGCAGCCAAGCATGGCGCACAACATGGCGACCACGCTGGCTGTTCAAGGCGCGTTCTTCGATGTCGTGACCAACTACATCAACGACCCGCAAGCCGACCCGGCCAGCACTGCGAAGAAACTTGCTGCGGCGATCAAGTCGGCGAAGTAAGCAGGCACCAGGCAGTCGTTTCGCGCAATACGTAAACCCCAGCCGCAGTTCGTGCTGATGAAACCGTCTCATCCGGTTTCACGCACGACTGTGGCCTGGACCTGACCGTTTCAAAGTGGATGCTTCCAATGAGTTCTGTTGCTGTGTTCAGCAAAGCCTCGCCGTTCGATGCACTGCAGCGCTGGCTACCCAAACTGGTGCTGGCGCCAAGCATGTTCATCGTATTGGTGGGCTTCTACGGCTATATCCTGTGGACGTTCGTACTGTCGTTCACCAACTCGACTTTCCTGCCGACCTACAAATTCGTGGGTCTGGCGCAATATGCACGCCTGTTCGACAACGACCGTTGGTGGGTCGCGAGCAAGAATCTGGCGGTGTTCGGTGGCATGTTCATCGGCATCAGCCTGGTGGTCGGCGTAATGCTGGCAGTGTTCCTCGATCAGCGCATTCGTCGTGAAGGCTTCATTCGCACCATTTACCTGTACCCGATGGCGCTCTCGATGATCGTCACCGGTACTGCCTGGAAGTGGCTGCTCAACCCGGGCATGGGCCTGGACAAACTGCTGCGTGACTGGGGCTGGGAAGGCTTCCGTCTGGACTGGCTGATCGATCCTGACCGCGTCGTTTACTGCCTGGTGATCGCCGCTGTGTGGCAAGCCTCGGGCTTCATCATGGCGATGTTCCTCGCCGGCCTGCGTGGCGTGGATCAATCCATCATTCGTGCGGCCCAGATCGATGGCGCAAGCATGCCCAAGATCTACTGGAAAGTGGTGCTGCCAAGCCTGCGTCCGGTGTTCTTCAGCGCGGTGATGATTCTGGCGCACATTGCGATCAAGAGCTTCGACCTGGTCGCTGCCATGACTGCTGGCGGCCCGGGCTACTCATCCGATCTGCCTGCGATGTTCATGTACTCGTTCACCTTCAGCCGTGGCCAGATGGGTATGGGCTCGGCCAGTGCAATTCTGATGCTCGGTGCGATTCTCGCCATCCTCGTGCCTTACCTGTATTCCGAGCTGAGGACCAAGCGCAATGACTAGTCTCGCCGCCAAACCTTCCATCAGCCTGAGCCGGATCGCGATCTATGCCGTGCTCATCGGCGCGGTGCTGATCTACCTGATTCCGCTGGTAGTGATGCTGCTCACCAGCTTCAAATCGCCTGAAGACATTGGCACCGGCAACCTGCTGAGCTGGCCGGCCGAAGTCACCGGCATCGGCTGGGTCAAGGCCTGGGCCACGGTAAAAGGCTACTTCTGGAACTCGATCATGATCACCGTTCCGGCGGTGCTGATCTCCACCGCGATCGGTGCGTTGAACGGCTACGTGCTGTCGATGTGGCGCTTCCGCGGTTCGCAGATGTTCTTCGGCCTGCTGCTGTTCGGTTGCTTCCTGCCGTTCCAGACCGTCCTGCTGCCAGCCTCTTTCACGCTGGGCAAGATGGGCCTGGCCAGTACCACTACGGGGCTGGTGTTCGTTCACGTGGTCTACGGCCTGGCCTTTACTACGCTGTTCTTCCGTAACTACTACGTCAGCATTCCCGATGCGCTGGTCAAAGCCGCGCGCCTGGACGGTGCCGGTTTCTTCACCATTTTCCGGCGGATCATTCTGCCGATGTCGACCCCGATCATCATGGTCTGCCTGATCTGGCAGTTCACTCAGATCTGGAACGACTTCCTGTTCGGTGTGGTGTTCTCCAGCGGTGATTCGCAGCCCATTACGGTGGCGCTGAACAACCTGGTCAACACCAGTACCGGGGTCAAGGAATACAACGTGGATATGGCGGCAGCGATGATCGCGGGTCTTCCGACCCTGCTGGTCTACGTGGTCGCCGGCAAGTATTTCGTGCGCGGGCTGACGGCCGGCGCAGTCAAGGGGTAATCATGGCAACGCTCGAACTTCGCAATGTAAACAAGACTTACGGGGCCGGCCTGCCGGACACCCTGAAGAACATCGAACTGTCGATCAAGGATGGCGAATTCCTGATCCTGGTCGGTCCTTCGGGCTGCGGTAAGTCGACCCTGATGAACTGCATCGCGGGCCTGGAAAACATTACCGGCGGCGCGATCATGATCGGCGATCAGGACGTCAGTGGCATGAGTCCGAAAGATCGTGACATCGCCATGGTGTTCCAGTCGTACGCGCTGTACCCGACCATGAGTGTTCGCGAAAACATCGAATTCGGTCTGAAGATTCGCAAGATGAGCCAGTCGGCCATCGACGAAGAAGTCGCTCGGGTCGCCAAGCTGCTGCAGATCGAGCACCTGCTCAATCGCAAGCCGGGCCAGCTTTCAGGTGGTCAGCAACAGCGTGTGGCCATGGGCCGTGCACTGGCGCGTCGTCCGAAGATCTATCTGTTCGATGAGCCTCTGTCCAACCTCGACGCCAAGCTGCGGGTCGAGATGCGCACCGAAATGAAACTGATGCACCAGCGCCTGAAGACCACCACGGTTTACGTGACCCACGACCAGATCGAAGCGATGACTCTGGGCGACAAAGTGGCGGTCATGAAGGACGGCATCATTCAGCAGTTCGGTACGCCCAAACAGATCTATAACGATCCGGCCAACCTGTTCGTCGCCAGCTTCATCGGTTCGCCGCCGATGAACTTCATTCCGCTGCGCCTGCAACGCAAGGACGGTCGTCTGGTGGCGCTGCTGGACAGCGGTCAGGCGCGCTGCGAATTGCCGATGAGCATGAGCGATGCAGGGCTTGAAGACCGTGAGGTGATTCTGGGCCTTCGCCCTGAACAGATCGTGCTAGCGTCCGGTGAAACTGCAGGAATGCCGACCATTCGCGCCGAGGTGCAAGTCACCGAGCCGACCGGTCCGGACACGCTGGTCTTCGTTACTTTGAACGAGAGCAAGGTTTGCTGCCGCCTGGCGCCGGATGTCGCGCCAGCGGTGGGGGAAACCCTGACCCTGCAGTTCGATCCGAGCAAGGTGTTGCTGTTCGACGCCAAGACCGGTGAACGTCTGGGGGCATTGGGAAAGTCGCAGGCCGCTGAAAGCATGGGGAACGTCACGCGGCTCAACCGCAACTGATCCCGCACGCAGGAGCACTGCGTCGACGAGCACATCTGACGGGTTGATTTCTGCCGTAAAAAAGGCCCGTCAGGCACACGAAGCAAGTGGTTACAACGCTGTTTAAAGCTAATAACAATAAAACGAGGATTTAAGGGATGAAGAAGGTAACAGGCAAATCGCTTAACCAGTTTCAGCTTATCGGTGGGTTGTCGGTTCTCAGTGCGTTGACGTTGTCCGGAACGGCCTCCGCGATGGAGCCTTTCAAAGCCAGCGAACACCTTACCGGCGACTGGGGCGGTCTGCGCCAGGAACTGTACGACAAGGGTTATGACTTCCCCATCGAGTACGTAGGTGAGGCAGGCTCCAACCTCAATGGCGGCTACAACGACGACACGACCGGCCGCTACAGCGACCAGTTCGCGTTCGGCGTGCAGATGGATCTGCAGAAAATCCTCGGTTGGCATGATGCGGAATTCAAGCTGGCGATCACCGAGCGTAGCGGTAACAACATTTCCAACGACCGGATCAGCGATCCGCGCGCCGGCACCCTCAGCTCCTCGCAAGAAGTCTGGGGTCGTGGTCAGACCTGGCGTCTGACGCAGATGTGGGTCAAGCAGAAGTACTTCGACGGCGCCCTGGACATCAAGGTCGGTCGTTTCGGTGAGGGTGAGGACTTCAACAGCTTCCCATGCGACTTCCAGAACCTGTCGTTCTGCGGTTCGCAAGTGGGTAACTACGTGAACACCTGGTACAACTGGCCAGTCAGTCAGTGGGCGTTGCGTGTGAAGTACAACATCACGCCGGAAGTCTTCGCCCAGATCGGTGTCTACGAGCAGAACCCTTCGTACCTGGAAACCGGCAACAGCTTCAAGCTCAGCGGCAGCGGCGCCAAAGGCACCGTGGTTCCGGTGGAACTGGTGTGGTCCCCGAGCGTCAACTCGCTGCCAGGCGAATACCGCGTGGGTTACTACCTCAGCTCGCCAAGTGCCGATGACGTGGCTGAAAACACAGATGGTCAGAACCAGCGCATCTTCGGCGGTGACTTCAAGTCTCACAAGGACAAGCACGGCTGGTGGGTCGTGGCTCAGCAACAGCTGACCAGCCACAACGGTGACGCATCGCGTGGTCTGAGCATCTTCGCCAACGCCACTGTGCATGACAAAGCCACCAACTTCGTCGACAGCTACCAGCAGATCGGTTTCGTCTACAAAGGCCCGTTCGATGCCCGTCCGAAGGATGACATCGGTATCGGTATCGCTCACATCCACGTGAACGACGACATTCGTGACGCTCAGCGTGAACAGAACGCGTTCAACGGTGCGACCGATTACGACGATCCACTGTTCCAGCCGGTTCAGACCAGCGAATACAACTCGGAAATCTACTACGGCTTCCACGTCACCGACTGGCTGACCGTGCGTCCGAACTTGCAGTACGTGAAGAACCCAGGTGGTGTGACCGAAGCTGACAACGCTCTGGTTGCCGGTCTGAAGATTCAGTCCAAGTTCTAAACGCTACACCGTTGTGCGGACCGCTCCTCCGCACATCTCTCTCTGATGTGCTTCACAAACGATCAAGGGTCGTGTGTGCTTTACGGGCAGCCTGGCTGCCCGTTTTTTTTGTGTGGTACTGGCTCCGGTTTCGGGGCGTTTTTTTTGGATCAAAATAGGTTGCAGGCAACACCGACCTCTAGCAGCACGAATCAACTCTCTGACACGAGACAGCAATGGCCATCGGTGACACAGGACCGCTCGAGCATCCTCTGCAACGCTTCTTCACCTGCGCAAGGCCGCAGCCAACCTTCCAGTGGGAGCGTTACCAACTGCGTGATGTGCTGGTCATCAATCACCCGCAATGTCAGGCCGTGTTCAGCCGCCAGGGTGGACAGCTGCTGCACTTTCAACCGACCGGTCAGAAGCCTTGGTTGTGGTGCGCCTCGCAGTGGCCGCAGGTAGGTGCGATCCGCGGTGGCGTCCCCGTTTGCTGGCCTTGGGTGGGGCGTCATCCCGGCGAAGGCGGCTGGCCGGCCAATGGCTGGGGCCGTTTGCTCGACTGGAAGCTGATCGAGAGTCAGGAGCGCGACGAAGGTGTGTCGCTGCACTGGCGCCTGTCGCTGTGGGATTGGCAGGCCGATCTCTACGCCGAACTGGGGCAGGGCATGGACCTGCGCCTGGAAACGCAACATGAGGACAGCGAGCCTTGCCAGTTTGGTCATGCGTTGCATGCTTACTGGCGCATCAGCGATATCGCGGACGTGGCGCTGGAGGGGCTGGATGGCGCTCAGGGCTATGACGGGATCAGTCGCAGTGCCTGTGAGCAAAAGGGCGAGTTACGCGTTCTGGGCAGCTGTCAGAGGGTCTTCGATCATGCCGGTCGGCTGGAATTGCAGGATGCGGCCTGGCAGCGACGTTTGAGCATCGACACGCGAGACAGCCTCAATACCGCCATCTGGCATCCGGGGAGTCGGCCATTGCTGGGCGTGGGCGGCAGCGAAGCGATGGGTTTTCTGCGGGTTGAAGCGGTGTCCGGTGTGGACGATTGCCTGAGTCTTGCGCCAGGGCAGCAGGCCCGGTTGAGCCTGCAGGCGCATTTGGTGCATTGACCGTCAATTCAACTCATCATCCACCGGATAGCGGCTGGCGTTGAGGCTTTCCTTGATCTTGCGCAAGTGCGGCTGGAAATCCACCCCACGGCGCAGGGTCATGCCCGTGGCAAGTACGTCGAGCACCGTCAGTTGAATGATCCGCGACGTCATCGGCATATAGATGTCGGTGTCTTCTGGCAGTGGAATATTCAGGCTGAGCGTGCTGGCTTTGGCCAATGGCGAATCAGCGGCTGTCAATCCCAGTACCGATGCGCCGTTTTCCCGAGCGAGGCGTGCCACTTCCACCAGTTCGCGGGTGCGGCCGGTGTAGGAAATGATCACGAACAACTCGCCGGTATGCGCCACCGACGCCAGCATGCGCTGCATCAGCACGTCGGCATGGGCGGTTACGGCCAGATTGAAGCGGAAGAACTTGTGCTGAGCATCCAGCGCCACCGGTGCCGAGGCGCCGAGGCCGAAAAAGTGAATCTGCCGCGCCTGAATCAATAGATCAACAGCCTTGCTGATCAGATTCGGGTCTAGCACCTGGCAGACGCTGTCCAGCGAGGCGATGGCGCTGGCGAAGATCTTGCGGGTATAGGCCTCGGGATTGTCGTCGGCCTCCACCGCACGGCTGACATAGGCGGCGCCGCTGGCCAGGCTTTGCGCCAGCTGCAGTTTGAGTTCGGGATAGCCGCTGACGTCGAACGAGCGGCAGAAGCGGTTGACCGTCGGCTCGCTGACCTTGGCGGCCTGCGCCAGCGCGGCGATGCTGAAGCGCGTCGCCTGCTGAGGGTTGCTCAGAATGACCTCGGCGACCTTGCGCTCGGCCTTGTTCAGTTCTTCAAGACGGCTCTGGATCTGCTCCAGAAGATTGCGTACGCGGTCCATTCAAAGTCCTTCTTATAAAGCTGCAACAGGCTGATCTGCGGGCCTTTATCAAAAAGGTGCTCATTGGGGCCTTTAGCCTGTAGCAAAGGTGGCCTATCGTACTGAGGGCCTGTGGTGATCACCACTGTAATGTGGTTTCTGAAGAAATGTTGTGGTTATTACTACATTTGGCCTTGAGTAACGCCTTTAAAAAAGGTATTTGTAGCCTAACTTGATAAAAGAACCAACATTATGCTCTCGATTACGGTTGAACCGTGCACATTTGCCTTGTTCGGCGCCCTGGGCGACCTGGCTGTGCGCAAACTGTTTCCTGCGTTGTACCAGCTGGACCGTGCTGGACTGCTGCATGCCGAGACCCGAATCCTTGCCTTGGCCCGTGAGCCCGGTACTCCCCAGGAGCATCTGGCTTATATCGACAAGAGCCTGCGTCGCTTCGTCCCCGAAGCCCAGCTTGAAACTGAACACGTGGAGCGTTTTCAGGCGCGCCTGAGTTACCTGCACGTGGATTTCCTCAAGGGCGACGATTACGTCGCGCTGGCCGAAGAAGTGGGCGACGCGCAAACCATGATCGCCTACTTCGCCACACCGGCTTCGGTGTACGGCGCGATCTGTGAAAACCTGGCGCTGGTCGGTCTGACCGATCGCACCCGTGCCGTGCTGGAAAAACCCATCGGACACGACCTTGCGTCTTCACGTCGTGTGAACGACGCGGTGGCCAAGTTCCTGCCGGAAAACCGCGTTTACCGGATCGACCACTATTTGGGCAAGGACACAGTGCAGAACCTTATCGCACTGCGTTTTGCCAACAGCCTGTTCGAAACCCAATGGAATCAGAACTACATTTCCCACGTCGAGATTACTGTGGCGGAGAAAGTAGGGATCGAGGGCCGTTGGGGCTACTTCGATCAGGCTGGCCAATTGCGCGACATGATTCAGAATCACCTGCTGCAGTTGTTGTGCCTGATTGCGATGGACCCACCCAGCGATCTGTCCGCCGACAGCATCCGCGATGAAAAGGTAAAAGTGCTCAAGGCGCTGGCGCCGTTCACTCCGGAACGCCTGGCGACCCAAGTGGTGCGTGGGCAGTACATCGCCGGTTACAGCGAAGGCAAACCGGTTCCCGGTTATCTGGAAGAGGAGAACTCCAACACCCAGAGCGACACCGAAACGTTCGTTGCCATTCGTGCCGATATCCGTAACTGGCGTTGGGCCGGGGTTCCGTTCTATCTGCGTACCGGCAAGCGCATGCCGCAGAAGCTGTCGCAGATCGTGATCCACTTCAAGGAACCGCCGCACTACATCTTCGCCCCTGAACAGCGGATGCAGATCAGCAACCGCCTGATCATCCGCCTGCAGCCAGATGAAGGTATTTCGCTGCAAGTGATGACCAAGGACCAGGGGCTGGACAAAGGCATGCAATTGCGCAGCAACCCCTTGCAACTGAGCTTCTCCGACGCCTACCGCAGCGCCCGCATCCCGGACGCCTACGAGCGGTTGTTGTTGGAGGTCATGCGTGGCAATCAGAACCTGTTTGTCCGCAAAGATGAGATCGAGTATGCGTGGCAGTGGTGCGACCAGCTGATCGCAGGCTGGAAGAAGGCGGGCGATGCGCCCAAGCCTTACGCAGCGGGCTCCTGGGGCCCTATGAGTTCCATTGCGCTTATTACTCGTGACGGGAGGTCCTGGTATGGCGATATGTGAACTTGAATTTCCGGCTGGTCTGAAAACCTCGGAATTCGATAACCCCGAACTCTTGGCCAATGCGCTGGCGGACCATGTGGCCGAGCGTTTGAGCGCGGCCATCGAAAACAATGCACACGGCGTCGCGACGCTGGTGGTGTCTGGCGGCAAGAGCCCGGTGGCGTTCTTCCAGGTGCTGGCGCAGAAACCGATCCAGTGGTCGAAGGTCGTCATTAGCCTGGCCGATGAACGCTGGGTGCCGACCGAGCACGCCGACAGTAATGCCGGCCTGCTCAAGCGATTCCTGTTTCAAGGCCCGGCGGCCGAGGCGGGTTTTTTCAGCCTGTATCGCCCGACCACGACGCTGGACGAAGCAGCGGCAGCCACGGATGAAGCGTTGAAAGAACTGCCGAAGATTGACGTCCTGGTGCTGGGCATGGGGGATGACGGCCACACTGCGTCGCTGTTCCCTGACAGCCCGAATCTTGCCGAGGCGCTGGATCTGGACAGCGATCGCCGTTGCCTTCCGATGTTGGCACCGAGCATCCCTCATCAGCGTCTGACCATGACGCGTTCCCTGTTGGCGTCGGCAACGACACCGATCCTGTCCGTTTCCGGGCAGGCAAAACTGGAAACCCTGCGCAAGGCGCTGGCAGGCGATGATCTCGCCGAAATGCCGGTCCGTGCGTTCCTTAACCCGTCTTTAGAGATCTACTGGTGCCCATAAGCAAAGGATCAGCCGCCATGGAAAATACCCAAGTGAAACAGCCGTTGAATAGCATGGCGAGCAAGATTGCCCAGATCGACGAACTCTGCAAAAAAGCAAAGATTCTGCCGGTCATCACCATCGCACGCGAACAGGACGTGCTGCCCCTGGCCGACGCGCTGGCGGCAGGCGGCCTGAACGCGCTGGAAATTACCCTGCGCTCCGAATTCGGCCTGAAAGCCATCCGCATCCTGCGTGATGCGCGTCCTGAACTGTGTGTCGGTGCTGGCACCATTCTGGACCGCAACATGCTCAAGGCGGCGGAAGAAGCCGGCTCGCAATTCATCGTCACCCCAGGCAGCACTCAGGATCTGCTGGAAGCTGGCGCGCAGAGCGAACTGCCGCTGCTGCCAGGTATCAGCAGTGCCTCGGAGATCATGATCGGTTATGCACTGGGCTACCGCCGGTTCAAGCTGTTCCCGGCCGAGATCAGCGGCGGCGTCGGCGCGATCAAGGCGCTGGGCGGTCCATTCCCGGAAGTGCGTTTCTGCCCTACTGGCGGCGTCAGCGCGGCCAATCTGAAAAGTTATATGGCCCTGCCGAACGTGATGTGCGTCGGCGGTACCTGGATGATCGACAACGCCTGGGTCAAGAATGGTGACTGGGGTCGAATCACTGAAGCGACTGCCGAAGCGATCGCGCTGTTCGACTGAAGCTGTTTGATTGAATGAAGCTGTTTGATTAAAAGAATTGCTTCACGCGCCCCGCGGGTTGATCTCCGACAGCTCCCGTTCATGACGGGGGTGGTCTAATCATCGTCAGATGATGAATTCAGCGCCTTGGGGCGCCGCTACAGAAGTCGTTGTTGCATGGCTGTTTGACGGTGTTCCTTGGTCGGGAACGCCGTTTTTTTTGCCCTTTTTTTGAGGGTAATAAAGATAAATTTGAGGGCGATAAATATGTACCGCATTGGCTCCAATTCGCCCGGGTATCTTTATCGCTCCTTTGTAGTTCGCTTTTCATGAAGCTTTGGCGGCGCCCCTCCCAAGGGGCATCGCATTTTTTGCTACAGCTCATCGCACTGCGCCAATCACGCCAACGCCCGCAGGGCTTCGGTCAGCCTTGCGACGTCATCGGCAGAAGTGATGAAGCCTGGCGTGATGCGGATGCAAGGTCCGCACGCCGATCCGTCTCGTGCCACCGCAAAGATGCCGTGCTCATCCAGTAGCTGCTGGGTCATGCGCTGCTGATCAGCGTGACGACTGAAGCGAAATGAGGTGATGCCGCAGTAGAGGCGGGGATCATCCGGGGTGAGCACGTCGATGCCTTCTATCTGGCGAGTTTCGCGAACCCAGAGATCCCGCAGATACGCCAGACGCGCCCCCTTCACTGCTGAGCCCCCGATCTCGCGATGTTCGGCGAAGACCTTGGGCAGCGTCATCAGTGCCGGAATATTGGGTGTGCCATAAGGGGCGAGGCCCAGGATGTCGTCGCGGGCGTAGCGCCTGTCACCCATGTCCGGATCTATCGCGGATATCCGATCCCGCTTCACATAAATAAACCCAAGGCTTAACGGCGCGCCCATCCATTTCTGCAGATTGAACCCCGCGAAGGCGACGCCCAGCTCGCAAAGATTGAAATCCAGCTGCCCCAAGGCATGGGCGCCATCGAGGATGACGTCAATCCCGTGCTCTGCTGCTGCCGCCGCGATGGCCCGAACTGGCATTACCAACCCGGTGCGGTGGGTGACGTGGGTCAGTGCCATCAACTTGAGCCGGGGATGTGCAGCAAAAACGTCACGATAGGTTTGAAGCAGCGAGTCGTAGCTTGCTGGATGTGCGTGGGTTATTTCGATGATTTCGACCCCGCGATTTTTCCCCAGCCAGCGCATGGCAGTCTGCACACTGTTGTAGTCCAGATCGCTGATCAACACCTGATCGCCGGGCTGCAGGCCGTTGTAATTGCGGATCAGCGATTGCAGGGATTCCGACGCGCAGCGGGTGAGCGCAATTTCCTGCGCAGAGACTTCCAGAAGCCCGGCCAGATCGGCGCGGATGATTTCGCTGTCGTCGGTATCGAAGCGCTGGCGCACGTACACCGAATTGCTGCGATTGACGTAGGCCAAATGGTGTTCGTAGGTTTTCAGCACTTCTCGGGTCATGCGCCCGAAATAGCCGTGTTCAAAGTTGATGGGCCCCGGTTCCACGTCGTATTGGCCGGCGACGTTTCGCCAGAACGCCTCATCCCGGGCTCGTTCGATTGCAGAATCCGTTACAGCAGTTTGAACACTGGTCATCAGGCCACTCATTCGGTCGGTAAATTCAAGAAAAGCGAATAGGCGTTTTCAGAGCGCTTTCACGCAGGGGTTCGCGTGGCCGCGTGCGCAGTGGATCGAGCAGTGCTGAAAGACCGTTGTGATCTATCTCATGCATTAGTGCGAGAAGGCTGCCCAGCTCTCCGGTTGGGAATCCCTTGCGGGCAAACCAGTTCAGGTAATCCCCCGGCAAATCGGCCAGCAGGCGCCCCTTGTATTTGCCGTAGGGCATTTCTCGAGTGACCAGAAGTTTGAGTTTCTCTGGATTCATGCTGCCGCCGTTGGTCGTTTTTAATGAACTTGGAAGATACGTGCATTCTGCATGTGCGCCAACCTGCAGATCATGCATAAAGCGAGATGGAACTGTCTCTTGCTAAATATAACCTATTGATAAATAAAGATATTATCTGATGCAAAAAGCTGGCATGCGGGGTGCAATAGTTACTCTATCGAATGTTTTCGTGACTCAACTCTTTCGATCAACCTGCCAGAAAGGAATAGCAAAATGACAGATATCAACAAAGAAGCGGTTTCGGTACTGAATGATCTGATCGAAACCAGCAAAGACGGCGAGAAAGGTTTTCACACCAGCGCCGAAGACATCAAGAACCCTGAGATCAAAGCGTACTTCCTTTCTCGTTCTTCAGAATGCGCAACAGCCGTGCGTGAGCTTCAAGCCGAAGTGCGTGCACTGGGCGGCGATCCGGAAGACTCTTCCAGCGCAAGCGGTGCGGTGCATCGCATGTGGGTCGAACTGAAAGCGGCGGTCACCGGCAAAAGCGATGAGGCCGTACTGAATGAAGTAGAGCGCGGTGAAGACCATGCGCTCAAGGCTTACAAAGACGCACAGCAGAAGGCCGTCGAAAAAGGCTTGCCTGCCAATGTTGTGACCCTGATTCAACGCCAGTTGACCGGTGTCCAGGCCAACCACGACAAAGTCAAAGCACTGCGTGACAGCGTGCGTAGAGCGAGCTGATCAGCCCGTTCTTAAGTGAAAAAACGCCAGCCAGTCTGGCGTTTTTTTACGTCTGGATAACGTGCTCGACAGCGAGCTCGACGCGATTGCGCCCATTGCGCTTGGCTTGATAAAGCGCTTTGTCTGCGTCATCGAACAGCTGTGATGGCTTGAGCCCGGAAGCTGGCCGCTGGCAGGCGATACCGATACTGACCGTGACAGATTGCCGATCCCCGGCGAAGGGTGGAAGCGCTTCGATGGCTACCCTGATTTTTTCCGCGATGACGCGAGCGCCCTGTAGATCGGTTTCCGGCAACACCACTAAAAACTCCTCCCCACCGTAACGTGCGGCCAAATCGCCTGGTCGGCGAATGGATGCAGCCAGCGTCCGCGCAACATTGCGCAATGCGACGTCGCCGCCGTGGTGCCCGTGGCGATCATTGAACGCCTTGAAGTGGTCGACATCGATCATGAGCAGCGATAGCGATTTCCCTGAGCGTATGCCGCGTGACCATTCCTGCTTCATCACGTAATCAAGATGACGTCGATTGGCCAACCCGGTCAAGCCGTCTGTCGAGGCCAGTTCGGCCAGCTCTCGCTCGGCCTGAAAGCGCAAACGCAACTGCTTGCCGAGCAGATAGGACAGCCAGAGAATACCCAGGCAGAGAACTCCGGTTGCGCTCGCCACCAATAGTGCGTTGCGCTTCCAGACGGCGTAGACCTCGTCCCTCGACTGCGTGATGACCACGATCAGCGGCAGGTCTCCTACGCGGGAAAATGTGTAGAGGCGCTGAATGCCATCGAGGTCTGAGGTGGCGCTGAAGCTGCCATTGATTTCCTTGAGAATCCGCTGAAAGTTGGGCAGGCGGCTGAAGTCCCTGCCAATGTAGTCCTGATTTCCCGGATCGGGCTGTCGCGCCAACAGCAGGCCTTCGGTGGTCACCAGGCCGACGGTGCTGCCCTGGCCGACGTCGAGCGTTCTGAGGAGGCGTTTGAAGTATGAAAGTCGCATGGAGGCACTGGCGACACCGACGAATTTCCCATCAGGCGAGGGGATGCGGCGGCTGAAACTGATGCACCAATCCTTGAATCCCCAGCGCGCCTTGAACGGTCCGTCTACGAGTAGATCCAGAGATGCGCTTTCGCGGTGTCTGGCGAAGCTGGGCCGGTCGGAAAAGTTGTCCTCTCTGGGGATGATAGACACGGAGTCGGCCACGATCGCGCCCGTCTCATCCATGATCACCAGATCACCCTTGTAGGGCGCTGCAGTCGAGCGATCAAACAACACCTGCTGGCGCAATTGCGGCGAGATCGACCGCACCTCCGGGTCCTGCCAGGCGGAAATCATGCCTTTGAGTGAGGTGTCGTAAAGGTCGGCATTGCGCTGCACATCGGCGTCAATCAACTGCACCACGTTGTTGGCCGAACGCACCGCCGTTTCGGTCGCGTTCCCGTACTCGCGAATCAGCAGCGAGGTGACAATCAGCAGAATCGCCACCACCGCCAGCACGCTGCCGGACATCAGCATCCGCTCCGGCCGGGACCGACGTTCTGGGGAGGATAGGGCTGCGGAAAGTGGCATCGATCAGCTCTGGCAAAAGGTAATGGCTACTGAAAAATCGGTATCAGCAGCGTTTCCAAGCTGGTCCGTGCTTGAGGGGGCTGGTTGACGATCAGGGCTTTGAGTGCGAAAAGCCGGTCGAATTACTCAAGAAATTTACTGTGCCCGCAAGCGCGAGTAGAGGGCGATCACTCGCCCTCGTCAAACTTGTTATTGATCAGTTCGATCAGGCCCGCGAGCGCTGCGCCTTCGTCATCGCCCTCGGTGGACAGATGAATTTCTGTTCCCTTGCCGGCGGCCAGCATCATTACGGCCATGATGCTTTTGCCGTCGACCATGCTGTCCGGGCTGCGGCCGACGCGGATCTGGCAGGGATATTTGCCGGCAACACCAACGAACTTGGCAGCGGCGCGGGCGTGCAGGCCCAGCTTGTTGATGATGGTGATCTGTTGAGCGGGCATCGCGTTGGGGATCCTTTCAGCTTAGGTCGCGGTGACGGACCTGAACATTCTTGAGCGATTGTTGCAGGACCTGACCCAGGCGTTCGGTCAGGTAGACGGAGCGGTGGTGCCCGCCGGTGCAGCCAATGGCAATGGTGACATAAGCGCGGTTGCTGGCGGCGAAGCGCGGCAGCCATTTGGTCAGGTATGAAGAGATATCCTGAAACATCTCCTCGACGTCCGGCTGCGAGGCCAGGTATTCGGCCACAGGCTGGTCAAGCCCTGATTGTTCACGAAGCTCCGGTTTCCAGTAAGGATTGGGCAGGCAGCGAACGTCGAATACCAGGTCGGCGTCCACGGGCATGCCGCGTTTGAAGCCGAAAGACTCGATCAGGAAGGCCGTGCCTGGCTCAGGCTTGTTCAGCAGGCGCAGCTTGAGGGTGTCGCGCAGCTGATAGAGATTCAGGCGTGTAGTGTCGATGGTCAGGTCGGCCAGATCGATGATCGGTCCGAGCAAGGTTTTTTCGTCACGAATGGCTTCGGCCAGCGAGCGCGTGGTGTTGCTCAGCGGGTGGCGGCGGCGGGTTTCGGAAAAACGCTTGAGCAAGGTTGACTCATCGGCATCCAGGAACAGCACGTCGCACTGGATGTGGCGACTACGAACCTCTTCGAGCATGCGCGGGAAGCGGGTCAGGTGGCTTGGCAGGTTGCGGGCGTCAATCGACACCGCAAGCAATGGCTCGGCCAGTTCGGTATTGATCAGTGCACGCTCGGCGAGCTCGGGGAGCAGGCCGGCAGGGAGGTTATCGACGCAGTAGAAACCGCTGTCTTCAAGAACATCGAGGGCCGTGCTCTTGCCGGAGCCGGAACGACCGCTGACGATGATCATGCGCATGATCAGTGACCGTTCTGAACGTTAAGCACGACGTTGTACAGCTCATCGCTACTTTTCGCGCCGCGCAGGCTGGCGCGCACTTCGGCGCGGTCAAGCATGCTGGCGATCTGGCGCAGCAACTCAAGGTGTGCGTCAGTGGCAGCTTCGGGAACGAGCAATACGAAAAGCAGGTCGACCGGGGCGCCGTCGATGGCGTCGAAATCCACCGGTTTTTCAAGATGAAGTACTGCGCTGACGGGGGAGTCGCAACCCTTCAGCCTGCAGTGGGGAATGGCGATGCCGTTGCCAAACCCGGTCGAGCCGAGCTTTTCACGCGCAATGAGGCTTTCATAGACAGTTTGCCGATTAAGTTCAGGCACCTGCTGCCCGATCATCTTGGCAATCTCTTCGAGTACAGCTTTTTTACTGCCGCCTGGCACGTTCACGAGTGAACGGCCAGGGGTCAGGATATTTTCAAGTCGGATCATGGATGAGGGGTATCAGCGAGCTGCCGCACCTTTGAGGATGCTTTGCTGCTTTTCCTTATGCTTGAGCAATTGTCTGTCTAGCTTGTCAGTGAGCAGGTCGATTGCCGCGTACATGTCGTCATGCTCCGCATTGGCAACGACCTCTCCACCGTGGATATGCAGTGTGGCCTCGATCTTCTGTTTGAGTTTCTCGACGGCCATCGTCACTTGCACATTGGTAATCTTGTCAAAGTGCCCTTCGAGCTTTTTCAGCTTCAGCTCGATGTACTCGCGCAGGGGCTTGGTCACTTCCAGCTGGTGTCCACTGATGTTGACTTGCATACAGCTTCTCCTTCGTTGCCAGTGCATTAAGAGGCAGGCTTGGATGCCTGCCACTGGAACGCTGTGGCTCGTGACCTTTACATCAATCGCTTGCGTTCGCTTGAAGGCGCTATCCCTAGAGATTCGCGGTATTTGGCGACTGTGCGACGGGCCACTTGAATGCCTTGTGCCTCCAGTAAACCAGCGATCTTGCTGTCACTCAACGGCTTTTTCTGATTTTCCGCGGCAACCAGTTTTTTGATGATCGCGCGGATGGCCGTGGAGGAGCATTCGCCGCCTTCGGAAGTGCTGACGTGGCTGGAAAAGAAGTATTTCAGCTCATAAATACCACGAGGGGTGTGCATGAACTTCTGCGTGGTCACCCGCGAGATCGTTGACTCGTGCATGCCCACCGCTTCTGCGATGTCATGCAGTACCAGCGGCTTCATCGCCTCGTCGCCGTACTCAAGGAAACCTCGTTGATGTTCGACGATCTGGGTCGCGACCTTCATCAGGGTTTCGTTGCGGCTCTGCAGGCTCTTGATGAACCAGCGTGCTTCCTGCAACTGGTTGCGCATGAAGGTGTTGTCGGCGCTGGTGTCGGCGCGGCGCACGAAGCCGGCGTACTGCGGATTGACCCGCAGGCGCGGTACGGCCTCCTGATTGAGTTCGACCAGCCAGCGTTCGTTGTCCTTGCGGACGATCACGTCCGGCACCACATATTCGGCTTCGCTCGACTCGATCTGCGAACCCGGGCGTGGGTTGAGGCTCTGCACCAACTCGATGACCTGGCGCAGGTCGTCTTCCTTGAGCTTCATGCGGCGCATCAGTTGCGCGTAGTCGCGGCTACCCAGCAGGTCAATGTAATCGCTGACCAGGCGCTGAGCTTCGGCAAGCCATTTGGTCTTTGCGGGCAACTGGCGCAATTGCAGCAGCAGACATTCACTCAGCGTGCGTGCGCCGACACCGGCCGGTTCGAACTGCTGAATGCGATGGAGCACGGCTTCGATTTCGTCCAGCTCGATATCGAGCTCCGGGTCGAAGGCGTCCAGCAGTTCTTCAAGGGACTCGTCGAGGTAGCCCTGGTTGTTGATGCAGTCGATCAGCGTAACGGCGATCAGGCGATCGGTGTCGGACATCGGCGCCAGATTCAACTGCCACAGCAGATGGCTCTGCAAGCTCTCGCCAACGGACGTGCGGGTAGTGAAGTCCCATTCGTCATCGTCGTTGCTCGGCAGGCTGCTGGCGCTGGTCTGGTAGATGTCTTCCCAGGCGGTATCGACCGGCAGTTCATTGGGTATGCGCTCACTCCACTCGCCGTCTTCCAGATTGTCGACGGTGGGGGCGGATTCCTGGTAAGTCGGTTCCTGAACGTCAGGGTTGGGCTTTTGCTCGATGTTGTCGGCCATCGGGTCAACGTTATCGAAGTCGTCGCCTTCTTCCTGGCGCTCCAGCATGGGATTGGACTCCAGTGCCTCCTGGATTTCCTGTTGGAGATCCAGCGTCGACAATTGGAGTAAGCGGATGGCCTGTTGCAGCTGCGGTGTCATCGTCAGCTGCTGGCCCATTCTCAAGACTAGCGAAGGTTTCATGGCAGGGGCTTAACACCTTATTCGCCGGCGCATATGCGCGCCATCCACTACTAGGGCGCCGAGGCGCCAACTTAAGCAAATTATATGCCTGAAACCGGAGTGTTTGCCTAGGGTGTGATGACAATTAATGCGAGGTTGGCGATGAGGCGCATGTCGCGTTCGCCGGCCAACCCCTTGTCATCGCCGCAATTACAGGCGGAACTCGTGGCCGAGATACACTTCCTTGACCAACTGGTTGGCCAGGATGGTTTCAGCGTCGCCCTCTGCGATCAGTTGCCCATCATTCACGATGTAGGCTGTTTCGCAGATGTCGAGGGTCTCCCGGACGTTGTGGTCGGTGATCAGAACACCGATACCCTTCGCCTTGAGATGGTAGATGATCTGCTTGATATCGCCCACGGAGATGGGATCGACACCGGCGAACGGTTCATCCAGCAGGATGAATTTTGGCGCCGTCGCCAAGGCACGAGCGATCTCCACGCGGCGTCGCTCGCCACCCGACAGGCTCATACCCAGGTTGTCGCGGATGTGCGTGATGTGGAATTCCTGCAGCAGGCTTTCCAGTTCCTTGCGACGCCCGGCGCGGTCGAGTTCCTTGCGGGTCTCGAGAATGGCCATGATGTTGTCGGAAACCGACAGTTTGCGGAAGATCGACGCTTCTTGCGGCAGATAGCCGATACCGGCACGCGCGCGGCCGTGCATCGGCTGGTGGCTGACGTCCTGCTCATCGATAAGCACCCGGCCCTGATCGGCCTGAACCAGGCCGACGATCATGTAGAAACAGGTCGTCTTGCCCGCACCGTTAGGGCCTAGCAGGCCGACGATCTGGCCGCTGTCGATGGACAGGCTGACGTCACGTACGACCTGGCGGCTTTTGTAGGCCTTGGCGAGGTGTTGGGCTTTCAGCGTTGCCATTACTGGGCCTTCTGCTGGTCGGTTTTCTTTTTCGGCTGAATCACCATGTCGACGCGAGGGCGGGACTCGGTAACCTTGCTGCCCGTGGCGCGGCCGGCGCTGGCAAGCTTGCGGACCGTGTCATAGACGATTTTCTCGCCTTGAGTGACGTTGCTGTCTTTGTCGATGACCTTGGCCTTGTCGATCAGTACGATGCGGTTTTGCGGTGCATGGTACTGAATCGTGACGCCCCAACCCTGTACGGGTTTGATGTCGCCGGCGGTTTGCAGTTGCTCGAAGTAGGCCAGATTGCCTACCGAGGTTACGACGTCGATGTCGCCAGCCGGAGTGCGGGTCATGGTCACGGTGTTGCCGGTAACCTTCATCGAGCCCTGGGTGATGATCACATTGCCGGTGTAGGTGGCGATGCCTTGCTTGTCGTCCAGCTGAGCATCGTCGGCCTGAATGCGGATGGGCTGATCCTGATCGTTCGGCAGAGCCCAGGCACTCACGCTTCCCAGTGCTGCGCCCAGGCCGAGCAAAATTGGGAGGGTTTTAAGGAGCCTCATACTGTCCTCTTGCGTTCGATAGCAGGTGTATCCTGCTTTCTTTTAGATAGGCTTTCATACCCGTACCCGTGCTCACACCATTAAAGCCGTCGATTCTAACGGGTTGCGCGGTTTCCGCATATTGCTTCTGAGGGAAGACCGTCATGCGGGTGCTGGTGATGATGGTGGTGCGGTTCTTCTCATCGGTGCGGTTTATACGAACCTTGTCGATCAGCTCTACGTGGTCCCCGCCAGGAGACACCTCGGCGCGTACGCTCTGCACATGCCAGGGGAACTCGGAGCCGCGAAACATCTGCAGAACCGGTGTCGTCATCAGGGTCACGTCAGTGGCCTTGAGGTGCTCGACCTTGTCCGCGGTCATATCGTATTGCATGGAGCCGTCTGGCAGGTACTGGATGCTGTGGGCATTCATCGCATAGTAGTCGATGGCGCTTTCATCCACGGCCGCTTTAGGCTGGTCCATGAAGCTTTCCGGGCTGATGTTCCAGTAACCGGCCGCAGCGAGTAGCAGCGCCAGCACACCGAAAATCAGGAATGAACGAAATCTTTTGCTCAGCATAAGTGCGCTTCTATAAGTAGGCGGCGTGAGCCGCTTCGAGGTTGCCCTGTGCATTCAGGATAAGCTCGCAGAATTCTCGGGCAGCGCCTTCGCCGCCCCGTGCCTGAGTGGTTCCGTGGGCATGCTGGCGGACAAATCCGGCAGCGTTGGCGACCGCCATGCCAAGGCCGACTCGGCGAATGACCGGCAGATCAGGCAAATCGTCGCCTAGATAGGCGACCTGTTCATAGCTCAGGTTGAGCTGCTGAAGCAGTTCGTCGAGCACCACCAGCTTGTCTTCGCGACCCTGATAAAGATGAGCGATACCCAGATTCTTCGCGCGACGTTCTACGACCGGAGTCTTGCGACCGCTGATGATAGCCGTGGCAACGCCGGAATTGATCAGCATCTTGATGCCCTGACCGTCGAGGGTGTTGAACGTCTTGAATTCGCTGCCGTCTTCCAGAAAGTAGAGTCGGCCATCGGTCAGTACGCCGTCTACGTCGAAGACCGCCAGTTTGATCTGTTTGCCGCGTTGCATCAGTTCGCTCATGTTGACGCTCATTCACATCACTCCTGCGCGTAGAAGGTCGCCGAGGTTGAAAGCGCCCACGGGGCGATCGTTTTCGTCCACGACAATCAGCGCCCCGATCTTGTTGTCTTCCATGATTTTCAGGGCTTCGGCAGCCAGAATATCTCCGCGCACGGTTTTGCCGTGAACGGTCATTACGTCATCGATGGTGGCAAGCCGCAGATCAATGTCGCGGTCCAGTGTGCGGCGCAAGTCGCCGTCTGTGAAGATCCCGGCCAGACGTCCGTCGGCTTCGAGGATGGCGGTCATGCCCAGGCCCTTGCGGGTCATTTCCATCAACGAGTCTCGCAATGGCGTGCCCCGTGCGACCTGAGGCAGCTCGCTGCCGGTGTGCATGACGTGCTCCACCTTGAGCAACAGGCGACGACCCAGTGCGCCGCCCGGGTGGGAAAATGCGAAATCTTCGGCGGTAAAGCCGCGTGCATCGAGCAATGCGACGGCCAGTGCATCGCCCATGACCAGTGCGGCCGTGGTGGATGAGGTCGGCGCGAGGTTCAGTGGGCACGCTTCCTTTTCGACCCGTGCGTTGAGATTGACGTCAGCTGCCTTGGCCAGTGTTGAATCCGGGTTGCCGGTCAGGCTGATCATCTTGATACCCAGGCGTTTGATCAAGGGCAGCAGGGTCACGATCTCGGCGGTGGTCCCGGAGTTGGACAGAGCCAGAACGATGTCATCGCTGGTGATCATGCCCATGTCGCCGTGACTGGCTTCGGCCGGGTGCACGAAAAACGAAGGCGTGCCGGTGCTCGCCAGGGTTGCTGCGATCTTTTTGCCGATGTGCCCGGATTTGCCCATGCCGACCACGACGACGCGGCCCTTGCTGGCCAGGATCATCTCGCAGGCACTGACGAAATCTGTGTCTATATGCGCGAGCAAGCCTTCCACTGCTTCTATTTCAAGGCGGATGGTGCACTGTGCCGATTGAATCAGGTCGCGGGCGTCGGTCATGTCGAAAATAGGGTCGGTCTGGTGAAAAGGCGGGGATTATAACGGCAATGTTGGAAACCCTCACGCTTCATCGTCGCTTTGTTTATAGAAGCCGTCGGTCCTTCGGTTTCTGTGTTGGCCAGGGGCGTATTCGATGCAGGAAATTTCCTCTGGCGCTGAAATATTTCTCCGTGTTTGACGCTTGCCGTGTTGGAGCTTTGGCGCGGTACGGCAGCGGTGTTATAGTTCGCCGCTTGTTCGGCCCTCCAGACAGTGTGTCGTTCGTCAAGGACGCGGCATCTGAGATACAGGCTGCATCGCAAGGAGTTTAGATGAGTGCCGATAACGCCTACGCGGTCGAATTGAAGGGTTTGTCCTTCAAACGCGGTACGCGCAGCATCTTCAATAATGTGGACATCCGCATCCCCCGGGGCAAAGTCACCGGCATCATGGGGCCGTCAGGCAGTGGCAAAACCACGCTGCTGCGACTGATGGGAGCACAGTTGCGTCCGAGCAGCGGTGAGGTCTGGGTCAACGGCCAGAACCTGCCGAAGCTTTCGCGTAGTGATCTTTTCGACGCTCGCAAACAGATGGGTGTCCTGTTTCAGAGCGGTGCGCTGTTCACCGATCTCGACGTTTTCGAAAACGTGGCATTTCCGCTGCGTGTCCATACCCAATTGCCTGAAGACATGATCCGCGACATCGTCCTGCTGAAGTTGCAGGCGGTAGGGCTGCGTGGCGCTGTCGAGTTGATGCCTGACGAGTTGTCCGGCGGCATGAAGCGTCGTGTGGCGCTGGCGCGAGCTATCGCGCTGGATCCTCAGATCCTCATGTACGACGAGCCCTTCGTGGGTCAGGACCCGATTGCCATGGGCGTGCTGGTGCGTCTGATTCGTCTGCTCAACGATGCACTGGGCATCACCAGTGTCGTGGTTTCCCACGATCTGGCCGAGACGGCCAGTATTGCTGACTACCTGTATGTGGTCGGTGACGGTCAGGTGTTGGGGCAGGGCACTCCGCAGGAATTGATGCAGTCGGATAACCCGCGCATCCGGCAATTCATGACAGGGGATCCAGACGGCCCTGTGCCATTCCACTATCCGGCACCGGATTATCGCGAAGATCTTTTGGGGAAGCGCTGATGCGCAGAAAGTCATTGATGGATCGTGTACGCCTGATGGGGCGCTCCGCGATCGATATTGTTGCAGTACTGGGGCGTTCGGGGATTTTTCTGGTTCATGCCTTGCTCGGGCGAGGCGGAATCGGCGGTGGTTTTCAATTGCTGGTTCGCCAGCTCTACTCGGTCGGCGTCATGTCGCTGGCAATCATTGTCGTGTCCGGTGTCTTCATCGGCATGGTGCTGGCCCTTCAAGGTTTCAGCATTCTGGCCAAGTACGGATCGGAGCAGGCGGTCGGGCAAATGGTCGCGCTGACGCTGCTGCGCGAACTCGGGCCGGTGGTCACGGCGCTGTTGTTCGCCGGGCGTGCCGGTTCTGCGCTCACCGCGGAAATCGGCAACATGAAATCCACCGAGCAACTCTCCAGTCTCGAAATGATTGGCGTCGACCCACTGAAATACATCGTCGCCCCTCGTCTGTGGGCGGGGTTCATTTCACTGCCCGTGCTTGCCATTATCTTCAGCGTTGTCGGCATCTGGGGCGGTTCCTGGGTAGCGGTCGACTGGCTGGGCGTCTATGAAGGTTCCTTCTGGGCGAACATGCAGAACAGCGTTTCCTTTCCGAATGATGTGATCAACGGGGTCATCAAAAGCGTCGTCTTCGCTTTTGTCGTCACCTGGATTGCCGTGTTTCAAGGCTATGACTGCGAGCCCACTTCAGAGGGGATCAGTCGCGCCACGACCAAGACCGTGGTCTACGCCTCATTGGCCGTACTGGGCCTGGACTTTATTTTGACCGCCTTGATGTTTGGAGACTTCTGATGCAAAACCGCACCCTCGAAACCGGTGTCGGCCTGTTCCTGCTGGCCGGGATTCTGGCTTTGCTGTTGCTCGCCCTGCGGGTCAGCGGTCTGAGCGCCAGCACGACCAACGACAGCTATAAACTTTATGCAAATTTCGACAATATCGCCGGTTTGACTGTCAGAGCGAAGGTGACCATGGCCGGTGTGACCATCGGCAAGGTCACAGCAATCGATCTGGACCACGATACCTTCATGGGGCGTGTGACCATGGAAGTGGACAAACGGGTGAACAATCTGCCTTCGGACTCTACTGCATCTATCCTGACCGCCGGCTTGCTGGGCGAGAAGTACATCGGCATCAGCGTCGGTGGTGATGACCAGTTGTTGAAGGACGGCGGAACGATTCATGACACCCAGTCGTCGCTGGTACTCGAAGACCTGATCGGTAAATTCCTGCTCAATTCCGTGGGTAAAGACGCCAAATGAGGAGTTTTTTCATGATCTCGATTCTGCGCCGTGGCCTTCTGGTGCTGCTGGCTGCTCTGCCGCTATTCGCCAGTGCAGCACCTGCGTCCTCCGCTCATGACCTGGTCGACCGTACCACCAAGCAATTGCTGGCGGACCTTGCTGCCAACAAGGAAAAGTACAAGACCGATCCTCAGGCTTTCTACGATGCCTTGAACGGCATTGTCGGTCCTGTGATCGATGCAGAGGGTATTTCCAAAAGCATCATGACCGTGAAGTATTCGCGCAATGCGTCGCCGGCACAGATGCAGCGCTTCCAGGAAAACTTCAAGCGCAGCCTGATCCAGTTCTATGGCAACGCGCTGCTGGAGTACAACAACCAGGGCATCACCGTTTCCCCGGCCAAGGATGAGGCGGCTGACCGCACTTCCGTTGACATGTCGGTCAAAGGCAACAACGGTGCGGTCTACCCTGTGTCGTACACCCTCGTGACCATCAACAACGAGTGGAAAGTGCGCAACGTGATCATTAACGGGATCAACATCGGCAAACTGTTCCGCGATCAGTTCACCGATGCCATGCAGCGCAACGGCAACAATCTGGACAAGACCATTGACGGATGGGCTGGCGAAGTCGCCAAGGCCAAGGAGTCCACCGAGAACTCCCCTGAAAAGGTCGTGAAATGAGTGACGCCTGCGTTACCGCGGCTGGCGGCGGAGAGCTGAAGCTGTTCGGCGTGCTCGACTATCGCACCGGGCCCGCGCTGCGTGAGCAAGGTGCCGCGTTGATCAAGGCCAGTGATGCACCTGCTCTGATTCTCGACTGTTCTGCGGTCGAGAAGTCCAGCAGCGTGGGCCTGGCCTTATTGCTGGCCTTCATGCGTGACGCGCAGGCCGCGGGCAAGTTGGTGAGCATTCGTGCCTTGCCTGAAGACATGAAAGAAATCGCACAGGTGTCCGGTCTGACCGAACTGTTCGAACAACATTGATTGCCGTTTTCGATCAAGCCCCTCGTCCGGCTCCTACAAAGTAGGGTTCGCAACGAGAGGGCTTTTTTGTATGATGGCCGACCCGCGCGCACAGGGCGCCGATTGAGGTTACGCATGCAGGCCGTAGAAGTTAAAAGCTTCCTTGAAGGTAAGCTGCCAGAAGTCCAGGTCGAAGTTGAAGGCGAAGGCTGCAATTTCCAGCTGAACGTGATCAGCGACGAGCTGGCTACACTAAGTCCGGTCAAGCGCCAGCAGCAGATCTATACGCATTTGAACCCATGGATCGCCGATGGCAGCATCCACGCGGTCACCATGAAATTTTTCAGCCGCGCTGCATGGGCCGAGCGCACCTGAGCCAAATTGGCGTCGAGATTCTAATGGACAAACTGATTATTACTGGCGGCATTCGTCTTGATGGCGAAATCCGCATTTCCGGGGCGAAGAACTCTGCCCTGCCGATTCTCGCAGCCACGTTGCTGGCTGACGGTCCTGTGACTGTCGCCAACCTGCCGCACCTGCACGACATCACCACCATGATCGAACTGTTCGGTCGCATGGGTATCGAGCCGATCATCGACGAGAAACTCAGCGTCGAAATCGATCCTCGCACCATCAAGACCCTGGTCGCGCCGTACGAACTGGTGAAAACCATGCGTGCGTCGATTCTGGTGCTCGGCCCGATGGTCGCTCGTTTCGGTGAGGCCGAAGTCGCACTGCCTGGCGGTTGCGCCATCGGTTCGCGTCCGGTCGACCTGCACATCCGCGGTCTTGAAGCCATGGGTGCGATCATCGACGTCGAAGGCGGCTACATCAAGGCCAAGGCGCCTGAAGGCGGCCTGCGCGGTGCGCACTTCTTCTTCGATACCGTCAGTGTGACCGGTACCGAAAACATCATGATGGCGGCTGCTCTGGCCAACGGTCGTAGCGTGCTGCAAAACGCCGCCCGTGAACCTGAAGTCGTCGATCTGGCGAACTTCCTCAACGCCATGGGCGCGAAGGTTTCCGGTGCTGGCACTGACACCATCACCATCGACGGCGTCAAGCGTCTGGGTTCGGCCACTTATCGTGTAATGCCTGACCGCATCGAGACCGGCACCTATCTGGTTGCCGCTGCTGCTACCGGTGGCCGCGTCAAGGTCAAGGATACCGATCCGACCATTCTGGAAGCTGTTCTCGAGAAACTGCGCGAAGCAGGTGCCGAGATCACCACCGGTGACGACTGGATCGAGCTGAACATGCACGGCAAGCGTCCGAAAGCAGTCAATGTGCGCACCGCGCCGTACCCGGCTTTTCCGACCGACATGCAAGCTCAGTTCATCTCGCTCAACGCCATTGCCGAAGGCACGGGCGCAGTGATCGAAACCATCTTCGAAAACCGCTTCATGCACGTGTATGAAATGCACCGCATGGGCGCGCAGATCCAGGTCGAAGGCAACACCGCCATCGTGACCGGCTGCGCGAAGCTCAAGGGCGCGCCGGTCATGGCGACTGACCTGCGTGCTTCGGCCAGTCTGGTGATCTCGGCACTGATCGCCGAAGGCGATACGCTGATTGACCGCATCTACCACATCGACCGTGGTTACGAGTGCATCGAAGAAAAGCTGCAGATGCTGGGCGCGAAGATCCGTCGCGTTCCGGGCTAGTCGTCTCTGGCGTCCCGCTGTCAGTGCCGGTCCGGCACCGGCCGCGGGATCGCTGGCTGCAGGTAAGACCTTTTGAATCGTTCCACTTTGAGTCCGGCAACATCGACTCAAAGGTTGTCGGGCGCCGATTGCGCCCCGACGCGCGCTTGCTGATAAGGACTGACGTTTCCCATGTTGACCATCGCACTGTCCAAGGGCCGAATCCTTGACGACACCCTGCCGCTTCTCGCAGCTGCGGGCATCGTGCCGACCGAGAATCCGGACAAAAGCCGCAAACTGATCATTCCTACGACCCAGGACGACGTTCGTCTGCTGATCGTACGAGCGACCGATGTGCCGACCTATGTCGAGCATGGCGCCGCGGATCTTGGCGTGGCCGGCAAGGATGTATTGATGGAATACGGCGGCCAGGGCCTTTACGAGCCTCTGGATCTGCAGATCGCCCAGTGCAAGCTGATGACGGCGGGCGCTGTCGGAGCAACTGAACCTAAAGGCCGTCTGCGTGTTGCGACCAAGTTCGTCAACGTTGCCAAACGCTACTACGCCGAACAGGGCCGTCAGGTCGACATCATCAAGCTGTACGGCTCCATGGAGCTCGCGCCGCTGGTGGGTCTGGCGGACAAGATCATCGACGTCGTCGACACCGGCAACACGCTGCGTGCCAACGGCCTCGAGCCTCAGGAACTGATCGCCCACATCAGTTCGCGTCTGGTCGTGAACAAGGCGTCGATGAAGATGCAGCACGCCCGTATCCAGTCGCTGATCGACACGCTTCGTACTGCTGTCGAGTCGCGACACCGCGGTTGACCGTTTCGCGCAACTTTGAACAAAGTCGCGCTCAGCTATCCGCGTCATAGCCAAATTTCTCAGGTGCCTGCGCGGATGGCTTGGTAGCTTAGGCTCCGTGCTTTCCAAGGCATCTGAGAAAACGCCAATCATTGAGGCCACGCTATGACCACGTCAAACTCCATTCGCCGACTCAACGCTGCTGACCCGGATTTCGCCCGACATCTGGCTCATCTGCTGAGCTGGGAAAGTGTGTCAGACGACTCGGTCAATCAGCGGGTGCTGGACATCATCAAGAACGTGCGCGAACGCGGCGATGCTGCGCTGGTGGAATACACCCAGCGTTTCGATGGCCTGGAAGTCGCGTCGATGGCAGAGCTGATCCTGCCCCGTGAACGCCTGGAGTTGGCGCTCACCCGCATCACTCCCGCTCAACGCCAGGCGCTGGAAAAAGCTGCCGACCGCGTCCGCAGCTACCACGAAAGGCAAAAGCAGGATTCCTGGAGCTACACCGAAGCCGACGGTACCGTGCTGGGGCAGAAGGTCACTCCGCTGGACCGCGCTGGTCTTTATGTACCGGGCGGTAAGGCCTCGTACCCATCGTCGGTTCTGATGAACGCGATCCCGGCCAAAGTTGCCGGTGTCGGCGAAGTGGTCATGGTCGTGCCGACACCGCGCGGGGAAATCAACGAACTGGTGCTGGCAGCGGCGTGCATCGCCGGTGTCGACCGAGTGTTCACCATCGGCGGCGCGCAGGCCGTGGCTGCTCTGGCTTATGGTACTGAAAGCGTTCCTCAGGTCGACAAGGTCGTAGGCCCGGGCAACATCTATGTCGCCACTGCCAAGCGTCATGTGTTTGGTCAGGTGGGTATCGACATGATCGCCGGCCCTTCGGAGATCCTCGTGGTTTGCGACGGCCAGACCGATCCGGACTGGATCGCCATGGATCTGTTTTCCCAGGCCGAGCACGACGAAGACGCACAGGCGATCCTGGTAAGCCCGGATGCCGAATTCCTGGACAAGGTTGCGGCGAGCATCGCCAGACTGATGCCGACCATGGAGCGCGCCGAGATCATCAATACCTCGATCAATGGTCGTGGTGCCCTGATCAAGGTCGCCGATATGAACCAAGCCATCGAAGTCGCCAACCGAATTGCTCCTGAGCATCTCGAGTTGTCTGTCGCCGATCCTGAAGCCTGGCTGCCAGAGATTCGCCACGCCGGTGCCATCTTCATGGGCCGTCATACCTCGGAGGCGCTGGGCGATTACTGCGCAGGCCCGAACCACGTGCTCCCGACCTCAGGCACCGCGCGTTTCTCCTCACCGCTGGGCGTCTACGACTTCCAGAAACGCTCTTCGATCATTTTCTGCTCGGAGCAGGGCGCATCTGAACTGGGCAAGACCGCCTCGGTGCTGGCTCGTGGCGAGTCGCTGACTGCCCATGCCCGTAGCGCTGAGTACCGGATCGTCGACAACCTGAAAGAAGGCAAATAAGCATGAGCAAGTTCTGGAGTCCTTTCGTCCGTGACCTCGTGCCTTACGTGCCGGGCGAACAACCGAAGCTGACCAAGCTGGTGAAGCTGAACACCAACGAAAACCCGTACGGCCCGTCGCCTAAAGCCATCGAAGCGATGCGTGCCGAGGTCAATGACAACCTGCGCCTGTATCCCGATCCGAATAGCGACCTGCTCAAGCAGGCGGTTGCGCGCTATTACGGTGTCGAATCGAACCGGGTATTCCTCGGTAACGGCTCCGACGAGGTGCTGGCCCACGCCTACAACGCATTTTTCAAGCACGACAAACCGCTGCTGTTCCCGGACATCAGCTACAGCTTCTATCCGGTCTACTGCGGCCTGTATGGCGTCGAATACGAAGCGGTGCCGCTGGACGCGCAGTTCCAGATTCGGGTCGAGGACTATAACCGTCCGAACGGCGGGATCATCTTCCCGAACCCCAACGCACCGACCGGCTGCCTGATGGCGCTGGACGCGGTGGAGCAGATTCTCAAGGCCAACCCTGATTCGGTGGTGATCGTTGACGAGGCGTATATCGACTTCGGCGGTGAGACGGCGATCGCTCTGGTGGATCGTTATCCGAATCTGCTGGTGACGCAAACCTTGTCCAAGTCACGCTCGCTGGCTGGATTGCGTGTCGGGCTGGCTGTCGGCCATCCGGATCTGATCGAAGCGCTGGAGCGGGTCAAGAACAGCTTCAACTCGTACCCGCTGGACCGCATGGCCATTGTCGGCGCCGCCGCTGCATTCGATGATCGCGAATACTTCGAGAACACCTGCAGTCTGGTCATTGCCAGCCGTGAGAAGCTGGTCGGGCAACTGGAAGGGAAGGGCTTCGACGTGCTGCCGTCAGCGGCGAACTTCATCTTTGCGCGTCATCCAAAACACGACGCTGCCGGTCTGGCTGCCAAAGTGCGCGAGCAAGGTGTGATCGTGCGTCACTTCAAGCAGGAGCGCATCGCGCAATTCTTGCGCATCACCATCGGCACACCTGAGCAGAATCAGGCGCTGGTGGATGCGCTGGGCGAACTATAAGCATCAGTTGCCTGCATAAAAAAACCGCCTGATCCAGGCGGTTTTTTTATGTCATCAAGTGGATGCGCTTCTGTTGCAGACCGGCTTACCGGCGCAGGCGGTGTCAAAAGTGTCACCGCCGGCAAGCCGTGCTGCTACGGGGGACTTACGCCAGATCCTAGTCCTCAGCTGCTGGTGCAGGAGTCTGGGGTGGACGCAGCCCTACTTCCGCCATCAGCTTCAATTCCTTGCCATTGCGCATGACCTGGATCGCGATCTTCTCTGAGGGCTTGGTACGCGCCACCTGATTCATCGATTTGCGTCCGTCACCGGCTGGCTCGCCGTTGATGCTCAGGATCACGTCGCCCAGTTGCAGGCCGGCCTTTTGCGCCGGGCCGTCACGGAAGATCCCCGCGACGACAATGCCAGGGCGATCTTTCAGGCCGAACGATTCTGCGAGTTCCTGAGTCAGCGGCTGAACTTCGATGCCCAACCAGCCACGAATCACCTGGCCGTGCTCGATGATCGACTTCATCACTTCCAGTGCCAGCTTGGTTGGAATCGCGAAGCCGATGCCTTGAGATCCCCCGGATTTGGAAAAGATCGCGGTATTGATCCCCGTCAGGTTGCCGTTGGCATCGACCAGCGCGCCACCGGAGTTGCCGGGGTTGATCGCGGCATCGGTCTGAATGAAATCTTCATAGGTGTTCAGCCCCAGCTGGTTGCGGCCGGTGGCGCTGATGATGCCCATCGTTACGGTCTGGCCCACGCCGAACGGGTTGCCGATGGCCAGAGCAACGTCGCCGATCCGGATGCTGTCGGAGCTGCCGAGGGTAATGGACGGCAGATTCTTGAGGTCGATTTTCAACACTGCGAGGTCGGTTTCCGGATCGCTGCCGATGACCCGAGCCACGGTTTCACGGCCGTCCTTCAGCGCCACGACGATCTGGTCTGCGCCGGAGGTCACGTGGTTGTTGGTCAGCAGATACCCTTCAGGGCTCATGATCACGGCCGAGCCGAGGCTCGACTCCATGCGACGCTGTTTAGGTAGGTTGTCGCCGAAGAAGCGGCGAAATTGTGGGTCTTCGAACAGCGGATGGTTGGGTTTGTTGTTGACCATCTTGGTGGTGTACAGATTGGCCACCGCAGGCGCGGCGCTGCTCACGGCATCCGCGTAGGAGACCGGGCCCTGTTGGATTAAAGCCGTCTGTGGCGCCTGCTGCAGATTGACGTCCTGACTTGGAAGCCCGACCCACTGAGGGTAGCGCTGGATAATCAGTAAAGCGATAAGCACACCAGCGAGCAATGGCCAGCCGAGAAAACGCAGCGCTTTGAACATTGAACAAGGTCCTGAAGGTAAATACGCAGCGTACCTGCGCCATAATGGCGGGCATTATACGAGCACCAACGCGGTCTGAACTGCATATTTAGGAGACTTTTATGGCTGTTTCGCTGAGTACCCTGGTCGAGGAAGCGGACCGCTATCTCGGCAGCGCCCGGGTTCAGGATTATTGCCCCAACGGTCTGCAGGTCGAAGGCCGTCCGCAGGTCACACGAATCGTGTCTGGTGTCACCGCAAGCCAGGCATTGCTGGACGCGGCGGTCGAGGCCAATGCCGACCTGATCCTGGTGCATCACGGTTATTTCTGGAAAGGTGAAAACCCCTGCATCACCGGCATGAAACAGCGTCGCATGAAGACATTGCTCAAGCATGACATCAGCCTGCTGGCCTACCACTTGCCGCTGGATCTGCACCCTGAAGTGGGCAACAACGTGCAACTGGCACGGCAATTGGACATCACCGTCGAAGGGCCACTGGACCCCGAAAACCCGCGCATTATCGGGCTGGTAGGGTCGCTGTCGGAGCCGGTCACGCCTCGTGATTTCGCCCACCGGGTACAGTCGGCGCTGGGCCGCGAGCCTTTGTTGATCGAAGGCGGCGGGATGATTCGTCGGGTGGGTTGGTGCACCGGCGGCGGGCAGGGCTACATCGATCAGGCGATTCTGGCGGGTGTCGATCTGTTCATCAGCGGCGAAGCGTCTGAGCAGACGTTCCACAGCGCCCGAGAAAACGACATCAGCTTCATCGCGGCGGGGCATCACGCGACCGAGCGCTACGGTGTGCAAGCGTTGGGCGACTATCTGGCGAGACGTTTCGCGCTGGAGCACCTGTTCATCGATTGCCCGAACCCGATCTGAGGTCCAAATTCTGAGCTATATCGTTATACCGTTTCGATCTATCTGGGCCACTGAATAGAATCAGGGCTCATGATAAAGTGCCTCGCTCGATAGAGCCCGAAGGCTCTCCATAAAAGTACGTTATCCCGTGAGTAACCATGGTCGACAAACTGACGCATCTGAAACAGCTGGAGGCGGAAAGCATCCACATCATCCGCGAGGTCGCCGCCGAGTTCGATAACCCGGTGATGCTGTACTCCGTCGGTAAAGACTCTGCCGTGATGCTGCATCTGGCACGCAAGGCGTTTTTTCCGGGCAAGCTTCCATTCCCGGTCATGCACGTCGACACCCGCTGGAAATTCCAGGAAATGTATCGTTTCCGCGATCAGATGGTCGAGGATATGGGCCTGGACCTGATCGTGCACGTAAACCCGGATGGCGTCGCGCAGGGCATCAACCCGCTGACCCACGGTAGTGCCAAGCACACCGACATCATGAAAACCGAGGGTTTGAAACAGGCCCTCGACAAACACGGTTTCGACGCCGCCTTCGGTGGCGCGCGCCGCGACGAGGAGAAGTCCCGCGCCAAAGAGCGCGTCTACTCCTTCCGCGACAACAAGCATCGTTGGGACCCGAAAAACCAGCGTCCAGAGCTGTGGAACGTGTACAACGGCAACGTCAACAAAGGCGAGTCGATCCGCGTATTCCCGCTCTCCAACTGGACCGAGCTGGACATCTGGCAGTACATCTACCTTGAAGGCATCCCGATCGTTCCGCTGTACTTCGCCGCCGAGCGCGAAGTCATCGAGATGAACGGCACCTGGATCATGATCGACGATGATCGTCTGCGTAATCATCTGTCTGATGAAGACAAGAAGCGCATCGTCAAGAAGAAGGTCCGTTTCCGCACACTTGGCGACTACCCGTTGACGGGCGCTGTCGAGTCCGAGGCCACCAGCCTCACCGACATCATTCAGGAAATGCTCCTGACGCGAACTTCCGAACGCCAAGGCCGAGTCATCGATCACGATGGCGCTGGCTCCATGGAAGAAAAGAAACGTCAGGGTTATTTCTAATTAGGGTGTCTGAACATGTCGCATCAATCTGAATTGATCAGCGAGGACATCCTCGCCTATCTGGGCCAGCACGAACGCAAAGAGATGCTGCGTTTCCTGACCTGTGGCAACGTCGACGACGGCAAGAGCACGTTGATCGGTCGCCTGCTGCACGACTCCAAAATGATCTACGAAGATCACCTGGAAGCCATTACCCGCGATTCCAAGAAGTCCGGTACCACGGGCGATGACGTCGATCTGGCGTTGCTGGTGGACGGTCTGCAGGCTGAGCGTGAGCAGGGCATCACCATCGATGTCGCCTACCGCTATTTCTCGACTGCCAAGCGCAAATTCATCATCGCCGACACCCCCGGCCATGAGCAGTACACCCGCAACATGGCCACCGGTGCATCCACCTGTGACCTGGCGATCATTCTGGTCGATGCGCGTTACGGCGTTCAGACCCAGACCCGCCGTCACAGCTACATCGCATCGCTGCTGGGTATCAAGCACATCGTGGTTGCCATCAACAAGATGGACCTCAATGGTTTTGACGAGACAATCTTCGAGCAGATCAAGGCCGATTACCTGAAGTTCGCCGACCGCATTTCCCTGAAGCCGACCACCATGGAATTCGTTCCGATGTCGGCGCTCAAGGGCGACAACGTGGTGAACAAGAGCGAACGCTCGCCTTGGTACAACGGCAAGTCGTTGATGGAAATTCTCGAGACCGTCGAGATCGCCAACGACCGTAACTTCGACGACCTCCGCTTCCCGGTGCAGTACGTCAACCGTCCGAACCTGAACTTCCGTGGCTTCGCCGGTACGCTGGCCAGCGGCATCGTGCGCAAGGGCGATGAGGTTGTCGTGCTGCCGTCGGGCAAAAGCAGCCGCGTGAAATCCATTGTTACCTTCGAAGGTGAGCTGGAGCACGCAGGCCCGGGTCAGGCCGTGACCCTGACCATGGAAGACGAAATCGACATTTCCCGTGGCGACTTGTTGGTGCATGCCGACAACGTCCCGCAGGTGGCAGACTCCTTCGACGCCATGCTGGTGTGGATGGCTGAAGAGCCGATGCTTCCTGGCAAGAAATACGACATCAAGCGCGCTACGTCTTACGTGCCAGGCTCGATTGCCAGCATCACTCACCGCGTTGACGTGAACACGCTCGAAGAGGGCGCCGCGAGCGCCTTGCAACTGAACGAAATTGGCCGCGTGAAAATCGCCCTCGATGCGCCGATCGCGCTGGATGGTTACGACAGCAACCGCACCACCGGTGCGTTTATCGTCATCGATCGCTTGACCAACGGCACCGTGGCGGCAGGCATGATCATTGCGAAACCGACGTCGGCTGGCGCTGGCAACCACCACGGCGCGCTGGCGCATGTGTCGGTTGAGGAGCGTGCTCAACGGTTCGGTCAGAAGCCAGCAACAGTGCTGTTCAGCGGGCTGTCGGGCGCGGGCAAGAGCACCCTCGCGTATGCCGTGGAGCGCAAGTTGTTCGACTTGGGCCGTGCGGTGTTCGTCCTCGATGGCCAGAACTTGCGCCACGACCTGAACAAAGGTCTGCCACAGGATCGGGCTGGTCGCACCGAGAACTGGCGTCGTGCCGCTCACGTAGCGCGTCAGTTCAACGAAGCAGGCCTGCTGACCTTGGCTGCTTTCGTTGCACCGGATGCGGCAGGTCGTCAGAACGCCAAGGCGCTGATTGGCGATGATCGCCTGATCACGGTCTACGTCCAGGCCTCGCCTCAGGTTTGCCGCGAACGCGATCCACAAGGCCTCTACGCTGCCGACAAGGACAACATTCCGGGCGAGTCCTTCCCGTATGACGTCCCGCTGGACGCCGACCTGGTGATCGATACCCAGGCGTTGAACGTCGAAGAAAGCGTCAAGCTAGTGCTGGATCTGCTGCGAGCTCGCGGCGCGATCTAAATCTCGACTGCTCCACGAGAAACCCGCCGATGGCGGGTTTTTTGTTTTTACTGGATTTGTCACGGTCCGCGAATACCGCACTGTTGATCGTTCCCACGCTCCGCGTGGTAACGCCGCCCGAGACGCTCAGCGTCTCACTGCGACGGACGCGGAGCGTCCTTGGCTGCATACCCACGCGGAGCGTGGGCACGATCAGGGAACCCGCCGGTGATGGCGGGTTTTTTGCGGGCTTGCTCTGGGGATGGCGGATATTTTCGGACCAGGCTCAGCTCCCACAGGGATAGCGTTGTTTTCCGTTGATCGTTCCCCTGCAGGATGTGATCGACAGGCGATCCTTAAGCCAGTCTCACAAGCACAAAAAAAGCCCGCCGCTGATCACCTCAGGGGCGGGCTTTTTCATTGTGTATCTGCTTACTTCTTCAAGCCGTAATGCTCATCCAGCATGCCAGGGGTATTCGGCATTTTCGGGGCGTAGTCCCGTGGTGGCTCGGCGGCGGTGCGCGGCGGCGTCAGGCGGTCGCGTGGGGCCTGATTCGCTTCCGGGTGCAGGGCGGCGAGCAGGCGTTGGCGGGTGAGGTCGTCCAGGGCCAGACGATTGGCGCCCTCGGCGAGATGTTCCTGTACGTCCTGATAGCTCTGAGACAGCTTCTGTACCAGATTAGCCGTGCTGTTGAAGTGAGTGACCACCTCGTTCTGATAGGTGTCGAAACGCTCCTGAACGTCATCCAGCTGGCGCTGAGTGCTGTTAGGCGCGGCATTGGGCAGCGCACGTGCCACGAAGAAACCGATGGCTACACCGGCGATCAGGGCAATAGTCGGCAGCAACCAAACTAAGAGCGAGTAATCCACGAGTCCTTCCTCTATAAACGGCTTTGCTTTACGTTAACGGCTCGAACCTGCGCTGTATAGCGGCGACGCGTCGCCGATATGCCAGCCACAGACAATCAGCTAGACGAGTCGACCCAATTGAAGGTCACGGAGTTCATTCTTGCTCATGCGTGAAACCCCTGTATTCATCGACGGCCCGGTGGGCCAACTCGAAGCCTTGTACCTTGACCTGGAAGGGGCCAAGGGCGTGGCGCTGATATGCCATCCTAACCCGGTTCAGGGCGGCACGATGCTCAATAAAGTGATCTCGACCTTGCAGCGCACAGCCCGCGACGCAGGATACATCACGCTGCGCTTCAACTACCGTGGTGTCGGCGCCAGTGCCGGCAGTTCCGATATGGGCCAGGGCGAGGTGGATGATGCAGAAGCCGCAGCATTGTGGCTGCGGGAAAAACACCCCGATCTGCCGATGACCCTGTTCGGTTTTTCCTTCGGCGGATTTGTCGCTGCCACCCTTGGCGGTCGTCTCGAAGCCAAGGGCGAAACCCTGAATCACCTGTTCATGGTCGCGCCGGCGGTGATGCGCATCGCCGACCCGAGCGCGCTGCCGCAAAAGGGGCCATTGACCCTGATTCAGCCGGAAACCGACGAAGTGGTGGACCCGCAGCTGGTATATGCCTGGTCTGACGCACTGCTGCGTCCCCATGAGCTGCTGAAAGTGGCAGAATGCGGACACTTTTTCCACGGCAAGCTGACTGACCTTAAGGATCTGGTCCTGCCGCGTCTTTCGAATTGATCGCAGCACCCAAAATAAGCGACTAGCCATGACCACTCGTATCCTGACCGGTATCACCACCACCGGCACGCCACACCTGGGCAACTACGCGGGCGCCATTCGCCCGGCCATCGTCGCCAGCCGCCAGAGCGATGCCGATTCGTTCTACTTCCTGGCCGACTATCACGCACTGATCAAGTGCGATGACCCGCTGCGCATCCAGCGCTCGCGTCTGGAAATCGCCGCGACCTGGCTGGCTGCCGGCCTGGACGTCGACCGCGTGACCTTTTATCGCCAGTCTGACATCCCGGAAATTCCTGAACTGACTTGGCTGCTGACCTGCGTGGCCGCCAAGGGCCTGCTCAACCGTGCGCACGCCTACAAGGCGTCGGTCGACAAGAACGTCGAAGCCGGCGAAGATCCGGATGCAGGCGTCAGCATGGGCCTGTTCAGCTACCCGGTGCTGATGGCCGCCGACATCCTGATGTTCAACGCGCATCAGGTGCCGGTGGGTCGTGATCAGATCCAGCACGTCGAAATGGCCCGCGACATCGGCCAGCGCTTCAATCACCTGTTCGGTAATGGCAAAGAGTTTTTCGTCATGCCCGAAGCGCTGATCGAAGAGAGCGTGGCGACCTTGCCGGGCCTGGACGGTCGCAAGATGTCCAAGAGCTACGACAACACCATCCCGTTGTTCAGCAGCGCCAAGGAGATGAAAGACGCGATCTCGCGCATCGTCACCGACTCGCGTCTGCCCGGTGAAGCGAAGGATCCGGACAACTCGCACCTGTTTACCCTGTATCAGGCTTTCGCCAGCCAAGAGCAGAGCAGCGAATTTCGCGCCGACCTGCTACAAGGTCTGGGCTGGGGAGACGCCAAACAGCGGCTCTTCCAGCTGCTGGACAGCGAGCTGGGTGAAGCTCGCGAGAACTACCATCGTCTGATTGAGCGTCCAGCCGATCTGGAAGATATTCTGCAAGCCGGTGCACAGAAGGCACGACGTACCGCTACGCCATTCCTGGGCGAACTGCGTGAGGCGGTAGGGCTGCGGTCTTTCCGCACCAACACGCAAACGGTCGCGGCCAGCAAGAAGAAAGTAAGCAAAGGCGCGCGTTTTGTCAGCTTCCGTGAGGACGACAGCTTCCGTTTCCGCCTGCTGGCCGCCGATGGCGAGCAACTGCTGCTGTCGCGCAATTTCGCCGACGGCAAGGCTGCCGGTGCGGTGACCAAGCAGCTGCAACAGGGTGGTGAGCTGGACATTCGGACGGAAGGCGAAAGCTTCGGCGTCTGGCTGCAAGGCGCATGCGTTGCGGACAGTCCGGTCTTTGCCGACGCCGCAGCCCGCGATGCCGCTATCGAAAGCCTGAAACTGGCCTTGGCGCCACAACAGGATTAATTGCCATTGCAACGGGCCATCGCTACAGTGGCGGCCCGTTTTTGCTACCTAGCTAACGTAACGAATATGACCCCCCTAGAAAGCTACCAGAACGACCTCAAGAAACCCGACTTCTTCCACGATGCCGCTCAGGAAAACGCTGTGCGTCACCTGCAGCGTCTTTACGACGATCTGGTTGCTGCTCATGAGACCAAGCCAGGTCTTTTCGGCAAGCTTTTCGGCAAGAAAGAGCCGACGGTGGTCAAGGGCCTGTATTTCTGGGGTGGCGTCGGTCGCGGCAAGACCTATCTGGTCGACACGTTCTTCGAAGCGCTGCCGTTTCAGGACAAGATGCGCACGCACTTCCACCGCTTCATGAAGCGTGTGCACGAGGAAATGAAGAACCTCAAGGGCGAGAAGAACCCTCTGACCCTGATCGCCAAACAGTTTGCCGGTGAGGCACGGGTGATCTGCTTCGACGAATTCTTCGTTTCCGACATCACCGACGCCATGATTCTCGGCACCCTGATGGAAGAGCTGTTCAAGAACGGCGTGACCCTGGTCGCCACCTCGAACATCGTGCCGGACGGCCTGTACAAGGACGGTCTGCAACGTGCGCGTTTCCTGCCGGCCATTGCCCTGATCAAACAGAACACCGAGATCGTCAACGTCGACAGCGGCGTGGATTATCGTCTGCGCCATCTGGAGCAAGCCGAGCTGTTCCACTTCCCACTGAACGAAGCCGCTCAGGACAGCATGCGCAAAAGCTTCCGCGCGCTGACGCCGGAATGCACCAAGGCCATCGAAAACGATGTGTTGATCATCGAGAACCGCCAGATCAAGGCGATTCGTACCTGTGACGATGTGGCCTGGTTCGATTTCCGCGAACTGTGTGACGGCCCGCGTAGCCAGAACGACTACATCGAACTCGGCAAAATCTTCCACGCCGTGTTGCTCAGTGGCGTCGAACAAATGAGCGTCACCACCGACGACATCGCCCGCCGCTTCATCAACATGGTCGATGAATTCTACGACCGCAACGTCAAGTTGATCATCTCGGCGGAAGTCGAGCTGAAGGACCTGTACACCGGCGGTCGTCTGAATTTCGAGTTCCAGCGCACCCTGAGCCGCCTGCTGGAAATGCAGTCCCATGAGTTCCTGTCGCGGGCGCACAAGCCGTAACCGACCAAGCGATTCTTATGTAGAAGCCGGCTTGCCGGCGGTAGCCATCTCCAATACGCCACCGCCGGCAAGCCGCACTGTTAGGTATCTGCTCTCAATAAGTCGGTGCCAGCCAGTCCTCCAGTTCACCCTCTCGCTTACAGCCAACCAGCAGCCATAGCAGAATTCTCGCTTTTCTCGCGCTGAGCAGTCCCGACATCCGGGCGCCCTTCGAGATCAAATCCAGTTCTCCGCCTTCGAACCCATAGGTTTCGCGTGCCGTCGAACCCGATCCGGTTCGCGTGCTGACGATCACTGGAATCGTGGCGGCGAGATTCCCGATAACCTGAGCCCACTCTCGGGAAACGTGTCCAGCACCGAAGCCCGCGATCACAACGCCGCTGTACCCCAGATCGACAACCCGCTCCAGAATCAGCGGAGCGTCCCCTAAGGTGGCTTCGAGCAGGGCGATGTGATGATGGCGACGTTCCGGAGCGGGAAGGGTGGAGCGCGTATGCGCAGGTTTCAGATAGACCGCGCGACCCTCGATGATCAGCCCCTGAGGGCCGAACAGCGGTGACGCAAAGGCATGGACGGCCAGCGAGTCGCATTTGCTGACGTATCTGGCGCTGTGGATCTGGTCGTTCATGACGACCTGCACACCACGCCTACAGCTGCCTTCATCCAGCGCAACCTGGGCTGCAGCCAGCAGGTTAGCCGGTCCATCGGCGCCTGGCTGGGTGGCGGCCCGCATGGCCCCGGTGATGATCAACGGTGCATCCTTTTCCCACAGCAGATCCAGAAAGAACGCTGTTTCGTCCATCGTGTCGGTGCCTTGAGTCACGATAACGCCCTGTGCCCCTGAATCGACCTGGCGGTTGGCCCAGTCGAGCAGACGCAGCAAGTCTTCGAAATCCAGTGACGCACTGGGGCGCAGGCAAAGGGTTTCGGCATGCACGTCTGCTAGCGCCGAGAGCCCTGGAACCGCCGCCAGCATGGCTTCTCCGGTCAGGCTCGGCATCACGCCTCTGTGGCCGGCCTGTGCCTGCATGCTGACCGTGCCACCCAAAGCGGCAATGGCGAGTACGGGTTTGGTCATGGTGATTTCTCTTGAACGAATGGAAGGCTTAGACCCACTGTTGCAATGCGCCTGCCAAGGGCACGATCAACAGTGTACTGAAGGCCATCGACAAAACGTTGGCGATGTAAGCATGCATGTATGTTGGCAAACGGGCGGCAATTGCCGTGGCCAGGGGCGGCGCGATCAGCGCCCCGAGCAAGGCACTCGACAGGATTACCGATAAACCCGCGCCATGGATCAAGACAGCGGCGGGTACTACCGAAACCAGCGGAATGTAGGTCGGGTACCAGCCGAGACGAATCCACTGCGTGCGCCATATCAGCACGCCTATGGCCGCGCTCAGGAACTGCCCTGCGATAATTGCCGGTAGCAGACCGGAGCCATACGCGGGGCTGTCCGGGTTGATCACAAAGGCCAGTAGCACCCCCAGCAGCAATCCCAGGCTTGCCAGCTCGTTGCCGAAGAACGGCGCCTCGGAAAAGTCAGCCAGGATGCGGCGCACTGTCCACCAGGCTCCGTAGGTCGGCGCAGGCGATGAAATAGTCGAAACGCTGGCTTGGTCGCTCGTGGATTCCCGGCCGCGTACTAACTGAGGAAACCAGCGGCACAGCAGAAACGCGATGACGCTGGCCAGGGCCATGCCCAGCACATTGCCGACAACCGCAGGCAACTCCATGGGCTTGCAGACATGGTTGACGATCAGCAATGCCGTCGGTGTGACCAGAATCGCACCCAGCAGCGCGCCGGTGACCGCCACCCGCCAGCCTCGACCGAACAGCAGCACCATCGCTGCTGGCAGGGAAACGAAGGCGACGAAGGTGGGCTGCCAGCTTTGCTCCGACAGCGTCCAGCCCCAGAGCAGGTTACTCAGCAACAGCCCCAGCAATGAACTGATGGCAAGCCATGGCCACAACCCCGTGCCGTAGCAGATGGGGAAGCCTGCCCAGGCCTTGCTGTTGCGACTGCCGAAATACGCCAGTGCCGCACCGGCCAGCAAGCCGATGGAGGCGAACTCGTGTTTGTAAAAGGCGAACTCGCTGATATCCCCGACCAGCCAGCGCCACCAGGACGCTGGCAGATGCAGGTTCTGAGCAAGGTCGTTGTAGCTCGGCCACGCAGTTTGTAGTTCAAGCTCTCGCACCAGCCACAGACCACTGATGACAGAAAGGGTGATGGCTGTGAGCAGGCCGGAAACGGCGAGCAACGAGCCGAAGATCTGTCGACGCACGTGCCGGTCATATTCCCGGCGAAAGGCATTGTTCATGACCGGCTCCTCAGCGTGGCAGTTGTGGATGGCCGGTGTAGCCGAGCATGGCGTCGTACAGGTCCGCGCGGCGATCCCGGTGCAGGTCGTTGAGGTCGTTCCAGATAGGCGCGCTGCGAGTGCTGCTCAGGTCAATGTCGGCGAAAAGGATGGTTTCCTGCTCGGCATCGGCCACAGGCCCGAGCGGCCAGCCGTTGGTGCCGGCGATCAGCGAACAGCCGAGGAAGCGTTCTCCACGATCAGTCCCGACCCGGTTGGCTGCGGCGATGAATACGTTGTTGACGTGTGCCGCGGTCATGGTCAGATAGCTCGCCATGCACCGGCCGGCCTCATCGAACAGCGGAGGCGGCGTCCAGACCCAGTTGTTCAGGCTGCAGATGATGTCCGCACCTTGCTGGCTCAGCAGCCGCGGCACCTCTGGAAACCAGATGTCCCAGCAGATCAAGAGGCCGATGCGGCCGATGGGCGTTTCGAAGACCGGGAACCCCAGATCCCCTGGCGAAAACCAGAGCTTCTCCTGATTCCACAGATGCGCCTTGCGATACACCCCGATGAAACCCTCAGGCCCCACCAGTACGGCCGAGTCGAATAGCTTCATGCCGGCCTGCTCGACCAGGCCGGCAGCGAGATAGACATTGTTGGCACGGGCGAAGCTGATCCACTTTTGAACGCTCGCGCCCTCGGGGACCGCTTCTGCGTGGAGGAACGCCTGTTCGCGGGTCTGGAAGGTGTAACCGGTGCTCGATAGCTCGGGGAGCACGATCAGATTGGCGCCGCCTTCCACTGCTTGCTGTGCGAGGCTCAGGCTGAGCGCCATGTTGCGCTCGCGGTTTTCCGCTCCGGATTGTGGATCGCACTGGATAACGGCAACGCGGACGGGACTGACGGATTTTGCTGCATGCATGAGTTTGGCCTGTTTATTATTCGTTTGAATGGCGTTTTCATTAGGCCGATATTCATTCGAATTGCTCAAGCAGGCCGTTTCTGAGATTCCTATAGGAAAATTCTTGTTGGCTGTGTAGTTGGTTTGTTAGTTGGTTTAGTAGTGGGCTGTCTGGATCGGCTTTTGATTAAAAGCCGATCGCGGTTAGTTGGCGGACTAAGAAGCGTTAGTTGGCAGCTGATAGTGCGGATAGTCATTCATCGAAAAACCGCCATTGAACTGCGCGCCGGTCTTGTCACAAATATGAATGACCGCGTCCACAGCGCCACGCAGGCACGGCTCCGTCCAGCCGGCATCGACCGAAAAGGACTCGCCCGACAGATACAGTCCCGATTGCGCGCCGTATTCGCGGTTATAGCTCATCAGGCTCACCGCGTCGTGGTAGGTGCCCGCCCGGTAGAGCTTGGCGCAACCGAGCGCATTGCGGTCCGTGACCCAGCGCTGCACAACGGCTTGCTCAGCGTCGATGAAAGGTGAAAGGCGTTCCTGGATGTTGCCGCAACTCATCAGAATACGATCAAGTTCATCCATGCATTTCTGCACAAGTTCCTTGTCCGCGAATGATGCGAGTTTGGTCGCGTCATCCTCCCAGGTGTAACTCAATAAAATGCAGTCGTCCGGGTAACGGTCGTTGTAGCGGTACATGTAAACGTCATGCACGAAACTGTCTGTGACCAATATCTGAGGGATCTTTGAGTTATTTGAGAGAAAGGTCTTCTTGAGAGGCGCATAGACCTTGCAACTGGTTTCCCAGTGCGCCGTTTTGTAGGCATTGACAATGGAGTAGGGCAGTTCCGATTTCGAATACCCCTCGAGCTGAAGCTGAGTTTCGATGAGCCAGGAGGGCAGCGTCAGAATGACCGAGTCGAAGTCGTCAAACCTCGAGCAATTGCTGTCACCGGTTTGCGACTCAACATGCACCCGCGTCCTTCCGTCTGCCTGTTTGCTGAGTTTCGTCACGCAGGAATTCATCAGCAGCCCCGCTTCACGCTCCAGACTGTGTTGATAAAACGAAGACCGAGTCTCGTCTATCGGCATATACAGCAAGCATTCATCCAATGCTGCGAGACCGATATACCGAGGGGCTTCGAACGCCAGCCCCTGGCTGTCGCGCACCGTGCCCGCGTCCAAAAGGGGAGATGCCAGCGGCAGGCCGTTATTATCCACTCGGCCATGAACCAGTTGTAGATGGCTGCTGAAGCCGAAGATCGCGGTGCGGATCGGATAAAGGCTACAGACGTCGTAGAACGCCCCCCAACTGCCGTCGCCGATGCCAATGGAGTAGAAGATTCTCGACTCTTCGGGCGTCATCCCCAAGCCGCCGAAATTTCCGGGGTCTTTCTTGCTCCATTGCGTCAGAGGCGCGAGCTTGACCAGGTCGCGAAAAGAGAGGGCCTGGTAATGCTCGACGATGGCTGCCCACATGGCCTCCCATTGACTGCTGCCATAGACCGCAGCCACTTGACGCGTCATTCGGTGGGCGAAGGCTTGCCACTTGTTGAATACGGTCTGCAGCTGTTCAGTAGGCGGCGGAGTGTGACCTTCGGGGTTATTCCAGATCAGCAGCTCGGGCGTTTGCGCGTCTGCCAGTAAACCCTCCTGGAGATAGATGCCGGTTGCGTTGACGGCAGGAGTGCCGGGGTTGGGGAAGTCGGAGATTTTCAGATCGAACAACTGTGAGTAGTACGCCATCAATGAGCGTCCCTCTTTGGGTGCCTCATCGTGGGTATTGAAAAATGGCATGCGCATGGCGCCCATTTCGAAGGGCGTCGTGGGGGCATCGCCCTCGGCAGTTGGGCGTGTGATCGTCAGATGACGCCCACCGATACGACGGGACTGCTCGATCAGCGTGACATCGGTGAACCCGCAGCGCAGAAGTTCGCGAGCGGCCACCAGCCCGGTGACCCCGGCACCGACGATGCAAATTCTGTGAGGTGTAGGGCGGGCGCTGGCGATACCGCCGGGCTGTTCAAGCAACTTGCGGTAGTCGAAGCACAGGTCGGGTGGGTTGGGGAAACGTGCGGCCCAGCCCGAATGGGGTTGGGCGGCAAAGTGTCTGGCTATCTTGGCGGGGTAATCGTAGCTTGATCCGATGGTCATCCTGACCGGTCCTCTTCAGCGTGGCGTGATGAGAATCAGGCTACTGAAGAGGGCTGGCAGGAAGGTCATAGCTATGTAGCGCACACGTTGTCTGAGAATCGCCTAGACCGCTCAGGCCGCCTGCTGAAACTGCTGGCGGTACTGGTTTGGCGACAGGTCGGTGTGTTGCCGGAACAGCCGTGCGAAAAAGCTGGCGTCGTCGTAGCCGACTTCGTAGCTGATGGTCTTGATGCTTTTGCGTGAACCGGAGAGCAGGCCCTTGGCGGTTTCGATACGCAGGCGTTGCAGGTAATGCAGCGGTTTGTCTCCGGTGGCGGTCTGGAAGCGGCGCATGAAATTGCGAATGCTCATGCCGTGTTCGCGGGCGACATCTTCGAAGCGGAATTTGTCAGCGAAGTGTTCCTCCAGCCAATGCTGGATCTGCAGGATGATCACGTCCTGATGCAGCTTCTGGCCGCCAAACCCCATGCGACCTGGCGCATAGCTGCGCTGCACTTCATACAGAATGTCTCGGGCCACGGTCTGCGCGACGTTGGCCCCGCAGAAACGCTCGATCAGGTAGATGTAAAGGTCGCACGCCGAAATCGTGCCGCCAGCGCAGTACAGGTTGTCGGCATCGGTCAGGTGTTTTTCCTGATTGAGCAGTACTTTCGGGAAGCGCTCGGCGAACTCATTGAAGAAGCGCCAGTAGGTGGTGGCTTCCTTGCCGTCCAGCAGGCCTGCCTCGGCCAGCCAGAAGACGCCGCTGGCTTCTCCACAGAGTACAGCGCCTCGAGCGTGCTGTTCGCGCAGCCAGGGCAGGATCTGTGGATAGCGTTCGCGCAGGGTGTCGAAATTGTCGACGAAGGCCGGAAGGATGATGATGTCGGCGTTTTCCAGCGCGCCGTCGACTGGCAACACCACTTCACTGAAGCTGCGCACCTGTTGTCCGTCGGGGCTGACCAATCGCGTCTCGAAAGCGGGTTTGAGGCCCTGGCCCAACTGTTTGCCATAGCGCAGGCTGGCCAGATGGAAGAAGTCTTTGGCCTGGGTGAGGGTGGAAGCGAAGATTCCGTCAATCGCGAGGATGCTGACGCGCCGCAACGGCACGTTTTGTTGAGTAGACATAATCTGTTGTTCTTATATGGGAAAGTGGTCAAGCAACGGCGTGATCGTCTTATTTTTTGTCTGATGTGTCCAGTGTCGTCGTCAACTGGCTCGGCATACGCTCAGCGGACCATTGTGTCCGACAATCCCTCCACGCCAAGGTGTCCCATGCTTCCAAGAACACTCTTCAGCTCCGAGCACGAGCTTTTCCGTGACAGCGTCCGCAAGTTTCTCGAGCAGCAAGCGGCGCCGTTTCATGCGCAGTGGGAGAAGCAGGGGCATGTCGACCGTGCACTGTGGAACAAGGCAGGGGAGCAGGGCATGCTGTGTTCGCACCTGCCGGAAGAGTACGGCGGCATGGCGGCGGACTTCCTCTATACCACTGTGGTGATCGAAGAAATCTACCGGTTGGGTCTGACCGGCATCGGATTTTCCCTGCACTCGGACATCGTCGCGCCCTACATCCTTCATTACGGCAGCGAAGCGCTGAAGCTCAAATACCTGCCGAAAATGGTCTCCGGAGAGTTGGTCACGGCCATCGCCATGACCGAGCCTGGCGCGGGCTCCGATCTGCAAGGTGTAAAAACCACCGCCGTGCTTGATGGCGACGAGTACGTCATAAACGGCTCGAAGACTTTCATCACCAACGGGTTTCTGGCGGATCTGGTGATCGTGGTCGCCAAGACCGATCCCAAGGCGGGCGCCAAGGGCACTAGCCTGTTTCTGGTGGAGGCGGGGACGCCGGGCTTCGAGAAGGGCAAGCGCCTGGAGAAGGTCGGCATGAAAGCGCAGGACACGTCGGAATTGTTCTTTCAGGACGTCCGCGTGCCCAAGGAGAATCTATTGGGCCAGGCCGGTATGGGGTTTGCGTACCTCATGCAGGAATTGCCTCAGGAGCGACTCACCGTCGCCATCGGCGCGATTGCCTCGGCGGAGGCTGCGCTGCAATGGACCCTGGACTACACCCGCGAGCGCAAGGCATTCGGTCAGGCCATCGTCGATTTTCAGAACACGCGCTTCAAACTGGCGGAAATCGCGACCGAAGTGCAGATTGGCCGCACCTTCATCGATCGCTGTCTGGAGTTGCATCTGGAGGGCAAGCTCGACGTGCCGACCGCCGCGATGGCCAAGTACTGGTCTACCGATCTGCAATGCAAGGTGCTCGATGAGTGCGTGCAGTTGCATGGTGGTTACGGTTTCATGTGGGAATACCCGATTGCCCGGGCTTGGGCGGATGCGCGGGTGCAGCGGATTTATGCGGGGACCAACGAGATCATGAAGGAGATCATTGCGCGGGCTCTGTGAGGGCAAGGCTTGGATCTGTTGGATCGATACAAATCCCTGTGGCAGTCCGGCTTGCCGGCGGCGGCTTGTTTGAAATCGCTACCGCCGGCAACCCGGGCCGCTACAGAGGGTTCAGTCAGCGTTCGTTAGAGACTCTTCACGGCGCAGGATTGGGCTGATCCTTGTGGATCGCCTCGATACCCGCCAGCACTTCCGCGGACAGCACCAGTTCGGCGCTCGCCAGGTTGCTGTCCAGCTGCTCCAGCGTCGTCGCACCAATAATGTTGCTGGTCACGAACGAACGGCTGGTCACGAACGCCAGCGCCATCTGTGCCGGATCCAGACCGTGTTCACGGGCCAGCGCGACATAGCGGGCGCAAGCCGCTTCCGATTGCGGGTTGAAGTAGCGGGTGAAGCGGCTGTACAGACTCAGACGACCTTTTGCCGGGCGAGCGCCATTCTCGTATTTGCCGGACAGCATGCCGAACGCCATGGGCGAGTAGGCCAGCAGACCGCATTGTTCACGAATGGCCACTTCTGCCAGACCCACCTCAAAGCTGCGGTTGAGCAGGTTGTACGGGTTCTGGATAGACACCGGGCGGGTCAGCCCGTGGCTATCGGACTCAGCCAGAAACTTCATGGCGCCCCACGCGCTTTCGTTGGACAGGCCCACGTGACGGATCTTGCCGGCCTTGACCTGTTCGTCCAGCGCCTGGAGTACTTCCAGCAATGGCGTGAACTGCTCATCGCTGTGGGTATAGCCCAGCTTGCCGAAGAAATTGGTGCTGCGCTCTGGCCAGTGCAGTTGATAAAGATCGAGGTAGTCGGTCTGCAGGCGCTTGAGGCTGGCATCCACGGCGGCAACGATATGATCGCGGTTGAATTTCAGCTGGCCGTCACGAATGTAATCGATGCCGTTGCCGGGGCCGGCGATCTTGCTGGCGAGGATCCAGTCGGCGCGATCACCGCTTTTCTTGAACCAGTTGCCGATAATGGTTTCGGTGCTGGCGTAGGTTTCTTTCTTGGGCGGGACCGGGTACATCTCGGCGGTGTCCATGAAATTGATACCCGCCGCCTTGGCGCGTTCGATCTGGGCGAAGGCCTCGGACTCGCTGTTTTGCTCGCCCCAGGTCATCGTGCCGAGGCAGATTGCGCTGACCTTGAGGTCGGTTCTGCCCAGTTTGCGATAGTCCATCTGGCTCTCCTGTTTAAAAGAGCCATAAAAGCAGGTTGAAATTTTTTTCGCAATCTGCATAATTCCGCGTCTCTTTGTCGTGGGAGTGATGCCCCGCGCCAGAAGATACCGCTGCGATCGAACGCGCTGACCCGAGCCCCCTATAGCGTTCGTGCCCGGCGGCCTTTGACTTGTCAAAGACCGTACTAATGAGTATGCTCCGCCGTCTATTTTTCAGGGCGGCCTTTGAGGCTATAAAGAATGAAAACTTTTACCGCTAAACCGGAAACAGTAAAGCGCGACTGGTTCGTCGTCGACGCTGCTGGCCAGACCCTGGGTCGTCTGGCCACGGAAATCGCGAGCCGTCTGCGTGGCAAGCACAAGCCGGAATACACTCCGCACGTCGACACTGGCGACTACATCGTCGTGATCAACGCTGAGCAAATCCGTGTTACTGGTGCCAAAACCACCGACAAGATCTACTACTCTCACTCCGGTTTCCCGGGCGGGATCAAGTCGATCAACTTTGAAAAGCTGATCGCCAAAGCTCCTGAGCGCGTGATCGAGACCGCGGTCAAAGGCATGCTGCCTAAGAACCCGCTGGGTCGCGACATGTATCGTAAGCTGAAAGTCTATGCGGGCGCTGCACACCCACATACTGCTCAGCAGCCCCAAGAACTGAAGTTTTAACGGAATAGTTCATTATGTCGGCGACTCAAAATTACGGCACTGGCCGTCGCAAGACCGCAACCGCTCGCGTTTTCCTGCGTCCGGGCACCGGTAACATCTCCATCAACAACCGCTCCCTGGACACGTTCTTCGGTCGCGAAACTGCCCGCATGGTAGTTCGCCAGCCGCTGGAACTGACCGAGACTGTCGAAAAATTCGACATCTACGTCACTGTCATCGGCGGTGGTGTGAGTGGTCAAGCTGGCGCAATCCGCCACGGTATCACCCGCGCTCTGATGCAGTACGACGAAACTCTGCGTAGCGCTCTGCGCAAAGCAGGCTTCGTTACTCGCGATGCTCGCGAAGTTGAACGTAAGAAAGTCGGTCTGCGTAAAGCGCGTAAGCGTCCGCAGTACTCGAAGCGTTAATTCGCTTTTCGTTCAAAAAGAACGCTCAGTTTCCAATTGGAACTGGGCGTTTTTTTATGGGCGTCTATTATTGGGTGTGACGACACGACTCATCCGTGGATGCCCCGTTCTATAAGGCCTCCCCGTTTTCGCCAAAAGGTAATGCCCTTGCGACCATAAGGGGCTTTGATTACCATTCGGCAGGATTTTTTGACAGCTAGAAAAATAATTCAAAGAGAAGCCTGACCAAGCGGGCCTCTAAAAGCTGATGGGAGAGGACGGAATGAGCAATGACGGCGTGAATGCAGGCCGGCGTCGCTTCCTCGTCGCGGCCACTTCGGTGGTTGGCGCAGCAGGAGCGGTGGGGGCTGCGGTCCCGTTCGTGGGGTCATGGTTTCCCAGTGCCAAAGCCAAAGCGGCTGGCGCCCCCGTAAAAGTCAATATCAGCAAGATCGAGCCCGGTCAGCAGATGATTGCTGAATGGCGAGGTCAGCCAGTCTTCATCGTTCACCGCACGCCGGAAATTCTCACCAATCTGGGCAAGATCACCGCCCAGCTCTCCGATCCCGAATCCAAGAACTCCACTCAACCTGCCTACGTTGACCCTGTGGTTCGTTCGATCAAGCCAGAGCTGCTTTTGCTGATCGGCATCTGCACCCACCTGGGCTGTTCGCCCACGTTCCGCCCCGAAGTGGCTCCCGCAGACCTGGGTAAAGACTGGGTAGGCGGTTACTTCTGTCCTTGTCACGGCTCCCATTACGACCTGGCTGGGCGCGTCTACAAAGCGCAACCTGCACCCCTGAATCTGCCAGTGCCGCCGCATTCCTACGAGTCGGACTCAATCATCGTCATTGGTGTCGATCAGGAGAAAGCGTAATGAGCAAATTCATGGACTGGATCGATGCGCGCTTCCCTGCGACCTCCATGTGGGAAGACCATCTCAGCAAGTATTACGCCCCCAAGAACTTCAACTTCTTCTACTTCTTCGGCTCGCTGGCGCTGCTGGTGCTGGTCAACCAGATCGTCACCGGCGTCTGGCTGACGATGAGTTACACGCCCTCGGCGGAGGAGGCGTTCGCGTCCGTCGAATACATCATGCGCGATGTCGAGTACGGCTCGATCCTGCGCCTGCTTCACTCCACCGGCGCCTCGGCCTTCTTCATCGTCGTGTATCTGCACATGTTCCGCGGTCTGCTCTACGGCTCGTATCAGAAGCCGCGTGAGTTGGTGTGGATTTTTGGCATGCTCATCTACCTGGCGCTGATGGCAGAAGCCTTCATGGGCTACCTGCTGCCATGGGGGCAGATGTCGTACTGGGGCGCTCAGGTGATTATCTCGCTGTTCGGTGCGATTCCGGTCATCGGCAACGACCTGACTCAGTGGATTCGTGGCGACTACCTGATCTCGGGCATTACCCTGAACCGCTTCTTCGCCCTGCATGTGGTGGCGCTGCCTATCGTGATTCTCGGGCTTGTGGTCCTGCACGTACTCGCGCTGCATGAAGTGGGCTCCAACAACCCAGACGGCGTGGACATCAAGAAGCACAAGGATGAAAACGGCAAGCCGCTGGACGGAATTGCCTTCCACCCTTACTACACCGTCAAGGATATCGTCGGAGTGGTGGTGTTCCTGTTTATCTTCTGTTCGATCGTGTTCTTCTTTCCGGAAATGGGCGGGTATTTCCTCGAGAAGCCCAACTTTGAGCAGGCCAACGCCTTCAAGACGCCGGAACATATCGCGCCGGTCTGGTACTTCACGCCGTTCTACGCGATCTTGCGCGCCATCCCGGACAAGCTCATGGGGGTGATGGCCATGGGGGCCGCGATTGCGGTGCTGTTCGTCCTGCCGTGGCTTGACCGAAGTCCGGTCAAATCCATGCGTTACAAAGGCTGGCTCAGCCGAATCTGGTTGCTGGTGTTTTGTGTGGCCTTCGTGATTCTTGGGATTCTGGGGGTTCTGCCACCCAGCCCCGGACGCGCGTTGCTGTCGCAGGTGTGTACGTTCCTGTACTTCGCCTACTTCATTCTGATGCCGTTCTACACACGGTTCGAGAAGACGAAACCGGTTCCGGAAAGGGTGACTGGCTGATGAAAAAGCTATTGGCTGTTTTTATTCTCGCTGCCTTGCCCATCCTGTCTTTCGCCGCCGAGCATGGTGGCCCGGAACTGGAAAGTGTCGACATCGATGTTGCCGACAAGGTTGCCATGCAGGATGGTGCGCGAACCTTCGTCAACTATTGCATGGGTTGCCACAGCGCCAAGTTCCAGCGTTATGAGCGGGTCGCGGACGATCTCGGCATTCCTCATGAGCTGATGCTGGACAAGTTGGTGTTCACCGGCGCCAAGATCGGCGATCACATGGTCGCCGGCATGCAGCCAGCCGATGCCAAGGCCTGGTTCGGGGCGGCACCGCCGGACCTGACTCTCGTGGCGCGCGTGCGCGGCACCGACTGGCTCTACGGTTATCTGCGTTCGTTCTACGAGGACCCTGCGCGGCCCTGGGGCGTAAACAACAAGGTTTTCCCCAACGTGGGTATGCCTAACGTGCTGGTAGGGCTGCAGGGGCGTCAGGTAATCGGTTGCAAGCAAGTGCAGGTGGAGGAAGATGGGAAGAAGCAATATGACCCGCTGACCGGCTCGCCGTTGACTCACGAGGCGTGCGATCAACTGACCATCGTGCCCAAGACCGGCACGCTCACCGAAGAGCAGTTCGACGAGAAGATCAAGAATCTGGTGACCTTCCTCGCCTACTCGGCGAATCCGGTCAAGCTGCAACACCAGCGCATCGGCACCTATGTGCTGCTTTATCTGGCCGTGCTGTTCATCTTCGCGTACCTGCTCAAGCGCGAATACTGGAAGGATGTGCACTGACAGATCATCTGTCCTGCTGTAGACGGAACGCGCTCTGGAGAGCCTCGTTCGGGTAATGGACGCAGAGCGGGTATAGTGGCGGGCGAAAGATTGCAGAATTTACTTCGAGTAAATGAGCTATCTTGTCGCCCGCGACGAACACCCGCTCATTGTGGATGTTGCCGGAGGCGCCTTCAGGGCGCGTTCGTTTTTTCTGCTTTCGAAATTTTAACAAGCGAGGAGGACCGCCATGGGCGTGACCAATCGGTTGGCCTGTTACTCCGACCCCGCCGACCACTATTCCCATCGCGTGCGCATTGTGCTCGCCGAGAAAGGTGTCAGCGCCGAGATCATCGATGTTGTTGAGGGCCGTCATCCGGCCAGACTGATCGAGGTGAATCCGTACGGCAGCGTGCCTACCCTGGTCGATCGTGACCTGGCGTTGTACGAGTCGACGGTTGTCATGGAATACCTGGATGAGCGTTACCCGCATCCGCCTTTACTGCCGGTTTACCCTGTGGCTCGGGCCAACAGTCGTCTGCTGATCCATCGGATCCAGCGCGACTGGTGCGGGCTGGTGGATCTCATTCTGGACCCGCGCAGCAAAGAAGCTGCTCGCGTCCAGGCGCGCAAGGAGCTGCGCGAAAGTCTGACCGGCGTGTCGCCACTGTTCGCGGAAAAAGCTTTTTTCCTCAGTGACGAGCAAAGTCTGGTCGATTGCTGTCTATTGCCCATACTCTGGCGCCTGCCGATTCTGGGTATCGAGTTGCCGCGGCCTGCCAAGCCGCTGCTTGATTATATGGAGCGCCAATTTGCGCGCGAGGCATTTCAGGCAAGTCTGTCTGGTGCCGAACGCGACATGCGCTAAAGGCCTAAGGAACCGTTCGATGAACTCCAGTCGCCCCTATCTGATCCGCGCTCTGTATGAGTGGATCGTGGATAACGATTGCACGCCGCACATTCTGGTCAATGCCGAATACCCGGCGGTACAAGTCCCGCAAGGTTTTGCCAATGATGGGCAGATCGTCCTCAACATCTCGCCAAGCGCCGTGCGCCACCTGCACATGGATAACGACGCGGTGAGCTTCGAAGGCCGCTTCGGTGGCGTTCCGCACAGCCTGTACGTGCCTGTCGCTGCGGTCATGGGTATTTATGCCCGTGAGAACGGCCAGGGCATGGTCTTCGATCTGGAGCCCGCTGTGGATGACGATGAAGACCTGGATGTGGACGACGACATGCCGCCACCGGATGACGAGCCACCGCGCCCAAGCGGCCGGCCAAGTCTGAAAGTGGTCAAGTAGTCGACTGCGCAGCAACGAAAAAGGCGATCCCGAGGGATCGCCTTTTTTGTGTCCGAAACACCTTGCTCCTGTAGCAGTCCGGCGTGCCGGCGGTGGCGATTTCGAGAGAGCCACCGCCGGCAAACCGGATTGCTAAGGATCAATCAATCAATGTACTCGAACAGCTTCACGATCTTCTGCACGCCAGAAACGCCCTGTACCAGGTTGGTCGCGCGGGTGGCTTCCGCCTGGGTCAACAAGCCGAGCAGATAGACGATACCGTTTTCGGTCACGACCTTGATCCGCGAGCCCGGGATGGCGCTGTCGGTAAGCATTTCGGTCTTGATCTTGCTGGTCAGCCAGGCATCGTTGCTGCGGGCGAGCATCGAAGACGGCGCGATCACTTGCAGTTCGTTATTGACCTTCTTGACCTTCTGCACCTGGCTTGCGGTCTGCTCTGCCAGTTGCTTGAGGTCGGCGCGTGGCGTCTGGCCAGCCAGCAGCACAATGCCGTTGAAGCTGGTCACGACGATGTGCGAGTTGTTGTCCAGGTCAGGGCTGGCTTTGGCGATGTTCACCGCGACCTTGGTTTCGATCAGCGAGTCGTCGATCTTGCTGCCGAAGGTGCGCGTGCCGCGATCATCGTCGATCGGTGCTTCGCGGCTGGCATTGATCACCGAGCTGCATCCACTGATGCCCAGGCAGAGCGTCAGGGCCAGCAGGCTGAGACGTTTGGATATCATTCTTCACTCCCGAACAATTGGCTGTCGATCAAATCGCAAAGGCAATGGATCGCCAGCAGGTGGACTTCCTGGATACGTGCGGTGATTTTGGCCGGGACGCGGATTTCCACGTCTTCAGGCAGCAGCAGCGAGGCAACGTCGCCACCGTCGCGACCGGTCAGGGCAACGACAATCATTTCCCGGTCATGCGCGGCCTGGATGGCCTGGATGATGTTGGCGGAGTTGCCGCTGGTGGAAATCGCCAGCAGCACATCGCCCGGCTGGCCAAGGGCGCGGATCTGTTTGGAGAAAATTTCGTTGTAGCTGTAGTCGTTGGCAATCGAGGTAATGGTCGATGTGTCAGTGGTCAGCGCAATGGCTGGCAGGCTCGGTCGCTCGCGCTCGAAGCGGTTGAGCAACTCGGACGAGAAGTGTTGTGCGTCGCCGGCTGAACCCCCGTTGCCGCACGCAAGCATTTTGCCTTCGTTGAGCAGGGCGTTGACCATCACCTGGCTGGCTTGCTCGATGTGCGGTGCAAGAACGTCCATCGCCTGTTGCTTGGTATCGATGCTGGCCTGAAAAAGCTGGCGAATTCGGGATTGCATGTCCATCAATGAAAACCTTAATAGGGGCGGCTGGTCGGGCGACGTGTGAAACAAGTCATCGGCTTCCCGGCACAAAACTGTGCAGCCCGCAAAGCAAAGAGCAAAAAAAACGCTGTGGGTGGTGTGTGCATCGGCGCGGTAGCTCTCGCGAGTGAAGCGGCTTCAGCTGTCGAACGCATTCTGTAACCAGCTCAGCGCAGGCTCGGTGCCTGGGTCGCCATTGATTGCGACGACGTCGAACCGGCACGGAGAATCCGCCCATTTCGACTCGGTCTGCAGAAACCATTGTGCGGCCAGAGTAAGCTTTTGCTGCTTGCGAAAATCGACGCTTTCCAGCGCGCCACCCCATCCAGCGTGGCGCCGATAGCGAACTTCGACGAATACTACTGTATCGCCGTCGAGCATGACCAGATCAAGCTCGCCGCGTTTGCATGACCAGTTCTGCGTGATCAGCTGTAAACCCTGTTGTTGCAAGTGCCGCAGGGCGCAGGCTTCAGCCTCGCGCCCGGCGATTTGTCGCGTGTTGTCTGAGATCAAGGGGCGGTGTCCGGCAGGCGCTGGACCTTGCCGTCGACAAACTGTGCCCAAGGCAGTTGACGCTCGATGCGCTGACCCTGACCGATGGCCAGGCTTCCGGACAAGCCGTCGATGCGGCTGTCAGGCAGGGTTTTGAGTTGCGTCAGGCGCGGTGCCAGACGATAGGCGTCGATGCCCATCGCATACAGACGGCCCAGGCTGCCGCCCGCTTGTGGCCATTGCGCGGTCACCTGCTGGCGCAACGGGTCGTTCGCATTGAGCAGCCAAGGGGTTTCGCAGAAGCGTACGCCGGCCAGGTCGTTGTACATCGCCTGATCGCCGCTGTTGGTGAACAGGTGGGAGGTGGCGTATACCGGAACGTCGCCCGCGTACTGGAAGACCATGGTCGGTTTGATCTGCTGAGCTTGTTGAGGAGTCGCTGCCAGGAACATGAAGTCGACGTCCTGACGACGAGTCGGCTGTGCAGCCGCTTGCGCACCAGTGGTGCTCTGCAGGCGTTGCGCGCGGCCTTCGCTGTTGCGCAGCTGGAACAGGTCGGCGACTTGCTGAGCCAGTGCGACCGGCTGATCGATGCGTTCTACGCCGAGGAGCGTGCCGCCCTTGGCTTGCCAGCTCTGACGGAAGGCGTCGAGTACGCGATCACCCCATTCGCCTTTCGGCACCATCGCCACGGCGCTGCGCTTGCCATCGGCCCAGGCGCGACGAGCGACTTCGCGGGCTTCGTCTTCGGCGGCGAGGCCGAACTGGAACAACTCGGCAGGACCCTGCGCGGTGGCGTCGCTGTAGTTGAGCGCCAGTGTGGTGATCGGCAGTTGCTGATGCGTGCTCAGCTGTTTGACCAGTGGTTTTTCCAGCGGCCCGACGACCATCTGTACGCCAGCGGCTTTGGCTTGAGCGTAGAACGCGTCCATCGAAGTCACGCGGGAGCTGTCGAACACCTCGATTGCAGGTGGCTTCTGACCGGCTTGCTGCGCCTGATAGTGTGCGGCCATGAAGCCATCACGCAGGGCGCGGGCTACCGAGGCAAGTGGGCCATCCTGTGGCAGCAGCAGGGCGATCTTGGTCAGCGGTTCGCTTTTCAGTTCGCGCAGTTGGGCGAGGGGGGTAGGCAGCTGACGTGCGGCAGGGTGTTGCGGATTCTGCGCTTTCCAGTTGTCGATGGCAGCCTGCTGCTGTTCCAGCGTGCCGGCACCTTTGACCGCACGAGCCAGGCTGAGCCAGCCGCCCATGTCGTCGTTGGCTGTGCTTTGCAGTTGTTCAGGTGGTAATGCCGCGACCAACGTCCAGATCGCATCGTTGTTCGCGGTCAGAGCATCGCCCTGCAGCAGCGGCCCCATGAACACGCGTTCGCTCGCAGCGGCGAGGGTCTGGCCATCGGCTTCCAGTGCGCGAGCACGGACGGTGTGGGTGCGGGTCTGCAGATCGACCGGCATTTCACCCAGATGCTGCATGCTTGGATGGTTGAGGGCGGTCAACGCGGCTTTCGGCTGACTGCGACCCAGTGCCAGCTCAGCGGAGAGGGTGTTGGCGTAAATCTGCTTGTCGGTCTTGAGTTGATCCATCTGGACCTGCTCGAGAATGCTCGCCGCGCGGCTTGGGTTGTTTTGGCGTGCGGCCAGATCGGCAGCCGTCAGTCGCAGCAAGGCGGCCTGGTCGGGCGATTTGGCAGCAGCGGCTTGTTCGAGCAACTGCTCGATGCTGGCGTCAGGGGTGCGTGGCAGTTCGCCAAGACTGGAAGAGGGCGAACCGGCACAAGCGGCCAACAGGGCAGCCAGGCAGAGGGCAGAGAACAGCCGCAGGCAAGCGATCATGTGTATGTTCCTGATTCTCGAGCAAATTAGCGTGGAATTGTACCCAAGCACTGGCCGGGGCGCGATGTTGTAGGCGTTAAAGCAGCGATATTGGTCGGCTTGAGGCGCAAATGTGCGCCTTAGTCAGTGATTTTCCCTGTCGGCGGGCGGTCGTATCGGTATGTGAGCGGATGTGTTCGTCCATTTCTCAATCTCCCTGTGTGCTTTGCCTGAATCTGTACAATGCAGGCTTTTACCGAACATGAGGTGTGCGCTTTGACTGCTCCAGGTGCTTTGAATTCCACTACAGGCTCGCTTTATGTGGTGGCCACGCCGATTGGCAACCTGGATGACATGAGCGTGCGTGCCTTGAAGGTGCTTCGTGAGGTTGCATTGATTGCTGCCGAAGATACCCGCCATTCATTACGGCTGATGCAACATTTCGGCATAGCGACGCCGCTCGCCGCCTGTCACGAGCATAACGAGCGTGAAGAAGGCAGTCGGTTTATTCAGCGTTTGCTGGCGGGCGACGATGTGGCGCTGATCTCCGATGCGGGGACTCCGTTGATTTCAGATCCCGGCTATCACTTGGTGCGCCAGGCGCGAGCTGCCGGTATCCAGGTTGTTCCGGTCCCCGGCGCCTGTGCTCTGATCGCGGCGCTCTCGGCAGCCGGGCTGCCATCCGATCGCTTCATCTTCGAGGGTTTTCTGCCAGCCAAGGCGGTGGGGCGCAAGGCTCGCCTCGAGTTGTTGAAGGAAGAGCCGCGCACGCTGATCTTCTATGAGGCACCGCATCGTATTCTCGAATGTCTTCAGGATATGGAGGGCGTCTTCGGTGCTGATCGTCCCGCTGTTTTGGGGCGTGAACTGACCAAGACCTTCGAAACGCTCAAAGGCTTGCCGCTGGGCCAATTGCGTGCGTTCGTGGAAGGCGACAGCAATCAGCAGCGCGGAGAGTGTGTGGTGTTGGTGGCTGGGTGGAGCGAGCCTGAAGGCGAGGATGCAATCGGCGCCGAAGCCCGTCGCGTGCTGGACCTGCTGCTGGAGGAAATGCCGCTCAAGCGTGCGGCAGCACTGGCGGCGGAAATCACCGGAGTGCGCAAGAATCTGCTTTATCAAGTAGCGCTGGAGAAACAGAAGGGCGAGTGAGTCGGGCCCGTCAGCCCTGCATCTAAATGCGCGAACGGCTTATTAATGCTTGTTCTCGGGCCGCCCTGCCATTAACCTTGGCGGCGGAGAGTCGATTGGACAGTCGCTGCCTTTCATTGTTCCGCAATGAAGGGGGGAGGAAAGTCCGGGCTCCATAGGGCGGAGTGCCAGGTAACGCCTGGGGGGCGCGAGCCTACGGAAAGTGCCACAGAAAATAACCGCCTAAGCACTTCGGTGCCGGTAAGGGTGAAAAGGTGCGGTAAGAGCGCACCGCACGTCTGGCAACAGTTCGTGGCTAGGTAAACCCCACTCGGAGCAAGACCAAATAGGGTTCCAAGGCGTGGCCCGCGCTGGAACCGGGTAGGTTGCTAAAGATGTCCAGTGATGGCCATCGTAGAGGAATGACTGTCCTCGACAGAACCCGGCTTACAGATCGACTCTCCACCTTTTCCCACCTCTGCTTTTTCTCTCGCAGAAACCCTTTCGTAATACCGAAAAAATCTTAAACCTCACAAAACACTTTAACTTCGAACGTTATCTTTCTGACCTTCCTCGGATTTATCTGTAGGAACGATCCGAATTTTTCCAAAACTCCTGCATTACCCCTCCTAAATCTCCGTCCTGTAAGGGTTTTCCTTAAGAAGTCGCCTTGACGGTGTGGTGGGCGCATTCCTATAGTGTGCGCAAGTGGCGGAAAGTGGCGTGAAGTGGGTTTTTTGAGCGCAAAAAGATAATATTCGGAGAGCGCGCCTGTGTTTCGTGGTGCAAACGCAATCAATCTCGATGCAAAGGGCCGTCTCGCTATGCCGAGCCGGTACCGTGACGAGCTGGATTCGCGTAGCGCCGGCCAACTTATCGTGACCATTGATACCGTCGATCCATGCTTGTGCATCTATCCGCTCCCGGAATGGGAATTGATCGAAGCCAAATTGCGTGAACTCGCCACATTTCGCGAAGAAAACCGTCGTCTGCAGCGACTGTTGATCGGTAATGCGGTTGATCTGGAGCTCGATGGCAGTGGGCGTTTTCTGGTGCCGCCACGTTTGCGTGAATACGCCAAGCTCGATAAGCGAGTGATGCTGGTAGGCCAGCTGAACAAGTTTCAACTGTGGGATGAGGACGCCTGGAACGCACTTGCTGATGCGGACCTTGCGGCCATTCAAAAACCGGGCGCGATGCCTGATGAACTGCGTGATTTGATCCTGTGACTATGAATAGCGGCTTTACCCACATCACCGTACTGCTCGAAGAAGCCGTCGAGGCTCTCGCGGTGCGCGCCGATGGCTGCTATCTGGATGGCACGTTCGGGCGGGGCGGGCACAGCCGGCTTATCTTGCAGACTCTCGGGCCTGATGGAAGGCTCATCGGGTTCGACAAGGATCCTCAAGCGATTGCCACAGGGCAAGCGCTGGCGGCCGAAGACGGCCGCTTTGTCATTGTGCAGCGCAGCTTTGCCGAGTTGGGCTCTGAGGCTCTGGAGCGCGGCATTGCTGGAAAGGTCAGCGGGATTCTGCTGGATCTCGGTGTTTCCTCGCCGCAGCTCGACGACCCTGAGCGTGGCTTCAGTTTCATGAACGACGGTCCGCTGGACATGCGGATGGACCCTTCTCGCGGCGTCAGCGCCGCGGAGTTCGTCAACAGCGCACCGGCCGAAGAAATCGCCCGCGTATTCAAGGAATATGGCGAAGAACGTTTCGCCAGGCGCATGGCCGGTGCCGTAGTTTCCCGTCGCGAAACCCAGCCGTTCGAGCGTACCGCCGATCTGGCTGAAGTCCTGAAAGTCGCCAACCCTGCGTGGGAAAAGGGCAAGAACCCGGCTACCCGTGCTTTCCAGGGTCTGCGCATTCACGTCAACAACGAGCTGGGCGATCTGGAAGCCGGTCTTGAGGCTGCGCTTGAAACGCTGGAAGTGGGCGGTCGTCTGGCGGTCATCAGCTTTCATTCGCTGGAAGATCGCATCGTCAAACTGTTCATGCGCAAATTGGTCAAGGGTGAGGCAGACAACATGCCGCGCAACCTGCCGATTCGCCATCAGGCTTTCGAGCCGCGCATCAAGCTGATCGGCAAGGCACAGTTCGCTTGCGACGAAGAAACCCGTGCCAACCCTCGTTCGCGCAGTGCGGTGATGCGTGTTGCGGAGAAACTCCGGTGAGCCGCGGTTTCTTCAAACCCCTGCCAGGCGGCAGCTTCTTCATGATGCTGCTGTTCATTGCCGTCCTCGTGTCGGCAATCGCCGTTTCCTACAGCGCGCACTGGAACCGTCAGCTGCTCAACTCGCTTTATGCCGAGCTCAGCGTTCGTGACAAGGCGCAGGCCGAGTGGGGGCGCCTTATTCTTGAGCAAAGCACCTGGACCGCGCACAGCCGTATCGAGGCCCTGGCCACCGATCAGTTGAAAATGCGCATCCCGAACGCCGCCGATATCCGGATGGTGTCGCCATGATGAAACTCGAAGGGGCACTTTACCCTTGGCGGTTCCGCGTGGTGGTCGGCCTGTTGTCGGTGATGGTACTGGCGATCTCCTATCGCATCGTCGACCTGCAGGTCATCGATCATCGTTTTCTCATCGAGCAGGGCGACGCGCGTAGCCTTCGTACCGTCTCCATTCCCGCACACCGTGGTCTGATCACCGACCGTAACGGCGAGCCGCTGGCTGTCAGTACGCCGGTCACCACTATCTGGGCGAACCCGTCCGAGATGCAGGCCGACAAAAGCAAGTGGGGTCTGTTGGCGCAAGTGTTGGGGCAAGACCCGAAAGCCCTGGCTGATCGCCTGAACGAACAGGCCAGCAAAGAGTTCATCTATCTGGTTCGAGGTCTGACCCCGGAGCAGGGCCAGTCAGTGCTTGATCTCAAAGTGCCTGGCGTGTACGGCAAGGAAGAATTCCGCCGCTTCTATCCAGCGGGCGACGTCACGGCTCACATGGTCGGCTTTACCGATCTCGACGATCACGGTCGCGAAGGTGTCGAACTGGCATACGACGACTGGCTTGCCGGGGTGCCCGGAAAACGGCAAGTGATCAAGGATCGGCGCGGCAGGTTGATCAAAGACCTGCAAGTGAAGAAAAACGCCAAGGCCGGGAAGACCTTGGCTTTGTCTATTGATCTGCGCCTGCAATATCTGGCCACTCGTGAGCTGCGCAACGCGATTCAGGAAAACGACGCCAAGGCCGGCAGCCTGGTGATCATGGACGTGAAGACCGGCGAAGTGCTGGCGATGGTCAATCAGCCGACCTACAACCCCAACAACCGCCGCACCATGGTCCCGGCCGCGATGCGTAACCGCGCGATCATCGACGTGTTCGAGCCGGGTTCGACCATGAAGCCTATCTCCATGACCGCCGCGCTGGACAGCGGGCGCTGGAAGCCGAGCGACAAGGTCGAGGTGTATCCGGGCACGCTGCAGATCGGCAAATACACCATTCGCGACGTGACCAAGACCGAAGGCCCGATCCTCGACCTGACCGGCATTCTGATCAACTCCAGTAACGTCGGCATGAGCAAGGTGGCGTTCGACGTCGGCGGTGAGGCGATCTTCCGCGCCATGCAGCGCGTCGGGCTGGGTCAATACACCGGTCTGGGCTTCCCGGGTGAGCGCGTGGGGAATTTGCCGAACTACCGCGAGTGGCGCAAGGCGGAAACTGCGACCTTATCTTACGGCTACGGCCTGTCGGTGACGGCGCTGCAACTGGTTCACGCCTATTCCGCGCTGGCCAACAACGGCAAGATCGTTCCGTTGACCATCCTGAAGACGGACAAGCCGTCCGAGTCGACACAGGCGATTCCTGAAGCCACCGCCAAAACGCTGCAAGGCATGCTGCAACAGGTGATCGAAGACCCGCGCGGCGTTTATCGCGCCCGCGTTCCGTCGTATCACGTGGCCGGCAAGTCAGGTACTGCACGTAAGACGTCGGTGGGCACCAAGGGCTACGCCGAAAACTCCTATCGTTCGCTGTTCGCCGGTTTCGGTCCGATGAGCAACCCGCGTTACGCGATCGTGGTCGTTATCGACGAACCGAGCAAAGGCGGTTACTTCGGTGGTCTGGTTTCTGCGCCGGTGTTCAGCAAGGTGATGTCGGGCACGCTGCGTCTGATGAACGTTCGCCCGGACAACCTCGCCCCTGTTCCACCTGAACAGCAGGCCAATGCTGCGCCGGCCGCCGTTCCAGTCAAGGGAGGACGTGGCTGATGTCCTTTAACTTGAGCAAGATTTTCGCCCAGAGCGATCGTGACCTGTTGATCCGTGAATTGACTCTGGACAGCCGCAAGGTGCGTCCGGGCGATCTGTTCCTGGCAATTGCGGGACTGAAAGTCGACGGGCGTGACCACATTAGCGATGCCATCGCTCACGGCGCTGCTGCCGTGGCCTATGAAGTCGAAGGCGCCAAGGTGCTGCCGATCACCGATATTCCGATGATCCCGGTCAAGGGCCTGGCCGCGCAGCTGTCGGACATTGCAGGGCGTTTCTACGGTGATCCGAGCCGCAGCATGAACCTGGTTGGCGTGACCGGCACCAACGGCAAGACCAGCGTCACCCAACTGATCGCCCAAGCGCTGGATAAACTGGGCCAGCATTGCGGCTTGATCGGTACCTTGGGCACTGGTTTTTACAGTGACTTGAAAAGCGGCATCCACACCACGCCCGATCCTATTTCTGTGCAGTCGACGATCTACGACCTGAAAAAGGCCGGCGCCAAGGCCATCGCCATAGAAGTGTCGTCCCATGGTTTGGATCAGGGCCGTGTCACTGCGCTGGCGTTTGACGTCGCTGTGATGACCAACCTGTCCCGTGATCATCTGGATTATCACGGCACCATGGAGGCCTATGCCGCCGCGAAGGCCAAGTTGTTCGCCTGGAATGATCTGCGTTGCCGGGTGATCAATCTGGACGACGATTTCGGCCGCCAACTGGCTGCCCAGTCGCATGACTCGCGCCTGATCACCTACAGCCAGGACGACAGCAACGCTTATCTGTTCTGCCGCGATGCACATTTCGATGACGATGGCGTGCGTGCCACCCTGGTTACCCCTCAGGGCGATCACGTCTTGCGCAGCAGCCTGTTGGGTCGTTTCAACCTGAGCAACGTGCTGGCGGCTGTCGGCGCATTGATCGGTCTCGATTATCCGCTGGACGACATTCTCAAAGTCCTGCCAAGCCTTGAGGGCCCGGTCGGCCGCATGCAGCGTCTGGGGGGCGGTTCCCGTCCGCTGGTGGTGGTCGATTACGCCCACACCCCGGATGCACTGGAAAAAGTACTCGCCGCGCTGCGCCCCCATGCCAAAGGTCAACTGACCTGCCTGTTCGGTTGCGGCGGCGATCGTGATCGCGGCAAACGGCCGTTGATGGCCGAAGTGGTGGAGCGCCTGGCGGACAAGGTGCTGGTCACCGACGACAACCCGAGAACCGAAGACCCCGCGCGCATTTTCGACGACATCCGCGCCGGTTTCAGCGCTGTGGATATGGTCGAGTTCGTCGCCGGTCGCGGCCAGGCCATTGCGCAGATTATCGCCCAGGCCCAGGCGGCGGACGTGATCGTGCTGGCGGGAAAAGGGCACGAGGATTACCAGGAAATCGATGGCCAGCGTCATCCGTTTTCCGATCTTGAAGAAGCTGCCAAGGCACTGGACGCATGGGAGGCTGCACATGCTTAAGCCACTTTCGTTCAGCGAACTGTTGCTGCCGCTCGATGGGCGTCGTGTCGGCGAAGACGCACGCTTTAACGGTGTCAGTATCGACAGCCGGGCAATCAATCCGGGTCAGTTGTTCGTGGCGCTCACCGGCCCACGTTTCGACGGCCACGATTATCTCGATCAGGTCGCTGCCAAAGGTGCGGTCGGCGCATTGGTCGAGCGCGAAATTCCTGGCAGCGCATTGCCGCAGTTGATCGTCGGCGACACCCGCAAGGCGCTGGCGCAGCTGGGCGCGATGAACCGCAATGCCTTTATAGACAAGCCTGTGGCCGCGATTACCGGTTCCAGCGGCAAGACCACGGTCAAGGAAATGCTTGCGAGCATCCTGCGCACCCGTGGTTCGGTGCTCGCGACTCGCGGCAACCTGAATAACGAGCTGGGCGTTCCACTGACATTGTTGGAGCTGGCCCCTGAATTCGACGCCGCGGTGATCGAGCTGGGCGCTTCTCGGGTGGGCGAGATCGCCTTCACCGTCAGCCTGACCAAGCCGCATGTCGTGGTGCTGACCAACGCCGGCACGGCACACGTGGGCGAGTTCGGTGGCCCCGAGAAAATCGTCGAAGCCAAGGGCGAAATCATCGAAGGTCTCGATGCCCGCGGCGTCGCGGTTCTGAATCGCGACGACAAGGCGTTCGACATCTGGGTTGCCCGCACAGCCGGTCGCAAGGTTCTGAGTTTTTCCCGGAACAGTGATCAGGCCGATTTCTACGCGACCGATCTGGGCATCGACGCCCGCGGCTGCCCGACCTTCACTTTGAACGGTCCGAGCGGTTCGGCGCAGGTGCAATTGAACCTGCTGGGTGCGCACAACGTGGCTAATGCGTTGGCTGCCGCTGCCGCAGGTCACGCGTTGGGCGTCTCGCTGCCGGGTCTGGTTGCCGGGCTCGACAGCGTGCAGCCGGTTAAGGGCCGTACCGTTGCGCAACTGGCGACCAACGGCATGCGCGTCATCGACGACACCTATAACGCCAACCCGACGTCTGTGGCTGCAGCCACCGATATTCTCGCCGGATTCGCTGGCCGCACCGTACTGGTACTGGGCGATATCGGCGAGTTGGGCGACTGGGCCGAGCAGGGCCATCGCGACGTCGGCGCCTATGCCGCCGGCAAGGTCGACGCGCTGTATGCCGTTGGTCCACTGATGGCCCATGCGGTCAAAGCTTTCGGGCAGGATGCGCGCCATTTTGCCAATCAGGCTGACCTGATCGAGGCGCTCGGCGCCGAGCAAGATAAAAACACCACCATTTTGATCAAAGGATCTCGCAGTGCCGCGATGGAAAACGTCGTGGCGGCTCTCTGCGGTTCCAGCCTGGAGAAACATTAATGCTGCTGCTGCTGGCCGAGTATCTGCAACAGTTCTACAAAGGCTTCGCGGTCTTCCAGTACCTGACCCTGCGCGGGATCCTTGGCGTGCTCACCGCACTGTCGCTCTCGCTGTGCCTCGGTCCATGGATGATCCGTGCCCTGCAGAACAAGCAGATCGGTCAATCCGTCCGTAACGACGGTCCTCAATCCCATTTGTCCAAGTCCGGCACCCCGACCATGGGTGGCGCACTGATTCTGTCGGCCATCGGCGTCAGCACATTGTTGTGGGCTGATCTGAGCAATCGCTATGTGTGGGTCGTGCTGATCGTCACGCTGCTGTTCGGTGGTATCGGCTGGGTCGACGACTACCGCAAGGTCATCGAGAAGAACTCGAAAGGTCTGCCAAGCCGCTGGAAATACTTCTGGCAGTCTGTGTTCGGGCTGGGCGCTGCGATCTTCCTTTATATGACTGCGCAATCTCCGGTGGAAACCACGCTGCTGATCCCGATGCTCAAGGATTTCAGCATTCCGCTGGGCGTCGGTTTCGTGATCCTGACCTACTTCGTCATCGTCGGCTCCAGCAACGCGGTCAACCTGACTGACGGCCTGGACGGCCTGGCCATCCTGCCAACCGTCATGGTTGGCGGAGCGCTGGGCATCTTCTGCTACCTGTCCGGTAACGTGAAGTTCGCCGAATACCTGTTGATCCCTTATGTCCCGGGTGCGGGCGAGTTGATCGTATTCTGCGGCGCGCTGATCGGTGCCGGTCTTGGCTTCCTCTGGTTCAACACTTACCCGGCTCAGGTCTTCATGGGTGACGTCGGCGCACTGGCGCTGGGCGCGGCGCTCGGCACCATCGCGGTGATCGTTCGTCAGGAAATCGTTCTGTTCATCATGGGCGGCGTGTTCGTGATGGAAACCCTGTCAGTCGTCATTCAGGTCGCATCCTTTAAATTGACCGGCCGCCGTGTTTTCCGCATGGCGCCGATTCACCACCATTTCGAACTCAAGGGCTGGCCCGAGCCGCGTGTGATCGTCCGTTTCTGGATCATCACCGTGATTCTCGTGTTGATCGGCCTTGCCACGTTGAAACTGAGGTAGAACAGAGTGTCACTGATCGCTTCCTCTCATTTCCGCATCGTTGTCGGTCTCGGCAAAAGCGGCATGTCCCTGGTTCGCTTCCTGGCGAACCGGGGCGTGGCCTTTGCTGTGGCCGATACGCGGGAGACTCCGCCGGAGCTTGAGACCTTGCGTCGTGACTATCCGCAGGTGGAAGTACGGTGTGGTGAGTTGGACGTCGAGTTCCTCTGCCGCGCCGACGAACTGTACGTCAGCCCCGGTCTTGCGTTGGCCACGCCTGCCTTGCAGCAGGCGGCGGCCCGCGGCGTGAAATTGTCCGGCGACATCGAACTGTTCGCGCGCAACGCGAAGGCGCCGATCGTTGCCATCAGCGGTTCGAACGCGAAAAGCACTGTGACCACACTGGTCGGCGAAATGGCTGCAGCGGCCGGCAAGCGTGTTGCAGTTGGCGGCAACCTGGGCACGCCCGCGCTGGACCTGCTCAGTGACGACGTCGAGCTTTACGTGATGGAACTCTCGAGCTTCCAGCTGGAAACAACCGATCAGCTGGGTGCTGAAGTGGCCACCGTGCTCAACGTCAGCGAAGACCACATGGACCGCTACAGCGGGTTGCCGGCTTATCACCTTGCCAAGCACCGGATCTTCCGTGGTGCCCGTCAAGTGGTGGTGAACCGTCAGGATGCGCTGTCGCGACCATTGATCGGCGAAGGGGTGCCTTGCTGGACCTTTGGTCTGAACAGACCTGACATCAATGGCTTCGGTCTGCGAGAAGAGAACGGCGAAAAGTACCTCGCGTTCCAGTTCGAAAATCTGCTGCCGGTGCGTGAGCTGAAAATCCGTGGCGCGCACAACCAGGCAAACGCCCTGGCGGCCCTGGCTCTGGGCCATGCCGTCGGCCTGCCATTCGACGCAATGCTGTCCAGCCTGCGCACTTTCGCCGGGCTCGTGCATCGCTGCCAGTGGGTTCGCGAGCGCGCCGCAGTCAGCTACTACGACGACTCCAAGGCCACCAACGTCGGTGCAGCGCTGGCTGCCATCGAAGGGCTGGGGGCTGATATCGCTGGCAAGCTGGTGCTGATCGCCGGTGGCGATGGCAAGGGTGCGGACTTCTCCGCACTCAAAGCCCCTGTCGCTGAACATTGCCGCGCAGTCGTCCTGCTGGGCCGCGATGCTGAACTGCTCGCTCAGACCTTCGGCGGTTCGGTGCCTCTGATACGCGTCAAAACATTGGAAGAAGCTGTGCAACGTGCTGCCGAATTGGCTCAGGAAGGGGATGCCGTGTTGCTGTCCCCAGCCTGTGCAAGCCTGGATATGTTCAAGAATTTCGAAGAGCGCGGACGTCTGTTCGCCCAGGCCGTGGGGGACTTGTCATGATCTTTGGCGTGATCAAGCCTTATCCATCGCCGATCATCAGCGGTCGTGGCGTGGACGTCGATTTCCCGATGCTCGCCGGTTGCCTGGCACTGCTGGGGCTGGGGCTGGTGATGATCACTTCCGCATCATCGGAAGTGGCCGCTGTGCAGTCGGGCAATGCGCTGTACATGATGACCCGTCACCTGATCTATCTGGTGCTGGGTCTTGGCGCCTGCATCGCCACCATGATGGTGCCGGTAGCGACCTGGCAACGTCTGGGCTGGCTGATGCTGCTCGGCGCGTTCGGCTTGCTGATTCTGGTGATCGTGCCCGGGATCGGGCGCGAGGTGAACGGTTCGATGCGCTGGATCGGCTTCGGCATGTTCAACGTACAGCCCTCGGAAATCGCCAAGGTGTTCGTGGTGATCTTTCTGGCCGGTTACCTGATCCGTCGTCAACAGGAAGTCCGCGAAAGCTGGATGGGCTTCTTCAAGCCGTTCATCGTGTTGCTGCCGATGGCGGGTCTGCTGCTCATGGAGCCGGACTTCGGTGCCACCGTCGTGATGATGGGTGCCGCTGCCGCGATGCTGTTCCTGGGGGGCGTCGGCCTGTTCCGTTTCGCCCTGATGGTCGCGCTGGCGGTGGCTGCGGTTTTCGTCCTGGTTCAGGCACAGCCTTACCGGATGGCGCGTCTGATCACCTTTACCGACCCATGGTCCGATCAGTTCGGCTCGGGCTACCAGTTGACGCAGGCCCTGATCGCCTTCGGTCGCGGCGAGTGGTTCGGCGTCGGCCTGGGCAATAGCGTGCAGAAGCAGTTCTACCTGCCGGAAGCGCACACCGACTTCGTGTTCTCGGTATTGGCCGAGGAGCTGGGCGTCGTGGGTTCGCTGGCCACCGTCGCGTTGTTCGTCTTCGTCAGTATTCGTGCGATGTACATCGGCATGTGGGCCGAGCGCGCCAAGCAGTTTTTTGCGGCTTACACCGCGTACGGTCTGGCATTCCTGTGGATTGGCCAATTCCTGATCAATATCGGCGTGAACGTCGGTCTGCTGCCGACCAAAGGTCTGACCCTGCCATTCCTCAGCTATGGCGGCAGCTCGCTGATCATCTGCTGCGCGAGTCTGGGCCTGTTGCTGCGCATCGAGTGGGAATCGCGCAACAACATGGGCAGTGAAGAGGCCGAGTTCAGCGAAAGCGATTTTGCCGAGGAGCCCAACCATGGCCGTCGGTAACGTATTGATCATGGCTGGCGGCACCGGCGGACACGTGTTCCCGGCGCTCGCCTGTGCTCGTGAGTTCCAGGCACGCGGCTACACCGTGCACTGGCTGGGTACACCGCGCGGCATCGAAAACGAACTGGTGCCGGCGGCGGGTCTGCAGTTGCATTTGATCAACGTCACCGGTCTGCGTGGCAAGGGGCGTCTGTCGCTGCTCAAGGCGCCGTTCATGTTGTTCAAGGCATTGCTTCAGGCACGCAAAGTGGTGCGTGAGCTCAAGCCGGTTTGCGTGGTGGGATTTGGCGGTTACGTGACTGGGCCTGGTGGTCTGGCCGCGAAGCTTGCGGGCGTGCCGTTGATCATTCACGAACAGAACGCCGTGGCTGGCACGGCCAACCGCAGTCTGGCGTCGTTCGCGGCTCGCGTTTGCGAAGCCTTTCCGCAGACCTTCGCCGCGTCGGCCAAGCGTCGTACCACCGGTAACCCGGTGCGCGCCGAGCTGTTCTTCGAAACGCCGCGTCAGGCACTGGCCGGACGCAAGCCACGGTTGCTGGTGCTGGGTGGAAGCCTGGGCGCCGAGCCGCTGAACAAGTTGTTGCCGGAGGCGCTTGCGCAAGTGCCGGCCGAGCTGCGGCCTGAGGTGTTCCATCAGGCTGGCAAGAATCACGATGAAGTCACCACCGAGCGTTACCGCGCTGCGGGTGTCGAGGCGCAGGTCGCCCCCTTTATCAAAGACATGGCCCAAGCCTACGGCTGGGCGGATCTGGTGGTCTGTCGCGCAGGCGCGCTGACCATCAGTGAGCTGGCGGCCGCTGGTCTGCCGTCGTTGCTGGTGCCGCTGCCCCATGCGATCGACGACCACCAGTCGCGCAACGCCGAATATCTGGCACGTGAAGGCGCCGCCTTCGTGATGCCGCAAGCGACAACTGGCGCCGCCGAGATGGCTGCGCGCCTGAAAGAGGTTTTGATGCAACCCGAACAATTGAAACGCATGGCCACCACGGCTCGCCAACTGGCCAAGCCGGACGCCACCAACACCGTCGTCGATGTCTGCCTGGAGGTGGTCCATGGTTGAGAATCAACGCGCGATGCCACAGCCGGAAATGCGCCGTATCCGTCGCATTCACTTCGTCGGGATCGGCGGTGTGGGCATGTGCGGCATCGCTGAAGTGTTGCTGAACCTGGGCTATGAAGTATCCGGTTCCGACCTCAAGGCTTCGCCGGTGACCGAGCGTCTCGAATCGTTCGGCGCTCACATTTTCATCGGCCACCGCGCGGAAAACGCATCGGCGGCTGACGTGCTGGTCGTGTCCAGCGCCGTCAACACCTCCAACCCGGAAGTGGCGACCGCGCTTGAACGCCGCATCCCTGTGGTGCCTCGCGCTGAAATGCTGGCTGAACTGATGCGCTATCGCCACGGTATCGCAGTCGCCGGTACCCATGGCAAAACCACCACCACCAGCCTCATCGCTTCGGTGTTCGCAGCCGGTGGCCTTGATCCGACTTTCGTCATCGGTGGCCGTTTGAACGCTGCCGGTACCAACGCGCAGCTCGGCACCAGCCGTTACCTGATCGCCGAAGCTGACGAGAGTGACGCCAGCTTCCTGCATCTGCAGCCGCTGGTTGCGGTCGTCACTAACATCGACGCCGATCATATGGCGACCTACGAAGGCGACTTCAACAAGCTGAAGAAGACCTTCGTTGAGTTCCTGCACAACCTGCCGTTCTACGGTCTGGCCGTGGTGTGCACCGACGATCCGGTGGTGCGCGACATTCTGCCGTCGGTCAAGCGTCCGGTCATGACCTATGGCTTCAACGAAAACGCCGACGTGCGCGCCATCAATGTGCGCCAGGAAGGCATGCTCACGCATTTCACCGTGCTACGTCGCGACCGCGAGCCGCTGGACGTGTCGGTGAACATGCCGGGCAATCACAACGTGCTCAACTCGCTGGCGACCATCGCCATCGCGACTGACGAGGGCATCACTGACGACGCCATCGTGCAGGGGCTTTCTGGTTTCCAGGGCGTCGGTCGTCGCTTCCAGGTTTACGGCGAGCTGCCGGTCGAAGGCGGCAGCGTCATGCTGGTCGACGACTACGGCCACCATCCACGCGAAGTCGCTGCGGTGATCAACGCCGTGCGCGGCGGCTGGCCGGATCGTCGTCTGGTCATGGTTTACCAGCCGCACCGTTACAGCCGTACCCGCGATCTGTACGACGACTTCGTGCAGGTGCTCAACGACGCCAATGTCCTGCTGCTGATGGAAGTCTATCCGGCAGGCGAGGAGCCGATTCCGGGCGCCGACAGCCGTCAGTTGGCGCACAGCATTCGTCAGCGCGGACAGCTGGACCCGATTTACATCGAGCGCGGCGTCGAGCTCGCCCCGCTGGTCAAGCCGCTGCTGCGCGCGGGCGACATCCTGCTGTGTCAGGGCGCTGGCGACATCGGCGGTCTTGCGCCGCAACTGCTCAAGAGCCCGTTGTTCACGGGCGCAATCGTGGCCTCAACCGAAGGTAAGCTGAAATGACAGCCGCCGCGCCAGTCTCCCTGCTCTCGACCCTGAAGCCTGAAAGCTTCGGTCGCGTGGCCGTGCTCTTCGGTGGCAAGAGCGCGGAGCGGGAGGTTTCCCTGAAATCCGGCAGCGCAGTGCTTGAAGCACTGCAGAGCGCGGGCGTCAATGCGTTCGGTATCGACGTGGGTGACGATTTCCTGCAACGACTGGTCAGTGAAAAGATCGACCGTGCGTTCATCGTGTTGCACGGTCGTGGTGGCGAAGACGGCACCATGCAGGGCCTGCTGGAGTGCCTGGAAATCCCGTACACCGGCAGCGGCGTACTGGCTTCGGCGCTGGCGATGGACAAGCTGAGGACCAAACAGGTCTGGCAGAGTCTGGGCCTGCCAACGCCTCGTCACGCGGTACTGGCGAGCGCGGCGGATTGTATTTCGGCGGCGACGGAACTGGGCTTTCCTTTGATCGTCAAACCCGCACATGAAGGTTCCAGTATCGGTATGGCCAAGGTGACCGGCGTCGACGAATTGATCGCCGCATGGAGTGCCGCCAGTACCTACGATTCGCAAGTGTTGGTCGAACAATGGATTCAAGGTCCGGAGTTCACCGTCGCCTCTCTGCGCGGGCAGGTTTTGCCGCCCATCGGCCTGGGTACCCCCCACAGCTTTTACGACTACGACGCCAAGTACCTGGCTTCCGATACCCAGTACCGGATTCCTTGCGGCCTCGATGCAGACAAAGAACAGGAATTGAAGGCGCTCACCGCGCGGGCTTGCGACGCCGTCGGCATTGCCGGCTGGGCACGCACCGACGTGATGCAGGACGCCGATGGCAAGTTCTGGCTGCTGGAAGTCAACACCGTGCCCGGTATGACCGATCACAGTCTGGTACCCATGGCCGCGAAAGCGGCGGGGCTCGATTTCAAACAGTTGGTGTTGGCGATTCTGGCCGACAGTGTCCAGGTGCGAGGGTAAATCATGCACGGCGCGACGCTACGTCATCAGCAATCCTCTCCCAGCCGCAAGCCGGTGCCGCGTGGCGCCAGTCGGATGGTCGCCAGAGAACCCCTGTCTTCGCGCATTCCGAAGCCGAACTTCGGTTTCCTGCGCAGCCTGATGTGGCCGGTGTTGCTTGTGGTCCTGGGTTTTGGCACCTACGAGGCTGCCCAGCGCCTGTTGCCGTACGCCGACCGGCCGATCTCGCGGATCAACGTGCAGGGTGATCTGAGCTACATCAGCCAACAGGCGGTTCAGCAGCGCATCGCGCCGTATGTGGCGACCAGCTTCTTCAACGTCGACCTGGCCAGCATGCGCACCGAGCTCGAAACGATGCCGTGGATCGCCCACGCCGAGGTCCGCCGGGTATGGCCGGATCAGGTGGTGATTCGCCTTGAAGAACAATTACCGGTTGCGCGCTGGGGCGATGAAGCCCTGCTGAACAACCAGGGTCAGGCTTTCACCCCGCGTGAACTGGCCAACTACGAACACCTTCCGCAGTTGTTCGGGCCTCAACGGGCTCAACAGCAGGTGATGCAGCAGTACCAGGTCTTGAGTCAGATGTTGCGCCCGCTGGGTTTCTCCATCGCTCGGCTGGAGTTGCGTGAGCGAGGCAGCTGGTTCCTCACCACCGGCGCAAACAACGCAGGCCCAGGCCTGGAGTTGCTGCTGGGACGAGACCATCTGGTAGAGAAGATGCGCCGCTTTATCGCCATCTACGAAAAAACGCTGAAAGAACAGATCACGAACATTGCGCGAGTCGACCTGCGTTACAACAACGGCCTTGCCGTCGGTTGGCGTGAACAGGCGTCAGCGCCAACGACGGACAAACCCGCCGTCGCGAAGAATTGATAAGAGGCAGGACCCATGGCAAACGTGCAAAGCGGCAAAATGATCGTCGGATTGGATATCGGCACCTCCAAGGTGGTGGCGCTGGTAGGCGAAGTCGCGGCTGATGGCACGCTGGAAATCGTCGGTATCGGCACCCACCCTTCACGCGGCCTGAAGAAGGGCGTGGTGGTGAATATCGAGTCGACCGTGCAGTCGATTCAGCGCGCGGTGGAGGAGGCGCAGCTGATGGCTGGTTGCCGCATCCACTCGGCGTTCGTCGGTGTCGCCGGCAATCACATTCGCAGCCTGAACTCCCACGGTATCGTGGCGATTCGTGACCGCGAAGTGAGCTCCGCGGACCTTGAGCGCGTACTCGACGCCGCCCAGGCCGTGGCGATTCCGGCTGACCAGCGCGTGCTGCATACCCTGCCGCAGGATTACGTGATCGATAACCAGGAAGGCGTTCGTGAGCCGCTGGGTATGTCGGGCGTGCGTCTGGAAGCCAAGGTTCACGTCGTGACCTGCGCGGTCAACGCAGCGCAGAACATCGAGAAGTGCGTGCGTCGCTGCGGTCTGGAAGTCGACGACATCATTCTCGAGCAACTGGCCTCGGCGTACTCGGTCCTGACCGACGACGAAAAAGAGCTGGGCGTGTGCCTGGTGGACATCGGCGGCGGTACCACCGATATCGCGATCTTCACCGAAGGCGCGATTCGCCACACGGCGGTGATCCCGATTGCCGGCGACCAAGTCACCAACGACATCGCCATGGCTCTGCGTACTCCGACCCAGTACGCCGAAGAAATCAAGATCCGTTACGCCTGCGCCCTGGCCAAACTGGCCGGTGCCGGTGAAACCATCAAGGTGCCGAGCGTGGGCGACCGTCCACCGCGTGAACTGTCCCGTCAGGCACTTGCCGAAGTAGTCGAGCCACGCTATGACGAACTGTTCACCCTGATTCAGGCCGAACTGCGTCGCAGCGGCTACGAAGACCTGATCCCGGCCGGCATCGTGCTGACCGGTGGTACCTCGAAAATGGAAGGCGCGGTTGAACTGGCGGAAGAAATCTTCCACATGCCGGTTCGCCTGGGCGTTCCGCACAGTGTCAAGGGTCTGTCGGATGTCGTCCGCAACCCGATCTACTCCACCGGTGTGGGCTTGCTGCTGTACGGACTGCAAAAGCAGTCCGACGGCATCTCGCTGTCGGGCTTGTCCGGCCCCGGTAGCAGTTATAGCGATGAACCTAAGGCCCCCGTGTTTGAGCGCCTCAAACGCTGGGTCCAGGGGAATTTCTAAGATTCAAAAGTGGTAGGCGGCAGTAGGCGATAAAAAACTAGAGAAGTGAAGGAGAGGGAACATGTTCGAGCTCGTAGACAACATCCCACAAAGCCCGGTAATCAAAGTTATCGGTGTCGGTGGCGGCGGCGGCAATGCTGTCAATCACATGGTCAAGAGCAACATCGAAGGCGTTGAGTTCATCTGCGCCAACACCGATGCTCAAGCACTGAAAAACATTGGTGCGCGTACCATTCTGCAACTGGGTACCGGTGTCACCAAGGGCCTGGGTGCAGGTGCGAACCCTGAAGTAGGTCGTCAGGCCGCACTGGAAGATCGTGAGCGCATTGCGGAAGTTCTGCAGGGCACCAACATGGTCTTCATCACCACCGGCATGGGTGGCGGTACCGGTACCGGTGCTGCGCCGATCATCGCCGAAGTGGCGAAGGAAATGGGCATTCTGACCGTTGCGGTGGTCACCCGTCCGTTCCCGTTCGAAGGTCGCAAGCGCATGCAGATCGCCGATGAAGGCATCCGCGCGCTGTCCGAAAGCGTCGACTCGTTGATCACCATTCCCAACGAGAAGCTGCTGACCATCCTGGGCAAGGACGCCAGCCTGCTGTCGGCTTTCGCCAAGGCTGACGATGTACTGGCCGGTGCCGTTCGCGGTATCTCCGACATCATCAAGCGTCCAGGCATGATCAACGTCGACTTCGCTGACGTTCGCACCGTGATGTCCGAAATGGGCATGGCGATGATGGGTACTGGCGCTGCAAGCGGTCCTAACCGTGCGCGTGAAGCGACCGAGGCTGCGATTCGCAACCCACTGCTCGAAGACGTCAACCTGCAGGGTGCCCGCGGCATTCTGGTCAACATCACTGCCGGTCCTGACCTGTCTTTGGGTGAGTACTCGGACGTGGGTAGCATCATCGAAGCGTTCGCCTCCGAGCACGCAATGGTCAAGGTCGGTACCGTTATCGATCCGGACATGCGCGACGAGCTGCACGTAACCGTGGTTGCCACCGGCCTTGGCGCCAAAATCGAGAAGCCTGTGAAGGTCATCGACAACACCATGCAGACCGCTCAAGCCGCACCTGTGCAGCAGCAGCAGGCAGTCCGTCAGGAACAGCCTTCGGTGAACTACCGCGATCTGGACCGTCCTACCGTGATGCGCAATCAGGCACACGCAGGCGCGACAGCAGCGGCCAAGATGAATCCGCATGACGATCTGGATTACCTGGATATTCCAGCTTTCCTGCGTCGTCAGGCTGATTGATGAGTTCTATCAGGGGTATAAGGGTGATTGGTGTTCAGCAAAGGCGAGGTCTGCTATCATCGCCAGCCTTTGTTGATACTAATTCGCGATATGCGCTGAAGCGGCCAATGCCATGATTAAACAACGCACCCTGAAGAATATTATCCGTGCCACAGGTATCGGCCTGCACTCGGGGGAAAAGGTTTACCTGACCCTCAAACCTGCACCTGTGAACGCTGGCATTGTGTTTTTCCGTACCGACCTTGAGCCGGTAGTCCAGATCAACGCTCACGCGCTGAATGTTGGCGACACCACGCTCTCCACAACGCTGTTCAATGGCGACGTGAAGGTCGATACGGTTGAACACTTGCTGTCGGCCATGGCCGGCCTTGGCATCGATAACGCCTACGTTGAACTCTCTGCCTCCGAAGTTCCGATCATGGACGGCAGCGCAGGTCCCTTCGTATTCCTGATTCAATCGGCTGGCCTGGAAGAACAGGACGCTCCGAAGAAATTCATCCGCATTCTGAAAGAAGTCTGCGTTGAAGAAGATGGCAAGTTCGCCAAGTTCGTGCCGTTTGAAGGTTTCAAGGTGGGCTTCGAAATAGATTTCGACCACCCGTACCTGAAAAACCGTACGCAAACCGCGTGCGTCGACTTTTCCAGTACTTCGTTCGTGAAAGAAGTCAGCCGTGCCCGTACTTTCGGTTTCATGAAAGACATCGAGTACCTGCGCAAGCACAACCTTGCACTGGGCGGCAGCGTTGAAAACGCTATCGTCGTGGACAAGGACGGCGTGTTGAACGAAGACGGCCTGCGTTATGAGGACGAATTCGTCAAACACAAGATTCTGGATGCCATCGGTGACCTGTATCTGTTGGGCAATAGCCTGATTGGCGAGTACCAGGGCTTCAAGTCGGGCCATGGTCTGAACAATCGTCTTCTGCGTGCCTTGATTGCACAGGAAGATGCTTGGGAAGTCGTGACCTTCGAAGATGCCAGTACCGCACCGATCTCCTACATGCGCCCTGTAGCGGCGGTGTAAAAGTCTCTTCTTCCTAGTTTGATATTTAAGGCCACCTTCGGGTGGCCTTTTTTATTGGAGCGCTGTTGGTTGATCGCTACCGCCGGCAAGCCGGACTGCTACAGGTTCGGTGTCCGCCGTTGCCGTTGCCGTTGCCGTTGCCGTTGATCTTGATCTTGATCTTGATCTTGATCTTCGTACGCAATAGTCCAGACGCCACAAATCGCGACTTGGGTGCAGGCTGAACGCAGGCGTCGCGCAGTGGGACGAGCGGCATGGATGCCGCGAGAGCCGCCCCCCGCCATGGATGGCGGATGGCGGCGGGCCCACGGAGCGTCGCCGAAGTGAGGGTACGGCGACGAAGGAGTCGCCAAACCAGGAGCAAGGACACTTGGTTACTTGGTGTCTTTTCAAGTAACTCGCCGAAGGCGAAACAGGTCTGGCGTTAGCCAGAGCCGTATCTGCCGCGCCGCTATTACGTGGAGTATCCAGATTTCCAGCTGTACACGAATCCCTGGGGAAGTTGTGCAACAGCCCGGGCCGCGGTCGGACGATAGGGGTGGATCAGGCGGCTCATCTGCAACTGATAACCCGCTATCGCTGCCGTCGTGACCTCCGGCGTCTCCGACAGGGTTCGCGTAACGCCCCAACACCGAGTGGCTTTTGATCTTGCTTCTAAGCGCGCGTCAGTTCAGACGACACCAATTGCGACTTGGGTGCAGGCTGAACGCAGGCGGCGTGGAGTGGGCCGAGCGGCATGGATGGCGGCGGGCCCACGGAGCGTCGCCGAAGTGAGGGTATTCCGACGAAGGAGGAACCCAACCAGGAGCAAGGACACTTGGTTACTTGGTGGTGGTGCGGCATTCCGATTTTCAAGTAACTCGCCGAAGGCGAAACAAGTCTGGCGTTAGCCAGAGTCAATATCAGAGTCACCAAAAATCACGGATAAACACACATGACGATCCGCCAGACCGCCCTGATCACCCACCTGAATCCTTAGACTTCCCATGCGCCGCCAACCGCTCCAGCGCAGCCTTCAGCTTGGGATCACTGATCCCCTCGGCCGTAGAACTGATCGATTCCGCCGCCGCGCTCGAAAGATCCCTCGAATGAACAACATCAGCCCGATGGTTCGTTGCAGGCTGTACCTTCAGTTGCAAACGCGTCAGGTTGGCGAACTCCTTGAAAGCCACCAATTGCCGTTGCAAACGTTTCTGCTGATAGCGCAAACGTGTCGCCCAATGCCCATCAGTCACGATCAGCAACAATGTGCCCTCACGCCACGAAGCCACATGACAATGCGCACGCGCAGCCGGTTGCAACTGACTTTCCAGCAAACGCTGCAAATGTGCCAAACGTTGTGCATGATTGAAAATGGCTCTGAGCGGCCTGGCTTCGCGCAGAAGAACAGCCGGTGCGCGAGCCGGTAAAGGACGGAATGCCATGACAGGTGCCTTGTGTTACAAGTGCATGATGTTAACAGAAAGCCCGATTTAGCCGCCTGAACATCGGACGCAGGCGAAATTGCCGGCGCTGATCATGAAAAAACATTAATCAAACTTCTCCCCCCAACGGGTTGAAGTCCGAAGAAATGCCCCTATTGTACTTCTGCCCCGTAACATTGCTGTGCCAGCATCGTGGAATAACGCCACTTTCCTCACCACCATTTCCGGGTAGAATGCTCGTTCGCATGCGGCCATGAGGGCTGCACGGGCGACTCACGGGGCCGCCCTCCATCCCTATGTGTGGAAGATCCTGTCGATATGTTTGCACCTTTGTTAAAAAAACTTTTCGGAAGCAAGAACGAGCGCGAAGTGAAGCGCATGCTCAAGACGGTTCAAGTCGTCAACAGCTTCGAAGAGCAAATGGTGGCCCTTTCGGACGAGCAGCTGCGTGCCAAAACCGAAGAGTTCAAGGCCCGCATAGCCAAAGGTGAGACCCTCGATCAGCTCCTGCCTGAAGCGTTCGCGGTCTGCCGTGAAGCGGGCAAACGCATCATGGGGATGCGTCACTTCGACGTTCAGCTGATCGGCGGTATGACACTGCACGAAGGCATGATCGCCGAGATGCGTACCGGTGAAGGTAAAACCCTGGTGGCAACACTGGCGGTGTACCTCAACGCGCTGTCCGGCAAGGGCGTGCACGTTGTGACCGTGAACGATTACCTGGCCCGTCGTGACGCCAACTGGATGCGTCCGTTGTACGAATTCCTCGGTCTGACCGTGGGCGTCGTCACGCCATTCCAGCCGCCTGAAGAGAAACGCGCCGCTTACGGCTCGGACATCACCTACGGCACCAACAACGAATTCGGTTTCGATTACCTGCGCGACAACATGGCGTTCAGCCTGGAAGACAAATTCCAGCGCGAACTGAATTTCTCGGTGATCGACGAAGTGGACTCGATCCTCATCGACGAAGCCCGTACGCCACTGATCATCTCCGGCCAGGCCGAAGACAGCTCCAAGCTTTATACCGAAATCAACAAGCTGATCCCTAAACTCGAGCAGCACATCGAGGAAGTGGAAGGTCAGGTCACCAAACAAGGTCACTTCAGCATTGACGAGAAATCCCGTCAGGTTGAGCTGAACGAGTCCGGTCACCAGTTCATTGAAGAAATGCTCACCGAAGTCGGCCTGCTGGCCGAAGGCGAGAGCCTGTACTCGGCGCACAACCTGGGTCTGCTGACTCACGTGTATGCCGGTCTGCGTGCGCACAAACTGTTCCATCGCAACGTGGAATATATCGTCCAGGACGGCCAGATCCTGCTGGTCGACGAACACACCGGTCGTACCATGCCGGGCCGTCGTCTGTCCGAAGGCCTGCACCAGGCGATCGAAGCCAAAGAGCACCTGAACATTCAGGCCGAGAGCCAGACGCTGGCGTCGACCACGTTCCAGAACTACTTCCGTCTGTACAACAAGCTGTCCGGCATGACCGGTACCGCGGACACCGAAGCGTTCGAATTCCACCAGATCTACGCGCTGGCCGTGATGGTCATTCCGCCAAACAAGCCGTTGGCCCGTAAGGACTTCAACGACCTGGTGTACCTGACTGCCGAAGAGAAATACCTGGCGATCATCACCGACATCAAGGCCTGCCTGGCCGAACAACGTCCGGTGCTGGTCGGTACGGCGACCATCGAAACTTCAGAGCACATGTCCAATCTGCTCAAGAAGGAAGGCATCGACCACAAGGTCCTGAACGCCAAGTTCCACGAAAAAGAAGCCGAAATCATCGCACAAGCCGGTCGTCCGGGCGCACTGACCATCGCCACCAACATGGCCGGTCGTGGTACCGACATCCTGCTCGGCGGTAACTGGGAAGTGGAAGTCGCCAGCCTGGAAGACCCGACGCCTGAGCAGATCGCGCAGATCAAGGCCGACTGGCAGAAGCGTCATCAGCAAGTGATCGAGGCGGGCGGCTTGCACGTCATCGCCTCCGAGCGTCACGAATCCCGCCGTATCGACAACCAGTTGCGTGGTCGTGCGGGTCGTCAGGGTGACACCGGTTCCAGCCGTTTCTACCTGTCGCTGGAAGACAGCCTGATGCGCATCTTCGCCTCTGACCGGGTGAAGAACTTCATGAAGGCGCTGGGTATGCAGTCCGGTGAGGCGATCGAGCACCGCATGGTGACCAACGCCATCGAGAAGGCTCAACGCAAGGTCGAAGGCCGTAACTTCGACATTCGTAAGCAACTGCTCGAGTTCGACGACGTTTCCAACGAACAGCGTAAAGTGATCTACCACATGCGTAACAGCCTGCTGGCTGCGACCAACATTGGTGACACCATCGCCGAGTTCCGCGAAGAAGTACTCGACGCCACCATCAGTAGTCACATTCCTCCACAATCGCTGCCTGAGCAGTGGGATGTGGCCGGTCTGGAAGCAGCGCTGAACAGTGATTTCGGTGTGAAGCTGCCGATTCAGCAGTGGCTCGACGAAGACGATCACCTGCACGAAGAAAACCTGCGCCCCAAACTCCTCGAAGCCATCATGTCGGCTTACAACGAGAAAGAAGACCAGGCCAGCGCCGAAGCCCTGCGTACCTTCGAGAAGCAGATTCTGCTGCGCGTTCTGGACGATCTGTGGAAAGACCACCTGTCGACCATGGACCACTTGCGTCACGGCATTCACCTGCGTGGCTACGCTCAGAAGAACCCGAAGCAGGAATACAAGCGCGAGTCGTTTACCCTGTTCCAGGAACTGCTGGACTCGATCAAGCGCGACACCATTCGTGTGTTGTCACACGTACAGGTTCGTCGCGAAGATCCAGCCGAAGAAGAAGCCCGTCTGCGTCGCGAAGCCGAAGAACTGGCTCAGCGCATGCAGTTCCAGCATGCCGAAGCGCCTGGTCTGGATCATCCCGATGTGCTGGCCGAGGAGGGCGAGGACGTCGCCGTCGCGGCAGCAACTGCCATGTCGCCGGTTCGCAATGACCAGAAGCTGGGTCGCAACGAGCTGTGCTGGTGTGGTTCGGGCAAGAAATTCAAACACTGTCACGGTCAGATAAACTGAGTCGACACCGTCGACCGGCTGCATCTGAACCGTAACACCGCGCCGCGACCGGCCTAGCCGTCGCGGCGTTTTTCAATTTGATCGAGCCGTACCGGTTCAGCCGGACGGCGTGGCTATCTCTCAAGGAGCGCATTTCATGGCTGTTGGTCTTGGTCCTCTGCCGACGCTGCACCCGGTCCCCGGTTTTGAACTTGGCATCGCCTCTGCCGGCATCAAGCGTCCCGGTCGCAAAGACGTAGTGGTCATGCGCTGCGCCGAAGGCTCCAGCGTTGCAGGCGTATTCACCCTGAACGCGTTTTGCGCGGCGCCGGTGATCCTGTCCAAACAGCGCGTGCAAGGCACCGTGCGTTACCTGCTGACCAATACCGGCAATGCCAACGCCGGTACCGGTGAGCCAGGTCTGGTCGCGGCTGAGCGCACCACCGCCAAGCTGGCCGAAATCACGGGCGTCGATGCCAGCGCGGTGCTGCCGTTTTCGACCGGTGTGATCGGCGAGCCGTTGCCTGTGGAAAAGATCGAAGGCGCGCTGCAAGCTGCGCTGGATGATTTGTCTGTGGATAACTGGTCGGCTGCGGCCACCGGCATCATGACCACCGACACTTTGCCAAAAGGGGCTAGCCGTCAGTTTCAGATCGACGGCGTGACGGTCACTGTGACCGGCATCAGCAAGGGCGCGGGCATGATCCGCCCGAACATGGCGACCATGCTGGGCTACATCGCCACCGACGCCAATGTTTCCCAGAACGTGCTCCAGGACCTGATTCGCGATGGCGCGAACAAGTCGTTCAACCGCATCACCATCGACGGCGACACCTCGACCAACGACTGCTGCATGCTGATCGCCACCGGTCAGGCGAACCTGCCGCCAGTCACCGAGGCCAAAGGCCCGGTGTTCGAGGCACTGAAAAAAGCGGTGTTCGAAGTGTGCATGGACGTGGCTCAAGCCATCGTGCGTGATGGCGAGGGTGCGACCAAGTTCGTGACCGTTGAGGTCAACGGTGGTCGCAACCATCAGGAATGCCTGGACGTCGGTTACACCGTCGCTCACTCGCCCCTGATCAAGACTGCGCTGTTCGCTTCCGACCCGAACTGGGGCCGCATTCTGGCTGCGGTCGGTCGTGCCGGTGTGCCGGATCTGGACGTCAGCAAAATCGACGTGTTCCTTAGCGGCGTCTGCATCGCCAGCAAAGGCGCCCGCGCTTCTACCTACACCGAAGCGCAGGGTTCGGCGGTGATGGCTGAGGAAGAAATCACCATCCGCATCGAATTGGGCCGCGGTGATTGCAGCGAAACCATCTGGACCACCGATCTGTCCCACGAGTACGTGAAGATCAACGCGGAATACCGCACCTGATCGCAGGTCTACCAAGCGCTGCTGATCTGTAGCAGCACGGCTTGCCGGCGGCGTATTCAAGATCGCTGCCGCCGGCAAGCCGGACTGCTAAAGGGGCGTCGACGCCTTCATCGCGCCACGGCGGACAGTTTTAGAGGAAGTTTGAACGTGAAACGTATCCATGTAGCCGCTGCGGTCATCCGTGGCTCCGACGGCAAGATTCTTATTGCCCGGCGCGCTGACAAACAGCACCAGGGCGGTTTGTGGGAGTTTCCCGGGGGCAAGGTCGAGCCTGACGAAACTGTCGAAGCGGCGTTGTCCCGTGAGTTGAAAGAAGAGTTGGGCATTGTGGTTGCCAAGGCGCGACCACTGATCAAGATCAAGCATGACTACCCCGACAAGCAGGTATTGCTCGACGTCTGGGAAGTCTCCTCCTTCAGCGGTGAGCCTCACGGCGCCGAAGGTCAGCCTCTGGCCTGGGTGTCGAATCGAGAGCTTGCCAGTTACGATTTTCCTGCCGCGAACCAGCCGATCGTTGCCGCCGCCAGGTTGCCCGGCGAATACCTGATCACGCCGGACGCGCTGGAAACGCCGCAGCTTTTGCAGGGCATCCAGAAGGCGGTTGCTGGTGGCATCAAGTTGATTCAATTGCGCGCGCCGAACGGCTACGACCCCAAATACCGCGATGTGGCGGTGGACGCGGTCGGACTCTGTGCAGGCAAGGCCCAGCTGATGCTGAAAGGCCCGCTGGAGTGGCTGGGCGACTTCCCGGCGGCCGGGTGGCACCTGACCAGCGCACAACTGCGCAAGTACGCCAGCAAGGGCCGTCCGTTCCCCGAAGAGCGGTGGCTGGCCGCTTCATGCCATAACGCCGAGGAGCTGTCTCTGGCGGAACAGATGGGCGTGGATTTCGTCACCTTGTCACCGGTGCAGCCGACCCAGACGCACCCCGATGCGCAGCCGCTAGGGTGGGAGAGGGCGCGCGAGCTGATCGACGGCTTCGGCAAGCCGGTTTATCTGCTGGGTGGTGTTGGCCCGGACGAACGTCAGCAGGCGTGGGAAAGCGGCGCGCAAGGTGTTGCCGGGATCAGGGCGTTCTGGCCGCATGGGTTTGATTGACGCCTTGAACGGATGTCCTGAACTGTAGCAGCACGGCTTGCCGGCGGTGGCGTTTCAGAAATCACCGCCGCCGGCAAGCCATGCAGCTACAGGGGAGTCACTGCGTCCTGTCTCGTCTCGTTCACTCCGGCTTCTTCGCTGCCTGCCACAAAATCTCCGCGACACCCTGCCGACGGGCAATCAGCCGAGCTGCAACGAACAGTAGATCCGACAGCCGATTGATATACGCCAGGCCAAACCCCGCTAAAGGCTCAATCGCATTCAGATGCTGGCAGCGCCGCTCCGCGCTTCGGGCCAGACTGCGGCAAACATGAGCTTGGGCGATCAGTGCCGAGCCGCCGGGCAGGATGAAGTTATCCAGCGGCCCCAACTCTTCGTTCCACACATCGATAGCCGCTTCCAGCCGTTCGATTTCCGTAGCGTTGAGCGCCTGATATTCCGGCATCGCCAATTCGCCACCCAAATCGAACAACCGATGCTGACACGGCGCCAGAACGTCGATGATTTCCTGCATCGCAGGCACTGCCCCTGCCAGTCCTTCGAGCCCCGCCAACAGCAAGCCCAACTGACTGTTAAGCGTATCGACTTCGCCGATGGCCTCCACGCGCGGGTGATCCTTCGGCACGCGACGACCGTCACCGAGCCCGGTCTCGCCCTTGTCACCGGTGCGTGTGTAAATCTTCGACAAGCGAAATCCCATGGTTTTACTCCCGGTCGTTCTGACCAATGACCTGCGGGGCAGGCACGTTCATCGGATTGCCCGCCAGCGGCAAGCGCAAGGTGAAGCAGGTGCCCTGGCCCAGCGTGGAGTGAACCTCCATCTGGCCCTTGTGGTTGTTGGTGATGATGAAGTACGAAACCGACAGCCCCAGCCCGGTGCCCTGGCCGATTTCCTTGGTCGTGAAGAATGGCTCGAACGTACGCTTGCGCACGCTTTCCGGCATGCCGACACCGTTGTCCTCGACCTGAATCTCCGCCCATGGCGGGTTGAGCCGAGTGCGCAAAATGATCCGCCCTGGCTCGCTGTCGTTTTCGCGCTGATGGATGGCTTGCGCTGCGTTTTTAAGCAGATTGAGCAGCACTTGCTCAAGTTCGTTGGCGGTGCCGGGCACCGGGCCAAGTTTGGGGTCGAACTGGCGAATGATGTTCTGACCCTTGAAGTCGAAACCGATGGTCAGGTCAAAATCGTTGCTGGCGATCTCGACCGCTTGATCGATCAGCGCTGGCAGGTCGCAGGGTGCCATTTGCCGATTGCTGCGCCGACTGAAACTGAGCATGTGGCTGACGATCTTCGCGGCCCGCGCGCCCGCTTGCTGAATGCCATCGAGCAACTGCGGTACTTCCCGGGCGCTGAGGTATTGATTCACTGCGCTCAGCTCGACGCCTTCCTGCTCGGCCTGCTCCTGATTCTTCGGCAGATCCGGAGACAGACGACGCCGGATGTTCTGCACGTTGTGCATGATCGCGCCCAGGGGGTTATTGATTTCGTGAGCCATGCCTGCCGCAAGACCGCCCACCGAGAGCATTTTTTCCGACTGCACCATCATGTCTTCAAGTGACAGCCGCTGGGTGATGTCATCGATGCGAATCACCACGCCACGCCCGGCACCGCCGGTCAGCGGGTAAAAGGTCAGGGCGAAGTGGCGGGTGAGATCGCCTTTGACCCAGGTCACGCGCTCGATCTTGGTCACGGTATGGCGTTCGACCGTCTGCTTGATCTGCGGCAGGAAGGATTTCATCGGCGGGAACGCCAGGAAAATCGGCTGGTTCAGGGCCTCGTCCAGCGGTGTGCCCGAGAGTGCGCCAGCTTCCTGATTCCACTGCGTCACGTACAACTGTTCGTCCAGCGCGATCAGCGCCGATGGCATCGAGTCGATGATGCTGTTGAGGTAGTTCTGAAAACCCGTGAGCTTTTTCTCGATCTTGCTCCGCACCTGGACTTCCAGCTCCAGCTTGCGGTTGGTGTGACGGGTTTCTTCGGCCAGGCCCTGCGCCTGGTCGTAAGCATCCTGCGACTCGTCGCGAGCGCGTTTGAGCTGCTGCTCGCGGGCTTCCATGCGCGACAGCATGGTGTTGAAAGCCTCGGCCAGTGAGCCGATTTCGTCCCGATTGCCCGTTCCGGCGCGCAGTGCGTAGTTCTCTTCTCGGGTGACCCGGCGCGACAGTTGTTCCAGCAGGTAGATGGGCTCGGTGATGAAGCGGCGAATCTGCCGCGCAACGCCCGCCCACAACAGGATGCTGAAAATCAGGATACCGAGACTGGCGGTCAGGGTGCCGGTATAGAACGCGGTCGGCAGTTCGCTGCTGGCCACCAGTAACAGATGGCCCGGCGCCTGACCTTGTTTAGGGATCGGGATCACCTGAGTGTTGCGAAACTCGGTGATACGCCAGCTTTCCAGATTGCGGTAGTGGTCCGGCAGACGCAGCTTGTCGCCTTGCTGGACCTGCGCCAGTCGGTTACCTGTGCTGTCGTAGACGGCGGCGGCGCGCAACGGGCCGTAGTTTTTCAGCTCCTTGAGCAGTGCCTGGGCGTTGTAGGGGGAGGAGAGGGCCTGTTCCGACAGTCCGGGGTTGCTGATCAGTCGGCCGATGGTCTGCAAGGCCTGAGGCGCCATGGCTTCCTGGGAAATGTAGTAGGCGGCGCTGATGAAGGTCAGGTTGGCGACCAGCAGAACGGTGGTCAGCAGGACCAGCAGGGCGGCCAACAGCTTCTGGCCGACCGGCAGGTTTTCGAGGCGCTGGCGCAATGGCATTGGGCAGAGTCACTGGCGGATGAGGAACAGGCAGGTTAGCGCTGTTCAGGGCCTGAGCAAACCCACGATGCATAACCGAAGGAAATGTCTCTGCAAGGGGAGCGCCGGTCTCCTCAACGCACATACCTGTCACGACGCGGAACACACCTGTAGCAGTCCGGCCTGCCGGCGGTGACGCCCGCAAGATCGCAACCGCCATAAAGCCGGCCCGCTACAGGGCGTTCAGTTGCTGGGAAGGCCTTTGCCACTCAGGTGATCGATCAACCGAGTGCGTATCCGGTTCAGAAGACGCACGTCGCAGCCACTCAGCGCAGCGGCCTTGCAGAGATGCCCCAGCAGATAGCTGATTTCGGTGCGTCGACCCTGAGCCACGTCCTGATACATCGACGAATAATTGGCCGCTGTGGCCTCGATCACGCGCATCACTTCCTCCTGCAGACCGATCGCAGCCTGTGGCTGGCCGCAGCTTTGCAGCACTCGAACCAGTTCGTCGCACAATGCGCGGACTTCCTCTGCATGCGCCTGCAATTCGCCATTGCGGCAGCCGTGCAGCACGGTCAGCGGGTTGATCGCGCAATTCAGCGCCAGCTTGCGCCACAGGCGATCCAGAATCTCTGACGTCCATTGATGGGGAATGCCTGCGCCCGTCAGCTCATTCAGCCACTGGGGTGGGTCGCCTTGCTGTGGGTCACCGAGCCAGTTAAAGCCTTGCCCGGCGAACACCACGCTGAAGTCTTCGTCGCGAAACGCCCCTTCGGTACTGGAAACGAAAATACACCGGGCTTGCGGAACGAGGGCCGCCACAGCGTCCTGGCTGCCCAGGCCATTTTGCAACAGCAGAATCTCGGCGCCGGAGGTCAGGCGCGATGCGACGCTGGCAACGGCTGGTTCCGCATCGTAGGCCTTGCAGGCCACCAGCAGGCGTTGAATCGGCTCTTGAGCGTCGAAGGTTTGCGCTGGAATGGCGAAGGTCGCACGTTCGCCTTGCTCGCTCAAGCTCAGGCCGCCCTTGGCGCTGTAAGCCGCAAGACGTGAGGGGTTGCGCAGTATAAGGCGCACCGGCAGGCCAGCTCTGGCCAGTCGCGTTGCCCACAGACTGCCAAGGCTGCCTGCGCCGAGAATGTGCCAGGGAGTCGTTTTCACCCAGCAAACTCATTTGAGGAGCGAGAAAACAAAATCGGCATTGCAGGCTCACATGAACATAGGAAAAGTCTCGTTATAATGACCGGGCTTTCATACCGTCAAGTCAGGCGTGCTCCATTCACATGTCGAGCCGCGCCGTATCAATTGGAGAATCTACATGCCCTCGTTCGACGTAGTGTCCGAACTGGATAAACACGAAGTCACGAATGCCGTCGACAACGCGATCAAGGAGCTGGACCGCCGCTACGACCTCAAAGGCAAAGGCAGCTTCGAGTTCACGGAAAAAGACCTGCTGATCAAGATGACCGCCGAAGAAGGCTTCCAACTCGAAGCCATGATCGAGATCCTCAAGCTGGCACTGGTCAAGCGCAAGATCGACGTGCAATGCCTTGAGCTGAAGGATGCCTTTGCTTCCGGTAAGGTCATGAAGCAGGAAGCCACGCTCAAGGAAGGCATCGACAAGGAGCTGGCGAAGAAGATCGTTGCGCACATCAAAGAAGCCAAGCTCAAGGTGCAGGCCGCCATTCAGGGCGAGCAGGTCCGTGTGACCGGCAAGAAACGCGATGACCTGCAGGAAGCCATTGCGGCCCTGCGCGCGAAGGAATTCGGCATGCCACTGCAGTTCAACAACTTCCGCGACTAATGGCCTGTCTGATTTGCCTCCGCGTAGGGAACCTGAAGGGTTTGTGTGCGTCCGAGTGCAGGTCCCACTGAAGCGATGACGCCGCAGGCGTTATCGTTCCGGTCTTCCGTTTTCGCGACCGCGAGGAGAAATTAAATGGATTTGGATTTGAACGGCCAGGTCGATCACCTGGTCAAGGCCTCCCAGGCCTGGATTCCCATGGTCATGCAGTACGGCAGCAAGGTGCTGCTGGCGCTGGTCGTGCTGCTGGTAGGTTGGTGGCTGATCAACAAACTGACCACCAAGGTCGGCGTACTACTGGCATTTCGTCAGGTCGATCTTGCTCTGCAAGGCTTCATCAGCAGCCTGGCCAACATCATTCTGAAGGTCTTGCTGATCGTCAGCGTCGCGTCGATGATCGGCGTCGAAACCACGTCTTTCGTGGCTGCGATCGGTGCCGCCGGTCTGGCCATCGGTCTGGCATTGCAGGGTAGCCTGGCGAACTTCGCCGGTGGGGTACTGATTCTGCTGTTCCGTCCGTTCCGCATTGGTGACTGGATTGAAGCTCAGGGCGTTGCCGGTACTGTCGACAGCATTCAGATCTTCCACACCATTCTGCGCACCGGTGACAACAAGACAGTGATTCTGCCGAACGGCAACCTATCGAACGGCATCATCACCAACACCAACCGTCAGCCAACCCGCAAGGTAGTGTTCGATGTCGGTGTCGATTATGACGCCGACCTGCAGAAGGCCCGGCAGGTGTTGCTGGATCTGGCGAAAGACCCACGTGTCATGGAAGACCCTGCGCCGCAGGCGGTAATTTCGACCCTGGGCGACAGCTCGATCACCGTTTCACTGCGTATCTGGACCAAGACGTCCGATTACTGGGACGTGATGTTCATGCTCAACGCCGAGGCGCGTGATCGCCTGAAGGCCGAGAACATCGACATTCCGTTCCCGCAGCGTGTGATTCGTGTGGTGCAGGAACAGCAGGAACCCGCCACTCAGCGCTGAGTGCTTCTGTAGAAACGACAAAAGCCCCGGCTCGTGAGAGTGCGGGGCTTTTTGTTGGATGCTCTGTCAGGACTGCCACAGATGGCGGATCAACCGAACATCAAGGCTGTTCGCTCACCGGCGTCTCGGCGGTTTTGTTTTCCTCGTCGCGCTTGTCCTTGCGCGCCTCCTGAGCCCAGTGCAGGGCGATCATGAACAGGGTCGGCACGCCCATGAGCGCGGTGGCCAGGAAGAAGTTGTGGTAGCCCAGCTTCTCGACCATCACTCCGGAATAGCCGCCGATCAGGCGCGGAAGCAGCAGCATGATCGAGCTGAGCAGCGCGTACTGGGTGGCCGAAAACTTCAGGTTGGTCAGGCTCGACAGGTACGCCACGAACGCTGAGGTCGCGAGGCCCGAGCTGAAGTTGTCCAGCGAGATCGTGACGATCAGCATCTTCAGGTTCGGGCCCATGTCGGCGAGCATCAGGAACAGCAGGTTGGTCGCGGCCGACGTGGCGCCGCCAATGAACAGGATCGGCAGAATGCCGAAGCGCACGATCGCCAGGCCACCGAACGCAGCGCCCACCAGTGTCATCACCAGACCGAAGATCTTGCTGACGCTGGCGATCTGGTCCTTGGTGAAACCCTGATCGATATAGAACACGTTGGCCATCACGCCCATGACCGTATCGGACATGCGATAGGTGGCGATCAGTCCCAACAGCAACAGCGCTTGCCAGCGATAACGCAGGATGAAGTCGTTGATCGGCGTCAGTACGGGCGCCAGACCCCTGCGGCCCATCGACGACAGGCACGCGGCCGTGAGCAAGGTGTAGAGAATGGCGCGCAAGAACGCGCGGTCTTCCATCAACAGGTCTTTCCAGGTCGTTCCTTCGAACAGCACGCTGGCGAAATCAGTGTTGTAGAGCTGGGTGAACATCGCTGGCACAGAGACCAGCAGGATGATCAGTACGAAGACCGAAGCCAACTGATGGGCAAAACCGTAGCGCGCCGCCGACAACTGCGTACGCAGCGGCACGGCGGGCTCGCGCATGATCAGCGAGGTGATCAGCGCGGGCACCATCAGTAGGCCGAACAGCACGTAGGTGCCGGTCCAGGCCGAGTGTTTGTAGGCAAATCCGGTGGAGCCGAAACCTTCGGCGAAATACAGCGCGCCAGCCGTGGCGAGCAGCGCCGCGACCCTATAGCCCGCCATGTAACTGGCGGCGAGGGTGGCTTGCTGGCTGTCGGAGGCGATTTCCAGACGATAAGCATCGATGGCGATGTCTTGAGTCGCGGACGAGAACGCCACGACCACCGCGATCGCGATCAGCCAGGACAAATGCTGCTGTGGATCACAGAAGCCCATGCCGATCAGGCCGAGCGTCACCAGTGACTGCGACAGCACCAGCCAGGAGCGTCTGCGGCCCAGCTTGCCAAGCAGCGGCAGGCGCCACTGATCGAGCAGCGGCGACCACACCCACTTAAATGCATAGGCCAGGCCAATGAGACTGGCATAGCCGATGGTTTCACGGGCCACCCCGGCTTCACGTAGCCAGACCGAGAGTGTGGAAAACACCAGCATGTAGGGCATGCCCGCAGCGAAGCCGAGCAACAACAGCACGAATGTAGAGGGGCTGGCATATGCGGCGAGCGCGGCGCGCCAGGTTTTGCGGGGCATGGGCTGGAATCTGCCTCAGATTACGTAAACAAAGCGCGCACTCTAACCGTTGTGCTCTGTCGGGCGCCAGCCATGACGCTGCATATCGACCCGATTGTTACGGATGGTCACCCCTTCGGCGCGCAATCGTGCTCTTTGTTCTTCACCCGAGACGGTTCCAGCGGCCAGGCTGAGTTTTCCGCCTGCCCCCAGAACCCGATGCCAGGGTAGGGTGCTGCCGTCCGGAAGCTGGCTCAGAGTTCGACCGACAAAACGTGCCGCTCGTCCTAAACCGGCAAGTTCCGCCAAATGGCCGTAACTGACGACCTTGCCTTCGGGAACCTGATGCAGTGTCAGGTATAGCGCCGTACGGCGGGCCTCTGCGGGGGATAGCCCGGTCGGGTCATCCGAGGGGGAGGAGTGTTCGATCACGCGTTCGTTCCTGATTGTAGGACCAGCGGGAATTTTCGGTAAGGAACTAGGGAAATTTCCTACGGTCAGTGATACCTGTGTCGGCGGTCCCAGGATTGCCATGACGTTGTCCGTCCGGACAATGCCCGTCTTCCGCGAACCAGAGCCCCTTTTTTGCTTATGTTGTCCAGAACCCTGTTGTGCCTCGCCATTACCAGCGCTTCCACTCCCTTGCTCGCCGACACCGTTTGGTTGAAGAACGGTGACAAGCTCACGGGGACCATCAAAGTCTTCGATGGCGGCAAGCTGCTGCTCAACACTAAATATGCAGGCGATATTCCGCTGGACTGGAAAGAAGTCAAGACACTGGAAAGCGATCAGCACCTGCTGGTCAAGCAGGACGCCTACAACGGCGAGATTTCCAAGTCGCTGCATGCCGCCGATGACGGCAAGGTCACGCTGGCCAACGGCGATGCGCCGAAGACCGTGGATCTGGCGAGTATCCAGCAGATCATGAAACCCAAGCCGGTGGTGACCGACCTGGTGTGGAAGGGCAATGTCGACGCGGCTCTGGATTTCCAGCGTGCGGACAAGGACACCGACGATTACAACATCGCGTTCAAGACTTCGGCGACTCACGGCAGATGGCGTCACAACGCTGAAGGTGAGTACAACCGTGAGACCCAGGACGAAGAGACCACCACCGACAACTGGAACGCCGAGTACTCCATCGACCGGTTCATTACCGATAAATGGTTCTGGGATGGCCGGTTCACCTACAAGCACGACAATATCGAAGATCTTCGTCGTCAGCGTACCGTCGGTACCGGTCCGGGTTACCAGTTCTGGGACGACGAATTGGGCGCGTTCAAGGTCGGGACTCTGCTCAACCGCACCGACTACCAATATTCCAACGGCGAAAAGGACAACTTCTATTCGGTCTCGGGTACCTGGGATTACAACCGCTACCTGATCGGCAAGAAGGTCGAGTTCTTCACCAACGGCGAATTGGGCAAGCCGATCAGCGGCGTGGCCGATTACAGCCTGGATACCGAGATCGGGCTGCGCTACAAGGTCACCGAATGGGCTTCGCTCAACGTCAAGGCCGAGAAGAACATCATCAGCGGCTCCGACGATGGCGATCTGGACAAGACCCGTTACACCGCCGGTTTTGGTGTGGCCTGGTAAGTACCTCATATAGCCAGGTATCGGTCGCCGCCGGTTTGAACCGCGCCGATATCCTGGGGAAGGAGCTTGCTCGCGAAAGGGCATGGCAGTCACGTTTGCAATAACTGACTCACGTAATCGCGAGCAGGCCCCCTCCCACGGCAATGCACGACATCCGCAAAACTTTTACGCAAAATCTCCGCAAAATCGTCACGCCTTGCCAATCTGGCACCCTTCAACGATAACGATTATCTTGTGGCCTCGGCCGTCGCACGCTGCTGCGCGCGCCTTCGTATTCGTCGATTTCATTTCAGGAGCCACACCATGAGTGCCAAAGCCAACCGGCAAGCCCGAGAGCTGCTGCTCAAGGAGTATCGCGGCGTGCTGTCGACTCACTCCAAGTCGATGCCCGGTTATCCCTTCGGTTCAGTGGTGCCTTATTGCCTCGACGATCACGGTCGCCCGTTGATCCTGATCAGCCGGATTGCTCAACACACCCATAACCTGCAGCGCGACACCAAATGCTCGATGCTGGTAGGCGAGCGGGGCGCCGAGGATGTTCAAGCGGTGGGGCGCGTCACGGTCATGGCCCAAGCGCAGCAGGTGACCGATGAAGCTGCCATCGAGGCAGCCGCCCAACGCTATTACCGCTATTTTCCTGAATCGCAGAGTTACCACAGCGCACACAATTTCGACTTCTGGGTGCTGGTGCCGGTGCGCTACCGCTTCATCGGTGGGTTCGGCGCGATTCACTGGCTCGATGACGTGGCCCTGGCCAACCCGTTCGCGGGCGCTGCCGAGACCAGCATGGTCGATCACATGAACGAAGATCACACCAAAGCCATCGCCCACTACGTGGAACTGGCGGGCTTGCCGCGGACTGAACCCGCAACGCTGGTGGGCATTGACAGTGAAGGCATGCACCTGCGAATCGGGCAGAGCCTTTACTGGTTGGCGTTCGCCGAACCTTGTAATACGCCGACACAAGTGCGCCAGACCTTGGTTCAACTGGCCCACGCAGAAAAATGGCCGACCGCTGAAGCCGCTGAGGCTTGAATTTACAACCTTGCGACATCACCTAGTGTCTACTGGAAGACTTCTTCCGTTGAGGAACTTATTTGATGCGCGCTTTTTTGCTGCTTTTGTTGCTTTTTCCGGTGCTCGAGCTGTTCGTGCTGGTGAAAGTCGGAATGTCCATCGGCTTCCTGGCGACCTTCCTGCTGGTGGTTGCAGGCTCCATGCTCGGTGTGTTCGTGGTTCGGGTCGCAGGTCTGGCGACGGCCATGAGTGCGCGTGAAAGTCTGGCGCGCGGCGAACTGCCCGCCCAGCAGATGCTCGATGGCCTGATGATGACCATTGGTGGCGGCCTCTTGGTGTTGCCCGGTTTCATCAGTGACGTGCTGGGTCTGATCTGTCTGATGCCGTTTACGCGTCGTCTGTTGGTGGGCAAGGTGCGTCAGCGCGCCGAGGCTTCCGCCAGTCGCCAGCGTGCGTTCGCCGATGATCTGCGCTCGGCGGGGCCGGTCTCTCCCGGAGCGAGTCGTCCGGGTGCACGCCAGCCTGAGGTGATCGAGGGTGAAGTGATCGAAGGCGAATACGAGCCTGTCGATAAAAAGTGATCTGCTTGCAGTCAACACGGCACCTTCGGGTGCCGTGTTGCGTTTGGCGACCCCATCTCGCTTAAAAAATTTCTGGTGTCAGCCTTGTAATCAGCTTGCTCGCCCTTATGTATGGGTCACCGCAAGGTTTCTGGCGCATTTCGTCAGACCGTATTCTGCGGTTCGCTCGCGAACCGTAACCGGCAAGCCCGGATGTTTTAACCCGCCGGTGCCAACACCGGGCGTTCAAAAACCATAATTAGGAGATCGACAATGAAGCTTCGTCCTCTGCATGACCGCGTCGTAATCCGTCGCAGCGAAGAAGAAACCAAGACTGCTGGCGGTATCGTTCTGCCGGGTTCGGCTGCCGAGAAACCAAACCGTGGCGAAATCATCGCCGTCGGTGCCGGTCGCATCCTGGACAACGGCGAAGTACGTGCGCTGGCTGTGAAAGTGGGTGACAAAGTGGTGTTCGGCCCTTACTCCGGCAGCAACACTGTGAAAGTAGACGGCGAAGACCTGCTGGTGATGAGCGAGAACGAAATTCTCGCGGTCGTCGAAGGCTGAGTTGTTCCCCCTCATTTTCCCGTTGCTACAAAGTATTTAAGGAATATCGATCATGGCTGCTAAAGAAGTTAAATTCGGCGACGTTGGCCGTAAAAAAATGCTCGCCGGTGTGAACGTCCTGGCTGACGCAGTTAAAGCAACGCTGGGCCCGAAAGGCCGTAACGTCATCATCGAGAAAAGCTTCGGCGCTCCTCTGATCACCAAAGACGGTGTGTCGGTCGCCAAAGAAATCGAACTCAAAGACCGTTTCGAAAACATGGGCGCGCAGCTGGTCAAAGACGTTGCCTCCCGTGCGAACGATGACGCTGGCGACGGCACCACCACCGCTACCGTTCTGGCTCAGGCCATCGTCAACGAAGGCCTGAAAGCCGTCGCTGCCGGCATGAACCCGATGGACCTCAAGCGCGGCATCGACAAGGCGACCATCGCCATCGTTGCTCAGCTGAAATCGCTGTCCAAGCCTTGCACCGACACCAAGGCAATTGCCCAGGTCGGCACCATCTCGGCCAACTCCGACAACTCCATCGGCGACATCATTGCCGAAGCCATGGAAAAAGTGACCAAAGACGGTGTCATCACCGTTGAAGAAGGTTCGGGTCTGGAAAACGAGCTGTCGGTCGTTGAAGGCATGCAGTTCGACCGTGGTTACCTGTCCCCGTACTTCATCAACAAGCCAGACACCATGGTTGCCGAGCTGGACAGCCCGCTGCTGCTGCTGGTCGACAAGAAGATCTCCAACATCCGCGAAATGCTGCCAGTTCTGGAGGCCGTTGCGAAAGCTGGCCGTCCTCTGCTGATCGTTGCCGAAGACGTTGAAGGCGAAGCCCTGGCGACTCTGGTCGTGAACAACATGCGTGGCATCGTCAAAGTCGCAGCCGTCAAGGCGCCAGGCTTCGGCGACCGTCGCAAGGCCATGCTGCAGGACATCGCTGTCCTGACCGGCGGTACCGTCATCTCCGAAGAGATCGGTCTGAGCCTGGAAAGCACTACCCTGGAACACCTGGGTAACGCCAAGCGCGTCGTGCTGAACAAAGAAAACACCACCATCATCGACGGTGCTGGCGTTCGTGCCGATATCGACGGTCGTATCGCTCAGATCCGTCAGCAGATCGGTGACACTTCGTCGGACTACGACAAAGAGAAACTGCAAGAGCGTTTGGCCAAGCTGTCCGGCGGCGTTGCAGTGATCAAGGTCGGTGCTGGTTCCGAAGTTGAAATGAAAGAGAAGAAAGCCCGCGTTGAAGACGCCCTGCACGCTACCCGCGCAGCCGTTGAAGAAGGCGTGGTACCTGGCGGTGGCGTGGCACTGGTTCGCTCCCTGCAGGCTATCTCCGAGCTGAAAGGCGACAACGCCGATCAGAACGTCGGTATCGCTCTGCTGCGTCGCGCTGTTGAAGCGCCGCTGCGTCAGATCGTTGCCAACTCCGGCGACGAGCCAAGCGTTGTGGTCGACAAGGTCAAGCAGGGTTCGGGTAACTTCGGTTACAACGCTGCTACCGGCGAATACGGCGACATGATCGAAATGGGTATCCTGGACCCGGCCAAGGTGACTCGTTCTGCTCTGCAGGCGGCGTCTTCCATTGCCAGCCTGATGATCACCACCGAAGCGATGATCGCTGACGTGGTCGACGACAAGGCTCCAGCTGGCGGCGGCATGCCAGACATGGGCGGCATGGGTGGCATGGGCGGCATGATGTAAGCCAGCCTTACCCCTCGCTGTATAAAGAACCCCGCTTCGGCGGGGTTTTTTTATGGGGCTGGTTTTGAGATTTGGCTTTTGGCGCTTGGGTCGTGGTGTATATCCGATGTTTGTGGTGGCGCTGATTTTTGTTCTGCCTAACGGCAGAAGAGTTCCGCCTTTAGAAGCAAAATCAAACGCGAACGCAGCTCTGGAGTTGCACGCGAACCCTGTGGGAGACGCCGGAGGTCACGCCGGCAGCGAAGCGGTGGGCCAGTTGGCAGATGAGCCATCTGACCCACCGCATCGTCCGACCGCGGCCCGGGCAGTGGCACAGCTCCAGCTTCTGCCATAGGGATGGGTATTCATCTCTAAAATCTCGGCTCGACACACAACCGCGCCACCTGCGTTCAGCCTGCACCCAAGTCGCGATTTGTGTCGTCTGAACTGACGCGCGCTTAGAAGCAAGATCAAAAGCAAACGCAGCTCTGGGGCTGCACGCGAACCCTGTGGGAGACACCGGAGGCCACGAGGGTACGGGCCGCGATTCGGACGATGGCGGTGTGTCCGCCAGGACGTTATTTGCTGAGATACCGCTATCGCGGCTGTCGCACAGCTCCAGCAGCTCCCACAGGGATGGGTGTTCATCTCTAAAATCTCGGCTCGACACACAACCGCGACGCCTGCGTTAAGGAACCCGAGGAACGAGGGCCAAACCAAGAGCCAGGACACTTGGTTACTTAGGGGGTGGTGCGGCCTCCAATTTTCAAGTAGCTCGCCGCAGGCGAAACAGATCTGGCGCTAGCCAGAGCCAATACCTGGACCTGCACAAATATCGGGTGCAGGCACTGCATCAGAGGCCACAGGTCCTACCCAGAAACAGCCTCCGCCCCCAACACCTTGTCCTTCCTGCCCACTGGCCTATACAGCACAGCGTAATAAGCCCCCAGGCAAATCAGCCAGCAGAACACCGCCGTCCAGATGTTGTGAGAGAAGAAGTGCGCGCCTTGCAGCATGCGCCCCACCGAAAACACCGTCCCTAGCCCGAACGCGAAGATCAGACCGGCTTTTGCCATGCGCGGTTTACGATCACGGAACACGAAAAACAACGCGAACAAAGTGAAGCCGGTCGCTGCATGGCCTCCGGGCCAGCAACGGCCGGGTTTGTCGGTCTGTGGGCGAGGGCTGAGCAGCTCGCTGTACTGCTCCTGGCCGCCAAACTCGGTCAGACTCCAGGGGCATTGAACCGAGGTCACCACCTTCATTGGCGTGACAAAACTGGTGGATAGCGCCATCGACAGCACCATACAGCCCAGTTCACGTTTCCAGGGCTTCAACAAGCCGACGAAGAACGAAGCCACAAAGCTGACGAATGACAAGACGCCCAAGGCAATGACCACCTGCTTGGCCCGGTCATGCAGAACGTTTTCCAGGAAATAACTGTGTTTGCCGATGAACCCGCCCGCCGTCGGATCGTAAGCCAGCCTGGCAATGTCCATGTCCAGCGAGGTGAGTTCCAGCAATACTAGAATAAGGGCGGTCACCACCGGGATACCCAGATAAACCCAAAGGTTGATCGGTCGAGACGTGGGCCGTTCGAAGACTTCTGACATGGTAAATCCCGTGTATTGGCGATGATGGTTGACCGAGAGCGTTTGCAAGTCTGAGCATCACGCTGTCGGCGGGCTGTGAACCGGGAGTGAAAAAAACGTTGTGTGCACCGGTGCTGGCCCTCTGGCGAACTTGGCCGTAAGCTGCCGCCAACTCTGACCTGATCGTGCATGCATCTGAATGCTGTGCGGGGGGGTCATGCCGTACTGCATCTGGAGATAGGCCCCCATGAGAATTCTGCTGGTTGAAGACAACCGCGACATCCTGGCCAACCTGGCCGATTATCTGGGTTTGAAGGGCTATACCGTGGACTGCGCACAGGATGGCTTGTCCGGCCTGCATCTGGCGGCCACTGAGCATTACGACCTGATCGTGCTCGACATCATGCTGCCGGGCATCGATGGCTACACGTTGTGCAAACGCCTTCGAGAGGATGCCCGACGTGACACCCCGGTGATCATGCTGACCGCCCGCGATCAGCTCGATGACCGCTTGCAGGGCTTCCGCTCCGGGGCGGACGACTACCTGCTCAAGCCTTTTGCGCTATCTGAACTGGCCGCGCGCATCGAAGCGGTGCTGCGCCGGGCTCAGGGCGGAGGCCGTCGCACCTTGCAGGTCGCTGACCTGATCTACGATCTGGATACTCTTGAGGTGACCCGCGAAGGCCGCATGCTCAAGCTCAACCCTGTCGGGCTGAAATTGCTGGCCGTTCTGATGCAGAAGAGCCCACATGTGCTGCGTCGCGAAATTCTCGAAGAAGCGCTGTGGGGCGATGACTGCCCGGACAGTGACAGCCTGCGCAGCCACGTTCACCAGTTGCGTCAGGTGATCGACAAGCCGTTCGCCAAGCCATTGCTGCAGACCGTACACGGTGTCGGCTATCGCCTGGCCGAGGGCCGCGATGGAGTTTAAGCAGAGCCTTGCCCAGCGGATCATCATCGCCTTTGCGCTGATGAGTGCGCTGGTCGCCGGGTCCTTCGCCATGGGCATTGTGGCAACGGTGCATCTGGTCGAAGAAAAGCTGATTTCGGCGGGGCTCGGTGGCGATCTGACACGCCTGCTGCTGATGGACAGCGTCGAGGACTGGAGTCATCGGCCCGAGCCCGACCAACTGTTTTATTTCAGCGGCGGGCCGGGTGATTTCGAGCTGCCCAAGGATCTGCGACATCTGGAGCCGGGTTTCCACGAAGTGTTCCGCGGCCCGCTGTCCTATCACGCCATGGTCGAGGTGGTCGACGGCCGTCGTTACGTGCTGCTGCAGGATCAGAGCGATTTCGAAGAGCGCGAGCGCGTGTTGTTCGCCGTCGTTCTGGTGGGCTTCGTACTGGCACTGGCGCTGGCGGTTTTCCTTGGCTGGGTACTGGCGCGTCGGGTAATGGCGCCGGTGGTGCGGCTCGCTCGTCAGGTGCGTCATCGCGACCAGTTGCTGGGTCTTGCACCGCCTTTGGCACCGGATTACGCCGCAGACGAAGTAGGTGAGCTGGCGGTGGCGTTCGATGCCACCCTGGGGCGCTTGCGCGATGCACTGACCCGTGAGCGAATGTTCACCAGCGACGTCAGCCATGAACTGCGAACGCCGTTGATGGTGCTCGCCAGCTCCTGTGAGTTGCTGCTGGAGAACCCGGCACTGGATCAGCGCGCCAGAGCGCAGGTAGAGCGTGTGGGGCGAGCTTGTGAGGAAATGCGCGATCTGGTCCAGACCTTCCTCATGTTGGCACGCACTCAGCGCGACGATGCCGGAATGAATCCGCAACTGTCGTTGCAGGGCGCCGCTCAGCAACTGCTGACTTTGTGGCGCGAGCCCATTGAGGCCAAGGGCCTTGCGTTGGATTATTTCCCTGATCGTGCTTCCCAGGCCTCGTACAACGCGACGTTCCTTTATGCGGTCATGGGGAACCTGCTGCGTAACGCGCTGCACTACACCGATCAGGGATTCATCCGGCTCACCCTGTTGCCCAACGGCTTCACTGTCGAAGATTCAGGCGTCGGTATCCCGGAGGAGAAGCGTGAAGCGATGTTCCAGCCATTCGTGCGCGGCAATGAAAAGCGCGGGGAGGGGCTTGGCCTTGGCCTGTCGCTGGTCCAACGAATCTGTGAAAACCAGGGCTGGACGGTGAGTCTGGACACCATGGAACCCAATGGTTGCCGTTTCAGCGTGGACTTCAACAAAGGGGCTGACTGAAGCGGTCGGCAGCCGTCGCTGCGCGTAATGTATCGACAGTGTAAATGTTGCTGTGATCTTACGCGTTGTGGCCATATGCTAGCCCTATCTTCTGGTAAAATCTCGTAACATTTGCGCTGGCCGATGCACGTTTTTTTCACATTTGCATGACCTGAAGCTCACGCCCATTTCCCTAGTTTTGGCTGCATCACGAAAGGAGATGCAGCCATGAGCAAGCGGGTCGAGCTTGATTTTTCGCGCAAATACGACGACGAACACGCGAGAAAATATTTTCGTAAACACAGGGACGGATTGGCTCGGCAGCTGTCTGATCGTCGCGATAAGCAACTGGCCCGACGCGCGCTGGCGCTAGCGGGTGAACCGGGACTGGTGCTGGATCTCCCCTGTGGTGCCGGACGGTTCTGGCCGTTGCTCGCCGAGAAGGCCAATCGGGTCATCATCGGCGCCGACAATTCGGCGTCCATGGTCAAGATTGCCTGTCAGTCGCAGCCAGCGGAGGTGGTGAAACGGGTACAACCCTTGCAGACGTCTGCATTCGCCATCGACATGCCTGACAATGCGGTGGACAGTATTTTCTGCATGCGCCTGCTGCACCACATCGGTGAAGCCAGGGACAGGGCCGTACTGATGAAGGAGTTCCATCGGGTGACGCGAGACAGCGTGATCGTCTCGCTGTGGGTTGATGGCAATTTCAAGTCCTGGAAACGCAAGCGCGCTGAGCGCAAGCGGAACCAGGAGGGTTACCAGAACCGCTTTGTGTTACCGGTAGCCACCGTAGAAGCCGAATTCGAACAGGCAGGCTTTCGCATTCAGGAGCGACTGGATTTCCTGCCGTTGTACGCCATGTGGCGTGTGTATCTATTACGTAAGAGGTAACAGGATGGCCGTGGATTTTGCAGCTGAGTCGGGCGTTCCCGCCAAGGACCGTTTTGCCTATTTCTGGAATACCCGTGGGGATTGGGTCGAAGAGCCCAATGTTCGTCGCGGCGGAGAAAGTGGCGTACAACGCGTCGTGTCGGAGAATGGTCGCCTGCTGTACGTCAAGCGGCAGGTCGGTCACATCTATCGCAGCTGGCTGCACCCGTTCGGTCGCCCGACCGTCCTGCGCGAGCGCGATGCTCTTGACGGCTTGCGCCAGCTGAACGTGAACGTCCCGCGTATGGTTTTCTGCGGCGCCGAGCGCGACGAAAACAACGAATGGCGTGCGCTGCTGGTGACCGCTTCGCTGGACGGCTATGACGAGTTCGAAAACTGGCTCAAGGCCGGTGGCCGTGAGCAGCATGGCGAGGCGGTTTATGAGCAGATGCTCAAGGAATTGGCCGAGAACCTGGCCCGTATGCACAAGGGCCGTTGGCAACACAGCTGTATCTATATCAAGCACGTGTTTGTACGCGTGGTCGGCGAAGGCGCCAATGCCAGGCCTGAAGTTGCGCTGATCGATCTGGAGAAATGCCGCCAGCGTCTGACGGCGTACGGTGCGGCTCAGCACGACATGAAACAACTGCGTCGCCATTCGTCGTTTCAGTCAGCGGACTGGAGCAAGCTCGTCTACTTTTACGAGACGGCGTTTGGCAGCCCTATCAAAGGTTTAGATCGATGAAGTTAGAACTGGCGCGAGGTTTGTTTGTTGTCGGGGCGCTGGGAGTCGCATCCCTCGCCATGGCAGCCTGGGAGCAACCCAGGCCACAGATTCTGAGCGCAGTACACGGCGAAGGGCAGTGCGCTTTGCCGCGGGTCGCCAAGGCTGAATTGCCTGTGCGTCCAGACCATGATCTGCTGTTGTTGATGTTCGGGCTGGCTCAGGGATCGGGGCCACAACATTGATACAACCACCTGACTGAAAGGCCCCGACTCTCGGGGCCTTTTTGTTTCCGTCAGAGATCATCCCGCGACTGTTGGCTTGTCCTTCGCAGCCAGCAACGTATAAACACACGGCAAGACAAACAACGTAAACAATGTCCCCACCGACATCCCGGTCGCGATCACCAGGCCGATGTCGAAACGGCTGACAGCGCCCGCGCCAGTCGCGAGAATCAGCGGGACCATCCCGAACACCATCGCTGCAGTGGTCATCAACACCGGGCGCAGGCGAATCGCCGCCGCTTCCTCAACCGCCTCCCGAACACTGAGGCCCTTGTCGCGGCGCAGCTGGTTGGCGAACTCGACCACCAGAATGCCGTGCTTGCTGATCAGGCCAATCAGTGTCACCAGCCCCACCTGGGTGTAGATATTCAGCGTCGAGATGCCCAGGAACAGCGGGATCAGCGCGCCACAGATCGATAGAGGCACCGTCACCAGAATCACCAGCGGGTCGCGGAAGCTTTCGAACTGCGCTGCCAGCACCAGAAAAATGATCGCCAGTGCAAGGCCGAAGGTGACCCACAGCGCATTACCCTCCTGCACGTATTGTCGCGAGGCGCCCGCGTAGTCGTAGGCGAAACCGGCGGGGGCTTCTTCGCTGGCAATCTGGCGAACGGTCTCGATGGCTTCCCCCATGCTCACCAGTGGAAAGCCCGAGATGATCGCCGAGTTGAGCTGCTGGAACTGATTGAGCTGACGAGGCCTGGCGCGATCGCTGACCGTGATCAGCGTCGACAGCGGCAGCATCTTGCCCTCCGAGTTCTTCACGTAATAGTTCGCCAGCCACTGCGGATTGTCGCGATAGGCGCGTTCCACTTGCGCGATGACCTTGTAACTGCGGCCATCGATGGTGAAACGGTTGATCTCCGCCTCGCCGAGCAGGGTCGCCAGACTGCCACCCAGATCCTGCATCGACACGCCCATCTGCGCCGCCTTGGCGCGGTCGATGTCGACCACCACTTCCGGCTTGTCGAACGCCAGGTCGACATCGAGGAAGGCGAATTTGCCGGACTCGGTCGCGCGCTTCTTGATCCGGTCCACCACTTCCAGCAGCGCCGGATAATCATTTGGCGTGTTGATGACGAATTGAAAAGGCAGACCCTCACCCGTACCTGGCAGCGATGGCAGGTTGAAGCCGAAAATCTGCAGGCCGGTGATTTGTTCGAGCTTGGCCTGAACCTCGGGTAGCAGTTCCATCTGCGTGCGGCTGCGTTCGTCCCAGGGCTTGAGCAAGAAGCCGCCGACGCCGGTCTGCACACCGTTGAAGCCGTTGATCTGGAATGACGAGTAGTACTCCGGAAACGCCTTGAAGATGCTGATGAACTGGTCGGTGTACTTGTTCATGTAATCGAGGTTGGTCGGCTGTGGAGAAGTTGCCATCATGAAAATGATGCCCTGATCCTCGTCCGGTGCCAGTTGCGACTGGCTGAATTTGAGAAACACCGGGATCAGGCACAGCACCAGCACCGCGAAAACGATGACCACCGGGCGCGTATTCAACGTGCCGTGGAGTACGCGCTGATAGCGCACTTTCAGGCCTTCGAAGATCTGGTCGAGCTTATGCGCCAGGCCGCTGGGGTTTTCGTCGTGACGCAGGAGCAGGGCGCACATCATCGGCGACAGGGTCAAGGCTACGATTCCGGAGATCACCACGGCGCCCGCCAGGGTCAGGGCGAACTCCTTGAACAGCGCACCGGTCAGGCCTTCGAGGAAACCGATGGGCGCATACACCGCTGCCAGGGTGATGGTCATCGAAACCACCGGCATGGCGATTTCCCGTGCGCCTTCGAGCGCGGCATCGAACGGCGTCTTGCCCTCTTCGATATGGCGATGGATGTTCTCCACCACGACGATCGCATCGTCCACGACCAGACCGATCGCCAGCACCATGGCGAGCAGGGTCAGCAGGTTGATCGAGTAACCCATCATCTGCATGAAGAACAGTACGCCGATCATCGACAGCGGAATGGTGATCACCGGGATCACCACCGAGCGCAACGCGCCGAGGAACAGGAACACCACGACGATGACGATCAGCACCGCTTCGATCAGGGTTTTCACCACCTCGTGGATCGACGCCTGGATGAACAGCGTGGCGTCGTAGGCGATGGACACTTTCAGGCTTGGCGGCAGCTGGCTTTCCAGTTCCGGCATAATCCTGCGCACTTCCTTGATCACGTCGAGTGGGTTGGAACTGGGCGTACCTTTAATGCCGATGTAAACCGATGGCGTGCCATCGAACGAACTGACGGTGTCGTAGTTCTCGGCGCCCATTTCCACTCGCGCCACATCGCCGAGCAGCACGCGGCTGTCGCCCACGGTCTTCAGCGGGATTGCAGCGAAGGTTTCAGGGGATTTCAAATCGGTGGTCGCGTTGACGCTGGTGACCACATACTCGCCTTTCACTTCCCCGGCCGCAGAGAGAAAGTTGTACTTGCGCACGGCGTCGGTCACGTCAGTTGCCGTCAGGCCGAAGCCCGCGAGTTTGACGGGGTCCAGCCACAGGCGCATTGCGAATACCTGATTACCGAGAATCTCCGCCTCGGCCATGCCTGGCAGCGTTGCCAGTTTTGGTTGAATGACCCGCGACAGGTAATCAGTGATCTGCGGATTGTTCAGCTCAGAGCTGTAGAAACTGATGTACATGAGCGCGGAAGCATCGGCGGCTTCCTTGCTCAGTACCGGGTCTTCCGCGTCCTGCGGCAGTTTATTTTTCACCTCGTTGGCCTTGGCCAGCAGCTCGGTGTAAAGGCGGTCGGTGTTGGCGCCGATGCGCGCGTAGATCGAGATCACCGAGAAGTTCTGGCGACTGACCGAGGTCATATAGTCGATGCCCTCGGCGCTGGCCAGACTCTGCTGCAGCGGTTGAGTGATGTAGCCCTGAATGGTCTCGGCGTTGGCGCCGGGATAGGCCGTGGTCACGGTGATCAGGGCGTTTTCCATCTGCGGATACTGGCGGATGGTCAGCTTGCTGAAGGCCTGGAAACCCAGCAGCACGATCAGCAAGCTGATCACGCTGGCGAGCACGGGACGACGGATGAACGGGTCGGTAAATGCCATGGTAGCTCCTCTGATCAGTCAACCTTGGGTTGGCTGCTCGGTTGGGCTGCCTGATCTGCACTGATTGCGATGTGCGCGTCGTTGTCCAGCTTCAACTGGCCCCCGGTCACCACTTGCTCGCCCGCTTTCAATCCTTTGCTGATGATCACCAACCCGCCGCGACGCTCGCCGGTGTCGACGAAGCGGCGTTCCACGGCCAGTTGCTGTTCACCCTTGGCGTTTTTCTCCGGCTGGCCGTCGGCGCCTTTTTTCGGCACCACGACAAACACCGAGTTGCCGTACAACGTGTAGGTGATGGTGCTCTCTGGAACAACCAGCTGCGCGGTGTCCTGGCCGAGCATCACCTGAAGATTGGCGAACATGCCCGGCAGCAGCTTGCTGTCGGGGTTAGGCAGGGTGGCGCGCACCAGCACGTTGCGTGTGGCGTCCTCGACCTTGGGGTTGAGGGCGCTGATGCTGGCGATGAATACCTTGTCCGGATAGGCCGCAACACTGACTTGCACCTGCTGACCGATGGCCAGTTTCGGCAGAACCTGTTCGGGGACGAAGAAGTCGGCGTAGAGGCTGGTCAGGTCCTGCAACGTGGCGATCACTGTGCCGCTGGCGAGGTAATCGCCGACGTCGACCTGACGAATGCCGATGGTGCCGCTGAACGGCGCGAGAATGCGTTTTTTCGCCAACGAGGCGTTCAGTTGAGCGACCGTTGCAGCGGCTTTTTTCTGAGTGGCGGCGAGCTTGTCGAACTCACCTCTGGAGATGGCTGAATCGCCCACCAGCTTGCTGCCGCGCCCGTAGTCGACTTGCGCCAGGCCCAGATCGGCTTCGGCGGTGCCCAGCAGGCCTTTTTCCACATCGCTGTCGAGTTGCAACAGCGGCTGGCCGACTTTGACTTTCTGGCCCGACTCGAACAGCACGGCTTTGACGGTGCCGGCGACTTCCAGGCTCAGGTCCACGCCCTGCAGCGCCTTGAGGCTGCCAATGGCCGGCAGACGGCTCTGCCACGGGCGCTCTTCGACGACCGCGACCGCGACATTGATCGGCGGTTTTGGGGCGGTGAATTGCTGGATCTGTTTGTAGATCGAGAATGCCTTATACCCTCCCAGGGCCAGCACCACGATCACCACAACCCCCAACATGATCAACATGCGGCGACGCAACATATTCCACTTCCTTGGAAAACAGATGAATCAGGCGAGCACGTTAATCGTGTCGCGGATTAGTTGCCAGTGGCAGGCCCGGATTTCGAAGCGCGCAGGTTTTTGGTGCGACGTCGCACTCCTGCAGAGTCCGTATTCTTACCTCTAGACCACATGCAAATGGTTGTCCCACAACCCTGCAGGCAGTTCCATCGGCTGGGCCACCCATGTGCTTTGGCGGCAATCATAGAAACGACAGCGGCCTTGACCCGAGGTCACCACGAACCCATCGGCCACTGCACCCACTCCGGCGCAATCCGGCAACGGCGCGTCGAGACGAACCGCGCCGCTGTCCAGGTCCCATATGAAGAAACGATTACCTCGCGGGGCTGTTAAGGCGACCAGCCGCAGTTCGTTATGGATCGCAACGCTGGCGGTGTAATGCGCCATGGCTTGTAGTTGTTGCTCGGCCACCGGAAACGCTTGAAAAGCTTGCCCTGGACGTTTGATGGCCAGCATTTGCGCCGACTCGTGGGACGGTCCCATGAATTGCTGCCCGGCAACGATGGTGCCGTCACTGGCAATCGCCATGTGGCGCACGCTGTTCATCCGTTGGGACAGGGTTTCCTTGCTCAGGAGGGTGCCATCACGTTGCATCAGCACCAGGCTTGGCTCCATCGCGTCCAGGTTCATCTCGACCCGGCTTTCGGCTTCTGTACGGATACCCCCGTTTGCCACCACCAGCGTCTCGCCATCCGGCAGCCACGAGACCTGATGCGGGCCGATACCGTGGGTAGGCATTTCGCCCGAATGTTCCAGCCGCTCGCCGATGAACCGATAGACCCCGAGGAGCCCGCGGCCTGGATCGGTGGTGTCGTTTTCCGTGGCGTACAGCCACTCACCGCCTTTGTGAATGACCGCGTGACCGTAGAAGTGCCGGTGCGGCTGCGACGTGATCGTCTGCAACAGGCGGCCGTCGCGCAGATCGATCAGGTAGCTTTCGGTCCCTGGCCTGCGTGCGACGAACAGCGCAATCGGCAGTTCCGGATGATTGATGATGTCGTGGCAACGCTGGGCGACCTGGGTGGCGAACACCGGAGTGCCGTCCACTCGATACCCTACGGCATAGTGCTCGCCATTGCTGCCATCGCGTGCCGACAGCAGCATCGGTGTTTCGCCTTTCTTCCTGAACAGCGTCCAGCCGCCCAAGGTACAGGCGCTGAGTACCAGGCTGCCCAGAGCCAGAGCCTGACGTCGCAACATATCAGTCACCATCGTTGGCGTTGAAACCCAACTGGATGCCCAACGCCTTGGCCAGTTCGCCTTCATGCAGGCGGTGCACCACGTTAAGGCTGTCATAGAACGCGTTCAACTGTTGGCGCCCCTGTTCGGTCGCCAGCAGCTCGACCAGCGGCGGCGTCAATGCCGCCAGCTGTTTGCGGCTTTCGCCGTACGCCGCGTCGATCTTGTCGGCCAGAGGTTTCTGCTCTGCGGGCAACAGCCCGCGCAGGCCTTTGTTGTCGACGCCTGTCCAGACCGTCTCCGCGCTTTCGAGGCCGGCCTGCAGACTGCTCAGCGAGGCTTTGCTGCGCCAGGCTTCGGCCTGGAACGGTTGCGGTACTCCCTTGGACTGACGGCCCAGCGGCGTGCCGAGTTTTTTCTTCAGGCTGTCCAGCGCCGTGACCTGAACCCGCAGCAGCTCGGCGATGGCCTCGTGAGAGTCGGCATAACGTTGATTGGGGAATTTGCTCAGCTGCGCGAGCATGCCGTCGGTGCTGTTCCAGCTGTTGAGAATTTCCTCGGCGAGGGTTTTCTGGCGTTCGCCAATGGCGGTCAGCAGCGGGCAATAGCGGGCCTTCTGATCGGCGGTCGCCATGTCGATCTCGGCGTCGAACAGGATGTATTCATAGGCCGACAAGCCTTGAACCACGACGCTGGATTTGGCCAGGGCTTCGGCGCTGATCTGCGGTTGAGCGGTCACCAGTTGCTCGACCTGACGACCGACGAGGTTCTTCTTGTCCGGCCAGAACTGGATCTGCCAGGAGCGGTTGCCTTCGGCGAGCGGACCGATCAGCAGCGGCTGCAATTCGGCCCATGTTTTCTGGGCATGCAGGAAGTCGGCGCGGGCAGTGTCCAGATCGGTCTTGCCCTGACAGAACGCCAGTGCACTGACGGCCAACTGGCGGTCAGCGTCGACCCAGCGGCTGTAGGTCGGCAGGATCACTTGCTTGGCGATGGCGGCAGACGTCACAGCCTGAGGGTCCGATGGCGCGCAGGCACCCAGCGCGAGCGCGGCGAGGCTGGTGAACAACAGCTTGGGACGGAACATGTCCGGCTCCTTATCTTTCAGAGAATATGGTTATAGAGAGTTCAGGAACGCCAGCAGCGCAGCCCGCTGTTGTGCATCGAACGCCAGCACCTGACGCTGTGCAGGCAGCGCTTCGCCACCATGCCAGAGCACGGCTTCCATCAGGTTGCGGGCGCGCCCGTCGTGCAGAAACTGCGTGTGGCCGCTGACGGTCTGCGTCAGCCCGATGCCCCACAGCGGCGGCGTCCGCCATTGCTGGCCGTTGGCCTGGAATTCGGTGAGGTTGTCGGCCAGTCCTTCGCCCATGTCGTGTAACAGCAGGTCGGTATAGGGGCGGATGACCTGATTGGCCAGTTCCGGTTCAGCGGCATCGGCGGCGGTCGTGAACTGTGGCGTATGGCATTGCTGGCAACCGGCCTTGAAGAACAGATTCTTGCCGGCCAGCACTTGCGGATCGGCCACGTCTCGACGGGCAGGCACACCAAGGTTGCGGGTATAGAAAGTGATCAGTCGCAGGATGTTGTCGCTGACTTCCGGCTCACCGTTCGGGCCATTGCCACTGGGCGCAGCGAGGCAGGCGGGTTGCGACGGGGTGCAGTCATCGGAGGTTTTCAGACTGGACGTGAGGCCCATGTCACCCGCCAGAGCATGGGCGTTCTGCTGATTGACGCTGGGCTGCGAGGCCTTCCAGCCGAAACGCCCGAGCACGGTTTTCTGCTGCGCATCGTCCCAGACCCAATTGGGCGTACCGCTGATGCCAGTACCGTTCTTGTCGTCAGGGTTGGCATTGGCCAGGATCGCCGCTTGCGGGATGGCTTCCAGCAGGCCCAGACCGATCATCGGCGGGGCAATGCGGGCAGAGGCGCGCGCCTGAGGATGCATCGGACCGTAACCCAGTTGAGTGATCCGCAGGGTAGGGCGACGCAGATGCGCTGGCGTGCCGTCTCGAAAATGCACAGTCATCGAATCGTATTCGACGCGCACCTTGGCCTCGGGTGTGACGCCAGGGATTGCCATGTCCTGCAACTGGGTGCCATAGATCGGCTCCGGCTTGAGGCCGAGCTGTTTCAGCTGTTCGGCATAGGCGGGCTCATCAGGAATCGACAGACGCACCAGCATCGATACGGCGTTATCGGCACCGGGTTCAGGCGGATGGCCGCGACCGTCCTTGATGTGGCAGTTCTGGCAGGCGTTGGTGTTGAACAGCGGCCCGAGGCCGTCACGGGCGGTGGTGGTCGAGGGGGCTATCACCCAAGGGTTGCGGAAGAAACTGTTGCCGACGCTGAAGTCCAGGCGCCGCGTGGGCGAGAGGTTGCCCGAGGGCAAGGAGAAAGCGTTGCGATCACTCTTGTTGACCGTCGTCGTGCCGCCTGACTGCGCTTCGCCGGGTTCGGCTGTGGTGAATCGCGGGGCGTCGTCGCACCCGCCGAGGGCCGAGGCCATCAGCAGGAAAAGCGAGAGACGGAACCGCGCAGTCATACACATCCTGCAAAAGGGGGGAAATCGGGGCGAGCAAGCTTACCAGCCCCGTCTTTGAGGAATAAGAGGGATTTGCGTTTGTAAGTGCCTCTCGTAATGTGTTGTAACCAATTCGCCGCCAGACCCTGAATCTAGAAGGTATTGGCCATTCAAACGCCGGCAATTTCCAGTGCAGGATTCTCCACCATCAGCTGCATCAGACGCCGCTCGCCCTCGACCACCTTGAACGATCGGTAGTCGCCGATACTGTCCAACTGTCGCTCGCGCTCGCGTATCGCCAGCTCCTTGGCCCGTTCGTAACCGTAATGCTCGACCCTGAACGACTTGGTCACGCTGCTGCCGTTGCGCAGCGTGGTGCGCGCCACCCAGTAGGCGATACCGGTGTAGCAGCGGTAGTGCACCCCCGGATAACCACTGGTGTTGGTCGCGATGATGCGCTGACGGATGTCGCGGCTCAGCTTGGGCAGGTGAGCCAGCAGCAGTTGATCACGGCAAGCATCCGCGGCTTTGCGCGCTGCTTCCTGGCCGCCATAGCGGGAAAATGAGAACAGTCTGTTGAAGGTTCTGCCATCGCGATAGATCGTCACCTTCCAGGCACGTGGGCCCTTGATGCCGACCAATAGGTGAATACCGTAATCGTTGGCTTTGAGCTTGCTGACGCGGCGCCTTTTCTTGTTTCTGTTGGGCACTGTCTGTCTCCTCCTGGATGGGATGGGGCCTGAGAAGTGCGCATGATCGACGGCGAACCGGAGCCGTTCAATCCGACAGAGAGCGAACAGGAAATGCCTTACAAAACTTACGGATCTGTCCTCATCAGACCTTTATTCATGCGGGATTTCGTGATTTCTACGGACATAAAAAATGCCGACCCATTACGGGTCGGCATCGATTTGGATGACCGTTGACGCGCTCTTTCGAGCGCGCCGTGGGCGTGACTCAGAACTCGTGATCGGCGTTGTCCGGGTTCAGGTCGGTAATGCCCAGTTTGCCCGCCGCCTGTTCAATGGCGCTGGTCTGTTTCACCAGTGCTGCGATGGCATCGCGAACCACCTGATTGCCAGCGGTGTTGCCAGCGGCAATCAGTTGATCGAAATGCTCGCCCTTGTTGGCGTGGTCAACGATGACCTGCAACTTGGCCTGAGTGGCGTCCAGATCGGCGCGCACGGTGGTGTCGGTCGCAGCGTCAGCCTTGGCCACCAGCGAGGACAGGCTCGGCCCGCTGACCTTGCTGCCGTCTACGCGGGTGTATTCGCCCAGATAAACGTTGCGAATGCCCAGACCGTTGTAGAAGTGCGAGTTGTGGGTGTTGTCGCTGAAGCAGTCGTGCTCGTCTTCGCTGGAGTTGGCTTCCAGTGCCACCTTCATGCGCTCGCCAGCGAGTTCGCCCAGAGACAGGCTGCCCATGCCGAACAGCATTTTGCGCAGGCCGCTTTCAGCCGGTTCGGCTTCCAGAGTGGCGCGGTAGTTGTCGGCGACGTTCGGTTTCCAGTTGTTGACCATCTCTTCCAGATCGCTGACCAGCAGGTCGGTCGCGGCCTTCAGGTAGGCGCGGCGACGGTCGTTGTGGCCGCCGGTGCCGCCTTTGCCTTCGACATAATCGCTGGCCGGACGCTCGCCAGCGCCTGGGCCTGTGCCGTGCAGGTCCTGGCCCCAGAGCAGGAATTCGACAGCGTGGTAGCCCGTGGCGACGTTGGCTTCGGAGCCGCCCAGCTCGTTCAGGCTGGCGAGTTTTTCAGGGGTGATTTCGGTGACGTCGACCTTGTCTTCGCCGACCTGTACCGATTTGTTGGCAATGATGTTGGCGGTAGCGCCCGGGTTGCCCAGCGCATGCTGGTAGTCCTTGGCAACGTAGTCGATCAGGCCTTCGTCCAGCGGCCAGGCGTTCACCTGACCTTCCCAGTCGTCGATGATGGTGTTGCCGAAGCGGAACACTTCGCTCTGCATATAAGGAACGCGGGCGGCAACCCAGGCGTCACGGGCGGCTTTGAGTGTCTGATCGTTCGGGGTGGCGAGGAAGGCGTCGACGGCAGTGCTGAGTTTCTTCGCGGTGGATTCGGCGTCGCTGAACACGGCGAACACGATGTTCGCGTAGTTCGAGACCACAGCCTTGGTGGCGGCATCGCTGTTCTGGGCTGGCGCAGCGGCCGGAGCTGCAGCGGGCGTTGCAGCGGCGGGTGCCGGAGTCGGTGCGGCGGCAGCGGGCTTGTCCTTGCCTTGGTCACAACCGGCCAGGGAGATAGCGATGGCCAGCAGACTAGCGGTTGCCAGGGGCATACGAATCATGACGGAATCCTGCGTCGAGAGAATGTGTGAACGGTGGCGAACGCCAGAAAAAAGCTGCGACATAATGCGAAAGATTTGCATTCTGTGTAAAGGCAAAATGCCCCGTCGCGGGAGGGGGAGATATTTCAAGCTGTTACAAGAATTTCAGGCAAGGCATAAGCGGGAATTGGCGCTTGGGGATTTCGGGGGCGAGTCAGGCAGTGCGGATTGCCTGCGGTGCCGCGGATGGAATCGGCACCGCCGGCGAGCAAGCAGTTACGGAGTGTTCCTTATTACAAAACCCCGACGTGCGTGCGCTGCGCCTGCTTGAGATACGCCAGCAGCTCCCGTGACGGCAGCGGCTTGCTGTAGAAGTAGCCCTGACCTTCGTGGCAACCCTCGGAAATGATGTACGCCTCTTGCTCGGTGGTCTCGACACCTTCGGCGATAACCTGCATGCCCAGGCTTTTACCCAACTGAATGATGGCGCGCACGATCGTGGCGTCATCATCATCGTCGATCAGGTCTTGAACGAAGCTCTTGTCGATCTTGATCTTGTCCAGCGGCAGACTTTTCAGGTAGCTCAGCGACGAATAGCCTGTCCCGAAGTCATCGATGGCAATCAGTGCGCCGGAGCGACGCAGGCTGAGCAGGTGCTGAGCGGCGGTGCTGATGTCTTCCATCAGGCCGGTTTCGGTGACTTCCAGCTCCAGGCTGCGCGGAGGCAGGCGGTAGATCTGCAGCAAATTGTTAACCACTCGGGGCAGTTCAGAGTGGTGCAGTTGAACGGTGGAGAGGTTCACCGCCATGCGCAGATCGGTGAAACCCTGATCGTGCCACTCACGCAGTTGTTTGCAGGCTTGATCCAGCACCCATTCGCCAATGGCGATGATGGTGCCGTTCTGTTCGGCCAGCGGAATGAACTGATCCGGCGGCACGAAACCATGTTCCGGGTGAATCCAGCGGATCAGTGCTTCGACGCCCACCACGCGCTGATCGCGATAGCTGATCTGCGGCTGGTAGACCAGGTGAAACTGATTACGCACCAAGGCTTCACGCAGATCTTTTTCGAGTTCGCGGCGGCGGCGCATTTCGCTGTCGACGCTGGCGATGTAAAACTGATAGCGATTGCGCGAACGGGTCTTGGCCAGCGTCATGGTCTGTTCGGCTTTCTGCAGCAGCTTTTCGGTGCTGTCGCCGTCCTCGGGGAACAGCGTGATACCGATCGTGGCGCGCAGGCGGATTTCTTCTTGATCGAGCGCAAACGGCGCCTCCAGATCATCGAGGATATTTTGCGCAAGTTCAGCCGCTTCGTAAGGTTGCTCGATGTCGGCCTGAACCAGCGCAAACTGGTCGCCGCCAAGGCGTGCCAGCGCGCCCAGACGCCCGCTGTGGCTGCGCAGACGATCGGCCAGCGCCAGAAGCAACTGGTCGCCTGCCTGATAACTGAATTGCTCGTTGATGCCTTTGAAGTCATCCAGCCCTACGCACAGCACGGCGACCCGATGCTGCACCTTGCCCGCATCGATCAGGATCTTGTCCAGTTGCTGTTGCAGTTGCTGGCGATTGGGCAGCCCGGTGAGGAAGTCGTATTGCGCCATTCGCAGCAGGCTGGATTCCGCTTCGTGGCGCAAATGCGTGTTGCGTTCGATGGAGGCGAGCAACTGGTTGGCGGTGTTGACCCAAAGGCCCAGTTCGTTCTTCTCATGCCCCTTGAGCAGGGGCAGTTGGTGCTCGCTCGGGCGGTCGGGGTTGATGCTGGTCAGGTGTTCGATGATGCGCGACAGCGGCTTGGTCAACAGCCAGTGATAGACCAGGTACAGCACCAGCCCCATCGCCAGCGCACGCAGCACACCGGAAATGAAAATGATCATCGAATTGGTCAGGAAGCCTTCGCCATAAGTGGCGGTGTCCAGAGTGATGCGCAAATCGCCGTAATATTCGCTGTACGGGCTGCGGCCGACCAGTTGAGTGGTGAAACTGCGTTCCTGACCGAGGATGGAGTCAGTCAGCCAGCGAGTAGGGGACGCTTTCAGGTCGCGAGTCTTTTCCGCGAGCAGGGTTTCATTGGGGTGTCCGATCGACGCCATGCGAACGGCCTTGTCCTGAAACAGGCCCTCGATGACCTGCATGCCCATTTCCCGGTCCAGGCTGTAGACGGCCTGAGTCGACGGGTCGCGGAACATGTCCAGAATTCGCTCGGCGTCAGTGGCAACGGCTTGTCGCGTTTTGTACGCGTCGTAGACAATCTGCGCGCAGCTGAGCACAACGCCTACGACGAGCGCTGAAAGCAACACCACACGCAGCAGCTTCACCGACAAGCTGTTCTTGAGTTCCAGCTTCAAATGGGCATTCCTTCATCCATGCTGATAGCGGGTGACCGTATGCAAGCATTGGCAATGCAGGCCTTCGGGTCAAGGTTTTGATACAGCCTTGACCTGTTTCATCCGGATAACAATTTACACGCAGGCAATAAGGCTATCAGTACTGTGTCGGTAGGCTGAGGGCGGAACTTGAGCCCCTTTTCTTCAAATCAGGCCGAAACTGATATTAGTCCGCTATCGTCCGCTGACAATACATAAAGGACGAACAGAAGGCGAAAAAAAACCCGGCGAGGCCGGGCTTTTTTCGGAGTAGCTACCTGAAAATGATCAGGCGGTGAAGGTCTTGCCTTCGAACTGCTCGGCAACGAACTTCCAGTTCACCAGGTTCCAGAACGCCTCGACGTATTTTGGACGCAGGTTACGGTAGTCGATGTAGTAAGCGTGTTCCCAGACGTCGCAGGTCAGCAGCGGAGTGTCGCCGCTGGTCAGCGGGTTGCCGGCGCCGATGGTGCTGGCCAGAGCCAGGGAACCGTCAGCTTTCTTCACCAGCCAGCCCCAGCCGGAGCCGAAGGTGCCGATGGAAGTCTTGCTGAACTCTTCTTTGAACTTGTCGAAAGAACCGAACGCAGCGTTGATGGCATCAGCCAGGGCGCCGGTTGGCTGGCCGCCAGCGTTTGGCGCCAGGCAGTTCCAGTAGAAAGTGTGGTTCCAGACCTGGGCTGCGTTGTTGAAGATACCGCCCGAGGAAGATTTGACGATCTCTTCCAGAGTCTTGCCTTCGAACTCGGTGCCAGGCACCAGGTTGTTCAGGTTCACGACGTAGGTGTTGTGGTGCTTGTCGTGGTGGTATTCCAGAGTTTCCTTGGAGATGTGCGGTGCCAGAGCATCGTGTGCGTACGGCAGCGGCGGCAATTCGAAAGCCATGGTAATTCTCCTAATCAGGTCAGTTGCGGTTTGCGCAAGGCCGATCACGGGCGGCCAGACAGAACATACGCCGGCGAGTTTTGTACTCTTTGCGGCGCAGGGTTCTGGATCATAGCACCGGGTCCGGCCCATAACCACGCAACAACTGTGTGGGATAGAGGTTCCAGAGCATTGCGCGAGAATTACGCGGTCCTGATGAGCTGCGCTGCCACGCTGAACATCATCACCGCCACCATCAGGTCCAGCAGGCGCCAGGTGGCGGGGCGGGCGAGCCATGGGGCAAGCCATGCAGCGCCGATCGCCAGCGTCGAGAACCACAGCAGCGAGGCGCTGGCCGCGCCGAATACATAGGCGCCGGGCACGGTTTGTTGCGCGCCGAGAGAACCGATCAGCAGCACGGTGTCCAGATAGACATGCGGGTTGAGCAGCGTCACCGCCAGCGCCGTGAGCAACACTGCGCGGCGCGAGCGCTGACCGCTACCGTCACCTTCCTGCAGGCTTTGTGGAGAAATCGCCCGACGCAGAGCCTTGGCGCCGTACCACACCAGAAATACAACACCGCCCCAGCGGGCCACGGCCAACAGCGTCGGGTTATGCGCCAGCACGCTCGCCAGCCCAAACACCCCGGCCGTCACCAGAACCGCATCACATACGATGCACAGCAGCGCCACCGACAAGTGATGTTCGCGCCGCAGGCCCTGCGCCAGTACGTAAGCGTTCTGCGTACCGATGGCCATGATCAGGCCAAACGCGATCAATAGACCATTGAGATAGCTTTGCCACATGGTGTCGTGCTCCGGGAAATCGATGATGCGAAATGCGATTTGATGTGGTGATTGTCGATGGAATGGCTGTATAAGAAAAAGCAATAATCCTCATCACTCATTAGGAAAAGTGATGTTCGACTACAAGTTGCTTTCAGCGCTGGCGGCAGTCATCGAGCAGGCAGGATTCGAGCGAGCCGCCCACGTGTTGGGACTGTCGCAATCGGCAGTGTCCCAGCGCATCAAATTGCTCGAAGCGCGGGTTGGCCAGCCGGTGCTGGTGCGCGCGACGCCGCCTACGCCAACGGACATCGGTCGTCGGCTGCTCAACCATGTGCAACAGGTGCGGCTGCTAGAGCGGGATCTGCAGAGCGTGGTGCCTGCGCTGGACGAGGGAGGCACGCCAGAGCGTCTGCGCATCGCCTTGAATGCCGACTCACTCGCGACCTGGTGGGCGCTGGCGGTCGGAGATTTTTGCGCGGCACACCAACTGCTGACCGATCTTGTGGTGGAGGACCAGGACGTGGGCCTCAAGCGCATGCGGGCCGGGGATGTCGCTGCCTGTCTATGCGGCAGCGAGCGACCGGTGGCCGGTGCACGCAGTCTGCTGCTGGGCGCCATGCGCTATCGTGCGCTGGCGAGTCCGGATTTCATCGCGCGCCATTTTCCACAGGGCGTCACCGCTCAGGCCCTGGCACGGTCACCGGCGCTGGTGTTCGGGCCGGATGATTTTCTGCAACATCGCTATCTGGCTTCACTGGGAGTTGAAGGCGGCTTCGAGCACCATTTATGCCCGTCATCCGAAGGTTTCATTCGCATGACCGAAGCCGGAATGGGCTGGGGACTGGTCCCGGAGTTGCAAGTTCGTGAGCAGATGGCGAGCGGCAAACTGGTGGAATTGTTGAGCGATCGCTGCATTGATGTGCCTTTGTACTGGCATCATTGGCGCAACGGCGGGCAGCTGCTGAACCAGCTGACCGACCATTTGGCAAAAAAAGCCGGGCAATGGTTGGTGCCGCTGGAGGCTCAGTGAGCGTCATTTCAGAACAAAGCGTTTTCTGGTTTATGAAAGGTTGGAGCGGTAAATGAAGATTCTGGTCACCGGCGCGAGCGGCTTCATCGGCGGACGCTTTGCGCGTTTTGCGTTGGAGCAGGGGTTGAGCGTTCGGGTCAACGGCCGTCGCGCGGAGGGCGTCGAGCATCTGGTACGTCGCGGCGCCGAGTTCATTCAAGGCGATCTGGGCGACCCGGAGCTGGTGCAGGTCTTGTGCGATGACGTCGAAGCTGTGGTGCATTGCGCCGGCGCCGTCGGGACGTGGGGGCGGCGGCAGGATTTTCATCAGGGCAACGTTCAGGTGACAGAGAACGTGGTCGAGGCCTGTCTGAAGCAACAGGTGCGGCGTCTGGTGCATCTGTCATCGCCGTCGATCTATTTTGATGGTCATTCGCACTTGAATATTCGCGAAGAACAGGTGCCCAAGCGCTTTCATAATCACTACGCCGCGACCAAATACCTGGCCGAGCAGAAGGTGTTCGGCGCCGAAGAGTTCGGTCTGGAAGTGATCGCCTTGCGTCCTCGCTTCGTGACCGGCGCAGGCGACACCAGCATCTTTGCGCGCCTGATGCAGATGCAGCGCAAAAAGCGCCTGTCGATCATCGGCAATGGCTTGAACAAAGTCGATTTCACCAGCATCCAGAACCTCAACGAGGCCTTGCTCAGCAGCCTGCTGGCCGCGGGCTCCGCGTTGGGCAAGGCGTACAACATCAGTAACGGCACGCCAATTCCGATCTGGGATGTGGTCAATTACGTGATGCGCCAGATGCAACTGCCGCCCGTGACTCGCTATCGCTCGTACGGGTTGGGCTACAGCGCTGCTGCGCTGAACGAAGCCGCGTGCATGCTCTGGCCAGGCCGACCTGAACCGACGCTGTCGAGAATCGGAATGCAGGTCATGAGCCGAGATTTCACCCTTGATATCAGCCGTGCTCAGTATTATCTGGATTACCAGCCCAAGGTCAGCGTCTGGACCGCGCTGGACGAGTTCTGCAATTGGTGGAAAGCCCAGCATGGCGGGGCGTTGTAAAACGCCCGGCGATGCAGATGGTCTCAAGGTCCGGCGGTTATACTGCCGCCACACGATTTACCGGTCTTCAAAGGGAAACGCATGCGCAAAGATCCGTATGACGACGTCGATGACGTCCCGAGCCTCAGCGCCAAAGATGATGACGATGACTTCATCCCCACCGCCGGTGCCCGCGAGCGCACCACGGTGTATTCGCGGACCACGCCTGTCGTCAAGGTGAAAGCCCCTGGTACTGGCGCTCTCTGGGCCTTGATCGGTGCGCTGTTCATCGCCTTCTGTGGCTTGGGGTGGTGGAGTTTTCAGCAGGTTTCGCTGATGGAGCAGCAACTGGTCGCGACGCAGGAAAGTTTCGCGCGGATCAGTGAGGAAGCGGCGGGGCGCTTGCAGGATATTTCCGGCAAGGTCGTGGCCACCGAGTCAGTGGCCAACAGCGGCGGGGAAGCGCTGAAGGCGCAGATCAAGGAGTTGCAGGACCAACTCGCCGATCAGAGCAAACAGCAGCAAGGCGTAGCGGGTTTGCAGGGCGGGTTGGACAAGCGTCTGGAGCAGATTGCCACTCAGGCGACGCAGCAGCAGGCGACCAATCAGCAGTTGCAGGATCAGCTCAAGGCGGTGACGACGGAGCTGGCGGCGTTGAAGGCGGCGATGCCGGATGGCAAGTCGGCGCAATCGCAGCAGGATCGTCTGGATTCTGAGTTGAAAAGCTTGAGTGCGGATGTGGCGAATCTGAAGAAGAGCAATAACGGCCAGGCCATCGAGCGGCTGGAGCAGGACATGATTGTGCTCAAGAGCGAGCAGGATAACCGTGCCGCGCAACCCGCGTCTTCGGGGGCGAGTACGGCTGAGTTCGATGCGTTCCGTGGGCAGATGACGCGGACGATCAATACGTTGCAGAGTCAGATTCAGAATTTGGCGCAGCAGATTAATACGCGTAAGCAGTGATATTGGGTTTGTTGCGCTGGGAGTAATGTGTACATCCGTTTTTTTGGGGCGCTGTTAGGGGCTCTGGCTAACGCCAGACCTGTTTCGCCTTCGGCGAGTTACTTGAAAATCGGAATGCCGCACCACCACCAAGTAACCAAGTGTCCTTGCTCCTGGTTTGGCGCTTCCTTCGTCAGCGTACCCTCACTCCGGCGACGCTCCGTGGGCCCGCCGCCATCCGCCATCCATGGCGGGGGGCGGCTCTCGCGGCATCCATGCCGCTTGGCCCACTGCACGACGCCTGCGTTCAGCCTGCACCCAAGTCGCGATTTGTGGTGTCTGATCTGACGTGCGCTTAGAAGCAAGATCAAAAGCCACTCGGTGTTGGGTGTTACACGATCCCTGTGGAAGACGCCGGAGGTCACGACGGCAGCGAATGGTGGGGCATTTAGTGAATGAGTGTCTGACTTTGTGTTGATCGTGCCCACGCTCCGCGTGGGCATGAATCCTGTGACGCTCCGCGTCACCCACAGCGGACGCGGAGCGTCCGGCGCGGCGTTACCACGCGGAGCGTGGGAACGATCAAATATCCTTTGCTCCTGATTTTGATGTTCATGCGCAATAGCCACCACCAATCGCGACTTGGGTGCAGGCTGAACGCAGGTGACGTGGAGTGGGCCGAGCGGCATGGATGCCGCGAGAGCCGCCCCCCGCCATGGATGGCNGCTGACGAAGGAAGCGCCAAACCAGGAGCCAGGACACTTGGTTACTTGGTGTCCTTTCAAGTAACTCGCCGAAGGCGAAACAGGTCTGGCGTTAGCCAGAGCCCTATCAGCCGCGCCGCTATTAGGTGGCGTATCCAGATTTCCAGCTACACACCGAACGCTGTGTGAGGCGCTGGAGCTGTGCGACAGCCCGGGCGGCGGTCGGACGAAGCGGTGGGTCAGGTGCTCATTTGCAACTGACCCACCGCCATCGTCCGAATCGCGGCCCGTACCGTCGTGACCTCCGGCGTCTCCCACAGGAATTGCGTCAAAACGGACAGCTGTGTTCGCTGTTGATTTTGATCTAGCTTCCATGCGCGCGTCAGTTCAGACGCCCCACGGAGCGTCGCCGAAGTGAGGGAACCCGAGGAACGAGGGCCAAGCCAGGAGCAAGACCCCTTGGTTACTTGGGGTTATCAAGTAACCCGCCGAAGGCGGAATGCTTCTGCCGTCAGGCAGAACAAACAGCAGCGGCGCCGCAAGAACCGGATACACCCCCTTATCCAAGCCAGCGAAAAAAAGCTGATTACAGCGTCGGATAATCCAGATACCCCACAGCACCCTTGCCGTAGAACGTCTCGGGACGCGGCTCGTTCAGCGGTGCATCCTTGGCCAGACGCGCCGGCAGGTCCGGGTTGGCAATGAACGGCACACCAAACGCCACCGCATCTGCCTTGCCACTGGCCAGCCAGGCGTTGGCACTTTCCTTGGTGAACTTCTCGTTGGCGATGAACACGCCGCCGAACGCTTCTTTCAGGCGTGGCGACAGGCTGTCGTCCAGCTCACGCTCGCGGGCGCAGATGAAGGCGATCCCGCGCTTGCCCAGTTCCTGCGCAACGTAGGTGAAGGTTTCTGCCAGATTGTCGTCGCCCATGTCGTGGGAGTCGGCGCGAGGTGCCAAATGCACACCCACACGGCCTGCGCCCCAGACATCGATTGCAGCATCTGTCACTTCCAGCAGCAGACGGGCGCGGTTTTCCAGCGAACCACCGTAAGCGTCTGTGCGCTTGTTGGTGCTGCTTTGCAGGAACTGATCGAGCAGGTAACCGTTGGCGCCGTGGATTTCCACGCCGTCGAAACCAGCAGCTTTGGCATTTTCGGCACCGACGCGATAAGCATCGACGATGTCTTCGATCTCAGCCAGTTCCAGCGCACGAGGCGTCGGGTAGTCGGCCAGCGGACGAACCAGGCTCACGTGGCCTTTAGGTTGGATCGCGCTTGGTGCAACCGGGGCTTCGCCGTTCAGGTAGCTGGGGTGCGAAACGCGACCCACGTGCCACAGTTGCAGAACAATCTTGCTGCCAGCCGCGTGAACGGCCTTGGTGATGTTGCCCCAGCCGCGAACCTGGTCGTTGGACCAGATTCCTGGGGTGTCCGGGTAACCAACGCCCATCGGCGTGACCGAGGTCGCCTCGCTGATGATCAAGCCAGCGCTGGCGCGCTGTACGTAGTATTCGGCCATCATGGCGTTGGGCACACGGCCTTCGTCGGCACGGCAGCGGGTGAGCGGCGCCATGACGATACGGTTGGCCAGCTCCAGTTCGCCCATCTTGATCGGGTCAAAAATTGTTGTCATCGGGGATATCCTCAATGTCAGTAGTGGGTGTTTCCGCAGTTTTGAAATTCGAATGTTTGAAGTCAGTTCGCGACGGCGGCCAGTTCGGCATCACCGCGTTGACGGAAATTGATCAGGGTCACCAACAGGGCGAGGATGGCGAGAGCACCCGCCGCCAGCGGCACGCTGGTCAGGCCGAAACCATGTGCGATGACGCTGCCACCGACCCAGGCGCCCAGCGCGTTGCCGACGTTGAAAGCGCCGATGTTCAGGGTCGAGACCAGGTTTGGCGCGTCCTTGCCGAAGGTCACGACGTTGATCTGCAACGCAGGCACAGCGGCAAAACAGGCGGTGGCCCAGAGAAACAGGGTGATTTCAGCCGGGATGAGCACAAGGCTGGTCCAGGTCAGTAGCGTGGAAGTCACGGCCATGGCGATGAAGACGCCGATCAGCGTGGCGGCCAGACGACGATCCGCCAGCTTGCCACCGATGATGTTGCCGACGGTCAGCCCCAGACCGATCAGCATCAGGGTCCAGGTGACGCCCAGCGGCGAGACGCCGGTGACTTCGCCCAGCAGTGGGGCCACGTAGGTGAAAAGCGCGAAGACCGAGGCGGCGAACAACGCCGTCATGCTCAAGGAGAGCCAGATGCCAGCGCCTTTGAGGGCGCCCAGTTCGGCGCGCATGTCGAGCTTCTCTTCATCGCGTCTGGCGGGCAGGAAGCGGATCAGGCCGATGAAGGCGATGACGCCGATCACTGTCACAGCGAAGAAGGTCGAGCGCCACCCAGCCTGTTGACCCAGCGCGGTGCCCAGTGGCACGCCGAGGACGTTGGCGAGCGTCAGGCCGGTGAACATCAGTGCAACCGCCGAAGCGCGGCGGTTGGCCGGAACCAGGCCCGCAGCCACCACCGAACCGATGCCAAAGAACGCGCCGTGACACAGTGCAGTGACCACTCGGGCGAACATCAGGATGTTGTAGTCGGCGGCGACGGCGCAGAGCAGGTTGCCGACGATGAAGATCCCCATCAGCGTGACCAGCGCTGCCTTGCGCGGCAGTTTTGCCGTGGCCATGGCCATGAATGGCGCTCCGATCGCCACACCCAGCGCATAACCGGTTACCAGCCAGCCAGCGCCGGGAATGCTCACGCCCAGGTCAGTGGCGACGTCGGGCAACAGGCCCATGATGACGAACTCGGTCGTGCCGATGGCGAAGGCGCTCAGGGCCAGAATAAGTAGCGAAAGAGGCACGTTGCGTCTCCTGAAAATCTGTCGTCAGAGCTGTTCAGCCAGCTCCACTAAAAACGCCTGAATGACGTCTTCGTTGCGTTTGAAAAAATGCCATTGGCCATATTTTTTGCTGGTGATCAGGCCGGCCCGTTGCAGAGTTGCCAGGTGCGCGGAAACGGTCGACTGGGACAGACCGGCGCGTTGGTCGATCTGACCAGCGCAGACACCGTTTTCCAGCGAGTGATCCTGATCGGGGAAACAGGCATGAGGGTGCTTGAGCCAGACCAGAATCTGACGGCGAACCGGGTGAGCCAGCGCTTTTATTATTTCGTCGAGGTCGATAGGCATGTCGTTCTCAATCTTCATGTAGCGGTATATCGCGATGGAACGAACTTTATATCTGTAAATCGCGATATACAAATATGATTTGGTGCTTAGGATCGGATAAAACGGTATATCGGGTTATATCGATATAGGCGTCGGCGAAAAATCGGCGTAGGCTCTGGCTCCATGAACTACCTCGCGCACCTCCATCTGGGCGGTCAGACGCCCGCGCAATTGCTCGGCAGCCTGTACGGCGATTTCGTCAAAGGGCTGTTACCGGGGCGTTTTCCTGCGGACATTGAAGACGCGATCCGACTTCATCGGCGCATTGATGCCTTTACGGACGCCCATCCCCTGATCAAGCAGGCCATGGGTCGATTCCCCGATAGCCGTCGTCGCTACGCCGGGATCGTGCTGGACGTGTTTTTCGATCACTGTCTGGCGCGGGACTGGCTGCAATATTCGGACGTGCCGCTGGATGCATTCACGCAAACGGTTTATCGCGTGCTGGCGAATGAACCCGAGCTGCCCGACCGCCTGGCGATGATCGCGCCGCGCATGGCCGCTCATGATTGGCTGGGGTCGTATCGGGATTTCGAGGTGGTGGGCGATGCGCTGGCCGGGATTTCCCGACGGCTCTCACGCCCCGAGGGACTGGCCGGCGCCATGCAGGAACTGCAGGCGCTCTATCGGCCGTTGAGCGAGGATTTCAGCGCGTTTTATCCACAGCTTCAGGCCTTCGCTCAAGCTGCCCTTGCCGCCGGACGCACATCGGCAGGTTGATCAGCCTTGCCGAACAACGCCACTTGCACCGCCTGTTGCGCCTCGAACGCCAGAGCAGCGCGCTCTTTGCCCGCAGACTCAATCGGCGCCAGTAACTGAATGCGCACCTCACTTACCTCGTTGGCGAACAACCGGCGCAGATGCGAGAGCAGATCGTCGTCGCCAATGAAGGGCGCGATCTGATCAGGCTTGCCATCGCGCAGGTACTGGATCGCCACGGGTTGGATCGGCACGCCGGTTTCGATGGAACTGGACAATAAACGGCCATGAAACGTGCGCAGGCCGCGACCGTCAGTGGTGGTGCCTTCGGGGAAAATCACCAGTGAGTGTTTGCCCAGAAGATGTTGGCCGATCTGCTTCTGAATCAGCTTGCTGTCACCCGATCCGCGACGAATGAACAGCGTACCCGCCTTTAATGCCAACCAGCCCGCCACCGGCCAGGTGCGTACTTCGGCTTTGGACAGGAACGACAGCGGCGCAAGCATGCCCAGCAGAGGGATATCAGTCCATGACACGTGATTGCTCACCCATAGCATCGGCTCAGCCGGCAGCTTGCCGCTGACCGTGACGCGAAACGGCAGGGCGGAGGTCAGTCGGGCCATGAACCAGCTTGTCCAGCGTTGACGGCGAGCCATCGAGTTGCCAATGCGCAGGCGTTCCATCAGCGCAAAGGTGCCGGCGATGGTGAGGCCCAGAGCGATGACCCACAGCACGCGGATGACTCGCGCATGACTGCGCAGCGTGCTCATCACACTGCTGCCTTGAAGTGGCGGGCATAGCGCGGGCACAACTCGTCGCGTTTGAGCAGGATAAATACGTCAGCGACCTGGAAGTCTTCGTCCCAGCACGGCTCGCCACAGATCTTCGCGCCCAGGCGCATGTAGGCCTTGAGCAGTGGCGGCATTTCGCAGATGACGTTGTTGGGAATGTCCAGATTGGGCAGCGGATTCCTGGGCTCGGCACGCAAGTGTTCGGTGCTCAGATAACGTTCGCGCAGACGCTGCATGATCGCGTGAGCCTGAATGCCGCCATCCTGCATCGGAATGCTGGCGCAGCCCATCAGGTAGCTGTAGCCGCCTTCGTTGAGGACTTCCGCCAGTTCGCTCCACAGCACCGCAATGGTGCCGCCGTTGCGGTACGCCGGGTCGACACAGGTTCGACCCAGTTCGAGGATCGGGCCTTGCAGATGGCCAAGGCCATGCAGGCTGAATTCTTCTTCGCTATAGAAGCGGCCCAGGGTATTGGCGGCCTTGTGATCCAACAAACGGGTGGTGGCGACCAGACGACCGCTGTTGAGGTCACGCACGCCGATGTGCATGCAGTGAACATCGTAGTCGTCGATATCCAGACCCCGTTCGGCACCCTTGAGCTTTGCATTGAATTCGCCACTGAACACACTGAAGCGCAAAACCTGTGCTTCCTGCAGGGCTTGAGGACCGATCAGGCGTTCGGCCTGCAGACGGCGGTCAGAGCTGGTGTCTCGAATACTGGCGATCTGAGTCATGTGGCGTCTCCGTGGGCCAGCCTTCATCCAGGCCGGTCGACTGAATTATTCGAAGCATTGCTGTACGAATGCAGGCTAGGGAGGGCCGATGTCACCACCATTAAGCTTTGGTGATGGTTGCGTGACAGGGGCGCGGGGCGGATTCCACGTGCTGTCATCAATGCCTGCTAGGGTTTCTGGCATCTGTGCCTGAGGTCCCTTCATGAGCCGTTTGCTGTTCACTCTCTGCATCTTGCTGATCGCCCGATTTGCCACTGCCCAAACCTGGCCCGACGCTCAATGGCCCACACAGCCTCTGGCACCGACGGCAGCGCTTGAAGAGCTTGAGACTTACGCGTTTCCCCCTCGCGATGACCACAGCCGCAAAGGCATCCGCACTGACGCGCTGCTGATCATTCAGAACGGCCAGTTGATCTACGAACGCTACGCTGGGGTGACCAACGCCGAGACGCCGCACCTCACCTGGTCGATCAGCAAAAGCATTCTTGCGACCGTGTTGGGCGTGGCGTTCGGTGAAGGGCGGTTCCAGCTCGATGATCCGGTTGCGCGTTTTTACCCGCCGTTCAGCGCACATCCCGACATCAGGATTCGAGACCTGCTGCACTGGGCATCGGGCCTCGATTGGCAAGAGGACTACGAATACGCGCCGCTCAACTCATCTGTGGTGGCGATGCTCTATACCCGAGGCCGGGGCGACATGGCGCGCTACGCCGCAGAGCACAAGGTCGCCAACGCTCCCGGAACTTCGTATCGCTATTCCAGCGGCGACAGCACCGTTCTGGCTGCCGCGCTCAGAGGCATGGTTGGCGATGCCGCCTACGCCGATTACCCCTGGACTGCGCTGTTCGATCCGCTGGGCATCAAAAGCGCGACCTGGGAAACCGACGCCACGGGTACCTTCGTTGGCTCGTCCTACGCCTACATGACGGCCCGGGATCTGGCGCGAATCGGCTTGTTGATGCAACGCGGCGGGCGTTGGCAGGACCAACAGTTGTTGCCCAAGGCCTGGGTCGATTTCAACCTCACGCCGTTCAATTCCCAAACCCCCACCAACGAAGTGCCGGGCGGGCAGTGGTGGTTGAACAAGACTGCAGACAATCAGCCCGGCCCCTGGCCCGATGCACCGCCGGACACCTTTGCAGGCCTCGGTCATTGGGGGCAGGCGCTGTACGTGATCCCCAGCGCAAGTCTGGTGATCGTGCGTTACGCCGATGACCGCGACGGCACATACGATCACGACCAGTTGCTCAAACTGGCGCTCAAAGCCGTGGTCGGGGAGGGTGCGCAATGAGTTCGCCGGCAAGCTTCATTCGGCGGCGTCCGTTCAGCAGCGTCGCGATCTTGATACTGCTGGGTCTGTGCGCGGTGGTCTGGGTCTGGCGCGTTCAGTTGCAGGTATTTCCCGGCATCATCAGCGCCTACACCGCCAAGGAATATTGCTCCTGCCGCTACGTGATGAATAACCCGGTGGACTACTGTCAGAGCTACGTGAAGCAGTGGCTGCCCAGCACCTTGAGCGAGAGCCCGAGCGACAAGCGCATCACCGCGACCGGCATGGGGCGCGAAAGCAGTGCTCAGTGGCAGGGTGCCCGTCAGGGGTGTCGGTTATTGCCTCCAGTACCGTGAGGGCCGAACGTACCCATTTGCCTGCGGTCTGACAGCCGGATAAGGTTGCCCCAATCGCGCCTCTGGAGTTTTCATGCCCACTTTTTCTCGCCCGCTGCTCATCTCGCTGGGCGCCCTGACATTCACGGCGCGCTGATCATGAGAGGAGCGATCTTTCCGTGGCGTGATGACAATCAGTTCAATCTGATGATTGACGGTCCACAGTTTTTCCCGCGCATGATCGCCGCGATTGATGCCGCGCAGCAGCAGGTGGAACTGGAACTGTATCTGGTGGAGGCGGGTGTCTGCGCCGAGGCGGTGGTGCAGGCGCTGGTCAATGCCGCACAGCGTGGCGTGATTGTCCGATGCCTGTTCGATGATTTCGGTTCGCTGGCGTTTACCCTCAGCCTGCGTTCGCGGCTGACCGAAGCGGGCGTGATTCTGCGTTTCTACAACCGTGTGCACTGGCGTCGGGGTCTGCGCAATTTCTATCGCGACCATCGCAAGCTGTTGCTGGTGGATAAAGAGCTTGCAGTGGTCGGTGGCACGGGTGTGACAGACGAGTTCTGGCGCCCTGACCAAGACACCAGCGAGTGGCACGAAGTGATGGTGGAGATTCGCGGCCCGTTGGTGATGGACTGGCAGGCGCTGTTCGACCGCCAGTTTCACGCCAACCCAAGGCGCCGAGCCTGGCGCCCGGTCGAGAATTTCGGCCTGCCCCGGCTGCCGAAATCGCCGGTCAGCGGCCAGGGTTTCGGGCGGGTGGCCTACGCCGACTCCCGCCAGCATCGCGACATCCTGCAGTCGCTGGTGCGTGCGCTCAACACCAGCAAGAAACGCATCTGGCTGGCAACCCCGTATTTTCTGCCCACCTGGAAAGTGCGTCGCGCCTTGCGTCGCGCCGCTTCCCGTGGCGTCGACGTGCGCCTGCTGCTTACCGGCCCGCGCACCGATCACCCCTCGGTGCGCTACGCAGGCCATCGCTATTACCCAAGGTTGCTCAAGGCCGGGGTGAAAATCTTCGAATACCAGCCGTGTTTTCTGCACTTGAAAATGGTGCTGGTGGACAACTGGGTGAGCATTGGCTCGTGCAACTTCGACCACTGGAATTTGCGGTTCAATCTGGAAGCGAACCTTGAGGCAATCGACCCGGAATTGACGCTGGCGGTGACCGAGAGTTTCGAGCGGGATTTTTTGGTGAGTGCCGAGGTCAGCCTTGAAGACTGGCAGTCCCGTCCCCTTTGGCGCCGGGTGAAGCAGCGCCTCTGGGGGTGGGTGGACCGGTTGGTGGTCAATACCTTGGACAGGCGTGGATGATTGCCCTCCAAGACACGTCAGCCATTCGGCGACGTCTTTGCACCGATAAGTTTGAAGGGGGATTCAGTGGGGGCCGTAGCGATCTTTTGCCAGACCGAGTCTGATTCGAGCGTAAGCCGGGATTAGGTGGGGAGGCAATTGGGGTTATCGGCTCAATGTGCACCAGGATATCCAGGTCTTTGCGCGGTGAAAATCGGGCTTCCACCCGAGTCGCCTTTAGCCCGAAATCGTCAAGAATTCTCTGAGTGCTTTTCCCGTTTTGAGTCTCGTTGAGGAATGCGTTCTTTAGCTCATCCGAGCCACTGATGTAGTTTTCCGCGACTTGACACACACCCTCGTTCATCACGGTGCTTCTTTTGATCATAGAGGGCAACTGCCCCATGAAGCCATGCTTTCTGGCGACCCTCAAATACTGCTCCATTGCGACTTCGTTGGCGTAAATGGCTGGTTCGCTTTTTTCAGCTCTGAAGTTGCTATCGAAGGTCCACTGATGCGGCTCAAACGTATTGTCGTACCAGCTCTGGACTCCTTCCGAGTTGGCAGGAGATTTGGAGATTATTTTGTAATCTCTGTACAGGTTGTGAGTGTATGCCTTTTCCAATCGAGCGTACTTATCAGGGGCTGCTCGTTTCTTTTGCTCCAGGCGAGCTTCAAGCCCGTCGCTGACGTACACCTTGCCGGCTGCTGTATCGAGTTCTGTGGTTCGCCTGCCATCCGTATCGAAATGGCTTATCGGACTGTTACTCACAAACCGATAAAGATTCAGTCCATCAGCAGTCCCTGCCGGATCAGGATTCAACCACCGCATGAACCACGTAGCGTAATACCTGAACCCATAGTAATAAAGGCCCGACGCATCCCGCTCCTTGCCTGAATACCGAACCATCTTGTACTTCGCCTCCACTGCACTGCGAGCCGTCCACCACGCCGTACCTGCGAAGGGATAATAACCTTCGTGGCTTATCAAAGCGCCTTGCCCGTCCAGCTCAAGCGCACTGGAACCCAGATGGTCCGCGAGGTTGTAGCGCACCTGATCGTTGTCGATGCCATCGGGCTTGTTCGCTTGCCAATGTAGAATCCGCACGTTGCTGCGCCCCGCTTGAGCGCACGCCACGTAAAGGATTTCGCCGTTGGGTTCACTTCGTATCTCGAGCCCCGGCAAGTAACGCACTTCTGACACCAACGTACGACCGCTGGCCAATGCGCGTCGGATCTTTCTGCATCGTTGGCCACCGGCGTCGTAGCTATATAGCTCTTCATCGTTGGCTCCGGTCTCGCGACTGACCGGCGTGATCAGACTCAACTGGTTGCGCTGATCCCAACTCATGGACTGGCCGCGTAGCAGTTGCCGAAGGTTGCCATTGGCGTCGAAGCCGTTGTCGAAGTCGGCATCGGTCTCGCCTTCCGGCAGACTTCGATTGCTATTGGCGGCGATCAGCATCGTGCGGGTAAACGATTGTTCGCCGACATGGCGCATCTGCAGCAGATTGCCGCCTGCGTCGTAGTTGTAGGTCTGCGTGTAATTGCTCAATTGGTTGGGATCGAGCGGCAGGTTCTGCAACTCGGGAAGCGCAGGACCGTGACTGGCGCCGACTTTAACCTCTCGGCCGCTGGCTTCGATCAGTTGGTAGAGGCTGTCGTAGCGATAGCGGCTGACCGGATCGGCATTGACGTTTCTGGCCGCAGTCGGGGAGAGCGCCAGGTCCTCGATGCTGAGGATATTGCCGAGCGGGTCATACTGGTAAGTCAGATGCTGCAACACAGGACGGTCAGGCTTTGAGGCCTTGAGCTGCGTCAGCCGCCCGGTTTCTGGTTCATAGCCGTTTTCAGTGACAACGCCGTTGCCCAAACGCTCGCTTTCAACCTGACCAAGCGGGTTGTAGTTGATATTGCTGACCAACGATTGAACGGGGGTATTTCCTGCCAGTTGCAAGGAAGTTTCTTTCAGCTGCCCATCCACCGTATAGCGATGCATCTGACTGTTTCCCACAGCGTCGGTCTGGCTGACAGGGGTTGCCGTTGCGTCGAACAGGGATGAGGTGGTGTGACCTTCACCGGGCTCCAGCAACTCGTTACGCTGTGAGGGATCAATGGGCCAGTCAGGCAGTTGCAGGCTCTGCAGAAAATGCCGGTTCTCAATCAAGACAGCGCCCGTCAACCCAAACTCCAATGTGTGCAACGTCCCAGCCGGATCGTCATGTCGAATCAAGCGGCCGCATTGGTTATGCGTCGCGCAACTTGCCGATGCATCGCCGTACAGCAGTCGCTCGACAACGAAAGGCACCGCGCGGAGCAGCGTTTGAGTGACTGAAACAGGCCGCAGCAGATCGTCGTAAACGGTGCAGCCATGACTCCCTCGCTGATCCCAGTATTCCTGCACCTGGCCATCCGCCCCCGGCAGGTTCAAGCGCCAGCCAGCATCAACATTTTCCTCCAGAAGCGCTTGTCCCGAGAGCGAATGAATCACAGCGGTATTAGCTGATAGTCCGGCACCCCACAAGCGCGGATCCCAATCAGCAAAAGCCCTTGCGGCGACATCCCAGGCCCGACGCGTAATGCGTTCGTCCGGTTCGGTGTCCAGTGCACTCCGGCAATAAGCGACCTTGCGGATGGAAAGCATCCGGGGATCGACCACCGTTAACTGAGGGGTATTGCTGTGCAGGTTCATGGTGGACATCCTTGTCAGTGCATTACCTGAAGATAGAAGCTGGCTCAGTCAAAATTTTTTTAGACGACTAGCGGTACCCATACGTCGACGCTGCGTCTGCTGTAGTACTAGGCTGTTACCCATCTCGCCGATGCCCATTCGATACTCACCGGCATCACAACCCACGAGCTCATTGAAGAGGATCGATAATGGCTGCCAAGAAAATTCTCATGCTGGTCGGCGATTACGTCGAAGACTATGAAGTGATGGTGCCCTTCCAGGCGCTGCAGATGGTCGGCCATACGGTGCATGCAGTCTGCCCTGGCAAGAAGAAGGGCGATGTCATTCGTACAGCCATTCACGATTTCGAAGGCGATCAGACTTACAGTGAAAAGCGTGGCCACAACTTCGGTCTGAACTTCGATTTCGACAGCGTGAAATCCTCAGACTATGACGCCCTGCTGGTCCCCGGTGGCCGTTCGCCGGAATACCTGCGCCTGAACCAGCAAGTGCTTGAGCTGGTGCGCGAGTTCGGCCGCGATAACAAACCCATCGCTGCTGTCTGCCATGGCCCTCAGTTGCTGGCCGAAACCGGTGTGCTCAAAGGCAAGTCGCTCAGCGCCTACCCTGCCTGCGCGCCGGAAGTCAGATTGGCCGGTGGCGAGTATGTCGAGATCGGCATGGACGAGGCGCATACCGATGGCAACCTGGTGACCGGCCCCGCGTGGCCGGCGCATCCGGCCTGGCTGGCTGCGTTTCTGAAGCTGCTGGGTACCCAGATCATTCTTTGAAAGCAGAGGTTTGACCATGTGCGAACTCTACGTAAAAGCCGACCCCATCCTCTATGAGTCCCGCTCGCGCTCGTTGCGCATCTGCGGCGTGGTCACGACCCTGCGCCTGGAAAACCAGTTCTGGGACATCCTCGCCGAAATCGCCGGCCATGATGGCCTGACCACCAATCAGCTGATCAGCAAACTGTACGAAGAGGTCATGGATTACCGAGGCGAAGTGGTGAATTTCGCCTCCTTCCTGCGCGTCAGTTGCATGCGATACCTGAGCCAGCACCGGGCATACGCCACCCCCTTGAGTCTGGTGCGTGGCAATGCCGCGAGTGCCGAACAGGTGCCGTTGAGCGGTTGAGTGCAGTCAGAACTTCTGGATTGCCTTCTGCCCCTCGCTGTCCTTGCCGAGCCGACTTTGTGAACCGCTGCCGGTTATGGCCGTGTAGCGGATGTGGACGATGATGTCGGTGATCGAGTCAATCATGTCCCGCTGAGAACCCGGGTTCTTGAACTCCAGCTTCCAGCGGGAAATCACCCCGGTGCCTTCGAACGGCAGATAACGTTCGTCGTCGAAATTGAAGACGAAAAGACCGTCGTCATCGACCCCGGTGGAAACAGCGATCTGCTGACTGGCGCGCATGTTTTCCTTGAGCGTGGCGCCTATCTCAACTGCGTTGTAAGTCTGGGTGAGGGTGGCGCGGATATCCTGATACGGCCCGACGACCACAGGCAGGGAAACGCTGATTCGCTTGATGCGTCGCTGAGTCAGACCGGGATAGTCGGCTTCAAGCATCGCCTGGGTGAGCTCGAATTCGGCGATGCCTTCCTTGTTGAGGCGCACCAGCACCTCGTCCCAAGGCTGGTTCAGTGTCGGTGCGTCTTCAGTCGAGGCGGGCAGTTGACGCACTGAAACCGTCTTGACGATTTCAAGCCTGCGCTCATACCGGCTCAGATAGGCTGCGTCCATCTTCAACAGGTTGAGCTTCAGGGTTTCTCCCGCCGACAGCCCCTTGTAATCATCCTTCCAGGCGCCGGGCTGAATGAAACTTGTGCTGTAGTCACCAATCTCGTACTGCCAGCACGCCTGCGCCGCCATGCACAGCGACATCGTGACGTCGTAGGCCTGATAGTAGAGCCTGGAAAACTGTCCGCTGAGCCATACATGCAGTTGGCTGTTGGTGAAGCGCTGGCTCTTGAGGAAGGCGTACATTTTTTCGGCCTGCTCCGTTGCCAGTCGCGCTTGGGCGAGCTGAATCACAGTGACACGGGTTTGGGCCTGGTGGACTGCGATCTGAGCTCTGATGTGTTCCATTTCAAGCTCGGCCTGGTCGCGAGCGTTCTCCCATTCCTGGAGGCGGCGGCGGTAGGTTTCGGCTTGGCCGAGGGTTTCCGCTGTAGCGCCCAGGAGTATGGCGGCGCCTTGGGCCATGACCGCAGCCGCCTCGGGAATACCCTCTAATCGTTGACCACCACCCGAAGCCTGAGCGGACGCCCCGCAAGCCATCCCACCTATACCTCCGGCCCCAAATCCGAAAGCGTTGGGTATGACTTTCATGCCGGCGGCAACTCCAGCTGCGACTATTTCAGCTTTACCCATAACCTTCGCCTCAGCCTTGAGTTGCATGACGAAAGCCTCTGTGGCGCTGACGTTCTCTTGCGCGAGACTGCGGTAGAACTTGAAACGGCCCTCGGCGACCGCCAAGCTCGCTTCCAGTGCCTTTTGCGTTTGCTGTTCGGCTCTCTGCGTTTCGAGCTGCACATCGATTGAGAACTGCGAAAGTTCCCAGGCTTGCGCTTGTTGGAGTTCCTGGTAGTCGGCCTGGTCCTTGCGTTCGATGGTGAGAAACATTGTGGTTGCGAACTGCATGAGGGAGTCCACCGCCGCGCTCGCTCTGCCATACATCACCGCATAACGGTAATGCGGCACCTGTTGCGCCAACAAACTGCCCGCCGCCGCGTCATTCGCGCCGCTGGCATAGGCGGCCAGCAGCGCCCGAGGGTCCAGAGGCGCTGCGAAAAGGGGAAGCGACAGAGGTTTGCCATCAAGGGTGAAGTTGTGCCGCAGGTTATAAAGCCGTGATTCGACGGTATCCCAATGCCTGACCAGCTCTGCGTTGAAGGGCGGCAGGAAGAGGTCGTTGTCGACGTCATTCAATGTCGGGTCGCGCCCGAATGTGGCCAGCCTCAGGGCATCTGGAGAAATACTCGATGTGGTGGAGGTCGCTTGATCCAGGCTTCCCTGCAGACGACGTTCAAGCTCACGCAGGCCACTACTGGTTGAGGACGCAATGCTGCTCAAGGGGGCGGGCGTCCATTGGCTGATGACATTGGTATCTGGCCTCGGACCCAAAAGGTCCAGAACGCGCACGTACCAAAGCTTGGCTTCATTGAGGCTGTCGGGCGTCAGTTGGCGGTACGCGGCATCGCCGCGGTCGATCAGGTTTTTGATGTAGTGGAAATAGACGGCCTTCTTGTAGATCACAGGGTTACTCGCGGCGATCCCGTCCGGGTCGATGGGGTTGCGCATAAAGTAGTCCGGGTCGGAAGTCTCGACCAGAGGGCGGACGTTCCAGTAATCGGGGGCGCCGGTGCTGGAATTGGCCTTGCGCGCCGGATCGAAGACAAAGCTCAGCCAGAACTCCGATTCATTGAGCTGCCTCTCAAGATTCAAGCGATGGGCAATCGTGAACGGCAGATGCAGGAACAGCTCCCAGAAATACAACCCGTTGGCGCCATTGAAGTCCATGTACACGGGGGGCGTTTCTGTACCGATCACAGGTTCAGGCAGGTGCTGGGTATCCCAGGACAACAGAGCCTCCACGGCGATGTTGGCCTTGTTGATAAGCTCGCGGGCGAACAGAGTGTTCATGCGAATGGGATTACGAGGGGCGTCGTTTGCGTCGTTGTCAGCTATGGTGGAGTCGGTGAAATCGATGAATTCGGCGGTTCCGAGAGTACGGTCCACCGCTGTGCCTATCTTGGGCGCTATCAGATTTGTCGTTCCTTCAGAGGAGACAAGTTCCAGTACGACCTCTTCCAGCCTCATTCCGAATTTTGCGTCACCATCAATTGTCTGATGTACCCCATGGGCGATATAAAATACTCCCGGAGCGTCGTTGGCGCTGACGCCGTCGACTTGAAGTGTTAGTTCATCCTTGTTGTAGTGTAAAGAGGGGAAGCCAAGAGGCTGTGGTGCCGGTATCGAAGTTTCTGTGAATAGCACATCATTCAATGCTGTTAATTGACCATTCTGAGGGGCGTTTTGGTCGGTCGGAAGGCAAATCCATTGTCCGAGTTTTTCACGAGCACCAGAGCCATATTCTGTTGTTGCCCTTGCAGGTCTGATAAACCCAATGTTGATTGCGAATAAAATAATATTACCTGCAGCATCGGGCGAATTAAACCAGTCTAAGGATGATTTTCTTATTTTTTTTTGATTGAGATCAAAGTAATTGTCCGGGCTGGCCTCTACTGTCAACGGGCTGAAATTTGAATTGACGATCTCTAGCTCAATGAGGCTGGAGTTAGTTGTATTTTGGATCCCGAGACTGAATGACCAAGAGTGGGTTGTGGTCGTGTAGATCCTTGAGCCTGGGCCAAGTGTGATCCAAGGGTCATTAGTCTCTACTGGGTAAATGTCGAGAAAGGTAAGGTCAAATTCGCCAGGTATCAGAGTCGGTGTAACGTCGATTGTTCGACGAGTAGTAGATTCTGGCGAGGTGATGTCCTCTAAAATATGGGTGCCGATGCTTATCGTTGCATTGGTCTCGTCCAGTGCCAGTTCTATCTCGGGGATGCTCTCTTGCCAGTTGGCGTAATTCCAGGTCTCGGGGAAAATTGTTTGTAGGTGCCGCAGCGAAATCCTGGCACTGAAGAGGAATTGAAAATGGTGGGCATTGAGGATCGCCTGAACCCACATGATTTTTCTAACGCGGGCTTCGTTAGACTCCGACGCGCCGGTTGCATACAGTCCTTTGCTATGGCCATCGGCAGGGAAGGCGATATTTCTATTGAAGTTTTTGTCGATAAACAGGGTGTGCAATAGTGCAAAGGTAGTGGTTAGTTCAGGCGAATCAGTTTCGCCAGGTACCGCCCCCGCGTACAGGGCAACAAACAATGATTCAGGAGAGCTGGAGATGTCGTAACTGGCAACAGTGTTCAAATCACTGTCCACGTACACCGTCCTTTCTTCACTGATTTTAAGCTCGTTGGGGGTGGTGACATCCATGTACGTTTGCGGTGCGCTCCATGAGTGTTCATCATACTTTTTGTACGACATATTGAAGAGCAGCTGCACATTCGGGGTTCGGACTAATGTTTTACCGTCGCCCGTGTCGGGCGGTGCGTACGGGCCTTCCTTGTTGTCTTCGAAAGGAATGTCAAGTTTGACTTCCTCGGTGACGTAAATCAGATCGACCCAAGTGACGAAAAGCCGATTGTTGAAATATACCGGACGTATTGTCCGCTCCAGCGTGTTGGCCGTTATGGCGATGTTCGCCTTTTGCCAGTCCGACCATGCACCGGGTGTCGGGTAATCGACTTTCGGACCTCCGGTGCCCGCGACATACGCGCGCTCGTTCATGTTGACCATGCGCCAGTAATACTGGTTTTCCGCCCGTGACTTACCGATGAAGTAGTAATTTCCCTCGGCAAATCTATCGCTGTCGATGTAGCCGTTGATGATGGTCAGGTTAGCGACTTCTTCGAATTTATCCAGATACGCGAGTACAGCATCCTGAACGCTGTCCAGGGTTATCTTATTTTGGTTGATGTCATTTTCAAGATCACGAAAATAAGTGGATTTTTTCATCCTCAGTTCTGGAGATAGATAGACTTCCGGGTACAGCGCCAACTGCTGGTTGGCCGCCCATATCGGGTATTGGCTGCTGCGCTCCTTCCATTCTACAAACTGCGCTTCATCGGGCCGAAGTTGATCGTAGCCCGGCTCCATCCCCATCAGGCAGGCGTTTATATACTGCTGCAGGCTGGCGATTGCCGAGGCGACGGGACTGGACTGGATCTCATGGGCAACCTGGTTGTCGAGCAGAAGATACTCATACAGGTCATTAGCGGTTTTCAATTTGTCATAAAGCGCAAGTTCGACAATAGGGGGATGGTGTGGCACTACTTCACTCAAGTAATACCCCACCAGCGCATCGCGGTAACTTTCACTCAGTTGACTCTCGATTGAGCGGGACATAATGGCTCTCCTTGGCGTTGAGTATGAAAGTCCTGTTTCATCCAAGTGATGCAGCAACCGCAGCGCTGCCCACGGTTTGCCAATCGGCTGATGGGCTGTCGGGCGTCAGTCTGGTCGCCAGCAAAAGATGCGTGACTGATAATCCACTGGCGTCACCGGTATCTTTGACTCTCAACAGCCAGTCGATGTCGGCCATGCATCTGGCTATTTCCCCCTCGATCTCTGCGCATGCGACCAAAACTTCGGATACCGGGAAGTCGAGCAAGGGCGCGAGTACTTCTGCGCAGTGGAGGGCGTGGTCGGTGTCTTCCGTTTCGGCGTTCGCCAGCGTCAGGTAGTCGATCAAGGCCTGTTGCGTATGCTGCGTTCGTTTCATCCAGCGTGAAAAACTGTCAAGCAGATAGACGCTGGCCAACGAGACCGAGAGGGTTCCGGTGAGGACTGGATCCAGCCACTCGGGATGCGCGGCGAATGCCAGAAAGTTCGACCGGCCGACCTTAAGCTTGGACTCCAGCGCTGAAAGTGTGTAAATGCCTTTCAACTGTTCAGCGAATTGCGCTTGGTCGGTAAGGGCAGTCGCGAGTAATGATGCCGAGGTCGCTTGTACACACTGCAGCGTTTCGTCCGGCTTCTGTGTCTCGATACCGATCTTTGACAGCATCGTCACGATCAAACCGGTTTGCTCTGCGTGCAGGGACACGAAGGTTGAACTGATCAGGTCCAGGATCCGTTCAAGATCAGGGTGTAGGGCCCATGGGATACCGCCTATTTGAGCACCGGGCAGTTCTCCCAGTGCGGCGCGGACTGTCTCCTGAATATTCTCGGAAGTGGCGATGAATGTCTTCGAGGTGTCTAGAAAGTGGGTAAAAATCCTATTTTTCCATGGACCTGCCGGAGCGTCATCAAAGGTTAAGCGCGGGATATCGAAGTTTTGTTCACGCTCTATTCGCACGGCCATTGCGGCTGCTTTTACTTGCTGTTCTTCGAGCCATTCAATACTTACAATGCTGTCGAACTCTTCTGCGTTTCCATCCAGAATCTGCTGAAGCTCGCTGACTGATCCCATGTTCTTCGCGATCCAGGTCGCCGCCCAGTCGCATTGCATCAGGACGTCGAATATATCGGGTTGAGTCCGATTCTCGACGTTTTCAATCCTTCGCTTTATAAGACGGTCCAGATAGTCCTGGCCGCCCAATGTACGTGCGACATACCTTAGCTCGTTGAGGGACCATCCAAACATGTTGGCGATACGGACCTGACGATAGGGCAGGGAAACGAACTGGTTGTCCATTTTTTTAACTGCCGCTATGGCCTCCTTAAGCAACTCGGTGAACAAAGGGTCAGTCGCCTCCATGCTGAGTCCGTGTGCGATCAGTGAATGGCTTACTGGGTCCAATGGCAACGTGAGCTCTCTGTTGTCGAGTACAAGAGGGGTGTCGAACAGCTTGCGGCTGTTGTAGATCTTATCGAACAGCGACGTCTTCCCCTCGGTCGAAAAGATGGCGATGCGATCAATAATAGCTGCAAATTCCTCCGCTTCTATTTGGCGGGCGTCGTGAAGGTACTGGAATATACCCAGCCCTCTAATCACTGTCCTTGATAGGGGTTCCTTCCAAGTAGGGTCTTCAACTCTTGCCGTCGCTATCACTAGTGAATCAAGCTCTGCCCACGGGATATTCATCCAGCGTTGCAGTCTGATAAAACGTTGGAGCCGGTCGAAGCTATCATGGGTTGCATTATCAATTTTTCCCGCTGTGCCCGTGCCGATTAGTCTGAGCGTTCCCCCAACGCCTACATTTACGAAAGATGCTCCGTATTGATTCGATGGGTATTGACTCGTGGGGTCTGAACTCACGAGCGCCAATGCATTCTTCGACGGGATTGGAGATTGAGATTTGACCGCCAACAGACTTTCCAGTTCGGTCGCACAAAGCCCGGTCTTTGCCATGAACTCTTTCGTGGATGTCAGCGGGTTGGATTCTGCCAGCTTAGTTCCATAGTGTTCGATGAAATACTCTCCGAGTGGTTTGCCCTCAGTCGCGTCGGGTGCCGGCCACGCTTGATCTCTCAACATATTGATCTGCTCAGGACCGAACCCCGTCAGCATCATCTGCGAATTATCGGAGGAGGCCCGCACTGTTCCGTATTCAATAGACCCTGAACCTCCATAAATAGGGAGCTTCCTGCTGATCCTGTGGCTCAATTCCCCAAGCGTCAGTTTTTTTTCTGACAGGCCCAGTTTCACCTGGTGATGATAAAAGTTATACGGGAAGAGAAAAGGGTGCTTTTTTCGGGTGACCAATTCATGGATCGACTTGTCTTTATCCAGACTGTCGTCGCGGTCAATATAGGCCCTGATCCCGCTTTCAAGCACGTCGTTGACAATGTCCAGCATCGGGATGGCTTTGAAGGTGCTGTCCTGATCGATCATCAGATTCTTGATATCCGGGCGTCGAGCTTCCAGCAAGATACGTGTGGGGTCCGTTGAGCTCCCTTCCAGTTGCCCGGTGGCAAACCGATAAAGTGAACTGAGATAGGCGACCGGCGAGTCCATGGCTTCAATGGCGCCGACCTTGCAAAACATATCCCAGTTCTCGCTGAACAAATTCGGGAAGCTGGGGCCGATATCGACCAGTGAGCGAATGCCGGTACGATTTAACCGCGCTGGTTTTCGACCTGTTGAAATCAACTCATTGCGATACAGGCGTGCGATCTGGGTGGCGTAACAGCGCGCATTTTCATAAGCGAGTTCCCCGTTCGCATCGCTCAGCCTGCTCAGGTTCCGTAAAAAAGATGTTTTAGGCGTGCGAAGAATGTCGAATATCGAACGGTAGCCCAGTTGTTCCAACGCATTGGCGAAACTGGCCCTCGCTGATTTTTTACCGGTGCTCGACGCGTCTTCTGTAAGGTTTAACAGCAAGCGATTGGCGTGCTCGTCCATGAGTTCTCGGGCTCCGGCATATCCATTGAAAGCGGCTGCAGTGGTGCGCTCAGCAGCCAGTCAGGGTGATTTACCAAGGGTAGTGCCGAGTGTTCGAGTGATTAGACCTAATCGCGATAACCCTAATTTCGAATGTTTATGGGGTATGTGTGAATGTGGTACGCGAAGGGGGGGAGGCTGGAAGGTTGGCGAACTATCGCGATATGTTCTAACGATCACCGTCCACTCTTCTAGCCTGAATAGCATTGAGGGTATTTCAAGTATCGGCCATGCCTTCAGGGCCTGATGCCGATGATTGAACAAAGGACTGATGAGAGAGACGATCATGGCCGATCAAAAACAGCAGCAACTCGGTGTTTCGGCGCCGTCATTGCCAAAGGGCGGTGGTGCGATTCAGAGCATTGGCAAGGGGTGGGGGGCGGTTGGGGCGACGG
>NZ_MUIN01000004.1 GCF_002080045.1 Pseudomonas sp. Bc-h | reverse complement strand
TCGCCGATGGTAGTGTGGGGTTTCCCCATGTGAGAGTAGGTCATCGTCAAGATTAAATTCCGAAACCCCATCTGCGAAAGCAGATGGGGTTTTGTTTTAAGTGAAGGTCACAAAATTTCGCTGACACGTTAGCTGCTAACGGATCGGCCACAGAATTTCTTGACGACCATAGAGTGCTGGAACCACCTGATCCCATCCCGAACTCAGAAGTGAAACGGTGCATCGCCGATGGTAGTGTGGGGTTTCCCCATGTGAGAGTAGGTCATCGTCAAGATTGAATTCCGAAACCCCTGTCTGCTTACGCAGACAGGGGTTTTGTGCATCTGGGCATCGAGAAGCCGGACACAAAAAAGCCAGCCGCGTTTCCGCAGGCTGGCTTTGAGCGGATCAAGCTACTTAAAACTGATAGCTCACCGTCGCACTGACGTTGCGCTCTTCGCCCATGTAGCAAAAGTTCAGGCTCGCACAGGAAGCAACGTAGGACTCATTGGTAAGGTTGTTGGCATTGAGTCGGACATCTACACCCTTCAGGCCAACCTTGCCCAGGTCATAACCCATCGAAGCATCCCATAGCGTATAGGACGGCACCTTCATGGTGTTCTCAGCGTCGACCCAGCTCGAACCGACGTAACGCAAGCCGGTGCCCAGACGCAGGCCATCCAGTGCGCCGCTGTTGAACTTGTAGTCTCCCCAAACCGATGCCATGTGCTTCGGCGCATGGGTTGGCGAATTGCCCTTATTATCCACATCGCTCACCGTGCTGAGCATCGACTTCGAGTACTCAATGTCTGTGAGCGTGTAGCTGCCGAGGACCTTGAAGTTGTCTGTCAACTGCATGTGCGCTTCAAGCTCCAATCCTTGGGAGCGGACAGCCCCGATCGCTCGGTAGAAGTTTTCCTGCGGCAGCTTGCTTGCCAGATTTTCCTGCTCGATGCGGAACACCGAGGCCGTGAACAGGTTGTCAGTGCCGGGAGGCTGATACTTGATACCGGCTTCCCACTGCTTGCCATCGGTAGGTGCCAGCGGGTTGCCTGCACTGTCGGAGTAGGAATTGGGATTGAAGGACTCTGAGTAGCTGAGGTAAGGCGCGATGCCGTTGTCGAAAAGGTAAAGCACGCCAGCGCGGCCAGTGCTCTTGGTACGCTTGTCGTTGATTTCAGTGCCTTCAGGGCGGCCGGATTCAGCGATACGGTTCTCGTCCGAGGTCTCCACCCAGTCATGCCGCAGGCCGAGCGAGAAGCGCCATTTGTCCCACTCGATCAGGTCCTGTGCATAGATCCCGGTCTGCTCCAGACGACGCAGATAGCTGGTGGAATCGTAGTAGGTGATTTCGGAATTGCCGTATACCGGATTGAAAGCGTTGATCGGGGCCAGTGCGCCACTTTGCCAGTCGACGACCGTCTTGCGACGCTGGTAATCCGCGCCGAACAGAGCAGTGTGTTTTACCGGCCCGGTGTAGAAATCCGCCTGCAGCATGTTGTCGATGATGTAGGAATGCAGGTGCTCATTGGCGCCTGAGTAGTAGCGGTTCAGCTCGTTGCTGGTAGGGGTCGTCCAGCCATAGCTGTAGACCTGATCGAGACTTACTTTCGAGTCTAGATAGCGGAAGTTCTGCCGCGCGGTAAAGACGTCGTTGAAGCGGTGCTCGAATTGATAACCGAACGACTGCTGATCGCGGCTGTAGCCATCCACACCCGGCTCACCCTCGAAGAAGTGTTCGGAAATGCGCTGGCCATTACGCTGATGCAGCGCGCCGTCTGCCGGGTTCCCACCGTGGTAGCCGCCCTCGGGGTCATGCTGCAGATACGCCTGTAGCGTTAGCGAAGTGTCTTCCGTGAAGTCGATACTCAGTGTCGGAGCCAGCGCATAGCGTTTCTCTTCTGCATGATCGAATTGCGTGTCGGATTTGTCGGTGAGTCCGATCAGCCGGTAGGCAATGCGTTTGTCGTCGTCTACAGGGCCGCTGAAATCGAAACCTACTTCACGCTGGTTGTTGGAGCCGACCGTGGCCTGAATCTGATGATAGGGCTCATACAGCGGCTTCTTGCTGGTCAGTGCCACCAGGCCACCCGGTGAGCTGCGACCATACAGGACCGATGAAGGCCCTTTCAGAATATCCACGCGCTCGAGGAAGTAGGGATCGACCTGCATCGTGCTGTACGTGCCGCTGTCGCCCATGGACTTCAAGCCGTCCAGGTAGATGTTATCGACCGAGCCGTCATTGAAGCCGCGCATCGCCACATAGTCATAGCGATGAGTCGCGCCGTAAGGGTTGGTCAGCACACCAGGGGTGTAGCGCATCGCCTGGGCAACGGTTTGAGAGCCTTGATCGTCCATCTGCTCGCGAGTGACCACTGACACCGACTGCGAAGTTTCCAGCAATGGCGTACTGGTCTTGGTCGCGATCTGGCTGTGAGTGGCGTTGTAGCCCTCCATACTGCCGAGCGCGTTGCCCAGAGCAAAACCTCGGACATCGGTGCTTGGCAGTGACATCGCTTCACCATCGGCCTTGCGCAGGACATAGCTGCTGCCGTCCTGGCTGACCGCCTGCAATCCGCTACCACCCAGCAAGATCGTCAGCGCCTGATCGGTCGAGTAGTTGCCCTGCAGGCCTGGCGAGCGAACGCCAGACGTCTGCTCGGGTGTTGCCGACAACATGATGCCAGCCTGACGCGCGAACTGGTTCAGCGCCTCTCCCAGCGGTCCTGCCGGGATCGAATAACTGCGCGAGGGATTGATGAGCACTGCCGACTCGTCAGCCAGCGCCTGCAAAGGTAAGGCATAGGTGGTCAACGTCGTGGTGATAAGGGCGGCACGGATGGCGGCGCCCAGCGGCGAAGGTTTTGCGGAATCTGATGTGAGATAAGAATCGTCAGCAGATCTATGCAGCGGTTTACGTTGAAGCCGGGTCATTACAGGAATCCGTCGAGGTCAGTGAAGAGGGGGTACTGATCTCTAAGCCGAACTTGTGAGCGAAACCCGCCAAAAAAAGTTGATCGTCATGCGTTACGTTGCAGCGTCACCCACCAGCGAGTGCGGTATTTGAGTTGTACTGGCAGCGTCTGCGGCAGGATCGCCAGCAGTTTGTCGGTATCCTCCAAACGGAATACGCCGGACAAACGCAACCCGGCAATGTCCTGAGCGCAGCCCAGATAACCATGGCGATATCGCGACACTTCGGCAATAAAATCGCCGAGGCGCATATTGCGCGTGACGATCATGCCGTCCGCCCAGGCCCCTGGGTCCATGTCCAGCGCTGGCATCAACTCCGCGCGATGCTCTGTTATTGAATAGCTTTGTCCTGGCTGAGCGGTGATGGACGATGCTCCCGGCGAGCGAATCAGCACCTGGCCTTCAATGACGCTGAGCCGAGTGTGGCCATCCTCCTGGCGTACAACAAAACGCCCGGAAAGCCCTTGGAACAAACCGTGTTCGCAACTGACCAGCAACGGTCGCGGGGATGGACTCTGGGCATCGGTGCCGCAGGTCACGAAGATCTCGCCCTTGCTGAATTTGATCAGTCGTTGCCCCGGACTGAAGCTCTGACTCACCGCCGTATCGGTGTTCAATTGCAGGCTCGTGCCGTCTGCCAGTGCAAAGCCGCTGTGCTGACCGACGTCAGTGGCGAAGTCAGCGCCCCATTGCTGCCATGGCAATACGTCACGCGCCATCCATGCGCTGGAGCCCGACACAAGCAGACCAGACAACAGCTTCAGCGCTTGCCTGCGACCAAGGCGTTGGGCACTTGTCTCCAGCGCATCGAAAGCGGCGCTGCCCGCAGGCAATGACTGGAAACGTTTGTTCAACTCGGAGTTGAGCGACAGCACTCGCTGCCAGGCGCATTCGTGATCAGGATGCGCCGCGCGCCAGTGCTCGCAACGTTGTCGTACCCGCACACTGGCCGTTGGGTTGTTCAGACGCATCATCCACTCGATGGCCTGTCGGACGACCACCGCAGAGGGCTGCCGATGATCCAGCGCCGATGTCTGACTCATGCTTGATACCGCAACACGTAACAGTGATACAGCGCATCGGCGACATGGCGCTCCACCGAACGTACGGAAATCTCCATGTGTTCTGCGATCTGCTTGTGGGTCAGGCCCTCGCACTGAGCCAGCAGGAACGCGCGTCGCACCTTGGGGTTTAGCCCATCGAGCATCCTGGCGATGCTCTCCAGCAGCTCGAATACGAGCTCGCGGGACTCCGGTGACGGCGCTTCCTGAGCGGGCAGTTGAGCGAGCGCTTCGAGATAGGCGCGCTCGAGTTCTTCACGGCGCCAGTGATCGATGACCAGCCCGCGGGCCACTGTGCGCAGAAAAGCTCTTGGCGCTTTCAGTTCAAGCAGCTCGCTGCGGTTGAGCAGGCGCACGAACGTGTCTTGGGCCAGATCCGCTGCATCAGCGGCGTTGCCCAGTTTGCTGCGCAGCCAGCCATTGAGCCAACCGTGATGGTCGCTGTAGAGAATGCGCAGAGTGGCGTTGGAAGAAGGCATTGAAACGCGCCGTCCCAGCGCTGCTCAAATGATAATTAGTCGCATTGTCTTGAGCCGCGTAATAATTTGCAACTGTCGATACAAACCAAACGGCCCGCCCGGAACCAAGCCAAGGCGGGCTGCTGGCAGCAAACGCTGCTTGTCAGGCGAACAGTTTTTGCACGTTGCTCATGGCGTCATCGGCAAAGCCCTGAAGGAAGTTGCGAAATTCCTGGGCGCTCGCCGGATTACTCTCGGCAGCCTCTGCGATGATCGTCCAGGTCGCATCGCAATGGTCCTCGCCCTTAGGCACCACTGTCATCGAAGCCCAGAGATTGCGAATGCCAAGGTTGTTCTGGATCGTCGTCCAGGTCATGGCAAACGCGCTGTCGTCCCGAGAATTGAGTTGCTCGACCACCACCAGGCCGCCTTCCTTGAATTGCTTGTGTCGTATGGCGCCGACGCCGTTGCCGATCACCTCGATGCTGGCCAGCGCCGGAATGAATTTCGCGAAACCGCCAAAATCACCAACTACCTCCCATACCTTGCCGGCCCCGGCGTTGACCCGCACTGACGACACCACCGGCGCGCCAACAGGGTTGCTGATCAGGGTGTCGGGTTTCAGGTTTTCGATCTTGTTGATTGCGTTCATGTCGTTCTCCATTGCGTACGTGAGTTTTGCGTTTGGGGATAAAATCAGATGAAGTCGATTTCTTTCAGGTAGTCGCAGCCCTTGCGCAGCAGTGCCGGGGTTTTCTGCGGATAGCGTTCGCCCATGCGTTGCACGCCGGCCAGGGCGTTCTGGTACGCGATCATCGAGATGTCGCCGATGTCTTCCTCGAAGCCATCCAGGTAGAAGCCGAGGACGCCAAACAATGCGTTCTGGTTGTCGACCCGATTGAGCTGGGTCTGCCAGTGGGCGACGCTGACCATCTCGAAATCACGCCCGGCTTGACGGAAGGCATCGACATAGCCGCTCCAGCTCAAGGGCTCGGGGTTGTGAAGGTTGAAGACCGCTCGGGACGGCTGATAACGACTGCTGTGAAAACCGATGAAGCGGGCGAGAAAATCCACCGGCATCAGGTCGAAGGTCATCGAGAGTTCAGGGACCTGGCCCAGCTGCATCGAGCCCTTGAGCATCAGCATCAAGCGGTTCTTGTGCGGCTGGCAGACCCCGGTAACGCTGTTGAAGGCGATGTTTCCGGGGCGATAGATGTTCACCCACGCGCCTTGTTCGCGAGCCTGCTGCAGGACTCGTTCGGCAACCCATTTGGACAGGTTGTAGCCGTTCTTGATGTAGATCGGCGGAGTCTGGGCGGCAGGCGCTTCGAGAACGCTGCCGTCGGCGTCCACAGCGCTGGAGGCCGACAGAGTGGAGACGAAGTTGAACACCTTTTTGCTGCGCCCTTCGCACAACCTGAGGCATTCGAAGATCGGCGCGACGTTATCCTTAGCGAGCGTTTCGTAGTCCTGCACGTGATGCACGTTGGCCGCGTTATGCACGAGTGCGCCGAAGTCGCGATCCAGCCGTTCGTACGCTTCGTCATTGAGCCCCAATTGAGGCTTCGTGACGTCTGCGGCATAGACGCGTACCCGGCTCAGGTCCAGATGCTCAAGACGGTTTTCGCGCAGGGATTCGACGAAGCGATCTTGCGCTGTCAGCCCGTTGCCCTCGCGCACCAGACACGCCACTTCAGTTGCGCCCCACGCCAGCAGCGCCTCGACGATGTGTACGCCGAGAAAGCCATTGGCACCGGTGACGATGACTTTGTGCACATCCCCAAGCCTTTCCACCGGCAGAGCCGCGAGCTCGACTGGGGTCGTTGCGTCTTTGATCGCTTGCGGGCTGACGGTCCACGATGACGAACCATCGCTTTCAATCAGCGACGCCAGATTGATCAGCGTCGGCGCTTCGATGAAGCGATTGATGGGAATGCCGCGCCCGAAATGCTCACGAATCCCCAACAGCATTTGCGACAGCAGGATCGAGTGGCCGCCAAGATTGAAGAAACTTTCATCGGTGGAAATATCACCCGGCGGCAGTTCCAGAAGTTCTGCCCACAATGTCTGCAACAACCGTTCGTTGTCCGTTTCCGGCTCGCGGCGCGGCGCCTGCTCGATCAGGTTGACCGGTAATTGCAGCAGCGCCTTGCGATCAATCTTGCCATTGCTGGCGAACGGCATCTGTGCCAGTTCGGTGTAGGCCGCCGGCCGCATATAGTCGGGCAACAGACGTTCAACATGCACCTTGAGCAGGTGCCGCGCAGCATCGGGTTCGACGCCGTGGGGCTGAGCGAGAAAGGCTAGAATCCGACGCTGATCGTCGACCACCACTGCGACCTGACGATACAGCTGGGTGTCGCGCAGACAATGTTCGATCTCTTCAGGCTCGACCCGAAAGCCCCGAATTTTCACCTGATTGTCGCGGCGCCCGGACAACTCGACGCCTTCGGCAGTCCACTTGCCGATATCGCCCGTGCGGTAAGCGCGCACGGTTTCTCCATCGCCCAGGGCGATCTGCGCATAACGCTCGTCGGTCAGGGCCGGGTTATGAATGTAACCCAGGCACACACCCGGCCCGACGATGTACAACTCGCCCGGTGTCTGCTCGGCAACCGGTTGCAATTGCTCATCAAGAATCAGCAACTGACTGTTGGCGATCGGGCGACCGAGGTTGCGGTTGCTGCTACCGGGCTGGAATTGCCCAGCCGTGATCAGCACCGTGGCTTCGGTCGGTCCGTACAGGTTGTGGAATTGACATTGCCCCGCTAGGCGTTCGATCACGTAGGGCTCGCAGACATCACCGCCGGTGCAGAGATGGTCGAGCTTCAGCGGCCGATCGATCGGCAAAATGCTTAACAATGCGGGCGGCAGGAAGGCGTGGCTGAGGTTGTGATCCAGCAGATCCAGCAGATCCATCAGTTGCAGCGGATCGCGACGCTGATCCTCGCTCGCCACCACCAGTTCGCCGCCGCTGAGCAGAGTCGGGAAGATGTCGATTACCGACGAATCAAAGCTCAGCGTCGAGAATTGCAACACGCGGCTATGTTCCGACAAGCCGACATGCTCGGCGTACCAGGCCGTGAAATGGCTGAGGTTACGCTGACTGAGCATCACGCCTTTGGGGTGGCCTGTAGTGCCCGAGGTGTAGAGCGCCATGCACGGCGCGTCGGTCTCAGGGCGGCGGATCATCAGCGACTGGGCGCTTGGCGTGACGTCAATGTTGCTGATGTCCAGCCCCGGCACACCCTGGTTGGCCAGCGGGTGCGACCCGTCGTGCAGTAGCAGGACGGCTCTGGCGTTCTCCAGAATGTACTGCTGACGCTGAAGCGGCTGGCTTGGATCAAGCGGCAGATAGACCGCGCCATAACCGAGGATCGCCAGAATCCCCGCGAACAGCGCTGCGGATTTCGGCAGGCAGATGCCAATAACCAAAGGCTGATCCAAGGACGACGCTAGCAGCGGTTGAATCAGGGCCTGAATCGCCACGCTGTGTTCTCTAAGAGCGTCGTAGCTGATGCGCTGGCCATCGATTTCCAGCGCAAACCGCTCAGCGAAGGTCGTGAAGCTCTGATCGAGTCGCGCCACCAGCGGCTGTTGCGCAATGCTCAGCAGATGAGGCTGCGCGGTTTGATTGAAACGGTGCTCGAAGGCCAGGCGATCCAGTGTGTGCAGTGCTTCTTGCCATTCACTTTGCGGCGGCTCGACACGTTCGCAGTGAGCAAAAAAATCCGCATCCCGGGAGAAACGACTGACCAGCAACGCGATACTCTCGACCAGCGCAGCGATGGCCGAATCGCGCAGCATCCGGCCGTTTCCAGAAGTCTCGCATGGCACTGGCTGGCGACCGATCAGACGCTGCGCCGTGGCCGAACCAAACCAGCACAGCAACTCAAGGCGCGGCAGGCCTTGCTGGAAATCGGGTGTAAGCCCGACACGCAAGCCGAGATGAGCGCCGGTCTTGAATGCCGCCAGCCGCGTGCTGGTCAGGTCCAGCGTGCCGTCTTCAATCAACAGCGAAGCGCCGCTGACTGGGCTGCCCTCCAGCCCATGAATGTCTGAAAGGTGGTGAATAAGATGACCGTGGGCATCCAGTTCTGTGCCGAGTTCGCTCAAGGCCCCACTGTGACCTATGAGCACAATCTCTAGGCGTTTCATTGCGCGCCTCCTGTCGGCAGGTAGTCGGCGAGGGCGCGTTGTACACAGGCAGACTCGAGCATCGAACTGGTCCTGAAGAAGCGCACAATGTTGCCCACCAGAGGGTGGTGACGATTGATCGGGAAGCACATCGCCTGGGTTTCATCCCTGAGCGCCTGCTTGATCGGTTCAGCGACTGCCAAATGCTCGATCAGCGCGAAATCGAAGGACTTTTGAATGTCATTGGTCAAATATTGAGCAATGAAGACCGGCATGATTTGCGCGATGACTTCCCGGTCTTCTTGAGGGGCTGCGTGCCAGTAAATGCGCACCAGTCGCGCCCAGAATCCCGAGTGCCGACCTTCGTCCAGCAGGTGATCGGCCATCAGCCCCTTGATCGATTGCTTGACCGTGTCGTCTTTGGCGAAAGCGGCGACGTCGTTGGTTACAGTGTTTTCGGCGATGGCCACACAGATCAGCTCGACCGCGCTGCGCAGATGATCCGGCGCCCGCGCAAGGGCTGCGGGAATTGCCCGGCTCAGTTCGATTTCCAGCGGCAAGGCGATGGGCTGAACGCCGGTCAGGGCGGTGGTCTGCTGCATGAAGTCCATGGCGACCAACGCGTGGTAGTCCTCGTCGACCACAACGGTCATCGCGTCGTACCGGCAGGCGAAGGGAAAGCGGATCGCGAAGTTGTCCTTGGCGATGCTGCGGGCGGTCTTGTCGACGATTTCGGTCTCGAAGATCACCACGTCGTTGATGAACTTGTACAGGCTCTGGATCAGCGCGAAGTCACGCAGATGAGGGCATTCGCGGGTGAAGGTGTCGCTGAGCACCAGCGGTTGACGGCTCAGTGGGTAGATCAGTTTTTCGTCGTTCTCGACGATGCGGCGTGGGCGAGTGCGGATCGTGGCGCGGCCTTCCCAGGCGTCGACGAAGGACAGGTAGTCTTCGGCTTTCATGATGGGGTCCTTGTGTGGTGGGCAACGAAGTTGGGCTGCAGCGAAAGGCTCATGCGCTGACCTCCAGTGCCGGTTCGCGCATGCTCACGCGCAGCGCATCCCACAACGCGATGCGGCTATCCACGGCGGCTATCGCGGCGGCGTAGACTTCGTGTTCCCGCTGCGCGTCGCCGTCTACCAGGCGGGCCAGCAACGATTCGGCGGCGGGGCCGTGGTCTTCCGAGTCCACTTCGATGTGGCGTTCCAGGTAATAGCGAAAGGTCGGCGCCTGATTCGCCGTGATGCCCCAGTCATCGAGAATGCTCTGGAACATCTGTGGGATGACGCTTTCACGCCCGTGGAGGAAGGCTGCGGCGACGCTGTGAGCGGGCGCGTTCAGCGCAATCTCCAGCGTGTCTTTGACGAAGCGGGCCGCGGCTTTTCCGGCACTGACGCTGTCCAGCGCGGTTTTGTAGTGAACCCCTTGTTTCTGCAGTTCGACGAAGCGCTCGATGTGGACCGTGCTGGCGCCGACTTCGCGCATGGCATCCAAGTACAGCTCGAAATGGCTGTAATGGCCGTGATCGAGGCGGTCGTCGGACTCTTCCCCCAGCACGATTTCGTTGATCAGGCGCGCGGCGTTCGGGTCCTTGGGCGGTAACCAGGGCAATTGGGTGCAGCTCAGCTCCTGTTGCAGGCGCTTGGTCAGTGACATGAAGTCCCAGACTGCGAAAACGTGAGTCTCCATGAATCGTCGGAGTACGGTCAGTGAATCAATTTCTGAGAAGATCGGGTGAGCGCTGAGTTCGGATTTCTTGCAATTCAATAGTTGTTTTTGAGTAGTCACGGTAACGTCCTTGATGAGTATGAAGTATCGCGTCGCTTATCCAGTTGCAGGGCTGTTTGCTGTCGGTTAGTTGCGCGTCATCGTAGTGCCTTAATACGGCTCAAGTTGACGACAGGCGAGCAGGGGCCGCGAACGGATACTTCGTTTGATAGTCGTGAGCGTTAGAGGCCAAGAGCCTTCGGCCTTAAGTGTCGCCAGCCTGCAGGGCCCTATGCCAAGCGGTTTGGGCATCCACAGATCGGCGACGAGAAAACGTTAAAGCACTTTCCAATCATTCGGCAAACACTTTTTAATAAAATTTAACAACGGTAAAAGTTAGGCGTGCGAAGTGCTGATAAAACTTTCAATTCAAGTTTTATTGGGCCGAGCGCAACCCTTCCGACGTATTAAAGTCAGAATTGATAATAATGAACGAATGCCTCGTTCAGCATTGCGCGTTAACTGAATAATCGATTTTGAAGGATTTTGTGTGGGCGACGTCGATGGACTTCCCTCATGACGTCTCCGCCCCTTGCACTGCTCCTTTTGTTGCTCCATGAAATGGTGTTCGCGGAACCGACTACAGACGAGTTCGTCCCCGAGTGTGCCTGAAACACGGCGATACGCCGCGCAAGGCGACACAGAATTCACGATAGGTGCATTGCGGCCAAGAGAGGATATGAGGAAGGGAAAGTCAGGGATGGGAGGCTCAGACGCCGAGCAGTCCCAGGTGGGTATTGATGATGTGCAGCAGGCGATTGCGCTGCGATCGGGGGAAGTAGTGGTTGCCGTTGACCTCGATCAGCTCGAACTCGCGGCGAGTGAATTCTCGCCAGTTCATCATGCTGGTGGCGGTATCGAGGGGATCGTCGCTGCCATACAAAGCAGTCAGCGGGATGTTCAGGCCTTCGTCCGGGCAGTGTGACCACAGTTCCGAGAGCTTGATGTCGCTGCGCATCACCGGCTCGAACAACCGCATCAGCTTTTTGTCCTGAAGCAGCGACTCAGGTGCCGCGCCGAGCTTGATCAATGCCTGGATGAAGTCGTCCTTTGGCAGCGTGTGCAGGTACGGTTGGGGCTGTTGACTGTCTGGGCTGCGGCAGCCCGAGATGAACAAGTGCCGGGTGAGGCCCGGATAGTGCGCCTGCGCCAGACGGGCCATCTCGTAGGCGACCCGTCCCCCGAAACTGTGGCCGTAGAAGGCGTGGGGTTCGGTCAGGTAAGGCTGCAGCGCGACAAAAGTATCTTCGAGCAACGGCGCCCATTGATCGTAGGGCGTTTCTTTGAGGCGGCTGCCGTGGCCAGGCAGGCGCAGTGTGACCAGTTCGATATGGTCGGCGAGGCCGTGCGACCAGTCACGAAATTGCTCCGGATCGCCACCCGCGTGAGGGAAGCAGATCAGGCGCGTTCTGATGGGTTGTCCGGAATTGACTACCATCAGCCATTTGTTTTTCTCGGCGTACACTCAGGTTTCCCCAAGCCTGCCGGGGCAGGCTATTCACAACCGTGGGGCCGGGTCCATCGGCGCTGGCACCGCATTAGCCGGCGCCCAAACAACCCTCATCTCTCATCTGGCCGCTGACAGCGGCCACAGACACGGGGCAAATGATGGATCGTGAACACCGTCGCCGTTCACGATCGTCGAACCCTCATTGGGCGAGGGCGCGCTTCCTTGACGCCGAGGCGGGTTTGGCGACTTCCGCTGGACGGCTTTTCAGATAGTTGTTGATGGCCTCCACACCACGGTTCAAGTGGTGGGCGAGGGCAGCGACAGTCGACTCTACAGCGCCAGCTTCGGCCATCTGCAGCAGCTCCAGATGGTCGTGCTGGGACAGCTTGCCCAGCCCCATGTACTTGAGGTTGAAACGCAGAAACCGCTCTTCCTCGTTCAGACCGTCTTCGACCAGTTTTAGCAGGCGTCTGTTCGACGCACGCGAGTAAAGCGTCATGTGGAACAGGCGATTGAGCGTGCCCATTTTTGCGTAATCGGTTTCGTTCTCCAGCTGTTCGATATAGCTGCGCGCCATGGCGATGTCATCCGGGGTGAGCAGCGGGATCGACTGGCGTAGGGCCTCGGACTCCAACAGGACGCGCAAGGCGTAGGCATCCGTGGCGTCTTCGTTGATCAGCGGAGCCACAACCGCGCCCTTGTGAGTCTCGACGCGCAGCAGCGACTGAGCCTCAAGTTGGCGCAACGCTTCGCGCACTGGCATGCGACTGACACCGAACAGCGTCGCCAATTCCTGCTGACGCAAGGCGATGCCAGACGGCAAGCGCCCGTCAAGGATTGCGGCTCGCAATTTTTCCTCGATGACGGCGCGCGCCAGATGCGCAGGCGGTTGCTCGTCCCCCAGGATTTCCCGCAGAAATTGCTCTTTCTCAGTCCTGCGCATCGGCTACTTCTTCTTCAACTGATAAGACATTGGATCCAATGGAACACTAGAGGCCACGTTCAACCTTGTCAAACTTTGTAACATCTTTGATCGGCCCGCGGCGGCCGCATTCTACAAGGCTTTATGGCGTTCATATACGTGCCGTGTTCTATCCTTTGAACGATAAGAGGCGTCGGAAAACGGCCGCCTGGACGCGGCATTTCAACGCTCACGTGGGCAGACAATCGAAGTCATTGAATTGCAAGCCAATGATCGCTAGATGCCATTATTCTCCCCGGTTGGAGGCTCGTCAGCGAGTACCTCCGGTCGCTCCCATGGACTGACAGCATTGGCGACCCGTTTCGCTGTTGATCGGCTGGCGCGCACGATTCTTCAGCTATTGCTGACGTGCGTCGTGTTGGCGAGCCTGGCATACGCCGATTGGGATTTTTCCCTGATCGCCCGGCGTGCCGGTTCGCTCTACGGACCCTCGGTCGAAGGGCGTCAACGCCTCGAGGCATGGAAGGCGATGCTGGGGGGGCAGAAACCGGCCAGCGATCTGGAGCAGTTGCAGCGGGTGAACGCATTTTTCAATCGCGAACTGCGTTACGTCGAAGACATCGATCTGTGGCACATGGATGACTATTGGGCGACTCCGGTCCAGTCGTTGTGGAAAGGTGCGGGCGACTGCGAGGACTTTGCGATCGCCAAGTACTTCAGCCTGCGGCAATGGGGCATGCCAGCCGAGAAGTTGTTGATCACTTACGTCAAGGTGCTCAATCCCGAGCGGGCGCACATGGTGCTGACGTATTACCCCGACGCCCATGGCGAACCGCTGGTGCTCGACAGCCTGCTCGACACCATCGAACCCGCTGACGCGCGAAAGGATCTGCTGCCGGTGTACGCCTTCAATGGCGAGGGCGTGTGGTTGCCGGATGCCACTGACAGCACCATCGGCAGCAACAGCATGGCGGGGGATATCAAACAGCTGTCCCGCTGGCAGGACGTGTTGAACAAGATGAAGGCCGAGGGTTTTCCGGTCGAGGGCAACACGCCCTGACCTATCCGACAGAACAAGGATTCGCCCATGACCCTGTTCAAACAGCTATTGATCGCCATTTGTCTGTTCATGATCGTCGCCTTCAGCGGGGGGTTCATGGTCAGCCTGGAAAGCTCGCGCAACCAGTACGTCAATCAACTGCGCTCACACGCGCAGGATGCGGCCACGGCGTTGGCGCTTTCGCTCAAACCGTCGGTGGACGATCCGACCATGATGGAGCTGGTGGTCAGCTCGATTTTCGACAGCGGTTATTACGCGCGCATCCGCGTGGTCAATCCCGCGACCGGCCAGGTCATCGTCGAGCGTAATGCCACGCCAGCGGCCACGGCGCCGGACTGGTTCATCAAGCTCATAGCGCTGGAGCCCGCTGGCGCCAACGCAATTGTCAGCCGAGGCTGGCGTCCGGCTGCGCGGGTCGAAGTGGTGAGCCATCCGATGTTCGCCATTGGCAAGCTCTGGCAAGGCGCGCTGGGTAATCTGGGCTGGCTGTTGCTGTGTGGGGTGATCAGTTTTCTGCTGGGAGCGTGGCTGTTGCGGCGTCAGCTCAGGCCGTTGGATTACATGGTCGAGCAATCCCGGGCCATTGGTCGCCGCGAGTTCTTGAGCGTGCAGGATCTGCCCGCAACGCCGGAGTTACGCAGGGTGGTGCTGGCGATGAATCAGATGGTCGACAAGCTCAAGGGGTTGTTTCAGGAGCAGGCCGAGCGCACCGAAAAACTGCGCATGGAATCCTACGAAGACAGCCTGACAGGTTTGGCGAATCGGCGTTATTTCGACATGCGCCTCAATGAGCACGTCAGTGAGGTGGAGGATGCTCGCTCAGGTTATCTGCTGCTCATGCGGGTCAACGATCTGACCGGCCTTAATGAACGAATGGGGGGGCAAAAGGCTGATGCCTTGCTCGTGGCCGTCAGCGATGTGCTGGTGCGTCAGTGTTTCAATCATGCTGAGGCGCGGCACCTGATCAGCCGCATTCGTGGCGGCGAATTTGCTGTGCTGGCGCCGGGGTTGGTCAAGGAAGAGGCGCTGCAACTGGCCCATGAACTGGAAACAGCGTTGAGCAGCCTGCGCGGCACCGGTGCATCGGATGTCAGCCCGGCGGCGTTCATCGGTCTGGCGCCCTATAGCCCCGGCGACTCGACTCAGACGTTATTGGGGCTGGCGGATCAGGCGCTGTCACAGGCTGAAACCCAGAGCGAGCAGATCTGGTTCTGCATTGAGCACGGCGCCGTGGACAGCCTGGAGGACGATCATCACGCCTGGTATGAACTGCTCGATCAGGCGTTGGTCGAGCGTCGGTTCCAGTTGTTCTTTCAGCCGGTGATGGACGCCACCGATATCAGCCGGGTGCTGCATTTCAAGGTGTTGTCGCGCGTCATCGATGAGGACTCGCAAACCCTCGCTGCCGGGCGGTTCCTGCCATGGATCGAGCGCTTTGGCTGGTCGGCGCGGCACGATCTGGTGATGCTTGAAACTGTTTTCGAGCAGCTTCCCCGACATGATCACAAACTGGCGCTGAACCTGTCAGCGGCGACGTTCGCCGAGGCGGGTGCATTGATTGAGGCCATGGAGCTTTTGAAACGTCACGCGTACCTGGCGCCGAGGCTGATTCTGGAAATCGGTGAAAAGCAGGTACCGGACCAACAGACGCTGGAAGATCTGACACGCCAGCTCAAGGATCTGGGTTATTCGCTGGCGCTCCAGCATTTTGGTGGACGCTTCAGCATGATCGGCAACCTGTCGAGCCTCGGCCTGGCGTATCTGAAGATCGAAGGCAGCTACATCCGCAACATTGATCATGAGCGGCACAAGCGGCTGTTCATCGAAGCCATGCAGCGCGCGGCTCATAGCATCGATCTACCGTTGATTGCCGAACGGGTCGAGACGCAGGGGGAGTTCGAGGTGTTGCGTGAAATGGGGATTCAGGGAGTGCAGGGGCAGTTGTTCGGGGATCCTGCGCCTTGGGAGTAGCACGGTATATGCCGCTCACTGGTTCTGTGGGAGAGAGCTTGCTCGCGATAGCGCGGTGTCAGTTGGCGTATATGTGTCTGACATTTGCGTTCGCGAGCAAGCTCCCTCCCTCAGTTTGTGCAACGTGTAGGCGGCGTTAGATGTACCGTCCAGTCACAAAATGCTGCACATCGTTGAAGCCTGGCGTCGAGGCATGACCCGGGGTCACCAGCGAGTCAATGAAGGCTTCGTCTTCTGCAGTGATCTTCACGCTCAGCGCCTTGGTGTAGCTGTCCCACTGCTCTTCGGTGCGCGGACCGACGATAGCCGAAGTGACGGCCTGGTTGTTCAGCACCCAGGCAATTGCGAACTCCACAAGTCCGACGCCCTTGTCCTTGGTATAGGCCTGCAGTTTCTGCGCGATATGCAGCGATTCCTGGCGCCATTCCGTTTCCAGAATCCGCTTGTCCTGACGTCCTGCGCGGGTGCTGCTGTCAGGCGTCACGTCGGGAGCATATTTGCCGCTGAGCACGCCACGAGCCAGCGGGCTGTAAGGCACCACGCCAAGGCCGTAGAACTTGGCGGCGGTGATCTGCTCCAGCTCTGCCTGACGGTTGACGATGTTGTACAGCGGCTGGCTGATCACCGGTTTGTCGACCCCCAGACGCTGCGCGACATTGACCACCTCAGCGATGCGCCAGCCACGGAAGTTGGACACACCCCAGTAACGAATCTTGCCTTCGCGAATCAAATCGCCAATGGCCGAAACCGTCACCTCCAGCGGCGTGCTGTGGTCTTCCTTGTGCAGGTAATGAATATCGATGTAATCGGTATCGAGCCGGCGCAGGCTGGACTCGATCTCGTTGAAAATGTGCTTGCGGTTCAGGCCGCTGGTGTTTGGCGCGGTGTTGCCGGAGCCGCTCCCCACCTTGGTAGCCAGCACCCATTCGCTGCGGCGCTTGGCGATTGCCTCACCGACGATTTCTTCGGAACGACCGGCGTTGTAGACGTTGGCCGTGTCGATGAAATTCACGCCTTCATCCCAGGCCTTGTCGATGATGCGTAAAGACTCTTCGGTGCCGGTCTGCACGCCAAACATCATCGAACCCAGTGTCAGCGTAGAAACCTTGAGGCCGGATTGGCCAAGAACGCGGTAATTCATTGCTCGATATCCTTCTCGTCAGGAAAGTGGAAATCACGACAGTCTGGGTCAGGCTTGCAAGTGGACTCGTAAAGGCCCATCAGACCGACAGCTCTAGGCCGAACATACTCGCCTGTTTGCGACGGATTTGAAAAGTGACAATTTACAGCGGGATATCGGGATGGGTCAGTCTGGCGCGTCTTCCGGAGAGAAAGCACAGCGTCCCGCCAACGGCCGTCAAGCACGCCAATACATAGAACATCGTCGGTGCCGGCGTGTTGATCAATAAATAACCGCAAATCACCGGGCTCATCGCACCGCCGAATGCGGCCAGATTCTGCGCGCCGAGGTAGCTGCCGCGCAGATGCTCTGGCGCGATAGTGTCGACGAACAGATACTCGGCCGGATAAATGATCATCTCGCCCAGCGTGAATACGAACATTGCCGCGCACCAGGCAACGGTGGTCTGGGCAAAACTGAACCCGAAAAGGCCGATGGCGAACAGAGCAGTCCCCAGGCAGATCCAGTAGGGCAGTTGCTCGCGCTTGAGAAAGCGGCCGATCTGGTACTGCATCAGGATCACCGTGATCGCGTTGCAGGCCAGCACCGCCGAGAGGATTTTCAGCGCCTGTTCAGCCGTGTGTGTGACCAGCAGAAACTGCGAGAGGTACAACGTATAGCGGCCATGCACGATGGTGCTGAGCAGGCTGCCGCCGGTGAACAGAATCAGCGTGCGGTCGTTCTTGAGCGTCGCGAGGGTGTCGAGAAAACTGCGCGGCTGGTTTTCGTCGTCAGCGACGGTAGGTGGAATGCCGATCATCAGGAACATGCTGCCGAAGGCGATGGCACTGGCGATCAGAAACGGCGCCAAAGGCAGGTGCCCCGCGATCAGCACGCCGAGCATGGGGCCTGTGGCGTAGCCGATGTTGGTCAGCGTGTAGCGCAGTGAGAAGACCTTGGCCCGTTGGCCGATGGGCAGGTTCTCGCTGATGATCGCCTTGGAGCCGATCAGAAACAGCGCCGAAGCGGTTTCGGTAATCACCAGGGTCAAAGTGGTCAGATAGACGTTCTGGGCGAAGGTCAGCAGGGTGAAACCGATGGAACTGGATAGCATCGCGAGAATGAGCAGCTTGCGCTTTTCCAGGCGGTCGATGATGTAGCCGCCATACAGCCCCAGCAGCGTTGCGAGGAACACCGCGATCCCCATCAGCAGCCCGACGTCCTGCTGGTTGAGGCCCAGCCTGGTGCTGAGGAACAGCGTCAGCAAAGGGCTGGTCATCGCCCGGCTCATGACGATGGTCAGCGAACAGACCATCAGGCGGCGAATGACGAGGGAGTAGGTGGCCACTGTTGTGCTTATGTCCTTATCTGATCTGGGCGCTGGTTCCAGGCTGAGCGCCGCAACCATTGTGGGAGCCGGCTTGCTGGCGAATACGGTGGATCAGTCACCTGTGATGTTGACTGATCCACCGCATTCGCCACCGTCGTAACCTCCTGCAGCTCCTACAGGTGATCGCGTTTACCTCTGAAGCGACCTTGCTCTCGAATCGGGCAGAATTCGCTTTACTGCCCTTGATCCATCCCGACCTTGGTGACCGCGCCCTGCTCCAGATCCCACTTCTTGAGGATCTTGCCGTAGGTGCCGTCGTCGACCATCGCCTGCATCGCTTCAGCGATGGCTTTCGCCAGCTCCGGGTTGGACTTGTTCACGCCAAGGCCGGTGAACTGTTTGGAGATCGCCAGGCCGATCGGCTTGTAGGTGTCCTTCTCCTGCGACATCAGGTACGGAATGGTTTCGCTGCCTTGCATGGCGGCGTCCAGACGACCCTGGCGCAACTGCGCGCGGGCATCGGCTGAGCCTTCCGAGCCGGTCACGATGATTGCCGGTTTACCCGCCGCTTCGCAGTTCTGCTTGCTCCACTCGGCGATTTCCGCAGGCCAGGTGGTGCGGCGGCTGGTGCCGACTTTCTTCCCGCACAGGTCGGTCAGCTGATTCAGCTCGGTGTTCTTGGTCAGCGTGTACAGTTGCGGGCCGCTGGTGAAGTAGTCGATGAAAGTCACCGACTTCTGACGCTCAGCGGTGTCGGTCATGCCCGACAGGATGATGTCGAAACGCTTGGTGACCAAACCGCTGACCATCTGTTCGAAAGCGGTTTCCTGCCATTTGATTTTCACGCCCAGACGCTCGGCCAGTGCGTTGCCCAGATCGACATCAAGGCCGGTCAGCGTGTTGGTGGCGGTGTCCTTGAAATCCATCGGCGGGTAATTCGGCACGATGGCGGCGGTGATTTCGCCTTTTTCCTTGATGGCGGCGGGCACGCTCGCGAAGACTGAAGCGGATGCCATAAGGCCGGCGAGCAAGGTAGGGATGATGATTTTTTTCATGGTCGTTCTCGTTTGTTCTGGTTTAGGTGCGAACGGCAGAAATGAAGCTTTGGGTTCTTGGGTTTTGTGGGCTTATTAGAATGTCTTCGGGGGTGCCGGCCTCCACAATCTGGCCGCCGTCCATGAACACCATGCGGTTTGAGACTTCGCGCGCGAAGCCCAGCTCATGGGTCACGACGATCATGGTCATGCCGCTGTGCGCAAGGTCACGCATCACCGACAACACTTCGCCTACGAGCTCCGGATCGAGGGCGGAAGTGGGCTCGTCGAACAGCATCAGCTTGGGCCGCATCGCCAGCGCGCGAGCAATCGCCACGCGTTGCTGCTGGCCGCCGGACAGTTCGACGGGATAGGAATGACGCTTGTCTGCAAGGCCTACCCGGGCCAGCAGTTCGATCGCCTCTTCATTCGCCTCTTTTGGCGAACGCTTGAGCACTTGAATCGGGCCTTCGATAACGTTCTGCAACGCGGTCATGTGCGGGAACAGATTGAAGCGCTGAAACACCATGCCGGTGCTCAGCCGCTGACGCGCGACCTGAGTTTCGTTGAGCTCGTGCAGCTTGTTGCCGACGATGCGATAGCCCACCAGTTCGCCATCGACCCACAGGCCGCCCTTGTCGATCTTTTCCAGCTGATTGACGCAACGCAGCAGCGTGCTCTTACCCGACCCCGAAGGGCCGATAATGCACAGGACCTCGCCTTGCTCGACTTCGATGCTGACGTCTTTGAGGGCGTGGAACTGGTCGTAGTATTTGTTCAGGCCGACGGCTTTGACGATGCTTCTCATGGGGTTCTCCTCGCCTGACTTACGAACGCTTGCCGGCGCCGCGAGCGAAACGCAGCTCCAGACGGCTCTGGCCGAACGACAACACAGTGACCACGGCCAGGTACCAGATACCGGCGACGATCAGCAGCTCCATCACACGGGCGTTGGCGTAGTAAATGTTCTGCGCGTTGTGCAGCAGTTCCGAATACTGAATCACGCTGGCGAGACTGGTCATCTTCACCATGCTGATGAACTCGTTACCCACTGGCGGGATGATCACGCGCATCGCCTGAGGCAGGATCACCCGGCGCAACGCCTGCAAGCGCGGCATGCCGATGGACTTGGCGGCTTCGTACTGACCGGTGTCCACTGACAGCAGCCCGGCGCGCACGACTTCAGCGGTGTAGGCGCCCTGATTGATGCTCAGGCCCAGCAGGGCGGCAACGAAGGGCGTCATCAGGCTCACGGTGTCGAGCTGGAAAACGCCGGGAATGCCGATCACCGGGAAAATCAGCGCCAGGTTGAACCACAGTAACAGTTGCAGGATCAGCGGCGTGCCGCGGAACAGCCAGGTGTAGGTAATCGCCACGTAGCGCAGGATCGGGTTGGCGGACATGCGCATGATTGCGGCAATCACGCCGATCACCACGCCGAGCAACATCGCCAGAATCGACATGCTGATGGTGTTGAGCAGGCCCCAGAGAATGGCTTCGGACGTCAGGAACTGGCCGATGTAACCCCATTCGATCTGGCCATTGGCGAACGCGCGGCCGAGGCCGACCAGGGCGATCACGATCAGCGTGGCAAAGAAGATTCGCCCGTAGTAGCGACGCGGGACGTGCTCGTACTGCGTGATGTCGAACTCGTTCTCGTGCTTCTTGCGTTCGGCTTGCAGACGCTCTGCCTGGTTCTGGTTCATGGTGTATCTCCGAAGCTGTGTTCAGGCCGCGCGTATTCGATATCGGCGAAGGGGCTCTCGAGCCCGTCGGGAACGCTGTAAGCGCACCTTGGGTCGGAGGTTTTCGCTGAGAGTGGAGGGCAGTTCCGCGTTGCAAGTTCTGATCGAAGTGTCAGGTTTTATCGGCGTTAAATCGGCCGGTTAGTCACTGATCGACGCATCGTGTGGACGGTTGCCAATCGCCATTTTCTGTGGTCATTATTATCGTTCGGGCATGTTTTAGCGGTAGGTCAAAGCCTGTTGAATATGACGGGCGAGGTAAATAAGCATTATGGAAACTCGACTTTCCACTTCTGGAAACGTGCCGCCAAAACCGGGGATTCGTCCGCCTTTGTCGCTGAGCGGCATGGACTTCAAACTGTTGCGAGTATTTCAGGCTGTGGTCGAGGCGGGCGGCTTCAGCGCCGCGCAGAACGAGCTGAATGTAGGGCTTGCGGCGATCAGCAAACAGATTTCCGACCTTGAAATTCGCATAGGCATGCGCCTTTGTACGCGAGGCCGCGAAGGCTTCCATCTGACTGAAGAAGGCAAGCTGGTCTATCAGGCCGCCATCGAATTGTTTGCCTCGGTGGACACTTTCCGAGACCGTATAAGTTCGGCACAGAATGAATTGATCGGCGACCTGAGTATTGGCGTTATCGATAACACGATGTCCGATAAAAGTTCGCCATTAATTGCATCGCTCAGAACAATGCACGATGAAGCGCCGAAAGTAAGACTGCGTCTGCATGCCTCGCAACTCGACGAGATAGAGCGGGGGATCGTCGAAGGGCGTTTGAGTATCGGCATCGTGCCGGTGTATCAGCGCCGGGAGGAGTTCGATTATTTCGAGCTGTACGAGGAGCTTTCCCATGCCTACTGCGCTGTGGGCCACCCTTTGTTTGAAGTGGCCGACAGCGAGCTGGACGCCGACAGCCTTCGACATTACCAGGTGATCAACCACCGCTATGCCATCCACCGCGACAAGGCCAGCTTCGTCAATTACGACAGCCAGTCGGCATCCGCCTCACAAGTGGAGGCGGTGGCGATCCTGATCATGACCGGCCGCTTCATCGGTTTTCTGCCCGAACACTACGCCCGCCATCTTGTGCGCGACGGCCAGCTTCGCGCCCTGCGCCCCGACATCATCCACCTGAGCACACCGTTCAACCTCATCCTCAGACAAAACGCCCCGCGCAGCCCCTTGGTTAAAGCGTTTGTGCAGGCGCTTGGGGTGGATCTGAAGCGGGTGATTTGAGTGCGAGTATCCAATACTCAGGCAATTGCTGCGAAGGTAAGACCACTGGCGTGTACGACTATTCGGCATCTTCGATGCGGTATGCGCCGAACGTTGCGCCGTAGCGGTGCCAATCAAACTCAGGGGCATTCAGCAGAGCCAGACTCAGGACTTTCGATAGCCCGGCAAACCCCAGTCTTCGAGCGGGAATTCTGCGAGCGACCCCAGCATCAGATCGGCATGGGCGTATTGTTCGACCGGCATGTGCGAGTCCGGCACCGCCACCGCGTACATTCCGGCGGTTTTCGCTGCAGTTACGCCAAACGGCGAATCTTCGAACACCAGGCAATCCTTGGGATCGACACCGAGCAGACGAGCAGCGGTCAGGAAGATGTCCGGCGCAGGCTTGGCTGCCTTCACGTCCTTATGGTCTGCAGTGACCACGTGCTTGAACAACTCGAACCACGAGCGATGGTTGCCCGTTTTCACATGGAAATAATGCAGTGAGGAACTGGTGCCGACGGCAATCGGGATGTTGTGCTCGGCCAGGTGACGCACCAGCGCTTCGGCACCGTGCATCGGCTGTGCATGGGGGAAGCGTTCATCGAGCATCGGCTGGCGAACGGTGAGGAATTCATCGGCAGACATCGGCAGTTGGAGGGCGCTGATCACGTATTCGGCGAAATCCTGCGAGCCACGACCGATGGAGTGTTGTTTCACGGCCCAGTCGAAGGTCTTGCCGTGCCAGTTGGCGATGGTATTGGTGACTTCGGTGTAGATGCCCTCGGTGTCCAGCAACAGGCCGTCCATGTCGAAAATCACCGCCTTGATCGGCCCCTTTGGCTTTTGCTCGTTGCTCATCTCATCGATCCCGTTTGCAGATTGATGCCCAGCCTAACGCCTCGGCAAAGCCTGTGGCTAGGCGCAACGACTGCAAAATGCCCTCGGCAGATGCTAATCTCGCCGGGCTCTCGGCAGCGCAAGGTGCTGCTCGGCGCTGATTTCCAGGCGCCGAAACCCTTCAGGGGTCAGGGAAGACACGACCCCTCTTCAAGAACGGACATCTTCGAGTCGACACATGAAAAAATCAGTCAACATTGCCGTAGGCGTCGTCGTGGTTGCAGGCGCTCTTATCACCGCAGGCGCCTGGTACACGGGGACTCGTCTGGAAGGCGTGCTCGGTGATGCCGTTCAGCAGGGCAATCAGCAGATTCAGGCCGCATTGGTTGGCCATGAAGGCAGTGCCAGCGTCGAGCTGCTGTCGCTGGATCGTCATTTCTTCACCAGTACCGCGCATTACAAATTCACCTTTCAGAACCCCAGGCTCAATGACGGTCAGCCGGTCGAGCTGCTGTTCGTGGATAACATCGAGCACGGCCCGTTCCCCTGGACGCGCGTGAAGTCGCTGAATCTGGTGCCAGTGATGGCCGCCAGCAACATGGCCCTGGAAAAGAACGTTTTTTCCGAGAAGTGGTTCGCCATGACCAACGGCCAGCCGCCGCTGACCGGGCACTTCAGCATGGGCTATGACCGCGCCGCGCTGGGCCGGGTCGAGCTGCTGCCGTTCCAGTTCGACGACCAGAACGGCTCGTTCAAGTTTTCCGGGTTCACCCTCAATGCTTCCGGCAGCGCCAATGGCGAGAAGCTGGAAGCCAATGGCGTGCTGGGTAGCCTCGATGTGACGGCCACCTCCGAAGAAGGCCCGGTCCACCTGACGCTCAAAGATCTGACCTTCAACACTGGTGGCACCAAAGGCAAGTCCGGATTCTATCTGGGCCACAGTGACGCCAAAGTGACGTCCGTAACCTTCCAGGCCGCAGGCCGTCCGCCGTTGCAATTCAAGGACTTCGTCAACACCAGCCTGTTGCAGGAAGTCGAAGGCAATCTGAACGCGCAAGTGAGCTACGACATCGGCAACATCAGCGTCGATGGCAAAGACATCGGCTCGTCGCAGATGCTCTGGAAATTCGCCAACTTCGACATCGCCTCGACCAAGTCGCTGTTGCAGATCTATCAGGAAAAAATCCAGCCGCAAGCTCAGGCTGCCGCTGCCATGGGTGAGTCCTATACGCCGCACTTGAGTCTGGCGGATCAGGCGCTGGTGCAGGCTGAAGTCGGCAAGCTGCTGGCCGCCAAACCGCACATCGAGCTGGAAAAGCTGTCACTGAACACCGCCAGCGGCGAAAGCCGTTTCAACCTGTCGATGGACCTGAGCAACCCGACCTCGCTCGACCAGCCGGGCGCTGCGCTGCTCAAGCAACTGGTGACTCAGCTGGATGCCAAACTGGTGCTGTCCAAGCCGATGATTCAGGATCTGGCGAGCTTGCAGGCTAAATCGGCCGGTCTAACCGACCCAGCGGCTATCGCCGAACAGGCCAAAGGCGCCGCCGAGTCGGTGGGCGGCATGGCGATCATGCTGCAAGTGGGCAAGGTCGAAGGCGACAACATCGTATCCACCCTGCATTACGCAGACGACGTGGTGGACTTCAACGGCGAGAAGATGAGCGCTCAGCAGTTCGCCGCCGCGATGATGGGCAAAGTGGTGATGTTCAACCAGGCACAGTGATCCAGGAAGGGCTGCTGACTCAGAGCCCGACATTGGACATGTGGGAGGGAGCTTGCTTGCGAGAGGGCCGGTGCAGTGGGTAAATTTCCTGCGGATGTGCCGGCCGCTTCGCGAGCAAGCTCCTTCCCACAGCGGTATGTGTCGGTGTTGGGCGAATCCAGTGCCGTTCTCTACACCGGTGGCTGACGCGCGATTTCTGTCGGCGGCTCGTGCGTCTCCCGCTCCGGCTGTGCGGTTCGGGACGACATCTCCGCACGCAGCTGCGGCAGGCACTGCGGGTACTGCTTGGCAACGAAACTGATCAAGCGCTCGCGCATGTGGCAGCGTGCATCCCAGCTGCGTGACGAATCCACCGAACTGAGCAACACCCGCAACTGCATCGCCCTGTCGGTGGTGTCCGTCACCTGCAACACGCAGACCCGGCCGTCCCACAAGTGCGGAATGTCCTTGCAGATGCGCTCGGTCTCGGCCCTCAGCTCTTCCAGCGGTAGCGAGTAATCCACCCACAGAAACACCGAGCCGATCAGGCTCGACGTGCTGCGCGTCCAGTTCTGGAATGGCTTCTCGATGAAGTACTGCAGCGGAATCACCATCCGCCGTTCATCCCATATCTTCACCACCACGTAAGTGCCGCTGATCTCTTCGATACGCCCCCATTCGCCTTCGACGATCACCACGTCATCCAGACGGATCGGTTGCGAAATGGCGATCTGCAAGCCCGCGATCAGGTTGCCCAGCACCGGCTTGGCGGCAAAACCTGCCGCCAGCCCGGCCAACCCCGCAGATGCCAGCAAGCTGGTGCCGATCTGACGCACAGGCGGGAAACTCATCAGGATCAGCCCGGTGCCGAACAACAGCACCAATACGTTGAGGCAGCGCACCAGTACGCGCACCTGCGTCTGAATACGCCGCGCCTGAAGGTTGTCCTCGATATCCAGCGGGTTGGCGATGGCGACGGCTTTGCCGATGGCCTTCACACTGCTCAAGGCCAGCCAGGTGAAGGCAGCGACAACGAGCATGCCGTTGAGATGACGCACCCCGTTGATCATCAGCAAATCGTCGGGCGCGGAGGTCCATACGGTTTGCAGTGCCAACAGCGGAATCAACCAGAGGGTTGGGCCCTCGGCACGAAGAATGAGCTGCTGGGCGAAGATGAACGAATTGGCGACGCGTCGAAGTATCACCAGTGCAATCCAGCGCGCCAGCAGAGCAATACAGACGGCGGCACTGGCGGCGACCAGTGTGTTCAGCCAAGGCAACGGCAGGGCATTGAGCCAGGCGTCCGGGAGTACGTGTTCCATACGGGTCACTCGCGAGAAGACGGTTCAAAGACAAGAGGTGTGAACCCCTCAAGCCGTCGATCGTTCCCCGGCCACGCCACATTCGCCCAAATGACCGTGGTTGAAATCAGCGAGCCAGAGCGCTCGACCCCGTGAACGCGCGATAAGATCCTCCTCGCGGACGGGCCTCCAGCAGCTGCGCCAGCAGATGATCGATGAACGTCTCGCCGCTATCCACGCTGGTGTCGACCACGAACTCAGGATCGAGTGGCGCCTGGTAGGGGCTGTCGATTCCGGTGAAATTACGAATCCGGCCTTCACGCACCGCCTTGTAAAGGCCTTTGGCGTCCCGGCGCATGCATTCGGTCAGCGGCGTGCTGACATGCACTTCGATGAATTGGCCCTCGGCGAAGTGCGCGCGACACGCATCCCGGTCTTCCCGATACGGCGAGATCGCCGAGACAATCACGATCAATCCCGCGTCCACCATCAATTTGGCGACTTCTCCGATACGCCTGACGTTCTCCCGTCGACTGTCTTCGCTCATGCCCAGGTCCTGGCAAAGACCTCTGCGCAGACGGTCGCCGTCGAGCAGATAACTGTGCAGTCCGTGGGCGATCAACGTCTGATCCAGCCGATTGCCCAGCGTGGTTTTCCCCGCGCCGGACAGTCCCGTGAACCAGATGCAGCAAGCGCGCTGTTGCTTCAGCGATTCGCGCTCGGTCTGTGGCACCGACAGAGGCGACGCGACGATCATTGGGCGGGATTCGGAGCGTGCGTCAGTCATAGGCGAATAACTCGTAGTCGCGGGCATACACTTCGCGAATCCGCCTACGCGACGCATCGGAACACAGGCCTGTGGTTCGATAACGAGAACCGGGCGAGCGGTTGAGGTGGCGCAGCGGAGCGTTGATGCCCAAGTGTTCGCACAACGCGGCGAAATCCGATTCCAGATGCTCCTGACGACCGATGAAATCGACGGCAATCTGCCCCATGCTGTTTTGCAAAAAATGATACTGCGGCGCGAAGTGTATTTGCTTCGATACATTCTCCGCGTGCAGCCAGCCATCAATGAACGTATCGAACCGCGAATAACGGCTGACCAGTTCGAAGGCCGCTCTATCCCGGGGCTGCGGATTCTGTAATAAGTAACGATAAGCCGACAGTGCTCGATGTAATGGATCACGTACAAAGCCAAACTTGAAGTATTGCTCATAGCGTTCTTTGAATTGCTTTTCGTACCAGTAGAGCGGCAAGTGGCCCGTGGGGGTGTCACCGAATATCGACATCGCTACACTGCTGCCCGCGCACTTGGGCACATGGATGAAAATGCACTCGAAGTGGTCGAAGGCCTCGGGAAACCGGGCCTTGCGCGACAGCGTCTTGTTGACCACCTGCCGGTCGACGACCGAAAGCCGCTCCAGCAGAAACTCACGCTGGCGCTTTGGAAATAACTTCCAGAGTAAATGATTCATGGGGGGTGACCTGTAACGAGGTATGAAGCGACGTTCAGATTACAGCCAGTTACTACCAGAAAGGCAAACTTTGCAAATACTTTACGCTGAGAGTTATTAATGTATTGAGTTGTAGGTTTGTGTAGAAAGTCGGTTACGTTTAAATAACTTTCAAGGCGGGTGATAATTTGTTGGGCTGGTTACGGTTTTGATATTCATGTGTCGTAAACAGCCGGTTTTGTGTTACTTGCCGGTTACCGATTGATCATCCATCAGACCCTGCTTTCTGTTTCGCCAACACTGGTTCACTTTCTGCTCGGGGCGTACTCTTGGCGCAACGCTCGGGCGTCTGCGTGTTCTGGCGCTCGTTGCCCATCGAGGCCTTGGGCCTGCTCATTGCAAGACAGCTGAGGGTCTGCGCGAGATAGCCGAAAAAGGGGGTGTCATTCAGGAGTATCGGCTGGGACGGGCTGTATTTGAAAATTGATGGGCTCTGGCACGTATATCACTGCATTGCCGACAGACCTCCTTCAGCTGTTCTTCAATTCATAGAGGGAAGGCTACCACCCGGAGAACATCCCATCATCATCTTCGATGTCGATTTGGGTTTTTTGCCTGAACCCGGAAAGCAGCATCGAAGGGTCCTGCCCAACGCTGGGTGGATGGTTGCTAATTTCCAAAAAAATGGAGTCAGGGTTCACAAAAAGTCGTACATCGAACCGCCATGCCTGAGTGGTTCTAGGTTCGGTTCTAGTGAGCCAAAATTCCGCGTTGGCGACGCAGTTGGAGAAGGTGCTCAGCTCAGGAATTTTCGCCTTACATGCGTTGTATTTTGTTGATACCAGCTAGGGGCTTCAAATTTGATGAAGGATACTGCGGACATTGAGTATTGCTCACGGGTTGTCGCAAAACATTTAAAAAACAGTCTCCATTTTTTTGAGTGCCGATAATAGATCGTTGAGAGCCGGATCATCGGAGTCTATTTTTGATTTCAACGGGGCTAGCCATTGGAGAGTACTTNAGTTTAAAAAACAGTCTCCATTTTTTTGAGTGCCGATAATAGATCGTTGAGAGCCGGATCATCGGAGTCTATTTTTGATTTCAACGGGGCTAGCCATTGGAGAGTACTTGAACGAASCGTSCGCAAGAAATCCTGAAGCGGCACAATCATTTTTGTGGATTGTTCGCTAATTGTGAGATTTGGCCCGTCYTTCTTGAGACTCAAGCTAWATGACGAGTCAGCAGCKATCAACTTGATCAAGTCCGGTCTACCATTTTTTTCTAAGGCGATCAGCATCTCTATGAAGTCGCTCATGAAAATAAAAATCATCATGGACTGACTCGGAGTTCGTCCTGCGGATGTAAACCACTGCTTTCACGGACCGTGTGGATGAGTGCCCGACACCTGGCGGTATCAATATGTATCCATCCCTTTTTGAGATCGCCATTAGTAATGGTCGGTATGGCTCAAGAGCAAGACGGCATGCTTCCGCGATCAGCTCGGCGCAGACCTTGTGGTCATGGAGCAAATTTAGTTTGGCGTTTTCGATGATTAGGTCCCTGCTTCGTTCAATGCTTTGAGTTGACTGCGGTGGGTTACTGGATCGGCAGAATTTTTTTGTCATACACTCTAGTCAGCATGGTGCCTAGGGCTAGAGCTTTTTTACTCCCCAGACTCTAGTGGCGGCTGTAAAGGACAGGCCTTTGAAGTAAGTACTCAACTCGAGCGCTTTGTCCCATGGGTAGACTTTATTTGAGCTGAAGATGGTTGATCCATCTTGATTCGCGATCTCTATGAAATACTGGTCTTTCTCGTAGTCAGCGGAGCTTTCGGATGTTAATCCAAAGCGCGCTGGGCGAAGCGTGATCACGCAGTCGTCCGCCAGATATATCGTCTTTTCGGTGTCCGCCGAATCCTGATTCCAAGGGTTTGTACCTGCTTGCTCTTCATATGGTTTGCCGCTGTGAATGGCCGTATACCAGTAAGGGCTTACATCGTTCTCTAATGCCTTTTCTAGGTTGGAACTTGAGCGTACGGCTGTTTTTTTCATGATCAATAATCCAGGTGAAGATTGTCAGTGATGCCTTTCTCATGGTTCCAAGCGTTCACGTGTGGGCCAGCTTCCAGTCGTAGATGACCTGGAGAGTCATCGCGCCAGCCAGATGTTTCCGTTCGGTTTTTCATACCGATTCTCCCGTCGGAGTTCTTCCATGATGGGGGGCCTCCCCGGAACTCTGACTTGGTGATGCTGACAGGTCTCGACCCCAAGTTACCTGCAATCTCCGAAGCAGCCTGCCGCGCTGAGCGACGATTAGGCATCTTGTACCGGTTTTCTCCTGCCGCAAAACCGCCGTGTCTTTTGATAATCGACTCTGCGTGAGTTTGAGCATTGGCGTCTCGGAACCGCCATGCCTTAGAGGTCCTAAGTTCGGTTCTAGTGAGCAAAAATTCCGCGTTGGCGACGCAGTTGGAGACGGTGCTCAGCTCAGAAATTTTCGCCTTTCATGCATTGTATTTTATTGATACCAGCTAGGGGCTTAAAATTCAATGAAGGATTCTGCGGACATTGAATATTGCTCACGGATTGTCGCAAAACATTTGAAAATCAGTCTCCATTTTTTTGAGTGCCGATAATAGATCGTTGAGAGCCGGATCATCGGAGTCTATTTTTGATTTCAACGGGGCTAGCCATTGGAGAGTACTTGAACGAGTCCGGTCTACCATTTTTTTCTAAGGCGATCAGCATCTCTATGAAGTCGCTCATGAAAATAAAAATCATCATGGACTGACTCGGAGTTCGTCCTGCGGATGTGAGCGTCTTTCCTTGGTGCTCTAAAGTGATGTCCCCCATTTCAAACCCGCTGGTGCGGTCGTCGATAGGTAATAGCTGTATTGAGATTTCCATAGTTAAGGGCCTGTTATCACTGGGAACATGGTCACGACAGAGTGATCTTTTTTGTCAACCACTGCTTTCACGGACCGTGTGGATGAGTGCCCGACACCTGGCGGTATCAATATGTATCCATCCCTTTTTGAGATCGCCATTAGTAATGGTCGGTNGTCAACCACTGCTTTCACGGACCGTGTGGATGAGTGCCCGACACCTGGCGGTATCAATATGTATCCATCCCTTTTTGAGATCGCCATTAGTAATGGTCGGTTTGGCTCAAGAGCAAACCCAACCCACGGGTCCACCCACCCAACCGGATTCGGCGCGTACTAATTAAATTCAGCCCGCCCAGCAAGCCAATTGGATCCGACGTGGTGAGCCGTTCGATAACCGGATCGTAGAACCTGAAGGGGGTTGTAGTGCAGTCTCGTCCCACGATCATGGTACTGACCCTGGAATCTCGGGTGTTGTTCTTCGAGGAAGAAACATTCGCGCTATTCTTCAGTCGTTTTACCGCATCAACCCCATTTAGGATTTACTTTATGCGGACGTTATTTCGTATGAATGTTCAAACTAAGTCCATGGTCGAAATTAAATCCCAGATGCCTATCCTGATCTCCAGTAAGCCCATCAAGATGTATTCTGTAAGAATATATTTTTCGAAATTGCGTTGATGATACTCATGTCTATCTTGAAGTTCGTATTCATGTATATACCCACAGCTCGGCAAATACATGGCCACCATCGAATTCGTCCTCCAGCGTTTCGAAGTCATCCTGATCGTCGGGAAGAGACAGTCCAATTCCTTCAATCATGTCGACTTGAACAAACCCAGACCAAGCAATCTGTTTTGAGGTGTTTTTCAGTACGTCATTTACAGTCATTCCTGCCCAGATCTTGTTTAAGTAGTTTCCTTTAAAGTTCGAATTACAGCAAAGCGAGGTAATCACCATGGCAGCGTCGTGATATGCGGTGATCAGTCCTCCATCGATGGTTATTGAGCTTTCACTTATTTCAATGGCGTGATCTTCTGAAAGCCGGCGTACGATATCTTCGATTTTTTCACCAATATAGATGCCGCCTATAGATTTCTTAGGGATGATCAAAGTGTTAACGCTCATAATATACTCTCTAGCTGGGGCCGTTCATAAGAGTGCCGTCGACGAACACAGGGCTATCGACTACGCGTTCATATCGAGAAAACCCAGATGGAGCAATTCGTCCTTGAACATCGCCATTTCTGTAAATTTTCCAATAGCTCGTACCGTGCACTCCTCCCCCGGGATGATAGTCTAGAACGTCGTTCATCCCACGTTTAGTGGTTCTGAAAAACTGGATATGTTGAGTTTTATGCGTATTCAAATTGGTAATCCGTTTAATGTATCCCTTGCTTAAGAGCATATTCTCCACCTGGTGTGGTGTTTTGCCTGAGAGGCTGTTTACCCAACGTTTTGCGATGTTGCTTCTCTTACTGAACGCCTTAGTGCACGCCCAACCCCACGGATCCACCCACCCAATCGGATTCGGCGCGTACTGATATAAATTCAGCCCGCCCAGCAAGCCAATCGGGTCTGGCGTGGTGAAGCGTCCGACATCCGGATCGTAGAACCTGAACGTGTTGTAGTGCAGTCCCGTCTCTCGATCAAGGTACTGGCCCTGGAATCTGAGGTTTTGTTCTTCGACGAAGTAGCGTTCGCGCTGTTCTTCAATCGTGTTGCCCCACACCTGATAGCGCGCCTGCCATACGAGATGGCCGTCGGCCTCTGTGAGCTGTTCGGGCAGCCCGTTTAGGTCGTTGTGGTAGTAGCGCACTTGCTGATGCTCGCCGATGCCATCGACGCGGGCGAGGGGCTCGTAGCCAGCGCCAGAGTAGATGTAAAGGCTGGCCAGGTTTATGCGTTGTTCCTGTAGAAGGCGCAGGCCGTCCCAAGTAAATCGGGTTTCACCGATCAGGCTGTCGTCGGCGCGGTGTTCGCTTTTGGCGATGCGACGGCCAAGCGGATCGTAGGCCATGCGCACGACATTGCCGTTCTGGTTGTGTACTTCGATCAGGCGGCTTTCGGCGTCATAGATGAAACGTTGGATGCCGTGGCGGGTGCTTCGTTTTTCAACCAGGCGGCCAAAGCCGTCGTAGCGATAACGTTTGTCTTGGTAGGTCAGCAGTCTGTTGTGGCGTACCAGACCCGCCCCGGACTGCGGGCCGTCGAGTAGGTTGGCAGCAGCATCATAGGCAAAGGTTTCCTGTTGGCCGAGGCTGTTCTGGCTGGCACAGAGGCGACTGCTGGAATCGTAGTGCAGCGATTCACGGCGGTTCTCGGATCGCTGACGGTCCAGTCGCGTCCTGCCGATCAGGTTATCGGACGGGTCGTACTCATATTCGTGGGTGAGCTGGGCCGGGAGCTGTCTTGGCAGATTCGTCGCGCGGCGTTGCCGGGTACGCAGGCGCCCGCTGCGGTCGTATTGGCTGCGGGTGGTTAGCTGGCCTTGGCTGCGCAGCACTTCGCGGTGCAAGCGGTCGCGCTCGAAATCGCTGATGACTTGGCCGTCCAGGTTTATCTGATGCAGGTGGCCGCTGCCGTAGTACAGCCGGTTGAGCCATCGGCCATCGGGCAGCAGTGATTGGGTGAGATTGCCGAGTTCGTCATAGCAATGCTGTAACGTGCCTGATGCTGTTTTCTCGGCCACCAACTGGCCCAGAGTGTCGTAAGCAAATCCGATGGTTTGCTTGGCGCCTGCGGTATCCGTAAAAGTGACTTCGGCCAGATGATCCAATGCATCCAGAACGTATTCGGTACGGCCGTCGACGGTGACTTTGGTTTTCAAGCGACCCGCTGCATCCCGTTCAAGGCACTGGATGATTGCCCCTGCGCCTGGTTCGCCATCTTGAGCGGCCGCAATTTGTTCTACCCGGACAGGATTGCCCAGAGTGTCGTACCGATACCGTCGCTGGCTGCCGTCCAGATCCTGTTGCGCAAGCAAACGATCACCCGCATCCCAGGCAAAGCGGTAACTTTCCCTATTCTCATTGGTTAACGACTGCAGGCGGCCGTAGGCGTCATAGCTGAATTGCACCTGTCGCCTGTGAGGATCAAGGCGATGTCGGACTTGGCCTCTGAGATCATAGTGATAGGAGGTGGCATCGCCCGCGGGATCGACGTAGGCAGTCAGGAGCCCGATGGCATCGCGCTGATAACGCTCGATTCGGCCATCTGGCAACTCCCGGCGTAGCAGCCTCCCCCGTGCGTCATGTTGGTAAATCGTGCGCTCACCGGAAGGATCGGTAATGCAGCTCAGATGGCCGCGTGCGTCGTACTCGAACCATGTTCGGTACCCTGAGCAGTCGGTGTGCGCTTCAACCTGCCCCCTTTCGTTCCACCGTAGCTTTTTGCTTTTTTCCGTGGCATCGATGACCTCGATGATCTGTCCGCGCTCATCGTATCGGTACTGAGTGACTTGCCCCATTGGATCGACTTCACGGGTGCAGTTTCCCCGCTCGTCATACCTGTATTGCCAACTGCTGCCTGCCGCGTCGGTTTCTACCATTGGTAGCGACCAGTGCTCCAGCCATGAAGTGGACTCGACACGTCCGAGCGGGTCCTGAGTTGAACCGATGTTGCCAGCGTCGTCGTAGCTGTAATGCCATTCACCGCCTTGCGGGTCGGTCGCACTGAGCAACTGACGTTCATCGTTCCAGGAGAAGCGCCAGGTCTGACCGAGAGTGTCGGTGTATTCGGTTATCTGATGTTGTGAGTTCCAACGACGGGTGCTGGTTCGGTTCAGGCCGTCAGTGATCGCTGTGCTGCCAGTGCTCAGGTCATACTCGAAGCGGTACTGTGCTCCGTCATCGGTCCAGTGATGGACCACACGCCATTCCGAGTCATCAACCAAACCCCACTCATAAAAACAGCGCAGGCCAGTGGGCAATCGATGTTCAACCATGCGCCGGTTTTGATAGGAGAAATTTCGCTGGATTTGCCTGAGTGCATCACGGACTTCAACCAGGTCACCCGAGTCGTCGTAGTCGTAGCTTGCCAGTGCCTCGCGGGTTTCGTCATTGAGCACCCGCTCGATAGTCTCTACACGCTGCGGCCATCGTACCGAATAAACCAACGTCACCCGCAGCACGTCGAAGGTGTCGCGAAGCTGAATAAGTCGTCCTTGTTGGTCGTAATCCAGATAAATGCGGTTGTCGTTACGGTCCCCGAGCTGGGTAAGACGCAACTGAGTCGATTCACCCGGAGTCGGTTCAAATAACCGGTAAATCCCATCCTCACTTTCAATCAGCAATTGACCATTGCCATGACGCCGCACGGCCAGCCCTTCCCCGGCACTGAAAACAGCGCTTCCTAACGCGATCGAGCCCATGTCGATGCTGCGCGCCTGCTCGTCGATATAGATCAGCCGCTCGCCACCATCGGGATGAGCTTCAATGCGTACGCTGACCTCAAACCCTACACTCCAGCCTGCACCGAACAAACCATCACGGCGCTCGTCACGACTGTTGTAAAAGCGCTGCCACGTGATGGGCAATACACCGGACAGGACGAAATCCAGCTCTTCGCTGCCACCCAATACCTTGGCGCCCGTGGCTGCGTGCACGGGATTGGGTGAGCCTGCGATTGCATTGGTCAGTGCGCCCATGGCCTGACTGACGACGAATGAGTTCACGCCGCTCAATAGCATGCAGGGCAGGTTGCTCAAGAATTTGCCCTTGCTGCCTCTGAGCATCATCAGTGCGGTGATTGCCAACCCCACGCCTGGCGTTTTTCCGCTGCGGATTTCCCGCACCACAACTTTGCTGCCACCGATTCGCACGTTGGGAGATATCAACCCGCTGGACACCACCGTGGCATCGCACGTGCTGCGGTCGCCGCTGCGTATGGCGGGCTGCCCATTGATCGTGACTTTGTCCGAGCCTTCCGCAAGAAATTGAGGCGGCATCGGCGGATGCCGGGTGCAGCTCACCATGTCCAGCGGTTTGGGCACTGCCCCCGGTGCTGGAGTGGCAACGGTCGGTCGCCACATCTGCGAGAAAAACCCTTTGGCCATGTCCAAAAAGTGCGCTTCTTCGCCAGTGTTGGACTCTTCGGTCTGTTCGGTTTCGGCTGAGCCCGCTTGAAAGAGCATTGAAGGAACGTATCCCGCAGCTCTGGCAGCTGGAATGCCGTTGATGAAGGTGTCGGCGGAGCCTGTCGAAATAGTCGCCTGAGGCATGGGTGGAAACAGCGAGTTGGCGAAGTTTTCGCATAACGCGCTCAACCCCTTGTCCGCCCCGGTTTTGCTCATCGTCACGCTGACGACGACCCCGATGACAGCGCCCAAAATGCAGCCGCCAACGCCTGCGGTTGCGATGGTGAAACCGGCCGCCGCTACAACGGCCGCAGTCGCCAGGGCTCCAATCGCGACGTTTGCAGCGACTTCCAGAACCCCGCCCAGAATGTCGGCCATCATCGAGGTGTGCGAGAGGGCATCGCCAACTCTCGCGGCCCAGAGTGCGTCAGACATTCACGATACTCAGCCAGTAGATGCGCAAACTCATTGGAGACCGTCGAATTGCAGCGAATATTTGATAGTGTCCCAGTGCATCGCTTCGCTTTCGCCCAATGGCAGCGGCTTGACATAGCTCAAGGCGAGCATTTTTTGAGTCTCTGGAATGACCAGCGCCAACTGGTACTGGAATACCGTCTCGCTACCCTTTTTGAACTGACTGCTCAGTTCTAGCGCCTCTATATCCTTTGCCGGACCAACCTGAACGGTTTGCGCTGGCTGATAGCGCAACGCCTGAACTTGCAGTTCCAAACGTTTGAGTTGGGCGTCGAAGTTACTGTGCAAGGTTTCGTCGTCAGCCAGAAAGCTGCGGCTCACAATCAGCGAAGTACCGAGCTCGGGAAACTTCAGGATGTTGACCGACATGTCCTGCATTTCGGTCTCCGGTAATGCAAACTGAAATTCGTTGATGCGATACGGCATAGCTAAGGGTTCTCTCGAAAGGATTACTGGCCCGATTCGGGCTCTGGGAACATGGCATTGACGGAAGCATCGATGCTGGCTTTATCGCCCTGCCCCTCGGGAATGGCACCTGGGCCACCACCGATGTTCAGGTGCAGCTTGCCGCCGGTGTTGAACTCGGCATCTCCCTCCGTGTTGAAGTTGAATTGCACACCCGTCAGGTTGATCTGGCCGCTGGCGTTGAGCTCTAGAACACTCTTGCCGCACACCAGGCGCAGGTTTTCGCCCACCTCGATCAAGTAGCTCTGACTGATGCTGTCGGTCTTGCTCACGCCTACCAGCAGCACGTCATCACGCTTCACCGCCCGCAGCCGGTCCTGCCCGATGGTCACCGTCTCGTCATTCCCTACACTCCTCGTCCGGTCCTGTCCGACTGAGTGGCTTTCGTCCACTTCAACGACGATGTCCTGATTGCGCTCGGCGTGGATGTACAGTTGCTCCGCTCCCTTCTTGTCCTCCATGCGGATTTCGTTGAAGTTCGCCGTGGTGCCGCCTTTGCTCGAACGACTTTTCATGCCGCTTTGCGTGGCGTTGGCGGGCAGGTCGTAGGGGACGGGTTGTTCGGCGTTGTAGACCCTGCCTGTGATGATCGGCCGGTCAGGGTCTCCTTCCAGAAAACTGACAATCACCTCTTGGCCAATGCGCGGGATTTGCATCGAGCCCCAGTTCTTGCCGGCCCATGCTTGAGACACGCGAATCCAGCACGAGCTGTTTTCGTTGGATTGGTCGTGGCGGTCCCAATGGAAATGCACCTTCACGCGGCCATACTGATCGGTCCAGATTTCCTCGCTGTCGCGGCCGACGACCAGCGCGGTCTGCGGGCCTTTGACGATGGGTCGAAGGGTGACCGGCTGCGGGCGAAAACTATGGCGGGCGTCGATGCAGGTCAGGCTGCTTTCGTATTGCAAGCCGGCAGAGCTGCCCCCCGTTTCGAGGCTTTCCTGGGTGAGCTCATACTGCGCGCCGACGATCAGGTACTCGCGGTTCTGATCCTGGCGGCTGAACCCCGCCATGCTGAACAGATGCCCTGCGCCAATACCCCGCGCGTTGCCTTTTAGCTGGATGCGCTCATGCAGGCTGTGGATCGCCTCGATGCGTGTGCGGGCGTAGTGTTCCCCGTCTTCGCTTTGCACATAAGTGCCGGGGTAGTCGTAGAGCGGAAGGTCACTCCCCATATGCGGGCGCGGTATCGTCGAGCGTACGTCGATGCGTGCGCTCGGGCGCTGAAAGTCGTAGTCGTTGAGTTCCAGGGAGCCGGGCTGTACCTGCTGCGCCAACTTCCAGTCGCTGATGTGATCGCGCTCGCGATGTTGGCCGTCCGGTGGAAAAAACGGCACCGACTCGTAACCCGGCGCGCAGTGATGCGCGCCGTATGCATCTGCCAGGATCAACACGTGCCGGTCATTTTCGTGGCGAAAGTAGTAGTAGATGCCCTCCTGTTCCATCAGCCGACTGACGAAATCGAAACTGGTCTCCCGGTACTGAACGCAGTACTCCCACTCGCGGTAGGGCTGACTCAGGGCGTCTTCGAAATCCGAGAAGCCGAGGTCGCGGAACACCTGCTTGATGATCTGCGGAATGGTCAGATGCTGGAAAATCCTGCAATCAGAGGTGCGCGTCAGCAACCAGAGCCATGGTCGCAACGAGACCTGATAACTGGCGAACTGGCCGTTATCGACGTTCTGGCTGCACCGCGATATGACCCCGTTGAAGTAGCGCGTGCCACCCCCACCCAACTGGACCGATAACGTCATGGACTTGCCGAGCAACTGGTTGAGGTCGATGGCGTTGTCGTGCGAAATCAGCTGTAGTTCGTACTCGAACAAGCGCCCCAGTTCGTCGCCGCCACTCATTTTTTTCAGCAGCAGAACATTCGGTCCCAGAGGGCTCATGACTTGTGCCAGACGAGTCAGTTGGGTGAATTGGATAGTCATCGCTGTGGACCTGCGATGGCGTTTTCGGTGAACCGATAATGCAGTTGGTTTTCTCGCTCGCTGATGGTTACGCCTGCCAACGCATGGCCTTCGAGCATCCGTGTCAGGAACTCGCGGCTCATGTCCGGCAGCAGAGTGTTGGTCAAGATGGCGTCGATCATTCGGCCGCCGCTCTCGGTTTCAGTGCAGCGAGAAACGATCAGATCGACCACCGCGTCGTCGTACTCCAATGCGATCTTGTGCGTATTCTCCACGCGCTTTTTTATGCGGTTCAGTTGCAGGCGAGCGATCGCCCGGAGCATGGTGTCGTTCAGCGGGTAGTACGCAATGGTGACGAGACGTCCGAGCAATGCTGGCGGAAAGATCTCCAGCAGTGGCTGGCGCAGCGCATTGGCGATGTGTTCCGCACCGGGCATGTTCTGCGCGTCTCTGCACAAATGCGAAATCAGCTCGCTACCCGCGTTGGTGGTCAGCAGGATCAGCGTGTTCTTGAAGTCGATCACGCGACCTTCGCCATCTTCCATCACGCCCTTGTCGAACACTTGAAAGAAAATTTCATGGACATCCGGGTGGGCTTTTTCCACTTCGTCCAGCAGCACCACGCTGTAAGGTTTACGCCGCACGGCTTCAGTGAGCACACCGCCTTCGCCGTACCCGACATAGCCTGGCGGCGCGCCCTTGAGGGTGGAAACGGTGTGCGCTTCCTGGAATTCGCTCATGTTGATGGTGATGACGTTCTGCTCGCCGCCATACAAGGCTTCGGCCAGGGCCAGCGCGGTTTCGGTCTTGCCGACCCCTGACGTGCCGGCGAGCATGAACACGCCGATGGGTTTGCTCGGGTTGTCCAGGCCTGCGCGTGAGGTCTGGATACGCTTGGCGATCATCTGCAGGGCATGGTCCTGGCCGATAATCCGCTGTTTCAGGCGCTGATCGAGATTGAGCACGGTCTCGAGCTCGTTGCGAGCCATACGGCCGACCGGGATGCCTGTCCAGTCAGCAACCACTGACGCTACGGCCTGGTAGTCCACGGTCGGCAGAATCAACGGGTTTTCGCCTTGCAGGCTACTGAGACGAGTTTGCAAATCGACCAGTTTTTCTCGCAGCACATGCCTTTGCTCATTCCCTGCAGCTTGACCGACCACACCTGGGATTTCGTGCAGCTCGGCCCGGGTATCTAGCAGTTCATCGACCAGGATTTTCTCACCGCCCCAGCGACTTTCCAGTTCCGTCAGGCGTTGGCGCTCAGTGAGCAGCAGCGTTTCTGCGGTGAATTTTCTTGATCCGGTATCAACGCCGATCGCATGCTCCCGCGCAACGATCTGCAGCTCGGTTTCCAACGCTTCGATACGTCGTCGGCTGTCATCTATCTGCGCGGGGACCGCGTGCAGGCTCACAGCGACGCGAGCGCAGGCGGTGTCCAGCAGACTGACGGATTTGTCCGGCAACTGACGCGCCGGAATGTAGCGGCTCGACAACTTGACCGAAGCCTCCATCGCTTCGTCGAGGATCTGCACCTGATGGTGTTTTTCCATGTTCGAGGCCACCCCCCGCATCATCATGAGCGCCTTGTCTTGCGAGGGCTCAGTGACCTTAACGACTTCGAAGCGGCGGGTCAGGGCGGGGTCTTTCTCGATGTGCTTCTTGTATTCGGCCCAGGTCGTGGCCGCGACCGTGCGTAAGGTGCCACGAGCCAGCGCGGGCTTGAGCAGGTTGGCAGCGTCTCCGGTGCCGACAGCGCCACCGGCACCGACCAGCGTATGGGCTTCGTCGATGAATAGGATGATCGGCTTGGGCGATGCCTGAACGTCTTCGATGACTTGGCGCAGACGCTGTTCGAACTCGCCTTTCATGCTCGCGCCGGCCTGCAACAGGCCGACATCGAGGCTGCGCAGTTCGACTTCCTTCAGTGAAGGCGGGACGTCACCCGCGACGATCCGCAGGGCGAAGCCTTCAACGACCGCAGTCTTGCCGACACCTGCCTCACCGGTAAGGATCGGGTTGTTCTGCCGGCGACGCATGAGGATGTCGACCATCTGCCGGATTTCCTCGTCGCGGCCGACGATAGGGTCCAGCCTGCCGCTACGGGCTTGTTCAGTCATGTCCACGGTGAAGCGCCTGAGCGCTTCCTGCTTGCCCATGGCGCTTGGGGCAATGGCACCGCTGGCCTCGCCGGGAGTGGCGCGTGCGTTGAAACCATCGCTGGCGCCGAGGGCATTTTCCGGGGAGTCGTCCACGTATTCATTGAAGCGTTCGCTCAGGACCTCGACTTTGACCTTCTCGAATTCCGGAGACAGAGCCAATAACGAATGGCGCAGGTTCGGCGTCTTGAAAATGCCGATCAACAGGTAGCCTGTGCGCACCTGATTTTCGCCGAACATCAGGCTGCCGTAGACCCAGCCGCGCTCGACGGCTTCTTCGACATGAGAAGACAGGTCAGTGATTGAGGTCGAGCCGCGAGGCAGGCGGTCGAGCGCTTCGGTCAGATCGCGAGCCAGCCGGGCCGGTTCCACGTTGAACTGCCGGATGATCCGGTGCAGGTCCGAGTCCTGCAGTTGCAACAACTGGTGAAACCAGTGGGCCAGTTCCACGTAGGGGTTTCCGCGCAATTTGCAGAACACGGTAGCGGCCTCAATGGCCTTGTACCCGATACTGTTCAGCTTGCCGAACAGCGCTGCGCGACTGATCTCACCCATGCTCATTGCTCCTTGCGAATAGTTTTTTCTAGACTTGCGGCGATGGCTCGGATGAGCTCGCCTGATCGGCGTAGTGCCGGGCCAGAATCAGGTCCCCGGCGTCCTCACCCGGCGGCCCTAACCAGGTGTTGAAACCCAGTCGGAACTGGCCATTGAGTTGCAGTCTGGGGATGTGCGGTTGTTGCAGAACCAGACTCAGATCCCAGTCCAGCTCGTGACCCAGGTATTCAGCGACCCATGCGACCAGATGCCTGAAGGGTTCGCCATCGGGCAGCATGCCCATGTACTCGTCGAGCTTGAGCGGCCCCAGTCGAATCCGGAATTTGTGCTGGCGATCCCAGACGTGGCTGCCGAGGCAAAAGTCGATGCCGAGCTGATTGGCACTGACGGAAAGTCGGCTGCATTCGGGTAGCGCCAGCCATTGACCAACGAATTCTTCGATTTCTACCGGCAGGCCAAAGTAGTCTTCAAGAATGGCTTTCAGGCCGTCCGGGTAGCGAGTTTGCGCCGCCAGATGGCCGCTGAAATGCAGCTTGGCGGTGTCTGGAATCAGGCTCTGACCGAGCAGGGTCGGCATGCCGCGACCGCTGAATGCCGCCAATCTTGCGGACCAGTAATCATCGTCTGGCCGATCATGGCTGACGGCGGGACGCGCCTCTGCCCAGACCCGGTAAAACAGGCTCAGCAGACGATGATGGAAAACGTCGAGAAAACGTTTGCTGGTGCTGTCGTTGTGGTTGCGCTGGCGTTCGCGAATGTACTCGGTCAGGTGCAGCGGCAGCGGACCGTTGGGCCCACCAAGCCCGAAAAAGAACTGTTCGAGCCTTGCGGCTTTGCCGTCGTGCCCAAGGGTCAGGGCGGCAAGAGTCGAAGGCGCAAACGCGCAGTCGGGTCGTTGGCCGAGACGCAGAGGGTCGTCGGCCAGGCGCAGCGAACGACCGATGCGTGGCAGTTGCGGTGACTCGCATTCGATCCGCCGCAGCGCGTGGAAAAAATCGAATTCCCAAGGCGTTTCGTGAATATCGGTGAGCGCGCTCACAACGTTGGGCGCCGGCCGGGCTGGGCTTTCCATCGCATGATCTCGCCGCGTTCGTTGGTGCGAATCACGGTCTCGGTGAAGCTGTTGATGGAGACGTACCGCGCTAGAAACCGTTCGAACACCGCACCCAGCAAAAACACACCTGTGCCGCGAAAGGCGTTTTCGTCGAACTCCAGGGTGATCTCCAGACCGCGCCCGAAGACGATCGGGCCTGGCATGGGCAAGCGTCGTGTACAGACTTGGCTGCGGACGTCCCGCAGCCCCTCGACCTGCAGTTGCAGAGCGGCGTCGTTGGGGTCACCGTACAGGCGAAGCATTTCGCGCAAGGCCGCGGCGCCCTGGCCGTTCTCGCTGAGCGACAGGTAGTTCAGCGACAACTGGCTGATCAGACGCCAGGCCTTATGGTCATGTGCGTGGCTGGCGCGAGGGCGGCTTGGGCCTGCGAGACAACGAATCGACGAGACCGGCGCGCTTTCGGCCAGGGTGAAGTCGGTCTTGCCAGCCCCTTCGTTCATGAACAGCGGCAGGTCGCGGTTGGTACACAGCGCGCTGACACCCAGTTGGCGCAGATCATGACGATAGGGCGCTTGTTGACCGTCGACCAGACTGAGGAAGGTTTCGCTGCCGACGTAGGTTGAGCGTGTGCCCGTGCGCCGCTGTTCGCTGGACAGTACGCGGGGCTCGCGCCGCAGGGTGTAATAGGCCCTGCCTGTGCCGTAACGGGAAGGATCGCGCACTGCATAGAACGGCACAAAGCCCTGATCAGGTCCCGAGCCGTGGCCGGTGACGCTTGTCAGTGAATGAATCTCGAAGTCCATCGGGCGAGTTCGGTCGGCGATCACATGATGTTCGTTGACGCGATCGGACAGATGGATCCGGTCAACTCGTCGCGGGAACAGGTTGATCGCAGGTGTACAGAACGGTACGAACTGCTCTGGTCCCACGCTTCCTTCAAGACTCTGATCGAAGCGGTCAAACAGAATGACTATTTCCAGTTCTTGCCCTGAGCATTGTTGGACGGCTCGGTTCAGATGGGTGAACTCGACGAACAGGTAGCGCTGGGGCAAAGCGAAGTATTCCTGCATCAAGCGATAGCCCTGAAACGCCTGGGCGACCACGGGAATCGCCGCTTCGCGGTCGTCGAAGCCGCAGGGCCTCAAGGCATCGATCGGCATTCGCTCGATCCAGTCCGCGTGTGGCTGACGGGCAAACACCGCGCACGTATTGCCGAGCAACTGCTCATAGAGCCGGAACGGAAGTTCATCAGCGCCATTGAGGTACAGCGGCAGGTTTTCCAGGCTCAGGGTGGTGAACGGCAGCTCCGCGCTGCTACGCAGAGTAATGCGCAGACCTGCCTTGGCGTTTGGTTCGTTGGCAGCAAGGCGCCCAAGCACGGTGACCGGATTGCCGAAATACTCCGCGTGACTGATCTTCAGAGGCCATAGCGTCACCGGGTGAGCGCTTCGGTATTCGCATGAAGTCTGCGAGCCCGTGCCCATTGAAGCACGCAATACGCTGTCACGAGGCAGCGTGAATCCGCTGCTCAGAGAACCTTCGTCCTGATCGATCTGCATCTGCACCACCGACATCGACGGGGTGGGCGCGAGGTAATGCGGGTAGGCGATTTCCAGCAGATTATGGGTGAAGGTCGGATATTCAGCGTCGAGCTTCAGCTGCACGCGCGCCGTGAGGTAGGCGAAGCCTTCCAGGAGTCGCTCGACATAGGGGTCGGCGCAGTCGATGCCGGATAGCGACAGGCGCCCGGCGATTTTCGGATATTCGCTGGCAAACTCCGCCGCGCTTTCGCGAACGTGTTGCAGTTCCTGGTTGTACAGCTCCAGCAGGCGCGGATTCATGCCTGCCTCCTTTGTTTGGCAGGCAGCACCTGCACGTGACCAGACTCCAGATCCAGATCGGTGCGCAGCAACAGCGGAAGGGCAACCGGTTTCGCCCACAGATCGCCTTCGATCTCGAAGCTCAGAGCATTGTGGTTCATCAGCTCGGGCAGGGCCTGCGCGCGTACTCGCAGGGTCTGGGGCAAGATGCGTGGCTCGAAGGTGACGATGGCCTGATGAATCAGACTTTCCAGCACACGGACATCGATGCTCGACGCACTGTTACCTGCAAGCGGCGGTAGGCCGTAATTAAGCACCGATGTTCCCACCGGGGGGTGCAGCATGGCGTCCCCATCAAGAAGCGAACTGGTATTAAGCAGCCAGGTCAGATCCCGCAACACCGAGGCTTTCAGCTGGGTCAGGGACAGCACGCGTTTGTCTGCGGTCTCCTGAACATTGCCAGGCTCGTCATCCGTCAGCCGGTCAAGCAGCGAAGGCTGCAGACGATCGCGCAGAGTGAATTCGTTCACAGCCATGTTTTGTCCAATGTGATCTTCACGAGTCAGGAACATCCCGGTGAGCGGATTACGCACCCTTCGCCGACGGCAGCTTGGAAACGAGGCGTAGCGAGACGGTCAAACCTTCGAGCTGGTAGTGCGGACGCAGGAAGAATTTCGAGCTGTAATAGCCCGGGTTGCCTTCGACGTCCTCAACCACAACCTCGGCGGCAGCAAGCGGATGCCGTGCTTTGGTGGTTTCTGTGGAGTGCGCCGGATCACCGTCGACGTAATTCAGAATCCAGTCCTGTAACCAGCGCTGCATCTCGTCCTTTTCTTTGAAGGAGCCGATCTTGTCGCGCACGATGCACTTCAGGTAATGCGCGAAACGGCAGGTCGCGAACAGATACGGCAGGCGTGCGGCCAGATTGGCGTTCGCGGTAGCGTCCGGATCATCGTATTCGGCAGGCTTCTGCAGAGACTGGGCTCCGATAAATGCGGCGAAATCGGTGTTTTTCTTGTGCAGCAGCGGCATGAACCCGTTCTTCGCCAGTTCCGCCTCCCGACGGTCAGAGATCGCGATTTCGGTCGGGCACTTCATGTCCACGCCGCCGTCATCGGTGGGAAATGTGTGCGCCGGCAGATTCTGCACTTCACCACCAGACTCGACGCCACGAATACGCGAGCACCAGCCGTAGTGCTTGAAAGAACGGTTGATGTTCACGGCCATTGCGTAGGCGGCATTGGCCCAGGTGTACTTGGCGCTGTCGGCGCCATCGGTGTCTTCTTCGAAGGCAAAGGCTTCCACCGGATCGGTCTTGGCGCCATAGGGCAAGCGAGCCAGAAAACGAGGCATGGTCAGACCGATGTAACGCGAATCTTCCGACTCCCGCAGGGAGCGCCAGCCGGCGTACTCCGGGGTTGTGAAGATCTTGGTCAGGTCGCGAGGGTTGGACAGTTCTTGCCAGGAGCCCATGCCCATTACGGTGGGCGAAGCAGCGGAAATGAACGGCGCGTGCATCGCTGCGCAAGTCTTGGACAGCTCACCCAGGAGCTCGACGTCCTGAGGGGATTGATCGAAGTAGTAGTCTCCGACCAGACAGCCGTAGGGTTCTCCACCGAACTGTCCGTATTCTTCCTCGTACATTTTCTTGAATATTGGACTTTGATCCCAGGCCGTTCCCTTGAACTTTTTCAGGGTCTTGTGCAGTTCCCGCTTGGAAATATTCAGCACCCGAATCTTCAGTTGTTCATCGCTTTCAGTGTTGTTGACCAGGTAATGGAGTCCGCGCCAGGCGCTTTCCAATTGCTGGAATTCAGGGTGATGAATCACCTGATTCACTTGCGCCGTGAGCTTGGCATCAATCGCAGCGATGATCGATTCGATTGAGGTGATGGCATCGCCGGAAACCAGGCTGGTCTGCTTCAGAGCCTGCTCTGCCAAAGTGCGCACTGCGGTCTCGACGGCCTCGCGGGCGCGTTCGGTCTTGGGTTTGAATTCTTGCAGCAGCAACGAGGCGAAGTCGTTGGTGTCTTCGGTGAGGCTGGCTTGGGCATGATCGTCACGCAGCACTTGAGTCATGATTGTTTGTCCTGGTTAAGCCTTCGGATCGGCGTCTGGCGAAGCAGAGCTCAGCGGTTTGGGTGCACTCGCCAGGGCTTTCAGCAGCGCCGGGGCCTTGATCGCTCTCATGATGATTTCCTCGGCGCCGGTCTTGCCGTCCATGTAGGTCAGCAAATTAGCCAGTTGAGTGCGGGCTTCAAGGAGTTGCCTCAGTGAGTCGACCTTGCGTGCCACGGCAGCAGGGCTGAAGTCGTCCATGCTTTCGAAGGTGATATCCAGACTTAGATTGCCTTCGCCGGTGAGCTCGTTTGGCACGTGAAACGCCACCCGTGGCTGCATCGCCTTAAGACGCGAGTCGAAGTTGTCGACATCGACCTCCAGAAACTTACGGTCGGCGACGGCGGCCTGCGGCTCGACTGGCTTGCCAGCCAGATCGGCCATCACGCCCATTACGAAGGGAAGCTCTACTTTTTTCTCGGCACCGTACAGTTCGACGTCGTACTCGATCTGGACCCGTGGGGCGCGGTTACGCGCAATGAATTTTTGAGAACTGGTGTTCGCCACGTTGCTCCTCCTGGTCGCTGCTGCGACATGCTTGGCGTCATCGGACTAGGCCGGTAACGGGGATGTTTAATGCTTGCCTGAACCGTTTCGTTGCGTGAGAGCTACGCGTCACTCGAGGTCGGGGCCGCGCAGGTTTTCGAACTGGGGCATGCCGTCGGGAATCAGATTGCGCACGATGGCCGCGAAGTCGGCGTGCACCAGATTTTTCGCTCTGTTCAAAAGTACCGGCAGCGGGCTGGAGGGCTCATGGCGGGCGTAGTAACCGAGAATGCGATCAAGGTTGCGCACCACATCGTGGCGATTGTCGATCTCCCCGTCGCAGACGTGTGGAGCAGAGGTCACAACGGCCGGGGTTTCAGTCGTCTCCCCTGGGCTCGACTGATGGACCTGTGCCTCTGTCTCAACGCTATCCGGGACGTATTCACGGAGAATGTGCAGGGCCTGTTTGATCAGTTGCTGCAGTGCTGACAGGTCCACACCCTGCGCCGAACCCACTTGTGCAGAGACGAGCTGTTCGATGGCATCCGCTCTACTGTGGGCTTGCTGGAGCATCGACCGCAGGTCGGTCAGGTGGGCAGGATCGCTGTCGCGCAGCGCGCCTTTCAATTCGTCGAGGCTGAGTTGTTCATCGGGGAAACTCTGCAAGCGGCTGGCATTGAGGGCGGCGCGCAAGCTGATCGGGCCGAAGCTGCGCGAGGGAGGCAGCAGGCTGTCGCGCAGCAACCGCAGGTTGGTATCGCAGGCGATGCCGGACAGCGCATTGATGCGCAGGGTCGGGTCATTATCATCGTCGGCATCAAGCTGCGGATAAAGCGCTGGCCAATACTGCCTCAACAGATCGCTTATCAGCGTCAGGGCGTTGGTCAGTCCCGCGAAGCCATGAAGGGCCACAGCGCTTTGCAGGAGAAAATGTGTAATTCGCAGATCCTTGCTGCGTTGCAGGAGGGCAATGCTGGATTGTTCGATTTGTCGCCATTGGGGCGGCTCCGCGGGCTGTACCGAGTCGCCCATGGCGCGCTCCGGTTTACCTTGTGCATCGCGCTCGAGTTCCAGAAATTGCACGTCATATTCCAGGTCATCGCCACATGGCGAGTTCGGGGAAATGGCGCAGAGTAGCAACGAAATATCCAGCAAAAATTGATTTCCTTATCATTCGAGAGTGTTTCTTATAGTTGGTGAGGAAACTTCCTACACCAATTGAAGAATGGTCTTATATTTGCGTCGCGACTGATATTAATCAGATATCACTTGTTTTAGAAAGTTGTGCATTTTTGTTGTGAAAGTTGTTCGTTGTCAAGGTAGGATACGCGTCCTCGGTGGAAGTTATGATTATGGCGATAGCAGGAATATCGCTTCCTCAGTCACCGTGCGACTGTCACGTATGAATGGATGGAATCGCGATCAGGTCCGGCGAGGCCCCTGTTTTCGGCGTTCCTGGCTTTACTCAAAAGGCTTCATGGCTACATGCGCAAAACGTTGCGCCATGCTGAAAGTGCGAGCAAGGAGGCGAAGTGCCGCTCTGTCTGACGATCATTAGTTATCACAAGATAACCCCCGGACAAATTGCCGAAATCCACTTGGACGATGGGGTGATGGCGATCGGTCGTAGTGTGGATAATGACTGGGTGCTCCCGGATCCGGAACGCCTTGTTTCTTCGCGCCATTGCATCATTCAGCAGAAAAACGGCCGTTACTATTTGACGGATAACAGCACTAATGGCGTACAGCTGGTGAACGCGGGTATACACATGCACCGTGGAACCAGCGAGCCACTGGAAGATCGAGAACTTATTCGGATTGGTGATTACGAGATTCGCGTGCGAATTGATTTCAAAATAAGTCCATCGACCTCAGGGTTTTCCGAAGGTGACTCTTCAAATAGTTTCGAGGCGTTAACGGGGCGCCAGGAAAGCATTCCCTCCGCAGTTCCAGACGGGCAGTCAGCCGCGCATTTTTCAGGCGGTCCGGCGCAGGATACGTTCCCTGATCTGTTCGATTTTCTGACCCCTCCGGGCGTGCCGCCAGCCACTCGATCTGACCATGTCCCGGCCGAGCTTCACGATTTTCGCCCGCCTGTTGCGCAGGCTCCTGCAGCCTCGGCCATGTCGTCCCCTCCAGCCTCTTCGCAGGGCGCCATCCCAGAAGACTGGGATCTCGTACCTGATTTACCCAAGGTCTCAGTGGCGCCTTCGGTCAACCCTGCCGAGTCGGGACTCATGGCAGATCGGGCGCTCACCCTGCAGCCGCCTGTTGCGGAGCAAGCGGCAGCTGAAGCAGGCGAAAATCAGGTCGACCTGATAAAGGCTTTCCTTCGAGGGGCTGGTTTAGATCAGTTGCAGATCGAGTCGGCCCAAGTACAGGCACAGATGGAGTCCATCGGCCGCAGTTACAGGCTGATGGTCGAAGGGCTCATCGACGTATTGCGGGCGCGCAGCAGTCTCAAGGGCGAGCTTCGCCTGCAGCAGACCATGATTTGTCCGGTGGAAAACAACCCACTGAAGTTCGCGCCGAATGCTGATGAAGCGTTGTTGTTGCTATTGCGTCACGGCAATCAAGCGTTCCTGCCGCCCGACCAGGCCATCGCCGCTAGCTTCGACGATCTGCGCGCCCATCAGTTGGCCGTGATGGCCGGGGTCGAGGCAGCCATAAAAGCCTTGCTCAAACGCTTCGAGCCATCGGAGTTGGAGGGACGCATGGGCAAGGCCAACGCGTTGTCCAACCTCTTCGGTTCCCGTCAGGCTCAGCACTGGCTGCAATTCACCGAACTTTATGCACAGATTTCCCGCGAGGCCGAAGAGGATTTTCAGGTCCTGTTCGGTCGCGAGTTCAGTCATGCCTACGAGGTACACAGCGCACGATTGCGCGACTCGTGAAAGGGCGCACCAAGACAAACGGATAGACAGTCAGTACGTCATGAGGACGAAGGATGTTTCGAAAAGTTGTATTGGCGGCAGCCATGTCGCTGATGCTGGTTTCCTGTGCCAGTGATACGGAAGCACCCCAGCCGCTGGAAAAGCCTGCTGAGGCTCTCGCCATTGTGCTGCACTTCGATGCTGTCGCCGGGCTCAACCCCGGTGCCAACGGCCAACCGACGCCTGTGCGGGTGCGGATATACGAGCTCAAGAACAGTGCGAATTTCTCCCGCGCCGACTATTTCGCGCTGGCAGAACGCGCTCAGGCAACCCTGGGTTCCGATCTCATCGAGCAGGATGAAGTGCTGATCCGGCCGGGCCAGCAATTGACCGTTACCCGTGACCTCAACGCCGCCACGCGACAGATTGGCCTGGTAGTCGGTTATCGCGAGATCGATCAGGCCAACTGGCGCACCGGACTCGATGTCATGCCTCCTCATGCCGCTGAATTCCAGGTCGGCCTGGACACCCGCGCCGTGAGCAGCGATCGCGTCGCCAATTCAATTCGCCCCGCCCAATAGGCAATCGGAGAACCCATGTCCTGGAACAATCGAGTCGTCTGGTCGGAAGGCATGTTCATCGCAACGCAGCACTTTCAGCAGCATGACCGTTACCTGGAAAATCTTATCGATGCTCGCAGTCGTCCATTGTCCGCCGGGGGCTGGGGTTTTTCCGAGCTTTCGCTGGATGATGGATTATTGAAGCAAGGCAAACTGGGCATTGAATCGGCGCGCGGGTTGTTGCCCGACGGTACGCCTTTCAACATTCCCCACGACGATCTGGCGCCCAGCCCGCTGAGTATTGACGAGACCCTGCGCGATGGACTGGTTTATCTGGCTTTGCCACTTAAGCGTGCGGGGCTGCGCGACACAGTAAAGGAGGGGGAATCCCCGGCCGTTGCGCGTTTCGTCAGCCAGGTGCGGGAGGTGCGTGACGACAACGCACCGTTTGAGAGTCGGGCGCCTGTGGCCGTTGGTTCGCGGGCACTGAGATTGCTCACCGAAAAAGACGGCATCAGCGATTACGCCGCGATCGGTGTGGTGCGCATCAAAGAGAAACGCTCTGAATGCAACTTGACGCTCGATGACAGTTACATCCCTCCAGTGCTCGACGTGGCAGTCTCCCGATCGCTGAAGGCATTTCGCAACGAACTGCTGGGATTGCTGCAGCAGCGTGGCGAAGCGCTTGCGGGCCGCGTAGTAGCTTCAGGTGCAGGAGGTGCATCCGAAATCGCCGACTTCCTGCTGTTGCAACTGGTCAATCGTGTCGAGCCATTGATCCGTCATCTGAGCGAACTGAGCCCGTTGCACCCCGAACGCTTGTACAGCGAGCTGGTGAGTCTGGCGGGGGAGTTTGCGACCTTTTCCAACTTCGGGCGCAGGCCCGAAAAGTTCGTGCGCTATCGGCACGATGACCTCTTTTCGACGATGGCGCCGGTCATGCAGGCATTGCGTGAGGCATTGTCGATGCTGATCGATAGCAACGCCACTGCGATACCTGTTATCGAAAAGGCTTACGGCATTCGTGTGTCTACGCTCACTGACCGGACCTTGATCGACTCGGCCAGTTTCATCCTGGTGGTGCGCGCCGACATGCCCAGCGAAACCCTGCGCGGATGTTTCGCTCAGCAAAGCAAGATCGGTTCGGTGGAAGACATCCGGGATCTGGTCAACCTGCAACTGCCGGGCATAGGCTTGCTGCCCTTGCCCGTGGCGCCCCGGCAGATCCCCTTTCACGCAGGTTCCACCTACTACGAGCTTGATCGCGGCAGCGAGCACTGGAAGAAGCTGGAGCATTCGGGCGGTTTGGCCTTCCACATCGCGGGCGAGTTTCCTGGGTTGGAACTGGCTCTCTGGGCAATCCGAGGATAATTGCCGATGCCTTCCCACGACCAGCCCTTCAACCCTCCGATGCCCGCAAGTGATCGCACGCAGTTCATGCCTCGTCCGGGCGGACGTGGACCGCAGCCTGCAGCACATGTTGACCCCGCAACCTCCAAGGCATCGTTATCGATGCCCGTAGCGCCGTTGCCGTCCGGTCAGGCGCAAGGCCTGAACCCGCTCGAAGCGGCCGCAGGCCCGTTACTGGCACTGCTCACGCGTTTGCGCAGCACCATCGCCCATCCGGCACCCGCCAGTTTGAAAGCGCAGTTGCTGGCATATTTGCGTCAGTTCGAAGAGCGCGCCGGAGCAGCCGGTATCGTGCGTAACGAAGTACTGCTGGCGCGATACGCGTTGTGTACCGCGCTCGACGAAGCTGTGTTGAGCACCCCATGGGGGAGTGAGAGTGACTGGGGCAAGCAGAGCCTTCTGATCACCGTTCACAACGAAGCTTCGGGCGGCGAGAAGGTGTTTCGGCTGCTGGAGCACTGTCTGCAAAGCCCGCGCGAGCGTCTGTTTCTGCTTGAGCTGTTGTACCTGTGTATATGTCTGGGGTTCGAAGGCCGTTATCGCGTGATGACCGACGGCCGCAACCAGCTTGAAGCGCTGCGTGAGCGTACCAGTGCTGCTATCCGCAGCAGCCGTGGCGGGTTCGAGCGAGAACTGTCGCCCCATTGGCGCGGGGTGACGGTGGCGCCTGATCGTCTTTCGCAGTTCATGCCGCCGTGGGTGGGCGTGACAATGGGCCTTGCCTTGCTGCTCGTACTGCTGTTCGGTCTTCGCCTGAAGCTGGCCTCAGACACTGAACAGGTGTTCAAGAATATTCACGCGCTGGGAGAAATTCCGGTGCAGTCGATCACGCGCGCCGTGATGCAGCCCAGAGTCATTGAGCGCCCCCGTCTGGCGGGGTTTCTAGTGGAAGACATCAAGGCCAACAGGGTTGCAGTGGAGGATGCGGTTGATCGTTCGGTGGTAACCATTCGTGGCGATGAGATCTTCTCGTCAGGCAGCGCCACTATCCTCGACGGTTTCCAGCCGTTGATGCTGCGCATCGCCGAAGCTATCCGCAAAGTCAAAGGGCAGGTGCGCATCACTGGCCACAGTGATAACCAACCCATCGCCACCTTGCGTTTCCCGTCCAACTGGGCGCTGTCCCACGCGCGTGCAAGTGAGGTCCTGCAGATACTTTCGGCGAAGACCGGTGAGCCCGGGCGCTTTTCCGCTGAAGGGCGCAGCGATACCGAGCCGGTCGCGTCCAATGCGACTGCCGAAGGGCGGGCGAAGAATCGCCGGGTTGAAATCACTGTGCTGGCGGAGGGGGTCGAGTGAAGGCGTTATTGGGGGTCGTCATTCGCTGGGTCCTACCTGTTATCGGCCTGACTGCGTTGAGTCTGATCATCTGGTTCCTCGGCCCGCTGCTAAACGTACTGGTACCGCAAGGCAGACGCTGGGCATTGATCGCGGTTTTGTTCGTTGCATGGATTGTATGGAGGGTGTTCCGCATCGTTCGGGCCCATCGCCACACGGCCAAAGTACTGGAAAATCTGGCCGCCGATACTGCGCCGGATCTGGTAAGTGTGGGCACCGCCCAGGAGCTCGCGATCCTGCAGCAGCGCATGGACGACGCTCTGAAACTGTTGAAGAAGGCCCGGCTTGGTGGCGACGAACGACGCAATCTGTATGAACTGCCGTGGTATGTGCTCATCGGCCCGCCGGGCTCCGGCAAAACCACAGCGCTGGTCAATTCCGGCCTGCATTTTCCACTCGCTGCGCAAATGGGCGCGGTGGCGATTCGCGGCGTCGGTGGCACTCGCAATTGCGACTGGTGGTTCACCAACGAAGCGGTGTTGCTCGATACCGCGGGCCGCTACACCACGCAGGACAGTCATGCGCAGATCGACAAGGCCGCTTGGCTCGGCTTTCTCGACCTGCTGAAAAGCCAGCGGTCGCGCCGCCCGATTGACGGCGCCTTCGTTGCCATCAGCTTTTCGGATCTTTTACTCACCAGTGAAGCCGAGCGCGGGGCTCATGCTGCGGCTATTCGAGCGCGGATTCAGGAGTTATACAGCCGGCTAGGTGTGCGACTCCCGATCTACGTGATGTTGACCAAACTCGACCTGGTTCCGGGTTTCATTGAGTTCTTCGACGCCCTCAGCAAAGAGGAGAGAGCGCAAGTCTGGGGCATGACTTTCACGCTGGACGACGGCCAGAACAATGATGGCCCGCTGACGGACTTCTTGAGTGAATTCGCGTTGCTGGAGCAACGGTTGAATGAGCGTCTGGTCGAGCGCTTGCAGCAGGAGCGCGACCCGGCGCGACGCGACCTGATCTATGGCTTCGCGCAACAGTTCGGCGCGCTGAAACAGACGTTGCACGCATTCCTCGACGGCGTGTTCAAACCCAATGCTTTCGAGGAGCGGGCCTTGCTGCGTGGTGTTTATTTCACCAGTAGCACCCAGGAAGGCAGCCCGATCGATCGCTTGATCGGCGCCATGGCCCAAGGCATGAACCTGGACCGCCAGCATCTGGCGCGTCAGGTGGAAACCGGCCGCAGTTACTTTATTGAAAAGCTGTTCACGGCGGTGGCATTCGCCGAACGGGGTCTGGTGGGCGTCAATCACAAAGTCGAGCGTCGACGTAAATGGATGGCGCGCGCTGCGCTAGCTGCCACCGTCGCGATGGTGCTGGTTGTCGGGACGTTCTGGGCCATCAGTTATCGCGCCAATCAGGTTTACATCGCTCAGGTTGATCAGAAGGTCGCTCCGCTTGGGCAGACCTTACAGAGTCTGAGCCCTGCACAGCGTGATGTTCTCGAGGTGCTAGCGCTACTCAACGGCGTGCGCAATCTGGCAAGTGATCCGCCGGATATGTCGCAGGGTTTAGGGCTTTATCAGGGCGACATGCTCCAGGCGCAATCCAGCAGTGTTTATCGCAAACTGCTCATTGCCGTATTCGCGCCGCGGCTGCTGACTCGCGTCGAGGAGCAGTTGCGCAGCGGCGGCAGTTCTGACTTCCTCTTCGAAGGCCTCAAGGCTTATCTGATGTTTGCAGACAGCGAGCATTACGACGCTGATTTCATCAAGGCCTGGGTCGCATTGGATTGGGATCAGAGCTTGCCCCGTGACTTGCCGCCGGATCAGCGGCAGGCATTAGGTGAGCATTTGCAGGCTTTGTTCGAGCGGCATCCACCCAATGCACTTCTGGATCAGCGCTTGATCGATGACTTGCGTCGGCAGCTGCAACAGTTGCCTGTGGCGCAGCGTGTTTATGACCGGGTAAAGCGCCAGATCCTGCCGGAAGGTGTAGCGGACTTTCGCATCACCCAGATTGCCGGTCGTGACGCCGCGCTGGTGATTTCCCGCAAGAGCGGCAAGGCTCTGGGCGATCCACTGAGTGGCCTCTACACGGCCAAGGGTTATCGCGAGGTGTTCCTTGCAGCCAGCCTGAGCCAGGCCGGTACGCTGGCTGACGAGCAATGGGTGCTGGGGCTCAACAATGGTGATCGGCAGAATGCCGTGAGCCTTGCAGGCGATGTACGCCGGCTTTATTTCCAGGATTACCAGCGCCAGTGGGATGCACTACTCGCTGATCTCGACTTCATACCGATCACCAGCATCGCTCAGGCGGCTGATGTGCTGCGGGTGATTTCCGGGCCTGCATCGCCGCTGAAAAAACTGCTGGTGGCGGTGGCCAGGGAAACCAATCTGCAACAGGAAGAAAGACTGCTGGCCGAGCAAGGCAAGAGAGTTGAAGGCGAGGTCGATGAGCTCAAGCAGCGCCTGGGTTCGATGCTCGGTCAGGAGCAGACGGGTAGCACAGCCACGTCGGCTATGGCTGACGACCCGGTCACGACGCATTTTGCCGAGCTCAATACGTTCGTCAGCAAGGGCGAGGGAGGTTCTGCTGCGATAGACGGCGTGCTGGCGGACATGAACGCGCTGTACGTGCAGGTCAGCGCGATGGTCGGGGCCAGTGGCGATGCGCTGCTCGACGAGGCTAAGACCTCGGCCGGCGCTGCCGCGGCGCGGGTCAATCTGAACGTCGACCGACAACCGCCGGTGGTGCAGGGACTGGTCAAATCGGTGGTCAGCTCAACCACCAATATCATGATGGGCGGGGTGCGCAAGCAACTGAATGCGGCGTGGGTCAGTGATGTGGTGAGTATTTATCGCCAATCTCTTAGCGGCCGTTATCCGCTGGCATCAGGCAGCGCGCGGGACGCGACGCTGGACGACTTCGGCCAATTTTTCGGAGTGGGCGGGGTGATGGATAACTATTTCCGCAAGTACCTGCAAAGTTATGTCGATACGTCGGCCACCGTCTGGCGTTGGCAACCAGGGGCTGCGCAGAAGCTCGGGATCAACGTTTCGATTCTGCAGACTTTTCAGCGTGCGGCCGCGATTCGTGATGCTTTTTTTCGCACTGGAGGCGTACAGCCTTCTGTGCGCTTCGAGCTCAAACCGGTGGCGATGGATGCGTCGATCAACCAGTTCCTGCTCGACCTTGACGGCCAGCAAATCAGCTATGACCACGGCCCGAGTCGCCAGGTCGCGATGCAGTGGCCCAACCCCGGCAGCATTGGCGTTGTCCGCCTGTCGATTTCGCCGCCGTCTCCCAGCGGACGTTCGGGTGTCACGCTTGACGGTCCGTGGGCGTGGTTCCGTCTGCTGGAGCAATCGGATCTGATGGGGGGCGGATCGCCTGATCGATTCAACCTGCGCATGCGGGTCGACAATGCCAGTATTTCCTATGAATTGCGCGCCAACAGCGCTTTTAACCCGTTCAAGAACCGTGTACTGAGCGGCTTCAGCTTGCCGGAGCGGTTGTGACGACGCTGGGTTTCTACGGCAAGGTAGCCAGCCGTGGTGACTTTGTCAGTCGCGGTTTGCCCCAGAGTTTCGTTCAACCCTGGGATGCATGGTTGGCGGCGGGGCTGCGGGCCAGTCAGCAGCAACTCGGCGAGGGTTGGCTCGACGCCTATCTGGTAAGTCCGTTGTGGCGTTTCGTCCTTGCTGCGGGGGTGAGTGGTCCTGGCGCGATGGTGGGTGTACTGATGCCTAGCATTGACAGGGTCGGGCGTTATTTCCCGCTGACTGTCGCGCAGACCCTCGATATCGATCAGTCCCTGGCGGCAGTGATCGGCTCCCCCGAACTCTGGTTCGAACAGGTCGAAGCGCTGATGCTCTCGACGCTTGAGGAGAACGCTGATTTTTCAGCCTTCGACCACAGCGTTTCGGCGCTCGGTTTTTTACCCGCAACCGACCGCGAACCCGCCAGCCGTTTTACCAAACGCACGGAGCTCAACGATTCTGAGATCCGCCTTCGAGCCCTCGCTGACATGACTTGTGAGGGTTCGAGTCTGTGGTGGGAAAAGGGCTCCGCGCGAGCTTCGGGCCTCATGCGCTATCAGGGGTTGCCTGATGCCGCCAAATTCGCCAGCTTCCTGCTGGGACAAGGAGCGTCGATCTAGATGTCTGCAATACCTGAAAACATCCACTACCACTGCGCCGGCTACAGCCACGTCGGCATGGTGCGGCAGGTCAACGAAGATGCGCTTCTCGAGTTGCCGGAGAATGGTCTCTGGGCCATCGCCGATGGAATGGGCGGGCATGCGGCGGGGGATTACGTTGCGGCCCTCATCGTCGACAGCCTGCGGCGTGTAGAGCTTGCGCAATCGCTGGCGATCTACACCCACGCGCTGCGTACCGTACTGGCCGAAGTGAACACTGCGGTACGCGAAAAAGCCCTGCGCCGCGGCCTGGACATGATGGGCAGCACCGTGGTGGTTATGGCCGTCAACGGAAATCAGGGCGTATGTCTTTGGGCGGGGGATAGCCGGCTTTACCGTCTACGTGACGATGAGCTTCGGCGTATCTCCCGCGACCATAGCTACGTGCAGGATCTGCAGGACAGCGGTTTGCTCAGCGAGGCCGAAGCCCGTGTGCATCCAAGGGCCAACATTGTTACCCGAGCCATTGGCGCCGAGGACGCGTTGGAGCTGGCGATGGTCAACCTCGAAATCCTGCCGGGTGACACCTGGCTGCTCTGCAGCGACGGCCTCAACAAGACCGCCGAAGACTGCGAGATTCGTGATGTGCTGGGTCACAACGACCCAGTGCAGGTGGTTCGTAGCCTGGTGCATCTGGGGCTCACCCGGGGCGCTCCCGACAACATCACGGCGATTGTCGTCAAAGCCTGCTGAAGACCCTAATGGACCTATTGATTCCCGGATTTGACATAGAAGGCGAGATTGGCGAAGGCGCCATGGCTACCGTATATCTCGCCACGCAGCGCTCCCTCGAACGCAAGGTCGCACTGAAAGTCATGGCGGCGGCGCTAGGGACCGATCCCACGTTCTGCGAACGGTTCCTGCGCGAAGGCAAAACCCTGGCGCGGTTGTCTCACCCGCATACGGTGACCATTCACGACATTGGTAATGTCGGCAATCTGTATTACATGGCGATGGAATACTTGCCCAACGGCACGCTGAAAGAACGTGTCGCTGCTGGCATCAGCGCCGAACGAGGCCTTATTTACGTTCGTCAGATCGCGTCGGCGCTGAGTTACGCCCATGCGCAGGAGTTGGTCCATCGTGATGTGAAGCCAGCCAACATCCTGTTTCGCGCCAACGGCTCTGCGGTGCTTTCGGATTTCGGTATCGCCAAGTCGCTGGACGATCGCACACAGTTCACTCAGGCCGGTTTTGCTGTGGGGACGCCGAGCTACATGAGCCCGGAGCAGGCAAGAGGCATTGAAATCGATGGACGCGCAGACCTCTACGCGCTGGGCGTTGTGCTCTACGAAATGCTCGTCGGAAAATTGCCATACAACGGCCCCGATGCGCTCTCCACCGCATTGGCGCATCTGACCGAACCGCTTCCCGAACTGCCGATCCATTACGGCCGTTATCAGCACATCCTCAGCAAATTGCTCGCCAAGGATCGTGAAGATCGTTTCGCCAATGCGGATGAGTTGATCCGGGCGTTGGACAGCCTGCCGCCTCACGTTCCGGATGCGACGATTATTCGTTTGTTACCGCTGCCTGCGGAGCCTGCTCCTCCTCCGAGTCCTGCGCCCTCACCCGCGACTTCGGGCAAGTCAGTGCAACGCTCAGGGCCGGTAGTTGCGTTGGGCGCGGTTGCACTAGCCACTGCGCTCGGATTGGGTGTTGGTGGTTATTGGTGGTTGAGCATCGAGAAACCGACGATGGTTGTGGCGTCGACGATAACTCCAAGTACCAACACGACAAGCCGCTCTACATCGTCAGTAGAAAACCTGCTCCCAGTATCTGGGCAATTACTGACTGCTGAATCTGATGGTGGCGACCGTCCGTTACTGATGCCGAACAAGAAAACCTTGTTCCAGCGAGTCCTGACGAAGCCGGGTGCGAAGTTGTCTACCGAGCCCGGCGCGTCAGGCGAGCAGGTGCTCCCGGCGTTTTCGGTGCTGTACGTATATCAGCGCAGGCGCGTCAACGGCACCCAGTGGCTGCGTGTGGGCGCCGCCAGTGACGGACACAGCGAAGGCTGGCTCGGTGCCGATCAGGTCAGTGAATGGAAGCAGGCTCTGGTGTTGAAGTTCAGCGAGCGCTCGGGGCGCACACCTGCGATGTTCCTGCGTGAGCCAAGCCAGCTGGAGCGCCTGTTGAACGATCCGGCAGCGGCGAAAAAGCTGCTGCTCGATGCACAGAGCAATGCCGATGACACGCAACAGGTGCTCGCGCTGGAGCCTGCCGCTAGCGCAGTTGCGCAGCGCCAGTTCTATTTGCTGCCGATCTTCGATGCCATGGAAACCTTCGACCGGAACGGTCAGCCGGTCCAGTTGCTCAACGTCGCCTCCGTCGACCCTGGAAGCACGCCGCAGAGGACCGCTTCCGGTGATCTCGTCAGATCCGTCGGCGAGAACGCCTTCCGTACCGGAGTTGTGCTGGTAGTGGACACCTCCGTTTCGATGCAGCCCTATATCGATCGGATACGGGATGTGGTCGCCGAACTGCAAAGCCAGATAGGCAAGCGTGGGGAGCTGGATAACGTCAGCTTCGGGTTGGTGGGCTTTCGCAACAATATCAGCCAGACCCCAGGCCTTGAATACCTCAGCAAGACGCTGATCACGCTTGAGCAAGGGCGTGATCCGCAGCGTTTTCTAGAGTTGGCGCGACAGGTCAAGGCGACCAGTGTGTCCAGCCATTCATTCAACGAGGATGCTTTCGCCGGGGTGATGCAGGCAGTCAACGGAATGGACTGGTCGGGTTACGGCGGACGCTTGATTCTGCTGGTCAGCGACGCCGGTTCTTTGCGCAGTAGCGATCCCTACAGCAGCACCCGGATGAACGAAGCTGAGGTCCGGCAGGCCGCGCTGGGCAAGCAGATCAAGATCTACGCATTGCACCTGAAAACCGACGCAGGCCAGAAGAACCACGCGTTCGCCGAGCAGCAATACCGCACGCTGACTGCCGACGCCAACCCGCGTATCGGCGATTTGTACGTTCCGGTCCCGGGCGGCGATGTGCAGACATTTGGTGCGCGAGTGTCGGACATCGGTTCGGTGTTCGCCGATCTGGTTCATCAGGTGCGCAGCGATCAGCCGCAGATCGCGCCTTCGCTGTCGGCGGCCCCGTCGGTGACCGACAAATCCGTCGCCATCGGTTACGCGATGCGTATGGACTTTCTCGGGCAGCAAAGCGGTGCGCGCGCTCCGCAACTGGTCAGTGCCTGGACCTCCGACCGTGACCTGATCAACCCCGCACTTCCAATGTTTCAGGTATGCGTGATGCTCAGCAAATTGCAGCTCAACGATCTTCAGCAGTCGCTGAAACTGATCGTCGATGCCGCGCGCAAGACTCAAACCTCGCCCACGGATTTCTTTCAGGAAATCGCCAGCGCCAGTGCGTACATGAGCCGTGATCCGTCAGCGTTGCGCCAGGGTGCAAATCTGGCCCGCAGCGGCGTGCTTGGAGAATATCTGGAAGGTCTGCCGTATCGCAGCAAATCCCTGAGCATGACGCAGGATCTGTGGCTGTCGCTGAGCGTGGGTGAGCAGGAAGATTTCATCGAGGAACTGGAATCAAAAATCCGCCTTTATGAAAGCTTCCACAACGACCTTGCCAACTGGGTCCGTTTCGGTGATGCCGAGCCGGGTGATGCGTTGTATCGCGTGCCACTGTCGACGCTCCCGTGATGCTGAGTTTGCGGGAGGTGCGCAAGACCCGGGGTGAAGGGAGCCAGCGGTACAGCCTGGTGATCCCTCACCTGGATCTGGCTGCCGGCCAGCAATTGGCGTTGGTCGGGCCGAGCGGCTGTGGCAAAAGCACGCTGCTTGATCTTCTGGGACTGGTGCTGTCCCCGGACGCATCCCGGCGCTTCGACTTTGCCACCGATGATGGTCCTGTCGACGTCGCCAATCTGTGGCGCGATGCCCGGGTGAATCGTCTGGCCGAGTTGCGCAGTCGACAAATTGGCTACGTGCTGCAAACAGGTGGGTTGCTGAGTTATCTCGATGTACGCGGCAATATCGGACTGCCTCGCAAGCTGTTGAGGCTGCACGATGACGGCTGCGTCGACGACCTCGCGGCGCAGCTGGAAATCAGCGATCAACTTGAGAAGAGGCCGCATGCGCTTTCCATCGGACAACGCCAGCGCGTCAGTTGCGCGCGTGCCTTGGCGCACAACCCGCACTTGCTCCTCGCCGACGAGCCCACTGCCGCGCTGGACCCGCTGAACGCACACAGGGTGATGCAGCTGTTGCTGGGACGGTCTCGCAGGCAAGGCGCCAGTTGCTTGATTGCGACACACGATGAGTGCCTGGCTCGAGAGGTCGGTTTGCCCATGCTGCACATCGCCTGTGTGCGGGACGACGATGGCGGCATCACCGCGACGTTGGAGGGCGCGCACTGATGCGAATCGCCTTGGTGGCTTCTCTGGCCTGGCAAGACTATCGCTGTGATGCGCGCTTCTCGACTGGCGCAGTATTGGCGTTGGTAGCAGTGATCGCACCGCTTTTGGTGCTGTTCGGCCTCAAATTCGGGTTGATCAGCAGTCTCACCGAACGCCTGGAGCGCGACCCTGCTGTGCGAGAACTGATCCCCGTTGGCGGTGGCCGATTCAGCATCGATTTCATCGACGAGCTGGCGCGAAGGCCGGACGTAGCGTTCGCCTTGCCCCGCACACGGCAGATCGCCGCGACCGCCGATCTGTCGGTGCCGACGCGTGATCAACCGCTAAACGTCGAAATGATCCCCACCGATTTCGGTGATCCGCTGTTGGGCGACATGCTGCCGCCCAACGAAATTGACCGTGTGCTTCTGAGTCAGACAGCCGCTGAAAAACTTGCCGCCAAGACCGGCGATTGGCTCCAGGCGAGCTTTTATCGTCAGCTCGCAGGGCACACACAGGCCCAGCGCATAAACGTGTTCGTCACCGGGATCCTGCCAATCAAGGCTTTTGCTCGAGATGCGATATTCGCTTCGACTGCGCTGCTTGAGGCCGTTGAAGATTTTCGCGACGGGCGTGCCGTAAACGCGTTTGGCTGGGACGGTGACTCCCCAGCTACCAAGGATAAGCGAGTCTTCCCTGCCTTTCGCCTTTACGCCCGTGACCTTGACGATGTCGAGCCGCTGCGGATGTATTTCGCGGGAAAAAATCTGCTGGTGTCGACTCACGCTCAGACCATTGCTCAGGTGAAGTCCCTGAGTCGCAACTTGTCCATCGTCTTCTGGGTCATTTTCGCTCTCGCGGTGCTGGGCGCGGGGTCGGCAGTGCTGGCGGGCGCGTTGGCAGCGGTCGAGCGTAAACGGCGCGAACTTTCGGTTCTGCGATTGCTTGGCTTTGGTACCGGCTCGCTTCTGCTTTTCGTGGTTTTGCAGGCGCTCTACAGCGGCGGGTTGGCATCAGTGATCAGCGTTGCGCTCTATTGCCTGGCGGAGCGCGGCCTTAATTATTTGTTGGTGCAAGGCCCGGGAGAGTACGCCAGCCATCTGCTGATTCGTCACTACTGCCTGGCTCTGCTGGCTGCGCTCGGCGCCAGTGCAATGGCTGCAGCGTTGGGGGGCTGGAGAGTGGCACGCATCCAGGCTTCGGAAGGGATCAGAGATGTTTGAGTTGCGTCGGGCTTTGTGTGCACTGGCATTAAGCACGACCCTGGGTATGTCGCTTTCTGCCATGGCTGCTGATGGCGACACGCTGGACAACCCCAGGCCGCTGGCAGGCGACGTGGTTCTGCCATTGCCATGTGACGGCGAAATGGTCTTGCGTTACGTCTATGTCCTGGCTCGCGGCACGCTGGATGACCGTGAAATCAGCCTGGGCTACTCGTTCAGCGAGGGGGAGGCGGGATACAAGCAGTCGTTCATTTCCGGTTACCGCCGCGACTTCATCAACGGTCAGTTCACTCTCGACGACTTGCCGAGCGGCTGGCGGAAGATCATCGGTCCTTTACTGCCAAAAACGGATCCCGCCACACCGCTTAAACCCATGCTTTATTTCATCGGCAAGTATGAAGTTACGGCGCGGCAATACGCTCAGGTCATGTCGCAAGCGCAGGCTCTGGCCAGTGGTGAACCGGCACCTGCCTGCGAAGTGTTCGAAGGCGTGGCCGGGCGCTTGCCCAAAGTCAGACTTTCGCGCTTCGAGGCCGAGCGCTTTTCTGCGGTGTATAGCGCCTGGCTGATTAAATATTACCGTGATCTTTTACCCATCAGTGGCCGGGGAAAAACCGATGGCGACGGCGGTGTCGCGGTCGTACGTCTGCCCACGGAGGTCGAGTGGGAATACGCCGCCCGCGGCGGTCAGGCGGTGAGCCGCCAAGAGCTGGAAGGGCGGTTGTTTCCGCGCCGCATCGACGGCAGTGACGAGGATGGCCCGCTGGGGGACTGGGCCGTTTTCAATCAGGTCGCAGGTGGCACCGGGCAGACCGCGCGCCTGATGCTCATCGGCACCAGGCTGCCGAACCCCATTGGCATGTTCGACGTGATCGGCAATGCCGCCGAAATGGTTCAGGAGTCGTTCCAATTGGTACACGCCGGGCGGCTTCAGGGCGCTTATGGCGGATTCGTCGCCAAGGGAGGCAACTATCTGGAGGGCGAGGGCACGTTGTTCACCGGCATGCGCCGCGAGTATCCGCTGTTCGCAGCAGATGGCACCGAGCAGAGCAACGAGACTACCGGTTTTCGGATCGCAATCGGTGCGTTGTCTGCGCCACGCTCGCGTTACAAAGAATTGTTCGAGCAATGGCAGCAAGAGGGGCGGCTGGCTTCGCTGACAGATGCCATCGACGACGCCCAGGATCCGACCAAACGACTGGACACGATCATCTCCTCAAGCACCGATCCACGGCTTCAAGCCGAGCTTGGGTTGGTCAACGAAGAGCTCAAGCGCAGCATTTCTCTGATTGCACAACAGCGCGAAATGGCAGTGGGTAACCTCATTCAGTCCTCGGCGCTGGTCGTCGAAACCATCAATAACTACAACATCCGCCTGACCAATCTGCGCAAAAGCCAGAAGCAGGCCGCCGATGCCAAGGATGAAGCAAGCGCCAGGCTGTTCACCGTGGCCATCAAAAATGGCACCAGCGCGCTTGATGGTGCGCTGGCGATTTACATAGACAACCTTGCGACCGGCACGCGCTACACCGATGCGGTGATTCAGGCGCAACTTCAGCGTGTAAAGGAAGAACTCAGCCACAGGCCGGTGCTGGGCAAGAGTCTGGTCGCCCGCGCCACTTTATTCGTACGTCACGTGGGGAGTTACCGCCAGCGAAAGCGCGCGGACCCACCGGCGATTCTAAAGGAATTGCTCACATCGGCGGCGCAGCCATGATGGCCGTCGTCCAGTGGGCTTAAAGGGAGTCCGGGCGGCCCTCTGCCGTACCGGCGTTTTAAAACCAGAAAAGAGAGCATCATCATGCAGTTACTCCGTAAACCCGTTGTTTCGACTTCCAGCTGCCGTGGACTGCTGTTGGTTGCCACAGGATTCAGCGCTGTCCTGATGACGGGTTGTGCCAGTTCGCCGGTCTCCAAGGTAGGCGCAACGACGCATGTCGAGTATTACCAGACCTGCTACGAGCCTGTGAAACACCTTCGCGAAACCGACTCGGATACCCAAAAGTCAGTGATGGGTGGCGCTGCTGTTGGGGCACTGGGCGGGGCGCTGGCCGGCGCGTTCGTCGGCAATTCCGAAGACCGAGCGCGCAACGTTGCAATTGGCGCAGCGGGTGGAGCGCTGGTCGGCGGTGCGGCAGGTTATTACACCGAAAAACAGAAGCAGATCGCTGACGACAACCAGCGCATCGGCTCCTATGCCGCTGACATCACCAAGAGCGCCGCCGACCTCGATCGCAGCACTGCTTACGCCAAGGCCTCTCAGTCCTGCTATCAAGGCGAGTTCACCCAGCTGATTTCCGCACGTAAAGCCAACACCATCAACGACACCGAAGGTCGCAAGCGTCTGGCGGAAATCGTGGCCGGCCTGAAAGAGTCCAATGACCTCATCACTGCAGTTAATGGTCGCACCGGTGAAGACCTGAACAACTACACCCAGGCATACGAAAAAGACCTGCAGACCGTAGGTGTGCCGCGTATTGATGTGGCATCCGTTGCCGCAGCGCATACGACCACTGCAACCACCAACAGCAAGAAAAAGAAACCGACGAAGAAGAAACTGCCGGCCGTGCCGCAGGAGGCCGTGAGCACCGAGAGGACACTGCAGGAAGCCAAGAGCAGGCAGGCCGCCAGCCAGCAGATCGCGGCGACCGGCCAGTCTCAGGTCAACGCCATGTGCAAGAACCCAGACCTCGGCGATTGGGCTCCTGTGCCTTGCCCGAATGTCTGATTAGCGAATTCAAGCTTTGAGACCACCGGCCCTTGCACTCAGCAGGGCTGGTTCATTCAACTTCGAAACTTCGAAACTTCAAAACTTCAAAACTTCAAAACTTCAAAACTTCACATTCATCGTAATCCGCGCCGTAAAAACCTTAGCCCCCTCGGTATCGAACGCCTCCACCGACACCACCTTATCCCCTGCCACAGACCAGTCCGCCTCGCTGCCATCGGCCACCGCACGAATATCGGTTTTGGCCTTGGCCAGGTATTCGACGCTCATGCCTTTGGGAATCCAGCGCGCGCCTTCTGGAATCGAAACGTCGGTCATCGTCCCGGCAGCCAGTTCGGCGGCGTTGCAGAGTGCGATGGCGTGAACGGAGCCCAGATGGTTGGTGATTTCGCGGCGAAAGGCGAATTCCACTTCGGCGTGGCCAGGGCGCAGTTGCGTCAGAGTGGGTGTGATGGTGCTGAAGTAGGGCGCCATCTGGCAGACCATCTGGCTGAATTTCTCCGGGCCTGCATTGTTGAACATCGCGAGCATGTTGTTCATGGGATACCTCGGATTGAGCTAAACAGAATATTATTCGGTGTGACTTCATCCTAGTTACAGAATATTATTCTGTAAATCCCGTTTGCCACGATTTGGCTGATTCACCCTCAAGAGGGCTCGCTTTGACATCTTCCGATCCGATTGCCGCTCAGGCGCTCGAACGCAGCTACCCTGGCGCTCGCGCCGCACTCAAACGCGACATCTTGCTCAGCGCTCTGGCGTGTTTTAACGAGCATGGGCTGGAGCCGACCACCATCGACATGATCAAGGCGCGATGCGGCACCAGCGTCGGCAACATCTACCACCACTTCGGTAATAAGGAAGGCGTCGTGGCGGCGCTGTTTTTCTGTGCGCTGGAAGATCAGGCGCTAATGCGCGAGCTTTATCTGGACCAGGCGCAGAGCCCGCAGGAAGGCATCGCGGCGCTGGTGCACAGTTACGTTGATTGGGTGACGCAGCAGCCGGATCTGGCGCGTTTTCAGTATCAGGCGCGTTCGGCCGTGGCGAGGGGGCCTCAAGGCGATGAGCTGATTGAACGCAATCGCCATCGCAATCGGCATTTGAAGCAATGGCTGGCCGACCCAGAGCGGCGCACGGCGTTTCGCGAGTGGCCGGCCGAGCTGTTCCTGTCGTTGATCGTCGGTCCGGCGGAAAGCTATTGCCGCGCCTGGCTGTCAGGGCGGGTGAAAACTTCGCCCAGTGGTTATCGGGAGGAGCTGGCTGAAGCGGCGTGGGCTTCGGTGGCGGCGTAACAATCTTTTGCGCGAAGGCTGGCGACTGTCGGAGTTTTCTCTAACCTACGGCTACGCCCCTTTGGCGTGTTGCTGGATGTTGCTCCTATGGATTCATTCTCGCGCTTGTCTTGCCTACTGTGCGTCGGCCTTTGCCTTGCGCCCTTCACGGCGGTGCGGGCCGCCGATTGCAATCAGTATGAGCCTGCGGACGCCAATCTCAGTGGCACTCTGACGCGTCAGGTCTTTCCTGGCCCTCCAGGTTTCGAAGACGTCGTCACCGGCGATGAGCCGCAGGTAGGCTTTTATCTCTCGCTGTCAGAACCACTGTGCATGCAGGGCAACGAAAACGAGGCCGAGATCCACGTCGAAGATAACGAAACGTTGGTGCAACTGGTCCTGCAGCCTACCGATTACGACAACCTGCGCCCCTACCTCGACCAGCCCGTCGTGCTCAAAGGCACTCTTTTCGGTGCCGTCACCGGTTTTCACCACACTCAGGTGCTGATGCAACAGGTGCAACTGGTGAGCGGCATGGCCGGAGCACCGGTCGACTGCGAGCTGCTGAACCAAAAGGTCGGTATGCACGAGGAAACCTACAACCCTTCGCTGCAAGGCAAGATTATCGCAGGCAACGCCTGGATCTATCAGGCGCCTAACCCGACCTGTACGAGTAAGCGCGAATTTCTGGCGCAGGGCACGTCGGTCAGCGTGACGTCAATCGCAAACGGAGGCTGGGTGCGCGCCGAGTACGCCGGCGACGGAGGAAGACCACAGTCGGTCTGGCTTGATCAGGCGCAGGTGGTTCTGGGGTTGGGTGGGACGGATGAGTAAAAAACGAGCGCAAGTCGGGTAAGGAATTAGGGCTACAGGTTGTAGGGTGCTTCTGAGAATTTCAAAACGGCACAATTCGGTCTGATTCAACCTGTGCGTGTGGCTACCATGAGGGTACTTCTGGATCGACAAGTAAGATCGAAATGAGCGAGCACCAACAGCGGGAATGGAAGGTTGCATGGCGTGATGAATATCTGAAATGGATATGTGGTTTTGCCAACGCGGACGGTGGTGTGTTGGAGATCGGCCGCAGCGACGAGGGAAATCCCGTCGGTATTCCTGACTCCGCAAGATTGTTGAAGGAGATACCCAACAAAGTTCGAGATGTTCTGGGCATCATGGTTGACGTCAATCTCCAGCAAATCGGCGGGAAGTCTTTGTTGGAGATCGTTGTACCGGCCTATCCTTCCCCCGTTAGCTACAAAGGCGAGTATCACTATCGTAGCGGCAGTACGAAACAAGAGTTGAGGGGGGCCGCGCTGTCGCATTTTCTTTTGCGCAAACAGGGTCTGCATTGGGATGGTCTTGCTCTTCCGGGGCTAAGCGCGAGTGAATGCCTGCCAGCTGCCCTGCAGAGGTTTCGGCTTAAAGCAATCAGAAGCGGGCGCATTGGTGAGGCTGTCCTTGAAGATAGCGATGCGGCTTTGATGGCAAACCTCCTGCTTGAAGAAGGGCCCTATCTAAAGCGCGCCGCTGCACTACTTTTTTGTGCCGAGCCCGAGCGGTTTATACCCGGCGCGTACATAAAGATCGGTTTTTTTGTCGGTCATGAGGATCTGCGATACCAGGATGAGATTCGTGGCGATCTCTTTTCCCAAGTGGAAAACGCGATAGATCTTTTAACCAGTAAATACCTGAAAGCGAACATCTGCTACGAAGGCGTTCAACGTGTGGAGCAGTTCTCGTTTCCCCTGCAGGCTCTGCGCGAGGCTCTGCTTAATGCGGTGATCCACAAAGACTACGCCAGCGGCATTGCCATACAGATAAGCGTCTATGAGAAGCAGATCGTGATCTGGAATCCTGGGCAATTACCGGATCGCTGGACTCAAGCCCAGTTGTTCGCCAAACACCCCTCTTACCCATTCAACCCTCTTTTGGCATCTGTGTTTTTTCGAGCCGGTTACGTTGAGTCGTGGGGGCGGGGTATAGAGACAATTCTCAGTGAATGCCGTAAAAGAGGTATTCCTTCGCCACTGTTCGATACCAGCATGTCAGGCGTAATGCTAACTTTTCGGGTGAAAGCTGACCACGCTACTACCCAAGAAACTACCCAAGAAACTACCCAAGAAACTACCCAAGAAATTCTACAGGGAAGCTCGCGAACACAAATACTGGTACTGCTCCGCCGGCACCCGGAATTGAACGGACGCCAAATCGCAGGGCTCTTGGGTCTCAGCATAGATGGCGTGAAATTTCATCTGAACAGGCTGAGGCGTGATGGTCTGATACGGCACATCGGACCCACGAAGGGGGGCCACTGGGAGGTGCTGGAGTGATGACGCCGACAACTTCTCGCCGGCAGCAGGGAAATCCATTTTGAAGGGTCCGTCCATCGAGTAGCGACTGAAGGTTTCCCCGAATTCGCGCGCCCACAAAAAAGCCCGCACATCGGCGTAATGCTGTTCACTTAAGCGGAGCAGCCTTGCGGTCTACCGGAAATCGGGTTTTTGAAATTTTCCCCGTCCTTGGTCTCGAAGGCCTCGGGCGGTGATCCAGAAACATTCCCCCAACACCCGCTCGTAGCTCCGCCAGCCGCCTTCCCGTCGCTAGAAATCGGGTTGGCCGCCGCCATCACGATCAACTGAACAGCAATGTACTGACAAGCGGGTTTGAACCGAATGTCCGATGGCGCTCGGCCAAAAGCGACAGCCGCCTGGCTCGCCTCCCGTCGAATCATGTTGTAAGCCAACAGCAAGCCCCAGACTTCCTGATAAACCAAGTCGATCTTCTTGCTGCGCAAGGTCATTGCGTTCTGCTGCATCGAACTTTTGATATCTCTGAAACCCAGCTCGATTTCCCAACGCTCCTGATAAAGCTTGGCAACGGCGTTGGTGCTGTAGGTGGCTGCCGGCAGCGATGTCATGATCGTTTTCAGCTTGCCCTGAATCTCGTAACTGACCTCTCGAACTTCCCAATGCGTCGGCAAATCCGGGTTTCGCTTTCTTGCCTGCGCCGACACTTTCATTCGTACCAAACGGTCGTTTTTGCCATAGCGAACCACTTCTTCGCTGACCAGGTTCTTACGTGCCGGGGTCAGCCAATGGCGACTAATCCCCTGACCACTCAGGCGAAGCATCAGATCGGCACTCCAGAAACCCTTGTCGAACAGGGTGACCGACTGGTTGGGTATCTGCTCTAGAAACTCATCAGCCAAACGCATTTCGCTACGTCGATAGGGGCTCAGTTGCGCATCCAGGATCACATGCGAACGTACATTCATCAGCGCCACCAGACGCAGCATTGGAAAAGGGGTCTGGCGTTCGGTCGGTGTATTTCCAGAGCCGAAATGATCGCGAAGCTCGGGCGTATCCGGGGTACGCAGCAGCGCTCCGTCCACGGCAAAGACCTGCAACCCCTGCCACGAATCATCGCGGTAGCGCTCCCCGCCCCATTGGTTGCCTGTCTTGCGAAACAGCCATTCGACGGGATCCGAGCCGAGGCGTTTGCGGGCTTCGGTCACGCCGCTACGCGCAAGTAAGTGGTCTGTTGCCAAGCCTTGAGCGCAGATATTGAGTCGCCTGGCGACCTCGTGCACAGGCTCGTCGCGGAACAGCGCCATACCCAATACTAGCCAGAGCACTTGGTCTGCCGGCAGGCGGCGACGCCTGATAGTGGCCTGGCTGGAGAGTTCCAAAGCCGAGGCTACCCATTCAATGGGGATATTTTGAGTGAACGTACTCAGGTCTGAAAAGTTGAAGAGGTCGCCGAGGTCGAGCAGGTGCTGTTGAACAGACATAAAAAATCCGATGCCAAGTATCTGGCATCGGATTTTCTAAGAACCCCTGCTGTGGTTCAAATGCTTAAGTGAACAGCATTACGCACATCGGCGGGCTTCTTTATGTCTGGCAGATTCTCAGAACGTATTGCACGGCCTGAAATCAAAAATGGCGCACCTGGCGGGATTCGAACCCACGACCCCTGCCTTCGGAGGGCAGTACTCTATCCAGCTGAGCTACAGGTGCAACGCGGGCGCCATGATACTCATCTGGCCTGCGTGCGTCCATGCTGGCGAGTGACTGTTGTCAATTTCACACGTTTCCGGATGTTGGAGGATGCGTTGACCTGAAATTTTCGCCAATGCGACAGCGTGCGTTCTTTTTTTCGAACGGACTATTGTCCTTTACCCCTGTTGTCCCTAGGATTCGTTTGAGATTTCAAACGCTCCCGTTCGGTCACCCGCGCTTTTCGCGACCCGTGCGTGCGGGGCCCGGCGAATGTTTTCCTGACGGCAGCCTCGGCTGAGGCGCCCTTTGAATAATCAATAATTCGCTCCGCCTTGCGCGGTGCTGTTTAGGAGGCCGACATGCAGCTCAAAGATTCGAAGTTGTTCCGCCAACAGGCGTACATCAATGGCGCCTGGGCCGATGCCGACAGCGGCCAGACCATCAAGGTCAACAACCCGTCCAACAACGAGACTCTTGGCACCGTTCCTAAAATGGGCGCTGCCGAAACCCGCCGTGCCATCGAAGCTGCCGACAAGGCCCTTCCAGCATGGCGTGCGCTGACCGCCAAAGAACGTGGCGGCAAGCTGCGTCGCTGGTTTGAACTGATGATCGAAAACCAGGACGACCTCGGTCGCCTGATGACCTTGGAGCAGGGCAAGCCGCTGGCCGAAGCCAAGGGCGAAATCGCTTACGCCGCCTCCTTCATCGAGTGGTTCTCTGAAGAAGCCAAGCGCATCTATGGCGACGTGATTCCGGGCCATCAGCCGGACAAGCGCCTGATCGTGCTGAAGCAGCCAATCGGCGTGACTGCGGCGATCACCCCATGGAACTTCCCGGCCGCGATGATCACCCGCAAAGCTGGCCCGGCGCTGGCTGCCGGTTGCACCATGGTCCTCAAGCCTGCTTCGCAAACGCCTTACTCCGCTCTGGCGCTGGCTGAACTGGCTGAGCGCGCAGGCATCCCGGCTGGCGTGTTCAGCGTGGTGACTGGCAGCGCCGGCGACATCGGCAGCGAGCTGACCAGTAACCCCATCGTGCGCAAATTGTCCTTTACCGGCTCGACTGAAATCGGTCGCCAGTTGATGGCTGAGTGCGCCCACGACATCAAGAAAGTCTCGCTGGAGCTGGGCGGCAACGCGCCGTTCATCGTGTTCGACGACGCGGATCTGGATAAGGCCGTCGAAGGCGCGATCATCTCCAAGTACCGCAACAACGGTCAGACCTGCGTCTGCGCCAACCGCATCTACGTACAGGATTCGGTCTACGACGCTTTCGCCGAGAAGCTCAAAGCGGCAGTCGCGAAGTTGAAAGTCGGTGACGGCATGACTGAAGGCACCACCACTGGCCCGCTGATCGACGAAAAAGCAGTCGCCAAGGTCAAAGAACACATCGCTGACGCCCTGAGCAAAGGCGCGAAAGTGCTGAGCGGTGGCAACAGCATGGAAGGCAACTTCTTCGAACCGACTATTCTGGTTAACGTGTCGAAAGACGCGGCCGTGGCCAAGGAAGAAACGTTCGGCCCGCTGGCGCCTCTGTTCCGCTTCAAAGATGAAGCCGAAGTGATTGCCATGGCCAACGACACCGAGTTCGGTCTGGCGTCGTATTTCTACGCACAGAACATGAGCCGCGTGTTCCGCGTTGCCGAGGCCCTGGAGTACGGCATGGTGGGCATCAACACCGGCCTGATCTCTAACGAAGTCGCGCCGTTCGGCGGTGTGAAGGCTTCGGGTCTGGGTCGTGAAGGTTCGAAATACGGCATCGAAGACTATCTGGAAATCAAATACCTCTGCCTCAGCGTATAAGGCAGCGATATTCAACCTGCGGGGCGCGAGAGCGACGTTCCGCCGGTTTTTGCAGCACCAAAACCCATTTGGTGGCCGGGAGGCCGCGCCAGTCGATCATCGTATGCTGGCGCTGTTGACCCCCGCCGCTTGATCCTTGAACCACGCCGCCCGATGAGCGGTGAATGAGGAAATCATGAGCAAAACAAACGCATCCTTGATGAAACGCCGCGAAGCCGCTGTCCCGCGTGGCGTTGGTCAGATTCACCCGATCTTCGCCGAGTCCGCGAAGAACGCTACCGTTACCGACGTCGAAGGTCGCGAGTTCATCGACTTCGCTGGCGGCATCGCGGTACTGAACACCGGTCACCTGCACCCGAAAATCGTCGCCGCCGTGCAAGAACAGCTGACCAAGCTGACTCACACCTGCTTCCAGGTGCTGGCTTACGAGCCTTACGTTGAGCTGTGCGAAAAAATCAACGCCAAGGTCCCGGGCAACTTCGACAAGAAAACCCTGCTGGTCACCACCGGTTCCGAAGCTGTCGAGAACGCCGTGAAGATCGCTCGCGCCGCCACTGGCCGTGCGGGTGTGATCGCGTTCACCGGCGCTTATCACGGCCGTACCATGATGACCCTGGGTCTGACCGGTAAAGTCGTGCCTTACTCGGCCGGCATGGGCCTGATGCCAGGCGGCATCTTCCGCGCCCTGTACCCGAACGAGCTGCACGGTGTGAGCGTTGACGACTCCATCGCCAGCATCGAGCGCATCTTCAAGAACGACGCCGAGCCAAAAGACATCGCCGCGATCATCATCGAGCCGGTGCAGGGCGAGGGTGGTTTCTACGTGGCGCCGAAAGCGTTCATGGCTCGCCTGCGCGAACTGTGCGACAAGCACGGCATCCTGCTGATCGCTGACGAAGTGCAGACTGGCGCTGGCCGCACCGGCACCTTCTTCGCCATGGAACAGATGGGCGTCACTGCCGACCTGACCACCTTCGCCAAATCCATCGCTGGCGGTTTCCCGCTGGCCGGTGTCTGCGGCAAGGCCGAATACATGGACGCCATCGCTCCAGGCGGTCTGGGCGGCACCTACGCCGGTAGCCCGATTGCTTGCGCAGCGGCCCTGGCCGTGATGGAAGTGTTCGAAGAAGAGCATCTGCTGGACCGCTGCAAGGCTGTGGGCGAGCGTCTGGTCACTGGTCTGCGCGCCATCCAGGCCAAGCACCCGGTCATCGGCGAAGTCCGTGCCCTGGGCGCGATGATCGCTCTGGAGTGCTTCGAAAACGGCGACACCCACAAGCCGAACGCCGCAGCAGTCGCGCAAGTGGTGGCCAAGGCTCGCGACAAGGGTCTGATCCTGCTGTCCTGCGGCACCTACGGCAACGTGCTGCGCGTGCTGGTTCCGCTGACCTCGCCAGACGAGCAACTGGACAAGGGCCTGAAGATCATCGAAGAGTGCTTCGCCGAAATCGCCTGATGTCGGCGGGTCACGATTGATCAAAATGTGACCAGTTCGTCAGAAAAAACCTGCTTCGGCAGGTTTTTTCGTTTATTGACGCCAGAAAATTCGCTTTTAGCCTGTCTCCCGCGTCGCTCTTTGACTAATGTACGAAGACTGATGCCGGAGAGTCATGATGACCGTTGTAGAGGCGCCTGCTGTTCCTCGTGTGTTGATTGCCGAATCAGATCCCTGGGCTCGCGAGATGCTCAGCGAACTGGTGCTGGATGTGCGTTGCGATGCAAAACTGGAAGTGTGCCCGGACGGCAAGCAGGCTGTGGAACTCATGCGCGGGTTCATTCCCGACCTGGTGATCGCCTCCCGAGAGTTGCCCGGGGTCGATGGACTCAGTCTGTTGCGCGGTGTGCGCATGCTCAAACGCCAGCCTCCCGTGCGTTTCATCCTCCTCAGCAACCGCAACGACAGTGCCAGTGTGCGCGAGGCCGTGCAGTTGGCGCCGACTGCGTATCTGACCAAACCCCTGAACATCGACAACCTGCGCCAGCGCCTTGTGACGCTGCTCTCGCCGGACGGCGCGCAAATAGCCTGCGCGGTGCCAGCGCTGGCACCGGGAGTCGGGCTGGACGCCTTTCTGGATAAGCGCCGTGAACTGGCGGATGGCGGGCCGTTGTTCGTCGATGTGAGGGACGTCCTCGTGCGCAGTCGCGGGTCAGCTGGCGTCGATCTGAAAAAACTCGAGCAGGAATTGATCAACGATCCTCACGTCACGGCGGTTTTGATTGCGGCGGCCAACAGCGCCTCACAGCATCAGGGCAAACCGCAGCAGACACTCGCACAGGCGCTTACCGTATTGGGCGCGACGCAAAGCGCCAACCTGGTCCAGGGGCTTGCCCTCAAACGCGGTGCGATGCTGACCGACCCCTCGCTGATTCTTCAAGCCAGTCAGATCTGGGACGTATCGAGGCGCACGGCGGGGTATGCACGGATTCTCGCGCGCACGCTGGATCTGGATCACGAGCGCTGTTACTGCGCAGGCTTGCTCAGGGGGTTGGGTGATCTGTCGGTGATCCGCTGTCTGCAGGAGTGGCTGCAGGCGGGCGGCACGCTGGATGAGGCGATCATTGCCCACTCGCTCGAACAATATGCGGCTGCGTTCGGCTCGGCGCTGCGAACTCGCTGGCGCCTGCCCTTGGAGCTGCGTGAGCTGATCGCGGCGGTCTATCAGTACAACACCGGGGTGTACACCCGCGAAGTGCTGGCGATGAATCTCGCCGGGCAGATGGGACGGCTGGGGGAGGAAGACCCGCTGGAGGCACTGGCCAAAAGCAAATCGGCGCGGCTGCTGAAGGTCAATGCATCGGATCTGGAGCGGGTCAGAAACAAGCTGGTGGCTTAGTTCTTGGACGATTGATGAACCGATCTCTGTGGCAGCACGGCTAGCCGGCGGTGGCGGTCGGGAAATCGCTACCGCCGGCAAGCCGGACTGCTACAGGACGCTTGTCGCCGATCAGATTTCCGGGGGCTGGGTTCACACCAACACGATCTGATTCTTGCCCTGTCGCTTGGCCTGGTACATCGCCGCGTCAGCGCGGGCGAAGAGGGCTTCGAGGCTCTGGTCGTCCTGGCCGAGGTTGGTCAGTCCCTGGCTTGCAGTGATGCCGAACGTCTTGTCGTCACGCTGGAAAGTCAGACGCTGAATCTCGCGTTGCAGGCGCTCGGCGATCTGCTTGGCCATTTCCGGCGCGCACCCCGGAAACACTGCCGCGAACTCTTCACCGCCAATCCGTCCGAACAGATCGCCACGGCGCAGTGTCTTTCGCCCGCATTCGGCGATCCGTTGCAGCACCACGTCACCTTCCTGGTGGCCATAGGTGTCGTTGACCAGTTTGAAATCATCGACGTCCAGCAACAGGAAAGCCATCGGCGTGCCTTGCAGACGCGCCTGTTCGAATTCACGCTGAGCGCATTCGAAGAAGTGCCGACGGTTGCTGCTCTGGGTCAGCACGTCTGTGGTGGCCAGGCGTTGCAGTTCGTCTTCGAGCTGTTTCTTTTCGGTGATGTCTTCGGCGATGCCGACCACGATCAGGCGCTGACCATGCTCGGCCTGATGGCTGACGAAGCACTTGTCGCTCAACCAGCGCACCTGGCCGTCGGCGCGAATGATGCGGTACTCGCGGTCTTCGATGGAGCCTTTTTCCAGCACTTCACTGAGGCTGCGCTCGGCGTAATCGAGGTCATCCGGATAGATGCTGTCGCGCCACTCGTTATAGTCGGCCAAGAGCAGACCGGCCGAACGACCGAAAATGCGTTCGTAGGCGGGGCTGACGTAGATCATGCGTTGGGTTTGCCAGTCGAACGCCCAAAGCACGGCGTTGACGCTGACCAGCAACGAACTGAACAGTTGTTCGCGTTCGCTCAAACGGGCGACTTCAGCCTGGGCGTGCATCAGCGCCAGCAATGTCTCTGCTGCTGCCGGAATCGCGGGGGAGGATGTCGGATTATCCATGAGCACTGCATCTCGAAATAAGGTGCGGCGCACAGCCACAACGTTTCACACAGCATAGTGCGAAGGTGCTAATGAGATTGGAGTAGTGGCACTAAGTTCCGACAGGCGCACATTCAAGCGAATGTGCGCCGATCAACGGCGTCAGCCGTGGTGAGGGCGTAGCGAGTAGGTTTTAAGCTGGTCGGCAAAGTCGCGCAGGGACTGGATGCCACTGGCTTCGGCTTCGTGTACCCAATCCTTGATGGCCGCGAGCATGTCGTGGCCGTTGCTGCTGGTCTTCGCCCAGATCTGTTGCAGTGCCAGACGCTTTTCATAGATGACTTTGAGGGCCTGGCTGTGCTCCAGCATGTTCTGAATGCGCACCTGATGCTTGTCATCCAGCAGGCTGGTTTCCCGCGACAGCAGACGTTTGGCGCGGCGGAACTGATGACGCACAGAGGCGTCGGCCTTGGCCAGTTCCTGAGCCACCAGTGGTGCGATCACCAGCTTGCGGTACTGAGCCATGATCTGGAAGCGGTTGTTGAGGATCGCCATGGCGGTGTCCATGTCCACATGGCCCTTGCCCTCGACGCGATGGGCAATCGGCGCGACTCGTTGCACCTTGGCCAGACGCAGCCAGGTGAACAGCTTGATCCACGCCCAGCCCATGTCGAACTCCCAGCGCTTGACCGACAGCTTGGCCGAGTTGGGGTAGGTGTGGTGGTTGTTGTGCAGTTCTTCGCCGCCGATCAGGATGCCCCACGGGACCAGATTGGTCGCGGCGTCCCGGCATTCGAAGTTGCGATAGCCGATCGCATGGCCCAGCCCGTTGACCACGCCGGCAGCCCACACCGGAATCCACATCATCTGGATGGCCCAGACGGTGATGCCGATGACGCCGAACAGGGCCAGATCGAGCACGCCCATGATCATCACGCCCAGACGCGGGTAGCGCGAGTACAGGTTGCGCTCGATCCAGTCTTCCGGGCAGTTCTTGCCGTAGATGCGCAGCGTCTCAGGGTTTTCGGCTTCGGCGCGGTACAGCTCGGCGCCTTTGCGCAGTACGGTGGACAAACCCTTGATGACCGGGCTGTGCGGGTCATCGACGGTTTCGCATTTGGCGTGATGCTTGCGGTGGATAGCGGTCCACTCGCGGGTGTTCTGCGCCGTGGTCAGCCACAGCCAGAAACGGAAAAAGTGCTTGAGCCCGGCGTTGAGTTCCAGCGAGCGGTGAGCTGAATAGCGATGGAGATAGACCGTGACGCTGACGATGGTGACATGTGTCATCGCCAGGGTGACTGCGACCAATTGCCAGACGGAAAGGTCGAGCAGACCGTTGTTCCACATAGGCTGAGTTGCCCTCGGTTGTAACGTGAACAGGTAGGAAGGTTACTTTTTGTACAGATTCGTTGAAGCAGCGCGCATTATCACTTAGCCACCAGATAAAACCAGTCGCTGTTTTAGATAAGCGTCGCAGGATGTTTCTTACTTTATAATCCCGTCCTTTCGTAAGGTTTTTACTTTTCTATGTCGACTATCACCCGCGATGCGCTGAAAACCGCACTGTTGTATGGGCTTCTGTCGATTTTCTGGCTGGTGGTCTGCGACTACCTGCTGCCCCTGTTGATCGCTGATTCGGGTCAGTTGGCACATGCTCAACTGATGAGCGGTTATGTGTGGCTGGCGCTCAGCGCGCTGGCGATATATTTGGCCCGTTCTCAACTGCTGGCATTCATGGGCGTCAAAGCCAACGCCCGACGTGATCAGGATATGCAACATCTGCGCCTGGCCGCTGCGGTGTTCGACAGCACGCTTGAAGGCGTGCTGGTCACTGATGCCAACGGCGTAATCGTTCACGTCAATCGGGCATTCATGGAAATCACCGGTTACCAGCAGGATGAGGTGCTGGGCATGCGGCCGAGCAAGTTCAAATCCGGGCGCCATGGTCCAGACTTCTATGAGCGCATGTACAAAACGATTCTCAGCGCGGGGCAGTGGAGCGGCGAGATCTGGAACCGGCGCAAGAACGGCGAAATCTACCCGCAGTGGCAAAGCATCCGTTCCATCAAGGATGACAAGGGCGCGATCACCCATTTTGCCGCGGTCTTTTCCGATATCTCTTCGATCAAGCGTTCCGAACGTGAGCTGGCGCACTTGGCCCATTACGACGCGCTCACGGGCTTGCCCAACCGTTTATTGTTCTCCGACCGCGCCGAGCAGGCACAGACCCATGCCCGCCGCAACAAACAGACGCTGGCGTTGCTGGTGATCGATCTCGACCACTTCCAGCACATCAACGACAGCCTGGGCCATGCCGTGGGCGACCAAGTCCTCAAGGCCGTCACTGAGCGGCTGACCGCTCTGTTGGAGAACGGCGTAACACTGGCGCGCCTTGGCGGTGACGAGTTCGCCGTACTTATCGAAAACCCGCAGCAAGCCATGCAGGCCGCCGAGCTTGCGCAAGGCCTGCTGGACGGTTTGCGTGAGCCGTTCGTGCTCGACAATCAATCGCTGTTTCTTACGGCAAGCATCGGCATCAGCCTGTTCCCCAACGACGCGTTGAGTGCCGAGCAGCTGCTGCGTAATGCCGATGCGGCGTTATTCCACGCCAAGAGCCAGGGCCGTGAAAGCTATGCCTTGTACACCGAACAGCTGACAGCCCACGCCCAGCGCCGTGTTGAACTGACCGGCGAATTGCGTCGCGCCATCGCGCAGAACGAACTGCGGGTGTTCTATCAGCCGATCCATAACCTGCTTACTCGTCGAATCGAAGGCGTTGAGGCCCTTGTGCGGTGGCAGCACCCGCAGCGCGGCATGGTCTCGCCGGGCGAGTTCATTCCGGTCGCCGAGCAGAGCGGTCTCATTGCCGATCTCGACAACTGGGTGTTGACCCAGGCTTGCCGACAGATGTGCCAATGGCTCAATGAGGGCGTACAGCTGTCGTTCGTTGCGGTCAACGTCTCCAGTCGCCTGTTCAGCCGTGGCGATCTCGATCACCGCGTTGCCCGAGTCCTTGCCGAGACGGGACTGGCACCTGGGTATCTGGAGCTGGAAGTGACCGAAAGCGCGGTCATGGATGACCCCGAGCAGGCCATCGAACAGATGCACCGTTTGCGTGAGTTGGGGCTGAAACTTTCCATCGATGATTTCGGCACCGGCTATTCATCGTTGCTACGGCTCAAGCGCATGCCGGTGCAGAAGCTCAAGATCGATCAGGGGTTTGTCGCGGGCTTGCCGGAAGATGAGGACGACATCGCGATCGTCACGGCAATCATCGCGCTGGCCCAGGCCATGGGCATGCGGGTATTGGCCGAAGGCATCGAGCAGGCGGATCAGGCGCATTTCCTGCTGCAGAAACAGTGCGAGCTGGGGCAGGGCTACTGGTTTGCCCGACCAATGCCCGCCGAGCAGATCGACTGGCAGCATGCGCCAGTGTTTGCGCCGGTTTAGCCGCACCTCCCCACCCTTTGTAGCAGCATGGCTTGCCAGCCTTGACGGGCCCACGATCGCTACCGTTGGCAAGCCACGGTGCTACAGATCGTATTCAACCTAAGCCCGAAACCTGCCAAATTCTTTTTGGTTATATCTGCATTCTTAAATAGTATTTTTAAGAATAACCCCGCCTCTCTAATATCGCTCCCACGCCACAAGCAGCCGCCTTTCCCACGCCGCTGCGGGCAACCCCTTCAAGGAGCACGATCATGAGCGCATCTCTACGTAGCGTTGACGGCCAGGACGAAGCAAGCATTCTGCGAGAAATTCAGAGCGCTTTGCGTGACCTGCGTTTTGGCGCGGTTGAAATCACTGTGCACAACGCACAAGTGGTGCAGATCGAACGCAAAGAAAAATTCCGTTTGCAGAACCCGGGCAAACAGCAGGGTTGAGTAGCGCCTCACCTGCGAACTCTCGCGACACCCAAAATCAAAACTAGAAAAAAGCCAACAACACACAAAATTCCAGGAGCTTGATTCATGTCCATTCGTCGTTACGCGCTGGCAGCTCTCGCCAGCGCCGTGTTTGCCGGATCCGCCGTCGCCAAGGATTACGAACTGCTCAACGTGTCGTACGACCCGACACGCGAGTTGTACCAGGATTACAACGCCGAGTTCGTCAACTTCTGGAAGAAATCCCATCCGGACGACAAGGTCGAGATCAAGCAATCCCACGGCGGCTCGGGCAAACAGGGGCGTTCGGTCATCGACGGCCTGCGTGCCGACGTCGTAACGCTGGCACTGGCCGGCGACATCGACGAAATCGCCAAGCTGGGCAAAACCCTGCCGGAAGACTGGCAAACCCGTCTGCCGGATGCGAGCACGCCTTACACCTCGACCATCGTGTTCCTGGTGCGCAAGGGCAACCCTAAAGGCATCAAGGACTGGGGCGATCTGATCAAGAAAGACGTCTCCGTCATCACCCCGAACCCGAAAACCTCCGGCGGTGCGCGCTGGAACTTCCTCGCCGCCTACGGCTACGGGCTGAAAACCGGCGGCAGTGAAGCCAAGGCCAACGAATACGTGAAAGAGCTGTTCAAGCACGTGCCTGTGCTGGATACCGGTGCGCGTGGTTCGACTATCACCTTCGTCAACAACGGTCAGGGCGATGTGCTGCTGGCGTGGGAAAACGAAGCGTTCCTGGCATTGAAAGAAGACGGCGGCGCGGACAAGTTCGACATCGTCGTACCTTCGCTGTCGATTCTGGCTGAGCCTCCTGTCGCGGTCGTCGACAAGAACGCCGAGAAAAAGGGCAACACCGAAATCGCTACCGAGTACCTGAAACACCTGTACAGCAAGGAAGGGCAGGAAATCGCGGCGAAGAACTTCTATCGTCCTCGCAACGCCGAAGTGGCCGCCAAGTACGAGAAGCAGTTCCCTAAACTGAACCTTTTGACCATCGACAAGGATTTCGGTGGCTGGAAGTCTGCACAGCCTAAATTCTTCAATGATGGCGGTGTGTTCGACCAGATTTATCAGGCGCAGTAATCTGTACGGCCCAAGGGTATTCCTGAGGCCGTTACGTCCAGACCGTAGCAGTCCGGCTTGCCGGCGGAGCAGATCCTGAGGGCGCCACCGCCGGCAAGTCATGCTGTTACAGAGGGCTTGGCTGAATCAAATAGACCCGGATTCGTTTCCGGGTCACGTGTGTTAACCAAGGACACTTATGTCGCGACGCATCTCCCCCGTCATACCCGGCTTCGGGCTGACGCTGGGTTACACCCTGGTGTACCTCAGTCTGATTGTGTTGATTCCCCTGGCGGCGATGTTCGTTCACGCCGCGCAACTGACCTGGGATCAGTTCTGGACCATCGTTACCGCACCCCGCGTGCTGGCGGCCTTGAAACTGAGCTTTGGCACCGCGTTCTATGCGGCCATCATCAACGGCATCATCGGCACTCTGCTGGCCTGGGTTCTGGTGCGCTACACCTTTCCGGGACGCAAGATCATCGACGCGATGATCGATCTGCCGTTCGCTTTGCCAACCGCTGTTGCCGGTATCGCGCTCACCGCGCTCTACACGCCGACAGGTCTGGTCGGGCAGTTCGCCGCTGACCTGGGCTTCAAGATCGCCTACACGCCGCTGGGCATCACCCTGGCGCTGACGTTCGTCACGCTGCCGTTCGTGGTGCGCACGGTTCAACCGGTTCTGGCGGACATCCCCCGTGAAGTCGAGGAAGCCGCAGCCTGTCTCGGTGCCCGGCCCATTCAGGTATTCCGCTACATTCTGGTGCCTGCGTTGTTGCCCGCCTGGCTGACCGGTTTTGCCCTGGCGTTTGCCCGTGGCGTCGGCGAGTACGGCTCGGTGATTTTCATCGCCGGCAACATGCCGATGAAGACCGAAATCCTGCCGCTGCTGATCATGGTGAAGCTCGACCAGTACGACTACACCGGCGCCACTGCCATCGGCGTGATGATGCTGGTGGTGTCCTTCATCCTGTTGCTGCTGATCAACCTGCTGCAGCGGCGCATCGAAACCCCTAACTGAGGAGGCGCACTATGTCCGGTCCATCGCTCATCGCTGCATCCTCCGCCAACGCCGCCCGGCGTGGCAGTGCGGTTTCGCGGCGCATTCTGATCGGCCTCGGCTGGTTGGTGTTTATCCTGTTTCTGCTGTTGCCGTTGTTCATTGTGGTGTCCCAGGGCCTGAAGTCGGGGCTCGGCGCGTTCTTCACGGCGATCTTCGAGCCTGACGCCCTGTCGGCCCTGAAGCTGACCGTGATCGCCGTACTGATTTCAGTGCCGCTCAATCTGGTGTTCGGGGTCAGCGCTGCCTGGTGCGTGAGCAAGTACTCCTTCCGTGGCAAAAGCTTTCTGGTGACCTTGATCGACCTGCCGTTTTCGGTCTCGCCGGTCATTGCCGGTCTGGTCTATGTGTTGATGTTCGGCGCCCAAGGCTTGTTTGGCCCATGGCTGCAGGATCACGACATCCAGATCGTCTTCGCCCTGCCGGGTATCGTGCTGGCGACCATCTTCGTGACCGTACCCTTCGTGGCCCGGGAGCTGATTCCGCTGATGCAGGAGCAAGGCACGCAGGAAGAGGAAGCCGCACGCTTGCTGGGCGCCAACGGCTGGCAGATGTTCTGGCATGTGACCGTGCCGAACATCAAATGGGGTCTGATCTACGGCGTGGTGCTGTGTACCGCACGGGCCATGGGTGAATTCGGCGCCGTGTCGGTGGTTTCCGGCCATATTCGCGGCGTGACCAACACCTTGCCGCTGCATGTCGAGATTCTCTACAACGAGTACAACCACGTGGCTGCATTTGCCGTGGCGAGCCTGTTATTGATCCTTGCGCTGTTCATCCTGCTGCTCAAGCAGTGGAGCGAAGCGCGCATTAGCCGTCTGCGCCAAAGCGCGGCGGAGGAATAATTCATGTCGATCGAAGTCCGTAACGTCAGCAAGAACTTCAACGCCTTCAAGGCCCTCAACAGCATCAATCTGGATATCCAGAGTGGCGAGCTGGTGGCTTTGCTGGGCCCGTCCGGCTGTGGCAAGACCACGCTGCTGCGCATCATTGCCGGGCTGGAAACGCCGGACCAGGGCAGCATCGTGTTCCACGGCGAAGACGTCTCCGAACACGACGTGCGTGATCGCAACGTCGGTTTCGTGTTCCAGCACTACGCGCTGTTTCGCCACATGACGGTGTTCGACAACGTCGCGTTCGGCCTGCGCATGAAGCCGAAGAACCAGCGCCCGAGCGAAAGTCAGATTGCCGCCAAGGTTCATGAGCTGCTGAACATGGTGCAACTGGACTGGCTGAGCGATCGCTACCCGGAGCAGCTGTCCGGTGGTCAACGCCAGCGTATTGCCCTTGCGCGCGCACTTGCGGTGGAACCCAAGGTTTTGCTGCTGGATGAGCCGTTTGGCGCGCTGGATGCCAAGGTGCGTAAAGAGCTGCGCCGCTGGTTGGCGCGTCTGCACGAAGACATCAACCTCACTTCCGTGTTCGTGACCCACGACCAGGAAGAGGCCATGGAAGTCGCCGACCGCATCGTGGTGATGAACAAGGGCGTGATCGAGCAGATCGGCTCTCCGGGCGAGGTCTACGAGAATCCGGCCAGCGATTTCGTCTATCACTTCCTTGGCGACTCCAACCGCCTGCACCTGGGCGAAGACAACCATGTGTTGTTCCGCCCGCACGAAGTGTCGCTGTCGCGTCATGAAGTGGAAGGCCACCACGCCGCTGAAGTCCGCGATATCCGCCCGCTGGGCGCGACCACCCGCGTGACGCTCAAGGTCGAAGGCCAGCCGGATCTGATCGAAGCCGAGGTGGTGAAGGACCACGACAGCCTGATCGGCCTGGCGCGGGGCGAGACGTTGTTCTTCAAGCCGAAGGTGTGGCAGAAGATCGCGAATATCTGATAGATACGCCCTGACTTGTGACTATTGCGGTGGGTCATTCAGTAGTACAGTTGCTGATCCACCGCATTTGTCATCAAACCGGCTCCCTCGCGTTTGGCGCAAGCAATCCGGGCTCAGGCCGCCGCCTTCTTCAAATCCCGCTTGTGCGTACGCCCCACCTTGCCCTCGATGTTGCCTTGCAACTTCCTTCTCATTCCCATCAGAAAAGCCGCTTCGGCCACGACGAACAGCGGGCCGATGATCAGACCTGTGACGTCGTCGACAAACGCCGGTTTGCGCCCTTCGTAATAATGGCCCACGAACTGAATCACCCAGCCGACCACGAAAAGCCCGACCCCGGAGCCAAGCCAGACCAGCGTGCTCTGTTGCGCCAGATGGGCGCCGATCCACAGGAACAGCGTGAGCACGATGCCCATGGCAACGCCGAACGGCCGGTCCAGCCGCAGGTAAAACAAGGTCGCAGCCACGGTGGCCAGCAAGGCCGGTGACAGCCACAGCTCGCCCAGTGACCAACTGCTCCAGCCTGGACGCGACAGCAGCACGGACACGGCGAGAACGATCAGCGGAACGCCGACGAAATGAGTGGCGATGTTGCGGGTATCGCGGTGATAGGCCGCGTATTGGCTGAGATGTTCGACGAGGTTTTTCATTGTTATTCCTCTGTTGATGCGTGGATCATGCCGCTGTTTTGGTTTTTGGCCGGGCCCACCAGAGGGCTCAGCCTGCAATAAAACGCCAACAAGAAAAAGGAGATTCACATGACGAATGGAACGCGATGGCGCTCATGGTTAAGCCACGACCACTGGTTCAACGATCTGCCCGCTTCACTGCAGGATAGTCTGCTGCTGGGGATGCGGCAGCGGCGGGTCACTCCCGGAAGGTTTGTCTTCGAGCGTGACGAGCCGGCGTGCGGTCTGTATGCGCTGCTTGCCGGATCTATTCGCTTCAATCAGGTCAGCCAGCAACAGCACTGGCTGCCGCAAACTGCAACCGCGAGGCCTTACTGGTTCGGCGAAGTGTCGCTGTTCGATGACCGTCCCCGCCGGCACGACATTTATGCGCAAGATCAAGTGATCTTGTTGCAGATGCCTCAGGCGGCGTTTGAGCAACTGCTCCAACAGTACCCGCAGCACTGGCGTTCGTTCCGTAAATTACTGGCCGAGAAGCTGGGTGTTGCGGTTCCGCCCGTGGACGAAGTGACCTTGCTGCCCACTGACGAGCGCGTGGCGTTTCGCCTGCTGTTGCTCACTGAAGGCTATGGCGAGATCGACCGCTCGACGCGCATCGTGTCGATCCATGATCTGCCGTCGAAGCGGGGTTTGGGGCTGACGCCGGAAGTGGTAGATCGAGTGCTCGGGCAATTCGCCGAGCGCGGGATCATTCGTCGGGATCACGATTTCATTTCAGTGCTGAATGTCGACCGCTTGCGCAGAGCTGCCCGGCATCGTCTGACCGAGCTGACCTTGTAGCCGTGCTGCTACAGGCGAAAGCAGACATCATCGAGGCATGGCGTCGCGGTACTGACTCGGTGTCATGCCGGTCCAGCGCTTGAACGCGCGGCTGAAGCTGCTGGTGTCGGCGAAACCCAACAGATAGGCGATTTCGCTGAGCGAAGTGCCGGGTTCGCGCATGTGCTGCAACGCCAGATTCTGTCGGCACTGGTTGAGCAGCAGGTCGTAGCTGCAACCTTCGTCGGCCAGATGCCGCTGCAGGCTGCGCAGGCTCAGGTGCAGATGGTGCGCGATACGTTCTGCCGAGGGTTCGCCTTCGGGCAGCTGTATCTCGATGGCGCCGCGCACCTTGCGCTCCCAGGTCAGCGGGCTGAGTTTTTCCAGCGCGCGGTTGAGGACGGTTTCGTTGTGTTCGGCCAGCTCCGGATTGGCATCGTCCAGATGGCTGTCGAAATCGTCGCAGGCGAACAGCAGCAGGTTCTCGGGTGCGTTGAAAAGCAACGGTGCGCGGAACACGTCATGCCAGGGTTTCGGGTCTGCCGGCTGTGGGCGCACCAAGTGCACGGCCAATGGCGCGTAATGCCGCCCCAATCGGTTGCGGCACGTGCGCACGTAGATTGCCGCGAAGGCATCCATGGCTTCATTGGCCGGCATCGGACCGCCTTCCGGCACGCGAAAGCGAAACTCATAGCGTTCGCCCACCCGAGTGAAACTCAAATCCAGCGCATCGCTGACCACAGGGTGATAGCGCACGATACGTTCGAACACCTCACGCAGCGACCCACTGGCCACCAGCGCATACCCCAACGCATGGAAGGTGGTCGGGCTGACGAAGCGCGAGACGCGCAAACCCAACGCCGGATCGCCACTGGCTTCCACCGCCAGCTGCCACAGACGCGTGGTGACCGTGACCGGATAACGCGCATTGGGGTCATCCATCAACTGTGGATCGAGGCCCGCAGCCTGACTCAGCGCGAGACTGTCGAGGCCAAGGGCGTCGAGTTGCTTGCGCAGGGCGCGGGTCCAGCTGGCGAGAATGCTCGGCTCAGGCATACAGATTGGCGCTTCCGGTCAACAGGTTGGCGTTCGCGGCAGGGCAGCTGCCGTGGGCACACGGCACAGTGAAGCCGTGATTTCCCTGAAACATATTTCAATAATAAAACCGGAGAATGGAAGCATGCACGACACTTCTGCAAGCGCTGCCGGACTGAATGCACAGCAGCGATCAGCGCATATTCGCGCGGTGGTGATGGCCCATGGTGCGGTTCTGCGCGAGCGTTATCCGATCCTCGCTCATCAGGATGCAATCGGCGTCGCGATTCTGGCTTTTGCGCTGACTGGCATGATCGGCAGCGCGGCCCTCTATCTCGTGGGTTTCATGAGCTGGTGGGTGTGTCTTTTGCTGAATGCCTTCTTCGCCTCGCTGACCCATGAGCTTGAGCACGATCTGATCCACAGCATGTATTTCCGCAAGCAAAGGGCGCCGCATAACGTGATGCTAGCGCTGGTGTGGATGGCTCGCCCGAGCACGATCAACCCGTGGATCCGTCGACATCTGCATCTCAACCATCACAAGGTTTCCGGCACCGAAGCGGACATGGAAGAGCGTGCCATCACCAATGGCGAGCCATGGGGTATCGCCCGTTTGCTGATGGTGGGCGATAACGTCATGTCGTCGCTGATCCGCATGCTGCGGGCGAAAACCTGGGCGCATAAATTCAGCATTCTCAAGCGCACGCTGCGTGTATATGCGCCGCTGGCGCTACTCAACTGGGGCGCGTGGTATGTGTTTCTCGGTTTTCACGCAGCCAACGGCATCGCCAGCCTGATGGGGGCTCCCATCGACTGGTCGGCGAACACGCTGGCGGTCATGCACATCATCGACATCGCGGTGGTGGTGATTGTCGGGCCGAACGTGCTGCGGACCTTCTGTCTGCATTTCGTAAGCTCGAACATGCATTACTACGGTGACGTCGAGTCCGGAAATGTCATGCAGCAGACGCAGGTGCTGAACCCATGGTGGCTGTGGCCCATGCAGGCGTTCTGCTTCAACTTCGGCAGCACTCACGGTATTCACCATTTCGTGGTGAAGGAGCCTTTCTACATCCGCCAGATGACTGCACCGGTCGCGCACAAAGTCATGGCGCAAATGGGGGTGCGGTTCAATGATTTCGGCACGTTTGCGCGGGCTAACCGGTTTGACGGAGTGGAGAAAACTATTGAGGCCGAGCTAGGTTCGCAGGCCTGACGTGGTCCCCCACAGAGATCGCATTGAGCATGGGTTGATGGGCAGTCCGAACCTGCTCAGGCCTGTTCAGCAAATTTCCTTTCGCGATAAAAAATTCTGTAACAACTTCCTCGTATTCTCTGTTCATCCCCGGCGAGCTGGGGGCAGACAGCGTGATTATCAGGGCCACTCCTTAAGGCAGGGGGTGGCCCTCTTTTTTGGCCACGCTTTGGCCCGTAACTGCGACATATATTTTTAAGCTATTAATAAATATCTTCTTATTCTTTTTCGAATATATGTCGCGTCCCTATACTCGCCGCCATGAACGCAGAAAATGCAGGAGGCGAAGGCCATGCATAACGAATCGATCCGTTACCTGATCGTGCCAGGCTGGCAAGGATCTGCCGACGACCATTGGCAAACTCACTGGCAGAACAGCCTGCCCAACAGCGTGCGCGTGGAACAGGCCGACTGGCTCAAACCGCGTCGCGAAAACTGGGTAGGCGAATTGCAGCGCGCTATCGCTGCCGACAGTTCTCCGGTGATCCTCATCGCCCACAGCCTGGGTTGCGTGACCGTTGCGCATTGGGCGCAACTTGCCCCGCTGGAAACTCTGCGTCAGGTGCGCGGCGCCCTGCTGGTAGCGCCTGCCGATGTCGAGCGTCCGAACTGCCCGCCTGCGATTCGTAACTTTGCGCCGATTCCCGATCACCTGTTGCCGTTCCCGAGCCAGGTGGTCAGCTCTGACAACGACTCCGCCGTGAGCGCTTTGCGAGCGATGGAAATGGCCCGCAACTGGGGCGCCGAAATCGGCATTCTCAGTGGCGCCGGTCACATTAACGTCAAATCCGGTCACCAGCGCTGGGAGCAGGGTTTTGCCTACCTGTACCGCCTGCAAGGCCGTATCGAACAACTTGCCCGACGTCGCGCATGACTCTGTGTCGCGCGACGCCTGTCGCGTTTGAACACACATCGATGACGATCATTTTGGCCGCAGCGAACGCACAGGCGCTGCGGTCTTTTTTTTAACGCTCCGGCCCGGAAGGCTTGGGCGGGAGACTGCCATGAGCCATTCCAATCTTCAGGATCACCCCGCACCTCAGCCGCTGCTGACCTTCCCTGACGCTGAAAAAAGCCCGCTGAGCATACGTGCCAAGGCGCTGGTCTTCTTCGACCCCCGTTCGCGACGTCTGCGCGAGGAAATGGAGCAACTGGCGCCGCTCGATCTACCGGTGCTGATTCGCGGCGAGTCCGGCTCCGGCAAGGAATTGCTGGCCCGCCACATTCATCGCGGCAGTGATCGCTCGGGGCTGTTCGTCTCGGTGAACTGCGGCGCGATCAGTCCGACCTATGCCGATGCCGAGTTGTTCGGTTATGCGGCGGGCACACACAGCGGTTCGGCCAGCAGTCGTGCGGGCTGGTTCGGTTCGGCGACGGGGGGCACCCTGTATCTGGACGAGATCGCAGACCTGCCGTTGCCGATCCAGATCAAGCTGCTGTCGGCGCTGGAAAACCATGAAGTCACCCGTGTCGGTGCTCAACAGCCGAGCCCTGTGGACGTGCGCCTTGTGGCCGCGACCAGCATCGATCTGAGCCGGGCAGTCGCGGCAGGCAAGTTTCACGAGCGACTTTACCGGTATCTGAGCGAAGGGCGGCTGGATCTTCCGGCGCTGCGTGAGCAGCCCGGCAACATCCTGCCGCTGGCCGAGTACTTTCTGGGGATTTACAGCCAGCGTCTGGATTTTCCAATGCCATTGATCAGCGAGGCGGCGCAGAAGCTGCTCGAAGCGCATTACTGGCCCGGGAATACGCGGGAGCTTGAGAATGTCATTCATTTTGCTCTGCTGGTCAGCAGTGGTGAGGAGATTCTCCCGGAGCATCTGAGTTTGCCAACTCGCTAGTCTTCGGTGGGAAGGTTACGACGGAGTGTCAGACAGTCCTTCTCGCCACCGTCGTAACCTCCGGAAGCTCCCCCACAGATTGTGTTTCGCAGTAAAAGCTGCGGAATAGAGCGCTTTGACACCCTTGGTCTGATGGCTTTGTGCCTTCTGAGATCAAAAATGCATAAGCGTACGATTAAAAAGTATTGTCTTGGCATAAAAAATCTCGGTAATGTCCGCTTCAGCCGCCACCCTGCCAAGGGTCGAACCCGCGGCACTATCGAGACAGAGTTGCCCAAAAGGCGACCGGATTTTTCCTAAGGACATCGCATGAAAAAGACCTTGTTGTTTACCGCACTGGCGGCAGCCCTCTCCTTTGTTGGCGCTGCCCAGGCCGGCGAGAAACTCGTAGTTGGCGCAACTCCGGTTCCGCACGCCGAGATTCTCGAGCTGATCAAGCCTGAGCTGGCCAAAGAAGGCGTGGATCTGGAAATCAAGGTCTTCACCGACTACGTACAGCCTAACGTTCAGCTGAACGAAAAACGCCTGGACGCCAACTACTTCCAGACCAAGCCATACCTGGACGGCTTCAATAAAGGCAAGGGCGCAACCCTGGTGACCGGCGTTGGCGTACACGTCGAACCGTTCGGTGGTTACTCGAAGAAGTACAAGTCGCTGGCTGAATTGCCGGAAGGCGCAACCATCGCCATTCCTAACGAAGGCAGCAATGCCGGTCGTGCTCTGCTGCTGCTGCAGAAAGCCGGTCTGATCACTCTGAAGAACCCGACCGACGCGCTGGCGACGCCGAAAGACATCGCCACCAACCCGAAGAAATTCAAGTTCCGTGAGCTGGAATCCGCTGTTCTGCCGCGCGTTCTGGATCAGGTCGACCTGGACATGATCAACACCAACTACGCGCTGGAAGCCAAGCTGAGCCCGAAAAAGGACGCGCTGATTCTGGAAGGTGCCGACTCGCCGTACGTGAACTACCTGGTCACCCGTACCGACAACGCCCATACCGACGCGATCGAGAAGCTGTCCAAGGCGCTGACCAGCCAGCAGGTCAAAGACTTCATCAACAAGAAGTACGACGGCGCGGTACTGCCGGCGTTCTGATGAAGGCGCAATTCGCCTGATATGAAACGTGGGAGGGGACTTGCCCACGAGTGTGGGGTGTCAGACCCAGATGTGCTGAATGACACACCGGATTCGCGAGCAAGCTCCCTGCCACGGGTTTCATTGCTCTCAGGACGAAGGTCAGAGGTTAATGAAGCACGTTTTTCACGCCGACGGCTCGTACATGCGTCGGCGTTTTTGCGTGCGTGACCAGAGCGCGGCGCAGGGCGATGAGCAATTTCACGTTATCTTCGTGCGCTTTGTCGTGCGATAGGTCGTTGTCGTTTCCGCGTACCGGCATGATCGGTCCTCTTTGTTCTTATCCCTGACATCGGTTCGATCGCAGCAATACCTGGCTGCGAGATGCGAGATAGACACTCATCTTGCGCTTTGAGTTCGCGTCAGATGATTAGACTTTGGTATCCGTCCGGTTACTGATAATGGCACTGCGCCTGCGCTAGTTCATTCCGACCTATCCATATGCCCTAACGATATTTAAATTTCTGTTCTTATACCTATAAAGTTCCCGACACCTAAGCCCTATGCCTTTTGGAGTCGGAGTTCTCATGCCAGCAGCCTCCCAAGCTTCCACGTCTGCGCAAGCGCCGGATCAGCAGTTCGATGTGCGTCCATTCGCCGAAAAGGTGGGCGCGGAAATCGTCGGCCTGGATCTGTCCCGTCCGCTGAATGACGCAGACTTCGCTCGCGTACACCGCGCGCATCTGGATTACCACGTCGTTGTGTTCCGTGATCAACAGATCACCCCGCAACAACAAATCGATTTCAGTCGCCGTTTCGGCGTGCTGCAGATTCACGTACTCAAGCAGTTTTTGCTCGCCAATCATCCGGAAATCCTGATCGTCTCCAACATCGTCGAGAACGGTCAGCCGGTGGGGCTGGGGGATGCCGGTAAATACTGGCACTCGGATCTGTCCTACAAAGAACTGCCAAGCCTGGGCTCGATGCTCTATGCCCAGGAACTGCCGAGCGAAGGCGGCGACACGCTGTTCGCCGACATGCACCAAGCCTGGGAAACCCTGCCTGAGCATCTGCGCAAGGCGGTTGAAGGCCGCAATGCGGTTCACAGCTACACCTCTCGTTATCGCGATGGCCACAACGCCCAAAACTGGCGTCCAACCCTCAGCGCCGAGCAGTTGGCGCAGGTTGCGGTGGTCAGCCATCCGATCGTGCGCACGCACCCGGAAAACGGCCGCAAGGCGTTGTTCGTCAGCGAAGGCTTCACTACTCACATCGTCGGTCTGCCGGAAGACGAAAGCCGCGCGATCCTCGACGAGCTCTACGCCCACAGCGTGCGCCCGGAGAATGTCCTGCGTCACAAGTGGCAGGAAAACGACCTGGTGTTCTGGGACAACCGTTCGCTGATCCACCTGGCTGGAGGGACGCCCGACCACCTGCGTCGTCGCCTGCATCGCACCACTATTCAGGGCGATGCGCCATTCTGATTCACGCCGTCTAGATTCCGGCAATCCTGACCCAGGAGCCCGTTCCATGAACGCTGTTCTGCAAAGCCACACGGCTAGCGATCGCTTGACCGAGCAACAGGCCAACCAGCCTACCGCTGAAGCGCTGTTGCAAGTCCAGGGCGTAAGCCTTGAATACCGCACGCCGGAACGCGTGGTGCGGGCCACTCATCAAGTCAGTTTCGAAGTTGATCCCGCCGACCGTTTCGTCCTGCTCGGCCCGTCGGGTTGCGGCAAGTCGACGTTGCTCAAGGCAGTCGCCGGCTTTATCCAGCCCAGTGAAGGGCAGATTCGTCTGGCCGGGCAGCAGGTTCGGGAGCCGGGGCCGGATCGCATCGTGGTGTTTCAGGAATTCGACCAGCTTCCGCCCTGGAAGACGGTCATCGAGAACGTCATGTTCCCGCTGTTGGCCTCGCGCACGCTGAAACGTCGCGAAGCAGAAGAGCGCGCACGGCATTACCTCGAAAAGGTCGGGCTGAGCGCGTTCGCCAATGCCTACCCTCACACCTTGTCCGGCGGCATGAAGGCCCGCGTGGCTATCGCTCGCGCGCTGGCGATGCAGCCGAAAATCCTGCTGATGGACGAACCCTTCGCGGCCCTCGATGCATTGACCCGTCGCAAGATGCAGGAAGAGCTGCTGGAGCTGTGGGAGGAGGTGCGTTTCACACTGTTGTTCGTCACGCATTCCATCGAAGAAGCGCTGGTGGTGGGCAACCGGATTCTGCTGCTGTCTCCGCATCCAGGGCGTGTACGTGCCGAGATCAACAGCCACCAATACGACCTGAAGAGCCTCGGCGGTGTGGATTTCCAGCGCTCGGCGCAACGTATCCACAGCCTGCTGTTCGACGAGGGCGAAGTGCCTGCGGTCGAGCAGGATCTGCGGTTCCAGGATATTCGTATCGCCTACTGACACTCAATTCCCTGTAGCAGTCCAGCCTGCTGGCGGAGGCGATTTCCAGGACGCCGCCGGCAAGCCGGACTGCTACAGACGGATTGCATCGAAGAGAACAACACCATGAGTCTTTCACCCCCCATTCGTGAGGAATACGAAGTCGCGCTGGAGCCTTTCACGCAGGAAGACCTGGCCCGCGACATTCCTCTCGCCCAACGCATCTGGCAACTGAGCTGGGTCCGCAAGAGCGTGATTCTGATTGCCCTGGCGGTGATCTGGGAAATCGCGGCGCGCATTCAGGGCAATGACCTGTTGCTGCCCAGCTTTCTGCAAACCGCTCAGGCTTTTATCGATGGCGTCGTCACCGGCGAACTGTTGGCCAAGGTGTGGATTTCCCTGACAGTGCTGGTCAAGGGCTACCTGATCGGCATCGTTCTGGCGTTCGGTTTGACCACGCTTGCGGTATCAACGCAGCTGGGCCGTGACCTGCTCGGCACCCTGACCGCGATGTTCAACCCGCTGCCCGCCATCGCGCTGCTGCCCTTGTCGTTATTGTGGTTCGGTCTGGGCGAAAACAGCCTGATCTTCGTGCTGGTGCACTCGGTGTTGTGGGCCTTGGCCCTGAACACTTACGCCGGGTTTCTCGGCGTCTCGGAAACCCAGCGCATGGCCGGTCGCAACTATGGCCTCAAAGGCTTGCGCTTCGTCTGGTACATCCTGATACCGGCGGCGCTGCCGTCGATTCTGGCTGGCCTGAAAATCGGCTGGGCGTTCGCTTGGCGCACATTGATCGCCGCCGAGCTGGTGTTCGGCGCGTCTTCAGGCAAGGGCGGACTGGGCTGGTACATCTTCCAGAACCGCAACGAGCTGTACACCGACAAGGTGTTCGCGGGCCTGGCGGCGGTGATCATCATCGGCCTGCTGGTGGAAAACCTGCTGTTCAGCAACGTCGAGCGCCTGACCGTCAAACGTTGGGGCATGCAGCGCTGAGACGGGCTCTGTAGCCGCGCGGCGCCACCGCCGGCAAGCCGGACTGCTACACGACATTCCAGATAGACGCCGAGTGGACCGGGTTGCCGGACATGAAGCCAGCCAACACTTTTCGCTTTTTTTGTGAGGATTTTATGGGGACTTCAATCAAACATCCGGTGCTCACCGCACTCGCGGCCACGGTCGGTCTGGTCGGCGCGCTGTTGAGCAGCGGCGCTCAGGCCGAAGGCAAGATCAGCATCGCCCAGCAGTTCGGCATCGGCTATCTGATTCTCGATGTGGTGCAGCAGCAGAAACTGATCGAGAAGCATGGCAAGGAGCAGGGCATCGACATCAAGGTCGACTGGAACAGCATTTCCGGTGCCACGGCGATGAACGAAGCGCTGCTGGCCGGTGCGCTGGACGTGGTATCCGCTGGCGTGCCGCCGATGCTGACCATCTGGGACCGCACCAAGGGCAAGCAGAACGTCAAGGCTATTGCCTCGCTGGGCTCCATGCCCAACTACCTGCTCAGCAACAAGCCTGAGGTGAAAACCCTCAACGACTTCACCGACAAGGACCGCATCGCCGTTCCTGCCGCAGGCGTGGGCTTCCAGTCGCGTACCTTGCAGATTGAAACCGCCAAGCTGTTCGGTAACGACAACTACAAAAAATTCGACAATATTTCCGTCAGCCTGCCGCACCCGGACGCCACGTCGGCTTTGATCGCGGGCGGTTCGGAAATCAGCGCGCATTTCTCCAGCCCGCCGTTCCAGTATCAAGAGCTGGAAAATCCGAACGTGCATAAAGTGCTGAGTTCGTATGACGTGCTCGGTGGTCAGGCGACATTCAACGTGCTGTACACCACGCAGAAATTCCACGACGAAAACCCTAAGACCTACAAAGCGTTCTATGACGCGCTGGCCGAGGCCGAGAAGATCATCAAGGCCGACAAGCCTGCGGCGGCGAAGACTTACATCGACGTAGAAAAGTCGAAGTTGCCGCTGCCGTTGGTGGAGAAGATCGTTTCCGATCCTGAAATCGACTTCACCGTCGTGCCACAACGCACCTACATCTATGCCGAAAAACTGCATGAAATCGGCGTGCTGAAAAACAAGGCCGACAGCTGGAAGGATTTCTTCTTCGAAGAGGCCCATGCTGGGGCGGGTAGCTGATTTGCGAAGCTGAGATGAGTGAAACCCCGTAGGAGGGCGCTTGCCCGCGAATGCAAAGTGTCAGTCACAAATGGCTGAATGGCACACCGCTTTCGCGAGCAAGCTCCCTCTCACCTGTTCTGCGCCGCAGTTGGATATCGATGCAGACGCAAGCTCCTGAAATCCTGCCTGCTCGACACGCTCCTCAATCCGGCCAATGCCAAGCCGGTTCATCAAGCATTCCCTGCCCGACAATCCCGGTTTGCCCGAGATTCTTCTCCAGCACGATGCAATTGCATTCCGGATCCTGCTCCAGCGCAGCGATCAGGCGGCTGGCATGGGACACGACCCAGACCTGGCAACGGTTGGATGCGCGAATGATCAGTCTCGCCAGCGCAGGCAAAAGATCGGGGTGCAGGCTGGTTTCCGGTTCGTTGAGAACCATCATGGTCGGCGGACGAGGGGTCAGCAGCGCTGCGATCAACAGCATATAACGCAATGTGCCGTCCGACAGTTCGGCAGCCGAGAGCGGCCGCAACAGCCCCTGTTGATGAAACTCCAGCGCGAACAACCCGCCGCCTTGCGCGTTGATGGCGACCCGGGCGCCGGGGAAGGCATCACTGATGGCGGCATCCAGCGCCTCCGGATCGCCGATTTCCCGTATCGTCTGTAACGCTGCTGCAAGATCACGGCCGTCGTGATGCAGCACCGGCGTACGCGTACCCAATTGTGCTTTACGCGCCGGAGCGTCGGCATCGCTGCGAAAGTGATCATAAAATCGCCAGCCGCGAATGCTCTCACGCAACTGCAGCACCTCTGGGGATGAACGCAGATTGCCGACCTGATCGAACAGGCTGTCAAAGGTCGGGGTGTGTTGCGCCAGCACATCCCAACTGCGGCCTTCGCGCACTCGAATCATCGGGCCTGCGCGGTCCACCAGAAGACTGGCAGGGCGATACAGCGGCCCGGCCCAGATGCACTCGCGTTTCACCTCGGGATCCAGCGCAAATGCTGTTTCAGCTTGAGGGGGAGGAGGCAATCCCAGAGAAATCGCATAGCTGAAATCCTCCGCAGCAAAACCCAGGCGCAGGCGCACCACGTCCTTGCGTGGACCGCCCTGAATGACCACTTCGCCATTGCGCATGCGCCGGCTGATGCTCTCAGGCCCCGCCCAGAAGGTGGATTTCAGCCCGCCTTCGCGAGCCAGTGCGCTGATCACGCCGCCCTGAGCCGTTTCAGCGAGCAAGCGTAGCGCCCGGTACAGGTTGGATTTGCCGCTGCCGTTGGGGCCGGTGATCAGGTTCAGGCGCGCCAGCGGCACTACCAGCGTATTGATCGAGCGGTAATTGGCGACGGCCAGGGTGGTGAGCATCAGGCCTTCCTTGCTGTGTGCGTTCGCGGATGACAAATCATGTTCGGCGGAGTTTAGCGGTGTGAGGAACCCTCATCTACGCTCACAGTCGCATGATCACATCACGACGGCGCTCGACCGCGTGGTGCAGGCAACGGCATTGGTACAAGGAGCTTGCATGCCCGCTCAACCCTCGGTTTTACAGAAAAGCCTGGCCGTTCTCGGGCTTGGGCTGTGCCTGACGCTGCTGGCAGGTTGCGGCAAGGAAAAACCCACCGATCCCGTTCGTCCACGTGTGCAGGTTCAGGAGGTCAAGACTGCTGACTTCGCTGCCGCCGTGACGCTCACGGGCGACATTCAGGCCAGGGTGCAGACGCAACTGTCGTTTCGGGTCGGCGGCAAGATCATTCAGCGCATGGTCGATGTCGGTGATCGCATTACGGCCAAACAAGTCCTGGCCAGGCTCGACCCCAAAGACCTGCAGACCAACGTCGATTCGGCCATTGCCGCCGAAGCCGCCGAACAGGCGCGCGTGAAGCAGACCGCCGCCGCGTTCGTACGTCAGCAAAAACTCCTGCCCAAGGGTTACACCAGCAAAAGTGAATACGACTCCGCACAAGCACAACTGCGCAGCAGCCAGAGCGCGTTGAAGGCTGCTCAGGCGCAATTGGCAAACGCCCGCGAGCAACTGGGTTACACCTCGTTGATCGCCGACGCGCCGGGAATCATTACCGCGCGCCAAGCTGAAGTGGGCCAGGTGGTGCAGGCGACCATGCCGATTTTCAGCCTGGCCCGTGCGGGCGAGCGAGATGCGGTGTTCAACGTCTATGAGTCCTTGTTCGTCCAGCCACCGACCGATCAGCCGGTCGAGGTGACATTGCTGGACAACCCGACCATCAAGGCGTCAGGCAAGGTCCGCGAGGTAACGCCGGCGGTGTCCGCGCAAACCGGCACGCTGCAGGTAAAAATCGCACTGAACTCACTGCCCGACGGCATGGATCTGGGCTCGGTGGTCAGCGCCGCACTGACGGTGCCTGCCAGACAAAGCGTTGAATTGCCCTGGTCGGCGCTGACCAAGGGGCTGGGCGATGACCTTGGCAAACCTGCTGTCTGGGTGGTCGATGACCAGAAAAAAGCCAACCTGCGCGGTGTCACCGTCGGGCGCTATCTGACCGGCAAAGTGATCATCATCGATGGCCTGAAAAACGGCGAAAAAGTGGTGGTTGCCGGTAACCAGTTGCTGCACCCGGACATGCAGGTGGAATTGGTCAACGCCTACAAAAACCTGACAGGAGAAGCGCAATGAAGCGTCTGTCAGCGATTGTGGTCATGGGCCTGCTACTTGCCGCCTGTAGCAAGCAAGAGCCGCCGCCCGAGCCGGTGCGGCCTGTCCTGTACATGGAGGTCAAACCCCAGGCCACGGAAAGCCTGGGGCGCTTCGCAGGCAATATCGAGGCACGCTACGAAAGTACGCTGGGTTTCCGGGTGGGTGGGCGCATCGCGCAACGTAGCGTGGACGTTGGCAGTGAAGTCGAGAAGGGCCAGTTGCTGGCGACCCTCGACCCTACCGATCTGCAAAATCAGTTGCGTTCGACCCAGGGCGATCTGGCCCGCGTCGAGGCGCAGTACATCAATGCTCAGGCCAACGCCCGACGTCAGCAGGAGCTGTTTGATCGCGGCGTCGGTGCACAGGCAGCACTGGACGTTGCCGTGACCGATCTAAAAACCACCAAGTCGTCCTACGATCAGGCCAAGGCCTCGGTGCAGCAGTCTCAGGATCAGTTGAGCTACAGCGAGTTGCGCACCGATCACGCGGCAGTCGTTACCGAATGGAAAGCCGAGGCCGGGCAAGTGGTCAGTGCCGGCGAGCAAGTGGTGACTCTGGCGCGTCCCGACATCAAGGAAGCGGTGATCGACCTGCCAGCGCCGCTCGCCGAGCAACTGCCCCAGGATGTGGTGTTCAAGGTCGCCAGCCAACTGGAGCCGGACATCAACACCACCGCGACGTTACGTGAGCTGGAGCCCCAGGCCGAAAGCTCCACCCGCACCCGTCGCGCACGCCTGACGCTGGCCGATACCCCAGCAGCATTCCGTTTGGGTACGGCGATCAGTGTCACGCTCAGTTCGGCCATCGAGCCACGCATCGAACTGCCTGCCAACGTGCTACAGGAGGTCGACGGCAAGACCCAGATATGGATCGTCGACATGCAGAATCAGACCGTGTCGCCGCATCCGGTGAAGGTCGTGAGCCGCGACAACGATCGCATCGTTATCGCAGGCGGCGTCAAGGGCGGCGAGCGTGTCGTCACCGCCGGTGTGAACAGCCTCAAGCCGGGGCAGAAAGTCAAAGTCGATAAGGACAGCCCACGATGAAAGGGAATTTCAACCTCTCCGATTGGGCCCTCAAGCATCAGTCCTTCGTCTGGTACCTGATGTTCGTCGGCTTGCTGATGGGCGTGTTCTCGTACATGAATCTGGGGCGCGAAGAAGACCCCTCGTTCACCATCAAAACCATGGTCATCCAGACCCGCTGGCCGGGCGCGACCGTCGATGAAACCCTGAAGCAGGTCACTGACCGCATCGAGAAAAAACTCGAGGAGCTGGACTCTCTCGACTACGTGAAAAGCTACACCCGGCCAGGCGAATCAACGGTTTACGTGTACCTGCGCGACACTACCAGCGCCGAAGCGATTCCGGACATCTGGTATCAGGTGCGCAAGAAGATCGATGACATACGCGGCACCTTTCCTCAGGGCATTCAAGGGCCGTCGTTCAACGACGAGTTCGGCGACGTGTTTGGTTCGATCTACGCCTTCACCGCCGATGGCCTGACGCTGCGCCAACTGCGTGACTACGTCGAGCAGGTGCGGGTGCAGATTCGTGACGTGCCGGGTCTCGGCAAAATCCAGATGATCGGCCAGCAAGATGAAGTGATTTACCTCAACTTCTCTACTCGCAAACTGGCGGCGCTGGGGCTGGATCAGAGGCAGGTCGTGCAAAGCCTGCAATCGCAGAACGCCGTGACACCCGCGGGGGTGATCGAGGCTGGACCGGAGCGGATTTCGGTGCGCACGTCCGGGCAGTTCCAGTCGGAAAAGGACCTTGAGACGGTCAATCTTCGGCTCAATGATCGTTTCTATCGCTTGAGCGACATCGCCGAAATCAGCCGCGGCTATGTCGACCCGGCCAAGCCGGAGTTCCGCTACAACGGCAAGTCGGCCATCGGCCTGGCAATCGCCATGAAGAAGGGCGGCAACGTTCAGGAATTCGGCAAGGACCTGCACGCGCGCATGGATCAGGCCACGGCGGACCTGCCCATCGGCGTCGGCGTGCACAACGTGTCCGATCAGGCGCAGGTGGTCGAGAAGGCTGTCGGCGGGTTCACCAGCGCGCTGTTCGAAGCGGTGATCATCGTCCTGGTGGTGAGCTTCATCAGTCTGGGCGTGCGCGCAGGGCTGGTGGTGGCGTGTTCGATTCCGCTGGTGCTGGCGATGGTCTTCGTCTTCATGGAATACAGCGGCATCACCATGCAGCGGATTTCGCTGGGTGCCCTGATCATCGCCCTCGGCCTGTTGGTGGACGACGCCATGATCACGGTAGAGATGATGGTGACGCGCCTGGAGCTCGGCGACACCAAGGAGCAAGCTGCAACCTTTGCCTATACCTCGACCGCTTTCCCCATGCTCACTGGTACGCTGGTCACCGTGGCCGGTTTCGTGCCCATCGGCCTCAATGCCAGCTCGGCGGGGGAGTACACCTTTACCCTGTTCGCGGTCATTGCGGTGGCGATGCTTGTGTCGTGGGTCGTCGCGGTTCTGTTTGCCCCGGTGATCGGGGTCCACATCCTCAGCGACAAGGTCAAGAAGCACGAAGAAAAACCGCCGGGATTCATCGCCCGGTCGTTCAACGGCTCGATGTTCTGGGCCATGCGCAATCGCTGGCTGGCGATCTTCATCACCATCGCGCTGTTCGCCACGGCGCTGTTCTGCATGCGCTTCGTGCAGAACCAGTTCTTCCCGTCCTCGGACCGCCCGGAAATCCTGCTCGACCTCAACCTGCCGCAAAACGCCTCGATCAATGAGACGCGCAAGGCAGTCGACAAGCTCGAAGAAATCATCAAGGACGACCCGGACATCGTGCGCTGGAGCACCTACATCGGGCAGGGTGCGGTGCGTTTCTATCTGCCACTGGACCAGCAGTTGGAGAACCCGTACTACGCGCAGTTCGTGATCGTCAGCAAGGGTCTGGAAGAGCGTGGCGCGTTGATGGATCGCCTGAAAAAACGCCTGCGTGAAGACTTCGTTGGCATCGGCACCTACGTTCAGCCGCTGGAAATGGGGCCTCCGGTCGGGCGGCCGATTCAGTACCGGGTCAGCGGCGATGACATCGACAAGGTGCGTCAGCACGCCATCGAGCTGGCGACCCTGCTCGACAAGAATCAGCACATCGGCGAGATGATTTACGACTGGAACGAGCCCGGCAAAGTGCTGCGCATCGACATCAATCAGGACAAGGCGCGGCAGCTCGGGTTGTCGTCCGAAGACGTGGCGCAGTTGATGAACAGCATCGTCGTGGGGGCCAACGTGACCCAGGTGCGCGATGACATCTACCTGATCAACGTGGTCGGGCGCGCGGTGGATTCCGAGCGGGGCTCACCGGAAACCCTGCAGAACCTCCAAATCGTCACCCAGAACGGTGCGTCGATTCCGCTGCTGGCCTTTGCCAACGTGCGCTACGAGCTGGAGCAGCCATTGGTCTGGCGTCGTGATCGCAAGCCGACGATCACGCTCAAGGCGGCGGTTCGCGACGAGATCCAGCCGACCGATCTGGTCAAAGACCTGAAGCCTGAAATCGACAAGTTCGCAGCCGATTTGCCAGTGGGTTACAAAATCGCCACGGGCGGTACGGTCGAGGAGAGCGGCAAGGCTCAGGGACCGATCGCCAAAGTCGTGCCGCTGATGCTGTTCCTCATGGCGACCTTCCTGATGATCCAGTTGCACAGCGTGCAGAAGATGTTTCTGGTGGCGAGCGTCGCGCCGCTGGGGCTGATTGGCGTGGTGCTGGCGCTGGTGCCGACCGGGACGCCCATGGGCTTTGTGGCGATTCTCGGGATTCTCGCGCTGATCGGCATCATCATCCGCAACTCGGTGATTCTGGTGACCCAGATCGAGGAATACGAGCGCGCGGGATATCTACCGTGGGACGCCGTCGCCGAAGCCACACAGCATCGTCGTCGACCGATTCTGCTGACTGCTGCGGCCGCGAGCATGGGCATGATCCCGATCGCCCGCGAAGTGTTCTGGGGGCCGATGGCCTACGCGATGATCGGCGGGATCATCATCGCCACGCTGTTGACCCTGCTGTTCCTGCCGGCGCTGTATGTGGCCTGGTACAAGATCAAGGAACCGACCAGGGAACAGCGCGAGAAGGCCGACGCCGAGCGGCAGAAACACAAGGAAGAACACGGCGAAGAGGGCGCGCATCCTGCGGCGGAGTGACCGTTGTCTGGCAAACACGTTTCTGTAACAGTACGGCTTGCCGGCGGCAGCGATCTCAATGACGCCGCCGCCGGCAAGCCGGACTGCTACAGGAAATCAAGACCGGACCTGCTGCGGTTCTGCGGAAGATATGCAGAAAGACGGTTCCCACGCCCATCGGGCAGGGTCAGGTATGCCTGGCCTGATCAAACCCTGCGCCACACACTCGCCAACCAGGGCTGCTGCTCCCTCGGCAGCCCGGCAGGCCTGTAGTAATGCTCGACCTCGACGAAGCCCGCATCGGTCAGCAATGCGCTCCACGACTCAAGGTCATGAAACGAGCCGTAGCGCTCGCCTTTCCAGCCTTCCTGATTGTTGCCCCGCGGATTGGAGCTGAACAGCACGCCACCGGGCTTCAATGCTCCCCGCAATTCGCTCAGGACACGTGGCAACTCCTGGCGTGGCACATGAAACAGCGAGGCATTGGCGAAGATCCCGTCGAAGCGCTCGGCAGGCAGATCCAGCTCAAGAAAGTTCTGATGGAACACGTCGCAGCCGCTGTCGGCACGTGCCATTTCGGCGAAACGTTCGGAGCCGTCCAGCCCTGTCGCGATATGGCCCATGGCAGTGAAAGTTTGCAAATCCCGCCCCGGTCCACAGCCAAAGTCCAGAATCTGAAACGGCGCGGCGCCCTGAATATTGCGCAACAGCGCGTCGATGTTCTGGCTGACATCGTGATCCCGCGTACCTTCGCGGAAGCCCTCGGCGACATCGTTGTAATTGCCCAGTGTGGTGGCGGTGATCTGAGCGAGGTCCTGCGGGTCGAGTTTCATTGCTGCGGATTCTGAGCGGGAGAAGCCGCCAATATACCCCCGCTTGGGTGATGAGCAACGCTCAGCGTTTGTCGAGCACCAGATCGACCACCTCGTCGATGGTCTCGATCCGCTCCCAATCAGCAGGTCTTGGATTGAGCTTGAACCGCCACTTCACCTGCATCATGAAGCAGGTGAAATCATCATCGATGATGTCGAAATCTTTGATGAAGTTGGTCTGTGCCGATACCGCTTCGCGTGGAATGAAGCCAATGATCGAGACGAAGAGGTCGATGATCTTTTCAGTCAGTTCGTCTCGATTTACCAAAGCGTCCATTGCCAGCCTCGTATGTCCACAGTCCGTTTGAACGCCAAGGCTATATCAATAATCCTGGCGGACCAACTGAGTGAGGGGCGCATCGCTAAGCCTTCTCACCGCTTGTTCAATCTCACTGCCAAGCGATCCCCGCCCAGTTGAATCAACGCCACCAGCACCACCAGCAGCACGATCACCGTCAGCATTACCTGCGTGTCGAAACGTTGATAGCCGTAGCGGTAGGCAATGTCTCCAAGGCCGCCTGCGCCAATTGCGCCGGCCATGGCCGAGGAGTTGATCATGGTGACCAGGGTGATGGTGAACCCACCGACGATGCCAGGGAGGGCTTCGGGCAGCAGGACGTGCCAGACGATGTGCCAGCGGCGGCAGCCCATGGCTTGCGCGGCTTCGATCAGGCCGTGGTCGACTTCCCGCAGGCTGACTTCGGCGATGCGCGCGAAGAATGGCGTGGCGGCGATTGTCAGGGGGACCACGGCTGCCCAGACGCCGTAGGTGGTGCCGACGATCAGGCGGGTGAAGGGGATCAGCGCGACCATCAGGATCAGGAACGGCACCGAGCGGAAGATATTGACGAAGGCCCCCAGCACGCGATTGACGTTCGGCGCTTGGAAGATCCCGCCTTTGCCGCTGGTGACCAGTATCACCGCCAGCGGGATGCCCAGAATCAGCGCGATCAACGACGACACGCCGACCATCAGAAAGGTGTCGATGACGCCTTGCCACAAACGATCAAGCCACATAACCCAATACCTTTGCGTGTTGCGCCTGTTTGCGGGCGCGGATGAGCAATTCTTCGATGGACAGCGGCGAATGGCTGATGGCGAGCAGCAGGTGGCCCAGAGCGTGGCCCTGAATGCGTTCCACGCCGCCGTGAAGCAGGCTGACGCGACCACCGAATGCGCTGAACAACGCCGATAAGTCAGGCTCCTGGCCGTTGCTGCCGGTGAACTGCAGATCGAGCACGACGCTGGCGGTTTTGTCCGACGGTTGCGGCTGCAGTCGAGCCTGCAGATCTTCAGGCAGCGCGTGTTGCAACGGCGCCAGCAGCGTCTTGCTCACTTCATGCTGCGGGTTGCCGAACACCTGCCACACCGGGCCTTGCTCGACGACCTCGCCTTGCTCCAGAACCACCACGCGATCACAGATTTCGCGGATCACGGCCATCTCATGGGTGATGAGGATGATGGTCAGGCCCAGGCGCTGATTGATCTCGCGCAGCAAGCCGAGAATCGACTGAGTGGTTTCCGGATCGAGCGCTGAAGTGGCTTCGTCGCACAACAGAATCGCCGGGTCGTGCACCAATGCCCGCGCAATGCCTACGCGTTGTTTCTGCCCGCCGGAGAGTTGCGCCGGGTAGGCTTTGTGCTTGTCGCGCAGGCCCACCAGTTCCAGCAACTCGGCAACCTTGCGCTGACGCTGCTCCTTGGGCACGCCAGCCACCTTCAAGGGCAGCTCGACGTTCTGCCACACGGTCTTGGCCGACATCAGGTTGAAGTGCTGGAAGATCATGCCGATCCGTCGGCGTAACTCCACCAGCTTGTCTTCGTTGAAGGCGGCGATGTCGACCTGATCGATCAGCACGCGGCCGCTGCTGGGCTGCTCCAGACGGTTGATGGTGCGGATCAGCGACGACTTGCCCGCGCCGCTGCGGCCGATGATGCCGAATACCTCACCGCGCTGGATATCCAGATCGATGAATTTGAGCGCCGCGACCGGGCCCTGCTGGCCCTCGTAGACTTTGCCGAGTTGGCTGAAGCGCACATGCGCCAGGGCCTTCTCGGGGTGCAGGTGCGTCTGTGCGGCGGAATGCGGAGTTGGCTCTTCCAGAGGCAGGGAGCGTTGCGCGGTCGCATTCATGTCAGTTCTTCCAGCCGACCTGGTAGAGCGAGCCATTCACTTTATCCAGCGAGGCGCGCACCACAGGCGAGTGTTGGTAGATGTCGATGAACTTGGCCAGGCGCGGGTCTTGCTTGTGGTCTGGCTTGATCACGAACTGAATGACGTACTCCGGATGGTCGAGGCCGTCGAACAGAATCGCCGAGCCCGCATCGAAGGTTTTCGCCAGCCGAATGTACGCGGGGTAGCCCTGAACCAGGTCGGCGTCGTCATAGGCGCGTACCAGTTGTACTGCTTCGACCTGAATCAGCTTGAGCTTCTTCGGGTTGCTGGTGATGTCGTCTTCGGTCGCCTTGTAACCGACGCCGGGCTTGAGGGTGATCAGCCCCGCCTTGGCCAGCAATTGCAGGCCGCGCCCACTGTTGATCGGGTCGTTGGCGATGGCCACGCTGGCGCCGGTCGGCAGTTCATCGAAGCTTTTGTATTTCTTCGAGTACAGGCCGACGTTGTTGATGATGCCCGGTGCGTAGGGCACCAGATCAAAGCCCGACGCGGCCTTGGCGTTTTCCAGGAACGGGATGTGCTGGAAGTAATTCACGTCGATGTCGCCAGCGTTGAGGCTGACGTTAGGGGCGATCCAGTCGGTGAATTCCACCAGTTCGACCTTGAGGCCTTGCTTGTCGGCTTCGGCCACGGCGGCCTCCAGCGGAATGGCGAAGGCAGCGGTAGTGCCGACCTTAAGCGGTTGCTCAGCGGCTTGTGCAAGACCTGTAAAGAGGCCGAAAGAGAGGGCAAGGGTCAGCAGTTGTTTTGTCATGGTAGGTGTCCGGATCGGTGTCGGGTTTAGTTCTGTGGTGCCTGCTGCGCGATGGAGTCTGCTCAGGCAATGAAAATCATTGGCTTGAACGCCGGAACGTGGCTCCCGCATGCCGTTCTGGCAATCGAGCGTCCCCTTCGGTAAACAGCTTCTGGCGCAGCGTTCCCTGGTCGTACGCCGTCTTGTACGAGCCGCGGCGTTGCAGTTCAGGGATCACCAGATCGATGAAATCCTCATAGCTCTCCGGGGTGACAATGCGGGTCAGGTTGAAGCCGTCCAGACCGGTTTCGGCGATCCAGGATTCCAGCTCGTCGGCAACCTGGTCGGGCGATCCGATGACAGTGATGTAGCGACCGCCGAGTGCGTGCTGGTCGAGGAGTTTCTGACGGGTCCAGTCGTTGTTCTTGAGGATCTTCGTCGCCGATTGAATGGCGTTGCCTTTGACGTGCTGAATGGGCTCGTTGAGCTCGTAGTCTGCGAAGTCGATTCCGGTCGAGGCACAGAAGTGTGCCAAACCGGCCTCCGCACTCGCGTAGGTCAGGTACTCCGCATGCTTGGCGCGAGCGGCTTGCTCGGTGGCGCCGACAATGACGTTGAGTCCCATGAACACCTTGATGTCATCGGGGGTGCGACCCGCGGCGACAGCGCTGGCGCGGACCTTGTCCACCTGCTCGCGGGTCGCGGCTTTGTTCTGGGCACTGATGAACACGCATTCGGCGTTATTGCCGGCGAACTGCAAGCCCCGATCCGAACTGCCCGCCTGAAACAACACGGGTGTGCGTTGCGGCGAAGGCTCGCAGAGGTGGTAACCCTCGACCTGATAGAACTCGCCGCTGTGGCGCACGTAATGGACTTTTTCCGGCTGAGCGTAGATGCGCGCTTCACGATCTTCGATGACCGCGTCGTCTTCCCAGCTGCCCTCCCAGAGTTTGTAGAGCACCTCCAGGTATTCATCGGCCTGATCGTAACGTCGGTCGTGCTCGATCTGCTCCTTCAGCCCCATGGCCTTGGCGGCGCTGTCGAGATAACCGGTGACGATGTTCCAGCCCACACGCCCGCGGGTCAGGTGATCGAGCGTCGACATGCGCCGGGCGAACAAGTAAGGGGCTTCGTAGGTCAGGTTGGCGGTCAGACCGAAACCGAGGTTACTGGTAACTGCAGCCATGGCCGAGACCAGCAGCAACGGGTCATTGACCGGCAGCTGGATCGATTCTTTCAGCGGCACACCAATCGACTTCTGATACACGTCATAAACGCCCACGATGTCGGCGATGAACAAACCGTCGAACAGTCCCCGTTCCAGCAACTGAGCCAGATTCGTCCAGTATTCAAGCGTCTTGTACTGGGTCGAGGTGTCTCGCGGATGCGTCCAGTACCCGTGGTTGATGTGGCCGATGCAGTTCATGTTGAACGCATTGAGCAGGATCTTTTTCTTGCTCATCAGAGGGTCCCCCGACGTGGCGGATTGACGTCGTTGAGGTAGAAGTTGCCGATGGCGTGGTATTTCCAGCGCACTGGATCATGCAGCGTGTGAACCCGCGCATTGCGCCAGTGACGATCCAGACCATGCTCGGCCAGAGTGGCCTGCGAGCCTGCAAGTTCGAACAGCGTGCTGCTGGCAGCCAGGGAAATCTCGGTGCTGATCGCACGGGCTTCGGCCACGGCAATCGAGGCTTGGGCAAGGTTTTCTGCCGTGGTTTCGGCCTGCGCGCGGTCAAGGTATTCACCCGAGCGTTCGAGCAACGCTTCGGCTGCATGCAGACGAATCGAGAGCTTGCCGAAACCATGCAGGGTCAACGGGTCATCGACGGCCTTTTCGATACCCGAATCGATCCATGGCCGCGTGCGTGTACGCACGAAATGCAGGGCGTCTTCATAGGCGGCACGAGCGATGCCGGTGTCGATAGCCGCGTGGAGAATCTGCGCCAGCGGACCGACCGTCGTGGGCCGTTCGAAAGCGGTCTGAAAGGGCACGACGTCGTCGGCGTCGACATAGACGTTTTCGAACACCACTGAACCGCTGCCGGTGGTGCGTTGACCGAAACCGCTCCAGTCGTCGATCACGCTCAGCCCCGCAGCATTGGCCGGGACAAAGGCCAGTTGCTGAATGCCGTCGTCATCGATCACCGAAGTCGGGATGCGTTGGGCGTACAAGGCTCCGGTGGAGTAGAACTTGCGACCATTGATGCGCCAGCCTTGGCCGTCGCGGCTCAGACGCGTGGTGCGGTCGTGGGCGGTTTTGGTCCCCAGTTCCGCCAGCGCATTGCCGAAACGCTGGCCGGCGAGTACTTCGGCGTACAGCCGTTTCTGTTGTTCGGGGCTGCCGTTCACACGCAGTACTTCGAGGGCGTAGAAATGGTTCTGCGGAATCTGCCCCAGCGAGCCGTCGGCGGCGGAGATGATGCGTATGACCTCGGCCAGGGTGACGCTGGAAACCCCCGCGCCGCCGAAGGTTTGCGGCACGCTGATGCCCCACAGGCCCGAACGGGAAAACTGTTCCAGTTCAATGTGCGGCAGACGACGTTCACGGTCGCGTAGGGCGCTCTGCTGTTTGAAGGTTTCGGCCAGTGCCCGGGCAGTGGCGAGCGCCTGGGCGTCATCCCGAATAATCGCAGTCGCGGGAGCCGCCTGCGTTTCATGCGGTAAGGATTGAATGCTCATGAGTGTGTTTCCAGTGGTCTGGTCAGATCCAGGAATGGCGGGCAGGCAGAGTGCCGTTGAGGTGCCAGGCGCCGACGGCGTGGACTTTCCAGCGCACCGGGTCGTGCAGGGTGTGGACCCGGGCGTTGCGCCAGTGGCGGTCGAGGTTGAATTCGGCCAGAGTCGCGCGGCTGCCCGACAGCTCGAACAGCTTCTCGCTGGCCTGCAGGGCGATCTCGGTAGTCAGCCCCTTGGCTTCGGCGACCACGATTGATGCACGCGCAGCGGCCTGGGCATCGATGGGCGAGGCGGCGATTTCATCGAGCACACGACCGGCCTTGTGCAACAGCGCTTCGGCGGCGTGCAGCTCCAGTTTCAGCTTGCCGATATCAGCGATCACGTACAGGTCATCGCTGGCGCGCTCGACATTGGCTTCGATCCACGGGCGTGAGCGCTCACGTACGAAACGAATGCTTTCGTCGATCGCTTCACGGGCGATTCCCGCATCGATGGCGGCTTGAATGAGTTGTGAAACTGCGCCCTGAATGTTGGGCGACTGGCCCAGTTTCCAGTTCTCGATCACCAGATCTGCGCTGACTCGCACATTTTCCAGCAACACGCTGCCACTGGCGGTAGTGCGCTGCCCGAAGCCGGACCAATCGTCGATGATGTGCAAGCCCGGCGTCCCGCGCGGCACGAATACCAGCACTTGCTTGCCGTCATCGTTGATCGCCTTGACCGCGACCCAATGGGCGAACAACGCACCGGTCGAATAGAACTTGCGGCCGTTGAGCAAAAAATGATCACCGTCGGCAGTCAGTCGCGTTTTTACGTCCAGGGTATTTTTGGTGCCGCGCTCCGGGCCCCCATTGCCGATCCGTGCGCCGTCGAGCACGCTTTTGAACAGCAAGGTTTTCTGCGCTTCGCTGGCACTGCCGATCAGCGAATTGAGGATGCCGAAATGATTCTGCGGGATTTGGCCGACTGCAGGGTCCGCCGCCGAAAGAATGGCGAACACTTTGGCAACGGTGACGAACGATACCTGCGGACCGCCATAAGCGCGCGGCACGGCGATACTGCCCAGGCCACTTTGGCTGAATCGCTCGATTTCCGCCCACGGCAGTTGTCGTTCGCGATCACGGACGGCGGCGCCCGGTCGAACTACTTCAGCCAGTTCATGGGCGGCGGCGATGGCGTCGGCATCGTTGCGCAGCACTGTCGCTGGCAACAGAGGTGGGGCAACGTCCAGGGTTTGCTGGACCAGGAGGGCGCTCAGATCAGTCATGGTGGTGACCTTCACGAGCCGATGCACTGGGGTGGTTGTGCGTGACCATTTCGAACCTCGAATCGAAACCGCGATGGCGGCAGAAAAAACGATGGTCCGGTGGTCCGGTGCATATACCCTAAACGTGTATAAAAATTAAATAAACTTGAATTTAGGAATAAGCATAGAAGGCGAAAGTTCGTCCCCTTCGCTGATCAGATGGCGTGTGCGTAGGCCATGCAGGTGCCGAATACGAGGAAGAGGATCAGGTACTTGAGGATATGTCGGCTGCGCATGGCGGACGTCTCGCGAACTGTTTCAACGCAGGCTAGCAGCACCGTTTTGCATGGTTTGGAGGTGTTGTGTAGGAGGAGGTTGTAGATGCTGTGGGAGATTTCCTTTTCGCTTTCAATCTGTGCGGTCATTCACGAAAACAGTTTGTAGGGTCGCGGTACAGCGTCCTTGCACCGCGACGACGTCGCCCAGATTCGCGGACATCAAGTTCGGCTAATCGGTGAATCCTCTGTGCTGACCCTGATTGACCGAGGCGGCGCCCAGAGCGAGTTGTTGCCCACACGATCAATCACGCAGTACGTCACCTCCTGGTGCAGATCATCGCCTGCTTCCTCGATGATCGAGGCGGGCACGAGGACCTTTATGGGATGGCCGACGTCTTTGTCGGTCAGGACGGGCAGATCCATCCGCACATCGCCCCAGCGCAACGTAATCTCGTCGTACGCCTCCATGTTGGGGTAACTGTCGATGCGCAGTTCGATCCCTTGGTTGAGGTGTCGCGCGCTCAGACCGTTTCGCATGATGGCGTCGGGGAAGATTACCGGCGCCAGACCCTGGTTTTCTTCGCCGCCCGCGCTGACCAGATGACCTCCGGGAGTCTCCAGCTTGACCCACAGTTTGCAGCAAGGGGATTTCACGGGCTCGCTGCCAATCTTCGTGACTTTGTAGTAGGTCTTCACTTTGCCGCTTTGAAGGAAGCTCTCCGGAATGTGTAGGACGGTTGTTTCTCCGATGTGGGACTCAGCCAACAATGTCGACGCGACATAACATTCACCCCAGAACAGTTCGATAAGATCCCCGCTCTCCATTTCGGGATAAGGCGGGATGTTCACTGAAAGGTCGGCAGCGGCCAGGGCACCAATGCCCTGTCTGTTCGACTGCGGAAGGGACGGGGCGAAGAGCTCGAACGGCGTGGTGCTGATGGGGGTCTGAATCATCTTCGAATACTCACTCAAAATTGTGTTTTAAATAGTGCGGTCACGATGGCTATTAACGCGACGACAACCTGAAAGCGATGGTGTAAGTACATCCCCGATGCACAGTGTTGGCAAACATTACAAACGGTATTAAATGTGGGATTGCTAAAGTGCGTGGAGGAACTCCTAAGTTGCTCTTGAGCTAATTGTGTTGCCGTATATATGTCAACGCCCAAAAAGGCGTAAATGTTTGTGTGCAGGATAATCAGATGTTTCCTACGTCAATGCGCGGGTGGTGGGCACCTTGGCTGTATGGCGCGTCCTACCAGAGAAGGAAAAAGCGCTGACGCGTTGTCGTCCGGACAAGTGCCGAATATTTACTGGGATGATGTTCGTCAAACGATAAATGATCGATGAAGAACCTGAGAATGGTTTGCATTGAAAACTTCGATGTTGGCGTGGGTTGTTACTGTTCGCGATCAAAGAGATTTTTGATGGATGCAGACTTTTCCAAATATTGAAGTAAAAGAAAACGGCGCTGAACAGCGCCGTTTTTTAAACAGTTGTTGTAGGACTAGTTCCTGCTACGTTCCAGAAATTGCCTGGTGCGTTCCTCTTTCGGATTCGCGAACAGCGCTTTTGCATCGCCCTGTTCGACGATGACGCCCTTGTCGATGAACACCACCCGATTGGCAACGTCGCGAGCGAAACTCATCTCGTGGGTGACGATGACCATCGTGCGGTTCTCTTCGGCCAGAGCGCGGATCGCGTTGAGCACTTCTCCGACCAGCTCGGGGTCGAGCGCCGAGGTAGGTTCGTCGAACAGAATCACCTCAGGCTCCATCGCCAGCGCCCTGGCAATTGCCACGCGCTGCTGCTGCCCACCGGACAAACGACGGGGGTAGGCGTCTTCCTTGCCGGCAAGGCCGACCTTGGCCAACAAGTTGCGACCCAGTTCGACAGCCTGCTCGCGCGGCATCTTCTTGACCACGGTCGGGCCTTCGATGACGTTTTCCAGCGCAGTGCGATGGGGGAACAGGTTGAAGTTCTGGAACACGAACCCGACATGTTGACGCAACTGCCGGATCAGCCCCTGTTGCTGGCTCAGTGGCTTGCTGCCGTCGATCTTGATGTCGCCGACGACGATCGTGCCGCTGGTGGGTTCTTCGAGGAAGTTGAGGCAACGCAGGAACGTCGTCTTGCCGGACCCGCTGGGGCCGATGATAGCGACCACTTCACCGGGTTCGACCTTCAGATCGATGCCCTTGAGTACCTGATTGCCCTTGAATTCCTTGGTCAGTTTTTCAACGGTGATCATGCATCAGGACTCCACATCGTGGCGGTTGGCGCGTGCTTCCAGACGGTTCTGGAAGTGAGCCAATACACTGCACAGCACCCAGTAGATCACCGCGACGGTGAAATACATGGTGAAAATTTCCAGCGTTCTCGAGGAGATCAACTGCGCCTGACGGAAGACTTCCGGCACCTGAATGGTGGCGGCCATGGCGGTGTCCTTGACCAACGAAATGAAGCTGTTGCCCAACGGCGGCAACGCGGTGCGCGCAGCCTGGGGCAGGATCGCCCGGCGCATGGTCTGCGCGCGGGTCATGCCGATACTGGCAGCGGCTTCCCACTGGCCTTTGTCCACGGCGCCAATGGCCGCTCGCAGGATTTCGCACGCGTAGGCCGCCATATTCAATGACAGGCCGATCAGCGCAGCGCTGATGGCATCGAGTTCGATGCCGAAATCAGGCAGTCCGTAATAGATCATGAACAGCTGAACCAGGAGCGGAGTGCCCCGAAAGAACGACACGTAGACCCTGGCGATAACGCTGACGATCTTTACCTTCGACAGACGCATCAGTGCCAGGCCGAAGCCCAGCACCAATCCGAAAAACATCGCTCCGAGGCTGAGGCCCACGGTGTAGTACACGCCCTGAAGCAGGAAGGGCGCGGAATCCAGCGCGAGCTGCAGTTTCTCTCCAATCATTTGGTCACGTCAGCCTGGAAGTACTTCTGCGACAGCTTGGTCAGCGTGCCATCGGCGCGCAGTTTTTCCAGAGCCTTGTTGAGCGCGTCCAGCAGCTCAGGCTCGCCTTTGCGCAGGGCGATACCGGCTTCCTGACGGGAGAACGCCGGGCCGGAAACGGCCAGGTTGTCCTTGGTTTTGGTGATCAGATCCAGCGCAGCCAGACGATCCACCAGAATGGCGTCGATGCGGCCAACGCGCAGGTCTGCGTATTTGGTCGGATCATCGTCGTAGGTTTTGACGACGGCGCCCGGTACGTTGGTTTTCAGCCATTCTTCATAGTTGGTGCCCAGACCGACGCCAACTTTCTTGCCGTCCAGATCTTTAGGCTCAGGGAATTTGCCGGCGTTTTCTTTCTTCACCAGCGCCTGGATACCCGACACGGTGTACGGTTCGGTGAAATCGTACTTCTTCTTGCGCTCGTCGGAGATGGTCACCTGGTTGACGACGATGTCCAGACGCTTGGATTCCAGTGCCGCTAGAATGCCGGCCCATGGAGTGGCCGACAGCTTGACCTTGACGCCCAGCTCCTTGGCCAGGGCTTCGGACAACTCGACTTCGAAACCGGTCAGCTTGCCGTCTGCGCCGACGAAGCTGAATGGCGGGTAAGTGCCTTCCAGACCGACGTTGAGGGTGCCGTTCTTTTTGATGGTATCCAGTTGCCCGCCAGCGACGGCCTGGGTCACCAGACCGGTGCCCAGCACCAGGCTGAATGCCGACAGCAGGAAGGTGCGGCGGATTGCAGACATGTTCATGTGAGTCCCCTGTTTTAATTGGAATGTCAGGCAAGCGTCATGACCTGACGAAGCTACTGTGGCAACGCGCGTTTATCCAGCTTTTTCAGTGCTCTGCCGGGTTTTGATGCGGTGGCTGGCGGCGATCATAAAAGCAGTTGTTTAGGATTAAAAATAATTAAAAACGAATCGCTTATTTGTGTTGGGCATATAGGAGATTGCCTCATTCGCACCGCAGCCTTCCAGTGAAACCGATAGGCTGGGGTACGCCGCTCCTTCTGTGAGCTCCGGCGACTCCTACAGGTTTTGCGGACCAGCGCCGACCAGGATCACGGCCCTGAAAAAACATCAGGATAAGCAAACAACGCGGGAGCCCCGCCGGTGTGCAGGAAGATGATCGGGCCGTCATCGAAACGCTGCCGGCCGATACCGTCCAGCAACCCCGCCATGGCCTTGCCGGTGTATACCGGATCCAGCAGCAGACCTTCCTGGCTGGCCACCAGTTTGATCGCCGACAACGTGCCCGCATTCGGCTCGCCATAACGAGGGCCATAGTACTCATCCCACAATTGCACTTTGAACGCCGTGGGCATGGGTTCACCCAGCAGTTCGAGAGTGCGCTCGGCCAAACCTTGAACCTTCGGTGCCTGGGTTTCTTCAGGGCGCGATACGGTCACTCCGATCACTGGCAGTTGCGGCAGCGCTTCGGCCAGTGCGAGCGCGAGTCCGCTGTGAGTGCCAGCGCTACCGGAAGCCAGCACCACGGCCGCGAATTCCACGCCGCTTTGCTGAATCTGCTCGGCCAGTTCAAAGCCCGCACGCACATAACCCAATGCACCCACGGGGCTGGAGCCACCAATCGGCACCAGATACGGCTTCTTGCCGCTGTTGCTCAGGCGGGCGGCGAGGGCTTGCAGCTGCTCGTCGGCGTTGTCCAGGTTCTCCACCAGTTCGACCTTCGCATCGAACAGGTCCAACAGCAGCCGGTTGCCATTGCCCAGGTAATTGCGGTCTTCGGTGGCGATGGGGTTTTCCAGCAGCGCGACACAGCCCAAGCCCAGTCTGGCGGCCAATGCGGCAGTCTGCCGAACGTGGTTGGACTGGATCGCGCCCGCGGTGATCAGCGTGTCGGCACCTTGCGCCAGAGCATCCGCCGCGAGGTATTCGAGTTTGCGCAGTTTATTGCCGCCCATGGCCAAGGGCGTGATGTCGTCGCGTTTGACGTAAATGTCGCGACCGGCCCAGGCCGACAGGCGTTCCAGTTTCTCCAGTGGGGTCGGAGCGCCCAAGAGTTGCAGGCGATTAAAACGGTCCAGCTGTTGTTTGATCATGGTGATTTGGGCGTCTTGAAGTGAGTCGCTGGACTATAGGCAGACGATTCCTGCAGGGCAACCCGACCGTTTCCCGCACGCTTCGGGTTATAGCCTCACGAAAATTGTTATTTTTTTGCCACAAATGTTTGCCGTAGAGTGATTCCTCATTCGGTGTGTCCAGCCTGACGAGCCGTTGAATTGAGGAGAAACCTGCGTGAGCACTATTCCCGAACTGTCCCAGGAAGCCTGCGCCGAGGGCGTGACCGGCCACTGGCAATTGCAGCGAATCGTGAGCGAGTTGCGCGCCGCACGTGATGACTGGCGCACCCGTAATGGTCGCGTCAGCGGTGAGAAGGGCGGCCGTGAACTGCCTTCCCGCGAAGCGCTGCGAGACATTCTCGAAGCGCTCGGCGGTGCATTGTTTCCGATGCGGCTGGGGCCTGTGGACCTGCGTGAAGAAAGCGAAGACTTTTACGTCGGCCACACCCTGGATGTTGCGCTGAACTCCTTGCTGGCCCAGGCGAGGCTGGAATTGCGCTACGTGGCTCGTCAGCGCGGCGAGGACGCCAGCTGTGCCGATGTCCACGCCGAACGGCTGATCCAGGATTTCGCCAGCGCCTTGCCGCAGATCCGCCGAGTCCTCGATACCGACGTGTTGGCTGCCTACCACGGCGACCCGGCAGCGCGCAGTGTCGACGAAGTGTTGCTGTGCTATCCCGGGATTCTCGCGATCATCCACCACCGCCTTGCCCATCACCTCTACAACAACGGCCTGCCACTGCTGGCGCGCATCAGCTCCGAGCTGGCGCATTCGGCCACCGGTATCGACATTCACCCCGGCGCGCAGATCGGCCCGAGCTTCTTCATCGATCACGGGACCGGCGTGGTGATCGGCGAGACGGCGATCATTGGCGAGCGAGTGCGCATCTACCAGGCCGTGACGCTGGGCGCAAAACGTTTCCCGGCAGATGAAGACGGGCAGCTGCAGAAAGGCCACGCTCGTCACCCGATCGTCGAGAACGATGTGGTGATCTACGCCGGTGCGACCATTCTGGGGCGTATTACCATCGGTCAGGGCTCGACCATCGGCGGTAACGTGTGGCTCACCCGTGGTGTGCCACCGGGCAGCAACGTCAATCAGGCGAATTTGCAGCATGACGATGGGTCGCAGAAGTAGGATTTGGCCGGCTCTGTTTTCATCTGATCCGAGCCTCTCCAGGCCCGCTTAGCCGGGCCCTGCATCCGTGCGATCTGCCTACATGTGAACTAGCGTCCAGAGGCCGCCGATTAGTCCTTCGCCTCGTATTCGTGTTTTAATTGAACGTTCAATCAAGTTAAACCGGTGGTTCGCTGCCCTCACATCAGGAGGCCTACCCTTGCCGTATCTGCCTTGCATGAACGTTTTCTCCGCCTGTCAGGCGGTTCGCCCATGAGTGTTCCAAGCGCGCAAAACAGCGCGCCCGTGCGCATGAATGGCCCCGTTTTTTACTTTGCCGCCAGCTTCATCCTGATTTTCGGACTGGTCGTCATCAGCTTCCCTGAAGCCTCGGGCCACTGGCTACTCGCCGCGCAGAACTGGGCAGCGAATACTGTGGGCTGGTACTACATGCTCGCCATGACCCTCTACCTGTTGTTCGTGGTGGTCACTGCGATTTCCGGGTACGGGAAGATCAAGCTCGGCGCCGATCACGACGAACCCGAGTTCAGTTATCTGTCATGGGCCGGCATGTTGTTCGCCGCCGGGATCAGCATCACGCTGTTCTTCTTCTGCGTCTCGGAGCCATTGACTCACCTGATGCAACCGCCACAAGGCGAGGCCGGCACCACCGAAGCGGCGCGCCAGGCCATGCAGCTACTGTTTCTGCACTGGGGCCTGCACGGTTGGGGCGTGTTCGCTTTCGTCGGCATGGCGCTGGCCTACTTCGCGTACCGCCACAACCTGCCGCTGGCGCTACGTTCGGCGTTGTATCCGCTGATCGGCAAACGCATCAATGGCCCTATCGGTTACGCCGTCGACGGGTTCGGCATCATCGCCACGATTTTCGGCCTCGGCGCCGACATGGGTTTTGGGGTGCTGCACCTGAATTCTGGGCTGGATTACCTGTTCAATGTCCCGCATACCCAATGGATTCAGGTCGGCCTGATCATCCTGATGATGGGCGCCGCAATTCTGGTGGCCGTGGCAGGCGTCGATAAGGGCGTGCGCGTGATGTCCGACATCAACATGCTGCTGGCCTGCGCGTTGCTGCTGTTCGTGTTGTTTGCAGGACCCACTCAGCATCTGCTCAATACGCTGGTGCAGAACATCGGCGATTACCTTGGTGCGCTGCCCACCAAAAGCTTCGACGTATACGCCTATAACAGCCCTAGTGACTGGCTGGGCGGCTGGACTGTGTTCTATTGGGCCTGGTGGATTGCCTGGTCGCCGTTCGTGGGTTTGTTCATCGCGCGCATTTCCCGAGGCCGCACCATCCGCGAGTTCGTCTGTGGCGTGTTGCTGATTCCGTTGGGCTTCACCCTGGCGTGGATGTCGATCTTCGGCAACAGTGCCATCGACCAGGTACTGAACCACGGCATGACAGCGCTGGGTCAGGCGGCTATCGACGATCCTTCCATGGCGTTGTACCTGATGCTGCAGAACTATCCGTGGAGCAAAACCGTCATCGCCGTCACGGTGTTCATCAGCTTTGTGTTCTTCGTCACCTCGGCGGATTCGGGGACTGTGGTGCTGTCCACGCTCTCGGCCAAGGGCGGCAGTCCTGATGAAGACGGCCCGAAATGGCTGCGGGTGTTCTGGGGCGTGATGACCGCGCTGATCACCAGCGGGCTGCTGTTTTCCGGCAGCATCGATGCGCTGAAATCCGCAGTGGTGCTGACTTCGCTGCCGTTCTCGCTGATCCTGCTGACCATGATGTGGGGCCTTCACAAGGCGTTTCACATGGAGTCCCAGCGGCAGATCGCTCAGCTTTATTCGCTGGCGCCGGTCTCCGGATCGCGGCGTGGGGGCTGGCGTCAACGTCTGAGCCAGGCCGTGCATTTCCCTTCGCGCGACGAGGTGTACCGCTTCCTGGATCAGACCGTGCGCCCGGCAATCGAAGAGGTGACAGCGGTGTTCGTCGAGAAGGGTCTGAGTGTGGTCACTCAACCTGACCCGACGAACCACACGGTCAGCCTGGAAATCGGCCACGGCGAAGAGCGCCCGTTCATCTATCAGGTGGCCATGCGGGGCTACTTCACCCCCTCTTTCGCAAGGGCAGGCATGGGCTCCAAACAGCTGAACAACCGCCGCTATTACCGCGCTGAAGTCCACTTGAGCGAGGGAAGTCAGGATTACGATCTGGTTGGGTACACCAAGGAGCAGGTGATCAACGACATCCTCGATCAGTACGAGCGGCACATGCAGTTCTTGCATCTGGTGCGCTGAGGGTTGGAGGAGTTCTGTGCTGTAGCAGCACGGCTTGCCGACGGGTGGCATCTGCAAATTCGCCGGCAAGCCGGACTGCTACAGCGCCGTGGCTTCGAGGGCTGGAGTGTCCTGCAAATGCCCATGCAGCAATCGCAGCGCGGGCGTATCCAGCGCCTGGGCGGAATAACACAGCCCAACCCTGCGAATGAGGTTGGGCGTGCGCGCCGGGCGGCTGGTGACGCCTGCGTGATGATCGACCATGGACTGTGGCAGCATCGCCACCCCCGCACCGGCAGCAACCAGGCGCAATGCCAAAGTCATTGACCCAGCCGTTGCCACCACCGAGCCGGAGCTTCGGTTGTACAACTCCATCAGGCGCTGGTGAGAGGGGTGGGAAGGGCAGGTAATCCACTGCACGTTGGCAAGGTCGGCTTCGTCGAGATTAGCTCGATCAGCCAATGGATGGCTGGCGGCAAGCGCCAGCACGAGTTGCTCCTCCCACAGCGGCAGGAACAACTCGTCCTCGCAGCAATCTTCCTCAACGGACAGGCGCGCATCACCGCTGCAACCATCCTGCAAGGTCAACAGCAGGTTGGGCACGACGCGGTAAGCCAGGGTCAAAAATGCCTCCAGATGGCTCGCGGCAATCTCGCCCTCTACGCCCAGCTCCAGAGAAAGCCGGTCGTTGCGTTGACGGAACTGGATGCTCAGCGCCTGCGCTTCGGCCAGTAGTCGTCGTGCCTGTGGATAAAGCGTGCGGGCATCGTCGGTCACCTCAACCCCGCGTGGCAGGCGCTGGAACAACGTCGTGCCCAAGCTGTCTTCAAGCTGGCGGATAGTGACCGAAAGCGTGGGCTGGCTGGTGAACAGACGCTGGGCCGCGGAGGTGATGTTGCGCTCCTCGAAAACGGCGATGAATGCGTTGAGTTGACGAATATCCATATCAGAAACCGATATCAGCGAGAGGAATAAAGCATTTTTCGAGCGTCGAGAGCGCTGAATATACTCGCTTTACCGCTTATCCATTGGCGCTTCTTATTGCTCCTTTGGCATTCAGAGAACAAGAGAGGATTGCATGACCTACATCGCAGCTGAAAACCGTTATGAACGTGTTCCGTATCGCCGCGTAGGCCGCAGCGGTTTGGTGTTGCCGGCGTTGTCGATGGGCTTGTGGCACAACTTCGGTGACAGCACTCCGATGGACACCCAGCGCGCGATGCTGCGCACGGCATTCGATCTGGGTATCAACCACTTTGACCTGGCGAACAACTACGGCCCGCCCTACGGCAGCGCCGAAGTCAACTTCGGGCGTCTGCTGCGCGAGGACTTCAAGCAATACCGCGACGAACTGATCATTTCCACCAAGGCCGGTTGGGACATGTGGCCGGGCCCCTACGGGCAGGGCGGAGGTTCGCGCAAATATGTGCTCGCCAGTCTCGATCAGAGCCTGCAACGCATGGGCCTGGACTATGTGGATATTTTCTATTCACACCGCTTCGACCCCGACACCCCGCTTGAAGAAACCGCTGGCGCACTGGCGACTGCAGTCCAGCAGGGCAAGGCCCTGTACATCGGTATCTCGTCGTATTCGGGTCCGAAAACCCGCGAAATCGCGGGCTTGCTGAAGGAGTGGAAAGTCCCGTTGCTGATCCACCAGCCCGCCTACAACATGCTCAACCGCTGGGTCGAAAAGGATCTGCTGGAAACCACCGAAGAACTGGGTTCAGGCGTGATTGCTTTCACCGCGCTGGCACAGGGGTTGTTGTCGGACAAATACCTCAATGGCATTCCGAAAGATGCGCGGGTCAATCGTCCGGGCGGCGGCTCGCTCCAGGCTTCGCACTTGTCCGAGGAGAACATCGAGCACGTGCGCGCATTGAACGAAATCGCCAAGCGGCGGGGTCAGAGTCTGGCGCAGATGGCGTTGGCCTGGACGCTGCGTGATCCACGGGTTAGCTCGGCGCTGATCGGTGCAAGCCGTCCGGAGCAGATCATCGAGAACGTCGCTGCGCTGGATAACCCTGAGTTCAGCAAGGAAGAACTGGCCGAAATCGACCGTTTTGCAGTGGAAGGCGGGATCAATCTGTGGGAGAAACCGTCGTCGGCTGAATAACCCGTAATCCGGGCATAGCGCCGATCCGGTGGGAGCTGCCGGAGGTTACGACGGTGGCGAATGCGGTCTATCTGACACACCGCATTCGCCCCCCTCTACATTTCTGCAGCCCCCACAGATCAATGGGAAGTCAGATAAACCTGATCAGCCCTCATCCCCTTCATCGTCATCCCCGCCATCGATCTTCATGCCCAACTCCTTGATCTTGCGGGTCAAGGTGTTACGACCCCAGCCCAGCAGCACGGCGGCGTCGCGACGACGACCAGCGGTATGCTTCAAGGCGGTTTCGATCATGATGCGTTCGAAGGTCGGCACCGCGCTGTCCAGCAGGCTGGACTGGCCGCGAGCCAGAGCCTGATCAGCCCACTGACGCAACGCCTGCTCCCAGTTGGTGACCGGTGTCGCGTCCTGCGGCAGGCTTAACAGCTCAGGCGGCAGGTCGCTGATGTGCACCTCACGACCCGAGGCCATGACCGTGATCCAGCGGCAGGTGTTTTCCAGCTGACGAACGTTGCCCGGCCAAGGCAGATGCTTGAGGTATTCCTCGGTCTCGGCCTTCAGCAGTTTCGGCTCCACGGCCAGTTCTTGCGCGGCGCGGCTGAGGAAGTGCTTGGCCAGCGTCGGAATGTCTTCGCGACGGTCCGACAGGCGTGGAATGTGAATGCGGATCACGTTCAGACGGTGGAACAAGTCTTCACGGAATTTGCCTGCCTGAACCAGGGTTTCGAGATTCTGGTGGGTCGCCGCGATGATGCGTACGTCGACTTTCACCGGCACATGACCGCCAACGCGGTAAAACTCGCCGTCGGCCAGTACGCGCAACAGACGCGTCTGGGTGTCGGCAGGCATGTCGCCGATTTCATCGAGGAACAGCGTACCGCCGTCGGCTTGTTCGAAACGACCGCGACGCAGGTTGGCCGCACCGGTGAACGCGCCTTTTTCGTGGCCAAAGAGTTCGGATTCCATCAGGTCTTTTGGAATCGCCGCCATGTTCAACGCGATGAACGGCGAGGCCGAGCGCGGGCTGTGGCGATGCAAGGCGTGAGCGACCAGTTCTTTACCGGTACCCGATTCGCCGTTGATCAGCACGGTGATGTTGGAATGGCTCAGACGCCCGATGGCGCGAAACACTTCCTGCATCGCCGGCGCTTCGCCAATGATTTCCGGAGTACGGGTCAGGGTTGGCGCAACGTCCATGCCCTGTTGTTCCTGGGCGTGCTGATTGGCGCGCTTGACCAGCGAAACCGCTTCGTCGACGTCGAATGGCTTGGGCAGGTATTCGAAGGCGCCGCCTTGATACGAGGCCACGGCACTGTCCAGGTCCGAGTGGGCGGTCATGATGATGACCGGCAGGCGCGGATGCTGTTCGCGGATGCGCGCCAACAGGTCCAGACCACTGGCGCCCGGCATGCGAATGTCGGAAATGATCACATCCGGTTGCTGACGCGCCAGACGGCTCATCACGCCATCTGCGCTGTCGAAGCTCTGTGTGGTCATGCCTTCTTGCTGCAAGGCCTTTTCCAGTACCCAGCGGATGGAACGGTCGTCATCGACGATCCAGACAGTTTCACTACGGCTCATGTCGAAGCTGCTCCTTGTTCCAGCGGCAAGAAGATCGAGAATGTTGTGTGGCCAGGATGGCTGTCACACTCGATCAGCCCCTGGTGCTGACTGATGATGTTCTGGGTGATGGCAAGGCCCAGCCCGGTACCGTCCGGGCGGCCGCTGACCATTGGGTAGAAAATGGTTTCCTGAAGCTCCGGAGCAATGCCCGGGCCGTTGTCGATGATCTCGATCTTGCTCACCAGACGATGGCGCACATGGCCGATCGTGAACTGGCGCATGGCACGGGTGCGCAGGCTGATGCGCCCCAGACGCAGTTCGTTCTGACCGCTGATGGCCTGCATCGCATTGCGCACGATATTGAGCACGGCCTGAACCATCTGATCACGGTCGATCAGGACGTCGGGAATGCTAGGGTCGTAATCGCGCACCAAAGTGATGCAGCCCTGGCTTTCGGCTTCCACAAGGCTGCAGACACGCTCCAATACTTCGTGAACGTTGGTCATTGCCAGAGAGGGCAGCTTGTTCGAGCCCAGCATCCGATCCACCAGATTACGCAGGCGGTCGGCTTCTTCGATGATAACGTTGGTGTAGTCCTTGAGGCTTTCTTCCGGAAGTTCGCGGGCCAGCAGTTGAGCGGCCCCACGAATTCCGCCCAGCGGATTCTTTATTTCATGGGCCAGGCCACGCACCAGCATCTTGGTGGTTTCCTGTTTGGAGAGCTGAGCCTCTTCCTTGGTGATACGCAGCAGGCGATCACGGGGATGGACCTCCAGCAGTAACATCGTCTCGCCTTGGGACAGAATCGGCGTTACCGCGTAGTCGACGGTCAATGTCTGCCCGGTCAGTGCCGTCAGCATCGCTTCGCGCTTGGTGAACGGGTGAGCTTGCTCTACGGCCTGGCGCAGCGAGCTCAGGGCCTCGGCGGACTCAGTGAACAGCTCGCTGATGAATTGCCCATGGCTGCGCTGGCCGCTGATCGCCAGCAGCATCTCCGCTGCCGGATTCATGTACTCCAGGCGCAAGTCCGATTTGAGCAGAATCGTGGCAGTGGTCAGGTTGTCGAGTAACAGTCGGTGCAACGTATCGCTGATTGTCATGAATCTCGTCGACCTCTTTTGGCTCATTGCACTTGGGCGGGCCCGAAAGTGCAGGCTCTGGTTGGTCTTGGCCAGCACTGGAAGACCGCTGACGCGATGGCTGTCCATTGCTTATTTGTTAGAAAATGCAAGAACCAAACCAAGGCTCCGAAAAGAAGCGCTGTTCGAGGCATTTCGGACTTTTTTTGGACAGCCAGCCCGAAGAGAGCGCAGCCTCGCGCGATTCGTGAACCAAAATGGGATTTAAATCGACACGTTCGTTCAGGTTGTGCACCAATGTGGAGCTTAGTCGCTGAAACGTGCGTCATCAGAAAAACGGCAGAATGCTGCTTTCTTCTTCAGGTGGCTTGTCCTTGAGCGGGCACTCCGGGCGCACGCCGTAATCTTCGGTCTTGCACGGTTGCGCGAGACGTTTCTGCGCAAGCGAAATACGCATCATGTGGAACGGCTGGTTGGGTGTGCGTTCTGCTACCCGGCCAAACTCGTCAATGATCTCGATCGAGAGTTGATGGGTGCCGCGATCGATGTTGGTCATCGGGAATACCGGGCTGCGGCCGGCTTCCCCATAAACCTTGCCTTCCAGCAGCAACCGATAGGTGTGTCCCGGTTGCAGCGCGGGCTCGTTGGTGACGGTGACGATCAGGTTGCCCTCGCTATCGCGAATGGTGGTGTCAGGTTCCGGGGCAAGAATGCGCAACAACTGATAACGGAACAGCGGGCCGGGTGTTGGCTTGGCGCTGTGTGCCTGAGTCGGCTTTCTGGGCGCGGACTTGATCTGATTGCTGGGCGCGATCTCGACCTTCTTCGCGTTGCGCCGGGGCTGGTCGGTAAATGCCCGATTACCTTCGGCATCGATGTAGGTGTAGACCTCAGCGATGGCCGAGTGGCCGACAAGCATCAGCAGGCACATCAGCACGCCGCGCAGCCACTTGGATTCAGGGCTTGCCGACATGGACTCGCTGCACTGTCAGTGTGGTGGTCTGGCTCTGCTGGATGGATTGCGCGCCTTGCAGCACCTGCACGGCTAGGCTGTGTTCGCCCCGATCCAGATCCACTGCCTGAAGGCGCGGAACATTGGTCGGCTGACCATAGGGCGTCCCGTCCACGATCAGCTGCAGCAGGTGGCCAGCCTGCAGGCGCGGCTGGATCGCCACGCCAACGGTGAACGTCCCGTTATTGGCGCGCAGCGCTTCACCTTGAGGAAGGTCAGTCAGCTCCAGGACCTGATAGGCCGCAGTATTTTGCTGCGTCTGACTCTGATTTTGAGACGCGCTCGGTGGGGCGGGGGGCGGCGCGACGGTGTCAACGCTATTGAGCGGTGGCAGGTCGACTGGTTCAGCCTTGGTGCCATTGGGCGGCTGGTTGCTGTACGCCGTGTTGCCATTGGCGTCGGTGTATTTGTAGATCTGCGCGACTGCGGGCAAGGCAAGCAACAGCAGCACGAAGGCAAGGCTTTGACGCATGAAAACTCCAGTACCGCGGTCAGGAGAACGACAGCTTGCATCGCGCTACTGCAGTAGCGCCAGGCACAGGGGGCAGCATAGAGCAAAACCGGACCGGTAGTCTCATCCGCGCTCCCACGGCATCAATCAGACTTTTGCTCCGTTTTGCACAGGCCGTCGGTTGCACGCTGCAAGGCGCTGAGCATGACAGCGTCTGCGGCCTTGCGTCTGGTCGTCGACTGCAACCAGCTTTGGCATTCACTCTTGCTGCGATAAGGCAGGAACGCTGCGTACTTGTGCATCAAATCCGGTTGCAGCGTATCCAGACGGGTGCGAATGCCCTGCGTCAGGCTGGTAGCGGGGGGTTGGGGAGCCTGGCCGCTCTCGTGCCACTGGGCTATCCGCGCGTACTGCACCACCTTGTTGGCTTCCATCTGTGCGGTCATGAACGCGTGGACGTCGTCCCTGTTCAGGTTGAATGCCTGGGCTTGGGACTCGGCATTGAGGATCACCTGGCGCTCGCGCTCACTGTCCTGCACAGGCTTGCCGCTGTACCACTTGCTCACGGCAACGTCGTTTGCAATGTCCAGCCTCTGCTCGATCACTGCAACCAGCGACTCCACGGCATCGGGGGCCGTTTGAGGGGTAGGTGAGTTGAGGCAGCCCGCCATGAGCGGGGCGATCGAGAGCATGAGCCAGAGGGGCCGGGGCATTGGACATCCTTATTATTGATAACGGCACTGGAGAGCAGTGGGAGTGGTGGAGTATCTAGTCAATGCTATTAGAAAAACGATAACTAAATACCACCATTCGCTAAACACTCGTTTTTCGTAGCCACAAAAAAGGCCTCCCGAAGGAGGCCTCTTTTATTCACGCCGCTCTCGCTGGCGCGACCGGGATCAGCAGCTGTAGTACAGCTCGTATTCCAGTGGGTGTACGAAAGTACGTACCTTGATTTCTTCTTCCGATTTCAGAGCGATGTAAGCGTCGATGAAGTCGTCGCTGAATACGCCGCCTTTGGTCAGGAACGCACGACCTTTGTCCAGCTCTTCCAGAGCTTCTTTCAGGCTGCCGCAAACTTGTGGGATCTCTGCAGCCTCTTCAGGTGGCAGGTCGTACAGGTTTTTGTCGGCTGCGTCGCCAGGGTGGATCTTGTTCTGGATACCGTCCAGGCCAGCCATCAGCAGAGCTGCGAAAGCCAGGTATGGGTTGGCTGCCGGATCCGGGAAGCGAGCTTCGATACGACGGCCGCGTGGGCTGGAGACGTAAGGAATACGGATCGAAGCGGAACGGTTGCGAGCCGAGTAGGCCAGCATTACTGGAGCTTCGAAACCTGGGACCAGACGCTTGTAGGAGTTGGTCGAAGGATTGGTGAAGCCGTTCAGAGCCTTACCGTGCTTGATGATGCCGCCGATGAAGTACAGGGCGGTGTCGGACAGGCCGGCATAGCCTTCGCCAGCGAAGGTGTTCTTGCCATCTTTGGCGATGGACATGTGAACGTGCATACCCGAGCCGTTGTCGCCATACAGAGGCTTAGGCATGAAGGTCGCGGTACGGCCGTATGCGTCGGCAACGTTGTGGACGACGTATTTCAGGGTCTGAACTTCGTCAGCCTTTTTAACCAGAGTGTTGAAGCGCGTGCCGATTTCGTTCTGGCCAGCGGTTGCCACTTCGTGGTGGTGAACTTCTACGACCTGACCCATTTCTTCCAGGGCGTTGCACATCGCGGTGCGGATTTCGTGGTCGTGGTCGAACGGAGGAACCGGGAAGTAGCCGCCTTTGACGCCTGGACGGTGGCCCTTGTTGCCGCCTTCGATGTCAGCGTCAGACATCCACGAGCCTTGCTCGGAGAAGATCTTGAACATGGAGCCGGAGATATCGGACTTGAACTTCACTTCGTCGAAGATGAAGAATTCTGGCTCTGGACCTGCGAATACGGTGTCACCGATACCCGTGGACTTCAGGTATTCCTCGGCGCGGTGAGCGATTGCCCGTGGGTCGCGGTCGTAACCTTGCATGGTCGAAGGTTCGATGATGTCGCAAACCAGGATCAGGGTCGGTTCTTCGGTGAACGGGTCCAGAACGGCCGTTTCGTCGTCCGGCAGCAGAATCATGTCGGAGGCTTCGATGCCTTTCCAGCCGGAGATGGACGAGCCGTCGAACATTTTGCCGACTTCGAAGAAATCGTCTTCCAGCGCATCGCGAGCTGGCATGGTCACGTGGTGCTGAGTGCCTTTGGTGTCCGTGAAGCGCAGATCAATCCACTTAACGTCATGATCTTTGATGAGTTGAACCGACTTCGACATGTTGTCCTCCGGGGTGGATTAGGGCGGGGTAGTGGTGGGCCCTTTAATTTGGGTGATGCCGGGCGCGATAGTCGGCCAAGGCAACCTGCCTCACAAGGGAGCAATTTGCATGCCAGTGCCCTGTGTTGGGTTTTCTGCGGAAAACGCCGGTATTTCGGGCGTAAAACGTCGCATTTGTGAAAAGCTGCGCACCGATATGGTGCGCTTGGATTGTATACAGTCCCTTTTTGGTGCGCTGATGATCGGCTATACGATAACTGGTTAAACCTTGAGCAATTTCCGCTATAATCCGCGCCCCCCTTTTTCGACCGGCACCCAGCGCGCTGTTTTCATGAAACTAATCGTTAAAGTTTTCCCGGAAATCACCATCAAAAGCCGACCTGTGCGCAAGCGCTTCATCAAACAGTTGGCCAAAAACATCCGCACCGTGCTCCGCGATCTGGACCCGGCGCTGGTGGTCGATGGTGTGTGGGACAACCTCGAGGTGGAAACCAAGGTTCAGGATTCGCGCGTCCTGCACGAAATGACCGAACGCCTGAGCTGCATGCCCGGCATCGCGCACTTCCTGCAGGTCGATCAATATCCGCTGGGCGATATGGACGACATCTACGAGAAGTGCAAACTGCACTTCGGCGATGCCCTACCCGGCAAGATTTTCTCAGTGCGTTGCAAGCGCGCCGGCCACCACGACTTCAGCTCCATGGACGTCGAGAAGTACGTTGGCAGCAAATTGCGTCGTGAATGCGGCGCGGCCGGTATTTCGCTGAAAGCGCCGGAAGTCGAGGTGCGGATCGAGATTCGCGACCAGCGCCTGTTCGTGATCCACAGCCAGCACAACAGTATCGGCGGCTATCCGCTGGGTTCGCTGGAGCAGACCCTGGTTCTGATGTCAGGTGGTTTCGACTCCACCGTTGCCGCTTATCAGATCATGCGTCGGGGCCTGATGAGCCACTTCTGCTTCTTCAATCTGGGTGGCAGGGCGCACGAGCTGGGCGTCATGGAGGTCGCGCACTTCATCTGGAAGAAGTACGGCAGCTCCCAACGCGTGCTGTTCGTCAGCGTACCGTTCGAGGAAGTTCTGGGAGAAATTCTCGGAAAAGTCGATAACAGTCATATGGGCGTAGTATTGAAGCGTATGATGTTGCGCGCTGCGACCAATATTGCCGACAGGCTGGAAATCGACGCGCTGGTCACCGGCGAAGCGATTTCCCAGGTGTCCAGCCAGACGCTGCCCAACCTGTCGGTCATCGATTGCGTGACGGAGAAGCTGGTCTTGCGCCCGCTGATCGCCAGTCACAAGCAGGACATTATCGACCAGGCCGACCAGATCGGCACCGGCGATTTTGCCCGGCACATGCCTGAGTACTGCGGTGTGATCTCGGTCAATCCAAAGACCGCGGCCAAACGCCATCGCGTCGAGCATGAAGAAAAAGAATTCGACATGGCGGTACTCGAGCGTGCGCTCGAAAACGCCCGTCTGGTGCCTATCGATCGCGTGATCGAGGAGTTGGGCCAGGACGTTCAGGTCGAAGAAGTCAGTCAGGCTCTGGCCGGACAGGTGGTTATCGACATCCGTCATCCGGATGAAGCCGAAGACCGTCCGCTGGAACTGTCGGGCGTTGAAGTACAAACGCTGCCGTTCTTTGCACTGAACAGCCGTTTCAAGGCACTGGATGACACGCGCCAGTACCTGCTTTATTGCGACAAAGGCGTCATGAGTCGCCTGCATGCTCATCATCTGCTCAGTGAGGGGCATGCCAATGTGCGCGTTTATCGACCGAGCTAAGTGCCCGGGGCTGTTTGCCTGTGGCTTGCGTCACCGGCCCCCCGACACCAGTCGTCAGCCGTAACGGCTTTAGCCGGCTCTACCGTTCATAGCTGCCTACACTAAGCAGCTGACCGAATCCTCTGATCGAGATACACAAGTGATCGAAAATCTACGCAACATCGCCATCATTGCTCACGTTGACCACGGTAAAACTACCCTCGTCGACAAGCTTCTGCGCCAGTCCGGCACTCTTGAGCGTAACGAGCTCAACGACGAACGCGTGATGGACTCCAACGACCAGGAAAAAGAGCGCGGTATTACCATTCTCGCGAAGAACACCGCGATCAACTGGAATGGCTACCACATCAACATCGTTGACACCCCGGGCCACGCCGACTTCGGCGGTGAAGTAGAGCGCGTGATGTCGATGGTCGACTCCGTTCTGCTGCTGGTCGACGCCCAAGACGGCCCTATGCCGCAAACCCGTTTCGTGACCAAGAAGGCTTTCGAAGCCGGCCTGCGTCCAATCGTGGTCATCAACAAGGTTGACCGTCCGGGCGCGCGTCCTGATTGGGTTCTGGACCAGATCTTCGACCTGTTCGACAACCTGGGTGCTACCGAAGAACAACTGGACTTCCAGGTCGTCTACGCCTCGGCCATCAACGGCATCGCGGGTCTGGACCACAACGAAATGGCCGAAGACATGACCCCGCTGTACCAGGCGGTCGTGGATCACGTACCTGCTCCGAAAGTCGACCGTGACGGTCCTTTCCAGATGCAGATCTCGGCTCTGGACTACAACAGCTTCCTGGGCGTCATCGGTGTTGGCCGTATCGCTCGTGGCCGCGTCAAGCCGAACACCCCGGTTGTGGCTATCAGTGCCGACGGCAAGCGTCGCAACGGCCGTATCCTGAAGCTGATGGGTCACCACGGCCTGCACCGCATCGACGTCGAAGAAGCAGCTGCCGGCGACATCGTCTGCATCAGCGGCTTCGAAGAGCTGTTCATCTCCGACACTCTGTGCGACCCGTTGAACGTCGAAGCGATGAAGCCGCTGACCGTTGACGAGCCAACCGTTTCCATGACCTTCCAGGTCAACGACTCGCCATTCTGCGGTAAAGAAGGCAAGTTCGTGACGTCCCGTAACATCAAGGACCGTCTGGACAAAGAGCTGCTGTACAACGTTGCACTGCGCGTTGAAGAAGGCGACTCGGCTGACAAGTTCAAGGTATCTGGCCGTGGTGAGCTGCACCTTTCGGTACTGATCGAAACCATGCGTCGCGAAGGCTTCGAGCTGGCCCTGGGCCGTCCTGAAGTGATCATTCGTGAAGTCGACGGCGTCAAGCAAGAACCGTACGAGAACGTCACCATCGACATCCCTGAAGAATCCCAGGGCAAGGTCATGGAAGAGATGGGTCTGCGTAAAGGCGACCTGAGCAACATGGTGCCGGATGGCAAGGGCCGTGTTCGTCTGGAATACAACATCCCTGCTCGTGGTCTGATCGGTTTCCGTAACCAATTCCTGACCCTGACCAACGGTGCTGGCATCCTGACCTCGATCTTCGACCGTTATGACACCGTCAAGTCGGGTCACATGTCCGGCCGTCAGAACGGCGTACTGGTTTCGGTCGAAACCGGTAAGGCACTGACCTACTCGCTGGAAACCCTGCAAGCGCGTGGCAAGCTGTTCGTTGAACACGGTCAGGAAATCTACAACGGCCAGATCGTTGGTCAGAACAGCCGTGACAACGACCTGGGCGTCAACCCTACCAAGGGCAAGAAGCTCGACAACATGCGTGCTTCCGGTAAAGACGAAACCATCGCTCTGGTTCCACCTGTTCGCTTCACCCTGGAACAGGCTCTGGAATACATCCAGGAAGACGAGCTGTGCGAAGTCACTCCTAAGTCGATCCGTCTTCGCAAGAAGATCCTCGACGAAAGCGAGCGTACCCGCGCTGCCAAGAAAGCCAAGGTGTAACTAGCCCCGGCTGAACGAAAACGCCCCCGGTCGAAAGGTCGGGGGCGTTTTTGTTTGCGCGGGTTTTAATCAAGACTGCGGCGCGGTCTCTGTGGCAGGTGCTCGACCGCAAGCTCGGTGATCATCTCAACTGCGAGCGATGCTCTCAGAACTTCAACGGCACATGGCCGGAGTTTGAATTCAACGTGCCGCTCTTTTCACGCACGACTTCCTTGGGCTTGTACGCGCAGTAACCCGGACGCGGGCCGATCTTCGGGTGGTTGCGGCAGGTATCCGGTCGTTTGTCGTAGATCGTGCACAAGCGGCTCTTGCGATCCAGATAAAGGCAATCGTTGTTGCTCATGCGCTGCAGGGTGAAGATCCCGGATTTCTGGTTGAAACGCTCGACGATTCCTTCCTTCTGCAACCGCTTGGCGATGTTCTTCGGGTTGTCACCCTGTTCGAACTCGTCGACGATGCCGATGCGGATCAGGTCCTTGATCTTCGCTTCCACAGGCAAGGTGCAGCAGCTGGAAACGCAGCCTCCGCACATGTGGCTGGAGTATTTCTGCCAGGTCTCGAGACGGTCGATTTCTGCAGCGGCGATCAAGGTGGGTTTCATGGCGTTGTGCTTCCGGGTGTATCGGGCGCGCGATCATACCGGGCCGCGCGCGTTTCCCCTATCGCAAAATGATCGATGCGACTATCGGCACACGATGCGCCGCTGCCACGCCTTCGCAATACAGGCCGGGTAGGGTGGGCGGACAGGCAAGCGGCGACGAATTCGAGGGTAGCTAATGCAACACGCTGAACAGGTGGTCAACGAAGTATTTGGTCTGTACGTGCAACGCGGCAACGACGATTACATCGGCGAGCCGGTGTCGCAGATCGAGCACATGTCGCAGTCTGCGCAGTTGGCGCTGGTAGAAGGGTACGACGACGAAGTAGTGCTGGCGGCGTTCTTTCACGACATCGGTCATATCTGCGAAAGCGATCCGGACGCGGCGAGCATGGGCGGGTATGGGGTCGCCAGCCATGAACGGGTTGGCGCCGACTACTTGCGCAAGCGTGGGTTCAGCGACCGGGTTGCCAGGCTGGTGGAGTATCACGTTCAGGCCAAGCGCTACCTGACCCTCCGCCAACCGGGCTATTACGCCCGGCTCAGTGAAGCGAGTCGTCGCACGCTGGAATATCAGGGCGGCGTGATGAGCGAGGCTGAAGCCGATGCATTCGAGCGCGATCCGCTGTGCAGCATCAGTTTGCGTATGCGTCAGTGGGATGAGATGGCGAAAGAGATGAACGTCCCGGTGATCGATCTTGAAATGCTGAAAGAGAAGGCAAGAGTCCTGCTTGGTGCATAACGCCTGTGGGAGCAACCGGAGGTTACGACGGTCGCGAAAGCGATTTATCTGACACATCGCCATCGCGACCCTCGTGACCTCTGGGAACTCACAGGGATCGGCGTTTAGACCAGGATCGTTTCCGCCAATGCCTGTATCTGCTCCTGCCGCTCGGTCTGATTCAGCTTCGAATGGGGATTGAGCGACGACCACTGCGGATGCGCCCGCGCCTTGTGCAGGGCGTCCGGCAGTTTGCCCTCGCGCCAGGTCTTGTCCTTTGGTGCGTCCAGCTTGATGCTGTCCATCGCTGCGTGGCCTCGGGCCTCCAGCGCGATCAGCAGTTGGCGCTGACGCAGAGCCAGCAGGCGCAGCACCGCATCATCGACGGTCAGTTCTCGCTGGCCCTTGAGTTTGCCAAGCAACCTTGTGCCATAGCTGCGAGCGGTTTGCAGAGCGCCACCGGCAATCGCACCGACCAGCGCCGCGGCGCCCAGCGTAATACCTCCGACGAGCAGATCCACGCCCGCGCCGGCCGCAGCCCCGGCTGCAATGCCGCTGCCCACGCGTACGCCCAATAGCTTGAGAGTCTCCGGGTTGAACAAATCGTCTCCCCAGCGGCCATCCATCAAAGGCAGGTCATTGGCCGAGGCGTCTTCACGCCGGAACGCATAGAGCTTGAGCAGTGCTTCAACGCAGCGTTGTTCCCGCTGGCGTACAGCCTTGCGCAGGTCTTCTATAGCGCCCGGAACCTGATCGGAGCTGGTCGCGACACTGCGTCGACACGCGGCGCAGTCCAGCAGCAATTCTGCGATCACGCGGGCGGCGCTGTACCGGCGAACTTCCCGTTGCGCCTGTTGATCGGCGATCAATCGCTCCAGTCGCCCGCGCGATGTTTCCAGCAGCAGCGCCAGGCTTTCATAGAGTCGCCGTTCGCCATCTTCAGGCGGGGCGACGCTGTCGAATCGCACCAGGGCATGCAGGCCCAGGCGCGCCAGGGCCTCACGCCAATCCGGTTCGCGATGGTGTGCACTGCTCACGAAATTGAGCACTGGCAGCAACGGTTTGCCACAACTGGCGAGTACGGCCAACTCATCACGGTACTTGGCGAGAACAGGTTCGCGGGCATCAATCACGTAAAGACCTGCATCCGAGGCCAGCAACTGACGCATTACCTTGGCCTCTTGTTCGAAACGCTGACGTGCCTCGCTGCCTTCCAGAAAACGGGCCAATCGGGCCGGACCATCGAGCCGCTCGCCGGGGCGGTCGAGACGCTCCAAGTAATCGAGAAGAGCGATGGCGTCTTCCAGTCCGGGAGTGTCGTAGAGTTCCAGCAACGCTTCGCCGTCGACGGAAAGCCGCGCGCCTTCCACATGGCGGGTAGTGCTGGGGCGATGGGAGACCTCGCCAAAGCCGACATCGCGGGTGAGGGTGCGCAGCAGCGAGGTCTTACCGACGTTGGTATGACCGACCACCGCCAGCTTCAGGGGGCGATTCGCATCCTTGTCAGTCATGTCCAGTCTCCAGCCAGGTCAGCGGCGCGCTGTCAGTCCATTTCAATTCCAGCTGTTGCAATGCCTCGTGCCAGTCGCCGAGACGATCGTCATCCAGCGCCTGGCCTGTTGGTGCGGGCAGCAACCAGACGCGGGTGTCGGCTGCACAGCGAGCCAGTTCCGCAATCAAGGCCAGGCTGCCACGATCAGGCGAGCGGCGTGGGTCGCAGGCGATGCCCAGCCGCGCAGGCGGGTAGCGGGTGAGTTGGTCGAGCAGGGTTCGGCGAGATTCGCGGCTGTCGAGAATGCCCGCGTCGGCGACGCTTCTCGGCAGTTTCGGTGGCCACGGCCGCTGATCGTCCAGTTCGATGGCCACCAGCAGCGCGCCTTCACTTTCGAGAGCTGCAGTGCCTGCCTGCACCTGATGCAATTGCGCAGGGGCTGCGTCATTGACGCCCAGGCGTTCGCTGCTGGGCATCAAGCGTTCGCGCAATTCGGCGAAACCGGGCTGGCTTAGATCCAGGGCCAGATGCTTGCGACCGGCGCGCCATCGGCCGTAGCACAGCAGCGTCAGTATCAAGCGAGGCGCGATGCCATAGACGACGAGCACGCCGACCAGCCAGGCAGCCCAGGCCTGCCGAGCGTTTTCGATCACCAGAGCGGTGTCGCCACTGGCGCGGATCATGTCTTCGGTCGGGACGCTGAAGCCGAGGAGCGAGGGGAGTGTGCCGAGGCCCTGAGTCAGGCTGACAAATGTATCGCTGCCCAGAATGGTGGTTTCCCAGACGAAGCCGTAACGCCGGGTGGCCATCAGCAGTAACAACAGGGTCAACGCGCTGACCAACGCCAGCAACCACAGGCCGTTGACGCAGGTACCGAGCACCCAGCGATTCAGGCGTTTGCGCTGTAATAGCAGAATTAGCGCCGGTGCGAGTTGTGCCGCTTGAGCATCGCGGGCGAGTTTTTCGCTGAGCCATAACCAGAGCCGCCCAAGGCTGGCGGCGCTGTCCCCGGCGAATAGCAGCCCTGATAACCAGCTGATAAGCAGAATAAGGTTCAGGCCGAGCAGGCTGCCCAGCGCCCAGAACACATTGACCGGGGTCTGGCCGTCCCCCAGCGCGGCAAAGGCCAGTCCGGCCCCGCTTACAATTGCGAAGATCGCCAGCACGATCAGTGAAAGCTTCGCGCCCTGTTTCCAGTGGCGCAGGGCCGAAACCATGCCGTCACGCTCGGCCAGCCACAGGGCCCGGTTCTTGATCCGCGTCAGCAGATCACCCGCACTGGCGCGGGCTCGGCGGCTGGCTTCGTCGTCTTCAAGCGGGCCTGCGTGTTGTTCCCGCAGGCGCACGGCTTCGGTCAGCCAAAGTTCATCGAGTGGGGTCAGTGCAGTCACGCGGCGTCTCGTTGTTGAAGTCAGAAGTGAGCATAACCGTTGTGGCAGCAATCGCGCAGGGCCACAGGTTCTGTAGTGCCTGGACTACTGTCTTCGCGAACAAGCTCCCTCCCACGGTAGTCGCGATGAAGCAAGATTCTTCGACCCCCCTGAAATCTGTGGGAGGGAGCTTGCTCGCGAAGGCAATGTTCCAGGCGAAGCGATAGCTGCGGCCCTTCCAAGGCTACGAATCTCTGTGTTGCCTCTGCTATCCTCGCCGCCATGAAAAAACATCTCCCCCTCAGCCTGATTGCCGCCCTGGGTGAAAACCGGGTCATCGGTGTCGACAATTCCATGCCCTGGCATTTGCCGGGGGATTTCAAGTACTTCAAGGCCACCACGCTGGGCAAGCCGATCATCATGGGTCGCAAGACCTGGGATTCGTTGGGCCGCCCACTGCCGGGCCGGCTCAATATCGTCGTCAGTCGTCAGGCGAACCTGCAGCTTGAAGGCGCTGAAGTCTTCACCTCGCTGGAAGCTGCCGTGGAGCGCGCGCAAGAATGGGCGAGCGAGCAGGGCGTAAGCGAAGTCATGCTGATCGGCGGCGCGCAGCTGTATGCGCAAGGTATGGCGCAGGCTGATCGCTTGTATCTGACAAGAGTCGCGCTGAGCCCTGAGGGTGATGCGTGGTTTCCGGAGTTCGATCCTGCTCAGTGGACGCTGGTCTCCAACACGGAAAACCCGGCACTGGACGACAAGCCTGCCTACAACTTCGAGGTCTGGGAGCGCCTCTGACTTTGGTTGGCATAGCGCCAACCCCTGTCACACATAGGTCGTTTTTATGTCATATGTCGCGAATGGTTCTCAACGTGACGCCATCAGAACGTACGCAGTCGCTGACGCATTAAAACAGTAATGGCTTTTTGTTACGGTCCAGCCTCGAACTAATAAAGGGGAGGACACCGTTATGAAGCTCGCACCAAAACTGTTGGCCGCGGCGCTCTGTCTGGGCCTTGCCGGACAGGCGTATTCCACGGAGCTCAAGCACTGGCCCGAGCCTGCGGCCAAGCAGCTCAACGCCATGATCGCGGCGAATGCCAACAAGGGTAATTTCGCCGTTTTCGACATGGACAACACCAGCTATCGCTACGACCTGGAAGAGTCGCTGCTGCCGTTCATGGAAAACAAAGGGCTGATCACTCGTGAAAAGCTCGATCCTTCCCTCAAGCTGATCCCGTTCAAAGACACCGCCGACCACAAAGAGAGCCTGTTCAGCTACTACTACCGCCTCTGCGAAATCGACGACATGGTTTGCTACCCGTGGGTCGCGCAGGTGTTTTCCGGTTTCACCCTCAAAGAGCTCAAAGGCTACGTCGACGAGCTGATGGCGTCCGGCAAACCCGTGCCGAGCACTTATTACGAAGGCGATGCGGTCAAGACCATAGAGGTCCAGCCGCCGAAGGTCTTCACCGGCCAAGCCGAGCTGTACAACAAGCTGATGGAAAACGGCATTGAGGTCTACGTGATGACCGCGGCCTCCGAGGAGCTGGTACGCATGGTCGCGTCCGATCCGAAGTACGGCTACAACGTCAAACCGCAGAATGTTATCGGCGTGACCACGCTGTTGAAGAACCGCGATACCGGCGAGCTGACCACCGCACGCAAGCAGATCACGGCGGGCAAGTACGACGAGAAGGCCAACCTCGGCCTTGAGCTGACCCCTTACCTGTGGACCCCGGCGACCTGGATGGCGGGCAAGCAGGCGGCGATCCTGACGTACATCGATCAGTGGAAGAAACCGGTGCTGGTGGGCGGCGACACGCCAACGAGCGATGGCTACATGCTGTTTCACAGCGTCGACGTCAACAAAGGCGGGATTCACTTGTGGATCAACCTGCCGGCGGTGGGCATTCAAACGCCACCGCCGGCAAGCCGGACTGCCACACAGGCTGTGGTGCGCTCACAAAAAAAACCGGCATCGCTGCCGGTTTTTTTATGTAGCTACCGATGCCGATTACGGAATCAGCTTGTCCAGCATTGCCTTGTCACGCACGGCACCTTTGTCGGCGCTGGTGGCGAGCAGGGCGTAGGCCTTGAGGGCAGTGGTTACCTTGCGAGGACGAGATTCGACGGGCTTCCAGCCTTTCTTGTCCTGTTCGGCACGACGGGCAGCCATTTCCTCATCGGAGATCAACAGGTTGATCCCACGGTTCGGGATGTCAATCAGCACCTTGTCGCCATCACGCACCAGACCGATCGCGCCACCGGCAGCCGCTTCCGGCGAAGCGTGGCCGATGGACAAGCCCGAGGTACCGCCCGAGAAGCGGCCATCAGTCAGCAGCGCACAGGCTTTGCCCAGGCCCTTGGATTTCAGGTACGACGTCGGGTAAAGCATTTCCTGCATGCCCGGGCCGCCTTTCGGACCTTCGTAACGGATGATCACGATGTCGCCGGCTTTCACTTCGTCAGCAAGGATCCCGCGCACGGCGCTGTCCTGGCTCTCGAAAATTTTCGCGTTGCCTTCGAACACATGGATCGACTCGTCGACGCCCGCAGTCTTCACGACGCAACCGTCCAGCGCGATGTTGCCGTACAGCACGGCCAGACCGCCTTCCTGCGAATAAGCGTGTTCGACGCTACGGATGCAGCCGTTCTCACGGTCGTCGTCCAGTGTTTCCCACCGGGTCGACTGGCTGAATGCGGTCTGCGTCGGTATGCCTGCAGGGCCTGCCTTGAAGAAGTGATGAACCGCTTCGTCGTCGGTCTGGGTGATGTCCCACTTGGCGATGGCTTCTTCCATCGACTTCGCATGGACGGTCGGCAGGTCCGTGTGCAACAGACCGCCGCGGGCCAGTGAGCCGAGAATGCTGAAGATGCCGCCAGCGCGGTGGACGTCTTCCATGTGGTACTTCTGGATGTTCGGCGCGACTTTGCACAGCTGCGGAACGCGGCGCGACAGACGATCGATGTCGCGCAGGTCGAACGGGATTTCAGCTTCCTGAGCGGCGGCCAGCAAGTGCAGGATGGTGTTGGTCGAACCGCCCATGGCGATGTCCAGCGTCATCGCGTTTTCAAAGGCTTTGAAGTTGGCGATGTTGCGCGGCAGAACCGAGTCGTCATTGTCGCGGTAGTAGGTTTTGCACAGCTCGACGATGGTGCGGCCAGCCTGCAGGAACAGCTGCTCGCGGTCGGAGTGGGTCGCCAGTGTCGAACCGTTGCCTGGCAGCGCGAGGCCCAAGGCCTCGGTCAGGCAGTTCATCGAGTTGGCGGTGAACATGCCGGAGCACGAACCGCAGGTCGGGCATGCGCTGCGCTCGTATTCGGCGACTTTTTCGTCCGAGGCCGAAGAATCAGCAGCGATGACCATCGCGTCAACCAGGTCCAGGCCGTGGCTGGCGAGCTTGGTCTTGCCGGCTTCCATCGGGCCGCCGGAGACGAAGATGACCGGGATGTTCAGGCGCAGTGCGGCCATGAGCATGCCGGGGGTGATCTTGTCGCAGTTGGAGATACAGACGATGGCGTCGGCGCAGTGGGCGTTGACCATGTACTCCACGGAATCGGCAATGATCTCGCGGCTCGGCAGCGAGTACAGCATGCCGTCGTGGCCCATCGCGATGCCGTCATCCACGGCAATGGTGTTGAATTCCTTGGCAACGCCGCCTGCTTTCTCGATCTCGCGGGCGACCAGTTGGCCGAGGTCCTTGAGGTGCACGTGACCCGGCACGAACTGGGTGAACGAGTTGGCGATGGCGATGATCGGTTTCTTGAAGTCTTCGTCCTTCATGCCCGTGGCGCGCCACAGGGCGCGTGCGCCGGCCATATTGCGGCCGTGGGTGGACGTTTTCGAGCGGTAATCAGGCATGGAGCACTCCGGGCGGCTAATCAGGTATCAGTAAGGGAGTGAGCTTCTCTTGGTCCTTTGCAGCGACGACAGGTAGCTGTCGCTGCGGATGAGGTCGGTGACGCCACAGGATCGCTGCGCGCTCGACCGGAGCTCATAAACCCGCCGGGGATGATTGGCGATGAATACCGCGATTCTACACCGCTGGCGGCCGGATGGAATGCCAAGACAGATCCGGTGCCTCTATTAGGGCTTTGTATATTGTATTGGTGTTCTTCCTGCCACTGCTGGTAGATAGCGGCGGCAACGCGGGCGCGCAATCAGCGACCCTGATGGTCAGGGCCCTGGCGACCGGGGACGTGGTGATGAAAGACTGGCTGCGTCTGCTGTGGCGCGAATGTTCAGTGGCGCTGGCGCTCGGCGTAACCATGGCCGTGGCCGTCGCGCTGCTGGGTGCCATGCGTGGAGGCTGGAACGTTTCCATGGTGGTGGCGAGCAGCATGCTGATCATAGTGCTGATCGGCAGCCTCATTGGCATGAGCCTGCCATTCCTGTTCAGCCGACTGCGCATGGACCCTGCGGTGGCAAGCGGGCCGTTGATTACATCGATTGCCGATGCAGCGGGGGTGTTGGTGTACTTCGGAATTGCTTCGGTGATTCTGGGGCTTTAAGGGCGCCGGTTTAAAACGTTTGCGGACAAGCGCGCCTCTACAGTGGATCGAGTCCTGCTGCAGGAGCGCGCTTGCCCGCGATGGCGTCAGTGAAAGCGCCGCAAATCAACTATTGGGCAACAACCGGCAGGTAATGCTCTTGATGTAGCGCGTTTCCGGAATTGCCGGGTGTACCGGATGGTCCGGGCCCTGGCCGCCGCGTTCCAGCAACTGGATGTTGCGGTCCAGATGGCGGGCGCTGGTCAGCAGGATGTTCTGCAGGTCGTCTTCGGGCAGGTGCATCGAGCAGGAGGCGCTGACCAGAATGCCGTCCTTGCTAAGCAGGCGCATGGCCTGTTCGTTGAGGCGGCGGTAGGCGCCTTCGCCGTTTTTCAGGTCTTTCTTGCGCTTGATGAACGCGGGAGGATCGGCAACGATCACGTCGAAGCGTTCTTCGGCGGCCTTCAATTCCTTCAGCGCTTCGAACACATCGCCTTCGATGCAGGTGACTTTCTCGGCAAACCCGTTCAAACCGGCGTTGCGTTCAACGCCGTCGAGTGCGAAGCCCGATGCATCGACGCAGAACACTTCGCTGGCGCCGAACGCGCCAGCCTGTACGCCCCAGCCGCCGATGTAGCTGAACAGATCCAGCACGCGCTTGCCTTTGACGTACGGCGCCAGGCGCGCGCGATTCATGCGGTGGTCGTAGAACCAGCCGGTTTTCTGGCCTTCCATTACCGGCGCTTCGAATTTCACGCCGTTCTCTTCCAGCGCGACCCACTCCGGCACCAGGCCGAACGCGGTTTCGACGTAGCGGTTCAGACCTTCGGCATCGCGCGCTGCGGAATCGTTCTTGAGCAGGATGCCGCTTGGCTTGATGACTTGAATCAGCGCCGCGAGAACCTCGTCCTTGTGCTGTTCCATAGTCGCGGAGGCCAGTTGCACCACCAGAATGTCGCCGAAGCGGTCGACCACCAGACCTGGCAGCAGGTCGGAGTCGCCGTAGACCAGGCGATAGAACGGCTTGTCGAACAGGCGCTCGCGCAGCGACAGGCAGACGTTAAGGCGATGCACCAGCAGCGACTTGTCCAGCGGCAGCTTGATGTCGCGGGACAGCAGGCGGGCGCAGATCAGGTTGTTCGGGCTCATCGCGACGATGCCCAGCGGCTTGCCGCCAGCTGCTTCAAGAATCGCTTGAGCGCCTGGAGCGAAGCCGTTGAGCGGGGTGGCGGCAACGTCGATCTCGTTGCTGTAGATCCACAGGTGACCAGCGCGCAGGCGACGGTCGGCGTTGGGCTTGAGGCGCAAGCTAGGCAGGGACATGACGTCGCTCCGGAAAAAAGAGCGGGATTATAGCGCGGGTTCCTGCCTGCGGGCGTGCTCCCGTGAATTAACCGGCTAGCGGTCGGTCGGATCCAAAGAGTATTTCAACGGTTGTCGAAGCATGGGCGGTAAGGGTTAGAATCGCGCCCTGACCTTGAGTGTGTACTTATGTCCCAAGAGCTTACTTCCGAGCAGATCCAGCAGGCGTTGCAAGGCATCAGCGTTCCGCCCCAACCGCAAATCATGGTGGATTTGCAGATGGAGCAGTACATGCCCGACCCTGATCTGGGTGTGATCGCCCGGTTGATCGCGCAGGACCCCGGCCTCTCTGGCGCCCTGCTGAAAATCGTCAACTCGGCCCACTACGGCCTGGCGAACAAGATCGCCTCTATCCAACGCGCGGTGAATCTGTTGGGCAGCCGCTCGGTCATCAACCTGATCAACGCGCAGTCAATCAAAGGCGAGATGAGCGACGAAACCATTGTCGTGCTCAACCGCTTCTGGGACACCGCTCAGGATGTGGCCATGACCAGCCTGACGCTGGCCAAGCGACTCGGCTCACAGACTGTCGACGAATCCTATGCGCTCGGTCTGTTCCACGACTGCGGCGTGCCGTTGATGCTCAAACGTTTCCCCGAATACATGAACGTGCTGGAAGAGGCGTACGCCAAAGCCGGGCCGGAATGCCGGGTGGTGGATACTGAAAACCGCATTCTCAACACGAACCACGCGGTTGTAGGTTATTTCACCGCCAAGTCTTGGCGTTTGCCGGAACATGTCAGCAATGCCATCGCCAACCATCACAATGCGCTGGCGATCTTTCAGGACGACTCTGGCCGCAATGCCCCACTGAAAAACCTCCTTGCGACGCTGAAAATGGCCGAACACATCTGCTCGTCGCACCGCGTGCTGGGCAACCAGGCCGTCGACCATGAGTGGAACAGCATCGGTCATCTGATCCTCGACTATGTCGGCCTGTCCGACTATGACTTCGAGAATCTCAAAGAAAGTATCCGAGAACTGAGCGCGCACTGATCCTGCGCGCTCGCGTCTTGCCTGCCATCGAGCCGCCCCATGCCTGAATTACCTGAAGTCGAAACCACCCGTCGCGGCATCGCGCCTCATCTGGAAGGGCAGCGTGTGAGCCGGGTCATTGTGCGCGACCGGCGTCTGCGTTGGCCGATTCCTGAAGACCTGGACGTGCGCCTGTCCGGTCAGAAGATCGTGGTGGTGGAACGGCGAGCCAAATACCTGCTGATTCAGGCCGAGGTGGGCACCTTGATCAGTCATCTGGGGATGTCCGGCAATCTGCGATTAGTGGAAGCGGGGTTGCCGGCGCTCAAGCACGAACATGTGGACATCGAGCTCGAATCCGGGCTTGCGCTGCGCTATACCGACCCGAGGCGTTTTGGCGCGATGTTGTGGAGTCTCGATCCACACAATCACGAATTGCTGATTCGCCTGGGGCCTGAGCCGCTGACCGATCTGTTCGACGGCTTGCGTCTGTACGAGCTGTCGCGCGGGCGGTCGATGGCGGTCAAGCCGTTCATCATGGACAACGCGGTGGTCGTGGGAGTGGGCAATATCTATGCGACTGAGGCGTTGTTTGCCGCAGGTATCGATCCGCGCCGTGAAGCCAAGAGCGTTTCCAAGGCGCGGTATATAAAGCTCGCAATCGAGATCAAGCGCATTCTGACGGCTGCCATCGAGCGCGGCGGCACGACGCTTCGGGATTTCATCGGTGGCGATGGCCAGCCAGGTTACTTCCAGCAGGAATTGTTCGCCTACGGGCGTGGCGAACAGCCGTGCAAGGTCTGCGGCACGACGCTGCGTGAGGTCAAGCTGGGGCAGCGGGCGAGCGTTTATTGCCCAAAATGCCAGAAGTAGAACGCAGGTTCCTACAGGCTGTGTGTCGCGAATGAGACAGACATCCCCTTGCTTAACCCCGATCCCTGTTTATAGTGAACACCATCATTTTTCTTGCTGCGCCTGAAGGATCACGCCATGAGCCCGTTTCGCATTCTCGCTGCTACCCTGGCCTTGTTCTTTGGCTTGCAAATGACGCCGGTAATGGCGCAGGTCGAGGCGACAGGCAGTGGCGATCCGGTCTATCAGATCCAGAATCCGCCTGCGTACGCGATGATCGGTGACTTGCTGGTGGCCCGCCCGTTATTGATCGTGGCGACCGTCCTTGGCGCCGGCCTGTTCGTGATTGCGTCACCCTTCGCCGCAGCGGGCGGCAACCTCGGCGCCACCGGCAAGGCGCTGGTGGTCGATCCGGGCAAGGCAGCATTCGTTCGCTGCCTGGGTTGCACGACAAGTGGTTACGGCAAGCACGACTGATCGGCGCACGTACGCACCATATTCAGCCGCGCGTCAGGCCTGAACGTCGCTGACACTCCCACCCCGCGAGGATCGCTCGCCGCTTCCACGCTGGCGTTGTTCTTGCGCCACAGCAAGACCTGCTGATTGCCGAAGTCGCGCTTGGTCTCCTTCAGGCGATAACCGCGCTCCTTCAGATCATTGAGTTCTTCTTCGGTGAACGCCCCCGGTTCGTACTCCATCACGTCAGGAATGTATTGGTGGTGATAGCGAGGCGCGGACGCCCAGTTGGCGATGGGTTGGTCGTCCAGATATTGCAGCATCGACAGCAGCACGACGCTGGGAATCCGGCTGCCGCCTGGAGTGCCGAATGCCGTGAAAGAATGAGGGCCTTCGATGAAGCTCGGGCTCATGCTCGACAATGGCCGCTTGCCGGGTTCGATGATATTGGCCTGACTTCCCACCAACCCATAGGTATTGCTGCCCTTGGGGTCGACCGCAAAGTCATCCATTTCGTCGTTGAGAATCACCCCGGTACCGGGGACGGTGAACGTCGATCCAAACGGCAGGTTCAGCGACAGGGTGCCGGCCACCGCATTGCCCTCGGTGTCGAGCACGCTGAAGTGGCTGGTGTTGTCGCCTTCGCGCCAACGAGGCGCCGGCGGCAGAATGTTGTTCGGCGTTGCCCGATGCGGATCGATACTGGTCGTCAACTGCAACAGGTAATCCGGTGCCAACACTTGAGAGACAGGGTTGGGCACGAAGTCCGGATCACCGAACAGCACTCGGTCACGGTAAGCCCTTCGTAACACTTCGACGACGTAATGAGCGCGCTGAACCTTTTCGGACTCCCGCCATGGCAGCTGCTGCAGCATGAACAGACTTTGCGCTAGCGCGATGCCACCCGCCGAAGGTGGCGGAGCGCTGATCAATTCTCGCTGATCAGCCAATTGAAAGCGCAAGGGCGTGCGAGTGATGACGTCGTATTCTTCGAAATCGTGGTAATTCCAGATACCGCCCGCGGCACGGACCCCGCTGACCATTGCCTGTGCGGTCAGGCCGCTATAGAACCCTGCGCGGCCTTTGTCGGCAAGGCGGTCCAGCGTCTGCGCCAGTTCAGGCTGCTTGATGACCTCGCCCAGATCCGGCACGTCGTTGTTGCGCAGGAACAGTCGGGCGCTTTCCTTGTTGGTTCGCAACGCAAAAAGCCGCCAGCTGGCGCGCTCGCGATACACCTCGTCGACCTTGAAGCCTCTGTAGGCAATGCGAATGGCCGGGGCCATGGAAACGCTCAGCGGCAAGCGACCATAACGCTCAGCGAGTTCTACCAATGCCGCAGGCAGACCGGGGATCGCAGCCGCCAAGGGGCCATTCAGGGAAAGATCTGGCTGGGCGACGCCGTTGCGATAAAACATCTTCGGTTTCGACTTGAGTGGCGCCTTTTCTCGGGCATCCAGAAACTGGTACAGAACAGGATCTCCCGCCTGACGCATCAGAAAGAAGCCGCCGCCTCCCAGGCCAGACCCATAAGGCTCGACTACGGCGAGGGTCGCACTGATGGCAACGGCGGCATCGAAAGCGTTGCCGCCGTCTACCATGATTTCCCGACCGGCGGCGGTCGCAATGGGGTGCGGGCTGGCAATGGCGGCCTGATCAGGGTGATCTGGACTGGCTTGAGCCGATAGGGCGCACAGTAGAAAAACTGCGCCAAACGAGGAGGGTATCCGCTCCAGCTTTGATGTCATGCGTATCTCGCTCAGGTCAACAGGCATTACAGCCAGTGTCTTCGGCGAAAGCGCGGATGCCGACAAATCTGCCTACGGTTATGCCTTACTGGTAATCAACGTGTACTTGGCCATCAGCTCGTCCTTGCTCTCCACATGGTTTTCATCCAGCGGGATGCAATCCACGGGGCAGACTTGCTGGCACTGCGGCTCATCGTAGTGACCAACGCATTCGGTACACAGGTTCGGGTTGATCACGTAGATCTCCTCACCTTGGGAAATCGCTTCGTTCGGGCACTCGGGTTCGCAGACGTCGCAATTGATGCAATCGTCGGTGATGATCAGGGACATGGATACTCCTGCCGCGGTCGACACCGGGGCATATCAAAACTAATGCAGCGAATTGTGCCGCATCGGCGCTCGATATGCACCTTCACGTGACGCAAGGACTCGATTCGTCAGCTACTGCTTGAATCTTTCCTTGAGTGCCTGAGCAACCGCCGGGTGTACGAATTTAGTGATATCCCCGCCCAACGCTGCAATTTCTCTGACCAGCGTAGATGAAATGAATGAATAGCGTTCGGAAGGTGTAAGAAAAAGACTTTCCACGTCCGGGGCGAGCTGTTTATTCATGTTGGCGAGCTGGAATTCGTACTCGAAATCGGAAACGGCACGCAGCCCACGCAGCAGGATATTGGCGTTCTGCTCCTGGGCAAAATGCGCCAGCAGACTCGAAAAACCCACCACTTCGACGTTCGGCAGATGTTTGGTGGCTTCTCGCGCCAGGTCCACGCGTTGTTCCAGCGGGAACAGCGGGTTTTTCTTGGGGCTGGCGGCGACTGCGATGACCACCTGATCGAACATCCGCGAGGCACGCTCGACCAGATCGATGTGGCCCTTGGTGATAGGGTCGAAGGTGCCTGGGTACAACACTCGGTTCATCGCGTCGTCCTGGTCGGAGTCCGTAGGGGACTCGGATGGTAGCGCAGCATGCCCGGTGGGCCAAGTCAGGCTGACGTTCTGGCGGGGGCTCTCGCTGCCCCGTACCGCTAAAAGAATGGGGCAACCTTCGGCGGCTCAGCTTTTCAGCCTGTCGACCAGCGCGGTGGCCAGCTGCGCCGTCAGCCCGTACACCGAGAGCTGCGGGTTGGCACCGATGCTGGTGGGGAAGAGCGATCCGTCATGAATCGACAGATTCTCCAGTTGATGGTGCCGGCCGAGGCTGTCGACGACCGCGTGCGCCGGGTCCTCACCCATTGCGCATCCTCCCATGACATGTGCGCTGCCCAGGCGTGTGCGGAAAATCTCCAGGTTGAGGCTGTCGATCAGCGAACGGGCGTCAGCCAGGGTTTTCACGTAATCGGCGTCGCCATGCAACGGCATCACAGCCTTGGCGCCGCCGGCAAACTGGATTTCGGCCATGCTGTGCAACGCCCGGCGCACGCCATCCCAGGCGTAGGGCGAAACCTGATAGTCGAGCACCGGCGTGTTGTCCCCACGCAGTTCTACATTGCCGCCGGTGCTTTGAGGATGAAATCCATCGCGCAGCAGCGCCAGCATCATGTGAGTGTGGGGCAGTTTCGCCATGCGTTCGGCGTTCTTCGCGCCGTATCCCCCAAGCAGCGTGCTGGTGAGAGACGGCTGCAAAGGCGGGACCTCCAGTTTGTACGCCATGGGGCCCTTCACGCCGTCGCGCCACTGGAAATGATCGGAATAGATCGACTGTGGCGCACCGTAAAAGGGGTTGATCACCTGATCGAACAGCGCGGCAGAAAAGGTCACCAGGTGCAGGAAGGTCCTCTTTCCCAGACGTTCATGCGGATCGGGCGCCCTGGAACGCATCAGCAGGGCCGGACTGTTGATGCCGCCCCCGGCAAGCACCGTATGGCGTGCTTTGACGGTTATCCTGCGCCCCGTCGGCGCGACGCAGCGTTCGTCCATGGCCGCGCATTCCACGCCAAGGACCTTGCCGTTTTGAATGATCAGGCGTTCGGCGCGAGCCAGATAAAGCAGCTCGCCGCCTTTTTCCAGCGTCGCGGGAATCGTCGTGACCAGCATCGACTGCTTGGCATTGGTCGGGCAGCCCATGCCGCAATAGCCCAGATTCCAGCAGCCACGCACGTTGCGCGGAATCACATGCCAGCTGTAATCGAGCTTCTCGCAGCCCAGGCGAATGACGTCGTTGTTGGCGTTGGGGGGCATGATCCAGGGCGCCACACCCAGTCGCTGCTCCATTTTCTCGAACCACGGCGCCATCTCTGCGGGACTATGCCCCTTCACAGAATGCTCTTTGGCCCAATGTTCCAGCGTCGGAACGGGCGTGCGAAAGCTGGACGTCCAGTTGACCAATGTCGTCCCGCCCACCGCACGGCCCTGCAGAATGGTGATCGCGCCGTCCTTGCTCATGCGGCCAATCCCTTCCTGATAGAGCGTGGAATAGGCCTCGTCTTCCAGCAGCTTGAAGTCGGAGCTGGTTTTCAGAGGGCCTTCCTCGATGATCAGCACTTTGAGGCCGGCGGCGCTGAGAATTTCCGCCGTTGTGCCGCCTCCCGCGCCGCTGCCGATGATCGCGACGTCGGCTTCCAGGGTGAGATCCTGCTCGAGTTTCGAGCCGTCATGGGTTTTCCAGCCGCGAGCGATACCTTCGCGGAACGTGTCGGGAACAGGCATAGAACCTCGATCTTGTTATTGTTTTAGGTGCTGGTTCAGACTTTTGGTGGGCCAGGATAGCCACATTGCGCCCATGACTCGGACCGGCCGTACCACGCCATGAGCACCAGTTGCAGCAGAGAGCTGTGGCCTTGTCGCAGCAGATTCAGAGAGCTGTTTTCCCAGCGCGTAAGAAAGTGCCGAATCTGCCCGGCGTCAACGTTTTCCCAACTGCCCCAAATGCCTGTCAATGGCCCGCGAGTGATCCCCATTGCCAGCACGTCTAACAGCTGCCGAGTGAGTTTGAGCATTTCAGGAGACAGCCGAGCCAGGCCATGATCGAGGCTTTGCAGGGTTTGCTCGATAGCAGTCGGGATCTGGATATTACTCAGTGCCCCGTCGAGCATCACGGGAATTGCCGCGCGCAAAAAAGGCAGATCGCTGGCTCGCAAAACGCTGAATCCGGGCGCAGCAGTACTGCTGGAGCATCCGCTGAGACTCGCCGTGACGCCTGCTGTGGACAAAAACGCAGTTGCCCCGAGCCCAAGCTTGAGAACGCCGCGCCGGGAAAGTCCGGTCGTCGCTGCACTCATCGTACGAACATCCGATAGATCAGCTTCTGGATTGCCTTGCCGTATGGCGGGTAGATCAGGCGAGCCGCATTGAAACGCTGCTTGATGAACACACCCTTGGCCTTGCTGAAGGTGAGAAAACCTTCGTGGCCGTGGTAGTGGCCCATGCCCGATGCGCCCACACCGCCGAAGGGCAGGTCATCCTGAGCGACGTGCAGCAGGGTGTCGTTCAGACAAACGCCTCCGGAATGTGTCTGCTCCAGCACGCGGCGTTGCTCGGCCTTGTCGTAGCCAAAGTAATACAGCGCCAGAGGACGTGGCCGCTGGTTGATGTAATCGAACGCCTGCTCGATTCGGTCGTAGGGCACGACAGGTAGCAGCGGGCCGAAGATCTCGTCCTGCATCACCAGCATGTCGTCGCGAACATTCAGCAACACGCTGAATGGCATCCGCCGCCCTTGACCCTGTGTGTACAGCGCAATCACTCGCGCACCCTTGTCGACGGCATCGGACAGGTAGCTGTTCAAGCGCGCGACATGTCGGGGGTTGATGATCGCGGTGTAGTCCGGGTTATCGGCCAATGTGGGATAAAAGCCCGTGACTGCGCGTTTGTACGCCTGGACGAAATCCTCGACGCGATTCCTGGGCACCAACACGTAATCCGGCGCCACACAGGTTTGTCCGGCGTTGAGTGTCTTGCCGAAAGCGATGCGCTCGGCGGCGTCTTCAAGCGGCACATCGTTGGACACGATGGCAGGTGATTTCCCCCCAAGCTCCAGCGTCACCGGCGTCAGATTCTCCGCTGCCGCGCGCATCACATGGCGGCCGACGCTGGTGGCGCCTGTGAACAATAAATGATCAAAAGGCAATCTGGAGAAGGCCACGCCGACTTCAGCCTCGCCCAGCACCACAGCCACCAGATCCTCGGGGAATACCTTGGCGAACAGCTTTTTCAGCAACTCGCCAGTGGCCGGCGTCGACTCGCTGAGCTTGAGCATGACCCGATTTCCTGCCGCCAAAGCCCCTGCCAGTGGACCTATCGCCAGATAAAGCGGGTAGTTCCACGGCACGATCACGCCCACCACGCCCAGCGGTTGGTAAACGACTTTGGCTGACGCAGGCTGAAATGCCATGCCAACGCTGCGCCGGGAGCTCCGCATCCACTTTCTCAGATGACGGCGTGCGTAATGGATGTTGTGTAGGCTGGGCATCAACTCGGCGAGCAATGTCTCGTCGGCGCTGCGATGGCTGAAGTCGGCGCTGATCGCCTCGATGATGGCCTGGCGCTCGTCGCTGAGCAGCTGTCGCAAACTGTCGAGCCATTGTTGGCGCTGCCCGGCGACGGGCATCGGGTTTGCCGCAAAGGCCTGACGCTGCATGTCGAAAATTCGTTCGAGATCACTCTGTGGGGGCGGGGCATCGTCTGGCAGGGGCAAGCGTACGGATTCGACAGGCATCGCTGCAGTTCCTTCTTGAAGTTATAGAGTGGTTTTAGAGTCATTACTCTATAAAGTCAAATGACGTACCGGACTTCGTGAAATCAGCGGTGGTCTGCTTGCACAGCGCAAGGCCGCGGGCCAGACTGCCTGCGTCGATCTATTACGGTCGCTTAGCAACACCTGACATGGAGTCTCAATGCGCACGGATTACCTGGCCTTCTTCTTTTCTCTTTTCCTCTCGCGGCTGGCCGACCAGATTCTGTTGTTTCTCGTGCCGCTGATCGTCTTCCAAACCACCAACAGCGCGTCCTGGGCGGGGCTGGCATTTTTTGTCGAGACGCTGCCGCGCTTTCTTGCGTTTCCGCTGTGCGGAGCTCTGTGCGACAGGTTTGCGCCGATCCGCCTGCTACATATCAGCCAGATGTACCGCGCCGCGGTTTGCGCAGGGGCGATGGCGTTGTACGTCGTCTTCGGCGGTATTTTCTGGCTGGTGCTGCTTTCGGCCATCTGCGGCGTACTGACGACTCAGGGCATCATGGCGCGGGAAGTGGTGATGCCGCATATCTTCAAGGATTATCGATACGGCAAGACACTGTCGTACTCGCAGATCGCCGACCAGACCGGCCTTGTGCTCGGGCCGTTGCTGGCGGCGCTTTCGCTGGAAGTCTGCCCGTGGCCGGGAGTGGTCATAGGGGCGGCGCTGCTGTTCGTGCTGGCGGACCTTGCGATGCGTGAATGGCAGCGCTCCAGCCATGTCGTACTGGAAACCTTCGAGCAGCATCGCGACGTCTGGATACAGCCATTGCGTATCGCGTTCGGCCATATCCGTCGTTGCGCCGAGTTGAAGAAAATCATCTGCCTGGCAGTGGGCGTCAATCTCATCGTGGGTGTGACGCTCGCCAGTTCGGCGGCGATGGTCATCGGCTCGTTCGGCGAAAGCAAAGACTTCTACGCGGCGCTTCAGGCGTCCGGTGCGCTGGTGACCATTGCCATTCTGTTCGGGCTCGCGCGTGTCAGCCTGCCATTGTCCGTACTGGGGCGGGTGTCGTATTGCGCAATCACCCTCGGCGCCTTGGTCACAGCTTCCGGCGCGGCTTCAGAAGTCTATCTCGTGGGCTTTCTGCTCGTGGTCGGTTTCGACAAGATGTTCAATGTCTACATGCGCACCATTCGTCAGCGAGTGATTCCGCTGCGCGACTTCGGCAAGACGGTTGGCGTGATCACGCTGCTGAACAACCTGTCGCAACCGCTGGCCGGGCTGTTGGTCGGGGTTCTGGCGGCGTCGATGGGATTGCGCGGGGTCATTCTTCTGCTGGCGCTGGCTGCCGGTTTGATCGGCGTTGCTGTGGCGGTGTTCGGTCGAGCCAGCGTTCATGAGTCCGTCGAGTCGTGAAGATTGCCCCGCATGCCGACGCTTGCGTTAAGATCCAGCACATTCCCGTTACGTCCGTACCTTCGAGTCGAGCATGGCGCCGCGCATAAAAACTCTACGCATCAAGACCCGAGAACGCATCGTGCAGAGCAGCCTGGAGCTGTTCAACCAACAGGGCGAGCGCAGCGTCAGCACCAATCACATCGCCGCGCACATGGAAATCTCGCCGGGCAACCTGTACTACCACTTCCCCAACAAGCAGGCGATCATCGCCGAGCTGTTCACCGAATACGAAACCCTGGTCGACAGTTTTCTGCACCCGCCCAAGGGGCGTCTTCCCGATGTCGCCGACAAGCGCCATTACCTGATGGCGCTGCTTGATGGCATGTGGCGCTATCGGTTTCTGCATCGCGATCTTGAGCATCTGCTCGACGCCGATCCGGAACTGGCCGATCGCTACAGGCGCTTCTCCCAGCACTGCCTGATCAAAGCCATGGCGATTTATGGCGGGTTTGTCGAGGCGGGCATTCTGGATATGGACAAGGTGCAGATCGAGTCGCTGACCCTCAATGCCTGGATCATTCTGACGTCTTGGGTGCGTTTCCTCTGTACGACCCGCGAAAACGCCACGCATCTGAACGAAGATGCCATCCGTCGCGGGGTGTATCAGGTATTGATGCTGGAAATGGCGTACGTCACGCCAGAGGCTCGGGATGCCGTGCATGCACTATGCGCAGAGTTTTATGTGCCGTTGAACAAGGCACTGGAAGACGCGGGCTGAGCCGCGTTCACCCAATTACATCGACTGTCTTATAGCCACTTTCACTGTCTGCAGGAGCCCGTCATGTCCATCGCGCAATTGATCAGCCCGCAACAACTGGCCGAGCGCCTACAACGGCCGGGGCTTGTGATTCTCGATTGTCGTTCTTCCCTTGATGATGTGGACTACGGGCAGCGCAGCTATGCTGAGGGCCACATTGAGGGGTCGTCCTACGCCGACTTGCTCAATGACCTCAGCGGGCCGATCACCAAGGGTGTGACAGGCCGCCATCCGTTGCCCGATCCACAAACGCTGGTCGAGCGCCTTCGCTTCTGGGGCGTCAACAGCGACAGCGAAATCGTGCTCTATGACGACGGTCCTGGCGCTTATGCCGCTCGCGCATGGTGGCTGCTGGCCTGGCTGGGCAAGCGCGAAGGCGTGTATGTACTCGATGGCGGGCTGAAGGCCTGGCACGCAGCAGGCTTACCGCTGAGCCTTGATCCGCCTCAGCATGCAGAGGGGACGTTCCAGGGTACGCCGGACGATTCGCTGGTGTTGACAGCGGACGACCTGCAGGCCCGACTGGGACAACCTGATATGACCCTGATCGACGCCCGAGCGGCTGCGCGTTTTCGCGGTGAAGTCGAACCTATCGACCCGATTGCAGGGCACATCCCTGGTGCGCAGTGCGCCGCTTTCACCGACAACCTTGGCCCTGACGGGCGTTTTCTGCCTGCAGAGCAGCTAAAAAAGCGGTTTGCCGAAACGCTGAACGGCCGCGCTCCCGAGCAACTGGTTGCCTATTGCGGCTCCGGTGTCACGGCCTGCCACAACCTGTTCGCCCTGTGTCTGGCGGGTTATCCACTGGGCGGCTTGTATGCGGGGTCGTGGAGCGAGTGGATCAACGATCCAGAACGTGGGGTAGCTACGGGGGATTGAATTGGCTGAGTCGGGCGCTGCGCCTGAAGCGTTACCCTGTCCAGTAACAGTCCGGCTTGCCGGCGGTGGCGGTTCGAATTGGATACCGCTGGCAAGCCGGACCGCTACAGCGCGTCGAAACAGGCGGTCAGATCTGCCCCATCATCCACCGCAACAGGAAGAACACCGCCAGCCCTCCGCCAATGGTCGCCAGCAGGTTGCGACTGAATGCTGCGATTCCGATCGCTGCAATCCCGGCCAGCAGATAGGCGTTATCGAACGAGAGCTGCCAATGCTGGCCATCGGGCAATAGCATTCCCGGCACCACGATGGCGGTCAGCACTGCTGTCGGCACGTAATGCAGCCCTTGGCGCACGACAGGCGCAAAGCGCAAGTTCGGCCAGGCGAACAGGCTGTAACGCATCAGGAATGTGATCGCGGTCATCCCCAGAATCAGCCACCAATAACTCACGAGTGCACCTCCTTGCCCGACGCGTCTTGGGGATGGGGTGATTGCCGACGTTCGAGCAGAACGCCTACTGCAATGCCGCTGAATGCTGCCGCCATCAGGCCCAGCTTGTAAGGCAGTGACCAGGTCATGAGGGCCACTGCGCCCGCTGCGAGTGCCGCTGCGATTTGTGGCTGATTACGCAACAACGGCACGACGATGCCGATGAAGGTCGCGAGCATGGCGAATTCCAGCCCCCAACTGGCCATGTCCGGCACGGCCTGGCCGAACAGCACGCCAACCAGCGAACTGCCCACCCAGCAGGTATACAGCGCGCTTGCCACGCCGAGCCAATACCAGTGAGCGAGGGGTTGACGGCCGTGAACCAGGTAATAGCGCTGGACTACGGCGAAGGTTTCGTCTGTCAGCCAGAATGCCAGCAGCAAACGCCAGCGCTGCGGCAAGCCTTGAACTTGTGGCTGCAGCGTGGCGCTGTACAGCACGTGGCGCAGATTGACGATGAAGGTGGTCAGCAGAATGACCACAGCACTGGCACCCGCGCCCATCAGGCTGATCACGATGAATTGCGCAGAGCCTGCGTAAACGAACATGGACATCCCGACTGCTTGCCACAACGACAAGCCGCCGACACCTGCCAGGGTTCCGAAGATGATGCCGAACGGCGCAATGCCGACCAGCATGGGCACGCTGTCGCGAAGGCCGCGAACGTAGAGTTGATTGCGGGACATGGTGTTTCTCCTTATGTCCCGAATGGTAGGCCCGCGATGAAGTGCTGTCTTGAACGATCTTGCAAGGTTTGGCTGCGTCGAACCCGAAATCTGTAGCAGTCTGCTTGCCGGCGGTTGCGATCTCAAAGACGCCGCCGACACGCCTGACGCCTACATCGGAGATCTAGGCAACGGAAGTGTCATTCGCGCCATGCACATCCACCAGCCACTCCGGAATTCGCCGCTCCAGGTAATAGGTCGGTGTTCTGATCGAGCCGTCGACAAACCCCACATGACCACCACGTTTTTGCAGGTCGAACACAGTGCCGGCTGACAGTTCGCTGGCATGGGGCAGGCTGTGCTTGAAGACGAAAGGGTCGTCCAGCGATTGCACCAGCAATGTGGGCGTGCGAATGCCGCCAAGGAAGTAGCGGCTTGAGGCACGTCGGTAATAGTCGTGAGCGTCGACAAAACCGTTCAGTGGCGCGGTGACTTTGCCGTCGAATTCCCAGAAGGTTCGCAGGTTATCCAGCGAACCGAGCGCCGCCAGTCTTGCCAGGCCATCGCTCAGCCCTTCATGCTGAAAACGCCGCTGCTTGTCTTTGATGTACCCGACCATCTCGCGCATGAAGTGCCGCTGATAGACCTTGGAAAACCCCAGGCCGATCCGATCGGCGCATTCATCCAGACGAAACGGTACCGACACCGCCGCAGCCCCTTGCAGGTTGCTGTCCAGGCCCGACTCACCCAGATGCTTGAGCAGGATGTTACCGCCCAGCGAATACCCGACGGCGTAAAGCGGTGCCAACGGCCGCGCCGTGCGGATGTGGGCGATGACCGCCGCCAGGTCCTCGCTTGCACCAGAGTGATAACTGCGTGCCAGCAGGTTGGGCTCGCCCGAGCAGCCGCGCCAGTTCAGCGCAACGCTGGTCCAGCCGCGTTTCTCCATGGCCTGTTGCAGGCCCACGACGTAAGGCGAGTTGGACGAGCCCGTAAGCCCATGCAGGACCAGCACCACTGGCACCTCGGCGTCATGCGGGCCGTACCAGTCCATGTCCAGAAAGTCGCCGTCTTCGAGCCACATGCGCTCACGCCGGCGATCCAGGTGAATGGTCCTGCGCCAGAGCGGCCCCCACAGCGTCTGCAAGTGAGGGTTGCCCAGGCCGCTTGCCGGAACGAACGCCCGGCTGTCAGCTGGCGACGACACTGCGTTCCCACAGCGCGTAATACACCTGTCCGGCCTTCTTCTCTCGGTGCAAACGCCAGGTGGCTGGCATGCCGAGAGTCGAGGGCGCGGTTTCGCTTTCGGTGTAGATCCACGCGTCATTGGCCAGCCAGTTGCGTTCTTCCAGCAACGTGCAGGCCGGAATCAGCAGGTTCTGATGGAACGGCGGGTCGAGGAAGATGACGTCGAACTGCTCCGCTGGCTGGGTCTCCAGATAGCGCAGGGCATCGGTGGCGTGGGTCTTGCCGACCGCGCAGCGCAGAGTACCCAGATGCTCGCGCAGGCTGGAAATGGCGGCCGAGTTGGTGTCCAGCGCCAGGCCCATGCTGGCGCCACGCGACAGGGCTTCCAGATACAACGCGCCGCTGCCCGCGAACGGATCAAGCACGCGCGCGCCCTCGATATAAGGCGCGAGCCAGTTGAACAGGGTTTCGCGAACCCGGTCCGGCGTCGGGCGCAGGCCCGGGCCGTCAGGGAAACTCAGCCGCCGACTGCGCCATTCGCCGCCGATAATCCGCAATTGGCCAAGGCCTGTGTGGATTTTGTGCCCCATGTGAATACGCGGCGGCTTGGAAGTCGAGGTCATTAGTGCTCCGGAACGCCAAGCGGTTGCTCGGCGGGTTTATCAGTAGGGGGCGGCAGAGGCTTCTGCGCAACGGTCGGACCGGCGGTCACGATCACCAGCTTGTCAGCGTCCAGATGTTTGTTCATGACCGCCTTGATCTGCTCGACCGTGACGCTCTGGGACTGCGTCATGAAGTCTTCGAGATAGGTCAAAGGCAGATTATAGAAGCCAACGGCGCCCAGTTGGCCAACGATGGCCGAGTTGCTGGCAGTCGAGAGCGGGAAGCTGCCCGCCAGCTCGCGCTTGGCATCGTCGAGTTCTTTCTGGGTCGGACCGTTGGCGAGGAAGTCACGGGTGATGTCCGTGACCAGCTTCAGGGTATTTTCGCTCAGTTCGGCGCGCGTCTGCAGGCCGATCATGAACGGACCTTGAGCCTGCATCGGGGTGAAACCTGATGAGACGCCGTAGGTCAGGCCGCGTTTCTCGCGGACTTCAGTCATGAGGCGGCTGCCGAAGCCACCGCCGCCAAGGATCGAGTTGCCCAACGACAACGCGGCGTAGTCGGGATCAGCGCGGTCGATGCCCAGTTCCGCCAGCATCAGGTGAGTCTGTTTGGAGGGAAACTCGATGTGGGTTTCACCGGGCTTGGGCTCGCTCGGCGCGACTGTTTTACCCAGTGCCGGACCTTTCGGCAACGAGGCCGATACCTGAGCGGCTACCGCTTCTGCTTCCGGACGGGACAAGTCGCCGACCATGGCAATGACCGCGTTACCGGCCGCGTAGGCTTTGGCGTGGAACGCTTTCAATTGAGCCAGAGTAATCGGTGTGATGCTTTTCGCGGTGCCCATGCTCGGGTGCGCATAGGGGTGATCGCCATACAGACGCTTGAACAGTTCATCGCCTGCCAGTTTGCCGGGGTTCTGCTTCTGATATTCGAAGCTGGCCATCAGCTGATTCTTGATCCGCGCCAGCGAGTCGGCAGGGAAGGTCGGTTTGCCAACCACCTCAGAGAACAGCTTCAAGGCACGCTCACGCTTGTCGGCGGCACTCAGGCTGCGCAGCGAGGCGATGGCCATGTCGCGATAAGAGCCGTTGCCGAAGTCTGCGCCCAACCCCTCGAAACCTTCGGCGATGGCGCTGACGTCCTTCCCTTTGACGCCTTCGTTGAGCATGGCATTGGTGATCAGCGCGATGCCTGGCGTCGGGCCATCCTGACTGCTGCCTGCGGCGAACAGCAAGCGCATGTCGAACATCGGCAGCTCATGGGCTTCGACGAACAGTACGCGAGCGCCTTCGGCGGTTTTCCACGACTGAATATTCAACGTGCGCCGCGCGGGTGCCTTGCCGTTGAGCTCTTTGAGCGACTCAAGAGCGGTGGCGGCTTTATCAATAGCCTTGGGGGCTTCGGCGGGTGTGTCAGCCATCGCCGAGGCGCTGCCGAGCAGGCCGAGGGTCACCGCCAGTAGCAGTGAGTGGGCCCGCGTTCGCGCAAAGCCTGTTTCGTTGCGCTTAGTCATGAGCTTTCTCCTCAGGCAAAACGTGCGCAACGGCGAGGCGTTCGCGGGTGAAATAGGTACGTGCAGCTTTCTGGATGTCTTCCGGGGTCACGCTTTGCAGTGCCGCCAGTTCGCCGTCGATCAGTCTCCAGGACAGGCCGACGGTTTCCAGTTCGCCGATGGTGCTGGCCTGGCTGGTGATGGAGTCGCGTTCGTAGACCAGACCGGCAATGACCTGAGCGCGAACCCGTTCAAGCTCTTCCTTGGTCGGAGGCTTGGTTTTCAGTTCGTCCAGCAGGCGCCAGATCCCGGCTTCGGTGTCGGCCAGGGTTTTCTTCTTCTGCTGGTTCGGGGTGGCGCTGATGGTGAACAGGCTGTCGCCACGGGCATAGGTGTCATAGTCCGACGATGCCCCGGTCACCAGTTCTTCGCCACGTTCGAGGCGGGTCGGGATGCGCGCGCTGTAGCCGCCGTCTAGCAAGGCTGAAATCAGGCGCAATGCATTCACCGATTGTGGATCGGTCGCGGTGGACAGGCTCGGCACGTTGAAACCGTACATCAAGCTCGGCATCTGGGTGGCGACATGCACGGTGATCTGACGCAAACCGGGCTCTGGCAACTCCAGCGGTTTTTTCGATGGCGGGACGTCGCGGCGCGGGATCGGCCCGAAGAAGCGTTCGGCCAACGCCTTCACTTCGTCGGGTTTCACGTCGCCGACCACTACCAGAGTCGCGTTGTTCGGCACGTACCAGGATTCGTACCAGTGGCGCAGCTCTTCGACCTTCATGCGGTCGAGGTCGGCCATCCAGCCGATGGTCGGCGTGTGATAACCGCTGGCCGGGTAGGCAATGGCCTTGAAGCGCTCGTACGCCTTGGCGTTGGGCTTGTCGTCGGTGCGCAGGCGGCGTTCTTCCTTGATGACTTCGATTTCCCGGGCGAATTCTTCAGGCGGCAGCTTCAAGGTCGCCATGCGGTCCGCTTCGAGTTCGAACGCCACGCTCAGGCGATCCCGGGCCAATACCTGGTAATAGGCGGTGTAGTCGTCGCTGGTGAAGGCGTTCTCTTCAGCGCCCAGATCGCGCAGTATCAATGACGCTTCGCCAGGGCCGGCCTTGGAGCTGCCCTTGAACATCATGTGCTCGAGCGCGTGGGAAAGGCCGGTCTGGCCGGGCGTCTCGTAGCTGGAGCCGACCTTGTACCAGACCTGCGAAACCACCACTGGGGCGCGATGATCTTCGCGCACAACGACTTTCATGCCGTTGTCCAGCGTGAATTCGGAAGTGGGTTGTGGGTCGGCGGCGTTGGCTGCGAGGGGCAAACAGAGTGTGCCGAGCAGCAGGCCTGCGGCACAGCGGGCGAGAGCATTCATTCGTAATTTGAACCTTCGAGGCGGCCTGCTTGAACTTAGCGTCGGCGGGCGCGGGGGTTAGGGCGTATCATCACATATTTCCGCCGCCGCGCCGGAGCTTGAGATTACGCAGGGCAAGGCGCGAGGAGTGTGGTTTGGTCATTCCAAACGAACGACGAGCACCGCCGCCCTGCGTAATCTCAGCCCCGGCCCTCCGGGTTGTCGCCTAAAAGCGCGCCCTACTGCGTTGAAGGCCTTGGCAAGGAAACGCACATTCCCAGCGGCCTGCGCCTTGTCTGGCGCGCTTTTAGGCGGCAACGCGGCGGTGGAAATATGTGATGACACGCCCTAGGATAGCGGCCAGTTTGCTCGACGACCATGGCTACGACGTAGGACTCTTCGTCTGATGCCGGGAGGCGATGCTTAAATGGCGTAAACGGCAGAGCCCTCGATGAACAAGCGGGCTCGATTACAGTCTGTTTCGCATTGACAGAATTTTTCAGAGGCGCCGCTCTGGCGCGTCGCTACCTTGAGATAGCCGTCCTCCATGTTTGGTTCCAACGACGACAAGAAGACCCCAGCCCCTGCTGGCGAGAAAAAAGGCCTGTTCGGATGGCTGCGCAAAAAGCCGCAGGAAACCGTCTCCGAACAGCCGCAAGACTTACCTGCAGCAGCGCCCGAGCCTGTCGTCGAGACGACGCCCGTTGTAGCTGAGCCGCAGATCGCTCCCGCTATTGCCGCAGATGAGGCGGAGCCCATCGTCGCTCAGCAGCCCGCGCCGATTGGCGTGCAGGCTGATGCCGAGCCGTGGCTGAAACTGCCGGTCGCTGAAGAGCCGGTCGCCCTGACCCCAGAAAGCGAGCCGCATGTAACCCCGGACATTCCGACCTACACCGCGTCTCACGTGCAGTCAGAGGTGGCCATCCCCCAGCCGCCGGCGCAGCCAGCGGGTGTCGACACCACCTCATTCGAAGTGCCGCTATCCATCGAGCCGATCCCGGTTGCGCTGCCTGATCCGGTCGCAGGTAACGATCTTCCTGCACTTTCGCAGCCGTCCCCGATCATTCCGCCCCCAGCCGTGGCGCCGGTAGTCGTTCCCGTCGACGCTGTTGTCGAAACGCCAGAGACCCCTGCGGAACCAGTAGTGGCGCCAGTCGAGCCAAAGCAGCCCGGCTTCTTCGCTCGCCTCAAGCAGGGTCTGTCCAAGACCAGCGCCAGCCTCGGCGAAGGCATGGCGAGTCTGTTCCTTGGCAAGAAAGCCATCGACGACGACATGCTCGAAGAGCTGGAAACCCGGCTGTTGACCGCCGACGTCGGTGTCGAGGCAACTTCGCTGATCGTGCGTAACTTGACGCAAAAAGTGGCGCGTAAACAGCTGACAGACAGCGATGCGTTGTACAAGTCGCTGCAGAACGAACTCACTGAAATGCTCAAGCCGGTGGAAGCGCCGCTGGTGATCGGCACTGAGCACAAGCCCTTTGTGATTCTGGTGGTGGGCGTCAACGGTGCCGGCAAGACCACTACCATTGGCAAACTGGCGAAGAAGCTTCAGCTGGAAGGCAAGAAAGTCATGCTGGCGGCGGGTGACACGTTCCGTGCTGCCGCGGTCGAGCAATTGCAGGTCTGGGGTGAGCGCAACAAGATCCCGGTTATTGCCCAGCACACTGGCGCCGATTCCGCGTCGGTGATCTTCGATGCCGTGCAAGCCGCCAAGGCCCGTGGCATCGATGTGCTGATCGCCGACACCGCCGGTCGCCTGCACACCAAAGACAACCTGATGGAAGAGCTGAAGAAGGTTCGCCGCGTTATCGGCAAGCTGGATGAACACGCGCCTCATGAGGTGCTGCTGGTGCTTGACGCCGGCACTGGTCAAAACGCGATCAATCAGGCCAAACAGTTCAACCAGACGGTCCAGTTGACCGGGCTGGCGCTGACCAAGCTCGACGGCACGGCCAAGGGCGGGGTGATCTTCGCGCTGGCCAAGCAGTTCGGGCTGCCGATCCGTTACATCGGCGTCGGTGAAGGCATCGACGATTTGCGGACTTTCGAGGCTGAACCCTTTGTTCAGGCCCTTTTCGCCGAGCGGGAGCGCACATGATTCGTTTCGAACAGGTCGGTAAACGCTATCCGAACGGACACGTCGGCTTGCATGAGCTGAGCTTTCGAGTGCGTCGTGGAGAGTTTTTGTTCGTGACCGGCCACTCCGGGGCCGGCAAAAGTACCTTGCTCCGTCTGCTGCTGGCCATGGAACGCCCAACCACTGGCAAACTGCTGCTCGCCGGCCAGGATCTGGGGCAGATCAGCACCGCTCAGATCCCGTTCCTGCGCCGGCAGATCGGTGTCGTGTTTCAGAACCACCAGTTGCTGTTCGATCGCACGGTGTTCAATAACGTCGCCTTGCCGCTGCAGATCCTCGGGCTGTCCAAGGCTGAAGTGACCAAGCGCGTCGACTCCGCGCTGGAGCGTGTGGCGTTGTCCGACAAGGCCGAGCTCTATCCCGGCGACCTGTCCACCGGCCAGCAACAACGTGTAGGTATCGCTCGCGCCATCGTTCACCGCCCGGCCTTGCTGCTGGCGGACGAGCCGACCGGTAACCTTGATCCTCGTTTGGCAGCCGAAATCATGGGCGTATTCGAAGACATCAATCGGCTGGGCACCAGCGTGCTCATTGCCAGTCACGATTTGGCGCTGATTGCGCGCATGCGCCATCGCATGCTGACCCTGCAACGCGGCCGACTGATCGGTGACGGGGAGGCCGGAGTATGAGTGCCACCCGCAGTCCTAAAGTTTCCGAGCGCGTAGCCCCGAAGGCCACCGAACCGGGCCCGCAGAAGAAAAAGAAGCACGATGACGATGATGGGCCGAGCTTCGGCATGCTGTTCAATGCCTGGGTCGAGGCCCATCGCTCCAGCCTGTTGGACAGCCTGCGCCGTTTGGGTAAACAACCGATTGGCAGCTTTTTCACCTGTCTGGTGATGGCGGTGGCCTTGAGCCTGCCGATGGGCTTGTCGTTGCTGCTAAGCAACGTCGAGCGGCTGGGTGGGTCGTGGCAGCGTGCCGCGCAAATCTCTCTGTATTTGCAACTGGATGCTTCAGCGACCGAGGGTGAGAGCCTGGTCGGGCAGATCAAGGCAATGCCGGGCGTCGCCGAAGCTGAGTACATCAGCCGCGATCAGGCACTGAACGAGTTCCAACAGCAATCGGGTCTGGGCGAGGCGCTCAAGGAGCTGCCCGAAAACCCCCTCCCGGGCGTAGTGCTCGTCACCCCGCAGGAAGTTGACAAAGCTGCGCTGGAGGCATTACGTACGCGTCTCGCTGAATTGCCGAAAGTCCAACAGGCTCAACTGGACTTGGTCTGGGTCGAGCGTCTGGCGGCCATTCTCAAGCTGGGTGATCGTTTCGTGTTCGGTCTGACGGTGTTGCTGGTGGTGGCGCTGCTGCTGGTGATTGGCAATACCATCCGTCTGCACATCGAGAACCGTCGCACCGAGATCGAAGTCATCAAGTTGGTGGGTGGCACCGACAGCTACGTGCGCAGGCCCTTCCTTTATATGGGCGCGCTGTACGGGTTTGGCGCGGGGGTTCTCTCCTGGGGGGTGCTGGCCTTCGGTCTGGACTGGCTGAACGAGGCCGTGGTCCGCCTGGCCGGGCTGTACGGCAGCAACTTCTCCCTGGCGGGTGTGCCGATGGCCGATGGTCTGTCGCTCTTGCTTGGGGCGGTGTTGTTGGGGTATATCGGTGCGTGGATTGCAGTCGCACGCCATTTAAGAGAGTTGGCACCTCGTTGAGTTTTAATGTTCGGATAATTTTTGTAGCGTAAATTTTGTTTCATCTATTGACTTTTCAGCTAAGGGAACTTGTTTAGCGGTTCCCGGTCAATTTCGCAGTGCTGAACTGCACGAGTCATGTGTCGGAGGTTTTTTCGTATGACCAATTCTTTGCAACCTGCTTATGCCCTGGTTCCGGGTGCAAACCTGGAAGCCTATGTGCACACGGTAAACAGCATTCCGCTGCTGACGCCTGAGCAGGAGCGTGAACTGGCCGAGAGTCTCTATTACGAGCAGGATCTAGGGGCGGCTCGGCAGATGGTGCTCGCCCACCTGCGTTTTGTCGTGCATATCGCACGCAGTTATTCCGGTTACGGCTTGGCGCAGGCTGACCTGATCCAGGAAGGTAACGTTGGTCTGATGAAGGCCGTGAAGCGTTTCAACCCAGAAATGGGCGTTCGTCTGGTGTCGTTTGCTGTGCACTGGATCAAGGCCGAGATTCACGAGTTCATCCTGCGCAACTGGCGCATCGTGAAAGTCGCCACCACCAAGGCTCAGCGCAAATTGTTCTTCAACCTGCGCAGCCAGAAGAAGCGTCTGGCCTGGCTGAACAACGAAGAAGTGCATCGCGTGGCTGAAAGCCTGGGCGTCGAACCCCGCGAAGTGCGTGAGATGGAAAGCCGCCTGACCGGTCACGACATGGCGTTCGACCCTGCTGCTGAAGCGGACGACGACAGCGCGTTCCAGTCCCCGGCCAACTATCTGGAGGACCATCGTTACGATCCGGCGCGTCAGCTGGAAGATTCCGACTGGAGCGACAGCTCTACGGCCAACCTGCACGAAGCGCTGAACGTGCTCGACGAGCGTAGCCGCGACATCCTCTACCAGCGCTGGCTGGCAGAAGAAAAAGCAACGCTGCACGACTTGGCCGAGAAGTACAAAGTCTCCGCCGAGCGTATCCGCCAGCTCGAAAAGAGCGCGATGAACAAGCTCAAGCTGTCGATCGCCGCCTAAGCGAGAAGCCGAAACAAAAAAACGCCCCGAGATGATCGGGGCGTTTTTGTTTGTGGGCCGCAATGTCGAGTCTTCCGTAGCAGTGATCAGGCAGTACTCACCACTCCCGCCGATGATTGATACCCGTCAGGTAATCATCTCCGCCCAACTGCCGCATCTGCTGGCGAATCCACCCTGCCCGGCGTGAAACGTAGCTGCTGGGATGACTGGCGCTCCATTCGCGGGGATTGGGCAGAACCGCTGCGAGGTAGCTGGCCTGTTGCGTCGAGAGTTGGCTGGCGTTGATGTGGAAGTGATGCTGCGCTGCGGCCTGAGCGCCGAACACGCCGTCGTCCCATTCGACGCTGTTGACGTAGACCTCGAGAATCCTTTGCTTGGACCAGAACACCTCGATCAGTGCGGTGAACCACGCTTCCAGCCCTTTGCGGAAGTAGCTGCGGCCGGACCACAGAAACAGGTTTTTCGAGACCTGCTGGCTCAGGGTACTGGCACCGCGAATCGAACCGCCGCGTTCGTTGTGAACCAGTGCGGCCTGAATGGCGTCGATATCGAAACCCCAGTGCTCGGCGAATTTCTGGTCTTCACCGGCAATGACCGCGACTTTCAGGTCATCGGAGATCTTTTCCCATGGCTCCCAGTCGCGTTGCAGGTCGATGGGCTGGCCGTCGAACCAGGATTCGATTTTGCGCTCGACCATCAACGCCGTGAACGGCGGAGGTACCCAGCGCAAGATCAAAACCAGCACGACACTTGCCGCTGCGAACCAGAGCAGGCCTTTGGCGATACGACGAAGGAGGAAACGCAGCATAGAGATGGCTTGGCCGAACCCGTTGAGCGGGCCATTATACAGACCACGCGCCATTGAACGACTTTGCCTGGAGTTGCACATGTTTCGAACGTTTCTGATGTTGGCTGCTTTCTTCGGCTTTACCGGTGTGGCCCTTGGCGCGTTTGCGGCGCATGGCCTGAAAAACCGGCTCACCCCTGAATATCTGGCGATCTTCCACACCGGCGTGCTTTATCAGCTGATTCACGCTTTGGCGATCTTCGGCGTGGCGATCCTGGCGACGCAGATTCAGGGGCGATTGGTCAGCTACGCCGGTATTGCCTTCACCCTCGGCATTCTGCTGTTCTCGGGCAGCCTCTATTTGCTGACGCTGACGGGTGTCAGCAAACTGGGCATCATCACGCCGATTGGCGGCCTGTGCTTCCTGATCGGCTGGTTCATTCTCGGCTGGACGGCGTGGCGGCTCGGCCTCGACACGCTGTAACTCAAACCTGACCCGCAAGTCCGGGTTGAGACGAATGGCACGCCTTTGCCTTGGTCATACCGGCTGATCGGGCTAGAATGCTCGCCCCCTAAAATGATGGCTGCCATTCGCATGCGCATTCAGTTGAACGGTGAATCCTTTGAACTGCCCGACGGCGAGACCGTTGCGGCGTTGCTGACCCGTCTGGATCTGGCCGGGCGTCGAATCGCCGTCGAGCTCAATCTGGATATCGTCCCGCGCAGCCAGCATGAGGCCACGACGCTGAGCGAAGGCGATCAGGTCGAAGTGGTGCATGCCATCGGCGGCGGCTAGTCGTTCACTGCCGACCGGCACTGCGTCCCGATCCAGAAAGAACTGCAAGAACCTCAACCGTAAAGAGGATTTCCGATGAGCAATGTTCGTAGCGACAAGCCGTTTACAGTGGCCGGTCGTACTTTCCAGTCGCGCCTGTTGGTCGGCACTGGCAAGTACAAGGATATGGAAGAAACCCGCCTGGCCATCGAAGCCTCGGGCGCCGAGATCGTGACTGTCGCAGTGCGCCGGACCAACCTGGGTCAGAACCCGGGCGAACCGAACCTGCTCGACATACTGCCGCCGGACCGTTACACCATCCTGCCGAACACTGCCGGTTGCTACGATGCCATCGAGGCTGTGCGTACCTGTCGTCTGGCTCGCGAACTGCTGGACGGCCACAACCTGGTCAAGCTGGAGGTTCTGGCCGACCAGAAGACCCTGTTCCCCAACGTGATCGAAACCCTCAAGGCCGCTGAAACACTGGTCAAGGACGGCTTCGACGTGATGGTTTACACCAGCGATGACCCCATCATCGCCCGCCAGCTGGCAGAAATCGGCTGCTGTGCGGTCATGCCGCTGGCAGGTCTTATCGGTACCGGCCTGGGGATCTGCAACCCGTACAACCTGCAGATCATCCTTGAAGAATCGAAAGTGCCAGTGCTGGTCGATGCCGGTGTCGGTACTGCTTCCGACGCCACCATCGCCATGGAGCTGGGCTGCGAAGCGGTGCTGATGAACTCGGCCATTGCTCACGCGCAGCAACCGGTGCTCATGGCCGAAGCCATGAAACACGCCATCCTGGCAGGCCGCATGGCTTTCCTGGCTGGCCGCATGCAGAAAAAACTCTATGCCAGCGCATCCTCGCCGCTGGACGGTCTGATCAAGTAAGAGCCTGTTGATGATTGATTCGCAAAAGCCCGATGCACTTCCGGACGACGAAGTGATGAACGACGAAGACGGTAGAGAGCAGGGCGATGACAGCCATCATCGGCGCATCAAGAGCTTCGTGATGCGCGCCGGTCGCATGACCGAAGGCCAGCAACGTGGTCTTGATCAGGGCAAGCCGCTGTTCGTGCTGCCGCTGGCCGATGAGCCGGTCGACTTCGACAAGGTGTTCGGCCGGTCCGCGCCGCGCACTCTGGAAATCGGCTTCGGCATGGGTCACTCACTGCTGGAGATGGCAGCGGCGGCGCCTGAACAGGATTTCATCGGTGTTGAAGTGCATCGCCCCGGCGTCGGCGCGCTGCTCAATGGCGTGCTGACTCAGGGCCTGACCAACGTGCGGGTCTACGATTGCGACGCGATCGAAGTGCTCAACCGTTGCATCGCCGACAACAGCCTGGATCGCCTGATGCTGTTCTTCCCGGATCCGTGGCACAAGGCGCGTCATCACAAGCGCCGTATCGTCCAGGCTGAATTTGCAGCGCTGGTGCTCAGCAAACTCAAGCCTGGCGGCATTCTGCACATGGCCACCGATTGGGAACCGTATGCCGAATACATGCTGGAAGTGATGAGCGTCGCGCCGGGTTATCGCAACCTGGCCGAAGACGGCAAATGCGTTCCGCGCCCTGCGGAGCGCCCGATCACCAAGTTCGAACGCCGTGGCGAGCGTCTGGGTCATGGTGTATGGGACCTGAAGTTCGAAAAGCTGGCTTGAGCTGACAATCTGTTCCCCTGCGAGGGGCTACCGGCGATACGGTAGCTCCCTTGCAACGACTCCCGCCTCCGTCAGCGTGTCGGGCTTGTTCTGAAAGCCGAACCCATCTCGATCCTTACTGATAGCGATCCGGCCCACAAGCCCATCAGAAGCGTCCGACATCGCCCTTCAAAACCCGTCGTTATAGTCCCGCCGTTGCACACATCTAAACGGATAACGGGGATAAATTATGAAGAAGTTCTGGCAGATGGCTGCGGTTATGACGCTGATCGCGACCACCAGTGGCTGTGTCAGTTACAACATGAGCCAACCGGTGGCATCGCTCTCGGGCGACGTGAAAACCGATCTCAAGGCTGATGTGAAAGTGGGCGAGGTCATCAGCGGCGAGTCCTCTACCAACGTGCTGTTTGGTTGGTTGAACATCGGTGGCGACAACCAGTTTGCCGACGGTGTTTCCTATGGCGGCGCAAGTGGTGGCGGCATCGGCCTGCCCCTGCCGGACCCCGTTTCCAGCGCCAAGGCAGCCGCGGCCTACAAGGCCGTCAAGTCGTCGGGCTCGGACCTGATCGTAGCACCGCGCTACGAAGTGACCGTCAATGACTACTTCATCTTCAAGCAGGTGAACGTCAAGGTCACGGGCAACAAGGGCAGTATCCAGAGCATTCGGTGATCACCGTTCCACCCTCATGCCCATGGGGGTGGAAGCGAGGTATGTGCCTGGTTCGGCATTCCGGTTTGCTGTCCGCGGCGATCTTACGATTGCTCCCGCCGGCAAGCCGGGCTGCTACAGAAGAAACAGGACGAATCACTTCCTGTCTGCGACGACCCCGATCAACACCAGCACCACCAACAATACTGGCGCCAGGCTGTAGTTGTTGAACTGGCTCAGGCCGCGCACCACCCAGGGCGTGGCGTAGATCAGCGCTGCACCGCTGCCGATGGTGCACAGCAGCGCCATGACCGGTACGCGCAAGGCACCGGCAAAGCTGCTCAGGCGACCTTCGATCCAGCCTTTGATGTCTGCGCCGAACAGGATCAGCAGACAGCCCACCAGTGCCAAAGCGATTTCCGAAAGGTTGCTGCGACTCCAGCGCGAAACGGTGGCCAACAGGTCGAGTACGAGGTCCATTCAGTGTCCTTAGCGTTAAGCCTTAAAGAAGAAAGTACTGCAGCAGGTCGTTGAGGAACAATTGACCACGAGCAGTGGCGACCAGGCGCGTCGCATCGGCTTCCAGCAAGCCGCGCTGTTCGGCTTGCTGACGTGCGCTGGCGAGCGAGTCGACGCTTAGACCGGTGCGCCGCTGAAATAATGCAGCGTCCACGCCTTTTGTCAGGCGCAGGGCGTTCATCAGGAATTCAAAGGGCATTTCATCCAGCGTCAGCAGCTTCTCGCCAGCCTGATACGACTTCGCTGGATTGAGATAATCCTTGGGCAGTCGAGTCTTCCAGGTCCGCACGATACGGCCATCGGGATGACTGAGCTTGCCGTGTGCGCCGGCGCCAATACCGATGAAGTCACCGAAACTCCAGTAATTCAGGTTATGCCGTGCAGCGCGACCTGGCTGCGCATACGCCGAAACTTCGTATTGTGCGTAGCCGTTTTCGCGCAGCAGCGTCTGACCCGCCTCCTGAATGTCCCAGAGGATGTCGTCTTCCGGCAGCGTCGGTGGCTGATTCCAGAATACGGTGTTGGGTTCGAGGGTCAGCTGGTACCAGGACAAGTGCGTCGGGGCGAGCGCGATGGCCTGACGCAGATCGCCAAGCGCATCGTCCTCAGACTGATCCGGTAGCCCGTGCATCAGATCCAGGTTGAAGTTATCGAAGCCCGCCTGGCGCGCCATGTCGGCGGCGCGCACAGCTTCATCGCCGTTGTGGATCCGTCCCAGGGCTTTGAGCTTGGCTTCCTGAAAGCTCTGGATGCCGATGGACAGGCGATTGATGCCCAGCCCCCGATAGGCACTGAACTTCACCTGTTCGAAGGTGCCAGGGTTCGCCTCCAGCGTGATCTCGATGTCTGGAGCGAAACGAATGCGCTGCTCGACACCTCTGAGCAGCCGCCCTAGCGCCTCGGCGCTGAACAGGCTGGGCGTGCCTCCTCCGAAGAAGATCGTGCTCAGTTCGCGTCCGTAAACGTGGGGCAGGTCTTGGTCCAGATCCGCCAACAGCGCATCGACGTACTCCTGCTCCGGAAGCACGGCACTGGCGGTGTGGGAGTTGAAGTCACAGTACGGGCATTTGCGCACGCACCACGGAATATGGATGTAGAGCGACAGCGGGGGTAGTTCGGGCAAGGCGCTACGCGGCTGCTCCGAGCTGAAACCGGCCGCGCCAAGGATCAGCGGCCGGGTGGTGGAGTCCTGGATCATTGCAAGCCCAGGCGCTGACGCAGAATGCTCATGGCGCGGGCGCGGTGGCTGATCTGGTTTTTGTCGGCCGGGGTCAGCTCGGCACTGGACATATGACGCTCGGGCACCCAGAAGAGAGGGTCGTAGCCGAAACCATGCTCGCCGGTGGCGGCGTTCAGGATGCGGCCGTGCCACAGGCCTTCACAGAGGATAGGAAGCGGGTCGTCGGCATGCCGGACCAGCGCCAGAACGCAGACGAACTGCGCGCCACGCTGCTCCTCGGGCACGTCCTTGAGAGCGTCCAGCAGCTTGGCGTTGTTGGCGGCATCGCCTTTGCCATCAGCGTAGCGAGCCGAATAGATGCCGGGGGCGCCGCCGAGGAAGTCCACGGCAAGGCCGGAATCGTCGGCCAGTGATGGCAGGCCGGAAATACGCGCTGCGTTGCGTGCCTTGAGAATGGCGTTCTCGACGAAGGACAGGCCGGTCTCTTCGGGCTCTACGCTGCTGAACTCGCCGATCGAGCGCAGCTGGACACTGCCGCCGAGCATGGCCTGAAGTTCTTTGAGTTTGCCGGCGTTGTGGCTGGCCAGTACGAGCTGGGTGAAATTCATTATTGATCCGTGTAAATCTGCTGATTGAAGCTGAGCGTATGGGCGTCGCCGTCGCCTGCCTTCACGTCGATGGTAAATGTGTAGAACTCTGAAGTGTCAGGCGCTACGGCGAACTGGGCGATATAGTTCACCGCACCCTGTTCGCTGATCTGCTTGAAGGTCAGCGGCTTTTTCCGACCGGTAAGGTCCTGCACCGATCCGCTGACGCTGGCCGGTACAGTCTTGCCGCCTTTTATGGCGGTGATATTAATCACCGCCTGGCCTTTACTGCGAATCAGGCCGGTAGCCTGCGCGACGGACGGTTGCAGGATGCTGGAAGCGAAGGCGTTGTAGTGAATGGTCAGGTCGCCGAACTGTTCTTGTCGTTCCGGTCTGGCGTTGTCCACGGCCATGACGGGACCCGACAGCGCAAACAGCACGCCCAGCATTACGATCAGACGAGCCATGACATTCTCCTTTGTGGGATTTACACGGCGATCCGGTGGTCCTGCAACGTGGGGCTGCTGACCCGGTAGATGCCGATCTCACCCAACAGATTAGGCCATAGCTTGCTCGCCCAACCATGGCGATGCTGCTGATCCACCGCCAACCGATCAATGACCTTGGCAGACCGACCGCGGCACAGTTCTTCGAAGTCTTCGAAAGTGCAGAAGTGGATATTCGGCGTGTTGTACCAGGTGTACGGCAGGAACTCGGAGACCGGCATCCGGCCCTTGCTCGCCAAGTACCAGCGGCAGCGCCAATGCCCGAAGTTCGGAAAGGTGATGATGCACTGACGGCCGACCCGCAGCATTTCGTCGAGGATCCGGTCAGGGTAGTGAACCGCCTGCAGCGCCTGAGTCATGACCACGACGTCGAAGCTGTTGCTCGCGAAGTTGCCCAGACCCTTGTCCAGGTCCTGCTCGATGACGTTGACGCCGCGCGCCACGCAGCGGGCGATGTTCTCGGCGTCGTTTTCCAGGCCGTAGCCGGTGACTTGTTTGTTGTCCTTCAGCCAGGCCAGCAATTCGCCGTCGCCACAGCCGAGGTCGAGCACGCGGCTGCCTGCCGGTATCCAGTCTTGGATGATTTCCAGGTCGGCTCTCATGGTGTCCTCAGAGTGCAATTCGGTTCATGTAGCTGGTGAAAGCCTGCAGGTAGCGCGGGATCGGCATCAGAAAGGCGTCGTGGCCTTGCGGGGCGTCGATCTCCAGATAACAGACGTCCTTCTTGGCGGCCATCAGTGCGTCCACCAGCTCGCGCGAGCGGGCCGGCGAGAAGCGCCAGTCAGTGGTGAACGACATCACGCAGAATCTGGAAGTGACGTGAGCGAAAGTCGCCGCAAGATCGTCGTTGAAGCTGGCTGCCGGGTCGAAGTAATCCAGCGCCTTGGTCATCAACAGATAAGTGTTGGCATCGAAGCGACCGGAGAATTCTTCGCCCTGATAGCGCAGGTAGCTTTCGACCTGAAACTCGACGCTGTGGAAATCGTAGTTGAGGTTTTCGTTCTTCAGTCCGCGGCCGAATTTCTCGCCCATGGAATCATCGGACAGGTAGGTGATATGCCCGACCATGCGCGCCAGCATCAGCCCGCGCTTGGGGATCACGCCCTTTTCCTGGAATGAACCACCGTGGAATTCGGGGTCGGTCAGGATGGCCTGCCGGGCGACTTCGTTGAAGGCAATATTCTGCGCCGATAACTTGGGTGCCGAAGCGATTGCCAGGCAGTGGCGAACGCGATCCGGATAGGTCATGGTCCATTGCAACGCCTGCATGCCGCCGAGACTGCCACCGACGATGGCCGCCCACTGCACGATGCCGAGGTTGTCCGCGAGGCGCGCCTGGCTATGGACCCAGTCTTCGACGGTCAATACCGGGAAGTCGGCGCCGAATGGCTTGCCAGTCTCGGGGTTGACGCTGCTCGGGCCGGTGGAGCCGTTGCAACCGCCGAGGTTGTTGAGGCTGACGACGAAGAACCTGTTGGTGTCGATGGGCTTGCCAGGGCCGATGCAGCTATCCCACCAGCCCGGCTTGCGGTCTTCGGTGCTGTGATAGCCAGCGGCGTGGTGATGGCCGGACAGGGCGTGGCAGATCAGCACCGCGTTGCTCTTGGCGGCGTTGAGCTGACCGTAGGTTTCGTAGATGAGGTCGTAGGCGGCCAGCGAACGGCCACAAGCCAGCGCCAGAGGCTCACTGAAATGCGCCGTTTGCGGCGTGACTAGACCGACAGAATCTTCGGGAAAGACCGTGGACATCGACCCTGCTCTCGCTGAAATGAGGCGTAAGTCTAAAGATCGCGCAGGGTAGCGGCAAGCAAACAACGGGGCAGGTGTGGCGCGGGTGATTTCTCTAGCGGTCCGGCTTGGCGGCGGTGGCGACTCAAAGATCGCTGCCGCCGCCAAGCCGTGCTGCTACAAGGGGGGCGTCGCAGGGTCAGATCAACCGCCACAGCTCCTGCGGCATGCCTGCGTAGGCCGCGAGTTCAGGCATGACGTACGACTGCAGGACCTGGATCGCCAGGAAGGCGAAGATTGGCGAGATGTCCAGACCGCCCAGGTTCGGGATGATACGACGGAATGGCGCCAGGATCGGTTCGCTGATCTGATAGGCCAGTTCGGCGGCTGGGTTATGGGTGCCCGGTGCGATCCACGACACGATCACCATGATGATCATCGCCACCCAGAAAATCTTCAGGAGCAGCGAGGTGATGCCGATGATCGACCACATCAGCAGGTGTGGTACATCGCCGATGGTGCCATAGGTCATCATCAGCACGAAGGCCATCAGCAGCGCCTGAATCACCACCGCCAACAGCAGCGACGAGGTGTCCAGCCCCAGCACGCTCGGAATGATTCGGCGGATAGGTTTGAGCAGCGGCTGAGTAGCGCGCACGGCGAACTGGCAGAGCGGGTTGTAGAAGTTGGCCTTGACCAGTTGCAGCACGAAGCGCAGTAGAACGATGGTCAGGTACAGGCTGATCAGCGTCTGGATGACGAAAATCGTGGCGCCGGTGAGTGCATTCATGAATTGCTCCTTATTTGCCCAGCAGTTCGGCCATTTCGGCCGAGCGGTGTGCCGCAGCGCCGAGCGCCTTTTCTACCATCGCCTCGAAACCGTCCGCCTGGAACGATTTGATCGCGGCCTCCGTGGTGCCCGCAGGCGAAGTCACGCGGCGGCGCAGTTCGGCTGCATCGACATCGCTCTCGGTGGCCATACGGGCTGCGCCCAAGGCAGTCTGCTCGGCCAGTTGCTTGGCGACGTCTGGCGAAAGGCCCAGCTTTACACCTGCGGCAGTCATGGCTTCGATCAACAGGAAGAAATACGCAGGGCCGCTGCCCGAAACGGCAGTCACGGAGTCGATCTGGGTTTCTTCATCGACCCAAAGGGCGATGCCCACGGCCGACAACAGCGTTTCAGCCTGCTGGCGTTGGGCCTGGGTCACTTCGGCGGTGGCGTACAGCCCGCTCACGCCCTGACGCAACAGCGCAGGGGTATTAGGCATGCAGCGCACGATCGGCTGCTCGCCCAGCCAGGCTTTCATGCTGGCGCAGGTGATGCCGGCCGCAATCGAAACCAGCAGTTGGTTCGGCTTGAGGGCTGGCTTGAGCGCTTCGCACACGGCTTTCATCATCTGCGGCTTCACCGCCAGCAGCACCACGTCAGCGCCTTCGATAGCTTCGGCATTGTCGGCAACGACCTTGATACCGTGCTCTTTGGCCACGCGCTCGCGTGTTTCTGCACCAGGATCGCTGGCACGGATCAAATCAGCTTCGACGCCTTGGGCACGCATGCCGCCAATCAGGCTGGCAGCCATGTTTCCGGCGCCGATAAACGCGATACGGGTTTTGCTCATGAACGGTTTCCTGTGAGACGAAGGTTAAGGCTGCCCATAATCGCGGGCGCCAAAGAGGGCAGTGCCGATCCGCACCCAGGTCGCGCCTTGTGCAATGGCGGCTTCCAGGTCGTGGCTCATGCCCATGGAAAGGGTGTCCAGCGGCAGGTTCAGTTGATCTTGCAGGGTACGTACAGCAGCAAAGGCAGCGTTCTGTTCGTCGCTGTCTTCTGTAGGTTCGGGAATTGCCATCAAACCGCGCAATCTCAGATTGGGCAGGGCGCCGATCGCCTGAGCCAGCGCGGGCAGATCTTGGGGTGTGCAGCCTGACTTGCTGGCTTCGCCACTGACGTTGACCTGAATGCAGATGTTCAGCGGGGGCAGATCGGCGGGGCGTTGTTCGGAAAGGCGTTGAGCGATTTTCAGACGATCCACGGAATGTACCCAGGCGAAATTCTCGGCGATGGCGCGAGTCTTGTTTGACTGGATGGGGCCGATGAAATGCCAGATCAAGGGCAGGTCGCTCAATTCGGACTGTTTACCGAGAGCTTCCTGCAGATAATTCTCGCCGAAGTTCCGCAGGCCGGCAGCGTAGGCTTCACGCAGATCGCCTGCCGGTTTGGTCTTGCTCACCGCCAGCAGGCCGACGGAGGCCGGATCACGCTGTACGGCCTGCGCGGCGTTGTTAATTCGCTCTGCGAGCGTTGAAATGTTCTCTGCTATCGTGGACATTGATTTGCGCCAGCAGGGCTAAAGTCTGCGGCATTCTATGTGATGAGGAGCTGTATGGATATTACCGAGCTGCTTGCCTTCAGTGCCAAGCAAGGCGCGTCGGACTTACATCTCTCTGCCGGCTTGCCACCGATGATTCGTGTGGATGGCGACGTGCGGCGGATCAACCTGCCAGCGCTGGATCAGAAAGAGGTCCAGGCGCTCATCTACGACATCATGAACGACAGGCAGCGCAAGGATTTCGAGGAAGATCTGGAAACGGACTTTTCCTTCGAGGTGCCGGGCGTGGCGCGGTTCAGGGTCAACGCGTTTAACCAGAACCGTGGTGCAGGTGCGGTGTTCCGGACCATTCCCTCGAAAGTCCTGAGCATGGAAGAGCTGGGCATGGGGGAAGTGTTTCGCAAGATTACCGACGTCCCGCGCGGGCTGGTGCTGGTGACCGGCCCGACCGGTTCAGGTAAATCGACAACGCTGGCGGCGATGGTCGATTACCTGAACGCCAACAAGCATCACCACATCCTGACCATCGAAGACCCGATCGAATTCGTTCACGAGTCCAAGAAAAGCCTGATCAACCAGCGTGAGGTCCACCGCGACACTCATGGTTTCGCCGAAGCGCTGCGTTCGGCGCTGCGGGAAGACCCGGACGTGATCCTGGTAGGTGAGCTGCGTGACCTGGAGACCATCCGCCTGGCGCTGACTGCCGCGGAAACCGGCCACCTTGTGTTCGGCACGCTGCACACCACATCCGCAGCGAAGAGTATCGACCGGATCGTGGACGTATTCCCGGCTCAGGAAAAATCGATGATTCGTTCGATGCTTTCCGAGTCGCTGCACGCCATTGTGTCCCAGGCGCTGTTGAAGAAAGTTGGCGGCGGCCGAGTGGCGGCGCACGAGATCATGATCGGCACCTCTGCCATCCGTAACCTGATCCGCGAGGACAAGGTGGCGCAGATGTACTCGTCGATTCAAACCGGTGGGGCGTTGGGGATGCAGACGCTGGACATGTGTCTGAAGGACCTGATCAGCAAGGGCCTGATCACGCGGGAAAGCGCTCGCGAGAAAGCCAAGACGCCGGACAACTTCTGATTGCCCAAACAGCAGATGCAAAAAAACCTGTAGCAGTCCGGATTCGCGGTGGTGGCGTCAATAAGATCGCTACCGCTGGCAAGGGCTGCTACAGGTTCATGTCGCGATGCCGCTGATACCGATCAACGCTGCGCGATGCGCACCGTGCCTTTCGGCGTCGGCGCCTGTTTCGGCAGGACGCGCTTGGCAACCACGTAGTGGCTGTCCCAGTACGGCTTCTTCAGCGTGTCGATGGTCACCGACTTGCCACGGCGAGGTGCGTGAACAAAGCGGTCGTCACCCAAGTAAATGGCGACGTGGTTGACCTTGCGGCTCTTGATGTTGAAGAACAGCAAGTCGCCCGGCTTCAGATCCTTGCGGTCGACCTTCTGCCCGTGGCCTTCGGCCATGGCGTTGGAGGTGCGCGGCAGGTCCACTTCGCTCACATCGTTGAACGCGTATTTGACCAGGCCGCTGCAGTCGAAGCCTTTTGTCGGGCTGGTGCCGCCCCAACGATAAGGTGTACCGATTGCATTCACGGCCCGGTTGACCACGTTGTTGCTCTGCCTGGTCCCCATCTGCGAAGACGCGGCGAGGGCAACGGTGTTTTCCGAAATCTTGCGAGAACTGTGGGACTTCTTGCCCTTGGTTACTCGGTTTTTCCTGCTTGAAGTTTCAAGCGGGGTTGCTGTCTCTTCGAGGGCTGCGATTGCTGCGCGTTGAGCGGCAATGTTGCGAGATACGGTTTCCGATGACTCGGATCTGGCAGTAAAACCCGTAAAACTCGAAGGTAGCGTTTGCTCACGATTGGTGGCGTGGGCGGCCAGTGGCATAAATAGGCAAATAGTTAGCCATGTCTTCAAAAATGGACGCATTAGGCAGGGCTCATATTGGTCAGCGCGCAACTTTATAACAGCTTTTTCGACGTTTCCGAGGCCATTTGTCGAACAATTTACTGGTCTCAAGGTCAGTTTCGACGCTCTAACTGTCACATGTCTGTGGCCATCGCCTTGCAGAACAAGGGTTTGCGTGATCGCCCAGAGGTTCAAGCCATACGTCGGAGAGGCACATCAAAGTCACAAAACTTACGCATATTTTTTTCTATCGTCACAAAAGAGGTAACCAATGAACACCTATCACCCTGACGTTCAACGTCCCGACACCCACAGCAAGGTCATGGGTTATCTGCTGTGGATCGTCGGTTTCACCGGTTCTCACCGCTTCTATTACGGCAAGCCGGTGACCGGCACGATCTGGTTCTTCACGCTGGGTTTGCTGGGGATTGGCTGGCTGATCGACCTGTTTCTGATCCCGTCGATGGATCGCGAAGCCGATCTGAGATTCAACGCGGGTACCACCGATTACAGCGTCGCCTGGGTTTTGCTGACCTTTTTGGGTGTCTTCGGTGTGCACCGGATGTATCAGGGTAAATGGATCACCGGGATCATTTACCTGTTTACCGGCGGGCTGTTCTTCCTGGGCGTTCTGTACGACTTCTGGACGCTGAATGACCAAGTTTCAGTGAAGAACGCGAAGCGTTGATTTCTACTGGTCATCAACTCGCTCCGCTGCCTTGGTGAATGCCTAGCAACGAATGCTTGGACATGGAGCCTGAGGTGCAAATCTACCGCTTGGCGGCGGCTCTGGGTACGCTCGCTCCTACAGATGATGCTCGTTATCCTCGGGAGTGAAGCATGCGGTCGCGGCAATCATGAATCAAGCGATAGTGTTTCTCAACCTTAAGCCGAAATAATAGTTTGTTGTTTTTCTGTTCAATCGCGAAAGTGAATATTAACGGGTTATTTAATTTCGAATAAGTCGACTCACTTCGTCGGGAAAGTTCTGCGTTCTTCACGCTATTTGCTATACAGTTCTATACGCCTGGTATGAAATGTTTCAGCAGGCTGAGGTGGTTAATTATTATAGGGAGATTTTTGATATGACTAAGAACGCTGAGTACCCCGGGGCACTGGATCGCGAATTCGTTTTTCCTAAGGGCGATCCGGGAGTTACGGTGGTTCGTCTTAGTGCAGTGCTGGCTGACCTCGGTCTCGAGCCTATGCCCGGCTTGGTTAAAATCATATCGGTTGCGAACAGTATCGATAGTGCGGGAGAGCCGGATGGAGGACTCTATGTTTGTGGTTACTTCGGGCCCTTTGAAGGGCCTAGAACTCACGACTATTTTATTGTTCGAATCACGTCCGATACCGTTCCCGATCGCGTTTTTGGATTGAAACTTGGGCAGCAAAGTGATGACCTTTTAGGTCAGCCGATGTGGCGGTTTATTTCAGATGAAAACAATGGCTTTATTATGTTGGGGGGAGTGGGCACTAAAACGCTGAGTTTCGGGCGCCTCCTGCATGATTGTTCCCCCGATCCTGATTTTGCCAAGCAAAGCGGAGCAGCTACAAAGAAGGCTCCGAGGCCAGGTTTTTTGCAATGGGATCTACCGGAGCAATATAGCGAGTTTGCAGGGCGGCTGGGGAGGGTAGCAAATTTTGCGCTAGCTAAAGATGGTTTTGTCGTTGCAGTCAACGCCGGGCGTGCCTCCCGCACGAGTGGTTTGGTTTATCGAGTTACCCTAGATGGCCAGCTTGTCAATGGCGTGTTCGACTTACGTTCAAACATCGATGTAGAAGAGGATTTTATTGTGGAAATCACAACGCTGGCCAGTCAAGGTGAAAAGACCATTGTGGGTGGCTGTTATTATCAGCCAGTTGGGGATTATGTGGGACTATTGGCTCGGGTGAACCAGGATGGGACATTAGACCGAACCTTTGGTGATCGGGGTGATGGAATTTATCGGTTTCAACCAAAGGACCAAGGTGTCAGCATTCGTCACTTAGTCATACAGGACAATGGCTCAATATTGGCGATGGGTAACCTATTTCACAAAAAAGAGGGTCCGGTCAGCGGTAAGACATTTATCCAATCGTTTCAAGTAGATGGTGAGCCGGGTGATTTTTTTGATTCGGTAACAGTTGATAATGATTGTCCTTGGGAGGATGCGTTTATTACGGGCGATGGGAATCTAATGGCCTGGGGTACAGGTGCCCAGGACTCCTGTCTCGCTCGTTACCTTCTTCCTGGCGGACAATTGGACAAGACGTTTGGTGAGAAGGGGAATGGCTACCAATACCACCCCGGCGGGGGCGGCAGTCTTCCAGCTAAAATGATCGAACAGAAGGGAGGGAAACTGGTAGTCGGATGTAATAATTCGATGGAGCCCGGGCTAGGAGCGAATATGGGATCAATGCGGCGGTATTTTGGTGGCACCGCATAGATACACTTAGTGATCGTTGGCTAAGCACTCATTTCAGTACGATGAGTGCTTAGCGTTTGCACTGAAAGTCAGTATTTCGGATGTCACCCGATATAGCTGATCCGGCCATCCACAAAGGTGTACTTCACCGCGCTCGGCAGGCAATGGCCGAGGAACGGGCAATTCTCGCCCCTGGACAGCCACTTCTCGCCTGCGACGGTGGAGGCAGCCGGGTCGAACAGGACCAGATCCGCAGGGGCACCGGCAGCCAACTGGCCCGCAGGCAGGCGCAAGGCCGCCGCAGGGCCCGAGCTCAGGCGCGCGAGCAGGCTCGGCAGGTCCAGCAAGCCATCTTCAACCAGCGTCATCGCCAGTGGCAGCAGCAGCTCGACGCTGCTGATACCCGGTTCCGTCGCACCGAACGGCGCCAGTTTGGCATCGCGTTCATGGGGCTGGTGATGACTGGAGATGGCCTGTACCACGCCCGATTTAACTGCCTCGCGCAGCGCATCGCGGTCAGCGCGGGTGCGCAGCGGCGGTTGCACGTGATAGAGGCTGGAGAAGTCGATCAGCGCTTCGTCGGTCAAAATCAACTGATACAGCGCAACATCGGCGGTCACTGGCAAACCACGAGCCTGGGCCTGGGCGATCAGCGCAACGCCACGAGCGCTGGTCAACTGAGTGAAGTGCGCGCGAACGCCGCTTTGCTCTACTAATAGAAGGTCGCGGGCCAGCGCCACGGTTTCGGCGGTTTCGGGAATGCCCGGCAAGCCGAGGAATGCTGCAGTCGGGCCGTCATGAGCCAGACCACCGGCCGCCAGATCATGATCCTGGGAGTTGAAGATCACGGTCAGGTCGAAGGTCGCGGCGTACTCCAGCGCCCTGCACAGGGTGCGATTGCTGCCAAAGTTCACCAAGCCATTGGTGAAAGCGACGCAACCCGCATCACGCAGGGCGATCAGTTCGGCCAGTTGTTCGCCTTCCAGACCTTTGCTCAGCGCGCCAATCGGGAACACCTTGCTGTGTCCGGCTTCACGGGCGCGATCCAGAATCAGTTCGGCCACGGCCGAGGTATCGAGCACCGGCTTGGTCCGAGGTGGGCAGCACAGGCTGGTCACGCCACCGGCTGCGGCCGCGCGGGTTTCGCTGGCGATGGTACCTTTGCGGCTGTAGCCCGGTTCGCGCAGGGACACGTTCAGATCCACCAGACCGGGCGCTGCAACCAGACCCTTGCCGTCAATGGTCTGCGATGGGGTGAAGTCGGCGGGCGCCGAGCCAAGGGCGAGGATCTTGCCGGCTTCCAGGTGTACGTCGATGACCTGATCCATGCCGCTGACAGGGTCGATGACGCGAGCGTTGATGATGCTGAACTTCACTGCGCGTTCTCCTGCTCGAACTGGCGTTGGGCGTTCTGGCCACTCATGGCCATGGACAAGACGGCCATGCGCACGGCAATGCCGTAGGTCACTTGATTGAGGATCACGGAATGGGCGCCGTCGGCCACAGCCGACTCGATCTCCACACCCCGATTGATCGGGCCAGGGTGCATGACGATTGCATCAGGCTTGGCTCCGGCCAGGCGCGCGGTGGTCAGGCCGAACAGGCGGTAGAACTCGCCCTCGCTCGGCAGCAGGCCGCCGGACATGCGCTCGCGCTGCAGGCGCAGCATGATGACCACGTCGACGTCTTTCAGGCCTTCTGCCAGATCCGTATAGACCTTCACGCCATACTGCTCGACGCCAATCGGCAGCAGGGTTTTCGGTGCGACCACACGAATGTCAGGGCAGCCCAACGCCTTGAGGGCGATCATGTTCGAGCGCGCTACGCGCGAGTGCAGGATGTCGCCGACGATGGCCACCGAGAGGTTCTCGAAGTTGCCCTTGTGGCGGCGGATGGTCAGCATGTCGAGCATGCCTTGCGTCGGGTGGGCGTGACGGCCGTCGCCGCCGTTGATGATCGCCACCTGCGGGCACACGTGCTCGGCAATGAAGTGCGCCGCCCCCGAGTCGCCGTGACGCACGACGAACATGTCGGCAGCCATGGCCTCAAGGTTGCGCAGGGTGTCGAACAGCGTCTCGCCCTTGCTGGTCGAGGAGGTCGACACGTTCAGGGTGATGACGTCCGCCGACAGCCTTTGTGCCGCCAGTTCGAACGTGGTGCGGGTGCGGGTCGAGTTCTCGAAGAACACGTTGCATACGGTCTTGCCGCGCAGCAACGGGACTTTTTTCACCGCCCGGGCACCGACTTCAAGGAACGAGTCGGCGGTATCGAGGATTTCGGTGAGCAGTTCGCGGGGCAAACCGTCGAGCGAGAGAAAATGTTGCAGCTGACCCTGATGGTTCAGCTGCAGCGGGCGCTTGGCGTCGAGAGGCGTCATCGCAAAGGACTCTTAGAGGGCGGCGGAATCGGTGGAAAGGTCTTGCAGTTCGAGCGTCAGCGGCGACGGGCCGGACAGCTTGACCCGCTCGTTCGGAGACAGATCCAGCGTCGCGCCGGTCACATTTGGGCGAATCGGCAGCTCGGCGGCGTCCAGGTCCAGCAGTGAAACCAGGGTCACGCTGGCCGGGCGGCCATAGTCGAACAGTTCGTTGAGGGCGGCGCGGATAGTACGGCCGCTCATCAATACGTCATCGATCAGCACCAGATGCTGACCTTCGATCTCGAACGGCAGCTCCGAGGGGCGCACTTGAGGGTGCAGGCCGTTCTGGCTGAAGTCGTCGCGGTAGAACGAAACGTCCAGCGTGCCGAGCGGCGACTGGTTGTTCAGTGCTTCGAGCAGGGCCTGAGCGACCCATACGCCGCCTGTGCGGATGCCGATGAAGCGAGGCTCGCTGATATCACGTTTATTCAGGTGCGCGTTCAGATCAATCGCCATCTGGCTGATCAATTCGGCGGGGTTGGGCAGGCTGCTCATGGTCGCTCCTTCAGAAGCCCGGTCTCACTCCTTGCGGCTGGCCGGGCTGAAACTCGAATTCAGTGCTGTTCAATGCGGTGCAGTGTAAAGCGCTCAGCTTTCAAACAGTGCGCCGTTGGCTTCCAGCCAGCCTTGCAGCAGAAGCGCTGCGGCAATTGCGTCCACCGGATTGTCGCGATAGCTGCCGCGCTGGCCGCCTCGAGCCGAGCGTTCGCCCTTGGCTTCAAAGGTGGTCAGGCGTTCGTCATGGGTGTAGACGGGCAGGTTGAAGCGGCCGTTGAGCTTGCGCGAGAACTTCTCGGCGCGGGCGCTCATCTCGCTTGGCGTGCCATCCATGTTCAGCGGCAGGCCAACGACAATCGCGTCGGGCTTCCACTCGGTGATGAGTGCCTGAACCTTGTCCCAGTCCGGCACGCCGTTCTGGGCTTTCAGGGTGCACAGCTCGCGGGCCTGGCCGGTAATGACCTGTCCGACCGCGACGCCGATCTGTTTGGTGCCGTAATCGAAGCCCAATAACAGGCGCAGTGCGGCCATCAGGCGTGGCCCGCCTGGCTGGTCAGCAGGTTCAGATTGACGCCCAGTTTCGCGGCAGCGGCGTTGAGGCGTTGTTCGCTGTCGAGTTCGAACAGGATGGCCGGATCGAATGCGCAGTTTAGCCAGGCGTTGGCCGCGAATTCGGCCTCCAGTTGCCCTGCATCCCAGCCTGCGTAGCCGAGGGTGATCAGATTTTGATCAGGTCCGTAGCCGTCGGCGATGGAAAACAGGACGTCCTGCGAGGTGGACAGCGAGATCCCGCCCAGATCCACAGTGGCCTGGAACACTTGTCCGGTCGGATGCAAGACGAAACCGCGATCGGTCTGAACCGGGCCGCCGACATGAATGGGGATGTGCTGGCAACGCACGGGCGGGGGAAGCTCCGGGCGCAGTTGCTCGAGAATGTCAGCCAGAGAAAGGCTTTGCGGTCGGTTGATCACCAGACCCATGGCGCCATTGGCGTTGTGCTCGACGATGTAGGTCAAGGTCTGAGCGAAGTTCTCATCGTGCATGTGGGGCATGGCGATCAGAAATTGGTGCTTGAGGTACGACGGAGTGACGTTTTTCATGAGCCCTAGTGTGGCGCCGTGGGGCTGTTGTGACAACTGGCAGAACCGACCCGAGGGCGGATAAATCGCGACGGGGTTCAGGTTTCATGTTGATAACCGCTGGCCCGTCGGTCAGTTACTCGAAAGCTTGTCGCCCCGGGCGAATTTCCAGGTTCGGATGATCTCGAGCCGGTCGATGTCTGCGAGATCGCCGGTGAACGGTGCGAAAGGCGCCGCCAGCCTGACGATTCGTTGCGCTGCCTGATCCAGTAACGGCTGGCCGGAGGACTCCAGCACCAGAACCTCATAGAGAGTGCCGTCGCGGTTGATCGACACCATCATCCGCAGGCTGCCGTAGATCTGCTGGCGCCGGGCCTCTTCGGGGTAGTTGAGGTTGCCAATGCGTTCGATCTTCTTGCGCCAGTCCTCTTTGTACCAGGCGCCCTTGTCGCGCATGGTCGATGCGGCACTCAGGCGATGAATCTTCGGACGCTTGGCATAGGCCTGCTGCTCATCGGCAAGTTCGGCTTCCAGGCTTGCGATTTCGCTGTTCAGTTGGGTGCTGTCAAAGGTCGGGGCGGCCTTTTTGGGCTCGTCCGGTTTGACTTCATCGCGTTTGGCGACGGTTTTCTGCGGCGCCTGGGCTTTAGTGGCCACGGCGGTCTTGGGCGCTTCCTGCTTGACCACTGGCTTGGCGGCAGGCGGAGGTGTCACCTTGTTGATTTTGGTGTCTTGATAGGGCGCTATTTCAGTGGTCTTGGGCACGGCCTTCTTGTCGAGGGTGCCGCTGCCTTGCTGGTTTTCCTGTGCGAGGAAGTCAGCATCCTTGGGCTTAGTGTCGCTTTTGAAGGGGGCGAGGGTGATTTCCAGGGTCTGGGTGATCTTCTCGGGTTTGACGTAGGTAAAGCCCACGCCAAGGATCAATGCCAGATGTACCAGCGCCGCGATCATCAGGGTAAAACCCAGGCGATCGGCCGGGCGCACTTGGGTGCGGGTCAGGGCCATCGGGAGATCACTGTCGACCGCAGCGTTCATCGACGCTCCGGAATCACACGAACCAGCATTGCGAAAACCAACCTAGGACGAAATTCAGGCCGCGCATGATAACGCAATGTCAGGGGGTTCTTGGGCTTTGATGGCGCCGGGCCGATTAGTGGGCTTTGGCGAGGTATCTTCGATTCTGTAGCAGCCCGGCTTGCCGGCCGTGGCGTCATTGGAGTCGCTGCCGCCGGCAAGCCGGACTGCTACAAGGTACGGTGCATCAATTATCGAGCTTGCAGCTTCTTCTCGATCACATCCATCAACATCCCGCCGATGTCCGTGCCGAACGCGTTGTCGATTTCGCGGATGCAGGTCGGGCTGGTGACGTTGATTTCAGTCAAATGCTCCCCGATCACATCCAGACCCACGAACAACAGGCCTTTTTCCCGCAGGATCGGGCCGATTTCGGCGGCGATCCAGCGATCACGGTCGGTCAGCGGACGAGCTTCGCCCCGGCCACCGGCGGCCAGATTGCCACGGGTTTCGCCTGCAGCTGGAATTCGCGCCAGGCAATACGGCACAGGCTCGCCATCGACCATAAGAATGCGCTTGTCGCCGTCCTTGATCGCAGGCAGGTAGGCCTGCGCCATGATCTGTTGCTGACCATGGTTGGTCAGGGTTTCCAGAATCACCGACAGGTTCGGGTCGCCAACGCGATGGCGGAAGATCGAGGCACCACCCATGCCGTCCAGCGGCTTGAGGATGACGTCGCCGTGTTTGGCTGCGAATTCACGCAGGACGTCCGAGCGGCGGCTGACCAGCGTTGGCGGTGTGCACTGAGGAAACAGCGTGGCGAACAGCTTCTCGTTGCAGTCACGCAGACTCTGAGGCTTGTTGACCACCAGCACGCCCGCGCGCTCGGCCTGCTCCAGCAGGTAGGTGGAATAGACGAATTCCATGTCGAACGGCGGATCCTTGCGCATCAGGATCACGTCCAGATCATCCAGGCCGCTGTCGACTTCGGCTTCCAGTTCGAACCAGTGTGCAGGGTCGGCGAACACTTTCAGCGGCTTCATGCGCGCGCGGGCCTGGCCTGCGTCCTGATACAGGTCCTGCTGTTCCATATAGAACAGCGACCAGCCGCGGGCCTGCGCTGCAAGGAGCATGGCCAGCGAGCTGTCCTTTTTAAAGGAGATGCGCTCGATGGGGTCCATGACGATTCCCAGGCGAATGCTCATGGGCGATATTCCTCTGATCGGTAATGGCCGCAACGGGCCTGAAAACAGGCGTCAGGGTGGCGCTGAGCTGGCCTGCGGTCAAGGGGCAAGAGTGGCGCATATGCTTTATGGATTGCGTCTTTAGAGTGTGCTAAAAAGGCTCGGCATCTGGCGTCTCGTCAGTTGTCATTCCACCCCTCTAGATGGGGGTTCAGCGATTTCTAACAGCGCCATGCCCGGCCGAAGGCAGACCCATCTGAATCGCCGCGGCGATGGTAGAGCAGATATGGAACAGCATTCAGCCCCATTGAAAGTCATGGTCATCGACGACTCCCGAACGATTCGTCGCACTGCCGAGACCCTGTTGAAGAACGTTGGCTGCGAAGTGATTACCGCTGTAGACGGCTTCGATGCGCTGGCCAAGATTGCCGATAATCATCCAAGAATCATTTTTGTCGACATCATGATGCCCAGGCTGGACGGGTATCAGACGTGCGCGTTGATCAAGAACAACCGGGCATTCAAGTCTACGCCGGTGATCATGTTGTCCTCCAAGGACGGGCTGTTCGATAAGGCCAAGGGGCGTATCGTCGGGTCCGATCAGTTTTTGACCAAACCGTTTAGCAAGGAAGAACTGCTGAGTGCGATCAAGGCTCACGTGCCAGGGTTCGTTGCAGTAGAACAACAACTATCTTGATGCCGGTCCCAGGTTGTGGGGCGGCTGTTTCTATGGGGAAGCACCATGGCTCGAATTCTGATCGTCGATGACTCGCCGACTGAAATGTACAAGCTGACCGGGATGCTGGAGAAGCATGGCCACGAAGTCCTCAAAGCTGAAAACGGTGCCGATGGCGTGGCATTGGCCCGCCAGGAAAAGCCCGATGCGGTATTGATGGATATCGTCATGCCCGGTCTCAATGGCTTCCAGGCGACCCGTCAGCTGACCAAGGACGCGGACACCAGCATGATCCCGGTGATCATGATCACCACCAAGGATCAGGAAACCGACAAGGTCTGGGGCAAACGCCAGGGCGCAAGGGATTACCTGACCAAGCCGGTGGACGAAGAAACCCTCATGAAAACCCTGAACGCGGTCCTGGCGGGCTGAAGGCCCGCTGGCGTTCATGGCTCAGTCGCAAACTGCCTTCCAGCTGCTGCTCGATATCGACCAGCGCTGTCGCTCGTTGGCTGCCGGGTTGCCGTTGCAGGAAACCCGACAGCAAGGCTGGAGCGGCATCGGCTTTCGCATGGGCGAGCGCTATTACGTGGCGCCCATGGGCGAGGTTGACGAAATCCTCCACGAACCGCGTTGTGCCGCGCTGCCGGGCGTCAAGCCATGGGTCAAGGGCATTGCCAACCTGCGCGGTCGATTGCTGCCGATCATGGACCTCTACGCTTTTTTTGGTCACGAACTCTCGCCGCTGCGCAAGCAGCGCCGGGTGCTGGTGATCGACCATCAGGACGTGTTCACCGGATTGCTGGTCGATGAAGTGTTGGGCATGCAGCATTTCAGTGAGCGAAGCCTGATGCCAGAGTCCCCGGATGACAGCGAGCCGAACATCGCCCCCTATATTCAAGGCCGGTTTCTACGCGAGCAGGCCTGGCGGGTTTTCAGTCCCAGAATCCTGGTGCAGTCGCCGGGTTTTATGGATGTTGCACTTTAATACTGTCTGGCACAGCACCGAGGACGCCCGTCGTCTTCGCAGGCGCGGACCTGTCCGCAAGAGCCATGGTTCAGGCGGAGCCCTGAGAAATGAGTAATACCGGCAAGTCACTGGAAGGCGCGCGCAGTCGCTCGCAGATCATTGCGCTGTTCGTGGGCCTGATCGTTTTCATCATGCTGCTGTTCGTCAATTTTGCGTACTTGAGCACGCAGTCCAACTACGACAAACAGTACATCGGGCATGCCGGCGAGCTACGGGTTCTGTCTCAGCGCATCGCGAAAAACGCGACAGAGGCTGCGGCCGGCAAGGCTGCGGCGTTCAAGTTGCTGGCCGATGCGCGCAACGATTTCGACACTCGCTGGCAATACCTCAAGAAGGGCGACAAGAACACCGGCTTGCCCGCTGCGCCTGCCGAAGTCACCGACGAACTCAAAGCGGTACAAAACGACTGGGAAAACCTGCGCAAAAGCACCGATGTGATCCTTTCTCGCGAGCAAACGGTGCTGTCGCTGCATCAGGTCGCGGCAACACTCGCCGAGACCATTCCGCAGTTGCAGATCGAGTCGGAAAAGGTCGTCGACATTCTTCTGCAAAATCGCGCCCCCGCCAGCCAGGTTGCGCTCGCCCAGCGTCAGTCGCTGCTCGCAGAGCGAATTCTCGGCGCCGTGAATACCGTGTTGTCCGGCGATGAAACCGCTGTTCAAGCCGCCGATGCCTTCGGGCGCGACGCCAGCCAGTTCGGTCGGGTGCTCAACGGTATGCTCGATGGTAATGCGACCCTGAAGATCGCTCAGGTGGAAGACCGCGATGCGCGGGCGAGGCTGGCTGAAATCGCCGAGCTGTTCCAGTTCGTGTCGGGATCAGTCGATGAAATTCTGGAAACCTCGCCGGAATTGCTGGAAGTGCGCGAAGCCGCAGGCAATATTTTCAACCTTTCGCAAACCCTGCTCGACGAAGCCTCCGTGCTCGCCAACAGCTTCGAGCACATGGCTGGCGGTCGCGCCACCAATAGCTATGGTGGCTACGTTCTTGGTCTGCTGGCGCTGGCATCGATCATTCTGATTGGCCTGGTCATGGTCAGGGAAACCAACCGTCAACTGCGCGAGACCGCCGAGAAGAACGAGCGCAACCAGACCGCGATCATGCGCTTGCTCGACGAGATCGAAGATCTGGCCGACGGCGACCTTACTGTCGCGGCGTCGGTAACCGAGGACTTCACGGGCGCCATTGCCGATTCGATCAACTACTCCATCGACCAGTTGCGCGAACTGGTCGCAACCATCAACCTCACCGCCGAGCAAGTGTTCGGTGCGGTCAAGGACACTCAGACCACCGCGACCCAATTGGCAGCGGCCTCTGAGCATCAGGCCTTGCAGATCGCCGCGGCATCGAACGCCGTCAACGACATGTCCAGATCCGTGGAGCAGGTCTCGGCCAACGCTTCGGAGTCGGTGGCGGTTGCCGAGCGTTCGGTCGCCATCGCCAACAAGGGCAACGAGGTGGTGCATAACACCATCAACGGGATGGACAACATTCGCGAGCAGATTCAGGACACGTCCAAGAGGATCAAGCGTCTGGGCGAGTCTTCCCAGGAAATTGGCGATATTGTAAGCCTGATCGACGACATTGCCGATCAGACCAACATCCTGGCGCTGAATGCCGCGATCCAGGCATCGATGGCGGGTGACGCCGGACGCGGTTTTGCCGTGGTTGCCGACGAAGTTCAGCGGCTGGCCGAGCGTTCGTCCTCGGCGACCAAGCAGATCGAAACGCTGGTCCGCGCGATTCAAAATGACACCAACGAAGCGGTAATCTCCATGGAGCAGACCACCACCGAAGTGGTGCGTGGCGCACGATTGGCGCAGGATGCCGGTGTGGCGCTGGAGGAAATCGAAGGGGTTTCCAAGGTCCTCGCCGCGCTCGTCGAGAGCATCACCAATGCTGCGCAACAGCAGGCTGCGTTGGGTCAGCAGATTTCCGCGACCATGACCGTGATCCAGCAGACCACCACGCAAACCACGTCGGGCACGGCGGCCACTGCGCAGAGCATGGGCAATCTGGCGAAGATGGCCAGCGAGATGCGTCGCTCGGTGTCCGGTTTTACACTGCCGGCTTCAAGGGATCAGCATTGATCGTCATGCGTCACGACTTGGGCAACTGGAGCCACCATGGCTGACCGTCACGATTACGTGGCCCTGGAGTGGGTCAAGGGCGAAATAGCCGAAACCCTCAAACACGCACGTCAGGCACTGGATGCCTTCGTCGCGCGGCCGCATGACCCGTCCGCCATGGAAGTCTGTCTGGACTTCATCCATCAGGTGCACGGCAGCTTGCAGATGATCGAATTCTACGGCGCCGCATTGTTCGCCGAAGAGATCGAGCAGTTGGCGCTGGCGCTGCAACAGGGCCATGTCGTTCAGGAAACCGAAGCCGTTCAGCTGCTGAATCAGGCGATGAGCCAACTGCCGGTGTATCTGGAGCGCGTGCATTCGGCACGTCGTGACCTGCCACTGGTGGTATTGCCGCTGCTCAACGACCTGCGCAGCGCGCGTGGCGAAAGCCTGCTTTCAGAAACCAGCCTGTTCTCACCGCAGTTGTTGTCGGTCGCCGAACTGGATGCCCAGACCCTGGCCGAGCGCGACAGCCCCGAGTTGCCGACGAAACTGCGCAAGCTGCGTCAGACTCTGCAGACTGCTTTGGTCGGTTTGCTGCGCGAGCAGGATGTGCAGACGCAACTGGGCTACATGACCAAAGTGTTCGCGCGCCTTGAGATGCTGTGCAAGGACGCGCCGCTCGAACCGTTGTGGCGCATAGCCTCGGCGCTGGTCGAGACCATGGCCAGCGGCAATTTCACCAACAGCCCGGCGCTGCGCAGCCTGTTCAAAGATGCCGACAAGCAGCTCAAGCGCCTGCAGGAACAGGGCATCGCCGGGATCAATCAGCCCGCCCCGGATGAGCTGCTGAAAAGCCTGCTGTTTTATATCGCCAAATCTGACAGTCAGGCGCAGAGGATGATTGAGTTGAAGGATCAGTACGGCCTCGCCGAAGCCTTGCCGCAAAGCGCACTGGTGGATGAAGAGCGCGCGCGCATGGCTGGCCCGGATCGCGACGCCATGCGCTCGGTGATCATCGCCTTATGCGACGAACTGGTCCGCACCAAAGAGCGGCTCGACGTGTTCGTGCGTGGCGACCGCCAGCACGTCAGCGAACTCAACGCCCTGTTGCCGCCGCTTCGACAGATCGCCGACACCCTGGCGGTATTGGGATTCGGCCAGCCGCGCAAGGTCATCATCGATCAGTTGAGCGTGGTGCAGGGGATGGCCCAAGGACAGCGCGAGCCCAACGACGCCACGCTGATGGATGTCGCCGGCGCCTTGCTGTATGTCGAGGCAACGCTGGCGGGCATGGCCGGGACGGTTGATCAGAGCAGCCCCGAAGAAAGCCGGCTGCCGACCACCGATCTGAGCCAGATTCACCAGTTGGTGATCAAGGAAGCGCGGGTCGTGCTGCAACAGGCCAAGGACGTGATCGACGATTACGTTGATGGCGAAATGGACCGTGAACGCCTGGCGCCGTTGTCTGCGCAGCTGATTCAGGTGCGTGGCGCGCTGGCAATGATCCCGTTGGCGCGGGCGTCCGGCCTGTTGGCGGCCTGCAACGACTACATCGTCGAACAACTGCTGTCGAGCACAGAGCCGCCTGTCTCGTCGCAGCTGGACCATCTGGCGGACGTGATCATCGGCATCGAATATTACCTGGAACGCATGGCCGAAGATCCCGAGGCGCCGGGTGAGCATGTGCTGGATCTGGCACAGGAGAGCCTCGCAAAACTGGGGTATTCGCCGGTCCCTGACACGGACGTGCCGGTGCTCGATGAGGTCATCAGCCACGAAGAACTGAACGAGCTGCATGAGCAGCAGGCTCTGGTAAATCCAAGCCAAAGCATCGCCGAAGTACTCGCCAGCCCGGTGTCGGCAGTCAATCCGCCCGCACGGCATGTACCAGCCAGCCTGCTGCCGCCGCCCAAAGGCGAGCAGGCGGTGGACGATGAACTGCGTGACGTATTCCTGGAGGAAACAGACGAGGTCCTCCAGGCGCTGCATGAATACCTGCCGCGCTGGCTGGCCGACGGTGAAAACTTTTCCGCATTGAGCGAAATCCGTCGCGCCTTTCACACACTCAAAGGCAGCGGGCGAATGGTCCGTGCGCTGGTGCTCGGCGAGTTGGCCTGGGCCGTGGAAAACCTGCTGAACCGCGTGCTGGAGCGCAGCGTCAAGGCTGACGGCCAGGTTCATCAATTACTGATCGATGTGCAGGTGCTGTTACCGGACGTCATTCGTGATTTCGCCGAAGACGTCCAGCGCCAGCGCGATGACGTGGACTTGCTCGCCGCCCGCGCCCATGCCCTGGCCCAAGGCGAGGAGGTCGAGTCACAGGCCGCTGAGCCAGCAGTGCCGTCAGAGCCCCACGAGCCGCAAGAGCAGGGCTTCGATCCGCAGCTGCTGGAGATTTTCCGTCAGGAAGCCCATACGCATCTCGATACCCTGAATCGCTACCTCGACGCCGCCCGAGAAGAAGAATCCCCTGTCTTCAGTGATGAATTACTGCGCGCGCTGCATACCCTCAAAGGCAGCGCCTACATGGCCGGTGTGCTGCCGATGGCCGAGCTGGCGAGCCCGCTCGATCAGTTGGTGCGCGAATTCAAGACTAACCAGATTGCTGTCGGCCAGCCGGAAATCGAGCTGCTGGCTCTCGCCGAGCCTCTGTTCCACAAGGGCCTGATGCAGTTGAAGCCCGACCCGTTGATGCCGATCGAGGGCGCCACGCAGTTGATCGAAGCGGCCCATGCCTTGCTCGACGAGCGAATGGCCGATGCGTTGAGCGCTGACAGCAACGGCCTGCGCACCCGCCGCAATCCGCAGTTGATCGCCAGTTTCCTCGCTGAAGGCATGGATATCCTGCTGGACGCCGAAAACCTGCTCAAACGCTGGCGGCAGCATCCACGCGAGCGTCAGGAGCTCAACGCACTGCTCGACGAATTGACCATGCTCGGCCACGGCGCGCACATGGCCGATCTGCCGCAAGTGGATGAGCTGTGCGAAGCCTTGCTGGATCTGTATGGGGCGGTGGAAGAGAGCAGTCTGGCGGTCAGCGAACGGTTTTTCCATGAAGCGGAAAATGCCCATGAAGCGCTGATCAACATGCTTGATCAGGTCGCGGCGGGGCAACAGGTTCAGGCCTGTCCGGAGCGGGTGCAAGCGCTGCGCGAACTCCTCGATGAAGCCCTGGACCCAAGCGCCACGGGCCTGATCGAAAGCCAGGGCGGCCTGGCGACCCGGGTCACTGAATTAACCCAGGCCACTCTGGATGCAGAGCCAGCCCAACCTGAACAACCGCAGCGCGACGAGCTGGATCAGGAAATCGTCGATATCTTTCTGGAAGAGGCGGTCGACATTCTCGAAGGCGCGGGCCAGGCCCTTCAACGCTGGCTCGACGATCCGGAAAACCCGCTGCCGCTTTCTTCCTTGCAGCGCGATCTGCACACCCTCAAGGGTGGCGCGCGCATGGCCGAAATCTGTCCGGTGGGCGATCTTGGGCACGAGCTTGAATCACTTTACGAAGGCCTGATCGATCGCCGCTGCAACCACACCCCTGAACTGGCCGAATTGTTGGTGCGCAGCCACGATCATCTGGCGCAGATGCTCGAACAACTGCAACACCGCACGCCGTTGGCTGATCCCGCGCCGCTCATCGAGGAGATTCGCGAGTTCCGCCAGTGCAACTGTTACGTGTTGCCCCATGATGGCGAGGCGCGCAACGTTGGCTCGATGATCCAGCCGCTCGACGAACGCGATCCCGAGTTGCTGGAGATCTTCCTCGAAGAAGCCGACGACATCATTGAAAGTTCAAGCGCCGCGCTGGTCCGCTGGCAGGCCGATCCGCAGAACACGCTGGAAGTGGAAAACCTGTTGCGTGACCTGCACACCCTGAAAGGTGGGGCTCGCATGGTGGAGATTGCCCCGATCGGCGATCTGGCCCATGAACTGGAATCGTTGTACGAAGGTTTGTCGTCCGGTGCGTTGAAGAACGGCGCGCTGCTCAACGGCCTGTTGCAAAGCGGCCATGACATGCTCGCCGACATGGTCGATGCCGTTCGTGGGTATGAGCCGCTGCCCAATCCGACGCTGCTGATCGACAGCATCGCGCAGTACTCGGCCTCGGGGGCGATACATGAGGTCGGCAGCAAGGCGCCGGAAGAGCCGACGATTGCTCCAGCACCCGCCGCAGAACCTGCCGCCACAGCGCCGGATGCCGATGCCGAGCGCACCGGGCCGGAGATGGTCAAGGTTGCGGCGGAGCAGTTGGAGGATCTGGTCAACCTGGCGGGCGAAACCTCGATTTTCCGTGGGCGCATCGAGCAGCAGGTCAGCGACGCGCAGATCACCCTGGCGGAGATGGAGACCACCATCGAGCGCATGCGCGATCAGTTGCGTCGGCTGGACATTGAGACCCAGGGTCGGATCCTCAGCCGCGACCGTCAGGCCGAACGGCAGGGCTACGAAGAATTCGACCCCCTGGAAATGGATCGCCATTCCCAGTTGCAGCAACTGTCGCGCGCGCTGTTCGAGTCCGCGTCCGACTTGATGGACCTCAAGGAAACCCTCGACACCCGTGCTCATGAAGCCGAAACCCTGTTGCTGCAACAGGCGAGGGTCAACACCGAGCTTCAGGAAAACCTGATGCGCACGCGCATGGTGCCCTTCGAGCGCATGGTGCCGCGTCTGCGTCGAATCGTGCGGCAGGTCTCGGGCGAGCTGAACAAGAAGGTCAAGTTCGATGTGGTCAACGCTGAGGGCGAAATGGACCGCAACGTGCTTGAACGCATGGTCGCGCCGCTGGAACACATGCTGCGCAACGCCATCGACCATGGCCTCGAAAGCCCGGAAAAGCGCCAGGCTGCGGGCAAGTCCGAAATGGGCCACATCACGCTGAGTCTGTCCCATGAAGGCGGCGATATCGTCATCGAAATGAGCGACGACGGCGCAGGAGTCGATTTTGAGGCTGTACGACGCAAGGCGATCAAGCGCGGCCTGATCAGTCCGGACGCCGAGTTGAGTGAGCACGACACGCTGCAATTCATCTTGCAGGCCGGCTTCTCCACGGCCGAAACCATCACCCAGATCTCCGGACGCGGCGTCGGGATGGATGTGGTGCACGCCGAGGTCAAGGATCTGGGCGGTTCAATGGTCATCGACTCGAAATCAGGGCAAGGCGCGCGTTTCCGCATTCGCCTGCCGTTCTCGGTATCGGTCAATCGCGCGCTGATGGTGCAGTGCGGCGAAGAGCAATACGCCGTGCCGCTGAACAGCATCGAAGGCATCGTGCGGGTCATGCCTGGCGAGCTGGAGACGTATTACCAATCCTCGCCACCGCGATATCAGTATGGCGAGCGCAGTTATGAACTGCGTTATCTGGGCGAGCTGCTCAATCACGGACAGCCGCCAAAGCTGAGCGGCCAGACTCAGCCGCTCCCAGTGCTGCTGGTTCATGTCCATGATCAATGGGTAGCGGTGCAGGTCGATGCGCTGGCGGGATCGCGGGAGATCGTGGTGAAGAACCTCGGACCGCAGTTTTCCGGCGTGCAGGGGATTTCCGGGGCGACGATCCTCGGCGATGGTCGAGTGGTGCTGATTCTCGACCTGTTCGCCCATATCCGTCGCTTGCACGCGCGGATGCTGGCATTGCAGGTCTCCGGTCAGGCGCCGACGCCTTATGTCCAAACCGAACAGACGCGACCGTTGCTGGTGATGGTGGTTGATGACTCGGTCACCGTTCGCAAGGTCACCGGACGTCTTCTGGAACGCAACGGCATGAACGTGCTGACGGCCAAGGATGGTGTCGACGCCATGGCTCTGCTGAAGGAGCACACGCCGGACGTCATGCTGCTGGACATCGAAATGCCGCGGATGGACGGCTTTGAAGTCGCCAGCAAAGTGCGTGAAGACGAAGCGCTCAAGCACTTGCCGATCATCATGATCACTTCCCGTTCCGGGCAGAAACACCGCGACCGTGCGATGGCCCTGGGCGTGAACGACTACATGAGCAAGCCTTATCAGGAAGCTGCGCTGCTGGAGAGCATTGCCCACTGGAGTCACGTAAATGTCTGACACCACGACGCAAACCGCGCGCCTGACCAGCCTCACCGGCTTGCTGATTCCGCTGAGCGACCGGCATTTGTTGCTGCCCAACGTGGCCGTCGCCGAATTGATCGACTATCAGGACAGCATCGCCGATCCCGCCGCTCCGCAGTGGTATCTGGGCCCGATCAACTGGCGCAACCGAAGCCTGCCTCTGCTCAGTTTCGAAGCCGCCTGTGGCAGCCGCGCCCGGGTCGGCGGCCGTGCGCGCATCGTGGTTCTCAACGCGCTGGGCGGCCGCCCCGACCTGAAATTCATCGCGCTGCTGACCCAAGGCATCCCCCGCTCCTGCAAGCTCGACAACCAACTTAGTTACGTTGATGTACCTCTGTCTGAACTTGAGCTGGCAGCAGTGCAGGTCGGCGAAACCGTCGCGAAAGTGCCTGATCTTGTGGCGTTGGAGCAGTGGCTGGTGGATGCGGGGTTGGTGCAGGTGGCTGGGCCGGGGATTTGATTTTTGTAAGTCCTGATCGTTGCGGGGTCGAAGAGTTTGATGGCAGAGCCGTTCGGGCATGCCGAGCACAACTAATCGACTCGGACCATTGGAGGCTAGCGATCTGTTCGCTGGTGAAGAACCCGCAAGATCTGCAATTGACCATTCGCTACCCGATACGGCGCCACATAAGGGTATCTGGTAAACACGAATTCCCTGATGTCCGGAGATTGAGAAGGGCGCCCCAAACCGCTGAAAGTTCTCAACGGCTCCAGCGATTCAAGTATTTCCAACACTACGCGATTGGCTGCTCTTGACCCCGCGTGGATTGAGTAGCGCTCGTGCAGGGCTTCCAGATCGCTCTGAGCTTTGCTAGTCAGCGTTATTTTCAGCACGCTTCATCCACTTCTGTCTTACCAACTCCATGTCTGCCAGATTTCCCGCGTCGGCATCAGCGATACCTTCGGCAGTCGCTTCCAAGTGCCAGGTTTCTGCCTTCAGATATTGACTCAACGCTCGCTTGAGGTGGTACTGACGATCACGCTCCGTCGCTGCCGCTAAGCGATCTAGTGTATTTACCATTTCTTCATCTGTTCTGAATGACAAAACAGTCGATGACATGATGCCCCCGTGCATTTGATCGGCGTATACGTCGTATACAGGTCCGGTAACGGTAGGCGGATGGGCGGAGGAATGCAATTGATGTGGCAGCGTCATAGGGCTTCACCTGCAAATTTGCGATCCTATCGGACTGCTTGATAACGGAGGTGGTACATATTTATCGCTAAGGTGTGTCAGTCCGTGAGCCGAATAAATCCACTATTCGGCTCATCATGTGAGCCGAATAGCCATTTCCGGCATGCCATTCCTAAGGCGCTGTCAGATGCGTGCTTCTCCTTGGAATGAATCATTACTCCAACCGTAACGATCGACATGTCTGCTTGATTGATACCCCGCACCCTTAGCTCCTAATGTGGCCCACGACAGCGAAACTCGTGGAGTCAGCATGACTACAACAACGAAACTTGACCCGCGCTGGTCGCGTCGTCGCAGCGAAAAGCAGCGGCGGCTCGAGCAAGTGCGTTCCTTCGCCGATGGCGTGGTACTGCCCACCGACAAGATCGTTGCGGCACTGGAGGCGTTGATTGCGCCCGGTGACCGTGTGGTGCTTGAAGGCAACAACCAGAAGCAGGCGGATTTTCTGTCTCGTTCGCTGGTCAAGGCCGATCCCGGCAAGCTTCATGATCTGCACATGATCATGCCCAGCGTCGGACGCGCCGAGCATCTGGATCTGTTCGAACGCGGCATCGCCCGCAAGCTCGATTTTTCTTTCGCCGGTACGCAAAGTCTGCGCATCAGCCAGTTGCTGGAAGACGGTCTGCTGGAAATCGGCGCGATTCATACGTACATCGAGCTGTATTCCCGCCTGTTGGTCGACCTGATTCCCAATGTCGTGCTGTCTGCCGGGTTCATGGCCGACCGTGCGGGCAACATCTACACCGGCGCCAGCACCGAAGACACTCCGGCTCTGATCGAACCTGCGGCGTTCAGCGACGGGATCGTCATCGTCCAGGTCAACCAGCTGGTAGACGACGTCAGCGATCTGCCGCGAGTGGACATTCCGGCATCCTGGGTCGATTTCGTGGTGGTCGCCGACAAGCCGTTTTACATCGAGCCGCTGTTCACCCGCGATCCGCGCCACATCAAGCCGGTTCACGTGCTGATGGCGATGATGGCGATTCGCGGGATCTACGAGAAACACAACGTCCAGTCGCTTAACCACGGCATCGGTTTCAATACCGCAGCTATTGAACTGATTCTGCCGACCTACGGCGAGTCGCTGGGGCTCAAAGGCAAGATCTGCCGCAACTGGACGCTCAACCCGCATCCAACGCTGATTCCCGCGATTGAAAGCGGTTGGGTCGAAAGCGTGCATTGCTTTGGCACCGAACTGGGCATGGAAAACTACATCGCCGCACGGCCTGATGTGTTCTTCACTGGCCGCGATGGCTCTATGCGCTCCAACCGCATGATGTGCCAACTGGCCGGGCAGTATGCGGTGGACCTGTTCATCGGCGCGACATTGCAGGTGGATGGCGACGGACATTCCTCTACCGTGACTCGCGGTCGCCTCGCCGGTTTCGGTGGCGCGCCGAACATGGGTCATGATCCACGCGGTCGACGTCATGCAACCCCGGCCTGGCTGGACATGCGCCAGCACAGCGGCGATGGCCCGGACGCCTACCTTGAGCGCGGCAAGAAGCTCGTCGTGCAGATGGTCGAAACCTTCCAGGAGGGCGGCAAACCTACCTTCGTTGAAACCCTCGACGCCGTGGATGTGGCCAAGAAAAGTGGCATGCCGCTGGCGCCGATCATGATTTACGGCGACGACGTCACCCACCTGCTGACCGAAGAAGGTATCGCCTACCTGTACAAAGCGCGCAGCCTGGAAGAGCGTCAGGCGATGATCGCCGCCGTGGCAGGCGTGACCTCCATCGGCCTTCGACACAACCCCAAAGACACCGCGCGCATGCGTCGTGAAGGCTTGATCGCCTTGCCTGAAGATCTGGGCATTCGCCGCACCGACGCCAGTCGTGAATTGCTGGCCGCCAAGAGCATCGCCGAGCTGGTGGAGTGGTCCGGTGGTTTGTACAACCCGCCTGCAAAATTCAGGAGCTGGTGATGCGCGCACTCAACCTGGCTTTCGACGCTTCACCTCGCTCGCTGCCATTGGCTGAGCGTCTCGCCGATCTGGCTGTAGACGCGCTGATCGACGAAGCCGACCTGTCGCCAAAGCCGGCATTGGTCGATCGTCGCAGCAGTGGCGCGCACAAGGATCTGCACTTGGGCCTGATGCACGCATCGGCGCTGTCACTGTGGCCTGCCTTCAAGGAAATGGCCGAAGCTGCGATTGAGATCGGCGAAATCGGTCAACCATTGAGAGAGGCGATAGGCCGCATTGGTCGTGAAGGCGAAGTCGCGATGATGCGCACCACGGGCGGCGTCAACACCCATCGTGGCGCCATCTGGGCCTTGGGGTTGCTGGTCACGGCGGCTGCGCTGGATCCCTCTGATTTGTCGGCGGCAGGCTTGGGCTTGCGCGCGGCTTGTCTGGCGCTGATCGAGGATCGCAATCTACCCACACAAGACAGCCACGGCGCTGTAGTCGCTCGCAAATACGGCGCCATGGGCGCGCGGGAGCAGGCTCAGATGGGCTTCCCCGCTGTCACCCAATGCGGCCTGCCCCAACTGAAACTCAGCCGCACCGCCAATCATGGCGAGCAGAACGCGAGACTCGATGCACTGCTGGCGATCATGACCACGTTGTCCGATACCTGCGTGCTGTATCGCGCCGGCGAGCAAGGTCTGGCGACCATGCAGCAAGGCGCGCAGCGAGTGCTGGACGCTGGAGGTAGTGCGACGCTGAGCGGCCGACGAGCCCTGCATGCGCTCGATGAGCAGTTGTTGAGCCTGAACGCATCCCCGGGTGGCGCCGCCGATCTGCTTGCAGCCTGCCTGTTTATCGATTGCCTTGAGCCTGCGCTCGGCGATGAAACGAGGAACGTCTGATCATGGAAACCCTGTCTTTTGAATTCCCTGCCGGTCAGCCCCCATTGGGGCGTGCGCTGGTGGGTTGTGTCGGCTCCGGCGACCTTGAAGTCATGCTGGAACCCGGCCTACCGGGCAAGCTGACCATTCAGGTCGTGACGTCGGTCAATGGCAGTTCGGCGCGCTGGCAGCATCTGTTCGAGCGCATGTTCGACGGCCAGACGCCACCCGCGATGAGCATCGACATTCATGATTTCGGTGCCACACCAGGTGTGGTTCGCCTGCGTCTGGAGCAAGGCTTCGAGGAGATTGGTCATGACTGACAGCGCCCGTTTGTTGAAACAGCACAGCTTCGTCGAACTCGGCGCTCGTCAACGCGCGCGTGCCCTGCTCGATGAAGGCAGCATGCGCGAGCTGATCGACCCCTTTGCGCGAATGACGTCTCCCTGGCTGCCAAAGCAGGGCGTCGTACCCCAAGCCGATGACGGTGTAGTGATTGCCAAAGGATCTATTGGTGGCAAACCCGTCGTGGTATGCGCCATCGAAGGCAACTTTCAGGGCGGCAGCATGGGTGAAGTGGGCGGCGCAAAAATGGCCGGCGCACTGGAGCTCGCTGCTGAGGACAACCGCAAGGGCATCCCCACTGCGGCGGTTCTGCTGCTGGAAACCGGTGGAGTGCGTTTGCAGGAGGCCAACCTCGGGTTGGCGGCCATCGCCGAGATTCATGCGGCCATTGTCGATCTGCGTCGTTATCAGCCGGTGATCGGCGTGGTGGCGGGGAGCGTCGGGTGTTTCGGCGGCATGTCCATCGCGGCCGGACTGTGCAGTTATCTGGTGGTGACTCAGGAAGCGCGGCTTGGCTTGAACGGCCCGCAAGTGATCGAGCAGGAAGCGGGCATCGAAGAATACGACTCCCGCGACCGGCCGTTCATCTGGAGCATCACCGGCGGCGAGCAACGTTTTGCCAGCGCTCTGGTAGACGCCTACGTTGCCGATGACATCGCGGCCATCCAGCAACAAGTGGAGGACCTGTTGCACAAGGGCAAGCCGGCGCAGGAACGCAGTAGCCAGTACGCGCTGTTCCTGAAGCGCCTGGCGGAAGTGGACACCAGTATTCAGATCGACCCCGCCGCCGTGCGCAGCCTGTATCAAGGAGAACAGTCATGACTGGTTACTCGACCCGTGGTTTGCAGTGGTTCAACGCACTGGCCGCGAACTCTGTCGAAGTAAACGGCCTGCCAACCTCAGTGAAGGCCGCTGACGGAAAACTCGGCGATCAGCCTGCGCGCTTTCTCGCCGTCGTCGCTGATCCGGATAACCGTTTCCCCCGTGCACAGAATGGAGAAGTCGGCCTGCTCGAAGGCTGGGGGCTGGCACACGCTGTCGACGCTGCCATCGAACTGGATCGCCAGAGCGAAAACAAGCGGGCTTTGATCGCAATCATCGACGTGCCGAGTCAGGCTTACGGTCGTCGCGAGGAGGCGCTGGGCATTCACCAGGCGCTGGCGGGTGCGGTGGATGCTTATGCACGCGCGCGTCTGGCGGGGCATCCGGTGATCGGTCTGCTGGTTGGCAAGGCCATGTCCGGTGCATTTCTGGCTCACGGCTATCAGGCCAACCGCTTGATCGCTCTGCGTGATCCTGGGGTGATGGTGCACGCGATGGGCAAGGCTTCGGCGGCCCGCGTGACGCTGCGCAGCGTCGAAGAACTGGAAAAACTCGCTGCCAGCATCCCGCCCATGGCGTACGACATCGACAGCTACGCAGGCCTTGGTTTGCTCTGGGAAACACTGTCGGTCAGCCAGATCGAACAGCCGTCCGCCGGGGACATTACCTCAGTTCAGGAGTGCCTGATGGCGGCGATCAAGGACACTCAAGCCAGCGGCAGCGACTTGAGTTCACGCCTCGGTGCGCCGAATCGTGCGGCGTCGTCCAAAGTCCGCGAACTGTTGCGAGCACAGTGGTAATGAACGCTTTCATGCCTGCTCAACCCCATGATCTGTTGTGGGGTATGTCTGTGGCCGCCTTGCCTGCCGACGCTCCGGCGTGGGTGGTGGAAGTGCTCGCCCTTGGGCATCCGGTGGTGGTACGCCGGGCGCGGGTAGCAGAAGGTTTCGTAGCCGTCGGCGTGCGCGGTCGCTCGCGGGATCAGCGTTACGCCACGGTGATGAAGCTGAGCTCTATCGCTCACCGGGTTGGCCCCGAGGAGCTCGTGGGCGCTGTTGAGGAGACGGCTGCGGATTGGCCTGCTTTGCATGCCTTGACGCAGATTCGTCCGATGATGGACGCATTGGGTTTGCCGTGGGGCGTGGCGGGCAGTGTCGGATTCGAACTGGCCAGCGGCGTTCCGGTATTGCATCAGGACAGCGATCTGGACCTGATCCTGCGTGCACCTGACATCTTCAGTCGCCAGCAGGCCGCTGAACTGGTCGAAGCGCTGGATGGTGCGGCGTGTCGCATTGATCTGCAGCTGCAGACACCTGCAGGTGCCGTGGCACTGCGCGAGTGGGCGGGTTCGGCGCGTCAGGTGTTGCTCAAGGCCAATGACGCGGCGCGCCTGGTGACGAACCCGTGGTCGTCACAAGAGTGCGCGGCATGAGCAGCTTTTGGGTATTCCCCGGCCAAGGCGCGCAACAGTCGGGCATGTTGCACACGTTGCCGAACGATCCACTGATTGGCGAATGCCTGAGTGAAGCAAACGATGCGCTGAATGAAAACGTACTTGATCTGGACACCCCCGCCGCACTGCAATCGACCCGCGCGGTTCAGTTGTGTTTGTTGATTGCCGGAGTCGCCTGCTCCCGGCTACTTATGGCTCAAGGCAACACGCCGGACTACGTGGCGGGGCTGTCGATTGGCGCTTATCCCGCGGCAGTGATGGCCGGGGCGTTGAGTTTTTCCGATGCCGTTCGATTGGTCGCCTTGCGTGGCGAGTTGATGCAGAACGCTTATCCCAAAGGCTATGGCATGACGGCGCTGATCGGTCTGGATCAGTCCACGGTCGAAGGTCTCGTGGAAAAAATTCACAGCAAGGACACGCCGGTTTATCTGGCGAACATCAATGCCGACACCCAGTTCGTCATTGCCGGCAGTGACCATGCGATGACCGACGTTGCCGCATTAGCCAAGGCACAGGGCGCTGCAGCGGCCAAGCGGCTGGCGGTAAGCGTGCCTTCTCATTGCGAGCTGTTGAACGAGCCCGCGCAGACACTGGCCCAGGCGCTGGCAGATGTTTCTGTCCATGTTCCGACGCTCAAGTATCTGAGCGGCAGTACCGCCCGGCCGATATTCAACGCCGACAAATTGCGTGACGACCTGGCGTTCAACATGTGCCGAGTCATCGACTGGCGCAGCACCGTGCAAACCGCCTACGAGCGCGGAGCACGCCTGCAGATCGAATTGCCGCCCGGCACCGTGCTCACGGGCCTGGCGCGCAAAATTTTCGAACAAGGATCCGCAGTCGCCTTCCAGGGCGCGAGGCTGGATACGCTGAGCGCGCTGTCGCGAGAGGAGGAACGCCGCCACCCATAACCGACTGCTGCTTTCGAAGGAACACAAAAACAACAACTTCGACGATGCAAATTGAGGGCAAAAACAATGATTATTTATGGTGTTGCGTTTTTAGCGTTCTGCACACTGGTGGGCATTTCAGTGGGCGAATACCTTGGCAAGTTGATAGGCGTGCCGGCCAACGTCGGTGGCGTGGGTATTGCCATGCTGCTGCTCATCGGTTTCGGTAGCTGGCTGAGCAAGCGTGGTTATCTGGACAGCAAGACCGCTCAGGGCGTGGAGTTCTGGAGCGCAATCTACATCCCCATCGTGGTCGCCATGGCCGCGCAGCAAAATGTCTATGGTGCGTTGAAGGGCGGGCCGATGGCGATCATCGCCGGAACCCTGGCCGTGGTCATCGCCTTCCTGTTGGTGCCTGTGCTGACCCGTATCGGTCAAAAAAAGCCTGAAGCCGATATCGCCGTTTCTTCCACCAAGACTGTGGGGTAATCAGCATGTATGACGCCATTTTGAAGGCCATCAACGGCTACGGTCTGGTCAGCGGTTTCGCGGTCATCGGCATCACCATGTGGGTGTCGTACTGGATTTCCAACACATTCACCAAGGGTCGGCTGCACGGCTCGGCCATCGCTATCATCCTGGGCCTGGCGCTCGCTTATGTGGGCGGCGCAGTCACCGGTGGCCAGAAAGGCATTGTCGACCTGCCGCTGCTGTCCGGCATCGGTCTGCTGGGCGGCGCCATGTTGCGAGACTTCGCGATTATCGCCACCGGCTTCGGCGTCAGCGTGAATGAGCTCAAGCGCGCGGGTTTCGTGGGTGTTTTCTCGTTGTTCGTCGGTGTCGGGACTTCGTTTGTCGCGGGTGTCGGCGTGGCGCTGTCTTTTGGTTATACCGACGCGGTCAGTCTGACCACCATTGGCGCCGGGGCAGTGACCTACATCGTTGGACCTGTCACCGGTGCAGCCATTGGCGCCAGCTCTGAGGTAATGGCGCTTTCGATCGCGGCCGGACTGATCAAGGCCATCCTGGTGATGGTCGTCACGCCGTTCGTGGCACCGATGATCGGCCTGAATAATCCTCGCAGCGCGGTGATCTTCGGGGGGTTGATGGGGACTTCCAGCGGTGTGGCGGGCGGCCTGGCGGCTACCGATCCGAAGCTTGTGCCTTATGGTTGCCTGACGGCGGCGTTCTACACCGCGCTGGGTTGTCTGCTGGGGCCGTCGCTGTTGTTCCTGATGGTGCGCGGGATACTGGGTTGAGGCTTTTTTGCCACGTTTTACGCTTGCGCCATAGGTGTTCTGGATGACCAATACACCTGTGGGAGACGCCGGAGGTCACGACGGCAGCGACAGCGGTGGATCAGTTGAGGGATGTGTCGCTGACACTCCGCGTTCGCTGCCGTCGTCACCTCCGGCGTCTCCCACCAGTCATTGAGTGGCTGTGAGGGCTATCGCTGCTCCAACCGATTCGAATACATCCGGCACTCCGCCAACAACGCCAGCAGGTTCGGATCGCGCTCCCGGGCCTTGAGGAACACCAGCCCGATATGCTGCTGCATGCGGTAACGCGCCTGCAGCGGTATCAGGCGCACGCGGTTCTCGTAAACCGCCGCAATCCGCCCCGGCAGCAATGCATAGCCCACCCCCGAGCTGACCATGCTCAGTAGCGTAAAGATGTCGTTCACCTGCATCGCCACTTTCGGTTCGAACCCCGCCTGTTGAAACACCCTCGCACCGTCGCGATGGGTGGCGAAGCCTTGGGTCAGGGTGATGAACGTCGCCTCGCGCAGATCGCTCAGGTCCACCTCACTCTGTTGAGCGAAGGGCGAGTCGGCGGGTGTGGCGAGGAAAATGTCATCGGAAAACAGTGGCAGCTGCTCGCAGTCCGGGTCGTTGACGCTCTCGTTGAGCGACACCAGGATCGCGTCGACTTCCATGTTCTTGAGCTTGTAGAACAGGTCGATGTTCGAGCCCAGTATCAGATCGATGTTCAGCTCGCTGCGGCGGATCTTCAGGCCCATGATCAGCTGCGGCACGGTCTTGACCGTCAGTGAATACAGCGCCCCGAGTTTGAAGCGTGCAGCTGAGAATCCGGCAGCGGCGCGGGTCTGCTCGACAGTGCTCAACACATCCTGCACCAGCTTCTGTGCGCGCTCTTCGAGCACATAGGCGCTTTCCATCGGCGTGAGGTTGCGCCCCTCATGTTTGAACAAGGGGCAGCGCAGGGCGCTCTCCAGCGAGTGAATCGCCCGGTGAACGCTGACGGTGCTGGTCTGCAATTCCGCCGCCGCGCGCGCAAGATTGCCGGTGCGCATGAACGCCAGGAAGATTTCCAGCTTCTTGAGAGTCAGCTCTTCGTCGATCTGCATCGTGTCGTCCCGGACCGGCTTCTTATTGTTCGAATGCCCGATTGTGCCCAACTCATCGGTCGCTGGCTGCATGAAATTCTCATCGAGGCTGACACATGCATTGCGCTTTCACGTCATAAGCTGGAGCCTTGTCGTTTGTCAGTGCAACTGAGAGAGGTTTTTAGCGGATGTACTACGGAGAAAAATTCAACGCCTGGACCCATCTGGTGGGTGCGGTGTTGGCGTCAATCGGTGCGGTCTGGCTGTTGGTGATCGCAAGCCTGACCGGTGATGTATGGAAAATAGTCAGTGTGGCGGTGTATGGCGTGGCGCTAGTGTTGCTGTACAGCGCATCGACGGTTTATCACAGCGTGCGTGGCCGGGCGAAAGTCATCATGCAGAAGGTCGATCACCTATCGATCTATCTGTTGATCGCAGGCAGCTACACGCCTTTTTGTCTGGTGACATTGCGCGGGCCGTGGGGCTGGACGCTGTTCGGGATCGTCTGGGGGCTGGCGGTGATTGGCATGTTGCAGGAGATCAAGCCGCGTTCAGAGGCGCGAGTGATGTCCATCGTGATCTACGCGGTCATGGGCTGGATCGTGCTGGTTGCGGTCAAACCGCTGATTGCCGCTCTGGGCACGGCCGGTTTCACCTGGCTGGCGCTGGGCGGCGTGCTTTACACCGTAGGCATCATCTTTTTTGCCTACGACAAACGATTCCGCCACTGGCACGGCATTTGGCACCTGTTCGTGATTGCCGGGAGCCTGCTGCATTTCGTGGCGATCACGTGGTATGTGCTCTGACCTCAACTAGCTCGCGCAACCCCCCTGTAGCAGTCCGGCCGGGCGGCGTTCGGTTTGCCGGCGGTGGCGGTTTCAAGATCGTCACCGCCGGCAAACTGTGCGGCTACGGCCCACTGGTGTCGCCAAAAGCCATGCTCTACTTCAGTGCATGGGTATCTGTGAACTGATCGTTCATTTTCTGCACAACCCCATTGCGTAAGCGCTCCGGCCCGCGCACCAAACCTAAAAGCGTTCGCACTCGATTGAAGCATTTAATTCATTTATTTTATTTGTTGAATTATTTGATTCGTAACCCTAGTCTGATCCTCGAAACGCCTGGTGAAGTGGCGAGGCGGCCTTCTTGGACTGACTGAATAATCGGGGAGCAAGACATGAACGTGAAAGTACTGTTAGGCATGGCCGTGGCAACCGCATTTTCCGCTTCCACCTGGGCTGCAGACTGGACCGTAGGCGCCAACGTCGGCAACGTGCCATGGGAGTTTCAGGATGCCAAAGGCGAGATTGTCGGTTTCGAAGTCGATGTGGTGAAAGAAGTCGCCAAGCGTGCAGGCAAGACCGTCGAGTTCGTCAACATTCCGTTTAACGGACTGTTCAGCGCTGTGCAGTCCAAGCGCGCGGACATCGCCATTTCCTCGATCACCATCACCCCGAAACGCCTCGAATCAGTCGGCTTCGCCCAACCGTATTACGACAGTGACCAATCGCTGTCGGTGTTGACCAAGTCGGGGATCACCGGCCTCAAGGACATGGACGGCAAAGTGGTTGGCGTCGACACCGGCTCAACCGGCGACATGTGGGTGAACGCGCATCAGGCCGAGTACAAGTTCAAGGAAGTTTCGCGCTACGAAGGCCTGTCGCCGGCCATGCTCGACCTCGCTTCCGGGCGGATGGACGGCTACATCAGCGATATCCCGGCAGTCCTCTACTACATCAAGGACAAGCCTCAGTACAAGGTGGTCGCGCGTATTCCAACCGGCGAAAAGTACTCGCTGATGCACGCCAAGGGCTGGGAATCGGCCACTCAGGTCAACGACATCATTTCTGCCATGAAGAAAGAGGGTGTGATCGCCGGCCTGCACAAGAAGTGGTTCGGCGCTGACGCGGATCCTGAGTCCAGCACCGTCAAAGTGGTCGATGTCCTCAAGTAATTCCTGACTGCTCACCACCACGCCACCGCTGCCCGTCATCAAGGAATCGCAATGGAGTTGTTACAGACTTTCTTCAACTGGAGCGTGTTTGTCGATGCGCTACCGCTGATGCTGCGCGGCCTTGGCGTGACAGTGATGCTGGGCGTGGTCAGCATCGTGCTCGGCCTGGTGGGCGGTTTGATGCTCGCGATGCTCCGGCTCTACGCCTACACCCCCATTCGCTTTCTGGCCCGCGTGTACATCGATGTACTGCGCTCGATTCCGCTGCTGGTCCTGCTCGTCCTGATTTACTACGCGCTGCCATTCGTGGGCATTCGGCTTTCTTCCTTCGCGGCGGCCACCGCAGCGCTTTCGCTGGTTTCATGCGCTTACTCGGCAGAGATTTTCCGCTCCGGCATCGAAGCCATTCCTCGCGGTCAGTTCGAAGCCTCTGCCTCCCAGGGCATGAGCTTCTTCAACACCATGCGCGACATCATCCTGCCCCAGGCGATGCGCATCGTCATGCCACCCATGACCAGCAACTGCATCAACGTCATGAAAGACACTGCATTGGCATCGGTGGTGGCGATGCCGGATCTGCTCAAGCAAGCCACGCAGGCTCAGGCGCTGGCCGCCAATCCCACGCCTCTGGTCGGTGCAGCGGTCATGTACCTGCTGTTACTGCTGCCATTGGTGCAGTTGGTGAGCTGGATCGAGCGCCGTAACGGCTCCGGGAGAAAAAGCGCATGAGTACCGTCATCGAAATCGAACGCGTGGACAAGTTCTACGGGCCATTTCAAGCGTTGAGCGATATCAACCTGACGGTCGATCAGGGCGAAGTGGTGGTGATTCTCGGGCCATCCGGGTCGGGCAAGTCGACGCTGATTCGCTGCATCAATCTGCTTGAGGAATACCAGAAAGGTGATATTCGCGTGGCCAGTCAGCGGGTCGAAACCGGCCCGAAGCTGGCGAGCATTCGCTGCGAAGTCGGCATGGTGTTCCAGAACTTCAACTTGTACCCACACCTGACCGTGCTCGCCAACGTTGCGCTCGCACCGGTACGTGTGCGGGGCATGTCCCGGCGTGACGCCAACGAACGCGCCCGCCTGCTGCTGGAGAAAGTCGGCATGGGCGCCCATGCCGCGAAATACCCGGGCCAACTCTCGGGCGGCCAGCAGCAGCGCGTCGCCATCGCTCGCACCATGGCCATGGAGCCGCGCGTGATTCTGTTCGACGAGCCCACGTCAGCGCTTGATCCAGAGATGGTCGGCGAGGTGCTCGACGTCATGCAGAACCTCGCGCGCTCCGGTGTGACCATGGTTGTTGTAACCCATGAAATGGGCTTTGCGCGCAAGGTCGCCGACCGGGTGATCTTCATGGAGAACGGCCGAATCATCGAACAGAACAATCCGCACGATTTCTTCACGGCCCCTCAAGAGCCGAGAACCCGCGCGTTCTTGCAGGCCATCCTGCATCACTGATCAGACCTTGGAGTGCACACCCTTGAATGCCTTGGACATCGATTACGTACGCAGCCAGTTCCCTGCGCTCAGCAGTGGTTATGCCTATCTGGACAACGCAGGTGGCTCGACTGTGCTCAAGCCGGTCGCCGAGCGGATCACCGATTATTTGCTCAACAGCGCAGTCCAGCTTGGAGCGTCCTACAGCGAGTCGGTGGATGCTGGCGCCCGGGTGATGGCAGCTCGCGAATCGGTGGCGCAACTGATCAATGCCCGTTATCCGGAAGAGTGTGTAATGGGGGGCTCGACCACGCACCTGCTGCAGATCCTCTGCCGTGCCATTGCGCCATCGATTGGCCCAGGGGACGAAATCGTCGTAACCAATTGCGATCACGAGGCCAATATCGGGCCTTGGGTACGCCTGTGTGAGGAGCGCGGCGCGACGCTGCGCGTGTGGGAAGTCAGCCCGCAAAGCATGGAGCTGGAACTGCGCGATCTGGACAGCCTGCTGAGCGAGAAAACCCGCTACGTTGCCATGACCCACGCCTCGAACATCCTCGGCAGCGTCAATCCGGTTGCTGAAGTCGCGCGCAAGGTCCATGCAGTGGGCGGCAAGCTGTGCGTCGATGCCGTGGCCTACGCGCCCCATCGTCTGGTCGATGTGCAGGCCAGCGGCGCTGACTATTACGTGTTCAGTTTTTACAAGACCTTCGGCCCACACTTCGCGGTGCTGTGGGGCAAGCGCGAGGCACTCCTGGAACTGCCCAGCCTGAACCACTTTTTCATCGGCCAGGACGTCATCCCCTACAAGCTGCAGCCGGGCAACCTCAACTACGAGCTCTCCTACGGCTGCATCGGGATCAGCGATTATCTGATCGACATCGGGCAACGTCTCGGCGCAACCGGCACCCAGCGTCAGCTGATGCAGGCGGCGTTCGATGCATTCGAAATACAGGAAGACCTGCTCGCCGAAATCTTGTTGGCGTTTCTACGGGAAACCCCTGGCGTGCGCATCATCGGCAAACCGCGTGCAACCAACGGGGACCGCGTGCCGACGATCAGCTTTGTGGTGGACGGTGTGCAGTCCGAAGACATCGTGCGGCGTGTCGACGACCACCGAATGGGTATCCGCTTCGGTGACTTCTACGCCCGCCGACTGATCGAACAACTGGGCCTGACCCGCCATGGCGGCGTGGTTCGCGTGTCGATCGCTCACTACAACAGCGTCGATGAGTTGGATCGTCTGGTGGAACATCTGGCCCGGGCGATCACAGAACTGCGCCCATCCTGAATTTTATCGAGCGACTTTATGCCTGTACCTCAAACCCTGGCCGAGCTGCGCTCAGCCATTGTCGAACACCAGGATCGGCTGACTGCTCGGCAGCGAGATGCCGCGCACTACCTCAATGAGCATCCCCATGACGTTGCGCTGAATACCGTTGCAGCCTTGGCGAAAATCTCGGGTATTCCGTCGTCCGCGTTCATTCGGCTGGCGCAAGCCCTGGGCTTTGGAGGGTTCAGCGACCTGCAACGACTGTTCAAGCAGCCGTTGCAGCAGGCCGGGCAGGGTAGTTTCAAAGAGCGCATCCGCCACTATCGCGGCGAGCAATTGCTGGAGGATCCAACGGACGTCGGCGCCATGCTGTCGGCATTCAGCCGCGCCAACATCGTCTCGCTTGAACACCTGGCAGAAGGGGAGCAGGTCGACGCCATCGAAAAGGCCATCGAGTTGCTGCAACAGGCGCGAACCACTTTTGTGGTGGGTATGCGTCGCTCCTTTCCGATGGCTGCCTATCTGAGTTACGCACTGAGCCGTGTAGGACGACGCGCCGTCCATATCAGCGGACTGGGCGGCAGCCTGCGTGAACAGGTCGGTGCGCTGCACGGTGATGACGTTCTGGTGGCGGTGAGTTTTCCGCCGTATGCGCAAGAAACCATCGACGCCTGTCAGCAGGCGGTGGCGGCCGGCACGCCGATTGTCGCGATCACTGACAGCATTCTCAGCCCGGTGGGGCAGAAGGCGTCGGTGATGATCGAGGTCAACGACGCCGAGCTGCTGGGTTTCCGCTCGCTGACGGCTGCCTTCTGCATTGCACAAACCCTGGCCATGGGCCTGGCCTTCCGCGAGGGGCAGAACCTTGATGGACCTGATCACGATGCGTTGAAAAATATCGACTGCTGAGCCTTGGTTCGGCGGTTCTACCGGCTGTTTGAACGTTGCAGGAGACTGGTTCTATGGCTTTACCTCTTCGAGATCTGGTCGGCTACGGCCGGCAGCGCCCTCAGGGCACGTGGCCCAATGGTGCACGGCTGGCGATCAACTTCGTCATCAACTACGAAGAAGGCTCTGAACGCTCGCTGGCCATGGGTGACCCCGATCAGGAGAGCATGACCGAGTGGGGCAGCTATCAGTTTCCCGAGGGCGTGCGCAATCTGGCGATGGAATCGATGTATGAATACGGCGCCCGCGTCGGCATATGGCGCATCCTCGACATCCTGCAAAAGGCCAACGTTCCTGCCACCTTTCACGCCTGCGCCGTGGCCTTCGAGCAGAACCCGGATGTCGCCAGAGCGGCGGTCGAACTCGGCCATGAGATCTGCAGTCATGGCTACCGTTGGGAGGAGGTGTTTCGCCTGACGGAAGCTGAGGAGCGCGAGCACATTCGGCTGGCCATCGAATCCTTCGAGCGTACGTGTGGCAAACGCCCGGTGGGTTGGTACTGCCGCTATGGCGCCAGCGTGCACACGCGACGGCTGGTGGCCGAGGAGGGCGGCTTTCTTTACGACTCGGACGCCTACAACGACGACGTGCCGTATTTCGTCGACGTCGAAGGCAAGCAGCATCTGGTCGTGCCGTACACCAGCGACGTCAACGACTTCCGCTACTGGAACTCTCCGGGGCTTTCCCAGGCGTCCGACTTCCTCGAATACATGCGAGAAAGCTTCGACGTCTTGTACGAAGAGGCCGCCGATGGCCTGCGAATGATGTCCATCGGGCTGCATCCGCGAATGGTTGGGCGTCCCGGACGCGTGCGGGCGATCAAGCAGTTCATCGAATACGCCCAGGCCCACGACGGCGTTTGGTTCACCACCCGCGAAGAAATCGCCAAGGCCTGGCTCAGCCGCGCCTGAGGGAGAGCACGACATGCAGGCTTTCGACCTGATCATCCGCAACGCCAATGTGGTGACCGCCGCAGACAGCTTCTTGTGTGACATCGGCATACGGGCGGGTCGCATCGCTGCGCTCGGTCAAGATCTGCAGGGCGCTGCCGATGAGGTCGACGCACGCGGCCGGACCGTGACGCCGGGTGGTGTCGACAGCCATGTTCACCTTGATCAGCCGACCGGTGACGGCTCGGTAATGGCCGATGACTTCGAAAGTGGAACCCGCTCTGCGGCGTGCGGCGGGACGACAACTGTGATTCCGTTTGCCTGCCAGCAAAAAGGACAAAGCCTGCGCTCGGCGGTGGAGGACTACCACCGTCGTGCAGACGGTCGAGCGCTGATCGACTACGCGTTTCATCTGATCGTGACTGACCCGACCGAAGACGTACTGCGCCGTGAACTCCCCGAGTTGATCGCCGAGGGCTACACCTCGTTCAAGATCTACATGACTTACGACGCGCTGAAGCTGAATGACCGCGAGATTCTGGAAACCCTTTCGGTCGCGCGTGCCGAAGGTGCGATGGTCATGCTCCACGCTGAAAACAGCGATTGCATTGCCTGGCTCACCGAGCGTTTATTGGCCGCCGGGCACAGCGCGCCGCGTTATCACGCAACGTCACGGCCGATGCTGGTCGAGCGCGAAGCCACCCATCGGGCCATTGCGCTGGCAGAGCTGGTCGATGTACCGATTCTTATCGTGCATGTGTCAGGACGCGAGGCCATCGAGCAGATCCGCTGGGCGCAGAGCCATGGCTTGAAGGTGTATGGCGAAACCTGTCCGCAGTACCTGTTTCTGACGGCGGATTCACTGGGCTGCGACGACAGTTTTGAAGGCGCGAAGTGTATTTGCAGCCCGCCGCCGAGGGATGCGGGGAACCAGCAGGTCGTCTGGGACGGCCTGCAGAATGGCTCGTTCGAGGTGTTTTCTTCGGATCACGCGCCGTTTCGCTACGAAGGCCACGACGGCAAACGCGCTCATGGTGAGGCGGCACCGTTTTCCGAGGTCGCCAACGGCATTCCGGGGGTTGAGACGCGCATGGCGCTGTTGTGGTCGGAGGGCGTTCGCAAGGGGAGGATCAGCCCTCAGGAATTTGTCGCGCTGACCGCCACCAATGCGGCGAGGCTTTATGGTTTGTATCCGCGAAAAGGCAGCATTGCGATTGGTGCCGACGCCGATCTGGTGATCTGGGACGAAGGCCTGGATTTGGAGCTGAGCAATGAGCTGCTGCACCACAACGTGGATTACACCCCTTATGAGGGTATGCGTTTGAGTGCCTGGCCCGCGATGACCTTCGCCCGAGGGGAAAAGCTCTGGGACGGTAACGCGCTGGGTACGCCGGGGCGCGGCGAGTTTCTGCCTTGCGCTCGACCGGAACCTGCGAAGGCGCGGCGGCGGCAGTCGGAATTACCTGAAATGTAAACGCTCTATCGTGCCGGCGAAAAGGCAGTTGTAGCACTCCGGCTTACCGGCGGTGCGAGTTCAAGGACCTCACCGCTGGCAAGCCGGGCTGCTATAGAGGAAGGTGTTTCAGAAATCGCCCCACAACTGCTGCGCAATGCTCAACGCCACAACCGGCGCGGTCTCTGTGCGAAGCACGCGTGGGCCGAGGCGCGCAGCGTGGAAACCTGCGTCCTGGGCTTGATCGACTTCGGCGTCGTTCAAGCCGCCTTCCGGGCCGATGAGGAACGCCAGACTCTTCGGCTTTTCATGGCTCACCAATGGCTCGGCGACCGGGTGCAGCACCAGCTTCAGATCGGCTTCGGTGTGCTTGAGCCAATCCGCCAGCGTTACCGGCGGATTAACCACCGGCACCACGGAGCGACCGCACTGCTCACAGGCGCTGATCGCGATCTGCTGCCAATGTGCCTGACGCTTCTCGGCGCGCTCGTCCTTGAGTCGAACCTCGCAGCGCTCGCTGACGATCGGGGTAATCTGCGTGACGCCCAATTCAGTGGCTTTCTGGATCGCCCAGTCCATGCGCTCGCCACGGGACAGGCCCTGGCCGAGATGGATTTGCAGGGCGGATTCGGCCAGCCCAGGAAAACTTTCCGATATCTGAACGCGGACCCGCTTCTTGCCGACTTCCACCAGGGTGGCACGGAACTCTGCGCCCGAACCGTCGAACAGTTGCACGGCATCGCCTTCGGCCATGCGCAAAACCCGACCGATGTAATGCGCCTGTGCTTCTGGCAGTTCGTGTTCACCGGTACTCAGGGGGGCGTCGATGAAAAAGCGGGACAGTCTCATGGTTGTTTCTCTGTGAATTCTTCAGGTACTGCGTGTTGTTCGATGACCGCTGATGCGTATTTCAATCAACCCGGATCACGAAAATCCGGATGGAAATTCTCCCGCACCGCCACGCTGACACTGCTGCGCGTTGCGATGTCGATGCCTTCGCTCGCCACTTCGGCGAGGAAATCGATCTGCTCCGGCGTGATCACGTAAGGCGGCAGGAAATACACCACGCTGCCCAGCGGCCTGAGCAATGCACCACGGGTCAAGGCATGTTCGAAGACCTTCAGGCCCCGACGCTCCTGCCAGGGATAAGCGGTCTTGCTCGCCTTGTCCTGCACCATCTCGATGGCCAGGGCCATTCCGGTCTGGCGTACTTCAGCGACGTTCGGGTGATCCACCAGATGCGCCGTCGCAGTCTTCATCCGCTGGGCCAGCGCCTTGTTGTTCTCGATGACGTTGTCCTGCTCGAAGATATCCAGCGTCGCCAGCGCTGCCGCACAGGCCAGTGGGTTGCCGGTGTAGCTGTGCGAGTGCAGGAAGGCGCGCAAGGTGGGGTAGTCGTCATAGAAAGCGTCGTAGACATCATCGGTGGTGATGCATGCCGCGAGCGGCAGGTAACCGCCGGTCAATGCCTTGGACAGACACAGGAAATCCGGACGAATCCCCGCTTGCTCGCAGGCGAACATGGTGCCGGTACGCCCGAAGCCCACCGCAATTTCGTCGTGAATCAGATGCACGCCATAACGATCACACGCCTCGCGCAGCAGCTTGAGGTAGACCGGATCGTACATGCGCATCCCGCCGGCGCCCTGAATCAACGGTTCGATGATGACTGCTGCGACCGTGTCGTGGTTCTCGGCCAGGGTTTGTTCCATCACCGCGAACATCGTCCGGGTGTGCTCTTCCCAACTCACGCCTTCCGGGCGGTGGTAGCAATCGGGGCTTGGAACCTTGATGGTGTCCAGCAACAGCGCTTTGTAGGTTTCGGTAAACAACGGCACATCGCCCACCGACATCGCCGCGACAGTCTCGCCGTGATAGCTGTTGGTCAATGTGACGTAGCGTTTCTTGTTCGGCTTGCCGCGATTGAGCCAGTAGTGAAAGCTCATTTTCAATGCGACTTCGATGCAGGACGAACCGTTATCGGCGTAGAAACAACGTGTCAGGCCCTCGGGCGTCATCGCGATCAGTCGTTCCGACAGCTCGATGACAGGCTGGTGACTGAAACCGGCGAGGATCACGTGCTCAAGCTGGTCGACCTGATCCTTGATGCGCTGGTTGATGCGTGGGTTGGCGTGGCCGAATACGTTGACCCACCAGGAGCTGACAGCGTCGAGGTAACGCTTGCCTTCGAAGTCCTCCAGCCAGACGCCTTCACCGCGCTTGATCGGGATCAGCGGCAGGTTCTCGTGGTCTTTCATCTGGGTGCAGGGGTGCCACAGGACCTTGAGGTCGCGCCGCATCCACTGGTCGTTAAGGCCCATCGGTAATCTCCTGGTGACGACTCGCATGGCGCGAGGGCAAACAATCGCGCAAGCCTATGCAATGCGCCACTTTGGAACAACCTTTAGCGTATTTTTCGATACATTGCTGGCGCCGAAAATAAGCATGACGGACATTGCTGGCGGGCGTTTCAAGGCTGGCGTATCCTGCGCGCTCTTTGAAGAATCGGACGACAAAGTCCGACAATTCCCCCTGCTTTGTTCCGGAGTTCGCTGAATGCTTTCTGGTTGGCTGCGCGCCTGTGCGCTGGTGATGGTTGGGCTGGTCAGCGCTTCGGCGCTTGCCGTGGATAAGCCGCATACGGCGATTGTCGTCGGTGGCGGCCTGGCGGGCCTGACAGCCGCTTATGAACTTCAGAACAAGGGCTGGCAGGTGACCCTGCTCGAAGCCAAACCGACTGTCGGCGGCCGTTCTGGCCTGGCGGGCAGCGAGTGGATCGGCAATGCCAAGGCTCAGCCGGTGCTCAATCAATATCTGGATCGTTTCAAGCTCAAGCCGGTTCCGGCGCCTGAGTTCGTGCGCACTCCAGGCTATCTGATCGAAGGCGAGTACTTCTCCGCTGCCGATCTTGCGACCAAACAACCGGCCACCGCCGACGCCATCAAACGCTACGAAGCGGCGCTGGACGACATTGCCCGATCGATCACCGATCCGGAAAACCCGGCCGCCAACAGCACGCTGTTCGCCCTGGACCAGATCAATGTGTCCAACTGGCTGGACCGTCTGACCCTGCCGCCGACTGCTCGTCAGTTGATCAATCAGCAGATACGTACACGTTATGACGAGCCTTCGCGGCTGTCGCTGTTGTATTTGGCTCAGCAGTCGCGGGTCAACCGCAACGTCGACGACCGTGATCGTCGTGCCGCTCGCCTGCCCGGTGGCAGCGCGGTGCTGGCCGAAGAGTTCGTCAAGCAGCTGAAAGTGATCAAGACCAACTCGCCGGTTTCGGCCATCAACCAGGACAAGGACGGCGTGACCGTCAAGGTCGGGTCGGTCGGCTACGAGGCAGAATATGTGGTCCTCGCCGTGCCGCTGCGCGCGCTGAGCAAGATCCAGCTGACCCCGGCGCTCGATGCGCAGCATCAGGGCGCGATCAAGAGCACCAACTACGGCTGGCATGACCAGATCATGCTCAAGTTCAAGACTCCGGTCTGGGACAGCAAGGCGCGCATGTCTGGCGAAATCTACAGCAACACCGGTCTGGGGATGCTGTGGATCGAGCCTGCTCTTAAGGGCGGCGCCAACGCAGTGATCAACCTTGCGGGTGACAACGCGCGGATCATGCAGGCGTTTGGCGACAAACAATTGGTGGATCAGGTGCTGATTCGTCTGCACGCGTTCTATCCACAGGCCCGCGGGGCATTCACCGGTTATGAAATTCGTCGCTCCAGCGTCGATCCTTCTACTGGCGGTGCGTACCTGGCGTTCGGCCCGGGACAGATCAGCAAGTACTGGCGTCTGTGGGAAAAACCTCTGCAACGCATTACCTTCGCCGGTGAACACACCGACACCTTGTACCCGGGCACCCTGGAAGGCGCGCTGCGTACCGGTCAACGTGCTGCGGGTCAAGTGCAGGATCTGGCGGCGGGCAAGTCGTTCGAGCCCGTGAAAGTCGCTCCGCCGAAAGCGCCAGAACCGGCTGCGAAGGAAAGCGGCGGCATCGGTGGTTTCTTCTCGAACATGTTCGGCGGTTCCAAGCCAGAATCGAAACCGGTCGAGAAAGCGCCAGAGCCTGCTCCGGCCCCTGCACCCGCTCCCGCGCCAGTGCCTGCGCCGCCTGCGCCGGTGGCCGAGCCTGCCAAGCCTGCTGTCGTTGAGCCCGCGAAGAAGGCGCCTGCCAAGAAGGAAGCCACCAAGAAGGAGCCTGCGAAGAAAGCTCCGGCCAAACCGGCGGCATCCCACAAGGCCCCGGCCAAGACCGACGCTGCGAAAAAAGCGCCGGTCAAGCCGGCAACCGATAAGGCTGCCACTCCCGCAGCCCCGGCGGCGGACAGCAAGAACTGATTGCTGAAACCCTGAAATGAGAAAGGCGCGGTGTGCATACCGCGCTTTTTTTTCATCTGCCGAATAACTGTAGCGTCTAGAGTGTTCTTTCAATGCGGCCGCTTACAAGCCCGTACCAGCCCGGCTTGACGGCGGCCATGCTCGCGAGATCGCCACCGTCGGCAAAGCCGGACCGCTATGCACAGATCGAGTTACGTAACAATGCGTTAATCCGCCTCGCGGAAAAGTAAGTCGGGAAATTCCCATCGTATTTCCCGATATTTCAAAGCGAAATTTTGCGCTTTCTTTCGATAGGTAAACCGCTAGTCTTTCTTCCAGCTTCACAGGCTGCTTTTACAGGAACCGTACCATGCAGTTACGCAACTCTTCTTCTCGTTATGGCTGGGTCAGTATTGTTCTGCACTGGGGCGTGGCGCTGACTGTTTTCGGGTTGTTCGCGTTGGGGTTGTGGATGGTCGGGCTCGGTTACTACGACACCTGGCGCAAGGCCGGTCCCGATCTGCACAAGAGCATCGGCATCACCCTGTTCCTGTTCATGCTGATTCGTGTGGTCTGGCGCTTTGTCAGCCCACCGCCTCCGCCACCTGCCAATCACAGTCGTTTCGTACGGATCGCCGCCAAACTGGGCCATGCGTTTCTGTACCTCGATCTGTTTCTGGTGATGTTTGCCGGGTACCTGATCTCCACCGCCGAAGGCGTCGGAATTCCGGTATTCGGTCTGTTTGAAGTGCCTGCGCTGATCAGCGGACTGCCCGACCAGGCGGACGTTGCGGGCGAAGTACACCTGTATCTGGCCTGGACCCTGGTGGTCTTTGCCGTACTCCACGGTCTGGCTGCCCTGAAGCATCACTTCATCGACCGTGATGCAACGTTCATTCGTATGCTTGGCCGCAAGGCCTGACACTCAACTCAACTGAAACAGGAAGACGACGTATGTTGAAAAAGACACTGGCTGCACTGGCTCTGGGTACCGCGCTGCTGTCAGCCGGTCAGGCAATGGCTGCGGACTACACCATCGACAAGGAAGGCCAGCACGCCTTCATCGATTTCCGTATCAGCCACCTGGGCTACAGCTTCATCCACGGTACCTTCAAGGACTGGAGCGGTACCTTCAGCTTCGACGCTGCCAAGCCTGAAGACAGCAAGATCAGTATCGACATCAAGACCGCCAGCGTTGACACCAACCATGCTGAGCGTAACAAGCACATCAGCAGCAAGGATTTCCTGGACGTCGCGACCTATCCTGACGCCAAGTTCGTGTCCACCAGCGTCAAGTCGACCGGCAAGAACGCCGATGGGAAGGACACTGCTGACGTGACAGGCGACCTGACCCTGCATGGCGTGACCAAGCCGGTTGTCATCAAGGCAACGTTCAACGGCGAAGGCAAGGATCCATGGGGCGGCTACCGTGCCGGCTTCAACGGCACCACCACCATCAAGCGCTCTGATTTCGGCAAGATGATGGATCTGGGTCCAGCCTCGGACACCGTAACCTTCGACATTTCGTTCGAAGGCGTCAAAGCCAAGTAAGACTGCTCGATAAACAAGAACGCCGCCCATTGGGCGGCGTTTTTGTTGGTCATGACTCGTGACTCTATCTGAATAGCTCGGCATGGGTACCGAGGTCGACGAATATCAGATCGCGGTCAGTCATTTGATAGATCAGAAGGAAATCCCCGCCAACATGGCACTCTCTGGAACCTCCCCACTCACCCCTAAGCTCATGGTCCAGATACTCCGGCGATAAAGGCTGGCCTTCCCAGATCATTCCCATGACTGCACGCATGGCCTTCATGTCGTGTCGACCGGCCTTGTTGTAGCGATCCCAGGACTTTTTGAATTACGGTGTGTAATCGACCCGTCTAGGCAGAGTGGCTCGTTTTGGGTTTGGCGCTTTGCTTTCTGCGTGTTTGGGGTGCTTCTTTGCCATCCAGGTCCTCTAACAACTCGTCTATCGAATCAAATCGGCTCCGGATTTCGCGCGCCTGAACCAAGGCTCGGGCAGTTTTATCCGAAGGTACACGTACCTCAAACGGTAGCCCTTGCGTTTCCACGACCTGCAGCAGGAAAAGGCGCATCGCTTCGCTGATGGTTAACCCGCAGGCGCTAAGCACTGCGGTCACTCGCTCCTTCAAATCCTCATCTATGCGGCAGCGCACGTCGGTGTTTTTAAGTAATGCGGCCATAGTGATAACCTCTCAAAAAATGTAGCTACATAGTAGCTACGTGTTGAGGGGCGATTATTTGCTTTTTGATTGCTACTTGGCAAGCGGCGAATTGCGGCGGATTTGGAGGACAGTTTCACTTGTGCAGAGACTTCGTTCGCGCACAAACAAAAACGCCCCGAACCAGTCGGGGCGTTTTTCATTCACTGTCGCAGAGTCAGCGCTGCTTAACCTTCGCGATTGCGCGTCAGCAGGGCTGGCTTCTCACCGCGTGGGCGGCTCGGCAGTTGGTCGAGCAACTCGGCCGAAGGGAAGCGGTCGCTCTTCGATTCCTTGTGCATGATCTTCGGGGCAGGCTGGCCGTCGCGAGGACCGCGAACGGCTGGCTCTTGACGGGCTGGCTGATCGTCACGGGCCGGGCGGCGATTGCGCGGCTGGTCTTCACGACGAGCCTGGCCGTCACGACCCGAACCATTGCGAGGGCCACTGCGCTTGGCCGGAGTGCCAGCGCCTGCGCCTGTGCTCGCGCCGGTGCCTGAGCCAGAACCAGAACCAGAACCGCTGCGCGGGCCGCTACGGCCAGGGGCCTGACCACGTGGCGCCGGAGCGGAGCCTGTGGCAGGCGCGCCAGGGCGACGGTTGCGGCCTTGCTGGTTCTTGCCCTGATACGGACTGACGTAGTCGGCGCGGTTGCCGAAATTGTCGACGTCGTCGTCCAAGAACTCATCAGGAGCGCGGTCGGCTGAGGGAGCCGGTGGGCGCGACTGACGTACTTCACCGGCCGGAGTACCTTGGCGAGGCTTCTGCTGACGAGCCGGGCGGGCCGGACGTTCGCCTGAAGCGGCCGCTGCCGCTGCTGGTTTTTCCTTGCCCTTGTCCTTGCCTTTGTCCTTGCGACCACCGCCGCCACCGCCACCGTTTGGGCCGTCGCCACGCGGACCGCGGGCGTTGCGCGGATTGCGCACGTCCGGACGCTCGCGAACTTCTGGCTTCTCGGCCTCGACGGCGTTGATGTCGAAGCCCATCAGATCGCCATCTGCAATCTTCTGTTTGGTCATGCGCTCAATGCTCTTGAGCAGCTTCTCTTCGTCCGGTGCGACCAGCGAAATAGCTTCGCCGGTGCGGCCAGCACGACCGGTACGACCGATACGGTGAACGTAATCCTCGTCGACGTTCGGCAGCTCGAAGTTGACCACGTGCGGCAACTGGTCGATGTCCAGACCCCGTGCAGCGATATCGGTGGCAACCATGATGCGTACGGTCCCGGCCTTGAAGTCAGCCAGCGCTTTGGTACGGGCGTTCTGGCTCTTGTTGCCGTGGATCGCCACGGCGCTCAGGCCGTGCTTGTCCAGGTACTCGGCCAGACGGTTGGCGCCATGTTTGGTGCGGGTGAACACCAGCACTTGCTCCCACGCGCCCTGAGTGATCAGGTGCGCCAGCAGTGAACGCTTGTGGTTGGCGGGCAGACGGAAGACGCGCTGCTCGATACGCTCGACCGTGGTGTTCGGCGGCGTGACTTCGATGCGCTCCGGGTTGTGCAGCAGCTTGCCGGCCAAGGCGGTGATGTCGGCCGAGAAAGTGGCCGAGAACAGCAGGTTCTGACGCTTGGCTGGAAGGCGCGCGAGGACTTTCTTCACATCGTGAACGAAGCCCATGTCGAGCATGCGGTCAGCCTCGTCGAGCACGAGGATTTCAACGTGGGACAGATCGACGCTACCTTGACCGGCAAGGTCAAGCAGGCGACCCGGGCAGGCGACCAGTACGTCGACGCCACGGGCCATGGCTTGCACCTGAGGGTTCATGCCGACACCGCCGAAAATACAGGCGCTGACGAACTTCAGGTTCTTGGCGTAGACCTTGAAGCTGTCGTGAACCTGGGCTGCGAGTTCACGGGTGGGGGTCAGGACCAGAACGCGCGGTTGGCGCGGGCCATGACGCTGGGATTTGTCCGGGTGACCGGCGGGGAACAGGCGCTCCAGAATCGGGAGGGCGAAACCACCGGTTTTACCAGTACCTGTCTGAGCGGCGACCATCAGATCGCGGCCTTGCAACACGGCGGGAATGGCCCGCTGTTGCACCGGAGTAGGCTGGGTATAGCCAGCAGCCTCGATGGCGCTGACTAAAGCCTCGGAGAGACCGAGGGAAGCAAAGGACATGAGTAATCCTGTCTTAAGTTGGGGCCAAGGGCCCGAATAGGGGGAAGATCGGCCCGCCGCAAATTGGCATTGGAGAGCTCAATTCCGTCCGGTGGTGTCGCGGTCTGCAAGTCCAGCTCGGGGCACGGGCGCGGGAAAGTGCGCTGCTGACGTGATCGAGAAGGCTTCTGTGAGGCCGAGCATCCGGGCGTAAGCCTGGCGGGAACGCCGGAGTATAACAGAGCAATCACAATGCGCTGCTTTCATGCTGCTCAACGGTTTTTTCAGCGCCAATCACTGTTGGATCGCTCGAAGAGGTCGCCGGAAGCTGGAGCGTCTCGCCCGTGTAGTGGGCCACCAGCTGCGCATAGGCCGGTTCGCGCTTGAAGCGCTTCAATTCAGCACCGAAACGCTGCACCAGCAGATCCATGCCCACGTTACGCCGCAGCGCGAGATACATCGCGCGACGGCTGATCACTTCGGGCAATTGGCTGACTTGGTCCCTTAACTGGAGCTGATCGAGCATCCGCTGCCCGACCACGCGATCGGTCACCATCAGATCGATGCGGCCGCGAACCAGCTTGCCGAAATTCGCTTCGTGGCTCGGAGCAGGCTCCCGGGTAAACAGTGCAGAACTGTCGAATTCCGGGCTGTACAGGTAGCCGGGTGAAACACCGATGTTCAAGCCCTGCAGGTCTTCAAGCCTGTTGAACGGGTGCGGTCTGGCGTTGGCCTGAAACAACACCCAGTTGACGTCCGAAAGCGGCTCATTGGGGTAGAGCAGCAGGTCTTCACGCTCAGCGACCTTGACAATATCCAGCACACCGTCGGCATCGCCCTGTTCGAGCATCATCAGGCAGCGCTTCCAGGGCAGGAACTGCCACTGCACATCAATGCCCAAACGCTTGAAGACGATGTTGGTCATTTCGTAGTCCAGTCCTGACACCTGCTTGTCGTCGGCGATCACGTACGGGGACCAGGGCTCGGTGACAATGCGCAGCCTTTCGCCCAAAGCACTGAAACTCAGGCTGGCGAGGAGGGCGGCGAACAACAGTCGGGAAGTCAGGGGCATGAGGCGAGATTACGATGCTCACCCGCTAATGAGAAGGGGCTGTGCCAGTCGCGCAAGCGAATGCCTGCGCGTCTGGCTCGCGGATCAGCGCGGCGTCCGGGCCTGTACCAGATGCTGATAGATGGCCGAGCGTCGTCTGCCCAGCAGCCGTCGCACCGCCCAATGATCCAGCCACGCACGCAGTTGCCCGGGAGCGATAGGCTTTTTCATTCGCCGCTCGGCGTTGTTGAACGCCTTTTCCCACCAGATCGATGAGCACGCTCGGTCGAACTCGTTCGAGTGCTCGCAGCAACCATAAAGCACTTCGCGCACGAACTGACGTTGCGGCTGCGGAACGGCCAGGGTTGCACTCTTGTAGACCAGCCGCTGCCACGTTGCCGGTCGCGGAAGTTGTGTCGTCACATTCGCTGTGTCGCGCAGCGCTTCGACGCTGAGAGGCGACTGACCATGCTTATCCAGCCAGGCGCGGACCTTTGCCCGGAACAACTGCTTGCGGCTCCAGTAGTGATGAACAAGGTCGGTGCACTGGTCGACCTTCACCGAGCGGTAAGCGGCAACGCCGAGGCAGAATTCCTCCAGGGTGATGGCGCCGGGTGTGATGGGAAAGAATTCATCCATCAGCTCAAGAGATTTATCCAGCACAGAGGCATTGTTGCGGGTCAGCCCGATCACGCCGGAATTGACCAGGCGCATCTGGTCGTCAGCCAGGTCGCGATGTGCCAGAGTTTCAGCCAGCGCGGTGTACAGAACCGTTTCTTTGCAGTCGTCATAACGCAGCTGAAAGGCGTTGCACAGCAGGTTGTCGGGATGAACCCTTTCGAACAGCTGCATGGGGCTGGCCTGAAAGAAGGTATCGGTGTCGATCAGGATCGCTTTTTCCGACTCTTCCAGAATCTTGCGCAACACCACATGTTTGCAGCGGAAGTGATAACGATGAGGCCCGCTCCACTCGCGCCGCATCTCGTCATTCAGCGGTCGTACGCGTACAGGCAACTGCCGATAGGGTTCTGGATTGTCGCTGAAGACTTGAATATCGAATGGCTGCTCGCCCGTTTCATCGGATCTGGCGAGGGCGCTTGCGATGCTGAACACCGCTTCCTGATGATAGGTCTGCGGGCCGAAGACCAGATAGACCAGCTGTGGGCGTGAAGTGATCCGACTGAATGAAGTCAACTGCGTAGGATTCCGTCTCGTTAAGGCATTGGCAGGCCTCGTGATGAGGAAGCCTGCCGGTAAAACGTTGCCTTATTGTGACCGGAGCAGTTGTGGCGAATTCCGACCTTTCAGCGGGGAAGCTTGAGGTTGTTCCAGATCGCCAGGCTCGGTTCGGCCTGATTCAGGGTGTAGAAGTGCAATCCTGGGGCTCCGCCTTGCAACAAACGCTCACACATTTCTGTGATGACTTGCTCTCCGAACGCCTGAATGCTCGCCGAATCGTCACCGTAGGCTTCCAGCTGCTTGCGAATCCAGCGCGGAATTTCAGCGCCGCAGGCATCTGAGAAACGTGCCAGTTTGCTGTAGTTGGTGATCGGCATGATGCCGGGCACGATCGGGATGCTGACGCCCATCTTCTCGGCGCGCTCGACGAAGTAGAAATAGCTGTCGGCGTTGAAGAAGTACTGAGTGATGGCACTATCGGCACCGGCGTTGGCCTTGCGCACGAAGTTCTTCAGGTCGTCTTCGAAGTTGCGCGCCTGGGGGTGCATCTCCGGATACGCGGCGACTTCGATATGGAAGTGGCTGCCGGTTTCTTCACGGATGAAGCTCACCAGGTCGTTGGCGTGACGCAGCTCGCCACTGGCCATGCCCATGCCGGAGGGCAGGTCACCGCGCAGTGCGACGATACGGGTGATGCCCGCATCCTTGTACTGGCTCAGCAGGCCACGCAGATCGGCCTTGCTGTCGCCCACGCACGACAGGTGCGGAGCGGCGGGAATGTTCACTTCCTTTTCCAGCTGCAGCACGGTGTTGATCGTGCGGTCGCGCGTGGAACCCCCGGCACCATAGGTACAGGAGAAGAAATCAGGGTTGTAGCCAGCCAGCGTACGAGCCGTGGCGAGCAGTTTTTCATGACCAGCATCGGTCTTCGTAGGGAAGAACTCGAAGCTGTAGCGACGGTCTTGGCTCATGGAGCGAGTCTCCAGCTGCAAGCTACAAGCGACAAACTGCAAGAGTGGCGGTGCGCCGCTTCTTGCAGATCATGGCTCAAGGCTTGGTGCTGCTAAATGCTTGGACGATTTAAGAGCCTGAAGCTGCAAGTATCGGCAATGATGAGGCCTTTACTTGCAGCTCGAAGCTTGCCGCGTACCGCTGCTCTTAGTAACGGTAAGCGTGCGGCTTGAACGGACCTTCGACGCTCACACCGATGTAGTCGGCCTGGGTCTTGGTCAGCTTGGTCACGACGCCGCCGAAGCCGCGTACCATTTCCAGGGCCACTTCTTCGTCCAGCTTCTTGGGCAGTACTTCGACGGTCAGGCGCTCGGCTTTCTGAGCAGGGCTCAGGTCAGCGTATTTCTGGCCGAACAGGAAGATCTGGGCCAGAACCTGGTTGGCGAACGAACCGTCCATGATGCGGCTCGGGTGGCCGGTGGCGTTGCCCAGGTTCACCAGACGGCCTTCGGCCAGCAGAATCAGGTAGTCGTCGTTCTGTGGGTCGAATTCGCCAGCGCCGGTGCGGTGGATCTTGTGCACCTGAGGCTTCACTTCTTCCCATGCCCAGTTCTTGCGCATGAAAGCGGTGTCGATTTCATTGTCGAAGTGACCGATGTTGCAGACCACAGCGCGTTTTTTCAGCGCTTTGAGCATGTTCGAGTCGCAGACGTTGACGTTACCGGTGGTGGTCACGATCAGGTCGATCTTGCCCAGCAGCGCTTTGTCGATTGTCGCTTCGGTGCCGTCGCTTTCACCGTTGATGAATGGGGAAACCAGCTCGAAACCGTCCATGCAGGCTTGCATGGCGCAGATCGGGTCGACTTCGGTGACCTTGACGATCATGCCTTCCTGACGCAGCGACTGAGCCGAGCCCTTGCCCACGTCACCGTAGCCGATGACCAGCGCTTGCTTGCCGGACAGCAGGTGGTCAGTACCGCGCTTGATGGCGTCGTTCAGGCTATGACGGCAGCCGTACTTGTTGTCGTTCTTGCTCTTGGTGACCGAGTCGTTGACGTTGATCGCAGGGATCTTCAGCTCGCCTTTGGCCAGCATGTCCAGCAGGCGGTGAACGCCGGTGGTGGTCTCTTCGGTGACGCCGTGGATGCGATCCAGCATCGCCGGGTATTTCTTGTGCAGCAGTTCGGTCAGGTCGCCGCCGTCGTCGAGGATCATGTTGGCGTCCCATGGCTGACCGTCCTTGAGGATGGTCTGCTCCAGGCACCACTCGTACTCGGCTTCGGTTTCGCCTTTCCAGGCGAAAACAGGGATACCGGCAGCGGCGATGGCGGCAGCGGCCTGATCCTGAGTCGAGAAAATATTGCAGGACGACCAGCGTACTTCGGCACCCAGGGCAACCAGGGTTTCGATCAGCACGGCAGTCTGAATGGTCATGTGGATGCAGCCGAGGATTTTGGCGCCCTTGAGCGGTTGCTCGCCGGCGTACTTGCGACGCAGGCCCATCAGGGCTGGCATTTCGGATTCAGCGATGATGGTTTCGCGACGGCCCCAGGCAGCCAGGGAAATGTCGGCGACCTTGTAGTCGTTGAAATCGTTGGGCGTCAGTACAGCGCTCATAAGAGTCTCCATTCGTAGTGTGCGAATGGGCGCCGTTGTGCGTTTAAGGCTTGCTAAGGCTGCTGAAGAGCCTTGAGCAAACAACGCCCCATCCGAGCCTGACAGGTCTGACCTGCTGCAGCGCCCCTCGGACAGGTGGCGGGAAAACGGTATCAAGCGGTGATGACCGTTTTTTGAAGCGGTGGCGATTATAGCGACCACGGGGAATTAGCCCAAGGGGTTGTTGCGTTTAAATGACGGATGACTAATCGTGACCATAGTCGATGCTCAATGGAGGTAAACGGCCTGGGCTGGCACTATGCTGGTCATCAACAGACAGACGATCAGGAGCGAACATGAATTTCCACACTCGCAAATGGGTAAAGCCCGAAGACCTTAACCCCAACGGCACGCTGTTCGGTGGCAGCCTGCTGCGCTGGATCGACGAAGAAGCGGCGATCTACGCCATCGTTCAGTTGGGCAATCAGCGTGTGGTGACCAAGTACATTTCCGAGATCAACTTCGTCAGTGCTTCACGCCAGGGTGACATCATCGAACTGGGCATAACGGCCACCGAGTTTGGCCGGACCTCGATCACCCTGACCTGCCAGGTGCGCAACAAGATCACCCGCAAGAGCATCCTGACCGTCGAGAAGATGGTGTTCGTGAACCTTGGGGAAGATGGCCTGCCAGCGCCGCACGGCAAGACCGAGATCACTTATGTGAAGGATCAGTTCAAGGATGAAATGATCAACGAGTGATCTTGAGCAGCACCATAAGACCTGTGGGAGCTGCCGGAGGTTATGACGGTGGCGAATGCGATATGTCTGACACACCGCGTTCGCCACCGTCGTAATCTCTGGCAGCTCCTACAAGGGGGTGCGTTGGGCTAATGAAGTCACTCAGCCCGGATTACGCGCCTTCCAGTCCCGCAACCACTGCAGACCTTCACTCGTATCGCCCTTCGGACGGTACTCGCAACCAATCCAGCCGGTATAACCCAGGCGATCGATTTCTTCGAACAGCCACGGGTAATTCACTTCACCCAGGTTCGGCTCATGACGATCCGGCACGCCCGCAATCTGGATGTGGCCAACCCCTGCAAAATCACGGCGCAACTTGCTGATCACGTCGCCTTCCACGATCTGGCAGTGATAGAAGTCGAACTGCACCTTCAGGTTGCCCGCACCCACTTCCTTGCACACCGCCTGGCCCTGGTCCTGACGGTTGAGGAAGAAGCCCGGCATGTCGCGGGTGTTGATCGGTTCGATCAGCACGGTGATGCCGGCTTTCGCTGCTTCCTGCGCTGCATGGCTCAGGTTTTCGAGATACACCGCGTGGTGTTTCTGACGCAGTTCCTCGCTCGGCAACAGCCCCGCCATGACGTGAATGCGGTCGTTGCCCAATACGGCGGCGTACTCCAGCGCCTTCTGGAAGCCGTCGCGGAATTCACTTTCGCGTCCCGGCAACGAAGCGATGCCGCGCTCGCCCTTGCCCCAGTCACCCGGAGGTGCATTGAACAGCGCCTGTGTCAGGCCGAAGTCTTCCAGACGCAGCTTGATTTCAGCTGCGGTGAAGTCGTACGGGAACAGGTACTCCACCGCTTCGAAGCCATCACTAGCCGCGGCCGAAAAGCGCGCGAGGAAGTCATGTTGCGGATACAGCATGCTGAGATTGGCAGCGAAACGAGGCATGTTTTTTTCTCCTGTCTTTATCAGGTCAGACGAATGGCCAGAGCAACAGCGTCATGAGGAAGCCCAGCGTGCCCAGAACGGTCACCAGGAAAGTCCAGGTGCGCAGACCGTCGCCGACGTTCAAGCCGGCCAGTTTGGTAAACATCCAGTAACCGGCGTCGTTGATGTGCGACATTGCCAGACCGCCACCGCCCATGGCCAGGCACAGCAGAGCCATGTGGTTGGCGCTCAGATTCAGGGTCGCGATCAGCGGGCTGAGAATGCCGGCAGTAGTGACCAGCGCCACTGTGGTCGAGCCTTGTACCGCGCGCAACAGCAATGTCAGCAGGAAGCCCAGCGCCAGAACCGGCAGGCCGGTGTTACGCAGCGCCTCGGAGACAACGGCACCAATACCGGTATCGACCAGCACCTTGCCGAACACACCACCGGCGCCCGCAATCAGGATTACCATCGCTACGCCCGGCAGCGCCGAACCGATCACGTCGGAGACCTGGCTGCGGCTCCAGCCACGGCGCGAACCCAGAATCCATGCGCACAGCAGGGTGTCGATCAGCAGGGCCACCAGCGGCGCGCCCAGCACGGTGAACACACTGCGCAGCGTCGAATCCGCCGGCAGCATGGTGGTCGCCAGCGTACCCAGCAGAATTAGAATGATCGGCAGCAGGATCAGCGCAATGATGATCCCGGCGCCTGGCGCAGGAGCTTTTGGCAGGCGCGCGGCCAGGCTGCTGGCGCTTTCTTCCAGGCCCATCGCGTGACCCGTGTGGGTCGCGTCTGCGGTTTTCGAGTAGTCGTTATTTGCCCAGTCCACCAGATCCTGATTGGTGATCTGTGGGCCGTAGACTTCGCTGCGGATGTCGTCGGTCATTGGGTAGACCTTGCGCGTCATGCGCCCGGCGATCAGGTAACCGATCAGGCACAGCACACCGACGATTGGCAGGCCGAACATCAGTACGCGGCCCAGATCGGCACCCAACTGACCGGCAGCGGCGACGGCGCCCGGGTGCGGCGGCAGGAACGCATGCACCGACAGCAGCGCGGCGCACATAGGCAGTGCGAACACCAGCAGCGGTTTACGCGCGGCCCGGGCAACGCCGTAGGCCAGTGGCATGAGAATGATCACGCCGACCTCGAAGAACACCGGAATGCCGACCATGAACCCGGCCACCGTCAGCGCCAGCGGTGTGCGCTTGTTGCCGAAACGGTTGATCAAAGTCTTGGCCAGCGCCTCGGCACCGCCGGAGAGCTCGATGATGCGCCCGATCATGGCGCCCAGCGCGATGATGATCGCGATGTGACCGAGGGTCTTGCCCATGCCGCCTTCGATGGTTGCGACCAGATCGGCAGGCTTCACCCCGGCGACCAGCGCGACGATGATGCTGACGAGCATCAGGGCCACGAACGGCTGGAACTTGTACTTGAGGACCAGAAGCAGCAACAGCGCGATGCCGGCTCCAGCGATGGTCATTAACAGTAGTGGGGTCATGATGTGTGTGGTGTCCTGTTGTTATTGTTTCCGGCAAGACCGGGGCGCCGGAGACCGCCAGGACGGTCTCCGATCAAAACATTTGTGGGTTACCAGTTCACGCCAAAGGTCTGGCGCAGATCTTCCAGTGCCGCTGCGTCCAGCGGCTCGGGCTTGGGATTGCTCATCAACCAGAGACGTGCGGTTTCTTCCAGCTCTTCCAGGGCGTAAGCCGCCTTGGCAACCGAGCTCTCCCAGACCACCGGGCCGAGGCGCTCCAGCATCACGCCGCGTACGCTGTTCGCCAGTTGCGCGACTTGTTCTGCGACTTTCGGGGAGCCCGGACGCTCGTACGGAATCAGCGGAATGTGACCGACCTTCATCACTTGATAGGGTGTGATCGGCGGCAAGATATCGTCGGGTTGCCAGACGCCAGCAAGCGTCAGCGCCACCAGATGCGTGGAGTGTGTGTGCACGACGCCGCCAACGCCCGGATTACGGTCGTAAACCTCGCGGTGCAGCATCAGGGTTTTCGAAGGCTTGTCCCCTGAAACCCACTCACCCGCCAGATTGACCTTTGCGATGGCGGCTGGATCGAGGCGACCCAGGCAGGCGTCGGTTGGCGTGATCAGCCAGCCGTCGTCAAGGCGCGCGCTGATATTGCCCGCGCTGCCAACGGTATAACCGCGACCGAACAGCAAGCGGCCGATGTCACAGATTTCTTCGCGCAGTTTGTTCTCGGCGCTCATTTGGCGGCTCCTTTTTCGGTCCCGGCCAGTTGCTTGAGGGCTTTGTCGAAGAAGTCGCGACCGCCGAAGTTGCCGGATTTCAGTGCCAGAGCCAGCGGTTGATCTCCGCTGCTGATGGTCGCCGGAACGCCAGGATCGATCTGCGCGCCGATTTTCAGCAGGCTGACGCCCAGCGCCTGAACAACGGCGCCCGAGGTTTCACCGCCAGCGACGACAAAACGCTTCACCCCCGAATCCAGCAGGCCGCGAGCGATCTTGCCCAGCGCGTCTTCGACCATGGCGCCGGCGCGTTCTACGCCGAGTTTCTGCTGCACGGCTTTGACTTCTTCCGGACTGCTGGTGGCGTAAATCAGCACGGTCTGGCCAGCATCGCGAGCGAACGCCAGAGCGTCTTCAACAACCGGTTTACCGTCAGCCAGTGCCAGCGGATCGATACGCAGAGCAGGGCGTTTGGCCTCAAGCCAGGCCGCAACCTGGCCATTGGTGGCGACAGATGCACTACCCGCCAGCACCACTTCACCGCCATCGACTTGCTTGAGTTGAGCAGCGTCGATGTCGCGCAACTTGCCCGCCTTGCGGAAATTGCCCGGCAGACCCAGCGCCAGACCGGAACCACCTGTCAGCAGCGGCAGGTCGGCGCAGGCTTCGCCCAGTGTGTAGAGGTCGGCATCGGACAGCGCATCGGCGATCGCCATGGTTACGCCATCGGCGCGCAGCTCAGCGATGCGCGCACGCACGCCTTCCACACCTTTGGCGATGCTGTCATAACGCAGCAGGCCAACCTTTTTGCTGGTTTGCGATTGCAGCACGCGCACCAGATTGGCGTCGGTCATCGGGGTCAGCGGGTGGTTCTGCATGCCGCATTCGTTCAGCAACTGATCCTGCACGAACAGGTGACCACGGAAAATCGTGCGCCCGTTTTCCGGGAAGGCCGGGCAGGCCAGAGTGAAGTCGCTGTCTAGAGCCTTGAGCAATGCTTCGCTGACCTGGCCGATGTTGCCTTTGGCGGTGGAATCGAACGTCGAGCAGTACTTGAAGAAGATCTGCTCACAGCCGCGATCACGCAGCCATTGCAGGGCTTGCAAGGATTCTTCGACCGCTTCGGCGACTGGCGTGGTGCGGGATTTCAACGCGATGACGATAGCGTCGGCATCCAGTTCAGCCAGGCTTTCAGCACTCGGGATGCCGATGCTTTGCACGGTACGCATACCGCCACGCACCAGCATATTGGCGAGGTCGGTGGCGCCGGTGAAGTCGTCGGCGATGCAGCCCAGCAGAGGGCGCGGAGTCGTTGTGCTCATGTGCGGTTCCTCAGTCGTTGGCTGCTTTGGCGGCAGGCAAAGTGATGCCCGGGAAGATCTTGATTACGGCGGAGTCGTCTTCACGACCGAAGCCTGCAGTCGAAGCCTGCATGAACATCTGGTGTGCCGTGGAGGACAGTGGCAGCGGGAATTTGCTGGCGCGTGCGGTATCCAGTACCAGACCCAGGTCCTTGACGAAGATATCCACAGCCGACAGCGGGGTGTAATCGGCCTTGAGGATGTGCGGCACGCGGTTCTCGAACATCCACGAGTTACCGGCGCTGTTGGTGATCACTTCGTAGAGCGCATCGGCGTCGACGCCTTCGCGCAGGCCCAGGGCCATGGCTTCGGCGCTGGCGGCGATGTGCACGCCAGCCAGCAATTGGTTGATGATTTTGACTTTAGAGCCCAGGCCGTGAACGTCGCCCAGACGATAGACCTTGCCCGCCATGCCGTTGAGGATCGCGTCGGCCTTGGCGTAGGAGTCAGCCGGGCCGGAAGTCATCATAGTCATTTCACCGGCAGCGGCCTTGGCGGCACCACCAGAGATTGGTGCATCGAGGTACAGCAGACCTTTTTCGGTCAGGCGTTGGCCCAGCTCGATAGCAAAGGTAGGGGCAACGGTGGCGCAACCGATGACCAGGCTGCCTGGCTTGAGCGCGGCAACGGCGCCGTTCTCACCGAACAAGACAGTTTCGGTCTGCTCGGCATTGACCACGACGGTGATGATCACGTCGCAGGCAGCGGCCATGCTGGCCGGAGAATCACAGGCAACGCCGCCTTCGCTGGCGAACTGCTCGGTCACTGCGGCGCGCACGTCACAGGCATGAACGTTGAAACCGCTGCGCAACAGGGAGCGTGCGATGCCCAAACCCATGGCACCCAGTCCAATCACGCCGACATTCTTGTTATTCATGAGTCTCTCCTCGGGTTGAGTGCCATCGTTGCGTCAGGCACTCGAACGGTGTTTGTTCTGATCTGTTAAAGATAGTGAACCTGTGAGCAAATAATGTGAAGTAATTTTTCAAGTTAACAAAAATTAACATCGATCATTTTTTGAGCAATAAAAAGCCCCGGGGTTAAGGCCGGGGCTGAGGGAAGAGCGGCGTAGAGAAAACAATGTTGTGGGAGCGATGGAGCTGTGCGACAGCCGCGAAAGCGGTGAGTAAGGTTCTTCTGCATGGGCTGGCCTGCCGCTATCGCTGCCGTCGTAACCTGCGACGTCTCCCACAGGTTTTCTGGTGTGTCTGGACGTCAGCGGTTTTTTTCCACAGACGCCAACAACAACTCCACGCCGTGCGCACGAATGCTTTCCGCCGCCGCTTGCGCCAATCCGTCATCGCTGATGATGGTGTCGAACTGCTCAAGTCCCGCCACCTTGTACATCCCGAAGGTGCCGTACTTGGAACTGGTGGTCAGTAACACGCTGCGCGAGGCGGCTTGCATGGCGGCCTGCTTGACCTCGACCTTCAGCGCCGAAGGCGTGGTGGTGCCGCGTTGCAGATCCCAGGAGCTGGTGGACATGAACGCTACATCGGTCGCCAACTGGCGCAAGGTCGCGGCAGCAAGGCCTCCGACACAGGAACGGTTCGGGTGATCGAGCAGCCCGCCGGTGTGAATCACGTCCACATGAGTGGCATCGGCCAGGGCATTGACCACGCCGAAATCGTTGGTCACTACGGTCATCCCAGACAGCGCGGCGATGTGCGGCACGATTTCCAGCGTGCTGGTCCCGGCATCCAGATACACCGTCATTTCCGCGTGCAGCAGACCGGCGGCGAGTCGGGCCATCGCCTGTTTCTGCGGAAGTTCGATCACGGCTTTGGATTGATGACTGGGTTCGCTGTGGACCTGGCTGGCAATACGTACGCCACCGGTCACCGAATAGGCGCGACCGCTTTGTTCCAACAAGGCGATGTCTCGGCGAACGGTCATGTGCGAGCAGTCGAACATTTCCATCAGCTGATGCACGCTCAACACTTGATGCTTGCGTAGCTGGCGCAGCATCAGCTCCCGGCGCTGGTCGGGAATCATGGGCGCTGCACCACTGACTGTGGTGTCTTCTTCGCTGGACATTCAGGCTCCTGAGCACGGTATGCAGCCGGTATCGACTGTGATGGCTGGCATCTTAGCCAATCGCTGGAGTTGTGACAGCAGCGAGAAACATCGACCGGAGGGTGTTTGGCCTGAGTGCTCTGTCATCGGGAATCCCTTATCCTCAGCATCCGCGCGGCCTTGAGCACTGAGCAACCGGCCCGCCGCCAAGAATAAAAAATCGTCCGGCATGGGTGCCTGGGCGGCTAAGGAGATGAAGTGCTGGCGACAACCCTGGTCCTGATCGCGGCTGTGCTGCATGCCACCTGGAACACCCTCATCAAATTCAGCGGCGAGCGTCTTTTGGTTATCGCCAGCATGGACGTGGTCGCATTCTTGCTCGCAGTGATCGCTCTGGGCTTTGTCACGCCGCCACCATTGCACATCTGGCCGTGGCTGGTGGCGTCGGCGTTGTTCGAGTTGCTTTATCGGGTCTTGCTGATCAAGGCGTATCGGGTCGGCGATCTGGGTTTGGTCTATCCCCTGATGCGCGGGCTTTCGCCTTTGGTGGTGCTGGCGCTGACGCTGATTTTCGCGGGCGAGCACCTGACGACGCAGCAAATTCTCGGCATCCTGCTGATCCCGTGCGGCATGATCTGCCTGCTCTGGCAGGGTGGAGGCGGTGACCGTCTGCCCTGGTCAATGCTGCCGGTGGTCGGGATGATCGGGTTGTGCATCGGTTGCTACACCTGGATCGACGGCCAGGCGCTCAAGCGCGGCATTGCACCACTGGATTATCTGGTCTGGCTGACGTTTATCAGCGCTTGGCCGTTTCCTTTGCTGGCGATGGTCAATAAGCGACCCGCCTTCGCTCTGTTTTGGCGCGAGCAATGGAAACTGGGGCTGAGCGTCGGTTTTTGCGTGCTCGCAAGCTATGCCCTCGTGCTTTGGGCGATGCAGCTAGGCTCAGTGGCAGAGGCCGCCGCGTTGCGTGAAGTCAGTGTGGTGCTGGTGGTGCTGTTCGGCATGCGTTATCTGAAAGAACCTTTCGGGCGGCCACGGCTCTTAGCCTGTGGGCTGGTGCTGTTGGGAATGCTGTTGATGAAGCTGAAATTCTAAATTCAAAAAGGATGCTGCAAATATGACCGTTGCCTTCTGGTGCGTGTTGATCGTGATTCTGCTGCCGCTGGTCTGTACCTCGATTGCCAAGTTTGGCAGCGGCCGTTTCAGTGCCCGGCAAAACCACAACCCAAGGGATTTTCTCGACAAGCTCGAGGGCTTGCCGCGTCGCGCTCATGCCGCGCAGCAAAACAGCTTTGAAGCGATCCCGGGTTTTGCCGCGGGTGTGATTATCGCTCACGTCGCCGGCGTCGCTCAGTTGGTGACCATCGATGTGCTGGCGGTGCTCTTTGTCACCAGTCGCCTGCTGTACATCATCTTCTACCTTGCTGACCTCGCCGCACTGCGCTCGCTGGCGTGGTTCATCGGCCTGGCGCTGGTGGTCGCTCTGTTCGGCGTTTCCGTTTGATCGCAATGTCGATCCTTCACTTGGGTTTTCCATGGCGCGCGCAGATACTGGCCGCCATTTTTTCCAGCCAGTAGTCGCCATGAAGTCGAAGAGCGTTGCGTTGAGGAATTTGCCGCTGAAACAGCTGAGCCTGGTTCTGGTCGCGGTATGTGCGTTGAGTGCGTGCGGGGGCGTCGACCCTGACTCTCCACTGGGCCAGCGCAAGGCTATCTTCAAGCAGATGCTCAAGACCAGCGAAGACATCGGCGGCATGCTGCGCGGCCGCCTGCCCTTCGACGGGCCGAAGTTCGCTGAAGGTGCTGTGAAGCTCGAAGCCTTGTCTCACGAGCCTTGGAAGCACTTCCCGCCGGTTAAAGAGTCCGAGCACACCAGCGCCAGGGATGCGGTCTGGCAACGGCAGGCGCGTTTCCAGGAATTGGCCAATGCTCTGGAAGCCCGGACCGGTGAACTGGTGATCGCGACTCAACAGCTTCAGCTGACGCCCGCGAAAATGATCCCGCCCATGAACAACGTCGAAGATGCCTGCGACGCCTGTCATAAAGAATTTCGGGATCATTGACCAAAAGCAGCTTCAAACCCCAAGTCTCAAGCTGCAAGTTGGGCGAGTTACATTAGAGCTGGCTATTCGTCATCCTCATCCGGCTGAAGCTGTTCCAGCTTCTGCTGCTCGTCCTGCAGCTCCTTGCGGGACTCCGCCAGTTTGTCCTTACGCTTGTTGATCTTGTCCGGATCGCCCTTGCTCATTGCTTTGTCGAGGTCGGACTGGCGTTTGCTGACCTCTTTCTTGGCATCCAGCACCTTGCCTTCCTGTTCCTTGACCAGGCCCTTGTCGGTGCAGTGCTCGCTGTTTTCACTCAGAGCTTTTTCCAGCCCGGCCTGTTGATTGCTGTTGCCCGCCGTTCTGGCCTGTTCAATCTGGGTCTGGATGTCCTGACGCTTTGCCTCGCACAACGGCTCGGCAGCGAAAAGTGGTGTTGCGAGCAATCCGCACGCGGCGAACCCGATCAGGGGTGACAGGAATTTCATAGACGCTCCTTGAATACAGACGCCCGGAGGTCATGCGACCGTCCGAGACATAAAAATGATTAAAACCCTTTGATGCCTTGCTCCCGCAACTGCGTACTCAGTAGCTGCACCTGCGGGTCGTTGAAAAATGCGTACAACTGCTTTGCACGGCCCGGGCCGATACCAGGCTCGGCTTGCCATTGAGCTTCATCGCGTGCAGCCAACTCGGACCATGAATCACCCAGTGCCACGCCCGCCACGGGAGGCAAACCGATGGCTTTGAGCCAAATCTGGAACGATTGTTCGCGCGTTCCTTGGAAACTCTTCAGCAGTTTAGCTGCGCTGCGCTCGCCAAGGCCGGGAATGTTAGCAAGCTGCGCACCATCGAGGGGCATCCAGTCCAGTAAACCGTTGATGTGTCCGGCGCGAATCAACTTGTCCCAAGTGCCCGGCCCTACACCGTTCATGGCCAACCCCTTCTTCCCGCTGAGCCATTTCAGACGCTCACGAAACTGGCTTTCGCAGCCTTCGAGCAGCTGCCAACAGCTTAGCGCGTGGTAATCCGTAGCGATGGGTACGTTCAGTGGCGTGCGTTCGACACTGCGCGATACCACGCGGTCGAGACGCGGAATGGTGAGGCCGGCAAGACTGATCGCTATCTGATCGCCGGGACGGATATCCAGCGAACGCCAGCGGTTCAATGAGCCAACGCTGATGCGGCTGACTTTGCGGTCATCCAGCCGGACTGGCTCGACATCTATCACGGGAGTGACCTTACCGCTGCGCCCGATGTTGAAGTCGACTCTACGCACCTCGGCCAGCACTTGTGCAAAGGGGTATTTCCACGCCGCGATCCAGTACGGCGCTTTTGCCTGCCAGCGTTCGGAGGGCGGCCGTTCGCCCTCACGAATGATCACGCCATCGGTGGCGAAGGGCAGCGGATTTCGATACCAGTGCTCGCGCCAGTTCCTCGCTTGAGTGAAGTTTTCCAATGGTTCGCTGAAAAGTGAGCTGTCCGCAAAACCAAGCGCAGTGAGCCCAGCCAAGCGCTCAGTCATGCTCGCAGGTCCGTCGGGCCAGTCCCAGACAAACAGCCCAAGTTGCGCGCCTTCGTCTTCGCTGATGGCTTTGCGAGCCAACAATCCCGCCACTTTGCTGCGAGCATTCAGACTTCCCGAGTTCGCCTGAACATGATCAGCCAGTAGCCAATACAACTCGCCCTGCAATACCAGCGTCTTTTCCCACGCCAGATGAGCGGGGATCGCCGGGATCTGATGGGCATGTCCTGTCCAGTCCTGGCCCTTTATGCCGTCACCGCGGCTGATCACCTTTTCCAGCTTTCCGTTCTCGTAAACAAGTGTCACAGCGACGCCATCCACTTTCGGCTGAATCCACAAGTTGCTCTTGCCCTGAAGCCACGCCTGCACCGCGCGCTCATCGGGCAACTTGTTCACTCCGGTGTGAGGAATCGGATGAAGGTGCTCGCCGGCTGCAGTTTTCAGTGGGTCTTTGTCAGCAGCCGCTGGTTTGGCGAAACAGGTGCGTAGCTCTGAGAGCCGTTGCACCGACTGGTCATAGAGTTCATCCGCCACAAGAGACACGCCCTGGCGGTGGTAACTGTCGTCCCATTCGGATATTTGCACTTGCAACGAAGCGATCTCGCGTTCCGCCTTAGCGGGCGGCCATTCGGGGCAGGTTTGGGCATGGGAGGCGCTGAAAGAGAGGGCGGCCAACACGCAGATGACGGGGCGAAGAAAAGGCAGCATCGAAGCATCCTTGCCTGGAGGTTGGGTTGACAAGGCTAGGCCGGCACCTGCGGGTATCCCTTTTGTCTTGATTACCGGATTTGTCCGACGCCGGTACAGTCCACGCCGTTTTCCCTGCACAGCTGTCCCTTGAGCCGATCCAGCAGCAGTGCAAAATGATGTTTCAATCCAGCGCCTACAAAGGACGCCCACACAATGGACCTGTCGACTCTCGCCGTTTTCATTCCCGCCTGCTTCGCGCTCAACATGGCGCCAGGGCCCAACAACCTGCTGTCGATCAGCAACGCCTCGCGCTATGGCTTCATGCGCGCATGCAGTGGCGGGCTGGGGCGCCTGCTGGCGTTTGCGATCATGATCGCGCTCGCGGCGGTGGGGCTAACTGCCGTATTGCACACCTCCGAACTTCTGTTTCACGGGATCAAGTTGGTCGGTGCGGCTTACCTGTTCTATCTGGCGGTGCAGCTGTGGCGGGCGCATGGCGATTCCCACCTGGATGAGGCCGCGGCACACGTCGGACTGGGCCGACTGGCACGTCAGGAATTTCTGGTCGCCATCGGTAACCCCAAGGCGATCCTGTTGTTTACCGCGTTCCTGCCGCAATTCGTCGACCGCTCCGGCGAGATCACCACCCAGTTCGCACAACTGGGCGCGATGTTTCTCGCACTCGAATGCATCGCCATCGCGCTCTACTGCTACATGGGCATCCACGCCCGCCGCCTGTTCGCCAGACCCAGCGGCAAGCGGTTGTTCAACCGTATTTGCGCCGGGTTGCTGGCCAGTGCGGCGTCGTTTTTGCTGGTGGCGCGTCGGGCGTAAATCAAAAAGCCCCTGACGACTCTCATCGCCAGGGGCTTTCTATACGCGATGCAGCTAGCGCGTATTACAGACCGGCAGCAGCACGCAGAGCGTCGGCACGGTCGGTTTTTTCCCAAGTGAACGTGGTGAAGGTGTCTTCGCCTACGGTCTTGGTTTCCGGCTTGCGACCGAAGTGGCCGTAGGCTGCGGTTTCCTGGTACATCGGGTGCAGCAGGTCGAGCATGGTGGTGATCGCGTATGGACGCAGGTCGAAGTGCTCGCGGACCAGTTTGACGATCTTGTCGTCGCTGATCTTGCCGGTGCCAAAAGTGTTCAGCGAGATCGAAGTCGGTTGCGCGACGCCGATGGCGTAGGAAACCTGAATCTCGCAGCGCTCGGCGAGGCCCGCAGCGACGATGTTCTTGGCAACGTAACGGCCAGCGTAGGCGGCCGAACGGTCAACCTTGGATGGGTCTTTACCGGAGAACGCGCCACCGCCGTGACGGGCCATGCCGCCGTAGCTGTCGACGATGATCTTGCGACCGGTCAGGCCGCAGTCGCCTACCGGGCCACCGATGATGAACTGGCCAGTCGGGTTGATGTGGAACTGGGTGTCTTTGTGCAGCAGTTCGGCTGGCAGCACGTGCTTGACGATCAGTTCCATCACGCCGTCGCGAAGGTCGGTGTAGGAAACTTCCGGGTTGTGCTGAGTCGACAGGACGATCGCATCAATACCAACCACAATGCCGTTTTCGTAGCGGCAGGTGACCTGGGATTTGGCGTCTGGGCGAAGCCAAGGCAGCAGGCCGGATTTACGGGCTTCAGCCTGGCGTTTGACCAACTGGTGCGAGAACGCAATCGGCGCAGGCATCAGCTCGGCGGTTTCGTTGCTGGCATAGCCGAACATCAGGCCCTGGTCGCCGGCGCCCTGGTCTTCTGGTTTGGCACGGTCGACACCCTGGTTGATGTCCGGGGACTGCTTGCCGATGATGTTCATGACGCTGCAAGTCGCGCCGTCGAAGCCGACGTCGGAGCTGGTGTAGCCGATGCCGCTGATCACGTCACGAACGATCTGCTCCAGGTCGACCCACGCGCTGGTGGTGACTTCGCCGGCAACGATGGCGACACCGGTCTTGACCAGAGTTTCAACCGCAACGCGTGCGTGTTTGTCCTGGGCAATGATGGCATCCAGCACCGCATCAGAGATCTGGTCGGCGATTTTGTCCGGATGCCCTTCGGACACGGACTCGGAGGTGAAAAGGGAGTATTCGCTCATCTCGACGATTTTCCTGAGTGTTACCGATGGTGAGTGTCGCCAGCCGGTCGCTGAAAATGGCGGACCTGTATCTGGAAACCGTTACGTAAGCCTACATAGAGGCTTTCCCCGGGGACCAGCCCCGCAGCGATGGCCCAACGGGCCAGATCTTCCTGTTCGAAACCCAACCACAGATCGCCACAGGCCTCCCTGGCCCAGCTCTGATCGTGGCTGCACAATTCTGTTATCAAGAGGCTTGCGCCCGGCCGCAACAGGTTGGCGAGTTGTTTCAGTGCTTCAGCCGGTGCGGCGAAGTGGTGGAGCACCATATTCAAGACGACGCAGTCGGCAAAAACGTTAGCGTCGGACAGCGCATCGGCCAGTTTCAGCTCGACGTTATCCAGTGCGTTCCGTTCGCAGATGCTGCGTGCCAGATCAAGCATGGCGGGGCTGTTGTCCAGTCCCGTGACGTGCCGAAAGCGTTGCGCCAGGTCAGGCAGGAAACCGCCATCGCCGGGGCCGACTTCCACTGCTGTGGCGTCGGCGTCGAAGCTAAGTTTGTCCAGCAACGACAGCAGGCTGTCGCGGTATTGCGGCAGTCCTGCGATCAGGTCCTGCTGGGCTCGAAATTTTTCTGCAGTGCGTGCGAAGAAGTCCTGACTGGCGTTGGCGCGTTGGCGATGCACCAGACCGATTCGGGCCTGGACATCGTCCGGCAGCGTCAGGCCATCGACTTCTTCAAGCAAAGCCGCATGCAGCTTGCCGCCGATCTGTTCGGTGTGGGGCAGGGCGCGGCGATAGAAAATCGCGTTGCCTTCGCGGCGCGTGGCTACCAGATCTGCCTGGGCCAGCACCTTTAAATGGTGGCTCATGCCCGACTGGCCGATGGCGAAAATCTGCGCCAGCTCCAGTACACCAAACGAATCGTTCGACAGGGCCCGCAGCACATTCAGCCGCAGCGGATCACCACCGGCTTTGCACAGGGCAGCCAGTTCGTCGCTTTGATCATGGCTAATGGCAGGTACGCGAAGGTTCATAAGGCTGGCAGTCTAGATAGCGATTGGACAGGCTGCAAGACCAATATCAAAAAGTTTTGATATTGGTCGATGGGTGGGGATTGCTCGGCGCCGTGATTCCGTCTTTTGTGGGCGCAACACCCCTGTCGTGAAATAAAAACCTCTGCAACGCAGGAAAAACGCGCATCGGACTGTATCTGTCATTGCCCCCAAGCAGTGCCTGAGGGAAAATGGCCGCCTTTTCAGATCCCACTTCTTTCTGCCCCAGGAGATCAGCGATGCCCAGCCGTCGTGAGCGTGCCAATGCCATTCGTGCCCTCAGCATGGATGCCGTGCAAAAGGCCAACAGCGGCCACCCAGGAGCCCCGATGGGCATGGCGGATATCGCTGAAGTCCTGTGGCGCGATTATCTGAAGCACAACCCGAGCAACCCGCTGTTCGCTGACCGTGACCGGTTCATCCTGTCCAACGGCCACGGCTCGATGCTGATCTATTCGCTGCTGCACCTGACCGGTTACGACCTGTCGATCAACGACCTGAAGAACTTCCGTCAGTTGCACAGCCGCACCCCGGGGCACCCTGAATATGGCTACACCCCGGGCGTTGAAACCACCACCGGCCCACTGGGTCAGGGTTTCGCCAACGCCGTCGGTTTCGCTGTCGCCGAGAAGACTCTGGCTGCACAGTTCAACCGTCCTGGCCACAACATCGTTGACCACCACACCTACGTGTTCATGGGTGATGGCTGCATGATGGAAGGCATTTCCCACGAAGTCGCTTCGTTGGCCGGCACCCTGCGCCTGAACAAGCTGGTCGCGTTCTACGACGACAACGGCATCTCCATCGACGGCGAAGTCGAAGGCTGGTTCACCGACGACACGCCAAAGCGCTTCGAGTCGTATGGCTGGCTGGTGATCCGCAACGTCGACGGCCATGATGCCGACGAGATCAAGACCGCCATCGACACCGCTCGCAAGAGTGACAAGCCGACTCTTATCTGCTGCAAGACCACCATCGGTTTCGGTTCGCCGAACAAGCAGGGCAAGGAAGAGTGCCACGGCGCTCCACTGGGCAACGACGAAATCGCCCTGACCCGCGCTGCGCTGAAGTGGACCCACGGTCCGTTCGAGATCCCGGCCGACATCTACAGAGAGTGGGACGGCAAGGAAAAAGGCCTGGCCGCCGAAGCCGAGTGGGATCAGCGCTTCGCTGCTTACTCCGCTGCATTCCCTGCGGAAGCCAACGAGCTGATCCGTCGCATGAGCGGCGAGCTGCCAGCCGACTTCGCCAAAAAATCCGCTGCGTACGTCGCTGAAGTCAACGCCAAAGGCGAGACCATCGCCAGCCGTAAGGCAAGCCAGAACGCCCTGAGCAATTTCGGCCCGCTGCTGCCTGAGTTCCTCGGCGGTTCGGCTGACCTGGCCGGCTCCAACCTGACCATCTGGAAAGGCTGCAAGAGCATCACCGGCGAAGACGCCAACGGCAACTACCTGCACTACGGTGTGCGTGAGTTCGGCATGGGCGCGATCATGAACGGCATCGCCCTGCACGGCGGTTTCGTGCCGTACGGCGCGACCTTCCTGATCTTCATGGAATACGCCCGCAACGCAGTGCGCATGTCGTCGCTGATGAAGAAGCGTGTCATCTATGTGTTCACCCACGACTCCATCGGTCTGGGCGAAGACGGCCCGACTCACCAGCCGATCGAGCAACTGACCAGCCTGCGTACTACGCCGAACCTGGACTGCTGGCGTCCTGCCGATGCCGTTGAATCGGCCGTGGCCTGGAAGCACGCGATCGAGCGCAACGACGGTCCCTCGGCGCTTATCTTCTCCCGTCAGAACCTGCAGCATCAGTCTCGCGACGCGCTGCAACTGGAAAACATCAACCGTGGTGGCTACGTGCTACGCGACTGCAACGGCGAACCGGATCTGATCCTGATCGCGACCGGCTCCGAAGTCGGTCTGGCCGTTCAGGCCTTCGACAAGCTGACCGCCGACGGCAAGAACGTTCGTGTGGTTTCCATGCCGTGCACCAGCGTCTTCGAGTCCCAGGACGCGCTGTACAAGCAGTCGGTTCTGCCGCTGGAAGTCAGCGCCCGTATCGCCATCGAAGCGGGTCACGCGGACTACTGGTACAAGTACGTCGGTCTGGAAGGCCGCGTGATCGGCATGACCACCTTCGGTGAGTCGGCGCCGGCGAACCTGCTGTTCGAAGAGTTCGGCTTCACGCTGGAGAACATCGTCGGCACGGCTGAAGAGCTGCTGGAAGACTGATTCGGTCTTTTGTGTCGGTAACAACTGTGGGAGGGAGCTTGCTCGCGAACAGGGGTGACGCGGTTTTTCAGACAGACCGCAATGCGCCCTTCGCGAGCAAGCTCCCTCCCACAGGTTCTCTGAACACCACAAGAAATTGAGAACCCCCATGCCTCAGCCACGCCCTTATAAAGTTGCCCTCAATGGTTACGGTCGTATCGGTCGCTGCGTGCTGCGCGCGCTGTGCGAGCGAGGAGCGAAGGCTGGCTTTGAAGTGGTGGCAATCAACGATCTGGCCGACATGGCCAGTCTCGAATACCTCACGCGCTTTGACTCCACACATGGCCGGTTTCCCGGTGAAGTGCGGGTCGAGGGCGACTTTCTGCACATCAACGATCACGTCATCAAAGTGTTCCGCAGCGCGACGCCGGAAGGCATCGACTGGCACGAACTCGACGTTGACCTGGTGCTCGAGTGCTCCGGTGTCTACAACACCCGCGCCGATGGCGAGCGCTTTCTGGCTGCGCGCGCGCCCCGTGTGCTGTTTTCCCAGCCGATGGCAAGCGAAGCGGATGTCGACGCCACCATCGTCTACGGCATCAACCAGCAGAAGTTGACCGGCGACGAGCTGCTGGTGTCTGCTGCCTCCTGCACCACCAATTGCAGCGTGCCATTGCTGGACCTGCTGAACCGTGAGCTGGGCCTGGAATACATCACGATCACCACGATTCACTCGGCGATGAACGACCAACCGGTGATTGACGCCTATCATCATGAGGACCTGCGCCGGACGCGCTCGGCATTCCAGTCGATCATTCCGGTGTCCACTGGTCTGGCGCGTGGTATCGAGCGGCTGCTTCCGGAACTTGCCGGCCGAATTCAGGCCAAAGCAGTTCGTGTGCCGACGGTGAACGTCTCCTGCCTGGACATCACGCTGCAAGTGGCGCGTGATACCGATGCGACAGAGATCAACCGTATTTTGCGCGAGGCTGCCACCCGCGGCCCGCTCAAGGGGTTGCTGGCTTACACCGAGTTGCCGCATGCCAGTTGTGATTTCAACCATGACCCTCATTCGGCCATCATCGATGCCAGCCAGACACGGGTTTCCGGCCCGCGGCTGGTCAACATCCTGGCCTGGTTCGACAACGAATGGGGTTTTGCCAATCGAATGCTGGATGTCGCCGATCACTTTCTGCAAAGCATCCATAAACAACAGTAAAAACAGGGAACGCCTCATGACCGTGTTGAAGATGACCGACCTCGATCTGCAAGGTAAGCGTGTATTGATCCGCGAAGACCTCAACGTCCCGGTCAAGGACGGTGTCGTCACCAGCGATGCACGCATTCTTGCTTCGCTGCCGACCATCAAGCTGGCGCTGGAAAAGGGCGCGTCCGTCATGGTCTGCTCGCACTTGGGTCGTCCGACCGAAGGCGAATTTTCTGCCGAGAACAGCCTCAAGCCGGTCGCCGACTATCTAAGCAAGGCGCTGGGTCGTGAAGTGCCGCTGGTGGCCGAGTATCTGGATGGCGTCGATGTGAAAGCAGGCGACATCGTGCTGTTTGAAAACGTGCGCTTCAACAAGGGCGAGAAAAAGAACGCCGACGAACTGGCGCAGAAATACGCCGCACTGTGCGACGTCTTCGTAATGGACGCCTTCGGCACCGCTCACCGCGCTGAAGGCTCGACCCACGGCGTCGCCAAATTCGCCAAGGTCGCTGCTGCCGGCCCTCTGCTGGCTGCCGAGCTGGACGCACTGGGCAAGGCACTGGGTAACCCTGCCAAGCCGATGGCCGCAATCGTTGCCGGCTCCAAGGTTTCCACCAAACTGGACGTGCTGAACAGCCTCAGCACCGTCTGCGATCAACTGATCGTCGGTGGCGGCATCGCCAATACGTTCCTGGCGGCTGCTGGTCATCCAGTCGGCAAATCGCTGTACGAACCGGATCTGCTGGACACCGCCCGCGCCATCGCTGCGAAAGTCAGCGTTCCGCTGCCGGTCGACGTGGTGGTTGCCAAGAAATTCGCTGAAGACGCCGAAGCGACGGTCAAACTGATCGCTGACGTTTCCGACGACGACATGATTCTCGACATTGGCCCGAAAACTGCGGCTCAATTCGCTGACTTGTTGAAATCTTCCAAGACTATTCTGTGGAACGGTCCGGTGGGCGTGTTCGAATTCGACCAGTTCGGTAATGGCACCAAAGTGCTTGCTCAGGCAATCGCTGAAAGCCCGGCGTTCTCTATCGCTGGCGGTGGCGACACGCTGGCGGCCATCGACAAATACGGTGTAGGCGACAAAATCTCCTACATTTCCACGGGCGGCGGCGCGTTCCTCGAGTTCGTCGAGGGCAAAGTGTTGCCTGCCGTGGAAATTCTGGAACAACGCGCCAAGGCCTGAATATCAGGCCAGGGTGAAGGGGAGTGAAATGGTCAAGCCATTACCGCTGTTGATCATGGCGGGTTTGCTGGTCGGCTGCGCAAGCGAGCCTGAAGCCGGAACGGCGCCGAATGCGGCACCGGAACTGCTGCAGGTCAGCTGCTATCAAGCTGGCTGGCAGGCTGAAACCGTACCGATCGTTTACAAGCGCGGCGGTCCTGAAGTCTGGGAAAAATACGAGTTCATGCCCGCTGTCGGACCGGTAGCCTGTCGCTGAATCTGAACTGAAAGCGCGCAGGAACATCTGAAACAGAACTGCCCCTGAGCATCGAGGCGACTGACATAGGTCACGCTTTGCAGGGGATCCAGGAGTGGTAATGAAAGGCTTGATTGCCCTTGCGACACTGATGCTGCTGGGCGGTTGTGCCAGCATGAAGGCTTCGGAACCGGATGCACCCTGGACCCATTGGGTCTGCGACAGCAAGGCAGAGATTTACTGGCGCTACGCCGACCCTGCAAAGAAAGAGGTCGACGTACGCCTGAATCAAAGTGAGCAGGTATTCCGTCTGCAATCGTCGCCCGGAGCCTCGGGCGCGTTGTACAGCAACGGTGTACTGGCTTTCGACAATAAGGGCAGCGATGGCCTGGTTTACTGGGACGCTACCAACGATTTGATCGGTCGCGGCTGCAAGGCGCCTTGAGGGCCGAGCGGTTCGAACGATGCAACACCGGGCGATGACTGAGCATTACGCCCCTATAATTTGAATAGCCGCCGCTACGGCAGGCACGCACGATTAACGACCCTACCGGGAGAGAGACAGACAATGGCACTTATCAGCATGCGCCAGATGTTGGACCACGCCGCCGAATTCGGCTATGGCGTTCCAGCATTCAACGTGAACAACCTGGAACAGATGCGCGCCATTATGGAAGCGGCCGACAAGACCGATTCCCCGGTGATCGTTCAGGCTTCGGCCGGCGCGCGTAAATACGCCGGCGCCCCGTTTCTGCGCCACTTGATCCTGGCGGCAATCGAAGAATTCCCGCACATTCCGGTGGTCATGCACCAGGACCACGGCACCAGCCCTGCGATCTGCCAGCGTTCGATCCAGCTGGGCTTCAGCTCGGTGATGATGGACGGTTCCCTGCGCGAAGACGGCAAGAGCCCGGCTGACTACGAGTACAACGTGCGCGTCACTCAAGAAACCGTTGCCATGGCTCACGCCTGTGGCGTTTCGGTAGAAGGTGAGCTGGGCGTTCTGGGTTCTCTTGAAACCGGTATGGCCGGCGAAGAAGACGGCGTTGGCGCTGAAGGCGTTCTGGACCACAGCCAGATGCTGACCGACCCGGAAGAAGCTGCTGACTTCGTCAAGAAGACTCAAGTTGACGCATTGGCTATCGCCATTGGCACCAGCCACGGCGCATACAAGTTCACCAAGCCGCCTACCGGCGACATCCTGGCGATCGAGCGCATCAAAGAGATCCACAAACGCATTCCTAACACCCACCTGGTGATGCACGGTTCTTCGTCCGTTCCTCAGGAATGGCTGAAAATCATCAACGAGTTCGGCGGCGACATCAAAGAAACCTACGGTGTGCCGGTAGAAGAAATCGTTGAAGGCATCAAGCACGGCGTGCGCAAGGTCAACATCGACACCGACCTGCGCCTGGCCTCCACCGGTGCCATCCGTGAGTTCATGGCAAAAAACCCAAGCGAGTTCGACCCGCGTAAATACCTGGCGAAAACCGTTTCGGCCATGCGCGATGTCTGCATCGCCCGTTACGAAGCCTTCGGCACCGCTGGCAACGCCTCCAAGATCAAGCCGATCTCCCTGGAGAAGATGTTCGAGCGTTATGCCAAAGGCGAGTTGAACGCCAAGGTCAACTGATCATCATTTGATCAGGTAATACCTACGAAGGAGCCCGCAGCGATGCGGGCTTTTTTGTGGGTGACGTTTCTTATTTGACGGGCAGGCCAATAGTCCGTCCGACATACGCTGGCGCTGGCTGGTCTTGTTGCGCTTCAGTGAGCAGGCGTAGCGCTTCCAGCGACTGTTCGCTGAACGGTGCGGACTTGGGGCCTGCGGCGAGGTCAACGTGCAACAGCATCTGCTCGCTGGCTGCCAGTTCTTCATCGCCTCCGGCCTTGTAGAGGCTGTGATAAAGCTGAACGCGCTTGCGGTCGTGACCAACGATCTGAGTGCGCACTTCCACTTCTTCGCCGAGTTTCACCTCGTGCAGGTAGTTGATGTGGGCTTCGAGGGTGAACAGCGAGTTGCCGCTGGCGTCGCGGTCGTTGCTGGCCAGGCCGATGCGGTCCATGAAGGCGTCGGTGGCGAAGCTGAAGATCAAGAGGTAGAAGGCATCGCGCAGATGGCCGTTGTAGTCGACCCAGTCGGCGAGGATGGGGGTTTTGTAGGTGACGAGAGCAGGCATGGAAGTGTCCTGTTACTAAAACATGATTGTACCCACGCTCACCGTGGGCACGCATCGGTTGACGCTCTGCGTCATTTGGGACGCGGAGCGCCCATGACTGCATTCCCACGCGCAGCGTGTGGAACGATCAGGGGTAATTCGTGCGCGATCAGTCGCTGAATGCCATCCCATGCTTGGCCTTGGTGGTCTTCACCGCTTCCAGTACCGCCAGCAGGCAGTCATCGCGATAACGCTCCAGCGCCGAGATGCTGTGGCTGCCAAGCTGATCGCTGGTGCCATCGACGACATCGTCGATCAATTTGTCAGTCAGTTCCGGCGCAGGCAGATACGTCCACGGCAGCTGCAGCGCCGGACCGAACTGAGCCATGAAGTGACGCATGCCTGCATCGCCCCCGGCCAGGGTGTAAGTCAGGAAAGTGCCCATGAACGACCAGCGCAGACCGGCGCCGAAGCGAATCGCATCGTCGATTTCGCCAGTTGTCGCCACGCCGTCGTTAACCAAGTGCAGGGCCTCACGCCACAACGCCTCAAGCAGGCGATCGGCGATGAACCCCGGTACTTCCTTGCGCACGTGCAGCGGGCGCATGCCTAGCGACTCATAAACCTTGATTGCAGCCTGAACGGCTTCCGGTGCAGTGTTCTTGCCGCCTACCACTTCTACCAACGGCAGGAGATACACCGGGTTGAACGGGTGGCCGACCACGCAACGCTCTGGGTGAGTTGCACTCTCGTAGAACTCCGAAGGCAATAGACCCGAAGTGCTGGAGCCAATGATCGCGTTGGGCTTGGCTGCGGCGCTGATCTTGCTGTGCAGATCGAGTTTCAGGTCCAGACGCTCCGGGGCGCTTTCCTGAATGAAATCGGCGTCACGCACACATTCCTCGATGGTCGCCACAAAACGCAATCGATCCTGCGACGCGCCTGTTGCCAGACCTTTCTGCTCCAGCGCAGGCCAGGCATTGGCGACGCGTTTGCGCAGCGCAGCTTCCGCACCCGGCGCCGGGTCCCAGGCCACGACGTCCAGCCCATGGGCGAGAGCGCGCGCAACCCAGCCGCTGCCGATGACACCGCTACCCAGCGCGGCGAAGGTTTTGATTTCGGTGATGAAGGTCATGGTATGTCCTGAAGAAAATCTGGATGGCGAAAAAGGCTCTGTAGCTGCCGGCTTGCCGGCGGAGGTGATCATGAAGAGGCCACCGCCGGCAATTCGTGCTGCTACAGGGGGAAAGTCGAGCTGGATCAGAAGCGTTTTTTCAGGCCCATCTTCACGCGGCCTTCAGCCGGGGTCATGACCCGAGCCCCCATACGGCTGAGGATTTCGCTGGCGCGTTCGACCAGCGCACCGTTGCTCGCCAGTACGCCTTTATCCAGCCAGATGTTGTCTTCCAGACCGACGCGCACGTTGCCGCCCAGCAGCACCGATTGCGCCGCCATCGGCATTTGCATACGACCAATGCCAAAGCCGGCCCACACCACGTCGGCTGGCAGGTTATCGACCATCGCTTTCATGGTGGTGGTATCTGCCGGAGCGCCCCACGGGATACCCAGGCACAGCTGGAACAGCGGGTCATCCAGCAGGCCTTCCTTGAGCATTTGCTTGGCGAACCACAGGTGACCGGTGTCGAAGATTTCCAGCTCTGCCTTCACGCCCAGTTCCTGAATGCGCTTGGCGCCTGCGCGCAGTTGGGCCGGAGTGGAGACATAGATGGTGTCGCCGTCGCCGAAGTTGAGCGTGCCGCAGTCCAGCGTGCAGATCTCCGGTAGCAAGGCTTCAACATGAGCCAGACGGGTCAGCGGGCCGACCAGGTCGGTGTTCGGACCGAAGTCGGTAGGACGCTCGCCCGGGCCGATTTCCAGGTCGCCGCCCATGCCTGCGGTCAGGTTGACGATGATGTCGATGTCCGCCTCGCGGATGCGGTCCATGGTTTCACGATACAGCTCGACGTCACGGCTGAACTTGCCGGTTTCAGGATCTCGCACATGGCAATGCACGACGGTTGCGCCTGCTTTGGCAGCCTCGACGGCAGCGGCTGCAATCTGTTTCGGGGTGATCGGGACCAGATGGCTTTTCCCGGTCGTGTCGCCAGCACCGGTGAGTGCGCAGGTGATGATGACGTCGTGATTCATGAGTGAGGTTCCTTGCAGGCCAGTGCGTTTGTCGTGACGCGGGATTTTGCCACCCGCTTTTGAGGTGCAAAGCTACGCAGCCAAAGCCCCGTCAAAACGCACAGCGGCGACAAGCTCTTGCACGGTAGCGACCTGTGTTGTTGCCTCGTTGTCTGAACAGGCGTATCTCATGATCATCCGTAGCAGTCCGGCTTGCCGGCAGTGGCTTCGTTGAGTTCGCTGCCGCCGGCAAGCCGGGCTGCTACAGGTCCAACCTTCCCAAGGAACGCGCCAACGATGTCCCAGGATTTCTACTTTCTGCTCATGCCCGGCTTTTCGATGATGGGCTTCGTCTCGGCGCTGGAGCCGTTGCGGGTGGCTAATCGGTTTGGGGGCGAGTTGTATCGCTGGCACATTCTGAGCTTCGATGGCGGGCCGGTGATTGCCAGCAACGGCATGTCAGTTAACGCCGATGCTGCGCTGGAGCCGTTGAAGAAGGGCGCGACGCTGTCTGTGATGGGAAGTGTCGATCCGTTGAAGTTTTACAACTCGACGCTCGAACACTGGCTGCGGCGTCTCGATCTGGAAGGCGTAACCCTGGGCGCCATCGACACCGGCAGTTTCGTGCTTGCCGAGGCAGGGCTCTTAGAAGGCTATCGCCTGACCCTGCATTGGGAAGCGCTGGACGCGTTCAAGGAAACCTACCCCACGCTGCAGGCGACTCAGGAGCTGTTCGAGATCGACCGCCGCCGTATCAGTTCGGCCGGCGGCACGGCCTCCATCGACCTGATGCTCGACCTCATCGGCCAGGCTCACGGCCCGGATCTGGCGATCAAGGTCTCGGAGCAATTCGTGCTCGGCCGCATCCGTCAGCGCAAAGACCACCAGCGCATGCAGATCGCCACCCGCTACGGCATCAACAACAAGAAGCTGGTGCAGGTCATCGGTGTGATGGAGCAGCACACCGAGCCACCGCTGAGCACTCTCGAACTGGCTGAAGGCATTCAGGTAACGCGTCGCCAGCTGGAGCGGCTGTTTCGCTTGCACCTGAACGACACGCCAAGCAACTTTTACCTGGGCTTGCGTCTGGAGAAAGCCAGGCAGTTGTTGCGTCAGAGCGACATGAGCGTGCTGGAAGTCAGTATTGCCTGCGGCTTCGAATCACCGTCGTATTTCACCCGCAGCTACAAGGCGCGGTATGTAATGTGCCCGAGGGAAGATCGAGGGCGGGTAGCGCGGGAGCCGAAGCTCGTTTGACTCTGAATTATGGTCAATTATACTTGCGACCATAAATTATGGTTTCGGCAATAATTGGGTATAAATCATGACAAAGCGGACCGGCTTTGTATTCAGACGCGACAGCCTTGCCCTCACCATCGCGCAGGGTCTGATCGGAGAAGGCTTGCACGATTATTCCTCCGGGCTTTTTTTGGCGGCGCCCCGTCGCACGGGTAAAAGCACCTTTCTGCGCGAAGATCTGGTGCCTCAATGCCTGAAGCAGGATTGGATGCCGGTCTACGTGGATCTGTGGGCGGATCGGGAGAAGGATCCTGCGGATCTCATCAGTGCAGCCGTTGCCGCAGCGTTGGTCCCCTACGAGAAAGGGATACGTAAGCTCGCCAAATCAGCGGGCCTTGAAAAGCTCAATTTCCTGCGCACGCTCTCTTGGGATTTCACCAAGCCGCAGTTGCCTGTTGGCGCAACGCTGACGCAGGCGTTGGAGTTGCTGCACAGCGCTGCACAGAAAATGATCGTGCTGATTATCGACGAGGCCCAGCACGCTTTGACCAGCGAGGCGGGCGTCAATGCGATGTTTGCATTGAAGGCTGCACGCGATGAGCTCAACCAAGGTGTTGAGCGCGGTATTGGCGGATTGCGGCTGGTCCTCACAGGCTCCAATCGGGACAAGCTGGCGCATCTGGTGTTGAACAAGAACCAGCCGTTTTATGGGTCGAGCATCACGCCGTTTCCCTTGTTGGGCAAAGATTTCACCAAGGCTTACACCGCCCATCTGAACAGCCATCTGGCGCAAACCAACCAATTTACTGCGGTCGATATCGATGCTGCGTTCGACTTGGTGGGGCGTCGACCTGAAATGCTGCGCACGATCATCGGTGATGTCGCGCTGGAGCTTGGGGAGGCGGAAAACCTTGGCGAACTGCTACGTAATAGCGCCGAATCGCTGCGCGCTGGCGTCTGGGAAGAATTTGAAAGCGCCTATAACACGCTGACGCCCCCGCAACGCGGCGTGTTGGACGTAATGGCCGATCGCGCGCACGACAACCAGCCGTTTGCACCGTTTGCCGATGCGACAGTATTGGCAGTTGGCAAAGCGTTGGAGCGCTTGGGCAGTGACGTCGTGCCCGGTACGCAAACCATTCAGGCGGCAATCGACTCGTTGCGTGAAAAAGAGCTGGTCTGGAAATCCAATCGGGGGGCTTACGCTCTGGAAGACAAGGCGTTTGGCGAGTGGTTGAGACAGCGCAGACTTTAGCAGCACGGCTTGCCGGCGGTCGCGGTCTGCCTGATGCCGATGTACCGACCGACAGGGCCCTGTCGCCGGCAAGCCGCGCTGCTACAGCGGCGTGTGTTACTTCACGGCCTTCATCAACGCCGAGCATGCCGCCTTGTAAGCCTCGTGCTGATATTTGTTCAGCGCCGCTGGCAGTTCGAAGGCGTGCTTCTTGAACTGCGCATTGATGGTCTGCGGTGACAGCAGGATCACATCGCAGTCTTCCAGCAACTGGAAAATCGTCTCGATCTTGAAGGTGGTAGGGCCGCCGGCGAATTCGCCTTTTTTGCTGCGCTTCTTGATGGCGATGTGGGCGATGCCGTTTTCCCGCACGAAGTTGGAAATCTGCGTGGCGAAGTTCTTGACGTTGACGGCTTCGTCATCGTCTTCCAGCGCGATCTTCTTGGTGGCCAGAGGAATGTGTTCGAGGGCGCCAGATGCGCGAGTGGCGACAGCGAAGATGGCTTCGCTGCCTTTGATTTCTACGCCGCAGATGTTCATGTGCTTACCTTGAGCTGATAACGGGCATCAGGGTAGCGCATTCAACGGTCACTCGGACTGCGCGATGCTTTCCAGATACTCCGACCGCTCGTCGCTCATGCGCGCCAGACAGTCGTTCTGGCCGATGTTGAATTCCTTGCTGCCGGGTTTGGCAGGAAAGACTTCAACGGCGCAATCGGCGTCACGCAGTTTCTTCCAGGCGTCCTCGGCGGTTTTCAGCTTGGCGATGAATTCGTCGGATTGTGCCTTGTTGGCGCCGAACTGAACCTTCACCCGCTCCAGCAGGTTCTGGAAGTTCTCATCCAGCAGTTTGACTGCCGTGTCGCGGCTGTAGACCGAGCACTCGAGGGTCTGCTGATCTTCGTCCACGCCGTCGCAGGGCGTGGCGTCCGGGTTGGCGGCTGCGTGTGCGCCTGTCGCGAATAGAGCCAGAGCCAGAAAAATCGTCTTCATTGAGGTTTCCCGATTCAGTGATGCGCTGAATTCTCGCCCAAGCGCGAGGCAAAGAACAGTTATCAAACGCAGTCTGCCGCGCCCTGCAGCCGCGTTTTGTCGTTTCCAGACGGGTTCGGGGACGCCAGGGTCGCTTTTTTGAGCCGCTTTTCCCACTGAGTCTCTGCGTTGCACGTTTAATTTAATTAAACAGCGCGTTTATATTGTTTATAAGTAAGCCTATCCGCCGGACGTTTCTGGAAGTTGTAACAGAGGCTTCGCGACGCATAATGATCCGAGTAGCATCGCTCGCCGAATGTCAGGAATTTTGGTTTCCCGTTAGCATTTACCAAGGGGCAATAAAATGGCGATTGATGCTTATATCCAGATTGAGGGTATTCCCGGCGAAAGTCTCGACGACAAACATCGGAACTGGATAGAAATTCTCGGGTATAACTTCGGCACCCACCAAAGCACCTCGGCGACCGCGAGCTCGACAGGAGGAGCGTCCTCCGGCCGGGCAACCGTGACGACCTTCAACTTTACCAAGTTTCTCGACTCGGCAAGCTGCAAACTCATGGAAGCCAACTGCGCCGGGCAGCACTTTGCGAAAGTGACGATTGCGTTGCACCGGGCGGGCGGGGACAAGCTCAAATATTAAGAAATCGTCCTTGAGGAAGTGATCATATCCGACTACTCCCAAAGCGCGAGCGATGGCGTGCCGCGTGAGGTCGTACAGCTCGACTACGGCAGGATCAAAGCCAATTACACCCAGCAACGTCGCAACGACGGGAGCGGTGGGGGTAATGTCACTGGTGGCTGGGATCGCATTAAAAACACGATCTACGCTTAAGGGCCGTTTATGTCGCGGTCTTACAGCTTCATCAATGACAGATGCAAACCTATTTTTCGATCAAGGCAAAACTGCCCTTGGGACGACGCGCGGCCGAGAAATTCGATGTGCTTAATGCCCACATCCGCAACTCCACCGTAGTGGCGGGAGAAATCGTCATCGTCCCCGATGATTCAACCTCTGCGTGCACGTCTGAAGAAGCCGAACTCATGAGGCTTGCCACGATGACCCATCAGGGCCTCATCGATAACAACGCAGGAGGCGACGACTTCATCGTGGCCAACCACGAACTAATCACGCGTCTACTGGGCAATACCTCCATCGGCATCGGAATAGCCGCTGACGCTTGGGAAAAGCATCTGGAGCAGATCAAGACCACGCTCGACAGCATTGATGCCCTGCATAAGCAACACATGGCCTCGGGAACGCTGATCGAACGAAATCTGTTCTACACCAAACGCCGCCAGCTTTTCGACAAGCTTGAAAAGTTGCTGAAAAGCTTCCTCAGCTTGGGAGCCGGCCTGCGGAATTCAGGCTCGATCCGGCGAATGCTAGGGGTCTCAACTAAAAGCTACCTGCACACTGGTGAGATCAAACACTACGCCGAAAAAACGGGCGGCGTTGCAAAAGCGGCGAAGCTAATAAAAAGAGGGGCTTACGTAGGGATAGTTCTCGATACTGCATCGACGGCGGTTGATATCAAGACGGCTTGCTCGACGGGCCGGGAGGAGGAGTGTACGAAGGCGCAATATGTCGAGGGAGGTAAACTTGCAGGGGGGCTGCTCGGCTCTGCAGGAGCGGGACTTTTTGCTGGCAAGGCAGCTACAGCACTTTGCATCACGGTGCTTGGAGTTACTACCGGCCCAGGAGCCTTAGCATGTACGGTCATCGCTGGTGCAGCAGTAGGGTGGGGCGGAGGCGAAATAGGTGGAATAGTTGGTGAGGGGAGTGGAAAAACGCTATATGGGATCGTTCACGAATGAAAGGTCTCGATCCGGGAATATTCGGGCTTATCGTACTCACACTTTTGTTTTTTAACCTGATTGGTCTTGTCGGTGTGACCGTTTACGCTCGCGAGAAGATTGATAGATTGCTCTTTAAGTGTTCTGTGGTGGCTGACAACAAAGCGACCTTAGGCAGTTTGGGACTGATGGGGGACATTGTCAGGGTTGGGGTTGCAGGGAGTCTTTTGATTTTTCCAAAAATATATGCGAATAAAACCATTGTAGATGAACAACAAATCAACGCCTTTCCAGCAAAATTGAAAGCGATGATTGTTGCGCAATGGATGGCATTGGTTGTAATAATGTCTGCTTTGCTTGTTTTGAGTATGTGGATGAGTTCGTCAAATTTTTGATCGGCTTGAAGCTCAACGAGCGGGATTAGGAGAGGATGGTAGGAGTGTCGGTAAATCTTTGGTGAGAAGCTTTTTGAGACCATGGAAAGACGTCTTGGGTGCGTGAAGATACTAACTATCTGATTGTTTTTTCTGCGAACGCCCCGGAGTTTATTATGACAATCAGAAGCGGACACTATCGTCATCGTGGCGCTATTCATTCTGCGGATCATGACTTTGTCGTTTTGACGATAAGTGTCCTTTTCGTAGTCACGCTGTTGTATACGGTGTTGATAACGTTGTATCTGCGAAACAAGATTAATAAATCACTGGATAACTGTTTAGCGGTTACGCACTCTAGTCTGTTCCAGATCGGGACCGGGTTTCTAGGAGATATCAGAAAGCTGGCCATCGTAAGCGCGATGTTCCTTCGGCCTCAAATGTTCCTGAAACTGGGGTCCATCGACGTGGAGCAGGTCAATACATTCCCAAAAAAATTCAAATACATGATGTTGGCTCAGGTGGCTCTGGTCGCATTGACGACGTTAATCACCCTCGTGTTTTTTGTTTGGGCGCATCTTCCCGGTTTCTGAAGTCCGCCCCAGAGCGACCCCCCTCCTGCCTGAATCGTTGAATCGCGAGGATCTGCTGCGTCGTCGTGCTTTTGCCTTTTGTCGTTTCTTGACGCTTTCGGCAATTCCCCTGTCGTTTTTGCACCCGGCTCATCCGACCCTCAAGCATATGCTGGCCCCAAAGCGCCGGCAGACGATTCGGCGAGTGATTAACCTAAAGGGGACAGCCTGATGAGCCCAGCCGAATTGCACGCCGACAGCATCGTTATTGACGGGCTGATCATTGCCAAATGGAACCGTGAGCTGTTCGAGGACATGCGCAAAGGTGGCCTGACCATGGCCAACTGCACTGTTTCGGTGTGGGAAGGTTTTCAGCAGACCGTCAACAGCATCGCGTCCAGCCAGAAGTTGATCCGTGAAAACAGCGACCTGGTGATCCAGGTGCGCAACACCGCCGACATCCGCAAGGCTAAAGAACTGGGCAAGACCGGGATCCTGTTCGGCTTTCAGAACGCACACGCCTTCGAAGACCAGATCGGCTACGTCGAGATCTTCAAGCAGTTGGGCGTCGGCATCGTGCAGATGTGCTACAACACCCAGAACCTTGTTGGCACCGGCTGCTATGAGCGCGACGGCGGCCTGTCGGGCTTCGGTCGTGAAATCGTCGCGGAAATGAACCGAGTCGGCGTCATGTGCGACCTGTCTCACGTCGGTTCCAAGACGTCCGAAGAAGTCATTCTTGAATCGAAGAAGCCAGTGACCTATTCGCACTGTCTGCCTTCGGGTCTGAAAGAACATCCACGCAACAAATCCGACGCTGAGCTGAAGTTCATCGCTGACCACGGCGGCTTCGTGGGCGTGACCATGTTCGCGCCGTTCCTCGCCAAGGGCATCGATTCGACCATCGACGACTACGCCGAAGCCATCGAGTACGTGATGAACATCGTCGGCGAAGACTCCATCGGTATCGGTACCGACTTCACTCAGGGCCACGGCCAGGAATTCTTCGAATACCTGACCCACGACAAGGGCTACGCCCGCCGTCTGACCAACTTCGGCAAGATCATCAACCCGCTGGGTATCCGCACCGTCGGCGAGTTCCCGAACCTGACCGAAACCTTGCTCAAACGCGGCCATTCGGAGCGCGTCGTTCGCAAGATCATGGGCGAAAACTGGGTTCGTATCCTGAGCGACGTCTGGGGCGAATAAGCCTGGGCGATCACTGAATTTTCCCTCTCCCGTTCGCGGAGAGGGCATCCAACAAAATTTTCTGGAGTTAAGTTTCCATGGCCAAGATCGCCCCGCAATTGCCAATCGAAGTCGACAGCGAGACTGGTGTCTGGACCTCCGACGCCCTGCCGATGCTGTACGTGCCGCGTCATTTCTTCGTCAACAACCACATGGGCATCGAAGAAGTGCTGGGCGCTGAAGCCTACGCCGAAATCCTCTACAAGGCCGGTTACAAGTCCGCCTGGCACTGGTGCGAGAAAGAGGCCGAGTGTCACGGCATCGAAGGTGTCGCGGTGTTCGAGCACTACATGAATCGTCTGTCGCAGCGTGGCTGGGGCCTGTTCAAGATCCAGGAAATCGATCTGGATAAAGGCACCGCCAGCGTCAAGCTCGAGCACTCGGCATTCGTTTATGTGTACGGAAAGGTCGGCCGCAAGGTCGATTACATGTTCACAGGCTGGTTCGCCGGCGCCATGGACCAGATTCTAGCTGCCAAGGGCAGTGCCGTTCGCACCGTAGCCGAGCAGGTTTACGGCGGTTCGGAAGAAGGCCACGAAGATGGCCTGTTCGTCGTAAAACCGTTGTAAGCCGAGGACCGTGAAATGGCTTTCGAAGCAATGTTTCAGCCGATCCAGATCGGCAAACTGACAATCCGCAACCGCGTCCTCAGTACCGCGCACGCCGAGGTCTACGCCACTGATGGCGGCATGACCACCGACCGTTACGTGAAGTACTACGAGGAGAAAGCCAAGGGCGGCATCGGTCTGGCCATTTGTGGCGGCTCCTCCAGTGTTGCAATCGACAGCCCGCAAGGCTGGTGGAAATCGGTCAACCTGGCGACTGACAAGATCATCCCGCACTTCCAGAACCTTGCTGACGCCATGCACAAGCACGGCGCCAAGATCATGATCCAGATTACCCACATGGGCCGTCGTTCCCGCTGGGACGGCGACCATTGGCCGACGCTGATGTCGCCATCGGGTATCCGCGAACCTGTACACCGCGCGACCTGCAAGACCATCGAGCCGGAGGAGATCTGGCGCGTGATCGGCAACTACGCCAGCGCCGCAGCCCGCGCCAAGGCCGGTGGCCTGGACGGCGTGGAACTGTCGGCGGTGCACCAGCACATGATCGACCAGTTCTGGAGCCCGCGGGTCAACAAGCGTACAGACGAGTGGGGCGGCAGCTTCGAAAACCGTATGCGTTTCGGTCTTGAAGTGATCAAGGCCGTGCGCAAGGAAGTCGGTCCTGACTTCTGCGTCGGTCTGCGTATTTGCGGCGACGAATTCCATCCGGACGGTCTCAGCCATGAAGACATGAAAGAGATCGCCAAGTATTACGACCAGACCGGGATGATCGACTTCATCGGTGTGGTGGGCTCGGGTTGTGACACGCACAACACTTTGGCCAACGTTATCCCCAACATGAGTTATCCACCGGAGCCGTTTCTTCACTTGGCGGCTGGTATCAAGGAAGTGGTCAAGGCCCCGGTCCTGCACGCGCAGAACATCAAGGACCCGAACCAGGCGACCCGTATTCTGGAAGGCGGTTACGTCGACATGGTGGGCATGACCCGCGCTCACATCGCCGACCCGCACCTGATCGCCAAGATCAAGATGGGCCAGGTCGACCAGATCCGTCAGTGCGTCGGTGCGAACTACTGCATCGACCGCCAGTACCAGGGCCTGGATGTGCTTTGCATCCAGAACGCCGCGACCTCACGTGAATACATGGGTGTGCCGCACATTATCGAGAAGACCACCGGCGTGAAGCGCAAGGTCGTGATCGTCGGTGCCGGTCCTGCCGGGATGGAAGCTGCACGTGTGTCTGCCGAGCGTGGTCACGACGTCACCCTGTTCGAGAAGAAAGAATTCATTGGTGGGCAGATCGTGACGGCGTCCAAGGCGCCGCAACGTGACCAGATCGCCGGTATCACACGCTGGTATCAGCTGGAGCTGGCTCGGCTGAAAGTCGACCTGCGGCTCGGCACTGCTGCAGACATCCCGACCATCATGGACCTGCGTCCGGATGTGGTGGTGCTGGCAGTGGGCGGTCATCCGTTCCTGGAGCAGAACGAGCACTGGGGCGCGGATGAAGGTCTGGTGGTCAGCAGTTGGGACGTGCTCGACGGCAAGGTTGCGCCGGGCAAGAACGTGCTGGTCTACGACACTATCTGCGAGTTCACCGGGATGTCGGTTGCCGACTTCATGGCGGACAAGGGCAGCCAGGTCGAGATCGTCACCGATGACATCAAGCCGGGCGTGGCCATCGGCGGTACGTCGTTCCCGACCTACTACCGCAGCATGTACCCCAAAGAAGTGATCATGACCGGCGACATGATGCTGGAAAAGGTCTACCGCGAAGGCGACAAGCTGGTGGCGGTGCTGGAGAACGAATACACCGGCGCCAAAGAGGAGCGGGTGGTCGATCAGGTGGTGGTCGAGAACGGCGTGCGTCCTGACGAAGAGCTGTATTACGGCTTGAAGGAAGATTCGCGCAACAAGGGCCAGATCGACATCGACGCCCTGTTCGCGATCCAGCCTCAGCCTTCGTTGAGCCAGCCGGGTGACGGCTACCTGCTGTTCCGCATCGGTGACTGCGTGGCGCAGCGTAATACCCACGCCGCGATCTACGACGCGCTGCGGCTCTGCAAAGATTTTTAATTACACATGATCGTTCCCACGCTCCGCGTGGGAATGCCGCAAGGGACGCTGCGCGTCTGTTTCAGTGACGCGGAGCGCCACGGTATGCATTCCTACACGGAACGTGGGAACGATCAGCCCCTGGCGAGACCCTCGGTCTTTGGGAGCTCCACATGTTGAACACCCTTCTTCCAATCCTGCTGTTTGCCGCATTGGGCCTTGGTGTCCTGGGCGCATTGCGGCGGGTGGCCATGTGGCGCAACGGGCGTGCGTCCAAGGTCGATCTGCTGGGCGGCCTGATGGCGATGCCCAAGCGCTACATGGTCGACTTGCACCACGTGGTCGCGCGGGACAAATACATCGCCAACACCCACGTTGCCACGGCGGGTGGCGCGGTGGCGTCGATCATTCTGGCGATTCTGGTCCACGGTTTCGGCCTGCATAACCGTGTCCTGGGCTATGCATTGCTGCTGATGTCGGCAGTAATGTTCGTCGGCGCGATCTTCGTCTATATGCGTCGTCGCAATCCACCAGCGCGCCTGTCCAAAGGCCCGTGGATGCGCTTACCAAAAAGCCTGCTGGCGTTCTCGGCATCGTTTTTCATCGTGACGCTGCCGGTGGCTGGCATCCTTCCTGAAAACTTCGGTGGCTGGTTGTTGGCAGTCATCCTGGGGATCGGCGTGCTGTGGGGCGTTTGCGAGCTGTTCCTCGGAATGACCTGGGGCGGGCCGATGAAACATGCCTTCGCTGGTGCATTGCATCTGGCCTGGCACCGTCGCCCCGAGCGTTTTGGCGGTGGTCGTTCCACTGGTCTCAAACCGCTGGATCTGGCCGACCCAACTGCGCCATTGGGTGTGGACAAACCCAAGGATTTCACCTGGAACCAACTGCTTGGCTTCGACGCCTGCGTGCAGTGCGGTAAATGCGAAGCCGCATGCCCGGCCTTCGCTGCGGGCCAGCCGCTGAACCCGAAAAAACTCATTCAGGACATGGTCGTCGGTCTAGCGGGCGGAACGGATGCTAAATTCGCGGGCAGCCCTTACCCCGGTAAAGCGATTGGCGAACACAAGGGCAATCCACACCAACCGATCGTCAACGGGCTGGTGGACGCCGAGACGCTGTGGTCCTGCACCACCTGCCGCGCCTGCGTGGAAGAGTGCCCGATGATGATCGAGCACGTGGACGCCATCGTCGACATGCGCCGGCATCTGACACTGGAAAAGGGCGCGACTCCCAACAAGGGCGCCGAAGTGCTCGAGAACCTCATCGCGACCGATAACCCGGGCGGTTTCGCACCGGGCGGCCGGATGAACTGGGCGGCGGACCTCAACCTCAGCATTCTCAGCGACAAGAAGGCCACCGACGTGCTGTTCTGGGTCGGCGATGGTGCTTTCGACATGCGCAACCAGCGCACCCTGCGTGCTTTCGTCAAAGTGCTGAAAGCGGCGAAGGTCGACTTCGCGGTGCTCGGTCTCGAAGAGCGAGACAGTGGCGACGTGGCGCGCCGTCTGGGTGATGAAGCCACTTTCCAGATGCTCGCCAAGCGCAACATTCAGACTCTGAACAAGTATAGCTTCAAGCGCATCGTTACCTGCGACCCGCACAGTTTCCATGTACTGAAGAACGAGTACGGCGCCTTCGATGGCAATTACCTGGTACAGCATCACAGCACCTACATGGCCGAATTGATCGGCGATGGCGCTCTTAATCTGGGGCAGCACAAAGGCTCCAGCGTGACCTATCACGACCCGTGCTACCTGGGCCGTTACAACGGCGAATATGAAGCGCCGCGCGACGTGCTCAAGGCGCTGGGCATCGAGGTCAAGGAAATGCAACGTTCCGGTTTCCGCTCCCGCTGCTGCGGTGGTGGTGGCGGCGCGCCGATCACCGACATTCCGGGCAAGCAACGTATTCCCGACATGCGCATGGAAGACATCCGCGAAACCGGCGCCGAGTTGGTGGCCGTGGGTTGTCCACAATGCACCGCGATGCTCGAGGGCGTGGTCGAGCCGCGTCCGATGATCAAGGACATCGCCGAACTGGTGGCCGACGCGTTGCTGGAAGAACAAGCCGCGCCAGCCAAACCGGCTCCGGTCAAACGCGAACCTGCGGAGGCGCACTGATGAGCGACATTATCCGCCGCGACCCTCGTGCCGAGTGGATCGCTCGCAACCGCCTGCACCCGCTGCATGCTGCCATGCAGCCGCAGCAGGCAAGCTGGATGGGGCCTAACGGTGTCATCCGCAAAAACGTGCACGGCATCGGTTTCATAGGCCCGAACGGCATCAAACGCATTGACCGCAGCGGCGCTCAGCAGGGCGGGTCAGTCAAACGTTCTGCTTCAGTGGAAGTGCAATTGCCACTGCATCAAATTGCCGATCCTGCTTTCTACATCGCAGTGGTCCCGGACATGGTTGGCGGCCGCTTGAGCAGTCACGACCGCGACTTGCTGGGACTTGCTCACAGCCTGTCTGGTAAGGACGGCGCTGTGCTGGCCGTGGTATTCGGCGAGCACAAGGAGAGCGCCTTCGAAACAGCAGGTGTGGACCGTCTGCTGGTGTTGGAAGGTAGCGAATTCAGCGGATACTCACCAGAGCAGCGCGTGCAAGGCTTGCGCGCTGTGGATAACCAGTTTGATCCGCGGCATTGGTTGTTGCCTGACAGCCGCAGCGGCGGCGGGGAATTAGGTCGCCGTTTCGCTGCAAGCATTGGTGAACGGCCAGCGACGCGCGTCTGGCAGGTCAAGGATGATCGAGCCACAGGCCGGGCAGGCGCAGGCCGTGAAGATGTGTTGCGGCCGGTATCGCGCCTGATTCTGGCGGCTGCCGAGTGCGCCGAACCCGTCAGTGAGACTCGCCACGAAGCGCTTCCGATTGAGTTGTCCACAACCATCGCGCGAAGCATTGCTCGGATTGAGGATTTGGGCGCGGTGGCGGTCGATCCGGCACTTATCCCCATGGCAGAAGCTGAATTCATCTTCTCCGGCGGCAACGGCGTCAGGGACTGGGACCTGTTCCACCGTACCGCTGCAGCCTTGGGCGCGACCGAAGGCGCATCCCGCGTGGCGGTGGACGATGGCTACATGACTCGTGATCGCCAAGTGGGCGCATCCGGCACTTGGGTCACTGCGCGCGTATATGTGGCTGTGGGTATCTCCGGCGCGATCCAGCACCTACAGGGCATTGGCGCGTGCGACAAAGTCGTGGCGATTAACCTTGATCCGACTTGCGACATGATCAAACGTGCTGATTTGTCAGTCATTGGCGAAAGCGCCGAGGTGCTCAAGGCGCTGATTGAGGCCGTCGAGGCCTACCGGAATGAGGCGAAACGCGATGCAGCCTGACAAAAAAATGCCTGTGGATAAAAGCGCTTTGCACGTCATTAGTCTGATTTCTATCGGCGCGCACCCGACATCCGGTCGTCCTCGCCGGGCAGAGCAAGATGCCCGGGCCGTGGAACTCGGCCTGCAGCTGGCTGGGGATAACTTGCACGTACTGCATGCCGGCAACGCCGAAGAGCCTGCGTTGCGCGCCTATCTGGGCATGGGCCTCAGCGAACTGCACGTACTGGAACAACCCCAAGGCGCCGACGCGCTGCCGGGCCTTGCCGATTACATTCGAGAATCCGGCGTGCAACTGGTGCTAGCCGGGAGCCAGGCTGAAACCGGTGAGGGTTCCGGCATGCTGCCGTATCTGCTGGCGGAAAAGCTCGGCTGGCCGCTGGTCGTCGGCATGGCGGAAGTCGAATCCATCAGTAACGGCAGTGCACAGGTACTCCAGGCTTTACCTCGCGGCCAACGTCGCCGACTCAAAGTTCGTCTGCCATTCCTCGCTACTGTGGATAACGCGGCACCCAAACCCCGTCAAAGCGCTTACGGCCCCGCGCAACGCGGTGTTCTGGACGTGGAGCAGATCGACGTCGTTATCGACGAGTTATTCACAGGCGCCGAACTGACACCCGCCAAACCTCGGCCGAAACGCCTGAAAGTCATCAAGGCCAAAAGCGGTGCAGATCGGATGAAAGCTGCGACGGCCAAGGCCAGTGGCGGCGGTGGGCAAGTGCTTAAAGGTGTAAGCGCTCAGGAAGGCGCAGCGGCGATTTTGAAGTTGTTGGTGGAGGAGGGGGTGGTTCGGTAACGCTTTCTCTAGGTTATTCAAAGGCGCACAGGTAGCGCCTTTGAATAGGTCATTATGATGCGGTCAATCTGGAAACGAGGTTCAATATACATATCTCGTATTTAAGAATGGCTTTCGTGAGGGAGGCCGCTACAAGTACGCAAATCGGAATGCTAACAATGGGGATTAAGTACTCATAAGAAGGTGCGAATTTCTTGAAAAGAAACTTTAGCAAGAGTGCAACGGGTACCGCTAATGAGATGTTTAAGATAATTTCTTTCATTGTTGGGTTTTCTCTAACCGGAGCGAGGGCTTCTTTCGCTTTAAGCGAAATAAGCTAATTGAATTTCAGTAGCCTCCGCCACAATAGTTAAGTCCTTCGGGACTGTTGAAACTATCTTCAATCAGCGATCCTGTGCTGCTGCAGAGCTGGACCAACAGACACATATTTGTGGTGCTAAGTTCTCTAATTTTTATCCTGCAACCATCCAGGTTGCTCCCTCAAAAGTTCTGGATGCTGAGTAAAATTTCGATAATTATATGTTGATTCCGCGCAGTATAATTCGTTAGGTGCACAGCGGTTAGCGTAACTGTGGGTACCACTATTATAAAGCGAATGATCTGGTGTGAAGGCGAAGAATTTTTATTGTTTACAGGTTTAAAAAGTCTATTCACCAGAAATAGGAGCGGTAAGCCGAATAGTATGTTTAACAAAACGTAGCCCAATGTGCTTCTCCTTGAGACGCTATACCCACCGCTCCTGCGCCTACGATAGCTGCACCTATTCCGGCACCGATACCTCCTAAGCCCAATACAGCAGAACCACGGCGCCTGAACTAAGCCCCACAGAAAATCCTACTCTACCTCCGATTGCTCCTCCCACCGCAATGGCGTCGCCTGTTGAACCGCCAGAGATTAACTTTAGATCAGAAACGCATATTTCACGCATACTAAATTTTCCTTTTATTTTGACGGAACACAATGCTAGTCAATGTTTTTATTCTTGGGTTACTTATAGCGCTCTTGAAGTTTTCTATGTTTGAAATGAAGAATAACCTGATAAATATGCACCCAAGTGTAGTGGCCGGGATCCCCACTATGGCTGTTGACCTCCAGCTTGCATCGGACGTTTCATGTAAGTTACTCAAAAATGTAGCTGCAAATATCACCAAGATAAGCTGAGCACTGGTCTTCATCCTGCCTCCGTGCCTCTGTCCAAGTGTTGGGGTTAAGATGGGGGTATAGTCCGCTATCACGTTGATTTGTTCTATCCTACAGATGTAGGGTATCCAAATGGATATCGTCGCCTCTGTTACGCCCGTAGTAGAGCCATCCAAGGGCTTCCTTATGAAGGGCCGCAATAACTTGATACAGGTTTGTCGTTCTACTCGGCCCAAGACTTAGCACTGACAATGCTCTTGCAAGCGGTTGCAACTGGTGTGAAAAATCTCTGCTGGTTGATAGTCAGGCATGTAAATGTTCATTTCATAAATCGAGCCGATTCGATATGTCGGGCATTGTAAGTAGGGGTGCTGGGTAGGCCCGAATCGTTGGCCGCTTTGACGCTGTCTATGGTCACTTCCACCGACATCAGTCTTCGAAATCCTGTACGACCGAGTTCGATCCTGCTCGAGCTACGGTCAAGGCCAGTGGTGGCGGTGGGCAAGTGCTTAAAGGTGTAAGCGCTCAGGAAGGCGCAGCGGCGATTTTGAAGTTGTTGGTGGAGGAGGGGGTGGTTCGCTGACCCCCGGCTTCGCCCTCAATACCGCTCCCGCCGGCAAGCCGTGAGGCGATGTGCAAACTGGGTATATCTCTCGTTCAAGACTTTGGTTCATCTATCGCTGTCGCCGACCGAGCGGTGGTTGCATCGACAATCATCACATCGAACACTTGTTCAATGACTTGGCGAGGCCCTTGTTTCAAGCTCCAAGTGAAGAAGACCAGGCAGCCTAGCAGCATGATGAAGCACGCCGAGCCAATAACGCTCTGTGACACGCCAGTCCAGAACCCAGGTCGGGCGGATCGTATCTCGTGACTGGCTTTTGCGGCATACATTTCCTCCATCTGGGTTGTTTCATCAGCGAGAGATGCTTTCAGAAAATCCACGGCAAGCTGTGCGGCCTGACTCCGGTAGCTCTCAAGGACTGACACGTTGTTGCTCATGTCGTGGAACGCCGCGAGATCGGCGTCTTTCGGGAGTTCGCCGTGCTTTTCCTTGAATGCCAGGATGTATTCGATTTTCTGACGTTTGTATTGCGAGTAGGCGAGCTTGCCCACAATGTCGTTATCGTCTGCGACCAATGCGTTATAGATATGGTTGTAGTTTGCTTTGGTCATGCAAACTCAGTCTCGCGCAGCTTTGCATACGCAGAGGCAAAGGCCCTGTTGATCTCTTCTATTGTTCTGGGCCGGAAGGTGACGATACCCAGCAGCTCTCGGGGAAGCTTTGCTGGGCGGCCTCCGTGCTCGATCAGATGGGCATTGGCTCTCAAGACGACATCTCGTGAGAAGTGGGCTCTGCTTTTCATGATTGAATCCTTCCAGTCGGGAGAGTTGCGCTGGCGGGGAGTTTACGGTTTTGGGAGACACTGCGATGTCAGACGCTTCCGATCCTTCTGCCCATCAATTTACCCACATACCCACAATCACTGTTGATCCGCCTGTGGATAAACTGTTCACCTATCCCTGCGAGCCGTACAATCCGTGGCTTACAAGTGTTTGATTAAATTTTGATCAGCCTATCTTGCGGTTTTAAAAGGATTTTTCTCCACAGGGAAATGTTCTGGTCGTGTCTTTCTGCCCACATTCTCTGTGCGCCTCTATGTGGATAAGATGTTCGTGGTCCGCTGAGAGCCTTACGAACCGTGGCTTATGGAGGATTGATCAAATAGTGATCAATATGACGATTCTCTGGCGAAATCTCTCTGGCGACGCCCGAATATCGACGTATGCTGCGCTTTTCCACAGACTGGAGAGACTTTGCCTGACTTGCGCACATTCTCTGTTGGCGCTTCTGTGGATAAGGTGTTTGCTATCCCTTTAAAGCCTTTAAATCCGTGGGGTCCATGCAATTGGTCAATAAGTAACCAGTCAAGGCTGGAACATGACCATTGGAATAAGTCACGGTTTTTTCTGGTTTTTTATTGGAGGCCGAATCGACTTGCCCACAATTGCTGTGGGTGGTGCTGTGGATAAGTTGTTTGTGAAAGGTTGCGAGGGGCGGGGGAATTGGTGCAGCGAGGTGTTGATTGTTTTTTGATCAGCTTCGGGTCATGCCTGAACTCACCAGCTCGCCATAAGTGCTGTGGGAGTTTCCGGACAGTACGAGGGGGCGAATGCGATCTGTTTAATAGATCGCTTTTCGCCACCCTCGTAATCTCCGGCAGCTCCCACAGGTTTCGAGTCACATCCGATACCTCGGTGCGGGAGCCTTACTCGTGATTAACCGCAACGCCCTTCAAATACGGGGCTGGCTCTGCCCCCATGTTTTCCAGCAGTTTGGCGCTGTACCAGTCGATGAAGTTGACCACGCCGAACTCGTAGGTTTTCGAGTACGGGCCTGGCTGGTAGGCGATGGAGTTGATGCCGCGCTGGTTCTCTTCGGCCAGGCGACGGTCTTGGTCGTTGGTGGCGTCCCAGACTTCACGCAGGCGCGCGACGTCGTAATCGACGCCTTCGACGGCGTCTTTGTGCACCAGCCATTTGGTGCTGACCATGGTTTCCTGCGCGCTGATCGGCCACACGGTGAACACGATCACGTGGTCGCCCATGCAGTGGTTCCATGAGTGCGGCAGGTGCAGGATGCGCATCGAGCCCAGGTCCGGGTTCTTGATGCGGCCCATGAGTTTCTGGCTGCCTTGTTTGCCGTCCATGGTCATCGACACAGTGCCTTTGAGCAGTGGCATGCGCACGATACGGTTACGCAGGCCGAAGCTCTTGTGAGCGAACGGGATCTTTTCTGCTTCCCATGCAGCGGCAGACGCAGCGACGTGGTCCTTGAACGCTTGGTCGGCGCGTGGGTCGGTGACGTCGTCCCACTCCAGCAGGGTGTTCAGCAGTTCCGGGTGCGAACCGTTGCAGTGGTAGCACTCTCGGTTGTTTTCCAGCACCAGCTTCCAGTTGGCTTTTTCCATCAAGGTGGTTTGCACCGCCACCTTGGTGTTCTCCATGTCGTACGGTTCCATGTAGTGATTCAGCGTCTGCAGGAACTCGTCGATGGCCGGCGGGTTGGCCGCCAGGCTGATGAAGATGTAGCCGCCGGCGACCTTGCAGTTCACCGGCTTGAGGCTGAACTGCTTCATGTCGAAGTCAGCGCCCATTTCGGTGCCCGCGTACAGTAGGCGACCGTCGAGTTCGTAGGTCCACTGGTGGTATGGGCACACCAGTTTGGCGACCTTGCCCTTTTCCTTGGTGCACAGGCGCGAACCGCGGTGGCGGCAGACGTTGTGGAAAGCGTTGACCGAGCCGTCTGGCGCGCGGACGACCAGGATCGGGTTCTTGCCGATCTGCAGGGTCAGGAAGTTGCCTTTGGCCGGAATTTCACAGGTCATGCCTGCGACCAGCCACTCTTTTTGAAAGATTTCCTGCATGTCGATTTCAAACAGCCGCTCATCGCTGTAGAAAGGCTGCGGCAGCGAAAAAGTGCGCTCCCGGTTCTGCAGCATTTCGGCGGTGGCCTTACGTGCGGGTTCCAGCGGATCGCCCAGGCTCAGAGTTGCGGTGACGTCCATCTTTCAAGTCCTCAGGCCGCGATTGTGCGACCTACGAATGTGGCTAATTACGGTTGTGTTGAGTCGTTTGCAGGCAAGGCGACGGTGCGTTCTGTCGCTCATCCTTATGAATGAAAAATCTGTAATCGATTGACGGCGAGTGTGTAGCCGGGCGCGACGCGAACCTTATCCATGGGCGACATGGCCGAATCCGTTTCCGACTACGTAACCCCTATAGATCGGGCCTGGTCGCCATAAGTATGTGAATGTCGCTGATAGGTAAATAGGTGGCTCGTGCGTTACGCAGAATCGCCACCATAAGAGGCCGACAGTCGGCCGTGGAGAGTGAGTATGTCCCAGAGTTTCCTCAGCCCGGTCAATACACAGACTTGGGCCAATGGCCGCCACCTGGTGCGGGTCGTCAAAGTGATCCAGGAAACCTGGGACGTTCGCACCTTTTGCTTCATGGCCGACCAGCCGATCCTGTTCTTTTTCAAGCCGGGTCAGTTCGTCACTCTCGAGCTGGAAATCGAAGGCGTGCCGATCATGCGCTCGTACACGATCTCCAGCGCACCCTCGGTCCCTTACAGCTTCTCGATCACCATCAAGCGCGTGCCCGGCGGCAAGGTGTCCAACTGGCTGCACGACACATTGCACGAAGGACAGGAGCTGGCCGTGCACGGGCCGGTGGGTCTGTTCAACGCCATTGACTTCCCGAATCCGAAAATCCTCTATCTGAGTGGCGGCGTCGGTATCACGCCAGTCATGTCCATGGCGCGCTGGTATTACGACACCAACGCCAACGTCGATATGGTGTTCGTCCACAGTTCGCGCTCGCCTAAAGACATCATCTATCACCGTGAGCTGGAGCAGATGGCGTCGCGCATCAATAACTTTTCACTGCACATCGTTTGTGAAAAGCACGGCTTGGGTGAGCCTTGGGCTGGATACCGCGGTTATTTGAACCAGAAGATGCTGGAACTGATGGCGCCGGACTTCATGGAGCGCGAAGTGTTCTGCTGCGGCCCGACTCCGTACATGAACGCGGTCAAGCGCCTGCTGGAAGCCAACGGTTTCAATATGGCCCAGTATCACGAGGAGTCCTTCGGTGCGACGCCGCCGGAAGCACGCGCCGATGCGGTGGAGCACGCCGAGCAGGCGGCCGACGCGCCAGAAGTCGACGTCGCCGAATTGCATCAGGTCGAGTTCACCGACACCGGCAAGAGCATTCGTGTGGCACCGGGCGAAACCGTCCATGCCGCTGCTGCCAAACTCGGCCTGATGATCCCGAAAGCGTGCGGCATGGGGATCTGCGGCACCTGCAAGGTGATGAAGCTGAGCGGGGAAGTGGAGATGGAGCACAACGGCGGGATTACCGACGACGACGTGGAAGAGGGTTATATTCTGTCGTGCTGCAGCGTGCCGAAGGGGGACGTGCGGATCGAGTATTGATCAACCCGGGGCGGAAATGAAAAGGGGGAATGCGCCGCAACGCATTCCCCCTTTTTTCATGCAGCCATACTTACAACCGGAACCGCGCAACCATTCCGTTCAGATCCACCGCCAGGCGCGACAGTTCGTTGCTCGCCGCGCTCGTCTGGTTGGCACCGGTCGCCGACTGGGTCGACAGGTCGCGGATATTGACCAGGTTGCGGTCCACTTCGCGGGCCACTTGCGCCTGTTCTTCGGCCGCGCTGGCGATCACCAGGTTGCGTTCGTTGATTTCCACCACCGCGCTGTTAATGGTGTCCAGCGCCAGGCCGGCGCCCTTGGCGATATTCAGCGTCGACTCGGCGCGTTCGGTGCTGTTACGCATGGAGCTGACAGCCTGCTCGGTGCCGCCCTGAATGCTGCCGATCATGCGTTCGATTTCACTGGTGGACTGCTGGGTGCGATGCGCCAGAGCGCGAACTTCATCTGCCACCACGGCAAAACCGCGGCCCGCTTCACCGGCGCGAGCAGCCTCGATGGCAGCGTTGAGGGCCAGCAGGTTGGTTTGATCGGCCAGGCCGCGAATCACGTCCAGCACCTTGCCGATGTCGCGCGATTCATCGGCCAGATTGCCGATCAACGTCGCAGTACTCTGCACGTCGCCGCTCATGCGTTCGATGGCGCTGACGGTTTCCTGAACCAGATCGCGACCATCGCTGGCCGACGTGGTGGCGTTCTTCGATGCCTCGGAAGTGCTCACCGCGTTGCGTGCTACTTCCTCCACGGCGCTGGTCATTTCGTTGACCGCCGTTGCTGCCTGCTCGATTTCGTTGTTCTGTTGCGAGAGGCCGCGAGCGCTTTCGTCTGTGACGGCGTTCAGTTCCTCTGCAGCCGAAGCCAGCTGGGTGGCCGAACCGGAGATGCGTTGCAGGGTGTCGCGCAGTCTGGACTGCATCTTCAACATCGCGCTCAGCAGGCGGCCGGCTTCGTCGGTACCGTCCACTTCAATGGTGCGCGTCAGGTCGCCTTCGGCCACTTCCTCAGCAGCTTTGAGGGCCGAGGCGATAGGCCGGGTGATGCTGTTGGTCAGCAGCCACGCGAACAGCAACGTCAGGGCCGTGGCAACGATCAACAGGGTGACTACCATGGTGATCGCCGAGGAATACTGGGTCGACGCTATCTTGTTGGTGTCGTTGAGCTGCTGAGTGTTGATCTCCACCAGCTTGCCCAGCACCACGTTCATCTGGTCCGAGTTGGTTTGCAGGTCGGCGCTGAGCATCGTGGTCAGCTCGTCCAGCTTGTTGGCGCTGCTCAGCGACTTCATGCGGTCTTCCATCCGGCGATAGTCATTGAGCAGGGAGAGGTACTGATCGTAAGCCGCCTGTTCTTCCGGCGCGGAGATCAGCTTGACGTAGATTGCACGAGCGTCCTCGATCTGCTTGTTGCGCATGGCCAGCAGATCGACGGTTTTCTGCAAAGTGTCAGGGTCGCGATTGAGCATCAGGCGGTAAGACAGCACACGCAGGCGAATGCTGGCTTCGGTCAGTTTATCCAGCGCCTTGATGCTCGGCATGCTGTTGGTGGCCATGGTTTCGGTGGCATCGTTGATCTTGCTCATCTGGGTCAGAGCGAAGATGCCGAGCACCAGCATCAGCAGGCCGATGATGGAAAAACCAAGGAAAGCGCGGGGCGCGATGTTCATATTGCGTAGGGACATGACGGTTCCTGATGGGGCCGCAATCCATGCGTGCAGAAGGGAGTTTTGATAAGAGATGAATGGCTTATCGGTCAGGCCCCGCCGGACTTGAACCCTTTGGTCCATTGCTGTGCGCTTATGTCGCAGCGCGGTGATCTGACGAACAGCAGGAACAAGATGGAGAAAACGCAGTCAATCAGGTCCGTTATGCGTTTGCGGAAGTGAAGTAATACAAGTGCTTTTCTGTTCGGTGTTGTGGCGTAAATGCCCTGATTTCACTGGTAGCTGGAGTGACTTTTCTTTATCGTACGCGCCCTTTGAAATTTGCCTGAGAAATCAAAATGTTGGAAGCATCCCTAAGCCAGTTGGAAAAGCTCGTCGGTGACCTGGTACAGCAGAATCAGGACCTGCAGAACACGAATGCGCAGCTCGCTGAGGAGTTGAAGCAAGCCAGGGATGACAACGACAGTCTGCAGCTGAGCCTGCTGGAGCAGGAAGAGAAGCAGGGCGCCACCGCCGCCCGCATTCAGGCACTGGTAGATCGTGCGACCAGCGTCAGCGCGGTCGGCGCATGATCATCGACCGCGACGCCACCAAGGTCATTTCCATTCTCGGCAACGACTACACGATCAAGGCGCCCGAAGGTCAGGAACAGACCCTGATGGATGCCGTGGTCATGCTCAAGGCTGCACTGTCCGAAACCAAGCGCAGTTACCCGACATTGATTGGCGACCGCCTGCTGGTGCTCGCTGCGCTGAACCTCTGCTCGAAGCAGATCGAACTCAAACAGCAGCATGCCGAAGAGCTGAGCCGTTATGAGGACAAGGTCAGCGCGACGGTCGAGGTGATCGAGAAGGTGATTGCGCAGGGGTGATTGGCGTGCGCCGGTTCCTGCATCACAAGATTTCAGCGGCAACCTTCTCCTGTAATAGTCCGGATTGCCGGGGGTGGCGTCTTTGAAATCGCCACCGCCGGCAAGCCGGCCTGCTACAAGGGATTTGTGTCGCTCGTAAAACTCTCGGCAGGTGGTCTCAGCCCCCCATCACCAACCGGATATCTGCCGCCAGCTCACGTATGCGGCTTTCTTCGGTGTCCCACGAGCACATGAAACGTGCGCCGCCGCTGCCGATGAAGGTGTAGAAGCGCCAGCCCTTGGCGGTGAGCGCCGCGATGGCGGCTTCCGACAATTGCAGGAATACTCCGTTGGCCTGCACCGGGAACATCAGTTCCACGCCCGGAATGTCTTTCACCAGCTCAGCCAGCAGTTGCGCACAGCTGTTGGCGTGGCGCGCATGTTTGAGCCAGGCGTCGTTTTCCAGCAGGCCGACCCACGGGGCCGACAGGAAACGCATTTTCGACGCCAGTTGCCCAGCCTGTTTGCAGCGATAGTCGAAGTCTTCGGCCAATTTGTGGTTGAAGAACAGAATCGCCTCACCCACCGCCATGCCGTTCTTGGTCCCGCCGAAACACAGCACGTCGATGCCCGCTTTCCAGGTCAGTTCGGCAGGCGAACAGCCCAGATAGGCACAGGCGTTGGCGAAACGGGCGCCGTCCATGTGCAGGTTCAGGCCCAGCTCCTTGCAGGTGTCGCTGATCGCCTTCAATTCTTCTGGCAGATAAACGCTGCCCACTTCGGTTGCCTGAGTCAGGGTCACGACGCGGGGTTTCGGGTAGTGGATGTCCGCCCGCTTGAGTGCGACCTCGCGGATCGATTCCGGCGTCAGCTTGCCGTTGTCGCTGCGAGCGGTCAGCAGTTTGGAACCGTTAGAGAAGAATTCCGGCGCGCCGCATTCGTCGGTTTCGACGTGGGCGGTTTCGGAGCAGATGACGCTGTGATAACTCTGGCACAGCGAAGAAAGCGCCAGCGAGTTGGCTGCGGTACCGTTGAAGGCGAAGAACACTTCACAATCTGTTTCAAACAGCTGGCGGAATTGATCGGCCGCTCGCGCTGTCCATTGGTCGTCGCCGTAAGCCCGTTGATGGCCATGGTTCGCTTGTTCCATGGCCGCCCAGGCTTCCGGGCAGATTCCCGAATAGTTGTCGCTGGCAAACTGCTGGCTTTGGTCTGACATGGCCGGTTCCCTGTAATCGAAGGCTGCGACTGTAACCAAGATTCAAGGGTTTGGTCTTGCTTTCTTGCGTCAGAAAATTCAGCAAAGCAACGGAGTGAGATGAGCGAGTCCACTGCACCGACAAGACCCCTGCGTGATCGCGCGCTTGACCTCCTCAAGTGGCTGGCGATGTTGACCATGGTCATGGACCATCTGCGCTATGTCGGCTGGCACGCGGACTGGCTGTATGTGCCGGGCCGTCTAGCGTTCGCCTGGTTTTGCCTGGCGATTGCCGTGAATGTTGCGCGCAGCGTGTCGCGTCCGGTTGAACCTCGAATCCGCTGGAAATATCTGACGTGGCTTGCTGTGTTCTCTGTCGTTGCCGAGTTCCCTTATCGGCTTTACATGGCCGATGAGGTCACGACACTGAATGTGTTGCCGACACTGGTGCTCGGCTTGCTGGTGGCCCAGGGCGTGATCAGCCGGACGTGGCCGATGCGTATCATGGGCGTCGTGGCGCTGGGTATCGGTGTCGCTTTCGGGTCGCATTTGATGTTCGGCGCTTACGGCGTCTTGCTACCGACGGCATTCCTGCTGGTATTGCGCGGGTCTCTCTGGCTGGCGGTGCTGCCTGGGGTGGTGTGTCTGCTGAGCAACGAATGGCCGAAAATCATCGACGGCATGCTGTGGGGCGATCCGATCTCTATCGGTGCGCTGATCAGCTGTCTCCTCGGCCCATGGCTGGGATTGGCGTTATTACGCTGGCGAACGGCGCCGGCGGTATGGCCAATGCGGCGCTGGGCGTATCTGATTTATCCCGCGCATTTTCTGCTGTTGTTTGGTATCCGGCACGCCATCGCAGCCTGAGTCGCTCACTCTGTGGGAACTGCCGGAGGTTACGACGGTGGCGAACGGGTCGTTTCAGACGCATCCCGACCAACTGCCCCACCGCATTCGCCACTGTCGCAACCTCCAGCAGCTCCCACAGGGATCTGTGGCGTGCGCTGAAAATCGCTCTAGACAACCGCCATCAGCGCCCTTATCTTCCGCACCAGGCCACCGCAGTGGCCAGCGTCGCTCGGACGGTTCCGGGCGCTTACGTCTTCTAGAGGCCTCCATGGCAGACCAAGGTTCGCCGCGCCGCTTTGCGCGCATCGATCGACTCCCTCCTTACGTGTTCAACATCACTGCCGAGCTGAAAATGGCTGCTCGTCGTCGTGGTGAGGACATCATCGACCTGAGCATGGGCAACCCCGATGGGGCAACGCCGCCGCATATCGTCGAAAAACTGGTCACCGTCGCCCAACGTGAAGACACTCACGGCTACTCGACTTCGCGTGGCATTCCACGTCTGCGTCGGGCGATATCAAGCTGGTACAAAACGCGCTACGAGGTCGATATCGACCCGGAAAGCGAAGCCATCGTCACCATCGGCTCCAAAGAGGGCCTGGCACACCTGATGCTCGCCACCCTCGACCAGGGCGACACCGTGCTGGTACCGAACCCCAGTTATCCGATTCACATCTACGGTGCAGTCATTGCTGGCGCGCAGGTGCGCTCCGTGCCGCTGGTGCCGGGCGTGGACTTCTTCGCCGAGCTGGAAAAAGCCATTCGCGGCTCGATCCCCAAGCCAAAGATGATGATCCTGGGCTTTCCGTCCAACCCGACCGCCCAGTGCGTCGAACTGGACTTCTTCGAGCGCGTCGTCGCATTGGCCAAACAGTACGACGTACTTGTGGTTCACGACCTGGCCTACGCCGACATCGTCTACGACGGCTGGAAAGCTCCGTCAATCATGCAGGTGCCCGGCGCCAAGGACATTGCGGTGGAGTTCTTCACCCTGTCCAAGAGCTACAACATGGCGGGGTGGCGCATCGGCTTCATGGTCGGTAACCCGGAACTGGTCAATGCCCTGGCCCGAATCAAGAGCTACCACGACTACGGCACGTTCACACCGCTGCAAGTCGCCGCCATTGCGGCACTTGAAGGTGATCAGCAATGCGTGCTCGACATCGCCGAGCAATATCGTCAACGCCGCAACGTGCTGGTCAAAGGTCTGCATGAACTGGGCTGGATGGTCGAAAACCCGAAAGCTTCGATGTATGTCTGGGCCAAGATCCCCGAAGCCTACGCGCATCTCGGGTCGCTGGAGTTCGCCAAGAAAATGCTGCTCGAAGCCAAAGTCTGCGTTTCGCCGGGTGTCGGTTTTGGCGAATACGGCGACGATCACGTACGGTTCGCCCTGATCGAGAACCAAGACCGGATTCGTCAAGCAGTACGAGGCATTCGCAGCATGTTCCGGGCTGACGGCCTGGTCGCGCAGAAAAGTTGAATCTCGGCACTCATGTGCCAAGGTCGTTACGGGCCTGTCATCGCTGGTAAGGGTGTATATTTAATTATCGGCGATGATGGGAGTTCAGGTAGGGTAGTGACGCCATAGACGATGGACAGTTCGTCACTACCCCGCTCCACATAATAGTCGCCAGGCATTGCATATCGGGATGCTTCAGCTGCGGGTACTGTAGTTTTGTAACTCTGCCCTTCAACCGTGCGGATGTTTATCGAAGTTTTACCGTCCTCCAACATCCTGATAGTTCTGTCCATCACGATGTCTTCCTCAGTGGCACTTGCGTAGAAAGCCGAGCCTTTGGAAAGAGATAGCGGCAGGTCTGATTCGATGGTTTCTGGTAATGCAGAAGGCGGTATTGGCCATAGATAAATTTCGGAAACAGCTACGCCTTCGGGATAAGAAATAAGTTTGAAAACCACCGAGTGGTAGGCGCCATTTTGATGAATGATGTCTTGTGCGGTTGCGTAAAGCCTGGCGTCAGTCACTGAAATGTTACTGGAGAGCGATGTCTCTGAGCCCTCGATATAAACGGTGGCGCGCGCCTCAGTAGTGTTCAGCTCTCGAATCGTCCTTAGCGCGACGAAGCCTTGTACGCTTGAATCATGAAAGACCCCTTGGGAGAGAAAGAGCAGGGGGTCGGTCGCCAGTGGTTGATGAGTTCTCCTCGACCTCAACTCTCTCCATAGTGCGGGCGTCAGAATGTGCGTCCTGGTGGTTGTTCTCATGATCATCTCCTTCATCCCGAACATGAAGTTGCTCGACTGTTTCCTGGCATCTTTTGCCCGAGAGTTTCGATGGTCGTCAGGCGACCCATGAGGTCGGTCGTAGGTTCGGGAATCAATTTAGTGATCCAGGACGGGCTGTATGACGGCGCATCCTGGGCCGATGGCGTTCTTTTACTTGTCTGAATCCAGCTCAAGGTAAACAATCCAATAAGGGTCTGCGCCGGCTACCAGTTCTTTATAAAGCACGGTGTAAGTTCCGCTGGCTCCGCGAAATTTATCGTCTTTATTTAGATAAGCCGTAAGTTCGGAAGGCGCGGCTTTAATTCCCGTTACGTCTTTTTTATCTTGAGTCTGAAATTTCACCGTTGTCATTTTTCATCTCCATTCCATTGAGTTTGGTATTTCCCGAACTGCTCTCAGCAGGAGGAAACCACCTTAGCGTGATTCCAAAATTCGCGAACCTGTCAGAAATGACAGTGCGGGCCTGTATTTCATCATTGGCCGACGAACGGACTTTGCGCCTGCGGCCCATTCGATTGATTTGCGCAGCAGTCCAGGCGTGCGATGCGCATTTGACCGCCTTCGTCAGGCTGACGAATCGTGGGTTTATCCCTCCCCGCCAACCCATGTCGTAAACGCACCATTGCGTGGCGTGCGCAGGCATCTAGGCTGTCTGCGTCGGTCATACCATCGCTGCCAAGGGGCAATCCAAAGCCCCATCGATAATTCAGGCGCCGCGCCGCCGCTGGGAGAACCGCGATGTTCAGCAAGCAAGACCAGATCCAGGGTTATGACGATGCACTGTTGGCAGCGATGAATGCCGAAGATCAGCGTCAGGAAGATCACATCGAGCTGATCGCCTCGGAGAACTACACCAGCAAGCGCGTGATGGAAGCCCAAGGCAGCGGCCTAACCAACAAATACGCCGAAGGCTACCCGGGCAAGCGTTACTACGGCGGCTGCGAGCATGTCGACAAAGTCGAGCAACTGGCCATCGATCGCGCCAAACAGCTGTTCGGTGCTGATTACGCCAACGTGCAGCCACACTCCGGATCGTCGGCCAACAGCGCCGTTTACCTAGCACTGATTCAAGCGGGCGACACCATCCTGGGCATGAGCCTGGCCCACGGCGGTCACCTGACCCACGGCGCCAAAGTGTCGTCCTCGGGCAAGCTCTACAACGCTGTTCAATACGGCATCGACACCGCCACCGGCCTGATCGATTACGATGAAGTCGAGCGTCTGGCCGTCGAGCACAAGCCAAAAATGATCGTTGCCGGCTTCTCGGCTTACTCCAAGACGCTGGATTTCCCACGCTTCCGTCAGATTGCTGACAAAGTCGGCGCGCTGCTGTTCGTTGACATGGCGCATGTGGCCGGTCTGGTCGCTGCTGGCCTGTACCCGAACCCGCTGCCCTACGCAGACGTGGTCACCACCACCACCCACAAAACCCTGCGCGGTCCTCGTGGCGGTCTGATCCTGGCCAAGGCCAACGAAGAGATCGAGAAGAAGCTCAACTCCGCCGTGTTCCCCGGTGCCCAAGGTGGCCCGTTGATGCACGTGATCGCCGGTAAGGCGGTGTGCTTCAAAGAAGCGATGGAGCCAGGTTTCAAGGCTTATCAACAGCAAGTGATCGATAACGCCCAGGCCATGGCCCAGGTGTTCATCGATCGCGGTTACGACGTTGTTTCCGGCGGCACCGACAACCACCTGTTCCTGGTCAGCCTGATTCGTCAGGGCCTCACCGGTAAAGACGCTGATGCCGCGCTCGGTCGCGCCCACATCACCGTGAACAAGAACGCCGTACCGAACGACCCGCAATCGCCGTTCGTGACTTCGGGCCTGCGTATCGGCACCCCGGCGGTCACCACCCGCGGTTTCAAAGTTACCCAATGCGTCACGCTGGCCGGCTGGATCTGCGACATCCTCGACAACCTCGGCGATGCCGATGTCGAGGCCAATGTTGCCAGTCAGGTTGCCGCGCTGTGCGCCGATTTCCCGGTTTACCGCTGAGTCAGGAGTAGCACCATGCAACATTACTCAGGCTTCGGCCTCTTCAAACACTCCCTCAGCCACCACGAAAACTGGCAGCGCATGTGGCGCACGCCGACCCCTAAAAAGGTCTACGACGTGGTTATCGTCGGCGGCGGCGGTCACGGTCTGGCGACGGCTTATTACCTGGCCAAAGAACACGGCATCACCAACGTTGCCGTGGTCGAGAAAGGCTGGTTGGGCGGCGGCAACACCGCCCGTAACACCACCATCGTGCGTTCCAACTACCTCTGGGACGAGTCTGCGCACTTGTACGAACACGCGATGAAGCTGTGGGAAGGCCTGTCCCAGGACCTTAACTACAACGTCATGTTCTCCCAGCGCGGCGTGTACAACCTGTGCCACACCCTGCAGGACATGCGTGACTCCGAGCGTCGCGTCAGCGCCAACCGTCTGAACGGCGTGGACGGCGAACTGCTCAACGGCAAGCAAGTGGCCGAAGAGATTCCGTACCTGGACTGCTCGAAGAACACCCGTTACCCGATCATCGGCGCAACTGTACAACGTCGCGGCGGCGTAGCGCGTCACGACGCCGTGGCCTGGGGCTTTGCCCGTGCTGCCGACGCCTTGGGCGTGGACCTGATCCAACAGACCGAAGTTACCGGTTTCCGCAAGGAAAACGGCGTGTGTGTCGGCGTTGAAACCAACAAGGGCTTCATCGGCGCCAAGCGCGTCGGGGTGGTGACCGCCGGTAACTCGGGCCACATGGCCAAACTCGCAGGCTTCCGTCTGCCGATCGAATCCCACCCGCTGCAAGCGCTGGTGTCCGAGCCGATCAAACCGATTATCGACAGCGTGATCATGTCCAACGCCGTTCACGGGTACATCAGCCAGTCCGACAAGGGCGACCTGGTGATCGGCGCCGGTATCGACGGCTGGGTCGGCTACGGTCAGCGCGGTTCGTATCCGGTGATCGAGCACACCATTCAGGCCATCGTCGAGATGTTCCCGGTCCTGTCGCGCGTGCGCATGAACCGTCAGTGGGGCGGCATCGTCGACACCACGCCGGATGCGTGCCCGATCATTTCCAAGACGCCTGTACCGAACATGTTCTTCAACTGCGGTTGGGGGACTGGCGGCTTCAAGGCAACGCCGGGTTCGGGCAACGTCTTCGCTGCAAGCCTGGCGAAGGGCGAAATGCACCCATTGGCAAAACCTTTCTCCATCGACCGTTTCCACAACGGCGCCCTTATCGACGAACACGGCGCTGCGGCTGTCGCCCACTAACAGGAGAATTTCCTTATGTTGCATATCTTCTGTCCTCACTGTGGCGAACTGCGCTCCGAAGAGGAATTCCACGGCTCCGGTCAGGCGCACATTCCGCGTCCGCTGGACCCAGCGTCCTGCACCGACGAGGAGTGGGGCGACTACATGTTTTTCCGCGACAACCCGCGCGGCCTGCATCACGAACTTTGGATTCACGCCGCCGGTTGCCGCCAGTACTTCAACGCCACGCGTGACACCGTGACTTACGAAATTCTCGAAACCTATCCGATTGGCACCAAGCCTCAGTTTGTGAACAAGGTTCCCGCAGTCGGTAAGGGAGACAAGGTATGAGCCAGTCCAATCGCCTGCCTAACGGCGGCCGCATCGACCGCAGCAAGGTCCTGAACTTCAACTTCAACGGTCAGACCTACCAGGGCTTCGAAGGCGACACCCTCGCCGCAGCTCTGCTGGCCAATGGCGTGGACATCATCGGTCGCAGCTTCAAATATTCGCGTCCTCGCGGCATCTTCGCCGCCGGGTCCGAAGAGCCGAACGCAGTCCTGCAAATCGGCGCCACCGAAGCCACTCAGATTCCGAACGTGCGTGCCACGCAACAGGCGCTGTATTCCGGTTTGGTCGCCACCAGCACGAACGGCTGGCCGAGCGTGAACACCGACATGATGGGGATTCTCGGCAAGGTCGGCGGCAAGCTGATGCCGCCGGGCTTCTACTACAAAACCTTCATGTACCCGCAATCGTTCTGGATGACCTACGAGAAGTACATTCGTAAGGCCGCAGGTCTGGGCCGTTCGCCGACCGAAAACGATCCGGACACTTACGACAACATGAACCAGCACTGCGACGTGCTGGTTGTGGGCGCGGGCCCTGCCGGTCTGGCCGCTGCATTGGCTGCCGCACGCAGCGGTGCTCGCGTGATCGTGGCCGACGAACAGGAAGAGTTTGGCGGCAGTCTGCTGGATTCCCGTGAGAGCCTGGACGGCAAGCCGGCGGCGGAGTGGGTTGCCACTGTCGTTGCCGAGCTCAAAGGTCTGGCCAACGTGGTTCTGTTGCCGCGCGCTACCGTCAACGGCTACCACGACCACAACTTCCTGACCATTCACGAGCGTCTGACCGATCACCTCGGCGACCGCGCGCCAATCGGTCAGGTGCGTCAGCGCATGCACCGGGTTCGCGCCAAGCGTGTCGTGCTGGCGACTGGTACTCACGAACGTCCGTTGGTGTACGGCAACAACGACGTGCCGGGCAACATGCTGGCCGGTGCCGTTTCCACTTATGTCCGTCGTTATGGCGTGGCGCCAGGCAAGAAGCTGGTGCTGTCGACCAACAACGACTACGCCTACCGCGTCGCGCTGGACTGGCTCGATGCCGGCTTGCAAGTGATCGCCGTCGCCGACGCCCGTCACAACCCACGTGGCGCGCTGGTTGAGGAGGCGCGCGCGAAGGGTATTCGCATTCTGACCGGTAGCGCTGTCGTTGAAGCTCGCGGAAGCAAACGCGTAAGCGGTGCCCGCGTTGCGGCCATCGACGTCAAGGCACACAAAGTCACCAGCCCGGGCGAGTGGCTCGATTGCGACCTGATCGCCAGCTCCGGCGGCTACAGCCCGATTGTTCACCTGGCGTCCCACTTGGGTGGCAAGCCGGTCTGGCGCGAAGACATCCTCGGTTTCGTACCAGGTGAAGCGCCACAGAAACGCGTGTGCGTTGGTGGCGTGAACGGCGTCTACGCACTGGCCGACTCGCTGGCCGACGGTTTCGAAGGCGGCGTTCGCGCAGCCAGCGAAGCCGGTTTCCAACTGGTCGAAGGCGTGATGCCAAAAGCCCTGAGCCGCGTTGAAGAGCCGACGCTGGCGCTGTTCCAGGTGCCGCACGAGAAGGGCACTGCCCGCGCGCCGAAGCAGTTCGTCGACCTGCAGAACGATGTCACCGCCGCTGCCATCGAACTGGCGACCCGCGAGGGCTTTGAGTCGGTCGAGCACGTCAAACGCTATACCGCGCTGGGCTTCGGTACCGATCAGGGCAAGCTGGGTAACGTCAACGGTCTGGCCATCGCGGCTCGCTCGCTGAACGTCTCGATCCCCGAGATGGGCACCACCATGTTCCGTCCGAACTACACGCCGGTCACTTTCGGCGCGGTGGCCGGTCGTCACTGCGGCCACATCTTCGAGCCTGTGCGCTTCACTGCGCTGCACGCCTGGCACGTGAAAAACGGTGCCGAGTTCGAAGACGTCGGCCAGTGGAAACGTCCTTGGTACTTCCCGAAAGCCGGTGAAGATATTCATGCAGCCGTGCGCCGCGAATGCAAAGCCGTGCGCGACAGCGTTGGCCTGCTGGACGCCTCGACCCTCGGCAAGATCGACATTCAAGGCCCGGATGCGCGCGAGTTCCTGAACCGCATCTACACCAACGCCTGGACCAAGCTCGATGTGGGCAAGGCGCGTTACGGCCTGATGTGTAAAGAAGACGGCATGGTCTTCGACGACGGTGTCACTGCCTGCGTCGCCGACAACCATTTCATCATGACCACCACCACGGGGGGCGCTGCGCGCGTCCTGCAATGGCTGGAAATCTACCAGCAGACCGAATGGCCGGACCTGAAGGTGTACTTCACCTCCGTGACCGATCACTACGCGACCCTGACCTTGTCGGGCCCCAACAGCCGCAAGCTGCTCGGCGAAGTGACCGATATCGACTTAGGGCGTGAAGCCTTCCCGTTCATGACCTGGAAAGAAGGCCTCGTCGGTGGTGTTCCGGCTCGCGTATTCCGGATTTCGTTTACCGGTGAGCTTTCATACGAAGTGAACATCCAGGCCGACTACGCCATGGGTGTTCTGGAAAAAATCGCCGAGGCGGGCAAGAAGTACAACCTGACCCCGTACGGCACCGAAACCATGCACGTACTGCGGGCCGAGAAGGGCTTCATCATCGTCGGCCAGGACACCGACGGTTCGATGAACCCGGACGACCTCAACATGGGCTGGTGTGTCGGTCGCACCAAGCCGTTCTCGTGGCTCGGACAGCGCGGCATGAACCGTGAAGATTGCTTGCGCGATGACCGTAAGCAGTTGGTGGGTCTGAAGCCGATCGATCCGAACAAGTGGCTGCCGGAAGGCGCGCAGTTGGTGTTCGATCCGAAGCAATCGATTCCGATGACCATGGTGGGTCACGTGACATCGAGCTACGCGGCGAACTCGCTGGGTTATTCGTTCGCGATGGGCGTGGTCAAGGGCGGTCTTAAGCGCATGGGTGAGCGTGTGTTCTCGCCTCAGGCTGACGGCTCGGTGATCGAGGCGGAAATCGTGTCCTCGGTGTTCTTCGATCCTAAGGGTGACCGGCAAAACGTGGAATAAGCCTTCAGGCTTGCTGACTCTTGTAGCAGCACGGCTTGCCGGCGGTAGCGATCTCAAAGCCGCCACCGCCGGCAAGCCCAAGTGCTACAGGCGAAGAAGCACCACACATGTTGCGTCAACCGGTATAACAGAATTCAAGACAGGTGCTCTATGACCACAGCCAACGTTTACCAACAGCGGCCAACGACCGACGTCAAAGTCGAGTCGCCTCTGTTTCATGCCGACCTGAAAAGCCTGGTCGGCAAAGGCCGCACCAACCCGGGTGTGGTGCTGCGCGAGAAAAAACTGCTGGGCCACCTGACCATTCGTGGCGATGCCCACGATCCAGCATTTGCGGCGGGCGTCCATAAGGCGCTGGGCATGGAATTGCCAAGCGCACTGGCGCTGGTGGTCAGCGGTGAGAGCTCGATCCAATGGATGGGCCCGGATGAGTGGCTGCTGATCGTGCCGACCGGCGAAGAATTCGCCGCTGAGCAAAAACTGCGTGAAGCGCTGGATGGTTTGCACATCCAGGTGGTCAACGTCAGCGGTGGTCAATCGCTGCTGGAGCTGACCGGCCCGAAAGTGCGTGAAGTGCTGATGAAGTCCACCAGCTATGACGTACACCCGAGCAACTTCCCGGTCGGCAAAGCCGTCGGCACCGTGTTCGCCAAATCGCAACTGGTGATCCGCCGTACAGGGGAAGAAACCTGGGAACTGCTGATCCGTCGCAGCTTCTCCGATTATTGGTGGCTGTGGCTGCAGGATGCGAGTGCTGAGTACGGCTTGGGCGTTGCGGCGTAACCATTGATCGTTCCCACGCTCCCCGTGGGAACGCATCCCGGGATGCTCTGCGTCCCATGTGAAGGACGCCGAGCGTCCTGAACTGCATTCCCACGCAGAGCGTGGGAACGGTCTGAGGAATAACTATGAGCCGCGCCCCCGATACCTGGATTCTGACCGCCGACTGCCCAAGCGTGCTGGGCACGGTGGACGCGGTGACGCGCTACCTGTTCGAGCAGGGTTGCTATGTCACCGAGCACCATTCGTTCGATGACCGGCTGTCTGGCCGTTTTTTCATTCGTGTCGAATTCCGTCAGCCGGATGGCTTTGACGAAGCGTCATTTCGCGCAGGACTTGCCGAGCGTGGTGAGGCCTTCGGCATGATCTTCGAGCTGACGGCGCCGAATTATCGACCGAAAGTGGTGATCATGGTCTCCAAGGCCGATCACTGCCTCAACGACCTGCTCTACCGGCAGCGCATCAATCAACTGTCCATGGACGTCGTCGCGGTGGTCTCCAATCACCCCGATCTCGAACCGCTGGCGCGCTGGCACGAAATTCCCTACTACCATTTCCCACTCGATCCCAACGACAAACCTTCGCAGGAAGCGAAGGTGATGAAGGTGATCGAGGACACCGGCGCCGAGCTGGTGGTGCTCGCCCGCTACATGCAGGTTTTGTCACCAGAGCTGTGCCGCAAGCTCGATGGTCGTGCGATCAACATTCACCACTCGTTGCTGCCGGGGTTCAAGGGCGCCAAGCCGTATCACCAGGCATACAACAAGGGCGTGAAACTGGTCGGCGCGACCGCGCATTACATCAACAACGATCTCGACGAAGGTCCGATCATTGCTCAGGGCGTCGAGGTGGTCGATCACAGTCACTATCCTGAAGACCTGATCGCCAAGGGGCGCGACATTGAAGGCCTGACCCTGGCGCGAGCGGTGGGGTATCACATCGAGCGGCGTGTATTTCTGAACGCAAACCGCACCGTGGTGCTTTAAACGATCCTTATGGTTGGGAATACCCTCCCACAGGATTTGCATCAATCCACAGAATTTGCGCAACACCGAACAAGCAACCCAGAGCAATCAGTGCGTTGCCGCAACACACTGGCGACGCATAACTCCGCTACACGGCTGTATCCATAACAACAAACAGCGAGGTGAAAGCATGTCTGGTAATCGTGGTGTGGTGTATCTCGGCGCAGGCCAGGTCGAAGTACGGAAAATTGACTACCCAAAAATGCAGGACCCGCGCGGCAAGAAGATCGAGCACGGTGTCATCCTGCGCGTGGTGTCCACCAACATTTGCGGCTCAGACCAACACATGGTGCGCGGTCGCACCACTGCCCAGGTAGGTCTGGTCCTTGGCCATGAGATCACAGGTGAAGTGATCGAAATGGGCAGCGGCGTCGAAAACCTCAAGATCGGCGATCTGGTTTCCGTTCCTTTCAACGTGGCCTGTGGCCTTTGCCGTTCTTGCAAAGAGCAACACACCGGCGTTTGCCTGACCGTTAACCCGGCACGTCCGGGTGGCGCGTACGGCTATGTCGACATGGGTGACTGGACCGGTGGTCAGGCTGAATACGTGCTCGTGCCGTACGCCGACTTCAACCTGCTGAAACTGCCTGATCGCGACAAGGCGATGGAAAAGATCCGCGATCTGACCTGCCTCTCCGACATTCTGCCAACCGGTTACCACGGTGCGGTAACGGCAGGTGTCGGTCCTGGCAGCTCGGTGTACATCGCCGGCGCTGGCCCTGTCGGTCTGGCGGCTGCCGCTTCGGCGCGCCTGCTGGGTGCTGCCGTCGTGATCGTCGGTGATGTCAACCCGGTGCGTCTGGCTCACGCCAAGGCACAGGGCTTCGAAATCGCCGACCTGTCCAAGGACACGCCGCTGCATGAGCAGATCGCCACGTTGCTGGGCGAGCCTGAAGTGGACTGCGCCGTGGACGCCGTGGGCTTCGAAGCCCGGGGCCATGGCTACGCGGGTGTGAAAGCGGAAGCCCCGGCCACCGTACTCAACTCGCTGATGGGCGTGGTCCGCGTCGCCGGCAAAATCGGCATTCCTGGGCTGTACGTCACCGAAGACCCGGGCGCAGTGGATGCCGCTGCGAAGATGGGCAGCTTGAGCATTCGTTTCGGTCTGGGCTGGGCCAAGTCTCACAGCTTCCACACCGGCCAGACCCCGGTGATGAAGTACAACCGCCAACTGATGCAAGCCATCATGTGGGACCGCATCAACATCGCTGAAGTGGTCGGTGTGCAAGTCATCAGCCTGGACGATGCACCGCGTGGTTACGGCGAATTCGATGCAGGCGTACCCAAGAAATTCGTGATCGATCCGCACAAGCTGTTTAGCGCTGCGTAAGCCATCTGGCGATCCGTTAAAAGGCGACCTTTGGGCCGCCTTTTTTATGTCTTACGTAGGGTCTTGCACTTTGCGGTGTAGGGCGTTTCTGTAATTAGCAGAGGAATATTTGAATTCCACTGCCGCTTATTTCAACCGGGTTTTCTGCGTGCTATTTGTCCGGCCGGATTTTTTCAAGTCGCGGGTAGTACATGTTTATCCAGGTGTTAAAAACACAGGTTGTGATGCTCGTCGTAACGGTGTTGCTTCTATTGCCAGCCGAGTTGGCATCCGCCGAACTGGCGCCGGACGCTCAACGCTGGATTTCCTCCACGGTCTTTTTTGAAAACGCGAACGCTTGCATGTGGGCTGGCGTGGCTTCGCGAATATGCCAGTCTGGTTACAGCTCCGCTTATCGACAGCATGTGCGGATTGCTCCCGCTTACCATGCCGAGTCCGATTGTGAAGCGGACTTCGTGCTCGGCGAGTGCTTCGCCGGCGACGTGTCTCATCTGTGGATGCCCTGGTTTTCCGGTTTTGCCCTGATCACTCATGCGCGGCTGGTATCACCCTCTTCGTATTCCCTTTCCGAACGCCACCTGCCGATCGCTAAAGGGGACAGGTCATGGTGGCAGCAGCTGCAAGGGGCAACGCAGACGACGGAGCATGCGACCGAGGTGCGATATTTTAGCGAGCCCCTGTACTGGGAACGCGACCATCAAGGCGGCCAGCGTCTCACTAGCCTGCGAGAGAAACTGCGTAACGGTGATCGGCTTGCCAAGGCGTTCAGTCGTCGCCCACCCGTCAAGCCAGGCTCGGCGCTCTGGACGCGCCAGCTCGCCCGCGTCTTTGAGCCGCAACGTCTGATTGACGTCGCGACTCCGTGATGGGCGCTACAACGACGCTAGCTGGCCTTTATAAAGAATCGGTCCTGTTGGCTTGCCGCTCGGCGAACCTCCCTTCGGCTCCAGCGTAATGGCCATCGTCGTTTGCGAGCCCAGCAATCTACGCTGACTGTCGCTCAGATCGACCCGGCCTTTGCCGTTGTCGGGAATCACACCCAACGACACCGGAACGCCATCTGCAGGTATGGCCCAAAGCTCGAGACTGCGACCGGTTTCCACGGAAGCGACGGCCACAGGGTCGATTTTCAGGTAACGGTCGAAAGCCTGCACGGTGAGCGCAGGTTGCTGATTGCCGGCGACCAGAGTGGCGTTGAAGTCCGGTTTGTCGCGGTTGTAGATCACACCGACGATAACGGCCACAAGCAGTGTGCAGGCCACTGCGGCGATGCGCATCCAGCTCCAGAACGGGCGTTTTTCCGGGACATGCAGGCGTTGCGGCTCGATCCGGGCAACGATCTGCTGCCACACCCGTTCCGGTACAGGTTGAGGTTCCAGGGAAGTCGTCAGGCCGACCAGACTCTCCTGCCACTGGGCGACTTCCGCGCGTAAATTCGGGTCGTCTATCAGCAGATTCTCGAAGCGTCTGCGCGCTGTCGTGGGCATCAAACCGATGGCGTAATCGGCGGCGAGTGCGCGGCGCAGTTCAGGTTGGCGATAGTTCATGATTCAAGGCACCTGCGCAGACGTTCCATGCCTCGGCGGATCCACGATTTGACCGTGCCCAGTGGCGCGGCCAACTGGGTGACGAGATCGCCGTGAGAGGCCCCGTGAAAATACGCGATGATGATGGATTGGCGCTGCATGCCTTCGAGGGTGTCGAGGCAACGTTGCAACGCGGTGGCGTCGCGAAGGCTTTCCATCTGTTCGTGAGCCGAAGGTGCCTGATCGAACAGCGCCTGGGCCTGCTCGTCAGTCAACGGCTCTTCACGATGTTTGCGCAGTTGGTCGATCGCCTTGTTGCGCGTGATGCTGACCATCCAGGTCATGGGTGCCGAGAGGTTGGCGTCGTACTGCGACGCGCTGTTCCAGATGCGCACGAAGGCTTCCTGTACAACGTCTTCGGCCTGATCGCGATGCCCGATGCAGCGCAGGGCTACGGCGAACAGGTGTCCGGAAACCTTGCGATAAAGGCTCTCGAAGGCGCTGCGGTTACCCAGTGAACACTGAGCCAGCAATTGCCGGAGTTCATCGGCGTCGACAGAGGAAATGGGCATTCTCCAGACCAGGGGACGGCGGCGGCCGTATGGCTGGCAGGTTAGTCCAGGTTGAGCCGCAGTTCCATCCACCTTTTTCTACTCGCCAAGGGAAAGAGAACGCCACCGCTTATCCGACGGGGCAGTTGCTGAAGTCTCTGTTCGTGCAAGGGATACGTTGCGCTCTATAAAGTGGATGCAGCGGGCACTGGGATATTTCGCAGGCGCGCTGGATGATCGCTCGCTGGAACTTCTTTGCGTGGCGGGGTCCAACGCGTGTTTACCCGGCTATGCCGGTTCTCTGGCAAACGAGGTTGTTTCGATGAAGGTTTCTATGAAAAACGCACGCGGCGCGGCATTGGCGACTTTGATGGCGCTGGTGGCAACGCCGGTCTTCGCCTTCAACCTGAACGATGCGGCGAACGCCGTTTCCAACGCCACCGGCGGTCAGCAGAAAGCCACCGCAGCGCCTGAAGCGGCCGGCCTGCTCAATACGCTGGGCACGCAATTGAATGTCACCCCGCAGCAAGCCGTCGGCGGTACCGGCGCGTTGCTGGGTCTGGCGAAAAACAAACTTTCCGGCAACGACTACTCAAGCCTGAGCAAGTCGGTGCCAGGTCTGGATCAACTGTCGGGCTCCTCGGCGCTGGGTAGCCTCGGTGGTCTGGGCGGCATGCTCGGCGGCAGCTCCGGCAGCAGCAATTCGGCCGTCAGCAGCGCCTTGGGCAACGTGCAGAGCATGGGCGATGTGAACAGCGCCTTCAGCGCGCTCGGCATGGACAGCGGCATGGTCGGCCAGTTTGTGCCGGTGATTCTGCAGTATCTCGGACAACAGGGCGCAGGCGGTTCGGCGCTGTCGGCGTTGAGTGGGGTCTGGGGCGCCAAATAACACATCAGATCTTGAGACGGTGCGACGTAACCTTGTGGCGTCCACCGTACCTGGTGGGAGACGCCGTCGTAACCTCCGGCGTCTCCTACAAGTGTGAGTCGTCCTTTCGGCTTGAGTGGCACCCGCGCAACTCAACAATCCGCGCGTTCTTGTCCAACCACAGCTGATTCACCCAGTTCTGTACGTACTCGCGAAAGACCGGGTCGCTCTCGTAATCGCCTTGCCACAGCGCAGGGTCGAGCTCACGGGTCTTGATGTCGATAATCACGCGTGGCACCCGACCCGAAATCAGATCCCAGAACCCTGGAATCCGCTCGCTCGGATAAACCACCGTGACGTCGAGCACCGCGTCCAGCTGTTCACCCATTGCCGCCAGCACAAATGCGACGCCGCCAGCCTTGGGCTTGAGCAGATATTGGTACGGTGAAGTTTGCTCAACCTGCTTGGCCGGCGTGAAGCGGGTGCCCTCCAGATAATTCACCACGGTCACCGGCTGGCGTTTGAACAGCTCACAAGCCTCCTTGGTGATCTCCAGATCCTTGCCTTTCAGTTCCGGGTTCTTCGCCAGAAACGCCTTGGTGTAGCGTTTCATGAAGGGGTAATCGAGCGCCCACCAGGCCAGCCCCAGAAACGGCACCCAGATCAGTTCTTTCTTGAGGAAGAATTTGAAGAATGGCGTACGACGATTCAACGCCTGCACCAGCGCCGGAATATCGACCCACGACTGATGATTGCTGACCACCAGATAAGACGTGTCGCCCCGCAGACCTTCGTGGCCGCTGATTTCCCAGCGCGTGGGAATGCACAGTTTGAAAATCAGCTTGTTGATCTCGACCCAGGTCTCGGCGATCCACATCACCGCCCACGAGCAGCGGTCGCGCAGTTCGCTCTGGAACACCAGCTTGAGCAATGCGAAGACCATCAGTGGCCCGAACAACACCAGCGTGTTGAGCACAAGCAGCAGCGTGACGGCAATGCCGGTGAGAAGGTGACGCATAAAACACTCGTGGTCATGAAAAGGGCCGGCAATGATAAGCAGCTATGCCCAGAGAGCCAAATCCAGCGGTGGCCGACAAATGTTTCACTCGGCATCAGCTACGCTGGCGTTGTTCTTTAGTCGGCGAACGAACGGCAAAGTTGCGGTCTAAAATCGGGCCCGTGCAACGCCCACCCTTAGCGAGGAACCTGTTACGTGAAATCCCTTCTGGCGCTTCTGTCCCTGCTGGCGTTGCCTGTCATGGCCGCCGAACCGACGTTGTATGGTCGCTACGAATACATCCAGGTCTCCGAATTCGGCGAGACCTTCAAGGCCAAGATGGACACCGGCGCGCTCACCGCGTCGCTTTCGGCCAAAGATATCGAACTGTTCAAGCGTGATGGCGATGACTGGGTGCGTTTCCGCTTGGCGACTAAAGACGCCGACAACAAGGTGTATGAGCACAAAGTGTCGCGGATCAGCCGCATCAAGGGCCGATCGGATGGCGAGGATGAAGATGAGCCGGTCGATCCGACCAAGCGTCCGGTGGTAGACCTGGAATTGTGTCTGGGCGACGTCAAGCGCACGGTCGAGGTCAATCTGGTGGACCGCAGTCACTTCAACTACCCACTGTTGATCGGCGCCAAGGCCCTGCGCGAGTTTGGCGCAGCGGTGAACCCGGCTCGTCGCTATACCGCCGACAAGCCAGAGTGTTGATCACTCAAGCGCGATGATTATCTGTAGCCGCACGGGCTGCCGGCGGTGGTCTTGAAATCGTCACCGCCGGCAGACGGAATGCTGCCCGACCGTTCTGATGTCACGCAGGCGGTTGGGTTTCCAGCATTGACGGGCGCTGGCTGACCTCGTAGTACCAGTTGGCCAGACGCGGATAGCTGCTGCGCCAGCCGAGGTTGGGCTGGCGGAAGTCCAGATAGCCCAGCGCGCTGGCCAGGCTGATCGAGGCGATGTCGAAATGTGAGCTCAGCTCGGTGACAGCCTCGGCCTCGAAGTAGGCCAGCGAGCGGGCGATTTTCTCGTGCTGATTATCGAGCCACTCCGTCCAGCGCTTTTCTTCAGGTCGCAGGAAGGTTTCATAGCGGATCAACACCGCCGCATCGAGCACGGCATCGGCCAGCGAGGCCAGTGTCAGGCGTCTCCAGCGCGCCGAGCCCTCGTTCGGGATCAGCGGATTGCCAACGTGCTGGCGGTCCAGATAGTCGAGAATCACCCGGCTGTCGTGAATCACGTTGTTATCTGCCAGGCACAGCGCGGGAATCTTCCCGGCCGGATTTTCATGACACAGATCGGTGTGAGGGTTAACCGGTGTGACGTTGACCGGCTTGAGACTGACCCGTCCTGTCTGTCCGGTTTCGTGAAGCAGAATCAGCACTTTGCGCGCAAACGGCGACGCAGCGTTGTAATACAGCGTCATGCTGGGAGCAGACATGGACATTCCTCTGTTCGGACAGGCCCTAAGACTAGTCAGGGCCTGAACGCTAAGCAATATCGTCTCTCTGTTTCACGCCGTCGGCACGACGCCTCCCGACTCGGCCGACGCATCGCCGGACGACTGTGTGGAGACCGGCGTGGCAAGCGGTTTGGTGACGAACCAGATGATGATGGCTGCGACGATATCAAACGCCGCCAAGGCCACGAACAGCGGGCTGTATCCGACCTTGGTCACCATGATCCCGAGTACCAGTGTGAACAACGCTGCACCGAGGAACCCGAACATGCCGCCCAGACCCGTCGCGGTGCCCACCTCATTCTTGCCGAACGAGTCGGAGGTAATGGCGTACAGCGCGCCGGAAAGCGTCTGGTGGGCAAAGCCGCCAGCACACAACAAGGCGATCGCTACATAGGGGCTGTCGACCAGGCCGATGCAGCCGGGGCCGATCATGCACAGTGAGCCAAGGACCATGACCATTTTGCGGGAGGTCAGTAGCGACACCTTGAAGTGCTTGTAGAAGAACGGGCTCAGGTAGCCACCGAGCACACAGCCAATGTCCGCTGCCAGAAAAGGCAGCCAGGCGAACATCGCGATCTCCTTGATGTTCATGTGTCGTTCGGTCATCAGGTACAGCGGGATCCAGGCGTTGAAGGTCTGCCATGCCGGCTCCGACAGCATGCGCGCAGAGGCGATTGCGTAGAAGTTGCGTGTACCGACGATCTTCTTCCAGCTGGCGCGTTTGCTTGGGGCGTCCTTCAGATGGGATTCCTGTCCGGCCAGGATGTAGTCGCGCTCGGCATCACCGAGCAGGCGCTGATTGAGTGGATGCTTGTAAAAGAACAGCCAGCCGGCCGTCCACAACAGTCCCAGCGCGCCAACAATGATAAAGGCGACTTCCCAGCCACTGTGCAGGATGGCCCACACGACCAAGGGTGGGGCCAGCAGTGCGCCAATGGACGAGCCAATGTTGAACCAGCCGATCGCGACTGAACGTTCCTTGGCTGGAAACCATTCAGTGGTTGCTTTGATCGCAGCGGGGAAGCCCGCCGCTTCAGTGATGCCCAACAGACTGCGCAGAAATGCCAGGCTTTGCCATCCCGTTGCCATGGCCGCCGAAGCGCAGGCAATCGACCAGGCGACCGCAAAAACAGCGAAACCGATTTTTGTGCCGATGGCGTCGATCACGTAGCCGGCGACTGGCTGCATGAAGGCATAGCCCATCTGCCAGGCGATGACGACGTGTGAGTATTGTTCGGTCGAGATGTTCAGCTCGCTCATCATGGTCGGAGCGGCCACGGAGAGGGTGTTGCGAGCGAGGTAGTTGACGATCATGCCACCGGTAATCAGCGCGACCATCCACCAACGGATGCCTTTGATTTTCATCGAATCCACTCTTGATATTGTTTTTATTCAGCGGCGAGCGTTATACGTCGTCGTACGACTGTGGATTTAGGCAAACGCACGTTTTGTTGTCAATGGGAATAGCCTTGAATGGCGATTGTATTTCTATATGTAACTGGATTGTCACGAGCAGGGCCGGCTTCGGGTGTCTGGTGGCTATGGAATCGTGAGCGTTTGGAGAGGAAGGCGGCAGGCTTGCTGAATATGGTAATTGCTGGAAAGTCGTATGATGACTTCAGCCGCGCGTTGTGCTTGTCCCGCGCGTGGAGGGAGCGTAGGACAAGCCAGATTGCTGATGAGGCTGGCAGTGCGATTCGCTACTTCGGCTCGTCGTCACGCCACCAGTTGTCGCCCAGTAATCCCAGCCCTACGTAGAGAAGGCCTTCGAGCAATATTTCATAATCAAGAAATTGCTCATCTTCAATTGCTTCCGCTCTCACGACCCAAGGGACAACGTAAGAAAACCAGAAGACGATGATGGCGAGGCCGAGCACCCACTGATACCGCCAGCGCCTTGTGATTCGACAGGCGCTCCAGATGGCAGCCGCGACGATGATTAACGAGATATAAAACGCCATCTAGCCATCACCGTTGTTTTTAAGCAGCAATGCTGACGAGGATCTCTGAGGGCCAATACCTCCTGCGACTTGAGCGTCGATACTGACTATTACATCACCGACGTGGTAGGTCGGAATTCCTTGTCGGGCCTTCCCCCCTGAAAACATGCCCGCCATCCCTCCGACTAACGGACCGAACACCTCTGAAACAGCTTTGCCGCTCAGGGAGGACACGACGCCACCCACTCTCACCCGTTGATCATTTAATAGATCGGCAGTCTTCCTGCTAAGACGATTAGACACCGCCAGCACCATCCGACAAGGCCGTCCCTGTGCAAGCATTCGATCGTAGGTTTCCTCAAGCAGCCGGGTAACCTCATAACTACCCTTGCTTATCTCCGGCAACTTGAGTGTTCTCAACGATGCGGCGTCGCCAGGCCCCACGGTGAAGTGGATAAGTGTAAGCACGACACCGTAATGGCCGACGTGTTGGGTACGTTCAAATTCCATGGCACGTCCCCTCTCAGCAATATTCCTTATTGCCGATCCTGTCCCATCCGCCCGTTACACTGCCGGCCCCGCTGCCGTCGTTTCTTTTTTGCATGGTGTACGTAGAGCGAATACGGCCGTAATTGAGTTGAATGAGTTCGGTGGGGATGCCGTCGTTGGCGTTCTGGTTGTATTCGGCAATGATCACTTCTTCGAGGATGATTTCGTAGAACTTCATCTTGTCGCCCCCTGCACGGTGAACGGACAGCTTGACCTCCTTGAAATGCTGTCCAGCGCAGTTCGCTGCCATCAGTTTGCAGCTCGACTTGTCGAGCATCTTGGTCAGCGTGAGGTTGCTGAGTGTGGTGCGCCCGGAGGTCGCGCCACCTGCAGTGCTGGCCGTCACGGACGCGCTCTGATAGCTGCCGAACGAATAGCCGGTGATTTCAATCCAGTCTTTGCACTGCTCATCCAGCGATTCGCCAGGGATGCCTTCAATCTTCAAAAATGCGTCGAGCGCCATGGTGTTCTCTCCTGATCGGTAGTGTGGTTGCCTGTCACGGCTGAACACCGATCATCGGAGAGATAACCTGTTTGTTGGGACGGGATTTGAGCAGGAGTGTGCGGGAATTCCGCCAGCGCTTTGGAGGAAGTTTCTTACAGACGTGTTCGACATGGTTGTAAGCGAGACTCAGGCAAACAAAGAGATTTCACTGCGCAGGTGTGCGCATCTCCTACAGATGCGTGAGTGGGTTCTCAGCAGAAAGGTCGAAATGGGGCAGTGGAAATGCGGTAACCGTTTGATCAAACCCGGCGCCGCACCATCAAGCCCTTGATGCTCAGCCACGCCGGAATCGCCATGCCCACCCAGGACAGGACATCCCAGCCATCATCGCCTAACAGCGCGGCGAACAGGCCAACCGCTGTCAGGGCTGCAATCCAGGTCGGCTTGGCGAAGGTCTTCCAGAACGCCGAATGCTTTTTGTGCCGGGTCATGCCGCCTCCACCGCCTGACGAACATTGACCGTCGCAGCGGCGCGACGGCGCACCCACCAGAGATAGACCCCGCTGCCCAATACGATAATGGTCAGCACATCCAGTACGCCCCAGAGGATCTTCATCGGCATGCCGCCGTAATCGCCGAAGTGCAGCGGTTGCGAGAGAAGCAACGCGTCCATGTACCAAGGGCTGCTGACGATGGCGGTGACCTTCAGGTTCTCGGCGTCGATCAACACGGGCGTCAGTAGGTGCGAGGTCAGGTGAGTGCTGCCCTTCATGAAGACTGCATAGTGGTGCTCGCTGGAAAAGCGCGAGCCCGGGAAGGCGATGAACGATGGCTCTGAGCCCGGCACAGTGGTTTTGGCGATTTCCAGCAGATTGCTTGCCGGCGCGCGATTGGTCAGGGGCGGGGCGTTTTTATAAGGGGCGACCATGGCAGCCAGAGAATCGTTGCGCCATTGGGCGATGACCAGATCCGCGCAGGCATTGAGCACGCCGGTCAAGCCGACCACGAATGCCCAGGTCAGGGTGACTACCCCGATAAGGTTATGTAGGTCGAGCCAGCGCACGCGCGTCGATTTGTTCGGGCGGACGGTGGCGAAATCCAGTCGGCGCATGAATGGTGCATACAGCACCACACCCGAAACAATCGCTAATACAAAAAGCAGCCCCATGAAGGCCAACAGCAGCTTTCCGGGCAGCCCGGCGTACATGTCCACGTGCAGGCGCAGCATGATATTCATGAAACCGCCGTTGGCTGACGGCGTTTCCACGGCTTCACCGCTCCGGGAATCGAGCATGAATGTGTGTGTGTCATTGGGATCGCCACCCGCAATCTTGCCCATGAACGCATACATGCCGTTAGGTTCGTCTTCGTCCCAGCCGAAGTACTGAACCACTTCACCCGGACGATGCGCCTCGGCAGCTTTCACCAGCTGCTGCAAGTCCATGCGCGGCGTGTTGGCCGGCATCTCCCTGAGTTCCGGGGCGTCGCCGAGCAGATGCTCGATCTCGTGGTGAAACACCAGCGGTAATCCGGTGACCGCCAGCATCAACAGAAACAGCGTGCAGATAAGGCTGCTCCACGTGTGGATGAACGACCAGCGACGGATGGTTTGGCTCTTCATGTGGCGTGTTCCGGGTTGAACGAAAGCAAAAAGGGCCGCTGTGAAAAGCGGCCCTTGTTTTTTCAGCGTTGAGAGTTTAAACGATTACCATTTGTAGTTCACGCTGGCAACGACACTGCGCTGGTCGCCGTAGTAACAGTAAAAGCTGTCGCAGGTGGAGATGTAGTCCTTGTCGAACAGATTGGTCGCCTTGACCGCCACAGTGGTGCCTTTCAGTGTATTGATCACGCGGCCGAGATCGTAATGCACTGCGGCATCGAACACAGTGTAGGCATATGCCTTGCCCAGGTTAGTGTTCGCTTGGTCCCCGTAAGTATTGCCGGTGTAGCGCACACCGGCGCCGATGCCGAAGCCATCCAATGCCCCTTCATGCCAGGTGTAGTCGCTCCACAATGAAGCTTGCTGTTCAGGCATCAGCTGCAAGCGGTTGCCTTTGAAATCGCCTTTTTGCACCTCAGATTTGGCAAGAGTGTAAGAGGCTATAACCTTCAGATTGTCAGTCACGTCAGAGACGGCCTCCAATTCCAGCCCTTTGACCTTTACTTCGCCGGTCTGGCTGGTGATCGAGACGTTATCGCTGTTAGTCGTTGATACCGACACGTTCTTTTGCGTCAGATCATAAATTGCTGCGCTGAGCAGGGTGTTGGTACCTGGCGGTTGATATTTGATCCCAAGTTCCCACTGCTTGCCTTCTGTTGGTTTGAACGAGTCGGTTGGGGATGCGGTGGCGTTACTCGTTGGCTGGAAAGACTCGGCGTAGGACAAGTAAGGTACGAAGCCAGAATCGAAGACGTAGCTGATCGCCGCGTTGCCACTGAAATTCTTATCGCGCTCGGTATTGGTTGCATCACCCTGATTGAAAAACTTGGTACCAGTGTGAACCCAGTCTTCGCGACCCCCCAGCGTCAGGCGCCAATGATCCAGAGCCATTTGATCCTGGACGTATGCGCCAGTCTGTGTCGATTTCTGATCGTAATCGTAGAACGCTGTAGAACGTGCCGGCCGAGTAATAGGAAGGCCATACACAGGATTGTTGACGTTGACACCGGGTGCGGTACCAAAGATCGACAGGTAATTGGTGTTGATGCGTTGATGATCCAGACCGATCAGTAAGGTATGGGCAATGTCGCCGGTGTTGAAGTCACCCTGCAGATTGTTGTCTAGCGCGAACTGAGAGATGTCTTCGTCTGTGCTGGTAGTGCTGCGCGACGCCAGGTTACCGTCGGCGTCGACTTGTGTGAACGGGTAAGCGCCGGGTGTGATTGCCTGGAACGACAAGTCAGACTTGGTATATCGCAGATTTTGACGGAACTGCCACGTGTCGTTAAAGCGGTGCTCAAAGGCATAGCCCAACGCGTAGTACGTCCGGTCGTAGTATTCCCAGTCTGGATCGCCAAGATTCTTGTGGTGTGAAATTTCGCCGAACGGCATATGAATCCGGGTGCCTTGAACCGGTCGGAACTGACTGGTGATGCCGGTATCGTCGCGAGTGAACTGGCTGAGGAGGGTCAGCTTGGTGTCTGGATCAATGTTCCAGGTCAAACTCGGCGCAATGTTGTATCGCTTGTTGTCGATGTGGTCGACTTGGGTGCCGCTGTCACGAACCACGCCGCTGACGCGGTATTCAAAGTTATCAGCGTCATCAATTTTGCCAGTGCTGTCGAAACTTATCTGGCGATGGTTGTCGCTGCCATATTGCAATTCGACTTCATGGCTTTCTTCAGCTTGTGGGCGACGGCTAACCATGTCGAGCAGTCCGCCAGGAGGTGTCTGGCCATACACCGAAGATGCAGGGCCACGCAGCAAAGCGACACGCTCCAGATCCCACGTTTCGAGTTTGGGGTTTGCGTATACGCCCTTCGCCAGCGGCAGGCCGTCAAGGAACTGAGTGGGTTCGAAGCCACGGACGCGCAACCAGTCAGCACGGGTATCGCTGCCGAAACTGCTGGAGACGATACCTGGCATGTATCTCACTGCGTCATCAAGATTCTGGACGCCCCGATCCTGCATCTGCTGGCGTGTTGCAACCGAGATCGAACGTGGCGCCTCAACCAATGCGGTATCAGTTTTGGTTCCGGCAGCGGTACGAGTAGCGGTATAACCCTCGGTCGGTCCCCATGCCGTTTCCAGGTTGTCCTGACGCCCCTGAATGCTGGTTTCTGGCAGCGCCATCACGCCTTCCGGTGCCGCGACCAGGCTGTAGGTGCCCGCTGAAGTCTGGCTCAGCTGCAAACCGGTGCCGCGCAGCGCTTGCGCCATGGCGCCCGGCGCGTCGAACTCGCCCTGAACCGGCGCGCAAGTACGACCGGCCGCCAGCGAAGGATCCAGTGACAGCGCAATGCCGGCCTGGCTGGCGATCTGGGTCAGCGTGGTCGACAGCGAGGCTGCGGGCAGGTTGTACGCGCGCACGCTGGAGGCTTGGGCTGCCGCCAGCAGTTGCGTGCTAGCCAGCGGCGCGGCAACGGCGACAGCGACGGCCAGCAGGCTCGGTCGCAGAAGGGTTTGAAGCGTGCGGGACATGGGCGGCTCCTGAGTCGAAATTGTTCTCAATGCCTATGTGCCGAACGAGATTTGAAAAGTGATAGGGCCGAATCGAAAATAATTTAGATTTACAATTTTGCGGCTTTCGCAGCTTCGATGTTGTCAGCGGGCTTGCCGGCGCTGGCAACCACCGTCACCCACCAATGCGTACGCTGCTCGATTGCGACCGGCAGGGTCGGCATCAGCGCCTTGAGGGCAAGATCGGTATCGTTCAGCGGGAAGCTGCCAGTGATACGCAGGTCGGCGACGTCCGACGCGACGCCCAGATGGCCCTGACGATAGCGTCCCAGCTCTGCAATCACGTCTTTAAGCGGCGCGTTTTCCACCACCAGCATGCCTCGGGTCCACGCGTCGGCACCCGGTGCGAGCGCAAGCATCGGGCCAAGGCTGTGGCGTTGGATCAGCATCTGCTGACCTTCATGCAGGATCATCTCGCTGCCGGCGGCCTGGGGGTGTGCCGCGACCGCCGATTGCAGAACGCTCAACAGAGTGCCGTCGTCTTGCCGCTTGACCAGAAACTTCGTACCCAGCGCCCGCATTTGCCCTTCATCGGTTTCGACGATGAAAGGACGCGGATCGTCGTGGCTGCCGGTTTCGACGAGAATTTCGCCTTCCTGAAGAATGACCCGACGCTGCTTGCCATCGAATCGCACATCCAGTGCGCTGTGGGTGTTCAGGCGAATCAGCGTGTTGTCCGCCAGCCGAATGGTGCGTTGCTCGCCTGTCGCAGTGCGTTGGTCGGCCAGCCAGTAATTCACCGGCAGATAGTGATCGCCGAGAAATACCGTCAGCCCCAACGCCAGCGCGACTCCGGCCACGCCCCGCCCGAACTTGCGTACCTGACGCCCCATGCTCTCGCGCGAACGCAGCAGGGCCGAGCGCGCCGGTCCGGTGGTGCCGACAAAACGCTGATCGAGCATGCCAAGCTGCATCCAGGCGCGGGCGTGTTCTTCGCTGGCGACGTACCACTTGGCGAACTCTTCGCGTTCGGCTTCGCTGCCTTGCCCGCAGTCCAGACACAGCTGCCAGGCGATGGCAGCGTCCAGCACCTGCGATGAGACCGGGCGAGTCGGAATGCTCATGTCGGCTCGCCATACAGGGCGATGTAGCACAGACGCATGCCCTGAGCCAGATACTGGCGCACGCGCGGGACGGAAACGCCGAGCTTTTCAGCGATTTCAGCGTGGCCCATGCCATCCAGACGGTTGTACAGGAAGGCCGAGCGCGCCTTGCTCGACAGCTTGCCGAGCATGCGGTCGATTGATTTAAGGTCTTCAAGAATGAGTTGCTGCTGCTCAAGGGAAGGCTGCTCGCCTTCGGGGATCAGCATCAATTCGGTGAGGTATGCCTGTTCCAGCGCAGCGCGACGGAAGTAGTCGAACAGCAAGCCTTTGGCCACTTGAACCAGAAACGCACGCGGCTCGCGGGGCTCGATCAACTGATCGCGCCCCAGCAGGCGAATGAACGTGTCCTGACTCAGGTCTTCGGCGCGGTGCGGGCAGGCGACATTGCGTTTCAGCCAGACCAGCAGCCAGCTGCGATGGTCGCGATAGAGCGTTCCGACAAGCTGGTTTTGAGGGCTTTGAAATGACGACACGTACGCACCGAAGAGAACAAAGTAACTAACGAGAACTATTCGCGATTGTGTCAGAGGGAATGAGTGCTGGCAATTGGTCCTTATAGGAAGGAGCCGAACGGTTGGATTTATGTAGGGAATGGTTCATATCGCCTGTAGGGACACGGATTTTGAAGTGGCGAAATTGTCGGTTGGAGCACGGTTCCAGTGTGAGGGAGCTTGCTGGCGAATACTGCCGGCCAGCCGATGAAGCGGCGGCGCATGCAGGGACGTCTTCGCGAGCAAGCTCCCTCCCGCAGGGCTCACGTTGCGTCAGGGCTACAGAAGTCAGCCGATCAAAACGAGTGCGATTGCTGCCTGCGCCGCCATTTGGCCAGACACTGTTCCAGTCGGGCCGGGCTGTCCATTTCCTGCTTTCGCGCGTGGCTGAAGAGGATCAACGCCAGTTCTGCCGTCACCAACGCATCGGCGCTGGCGTGATGGCGTTCTTCAGCCTGCAGGCCAAAAAAAACGGTCCAGTCGTCGAGCCCCGCCTGACGCAAGCACGCTTGCGGACACAGCAGCGGCGCGATTTCCGCTACGTCCAGAAACGAATGTTGCAAGCGATAGCCCAGGCTTTCCTTTAATGCACGGCCAATCATGTGTTGGTCGAACGGCGCATGAAATGCCAATAAGGGGGAGTCACCCACAAACTCCATGAAGTCGAGCAACGCCTCGACAGGCTCACTGCCCGCCGCAATCGCGCTCGGCCCCAGCCCATGAATCAACACACTGGGGCTGAGTTTGTGATCGGGGCGCAGCAAAGTGCGCTCGAATTGCTGACCGAGGTCGATGGCCCCGTCTTCGATCACCACCGCACCAATGGACAACACTTCGTCGCGGCTCATGTTCAGGCCGCTGGTTTCCAGATCCAGCACCACCCAGCGTTGCTGGCGCAGCGGGTTTTCATTCAGGGCAGCGGCGCGCGGCAATTCGCCAAGGCGCTGCAACTGTTCAAGTGTCATGTCCGGCGCTTTGGCGCGCCGGGGCGGCTTGAGCCATTGAAACAGGTTCATGTTCTGTCGCTTAAAGTTGATAACGCACGGTCAGGCTGGTTTGCAGGCGCTGGGCCTGGCGGAACGACTCGCGGAGAATCCGCCGATCCAGATGGTTAAGCACATCAGGATCGATGCGATTGGAGTAGGGCAGATTCTGCCGGCTCTGTTGTTGATGCTGTTGCATGCGGGTCTGCTGGATGAAGTGGTAGGCCTCTTCGTAGGCTGCGCCATCCAGTGGGTCGATGACTTCTTTGGTCACCAGCTGGCGCAGGCGTTCCAGGGTGTTGTTCGCCGCCACGCCATTGGCCAGCGCCAATAGTCGAGCACCGTCAACGAAAGGCGTCAGGCCTTGGGTCTTGAGGTCGAGCGTGTCCTTTTCGCTGCCTTTGCGCGCTACCAAAAAATCCTTGAACCGCCCCACCGGCGGGCGCTGGCGCAGAGCGTTGTCGGCCATCATGCGCTGGAACAATTTGTTGTCGGCGACCTGCGCCAGAATACTCTGGCGCAACTGTTCGCCGCCGGTTTCGTCGCCCCACACTACTCGCAGGTCGAAATAGATGCTGGAAGACAGCAGGTTTTCCGGGGTCGCCTCGCGAATGAACGAGCCAAAGCGCCGCGCCCATTCGACCCGCGACAGGCACAGTTCGGGATTGCTCGCCATGATCCCGCCCTTGCACAGCGCGAAACCGCACAGCGCCAGACCCTGATTGATACGCTCGGCGATGGGCAGCAGTCGGCCGCGGGTTTCGGCAGCCTCAGCGGCGTCCTTGGCTTCGAACAGGATGCCGTTGTCCTGATCGGTATAAAGCGTCTGCTCGCGACGGCCCTCGCTGCCAAAGCACAGCCAGCTGAACGGGATGCCGGGATCTCCGCGTTCTTCCAGCACCAGTTCGATCACGCGGCAGACCATGTGATCGTTGAGCAGGGTGATGATCTGGGTGATCTGCGTAGAAGACGCGCCATGGGCCAGCATGCGGTCCACCAGTTGCACGATGTCTCCACGCATGTTGCTCAGGGAATCGATGCGTGGGGCGCTACGAATGGTCCGGGCCAGGTGCACCAGATCCACGCGTTGCAGCGAGAAAAGATCACGCTCGGACACCACGCCGCACAAGCGCTGATCCTTGACCAGGCAGACGTGTGCGATGTGCCGTTCGGTCATGGCGATGGCTGCATCGAATGCGCTGGCATCAGGGCTGAGATAGAAAGGTGCCTGAATCATGCTGTGCCGGATCGGCTGCCCGAAATCGGCATTCACATCGGCGACCACCTGGCGCAGATCGCGGAGCGTGAAAATACCCAGCGGCGCCTTGGCTTCATCGACGATCACGATGCTGCCCACCTGCTGCTCGTCCATCTGTTTGACGGCTTCGCGCAGGGGCGTTTCCGGCGAACAGGTCACCGGGTGACGCATGGCCAGTTCGCCTAGGCGAGTGTTCAGCGAATACTGGGTGCCAAGTGTTTCAACCGCCTTCTGCTTTACTTGCTGATTGACCTGTTCCAGCAGGCTGCTGACCCCGCGCAGGGCGAAGTCGCGGAAGCTGCTGGAGAGCGCGAACAGTTTGATGAACGCCTGCTTGTTAAGTTGCAGGCAAAACGTATCTTCGGCCGCCAGATGCTCGGTGCGGGTGGCGCGCTCGCCCAGTAGCGCTGCAAGAGGAAAGCATTCGCCAGTGGTGATTTCGAACGTGGTTTCAGTGCCGCCTTTGGCCGAATGAGGTCGCTCGCCAACGACGCGCCCCTGTTTGACGATATAAAAATGCTCTACTGGCCCATCGCCAGGCTTGATGATGCTCTCATCCGTAGCGTAGAAACGCAGCTGGCATTGTTCGACCAGATAGGCGAGATGGGCATTCTCCATCTGATTGAATGGCGGGAATTTCTGCAGGAATTGCATCGTGCCGTGGATGTTCTGCAACACGGCTGTTTTTCCTGCCTGGGTAAAAGCGTCCGCTTTGCTCATGACCGGTACCACTTGTTTTTATGGCTCCATGGTCGACCGCTTATCGGGCAGTGCCCATTGGACGTAAGTCTTAGGTGACGAGAGAGCCGCAGGACAGCATCGAAGGAGGGGATCAATACCGTATCGGCGCCTCTCCTGCGTAGGGTTCAAGCCCTGGCATGAAGCCGACAAAGCGTGCAGCGTATTCAGTCTGTTTGCGCTGTCAGAATGGGAGTCGACAGGAAGATGAGACGGGTATGTTCGATCACGACATTTTGAGTGATGAAGAGCGCGAAGCCCTCAATGAGGTGATGCTGGCGCCTCCATCGCAATCGCCACAACGGGTGCTGATCGTCGACGATGACAAGGATGCGCGGGAAATATTGGCCGAAATCCTCAGTCTCAACGACATCAGCTGCATTACGGCTGCAGGCGGTACCAGCGCGATGCATCTGCTGCAGACTCGGCCTTCCATCGCGTTGCTGATCACCGATTTGCGCATGGCGCCGTGCGATGGTCTGGATCTGATCCGGCAAGTGCGGGATTCGGACCGTGCAGCGCTGCCGATCATTATCGTGTCGGGCGATGCGCATGTCCGCGATGCCATCGATGCGATGCATTTGAGCGTGGTGGACTTTCTGCTCAAGCCGATCAACACCAAGCAGTTGTTAAGGCTGGTGAAGCGGGAATTGGGGATGAGCTAAACAAAAAAGGCGGTGTGTCGTGGGACACACCGCCTTTTTGTTCAACGGGGCTTTTTACAGACCGTTCTTTGCCTTGAACTCACGACGACGGCGATGCAGCACCGGCTCGGTATAGCCGTTAGGCTGCCTGGTGCCTTCGATCACCAGTTCGACCGCCGCCTGGAAGGCGATGTTGCTGTCGAAGTCCGGCGCCAGAGGGCGATACAGCGCGTCATTGGCATTCTGGCGATCCACCACCGGCGCCATGCGCTTGAGGCTATCCATCACTTGCTGCTCGTTGACCACGCCGTGGCGCAACCAGTTGGCAATGTGCTGACTGGAAATGCGCAGCGTCGCACGGTCTTCCATCAGGCCGACGTCATTGATGTCCGGCACCTTCGAGCAACCCACACCCTGATCGATCCAGCGCACCACGTAGCCGAGGATGCCCTGGGAGTTGTTGTCCAGTTCGTTCTGGATTTCCTCAGGCGTCCAGTTGGTGTTCGGCGCGAGTGGAATGGTCAGGATGTCATCGACCGACGCCGCTGCGCGTTGAGCCAGTTCAGCCTGACGGGCGAACACGTCGACCTTGTGATAGTGCAGCGCATGCAGAGCAGCCGCAGTCGGCGACGGCACCCACGCAGTGTTGGCGCCTGCCAGCGGGTGAGCGATTTTCTGTTCGAGCATTGCGGCCATCAGGTCAGGCATTGCCCACATGCCTTTACCGATCTGGGCACGGCCTTGCAGCCCGCATTTCAGGCCGATATCGACGTTGGAGTTTTCGTACGCGCCGATCCACTTCTCAGCCTTCATCTGCGCCTTGCGCACGACCGGGCCTGCTTCCATGGAGGTGTGGATTTCATCGCCGGTGCGGTCCAGGAAGCCGGTGTTGATGAACACCACGCGTTCGCTCGCCGCCTTGATACAGGCCTTGAGGTTGATCGTCGTGCGACGTTCCTCGTCCATGATCCCGACCTTCAGCGTGTTGCGCGGCAGGTTCAGGACTTCTTCGATCCGACCGAACAGCTCGTTGGTGAACGCCACTTCTTCCGGGCCGTGCATCTTCGGTTTGACGATGTACATGGAGCCGGCGCGGCTGTTGGCGCGCGACGTGTTGCCCTTGAGGTTGTGGATCGCCGCGAGGCTGGTCACCAGACCGTCGAGAATGCCTTCCGGCACCTCATTGCCCTGGTTGTCCAGGATTGCGTCGATGGTCATCAGGTGGCCGACGTTACGCACGAACAGCAGCGAACGACCGTGCAGCGTCACTGGCTCACCCTTAGGCGAGGTGTACACGCGGTCCGGGTTCATGGTGCGGGTGAAGCTCGAACCGCCCTTGGAGACTTCCTCGGACAGGTCGCCCTTCATCAGGCCCAGCCAGTTGCGGTAGACCACGACCTTGTCGTCGGCATCGACCGCTGCGATGGAGTCTTCGCAGTCCATGATGGTGGTCAGTGCCGCTTCCATCAGCACGTCTTTGACGCCTGCGGCATCGGTCTGGCCGACAGGGCTGGAGGCGTCGATCTGGATTTCGAAGTGCAAGCCGTTGTGTTTGAGCAGGATCGCGGTGGGTGCCGAGGCATCACCCTGGAAGCCGATCAATTGCGCATCGTCACGCAGGCCGGTATTGCTGCCGCCCTTGAGACCGACGATCAGCAGGCCATCGACGATTTTGTAACTGGTGGAATCGACATGGGAGCCAGCGGCCAGTGGCGCGGCTTCGTCGAGGAATGCACGAGCGAAGGCAATGACCTTGTCGCCGCGAACCTTGTTATAGCCTTTGCCCTTTTCCGCGCCGCCTTCTTCGCTGATGGCATCGGTGCCGTACAGCGCGTCGTACAGCGAGCCCCAGCGGGCATTCGAAGCGTTGAGGGCGAAACGGGCGTTCATTACAGGCACGACCAGCTGCGGGCCGGCCATGCGAGCGATTTCTTCATCAACGTTTTGCGTCGTGACCTGGAAGTCCGCCGCTTCTGGCAGCAGATAACCGATTTCCTGCAGGAAAGCTTTGTATGCGGCGGCGTCGTGGGCCTTGCCGGCATTGGACTGGTGCCAGGCATCGATGCGCGCCTGGAAGTCGTCACGTTTGGCGAGTAGGGCTTTGTTCTTCGGCGCCAGCTCGTGGATCAGCTTGTCGGCACCGGCCCAGAAAGCGGCGGCTTCAACACCGGTTTCAGGAAGGGCTTCGTTGTTCACGAAATCCAGCAGGACTTTGGCGACCTTAAGGCCACCGACTTGAACGTGTTCAGTCATTGCTTGCCTCACTCTGCTCAGCTATCTGCGCTTCAATCTCGAGCGCTCTCTTGTTAAAGCCATCGACATCGCTGCTCACCCTTGCCAGATCTTGCCATGGTTGGCGGCTGGGCCGGGGCCGGGAGGACCTGAAGGAAAGGCGTTGTGCGCTTTGCGGAACAGGTTTCAACGAGCGGCGATGCACAGTCAGGCATCTGTCCAACGTTATGTAGTGAACGCGGCGGAATACTACATGATGAGTCGCGGTGTGAAAATCAGACTGAATATGTCACCGATCGACTGGTTTTTCACAATGAGTCACGTCGGGGTTACGGATGTTCTCAAAAAAACAGTGAATTGTTCCAGAGAATTGTGGAAATAGTACACATATTGTTTCTCGTGGAAGCAGTCGGGCGCTCGACCGACCCTTGCCTATACTTGCCCGACAGCCGCGCAGGTGCCGCCATCCCGCCTGCGGACATGCAAAAAAAGGAGTCGACCGTGGACCATCTTATCGTCACCGTATTTGCCCCCGACAAACCGGGGCAGGTCGAACAGATCGCATCGTGCATTGCAAATCACGGTGGCAATTGGCTGGAAAGCCGCATGACTCACATGGCCGGGCAGTTTGCCGGGATTCTTCGGATAGGCGTTCCCGCCGAGGCCCACACCGAGTTGAGGGACGCCCTGCAAGGTTTGTCGACCCATGGCATTCGTGTGCAGTTTGCGGAAATCGGTCTTGAAGCATCGTGCAGCTGGAAACCGATCAGCATGGAACTGGTGGGCAACGATCGGCCGGGAATCGTGCGGGACGTGACGCGCCTTCTGACCGAACAAGGGGTCAATGTCGAGCAACTGGTGACCAACGTCGAACCTGCGCCCATGAGCAGTGAGCCGCTTTTCCGTGCCAATGCGTTGCTGGGGTTGCCGCTGACGCTCTCGCTGGATGTGTTGCAGAAGCGTCTCGAAACCCTAGCTGACGATCTGATGGTGGAGTTGAAACTCAAAACGGATGAGTAATCCGCAGAGACAGGGCTTATCTGACGCAACTCAAGCTGCGCGAGAACTGCTGCAGGCCACGCTTATCGTGGCTTGTCAGCAGTTGTGCGTTTTTTGATCAACGCTCGGCGCGGCGTTTCATCGCCAGCCAGCCGTCGATGGTGTAGATGATCAGACCCACCCAGATGAATACGAAGGTCACCAACGTGGCGGAAGGCATGTGCTCGCCGAACATCAGCACCGCCAGCGACAGCACCAGCGTCGGTGCGATGTACTGCAGAAAGCCCAGTGTGGCGTAGGGCAGGTGTCGGGCTGCTGCATTGAAACAAACCAGCGGCACGAGTGTTACCGGGCCTGCCATCGCCAGCCAGATCGCCTCCGAAGTGGTCCAGAATTCCGGTTGCGCGCTATGGGCCATAGGGTTGAACAGCAGCCAGCCAATCGCCAATGGCACCAGAATCCAGGTCTCCACCACCAACCCCGGCAGTGCCGCGACGGGTGCCTGTTTGCGGATCAGCCCGTAGAAACCGAAGCTGAACGCCAGCGCCAGCGAGATCCAGGGCAAGCTGCCGACTTGCCAGACCTGCTGTGCAACGCCGATCAGCGCGAGGATCACCGCGACCCACTGCAACGGGCGCAGCCGCTCACGCAGCAGAACCATGCCGAGCATCACGTTGATCAGCGGGTTGATGAAATAACCCAGGCTCGCCTCGACCATGTGGTTGTTGTTCACCGCCCACACGTAGATCAGCCAATTGGCGGCGATCAATGTGCCGCTACCTGCCAGAATCGCCAGACGCTGTGGGTTGTCACGCAGCTCACGCCACCAACCCGGATGCTTCCACACCAGCAGTAGCAGAGAGCCGGAGATCGCTGACCAGATGGCACGGTTGACGATGATCTCCAGCGCCGGGACTGAGGAGAGCAGCTTGAAATATATCGGGAACAGTCCCCAGATGATGTAGGCGCTCAGGCCCAGAATGTACCCGCGACGCGGGTTGGCAGCTTGCATGGGTGGTCCTTCGGCAAGTTTTTTTGTGTGTTCTGGTGTGAGGGGCGGTACTTCTGTAGCAGTCCGGCTGGCCGGCGGCAGCGATCTTGAGAAGGTCACCGCCGGCAAGCCTGAGTGCTACAGGGCTTGCGGGCAATTTCAAAACAGCTTCAACGGTTCCTCATTAAGCGCGGCCATTTGTTCACGCAGCGCCAGCACCTGATCGCCCCAATAACGCTCGGTGCCGAACCAGGAGAAGCTGTGCGGGAACGCCGGGTCATCCCAGCGACGTGCGAGCCAGGCGCTGTAATGCAGCAGGCGCAAGGCGCGCAGAGGTTCGATCAACGCCAGTTCACGAGGGTCGAAATCGTGGAATTCGTTGTAGCCGTCCATCAATTCCGACAACTGACTCAGACACTCCTGACGATCACCTGCCAGCATCATCCAGATGTCCTGAACCGCCGGCCCCATGCGGCAGTCATCGAGGTCGACGATGTGGAAGATCTCATCGCGGGTCATCATGTTGCCGGGGTGGCAGTCCCCGTGCATGCGGATGTTCTGGTGAGGGGTGGCGGCGTAGGCATCTTCGACGCGCTTGAGCAGATCCTTGGCGACCGACTCGTAGGCGGGCAGCAGGCTGCGGGGGATGACGTCGTTTTCCAGCAGGTAATTGAGCGAGTCGTGGCCGAAATTTTTCACGCCTAACGCTTCGCGATGCTCGAAAGGGCGAGTCGCGCCCACGGCATGAATGCGCCCGAGCAACTGGCCCAGGCGGTACAGCTGATCGAGATTGCCCGGCTCTGGCGCGCGGCCGCCACGACGGGGGAACAGTGTGAAGCGAAAGCCCGCGTGTTCGAACAGAGTCTGGCCGTTGTGTACAAGTGGCGCGACTACCGGAATCTCCACCTCGGCAAGCTCGGCGGTGAAGCTGTGTTCCTCGAGGATGGCTTCGGTGGTCCAGCGATTGGGCCGGTAGAACTTGGCGATCAGCGGCTGGCTTTCGTCGATGCCGACCTGATAGACGCGGTTCTCGTAGCTGTTGAGCGCGAGAATCCGGGCGTCGCTGACGAAGCCGATGCTCTCGACGGCGTCCAGCACAAGGTCAGGTGTGAGTGTTGCGAACGGGTGGGCCATGCGTACTCCTGCGCGCGGCAGGCTGCCGCGTCGGGCCAGTCATGGTAACGCAGAGCAAGAGAAATGAGACCAATGGATTGTCGGGAGATGGGGCAGCGGCCCGACAAACCCCTGTCCCAATCCGGCTTGCCGGCGGTTGTGATCCTGAGAATGTCACCGCCGACAAGCCGGACTGGTGCAGCGAAGGGGCTCCATTGAAAAATCAGGCGCCGATCACGCCACCATCTTCCCGGGTAATCACCATCACCGAAGACCTCGGCTTGCCGCTGGGCAAATGCTCGGGAAAGGTCGAGCCGCCTTTCTCACCCGGATGCTGAATGCCCACGAACAGCGCTTTCTGGTCCGGCGCGAAACTGATGCCGGTGACTTCACAGTCTACCGGCCCGACCATGAATCGACGAATTTCGCCACTGGCCGGATCGGCGCAAAGCATCTGATTGTTGCCCATTCCGGCGAAATCACCTGCGTTCGAATAGTCGCCATCAGTGAGAATCCACAGCCGTCCAGCCTTGTCGAAACCCAGGCCGTCCGGACTGTTGAACATGTTCTGCGGGGTGATGTTGCTCGATCCGCCTTGAGGTGTGCCGGCATGCACGCCCGGATTTCCCGCGACCACGAACAGATCCCAGGCGAACGCCATGGACGCTGCGTCGGAGCCCGTTTCCTGCCAGCGCAGAATCTGCCCGTACTGATTTTTCGCCCGAGGGTTCGGGCCTCCTACTGGCTGGCCGTCCTCGCCGCGCTTGGCGTTGTTGGTCAGCGTGCAATAGACCTGACCATCTTTCGGACTGACCACGATCCATTCCGGGCGGTCCATGCGCGTGGCCTTGACGACGCTCGCCGCAATGCGCGCATGAATCAACACTTCTGCCTGGTTGGCAAACCCGTTAGAGGCATCGATGCCGTTTTTGCCGTGGGTCAGTTCGATCCACTTGCCCTGGCCCTTCGGGTGATCCGGGTGGCTGTCGCCGCTGTCGAACTGCGCTACGTACAGCGTGCCGTGGTCGAGGATGTCGCGGTTGGCTTTCGGATTCTTGTGATCGACCTTGTCGCGGCTGATGAACTTGTAGATGAACTCGCCGCGTTCGTCATCGCCCATGTACACCACAACGCGACCGTCTTTGGTCTCGGTGATCGCCGCGTTTTCATGCTTGAAGCGGCCCAGGGCTGTGCGCTTGACCGGCGTGGACTTCGGGTCGAACGGGTCGATTTCCACCACCCAGCCGTGGCGGTTGAATTCATTGGGGTTCTTCGCGAAGTCGAATCGCGGATCGTGCGGGTGCCAGTTCACTTCCTTGCTGGTCGCGACCGCGCCGTAACGCTTGGCGGCAGCATCGAATGACTGTGCGGGATCGCTGCTGCCGAAGCAGTCAGTGAAGTTCTCTTCGCACGTCAGATAAGTGCGCCATGGCGTCTTGCCATTGGCGCAGTTCTGGAAGGTGCCGAGCACGTTTTTACCGGTCTTGTCTGCAGCGGTTTTCAGCCATTCATGGCCAGCTGCCGGGCCGCTCAGGTGAATTGGCGAATTACCGTGAATGCGCCGGTTGTACCTGGAGCCCTGGACGAATTTCCACTGACCGCCGTCGCGCTTCACCTCGATCACTGAAACGCCTTCGCTGGCCAAAGCCTTGTGCACATCCTCGGCGGATTGCGGGTCCTTGCCGTGATCGAACAAGTAACGGTAGTTGGTGTATTCGTTGTTGATCGCCATCAGCGCGCGGCTGGAGTTGTCAGCGTCGTCGTCGGGAAAAGTGAACAGGCTCATGCCGTCGTTGTTGTCGCCGAACTGCAGCTCCTGCGCCTTCGCCGTTCCTTTGCCGCTCGGGTCGAAGGCCGGGCCGTTGGCGTGAAGCGGCTGACCCCAGCTGATGAGTACCGAAGACTTGTAGCCCGGTGGAAGCGCGATCGCGTCGGCCGTGGAGGAGGAGATGCTGTCGAAGCCGAGTAGCGTGCTGTTACCCGCGCTGACACTGGCAGCCATTACGCTGCGGCTGAGCAGGTTGCCACCCAGGAACATCGCGGCACCGCACAGGGCGCCTGCGCTGATAAAGCGTCGGCGGGTCAGGCCGCCGCTGTTCTCCTGCACCAGGGTTTCAAGGTCGGTGGACTGGTTTTCTTCTAAGCGTTTCATCACGGGCTTCCTGCGGTTTTGGCGCAAACCTTATTCAGCCCTGATGACGCTATTGTGTCCGTCCTGCGACGGCATTGACCTTGTGATACGGCACAGATAAAGACTTAGAGCGGGGTGCCAATCAGTACATAGGACGGTGCGAACCGCACCTGTACATCGCTTCCAACCTTGAGTTTCAAGGACTTGAGATAATCCGGCTCGGCCAGCGCGCACAACGTCTGGCGGCTTGAAAGGCCAATTCTCACCTCGCAGGGGCCGTCTTCTGCGTCGAGAATTTCCTCGATTTGCCCGGCCAGGCAATTGTGTCCAGTTGTTACTGGCTGATCGGGCGCCAGCAACTCCAGCCAACTAGCCTTGATCAATGCGAACACATCGGTACCTGTTTCCAGTTCCAGACGCAGGGTGCTGTCGTGAGTGATCTGCGCATCGATCGTCAGCCCCCCTGCCAGTTTCAAGCTGATCATGTCGTTGCGACCAAACGGGGTGATGCTCGCCACCTGACCGTGCAATTGGTTGCGTGCGCTGGTGCGCAACATCAGGCGACTGAGCAGCGCCAGATCGCTCGACTCTTCCGGCGTTTCCAGCAACTGGGTCTGCAACGCCTGCAAGCGTTGATACAGACGCAGTACACGCTCACCTTCTTCCGACAGCTTCGCTCCACCACCGCCGCGGCCGCCGACACTGCGCTCGACCAGCGGTTGTTGCGCCAGGTTATTCAACTCGTCGATGGCATCCCAGGCAGCCTTGTAACTGAGCCCAGCACTCTTCGCCGCACGGGTGATCGAGCCTTGCTCGGCAATGTGCTGCAACAGCGCGATGCGATGCGGGCGGCGGACCATGTGTTGGGTGAGGGACGTGGGTAGCGACATATTCGGCAATTTTTTGTGGAGATGAGGGCAGAGTGTAAGCCAGTTTCCTTGGGTTCCACACGACGCCCTGTAGCAGTCCGGCTTGCCGGGGGCAGCGTCTGTGGCATCGCTACCGCCGGCAAACTGGAATGCTACAGGGGATTATCACTGGAATATTCAATCCCGAGGCTTAGGCGTCCTCGCCAGACAATACACATCCACCGTCCTGGCCCCGGCCCTGATCATCAATCGCGCAAGAGTGTCAGCGGTAGAGCCCGTGGTCAGCACATCGTCGATCAAGGCGACATGCTTATCGACCACGCAAGCCGAATCGGACAACGCGAACGCTTCACGCAGATTACGCTTCCTGGCCTTGGCATCCAGACCCTGTTGCGCGGGCGTTTCCTTTACGCGTCTGACCGTTCTTTCGTCTACAGACAATTGCAGCAAACTGCCCAGCCAATGGGCGAGCATCGCTGCCTGGTTGTAGCCGCGCTCACGCATTCTTCTGTTGGCCAGCGGTACGGGGATCATCACATTCGGGCGTTGCAGCCCTTCGTCGAAGCGATGCTGTAAGGTCTGGGCAAGGAGTTCGGCGAGCAAGCGCCCGATGGGCCACTTACCCTGATGCTTGAAGCGCGTGACCAACGCGTCGATGGGGAAGTCGTAGAGCCACGGTACGACGACTTCATTGAACGCGGGCGACTGCCGGGTGCATTGCGCGCAGGTCAGGCCGGACATCGGCAACGGCAAGGCACAGCGTTCGCATTGATCCATCAGCCAGGGCAGCTCGCTTTCGCAGGCCATGCAGATGGGGGTCGGGGAATCGGTGCGTTCATCGCACAACAAACATATCTGTACGTTTTTTAGCCAGATGTAAACCTGATGATCGTTGCGCAGTTGACAGGGCATGTCTCTTCCTTAAATATGCCGAACATCCGTGTTGCGCCTGGGGACTTTCTGGTTTTGCCGATTGAGCTGACCGCCCGGGTACTCGCCAAAAAACATCAAGGAGCCGCCCATGAGCGCCAGCATCAATGCCACTTTGCGTCACGACTGGAATCTAGCCGAGGTCAAGGCACTGTTCACACAGCCGTTCAATGACCTGTTGTTTCAGGCGCAAACCGTGCACCGCGCTCATTTCGATGCCAACCGCGTTCAAGTCTCCACCCTGCTGTCGATCAAGACAGGCGCCTGCCCTGAAGACTGCAAGTACTGCCCGCAGTCCGGCCACTACAACACCGGACTTGAAAAAGAAAAGCTGATGCAGGTCCAGCAAGTGCTGGAAGAGGCTGCGCGCGCCAAGGCCATTGGTTCGACCCGTTTCTGCATGGGCGCCGCCTGGAAGCACCCGTCGGCCAAAGACATGCCGTATGTGCTGGAAATGGTCAAAGGCGTCAAGGCCATGGGCCTGGAAACCTGCATGACCCTGGGCAAGCTGGATCAGGATCAGACCAGGGCACTGGCTGACGCGGGTCTTGATTACTACAACCACAACCTCGACACCTCGCCGGACTTCTACACCAGCATCATTACCACCCGTACTTACAGCGAGCGTCTGCAGACCCTGGCGTACGTGCGTGATGCGGGCATGAAAATCTGTTCCGGCGGCATTCTCGGCATGGGCGAGTCGCTGGACGACCGCGCCAATCTGCTGATTCAACTGGCTAACCTGCCAGAGCACCCTGAGTCGGTGCCGATCAACATGCTGGTGAAGGTTGCGGGCACGCCGCTGGCGAACGCCGAGGATGTCGATCCTTTCGACTTCATCCGCATGCTGGCCGTGGCGCGCATCCTGATGCCGCAGTCCCACGTACGCCTTTCCGCAGGCCGCGAAGCCATGAACGATCAGATGCAGGCCCTGGCGTTCTTCGCCGGCGCCAACTCGATCTTTTACGGCGACAAGCTGTTGACCACCGCCAACCCGCAAGCCGACAAGGACATGCTGCTGTTCTCCCGTTTGGGCATCCAGCCGGAAGCGCGCGAAGAGCACTCCGATGAATTGCATCAGGCGGCCATCGAGCAGGCGCTGATCGAGCAGAAGAGCAGCGAGATGTTCTACGACGCGGCGGTTTGATCTCGTCACAGACTCTGCTGATTGAAATGCAAAATCCTGTGGGAGGGAGCTTGCTCGCGAAGGCGTCAGGTCACTCGACATCAATGTTGAACGTGATTGCGTATTCGCGAGCAAGCGCCCTCCCACAGAGACCGCATTTACTTCGATTCTTGTGATCTGAACCACGAGGCCTGCATGTCTTTCGATCTGAGCGCACGTCTCGCTGCCCGGCGTGCCGAACACCTTTACCGTCAACGCCCGCTGCTCGAGAGCCCGCAGGGCCCCGAGGTTGTGGTCGACGGCAAACCGTTGCTCGCATTCTGCAACAACGACTACATGGGGCTGGCCAATCACCCTGAGGTCATCAAGGCCTGGAAAGCAGGCGCAGAGCGTTGGGGGGTGGGTGGCGGGGCCTCGCACCTGGTCATCGGCCACAGCACACCGCACCATGAACTCGAAGAAGCACTTGCAGGCCTCACCGGTCGCCCGCGCGCCTTGCTGTTCTCCAACGGTTATATGGCCAATCTCGGTGCCGTTACGGCTCTGGTGGGGCAGGGCGATACCGTTCTGGAAGATCGCCTCAATCACGCGTCTTTGCTCGACGCCGGCCTGCTCAGCGGCGCGCGTTTCTCTCGTTATCTGCACAACGACCCTGACAGCCTGAACAATCGGCTGGAAAAGGCCGTGGGTGACACGTTGGTCGTAACAGACGGCGTGTTCAGTATGGACGGCGACATCGCTGACTTGCCTGCGCTGGCCAAGGTCGCGAAAGAAAAAAATGCCTGGCTGATGGTCGACGATGCCCATGGCTTCGGCCCGCTGGGTGCGAACGGCGCAGGGATCGTCGAGCATTTCGGGTTGAGCATGGATGATGTGCCGGTGTTGATCGGCACCCTGGGCAAATCGTTCGGCACCGCCGGGGCGTTCGTCGCGGGCAGCGAAGAGCTGATCGAAACCCTTATCCAGTTTGCCCGGCCGTACATCTACACCACCAGCCAACCACCAGCCTTGGCCTGCGCCACCCTGAAAAGCCTGGAACTGCTGCGCACCGAACATTGGCGCCGCGAGCATCTGAAGGCTTTGATCAAGCAGTTCCGCGATGGCGCGCAAGCCATTGGCCTGGAGCTGATGGACAGTTTCACGCCGATCCAGCCGATTCTCATCGGCGACAGCGGTCGCGCCCTGCGCTTGTCGCAGATGCTGCGAGAACGCGGCCTGATGGTCACCGCGATTCGCCCTCCGACCGTTCCTGCTGGCAGCGCGCGTTTGCGCGTTACCTTGTCCGCGGCCCACAGCCAGGCTCAGGTGCAGCTATTGTTGGAAGCACTGGAGCAGTGCTGGCCGCTGCTGGGGGAAAGTGAAACGGTGGGCGCACATCATGCGTGATCGGTTGATCCTGCTGCCAGGCTGGGGGCTTGGCGTTTCGCCGCTGGAGCCTTTGGCTGCGGCGCTACGAGGGCTGGACGAACACCTGCGCGTCGAGATCGAACCGTTGCCGGACATGGACAACGACGACCTCGGCGACTGGCTCGACGAACTGGATTCGAGCCTGCCGGACAACGTCTGGCTCGGCGGATGGTCCTTGGGTGGCATGCTGGCAGCCGAGCTGGCGGCGCGACGTGGCGAGCGTTGCTGCGGGCTGGCAACCTTCGCCAGCAACGTCTGCTTCGTCGCCCGCAGCCAATGGCCGAACGCGATGCCACAGACCGATTTCGATGCGTTCATCGCAGGCTGCAAGGCCGATCCGGATGCGACCCTCAAGCGCTTCAGCCTGCTTTGCGTACAAGGCGCCGAAGAGCCACGCGCGTTGTCGCGACAACTCAAGGCTGGCGCCCCCCACGGCACCAGCAATGGCCTGATCGAGGGCCTGAAATTGCTCGAACAAATGGACACTCGCGCCGCGCTGCAGGCTTTCAGAGGGCCGCAGTTACATCTGTTCGGCGGTCTTGATGCGTTGGTCCCGGCTGAGGCTTCGGCCGATCTGCTCAATCTTTTGCCCGATATCGAAGTCGGCATGATCGAACAGGCGAGCCACGCATTCATCCTGGAAAACCCCCACGGCGTCGCTGCGGCGGTCCAGGCGTTCCTACATGAGTCCGGTGATGACTGATCTTTCCCATTGTGCGGTGTTGAAGGCCGTGAAACAGCAACAGGCGACCACCCAGAGCCATCTGCCTGACAAGCGTCAGGTAGCGGCGTCATTTTCCAAGGCAGCGGCGAGCTACGACAGCGTTGCCGATCTGCAGCGCGCCGTTGGTACCGAGCTGATGTCACGTCTGCCTCAGATGACGCCCTCGCGTTGGCTCGATCTGGGTAGCGGGACGGGCTATTTCAGTCGCGTGCTGGCGCAGAATTTTCCGCAGAGTGAAGGTGTCGCGCTAGATATCGCCGAAGGCATGTTGCGTCACGCACGTCCTTCGGGTGGCGCGCAGCATTACGTGGCCGGCGATGCCGAGAACCTGCCGCTGCGCGATGGCAGCGTCGAACTGATGTTTTCCAGCCTGGCCGTGCAGTGGTGTTCGGATTTCGCTGCGGTCCTGAGCGAATCCAATCGAGTGTTGCTGCCGGGCGGCGTGTTCGGCTTTGCCAGCCTGTGCGTCGGCACCTTGTATGAACTGCGCGACAGCTGGCAGGCCGTGGACGGCATGGTTCACGTCAATCGTTTCCGTGATTTCGAGGACTATCAGACGCTGTGCACCGCCAGCGGTCTGCGAGTGCGCAGCCTGGCTGTGCTGCCCCACGTTCTGCATTACCCCGACGTGCGCAGCTTGACCCACGAACTCAAGGCCCTCGGCGCCCACAACATCAATCCGGGACGTCCGGGCGGGTTGACCGGGCGAGCGCGCATTCAGGCGCTGATCGAGGCTTATGAAGGCTATCGTCAGGAAAAAGGCCTGCCGGCGACCTATCAGGTGGTCTATGCCGTGCTGGAAAAACCTGCGATTGTTTAAAAAGTGACCGGTTTTGCGAGCGCCGTTCGTGTGAGCGCTATAGTGAATAGGCAATAGTTTGAAAAATTCTGAACGGATGGTCGCCAAGATGAGCGCTGCGTATTTCATCGCGGGAACCGATACCGATGTTGGCAAGACCACCATTGCCACCGGGCTTTTGTATGCGGCGCGACAATCCGGATTGAGCACGGCGGCGGGCAAGCCTGTCGCCTCCGGCTGCGATGTGAAGCCCAAGGGCCTGCGCAACCCCGACGCGGTGGCATTGCGCGCCGAGTGTTCCATCGCATTGACGTATAACGAGGTCAACCCCGTTGCCTTCGAGCCGCCCATTGCCCCGCATCTGGCAGCGCGGGAGGCGGGGGTAGCGCTGACGGTGAGTTCGTTGCTTGAACCGATGCGCCATATCTTGGCCAAACAGGCCGACTTCACCCTCATCGAGGGCGCGGGCGGCTGGCGCGTGCCACTGGCGGATCAGGCAAACCTTTCCGATCTGGCAATCGCGTTGAAGCTACCCGTGATCCTGGTGGTGGGTGTGCGGCTGGGTTGCATCAGCCACGCGTTGCTCACGGCGGAGGCTATCGCTAACGACGGTCTGCAACTGGCGGGCTGGGTGGCGAATATCATCGACCCCAAAACCTCGCGCCTCGAAGAAAACCTCGCGACTCTGGCCGAGCGCTTGCCCGCGCCGTGCCTGGGCCGCGTGCCCCACATGAAGAAGGCCACTGCGGAAATGGTTGCCGAGCATTTGCATCTGGAGCTGCTGGACTAGAGCGCTGGGTTCGTCAGATCCAGTGATCGTTCCCGCGCTCTGCGTGGGAATGCTTCGTCTGACGCTCTGCGTCAAATCAGGTGAAATCATCTGATATACCACCCCCAAGCCTGATCGCTGACGTACTCGGTCACCTGCTTGACCTCCAGATAGTTATCCAGCCCCCACTGGCCCAGCTCCCGGCCAATGCCGCTGTGCTTCATTCCTCCCCAGGGCGCTTCGACGAAGGTGGGTTGTGAGCAGTTCACCCAGATGATTCCGGCGCGCAGCTGATTGGCCACGCGCGTCGCTCGTTGCGGATCGGCGCTCATCACTGCCGCCGCCAAGCCGAAGCGGCTGGCGTTAGCCATCTGCACGGCTTGCTGTTCATCCTTGAAGCGCTTGATGCAGAGCACCGGCCCGAAGATTTCTTCGCGCCAGATGATGCTGTTGTGCGCAGGCTCGTCGAAAATCGCAGGTTCCATGAAGTAACCCTGCTCCAGATGCGCTGGACGCTTGCCTCCGGTGAGCAGCTTCGCGCCGCTGGCCTTACCTTGATCGACGAAGCCCAAGACCTTTTCGTATTGACCGCGGCTTACCAGCGGTCCGAGCAGCACGCCTTCCTCAAGACCTTGGCCGATAGTGATCTTGCGAGTCTCCTCGACCAGTCGTTCAATCAGGCGCGGAGCAATGTCTTCCTGCACCAGCAGGCGGGACGTCGCGCTGCAGACCTGCCCCTGATTCCAGAAAATCCCGAACAGAATCCATTCCACTGCCGCCTCGACATCGGCGTCGTCGAACACGATGAACGCTGATTTTCCGCCCAGCTCCAGGCTGATGTTCTTGATGTCGCTGGCGGCCGCCGCCATGATTTTCGAGCCCGTCGGGACGCTGCCGGTGAAAGCCAGCTTGTCGACGCCAGGGTGCAACGTGAGTGGGCTGCCCGCATCGGCCCCAAGTCCCGTGACAATGTTCAGCACGCCCGCCGGAAGACCGATACGGTCTGCGGCGCCTGCCAGTTCCAGGGCTGTGAGTGGCGTCAGCTCCGAGGGTTTCAATACGACTGTCGCCCCTGCTGCCAGTGCCGGGGCGACTTTCCAGGCGGCCATCAGCAGCGGGTAGTTCCACGGAATGATCTGCCCGGCGACGCCGATCGGCTCCAGGCGAGTGCGGCAACGAAAGCGTTCGTCAGGCAGGGCCAATGGCTGATCCTGCCGACCGTCCAGCTCACGAGCCAGCCCCGCGTAATAGCGAAAGCAGGCAATCGCATCGCCGATGTCCCATTGCGCTTCAGGCAAGGGTTTGCCGTTATCGCCTACTTCCAGCGTCGCCAACTCATCCTGCGAATCGTGAAGTTCGTCGGCCAGCGCCTCCAGCCAGACGGCCCGTTCGGCGCCTGTAGTCTGCCCCCAGTCGCTGTCGAACGCCCTTCGCGCAGCACGCACAGCGTGATCGATGTCTTCTTCGGTGCCGGCCGCGACCCGTTGCAGAACCTGCTCGGTCGCCGGATCGATGACATCCATGTAGCCGCCCAGATCGGGGCTGACCCACTCGCCGTTGATGTACAACTGATCACGCATGTGAGGCTCCTGTGCGGCGATTCTGCAGATAGCGGGAGGTGAACAGCAAAGCCAGCGAGGCGCAGATGATCACGGTCGAGACGGCATTGATTTCCGGCGTGACACCTCGCCGGATCGACGAAAAGATGTAGATCGGCAGCGTGGTTTCCGGTCCCGCGACGAAGAACGCGATGATGAAATCATCGAAGCTGAAGGTGAACGCCAGCAGGAAGCCCGCCATGATCGCCGGGGTGATCTGCGGCAGGGTCACCCGCCAGAAGGTCTCCAGTGGCGGGGCGTACAGATCGGCGGAGGCCTCCTGCAACGCTTTGTCCAGAGAATCGACGCGGCTGCGCACAATCACCATGACCAGCGCCATGGTGAATAAGGAATGGGCTGCGACTACGGTGAAAAACCCCATGTTCAACTTGGGAATGCTCGGCATCAGCTGGGCCAGCAGCGGGTTGATCAGGTCGAACACGCTGATGAAGGCGATCAACGTCGAGATGCCGATGACGATGCCGGGAATGATGATTGCGCAGTAGGTCAGGGCATCGAACACCAGCCGCACCTTGCTGTTGGCGCGCTGCAAACCAAACACCGCCAGCGTGCCGAACAGCGTTGCCAGCACTGCCGAACAGGTTGCGATCAGCGCGCTGTTGCCCAAGGCTTCCATGATGAAAGGGTTGCTGAAGGCGCGACCGAACCACTGCACAGAACAGCATTCGAAGGCCAGGCCACTGCGACCGGCGTTGAAGCTGAACAGCATGATCAGGGCGATCGGCAGGTAGAGAAACAGGTACAGCGAAGTGGAGTACGTGCGCAGCCACATGTCAGAGCGCTCCTTCGCCGGGCTTGCCGCCGTAGCGGGCCACCAGTTTGAGATAGATGCCGATGATCACCAGCATGATTGCCACCAGCGTCATCGCCAGCGCACTGCCGAATGGCCAGTTGCGCGACTGCAGGAACAGGTCCACCAGTGCGTTGCCGACGAAGAACACTTTGCCGCCACCGAGCACGGCGGGGATCAGGAATTCGCCCATCAGCAGAATGAACACCAGCATCACCCCGGTAATGATCCCCGGAGCAGACAGGGGCAGAGTGATGCGTCGAAAGCTTTCGAAGGCGCTGGCGCCCAGATCGGCCGAAGCTTCCAGCAGGCGTTTGTCGAGTTTTTCCAGGCTGACGTAGATCGGAAACACCATCAGCGGGAGGTAGCCGTAGACGATGCCGATCAGCACCGCGTACGGCGTGTTGATCAGGCGCACGTCGTCCAGCCCGACGCTGGCGAGCAGCGCCGGAATGCCTTTGCCGCTGAGGATGAAAATCCATGCGTAGGTGCGGATCAGGAAGCTTGTCCAGAACGGCACGATCACCAGCGTCAGTAACAACGAGCGATTCTTGCCGGCCTTGACCGCAAGGAAATACGCCAGCGGATAAGCGGCCAGCAGGCACACCAGCGTCCCTAGGGGCGCGAGCAACAACGTGTTGCCAAACGCGGCGGCGCGGGAGCCGAGGTTTAGATAGTTGGCCAGCGTCAGGCCCCCGGCGTATCCGCCGACGGCACTGCGTTCGCCAAAGCTGAAGACCAGAATGATCACCAGCGGCATCACCAGAAGCAGCAGGAACCACAGGGTCGACGGCAGCAGCATCAGCAGCGTGATTCGGCGCCCCAGGCTGCGCCGCTTGTCCTGCGCGCGCTGAGTATCAGCGTCGGCCGCGCTGGCCTCGGCGTGCCGCGCGGCTGAGTTAATGACGGCATCCATGTGCGGTTCCTTATTGCTCATAGCGAGAGGTCATGCGGACTTGAAGCGGGCCATCAGTTCGGCGCGCAACGGGCTGGTCAGCGTCGCGGCAGCGCCGAACTCCAGCGGGCTCAACTGCTCGGCGGCCGGGTACATGATCGGGTCGTTGAGCATTGCCGCGGGCAGCAGCGCGTCGACGCGCTTGTCACCGCTCGGGTAGCCATGGCTCAGCACTTCCAGCTTGTTGTGCTGTGGGTCGAGCAGGTAATTGATGAATGCGTAGGCGGCGTCCTTGTGCTCGGCGCTTTTCGGGATCGCGAAGAAGTCGCTCCACAACTCGCCGCCTTCCTTGCCCAGGGCATAGACCATCGACGGAATGTCACGATGCAGTTGCGAGGCATCGCCGGTCCAGGACATGGCGAGAATTGCGTCGCCGCTGCGCATCGATGGCTGGATATCGGAGTTGATCGCGAACAGGTGCGGCTTGACCTCGATCAGCAGCTTCTCGGCGTCCGCCAGTTCTTTCGGATCAAGGGAGTTGAAGCTGTAACCGAAGGACTTCAGCGCGTTGCCGATGGCCGTTAGTTGATAATCGTGGACCATGGTGCGGCCGTCGGCCTGATCCTTGGCGATGGCCCAGAACTCTTTCCACGACGCAGGCTTGGCCTTGAGCTTGGCACTGTCGTAGGCCATGCCGGTGGTGCCCCAGTTTTTCGGCACGGCATAGACCTTGCCGTCGACCGTGCCTTGGGCCATGAATTTTTCCTGGAACGCTGACGGGTCGAAGTTGGGAATGCGCGCCAGATCCAGTGGCTCGATCAGGCCCAGTTTCACGTAGGTGCTGATGGTGTAGTTGGTCGGTACCAGCACGTCCCAGCCGCTACCACCGGCCTGCAGTTTGGCGAGCATTTCTTCGTTGGAGCCGAACACGCTCATCGCGACGCGCGCGCCGGTGGTCTTGGCGAAATTATCGAGGTTGTCCTGACTGTGATAGTTGGGCCAGGTCGCCAGGCCGAGTCGATCACCGATGCTCTTTTCAGCGCCCAACGCACTGGCGCTCGAGCTGCCAGCGAGCAGCCCCGGCATGTTGGTGGCGACCACCGCAGCCGCAATGCCAAGGCCTGTGCGCCCAAGGAAGTCCCGGCGAGTGATCGAACCGTTCTGCCAGCTGCGCATCGTCTTGATAAAGGTCTTCTGGTCCATGGCATTCTCCCCGTCTGATAAGTGTTCGATCGTTAGAGTTGCTTTGCTCGCTGCTTTAGTCGCTACAGGGCCATGGCCAGGCCGCTGGCGTTGTTCCAGCCCACCTGCACTGCCGCGCCGTGTTCAAAACCTGCGTTGTCGAAAGTGCTTTGGGTGCCCGAACCATGCTGGCGCGGCACTCGCACGCAGACGATCCCGAACGGCTGAGTGCGCACACGGTATTCGGTGATGTTGCCGAGATAGATGCGGTCTTCCACGCAGCCGTCCAGCGTGACATCCCGTCCTTGCAGGCTGCCCCTCGCGGCGATGTCGATCAGCTCCGGGCGCACCGCGATGCAGCCTTCGGTGTTCGCGCTCAGGGTCGTGCCGTTGGGCGTCAGCGGGCTGCTCAGTTCGATGCCTTGCTCTGTGCGCAGCAGTGCTGAATTGCCCTGCACATGGCGAACGGTGCCGTTGAACAGATTCGATTCGCCGATGAAGTCCGCCACATAACGAGTCGCTGGCGCTTCGTAGAGTTGCTCGGGCGAGGCGGTCTGGATGATCGAGCCGCTGTGCATGACGCTGATGCTGTCGCTCATCGACAGCGCTTCTTCCTGATCGTGGGTCACCAGCACGAAGGTGATGCCGACTTCCCGTTGCAGGCGCAGGAGTTCGGACTGCATTTCCTTGCGCAACTTGCGATCCAGCGCCGCCAGTGGTTCGTCGAGCAAGAGCACGGTCGGTTTGTTCACCAAGGCTCTGGCCAGAGCCACTCGTTGTTGCTGGCCGCCGGACAGCTCGCTGGGCTTGCGGTGGCCAAGCCCGGAGAGCCGCACCATTTCCAGCGCTTCGTCGGCGCGCCGCTGCTGTTCTTTTTTATCGGGGCGGGGTGTCAGATAACGCAGCCCGTAGGCGATGTTCTGCGACACGGTCATGTGAGGAAACAGCGCGTAATGCTGGAAGACCATGTTCACCGGACGCTGATAGGCCGGCACGCCTGCGACATTCTTGCCGCCCAGACGCACCTCGCCGAGGGTCGGCTGATCGAAGCCTGCGATCATGCGCAGCGTCGTGGTCTTGCCGCAGCCGGAGCCACCGAGAAAAGAATGAAACGTGCCGCGCTTGACCTGAAAACTCAGGTTGTTGACGGCCTTCAGGTTCCCGTAGTGCTTTTCTACGTTGCAGAACTCGATATCGTTTTCGTGGCGATTGTCGCTCATCATTGGCTCTCGCATTCCGTGCAGGGTTCGCTGCAATGGAGGCCAAACTAACAATCGCGGTTTTGCGCTGTATATATCCCTCGGGGGATAGAGGTCGTTTCTGGATATTCAGTCGAGAATCCAGATCATCCCGCAGTTTCGGGGGGCAGCAGATCGGTGGAACAACGCATCCTCTGTCGGAGCAATCCGAGGTTACGAGGGTCGCGAAGAGGCCGGTACATCCGATACACCTCTACTGGCCGAACAACCGCTTTCGCCACCGTCGTAACCTCCGGCAGCTCCCACGGTGAAGCCCTTAGGCGGAAACGGCGATATCCGGCCCCGTCAGCTCACGTATGAACAGCCCCAGAAGCTCGGCCTGGCTGCCGATGCCGAGCTTCGCGTAGATGTTCTTGCGATGGATTTTCACCGTCCCCGGACTGATCGAAAGCTGTTCTGCCACCGAGGCACTGGAATGACCGCGCAGCAGCAGGCGAACGATTTCCTGCTCGCGTCCGGTAAGGATGTGATCGCCGAAATGGTCGAAAGCGGCGTGAACCTTGAAGTCCAGATCCTGAGGCGAGCGAGGTTGTTGCACGCGATGCTGACGCCACGCCTCGGTAATGACCTGCTCGACGACCGCCTGCGCGCACTCCATCAACTGCAGTTCGTCACGGCTGAATGCGCAGCTGGCGGTCGCACGCATCAGTGACAGCACGGCCATCGCGTCACCGCCCAGATCGACGAAAAACGCGACTTCTTCCGCCAGGCCCGTTTGCTGGTAATACGCCAGGTAATACTCGCTGAGGTAGAAGTGGTCCGGGGCGAACTGGCGCAGGCGCCACAGCCCTGGCTGCTGCTTGCGTGTACAGGCAAGATAAAACGGATCGAGCAGATAAGGCCCGACCTGATAGTCGTCGACGTAAATCTTGCGTTTGTCAGGCGCGAAGGTGTCGAACAGCGCCAACGGACGGTGGTTGCCCTCGTAGACGAACAGGACGAAGTGATCGACCGGCGCAATCTGCTTCAGCCACTGACTCAAACCTGCCAGACGCGCGGCGCCTCCCGGAAGGTCGAGAAGATGAGCGATGCCGGTGGTCCAGTGTTTCAATTCCTTTGGGCGCATGGAGACGTTCGAGGGCGGGTCCGTGGAAGGGCAGTTCAGCACAGGATGCAGGATGTGCGCCACTGCACATTTCCAGACTATGGACGCGGCGAGCAGGGCGCCAACCGGTTATGGTGAAGCCTGGAACTGTTTCGCGCTGCACCATTTTCACGCAGGGCGTGTCACCGGTTGCTACGCAGTAACGTTCGTCGACGGTTTTGGTCTTTCTCTATTAGGAGGCCTAATGCCATTATGGTTTTTGACGGGCGTTTTCTCGCTTCGTCTGTTTCAATGCTGACTGTTCGTTTTATGAACAGAGGATCGTGGTCATGCAAATCTCACTGAACAACACGTTGTATCCAGGCCTGAGCGCTATTCAGGTCGGGCAGAATCGTGTCGATCAGGCCGCCACTCAATTGGCCAGCCCGGCGACTGAAGTGTCCGGACGCACTCAATCTTCTGATTTTCAGCTTGAGCGCTTGCGAGCGGTCGACCGCCCTCCTGCGTCAGACATGGCGACCAATATCGTCGAACTGACCCAAGGCAAGATCCAGGTCCAGGCTGGCGTCAAAGTCGAAAAGGCCAGCGACGAAATGCTCGGCACATTGATCGACACCTACGCTTGACCCCCTTTCACGTGCGCTTCGGCGCACGTCGACGTCTGCTTCGCCCTTCCCTGAATAACGCCCTATCAGCCGTCCGAATCGCGGCGCTCTGACCGCCGTTCTCGACGCCCCGTCAACTAGACTCAACCCAATCGGCTCAGCACTTTCAGTGTGCTGCGGGCGCGTTCGTTCGTGATCTCCAACGCATCGTCGATGAAAGGTTCATGACGCACCCTTGACAACAATTGGGCGTAAACGTATGTTTCAAACAACTGTTTGACCGCCGAACAAAACCATAGACGTCGGCGCAGGGGCGAGTCCCCGCAGTGACCCTACGGTCATCAATTCCAGGATTCATCAGCAGAGGTTTATCGCTATGCCTGACTACAAGGCCCCCTTGCGTGATATTCGCTTCGTTCGTGACGAGCTGCTCGGCTACGAAGCGCACTATCAGAGTCTGCCAGCATGCCAGGACGCCACGCCTGACATGGTCGACGCCATTCTCGAGGAAGGCGCCAAGTTTTGTGAGCAGGTACTGGCACCGCTGAACCGTGTTGGCGATACAGAAGGCTGCACCTGGAGCGAGTCTGGCGTTAAGACTCCGACTGGTTTCAAAGAAGCGTACAAGCAGTTCGTCGAAGGCGGCTGGCCTAGCCTGGCCCACGACGTCGCTCATGGCGGTCAGGGCCTTCCTGAGTCGCTGGGCCTTGCAGTCAGCGAAATGGTCGGCGAAGCCAACTGGTCGTGGGGCATGTACCCAGGCCTGTCCCATGGCGCGATGAACACCATCTCCGAGCACGGTACCCCCGAGCAGCAAGACGCTTACCTGACCAAACTGGTTTCCGGCGAATGGACCGGCACCATGTGCCTGACCGAACCTCACTGCGGTACCGACCTGGGCATGCTGCGCACCAAGGCCGAACCTCAGGCTGATGGTTCCTACAAAGTTTCTGGCACCAAGATCTTCATTTCCGCTGGCGAACACGACATGGCCGATAACATCGTCCACATCGTGCTGGCCCGCCTGCCCGACGCGCCTGCTGGCACCAAAGGCATCTCGCTGTTCATCGTTCCCAAGTTCCTGCCAGCTGCCGACGGCAGTGTTGGCGAGCGCAACGCGGTGAGCTGTGGTTCGCTGGAACACAAAATGGGCATCCACGGCAACGCCACTTGCGTGATGAACTTCGACAGCGCCACCGGTTACCTGATCGGCCCGCCGAACAAGGGCCTGAACTGCATGTTCACCTTCATGAACACCGCGCGCCTGGGCACCGCTCTTCAGGGTCTGGCTCACGCCGAGATCGGCTTTCAGGGCGGTCTGAAATACGCTCGTGAACGCCTGCAGATGCGTTCGCTGACTGGCCCGAAAGCGCCGGACAAAGCCGCTGACCCGATCATCGTTCACCCGGACGTGCGTCGTATGCTGCTGACCATGAAGGCTTTCGCCGAGGGTACTCGCGCGATGGTGTACTTCACCGCCAAGCAGGTCGACATCGTCAAATACAGCGACGACGCAGAAGCCAAAAAGCAAGCTGACGGCCTGCTGGCGTTCATGACCCCGATCGCCAAAGCGTTCATGACCGAAGTCGGTTTCGAATCCGCCAACCATGGCGTGCAAATCTACGGCGGCCACGGCTTCATCGCCGAGTGGGGCATGGAGCAGAACGTTCGCGACAGCCGCATTTCGATGCTGTACGAAGGCACCACCGGCGTTCAGGCCCTCGACCTGCTGGGTCGTAAAGTGCTGATGACTCAAGGCGAGGCGCTGAAGGGCTTTACCAAGATCGTTCACAAGTTCTGCCAGGCGCAGGAAGGCAACGAAGCGGTCAACGAATTCGTTACTCCGCTGGCTGCACTGAACAAGGAGTGGGGCGATCTGACCATGAAGGTCGGCATGGCCGCCATGAAGGACCGTGAAGAAGTCGGTGCTGCTTCGGTGGATTACCTGATGTTCTCCGGCTACGTCTGCCTGGCGTACTTCTGGGCTGACATGGCACGTGTCGCAGCTGAGAAGCTGGCAGCCGGCACCACCGAAGAAGCCTTCTACACCGCCAAATTGCAAACTGCGCGCTTCTACTTCCAGCGCATCCTGCCGCGTACCCGCACCCACGTTGCAGCCATGCTGTCGGGCGCAGGCAACCTGATGGACATGAACGAAGAGCACTTCGGCCTGGCGTACTAAGCCAGCCCCAGGGTTTTAGCTCAAAGCCGCTTGTCCTTCGGGATAGGCGGCTTTTTTGTGAGCACACGAAAAGAGTGATCTGCCTCACATTTTCTACTAATCAAATCTGATGTTCGGCCGATAAAGGCACAATGCCATTTGATTTGAAAAAGTAGGAGTCACTCCTCTTGCTGCGCCCTTCCGCTGCACGTATCAGCCATTTCCTACCCTCACTGGCGCTCTTGCTCGCCGGACTCGCGGCTGCGTATGTGAAGGACCTCAATGTGTTCTTCACTTCACTGTTCAACGTGCTTCCCACCCTGGTGTTGTTGTTGGGTGGTGCGTATTGCGGCGTTTACAAACGCCAGCGCGAGCTGTTTTTGATGATCACGGTGTACATCGCCTACTTCCTGCTCGACACCCAGACCGATTACTACCGTGATAACGGAAAAGTCCGTGAAGACGCAGCGGTGGTGTTTCATCTCTGTTGTTTGCTGCTCCCGGTGATGTTCGCGTTATATGCCTCCTGGGAAGAACGCACGCATCTGTTTCAGGATCTGGTCGCGCGCCTGGCGGTGCTGGTCGCCGTCGGCAGCGTGGCCCTCGGGCTTGAGCAGAGCTTTCCGGAAAGCTTGCTGGCGTGGCTTGCCGACATTCGCTGGCCGTCGTTGCATGGCGAGTGGATGAGCCTGATTCAGTTGTCCTACGCCACCTTCCTGATTGCGTTTGCTGTGCTGACCACCCAGTACATCCGCAAGCCTCGCCCGCTGCATGCCGCGCAGCTGGTGGGTCTGGTCGGATTGTTCTGGGCATTGCCGAAAACCTTCATCCTGCCGTTCACCCTGAATATCATGTGCAGCCAGGTCATGCTGATGATCGCTTCGGCGGTCGCCCATGAGGCGTATCAGATGGCGTTCCGCGATGAGCTGACCGGCTTGCCGGGACGTCGTGCGCTCAACGAGCGCATGCAGCGTCTGGGTCGCAACTATGTGCTGGCGATGAGTGACGTCGACCATTTCAAGAAATTCAACGACACCCACGGCCACGACGTGGGCGACCAGGTGCTGCGTCTAGTGGCCAGCAAACTGTCGAAGATCACTAACGGCGGCGGTAGGGCCTATCGCTACGGCGGGGAGGAATTCGCCATTGTTTTCGCGGGCAAGACGCTGGACGAGTGCATGCCGCATCTGGAGGTCATTCGGGAAACCATCGCTAACTACGCCATCCATTTACGTAACCCGGACAGTCGGCCACAGGATGACCAGCAAGGCCGCCAGCGCCGCGCAGGGTCCCAAGCCACGACCGTTTCAGTCACCGTGAGCATGGGTGTTGCCGAGCGCCAACCCGAGCATCGCAACCCTGAAGAAGTGCTCAAGGCCGCCGACCAGGCGCTGTATGCGGCGAAGGGTGCTGGTCGAAATTGCGTCATCGCCCATGGCCAGACCAACAAGCGCGGTGCTGTGAGAATGGCCGCCGCCAGCTGAGTGACATCTCCTTATTCTATGTAATCAAAGGCTTTCACCTTCCGGTGAAGGCCTTTCCATACCTGTCGTTTTCGGGTGACCATAATTTGATAAATGGTCACTACCTGACCCTATGTGTCGCAAATGGTGTTCATGTACACTCGGATCAACTGACACATCGGCGCCGCAGAATGACTGCGGCGTCTCTTTTCCGGGTTTTCTGCTGCTGTTTGCGAGGTTTGCCATGGCTGACTACAAAGCGCCTTTGCGCGATATGCGCTTCGTCCTCAATGAAGTGTTCGAAGTCTCCAGACTCTGGGCCACGTTGCCCGAGCTGTCCGAAGCGGTGGATGCAGAAACCGTGGAGGCGATTCTCGAAGAAGCCGGCAAGGTCACCAGCAGATCAGTCGCGCCTCTAAGCCGCGCAGCCGATGAAGAGGGCTGCCACTGGAATGACACCGCCGTGACCACGCCGGCAGGCTTCGTTCAGGCCTACAAGACCTACGCCGAAGGCGGCTGGGTCGGTGTTGGCGGCAATCCCGAGTTTGGCGGCATGGGCATGCCCAAGGCGGTTTCGGCTCAGGTCGAAGAAATGGTCAACTCCTCGAGCCTGGCGTTCGGTCTGTACCCGATGCTCACCTCCGGCGCCTGCGTTTCGATCAACACTCACGCCAGCGAAGAACTGAAAGCCACTTACCTGCCAAACATGTATGCGGGTATCTGGGCCGGTTCCATGTGCCTGACCGAGGCCCATGCCGGGACTGACCTGGGCATCATCCGCACCAAGGCTGAACCGCAGGTCGATGGGGCCTACAAGATCAGTGGCACCAAGATCTTCATCACCGGTGGCGAGCACGACCTCACCGAAAACATCATTCACCTGGTGCTGGCGAAACTGCCGGACGCGCCAGCAGGCCCGAAAGGCATCTCTCTATTCCTGGTGCCGAAATTCCTGGTCAATGGCGACGGTAGCCTGGGTGCGCGCAACACCCTTTCCTGTGGCTCTATCGAGCACAAGATGGGTATTCAGGCCTCCGCCACCTGCGTGATGAACTTCGATGGGGCTGAAGGATATCTGATCGGCGAGCCAAACAAGGGCTTGGCGGCGATGTTCACCATGATGAACTACGAGCGTCTGGGCGTTGGCATTCAGGGGTTGGCGTCGGGTGAGCGCTCCTATCAAAACGCGATCGAATACGCTCGCGACCGCCTGCAAAGCCGTGCGCCGACTGGCGCGCAGTCCAAAGACACCATCGCCGACCCGATCATCGTTCACCCTGACGTGCGTCGCATGCTGCTGACGATGAAAGCCCTGAACGAGGGCGGTCGCGCGTTCTCGACGTATGTCGCCATGCAGCTCGATACCGCAAAGTACAGCGAAGATGCGCAGGTGCGTGAGCGCGCCGACGCACTCGTTGCGTTGCTGACGCCGGTGGCCAAGGCTTTCCTTACCGACATGGGCCTGGACACCACCGTCCACGGCCAGCAAGTGTTCGGCGGCCACGGATACATTCGTGAATGGGGCCAGGAGCAGCTGGTTCGCGACGTGCGCATCACCCAGATCTACGAAGGCACCAACGGCATTCAGGCGCTGGACCTGATGGGTCGCAAGGTCGTCGGCAGCGGTGGCGCGTATTACAAGCTGTTCTCGGAAGAGGTTCGCCAATTCATCGCCGCGTCTGACGCCTCCCTCGGAGAATTCACCAAGCCGCTGGGCGCTGCGCTGACCACCCTGGATGAATTGACCGACTGGGTACTGGACCGCGCACGCAGCAATCCCAACGAGATCGGCGCCGCATCGGTCGAGTATCTGCACGTCTTCGGCTACGTGGCCTATGCCTATATGTGGGCGATGTCTGCCAAGGCCGCGTTGGGCAAAGAGGCCCAGGAAGACTTCTACGCGAGCAAGCTGGGAACGGCGCGCTTCTATTTCGCGCGTCTTTTGCCGAGAATTCAGTCACTTGCGGCGTCGGTAAAAGCAGGCAGTGAATCCCTGTACCTGCTGGACGCATCGCAGTTCTGATGAAGTCGCGCTCGTGTAAGCATTTGCTTACACGACGTGCTGACAATCTGGCTCTATCGCTCTAATGGATCCAACATTAATCTACACACATGGACGTCGCGCAGGATGCGCAAACAGACAACATGGACACGTAGGGAATACCTGCCAGGATGGCGGGACGAAAAGGAAGTCACAGGGAAACAGTCTGGAAAACCTCGCCTCGGCGGGGTTTTCTTTTATCTGCGCTTCGTAAAACCTTCTCCGCTCCCTACATCCCTCTCCAGAGTCGCCGGTTTCGGGTTCTCCACTTCGTCCAGCACGGACCTGAGCAATTCCAGCGTCGCCTGCTGTCGTTGTGCATCTCGATACACAAGGCCGATCTGCAGCGGCACCCTCGGTTCGCTCAATGGCTTCCAGAGCAATTCTTCGTTGTCCTGAATATCCTGAGCGCGGCCCGGCAACACGGTCGCCAGCTTCATGTGAGTCAGGCTGTCGAGAATCCCTGACATATTGTTCAGCTCGGCCTGCACGTGAGGGCGACGACCCAGATTGCTCAGCTGCGTCTGCCAGATCTGCCGCACCTGAAACTCCTCACCCAGCAACAGCATCGGCAATTCCGCCGCCTGGCTCATCGAGACCTTCTTGAATTCGCGCAGGGGATGGTTCGCCGGAATGACGAGTTTCAGTTCGTCTTCGTACAGCAGCATGCCGTGCAGCCCCGGCTGACGTGGCGGCAGATAACTGATGCCGATATCCAGCGAGCCATTGAGCAGACGACGTTCGATTTCCATCGCGCTCAGCTCGTAGATCTGTACGACCAAATGGGGTTGCGCCTTTCGCACATGTTCCAGCATTTGCGGCACCAAGCTCGAATGCACGGTCTGCATCACGCCAATGGCCAAGGTTCTCTGGGATTGCCCCTTGAAGTTACGTAGCGCGTCGCGAGCCCGCTGCATCCCGTCCAGAAGCGGAACGGCATGGTTATACAAGGTGTGTGCGGCGAGGGTGGGCAGCAGGCGTTTACTGGTGCGTTCGAAGAGGCTGACGTCGAGGCTGTGTTCCAGCAAACGAATCTGTTGGGACAGCGCAGGCTGCGACAGGGAGAGACGCTCGGCGGCCCGACCCACGTGCCCCTCTTCATACACCGCGACGAAATAGCGCAGTTGGCGGATATCCATAAGTGATTCTTATCGAAATGGCTGGAAAATCGAAATGGCCGTAGAGGTTGTCGGGGCATAGTCTACGCCCAACTCACAGGGGTTGCAGGGCGATAAAGCGCAATGAGCAGTGTTCGAGTCGAAGATGCTTACATAGGTAAAGCGAAAAATCTGGATCAAGGATTGATCGGCGATATCGATGAGCGACGATTTCAGCGGTTGAAGGGGGCGCGCTCATGAACCTGCTCAAGCTGCTGCGCCAGGCGCAAACAGAAGCCGGTGATGTCCTTGTCGCTCCCGCACTGCTATCCCCGCTACAACGGCTGCGCCAACGTACCCATAGCGATCAGGCTGGTCTGTTCGTCGATGAACAGGATGCCTTTACTGGGGCGATAACACTGGCGCGTAAATGGGGCGAGCGACATCGGCGTGGCAAATGCGGCGTTGTGGTCGCCAGTGGCGGACGTTTCGATGTGCTGATCGAATCGATGGCGAGCCACTTCAGCTGTGTGCCATTCAATGATCGGGTGGCAATCGATGCGGCAGTGGACTCGAACACCGTCGCTATCGTGCTGGAGCCGATCCAAGGCAGTGCAGTGGTGACGCCCGCTTCGCAAGCCTATGTGAAAGGCGTGGAAAAACTCTGTCGCGAACTGAATATCCTGCTGATTCTCAATGAGGCGCGGGGCACCGTGGGTCAGCACGGTGGATTGTTGTGTGAAGACGCCTATGAGGTCTCAGCAGATATCGTGGTGCTGGGCGATCACTCCAATCGCAGCCCGCGCAGTGCGGCATTGCTCGCTCGCGGTCATGCCTGCACAGCACAAATCGAACAGCTTCCTGGCTGCGTGCCTGAACCCACTTCAATGCGTCCCTCACGCACGACTTCCAATGCCAAACCGCAACGCCACGCCGTTCCAACGGGCCTGATGGCGTGACCCGGATTTAACACCCCATACCGTCTTGCGTTTTGTACGCTCGCCCTGCTCCGGAAACCCTTGGGGCGGGGCGTTTTTTTGCGCGCTGGATGATGGCTCGCTGATAGCCAAAAAGTGAACGTCTGCGACGCGGCAGAGTCGATTAGCTGTGTGGCCTTCATGGGCCATCTTATTGATCAGGAGCTCTACCCATGGACATCATTCGTATCATCATCGCTATCCTGCTGCCACCCCTGGGCGTGTTCCTGCAAGTCGGCTTCGCCGGCGCTTTCTGGCTCAACATCCTGCTGACCCTGCTCGGTTACTTCCCCGGCATCATTCATGCGGTTTACATCATTGCCAGCCGTAAGTAAGCAGCAGAAAGTTCGCCTCCAGGACCTGTAGCCGTGCGGCTTGCCGGCGGTGGCGTTGATTAAATCGCCACCGCCAGCAGCCGGACTGCTGCAGTTGCAAGACTCAGCTATCCATCACCTTGCGATAAAACGCCCATTCGGTCTCCAGCGCATGGGCCTGGTTGGCGGCCTTGCGAAAGCCGTGGCGTTCGTCAGGGTAGAAGTGGCCTTCGGCTGGGATGCCTTTCTCCAAGAGAGCGTTGAGCATGTCGCGGGTCTGGGCGGGGACGACCACGGCGTCGAGTTCGCCCTGAAAGAAGATCACCGGCACCTTGATCCGATCGGCATGTAGCAACGGCGTGCGTTCGCGGTAGCGGACCATGTCGATGTCCGGGTCGCCGATCAGCCAGTCCAGATAATCCGCCTCGAACTTGTGCGTGGCTTCGGCGAGCGCCAGTGGATCGCTGACTCCATACAGACTCGCGCCCGCGCGAAAGACGTCCTTGAAAGCCAGCGCACATAAGGTGGTATAGCCACCGGCGCTACCGCCGCGGATGAATGCATTGCTCGGGTCGATCAGGCCCTTATTGCCCAGATAATCCACTACTGCGCAGGCGTCTTCGACGTCCACCGCGCCCCATTCCAGAAACAGCGCCTGTCGATATGCGCGGCCATAACCGGTGCTGCCGCGATAATTGAGGTCGGCGACGGCGAAACCGCGTTGCGTCCAGTATTGAATGCGTGGATCGAGCACGGGATAACAGGCGGAAGTCGGGCCCCCGTGGATGAACACCACCAGTGGCGGTTTTTCCTCGCCTTTCATGGCCGGGTAGAAATAGCCGTGAGCCTCCCCCGATCCGCTTGGATAACGCAACGTCTGCGGGCGGCTGATGCGCTCGGCGGGCAAGGGTGAAACACCTCCAGCCAGCACCAGAACACTTCTGTCGGCGCGGTTGATCGCGATCACGGCCGAGGGGCAGATGGCCGAAGCGGCGATAGCGTAGATAAAGTCATCGTCGATAGCCAGGCTACGAAAACGACTGTAATCGCCGCTGAAATTTTCCTGAGTGCCGTCAGCCAAGCGCAGGCCTAAAACGCCGACTCCGTCTTCGGACCAAGTCGCCAGATAAGCGCCGTCGCTCAACGGTAACCAGCTCGAACCGCCCAGCTGCCATGGGGCAGGGGCATGATCGGCTTTGGCGGCGGGCAATGCTTCAAGACCTTCTAACGTTTCGACCCACGGCTGCCAAAAGCCAGAGCGATCGGTCAGGCAGTACAAGCGGCCTTGATCGTCGAAGCGCGGCTGTTGCAGCGCTTCCAGTCCCAGACCGCCTGCCAGGCAATGCGCGCGTCCCCAGTTTCCGTCGGCCAGACGCTCCATGCTCATCAGGCGCGTCGACGTCCAGGGCTGATGGGGGCGCCACCACTCGATCCATACCAGACGATCACCGTTGGGGCTCAGGGTTGGCGACGCATAGAAGTCCGCCCCTTCTGCCAGGATTTCACGTCGGCCATCGGCGAGACCGAGAGACACCAGCCGGTGAACATCTTGATCCTCCTCGACCGCCAGAATCTGCCCACGGGCGAATCGGACATCGCCATAGCGCTTGTCGCCCTGAGTCAGGGCCTGTGGGGTGCTGGAGTCGAAGGGCTGGAGATAGATCTGTTGATCGGTTTCGTTGACGAACGCGACTGAATCATCGGTCAGGCAAAACGAGCCGCCGCCGTATTCATACACGCGGCTGCGAACACTGAAGCCGTTCGGCGTCAGGCAAGTGGTGGCGCCGTCTTGCCAGCGCCATATGCGAGAGGCCGCGTCCTGCGGGCGGAATTCGTTCCAGAAAAGGCCGGCGGGACTGACGCTCAGCTCGGCGAAATCGATGCCTGCCGCCACGGCCTGGGCGGCAGAGAACAGATCAGGATTTTGCGATGAGGCGTGAGTTTCGTTCATTGCGGAAAGCCAGTTGCTCGATGGTCTGGCTAGCATACTCGGCTTCGTCGCGGGCTTGGGTGATCAGGCTGTGTTGCGGCGACTTGCTGCACACCGGGTCCGCATTGCTCGCATCACCCGTGAGCATGAACGCCTGACAGCGACAGCCGCCGAAGTCCTTTTCCTTCTCGTCGCAGGAGCGGCAAGGCTCAGGCATCCATTCGTAACCGCGAAAACGATTGAAGCCGAACGAGTCGTACCAGATGTGCTGCATGCTGTGGTCGCGCACATTGGGAAACTGAATCGGCATTTGCCGCGCGCCATGGCAGGGAAGGGCGGTGCCATCCGGGGTGACCGTCAGGAACAGGTTGCCCCAGCCGTTCATGCAGGCTTTGGGGCGCTCTTCGTAATAGTCGGGAGTGACGAAGATCAGTTTGACCGGGTGATTCTCGGCTGCGAGCTTCTCGCGGTATTCGTTGGTGATGCGTTCGGCGCGCACCAACTGATCCTTGGTCGGCAAAAGACCGACGCGATTCAGCTGCGCCCAGCCGTAGAACTGGCAGGTGGCCAATTCGACGAAGTCCGCTTCCAGCGCCACACACAGCTCGATGATCTTGTCGATCTTGTCGATGTTGTGCCGGTGGGTCACGAAGTTCAGCACCATCGGATAGCCGTGCTTCTTCACCGCACGGGCCATTTCCAGCTTCTGCGCGAAGGCCTTTTTCGACCCTGCGAGCATGTTGTTCACTTGCTCGTCGCTGGCCTGAAAGCTGATCTGGATATGGTCCAGACCGGCCTCCTTGAAGTCGATGATCTTCTGCTCGGTCAGGCCGATTCCGGAGGTGATCAGGTTGGTGTAGAAACCCAGTCGGCGGGCCTCGGCGATCAGTTGGGCAAGGTCCTGGCGCACCAGTGGTTCACCACCGGAAAAGCCGATCTGCGCCGCACCCATTTGCCGGGCTTCGGCCATGACCTTGAACCACTGCTCGGTGCTTAACTCTTGCCCCTGTTTGGCGAAATCCAGCGGATTGGAGCAATAGGGGCATTGCAGCGGGCAGCGATACGTCAGTTCGGCGAGCAGCCACAGTGGCAGGCCGACGGCAGGCGTCGGCGGAATATACGGTTGCGTGTGGGCTGGCGCTGACTCAGAGCCTGGGTCAACTCCGGTTTCAGGCAAGTTCGATCCAGTGTTCTGCACGAGCGACCTCCATAAATTGCTCGACGTCGGTGCCGAGCTCGGGAACGCCAGGGAATTTCTCGTCGAGCAGGGCGATGATCGCAGCAACACTGCGCTGCCCATCGATCAGGCCGCCAATTTCGCTGGCGCTTTCATTGAGCTTGATCATGCCTTCCGGGTACAGCAGCACATGACCATTCTGTGCGGGCTCGAACTGAAACCGATAACCCCGGCGCCAGCTCGGCACCAGTTCGCGATTGAAGCTCATAGGGCAATTCCTTTGTGCCAGACACGCTGGTCAGTGACGCTGTGATAGGGCGGACGGTTCAGCTCGTACGCCATGCTCATGGCGTCCAGCATGCTCCACAAAATGTCGAGTTTGAACTGCAGGATTTCCAGCATGCGCTGCTGGCCCTCCCACGTCGTGTAGTGTTGCAGGGTGATCGCCAGACCATGCTCGACGTCGCGCCGCGCCTGGCCCAGACGCGTACGGAAATATTCGTAGCCGGCCGGATCGATCCACGGGTAATGCTGCGGCCAGCTGTCCAGGCGCGACTGATGAATCTGCGGCGCGAACAATTCGGTCAGCGAGCTGCTCGCCGCTTCCTGCCAGTTGGCGCGGCGGGCAAAGTTCACATAGGCATCGACGGCAAATCGTACGCCCGGCAGAACCAGTTCCTGCGAGCGAAGCTGGTCCGGATCCAGACCCACCGCCTGGCCCAGGCGCAGCCAGGCTTCGATGCCGCCATCTTCGCCGGGCGCACCGTCGTGATCGAGCAGGCGCTGAATCCACTCGCGACGGATTTCGCGGTCCGGGCAGTTGGCCAGAATCGCGGCATCCTTCAGGGGAATGTTCACCTGATAGTAGAAGCGATTGGCGACCCAGCCCTGAATCTGTTCACGGGTCGCGCGGCCTTCGTACATCGCCACGTGGAACGGGTGGTAGATGTGGTAGTACGCGCCCTTGGCACGCAGGGCCTGTTCAAATTCAGCGGGGGACAGCGGCGTCGGGTCGCTCATGTCGGCTCCTTAAAGCTCGATGCTCATGCCATCAAAGGCCACTTCAACGTCACGGCGGGCCAGTTCGGCGCGCTCGGGCGAATCTTCGTCGAGAATCGGGTTGGTGTTGTTGATGTGAATAAGCACCTTGCGCTGTTTCGGCAGTTTTTCCAGCACTTGCAGCATGCCGCCAGGGCCGTTCTGCGCCAGGTGGCCCATTTCGGTGCCGGTGCGGGTGCCAACGCCACGGCGTTTCATTTCATCGTCATCCCACATCGTGCCGTCTACCAGCAGACAGTCGGCGCCGCTCATTTTCTCCATGAGGGCATCATCGACTTTGCCCAGGCCTGGCGCATAAAACAGTTTGCCGCCGGTCCTGGTGTCTTCGACCATCAAACCGATGTTGTCGCCGGGATGTGGGTCGAAGCGATGAGGCGAGTAGGGCGGTGCCGCGCTGCGCAGCGGAAACGGCGTGAAACGCAGGTTCGGGCAGGCCGGGATCACGAAGCTGCCTTCCAGCTCGATACGGTTCCAGACCAGGCCGCCATTCCAGTGTTTGAGCATGTTGAACAGCGGGAAACCGGTGGTCAGATCTTCGTGGACCATGTCCGTACACCAGACCTGATGCGGGCAACCCTCGCGCAGGCTCAGCAGGCCAGTGGTGTGGTCGATCTGGCTGTCCATCAGAATGATCGCGCTGATGCCGGTGTCGCGCAGGCCGCGATTGGGCTGCATGGGCGCAAAGCCCTGCAGTTGCGCGCGAATGTCGGGGGATGCGTTACACAGGACCCAGTTCACGCCGTCGTCCGACAGGGCAATGGACGACTGAGTGCGAGCGTGGGCTCGCAGGCTGCCGTCACGAAAGCCTGCGCAGTTGACGCAGTTGCAGTTCCACTGAGGGAAACCGCCGCCTGCGGCCGAGCCGAGAATCTGGATGTGCATGAGTACTCCGTGCCAAATGGGCTGCTGCGCCCGAAAATCTGAAATCCTTCAACAAAAAAGCCCCGGCGAACCGAGGCTTCTCACCGCGCAGAGATCAACGGCTTGCGAAGTACATGGTGACTTCAAAGCCGATACGCAGATCAGTGTAAGCAGGTTTAGTCCACATAAAAGACTCCTTCTGGGTTAATGCAACGGTGGGTGAGTACATCTTTAGTACACCTGCGAGAGGAGACGTTCAAATGCTTAGGGAGCTATGTTACTAAAAATAACGCTCTTCCAATGATGAAATATCAGATAAAGCTTTTTGCATATTCAGCAAGGATCACCCTGCTACACGGCCCGACCTGCTTGGGCTGGGGCGATTGGACAAGCAAAGCGCGGAAGCCTCGGGTAGCGCTACCCGACTGGCGGCACGTTGCAGCCCATATTGCTGCAAATGTGCAAACGAATGTTGCAGGCGTTCGATGTAATTCGTCGAATGCCCTGCCATGTGCGCCTGCCAGAGCATCTCGGACGCTTGATGGATGTCCAGAGCTGCAGGATCGAGCTGATTTTGCAGGGCATTTATCTGCACTGGCAGGTCGGCTGTTTCGATCAGGGTCGGTAGCACAGCGATGAAGCGTTCTATGTGCTCGATCAACTGCGCGGCACTGGCGCTGGGAGATTGCACGCCAAACAGCAGTCCGCTTTGCCCGGCAATCTGTCGGAAACCGCTGAACACCGCGTAGCCCAGTTGCAGTTCGACACGCAAACGCTGATAGAACGGCGCCTGTACCAGATGTGCGAACAGTCGCCAGATGGCTTCATCTTCGATGAGTGTCGACGGAGCCGGGTAGAACATCAGCACCGCATCTTCGGACGTTTCTGACGCCACCTCCTGCCAGCGCTTGCCCCGCGCTTGAAGGGGCGGGTGACCGGGTTTGTCATCCGGATCGCCGGGAATCCGAGCCATGGCATGAATGAGTGAGTTTTGCCCGCTTTCCGGCATGCCGGTGGCGAAGCCGATCCAGCGGGCATTGATCCAGACGCTTTGCAGGTCGTCGGTTTCCGACGGGGCTTCGCTGTTCAAATAATGATCAGGAAGCGTCTTGAGCAACTGGCGGATCGGCATAGGTGCGGGTTCGTGGCTCGGCTGCCCATAACGGGATAACGCCTGCTCGTCGGGCTGACTCAGCTGGCGCAACGCCTGTTGCAGTACGGCAGGCAGAGGTTCGGTCAGCCCGCTCAATTTCAACTGCCAGAAGTTTCCGTATGCGTTGAACGTCATCGCCACCCCCGCTTGCTGTGCGTCATCAGTCAGGGCTCTCAGGCTGTCGTTGAGCATAAGCGCGAGCTTTGGCTGCGGCGTCGATAGCGTCCAGCGCAAATAGACAGTGGCTTCCCCGTTGGCGGGCACGGCGTTGCTGAACGTGAATGCCGGCAGCGGCTGCACGTGTGTGAGAGGCTCAGAACTTGGACGCAGAAAAGGATTGGGCTCGGGCAGGCGCCATTCAATGTTCGTTGGCGGCTGCGCTGAAATGCCGGGGACCGGCCGCAACAGGGTTTGCGGGATGAGTCTATCCAGCAAGGCATCCAGAGCGCGGAGGGCCGACGCAGGCACGACGGGTTCGTTGATTGTCTCTGCGCTGAAGTGTCTGGCAAGAGCCAATGCGCCGCTCACGGCAAGGCGTCGTTGTTCGAGCAAGGTGTATTCGGTGAGCAGGTGGCGATAACGGATTTTGAAAAAGGCCAGCCAGTCGAAGACAAACGCCGCAACCTGCGCCCCGTGGTCGTCCGGGACGATCGCGATATCGAGCAGAGCCTGCCCGGCAAACTCGTACAGAACCTTCATTTTGAGCGACCCGATCAAACCTCGGTCACGCAACTCCGCCACAAGACCGCCTGACTGCGCATTATTGATCCAGGTGCAGAGAAACGCAGCGGCCTGCTCGTGTCCCTCGGGCAATTCTTCACACGCAAATATCAGGTGGCTCTGATGCGAGGTATTTTCTGCGGGTGGTTCGACACGATTGCCTATCAGCGCTGGAGGCTTGACCTGATCCGCCCGAGAACCCGCGGCGAAATAGCCGCCAAAACGAGTGGCCAAAGCCTGCAGCTCACCCAGCGATTGCGGCCCGGCGAGGCTCAGGGTCATTTGCCCAGCCTGATAGAACCGTCGGTAAAAGTCCTGCAGCGCCAGCTGAAACGCCGGACGCGGGACCGGCAAACTGAAGCGATTGCCTGCGTGAAACCAGCGAAGCGGATGCAACGGAGAGATCGGCTGCAGGCGTTTCAGTTGATCCCGTGACGCTGCGTCTCGCGACCAGGCAATGAATTCGGCGTGCAGGACCTCTCGTTCACGCAGCTGATCGGCCATCGACATGCGCGGATGAGCGAGCATTTCGCACAGACGTTCCAACCCCCCTGCAAAGACTGGCGGCGCGAGCTCGAAGAAGAAGTCAGTGGTGCGTTCTCGTGTGCTGGCGTTGACCTGCCCGCCATGCCGTTGAACGTAGGCCATGAGGTTCTGCTCGGCGGGAAAACGTTCGGTGCCGAGAAAGAAAAGGTGTTCAAGAAAGTGCGCCAGTCCCGGCCACTGCTCGGGAACATCGTGACTGCCCGCCGCCACTCGCAACGCCGCCGCGCAACGTTTCAGGCGCGGCGCCGAATACAGCACCACCCTCAAGCCATTGAGTAGCGTGAGTGAACGATGGTTGGATGAATCGGGCACAGGCATGACGAATTCCGCAGAAGCTCGGGAAAGTGACTGCTCATGCTAGCGGATAACAGGTGGATTCGTGATATTTGCAAACGCTGCTCTGTAGCAATCCGGCTTGCCGAACGATAGATATCCATGATGCCGTCGGCAAGCTGGACTGCTATAGAGTTCAACGGTTTACTTCACCAGCCCTGAGTAAAACCCCGGCCGTCGATCCTTGAAATACGTGTTGATCGCCTGGGATTCGCTCATCGACTGCCGATCCAGCTCCGCGATCACCAGTGTTTCATCCTGACCCGCCAAGCCCACCTGTTTGCCGTCCGGTGCGCAGATGCTGCTCAACCCGCAATAGTGAATGTCGCCCTCGCTCCCGCAGTAGTTGGCATACACCACATAGCACTGGTTTTCGAAGGCGCGGGCCCGCACGGTCACTTCCGCTACGAAGTCATAGGGCTCCATGTTCGCGGTCGGCACCAGGATCAGATCGACGCCTTCCAGCGCCAGACGCCGTGTGTTCTCGGGAAACTCCACGTCATAGCAGATCAAGAACCCCAGCTTCCAGCCGTTGAATTCCACGACTGGAAAATGCTCCTCGCCTGCGCTGAACATCGACTTGTCCAGCTCGCCATACAGATGCGTCTTACGGTAATTGCAGAGACGCGAACCTTTGGCATCGATCAGTTGCACGGCGTTGTAGACCTGCTCGTCGTCACCCCGCTCCGGATAGCCGTACAGGATCGCCACGCCGGTGGCTTGAGCAATGGCCGCAATTGCCTGGGCTGCGGGGCCGTCGCTGCGTTGGGCCAGTGAACGTGCCGCCTGAGGGCCGATGTTGTAGCCACTGAGGAACATCTCCGGACACACCAGCAATGCCGCGCCCTGCGCAGCAGCGTCGATTGCTTGCGTATTGAGACGTTGCAGATTGCCGCCGATATCCAGCGGCAACGGTGGGCATTGATACAGAGCGACGCGCATGGAAGGCTCCTTATTCCGGCAGAACGATCGGGCCGATTTCGTGGAAGACGTCTCCCGGCCCCGGGTTTTCGGCGTGGGTCTTGCCGCCGAAGTGAGTCATGATTCCCCACACCGCGTTGAGCGAAGTCTGCACCGCGCCTTCGACCCACGCCGGTGTCCACGACACGTCATCGCCAGCGATGAAAATGCCACGCTGGTCGTCAGGCATGTCCTTCTGCATGAAATGTGCGTACATCCGCTGGTTGTAGCGGTAGTGGCCTGGCAGCGCGCCTTTGAAAGCGCCGAGGAAGTGTGGGTCGGCTTCCCACGAGACTGTGATCGGATCTCCGATGATGCGTGCGGCAATGTCGACCTTCGGATAGATCTTTTTCAGTGCGCCCAAGGCCAGGCTGACGCGTTTTTCTACCGGGTGCGGGAGCATTTTCAGTGCGTCGCTCATCCACGAATAAGACAGACAGATCACGCCCGGCTTATCGACGCCGTTGGAGTAGGTGCCGTTATCGAACAGATAGGTGCCACGGGTCAGACGGTCGGTGAGGGTCATGCTCATCAAGTCGCGGCCGGTTTCCGGGTCCTTGTCCTTCCAGAACGGTCGGTCGACCATGACGAAGGTTTTCGATGACTGCATGTAACGCGTGCGGTCCAGCGCCATCCACATCTTCTGCGAGAACAGCGACTCTTCGCACTCGATCTGCGTCGTCAGCAGCCAGCTCTGGCAGGTCGCCAGAACGACATCGTAATGGCGAGTGTCGCCCCAGTTGTCGGTGACCGCGAACTGGCCATCGGCGGCGCGAGCAATGCGTTTCACCCCGGTACGCGGCGCGCCGTGGTGCAGCGTCGAGAGGCTCGTGCCCTCGGGCCAGTGAGCGCAGCGTTCCGGCGCGTGACGCCAGATGCCCAGCGGCACTTGTTCCACGCCGCCGACGATCAGGTGCTGATGGTCGTCGCAGTTGGTCATGACCACGCGGAAGATTTCCAGCATCGAATTGGGGAAGTCCGAGTCCCAGCCGCCAGTGCCGAACCCGACCTGGCCGAACACTTCGCGATGATAGAACGACAGTTTGGCGAAGGCCTTGGAGGTCGCGACAAAGTCATAGAACGTGCGGTCATCCCACAGCGGCACCAGCTTGTCCCACAATTCCTTCAAGCGCGGTACGTCTCGATCGCGAATGGCCTGCTGAATGTCAGCGAACTGCGCGCCGTCTTCCAGTGCATCGGCCCAGGCGTCAGCCACTTCCTGAAACAGCGCAGGCAAATCCGAGAGTTTCTGTGCGTAGTGAGTAGTGCCTTCCAGGTCGATGACAGTACTGCCAGACGCCGCAGTGAGCGGGTTGGGGAAAGGTCTGGATTCCAGCCCCAATTTGTCGACGTAGTGATAGAACGCGGTGGAAGAGACCGGAAAGCGCATACCGCCAAGCTCGGCGATGATGCCTTCGGCGCCTTCAAACTGCTGGGAGCGCAAACGCCCACCCATTTTGGAGGCTTCATAGACGACAGGCTTGAGGCCGAGCTTCATCAGTTCGTAGGCCGCCACCAGCCCGGCGATGCCGGCGCCGACGATGGCGACTTCCTTGCCGTGGTTTTCGCTGGGGATGCTGCCGAGTCCCGCCGGGTGCTCGATCCAGTCATCGAAGGCGAACGGAAAGTCGGGACCGAAAATCGTGATCGGCTTTTTACCGTCGGCGGGATGGCGATTGTTCTTCATGGCTGACCTTGTTCGACTGTGGCGCGAAAGTGAACAAGTCTAGATAACAGCTGAGACGTTAATAAGACGCAGAGTGTCGTCGTTATGTAGAGTTTTTTAGCAGACTGACGAGAGTTGTGAGCATTATGACCTTATGCGACTTAGTTGACGCTTTCGCGAGCAGGCTCCCTCCCACAGGTATTGCGTCGATCCCACATTAGCGTTCAACACAGGCCCAATGTGGGGGGGAGCTTGCTCGCGAAACGGTTGCCGCTTAATCGGATCAAACCGGCTGCCCACGATCGATCTTGCTACTGAGAATGATCGAGGTCGTGGTTTTTTCGACGCCATCTACGCTGCCGATCAGGTCCAGTAACTGGTCCAGTTGCTCCGGCGAGTCAGTGCGCAGCCACGCCACATAATCGAATTCACCGCTCACCGCGCACAGCTGTTGCACCTGAGCCAAAGCGGTCAGACGCCGCAATACTTCCTTGCCCGAGCGCGGCTGAACGGTGATCCCGACATAAGCCTGCAACCCGCCATCAACCACCCGTTGACTGAGACGAACGCCGTAGCCGGTGATGATTTTGCTTTTTTCCAGACGCGCCAGACGCGAGGTCACCGTCGTGCGAGCGATGCCGAGTTGACGGGCCAGATTGGCGACCGGTTCGCGGGCGTTGATCTGCAGGGAAGCGATCAATTGGCGGTCGATATCGTCGAGCGCAGGAGGACGAGTGTCGGGCAAGGGATGGATCTCCAGAGGTAAGCGGGCATGTTACCCGCTTCCCGCCTCAGTTTTTGTAGTCGGGCGCCACGCGATCCAACAGACGCAGCAACGCAGCCCACGCGAAATTCACTGCATCAGGGTCGCTCAACTCGCCTTCAGCCACGTCCTGGCCAGGCTCGTTGAATTGCTTCTCGGTGCGACGACAGACCTCGTCTGGCGGGTAACGCAAGGCATCGCCTGCCTGCGCGGCGATCTGAATCTCGCAGGCTTTTTCCAGGTAATACATGCGCAAAAACGCCTGCTTCACGCTGTCGCCAACGGTCAACAAACCGTGGTTGCGCAAGATCATCACCGAGTTGCCGCCCAAGTCTTCGACCAGCCGCTCCTGCTCACTGAAGTCCAGCGCGATCCCTTCGTACTCGTGATAGCCAACGCGGCCATAGAACTCCAGAGAGATCTGATTCACCGGCAGCAATCCAGCTTCCTGTGCCGCTACCGCGCAGCCCGCCCTGGTGTGGGTGTGCAGCACACATTGCGCATCCTCGCGCGCCCGGTGAATTGCGCTGTGAATCACGAAGCCTGCAGGGTTGACCGGATAGTGCGACGCTTCGACCTTGTTGCCGTCCAGATCGATCTTCACCAGATTCGACGCGGTTATTTCTTCGAAGAACAGCCCATAAGGGTTGATCAGGAAGTGATGGTCCGGCCCAGGGATGCGCAGGGAAATATGCGTCGAAATCAGATCAGTCATCTTGTAATGAGCAATCAGACGATAACAGGCAGCCAGTTCCTGTCTGAGCTGCCATTCCTGCGGGCTGTAGGCGTGTGTCATTGTTCCTCCGGTCAATCTCGGTGGGTGGTTGGCTCAGCGTGCCAGCCACGCATTCAGGCGTTCTTCCAGTTCTTCGCCATGGTCAACCCAGAACTCGATGTTCAGCGGCATGGCCACGGCCATGTTCTGAGGCGAGGTTGGAATCCACGGTGCTTTGCTCGGGTCCAGTTTGTCGCTCAGCGCCGTGTTGGTCACGCCATAAGCGATGGACTGCGAGAAGGCTTGCTGCGGCGTCTGCTCGTTGGCATAGGTAATGAATTTGTTCGCCGCGTCTTTATGCTGTGAGCCTTTGACGATGGTCCAGTAGTCCATGCTGTACAACGAGCCTTTCCAGACAGGCGCTACTTTCAGCCCTTCGCTGGCAGCCACCGCGCCACGACCGCTGAAGGTGGTGGTCATGACGATGTCACCTGAGGCGAGCCACTGCATCGGCTGCGAGCCTGCCTCCCACCACTGGATATACGGTTTGAGCTTGTCCAGTTTTGCGAATGCACGATCAACGCCAGCCGGAGTACTCAGCACTTTGTAGACATCGGCAGCGGGCACGCCATCGGCCAGCAGCGCGTATTCGAGGGTGTACATCGCCCCTTTGCGCAAGCCGCGTTTGCCCGGGTATTTCTCGGTGTCCCAGAAGTCGGCCCAGCTGGACGGCGCGCTCTTGACCTTGTCGGTGGCGTACACCAACGGCATGCCCCAGACCAGTGCAGCCGAGCCGCAGTCTTGCTGAGCGCCGTCGATCAATTGTTGACCACCCGCGAGCTTCGGCCAGTCGAGCTTCTCGAACAGGCCTTCGGCGCATCCGCGCTCCAGATCCGGCGCCTCAACCTGCACCACGTCCCAGTCGGCATGCCCGGTTTCGGCCATGACTTTGATTTTGGCCATTTCCCCGTTGTACTCGGTCTGCACCACACCAACACCGGCCTTCTTGGCGAAGGGTTCGAAGATCGTCGTGTTCTGAATCTTCTGGGCCGCACCGCCGAAACCGACGATCACCAGATTTTCCGCCGCCAGCGCCGACAAGGGCGAAAGCATCAACAACGCACACGCAATCTTCAGGTTCTTACTGTTCATCGACATTTTCCTTTGGCCGCAGGGCTCTTTTTTTCGCAGTCGATGGCGCACGCGGGCACGCCCATGGCTGCATAGGGGTAAGCGGATAGAAACAGGCATTGGTTTGCAAAACGGGGAAGCTGGAGCTCTTGTTCGCGACGCTTTTTTCAGGCGTTCGGCGAGTGTGTTCATTGTTGTTCTGACCTGCGTGCTGGGGCGCGGGCGTGGCTAGAGACTAATCCAGCGTCTGTGAAAAAAGAAGATAGGAATCGTTATTTTGTGAAAAAAACGTCTGAAATTTCACTGCCGGTTAAAAACGCTCTGCCCGATAGACTATTTTCATGCTTCGCCGCTTAAACTGCCCATCGCTCAGCGCATCCCGCACACAGGCACCGAGGTAAACGATGACCAAAGGAAAAACCAGCGACAGCGCCAGGACGGCCAAGCCGGTGTCGGACGATGCGCCGGCAGGCGAAAGCTTTCTTGGTGAGCGGATTCGCGGGTTGCGTAAACGCCAGGGCCTGACCCTCGCCGAGCTGGCGCAACGCAGCCAGTTGTCGGTGGGCTACATCAGCCAGTTGGAGCGCGATCTGTCTCGGCCTTCGGTGGACACATTGCTGAAGATCGGTCGTTGCCTTGGCGTGAATATCCAGTGGTTCTTCTCGACCAGGTCCGAGGTCAGCGAGGCCGACGCTGGCTATGTGGTGCGTAAGGACAGCCGGCAGAATATTCATTACGACGATGGCATTTACGACCAGTTGCTCACGCCGAGCCCCAGCGGCCAGATCGAGATGGTCCATTCCCGGTTCCCGCCCGGCGCCTACAACCGCACCAGTTATACCCACGAGGGCGAAGAGGTTGGCTACGTACTGACTGGCACGTTCGAGCTGTGGGTGGGAGAGAAGCATTTCCTGCTGACGGAAGGCGACAGCTTCCGCTTTGCCAGCGACGAGCCTCATCGCTACGGCAATCCGGGCGAGACCGATGCCGTGGTGCTGTGGGTTATCACGCCGCCGACCTACTGATGGCCTGAAACAGACTCTTTGCGCAAATGCTTGGATCGATCATCTTTATGATCGGTTTGCGCATTTTATAGGAATGGAATAGGCTGTTTTGAGCGAATCGATCAGGTAAATGATCATTTCGCTCAAATTCAAGCATTTAGCCTGCAGCCCTCGAAGCGACATACGTAGCTGACCTATAAAAATAAGGAGCACCCCCGTGGCCCATATTCCAATCAAGCGCACCATTGAACGTGTACCCGGCGGCATGATGATCGTGCCTTTACTCATCGGCTCCCTGGTCGCGACGTTTCTGCCCGACATGCCGAAGTTCTTTGGCTCGTTCACCAACGCACTGTTCACCGGGTCGCTGCCGATTCTGGCGGTGTTCTACGTGTGCATGGGCGCCAGCATCGACATCAAGGCCACGCCGTATCTGCTGAAAAAGGGCGGCGTGCTGTTCGGCACCAAGGTGGGCACCGCCATCGTCATCGGCGTGATCATGGGGCACTTCCTGGGTGAGCAACCGATCACTTCGGGTATCTTCGCCGGCCTATCGACACTCGCGGTCGTGGCTGCAATGAACGACACCAACGGTGGCCTGTACATGGCGCTCATGGGGCAATACGGACGCTCTGAAGACGTGGGTGCTTATTCAGTGATGTCGCTGGAGTCCGGTCCGTTTCTGACCATGGTCACCCTCGGCGTCGCAGGTCTGGCGGCTTTTCCGTGGCCGACGCTGGTGGGGGCTATCCTGCCGCTGTTGCTGGGAATGCTGCTGGGTAATCTCGACCGCGAAATGCGCGACTTTCTGGCCAAGGCCGTACCGGTAATGATCCCGTTTTTCGCGCTGGCACTGGGCGCGAGTCTGGACCTGCACAAGGTCTGGCAGGCGGGCCTGCTGGGCATCGGTCTGGGTCTGGCGGTCGTCGTGCTGACCGGCATTGCGCTGTACTTCGCGGATCGGGCGTCCGGTGGCACTGGCGTCGCAGGCGTTGCCGCAGCCAACACGGCAGGCAATGCGGCGGCGGTTCCGGCACTGGTGGCCGCGGCGAATCCGGTCTACTCCGAAGCCGCAAGCTCGGCGACGCTTCTGGTCGCGGCGTGTGTGGTCGTTACGGCGGTGCTGTCGCCGATTCTTACGGCATATGTCGCCAAACGCTACAAAGAGCGTCACGCTGAAAAACAAGTGAAGATAACGGCTGAGCGGGAGGCTGTGCGATGACATTGCTGATCATTGCCGATGACCTGTCGGGCGCGGCGGATTGCGCAATCGCCTTTGCCAGCGCCGGTCTGAGCACGGTCGTGACCCTTGATGCGTCCCATGACACCGGCGATGCCAGCGTGGTCGCCATCGACACCGATACCCGTCGCCTGTCCGCCTCGCAAGCCGCAGAGCGCACGCTGATGGCATGTCAGACGCTGCGCAAACCCGCTCAGCGGCTGTACAAGAAGATCGATTCGACGCTGCGTGGCAATTGGGCTGCTGAAGTCGCATCGCTCCAGTCACTCGCCGGCCTGGCGATCGTTGCGCCCGCGTTTCCTGCCACCGGCCGAACCACGGTTGAGGGCAAGGTGCTGGTCAACGGTCAACCACTGGAAAGCACAGACACCTGGAAGCTTGAGCATACGGACCGCTCTGCGGACATCGCAGCGTTGCTCGAAGGCGCCGGTCTGCGTACAGCAAAACTGGGTCTCAGCACTTTGCGCGGCGATGCTGCCGCCTTGGCCAGCCACATCGTCGAGATTGCTGGCGGCGATACTCAAGCGTTGATTGTCGATGCGCAGACCGCCGAAGACCTTCAAGCACTGGCAACCGTCACCGTGTCAATTGACGAGTCGCTGTTCTGGGTGGGATCTGGTGGTCTCGCCCGGGAAATAGCCGGGTTGCCCGCGATGGCGAAAAATGCTGCAGAGAGTCCGGAGGCTGTCCGCGAAAAACACGCCCCGACGCTGGTACTGGTGGGAAGTCTTTCCGGGGTGTCCGAGCGCCAGTGCGCCATGCTCAAGGAGCGCGCATCGATTGGCGAGCTGGTTGTGCCGCCTGCGGTGTTGCGTCAGGGCAAAGCACACGCGGATTGGGCCGGTTGGGAAATTCGTATCGGAGAATATCTGCGTCGCGGCGACGATCTGCTGCTGCGCATTGGCCGTGATGAGGCGTTTGATCCAGCCGAAGGCGCGCGCCTCTCCACCCTGCTGGCGGCCATGGTGCGCCCGCATTTCGCGCATGTAGGCGGCCTGGTCGCGACCGGCGGCGAAACCGCTCGGGCCATGCTCGGCGCAGTGGGTATCGGCAGTCTGCAACTGCTCTGTGAAATCGAGGCGGGCGTCGCATTCGGGCGCCCGATCTCCAGCCGCGAAGGCCATCGCCCTGGTGTGGTGACCAAGGCGGGTGCGTTTGGCACCGATCACGCGCTCTACGCGGCCTGGCTACACATGAATAACGCTGTTGAGCCTTTGGAATACGCCACAGGCTCGGTAAAGAATCCTGCGCTACAAGGTAAAAAATCATGAGTAACTATTTGCCCATCATCGGCATCACCATGGGCGACGCCACTGGCGTAGGTCCGGAGATCATCGTCAAGAGTCTGACCCACGACGTGGTGTATCAGCAGTGCCGCCCCTTGGTGATCGGCGATGCCGGGCGCCTGGAACTGGCCAACGAGATCGTCAAGGGCACTGCCAGGATTCGTCGTATCAAGGAGGCTTCAGAAGCTCAATACCAGCCGGGAGTCATCGACTGCATCGACTTGAACCTGATTCCGGCCGATCTGCCATTTGGTCAGCTTTCGCCGATTGCCGGCGATGGTGCTTATCAATACATCGCCCGTGCGGTGCGACTGGCCGAGGCGGGGCAGATCGATGCGATCTGCACCGCGCCACTGAACAAGGAAGCGCTGCACGCGGGGGGCCACAAATACCCTGGGCACACTGAAATGCTCGCGCACCTGACCAACGTCGAGGAAGTGTCGATGATGCTGGTGGCGCCACAATTGCGCGTGATTCACGTCACCACCCACATCGGCATCATTGACGCGATCCGCAAGATCGAGCCGGGTCTGGTGCAGCGCACCATCGAACGTGGCAACGCGACCTTGATCAAGGCGGATATCGCCAAGCCCCGCATTGGCGTGTGCGGCATCAACCCACATGCGGGCGAGAACGGTCTGTTCGGTTATGGCGAAGAAGAAGAGAAGATCATTCCGGCGGTCAAACTGTTGCAGGAGCAAGGGCTCGATGTCACGGGGCCGCTGCCCGCGGATACTTTGTTTTTCCGCGCGGGCCGCGGCGATTTCGACCTGGTGGTGGCGATGTATCACGACCAGGGCCATGGCCCGGTGAAGGTGCTCGGGCTTGAAGCGGGGGTCAACGTGACGGTCGGGCTGGAAGTCATTCGCACCTCGGTCGACCACGGCACTGCGTTCGACATTGCCGGCAAAGGCATCGCGGACGAGCGCAGCCTGCTCGAGGCCCTGCGTCAAGGCGCCGAACTGGCCACGCGTCGGGGGTGAGGTGTTGCGGCTCGGTCGTGTAAGATCAGCGGCCTTTGTGCAACGAGGCCGCCCATGAAAGCTATCGACCGACACCGCGCCATTCTCGAACTGGTGCGCGCTCGCGACACGAACGTCGAGCAGCTGAGCGCCGCGCTTGGCGTGTCGGAAGCCACCGTGCGCCGCGACCTGACCATGCTCGCCAAACAGCGTCATCTGGTGCGCACCCATGGCGGTGCCACCGCGCTGATTGGTGTGCATGAACCGGAAGCGTCGCTGGAAGAGCGCAAAGCGACCCAACGCGATCAGAAAGACGCCATCGCCAAAGCGGCGGCGCTGCATGTCGACGATGGCGACACGGTGCTGCTCGACGGCGGTACGACCTGTGCGGCGCTGGCGCTGCATCTGTGTTCGCGGCAAAACGTGCATGTGGTCACCAATAATCTTCTGGCTGTCATGACCCTGGCGAACGCACCGGGCATACGCCTGACATTGATCGGTGGCGACTTGCGCGGCTCGAGCATGAGCACCCTGGGGCCGCTCGCCGAGCTGACCTTGAGCCGCTTGAGCGTCGACAAGGCGTTCATGGGCGCCGACGGTGTGGTCGCGGAATTCGGATTGTGCGAAGCCAGCGACCAGCAGGCCTATCTCAAGGAGTGCATCATCAAGCGTGCCGCGCAGGTCTTCGTCCTCGCCGATGCCGACAAACTCGGTCGGGCTCGCCAGCAGCACTGGACGCCCATCGAGCGCGAATGGACCTTAATCACTTCTTCGCAGGCCGATGAAACACTGCTGGCGCCCTTCAAGGCGATACAGCAAATTACGGTTGAAACCACCCTCGACAACTGAATAACCCTTCGAGCTGGCAGGTGAGATCGACATTCTCTGTAGGCCTTTTCCCTGCTGTCACCGCTCTGTCATTCAGCTGTCACCCCCTGCATGTCTAAATCGGCTCCCTGACCCTCTGAATCCACGCCGGGAGCCCCGCCATGACCGATAGCCAGCATCTGGATTTGTCCGAAACCGCCCGTTACATCCACGCCGATATCCTCGACAGCTTCGACGAAGAGCTGGAAATGGAATACGACGATGCTCGTCTGGACGGGCTGCTCGCCGACCTTGGCGAGGAGGTACCGAAGGGCATTGACCGGCGCGTGTATTTCCGCGAATTGCTGCGCCTGCAGGGCGAACTGGTCAAGTTGCAGGATTGGGTGGTTAGCCAGAAGCTCAAGGTCGTGGTGCTGTTCGAAGGTCGCGACGCCGCAGGCAAGGGCGGCGCAATCAAGCGTATCACCCAGCGCCTGAATCCGCGGGTTTGCCGGGTCGCCGCACTGACCGCGCCCAGCGAACGCGAACGCACTCAATGGTATTTCCAGCGCTACGTGTCGCACCTACCAGCGGCTGGCGAGATGGTCCTGTTCGACCGCAGTTGGTACAACCGGGCAGGCGTCGAGCGGGTCATGGGCTTCTGCGATAACGACGAGTACGAAGAGTTTTTCCGTACTGTCCCTGAGTTTGAAAAGATGCTCGTACGCTCGGGCATCATCCTCATCAAGTACTGGTTCTCGATCACGGATGATGAGCAATATCGCCGCTTCCTGATGCGCATCCACGATCCGCTGAAACAATGGAAGCTGTCGCCAATGGACCTTGAGTCTCGCCGTCGTTGGGAAGATTACACGCGCGCCAAAGAGGAAATGCTCACCCGCTCGCACACCGATGTAGCGCCTTGGTGGATCGTCGAAGCCGACGACAAGAAACGCGCGCGTCTGAACTGCATTCATCACCTCCTGCAGCAGATTCCTCGTGGCGATGTGGAGTCGCCCCAAGTGGTGCTGCCGGAACGCGAGTACAACGCCAACTACCTGCGGGCGCCGGTGCCACGGGACATGGTGGTGCCTTCGGTTTATTGACCGATCACGCGACGGCGCAGATCAGATTTTCCACTTCTTCGCCGTCGTCGCCAGCCGCTGCTGCAAGCCCTCGATGTTCAGCGCCAATTGTCGAGTCATCAGTTGATAACCCAATACGTCGGCCGAAACGGCGGGCGCTTCCGGGCCGACGGCAAGGGATTCGGTCGGACGCTGCAGACGCTCTGTCGCGCCACTTTGCAAGGCTCTCGCCATACCGATCAGCATGCGACGAATCCGACGCTGCTCGGCGTTCATGCCTACGTTGCCTATTTCAGCCGGTCGCAGGTTGGAGAGGATTTCCAGAGTGCTCAGGCACATGCGGAAATGGCTTTGAATGGCGTCCAGTTCAACCAGTGAAATCTTCACTTCCTTCGATACCGACGGCATCAACGAGCGCAGTTGCAGCATCGTCGCGTTGAGGCGCGCGGTCAGCTTCAGATGCTCGTCGGCGCTGATCGACTGGCCGCTGCTGATGCGTTCATAGACCTTTGCGCAATCGCGCAGGCCGATGGCCAGGTTATAGCGCCACGAGTACACCGCATACAGCGGCAAGGCGAACGAAAACGCCAGCGCCAGAACGATCCCAATCAAAATATCCACGGTGCGCCACAGCCCGTCAGTGATCGGGTTATCGCCATGCCCGGCGACGATAAACAGCGTGATGGCTGACAACAGCGCCGTATACCCACCCTTGCCGATGGCGTGATAGGCGAAGAAGCCACAGATCAGCGACATGATCACGTACGTCAGCAGCGGCATGCCCAAGTAGCTTTCCTGCGCGACGACGGCCAACCCCAGCGCCGCACCAATCAAGGTCCCGTAGGCCCGCTCCACAGACTTCTTGCCGATATTGCCGTGATGCTGAAGACCGCCGATCACGATCAGCATCGTCACCGACGCCCATTCGCCATGGGGCAGGTGAATCCCGGTGGTCAGCAGGATGGACACCAGCAGACCGACAACGATACGCCCGGCATGAATGTAACGGGCGTGGCGATAACGGCGATATGGGTCCAGAAGTGGACGCAGAATGCGGCGGATGAAGAGGGGCATGGCGGGTGTATTCATGGGGTAACAGACCGTCTGGGGAGGGGGTAATTCCCCATCGTGGAAAACTACAAGCGGCGCGCAAGAGATTCAATTCGAACCAGAGAACCCCTGTGTTCGCAGCAAACCGGAATATACCTCAGGGGGCTCCTGATCCGCTGCCGGGCCTGGAGACTCATTCGCCAGATACACAAAAGCCGCGCAATGCGCGGCTTTCAAAGGTGGTGGGCCCACACGGACTCGAACCGTGGACCAAAGGATTATGAGTCCTCTGCTCTAACCAACTGAGCTATAGGCCCTCAGTCTGGCCGCGGATTATAACGACGGTTTACGTGCTGTGCTATCCGAAAAGTCTGAAACGGTGATACGAAGAAACGTCGCGCAAAATTCCTCGGGGCGAAGGGGCAGGCTGACGATGTAGCCCTGGATCTGTTCACAGCCTTCGTCGGCGAGGAATTGCTGTTGTTCCAGGCTCTCCACACCCTCGGCAATGACGGTCAGTTGCATGCTGCGGCCAAGCGCGATGATCGCGCGGACGATAGCGGCGTCGTGTGGATCGTCCGGCAAACCTCGCACGAATGACTGGTCGATCTTGAGGATGTCCAGTGGCAGACGCTTGAGGTAACTCAGTGAGGAGTAGCCAGTGCCGAAGTCGTCGATTGCCAGTTGCACGCCGAGTTTTTTCAGGCGGTGTAGTACGGAAAGTGCCTCCTCGGTCTGGGACATGATGAAGTTTTCGGTGATCTCCAATTGCAGGCAGCCGGGCTGCAAGTGGTATTGCGTCAGCAGTTGCTCGATGCGGTTTACCAGATTCGGCTGACGCAGTTGCGCACCGGCCAGGTTCACGGACAACGATCCGAAAATGTCGTAGGTCTGGTTCCACTCATGTAGCTGGTGACAGGCCTGCTCCAGCACCCATTCACCGATCTGCAGGATCATGCCGTTCTCTTCGGCAAGCGGAATGAAGCGTTCCGGTGGGACATCGCCGAAGGTCGGGTGGGTCCAGCGAATCAAGGCTTCGGCTCCTACGAGTCGCTGCGTCAGCAGACTGACTTTAGGCTGGTAGGAAAGGGTGAATTCGTTGCGTTCGATGGCCCTGCGCAATTCGTGCTCCAGCGCAATGCGTTCGCTGGCCTGGGCAGTGAGATCACGGGTGTAGCTTTCCACACGATTGCGACCCTTCGCCTTGGAGCGATACATGGCCGCGTCGGCATTCTTGATGAGCGTCGCGACGTCTGCACCGTCAGTTGGGAATATGGCGGTACCGATACTGGTACTGATGAAGAACTCGTGCTCGCCGGCCTGGAAAGGCGCCGAGAAACTGTTCAGCAGTTTTGTCGCAATGGTTTCAGCATCGCCGGCGTTTTGCAGGCCCGGTAGCAGAATGATGAACTCATCGCCGCCCAGGCGTGCAACGGTGTCGATGTCGCGCAGGTTTTCCTTGAGACGATAAGCGATGCCCTTGAGCAGCAGGTCGCCCACCGGATGGCCAAGGCTGTCGTTGATGTGTTTGAACCGGTCCAGATCGAGGAACAACACGGCGCCCAGACTGTGGGCTTCCTTGCTGTGGCTCAGCGCTGCGTGCAGGCGACTTTCGAACAGCGTGCGGTTGGGCAGGCCGGTCAATGGATCGTGGTGCGCCTGGTAGTCGAGTCGAGCTTGCGCCTGCTTCAAGCTGGAAATATCCGCGAACACGGCGACGAAGTGGGTGATGAACTTGTCGCGGTTGCGCACCGCGCTGATGGTCAGCCAACTGGGATAGATCTCGCCATTCTTGCGTCGGTTGCTGATCTCGCCTTGCCAGTGCCCCTCTGCGGTCAGCTGATACCACATGGCGGCGTAGAAGGCGCTGTCGTGCAGCCCTGAGGCAAGCAAGCGCGGGGTTTCGCCAATAGCTTCGCCCTCGCTGTAGCCGGTGATCTCGCTGAACGCGCGGTTAACCGCGTTGATGCGCTGGCGAGTGTCGGTGATCAACACGCCCTCGGCGGTGCTCTCGAAGACTGTGGCCGCCAGTTGCAGTTTCTCCTGCATCTGATGGCGTTCCGTGATGTCGCGGGCGATGGTCAGCATGCAGTCTTCGCCACCGATCGGTAACGGTCGCGATGAAATTTCACACAATCGAATCTGACCGTCCCTGCGACGAATATGGCTGGTGAAGTCTTTGACGAAACCGTCGCGGCTAAGCTGTTCCAACAGTTGCTGGCGCTCGTTCAGATCGACCCAGATCCCCAGATCCAGGGTCGTGCGGTCTAGCGACAGTGAGCTGTGATAACCGGTAATGCGACTGAACCCATCGTTGATCTCCACCAACAATCCGTCGCTTTGACGCGAAATGAGCAGGCCATCCGGGGACGAGTGGAAAGCTTTGGCGAACTTCTCTTCGGACAGCTGCAGTTGTTGCTGGGCTTCCTTGAGCGGTGTGATATCGCGTACCACGACAACTACGGCTGGCGTGGAGTCGAGGTCGAACGGCTCGGCCGACAGCAGGCCGGTAAAGGTGCGCCCGTTGTTGCGGCGAAACGGCATCTCCAGGTTGCGAATGCTGCCTTTTTGCAGGCGTTGCAGCAGGCTTGGCCCGATGTCCGGAATGCCCCAGATGTTCAGGTCGCTCGGAGTTCGGCCGATGACTTCACTGGCGCTGAGACCGATCTGTTCAACGAACGCCTGGTTGGCCTCCAGGAAACAGCCGTCGGAGAGTCGCGCAATCACCAGAATGTCAGGGCATTGAGCAAACACCGAGGCAAACTTGCCTTCAGAGCGGCGCAAGGCTTCCTCGGTCTGCTTCGCTTCGCTGATGTCGATCATCAAGCCGCGCATCACCGGTTCATGGCCATAGGTGATCAGGCTGACGATATCGCGCACCCACAATACCCTGCCGTCGGCGCTGATGACGCGGTAGTCGAGACTGTGATCGTTGCCTAGTGCAGTTTCCCGGGCGCAGAAGCCCTCGGCGCATTCCAGGTCGGCTGGGTGGACGATGCTTCGCCAGAAACCTGGCCGCCGCCATTCATGGAGCGGATAGCCCAGCAGGTTTTCGGCGTGCGGCGAAACATAGTTGTAGGAGTAATCGTGGGTGTTGGCTTCCCAGGCGATGGCCGACAGGCTTTCGATCATGCCGCGATAGTGGTATTCGCTGCTGCGAAGCTCCTGTTCCAGCGCCACCCGACGGGAGATTTCCGAACTGAGGCGTCGGTTGATGCGTACCACCACCGCCAGAATGGTGGAAAGCAACAGCAGCCCCGGAAGCCCATAGAGCAGGAAGTCCCGCCAGAATTTTGGGGACTCTGCACCCTCCGGCGGCAATGTCGGCGTGCTTGTGTCGATTTCTGGCGATTCAGTGAATGCCAGGGCTTCATGCAGGCTGTCGTCAGCGCCTGCGGTGCCGGGATGTGGTGCGCTGTTTTCGGTTATGCGTTCGATGTCGGGTAATGCAGCATCCGTACTCTGCATTGGCTCCCCGTGCATGCCCTGCCAGGTTTTTTCCCTTTGGGGGAGAACCTGAGCGTCGACCGTCGTCGACCCCATCAAGCACAAGAAAACAATGGCCGGCATCCAGAACATGGCAGCCTCAATAGTTTCAGCGATAAGAATGAGTCGAGTGTAGCCGGGCTGAAGGAAGGTGGCACACTGCCGGAAATCTTATTCCCTGAAATGCAAAACCCCCGGCTTGGCCGGGGGTTTTGTTTTGTCAGGAAGCTAGTGCTTACTCGTCCAGGAACGAACGCAAGTGTTCGCTTCGGGTCGGGTGACGCAGCTTGCGCAGCGCCTTGGCCTCGATCTGACGGATACGCTCACGGGTTACATCGAACTGCTTACCGACCTCCTCGAGGGTGTGGTCGGTATTCATGTCGATGCCGAAGCGCATACGCAGAACCTTGGCTTCGCGGGCGGTCAGGCCCGACAGCACTTCACGCGTAGCTTCTTTCAAGCTTTCAACGGTAGCGACATCGATTGGCGACTGCATGGTCGAGTCTTCGATGAAGTCACCCAGATGCGAATCTTCGTCGTCACCGATCGGGGTTTCCATGGAGATCGGCTCTTTAGCGATCTTCAATACCTTGCGGATCTTGTCCTCAGGCATCTCCATGCGTTCGCCCAGCTCTTCCGGCGTCGGTTCGCGACCCATTTCCTGCAGCATCTGACGGGAAATACGGTTGAGCTTGTTGATCGTCTCGATCATGTGCACCGGGATACGGATGGTGCGGGCCTGGTCGGCGATTGAGCGAGTGATCGCCTGACGGATCCACCAGGTGGCATAAGTCGAGAACTTGTAACCACGACGGTATTCGAACTTGTCCACCGCCTTCATCAGACCGATGTTACCTTCCTGGATCAGATCGAGGAACTGCAGGCCGCGGTTGGTGTACTTCTTGGCGATCGAAATCACCAGACGCAAATTCGCTTCAACCATCTCTTTCTTCGCGCGGCGGGCCTTGGCCTCACCGATCGACATGCGACGGTTGATATCCTTGATTTCCAGGATGGTCAAGCCGGTTTCTTCTTCAAGCGCAGTCAGCTTCTGCTGGCAACGTTGAATGTCGGCTTGCAGACGACCGATGGCTTCAGCGTATTTCGCCTTGCCTTTGGCCAGCGCGTCGGTCCAGCTCTGGTCTACTTCGTTGCCCGGGAACTGGCGCAGGAAGTCGGCGCGTGGCATGCGTGCATCACGCACACACAGCTGCATGATGGCGCGTTCTTGTGCACGCAGACGCTCAAGAGCACCACGAACACGTTCGACCAGACCTTCAAACTGTTTTGGAACCAGTTTGATCGGCATGAACAGCTCGGCCAGAGCCAGAAGCTCCTCGTTAGCCTGCTTGCTGCCACGACCGTGCTTTTTGAGGACCTTGAGGGCGATTGCCATCTGATCGGAGACGGCACCGAAGCGCTGGGCGGCCACGACAGGATCAGGACCGCTTTCGGCCTCTTCCTCGTCGTCGCCGTCAGACTCTTCGTCGTCATCGTCGGCAGCGTCAGCCTTTTCGGCTTTCTGATCGATCGGCGGCGGTACCTCGGCAGGCGGCGCAATGCCGTCGTCCGGGTCGATGTAACCGCTCAGGACGTCGGACAGGCGGCCACCTTCGGTGGTTACCCGAGTGTATTCGGAGAGAATGTGCTCGACCGTGCCAGGGAAGTGCGCGATTGCGCCCATCACTTCACGGATGCCTTCCTCGATACGCTTGGCGATTTCGATTTCGCCTTCGCGTGTCAGAAGCTCGACCGTACCCATTTCGCGCATATACATGCGCACCGGGTCGGTTGTGCGACCGATGTCGGTTTCGACTGCCGCCAACGCTGCGGCTGCTTCTTCAGCGGCCGCTTCGTCAGTGTCAGCTTCAGCCAACAGAAGGGCGTCCGCATCCGGAGCACTCTCGAATACGTTGATCCCCATGTCGTTAATCATGCGGATGATGTCTTCCACCTGTTCCGGATCTGAAATATCCTCCGGCAGGTGGTCGTTGACCTCCGCGTAAGTCAGGTAACCCTGCTCACGACCGCGGCTGATCAACTCTTTGAGGCGAGACTGCTGTTGCGCTTTTCCGGACATAACACCCTATCCACTGAAGGTCTTGGCGGGCAAAAAACAAGCCGAGGATTATACCCGAGCTAGGACCTCACGCGCCAGTTGAGGTCGGGGTTTGTGCAGGAACTTTGCGATTTAACAGGCTGAGCAGCTGAACTTTTTCCTCTGCGCTCAACCCTGACTGCCGTTCCTTCCTGATCAATTGATCCAGGCTTCGCTCGCGTTGGCGGGCGGACAAGCTAGTTATAGTGTCGAAAAACTGTTGTTCAAGGTTATCGGCGGAGATCAGCCATTCCTTTTCCGCCAGTTGTCTTAATAATCGTCCCTGGTCGGTCCCGTGCCACCGCGCGATCAACTGCAGCGATCGCAACTTGGGATTTTTCTGCAGGGCCTCGAGCAGCGCCACCAGCAACTGTGAATAAACGTTGTCTTCTGCTGCGAAGTGGCTGGTGTCTTCCACTTTCTGCGACAGGTCAGGATGATGAAGGAGCGTCCTGAGCGCTGTCAGTGTCGGTGGCTCGACCGTCGCCGGGGTACGCGGGGCGCGAGGTTCGAAGTCCGGCCGTTTACCGTTCTTGTCCCACTTCTTGCCCTTTTCCCATGGCTTGTTTTCCCACTTCTTCTGCTGCCCACCCGGTGCCTTCGGCGCCCATTCCTGCTGCGGCTCGTACGCATCGTGCGGTTGGTAGTCGCTGTAATCCGGGACTGAATCGTAATCGAAGCCCGGGTCGTATACCGGCGGGGCTTCGTGTGGTGCGGCCTGCACCAGTTGATTCACGGCTGCGGTATCCAGCCCGGTGATTTCCTTGAGTCGGCGACGCATCAGTTCGCGCAGGTTGGCCCCAGGCACCTTTTCGATCAGCGGTGCAGCCAGGGTGACCATGTGCGCCTTGCCTTCCAGCGAGCGCGGGTCCGCTTCCTTGGTCAGTTGTTCGAAGAAGTAATCGGCCAGAGGCTGAGCGTGCTGGTTGATCCTTGCCTTGAACGCATCCGTTCCTTCGGCGCGTACCAGGGTGTCCGGGTCTTCGCCTTCCGGCAGAAACAGAAACCGGGCGCGGCGGCCGTCCTGCAAGCTGGAGAGCGTCGCTTCCAATGCACGCCATGCAGCGTTGCGACCTGCCTGGTCGCCGTCGAAACAGAACAGCACGTTAGGTACTACACGAAAGAGTCGCTTCAGATGCTCTTCGCTGGTCGCGGTCCCAAGTGTTGCAACGGCATTGCGCAGGCCTTGCTGGGCTAAAGCAATGACGTCCATGTAGCCTTCGACAACGATGATCTCGTCGAGGTTGCGATTATGTTTGCGCGCCTCGAACAGGCCGTACAACTCCTGGCCTTTATGAAATACCGGCGTCTCGGGGGAGTTCAGGTATTTCGGTTTGTCATCTCCGAGTACACGCCCACCAAAAGCGATGACCCGACCGCGACTGTCGCGGATAGGAAACATCACGCGATCACGGAAGCGATCGTAGCGTTTACCGGTTTCGGCGTTCTCGATCAGCAGGCCTGCGTCGATCATGGCCTTCTGCTGAAGGGTGTCGCTGCTCAGATGTTTGTAGAGATTGTCCCAGCCTGGCGGAGCGAACCCCAAACCGAAATCGCGGGCAATCTCACCTGAAAGGCCGCGGCCTTTCAGGTAGTCCACCGCCGACTTGCGTGTCGGATGGCTTTTCAGCGCCGCACGGTAAAACTCGGCGGCGGCTGTAAGTAATGGGTAAAGCGGCGAATCAGTGGGCTGTCTCGGCTTTTGGCCTTTCACGCCCTGTTCGCGGGGTACTTCCATGCCTGCGGCTTTTGCCAGATCCTCGACGGCCTGAGGGAAATCCAGGTTGTCGTGGTCCATGATGAAGCCGAGGGCGTTTCCGCCTGCGCCGCAACCGAAGCAGTAGTAGAACTGTTTGTCCGGGCTGACGCTGAACGACGGTGTCTTTTCCTTGTGGAAAGGACAGCAGGCGCTGAAGTTCTTGCCGGTTTTCTTTAATTGGACGCGCGAGCTGACAACATCGACGATGTCGGTGCGGTTCAGGAGGTCGTCAATAAAACCTTGGGGAATCAGTCCGGCCATGGCGTTCTCATCATCAGGCGCCCCGCCAGAAAGATCGTGGCGAATCCAAAGCGTAACGACGGTTGCTTGGTCAGTGTAGACGGGTCAACGCGGCCTGAATCAGGCTGGAAGAGTTCGACGGGGTTTGTCTAGGTCGCATCTGCGGCGTCGACAGCCTCTGCCTGTGCTGCTTGAGGCTAATTCTGCAACTGCCGACAGCCCGGCTTTAGGGCCGGGCAAGGCAGAAGCTTGCGACAGACGTCTGTATTAATACAGACGAACGGCGCGGCGCTGTTCGCGCTGAACTTTCTTGGCGTGGCGCTTAACAGCAGCAGCTGCTTTACGCTTACGCTCAGAAGTCGGCTTCTCGTAAAATTCGCGGCTACGAACTTCAGCCAGAACACCGGCTTTTTCGCAGGAGCGCTTGAAACGACGCAGAGCTACGTCGAAGGGTTCGTTCTCTTTAACTTTGACGGCTGGCATCCAGAGCTACCTTCATTCATTACCGGGGTCAACGCCTCGTGCAACACTTGCACTAAGTACGTCGGTTTTTAAGGGTTGCGGATGTTAACCCCTCGCAGCGAGGAATGCAAAGCCTCTGATCGAAAACCGCTGGTCGCAGGCATGAGCGGCGACTATTATGCGCGCCTTCGAATTTGGCCTCTACAAGGCGTAACCCATGCTAGTACTGGGATTGGAAACCTCCTGCGACGAGACCGGCGTAGCGCTGTACGACAGCGAACGCGGCCTTCTTGCCGATGCATTGTTCAGCCAGATAGACCTGCACCGCGTCTATGGTGGCGTGGTCCCGGAACTTGCGTCCCGCGATCACGTAAAACGCATGCTGCCCTTGATCCGTCAGGTGTTGGCCGAGGCTGACTGTGCCGTGACCGAGATCGATGCGATCGCTTATACCGCAGGCCCCGGCCTTGTCGGGGCGCTGCTGGTGGGGGCTTCCTGCGCCCAGGCACTGGCCTTCGCCTGGGACATCCCGGCGCTTGGTGTTCACCACATGGAGGGCCATCTGCTGGCACCCATGCTGGAGGAGCAACCGCCAGAATTTCCGTTCGTCGCTTTGTTGGTTTCCGGTGGACATACCCAACTGGTTCGGGTCGACGGCATCGGCCTTTATGAGCTGTTGGGCGAGACGCTGGATGATGCGGCAGGCGAGGCTTTCGACAAGACGGCAAAAATGATGGGCCTGAATTACCCGGGCGGCCCCGAGATTTCCCGTCTGGCGCTCAAAGGCGTAGCGGGACGTTTCACTTTCCCGCGGCCGATGACGGATCGTCCCGGCCTGGATTTCAGCTTCAGCGGCTTGAAAACATTCGCCCTGAACACCTGGCAGCAGTGCCAGAGCGCTGGGGACGACGGAGAACAAACCCGTTGCGACATCTCGCTGGCCTTCCAGCAGGCGGTGGTGGAGACTTTGACCATCAAGTGCAAGCGTGCGTTGAAGCAGGCGGGAATGAAGCGTCTGGTGATCGCCGGTGGCGTGAGTGCGAACAAGGCACTGCGCGAATCGCTCGAACAGATGCTCGGTGGTCTGGGCGGCAACGTTTACTACGCTCGTCCTGAGTTCTGCACCGACAACGGCGCGATGATTGCCTTTGCCGGTTGTCAGCGTCTGCAGGCGGGCCAGAAGGAAAGCCTCAGCATCACCGTTCAGGCACGCTGGCCGATGGAGCAATTGCCTGGGCTGTAAGCAGGCTGGAGTGTCGGGAAGAGGCTCGAATGAGCCTTTTTCATCTTATGGATTCAGAAATGCCGTTCGCGCCCGGCAAACAGGTCGCGTAAATTGCCGCGGTGGCGCCAGACGATAAGCAGGGTCAGCAGGCTCATCGGCAGCAACGCATGAGGTTCTTGCCACGCCAGTAACGGCAGGGTCAGCGGTGTAGCGATGAGCGAGGCGAGCGAGCTGGTCCGGGTCAGGTAGAACGTCAGTAGCCAGGCGGCTATGGCCAGCAGCGCAGCGGGTGGATACAGGCCGAGCAACATGCCTGCTGCGGTCGCAACGCCCTTGCCGCCGCGAAAACGGAAGTACAACGGAAACAAGTGACCGAGTACGGCGTAGAGGCCGATCCAGGCCTGTTGCCGGGGATCGAGTCCGATCCAGCTGGCGATCAGCACGGGGATCAGTCCTTTGCAGACATCGCCAATCAGGGTCAGGATAGCGAGCTTCTTGCCCGCCAGACGCAGCATGTTGGTGGCGCCAGCGTTGCCCGAGCCGCTGGCGCGTGGGTCCGGACTGCCGGTTATGCGGCTGAGCAGGATGGCGAAGGACAGCGAGCCGAGCAGGTAGGCGAGTATCGCCATTAACCAAAACATGCTAACCATTCCGGGCGAGGATGCCTTGATTCTAACGGCGCATCGCGCCCTTGTCGTGCAACGGAGAGAAAGGCTTGGACAGAGTTTTCATTGAGGGTCTGGAAGTCGACACCGTTATCGGTGCCTACGACTGGGAACGGGGCATTCGCCAGTGCTTGCGTCTGGACCTGAGTTTTGCCTGGGATAACCGGCCTGCCGCGGCAGGCGATGACCTGAGCAAGGCGCTCGATTACGCTAGCGTTTCTGCACGCATCCAGGCTTTCGCCGAAGCATCGCAATTCCAGTTGGTCGAAACCTTCGCCGAGCGTCTGGCCGAAGTGTTGATGAGCGAGTTCAATATCCCCTGGCTGCACCTCAAACTGACCAAGCCCGGAGCCGTGCCAGCGGCCAAAGGCGTTGGCGTGGAGATCGAGCGCGGATGTCGCTGACACGGATTTTCCTTGGCTTGGGTAGCAATATCGACCGAGAGAAGCACCTCTGCGCCGGGCTCGATGCGCTGGCGGGCTTTCTCACCGACCTGAGTTGCTCCCCGGTGTTCGAAAGCCATCCGGTGGGGATCAAGAGCGGTCCGTTTTTCAATCTGGTGGTATCGGCGCTGACCGACCTGCCGTTGATGGAACTGGATCGTCGCCTGAAATTCATCGAAGCCGATAACGGGCGTTACGCGCCGGACCGCAAGGGTTTGCCGTTGGATATCGACGTCCTGCTATACGACGAACACGTAGGCAATTTCGACGGTCTGGTATTGCCCCGTGCCGAAATCCTCAAGAATGCATTCGTTCTTTGGCCTCTTTCGTTGATCGCGCCTGAGCGTCTGCATCCAGGTGTCGGTATTGCGTTCGCTCAGCTGTGGGCCGAGGCGCAGATCGACCAGCAGTTATGGCCGGTGAGGTTCGAGTGGCGGGGAGAGCCATTGACCCCGGCGCCCCTGTTTGACGAGCCTGTTGGTTAGAATTGCGTTGCTGTGGCGGTGCGGCTTGCTGGCGGCAGCGAACTCAACTGCACCACCGCCGGCAAGTCAGATGAGCTTTCAGCTCTGATAGCTCGCTTTGTAGACCTTTAGCGTATCCAGCCGCTCACGTTTGAGCGCTTCGCCCAGCTCCTGCCCTTGATACCCCTGATCCAGCAATGGCTGCACGGCAACTTGCCGTGCTGCTTCGGCAGCCCCGCGCAAATACTCGGCCTGGGGATAATTCCGGTCTTCAAACCCCTTTCGCCCTCGCGCGTCCATTTCGCACGCGATGATGAACTCTTCGAAGCGCTGCGGGCGTCGATAGACGTCAAAGCTCTGCAGTAAATCGAACAGGGTAGACGGCTTCAATTCCAGCGCCCGGTGCCCATGGGTGTGATATTGGCCCACCAACAGCGCCAGTTCCTGACAATCCCTTGGGACCTTGAAGCGCTGGTTCACCGCCTTGATCGCCTTCAAGCCTTTGTGCTCGTGGGCAATGTGGCGAGGCCATTCCTCTTCCGGTGTCAGACCCTTCCCCAAGTCATGCAGCAGGCAAGCCCAACGCACACTCAACGGCTGCTGATGGATCGCGGCTTGATGCAGCACGCTCAGCACATGCAGGCCGGTATCGATTTCGGGGTGGTGGGCTTCCGGTTGCGGCACGCCGAAGAGGGTGTCGATTTCCGGCATCAATATCTTGAGCGCCCCGCACTCCCTTAAGACCTCGATAAAAACCTGAGGCTCTTTCTCCATCAAAGCGCGGGAGATTTCCTTCCAGCTGCGTTCCGGCGTCAGCGCTTCCAGCTCTCCCGAGGCGCTGAGCTGGCGCATCAGTTCCATCGTCTCAGGGGCGATTGTGAAGCCGTCAGGCGCATAGCGAGCAGCGAATCGCGCGACACGCAGCACTCGGAGGGGATCTTCGGCAAATGCCGGGGAAACGTGGCGTAAAACTCGTTCTCCCAGATCTCGCTGGCCGTGGAACGGATCAGTCAGATGCCCGTCCTTGTCCTCGGCGATGGCGTTGATCGTCAGGTCGCGGCGGATCAAATCTTCTTCCAGAGTAACGTTCGAATCGGCATGAAACACGAAGCCGCCATACCCGCGCCCGCTCTTTCGCTCGGTTCGGGCCAGCGCGTATTCCTCGCCGGTCAGCGGGTGCAGAAATACCGGGAAATCTGTGCCGACCGGGCGATAGCCCTTGATCAGCATCTCGTCGGTCGTCGCGCCGACGACCACCCAGTCAGTGTCAGCGACCGGTTTGCCAAGCAGGCGGTCGCGAACGGCTCCGCCAACTTTATAGATCTGCATAAAAAAGCCTCCGTAAGCGCGACAGGATAAACCTTACGTCGCTCTTGCGGAGGCGGAAATTACTTTATCGCCTATAGGTGAACGACGGCCAGATCGAGCCGGGGATATTCACTGTCAGCGTGTTCGCTTCTCGGGGGTACGTGGTGAGTTTTCATGATCTGGTCGCCTTGCAGCGTTTCCAGATGAATATCGAAGCCCCACAAACGGTGCAGGTGTTTGAGCACCTCGTCGGTGGAGTCGCCCAACGGTTTGCGATCATGTTGTTGATGGCGCAGTGTCAGCGAGCGGTCGCCACGGCGGTCGATGCTGTAGATCTGCACATTGGGCTCACGGTTGCCGAGGTTGTATTGCGCAGCCAGTGTTTCTCGAATGATCTTGTAGCCGGTTTCGTCATGAATCGCAGGAACGAGCAGGTCATCCTTCTGATCGTCATCCAGGATGCTGAACAGTTTCAGGTCGCGAATGACCTTGGGTGACAGGTACTGAAGGATGAAGCTCTCATCCTTGAAGCTGCTCATCGCAAACTTCACAGCGGTCAACCAGTCGGTGCCGGCCAGGTCAGGGAACCAGTGACGGTCTTCCTCGGTGGGGTGCTCGCACATCCGCCGGATATCCTGATACATGGCGAAACCCAAGGTGTACGGGTTTATACCGCTGTAATACGGGCTGTCAAAGCCGGGCTGGAACACCACACTGGTGTGAGACTGCAGGAATTCCATCATGAATCCGTCGGTTACCAGCCCCTCGTCGTACAAGTCGTTCATCAGGGTGTAGTGCCAGAACGTCGCCCAGCCTTCGTTCATGACTTGCGTCTGGCGCTGTGGATAAAAATACTGGGCGATCTTGCGCACGATACGCACGACTTCACGCTGCCAGGGCTCCAGCAGTGGCGCATGTTTTTCGATGAAATAGAGAATGTTTTCCTGCGGCTCTGCGGGGAAGCGTGCACCGTCCTCTTTGTCATTCTTGCTGGCATTCTTGGGGATGGTGCGCCATAGATCGTTGATCTGTTTTTGCATATGCTCTTCGCGATCTTTCTGGCGGCGGCGTTCTTCTTCGGCGGAAATCGGGTAAGGGCGCTTGTAGCGGTCGACGCCGTAGTTCATCAGCGCGTGGCACGAGTCGAGAAGGTCCTCAACTGCGTCGATGCCATGGCGCTCCTCGCATTGCATGATGTACTGCTTGGCGAACACCAGGTAGTCGATGATCGAGCTGGCGTCAGTCCAGGTGCGGAACAGGTAATTGCCCTTGAAGAAGCTGTTGTGACCATAGCAGGCATGCGCAACCACCAGCGCCTGCATGCAGATGGTGTTTTCTTCCATCAGATAGGCGATGCACGGATCGGAGTTGATGACGATCTCGTATGCGAGACCCATCTGGCCGCGTGAGTAGGATTTTTCCGTGCTGAGGAAGTGTTTGCCGTAGGACCAGTGGTGATAGCCGAGCGGCATGCCGACCGACGCATAAGCGTCCATCATCTGCTCGGCGGTGATCACCTCAATCTGGTTGGGATAGGTGTCCAGGGCGTAGCGCTCGGCGATGCGACTGATCTCCCGGTCGTAGGCCTGGATCAGTTCGAACGTCCACTCTGAACCCGTGGAAAGGGGTTGGCGTTTCTGTTCTCTACCGGTCATGTCACTAACCTGCGCTGGAAGAGTTCACGGAATACCGGATAGATATCACCGGCAGAGACAAGCTGCTGCTGGGCAAACGTGTCAGCGAAAGCTTCGCCGATGCGCTCGTATTCGAACCACAGCGCCTGATGCTCGCGTGGCGTGATTTCGACGTAAGTGTAGTACTGCACGAAGGGCATGATCTGTTTGATCAGGATGTCGCGGCAGATAGGTGAATCGTCGTTCCAGTTGTCGCCGTCGGAGGCTTGGGCCGCATAAATGTTCCACTCGTTGGTGGGGTAGCGCTCGGCCATGATCTCCTGCATCAGCTTCAATGCGCTGGAAACGATGGTCCCGCCGGTTTCCCGCGAGTAAAAAAACTCTTCTTCGTCGACTTCCCGCGCACTGGTGTGATGGCGGATGAACACCACTTCGATCTTGTCGTAGTTCCGCTTGAGGAACAGGTACAGGAGTATGAAAAAGCGCTTGGCAATGTCTTTGGTGGCTTGGGTCATGGAGCCGGAAACGTCCATGAGACAAAACATGACGGCCTTGGAGCTGGGGTTGGGTTGTTTGACCAGCAGGTTGTACTTGAGGTCGAAGGTGTCGAGATAGGGGACGCGTTTTATCCGCGCTTGCAGACGCTGAGCCTCGATCTCGAGTTCTTGAATGTCGCCAAAGTTATCGGGTTCTTCGCGTTTCATGCGCTCAAGTTCGGCGAGTACTTCTCGAAGCTTGGCGCGGCTGCTGCCGGACAGCGCGATGCGTCGCGCATGGGCTGAGCGCAGGGTGCGAATGATGTTGATGCGCGAAGGATTGCCTTCGTTGCTGATCCCCGCGCGGACGGTCTTGAACGTGTCGGTGCCGCTCAGGTTGCGTTTGACCAGATTAGGCAGTTCGAGATCTTCGAACATGAATTCGAGAAATTCTTCCTGGGTGATCTGGAACACGAACTCGTCCATGCCTTCGCCGGAATTGCTCGCCTTGCCAGGCCCCTTTCCGCCGCCGCCACCTTGCGGGCGGGCGATGTGTTCGCCAGTTGTGAATTCCTTGTTGCCAGGGTGGACGACGGTTTGTTTCCCGCCGCGACCATGGTGAAGTACCGGTTCATCGATATCGCGACCGGGGATGCTGATCTGTTCGCCATGTTCCATATCGGTAATGGAGCGGCGGCTGACTGCTTCTTCGACTGCTTTCTTTATGTGGTCACGGTAGCGGCGCAGGAAGCGCTGCCGGTTCACCGTGCTCTTGTTCTTGCCATTGAGACGTCGGTCGATCACATAGCTCATAGGCCCTCCGGGCAGCTACAAGAAAAAAACAGCTACAAGCTGCAAGCTGATCCTGCCAGGCACTTAGGCGCTGATCCGTCCAGCTTGCCGCTTGAGGCTTGTAGCTCACAGCTGCTTTATTGGGACTTACGCACGCGCAGGTACCACTCAGAGAGCAGACGTACCTGTTTATCGGTGTAACCGCGCTCGACCATTCGGGTAACGAAGTCGTTGTGCTTCTGTTGGTCCTCTTTGCTCGCCTTGGCGTTGAAGCTGATAACCGGCAGCAGATCCTCGGTGTTGGAGAACATTTTCTTCTCGATCACCACCCGCAGCTTCTCGTAGCTGAGCCAGGTCGGATTCTTGCCGTTGTTGTTGGCACGTGCGCGCAACACGAAGTTGACGATCTCGTTGCGGAAATCTTTCGGGTTGCTGATGCCGGCCGGTTTCTCGATTTTTTCCAGTTCTTCGTTCAGTGCGACTCGGTTGAGAATTTCGCCGGTCTCCGGATCGCGGTATTCCTGATCCTGAATCCAGAAATCCGCATAGAGCACGTAGCGGTCGAAGATGTTCTGGCCGTATTCGCTATAGGACTCAAGGTAGGCCGTCTGGATTTCCTTGCCGATGAACTCGATGTAGCGTGGGGCCAGATATTCCTTGATGAACCGCAGATAGCGTTCGCGGGTTTCGGCCTGAAACTGTTCCTGCTCGATCTGCTGTTCAAGCACATACAGCAGGTGGACCGGGTTGGCTGCCACTTCATGAGGGTCGAAGTTGAAGACTTTCGACAGGATCTTGAACGCGAACCGGGTAGACAGACCGTTCATGCCTTCATCGACGCCCGCGCTGTCGCGGTACTCCTGAATCGACTTGGCTTTGGGGTCGGTGTCTTTTAGGTTCTCGCCGTCGTAAACCCGCATCTTGGAATAGATATTGGAGTTCTCAGGCTCCTTGAGGCGGGACAGAACAGTGAACTGCGCAAGCATTTTCAGCGTGTCCGGTGCGCAATGCGCCTTGGCCAGTGAGCTGTTGAACAGCAACTTGTCGTAAATCTTGATCTCATCGCTGACGCGCAGGCAGTACGGCACCTTCACGATGTAGATACGGTCGATGAAGGCTTCGTTGTTCTTGTTGTTGCGGAAGCTGTGCCATTCCGATTCGTTGGAGTGGGCCAGCAGAATACCGGTGAACGGGATCGCGCCCAGGCCTTCGGTACTGTTGTAGTTACCTTCCTGAGTAGCGGTGAGCAGTGGGTGCAGGACCTTGATCGGCGCCTTGAACATCTCCACGAATTCCATCAGGCCCTGGTTGGCCCGGCACAGCGCGCCAGAATAGCTGTAAGCGTCGGCGTCGTTCTGTGGGTATTCCTCGAGTTTGCGAATGTCGACTTTGCCGACCAACGCCGAAATGTCCTGGTTGTTCTCGTCCCCCGGCTCGGTTTTGGCCACGGCGATCTGGTTGAGGATCGACGGATAGAGTTTCACCACCTTGAACTGGCTGATGTCGCCCCCGAACTCGGCCAGACGTTTGGTCGCCCATGGCGACATGATGGTATTCAGATAACGACGCGGGATGCCGTAGTCCTCTTCGAGGATCGTCCCGTCTTCGGTGGGTTTGAACAGGCCCAAGGGCGATTCGAAAACCGGGGAGCCCTTGATGGCGTAGAAAGGTACTTTTTCAACCAGCTGTTTGAGTTTTTCAGCCAGGGACGACTTACCGCCGCCTACAGGGCCGAGCAGGTAAAGGATCTGTTTCTTCTCTTCCAGGCCCTGAGCGGCGTGGCGGAAGTACGAGACGATTTGCTCGATGCAGTCCTCCATGCCGTGGAAATCCTCGAACGCGGGATAGCGTCGAATGACCTTGTTGGAGAAGATTCTGGATAGCCGGGAGTTGGTCGAGGTGTCGAACAACTCAGGCTCGCCGATGGCCATCAGAAGACGTTCTGCGGCTGAGGCGTATGCGCTGCGGTCGGTTTTGCAGAGCTCCAGATACTCCTGTAGCGAGAGCTCTTCCTGGCGTGTCGATTCAAAGCGTTGTTGGAAGTGGCTAAAAATACTCATGACGTCACCTCGCTCGATACGTGGAGCCGGCGGCGGATCGTCAGTCGATGCTGGCTGACATCTGATTACTCAGAAGCCATTACCCCCCAAACACCATAAAAGTAGCTACCGATGACCCACGCGCCGGTGTACCGGCTCTCCCCTGATTCGGATGGCCTGAGGCTAAGGATAGTTCGGATTCGCACACAGAAAGAAGGAAGGCGTATGAATGAAGGGGGACCGTTCGTCAGTTGGACGCGCGAGGCCGCGTAGAACGCGGGCTCGCGCACTGAAAAAAATATTTTTCGATCAGCCTTGCGCGGTTTCGCTCGGGAAAGTGTTTTTCCACAGCTCGAAACCGCCATCCATGCTGTAGACCTCGGAGAAGCCCTGACCTACAAGATAGGCGGCCGCGCTCTGACTGGAATTGCCGTGATAGCAGAGGACGACGAGCGGTTTGTCGAGATCGGCATTGCGGATGAAATCGGCAATGGAGTGATTGTCCAGGTGATGCGAGTCAGGAATGTGATTACTGGCGAATGTCTGTGCGTCGCGGACATCGACCAGCACGGCGCCTTGTTCACGCAGGGCCTGGGCCTGCTCCGGCGGAATGCGTTTGAAGTCGGTCATGGCGTGGGCTCCTGGGCCATTGGGTTCTCGATCGGTCGAGAACGGAAAAGACAATTCTAACGCCGGGCGGCGACCGAGTCGCCAGCGGGCGGGTTGCTGGATGCTGAAGGCGCGAGGTTGCCACGTTCATCGCAATCGCAGCTGATCCGCTGGCGGGTGTCGACGTTGAGCATGGTCATCACATTGCCCCATACGCAGCCGGTGTCCAACGCGTAGATGCCGGGCTCGTCGCAGCGGCCTTCCAGCGCAGCCCAGTGCCCGAAAATGATATTCAGGCCCTTGGTCTTGCGATCCTTGTGGCTGAACCATGGCGCGTATCCGGCAGGGGCGCTGTCCAGGCCTTCCTTGCTCTTGAGGTCCAACTTGCCGTCAGCGGTGCAGAAGCGCATGCGCGTGAAGTAGTTGGTGATCACGCGAAGGCGCGTGACGCCATGCAGATCCTTGTCCCATCTGGCGGGCTCGTTGCCATACATGCCGTCCAGAAAAGGTTCGAACAGATTGTCGTCGCGCAGCGCCTCTTCGACTTCCTCGGCGCAGCGCAGCGCTTTCTTCAGCGTCCATTGCGGCGGGATGCCTGCATGCACCAGCGCGATGTCCCGCTGGGCGTCGTAATGCAGCAGCTTTTGTTGCCGCAGCCAGTCGAGCAGCTCGTTGCAGTCCGGGGCCTCAAGGATCTCCCGCAAAGTGTCGCCTTTCTTCAGGCGCTCGATGTTGCGACCGGCCGCGAGCAGGTGCAGGTCATGGTTGCCCAGCACGCAAACGAGCGAGTCACGCATGGCATATAGGAATCGCAGGGTTTCCAGCGAGCGCGGGCCACGGTTGACCAGATCACCCACCAGCCAGAGTTTGTCCTTGCCAGGTTCGAAAGAAACCCGCTCAAGCAGGCATTTCAGAGGTTCGAGGCAACCTTGCAGATCGCCGACCGCGTAGACCGTCATCAGTGAAGCGCCCCCGGTACCGCCAGCCGGAATGGAGCAATGATGGCGTCGAATCGTTTGCCGTCTTCGGCAAGCATCTGATAGGTGCCTTGCATGTTCCCGACCTTGGTGGTCATCACCGTACCGCTGCTGTAGGTATGGCTCTGGCCCGCCTGAATCAGCGGCTGCTGACCGACCACACCCTCACCGCGAACTTCTTCGACATGGCCGTCACCGTCGGTGATCACCCAATGGCGCGACAACAGCTTGGCCGGTAGCTGGCCGCTGTTGTGAACAGTGACGGTGTAGGCGAAGGCAAAGCGGTTCTGCTCGGGTTGGGATTGTTCTGCGAGGAAGCGGGTGACGACGCTGACGTCGACCTGATAACGAAGATCGGACATGCAAGAGGCCTTAAAAGCGGAAGCGGAAAAAGCCGGAAAAGCCCGGAGAAGACTCAGTCTAGGACATGTGACGGCTAAAAAACCAATTGGTGCTTAGACCGGACATGTCCTTTTGGCTTAGCCGACGAGAGACTTCTCGGTGAGCTTGTCAGCCAGCCGGACAAATGCTGCCAGATCCAGCTGCTCAGGACGTAGGCTACCGTCCACACCAGCTTCGGTGATTTCTTCGCTGGTGAGCAGCGCCTTCAAGGTATTGCGCAGGGTTTTGCGGCGCTGGTTGAAGGCTTCACGAACGACGCGCTCAAGGACGCGTTGGTCCATGGCTGGATGCGGCAACGTTTGATGCGGCACCAGGCGGACAATCGCAGAGTCGACTTTCGGCGGCGGATTGAAAGCACCAGGACCTACGTTGAACAGGTGTTCCACGCGGCAGTGATACTGAACCATGATCGACAGGCGACCCCAGTCGCCGCCACCAGGGCCTGCCGCCAGGCGCTCGACCACTTCTTTTTGCAGCATGAAGTGCATGTCGCGGATCAGGTGGGCGTTTTGCAGCAGGTGAAAGATCAGCGGCGTCGAGATGTTGTACGGCAGGTTACCGACAACGCGCAGGCTGTTCGGCGCTGCATCGAGGCTTGTGAAGTCGAACTTCAGAGCATCGCCCTGATGCAGGTTGAAGTTCGGTTTGTCACCGAACTGCTGCATCAGGATCGGAACGAGGTCCTTGTCCAGCTCCACGACATCCAGCTGAGCGCCGCTGCTCAGCAGGCCTTCAGTCAGGGCGCCCTGGCCCGGGCCGATTTCCAGCATGCGGTCTTCTGCCTTGGCACGGATCGAGCGCAGGATCTTGTCGATCACGCCCGCGTCATGCAGGAAGTTCTGGCCGAAACGCTTGCGCGCCTTGTGTTGGTATTGCTCAGTCATTTACGGGTCTCGGACATCTGATAGGCGGTTTCCAGAGCGACCTTGAGGCTACCGGTGTCAATCTTGCCACTGCCGGCCAGATCCAGCGCCGTACCGTGATCCACGGAGGTGCGAATGATTGGCAGACCAAGCGTGACGTTGACGGCGGCGCCGAAGCCCTTGTACTTCAATACGGGCAGGCCTTGGTCGTGGTACATCGCCAGCACTGCATCGCAGTGCTCCAGATATTTAGGGGTAAACAGAGTGTCTGCTGGCAGCGGGCCGCGAAAATCCAGGCCCTCACTGCGCAGACGCTCCAGAGTTGGTTCAATGATGTCGATTTCTTCGCGGCCGAGGTGGCCGCTTTCGCCGGCGTGCGGATTCAGGCCGCAGACCAGAATGCGTGGATGCGCGATGCCAAACTTATTGACCAGGTCTGCGTGGAGAATGCGGGCCACGCGCTCCAGCCGCTCAGGTGTGATGGCGTCGGTAACATCACGCAAGGGCAGGTGAGTGGTCACCAGTGCCACGCGCAGATCGCCGGTCGCGAGCATCATCACCACTTGTTCGGTCTGGGTCAGTTCGGCGAGAAATTCGGTGTGCCCGGAAAAGGCGATGCCGCTTTCATTGATAACGCCCTTGTGAACAGGCGCGGTGATCATCCCGGCGAAATCGCCGGCGATGCAGCCTTGACCGGCGCGGGTCAGTGTTTGCAGAACGAAGGCGCCATTGGCCGTGTTCAGTTGCCCGGCAAGCACGGGGGCCTGAAGCGGGGTATCCCATACATACAGGCTGCCGGCTGGGGCGGGTATGTCAGGCCAGACGTCCGGCATGATGGGAATCAGGCTGACAGCCACACCCAGTTGCGCGGCCCGCTCGGTGAGCAGGTCGCAACTGGTGATGGCGATCAGGGGGTGTGGCTGGGACTGCGCGGCGAGCAGCAGGCAAAGGTCTGGACCGATGCCGGCGGGCTCGCCGGGTGTCAGGGCGAAACGCCGGGGTTTCACTTGGCAGCCTGGTCAGCGCCAGGGAGCTTGATTTCAACGTAGGCTTCGTCGCGGATCTGACGCAGCCAGGTTTGCAGCTCTTCGTCGTATTTGCGGTTACGCAATACTGTCATGGCCTGTTGTTCGCGAGCCTGGTTTGTGCCGTCGGTTGCGCGACGCCCCAGGACTTCGAGAACGTGCCAGCCGAATTGAGTCTGGAACGGTTTGGACACAACGCCCTGCGGTGTTTCGTTCATCACATCACGGAACTCAGGCACCAGCGAACGGGGATCAACCCAGTTCATGTCGCCGCCATTCAGAGCCGAGCCCGGATCTTCGGAGAAGTTCTTCGCCAGCTCGGCAAAGTCTTCGCCGTTCTGGATCCGGTCATAGATGCGTTGTGCCAACAACTTGGTTTCAGCTTCGCTGCGGATTTCGCTTGGTTTGATCAGGATGTGACGAACGTGGACTTCGTCGCGCATCTGGGTCTGATTTTCGCCGCCGCGTTTTTCCAGCAATTTGATGATGATGAAGCCGCCTGGTGTGCGCGCTGGAGGCGTCACCTGGCCTGGACTCATAGAGCTGAGCATGTCACCGAATGGCGGAGGCAGTTGAGCAGCCTTGCGCCAGCCCATGTCGCCGCCGTCCAGGGCGCTTTCGCTGGCCGAGGAGGAAATCGCCATCTGCTCGAAGTTTGCACCTTGCTCAAGCTTGCCGTAGATATCCTTGGCCTTGGCGGCTGCTGCCTGGATCTGGTCCGAGGTCGCGCTGTCAGGGGTCGGAATCAGGATATTGGCCAGGTGGAATTCTTCGGAGAACTGAACCTTCGCCATGTCCGAGGCGAGGAAGTTCTTCACTTCCTGCTCCGACACTTGAATGCGCTCGGCGACACGACGCTGACGCACGCGGCTGATGATCATTTCCCGGCGAATCTGCTCACGAGCGTTGTTGTATGACAAGCCGTCATGTGCCAGTGCGGCCTTGAACTGGTCGATGCTCATGTTGTTGCGTTGAGCGATGGTACCGACCGCCTGGTTCAGTTCTTCATCGGTGATGCGAATGCCGGAGCGCTCGCCGATCTGCAGTTGCAGGTTTTCCAGAATCAGACGATCCAGAACCTGAGACTCCAGCGCGCTGGCAGGCGGAACGCCCTGACCGCGCTTGGCGATGGTTTGCTGAACTTCACGGGTGCGCTGGTCGAGCTGGCTTTGCATGACCACGTCGTTGTCGACGATGGCTACAACCTTGTCGATGGAGCGCACTTCAGCGTGCGCCACGGTACCGATGAGTAGCGCGCCCAGCATCAGCGGGCGCAGACAATCAGAAAGCTTGGTCTTCACGTTCACGATAACCTTGAATGCCTTGGTCGAGGAAGCTTTCAACTTTTTGGCCAACAACGCCGCCAAGTCCCTTCAACACGATTTGTAGGAAAATGCCGCGGTCGCCTTTTTCATTCTGAGCAACGTCCTGACTGGTTTCGTCGTAGTCGACCCAGTACCGGTTGATCAGGCGCAGCTTCCAGCAGCAGTTGTCATATTCAAAACCACCAAAGGCTTCGAGGGTGCGATCACGGTTGTAATCGTACTGCCAGCGAGCGATTGCGCTCCACTGCGGCACGATCGGCCAGATGACCGAGAAGTCATGTTGTTTGATCTTGTAGTAGTCCGGATCATATCCAGGTTGCCCAGGCGTCCCTAAACCACTGCCGACTACCCAGCGACCGGAGTTCTGGTCATACCGGACCTGGTCATTGCGGTAGCGGAAGCCGGCGTTCACGATCTTGCCCGGTTCGTCTTCAGGCTGGTAATGGAACATCGCGCTGCCGGAACGGGTTGTCTTGCTGTCCGGATCCCAGTTGAAATCCGAAGTGGCACGCCAATCGCGGTTGAAGCGGTATTCGTATTCCAGTGCATACGGCGACACGTCGGACTGTGCGTCCTTGCGGTCTTCGTAGCTGATGCCTGGCAACTGCACCTTGCGGTCGGCGAAATACAATGCCTGACCGATGCTGAAACGCTGACGCTCAAATCCGTTGTCTTCGATCCAGCGGTTGGTCACACCCAGCGATAGCTTGTTCTCGTCACCGATACGGTCGGAGCCGACGAAGCGGTTGTCGCGGAACAGCGAGGCATAGTTGAATGTCGTCTCGCCACTGTCAAAGACCGGAATGTCATTCTGATCCTTCTCTGGGACATAGAGGTAGTAGAGACGTGGTTCCAGGGTCTGGCGGTAATCCTTGCCGAACCAATTGGTGTTGCGATCGAAATAAAGACCGCTGTCGACGCTGAAGATCGGCACGGCTCGGTCTACGCCGCTATCGAAGTTCTGCTGCCTGCCTGCATCTTGCAGATTGGCGTTTGACGCCAGGTCGGCCCTGCCCCGTCCGTCCAGGTCCAGATCATATTTGGTGTAAACGTACTTCAGTTTCGGGGTGACATAGCCGTAGCTGGCTGTCAGCGGCAAACTAATCGCTGGAGCGAGGTTCAGCCTGTCGCCAGTGGCGCGTTCGATCCCGAAGACGTTGTTATCCAGGCGAGTAGACGAAATTCCGTCTTCATCGGTGAAATCCCCTGTTCTCAAGTCACGGTCAAAGCGAACCAGCTCGGTGTTGTAGTCAAATTTCAGCCCGCCCGGATTGAACGGCAGTGTGCCGTCCAGCGTCAGCTGTGGCAGACGACCGTACGGCGTGATCTGGGTCACGGTGGTCAACTGGTACTGCTGAACGTTCAGGCGCGCGTTGTAGCCGTCTCCGCGATACGTCAGATCAGCCTGTTGATTGAGGAAGTCGTGAGTGCTGACGCCTTCCTGGCCGCTCTTCAGATCCCTGAAGTAGTAAGGATCGCTGACCTTGGTGTAGTCGACGTGCGCGGTCAGACGTTCGTCCAGACCGCTGCGGTTCTGCCAGTTGATCAACCAGCGGGTGTCTTTGTAGTCCGACTGTTCTTTACGATCGTCATTGTCGTCGTTCAGGTAAGCCGCGCCAAACTGACCTTCACTGCTCTTGGTCAAGTAGCGGAATTCACCCTCGAGCAACAGACCGCGTTTGGCCATGTAGGTCGGATACAACGTAGCGTCGTAGTTCGGCGCCAGGTTGAAGTAGTACGGGGTGAGCAACGAGAAGCCGGTGTCGCTGCTGGCACCGATGGTCGGTGGCAGGAAGCCGGACTGGCGACGGTCGTCGATCGGGAAATAGATGTAGGGCGTGTAGAGGATCGGGATGTCCTTCACGCGCAGGGTTGCATTGGTCGCGGTACCGAAGCCGGTGGCCGGGTTAAGGGTGATGTTGTTGCCCTTGACGGTCCAGGCGTTGCTGTTGGGTTCGCACGTGGTGTACGTACCGTCCTTCAGGCGGATGATCGCGTTCTCTGCACGGCGAGCGTACAGCGCGTTACCACGCACGTTGGATTTGTGCAGCACGTACTCGGCGTTGTCGACCTTCGCCTCGCCGGTGTCCAACTGGACTTCAGCGTGGTCGCCGACGATCAGGGCACCGTTGTCGCGCAGACGCACATCGCCGTTCAGCTCGCCACGGTTCTCGGCCTGATGCAGGCTGGCTTCGTCGGATTCGATCTGCATGGAGCCCTGGCGCATGACAACGTCACCGGCCAGGGTTGCGATCTGCTCTTCCTGCTGATAACGCGAAGCTTTGGCGCCAATGAAAGTCGGGGCGTCGCTCTTCGCGGTCTTGTCGTCCATGCCTGGACGAATCGGCTCGATGTAGGCACCGGAGCAGTAGGGGCCGGTCTCCGCCAGTTGGGCAGCGGTCAACTTCTCGCGTGGCACCCAGTCCAGATGGCTGTAGTCTGCGCTACGCGATTTCAGGCCACGGCCCTTCGCTTCGGTGACCAGCATGGTCTTGGGCACGACTTCACCGGTTTCGGTGGTGGTCGTGCTTTCAGTCACCGTGCTGCTGTTGGACGACACGCTGTTGGCGTCGTGCACCGGCCGCGGGGGCAACTGGGCTGCGTTGGTTTTCGGGGAGCAATCCCAGGAACCTGCTGCAGACACCGAGCAGTCATACTGTTCGGCTGCAACCACGTACTGGGTGGCCAGAGGTTGCATCGCCAGCAAACTGCCGGTTACGAGCAACGGAAATTTTTTACGAAACGCGGGGGATTTCAATGCCATCTTATTAGTCCGGGCTTCCTGCGCGCCATCTGCCCGCGGGGGGGCCGCACGCCTCTCGATGGGCTGAAAAAGATGTCGGATAATAAAGCATGACCCGCTTGACGGCTAGCGCCGTCGGAGACCCTTGCAATGCCAGATCAAGATGTACGCCTGCAACACCTGAAAGTTTGGCTCGATGAGCAACTGCCGAAATTGTTCTCGGCTCAAGGCTGGGGCGCCATACCCCCGGCCACGTTGACTGCGGCGAGCAGCGACGCTAGTTTCCGACGCTATTTCCGCTGGGAAGGCCAGGGCCATACTTTTATTGTTATGGATGCTCCTCCCCCCCAGGAAAACTGCAAACCCTTCGTTGATATCGCTCATTTATTGAGCGAATCGGGAATTAATGTTCCAAAAATTTATGCCGAAGACCTGAATCAGGGCTTTCTTCTGCTCAACGATCTGGGTCGAAAAACCTATCTGGAGGTCATCGACGAACAAAATGCGGATCGATTGTTCGCCGACGCCATCGAGGCATTGCTGGCTTATCAGCAGTTGCCGATGCAGGCGCCGCTGCCCAGCTATGACGTGGCACTCTTGCGTCGCGAGCTGGAGCTTTTCCCTGAGTGGTACGTGAAGCGTCATCTGGGCATCGAGTTCGATGCAGTTCAGCAAGCCAGTTGGCAGCGGGTCAGTGACCTGTTGATCGACAGCGCCCTGGCACAACCGAAGGTGCTGGTGCATCGCGACTACATGCCACGTAACTTGATGCTCAGCGAGCCCAATCCTGGCGTGCTGGACTTTCAGGATGCAGTGTATGGCCCGGTGACCTACGACATCACTTGCCTGTTCAAGGATGCATTCCTGAGCTGGCCTGAAGAGCGGGTGGCGAACTGGCTCAAGACCTATTGGGAGAAGGCCGGCGCGATTGGAATTCCGGTGCAGGACGATTTTGAAGAGTTTCACCGCGCCAGCGATTTGATGGGCGTACAGCGCCATTTGAAGGTGATCGGTATTTTTGCCCGTATCTGCCATCGTGACGGCAAGCCGCGTTACGTCGCCGATGTCCCGCGCTTCTTCTCCTATATAGAAGCGGTGCTGGCCCGTCGACCTGAACTGGTCGAACTGAGCAATCTGCTGACCAGCCTCGGTCAGCCAAAACAAGAAGCCGCCGTTTGAAGGATTGGATGTGAAGACTGTCTTGAAGAGGGACGCATGAAAGCGATGATTCTGGCCGCTGGCAAAGGCGAGCGCCTGCGCCCGCTGACCCTGCACACGCCCAAGCCGCTGGTTCGTGCCGGCGGCGTCCCGCTGATCGAGTATCACCTGCGAGCTCTGCAGGTTGCGGGTTTCACCGATGTGGTGATCAACCATGCATGGCTCGGTCAGCAGATAGAGGATTACCTCGGCGACGGGCAACGGCTGGGGCTGAATATTCGCTATTCCCCGGAAGGCGAGCCGCTGGAGACCGGTGGCGGCATTTTTCGTGCGCTGCCCTTGCTCGGCGATGAGCCGTTTCTGGTGGTCAATGGCGACATCTGGACCAACTGTGATTTCACCGCACTCAACGCTCCCATCAAAGGGCTTGCGCATCTGGTGTTGGTGGATAACCCGCTGCACCACCCCGCTGGCGACTTCGCGTTGGTAGGAGGCGAAGTGCGGGATGACGCCAACCTGCCGCGCCTGACCTATAGCGGGATCGCGGTGTTGCACCCGCAGCTGTTCGCCGGCTGCAGCGACGGAGCTTTCAAACTCGCGCCGTTGTTGCGCGACGCGATGGCTAAAGGTCTGGTGACCGGTGAGCATTTCACCGGACGCTGGGTGGATGTCGGTACTCACGAACGATTGGCGGAAGTCGAACAGATTCTTGCGGTGCAATCCTAAATGCTCTGGCCATTCACAGTGATCGGCGGTGGCGCCGGGTACGCGATTGCGAGCATTCCCGGTGCGATGTTGGGCGCTTTGTTGGGCCAGGCACTTGATCGGCGCTTGCACGTTCAAAGCCTTGCAGAGTTGCGCGAGCGCCTCAGCGGGCGCGGCGTTCCCCGCGACGACGAGCTGATTTTCATCCTGCTGGGACGCGTCGCCAAGAGTGATGGGCGAGTGGTCGACGGCCACATTCAGCAGGCGCGGGTTGAAATGCGTCGTCTGGATTTGAGCGAGCCCGCAACGCGACGCGCCATCGCTGCGTTTAACCGGGGCAAGGATGGCCGCGACAATCTGCGTGTGCACCTGACGCGCATGAAAACCCAGCCTCATGCCGCCGAAGGTTTGCTGCGTGCTTGCTGGCGCATGGCCTGGGCGGATGGCAAGGCTTCGCGAGCCGAGCGCGAGTTGATCGTGTTGTGGGGCAAGTGGCTGGGTTGGCCTGCGGACAAGGTCGAGGGTTTGTCATCGACAGAAGACGAGCAGCGCACCCGGGCGCCAGCCAGCAGCGGTGGCGAGTATCAGGAGGCCTTGCGTCTGCTGGGTGTCAGGTCAGACTCGGAGCCTGCGCAGATCAAACGGGCCTATCGTCGTTTGTTGAGTCGTCACCACCCGGACAAGATCGCCGGTTCCGGAGCCAATCAGACCCAGGTGCGGGATGCCACCGAAAGAACCCGCGAGCTGCACAATGCCTATGCGGTGATCAGAGACAAGCGCGGGTTTCGCTGAGTCCAGGCCTTAGGGCCGCCGACATCCCCTGTCTCAGTCCGGCTTGCCGGCGGTAGCGATCTCAACGACGCCACCGCCAGCAAGCCGTGCTGCGACAGGATTTGAATCGTTCCTCACTGCGCTTCCAGCCACCCGCGCACTCGGCGGAAAAGCTGATCCTGCTCCATCGCCGAATTACCCGGGATTGCGTTCAGTGCCACTTGCGTGAACCGCGCGTTCTTCACGCGTTTGCTGGCGTCGAGCCGATCCTGAGCTTGTTGGCGAGCGACGGGGCGTTCTTTATTCACGAAGTCCGCCGTGGCGATTTTCAGGGTCGGCAGGACGTCCAGTAGCGAAGGCGTGTCTTTGCCGCTATCGACTGCGGTCACCATCACCAGTTTCTGAACCGCCGGCGACGGGCGTTCGCTCATGTATCGCGCAGCCCAGTAGGCACCGGTACCGTGACCCAGTAATACGATGCTGCGGGCCTTGTTCTGTTGTGCAAAGGCCACTGCGCTGTCGATGCGGGCAAAGATTTTTTCGGCGTTGGCCTTGGACAGTTCTGCCTGAGCGGCGGCTTGTTCGGCGGCCGCAGCTGCGTCGACTTCTGCGCTGGCAGCAGGGTCCGGCGCCTTGGCTTGTGGGTCCTTGGCTTTGTCCTTGTCGGAAGCCGTCTTGTCATCTGTAGCCGGTGCATCAGCCGCACGGGCGAAGATGCCGTCATTGTATGCGTCAGGCATGCTCAGGCTGAGGCTCGACCAACCCACGTCCGGCAGCTTGCGGCGCAGAGGTCCTACTGCATTTGGCCAGTCGGCGGATTCGTCGGCGCCGGGCACGATCACCACAGCACCTTTGGGCTCATCGACGTTGGCGGGTTTCCATAGGGCGAGGAAGCTTTCGTCCCCAGCCTGCAATTGCTGCTGCTCGGCCGCTGGCACCGTGCGCTCCAGCGCCAGCGTGTCTTCCTGGCTGCGCGAGGGCAACGGAGCGCGCTCGATCGGGGTTTCGGCGGGCTTGGCGTCTTTCGCTGGAGCGGGATCCGCCGCCATTGCGATCTGCGAGCAGGGTAGTATCAGCGTCAGGCAGATCGCGGGAAAGATTGCGCGAATGGTGTAGGACATCGAATATTCCAAAGCCAGAAACAATTCCGGCAGCCTAATGGGTTGATGATTGTTTGTCAGGCGGGCAGCGGCGCTCGTTTCGTGAGCCTAACGCAATGCGCGATCGAACGAGGATTCAGGGAAGTGGAGATGACAGGTTGAGAATCCGCGTGCTGGGCCTTCGGGTTATCGGCTGTCCGAGAGCGCTCTTGATGTTTCTGGTGCTGCTGATCCTGTCTTCTATGACGCAGGCTGGAGCGCCCACCGCCCCACCCGATCCACTGAACGGTGTTCAGCGCGAATGGCTGAATCAGCGCGGTCAGTTGCGTGTCGGCCTGGTATTGCAGGCGCCCTATGCGCAATTCGATCGGCGGGCGCAGGTGCTTTCCGGGGCCAACGTCGATCTGGTCAATCTGATGGCCAGAACCCTCCAGGTCGAGTTGCTATGGCGCAACTTTTCGGATCAGGCGGAACTTGAGAAAGCCCTGGCTGAGGGGCAGATCGATTTTGCTCCCGGCCTGACGCAAACCCCGGCCGGTCTGCGCATGTGGCTGTATTCCGACCCCTACATGCGCGTGCCACAACTGGTGGTGGGTGAGCGCGATGGCTCCGGTGTCGTGGATCTGGAAAAGCTCGACAGTCAGGTTCGTATCGCGGTGCGCATGCCCAGCGCCACGGCGGATTATCTGCGGGCCAACTTCACCCATCTCAATCTGCAAGGCGTGCCTTTGGAGCGACAGGCGTTACAGCTGTTGCTCAGCCAGCAGGCCCGTTACGCGGTAGTCGACGAGGCGCAGCTCAGCCGGCTGTCCCGCGAGAGCGAGTTCGCCGGGTTGGCCGTGGTAGGAGATATCGGTTTTCCGCAACTGCTTCGCGTCGCGTCTCGTCGCGATGCGCCGGAACTGGCCGAGATCATCAGTCAGGCGCTGAATGCGATTGCGCCCAAGGATCTGGATCAACTGCACGCCCAATGGCTGCAACCCAAGTATCCGCAGGCCACAGAATCGCCGGGGCTGTGGAAAAACATCGCGCTTCTTTTGCTTTTATTAACGCTGGCCAGCGGCGCCATCGTTGTCTGGCAGCGCAAGCAGCAGCAGGTCCTGGAGCGCGATCTGTTGGCTGCCCGTGAAACCATCGCCCGTCGATTGGCGGGTGAAGAAGCGTTGCGCCTGGCGCAATTCTCCATCGACCAGAGCACGGTCGGCATCCTTTGGGTCAACTGGGACAGCCACGTGCGCTACGCCAACGGAGCCGCCGAAAGCATGCTCGGTTATGCGTCGGGTGGCGTGGTCGACCGACCGCTGATCGATTTCGAGCCGGGCCTGAATATGGATCGCTGGCTCAATCTGTGGAAAAACGCCCGCGCGAGCGATGAAGCCCCACAGAACTTCGAGAGCAATTGCGTGCGCGCCGATGGCAGCATCTTGCCTGCCGATGTCTCGCTGAGCTTCCTGCGTTTTCGCGAGGCCGAATACCTGGTGGTGTTCATTACCGACGTCACCGAGCGTCGGCGTTCTCTGGCCGCGTTGCAGGAAAGCGAGGCGCGTTTGCAGGTGTTGGCCGAACAGCTGCGCGATTTGTCTGCGCACCTGGAAACGGTGAGGGAAGAGGAAAAGGCCCGGATTGCTCGGGAGGTTCACGACGAGCTGGGTCAGATGCTGACCGTTCTCAAACTTGAAACGTCCATGTGTGAACTGGCCTACGCCGATCTCGACCCCGGCTTGCGTGATCGCCTGAACAGCATGAAGCGCCTGATCGCTCAGTTGTTCCAGTTGGTGCGCGATGTGGCGACTGCATTGCGTCCGCCGATTCTCGATGCGGGCATTGCCTCGGCCATTGAATGGCAGGCGCGTCGGTTCGAGGCGCGCACGCAGATCCCGTGTCTGGTGCAGGTGCCCGACAACTTGCCAGCGCTGCCGGACGCAACGGCCATCGGCCTGTTTCGCATTCTTCAGGAGTCGCTGACCAACGTCATGCGTCACGCCGAGGCACACACCGTCGAGCTGGAGTTGAGCCTGACCGATGGGGTGTTGTGCATGAGCATCGCCGATGATGGCAAAGGCTTCGATCAAGGTGCCGAGCGCCCCGCGTCGTTCGGCTTGGTGGGCATGCGCGAGCGCGTGTTGATCATGGGCGGACGATTGCATCTGGACAGTATGCTGGGAGAAGGCACAACCTTGCGTATCGACATTCCGCTGGAACAGATCGCGCAGGAGCAAGTGCAGTGATTCGTGTATTGGTCGCCGAAGACCACACCATCGTTCGTGAAGGCATCAAGCAATTGATCGGTCTAGCCAAGGACCTGCAAGTGGTAGGGGAGGCCAGCAATGGTGAACAACTGCTCGAAGCCTTGCGTCATATCGAGTGCGAGGTCGTGCTGCTCGATATCTCGATGCCAGGCGTGAACGGCCTTGAGGCCATCCCGAGAATCCGCGCGCTGAACAATCCGCCGGCGATTCTGGTGCTGTCGATGCACGATGAAGCGCAAATGGCGGCTCGTGCATTGAAGGTTGGTGCAGCCGGGTACGCAACAAAAGACAGTGATCCGGCGCTGTTGCTGACAGCGATCCGACGGGTGGCATCGGGCGGGCGTTACATCGATCCGGACCTGGCCGACCGCATGGTGTTTGAAGTCGGTTTGACTGACAGCCGGCCACTTCATTCATTGTTGTCCGAGCGTGAGTTTTCGGTGTTCGAGCGCCTGGCTCAAGGCGCCAACGTCAATGACATCGCTCAGCAACTGGCGCTGAGCAGCAAGACCATCAGCACCCACAAGGCGCGACTGATGCAGAAGCTGAATATCACGTCGCTGGCCGAATTGGTGAAGTATGCGATGGAGCACAAGCTGGTCTGAAAACGACATTTCGCCAAGTTGAGGTGACGCCATGACGGGCGGGTTCGTTGCTACGGCTACCGACCCTTGTAGCAGTCCGGCTTGCCAGCGGTAGCGGTCCTGAGGGCGACACCGCCGTCAAGCCGGACTGCCACAGATCAAGCCTGCAGACTCGGCGGATAAATTCCTGAAAGACCACATGCCTATCCCCGCCATCCGTGTAGGGCAATCCCTACCCAAAACCTTCCATCGCACCTAGGACAATCTCTCCTGCGCCCCGATTTGCGCGGTCTGCAGGCTAGCCTAGGCTTGTTCCAACGGTTGATTAAACAAAGGTGTGGGTAATGAGCAACGTCGATTCAAGCGCTGGGGCGAGTGATGTTCTGGTCAGCTTTCGTGGTGTGCAAAAAAGCTACGACGGCGAAGCCCTGATCGTCAAAGACCTCAACCTGGACATTCGCAAGGGCGAGTTCCTCACCCTGCTCGGGCCTTCGGGTTCCGGCAAGACCACCAGCCTGATGATGCTCGCCGGGTTCGAAACGCCGACCGCAGGCGAGATCCAGTTGGCCGGCCGCTCGATCAACAACGTGCCGCCGCACAAGCGCGACATTGGCATGGTGTTCCAGAACTACGCGCTGTTCCCGCACATGACGGTGGCCGAGAACCTGGCGTTCCCGCTGTCGGTGCGCGGCATGAGCAAGACCGACGTCACCGAGAAGGTCAAGCGCGCCCTCGACATGGTGCAACTCGGCACCTTCGCCCATCGCTATCCGGCGCAGTTGTCCGGCGGTCAACAGCAACGTGTGGCGCTGGCCCGCGCGCTGGTGTTCGAACCGCAACTGGTATTGATGGACGAACCGCTGGGTGCTCTCGACAAACAGCTGCGCGAGCACATGCAGATGGAGATCAAGCATATCCACCAGCGTCTGGGCGTGACCGTGGTTTATGTGACCCACGACCAAGGCGAAGCGCTGACCATGTCCGACCGGGTCGCGGTATTCCATCAGGGTGAAATCCAGCAGATCGCCCCCCCGCGCACCCTGTATGAAGAGCCGAAGAACACCTTCGTCGCCAACTTCATCGGCGAGAACAACCGCATCAACGGCACGTTGCTCAGCCAGACAGGCGACCGTTGCGTGGTCACCCTCGGCCGTGGCGAGAAAGTCGAGGCGCTGGCGGTAAACGTGGGTGCGGCGGGCGATCCTGTGACCCTTTCGATCCGCCCTGAGCGGGTAAACCTCAACGGCCGCAGCGAAAGTTGCGTCAACCGTTTCTCCGGCCGCGTTGCTGAATTCATTTATCTGGGCGACCACGTGCGCGTACGTCTGGAAGTTGCCGGCAAAACCGATTTCTTCGTCAAACAGCCCATTGCCGAGCTGGATCCGGCCTTGAGCGTTGGCGACGTTGTGCCCATTGGATGGCAGGTCGAGCACGCCCGCGCGCTAGACCCTTTGCAGGAAGCGCATTGATTCAACCGCTGTAGTCGCAAACCGAAGCAATCAGAGGCGACTCATCGCCCCCATCGCTTAACCAACATTGTTCGTGGAGAGAAAAATAAATGCTCAAGACATTAAAGCTCACCGCTCTATCGGTCGGCATGATGTGCGCGGCGCAAGCCATGGCAGCCGACCTGACTGTCATTTCCTTCGGTGGCGCGAACAAGGCTGCACAGGAAAAGGCCTTCTATGCACCGTGGGAAAAAGCGGGCAGCGGCAAGATCATTGCCGGCGAGTACAACGGCGAGATGGCCAAGGTCAAAGCCATGGTCGACACCAAAAGCGTGAGCTGGGATCTGGTCGAGGTTGAATCTCCCGAACTGGCTCGCGGTTGCGACGAGGACATGTTCGAGACGCTCGATCCGGCCATTCTGGGTAAGAAAGAAGATTACGTGCCAGGTGCGATTCAGACCTGTGGCGTAGGCTTCTTCGTGTGGTCGACCGTGCTGGCCTACAACGCCGACAAACTGAAAACCGCACCGACCGGTTGGGCCGATTTCTGGAACACCGAAAAATTCCCGGGCAAGCGTGGCCTGCGCAAAGGCGCCAAGTACACCCTGGAGTTCGCGCTGATGGCTGACGGCGTCGCGCCGAAAGACGTCTACAAAGTGCTGGCCAGCAAAGACGGCCAGGACCGCGCCTTCAAGATGCTCGACAAACTCAAGCCAAGCATTCAGTGGTGGGAAGCGGGCGCACAGCCGCCGCAATTCCTGCAGTCTGGCGATGTGGTGATGAGCTCGGCCTACAACGGTCGCATCGCTGCCGTGCAGAAAGAAAGCAACCTGAAAGTGGTATGGACGGGCGGCGTGTATGACTTCGACTCGTGGGCCATTCCGAAGGGCGCGAAAAACGCCGAGGAAGCCAAGAAGTTCATCGCTTACACCCTCAAGCCTGAGCAGCAGAAGACCTATTCCGAAAACATCGCATACGGTCCGGCCAACTCGCAGGCCGTCAGCCTGCTGACCGCCGACAACCAGAAAAACATGCCAACCACGCCTGAGAACATCAAGGATCAGGTGCAGTTGAGCGTGAGCTTCTGGACCGACAATGGCGAGTCACTGGAGCAGCGTTTCAACTCTTGGGCCGCCAAGTAAGTGCTGCATCGCTTTTTGATTTGAGTTAGATCCGGGTGCGTTTTCTTTCTCGTAACGGGGAAAAAACGCACCCTTTGTTGAAAGATTTCGGAGTTCGCTATGGCCACCGCCGTGCCCCTGACTGAAGGCGCCAGCCCGACCTTGAAGCAACGCCTGGCCCGTGCCGAGCGCGTCAACCGCTGGAAGGCTCAGGCGTTGATCGCGCCATTGGCGATTTTCCTGCTGCTGGTGTTTCTGGTGCCGATTGCGGCACTGCTCTACAAGAGCGTGAATAACCCTGAAGTGGTCGGCGGCATGCCGCTCACTGTCGTAGAAGTCTCCAAGTGGGATGGCAAGGGTCTGCCACCTGAGTCGGTGTACAAGGCTGCAAGCCAGGATTTGGCCGACGCCCGCAAGAATCAGACACTGGGCGACCTGTCCAAGCGCCTCAACCAAGAGCTGGCCGGTTACCGCAGCCTGTTGGCGAAAACCGCCCGCGCGTTGCCATTCAAGGAAGAGCCCGCCTCTTATAAAGAAGCGCTGGAAGCCGTCGACGAGCGTTGGGGCGATCCGGCCTACTGGCAGGCGATCCGTCGCAACACCTCCAGCTTCACCCCTTATTACCTGCTGGCCGCTGTCGACCATCGCATCGATGACCTTGGTGAAGTGGCGCCGGCGACCCCCGATCAGGCGATCTACCTCGACATCTTTGCCCGCACTTTCTGGATGGGTCTGGTGATCACCGTGATCTGCCTGTTCCTCGCTTACCCGCTGGCGTACCTGCTGGCGAATCTGCCTGCGCGGCAGAGCAACCTGTTGATGATTCTGGTGCTGCTGCCGTTCTGGACTTCGATTCTGGTGCGCGTCGCCGCCTGGATCGTGCTGCTCCAATCGAGCGGCCTGATCAACGGCGCGCTGATGGCGCTGGGGATCATCGATAAACCGCTGGAGCTGGTGTTCAACCGGGTCGGCGTCTACATCTCGATGGTGCACATCATGCTGCCGTTCATGATCCTGCCCATCTACAGCGTGATGAAAGGCATCTCGCCGACCTACATGCGCGCAGCGATTTCGCTGGGCTGCAACCCGTTCGCCAGCTTCTGGCGCGTGTACTTCCCGCAGACCTATGCCGGCGTCGGGGCAGGCTGTCTGCTGGTGTTCATTCTGGCCATCGGTTACTACATCACCCCGGCATTGCTCGGCAGCCCGAACGACCAGATGGTCAGCTACTTCGTGGCCTTCTACACCAACACCAGCATCAACTGGGGTATGGCGACAGCGCTGGGTGGCCTGTTGCTGCTGGCGACCGTGGTGCTGTACCTGATCTATAGCTGGCTGGTCGGCGCCAGCCGCCTGCGACTGAGCTGAGGAGACTGATATGTTGAGCCCTTATTCCTCGCCCATCGAGCGGGTCTGGTATTACACGCTGCGCATCATGTGCGGGCTGATCCTGTTGTTCCTCGTGCTTCCGGTGCTGGTGATCGTGCCGTTGTCGTTCAACTCCGGCAGCTTTCTGGTCTATCCGCTGCAAGGCTTCTCACTGCACTGGTATCAGGACTTCTTCGGTTCGGCCGAGTGGATGCGTGCGTTGAAGAACAGCCTGATCGTCGCCCCGGCAGCCACGGTGCTGGCAATGGGGTTCGGCACACTGGCTGCGATTGGACTGACCCGCAGCAACTTCCCCGGCAAATCGCTGGTGATGGCGTTGGTGATCTCGCCGATGGTCGTGCCTGTGGTGATCGTCGGTGTCGCGAGCTACCTGTTCTTCGCGCCGCTGGGCCTGGGCAACAGCTACACCTCGCTGATTCTGGTGCATGCCGTGCTGGGCGTGCCGTTCGTGATCATCACGGTGTCGGCAACGCTGCAAGGCTTCAATTACAACCTGGTGCGGGCGGCGGCGAGTCTCGGTGCGTCACCCGTAACCGCCTTCCGACGCGTGACCCTGCCGCTGATTGCCCCAGGGGTGATTTCCGGTGCGTTGTTCGCGTTCGCCACCTCGTTCGATGAAGTCGTGGTGACGCTTTTCCTCGCCGGCCCCGAACAGGCGACCCTGCCTCGCCAGATGTTCAGCGGCATCCGCGAAAACCTCAGCCCGACCATCGCCGCCGCCGCGACCTTGCTGATCGGCTTTTCGGTGGTGCTGTTGCTGGTGCTGGAGTGGTTGCGTGGGCGCAGCGAGAAATTGCGTACGGCAGCGGTGTGATCTGAGGCACGTCTGAAGCACGACACCTGTCCTGTGGGAGGGCGCTTGCGCGCGAATGATGATCCTGCCCGCGCTCTGCGTGGGCAGGATCATCGTTAGTCATTTTCAAGACCAATGTCTGCTCTGCAACCCGCACCACACCGTTTAAACTTCACCGCTCCCAACCCACGCATGGAGCCCCTCGGTGAACGTCAACGACGCCAGTTTCGAAGAACTGCTCAACGCTCTGCATGACGGCGTCTATATCACCGACGGCGCCGGCAAGACGCTCAAGGTCAATCATGCCTACGAGCGTCTGACCGGTCTCAGCGGTGCAGACCTCATCGGCCGTCCAATGCAGGAGCTGGTCAAGGAAGGGGTCATCTCGCAATCCGCCTCATTGCGGGTGTTGCAGGAAGGCCGTCCGGTTTCGGTGATGCAGAGCCTGAGTCAAGGCAAGAAACTGCTGGTCAGCGCCACGCCGATTCTCGACGCCGAACACCGCATTTCCTACGTCGTCAGCACCGTTCGCGACATGACCGAACTGCTGCGCATGAAGCACGAGCGCGACGAGCTTCAGCAACTCAAACAACTGCGCAACAGCACCGCCAAGCTGCATGCCGGCCAGCGCGACAACCTTTTGCACTCACCGTTGATGGCCGATCAGGAAGTCTCGGGGCGAGTCTTCGCCCTCGCCAGGCAAGTCGCCAACAGTTCGGTGAAAGTCCTGCTGCAAGGCGAAACCGGTGTCGGCAAAACGCTCGTCGCGCAGTTCATTCACAACGCCAGTCCTCGCGCCAGCGAGCCGTTTCTGGCGCTTAACTGCGGCGCGCTGCCGGAGAACCTGATCGAAGCCGAACTGTTTGGCTATGCCCCTGGCGCGTTCACTGGTGCAGGCCCGAAAGGCAAGCGCGGCCTGCTTGAGCTGGCGCATCACGGCACTTTGTTCCTCGATGAAATCGGCGACCTGCCGCTACCGGTCCAGGTGAAACTGCTCAAGGTCATCGAGGAAAACCGCTTTATTCCGGTCGGCGGGCTGGAGTTGAAAGAGGTCGACGTACGCATCATCAGCGCGACTCACCACGACCTCAAACAGCTGGTGGCGGAAGGGCGTTTTCGCGCTGATCTGTATTACCGGCTCAACGTGGTGCCGATCAACATTCCGGCTTTGCGCGAGCGCAGCGAAGAAATCCCGCCACTGCTGCATTACTACCTCGAGAGCTTCAACGTCCGCTACGAGCGGCAACTGCAATGGAGCCTCGAAGCCCTCGACCTGATGTGCGAATACGCCTGGCCGGGCAACATTCGCGAGTTGATCAACATCGTCGAGCGGCTGGTGGTGACCAATCAGACCGGGACCATCGAGGCGCTGGATCTGCCCGAGGAAATCCTCAACCTCAATCCGCAGAACACCGACGACAGCCGCCTGCCCCTGCGCAAGGTATTGGAGAACGCCGAACGTTCGGCGATTCGCGCCGCATTGCAGGCTCACAAGACCACGCGCCTGGCGGCCAAGGCATTGGGTGTCAGCCAGGCGACGGTGGTGCAGAAGATGAAACGCTGGGAGCGTTCTGATTAGGATTTCAATCAAGGCCCCTTAATTCGATCAAAAAGCTGATCAGAACTGCCCTGTCAAAACCCTTCAAACCTCAGGTGAATCGCGCAAAGCCCCAGTTCATGGGCTCTTGCGCGTATTGGCACAGCTTTCGCTATCTGTTCCGGCACGTCTTCCAATAAAACAACGCACACAGGACGAGCCCGATGAGCACCTCTGCCTCCAAAATCAGCGCTTTCAAAATCGCCAACAAGCTGATCACCGGCCCTGCCGCCATTGAGCAGCTTGCCGCCGAGCTGACCCGCCTCAACGTCAACAATCCCCTGATCGTCACCGACGCCATTCTGGTCAAGTCCGGCACCGTCGATCTGGCGCTAGCCCAGTTGGGCGGACGTCGTTACGGCATTTTCGATCAGGTCAAACCCGAGCCTGAAATCTCTATCGTTGAGGACTGCACCCGCGCCTATCGCGAAGGTGGACACGACGGTTTGATCGGGCTGGGTGGCGGCAGTGCTATTGATATCGCCAAAGGCGTGGCGGCGTTTGCAGGTCACGAAGGCCCGCTGACTGAGTTGTTTGGCGTCGATCTGGTAAAGCGCAAAGGTCCTTCGCTGATTGCCATTCCGACCACGGCAGGCACTGGCTCGGAAGTGACCAACGTGGCGATCTTCTCCGACAAAGAGGCCCAGCTGAAAAAGGGCATCGTCAGCGACTACCTGCTGCCGGACGTTGCTCTGGTCAGCCCGATCATGACCCTGACCTGCCCGCGCAGCGTGACAGCGGCAAGCGGTGTCGATGCGCTGGTGCATGCGGTCGAATCGTATCTGTCGGTCAATGCCTCTCCGATTACCGACGCCATCGCGCTGGGCGCCATCAAGCTGATCGCCAAGGCGCTGCCCAAGGCATACGCCAATCCTTCGAATCTGCAAGCCCGAGAGGATATGGCCACCGCCAGCCTCATGGCCGGGATGGCATTCGGCAATGCGGGCGTAGGCGCGGTGCATGCGCTGGCCTATCCGTTGGGTGGGCGATTCAACATCGCCCACGGCGTGAGCAATGCCCTGCTGCTGCCGTACGTAATGGAGTGGAACAAGATGGCTTGCGTCGAGCGCTTCCGGGACATCGCCGAAGCCATGTGCGTGCGTGTCGCCGACCTGAGCGACAAGGACGCTGCCGATCAGGCCGTCAAAGCCATGGCCGATCTTTGCGCCGCTGTGGATATCCCGTCCGGCATGCGCAGTTTCAACGTCCCCGAAGATGCCATTCCTGCGATGGCTGAAGAGGCCAGCAAGATTGACCGCCTGATGCGCAATAACCCCCGTAAATTGACCGCCGCCGATATCGAGAAGATCTACCGCGCAGCCTACTGATCCCGAGACCACGACGCCCGGCCACGCGCACGGGCGTCTGCCGCTTCAAGACACACAAATAAGACCAATAAAACAGGTGCACTCAATGTCCAACACTCCCCAACAGCGGAGCGAAAGCCCCTACATCCCGCTCGGCCCGTTCAAGGTCCGGTTGCCGTTCATTCACTACAAGTTCGAGATGCCTGACTACCTGCAAGGCCTGCTGATGTGCGCCGTGGATCTGGCTGCCATCCCGCTGATGACCGAACTGCTGGGCATGCCCTTCGAAGTGGCGCTGGCAGTGGTGATGCTCAACGGCTTGCTGTATCTCACCCACCATCTGCTCGGTGATCCGACGGTCCCCGGCTGGATCACCCCGGCGGTTCCGCTGTTGATGGCCTACTGCGCGCAATTTCCCATGGGCCCGGAGCGTGTCCATGCCTTGATTGCCTTCCAGTTGATGCTCGGGGTTTTCTCGATTGCACTGGGGGCAACAGGGATGGCGAAGAAGGTCGTGGAATATGTGCCGTCGGCGATCAAGTCGGGGATCATTGTCGGCGCCGGATTGAGCGCCGTGATCGCCGTGTTTCAGGTCGGTGGCAAATTCAACGTGCTGCCCTGGACCATTTCCATCGCAGTCGGCATTGCCTTCTACCTGATCTTTTCTCAACACTTCAACGAACTGAAACAGCGCAACCGGTTCTGGTGGAACTTCGCCAAACTGGGAATCCTGCCGATTATTCTGCTGGCGGTGGTGATTGCGCCGCTGTTTGGTGAAGCCGCGTGGCCGACCATCCAGTGGGGCATCAGCAAACCGGACTTCGCGGGGCTGTGGAGCAACTACACCGTATTCGGGCTGGGCATGCCGCCGCTGTCGATGTTCATCTCGGCGCTGCCGACCATGCTGGCGGTCTACATCATCGTTTTTGGCGACGTACTCAGTGCGAAATCCCTACTCGATGAAGCGGAAACTGTCCGTACCGATGAAGTCGTGGACTACAACCCCGACCGCGCGCACCTGATCTTCGGTGCCCGCAACGCCTTCATGAGCATCTTCGGCCCCGACGTCGCCATGTGCGGCCCGAAATGGGCCGCGATGCTGGTGGTCGTGATCGAACGTTTCAAAGGCGGGCCGAAGGCAATGCAGTCGATCATCGGCGGCGTTGGCTCATTCCGTTGGGGGACCAATACCGGCCTGCTGCTGTTGCCGGTGGTGACGCTGGTACAACCCATCCTCGGTGTGGCGCTGTCGCTGACGTTGCTGATTCAGGGATACGTGAGCGTGCGTCTGGGGATCCTCGAAGCGCGCAGCCAGCGTGACCTGGGAATTGCAGGGGTGATCGGGGCGGTCCTGGCCATCAAGGGCGCAAGCTGGGCATTCGGTATCGGTGTCGTGCTGTGTCTGCTGATCTACGGCAAGAACTTCTTCAAGGGCGAAGTGGACGGCACCTTCAGCAAGGATTTGAAAGCCGTGGACGCCAAGCCGCCCGTCAAGCCTGAGCGCATCAAGGAAGAAGCGTTGGTGGATTGATCCCGGCTTATCACGATCCTCTGTGGGAGCTGCCGGAGGTCACGACGGTGGCGATGCGGTGCCTGACACCGCTTTCGTCCAGATGCGGCTCTCATCGTCGTAACCGCCGGCAGCTCCCACGATGGACCGCGTACGGATTCACGTAAAACCGCATTCATCCGCCACACAACCCATGTTTCAAACTCTTGGAGTACAATGCGCGCCACCGTGATTTCGCTCAAAAAAGGTGCGTCATGCAGCCCTTCGCTATTGCTCCGTCGATTCTGTCCGCCGATTTCGCCCGTCTGGGTCAGGAAGTCGACAATGTCCTGGCCGCTGGCGCCGACATCGTCCACTTCGACGTCATGGACAACCACTACGTCCCCAACCTCACCATCGGTCCGATGGTCTGCGCGGCGTTGCGCAAGTACGGCATCACGGCGCCCATCGACGTACACCTGATGGTCAGCCCGGTGGATCGCATCATCGGCGACTTCGTCGAAGCAGGCGCGACCTACATTACCTTCCATCCGGAAGCGACCCAGCACATCGACCGTTCCCTGCAGCTGATCCGCGAAGGCGGTTGCAAGTCGGGCCTGGTGTTCAACCCGGCGACCCCGCTGAACCTGCTCGAATACGTCATGGACAAGGTCGACATGATCCTGCTCATGAGCGTAAACCCGGGCTTCGGCGGTCAGAAGTTCATTCCCGGCACGCTCAACAAGCTGCGCGAAGCCCGCGCGCTCATCGATGCTTCCGGCCGTGATATCCGTCTGGAAATCGACGGCGGCGTCAACGTCAACAACATCCGTGAAATCGCCGCCGCTGGCGCCGATACGTTTGTTGCAGGTTCAGCTATCTTCAATGCGCCCGACTACCAAGAGGTCATTGAGAAAATGCGCGCAGAACTGGCGTTGGCTCGTTGATGAGCGGCTTCGAACAGCTGTTTCCGGGTCGCCTCCCCAAACTGATCATGTTCGATCTGGATGGGACGTTGGTCGACTCGGTGCCGGACCTGGCCGCAGCTGTGGACAAAACCCTGCTTCAGCTCGGCCGTGCGCCTGCGGGCATCGAGCGTGTACGCGACTGGATCGGCAACGGCGTACGGGTGCTTGTGCGTCGCGCGCTGGCCAACGACATGGATCACTCCAGCGTCGATGAGGCCTCCACTGAATCGGCGCTGGCCATATTCATGGAAGCCTATGGCGGCGATCACTCCCTGACCAAGGTCTATCCTGGCGTGCGTGAAGCGCTGAAGTGGCTGCAAAAAAATGGCGTGGAAATGGCCCTCATCACCAACAAGCCCGAGCAGTTTGTCGCGCCCTTGCTGGATGACATGAAGCTTGGCCGTTTCTTTCGCTGGATCGTCGGTGGCGATACCTTGCCACAGCAGAAACCTGATCCTGCGGCGCTGTTCTTCGTGATGAAGATGGCCGGCGCGTCGGGTTCGCAATCGCTGTTTGTCGGCGACTCGCGCAACGATGTACTGGCGGCGAAGGCTGCGGGCGTCAGCTGTGTCGCGCTTAGTTATGGCTACAACCACGGTCGTCCGATTGCCGAGGAATCGCCGGCATTGGTAATCGATGATTTGCGCAAACTGATTACGGGTTGCACTGGCGGTTGCTTAGAAGATGGGGCTGAGATAACGTTGCCCGACGTCAAATCTCCCTCCTTTAGAGAATCCATCGTGGTGGTCACTCGCAAACTCTGGATGAAAGTCATCAAGGCCTTGGCCCGTTGGCGTTGGCGCGCCTGACTTGAATCTGGCCGGCTCTCCGGCGCGTTTGCACACCTGACCGTTTTACCTCAGACCACGAGGCTGATCATGATCCGCGAAGAATTCCTGCGTTTGGGCGCTGAAGGCTACAACCGCATCCCGCTTGCCCTTGAAACCCTGGCCGACTTCGACACGCCGCTGTCGATCTACCTCAAACTGGCCGACGAGCCGAACTCCTATCTGCTGGAGTCCGTTCAGGGCGGCGAGAAGTGGGGCCGTTATTCGATCATCGGTCTGCCATGTCGCACCGTGATGCGAGTGCATGAGCACAAGATCAGCGTGACCCTTGACGGCGTCGAGATCGAAAGCCTGGAAGCCGAAGACCCGTTGGCCTTCGTCGAAACCTTCAAGGCGCGTTACAACGTCCCGACCATTGCAGGTCTTCCTCGCTTCAATGGCGGCCTGGTGGGCTACTTCGGTTACGACTGCGTGCGTTACGTGGAACAGCGTCTGGGTGCATGCCCGAATCCTGATCCGCTGGGCGTGCCGGACATCCTGTTGATGGTGTCCGATGCCGTGGTGGTGTTCGACAACCTGGCCGGGAAGATGCACGCGATCGTGCTCGTTGATCCAGCGCAGCCCGAAGCTTACGAAAGTGGTCTCGCGCGCTTGGAACAGTTGATGGAAAAACTGCGTCAGCCGATCACGCCACGTCGTGGCCTGGACCTGACGCGTCCGCAAGCGGCCGATCCGGTGTTCCGTTCGAGTTTCACTCAGAGCGATTACGAGAAAGCTGTCGACACCATTAAGGAATACATCCTGGCGGGCGACTGCATGCAGGTCGTGCCGTCGCAGCGGATGTCGATCGACTTCAAGGCGGCGCCGATCGATCTTTATCGCGCACTGCGTTGCTTCAACCCGACGCCGTACATGTATTTCTTCAACTTCGGCGATTTCCACGTCGTCGGCAGTTCGCCGGAAGTGCTGGTGCGCGTCGAAGACAACCTGATCACCGTACGGCCAATCGCCGGAACTCGCCCTCGCGGCGCGACCGAAGAAGCGGACCACGCGCTGGAAGTTGACCTGCTTTCCGATGACAAGGAAATCGCCGAGCACTTGATGCTCATCGATCTGGGCCGTAACGATACTGGCCGCGTCTCGGAAATCGGCTCGGTGAAGCTCACCGAGAAGATGGTCATCGAACGTTATTCCAACGTGATGCATATCGTGTCCAACGTCACCGGCCAACTGAAAAGCGGGCTGACGGCGATGGACGCACTTCGCGCCATTCTGCCAGCGGGTACTTTGTCGGGCGCACCGAAAATTCGTGCGATGGAAATCATCGACGAGTTGGAGCCGGTCAAGCGTGGCGTCTACGGCGGGGCCGTGGGATATCTGGCGTGGAACGGCAACATGGACACTGCAATTGCCATCCGCACCGCAGTGATCAAGAACGGAGAGCTGCACGTCCAGGCTGGCGGCGGGATCGTTGCCGATTCGGTGCCTGCGCTTGAGTGGGAAGAAACCCTGAACAAGCGCCGCGCCATGTTCCGCGCGGTAGCACTGGCGGAGCAGACGCCGGAAAGTTGACCGCAGTAGGGTCGATAACAAAACGCGGGTGCCAATGGCCCCGCGTTTTTTTGTGGCTGGCGATCGGTCAGAAATCCAGACTCAGCGCCAGATTCACCCCTTGCTGCGTCACGTCATCGTTCTTGCGCCAGTTGTAGCCGGCGCGCAGCGTCAGGTCCGGCGCCAGTTTCTGGGCCAGGCCGACACTTGCCCGGTTCAGGCTGCGCTGTGGCTCATAGCCTTCCAGGTTGAAATCCACTCCAGGCACGCTGTTCACGGCAATGGTCAAATCCTGTTGATCGGTGTCGAACTCACGTTCGTGCGCGATCTCGCCAAATACCTGAGTCTGCGGGGTGGTCTCGAACTTGCCTTGCAACCCTGCGCCCAGACGTTTCGAACGGCGGGTCTGATCGTCGTAGCTGAGGGCTGTCGAGCGCGTACTGTTCTCCGAATAACCGTCGACCTCGACATGGGAATAGTCCGCGCTGATGAAGGGCGAGAAATGCCAGCGACTGGTCTGTTCGGCCATGTCGAATCCCAGGCGACCGCTGACCGCCCACAGGTCGCCATCGGTGTCGCCTTTTTCCGATCCTTCGCTGATGCCGAGGGCGAATTTGCGCTTCAGATTGTCGTAGTCCAGTCGTCCACCCGATGCCGCCAGATCGGCCCACCAATGATTGGCCTGAAACTGCACGAATGCGGTGGCGATGTAGCTATTGAGTTTGTAGTCCGAATCGCGAGGCCCGGCTTCCAGCGTCTGTCGATAGGCGCCAGCGACCAGACCGGCACGCCAGTCTTCAGCAAATCGGTAGCTGCCACCGATGGTCAGGTTGTAGCCATGGCCGTCGCCGCTGGCGGAATTGCTTTGCGCGTCAATGTCCAGTTTCTGACCACCACCTGCGACGATGGCACGCCACTCGCCGACGTTCTGCCAATTGCCCCAGTCCGCCAGCCACTGACTGCGCAGCTCGTCCTGTTGTGCGCGTAACGTACCGTTGGCCATTTCCGGCAGCAGGGTGATTTCCCATGGCGCGGAGAGGATCGAATAGCCGTAATCAGCAATCAGGCGTTGCCCGGCAACGGTCGGGTGAACGCCGTCATTGAACAGGAGCTTGGTGGGGTCGGGCGTGAGGCCACCGATCCCATACACACTGTTGGCGGTGCAGCTGTTGCCGCTGAAACAGGTGCCGACGAGGTTCTGATCGGCTGCCAGACCATACCGCGCCGGATCATTCAGGACTTCGCGCACCAGTCCCGGAACGTTCAGCGGGATGACTTCGGCATCGATCTGCCCCAGCCGATTGACCAGTTGCTGATTGAACACACCGCTGAGCAGCGTCGAAGGCCCTTGCAATGGAGTGCCGGAAACCGCAGGAGTCTGGCCGATATCCGGCAGCAGCCAGACCATGATGTAGCGCGCGCCCGCCTGCGAAAGTACCTGGGCGCTGTCGGCGAGGTTATTGGCAGCGTTGACCGCCTGCCCCAGGCTCAGTACTCGGCCCTGGAGGAAGTCATTTCCCCCGCCGGTCAGGTAATACAGCGCGTTCGGGTCTGCGCGCAGACCGGTCTCCACCAGATAACCGGGCCGGGTACGAAAGACCGTAGTCACGCCCGTGGACGTATCGGTATTCGCCACTTGCGACTCGGTGGTGATCGCCGCGAGGATCTGATCCGTCCGATCCCCGCCCACCGCCCAGTTGTTGCCATCCGCCAGACCCTGCGCTGCGCGTACCGGAGACGTAGATGCTTGCAAATCGCCCGGTGCGACACCGAGCATCCCGCCCAGCAGCGTCGACGAGTTCAGCCCGAAGACCTCACCGCTGCCGTTGAGATAGGTCGGCCCGACGCGGTTGGTGAAGCGCAACGTTGCGCCCGGCGGGCCGCCAGCATCGGGGAATTGACCGGCATCGGCGAGGCTGTCGCCGAACACGATCATCGTCGAGTAGGGGGAGGATGCTGCCATCGCTGAGGAGCAGGCAAGGGTGAGCAGGCAGGCGGCAAAGGGCCGCGACATTGTGGCTTTGAGCATCGAGAGATCCCTTCTTGTCTTTTTGTTGCTGTACGACAAGGTAGCAGCCACGAGACAACCCGCCATGCTTTGTGTCACGCAGGACGTATTTGTGTCGAAAAAGAGTCAAGTCAAACGAAGAGAGGTAAAAAAGGGTGTCCACCGCGGAGGTAGACACCCAGCGCCGGGGCATTGGGGTCAAGAGGATGCGTTTAGTGCTGCTTGTTGTGGTTTGTTTCTGCATCTGATGTCGGCGAAGCCTTCAGGCGCCCGGTGTCGCGGGCTTCTCTGCATGACGAGGGGCGCCGATCCAGTGAATTGCCAGCGCGATCAGCCCCAACAGAATCCCGAAGGCGACGATGCCCTCCCAGCCGAGTCGCGCCATCAGCCAGCCGCTGATGATCGTGCCCACGGCGCCGCCAAAGAAGGTGGCAGTCATATATAGGCTGTTGATGCGGCCTTGGGCTTTCGGATCGACTGCAAAAGCGCGGGTCTGGTTCGACACGAGACCGGCCTGGACCCCGATGTCGAGGACGATGACCCCGATCACCAGACAGATCAGCGAGGATTCGGCGCCAGCCAGGAGCAGGAAAGACAAGGTGACGATGCCGATGCTGGCGCCGATCACACTGCGCGGTCCCAACTTGTCGGAGGCACGACCACCGAACGTAGCGGCGAGTGCGCCAGCCGCGCCGATGATGCCGAACGCTCCCGCCCATGCGCTGCCCAGATGCATCGGGCCGTCAGCGAGCAACGCCGCGAGGTTGACCCAGAACGCGTTGAAGCACGCCCACAGCAGAGCCTGAATGATCATCGACTCGCGAATCGGACGGTTGTCACGCATCAATGGCCAGAGCGAAGCCAGCAAGCGCCCGTAGGAAAGGTTGGTGCTGGGCACGCCCTTGGGCAGCAGCATCGCCGCGGCAATCCACACCGGAATCATGAACGCCGCTTCAACGGCGAAGACTGCCCGCCAGCCAAACATGTCGCCAACAAACCCGCTGATCGTGCGGCCCAGGAGAATGCCGACCATGATCCCGCTGACGACCGTCCCCACCGAGCGGCCACGCTCGCTCGGTCTGGACATCACCGCCGCGAAGGGCACCAGTTGCTGGGGAACGCAGCTGACGACGCCCAACCCGAAGGCTGCAGCGATCAACGTCCAGATGCTTGGCGAGATAGCCGCCGCCATGCCGAAAAAGAACGCGACGATGATTTGCCCCAGCACCAGCTTGCGCCGGTCGAATCGGTCGCCCAGAGGCAACAGCAATGCGAGCCCGAAGGCGAAACCCAGCAGGGCCGAGCCCGCCACGAGATCGACTGTAGTCTGGTCCACCGCAAGGCTTGCTGCGATCAGCGGCAGAATCGGCTGGACGCAATACAGGTTGGTGATCACCGCGCCCGCGATGATCGCCATCATGATGATTTTGCCCCGCGACGCTGTCGTGGGCGCGTTCGGTGCGCTGGCGGTTTGGGCTGAGTTGGGCAGGCTGCTCATGGCACCCTCCTGAGTTTGAGTGGCTTGGGTGTTGGCGGCTGAGCGCCGCTTACCGATCATTAGGCTCAAACCCTACGCACTCGCTTATATAAAGAGAATTCCCTAAGATCGGGAATCATCCTTCCAAAATTCGAGAGAATTTCCATGAATCGTCTCGACGCCATGTCCATCTTTATCGCAGTCGCCGATGCAGGCAGTCTTACAGCGGCAGCGCGTCGGCTCGGTATGCCGCTGGCGACAGTCAGCCGCAAGGTGGCTGAGCTTGAGTCGCACTTGAATACTCGGCTGCTTCATCGCACCACCCGTCAGCTCTCTCTGACGGAGGCGGGAAGCTCATACGTGGCGGCGTGTCGGCGAATTCTTGAGGACATTGGCGAGGCCGAGCGTGCGGCGACTGGCGAAAACGCCGCTCCCAAAGGCGAACTGGTGGTCACGGCGCCGGTGGTTTTCGGCCGTTTGCACGTCGTGCCCGTAATTGCCGAGTTTCTTGCGCACTATCCCGAAATCAACATCAGCCTCATGCTCACTGATCGTGTCGTGCACTTGATGGAGGAGCACGGCGACGTCGCCTTGCGCATCGGCGACTTGCCCGACAGCTCGCTGATGGCCACTCAAGTGGGAAAAGTGCGCAGGGTCGTCTGCGCCAGTCCTTCCTATCTGTCTAACCGTGGAGTTCCAACGACGCCTGACGATCTCGTTGGTCATGACTGCATCACCTTCGAGGTACTGGAATCGAAACGCGCCTGGGTGTTCGGTAGCGGGAGGGCGCAAGTGTCGGTTCCGGTTCGCGCCCGTCTTGCAGTCAATACAGCCGAGGCCGCGATTGCTGCGTCGGCGTTGGGCGTGGGGCTGATACGCGTATTGTCCTATCAGGTCGAGGACGCTGTGCGTGGGGATGCGTTGCGCGTGGTGCTCGAGTCATTCGAATCTGAACCCTTGCCCGTCAGCCTGGTGCACAAGGGGCAAACGCCGCTGCCGTTGAAGCTGCGGGCCTTTCTGGACTTCGTGGCCCCTCGGCTGCGCATCAGGACATCCAAACTGTTCCTTGATCCTGCATCAGCTCAAGACTGATCCGCGGTATGCACGCTGTTCTGCCTACATCCACCTGGATTTTTCTATCGTAGAATGCTGTTGCACCGCTGGGTTCGGTACGCTAATGTCCCGAAACGTATAGATGAGACCCCTCCTGTGACAATTGTCAGCAAACTCTTGATGCGCGTTATCAAGGCTCACGCCCGTTGGCGTTGGCGCGCCTGACTCTTTTCCCTGCCGGTTCACCCGGCCCTGCAACACCATGCCTTCAAACCGTGACGTCTGCCGCCAGTCGAGCGTTTCGCAATGACTGATAACGCGGGCGCAAGCGCGGATACGGATTTCGAAAGGCTTGAATGAAGGTCAGTGATTTCAAGAGGTTGAGCACAAAATGCTGCTGATGATCGATAACTACGACTCCTTTACCTATAACGTCGTGCAGTATCTGGGCGAGCTCGGCGCCGACGTTAAAGTGATCCGCAACGATGAAATGACCGTTGCCGAGATCGAGGCCCTGAATCCCGAGCGCATCGTGGTTTCACCCGGCCCTTGCACCCCGAATGAAGCCGGGGTTTCCATCGAAGTGATCAAGCACTTTGCGGGCAAACTGCCGGTGCTGGGTGTTTGCCTCGGGCATCAGTCCATCGGTCAGGCATTTGGCGGCGATGTCGTGCGCGCCCGTCAGGTGATGCACGGCAAGACCAGCGACCTGATTCATGAAGACAAAGGCGTGTTCGACGGTTTGAAGCATCCGCTCACCGTCACCCGCTACCACTCGCTTATCGTCAAGCGCGAAACATTGCCCGACTGCCTGGAAGTAACCGCCTGGACCCAACTCGAAGACGGCTCGGTGGACGAGATTATGGGCCTGCGCCACAAGACGCTGAACGTCGAAGGTGTGCAATTCCACCCCGAGTCGATTCTCTCCGAGCAGGGCCACGAGCTGTTCGCCAACTTCCTCAAGCAGACCGGCGGCACTCGTCAGGGTTAAGGACACTTCGTTATGGCAATGGATATCAAGACGGCGCTGGGTCGGGTTGTCACGCAACTGGACCTGAGCACCGACGAAATGCGCGACGTCATGCGCGAAATCATGACCGGCCAGTGCACCCAGGCGCAGATCGGCGCTTTTCTGATGGGCATGCGCATGAAGAGCGAGAGCATCGACGAAATCGTTGGCGCGGTTTCAGTCATGCGCGAGCTGGCGGACAAGGTCGAACTCAAGACGCTCGATAGCGTGGTCGACATTGTCGGCACTGGCGGCGACGGCGCGAACATCTTCAACGTCTCGACGGCAGCATCCTTCGTGATCGCTGCGGCAGGCTGCACGGTCGCCAAGCACGGTAACCGCGCGGTGTCGGGCAAGAGCGGCAGCGCCGATTTGCTGGAGGCGGCGGGTGTGTATCTGAATCTGACACCAGTCCAAGTGGCGCGCTGCATCGACAGCGTGGGCATTGGCTTCATGTTTGCCCAGACCCATCACGGCGCAATGAAACACGCCGCTGGTCCGCGCAAGGATCTGGGTTTGCGCACGATCTTCAACATGCTGGGTCCACTGACCAACCCCGCAGGCGTCAAGCATCAGGTCGTTGGCGTATTCAGCCAGGCCCTTTGCCGCCCGCTGGCCGAAGTGCTGTTGCGCCTGGGCAGTAAGCACGTGCTGGTGGTTCACTCTCAGGACGGTCTGGACGAATTCAGCCTCGCCGCGCCGACTTTCGTGGCTGAACTGAAAAACGGCGAAGTCACCGAATACTCGGTACAGCCGGAAGATCTGGGCATGAAGAGCCAGAGTCTGTTTGGCCTGGTGGTCGACAGCCCGGCCCAGTCGCTGGAATTGATCCGTGATGCTCTTGGGCGTCGCAAGACCGAGAACGGTCAGAAAGCCGCTGAAATGATCGTGCTCAACGCGGGGGCCGCCCTCTATGCTGCTGACCATGCCTCTTCGCTGAAAGAGGGCGTGGAACTGGCTCACGACGCGCTGCATACAGGTCTTGCGCGCGAGAAGCTTGAAGAGTTAGGTGCGTTTACCGCGGTATTCAAACAGGAGAATGAAGGATGAGTGTGCCGACGGTTCTGGAAAAGATTCTCGCCCGCAAGGCTGAAGAAGTGGCTGCGCGCCGTGCCAGCGTCAGCCTGTCGGAGCTCGAGACGCTGGTCTCCACCGCCGATGCCTCGCGTGGTTTTGCTAAGGCGCTGATTGAACAGGCCAAGCGCAAACAGCCCGCCGTGATCGCTGAGATCAAGAAAGCGTCACCGAGCAAAGGTGTAATTCGTGAGAATTTCCAGCCTGCTGAAATCGCCAAGAGCTACGAGGCGGGCGGTGCGACTTGCCTGTCCGTACTGACCGACATCGACTTCTTTCAGGGCGCCGACGCTTACCTGAAAGAAGCCCGTGGCGCGTGCAAATTGCCGGTGATCCGCAAGGATTTCATGATCGATCCCTATCAGGTGGTTGAAGCTCGCGCCTTGGGCGCCGATTGCATTTTGCTGATCGTCTCGGCTCTGGATGACGTGAAGATGGCCGAGCTGGCGGCGGTCGCCAAGGCCAACCAACTGGACGTGCTGGTTGAAGTTCACGACGGTGCCGAGTTGGAGCGTGCGCTGAAAACCCTCGACACCCCGTTGGTCGGCATCAACAACCGCAATCTGCACACCTTCGACGTCAGCCTGGAAACCACACTGGACTTGCTGCCGCGCATTCCGCGTGATCGTCTGGTGATCACCGAGAGCGGTATCCTGAATCGTGCCGATGTCGAATTGATGGAAATAAACGACGTCTATTCATTTCTGGTCGGCGAAGCGTTCATGCGCGCGGAGAAACCGGGCGTGGAACTGCAGCGTCTGTTCTTTCCAGAGAAGGGCACTGCGATCAAGTCCAGTAGCCTGGATTGAGATAGACGTTTGTGGCAGCCCGATTGCTGGCGGTGGCTTTTTCGAAAACGCGAGTGCCAACAGGCCGGCTGCGACTGGTATGTCCTGACAAGGAATCCCCATGACCCCTCAGGTACTCGACATCTGCGTTGAAGCAGGCCTCAAGGCGGAGCAGGATCTGCTGGCCTCGGTCTGCGCTGGCGATGCCGATTACGGCCTGTTGTTCTGGCGGCCTGATGATCACGCCTTGGTGATGCCCCGTCGGCTGGGCCGTCTGGGCGGATTCACCGAAGCCAGTGAAACCCTGGCCGACATCGGTTGGCCAGTGCTGCTGCGTGAAAGCGGCGGCGAGCCGGTGCCGCAATCCCATGCCACAGTCAACGTGGCGCTGGTCTACGTTCAGCCCAAAGCGGATCTGGATCGTGACCGAATCGAGAAGGCCTACATGCGCCTTTGTCAGCCAATGCTCGACGTCTTGACCGAGCTGGGTGGCGCAGCCTCTCTGGGCGAAGTCGAGGGGGCGTTTTGCGACGGTCGCTTCAACGTCAACCTGAATGGCCGAAAGATGGTCGGCACTGCTCAACGCTGGCGTCAAAGTCAGGGTGGGCAGCGGCCGGTTGTGCTCGCCCATGGCGCGATGTTGATGGATAACGAGCGGATCGAGATGGTCAATGCGGTTAACCGTTTCAACGAAATATGTGAAATCGAACAGCGTTGCCGCGCCGACAGCCACATCGCCTTGCGCGAGTTATTTGCCGCCCCGGATTTTCTCCACCGTTTGGGCGAGCGCTACGCGGACGTTTTCGCCCGCTTGTAGTTACCCTTCCTTTCAGCTCAGCGTGTACCGAAGACCACCATGGTCTTGCCGCGCACATGCACCAGCTTCTGTTCTTCCAGGGCCTTGAGTACACGGCCGACCATCTCCCGTGAACAGCCGACGATACGACCAATTTCCTGACGGGTAATCTTGATCTGCATACCATCCGGGTGAGTCATGGCATCTGGCTGTTTGCACAGGTCCAGCAGGCTGCGCGCAACGCGGCCGGTGACATCGAGAAATGCCAGATCACCCACTTTGCGCGTTGTATTGCGCAGGCGTTCGGCCATTTGTCCGCCGATTGCGTACATTAGATCAGGATCGTGCTGACTCAGTTCGCGGAACTTGGCGTAGCTGATTTCGGCCACTTCGCACTCCGTCTTGGCGCGAACCCAGGCGCTGCGCTGTGGCCCGGCGCTCGCTTGGTCGAACAGGCCCAGTTCGCCGAAAAAATCACCGCTGTTGAGGTACGCCACAATCATCTCGCGGCCTTCGTTGTCCTCGATCAGGATCGTGACCGAACCCTTGATGATCAGGTACAACGACTCGGAATTCTCGCCCGCACAAATAATGTTGCTCTTGGCGGCGCAGCGCTTCCGTTGCGCGTGGGGGAGGAGTTTGTCGACCAGTTTCACTTTGTTCGCAGGGGCGATGGCAACCATGGCTGTATCCCGTAAAAAACTGCGCCCTGAGGCATTCTTATAGGTATCGGCAGTATTTCCGATTTGACACAGTTCCACAGCGGCAAATCGCCATTTTTTCAGAAATTTCCTACATTTCTGGCACATATCGACATTTCCGGTCCACTCAGCGACATCGTGGCCCTGTGCTAAGCTGGCCGCCTTTTTTCAAGCATTGGAGTCCTGGGGATGAAAGCGCGTATTCAGTGGGCCGGTGAGGCCATGTTCCTCGGCGAATCGGGCAGCGGCCACGTGGTCGTGATGGACGGCCCGCCCGAGAGCGGCGGCCGCAACCTGGGTGTGCGTCCGATGGAAATGGTGCTGATTGGCCTGGGCGGCTGCAGTAACTTCGACGTGGTGAGCATTCTCAAGAAAGCGCGTCAGCCGGTTGAAAGTTGCGAGGCGTTTCTGGAAGCCGAACGCGCCACTGAAGACCCTAAGATATTTACCAGGATCCACCTGCATTTCGTGGTCAAGGGCCGTGGCCTGAAAGAAAACCAGGTCAAGCGCGCCATCGAACTTTCCGCTGAAAAATACTGCTCGGCTTCGATCATGCTGGGCAACGCGGGCGTTGAAATCTCCCACGATTACGAAATTATCGAGCTGGGCTGACCGATAGCCCGATCCGATAAACGAAAAAGGCGCCAACGAGGCGCCTCTTTTGTGTTTGCGAATCGGGTCAGATCCGATACGTGCTCTTGGTCATCACCTTGGCCAGCATGCTCATGCCGAATTTCACAGGCTTCGGGAAGCGAAAACCCCCCGCCTGAATCGCGCCTTCCGCGTGTTGTTCTTCGTCGGTACGCATCTGCTCGAGAATCGCGCGGGACTTTTCGTCCTCCACCGGCAGTTGCTCAAGATGTTCGTTCAGATGTTTGCAAACCTGATCTTCAGTAGCGGCCACAAATCCAAGGCTGACCTTGTCGCTGATCAGGCCCGCCACAGCCCCAATACCGAAGGACATCCCATAGAACAGCGGGTTGAGCACGCTGGTGTGGCTGCCGAGCTGGCGAATGCGCTGTTCGCACCACACCAAGTGATCGATTTCCTCTTCGGCGGCGTGCTCCATGGCTTTACGGACGTGTGGCAGCTTGGCGGTCAGGGCCTGGCCCTGATACAGCGCCTGAGCACAGACTTCGCCGGTATGATTGATGCGCATTAGGCCGGCGACATGCCTGGTGTCGGTCTCGCTCATCTTGGTGTCAGGTTGAACGATGGCAGGCGAAGGGCGGTGAGAGTGCGCGCTGGCAGGCAGCAGCGTTTTCATCGCAGCATCGGCTTGCAGAAGGAAACGGTCGATAGGGGAGTAGTGACGTTCGGTAGCCATGGGCACCTCCGGATGAATCCACGGCGGCCAGTCTACCTCAATCGATCTGACGGAGCTTGTAATGCGTCAGCCCGCCGAAGCGCGGTATAGACGCTCGGCGGGTGTAAGTCTTTGAATTTGCGACTCAGCCCGGCGGCCAGGTCATCTGACGCTTGCCCAGCACGTGCATGTGAATGTGATAGACGGTCTGACCGCCTTTCTCATTGGTGTTCATGACAACGCGGAAACCGTCTTCACAACCCTGCTCCTTGGCCAGGCGCTGCGCGGTAAAAAGGATGTGACCCAGCAGGCCCTTGTCTTCTTCAGTCACGTCGTTGAGGGTGCGGATCGGTTTTTTCGGGATGACCAGAAAATGCACCGGCGCCTGTGGGGCGATGTCGTGAAAAGCCAGGACCTGGTCATCTTCGTAGATGATCTTCGCCGGAATTTCCCGATTGATGATTTTGGTGAACAGAGTTTCCACAGCCTTGTTTCTCCGTTTCTTGTGGGGAATGAGCCGAGTGTACTGAGCGTGTCGAGCCGCGCCCAGCCGTTTCTCGTAGTACGGCGACTCAGGCCGACGTGCGAGACTTCAGCATCGACCCCCAGATTTTTCGTGTCATCCAGCGTCCGGCCAATCGAGGCAAGCGGCTGAGGAAGCGGTTGCGTCTCCCGGGAATGATGATCGCGCGGTTTTTGTCCAGGGCGCGGACGGTGTACAGCGCGATCTCCTCGGCGGTCATGGTCTTTTCGTTGGTGAACTTGTCCGCACTCAGCTGCGCTGTGCGGAAGAACGAAGTGCGCGTAGGGCCTGGGCAGAGCACGGAAATCTTCACGCCGGTTTTTTTCAGTTCTTCGCGCAACCCTTCGGAGAAATGCAGCACATACGCTTTGCTCGCCGCGTAAGTGCTCATCCAGGGCCCCGGCTGGAAGCCCATGATCGAGGCAACGTTGAGAATCTGCCCTCCGCCCTGCACTGCCATCAGGTTACCGACGGTATGGCAAAGGCGTGTCAGGGCGAGCACGTTGAGATCCAGCAGATCCTGCTCCTGGGCCCATTCCTGCGCTAGAAACGGTCCGCTGTTGCCGATGCCCGCGCAATTCACCAACAGGTCGATCTGCCGCTCACCTTCTTCCAGTTCAAGCAGAAAGCCCGAAAGCCGCAATGGTTCACCCAGATCGCAGGCGCGGAACAGCACTTCGACGCCGAATCGCTGAGTGAACTCGATCGCAATGCTCTCCAGCATGTCCCGATGGCGCGAGACCAGAATCAGATTGCGGCCGCGGCGAGCCAAGGCTTCGGCCATGGCCAGGCCGATACCGCTGGAAGCACCTGTGACCAGGGCGTAACGGGACATGCAATTCTCCAATGAAGCAGGTGTTGAGACAGCATCCTTGCTGCCAGACAGTTATTGGTCGTCTTCGCTGTCGGAAGAGTCACCAGAATCTGCAGGATCGACGGGAACGGCAGGCGGCGTTGCGTCGTCCGAGTCATCGTCGTAGGGCAGGGTCTGTTCGTATTCGCCGGTCGTTGCTTCCACTTGCTCCTGAACCTTCTGCAGGCCACCCATCATCGCGCCGACGAACACCAGCGCGAGCACCAGAATCCAGAGCACCGCGAGCAGCTTGACTGTCCGGCTGTTGGGAGGGGGTGGCGCGCCGTATCTATTCGGGCCGCCGTTGCCCGGTACTACGATCATCAGCAGAGGAAAGAAACCGCCCACGACCGGGACAAGGTTGAGCAGCAACAACCAGGCAGACCAGCCCGCATCGTGCAGCCGCTGTGCGCCCATCTGAATGCTGACCACCACAAACGCCACCAGCACGATCGCGCCCAGCAAGCCGCCTGCTACCAGTGACATGCTCATGATGCCGAAACACAGAGCGCCCAATACCAGCCCGACGAACGTCAGCGCCATAGTCCATGCAAGATAACGCAATCGGCCGATGCGACCCTGCACCGTGAATACTTTGAGTTCGCCAACATCCGGACCCTCTTGCGCGACAGAAGCTCTCGGTGGCGCGTAAGGCGACGTTGCCGGTTCGAAGGCTGTCCTATCAGACGCAGGCTCGTCGATCTCCTCCAGCGTCCAACTGACCGGTTGCTCTGGCTCGATCTTCGCTTCAACACCGGCGTCATTCAGCGCCTTGAGGTAGCGCTGGGCATCGCCGTGGGACAGGCCGCGCTTTACCGTCACCGGTTTGCCGGTGAACAGCCGATCCATGTTGGCCACATCGCTTTTGAACAGCTGCGCCAGGTTCAGGCGCGCCGTCTCCAGATCGACGCCCGTTCGCAGCTGTCCTTCGAAAACGATCTTGAAGTGCTCGGCCATGCTCGGCTTCCTTGTCTTGGGTTGAATGCGTCTGTCGGCATTGAGATCAGAACGGTTTGACGACCACCAGAATCACGACAGCCAGCAGAATCAATACCGGGACTTCATTGAACCAGCGATAAAACACGTGGCTGCGGCCGTTTTCGCCCCGGGCGAATTTTTTGACCTGCGCGCCGCACATGTGGTGATACCCGATCAGTAAGACCACGAGAGTCAGCTTGGCGTGCAACCAACCTTGCTGCAGAAATCCTGGTGTGAGTGTAAGCAGCCAGATGCCGAACACCAGTGTGGCGATCATCGCCGGGCCCATGATGCCCCGATAGAGTTTGCGCTCCATGGTGCAGAAGCGCTCTCGACTGACAGCGTCCTCGCTCATGGAGTGGTAAACGAACAGCCGAGGGAGATAAAACAGACCGGCGAACCAGCAGACGATCGAAACGATGTGCAGTGCTTTTATCCATAGATAGAGCATTTTGGTTATTTTCCAGGATCACGGTGGCGCAAATAGTAGTGGCTTGCGTGCCCGTACGTCACGTTCACGGTTGTTCCGAGGGCGCTTGACTCATATTATCAGCGGCTTTCCAGTGGTTTCGTTGAGGGGCAGGTTATGGTCAAGGTCGGTATCGTCGGCGGCACGGGTTACACCGGCGTCGAGTTGCTACGTCTTCTGGCGCAGCATCCACAAGCTGAAGTGGTCGCGATCACCTCGCGCTCCGAGGCAGGTTTGCCCGTTGCCGACATGTATCCGAACCTGCGCGGTCACTACGACGGTCTGGCCTTCAGCGTGCCGGATGTGAAAGTGCTGGGTGCCTGTGACGTTGTATTTTTCGCCACACCCCATGGCGTAGCTCACGCGCTGGCCGGTGAACTGCTCGCCGCAGGCACCAAGGTTATCGATCTGTCTGCCGACTTCCGCCTGCAAGATCCGGTTGAGTGGGCCAAATGGTACAACCAGCCGCATGGCGCGCCCGAGCTGCTCAACGAAGCCGTTTATGGTTTGCCGGAGGTCAATCGCGAACAAATCAAAGGCGCTCGCCTCATCGCGGTGCCGGGTTGCTATCCAACGGCAACCCAACTGGGTTTCCTGCCGCTGCTTGAAGCGGGGCTGGCTGACCCGACGCGGCTGATCGCTGACTGCAAATCTGGCATCAGCGGCGCCGGTCGAGGTGCAAGCGTTGGTTCCCTGTACGCAGAGACCAGTGAGAGTTTCAAAGCCTATGCCGTGAAAGGTCACCGTCACTTGCCTGAAATCAGCCAAGGCCTGCGTCGTGCAGCAGGCGGCGACATCGGATTGACCTTCGTGCCGCACCTTACGCCAATGATCCGCGGTATACACGCGACGCTGTATTCGACCGTTGTCGACCAGTCTGTTGATCTTCAGGCTCTGTTTGAGAAGCGCTTCGCCAATGAACCGTTCGTCGATGTAATGCCGGCGGGCAGCCACCCTGAAACACGCAGTGTACGCGGCGCCAACGTCTGCCGAATCGCGGTGCACCGTCCTCAGGATGGCGATCTGGTGGTGGTGTTGTCGGTTATCGACAACCTCGTCAAAGGTGCATCCGGGCAAGCGGTGCAGAACATGAACATTATGTTCGAGCTGGACGAGCGCATGGGGCTGTCTCACGCCGCATTGTTGCCTTAAAAGCAGCTTTTGGCGGCAAGCTTCAATCTGCAGGAGGGGCAACGCTTCTTGCGGCTTGAAGCTTGTGGCTTACCGCTGCTCTCCAAATAGTTGACCATTTTTCTAGGACAAGCGGATAATGCGCGCATTACGCATTATGACGGCTTAGCGCCGGGAGATATTGAGCATGAGCGTCGAATCCTTCACTCCTACGGCTTTGGAATTCACGCAAGGTGCAGCGCACAAAGTGAAAACCCTGGTCGACGAAGAGGGCAATGACCGCCTTAAGTTGCGTGTTTTCGTGACAGGTGGCGGCTGTTCCGGTTTCCAGTACGGTTTTACTTTTGATGAAGACGTTGCTGATGATGACACCATTGTCGAGCGCGAGGGTGTGAGCCTGGTTGTCGATCCAATGAGCTTCCAGTACCTGGCTGGCGCTGAAGTGGATTATCAGGAGGGCCTCGAAGGCTCTCGTTTCGTGATCAAGAACCCGAACGCTGCGACCACTTGCGGTTGTGGTTCCTCGTTCTCGATCTGATTCACCGGCTTCAAACGAAAACGCCGCGCATATGCGCGGCGTTTTGCTGTCCACCTGAGCCGTTAAGCCGGATAGATGGCACCCAGAACGCGCAGGCCTTTGGCGCCAGTCACACTAGGGCGGTTCGCTGGCACACTCTCCAGTGCGCAATGAGCCAGCCATGCGAACGCCATCGCTTCTACCCAGTCAGGATCGACACCGAACTCCGCCGTGCTCGACACCTTGGTGTTCGGCAGCAGGGCGGCCAGTCGTGCCATCAGGGCTTTATTGTGTGCGCCGCCGCCACAGACCAACAGTTCTTTGGTCTGCGCCTGAGCCGATTGCAGCGATTCGGTAATGCTCAGTGCAGTCACTTCCAGCAGTGTTGCCTGCACATCTTCAGGCTTCAGCGTTGGCAACTGGAACATGTGGTGGTGTACCCAGCCGAGGTTGAACACCTCACGGCCGGTGCTTTTCGGGCCCTTGGTCTGGAAGAACTGATCGGTCAGCATGGATTTGAGCAAATCGGCGTTGACCGTGCCGCTCTCGCCCCATGCGCCATCCTTGTCGTAGCTCAGGCCGCGTTGGGCCTGAATCCAGGCGTCGAGCAGCACATTGCCAGGACCGGAATCGAACCCGGATACCGGTTTATCGATTTCAATCAGGCTTAGATTGCTGAAGCCACCGACGTTCAAGACTGCGCGATAGTCCTTGTTGTCATCGAACAGCGCTTCGTGGAACGCCGGCACAAGCGGGGCACCTTGACCGCCCGCAGCAATATCACGCTTGCGGAAGTCGCTCACCACGGTAATGCCGGTCAACTCTGCAAGCAGGGCAGGGTTGCCGATCTGGATAGTGAAGCCACGGGCAGGCTCGTGGCGGATCGTCTGGCCGTGGCTGCCGATGGCGCGGATTTCACCTGCTGACACATTCTGCTGATCCAGCAGCGCAAGTACGCCTTGTGCGGCCAGATGCACCCACTTCTGCTCGGCGATGCCGGCGCGAGCCAATTCATCTGGCCCGCTGGAGCACAGACCGAGAAGCTCGGCGCGCAAATCGTCGGGCATCGGAATGTAATGGGTGCCGAGCAAGCGTGGCCGGTCATCCTGTTCTACGAGCGCGAAGTCGAGTCCATCAAGACTGCTTCCGGACATTACACCTACATATAAAGTCATGGGTCAGCGCTTACTCGAGGCCAGCATGGTGGCCTTTTCCTGGTCCATACGAGCCATCAGAGGCTGGCTCTCTTGCATGAACCGCTGTTTTTCGGACTTGGCGATCGGGTCTGCCATTGGCAGCTTCTGACCCAGCGGGTCAACGTGAACGCCATTTACCTGGAACTCGTAATGTACATGCGGACCGGTCGACAGGCCTGTTGTTCCAATATAGCCGATGACCTGACCTTGTTTGACGCTGCTGCCGTTCTGAATGCCTTTGGCGAAACCCTGCATGTGGCCATACAGCGTGCGGTAGGTCTCCCCGTGCTGAATGATCACGGTATTGCCGTAGCCGCCGCGCCGACCTGCGAGGATAACTTTGCCGTCACCTGTGGCCTTGATCGGGGTGCCGCGTGGAGCAGCATAGTCGATGCCTTTGTGCGCGCGGATCTTGTTCAGGATCGGGTGCTTGCGGCCCATGGAGAACATGGAACTGATGCGGGCGTATTCCACAGGTGTGCGGATGAATGCCTTACGCATGCTGTTGCCATCGGCTGTGTAGTAGTTAGTGTTGCCCTGTTTGTTGGTGTAACGCACGGCGGTATAGGTTTTGCCGCGGTTGGTGAAGCGAGCGGACAGGATGTTGCCGGTGGCGACAGTCTTGCCGTTAACGACTTTCTGCTCGTAGATCACGTCGAATTCATCGCCTTTGCGAATGTCCTGAGCGAAGTCGACGTCATAGCCGAAGATGTTGGCCATATCCATCGTCATGCTGTGGCTCAGGCCCGCGCGTTGTGCCGACTGAGACAGCGAATTACTGATCACGCCATGGACATAGGCGGTGCGGACGTTCGGTTTGCTGACATCGCGGGTGAAGGTGTAGCCCTTGTCGGTTCGGGAAAGACTGATGCTTTCCAGATCGCTGAGTTTGCTATGCAGTTGCTTGAGGTTGCCATCTGGGGTCAGCTCGAACTGCAGCACCTGACCGTTTTTCAGCTGGCTGAATTGCTTGGCTTGCTTGTCGCTGGCGATAACCTCGTGGACCGCAGCTGGCGGGAGGCCGACCTTCTCGAACAAGGTAGAAAGCGTATCGCCTTTGGAAACCACGACTTCCTTATGTGTCGCTCCTTTGACCGCTGCTACTGCTGCAGGGGCTGCGGGCTTGGTTTCCGGCTCTGTCGCAGCGGTGTCTTCCGACTCGTCCGCGCCGTTGTCGATCTGCGCAAACGGAGAAACTGTGGTGTCTTCTGTGGCTTGGCTCTGTTGCTGTGCGTCTTGTTCTTGCTTGAACTGCTCAACTGGCGTGTCCAGTTCGAGGGTGAGATTGGTTTTCTTGGCTTCGACATCACTGGATGGAAAAACCAGAAGGGCCAGGCTCAGCAAGGCTGCAATACCGCTTGCAGCTAGCAGGTGGCTCTTCGGATAAAGCGGGGGCGCTTTAGGCGGAGTGTCGTTCATAGGTAATTTTGACTTTGAAAAAAGATGAAATGGAAAAGATGAATGACATGATGAAGATGAAATAACTGTATAAAATATAACCAAATCCTCCCTGAGGCAAGCTCGCGTACGGATCGCTTCCTGATTCGTCTACCGTCTGCGGTCGGATCTTGTATTTGGGCGGTGATCTTGTATGGTTGTTTCCCTTTGAAATAAGGCATTACGGGGCTGTTATGAAGTCGGTTGAAGAGCAGCTAGCGCTGATCAAGCGTGGCGCGGATGAACTCCTGGTCGAGTCCGAACTGGTCGCGAAACTCAAGCGTGGTCAGCCACTGCGCATCAAGGCCGGTTTCGACCCGACGGCGCCCGACCTGCACCTGGGTCATACGGTGCTTATTAATAAGCTGCGTCAGTTCCAGGAGTTGGGCCATCAGGTCATCTTCCTGATCGGCGACTTCACCGGCATGATCGGCGATCCGAGTGGCAAGAGCGCCACGCGCCCGCCGCTGACCCGCGAGCAAGTGCTGGACTATGCCGAGACCTATAAGGTTCAAGTGTTCAAAATTCTCGATCCGGCCAAGACCGAGGTGGCGTTCAACTCCACCTGGATGGATCAACTGAGTCCTGCCGACTTCATTCGCCTATCTTCTCAATACACAGTAGCCCGCATGCTGGAGCGTGATGACTTCGACAAACGCTACAAGTCGAACCAGTCCATCGCTATCCACGAATTCCTCTATCCGCTGGTTCAGGGTTACGACTCGGTCGCATTGCGTGCCGATGTCGAGCTGGGCGGTACGGATCAGAAGTTCAACCTGCTCATGGGGCGTGAGCTTCAGCGCGCTTATGGTCAGGAAGCCCAGTGCGTGCTGACCATGCCTTTGCTCGAAGGTCTGGATGGCGTGAAGAAGATGTCCAAGTCGCTGGGTAACTATGTGGGTATCCAGGAAGCGCCGGGCATCATGTACAGCAAGCTGGTCTCCATTCCCGATGCGTTGATGTGGCGCTATTTCGAGCTGCTGAGCTTTCGCTCTATGGAAGAGATTGACGGCTTCAAGGCGGACTGCGAGGCAGGTGCGAACCCGCGCGACATCAAGATCAAGCTGGCTGAAGAGATCGTCGCCCGTTTCCATGGTGAGGAAGCTGCTTCGTCGGCCCACCGTTCTGCGGGGAACCGTATGAAGGATGGCGAGCTACCGGAAGATCTTCCTGAGATTAGTGTTATGGGTGCTGAAGACATGCCGATCGCTGCTGTCCTTAATAAGGCGGGCCTGGTGAAGAACTCTGCTGTCGCTCGTGACCTGCTGGCGTCCGGTGGTGTGCGTATAGATGGAGAAGTTGTTGATCGCACCTTCATCTTCAAGCTGGGCGCTACCCATGTTTGCCAGGCTGGCAAGAAGGCTTTCGGACGCGTTACGCTGAATTTGGAGCAAGTTTGAAATAAGTGCTTGACGCCCCTCAGGAACTGTCTATAATTCGCCCCACTTCCGGCGCAGACGAAACGGAAAACTCCTTGAGAATCAAAGAGTTGGACGAAGTAAGCAGTGAGGAAGTGCTTCGGTTCAGATGCTTGAATCGACAGCGGTGAAAAAGAGAATCAAAGAGTTGGACGAAGTAAGCAGTGAGGAAGTGCTTCGGTTCAGATGCTTGAATCGACAGCGGTGAAAAAGGTGGTTGACAGCAGATTGTAACRCTGTAGAATTCGCCTCCCGCTGACGTGAGRCGCCAAGTCGAACGAAGCGCAAGTGGTTGAAGTTGAAAAGGAAACTTTGAAAACTTCTTAAAATAACCGCTTGACAGATRCRGAGGRCGCTGTAGAATGCGCGCCTCGGTTGAG
>NZ_MUIN01000003.1:7500-465549 GCF_002080045.1 Pseudomonas sp. Bc-h | reverse complement strand
CACCCAACCCCCCCGTCACCCAATCCATCCCTTTCGGCGCCAACTGCGGCAACCAAAGCCTGTTCACCGTCCAGTCCGGCATCAAAGTCGAAGACGCTCTCGTCCTGGTCTCTGAATACCTGTCGTGCGCAGCAGCCACGGCTTATGAATCCGCCGACAACACTTCAGCAGAATTTCGGCCATTGGCGAGGTCGGTGGTGCATCAGATCGAAGCGGCGCGAGCTTTGGTGGAGGCTTCGATTGCGGGGTTGGGGGATGCTTCGGGAGAGGTGCGGAGCGCGTAGCACAATGGTTCGTATCTGGCAGGTTTGCCGGCAGCGGTTTTGAATACGCCACCGCCGGCAAGCCGAGTTGATACGGGGGATTGAGTAAATCCCCTAGCCCTCGCTCTTATCCAACGTCCGCAACTTCTGCGGCAAACCCCACATCAGCAACCCCGCTGCAATCACGCTGGTCACGCCAATCACGTACAGCGCGGGTGTGGTGCTGCCGGTGATGTCTTTGATGTGGCCGACCATCACGGGGCTGACGATGCCGCCGAACTGGCCGAGGGTGTTGATGAGGGCGATACCCCCTGCGGCACCCGCGCCAGCGCCGGCGAGGAGTTTGGGTGGCAGGGTCCAGAACGCCGGGATGGAGGCGACGATGCCACCGCCGAGCATGGCCAGGGAGACGATGAGCATGCTGGTGTGTTGGGCGAATATGCCGGCGCTGAAGAAGCCGATGGCGCCGAGGACGACGAGGCCGCAGACGAATTTGCGACGCTCGCCGCTGGCGTCGGAGAGACGGCCGACGACGACCATGCTGATGGCGCCGCAGATGTACGGAATGGCGGTGAGCAGGCCGATGATGACCGGGCTTTCGACGCCTGCGCTGCGAATCAGTTGTGGTGCCCAGAAGTTGAGGCCGTAGGACGCGACCTGGATCAGGAAGTAGATCAGGCCGAGCATCAGGAAGCCTGGCATTTTCAGGGCGGTGAGCAGCGAGCCGCCGTGTTTGTTCGGTTCGTGGTGGGCGATGCGACTGGAGAGGTAGGTCTTCTCGTCATCGGTCAGCCAATGGGCGTCGGCGACGCGATCTTTGAGCAGTTTCAGGACGGCGAAACCCAAAGCGATGCACGGCAGGCCGCCGAGCAGAAACAGCCAGTGCCACCCGCGCATGTGCATCACGCCATCCATGCCGCCGAGCACCAGCCCGGAGATGGGCGCGCCGAGCAGACCGGCGAATGCCGACGCCAGGAACAGCGTGGAGGTGATGCGACCGCGGTAGGTTTGCGGGAACCACAGCGTCAGATAGAACAGCACGCCAGGTGCGAAGCCGGCTTCCATTGCGCCGATGATGAAACGCAGCACGTAGAACTGCCATTCGGCGTTGACGAAGACCATGAGGGCCGTGGCGATGCCCCAGGAAATCATGATGCGGGCGATCCAGCGGCGGGCGCCGACCTTGTACAGCATGATGTTGCTCGGCACTTCGAACAGCACGTAGCCGATGACGAACAGGCTGGCGCCGAGGCCGTAGGCGGTGTCGCTCAGGCTCAGGTCGGTTTGCAGCTGGAACTTGGCGAAGCTGATGTTGATACGGTCGAAGAAGGCGAACAGATAGCAGACCATGATCAGCGGCATCAGGCGCCAGGCGACTTTGCGGATCAGCGCTTTTTCGGCGCTTACAACCTCGGCGAGGCTGCTGTTCGGGGTCAGAACAGAGATTGTCATTGCGGTCACTCCAGTTGGACTTCCCAAAGGGAGCCCTATTGTTTTTGTTGTCTGGACGAACACCCGGGGTGGCGTGTTCGTACGGTTCGTGGGAGGGGCTTGGTCTCGTATGCGCGGCGTCATCAATGATTTCGTCATTGATAGAACGCATCGCGAGCAACCTCCCTCCCACAGGTTTTGTGTCGCCTCAAAAATTGTGTCGGCTCAGGATTCAGGCCGGCAGGTTCTCCGGCGCGGGATGCAGGTCGCAGTTGCGTCCGGCCTTGGCGACTTGCCCCGGCATTTCATGGCCCAGCAGCGCAGGCAGTCGACGGGACATCGTCAGCAGATGCGGCAGGTCGATCCCGGTATCGATGCCCATTTCTTCGCACATGTTCACCAGGTCTTCGGTGCAGATATTTCCTGATGCCCCCGGCGCGAACGGGCATCCGCCAAGGCCGCCGAGCGAGGCATCGAAGCGGCGCGCGCCCGCCTCGTAAGCCGCCAGCACGTTGCTCAGTCCAAGGCCGCGGGTGTTGTGGAAATGCAGGGTCAGGGCCGACGCCGGGATGCGGGTCAGCACGCGTTGCACCAGCCGATGCACCTGTCGCGGGTTGGCCATGCCGGTTGTGTCGGCCAGTGATATGCCCTTCATGCCCAGCTCCAGATACGCATCGACGATCTGCAGCACTCGGTCTTCATCGATCTTGCCTTCAAACGGACAACCAAACGTGGTGGCGATGGAGCCGTTGAGGCGCACCGCGCTGTCAGACGCGAACGACACCACATCGGCGAACGCATTGAGCGATTGCTCACAACGCATGCGCATGTTTGCAAGGTTGTGAGTCTGGCTGGCGGACATCACCAGATTCAATTCGTCGGCGCCTGCATCGATGGCTCGCTGAGCGCCCTTGAGATTGGGTATCAGCGCCACATAGATCACACCCGCATGACGCTGAATGCCGCGAAACACTTCATCGCCATCACGCAGCGCCGGAATAGCCTTGGGAGAGACAAAAGAACCGGCTTCGATGCGGCTGAAACCGGCGAGAGAAAGCTGGTCGATCAGCGCGATCTTGTCGGCAGTTTCGACCCAGGTCGGTTCGATTTGAAGCCCGTCGCGCGGCGAGACTTCCTGAACGATCAGGCGCTCGGAAAAGTCAGTAATCATTGCACCACCCCATCGGTTTTGAGTTGGGCGATATCGGCGGCGGTCAGGCCCAGATCGCCGAGTACGCTGTCGGTGTGCTGGCCCAGCGCAGGACCCTGCCAGTTCACCGAGCCCGGTGTTTCGGAAAGCTTGGGCACGATGCCTGGCATCTTCACGTTCGTACCGCCAGGCAGTTGCGCGTCGAGGATCATCTCGCGGGCCTGATAGTGCGGATCGGCGACGATATCGGCAACGTTGTAAATGCGGCCCGCCGGGACTTCAGCCTGTTCCAGCGCTTGCAGTACGTCATCGATTGGCAAGCTGGACGACCAGGCACTGATCGTCGCGTCGAGCATTTCGCTTTGGGCGGCGCGGCCGTCGTTTTGCGCAAACTCAGGGGCTTCGCCCAGATCCGGGCGGCCAATGGTCTGCATCAGGCGTTTGAAGATCGGGTCGCTATTACCCGCGATCACCACGTACGCGCCATCGGCGGTCGGGTAAGTGTTGGAAGGCGCGATGCCCGGCAAGGCACCGCCGCTGCGCTCGCGAACATGGCCGAGCATGTCGTATTCGGGGACCAGGCTTTCCATGAGGTTGAACACGCTTTCGACCAGCGAGACGTCGACGATCTGGCCATCGCCCTGCCCGGTCTTCACACGGAGCAAGGACATCAATGCGCCCATGACGGCGTGCATCGATGCCAGCGAATCACCGAGGCTGACGCCCACTCGGGCCGGAGGCGAACCGGGAGTGCCAGTGGTGTAGCGGATGCCGCCCATGGCCTCGCCGATGGCGCCGAAACCGGGACGATCGCGATAAGGCCCGGACTGGCCGTAGCCGGAAATACGCACCAGCGTCAGCTTGGGGTTCAGGGCATGCAGAACGTCCCAGCCAAGACCGAGTTTTTCCAGCGCGCCGGGGCGCAGGTTTTCGATCAGCACGTCGGCGCTTTCGGCCAGACGTTTGATGATCTCGATGCCTTCGGGGGATTTGAGGTTGAGCGAGAGGGACTTCTTGTTGCGCGACTGCAGATACCACCACAGCGAGGTGCCTTCGTGCAGCTTTCGCCATTTACGAAGAGGATCTCCCTGCCCCATCGATTCGATCTTGATCACCTCGGCGCCGAACTCGCCCATCAGGCGTGCGGCAAAGGGCGCTGCGATCAGTGTGCCGATTTCAATCACGCGCACACCGTTCAGGGGGCCTGTCATAGCGGATACCTCAAGTGTTTCTTGGAATTTGTGTCCAAGACTAGAGGACCAGGGTTTGGCAAATCCAACCGTATGTTGGCAAGGGTCGTTCGCGAAACGCGAACGCTAGACGCTGTGTCGTTGAAGGTGCTCGAACAACAGCTGGCTGACCGGCGACAGTGCTTCCTGGTCCCGGACCACAAGAATCAGGGTCCGCTGCGCCCAGGCATCGCTCAAGGAAACAGCCGTGAGCCCCAGCGGCAAGCCGAGCAACTCGAATGCCTTGCGCGGTAGAACGCCGATGCCCATGTTGGCCTGCACCATCCGGCACATCGCGTCGAATCCCGGCACATGAATGCGCACTCGCAGCGGCTTGCCGTGGGATCGCGCAGCGGTGTGCGTGCGCATATTGATGGAACTGGCAGCGTGCAAACCGATATGGTCGCTGCCCAGAGTCTCTTCGAAAGCGACTTGTTTGAGGTCCGCGAGGGGATGATCGGGGCGCATCACCACGACCAGTTCATCGTGGCGATACGGCACACTGAATAGCCCTTGAACGTCAGTATCTTCGGAGCAGATGCCAATGTCAGCGACGCCATCGATCAGTCCCTGAACCACGCCGTTGCTGGGGCGTTCTTCCAGGTCGACTTTGACGCGCTCATGACTGGTGGTGAATTCGTGCAGGTCTTCCGGCAGGAACTGGATGATGGCCGAGAGATTCGCCAGCATACGCACGTAGCCGCGCATGCCTTGCAGGTGCTCGTCGAGCTCCAGGCCCATTTTTTCCAGATCGAACAACATGCGCCGTGCGTGATGCAGCAAGGTTTCGCCCGCTGCCGTCAGGACCATGCCCTTGGCATTACGCACGAACAGGCCGATACCCAGCACTTCCTCAAGCTCCATCAGCCGCTTGCTGGCTGCTGACGTGGCAATGGCTTCTCGTGCTGCCGCGCGGGTCAGGGTCCCTTCTTCATACACCGCGACGAACAGTTTCAGGGTGATCAGATCAAGGCGACGAATGAGGTTTTTATGCAGCATGGCAAGGTTCTCAGCGACTGAGCGAGGGCAAGAATACACGCAAACCCGCGATTGAACGTTTGTCCCTATGCCTGTCCAAGGGGTCGATGGCCCGCATTACCGGCTCATCGGCCCGCAGCGGCACAGAGAAACAGCTGTCCCCCTCCCCGATGACGCCGCCTTCGAGTAACGTATAGCCATGTCCGCCGGGCCATCGCCTCCTCATTCAGGTGACAGAGACCCGCAACCGAAACACGATAGAAGGCCCCACCGTGCATAACGTCCGATTGATCAAATACGTCTGGACCCATCAGACCCCAGAAATTTCCTCCGAATGGTCGAAGCTTCTGTATGAAGTCGAGCTACCGTTCGTCCCTTTTCATGGCTTGAACATCCAGCTGCCCGACCAGCGCGCCTGGCGCATCCGCGACGTCGAGTGGAACGTGGAAGAGCAGACCTTTCGCTGCCACATCGAGGATCAGTTCATGAATCTGCTCGATGTCGACGACTCCTATGAAGACTGGATCGACATGCTGCTCGAATGTGGCTGGGAGCTGAGCGGGCGCTATACCAATGAGCACAACAAGACCTGATTCCTGCATTTTGCGATTCAGGTTTCTGGGATGTCTGCAGGATGCTGTACCTTCCCCGGCAAAATCGTGAACGGCTGCCAGACTGATTCATGAGCCAGGCAAGAGGCCTGCCCCAACAGGCCCTGTATTTACCTTGAGCGCTGCTGCCATGAAATGGATTTCCCGCTGTATCCGTTACGCGACGTGCGCGTTTCTCGCGTGGTCGTCGCTGGCGTCTGCCACGCCTGTCATCGACTTCTATTTTCCCGAAGCCCCACCACTGACCATGGCCAACCAGGGCGATCAGCATGGCATCGCAGGCGATGTCACGCTCAAAGCGATGGAAATGGCCGGGTACACCGCCAATTTCCTATCGCCCCCATGGCCGCGCGCGCAACGTGATGTCTCCAGTGGCAAGGACCTGCTGATCGCACCGCTGTCTCGCACCCAGAATCGGGAAAACAGCTTCACCTGGATCGCACCGCTGCTGACCATGGACCGGACGTTTTTCAGCCTGGACCAACGGGTCGAAAGCTTCGAGGAGGCGAAAAAAGCATTCAAGCTGATCGCAGTCGGCATCGGCACCGCACAGGAAACGCGCCTGCGCGAGGAAGGTTTCGCGGCCTCACAGATCTACCCGCTGAAAATCGGCGACAACCCCGCACTGATGCTGCTCAGGGGGCGCGTCGATGCCTGGTTCAATGGTGTGCCTGAAAGCCGCTATATCTGGAAACAGCTCAGCGACCGGCCGTTGGTCATGAGCCGTGTGTTGATGACGGCGAACGTCTATCTGGCGTGCTCAAAAGACTGCGATCCGCAGATGGTGGAAAAGCTGAAAACGGCTGTCGAAACCCTTCAGGCCAATGGGACCGCCGACAAGATCGAAGCAGGGTATTTGAAGGGGTTGCCGGGGTCGTGATCAATCGCAGCACGGCTTAAGCGCGTAGGCGTGGTCTACCTGAGTCGTCTTTAGCAGTCCGCCTTTGCCGGCAGTGGCGGTTTCAATGTCGCTACCGCCGGTAAGCCGCGCTGCTACAGGTGGCCACGCCCGCATCAGCGATGCGGGACAACACCTTATGGCAAGAAAATAACCTTATCGACGCTGCCCTGATTGACCTCGGCGTAACGCGCCAGACCGTCTTCCAGCGCGCACTCGATCAGCCCGGTCGGCAACGGCAATTTCCCTTCGTCGAACAGCTTGCCGAACTGCTCCAGCATCCGCGCGCACTCTTCAACGCCGTACAGCAGCGAGTTGATCCCCACCACCGAGCCGCCTTTGCGATACAGCGCCAATGCCGGCAACTGCACATGCCCGTCGACCGGCGCCGCGATGATGGCGATGCGACCGAACGGCGCAAGTCCCTGAACGGCCGCGGGGAGCCAGAAGCCTGTGGTGTCGAAAATGACGTCGGCGCCACCCTCGAACACGGCGTTGACCTGGGCGCCGAGGTGCTCGGGTTTGTCCAGCAGGATCGCGTCAAAGCCGCGCTCTTGCAGTGCCGCCAACTGTTCCGGGCGACGCACCGCAGCCAGCACTTGAGCGCCACGCACCTTCGCCAGATTGATCGCCGCATTACCCACCGCGCCATTGGCGCCAAGGACCAGCAGTCGCGTGTTCGCATCAACGAGGCTGCGCTCCAGTGCATCCCACGCGGTGGTGTAAGGCACACCAAGGCTGGCGGCCTGTGCAAAACTCAGCGATTTTGGTTTGATCGCAACGCCCTTCGCCGACAGCGTGATGTAACCGGCATGAGAGCCATTGCGCGAAAAACCGATCTTGTTGCCGGTGCCCCAGACTTCCTGGCCAATCAATTCTTGCGGGCCTTCGACCACGACGCCTGCAAAGTCGCGCCCCGGCACTCGCGGCAAGGTGGTGTAGGGGAATCGTCCGAGCACGTTCTTCACATCGCTGGGGTTCAGGCCGGCGGCCTTGATCTGTACCAGCACCTCGCCTGCTGCGGGCACGGCCTTCGGCAGATCAACGACTTCCAGTGCAGCGAGGTCGCCGGTTCGGGAAAATTGCAGTGCTTTCATGGTATTCAAAATCCAGAAGAGAGAAGCGAATTCAGGAGATCAGGTTGGCGACCAGCTGGCGGCCCATCGGCCAGAGCTTTTCGCCCGCCTGCATGCCGAGCAGACCGACCAGCGCCACCAGTGGAGGCGCCGGCGAGCGAAAGTCGAGGGCGCCGTACAGCAAGCCGACGGCGATGCCGATTGCGAGTGAAATGATGTAGCTCATGATGAACTCCGGTGCCTTGCGTCGTGCGGCGCGATTGCAACACGGCGGCGTTTAGCGATGACCAGAGTGTAAGAAGCGGCCGGGAAAGCTACCGGCCAAGTACTTCTGAATTTCGGACATCATCAGAAGGCCAGTCCCGAGCATTGCCGGACTGCTACAGAGTAGCGATGGTCTCAGCCGGATTGTTCACCAAGGGGATATTGCGAGGGGGCCATGCCCAGTTCTCGGCGGAACATGTCACTGAAGCTGCTGGGCGAATAGCCCATGGAGCGGGCGATGACGCTGACCGGTACGCCCTGGATGATCTCCGCCACGGCCGTCGCCAGCTGCACTTGGCGACGCCATTCGGCGAAGCCCATCCCCAGCACTGCCTGAAACAGACGCGAAAGCGTACGCACGCTGGCCCCGGCGTTCTCCGCGTGCTGCTCGAACGGCACGTCGATGGAGGGCTCGATCATCACAGCCTGGCAGACGTTCATCAGACGACGATCACTGTCATCAGGCATCGGCACTTTCAGCAGCGAACGCTTGGCTTTTTTCAGCTCCAGCAACGCCAGACTGACCAGCGCGCTGTAGTAATCGGAATCCTTGTCCTGCTCGGCGACCAGATTGATGATCAACTCGCGCAGCAGCCGCGCGACTTCAAAGACTTGAACCGTGCTTTCCAGCGTCCGGGCGAGCGCAGGACGCAGGTAGATATTGCGCATCTCCAGATCCGACACCACGCGAATGCCATGAGGCACGCCCGGCGGCAACCAGACCGCGCGCTGCGGCGGCACTACCAACGCCTCGTTCGGCGTCTCGACCCACATTACGCCGGACATCGCATACAAAACCTGCCCCCAGTCATGCTCGTGCGGCTCGATGTACAAACCACGCGGGTACGTCCGCGACAACGGCTGCACCGCAACGGCGGTATCGGAGAGGTCAGGGGGAGCGGCGATGGCCATGGAGTGTGATCGGCGAAAAGGTAGTGGGATGGTACATCACTGTAGGAGACGCCGGAGGTCACGACGGCAGCGAACGCGGGATTTCAGGCGGCTCAGTTGCTACCGACCCACCGATGTCGCTGCCGTCGTGACCTCCGGCGTCTCCCACAAAGATGAATGCGGATCTGGAATCAGAAGCCCCCAGAGCACAATTCTTTGATATGCAAAAACGCCCCGATCTCTCGACCGGGGCGTTCTGTTACCGCTTCAGTTCAACAACCGTTCAACATCAGAAAACGTTGATCGGGTAGTCGATGAAGATACGGGTTTCGTTACCGCCGACGTTGTAGTTATCCACATCGTTGGATACCCGCAGCCAGGAGTTGCGCAGGCGCAGGGACAGGTCCTTGGCCGGGCCGCTCTGGACGACGTAGGTCAACTGGCTGAACAGCTCACGCTCTTCGCCACGGCCACGGTCGGAGCCGTCGTCGATGTTGTCGCCGCGCACGTAAGCCACTTTGTAGCTCAGGCCCGGGGTGACGACAGTGGCCAGGTTGACGCCATAACCCAACTGCCAGGAGCGCTCGTCCTTGCCGTTGAAGTCGGACCAGTAGGAGTTGGCCAGGTAGATGGTGTTGCCGCCATCGCTGAAACCGCCGTTGTTCCGGTAGCCGCCGTAGTTGTAGCCGGTTTCGCCGGTGCTGCGCTGATGCGCGATGGTGAAGGAGTGGATACCAACGGCCCAGGTGGCGGCCAGGCTCCAGATCTTGTTGTCGCGTGCGTCGTCGACAGCGACTTCTTTGTCCAGCTTGGTCTTGTAGCCGTTGAAGTCGAAGGTCAGCGACTGATCTTTCGGCAACGCCCAGACGTAGTTCAGGTTCAGGTACTGCTTCTTGAGCGTGTCTTCGTCGTCGGAAGCGTAGAACGCGCCGCTCAGAGCGTCGGTGAACTTGTAGGCTGCGCCATAGACGTTGATGCTTTTGAGGTCGCCGCTATCACGGCCTTCGGCGCTCTTGCGGGTCTGGGCGGTGAAGCGGCCAGCCACCAGCTTGAGGTCCTTGATCTCTTCGGAAGTGATCATGGTGCCGGTGTAGCTCTCTGGCAGCAGACGCGAGTTGTCGTGACTCAGCACTGGCAGCTCCGGCATCATGTCGCCGTATTTCAGCACAGTGTTGGAGATGCGGAATTTGACCGCGCCGCCAAAACGCTGCAGATCGTCAGCGGCGTTACCGCTGTCGCCCTGTTTGAAGAAGTCGATACCGCCTGCGCCGCTTTTGCCTTTACCGCCGTCCAGACGAACAGCGTACAGGCCGAACGCGTCGACACCGACGCCGACCGTGCCTTGAGTGAAACCGGACGAATAGTTGGCCATGAACGCCTGGCCCCATTCAGCGCGGTCTTGCGGGCCGTTCTTGTAGTCGCGACTGATGTAGGCGTTGCGCAGATTGACCTTCAGGCTGCTGTCATCGACGAAGCCCTTGGAGTCTGCCTGGCCGTCCGCCATGGCATGAGTGGCGGCGATGATGCCCAGGGCGAGCAGACCGATACGCTGTTTCATCTTGTTGTCCTTGTGAGCAGATTAATCGCGCGCTGTGGCAAATACCCAGACAGGTAATTGCGTCTCCCAGAACTGAAAACAGTCCCGGAAGCCCGCACGAAATCATCGCAGTGGACTACTGATGCACGTACATGGCGCTAGGCCACAGGCGGTGGAGGCGCGAATGCTATCCGCGGCCTACCGGTGTGTCAATTTGATGAAAACCAAATCGATGAGTGTGCACGCCTCCCCCACACGGCGAAGGTGTGCGTCTCAGTTGTGGAGTATGCCCAGCAACGCCTCCAGTTCGGCGTCGTTGATCAGGCCGGACGGGTAACGCTGAATCAACATCGCCCGGTAGTCGGGTGCCTGCTGTTTGGGTGCCTGGGTTATCCGTAACCAGTCCGCCATCATCTGCCGTGCTTCACTGCTCGCAGACAAACCTCGAGTCACGCGTGACTCATAAACTGCGTTCATAGGGATAACCTCTTGCTTCTTGAACGGCGAAATCTACTCACTGTTTGTTACAGACGAACTAAACGAATAACCGTTTAGGAAAACCTGCACACTCACTCGCGGGGTAAGCGTGAAAACGCTACCCACAAAAAAGCCCATCGTCCGATGGGCTCTCAAGACAGCAAGAAGCGAACCAACTCAGCGGCGGTGCGGTGCCGGTTGTTGCTGGGTCAGGCAATGGATATTACCGCCGCCGAGCAGCAATTCGCGGCCTGGCACCATCACCACCTCATGCTCCGGGAAGAGCTTCTGCAGGATTTCCCGTGCGGTTTCATCCAGTGGATCATCGAAACTCGGCGCGATGATGCCGCCATTGACGATCAGAAAGTTCACATAAGAACCGGCCAGACGCACCGAAGGGTTGCGTTCCTGGCTACCGTGCACCTGATCGACCCCTGCGCACTCTTCATCGGTAGCGAACAGCGGTCCCGGAATCGGCATCTTGTGTACGACGAACGGGCGACCTTTGGCGTCTCGAGCATTCTCCAGAACGCCCATCGCGGCCTGGCAACGCGAGTAATTAGGGTCTTTCGGGTCATCGGTCCAGGCCAGCAGGACTTCGCCGGGACGCACGTAGCAGCAGAAGTTATCCACATGGCCGTCGGTTTCGTCGTTGTACAGGCCATCCGGCAGCCAGATGATTTTCTCGACCGACAGGTGATCGCGCAGCACTGCTTCGATCTCTTCGCGAGACAGATGCGGATTGCGGTTGCGGTTGAGCAGGCATTCTTCAGTGGTGATCAACGTGCCTTCGCCGTCGACATGGATCGAGCCGCCTTCCAGCACGAAACCTTCGGTGACATAGCGCGGGCAACGTTCGATTTCCAGGACTTTGCTCGCCAGGGCAGCGTCCAGATTCCATGGCGAATACAGGCCGCCATCGAAGCCACCCCAGGCATTGAAACCCCAATCCACACCGCGCACTTCCCCGCTGTCATTGATCACGAACGTCGGGCCGGTGTCGCGCACCCAGGCGTCGTCGTTGCTGATTTCGACGACACGAATGTTCGGCACATCGAGGCGGGCGCGCGCGTTGTCGTATTGCGCAGCGGAAACAGCGACGGTTACTGGCTCGAAACGGGCGATGGCCTTGGCCACCGCGACGTGCGCGGTCTGTACCGGTTTGCCGCCCAGGCGCCAGTTGTCCGGACGCTCGGGCCACACCATCCAGGTCTGGGTCTGCGCGGCCCATTCGGCGGGCATGTAGAAGCCATCGGCGCGTGGCGTGCTGTTGAGTGTGGTCATTGCAATCAAGGCTCCAGTGAACCGTCGAGGGTTTTCAATGCGCCATACAGGTTGGGACGACGGTCACGGAAGGAGCCCCAGGCGCTGCGGATGTGTTCAAGTTCATCGAGGTCGAAGCTGTGTACTAGCACGCCCTCTTCGGTTTGATTGAGTTCTTCGACCTTTTCGCCAAACTGGTTGGCGATAAACGACGAGCCGTAGAACGTGATGTCGTAGCCGTCCTGCTCTTCGTTGCCGATGCGGTTGCTGGCGATCAAGGGCATCAGGTTAGCGCCCGCGTGGCCCTGTTGCACGCGTTGCCAGTGATCGCGCGAGCTGATGGTCTTGTCGTGGGGCTCGCTGCCGATGGCTGTCGGGTAGAGCAGAATCTCCGCGCCCTGCAACGCCATGCTGCGTGCGCACTCCGGAAACCATTGATCCCAGCAGATGCCGACGCCGATTTTCGCGTAGCGCGTGTTCCAGACCTTGAAGCCCGTGTCGCCGGGGTTGAAATAGTACTTCTCGTGGTAGCCAGGGCCGTCTGGAATATGGCTCTTGCGATACACACCCAGATTGCTGCCATCGGCGTCGATGATTGCGATGCTGTTGAAGCGCGCGCGGCCGGCCAATTCGTAAAAGCTGATCGGCAGTACCACTTGCAGTTCTTTGGCGATTTTCTGGAAGTGAGAAATCGCAACGTTGCTTTCGGTTGGCGTGGCCAACTGCAGATAGTCAGGGTTCGGCTTCTGGCAGAAGTAAGGCGCTTCGAACAGCTCCTGAATCAGGATGATCTGCGCGCCCTTGGCAGCGGCTTCTCGAACCAGCCTTTCAGCGGTCTCGATATTGGCCTCCAGATCCCACGAGCAGGCCATTTGGGTAGCGGCGACGGTAACGATGCGACTCATGGAAATCCTCCGACGGCAGATGCGAAAGGCGTTTCACCCTGACAGGGGAGCGCTGACAATCTGGGCGTCTTTATAGCCGATAAAAATCGACTTTAGAAGCGCAAAATCAGAACCATGTCGTTTTGAATCGTTTTAGTACCGATATTAATCTGCATATTTTTTCGTTTTACCAGTCCGGCTTGTCGGCGGGAGCGATCCCAAGAGTGCCACCGCCGGCAAGCCGGACTGCTATAGGGAGGGTGCGCCAGGCACTAAAGCCCTAGCCCTCCAGCTCGCCCAACACCTTGGAGACGTTATCGACAAAGAAGTCGACGCTGCGACGGGTCGTGACCATCGGCGGCTTGATCTTGAGGATGTTCAGGTAATCCCCGGTTGGCTGCATGAAGATGCCCAGTTCACGCAGACGGTCGCAGAGGTAGGTGGTTTCCTCGGTGGCCGGCTCCAGGGTTTCGCGATTGCGCACCAGTTCCAGCCCCAGGTAGAAGCCCGAACCATGGGCGGCACCCACCAGCGGATGTTTATCGATCAGCGCCAGCAGCCGCTCCTTGAAGTAGCCGCCGACCATTTGGGCGTTTTCCCACAAGCGTTCTTCTTCCATCACATCCAGCACTGCCATGCCGATGCGGCAGCTCACCGGACTGCCGCCTGACGAGGAGAAGAAATAACCCTCGGCTTCCAGCGCTTCCGCAATCTCGCGACGAGTGATCACCGCACCAAGCGGATGACCATTACCCATACCCTTGGCCATGGTGATGATGTCCGGGATCACGCCCTGCTCTTCAAAACCCCAGAAGTAGTGCCCCAGACGTCCGTAACCCACCTGAACCTCATCAGCGATGCACACCCCGCCGTGGGCGCGGACCTTTTGATAGACCTGTTGCAGATAACCCGGTGGCAGGGAGATTCCGCCCGCGTTGCCATACACCGGCTCGCAGATAAACCCTGCCAGTTGCCGACCTTCTTCGGCGAGCCGCGCCAGATGAGCATCGACACTTTTCAGATAAAAAGGCGTGCTGTCGGCGCCACGGGCCTCGCCTCGATACGTATTCGGTGCGACAACCGGGTGCACCCACTCCGGACGCGTGCTCAGCGCTTGCGGGTTATCGGCAATAGAGGTCGAGATGGCGTCGGTGGCCACTGACCAGCCGTGGTAGGCCTCCAGCACGCTCAAGACCTCGCGTCCGCCGCTGTAGGCCCACGCCAGACGGATCGCCAGATCGTTGGCTTCGGTGCCGCTGTTCACCAGAAACACCCGATCCATGCCTTGCGGCGCAAGCTTGAGCAGCCGCTCGGAGAACTCAGCAATGGCGGCGTAATGAAAGCGCGAGTTGGTATTGAGCAATGACCATTGTTTTGCCGCCACTCGTGCCATGCGCGGATGCCCATGCCCCAGTACCGCGACATTGTTGAGCATGTCCAGATACGAACGGCCCTGCATGTCGATCAGATGGTTGCGCCAACCGCGTTCGATCTGCGGCGGCGCCTGGTAATAGTGCTTCTGCGAACGGGCGAAGCTGGCGTCACGCCGGGCCAGCAATTCGGCTGAATCGGTAAGGACCGGGGCATCGCAATCGAACCCCAGCAACGTTCTGGGTGAGGGGCACAATGCGCGCCACGCAGCGGCCCGGGAAGGCGTGGTGAACAATGGTGGGCTGACATCCGGCTGCGAACACAGCTGGACGATCAGCGAGCCACCGCCCTGCCCGATCACGTCGCCTGCACCAAACTCCACACCGGAATCAAAATCCGAACGCACACCCCACACCCGCAGGTTCGATTCGGCGCCAACCAGCATCAAGGCGCCGTCGGCGGTATGACGCAGGGTGCCGTGGAACGGCGCATGAACCGCAGTGCCGTGAGGGATCAGTAGTTCGACATGCAGCGCGAAGGTTTCGGGCTCACGGGCGCTGTCAGGCAAGGTTCTCGACAAGCGATATTCGCCGTATCGGCTCGCAGCCAGACCGTGAACGTAGGCAGCCTCTTGGAGCAGTTGCTCATCGATGCCGCTTTGTTCCCAGTTGCCCGCCTCGAAATGCTCGCTGAGCACACTTAGATCAACCATCGTGAAATGCTGCCCACCCAGGCTCGGCAGCAGAGGCGAAAATTCAGTCGCGCTGTCGTCCTCGTTCAGCATGCCAACGCAGCCAAGTATTGCAGCCTCCATCAGCGCTATCGGGACGGAGGTCGCCACGTCGAAGATGTTCCATTCGCTGTCGAGATTGGCCTGAATGTAGGTGTTATCGGGCTCGATGCTGGCCTGCTGTTCGCTACTGAGGACCAACACCGCCGAGCGCGCGACGATCAGTGGCCAGAGTGCCTGCAACTCTTGCGGCAGCAAGGGGTTGATCCCGTGATAGGCACGAATCGCCGGCAGGATGTACAGCGGGTCGCCCTCGGCGTGGTGCAGCAACGCGGCGCAGGTGACCGACAGATCGGCAATGCGCCAGGTGCGTACCAGATCGCCGAAGTCGATCAGCCCCTGCAATTGCCACATGTGGTGAGCATCGCGCTCCCAGACCACGTTGTACTCGGTGATGTCCATGTGAATCGCCTGCACCGGTAACTCGGCGATCAAAGGCAGCAGGCGCGCGTGGGCTTGCTGCGCGGCTTCTTCGATAAACGTGCGCTCTTCGGCGTTATCGATGACCGGCAGCAGATGCTTGATCAGAGCACTGGCGTGGCGTGGGTCCCATTGCAAAATACGCTCGAGACCGGGGTGTTCGAAATCAGCAAGCGCCACATCGACTCGGGCACAGAGTTCGGCCAGCCCGGTCATCACCTGGCGGCTCATATGTTCCACATGCGCTAGCGACTGGCCGTCGATGAACTCCAGCAGGCGCAAGTGCACTGCATGACCGCCGAGGTTTAATGACAACAGGTCCTGACCGTCCATGGCAGGGGTGACAGCCGGCACTCGTACATCTGAATGTTCACCCAGATGGCGCAGCGCTGCGTGCTGGGCGGCCAATTCAACGGTCGAGTAGTCGCCATGGCAGATCTTCAACACGAACCGCCGCCCGTCGCCTGTGTCGAGCAGGAAGTTGCGATCCTGATGACTACCTAACTCCTTGAGCGCGCCCGCCAGCCCGTAATAAGTCGCCAGCAACTCGGCAGCCTGGTCATCGGTGACCTCCGGACAAGGCAGACTGGATCGACGAATCAGAGTGGCGAGCGGCATTTGGATGGCCCCGAAGGCAATGATGGACGAACAATATCGCCAGTTGCCCGCAAGATTGGCAACTCTCAAAGCGCATGACGTAAAGAAATCGTTTGGAGGATCGATAGATAGCCTGGTCGTTACACGAATGAAACACTCACGGCGGTTTTATGACGCTATCGATGCCAGGCAATCAATTAATTTCATGGCCTCTGAGCGGTTTGCGCCTTGCGCCTGTCATCGCAGGCCCACAAGCTATGCTTCGTTATCTTGACGTCCATCCAGGGAAGAAGGTTTAGCCATGCGAATACTTGTCACCGGTGGCGCCGGTTTTATCGGTTCTGCGCTGATCCGCCATTTGATCAACAACACCGACCATGACGTACTGAACTTCGACAAACTGACGTACGCAGGCAACCTCGAATCGCTGCAGAGCATCGTTACCAATACCCGCTATGAACTCGTGCAGGAGGACATCATCGATCAGGCCGCCGTCAGCGAGGTGCTCACCCGCTTCAAGCCGGAGGCGATCATGCACCTGGCGGCCGAGTCCCACGTCGACCGGTCAATCGATGGCCCGGGCGAATTCATCCAGACCAACATCGTCGGGACCTACAGCCTGCTGGAGGCCACTCGCGGGTACTGGTCGACCTTGCCAGACGCCGAGCGTGCATCCTTCCGCTTCCATCACATTTCCACCGACGAAGTGTATGGCGACCTGCATGGCGTGGATGACCTGTTCACCGAAACCACACCATACGCTCCAAGCTCGCCGTACTCAGCCAGCAAGGCAGCGTCCGATCACCTGGTTCGTGCCTGGCACCGCACTTATGGCCTGCCGGTGGTGGTGACCAACTGCTCGAACAACTACGGGCCGTTCCACTTCCCGGAGAAACTCATTCCACTGGTAATCCTCAATGCGCTGGCGGGCAAACCGCTGCCTGTGTACGGCAATGGCCTGCAGGTGCGTGACTGGCTGTTCGTCGAGGACCACGCCCGGGCATTGCTCAAGGTCGTCACCGAGGGCAAGGTCGGCGAGACCTACAACATCGGCGGCCACAACGAGCAGAAGAACATCGACGTCGTGCGCGGCATCTGCGCGCTGCTTGATGAGTTGGCGCCGGAGCAACGCAAGGGCGTGGCCAATTACGCCGACTTGATCACTTACGTGACCGATCGTCCTGGCCACGACATGCGCTACGCCATCGACGCCAGCAAGATCGAGCACGACCTTGGCTGGACGCCGGAAGAAACATTCGAATCAGGACTGCGCAAAACCGTGCAGTGGTATCTGGACAATCTGGAGTGGTGCCGCAACGTGCAGGACGGCAGCTACCAGGGCGAACGCTTGGGCACCAATGTGAAGGATCTGATCGCATGACCAAAGGAATCGTATTGGCAGGGGGTTCAGGCACGCGCCTGCACCCAATCACTCTCGGCGTCTCCAAGCAACTGTTGCCGATCTATGACAAACCGATGATCTACTACCCGATTTCGGTGCTGATGCTGGCGGGTATCAAGGACATTCTGGTCATTTCCACGCCACTGGACTTGCCGCAATATCGCGCGCTGCTGGGCGACGGGAGCCAGTTTGGCGTGCATTTCCACTATGCCGAACAGCCAAAACCAGATGGCCTGGCTCAGGCGTTTCTGATCGGGGAAGAATTCATCGGCAATGACTCGGTCTGCCTGATTCTGGGCGACAACATTTTCCACGGTCAGCATTTCAGCGATCAGCTCAAACGCGCGGCCGACCATGAAACCGGCGCAACCGTGTTCGGTTACTGGGTAAAGGATCCGGAGCGGTTCGGCGTGGTGGACTTCGACGAAAACGGCCATGCGCTGTCCATCGAAGAAAAACCCAAGACACCGAAATCCAGCTACGCGGTGACCGGTCTGTATTTTTACGATAATTCAGTGGTCCAGATCGCCAAGGACGTCAAACCGTCACCACGCGGCGAACTCGAGATCACCGACGTCAACAACGCCTACCTCAAAAACGGTGCGCTGCGGGTCGAGCGCTTCGGACGCGGTTTCGCCTGGCTGGATACCGGCACCCATGACAGCCTGCTGGACGCCTCGCAGTACGTGCAGACGATCGAGCACCGTCAAGGTCTGAAGGTCGCCTGCCTGGAGGAAATCGCGTTCCAGAACGGCTGGATAGATCGCGCTTACTTGCTGAAACGGGCTGACTATTTCGGCAAGACCGGCTACGGTCAGTACCTGTTCAAAGTCGCAGGGGAAAGCCAGTGAAAGTTTCAGAGAGCGAATTGCCTGAAGTCCTCATCATCGAGCCAAAGGTGTTTGGCGATGAACGTGGGTTCTTTTACGAAAGCTTCAATGCCAAGGCTTTCAGCGAAGAAACAGGGGTCACTGCGCAGTTTGTGCAGGACAACCATTCGCGCTCGCAAAAAGGGGTGCTGCGCGGTCTGCATTACCAGATCGAAAACCCACAGGGCAAGCTGGTGCGGGTCACGGCTGGCAAGGTGATGGACATCGCTGTCGACATTCGTCGCAGCTCCCCACACTTCGGCAAATGGTTCGGGCTTGAGCTGTCGGCGGAAAACGCCAGACAGCTATGGATCCCGCCAGGCTTCGCTCATGGATTTGTCGTGCTCAGCGACTATGCCGAGTTCCTGTACAAGACCACCGACTATTACACACCGTCTGCCGAGCGCTGCATTCGCTGGGACGACCCGGACCTGGCCATCGACTGGGGCCTGAGCGAACCACCCACACTGTCGGCCAAGGATCAGGTCGGCAAGAGCCTGAAAGAGGCGGACCTGTTCCCATGAGTGCGCCGTTGCGGATATTGATCAGCGGGCAACACGGCCAGGTTTCGCAGGCATTGCAGACATCCTTGCAAGATCTCGGAGAGCTGATCGTGTTGGGCCGCGACCGGCTTGATCTGAGTCAGCCAGAATCCATTCGTGACGTGGTGCGCGTGATCAAACCCGATCTGATCATCAACGCAGCCGCGCATACGGCTGTGGATCAGGCCGAGAGCGAACCGGAACTGGCGCATGCGATCAACGCGAGCTCCCCCGGCGTATTCGCCGAAGAAGCCGCAGCACTCGGCATCCCGTTCATCCACTACTCCACCGACTATGTGTTCGATGGCAGCAAAGATGGTCTGTGGGATGAAACTGATACGCCGAATCCGCTCGGCGTTTATGGCAGCAGCAAACTGGCGGGCGAACAGGCGATCGAAAAAGCCGGTGGGCAGTATCTGATTCTGCGCACTAGCTGGGTGTATTCCCTGACGGGTCGTAATTTTCTCCTGACCATGCAACGCCTGCTGCAAGAGCGCGAGAAGCTGACGATTGTCGGTGATCAGATCGGCGCGCCAACATGGGCAGGCACCATCGCGCAAAGCACCCGTGAGTTGATCGAGCGCTGGCACGACGGCAAGCCGGGGGCGTGGGGCGTCTATCACCTGACTGCCAGCGGCGAGACGTCGTGGTTCGGTTTTGCCCAGGCGATTGGTCAGGAGCTGATCAAAGCCGGCAAGTCATGCGCGACCCTTGAGCCCATCCCGTCCAGCGCCTACCCGACCCCGGCCAAGCGCCCTCTCAACTCACGTCTGGACTGCAGCCGCCTGCATCGTGAATGGGGCGTAAGCCAGCCAGGCTGGCATGACGCAATGCTGGAGTGCTTAGCGCAGCAGCCGTAGGCATAATGCGGCGTACATCCGATATCAAACCGGCGTACGCCTACGATGACCAGCTCTCTCCCACGCCGCCCACGCTGGCGCAGTCTTGCCCTGCTGGCGCTGATACTCGCGCCGTTGCTCTGGCCGCTCGAGCGGCTGGCCGAGCACTATTACCGCAGCGAGCTGTTGAGCCAGAACCGCCAGACCCTCGACCTCTACGTCGCCAACCTGCTCGGCACCTTGCACCGCTACGAAGTCCTGCCGCAGATCCTTGGCGACCTCCCGGGGCTGCGCACCATGCTGGCCAACCCTCAGGATCAGCAGGTCCAAGCCCAGGCCAATCAACTGTTGATGAATACCGCCCGGCAAACCGGCGCCGAAGTCATCTACCTGATGGCTCCCAACGGCGACACGCTGGCGGCGTCCAACTGGGACAAACAGGACAGTTTCGTCGGCCGCAACTTCGCCTTTCGCCCCTATTTCAGCAACGCCATGGCAGGCAAGCTGGGGCGGTTCTTCGGGCTGGGGACCACCTCGGCCAAGCGTGGGTATTTTTTTGCAGCTGCCGTGCGCGACGGCAATACAGTTATTGGCGTGCTGGTGGTCAAGGTCGATCTGGACCTGACCGAAACCCTCTGGGGCAAGACGCCGGAACAGCTGCTGGTCACCGACCACAACGGCGTGGTGATTCTGACCTCCAATCCCAACTGGCGCTTCCGGGCCACCCGCCCGCTGAGCGAGGAAGAGAAACAGGCCATTGTTGCCATTCAGCCTTATCCGACCCGCGATCCGCGCCCTTTGCAGCTGGATGAAAACGGCTGGTTGACGCAGACCCAGCAAATCGATGAAACCGGCTGGAGCGTGAATATCCTGGCGCCCAAGGTGCTGGTCTCGCGTCCGGTCCGTACGGTGGTGGCGATTGGCGGCGCTGCGTTGCTGGTGCTGATGTTGCTGCTGGGAATCATGATGCAGCGCCGCCGTCATTATCTGGATCGCATCAATTTCGAAGGCAAGGCTCGACGCGAGCTGGAAGTCCGGGTCGTCGAGCGCACGGCTGATCTGGAAGGCTTGAACCGGCGCCTGCGTCAGGAAGTGCTGGAACGCGAGCACGCCCAGCAGGAGCTGTTCCGCGCTCAGGATGAGCTGGTGCAAGCGGGCAAACTTTCCGCGCTAGGCACCATGTCGGCCAGCATCAGCCATGAACTGAATCAGCCCCTGGCGGCGATTCGCAGTTATGCGGAAAACGCCGAAGTGCTGCTCGACCATCAACGCATCGATGACGCGCGCGGCAACCTCAAGCTGATCAGCGAGCTGACCGGGCGCATGGCCTCGATCATCGCGCATCTTCGCGCGTTCGCTCGCCGTGATCGACATGCGCCGGAAAGCGTCGCCTTGCAACCGGCGCTGGACGATGCGCTGGCGTTGCTTGCCAAACGTCGTCGCGCCATGGACGTCGAGCTGATTCGTGACCTCCCGGCGGCGACGTTGTGGGTGCAGGCCGGCGAAACCCGTCTGCGCCAGGTATTGGGCAACTTGCTGGCGAACGCGCTGGACGCGCTGACCGAAAAAGGCCCACCGCGCAAACTGTGGATAAGTGCCGAGCACAATGCCGAAGGCGTCAACCTGTTCATTCGCGACAATGGCCCCGGCTTTTCCCGCGAGGCGTTGGAGCATGCGCGCGAACCGTTCTTTACCACCAAGACCCGGACCCAGGGCCTCGGGCTGGGCCTTGCGATCTGCGATACCCTGATGCGCGCGCTGGGCGGCGAACTGCTGTTCGCCAATCATCCCGACGGCGGCGCGCTGCTGACGTTGCGCATGCGCACCGGGGCTTCGGGAGTCAGTCTTCAACCGCCAGAGGATCTATCTGCATGACCACGGACACCGCCATCGACAGCAGGATTCAGGTTGTGCTGATCGACGACGACCCACACCTGCGTCAGGCCCTGAGCCAGACGCTGGATCTGGCCGGTCTGAAAATCCTGCCGCTGAGCGATGCCCAAGGCCTGCAAGCGCGCATCGAGCGGGACTGGCCGGGGGTGATTGTCAGTGACATCCGCATGCCGGGCATCGACGGCCTTGAGCTGCTGAACCAACTTCATGCGCAGGACCCCGAGCTTCCCGTGCTGCTCATCACCGGCCACGGCGACGTCCCGTTGGCTGTGCAGGCGATGCGCGCCGGTGCCTATGACTTTCTGGAAAAACCCTTCGCCAGCGATGCCCTGCTCGACAGCGTGCGTCGGGCGCTGGCGTTGCGGCGCTTGGTGCTGGACAACCGAAGCCTGCGTCTGGAACTGGCCGACCGCCAACAACTGAGCACCCGATTGGTCGGGCTTTCAGCGCCTATCCAGCGCCTGCGCGATCAGATTGGCGCGCTTGCCGCCACAAAAGCTGACGTGTTGATTCTTGGCGAAACCGGCGCGGGCAAGGAAGTGGTCGCGCGCGCGTTGCATGATCTGTCCAACCGCCGGGCCGGGCCCTTTGTGGCAATCAACGCCGGGGCTCTGGCCGAGTCGGTGGTGGAAAGCGAGCTGTTCGGCCACGAACCCGGGGCGTTTACCGGTGCGCAGAAGCGTCGCATCGGCAAGTTTGAATTCGCCAATGGCGGCACGCTGTTTCTCGATGAAATCGAGAGCATGAGCATGGACGTGCAGGTCAAATTGCTGCGGCTTTTGCAGGAGCGGGTCGTTGAGCGCTTGGGGGGCAATCAGCAGATCAAGCTGGATATTCGGGTCATCGCGGCGACCAAGGAGGACCTGCGTCAGGCCGCCGATCAAGGCCGCTTCCGCGCCGACTTGTATTACCGCCTGAACGTTGCGCCGCTGCGGATTCCACCCCTGCGTGAGCGTGGCGAGGATGCGCTGGTGCTGTTCCAGCATTTCGCCGACGCCGCCAGCCTGCGTCACGGCCTGCCACGGCACGAACTGCAGCCGGGTCATCGGGCAGTGCTGCTTCGTCACAGCTGGCCGGGCAATGTGCGCGAATTGCAGAATGCCGCCGAACGTTTCGCGCTCGGGCTTGAGCTCGAACTTGAAGGAGCGTCTCAACAGGACATGCCGTCCGCAACTGGTGGGCTTAGTGAGCAGGTCGAGGCCTTCGAACGCGCGCTGATCGCAGCCGAGCTCACTCGACCTCATGGTTCCGTGCGCAGCCTCGCGGAAGCCCTCGGCGTGCCGCGCAAAACCCTGCACGACAAACTGCGTAAACATGGCTTGAATTTCAGCGGTGGTGGTTCCGATGACAACGAGTGACCCAACGTCCCGGCTCCTGGAAGAGGTTCTGCATCAGGACATCCCGCTCACTCGTGACATGGGCGTGAAAGTCATCAGTTGGCAATACCACTCGCTGCGCCTGCACTTGCCGCTTGAGCCAAACATCAACCACAAGAGCACGCTGTTCGGCGGCAGTCTGTATTGCGGTGCGGTGTTGGCAGGATGGGGCTGGCTGTATCTGCGGCTCAAAGAAGCCGGCATCGACGACGGGCACATCGTGATTCAGGAAGGGCAGATCAGCTATCCACTGCCGGTCAAAACTGACGGCGTAGCGATCTGCGATGCGCCGGATGACGCAACCTGGGAGCGATTCGTGAAAATGTACCAGCGTCGCGGGCGGGCAAGGTTGTCACTGGCAACCCGAATTGTCGCCGAGGGTTCGGACGAGTCAGCGGTGGAGTTCGCGGGGCAGTACGTGCTGCATCGCTGAGGCCCTCCCCGCTTTCATTACGACACATGACAATGTGAGAGGGAGCTTGCTGGCGAATGCAGTATCCCAGTCACTATTGCAGTGCCTGTTACAAAAATTCGCGAGCAAGCTCCCTCCCACAGGTTTAGTGCTGGTCTGAAATACAGGGTCGGATTTCAGCCCTTCGCCAACTCCAGCAACGCCCCGCGCCACTTGGCCTCACCAGGCAACGCCAGGAAGAATGCGTTGAGCAGCGATTCGCGAGCAGGATAATCGAACGTCTCCCCGGCCAGATTCAACACCACGCCACCCGCGCCCTCCAGCACGCCTTGAGCGGCCGCTGTGTCCCACTGCGAGGTAGGCGCAAGACGCGGATAGCAATCCGCAGCGCCTTCGGCCAACAGGCAGAATTTCAGCGAGCTGCCGATATTGGTCAATTGCAGCTTGCCTACCGCCGCAGACAATCCGGCCAGCAGCTTTTCCTGTTCCGGGCTTGAATGACGGCGGCTGGCAACCACAGTGAACGACTCGCCAACGCCCGGCTGATTACGGACCTTGATCGGCGTGAGGTGCGCGGTATCGTCGCTGCGCCAGGCACCCAATCCGGCGCCCCCGAAATAACAGCGGTTATTGGTCGGCATCGACACCACACCGAATACCACGCGACCATTCTCGATCAGCGCCACGTTGACAGTGAACTCCTCGCTGCCGGAAATGAACTCCTTGGTGCCATCCAGCGGATCGACCAGCCACCAGCGCTGCCATTGACTGCGCTCGCTCAGCGGAATGTTTGCGTCTTCTTCCGACAGGATGTGAATGCTCGGATCCAGCGCTTTCAATCCTGCGACCAGCAATTCATGGGCGGCGATGTCGGCGGCAGTGACAGGCGAATCATCGGACTTGGCCGTTACCTCCACGCCCGAGCGCCAGAACGGCAGGATGACTTCTCCGGCGCTGCGACAAAGCTCGATGACAGGCACCAGCAACGGATGAGGCAGATCGGCAAAAGCTTGGTTCATGGCTGAAAAGTTCCACGCTGGGTCAGCAGGTCACGCGCCAGGTAAAGCGCCGCCAAGGCACGACCTTCGGAAAATTGCGGGTGCTGCACAAGGCTGGCGAGTTCTCGCAGGTTGATCTTGTCAACGCGCATCGGCTCGGGCTCGTCGCCCGCAAGGCGCTCTTCATACAGGTCGGTGGCCAACACCACCTGAATCTTCTGGCTCATGTAGCCTGGCGACAACGACAGCTCGGTGAGATGCTCCAGTTGCCGCGCGCCGAAGCCTGCTTCTTCCTTGAGCTCACGATTGGCGGCAGCGAGTACATCTTCGCCAGGCTCGACCAAGCCTTTGGGCAATGACAGTTCGTATTCGTCGGTACCGCCGCAATACTCTTCGATCAGTACCGCATGCTCGGCGTCGAGCATCGCCACGATCATGACAGCGCCATAACCATTGCCGCGCCCGACCAAGCGCTCGTAAACGCGTTCGACGCCATTGGAAAAGCGCAGTTGCACTTCTTCAACGCGGAACAGACGGCTGCTCGCTACGATTTCGCGGGCGAGGACAGTGGGTTTCTGGCGCATGACGGAGCTCCTTGGCGTAGACGGGGTACTATACCGTGGCTTTCCCGAATGTCTTTGCCAGAACCACTGCGACTTATTCACAGCCGAGAGACCTGTATGCCTTCTTTGCCCTGGCGCGATATCGACACCGTCCTGCTGGATATGGACGGAACACTGCTGGACCTGCACTTCGACAATCACTTCTGGCTGGAGCATCTGCCTCAGCGCTACGCCGAATTGCACGGTGTCAGCCGCGCCATGGCGGAAATGGAGCTCATGCCGCTGTTCGAAAAGAACGCGGGCACACTGAACTGGTACTGCACAGATTTCTGGAGCGCAGAACTGAAGCTCTCGGTTAAAGAGCTGAAAGTCGAGATCGCCCACCTGATTGCCCTGCGGCCTGATGCCGAGACCTTTCTGGCAGCCATCAGACAGGCCGGAAAGCGGGTGATCATGATCACCAACGCCCACCGCGATTCACTGTCACTGAAGATGGAGCGCTTTGAGCTGGCTCCGTATTTCGAGCGGCTGATCAGCTCCCATGACTACGGATTCCCCAAGGAAAACCCGCAATTCTGGGACGCGCTGCACGCCGATATCGGTTTCGACCCTACGCGCAGCCTGTTCATCGACGACACCCTGCCGATCCTGCGCAGCGCCGGACGGTATGGCGTCAAGCACCTGCTCGCGGTGCGGGAGCCGGACAGCAAAAAGGGACCGAAGGACACGCAAGAGTTTGCGGCGGTTGAGGATTATCGGCAGCTGATCGAGGGGTTATAGGCGGCGGTGCAACACCTGTAGCCGCTCGGCTTGCTGGCGGTGGCGTCTTTGAATTCGCCACCGCCAGCAAGCCGGACTGCTACAGGGAATGGGTTTATTCGGGAATGCGCAAAACCTGCCCTGGGTAGATCTTGTTCACATCCTTGAGCATCGGTTTGTTCGCTTCAAATATCTTCTGATACTTGTTGGGGTCGCCATATACGCGCTTCGAAATGGCGCTCAGGGTATCGCCCTTCTCGACCGTGACAAATCTCGCCGCAGCAACGGGCGGCCCGCTGACAGTAATCTGATCGTCGACACTGCCTACTCCTGCGATATTCCCTGCAGCCAGAATGATCTTTTCCTTTTCTTCCTGACTGGCAACCTCACCCGTCAGCGTGACTTTGTCCCCCTCCACCGTTGCGGTGATGTTCGGGTTGCCCAGACCAACCTCTGAAATATGTTTCTTCAGGACTTCGTCAGCATTGGCGTTCCCTGGGGTCAGCGCATCGAGGATCTTTTCTCCGGCTTCCTTCAGAAAACTGAAAATGCTCATAACTCGTTCTCCCTGCGTTTTTTTGTGATATCCGAATCTCAACCATAGCCGCTACCTGCGCGCTGCTTGGCCGATCCGACCAATGACCCCATCGGCAATCAACACCCCATGCGACATCCTGCCGCGCTAGAATCGGCCAGCCAGCCCTGTGCCTTGCGGAGTGACAATGGATATCAAACAGCTGAAATTCCTGATCGCCCTCGACGAAACCCGTCACTTCGGGCAGGCGGCTGCACGTTGCCATATCACCCAGCCAACCCTCTCGATGCGCCTGCGCAGCCTCGAAGAGGAGCTGGATTTGCCGCTGGTGAACCGTGGTCAGCGCTTCGAAGGTTTTACCGCGCCCGGCGAGCGGGTACTGGCGTGGGCGCGCACGGTGTTGGCCGCTTATGACGGTTTGCAGGCCGAAGCCGCTGCCTGTCGCGGGCACCTGGTCGGTACATTGCGATTGGGTGTAGTGCCACTCTCCAACTTTGATGCATTGCCCCTGTTGCAACGCCTGCACCAGGTCCACCCGAACATGCGCTTCGAATTATCGTCACTCAGTTCCGAGCAGATCCTCGATCAACTCGCCAGCAATCGTCTTGATCTGGGCGTGTCCTATCTGGAGCGTCTGGATACCGATCGCTTTGACTCCATGGAACTGGCCGAAACCCGCATGGGCCTGATGTACGATCAGCGCCATTTCAGTTTTGGCGAGGAGCCGCTGAGCTGGGAAAGCCTGATCGAACTGCCACTGGGCATGCTCACCAGCGGCATGCACTTTCGTCAGTCCATCGACCACAACTTTCACAGCCGTGGCCTGCAACCCCAGCCGCTGATTCAAACCGACGCGGTGCATCAATTGCTGCAAGCGGTTCATGGCGGATTCTGCTGCGCGATCATGCCGCTGGATGGAGGGCTGGAGACTCTGACCGAACACCTGCGCCTGCAACCCATCGAACACGCCCAGACCCTGGCCCGTCTGGGCCTGATCATGCGTCGCGCGGCGCCGCGTTCGGCACTGGCTGAGGCCTGCTTCGCCCTCTATCAGAATATGATCGCGCCATCTTGATCGACGTCATCTATCAAGACATCAGTACTAGCAATTAGACGTTATCCGACCGGAGGCCTAGGCTAACAAGCCTGAATACTCTGCCGGTAATTCCCGATGCATCCCAAGCACACGGAGAGCACGGCGCCCGCAAAACAACTGCCCGCGCCTGCCGCAAGCCAGTCTTACAGCTACTCGAACCTCGAGCACGACACCTGCGAGCCCAACGTTCTCGCCGAAGAGGTGGCGCTGGCCATTGCCTATAACGGCATCAGCCAGGCGGTGATGCTGGTGACGCCTACCGACCTCGAAGACTTCATCGTAGGGTTCAGCATCGGCAGCGGCATCATCGAATCCCCAGACGAAATCTACGACATCAAGCTTGGCGGCTGCGGCTCGGCTCAAACAGCCGAAGTGGAAATCGCCAGTCGCGCTTTCTGGAACCTCAAGACTCAGCGTCGGCAACTGGCGGGCACCAGCGGCTGCGGGCTGTGCGGCGTGGAAGCGGTCGAACAGGCGCTGCCAGAGCTGAACGTGCTGCCCGGTGCTGCGCTGCCCCCGGCGCATTGGCTCGAAGGGCTGCGCGAACGTCTGGACGATTTTCAGCCCCTGGGCCAGCACTGCGGTGCGGTCCATGCAGCAATGTTCATGAATGACAAGGGCGAATTGTTGATGGGCCGCGAAGACATCGGTCGTCACAACGCGCTCGACAAACTGATCGGTGCGCTGGTTCGCCAGAGCATCCCGACCGAAGGCGGCTTGGCTATTGTCACCAGCCGCTGCAGCCTCGAACTGATTCAAAAAGTCCTAAGGGCCGGCATTCAAACCCTGGTCAGCCTGTCTTCGCCCACGGGCCTGGCGCTGCAGTGGGCACGCCGTCACAACCTCAACCTCATTCATCTGCCAAAACACAGTGCGCCGCGGGTTTACAGCCCTGCCTTGGAGAACAAAGCGTGAGCATGCACAAACAAGCCGACAAGACCCCAGTTCCACGCTACAAGCCCTACAAAGGCCCGGCCGGTGGATGGGGCGCGCTGATCAGCGTTACCCAAGCCTGGCTGACCAGCGACAACGCGCTGAAAAACCTGCGCATGATGCTCAAGACCAACCAGAACGGCGGCTTCGACTGCCCGGGCTGCGCCTGGGGCGATTCGCCCGAAAGCGGCATGGTCAAGTTCTGCGAAAACGGCGCCAAGGCGGTCAACTGGGAGGCCACCAAGCGCCGCGTCGATCCGTCTTTTTTTGCCCGCTACAGCGTCAGCTCGCTGCTGGAACAAAGTGACTACTGGCTGGAATACCAGGGTCGTCTGACCGAGCCGATGGTCTACGACGCCGAGTCCGATCGTTACAAGCCGATCGCCTGGGACGATGCGTTCGCCCTGATCGCCAAACACCTGAACAACCTGCCAAGCCCGAACATGGCCGAGTTCTATACCTCGGGTCGGGCCAGCAACGAAGCGGCGTATCTCTATCAGCTGTTCGTCCGCGCCTACGGCACCAACAACTTCCCCGACTGCTCGAACATGTGCCACGAAGCCAGTGGCGTCGCGCTGTCGCAGAGCGTGGGCGTCGGCAAGGGCACCGTGACCTTCGACGATTTCGAACACGCCGACGCCATTTTCGTACTGGGTCAGAACCCTGGCACCAACCACCCGCGCATGCTCGAACCACTGCGCGAAGCCGTTCAACGCGGTGCTCAAGTGGTCTGCGTCAATCCGCTGAAAGAGCGCGGCCTGGAACGCTTCCAGCATCCGCAACATCCTCTGGAAATGCTCAGCAACGGGTCCGAGCCGACCAACACCGCGTATTTCCGGCCCTCGCTGGGCGGCGACATGGCGCTGTTGCGCGGCATGGCCAAGTTCCTGCTGCAATGGGAGCGCGAAGCGCAGGCCAACAACGAACCTTCGGTGTTCGATCATGCGTTTCTCAACGAACACACCCACGGCGTGCTGGACTACCTGGCAGCGGTCGATGACACCAGCTGGGATTTCATTGTCGAGCAATCGGGCCTGCCACTGAGCGATATCGAGCGATCTGCGCGCATGTACGTCAAAGGCAAGAATGTGATCATGTGCTGGGCGATGGGCATCACCCAGCATCGTCACTCAGTGCCGACCATTCAGGAAGTCGCCAACCTGATGCTGCTGCGCGGCAACATCGGCAGGCCAGGCGCCGGCCTGTGCCCGGTTCGCGGCCACAGTAATGTGCAGGGCGACCGCACCATGGGCATCAACGAGCGCCCACCGGCGTTCTTCCTTGATGCCCTGGAAAAACGCTTTCAGTTCAAAGTGCCGCGCGACAACGGCCACAACGTGGTCGAAGCGATTCACGCGATGCTCGAAGGCCGCTCGAAAGTCTTCATCGGTCTGGGCGGCAACTTCGCGCAAGCGACGCCCGACAGCCCGCGCACCTTCGAAGCCCTGCGCAACTGCGACCTGACCGTGCAGATCAGCACCAAGCTCAACCGCAGTCATCTGACCCACGGCAAGGAAGCGCTGATACTGCCGTGCTTCGGTCGTACCGACATTGATATCCAGGCCGATGGCCCGCAAGCCGTGACCGTGGAAGACTCATTCAGCATGGTTCACGCCTCCAACGGTCAGCTCAAGCCGCTGTCGCGCCACATGCGTTCGGAGCCTGCGATTCTGGCGGGCATCGCCAACGCAACGCTCGGCAAGCAACCTGTCGACTGGCTGTGGCTGGTGGAAGACTACAGCCGCATTCGCGACCTGATCGCCGATACCATTCCGTCGTTCAAGGATTTCAACGAGAAGATCAAGAATCCGGGCGGTTTCTATCTGGGTAACTCCGCTGGTTCACGCAAGTGGAACACGCCAAGTGCGCGCGCCAACTTCAAGTCGAACCAGTTACCGAACGATCTGGTCCACGAAAGCATTCGCGGGACGGGTATCGTGCCGGACCTGATCATGCAATCGATGCGCTCCCACGATCAGTACAACACCACTATCTATGGCCTGGACGACCGTTATCGCGGCGTGAAGGGCCAGCGTGACGTGATGTTCCTCAACGAAGCCGACATCATTCGTCTGGGCTTCGTACCGGGCCAGAAGGCCGATATCGTGTCGATCTGGGGCGACCACATCGAGCGTCGTGTCAAAGGCTTCACGCTGTTGCCGTTTGACATTCCCGCAGGCCAAGCGGCTGCTTACTACCCAGAGGTCAACCCGCTGGTGCCGCTGGAAAGCGTGGGAGACGGCAGCCACACACCGACCTCCAAGTTCGTGGCGATCAAACTGGAACGGCATGTGGAGACGGCGCGGATCATTTGACTTCAGGCACCTGATGATCTTGTGGGTTTGATCCGCTCACGAGATCGCTGCAAATTCTGCGGGAGGGCATATTCACACCCATTCGCGCGAAACGCCCTACACGCCTGCCACTCATTCGCCCACAAAAAAGGCCCGAATCGCGTGATTCGGGCCTGTCTGAAGTAATCTAAGACTCAGCAAAACCGCTTAAGTTCCCGGCTAAAAACAATAAGTTAGCAATTTGTATACAAGTCGTGTTATTCGTCGGATTTCGATTGTGACATTTTCTTCATACTTGCAGGATCGCGTCGTCATCCCTACGAGCATCCATACATGAAGTATTCCTCGATTCTGTTGTTGTCCCTCTCCCTGGCCACCGGTTTCGCCTCTGCTGGCGACAACCTGACGGCTGGTGTGGGCGGCGCATTGGGTGGGGTACTGGGTTCGGCTGTTGGCCAGCAACTTGGCGGCAGCACCGGATCCGCGATTGGCGCAGGCCTTGGCGGCGCCGCTGGTGGCGCTGTTGGCGCAAACCGCCACAACCGCACTGAAGCCGCCATCGGCGGTGGTCTTGGCGCCGCAGGCGGTAACGTCATCGGCCGCAGTGTCGGCGGCAGCACAGGCAGCCTGATCGGCGCAGCAGCCGGCGGTGGCGCCGGTGGCGCGCTGGGCAACTACATGGGCGACCAGAGCCGTCATGACGATGACAACCGTCGAGGTTACCGTGGCGATCGTCGTGACTACCACCACGGTCGCGGCCACCGCCATCACGACAACGGCCGTCATCGCGGCTGGCGTCATCGCTGACAGTCAGCGCACTCGCTATAACCTTCACACACCGGCCGCCCTTACGCGGCCGGTTGTCGTTTCAGACCACCAATTGCTCCAACGCCTGACGCAACCGTGCAGGAATCGGCACCGGTTGATTCGACGCCCGATCCACGAACACATGCACGAATCTCCCCGCTGCACAGGCCTCCTCCTCGCCCGTCTTGAACACCGCCAGTTCATACTGCACCGAACTGTTGCCGAGCTTGCCGACCCGCAACCCGATCTCGATCAGGTCCGGATACGCAATTGACGCGAAGTAATCGCAGGATGAACTGACCACAAACCCAACTACGTCCCCATCGTGAATATCCAGCCCGCCACGCTCGATCAGATAGCTGTTCACGGCGCTGTCGAAGAAGCTGTAGTAGGTGACGTTGTTTACGTGCCCGTAAATGTCGTTGTCGTGCCAGCGCGTGGTGATGGGCTGGAAATGGCGGTAGTCGGAACGTTGTGGGGTCGGTTGGGGCATTCATTATTCCTCTGCTAACGATGAAACCGCTGGACCTGCTGTGTAAGCCAATCACGTACCCGGGCATATGGATAGTCTTCCAGCACCGCGAACCCGGGGGTATTTCTGGCTTTTAGCCTGGTAAACAACGGCACGCTGATCCCGCACAAAAACCGGGTCAGGCATTCGACGCTGGGGTCGTGGCCGCGCGCGTCCATATGCCTAGTGATGAACTCGCCACACAACCCGTCAAAATCCTGTTGTTCAAGCGGCGTGAGTTCCGCAGGTTCAGGCAAGTGCGCAACCTTGCCCGCACACACCGAGCAATGCCCGCAATGCTGCGGCGCCTGTTCATCGCCAAAATACTGCGACAGACGGTGGGCCAGACACTGATCGCTTGCGAAAAGATCAAGCATCGCGTGGATGCGCGCCACTTCGGTCGTCTCGTGATGAACGAAGTAATCGTGCAACTCTTCGCTCAAGGCGTCGGAGTCGAAATCAGTCACCAACAGACTGTAAACCTCGGTCATCTGCTTGCTTTCAAGCTCGATCCAGCCTTTCTCCTGAAAGAAGTCCAACGCCGTCACTACCCGCGCGCGGTCGGCCTGATATTGCTGATACATGGCGTCGAAATTAACCGTGGCCCACGTCCGCGCACGGCTTGAGGTCTCCACCAATGCTTGCACGAACTGCTGACGCTCCCCTTGAAAACGCTGCACCAGGTGCTCGGGTTCGATCAGGTACTTGAACCTGTATTCGGCGAAGTAGGAATAACGCGGTGCAATGATCCCGCGCAGCTCCAGCTGGACCAGCAACGTCTTGAGCGGCAACTGGCGAATGTTGCTCATGTCCGAAAGCGGCAGCAGCAGGAACTCCCACTGGCCGTCATTGCGAGCGTTGAGCAAATCCTCCAGTACCCTGCGGATCCCCTCGCGCTCAGGCGTGTCGCCGTACACGAAGTTCTCCAGCACATTGAGGCTGTCGCGATTGGCCAGCACCAGACATTGCGACTCCGCACCGTCACGCCCTGCCCGGCCGATTTCCTGGCTGTAGTTCTCGATGGATTTGGGCAGGTCGAAATGCACCACGTTGCGAATGTCGCTCTTGTCGATGCCCATGCCGAAGGCGATGGTGGCGACGATGCAGTTCAGGCGCCCGTCCATGAACTGGCGCTGGATCGACTCGCGTTTGTCATGAGGCAAACCCGCGTGATAGGCCTGAGCGGGAATGCCGCTTTGCGCCAGGTGCGCTGCGACGAACTCGGCAGTCTTCTGCAGGGTGACATAGACAATGGTTGGTTGCCCCGCGCGCTCACCCAGCCACTGAACAAGACGCCGGCGTTTATCTCGACCCGGAATTGGCTCGACCGACAGAGTGAGGTTGGGACGGTAAAAGCCTGTAGTAACCACATCGTTCGGCTCGATGGCGAATTTGGCTTGCATGTCCGCGATGACTTGCGGGGTCGCTGTAGCCGTCAGCAGCAGAGTCTGTGGGATGTTGAACTCGCGCTGGTAGTCCGGAAGCTTGAGGTAGTCAGGGCGAAAGTTATGCCCCCACTCGGAAATACAGTGCGCCTCGTCGACCACCAGCAACGAAATCGGCACCTGAGCGATGAAATGCCGAAAACGCTCATTTTTTAGGCGCTCGACGGAAATCATCAGAATCTTCAGCTCGCCCGAACGCGCTCGGCTCATGACATCGGCCACATCGTCGCGGCTCTGCGCCGAATCGATACTCGCCGCGGCAATACCGTGGCGTTGCAGGAACGCCAGTTGGTCCTGAATCAACGCCAGCAAGGGCGAGACCACTAACGTGAGGTGCGGCAGCAACAATGCCGGCAGCTGATAACACAGCGACTTGCCGGAGCCCGTCGGGAAAATCGCAGCCGCCGAGCGCCCCGCTAACACGGCGCTGATAGCGGCCTCTTGTCCGGAACGAAACTGCCGATAACCGAAAACCTGCTCAAGGGTTTGATGCATAGCTGCCACTCCATGGACCGTCGCAAGGGTGTTGAACCTTAGCGCGGCAGGTTTGGGCGCAGTACACCTAAACCGTTACAGAAATGCCAATCAGCATACATCGCTGATGCAGAACCGATACGAGTACTAGCAAAACAACATCGCGACGATTAACCTCGCCGCCACAGACATTCACGTTACATGTCGCTCGTTTTCGCAGGCCCTGATAACGCCCGAAAACCGGGCTACGCCAAGGAGAGGCAATGCAGCCCAACCAACAGCCCAAGGACGAGGGGCAAACCGTCCTGCAACGTCTGGCGCCGGATCAGTTCGACGTCGTACTCGGCTCCCACCCCACCAAACGAAAAGTCGCACATACCAAAAGCAGCTGGCCGCTCAGCAGCGTGGTTATCTGTCTCGCATTGGCCATAGCGATCGTCTTTCTGGCCCTGCGGATGTTTCACACACCCAAAGCGTCCCAAATCGCTATCGCCCCGCCACCAGCCGTAGAAATAGGCGAAGAGTCCGCAACGGTTGCGCCCCCTGCCGATATCCGCACCACGGAACAGGTGGTCTATGTAGCGCCAAAGCTCGAAACAGCACAGCCTGTGGCCTCGAAGCCACTGGATGATTGCTTGAAAAACGGCAACGTCATTGATCGCGACGTAATCAACTGCCGCTTCGGCGAAGCGCAACCCACCGACTACAACGCACCCCGCCCACAGGGCATGGTTTCCGACCGCTACATGGCCGATTACAAGGCGGGTGCCGCCAGGCCCAAAGCCGAACCCAGTGGTCGACGTTATGAAGTGGCCGGTGTCCTGATACGTGAAATTGACAGCCGCAACCGCTACGAAGCCCGCTACCGCATCTACAACAACCACGTCGAAAACAGCAGCGTGTGCATGAACTTCAAGACCGACAGCGTCGAATACCGCGAATGCCGCCGCGCCGCAGAACCCTACTTCAAGGACATGTGCAGCGACTGGAGCAAACGGCTGGCCAAGGACAAGGACGAGAAGAACAAGCAGGCGCAGGAGCAATATTGCGAAGCCGCGCGGACGTATCGGCCTTAGGTCAGAACAATTTTCAACCCCTGGCATCGACAAATCCTGATTCCGGTGGTCATACCTTCCGCCAAGCAGAGGCTTTCACGCCGATCACTTCAGGAAACCGTCATGACCCGCACTCGCTACTTACCGCTATTGCTCACCGCGCTGATCGCCACACTCGCTGGTTGTGGCGACAAAGAGGCCGAAAAGCCCGGCAGCGCCGCAGCGGACGCGCGGGGGTTGTCGAAGTCGATGACGGTGGATGTCAGTGGGGCGCTGAATCTGCATTACGAGGCCAAGGGCGACGCAGTCGGCGTAGGCTTTTTACCAGGCAAACTGCCCGGTTCAAACTGGCTGACCTTGAGTGCGGACCAAGAGGCCGAAGGTGATCGCAACGAGGTCAGCATCGGCCCCATCCTGGGCTTCTCCTTCGACAACCCGGATCAGGAAAAGCAGGCCATCATGTTTCAGGGCGGTCGCGTGGAAGTCGCCCATGATGAAAACAGCGCCTCCTATGACACCGGCTCGTACTATCAGTACTACGACACCGACAAGAGCGGCGCCAACAGCAACGTCAGACTCGACTTCAGCAAAATCGAAAAACTGCAGTCCGACAACAAACTGCTGGACCGCTATCGCCTCGTTGGCACCTTCCAGTTCAATGCCGCCCTCTCCCCCGAACAGCCCACCGACGATTGCACCAGAGAAGCCGCCGCCTACGCCGCCCAGCACGGCGAACGCCACCCTGGCTTCGATGCAAAGCTGTGCAACGCCAAGAGCGTCGTCGCCAAGGGCAGTTTCGATATCACCCAGGATTTTCCGGTGATGGGCAAGGCGGGGTGAGCATCCCTCAAGTTGATTCCTTGGCCGCGTGATAGCACCGCTGATGTTGATTCTGCCCGAGGGGCGTGGGAGCTCGGCTTGCCAGCGATCTGCCGGGAACCGGCCGCAAAATCCTTCGCGTCTTACAGGCATTCCAGACACGCACTACAAACTCTGAACCACCCTCCGATGTAGGCTTGTAAGCCACCCGAAGCTACCTGTACTAACCATGAAAGCGCGTGCACCACTTCCAGACGACAAAGATATGCGTCAATTGCTGGCTTTGCTCACCGAAAACCTTGGAGAGCTGGATATGAGCCAGTTAGGCTCCAACACCTCGATCAACCATGATCTGGATTGCGATGGCGATGACGCTGCGGAACTGATGGCAGACTTGGCAGAGCAGTTTCCCATCGACTTCATCGACTATGACGCTTACAGGTACTTCAACTCCGAGGGCTATGATCTGTTCAGATGGCGGCGATCGGAAGACCGACGCGCAAGCATTCCTCTGACGCTAGGAATGCTTCATCACGCCATCAAACATCGGCGGTGGGTGACAAAGGACATCGAGGCGCTGCCACCCGAAACGCGAACATAAAAAAACCGCCCCAAAGGGCGGTTTCTTTTTCAACAGAACCCGATCTTACAGCTTCGGACCCGCTGCCTTGATCGCGTCGCTCACGTCGAACTTCTTGAAGTTCTCGATGAACAGACCGGCCAGTGCTTTTGCCGCTTCGTCGTACGCTGCTTTGTCAGCCCAGGTGTTGCGTGGGTTGAGCAGAGCGGTGTCGACGCCTGGTACCGACTTCGGCACGTCCAGGTTGACGGTGGCCAGGTGCTCGGTTTCTGCACCGATGAGCGCGCCGCTCTGGATGGCCGCGATGACGCCACGGGTGGTCGGGATGTTGAAACGCTTACCGACGCCGTAGCCACCGCCGGTCCAGCCGGTGTTGACCAGGTAGACCTTGGAGCCGAAGCCGCGGATGCGCTTGATTAGCAGCTCAGCGTATTCACCAGCCGGACGTGGGAAGAACGGTGCGCCGAAGCAGGTGGAGAAGGTCGACTTGATGCCGGCGCCCGAGCCCATTTCGGTGGAACCAACCAGTGCGGTGTAGCCCGACAGGAAGTGGTAGGCCGCTTGTTCTTCGCTGAGGATCGACACTGGCGGCAGAACGCCGGTCAGGTCGCAGGTCAGGAAGATCACAGCGTTCGGCTCGCCACCGAGGTTCTGCTCGGAGCGTTTTTCAACGTGCTCCAGCGGGTAGGCTGCGCGGCTGTTCTGGGTCAGGCTGCTGTCGGCGTAGTCGGCGTGGCCATTGGCGTCGAGAACAACGTTTTCCAGTACTGCGCCGTGCTTGATGGCTTTCCAGATGACAGGCTCGTTCTTCTCGGAGAGGTCGATGCACTTGGCATAGCAACCGCCTTCGATGTTGAACACCACGCCCTCACCCCAACCGTGTTCGTCGTCGCCGATCAGGTAACGGCTTTCGTCTGCGGACAGCGTGGTCTTGCCAGTGCCGGACAGGCCGAAGAACAGGGTGACGTCGCCTTCTTCGCCGATGTTGGCGGCGCAGTGCATTGGCAGCACGTCAGCAGCTGGCAGCAGGAAGTTCTGCACCGAGAACATGGCTTTTTTCATCTCGCCGGCGTAACGCATGCCAGCGATCAGCACTTTCTTCTGTGCGAAGTTGAGGATCACGCAACCGTCTGAATTTGTACCGTCACGCTCTGGCACGCATTCGAAATTCGCAACGTTCAGAACCTGCCATTCCTGGCGACCGGCCGGGTTGTACTGAGCCGGATTGATGAACAGGCAACGACCGAATAGGTTCTGCCAGGCAGTCTGGGTGGTCATCTTGACGGCCAGGTAGTGATCTTCGGCAGCGCCTACGTGAACGTGGGAGACGAAGTGTTCCTGAGCGTTGTTGAACGCCTCGACGCGAGCCCACAGGGCATCGAACTTGTCGGCCGGGAACTTGCGGTTGATCGGGCCCCAGGCGATAGCGTCCTGAGTGGATGGTTCTTCAACGATGAAGCGGTCAACTGGCGAACGACCGGTGCGATGGCCAGTTTCCACGACGAGTGCGCCAGTATCGGACAGGACGCCTTCTTCGCGTTTGAGGGCTTCTTTAACCAGATCGTCAACACTGAGATCGGTGTAAACGGCGTTATTGGCTTGCGTCATGAGATTCCCCGTCGGCCCGCTGGCCGAGTGCTCCAAACGTTTTGTAGTAGAAAAACCCAAACTACTACAGCTAAAAAGTGGGCCGGATTATGCCAGAAAAGCCCAAAAAAGGTAGGGCCCTCCTGTCAGAACTACATAATGAAGAACGCGGCCCGCTGGGCGGAAACCATTCAGCCCAGCATCGGCACTACATAAAAACTACATCAATGACGGGTATCCGAAGGGGTGTCGACCCCGCCGCCTGCAAACAGCTGCGCTACATCGGTTGCGTCGAAAAGATAACGCTGATTGCAGAACTGGCAATCGATCTCAACGGTGCCGTTGTGCTCGATCACCAATTGCTGTGCATCTTCCAGACCAAGACTGACCAGCGCATTGGCAGAGCGCTCACGCGAGCAGCTGCAACGGAATATCAGAGGCTGAATATCGAACATGCGCACCGCGTCCTCGTGGAAAAGACGATGCAACACGGTTTCGTTGTTCAGGCTCAACAGCTCTTCGGCGGTCAGGGTATCGACCAGGGTGTTGACGTGTTGCCAGCTGGCTTCGCGCTCTTCCGGGTCAGTCAGGCGCGCCGGTGGCAGTTGTTGGAGCAGCAGGCCGCGAGCGCGTTTGCCGTCAGCCTTGATCCAGAATCGTGTAGGCAACTGCTCGGACATCACGAAGTATTCAGACAGACACTCCGACAGGTCCACACCGTCCAGCCCTACAATGCCTTGATAGCGCTTGCCCTGGCGCGGATCGATGGTCATGGTCAGATCGCCGTCGGGCATCAGCTCTTTCAGCGTAGCGTCAGGCGTTATAAGGCTTTCGTCGTAACGGGCGATGCCGCGAATCTCGCGCTCGCTGGAGCACTCGACCATCAGCAGGGAAACCGGGCCTGGTGAGCGCGCCTGCAAGACCAACAAACCGTCAAATTTCAATGTGCCGACAAGCAACGCTGCTGCGGCGAGCATTTCACCCAGCAACTGGGCCACGGGCTCGGGGTACGGATGCTTGGCCAGCACTTCGGCGTAGCTGCGCTCCAGCGCCACGAGCTCACCGCGCACGTCGCTTTCGTCGAAGATGAAACGCTGGGTGTAATCGATATCCGGGAAATCATGCATAGAAATTGGTATCTGAAGTAATGACAAGTTGATGACAAACGCCTATAAAACGCGGTTTAGCACCGCTGGGTGCATTGTCATGCCGATGGGGGCATTTTATGGACTATCCCGCGCTGTTCCAACCCAAGTGGAACGCCAAAAAATTCCTGCTGTGTAATCTGGTAGCGCTCGTGCTGCTGTTGGTGTGGATCTGGCCTACAGGCCATGCGGCTTTCACTCAATTCGACGAGTGGTTTTTTCACCTGCTGAACCGGCCGCTGGAGCAGAACAAAGTCTGGCTGTGGATCTGGACAATCGCCAGTATGCGCCCCTTCGATATTGTCGTTGGCCTGATTCTGCTGATGCTGCTGATCAAGGGTGACTGGGTCTTCAAGGCCGTGCAGACACGCGCCGCGTTGATCGGATTCGTGCTGACACTGATCTTGCTGCTGATCATCCGCACTGTCTTTTCCAAGATCATCGACCACAGCTCGCTGCAGCACGACAGCGCCTCGATGGTGATCCCTGATGCCATAAAACTCAGCGAGATCTTCCCGACGCTGGAAGACAAGTGGCAGCTCAAGGACCGCTCCAGCCAGAGCTTCCCGGGCGACCACGCCTCGGTACTGCTGATCTGGGCGATGTTCATGACCGTATTCAGCCGCAGTGTCGGCCAGCGCGTGATCATCTGGGCACTGGCCTTCCTGTTCATGATGCCGCGCCTGGTCGCAGGCGCGCATTGGGGCCAGGACGACTACATCGGCGGCGTGATGATTGCTTTGTTGGCTTTGGGTTGGAGTTGCTACACGCCGTTCGTTGCGGTGGTGACTGGCTGGCTGCTTCGTGCCACGGCACCGCTTTTCAATCTGTTCGGGCGTTTTCCGCTGCTGCGTTGCTTGAGTATCATGAAGCCGGGTGCACATCTGTAGATCGATCAAAACCTGTAGCAACCAAGCTTGCCGGCGATGGCGTTGTTGAAATCGCCTCCGCCGGCAGGCCGGACTTTGATCCAGTTGCCCTCAATCATCCCCGGAATGAAACTGGAACAACTGCCGACGCTGTTTCTTGGTCGGTTTGCCATCGGTCGTTACCCCCAGGCTTCCAGCCTTGCGCATCTCGGCAGCCTGCTCGCGCTTGGCCAGGCTTTCTGGAGTTTCGCTGTAGAGCAACTGCGCTTCGGGGGCCCCACGGCGAACGATGGACAGGGCGTTGACTACCACGGTGCGCTCGTCGAACCCGGCGCGAATCTGAAACTCGTCGCCGATGCGCGGCTCCTTGCCCGGCTTGCATCGCTCGCCCCGACAATGCACCTTGCCACTTTCAATCGCCGCCTTGGCCAACGCGCGAGTCTTGAAGAAGCGCGCTGCCCATAGCCACTTATCCAAACGAACCTTGTCGTCTTCGTCTGACTTTTGTGTCATCTGAATTCCTCAATCGGGTGATAGTCAGAACTGTACTACGCAACGCCGAGCACGCAGTAATTTCAAGCCTTGGTTAGAATCCCCTCCACGCAGCAAGGGGAATGCGTTCTGGTGTTCGTCAGGCTATCGTTCTCGGGGTTGTCACAATCTGGACCGAGTTGAGCGTTAGAGTCATCGCCGCAGGCATCGTGCACGCCTGAAGAGCGGACTTTTTCGCCGACTGCGGAATTTTTCTGATGCAGGCCCGGTATTTTTCGGACCTGCATTCAAGCCATTGACCCAGGCTGTTCCAGGTGTCTGGCAGAACGCGCAAACGTACGGAATCGCTTTGAAAACATTCGACCATCTCACAGTCATCGGCCTTCGCGAATGGGTGGCGCTGCCCAACTTGGGGGTCGCCGGGCTGCGCGCGAAGATCGATACCGGGGCGAGCACTTCCAGCCTGCACGCCACGGAAATAGAACCCTTCGAGCGCGATGGCGAGAAGTGGGTGCGCTTCAACGCTCATCTGGGCACGGTGGTGCAACTGCGTCATCGACGTTGCGAGGCCCAACTGGTGGCGATGAAAACCATCAAGAGTTCCAACGGTCATTCACAGGTGCGATACGTGATTCGAACTACGCTGGCGCTGGGCGATCGCGTCTGGCCGGTGGAATTCACCCTTGCCTGCCGCAAGGCCATGCGGTACCGATTGCTATTGGGTTCAAAGGCTCTGATCGACGGCCAGTTGGTGGTCAATCCGGGCATTACATACGTTCAGGACAAGCCGGCGTTCCCGGCCTCTAATTCCTCTCCCACAGGTGTTGCATGAAGATCGCTGTGCTTTCGCGAAACCCGCGTCTGTATTCAACTCGTCGCCTGGTCGAAGCTGGTATCCAGCGGGGCCACGAGGTCGTGGTGATCGATACCCTGCGCGCCTATATGAACATTGCCAGTCATAAGCCGCAGATCCACTATCGAGGAAAACCCCTGGAAGGCTTCGACGCGGTCATTCCCCGCATCGGCGCTTCCGTGACCTTCTACGGCTGCGCCGTGTTGCGTCAGTTCGAAATGATGGGCGTCTTTCCGCTCAACGAATCCGTCGCCATAGCCCGCTCCCGCGACAAACTACGCTCGCTGCAGCTGCTGTCGCGGCGTGGCATTGGGCTTCCGGTCACAGGCTTCGCCCACTCTCCGGACGACATCCCCGATTTGATCCAGATGGTCAACGGCGCGCCGCTGGTGATCAAGGTGCTGGAAGGCACTCAGGGCATCGGCGTGGTGCTGTGCGAAACCGCAACGGCAGCGGAATCGGTCATCGAAGCGTTCATGGGCCTGAAGCAGGACATCATGGTTCAGGAGTACATCAAGGAAGCGGGCGGCGCCGATATTCGTTGCTTTGTCGTCGGCGATAAGGTCATCGCCTCGATGATGCGCCAGGCCAAGCCGGGGGAGTTCCGCTCCAACCTGCACCGGGGCGGTACTGCAAGCCTGATCAAGATCACCCCAGAAGAGCGCATGACCGCAATCCGTGCGGCCAAGGTCATGGGCCTGAGCGTCGCGGGGGTAGACATCCTGCGCTCCAACCACGGACCGCTGGTGATGGAGGTAAATTCGTCGCCCGGACTGGAAGGCATCGAAACCACCACCGGCAAGGACGTGGCAGGGATGATCATTCAGTACAGGTGACGTTAGTAAAATCGCCACCGCCGGCAAGCCGGACTGCTACGAGGATCAGACCGACCAGCTAATCCGCGTCCCTGGGCAGTAGTAATCCCAACGGCAAACGCACTCTGGCTTCAAGCCCACCCCCCGAGCGGTTGCGCAACTCGACATTGCCGCCGTGCATTGCGGCGATGCGCTTGACGATTGCCAGACCCAGCCCCGTCCCTTTTCCGCTTCGAGCGCGATCACCGCGTATGAAGGGGTTGAAGATGCCCTCCAGCTCCGACGGATCGATACCCATGCCTCGGTCCAGCACGCTGAGCACCACATAAGGTGCGCCGCTGTCGCCGGATACGTACGCCGCCACTTCGACACCATTGCCCGCGTGATGCATGGCGTTGCCGATGAGGTTGTTGAGCAGGCGCTTCATCGAGACCCGGCGCAATGGGAACGGGGGAATGGACTCAAGGCACAGGCGCACCTGCTCCACAGGGCTGTTGTACGGTGCGACGACTTCGTGAACCAGTTCGACCAAATCGACTTCTTCGACCTCCTCGTCGCGCCCGTCGCGGATGAACGCCAGAAACTGATCAAGGATGGCGTCCATGTCTTCGATGTCACGAACCATGCCTTCCATGAACTCGTTGTCGACCGGCATAAGCTCCAGCGACAGACGCAATCGCGTGAGAGGCGTACGCAGGTCGTGGGAGACACCTGCGAGCATCAACTCGCGCTCCTGCCCCGCCTGCTCGACGTCTTCAGCCATCTGGTTGAAAGCGCGGTAGACCTCGGTCATTTCGCTGGGGGTGTCGCTGACAGGGAGTCGGACACTGCGCCCCTGACCTAACTGGCGGGCTGCAAATACAAGGCGCTTGAGCGGCTGGTTGAGCTGGCTGACGAAGATCCAGGCTGAAGCAGTCGACAACAGGCCGATCGCCAGGAACCAGCCCAGGACGCTCCAGATTTTCTGGCCGCGCAAAGGGTGTGGATAGAGAGGAACTTTCAGCCAGCCATCGCCCAGACTCGGCGCTCGCACCCACAAGGCAGGCGGCGCATGAACGCGAAGTCGCACCTCGGTATCGGCGCCGAGTTCGGCCTGCATCTGGCGCTGATAGATTTCCGAGTACGGCCAGTGCTGCTCGCCTTCAGGTACACCGCCACCCACCACACGAATCAGGCCCGCCGCGTCGGCGATGGTCTGTCGATCGCTTTCGTCGGCTGCCCAGTAAGCCCGCAAAGTCAGAGCGACGCCGTGGCTGTACTGGCGATCAACCAGAACGTCTTCGTTCATCAGCAGATAAACCAGGGTCAGCGCCTTGGAAAACAGGACGACGATGAGCACCAGCCACAACGTGCGAGAGAAAAAGCTTTGCGGGAACCAGAGCGGTGTCTTCATAACAGCAGCTACACACTTTGCAGGAGCGAGCCAGGCTCGCGAAATTTCGCGGATAGCAACAGACAGCAAAACCAGCCACGCCGATGCCTGCTTTCAGGTGCATCGAGGTGACTGGCTAGCGTATGCAGGCGTGCAACGCGCCCGGCAAGCAACCTGTCGACTTGCTGTTACTGCTTGCCGGCACCATCCGGCACGAACACATACCCCACGCCCCATACTGTCTGAATGTAACGCGGCTTGGCGGCGTCCACTTCGATCAGGCGGCGCAGACGGGAGATTTGTACGTCGATCGAACGCTCCAGCGCATCCCATTCGCGGCCACGGGCGAGGTTCATCAGCTTGTCGCGGGTGAGCGGTTCGCGTGCGTGCATGACCAGCGCTTTGAGCACGGCGAACTCACCGGTGGTCAGCATGTGGACTTCGTCGCCCTTCTTCAGCTCGCGCGTGGCAAGCGACAGCTCGTACTCGCCGAAAGTGACGGTTTCGTCTTCGCTGGCAGGCGCGCCGGGTACCGGTGCGGATTGACGACGCAACACGGCTTTGACGCGAGCCATCAGTTCGTCAGGGTTGAAAGGTTTGGCCAGGTAATCGTCGGCGCCAAGTTCCAGACCCTTGATGCGACTCAGCTCGTCGCCCTTGGCGGTCAGCATGATGATCGGAACCTGATTGTTCGCGGCACGCAGTCGGCGGCAGGCGGACAGGCCGTCTTCACCGGGCAGCATCAAGTCCAGCACCACGAGGTGAAATACTTCGCGAGCCAGCAGGCGGTCCATTTGCTCCACGTTGGCCACAGCACGGGCGCGATAGCCCTTGCTGGTGAAAAAGCGTTCTAACAGGCTGCTCAGGCCCGGGTCATCGTCAACGATGAGGATTTTCTCGCCTTCAGCCGTTTGTGCAGTGCTGCTCATTGGAAGCTCCTTTGATCTCGGCGCGCATTATGGCGTAGCTGCTGTGATGCGCACCGTGTGCATTGTTAGCAGATTTTTCCTGAGCCGCCACTGGTGCTCTGCTTCGCGGCTTTGCGAATGCCGCGGTTGTGACCACACAGGCGCTTTTGCGGCATCTGACAGGGCGGTCCCCTAATCGGGGTTCACTGGGTATAATGCGCCGCCCTCAAGGTCAGGCAACACTCGCTTGCGGCGGTTCGCCAGCAGCTGATTTTTTGCACACACATTTGCCAGGTGGTTTTATGGACAGTATCAACAGCCGCATCGCCGAGGAACTCGGTGTCCGCCCGCAACAGGTCGAAGCGGCCGTCGCGCTACTGGATGAAGGCTCTACGGTGCCCTTCATCGCTCGCTACCGTAAAGAAGTGACTGGCAGCCTCGATGACACGCAATTGCGTCATCTGGAAGAGCGCCTGCGCTATCTGCGCGAGCTCGATGAACGCCGCATCAGCATCCTCGCCAGCATCGAAGAGCAAGGCAAGCTGACCCCGGAACTGGCACGCGACATCAAACTCGCCGACACCAAGACCCGCCTCGAAGACCTGTACCTGCCGTACAAACAGAAGCGCCGCACCAAAGGCCAGATCGCTCTGGAAGCCGGCCTTGGCGAGTTGGCGGACGGTCTGTTCAACGACCCGAGCCTGACACCCGAGACCGAAGCCGCACGTTTTGTCGACGCCGAAAAAGGCTTCGCCGACGTCAAGGCCGTGCTCGAAGGCGCCAAATACATCCTCATGGAGCGCTTCGCCGAAGACGCCACGCTGCTGGAGAAACTGCGCAGCTTCTTGAAGCACGAAGCCGTGATCAGCGCGCGGGTCGTTGCCGGCAAGGAAGAAGAAGGCGCGAAGTTCCGCGACTACTTCGAACATGACGAGCCGCTCAAGAGCATGCCGTCGCACCGCGCCCTGGCGATTTTCCGCGGCCGCAACGAAGGCATCTTGAGCTCTGCATTGAAAGTCGGTGAAGAGCTGCCGGGCACGTTGCATCCGTGCGAAATGATGATCAGCGAGCGTTTCGGCCTGCAGAATCAGAATCGTCCGGCAGACAAATGGCTGGCGGAAGTCGTGCGCTGGACCTGGAAGGTCAAGCTCTATTCCCATCTGGAAACCGATCTGCTGGGCGAACTGCGCGACGGCGCCGAGACCGAAGCGATCAACGTTTTCGCCCACAACCTGCACGACCTGCTGCTGGCCGCACCTGCCGGGCCGCGTGCGACACTGGGTCTGGACCCTGGCCTGCGCACCGGCTGCAAGGTGGCGGTAGTGGATTCGACCGGCAAGTTGCTGGACTACGCAACAGTCTATCCGCACGTTCCGAAAAATCAGTGGGATCAAACCATCGCCGTGCTGGCCGCACTCTGCGCCAAGCATTCGGTAGACCTGATTGCCATCGGCAACGGCACCGCCAGCCGTGAAACCGACAAACTGGCCGCGGAGCTGATCAAAAAGTACCCAGGCCTGAAGATGACCAAGGTCATGGTCTCCGAAGCGGGCGCATCGGTGTACTCGGCGTCGGAACTGGCATCGAAGGAATTCCCGGATCTGGACGTGTCGATCCGTGGCGCCGTGTCCATCGCTCGTCGCCTGCAGGACCCACTGGCCGAACTGGTAAAAATCGATCCGAAGTCCATCGGTGTCGGCCAATATCAGCATGACGTGTCCCAGCTCAAACTGGCGCGCGGCCTCGATGCTGTGGTCGAGGACTGTGTGAACGCCGTAGGCGTTGACGTGAACACTGCTTCGGTCGCGTTGCTGGCTCGCATTTCCGGCCTCAACACCACCCTGGCGCAGAACATCGTCACTCACCGTGACGAAAATGGTGCTTTCAAAACCCGCGCCGCGCTCAAGAAAGTCGCGCGTCTGGGTGAGAAGACTTTCGAACAGGCCGCAGGCTTCCTGCGTGTGATGAATGGCGATAACCCGCTGGATTCGTCGGCCGTTCACCCTGAGGCCTATCCGCTGGTGCAGCGCATCGCGGCTGAAACTGACCGCGACATTCGTTCGCTGATCGGTGACGCCAGCTTCCTCAAGCGTCTGGACCCGAAGAAATTCACCGACGAGACCTTCGGGTTGCCGACTGTCACTGACATTCTTCAGGAACTGGAAAAGCCTGGTCGCGATCCGCGCCCAGAGTTCAAGACCGCCGAGTTCCAGGACGGTGTCGAAGACCTGAAAGACCTGCAGCTGGGCATGATCCTGGAAGGCGTGGTCACCAACGTGACCAACTTCGGCGCCTTCGTCGACATCGGCGTTCATCAAGACGGTTTGGTGCATATCTCTGCGCTTTCGGAGAAATTCATCAAGGACCCGCGTGAAGCGGTCAAGGCCGGCGATGTGGTGAAGGTCAAGGTCATGGAAGTCGACATTCCGCGTAAACGTGTAGGTCTGTCGATGCGCATGAGCGATACACCAGGCGAAAAGATCGACGGTGCTCGTGGCGCACGTCCAGGCTCGGCGCCGCGCCAGCAGCAGGGCAGCGCTCCACGCAAAGAACCCGCAACGGCAGCCCCGGCCAACAACGCCATGGCTTCGCTGTTCGCTAACGCCAAACAATTGAAGAAACGCTGATGGAAATCCCGGAAGGCCTGACCGAGAGCGCCTATTTCAAGACACTGGGCTGCAAACTGGTGCGGCTGGGCGACGGTGTCGCCGAGGTCACGCTGGCGCTGGAACCGCATTTGCGCAATCGCGGCAACGTGATGCACGGCGGCGCGCTGTTCAGCCTGGTCGATATCGCCATGGGGCTGGCCTGTTCCAGCTCCCATGGCTTCGACAAGCAAAGCGTGACTGTGGAGTGCAAGATCAACTACGTACGCGGTGTTCCGGACGGCGAAGTGACTTGCATCGGCACGGTGCTGCATGCCGGGCGGCGTACGCTGGTGGTCGAAGCCGAAGTGCGCCAGGACGACAAGCTGGTCGCGAAAGCGCAAGGCACGTTCGCGATCGTCTAGCTGTCCGATAGGGATATGGGTTAATTTCGGCACTGTGTATCAGTGTCGAAATTTTCTGATTTCCCTGTGGGATCAATCAGCGACGGGCATCGGCGTTCGGACCAAAAACGAGGCGAAAACGCCAGTTCCTTTCTTCACCCTTGTAGACCGCCATATCGCCCCCATATAGGGCCGACTGACGCGTGAAGGAATCCAACTTGAGCGAACTTCTCAACCGCCGCCTGGCCCTGCTTGGCGAGCCCCGTCACCTCTCCCTCCTGGAGAAGTGCCTGCACGGTATCGAGCGTGAATGCCTGCGCGTTACAGGCGAAGGTCGTCTGGCCCAGACACCGCATCCAGAGGCCTTGGGCTCTGCGCTGACCAACGATCAGATCACCACGGATTACTCCGAGTCATTGCTTGAGTTCATCACTCCGGCGCTGACCAATCCGGCGGAGACGCTGGATAGCCTGGAAAAAATCCACCGTTTCGCCTACAGCAAGCTGGGCAGCGAGTACATCTGGAGCCCTTCGATGCCGTGCCCGTTGCCGGCCGAAGAAGACATCCCGATCGCCTATTACGGCACCTCCAACATCGGCAAGCTCAAGTACGTCTATCGTCAGGGCCTGGCGCTGCGCTACGGCAAGACGATGCAATGCATTGCCGGCATTCACTACAACTTCTCTCTGCCGGAAGCGATCTGGCCAGTACTCAAACAAACCGAAGCTTTCGAAGGCAGCGACCGCGACTTCCAGTCCGAGAGCTACATCGGCCTGATCCGCAACTTCCGTCGCTACAGCTGGCTGCTGATGTATTTGTTCGGCGCATCGCCGGCGCTGGACGCCAGCTTCCTGCGCGGCCGCTCGCATCAGCTTGAGCAGTTCGACGCCGACACGCTGTACCTGCCGTACGCCACGAGCCTGCGCATGAGCGACCTGGGTTACCAGAGCAATGCCCAAGCTGACCTGACGCCGTGCTACAACGACCTGCTGACCTACACCGACAGCCTGCGCAAAGCGGTGGCAACGCCCTACGCACCCTATGTCGAAATCGGCACGCACAAGGACGGTGAGTGGATTCAGCTCAATACCAATGTTCTGCAGATCGAAAACGAGTACTACTCGACCATTCGACCCAAGCGGGTCACCTATTCCGGCGAACGTCCGATTCAGGCTTTGGTAGCCCGTGGCGTGCAGTACGTCGAAGTGCGCTGCCTGGACATCAACCCGTTCCTGCCGGTCGGTATCGATCTGCAGCAGTCGCGCTTCATTGATGCCTTCGTTCTGTTCTGCGCCCTGCAGGAAAGCCCGCAACTGGCCGACTGCGAATGCGGCAACGCCAGCAGCAACTTCCTGACCGTGGTCAAGGAAGGTCGTCGTCCGGGGCTGCAACTGAGCCGCAACACCGCGACCATTGACCTGAAAGAATGGGCTAACGAGTTGCTCGACAAGATCGAGCCGATCATCAATCTGCTGGACCAGAGCCAGGGTATCGACGAGCACGCCAAGTCACTGGTCGTTCAGCGTGCGAAAGTCGCCGATTCGTCGCTGACGCCTTCGGCCCAAGTGCTGGCAGCCATGACCGAACACAAGGAAGGCTTCACCGCGTTCTCGTTGCGTCAGGCGCAAGTACATGCCGATTACTTCCGCAGCCGGCCATTGAGCACCGAGGATCAGGCGAGCTTTGAAACCAAGGCCCGTGAGTCCCTGGCGCAGCAGTCCGAAATGGAGCAGAACGAAGAACCGGTGGATTTCGACACCTTTGTCGGTGCCTATCAGGCGAGCATTCTGAAGATCAGTAACTGATCAAACGGCGCCGCGCCCTTCTCTGGCAGGGCGCTGATTCAAACCGCGGGAGGGAGCCTGCTCGCGAAGATTACCGTACGGCCGATGTAACCCTATCGCCTGTACCTACCTCCTCGCGAGCAAGCTCCCTCCCACGTTAATGTCGAGTCGACGCTGAATCCGAGTCAGACAGGAACGCCCTCAAATCGCCTTCTCGAAAATCTTCGAATTTCGCTGATAGTTGTAGAGCGATGCCCGAGCGCTAGGCAGGCGGTCGACGCTGCTCGGCTCAAAGCCGCGCTCACGGAACCAATGGGCCGTGCGCGTCGTGAGTACGAACAACGTCTTCAAGCCCTGCGCCCGTGCGCGCTCCTCGATACGCTCTAGCAGCTCATCGCCGCGCCCGCCATGACGGTATTCGGGGTTCACCGCCAGACACGCCAGTTCGCCTGTCTCGGAATCGGCAATCGGGTACAACGCTGCGCAAGCAATGATCAGCCCTTCGCGCTCCACCACGCTGAACTGCTCGATCTCGCGCTCCAGTACCTCACGTGAGCGACGCACCAGAATGCCCTGCTCTTCCAGCGGCGTGATCAGGTCGATCAAACCACCGACATCACCAATCGACGCCTCACGCACCAGCTCGAACTGCTCCTGGGCGACCAGCGTGCCGCCACCCGCGCGGGTGAACAGCTCGGACAGCAGAGCGCCGTCTTCGGCGTAACTGACGATATGGCTGCGCGCCACGCCGCCGCGACAGGCCTGCGCCGCCGAATCAAGCAGCTCTGCCTGATAGTTGCTACCCAAGCGCTGAAGGTGCGCCGGAACCTGCTGCGGACGCAGCTCACGGACCAGACGCCCCTGCTCGTCCAGCAAGCCAGACTCGGCGCCGAACAGCAGCAGCTTCTCTGCACCCAGGTCGATGGCGGCGCGGGTGGCGACGTCTTCGCAGGCGAGGTTGAAGATTTCACCGGTAGGCGAGTAGCCCAGCGGCGACAGCAGCACGATAGAGCGTTCGTCGAGCAGACGATTGATACCCTTGCGGTCGATCCGGCGCACTTCGCCAGTGTGTTGATAATCAACGCCCTCAAGCACGCCAATCGGGCGCGCCGTGACGAAGTTGCCGCCCGTCACGCGCAGACGCGAGCCCTGCATCGGCGAAGCCGCCATGTCCATCGACAGACGCGCTTCGATGGCAATGCGTAGTGCGCCTACGGCGTCGATGACGCACTCAAGAGTGGCGGCATCGGTGACGCGCAGTTCGCGGTGGAAATGCGGCGTGATCCCGCGGGCTTCCAGACGGCTTTCGATTTGCGGACGTGAACCGTGAACCAGTACCAGACGAACACCCAGACTGTGCAGCAGCACGAGGTCGTGAACGATATTGCCGAAATTGGGGTGGTCGATGCCGTCGCCCGGGAGCATGACGATGAAGGTGCAATCCCGGTGGGCATTGATGTAGGGAGACGCGTGGCGGAGCCAATTGACGTAATCGGGCATATCCGAAAGAGCCTGTAGAAGATGGACGAAGGGTGAAAGCACTCACAACGGCATGAGCTTTATCGTCGGAACAGGCATCGCAACACGCGTACTCTCCTTCTAGTCTGATTCAGAAAGTGGGGCTGTCTCACACGACAGCGCTCACGGGGCATTCAAGGGGCGGCCAGGCAGTAATGTTCGATCAACTGACGCAATAGACGCACTGTAGGCTGCAAACGTGACATTTCGAGATATTCGCCCGGCTGATGCGCGCAGGCGATGTCGCCGGGGCCCAACACGATCGTCTCGCAACCAAGGCGCTGAAGATAAGGCGCTTCGGTGCCAAATGCCACTGCTTCGGCCGTATGACCTGTCAGACGCTCGGCAACCCGAACCAGTTCCGCATCGGCGTTTTGTTCGAAGGGTGCGACTTCCGAGAACAGCGGCGCGTAATCGATCTTCACCTGATGCAGTTCAGCCAGCGGCTGTAGCTTCTGCCGGATCGCCGAACGCAGCATTTCCGGATCCATGCCCGGCAGCGGACGCAGATCGAACTCCAGCGAGCACTGGCCGCAAATCCGGTTGGGGTTGTCGCCGCCATGGATGCAGCCGAAGTTCATTGTCGGTGCAGGCACGCTGAACTGAGGATTGCGATACTTCTCCTGCCACTGTTGACGCAGATTCTTGAGCGCGCCAATGGCGTCGTACATGGCCTCCAGCGCGCTGTGGCCAAGGCTTGGGTCCGACGAATGGCCACTGCGCCCGAGAATCTCGATGCGCTCCATCATCACGCCTTTGTGCAGGCGAATCGGCTTCAAGCCAGTGGGTTCGCCAATCACCGCCGCCCTGCCGAGGGTACCGCCAGCAGCGGCCAGAGCTTTGGCACCGGACATCGAGCTTTCTTCGTCGCAGGTCGCCAGAATGATCAACGGCTGCTTGAAGGGTTTATCCAGCAAGGGCTGCAAGGCTTCGATTGCCAGTGCGAAAAAGCCTTTCATGTCGCAACTGCCAAGTCCTAACCACCTGCCGTCGACTTCTGTCAGCTTCAGTGGATCGGTCTTCCACAATGCGTCGTCATAAGGGACCGTATCGCTATGACCGGACAGCACCAAGCCGCCGGGACCCGTTCCGTAGGTGGCCAGAAGATTGAACTTGCCGGGGCTGACCTGCTGGATATCACAGGCAAAACCCAAGTCGCCGAGCCACCCGGCGAGCAGATCAATGACCGCGCGGTTGGATTGATCCAGCGAAGGTTGCGTACAACTCACCGAAGGCGCGGCGATTAGAGCCGCAAACTGGTCTTTCATGGACGGTAACGGCATGGGCGACTCCTCGGTACAGGTACGACACGCCCCATCATAGGGTGATTGGACAGCTGGAATAAACTGTCACGGGTGATGTCCTGTACACTGCACGACCCACGCAGCTGTGTCGATTCCGGCTGCGCCCCCCGTTTATCAGCGATAGAGCGCCTGGATTCCCGGCCATGCAGAAAGAAACCGAAATCAAACTCCGCGTCAGCCGCGAAACCCTCATTGCCCTGCGCGAGCATCCGTTGCTGAAAAAGCGCAACAAAAGTGGCTGGGAGCGGCTGGAGCTATTCAACCAGTACTTCGACACCCCAGAGCGCGAGCTCGCTCATGCCAAGGTCGCCCTGCGCCTGCGCCGTGATGGCGACGCGATCATCCAGACGCTCAAGACCCGAGGCCAGAGCGTGGCAGGCTTGTCTGAGCGCAACGAGTACAACTGGGACGTGCCCAAGGCCAAGCTGGACCTCAAAAAGCTCGACGGCGAATGCTGGCCCGAGCACCTGGCGGACCTGGACAAGAAAACCATCAAGCCACTGTTCACCACCGATTTCGTCCGTGAAAAGGCCGAGATTGCCTGGGGTCGTGGTAAATCCAAGGTGGTGATCGAGGCTGCGCTGGATCTGGGCAATGTCATCGTCGGCAAGCAGAAAGAAGAAATCTGCGAGCTGGAGCTGGAACTGCGCGAAGGCGAGCCGGCCGCATTGCTGGAGCTGGCCGCCGAACTGGCGGAGAAACTGCCGCTGATGCCCTGCGACATCAGCAAGGCCGAGCGCGGCTATCGCCTGTTCGATGCCAGCAGCTACTCGGTCAAGTTGCCAGCGCCGGAACTGCACGCCGAAACCTCGGTGGACGACGCTTACAGCGCGCTGGCCTGGTACCTGTTGGGCAGCAGTCAGCGGCTGGCAGAGCAATACCGTTTCAACGGCCACTGGAGCCTGTTGCAGGACTGGGTCGGAGTGCTTGCCGAGTTGCGCGCAATAACCGGCAGCCTTGGTCAGGCCGCTCCACGCGCCACCACTCACGACCTGCGTGCCGCGCTGGATGCCCTGCTCGAAGACTGGCGCACGCTGGTTCAAGCCGGTCAGGAAGATGGCGACGTGCGCGCGGCAGCGCATGAGCAGTTCATCGAAGAGCTGGAAGACCCGCGTTGGGGCCTGTTCTCGCTGACTACCTCGCGCTGGTTGATGGAGCGCAGCTGGACCGTCGAGCGCAATAACCGTGGCAACCGTCAGGGCAACGCGATGCTGAGCAGCTGGGTACCGCGCTTCCTGGGCGATGAGGCCACCGCGCTGAACCTGGCCCGCTACCAGCAGCAACCAGAAGATCTGGCCGAGCAACTGCCGCGTATCGAGCGCATCCAGGTCTGGCTGCACCATGCTCGTCACACGCTGGAACTGCCGGAGCTGGATCGTCTGTACGGCGAGATGAACAAGCTCGAGCAACTGGCGCATCTGGATATCAGTGATGAAATCCTCGAAGCCCGTGTGCAACAGACCATCACCGTGCTGCAGAGCCGGGCGTGGAAGACGTTGTTGAAGATTTAAGCAGCGCTGCATTACCTGTAGCAGTCTGGCTTTACGGCGATGGCGCCCTTGAGATCGCTACCGCCGGCAAGCCGGACTGCTACAGGGATAAAGATGTGATTTACAGATCCCATTCGGCGCACAATGGATGCGCTCAGCGAACGATTGGCAAACTCGTTGTCGATTTGATTTCCGACAGCGCCACAGTCGAATTCACCTCCTGAATCCCCGGCACCAGCGACAGCTTTTCGAAGAAGAACCGCTCATACGCTTCGATGTCCGGCGTGACGATGCGCAGCAGAAAGTCCACCGACCCCATCAACACATAGCACTCCAGAACCTCCGGAAATCCGCGAATCGCTTCGGTGAACTCCGTGAAGTTGGAGCGGCCGTGGGCGTTGAGTTTTACTTCCGCGAAGATCTGCGTGTTAAGCCCGATTTTCTTGCGATCCAGCAGCGTGACCTGGCGACGGATCACCCCTTCATCCTTCAATCGCTGAATCCTGCGCCAGCACGGCGATTGGGAAAGCCCTACCTGCTCGGCAATTTGCGCGCTGGATAAAGAAGCGTCCTCCTGAAGCACCGCAAGAATCTTGCGATCATAGGCATCCAGCTCGATTTGCATAAGTTATTCCTGATACCTGACAGTGGCGCATTAAGAAGTCGCGAAAAGGTTAATTCAATCGATCATAGAACAGAATTTTCTTTTGCAGCATGTAAAGCTATCTCCACTCAAACAGCTCGTCGCCCCTATCGCATACCGCCGACGAAAACAGGAGAGTTCAGCATGTCGCATCTGGAATCAGTCAGCTCCGCCCCGCTTCGCCCCGACGTCTGGTCTGTCAGCAACGCCCAATGCCGGTCGCGCTTTCAGATTCTCGCCGAGGCCGAGCCTGACCTGATCTGTCGGGTGCTTAACCTGTTCGCCATGCAGTACCTGATCCCGCAGCAAGTCAGCGTGTTGCAACAGGAAGGTATGCTGATGATCGAGGTAGAAGTCGACGGCATGACCTGGCATCGTGCGCAGGTGATTGGCGAAAAAATGCGCAGCCTGGTCAATGTTTGCTCAGTGGATCTGGAACCGATCGGGGTTTTGCACGTCCTATCCGAGCCTGTCTCACTGGCTGTCGGTTGAGTACGCCGAAAATATTGGCAACGCTTCACTACCTGCAGGACGCAACAACTGGCACGCTTGGGACTACTCTTACTTACTCACGAAGTAAGCCGTCTCGTCCGAAGGAGCCTGCATGTCCGTCCTCGCCTCATCATCCCAGGACCGCTGGCTGGATCTGAATGAAATCCTGCGTGATCTGGTCACGCAGGAATACCTCGATCAGGACAATGCCGAATACGCATTGACCCTGCGTCGCACGGCGCAAAATCTGCAAACCCATCCGCTGGAATTCATCGCCGCGCAGCAGTTCGACAACCGGAAACGCCCCGGCAAAAAGCTCGATCTGGAAACCCTCACCGCCTGGCTCGCCGAACAAGCCGGCCAGCCGTACATGCGCATCGACCCGCTGAAGATCAACGTGGCAGCCGTCACGCCGTTGATGTCCTACGCCTTCGCCCAGCGCCACAAGATTCTGGCCGTGGCCGTCGATCGCGACGCAGTGACCATCGCCAGCGCGCAACCTTACGTGAAGGCGTGGGAAGCCGACCTGATGCACGTCCTGAAAATGCCGATCAAGCGTGTAGTCGCAAACCCGGTGGACGTGCAGAAACTGGCGGTCGAGTTTTACCGCCTGGCAAAATCGGTCAGCGGCGCCAGCGCGACTGATCAGAAAGTGAGCAATCTGGGCAACTTCGAGCAACTGCTCAAACTGGGTGCGAGCGATCAGGAACCCGATGCCAACGACGCGCACATCGTCAACATCGTCGACTGGCTGTTTCAATACGCTTATCAACAGCGCGCCAGCGATATTCACATTGAGCCTCGCCGAGAAGCTGGCACCGTGCGCTTCCGCATCGACGGCGTGTTGCACAACGTCTATCAATTCCCACCGCAGGTGACCATGGCGGTGACCAGTCGCCTGAAAAGCCTGGGCCGGATGAACGTCGCCGAAAAGCGCAAACCGCAGGATGGCCGGGTCAAGACCAAGACCCCGGATGGCGGTGAAGTGGAACTGCGTCTGTCGACGCTTCCCACGGCATTCGGCGAGAAGATGGTAATGAGGATCTTCGACCCGGAAGTGCTGCTTAAGGACTTCGATCAGCTGGGGTTTTCAGGCGACGACCTGCGTCGCTGGGAAGGCATGACGCATCAGCCCAACGGCATCATTCTGGTGACGGGGCCGACCGGTTCCGGGAAGACCACGACGCTGTACACCACGCTCAAGAAGCTGGCGACGTCGGAGGTCAACCTCTGCACCATCGAAGATCCGATCGAGATGGTCGAGCCTGCCTTCAACCAGATGCAGGTCCAGCACAACATCGACCTGACCTTTGCCAGCGGCGTACGAGCGCTGATGCGGCAAGACCCCGACATCATCATGATCGGCGAGATTCGCGACCTTGAGACCGCTGAAATGGCGATCCAGGCAGCGCTCACCGGTCACTTGGTGCTTTCGACGCTGCATACCAACGATGCACCGAGTGCGATCAGCCGCCTGCTGGAACTGGGCGTGCCGCATTACTTGCTCAAGGCGACGATTCTCGGGGTGATGGCCCAGCGGCTGGTGCGTACCTTATGTCCACATTGCAAGGCGCCGATGGAGATCGATGAAGTCGACTGGCAGACCCTGACCCGACCCTGGCAGGCGCCTGTGCCAAGCGGGGCACATCGGGCAGTGGGCTGCGCGGAATGCCGCGACACGGGCTATCGGGGGCGCGCCGGGGTGTACGAAATCATGTTGATGTCCGATGCGGTCAAATCGCTGATCACGGCAGATCTGGACCTTACGGCGCTACGTCGGCAGGGTTTCAAGGATGGCATGCGCAGTCTGCGGCTGTCTGGCGCGCAGAAAGTTGCGGCGGGGCTGACGACGCTGGAGGAAGTGCTGCGAGTGACGCCGCAGAGTGAGCAGCGTTGAATTTACCTGGCGGGAGCAGGCTTGTCAGCGCCCAAAGGTTCACGAGTACCCGTCTGTAGCAGCACGGCTTTGCCGGCGGTGGCGCACTTCAAATTGCTGCCACCGGCAAGCCGGGCTGTTACAGGGGTTCGATAGTCGACTTACAAATCCGTTACACCGAAATCCAGCACTACCTTCATCGCCTGCTGTTTATCCCCAGCCAACTCGAATGCCTGCACCGCTTCGTTGAACGGGATGGTGTGGGAGATGACAGGCGTGACATCGATCACCTTGCGATTAAGCAGATCCACCGCCTGCGCGAACTCCGGATGAAAGCGAAAAGTACCGCGCAGGTCGATCTCCTTGCCCACTACCAGATTCAACGGAATCGACACATCACCACCCAAACCGACCGTTACCACAATGCCGCGCGGACGAACGCAGGTCAGACCATCGCGTAGCGCCTGAGCGCTACCGGACGCTTCGAACATCACATCGAAATGGCCTTTGTCGGCGGTATAGCGCGCCAAGGCTTCGGGCTCATTCTTGAGGTTGTGGGTTTCGCTGGCGCCCATACGACGAGCGCATGCCAGTGCGCTGTCGCTTAAGTCAGCGGCGACGATCTGCAATGCGCCTGCAGCTTTCAGACTACCGATCAACAGATTGCCAATCGGGCCGCAACCGGTGACCAGCACGCGCTTGCCAAACACCCCGCCCGCTCGCTGGATTGCGTGCAAACCCACCGACAACGGCTCCGCCAACGCGCCCTCGGCCAGGGTTGTGGTCGGCGCCAGCAAATGCGCCTGGCTGGACTCGATGACCAGGGTTTCGCGAAACGCGCCCTGGATGTGCGGGAATGGCATCGCGCTGCCGTAGAAGCGCATGTTCAGGCAATGATTGGGCAGGCCTTCACGACAATATTTGCACCCACCACAAGGGCGCGAGGGCGATACGGAAATGCGCTGCCCTACGCTGAAACTGCTCTGAGCGTCGCCCACTTCCTCGATCACGGCCGAGATTTCATGACCCAGCACCATCGGCTCCTTCAGGCGCACTGCACCGAAGCCGCCGTGCTGGTAGTAATGCAGATCGGAGCCGCAGATACCGCCCCGGGCTACGCGCACCCGCAACTCGCCGCAGGCAAGTGGCGAAGCTGGCTCCTCGGCTTCTACGCGCAAGTCTTTCGGGGCGTGACAGACAATGGCTTGCATGAATACTTCTCCGGCTTACAGCGACGCAGTGATGGCGCCGTCGACATAAAGAATATGACCGTTGACGAAACTGGCGGCATCAGACGCCAGGAAAACCGCCGCGCCCTTCAGTTCAGAGACCTCGCCCCAACGGCGACTCGGCGTGCGCTGCACCAGCCAGTCGCTGAATTCAGGATTGGCCGCCAGCGGGGCATTGAGCTCGGTCTTGAAGTAACCCGGTCCGATGCCGTTGACGTTGAGGCCGTGCGGGCCCCAATCGATCGCCATGCCCTTGGTCAGCATCTTCAGCGCGCCTTTGCTCGCAGTGTAAGGCGCGATGCCCGGGCGACCCAGCTCACTCTGCACCGAGCAGATATTGATGATGCGCCCGCGCCCGCGAGGGATCATGCAGCGCGCCACGGCCTGGCCGACGAAGAATGCGCTGTCCAGATTGGTCCGCATCAACTCGTGCCAGTGCGCTTCGCTGAAATCGGCCAAGGGGCCACGGCGCTGAATACCGGCGTTATTGACCAGAATTTCCAGCGGCCCGACGCGCTGTTCGATGTCGTGCACCGCAGCGCTGACAGCCACACTGTCGGTGACGTCGAAGCATTGTGTGTGGACGTCATGTCCCTCGCCAGCCAGTACCGCAGCCGCTGATTGCAGCGTGTCATGGGTGCGTCCATTGAGGACAACCCTTGCGCCCGCCTCCGCCAGCCCCCGCGCGATGGCCAGGCCAATCCCGGCGCTGGACCCGGTGATAAGTGCGGTTCTTCCGTCCAGACGGAAGCTCTCCAGAACAGCCATGTCGCTCTCCTCTTGTACGGCCGACGTTGGATCATGCGTTGTGATGATTCGTTGTAAAGTTCATCATCCTGATCAAGCAGCACTTCAACGCAGGGCACAGCTATCGTCCAATGGTCATTGCTGATGCGCTGATCACGATTTTTGATAAGCAACGGAGCGCCCATGGAGCTCAAGCATTTGCGGGCCTTCGTCACCTTGGCCGAGGAGCTGCACTTCGGCCGTGCGGCCCAGAGACTCGCCATCGTACAGCCTGCATTGAGCATGCAGATAAAGGCACTGGAAGGCTGGCTCGGTGTTCGACTGCTCGATCGTAATCGCCACTCGGTGACGCTCACGGACGTCGGCCGACTGTTTCTGGAGGAGGCGCGAGCCACACTGCATCAGGCGCAACATTCGGCCGATGTCGCGCGGGGATTGGGCCGCGGCGAAACCGGCCGAATCCGCCTCGGCTTCGTTTCCTCGGTGCTGCCTGAGTTGCTGCCGACGCTGATCCGACAGGCCCATCAGCGCTATCCCGGCATCCAGCTGGAGCTGAAAGACATGCCAGGCCCCGACCAGATTCAGGCGCTAAAAAGCGGCCAGCTGGACTTCGGCCTGATGCGCCTGCCCGCACCCTATGCCGGAGTACAAACACAGGCGGTTCTGCACGAGTCGATCATCGTCGCGCTGCCTGCCGGTCATCCTATGGCCAAAAGCCCGATCATCGACGCCAAGGCGCTCGCGCATTTACCGGTACTGATATTGGCTCGGCGTTATGCAGCAGGGTTTTACGACAGTCTGCTCCAGGCGATTGCTGCACAAGGTGGCAAGCTGGCCGTGGCCGACGAACTGGGCGAGTTCACTACGATGCTGGCGCTGGTCGCTGCAGGGCTGGGCATTGGATTGCTGCCGCTCAATGCCGCGCGCGCCCTGCCGCCGGGGGTGATCGCACGGCCTCTGGACCTGGCGGATTACCGGACCACAACCGGCCTTGCCTGGACGTCGCTGGACACCGCGGTGAAGACCACGGCCTTCAACCTGATGCGCGAGCTATTCTTTAACAATGGTCCTCTGTAGCAGTCGGGCTTGCCGGCAGTGGCGGTTTCAAGGACGCCACCGCTGACGCAGGACTGCTACAGATTCCAGGCAAGGCACAATGAGTCTTCGGAGCGGATGACCTCTTTTGATACAAGAAATATTGGCAGTGCGGATTCTGATAAACGTACGCTCTGCCGGATCGTTCATTCATCAGCACCAACCAACAGGGACAGGTTATGCAAATCGGTAGTGTGGTTTTACTGTTCGTCGCGCTGGCCATCGCCATCGTGTTCATGGGTTTCAAGGTCGTGCCGCAGGGGTATCAGTGGACCGTCGAGCGCTTTGGCCGCTATACCAACACCCTCAAACCCGGGCTGAACATCATCGTGCCGATCGTTGATCGTATCGGGCACAAGATCAACATGATGGAAACCGTGCTCGACATTCCGCCACAGGAAGTCATCACCTCGGACAACGCCACCGTGCAGATCGACGCCGTGTGTTTCTATCAGGTGGTCAATTGCGCCCAGGCGGCGTACGAGGTCAACAATCTGCAGCACGCAGTGCGCAACCTGTTGCAGACCAACATCCGCACCGTGCTCGGCTCCATGGAACTGGACGCCATGCTCAGCCAGCGCGACGGTATCAACGAACGCTTGCTGCGCATCATCGATGAAGCCACCGCGCCATGGGGCATCAAGATCACCCGCATCGAAATCAAGGACATCAGCCCCCCTGCCGACCTGATGGCTGCCATGTCCGGACAGATGAAAGCCGAGCGGATCAAACGTGCACAGATCCTGGAAGCCGAGGGCTCGCGCGCTTCGGCGATCCTGACCGCAGAAGGTAAAAAACAGGCGCAGATTCTGGAAGCGGAAGGTGAGCGTCAGGCGGCGTTCCTGGAGGCCGAAGCCCGTGAACGTCAGGCCGAAGCGGAAGCCCGCGCGACGCAAGTGGTGTCCGAAGCGATCGCTGCCGGCGACGTGCAAGCCATCAACTATTTCGTCGCGCAAAAGTACATCGATGCGCTGGGCAAACTGTCGTCGGCCAACAACAGCAAAGTCATCCTGATGCCGCTGGAGGCCAGCCAGATGATCGGGGCCATCGGTGGTATTGGCGAGATCGTCAAAGCCACCTTCGACAAAGGGCCGCTCGACAAGACCAGGCCCGATACCGGCAAGCGAGTCTGACCATGTGGGACTACCTGCAAGACCTGTCGTTCTGGGACTGGCTGGGCCTCGGCACCGTGTTGTTGATCCTTGAAGTGTTCGGCGCGGGAGGCTATCTACTGTGGATCGGGGTGGCCGCTGCGGGTGTCGGCATTCTCACGTACATCATTCCGTCGATGAGCTGGGAAGTGCAGTTTCTGCTGTTCGCCGTGCTGTCGGTTCTGACGGCGCTGTACTGGTGGCGACGCCAGCGCAGCGTGTTGCGCAAGTCCGATCAGCCGGGGCTGAACATGCGAGGTTCGGAACTGATCGGCAGGACCTTCGCGGTGCATGACGCCATCGTCGACGGGCGCGGCAAGATCAAGGTCGGCGATGGTGTCTGGATGGTGGTCGGGCCTGATACGGCCGCAGGAAATCAGGTCCGTGTGGTCGCGCAGGACGGGGCGATTCTGAAGGTCGAGCGGGTATGACGCAGGGCTGAAAGGGAACTACATCGGCCCTCGACGTATCAAATCATTTCAGAACAACCAAAGTCGGAGTAACCCCGTCATGCGTCTAAAACTTGCTGTAGCCACGCTAGCTCTGCTCTCCCTGCCGATCGGTTCAGCAATGGCCGATGGCTTTTTGCGCGACGTCATTTCGTCTGGCGCAACAACCGGCTCCACCTACCTGACCTTCCGGCACCACAAGCTGATCGTCGCGGCGCAGGATGACGCCGGCAGCTTCGTCGCCAGCAATGGTGAGATTCGCGGCCCGTATCTGGAAGCGGCTATGGATCAGGTACGCAAGGACAACCCGGGCCTGAACGCCTCGGACATGGATCTGGCCAACGCGATTCTGGCGAAGAATCTCGTTGCCGAACAATAAGCTTCACGTTCTGGAAAAATGCCGCTCCCATGAGCGGCATTTTTCTGTGCGTCTGAAGGCGTTGTCCCACGAACTCTAGAGCCGTCTTCACGGCCAACACAGGCCGTTTCTGATATTCAGCTCGGTCGCAACTTCCCCATATTTAACGCTCTTCAAATAGGGAAGTTGAAAAGATGTGCAAACGAACTTTTACCTCGCTGGCCGCGATTCCAGCGTTCTTCCTCTCCACGGCGTACGCCGAAGGCTTCTACGGCTCGGTCAAGCTGCAAGAGGCGCGGCAGGACCTCTCCAGCGCACTGCTGACCAGCCCCCGCGTCGATCACCGAATAGTCAGCCCGGACGTCAGCAAGGAAACCACAGGCGCGGTCGCGCTGGGTTACGCATTCGACGGCGGCTGGCGTCTGGAGACCGAGTACAACATCAAGACCGATTCCGAATTCAAATCCTACTGGTCGCCGTTCGATGCCAACGTCAACAACATGCAGGTGTCGTCCAAACGGTTGATGCTCAATGGCTACAAGGACTTCGCCCTGAACGACACCCTGTCGTTGTACGCCATGGCAGGCATTGGCGTGGCGCACATCAGTTCCGAGGGCTACCAGAGCGAACCCGGCCGCCGTTTCGCCAACAACAGCCAGAACAACTTCGCCTACAGCGTTGGTGTGGGCGCGGACGTGAAGCTCAACGAGCGCATCACTGTGGGCGCGGGCTATCGCTACGTGGATATGGGCGATATCACCACGGGCTACAACACCTTCGCCAACCGTATCAACGCGCGGGATGAACAGCTCAAAGGCAAGTTGAAGGAACAGAACGTGTTCCTGGAAGCGCGGGTTTCCTTCTGACGATTAACGGGCGGCACTTCTAATGAGTGGCGCCCGGTTCTGCGTGATCCAAAATACTCAGCGGTAGTCGTCGACCGGTACGCAGGCACAGAAGAGGTTACGGTCGCCGTAAACGTTGTCGACCCGATTCACCGTCGGCCAATACTTATGCTGGCGAGTATATGCGGTGGGGGTGACCGCATCGGCGATGCTGTATGGGCGATCCCAGACGCCGGTGATGTCGGCCAGGGTGTGCGGCGCGCGTTTCAGTGGGTTGTCGTCGGCGGGCCAGACGCCCTTTTGCACCTGTGTGATCTCGGCACGAATGCTCAGCATCGCTTCGATAAAGCGGTCCAGTTCAGCTTTGGGCTCGCTTTCAGTGGGCTCGATCATCAACGTACCTGGCACCGGGAACGACATGGTCGGCGCATGAAAGCCGTAATCCATCAGGCGCTTGGCGACGTCCTCTTCACTGATCCCGGTTTCGGCCTTGAGCGGGCGCAGATCAATGATGCATTCGTGAGCCACGCGATCATTGCGCCCGGTATAAAGCACAGGAAACGCGCCGGTCAGTTGTTGCGCCAGGTAGTTGGCCGACAGGATCGCGACTTCGCTGGCATCGGCCAGTTGTGGACCCATCATTGCGATGTACATCCAGCTGATGGGCAGGATGCTCGCGCTGCCCCATGGCGCCGCGCTCACTGCGGTATTTTCGGCATTCGGCCCCTCAAGCGAGATCACCGGGTGATTGGCCACGAATGGCGCAAGATGCGCGCGGACACCAATCGGCCCCATGCCCGGCCCACCACCGCCATGGGGAATGCAGAACGTCTTGTGCAGGTTCATGTGGGAAACGTCAGCGCCAATGTCGGCCGGGCGCGCCAGCCCGACCTGCGCGTTGAGGTTCGCGCCGTCCATGTAAACCTGGCCACCGTGATTGTGGATGACTTCACAGATATCGCGAATGCCCTCCTCGTAAACGCCGTGGGTGGAGGGATAGGTCGCCATCAGGCACGACAATTTATCGCCGGCTTCCTGAGCCTTGGCCTTCAAATTCTCCAGGTCGACGTTGCCCTTGTCGTCGCACTCGACGATCACCACACGCATTCCGGCCATCTGCGCTGAAGCCGGGTTGGTGCCGTGAGCAGAAGAAGGAATGAGGCAGATGTCGCGCTGCCCTTGCTGGCGGCTCTCATGATATTTGTGGATCGCCAGCAGCCCCGCATACTCACCCTGCGCACCGGAGTTGGGCTGCATGCAGATCGCGTCGAAGCCTGTGATCGCGCAGAGCCAGGCTTGCAGTTCGTCGATCATTGCCTTGTAGCCGGTCGCCTGTTCCACGGGTGCAAACGGATGCAGGTTGGCAAATTCGGACCAGGTGATCGGAATCATCTCGCTCGTGGCGTTGAGCTTCATGGTGCAGGAGCCGAGCGGGATCATTGACTGATTCAACGCAAGGTCCTTGTTCTCCAGCTGCTTGAGGTAACGCAGCATTTCGGTTTCGCTGTGGTGTGCGTTGAACACCGGATGCGTGAGATAAGGCGAGTTACGTTCGACGCTGTCCGGGATGCCTGATTCCAGGGTTTCAGCATCAAGTTCGCCGACCTTCAACCCGTGATCGGCGCCGCAGAATATATCCAGCAGTCTGTCGACAGTTCGCTCATCACAGCTTTCATCCAGACTGACTCCGAGCTTGCCGTCGCCGAAAATACGCAGGTTGAACTGCGCATCGTGGGCGGTTTCGAGGATCGCCGTCTGCGCGCCGCCGACGTCCAAGGTAAGGGTGTCGAAATAGTGTTGGTTGAGGCGTTTGATACCTTTGCGCTCAAGCCCGGTCGCCAGTAGCGTTGTCAGGCGAAGCACACGCTGGGCGATGCGCTTGAGCCCTTCGGGCCCGTGATAGACCGCGTAGAAACTGGCGATATTCGCCAGCAGCACCTGCGCCGTGCAGATGTTGGAATTGGCCTTTTCGCGGCGGATGTGTTGCTCACGGGTCTGTAAGGCCATCCTCAACGCGACTTCGCCGCGGGCATCCCTGGACACGCCGATGATGCGGCCGGGAATCCCGCGTTTGAATTCTTCGCGACAGGCGAAAAATGCGGCGTGGGGGCCGCCGTAGCCCATTGGCACACCAAAACGCTGAGACGAACCGAACACCACATCGGCACCCATTTCGCCCGGAGGCGTGAGTAATACCAGACTCAACAAGTCTGCAGCCACGCAAGCCAGGGCCTGCTGTGCGTGCAGTTGTTCGATCAGCGGGCGCAGGTCGCGAATCTCGCCATGGGTATCGGGGTACTGCAGCAGTGCGCCGAACACCTGATGACTGGCGAGGTTATCCACAGGGCCGACGATCAGTTCGCAGCCGAAACCTTCGGCACGAGTGCGAACGACGGAGAGCGTCTGGGGATGACAGTTTTCGTCAACGAAGAAAGCGTTGCTCTTGGACTTGGCGATGCGTTTGGCCAGGGCCATGGCTTCAGCGGCAGCAGTGGCTTCGTCGAGCAACGACGCGTTGGCCATGGCCAGGCCCGTGAGGTCGATGGTCATCTGCTGGAAGTTGAGCAGGGCTTCGAGCCGGCCTTGGGCGATCTCGGGTTGGTAAGGGGTGTAGGCGGTGTACCAGCCGGGATTTTCCAGCACGTTACGCAGGATGACATTGGGTGTGATCGTGCCGTGATAGCCCATGCCGATCAGGCTGGTCCAGATCTGGTTGCGCTCGGCATAGCCCTTAAGCTTCGCCAATGCCGCCTCTTCGCTCAACGCGGCAGGCAGATCCAGCGCACGATTCAGGCGAATGGCCGGTGGGACGGTCTGTTCGATCAGTTCGGTTCGGCTGGCAACGCCGAGGGATTGCAGCATCGCCTGTTGTTCGGCGGCATCGGGGCCGAGGTGGCGACGCAGAAAGGCATTCGGGTCGTGCAACTGGCTCAGGGATGGCGACGTGGACATGACGGCCTCTCTCTTTACTGGACGACTAAGCCGCGATGGGCTGAGCTTTAGAGTCTAGAAAGGGATTGGCGGTTGTGTGGAGAAAGTGTGTCGGATCGGGTGCTGAGGCGCGAAGATCCGTGTGGAAGGTGGGCTGGCGCGCGGTGTCGAACAACATCGTAATGAATGGTCTCCCTGTAGCAGCACGGCTCGCCAGCGGTCGCGGCTTTGACATCGTCACCGCCGGCAAGCCGTGCTGCTACACGGGGTCCTGAACTTACTCGCCGATGGCAGTCTTGTAACCGGCAGCGTCCAGCAGCTTGGCCAGGTCGCCGTCAGCGTTGCTTGGTTTGACTTTGAAGATCCACGACTCGTAAGGGGTGTTGTTCAGCTCTTCTGGGGCATCACCCAGCGCTTCGTTGACCGCAACGACTTTACCGCCAACCGGCGAATAGATGTCGGAGGCGGCTTTCACCGACTCAACCACACCAGCCGCATCGCCTGCGGCGAAAACCTTGCCGATTTCCGGCAGCTCGACGAACACCACGTCGCCCAGCGCTTCTTGCGCATGGTCGGAAATACCGACCACGATCAGGTCACCCTCTTGCTTGGCCCACTCATGGCTCTCGGCAAAACGCAGTTCGGCGGGAATATTGCTCATTTTTTATCCTCTCTACATCATCAGGTCAGCGGAGTAACCCCGCCAGGGTTGGCTTTAAGTAAATTCTAGATCAGAGCCCTGCCATGACGCACGAACGTCGGCTGAACCACGCGGACCGGGTACCACTTGCCGCGGATCTCCACCTCGGCACGGTCAGCGGTGGCCATCGGCACACGCGCCAGGGCAATCGACTTGCTTAGCGTAGGAGAGAAACTACCACTGGTGATCTCTCCTTCGCCAACTTCCGCTATTCGGACGACCTGATGTGCGCGAAGAACACCTCGTTCTTCGAGAACAAGTCCTACGAGCTTGGAAGCAACGCCTTTCGCCCGCTCGGCTTGCAGCGCGCTGCGGCCGATAAAATCGCGACCTTCCGGGCCCCAGGCCACTGTCCATGCCATATTGGAGATCAGCGGTGAAACCTGCTCGTCGATTTCCTGACCATACAGGTTCATGCCGGCTTCAAGACGCAGGGTGTCCCGCGCGCCCAGCCCGATCGGCGAGATGCCAGCCCCCACCATATCGTTGAAGAAACTGCAGGCTTGCTCGGCAGGCAGAATGATTTCCAGACCGTCCTCGCCGGTGTAGCCAGTGCGGGCAATGAACCAGTCGCCTTGCTGCTGGCCTTCGAAAGGCCGGAGGGTGTGGATAAGTTCAGCGCGGGCCTGAGTCACCAGTTCGGCGATTTTCTGTCGGGCGTGCGGCCCCTGAATGGCCAGCATGGCTAACTCGGAACGATGATTCAGGCGCACGTCGTAGCCGGAAAGGTGGGCATTCATCCAGGCCAGATCCTTGGCGCCGGTGGCGGCGTTCACCACCAGTCGGTAACCCTCGTCGGTCAGGTAGACGATCATGTCGTCGACGATACCGCCGCGGGTGTCGAGCATCGCGCTATAAAGCGCGCGGCCCGTGTGTTGCAGTCTGCCGACGTCGTTGGCCAGCATATGTTGGAGCCAGGCCTTGGCCTGGCTACCTGAAACGTCGAGGACATGCATGTGCGACACGTCAAAAATTCCACAGTCGCGACGCACCTGATGGTGTTCTTCGACCTGTGAGCCGTAGTGCAATGGCATATCCCAACCACCGAAATCGACCAGCTTCGCGCCTAGGGCGAGGTGCAGGTCAAAGAGGGGCGTACGCTGTCCCATGGGTGTCTCCTTCCGGGCGTGGCGAAGACGCGGTCGTCAAATCAACGGCAAATCCCCCGTGACTTGGGGTCTGGAGCTTTTGCTAATTTGCGGAATTGTCTGACAGACCATGTCGATTGCGGCGCATTGTAGCCGCAAGGTTGTGACCCCGCACCTAGGCGATCGGTCTGGCCGAACGTCTGATTAGGCCAATTACCGGTAGTAAACCGACCATGACCAATGTCAGCGCCGGTAAAGCGGCTCGCGCCCACTCCCCTTCACTGGTCATTTCGAAAATCCGCACCGCCAGCGTGTCCCAGCCAAACGGGCGCATCAGCAGCGTGGCGGGCATTTCCTTGAGCACATCAACGAACACCAACAACGCGGCGCTCAGGGTGCCGGGAATCAGCAGCGGCAGATAAATCTTGAAAAACAAACGTGGCCCGCTGACGCCCAGGCTGCGCGCCGCTTCAGGCAGTGACGGGCGAATCCGCGACAGGCTGTTTTCAAGAGGCCCGTAAGCGACCGCGATGAACCGCACCAGATACGCCAGCACCAGCGCTGCCAGGCTGCCGAGCAACAGCGGCTTGCCTGCGCCACCGAGCCAACTGGATAACGGCACCACCAGCTCGCGATCCAGATAACTGAATGCCAACATGATCGACACCGCCAGCACCGACCCCGGCAGCGCATAACCGATGTTCGCCAGGCTCACCCCCATGCGGATGGCACGGGTCGGTGCCAAACGACGGGCGAACACCAGAATCATCGCCACGCTCACCGTGACCAAAGCCCCGATCCCTCCCAGATAGAGGGTGTGCAGGATCAGGCCGGTGTAGCGTTCGTCCAGATCGAAGCGTCCGCGTTGCCAAACCCAGACGATCAACTGCAACAGCGGAACCACGAACGCGCAAGCGAACACCAGCCCACACCAGCCAGTGGCCGCGACTGCCTTGATGCCGTGCAGGTGATACAACGCCTTGACCCGTGGCCGCTCGTTGCTCGCACGGCTGGCGCCACGGGCGCGATGCTCCCCATACAAAACCAGCATCACCGCCAACAGCAGCAGACTGGCGAGCTGCGCTGCACTGGACAGGCTGAAAAACCCATACCAGGTCTTGTAGATCGCAGTAGTGAAGGTGTCGAAGTTAAACACCGACACAGCGCCGAAATCTGCGAGGGTCTCCATCAGCGCCAACGCGACGCCAGCACCGATGGCCGGTCTCGCCATCGGCAACGCGACGCGCCAGAAGGCCTGCCACGGAGACTGGCCGAGAATCCGCGCCGCCTCCATGAGGCCTTTGCCCTGAGCGAGAAACGCCGTGCGTGCCAATAGGTAAACGTAGGGGTAGAAGACCAGCACAAGAACCACGATAACGCCGCCAGTGGAGCGCACGCGGGGAAAGCGTATGCCAGTGCCAAACCAATCGCGCATCAGCGTTTGCACGGGCCCTGCGAAGTCGAGCAGGCCGACGAACACGAACGCCAGCACATAGGGCGGAATGGCGAACGGCAGCATCAGCGCCCAGTCCAGCCAGCGTCGACCGGGGAATTCGCACAGTGCAGTGAGCCAGGCGAGACTCACCCCCAGCAGCGTCACGCCAACGCCCACGCCGAGCACTAATGTCAGGGTATTGCCCAGCAGGCGCGGCATCTGGGTTTCCCACAAATGCGACCAGATTTCGTGATCGATGGTCTGCCAGGAAAACAGCAGCACGCTCAGTGGCAGAAGCACCAGTGCGGCGATCGCGAAAACCAGGGGATACCAGCGGCGCTGGACGGGATGGGCCAAGGGGGTGTTCTCAACGAAAAAGATGCAGCTTGCCAATTCACTCGGCGTCAGGTGCGAGCGCCAATTCCCGTGGGAGGGAGCTTGCCCGCGAATCGCGGAGTGTCAGTCAGCATTCATTTGTCCGACCCAGCGCATTTCGCGAGCAAGCTCCCCTTCCAAAGTGCTAGGTCGATTCGAGTGCTGCGTTACGTCAGTCAATCTGTGGCAACTGTGTAGTTCAATTCCAGCCAACCCGATCCATCATGCGAATTGCCTCGGCCTGACGTCTCCCGGCGATCTCGACCGCAATGGTGTCAGCCTTGAACTCACCCCAGCTCGCCACTTCTTCAGACGGCGGGACTTTCGGGTTGGCGGGGAATTCCTGGTTGGTACCGGAGAATATCGTTTGCGCCTCAGGGCCAGTCATCCACTCGACCAGTGCCTTGGCGGCATCCGGATGCGGCGCGTACTTGGTCAAACCAATACCGGACAGATTCACGTGTACACCGCGATCCGACTGGTTCGGCCAGAACAGGCGCACGGCCAGATCGGGATTCTGCTTGTGCAGGCGACCGTAATAGTAGGTGTTGACGATGCCGACGTCGCATTGGCCAGCGTTGATTGCCTCAAGCACCGCGATGTCATCGGAGAACACGTCGGTGGACAGGTTGTTGACCCAGCCCTTGAGAATCTTCTCGGATGCCTGGGCGCCATGGGTTTCGATCAGCGTGGCGGTCAGCGACTGGTTGTAGACCTTCTTCGCCGTGCGCAGGCACAGACGCCCTTCCCACTGCTTGTCGGCGAGTGCTTCGTAGGTGGTCAGCTCTTCGGGTTTTACCCGGTCGGTCGAATAGGCGATGGTCCGCGCACGCAGGCTCAGACCCGTCCAGCTGTGGGTCGAGGAACGATATTGCGCGGGGATGTTTGCGTCGATAACGGCAGACGTGAAGGGTTGGAGGATGCCCATCTGCTCGGCTTGCCAAAGGTTGCCGGCGTCGACAGTCAGCAGCAGGTCGGCGGTCGCGTTCTCCCCCTCGGCCTTGATGCGCTGCATCAGCGGCGCTTCCTTGTCGGTGATGAACTTAACCTTCACGCCAGTCTTGGCGGTATAGGCATCGAACACCGGCTTGATCAGCTCGTCGATACGGGAGGAGTAAACCACAACTTCATCAGCGGCCTGGGCGGTGCTGCCGAGCACGGCCAATGCCAGGGCAGCCAGAATACGCTTCCTCGCCAGCATGCGGGGGCCTCGTCTTTGAGAAATGAGGCGAAATGGTAGTGAATCGCATCAACGAAGTCCGGCCCGAGCCGTTACCAGATGTTGCAGGCTTGATTACAGCCTCGCCAGCTCCGGCAAATCTCCCGTGAGCCCCAGCGCCTGGCGCACGAACATCGCCTTGGCTTCCGCTGACTGATCGACCATTTTCAAGCCGGTATTGCGCAACCAGCGAACCGGCAACGGATCTGCCTGAAACAGTCGCTCGAAACCTTCCATTGCCGCCATCAACGCCAGGTTGTGCGGCATGCGACGGCGTTCGTAGCGGCTGAGCACTTTTGGATCAGCCAGTCGTTCGCCGCGCTCGACCGCACTGTGCAGCACTTCGGCCAGCACGGCGGCATCAAGGAAGCCCAGATTCACGCCCTGCCCGGCCAGCGGGTGAATGGTGTGCGCGGCATCGCCAATGAGCGCCAATCCTTCAGCGACATAGCGCTTGGCATGACGCTGACGCAGCGGCACACACAAACGCGGATCAGCAGAGATCACCTGCCCGAGACACCCCTCGAAGGCCTTCTCAAGCTCGCGACAGAAGGCATCCTCTTCCAGCTTCATCAGCCGCTCGGACTCAGCAGGCGTTACAGACCAGACGATGGAACACCAATGCTCACCCTCACGCTCAAGGGGCAGAAAGGCCAGAGGGCCGTCATCGGTGAAACGCTGCCAGGCAGTCTTCCGGTGGGAATCTGCCGTGCGCACGCTGGTCACGATGGCGTGGTGCATGTAGTCCCATTCGCGGGTGGCGGTGCCGGTCATGCGCCGGACTGTGGAATTGGCGCCATCAGCAGCGACCACCAGCGGCGAGCGCAAGGTGCGGCCATCCGCCAGAGTCAGCAGCCAGTCATCACCGGAACGGCGCATCTGCTCCAGCCGCGCGTTGGCCAGAAGGCCGATATCGCAGTCGTGCAGACGCTCGATCAACGCATCCTGCACCACGCGGTTTTCGACGATATGGCCGAGCACCTGGGCATGCACGCTCGACGCGGAGAAATGCACCTTCCCCGTGCCGCTGCCATCCCACACATGCATCTCGCCATAAGGGCTGACGCGCCGCGAGACGATGCCGTCCCAGACGTTCAGACGTTCGAGAATACGCTGGCTGGCTGCGGACAACGCACTGACCCGCGGCTCGAATACCGCGTTCTGGTCAAACGGCTTGACGCTTAACGGGCTGCCATCGACCACAAGAATGTTCAGCCCGCTGTTTTGCAGCGCCAGCGCCAATGCGCTACCGACCATTCCGGCCCCGACAATCAGCAGATCTGCGCGCGTTTCCATGCTTTAAATCGTTCTCGGCTGTGGCAACGGCCACGTGTGAAAAGAGGGGTTAGACATCAGCCCGCGTTCCCAGCCCCATGGCCTGCCGGGCGAACCAGCTCTTGGCCGAGGGCAGCAGGTCCAGGCCGAGCAAGCCAATATTACGGCCGGCAGTGATTGCCGGCTGCTGGCTGCCGAACAGCCGGGTGACCTGATCGGAAAAGCCCACGGTAAGTTTTTGATCCAGGTACTGACGGTCGCGGTAGGCCTGCAAAGTTGGCAGATCGCCGGGCATTGCGTCACTGGCGAGCAGCGCTTCGGCCAACGATGCCGCATCGCGCAACGACAGGTTGAAACCCTGGCCTGCAATCGGATGCAGGCTGTGCGCGGCGTTGCCCAATACGACCAGGTTAGACCTCACCTGCTCTTCGGCCTCGATCAACGACAGCGGGTAGGTATGACGCACACCGACCTGCTTCAACGCGCCGAGGCGATAGCCAAACACGCCCTGAAGCTCAGTCAGAAAGCTGCGGTCGTCCAGCGCCATCAGGCGTTTTATTTCCTCGGGCTTGCGAGTCCACACCAGCGCGCAGCGATTGTCAGGCAATGGCAGCAATGCCATCGGGCCTTCGTCGGTGAAGCGCTCGAAAGCTTGACCGCAATGCGCCTCGCCCGGCGTGATGTTGGCGATCAATGCGCTCTGGTCGTAGGGAGTGGTTCGAACGCCGATGCCCAGTTGCTCGCGCAAACTCGAACGGCCGCCATCGGCGAGCACCGCCAGGTCGCAATCCAGTTGGGTTTCATCGTTCAGGGTCAGGCGGTATCCGTCGTGCAGCGCCCGCATCTGTTTCACTTCGGCAGGCACTCGCCAACTGATCACATCTTTATCCAGCCCTTGCCACAGGCATTGGCCGAGCCAGGCGTTTTCAACCACATAGCCCAGCGCAGGCACGCCTTCCTGCATTGATGACAGACGCGCGGCGCCGAACCGGCCTTTATCGGACACCTGAATCTGCAGGATAGGCTCGGCACGACGGCTGATCTGCTGCCACAGGCCGAGGCGTTCGTAGATCTGTCTCGCGCCAAAGGACAGCGCCGAGGATCGTGCATCATAACTAGGCTGGTAGGTGTCGCCCGGCGCGAAAGGCTCGATCAGGACGATTTTCCAGCCCCGTGCCTTGGCGCCAGCTTGCAACGCCAACGCCAGGCTCGCGCCCACCAGACCGCCACCGACGATGGCCAGATTGAAGCGGCTCATGCGGCTTCAGTTCGCGCAGCAGCCATCAGGGCCTCGATTTCAGGAACTGACTTGGGCACGCCACCGGTCAGGATTTCACAGCCTTTTTTGGTCACCACGACATCGTCCTCGATTCGTACACCGATCCCGCGCCATTTCTTCGCGACGTTCTGATTGTCCGGCGACACATAAATACCCGGTTCGACGGTCAGCGCCATGCCGACTTCCAGCACACGCCACTCACCACCGACCTTGTATTCACCAACGTCGTGCACGTCCATGCCGAGCCAGTGGCCGGCGCGGTGCATGTAAAAAGCTTTGTACGCCTCGGCGGCGATCAGTTCATCGACCTCGCCCTGTAGCAGGCCCAGTTCCACCAGCCCGGCAGTGATTACCTGAACCGTCGCCTCATGAGCCTGGTTCCAGTGGTTACCCGGTTTGATGGCGGCAAACGCTGCTTCCTGAGACCTCAGCACCAACTCATAGATCGCTTTCTGTTCAGCGGAAAACTTGCCGCTGACCGGAAACGTTCGGGTGATGTCGCTGGCGTAACAGTCGATCTCGCAACCGGCATCGATCAACACCAGATCGCCGTCCTTGAGCGGTGCATCGTTCTCTTGATAGTGGAGGATGCAGGCATTGCGGCCCGACGCGACGATGGAGCCATAGGCTGGCATCTTTGCCCCGCCCTTGCGGAACTCGTAGTCCAGCTCGGCTTCCAGGCTGAACTCGTAAAGCCCGGCGCGGCTGCTCTGCATCGCACGAACGTGGGCGCGTGCAGAAATCTGTGCGGCCTCTCGCATCACTTTCACTTCGGCCGCCGACTTATACAGACGCATGTCGTGCAGCAAGTGATCCAGCGCAACGAACTCTTTCGGCGGTTGCGCGCCCAGATGGGCCTTGGAACGGATGACGTTGATCCACTCCATCACATGGCGATCGAACTCGGGATTGTTGCCCATCGACGAGTACACCCGATCACGACCCTCGATCAGGCCGGGCAGAATGTCGTCGATGTCGGTAATGGGGAAGGCGTCGTCGGCGCCGAAATCACGAATCGCCCCGTCCTGGCCGGCGCGAAGCCCGTCCCAAAGCTCGCGCTCGGGATTGCGCTCGCGACAGAACAAAACATATTCGCCATATTCGCGACCGGGAATCAGGACGATCACCGCTTCAGGCTCAGGGAAGCCGCTCAGGTACTGAAAGTCGCTGTCCTGGCGGTACACATGTTCGACATCACGATTTCGAATGGCCACCGCAGCCGCCGGCAGAATGGCGATGCTGTTGGGCTCCATCTGCTCCATCAAGGCTTTGCGACGACGGGCGTATTCGGCTTTCGGGATATGGATCATGGGCAAGGACGGTCCTCCGGGTGAGTGCGCAGGTCGCCAACGCAAAGGAGGACGACCGGATCGGCGACGACAGGCAATCAGTGCAAAGAAGGCTTCGCTTCAGGTTCCGCTTTCTTGTTGAACTCGGTGAACAGCAGCAGCGGCGCGACGCGCAGGTACTCCATGACTTCCATGTAGTCGCTCTCGCCGTCTTCGGACTCGTCCAGCGCATCCTGAATCTGCGCGATGGCCGCCAGATCCTGCAACACGTCCCGAGCGTCTTCGCTCAGCGACTGACCGCCGACACGGGCGAAACCGTTAAGGAAACCCTGACACCACTGGCCCATCGCGGTCGTCCGCGCAACCAGAGGGTCATCGTCACCGGGCAACAGCAGCACAACGGTCATGTCGTCGCCGGTCAATTCGTTTTTCACCATTTCCTGCAAACCGATCAGGGCCTGGCGCACGTTGGCTTCAGGCTCGGTTTCCAGCAATAGCTTTGCGTCTTCGATCCAGTCATCTGCGTCGAAGCCTGCGCCTGCGCAACTGCGGCCCAGCAGCAGGCCGTGCAGCTCGGCGGGGGAGACTGGATGACCACTGCTTTCGAGCAAAGTGGCGAATGCGTTGTACGGGGAATTCTGATTAGGCATGGGCAACTAGGCGCCAAGCGGCGCAATGTCTAGAATGAAGGCCTTGTATCGTAGCACCGGCAGACGCGCCCAAGCTATCCGGCGATATTCGAGGCGAGTCCCGACCCCAGCTCCTGCACCACTCATCTGAAAGTAATCAGTGGAAAACAATGGAAGACAACGACCTGCAAGCGCTGATGGCTCGACTGGAGTTATTGATCAATCGTGTCGAGCAACTAAAAAGTCAAAACGGACTCTTATTAGCTCAGGAAAAAACCTGGCGCGAGGAACGCGCTCACCTCATCGAAAAGAACGAAATCGCCCGGCAAAAGGTCGAGTCCATGATTTCGCGCCTCAAGGCCCTGGAGCAAGACTCATGAGTAATGGCAACAGCATCACCGTGCAAATTCTCGACAAAGAGTATTCGATCATCTGCCCTCAGGAAGAGCGCACCAATCTGGTCAGCGCCGCGCGTTATCTGGACGGCAAGATGCGCGAGATCCGCAGCAGCGGCAAGGTCATCGGCGCCGACCGTATCGCGGTGATGGCCGCGCTGAACATTACCCATGACCTGTTGCACAAACAGGAACTGCCCGAAGCCCAGGCCAGCGGCTCGACCCGCGAGCAGGTGCGCGATCTTCTGGACCGCGTGGACCTGGTCCTTGCCACGGATGAGCCAAAAGCACAAGGCTGATTGTTGCGACATGATTCGGTATACTTGCCACCGCTCCCTGGAGTGCTTGCCAGTCGGTCATGTCCCTGAGCCGATACGCACAACCACGGGGGTTGCACGTTGGGGTTGGTGTGCATGTCCGCTCGACGGAAAGCCTTAAAGCCTCCTGCAATCTCCACCTTGAACTTTCGGGTTCAAGGGCTACACCGACAGCGGTTCGTCGGGGAGTCTCAAATTCTCAAACCATTGCCAGACGTCCTGTCTGGCGGTGGAAATGGGGCGGCCATCGTGAATCAACCTGATCCCCCGGCCCCTCTTCCAAATCGCACGGACCCGCCTGCATGACTTCTTGTGGCGCCGCTTCCCTGAACGATTCCTCTGCACTTTCCCGCCCACAATTGCGTCGTCTTCTACGCAAGGCTCGTCGTGCGCTCAATCGCGCAGAACAGCGACAGGCGGCACAGGGTCTGTACCGTCAACTCGCGCAAAATCCACTTTTCCGCCGTGCCCGGCATGTTTCTCTGTACCTTCCGATGGACGGTGAAATCGATCCGCGCTTGCTGCTGCGCGAAGCTCAACGTCGTGGGAAAAAGACTTATCTGCCGGTGCTCAGCGCCTGGCCCCGAACCAAAATGGTGTTCCAGCGCGTGCGGCCGGGGGAGAGATTCCGGCCCAACCGCTTCCGGATTCCCGAACCGCGCATCGATGCCAGAAAACAACGCAAGATCTGGGCGCTGGACCTGATCCTGATGCCGCTGGTGGGCTTCGACGATCAAGGCGGGAGGCTGGGGATGGGCGGCGGATTCTACGACCGCAGCCTGGCCTATCAGGCGCGTCGAAAAGCCTGGCAGAAACCGGTGTTGCTCGGTCTGGCCCACGAATGTCAGAAAGTCGAGAAGCTGGCTGTCGCCAGTTGGGATGTACCGCTGCAAGGAACGGTGTCGGACAAGCGTTGGTATTTGGCGTGATGGCGTAGCGATTTTTTGCAGCAGCCCGGTAAGCCGGGCTGCCAGCGCTGAATCAGCGGCGAGGCTGTTGCTGTTGTTGCTGGGTGATTTCAACCGGCGCATCGGCCTTGGCGGACCACAGCCCCTGCGCGTATCCGGTGGTGACAATGCCCAAGCCGAACAAAATGACCAAAATCCATAGTAAATCCGGCTTGCGTTGCATTGATTGCCCCCCTTTGGCAAACCAAAAACTAGCGTTCGCGACTTGTTTCTGTAGGTCGCGTAACGGTGTAGCCCTGAAAATCCCGGCATTCTGCGGTAACGTGAACCAACACGCAAATACTGGCGTCAGCCGACTGTCGGTTTGTCATGAAAGCGTAGGACAACCTGTCCAGATCTCATTCAGGAGCCTTAGAAAATGGCCTATTGGCTGATGAAATCCGAACCCGACGAGCTATCGATCAGCGGCCTGCAAAAACTCGGCAATGCCCGTTGGGACGGGGTTCGCAATTACCAGGCCCGTAACTTCCTGCGAGCCATGGCGGTCGGCGACGAGTTCTTCTTCTATCACTCAAGCTGCCCTGAGCCAGGTATTGCCGGTATCGGAAAAATCACCGAAGCGGCCTACCCTGACCCTACCGCGCTGGACAACAAGAGCCACTACTTCGACGCCAAGGCCAGTAAGGACAAGAATCCCTGGACTGCCATCGACGTCGCTCATGTCGAAACCTTTTCCAAAGTACTGGGCCTGGGCTACCTGAAGCAGCAGGCTGCACTGGAGCAACTGCCGCTGGTGCACAAAGGCAGCCGACTGTCAGTCATGCCGGTGACGGCCGAGCAATGGGCTGCAGTACTGGCGCTGCGTTAAAGCCTTAACGCAACTCACCTTTGGAGCGGCACAGCTTGCCGGCGGTGGCGTCTTCGAAATCGCTGCCGACGGCAAGCCGGACGACCACAGGACACTCGCCCCGGGTCGCTGGATAGCTGGCTTTACTGAGCAATAAAGTTATTGAACAGCAGGTCTTCAACCACAGGCTGGCCGGTTTCCTGACTGAGCACTTGCTGGGTCTGCTTCAGGGCCTCCTGACGCAGTTTTTCCTTGGCGTCGACGTTGCCCATGCTGTCGACCGTCTGCTGAGTGAACAGCGCAACCAACTGGTTACGGATCAGCGGTTCGTTCTGCTTCACCAGTTTTTGCGCATCGGCGCCCTTCACTCGCAGCGCTACATCCGCTTTGTAGACGTGCAACTTCGGGCTGCCATCCAGCGCGTAGTTGCCCACGAACGGCGGGGTCAGCGCCACATAGGAAACCTTGTTCGGGTCTTCCTTTTCACCACCCTCTTCGGCCATCGCCACAACCGGTGCCGACAACGCCAACAACATCAGAATCCACGCTTTCACAGTCCACTCCTCAATCCGGTTCGCGCCATAGCTTACTAAAGCTTATGCACGCCTATCAGGCAGGGGCATGCTCATTGACCCCACAACCTCTCTACCTACACTTATCGGCCATCACAGGAAAAGGAATAGCCCCCGATGAAAGCCGTGCTCTGCAAAGCCTTCGGCCCCGCCGAAAACCTGGTGCTGGAAGACATTCCGACGCCTGAACCCAAGAAGAATGAAATCCTGCTGGACGTGCACGCGGCCGGGGTCAACTTCCCCGACACCCTGATCATCGAGGGCAAATACCAATTCAAACCACCCTTCCCGTTTTCTCCAGGCGGCGAAGCGTCCGGCGTGGTCTCGGCGGTGGGCGAAAAGGTCAGCCATCTTAAAGTAGGCGACCGGGTCATGGCTCTGACCGGCTGGGGCAGCTTCGCCGAGCAGATCGCCGTCGCGGGCTACAACGTCCTGCCAATTCCCGAGGCGATGGACTTCACCACGGCAGCTGCCTTCAGCATGACCTACGGCACCTCCATGCACGCGCTCAAACAGCGCGCCAACCTGCAACCTGGCGAGACCCTGCTGGTGCTGGGCGCGTCGGGGGGCGTGGGCCTGGCCGCAGTGGAAATCGGCAAGGCCATGGGCGCCCGCGTCATCGCCGCCGCGAGCTGCGCCGACAAACTCGACGTCGCGAAAAACGCCGGTGCCGACGAACTCATCAACTACAGCGAAACCAACCTCAAGGACGAAATCAAACGCCTCACCAACGGCAACGGCGTCGACGTCATCTACGACCCCGTCGGCGGCGACCTCTTCGACCAGGCCATCCGCTCCATCGCCTGGAACGGCCGCCTCCTCGTCGTTGGCTTCGCCAGCGGCCGCATCCCCGAACTGCCGGTGAACCTCGCGCTATTGAAAGGCGCCTCGGTCGTCGGGGTATTCTGGGGTTCGTTTGCGCAGAGACAACCGCAGGACAACGCAGCGAACTTTCAGCAGTTGTTTACATGGTTTGGTGAAGGCAAGTTGAAACCGCTGGTATCGAAGGTTTATCCGCTGGAACAGGCTGGGGAAGCGATTGATTCGTTGGGGCAAAGGAAGGTGGTTGGGAAGGTGGTTGTTGGGGTTAGGTGATCGACCATCGAATTCCCCTGCCCTGAAGCAGGGGCGTTCACATACAAGGCTGTCTCGGGGTGCCGGTATCACTTACAAACGCCCACGTATCACCTCCGGCAGCAGCTCCAGATACTTCAACTCCGGATTCTCCCTACATTGGCTCAGGATCTCCGGCATCGCATTGACGAACTGATCGGAGATGGCCTGATCGGCTGCAAACGACAATTTCTCCTTATGCGCCTTGCGGGCAAGCAGTTGCCGGGTGTGGCGGAAGGTGGGGATTTCGACGAGGTCTTCATCGGGTAACTTCTGCTGCCGATATTCGACCTCTTTGTTCAGCCGTGCACATGAGAGCGAACGAATGCGGCTGCGCATCCGTGCCATCAATTCACGACTATCGCCCGTGGCGGCAAAGTAGATATCCGTTTGCACAGCAATAATGGCCGGGGTTGCGTCGGTGACTGCCCAAGGTTTGAGACGCCAGCGGGACGCCGCGCTGCTGGCTGATTCCGCGAACTCACGATAGGAGCTTTTCAACACTTGAATATCACTGATCGAACCATCGTTATGGGCGTTGAACGCCAAACGAACCACTCCAGAGATACCGGCTCTGTACAAACTGGAGGGGTACTTGGCAGAGGGTTGTATGTCGTATTCCAGTTTCATTTCATCAGCCTGGGCGACGGTACCACCACTCATGGCAAGCCATAAAAGAAGTCCTTTCAAATCTCTCTCCTTTCCCAGGAAAAACGCATCCGCAACCGGCGCTCGCGTGGTTCTTCATCGAAGATGACATGCACGCTTTCGCCAATCTCGGCGGGCATGTCTGCACTCACCTCCCAAGGTTTGAATCGCCATCGTTTGACGGCTGAAAGCGTGGCATTTGCCGACTGCTGATCGGTCTGTTCGACGAGCATGACGTTACGTACCGAACCGTCGTGATGGATGTCGTAGTTCACCCTGACGCTGGAGAACGATTTCCCCCCACGCAAGCCGGAGGGATACGCCGGGGAAACGTACCGATCAAACTGGGGATGAGTTCGTTCGCCTGCCGACGCTCCCTCGATCATCAGCGCGCAAAGCCCGATTACAGGCACCAAACCCCAAAATACTTTCACGTTCACCTCGACGCCTCACGCTCTGCGGCAGATGGTTGCGATGCTACGGGGCAGTGGAATCGCCGATAAGGTTATCGATTCCGGCTCTCAAGTAGGACGGATCTGAAAGAACGAACACCGAGATACACATTTACGCCATGTTCGTAATCCAACACGCCAAATCGCCTGAATCCGGGCCTTTTACTGATGAGAAGGCTTCCTATTTTCTGTAATGAAAATGTAATATTCGGTTTCGCATAACAATATAAAAACCCTTGGAGTGTCTCGATGTTTGCCTTTTTCCGTCCTGCCGCGCATCAGGCCCCGCTGCCTGAAGAGCGCGTCGACAGCACCTACCGCCGCCTTCGCTGGCAGATCTTCGCTGGTATTTTCTTCGGCTACGCGGGGTACTACCTGCTGCGCAAGAACTTCTCCCTCGCCATGCCTTACCTGATTGACGAGGGTTACACCCGAGGTGAGTTGGGCCTGGCGATTTCCGCGATTGCCATTGCCTACGGGCTGTCCAAGTTCCTGATGGGGCTGGTGTCCGACCGTTCCAACCCGCGCTATTTCCTGCCGTTTGGCCTGCTGGTTTCGGCGGCGGTGATGTTCGTGTTCGGTTTCGCGCCTTGGGCGACGTCGAGCGTGACCATCATGTTTATCTTGCTGTTCATCAACGGCTGGGCGCAGGGCATGGGCTGGCCGCCAAGCGGACGGACGATGGTGCACTGGTGGTCGCAGAAAGAACGCGGTGGCGTGGTGTCGGTGTGGAACGTGGCGCACAACGTCGGCGGCGGCCTGATCGGCCCGCTGTTCCTGCTGGGCCTGGGTTGGACCAACGACTGGCACGCGGCGTTCTACGTACCTGCGGCCGTTGCCCTGTTCGTGGCGCTGTTTGCGTTCATCACCATGCGTGACACCCCTCAATCCGTGGGCCTGCCGCCGGTTGAGGAATACAAGAACGACTACCCGGAAGGTTACGACGCGAGCCACGAAAAGGAATTCAGCGCCAAGGAAATTTTCGTCAAATACGTCCTGCGCAATAAAATGCTCTGGTACATCGCGCTGGCGAACGTCTTCGTTTATCTCATACGTTATGGCGTGCTGGACTGGGCGCCGACCTATCTGAAGGAGGCCAAGCATTTCGACGTCGACAAGACCTCGTGGGCGTATTTCTTCTATGAGTGGGCGGGTATTCCGGGGACGCTGCTGTGCGGCTGGATGTCGGACAAGATCTTCCGCGGCAACCGTGGTCTGACCGGCATCGTGTTCATGCTGCTGGTGACCGTCGCAACGCTGGTGTACTGGCTCAACCCGCCGGGCAACCCGACGGTCGACATGATCGCGCTGATTTCCATCGGGTTCCTGATCTACGGCCCGGTGATGCTGGTCGGTTTGCAGGCTCTGGAACTGGCACCGAAAAAGGCCGCCGGCACTGCCGCAGGCTTTACCGGTCTGTTTGGTTATCTGGGCGGTTCGGTCGCGGCCAGTGCGCTGATGGGCTACACCGTGGACCATTTCGGCTGGGATGGCGGCTTCGTGATTCTCGTGGCGTCCTGCCTGCTGTCGATCGTGTTCCTGGTGCCGACACTGCGACATACGCGGGTGGCGAGTCAGTCGCGTGAGGCGACGGCGTAACGACGTGACTTTCGCTCTGGAGCAGCACGGCTTGCCGGCGGTAGCGATCATGAGAACAACACCGCCGGCAAGCCCTGCTGCTACAGGACTTGTGATTACCGAGATATCAGGTTTAACACGTACCCCTGAGGGGGCAAGCTTGCTGGCGCCCACAATTGAGCTGTGTTCGCGCATAACGCCATGCAGCGGATCAAACCGCCAAAAATACAGGCCGACACCGATTGAACCGCTCTTCAAGCGTTACGTCGGGCATCGCATGGTGGCGGAGGGCGTGGATCGTCTGCTCGACGTATTCATGTGTGGTGCCGTAACGGCCGGCAGCGCTGGCCAGGACCTGGGTAAGGACGCTGTCGGGCAGATTCCCGGCGTAGCTGGGCAGATGCCGCTCCAGCACAAACCCCAGAGCCTGCACCTTGGTGCCGTCTTCGAGGCGGCAACTGAGCCAGTGCGGGCGATACGACGGAAACGGCATTTCCCGCTGCCACAAGGCGAGCAGTGATTCGTCGAGGTTGTCGTCAGGCAATCGATAGGCGAACCCGCTGCAGGAGCCGCCCCGATCCAGACCGAACACCAGCCCTGGCTGCTCGGGCGTACCGCGATGTTCATGAGACCAGAGATAGAGGCCACGGTGATAACCATGCACCCGACCGCGCTGGCGCTCTACGGCAGTGCATTCGGGGCGCCAGATCAATGACCCGTACGCAAACAGCCAGACAGGTCCACCTTCGTGGCGAGACATGGTGGCGTGCATGGAGGCGAGGAGTTGTTCACGTGTCAGTTTCGGTCCCAGATCGATGACCGGCGGGTAAGCCAGTCCCAAACCATCATGGACGGCCGCCACCAAGCTATTGATTTGATTCCCCATCTGGCTTCCTTCCGACCCGATCAAGGTCAGCGTAGCGCTCAATACATTTAAAACAGGTCGTGCACAGCAGGCGCTTTCAAGACACGACTACTCGCTTATCAGACTCAACCATGACGCGATCCGTCACGCGAGAAAAGCAGCCTGAGCCCGATATGCGATGCAATTAGCACTCCGTGCCCTGTGCCGCCCGGCAGGACGCGGCTTACAGCGCCATGACCACTTGTCGGTTGCCCGCCAGGCTTGTAGCGTCAGGAGCGCGGCGCGTAGGCGAACACATCGGCCCGCATTTGCCGCGAATCCATCCCCGCAACGACCAGAGCATCGAGAGTGGAATAGACCATGTTCGGCGAGCCACTGGCGTAAACCTGAATCGACTTCAGATCGGCGAAGTCCTCACATACCGCTTCGTGCAACATGCCGCAGCGTCCTTCCCAGCCACACAGGTCGCTGACGATTTTGTGCAGGTAGAGATTCGGCAAGGTTTTCCACTCATCCCAATGCTTGAGCTCGTAGAAGTCTTCCGGGCGACGCACGCCCCAGTAGACATGCACCGGATAGGGAAAACCCTTGGCGCGGCAGTGCTCGATGAGGCTGTGCATCTGCCCCATACCGGTTCCTGCTGCGATCAATACCAGCGGGCCGTCGGGAAGCTCACCGAGGTGGGTATCACCAAAGGGCAGCTCGACACGGGCCATGCCTTCACGCTGCAACTGTTTGATCAGGTTCTGCGCACTGGTTTCGCGGGCGAGCACGTGGAACTCCAGATCCCGACCGCTTTCCGGTGCCGAGGCCATGGAGAAGGCCGATTTCTCGCCGTCGTCCCGGGCGATCATCAAGTACTGGCCGGCGTGATAACGCGGCGGTTTGCCTGCCGGCGCCCGGAGCATCACGCGCCAGACATCGCCGCCGACATCGGCGCATTCGGTGACCTGACAGGCAAACGTGCGCACGGGTAGCTCCCCCAGCGGCAGCACGCTGTCCCACAGCACAACGCAGTCTTCTTGCGGCACCGCCAGGCAGGTGTAGATTTCACCGTGCCCCTGCAGCTCGCCGTTCTGCACGACACTGCCCTCGACCAACAGCGCCGAGCAGATGTGGCAATTGCCGTTGCGACAGCTTTGCGGGCATTCGTAGCCCAGGCGCTGGGCGGCATCGAGGATCCGCTCGCCGGGTAAAGTTTCAAGTACGGCGCCCGACGGCTGCAAGGTTACGCGCATCAATCTATTCCCAGCTGATTCCAGATATCGTCGATCCGGCGAGTGACGGCTTCGTCCTTGACGATGGCGCGACCCCATTCACGAGTGGTCTCGCCCGGCCATTTGTGCGTGGCATCGAGGCCCATTTTCGAACCCAGCCCTGAAACCGGCGAGGCGAAGTCCAGGTAGTCGATCGGCGTGTTGTCGATCATCACCGTATCGCGCTTGGGGTCCATGCGCGTGGTGATCGCCCAGATGACGTCGTTCCAGTCCCGGGCATTGATGTCGTCGTCAGTGACGATAACGAACTTGGTGTACATGAACTGTCGCAAAAACGACCAGACACCCAACATCACGCGCTTGGCGTGGCCGGGGTACTGCTTCTTCATGGTCACGACCGCCATGCGGTACGAGCAACCTTCCGGCGGCAAGTAGAAGTCGGTAATTTCGGGAAACTGCTTCTGCAGAATTGGCACGAACACTTCGTTCAGTGCGACACCGAGAATCGCCGGTTCATCTGGCGGACGACCGGTGTAGGTGCTGTGGTAGATCGGTTTGATGCGATGGGTGATGCGCTCGACGGTGAACACCGGGAAGCTGTCGACTTCGTTGTAGTAGCCGGTGTGGTCGCCATATGGGCCTTCGTCGGCCATTTCGCCCGGATGAATCACGCCTTCAAGCACGATCTCGGCGCTCGACGGCACTTGCAGATCATTGCCACGGCATTTGATCAGCTCGGTGCGGTTGCCGCGCAGCAGACCCGCGAAAGCGTACTCGGACAGGCTGTCCGGCACAGGTGTCACAGCACCAAGAATGGTGGCAGGGTCAGCTCCCAAGGCTACAGAAACCGGGAATGGCTGGCCTGGATGCTTGTCGCACCATTCCTTGAAATCCAGCGCGCCCCCGCGATGGCTGAGCCAGCGCATGATGACCTTGTTGCGCCCGATCACCTGCTGGCGATAGATACCCAGGTTCTGGCGGTCCTTGTTCGGACCCTTGGTGACCGTCAGCCCCCAGGTGATCAGCGGACCAACATCGCCTGGCCAGCAGGTCTGCACCGGGAGCATGCCCAGATCGACGTCATCACCTTCGATGATCACTTCCTGGCAAGGTGCGTCCTTGACGACTTTCGGCGCCATGGCGATGACTTTCTTGAAGATCGGCAGCTTCGACCAGGCGTCTTTCAGGCCCTTCGGCGGCTCGGGCTCTTTCAGGAAGGCCAGCAGTTTGCCGATTTCGCGCAGCTCTTCGGTGGACTCGGCGCCCATGCCCATCGCCACACGCTCAGGCGTACCGAAGAGGTTACCGAGTACCGGAATATCGAAGCCGGTCGGGTTCTCGAACAGCAGTGCCGGCCCTTTGTTGCGCAGGGTACGGTCACAGACTTCGGTCATCTCCAGCACAGGGGAAATGGGCACCTGGATGCGTTTCAACTCTCCGCGCTGCTCAAGCTGCTGCACGAAATCCCGTAGATCCTTGAATTTCATTAACCCGGCCACTTAACAAATAGATGCACATCCTACCTGCTCTGACGGCCGACAGCAGCTGTCGAGCGCTCAATCATCCGCCTTGAATGGCGTTTTCACTGAGGAAGATCGGTGCAAGCAGGGGCTTCATGCGTTCCCCGCCTTTATCCGAGAGATGATTTTCATCCATGTATTGCGAGTAGCCATCGAACTCGGCGCGGCATATACCGCCCGGGCACATCATCGGCGTCGGATCGAGCACGCGTACCTGGGGATCCTGCTGACTCAATTGAGTGAACAGCGCATTCAGAAACTGCTGACGGGCCAGATGCTCGGCAATGGGTCTGCCGAGACGCTCGGCGGACCGTCCAATCATCGCCAGACTGGCCAGACGCGCCACCGTGCCCTGCCGTTGCAGTGGCACTTCCTTGAAGATCCACACCCGCGCGCCGGCGTCCCTTAAACTGTGAACCATCGCGGTCAGGTCCTTGGCCACTTGCTGCTCGGCCACGGGACGACTGTCGTCACGATAGAGAACGTGCTGCATATCACCGTCTTCTTCGCCGTACAGATACAGGCTCCAACGCGCAGCCAGCACGACGTCGCGGATCTTGTGCTCGCGAATGGATTGCAGCGTAGCCTGATTGAAATCCTGGCACTGCTGACGGGTTTCATGGCCCAGAATGGGCAGACATCCGGACAAACTGGCGAGCCATACCGGAACTCCGTAGCGCTCGGCGTCGGCCTCGATCGCAGGTTTCAGTGCAGCCGCATGGCTGTCACCCCACACTAATTGAACGGGCGCCGCCTGCTCGCCTCCTCCGAAACGACATATTTTGCTCATGTCCGGGCTGTCCCGTTGCAGCAGGCAATCCATTTGTCCCTCCTGCCATTCCCGCGCCTGAGCGTATTGCATTGCCTGCCCGGACAAACGCCCCGGCACACCGTCGGCCTCACGCACCAGTTGACCCGCCACGCCGACGACCAACAGAGCCGCCAGTCCGCAGACCAGCACAGGTTTGCGCCCCGCCAACAGGCGCTTCTCACGGAACGGCAATTCGACCAGACGCCAGCTCAGCCACGCTAACGCCAGACTCAGCACGACCCAGCCGACTGCCTCCCAACCTTGCATGCCATCGACGGAAATCGCGTTGGCGTAGACAAAAACCGGCCAGTGCCACAGGTACCACGAGTAGGAAACCAGGCCGACACCGACCATCACTCGCAGACTCAGCAACCGCCCAACCAACGTGAGCGCCTGGCCGTTTGCCCAGATCATCGCCGTAGCTCCCAGCACCGGCAGCAGCGCGGCCCAGCCGGGGAACGGCGTGTATTTGTTGAAACCGAAAATCGCGTACAGCACCGCCGCAAGGCCAGCCAGACTGACAGCTTGATAGGTCCACGAGGAAAGTTTGCGAGCCGAGACAGGAATGACCGCCAGCATCGCGCCACACAACAACTCCCACGCGCGCATCGGCAGCAGGAAAAACGCTGCATCGGGCTGACGCTTGATGATCCAGACGTTCAGCGCGAACGACACGATCAACAACCCGAACAACATCCAGCGCCATTGCCGCATGAACCGCGTCAACAGCACCATCAGCAGCGGGAAGAGGATGTAGTACTGCTCCTCAACAGACAAAGACCAGGTGTGCAGCAACGGTTTGAAATCGGAAGCCGGGTTGAAATAGCCGTCCTGGCGCATGAATAGAATGTTGGAGATGAACATCGCCTGATAACGCACCGCACGACCGAGCTGTGAGTAGTCGTTGGCGGGCATGATGAGCCAGCCCACCAGCATCACAGCGAGCATCAGCACGCTCAGGGCGGGGAGGATGCGACGGGCACGGCGGGCCCAGAAATCGACAAAGCTGAAGCGGCCCGCGCTGATTTCCCGAAAGATGATCGAGGTGATCAGGTAGCCGGAGATGACGAAAAACACATCGACGCCGACGAAGCCGCCGCTGAAGGCACCGAAGCCGAAGTGGTAGAGGACCACCGGAATAACGGCCAAAGCCCGCAGGCCGTCGATATCCCGACGGTTGCCAAAGGTATGCATGACGCTCCTTGTCTCGGTCTGTTACTCGAAAAAAAGACAAAAAAATGGTGCCCCAAAGGGACACCATCTTTCTACAGCCGTTCAGCGCGTTATTTGCGCTTCATCGACAGGAAGAACTCATCGTTGGTCTTGGTCTGTTTCAGCTTGTCGACCAGGAACTCGATGGCAGCCACTTCATCCATGGGATGCAGCAGCTTGCGCAGGATCCACATGCGCTGCAGCTCGTCGTCGGCGGTCAGCAACTCTTCGCGGCGCGTGCCGGAGCGGTTGATGTTGATGGCCGGGAAGACGCGCTTTTCAGCGATCTTGCGATCCAGAGGCAGCTCCATGTTGCCGGTGCCTTTGAATTCTTCGTAGATCACTTCGTCCATCTTCGAGCCGGTTTCAACCAGCGCGGTAGCGATGATAGTCAGCGACCCGCCTTCTTCGATGTTACGAGCGGCACCGAAGAAGCGCTTTGGTTTTTCCAGTGCGTGGGCGTCGACACCACCGGTCAGTACCTTGCCGGAGCTAGGAATGACAGTGTTGTAGGCACGAGCCAGACGGGTGATGGAGTCGAGCAGGATGACCACGTCTTTCTTGTGCTCGACCAGGCGCTTGGCCTTCTCGATCACCATTTCGGCGACTTGCACGTGACGGGTTGGCGGCTCGTCGAAGGTGGAGGCAACCACTTCGCCGCGCACGGTGCGCTGCATTTCGGTTACTTCTTCCGGACGCTCGTCGATCAGCAGAACGATCAGATGGACTTCAGGGTTGTTGCGAGTGATGTTCGACGCGATGTTCTGCAGCATGATGGTCTTGCCCGCTTTCGGCGGCGCAACGATCAGACCACGCTGACCTTTGCCGATCGGGGCACACAGGTCGATGACACGACCGGTGAGGTCTTCGGTGGAACCGTTGCCGGCTTCCATCTTCATGCGCACCGTCGGGAACAACGGCGTCAGGTTTTCGAACAGAATCTTGTTCTTCGCGTTTTCTGGACGGTCGAAGTTGATGGTGTCGACCTTGAGCAGTGCGAAATACCGCTCGCCTTCCTTCGGCGGGCGAATCTTGCCAACGATGGTGTCGCCCGTGCGAAGGTTGAAGCGGCGGATCTGGCTCGGCGAGACATAGATGTCGTCTGGGCCGGCAAGGTAAGAGGCGTCTGCAGAGCGGAGGAAGCCGAAGCCATCCTGGAGGATCTCCAGCACGCCATCACCCGAGATTTCCTCGCCGCTTTTCGCGTGCTTCTTCAGCAGGGAGAAGATCACATCCTGCTTGCGCGAACGGGCCATATTTTCTATGCCCATCTGTTCGGCCATTTCGAGCAGATCGGTAATAGGCTTTTGCTTGAGTTCAGTCAGGTTCATATAGGAATGACGTAATCATGTATGGAGGGGGAAATTAAGCTTTTGGCTTAATGAGGCCGCGCCGCAGAGAAGGCGACAGGATCGCGTACAAATCGAAAGGAGAGCGTCGGCGACGGCTAGCAGGGGGCAACGGAGAAGCCGTTGCGGGGCCGAATGTACCACTTGATTTTCCAAGCGTCTAGTGCAACGCCAGAAAAAAGCCCCGCTATTTGCGGGGCTTTAGCGCCATCAGATGTTGGCGTCGAGAAACGCTTGCAGCTGGGACTTGGACAGAGCGCCGACCTTGGTCGCCGCAACTTCGCCGTCCTTGAACAACATCAGGGTCGGAATGCCACGAACGCCGTGCTTGGCCGGGGTTTCCTGGTTTTCGTCAATGTTCAGTTTGGCAATGGTCAGCTTGCCTTCGTAGGTGCCGGCGATGTCGTCCAGAACCGGAGCGATCATTTTGCATGGGCCACACCACTCAGCCCAATAATCAACCAGCACAGGACCGCTAGCCTTCAGGACATCGGCTTCGAAGCTCGCGTCGCTGACGTGTTTGATAAGGTCGCTACTCATGAGATGTCTCCGAGGTCATAGGCAAAAAAACGTGGACCATCATAACTGTGTCACGCCGTGACAGGAAGGCGCGGGCGATTGTCTCTTGCTATGAACCTGCATGACTAGCTTTATTGAAGTGACGTGTTCCGGACCGCACCAGCTCTCGCCCAACTTGACAGATCAGGCCGAAGGCGCGACGAACACGATGCCGGTGCGCAACGCTGCACCTCGGATGTGCTCCTGCATCGCCTTCTGCGCAGGGCCGGAAGCGTTGCGCGCCAGGGCCCGGAGGATCTTGCGATGTTCCTGCCAGGTTTCCATCGCCCTGCCCGCGCGAATGAAAGGCAGCTTCTGGCTTTCGAGAAAAATGTCGGCGCTGGCGGTGATGATCCCGAGAATGGCCTGATTACCACTGGCGACCAGAATGCGCCGATGGAAATCGAAATCCAGCTTTGCGGCGCACTCGAAATCACCTGCCTTCAATTCCAGGCGCATGGCTTCGACGTTGTCTTCCAGCACATCGCGCTCATCGGCGGTCAGGGTGACTGCCGCCAGTCCGGCGGCGAAGCCTTCCAGCGCATAGCGCAGCTGAAAAGTCTCCGAGGGCGACGCATGGGCCGCATAAGGCCATGAAAAACCACTCGTGCTCTGTTGTGGTTCAGAAATCGCTTGGACGAATACGCCTTTCCCCGGCTGCACGCTGACCACTCCAAGCGCGCTCAACGACGACAATGCTTCGCGTAATGAAGCCCGGCTGACTCCCAGCCGGACCGCCAGATCTCGCTGCGAAGGCAGGCTGTCGCCGGGGCCATAGCCCTGCTCGGCGATCAGTTTGCGGATCGCCTGGAAGGCGGCTTCAGGTACTGCAATCGGGCTCGGGTGCATGGCGACTCAAACGCAATAACCGTGGGAAAAACCCTCTTTTATAGCCATCGCGAAGATTCGGCAAGTGACGCCCAAGCACAGGGCGCCGGGCCTTTGAGGCGCGCCAAAGCAGGGCGAACGCAGTGCCAACTGTTCAGACCAGTTAGACCGCACCAGCCTTGCAGCCCGCATTTTGTGGTTGCGAACGAACGGCTGGCATGAGCTGTGCACTGGAGCTAGGCCATTAACCACGACTCGCCCTGATTTCGGAGACGTCACATGACCAAGCGTTCCAGCGCTCTGCTTGCCGCCCTGTTTGCCAGCCTCATGCTCGGCCAGGCCCCTGCCCACGCCAACGGCCTGGATGATGTGACCGCACGCGGCACCTTGAAAGTTGCCGTGCCGCAGGACTTTCCGCCATTCGGCTCAGTGGGTCCGGACATGAAGCCACGGGGCCTGGACATCGATACCGCACAGCTGATCGCAGATCAATTGAAGGTCAAACTGGAGCTGACTCCTGTCAACAGCACCAACCGCATTCCGTTCCTGACCACTGGAAAGGTGGACCTGGTGATTTCCAGCCTGGGCAAGAACCCGGACCGCGAGAAAGTCATCGATTTCTCCCGCGCCTATGCGCCTTTCTACCTTGCGGTGTTCGGTCCACCTGATGCAGCGATCAACGGCGTGGACGACCTGAAAGGCAAAACCATCAGCGTCACCCGTGGCGCCATCGAAGACATCGAACTGACTGCCGTGGCCCCGAAAGAAGCCACCATCAAACGTTTCGAAGACAACAACTCGACCATCGCCGCCTACCTCGCCAACCAGACCGACCTGATCGCCAGCGGCAACGTAGTGATGGTCGCGATCAGCGAAAAGAACCCCAAGCGCATCCCGGCGTTGAAAGTGAAACTCAAGGATTCGCCAGTCTATGTCGGCGTGAACAAGGGGCAGCCTGAGCTGCTGGCGAAGGTGAATGAAATCCTCGAAGCAGCGAAGAAAGACGGCGCTTTGGAGAAGAACTCGCAGACCTGGCTCAAGCAGCCGCTGCCAGCCGACCTTTGATTGTCGTTCGTTGATCCGAGGCTTTTAGATGGCTTATCAGTTCGACTTCATTCCGGTCCTGCAAAACGCTGACCTGTTGCTGCGCGGCGCCCTGTTCACGCTTGAACTGACGGCGATCGGCACCTTGCTCGGCGTCAGCGTCGGCATCGTCGGCGCGATCGTCAGAGCCTGGAAGATCCAGCCGTTCTCGGCCATCTTCGGGGTCTACGTCGAGCTGATACGCAACACTCCGTTTCTAGTGCAGCTGTTCTTCATCTTCTTCGGTCTGCCGTCATTGGGGCTGCAGATTTCCGAATGGCAGGCGGCGGTGCTGGCGATGGTGATCAACCTCGGCGCGTACTCCACGGAAATCATTCGCGCCGGCATTCAGGCGATTCCTCGCGGGCAACTGGAGGCCTCGGCAGCGCTGGCCATGACACGCTTCGAGACCTTCCGCCATGTGGTCCTGATTCCGGCGCTGGGTAAGGTGTGGCCGGCGCTGAGCAGCCAGATCATCATCGTGATGCTCGGCTCGGCGGTCTGCTCACAGATCGCCACCGAGGAGCTGAGCTTTGCGGCGAACTTCATTCAGTCCCGCAACTTCCGTGCGTTCGAGACCTACATCATCACCACGCTGATCTACCTGTGCATGGCACTGCTGATTCGTCAGTTGCTGGCATGGGTCGGTCGTCGCTATATCGCGAGGAGCCGCTGATGGATTTCACTCTCTGGGACATCGTGCGCAACCTGCTCACTGGCCTGCAATGGACGCTGGCACTGTCGCTGGTGGCGTTCATTGGCGGAGGCGTCATCGGCCTGCTGGTAATGACGATGCGCATCTCCGAGAAAGCCCTGCTTCGCAGGCTTGCTCGTTGCTATATCGAACTGTTTCAAGGCACGCCATTGCTGATGCAGCTGTTTCTGGTGTTCTTCGGCGTGGCGCTGCTGGGCGTGGATATTTCGCCATGGGTCGCGGCAGCGCTGGCGTTGACGCTGTTTACCAGTGCCTATCTGGCCGAGATCTGGCGCGGTTGCGTCGAATCGATCTCCAACGGCCAGTGGGAAGCGTCGGCCAGCCTTGCGCTCAGTCCTTTCGAACAGCTGCGCTACGTGATCCTGCCGCAAGCGTTGCGCATTGCCGTCGCGCCGACTGTGGGCTTTTCGGTGCAGGTGGTCAAAGGCACGGCCGTGACCTCCATTATTGGCTTCACCGAGCTGACCAAGACCGGCGGCATGCTCGCCAACGCCACGTTCCAGCCTTTCATGGTCTACGGCTTCGTCGCCCTGGGCTACTTCCTGCTTTGCTACCCGTTGTCGCTCAGCGCGCGCTACCTGGAAAGGAGACTTCATGCCTCTGCTTAGAATTTCCGCCCTGCACAAATATTACGGCGACCATCATGTGCTCAAAGGCATCGACCTGAGCGTCGAGGAAGGTCAGGTCGTGGCGATCATCGGTCGCAGCGGTTCGGGCAAGAGCACGTTGCTGCGCACGCTCAACGGGCTGGAGTCGATCAACGACGGGGTGATCGAGGTCGATGGCGAGTATCTGGACGCCGCGCGTGCCGATTTGCGCAGCCTGCGGCAGAAAGTCGGAATGGTGTTTCAGCAGTTCAACCTGTTCCCGCACCTGACTGTTGGCGAGAACGTGATGCTCGCCCCGCAGGTGGTGAAGAAGGTATCCAAGGCCGAAGCGAGCGAGCTGGCCAAGGAAATGCTCAATCGCGTGGGGCTCGGCGAGAAGTTCGATGCGTTCCCTGATCGCCTCTCCGGCGGACAGCAACAACGCGTGGCGATTGCGCGTGCGCTGGCGATGTCGCCGAAGGTGCTGTTATGCGATGAAATCACCTCCGCGCTCGACCCGGAGCTGGTTAACGAGGTGCTGAGCGTCGTGCGCGAACTGGCTAAAGACGGCATGACGTTGATCATGGTGACTCACGAAATGCGCTTCGCCCGGGAGGTCGGCGACAAGCTGGTGTTCATGCACCAGGGCAAGGTGCATGAGGTGGGCGATCCCAAGGAATTGATGGCCAACCCGAAGACGCCTGAGCTGGCAAATTTTATTGGATCGGTGGAGCACGCCTGATCGGGTGGCGTGGTTCCGTGGGAAGGAAGGCAGGTACATCCACAATATCTGCTGAGGGCGCAAGCTTGCATGCGCGAGCAAGCTCGCTCCCACACAGCGCGATGTTTAGCGCAAACCGGCGGCGTGCCAGAGCGAGGGCGGAAGATCTGTTGTTTGGCGGCAGGGATGGATCGTGGCACGATGTCGGGGTTATCGACCGAGACCTTTGACCATGCCGCCATCCACAGCCAAAAACCTCTCGCTGATTGCCGCGATCGACCTGGGCTCCAACAGCTTTCACATGGTTGTTGCCAAAGCCAATCAAGGCGAAATCCGCATCCTTGAGCGACTCGGCGAGAAAGTGCAGCTGGCCGCCGGAATCGACGACGAGCGCAAGCTCAGCGAAGAATCCATGCAACGCGGGCTCGATTGCCTCAAGAGATTTGCCCAACTGATCAACGGTATGCCACCCGGCGCCGTGCGGATCGTCGGCACCAATGCCCTGCGCGAAGCGCGCAATCGCAACGAATTCATCCATCGCGCCGAAGAAATCCTCGGACACCCGGTCGAGGTCATCTCCGGCCGTGAAGAAGCGCGCCTGATTTATCTCGGCGTATCCCACACGTTGGCGGACACGCCAGGCAAACGTTTGGTCGCCGACATCGGCGGCGGCAGTACCGAGTTCATCATCGGCCAGCGTTTCGAGCCACTGCTGCGTGAAAGCCTGCAAATGGGCTGTGTGAGCTTCACTCAGCGTTATTTCAAGGACGGCAAGATCACGCCAGCCCGCTACGCCCAGGCCTACACAGCGGCACGGCTGGAGATCATGAGCATCGAGCACGCTCTGCATCGCCTGAAGTGGGATGAAGCGATTGGCTCATCCGGCACCATTCGCGCCATCGGCCTGGCGCTGAAGGCTGGCGGACACGGCAACGGCGAGGTCAACGCAGAAGGCCTGGCATGGCTCAAACGCAAACTGATGAAGCTGGGAGACGTCGACAAGATCGACTTCGATGGCCTCAAACCAGACCGCCGGGCGATATTCCCGGCGGGCCTGGCGATTCTTGAAGCGATTTTCGACGCTCTGGATCTGCAACGCATGGACCACTGCGAAGGCGCCCTGCGTGAAGGCGTGCTCTACGACCTGCTGGGCCGTCACCACCACGAAGACGTGCGTGAGCGCACCCTCAGCTCGCTGATGGACCGTTATCACGTCGATCTGGAACAGGCCGCTCGTGTCGAGCGCAAGGCTTTGTCAGCGCTGGAGCAGGTCGCAAAGGCCTGGGAGCTGGAAGAGGATTTGTACCGAGAGCTGTTGAGCTGGGCCGCCAAGGTGCATGAAGTGGGTCTGGACATCGCCCACTATCACTACCACAAGCACGGCGCCTACCTGATCGAGCACTCCGATCTGGCCGGCTTCTCGCGGGAAGACCAACAGATGCTCGCGCTATTGGTGCGCGGCCATCGTCGCAATATTCCCAAGGACAAGTTCGCCGAGTTCGGCGATGAAGGCGTGAAGCTGATTCGTCTGTGCGTGCTGCTGCGCTTCGCGATCCTGTTCCACCACATTCGCGGCACCCAAGAGATGCCGCAACCTGTGCTGACCGCCAATGGCAATCATCTGGACATCCTGTTCCCGGACGGCTGGCTGGAAAACAACCAACTGACTCAGGCCGACTTCGGCCTGGAAGCCGATTGGCTGACCCGAGTCGGGATCGTCCTCAGCGTACGCTGAGGACCGGATTGCTGAGCTTTTCCAACAGCGCCGCCTGCACATTGCGGGCGTTCTGGTTGCCGGTCGGCGTGCTGCGAACGTAGCGCCCGTCCGGCTGCAACAGCCAGCTGTGAGTGTTGTCGGTCAGATACCCTTCCAGTTCCTTCTTCACTCGCAGAATCAGCTTCTTGCCTTCCACCGGGAAGCAAGTCTCGACGCGCTTGTCGAGGTTGCGTTCCATCCAGTCGGCACTGGACAGAAACATCTGCTCGTCACCGCCATTGAGGAAGTAGAAGACCCGCGTGTGCTCCAGGAAGCGGCCGATGATCGAGCGCACCTGAATATTGTGCGACACACCCGCAACGCCCGGGCGCAGACAGCACATGCCACGCACCACGAGATCGATCTTAACGCCCGTCTGGCTGGCCTTGTACAGCGCGCGGATGATCTTCGGATCGGTCAGCGAGTTGAACTTGGCGATGATGTGCGCAGGTTTGCCCTCGGCCGCGAATTGAGTCTCGCGGGCGATCATGTCGAGCATGCCTTTCTTCAGGGTGAACGGCGCATGCAACAGCTTCTTCATGCGCAGCGTCTTGCCCATGCCGATCAACTGGCTGAACAGCTTGCCAACGTCTTCGCACAAGGCATCGTCTGAAGTCAGGAGGCTGTAGTCGGTGTACAGACGCGCGTTGCCTGCATGGTAGTTACCGGTGCCCAGATGCGCGTAACGCACGATCTCGCCCGCTTCGCGACGCAGGATGAGCATCATTTTGGCGTGAGTCTTGAAGCCGACGACACCGTAGATCACCACCGCACCCGCCGCTTGCAGACGGCTGGCCAGTTGCAGGTTGGACTCTTCATCGAACCGTGCGCGCAGTTCGATGACCGCTGTCACTTCCTTGCCATTGCGCGCTGCATCCACCAGCGCATCGACGATTTCCGAATTCGCACCGCTGCGATACAGCGTCTGGCGCACCGCCAGAACATGCGGGTCTTTCGCCGCCTGACGCAGCAAATCGACGACAGGGGTGAACGACTCGAACGGGTGCAGCAGCAGAATGTCCTGCTTGCTGATCACGTTGAAGATGTTTTCACTGTTCTGCAAAAGCTTCGGGATGGCCGGGGTGAACGGCGCGTATTGCAGCTCCGGATGACTGTCCAGCCCGGTAATGCTGAACAGCCGCGTCAGGTTCACCGGCCCGTTGACCTGGTACAGCTCGGTCTCGCTCAGGTTGAACTGCTTGAGCAAATAGTCGGAGAGATGTTTGGGGCAGGTATCTGCGACCTCCAGACGCACCGCATCGCCGTAACGACGGGAGAACAGCTCCCCACGCAGCGCTCGGGCCAGGTCTTCCACATCCTCGGAATCCAGCGCCAGATCGGCGTTACGGGTCAGCCGGAACTGATAGCAGCCCTTGACCTTCATGCCCTGGAACAGGTCATCGGCGTGCGCGTGAATCATCGACGACAGGAATACGTAGTTGTCGCCTGGGCCACCGACGTCTTCCGGCACCTTGATAATACGCGGCAGCAGCCGCGGCGCAGGAATGATCGCCAGGCCCGAATCACGACCGAAGGCGTCGATGCCTTCCAGCTCGACGATGAAGTTAAGCGACTTGTTGACCAGCAGTGGGAACGGGTGCGTCGGGTCCAGACCAATCGGCGTGATGATCGGCGCGATTTCGTCGCGGAAGTAGCGACGGACCCAGGCCTTGAGCTTGGCGGTCCAGTTACGTCGGCGAATGAAGCGCACCTGATGCTTTTCAAGTTCCGGCAGCAGGATGTCGTTGAGGATGGCGTACTGGCGATCGACATGGCCGTGCACCAGCTCACTGATACGCGCCAGCGCCTGATGCGGTTGCAGGCCGTCGGCACCGGCCTGTTCGCGGGCGAAGGTAATCTGCTTTTTGAGACCGGCGACACGGATTTCGAAGAACTCGTCCAGGTTGCTGGAGAAGATCAGCAGGAACTTGAGCCGCTCAAGCAGCGGATAGGACTCATCCAGCGCCTGTTCCAGCACGCGGATGTTGAACTGCAGTTGGGACAGTTCGCGATGAATGTAGAGGCTGCTGTCATCCAGGTTGGGAATCACGATGGCCGGAGCGACCGGGTGATGTGGCTCGTGTGCCGGCACCACTTCGATGGTCGGTTCGACCAAGGCGGTGATTTCCTGGGTCAGCGCCTGGGGTTCATGTTCGGCTGCGGATTCGATAATTCCTTCGGTGCTCATGAATAATCCTGTAAGGCAATTGCCCTTGTAACAGTTGGGCCGCGTGAACGGCTGAGGAGAACGACTGCCGGTCCCGCCACTTCAGGAGGACGTACAGCAGCGCAGACCGGTCACACCGGACACCTGCGGGCAAACGTGACAGTTATAAGCCAGCATTATGACTCTTGTATGACAGAGGAAAGTGCACCATCCCACGCGGGACGTAAACCCGCTTTCTAGACGAAGAATCCCTTTCTTCTGTAGGAAACTTTAACGCTGAGACACATTTCCACACTTTCCTGAATGTCTTGGGCGAGTTAGGCTGCGCGTTCATTTCGCCAGCACCCAAATGATGCTCCAGCATTTTTTACAAGAATTTGGCTACTTCGCCCTTTTCCTCGGGACCTTTTTTGAAGGTGAGACCATTCTGGTTCTCGCTGGATTTCTTGCATTTCGCGGTTACATGGACATCAATCTGGTCGTCGTCGTTGCCTTTTTCGGCAGCTACGCAGGCGATCAGCTCTGGTATTTCATGGGGCGCAAGCATGGCCGCAAGCTTCTGGCACGTAAACCGCGCTGGCAATTGCTCGGTGATCGCGCGTTGGAACACATTCGTCGGCATCCGGATATCTGGGTGTTGAGCTTCCGCTTTGTCTACGGCCTGCGCACGGTTATGCCAGTGGCGATCGGCCTTTCGGGTTATCCGCCGGGACGCTATCTGCTACTCAACGGTATTGGCGCTGCGGTATGGGCGGCGGCACTCGGCGCCGCAGCCTTCAAGTTCGGTGCCGTGCTGGAAGGCTTGCTGGGCAACGTCAAGAAATACGAGCTGTGGGTGCTTGGTGCCCTGCTAGTCATTGGTGGCCTGCTTTGGGTCCGGCGCCGTATCAAGAACGCGCGCCTCGCCCGCGAGGCGAAGCTGGCAGTCCCGTCCACCGTCGACGTCAAGAACCGGCCAGACGAGTGAAACGCCCCCGAGCGCAGTACACAGAGATTGCGCTCAACAGGGTGTAGACCAGCAACGCGACCCACCCCAGCGCACTGACCGGCCAGAGTCCCACCGCCGGCGCCAGTGCCATCAGCGGCAGATTGGCCGCCAGCCTCATCCCTTCCAGCTTCAACGCCGCCGGCCTGCTCTCCAGCGCCGCACCGAACACGAACAAACCCAGCGCTACCCAAGCCCAACCGACAATCAATGCCGGCCAGGGCAACGTCTCCCCATTGGATAACAGATAACTGCCGAGCAAGGTGTACAGCGAAAATTGCACGCCGACGTACACCTGCTGCGGCAGCGTCAGCGGCACCTCGAATTTACGGAACTGACTCAGGTCCGGTTTGTTGATCGGGTATCGCGCCGCTACATCCGCAGGCCGCCAGCCGGTGGGCATGAACCAGATCCGCAGCTTGTCCCACCAAGAGCCTGCTCGCCGCGCATCGGCCGCCAGTTGCGCGTAGAACTGCACGTTGGCCCAGAGCGGGTTCCAGCTTCTCAAGGGGGTTGTGACGCCGAATATTGGCGGCTCGCTGTCCAGCTCTTCCTGGAACGTCCCGAACAGCCGGTCCCAAACAATGAACACCCCGCCGTAATTGCGATCCATGTAGACAAGGTTCTGCGCATGGTGCGCGCGATGATTCGACGGCGTGACGAAGAACCACTCGAACCAGCCAAGCTTGGGAATGTGCCGGGTATGCACCCAGAACTGATACAGAAGATTGAGCGATGCCACGGCGACGAATACCACCAGCGGCACGCCGATCAGCGCCAGCGGCAGGTAGAAGATCCAGCTGAGCAGAAAACCGGTACTGGTCTGACGCAGGGCGGTGGAGAGGTTGTAGTCCTCGCTCTGGTGATGCACCGAATGCGCGGCCCAGAGGATGTTGCGCTCATGGCCCAAGCGGTGCAGCCAGTAGTAGCAGAAGTCGTAAAAGATGAAGGCAAATACCCAGACCCAGACGCTCTCGGCAGACAACCGCCACAGCGCGAAATGCTCCAGAGCGAAGGCATAGCTCACCAGCCCTACGCCTTTGGTCAGCAGGCCTGTGGTCGTGGACAACACGCCAGTGCTGAGGCTGTTGATGGCATCCGCGACGCGGTAGTTGTCGACCTTGCGCCAGCGGTCTGCCAGCAATTCGACGGCAATCAACACAAAGAAAAATGGCACCGCATACAGAATGAAATTCATCAACGCCACCCGGCGACGAAACTTCGAAGATAAGGCGTGGCCATGGCAAAACCCTATGGCGACAAATGACAAATTAGTAGACATTTGACGACATCGTTGGCGTGGCGAGCGAATCGCTGGACGCCATGGAAAACGACAGAAACGGCGTACCGGTGCGCACCGGATCGCCCAAGAGAGGGAGCACACGCATGAGTAAAAAAGTGGCCGTCATTCTTTCCGGTTGCGGAGTGCAGGATGGAGCGGAAATTCATGAAAGCGTGCTCACCCTGCTGCGCCTGGATCAGCGCGGCGCACAGGTGAAGTGCTTTGCGCCGAACATCGAGCAGCACCATGTGATCAATCACCTGACCGGCGAAGAAATGCCCGAGAAGCGCAACGTGCTGGTGGAGTCAGCCCGCATCGCGCGCGGCGCCATCGAAGACATCCGCGAAGCCGACATCACTGAATTCGACGCGCTGATCATTCCCGGTGGGTTTGGTGCCGCGAAAAACCTGTCGAACTTTGCGGCCGAAGGATCTGGTTGCAAGGTTCAGGTGGAAGTACTGGCCATGGCCGAGGCCTTCGCCGAGGCGGGCAAGCCCGTCGGGCTGATCTGTGTGTCACCTGCGCTGGCAGCGAAGATCTACGGTCCGGGCGTCACTTGCACCATCGGCAACGACCCTGACACCGCCGCAAAGATCACCAGAATGGGCGGCAACCACAAAGAGTGCGATGTGAGCGATATCGTCGAAGACAAGGATCGCAAGCTGGTGAGCACCCCAGCGTACATGGTCGCCAAGTCCATCGGCGAAGCGGCGTCCGGCATCAACAAGCTGGTGGATCGTGTGCTTGAACTGGTTCAGGAAAGCGAGGAGCAGGCTTCAGCCTGAAGCCCCAGGCTGATCAGACCGGATATTCGCGCGCCAAACGCGTCAGAATCCGGTCCAGGGAATTGGCGAAGGCCTGCTTCTCGCGATCACCATAAGCGCCCTGCCCGCCACCGGCCTGCCCTTGTTCGCGCAGGTCGGTGAACAGGTTACGCACCGCCAGCCGCTCGCCCATGTTTTGCGCATCGAACTCTTTGCCACGCGGGTCCAGAGCGGCAACGCCCTTCTTCACCAGGCGGTCTGCCAGCGGCACATCACTGCAGATCACCAGTTCACCCGGCACAGCGTGTTCGACCAGATAATCATCGGCAGCATCGGGGCCGCTGGGCACCACGATCAGTTTGACCAGCGCAAAATTCGGCTTGATCAAACTGACCCCCGCCACCATCACCACCTCGAACTTTCGTTTGAGGGCGAATTTGACGACTTGATCCTTGGCAGCCTTCGGGCAAGCGTCGGCATCGATCCAGACCCGCATCATGCAGCCTCCACCCGACGCTTCTCAGCCAGCCGACTGCGGCCGTAGAGCACCGCGATTGCCAGCAGCGCGACAGCCTGAGCACTCAGCGAATACGCATCGGCATGAATGCCCAACCAGTCGAATTCGAAGAACGGCACCGGTCGCGTACCGAAGATACCGGCCTCTTGCAGCGCCTTCACGCCATGGCCCGCGAAGACCACGGACAACGCGCACAGCAGTGCTGCGTTAATGCCAAAGAACATCGCCAATGGCAGCTTCGCCGAGCCGCGCAGAATGACCCACGCCAGGCCCACCAACAGCACCAGCGCAGTAGCGCCACCAGCCAGCACAGCGTTATGCCCGGCGGGACCGGCCTGAAGCCAGAGGGTCTCGTAGAACAGGATCACCTCGAACAGTTCGCGATAGACCGAGAAGAATGCCAGCACCGCAAAGCCGAAACGCCCACCGCCGCCAACCAGGCTGCTCTTGATGTAATCCTGCCAGGCAGCCGCGTGACGCCGGTCGTGCATCCATACGCCCAGCCACAGCACCATGACGCTGGCGAACAGAGCAGTCGCGCCTTCCAGCAGTTCACGTTGCGAGCCGCTGACATCAATTACATACGCCGCCAAGGCCCAGGTTCCCAAGCCAGCCAGCAACGCCAGCCCCCACCCAACGTTGACGCTGCGGACCGCCGATTGCTGGCCGGTGTTGCGCAAGAAGGCAAGAATCGCTGCCAATACCAGAATCGCTTCAAGGCCTTCGCGCAGCAGAATCAATAATCCCGAAATGAAGCTCAGCGATGTACTCAAGCCATCGCTTCCCAGCAGATCAGCCGATTCCTTGAGCTTGATCTTCGCGGCCGAAAGCTTCTGTGCGGCCTGATCGACAGGCCTCCCGTCCTGCAACGACTGCCGATAGGCCATGAGCGCTTTCTCGGTGTCCTTGCGAACGTTGGCATCAACATTGTCCAGCGAGCTTTCCACCAGCTCGAAGCCTTCAAGATACGCGGCTACCGACAGATCGTATGCCTGCTCGCGTTCGCCGGATTGATACGCCGCCAGGCTCTTGTCCAGCGTCTGACGGGTGTAATCGAGAAGTTGCGCCGGGCCGCGCTGGACCTGCGGCGGGTGGGCACGCTGGGCGCGGAAGGTCGCCGCCGCCTGTGGACCTTCAGCGGCGATCACTTCTGCCGGGGTCTGGCGCGCGAGATCGGCGAGGTTGTAGGTTTTGCCCTGAGCGGCCGCGGCATCAGCGCTGAAGCTGGCGATGTAGGTCGCTACGTCCCAACGCTGACGGTCATCCAGCTGGTCAGCGAACGAAGGCATGTCGGTGCCCTCGATACCCAGCCCGAGGGTGTTGTAGATGTCGTAGAGGCTCAGGCGATCCAGCCGCGGCGCGTCACGCAGGTTGGCCGGTGGTGGCGTCAGCCCGATACCCGCAGGGCCATCGCCAGCCCCCGCGTCGCCGTGACAGACCGAACAGTGCTGCGCATACAGCGGCGCTCCACGAATGGGGTCGGGGGTAATCACCGGCGCCTGGCTCACTTCGTAAGCCACTGCCAGTTTGGCCCCCAGTTGCCGAGCTTGACGCGCAACCAGAGCGCCGTCCTGCTTCTGTTCGACTGCGGCCAGCAAGGCTTTGACGCCCTGCTCCAGCTCGACACGCTCACCATGCGCGGGCAAGGCAACGATCAGGCCCTGCAACGCGCCGAGAAACTCGACCTGCTCGCGGTACTCCGCTTCGTCGATCACCTTGCCGTCAACCACGGTGGGCGGGTAATCCGCGCTCACGTAGTCGAGCAGATGCAGTGCCTGAGCGGCACCGTCGACGGAATCTGCCGATGATGCGGTGCTGAACAGACTCAGCAGCACCAGGCTCAGGCAGGCCATGAAGCGGGACGGGGAAAACATGCGTGAATCTCGAGTAGAAATGCGAAGGGTTGTCATTGTTCATGTACAGCGTCGCGCACTCAAGCGTTCCGACATTGTTCGGCCAATATTGGCTAGTCGGCTTGATATTTGTGATTGTCGGCCGATGACCCGGCGGATCTGCGCAAACTGTTAAACGGTGTGTCAGACCCTTCTGAATGTGCCGTGCGACATCAAAAAGCCATTGTTTTAAGTGGCTCGCTCCTTATAATCCTCGCCGCCATTAACTGGCACACAGCCATCATCAACGGCTGACCTCACGGGAAGTTCTGCTTCCTCAAAACGGATTTGCATGGCCGGCTGTAAACCTGGCCATTTCAAGGAATGATCTCGATGTCTTCCCGCGCCTTGACTGCATTCGCGCTGATCGCGACTGTGCAACTGACCGGCTGCGCCGCCTTTCGCAACTACGATACCGAACTGCAGCAGACCAACCTGCAGTTGAGCAGCGGCAATGTCGACGGCGCCCTGTCGTTGCTGGAAAAAAACAACACCGGCGATGACAAGGACCTGCTGTATTACTTCGAGAAAGGTGAACTGCTGCGTTCCAGAGGTGACTTGACCGGCAGCCAGACTGCCTGGCGCCTCGCCGACCAGACCGTGCTCGGCTGGGAAGACTCGGTCAAGCTCGACAGCGGCAAGTACCTCGCCCAGTTCGGCAGCTTTCTGGTCAACGACAAGGTTCGCCGCTACGAAGGTTACGACTACGAAAAAGTCATGCTGACCACCCAGATGGCTTTGAACCTCTTGGCTCAGAACGATTTCGACGGTGCGCGTACCGAAATCAAAAAAACCCATGAACGCGAAGCCGTCATCGCCGAACTGCGCGACAAGCAGTACCTCAAGAGTGAAAACGAGGCTAAAAGCCAAGGCGTGAGCACCCAGTACAAGGACCTCAAGGGCTACCCTGTCGAGTCCCTTGATGCGCCGGAAGTGGTGGGCCTGAAAAACAGCTATCAGAGTGCGTTCAGCCACTACCTGGCCGGCTTCGTGTATGAAGCACTGGGCGAGAAAGACCTCGCCGCACCGGGCTATCGTCAGGCCGCCGAATTGCGCCCGAACACACCGTTACTGGATCAGGCCCTGCTCAATCTCGACGCCGCCGGCAGCAAGAACACCGGCGCCGAAGGCAGCGAAGTGTTGATCGTGGTGCAGGCCGGTTTTGCTCCGGCCCGGGACTCGATCCGCATTCCGCTACCGCTGCCCATTCAGAACAATCTGGTAATCACGCCGTTGTCGTTTCCGGTGATCAAGGCAGACACTTCCACGCCGTTCTTCAACCAGATCGCTCTCGACGGGCAGCCGCTGAACCTGACCATCCTCAACAGCACTACCGCCATGTCCCGTCGCGCCCTGCGTGACGACATGCCCGGCATCATCCTGCGCACCAGCGTGCGCGCCATCACCCGTGGCGTGACGCAAAAGAAACTCAACGAAACCAGCCCGCTTGCCGGTCTGGCGGTCGGTATCGCTTCGGCCGTCACCGAAGGCGCCGACACGCGAACCTGGCGCACGCTGCCGGACAACACGCTGGTAGCGCGTGTGCGCCTCAAGCCGGGCGAACATCAGGTCGTATTGCCCTCTTCGCTTGGTGGCACTCATGTGCAGTTGAAAGTCGACCGGCCTTATCAAGTGGTCACCCTGCGCGCCATCGGCAACCAGGTCTACACCAGCGGCCTGGCGGCTCAAGTCATCCCGTCGAGCCTGCCGCAGACCGTGGCCATCAACAAACCCTGAACGGAGTCTATTCATGCGTTGCAAGATTTTCGGCCTGATGGCGCTGGCGTTGCTTGCCGGCTGCGCCACCCCGCCACCGCCCGCCCCCGGCAGCGCCGCCAGCAAGGTGGTCGTCATGGGCAGCCTGAAGAACATCGAGATCGGCCCAATGCGCGTCGCTCGGGAAAACGGCTTCATGACCGTCAACGTCTCGCTGAACAACACCAGCAGTTACAACAAGACGATGTATTACCGCTTCGCCTGGCTTGGCAACGACGGCTTCCCGGTCGCCGAGCCCGAAACCTGGAAAAGCCTGACGCTGTATGGCTCGCAAAGCAGCTTCTTGCCAGCCATCGCTCCGGTGCCGAAGGCCACTGACTTTCGCCTTGAAGTCAAAACCCCTTGACCCACACGATTCGCTCAGCCAAAGAGACCCTCGACATGTCGTTTTTTCGCTTCTCTCTCATTGCCGCCCTGGCCCTGCTGGCCACCGGCTGCGCCAACAACTCGCCCGTTCTGGGTAGCAAGAACATCAGCTACGGCGACACCAAGGCCGTTGAAACCATCACCAATGAATTCGGCTCGACCGATCTGCAGATGATTGCCGAAAGCATGACTCGCTCTCTGGCGCAGTCGGGCACCCTTCAGGGCCGCCCGGTAGTGCAGGTCTACGACGTGAAGAACAAAACCAGCGAATACATCGACACCCGCGAAATCACCACGTCGATCAAGACTCAGCTGATGAAGTCCGGTACCGCGCGTTTCGCCAGCGACAACACCGACATGCAGAGCCAGGTCGACCAGCTCAAGCTGCAGAACCAGAGTGGCCTCTACAAACAGTCGACCGTAAGCAAGACCGGCAACATGGTCGCCGCCAAATACCGTCTGGAAGGTTCGATCAGCTCGATCGTCAAGCGCAGCAGCGACTACAAGGACGTCTTCTACAAATTCAGCCTGCAACTGATCGACGTGGAAAGCGGACTTGCTGAGTGGATGGACGAAAAAGAAATCCGCAAGACCACGGAGCGCTGAGCATGCGCGCATGGATCGGAATTCTCGGCATGCTCTGCGCGGTCGGCGCCCACGCCGCACCGAAAGTCGCAGTGACCGACATGGCCTTCGAGCAACAGGTGGAAGAGTACATCCACACCGTATCGGCGCAGACGAACTTCCAGGCCAACGCCTACAGCGCCAGTGGCTCGGCCAGTTACAAGGAGTACGAAGCGCGCAATACCTACATCGAGCAAGGTGAGCTGCGTAAATTCAGCGGCGACATCAAGGGCGAGATTCTCAAGTCCGGGATGTTCCAATTAGTGCAGGGCACGCCTCACACGGCCAAGTCCAGAGAAGACGTTTACGACGTTATCAAGCGGATCAAGAACGGCAACTTCAAGGGCGCCGATTACGTGCTGTTCGGTACCGTCTCGGACATCGACTTTCGCCACGACGTCAACGAAATCGCCAACACCAACACCAACAGCCACTCGGCTGTATTGGGCCTGACGCTGGTGGCGGATTTCAGCCTGATCAATACGCGCACCTTCGAGATTACCTCAGCGTTCACGGCGATGGGTGAAGGTCAGGACACCAGACTGGCGAACGGCAACGACCGACGCATCGAGTCGAACCGCGGACGTGTGGTGCGAGAAGTGTCAAAGTCGATCGGCCTGGATGTCGCCCGTCAGCTGCGTGAACAACTGCGTGGGGAAGTTGAGTACTCGCCGGAACAGGCTGTGCAGCGCAACAACCTGCCACGGGATGAGGCACCGAAGATTCTGAGGTGATCTTCGCAATATCCTTTAGCGAAAGGCCGGGCGGCGCTCCATTGGCCAGCGGTGGCGTCTTGACGATCGCTACCACTGGCAAGCTGGGCTGCTACGGCGATTCAGCTCAAATCAAGCGCGATGCAGCGTCGCCAGAAAAGCCGCCGCACTGACGAACAGTCCGGCAAATGTGCGGTTCATGCGGCGCTGCTGTTTAGGCGTCTTGAGCAAACGCAGCACTTTCGAAGCCAGCCCCGTGTAGCCCGCCATCACGATCAGATCGACGCTGACCATAGTCACGGTGATCGTCAGATACTGCGGCACCAGAGCCAGATGGGTGTCGATGAACTGCGGCAGGATCGCCAGCATGAACACCAGCGCCTTGGGGTTGCTGATGTTCACCAGGAAGCCCCGGGCAATCAGCGCCAGCGGCTTGCCGATAGGGCGAATAGTCGAGTCATCGGACAGATCACTCGGCAGCGCGCGCCATTGCTTCACGCCCAGGTAAACCAGGTATGCGACACCGAACCACTTGATCAGCGTGAATGCCAGCGCCGAGGTGGCGAGGATCGCGCCCAGGCCTGCGGCGATGATCGCGATCTGCACAATCAGCGCCAGTTGCAGCCCCAGCGCGTTCCAGTACCCGCGCCAGAAACCGTATTGCAGGCCACTGGACATCGATGCAATGGCACCGGCGCCCGGAGACAGGCTGATGACCCAGCAGGCGGCGAAGAAAGCCAGCCACGTTTCGAGCGACATTACACACCTCAGGCAAGAGCGGAAAACTCGCTCTAACCTAGTGTTTCTGCGGCCCAAAGACCAATTATTTCTAACTGTTGCGGCGACTTGGGAGATAGCTGTGCGGGTCACAAGGCATCAGCCCGTCCCCCGCGCCGGTATTGAAAGCGCCAGCCGATTACCAGAGTGGCGCCGGGCGCCTCATCAGGACAGCGCTTCCAGCTCGGCCTGCATCGACTCCAGCAGTTCCAGCGCTTCCATCCACGCCTCTTCCAGCTCGGACTCACGGCTTTTCAGCTTGGCCTGATCAGCCAGCAAGTCACGCAGCTTGTCCTTGTTGGCGGCTTCGTAGATCGCGCTGTCGCCGAGTGCGGTTTCGATTTTCGCCAGCTTTTCGTGCAGGGTGCCGAGCTCTTTCTCCAGCTTCTCGGCTTCGCGCTTGTGCGGCGCCAGTTGCTGACGCAAAGCTGCCGCCTGCTGCCGCTGGGCTTTCTTGTCGGTCTTGTCGGCGTTGACCGGCGTGTTGCTCACCGGCGCATTACGCAAGCGGTAATCCACCAGCCAGCGGGCGTAGTCATCCAGATCGCCATCAAACTCCTGAACAACACCGTCGGCCACCAACAGGAAATTGTCTGTGGTGCTCTTGAGCAAATGACGATCGTGGGAAACCACCAATACCGCGCCGCTGAACTCCTGCAACGCCATGGTCAGGGCCAGACGCATTTCCAGGTCGAGGTGGTTGGTCGGTTCGTCGAGCAGCAGCAGGTTCGGCTTTTCCCAGGCGATCAGGGCCAGCGCCAGACGCGCTTTCTCGCCACCGGAGAAATTCAGAACGGGCTCGTCCAGTCGCGCGCCACGGAAGTCGAAACCACCGAGGAAGTCGCGCAGGGTCTGTTCGCGCTCGGTCGGTGCGATGCGCTGCAAATGCAGTAACGGGCTGGCCTTGGCGTCGAGAGAGTCCAGCTGATGCTGGGCAAAGTAGCCAACCACTGTGTTTTCGCCGCGCACCAGACGCCCGCTCAATGGCTCAAGCTCACCCGCGAGGTTTTTGATCAGCGTGGATTTACCGGCACCGTTCGGGCCGAGCAAACCGATGCGCGCGCCCGGGGTCAGCTGCAATTTGACCTTCTGCAGAATGGCTTTGTCACCGTAACCCAAGCGCGCATCGGAGAGGTCCAGCAGCGGGCTGGATATCTTGGCAGACTCACGAAAGGTGAAGTCGAACGGCGAGTCGACGTGAGCCGCCGACAGCTCTTCCATGCGTTCCAGCGCCTTGATCCGACTCTGTGCCTGCTTGGCCTTGGTGGCCTGGGCCTTGAAGCGCGTGATGAATTTCTCCATGTGCGCGCGCTGTGCCTGCTGCTTCTCGTAGGCCTGTTGCTGCTGGGCCAGACGCTCGGCACGGGCACGCTCGAAAGCGCTATAACCGCCGCGATAGAGCGTGATCTTTTTCTGTTCGACGTGGGCGACGTGATCAACCACGGCGTCGAGGAAATCCCGGTCGTGGGAAATCAGCAGGAGCGTGCCCTGGTAGCTCTTCAGGTGGTCTTCGAGCCAGAGGATGGCGTCGAGGTCCAAGTGGTTGGTTGGCTCGTCGAGCAGCAAGAGGTCCGATGGACACATCAATGCCTGCGCCAGGTTCAGACGCATCCGCCAGCCACCGGAGAAATCTGCGACCTGACGTTCCATCTGTTCGTTGGTGAAGCCCAGACCGGCCAGCAGTTTGCGAGCCCGCGCATCGGCGGTGTAGCCATCGGCGCTGTCGAGCTCCGAATGCAGACGCGCCTGAGCTGCGCCATCGTGAGCGGCTTCGGCTGCCGCAAGATCACGCTGCACCTGGCGCAGACGCAAGTCGCCATCCAGAACGTAGTCCACCGCCAGGCGTTCGAGGGTATCTACCTCCTGACGCATGTGGGCAATACGCCAATCGGCAGGCAGCAGGCAATCGCCGTTGTCGGGGGTCAGTTCACCCCGAAGCAACGCGAACAGGCTGGATTTGCCGGAGCCATTAGCGCCGATCAAGCCGGCTTTCTGGCCGGCGTGCAGGGTCAGCTCGGCGTCTTCTAGCAGACGTTGCGGACCACGCTGTAAGGTAAGGCTTTGAAGTCTGATCATAATGGCGGCGGAGTCTACCAGCTTCGCCCAAAACCGGTAGATGACTATGCCTTCCGACCTTTGGAGTTTCACCCTGGATTTCTACGCTCGACCGGGCGTAGAGCAAGCCTGTCTGACGCTGCAAGCCCGTGGCGGCAACGTCTGCGCGTTGCTGTGCGGGCTATGGCTGGACCAGTCCGACGTACCTTTCAATCCGCAACGGGCCGAGGAAATCAGACAATTGGCGACCCCGTGGCACGACCGGGTTGTCGGCCCGCTGCGAGATTTGCGCACGCAGTGGAAAACCGCGGCGATAACCGATGCGGAACTCGGCGCATTGCGCGAACGTTTGAAAGTGCTGGAACTCGATGCCGAGCGTGAGCTGCTGGTGAGACTGCAACGTCTGACTCTGGGCTGGCGTGAGCGAGGCGCGCAACAGAGGGGCGCCTGGCTGGAAGCGCTCGCTGGAGAGGCTGCGAACGAAGCGCCCGACGCGCTGCAAGTGTTGCGGCGCGTCGGGGCGGACCTTGCTTAGGAAGCGCTGTTCGAGGTCGAACCGGTTGCTGGAGTGGCGGCTGGAGTAGCAGGCGTCACTGGAGCGGCAGGTGCGGTGGTCGAAGTCGACGCTGCTGGAGCGGGGGTCGCAGGCTTCGCAGCCGTGGAGGCGACCGGAGTTGCAGGCTTGGCAGCAGGTTTTGCGGCTGCTGGTTTTGCGGCCGGTTTGGCAGCTACCGGCTTCGCGGCTGCAGGTTTGGCTGTAGTTTTTGCAGCGGCTGGTTTGGCTGTAGTTTTTGCAGCGGCTGGTTTTGCTGCAGGCTTGGCGGCCGGTTTGGCAGCTGCAGTTGCCTTCGGAGCCGGTTTGGCAGCGGCCGGTTTTGCAGCCACTTTGGCGGCAGCAGGCTTGGCGGCGGCACTGGCTGCTGGCTTCGCGGCTGGTGCTTTTGCTGCTGGCTTGGCCGCTGGCTTGGCGGCTGGTTTAGCAGCGGCAGTCGCTGGTTTGGCAGCAGGTTTTGCGGCTGCGGTTTTAGCAGGTGCCTTGGCTGCAGCCGACGCTTTTGCGGCAGGTTTTGCAGCGGCTTTAGCCGCAGGTTTAGCGGCTACTGGAGCCTTCGCTGCAGCAGGTTTTGCGGCGGCGGTTCTGGCTGCCGGTTTAGCGGCTGGCTTTGCAGCAACTTTCGCCGCAGCTTTGGCAGCCGGCTTGGCGGCAGCTGTTTTGGCCGGGGCCTTGGCAGGCGCTTTTGCAGCAGGCTTGGCAGCAGCGACTTTGGCCGGTGCTTTTGCGGCAGGCTTGGCGACAGGCTTGGCGGCAGATTTCGCAGCAGGTTTCGCTGCAGCCTTGGCAGGTGCTTTGGCAGCGCGATCACTCAGCGCTTTGCCCACGGCTTCTTTCACACGGCCAACACCCTGGGCCAGCTTCAGGCTTTCCTGAGCATCACGCTTGAGGTTGAGGATGTAAGTGCGGGTTTCGGTCTGACGATCTTTCAGAGCGTCGAGCAATGCTTCGAGCTCGCCGACGCTGTCCTTGGCCTTGGCTTGTGCCTTGGCTTTACCGGCGGTGGCAGCGTCTTGCAGTTTGGTGCGCGATTTGTGCAGTTTTTCCTGAGCCTTGCCGCGTTGTTTTTCCAGTTTGGCGAGCAGTTTTTCTGCATCGGCCAACGCTTGGGAGCAGGCATCTTCAAGATGTTCGAGCAAGCTGCTCGAGAGTTGTTGGAGCAAATGCAACGGAGTGTTTACTGGCTTCTTGTTGGCCGACATGATTTACCTCCTGGCTGATTTGAATGCGGCTCATACTAGACCTCTGCCCGCACCGCCGCTAGGGCATCTTGACACTACAAATCGAGCTCTGTTGCACGTTCGCCAAAATCCCTTCACATCGTCACCACATAAAGGCACCGTCGCTGGCATAATCGCTCACTTCCCAGGCCGGAGAGCATTCATGTCGCGCTACCTGTTTATGTCGTTGTTCCTCTTGGTACCCCTTGCTCACGCGACCGATGCTGCACCCTCCGATAACGCCCACGATCTGGCGTACAGCCTGGGCGCGAGTCTGGGTGAACGCCTGCGCCAGGAAGCACCGGATCTGCAGTTGCCCGCATTGATCGAAGGCTTGCAGCAGGCCTATCAGAACAAACCTCTGGCGATAAAACAGGAGCGCATGGAGCAGATCCTCAGCGACCATGACGCCGCACTTGCGCAGGCGGAAAACTCCGGTCAGTCCGAGCCGCAGACCGAAGCCGCGTTGAAGGAAGAGCGTCGCTTCATGGATTCCGAAAAAGCCAAACCGGGTGTGCGACAACTCGCCGATGGCATCCTCATGACCGAGCTGGCACCAGGCACAGGCGCCAAGCCCGACATCAATGGGCGCGTTCAGGTGAAGTACGTCGGGCGTCTGCCTGACGGCACGATTTTCGACCAGAGTCAGCAGCCGCAGTGGTTCCGTCTCGACAGCGTCATAGCAGGCTGGACCACCGCACTGGTCGACATGCCAGTGGGTGCGAAATGGCGCTTGGTGATTCCGTCGGCTCAAGCGTACGGGGCCGAAGGCGCGGGGGATTTGATCGATCCTTACACCCCACTCGTATTCGAGATCGAACTGATCGCGGTCTCGCAGTAACCTCGGGATACTTCATCGCGCCGCCCGGCCGTACTGCTACAGAAAGCAGACAACAAAAAAGGGTGCTCAAGGGCACCCTTTTTACATCTCGCACATCGATCAGGCCTGAACCGCGTCCTTTGCCTTGTGCGCGGTGTGCAGTACTTCGATCAGGCAGTCTTCCAGCTCAAAACGCTCATGGAGCAAACCGCCCAGCTCCTTGAATTTCTCGGCAACGCACTTACCTTCATCGCAGAGATCGTTGAACGCGAGCAGCTTTTCAGTGATCACATCGATCCGCGGATAGATCGTGTCGGCAAGTTCAAGCCCGCGCTGATCGTTGAACGCCTTGGCTTCGCCAGTGAGCTGTTCGTAGATTTCGAAATGACCCGCCGACACGTAGTCGACCAGGGTCCCGCAGAATTCCTGTAACTGTTTGCGTGTCTCGGACAACGCGTCCGGCTCCGCACCAAGATCATCGTAAGCCTTGATCAGCTCATTGCGTTCCAGCAACCAGCGGTCGATCAGCTTGTGAACTCCACCCCAGCGTTCCTGAGCATTCTGACAACTTTCCAGCATGATGTTCTCTCTTCCCTTCAGGGGCATGCTGCCTGAAATCGCTTTGCGACCCGGCTTGATGCTTATGAAAACCGGCTCTGAAAAACGTCGACAGCAGCATTATTCCGATGATGCGTGCGGCCCAGATTATGCCCGCTCGACCAGGCCTTCAAGGTACGCAGGAGATAAAGTTCATACAAGTGTTTAATCCGGCGCCCCCACATCCATTGATCCGAATCCACGAAACTCGATGAAAAGGTAGTAGAGGGCGAACAGACTCATGCCAGCGAACCCCAGCAGGCTCCACTCCGGAAGACTGATGCCGAAAAGTGACCAGGTGATTTCAGAGCAGCCTGCGCTGCCAGCCAGAATCAGGTTCAGGACTTTCCAGTAAGGCTGAGTATCGAGAAGGTAGCGAAGATTTTCGAGACAGGAAGCCATGTTGTCTGGAGGGGATGCCTGTAGCCATACGTGACGGCCCGCTATCGCCGCCCCGACCAGAGACAGCAGCAACATGCCGAGCGAGTAGAGACGCCAGCCACGCTTTTGCGGAGAGTGAAGAGCAGCGACAAGGCTGACCACAGCGATAATCGCGAAGAGCGAGCGCTGTACGTAACACAGCGGACAAGGAGCGGACCCTGCCACACGCTCCAGATAGAATGCCGCTCCCACGATCAATGCACAGGCAATGGACGCCAGAAAGAACAGGGAGCGCGTGCGGGCCAGATGCATGGAAAATCCGTAACAAAAGACTAAGGCGGCTACGGTAGAGGAAAGAGAGACTCGCTTTCAAGGCAACCGGGGGAGGATATTTCTTTGTTTATGTAGGGATTTAACGACTTCAGACATAGGAATTTATACCCGCCATCCGGTCACCAATTCCTAATTTAGGCAAAGTCGAAGAAACGTCCCACATAAATTGGCGACACAATAACAAAAAGGCCCGTATTTGGGCCTTTTGCATGTAACGCCAAAGGAGGCTAAGCGCGGCTGAGCGCTGGCAGGGGACGAGCGAGTAGGCGCTCGTCGAGCAGGCCGAGCCCCTCTTGGAACAGCTGATTACTGCGGTCAGTCTCACCCAGTTGCCCCAACAAACGAGCCAGCTCGGCACAAGCTTCGGGATTGCGTTGTAGCCTGAGGCTGGCCTCCAGATAATCCCGCGCCTTACCCCACAGACTGCTTTGCAAACACAAGCGTCCCAAAGTGAGCAGCAGTCCCGGATCGTCCGGATGGTTTTTCAACCAGCCTTCCGCCGCTTGCAGCTGTTTACCCGGATCGCTGCCGCGGACCAGACCGTAGAGTCGCGCCAGATGAGGACTGTAGTCGCGCTTCATGGCATTGCGTAGAACCTCTTCGGCCTGCACATCGGCGCCATGACGACGAAGCTGTTCGGCATACGCCAGAATCAACGCCGGCTCCTGACGCTGTGCCGAAGTCAGCTGCTGCCAGGCTTTTTCAAGGGCAGGCAAACCGGCCGGGCCAGTGTCGCCTTCGACATCGCAATAGGCGGCCAGCGAGAGGTTCTCGCCCCAAGCGCGCTTTTCCAGCTCTGCCAGTTCCTGCGCGGGAAGTACTTTGTCCTTGCGCAGTTCCGGCATCAGATGAATGAGCTCGGACCATTGCCCGCGCTGGCGATACAGGCGCTGCAGTTGGCGCAACACCTGAGGGTTGTGTGGATGACGCTCTTGCATCGCCTGCAAGGTCACGAGCGCACCATCGCTGTCGCCGCGATCCAGTTGCAACTGCGCGTGGTTCAACGCGATGGCGAGTTCGGCATCAGGCTGACGCTCCAAGGCCCGCTCCAGCAGATTGTCGCTGTCTTCGTATCGACCCTGTTCGTTGGCTGCACGGGCAGCGCCGAGGTAATACAAAAGCGGCTGGCGTTCGGCTTCAGCCGCCCGATGCAGATGACGTTGAGCACTGGCCCAGCGACCCTCGGCAAGGTCCATCTGACCCTGTTCGATCGCGACCTGGACACGTCGGCTGCGATTGCGTCGTGACCACGGATTGACCACGCCACCGGAGGCGGTCAGCAGTCTCACCAAACCGCGAACCAGCCAGATTAGCAACACGACGGCGACCAACAACGCCAGCGCAGCCCACAGACTCGACTCGTAGCGGAAGCTGTCGTAGGCAATCAATACGTACCCGGCGTGCCGGGAAATCGCGAGCCCCACCAATGCCGCAACGACGATCACCACGAAGACGATGCCATACGCGCGCTTCATGGCTTCGTCCCCTCATTTGGCTGATCCAGTGCGCCACCAACGGGCTTGTGCCGCTGCTCAAGATAAGCCTGCACTGCGCTCAGGCTCTGGGTCAGGTCCGGCGTCAGCACTGAGACGGGCTTCTTCGCCAGCTCGTCCAGACGCTCGCCGAGCATTTTGCTCTGCGGGTTGTCCTGGTTGAAGTTGGCGTCCAGCACGCTGCGCGCTTCGGTCACGGCCTTGGCGTAGACCTCGGATTCGCCGTTGAGCGCAGCCCACTGGGCCTGTTCAAGAGCGAGGCTCAGTGCCAGACGTACCTGGGTCAGACTTTGCCCGGCCAGCAGTGGGCGGATGTTCTTGTCGGCGTGGAAGTCGATGCGAATGTACTGGGAAATCTTGTCCCACCACTGGGCCCAGTAGCTGTCTTCGCTGCCATCGGTGAGGCCCAACAGCGATTCGCCCTTGTCCTTGTATTCAGGCGCCAGTGCATTCAGTTGAGTCGCCTGATCACGCAATGCGGCCAATTGCAGAAACAGGCCTGTGCGATCCGGCTGATCGACGCTCTGCAGCGCCGCCAGGCTCTTGGCCAACTGCTCGCGGGCGCCGAAAGCTCCCGGATCGTCCTGCTCGCGGAGGATCTCGTCAGCACCCTGGACCAAAGCCTGAGCGCTGGTAATGTCTTGCAGCGCGGACAGGCGCAGGCTGGCCAGACGCAGCAAGTGTTCGGCCTCAGCCAGACGCCAATCCTTGCGGCTCGCACCCAACACCGTCTCCAGACGTTGGCTCAGACGCTGCTGATCGCCTTGGAGTTGAGTGACCAGACGACGACGGTCTTCAAGCTCCTCGGCCGGGGGCAGTTGCGCCAGACGCGCAGCCAGTTGCTGTTCACTCTGCTTGAGGATCTGGGTTTGCGAGCTGATGTCCTGCAACTGGCTGGACTGCGCCTGACCGCCTGACTGAATGGCCCGCAACTGCCACACGCTCCAGCCACCGACCGCCACGCCTGCGGCGCCCAGCAACAACGCGAGAATCGCAAGACCGTTGCTGCCGCGACGATTGGAAGGTTCTTTTTGCGCTGGTTCCGGTAGCGGCTCAGGTTTGGCCACTACCGGTTCAACGTCATCTTTTGGCAAGACTGTTTCGCTCACGTATCCATCCTTTGCATTTGGGCGTAATCGCGTAACCCGACGTGTCGATCATTACGCCGGAGAGGCAGGTTCGGGATGTTCCCGTAACGCTGCCAGCAAGGCCGAAGCGCTGGCGCCACGGCAGTCCACTACGGTCAGAGACCCGGCCTCACGCGCCAGTTCAGCAACCCGGGGGCTCGGTACGAATAAAGGCAGCCGCGCAAGATCAGGCCAGGCATCGCCCGCCAATTCGCGCAGATGTTGAAAACCCTGTCCACTGCTGACCACCAGCCCGTTCAAGCGTTCCGCCTCGACACGCTGTGCGAGGGCGAAAGCCGGGTACTGCGGCAAGTGACGACGGTACAGCGGCAGATAATCGACAGCAACACCCCGTTCGCGCAAACGTTCGGCCAGAAGCTCGCGCCCCTCTTCGCCGCGCATGATCAGTACCTTGGGGTCGTATCCGGAAATTGCTTCTTCAAGTTGCGGCAGGCTCAGCAGCGCCTCGCTGTCATCGCCCTGCTCTGGAAAGAAGACCCGTAAACCATAGTCGTCGAGGATCTGCGCGGTCGCCGCTCCCACGGTGAACCATGTCTGCATGGGCGGCTGCGGCCAGACTTCGTCGACCATCTCCAGCCCCAGTCGGGCGGCAGGTTTACTGACAACGATCACCGCGCAGTAGGTTGCGAGGTTATAGATGATCGAGCGATTTGCTTCGCAAACCGGCAGCGGTTCGATTTCCAGCAAAGGCAGACTGGCGCTGAACACGCCTTCATCGGCCAGCACCTGCGCGAGTGTCTGCGACTCTTCAGCCGGACGCGTCAGCAGCAAGCGCCAGCCCTTCACTCCTCGCCTGCCTCGCCGTAGACAGCCTTCAGAATCGTCGCGGCACCCTGCGCCAACAACGCTTCGGCCACCTGCACGCCGAGGGCCTGCGCGTCAGCGTGCGGAGCCCGGGCTTCGGCGCGCAACAGGAGGCTGCCAGCAGGATCACCCACCAGACCGCGCAGCCACAGATGGTCGTTTTCCAGCACCGCGTAGCACGCGATCGGCACTTGGCATCCGCCGTTGAGGTGCTTGTTAAGCGCTCGTTCGGCCGTCACGCGTACGGCGGTGTCAGAGTGATGAAGCGGGGTCAGCAATGCGTGCAGTTCGGTATCCACGCTGCGACACTCGATACCGACTGCGCCCTGCCCGCCTGCAGGCAAACTCTCATCGACGCTGATTGCCGACGTGATGCGATCCTCGAAACCAAGGCGAATCAGACCGGCAGCCGCAAGAATGATCGCGTCGTATTCGCCCGCATCCAGCTTGGCCAGACGGGTATTGACGTTGCCGCGCAGGAAATGGATTTTCAGATCGGGACGACGCGCCAGTAGTTGAGCCTGACGACGCAAGCTGGAAGTGCCGACAATGCTACCGGGCGGCAGCTCATCAAGGCTGGGGAAGGTATTGGAGACGAACGCATCACGCGGGTCTTCACGCTCACAGATGCAAAACAGGCCCAGGCCTTGCGGGAAATCCATCGGCACATCTTTCATCGAATGCACGGCGATGTCCGCTTCGTGTTCCAGCAGCGCGGTTTCCAGCTCTTTGACGAACAGGCCTTTGCCGCCGATTTTCGACAGTGGCGAGTCCAGCAGCTTGTCGCCCCGGCTGACCATCGGCACCAAGGTCACGATCAGGCCTGGATGAGCTTCTTGCAGGCGAGCCTTGACGTATTCGGCCTGCCAGAGAGCCAGCGCGCTTTTGCGGGTGGCGATGCGGATTTCGCGAGAGGACATGGATCAATCCGTACTGAGTGAATGCGGCGAATAATAACAGCTCGGCCCAATCGGGCCGAATGACTGTCTTCAATCTGCTCGCATCATGTTCTCAATCGACGCACGGACGCCATGCGACGGCGTGTCGCCGCCCCCTCGCTTTATAACTGCTGCATCATCTTGCGCACGCCGGCGACATGCCTGCGGCTGACGATCAGGGCATCGCCGTTGAGGCCCTTCAAGAACAGCTGGAAGTGCCCCAGTGGCGTGCGTTGCAGGCGCTCGATGCGATCGCGGGCCACCAGCGCGTTGCGGTGAATACGCACAAAGCGATCGCCGAACTCGTCTTCCAGCGCCTTGAGCGGCTCATCGAGCAACACTTCGCCGTCCTCGTGGCGCAAGGTCACGTATTTGTGATCGGCAATGAAATAGATCACGTGATCCAGCGGAATCAGCTCGATGCCTTTGCGTGTCCGCGCACTGATGTGGGTACGGGGACCATTGCCGCTCTCGGCGGCAGGTCGGGTCATGGCAGCCAGTTGCACGCGGTTCGGCCGTTCAGCCTTGCGCAGCGCTTCAAGCAGATTTTCCGCACGCACCGGCTTGACCAGATAGCCAACGGCGCTGACCTGAAAAGCCTCCAGCGCAAACTCGTCATGAGCAGTGCAGAACACCACGGCAGGTGGCGTGTCGCGCTCACATAATCTGGCTGCAACCTGCAGCCCATCAAGACCCGGCATGCGGATGTCGAGTAACACCACATCGGGTTTCAGACTATCGATCAGCGTCAAGGCTTCTTCGCCATTGGTGGCGCTGGGTTCAAGGACCCGATAACCCTCAAGATCACCGACCATTCGGCCCAGGCGTTCGCGGGCTAGGGGTTCGTCATCAACGATCAGGACATTCATATTGCTCTGGCTTCCTGCGTGAGTCTCGCACAAGGATAGCGTAGACAGGTGAAGTGACGACCGTCACGGCGCTCCACGCTCAGACTCGCGAGAGGGCCAAAAAGTGCCGTGATGCGGGCGCCGATATTTGCCAAGGCCTGCTGAGTGCCGCTTGAAGTCTGCCGAGGCGCGACTTCTTCATAGGGATTACTGACGCGCAATATGAATACTCCCCGTTCGTAGTCCGCCTCGACCCGGACCACGCCGCCTTCGACACTGGGCGCGATACCGTAGATCAATGCGTTCTCAAGTAATGGCTGCAATGTTAGCTGGGGAATCGGCAAGTCGTCGGGAATTGCACTGACGTCCCAGTCCAACTGTAGACGCTCGCCAAGTCGATATTGCTCAATCGATAGATAACGTTTGGCCAACTCCAGCTCTTCGCGCCACGTGGTCAGGCTGCCGGGCTTGCCCAGACTGGCGCGGAACAGATCAGACAGATCCAGTACCGCTTGTTCAGCCTTGTCCGGGTCGGTCGCAACCAGACTCGCGATGCTGTTAAGGGTATTGAACAGAAAGTGCGGCCGAATGCGTGCCTGCAACGACTCGATCCTGGCTCGCAGTTCCGCCTGCTGCTGTTTGCGCCACTGACTCTGCAGGTAAAAGTAGCGCAACATCAGGGCCGACATGATCAAGGCAATCAACGAATAGCGTAGATAGCGTTCGACGAGGCCGTAGACGGGCGTCGTGCCGTCCAACTGACAATAGTCCGTAACCGCCGTACACAGTAAAGTCACCGCCACCACCAGCAAACAGCCGATGGTACCGGCAACTCCCGTGTTGAGTCGGGCAAGCCAGGGGCGCAGGCCGCACAAAAGCGCGGCAGAGAGCAACACGATCCACTGCACGAACAGCGAGATCAGCGCCAGCCTCACCCAATCGAAACCCGGATGCATCGGCTCGACCAGCACCAGAACAAGAACCAACAGTTCTGCCAGCACGACCAGAACGAGCAGCGCCTGGGGCAGGCACAGTTCCGGAAGGAAGAACTCTTTGCCGGGCGAAGCGCTCTGGCCCGGATTGTTGCGCTCGTTTTGCATGCCTCCAGTCTCTGCGCTCGTACCCTTGCGGGCAAGCTGTCCGGAATAAAAAAACGGCAATGCTGTTATCATCGCCCGCGCCTGACAAGAACGGCCCAGCCACTTCTTCATCAGAACAGCCATCAGTACAGTAATCAGCAGAGCAGCGAGCGAATCCATGAGCACCGACAAGACCAATCAGTCCTGGGGCGGCCGCTTCAGTGAACCCGTCGACGCCTTCGTCGCACGCTTCACCGCCTCCGTCACTTTCGATCAACGCCTTTATCGCCACGACATCATGGGCTCGGTTGCCCACGCCACGATGTTGGCAAAGGTCGGCGTACTGACCGATGCCGAGCGCGACACCATCATCGATGGCCTGAAAACCATTCAGGGCGAAATCGAGGCTGGCTCTTTCGACTGGCGTGTGGACCTGGAAGACGTGCACATGAACATCGAGGCGCGTCTGACCGACCGCATCGGTATCACTGGCAAGAAACTGCACACTGGCCGTAGCCGCAACGACCAGGTCGCCACCGACATCCGCCTGTGGCTGCGTGACGAGATCGACCTGATCCTGGCTGAGATCACTCGCCTGCAAGAAGGCCTGCTGGGCCTGGCCGAGCGCGAAGCTGACACCATCATGCCGGGCTTCACTCACCTGCAGACTGCACAGCCGGTGACCTTCGGGCATCACATGCTGGCCTGGTTCGAGATGCTCAGCCGCGATTACGAGCGTCTGATCGACTGCCGCAAGCGCACCAACCGCATGCCACTGGGCAGCGCTGCGCTGGCTGGCACCACTTACCCGATCGACCGCGAGCTGACTTGCCAACTGCTGGGCTTCGAAGCCGTGGGTGGCAACTCGCTGGACAGCGTGTCGGATCGCGACTTCGCCATCGAATTCTGCTCGGCAGCGAGCATTGCGATGATGCACCTGTCGCGCTTCTCCGAAGAGCTGGTGCTGTGGACCAGTGCGCAGTTCCAGTTCATCGATTTGCCAGACCGCTTTTGCACCGGCAGTTCGATCATGCCGCAGAAGAAAAACCCGGACGTCCCGGAGCTGGTCCGTGGCAAGAGCGGCCGGGTGTTCGGCGCCCTGATGGGCCTGCTGACCTTGATGAAGGGCCAGCCACTGGCCTACAACAAGGACAACCAGGAAGACAAAGAGCCGCTGTTCGACGCTGCCGACACCCTGCGTGACTCGCTGCGCGCCTTCGCCGACATGATTCCTGCGATCAAGCCCAAGCACGCGATCATGCGTGAAGCGGCCTTGCGCGGTTTCTCCACCGCGACCGACCTGGCTGACTATCTGGTGCGCCGTGGCCTGCCGTTCCGTGACTGCCACGAGATCGTCGGCCATGCCGTGAAATACGGCGTGCAGACTGGCAAAGACCTGGCCGAAATGACACTGGACGAGCTGCGCCAGTTCAGCGATCAGATCGAGCAGGATGTGTTCGCCGTACTGACCCTGGAAGGTTCGGTCAACGCCCGCAACCATATCGGCGGCACCGCTCCGGCGCAGGTCAAGGCTGCAGTCGTTCGCGGCACGCAATTGCTGGCTGCCCGCTAAGACCTTTGCTGGTGACAGCACGGCTTGCCTGCGGTAGCGAACTCAACAGCGCCACCGCAGGCAAGCCGCGTTGCTACAGGGCTGTCAGCTACCCGCGGTCTGCCCGGACACTGGCCGCACCCGCTCCAGAAAAATCGGGAAATCCGCCTCTCGGTCCGCCGCAACAAGCTGCGCGCAGTGCCGATCATTCAGCCGTTCCAGCAACCCCCTTGCCCCCGCAACCTCATCAAGCAGATTCAGGCCAAACAGCCGCTCCCCCACCTGCTGCGCCAGGTCCACGCTGTACATGAAGTAGATATCCGCCAGCGAAAACTCAGCTCCCGCCACATAGGGCGCAAATTTGCCGCGTCGCTCCAGCGCCGCAAACCCTTTGATCAGATCCCGTCGGGCCTTGGCTTTCAGTGCCTCTGGCGTCGCTCGGCCACCAAACAGCACCTCGACGTAACACAGGCGCGCCGGCAGCTCGATGTAAAGCTCGATTTCCTTTGCCAGGGTCCACACTTGCGCCCGGGCGAATGGGTTGGTGGGCAGGAGCGGCGTTTGCGGATGTGTGTCTTCGAGATAACGCAGGATCACGTCGGTTTCGCTGATGAATCCCTCTTCGGTCTCCAGCACCGGGACCTTGCCACTGGCGCTGACAGCAAGGGTTTGCGGGTTCTGGCAGCCATGCATGGATATGACTTCGAACGGCATCTGCTTTTCCAGCAAAGCCAGTTTGACCATGTTGAAATAGTTACTCGCGGCGAATCCGTAAAGCTTGAGCATTGACAGGCCTCCTTGGCCCTCTTGATCGTTATTTGCAGCTCACATCGGCACGTCATGCCCGACCCAGAGCGGCCCGAACCCTAGCAAAATGCCCGCGCAACGGTGTTGACGTGCGTCATACATACGCTGGATCACACCAACTGCGATTACAGTTAAACTGCGGGCCTTTCCTGAGGAGTCCGCCATGAGCGACAACATCGACAATGACGAAGAAGAGTTCGCTGAATCGACCCTGATCCAGGCCATCGAAAACCAGATCGAAAGCGACAACCCGCCCGCAGCAAAAGCCACCTTCAACAAGTTGACCCTCGTCGGCTACGAGCGCGATGAAATTCTCGAAATGATGGCCCATGTGCTGGCCGTAGAAATCGACGGACTTCTAGAAGAAGACCGCCCGTTCAACACTCAATGGTATGAACAAGCCTTGCGCGCCCTGCCAGAGATGCCGCCGGGAGTGAAGCTGGAAAAAGGCGAGTAACCCCCCTCTGGTTTTCGACTCAATCCCGAGCCGCTGGGTGATCTGTAGCAGCACGGTTTGCCGGCGGTAGCGGTTTGGAGAACGTCACCGCCGGCAAGCCGTGCTGCTACAGCGGTGATCGACAGTTCCGATCGCTTCCCGCCCCCATCTGACGACCGGCCAGATACTTTCTGCAAAATCTCCAGACGCTAACTACACTCCAGGTGCCTCGCTGCCGCTTGACCTACGGGGCTGTCACGTCTGCGATTCCTTCGCCGCGTCATCAATTAGAAAAAGTCTGGAGCATCTATGTCGTTTACCCCTGAATTGGTTGCCGAACTGGAAATCCTGTCACTGTTCAACCTGAGCAACACCAAAGAGGGCCTAAAAGTCCACCACGTGGCTGCTCCCACAGCGGTTGCTGCTGCCAAGCGACTCTTCGAGAAAGGCCTGACCACTCAGGTCGATGGTGGCTACCTCACCAGTCTGGGACTGGATGCCGCCGAACACGCGCAATCGCTTTTGATCATCCTGTCCACCGCTCAGGAAGCGGCCTGAAGTCGCGTAAACTCACTGAGCCGCGAAACCTTTGCCGGGACGCATGAAATAAAGGTTTCGCGAACCCTTTATTTGTATGATGCTGCGCCGATAAAAATCTGGCGCCAGAAAAAATACATCCCGCCGCGTCAATGGCAGCTGGGTGATGCTGACCTACTTTCCTGCCGCCATGCTTGCCACCCCAGCATTGCCGTTCGTCGGCTTTGAGTCGCGATGACGCGTAGTTTCGAAATTCGTCCTGATCTGGATGAGGGCATCGACCGCAAGGTCCTCAGCCAGTTACGCAACAGGTTTCTCACCCTCAACGAAGGGCGGCTTGGTCGCGCCAACGAAGGACTGTCGACGCGCCAGCAGTCGGTGCTTACCCTGTTGCCGCTGTTCTTCCACGTCAATCATCCGCTGCTGCCCGGCTACGTTTCCAGCGCTACGCCCGCTGGCGTCTCGAATTACGAGCCCGATGCGCAGGCCCTGGCCGAAGCGCAGCGCCTGACGCGCTCGTTCTCCTATCGACCTCGTCGTGGCAGCCCACCGCAGCCGATCCACGGAATTTTCCTGATGGGCAGCCTCGGCACGCTCGCTCAGGCTGATCAGAGCGACATGGACGTGTGGATCTGCCACGACACGAATCTATCGTCTGAGGAACTGCTGGAGCTGCGCAAGAAATGCCAGGCGCTGGAAACCTGGGCTGCGACGATGGGCGCCGAAGCGCATTTCTTCCTGATCGACCCGGAACGCTTCGTGCTCGGTGAACGTGATGCACAGCTCAGTGGCGAAGATTGCGGAACGACCCAGCATTACCTTTTGCTCGATGAGTTTTATCGCACTGCGATCTGGCTGGCGGGGCGTACGCCCATGTGGTGGCTGGTACCGGTCTATGAAGAAGCGCGTTACGCCGAGTACACCCATACGCTGATTTCCAAACGCTTCATCCGCGCCGATGAAGTGATCGATTTCGGCAACATGTCGCACATCCCACCTGGCGAGTTCATCGGCGCCGGGCTGTGGCAGTTGTTCAAGGGCATCGAGTCGCCTTACAAGTCTGTGCTCAAGCTGCTGCTGACAGAGGTCTACGCCAGCGAGCACCCGCAGGTGCAATGCCTGAGCATGCGCTTCAAGCAGCAGGTGTTCGCCAACTCCACAGACCTCGACGAACTTGATCCCTACATGATGGTGTACCGCAGGATCGAAGAGTATCTGCGCGATCGAGGCGAACCGGAGCGCCTGGAACTGGTGCGACGCAGCTTGTACCTGAAAGTGAACAAGCGCCTCACTGGCCTGCCCCGTCAGCGCGCCACGAGTTGGCAACGCCTGCTGCTTCAGCGCTTGTCGACAGAATGGAAATGGGATGAACGCCAACTGGCCCTGCTCGACAGTCGCAGCCAGTGGAAAGTGCGCCAGGTGTCCAGCGAACGCAGGGCATTGGTCAGCGAGCTCAATTACAGCTATCGCTTCCTGACGCAGTTTGCCCGTACCCAGAACGCAATCAGCTCGATCAACAAGCGCGACCTCAATGTCCTGGGGCGGCGCCTGTATGCGGCCTTCGAACGCAAGGCGGGAAAGGTCGAATTCGTCAATCCTGGCATTGCGCCGGATCTGGCCGAAGACACGCTGACCCTGGTCCAGTCGCCGAACAAGCGCGAGCCTGGCAAATACCAGTGGGGCCTGTACACCGGCAACCTGGGTGTTCACGAATGGGAGGCCTTTGCGCCGATCAAGCGCAGCCGCGAACTGTTGGAGCTGCTTGCCTGGTGTCATCGCAACAATGTGATCGACAGCAGCACACGCCTGGCGCTGCATCCGGGCACCAGCGATCTGACCGAGTTCGAGCTGTTCAATCTGCAAGGGGCGTTGCAGCAGACCATCCCGGTGCCGCTGGGGATGGTCCACGAAGAGGCGCTGCTCAAGCCCAGTGTGCCAAGCGAAATTCTGCTGCTGGTGAACGTTGGCGTCGATCCGCTCAAGCATCACAAGGATCTGAACATCCTGATGACCACCGAGCGCACCGACTCGCTGAGTTATGCCGGGGTCCGGGAAAACCTGGTACTGACTTTCGACCAGATCACCCTCAACAGCTGGAACGAGGTGCTGATCAATCGCTTCGATGGCCCTCACGCGCTGCTCGACTGCATGACCGAGCTGCTCAACAACCTGCCAGCGACTTCGCCGAGACCGGTGATTCGGGTTCGCTGTTTCTGCCACAACCGCGCTCCGGCGATTGCCCAGCGGGTCGAGGAGCTGATCAATACCGCGCAACTGTTGCTGACCCGCCGCCTCAACCATCGCTATCTGATACAGGTCGAGCAGCGCTATCACGTACTGGAAATGATGCCTGGCCAGGTCAATCACGTCGCACTGGAAAGCCTGCCAGCTCTTTACGATTATCTAGGCGAGGAGTTGCCCGGCTACAGCCCGATTCATCTGGACCCGCAAGCGCTGGATGACAGTGATCTGTCGCTGATCATTCCCCATGGCCAGCCCGAATGCATTCAGGTGTTTTACCGAATAAACGAACCCCATGCGGATCTGTACGTGCTCGACGAACACAACGCGCTGTGGCATCAGCGCCTGCCTTATCACGACGAACCCAGCCTGCTGATGCCGCTGCAGCGTTTTCTTCAATCACTCATGTATCGCCGCGGTGCGTTGCTGCCGCTCGATAACCCGCTGGAACCTTCGTCGCTGGAAACACTGTTTTATCGCATCACCCCGGACGGCGGCGGGCGCGCGCGACGTATCGAGCAACGGCTGGCGCCCGTCATGCCGACCGACAAGCCGTTCTACGACGTACAGGCCATCGTCGAGGAAGCTTCACCCGGACAAGTCAGCGTCACGCTGTACTGCAACGGGATGGAATTTTCCGAACTGGAGTTCGGCGAGCAGTTGTTCAGCGTGGTCGCGCGGCAGATTCTCGACCAACGCAGCGAGCCGCAACGCTATCGCTGCTACATCACCGATCTCGATCTGTCGGGAATACTGGCGGACACGCGCGGCCAGACGATTCTGTTCCTGCGCTACAAGGCCGAGCTTGAGAAGTCGTTGAATGAGGCGATGGATGAGGCGTGAGGCTCAACGGATCTACTTCCTGTAGCCGCACGGCTTGCCGGTGGTAGCGATCCTGATTCCGCTGCCGCCGAAAGCCGTGCTGCTATAGAAAAGGGGTTCAAAGCGAGGATGAATCAGTGCCCTGCCCGGCGCTGATCGGCCTGGCGCACGATCTCTCGCCTGCGCTCATCCGTCGCCGCGCGCCACTCGCGAATGTCTTCGACGTGGCGCGAACACCCTGTACAGACTTTATGCTCATCGAGCCGGCACACGCTGATGCAGGGCGACGGCACCGCCGGACTGACGTTGCTGAACAGCGGTTTCGGCGCTTTGGCAGCTGTCGCGTTGGTCACTGACGGTTTCCGTCTTCATGACCGTCGACGGCGTCGAATTCGACTTCAACACCGGCCTGCTTCAACGCCAGACGATGAAGCATCTCGCCCAACAGCTCTTCGCTCTTGTCGCAGACCCAGCGTTTTTCCTCTTCGTCGTAGTCGAAGTGGAAGCCACCAGCAGGCGCCGCCAACCACAGCTGACGCAGAGGCTCCTGACGACTGATGATGAATTGAGTACCGTTTTCGAATTTCACGGTCAGCACACCGGCCGAACTCTCAAGGTCCAGGTCCAGACCACTCTCGTCGAAAATATCCTCGATCGTGTTTTGGGTTTCATCAACCAGGTCGTGAAAGCGGGCTTCGGTCAAACTCATTGCAGGAACCTCGAAAGTGTCTACTGATGGCGCAGCGACGCAAGATACGGTCGCGTCCCGTCAATTGCAAAGCATACCCGCCCTTTGGCCCCTCGCCGCGCCAAAAAAACGCAGGCTCATCGCCCGCTTGTCTGGAGTGCGCGTCAAAGCCCCGCCGGACGGGAACTCCAGCGCATAGGCAATCTGTCGGGTGGTCGGTATACTCGGGCGCAATTAATGCTTATACAAAGGATTTCGCCATGAAGCGCCTGATTTCCTCCCTGGCCGCGCTCCTCGCTGTAGCGTGCCTGGTCTCTGCCTGCGGTCAAAAAGGTCCGCTGTACCTGCCTGATGATGAGCAGTCCAACGCTCCGGGCGCTCAGAACCAATCGCACTCGCACAAGCACTCGACCTACTAGGGATCAGCCATGGACGCCTTCAACTACCGCGACGGTGAGCTGTTCGCGGAGGGAGTTGCATTGTCTGCCATCGCCGAGCGCTTCGGCACGCCGACTTATGTCTACTCTCGCGCGCACATCGAAGCGCAATACCGCGCTTACGCCGATGCCCTGAGCGGCACGCCGCATCTGGTCTGCTTCGCCGTCAAAGCCAACTCCAACCTGGGCGTCCTCAATGTCCTGGCGCGTCTGGGCGCGGGTTTCGACATCGTTTCCCGTGGTGAGCTTGAACGTGTGCTGGCAGCAGGCGGTCAAGCCGACAAGATCGTGTTCTCCGGCGTCGGCAAAACCCGCGATGACATGCGTCGTGCGCTGGAAGTCGGCGTTCATTGCTTTAACGTCGAATCCACCGACGAGCTGGAACGCCTGCAGGTCGTTGCCGCCGAAATGGGCGTACGCGCTCCGGTCTCCCTGCGCGTGAACCCTGACGTCGATGCGGGCACTCACCCGTACATCTCCACCGGCCTCAAGGAAAACAAATTCGGCATCGCCATTGCTGACGCCGAAGACGTTTATATCCGCGCCGCTCAACTGCCAAATCTGGAAGTGATCGGGGTTGATTGCCACATCGGCTCGCAACTGACCACGCTGTCGCCGTTCGTCGACGCGCTGGATCGTCTGCTCGATCTCGTCGACCGCCTGAGCGATTGCGGCATTCAACTGCGTCACCTTGATCTCGGAGGCGGTCTTGGCGTGCGTTATCGCGACGAAGAGCCGCCGCTGGCGGGCGACTACATCAAAGCCGTGCGCGAGCGTCTGGATGGTCGCGACCTGGCATTGATGTTCGAACCAGGCCGTTTCATCGTTGCCAACGCAGGCGTACTGCTGACGCGCATCGAGTACCTCAAGCACACCGAGCACAAGGACTTTGCCATCGTCGACGCGGCGATGAACGACCTGATCCGCCCTGCCCTGTATCAGGCCTGGATGGACGTGACGGCCGTAAAACCTCGCGATGGCGCGGCGCGCAACTACGACATCGTCGGGCCGATCTGCGAAACCGGTGACTTCCTGGCCAAGGAGCGCGAACTCGCTCTGGCCGAAGGCGACCTGCTGGCCGTGCATTCCGCTGGCGCCTATGGCTTCGTCATGAGCTCCAACTACAACACCCGTGGCCGTACCGCCGAAGTGTTGGTCGATGGCGATCAGGCGTTCGAAGTGCGTCGTCGTGAAACCGTGACTGAGCTGTTTGCCGGCGAAAGCCTGCTCCCGGAGTAATCCCATGCTGCTGCGTTTTACCAAGATGCATGGCCTGGGCAACGATTTCATGGTGCTGGACCTCGTCAGCCAGCACGCGCACATTCTGCCCAAGCACGCCAAGCAATGGGGCGATCGACACACTGGCATCGGTTTCGATCAGTTGCTGCTGGTCGAAGCGCCGAGCAATCCGGATGTGGACTTCCGCTACCGCATTTTCAATTCCGACGGCTCCGAAGTCGAACAGTGCGGCAACGGTGCGCGCTGCTTCGCCCGCTTCGTGCTGGACAAGCGTCTGACCGCCAAGAAGCAGATCCGCGTCGAGACCAAGAGCGGCATCATCGAGCTGGACGTTCGCAACGATGGCCAGATCAGCGTCGACATGGGCGCGCCGCGCCTGGTGCCGGCCGACATTCCTTTCGAGGCGCCGCAACAGGCCACCAGTTACACACTGGACGTCGAAGGCGAAAGCATCGAACTGGCAGCCGTGTCGATGGGCAACCCCCATGCCGTGCTGCGGGTCTTCGATATCAACAACGCTCCGGTTCACAGCCTGGGGCCGAAGATCGAAAACCATCCGCGCTTTCCTGCCCGTGTAAACGTCGGTTTCCTGCACGTTGTCGACCGCCAGCGCGCACAATTGCGAGTCTGGGAGCGCGGCGCGGGTGAAACCCAGGCCTGCGGTACCGGAGCTTGCGCTGCCGCTGTCGCGGCCATCAGCCAAGGCTGGATGGAGTCGCCGCTGCTGATCGACCTTCCAGGCGGGCGCCTGTCCATTGAGTGGGCCGGCCCTGGCCATCCGGTGCTGATGACCGGCCCGGCTGTCCGGGTCTACGAAGGCCAAGTACGTCTATGAGTGAGAGTATCCGATGACCGACCAGCCTCAGACTTCAACCGACACGCCCAGCGAATCGCCTGCCGATAGCGCAGTGCCCGCCCTTGAAGCCGAGGCAGTCGCAGCCTGGCTGCAACAACATCCGGACTTCTTCGCCGGGCACGACGACCTGCTCAGCGCAATGCGCATTCCCCATCAGCGCGGCGACACCGTGTCGCTGGTCGAACGGCAGCTCAAACTCCTGCGGGAACGCAATATCGAGATGCGCCATCGCCTGTCGCAACTGATGGACGTTGCCCGGGACAATGATCGGCTGTTCGACAAAACCCGCCGCCTGATCCTCGATCTGATGGACGCCAACAGCCTCGAAGATATCGTGATCGCAGTGGAAGACAGCCTGCGACAGGAGTTTCAGGTGCCGTTCGTGAGCCTGATTCTGTTCAGCGACAATCCCATGACTGTGGGCCGCTGGGTGAGCAGCGCAGACGCCCAGAAAGCCATTGGCGGCCTGATTTCCGGTGGCAAGACCGTTTGCGGCGCGCTGCGCGAGCATGAACTTGAATTCCTGTTCGGTGCAGATCAGAGCAAGGAAGTGGGCTCTACCGCCATCGTCGCGCTCAATCATCAAGGCTTGCACGGCGTACTCGCCATCGGCAGCCGCGATCCGCAGCATTACAAAAGCTCGGTGGGCACGCTGTTCCTCAGCTACATCGCCGATGTGTTGAGCCGTTTGTTGCCACGTTTCACCAACGCCCTGCGTTCGGTTCGCTAACCATGGAACGACAACTGGACGCTTACTGCACGCACTTGCGCAGTGAGCGCCAAGTGTCGAGCCATACGCTTGTGGCTTATCGCCGCGACCTGAACAAAGTGCTGGGCTTCTGCGAAAAACACCACATCGACAGCTGGAAGGCCCTGGATATTCAGTCCATGCGCGGCCTCGTTGCTCGCCTGCACTCCCAAGGTCAGTCCTCGCGCAGCATTGCCAGACTGCTGTCGGCCGTGCGCGGTTTCTATCACTACCTCAACCGCGAAGGCATTTGCGAGCATGACCCGGCCAACGGCCTGGCGCCCCCCAAAGGCGAGCGCCGCTTGCCCAAGACCCTTGACGCAGACCGTACGCTGCAGTTGCTGGAAGGGGGTGTCGAAGACGAATTTCTCGCAAGGCGCGATCACGCGATTCTCGAACTGTTCTATTCATCCGGGCTACGCCTGTCTGAGCTGACCGGCCTTAACTGTGAACAGCTGGACCTCGCCGACGGGCTGATTCAAGTGCTTGGTAAAGGCAGCAAGACCCGCGTGCTGCCAGTGGGCAGAAAAGCCCGCGAGGCCCTTGAGGAATGGCTGAAACAGCGCGCGCTGGCCAATCCTCAGGACGATGCGGTGTTTGTCAGTCAGCAGGGCCGGCGCCTCGGCCCCCGTTCGATTCAGCTCCGAGTCAAGGCAGCCGGGGAGCGAGAACTGGGGCAGAACCTGCACCCGCACATGCTGCGGCATTCCTTCGCCAGCCATTTGCTTGAGTCCTCGCAGGACCTGCGGGCTGTGCAGGAATTGCTCGGCCATGCGGATATCACGACGACCCAGATCTACACCCACCTTGATTTCCAACACCTGGCGACGGTGTACGACAGCGCCCACCCAAGGGCCAAACGCAAGGATTCCTCAGACACATGAGCATTAAGCTGATCACCTTCGATCTGGATGACACCCTCTGGGAAACCGCGCCCGCCATTGTCAGCGCAGAGGCGATGCTGCGTGACTGGCTTGCAGAACACGCCCCCAAGCTGGGCCCGGTCCCGGTTGAACACTTGTGGGAAATCCGCTCTCGCCTGATCGAGGCCGATCCGACCTTCAAGCACCGGATCAGTGCATTGCGCCGTCGAGTGCTGTTTCTGGCGCTGGAAGATGCAGGTTACGGCCATCCTGAAGCGCAGGATCTGGCGGACCGTAGCTTCGAGATCTTCCTGCAAGGACGGCATCAGCTGGATATCTTCCCCGAGGTGGTCCCGACGCTGGAGCTGCTTACCAAGAATTACACGCTCGGCGTGGTCACCAACGGCAATGCCGACGTACGCCGTCTGGGGCTGGCAGACTATTTCGCCTTTGCGCTGTGCGCCGAAGACCTGGGCATCGGCAAACCCGACCCTGCGCCTTTCCTCGAAGCCCTGAAACGCGGCAACGCCGACGCCGGGAACGCGGTACATGTCGGTGATCACCCCGGTGACGACATCGCGGGGGCTCAGCAGGCTGGCATGCGCGCGATCTGGTACAACCCGAGCGGCAAGGCCTGGGAGGCGGATAAATTGCCGGATGCAGAGATCAACAGCCTGACGCAGCTGCCTGGGGTACTGGCCCGTTGGGGATGAACCGGTAAGACATCAGGCAAAAAAAAGCCCGCAGCGACAGCGGGCTTTTTTTCAGCAGGTATCTGACGCCCTTAAATAGGGCGGCTACCGTACTTGTTGTCAGGCTTCTTTGGCGGATCGGCAACCACGTTGGCCTCCACTTCCTGCACTTTGCCGCCTCGGGCGAGGAACTCTTCCATCGCGCGAGCCAGAGCATCACGCTCTTTGTTCTTGGCTTCAACGCTAGGCAGCTCATCGACCGAGACTGCAGCCTTGACTTTACCCTTGGCTGGAGTTGCCGCAGCTTCGGGACTGTCGTCTATTTCCGAGCCATCGTCATCGGGAGCAGCCGCGAGCTCCTCACCGTCCTCTTCGTCTTCCAGACCGTCTTCTACCAGATCGTCGTTGTCATCGTCGCTCATGTTCTACCTCATGACTTGCGAAAGCAGATTAGTTATAGCCCAGCTGCGCCTAATTTCTAAGACAGCCAGAAAAAATTCAACTACCGCCGACAATCAGCGGTCGTGCCCCTCACCCTGAAGGGTGGCGAGGACTTTACGCGCACCGCCTGCATCGCGATGCTCTCCTAAATAAACACCTTGCCAGGTACCCATTGCCAACCGTCCGTCTGTGACCGGAAGGACAAGCTGGCAGCCTAGCAAACTGGCTTTGAAGTGCGCAGGCAGGTCGTCGGGACCTTCGTCGTCGTGTTCATAACCGTCTCGCCCTTGAGGCACCAGCCGGTTGAAAAAACGCTCGAAGTCGCGGCGCACTGCCGGATCGGCATTCTCGTTGATGGTCAACGAGGCCGAGGTATGCTGCAGCCACAAATGCAACAGTCCGACACGGCAATCACGCAGCCCGGGAAGGCCTGCAACGATCTCGTCGGTCACCAGATGGAATCCGCGAGGCCTTGCCCGCAGCGTGATTCTGGTCTGTTGCCACATACAGTTCTCCGCCCTTCGGCGCGCATTCTAACGCGATGGAAAAAAAAACAAAGTGCGTAATGAGTGACGTTTTCCACAAGCCGCAAACCCGAGGATGCATCCCGTCGCAACCATCAATGGAGATGCTTTGCGAAAGGCTGTCAGCGCGGGTTGCAACACGCCGTCGAGCCACTCGTTGGCCGTTGTGCCTATCGACAAACTCCAGACAAAAAAATGCCCGGTAAACCGGGCATTTTTTTAAGCCGTGATTACAAGTTGTAGCCACGCTCGTTGTGTTGCGCAAGGTCCAGACCGACAGCTTCTTCTTCCTCGGTGACACGCAGGCCCATGACCGCGTCCAGCACCTTGAGGATGATGAAGGTCACGATACCGGTGTAGATAACCGTGAAGCCTACGCCTTTGCACTGGATCCAGACTTGTGCAGCGATGTCGGTCACAGTGCCGAAGCCGCCCAGCGATGGTGCTGCAAAAACACCGGTCAGGATCGCGCCGAGGATACCGCCGATACCGTGAACGCCGAAGGCATCAAGGGAGTCGTCGTAGCCCAGTTTGCGTTTCAGGCTGGTGGCGCAGAAGAAGCAGACCACGCCGGCCGCCAGGCCGATGATCAGGCCGCCCATCGGGCCGACAGTACCGGCCGCAGGGGTGATGGCGACCAGACCGGCAACCACGCCCGAAGCGATACCCAGCGCGCTTGGCTTACCGTGGGTCAGCCACTCGGCGAACATCCAGCCCAGAGCAGCGGCGGCGGTTGCGATCTGAGTTACCAGCATCGCCATGCCGGCAGTGCCGTTGGCCGCCGCAGCGGAACCTGCGTTGAAGCCGAACCAGCCTACCCACAGCATCGCTGCGCCGACCAGGGTGTAACCCAGGTTGTGCGGAGCCATTGGAGTTGTCGGGAAACCTTTGCGCTTGCCCAATACCAGGCACGCTACCAGGCCAGCCACACCGGCGTTGATGTGAACAACGGTGCCGCCCGCGAAATCGAGTACGCCCCAGTCCCACAGCAGACCACCGACACCACTCCAGACCATGTGCGCGATTGGCGCGTAGACCAGGGTGAACCAGATGGCCATGAAGATCAGCATCGCGGAGAACTTCATGCGTTCTGCGAAGGCGCCGACGATCAGAGCAGGGGTGATGATGGCGAAAGTCATCTGGAAGGTGACGAACACAGCTTCAGGGAACAGAGCTGCGGCACCTGTGATGCTTGAAGGCGTGACGCCTGCAAGGAACGCCTTCGACAGGCCGCCGACGAAGGAGTTGAAGTTAACGACGTTGGCTTCCATACCGGTGGTGTCGAACGCCATGCTGTAGCCGTAGACGACCCACAGGATGCTGATCAGACCGGTGATGGCGAAGCACTGCATCATTACCGAAAGAACGTTTTTCGAGCGGACCATGCCGCCGTAGAACAGCGCAAGACCGGGTACGGTCATGAACAGCACAAGGGCTGTCGAGGTCAGCATCCAGGCGGTGTCGCCTGAGTTCAGTACTGGGGCTGCCACTTCGTCTGCCGCCATGGCCAAGCCAGGGGTTACGAGGGACAACAGGGCTCCTAGCCCTGCGAATTGACGCAGAGTCATATTGTTTTCTCCTGGGGCGTTGGGTTTGGCGGCTTAGATTGCGTCGGTATCGGTTTCGCCGGTACGGATGCGAATAGCCTGTTCCAGATTGACCACGAAGATCTTTCCGTCACCGATCTTGCCGGTGTTGGCCGCTTTGGTTATCGCTTCGATAACGCGGTCCAGATCCTTGTCGTCGATCGCAACATCGATCTTCACCTTGGGAAGGAAGTCGACTACGTATTCCGCACCGCGATACAGCTCGGTGTGGCCTTTCTGACGTCCGAAGCCTTTGACTTCAGTTACCGTGATGCCCTGCACGCCGATTTCGGACAACGACTCGCGTACGTCGTCCAGCTTGAACGGCTTGATGATGGCAGTGACTAGCTTCATGAAACTTTCTCCCGAATTGGTGGACTTGCCCCAGGAAAACAAACCCGACTCAAGTCTAAGCGCAGTGTCTGGCTTTGTAACGCGTCGATGGCCCGAAACAGACCAGACCAACGCCAGAAAACCGCTTCTGACGAAACACTTCCCCGCTCCGCCTGCCGCACTGCATTCGTCACAGCGACTGCATCAGTGCATGGGTCATATGCCACTAAGCAGAAACCTTGCCATCTCTACCAATCCCACGAATTACGGCGTATTGATCACTGTGACAGGGACTCAGATCGCCATCATCGAATCCGACCGCACAACAACAGTGCGCCTGTGCACGGGCTGATGCGCGAAAACCGTGCAGCCCGTGACAGCTCAAAAGGACTATAGACGCTGCGTGCTACACTGCCGCCCATCTGATTCCGGAACTTGATCATGCTCGCGCCCAAAGCTTTTCTAGATGCCCTGAGTGGCCACGCCTCGCGGTTGTTCAACGGCGAGACCCCGCTGCCACGCAACGAATTCGAAACCCAGTTCAAGGCGCTGCTGCAAAGCGGCTTCAGCAAACTGGATCTGGTAAGCCGTGAAGAATTCGACAGCCAGATGATCGTCCTCGCCCGCACCCGTGCCCGCCTGGAGGCACTGGAAGCGAAGATGGCCGAGATGGAAGCGCAACTGGCGGGGCAGGCGAAGGAGTGAAGCTTGCGCATACACCGACTACGGCCGGGCGCGCCCTGTTTTGCTCAGGCGCAGTGCGCGATACGTTGAACCTGCGCTTTTATGGCTGAACCCCGTTCGATTTCCGCTTTGCGCAGATCGTAGGTGAGTTGCAGATTCAGCCAGAACTCAGGGGTGGTCTCAAAACAAGCAGCGAGGCGCAACGCCATGTCAGCGCTCACCCCTCTGCGCTGGAGCACAATGTCATTTACCGTCGGGGTGGAGACGCCCAACGCGCGTGCCAACGCCGCAGACGTAAGCTCCAGCGGTTCCAGATATTCCTCTTTGAGAATTTCCCCGGGATGTACCGGGCGCATTCCGTTCTTGGTCATTGGGGTTACCTCAGTGGTAATCGACGATTTCGACATTCTCCGGGCCGTTTGGACCCCAGATGAAGCAAATACGCCATTGGGCGTTGATGCGTATGCTGTGCTGCCCTTTTCGATCGCCCCCGAGCGCTTCCAGACGATTTCCCGGTGGAGACTTTAAATCCACCAGCGACGTAGCAGCGTCGAGCATCGTCAGCTTGCGTTCCACGACTGAGAGAATTGACGACCAGATACGCGTCCTGCCCTGTCTGAAAAGCGATTCAGTATCCTTACATTTAAAACTCGCAATCATTGCTAACGCTTAACGCTTAACGTTATTCGTTAATTGCGGATTGTAGTCAGCGTCGGACGCGGAAGCAACGAAGCCGTCGTCAAAGCATATCCGAGCGCCAATCAATCAGACACATGCCGTAGAACATGCACGCGCGCCCACTCCCCCACTCTGACTATCCTTGAGCACGCCGCAGGACGCGGTGCCTCCCTCAAGGAACGATCATGTCTCTCGCCATTGTTCTCAGCCGCGCGCAAGTGGGTGTCGAGGCGCCTGCTGTCACTGTCGAAACGCATCTGGCCAACGGCCTGCCTGCGCTTACGCTGGTCGGTTTGCCTGAAGGTGCGGTGAAAGAGAGCAAAGATAGGGTGCGCAGTGCGATTCTCAACTGCCGGCTGGAGTTTCCGGCGCGGCGCATCACCTTGAATCTCGCACCCGCCGATCTGCCCAAGGATGGCGGGCGTTTTGACCTGGCGATCGCCTTGGGTTTGCTGGCGGCCAGCGCACAGGTGCCGAAGTTGGCGCTGGATGGCGTGGAGTGCCTTGGTGAATTGGCGTTGTCAGGCGCGATTCGGCCGGTGCAAGGTGTCTTGCCCGCCGCACTGGCGGCTCGCGAAGCGGGACATACGCTGATCGTCCCAGCCGTGAACGCCGAAGAAGCCTGCCTCGCTTCAGGGTTGAAGGTGATTGCGGTCAGTCACCTGCTTGAACTGGTCTCTCACCTCAACGGCCACACCCCTATCGCACCCTACAAATCCAACGGGCTGATCCTGAAAATTCAGCCCTACCCCGACCTCAGTGAAGTTCAGGGACAGACCGCGGCCAAGCGCGCCCTGCTGGTCGCGGCTGCCGGGGCACATAACCTGCTGTTCAGCGGCCCTCCCGGCACCGGCAAGACGCTGCTCGCCAGTCGTCTGCCCGGTTTGCTGCCGCCGCTGGATGAACGCGAGGCATTAGAGGTAGCGGCGATTCAATCGGTCGCCAGCCATGCCCCGCTGACCAGTTGGCCACAACGCCCTTTTCGCCAACCCCATCACTCGGCGTCGGGGCCGGCGCTGGTAGGCGGTTGTAAGACACATCAGTAAACGAGAAATATAGAATTAAAAAATAATTTCTCTGATTAAATGAGAAAAAGCATGCGATTGCTTAATGCTGAATCCTGCATCATGACCGCTGCTCCAGCCACGCCTTCAGGCCGGAGTGGTTGCTATCGCTGATAGACCTTCCGTTTGTAAGGCGTTTTGTGGAGAGATTGCATACGCCGACTCATGAATCTTTTCAACAATCAGCGAGTGTAGCTGACGTTTGTCCTGGCGGCTTGGCTTTATCGTTTGGCCCGTAACTCGCAACTCAGCATGGCTACCGAATGGCATCATAAACTTAAGTAGCATGTTTTTCCGAGAAGTAATTAAGCTGTTATTTAAACTTGTAACCTGTAGATTTTTAAATGGCAGCACTCCTGAGACAACAGAACTCACAGATAACGAAAGAAGTGCTGTAGCAGAAATTTCCTTTTCGCTAAATTTGCTTCGACCAGCCGGCATCAAAAAGCTACTACTACTACTACTACTACTACTACTACTACTACTACTACTACTACTACTACTACTACTACTACTACTACTACTACTACTGAGCATGCGAGGCAACCAAGACTGAAACTCAGATGTCAGTACAAAATTCGCATACGGCTTTGAAGGACACAGATAGTGCCTGAATAATTCCGCACAAGGGATGATGACTTTGGCATGCGGACCTTCAAACTGAACATAATTGATATGAGATAAAAACTCTGTCCTAGGGCACTTAGCGTGAAGAAGCCGTTGACGCACCTCTTCTGGTCGAAGATGATGGACTGCGTCAACATAGGCAACTTCATAGTTACTGAGGTCTATCCAGTGCCCCCCAAAAGTATGTGCGGAAATTCTTCTTCCGTACTGCCATAGTGACCCCGGAATGAGCGCACGAATCGCGTCCATCGGAAGCGTTACGTAGATACTTGACCCAGACCAAACTTTTTCTTTCAGACTTCTTACTGAGCGACAGTAAAAGACAGCTTCGAATCTGTCATTACTTCTCGATGAAACCAATTGCCCTACGCCAACAACCTCCAAAATCATCGGCCCACGATCTAGCTGGGAGATATATTTCATATTCGACACCGGAAAAATTACTTATGAAATCAAAGATCTATAAATATTTTTAGACCTTTCGAGCCGAGCGATCGATATTGACATATCAATAGGAATAACGTCACATTGGAGGTACCTTTGCAGTCGACCGGTAATTCTGCCTTGAACAATCTCGCCAAGTCCCCCATCCTAACCAATACGCAAATCACGCACGCCGCAAGTCTAGCAAAATCAATTAGCCAAGAAAATGGAAATCGAGACGCCGCCTTAATATTAACCTGCTTCTCAAGTGGTCTAACAACCACTGAAATTGCAAAGCTGACCGTTAAAGACTATTTAGCTGCGAACGGTGATATTCTATATGAATCCAAAGTTAGAGAACAAATCTCCTACAACGGCCGCAGCCGACCACTCTTCTGGGCAAATCCAAAAACAAATTCTGCAGTTGACGCACATTTAGCAGAACGCTCCATCCGCAATCACGGCACCACATCACTCAAGACATTTCGAGGACTAGCACCAGATTCGCCCTTGTTCGTATCTGGCCGAACGGGCGCGACCCTAAAAATTAGTGTCCAGGTAAGAGATGGCCAAACTTACTATAGCTGTAATCAGCTAAGTAGACTCATTACGAGGTTGCTTGAACTATCAGGAGTACAGGGAGCAAGCGCGCAATCTGGCAGACGAACCTTAGCCTGTAAAATGGCCAAACATGGAATTAAATATAGCTACATAGGTGAAGTTTTAGGCATTGAAAGCCTAGAAGCCGTAAAAAAATTGTGCCGTGACTCGCACCCTTGCTTTAAAACAATCATGGGGTCAATTTATAAGTGATTTTTCAGGAGCTCACCAAAATAAATTGCAGGCAATAACAGTCGTCAACCCCTTGCTTCGAGAATGACGGGGCGACTGTGAGCTAGCGTGCTGTTCTCGAAATAATTTACCCATTAGCCTGTGAGGCCATTGCCTCACGGGCGCGCTGAATCTTGTTCAGGATATCTTCGCCTTTTGCATTCCAGACATACCGGGTCGGTTGCGCATTTCGCAGGGCCAGGAACGTTTCCAGCTCGCGTACCGAACCGAAACTGCCCTCACGTAAATACACGGCTGTCTGTTGCCGCTGACCGAAAGCTGACCCAGTAAAGGCTGTTCTGCCGACTGAAAACTGACCCAGGTATTCAACTGCTTCTGCTCACTTTCCGAGCAGGAGAACACAGGGTGATCAGCATGGAAATGTTGGGAAAAATCCGGCGGATGTACTTCCGCGACAAGCTTTCGCTGCACCAGATAGCCAAGCGTACCGGGCTGTCGAGAACAGTGCGCAGATTTACAGCCTGGTCGAAACAGCTAAGGCTAACGGCCAAGAGCCCTATACGTGGCTGCGCCACGTACTGGAGCGACTACCGCACGCCGTGTCGGTAGAGGACTTTGAAGCGCTACTACCCTGGAATTGGAAGGCATCATGAGTATCAATATTGATCATCTGAGTGTCGATGAATTAGTGACACTGAATCACCACATCATCGAACGCCTGAAGATGCTGGAGTCGTTGGAGGCTCACAAATCGATGATGCAGTTCCATCCGGGCGCACGGGTAAGCTTCGACTCACCACGCGGTGAGCGCTTGTCTGGCACTGTCATGAAATTCAACCGAAAGACCGTCACAGTGGCCACCGATAACGGCCAACGCTGGAATATCTCGCCGCACTTGCTCTCACCGATCAAAGACGTACAGGCTGGGGCTGTGGTGGATACCAGACCACAAAAAATCAAGTAATGCGCTTCGTATGGCCTGTGCGACAAATGATGTGATTTCACCCCGGAGACCTGTGGGGGGGGCACATGTTGACCGCGCCGCCTGTTTTTGGATAGGTGGGGATCATGGATCAGTTACCAAGTAGCGACCGTTTTGCAGCGTTTTGTCGATGAGGAGGTGCTCCCAGGCTGCGGTTTGGGGTGCGAGGAATTCTGGACGGCCTTCGATGCCCTGGTGCATGAACTGGCGCCCCAGAACCGCGCGTTGCTTGCCGAGCGTGATCGACTGCAAGCTGAACTGGATACCTGGCACCGCACTCATCCTGGCCCTGTGACGGACATGCCAGCTTACCGGGCTTTCCTTGAATCCATCGGCTACCTGCTACCACAGCCAGACGAGGTTCGGATCAGCACCGCTAATGTTGACAGCGAAATCGTCAATCAAGCCGGCCCGCAGCTCGTTGTTCCGCTGATGAACGCACGCTATGCGCTCAATGCCACCAACGCCCGCTGGGGCTCGTTGTACGACGCGTTGTACGGCACTGACGCGATCAGCGACGACGGTGGTGCCGAGAAAGGCCTGGGTTACAACCCGGTGCGTGGAGCCAGGGTGATTACTTTCGCCCGCGCCTTACTTGACCAGGCTGCCGCGCTGGTCAGCGGTTCCCATGCCGATGCAGTGAACTACCGGGTAAGCGACGGCCAGCTTCAGGTAACCCTGAATAATGGCAACCAGACTGGCTTGGCCCAGGCTGACAAATTCGTCGGGTATCAGGGCGAGGCAGCTGCACCAACGGCAGTGCTTTTAAAGAATAATGGTTTGCACCTGGAAATCCAGATTGATCAGAACAGCCAGATCGGCGCCGCTGACGCCGCCGGCGTCAAGGATCTGCTGGTCGAGGCGGCGGTGTCGACCATTCTCGACTGCGAAGATTCGGTGGCCGCGGTCGATGCGCACGACAAGGTGCTGATCTACCGCAACTGGCTAGGCGTGATGAAGGGCGATCTCAGCGAAGATCTGGTCAAGGGCGGCAGGCTGTTCACTCGCCAGCTCAACCCCGATCGTCACTATATTGCCACCGATGGCGGAAAATTCAATTTGCACGGTCGCTCGTTGCTGTTCATACGTAACGTCGGCCACCTGATGAGCACCCCGACGATTCTCGACAGCGAAGGCCACGAGATTCCCGAAGGCATCCTCGACGGCGTGATGACCAGTCTGATTGCCCTGTACGACCTGACACGTCGGAGCAACTCACGCACCGGCAGTTTGTATATCGTCAAGCCGAAGATGCATGGCCCCGCTGAAGTGGCCTTTACCAACCAGTTGTTCGATCGTATCGAAGATCTGCTCAAGCTACAGCGATACACGCTCAAGATGGGCATCATGGACGAGGAGCGGCGTACCAGCGTCAACCTCAAGGCCTGCATTGCTGCTGCCAGTGCGCGGGTGGTCTTCATCAACACGGGTTTTCTCGACCGAACCGGTGACGAGATGCACAGCGCCATGCACGCGGGGCCATGTTGCGCAAGGGCGACATGAAATCCAGCGCCTGGATCGGGGCCTATGAGCGCAACAATGTACTGGTGGGTTTGAATTGCGGCCTACGTAATCGCGCGCAGATCGGCAAGGGTATGTGGGCCATGCCGGATCTGATGGCGTCCATGCTGGAACAGAAGATCGCTCACCCTCTGGCAGGAGCGAGTACTGCCTGGGTCCCCTCGCCGACTGCGGCCGTGTTGCACGCGATGCACTACCATCAGGTGGATGTGCAAGCGGTGCAGTACGAACTGGAAAGAGTGGACTTCGAGTCTCAGCGAGACAGTCTGCTCAACGACCTGCTGGCGGTGCCAGTTGTTGCCGAATACTCGTGGAGCGCTGCGGACATCCAGCAAGAGCTGGACAACAACTGCCAGGGCATCCTCGGTTACGTAGTGCGTTGGGTCGAGCAAGGCATCGGCTGTTCCAAGGTGCCGGATATCCACAACGTCGGCCTGATGGCGGACCGCGCCACTCTGCGCATTTCCAGCCAGCACATTGCCAACTGGCTTTTTCATGGTGTGGTCAGTGAAGTGCAGGTGCGCGAGACTCTTGAGCGTATGGCTAAGGTCGTTGATATGCAGAACTGCGCCGACTCGCTGTATCAGCCAATGGCTCGGAATTACGCGCAATCGGCGGCATTCCGAGCTGCCAGTGATCTTGTTTTCAAGGGTTGCGAACAGCCTAGCGGCTATACCGAACCGTTGCTAAATGCCTGGCGCCAGTGCTTCAAACAACAGGGGACGTAAGCAGGTTCACTGTAAGTGCTTTCTTATTGATATGGATCTCCGTGCGATCTCCGATCCTGGTACTACGGCCATCTGGGAGCATCTCTCTCGCATTCTCACTGCCCCATTAGATGTCTCCCAAGGATGCTGCCGAAGGAGAAAGACCAGAGGGTCATGCAACAAGAGGAATGTCCATCGTACTGATCAGGTGAAGTTTTCCCCTACCTTCAGTGGTCATTAGAAAATGAAATGAAGTCTTTAGTTTTTAAAATAGGCAAGTACGTCCGCTCCATTTACGACAGGCAGCGATCGGCCCAGAGTATGTAAAAACGCTCATGGACCTCATCGTCGTGGAGCAGTGAAGTTCGTTGGCTGAGCGATCGCACCGTCATGTCACGGGCCATATCAGTCGCAGCCTGGAACACGCCAACGCTGTTTTTACAGCCGATGGAATGGGCCAAAACCGGCCTTTTTCAGGCCGTCAGCGCTTTCATCAAACAGTTTGTTGGCGCTGATTGAAAACTGACCCTGCCATCGCCATCCGCGATGGCAGGCTCGTGAATGGCTGATATACGACTCTTTTTTCCCCTCCTAACATCGGTCGCAGATGAGCATTCGTTCGCCGAACGCTTACTTCGGTGCACGAGTTTCCAAAAATAAGAATGAGAGTCCCGCGAGGTTTAACTATGAAATCCGTAACTGCCACCTCTTCGACCGGTGCGCCCGTCGTCGATGAAGTCGGTCGATTGACCACTAGCCAACGCTATGTGACGTTAGGGGGCTCTTGGGCCGCCTGGCTGTTCGATGCGCTGGATGCCACCGTCTTCGGATTCGTTCTGTTGGCGGTCGCCAAGACCTTCTCTGTTAGTTTGAGCGACGTAGTTTCCACCGTGGCCTGGTTTCTGCTGGCCACGGGAATTGGAGGTTTCTTCCTCGGCAATATTTCCGACAAGATTGGTCGTAAAAAAACCATGATGCTGTCGGTGTTCGTCTACGGCACCGGCACCCTGCTCTGTGCTTTTGCCGACAGCCTGTGGCAGCTCAATGTGTTCCGCTTCTGTGTTGGTATCGCTGTGGGTGGTTTGTGGTCCGCCGCGGCCGCACTGGTGTCAGAGATCTGGCCGCCGGCTGGACGTGCTAAGGCGTTTGCGGTGATGCAGACCGGTTGGTCGGGTGGCGGTTTGCTGGCGGCAATTTTCGCCTGGACGTTCCTCGACGGTGGCAACCCTGAATCCTGGCGAAACCTGTTCATCTACGCCTCGATTCCAGCCTATTTCACCCTGGTGTTCATCTGGCTGTTCGTCAAGGAGTCGCCGGTATGGCTGGCCAACCGTGAATTCATGCGCACTAACGCCAGCAAAGGCCAGTTGATGGAAATCTTCCGTCCGCAGTACCTGAAATTGACCCTGCTGGGCTTGAGCATTTCGGTACTGGGCATGTACGGCTACTGGATCATCACCACCTTCATGCCGGCTTACCTGCAGAACATCCTGAACGTGCGGATCGATCAGGCACCGGTGTTTGTCATCTGGATCGGCATTGGCGCGACAATCGGTTATCTGGCCTATGGCTACTTGGCGGAAAGCATCGGTCGTCGCTTGTCGTTCGCGATCTTCTTTGGCGGCATGGCAATCATGGTCCCGGTGTTTGCTTTCTCGGCGACCCTGATGCCATTGACCGACGGCAAGTTGCTGTTCACCACCCAGAACATCATCACCCTCGGTTCGCTGGCCGCGCTGTTGGGCTTCTTCACAGGCTATTTCAGTGGCTTCGGTGCATGGTACTCGGAGTTGTTCCCTACCAGCATCCGTTCTACTGCGTCGGGTTTCTGTTTCAACTTCGGCCGGGTTGGCGCCATCGCTGGCATCAAACTGGTACCGGTGCTGATTCCGCTCATCGGTTTCACCACCACCATTTCTCTCGCCTCCGTTTCCTACGTCATCGCCGCTGTCATGGTGTTCACGCTGCAGGAAACCAAAGGCACTCAACTCACCAGCGGCAACTGATCAGCACTGCGCAAAGGAAAAAACCATGAAAAACTTTCGAATCGGCCAAATCGTACCGAGCTCCAACACCACGATGGAAACCGAAATCCCGGCAATGCTTACATCACGCTACGGGCTGTTTCCAGAAGAGCGTTTTACCTTTCACTCCTCACGCATGCGCATGATGCACGTCAGCCCCGAAGAGCTGAAAAAGATGGACATCGACAGTGACCGCTGCGCGCTGGAACTCAGCGACGCACGGGTGGATGTCATGGCTTATGCCTGCCTGGTGGCGATCATGTGCCAGGGACCGGGCTATCACAAAGTCTCGCAAGAGCGCTTGAGTAAAACCGTGGCTTCCAATCAGTCGGCCGCTCCGGTACTCAGTTCCGCGGGTGCGTTGATCGACAGCTTGAACATGCTCGACTACAAGAAAATCTCGATCATTACCCCGTACATGAAACCGCTGACCCAACAGGTCATCGACTACATCGAGGCCGCGGGTATCGAAGTGGTCGACTCCATCAGCCTGGAAGTGTCCGACAACCTTGAAGTCGGTCGTCTGGACCCGATGAATCTGGTGGCCCACGCCGACCGGCTGAATATCGGTCAGGCCGACGGTGTGGTGCTGTCGTGCTGTGTGCAGATGCCTTCGCTGCCAGCGATTCAGGTGGTCCAGGATCGCCTCGACAAACCGGTGCTGTCGGCGTCAGTTGCTACCGTGTACCAAATGCTAAAAACCCTCGGTCTCGAGGCCAAAGTACCGAACGCCGGTCACCTGTTGTCCGGGGCATTCTGAGTCAGTGACTGAGGTAGTACTATGCTGGCCATTCAGATCAGCAAACCGGTACTTCACATGAAACTCGACCCGGTCTCGTTGCGACTCTTCGTCAGCGTCGTTGAAGAAGGCACCATTGCGGCCGCCGCCAAGCGCGAACACATCGCTGCGGCGGCGGTCAGCAAGCGGCTCAGCGAACTGGAAGAGCTGCTCGACTCGAAACTGCTCAACCGCACCAACAAGGGCATTTCGCCAACCGACGCCGGCCTGTCGTTGTTATTCATGGCTCGCAGTGCCCTGAACAACCTCAACGAAATCGTTGTGCAGATGCGCGACTACTCTCACGGCCGTCGTGGCTCGGTGCATGTGCTGGCCAACATCTCCGCCATCACCCAATTTCTGCCCGGCCTGATCAAGTCGTTCATGCAGCTGTACCCATTGATCAACATCAGCCTCGAAGAAAAGCAAAGTCTGGCGATCACCAAAGCGGTGTCCGAAAATGGTACCGACATCGGCATCTTCACACGCCTGCCCCATGGTGCCGACATTGAGGTCTTCCCGTTTCGCACGGATCGACTGGTGTTGCTCGTGCCTGATGGAGATCCGTTGGCCGAACACCAATCCGTCAAATTCAACGAAACCCTGGAGCACGAATACATCGCCTTGCGCAGCGGGACTCACCTCAACTTTCAGTTGATCAAGGCGGCCAACGACCAAGGACGCTCACTGAAAATACGTATGGAAGTTTCCAGTTACGACGCTCTGTACCTGATGGTTCAGGCCGGGTTGGGCATTGGTATCATGCCCGAGGGGAGCGCGGCGATTTACAAAATGGACGGCGCGAAGGTGGTCAGGCTAAATGAACCGTGGGCCTCCCGTGAACTCAACGTTTGCGTGAGGTCGCAAGAGGCGTTGTCCGTCGCAGCGAGATTGTTCCTAGAGCACTTGCTCGGAAGGTAGTAATTCAGCATCAATGGCCCGAAGGCAAGCTAACGACTTAGCCCAGTGTGTTGGCGCTGATTGAAAACTGACCGGGTCAGTTTTCAATCAGCGCCAACACTTCTTCCATTTGTCATCATCCTCAGTGATCCGCCGGCCTGTTGTCGTTGAGCGTTTCTGCTATCTCTGCATGGTTGAGCTGAAAGGGCGTTCGCGCCCCTTCAGCTCATACTGCTACGCACGGTACAGGGCGTAAGCCGTGCTCACGTCACGATTGCCGTTGCGTTGGCGATTGCCACGTCGACAGCGTTGTATAGGTCTACTTCAGTCTGCTGTGTCTTTATCGACACGACCAGGCTGTACCTCACGTCATCGTTGAAGCGCTGCTGTTTGACCAAGGTTTTCCACCACCCCGGCGCAGGATAGATCCCGATCATTCCCAATCCCGCCAAGTCGGAGGCCGGTCCTCGCCAGATGTCAGAGTGCAGAGACCCCTTATGGCGACCACGTGTACCTATCAGCCAGCGTGTGTCCGAGGGGCTGCTGAGGTAAGGGGTTTCATCGTCATCTTCTTCTCGGGCGCGTCTGTTGATCCGCTGACGGAACACTGTCGCATCCTCGCCAGATCGGCTGACCTCAAAGCGCAGTCCATGGGATTCATATCGATAGCGCCCTTTGAGCCCGCGTTCTGCGACACCTGGATTCGGCTCAACAAAGTAAGACAGGGTTACGCGCATCTCGACGTCCTCGTTTCCGAGATTCAGCAACTCCTGTTGAGGCCAGGGAAGTAGGTGAAGATGCATGTCGCGGGCGGTTGCGGGTTTAGATCCCTGCCGGGTGAACGGGCGAAGAGAATCTTCCACCACCAAGGTCAAAGAATTCGATGCGCTCCACAGTGCTCGGCCGATATCGGGAACGCCGAAACCACAGGTGCGAACCAGGGCTTCATAGTCTGACTTGGAGTCGCCGGCCAGAAACTCGGCCTTCATCCGCTCTGTCCACTCGGCGGAGTGCACTACTAGCGCACGTACCGTCTCCGGCCAGAGCTCTGGATAGGCAGAAGAGATTTGCGCGGCCATACGAGAAGCGAGTGCAGAGGCGGCACTGGTAGCCCACGTCGTGGTAAACAGGCGGTGCTGCGGTTCGTGTGACGTTGTCAGTAGTGAAAGAGAGGTGTGGCTAAAAATGCCGTAAGCGTCCCGAACCAGGTTACCACCCTCGAAGACAACATCCGGTTTCAACGGCCACGGTGTTTTTGTCCAGGTACAAGATGTGGTGCTGTAAGGGCTGAGGCTGCCATTGGCAGCAAGAACCGATTCCCCAGCAACGACTGGATCCAGCGTGACCTTCTGGGTATACGCACCCACACATATCGCGTTCCATGATTGGCCGGGATCATGAATACCGTCGGATTGATTGCTGAAGGGATAACGAACGTATTGTTCCGTATTGGCATTTCCTGCGGAAACGATCATCAGACGTGGCTGGGTCCGCCCGCCCAGAGCATCGGAGGTCAGAAGATCCACGGCTGCCGACCAGGCCGAAGGTCGGCCTCTGTCACGGTCATCGAGGCTTGTAATCGCCATGCTGAAAACGCGTTGCTTGTTGGGTTGGAAAATTTCTGGCCGCGCTACCGCGTTCATTGTCAACGAACCATACGATTCGCGCTGGTAGCCTCTCGCGCTCGGTAACAGCTTTACGGACTCGATGCGGTGGGAAATGCTCACTGGGCCTGGTGCTGACAGTGGATCAACCAGATCGCCATAGAGGGCGACTCCGGCAAGGCCGGTGCCATGGCCTACATCATCTTGAACTCCCCACTCGGCATCAACGGTGTGTAGATCTGCCATTCCAATATGGTTGGCCAGCAGGGGGTGGCCGTGGTTCACACCTGTATCGATCAGACAGATACGAACGCTGTTGTCATCACCACCTGAAGTACGCCCGAGCAGATCATCTGCCCATTCGCGTTGTTCAGTTGGGGTCAGCGCATCGAAGAATTCCGCCGTTTCTTTGGCTCGGCGAATTTCAGCAACTTCATTGAGCAGTGCCATTGACGCGGTGATGGCTGCTTGCGTGCCGTACACGTTGACGACTGTTCGCTCTGGAAAGGTCAGCGCATCTGTCGAAACCTGGAACTCAAGCACTCCCGCAATGTTTCGGAATCGCTGAAGTACAGCGGCTTGGTTATCGCGAGCAGGCAACCAGAACTCCCACCAAATCGGCTCATCAGGATTGCTGGGCAGCGCTTCTTGGCTGTCAGTCCATAGGGCACTGAAAGTTGCTGTTCGGATTTCAAGGATGGGGTTTAAAAGAGGGGTATTGCGAGGAACACCTTTACTGGTGTTTACGTGCATGTACTGCGTTACCAATCCTTCAAACGCACTGAGTTTTCCGTCTGGAACGAAAACAGTCGCAAAGTGAGTTTGGGTAGCCCCGTCGTAACGCAGATTCAACAACTCAATTCGTTGCTGACCTCGGGCCAGTCCTTCAAATGCCAGTTCAAAGCCAGGCTCACTTACAAATTCAAGTTGCAAGCCAAAGCCGCCGTCTTGGCCTTGAGAGCGTTGCAGTTGAACGGCCTGTACCATTCGCGTTCTGAAGTGCTCCAGTTGCCCCAGCAACCGCTCGCCATGCCTTGTTTTGTCGCGAGGGGGGAAAACTGGATCTCGGGTGGGGGATGCCGTCGATTGGTATCGCTCCGGCCGCCCTGTACGTTGTAGATGAAAGTGTCGCCGCTGCCCTGCGTTTGGTTCCGTCATCGAAAAGCTCTACCGGCTTATAATCGTTGTCTTCCGTGGAAAGCTTTACGCTCTTCAAGATGCTTTGCCACGTCCCTAGCGTCTACCGCACCACGATCATGAATGATCGCGTCTTTAATCGCATCATCTGCTGCCCGTACCAGTTCTGCGTAGCTCAGGCCACTTGCTACTGTGGTGAGCTCTTCCCAGCTTTTAATTGATTTCGAAAAGTTTACGAGCCGATTTTTCAGCACGGCGCAAATCTGTTCCGGGTTGGGCAGCCCATACTCGATAACATCATCAAAGCGTCGGAACAAGGCGTAGTCGAGAATTTCTGGATGGTTCGTGGCAGCGATGATCAAGCTGTTGGACTGATCTTGCTCAATCATCTGAAGAAAGCTGTTGAGTACACGACGAATCTCACCGACGTCATTGGCCAGGCTACGCTGAGATCCAATCGCGTCGAATTCGTCGAAGAAGTAGATTCCCCGAGTGTCTCTAATGGCGTCGAACACCTGCCGAAGCTTGGCCGCAGTTTCACCCATGAACTTGGTAATCAGGCTATCAAGGCGAACGATATACAGCGGGATACCGAGCTCTCCGGCCAAAGCCGAAGCGGTCATGGTCTTACCCGTTCCGGGTGGGCCGACCAAAAGCAACTTGCGGCGGGGCGAGAGGCCGTGCGCACGTATTTTTTCGAAATTGCGCTGTTCGCTGATAATGCGGGCAAGCCGGCCGTGGGTGGCGTCGTCCAGGATCATTTCAGAGAAGCGTGTCTGAGGAAGAGCAACAGAGAGCAGATTGCTCAATTCGCCTCTGGGCTGGCCAATGGGAACTGGTTGGCCAGACGGCAGTGGCTTTCGCTTGGACTGGGCAGAGTCAATCAGTGTGCGTAAATCCTCAGCAAGCTTTCCGTGTCCTTGCTTGGCTTCGTGTGCAGCCATCTGCATAGCAACGGCAAGAAAATGACTGTCATCTCCTTTGATGTGAGAGCGCAAAAGCGCCTTTAAATGCTCGCCACTAGCCATGGTGTTCTACCTTTTTCATCCAGTTAGTTTAATCGCTAAGACCTGTTGATACCCTTAAGTTCGCCGTTAAATGCGTGGCCGTTGGTCAGTAGCGCCGCCTCCATTGCGTAATCCACCGTAGATGCCAGCCTTGCTCACTGCAATAGCCATCCAGGTGGGTAGACTAGCCCGAACAGCGGAAAGAGCTTCCCATTGGGAGACTGAAAGCTGGCTGTGAAGCTGTGATGCAGTCTCTTCGGCACACTCTGCTCCCATCCACGCCATTGCCCTGACGGCATCGCCGGCCCTTGACCTTCCTAATGCCAACATCCAATAAGGTGCATGCTGCAGTGAGGCCTTGGCCAAGCCCACGGTCAGCTGTTTGCTACGGCCTGTAGTGAGAAAAGTCACTTCGTCCGGAGCTTGCGAAATCAGCCCAAACGATTTGGCAGCTACAACACCATTACCTGTGATCGCGACCTTTCCCTTCGCAGCAATTGAAAGTGCGACAGTTTCTGTCCGCCTAGCTTGCGTTTCCTCTCTCCCCCGTGAGGGAGCAACGTAGATACCACGAGCGACACGCAGCAGGCGTCCTGATTTAGCCAAGCGTGAAAATGCCTGATCCACTGCGTCCCGACTACCCAAATGCAGAAACTCCTTGGGGCTCAGAACGTGGCCTTCGGGCAGGGTCAGACTTTTTTCAATAATGGCAACAGGTAGGGAAGGCATCGATAGGTTCACTTGTAGGTTATGTCAGATATTTAATACCTTATCTGACATCGGCTCAAGGCGTTTTTCCGCTCCGTCGACTCGTCAGCCTCTCGATGGTATTGAAGGGGTGTTGAGGCCTATGCCGAATTGACCCACGTGCCGATGCAAGACTGCCCCAGCTTAGAATCGACGACCCGCTGCACAGGCAATGTTTTTCGTGGGATCCGACTGGGTCAGTGACATCTCGGCAACTGGGTCAATTCGGCGTCAGCGCCAACATGGCTTCGGGCGCTCTAACCCATTTTGGCGCAATTACAAACGGCTTTATTGCGCGCTCCGCTGGGTTGTTGTCGATCGGTAAAAAACCAGCCTCCACGTAACGCGGACTTCCTGAACCAGCGTTATTATTCGCACTCATAAATTCCCCCTTTGCAAATACAGAACTATTTTTTTTTCCAAATGGAAGGTTTTGTTAATGTTTTTTTTCCATTCATGAGCAGGCAAGCATCATCGCCTGCCACCTCCGCTGAAGAGTAAGGCGATCTGACCCAAGCCCCCACACACGGGACGGTAAATGGACATCACTAGTTAGCACTGGTCGCACCTGGTCAGATCGAATGCAAAAGACTGGTCAGGTTGAATGCAAATGGGTGGTCAAGTGAGGCGCAATTTCGCACTAAGCATTCCCAACGCCCTTATTAACTATGCTGGCGACCAGCCTTTCGAGCGCTTCGAGCGCTGTAACGCCGCGCCAACCACACAGCTCGCCCTCTTTCACCAAGAGGGTCAGCTTCTACGCGCCGACATGGTGCGCTGGGGCTGGCGCCCGCATTGGGCCAAGGACCGCGCCGCGCCGATCAACGCCAGGGTTGAGAAAGTCTCCCACGGGCCATTCTTCAAAGCGATTTGGCCGCACAGGGCGATCATCGCAATCGACAACTGGTTTGAGTGGGTTTATGAAGGCGGCCCCAAAAAGCAGCCCTACCTGATCCGCCACCGTGACCGGACGCCAATCCTCTGTACCGCGATTGGCCAGTATCCGATCGGCGAGCACGAACCGGGCGAGCATGATGGCTTTGTGATCATCACTGCCGACAGCTCGGCGGCATGGTCGATATTCACGACCGTCGGCCAGTGACGTTGTCACCGGAACTAGCGCGGGAATGGTTGGACCCGGGGACACCAAAGGAACGCGCTGAGCAATTGGTACTGCTCGAGGGAGAGCCGACTGAGGCCTTCGAATGGTTCAAGGTGGATCGTGCAATCGGCAACGTGCGCAACCAGGTGCCTGCGCTCATTCAGCCCTTCAGTGATGGTGACTAACAGCTCGTAGACCTTTGGGCTCGGCGGTTAGGTCAGCCAGCTGTTCACGAGGCTATTCCGCCGACGGAAAGATGTCGGTCCCCAACCAGCATGTGTATCGAAATTAGGATCCTTATGCTGCCATCTTGACTGGGAGGCGCTGCGTCGCGATTGCGGTTTTCGGGATCTGGCGGAGAATTACGAATATGAGGTCGCGCTTTCGTTCGCTGGAGAAAACCGCGATCTGGCCAAGCATATCTCGGATCAGCTGGTGGACCTCGACGTTCCTGTTTTCTACGACGAAGTTTTCGAGGCGAATTTTCTAGGGAAGGCGTGGACTAAAAAATTCAAAGAGATTTTCGCGGACGAAAGCGCTATGTCGTCGTACTCCTCGACAAACACCATGCAGAAAAAATCTGGCCAACGTTCGAGCGCGAGCACTTTGCACCACGCATCGCCGATGAGCGCGTTATTCCCATTTACTTAGACGACACCAAATTTGTGGGAATCCCCGCCGACATCATTGGCGTCCGTTTTAAATTCGATCCGGAAGACCCCGATTGGCGCGAGAAAGCCGACCGAGAGATCGTTGAAAAATTGGTTGATAAGCTGACTTGAGAATTCTGCGACGAGGCCGTGGATATCACTGTAATGTCGCAGGGTGGCATGACTTCGCTGTACGAGACCTACAAGCGTATCTCTCAACTTGAGAGCCTAGTTCGCCACCAAGGGGCGTCCACCGTGGTGACCTGGGTCTATTCCATTCAGAACAGCTAGGTTTACGAATGTGGAAGCCAGATTTTAATCATTCTTCTTGCAGCGTCTCGTTGAACTCCTAAAACTTCCATAATGCCTTGGGTGGTTAACTGTCGATCTTTTGAAACCAAATATGCCGCTGCTTGCAAAAATTCCTCCTGACTTGGCGAGTAGGTCCGACTATCCAAGTGACCGGAAAGTACGGTCTCAAGCCAGTACGGACTAGCATCAGGCACCTCAAGGATTCGACTTCTTGATAGCCCAGCATTGCGGCAGGATAGTACGAAGCGGTCAGGCCAGCCTTGAATCAACCAACATGCACATAGCAGCAAGTGCAAGCGTCTAGCGGTGTCTAGGTATTCGAAATGCAGAGCGGAGGACTGCACAACTCCTACAGGTAATTCTGAACAGATTGATGTCTGTATCCGTCCCCCGAAGCGGCCATTAAGCAAGTTTAAAATCACACGCAACCCTATAAAAAAAGGTATAGGGCAATCAGCACCGACCGGAAATCCCTGCCATGGACAAAACTCGAACTCACGGATCAAGCGCTCAAGTAGCGATTGCGAACCAAGGTCTGGCCAATCTGGGTAAGTTGGCTCTACCGTGGACAAATTATGATTGCAAGAATAACAATACTTAAGACAATTAGGATGTAGATATTTACCCCTACCAATTCCATGCCGATGGAAAATAACTGGACTATTACATTTCGGACAACGATCAACTAAAACACAATTATGTACATCACATAGAACTATCAAGCCTACTCGCCACTTCAGCCTGTAATACGGGTTCGAATCTTCCTTTAGACACAGCGGACAAAATTGCATACCCGCAAGTTTGTGAGTGCGATGATAAATACCTAGCGGCAGCAACCATGGCACAACACCAGTTGCCGAAAGCTCGTCATAAAACAAGCCTTCATACCTTACTAAAGTCAGCTCATTAAGCTGGCTTATTGGAACTTTGGTAGCGTGATTAAGGCACTCGAGAAAGCTGATAGGCGGATGCCGATCAATGTCACGATTCCAGATTGCCTGGCGATACCTTAACAATCCAGAGTAAAAGCTGTGTAGTGGTAGACCATTTGCCAAGGACAGCCTCACCAGCCAGGAGGAAAAAATCTCGCCCACTCTTGGCTGAGGATGCATGGGAACCATTTTATATCTCACCCACAACTCTTCTTCGCTGTGAAGGTGGTGTGAACGGACAGGCGTTCAGAATTTCGAGATCTATAGCTTCGCTCCCCGAGCTTATAGCAAGACTTGCTGCTGCGTTCAGGAGTTTTGACAGTTCGCCAATGGTACCTTCGCTCAAGGACAGGATTTTCGCCGACAGCAACGGCTCACTGAGGTTTGATGCATTTCTGAGCGGTAAGATCTTCTCAAAAGATTTAAGCAGCCTAGTGAATTCTGCCCCTTTGACCCAACGTGTAAGTATCTGAGGTTCAAATCGATTTTGAATTTGTGAATCAATACTCACAGCATTCAGCAAGGTCTCATCTCCTACCCCGACGATCGACACCTGCAGCTCATTTGTTAAATACTTTATAAGGTTCAAGAACTGATGCTGACTTTGAGAAGAATTAGCTAAAGTATTATGCATCTCATCTATTATAAGAACTTTTAGCTGCACCGCCCTGAGTATATCTACCACTTGCGAACGCTTTGCATCATTCGATCCTGCGACAGGCTTTATCATCAAGGGACGGAGAATTTCCGCATAAAATCCATTTTCTGTCGGCTTTGGCGGTGTCTGGACAAAAATTACAGGAGCCAATATGTTTTCGCCGCCCAAGTTCTCAGTAGCAGGGTGCTTTGCGGCGAATCGCTTAACCATGTCGGTTTTTCCATTATTCGTCCGACCGATCAAAAGCATGTTTGGCATCCGAGTCACTCGCGGATGATTGTATAAAGCCTCAAGTGCTTCACTGACTTCGCGTGCTCGTGTATATCCTATCCATCTTTGCATAGCGAGGTGATCTATACGTTCTTGATCGTTCATGCATGAGATTTTATCTATTATCGATGGTAGCAAATGGGAGAAATCACTCATGACAAACCGGCCTCTATTTCGTCGAAAGCATCAAGATTGTCATCAACTTCCTCATCAAATGCATCTGTCGGATGCTCTGACACGCTAGAGTGGACACCTTTCCATCCAACTCGACGCTCGACCGTGCGCCGTTTACGCTTTTCCGTTGCTCGCGCATTCTTCGCCAATCTGGTTTTCTCTATTGCTTCTTCTTCAATCTTCCGCATCCTGCAATACCCTTCACGGATCGCATGCTCGTTCACATGCCCGCGAGGATCGCTCTTAATTATCCGCCTAACTTCTTTAAGATCCCATTTGCTCATTGGAGGCAGAGTAGCGTCGAAATACGGAATGGGATAATAGACCTTTTGATCCGGATCTAAAAAATAAATTACACTGATATCACGAGGATCCCTGACACAATAAAATTTTCTGCTTTTTCCGTTTGCGTCTTTCTGGCCAATTCGGTTTTTCAACACCGGCGCGTAGTAACTTATATAGTCCCAGGTTATTCCATGACGCTGCACACTTTTATGCTCAAACGGCATAAAATCCAGTCGCAACTTATCTTCATTTGCAATCGACTCTGGCAACCCCACACCCAATTCATCACCCGCCCCAAAAACACATTGAGCATAACATTTTATAGGTGGGAAGTCGCAAATCCCTACGTGCTTATTATTATGATAAACATAAACTATATAAAGAGTTAACCATAGTTCAAGCTCTGCTAGCGTTAAGCAAGCACGCCCTTCAGAGTCATAATCTAGCTTTTCCTTGACATTCGAAAATGTTGTTCCTTTGAGCGTATGCGCTTCACTCATAAATGTCCGAAAAGCACGCTCGATATGCGGCCCATAGTTTGGCTGGCCCTTAGGACGCCATTCAAGCGATATACCGTATTCTTCGCATCCCCTACTAAGAGCTCTGCCGACGAATTCCTTTGCATTGTCGACATGGATCTTTTGCATCAAACCATAGATTGGCCATTCAGCATCTATATCCCTCTTAGCAAGCCACTCATCCTTTTTTATTACCGCATGAGCAATGCAAAGAGCAGCGGATACTGCACTCGGGGGATCAAGAGAGAGGAAGAAACCGCTGATCATACGTGTATGAACATCAATACTCATTGTGAGATATGGACGTCCTATCGGCAGGCGGTGTTGCTCATCAACAAGAATCACGTCAACCGGCGTGTGGTCAATTTGCACAACCGAGTTTGGTGCTAAAGTAGCAGGAAACTTCCCCCGCAAGGGCGAGTGAATATGTTTTGCTGCTCGGGGCCCCAACCGTCTCCGAGTACGTTCTTTTTCGTCAATATCACGTACCCGGCGATGGATGGTGTTAATGTGTGGCACTTTTAACCCTTGTTGCTCGAAGGCAATTTTAACCGTTTGATATAGTTGTGAGACTTTCGGACGTTCCTCTACCAGATAGACTTTATCTATGACATTATTTATCAGGGTTTCGGCATCCTCGCTCAAGCGACCACTTCCTTTATCGTGCCTACGAGATCTAAGCAAAGAAGAGACTAGGCCAGAATCCCTAAAGGTTTGTAACCATCGATAGATCGTTGCAGGGCTTTTGCCTGACTCCCTTGAGGCCGCGAGTATCTTCTCATGATCATTACGAGTTTCTTGTAACAATGGCCGGATCAACTCGTATTTCGAAAGAGCTTGATCCCATTCTTTGTCATTGATCAAAACATGGGAAGCTTCCAGTCTGCCGACAGATTTTGGGGAGCTAGCTAGCTCAGAGGCACGAACCACAGCTACTCTCTGGTTTTCAACCGACCTAACGACAGCCTCAGTCAGATTACTAAGCTCTATAACTACATACGCGTCTTCGCGCCAGTATACCAAGCACCCAGGACGAATTTTATTCAAGATGAATCTCCTCAGCCGACCAAACCCTAGAGCTCAAAGTTAGCTTCTCCTGCAGATCACATCCAATCCGACCAACTGCGATAAGATGCCACAACACAGGAATTACTCTGCCAGTATCGTATTTGAGTGCCAAAGCTTCTCGCAGCAGTATTTCTGGCGTGGCCATCCCTAAGCGCAGCACTGAGTCAAGTAAAATACTGCAAATAGCCAAATCTACTGATCGACCAATAAAAGGCCATAGAAATTTAGTATTTGCCAAGTACGGCGTGCGAACTTCATTTTCTGTATACACATGAAACCGCCATCCTACTTCCGCACAGTATTTTTTGGCTGCACGAAACTTCGGCATCAAAACCCGCCAGTTCCCCCTAAAGTCTTCCCGGTACTTTATTTCGTAAAGAATCGGTGCACCACCAATACTTTGATCTACGAATGTGATAAGCCCGTCGGGGGTATAGGAGCATGCTTTTCCATCTATAGAAGAATAGGAAATAGTAAGAGGTTGAGCCGTAAAGCTACCTACTCTCCTGTCAAAGCGAATCAGCTCCATCATGTCCCGCTCTAGGGCGGATTCGTAGTGGCCCATGCTCGGAACGAGGCCCCTCACGCCTCGGGAGCTACGATTTGTCTTTCTTACAGGCTTGGCTGGAGAAGACATCTGAGTCTCGGTAACAGGTCGGTTGGTCTGGCTTACATCGCGCATGAGGCACCTAATTAGAGGAGTGTAGGTGCTATGTACCCGAGCGCTCCGACACAAGACAAGCGACCTCTCAAATAATCAGAGATTTTTTGATTTTTTCGCATTGAGCAAAGTTCCTTACAGCGGTGGCAGTCGTCCGCAGCCAGGCGAAATTACGTTGGCTCATCACGGCGTGCTGTTCCTCGACGAGCTTCCCGAGTTTGATCGTCGCGTGTTGGAAGTGCTGAGAGAGCCGCTGGAGTCAGGCCACATCGTGATTTCCAGGGCGCGTGACCGGGTGCGTTTTCCGGCGCGCTTTCAGCTGGTGGCGGCGATGAACCCCTGCCCTTGCGGCTACCACGGCGAACCTACGGGCCGTTGCCGCTGTTCGACCGATCAGATCCAGCGTTATCGCAACAAACTCTCCGGTCCGTTGCTGGACCGAATCGACTTGCACCTGACCGTCGCCCGCGAAACCACCTCGCTGGCCGCTCCCCCACAAACCGGCGACAGCAGCGCAAGCGCAGCGTTGCTGGTGTCCGAAGCCCGGGAGCGTCAGCAAAAACGCCAGGGTTGCGCCAATGCCTTTCTCGATCTGCCAGCGCTACGGCAACATTGCGCGCTCAAGGCAGAAGACGAAGCATGGCTGGAGACCGCTTGCGAGCGGCTGACCCTCTCTTTGCGCGCAGCACATAGACTGCTGAAAGTGGCACGTACATTGGCCGATCTGGAGCGGGTGGACGCTATTGCAAGAAGTCATATCGCAGAAGCGCTGCAGTACCGGCCTTCCACCAGTTGATGGACTTAGTGCCCGTATCTCGCGCTAACATGCAGCCTGATCGTCATGCCTGGTCAACACACCTGAAGAGTCTTGAGCGTGGAACTGGACAGAATAGATGCAAGGCTCCTGAGCGAATTGCAGCGCAACAACAGGGTTTCCAGTGAAGAACTGGGCGAGCAGGTCGGGCTGTCCAGTACCGGCATTCAGCGCCGTCTGAAGCGTTTGCGTGCGCAGGGCATCATTGAAGCGGACATCGCGGTGGTGTCGCCCAAAGCAGTCGGGCGCGAGGTGATGATGCTGGTCTTGGTGTCGCTCGAACGTGAGCGCGCGGACATCATCGACACATTCAAACAGTCCATCCGCTCGACGCCGGAGATCATGAGCGGTTACTACGTCACCGGCGACGCCGATTTCGTGCTGGTGGTGACGACGCGCAACATGGACGAATACGAGCAGTTCACTCGCCAGTTCTTCTACAACAACCCCAACATTAAAGGCTTCAAGACCATGGTAGTGATGGACCGGGTCAAGGCGGGCTTCAGTATTCCGATTCCCGGCGCAGAGGAAATCAAATAGTGGCGCTCGGTTTTCAGCCACTATCCCAGAAAGCCTGAAAACGTTGCACGATACGAGAATTACGCAGATTTACTGCGTCGATTCTTAAAATACTCAGTAATCCTGCAAATACTGCCGACGCAACGCAGCTTTTCAACGCTGCCTCGTTCCTAGAATGAGCTCATCAAACCCGTCCTTTCGACGATGAGACTCAGACCATGAACAACCTCGCCAAAACGGCACTCGACCAACTGCGCCGTCCTGACCTTTTCGAAACCCGAGCGTGGATCGACGGGCAATGGATCGAAGGCGAGTCTCGCCTCGCCGTACTCGACCCGGCCACCGGCGCGACTATCGCCCGTATTGCTCACTGTGATGTGGCATGGATGGACACGGCGGTCGATGCTGCCGGTCAGGCATTTCTGGCTTGGCGCGATCAGTTGCCAGCGCAGCGCGGCGCGATTCTGAGGCGCTGGGCGTCCCTGACCCGCGAGCACGCTCAGGATCTGGCCGTGATCATGACCGCCGAGCAAGGCAAGCCCCTCAAAGAGTCCCTTGGCGAAATCGCCTACGGCGCAGCGTTTCTTGACTGGTTCGCCGCCGAGGCCGAACGCAGTTACGGCGAGTCGATCCCCAGCCATCTGGCGGGCAGCCAGCTCAGCACGCGGATGCAGCCGATCGGTGTGACTGCCGCCGTAACACCCTGGAACTTCCCCAACGCGATGATCACCCGCAAGGCAGGCGCTGCTCTTGCCGCGGGTTGCAGCATGATCGTCAAACCGGCCCCGGAAACCCCATTGTCGGCGCTGGCTTTGGCAAAACTGGCGCAAGAAGCTGGCGTACCCGCTGGCGTGTTTCAGGTCGTGACCGGCGATGCACCGAGCCTTTCCGCGCGCCTGATGCAGCGCCCGGAAGTGCGAGCTTTCAGCTTCACCGGCTCCACCGAAATCGGTCGCCTGCTGCTCAAGCAATCGGCCGAAACAGTGAAAAAGGTCTCGCTGGAATTGGGCGGTCATGCGCCCTTCATCGTCTTCGACGACGCCTCGCTGGAGGAGGCCGTGGCTGGTTGCATCGGCGCCAAATTCGCAACCTCCGGACAGGACTGCCTCGCCGCCAATCGCATCTATGTTCAACGTGGTCTGTATGAACCCTTCGTCGCCGCCTTCACTCAAGCCACTGCGGCGCTAAAAGTCGGGCATGGCCTGGAAGACGGCGTCGACATCGGCCCGATGACCCGGGTCTCGGTTGCCAACAAGAGCCGCGACCACATTGGCAACGCGCTGTCCCTCGGCGCGCGCCTGACCATCGGCGGCATGGACAGCGCGCTCGGTAGCCATTTCGTCACGCCGACTGTGCTGGCCGATGTCACCGACGAGATGGACATCGCCTTCGAGGAAACCTTCGGACCGGTCGCGGCCATCCTGCCGTTCGATGACGAGCAGGAGGTCATTCGTCGTGCCAACCAGACCGAATACGGCCTGGCTGCTTACGTGTACACCAACGACCTGCGCCGCGCCGCCCGCGTTTCGGACCGGCTGGAGTTCGGCATGGTCGCGCTCAACACCGCGAAATTCACCGGTGCGCCAATTCCGTTCGGCGGCTGGAAGCAGTCAGGTTTGGGCCGCGAAGGCTCCAGACACGGCCTGGCCGAATACATGGAACTCAAATACGTCTGCGTCGGCAGCCTCTAACCCACTGGAGCCCCATCATGGATAAGCAAACTCAGGATCAGATTTCAGCAATGGACCGCGCATCGGTCCTGCACCCGTTCACCCAGCTCAAGGATTTCGCCACCGGCAAGGCGGGCGACCCGACCATCATCGAAACGGCCAAGGGCATCCGCATCACCGACGCCACCGGCCGCGAGTACATCGACGGCTTCGCCGGCCTGTACTGCATGAACGTTGGCTACGGCCGCACCGAAGTGGCCGAGGCCATTTCCCGCCAGGCGCACAAGCTGGCGTACTACCACTCCTACGCCGCTCACACGACAGAGGAACTGGCGCGTCTATCCGACCGCCTGGTGCGCATGGCGCCCGGCAAGATGAGCAAGGTGTTCTATGGCATGTCCGGGTCGGATGCCAACGAAACCCAGGCCAAGCTGGTCTGGTACTACAACAACCTGCGCGGTCTGCCGAAGAAGAAAAAGATCATCACTCGCGACCGCGGCTACCACGGTTGCTCGGTGGTCTCCGGCTCGATGACCGGCATGAGCTTCTATCACGACCACATGGACCTGCCGATCGCAGGGATCCCGCGCACCGGCGTGCCGCACTATTACTGGGGTGCCGAAGCCGGTGAGACCGAGGAGCAATTCTCGGCTCGCCGCGCCGAAGAACTGGAAGCGCTGATTCTGCGCGAAGGTCCTGACACCGTTGGTGCGTTTATCGCGGAGCCGGTGCTCGGTACGGGTGGCATCACCCCTCCACCTGCTGGCTACTGGGCAGCGATTCAGCCAGTGCTGAAAAAGTACGACATCCTGCTGATCGCTGACGAAGTCATCACTGGCTTCGGCCGTACCGGCGCGATGTTCGGCTGCGACAAGTACGGCATCGAGCCTGACCTGATCACCGTCGCCAAAGGCCTGACCTCGGCTTATGTGCCGCTGTCGGCGTCGATTGTCGGGGAGAAGGTGTACAAGGTGCTCGAAGAAGGTGCCGACCGCGTCGGCGCGTTCTCTCATGGTTACACCTATTCGGGTCACCCGATCGGCGTCGCGGCAGCCAACGCAGTGCTGGACATCGTCGAGCGCGAAGACATTCCGGGCAACGCCCAGCGTGTCGGCAGCTACTTCCAGAAGAGCCTCCAGGAGACGTTCGCCGGTCTGCCCATCGTGGGTGAAGTGCGCGGCGTGGGCCTGATGGCCGCAATCGAGTTCGTTGCTGATCCGGCCACCAAGAAGCGCTTCGATCCGTCGCTGAAAATTGGCGCTCGGGTGTCCAAGGCCGCTCGCGACCTGAACCTGATCGCCCGCGCGATGCCCCACGGCGACATCCTCGGCTTCGCCCCGCCACTGGTGATCACTGAAAGCGAGGTCGACCAGATCGTCGGCCTGGCGCACAAGGCGGTGCTCAGCGTGATGGATGAACTGAAGGTTTAAGCCCGTAAAATTCGCTCCCTAAAAAAACGGGCCGGTCATCAGTGACCGGCCCGTTTCGTTTACGGCAACAAAGACGAATCAGCGAAACCGATCCACTTCCTTGCGCAAGTCTGCTGCCAAAGCGTTCAGCTCCTGCGCAGTCACGGCCAGGTTGGAGACCACTTCGCGCTGTTCACTGTTGGCCAGGGCAATGCTTTGCAGGTTGGCACTGAGCAGCGTCGCGGTATTGCTTTGCTCTTGAGTCGCGGTGGTGATCGAGGCGAACTGATCACCCGCCGAGCGGCTTTGCTCGTCGATCTGCGCCAGCGCGGCGGCGACTTTGGCGTTGCGCGAGAGGCCTTCCTGCATCAGCGTGTTGCCTTGCTCCATGGTGCTGATGGCGTTGCCGGTCTCCTGCTGAATGCTGGCGATCATCCCGGAAATTTCGTCGGTGGCCTGACGAGTCCGCGACGCCAGATTGCGCACCTCATCTGCGACCACGGCGAAACCACGGCCTTGCTCACCCGCGCGCGCAGCTTCGATGGCAGCGTTCAGCGCCAGCAGGTTGGTCTGCTCGGCGATAGAGGTGATCACACTGACGATGCCGCCGATTTCTTGCGAGCGCTGGCCGAGGGTATCGATCACTGCGGCAGTGCTGCCCAACGACCCGGCGATCTGCTCCAGCGAAGCCGAAGCTTCTTCCATAGACGCGCGGCCGATGCGCGTCTGCTGGGCGTTGCCCTGCGCCAGACGTTCGGTATTGCCCATGTTGTCGGCAATGGTCAGTGCCGTAGCGCTGAACTCTTCGACGGCGCCAGCCATGCTGGTGATTTCGCCAGACTGCTGCTCCATGCCTTCATAAGCGCCACCCGACAAACCGGACAGCGCCTGCGCACGCCCGCTGACTTCCTGCGCAGCAGTGCGGATGTGCGACACCATGGTCTCCAGCGCCTGGCCCATTTTGTTGAAGCTGCTCGCCAACTGACCGATCTCGTCGTGGCGAGTGACATTCAAGCGCACGCTCAAGTCACCGGCGCCCAGCGCCTCAGCCTGATTTACCAGATCCGACAGCGGCTGCAATTTGCTGCGCAGCAGCCAGATCGCGGCGCCCACTGCGATCAACATCGCCAGCAAACTGCCGATCGCCAACTGCGTGCCGACGCTCCAGGTTACCGCGCTGATTTCATCCTTGGGCATGATGGCCAGAATCGACCACGGGCCACCCGCGAATGGCTCGGCAACGGTGTAGAAGTCATTACCTGCGTCCTGCCAGAAACGCCCCTTTCCCGGCGCCTTGACGAAGTCGGTCAGGGTTTTGCTCGCCTGATCCAGATCTTTCACGCCCGCAGGCGGCACCAGCCATTTGTTCTGCTCGTCGAGCAATGCCAGAGAGCCGGTAGAGCCAATGCGGAAGCTCTTGAGATTGTCGAACTGCGCTTTCTGCGCGTCGGTGTAATCGAAACCCACGAACAGCACCGCGATGACCTTGCCGCTGCCGTCGCGCACCGGGGTGTATTGGGTCATGTACAGGCGATCGAACAGCAGCGCGCGGCCGACGTATTCCTGCCCCGCGAGCAACCGCTCATAAGCCGGGTGTTTGTGGTCGAGCGAGGTGCCGATGGCGCGGGAGCCGTCCTGCTTGCTCAAAGACGTGCTGATCCGAACGAAATCGTCGCCACTGCGCACAAAGACCGTGGCCACGCCTGCGGTCATCTTCTTGAAGTCATCGACTTCGGCGAAATCGTTGTTCAGTGCAGCGCCATTGAGCAGCAACGCCGGGGTCTGGATACCTGCGACCGCGATCTGCTGGTCGTTATGCACGCTCAAACCACTGTTGAAGCGTTTTTCGAACAGACCCGCCAGCCGCTGCGTGCTGTCACGCAGGGTGCTGTGGAAGGTGTTCAACTGGTCAGCCAGCAACCGCGCTTCGCTGCCCATATGCTCTTCACGGATGGCGAGGTTTGCCGAATCCAGTGAGCGCAGGGCGAACAAGGTACTGCCGCTGATGACGACGGCCAGGATGACGGCCAAGGCAATGCCAAGCTGCGAGGCAATTCTGGCGCGGGGCTGAGGCATGAAGACTCCTTGCCGAACGACTGGATCATCCTGATCTCAGGAAAACATTCGGACTATTTCTGATAGAGGATATTGATGAACCGATTGGAACGATGGTTCTGCAATTACACATTCGGCTGACAGCGGAAATACTTGAGTCCTACACGCGGACTTAGGACGGGAGACATGCTGCAGTGACCGATGTAGCAGCACGGCTACAGGGCCGTTTGCATCAGGAAAAATGATGGGTGTAGCCAAGGGAAGATCGAAGGCCCTCACTCCAGGATCGTCACCGCTGGAAGCTCCATCGCCTGCACTTCGTTCTGCAAAAAGTCGCTGAGCCTGCGCAAACGCTCGCCGCCCGGCCGGGTCTTGGGCCAGACGAGGTAGTAGTTCTCGCCACTGACCACGGCCGTGCGCCAAGGCAAGCTCAGCCGTCCTTGAATCACGTCCTCTGCAACCATCAGCAGGTCACCCATGGAAACCCCATAACCCCGCGCCGCCGCGATCATGCCCAGCTCCAGCGTGTCGAACACCTGCCCGCCCTTGAGTGAAATCTGATCGGACAACCCCATCCGTTCCAGCCAGCTGCGCCAGTCTCGTCGGTCCGGGGTGGGGTGCAGCAGCTCGGCGCTGGCCAGACGCTCGACATCCCAGGGTGCGTCATCGAGAAGGCTCGGCGAACCCACCGGAATCAGCAGTTCGGGAAACAGGTATGTCGCCTCCCAGTCCGGCGGGAAATGGCCACGGCTGAGGAGCACTGCGCAGTCGAACGGCTCCTGGGTGAAATCCACGTTGTCGATGTCCATCCAGGCGCTGGTCAGTTGCACCTCGTTGCCCACCTGCAGATGACGAAAGCGGCTCAGCCGCGCCAGCAACCAGCGCATGGTCAGGGTCGATGGCGCCTTCATGCGCAGGATGCCCTCCTCCGCCATCAACGCACTGCAGGCCCTTTCGAGTGCCGAAAACCCTTCGCGCACGCCCGGCAGCAGCTCGCGCGCAGCCTCGGTCAATTGCAGGTTGCGCCCGTTGCGGCGAAACAAACGGCAGGCAAAGTGTTCTTCGAGGGTGCGGATGTGCCGGCTCACTGCGCTCTGAGTGATCGACAGCTCTTCAGCCGCGCGGGTGAACGAGGCGTGTCGCGCAGCAGCTTCAAATGCACGCAACGCATACAAGGGCGGGAGACTACGAGACATCGGGCACATTCCTCTGCGCATCAAGACGACCCAACGCACTCTACTGGAAAAACCCCAGGATGAGTTTTACTCATGACAATGATCGTATTTATCCCTTTGTGCATTAACCGTTGAATCACCACAATGAAGCGCTCATCAATGCCTCCAGACCCGAGCGCCAAGCCCATGCAACAGCACGCCTTCAAAGAACTGTGGATCATCCTGCGCCTGGCCGGGCCGCTGATTGCATCCCAAATGGCGCACATGCTGATGGTCTTCACCGACACGGTGATGATGGGCAAGCTCGGTCCCGAGTCGCTGGCCGGGGGCGGTCTGGGCGCTGCCAGCTACAACTTCGTGTCGTTTTTCTGCGTTGGGGTGATGGCGGCAGTCGGTACGCTGGTCGCCATTCGCAAGGGCGCCAACGATGACGCAGGCGCCACTCGCCTGACTCAAGCCGGTCTGTGGCTGGCGTGGGGCATGGCATTGATCGCCGCACTCATCCTGTGGAACCTTGAACCTATCCTGCTGAATTTCGGCCAGGACGAGGCCAACGTGCACATGGCCAGCCAGTTCCTGATCACCCTGCCACTGGCGCTGCCCGGCTTGCTGAGCTTCATGGCGCTACGCGGTTTCACCAGTGCATTGGGTCGCGCGACACCGGTGATGGTGATCAGTCTGGTGGGCGTAGCGCTGAATTTCGGGCTCAACTACGCCTTTATCTACGGACTGTTCGGCCTACCGCACTGGGGCCTGATGGGCATCGGTCTGGTCACAGCGATTGTGACCAACAGCATGGCGCTGGCCCTGTGGCTGCATATTCGCTATGGCAAGGCCTACGCTGCGTATCCGATTCACAAGGACCTGATGAACCTGTCGCGCAGTTGCCTGAAAGAGCTGTGGCGCCTGGGCTTGCCGATCGGCGGTACTTACGCGGTGGAGGTCGGCCTGTTCACCTTCGCGGCGTTCTGCATGGGCGCGATGGGAAGCACGCAAATGGCGGCGCACCAGATCGCCCTGCAGTCGGTTTCAATGGCTTTCATGATTCCCGTGGGGATCTCCTACGCGGTCACCATGCGTATCGGCCTGCATTACGGCGCGGGTAATCTGCTGCTGGCGCGCACTGCGGGGCGCATGGGGATCGGCTTTGGCGGTTTGCTGATGCTGACGTTCGGCATCCTGTTCTGGGTCGCGCCGCAGGTGGTCATCGGCCTGTTCGTGGACATCAATGACCCCAAATATCAAGGCGTGGTGGAGCTGGCAGTGAAGCTGCTGGCAATTGCGGCCTGGTTCGAAATTCTCGACGGCACGCAGACCATTGCGATGGGCGCGATTCGGGGCTTCAAGGACGCCAAGACCACGTTCCTGATTGGTCTGGCGAGCTACTGGGTCGTCGGCGCCCCACTCGCCTGGGGCTTTGGCTTTCTGGCCCATCAAGGCGCAGTCGGTGTGTGGTGGGGGCTGGCAATCGGCCTGCTGTGCTCGGCGATTGCGCTGACCTACGCCTTCGAACGCAAGACCGCGAAGCTGCTGCGCAAGGAGGCGACCGGTGTTGTGGTGATGGGGTGAGCCAGCAGCGGATTCACATCCCCTGCATCAACTGCCCTTTGCCCTGATCGAACATCAGATAATCCAGCAACTCCGGCAGCGCCAGCGGGTGGCTGATGAGGTAACCCTGGGCCTGATCGCAATTGAAACTGCGCAGTAACGCCAGTTGTTCGGGCGTTTCGACGCCTTCGGCAACCACTTCCAGACTGAGGTTATGCGCCAGGTTGATCATGGCGTGCACCAGTTTGCGATTCTCTTCGCGCTGTTCCATCTCGCCGACAAAGCTTTTGTCGATCTTGAGCAGCGTAATCGGCAGGCTGTTCAGGTGCACGAACGACGAAAAACCTGTCCCGAAGTCATCCAGCGAGAAACGCACGCCCAACCGGCCCAGCGCGTCCATGGTCTGCTTGACCAGATCGCTGCGACGCATCACCGCCGTTTCCGTGAGTTCGAATTCCAGCCACTGCGCGTCCACCCCACGATCGGCAATCAAACGGCTCAGGGTCGCCAGCAGCTGATTGTCCTGAAACTGTCGAAACGACAGGTTGATCGCCATGTGCAGCGGCGGCAGGCGCTTCTCGCGCAGGGTCTGCATGTCGCGCAGGGCACGGGAAATCACCCAGTAGCCCAGCGGCACGATCAATCCGCTCTGCTCGGCCAACGGCACGAACTCGCTGGGCGGCAATAGCCCGCGCTCGGCATGACGCCAGCGCACCAGCGCCTCAAGGCCCAGGATTTTCCCGGTGTTCAGGCACAGGCGCGGTTGGTAGTGCAGCTCCAGCTCGTCGCGGCGCAAGGCCCGGCGCAGTTCGCTTTCCAGATCGGCGAGGCTGCGGGCGTTACGGTTGATGCGTTCGTTGAAGATGTGAAAGGTGCAGCCCTGCGTGCTCTTGGCCTGTTGCATGGCAATGTGCGCGTGCCACATCAGCGGGTCCGCGCCGCCATTGACTCGAGCGTGGGCGATCCCGAGGCTGCAACCGATCAGCAGGCTTTCGCCATCGACCCAATACGGCTCCGACAAGGCCTCGGTGATTCGCTCAGCCATCCACTCGGCCCGCTCCGGGGCGCGGCGAGTGTCGATCAGCAGGGCAAATTCATCGCTGCCGAGCCGCGCCAGCTGATCGCAGGCTTCGAGCTGACTTTTCAAACGCGATACAACTTGCAGGATCAGACGATCACCCGCTTGATGGCCTAGCGCATCGTTGGCCCGGCGGAAATTGTCCAGGTCCAGATGCCCCAACGCCAGGCCGCGTCCGTCGAATTCGGCCAGTCGCGCGGCCAGCAGTGTCTGAAACCCCTGACGGTTGGCGATGCCGGTCAACGGGTCCTGCTCGGCGAGACGTTGCAGGGTGTTTTCCAGCACACCGCGTTCACGCACATGGCGCAGGCAGCGGCGCAGGCTGTTGGTCGTCACGGAGTCGCGCACCAGCCAGTCGGCCACGCCAACCGGATCTGCGTCGGGCTCGGCGTCCAGCAACAGCACCGTGGGCCAACTGCATTGACCGGCCGCAGGCTGCAGCGCAAGGGTTGTGAAAAGGATGAAGGAATGCGTGGGGTCGGTTGGACTGCCAATAGCGTCCCAGCTCGACACACAGTCGAGAAGTACGGCATCCCCGAGGGGCGCCAGGCACTCGCGTAACAACGCTGACCATTGCGGCGTGTCCGCCAGAAGCAGCAGACGCAAGGGTTCGACAGGCGTAGACAAGCTAGCTCCCCACACAATCCAAAGACATAGATCACCACTCAAATGAGTGTGATCAAACGCGGGACTCGCTCGCGTGATGCGCAAATGTAACAAAACGGCGAAATATAGATAGCGTCTCGCATCACAGTGTCGGACGGTCGCTGCACAATCCGTGGACCCTGTTAAAATGCCCGCCCATTTTTCACGCGATCCTTCTATTTCCCATGTCCCGACTCAATCCCCGGCAACAAGAAGCCGTGAACTACGTCGGCGGCCCTCTTTTGGTGCTCGCCGGTGCAGGCTCCGGCAAGACCAGCGTGATCACGCGCAAGATTGCCCACCTCATCCAGAATTGCGGCATTCGCGCGCAGTACATCGTCGCCATGACCTTCACCAACAAGGCGGCGCGGGAAATGAAGGAGCGGGTCGGCACCCTGTTGCGCAGCGGCGAGGGGCGTGGCCTGACGGTGTCGACGTTCCACAACCTGGGGCTGAACATCATCCGCAAGGAGCATGTACGGCTGGGCTACAAACCCGGTTTCTCGATCTTCGACGAAACCGACGTCAAGGCCCTGATGACCGACATCATGCAGAAGGAATACTCGGGCGACGACGGCGTCGACGAGATCAAGAACATGATCGGCGCCTGGAAGAACGACCTGATCCTGCCCGCCCAGGCCCTGGAAAATTCGCGCAACCCCAAGGAACAGACCGCAGCCATCGTCTACACCCACTATCAGCGCACGCTCAAAGCGTACAACGCGGTGGACTTCGACGACCTGATTCTGCTGCCGGTGAAGCTGTTCGAAGAACACGCCGACATTCTGGAAAAGTGGCAGCACAAAGTGCGTTACCTGCTGGTGGACGAATACCAGGACACCAACGCCAGCCAGTACCTGTTGGTGAAAATGCTGATCGGCACTCGCTGCCAGTTCACCGTGGTGGGCGACGATGACCAGTCGATCTACGCCTGGCGTGGCGCGCGGCCGGAAAACCTGATGCTGCTCAAGGACGACTACCCGTCGTTGAAAGTGGTGATGCTGGAGCAGAACTACCGCTCCACCAGCCGCATCCTGCGGTGCGCCAACGTGCTGATTTCGAACAACCCGCACGAGTTCGAGAAACAACTGTGGAGCGAGATGGGTCACGGCGATGAAATCCGTGTGATCCGCTGCAAGAACGAAGACGCCGAAGCCGAGCGCGTGGCCGTCGAGATCCTCAGCCTGCACCTGCGCACCGACCGGCCCTACAGCGATTTCGCGATCCTGTATCGCGGTAACTATCAGGCCAAGCTGATCGAGCTGAAGCTTCAGCACCACCAGATCCCCTATCGTCTTTCAGGTGGCAACAGCTTCTTCGGACGTCAGGAAGTGAAAGACCTGATGGCCTATTTCCGCCTGCTGGTGAACCCGGACGACGACAACGCCTTCCTGCGCGTGATCAACGTGCCGCGCCGGGAGATCGGCTCGACTACGCTGGAAAAACTCGGCAACTACGCCACCGAACGCAAGGTGTCGATGTACGCTGCCACCGACGAAATAGGCCTTGGCGAGCATCTGGACAGCCGCTTCACCGATCGTCTCAAGCGCTTCAAGCACTGGATGGACGGCGTGCGTCAGCAGTGCGCGACCCAGGATCCGATTGCGGCCTTGCGCAGCATGGTCATGGACATCGACTACGAGAACTGGATTCGTCAGAACAGCTCCAGCGACAAGGCCGCCGACTACCGCATGGGCAACGTGTGGTTCCTGATCGAGGCATTGAAGAACACGCTGGAGAAAGACGAAGAAGGCGGCATGACCATCGAAGAGGCCATCGGCAAGCTGGTCCTGCGTGACATGCTCGAGCGTCAGCAGGAAGAGGAAGACGGCGCCGAAGGCGTGCAGATGATGACCTTGCACGCCTCCAAGGGTCTGGAATTTCCGTATGTGTTCATCATGGGCATGGAGGAGGAAATTCTCCCACACCGCTCCAGTATCGAGGCTGACACCATCGAGGAAGAGCGCCGACTGGCCTACGTGGGCATTACCCGCGCGAGGCAGACGCTGGCGTTCACCTTTGCCGCCAAGCGCAAGCAATACGGCGAGATCATCGACTGCCTGCCAAGCCGTTTTCTCGATGAGCTGCCACCGGACGATCTGGCCTGGGAAGGCAACGACGACACACCAACCGAAGTGAAGGCCGTTCGCGGCAATACGGCATTGGCGGACATTCGCGCCATGCTGAAAAGATAAACATCAATTTCGCGCGTTTTGCGCCCTGAGGAACACCGACGTGGAAGCACTGCACAAGAAAATTCGCGAGGAAGGCATCGTACTTTCCGACCAGGTATTGAAGGTCGACGCGTTTCTCAACCATCAGATCGACCCGGTCCTGATGCAGCAGATCGGTGACGAGTTCGCCACGTTGTTCGCCGACTCGGGCATCACCAAGATCGTCACCATCGAAGCGTCGGGCATCGCGCCTGCGGTAATGACCGGCCTGAAGCTGGGTGTTCCGGTGATCTTCGCGCGCAAGCATCAGTCGTTGACCCTGACCGAAAACCTGTTCTCGGCCAGCGTTTACTCGTTCACCAAGCAGACCGAAAGCACTATCGCCATTTCCACGCGCCACCTGACCAGCAGCGACCGCGTGCTGATCATCGACGACTTCCTGGCCAACGGTAAGGCCTCTCAGGCGCTGATTTCGATCATCAAGCAGGCCGGCGCCTCGGTCGCGGGCCTCGGCATCGTGATCGAAAAGTCATTTCAGGGCGGGCGGGCCGAGCTGGATTCTCAGGGTTATCGCGTTGAGTCGCTGGCACGGGTCAAGTCGTTGAATGGCGGCGTGGTTACGTTCGTCTGAACTACGCCAAAATCTGAACTGCAGAGCCCATCCGGTCACGCTCGGCAAACGTGGCCGAGAGTCGGTGAGATACAAAGTGGGAGAACGCCTGCTTGCGAAGAGGACCGTACCTCCGACGGTTTTTTATCGGATGTACCCAAGCCCTCGCGAGCAAGCTCCGCTCCCACGAAGTTGGCACAGATCTGAATACTGCCTTGTGCCTAAGCATTAATTCCCAAGGCCTTCAGCCGCCGATACAACGTCCGCTCGCTCAACCCCAGATGCTTCGCCAACTCACTGCGTGATCCATCGAACGCCTGCAATGCGTGCGCCAGCGACTCGAGATCGCCGCGCCTCCCTTGCCTCGTCGCAGAAAGCAGAGGCTGCTGGGTACGCACCTCCGGCGGCAAGTCCTGCGCGCGAATCACGCCGTCATCGGTAAACAGCCTTGCGCGCTCCATGATGTTGCGAAGTTCGCGGATGTTGCCGGGAAACGGATACAGCCTCAGCAGCTTCATCGCCTCGTCATCGACCCTTGGCGCAGCACCCGGCGCGAGTCGTCGCAGCAAACTTTCAATCAGCAACGGCAGATCTTCACTGCGCTCACGCAACGAAGGCAGACGAATCGGGAACGCACTGATGCGGTAGAACAAGTCCTGACGAAAGCTGCCCGCCGCGACCATGTCCCTGAGCGGCTTGTGGGTCGCGACCACCAAGCGAAAATCCGAATGCACGGTGCGCAGGCTGCCCACCGGGCGAAAACTGCCTGATTCGATCAGTCGCAGCAGTTTGACCTGCATCGCCAGCGGCACTTCGCCGATCTCGTCGAGAAACAGCGTGCCGCCATGGGCGCTTTCCGCGAGGCCGATCTTGCGCTGCAAGGCGCCGGTGAACGCACCCTTCTCGTAACCGAACAGCTCACTCTCCAGCAGAGTTTCGGTTAGCCCGGTGCAGTCGACCACCACCAAAGGCCCGCTGGCTCTGGGACTCGCAGCGTGCAATGCGCGAGCGAACAACTCCTTGCCGGTCCCGGACTCGCCCTGTAACAGCACGGGGATCTGCGAAGGTGCCGCGCGCTGCAATGCCGTTAATGCCTCCTTGAATGCCGTCGAACGCCCGACCAACCCGCTTTGCTGCGGTTGCACCGAGGCCACCGCCACGCTGTTCAGGCGCTCGACATAAGCGATCACCTCGCCCTGCTGATCCAGAATCGGTCGCAGTTCTACGTCCACGTGCTCGGGGCCACGGGGGGTGTGATGAATGTGCAGCACGCGTTCCGGGACGCGGGTTTCCGACGCCTTGCGCATCGGGCAATGCTCGCCGGCCTGATCGCAGGGCACCGCGAACTGGTGAGAGACGCGATAACACTTGGCGCCCACATGAGGACGGCCTTCCACCCCGAACTGACGTTGGTAGGCGGTGTTGGCAGCGACTATGTTGTATTCAATGTCGAGCACGATGGTGGGATGCGTGTCGTGCTCGAGATAGGAAACCAGCGCCTGCATCTGCGGGGCTGAAAAGGGGTTTGGAGCGGTGGTCATGTGGATCTCCTGCGCGTTCGGCGAGGGTACTCCAACGAAGCTGCCACTGCCACCGACTGCCATCTAATGCCAATCAACTGCCAAATCTGGCAGAGATGCTGTCTGTCGCAGAGCGCTGATGATGCTCAAGCCCTTTATAACCGGCCTTTCGACGCAGCCCCGCTTCGAGCAAACCGCTGGCATGGATATTGACTCTCCAGACAGCGCTGCCAATCGGCCTGGCATCAGGCACTTTCTGGAGAAAACCATGATCATCGGCGAGAAAATGTGTGTGGAGGCGTTCTTCGACCCGCAAACCTGGACCATCAGTTATCTGGTCATAGACCGTTCTACCCTCAAGGCCGCGTTGATCGACAGCGTGTTGGACTACGATCCCAAATCCGGGCGCACCGCTACCGGGTCCGCTGACAAGTTGATTGCCCGAGTGCATGAACTGGGTGTTTCCGTGGAGTGGATCCTGGAAACCCACGTGCATGCCGACCACGTCTCGGCCGCCGCGTATTTGAAGGAAAAGCTGGGCGGCAGCGTCGCCATCGGCAGCCATATCACTCGCGTGCAAAAAGTGTTCGGCACCCTGTTCAACGCCAAAGGCGAGTTCGCCCGCGATGGCAGCCAGTTCGACAGACTGCTGGAAGACGATGCGCATTTTCAGATCGGGACACTGCAGGCCCGCGCGATGCACACCCCCGGCCACACGCCCGCGTGCATGACCTACCTGATCGAAGTCGGTGGCGAGACCGTGGCTTTCGTCGGGGACACGCTGTTCATGCCCGATTACGGCACTGCCCGCTGCGACTTCCCCGGCGCTGATGCGCGCACCCTGTATCGCTCGATTGGGCGAATTCTAAGCCTGCCGCCGCAAACCCGATTGTTCATGTGCCACGACTACCTGCCCGACGGCCGCGAGCTGATGTATATGACCACCGTCGCCGAGCAGCGGGCCAACAACATCCACATCCATGAAGGCATCGACGAAGATGCGTTCGTCGAGATGCGCGAGAAGCGCGATGCAACGCTGGACATGCCCGTGCTGATCCTGCCCTCGGTGCAGATCAACATGCGCGGCGGCCATATGCCAGAGCCGGAAGACAACGGGGTGAGCTATCTGAAGATTCCGATCAACTCCCTGTGATCACACAAAAACGGCGCAACGACCAGGCGCATAACACTGATGGCAGAAATTCAACAGAATGAATGAACACGAATTGATCGGAGCCGGCCTCGGCACAATCATCGGAGCGGTATTGGCGCTGACGGGCGCCGGCGGCGGAATCCTTGCGGTGCCGTTATTGGTGTTCGGGCTGGGCCTGACGATGGTCGAAGCCGCACCGGTCGGCTTGCTCGCTGTAGGGTTGGCGGCGGCGGTCGGGGCGTTACTGGGTTTGCGTCAAGGCATCGTGCGCTATCGCGCTGCGTTGTTCATCGCAGTCATCGGCATCTGCTTCGCGCCACTGGGCTTGTGGCTGGCGCATCAGTTACCCAATGCGCCGCTGGCACTCGGGTTCGCCGGGGTACTGGTGTACGCCTGCGCACGCATCTACCGCAAGGCCGCGCATGAACTGCATCACGGCCAACCTCCTGCCCGAGCAGCGTTTCTGCCCTGCGTACTCAACCCACTGGAAGGTCGTCTGCGCTGGACACTGCCTTGCGCTCGGTCGCTGGCAATCACCGGGATGCTGTCAGGGCTGTTATCCGGATTACTGGGAGTAGGCGGCGGTTTTGTGATCATCCCGGCGCTGACCCGCTTCACCGATCTGGACATGAAGAGCATCGTCGCCACATCTCTGGCCGTCATCGCGCTGGTCTCCACAGGCAGCGTGGTTGCCGCCAGCGCCAGCGGGGTGATGCACTGGGCGGTGGGTGTACCGTTCGCAGCCGGTGCCGTCGCTGGCTTGATGGTCGGGCGGCAGGTCGCACGCTTTCTGGCCGGTCCCAGGTTGCAGCAGCTGTTTGCGGTGACCGGAATAATTGCCGCAGTATTGCTGGCGGTCAAAACCCTTATTTAGTCGGGCCTGCTGCTGAATCACTCTGGGTAGCCTGCAACCCCGCCAGCAACAGCCGCTGATACAACTCTTCACGCAGCCCATGCGGCTGATCCAGACCCATGCGCTGTAAATGCTCTGGAAACGCACTCGGCTCTGGAGCCTCCAGGGTCGCCTTGCCCAGCTCGATGAGCTCCGTGAGCTTGAACTTGCTCTTCAGCCAGTTCAGCGCCCGCAACAAATCACGCTCCGGGGCGCTGAAATCGCTGCCCAGCGGGTATTCGATGAATAACGATGGAAACCGATCCCGGATGTCTTTGAGCCGCTCCGGTGTGTTCTGACCAAACAACGGGTCCAGACGAAAACCCTTCGGCAGCTTGCCCGCTTTCTGTGCCTGGTCGATGAGCGCCGGCTGAAAGCGTGAATCGGTAATGTTGAGTAGCGCCTCGATCACCGCCGCGTCAGTCTTGCCACGCAGATCGGCGATACCGTACTCGGTGATGACGATGTCCCGCAGATGCCGAGGAATGGTGGTGTGTGCGTAGTCCCAGACGATATTGGAGCTGACCTCGCCTCCCGACTCGCGCCAGCTGCGCAGAATCAGAATCGAACGCGCGTCTTCCAGCGCATGGGCCTGAGCGACGAAGTTGTACTGCCCGCCCACGCCGCTGACCACGCGCCCGTCAGCCAGTTGGTCGGACACCGCCGCCCCCAGCAAGGTCACCGTGAATGAGCTGTTGATGAAGCGCGCATCCCGCCGTTGCAGGCGCTTGAGCGTTTCATCGCCATACAGCTCGTTGATGTAGCTGATGGCGGTCATGTCGATCTGCGCCATCTGCGCGGGCGAAAACTCCTGCAGACGCTCGTAGAAACTGCGTGGCCCGAGGAAAAAACCGCCATGAATCAGCACGCCGTTGTCATGAACGGATTCGTCCAGCAATCCGGCGTTGGCCTGTTGCTGCAGCCCCGCATCGGTGTAAACCTTGCGCCGGATGATGCCGGCATCCAGCAACACCAACAGGCCGTTGACCAGCATTTCGCTGCAACCATAGAGCCCCGCCGCAAACGGCATCACGCCGCCTTCTGCTTCGATCAACGGCTTCCAGGTAGAAATCCCGTCGAGTTCAGCCAGACACGCACGGTAGGTTTCGTTATCGGCCTGCCGCGCCAGCAAGGCTGCGGTCAGCGCATCGCCCATGGAGCCGATGCCTATTTGCAACGTACCGCCATCGCGCACCAGCGTACTGGCATACAGGCCGATGAAGTGATCCTGAAACCCCACCGGCATGTTCGGCGTGGAGAACAACGTGCTGCGTTCTTCATGCTCGATCAGCAGGTCGAAGGTATCGGCGCTCACCTCTGCGTTGCCGGGCATGTAGGGCAGATCAGCGTGAACATGGCCGAGCACCAGAATGTTCTCTCCCGCTGCGCGGCGTTTATCCAGCATCGGCAAGAGGTCGAGGGTGATGTCTGGGTTACAGCTCAGGCTCAGATGCTCGGGCCTTTGCGAATCGCGAGCCACCAGTTGCGCGACCAGATTCAAACCATTGGCGTTGATATCCCTTGCCGCGTGACTGTAGTTGCTGCTGACGTAATCCTGCTGCGCTGAGGCGCTGTTCAGCAGGCTGCCCGGCTGCATGAAAAACTGCTCGACATGCACGTTGGGCGGCAGATTGCTTTTGTGCAGGTCCGCGAGGAAATCCAGCTCGGGGTAATCGCCGAACACGCGCTCCAGAAAGGGCTCAAGAAACCGCCCTTGCAAACCCTCGCCCACTGTCGGACGCCCCAGGCACAGCGCGGTATAGATCGTCAGCTGTCGTTCGGGCAGAGATTTCATTCGGGCATACAGCGCATTGGCAAAACGATTGGGCTTACCCAGCCCCAACGGCATGCCCATGCGAATGTGCGGCGGCAACTCGGCCAGCACATGATCGACGGCTTGCTCAATCGAGCAGGAATGCGGCATCCGGCCTCTCCCGATGTTTTATTCGATGGAGCTTGGACCGGGAATGAAGGGGAATTGCTGCACTGGCTGCAACACCCGTCAATCTCTTCGGGTGTCGATCGCCACAAGCTTGTCCTCGATGAACTTGAGATGTTGCCAGGCCCCGTTGCGAGGTCCATACACCCACAAACTGACTTTCACCGCATTAAGGCGAGGAACGCCATTGACCCGTGCGACGGGTTCCTGATCCTCACTGCGATCGGGCGCCCCGCACTTTTCACGAACGACGCTCGCCGTATCTCCCAGACTGATCAGTGCCGTCCCGCAGCGCATCGTCGCTTGGGCGAAACCGCCAACCATCAACATCGGCAAGAACCACAGCAGCGCCGTCTTGCTGACCGTGGAACGCCGTCCTGTCACAGGCCGGACATCTTCTTGATCGCGCCTTTGAGCTCTTCATCCGAGCAATCGGCGCAGGTGCCTTTTGGCGGCATGGCGTTGATACCGGTGATCGCCTTGGCGAGCAGGCCATCAATACCGCCCTGCTCTTTAGCACGCTTGCCCCAGTCTGCGCTGTCGCCGATTTTCGGCGAGCCCAGCAGGCCAGAGCCGTGACAGGCGTTGCAGTGTTTGCCGATCACGTCGTCAGGGGATTTCGCGCCACCGCCACCACCCGCTGTTGCGGCAACGTCCATTCCCGGACATTCCTTACCCTGAACACAGACTTGCCCGACAGGCTCGAGTCGTTTGGCGAGGTCGTCGCTGGTGGAGGCCTGGGCGGTAAAAGCCCAAAACGCGAGGAGTGCAACTGCAGCCAGGATCTTATTAGTAAGGTTCACGCTTTCACCCTCATGGTGGCTATAACGCCCCTGCGGTCACGGTAAGCCGCAGGCGACGAAAGTATAGCGGGTAGGCCGTTGGTCGTAACATCCCTGAAATCGGCAGGGGTATTAGCGCGTCGACCTATGGCTTCGGGCTCGTCCTGTGTCCGGCCTGAAGGCTCAGGCTGGACGGGGCTTGCTCCTCAGAAATTCGCTGGCGTTGCAGCGCTGATGAGTCGCGCGGGAACGTCGAACGGATTGCGGAAGCGATGTGGTCGGGTGCTTTCGAAATAGTAGCTGTCGCCAGCCTCAAGCACATAAGTATCGAGCCCGACGACAAGCTCCAGACGGCCTTCGACCAGAATTCCTGTCTCTTCACCTTCGTGAACGAGCATTTCTTCGCCCGTATCGGCGCCAGGCGGATACACCTCGGTAAGAAAGGCGATCGCCCGGTCTGGATGGGACTTGCCCACCAGTTTCATGGTGACGGCACCGTCCGAGATATCGATCAGTTCGCTGGCCTTGTAGACCACCTGTGTCGGGTTTTCTGGCTCAAGCTCTTCCGAAAAGAACTCCACCATGGACATCGGTATGCCGCCCAGCACCTTGCGCAGAGAGCTGATCGAGGGGCTGACGCTGTTCTTCTCGATCATTGAAATGGTGCTGTTGGTCACGCCCGCTCGTTTGGCGAGTTCGCGTTGGGACAGACCCTTGAGTTTACGAATGGATTGCAGTCGTTCACCGACGTCCAATGCTGGAGTCCTCCTGATAATCAAACACGGTCAAGTGGTCGCCATGATGGCGACCGCGTTCAGTATTTACAACACTTGACCAGATTAGCAAAGAGACCGCTGGCGGACAGGGACCACGCGGGGTAAGCCCAGCCGGGCGATGACCACGTCTCAATCCCCGGAATAGAGCCTTGGAACACGATTGAGATTGCAGAAAATCTGATACGGGATGGTGCCGGCGCTGGCTGCGACGTCGCTGGCGAGAATGTTTTTGCCCCACAACTCCACACGACTGCCAACGCCTGCGCCTGGCACCTGGGTGAGGTCTACACAAAGCATGTCCATCGACACACGGCCCAGCAGTTGGCTGCGGTGTCCGTCGATCATCACCGGCGTGCCGGTCGGGGCCTGCCGCGGATAACCATCGGCATACCCCATCGCCACCACACCGATGCGCATGTTTCGGTCGGTCACAAATGCGCCGCCGTAACCCACCGGCTCCCCGGCTGGCAGTTCACGCACGCAAATCACTTTGGATTCCAGGGTCATCACCGCTTGAAGGCGGTCGGCAATGGGCTGCGACTGATCGAAAGGCGTCGCGCCGTACAGCATGATGCCAGGACGAACCCAGTCTCCTGCCACATTCGGCCAGCCCATCACGGCGGGGGAATTGCGCAGGCTGACCTCAGCCGTCAGCCCTTCGCGGGCCGCCTGGAAGATGGCGACCTGTTCATCGGTACGCGCGCTGTCCAGTTCGTCGGCGCGGGCAAAGTGGCTCATCAGAACCACTTTCGCGGCCTTGCCGCTGGACTGCAACCGTTGATAAGCCGTTTGAAAGTCGGCGGGATGGATACCGACGCGGTGCATGCCCGAATCCATCTTCAGCCAGATGTTCAGAGGCTTGCCGACGCTGGTTTTCTCGATGGCCTCAAGCTGCCACAGCGAATGCACGACGCACCACAAATCGTGCTCGGCGATCAGCGCCAGTTCGTCTGCCTCGAAAAAGCCTTCCAGCAACAGAATCGGCGCACCTATACCGGCCTGGCGCAGCTCCAGCGCTTCCTCGATACAGGCCACGGCAAACCCGTCGGCCTCGGTTTCCAGTGCCTGAGCGACACGCACCGCACCATGGCCATAGGCATCTGCCTTGATCACGGCGAGCGCCTTGGCGCCAGTGGTTTCACGGGCCAGTTGATAGTTGTGGCGCAGGGCCGAGAGATCGATGAGGGCGCGAGCTGGACGCATGGCGGGCAGGTTCTGATGTAGGGGAATTCGGAACCTGTGAGACAGAGAAGTCTCACAGGGACAGGGCAAAGCAAAACGGCTTACGGCATTGCTGCAGTCACCGAGAATTCGACCAGAATTTCCGGTTCGCACAATTTGGCTTCAACAGTGGCACGCGCTGGCGCGACACCTTTGGGCAGCCACTTGTCCCAGACACTGTTCATCCCGGCGAAGTGCGCATCGATGTCCTTCAGGTAAATCGTCACCGACAGAATGCGGGTCTTGTCGGTACCGGCCAGGTCCAGCAGGCGCTCGATGTTATTGAGCGTCTCGCGGGTTTGCTGTTCGATACCCGCTGCCATGTCGTCACCCACTTGCCCGGCAAGGTAAACGGTGCCGTTGTGGGCGACGATCTGGCTCATGCGCTCATTGGTGAGCTGGCGCTGTACTGACATGTTTTGCGATCTCCTTGGAGCTTCCATAGCGGGAAATATCGAGGCCTTCGGCGCTGATCTGTGGCTTTTTGCGGGCGATCAGATCGGCCAGCAAACGACCGGAACCGCAGGCCATGGTCCAGCCAAGGGTTCCGTGGCCGGTATTGAGGAACAGGTTGCGATACGGTGTTGCACCCACGATCGGCGTGCCATCCGGGGTGGTTGGACGCAGACCGGTCCAGAAACTGGCCTCGGTCAGATCGCCGCCCTGAGGATAAAGATCGTTGACGATCATCTCCAGCGTTTCACGCCGGCGAGGGTTCAGCGACAGGTCAAAACCGGCAATCTCAGCCATGCCACCAACCCGGATGCGGTTGTCGAAACGGGTGATCGCAACCTTGTAGGTCTCGTCGAGAATGGTCGACGTCGGGGCCATGTCAGGATTGGTGATCGGAACGGTCAGCGAGTAGCCCTTGAGCGGGTAGACCGGCGCTTTGATGCCCAGCGGCTTGAGCAGCTGCGGCGAGTAGCTGCCCAGCGCCAGCACGTAGCGATCTGCGGTTTCCAGCTTGCCGTTGACCCGCACGCCGTTGATCCGGTCGCCCGCAAAATCAATCGACTCGATGGACTGGCCGAAGCGGAACTCGACGCCTAGCGTCACACACATCTGAGTCAGACGCGTGGTGAACAGCTGGCAATCGCCAGTCTGGTCATTGGGCAGGCGCAGCGCGCCACTGAGGATATTGCTGACACTGGCCAGCGCAGGTTCGACTCGGGCAATGCCTTCGCGGTCGAGAACCTCGTATGGCACACCGGCTTGTTCCAGGACGGCGATGTCCTTGGCGGCGTTATCAAGTTGTTCCTGGGTACGGAACAGTTGCGTGGTGCCCAGGCTACGCCCTTCGTAGGCGATGCCGGTTTCGGCACGCAGTTCGTCGAGGCAGTCACGGCTGTACTCAGACAGCCGCACCATGCGTTCTTTGTTAACCGCATAACGGTTTTGCGTGCAGTTGCGCAGCATTTGCGCCATCCACAGGTACTGATCGATGTCAGCGGTCGCCTTGATCGCCAGCGGCGCGTGGCGCTGCAACAACCACTTGATGGCCTTGAGCGGCACGCCCGGTGCGGCCCACGGCGAGGCGTAACCCGGCGAAACCTGCCCGGCGTTGGCGAAACTGGTTTCCATGGCAGCGGCCGGCTGACGATCCACGACCGTTACCTCGAAGCCCGCACGAGCCAGGTAATAAGCACTGGTGACACCGATTACGCCACTTCCAAGGACCAGAACGCGCATGTTGATTTCCTCATCGCGGATATCCGCTGACGTTTTGAAGTTTTAAGCAAGGATGTGGGCAGTATAAAAAGCAATGAGCAGTGCTTTTCACTATATAAGCGCCTATATTCAGCGCTAATTACCGCCAACCAAGGCTTTAGCAGAGGGGCTTTGAAATGCGCACCCAGCACCAGTCAAAACGCGAGTTGGACAAGATCGACCGCAATATCCTGCGCATCCTCCAGAACGACGGCAGAATTTCATTTACGGAGCTGGGCGAACGCGTGGGCCTGTCTACCACGCCCTGCACGGAACGGGTCCGCCGCCTGGAGCGTGAAGGCATCATCATGGGCTACAACGCCCGGCTCAACCCGCAGAACCTGAAGGCTAGTCTGCTGGTGTTCGTGGAGATCAGCCTGGACTACAAATCGGGCGACACTTTCGAGGAATTCCGCCGAGCGGTCCTGAAACTGCCCCATGTTCTGGAGTGCCATCTGGTGTCAGGGGATTTCGACTATCTGGTAAAGGCGCGGATTTCGGAGATGGCGTCTTACCGCAAGCTGCTGGGCGACATCCTGCTCAAACTGCCCCATGTGCGGGAGTCCAAGAGCTATATCGTGATGGAAGAGGTGAAAGAGAGCCTGAATCTGCCGATTCCGGAGTAAGCAAAGGCTTCAGACCAGTACCTGTCGTGTCGAGGCGATGTATTCGTGGACCTGTTTCTCCACTGCTGGATGGATAAGAACGTCCGGGCGACGGCCGTTTGGGCACGGCAACGTGGGTGTGGTGCCGAACAGACGGCAGATCAGTGGCCGCTCCTCATAGACCGTGCAACCGTTGGGCCCCAAATGCACACAGTTCAGCTCGTTGAGCGCCGCTTCCTGCTCGGCGGCTGTGTTGCGCGGCAGGCGCGCCATCTCCTCGGACGACGTCGTCACCGGCCCGCAGCAATCATGGCAGCCGGGTACGCATTCGAAGGACGGAATCTGCCGCCGCAAATCACGGATTTTCTGGCTGTTGCAGCTCATCGCGAGAGTTTTCCCTGTGAAAGCCGTCATTGTGCCCCAGCCTCCGGACAGGTGACAGCCGCTCGGCCTTCCTTGCTCCGGCGCCGACCGACGGGCTACCCTCCGTAAAATTTTCCAAACGGCACCCAGAGAAAACCGACATGGACGCCCGCGTTCGACAAACCAATGCCTGCGGCCACGCTGCCTCGTATTACGCGGCCAGTAGCCACCCGCAGCCCGAATACCCTGCCCTCACAGGCGATGTGAAGGTGGACGTCTGCGTGGTTGGCGGCGGGTTCTCGGGGCTGAACACGGCCATCGAACTGGCTGAGCGCGGCCTGAGCGTCGCATTGCTGGAAGCGCGCAAGATCGGTTGGGGCGCCAGCGGCCGTAATGGCGGCCAGTTGATTCGCGGTGTAGGCCATCATGTCGAACGCTTTCGCGATGTGATCGGCGATGAGGGCGTGCGCCAGCTAAAACTGATGGGGCTGGAAGCCGTCGAAATCGTCCGGCAGCGAGTGGAGAAGTACCAGATCGATTGCGATCTCACTTGGGGTTACTGCGATCTGGCCAACAAACCCAAGGAGTTTGCAGGCTTTGCCGAAGATGCCGAGGAACTGCGGGGGCTGGGTTATCGCCATGAAGTGCAGCTGATACAGCCCGAGAATATCCGCAGCGTCATAGATTCGGGCAACTACGCTGGCGGCATGCTGGACATGGGTTCGGGGCACCTGCATCCATTGAACCTTGCATTGGGCGAAGCCGCCGTCGCGAAATCCCTCGGGGTCCAGCTGTTCGAGCACTCCGCCGTGACACGCCTGGAATACGGAGCGCAAGTCAGGGTCCATACCGCGCAGGGCGTGGTGCGTGCCGACACGCTGGTGCTGGGCTGCAACGCCTATTTGAATGATCTGGACCCGAACTTGAGCGGCAAGGTGCTGCCAGCAGGCAGCTACATCATCGCCACCGAGCCTTTGGGTGATGACCTGGCCCGACAACTGCTCCCACGCAATAGCGCCATGTGCGATCAGCGAGTGGCTGTGGATTACTTCCGGCTTACGGCAGACAAGCGCCTGCTGTTCGGCGGGGCCTGCCACTATTCGGGACGCGATCCTCAAGACATCGGCGCGTACATGCAGCCGAAAATGCTCAAGGTGTTCCCCCAGCTCAAGGACGTGAAAATCGATTTTCAGTGGGGCGGGATGATTGGCATCGGCGCCAACCGGTTGCCGCAGATCGGGCGCTTGAATGAACATCCGAACGTGTTCTATGCACAGGCGTATGCCGGCCATGGCCTGAATGCCACGCATCTGGCGGGCAAGTTATTGGCTGAGGCTATCAGCGGTCAGTACAGCGCAGGCTTCGAACTGTTCGCCAAAGTCCCGCACATGACGTTCCCCGGCGGCAAACATTTGCGCTCGCCTTTATTGGCGTTGGGCATGCTCTGGCATCGGCTCAAAGAACTGGTCTGAACATCGACTCAATCATTGTGGGAGGGAGCTAGCTCGCGAACGCCTGGTGTCAGTCAACGTAAAGGCTGCCTGACACACCGCATTCGCTGCCGTCGTAACCTGCGACGTCTCCCACAGAGAGTTGCGCTGAGCCCCATCATTCTCTCCAGAACGGCTTGAGCCCTTCGCAGCGAGCCTGTTCGTAACTCAGGCCGATGTCACGCAGCTGATCGCCGGTCAAGCTCAACAGCGCCCGTCGAGTCATTCGCCGATGTTGAAACAGACCCCAAAGGCTCAACCCTTTCGGCGCATTTACCCGAGCAGAGATTTCCTGCTCCCTGACCAATTCCTGTGCATACAGCGTCAACCGAACATCGCTCGTCCCGCTCATTTCCAGACACCTCATCATAGGTTTCAAGTGATTCCATGATGCGTCTGTATGGAAAACCATTACAGATCCAAAGAATTCTAATTTTTTGCATACAGACCCCATACATTGGCGCCTGAATGCTGTATTTTCGCGCTATCTGTATCGGTCAACCGACGCGACACTGTGCGGGAGTACGCCCATGACCCTCTACGTCAACCTTGCAGAATTACTCGGCACACGCATCGAAAGCGGCTTCTATCGCCCGGGCGACAGGCTGCCGTCGGTACGAGCGCTGAGCGTCGAACACGGGGTGAGCCTGAGCACCGTTCAACAGGCGTATCGATTGCTGGAAGACAACGGTCTGGCATCGCCGCGCCCCAAGTCGGGTTACTTCGTTCCCGCCAGTCGCAAGACTCCTGCCCTGCCAGTCGTAGGACGCCCCGCGCAGCGGCCTGTGGATATTTCACAGTGGGATCAGGTGCTGGAATTGGCCCGCGCCGTCCCGAGCCCCGATGTCGTGCAGTTCGCCCGCGGCATGCCGGACATCACCAGCCCCACGCTGCGCCCGCTGACTCAGGCACTGGGCAAGATCAGCCGTCGCCAGGACATGCCCGGGCTGTATTACGACAACATCAACGGCACCCAATGCCTGCGCGATCAGGTCGCACGCCTGTTACTGGATTCCGGGACCAATGTCGGCCCGGACGATCTGGTGATCACAACAGGCGCGCAGGAGGCGCTGGCGGTCAGTATTCGCTCGATCTGCCAGCCGGGAGACATCGTCGCGGTCGACTCGCCGAGCTTTCACGGCGCCATGCAGGCGTTGAAGGGCCTGGGCATGAAAGCGCTGGAAATACCTACCGACCCCATCACCGGCATCAGCCTCGACGCGCTGGAACTGGCCCTCGAACAATGGCCGATCAAGGCCATACAGCTGACGCCCAACTGCAACAACCCGCTGGGTTACATCATGCCCGAGGATCGTAAACGCGCCTTGCTGACACTTGCTCAGCGGTTCGACGTGGCGATCATCGAAGACGATGTGTATGGCGACCTTGCCTACCACTACCCTCGCCCGCGCACGATCAAATCCTTCGACGAAGACGGACGAGTCTTGCTTTGCAGTTCGTTCTCCAAAACCCTTGCCCCCGGTTTGCGCGTGGGATGGGTAGCGCCGGGCCGCTATCTGGACCGAGTGCTGCACATGAAATACATCAGCACTGGCTCCACGGCGACTCAGCCGCAACTGGCGATCGCGGAGTTTCTTCAAGCCGGGCACTACGAACCGCACATGCGCCGGATGCGCGGCCAATATCAGCGCAGCCGCGATCTGATGACCGATTGGGTGACGCGTTACTTCCCCGAGGCCACGCGAGTCAGTCGCCCGCAAGGGGGCTTCATGCTGTGGATCGAGATGCCGGAAGACTTCGACTCCCTGCGTCTGAACAGAGCGCTTGAAGGGCAAGGCGTACAGATCGCCGTTGGCAGCATTTTTTCCGCCTCCGGCAAATACAGAAACTGCCTGCGACTCAACTTCGCCGCCAAGCCGACGCCGAAGATCGAGGAAGCGGTGCGCAAGATCGGCGCAATGGCGGCGCGTCTCATGGGTCAAGCGACCCCGATGATTTAACCTTTTGCGGAAAATGCGGTCATATCGCCATGGTGTGACTTCTGGATGACTGTGTTGACGAACAAATGGGCACTGTCCCTACTTCTGGCCTTTGCCCTTGCCGTCAGCGGTTGTGCCGGTACGCCTGCGCAGCAAGACGGCCCCAGCCAGGCATTGCCGGCTTCCCAATCGTCTTTCGGCCGCTCGATCATGGCTCAGGCCGCCCCCCATGAAGGGCGCTCGGGCTTTCGCCTGCTGCCCAACAGCACCGAGGCCTTCATGGCGCGGGCCGAGTTGATTCGCAATGCCAAGACCAGTCTCGATCTGCAGTACTACATCGTCCACGATGGTTTGAGCACGCGGGCGCTGATCGATGAACTGCTGAAGGCTGCCGACCGTGGCGTGCGGGTGCGCATCCTGCTGGACGACACCACCAGCGACGGCCTCGATGAAGTTATAGCGACGCTTGCCGCTCATCCCAATATCCAGATCCGCTTGTTCAACCCTCTCAACCTGGGGCGCAGCACCGGGGCAACGCGTGCGCTGGGCAGGCTGTTCAACCTGTCGCTGCAGCATCGGCGCATGCACAACAAACTGTGGCTGGCCGACAGCGCGGTGGCGATCGTCGGCGGCCGTAATCTGGGCGACGAGTACTTCGACGCCGAGCCCAACCTGAACTTCACCGATATCGACATGCTCAGCGTGGGGCCTGTGGCCGAGCAACTGGGTCACAGCTTCGATCAGTACTGGAACAGCACCCTGAGCAAACCGGTCGATGATTTCATCTACTGGCCGCCGGACATGAAGGATCTGGCCAAGGCCCGCAAGCGACTGGCAGCTTCGCTGGAACAGGCCCACGTCGAGAAAAAAGCGCTCTATGAAAGGCTGATGGCCTACAAAACCCAGCCACGCATGAGAACCTGGCTCAACGAACTGATCTGGGCGCATAACCAGGCTCTGTGGGACGCGCCGACCAAAGTCCTTTCACGCGCAGAACCTGACCCGCATCTGTTGCTCACCACCCAATTGAGCCCGGACCTGCTGAATGTGCACCAGGAACTGATGATGATCTCGGCCTACTTCGTGCCGGGTCAGGATGGAGTGACCTATCTCACGGGGCTGTCAGACAAGGGCGTGTCGGTCAGTCTGCTGACCAACTCTCTGGAGGCCACCGACGTACCCGCCGTGCATGGCGGCTACGCGCCCTATCGCAAGGCGCTGCTGGCCCATGGCGTGAAGCTGTTCGAGCTGCGCCGCCAGCCAGGTGACCCAAGCAACCGGGGCAGCGGGCCGAGTTTCTTGCGCACCAGAACGCTCAAGGGTGGCTCCGAATCCAGTCTGCACAGTAAAGCGATGATTTTCGACCGGCAGAAAACCTTCGTCGGCTCCTTCAACTTTGACCCGCGCTCGGTGCTATGGAACACCGAAGTCGGTGTGTTGGTCGACAGCCCGGAATTGACCGAATACCTTCGTGAACTGGCGCTGCAGGGTATGGCGCCCGCCATAAGCTATCAGGCAAAGCTGGAAAATGATCGCGTGGTCTGGGTCACGGAAGACAACGGCAAGATTCACACGCTGTACAAGGAGCCCGGCGACTGGTGGCGCCGACTGAACGCCTGGTTCAGCAGCGCAGTGGGTCTTGAAAAGATGCTTTAAGCCGCGACGGGCTGTGCACCGAATGCTCTCGGGCGTTGCGACAGGATCACCAGCCCCAACGCCCCCGCCGCCATCAGCAGCGGCAGCGCCTGGCCACTGATCCATTGACTGCCAGCCCCTGCTGCAAGAGGCCCGAGCAGACAACCGATGCCCCACAGCTGCGCTACGTGAGCATTGGCGCGCACCAGCGCATCGTCTCGGTACCGCTCGCCGATCAGAATCAGCGAAAGAGTAAACAGCCCGCCCGCACTGGCGCCGAACACCACCCACAGCGGCCAGATCGCTTGCGTATCCACCAGTAACGGGATCGCCAGGCTCGACAGCATCAACGCCAGTGCGCAGCCGGAGAACAGTCGACGACGAGAGATCTTGTCGGCCAAGGCCCCGATAGGCAGCTGCAGCAGCGCATCCCCCACCACCACGGTGCTCACCATCGCCAGCGCCACTTCCGGGGTGAAGCCCTGTTGCAGGCAATACACCGGCAGCAGCGTCAGAATCATCGCCTCAAACCCGGCGAATAACGCAATCGCCCAGGCAATCGCAGGCATCTGCCGACAGAAGCCTCCCAGATCGCTCAACGTAACGTGGCTCGACTCGGCACTCGGCGCGCCGGTTCTGCCCAACAGCAGGAACGGCGAGGTCGCGAGCAGTGCGGTGCCCACCCAGAAGCCGTAATCGTGCACGGTGCCGATGACGCCCAACAATAACGGGCCGCCCAACTGGCTCAGGGCGTAACAACTGCCGTAAAGCGCGACGAGCTTGCCGCGCAGGTTTTCGGTGACGAGTTGGTTGATCCAGCTTTCGCCAAGGATGAAGACCATGGTCAGGATCACGCCGAGCATCAGCCGCAGTACCAGCCAGATCCAGTAATTGGGCAGGAGCGCCAGCAAACCCACGGAAATCGAACCGCCCCACAGGCAAAGGCGCATCAGGTTCGCGGTACCGAGCATCGACGCCAGTCGACTGGCAAGACTGGCGCCCAGCAGAACGCCAATGGCGGGCATAGCAGCCATCACGCCAATGGCAAAGGCGCCGTAACCCCAGGCTTCCAGACGCAACGACACCAGCGGCATGCTCACGCCCAGCGCCAGACCGACGCTCAGCACGGACGACAGCACCGCGAAATAAGTACCCCAGCGCATCACCACGCTCCTGTGGCTTAAGGGATGAGACAAAACAGCCGGGCTCTTTGAGGGAAACCCGGCTGCTGTCGAATTTGAATCTGCGATAACCCATAGCAGCCCGGTTTGCCGACGGCGGTCCTTCAAAATACGCTGCCGCCGGCAAGCCGGACTGCTACACGTTTTGCAACGCGAGACCTTACAACTTGATCCAGGTCGCCTTCAGTTCGGTGTATTTGTCGAACGCGTGCAGCGACTTGTCGCGGCCGTTGCCCGATTGCTTGAAGCCACCGAACGGCGCAGTCATGTCGCCGCCGTCGTACTGGTTGACCCAGACGCTGCCAGCGCGCAATGCGCGAGCCGTCAGATGTGCCTTGGACAGATCGGCTGTCCACACTGCTGCGGCCAGGCCATAAGGCGTGTCGTTGGCAATCTGCACTGCTTCTTCAGCGGTATCGAAGGTCAGCACCGAAAGCACCGGGCCGAAGATCTCTTCCTGCGCGATTTTCATGGCATTGGTCACGCCGTCGAAGATTGTCGGCTCGACGTAGGTGCCGCCTGTCTCTTGCATGATGCGCTTGCCACCGGCGACCAGTTTGGCGCCGTCGGTGTGACCGGCTTCGATGTACGAGAGCACGGTGTTCATCTGTTGCGTGTCCACCAGCGCGCCGACGGTGGTTTCCGGATCCAGCGGATTGCCCGGCTTCCAGGCCTTCAGGGCCTCGATCACCATTGGCAGGAATTTGTCCTTGATCGAGCGTTCAACCAGCAGACGCGAGCCTGCGGTGCAGACTTCTCCCTGGTTGAAGGCAATGGCACTGGCGGCGGATTCAGCAGCAGCCTGCAGGTCCGGCGCGTCGGCGAAGACGATGTTCGGGCTCTTGCCGCCGGCTTCCAGCCAGACACGCTTCATGTTCGATTCGCCCGCGTAGATCAGCAACTGCTTGGCGATCTTGGTCGAACCGGTGAACACCGCCGTGTCGACGTCCATGTGCAGCGCCAGCGCCTTGCCGACGGTGTGGCCATAACCTGGCAGGACGTTGAGCACGCCGGCCGGAATGCCCGCTTGAACAGCCAACTGCGCGACGCGAATGGCGGTCAGTGGGGATTTTTCCGAAGGCTTGAGAATCACCGAGTTGCCGCTCGACAGCGCAGGGCCCAGTTTCCAGCACGCCATCAGCAGCGGGAAATTCCACGGCACGATGGCCGCCACAACGCCGATTGGTTCGCGAGTCACCAGGCCCAGTTGATCGTGTGGAGTAGCAGCGACTTCGTCGTACAGCTTGTCGATGGCCTCGCCGCTCCAGCTCAACGCCTGCGCGGAGCCTGGAATGTCGATACCGTAGGAGTCGCTGATTGGCTTGCCCATGTCGAGGGTTTCGAGCAGGGCCAGCTCTTCGACGTTTTCTTTGATCAGCGCAGCAAAGCGAATCATCGCCGCCTTGCGCTTGACCGGCGCCAGACGCGACCAGACACCGGAATTGAAAGTGGCACGAGCGTTTTCGACGGCGCGCTGGGCGTCTGCGGCATCAGTGCTGGCGACGTGGGCGAGGAATCGACCATCGACCGGGCTGATGCAGTCAAAGGTGGCGCCGGAAGCGGCGTCGGTGTATTCGCCATTGATGAAGGCGCGGCCTTCGATTTTCAGATCCTGGGCGCGTTTTTCCCAGTCAGCATGAGTCAGGGTGGTCATGAAGCATCCTCCTCTTATGAAATGTGCGCGCCCTCGCGCTCATGAACCGTGCTGTAGGACATCGCCTGACATGCTGTCGGATCGGCCAAAGGCATCCGTCACCCTAAACCAGCGCCGTGTGAATTTCCAATATATTGGACAAAAATAGGCAAAACGACGCGGAATCGTGCATTTTATTCAACAGAGGGTGATAAAGACGCCCGGCACTATCGCCGAAAGCCCTCATCAAATAACAATCTTCCATTGCCGATTCAGGAGCCAGGGACATGAGTATCGAAAGCGTCGTCGACTTCAGTGAAGCCTCCACCAGCGCAGAACGCTTCACCCCCGCTGCGGAAAAAATCCTCAAGGGTGACCCCGGCCAAATTATCTACAACCACTACAACAGTCCGTGCGGCCAGATGAATGCGGGTGTGTGGGAAGGCGAAGTCGGGCAGTGGAAGGTCAATTACACCGAGCATGAGTACTGCGAAATCGTGCAGGGTGTGTCGGTGCTCCGTGACGAAGACGGCAAGGCCAAGACCCTGCGTGCGGGAGACCGCTTCGTGATCCCGGCAGGTTTCAAGGGCACCTGGGAAGTGCTTGAGCCATGCCGCAAGATTTACGTGGTGTTCGAGCAGAAGGTCTGATCACGAACCTTTCGCCCACAAAAAAGCCCGCATCACTGCGGGCTTTTTCGTAAGAGGCGAAAATCAATTACTTGATTTTGGCTTCTTTGTAGATCACGTGCTTGCGAGCAACCGGATCGAATTTTTTAATTTCGATTTTGTCCGGGGTAGTGCGCTTGTTCTTGTCGGTGGTGTAGAAGTGGCCGGTGTTAGCGGTCGACACCAAACGGATCAATTCACGCATGATTCTCTCCCTTAAACCTTAGCGCCAGCGCGGCGGATTTCGGCCAGAACGACCGTGATGCCGCGCTTGTCGATGATGCGCATGCCTTTGGCAGATACGCGCAGACGTACAAAGCGTTTCTCTTCTTCAACCCAGAAGCGGTGATGCTGCAGGTTTGGCAGGAAACGACGACGGGTTTTGTTGTTCGCGTGGGAAATGTTATTCCCGGTTACCGGACCCTTACCGGTAACTTGACAGACTCTCGACATGCCTCAGCCCTCTAAAACCACATGCCCAACCCGGCATGGGTTGGCCGCTTAATCTCTCAGTCATTTGGCGCCAGGCGCCGCGTTTCTTCAGGGGTCTTACCGGCCACACCTGCGGTGAAGGCAGCGGGCCCCTAGAAAAGAGCGCTGCTTTATACCAGAAACCCCGTGGTGCAACAACACAAACGACGAATTACCTGAAAGAAACTCAGGGCTTTAGGTCTGGCGAGGCCAGCCGCAAGGGGCGCGGCGGGAAATATACCACTCGTCGCGCCAGAGCGATTGTCCTGCGCTTATCCATAGTCTAGGGTTAGTCCCTCACCAGACTGCGCCGGCAGATGGGCTATCTCTGAAAGGAAAATCGCCATGCGCCTAGCTGTTTTACCCTTGTTGCTTGCGTCTCTGTCCGCACCTTTGTTGGCGCAGGGCGCAACCAGCCTGAGCGTTTGCACGGAAGCCAGCCCCGAAGGCTTTGACGTTGTGCAATACAACTCGCTGACCACCACCAACGCATCAGCCGACGTGCTGATGAATCGTCTGGTCGACTATGACGCCCAGACCGGCAAGCTGGTCGCCAGTCTGGCAGAAAGCTGGAGCGTCTGGCCTGACGGGCTGACGTATGACTTCAAATTGCGCTCCGGCGTGAAGTTCCACCACACCGATTACTTCACCCCGACCCGCGACATGAACGCTGAAGACGTGCTGTTCAGCTTCAAGCGCATGCTCGATCCGGCCAATCCATGGAACAAGGTCGCCGTGCAGGGCTTCCCTCATGCCCAGTCGATGCAGTGGCCGTCGCTGATCAAGAAAATCGAAGCGCCGGACGCCAGCACCGTGCGCATTACCCTCGATCACCCCGACGCGACCTTCCTTGCCACGTTGAGCATGGGCTTCGCTTCCATTTACTCCGCTGAATACACCGCGCAACTGATGAAAGCCGGCACGCCGGAGAAGCTCAACAGCCAGCCCATTGGCACCGGCCCGTTCGTGTTCAAGCGTTTCCAGAAGGATTCGGTGGTGCGTTACGAGGCCAACCCGGATTACTTCGCAGGCAAACCCGCTGTCGACACGCTGGTGTATGCGATCACCCCGGACGCCAATGTGCGCTTGCAACGCATCCGCGCCAATGAATGCCAGGTGGCCTTATCGCCCAAGCCGCTGGATGTCTCTGAGGCAAGCAAGGATCCGAACCTGAAAGTCGAAAAGACCGACGCGTTCATGACCGCTTTCCTGGCAATCAACAGCCAGCATCCGCCGCTCGATAAGCCTGAAGTGCGTCAGGCGATCAACCTGGCATTCGACAAAGACACCTACCTCAAAGCTGTATTCGAAGGCTCGGCGCGCGCCGCCAATGGCCCGTACCCGCCCAACACATGGGGTTACGCCAACGATTTGCCGGGCTACAAGCATGACGTCGCCAAGGCGAAGGAACTGCTGGCCAAGGTCGGTTTGAAAGACGGCTTCAAGACCACGATCTGGACACGCCCTTCCGGCAGTCTGCTGAACCCTAATCCGAGTGCAGGCGCGCAACTGCTGCAGAGCGATCTCGCTGCGGTGGGCATCAAGGCCGACATCAAGGTGATCGAATGGGGCGAACTGATTCGTCGCGCCAAGACCGGCGAACACGACCTGCTGTTCATGGGCTGGGCCGGTGATAACGGTGACCCGGATAACTTCCTCACGCCGCAGTTTTCCTGCGCAGCGGTCAAGTCCGGAACCAACTTCGCCCGCTATTGTGACGAAGGGCTGGACAAGCTGATCAGCCAAGGCAAGGCCGTGACCGACCAAGGCCAGCGCGCCAAGCTCTATCATCAGGCGCAGGAGCAAATCCAGAAACAGGCGCTTTGGCTGCCGCTGGCACATCCAACCGCATTTGCCCTTACCCGCAAGAACATTCTGGGTTACGACGTCAGCCCGTTCGGACGGCAGGACTTTTCGAAGGTGATGGTCAAGTAAAAAGCACCTTTACCGATGAGCCTCACCTAGTAGCAGCACGGCTCGCCAGCGACAGCGCCCTCAACATCGCAACTGCCGGCAGCCTGACTGCTACTGGGATAGGGCGAACAGCGCCGCTTGCCTAAATCAAGCCATGCTCCACCATCGACAACGGATCGCCATCACCGATGATCACGTGGTCGAGCACCACCACGTCGACCATCGCCAGAGCTTCCTTCAGGTGCCGGGTCAGCTCGATATCGGCCTGACTCGCCTCGCTTACGCCGGATGGATGGTTATGGCAAAGAATGACGCCAGCCGCGTTGTTGGCAAGTGCGCGTTTGACGACCTGCCGGGCGTGAACATGCGCGACGTTGATCGAACCATGGAACAGCGCTTCGAAGGCTTGAACTCGATTCTTGCTATCAAGAAACAGGCAACCGAACACTTCGTGAGGCTCGTGCCGCAGCAGGGCCTTGAGGTAACTGCGTACCTGAGTCGGGCTCTTCAGTACCGAGCCACGCTTGAGCCCCTCACCCATGTGGCGTCGCGCCATTTCCATGACCGCCTGCAATTGGGCGAATTTGGCGGGGCCAAGCCCAAGCTCGTTACTGAATGCGGTGAGGTTGGCCTCCAGCAGCGCGCGGAGGCTGCCGAACTGACTCAAAAGATGTCGGGCCAGGTCCACCGCGCTTTTTCCGGATACGCCAGTGCGCAAGAAAATAGCGAGCAATTCAGCGTCGGAAAGACTCGACGCACCCCGCTCGAGCAGCTTCTCTCGCGGCCGTTCGGCTGCAGGCCAATCGCGAATACTCATAGCACCTCCATGGATGTGGGCACCGCTGTTCCCGTGCGGTCGCTGTGTTATCTTAGCCCATCTTTTTTGCGCGACAGTCCGGCCTGGGGAGGCGTTTGATTGCCGCGTGTTAACTCGACCAAAAGGCAGGCCTATGCAGCGGCTGTATCGGAAACGCATCGTTCTCGGCGTCGGCGGCGGCATCGCGGCCTATAAAAGCGCTGAGCTGGTCCGTCGGTTGCGCGACCACGGCGCCGAAGTGCGCGTCGTCATGACCAAGGGCGGTGCCGAGTTCATTACCCCGCTGACCATGCAGGCGCTGTCCGGCCACCCGGTCCACATGGACCTGCTCGATCCCGCCGCCGAAGCTGCGATGGGCCACATCGAACTGGCGAAATGGGCCGACATGGTGCTGATTGCACCGGGCACCGCCGACCTGATGGCGCGACTGGCTCAAGGCATCGCCAACGACCTGCTGACCACCGTAGTGCTGGCCACTGACGCCATCGTCGCAGTCGCCCCCGCCATGAATCAGGCCATGTGGCGCGACCCTTCCGTGCAGGCCAACCTGCGAGTGCTCGAGGAGCGCAACTTCCGGATGTTCGGCCCGGCCAGCGGCAGCCAGGCCTGTGGCGACGTAGGCTACGGCCGCATGCTCGAACCCAACGACCTGGCGCAGTCCGCTGCCGACTGTTTCCAGCGCCTGAGCCTGACGGGCAGACACGTGCTGATCACCGCCGGGCCAACTCAGGAAAACATTGACCCGGTGCGCTACATCACCAACCACAGCTCCGGGAAAATGGGCTTTGCTCTGGCTGACGCCGCTGCAGAAGCCGGCGCCCGGGTCACGCTGATTACAGGACCGGTCAGCCTGCAGACCCCGGACCGGGTGTCGCGTGTTGACGTGGTCAGCGCCCGCGACATGCTCGCGGCCTGCGAAGCCGCGATGCCGTGCGACGTGTTCATCGCCTCCGCGGCCGTCGCCGACTACCGTCCAGAAGTCGTTGCGCCACAGAAATTGAAGAAAGACCCTACCAACGGCGATGGCCTGCTGCTGCAGATGGTCCGTAACCCGGACATTCTCGCGACCATCGCCCAGCGTCAGGATCGCCCGTTCAGTGTCGGTTTCGCCGCCGAAACCGAACACCTGCTCGACTACGCCGCACGCAAGCTCAAGGACAAGAACCTCGACCTGATCATCGCCAACGATGTCGCCAATCCAGGCATTGGCTTCAACAGCGAAGAGAACGCGTGCAGCGTGATCGACCGAGCGTTGCAGGCAACGCTCTTCCCCCAGACCAGCAAGGCCAAGATTGCCCGCCAGCTGGTGACTTTTATCGCCGACCGAATGAACCAGGTTTAATCACGTATGCACGCTCTACAAGCCAAGATCCTCGACCCTCGCATTGGCAGCGAATTCCCGCTCCCGGCCTACGCCACCACCGGTTCCGCCGGCCTGGACCTGCGCGCCATGCTCAAAGAGGAAACGGTGCTCGAGCCCGGCCAGACCCTATTGATTCCCACCGGCCTGTCGATATACATCGCAGACCCAGGCCTGGCCGCTCTGATCCTGCCGCGCTCCGGCCTGGGCCATAAGCACGGTATTGTTCTTGGCAACCTGGTCGGCCTGATCGACTCCGATTATCAGGGCGAGCTGATGGTGTCCTGCTGGAACCGTGGCCAGAGCGCTTTCAAGATCTCCATCGGCGAGCGCATCGCTCAATTGGTGCTGGTACCCGTTGTGCAGGCGCACTTCGAAGTCGTTGAAGAATTCGACGAAAGCCAGCGCGGCGCAGGTGGCTTCGGTCACTCCGGCAGCCACTGATTACGCGGGAGTTCCCTTGGCTACGCTGTCGACGCAGCCCTGACCGGGCCCGTCACGATGCAATAACTATAAAATCGCCTCAGGAAGTTCGAGCAGGGAGAGTCAAGTTTGAAAGGCATCAAGCGCACAGCCAAGGCGACGCCTCGCCCAGAAACGACTGACGCAGCGGGCAAGGACTCCAATCTGAGTCTGGCAAGCCCGGGCCTTGTTCCCTCGCTCATCGGCCTGATCGCCGCGGCCATTCTGGTCTGGCTGGGCCTGCTCAGCCAGCCGCAGGAAAAAGACCAACTCGCTCAGGCCTGGGGCACCGCTCAAGCGGGCGCCATCGGCAAGGCGTTGCGCCAGATCAACGCGGGCACCCAAGCTGCGGCGATGGATGCGACCCTGGCTCAGACCCTGCAAAGCAACAACCCTGCACTGATCGAAACTGCGCAGAATCAATTGGCGTATCGAGACGGCGTGATTGGCGCCCGCGTGCTTGCGACGGGTTTCAACAGCGTCGACAATCAAGGCACCTTGCCGATCAGCTTCGCCACGCTGGACATGCTCGCCAAAGCGAGCAAAGGCGAAACGCCTGCCCCAGAAGCCCGCAAAATAGGCGACAACTGGGTCATCTACAGCGTTGCGCCATTGCGCACGGCACCCGATGCCCCGGTCAACGGTACGCTGCTGCTGGCCTTCAAGCTGCAACGCCTGACGAACGCTTTGCCGGAAGCTCCTGCCGACGTCGGGCAGATCGTGCTCAGCCAGCAATTCGGCGATGCACCGGCGCAAAGCTTTCTTACCCGAGGGCAAGGCGATGGCGGTCGATCCGTGGACTTTCCCACTGGCTACCCCAACTGGAAGCTGACGTTTACTCCCGGCCCTGCCCTGCAATCCTCACCACCCTCCTTGATGCTGCTCCTGGCCGCCGTCGTGGCACTCGGCAGTCTCTTACTGGGGCTGTACCTGAACGAAAGCGCGCTGAAGCGCCGAGTGAACGCCGATGCCCGACAGCTGGAGCAGTTGCTGCAAGAACTCTCGAGCGGTAAAGCCGTCAAAGCCTTCAGCCTGAGCATGCCAGCCCTGAACGGCCTGGCCCAGAGCCTGGCGCAGCTGTCGTTGCGCAATCAGCCGACGACACCAGCGGCAGTGGCGAACAATACCTCGACCGCTGTCGCACCTGGTTCCACGAGCAGCAAAGCTGCATTTTCATCATTCGATTCCGATGATTCAGAGCTGACCGATCCGCTGTTTCAAGACACCGACATTCTCGACATCGACTTGCTCGATGAATCACAGGACTTCCTGAAGTCGGAGCACTCTCACGCTATGAGCAGTACCGTTTCCATCGCCCCCGAATTTGCGAACACTATCTTCCGCGCCTATGACATTCGCGGCATCGTGGGCGAAACCCTGACCGGCGAAACCGCCTACTGGCTGGGCCGCGCCATTGGCGCGCAAAGCCTGGCCCAAGGCGAACCCAACGTATGCGTCGGCCGTGACGGGCGGCTGTCTGGCCCCGAACTCGTGGCGCAACTGATCAAGGGCCTGTACGACAGCGGCTGCCATGTCAGCGATGTCGGGTTGGTCCCCACGCCGGCCCTGTACTACGCCGCCAGCGTGCTGGAAGGCAAAACCGGGGTGATGCTGACCGGCAGCCACAACCCGAAGGACTACAACGGCTTCAAGATTGTCATCGCAGGCGATACGCTGGCCAATGAGCAGATTCAGGCGTTGCATGAACGCATCAAGCGCAACAACCTGCCGGCCGGCAAAGGCAGCGTCAGGAAGGTCGACATTCTCGATCTGTACTCAGGCCAGATCACCAACGACGTGGTCCTGGCTCGCCGCCTCAAGGTCGTGATCGATTGCGGCAACGGCGCAGCAGGTGTGATCGCCCCTCAACTGCTGGCGGCCCTGAATTGCGAAATCATCCCGCTGTTCTGCGAAGTCGACGGTAATTTCCCCAACCATCACCCCGATCCCGGCAAGCTGGAAAACCTTCAGGACCTGATCGCCAAGGTGAAAGAGACCGGCGCCGATCTGGGCCTGGCGTTCGACGGCGATGGTGATCGGGTAGGTGTCGTCACCAACGCGGGCAGCGTCGTATACCCTGATCGCCTGCTGATGCTGTTCGCACGTGATGTGGTCAAACGCAATCCCGGCGCGGACATCATCTTCGACGTCAAATGCACTCGTCGTCTGATACCGTTGATCCAGGAATATGGTGGTCGCCCGGTCATGTGGAAAACGGGTCATTCGTTGATCAAGAAGAAGATGAAAGAGAGCGGCGCGCTGCTGGCTGGCGAGATGAGCGGCCACATTTTCTTCAAGGAGCGCTGGTTCGGTTTCGACGACGGCATCTACAGCGCCGCTCGGCTGCTGGAGATTCTCAGCCAGGAGAAGCTCAGCGCAGAAGCGCTTTTCCAGACCTTCCCGAACGATCTGTCGACACCGGAAATCAACATCAAGGTCACCGAAACCAGCAAATTCAGCATCATCGAAGCGCTGGAGCGGGAGGCCCAATGGGGCAACGCCAACCTGACGAGCATTGACGGCGTGCGCGTCGATTATCCGAAGGGTTGGGGCCTGGTCCGCGCCTCGAACACCACGCCTGTGCTGGTATTGCGCTTCGAAGCCGAGACCGAGGACGAGTTGCAACGAATCAAGGACGTGTTCCACACCCAGCTGAAAAACGTAGCACCGGATCTAGAACTTCCTTTTTGATCAAACTTTTTGAGTGGAGCCCAAATGACCCTCGAACGTGATGCCGCAGCCAATGCCGCCAAGGTCCTTTCCGAAGCGTTGCCTTATATCCGACGCTTCGTCGGCAAGACGCTGGTGATCAAGTACGGCGGCAACGCCATGGAGAGCGAAGAGCTGAAAACCGGCTTCGCGCGCGACATCGTGCTGATGAAGGCAGTGGGCATCAACCCGGTCGTGGTTCACGGCGGTGGTCCGCAGATCGGCGATCTGCTCAAGCGTCTGTCGATCGAAAGCCACTTCATCGACGGCATGCGCGTCACCGATGCGCAGACCATGGACGTCGTGGAAATGGTGCTCGGCGGTCAAGTCAACAAGGACATCGTCAACCTGATCAACCGCCACGGCGGCAGCGCGATCGGCCTGACTGGTAAGGACGCGCAGCTGATCCGCGCGAAAAAGATGAACGTCACCCGTCAGACCCCGGAGATGACCAAACCGGAAATCATCGACATCGGGCATGTCGGCGAAGTCGTGGGTATCAACACCGACCTGCTGAACATGCTGGTCAAAGGCGATTTCATCCCGGTCATCGCACCAATTGGCGTAGGCGCCGACGGCGAGTCCTACAACATCAACGCTGACCTTGTCGCAGGCAAAGTCGCTGAAGCGCTGAAGGCCGAGAAGCTGATGCTGCTGACCAACATCGCCGGCTTGATGGACAAGGAAGGCAAGGTGCTGACGGGCCTGACCACCGAACAGGTCAACGGCCTGATCGCCGATGGCACCATCTACGGCGGCATGCTGCCGAAAATCCGTTGCGCGCTGGAGGCTGTACAGGGCGGCGTTACCACTTCCCACATCATCGACGGTCGTGTACCGAACGCAGTGCTGCTGGAAATCTTCACCGACACCGGCGTCGGCACCCTGATCAGCAATCGCAAGCGTCACTGATCACACCTGGCGCTTCAAAAAAAGACCCCGTCGGCGCAAACCGGCGGGGTCTTTTCAATTTAGGCGTTTCAGTGCCCAAGCAAATGCTGAAGTCGCGCCCGATCTTGAGCGAACTCGGCGTCGGCCTGCTGCCGGGCCGTCTGATATCGCAGGATATCGACCTTGAGATTCTGCTGCTGGTCGCGCACGTCGTTCATCTGGTCGATCAGACTTTGCGGCACTTGTCGCCCCGCACGCTCCTGATCGGCCGCCTGACTCTGCAACGCGCCCTGCTGGGTCGTCAGCCCCTGAATGTTGCCCTGAGCCACGGAAATGAGTGCATCCAGTTCCGCCAGCTTGCGCGTCCGCGCACGGTCGACATCAGTCACGCTGCTGTACAGATGCAGCAGTTGCGCGTCGGCGTCTGACTGAACCTTGGCGGCCTGCGCAGCAGCCTGAGCCTCACGCGCCTCGTCGGCAGTCGGTGCAGGCGGCACGGTCTGGATCACACGCCCACGCTGATTCAGCACTTCGTACCCTTTACCCGCATACTCCGCAGGTACGCCCTGACGATCAAGCACGGTCACGCCGCGACTGTCGACATAGCGATAGAGCACCATGCCCGAACTCTCATCAGCGTGAACGCCTGCAACGCAGCCCGCACTCAGCAACAAACAAAGACCTACTGTGCCCGGCTTGAGCATAAAAACGAGATCCTCTGACGACTTGACTCAGATTCCGTACTGAGCCCGATACGCTTCGACGGCGGGCAGATGCTGCTTGAGCTGAGGATCGTCGGCCAGGAATTCCAGCACCTGATTCAACGAAACGATGCTCACCACCGGAATACCGAAGTCACGTTCGACCTCCTGAATCGCGGAAAGCTCACCGTTCCCGCGCTCCTGACGATTCAACGCGATCAACACGCCAGCTGCGTTCGCACTCTGAGCCTTGATGATCTGCATGACCTCGCGAATCGCGGTGCCGGCAGTGATCACGTCGTCGATGATCAGCACGTCGCCAGTCAACGGAGCGCCGACCAGACTGCCGCCTTCGCCATGGGCCTTGGCTTCCTTGCGGTTGAAACACCACGGCAGATCGAGGTTGTGATGATCCGCCAAAGCCACGGCTGTAGCGGCCGCCAGGGGAATACCCTTGTAGGCGGGCCCAAACAGAACATCGAAGGAAATGCCACTTTCAACGACAGCAGACGCATAGAACTTACCCAGCTGGGCAAGTGCCGAACCGCTGTTGAAAAGACCGGCATTGAAGAAGTAAGGACTGGTGCGTCCCGACTTCAAAGTGAACTCACCGAAGCGCAAAACCCCGCGATCGATGGCAAAACGAATGAAATCGCGCTGATACGCTTGCATGAAAAAAGCCCCGAATACCACGGATTTAGCTAATTAGGTAGAGCTCGGGTATCATACACGCACGTGATTTTTGGGGCCATTTATGCGGATCATCAGTGTGAACGTTAATGGTATTCAGGCTGCAGTCGAGCGTGGTTTGCTCAGTTGGCTGCAAGCCCAGAATGCCGACGTCATCTGCCTTCAGGATACCCGCGCCTCCGCCTTTGAACTGGACGACCCAGCCTTCCAACTGGACGGCTACTTCCTGTACGCCTGCGATGCCGAAGTTCCTGCCCAAGGTGGCGTGGCGCTTTACTCGCGGCTGCAACCAAAGGCGGTTATCAACGGTCTGGGCTTTGAAACAGCCGACCGTTACGGGCGATACCTGCAGGCCGATTTCGATAAAGTCAGTATTGCAACTTTGCTGCTCCCGTCCGGGATGAACGGCGATGAAGACTTGAACCAGAAGTTCAAGCTCATGGACGATTTCGGCAAGTATCTGGACAAGCAGCGGCGCAAACGTCGCGAGTACATTTACTGTGGCTCGCTCTATGTTGCGCAGCAGAAGCTGGATATCAAGAACTGGCGTGACAGCCAGCAATCTCCTGGCTTCCTGGCACCTGAACGTGCCTGGATGGACGAGATTGTCGGCAACATGGGGTATGTAGATGCCCTGCGCGAAGTCAGCCGTGAAGGTGACCAGTACAGCTGGTGGCCGGATAACGAGCAGGCCGAGATGCTGAATCTGGGCTGGCGGTTCGATTATCAACTGCTGACCCCGGGCCTGCGCCGTTTCGTACGCAGCGCACGCCTGCCACGCCAGCCGCGGTTCTCGCAACACGCGCCGCTGATCGTGGACTACGACTGGACGTTGACGATCTGACGTCCAGTTGCTCAAAAAAAGCCGACGCGAAGTCGGCTTTTGTTTTTCCGTCGTTACTTGATCAACCGCCAGGTAAAGGGGTAACGATAGGCAATGCCGTCGTTGACCTTGACCCCGGCAATGATCGTCAGCACCAGTGCGCCGACACCTACCAGCATCAACAATGGGAAACCGATCACGATGATCATCAGCAGAAAGCAGATCATCGCGGCGATGGCCACAGTGATCTGAAAGTTGAGGGCTTCCTTGCCCTGGGCATCGATGTACGGATCGGTCTCTTTCTTCAGTTGCCAGACAATCAGCGGCCCCAGCAGGTTACCGAAGGGAAAGATCAGGCCGAAGAACGCCGCGAAATGGCACATCATGGCCCACTGGCGGACTTCCTTGCTCGGCACTGGTAGTGGCGGCTGACTATCGATCATCGTGCTCTCCCTGTACTGGCGGTAATGAAACAGGTCGTGTGATCAGCAGTCAGTCGGCCAGTGCCGCCTTCTGCAATTCGAAGATCTCGTTCATGCCTTTCTGGGCCAGCGCCAGCATCGCGTTCAGCTCTTCAGGCTGGAACGGCGCGCCTTCGGCAGTGCCCTGCACTTCAATGAAACCGCCAGCGCTGGTCATCACCACGTTGAGATCGGTCTCGGCTGCCGAGTCTTCCAGGTAGTCGAGATCAAGCACTGGCTCGCCCTGGTACATCCCCACCGAAACTGCGGCGATCATTTGCTTGAGCGGATCGCCGCCTTTCAGGCCGCCGCGCTTCTTGATGGTTTTCAGCGCATCGACGAGCGCAACCATGGCACCGGTGATCGAGGCGGTGCGAGTCCCGCCATCGGCCTGAATCACGTCGCAATCGACATACAGCGTGACGTCGCCCAGCTTGGACATGTCCAGCGCGGCGCGCAGGGAACGACCGATCAGACGCTGGATCTCAAGGGTACGACCGCCCTGTTTGCCACGGCTGGCTTCGCGCTGGTTACGCTCGCCCGTCGCGCGCGGCAGCATGCCGTATTCGGCGGTCAGCCAGCCTTGGCCCTGACCCTTGAGAAAGCGCGGCACGCCGTTTTCGACGCTGACGGTGCAGATCACCTTGGTGTCGCCGAACTCGACCAGTACAGACCCTTCGGCGTGCTTGGTGTAGTTGCGGGTGATGCGGATCGAGCGGAGCTGATCGGCAGCGCGACCACTTGGACGTTTCATCTGGGATACCTGTACTGAGACGGAAAACTGACGAGCATTATAGAGGCGCAAGCTCGCGCTGGGGACATCTAATGATCCATCGATGACCACTGGCACCTGTGCCCGTGTCGAAAATGGCACTACCTTACAAACAAAGCAGTGACATCCTTCAATCAGTGCGGCATTGCAGCATTTGGGCGCACACCCTGCACTGAGCTACAATCTTGCGCCTTTATAGCCTGTCGGTTCTTTACGACTTTCATCTGGGCAGAACATCGTCCCTCGCAGGCTAACTACAACGCCTGACTTTACAGAGGTAATTCCCATGGTACACAGCATGACGGCTTTCGCCCGCGCCGAACGAGCCGGGACCCAAGGCACGCTGAGCTGGGAATTGCGCTCGGTCAATCATCGCTACCTCGAGCCGCACCTGCGCCTGCCCGAGTCCTTCCGCGACCTTGAGGGCGCCGTACGTGAAGCGCTGCGTCAGGGCCTGTCCCGCGGCAAGATCGAATGCACCTTGCGCTTCACCGAAGAAACCGCCGGCAAACCGCTGCAGGTTGATCGCGAGCGCGCCAGCCAACTGGTCGCAGCGGCGGAGATCGTCGCCAGCCTGATCAAGCAACCCGCAGCGCTGAACCCACTGGAAGTGCTCGCCTGGCCGGGTGTTCTGGTGGCTGACGCGTCCGATCCGCAAGCGTTGAACAACGACGCTTTGGCCCTGTTCAACGAAGCACTGGACGAATTGAAGGCCGGCCGCGCCCGTGAAGGTTCAGACCTCGCCAAACTTCTCGACGAACGGCTTTCCTCGATCAAGACCGAAGTGGCTACCCTGCGCACCCTCGTACCGCAGATGCTCGCTACCCAGCGCCAGAAAGTGCTCGATCGCTTCGCCGACATGAAGGCTGAACTCGATCCCCAGCGTCTGGAGCAGGAGATGGTCCTGCTGGCACAAAAAAGCGACGTCGCAGAAGAGCTCGACCGCCTGAACACTCACGTCACCGAAGTACGCCGCGTACTCAAGACCGGCGGGCAAGCCGGTCGCCGGCTGGACTTCCTGATGCAAGAGCTCAACCGCGAAGCCAATACACTGGGCTCCAAAGCCTTCGACCCTCGTAGCACCCAGGCTGCGGTCAACCTCAAGGTGTTGATCGAGCAGATGCGCGAACAAGTGCAGAACATTGAGTAAGGCCAATTCCAACATGACCCACAGCACCGGCACTCTGTACATCATTTCCGCCCCTTCGGGCGCGGGCAAGACCAGCCTGGTCAAAGCCCTGATCGATGCCCAGCCGCAAATTCGCGTTTCCGTTTCCCACACCACCCGCGCGATGCGCCCAGGTGAAGTGGACGGCGTGAACTACCACTTCGTCGATCGCGCCGAATTCGTGCGGATGATCGAACACGGTGATTTCCTCGAACAAGCCGAAGTCTTCGGCAACCTCTACGGCACCTCGCAAAGCCGTCTGCAGCAGACGCTGGACGAAGGCCATGACCTGATCCTGGAAATCGACTGGCAGGGCGCCGAACAGGTGCGCAAGCTGATGCCGCATGCTCGGTCGATCTTCATCCTGCCGCCGACCCAGCAGGCGCTGCGTCAACGCCTGACCAACCGCGGCCAGGACAGCGACGAGATCATCGAAGGCCGGATGCGTGAAGCGGTCAGCGAAATGAGCCACTACGTCGAGTACGATTACATCGTCATCAACGACGATTTCGCCACTGCGCTGGAAGACCTCAAAGCGATTTTCCGTGCCAACCTGCTCAGCCAGGAGCACCAGCAGCAACGCTTCAGCCAGCTGCTGACACAACTGCTGGCTTGACGTAAAAGCTGTCAGCCTTCAAGTTAAAAGCCGACCGCTGGTGGGTTGGCGCTTGAAGCTTGTGGGCTGGCGCTTGTAAACTACCGAGTCCGCTCGCCCATCCGGGCACCGCGCATACGCATTTGCTACGAGGAATACCCATGGCCCGCGTGACCGTTGAAGACTGCCTGGAACATGTAGATAACCGCTTTGAGCTGGTCATGCTCGCCACCAAGCGCTCGCGTCAACTGGCGACCGGCGGCAAAGAGCCAAAGCTGGCCTGGGAAAACGACAAGCCTACCGTTGTTGCCCTGCGCGAAATCGCAGCTGGCCTGATGGATTACGCCGTCATTGCAGAAGCTGAAATCGTTGAAGATGAACCACTGTTCGCTGCGTTCGAGGACGAGTCCAACGAGGCCGTCTAAGCCTATGCCCGGTCGACGTAGCAAGGCGCAGGGTCAAAGCCATCGGCAAGGAGTCATCTCTTGCCGAGCATAGACGCCCTCGCCGATCGCCTGTCGACCTACCTCGGCAAAGACCAGGTCAATCTGGTTCGCCGAGCGTACTTCTACGCCGAACAAGCCCACGACGGCCAGCGCCGTCGTAGCGGCGAAGCCTACGTCACGCATCCGCTGGCGGTGGCCAATATCCTTGCCGACATGCACATGGACCATCAGAGCCTGATGGCCGCGATGCTGCATGACGTCATCGAAGACACCGGCATCGCCAAGGAAGCGCTCTGTGCGCAGTTCGGCGAAACCGTGGCCGAACTGGTCGACGGGGTCAGCAAACTGACCCAGATGAACTTCGAGACCAAGGCCGAAGCGCAAGCCGAAAACTTCCAGAAAATGGCCATGGCCATGGCCCGCGACATTCGCGTGATCCTGGTCAAGCTCGCCGACCGCCTGCACAACATGCGCACCCTGGAAGTGCTGTCCGGCGAGAAACGCCGGCGCATCGCCAAGGAAACCCTCGAAATCTACGCCCCCATCGCCAATCGCCTCGGCATGCACAGCGTGCGTATCGAATTCGAAGACCTGGGTTTCAAGGCCATGTACCCAATGCGCTCCTCACGCATCGGTCAGGCCGTCAAGCGCGCACGCGGCAACCGCAAGGAACTGGTCAACAAGATCGAAGAGTCCCTGAGCCATTGTCTCGCTGTCGACGGTATCGAGGGCGAAGTCAGCGGGCGGCAGAAGCACCTCTACGGCATCTACAAGAAGATGCGCGGTAAGCGTCGGGCCTTTAACGAAATCATGGACGTCTATGCGTTCCGGATCATCGTCGACAAGGTCGATACCTGCTACCGGGTGCTGGGCGCTGTGCATAATTTGTACAAGCCTCTCCCCGGCCGCTTCAAGGACTACATCGCGATTCCCAAGGCCAACGGCTATCAGTCGTTGCACACCACGCTGTTCGGTATGCATGGTGTGCCCATCGAAATCCAGATCCGCACCCGCGAGATGGAAGAGATGGCCAATAACGGCATTGCGGCGCACTGGCTGTACAAATCTTCTGGCGACGAGCAGCCCAAGGGCACTCACGCGCGCGCCCGCCAGTGGGTCAAGGGCGTGCTGGAAATGCAGCAACGCGCTGGCAACTCCCTGGAATTCATCGAGAGCGTGAAGATCGACCTGTTCCCGGACGAGGTCTACGTATTCACGCCCAAGGGCCGGATCATGGAGCTACCCAAAGGCTCCACGGCGGTGGACTTCGCGTACGCGGTCCATACCGACGTCGGCAACAGTTGCATTGCGTGTCGGATCAATCGTCGTCTGGCGCCGCTATCCGAACCTCTGCAAAGCGGTTCGACAGTGGAAATCGTCAGTGCGCCAGGGGCGCGCCCCAACCCGGCGTGGCTCAATTTCGTCGTCACCGGCAAGGCGCGCACCCACATTCGTCACGCACTCAAGCTGCAACGACGTTCAGAGTCGATCAATCTAGGCGAGCGCCTGCTCAACAAGGTATTGAACGGCTTCGACAGCAGTGTGGAGAAAATCCCGAACGAGCGCCTGCAACTGATCCTCGCCGAATACCGGGTCGAGGTCATAGAAGACCTCCTCGAAGACATCGGCCTGGGCAACCGCATGGCCTATGTCGTCGCCCGCCGCTTGCTGGCAAGTGAAGGCGAAGAACTGCCGAGCGCCGAAGGACCACTGGCGATTCGTGGTACCGAAGGTCTGGTGCTCAGCTATGCCAAATGCTGTACGCCGATTCCGGGCGACCCGATCGTCGGCCACCTGTCTGCGGGCAAAGGCATGGTCGTGCACCTGGACAACTGCCGCAATATCAGCGAAATCCGCCACAACCCGGAAAAATGCATCCAGCTTTCCTGGGCCAAGGACGTCACTGGCGAATTCAATGTCGAGCTGCGGGTCGAGCTGGAACACCAACGCGGGCTTATCGCCTTGCTGGCCAGCAGCGTCAACGCGGCAGACGGCAACATCGAGAAAATCAGCATGGACGAACGCGATGGTCGTATCAGCGTGGTCCAACTGGTGGTCAGCGTGCACGACCGCGTGCATCTGGCCCGTGTGATCAAGAAACTGCGCGCCCTGACCGGGGTGATTCGCATCACCCGGATGCGCGCGTAGTCAAACCGCCAACAGGAGTTCTTCATGAGCAAGACCGTCATCTCCAGCGACAAAGCCCCTGCCGCCATCGGCACGTATTCTCAGGCGATCAAAGCTGGCAATACCGTCTACATGTCAGGCCAGATCCCGCTGGACCCGAAAACCATGGAACTGGTCGAAGGCTTCGAAGCCCAGACCGTACAGGTCTTCGAGAACCTGAAAGCTGTCGCTGAAGCAGCGGGCGGCTCGTTCAAGGACATCGTCAAGCTGAACATCTTCCTGACCGACCTGAGCCACTTCGCCAAGGTCAACGAGATCATGGGCCGCTACTTCGACCAGCCTTACCCGGCGCGCGCCGCTATCGGCGTTGCTGCATTGCCAAAAGGCGCCACGGTCGAAATGGACGCCGTGCTGGTCATCGAGTAAATCGCCCGCGGAGCGCATACCCCCGCTCCGCCATCCTCTCAGAGCAAAGGAAGGACTCCGCATGCATATGCGCGTCGCGTTCGCCCTCTCGCTGTTGGCCGCGCTACTGAGCGGCTGTGCCAGCCATTCGAACAAAACACCTGACGGCGTCTGGATCAACCAGGCCGCCATCGATGCCGCAGCCGAAGGCGGAAATCTGCGCCAGTCGCTGCTTGCGTACGGGCCAACGCTGGAATGGAACATCAATACGGCGGCCGGTCAGGCCACGTCTTACAACGGCTTTGAACTCACTGAAGGCAAGGTCGCAAAAGACCCGGACGGCTCGTGGAAAGTGAACGTCTACGGCAGCGCGTCGGACGAGTTGAAACTGAATAGTGATGAGTTGGTTCAGAGCGCCAGCGATTCTGGCCCCGAACAGCACTTCAAGATACCCAAACAAGCGGCCCCAGCAGGCGCACAACCGGGCACCAGCTTCGAGCGGGCGCTTTACAGCGCGTACCTCGGCGGCAAATGGACCATCGTCAATGGCGACGGCCAAGGCAGTGTCGTTGAGTTCCAGCCAGACGGCAGCGTGACCGGCCTGCCTGGAAATGATCGCTACGCGCTGTGTCTGGCGGGCGATTGTGCCGCCATGAGCGGCGAGTACGACAGCATGTGGCTGGAGAAAAGCGAACGCGGTAACCCTTGGGTCTTCGTACGCCAGGGTAAACAGCTGGAAATCTTCCAGGCTGTGAACAACGCTCAGGCAACCGAAATGCCGGACCTGCGCCCGGGCGAGCGGCATTGGGTGCTGGAAAAGAACTGAACGGCCACACCTCTGGCTGTCGGATGAACGCTCTGTAGCAGTCCGGCTTGCGGGCGGTGGCGATTGCGAAAACGCCACTGCCGGCAAGCCGAATTGCCATGGGGGCGCACCAGCGCTTCAATCGACCTGCGCCAACATCGCCTCATACCCTTCTCTGTAACTCGCATAACGCGGCGCCCAACCCAGCGCTTTGGCTCGGGCATTGCTGCAACGCTTGCTACCCGCACGCCTGACGCTGTGCTCATCGGACCACTGCGTGACACCCAGCCGCTCTCGCATCCAGTCAACCACCTCGGCCAAAGGCGCCGGGGCGTCGTCGACACCGATATAGCAATCATCCAGCGCCACGCCACCGGCCTCTGCTTGAAGCAAAAACGCCAACAGGCCCGCCGCATCATCAGCGTGGATACGGTTGCCATACAGCGGCGGTTCAACGGCGACGCTGTAACCCTGACGCACGCGGTTCATCAGGTCACTGCGTCCTGGCCCGTAGATGCCGGTGAGCCTGACGACGGTCGCAGGCACATCGCTGCTGAGCGCCACCTTTTCAGCCTCGCGCATCACTTGCCCGGAAAAACCCGACGCATCGGCGGGCGAGGCTTCGTCGACCCACTCGCCCTGCTGTTGCCCGTAAACGCTGCTGCTTGAGACGAACAGAATGCGTTTCGGCTTCTGGCCGCTGCGCTCTGTCCAGGCGAGCACGTGCCGTAATCCTTCTGTATAAGCCGCGCGATAACCCGCCTCATCGCGCACTGTCGGCGTTGCGCAATACACCAGATAATCGATTCGGCCCTCTGGCCATTGCGCAGGCATGCGCGCGTCGAAGAGATCGCCGCTGACCCCGATCACGCCTGGCGGTAACTTCGCCACACTTCTGCGCAAGCCGTACACCGTCCATCCCTGAGGCAACAGTTGCGAAGCGAGGCGCCCTCCAATGTCACCACATCCAGCAATCAGAACAGACGGTGTAGCCATGACCAATCTCCACATCAAAAGTAGGTTTGAACCAACAAAACAGGGCTGAAAAACGACCGTCGGGCCGTGCGCCTGGTAAAAAAAGAGACTCTATTACTTTTGTTAACAAGAATTACTTGCAATAATGTCGACCCTTTGTTCTTCTCCGCTCGCCTCGCGCCAGCGCGACGCCTTCAGAACGAAACACCTTTTTCATATCAGGTCGGGCCAGCATGACACCTATTCAAACCCCCGCTTCGTCAATCTCGTCTTCAGGTCTGCCAGGTGCAGGACGCGCCATTGCCGCCGTCCTGTTCAGCCTGATGCTGACGCCTGTCGCGCTCGCCGACTCTACTGCCCCTGCGCAGACCCCTGCAGCGCAATCCGCAGCTCCGGCGCCAGCCGCCACACCGGTTGACACCACCGCTGCGCCTGCCGTTCAGGACCCCGCTGCACCTGCGCCGACCGACTCGATCGATGCCATCGCCGAAGACAATACGCTGGGCATGTCCCACGACCTGTCGCCGTGGGGCATGTACAAGAACGCCGATATCGTCGTCAAAGCCGTGATGATCGGTCTCGCCATCGCCTCGATCATCACCTGGACTATCTGGATCGCCAAAGGCTTCGAGCTGCTGGGTGCCAAACGTCGCCTGAAGGGCGAAATTGCTGCACTCAAGCGCGCACGTACTCTGGACGAAGCCAGCGCCAGTGCCAAGAAGGAAGGCACCCTGGCCAATCTGCTGGTTCACGATGCTCTGGAAGAAATGCGCCTGTCGGTCAATAGCCGCGAGCGTGAAGGCATCAAGGAGCGTGTCAGCTTCCGCCTCGAGCGCCTGGTTGCCGCCTGCGGTCGCAACATGAGCATGGGCACCGGCGTTCTCGCCACCATCGGTTCCACCGCGCCATTCGTGGGCCTGTTCGGCACCGTGTGGGGCATCATGAACAGCTTCATCGGTATCGCCAAGACCCAAACCACCAACCTTGCTGTCGTTGCTCCCGGCATCGCCGAAGCCCTGCTGGCTACGGCACTGGGCCTGGTCGCCGCAATTCCCGCTGTCGTGATCTACAACGTCTTCGCCCGCTCCATCGCTGGCTACAAGGCGCAAGTGTCCGATGCCTCGGCTCAAGTTCTGTTGCTCGTCAGCCGCGACCTGGATCACCAGCCTGCCGCCGACCGTGGTCAACAGCCGCACATGGTAAAAATGGGGTAAACCATGGGCCTGCATCTTAACGAGGGTGGCGACGATCTCGCCGAGAACCACGAAATCAACGTGACGCCGTTCATCGACGTCATGTTGGTGCTGCTGATCATCTTCATGGTGGCGGCGCCTCTGGCAACGGTGGACATCAAGGTCGACCTGCCCGCCTCTACGGCGAAACCGGCGCCCCGACCCGAAAAACCGATCTTTCTGAGCGTCAAGGCAGACCAGAGCCTGTACCTGGGCGACAACAAGGTCGCCCGTGAGCAGCTCGGTGCGGTGCTCGATGCCAAGACCAAAGGCAAGAAAGACACGACGATTTTCTTCCAGGCTGACAAAGGTGTCGATTACGGCGACCTGATGGAAGTGATGAACGTCCTGCGCGGCGCCGGTTACCTGAAAGTCGGTCTGGTTGGTCTCGAGACGGTTGGTAAGAAATGATCAATACGCGCCAAAAACTGACGCGCTATAGCGGTAGTCTGTTGTTGGTGCTGGCGGTACATGCCGTTGCGATTATCGTCGCACTGCGCTGGCCCGCCTCGCAGGCTATCGAGCTGCCACCCGCCGCGATGATGATCGAGCTGGCCCCGCTACCCGAGCCAGCTCCGCCGCCCCCACCAAAAGTGGTTCAGCCACCGCAGCCACCCGCACCGGAAGAACAGCTGCCGATTCCGCCAATCGCCGAAGCGCCGAAGCCGGAAATCGCCATCCCCAAACCGGTGAAGCCAAAGCCTAAACCGCAGCCGCCCAAGCCTGTAAAAAAGGTCGAGCCGCCGAAGGAAGAGAAGCCTGCCGACGAAAAACCGGTAGACACTCCGCCGTCCAACGCAAAGCCTGAAAAATCAGCCGCACCGGAACAGGCTCCGCCATCGCCTCCGAGCACCGCACTGCCAAGTTGGCAGGGTGATCTGTTGCGTCACCTGAGCAAGTTCAAGCGCTATCCGGAAGACGCTCGTCGTCGTGGCATGCAAGGCATCAACCGTCTGCGCTTCGTCGTGGATGGTGAAGGCCGCGTGTTGTCGTACGAAATCGCGGGCGGATCGGGGAGCGCGGCGCTGGACCGGGCCACGCTGGAAATGATTCGTCGCGCCCAGCCATTGCCTAAACCACCGGCCGAATTGCTCAACAATGGCACGCTGGAAGTGGTCGCACCCTTCGTTTATTCCCTGGATAAACGTTGAAACCTTGATTTTGCGACAACAGAGGGTCTGATAACGTGCGTCTATCGATTGCACCCGCTATGCTGGGGCCGCAACTTCATGGACGCACGCTATGACCCTCACAGAATTGCGCTATATCGTTACCCTCGCTCAAGAGCAGCATTTCGGCCATGCGGCCGAGCGCTGCCATGTCAGTCAGCCGACCCTGTCGGTTGGCGTGAAGAAGCTGGAAGATGAACTCGGTGTGCTGATTTTCGAGCGCAGCAAGAGTGCGGTACGTCTTACGCCGGTTGGCGAGGGCATCGTGGCTCAGGCGCAGAAAGTGCTCGAGCAAGCTCAAGGCATTCGTGAATTGGCCCAGACGGGCAAGAACCAGCTGACCGCACCGCTGAAAGTCGGCGCGATCTACACCGTCGGTCCCTACCTGTTCCCGCATCTGATTCCGCAACTGCACCGGGTCGCCCCGCAAATGCCGTTGTACATCGAAGAGAACTTCACCCATGTGCTGCGCGACAAGCTGCGCAACGGGGAGCTCGACGCGATCATCATCGCCCTGCCGTTCAACGAAGCCGACGTGCTGACCATGTCACTGTACGACGAGCCGTTCTACGTGCTGATGCCGGCCGATCATCCGTGGACCCAGAAGACCACCATTGATGCCTCGGCGCTGAACGACAAGAGCCTGTTGCTGCTGGGCGAGGGTCATTGCTTCCGCGATCAGGTGCTGGAAGCCTGCCCGACGCTGGTCAAAGGTGGCGACAGCGCCAAGCACACCACGGTCGAATCCAGTTCGCTGGAAACCATCCGGCACATGGTGGCTTCGGGCCTGGGGGTTTCGATCCTGCCGATGTCGGCTGTCGACAGCCACCACTACGCCCCTGGTGTGATCGAAGTTCGGCCGTTGTCCCCTCCGGTACCGTTCCGCACCGTGGCGATCGCCTGGCGCGCCAGCTTCCCTCGGCCAAAAGCCATCGAGATTCTCGCCGACTCGATCCGTCTGTGCTCCGTCGCTCGCCCTAAAGCCCAGGCACAAGCGAGTTAAGTGGCGGTATGACTGAGCTGTCCCACGTCTCGGTAACGGCGCTCAAGGGCGTCGGTGAGGCCATGGCCGAAAAGCTGGCGAAGGTCGGCCTGGAGAATATTCAGGACGTACTGTTCCACCTGCCGCTGCGTTATCAGGATCGCACCCGCGTCGTGCCCATCGGCGCGTTGCGGCCCGGACAGGACGCGGTGATAGAAGGTGTCGTCAGCGGCGCTGATGTGGTGATGGGCAAGCGTCGCAGCCTGCTGGTGCGCTTGGGAGATGGCACCGGCGTTCTGAGCTTGCGCTTCTATCACTTCAGCAATGCGCAGAAGGATGGCCTCAAGCGCGGTACCCATGTGCGCTGCTACGGTGAAGCGCGCCCGGGTGCGTCGGGGCTGGAAATCTATCACCCTGAATATCGGGCGATCACCGGCGAGGAACATGTCGCCGTCGAGCAGACGCTTACGCCTATCTATCCAACCACCGAAGGCCTGACTCAGCAGCGTTTGCGCCAGCTGTCTCAGCAAAGCCTTGGCATGCTCGGCCCCCGAAGCCTGCCCGACTGGCTGCCCGAAGAACTGGCACGCGACTATCAGTTGGCGCCGCTGGCGGACGCCATTCGTTATTTACATCATCCGCCTGCGGATGCAGACGTCGAAGAACTCGCGCTCGGTCATCACTGGGCACAGCACCGGCTGGCCTTCGAAGAACTGCTGACCCATCAGCTGTCGCAGCAACGACTGCGTGAAAGCCTGCGCTCTCAACGAGCCCCTGCACTGCCAGTCGCAAAACGGCTGCCCAAAAAGTTTTTGGCCAACCTTGGTTTTCCGCCGACAGGTGCGCAGCAACGAGTCGGTAAGGAAATCGCCTACGACCTCAGTCAGCAAGAGCCAATGCTGCGTTTGATTCAGGGTGACGTGGGCGCGGGCAAGACCGTTGTCGCTGCGCTGGCCGCATTGCAGGCCCTGGAAGCGGGTTATCAAGTGGCGCTGATGGCGCCGACAGAGATTCTCGCCGAACAGCACTTCATCAACTTTACCCGCTGGCTGTCGCCGCTGGGCATCGACACCGCCTGGCTCGCGGGCAAACTCAAGGGTAAGGCCCGTGCCGCGTCACTGGAGCAGATTGCCAATGGCGCGCCCATGGTCGTTGGTACCCACGCGCTGTTTCAGGATGAGGTGCAGTTCAAGAATCTCGCGCTGGTGATCATCGACGAACAGCACCGTTTTGGCGTCCAGCAGCGTCTTGCGCTGCGAAAAAAAGGCGTTGGTGGCCTGATGTGCCCACATCAGCTGATCATGACGGCAACCCCGATTCCCCGGACGCTGGCGATGAGCGCCTACGCCGATCTCGACACTTCGATTCTCGACGAACTGCCGCCAGGCCGCACACCGGTCAACACCGTGCTGGTGGCCGACAGCCGCCGCATCGAAGTGGTCGAGCGCGTACGCAACGCCTGCGCCGAGGGTCGTCAGGCGTATTGGGTGTGCACGCTGATCGAAGAGTCTGAAGAGCTGACCTGCCAGGCTGCTGAAACCACCTTCGAGGAACTCACCAGCGCCTTGGGCGAGTTGAAGGTTGGCCTGATCCACGGGCGAATGAAGCCTGTGGAAAAAGCCGCCGTGATGGCCGAGTTCAAGCAGGGCAACCTTCAATTGCTGATCGCCACCACGGTGATCGAAGTCGGCGTGGACGTGCCCAATGCCAGCCTGATGATCATCGAAAACCCCGAGCGCCTGGGCCTTGCGCAGCTTCACCAATTGCGCGGTCGAGTGGGTCGGGGCAGTGCGGCCAGTCACTGCGTGCTGTTGTACCATCCGCCGTTATCGCAGATCGGTAAACAGCGGCTGGGAATCATGCGCGAAACCAACGACGGTTTCGTGATCGCCGAAAAGGACCTCGAACTTCGCGGACCAGGCGAAATGCTCGGCACGCGACAAACGGGTCTGTTGCAATTCAAGGTTGCCGATCTGATGCGTGACGCCGACTTGTTGCCCGCTGTGAGGGACGCCGCTCAGGCACTGCTGGAACGATGGCCGCAACATGTCAGCCCGCTGCTGGAGCGATGGCTGCGCCACGGACAGCAATACGGGCAAGTGTGAAGTAGTCGTCATCAAGAACTTGTCTCACCTATATAACAACTAAGCTGGTTATACTTCAGCAATTGTAGGAATCTGGATACAGGCCATGACAGAAGTTGCCCACATCGACGCAACCCAACACGCCCCGTCTGTCATCCGGCAGTTGCTTGGCAAAGCCGCCATCAACTACCGCGAAGTCATGGACGACGAAACGCTCCCCACTGCACAGAAGGTCCAGGCGATTCTGGTCCACGATTCTGTTGGCGCGTTGCTGATCCTGTTTCCGCAAAACCAGTTGCTGGACCTCAACCGCATTACCGAGCTGACCGGGCGCAAACTGACGGCAGTGTCGCAAGAGCATCTGGATCAGATGCTTGGCAAAAACAATCTGCACAGCCTGCCAGCCCTCCCCGCGCTGACCAGCTCGCCGTGCCTGTACGAAGAGCGCATTCTCCAGGAGCCGACCGTACTGATCGACTCGGGAGAGCCTGGCCTTCTGCTTGAAATCAGCAGTGACGACTTCAAGACGCTGCTCAGCAAAGCCAGCGCAGCCACGTTCGGCGCACCGGTGACTTCGGTGCAGCCGAACCTCACGCGCCCTGACGACGACCGCGAAGAAATCACCAAGGCCGTGCAGAACTTCACGGCGCGCCGCATTCAGCAGCGTCTGGAAGCCACTGTGGAAATCCCGCCGCTGGCTGACACTGCGCAAAAAATCATCAAGCTGCGTGTCGATCCGGACGCCACCATCGACGACATCACCGGTGTGGTGGAAACCGACCCTGCGCTCGCTGCGCAAGTGGTGAGCTGGGCCGCTTCGCCGTACTACGGTTCGGCCGGCAAGATTCGCTCGGTGGAAGACGCTATCGTTCGCGTACTGGGTTTCGATCTGGTGATCAACCTGGCCTTGGGCCTGGCATTGGGTAAAACCCTGGAGTTACCAAAGGACCATCCGCAACACGCTACACCGTACTGGCAGCAGTCGATTTACACCGCTGCTGTCATCGAAGGCCTGACCCGTGCCATGCCACGCGCCAAGCGTCCGGAAAGCGGCCTGACCTACCTGGCTGGCCTGCTGCACAACTTCGGTTATCTGCTGCTGGCGCACGTGTTTCCGCCGCACTTCTCGCTGATCTGCCGTCAGATCGAGGTTAACCCGCATCTGCACCACAGTTTCGTGGAACAGCACCTGCTGGGCATCACCCGCGAGCAGATCGGTTCCTGGCTGATGCGCAACTGGGACATGCCTGAAGAGTTGGCCACCGCGCTGCGCTTCCAGCACGACCCGCAGTACGCGGGTGAACACCATGAGTACGCCAACCTGGTGTGCTTGGCGGTGCGTTTGCTGCGCAAGGAAGGGATCGGGTCCGGCCCGATGGAAAGCATTCCGGACGAGCTGTTCGAACGCCTTGAACTGTCACGGGAAAAGGCTGAGGACGTCGTTCATAAAGTGCTGGAAGCCGAAGTGCTGTTGCGCGAGCTGGCTTCGCAGTTTCATTGATTGATCATTCCAGCTACTGATGAAAACCTGGCGCGGGAAATATGCGGGACCAAAGTCGCTGGCTGATGCGGTGAATCAGTCACCTCGCCGGTGACTGATTCCACTATTTCGCTGCCGTCGTGACCTTCGGCGTCTCCCACAGGATAAGAGTCATTCCCGAAGTTGAGGATGACTATGAGGCGCAAAAGCCCCAGCCATACCATCCTCGGAACTTCATTTCTTCTTCCGCGGCTTCAAATACTTCGTCAGGCCCTGAAACCACATCACCAGCCCGGTGTTGCCGGTGACCTGGATGTTCTTGTCCTGAATTCCCTGCATGAACGCCAGTTGCTTGTTCTTCGCCTGCATCGTCGCGAAGCCGTATGCGGCATCCTTGAACGAGATCGCGAACTCCGGCGAAGCCACTGCGCCGCCACGACTGCTGATGCGCTGATCACGTACCACAAAATGCCGCGCGACCTTGCCGTCGGATGTCTGCAGCTGGAATGTCAGGTCCTTGCCGTTGAGCTGTTGCTGAAAAGCGGGATTGTTGCGACTGGCGCGAGCCATCAGCAGGCCCATCATCCAGAGAAGAAAACGAAACTTCATGTAAGACGCCTCATGCGATCAGGTGCGGATAAGCAGCCGACGGCAGTGTAGCGATCTTGCAGCCATGATGAGTAAGCAGAACCCGACGGTCGCAAAATGGCGGCGCAGACAGCCTGCACGTACAAAAGCGCGGGCGAAAAAAATGGGCATCCAACTTCTGTGGTATGCCCATTTCTGTGCTGTTCGCCTTCCGCAAGGCGTCCAGCGCTCTATTACGGATTAACGCTGTCTTTCAGGAATTTACCCGGCTTGAATGCCACGGTGTTGCTCGCCTTGATTTTCACCGGCTCGCCGGTCTGTGGATTTTTACCCGTGCGTGCACCGCGATGGCGCTGCAGGAAAGTACCGAAGCCAACCAGGGTCACACTGTCCTTCTTGTGAAGGGCATTGGTGATTTCGTCCAGGACGGCATTGAGTACGCGATTGGCTTGTTCCTTGGTGAGATCTGCTTTTTCAGCAATAGCGGCTGCGAGTTCTGGTTTACGCATATGAAGCCTCTTTTACGGTTTTTTGTTTTTATGTCCCGTGCTGCCCTGGCGGGTCAGCGAGCAGGTGCCGCAACGGCTCTACGTAGCGGCAGACCGGAATGAGGATGGCATGCCGCCGTGGCCCGCGCCAGTACGTGGGCCACGTTTGTTTCAACAAAAATGCGTCTTATCCGACAGAACGACCGTTATTTACGCCAGCAATGCCGGCAGTGCCTTATTAAGCGCCAGTTTGTCCATCACCGCAGTGCCCGTCAGCGCATAGCCCAGCAGATTTCCGTCTGCATCGTGGCACAGCGCCTTGATGTCGGCGCCCTGCCCTTCAACGCTCCACGTCCCTTCCCGACCTTTAGGTGCAGGCGATACCACCAGCGGACAGACGGGGGTTTTGACGGTTACCGGCATCGGTCCGTATTTGACCGGCGTCGGCGTGCCAGCAAGGGTTTGTGCCAGCGCTCGCGCGCAGCTCATCAGCGGCATCACGTAGAGCAGGTTCAGGCCGTCGACTTCGGCACAGTCGCCCAAGGCATAAATGTTGGCGTGAGAGGTCTTGAGGTGTCGGTCGACGACCACGCCACGGCCAATCTCAAGACCAGCCGCAGCGGCCAGATCGACACGTGGTCGCAGACCGATCGCCGAGACCACCAGATCGCAGTGCAGGACCTCGCCGTCTGACAGGTGCGCTTCGAGCCCGTCGCCTTCGCGCGCGAGGCGTGTCAGCACCGGTCCCAGATGAAAACGTGCGCCGAGACTTTCCAGGCCGGCCTGAACCGCTGCCGCCGCCGCTGGATGCAGCAGCGTTGGCATGACTTGCTCGCAGGGCGCGACCAGATCGACCTCATAGCCGCCGAGGATAAGGTCATTGGCGAACTCGCAACCGATCAGGCCGACACCCAGAATCAGCACACGACGCTTGCCGGTCGCCGCTGCACGAAAGCGCGCATAGTCTTCCAGATCGTTGATGGGGAAGATCGATTCGCTTGCGTCGCCTTCTACCGGAACACGCACGGTTTCGGCGCCCCAGGCCAGTATCAGGTCGCGGTAATACACTGACTCTTCACCGATCCACAGCCGCTTGTGACCCGCATCGATACCGCTGACGCGGGTGTGGGTGCGCACCTCAGCCTTCAGTTGCTCGGCCATCGTGCCGGGCTCGGCCATGCTCAGGCCGTCGGCTTCCTTATTTTTGCCAAAGCCGGTGGAGAGCATGGGCTTGGAGTAGGAACGCCCGTCATCGGCAGTGATCAGCAACAGCGGCGTTTCGCTATCGAGCTTGCGAAATTCGCGGGCCAGATTGTAGCCCGCAAGGCCGGTTCCAATGATCACCACGGGTGCGTTCATTCATCTCTCCAGAGTCGTTCAGGTAAAACCCATAAAGGGAAACAGCGAAATCAGGCGATTTCGATCATTTCGAAATCCATCTTGCCGACGCCGCAGTCCGGGCACAGCCAGTCTTCCGGTACGTCTTCCCAGCGTGTGCCGGGAACAATGCCGTCATCCGGCCAACCATCGGCTTCGTTGTAAATCAGGCCACAGACAATGCATTGCCACTTTTTCATCGGTCGTTTCTCTCGGTTCTCAGACTAAACGTGCCCAGACGCTCGGCTGTTGTCGCGCGTTTTTCGAATGGGTCAGGGCGTTTTACTGATCGCAGGGCCATGACGCAAGTTTCATCGCTACCAAAGCTCTGGCCCGGTCGTCGGCCAGGATCCGCAATCATGCTAAGCTCGCCGCCTCGATTGCTGCCAATATCTGCTTACTGTGATCCAGCAAAATCCTGCATCTCCTACTCCCGACTGGCGGTTGCGCGATCAGATGATCGACGCGCCTGAGCCAGTGGTTCTTGAGTGGTTGTTTCACGAAGACTCTCTAACCCGCCGCCTGACCCGCCTTTCCCATGATGGCTTCAGCGTCACACCACTGTTCGAAGGCTGGCAACGCCTGCGCAGCGACGAGTGCCTTGCGCTGCAACTGCCTGAAGGCAGCGAAGGCTGGGTACGCGAGGTGTATCTGCTGGGGTACGGCGAGAAGTGGGTGTTCGCCCGCAGCGTCGCGGCACGCGCAGCTTTGGAGCAGGACGGGCTGCACATGGACGAGCTTGGCACCCGCTCGTTGGGCGAACTGCTGTTCAGCGACCGGGCATTCGCACGCGGCCCCTTGCAGATCTGCCAATATCCCGCGCAATGGTTGCCGCAGGCGGACGCGACTCAGGGGCTCTGGGGCCGTCGCTCATGTTTCACTCGTGGCGCATTGGGCATCCTGGTCGCCGAAGTGTTTTTACCGACTGTCTGGCGCGCCATCGATCAGGCCGCCGATATCAGCAAGGAGCGCCACTGATGTACCTGTCGCTGCTCAAGTCCCTCAATCGGCTGCATCCACGGGCATGGGACTTCATTCAACTGACCCGTATCGACAAGCCGATCGGCATTTATCTGCTGCTGTGGCCGACGCTGTGGGCGCTATGGATTGCAGGCAAGGGCGCGCCATCGCTGAGTAACGTGCTGATCTTCGTCATCGGCGTGTTTCTGATGCGCGCTGCCGGTTGCGTGATCAATGACTTCGCTGATCGCAAGGTCGATGGCCACGTCAAACGCACGGAGCAGCGTCCGCTAGTGAGTGGAAGGGTCACGTCCAAAGAGGCGTTGATCCTCTTCGCCGTTTTGGTGGGTCTTAGCTTCGCGCTGGTACTGCTGACCAATTCGACGACAGTCTGGCTATCCTTTGGCGGCCTGGCTCTGGCGGCAACCTACCCGTTCATGAAGCGCTACACCTATTACCCGCAGGTGGTGCTGGGCGCGGCCTTCTCGTGGGGGATGCCGATGGCGTTCACTGCCGAGACCGGCGATCTGCCCGCCGTCGCCTGGTTGCTGTACATCGCCAACCTGCTGTGGACCGTTGGCTACGACACTTATTACGCGATGACCGACCGCGAAGATGATTTGAAGATCGGCGTGAAGTCCACCGCCGTGCTGTTTGGTGACGCTGACCGGGTGATCATCCTGACACTGCAATGCCTTGCGCTGTTCTGCCTGATGCTGGCGGGGTCACGCTTTGAGCTGGGGCTTTATTTCTTCATGGGCCTGCTGGTGGCTGCCGGTTGCTTTGCGTGGGAGTTCTGGTCAACGCGCAATAAAGAGCCACAGGTCTGCTTCAAGGCCTTCTTGCATAACCATTGGGCGGGATTGGCGATCTTCGTGGGGATCGTGGTGGACTACGCGCTGCGCTGACCGTTGGCAGGCCAGCGCAGGTTGAGGTGTCAAATCAGGGTTTGGCGACGTGCCAGACGTCTTTGAGACCGTCACCGGTCTTGTCGCCAGGGGCCTTGTCTTTGATGAAGGTGTAGAGCGCCTTGCCTTTGTAGACCCACTGTGACGCACCATCGTCACGCTTGATGATGGTCCAGTCGCCTTCTGCCTTGTCGTCGGTGGCAGCGGTCATTGGCGGCCAGTTCTTGGCGCAGTCGTCGTTGCACACAGACTTACCGGCCGAAGTGTCTTTATCGTAGGTGTAGAGGGTCATGCCTTTCTTGTCGACCAGCACACCATCCTTGGTATCGGCCTGATGGTGAGCGAAAGCCATTCCGGACGACGCCAGCGCAGCGGCGGCCAAAAGACCTGTAAAAGCAGCAGAAAATTTAGCCATAAGATGAAGCCCCTTTTTGTATTGGTTACATGGACGTTCGTTGTAGAACAAGACCACAAGCTTAGCTCTAGACCGGGCAATGCGCCTCGTTCGAACTAACCTGTCACACGACTGCAATAATTCCGTTATCTAATGCGCCCCAAGACAGTTAAATGACATGAGGTTCGAGGCATGGTTGGCAGGAGCATTCTGATCGTCGACGACGAAGCGCCGATTCGCGAGATGATCGCCGTCGCACTGGAAATGGCCGGCTATGACTGCATGGAGGCAGAGAACTCTCAGCAAGCCCACGCCGTCATCGTCGACCGCAAACCCGACTTGATCCTGCTCGACTGGATGCTGCCCGGCACCTCTGGCATCGAACTGGCGCGCCGCTTGAAGCGTGATGAGCTGACCGGGGATATCCCGATCATCATGCTCACCGCCAAGGGTGAGGAGGACAACAAGATTCAGGGCCTTGAAGTCGGCGCCGACGATTACATCACCAAACCATTCTCTCCTCGCGAGCTGGTCGCGCGCCTGAAGGCCGTGCTGCGTCGCGCAGGCCCTAACGACGGCGAGTCGCCTATCGAAGTCGGCGGCCTGCTGCTCGACCCGATCAGCCACCGCGTGACCATCGACGGCAAACCCGCCGAGATGGGCCCAACCGAATACCGCCTGCTGCAGTTCTTCATGACTCACCAGGAACGCGCCTACACCCGCGGGCAGTTGCTCGATCAAGTCTGGGGCGGCAACGTTTATGTGGAAGAACGCACCGTCGACGTGCACATCCGTCGCCTGCGCAAAGCCCTCGGCGATGCCTATGAAAATCTGGTACAAACCGTCCGCGGTACTGGTTACCGTTTCTCCACCAAAAGCTGACAAAGCCTTTGGTAGCGACTCGGATCGCTGAAGACAAGGACGCGTTAATTGAATCAAAACTGGCATGGCACCCTGATCCGCCACCTGCTGCTATTGGTCACGGCCTCGCTGCTGGCCGGGCTGATCAGCGGGCATTATGGCTGGTGCCTGGCGATAGGACTCGGCCTGTACCTGGCCTGGACCCTCAAGCAGTTGTTGCGCCTGCATGACTGGCTTCGCCATCACAAATCCGACGAGCCGCCACCGGATGGTTATGGCCTGTGGGGCGAAGTATTCGACAGCATCTATCACCTGCAACGCCGCGATCAGCGCGTGCGCGGGCGTCTGCAAGCGGTCATCGATCGGGTTCAGGAATCCACGGCCGCGCTGAAGGACGCCGTGATCATGCTCGACAGCGAAGGCAATCTGGAGTGGTGGAACCGCGCCGCCGAAACGCTGCTTGGCCTGAAAACCCCACAAGACAGCGGCCAACAGGTGACCAACCTGGTGCGCCATCCGCGCTTCAAGGAATACTTCGAGCAGGGCAATTACGCCGAGCCGCTGGAAATTCCTTCACCCGGCAACGATCGCCTGCGCATTCAGATGCTGATTACCCGCTACGGCAATAACGAGCATCTGATGTTGGTGCGCGACGTGACGCGCCTGCATCTGCTGGAACAGATGCGCAAGGATTTCGTCGCCAACGTGTCCCATGAACTGCGGACGCCATTGACGGTGATCTGCGGTTATCTGGAGACGTTGCTCGATAACGTCGAGGAAGTGAATCCACGCTGGGTCCGCGCACTGCAACAGATGCATCAGCAAGGCGGGCGCATGCAGACCCTGCTAAACGACCTGCTGTTACTCGCCAAGCTTGAAGCCACCGACTATCCGTCGGATAACCAGCCCATTGCAGTGCCTGCGTTGTTGCAGAGCATCAAGAACGACGCACAGGCCTTGTCCGGCCCCAAGAATCAGGAAATCACCCTGGATCTGGAAAGCGACTGGAGCCTGAAAGGCAGCGAGGCGGAATTGCGCAGCGCGTTCTCCAACCTGATCTTCAACGCAGTGAAATACACCCCGGCCGAAGGAAAAATCCGCATTCGCTGGTGGGCGGACGGACGCGGCGCACACCTGAGCGTGCAAGACTCAGGCATCGGCATCGACACCAAACACATCCCACGCCTGACCGAGCGGTTCTACCGGGTAGACTCCAGCCGGGCATCCAATACCGGTGGCACAGGGTTGGGGCTTGCGATCGTCAAGCATGTACTGCTTCGTCATCGCGGCACGCTGGAGATAAACAGCGTGTTGGGCAAAGGCAGCGTTTTCATCTGCAACTTTGCTCCGATCCAGATGACCAAGCCCTAGCATTGCTGGCGGATAGCCGCTAAATTGCACCGCCTATGCCCTCCAATTGTGAGGGCTTATTTCATCCTTTTTCAAAACGGAACCCGCAAAACTCCATCATGGACCCTTCCCCTGGTATCAGCCTGGCTTCAATTTTCGCCGACTTCGGCATGATTCTCTTCGCAATGATTCTGGTCCTGCTCAACGGTTTTTTCGTTGCTGCAGAGTTCGCCATGGTCAAGTTGCGCTCCACTCGGGTGGAGGCCATCGCCGAGAAAAACGGCTGGCGCGGTCGCATCCTGCGCACGGTCCACAGTCAACTCGACGCCTATCTTTCGGCCTGTCAGCTGGGTATCACCCTCGCCTCCCTTGGCCTTGGCTGGGTCGGTGAACCTGCCTTCGCGCATCTGCTGGCACCGTTGCTGGAAGCGATGGGTGTGGGCTCGCCCGAAGTCATCAAGGGCGTGTCATTCTTCTCTGCGTTCTTCGTGATTTCCTATCTGCACATCGTGGTTGGCGAGTTGGCGCCCAAGTCCTGGGCCATCCGCAAACCCGAACTGCTGTCGCTGTGGACGGCGGTTCCGCTGTACCTGTTCTATTGGGTCATGTACCCGGCGATCTATCTGTTGAACGCCAGCGCCAATGGGATTCTGCGCATTGCAGGTCAGGGCGAACCCGGCCCGCATCATGAGCATCATTACAGCCGGGAAGAACTGAAGCTGATTCTGCACTCCAGCCGCGGCCAGGATCCGAGCGATCAGGGCATGCGCGTACTGGCGTCTGCCGTGGAAATGGGCGAGCTGGAAGTGGTGGACTGGGCCAACTCCCGGGAAGACCTGGTAACGCTGGACTGCAATGCGCCGCTCAAGGAAATCCTTGCGCTGTTCCGCCGCCACAAATTCAGCCGTTACCCGGTGTATGACGCCGAACGCAACGAGTTCGTCGGCCTGCTCCACATCAAGGACCTGCTGCTGGAGCTGGCAGCGCTTGATCACATTCCCGAGTCGTTCAACCTCGACGAATTGACGCGCCCGCTGGAGCGCGTATCCAAGCACCTGCCGCTGTCGCGCCTGCTGGAGCAGTTCCGTCAGGGCGGCGCGCACTTCGCGGTGGTCGAAGAAGCCGACGGCAAGGTCATCGGCTATCTGACCATGGAAGACGTGCTGGAAGTGCTGGTGGGCGACATTCAGGACGAACACCGCAAGGCTGAACGCGGCATCCTCGCGTATCAGCCGGGCAAACTGCTGGTGCGCGGGGATACGCCGTTGTTCAAGGTCGAGCGCCTGCTGGGCATCGATCTGGACCACGTCGAGGCCGAAACCCTGGCAGGCCTGATCTACGACAGCCTCAAGCGTGTGCCCGAGGAAGAAGAAGTGATGGAAGTCGAGGGCCTGCGGATCATCATCAAGAAGATGAAAGGCCCGAAGATCGTGCTGGCTAAGGTTTTGAAGCTGGATTGACGTGCCCTGACTGAACCGCCGACATCCTGTAGCAATCCGGCTTGCCGGCGGTAGCGATCTTGAGGGCTGGATTGACTACAACCTGAAACAGATGTGAGAACTGTGGGAGCTGCCGGAGGTCACGACGGTGGCGAACGCGGTGTGTCATTCAACAACGACGTTGCTGATCGACCGCATTCGCCAGCAAGCCGATTCCCTCCGAATCCATGGTGCCCGCGACCAACTCACCTCAATTCCCACCAATCGCGAAGTTCGGCAAGTTCTGAACCGGCTGAGCGAATTCATAGGGGATCGACTCCAGCGCCAGCCCTACGTTGCGCTGCACCACAAAGTGCAGGTGCGGCCCGGTGCTGTTGCCGGTGTTGCCTGAGCGCCCAAGCGGCGAGCCTACGGTCACCCGTTCGCCCTCCTTGACGCTGACCGAACCCTGCTTGAGGTGCAGATAGACGCCCATGGTGCCGTCATCGTGCAGGATGCGCACGAAGTTGCCCGATGGATTCGCGCCCCGGCCTGACTGGCCATTCTCGGTCTTGATCACGGTGCCGCCACGGGCCGCGATGATCTGCGTGCCCTCAGGCATGGCGATGTCGATGGCGTAGCGGCTCTTGGCGCCGACGTGGCTATACGAGCCATTCGGGCCCTGACTGATGCGGAACGGCCCACCCACCCACGGCAGTGGATAGCGATAGGCGAAACCGCCCGCCGAGATGCTGCGCTGCGGATCGCCGACAATCGAGCGCAGGCTCGGCTTATAGGCCATGGCTTTGCCAGGAACTTGCGGGCTGAGCGCGAGCAACCGTTCGTTGCTGCGAGCGGGAATGGTGCGGCGAATTACCTGATCGGCGACGCCCACCACGTTCTTCACGCCTGACAGACGCAGTTCGATTTCTACCGGCGCGTACAGATCGTTGCGCACGTAGAGGCTGTCGGTGCCTTTGGCTTTCTTGACGTTGAGCCGAACCTGGCTGTCGATGCGTTCAACCATGCGCTCTCGCAGTTTCATCACCTGCGCGCCAGCGACGGGTTGATCGGTAAACGAAACCACACCGTTGGCATCGGTGAATCGATAGATGGTGACGGCTGCGGCCGATTGCGCAGCCAGTAGCAACACACACATCACCAGAAAGCGCTCTAACATCTGGATAGGCCTGGCTGAGGGGACGATGGGGGCCAGCCTAACAGCGAAACCGATCGAAAAGGACTCATCCGTATCAATCGGCAATAGACGAAGCGTCAAGGAAATCGCGTCAGGGCCGGGCGCGAATGGATTTGCAATTTCTATGCAGAGCGCAGCGGCGGTTCGTCGGGTGATCGCGATTTTGAGAACACCTGAAAAACCTGTGGGAGGGAGCTTGCTCGCGAACGGGGCGTGCCGGTCAACCTGATGGCGGCTGTGATAACGCACTTGCCGTAGCAGCACGGCTTGTCGGCGGTGACGTCCGAAAGATCGCTACCGCCGGCAAGCCGAACTGCTACAGGTGTTGAGCTGACAACCAGAGTCGTGCAGGTTCGAAGCTCTGGTCACGCACCCGGAACGAAGTGCTTCTGCGCGGTACCACGGGCAATCAGGCGCGACAGGTAGTCGAGCTTCTGGGTGTCCTGATCGACGAAGCGGAACGTCAGTTGCAGCCAGTCGCTGTCCGGCTTCTGCTCGAAGGCGGCGATAGCGTGCAGATATCCGTTCAAACGCGCGACTTCAGCATTCTCTCCCTGCTCAAGGTCGAGCACCGCGCTGTCGAGAATCTGCGGCAGGACTTCGCTGCGGCGCACCACCAGCGAGGCTTCCTTGAGTGTCAGCGCCTTGATCACACACTGCTGATTGCCGCTGGACAGACGTAACTGGCCTTGGCCACGGCCGGTCGGCTCGGTCGGTGCCGCTGGCTTGGCCATCGGTTTGATCAGCGGTTGTGCAGCTGCAGTCGGCGTAGCGCTGACGACTTCCGGACGATTACCGGTCAAAGCACTCAGCGAATCGTTGGCGAAAGCCGCGTTCGCGCGCGCCGGGGCGCCGGTCATCAGGGCCTCCAGCTTGCCGACCTTGTGCAGGGCTTTCTTGACCTTGGTCAGCAATTGCTCGTTGGTGAACGGCTTGCCAATGAAATCGGAAACGCCGGCGTGAATCGCCTGAATGACGTTTTCCTTGTCACCACGGCTGGTCACCATGATGAACGGCATGTTTTTCAGGCTTTCCTGCTGGCGGCACCAGGTCAGCAGCTCGAGCCCGGACATTTCGGGCATTTCCCAATCGCAGAGCACCAGATCGAACACTTCCTTGGTCAGCAGGACCTGTGCCTTGCGGCCGTTGACCGCATCTTCAAGGGTGACTCCGGGAAACGCGTTACGCAGGCCTTTCTTGACCAGGTCGCGGATGAACGGCGCGTCATCCACCACCAATACACTGACTTTACTCATCGACGCTCCTGATGGCGTGTTCACCGCAAATGGCGAGCATATCGCTGGCTGGTGGCCAACTGCCAAATTGTTTGACGACACCGGGACATTTATTCGCGGGTGACTGAAAAAAGGTGACTTAAACACAAAGTGAATACCCAAAAAAATGCCCGGCGTTCGCCAGGCGTTTTTTCTCAGGCAATCTTACTTATCGTCAGGCGCGTCCGGAACATTAGGCATTTCGGCGGCACGGCCCTTAACTTCTTCCTGCATACGCTTGAGACCCAGGTGGCGCACGTCGGTACCGCGCACCAGGTAGATCACCAACTCCGAGATGTTGCGCGCGTGGTCGCCGATGCGCTCCAGCGAACGCAGCACCCAGATCACGTTCAGCACGCGGGAGATCGAACGCGGATCTTCCATCATGTAGGTGACGAGTTCGCGCAGCGCGGTCTTGTATTCGCGGTCGATGGTCTTGTCGTATTGCGCAACCGACAGCGCCAGGTCGGCGTCGAAGCGTGCGAACGAGTCCAGCGCGTCACGCACCATGCTGCGCACCTGATCGCCGATGTGGCGCACTTCCACGTAACCGCGCGGCGACTCGCCTTCTTCGCACAGCTGAATGGCACGACGGGCAATCTTGGTGGATTCGTCACCGATGCGCTCCAGGTCGATCACCGACTTGGAGATGCTGATGATCAGACGCAGGTCAGAAGCAGCAGGCTGACGACGAGCGAGAATGCGCAGGCATTCTTCGTCGATGTTGCGCTCCATCTGGTTGATGCGGTCGTCGACTTCGCGCACGCGCTGAGCCAGGCCCGAATCGGCCTCGATCAGCGAGGTGACCGCATCGTTGACCTGCTTCTCGACCAGACCACCCATTTCCAGCAGGTGGCTGCGAACTTCTTCCAGTTCAGCGTTGAACTGCTGGGAGATGTGATGTGTATGGCTGTCTTTGATCATGCTGAGTGTCCGTCCGATTGATTGCGCGGTGGTTCAGGGCTGACGAAACACGTGCTAGCCGTAACGACCGGTTATGTAGTCTTCAGTCTGTTTTTTGGTCGGATTGGTGAACAACGTATCGGTGTCCCCGAACTCGACCACCTTGCCCATGTACAGAAACGCGGTGTAATCCGATACGCGCGCCGCCTGCTGCATGTTGTGGGTAACGATCACAATGGTGTATTTGGATTTCAGTTCGTAGATCAGCTCTTCGACTTTCAACGTCGAAATCGGGTCGAGCGCGGAGCATGGCTCATCGAGCAGCAGTACCTCGGGTTCGACGGCGATAGTGCGGGCAATCACCAGACGCTGCTGCTGACCACCGGAAAGCCCGAGCGCCGACTCATGCAGGCGGTCCTTGACCTCATCCCACAGTGCCGCGCCACGCAATGCCCACTCGACGGCTTCATCGAGCGTGCGTTTCTTGTTGATGCCCTGGATCCGCAGGCCGTAGACCACGTTCTCATAGATGGTCTTGGGGAACGGGTTGGGCTTCTGGAACACCATGCCCACCCGGCGACGCAGCTCGGCGACGTCTTCACCCTTGGTGTAGATGTCGTGGCCGTAGAGCTTGATCTCGCCCTGCACACGGCAGCCGTCCACCAGATCGTTCATGCGGTTGAAGGTGCGCAGCAAGGTCGACTTGCCACAGCCAGACGGCCCGATGAACGACGTCACACGCTGCTTCGGGATGTTCATCCGGATGTCGTACAGCGCCTGTTTCTCGCCGTAAAACAGGTTCAGGCCCGGCACCTCCAGCGCAACCGCTTCGTTGGCGAGGTCCAGTCCCTGACGCTTGCGACCCAGTTTCGACATGTTGATGCCGTGGGTGTGGGGTTCTTGCTGCATGGGTTACTCCCTGCGCTCTCAATTCGTTTCATCGAGTCGTCAACCTGGCCTCAGGGACGACGCCGTTATCAATCAGCTATCCAGCGCTTTGTACTTCTCGCGCAAGTGGTTGCGGATGGTCACCGCCGACAGGTTCAACAGCGCGATCACCAGCACCAGCAACAGCGCCGTGGCGTACACCAGCGGGCGCGCGGCTTCGACGTTGGGGCTCTGGAAGCCGACGTCGTAGATGTGGAAGCCCAGGTGCATGATTTTCTGGTCAAGGTGCAGATACGGGTAGTTGCCATCCACCGGCAGCGAGGGCGCCATTTTGACCACGCCCACCAGCATCAACGGCGCAACCTCACCGGCAGCACGGGCGACCGCGAGAATCAGGCCGGTCATCATCGCCGGGCTGGCCATGGGCAGAACAATCTTCCACAGCGTCTCGGCCTTGGTCGCGCCGAGGGCCAGCGAACCTTCGCGCAGGGTCAGCGGGATACGCGCCAGCCCCTCTTCAGTCGCGACGATCACCACCGGCACTGCCAACAGCGCCAGAGTCAGCGACGCCCACAACAACCCCGGGGTGCCAAACGTCGGCGCTGGCAGCGCTTCAGGGAAAAACAGCTGGTCGATCGAGCCGCCCAGCACGTAGACGAAAAAGCCCAGACCAAACACGCCGTAGACAATGGCCGGCACACCCGCGAGGTTATTCACGGCGATACGGATCAGCCGCGTGACCGGCCCCTGACGGGCATACTCACGCAGATAGACCGCCGCCAGCACGCCAAAAGGCGTAACGATTACGGCCATGATCAGGGTCATCATCACCGTGCCGAAAATAGCCGGGAAGATGCCGCCTTCAGTGTTGGCTTCGCGGGGGTCGTCGCTGAGGAACTCCCAGAGTTTCTGGAAGTAGAAGCCCAGTTTGGTGCCGACACCCATGGCGTTGGGCTGATAAGCGTGGACGACCTTGCCCAGACTGATCTCGATCTCTTTGCCGTTGGCATCACGAGCGGTCAGGCTGTCGCGATTGAAATCGGCGTGCAGTGCGCCCAGGCGCGACTCGATTTCCTTGTAGCGCGCATCGTACTCGGCGCGCTCGGCTGCCATGTCGGCCTGAGCCTCGGGGTTGAGCTTGCCATTGAGTTCAAGCTTGCGTGCCTGAAGACGCAGGCGTTCGATGCCGTGGTTGATCGCGCCGATGTCGGTCTTTTCCAGCCCGTTCAGTTCGTCCGAAATCTTCTGCACGCGCTTGATGCGCTCCTGCAGTTGCGGCCAGGCAGCTTCACCCTCCGCGACAACCTTGCCATTCTCTTTGACGTTGACCAGATAGCCGTAGAAGTTGCCCCACTCGCGACGCTCGATCGTCATCAGTTCGGCGGGCATGTTCTGCTCGGTCAGCCACTCGCCCACGACCCAGCTGAAATCGCTGGGGTTGATGTCGCGGTTGCCGACCTTGAACAGGTCGCGAGTCATGAATTCAGGGCCTTGGTCCGGCACCGGCAGCCCGGCGCCCTTGAGTCGGGCACGCGGGACTTCCTCGGACTGCACCAGCTCGCCGACCAGCACATGTTTGTCCTGCCCTGGCACGCCGTATTGAGCGGAAATGACATTGGCGGGCCAGAAATGCCCCAGGCCCCGCACGGCAATCACTGCCAACAGGCCAATGGTCATGATCACGGCGATGGACACCGCGCCCGCGCTCATCCAGACGCCGGGGGCGCCGCTTTTGAACCAGCTCTTCAGGGAGGTCTTTTTCATCTGTTTCTACCTGCCCTAAAGAGACGAATACTTCTTGCGCAGGCGCTGACGAATCAGCTCCGCCAAGGTATTCATGACAAACGTGAATATCAGCAGCACCAAGGCTGCGAGGAACAATACGCGGTAATGACTGCCGCCTACTTCCGACTCCGGCATCTCCACCGCGACGTTGGCGGCCAGCGTGCGCATGCCCTCGAACAGATTCATGTTCATGATCGGCGTGTTGCCGGTGGCCATCAGCACGATCATGGTTTCGCCCACAGCGCGGCCCATGCCGATCATCAGGGCCGAGAAGATGCCGGGGCTGGCGGTCAGGATCACCACGCGGGTCAAGGTCTGCCACGGCGTGGCGCCCAGCGCGAGCGAACCGAGGGTAAGCCCGCGAGGCACGCTGAATATGGCGTCTTCGGCAATCGAATAAATGTTGGGGATGACGGCAAAGCCCATGGCCAGCCCGACGACTAAAGCGTTGCGCTGGTCGTAGGTGATGCCCATATCGTTGGTGATCCAGGAGCGCATGTCGCCGCCGAAGAACCAGTTCTCCAGGTGCGAACTCATGCCCAGGGACACCCAGCCCACCAACAGGATGACCGGAATCAGGATGGCGCTTTCCCAGCCATCGGGAACGCGCAGGCGCAAGGACTCAGGCAAGCGTGTCCACAGGAACCCCGCCAGCAAAATCCCGATCGGGGTAAAGATCAACAAACTGAAGATGCCCGGCAGATGCCCTTCCAGATACGGCGCCAGAAACAGGCCGGCAAAGAAACCCAGAATCACCGTCGGCATGGCCTCCATCAGTTCGATCACCGGCTTGACCTTGCGACGCATGCCCGGGGCCATGAAATAAGCGGTGTAGATGGCTGCAGCCACGGCCAGCGGTGCTGCCAGCAGCATGGCGTAGAACGCGGCCTTGAGCGTGCCGTAGGTCAGCGGCGCAAGACTCAGCTTGGGCTCGAAATCACTGTTGGATGCCGTGGACTGCCAGATGTACTTGGGCTCGTCGTAGTTTTCATACCAGACCTTGTCCCATAACGCGCTCCAGGAGACTTCCGGGTGCGGGTTCTTCAGGTTCAACGGCAGCAACTTGCCGCTGTCCTCGACGATGATGCGGTCCGCACGAGGCGACATTCCCATGACGGCAGGGCCCCTGGCGACCGGGTCGATCAGCAGCGTGCGATGGGCGGTACTGTGGAACACCCCCAGCTTGCCTGCGGTGTCCATGGCGATGAAGCCCTTGCGACGCTGCTCTGCGGTGATCTGCGAGATCGGCGCGCCGCCCATCTTGAAGTCGCGGATGTGCTGCAAACGCATTTCGCCATCGACGTCACGGGCCATGAACCACTGCGCGATGTTGCCCTTGGAGCTGCCAATCATCAGCGAGATACCGCCCACCAATTGGGTGCTGGCGGTGGTTTCGGCATTGGCATCTTCGAGCAGCTTGTAGCGGCCATTGAGCGTGCGGTCGCGCAGGTTGAAGACGTCGGCCTGAGCGCGGCCGTTGATGACATACAACCATTGCTGACGCGGATCGACGTAGATCGCCTTCACCGCCGCCGACAATTGCGGCAGATCGATACGGCTTTCTTCATGGGTGGTTTCACCAGTCATCATGTTCTCTGCCTGGGTCAGGGACAGAACATGCAGCTGAGCGCCAGTGGCGCCCGCGAGAATCAACGTGGTATCGCTGGCATTGAGATTGACGTGCTCAAGCGCCCTCCCTTCTTCGTCCAGCACCAGCGGCGTTTCGCCGTAGGGCCAGGTAATGGTCGGGGTGATGGTTTTCTTGTTGTCCGGGTAGGTGATCGGATATGCGTGCTTGAACACCAGCACCTGGCCGTTCGACAGGCCCACCGCTATCAGCGGCTTGCCCGGCTGATCCTGGGCAACCGAGGTGACATGAACGCCAACGGGCACTGGTAGGGTCAAACGGGACAGTTCGCTGCCGTCGCTGATATGGAAGAACAGCGCTTCGCCCTTGTCGGACACGCGCATGCCGACCTGATTCTGCTCCTCGATGACGAGCACCATCGGCTTGCCGGCATCTTGCATCCAGGCGGGAGTTTGAACGTTTCGGGGGGTCAGCTTTGCGCCCTGAAACAGGGGAAATACGACGTAGGCGAGATAAAAGAAGATCAACGTGATTGCGGCCAGCACAGCGAGACCACCCACCAGCACGTACCAGCGCGTCAGACGGTCCTTGAGCGCACGAATACGACGCTTGCGTTGCAGCTCCGGCGTATTGAAATCAATGCGCTCGGGTGGGGATTTTTCGGTCATCGATGAATTGGCCAAATCATTCATGCGCACACCCTAGCCACTCTGTATGACAAATACATTACAGCGCGGTGACGCAAAAAAGCCCGTCGCCCCGGAATCGTGGCAACGGACTGCTCATTGTTTCGCGAGCCTCGTTCCATAAGGCCTTTTTGTCTATCGGCGGGACGAACCTGCCACCCCGCTTCCGGGTTGTCCTGCCAGCGATAATGCTCGCTGCCGTTCTTATAGCCCCAGATCAGCCAATGACTTGCTGACGACCTTGGCTGGTAGAGGAATGTACCCGTCTTTCATGACAACTTCCTGACCTTGTTTGGACAGAACCAGTTTGACGAATTCGGCTTCCAGCGGGTTCAGCGGTTTGTTCGGCGCCTTGTTCACATAGACATAAAGGAAGCGCGCCAGCGGATAAGTCCCGTTCAACGCGTTGGCTTCATTGTCCTCAACGAACTCGCCGCCCTCTTTTTTGGCCAACGGCACGGTGCGTACGCTGGACGTTTTATAACCAATGCCTGAGTAGCCGATGCCGTTCAAGGAGCTGCTGATGGAGCTGACCACTGAGGCCGAGCCCGGTTGCTCGTTGACGTTTGGCTTGAAGTCGCCTTTGCACAGGGCTTCTTCCTTGAAGTAGCCGTAGGTCCCGGATACAGAGTTGCGACCGAACAGCTGAACGGACTTGCCTGCCAGATCGCCAGTCACGCCGACATCACCCCAGGTCTTGGCATCGGCCTTGGCGCCGCACAAACGGGTCGCCGAGAAGATCGCATCGACCTGCTGCAGCGTCAGGCCCTTGATCGGGTTGTCCTTGTGCACGAACACCGCCAGGGCATCGACCGCTACCGGAATCGCCGTCGGCTTGTAGCCATACTTCTGCTCGAACGCCGACAACTCCCCGTCTTTCATCTTGCGACTCATCGGGCCCAGCGTCGCGGTGCCCTCGGTCAGCGCAGGTGGTGCCGTCGAGGAACCGGCAGCCTGAATCTGAATGTTCACGGATGGGTATTCTTTCTTGTAGGCCTCAGCCCACATGGTCATCAGGTTGGCCAGGGTATCCGAACCAACGCTGGACAGATTGCCCGACACGCCTGAGGTTTTGACGTATGGCTTGATCGCAGGATCAACCGCCGCAATGGCATTGGCAGCGGCAACGCTGGCGGCGACAAAGGTGAGTGCAGTCATAAAACGCTTGAGTGTCATACCTGGCTCCTGGCGAGGTCGGAAGGGTCGGCCGGTGGTCCGTGATGGCCATGTGACTACTTTATGGCGAGATTGTGACAAGTAGATGAACGCTGAGCAGCCATTTCGACGCGCTTGTCGCACCTTAAGCCACAGGTTATTTAATCGCTGGATCTGCGGGCTGGGCAATGAAGAATAATGCAATTCGATCTGACTAATAAGCAAACAAAAATCAGGTCATCTTGAAATACGTTAAGCACCAAAATCTTCTTGAACGTTACGCAGCAGCATTGAGGAAGTCCAACTCACCTAGCACCAGATTTAATGAAACAGCTGAGGCTTCACTGAGAGCTATTGATTAGCGCAATAACCCGTGAGCATTTTATTTCTAATCAATATAACCGGAGCACCTAATTGCAACTACAGTTTTTTGAGTGACGCTACCCAAAACCAGTTTCAACCTCAAAGACCTAAACTCAACCCAACAGAGTGATGGCAAAACGAGGAATAGATAAACAAGGATAAAAATGGACATAACACCTCTGGACCACAAGCTCCAATCTATTGAAAAAGAACGTACAAAAGAAATCGCCCCATCCTATCGCGTAGCCGAGCTTGATACCAGCTTTGGCAACAATGGAAGGCTGATGCTTAAACTAGGTGATCGCCCTGGTGGGCCAGCTAAGAGCATTGTTCGATGCCACTCGGAAACGCATTTGTATTTAGCGAGCTTTCAAGGCTTCGCTGCCCCTGACTACCCTGTTTCCGGCATTGCGAAATTTAATGATAAAGGCGAACTAGAAAGCTCGTTCGGCGACGGCGGCTCCAAGGAGTTTCGCTTCGGCTACTCGGACGGCTACTGCATGATTGACGGAATCTACGAAACTGCCAACGGAGACATATTCGTTTGGGGGGTTTACTCCCCCTCAACACAACCTATCTATATCGTCTCAAAGCTACTCAGCGACGGAGCTGCAGATCCTAGCTTCGGCAAAGATGGCCACTGTCATCTTAACCAGTTGTTAGCCCCTGACATACCGGAATTATTTTCCGTGGGACCGATGACCGTAGTTGTACACTCCGACAACACCGTAACATGTGCAATTCGGACCAAAAGCTCACCCCAGGTCAGCTATATAGTCAGACTGACATCTTTAGGCGTACTCGATAACAGTTTTCAAAACGGAGGCAAACTCGAAATCGTCACCGGCGGCCACGCTGGACTAAGCGGTGTCGTAGGGACGACGCAAAGCGAGTACATTTTGGCATTCGGAACCAGTCGTACGGATTCGAAAATCGCAGGTTTTATAAAGATGCTAGACCGGAGGGGGGAAACGGTTCGCAGCTTCGGCGAAGATGGCGTCGCCTACATTAGCTCAGGCGTACTGACGACCCTATCAGACGTAGATGTAGACATTAATATGCAAAAATTCACCGCGGTCGGTTACGTCTATGTCGAAAAACTATTGCGCTACAGCAGCATGATCATGAGGTTCAATATCGACGGTATCCCTGATAAAACGTTCAACAACGGAGAGCCGGCAATTTATTCGTTTGGGTCCAAACTGTTGGATTTCTGGGCAGCCACAAGCTCACGTATCAGCACGGCGACCCCGTCCACGGACCAAATTTTATGCATTGGAAACGCAGAGGACCAAACCCCTGATGGAGAACGCTGGAACATGATAGGGAGATTCCTTGCTAGCGGCAAACCTGACGACTCTTTCGGAGGTGATCTTCATTTTTGCACACTAGACGAAAATACGTCCGTCTCAAGCGCAACGTCAGCAAACAGCTTTGTCGTGACTGGCGATAACCAGATCTTGTGCGCTGCGCGATACAACAACCAGGCCGCGATAATCGCTCTGAAGGTGTAACGGCACATGTCGCGGACAGTTACGATTGTCTATCCGCGACCATCGGCTGCTCATCCCAATGGATTGTTATCTCTTCCCCTAAGCAGATAAACCCCGATCACCATCCCTAACCCGCACAAAATCGCCACGTACCACGCAGGCCCCATCGGGTTGGCCTTGAGCATCAGCGTCACGACCATCGGTGTCAGGCCACCGAAGATTGCGTAAGCCAGGTTGTAGGAGAACGACAGCCCGGAGAAACGCACCACGGGCGGGAATGCCTTGACCATCACGAACGGCACCGCGCCGATGGTGCCGACGAACAGGCCCGTTATCGCATAGAGCGGATACAGCAGATCCGGGTGGTCACCCACGGTGTGGTAGAAGGTCCACGAGCTGATCAGCAGACCCAGCGAGCCAAACAGAAACACCAGGCCCGCACCGAAGCGATCAGCCAGCGCACCTGCGCCGATGCAACCCAGGCTTAGCAGGACGATGGCCAGGCTGTTGGCTTTGAGGGTGACAGCAGGTGCGAAACCGTATGAAGTTTGCAGCAGAGTCGGGGTCATCAGGATGACGACAACCACACCGGCCGACAGCAGCCAGGTCAGGGCCATCGACAGCACGACGGCGCCGCGGTGGTCACGCAATACAGCCTTGAGCGGGACTTCCTCGGCCAGTTGCTTGCGCAGCTGAAGCTCAGCAAAAACCGGCGTCTCGTGCAGCCAGCGGCGCAGGTAGACAGACATCAGACCGAATACACCGCCGAGCAGGAAAGGAATACGCCAGGCGTAGTCCGAAACCTCGGCGGGGGTGTAGAGGCTGTTGATCCAGGTGGCGACCAGCGAACCCAGCAAAATCCCAGCGGTCAGACCCGACGTGAGGGTACCGCAGGCGTAACCGACGTTACGTGCGGGAACGTGCTCGGAAACGAATACCCACGCACCCGGCACTTCGCCACCAATCGCGGCGCCTTGAATGACGCGCATCAGCAGTAATAAAAGCGGCGCCCAGATGCCGATCTGCGCATAGGTCGGCAGCAGACCCATGATCAGCGTTGGCACGGCCATCAGGAAGATGCTCAGGGTGAACATTTTCTTGCGGCCCAGCAAATCACCAAAGTGCGCCATGACGATGCCGCCCAGTGGGCGAGCCAGATATCCGGCAGCGAAAATGCCAAACGTTTGCATCAGGCGCAGCCATTCGGGCATGTCTACCGGGAAGAACAGCTTGCCGACCACCGCCGCGAAGAACACGAAGATGATGAAATCGTAGAATTCCAGCGCGCCACCGAGGGCGGACAGCGACAGGGTTTTGTAATCGTTGCGGGTCAGTGGGCGCGAAGGCTGCGCGGCACTTGAAGGCACAAAGGACATGACAATGGCTTCTCTTTTGAGGCTCTCTCGGGGCGAAAAATCAACAGCGATGCAGCCGCGGGTAACGGCTGTGCACGCGATTTCTCGACTCGAAGATGTAATCGGGCATCAAAATTGCGTGCCAATAACGGCGTAGTGCGCCAAATCGGTTCGGCACGATAGCAAATTGCGCGCGAATGCACATGGATTGCAACGTGAGGCCGGCAAAATCGGAACCCGGCGGTCGTCTCATGACGCCCGGCCCGATATACTTGCCGACCGCGACTCAACCGGTCTTTTCAGGGAATTTGTGCGAAGCCATTTAACCAAGTCGTTTTCGCAGAGTTTCCCTTTTTAACGCAGTGAAGACTTTGAGAGTCATGGGTCAGAGGGACCCCGGCATGATTGAGCTCGAACAAGAAGATCCGATTCCACAAGGTGATCTCGCGTTGCAGATCACGGCACTTCCACGCGAAACAAACGGCTTTGGCGATATCTTCGGCGGCTGGCTGGTTTCGCAGATGGACCTGGCAGGCACCGCGATGGCCAGCAAGGTTGCAGGCGGACGCGTTGCAACCGTCGCCATCGACCGTATGGCGTTTCTGGTCCCCGTGGCCGTGGGCGCGCAGTTGTCCTTTTATACCCAGACCCTGGAAATCGGCCGCAGCTCGATCCAGATGATGGTCGAGGTGTGGAGCGATGACCCGCTGTCCAGCGAATGGCGCAAGGTGACAGAAGCCGTATTCGTTTTCGTCGCCATTGACGGCAGCGGTCGTACCCGCTCGGTCCCGGCCAGACGCTGACATCGTTCGGCGTCGACTTCGTCGCACTTGGCAGGGCGCACTAAACTCATCAAGCTTGGCACAGTCTGATTCAGTCACTGTCCTTTGAGTGAGTACCCTTATGCCTACGCCAGAAGTCGAATCCATCCAGCTCGGTGAGCTCAATTGCTGGCGTATCCGCCACGGTCAGGCCGAACTGGTGGTCGCCCAGCAGGGCGCGCATATCGTCAGTTATCAAATCGATGGCGATCAGCCGCTGATCTGGTCCAACCCAGGCGCAGTGTTCAAGCACGGCAAGGCAATTCGCGGCGGCATGCCGATCTGCTGGCCCTGGTTCGGCAACTTCCAGCGCAACCCACAAAGCGTGCAGGCCATGCGTCAGAGCAGCGAACCTGCCAACGCCCACGGCGAAGTTCGCGCCCTCGACTGGGAGTTGATGGGGATGGGTGAGGACGGCGATGCACTGATCGTCGAATTCATTCAGCCGAAGGCCGAAGGGCATCTGCCAGGCTGGCCGCATACCGTGGGCCTGAAGCTGCAGATTCGCCTGGACTCGGCATTGAATGTCAGCCTGGTCAGCTTCAATGCAGGCCCTGAAGATGTGACCTTGAGCCAGGCGCTGCACAGCTACTTCGCAGTCAGCGATATCAAACAGGTCAGCATTGAGGGCCTGGACGGTGTCAGCTATCTGAATACGCTGGAAAGCTGGGAAACACAGAACGTGCAAGTGGGCGACATTACGTTCACCGGTGAGACAGATCGCATCTATCAGGACACACCTGAGCTGATTTCCATCGTCGACCCTGAGTGGAAACGCCGGATTCAGATCCAGACCATCGGCTCGAATTCATCGGTGGTGTGGAACCCATGGATCGAGAAGACCAAGACGTTAGGCGACATGCAGGCCGATGGCTGGCAGAACATGGTGTGTGTTGAGACCGCCAATGTCATGAGCGACATCGTGACGCTCAAGCCCGGTGACATGCACATGATGAGCGTGAGTATCTGGGCAGAGCCTTTGACGGACGATTGATAGAACTGGCGGGTGGTGCAGTTGTGGGAGAGAGCTTGCTCGCGATTACCGGGTAGCAGGCAGCGACAATGTGTCGCTTGTACCGTCATATTCGCGAGCAAGCTCCCTCCCGCAAGGTTCGCAGTGAACCAAAGATGGGTGCCTTCCAGCGCCAGCTCTTACAAATCCGCCTCAACCACAACCCGCACCTTCGAGGCATCCAGCGCGTAGGCCGCATCGGCCAGATCATTGCTGACCTTCTCGACCTTCAATGTGCCGATGACCCACAGCGGCGTGTAGATGTCGTCGATCTTCAGGCCTTTGGGGTAGCGCACCAGCACCAGTTGATTGGGCGGCGGTGGCGGCACATGAATGCAGGCGCCCGGATACGGGACCAGGAAGAACAGCGTGCTATGTCCTTTGGCATCGGTTTCCAGCGGAACGGGATAACCACCCAGGCGAATGTTCTTGCCGTCCATGGCCGCAACGGTTTTGGTGGAGTACATCACGGCAGGCAGGCCCTTGCTCTGCTTCAAACCACCCTTGCTGTCGAACGTACCCTGAGCTTCCGGGGAGTTGTGATCGATTTCGGGCATGGCTTCGAGGGCTTTCTGATCCGACTTGGGCATCAGTTCGAGCCAATCGGTTTCAGGGATGTCAGCGGCGCTTGCCAGTCCGCAGACCAGCAGCAAGGAAACGAGAAGAAGACGACGCATTACGTGGCTCGGCATGGAAGATTCAAGTGCCGGGCATTCTAGCCCCCTGCGCAGCATTAGCGCAGAGGGCCAGGATCAGTTTCATTTCTTTTTGATCATGCCGTAGATGACCAGCAAGATAATCGCGCCGATCAGAGCGCCCAGGAAACCCGCGCCCTCGCCTGCCTGATAAATACCCAGCGCCTGACCACCGTAGGTCGCGGCGAGCGAACCACAGATCCCGAGCACAATGGTCATGATCCAGCCCATGCTGTCGTCGCCAGGCTTCAGAAAACGAGCCAGCAGACCCACGATCAGGCCGATGAAGATGGTTCCGATGATTCCCATGCCATGCCCCTCTGTTTGAATGAATATGCCAAAGCCTAGTCGGCAATTGGCAACACGCTATGAGAGGGGCGCGGGGGATGAATGGTTCAACGCTTAACTCTTTATCAACGCCTCGACCAGCTTCACCTGGCGATCGAGTGTCGCGCGGTCCTTGCTGCGCACGTTAGCGTGTCCCACCTTGCGGCCGACCTTGAATGCCTTGCCATAGTGGTGCAGATGGCAGTCGTCGATGGCGATGACCTTGTCCACGGCAGGCACTTCGCCGATGAAGTTGAGCATCGCGCTCTCGCCCACTTTGGCCGTCGAACCCAGCGGCAGGCCGGCAACAGCGCGCAGGTGGTTCTCGAACTGGCTGCACTCGGCGCCTTCGGTAGTCCAATGACCGGAGTTGTGAACGCGAGGCGCGATTTCGTTGGCTTTCAGGCCACCGTCGACTTCGAAGAATTCGAACGCCAACACGCCAACGTAATCCAGCTGCTTGAGTACGCGACCGGCATAGTCTTCAGCCAGTGCCTGCAGCGGATGATCGGTGCTGGCGATGGACAGGCGCAGTATGCCGCTGTCATGGGTGTTGTGGACCAGCGGGTAGAAGCGGGTTTCGCCATCGCGAGCCCGGACGGCGATCAGCGAGACTTCGCCGGTGAACGGTACGAAGCCCTCCAGTAGGCAAGGTACGCTGCCCAACTCTGCGAAGGTATCGACCACGTCTTGCGGCTTGCGCAAGACCTTCTGGCCCTTGCCGTCGTAACCCAGCGTGCGGGTTTTCAATACCGCCGGCAGACCGATGCTGGCCACCGCCGCGTCCAGATCCGCCTGGGACTGGATGTCAGCGAAGGCAGGCGTTGGAATGCCCAGGTCCTTGAACATGCTCTTTTCGAACCAACGGTCGCGCGCAATGCGCAGGGCTTCGGCACTTGGGTAGACCGGGACGAATTGCGAGAGGAAGGCCACGGTTTCAGCCGGAACGCTTTCGAACTCGAAAGTCACCAGATCGACTTCATCGGCCAGCTGGCGCAGGTGATCCTGATCGCCGTAATCGGCACGCAGATGCTCGCCCAGCGCAGCGGCACATGCGTCCGGCGCGGGGTCGAGAAACGCGAAGTTCATTCCCAGCGGAGTGCCCGCCAGAGCCAACATGCGACCCAGCTGGCCGCCACCGATTACGCCGATCTTCATGAAAACCTCAGGCCTCGCGTGGGTCTGGATTGTCCAGAACGCTGTCTGTCTGCTCAGTGCGGAATTTTTTCAACACTGCATGGAATTGCGGGTGCTTGGCGCCCAGAATGCTGGCCGACAGCAGAGCGGCATTGATCGCGCCAGCCTTGCCGATCGCCAGGGTCGCAACCGGGATGCCTGCTGGCATCTGCACGATGGAAAGCAACGAGTCGACACCCGAGAGCATCGACGACTGCACCGGAACACCCAGCACTGGCAGGTGAGTCTTGGCAGCGCACATACCTGGCAGGTGAGCAGCACCACCGGCACCGGCGATGATCACCTCGATGCCACGACCTTCAGCCTCTTCGGCGTACTTGAACAGCAGGTCGGGCGTGCGGTGCGCCGAAACCACTTTGACTTCGTACGGAATGCCGAGCTTTTCCAGCATATCGGCGGTGTGGCTAAGGGTGGACCAATCGGACTTGGAGCCCATGATCACGCCAACCAGTGCGCTCATCGTCGTGCCTCTTCATAGGGCGCCCGCAGGCGCGTCTAAAAACAACAAGCCACGCGGGAAGACCGGCGTGGCTTGTCGTACGAATAATGACCGGTGCAACCGGCCAAAGGCCGCGCAGTATACCGCAAAGAGTTTCGTTTGACAGAACGCTGACGACCTCCTGTCAGCCAGCCGCTTGTAGCCTCCAGCCCCGTATTTACTGACTCCAAGGTCAGACCGCCGTCTGCGCCACGCCACCCTCAAGCTTGCGCCACAACAGCCGCACATTGGCCTTGCGGACCAGCGCACATCGATACAGCCGAATCTCCAGAGGCACGTGCCATTGTGTGCCGCCGCAAACTACAAGTTCGCCTCGTTCGAGTTCCGCGACAATGCTCAGACGCGGCACCCAGGCAATGCCCAAACCCTGCAGCGCCATGCCCTTGAGGCTGTCGGCCATCGCCGTTTCGTACACCGTCGTGAAACGCAGACTGCGTTGGCGCAGAAGCAGGTTCACCGAGCGCCCGAGAAATGCGCCGGCGCTGTAGGCCAGCAGAGGCACACTGAGCTCGCCTTCCAGATCGAACAGTGGTTTTCCATCGGCATCCGCCGAACACACGGGGAGCATTTCGGTCATGCCCAGATGCAGGGACGGGAATATTTCGGCGTCCATCTGCAGCGCCGCGTCCGGGTCGTAGAAGGCCAGCATCAGATCACAGCCGCCTTCGCGCAGGGCATGCACGGCGTCGCCGACGTTGGTGGCGACCAGCCGGGTCGCGATATTCAGCCCTTCGTTGCGCAACTGCGCGATCCAGCGGGGAAAGAAACTCAGCGCCAGCGAGTGAGCCGCCGCGATCTGCATGACCTCGCCCTGCCCGCTTTCCAGATGATGCAGATGGCGCAGCACTTCGCCGAGTTGGTCGACCACAGTCCGGGCCGTGACCAGAAACAACTGCCCCGCCGCTGTCAGCTCGATGGGCGTACGGGAGCGGTTGACCAGAGTCAGGCCCAGCGCGGCTTCGAGGCTGCGAATCCGTCGACTGAACGCCGGCTGCGTGACGAATCTGCGCTCCGCCGCCTGGGAGAAACTGCGGGTAGCGGCCAGCGCACTGAAGTCTTCCAGCCATTTGCTTTCCAGGTTCATCGTTCACTCCCAGCAAGGTGAATCGCGCTGCAGAAAATCCGGCGCCTTTTTGGAGCGCTGCCGTACAGCATTCATACGCTCGTCACAATCCGAACGTCACATCAACATTATGCCGTTTGTGCATAGGCTAGCGCTTAACAGCATTGGTTCGCAATCGGCCACAGGCCTAGTATTAAAGGCGTTCCGGCTTAGTCCGTGCCTCTCTTGAGACTTTCTCTATCATGTCCTCCGCTGCATCATTTCGCATCGAAAAAGACCTGCTTGGCGTCCTCGAAGTACCCGCTGAAGCGTATTACGGCATCCAGACGCTGCGCGCGGTACACAACTTTCGTTTGTCCGGCGTTCCAATCGCTCACTACCCGAAGCTGGTCGTGGGTCTGGCCATGGTCAAACAAGCGGCAGCCGATGCGAACCATCAGCTCGGTCACCTGAGCAGCGAAAAGCATGCAGCGATCAGCGAAGCCTGCGCACGTCTGATTCGCGGCGACTTCCACGAGCAGTTCGTGGTCGACATGATCCAGGGCGGCGCGGGTACGTCCACCAACATGAACGCCAACGAAGTCATCGCCAATATTGCACTCGAAGCGATGGGCCATGCGAAAGGCGAATACAAATACCTGCACCCGAACAACGATGTGAACATGGCGCAGTCGACCAACGATGCCTACCCGACGGCGATTCGCCTGGGTCTGCTGTTGGGTCACGACGCCCTGCTCGCCAGCCTCGACAGCCTGATTCAGGCGTTCGCCGCCAAGGGCCAGGAATTCAACCACGTTCTGAAAATGGGCCGCACCCAGTTGCAGGACGCTGTGCCGATGACCCTCGGCCAGGAATTCCGCGCCTTTGCCACCACCCTGACCGAAGACCTCAATCGCCTGCGTAGCCTGGCGCCTGAGCTGTTGACCGAAGTGAATCTGGGCGGTACCGCCATCGGCACCGGCATCAACGCCGACCCTGGCTATCAGCACCTGGCTGTAGAGCGCCTTGCAATCATCAGCGGCCAGCCTCTGGTTCCCGCGGCTGACCTGATCGAAGCCACCTCCGACATGGGTGCCTTCGTGCTGTTCTCCGGCATGCTCAAGCGTACTGCGGTCAAGTTGTCGAAAATCTGCAACGACCTGCGCCTGCTGTCCAGCGGCCCGCGCACCGGCATCAACGAAATCAACCTGCCAGCGCGCCAGCCGGGCAGCTCGATCATGCCGGGCAAGGTCAACCCGGTGATTCCGGAGGCCGTGAACATGTGCGCCTTCGAAATCATGGGCAACGACCTGGCACTCACCATCGCGGCCGAAGGCGGCCAACTGCAACTGAACGTGATGGAGCCGCTGATCGCCTACAAGATCTTTGACTCGATCCGCCTACTGCAACGCGCCATGGACATGCTGCGCGAGCACTGCATCGTCGGCATCACCGCCAACGAGCAACGCTGCCGTGAGCTGGTCGAGCACTCGATCGGCCTGGTGACCGCGCTGAACCCGTACATCGGTTACGAAAACGCCACCCGTATCGCCCGCGTCGCGCTGGAAACGGGCCGTGGCGTGCTGGAACTGGTGCGTGAGGAAGGCCTGCTCGACGACGTGATGCTCGCCGACATCCTGCGCCCCGAGAACATGATCGCCCCACGACTGGTACCCCTGAAGGCCTGATCGACCGCTCCCGTTTTAGCTGCAACATGATCACCAGGCTGAGGGCCTAGACACCCCTCACCCTTTTGAGGGCCGGAAGTAGACGCTTCCAGGCCCTTTTTTTTGCCCGGAATCATTTGATTCCGATCCCGGTCACACACCCATCGGCACACGCCCGCAGAGCGGTAAGCCAGCCAAAGCAACAACCGGATAAAGACTCCAATAACGCGCACCGGTATAGTGCGCCCCCTCTAAAAAGCGAGGAACACACATGCTTGAAGTCATCAACGACTTCCTCTCGGGAAAACTGCTGATCGTGCTCATTGTCGGGCTCGGTGGATATTTCACGATTCGCTCGCGTTTCGTTCAGTTACGTCACTTCTTTCATATGTTCGCGGTATTTCGCGACAGCCTGCGCAGCAGCTCGGGCCAGCTGAGTTCGTTTCAGGCACTGATGCTCAGCCTCGCCGGACGCGTTGGCGCCGGTAACATCGCAGGCGTCGGCATCGCGGTGACCCTCGGCGGGCCGGGTGCGGTCTTCTGGATGTGGGTCACTGCGCTGGTCGGCATGGCCAGCAGCTTCTTCGAATGCTCTCTGGGTCAGTTGTACAAACGTTGCGACGCCGAAGGGCAATATCGCGGCGGCCCCTCCTATTACATCCAGCACGGGCTGGGCAAACGCTGGCTCGGGATGATCATGGCGGTATTGCTGCTGGTGACGTTCGGTTTCGCCTTCAACGGCCTGCAATCCCACGCCGTGACGCATTCGCTCAACAGCGCGTTTGGCGTGTCGCCAGGCTATGCAGGGTTGGGTCTGGCGGTGTTGCTGGGGCTGGTGTTCGTGGGCGGTATCAAGCGCATCGCCGCAGTCGCTGACCTGCTGGTGCCAATCAAGACGCTGGTCTACATCGCAGTGACCGTTTACGTGATTGCCGTGCAGTTCGAACAGGTACCGCACATGCTGATGACCATCGTCAAAAGCGCATTCGGCATGGACGAAGTCTTTGGCGGCCTGATCGGCAGTGCCATCGTGATGGGCGTGAAGCGCGGCGTGTTCGCCAACGAAGCGGGTCTGGGCAGCGCGCCCAATGTGGCGGCGGTGGCCGAGGTTCAACACCCAATCGCTCAAGGCGTAGTTCAGGCGTTCAGCGTGTTTCTCGACACTTTCGTCATCTGCACCTGCACGGCCTTGCTGATTCTGCTGTCCGGGTTCTACACACCAGGCTTCGAAGGGGACGGCATCGCCCTGACCCAGAACTCGCTGGCGGCAGTCGTCGGTGACTGGGGCAAGCTGTTCATCAGTGTGGCACTGGCGTTGTTCGTGTTCACCTCGATCCTCTACAACTACTACTTGGGCGAAAACAGCCTGCGCTTCCTGATCGGCGAAAGCCGCAAGGCGTTGATCAGCTATCGTGCGCTGGTACTTGCGCTGATTCTGTGGGGTGCCGTGGAAGATCTGGGCACAGTCTTCGCCTTCGCCGACATCACCATGACGCTGCTGGCGTTCGTGAACCTGATTGCCTTGGCGATGCTGTTCAACATTGGTCTGCGCCTGCTCAATGACTACGATGCACAGCGTAAGGCCGGCATCGAGACGCCGGTGTTCGATTCCAGTCAGTTCCCCGACCTGGATCTGGACCTCAGGGCCTGGCCGAAACCGGGCCATGAACAGCCTGCCGTAGCACCTGACAAGACCAGCGCAAAAGCAGTCGTCGACGCCTCTTAATCATCCGAAAATCAATTTAGGGAGACAGGCATGAATCGCGAAAACCACGCACCGGCTCAGCAAGTGATGGTGCTCTACACCGGCGGAACCATTGGCATGCAGGCCAGCGAAAACGGCCTTGCACCCGCCTCCGGTTTTGACGCGCGGATGACGGAGCAACTGGCTGGCCAGCCTGCGCTGGTAGTGCCGCAATGGCAGTTTCGCGAAATGTCTCCCCTGATCGACAGCGCCAACATGACCCCCGATTACTGGCAGCGACTGCGCGAGGCCGTAGTCGATGCCGTTGAGGTGAACGGCTGCGACTCAGTATTGGTCCTGCACGGTACCGATACGCTGGCCTACAGCGCAGCGGCCATGAGTTTCCAGTTGCTGGGATTGAATGCGCCGGTGGTGTTTACCGGCTCGATGCTGCCTGCCGGTGTCCCGGACAGCGATGCCTGGGAGAACGTCAACGGTGCCTTGCAGTCACTTGGCAAAGGCTTGCCTGCGGGTGTGCATCTGTATTTCCACGGCGAACTGCTGCAACCGACTCGCTGCGCGAAGATCCGCAGTTTCGGGCGTAATCCGTTCGCGGCACTGAATCGCGCCCGTGGTGGCGAAGGGGTTTGCGATCTACCGGAAGCACTGGATTACCATCAGCCGAAACAACTAGTCAGCGTCGCGGTGCTGCCTTTGTTTCCCGGTATCGGCGCTGCGCAACTGGACGGGCTGATCGACAGCGGCATCCAGGGTCTGATCCTCGAATGCTTCGGCAGCGGCACCGGACCCAGCGACAACCCGGAGTTCCTCGCGAGCCTGCAACGGGCACGCGAACAAGGCATCTGCGTTGTAGCAATCACTCAATGCCATGAAGGAGGTGTGGAGCTGGACGTCTACGAAGCCGGTAGCCGCCTGCGCGACGTGGGCGTGTTGTCCGGCGGCGGCATGACCCGTGAAGCGGCGTTCGGCAAACTGCACGCGCTGCTGGGTTCAGGGTTGGCGCAGGATGAAGTGCGTCGCTTGGTAGAGCTGGATGTGTGTGGGGAATTGCGCTGAGGGCGCCGATAGTTGCCATCCGCGCACCATAAGGTCGGACTCGATCCTATGGGAGGGAGCTTGCTCGCGATTCAATGTTTCAGGCGATAGAGATTCGTGGCCTGTTTCCACTTTTTTTCGCGAGCAAGCTCCCTCCCACATCCCGCGGCCCGCGGCCAGAGTCAAGCGCGCGTTTTGAACTCTGTGATCACTACACCCGGCACACCTCTTGCTCCCTCTTCCGGTCAAAAACGATCGGAACGCGCTCATGCTTCATTCCCACCTCACCACCCTCAACGCTGTATCGCTGGTGCTGGAGACGTTTTCGGCTGACGGCTGGGGCAGCGAAGCGTTGCTGGCCGGGAGCGGGATCACTGAAGCGGATCTGAGTCGGCCGGATATCCGCATTACCACTTTTCAGGAAATGCAGGTCTGCGCCAACGCTGTCGCGCTGCGCAGGGAGATCGGGTTGCCGCTCGGACGACGGATGCATGTGTCGTCCTACGGGATTCTCGGTTACGCCTTGCTCACCAGTGCCACTTTCGGTGACGCCCTGCGCCTGGCACTGGAGTACCCCGCATTGCTCGGTACGCTGTTCGAGCTGAAGTTGATCGAGGACGGCGAGCGCATCTGGTTCAGCGCCAGCGACTATCGCGACGACGAGAGCCTGCGGATCTTCAACGCTGAGTTGTGCATGGCCTCGCTGAAAGTGATCTGCGACGACCTGCTCGGCAAATCGTTGCCCCTGCTCGATGCGCGCTTCGCCCATGATGCGCCGGATTATCAAGCCAGCTATCGCGAAAGCTTCGCCTGCACTTTGCACTTCAATGTCGCAGACAACGCCTTCGCGTTCGACAAGCGTTGGCTCGATCAGCCGCTGCCCCTCGCCGACCCGGTCACTCATCGCGATATGCGAGAGCGCTGCCGCCGGCAGAACATCGAGTTCACGGGCCGCCAGGCGTGGCTTGGGCGGATTAGACATCTGCTGTCGGACGCACTCGATCAAACGCCTGGCCTGGGGGTGCTCGCACAAAAGATGAACTGCTCGGAACGCACCCTGCGCCGACATCTGCAAGCCACCGGCAGCAGCTATCAACAACTGCTCGACGAGTTGCGCTTCGACCGCGCCAAGCAGCTGTTGCAGGACGATCAAATGCCGATTCATCGCATCGCCGAGGTGCTGGGCTTCAGCGAAACGGCGAGCTTTCGCCATGCCTTCATTCGCTGGAGCGGCGTAGCGCCGAGCCAGTTTCGGGTCTGATCACGCGCCTGCCTCGAAACAGGGCATCTCGCCTCATAAGGGGGCGATTTACGGACAGAGTTTATGGCCGTAATAATCCCCTTTTGGCCGTTTCCGTCGTTCTCTGAAAAGTCATCCGCCACAAGAATGTCGGACAAATTAGCCACAGGAGAACAAGAGAATGCTGACGATCTATTCAGACGATCACCATCTGCATCATGGCCGCTGCGAGTTGATCGACGGCAAGTTGATGCCCTGCTTCGAAATGCCATCGCGCGCTGATCATGTGCTGCAACGAGTCAAAGACCGCGAACTCGGTGCTGTCCAAGCCCCGCAGGATTTCGGCATCGCGCCGATCGAACGCATTCATACCCAGGCATTTCTCGAATTCTTCAAAGGTGCGTGGGCGCGCTGGGCCGAGACAAACCCGGAAGGCGATCTGCTGCCCTACACCTGGCCTGCGCGGACTTTGCGTTCGGTAATCCCGACCAGCCTGCACGGCCAGTTGGGCTACTACACCTTCGACGCCGGCGCACCGATCACCGCCGGCACTTGGCAGGCCGCGTACAGCGCAGCTCAGGTCGCACTCACGGCTCAGACAGCGATCCAGAATGGCGCTCATAGCGCGTTCGCCCTGTGCCGCCCGCCGGGACATCACGCTGCCAGCGACGTAATGGGCGGCTATTGCTACCTGAACAACGCCGCCATCGCCGCACAGGCATTCCTCGATCAAGGCCACAAAAAAGTTGCGATCCTTGATGTCGATTACCACCACGGCAACGGGACGCAGTCGATTTTCTATGCGCGCAGCGACGTGCTGTTCACCTCGATTCACGGGCATCCGGAAGCGGAATTCCCGTTTTTTCTGGGCTATGAAGATGAGCTGGGCGAAGGCGCCGGTGAGGGCTTCAACTTCAACTATCCACTGGCGGCCGGAAGCGACTGGACGCAGTGGAGCGCAGCGCTGGAGAAGGCCTGCGGCGAAATCGAACGCTTCGGTGCCGATGTGATTGTCGTGTCGTTGGGCGTGGACACGTTCAAGGACGACCCGATTTCGCAATTCAAACTCGACAGTCCGGATTACCTGCGCATGGGCGAGCGAATCGCGCGACTGGGCAAACCTACACTGTTCGTGATGGAGGGCGGCTATGCCGTCGAGGAAATCGGCATCAACGCCGTGAACGTGCTGGAAGGTTTCGAACGCGTCTGACACTCTCAATTCGAAGAAGAGCAACCACGATGAACAGACTCAAGCGTTTTATCGCCTCGACCCTCATCGCAACGTCGGGCGCGGCCATGCTCGGCGGTGCGGCGCACGCCGACGAGCAAAAGACCCTGCGCGTCTACAACTGGTTCGACTACATCACGCCGCAGACCCTGGAGAACTTCAAAAAGGACACCAAGGTCCCGCTGATCTACGACATTTTCGACACCAACGAAGCACTGGAAGCCAAACTTCTGACGGGCAATTCGGGCTACGACGTCGTCGTGCCGTCCAACGTGTTTCTGGCCAAGCAGATCGAGGCCGGCGTATTTCAGCCGCTGGATAAGTCGAAGCTGACCAACTATTCGCACCTGGACCCCAAGCTGATGAAGCTGCTGGAGGCCAACGATCCGGGCAACAAGTACGCGGTGCCATACATGTACGGCACCATTCTGATCGGCTTCAACCCGGACAAGGTCAAGGCCGTGCTCGGCGACAAAGCACCTGTGGACAGCTGGGATCTGATTTTCAAGGAAGAGAACATCAGCAAGTTGAAGCAATGCGGCGTGACCCTGCTCGACTCGCCTTCAGAGATTCTGCCGCTGGCCCTGCAGCATTTGGGGCTGGATCCGAACAGCAAGAATCCCAAGGACTACGACAAGGCGGAAGCCTTGCTGATGAAGATTCGTCCGTACATCACCTACTTCCACTCCTCCAAGTACATGGCTGACATCGCCAATGGCGATATCTGCGTGGCCGTGGGTTATTCGGGCAGCTTCTCGCAAGCCGCCAATCGCGCCAAGGAAGCCAAGAACGGCGTAGTGGTAGACATGCGTCTGCCCAAGGAAGGCGCGCCGATCTGGTTCGACATGCTGGCGATTCCGAAAGGCGCCAAGGATGTGGAAGATGCGCACACCTTCATCAATTACCTGTTGCAGCCGCAAGTGATCGCGCCGATCAGTGACTTCGTCGGTTACCCGAACCCGAACAAGGACGCTACCGACAAGGTGGATCCGGCGATCCGCAACAACCCGAACCTCTACCCGACCGACGAGGCCATGAAGACGCTGTATACGCTGACGCCGCTTCCCCGTGATGCAGAGCGCGCGCGGACGCGGGTCTGGACCAAGATCAAGTCGGGCACCTAGAAGCAAGCGACAAAGCTGATCGTGCCCACGCTCTGCGTGGGCATGCATGCCGGACGCTCCGCGTCCATTGTGTGACGCCGAGCGTCACGGGCGCCATTACCACGCGGAGCGTGGGAACGATCAGGACGCCGCTTGGGGCTTACCGCTGCTTTTCGGTGGCATCACGCAGCATCGAATTCAGATTCCCGGAGATGTTGGCGCACAGCGCCTTCATCTGAATCTCGTGCTCGGACGCCTTGAACGGGCTTTGCAGATCGGTGCCGATCTTCTCGATCGCCAGCAGCATGAAACCCACCACGGTTGAAGCCAGCGGCGTGAACCAGCCCAGCGTTTCAACCAGACCAATCGGCACGATGATGCAGAACATGGTGATGAACAGCCGCGGAAAGGTCACATAAGGATAAGGCAGCGGCGTATTGGCGATCCGCTCCATGCCGCCCTGGCAATTGGAGATTTCAACCAGTGTCGCTTCCAGCCGCTCAAGCCGAATGCTGTCCAGCCGCCCGGCCTTGTATTCGCCCGCGATAATCGCGGCGGATTCATTGAGGATGTCGTTGGGGAAATTATTGGTGCGCTTGCGACGGTCGTATTCTTCGCGCGGAATCATTGCGGTCACGTCCTCGCCGCAATCGCCCCCCTTCAAGTGCGCCGAGAGGCATTCCACGTAGGCCACGTGCCGACGCAGCAGTACAGCTTTGACCGGATTCAACTCCCCGTCGTCGTCGATCAGCGTCAGCACCTGCCGCGCAAAGCTGCGCGAATTATTGACCAGCGCACCCCACAACGTACGCGCCTCCCACCAGCGATTGTAGGCACTGGAATTGCGAAAGCTGGTCAGTACCACCAGCGCCGAGCCAAGCAACGTCAGCGGCATGGAGGGCAACGTGATCTTGCGTTCCAGGTACAGCATGAAGTCGACCGTGACGATGACATCCCAGATCAACAGCCAGAACAGCGACCAACCAATGTAGGTAAAGGTCCTGATCATGGCGCGGTATTTCTTGATGATCGTTTCCTGCAAAGGCCACCCCCGTTCATAAGCCAGCGATCGGGTACGGCAACATGCACAAACCCCATGGGGTTCGAATACAGATGCCCCATATGGTTCGCGCCTGAAACATTTCAGCGATAAATCGGCGGTGCTGGTCGGGTGACATAGATTTCATGGAACGAACGCGCTGCACGTGCGCTCAACACCTATCTGGATGCTTCAGCCACTCGTCACGAGGAGAAAGTAATGGGCTCGTCTTCAACATCTCACTCCATCGAAGAACACAGCGACCGCGACCAACTGACCATCAACACCATTCGCACCCTGGCGATGGATGCCGTGCAGAAAGCCAACTCCGGCCACCCCGGCACTCCAATGGCACTTGCTCCGGTCGGCTACACGCTGTGGAAAGATTTCCTGCGCTATCACCCTGAACATCCCGACTGGCCAAACCGCGACCGCTTCGTGCTGTCGGTTGGTCATGCCTCGATGTTGCTCTATTCGCTGTTGCACCTGGCGGGCGTGGTCGAGATAGACGAGCACGGCAAACGCTCCGGCAAACCGGCCGTGAGCCTTGAAGACATCAAGCAGTTTCGCCAGATGGATTCCAAGACCCCGGGACACCCGGAATACCGGATGACCACTGGCGTTGAAACCACCACCGGCCCGCTGGGTCAGGGCTGCGCCAACAGCGTTGGCATGGCGATGGCCGAGCGCTGGCTGGGAGAGCATTTCAACAAACCGGGCGCTACGCTGTTCGATTACAACGTCTACGTGCTGTGCGGCGACGGCGACATGATGGAGGGCGTGACGGCTGAAGCAGCGTCACTGGCCGGACACCTGAAGCTGTCGAATCTGTGCTGGATCTACGACAACAACACCATCAGCATCGAAGGCCATACCGAATTGGCCTACAGCGACGATCCGCTCAAACGTTTCGAAGGCTACGGCTGGAAAACCCTGCATGTAAAAGACGCCAACGACGCTGCGGCGCTGGCCAAGGCGATCCAGACTTTCCAGAAAACCGACGATGCGCCGACCCTTATCGTGGTCGACAGCGTGATCGGCTACGGCTCGCCCAACAAACACAACACGGCTTCGGCCCATGGCGAACCGCTGGGCGAAGATGAAATCAAGCTGACCAAGAAAGCCTATGGCTGGGATGAAAACAGCAGCTTTCTGGTACCGGAAGAAGCGCGCCATTACCTGCGCGACGCCCTGCTCAAGCGCAGTGGCGGTGGTTACGATGCCTGGCAGCAGACCTTCGCTCGCTTTGAAAAGGATCAACCGGCATTGGCTGATGAGCTCCAGAGAATGCGCGCCGGTGAGATGCCCGAAGGCTGGCGCAACACCGCAGTCAGTTTCGACGCCGATGCCAAAGGGATTGCCACACGAGCCTCGGGCGGCAAGGTTCTCAACGGTTTTGCCCAGCAAATACCTTGGCTCATCGGCGGATCGGCAGACCTTTCACCCTCGACCAAAACCAACCTGACGTTCGACGGCGCGGGCAGTTTCGAGTCAGATAACTACAGCGGCCGCAATCTGCATTTCGGTATTCGTGAGCACGCCATGGGCTCGATTGCCAACGGCCTGGCGCTGTCCTACATCCGTCCGTACACCTCGACCTTCCTGGTGTTCAGCGACTACATGAAGCCGCCGATTCGCCTGGCGTCGATCATGGAATTGCCGGTGATCTTTGTCTTCACCCATGACTCGATTGGCGTGGGTGAAGACGGCCCGACCCACCAGCCTATCGAGCAGCTGACGCAACTTCGTGCCACACCTGGCTTGCTGACGTTGCGTCCGGGTGACGCCAACGAGACCGCCGAAGCCTGGAAGGTCGCGCTTGCGCAGACTCATCGGCCGAGCTGCCTGGTCTTGTCCCGCCAGCCGATGCCGACCCTGGATCGTTCGAAATATGCCAGTGCCGAGAACGTCGCCAAAGGTGCTTACGTGCTGGCCGATGCGATTAAGGGCAAAGTCGATGTGATCCTGATTGCCACCGGTAGCGAGGTGGGCATGACCGTCGAGGCGTTCGAAAAACTCAAGGCTGACGGAGTTGCCGCACGCGTGGTGTCGATGCCGAGTTGGGAGTTGTTCGAAGATCAGGACAAGGCCTATCGCGACAGCGTGCTACCGCCGAGCGTGACCGCCCGCGTGGTGGTGGAACAGGCCGGGCCGGTCGGCTGGGACCGGTATGTCGGGCAGAGCGGGGCGAAGATCGTCATGAACACCTTCGGCGCGTCGGCCCCGATCGACAAGCTGCAGGCGAAGTTCGGGTTCACCACTGACAACATCGTCAAGGTGGCCAAGAAACAGCTGAAGTAATACCGATCGGTGGACCATCCCCTGTAGCAGTCTGGCTTGCCGGCAGTAGCGATACTGCAAACGCCACCGCCCGGAGAGCCGGACCGCTACAGACCGATTGCGTCAGCTTCTGATCAGCAACCAGTCAGCACAACCGGGCGCCGCTCCCCTTCAAAGAAAAACGGCCGAATGCGTACGCCCACTGCGTTACCGGCGAACGCTGCGATCAGCCACAGCCAGCCATGCAGGCTGCCCGACGCGATACCGCTGAAGTACGCACCAATGTTGCAGCCATACGCCAGACGCGAACCGTAGCCCAGCAGCAGGCCGCCAATCACTGCAGCCACCAGCGAACGGGTCGGAATCTTCAGGCTTGGCGAGAAACGTCCTGCAAGGCCTGCCGCCACTGCGGCACCGAGCATGATGCCGATGTCCATGACGGTGGTGATGTCTTCCCACACGGGCGCGGCGAGTGCCTTGGCGTTCGCAGGCATCTGCCAGAACACCCAGCTGCCGACATCCACGCCCATACTGCTGGCCACTTTAGCGCCCCACAAGGCGAACGCCGAGGTGATGCCCCATGGACGGCCCGCCAGCGCCAAGGTCGCGTAGTTGAGCAATGCCAGCGCGATGGCACCCCACACCAGAGGCCACGGACCACGCAGGAAACGGCGCAGGCCGACGTGCTCGCTGGTGACAGCCGCTTCCAGCTCGCCATGACGTCGCTTTTCCAGCTTGATCGTGACCAGCGCAATCACGGCGAACAGCGCCAGACTCATGATCAGCGCGGGCATCACGCCAAAGACCTTGACGATGGAGGTAGCCGGAAACGACGGCAGCGAGAACCACCAGTCCGCATGATGGGTCGCAACCACCGAGCCGATGATGAAGAACAGCAACGTGACCAGCATCCGCGCGTTGCCACCGCCTACGGTGAACAACGTGCCCGAAGCACAACCGCCGCCCATCTGCATGCCGATGCCGAAAATGAACGCGCCGAATACAACGGAAACACCCGCTGGCGCGACCAGACCGGTCACCGGATTCCCAAACAGGGTGCCCGCACCCAGAGCCGGAAAGAACAGAACCACGGCAATTGCCAGCATCACCATCTGCGCGCGAAGACCGGCGCCGCGACGTTCGTTGATGAACACCCGCCAGGCCGACGTGAAACCAAAGGCTGCGTGGTACAGGGTCAGCCCAAGCGCCGCGCCGACGATCAGCAGCAACACCTGTTTACCGCTCACGGCGGACTGAAGGAAAAGTGCGCCAACCACCAGCAGAATGAAGGCGATCAGCGGCGTGCCGAACTTGCGTTCCGGCGTCGCAGAAAGAGGAAGGCTCATGAAGGTATCTCGGGGAATAGTTACGTTGGGCGCGAGTATACCCCCGTAAATGCTGAGCATTAAGGGTTGCCGGACAGTGAACCACTTGTAGCATCACGGCTTGCCGGCGGTGGCGTTCTCAAAGCCCTCACCGCTGGCAAGCGGGACTGCTACATCGCTCCGGTCGAGAGGCCGTTTTATCAATCTCGCCAAATCCGGCGCAGCCTATCCAGCGCCGATGCGATATCAGCTTCCGGTACCGCCGCAAATCCCAGCACCAGCCCTGCCCGGTTATCCACAGGCATATCGGATTCGGGAAGCCAATACTCGCTCAGCGGGGCAACCTCGACACCTACGCTTTCGGCTTTGACGACCAACTCACGTTCTCGCTCGAGACAGTCGACCGCCACTGACACATGTAAACCCGCCAGTGGTTTAGGCATCGGGCTGCACCCGCGCAGACCCTCCGGCCAGCCTGCCAACAGCGCATCACGCCGATTCAGCGCAGCCCGCCGCATACGACGGATATGGCGCTGAAAATGCCCTGCGGCGATAAACTCAGCCATCACAGCTTGCGTGCCAATTTCCGAGTGGCGCATGTCCACCGCTCGCCGCTGGCTGAATGGCGTGACCAGGTTATGCGGCAACACCAGATACCCCAGACGCAGCGCCGGAAACGCAACCTTGGCGAAGGTACCTACATAGAGCACGCGGCCATGCCGGTCCAGCGCGGCCAGAGGCGCAAGGGGAGCACCGCTGTAGCGGTATTCGCCGTCGTAGTCGTCTTCGACGATCCAGCCTCGGGTGCGCTCGGCCCACGTGAGCAGTTCAAGACGCCGCGCCAAGGTCATGGTCACGCCCAAGGGGTATTGGTGCGAAGGCGTGACATAGGCCAACTTGCAATCGCTACCGCCCAGATCCGGACATCGCATACCCTGCGCATCCACCGGCATGCCACGCAACTTCGCCCCCGCCACGGCAAAGGCATGGCCGGCTGCGCGATACCCCGGATTTTCAACCGCCACTCCATCACCGGCATCCAATAGCAACTGTGCACAAAGGGTAATCGCCTGCTGCGCGCCACTGGTGATCACTATTTGTTCAGGTGCGCAGTGCATGTCACGGGATGTTCTTAAATATGCAGCAATGAGTTCACGAAGCCGCCACTCGCCCGCAGGATCTCCATACCCCAACTGATGCAACCCCGGCTTACGCCAGAAAGCCGCGTGCAGCTTGCCCCAGACGTCAAAAGGAAAGAGATCGAATGCCGGAACCCCCACTCGAAAAGCTCTGGGCAAGCCGGTTTTGTGCGCCCCCAAATGATGGCGCTGGAGCAGTTCCAACGATGCACTGTGGATAACTTTACTGGATGGATCACCAGCATCAAGCAGCGATTTTGTGGATAAACCTGTTGATAAGCCTGGTGATAACCCTGTGGACAGTTTTGTGGATACTTTTTCCGAAGCGACTGATTTTTTCGGAAGTTGTGCCACGTAAGTACCGTCGCCAATTCGTCCCTCGGTAAAGCCTTCGGCGTAGAGTTGGTCGTATGCGCGCATCACGCTGTTGCGAGAGATCGACAGAGAGAGCGCCAGATCGCGACTCGCTGGCAAGCGGGTGCCACTGCCCAGCCGCCCGTCCAATATTCGCTGGCGTAACACCTGATAAAGCTGCCGACTCAAGCCGTGGCGCCGGTCAAGCTCGATGCCGGCAAAGTCGAATGTCAGGGATGGCGTGGCGACAGGCATCAGATTGGCCCTATGAAATTGACCATTAATGGTTCTTACAACAGACCAATAGGCTGCCTAGGATTGACCCAGTCGCCAAGGAAAATCTCATGTACACACCCAGCTATTTCAAAGATGAGGATATCGCCAGCCTGCACCGGCAAATCGATGGCACCCGCCTGGCAACCCTGGTCACATTTGACGAAAGCGGGTTGCTGGCCAGCCACGTGCCGCTGCTGCTGAACCCCGATGAAGGGCCGAACGGCACGCTTTACGGACACTTGGCCAAGGCCAACCCTCAGTGGAAGACGCTGGGGGCCAGGGAAGCGCTGGTGATTTTCCAGGGACCGGACGCCTACATCAGCCCCTCCTTTTATGCCGCCAAGGCCGAGCACGGCAAAGTGGTTCCGACCTGGAACTACCTGGCGGTCCACGTCTACGGCCGCGCGCAAGTCTTTACCGATCCCCAGCGCCTCCTGCGAGTGGTCAGCGATCTGACCGACAAGCATGAGGCTCGCCGCCCAGCCCCTTGGGCCGTCAGCGATGCCCCGGATGACTACATTCAGAAGATGCTCAACGGCATCGTCGGGTTTGCCATTCCCATCGAACGCCTGGAAGGCAAGCGCAAACTCAACCAGAACCGCAGCGCCGAAGACATCACCGGCGTGAGCAAAGGCCTGGCGGCCAGCCAGAACCCAACCGATCAGGAAATTGCTCGCTTGATGAGCCAAGGAGAAACCCGTGTCTGAGATACAAATCCGCCCGGTCGCCGCTGAAGACCACGCAGCATGGCTGCCGCTGTGGAAGGCTTACCTGACCTTCTACAAGACCGAGTTGCCCGACGCCGTGACCGAAAGCACCTGGAAGCGCTTTCTCGACAGCACCGAACCCACCAACGCTGCACTCGCCTGGGAAGATGGCAAAGCAGTCGGGATGGTGCATTTCATCTTTCATCGCTCGAACTGGAGCATCAATTATTCCTGCTACCTTCAGGACTTGCTCGTGGTCCCCGATCAACGCGGCACCGGCGTGGGCCGCAAACTGATCGAGCATGTGTACGTCGCCGCCAAGCAAGGCGGCGCTGACAAGGTTCACTGGCTGACTCACGAGACCAACGCCACGGCCATTCAACTGTACGAGCGCATCGCTGAACGCCCGGGCTTCATCCAATTCCGCAAACCGCTTTAAGACTGGAATCCGAACATGTCGAACCTTGAACACTGGCAATCGGCAAAGCTGCCGGACACACGAATCTTGAATGGACGCTTCATTCGCCTGGAAAAGCTCGCCGCGGCCCGGCATGCCGAGGGTCTGTGGACCGCGCTGCAGGGCCCCACTGCTGACCCTAAACTCTGGGACTACCTCGCGGTGGGCCCATTCAACGAGCGTAGCGCCTTCGGTGACTATCTCGCCGGCCTCGAAACGTCAACCGACCCATGGTTCTACACCGTGATCGATCAGGAAACCGGTGTGCTGGACGGTTTTCTCAGCCTGATGTCCATCGTCCCGAGTCAGGGCCGCATAGAAATCGGTCACGTAACCTTTGGCGCCTCGATGCAACGGACCCCTAAAAGCACCGAAGCGGTGTACTTGCTCGCCAAGGAGTCGTTCGCGCTGGGCAATCGTCGCTTGGAATGGAAGTGCAACGCCGACAACGCGCGTTCCATGCGTGCAGCAGAGCGGTTCGGCTTCAGCTTCGAAGGCACCTTCCGCCAACACATGGTGGTAAAGGGCAAAAACCGCAACACTGCCTGGTTCTCGATTCTGGACAGCGAGTGGCCGCAGCGGGAAAAGGCTTTTGCGGCTTGGCTCGCTGCGGATAACTTCGCTGACGGGAAACAGCTCAAGACGCTGGAACAAATCCGGATCGCGACAGTTTGATGGTCGGTGCCAGTCTGGATCCGGGCATCGCTGCGCATCACTGAATCGCAGACAAAAAAAGAGGAGCCACGAGAGCTCCCCCAGAGGTAACCATCAGCCATGCCCGCGTCTGTGCGCGGGAGGCTGTTTATTTTTGAAACGTCGCGATCAGCCTTCGATCTCGACCAGAATTTCGCCCGGGTTCACGCGATCGCCTTTGGCCACGTGGATCGCCACAACCTTGCCTGCAACGGCGGCCTGAACCTCGGTTTCCATCTTCATCGCCTCGGTGATCAGCACGGCCTGACCTGCTTTGACCATATCGCCTTCCTTGACCAGCACATCGACGATATTGCCTGGCATGGTGGTGCTGACATGGCCTGGTTTGCTGGCCTGAGCGCGCTTGCCAATCCCGCCCCCGACGAATTCGTTGAGCGGCTCGAACACCACTTCTTCCGGCATGCCGTCGATGGACAGGTAGAAGTGACGCTTGCCCTCCGCCTTGACCCCGACACCGGTGATGTCAACGCGGTAGCTTTCGCCGTGAACATCGATGACGAATTCGGTTGGAACGCCCTCACCGCCCGCCTTGGCCACGGTGCCTGGCTCCGGAATCGGCAGCAGCGGTTCCGGCGACAAAGTGCCTGCCGCGCGCTCTTCAAGGAATTTGCGGCCAATGTCTGGGAACATGGCGTAAGTCAGCACGTCTTCCTCGGATTTCGCCAACGCGCCAATCTCACCGCGCAGCTTGGTCATCTCCGGCTTCAGCAAATCGGCTGGACGTACGTCGATCAGCTCTTCGTTACCGATGGCCTGACGGCGCAGTTTCTCGTCGACCTGGCCGGGCGCCTTTCCGTAACCGCCGGTGAGGTACAGCTTCACTTCGTTGGTGATGGTCTTGTAGCGCTCACCCGCCAGCACGTTAAAGAACGCCTGAGTGCCGACGATCTGCGATGTCGGGGTCACCAGAGGCGGGTAGCCCAGATCCTTGCGAACGCGCGGGATCTCGGCCAGCACTTCCCCCATGCGGTTCAGCGCGCCCTGCTCTTTGAGCTGGTTGGCGAGGTTGGAAATCATGCCGCCCGGCACCTGGTTGACCTGCACGCGAGTATCGACCGCGGTGAATTCGCTCTCGAACTGGTGGTACTTCTTACGCACAGCGTAGAAATACAGGCCGATTTCCTGCAGCAGTTCCAGATCCAGACCGGTGTCGAATTCGCTGCCCTTGAGCGCCGCGACCATCGATTCAGTGCCCGGATGGCTGGTGCCCCAGGCGAAGCTGGAGATCGCGGTATCGATGTGATCGGCGCCGTTCTCGATCGCCTTCATCTGACACATAGCAGCCAGACCGGCAGTGTCGTGGGAATGGATGAAAACCGGCAACGACTGCTCGGATTTCAGTGCCTTGACCAGTTCGCCAGTGGCGTACGGCGTCAGCAGACCAGCCATGTCCTTGATCGCGACCGAATCGCACCCCATGGCTTCCATCTGCTTGGCTTGAGCGACAAAGGCCTCGATGGTGTGCACCGGGCTTGTGGTGTATGCGATGGTGCCTTGGGCATGTTTGCCGGAAGCTTTAACGGCTTCAATGGCCACGCGCAGGTTACGCACGTCGTTCATGGCATCGAAGATACGGAACACGTCGATGCCGTTGACCGCCGCCTTGGCGACGAACGCCTTGACCACGTCATCGCTGTAATGGCGATAGCCCAACAGGTTCTGACCGCGCAGCAGCATTTGCAGGCGCGTGTTAGGCAGGGCAGCGCGCAGTTGACGCAGGCGCTCCCACGGGTCTTCTTTCAAAAACCGGACGCAGGCGTCGAAGGTTGCGCCGCCCCAACATTCCAACGACCAGTAGCCGACCTTGTCGAGCTTTTCGCAGATCGGCAGCATGTCCTCGGTGCGCATGCGGGTCGCCAGCAGCGATTGGTGAGCGTCGCGCAGGATGGTGTCAGTTACAAAAATCTTCTTGGACATTGTTGTATTCCTCACAGGCCTGCGTGGGCGGCAATGGCGGCGGCGATGGCCAGAGCCAGCTCTTCGGGTTTGCGCTTGATCGAGTAGTTGGTCAGTTCAGGGTGGCTCTCAACGAAGCTCGTGTTGAACTGGCCGCTGCGGAATTCCGGATTGCGCAGGATTTCCTGGTAATAGGCTGCGGTGGTCTTCACACCTTGCAGGCGCATGTCGTCCAGCGCACGCAGGCCACGGTCCATCGCCTCTTCCCAGGTCAGTGCCCAGACAATCAGTTTCAGGCACATCGAGTCGTAGTACGGCGGAATGGTGTAGCCGGTGTAGATCGCCGTGTCGGTACGCACGCCGGGCCCGCCGGGCGCGTAATAACGGGTGATCTTGCCGAAACTGGGCAGGAAGTTGTTCTTCGGGTCTTCGGCGTTGATACGGAACTGCAACGCAAAGCCACGGTGAATGATGTCTTCCTGTTTGACTGACAGTGGCAGGCCGGACGCGATACGAATCTGCTCGCGAACGATGTCGATACCGGTGATTTCTTCGGTAATCGTGTGCTCAACCTGCACGCGGGTGTTCATTTCCATGAAGTACACCTCGCCCTCGGCGAGCAGGAACTCCACGGTACCGGCGTTCTCGTATCCCACAGCCTTGGCCGCACGCACCGACAGGTCGCCGATGTAGGCGCGTTGCTCCGGCGTCAGCTGAGGGCTCGGGGCGATTTCGATGAGCTTCTGGTTGCGGCGCTGAATAGAACAATCGCGCTCGAACAGATGCACGACGTTGCCAAAGCTGTCACCGAGGATCTGCGCCTCGATGTGCTTGGGATTGACGATGCATTTTTCGAGAAACACTTCGGCCTTGCCGAACGCCTTGGTCGCTTCGGAAATGACGCGGGGGAATGCCTGTTCCAGCTCTTCACGGCTGTTGCAGCGACGAATGCCGCGACCACCGCCCCCGGAAGTGGCCTTGAGCATCACCGGGTAGCCGATGCGATCGCCTTCGGTCAGCGCTTCGGCGATATCGGCGACGTTGCCTTCGGTACCCGGCGTAACCGGTACACCGGCCTTGATCATGCTGCGGCGAGCTTCGGTCTTGTCGCCCATCCGGCGGATCACTTCAGCAGACGGACCGATGAATTTGATCCCACGCTCAGCGCAGATCTCGGCGAGTTCGGCGTTTTCCGAGAGGAAGCCATAACCGGGGTGCAATGCGTCGCAGCCGGTCTCCACGGCCAGGTTCACCAGTTTGCGCGGGTTCAGGTAACCCTCGAGCGGTTCGGAACCAATGCCATAGGCTTCATCCGCACGCTTCACATGGAGCGCGTGGCGGTCCGCGTCGGAATAGATCGCAACCGAGCGGATGCCCATTTCGGCGCAAGCGCGCACGATACGGACAGCAATCTCTCCACGGTTGGCGATCAGGATTTTTGTTATCACTGGCATTTCCTCGACCGATGAGCAGACGGACCGGAAACCCGGTCAGTACGTAGCGACATTCCGTTACTGCATGTTGCGTCGCGGCGATGGAGTCACCCTATGACGAATCAGTAATTAACAAAAATGAGTAAAAATTGGGTTAAACATAAGTAAAACCTTATAGTCACGTTTTCAGCCATTTTCGGAGCGTTTGAAAATTGCGTAAGTCATTGATGCGTATGACATTGCGTCAGCTGCGGATTTTCAATGAAGTCTGCGACCTGCGTTCCTACAGCCGTGCGGCTGAAGAAATGTCGCTCACGCAACCGGCCGTCAGCCTACAAATTCGTCAGCTCGAAGAGCTGATAGGTCAGCCGCTCTTCGAATACGTGGGCAAAAAGCTTTACCTCACGGAGGCAGCAGAAGCTCTGCAACTTGCCAGTCGGGATATTTTCGGGCGACTGGAAAATCTCGACATGCAGCTGTCGGACATGCAGGGCTCGTTGCAGGGTCAATTGAAGCTGGCAATCGAATCCAGCGCGAAGTATTTCGTTCCCCACCTGTTTGCCGCATTCAAGCGTCAATATCCCGAAGTCATGCTCAATTTGACGGTAGTTAACCGGGCGCAAGTGATTCGTCGCCTTTCGGATAACCGCGACGACCTGGTGGTGATGTCGATGGTGCCGCAGGACATGGGCCTGGAGTTTCTGCCCTTCCTGAACAACCCCATCGTGGCGGTGGCGCGACCGGATCATCCGTTGTGTCTACTGCCAAATCCCGCGCTCAAGGATCTGGAAAGCCAGACGCTGGTCATCCGCGAACCGGGCTCGGGCACACGCAAAGCCTGTGAGGAATATTTCAAGGAGAAGCGCATCCACTTCGAGCACACGCTGGAGGTGTCCTCAGCGGAGGCGCAACGTGAATGCGTGGTTGCCGGGCTGGGTGTCGCGCTGCTGACGCGACACGCGCTGAGCCTGGAACTGGCCACCGGCACGCTGAAAGAGCTGCCAGTGGCCGAGTTGCCGCTGTATCGAAGCTGGTGCGTGGTACAGGCTCGGGAGAAGCGTCTGTCGCCGGTAGCTCACGCCTTCCTGGCATTCATTCGCACCGAGCGAGCGCAGATCAGCGAGTTGGTCGCGCGCTTTGATGGGCACCTTCCGAAATGCTAGCGCTCTGCCAGAAGTTGGCCGAGGCAGCATCGAGGTAGTCAGACAGCTCCTGATTCAGGCGGCGTTCTTCAGAGTAGGTTTCGATCGCACGCCGAAACGCCATGCGGCGCTGATCTTCCTGCTGACGGCGGGTCTTGGCGGTGCTGTGCTGGAGTGAGTCATCGTAGTGCCGAGGCATATCCTGTCTCCCATTGCGTGTGCGGGAGTACAGAGTGGCCTCGAGGCATGACGATCAGGTGGCGCGAGGGTTACAAGTTGGTGAAAGCTGGTGCCGTTCACTCCTTGTAGCAGTCCGGCTTGTCGGCCGTAACGGACCTGAGTGCGCGTCCCCCGGCAAGCCGGGCCGCTGAATAAAAAGCAGCGAGGGCGAAATGCTCAATCCTCAGCCGACTTGATCGACTTGGGCGACAGACGCAGGCTGCGCAAACTGCGCTTCACGCTCTTGAGGTGGTTGACCAGGCTAGGACCACGCGCCATCGCTACGCCCATCGCCAGCACATCGATGACCACCAGATGCGCGATGCGCGAGGTCAGCGGCGTATAGATCTCGGTGTCTTCGTGAACATCGATTGCCAGATTGACTGTCGAAAGCTCGGCCAATGGCGTCTGGCTCGGGCACAGAGTGATCAAATTCGCGCCACTCTCACGCACAAGGTTGGCAGTGATCAGCAAATCCTTCGAACGACCGGACTGCGAAATGCACACCGCAACGTCGGTCGGCTTGAGCGTCACCGCCGACATGGCCTGCATGTGCGGGTCGGAATAAGAAGCTGCGGTCAGCAACAGACGGAAGAACTTGTGCTGGGCATCGGCAGCGACCGCGCCCGACGCGCCGAAGCCATAGAACTCGACACGATGCGCCGCGGCCATGACCGTAACAGCGGCCTGTAGGGCATGAGGATCGAGCTTCTCGCGCACTTCCATCAGCGTGTGCAGCGTGGTGTCGAAGATTTTCAGGCTGTAGTCGGCGACCGAATCGTCTTCATGAATCGCGAACTGGCCGAAACTCGCGCCCGCTGCCAGGCTCTGCGCAAGTTTGAGCTTCAGGTCCTGAAAGCCGGTGCAGCCAATGGCACGGCAGAAGCGCACGATGGTGGGCTCGCTGATACCGACGCTGTGGGCCAGATCGGCCATGGAACTGTGCATCACGGCCGCCGGATCGAGCAGCACATGGTCTGCTACCTTGAGCTCCGACTTACGCAAGAGATGGCGGGACTGGGCGATGTGCTGCAACAGATTCAATGGACAGGACTCAATTGAAGGATGGGCCGGGCTGTAGCTTTCTTGTAGTTATACTACATGACCTGCAAACCGCACAGCGAAACGATCCTGCTCTTGGCAATCGATCAGCTTTGGACGACGGGGTCGCCGTGCAGTGTAGGACTTTTCACGCGTGACTCCAGGCCACAGCTTCAATTTCGCAGGACCTCACCCATCGCACTGGCCTCAACGGGCCGACTGATCAAGTAGCCCTGCACCTCATCACAATCATGCGCCCTGAGGAAACTCAGTTGCTCGGCGTTCTCGACGCCCTCGGCAACCACTTTCAGGTCCAGGCTGTGGGCCATCGCAATTATCGCGCGCGTGATTGCGGCGTCTTCGGTGCCTTCGTTCAGACCACGAATGAACGCCTGATCGATCTTCACGTAATCCACCGGAAAACGCTTGAGGTAACTCAGCGATGAGTAACCGGTACCAAAATCGTCGATGGCCAGCTTTACACCCAGCTCGCGCAGTTGCTGGAATGTGCTGATGATGTGTTCGACGCTGTCCAGCAACTGGCTCTCGGTCAGTTCCAACTCAAGGTATTCAGGCATCAGGCCGGTTTCATCCAGAACCTGACGCACCAGGCTCACCAGTTTGCCTTGGCGCAACTGATGCACCGACAGGTTGACCGAGACACGAATTGGCAGCAGCCCGCAGCGCTGCCATTCACGAGCCTGTCGACAGGCCTGACGCAACACGAACTCGCCGATGTCGGCGATCAGTCCGGTTTCTTCCGCCAGCCCGATGAATTCGCTCGGCGGCACCATTCCCCGGGTCGGATGCCGCCAGCGCACCAGTGCCTCGGCCGAACTCAGACGCCCGCTCGCCAGCTCCAGCTTCGGCTGGTAGAACACTTCAAGCTGCCCTTCCTCGATTGCCCGGCGCAACTGGATCTCCAGTTGCAGGCGCTCGAGCGTCCGTGCCTGCAGGCTTTCGGTGTAGAACTGGAAGTTGTTGCCGCCCAGATGCTTGGCGTGTTGCATCGCCATGTTGGCCTGGGAGACTAGAGCGGCGATGTCTCGCGCCGAATCCGGCAACAGGGCGATGCCGACGGAGGCACTGACCACCAGTTCGTGTCCGGAAACACACAACGGTGAGCGCAACTTGGCCAACAAGCGAGTCGTGACCCGCGCCAGGGTGGTCAGGTTGCCGTAGCCGTCGAACAACACCGCAAACTCGTCGGCAGACAGACGTGCAACGGTGTCTGCATCCGTCAGCTCGGCGCTCAAACGGCGTCCTACCTGACGCAACAGCTGATCGGCAACATCATGCCCGAGGCTGTCGTTGAGCAATTTGAAGCGATCCAGATTGATGTGCAGCAGCGCCAGGTTTCGTCCGCCCTGACGCACACGCTGATTGGCCTCACGCAGCCGCTCGTTGAACAACAAGCGATTGGCAAGGCCCGTCAGTTCGTCGTAATGCGATAAATAGCGGGTGCGCTCTTCGTACTGTCGAGCCAGTTCGCGGTTGAGTTCTTCGCTCCGAGCCTGCGCCTGTTGCAGATGCTCGATTAACGCCAGATTCTGGAATCGCCTCGTCAGGCCCCGCTGGATCAGTCGGTTGACCTGCGCAGCCACCACGATCAGCGCCAGCAACAGGATCAGGCCCAGCCAGCCCCAGCCCCGCAACGGCACGTCGCCGCCCCAGAACAGGTAAACGATCGGCGGCAAGAGGCAAGGTACGGCGAACGTCAGAAACGCTGGAATACTCGCGGCGTAGGCCACGCTGGCGGACAGCGTGGCAGCACCGATCAACCCAAACACCCAGGCCTGCTGAACGAAGCTTTCGACCGGCACGAGCACTAAAGCCGCGCTGGACAACGTGAGGCCGCTGACACAGGCACCGGCGAGAAACATGCGCTTCCAGATCGGCTGCGCCTGACGCTCCGGGGCAGCTGCTCGAAACGCCGCCACCTGCAGCACGCGCAGGCACACCAGCGCCGACAACCAGCCGAGCCAGACACTGACCAGCACATAGCGCTCCGGGCTCCAGAGCAACCAGGCGCAGAGCAAACCATTGATGAACATGAACAGGGTCGGCAGCAACGACCCCTGATAGAGAAGGCGTGTGCGCTCGACGGCAAGCTGAGTGGCGAACTGTTTGTGAATGACACGGCGTGTCGCCACAGAGTCGGCCGGGGCTTCTGAGCTGGAGGTCATGGCGGTTCTTGTAATTAGTGAGCCTTGAACGTCAGCGGAGCATACACAAGCCACCGGACAGACCAAACAGTCAGAAAAATAAATTGCATGGACGGTCGTGGCCTGACACTGGATAGCCTGATCCAGCGCCACCCTGTAGCCTTCCGGCTGGCCGGCGGTAGCGATTTTGAGTTCGTCAACGCCGGCCAGCCGGACTGCTAAAAGTGCCAGCAGACATCGGGATGACCGATTTCACGACCGACCAGCGTTAGAGTTTGCCCACGCCACCCCAGCACCCTAGAATGCGCCGATGCGCGATGATCTCTCCCTTCTGCTTAATTCCCTCAACGATGCCCAACGTCAGGCCGTAGCCGCGTCCCTGGGTCGTCAGTTGGTCCTGGCCGGCGCTGGTTCCGGCAAAACCCGTGTGCTTGTGCATCGTATCGCCTGGCTGATGCAGGTCGAGAATGCCTCACCGCATTCGATCCTGTCGGTGACGTTCACCAACAAGGCCGCTGCAGAGATGCGTCATCGCATCGAGCAGTTGATGGGTATCAACCCGGCGGGCATGTGGGTCGGCACTTTCCACGGTCTGGCGCACCGCCTGCTGCGTGCGCACTGGCAGGAAGCCGGGCTGAGCCAGACATTCCAGATCCTCGACAGCGACGATCAGCAACGCCTGGTCAAACGCGTCATTCGAGAAATGGGCCTGGACGAACAAAAGTGGCCTGCGCGTCAGGCTCAGTGGTTCATCAATGGGCAGAAGGATGAAGGGCTGCGGCCCAAACACATCCAGGCGTCCGGCGACCTGTTCCTGAGCACCATGAAGTCGATCTACGAAAACTATGAGGCGGCTTGCCAGCGAGCGAGCGTCATCGACTTCTCGGAACTGCTGCTGCGCGCCCTGGACCTGTGGCGCGACAACAAAGGCTTGCTGGAACATTATCAGCGTCGTTTCCGGCACATCCTGGTGGACGAATTCCAGGACACCAACGCCGTGCAGTACGCCTGGCTGCAATTGCTTGCCCGGGGCGGGGACAGCCTGATGGTGGTCGGCGACGACGATCAGTCGATTTACGGCTGGCGCGGCGCGAAGATCGAGAACATCCACCAGTATTCCGATGACTTCCCGGACACCGAAACCATTCGTCTGGAGCAGAACTATCGCTCCACGGCCAGCATCCTGAAAGCCGCCAACGGCCTGATCGTCAACAACAGCGGCCGTCTGGGCAAAGAGCTGTGGACCGACGTCGGCGATGGCGAGTTGATCAGCCTGTATGCGGCCTTCAACGAACACGACGAAGCGCGCTATGTGGTGGAAACCATCGAGAGCGCGATCAAGACAGGCATGTCGCGCAGCGATATCGCCATTCTCTACCGCTCCAACGCCCAGTCGCGGGTGCTCGAAGAAGCCTTGTTGCGCGAGCGCATTCCGTATCGCATCTACGGCGGTCAGCGCTTCTTCGAACGCGCCGAGATCAAGAACGCCATGGCGTACCTGCGTCTGCTGGAAGGTCGCGGCAACGACTCGGCGCTGGAGCGCGTGATCAACGTGCCGCCGCGGGGTATCGGCGAGAAAACCGTCGAGGCCATTCGCGAGCACGCGCGCCACTCTGATGTCTCGATGTGGGAGGCCATGCGCCTGCTGGTTGCCAACAAGGGCCTGACCGGTCGCGCGGCCGGCGCGCTGGGTGCCTTTATCGAGCTGATCGAAAACCTGTCGGCCAAGGTCATGGAGATGCCCCTGCATCTGATGACCCAGACCGTCATCGAGCAGTCCGGACTGATCACTTACCATCAGGAAGAAAAAGGCGAGAAAGGCCAGGCCCGGGTAGAAAACCTTGAGGAGCTGGTGAGTGCTGCGCGCGCCTTCGAAGCGAGCGAAGATGAGCAGGACCTCACACCGCTGGCCGCCTTCCTCGGTCATGCCTCGCTTGAGGCTGGCGACACCCAGGCTGACGAGCACGAAGACAGCATTCAGCTGATGACACTGCACAGCGCCAAGGGCCTCGAATTCCCGTATGTGTTCCTGGTGGGAATGGAAGAAGGCCTGTTCCCGCACAAGATGAGCCTGGAAGAACCGGGACGTCTGGAGGAGGAGCGCCGTCTGGCATACGTCGGTATCACCCGTGCCATGCAGCATCTGGTACTGACCTACGCCGAAACCCGACGGCTGTACGGCAGCGAGACCTACAACAAGGTCTCACGCTTCGTACGCGAGGTGCCACCGAACCTGATTCAGGAAGTGCGCCTGTCCAACAGCGTCACGCGTCCTTTCGGTGGTTCCAAGACCATGGCGCCAAGCCGCCTGTTCGACGGTGAAGGGATCCCGCAGAGCCAGTTCTCCCTGGGCCAGCGAGTGCAGCACGCGGTGTTCGGCGAGGGCGTGATTCTCAACTTCGAAGGTGCCGGCGCGCAGGCCCGAGTTCAAGTGAATTTCGCTGAAGGCAGCAAATGGCTGATGCTGGGTTACGCGAAGCTGGAGCCGGTTTGAGCCGGTGTCGGTAATGTTTTGATCCCTCTGCAGCAGTCCGGCTTGCCGGCGGTAGCGATTTTGAGCTCGTCGCCGCCGGCAAGCCGGACTGCTACAAGATATTTGTGTGATGCATGATCCTTCACAGTTGCATTCCCACATCTCACCCCCATCTTTCCTACAGAACTTTCTTCATCGGCCTACAACCCAAGTAGTACAGGCGCTTTGAACATCCACGCAAAAGCCAGAAACATATGGCCGCTGGTCAGACACATTTGTCCTGTTCAATATGGCGCGCGTGCAATCCACAAACGGGAATTCCCAATATGCAACGTTTTCTAAGCATCGCTTTGGCGCTGGTCATCGGGCTCACCATGAGTCTTGATGCCAACGCCGCGCGTTTCGGTGGCGGCAAGAGCATGGGCTCGGCGCCAAGTCACCAGGCGCGTCAGACAGCCCCATCCGCTCCTGCCGCTGCACCTAACGCCGCGGGCCGCCCTGCGCCTGCTGCAGGCGGTGCTTCCAAGTGGCTGGGTCCATTGGCCGGTATCGCTGCCGGTGGCCTGCTGGCCTCCATGTTCATGGGCGGTGGTTTCCAGGGCATGCAGTTCTTCGACATCCTGATCATGGCGGTCATCGCCTTCGTGATCTTCCGCTTCATCGCGGCACGTCGACGCAAGCAGCAGCCGCAAATGGCTCCGGCTGGCGCTCCTTACCAGCGTGAAACCTTCGAGCAGCCTGCGCAGCCACAAAACTCGATGTTCGGTGGTTCGCCTGCCGCTGCAGCGCGTCCAGTGATCAATGCTCCGGCCTGGTTCAACGAAGAACGCTTCCTTGAAGCTGCCCGTACGCACTTCCAGTCGCTGCAGCAGCACTGGGATGCGAACGAAATGGACAAGATCGCCGAGTTCGTGACCCCGCAAATGCTGCAGTTCCTGAAGAAAGAACGCGCGGATCTGGGCGACGGCTTCCAGTCGACCTACATCGACAACCTGACCGTGCAACTGGACGGCCTGGATGATCGTGCCGATAGGACCATCGCTACGCTGACATTTGCCGGCGTATCGAAAACCTCGCGCTTCGATCAGGGTGAAGTGTTCAGCGAAAGCTGGAACATGGAACGCGCTCCTGGCGACAACCAGCCTTGGCTGGTGGCAGGTATTCGCCAGAACGGCTGAAACTCTTTGCCGCTTCGCTAATCCAAAACCCCGACTGTGTTCGGGGTTTTGTTTTTTAGAGTGCGCAGTTAATTTGGTGATGTCTTTGAGCTACTGTATAAACCGCGCAAATCGTTAGAGGATCCACGTCGTGGAAGAAGTCATCGAACAACTCCGTGAAGCCAATGAGCCGGTTCCCGTCCCGCTCGAGCTGCCGGACGAAGATCAGCTGGTCGAAATCGAAGAGCAGCTGTTCATCAATATCCCTTTTGTCTTCAAAGAGTTTCTGCTGACCGTCAGCGACGTGGTTTACGGCAGCCTGGAGCCGGTCACCGTGACCGACCCACAGTCCCACACCTACCTGCCGGATGTAGCAGCGAACGCTTGGGACATCGGCGTACCCCGTGAGCTGATCCCGATCTGTCAGGATGGCGAGGATTACTACTGCGTCGAGGAAGACGGCACCGTGGTGCTGTGGTCCGGTGAAGAAGAACTGGTCACCGAAGACAGCTGGGAATCGGTCTGGCACTGGGCGCGGGACGTCTGGCTGGAAAGCTGAGACCCGCGCTTTGGAGAGCCTTCAACCCCTAACGGTCTGAAGGCTCCTGATGGTTACCGAGGGTTTCCAGCAGCGCGATCTGCATCCGCGTATGCACACGGATGAACCAACGCCACAGCACAGCGGCGATCACAGCGGCCACCAGCACGATCAGCAGCAGCCATTCGCTGGTCGGCAACATGCTTGCCGACAGCAGTGCAATGAGCAGGAAGATCCCCCCCAACGACAGCAATGGGATCACCTCGGCGATCACCCGCCGCACGCGCTCGGTGTGACGTCCCGCCATTTCCGGTTTGACGCTCATTTCCGCCAGCAACATCGACAGCGCTTTGAGCTTGCGATACGCCGCGATCAGGAATGGCAGCGACAGTAGCAACGACGCTCCCCAGATCCACGCCTTCTGCTGTCCGACTTCAGTGACCCACTCGCTGAAATACTCGCCAATCCGCTCAGCGAAATAAGCCCCGCAGAAGAAGATCGCTACCACCAGCGCGAGATTTACCCCAACTTGCAGCAGGATCTTGCGGATCATCGATGCCAGAAGCGCTCCCTGGCCTTGTGGCTGAATGCTGCGTAACCATTCACCATACATGCCGAAAACCCGAGCCACGCGTTTGGGAACGATTCCTGCGAGCGAGTGCGATAACGGGTCAGCGGCACGAATCAGATAAGGCGTCAAAAGTGTGGTGATCGCCGAAACAGCCACCGCCACAGGGTAGAGAAAGTCGCTCGTGACCTGCAGCGTCATCCCGAGCGCTGCAATGATGAAGGAAAACTCACCAATTTGTGACAGCCCCATGCCCACGCGAAGTGAGGTTTTCCCGTCGTTGCCAGCGATGAACGCTCCAAGCCCACAAGACAACATCTTGCCCAGAACAACCGCTACGGTAATCACCGCAATGGGCCAGGCGTAATCCAGCAGAATCTGCGGGTCGATCAGCAGCCCGATGGCAACAAAGAAGATGGCACTGAACATGTCGCGAATGGGTTCGATCAGGTGCTCGATTTTCACCAGCTGCTTTGATTCGGCCATGATCGCCCCAATCAGGAATGCGCCGAGCACCATGCTGTATTCGAGTTTGACCACCAGCAGACAGAAGCCGAAACACAGGCCCAAAACCGTTATGAGCAGCATTTCGTCGCTTTCGAATTTCGCCACATAAGCCAGCAGACGCGGCACCAGCAGAATCCCGATCACCAACGCGACGACCATGAACAGCGAGAGCTTTCCGACAGTGGAAAAGACTTCGCCCGAACTGACCGTGCCGCTGACCGCAATCCCGGACAGCAGCGCGATGATGCCGATGCCCAGAATGTCTTCGACGATCAACACGCCGAAGATCAGCTGAGCAAAGCGCTGGTTTTTCATCTTCAGGTCATTCAGGGCCTTGACGATGATGGTGGTCGAAGAAATGGCAAGGATCGCGCCCAGAAACAGCGAATCCATGGTGCTCCAGCCGAAGAGCTGGCCAATTTCATAGCCAATCCAGATCATCAGCATGATTTCGAGAAAAGCGGCAATAAATGCCGTGGCGCCGACTTTGAACAGCTTGCGCAGGCTGAATTCCAGGCCCAGACAGAACATCAGGAAGATCACTCCCAGCTCGGCGAGGATCTTGATAGTGTCTTCGTCGTGGATCAGGCCGAATGGCGGCGTGTGAGGACCAATGATGAAGCCGGCTGCGATGTAACCCAGCACCACGGGTTGCTTGAGACGATGAAACAACACGGTGACCACGCCCGCCACTAGCATGATGACTGCCAGATCCTGAATGAAACTGATGGCATGCATGGGCGCGGACTCCTTGTGACGAACCGTGAAGGTGCGGGCTTCTACCGGAAAGACGGACGCCTGCTGTACGAAAGATCGTCAGCGGAGTCAGATAAATCTGTGCGAAACGCAGGAAATACCCCATCCAAGGGTTTTCGCAGGTTAACACCGCACAAAAGCGGATAAAGCCGGTGCAATATATGGAAACAGATAGCCATCAGGCGTGACGGCAACACGGCTGTCAGCGTCCCGATATGGTGGTTTGTATCAACGATTTGCATCGAGCACCGACACAGGTGCCAATTTTTCTGACTCAACTGACCGTGAGCACGCTATGGAACCCGGAAACGCCCAGCTGTCGATGACTGTATTGATGACCCCGGACATGGCCAACTTTTCTGGCAACGTGCACGGCGGCACCCTTCTCAAGTACCTCGACGAAGTCGCGTACGCCTGTGCGAGCCGTTACGCCGGCCGTTATGTCGTGACTCTTTCGGTGGATCAGGTGATTTTCCGCGAGCCGATTCATGTCGGCGAACTGGTGACCTTCCTGGCATCAGTGAACTACACCGGCAATACGTCCATGGAAGTTGGCATCAAGGTGGTGACGGAGAACATCCGCGAGCGCTCGGTGCGTCACACCAACAGCTGCTTCTTCACCATGGTGGCCGTGGACGACCAACGCAAACCGGCCAGCGTGCCTGCACTGGACCCGCAAACCAGCGAAGACAAACGCCGTTACGTGCAGGCGCAGCAGCGTCGTCAGCTTCGTCAGGAGCTGGAAAAGCGTTACCGCGAAATTCGGGAAGATGGGGTTTGAAGTACAACAGTCATTCGGCACCCCGTTTCAACTGAAGAGATACGAGATCCTGCAGCACGGATTGCCAGCGGTGGCGCTGCTGAGGACCATATCTGGCAAACGCCGAATCACGTGGGAGGGAGCTTGCTCCCTCCCACAGGTTCTATGCCGGCGTCAGAACAGCGTCCTGCTCAGAGACGAACCGCCTCGAACTTCACCCGCGGGTGGGCAATCCGGTCCTGTGCTCTGACCAGTTCAAGCTCGTAACTGCCACTCGCCTGAGTCTCAAGCAGCACTTCATGGACTGCCGACGCTGTGTACTCAAACGCACTGCGCAAATCCTCGCCCAGCAGCACCTTGGACAGGAACAACCCCGAGGTCAGATCGCCCACGCCGACTGGCTGACGCGGGAACGCCAGCAGCGGCCGACGCAAGTGCCAGCTTTCGTGCTCAGTCACCAGCAACATTTCAAACCCGTCTGCGGGTTTCCCCGGATAATCCAGATGTTTGACGACGATAGCCTTCGGGCCTCGAGCCAGCAGCGCGCGAGCCATGGCAAGGCAGTCGAGGAGCGAACTCGGCTTGCGTCCTGAAAAACTGTCCAGCTCCAGCTGATTCGGGCATAGGAAGTCGGCCACCGCAGCCGCTTCTTCAAGCAGGAAATCACTGACCTCCTGCGGCACGATACAGCCCTTTTCCGGATGGCCCATCACGGGGTCGCAGAGGTAAAGCGCACGCGGATTGGCGCGCTTGATCTGCGACACCGCCGTCAGAATCGCCCGCCCCTGCGCCGCACTGCCCAGATACCCCGATAGCACCGCATCGCAGTGGCCCAGTTCGCCAATCGCCGCGATACCCTCGACCAGCGCAGGAATCTGCTGCGGCGCCAACACTTCGCCCGCCCAGTGTCCATACTGAGTGTGGTTGGAGAACTGAACGGTATTCAGCGGCCAGACATTGATGCCGATACGCTGCATGGGGAACACGGCTGCGCTGTTGCCAGCGTGCCCGAAGACCACGTGTGACTGGATGGCGAGTAAATGAGGCGAGCGTTTCATGACGGGTTCCTGAGGCCGGGAAAGCACAGTAGTAGCGATGCCGGACGAAGTGAAGCGAAATTAAGCTTTCGGACTATGGCTGTCGGTCGCCCGACGCAGTTAAGCTGGACATCTTCTGTTGGAGCTCTCTTTTCATGCTGACCCTGGGCAACATATTCGTCCTGATGCTGCTGGCGACCGCTGGCGCTTGGCTGTGGCATTCCCATGGTCTGCGTGAACGGGCACTGGAGCGCGTCAAACAACATTGCGCCAAGCTCGATATCGAATTGCTCGACGGTAATGTCGCCCTGCGCCGCATCACCTTCAAGCGTGACAATGAAGGCCGCAAGCGGCTGGCGCGTGTGTACAACTTCGAATTCACGGTCACCGGCGAGCAGCGTCATCCCGGCACGATCACCATGTTCGGCGCGCACACCGCGCAGATCGAACTGGCACCCTACCCTTTCGAGATCAAGAATCCCAAGCCGACGGCCGAGATCATTCAACTGAGCGAATGGCGTCAGGAACACAACAAGTGGAAGCAGTAAGCTGCTGTGGTAGGACGGCTACCCTGCGGTAATTCTCCGAGGTCCTACGCCAAACAACCCGCGAGCTGCGCGCTCAACAAGGCTTCGTCCCGAGGCTCGGCGAAGATCAGTTCCAGACGCGAATCCTTGCGCCATTCACTTGCCGACCATGCAATCTCCCCTCCCTCCAGGGCATTGCCAGACACCCAACCCGACTCGCTGTGGATAACCAGCTTGGCCCGGCGCCAATCAAGGCGTTGCAGCCACACCTGCACTTTCGATGCGTCGAAAATGCATTCAGGATGCCAGCGCCATCCGACGCTCCAGCCATCTGCCTGACCCTGACTCAGGCAGATCGGGGTCATCGTGTCGGCCCACACTGCAGGCAACTGAGTGAGCGTTTTGGGCGCGATGAAGTTATCCACACCCTCGATGGCATGAGCATGGATGCCGGGCAGATGCTCCAGGGGTAGCGCAGCGGATTCGGTCCAGAAAACAGGCCGCTCGGGCAAAGTCCCAACGATGGTCTGTCGCGTCGATTCATCCAGCCCCGCAGACTTGTTGAGCACCAGTAAGCCAGCATCTACCAACGCATTCTGTTGGGTTACAGGCAGGGGTTTGTCGGCCGCCAAGGCTTGTGCGTCGAGCACCATCACAACAGGCTGAACGGCAAGCACTCCAACCCATGGCGCGTCTCGCAACTGCTTCATCAACTCCACAGGATGGCCGAGACCAGATGGCTCGATAAACAGCCGATCAGGCCTGGCATTGCGCAGCAACCGACCCAACCCGACCTGGAATGGCGCGCCGTTCACGCAGCACAAGCAACCGCCAGCCACTTCACCAAGTGCGATACCATCCTCGGCCGTGGTCAGCAGCGCGGCATCCAGGCCGATCAGGCCGAATTCATTGAGCAGGATCGCCCAGCGTTCGTGCGCCGGTTTTTGCGTCAACAGGTGTTTGATCAGGCTGGTCTTGCCCGCGCCCAAAGGGCCAGCAATGACATGGGTAGGAATGTTCTGCAGCATGTCCGGCCATTCTTGAACGTCGCTCCCGAAAACGAGCGCAGACGGAGGTAAACGATGCGAGCAATCTGGCTGCCCGTGCGGCTGGCGTTGGTGCTGTTGGCGGTGTCGTCGAGTCAGGCGTGGGCGGAGTCCTGTGTGGTTCACAGTCAGGCCGAGCGGCTTGATGTAAAAGTCTGTCAGGAAAATTTGAACATCCCGCCCGATCTGTTTCACGACGGCTTCTGCAAACCCCAACTCAAGGATCAGAAGGTCGAAGTAACCTACATGGAACAGTGCCCGACCGGCTCATTCGGCCAGTGCAGCAACGCGCAAGTCGCCAATATGCCTTATCGGCAGAACATTCACTATTACGGCGTGGCGAGCGATGCAGCCTTTCTCAAACCGTTTTGCGAACAGCAAAGCAAGGGTGTGTGGAAGGCGCAGTGAGGCGCAGCGGCGGGTCAGGCCACCTCGCCGTACCAATCACCAAACGGATCGGCCAGTTGGCCCCAACCCTCGACGCCGATAGCCATCTCCGCATCGTTTAGCAGACAACCATCAAGATCAGCCGTCAGTTGTTCGAAGTCGATGTTCTGGCCGATGAACACCAGTTCCTGACGGCAATCGCCGGTCTGCGCCAACCAGTTCCGCATGATCACTTGGGTGCTTTCTTCATCCTGCGGCCAGTGCGCCCTGGGCACGAAGCGCCACCATCGGCCAGCAAACCCGTGACGCATCAATCCACCCGCCTGTGACCAGCTCCCAGCGTCCTGATGTTTGCTCGCCAGCCAGAAGAAACCTTTGGAGCGCAGCAGCTTGCCATTGGTCCATGGCTGGTTGATGAAGTCGAAGAAGCGCTGCGGATGAAACGGCCGGCGCGCCCGATACGCCGTCGAAGCGATGCCGTACTCCTCGCTTTCCGGCGTGTGTTCGCCGCGTAGCTCCTTGAGCCAGCCCGGCGCGTGGGCCGCGCGCTCGAAGTCGAATCGTCCGGTGTCGAGAATCTTGCCCAGCGGCACTGCCCCCATCACCATCGGCAGAATCTCGGCCTGGCTGTTCAACCGTTTCAGAATCGCCATCAGTTCCTGCCGCTCGCTGGAACTGATCAGGTCGATCTTGCTGATCAGGATCACGTCGGCGAATTCGACTTGTTCGATGAGCAGATCGGTGATGGAACGCTCGTCGTCTTCACCCAACGTTTCGCCGCGAGTGTCCAGACTTTCGGCGGCTTGATAGTCCTGCAGAAAATTCAGGCCATCGACCACCGTCAACATCGTGTCGAGCCGCGCGATGTCGGCGAGACTCTGTCCCGACTCGTCGCGAAAAGTGAAGGTTTCAGCCACTGGAAGCGGTTCTGAAATGCCGGTGGACTCGATCAACAGATAATCGAAGCGGCCGTCATTGGCCAGGCGGCTGACCTCCTCCAGCAGGTCTTCGCGCAGCGTGCAGCAAATGCAGCCGTTGCTCATTTCCACGAGCTTTTCTTCGGCGCGATTGAGGCTGACGTCACGCTGCACCTCGCCCCCGTCGATGTTGATTTCGCTCATGTCGTTGACGATGACAGCCACGCGCAGATTCTCACGATTGCGCAGGACATAATTGAGCAGCGTACTTTTGCCGGCACCGAGAAAGCCGGACAGGACAGTAACGGGGAGGCGGTTCATGGAGGTCTCATCAGGTAGCAGGTTCATGTGCTTTTTACGTTATAGTATAACAACACAAACCTGCTAACACTTTTTACAAGGTCAGCTCGATGGTCAGGGTTCTGAAGGTTTTCCTGGGGTTTTGCCTGCTGCTGAGTACGCAGGTGTTTGCCTCGCCGCCATCGCCGAAGCTGGGTCAGGCGCTGTGTACACGCAGCGCGAACCTATTGGCGTGCATCGACGCTTATGACAACAGCTACAGCGTGGCGATGTCGGGCACGACGATGTATCTGCGCGGCTACGAAAGCGCGGACAAACGCCGCTGGGCGCAAACCAACAGCCGCTACGGCTCGATGACGTTTTTCACAGGACTGGCCTCGGATGGCGAGGCGTGGGTGGGGTATATCCAGAAGGTCGGGTGGACGACGATCAGCCGGGTGTCCAGCTCCAGCGGCAGCCGGAGCAAGATCACCTGTAGCCGCGTGACGGGCTGCCGTTAAACAACGGCCTGTTCGGCTGCCTTCTGTTCCTGTCGCCAGGCGATGAACGAACCTGCCGGAGGATTGCGCTCGAAGTAGGTCTTCATGCCATCGAAAAGGCCATCCGCCACGGCCTGCTGGTGGCGTGCAGTGACCAGCCGCTGGCTGTCGCGGCTGTTGGAGATGAAACCGGTCTCCACCAGAATCGATGGCACGTCCGGTGACTTCAGCACCGCAAAACCGGCTTGTTCTACGCGCTTCTGATGCAGCGTGGTGACGCCTTCCAGGCTGCCGAGCACCGTGTGACCCAGTTGCAGACTCGCAGCGATGGTCGCGTTCATCGACATGTCGAGAATCACGCCAGCCAGCATCGGGTCCTTGTCCTTGAGGTTTAGCAGGCTGGTGGCACCGATCAGGTCGGCGCCGTTCTCGCGCTGCGCCATGAAACGCGCGGTCGCCGAGGTAGCGCCGTTCTCCGACAAGGCAAACACCGATGCCCCCGACGCCGTCAGCCGTGGAGCAGCATCAGCGTGAACGGAGATGAACATATCGGCATTGTATTTGCGGGCGATGTCCACGCGTTTGCGCAGAGGTACGAAGAAGTCATCGTTACGCACAAGACGCACATCGAAACCTTTCTCGCGCTTCAGGCGCTTGGCCAGCAACTGCGCGATGGACAGCACCACGTCTTTCTCGCGCTCGCCTTTCGAACCAATCGCGCCGGGGTCTTTGCCGCCATGTCCGGCATCGACGACCACCATGATGTCGCGCTTGGGGTGATTCTTATCGATGACCGGCGCGGGCGGCTCTTTCATAAGGGGAGCAGCAACGGCAGCCAGTTGCACGGGGGGATGCGCAACAGCCTCATGGCCCAGATCGATCACCAGCCGGTTACCCTGAGAACCTTCAGGCCCCAGAAGGAAGCTGTTGAGCTGCACCGGTGAGGCGAGATCCAGCACGATGCGAGTATCGCCCTGCCCAAAGTGCCCGGAGCGAATCGCCTTGATCGGCGTGTTCTCCAGCGCCAGTTCCGGGAAATTGCCTTCCAGCCGGGCGCCGCTGACATCAATGATGATGCGTTCAGGGGCGCTGAGGGTGAAGGTTTTGTATTGCACCGGGCCGCTGAGATCGAAGACCAGTCGTAGCTTGTTGTCGGAACGCCACAATCGCGCGTTACGGATCTGAGCAGCGTTGACGGAGAAAGGGAGCGCGAAGGCGGCGCTGGCCAAAAGCATATTGAGCAGCATTTGACGTCGGTGCATGACACGTTCCGAAAAAGATGAGCATCCTGGCTCTGATAGACATGACATTGTTAGTAACAATATAACATGCCGATCAAGCGACATAGATGAAGCTTTTTACAGAAACGCCTGGAATTTTAAGACGTAAATCAAAGGTAAAGAGCAAAAACCTCATGTGAAACAAGAGCATGTTCCACGTGGAACACACGTGAGGCTAAAGCGGGGAAATGTAAACGCCCCGGCAGGCGAGGCGTTCGGACAAACGGTAGATCAGGTTCTTGGCTTCACGGTGCCGCAGTCCTTCCCCAGCCATACGGCTTTGGTATCCATGCTGCCGTTCTGCTGCTGGCCAGTCGCATTAAACGAACCGATCACATGAGTATTGAAGGCGCGATCACTGAGGAACTGCGCAGTGCCCGTGCCTTGCGCACGTGGGCAGCTGAACTTGAACTTCCAGGTCGGACCATTCCGATCGGTGATCTGCTGAGTGCAGCCAGTCTTTGGATCGGTCAGCGGGATCTGCTCGTTTTTCACCTGTTCCGGTGTGAGGCATACCCGGACCCCCTGACCGCCCAAGGTAATACCTTGTTTTGCCAGCATTTGTTCCATTGCCGCGCGCTGCTGCGGCGCCATCATTTGCAGCTGGGCGAGCATGACTTGCATGTCCGGCATCTGCTGGCCGTCGACCTGCATGTTGCTCGAGGTCAGCTCCCACAAACCGGGCTGCAGCACTTGCGCTTGAGCGAAGGGCGCAGCCAGACAAACCATCAACGCCAATACGCGCTTTTTCATGAATCTGATTTCCTTTTTGCTCTGAGGCAGTTTGAACACGGCACTTTCAGGCCATCTGACGATGACGCTTAGACGACGAATCGGGTTAACCAGTTGCACCCTGAATAAAATAGCGACAATCCCCGCGTACTGTGGTCTGTTAGACACCAATATGCCTAAAGCACAAGGTTGCGCATGGATTATCACAGCCCGTATTTCTTTGGCTATTTGCTGGGCTTCACCCACTTGCTGGGCATCGTAGCAGCGATTCATGCCTTGCTGACGGTGCGCACTGCACAAGGCTCCATCGCCTGGGCGATGCCGCTGATTTTCATCCCCTATATCACGCTCATTCCTTACCTTGTGTTTGGCCGCAGCACGTTCGACGCCTACATCAAGGCGCGACGGCAGGCCAACAACGAGATGCGCAACGCCATCGTCGATTTCAACTGGAAGCCCTGGATCGAAGAAGCTGTCGCTGCTAGACGCTCGGACGCCTACGCGTCATTGCGCGCCATGCCGAAGCTGGGCCGCATGCCGTGCCTGGCCAACAACGAGGTAAAGCTGCTGATTAACGGTGACGCGACATTCACCGCGATATTCGACGCGATTCGCGCGGCGAAGCGTGTGGTGTTCGTGCAGTTCTTCATCATTCATGACGACGATCTGGGGCGCCGATTGCAATCGCTGTTACTGGAGAAGGCGGCCGAGGGCGTCGAGATCTTCGTGCTGTACGACCGCATCGGCAGCCACGCATTGCCCGCCAGCTATGTGCAAAAACTCAGGGCAGGCAATGTGCAGATCAAAGCCTTCGCCACTCGTGGGGGTTGGCTCAATCGCTTTCAGGTCAATTTCCGCAACCACCGCAAGATCGTTGTCGTGGACGGCATTAAAGGCTTCGTTGGCGGCCATAACGTTGGCGACGAATACCTGGGCCTCAAGCCTCCTCTTGCGCCTTGGCGAGATACGCATGTGGCGATCATCGGCCCCGTGGTGGCGTGCTTGCAAGAGTCGTTTGCCGAGGACTGGTTCTGGGCTACCCGCCAACTGCCACCGTTGATCCTGCCCGACAGTTACCCGGAAGACGGCGTGCTGTGCCAGTTCCTGGCGACCGGTCCTGCCGACGCACAAGAAACCTGCTCGCTGTTTTTTGTCGAAGCGATTCACGCTGCTACCACGCGGGTGTGGATCACGACCCCTTATTTCATTCCGGATGAGGCGGTATCAGCTGCCTTGCGGCTTGCAGTGCTGAGGGGGGTCGACGTGCGCCTGCTGTTGCCTTCGCGTCCAGACCATTACACCGTGTATGCCGCGTCGAGTCTGTTCGCGTTCGAAGCCGTGCGCGCCGGGGTGCGGATGTTCCGCTATCAGCCCGGTTTCCTGCATCAGAAGGTGGTGCTGGTGGACAACGAGATTTCAGCGATTGGCAGCGCCAATCTCGACAACCGCTCGTTCCGCCTGAACTTCGAATTGATGCTGCTGACCGTGGACGAAGACTTCGCCAGGGAAGTGGAGGCGATGCTCAGCGACGACTTCGCCCAGGCAAAGGAAATCTCCATCGAAGACAGCAAGGAGACCCATCATTTGCAGCAGTTGGGGATGCGCGTGGCGCGGTTGATTTCACCGATTCTTTGAGGCGCGGCCCATCACTCTGTAGCCGTCCGGCTTGCCGACGGTAGCGATTTCAAATTCGCCACCGCCGGCAAGCCGGACGGCTACAGGACCCCACAAGAGCCACTCAGGCGTAAAGATCATCCCGAGTCAGCGGCAAGTCATGGCTGCCATCGGCTCGCGCCTTCACGGCCAGGATCTGGTGCAGGTTGATCCAGCCCTTGGAGAACGCATACGCGCAGCCAGCCAGGTACAGACGGAAGATCCTCAGCGCCTGCTCAGGCACCATCGCCGCCGCCACATCTAGCTTCTCTTCCAGGCGCGTACTCCAGTGATCCAGCGTCTTGGCGTAGTGCAGACGCAGACTTTCCACGTCGACCACTTCCAGTCCCGCCTCACTGATGAACCCGCTGATCATCGCCAGATGCGGCAACTCGCCGTTGGGGAACACGTAGCGGTCGATGAAGTCGCCCGCACCTCGCCCAACCGGACGGCCATCTGTGTGCTTGGCGGTGATGCCATGGTTCATCACCAGGCCGCCCTCCTTCACCGCCCCGAACAAGCACTTGGCGTACAAATCCAGGTTGGCGTGACCAACGTGCTCGAACATGCCGACGCTGACTACCTTGTCGAAGCGACCATCCTGGGGCAGGTCGCGGTAGTCAAGCAATTGCAGCTCGACGCGATCCTCCAGTCCTTCGGCTTTTACACGTTCCTGCGCCAGCGCCAATTGCTCGCGACTGAGCGTGATGCCGAAGACTTTCACGCCGTACTCGCGGGCAGCGAAGCGGGACAACCCGCCCCAGCCGCAGCCGACATCGAGCAGATACTCGCCGGGTTTCAGGCGCAGCTTGCGACACAGGTGATGGAATTTGTCCTGCTGAGCCTGTTCCAGCGTTTCATTGCCGGTCTTGAAGTACGCGCAAGAATAGACCATTTCCTGGTCCAGCCACAGCTGGTAGAACGCATTGGACAGGTCGTAGTGGTAGGAGATCGACTTGGCGTCGGTTTCCTTGTCGTGTTCCGTGCGGACCGGGACGACTTCCTCGTCTTCGTCCACCAGCGCGGCCGTCAACTCGTCACAGACGCGCATCACTTCGCTGATCGAGCCTTCCAGTTCCAGCCGCCCTTCCACGAAGGCGCTGCCCAGAAGGTCGAGGCTGGGATGCGAGAAGTCGGAAACCAGTGAAGGGTCTTTGACGACGATGGTGACGCTGGGATCAGTACCCAGATCGAACGCATTGCCGTCCCAGAGTTTGAGTCGCAGTGGTAAGTGAAGCTTCTGTAACGCCGGTGGAAGTTGCGCGAGCATTGAGAAAACCCCCTGATCCAGAAACACGGAAAAGGGTAGTCCAAAACCGGCTCCGGAGCAGGAACCGTCAGGCTATCGGCTTTTATGAACGACGACGATGAACCTGAATACGGGTACTTCCATGCGCCCCAGGGTTCGAGCCAATTTGAAGCCTGCGATGGAGCACCCTCTCATGACTGATTGGTAATTTGTTACAGAGTTCTTCAAAGCTCAAGCAAAATTTTATACTTAGCGGACCCTCTAGCCCGGCGCTTTCAGGGAAAGCGCCAAATTCAAAGACTTAGGAAGGATTGTGAAATTTTGCGATGGGCTCGTGAAAGCGCAGGAGACGACCCGCGTTGCCAAGGACCAGCAATGTGCTGAGGTTGTGCAATATCGCAGCGATCATTGCGCCCGCAGCACCGAGCACGCCAAAAGCAGCCAGGGCGACTATCGCCAGAGTCCAGCCCAGCCCGATGATCACATTGACCTGCAAGGTGTGGCGGCACTGTCGGCTCAACCGCACGCAGGTGCCAAGGCGGCGCAGGTCGCTGCCAATCAGCACGATGTCAGCGGACGCCAGCGCAATATCCGCCCCGCCCGCACCCATGGCGACCCCGACCACACCGGCTTTCAAAGCCAGTGAGTCGTTGATGCCGTCGCCCACCACCATCGGCCGGAAGCCATTCTTGATCTCGCCCATGACGCGATTCAGCTTGTCCTCGGGCAGCGCCTGAGCGTGGATGTCGCTGATACCGACCTCATGACCCAGGCTGTCAGCCACGCTTTGGCGGTCGCCGGTCAGCAGCAGCTGACGCCCCATGCCCAGCTCACGCAGTTCGCTCAAGGCCTGACGCGCTTCGGGTTTGAGACTGTCGGCCAGCAGCAGCCAGGCGAGGAAAACACCATCGACCGAGAGCCCTGCAATAGGGCCGTCGTGGTTCGGAACCGGCGACGTCTGGATTCCCAGTTGCGCGAATAATTCGGGACGTCCCAACGCCGCTTCGCCACGAGCAGTCTGCGCAACGACGCCCAGACCCTGACGCTCGCGGATATCTTCCAGCGCCAGCAGATGATCTTTCTCCACCAACCCCGCGAGAGCACGGCTGACGGGGTGACTGCTGGCCGCGCCAAGGCTCGCCGCCAGCGCAATCACCTCATCGCCAGCGCCCTCCTCGGCCTGCACCGATTGCAATCGCAGGCTGCCGTAGGTCAGTGTGCCGGTCTTGTCGACGACCAGCGAAGTCAGGTCCGCCAACTCTTCGAGAAACGCCGAGCTGCGGATCAGAATGCCGTGGCGTGCGGCCACCGCGATCCCGGCAATCGCCGTCGCGGGCGCGGACAGCACCAGCGCACAAGGACAGGCCGCCACCAGCACCGCGAGCATCGCTTGCGCGTTGTTGGTGATGAACCAGGTCACGGCTGCGATCAGCAACACCAGCACCATGTAACTGCCTGCGTAACGTTCCAGCAGGCGAGTGATGGGTGGCTTCGAACGTTCGGCGCTCTGCATCAGCGCGATGACCTTGCCCAACGTCGACTCGTTACCAATGCGCGTCACTTCAATGCGCAGCAGTCCGTCGAGGTTGATCGCACCACCGAACACTTCCATGCCCGCGCGGGCCTCCAGCGGTACCGACTCACCCGTGATTGGTGCAGTGTCGAGACTCGCCTGGCCGGACATCACCAGACCGTCGGCGGGCACCCTGTCACCGGCGCGCACTTCAACCCGGTCACCGGCAACCAGCGAGCCGTTGTCGACTTCGCGAATCGAGCCGTCCGCGGTAATCAGGCGTGCGTGGCTGCGGGTCAACTTGCCCAAAGCCTGAATCGCTTCCTGAGAGCCGATGACGCTACGCTCTTCCAGCACGTGACCAAAGATCATGATGATCGGCAGCAATGCGGCAGTCATCAGGTCTCCCGTGGCCCAGGCACCTAGCATGGCCAGCGCAATCAGTTGATCAGTGATGCCATGCAGGCTGGGGTAACGCAGGCTGTGCCAACCAGCGCTGACCACGGGAATCGCTACCAGTAGGGAGGCGGCGCCGAGCAGCAATTGGCTGACGCCGACTTGTTCGGGCGCAAAAAAACGCCAGACCAACCCCAGCGCCAGCAAGCCCAGAGCAAGCATCGCCATGGTCAGTTGTCGCGCAGCGCTGCGTTGCTCGGTGCTGGTCAGCATGCTGCCCGGCGCGGGCGCATCGCTGTGACCGTGGTCATGATCGTGAGCATGGGTGTGTGCAACTTCGCCACTCATTTGTCGGCTCCCTGAATGATCAGGCGTGAATCGTCATGGGGATCAACCGTCGTCACAGAACCCGCCTGCTTGAGAATGGCCGGGACACGCTCGCGATAGATGCGCAGCAGCAAGCCCGGGTCGCTCTTGTTCTGAATCGACTGGGCAAGACCTGTGACGGCAGCGGTGTCGGTCTGGGCTTTCGCCAGCCGTTCCGATGCCTGAGCATGGGCGACCTGCAAGGTGCGATCAGACTGCTGATTGGCGGTCTGGCTGACCTTCTCGGCATCGGTGCGCGCGTTGGCTACCGCCTGATCGGCTTGCTGGCTGGCGGTGAGCACGGCATTGAACGCGTTGACCGCAGCGGCAGGCAGACTCGACTGTACGTCCACCCGAACCACTTCAACGCCCAGGCCCACGCCGGTCTTCGCCAGATCGTCGAGGCGCTTGTTGATGCCTTGCACCAGGTCGCCCCGCAAGCGTTCACGACGTTCGGCAGACTGACTGTCCGAACCCACCAACTCAGGACGCGCCACCAGAATAGTGTCCAGGTCGCGCGCCGCCGTGAGGCTGACGGCGCTGCGATTGACCAGACGATCCAGCGCTGGCAGCACATGCTCGCCCTGCAGCACAAACTCACGAGGGTCGGTGACCCTGTAGTACGCAGTCACATCCAGCTGTACGACACCAGCGTCGCCTGTCAGCAGATAACCGGAGCCAGCCAGCGCGTCGCTCATCGGCGTGGCAAAGCTGGTGACCTTGTCGGCCGCCAAGGCGGTCGGGGAACGCAGCAGGGTTTCCACATGGCGCTCGATCACGCGATCCGCCGATGGCAGCAATACCACCTGTTCGAACGGCTGCGGCCAGGCCATCAGCAAGCCTGCATTCTGCACACGATCCAGCTCGCCGAAACGAAACACGACCGCTCGGTTCTGAGGGTCGATCTGCCGGACATTGGACACCGCCCAACCGAGCGCAGCCAGCAACGTGACGGCGTACAGACCCAAAAACGCCAGGCGACTGGCTTGCAGCCACGGGCTGTTCACCACCGGACGCTCGATCTGCGTCGAGTCCTGTTCACTCATGGCTGCGTTCCAGGCTTGCCATCCGGCTTTCCGTCCAGCTGAGGCGGACCGTCAACCAGTACGCGGAACGGCGCGGCATCGGTACGCAGAATCAGCTTGGTGGTCGGACCGACGACCGTGCCGAGGGTGTCCAGTGAGCGCAGCAAGTTGTACAGCTGCGGTGAGCTGGCGTAGGCGCGGCCGTAGATCAGCGCGGCTTCGACTCGGGATTGCGCCTCGATATCGGCGGCTTTCACCGTGGCATCCGCCTCGACGATTCGAGCATCACGCTCGGCAGCGGAGCGAATCTGCGCTGCCTCACGCTTGCCTATGGCGGTGCGTTCGGTGGCGATGGTTTCACGCTCGGCACGCATGCGGTCAACGGTGGCGTTGAGGGTCACCGATGGCAGTGTCAGACGCTCGACACCCACTTGCAGGACGCGTACGCCGTAAGTGGTCAGCAGTTGCTTGTCGATCTGCTGACGCAGCTGGTCTTCGAAATCAGCGATGCGCACCTGATTGGCGTCGGTGTTGATCAGGCTCGACAGGTCGAAGCTGGCGGCCGTGGTTTCCAGCGCCGAACCGACGAAGGTGCGGATCTGCCGCGCCGCTTCGTCAGGCTGGTTCTGCACAGCGCGCATGAAGCGTTTCACGTTGTCGGGGTCGCCCTGTACCTGCCAGGCGACATAGGCCTGAACGATGATCCGCAGGCCGTCGCGGGTGCCGACGTCCTGCAGACCGCTCGACGTCGTGCGCAGGCGCAGGTCCACAGGAATGGCCGCTTCGAACGGCGCAGGCCAGCGCCAGCTCAGACCAGGGTCGAGCAATACCCGAGAAGGATTGCCGAAGCGAGTGACGACTGTGGCCTCCCCGGAGCGCACCTGCACCAGGCTCGCGGCCGCGACCGCAAAGGCGATCAGCACTGCTGCCAGCGAAGCACGACGCCACGGGAAACCCACCGGTGCCGATGCCTCACCATGGTGGTGACCGTGATGATGACCGTGGCCGCCGTGGTCGTGGCCGGAATGATCGTGGTTATGAAACAGACTCAAGGGACGACTCCTTATTCAGCCGATGGCTGTTCAGCTGACTTGGGCGACGCCGACGGGTCGACCGGGAGGGTAAATGAACGCAGATCGATGGTGGGCGCGCTTGTGCCCCCCAAACGGTGATCCAGAACCAGCAACTTGGCGTGGGTCATGCCCAGGGTCAGCTGGCTCAGGTACTGCTCGAGCAGAAACGCCTGACCGGCCTTGGCATAGCCCTGTTGTTCAGCCGTGAAGCGCAGGTCCGCGCCTTGCGCGGTTGCCATGGTCTCGCGGGAATTGGCTGCGGCCTGATCGTGAGCGATGCTGGCGTGCAGTTGCGCCAGGTTGGCCTTGTCCGCTGCCGCGCCTCGCTCTCGGGAGATCAACGCCTGAGCGCTGATCTGCGCAGCCTGCACCGCGTGATAAGCGTTGGCAGCGCCCGCTGGAGGGTGAATCGATTCGACTACGGTGGCGAGGATTTCCACCCCGCTGTCGAGTTTCTTGAGGTCACGCTGTACCGCGTCGCCAATGTCGGCGGCGAGATCGGTGCGCTGTTCGCCGAGCAGTTCGTCGAGGGTGCGCGATGCAAAATCATGAACCAGCACGCGGCTGGCGGTGCTGCGAATCAGGCTCGGAATGTCCGCGCTGTTGTAGGTCGCAGCCATCGCCGCCTCGTCCGAGAGACCGACGCGATACACGAAGCGCACGTCCATGTTGACGATCTGGAAGCTCTGTTTGTCGCCCGAACCGCTGGCAATGACCTGGGATTTATCGTTGATGTGCGTCGCGTCCCACAGCCGGTTGGCGACGGCCGGCGGCGGCCCTTCGGCGGGATCGAGAGCCTGCTCGCTGGTGGCACCTTCGGACACGCTGGTGGCCAGTTCATGCACCACGCCATTCTCGACCGCCAGCATGGTCCCGAACGGCCATGGCAAACCGGCATGCAAACCAGGCCCCATGACTTCCACCGGCTTGCCGAAACGCTCATAGATACCGCGCCCCTGCATTGGAATCTCATGCACGCCGCTGAGCGCCCAGCCCAACGCGACGATCACCGCCAGCACCGGCAGGAACGCCCGGCGCATGTAGGTAAACGCCCAGATTTGCCGCAGGTCGATGCCGAAACGATTGTGCAATTCGTTTTGCAGCGCCATCAGCGGGCGCGGCGGCCAGCGCAGCAAACCGGCAACGAAGCTGCTGGCCACCATGCGCGGTTCAAGCCGTTCATTGCGCGGGCTGAAGATCGACAGCAGCGCCCGAATGAAAAGCTCGAGCGCAACGAGCCCTGGCAACAGGCCGATCAACACTGCCAATCGAGCTGGCCAGACCCGATCCACGGATGAGAAGAACAGGCAGAACGCCGCGATCACCAAGGTGCCTATGGCCACGCGAGTGATCTGCGCCAGCTGTTCGGCTTCGGGCCAGCTGGCTTCGGATTCATTACTGAACTGGCGCTCCAGGACCAGCAGACCGAAGCCGATCAACAACAACAGGCCGCCGACAATACTGCCGACCAGGCCGACGTCGCTGCCGATCAGGCCCATGTTCCAGATCATCGAGATGCTGATCAGCGCCAGCAATACCCAGCCTGCCAGCCAGAAGACCGGCGCGCCGATCTGGCCGACCATTGAGGTTCCGGCCCCGCCGATACGCCCCAGCAAACGGTCGTACCACCCTTGCTCGTCGGCTTCGACAGTCTCGTCCGCGTTCGCGGCCAACGCGTCGTCGGGAGCGATCACCCGCGCGCGCCAAAGCGCTACGACTTGAGCCGACTGCAACGCCGATGCGAGCACCAGCAAACTGGCCGCGCTGTTGGTCAGCACGGCCGTCCAGAGTGAATTGGGAGAGAACAGGTCGACAAAAAGCGACACCACAAGGCCAAGCACACCCATGGAGCCCAGCACGTAGGTCAACCGCGACAGGCGACGGGCCTGTAAATTCGCGCGCTGAAACCTTGGAAGGCTGGCAGGTGCTGCCCCTTCAACATCCAGATCAACCCGCATCGACACTCCAGAAACTGTTGAACGCTGTAGTCATCACCCATCCTGTCCGCTTCATGAGGCATGCTTTTCAACACGCCAATCCACTGTTTTACGGGGCGTTACGATATAACAGAAGTGGTGAAATTTTCGTCCGCTAATTGCAGGCGGACATGACGAATTATTCACTCAGACAGCCCGCAGACAGGTTAGCGCCTCACGGCAGGCGCAGGTCGGCAAGCTCGGGTGACTACAAGTGGTCCGCGCCGGTTTTACTGTCGGGCAGGGCCAACCTTCTTGCACTATGCTCCCAGAAAGTTATCCACAGGGAGCCACCCTGCGATGATGCCGACCCTGTTCAAGACCTGGCTGCAAAAACTCATGCGTCCGCTGGCCAGGCTTTTGTTCGATGATGGCGTACGTGCCATTCATGTGACGTCGTGTGCAGGACTCATTTCGGTGGCTGTTGGAGTACTGGTTGCCGCGTTTGCGTTTCATCCCTGGGTCTTTGTACTGGTTCCGATCTGGATGATCTTCCGCATGCTGTTCAATGCCGTAGTAGCCGTGCTCATCAGCGAGTTCGGTCAGCATTCACGGCTGGGCACATGCGCTCATGAACTGAGCCGCGTGGTGGCCGAGACCGCCCTGTTCCTGCCTTTTGCGGTCATTCCAAAAGTCAGCATGCTGCTGGTTCTGACCGTGACTCTGTTGGCGATTTTCAGCGAATTCGCGGGGCTGCTCGGCCCGCTGATCAAGGCTTCACGACGCCGTGACGGCCCAATGACCAGTAACCTTCGCCTCTTGTGTTTTGGGATATTCGGCGCAGGAATCGGCTCAGGGTACGTGCTCACTGCACCGATCAACATCGCCTTGGCTGTGATCACGGTTTTGCTGCTACTGACCATCATCACGCGTATTCGCAAGGCTGTGTTGGAGGTCACCAAGCCTGCCCCAATTCCCCCAGCCAAGGTTTATGCACAGGAGTGAATTCGACTGTTTCAACAGCTTTACGCACAACCTGCCAACACGTTATCCACATCCTGCTTCCTGGTTTTTGCCCCCCTTGAAAAGCATAGCGCTTGACCTCAAATCCTTCCCGAGAAGATATTACGATCATAATTTCAATCCCCGGATGTCTTTCGGGACATTTTCGGAGAGAGGTCTACGCTTCCCTCCACTGTCGATTTTTCCTTAAGGAGTGCGCTCATGAGTCATTACGACGTTGTCATCATCGGAGGCGGGCCCGGCGGCTACAACGCCGCCATTCATGCCGGCCAGAGAGGTCTGAAAGTCGCCTGTGTAGAGGGTAGAGATACGCTGGGTGGCACTTGTTTGAACGTCGGCTGTATCCCGTCCAAATCACTGCTGCATGCGTCCGAGCTGTTCGAAGCGGCGGCAGGTGAGGAGTTCAAGAAGCTGGGGATTGAGGTCACCCCGACGTTGAATCTGGCGCAGATGATGGCGCAGAAGGCCGAAAGCGTAACGGGCCTGACCAAGGGCATCGAGTTTCTGTTTCGCAAGTACAAGGCCGAATGGATCAAGGGCTGGGGACGCATAGCAGGCCCAGGCAAGGTCGTCGTCAAGGACGCCAGCGGCGCGGAAACCGAACTGACCGCCAAGGACATCATCATCGCCACCGGGTCCGAACCGACTCCGCTGCCGGGCGTGACCATCGACAACAAACGCATCCTTGACTCCACCGGAGCGCTGTCCCTGAGCGAAGTGCCCAAGCACCTGGTGGTGATTGGCGCGGGCGTGATCGGCCTGGAGCTGGGTTCTGTATGGCGACGTCTGGGGGCGAAAGTTACCGTGGTTGAATTCCTCGACCATGTCGCCCACGGTTCGGATCTGGAAACCGGCAAGACCTTGCACCGTTCGCTGTCTCGCCAGGGCATGAACTTCAAGCTCAGCTCCAAGGTGACTTCAGCGATTGCCAGCGAAAACGGCGTCAGCCTCAGCGTTGAACCCGCAGCAGGCGGTGAAGCGGAGGTGATCGAAGCGGACTACGTGCTGGTGTCCATCGGCCGGCGGCCTGTGACAAAAGATCTAGGCCTTGAAACAGTGGGCCTGGAAGTCGACAAACGCGGCGCTCTGGCCAACAAGGGCCATCGCACGGCAGTGGACGGAATCTGGGTAATCGGCGACGTGACTTCAGGGCCGATGCTGGCGCATAAGGCCGAAGACGAGGCTGCGGTGTGCGTGGAGCGTATCGTCGGCAAGAAGGGCGAGCTCAACTACAACCTGATCCCCAACGTGATTTACACCTGGCCGGAACTGGCAAGCGTCGGTAAAACCGAGGAGCAGTTGAAGGAAGAAGGCCGCGCATACAAGGTCGGAAAATTCCCGTTCAGCGCCAACAGCCGCGCCAAGGTCAACCACGAGGCCGACGGTTTCGCCAAGGTACTGGCCGATGAGAAAACCGACGAGATTCTCGGTGTGCACCTGGTGGGGCCAAGCGTCAGCGAGATGATCGCAGAGTACTGCGTGGCCATGGAGTTTGCAGCGTCAGCAGAAGACGTCGCTTTGACCTGCCATCCCCATCCGACTCGCTCCGAGGCGTTGCGCCAAGCGGCAATGGCCGTTGGCGGGCACACCACGCAGGCGTAGATCACGCTCAAACCGGCAAATGCCCCAATGGCAAAGGCCCTTGGGGCTTGAGGGTGCGGATTGCGAAGTTGCTGCGGATGTCCCGCACGCTGGGCATTTTCAGCAGGGTGTCGGAGAGAAACTGGTCATACGCGCGTAGGTCAGGCACCACGACGTGCAGGAGAAAATCCGACTCGCCGGACACCAGATAAGCTGAGATAACCTCAGGCAACGCCGACACCATCTGATGAAATTTCTGCGCTTCATCTTCGTGATGGCGGTCGACCTTCACCCCGATAAATACCGTCAGCCCCAACCCCAGCGCGTCGGCGTTCAACGTCGCCTGATAACCTCGAATCACCCCGGCCTCCTCCAGATGACGAACCCGACGCAGACAAGGTGACGCCGACAGGCCGATTTCATCTGCCAGTTGCACATTGGTCAAACGACCGTCTCGCTGCAGGGCGCTGAGAATTCGTCGGTCGTAGGCATCCAGCTTTACATTTGTAGGATTTGGCATATCAGACACCTTTAGTCGCCTCTCAGGAGCAGAAGATGCCAATACTAAGCGCCTAACGGGTGAAACTCGCAAGCACCTGCCCTGCCTTTCAGCTCTAGAATTTTCTTCCGTTACCCCCTGCCGGAGCGCTGAAGAAATGGAAAACCTGACGTTGTTTATCGTTGCCCTGTCGATGATCCTGCTGGTGCCGGGGCCGGACATGATCCTGCTATTGCAGACTGGCGCCCGACACGGTCGTGGCAAGGCGTTGGCTACCGCGCTGGGCCTGGCTGTCGCGCGCGGCTGCCACGTAGCACTGGCGGCGTTGGGGCTGGCGACGCTGTTCAAGGTCTCGCCGTGGACCTTCGACGCAGTGCGGATAATCGGCGCAGCGTATCTGCTGTGGTTGGGTCTGAAAATGTTCAAGCCTGGCGCCATGAGCGCTCCCCAGTCGGGCAATGCAGGCGATGGGGCGATCTCCTGGAGCACGGCGATTCTGCGCGGTTTGCTGACCAACCTGCTCAACCCCAAGGCGTTGCTGTTCTGTTCGATCTTGCTGCCGCAGTTCATCAATCCTGGCGCAGGGCCGGTGGCCGGGCAATTTGCCGAGCTGGGGGTGATCCTGGTGCTGATCGGCCTGTCGTTCGACAGCGTCTACGCCATGGCGGGCGGCTGGATAGGACGCTGGCTGGCGCGCAGTGCAACTGCGCAACGGGTCCAGCAATGGCTATTTGGCACCCTGCTGATTGGCTTCGCGGTACGCCTGGCCTTCATCCAGCAGGCTTGACCACATCCCCGTAACACTCTGAAGACGTCAAAGTAGCGCCCTGAAACGATTTTTTATCTTTTTTGCGAACAAGATGCCGAGATTGTTATCTGTTTGTTGGTAATTTGCGTTCGGCAAGGATTGGGAAAGCGCACTTTTTTGTGCAGGAAAGCACAGCATTTCTTCAGAGGCTTCACCTTATGAATCGCAGGAATCTCCTGAAAGCATCCATGGCGCTGGCAGCGTATAGCGCGCTGCCAGCGTCTGGTCTTTATGCGGCACGTGCTCTGGCGGCCGCAGCAGATGGCGAAATCGAGCATTTCGACTTCAAGACCTTGCAAGACCTCGCCAAGCAGATGGCTGGCAAAGCCTACGTCAGCACCAAGCAGAACCTGCCACCGACCCTTGCGAACATGACGCCTCAGCAGTTCAACGCGATCAAATACGACGCCGGCCATTCCCTGTGGAACGACGTCAAAGGCCAACTGGACGTGCATTTCTTCCACGTCGGTGCAGGTTTCAAGACGCCCGTGCGCATGTACAGCGTCGACCCTGCGAGCCAGGAGGCGCGTGAGGTGCATTTCCGTCCCGAGCTGTTCAACTACGAAGCCAGCCGCATCGACAAGACGCAGCTCAAGGGCGACCTGGGTTTTGCTGGCTTCAAGCTGTTCAAGGCGCCTGAAATCGCGATCAACGACATTCTGTCGTTCCTCGGTGCCAGCTACTTCCGCGCGATCGACAGCAACAAGCAGTACGGCCTGTCCGCGCGGGGCTTGGCAATCGACACCTACGCCCACAAGCCCGAAGAATTCCCTGACTTCACCAAGTTCTGGTTCGAGAAACCGACCAAGGACGCAACGCGTTTCGTGGTCTACGCCCTGCTGGATTCGCCAAGCGCGACCGGCGCCTACCGCTTCGACATCGACTGCCAGGCCGACCGAGTGGTGATGGACATAGACGCCCACATCAACGCTCGCGCCGACATCGAGCAGATGGGCATCGCGACCATGACCAGCATGTTCAGCTGCGGAACTCATGAGCGCCGCATGTGCGACACCATTCACCCGGAAATCCACGACTCGGATCGCCTGGCGATGTGGCGCGGCAATGGCGAGTGGATCTGCCGTCCGCTGAACAACCCGGCCAAGTTGCAGTTCAACGCTTTCGCCGACAAAGACCCAAAAGGCTTCGGCCTGGTGCAGACCGACCACGACTTCAAGACCTATCAGGACACCGTCGACTGGTATCACCGCCGACCAAGTCTGTGGGTCGAGCCGACCACCTCGTGGGGCGAAGGCTCGATCGATCTGCTGGAGCTGCCAACCACCGGCGAAACACTGGATAACATCGTCGCGTTCTGGAACCCGAAAGTGCCGATCAAGGCCGGTATGTCGATGAACTACGGCTACAAACTCTATTGGAGCCCGCTGCCGCCGGTTAGCACGCCACTGGCGCAGGTCCATGCGACCCGTTCCGGTATGGGCGGCTTCATTGAGGGCTGGGCGCCGGGCGAGCATTACCCGGAGGTCTGGGCACGTCGCTTTGCAGTGGATTTCAACGGTGGCGGTATCGACCGTTTGCCGGAGGGTTCGGGAATCGAGCCTGTGGTTACGGTATCGAACGGCAAAGTGCAGGATTTCAACGTGCTGGTGTTACCCGACATCAAGGGCTTCCGTGTGACATTCGACTGGTACCCGACCAGCGATTCGATGGACCCGGTAGAAATGCGCATGTTCATCAAGACCGGCGACCGCACCTTGAGCGAGACCTGGTTGTATCAGTACTTCCCGCCTGCGCCAGATAAGCGCAAGTACACCTGATTTGATCACATGCGATCTGTACCAGTACGGCTTGCCGGCGGTGGCGATGTTGAAATCGCTACCGCTGGCAAGCCAAGCTGCTACAGATCAGACCGCGCACAGCTGTTTATTCCCGCGCTGTAACGAAAATGAGTCATAGGCACTGCCCTCTAAGGCTCATTTTCCGTTCCACTTACCAGCGTCAAATTTACATCTTTTAATTAAATCAACGACTTACAAATTCAGATTTTTTATAAGCGTCTAACCTGTCCGAAATTTTGACTAATTGATTGACAGCCCCTGCATCTGACGCTGATATATCCCCTGTCACGCCGCTCGAGAGGGCCCTTTTAGGCATCCCCTCTGCGCGACACACACCAACTCTTCAGCTCAATCGACGGCCCGCGCCGACTTCGATGGGCGGTAGCTTTGCCTTGCAGGCAACGTTTTCCCTTCCTTCCTCAACGCCTGCTGTTGTCTTCCAATTCCAGCGCTCCCGAGGGGCTGTACCCATGATGTCGACTTCCCCCGTTTACGTTGAAAAACCGTCGATGCTGTCATTCGACAAATCCACCGCCATCGTGCTGGTCGCGATCAGCCTGATTCTGGTCGAGACTTTTTCCGGTGCTTTGCGCTTCTATCTGGACAAAGCCGGGATTTCGGTCCTGCTCTACGGCCCGAAAGTCGCCTGCCTGCTGTTCTTTGCGCTGGAGCTGCGTAGTTTCAAGGCCGGCCCCGGCATCTGGCTGAGCTTCCTGGTACTGCTGCTTTCAGCAGGCTGGGCCGCGCTCAACGGTGCGGGCGCGGGCAACTTCGCCTTCGCCTTGTATGGCATCAGCCCATTGCTGTTCGGCCTGGCCTGCGGCGATCAGATCACTCGGCATAAACGCCTGTTCATGTGGGCTATCGCCTTCGCGCTGCTGGCGTCGTTGGCAGGTATCGCCCTGGACAAGTACACCAACCTGCCCTGGAAGGGCTACAGCTACAGCATCGGCGGCACCGAGCTGAGCGCCAACACCACGTGGGCATCGGAGGAGGCGGACCGGCCCGCCGGATTCGCACGGATTTCCAGCGCCCTGGCGATCATCATCTCGATCTTCAGCCTGTATCTGATGGCGACCCTGCGCTCAAGACTGCTGGTGCTGGGGGTCTGCGCCATCGGTTTCGCTGGCGTGGTACTGACCACCAGCAAGGCGCCGGCTCTGGCGTTTATTGGCGGGGCGGGGCTTTTGATGATCACCCAGTTCCGCTGGACCACGCGCGGCGCCATCGTTGCTGCGGTCTTGTTGGGCATGTCGCTGCCGTTCATAGCCATGGCGTTCGACTTCGATCCGAACAAGGTATCGGCCGCCACTTCCCTGTCCTCGATCTACGACCGCCTGGTCAACACCTGGCCGAACGTAATCCGCGAGCTGATGAGCGAAAACCGTGAATACACCGGCGCGGGTTTCGGGCTGGTGGGCAGCGCCGTCGCGGCGTTTCCTGTGGTCGGCGCCGACATTTTCATGGTCTCCGACAGCACCGTGGTCTATCTGTGGGCAACCTTTGGCCTCGCGGGGTTGTTTCTGTACACGCTGCATATCCCGCTGTTCTTCATCCTGGCGGACAGCGTCACGCGCTACGGCCGCGCCATGCTCGCGACCGGTTTCTGCATCTGTATCGTCAGCTGGACCACTGACACGCTTGAGGTGACGCTGGCGAACCTGTTTCTTGGCATGGCCATCGGGCATGCGCTCAATGCGAGGTCGCAGGTAAGAACCGCCGTCCCAAAGCCCCGGGAGCTGCCCCAATGGAGCGGCCTGCCGGGCCTGAGCTGAAATGAATGTATTGAGTATTGGCCGCAGAAGCCTGCTGTTACTGATCTGCCTGATCGTCACGCGTTTTGCCACTGCCGACCCGTTCATAGTCGGCGTCGCTACCCACTCAATGAACAACCTGTCGCAGCCTCTGCGCAGCCTTGAACTGGCGACCGCAGCGGGAATCACCTCGGTGCGTGACGATGCATTCTGGTCCACTGCCGAACCGACGCCCAAAGAACTGCGGATCATCCCGCAGTGGCGCGCCTGGCTTAACACCGCCAGCGCGCTGAATCTCAGCCCCATGGTGATTCTGGGCTACGGCACCTCCTTCAACGGCAACGCCAAGCCACGCAAACCGGACATCAAAATCCCGTATCTGAACTACGTCGACTACACCACTCGCCAGTTGGGCAATCCGGTGCAGTACTACGAGGTCTGGAACGAGTGGGACATCGAAGGCCCGAGCGATGCCCGCTTGAGCAGCGATTACGTGGCACTGGTGAAAGACGCCGCTCCGATCATTCGCAAGAACAACCCACAGGCGAAGATCCTTGCCGGGGCTGTCACTTCGGCAGGCATAAAAGGTGGTTTCGTTGATCGAATACTTGCCGCTGGCGTGCTCAAGTACGCCGACGGCATCTCGCTACACCCGTATGTGCATTGCGAAGGTCGCGATCACAACACGCCGGAAAGCTGGATCAACTGGCTGCGCGATCTGGACCGCCGATTCAGCAGCAAGGCCGGCAAGCCGGTGCCGTTGTACCTCACCGAAATGGCCTGGCCAAGCCACGAAGGCAACTGCGGCATCAGCGCAGTGCGGCAGTCGGCTTATCTGGCACGCGCCTATTTTCTGGCCCGCACCGTGCCCAACATCAAGGGCATGTGGTGGTACGACCTGATCAATGACGGCACCGCGCGAGACGATCAGGAGCACAATTTCGGCCTGCTCAATATCGACCTGAGTCCCAAGCCTGCCTATCCGATTCTTGAAGCGATCAGCCCTTACCTTCGCGACTTCAGCTATGACCCCAGCAACAGTTTGCAGGCCGATAACGTCTACAAGCTGGCGTTCAGCGACGGACGCGAACGGGTGATGGTGGCGTGGGCGACAGGCCGTCCGCGCGATGAGCACGTCACTGCGACGGCAATGAAAAACGCGCCGGTGCGTATCCTCGACACAGCAGCAGCTGCCAAGGGAATGATCGACAGCCTGCAAAAATGGGTCTGCAACGGCGAGCAGTGTTCCGCGCCCGTCACGCTCACCGAATTCCCCAAGATCATCCGCCTGAGCCCCGGATCTTGAGCTTTTTAAACTCAAACGCCCGCCTGCCCCCGTCAGCGCGGGCTTTTTTATGGGATTTTCGTGAAGCCGCCTGCAAATAGTGGCATTGCGACATATCAGCGACATTTAGCACTGATACGCTAGTCGTCTTTACAGGACCCGGCCCGAGGGAATGATGGCGGTTCGACGCCGACTGATCAGCGTGTGCTTGCTCTGGCTGTTTGCCTTGCCCGTTGCGGCAGGCCCCTATGTGGCCGGTGGCGCGCAGTGGAAGCCTTACGCCTACGAAGACGACAACGGCCACTTGTTGGGCGTTTCTGTCGACATCGCACGACGCGTCATGCAACTCGCCAACCTGGACGTTACCTTCGTCACCTACCCGGTCAACCGCCTGCAGTCGATGCTGCAAAAGGGCGAGATCGACATGAATTATGCCGATGCGCGGATCTGGAACAGCCCTGAAGAACAGCAGCATTACGTGTTTTCCAGACCCTACTCCATCGTCAACGAGCACCTGTATTTCCTCATCGACCACCCCGCACGCGGGCAATCCATACAGCAACTGAACAACCTGACCATTGGCATGGTCCGCGGCTATACCTACTGGGCGCTGGATCCAGCCATCGCGAACCACCGACTGAGCCGGCTGGAAACTTCACAGGACGATGCGTTGATCAAATTGCTGCAGAGCCGTCGAGTCGATGCAATCGCCATGGTCGACGACATCTTCGATGCGCTGGTGGCCAGCAACCACCTGAACCCTGCCCAGTTCCATCAGGGCGCCAAACTCAGCGAAGCGCCCCTGGTGTTCAAGCTCCAGCCTCAGTACGCCTCATGGCTGCCACAAATCAACCGCGCCATCGAAAAGCTGCGCAGCAGCGGCGAGCTGGACAGCATCAGGCGGCACTATTTGCCGACGAAATAGTTGCTGAGTAGTGAGGTGTGTTGACGGCGAACATCGGGATTTTTCTGACAGCACCAGTCAGTATTTCCGTAGCGCACCTGGGTAGGTACGCAAACGTATAATGCGCTTCATAAACGAAGAACCCCGCCATGAGGCGGGGTTCTTTTTTGCTTCGTCTGTCCTCGGGGGGAGGTGCATGCACCCGCGTGTCCCGTGGCTAGTGCGAAAACTATATGGATATAGGCTCCACAGGTCAATGCCGATACCTTGCGCAGTCAAGACAGCACTCTCACCTGCTCGAATGTCCACTTATGAAGCCCGAGCGGTCTCCACAGGTCGTGACCCAGCTGCGGCGTTAGCCCTGTATGCGTGGAATGCTCGTATTTGCGGCGCCCTGCTCACACCTCTGCATATCTGCGAGGTGGTTGTACGTAATGCTGTTGCCGAGGCCCTCGAGTCTACACATGGCCCCTTTATGGCCTTGGAATTCAGGCTTCGAGCGAAGCCTGCCACGGCAGGCAGGTCCGGGCTATAACGCCCTTGGCGATCTGCAGGCTGTGCGCAAAAAAATGACAACTACCGGACAGGTCATCGCCGAGCTCAAGTTCGTGTTTTGGGAAATAATGTTTACCACCCGACACGATCACCGCCTCTGGAATCGACACCTTAAACGGGTACTACCCAACTTGGACGTGACCCGAACGACAGCCGAACATCGCAAAGACATTTTCGAAGATCTGAATAAGATCAGGTTATTGAGAAATCGAATCGCGCATCACGAACCGATTTTTGCTCGCAACCTTCTCGATGATTTTCGAGTCATTCAGCACTTGGTCAAAGCTCGCTGCTCTGTCTGCGCGCAGTGGATGCATGCCCAGCAGCAAGTTATCGCAACCTTGGAACAAAGGCCGTTCTAAATCCAGGTGACGCGTTCTCTTCAAACAATGCCTTGCCACATGTTCGATGGCACTCAGCCCCAAGCTGATCTCAAACCCTAAGCAGCATGGAAATGCCCAACATCTCCCGCGCAATCCGGTCCGCATCTACAAACGCCCGAGAATAACTTCCTGACGAGGGTACGTAGTGATTGTAGTAAGTGGCACCTTCCACGATCGGCCCGGTTATCCACAGATTCGGCTGGGCCTTGCCATGGCTGTCTACGTACACGACCTCATCATCAGAATTCAGGCTGTGGATAATTCCGCTCGCACGTAGCTGCTGGATGACTTTTGGCTGGGTAACCGCGCCCAGGTTGTCGCTGACGTGGGCGCAAACCACTGCATCCAGTGGAAGAAGCTGACTGCCTGAAAGATAGACCGACACTGCGCCTGACGTCTCGCTGTGCATGACTTTCGATCCATGAACCCATTGCAGAACACCGGCATCCGCCAGCGCCAGCAGTTCCTGATGCCGCTCCTTTTGTGGCCCCGCCACCATGCGGTTCACCAACGGCGCGTATTCTCTGAAAAAAACCTTGTGCGACTCTGGCGTCAGGCCTTGGTTATCCACAACTCGGCGTAGTTGTTCACGGCAGCTTCTCCAGACCTCCACCGCAGCCTTGAAAGGACTGTGATCAAGATCGGCGATGCTCTCCTGTAAGTCCGCTTCAATAAACTCCCGCACCCACTGCGCATAATTATCCACAGGAGCTTTCAGATGTCGGGGATTGAAGGCGCTTTCGTCCAGCATCGGCACGCCATGGCGTTCAGCCAGTTCCTGAGCCTTTTCTTCAAGCTCGCCCAACAGGAACGCGGTCGCCACCTCTGATTTCACCCGCGCCGAGGATTCGCCGTGCAGCGCCGCGATCATGCCGAAGTACTCCACGTACATTTCCGCCTTGAGCAGCGGCAGCACCTGGGCCTCGAAATCCAGCCCTCGAGGTTGGCGGGCGCGAAGATCGGCGACGGCTGACAAGGTAAAGATAAGCGCGGATGTACCCGTGCGGTGGGGCGAGATGTCAGGCCGGGTGCGATACGGCAGACCGCTTCGTGAATACATTAAAACGCGGGGCTCATGGCCGGATGGCTCATAACTCAAACCCTCCGGAGCTTGTACAAAGCGCCCCCCTCTGCCCACGGTCAGGCCAGCGACGACATCCATCGCTGAGAGCCCGAGTCCTTCCACGCCCACAACATCTGTGGATGAAATCGCCTTCAGCGAGCGGGGCTGTGGATAAGCATTGAAGCGCCTGGTTGCACCGTCCTGGTTATCGCAGAGTTCAGGTGCTTGTGCATGGCCCACGGTGATCAACAACCAGTCGACCTGATGGCGTTGCCCTTCGCCTGTGGACAATACGAATCCGCCCAGATCCGTGTGCTCTATGTTATCCACAACCTGGGCGTGATGGACCAGCTTTACAGACTCGGGCAGCGTGCGAATGACTTCGTCGTAGGTCCAGGCCAGATATTCTCCGAGCCACGGCCTGGGAAGAAACTCGTTGGGGCGCACTGCGCGCTCGGGCTTGAATCGCAGGCACCACTCATAAAAATTCGGCCCTTGGCGACCGCTAAACCCACCCAACGCGGCCTGATCGGGAAACATCGAGATCTGCGACGCCACGGTGTTGAGCATCAGGTATTGCGGTTGCTCCACCGAATGCAGGCCCGGGCCTGGTCGATGCGGGTCGAAGACACTGATCTCGACACGCCGTTCGCCCGCGCCAGCCAATGCACACAGCCGCTCCAGCACGGCCAGGCCACGGGAGCCGCAGCCGACAATGCCGATTCTGATCACGGGCTTTTCGGGGCCAGTGGCAACGAATCTTTCCTTGGGCAGTGCAGTGCTCAGTTCCATCTCAGCGTTTCTCCGAAGAACGAATCGATAGCGACAGCGCGCGATTCAGCGAGCGCGGTGTCGACGATGAATTTGCTCAGCGCCAGATCCAGCACTCCCAAACCGAAGGGCGAGAAGATCGAAGCCTTGGTCGGATCCGGCTCGACCTCGCCACGAATCAAGCCCGCCAGCGTGCCGTTCATGAATGCTCTGTTTCCAGTGAGCTGCTCGGCCAGATGCGGCGAGGTGTTGGCCTTCATGCAATGTTCGACGTCGTCGCAGAAGTTGTTGGCTGCCAGCAATAACTGCGGTGCGATGTCCCGCAGCGAGATGTTCAACACCACCTGGCCGGGCCGAAAACCCATCGGCGGCTTAACGTACGGCTCGCCAGCCGTGGTCGCGAAGATCACCAGATCGGCCGCCAGTGCTTGCTCGAGCGTTCCGGTGCGGGCTGTGCATAAGTCGATCTGCTGTACGTAACCGGTCAGAGCCTCGGCCGATGCATCATCGAAGTCATGCACAACAGCCTGCTCGATCTCCCAGTTTTCCACAGCCAGCATTCGGGCGATGTTCCGAGCAATGACGCCTGCGCCGATAAAGCCCACGGATGCTGCCTTGTGCGACTGACCGTTGAGCCAATAAGCCCCTGACACAGCCGAAGCGGCCGTTCTCACCGCACTGATCTGCGCACCCTCAAGACAGGCGTAGGGATAACCGGTCTCGCGATCGTTGAGAATGACGACCGCCGAGGCCCGGGGTTTCTGCTGCGCAACGTTGCCCGGGAAACTGGAAATCCATTTGATGCCGGCCACGGCGTCCTCGCCTTCCAGCGATGCCGGCAATGCGATGATGCGGTTGGCGGGTTGCGTTGGAAAACGCAGAAAATAGCTGTCCGGATTAAGGGTCTGCCCATCGTGATGCTGCAGGTAAACCTGCTCGACGCGGGCGACCATGGTGTGCGCCTGGCTGTCGAGCAGCTCCTTGATCACCGCGCCGGGGATGACGTGAAAATCAGACATGAACCTCCTCCCCTTCGAAGGTATGGACGTAATCGCGCAGGTAACGACTGAGGGGCTGCGAGCTCAATGCCGCCAGTTCGGCACGGCCAAACTTCTGCATCACCCATTCATCGTTGTAGATGGTTTCCAGATAGCGTTCGCCAGCATCGGGAGAGATGGCGACCACCACGGCGTCCTTCGGAATGCCCAGCGACGGGGCTGCAAGGCCGGCAAGCACCGTGCCTGTAGACCCGCCCGACAGTACGCCGTTGGATTTGGCCAGCCAGCGACACATCGCAACGGTGGCGCGTTCATCCACCACCTGCTGTTTGTGCAGATGATTGGCGCGGAAGATCGGCGGTATCTGGCTGGATCCAAGGCCCGGAATGAAGCGTTTGCCCGGCGCCTGGCCGAAAGTCACGGAGCCTGCGCTGTCCACTGCGATGATTTTGGTACGCGGTGAATGCTTGCGAAAATACTGCACGCAGCCCATCAGCGTGCCGGTGGTTCCAGCGCCGACCACCAGATAATCCAGCGCCGGAAACGCGATATGAATCGAGCGTGCGGTGGTTTGTTCGTGGGTGCGGGCGTTGGCGGGGTTGCTGTACTGATTGAGCCACAAATAGCGAGGATCGCGGGCCACGGTGTCGCGGATATACCGAATCCGAGTCCCCAGATAACCGTCGTTGTCGTCGCGCTCGGTGACGATCACGATCTGCGCGCCAAACGCTTCCATCATCTTGATGTTGTGCAGGTTGGTATTCGGGTCGACCACACAGCAGAACTTGTAGCCCCGTTCCGCGCAGATCATCGCCAGGGCCACGCCGAGGTTGCCCGAGGACGACTCGATCAGCACGGTGTCCTTGTGAATAAGTCGGCGTTCGGCATAGGAGTCGATCAGGCCGATGGCGGTCTTCATCTTGATCGATCCCGCCGGGTTGCAGGATTCCAGTTTCAGATGCAGGTTTTCGAAGCCCAGGCCCTTGAGGCGGACGAAATTGGAATCGCCGACGATATGAGAAATGAAGTTCATGGCCGTGCCTCGGCGCGTGCGGGTTTGGACAAGGCCGGATGGGCCACCACTGGCGCCAGCTGTCGAGGCTGCGTCGCCAGCAGCGCGTCCGTCAGTTGCTGAGCGCGCAGCGCCACCATGGAGAAGGACTGCGCATCGCTGATGCCGTGGGTTTTCTCCGAGGTGCCATTGGCGAGGATCTGTAGGCCCTCGCTGTGTTGCAGGCCAACGCGATAGTGCCTATCCACCGCCAGGCTGCCGTCTTCTTCGCGCAACAGCCAGGGTTGCAGCAACGTCAGCAACGGCGGCACCGCGAGCTGTTCATAACCGGTGCCAAGGACGATTCCGTCCACGTACAGCGTGCTCTCAAGGCCCGTGTTGCTGTCGCGCAGAACCACCGAATAGGCGTCGCCGACCTTTTCCACAGACACAACGTTGGACCAGGTGTGCAGGTTCAGACGCTGATGGCCGCTGACTTCGCCTTCGTACATGAACGAGTACAGGGCCTGACTTTCATCGGCGTCGATGCCCGCGTAGTTAGTCGAACGGATCTCATCGAAGACCTTGCTGCGGCGTGCAGGCTCCAACTGATGAAAGTAATCCACCTGCTCGGGCAGGAAAGCCAAGTTGGGAAACTGCCCCAGTTGGCCAACGCGGAAACCCACGCCCCGATGAACCGAATGCACTTGGGTGGTCGGCGCAGCACCCAATAAATGGGCGACAGCCTCTCCAGCGCTCTGACCGGAGCCCAACACCAGCCAACGCTGGGCGATAGGCCCGCCACCCAGATGGATATTCTTCAGGTACTGCGAGGTGTGAAAGACGCGACCGCCCAGATGAGGGCTGAACGCTTCGGGGATTCTCGGCAGGCTGCCGTGGGAAAGCACAAGCCGTTTGGTGCGATAGGTGGCTTGGGCAGTGACGACATCGACCGCCTTGAGGATGCCTTTCTCCGCCACCGGGAGCACATCGAGCACGCCTTCGTCGTAGGCCACATAGTCCTTCAACTGAGCAGCCACCCAACCGATGTAGTCGGACCATTCCACACGGCTCGCCGGACGGCCGAGCAGGCCGAATTTGTACAGGCGTCCTTTCTCTTTCAGGTACATGGCGAAGGAGAAACGACTGCGGGGGTTGCGCGGGGTCACCAAGTCACGAAACACGTGATGATTGATATCGGTGCCCGCCAGCAGGAAGGCGCCGTGCCAGGTCGAATCACGGCCCTTCTCAAAGAAACGCACGCGCGAAAACGGCTTTTTGCCGTTGTCTTCGGCTTCGTCTTCCAGCGCACAGGCCAGCGCGATACCGGCGGGACCGAAGCCGACCGACACGACGTCCAGCTCCTGGCGCAAACCCTCGATTTCAAACTGATTCATGGTGGTCCTTCCTGAAAGGTTTAAAGACTTGGCGAGCCCGAAGTGGCCCGATTCAACACAGCAAACGCCGTTCGTGGGCGCGCTGGTCGGCGTAGACCCACAGCGAAACCCGGGCGTGATCGTTTTCCCCATTGCTGAAGCTGATGGGGCCGGCAGGTGTAGAAAACTGTTCGAAACGCAGCGCATCCAGCAGCCCGCGACGTTGACCAGCGGCCAGATCCACCAGCGAAAATGCCGCCAGGGTCTCGATGGCGTAGACCGGCGCCTGTTCGCCGTAGATGCGCTGGTAGGCCAGATCAACCGACTGTGCTTCTGGCAGATCGCTGGCGACGGGAAAGCTCACGACATAGACGGTGCCGGTTTGCTCAAGCCCGCTGACCAGTGCGGGCGACGCAGCGTCGTCAGTAAAGAAGAGCGGTAATCCACAGCCCGCCGCGCGGTTTTCCACAAGGAACTGGCGGCTGGCCTTAAGCCGTCCACAAAACACCAGAGCATCGGCCTGGTTCACATCCGTCACGACTTTCGCTGTGGATAACTTCGCAGCCTGTTGAAGTTCGTGCAGTTGCTGCTGGCCGTGCAGGCTCGGATCGGCGAACAGCGCCAGCCTGAGCAGGCCCTGCCCTTCGGCAAAAGTGAGCAGACGCTTGGCGAGGACTCGATCAGATGCACACACGCGAAAGGTGGTGCTGCCGTCTTCAGTCAGCGCGGCACAGGTCGACGCAGGCAGAATCAGCGGAATGCCGGCCTGTGCATAAGTTTCCACCACGGCTGCGGCGGATTCGGAAGCAAAGTGACCGATCACCGCATCAACGCGAGCCTCGATGAAGCGCTTAGCCGCCGCGCGCCCGCCATCGGCGTTTGCACCGTCATCGAAATAGAAATGCCGTGCACGGCGCACATTGCTGAACAAGTGGCTTGAGAGGTACACGCCCCGCAAAAAACTGCGCGCGTGTAATGTGGTGTCGACGTCCAGTGCGGCGCAGATACCCAGACGCATCATGACAATGCCACCTCGGTGAATCGTGAGGGGCAGAACGCCTCCATGATCGAGCGGTGATCGGCCTCCATCTGCATGCCCGCCATCCGGCCACCCAGCTCGAACGCCAGCAACTCGGCGACATTGGGCGCCATCTTGAAGCCGATGCCGCAGAACCCGGTGGCCAGGTAGAGGTGGCTTTTGTTCGTGGAACGACCAATCAGCGGACGTCCGTCGTCGGTGTAGGCATCCCAGGCAACCTGGGTCACGACGGGCAAGGTGTGGTCTCTGTCGTAGCCGAGCCGGGCGACGCGCTCCATCACGTCCTGCTCGTTGTCCATCGGCGACAGATTCAACTGGTAAGCATGCTCGGCGCGTTGACGACGCTGCCCGCCGACTTGCATCAGATTGCGTCCTAACGGCAGCAGGTAGGTGTTCAGACTGTGAGCGATGACCGGCATGCTCGGCGCCTGATCGCAGCTCAAACGGGTAAACGGAATGGTCCGCGCGTGGACGGCGCCGTATGGCCGGGGCAGCGGGCCGCTGGCGCCACAGGCATCCACCACCCATGTCGCCTCAAGGCACAACTTGCCCGCATGCACCTGCACTTTGCCATCGAGTTCGACACAGCGATCGACCGCCAGATGATCCAGGAACGTGGCTTTCTCTGCGACGTAACGGCACAGGTTCGAGACCGCGACACGAGCGTCGACCATGCCGCCGTTGCGCTCGATCAACAGGCATTCACCATCGCAGAACGAGGAGAAACGCCCGTTATCCAGCGCACCCACCGAGGCGTGCAGTTCGATGTTCTCCGTGCCTTCGGTGCCTACCGCTTCGAGGTACTTGCCGCACACCTCGGAGCTGGCGATATAGGCGACACCGGTGCGCTTGAGCGCCTGCTCGAACAACGCATGAACGATGCCGGTGCTGCCATGATGCGCGCCGCGGCTGGTCAACGGCCGCAATGCCGGATCCAGCTCCAGACCCCGAACGATGCCGCCGGTGTCGCGAGTCGCACCTTGGCCGCCAGCGATGCCCTTTTCCATCAGGGCAACGTCCAGGCCACTCTCGACCAGGGCGGCAGCAATCGATGCGCCCATGACACCGGCGCCGATCACGATCACATCGAATGAGGTTTTCATCAGCGTCACTCCCGGGTCAGATCTCGTACTCGACGGCGCTGACGTACACCAGCTGATGGAACACTTCGTTTTCGGTGAAGCGGCAATAGCGCAGGATCTGCCTGGCGAGGTCAGGAAACACCGGAGCGCCCATGGCTCCAATCAGCGCCACATACGGCAGGATGCGCTTGCCGAGTAATTGGCGATCCCGAGCGGCGTTGATCACGTCAGACAGCAATACCGCCAGCCCCTTCATGGTGAAGTGATCCACCGAGGTCACTTCGAACCAGCGCGCCACCAGAATCTTGATCGCCGCAGCATCGGCCGACGTCAGCTTCAGGCTGTCGCCATCGACGCGCTCGCGCTCGGCCTGGGCGGCCAGCTTGACCAGCACTTCGCTGAAGGTCTCCTTACGCCAGGCCGCGAATTTCTCGACGTCGAAATCGTCGGTATCCTGCTCGGGCGCAATCAACGCCAGATAGAACCGCGCGCTGTCGGTGCAGGCATCGGCCACCAGATCCCGCGCCCAGATCGCATAGTTGCGGCTGGTCGAGAGGTTCTTGCCGTTCAGGGTCAGGAACTGATTGGTGTAGAAGGTCTGACGCATGCGGTAGCCGTGCATGGTCTGCAGCAGCGCCGGATAGACCATCATGTGGCTAAAGGCGCAGTCGTAACCGAGGAAATGCACCAGCCGGCCTTTGCCGGAACGGCAGTATTCGTCGTACTCCCAAGGCGCGTGTTTGTGCTCGTTGAGGTACTCGCGAAACGCGCCAAGGTAACCGGAAAGCCCCATTACCCAAGTATGAATACGGCGGCTGCCATCGGGCTTGAGGTCCAGACCGCCGTCATGGGGTCGGGTAATGCCCCAGTCCACTGGGCCCAGCTCGAATTCCTCGTTGAGGAAGCGGCGAATGAAAGGCCGCAACGGGGTGTGCTCGAAACTGGCCTTCAAATGACTGCGGAAGTTGGACAGCGCCAAAAACTCACGCTCGACCGGGCGCCAGATCATCTGCGCTGAGCACAGCTTGCAGCGGAAGTTGCTCATCTTCGACGCGTTGGGGGTATGTGCGCATTCTTCGCACTGGCTGGCGTCGGAGTCCGAACCGCAGTGATCGCAATCGCCGCGACCAAAGGCCTCATAGCCCCATTTGTCGCAGTGCTCGCAGTAAGGTTCCTGGCTGACTTTCTTGTAAATGGCGCCCGCCTTTACAGCGAACTCGTACATCTCTTCCACGGCTTTCTTGAAGTAGTTGTTGCGATAGGGCCGCATCCAGAAATCGACCTCAATCCCCATCTTCTTCAAGGTGTCGTTAATCTTGTCGGTGTTCTCCAGCGCCAGTTCCTGAGGTGCGCGATCCAGCTCGATGCCGCGACGCAGCATGTACGACTGATAGTCGTCGGAATAAGAAACCAGCGTGGCGTCGTGACCGCGCTGGCGCTGCGCTCGAGTGTAGATATCGGCAGCCAGAAACGGCCCGGCCATATGGCCGATGTGCAGATCGCCATTCGGGGTTGGCGGAGTAATGGTGACCAGTAACTTGCCCATCACGAAGCCCTCTGATCGGACACGTCATGGATCGTCGCCTTTTGCAGGGCGAACTCATTCAGTTCAACGGCTTGCTGGGCGTCTTCATCGAGGAAACGGTTGGCTGAATCGCGATCCCACCAGACCACATAAAAGTGAAAGTCTTCGTCGGAATCGTTCAGCACGTAATGGTCGGTATGTTTCGGAATGGCCGCGATATCACCCATGGTGAAAGGGTACGTTTGCTCACCCACCACCAGTTTGGCGGTGCCTCTGATACCGATGAAGAATTCCTGATCGATCTGGGTGTGCGACAACGACTTGGTGTGCGGGCGAACCACACACCAACCGCCGCCGATAGGCGTTGGATATCCAGCCCAGGGTAAAAGCCGGGAACCGTCCAGATCATATTCATGAACCAGTTTGTCCCACGCCATGGGGCGAAAAATTTGAAAGTCAGTCATGAAGTTCTCCCTCAGCCCTGAGCATCCCTGCTCATTGTTTTAGCGGCGCCAGCCATTACTGATTAACGCCGTCGAGTTGAGGGATAAGCTGAAGAAAATCGAAGAAGGGAGCAAACAAGAAATACGCAATCAACGGTTAAGTTTGACTTAACTCAACTTTGCTTAATCATTTAATTTATCAACACGTTATAAGCAATTCCAGGCATGCGTGGCACGTGGGTGGACACTGAAGTAGGACTTAACTGTCACGATAAACAGCAAATAAAAACATACAGATGTTGCCGTTTATGCTCAGCGGCAATCAACGCGTGGTGAACTCGCGCTGGCTGGCAATGGCCTGGGACACCAGCCAGTCCCGGAACTGCCGACTGGATTTGGGCAGAATGGCGGTCTCGTCGTAGACAAGGTAATACGCAATCGGCGTATCGATCGTCGCCCGAAACGGCACGACCAGACGTCCAGAAGCCAGCTCTTCGCGAATCAGCGAACGGCGAACCAGCGCAATGCCCATGCCGGCCAACGCAGCCTCGATCACACCGTTGGAATCCACGAATACCGATCCTCGATGCACAGCCGCTTCGGCATCCTCGATACCCACTGCTCTGAGCCACAAAGCCCAGTCCTCACGATGTTCATCGTGGAGCAGGTTGTAACTCTTGAGGTCAATGGGCGATGACAGGTAGCGAGAGTCAGGCAAAAGGCTCGGGCTGCAAACCGGCTGCAGACGGTCGTTGATCAGCATCTCGACCTCAAGGCCGGGATAGCGCCCAAGGCCATGGCGCACCGCGAAATCCACCCCGTCGCCCAGCAGATCGACCAGGCGGTTAGTGGTGCTGATCAGGACTTCGATACCCGGACAAATTGCCTGAAAATCGGGAAGCCGTGGCAGCAGCCATTGCATGGCGAAGCCACTGGTACAGCTGACGGTAATGGTGTTGGGGCCGTTATCACTCATCAGTCGTTGAGTGGCATCCGATATCTGCCCGAGTGCCGGGCGGATGGCCCGCAGGTAAATCTTGCCTTCAGGGGTCAGTTCCAGACGCTTGGTGTTGCGGATGAACAGCGTGACACCCACGGCCTTTTCCAGCTTGGCGATCTGCTGGCTGATCGCCGCCGGCGTCACGAAAAGCTCGCCCGCCGCGCTTTTCATGCTGGCATGACGCCCCGTCGCTTCGAAACACAGCAAGGCGTACAGGGGCGGGAATTTCATGCCGGTCCTCAGTTAAGAAAATCTAATGTGCTTAAGAAAAGCTCGCTTGAGCACGGCTTCCGACACTGCTCAAATCATCACACCCCGACTCGGCGAGCGTCAATCAACAAGTTTCGAGTTGTTTTGTTGGGTGCTCTGGATTCAGGAAGGAAGTGTCATGAGACCCTCTGATTTTGTTCGACTACTTCTTCTCGCCGCGATTTGGGGGGCAAGTTTCCTCTTCATGCGGGTGGCTGCGCCGGTATTAGGGGCATTACCCACGGCATTCTTCCGAGTACTACTGGGAGCCATCGGCTTATTGGTGATTCTGGCGATCCTCAGAACCCAACACGATTTTCAAGGCAAACTCAAAGCGACGATGATATTGGGCGTCATCAATTCCGGTATTCCGTTCTTGATGTACAGCATGGCAGCGATGTTGCTGCCCGCTGGATATTCAGCGATTCTCAATGCCACTACCCCTTTGATGGGCGTGTTGATCGGCTCGATGTTTTTCAGCGACTCACTGACCCCGAAAAAAGCCGCCGGCGTATTCATCGGCCTGCTGGGGATAACTTTGTTGACCACCACTGGGCCGATGACGTTTACCAGCACGGTCGTCATGGGTGCGCTGGCCTGTCTGGTCGCAACCAGTTGCTACGGCGCAGCCGGTTTCCTGACTCGTCAATGGATCGCCGACCAGGGCGGGCTTGATGCCAAGCTTGTGGCATTCGGTAGCCAGATCGGCGCCACGCTGTTCCTTGCTCCTTTCTTCGCCATCTCGACAACAGTCAATCCGCCCGCAAGCTGGGGCGATTCCACCGTGTGGCTTTCGCTCGCGGCGGTCGGTTTCATCTGCACGGCATGCGCCTACATTCTGTACTTCCGGCTGATCGCCGACATCGGCCCGGTCCGCTCGCTGACCGTCACCTTCCTGATTCCGCCATTCGGCGTGCTCTGGGGTGTGATGTTCCTCGATGAAAGTCTGTCAGCGGGCCATCTCTATGGCGGCGGCTTGATTTGCCTGGCGGTGTGGTTCGTGCTGAGCAAGAGCAAGCCCAAACCAGCGGCAGCAACGCAGGACACCCCTGCGACCACCTGAACCTCAGTTATCCACAACTGAAACATGAAACGCGGTTGTCTGGTGGCGTTGACCAGACGGGGCGCTCTTGCGCCCGGATTTTCTCGAACCACCGCGCGATATGACATAGACAGGCTTTTTGGAAGTACCGATATGGCAATACAAAACGGCTCAATGACTTCATGGTCAATCAACGGCGACACCTCGGCGGAGTATGCACGATGAGCAGAGCGATCCCGTTGATTGCGCTTCGTACCTTTGTCGAGGTGTGCAAGGTGGGCAGTATGAAGCGCGCCGCAGACCATCTTTGTGTCTCTCCGGCGGCCATCAGTCAGCAGATCAAGGGCCTTGAAGATCAGATTGGCAAGCGCCTCTTCGAGCGTGACGCCAAGGGTATACAGCTGACCGCCAGCGGCCGAGGCCTGTTCGACGAATTGGCCGACACCTTCGACGTCATCGAAAAGGCCTGGTCGGGCGCCGCCCTCAAACAACCTCGGCAAACCCGCCTGGTCATCAGCACCACCTCGACCATTGCCAGTTCCTGGCTGATCCCCGCACTGGGCGATTTCAAGGAGCGCTGCCCGAACATCGAAATTTCGATCCAGATCTGCAATGGCCTGTCAGACCTGAAACACGGCCATGTGGATATCTCGATCCAACGGGAGGCAGCCAGCAGCCCGGACAACCACGCCACCCGCCTTTGGTCCTCGTATCTGATTCCAGTATGCAGCCCCAACCTGCTTGCCAAACAACGCACTATCGAAAGCCCGCAGGACTGTCTGACTTATCCACTGCTGCAGGACACCGAACGCAATTACTGGAAGGTGTGGATGAACGCCTTCGGCATGGGCAACCGCAAGATGATCCAGGGCTCCAGCTATGGCGACGAATCCCTGTTGATAAGTGCCGCCTGCGCCGGTCAAGGTATTGCTTTGGTCAACAGCGTGTTCGCCTCGGAAGCCCTGCAATCCAAGCGTTTGGTACAAGTGACCAACGCCACGTCCGAGCTCAAATTCGATTACTTCGTATACTGCGCCAAGGAACGGCGTGAGGAATGGGCGATTGTCGAGTTCATGAAATGGGCGGTGATGCAGGCGGGCAAATCAGAGGGCACACATGCGACGACGATGCACGCGGCATGACTAGAAGTTATCTACAGGCAGAAACGACAAACCCACCTCAGCGGTGGGTTTGTGGTTTATAGCTTCAAGACTGTGAGAGTAAGAATACTGCTGTGGACAACTTACTCCACAGTCACCGACTTCGCGAGATTACGCGGCTGGTCAACGTCAGTGCCTTTCAGCACGGCCACGTAATACGACAGCAGCTGCAACGGGATGGTGTAGAGAATCGGCGCCAACGCATCGATGATGTGCGGCATCGAGATGACATGGGTACCCTCGCCGTTGTTGAGACCCGCCTGCTCATCAGCGAAGACCACGAGTTGGCCGCCACGGGCACGGACTTCCTGCAGGTTCGATTTGAGCTTTTCCAGTAGCTCGTTATTCGGCGCCACGGTGACAACAGGCATGTCGCCATCGACCAGCGCCAACGGGCCGTGCTTGAGCTCGCCTGCCGGATAGGCTTCGGCGTGGATGTAAGAGATTTCCTTGAGTTTCAGCGCACCTTCCATCGCCACCGGGAATTGAGCACCACGACCGAGGAACAGGGTGTGGTTCTTCTCGGCGAACAGTTCTGCGACTTTTTCCACCGTGCTGTCCATCGCCAGCGCTTCTCCGAGGCGGGTCGGCAGGCGGCGCAGTTCTTCAACCAGCTCGGCTTCGACACCTTCGGCCAGCGTACCCTGGACCTGGCCCAGTGACAGGGTCAGGAGCATGAGCGCCACCAGCTGAGTGGTAAATGCCTTGGTCGATGCCACACCGATTTCCGGGCCCGCCTGGGTCAGCAAGGTCAGGTCGGATTCACGCACCAGCGAACTGATGCTGACGTTGCAGATCGCCAGGCTGGCAAGGAAGCCCAGCTCCTTGGCATTACGCAGTGCGGCCAAGGTATCGGCAGTCTCACCGGACTGGGAAATCGAGACAAAAAGCGTGTCTGGCTGGACCACCACCTTGCGATAGCGGAATTCGCTGGCGACTTCGACCTGACACGGAATCCCCGCCAGGCCTTCCAGCCAGTACCGCGCGACCATGCCGGCGTGATAGCTGGTGCCACAGGCTACGATCTGCACGCTGCGTACCTTGGCGAACAGCTCGGCGGCTTGAGGCCCGAAAGCCTGTACCAGCACCTGCTGCGGGCCCAGGCGATTTTCCAGGGTGCGCTGTACGACCTTTGGCTGCTCGTGGATTTCCTTGAGCATGAAGTGGCGGAACTCACCCTTGTCAGCGGCTTCGGCACCTTCGCGGTACTGCACCACTTCACGCTCGACCGGCTGCCCGGCAGCGGTCCAGATCTGCACACTGTCACGACGGATTTCGGCGATATCGCCTTCTTCCAGATACATGAAGCGGTCAGTGACCTGACGCAGGGCCAATTGGTCCGACGCCAGGAAGTTCTCGCCCAGACCCAGACCGACCACCAATGGGCTGCCGCTGCGCGCCGCCACCAGACGATCTGGTTGTTTGGCGCTGATGACCGCCAGACCGTACGCACCGTGCAGCTCTTTGACCGTAGCCTTGAGGGCGGTGGCCAGATCGGGGGTGTCCTGCAATTTGTGATGCAGCAGGTGGACGATGACTTCGGTGTCGGTGTCCGAGGTGAACAGGTATCCCAAACCTTTCAGACGTTCGCGCAGTGGCTCGTGGTTTTCGATGATGCCGTTGTGGACAACTGCCAGTTCGCCGCTGGAAAAGTGCGGGTGAGCGTTGTGCTCAACCGGAGCGCCATGAGTCGCCCAACGGGTGTGGGCGATGCCCAATCGACCTGCAAGGGGTTCGCCGGCCAGGGATTGTTCCAGCTCGTTGACCTTGCCTACGCGACGACGGCGCTCGAGCACGCCGGCGTTGCTGAACAGCGCCACACCGGCACTGTCGTAGCCACGGTATTCGAGGCGCTTGAGGCCCTCTAGCAGGATGGCAGTCACATTACGTTCAGCGACGGCGCCGACGATTCCACACATGGTCTTCTCCTAGGAAACAGCGGCGCAGATCAACGTCACGCCGCGAGCCTGAATTTGGTCGCGTGCCTCCTGGGGCAGGCGATCATCGGTGATAAGGGTATGGACACTGCTCCATGGCAGCTCCAGGTTGGGAATCTTGCGACCGACCTTGTCGGCCTCGACCATCACGATCACTTCCCGGGCCACCTCAGCCATGACACGGCTCAGGCCCAGCAATTCATTGAAGGTCGTGGTACCGCGCAGCAGATCGATGCCGTCGGCGCCAATGAATAACTGATCGAAGTCATAGGAACGCAGAACCTGCTCGGCCACCTGTCCCTGAAAAGATTCTGAGTGCGGGTCCCAAGTGCCGCCCGTCATCAGCAGCACTGGCTCATGTTCCAGCTCACCGAGGGCATTGGCCACATGCAGGGAGTTGGTCATGACCACCAGCCCTGGCTGTTGACCCAGCTCGGGAATCATCGCTGCTGTGGTGCTGCCACTGTCGATGATGATGCGGGCATGCTCACGAATCCGCTTTACGGCGGCGCGTGCGATGGCTTGTTTGTGGCGGGACACCGGCTGGCCAGGATCGCCGATCAATTCCTGCGGCATCGGCACAGCCCCGCCATAGCGGCGCAGCAACAAGCCGTTGCTTTCCAGCGCAGCCAGATCCTTGCGAACCGTAACTTCGGAGGTTTCGAAACGTTTGGCCAGCTCATCAACACTGACCTCGCCTCGCTCATTGAGCAACGCAAGGATGTTGTGGCGGCGTTGAGGGGTATTACGTTTCGACATTTTCGTTCTTAAGTTTCGTTTCGAAAGTTAACGAAGCAAATAGAAACCTATCGAAAGATTTCAGTCAAGAATTTATTGATGTCGCCACGGGCTTTCGATCTGAAAGCGTTCGTGGACAGGGAATGCAGGGCTGTGGATAACCGCAATTTCGCACAGCAACGTTGAATCAGGCCTGAGCAAGCTCAGGCCGATCCGTTGGCATGTGGATAACTTCAGATCTTTTTGATTTTGACTGGGCGCTTCCAGCCATCGATATTGCGCTGACGAGCCCGCGCGACGGCGAGCTGCTCGGCCGCAACATCCTGATTGATCGTCGAACCGGCCGCAGTACTTGCGCCTGTCGCGATAGTCACAGGTGCTACCAACGAATTGTTCGAGCCGATGAACACGTCCTCGCCCAGCACCGTCTTGTGCTTGTTGGCGCCATCGTAGTTACAGGTGATGGTGCCCGCACCGATGTTGGTGCGGGCACCAATCACGGCGTCGCCCAGATAGGTCAGGTGACCGGCCTTGGCACCTTCGCCCATCTCTGCGTTTTTCAGCTCGACGAAGTTACCCACGTGAGCGCGTGGGCCCAGCACGCTGCCTGGGCGTAGACGGGCAAATGGGCCAGCGTCCGCTGCTTCACCGACGAAAGCGCCTTCCAGATGACTGTTGGCCTTGATGCTCGCGCCTTTGCGCAGGGTGCTGTCCTTGATCACGCAGTTCGGGCCGATTGAAACGTCATCCTCAATAACTACGCGGCCTTCGAGGATCACGTTGATATCAATCATGACGTCGCGCCCGACAGTCACTTCTCCCCGCACGTCGAAGCGCGAAGGATCACGCAGCGTCACGCCGAGCGCCATCAAGCGGCGGGCTTCGCGAAGCTGGTAATGGCGCTCGAGGTCAGCGAGTTGTTTGCGATCATTGGCCCCCTGCACTTCCATGGCGTCCAGCGGCTGGGCGGTGGCGACAGCCAGGCCATCGTTCACAGCCATGGCGATCACGTCAGTCAGGTAGTACTCGCCCTGAGCGTTGTTGTTGGACAGACGCCCCAGCCAGTCTGAAAGACGCTTGCCCGGTACAGCCAGAATGCCGGTGTTGCCTTCTCTGATCGCTTTCTGCGCTTCGCTTGCGTCCTTGTGCTCGACGATCGCGGTGACGCGGTCGTGCTCGTCCCGCACGATGCGGCCGTAACCAGCCGGATCGTCCAGTGTGACGGTCAGCAGGCCGAGCTGTTGATCATTCACCAGGGTCAGCAGGCGCTGCAGGGTCTCGACTTCTATCAACGGGACATCGCCGTACAGGATCAGCACGGTGTCGGCGGTCAACGCCGGCACGGCTTGAGCAACGGCATGACCGGTTCCCAGTTGCTTGTCCTGCAAGACGAAATTCAGGTCATCGGCCGCAAGCTGTTCGCGCACCAGATCGGCTCCATGGCCGATTACCACATGAATGCCTTGAGGTGACAGCTGTCGAGCGCTGTGGATGACATGACCCAGCATTGAATTGCCGGCCACTGGGTGCAGGACCTTGGGCAAGGCCGAACGCATGCGAGTGCCCTGACCCGCAGCGAGAATGACGATATCGAGAGACATGAAGAGATTCCAGGCGAGCTGGCCGCAGTCTGAGCCGGGCCGGTGATTCAGGAAAAAGAGCCGAAAAAAGAAAAAGGGTAGCCGAGGCTACCCTTTTACTCAATCGCGCATGAAGATCGCTGGCCTTAGCCGCCGAACTTCTTGCGAATTTGCTGAACGGTGCGCAGCTGAGCCGCGGCCTCCGCCAGACGTGCAGCAGCAGATCCGTAATCGAAATCTGCGCCTTTTTCGTTCAGGGCGCGCTCGGCAGCTTTTACAGCTTCCAGAGCAGAGGCTTCGTCCAGGTCGGCAGCGCGTTGCACGGTATCGGCAAGCACTTTGACCATGTTCGGTTGAACCTCAAGGAAACCACCGGAGATGTAGAACACCTCGGCTTCTCCACCCTGCTTGATCAGACGGATCGGGCCCGGCTTCAGATCAGTGATCAGCGGCGCGTGACCTGGAGCAATACCGATATCACCCAGGTTACCGTGTGCAATCACCATCTCGACCAGACCGGAGAAAATCTCTCCTTCCGCGCTGACGATATCGCAATGGACTGTCATAGCCATTTGCTTGCCTCAACCTGATTAGCGCCCGTTGCCGGGCGCCTGGATTACAGTTTCTTGGCTTTCTCGATCGCTTCTTCGATGCCGCCGACCATGTAGAACGCTTGTTCTGGCAGGTGGTCGTACTCACCGGCGAGGATGCCTTTGAAGCCAGCAATGGTGTCTTTCAGGGAAACGTATTTACCCGAAGCACCGGTGAAGACTTCAGCCACGAAGAACGGCTGCGACAGGAAGCGCTGAATCTTACGAGCGCGGGATACCAACTGCTTGTCGGTTTCCGACAGCTCGTCCATACCCAGGATCGCGATGATGTCTTTCAGCTCTTTGTAGCGCTGCAGAACGTACTGGACGCCGCGAGCGGTGTCGTAGTGGTCCTGGCCGATAACGTTCGGGTCCAGCTGGCGCGAAGTCGAGTCCAGTGGGTCGACCGCCGGGTAGATACCCAGGGAGGCGATGTCACGGGACAGAACGACGGTAGCGTCCAAGTGGGCGAAGGTGGTCGCTGGCGATGGGTCGGTCAAGTCGTCCGCCGGTACGTATACCGCCTGGATGGAGGTGATCGAACCTTCCTTGGTCGAAGTGATACGTTCTTGCAGAACGCCCATCTCTTCAGCCAGGGTCGGCTGGTAACCTACTGCAGAAGGCATACGGCCCAGCAGTGCGGATACTTCAGTACCGGCCAGGGTGTAACGATAGATGTTGTCGACGAACAGCAGAACGTCGTTACCTTCGTCACGGAACTTCTCGGCCATGGTCAGGCCGGTCAGAGCAACGCGCAGACGGTTTCCCGGCGGCTCGTTCATCTGGCCGTATACCAGTGCCACTTTGTCCAGAACGTTGGAATCCTTCATCTCGTGGTAGAAGTCGTTACCCTCACGAGTACGCTCACCCACACCGGCGAACACGGAATAACCGCTGTGCTCGATGGCGATGTTACGGATCAGTTCCATCATGTTTACGGTCTTGCCGACACCGGCACCACCGAACAGACCGACTTTACCGCCTTTGGCAAACGGGCAAACCAGGTCGATGACCTTGATGCCGGTTTCCAGCAGGTCGTTGCCGCCTGCCTGATCAGCGAACGAAGGCGCAGGACGGTGAATGCCCCAGCGCTCTTCGGTGTCGATCGGGCCAGCTTCGTCGATCGGGTTACCGAGGACGTCCATGATCCGGCCCAGAGTCGCTTTACCGACCGGTACGGAGATGGCTGCGCCGCTGTCGATAACGTCCAGACCGCGCTTCAAGCCTTCGGTGGAACCCATCGCAATGGTACGAACCACGCCGTCGCCCAGCTGCTGCTGAACTTCCAGAGTGGTTTCCGCGCCTTGTACTTTCAGCGCGTTGTAGATGCTCGGTACGCTGTCGCGTGGAAATTCCACGTCGATCACGGCGCCGATGATTTGAACGATACGTCCGCTACTCATTAGCTGGATCCTCTGAATATTTGAACCGTTAAACCGCGGCAGCGCCGCCGACGATTTCCGAGATCTCTTGGGTGATCGCTGCCTGACGCGCCTTGTTGTAGATCAGCTGCAAATCGCTGATCAGGTCACCGGCGTTGTCGGTTGCGTTCTTCATCGCGATCATCCGCGCCGCTTGTTCAGCTGCGTTGTTCTCGACCACTGCTTGGTAGACCTGCGACTCCACGTAACGGACCATCAAGCCGTCCAGCAGCTCTTTGGCGTCGGGTTCGTACAGGTAATCCCAGTGGTGCTTGAGTTCTTGATCCTGGGTGGCGACCAACGGAATCAACTGCTCGACCGTTGGCTGCTGAGTCATGGTGTTGACGAACTTGTTGGATACCACGGACAGGCGGTCAATACGGCCCTCCAGGTAGGCATCCAGCATCACCTTGACGCTGCCGATCAAATCGTTGATCGATGGCTCTTCGCCCAAGTGGCTGATCGCAGCGACGACGTTACCGCCGAAGTTGCGGAAAAACGCCGCACCTTTGCTGCCGACCACGCACAGATCGATCTCTACGCCGTTTTCACGGTTCTTCGCCATGTCCTTGACCAAAGCCTTGAACAGGTTGGTATTCAAGCCACCGCACAGACCACGGTCACTGCTCACCACGATATAACCGACGCGCTTTACGTCGCGATCGATCATGAACGGGTGGCGGTATTCCGGGTTTGCGTTGGCAAGATGACCAATCACCTGGCGGATGCGCTCCGCGTAAGGACGGCTAGCAGCCATGCGCATTTGAGCCTTGCGCATTTTGCTGACCGCCACTTTTTCCATGGCGCTGGTGATCTTTTGCGTGCTTTTGATGCTCGCAATCTTGCTGCGAATCTCTTTTGCGCCTGCCATGTAACACCTATCAGGTTAGCAAGCGGGAGCCTCGCGACTCCCGCTGCGGCTTACCAGGTTTGGGTGGCCTTGAACTTCTCGATACCGGCTTTGAGGCCAGAATCGATTTCGTCATTGAAGTCACCCTTCACGTTGATCTTCGCCATCAAATCGGCGTGATCGCGGTTGAAGTAAGCAATCAGCGCTTGTTCAAAGCTGCCGACCTTGGCGATTTCGACGTCAGTCAGGAACCCACGCTCAGCGGCATACAGCGACAGCGACATGTCAGCGATCGACATTGGCGCGTATTGCTTCTGCTTCATCAGCTCGGTAACGCGCTGACCATGCTCAAGTTGCTTACGGGTCGCTTCGTCCAGGTCAGAAGCGAACTGGGCGAATGCCGCCAGTTCACGGTACTGAGCCAGAGCGGTACGGATACCACCGGAGAGCTTCTTGATGATCTTGGTCTGAGCGGCACCGCCCACACGGGATACCGAAACACCGGCGTTCACTGCCGGACGGATGCCGGAGTTGAACATGGCCGATTCCAGAAAGATCTGACCGTCGGTGATGGAAATCACGTTGGTCGGAACGAACGCGGAAACGTCGCCAGCCTGGGTTTCGATGATCGGCAGTGCGGTCAGGGAACCGGTTTTGCCGGTCACTGCGCCGTTCGTGAACTTCTCTACGTACTCTTCAGAAACGCGGGATGCGCGCTCCAGCAGACGGGAGTGGAGATAGAACACGTCGCCTGGGTAAGCTTCACGGCCTGGTGGACGGCGCAGCAGCAGGGAAATCTGGCGGTAAGCCACTGCTTGCTTGGACAGATCGTCATAAACGATCAGCGCGTCTTCACCGCGGTCGCGGAAGAACTCGCCCATGGTGCAACCGGCGTAAGGCGCCAGGAATTGCAGCGCAGGAGATTCCGAAGCACTGGCAGCCACGATGATCGTGTTGGCCAGAGCGCCGTTTTCTTCCAGCTTGCGAACAACGTTGGCGATGGTCGATTGCTTCTGACCAATTGCTACGTATACGCAGAAGATGCCGCTGTCTTTCTGGTTGATGATCGCGTCGATCGCCAGAGCGGTTTTACCGATCTGACGGTCACCGATGATCAGCTCACGCTGGCCACGGCCGACAGGGATCATGGCATCGACAGCCTTGTAGCCAGTCTGTACAGGCTGGTCTACCGACTTACGCCAGATAACGCCTGGAGCAACTTTCTCGACCGCGTCGGTCTCGGTGTTGTTCAGAGGACCTTTACCGTCCACAGGGTTACCCAGTGCATCGACAACGCGACCCAGCAGTTCCTTACCAACCGGAACCTCTAGGATGCGGCCAGTGCACTTGGCGCTCATGCCTTCGGCAAGAGAGGTGTATGCGCCCAGTACGACAGCACCCACGGAGTCTTGCTCCAGGTTGAGTGCCATACCGTAGACGCCGCCCGGGAACTCGATCATTTCGCCGTACATAGCGTCGGCCAGACCGTGAATCCGCACGATACCGTCAGACACGCTGACGACAGTGCCTTCGTTGCGGGCTTGGGAGGCTACATCGAGCTTGTCGATGCGGCCCTTGATGATTTCACTTATTTCGGAAGGATTGAGTTGCTGCATTGCTCTGCTGCCCCTTCAAACTCAAGATTTCAATGCTTCGGCTAGTTGCGCGAGTTTGCCGCGAACTGAGCCATCGATAACCAGGTCGCCGGCGCGGATGATGACACCACCTATCAGGGCAGCATCCTCCGCAGCGTGCAGGCGCACTTCCCGGCCGAGCCGTGCACTGAGAACCTTGGCGAGTTTGTCTTGCTGTTCTTGGTTCAATGCAAAAGCACTGGTGACATCCACATCTACCGATTTTTCCTGCTCGGCCTTGTACAGCTCGAACAGTTCGGAGATCTCCGGCAAAAGCTGGAGACGGTCGTTTTCAGCAACGACGTGGATGAAATTCTGTGCCTTGGCATCGAACTTGTCGCCGCACACTTCAATAAAAGTGGCGGCCTTGTCTGCGCTCGTCAGTCGCGGGGCCTTGAGCATGCGCTGCATGGTGTCATCTTGCGACACCGCAGCAGCCAGGCCGAGCATGGCTGACCAATTGGCCAGTTGCTGGTGCGCCTGTGCATGCTCGAAGGCTGCCTTAGCGTAAGGTCGGGCCAACGTGGTCAGTTCTGCCATGATCGCCCTCGCTTAAATTTCTGCAGCCAGTTTGTTTACCAGCTCCGCGTGCGCGTTTTGATCGATTGTGGCACCCAGGATCTTCTCTGCGCCGTTGACTGCCAGGCTGCCCAGTTGGGCGCGCAGCGCGTCTTTGACGCCGTTCAGTTCCTGCTCGATCTCGGCCTGAGCCTGAGCCTTGATGCGGTCAGCATCGACACGAGCCTGTTCACGGGCTTCGTCGACAATCTGAGTACCGCGTTTCTTGGCTTGCTCAATGATTTCAGCTGCCTGAGCTTTCGCTTCGCGCAGTTGCTGACCCGCTTTATCTTGGGCCAGCTCCAGGTCGCGAGCTGCTCGTGTGGCAGCGTCCAGTCCATCCGCGATCTTCTTCTGACGTTCGTGCAAAGCCGCGATGACCGGAGGCCACACGAACTTCATGCAGAACAGCACAAAAATGAAGAACGCAACGGACTGGCCAATCAGGGTTGCATTAATGTTCACGCCAACACCTCGCTCGTTCGTTGTCCATCACACCAATCAACTCGAAAATTCGAGCGATTAGCCAGCGAGTTGACCAACGAAGGGGTTCGCAAAAGTGAAGAACAGAGCGATACCAACGCCGATCATGGTTACGGCGTCGAGCAGACCAGCCACGATGAACATTTTAACTTGCAGCATTGGAACCATTTCTGGCTGACGCGCTGCGCCTTCCAGGAACTTACCGCCCAGCAGGCCGAAACCGATTGCGGTACCCAGAGCGCCCAGGCCGATCAGCAGTGCAACAGCGATAGCAGTTAGACCAACTACAGTTTCCATCTTTCCTCCCGACTTTTACGTCGTATTGGTTAGGTTTTTTTAGATTAAAGCGGTAAAGCAAAATCGTTTCTTACATCAAGCCCTTGCGGGCGTCCCCTCACCGCAATGAGGGGATCATCAGACTCGCCAGGCGGGTCTTAATGGTTATCTTCGTGAGCCATCGACAGGTAGACGATGGTCAGCATCATGAAGATGAACGCTTGCAGGGTGATGATCAGGATGTGGAATACAGCCCACGCCCATTGCAGAACCACGCCCAGGCCGCTCAGCCACAGCAGGCCGCTGCCGAACATGACCGCGATCAGGATGAACACCAGCTCGCCGGCGTACATGTTGCCGAACAGACGCAGAGCCAGAGAAACCGGTTTAGCGATCAGAGTCACGAATTCAAGCAGGAAGTTCACAGGAATCAACAGCGCCTGAACCAGAACGTTCTTGCTGCCGAACGGGTGCAGGGTCAATTCGCCGATGAAACCGCCGATGCCCTTGACCTTGATGCTGTAAAAAATGATCAGTGCGAAGACTGAAAGCGCCATGCCGATCGTTGCGTTAGGGTCGGTAGTCGACACTGCGCGGAACGGGATGTGGTGGTCACCGGAAATCATCACGGCCAACTGTGGAATCCAGTCAACCGGCACCAGGTCGACCGCGTTCATCAGGAAAACCCAGACGAAAATGGTCAATGCCAGTGGAGCGATAACCGCACTACGGCCATGGAAGCTGTCTTTCACGCTGCCATCGACGAATTCGATCAACACTTCTACGAAGTTCTGCAGGGCGCCTGGCTGACCGGAGGTCGCCTTTTTGGCAGCCATACGGAAAATCAGGACGAAAATCAGGCCCAGAGCCACCGACCAGCCGAGAGTATCGAGGTGGAAAGCCCAAAAGCCCATTTCTTTTGCTTCTGCTGCGGAATGCGCGAAGCCCCAAGTGCCGTCAGGCAAATGACCGAAGGTCAAGTTCTGCAGGTGGTGCTGGATATAGCCCGAAGCTGTTTGCTCTGCCATGGTTGCCTCAAACGCCCTAAGGTCTCAAAAGTCTTGTTCTCATTAGCAGGGGTGCGAACCAACTGACCAACTGGGTCAGTATGAACACGCCGAAGACCGCCAGCGGCGCCAGCGGCTTCACACCTGCGAAGGTCAGTGCAAAAAGCACTGCCGTAAAAATCAGTTTGCCTGCCTCGCCGGCGTAGAACGACCGAACGATGGCTTGCGCTGCCCTGGCGCCGGAGAACCGGAAAGCCTTATGGGCAAAATACAAATTGGGCAGCCAAGCTATCAGGCCTCCGCACAGCCCTGAGTATCCAGCTACGACTCCATGCCACTGCCAAAGCGTCACCGCTGCCAGTAGCAGGACAATCAACTGAGCCAGCAGTACCGGGAAAACAGCCAGACGATGGAATGGCAGGCGGTTTGGCGTGCGTGTCTCCATCACATGGGCTCCTCGTATGCCAGCCGCCAAAATCAATAACTTGGCATAATTTGTGCCGACAAAATGCGCGCAGAGTATAGGGGCGGTTCAGCCCCTATTCAACTGCCGGGTAGTGATTTCCGACTACACGGTACGCACCATTTGTTTCAGCGAATGTGAGCGAGTACGCCCTGCAACTCGTCCAACGAGTTGTAACGGATCACCAACTGGCCTTTTCCCTTCTGACCGTGGCGAATCTGCACCGCAGAGCCCAGCCGCTCGGCCAGACGCTGTTCGAGCCGAGTGATATCCGGATCGGCTTTGACCGGTGCCGCAGGCTCCTGCTTGCCACTCAACCACTGGCGCACGAGCGCTTCGGTCTGACGCACCGTGAGGCCGCGTGCGACAACATGTCGCGCCCCGTCTACCTGCTGATCTTCGGGCAAGCCAAGCAATGCACGGGCGTGACCCATTTCAAGGTCGCCATGGGACAGCATGGTCTTGATCACTTCAGGCAGGGCGATCAGGCGCAGCAAGTTGGCCACGCTCACCCGAGACTTACCCACAGCTTCCGCGACCTGCTGCTGCGTCAGCTGGAATTCCTGCTGCAGACGTTGCAGCGCAATGGCCTCCTCGATCGGATTGAGGTCCTCACGCTGAATGTTCTCGATCAGCGCCATGGCGATGGCGGCTTCGTCCGGCACATCGCGCACCATTGCCGGGATCGTCTCGATGCCAGCCTGCTGGCTCGCGCGCCAGCGGCGCTCACCGGCGATGATCTCGAACCGGTTGTCGGCGATCGGACGGACCACGATCGGCTGCATGACCCCCTGGGCCTTGATCGAATTCGCCAGTTCTTCCAGCGCCTGCGGGTCCATGTCCCGGCGAGGCTGATATTTGCCTCGCTGAATCAGGTCCAGCGGGATGTGTTGCAGCTCGCGCTGATCGGCGTGAACGGCCTGCTCTTCCAGTGCACTGACGGTGGGACTGCTCAGAAGTGCGTCCAGCCCACGTCCAAGTCCTCGTTTCTTGACGGCCATGGGGTTTCCTTAAGTGGGCTGGGCGGCGCGTGAAGGCCGACGTTGGCGACGAACCATCTCGCCCGCCAAAGCCAGATAGGCCAAAGCGCCGCGGGAGGTCTTGTCGTAGGCCAACGCGGGCATGCCAAAACTCGGCGCCTCGGCAAGGCGGATGTTGCGCGGGATCACGGTGTCGTAAAGCTGATCGCCGAAGTGCTCTTTGAGCTGCGCGGAAACATCGTTGATCAAGCTCAGCCGAGGGTCGTACATCGTGCGCAGCAGCCCTTCGATCTTTAGCTGTGGATTAAGCAGCTCGGCGATGCGCTTGATGTTATCCACAAGGTCGCTGAGACCTTCCAGAGCGAAGTACTCACACTGCATCGGAATGATCACGCCATCGGCGGCCACCAGTGCGTTGAGCGTCAGCATCGACAACGACGGCGGGCAGTCGATGAGAATGTAATCGTAATTCTCGCGGATCGGGCCCAGCGCGGTGCGCAGTCGGGACTCTTTCATCTGCATTTCCAGCAGAACCACCTCGGCAGCGGTAAGGTCCCGGTTGGCCGGCAACAGCTGATAACCGCCGTGCTCGGAGAAGTGCATCGCCTGGTTCAGATCGCACTCGCCGATCAGCAGATCGTAAACCGAATGTTCCAAGGCGTGTTTATCCACACCGCTACCCATGGTGGCGTTGCCCTGTGGATCGAGATCGATCAACAACACCCGACGCTTGGTGGCTACCAGCGACGCTGCGAGGTTGATACAGGTCGTGGTCTTGCCCACACCACCTTTTTGGTTCGCTATCGCGAATACCTTAGCCATTCTTGCGTGTGTTCCCTGTCATGCCGTGCGGCGCAGTATCAGCAGATGCCGTTGACCTTGGCAACCGGGTACGGCCAAGGCTTGCGCGCTTTCCAGATGAAAATCTGCGGGCAATGCTACCAGTTCGTCGGCAGGATGCAGACCCTTCATTGCCAGCCAGCGGGTTTCTTTGTCGCCCATGTGGCGAGTCCACTGGGTGAAGTCTTCAAGACTGCTGAACGCCCGGGAAATGATTCCGGTGAACGGCACTTGCGGCTTGAACGCCTCTGCACGGCTGTGGATAACTTCGAGATTATCGAGCTTCAACTCCAGTTTGACCTGAGTCAGAAAGCGGGTCTTCTTGCCGTTGCTGTCCAGGCAAGTGACTTTCATGTCTGGAAATAGGATAGCGAGGGGAATGCCAGGCATGCCCCCGCCACTGCCGACATCGAGCTGACGCTCGCCTCCGATGAACGGCACCACGCTCAGACTGTCGAGCAAGTGGCGGGACACCATTTCGTCAGGATCGCGGACAGCGGTCAGGTTGTACGCCTTGTTCCACTTGATCAGGAGCGCCAGATAGCCTAGCAATTTTTCCTGCTGGGCTTCAGTCAGATCGACGCCCAGTTCGCGGGCGCCAAGTGTCAGTTCTTCTGCATGCTGCGGGGTGACCATAGAACTCAAGCGCTTTGCTCCAACTGACGGCCCGCGCCGCGTTTTTTCAAATGAATCATCAGCAGCGAAATGGCCGCCGGGGTGACGCCAGGAATCCGCGAAGCCTGCCCAAGGGTCTCCGGACGAGTTATCCCCAGCTTGCTCTGGATTTCCTTCGACAGACCGGAAATGGTCGTGTAGTCGATGTCATCTGGCAGTCTGGTGTTTTCGCTGGCGCGCAGACGAGCGATTTCGTCCTGTTGACGGTCGATGTAACCGGCGTACTTGGTCTTGATTTCGACTTGTTCGGCAACCTGGGGATCAATCGAGCCTTGGCCTGTGAGCGAAACCAGCCCGGCATAGTCGATTTCCGGGCGGCTCAACAGGTTGAGCAGATTGTATTCGTGAGTCAGCGGCGTACCAAAATGAGCGGAAACAGCATCGCCCTGCTCGGTGCCCGGACGGATCCAGGTCGATTTCAGGCGCTGCTCTTCTTGCTCGATGCCTTCGCGCTTGGCGCAGAACGCAGCCCAGCGCGCGTCGTCGACCAACCCCAGTTCGCGACCTTTTTCGGTCAGGCGCAGATCGGCGTTGTCCTCGCGCAAGATCAGGCGGTATTCGGCGCGGGATGTGAACATGCGATAGGGCTCTTGAGTACCCAGGGTAATCAAGTCATCCACCAGCACACCGATGTAGGCCTCATCACGACGCGGGCACCAGCTTTCCTTGCCCTGTGCACGAAGGGCCGCGTTGGCGCCGGCTAGCAGACCTTGCGCGCCGGCCTCCTCGTAACCGGTGGTGCCATTGATCTGCCCGGCAAAGAACAGACCGCCGATGACTTTGGTTTCCAGGCTGTATTTCAGATCTCTAGGATCGAAGTAGTCGTACTCGATGGCATAACCAGGACGGACGATGTGTGCGTTTTCCATCCCGCGAATCGAACGAACGATCTGCAGCTGCACATCGAATGGCAGCGAGGTCGAGATACCGTTCGGGTACAGCTCATGTGTAGTGAGGCCTTCCGGCTCGATGAAGACCTGATGGCTTTCCTTGTCTGCAAAGCGATGGATCTTGTCTTCGATCGACGGGCAGTAACGCGGGCCGACACCTTCGATTTCCCCAGCGGCCGAGTACATCGGCGAGCGATCAAGGTTCGCAGCGATGATTTCGTGAGTGCGGGCGTTGGTGTGGGTAATCCAGCAACTGACCTGACGCGGATGCTGTTCCTTTGACCCCATGAAGGACATGACCGGGATCGGCGTATCACCCGGCTGCTCACTCATCAGGGAAAAATCCACAGAGCGCCCGTCAATGCGTGGCGGTGTCCCGGTTTTCAGGCGACCTACACGCAGGGGCAGTTCACGTAAGCGGCGAGCCAGCGCGATCGAAGGCGGATCACCGGCGCGACCACCTGAGTAATTCTGCAAACCGATGTGGATAAGTCCGCCGAGGAAGGTTCCGGTTGTCAGTACTACCGAATCTGCCATGAAACGCAGACCCATCTGAGTGACGACTCCACGTACCTGGTCATGCTCGACGATCAGATCGTCACAGGCCTGTTGAAATATCCACAGGTTGGGCTGGTTCTCGATGATTTCGCGGACCGCCGCTTTATACAAAATCCGGTCAGCCTGGGCGCGGGTAGCCCGTACTGCAGGCCCTTTGCGGCTGTTCAGCACACGGAATTGAATGCCACCCAGATCAGTTGCGGTGGCCATGGCCCCGCCGAGCGCATCGATCTCTTTGACCAGATGACTTTTACCAATCCCGCCAATGGCCGGGTTGCAACTCATTTGGCCGAGGGTTTCCACGTTGTGCGTAAGCAGCAGGGTTTTCGCACCCATGCGTGCAGACGCAAGTGCTGCCTCGGTACCGGCATGACCGCCGCCGATGACGATCACTTCAAAACGGGAAGGGAAATCCACCACGCACCTCGTGCCTGTTAAATGGGGAGAATTGGAAATTGGCGGCAAGTATAGGGACTTCCCCCCCCTGAAAGGAACCTTTTGCGCAAAATTTAACCAGCTGTGGATGAATGGCGGTTATAGAAATTAAAAAGAAAGAAATTTATAAAATCTTTGTTTTTATGTTTATGTATGTAGGCCATGTTTTCTGTGGATAGATTCATACAGGCCTCTATATACGGTGTGTACAGAGGTTCAAAAGTCTGTGGTCATGTGGATATGAGGGGCTTGGATAACGTGGTTAAGCCTGTGGACTAAAGTGTTTGTTATCCACAGAGGCGATTATCCTCAGGCGGGTAGCCCGGTTATCAACTGAGCTGAATGGTGGTTATGCACAGGGCTCATTTCCATGGCTTTGGTGTTCAAGGTGATCAGACGCGCACGCGCAGCGACCCGCTGGCGAGCAACTCGATCTGTGGATGGGCGGTGGGAAAGGAAGAAACAGGCAGGTCGGGGGAGGAATTTGACCTGCCTGTGGGCAACGACGGGGGTTATTTACCGATGCAGAAGCTCGAGAAGATCCTGCCAAGCAGGTCATCGGAGCTAAAGGCGCCAGTAATTTCGCCCAACGACTGTTGAGCCTGGCGCAGATCTTCAGCCAGAAGTTCGCCAGCCCCCGCCAACGTCAGCTGTGAACGCCCATGTTCGAGTGAAGCACGGGCCTTGTGCAAAGCGTCCAGATGACGACGTCGCGCGCTGAAACTGCTTTCCGAGGTCTGTTGATAACCCATGCAGGCTTTCAGATGATCACGCAGCAGTTCCAGGCCTTCACCACCTGCTCTGGCGCTCAGGTTAATGGTGACGTGCCCGTCTTCACTGACTTCCAGCGCCACGGAATCGCCACTCAGATCCGCCTTGTTTCGAATCAAAGTGACGCGCGAGGGATCCGGGCGTTGTTCGAGAAACTCCGGCCAGAGGGCGAACGGGTCGTTCGCTTCGGGCGCAGTGGCATCGACTACGAGCAAGATCCGGTCAGCTTCACCTATGGCCTTGAGCGCTCGCTCCACGCCGATTCGCTCTACCTGATCCTCTGTGTCGCGAAGACCGGCGGTATCCACCACGTGGAGCGGCATACCATCGATGTGGATATGTTCGCGAAGTACATCCCGCGTGGTGCCAGCGATTTCCGTCACGATCGCCGCCTCACGACCCGCCAGAGCATTGAGCAGACTGGATTTACCGGCATTTGGTCGACCAGCAATCACGACTGTCATGCCGTCGCGCAACAACGCACCCTGATTGGCTTCCCGCAAGACTGTAGATAACTGCTCGCGTACATCGTCGAGCATGCTCAGCACATGGCCATCGGCGAGGAAGTCGATTTCTTCTTCAGGGAAGTCGATCGCAGCTTCAACATAGATCCGCAGGCTGATCAGTTTCTCGGTGAGGTTATCCACACGATGGGAAAAGGCGCCCTGCAGCGAACGCAACGCATTGCGCGCCGCCTGTGCAGAACTGGCTTCGATCAAATCTGCGATCGCTTCCGCCTGAGCCAGATCGAGCTTGTCGTTGAGGAATGCGCGTTCACTGAATTCTCCGGGCCGGGCAAGCCTGCTACCCAGCTGTACGCAGCGCTGCAGCAACATGTCGAGCACTATCGGGCCGCCGTGTCCTTGTAACTCAAGCACGTCCTCACCAGTAAATGAGTTGGGACCAGGGAAATAAAGGGCGATCCCTTCATCGATAACCTGGCCGTGTTCATCCTGAAACGGGCCGTAATGGGCGTACCGTGGCTTTGGCTTTATGCCGATAATCGCTTGCGCAGCTGCACTGGCCAGAGGCCCGGAAATGCGCACGATTCCGACGCCGCCCCGGCCTTGAGCAGTGGCAATGGCGACGATGGTTTCACGAGGGACGTTCATGGTCCGGCTCCTGAATAACTGACGGATAGCAAAACGCCCCACGAGGGGGCGTTTTGAATTACTTATTCACAGGGTAGATCACGCAGCGGCTTTCTTGGCCTTCGCCTCGATGCTGCGGGTGATGTACCACTGTTGAGTGATGGACAGGGTGTTGTTCACAACCCAGTACAGCACCAGACCTGCCGGGAACCACAGGAAGAAGAAGGTGAAGATGATTGGCATCAGCTTCATGACCTTGGCTTGCATCGGATCCGGCGGTGTAGGGTTCAGACGCTGCTGGATGAACATGGTAGCGCCCATGATGATCGGCAGGATAAAGAACGGATCCTTGATCGAAAGGTCGGTTATCCACAGCAGCCATGGGGCCTGACGCATTTCGACGCTTTCCAGTAGTACCCAATACAGCGACAGGAATACCGGCATCTGCACCAGAATTGGCAAGCATCCACCCAACGGGTTGATCTTCTCTTTCTTGTACAGCTCCATCATCGACTGCGAAAGCTTCTGACGGTCATCGCCATGTTGCTCTTTCAGTGCCGCCAGACGAGGTGCTACAGCACGCATGCGCGCCATTGACTTGTAGCTTGCAGCCGACAACGGGAAGAACAGACCCTTGATCAGCATGGTCAGGAAGATAATCGACCAGCCCCAGTTACCCACAATGCTGTGGATATGTTGCAGCAGCCAGAAGATCGGCTGAGCGATGAACCAGAGAATGCCGTAGTCGACAGTGAGTTCCAGCCCTGGGGACAACTCTTTGAGTACCGCCTGGCTTTTCGGCCCTGCGTACAGAGTGGTCGTAGTTTCAGCCTTGGCGCCCGGTGCAACGGTCAGTGCGGGACCTGTGAAACCGATGATGTAATTACCGGCGCTGTCTTTACGGGTGGTAACTGTATTGCTGTCAGCCTTGTTCGGGATCCAGGCAGTCACGAAATAGTGCTGCAGCCAGGCCACCCAACCGCCTTGAACGCTCTCTTTTACCGAGGCTTTGTCGATGTCCTTCATCGAAACCTTTTTGTAAGGCTCCGAAGGTGTCCACATCGCTGCACCCAGATAAGTCGCGGTCCCTGTAGCAGTAGTCGACGACGGGTCCGCGCTGGCGTCACGCTTCAACTGGGCAAACAGGTTGCCGTTCCAGGCTTGAGCGCTCTGGTTATCGATGATGTAAGAGACGGTCAGGTCATACAGGCCGCGCTTGAAACTGAAGCGCTTGATGTAGTTGACGCCCGCATCACTGAATTTCAGATCGACCACTAGATCGTTCTGTCCGTCTGCCAGTTGATAACTTTTCTGTGTGGCAACGTAGACAGGACGACCACCGGCACGAGCATCCGGGCCGTTTACGCCAGTCAGGCCGCTCTGTGCGAGAAAAGTACGCTCGCCACCGTTGTCGAACAGCTGAAACGGAATCTCGGGATGATCCTGACGACGTGGGTACAGTGGCAACCGAAGCTGCACCACATCACCACCTACCGGGTCGATTTCCAGACTCAATACGTCGGTTTTTACCTGAATCAGGTCTTTGCTGACGGCAACCGGCGTTTCGGTCGGCGCGGCAACTTCACCTGTAGCACTCGGAACGTCTGCATTGGCAGGCGCGGTACCTTGTGGAGAATCAGGAAGAGCGGATGTATTGGTGTTGGCGGCAACATTCTGAGTCGGCAGGGCAGCCTGACCATAGTCCTGGTTCCATTTCAGGACACCGACATAGGTCACGATTGCCAGGGCGACGATCAGGATCGTGCGTTTAATATCCATGATTACTCGGCCATCGAAGAGGAACGGGAGGTGGGAGCTGGTGGAACCGGGTCGAAACCACCGGGATTCCACGGATGACAGCGACCTAGGCGACGCAAGGTCAGCCAGCCGCCGCGTACCAGGCCATGATTTTCAATGGCTTCGTACGCGTAGCAGGAGCAACTGGGGTAGAAACGACAGTGATTAGCCATCAGGGGACTAATGGCATAGCGGTAAAACTGGATCGGTACGAGCGCCAGTTTACGCATCAGGACTGTCTACCCCCGCAGTTTCGGTTTTGACTTCTGGAGTTGGCCGGCTGCGCGCCAGACGTTTCCAGAGCTTGCCGAAATGCTGAATCAATTCGGGGTCCTCAATATCACCCAAGCCTTTACGCGCGACAACTACGATATCCCATCCAGCCAGGTTGTCCTGGTGAAGGCGAAACGATTCGCGCATCAGGCGTTTCAAGCGGTTGCGCTGAACGGAGAGCTTTACGCTCTTCTTACCGATCACCAGTCCCAAGCGGGCGTGATCCAGGTCGTTGTTGCGCACAAGGAGCAGGAGATTTTTCCCCGGAACCTTGCCGGCGGGGGAGTCAAAGACTGCCTTGAAATGCCGGGGTGTCAGCAAACGCTTTTCCCGACTGAAGTCCTGACTCACCACCTGTGCCGATTAATCAAACTGCCAGACGCTTACGGCCTTTGGCGCGACGACGCGACAGAACTGCACGGCCGTTTTTGGTAGCCATACGAGCACGGAAACCGTGGGTGCGGGCGCGCTTGATGGTGCTCGGTTGGAAAGTACGTTTCATGGTGTGTTACCTGGTTCGTCCACAACGGGCCGGAATGACCCCGTTTTAAGAGAGCGGGGATTCTAGAGAAAGCAAGCTCGCAGGTCAATTTCCAACCAACGTTTCGTGCATTTACTTCTTGAGAGGGCGTGCCAGCGGCTCAGAGGGCTGTATGGAAGAGCCGACGATCCTTAGACATAAAAATAAAGAAGGAAAGTATTTAAAGCTTTTCTGTAAAGCTTATAGAAGCTTAGGGAGGCATCTTCTGTGGATAACTACCGCTAGGGCTTCTAGATCAATGTGTACAACGGATCAAAAGTCTGTCCACAAGCGGTGCTCCGGCTGTGCTGCACCCTCGGAAAACCTGTGCGTGGAATAATGATTTATCCACAGGCTCGTTATCCACAGATTTCAGGCCAGAGTTATGCAATGGGGTCACCCCCAGTTATCCACAGAGCTTATTCACATGCCGTTCGTCGGCATTCGGATCGATAAAAGCTTGATTTCGATGCGCCTCTAAGCGACCTACATGTGGATAAGTCTGCTGGGGGTGGTTACAATGGCCGCTTGTTTTTGCCTCACCGGCTTTCGAAACTTAGGGGATATCCGTGTCAGTGGAACTTTGGCAGCAGTGCGTGGAGCTTTTGCGCGATGAGCTGCCTGCCCAACAATTCAACACCTGGATCCGTCCGCTACAGGTCGAAGCCGAAGGCGACGAGTTGCGTGTCTATGCGCCTAACCGATTTGTGCTCGACTGGGTAAACGAAAAGTACCTCGGTCGTCTGCTCGAGCTTTTGGGTGAGCATGGCCAGGGCATCGCACCTGCCCTGTCCTTATTAATAGGCAGCAAACGAAGTTCTGCGCCTCGTGCTGCACCCAATGCCCCTTTGGCCGCTGCCGCCGCAGCTTCCCAGGCTGCTCAAAGTGTCGTTAGTAATGGCGCTGGTTCGCCTGCGTCGGTTTCGGAGCCGGTGGTGGCGCCCCCTTCAGTCGTGCAGGCATCCCTTGATGTCGATGACGAGCCTTCGCGCGCAAGTTTCGACCCTATGGCAGGTGCCAGTTCTCAGCAGGCCCCAGCGCGGGCGGAGCAGCGCAACGTACAGGTTGAGGGTGCGCTTAAACACACCAGTTATCTGAACCGCACGTTCACCTTCGAAAACTTCGTTGAAGGTAAGTCCAACCAGCTGGCCCGCGCAGCGGCCTGGCAGGTGGCGGACAACCCAAAGCATGGTTACAACCCGCTGTTCCTTTATGGCGGTGTTGGTCTGGGTAAGACTCACTTGATGCATGCTGTGGGTAACCATCTGCTCAAGAAGAATCCGAACGCAAAGGTTGTGTATCTGCATTCGGAGCGTTTCGTTGCGGACATGGTCAAGGCGCTGCAGCTGAATGCGATCAATGAATTCAAACGCTTCTACCGCTCGGTCGATGCTCTGCTGATCGACGATATTCAGTTCTTCGCCCGTAAAGAGCGTTCTCAGGAAGAGTTTTTCCACACCTTCAACGCCCTGTTGGAAGGTGGTCAGCAGGTGATTCTCACCAGCGACCGGTATCCAAAAGAGATTGAAGGTCTTGAGGAGCGCCTCAAGTCGCGTTTCGGCTGGGGTCTGACTGTTGCGGTCGAGCCTCCAGAGCTTGAAACGCGGGTCGCCATTCTCATGAAGAAGGCGGATCAGGCGAAGGTTGATCTTCCCCATGACGCTGCGTTCTTCATTGCGCAGCGCATCCGCTCCAACGTCCGTGAGCTCGAGGGCGCGCTCAAGCGAGTCATCGCTCACTCGCACTTCATGGGGCGTGATATCACCATCGAGCTGATTCGTGAATCGCTCAAGGATTTGCTGGCACTGCAGGACAAACTGGTCAGTGTGGATAACATTCAGCGGACGGTCGCTGAGTACTACAAGATCAAAATCTCCGACCTTTTGTCGAAACGTCGTTCCCGATCGGTCGCGCGGCCACGGCAAGTGGCCATGGCGTTGTCCAAAGAACTGACCAACCACAGCTTGCCGGAAATCGGCGATGTGTTTGGCGGCCGCGACCACACGACCGTGCTGCATGCCTGCCGCAAAATCAACGAACTTAAAGAATCCGACGCGGATATCCGCGAGGACTACAAGAACCTGCTGCGTACTTTGACTACGTGATGCCGACGCAGCTTATCAAGGCAAGGGACTAGACCATGCATTTCACCATTCAACGCGAAGCCCTGTTGAAACCCCTGCAACTGGTCGCGGGCGTTGTCGAACGCCGCCAGACCTTGCCGGTTCTCTCGAACGTGTTGTTGGTCGTCGAAGGCCAGCAGTTGTCACTTACAGGCACCGACCTGGAAGTCGAACTGGTTGGTCGTGTGCAGCTGGAAGAGCCTGCGGAGCCCGGGGAAATCACTGTCCCCGCGCGCAAGCTGATGGATATCTGTAAAAGCCTGCCGAACGATGCGCTCATCGATATCAAGGTTGACGAGCAAAAGCTTGTCGTTAAGGCCGGTCGCAGTCGCTTTACGCTGTCGACGTTGCCTGCCAACGATTTCCCGACCGTTGAAGAAGGCCCTGGCTCGCTGACGTTCAACCTGGTGCAAAGCAAACTGCGCCGCCTAATCGAACGCACAAGCTTTGCCATGGCGCAGCAAGACGTTCGCTACTACCTGAATGGTATGTTGATCGAAGTCCAGTCCGGTGTATTGCGTGCAGTCGCCACCGATGGCCACCGTCTGGCGATGTGTTCGATGGCTGCGGACATCGAGCAGGCCGATCGTCATCAGGTGATCGTTCCACGCAAAGGTATCCTTGAGCTGGCTCGGTTGCTGACCGAACAGGATGGTCTGGTAAGCATCGTTCTTGGTCAGCATCACATTCGCGCCACCACTGGTGAGTTCACTTTCACGTCCAAGCTGGTAGACGGTAAATTTCCGGATTACGAGCGTGTCCTGCCCAAGGGTGGTGACAAGCTGGTCGTTGGCGACCGTCAGGCGCTGCGCGAAGCGTTCAGTCGCACGGCGATTCTGTCCAACGAGAAGTACCGCGGCATTCGTCTGCAACTCGCGAGCGGTCAGTTGAAGATTCAGGCCAACAACCCTGAGCAGGAAGAGGCTGAGGAGGAAATCAGCGTCGACTACAACGGCAGCTCGCTGGAGATCGGTTTCAACGTGAGCTATCTGCTGGACGTACTGGGCGTGATGACCACCGAACAAGTGCGTCTGATCCTTTCCGACTCCAACAGCAGCGCGTTGGTCCAAGAGTCTGGCAACGACGATTCGGCTTACGTTGTCATGCCGATGCGCCTGTAACCAGCAGCCATTAGATGTCTCTCAGTCGCGTCTCGGTCACCGGGGTGCGCAATCTGCACCCGGTGACCTTCTCCCCTTCTCCCCGAATCAATATCCTGTACGGCGCCAACGGCAGTGGCAAAACCAGTGTCCTGGAAGCCATCCACTTGCTTGGCCTCGCCCGCTCATTTCGTAGCGCTCGTCTGCAGCCTGTCATCCAATATGAACAACCCGCTTGCACGGTGTTTGGGCAAGTCCAATTGGCTGAAGGTGGTCACAGCAATCTGGGTATTTCCCGTGATCGTCAGGGTGACTTTCAAATTCGCATTGACGGTCAGAACGCGAAGAGCGCCGCACAATTAGCCGAAACCCTTCCATTGCAGCTGATCAATCCAGACAGCTTTCGTTTACTTGAAGGCGCGCCGAAGATCCGTCGGCAGTTTCTGGATTGGGGAGTGTTCCACGTGGAACCTCGGTTCATGGCCACTTGGCAGCGTCTCCAGAAGGCGCTGAGGCAGCGAAACTCGTGGCTTCGGCATGGTACACTTGACGGCGCTTCGCAGGCGGCCTGGGACCGGGAACTGTGCCTGGCCAGTGATGAAATCGATGAATTTCGCCGGGCCTATATCAAGGCTTTGAAACCTGTCTTTGAGCAAACCTTGAGCGAACTGGTACAGCTTGAAGGTTTGACGCTCAGTTACTACCGCGGTTGGGACAAAGAAAAAGACTTGAGCACCGTGCTCGCCTCTTCTCTCCATCGCGATCAGCAAATGGGGCACACGCAGGCAGGACCACAGCGTGCTGACTTGAGGCTTCGGCTAGGAGGTCATAACGCAGCGGACATCCTGTCGCGCGGTCAGCAGAAACTTGTCGTCTGTGCGCTGCGTATTGCTCAAGGACATTTGGTCAGCCAGGCCCGCCGCGGGCAATGTATTTATCTCGTCGATGATCTGCCATCGGAGCTCGACGAGCATCACCGCAGCGCGCTTTGTCGCCTGCTGGAAGAATTACGCTGCCAGGTATTTATCACCTGTGTAGATCATGAATTGTTGAGGGAAGGCTGGCAGACGGAAACGCCAGTTGCTTTGTTCCACGTGGAACACGGCAGTATCACCCAGACCCACGACCATCGGGAGTGAATGCATGAGCGAAAATCAAACGTACGACTCGTCCAGCATCAAGGTGCTGAAAGGGCTTGATGCCGTACGCAAGCGTCCCGGTATGTACATCGGCGATACGGACGATGGCAGTGGTCTTCACCACATGGTGTTTGAGGTGGTGGATAACTCCATCGACGAAGCTTTGGCTGGCCATTGCGACGACATCAGCATCATCATCCATCCTGACGAATCCATCACCGTGCGCGATAACGGTCGCGGCATTCCGGTGGATGTGCATAAAGAAGAAGGCGTTTCCGCGGCAGAAGTCATCATGACTGTGTTGCACGCCGGCGGTAAGTTCGACGACAACTCCTATAAGGTATCCGGCGGATTGCACGGTGTAGGTGTGTCGGTGGTGAACGCCCTTTCCGAAGAGCTGAATCTGACCGTTCGCCGCAGTGGCAAGATCTGGGAGCAGACTTACGTCCACGGTGTTCCGCAGGAACCGATGAAAATCGTTGGTGACAGCGATTCCACCGGTACTGAAATCCATTTCAAACCCTCCGCCGAGACATTCAAAAATATCCACTTCAGCTGGGACATCCTGGCCAAGCGGATTCGTGAGCTGTCGTTCCTGAACTCCGGTGTCGGCATCGTCCTGAAGGATGAGCGCAGCGGCAAGGAAGAACTGTTCAAATATGAAGGCGGTCTGCGCGCATTCGTTGAGTACCTGAACACTAACAAGACGCCGGTAAATCAGGTCTTCCACTTCAACATCCAGCGCGACGATGGCGTGGGTGTCGAGATTGCTTTGCAGTGGAATGACAGCTTTAACGAAAACTTGCTGTGCTTCACCAACAACATTCCTCAGCGCGATGGCGGTACTCACTTGGTGGGTTTCCGTTCCGCACTGACGCGTAACCTGAACAACTACATCGAGCAGGAAGGTCTGGCGAAGAAGCACAAAGTCGCCACCACCGGTGACGATGCGCGCGAAGGCCTGACCGCGATCATCTCGGTTAAAGTACCTGATCCTAAATTCAGCTCGCAGACCAAAGACAAGCTGGTGTCGTCCGAAGTGAAGACCGCAGTTGAACAGGAGATGGGTAAATACTTCTCTGACTTCCTGCTGGAAAACCCGAACGAAGCCAAAGCGGTTGTGGGCAAGATGATCGACGCCGCGCGTGCTCGTGAAGCTGCACGTAAAGCGCGTGAGATGACTCGTCGTAAGGGCGCTCTGGATATTGCCGGCCTTCCGGGCAAACTGGCTGACTGCCAGGAGAAAGACCCTGCCCTTTCCGAACTGTATCTGGTGGAAGGTGACTCTGCTGGCGGTTCCGCCAAGCAGGGACGTAACCGCAAGACCCAGGCCATCCTGCCGCTCAAGGGCAAGATCCTGAACGTTGAAAAAGCCCGCTTCGACAAGATGATTTCGTCTCAGGAAGTCGGGACCTTGATCACCGCGCTGGGCTGCGGGATTGGCCGCGATGAGTACAACATCGACAAGCTGCGTTATCACAACATCATCATCATGACCGATGCTGACGTGGACGGTTCGCACATCCGCACGCTGCTGCTGACCTTCTTCTTCCGTCAGTTGCCTGAGTTGGTCGAGCGTGGCTACATCTATATCGCTCAGCCGCCGTTGTACAAAGTGAAGAAAGGCAAGCAAGAGCAGTACATCAAAGACGACGACGCCATGGAAGAGTACATGACGCAGTCGGCTCTGGAAGACGCCAGCCTGCATCTGAACGAGTCGGCACCTGGTATTTCCGGTCCTGCGCTGGAAAAACTGGTCAATGATTTCCGCATGGTCATGAAAACCCTCAAGCGTCTTTCGCGCCTGTACCCGCAGGAGCTGACCGAGCACTTCGTGTACCTGCCGCCAGTGTCGATGGATCAGCTTTCGGATCACGCCGCCATGCAGGATTGGCTGGCCAAATTCGACGAGCGTCTGCGCGTGGGCGAGAAGTCAGGGCTGGTTTACAAAGCCAGCCTGCGTGAAGACCGCGAGCGTAATGTCTGGCTGCCAGAGGTCGAATTGATTTCGCACGGTCTGTCCAACTACGTCACGTTCAACCGCGATTTCTTCGGCAGTAACGACTACAAGACCGTTACCGCACTGGGCGCACAGATCAGCACCCTGCTTGAAGAAGGCGCGTACGTTCAACGTGGTGAGCGCAAGAAGCCAGTCACTGAGTTCAAGGAAGCCCTCGCCTGGCTGATGGCTGAAAGTACCAAACGCCATACCATTCAGCGATACAAAGGTCTGGGCGAAATGAACCCTGACCAGTTGTGGGAAACCACTATGGACCCGAGCGTTCGTCGCATGCTGAAAGTCACCATCGAAGACGCGATCGCTGCCGATCAGATCTTCAACACGTTGATGGGTGACGCTGTAGAGCCACGTCGCGACTTCATTGAAGCTAACGCGCTGGCAGTTTCAAACCTGGATTTCTAAGGTTTAAAACCGCTGAAAAACAAAACCCCGGCCGATTCATCATCGGCCGGGGTTTTTTATTTTCAAGCTTCTGTATCTTGAATGGACGCCTGGCAGCTTCAAATCTCTAACAGAGGAATTGCTCCATTCCATAGACAGCCGATTCAGACGCGGTTTCCAAGAGATGCTGTTTCATGGAACTCACAATCGTACGTTCGGGTGTTTCGCGGGTGATACGCAATTGGAGACCGTTGGTCGATAGACTCACACAAGTCACAAACCTTGCGCATACTCAGACCGTCGAGCGATGCCGACGGCGACAGTTATCTGTCCCGACGCAACCAATGGTCGTCGACGCAGTACCCCCGGACGCGACTGAAGTCGTGACGGCATCAGCAGTCATCGTTTTATCCACGCGCCCCCGCATTGCGCATGGTTGATGTGAACCCCCCTTTTGGTTTGCCACTTCCGAGGCAACTCGGTGCGGTAGCTATACCAAAATTTTTGTTCCTGCCTGTTGTACCCCTGTCGCCAGACACTGGCTCGCAGGTGCCACCTGCCCTCTTCACGCTTTGGGGTCAGTGCCCGGCAAAAATCCCCGACATCTCTATGGCCTACACCGGTGAACATCCGGACGGTCTGCGGCTTTGTTTTGCCATTTTTTCTATCCATTTTTTGGCCCTGGCGCGGAAAAGGATGCGTGAATGATCAACCGGAAAAATCTCCTGACGTTGCTCGTGGTCGTCCCTTTTCCGCTGGCCGCTATGGAAGGCAAGCCGCAGAGTGTTGAACTGGGTGGTTTTGACTTCACTCCGAGCCTGAAGGTCAGCGAGCAGTACGACGACAACTTTCGAACGCTGCCGGACCACGAGGAATCCTCCTGGATAACTTCCGTGCGCCCGACGTTCCTGCTGCAAACCCAGACTCGTACCAGTGGTTATCAACTGGAATACGCGGTCGACAGCCGCACTTATCAGGATCATGCCGACGCCGACCATGTCGATCAGGCGCTCAAGGGCAAAAGCGTCATGGAGTTCGATTCACGAAACCGCCTGAATCTCGAACTTGGTTATCGCCGCGCTGAGGACACCGTGCAGACCGCCGAGCCTCGCGAGAACGACAAGTACACCCTGAAGAACGGCAAGGTCGGTTACACCTACGGCGCCCGGACCGCCCTGAACCAGATCGAAGTTTCAGCCGAGTATCAGGAGCTGCGCTATCGCAACAGCGGCACGCTCAACGACGACAAGGAACATGACACCACCACTTACATAGGCACTTGGTATCACCGGCTCGGTGGCAGCACGCGTGGTCTTGTCGAACTGCGCCACAGTGATTTCGATTATGTGATCAGCAACAGCCCGCGCAACAGCACCGGGGATGCCGCACTGGTGGGAGTCACCCGAGATATCACCGCCAAGCTCAGCGGCAGCGTGCGTGTCGGCTATGAGCGCAAGAATTTCGACAACAGCGACGTCAACGATTACAGCAGCCCGACGTGGGAAGCCAACGTTGAGTACAAACCGCGTACCTACTCCACGTTCTACGTCAACGCGCGCAAGTCCTTCGAAGAAGGCGACGATGGCGCGAACACCGTGCATGACACCAGCACACGCTTGGGATGGCGGCACACCTGGTCACCCTGGATCGCCACTGACGTTCACTACCGCTACGCCGATCTTGAATACCTGGGCGTTGGTGGCCGAGACGACAAGCTCAACACCTACGGCGCCTCAGTCATCTACTCGCCCACGCGCTGGGCGGATATCTCGCTGGGTTACCAGCGCTGGAAAAACGATTCGGATCTGGACGACCAGACCTACACGCGCAACGTGTACATGCTGACGTTCGCCCTGACCCTTTGAGATTCAGCTGCACCGCAGTGGGTCCGTCACGACCCGTTCCATTTCTGTAAAGGAGGTTGTCCCAATGACTGTCCGTCAAATCCTGATCGCCACGATGCTGTGGCTCTGCAGCGCGCCTCTGTTCGCTGCAGCGCAGTACCAGCTCAGTTCAGGCGATGTCATCAACATCAACGTCTTCGGCGAATCGGACTTGAGTTTCAAGGAGATCCGACTGACTGACGCGGGCACTTTCTCTTACCCGTTCATTGGCGAAATCAATGCCAAAGGGCTGACACCGACAGCGGTTGAAAAGCTGATCACCAGCAAGCTCAAGGACGGTTATCTGGTGGACCCGAGAGTGTCGGTCAGCGTGCTCACCTATCGCCAGTTCTACATCAGTGGCGAAGTGAAGCTGCCTGGTGGCTACCCGTTTCAGCCGGGGCTGACGCTTGACCGAGCGATAGCTGTCGCCGGCGGCCTCACCGAGCGGGCGTCGGACAAGCGCATCAGCATCATTCGAGGGGCCGACCCGAGTCGAAGCATTGCCAAGGCATCGCTGAACACGCTGGTTGAACCAGGCGACACCATCAACATCGATCAGGGGTTCTTTTGACCATGGGCCAGATCAGCATAAGCAGCAGGCGGAACGAGATCTCACGTCACTCCGTAGGCATGCCGGATGAGGACAGGGATTTCATCGACTCGCGCAAAATCGGACAGACGCTATGGGCCAGCAAATGGAGCATTCTGACCATCACCCTCGTCGCGGTCCTTCTGGCGGCCGTACTGATGCAGACGATCACCCCGGTGTATCGCGCCGTGGCATCGCTGGTAATCGAGCCAAAGGGTGCGTCGCTCATTTCATTCCAGCCACTTGCCGATCCGAACAATCCCACCAGTGACTATCTGCAGACCCAGATCAGCCTGATCCAGAGCCGTGGAGTGGCCGAGCGTGCGGTGAAAGAGCTGAACCTGACTGAGCATCCCGAGTTCGATCCGCGCCAGCGGCCATACCTGATGACCCGTCTGAAATCACTGGTCTCGTCCCTGAGCCCGGGATTGTTTCCCGCCAGCTGGAGCGAAGGTGAAGCGTTGACGCCGACGCAGATATTCGATGCAGCGGTGATGGAATTGATGGAACACACTTCGGTGGGCTCGGTCGGTAAGAGCCAGTTGGTGACCATTGGCGTGACACTCAAGGACAAGCAGACCGCCGCCGCTGCCGCCAACGCCTTGGCTCGTGGTTATCTGGACAGCCGACTCGATGCACAGGTCAATGATTCGCTCACCGCCAGCCGCTGGATGGATACGCGAGTGATCGAACTGCGCACGCAGCTGCAGGAGTCGGAGAACAAGCTTCAGGTGTATCGCGATGCGCAGGGTCTGGTGGATGTTGGTGGCGTGACCACGATCACTGCCAACGAGTTGGCCAAGACCAGTGATCGTATGATCGATGCGCGCCGTGAGCGCGCCGAAGCGCAGAGCCAATACCAGCAGGTTCAGTCCATCGGCGGCAAGAGTGCCGGTCAGCTTTCGACGATTCCCGCCGTTATCAATAACCCGGTGATTCAGCAGTTCCAGGCCGATGTGGCGAAGGCGCAGGCCAAGGTCGACGAGTTGTCGCGACGTTACGGCGACCGTCATCCGAAGATGATCGCCGCGCGTTCCGATCTGGCTGCGGCCAAGGCGAGCATGGCGACTCAGGTCAATCAGGTGGTGGCTGGCCTGCAGAACAATTACCAGCTGGCGCAAGCGAACGAGAATGCGCTGCGGGCGTCGGTGAACACCAGCCGCGCGCAGATTCAGGACATCTCGCGCAAGGAGTTCAAGCTGCGCGAACTGCAGCGCGACGTCGACAGCAACCGCTCTCTGTACGAGACATTCGTCAATCGGCTGAGAGAGACGACCGCTACCGCAGACCTGGGTTCGAGTAATGCGCGCATCGTCGATGAGGCAATCACGCCTCTGCAACCCAACACGCCACGCAAGTCGCTGATCTTCTCAATCGCCGCAGCATTGGCTTTTGGCTTCGCTTGCGCGCTGTCGCTGTTGCGCGATGCGATGAAGAACACCGTTAAATCCACGGAAGACGTCGAGAAGAAAATGCACCTGCCTGTTCTTGGTGTGGTGCCGTTGGTGCAGAAGAAAAACCGGGCACGCATCGCACGGCAATTCGAGCGCAACGACGATACGGCGTTTAGTGAGGCCATTAGAACGACACGCACCGGGGTCATGCTCAGCGATATCGAAAGCCGCCGTCATGTCCTGGTGATCACCTCCTCCGTTCCTGGAGAAGGCAAAAGCGCTATCGCGGTCAACCTGGCCTGCGCACTGGGAAGGCTGGAGCGGGTGTTGCTGATCGAGGCAGATCTTCGGCGACCGACACTGGCCAAGAATCTGGGTCTGAGCAATGGCCAGATAGGATTGGCGAATCTGGTCGACGGCAGCGCGCGCAGCGGCGAGTGCATTCAACAGGTGGGCGATATGGATGTTCTGCCCGCCGGGGCGGTGCCCTCCAACCCCTTGGAGTTGCTGGCGTCGCCACGCTTCACCAGCTTCCTGGATTGGGCCAGGCCGCGTTACGACAGGATCATCATCGACTCCCCTGCCAGCCATTCGGTCAGCGATGCGGCGTTGCTCTGCGCTCTGGCCGATGCGGTGCTCTACGTCGTCAAATCTGACAGTACGTCCACACCGGTGGTACAGCGTGGGGTCGGGCAACTGCTGCGCAACGGCGCGCCTGTGATCGGCGTCATCCTCAACCAGGTCTCGGCGATCAACGCGCGCTACGACCATCAGGGCTATTACGGCTATCTGCCGGGCGAGGCCTATCAGGCAAAGGTGTAACGGGAACGGCGAAGGTCGCTAAAAGGAAATCATCAGCTCAGCCTGGGCAACGTCTTACAGGCCATGCGACGAACGCTTGGGAGTATCACCATGCTTGCTCGACGCTTACATCCTTCGGTCAATCGAAGGGGCTTGACGTTCTGGGCCCAGTGGTCAAGTGCCACGGTCCTGTCGACTCTTGTCATCTGCCTGCTGGTATTTGACCAGTTTGGCTACATCGCTACCGAATACAGAGTGCTCCTGCTGCTCGCTGTCCTCGCCTCGGTGCCCATCTACACGGCGCTGCATGTGTACCACAAACGCTACGGCTATGGTCTGGGCCTGCTGCGTTTGCTGGCGGCGTGGTCGTTGCTGATGGGGGCGCTGTCGGCGGTGGTTCTGGTCTGTCTGGAGTACGTCGACCTCGATCAGGATCTGTTGGTGAGAATGGCCATTTTCGGCTTCCTGGCGCAGGCGTGCAGCTATTTGCCCCTGCGCTATCTGACCAACCTCCACGCCCGCTGGCTGCGTTACGAACGCACTGCCGTGATTGTCGGTACCTGCCCGTTGGCGTATAGCCTGGCGCAACGGTTGCGCGAACGGGTGCCCATACTCGGGATGGTATCGACCGGCGATGAGGCGATTGAGCACATTGCACACGACAGTGATTTACCTGTGCTCGGCACCCTGCCCGGCCTGAATGATCTGGTGACACGCGACAGCATCAGGCGCGTGTACATCGCCATGCCGCTGAGCAAGGCGGCGCAAATCGAGGCCATTTACCTGGCCCTGCTCGACCTCAATGTCGACGTGGTGTGGATTCCCGATTTCAGCAGCATGATGCTGCTCAATCAGTCCATTTCCCAGATCGAACAATTCCCCGCGATCTACCTGAACGAGACCCCGCTCAGTTCCCATCCGGCGGCAGCCTTGGGCAAGGAGTTGTTTGATCGGGGCCTGGCGCTGGTGGCGTTGATCATCCTGTTCCCGGTGATGCTTGCGGTGGCGCTTGCAGTGAAGCTGTCGTCGCCGGGGCCGGTGTTCTTCCGCCAGCCACGCCATGGCTGTAATGGGCTGGTGATCATGGTGTGGAAGTTTCGCTCCATGCGCCTTCATGACGATACCGAGGTCAGGCAGGCAACACAGCATGACTCACGCATCACCCGCGTCGGAGCGTTCATCCGCCGTACGTCTATCGATGAGTTGCCGCAATTGATCAACGTGTTGCGCGGGGAAATGGCGATGGTCGGACCACGTCCCCACGCAGTCGCCCATAATCACTATTACGGGGACAAGATCATGGCCTACATGGCCCGACACCGGATCAAACCGGGGATCACCGGGCTGGCTCAGATCAGCGGTCTGAGGGGGGAAACCGAGACGCTGGAGAAGATGCAGCAACGGATCGAAAAGGATCTGGCCTACATCAATCACTGGTCGCTGTGGCTCGACCTCAAGATCCTGGTGAAAACGCCTTTTACCCTATTCTCACGCAATATCTATTGAGCGCCGCGTCACGCGAAGGAGATGGGCATGGCAGATCCCGAATTGACCGCCAACGATTTGCCCGGCACGGGATGGCGTGGCGCGGTTCGGCAACTGTGGCGGGCGAAGCTGGTGCGCAACATCGTTACGACGATTTCCGGCAGTGCTGGCGCCCAGGCAATCAACCTGGCATTGATTCCGCTGATCATGCGCATCTACGGCCCCGAGGCGTTCGGGGTGGTCGGCACGTTTCAAAGCCTGACGATCATCCTCATCCCGTGGTGCGCGCTGACATATCCGATGGCAGTCGTGTTACCGCAGTCCGAACGCGATGCCCGTGGATTGATTCGTCTGTCGTTGTGGGTGGCGGCGGCGATCTGCGGTGTCACGGCCTTGCTCTTGTATGGCTGGGGTGAGGCAGCGTCTCGTGCACTGGGCATCGAACTGTTGATCCCCTACTTGATGCTGTTGCCGATTGTCATGTTCAGCTCGGCAGTGCTGGAGATCACGCAGCAGTGGCTATATCGCAACCAGCGCTACAAGCTGACTGCGCGTGCGGCGACCTTGCATGCGTTGATCTACAACGCGACCCGCAGTGGCGCCGGTCTCATCCTTGCCACGGCGCCTGTGCTGGTGGTGACCAGTGCGCTCTACTACGTTATCCACGGCGCTTTGTTATTGATCGGCATACGTTTACGACGCGAACCCAGCCTGTTGGCTCGCGCTCACATCGTTCCCGAAGTCACTGAGGAACCACGCAAAACCCTGCGTCAGCTGGCTGCCGAGTACCGGGATTTTCCGCTGTTTCGTGCGCCGCAAGTCCTGATCAATGCGCTCTCGGTGCACATGCCCACGCTGGTGCTGGCATCGGCTTTCGGTGCGGTGCCAGCCGGTTTTTTTGCGCTTTGCCTGCAAGTGCTGGCGATGCCCAGCAACTTCATCGGCAAGGCCGTTGGTAGCGTTTATTACCCGCGTATCACCCAGGCCATCCACGCCCGCGAGCCGGTGGCCGGATTGCTGGTGCGCGGTGTGGCAGGCATGTCGTTGGCCGGGCTGGTTCCATTTGCCGCGTTGGTCATTGCCGGGCCCTGGATGTTTCATCTGGCCTTCGGCGGTGAATGGGAAACCGCTGGCGAATACGCGCGCTGGCTGGCGATATCCGAGTTCGCGGGGTTTATCGGCGGCCCTTGTCTGGTCGCGATTCCCGCCCTCTCATTGCAGAAAATCTTTCTGGTATTCGAGATCGTCAGCACCAGCCTGCGGATTTCAGCAGTATTGGCTGGCGCGTTTTTCTTCAAGGACGCCTTGGCCGTGGTCATGGCGTTTGCGGCGGCCAATGTCCTGATCAACCTGTCGATGATCGTCATCGTGCTGTTTGAAGCCCGACGCTGGCATCGCCGGCTGTGCCAAGAACAGCTCTGATTCAAAAATGATTTTTCAGCTATCGGGCGGCAGCTACGTCTGCTGTTTGTCTGTCCTTCCTGAGGATCTCTTCCATGAACACTGACAAGGTTTGCGCGATCATCCTCAACTGGAACGGTGCCGAGCAAACGCTCGACTGCATCCGTTCGCTGGAAGCCTGCGGGTCTATCCCGGTGGTGATCATCGACAACGATTCACAGGTTGCCGATTACCAGAAGCTGCACAGTTTCATGCTCGACCAGGACACCGACGAGACGTTGATCACCAGCCAGGACGAGATTGGCCACGAGGCGCGCAAGTACGCCTATTGCCTGATCAGAAACAACGGGAATCATGGTTATGCCGGTGGCAACAACGTCGGCATCGACTACGCCAACCGCGCCGGCTACGAGTATTTCTGGATACTCAACAACGACATCACGGTCGAGCCCGGCTCGCTGGAAGCGTTGATGGCAACCATGGAAAGCGATCCACGCTGCGGCTTCAGTGCCTCGGTGCTGGTCTATGCCGACAACCCGGACATCGTGCAATGCGTCGGTGGCGGCACGGTTTATCCCTGGCTCGGCAAGACCCGGCTGATTGGCAAGAATGCCGAGCGCGCACAGCTTTCCACTCTGGATCTACCGACCCCGGACTACCTGATGGGCGCCTCGATGCTGGTGTCGCGCCGGGTCATCGAACAGGTCGGGCTGATGGACGAGCGCTATTTCATGTACTCCGAAGAGGTCGACTGGCAGCGTCGAGCCGCGACGCGCGGCATCACTTGTCAGGTGTCGCTGGACAGTTTTGCCCGGCATGGCGACAGTGGCAGCACGAAGGGTAAGAGCCACTTGTTCCACTTTTATCGGAACCGCGCTGCGATCATGTACAACCGCAAATTTCACTCGACCACCTGCTGCGTGGTGTCGTCGCTGGCACTGGCGTCGATCACCGTTTTGCAGAACAGCCGCAGTCCGAAAAACATCCGCTATGGGCTCAAGGGGATCAGCGAGGGTTTCGCGTTCTCCTGGCACTGACGAATCAACGCTCGTTCTCCCCTGCTCCGGGATTTCACCGACGAAGGTATTTCGCTGTGACCAGAAGGCTCCTTTCCTATCGGACGCTGTTGTTCATTCTGCTCTTCCTGAACTCGGCGTGCTTGTTTCTCACCGACAACAAAAAAGCCGGCCTGCCCTATCTGCGCGAGATGTTCATCGTGGCGATCGTGCTGTCAGCTTTGACCCTGTTGTTGGTCTGGAGGCGTGCGCATCAATCCAGGGCGGCGTTCTGGGTAGTGTGTTTTGGCTTGCTGCTGCCTTTATTGTCGGCATGTCTGGCCAATGCCAAATTCGGTCAGCCGGTGCTGTTCGGTCTGCTGGAAGAGCGTCGCAGTTTTCTGTATCTGCTGTTCTTCCCGGCCCTGTACTTGATGATCAAAGCGCGTCCCACACAGGAGGAACTGGAGCGCTTCTTTCTGGTGTCTGGCCTTGCGTGCGTGACGGTCGGTTACCTGTATTACCTGGGGATCCTGCCGGAAAACAATGATGTCGCTTTCACCGTCGATGAAAAGGACTACGGGCTCAATCCGCTGCGGCCCAACCGCTTCAGTGTCGGCGCAGCGTACGTCAGCGTGTGTGCCTACATGCTGATGTATCGCCTGCGACGGAACTACTCATTGGCATCGGTCGCACTATTACTGCTGTTCGCATCGTATCTGTGGCTGGTACTTCAGACCCGTAACACCATGTTGGTCTGGGCACTGGCCGGGCTGTGGATCTTTCGCAGCCGCTGGGGTGTCTTGCTCAAGTCGGGCGTCGCCGTGGTCGCCATCGTGGCGGTGGCGTATTTCATCGTCCCGGATTTCTTCACCGACCAATACGAGAGATTCAATGCCTTGCTCTTCGAGGCGACCAGCGAAGGCGGTGTGAGGGCCACGACCTCGGACATTGTCCTGCAAGAGATTCAGCAGAATTACTACATCGGAATGGGCGCGTTGTCGTTGCAGTGGCAGAACGGCTTCGCGCGGCTGTACAGCGCGTACTTCTATCTGTCCGACGTGGGCCTTTTGGGCGTGCTTTACCGCTTTGGCTTTCTCACCCCGATCGTCGCGCTGTTCTACTACTTCGGTTATTGGCGAATCATGCGCCAGTGTCGGCGCAAGGGCGATTTGCTCAGTGCGCTGCAACTGGATTTCCTGCTCAATGCGCTCAACTTCTTCCTGTCCACCTCGATCATGTACGGCGGCGACCTGGCCGGGTTTGCGATTGCAGCATTCGTGTACTTTGCACGGGCCTCGGTATTGAGCAACGAATCTCGTCGGCATTCAGTTGCCCCAGAGCACAGCTATCGCCAGCCGCTTCAACAGCACCGATGATTCAACGGCGGGCCGGCGCAGGCCCGTAATCCGTGCACTTCGGCGCTTCCAGATATTTGGCCAGCACCTGCCACTGCGGCCGGTCGCGGCCGTCGACGGGTTCCAGGTTCATGGGTTCGCGCCCCCAGCTTTCACCTGAGGTCCAGTACGCCACCGGCACGCAATGCTGGCGCAGAAAACCGAGCAGACGATCCGCCGCTTCGTTCCAGTGCGGATCGTTGTCGGGAAAGCCCATCTCACCAATCTGCCCGCGTCGACCGTTCTTCTGCAGCCATTCGATGAAAGGTTTTACTCGACGCACGCCGATATCCGGATCGATCGGCGTGCCTTTGGCGTCCTTGTACACACCGCTGCCGTTTTGATCCATGTACAGATGTGCGGAAAACACGATGTTGTTCGCCGGGTCTTTCAGCGGCAGCAAGGCGTCGTTGTACTGGGGCCAGCGCTCGGCACTGGACCAGGAGCGACCTTCGACAATGATCAGCCGTTTTGAGTCTGTCTGACGAATCGCGTCGATTCCCGCCTGCGCGGCCTGCGGCCAGCTGGCGTCGGAGTCATCATGGGGCTCGTTCATCAAGTCGTACGCATAGAGTGCCGGCGCGTCATGCCAGCGCTCGGCAACGCGCTGCATCAAATTCCGGTAATGGTCGACCGTCACCTGCCGGCTGCCAATCACCTGCCCCCGGTACCGAGCATAGTTATGCACATCGAGGATCACGCCGATGCCTTGCTGGTTCGCCTGCACGAGCATCTTGTCTATCAACCCGGCATATGTGGCATCCAGCCCACCGCCCAACACTGGCTGTAACCGCTCCCACTTCAATGGAAAGCGCACTGTGCGTATGCCCTTGGCTTTCCAGCGAGCGAAATACCCTTCACTGGGGAAGAAGTAGTGCGTGCCGTTCACTCCGGGAAACACATTGTCCGAAGACTCCGCCCCCGAAACGTTGATCAACACCATCGGCAGGGACGCGGCCTGAGCAGTCACACACATTCCCTGAATGACAGTCAGCGACAAGCCGGCCAGCACCGACTTGCGCAACCACCTCATAGCGCGACTCAACCTCGCCGTGTTTTCACCACGTAAGACTCCCGAACGGAATTCGTGTTGTTCAAGCAACGCGGGCGTTACGTCTGCCTGCCTGTTACGTCGCTCCTGATGCTTACCGCTGGTCCTCGAGAGGGTCGCATTCGCCGTTATCGCGCTGATGTTCAGTGTGGTTCGGCTCTGCACGCGATTATTCATTAGCAGGAGCCCGCCCTATGAAAGTGTTTGGAATCGAGTTCTATCGTGGACGACAACGGGAGCTCATCGACGAGTTGATCAAGCTCAGTGACGCACCTTTCAAGTACCTGGTAACCGCCAACGTCAATCACATCGTGCTGCTCGAACATGACGAACAGTTCCGAGAAGCCTATCGCTACGCAGGGCATCGATTATGCGACAGCCGCGTGTTGTTTCCGGTGCTGCAGCGTCTGGACGCCGGGATCGCCGAGCCGATTCCCGGGAGTACGCTGACGCGCGCGATGATGAATATCGCGCAACTCAGGCAGTGGCCGGTGACGGTTCTGGGATGCGAAAGGGACGTCGTCGCGACTCTGAAAAGAAACTACCCCTCCGTGACCTTTCATCACTACAACCCGCCAATGGGGTTCATCAATGACCCCGAGGAGGTGGAGCGCTGCATTGCCTTCATGCAGCGCCAACGCTCGCGCATGACGTTCTTCTCCGTGGGCTCTCCTCGCCAAGAAATTCTCGCCTGCGCGTTGTTCAAACGGGGCGGCGCCACGGGCATCGGTTTATGCACAGGCGCGTCGCTCGATTTTTTGTCGGGCAAGGTCAAGCGGGCTCCGATATGGGTACAACGCTTGTCGCTGGAGTGGTTGCATCGGTTGTGTACCGAGCCCAGACGGCTGGGTCGACGTTACGCAGTCGATGCCTACCGCATACTGCCGATCATCGCTCGGCAGTTCCGCAATCGTTAGGGCACCTTGCGTTCACGTCAGAACGCTAAGCACTTTCTTGCATGGGCCAGCTTTGATAGCCCGATATTGGTTCATCAGTTCAACCAGAAACCCCGGTCGATGCCAGTCGCTCGGGGTTTTTGCGTTTCAGACCGTGCCTTTTCGCATGCCGGCCCAAGCTTTCAGACCGCTGAATGACGCGCCGAGCTGTGCAGCAAAACCATGCCGGCGCGCCATCGCCGGTTTCTCGATGAAGTGCCAGGAGAACATCGCGGCGATCAGCACGATTGGAAATGCCACCAGCATCATGCTGATCGGACCGATGCCTTTGACCTGATGCGCGAGGATTTCCTGAACCGGGAAAGCGTAGATGTAGACACCGTACGAATAATCGCCCAACTGGTTGTAGCGATCCACAAAACTGTTGGTGGCAAAACCAAGGTAGAAAATCAGGTAGGTCCAGGCGATGACGAAGCACTCGAAAAAGAAGGGCGTCTGATAGGCCCACCCTGCCAGCGCTGCCAGTGGCAGGAACCAGATGAAGCGATGCTGGACGTGCTGCCGATACCTATACAGCGCCATGCCGAGCACGAATGGCAGGCTCCAGGTGAAGAAGAATTGTGCGCGATGCAGTTCGTTCAGGAGCTCGGTGTTCGCCAGCATGGCTTTGAAAGCGACGTAGACAATCGCGTACACCAGCAGAAAAACCGCAAAGCGTGGGCCTTTCCCATAGAACGCGAAGGCCCCCAATCCGCCCACAAGAATGTAGAGCGTGACTTCATAGATGAGCGTCCACAGCGAGCCGTTGATGCCCGGCCATGGATTGTTTTCGAACAGACCCGGCAACTGGAATTTCATGCTGAACAGCATCAGGTTGTTGCTTAGATAGCTGTAAATTGCACCGGAGCGGAAATATTCCAGCGTACCCAGTGTCGTAAAGATCGGCCCGACCAGAAACACGCTCAGCAGCAGGACCAGCGTCAGGCCGGGATAGATGCGCAGAAAGCGCGCGGAGAAGAAATCCAGATTGCTGGGCGCGCGATCCCGGCTCAGGGAAATGAAGAAACCGGACACGCAAAAGAAGGTGATGACTGCGAGTTCGCCCAGCGAAAGGCCAAGCCAGCTGGAGAGCGGTTCAACTGCGGTGCTGCCCTGAGCCAATGGATAACTGTGCGAAATCAGCACGGCGGTGGCGGCGAGCATCCGGATCAGGTTGAAGTTATTGTTTCGTCTGGACGCCAGATCACCCAATGTATTCATATCGCCTCCGCCCGCGATCAGGGCAACAACGTTCCGATCCATTCACCGCTGTGATGCTTCACGTCCCGAACAACGCGCAATACCGAAGAGGCAGGAAATGTGGTTCCACGCTGGAACCATACACCGGCCATGTACAGCGTCTAATTGCCATCACTAATCGACCCGTGAATAACCTGCTTGCCAAAAATTTGACCAAAGGCGCCACTCGATAGATTTCTTGCAACGAGCGTCGGTTGTCAGCCATTCAACCTGATTTCTGGAAATGAACATGCCTGCCGAATCTGCCCGCAACACGCTGCAGCAAACCGTCGAAGGTCAGCGCCTTGAGGGCGATGGTGCTGCGCAATGGCGTGAATGGGGGCCCTATGTGAGTGATCGTCAGTGGGGCACGGTGCGTGAGGACTACAGCGCAGACGGCGATGCCTGGGATTTTTTTCCCCACGATCACGCCCGCGGTCGTGCCTACCGCTGGGGTGAGGACGGTTTGGCCGGGTTCTCCGACAAATCGCAGCATTGGTGCCTGGGGTTGGCGCTGTGGAACGAGCGCGACCCGATTCTCAAGGAGCGCCTGTTCGGTTTGAACAACGCCGAGGGCAATCACGGCGAGGATGTGAAGGAGCTGTATTTCCATGTGGATGGCGTGCCGAGCCACGCCTACATGCGCATGCTCTACAAATACCCTCATGCGGCGTTTCCCTATAGCGATCTGGTAGAGGAAAACGCGCGGCGCGGGCTCGACGACCCTGAGTACGAGGTTCTCGATACCGGGGTATTCAACGACAACCATTATTTCGACGTCAGCATCGAATACGCCAAACACACTGCCGACGATATCTTCATGCGAGTCACGGTGGTCAACCGCTCCGATCGGGCGGCGCGCCTGCATGTGCTCCCTCAACTGTGGGCGCGCAACATCTGGAGCTGGGCCCCTGAAACCGAGCGCCCAGCCCTGTCGCGTGTGGATAACCGGGTGCTGGCGGTTCACCCGTTGCTGGCAAATAAAGAAGCGACGGCGTGGGGCCACGAAACCTGTGATTGGCTGTTCTGCGAAAACAGCACCAACACGCCGAAGCTATTCAACCAACCGGCGACCGGGCTATTCAAGGACGGCATCAACGACTGGCTCGTGGCGGGAAATGCAGGTGCGATCAGCCGTGACTCGGGGACCAAGGTTGCCGCGCATTTTGTGATGGCGCTGGAGAGCGGCGCCACGCAGATGGTTTATCTGCGTTTTGCACCGGCAGGCTCCGACCATGTGAATGCCAGGGCGCTGTTCGAGCGTCGCCGCAGTGAGGCGGATGATTATTACGGCGTGCTGCAGCAAGACCTGAAGGATGCCGATGCCCGTAACGTGCAACGTCAGGCACTGGCCGGGCTGCTGTGGTCCAAGCAACTGTACTATTTCGACGTCAAAGCCTGGCTCGACGGGGATCCGGGGCAAGGCCCGTTGCCTGCGGGGCGCTCACATATCCGCAACAACCAGTGGCGACATCTGTGCAATTTCGACATCGTTTCCATGCCGGACAAGTGGGAATACCCCTGGTATGCGTCGTGGGATCTGGCGTTCCAGGCTGTGGCCTTTGCGCTGATCGATATCGAGTTCGCCAAGGATCAGTTGTTGCTGCTGGTCAAAGACCGCTTCATGCACCCCAACGGCCAGCTCCCGGCCTATGAATGGCGCTTCGATGACGCGAATCCGCCGGTTCATGCGTGGGCGTCGTGGCGGGTCTACCAGATGGAAAAGACGCAAAAAGGCCAGGGCGACGTGGTGTTCCTCGAACGGGTTTTCCACAAGCTGCTGCTGAATTTTTCCTGGTGGGTCAATCGCAAGGACGCTGAAGGCCACAACATTTTTCAAGGCGGCTTTCTCGGGCTGGATAACATTGGCCTGTTCGACCGCTCAGCCGCCCTCGCCCCCGGTTATCAACTGGATCAGGCCGACGGCACTGCCTGGGTTGCCGGCTATGCGCTGGACCTGATGCGTATTGCGCTGGAGCTCGCTCAACACAACGAGGTGTATGTCGACATCGCGGTGAAGTTTTTCGAACACTTCCTTTATATAGCGGGCGCGATCAACGAGGTGGACAAGGAAGAAATCGAAGGCCTGTGGAACGATGAGGACGGTTTTTTCTATGACGTATTGCACCGCCCGGACGGCCTTCGTGAATCCGTGAAGCTGCGCTCGTTCGTCGGCCTGATCCCATTGTTTGCCGTACGCGTGCTCGAGCAGCGCGAACACGAAGGCCTGAAAGATCTGCGCGAGCGTCTGCTGGGTTTCCTGCATCACCGGCCGGATCTCGCCGCCTTGATCTCACGCTGGACCGAACCGGGCAAAGGCAATCGCCTGCTGCTCGCACTGCTGCGCGGGCAGCGGACCAAGGATCTGATCAAGCGAATGCTCGACGAAAGCGAGTTTCTTTCTGGCTTTGGCGTGCGTTCGTTGTCTCGGTTTTACGGCGAACAGCCGTTCAGCATGCAGATCAATGGCAATACGTTGTCGGCGGATTACGAGCCGGCGGAATCCAGTTCACGGCTGTTCGGCGGCAACTCCAACTGGCGCGGGCCGGTATGGATGCCGCTGAATTACATGCTGATCGAGTCGCTGCGTGAGTTTCATCGCTACTATGACGAGAACTTTTCCGTGGAATACCCGACCGGCTCGGGCTATCTGGCAACACTTGAGGAAGTGGCTGACGGACTCAGCCGTCGAATCAACAGCCTTTTCCTACGCAACGAAGAAGGAAACCGCCCTTCAATGGCAGGGTACCCACAGCTTGAAATAGACCCGCAAAGCCGCGACCTGGTGTTGTTCCACGAATATTTTCATGGCGAAAACGGCCGTGGACTCGGGGCTTCTCATCAGACAGGCTGGAGCGCGCTGGTCGCCTTGTTGCTGCAGCCGAAGGCGTAAGCTGGCCGACCGTTCACAGGGAAGTCGTTGCAGAGTCACTCGCCGGGCCAAGGAGCTTTACCCGAATGTCGTTTCGCAAATACCAGAGAGTGCTGGCCATCCCTCGGGTGCTGCCGGCCACGCTGTTCATGTTCGTCGCAGGCCTGCCGCTGACGATCATGACCCTCACGTTGAGCCTTCATGTACTCAATGAAATGCATCGTGGGTACCTCGATGCCGGCGTAGTCGGTACCGCGACCGCACTGGGGTTCGCGGTAGGTTCTCCACTGCTGGGGCGCAAGATCGACCGCCATGGCCTACGCCCGGTGGTGGCAGTGTGCGGCACTTTATCCACAGTGGCCTGGATGCTGCTGCCGTTGGTGAGCTATCCGGTTTACGTCTGCCTGGCATTCGTCGCCGGGATGTTCACCGTGCCTACGGGGTCTCTGGCGCGGCAGTTCGTGGCGAGCCTGGTACCCGAAGACAAACGCCGCCCTGCTTATTCGCTGAACATGATGCTGATGGAGCTGGGCTTCGTCATCGGTCCCGCGACCGGCATCTTCCTGATCACCCGCTATTCGGCAACAGCGACCATTGTCGGTATTGGCCTGTGGCGTGCGCTTTCTTATATCGTGCTCTACAAGCTGAATTGGCCGACGCGCTCTATCGATGAAGTCGCTCAAGACCCCAATCGCGTGCGACCCAAATTGCGGACGTGGATGAGTGCGCGTCTGCTGAGTGTGATGTTCGTCAGTGCCGGTGCGTTATTCGTGCTCTATGGGACTGAACTGGCCCTGATCGCAGTGCTGAGGGAAAACGGTGAAATCGCCTTCACCGGTTACGTCATTGCCTCGATGTCCGTGGCCTCCATTGTCGGCGGTTTTGTCCACGGGATCGTCCACAGGTCCTGGTCACAGGCGCAGTTGGCATTAGCGATGAGCCTGCTATTGTTGCCGGTCGCCTTGTTCGACGGGGTGTGGTGGTGGCTGTTGCTGGCGTTGCTCCCGACCAACTTGCTATGTACGCCAACACTGGCGGCGGGCTCGGAAGCCGTTGCCAAGCTGGCGCCGTCCAGCGTGCGCGGCGAAGTGATGGGCCTGCATGACTCTGCGTATCGAATAGGTCAGACGTTGTCCGCGCCGCTGGTGGGGTTCGCGATCGACAGTTTTTCCCCTGCAATGGGCTTCGTGGCTGCAGCCTGTGGAGGGTTGGTGCTGATCGGCATGGCGGCGCTGTGCAATCTGTGGATATCAGAACCCAGACGAGTGGTGTAACGGGCATCGGTCCTGACCCTTTGAAGGCTCAAGACCGACGTTTTCAGGCGGGAAATTTGTCTGTCAGAAAAAACTTATGCACGTTTTTGGTTCGGTAATCGCGGTCAGAAATAAGTAATTAAATGAATGACTTATCGCTGATTATCAGAAATCTCACACAATTGGTGCACAGGTTATCCACAATTCACACCGGTGATTTTTCAGGTGTTGGTACAGGTATGGCGGGAGAGCCCAGCGCCTTCTGAGTCGCCTCGTTCCAGGCGCTGACCCGCTCATTCAGGGCTGCAATGGCGCGAGGCCCGGTGCCTTCTGCATACATCGGCTCACCGATCACCACTTCGATGGTCCCCTGCTTCTTGTTCCAGCCTTCTTTCGGCCAGTATTTTCCCGCGTTGTGAGCGATGGGTAGCACCGGTAACTCGGCATTCACCGCCATGGCTGAACCACTGCGCGAGAACTTTCCGATCTGGCCGTACGGCACGCGCGTACCCTCAGGGAAGATCATCACCCAGACGCCATCCTTCAGGAGCTCGTCGCCCTTCTTGGCGACGACCTTGAGCGCGGCTTTCGGGTTGTTCCGGTCAATGGCGATCGGGCGCAGCATCGCCATCGCCCAGCCAAAGAACGGCACGTACAGCAATTCGCGCTTGAGCACCTGGCTCAAAGGCTGGAAATGCGCCGACAGGAAAAACGTCTCCCAGGTGCTCTGGTGATTGGAAACAATCACGCAAGGCGTCTTCGGGACGTTTTCCTGGCCGGTGACATTGACCTTGATGTTGAGCAGCACTCGGGTCAGCCAGAGCGCGCAGCGACACCAATAGACATTGATGAAGCGATAACGAACGCGGAATGGCAGAAAAGGCGCGACGAAAAAACTCAGCGAGCACCACAGCAGAGCGCTGGTGCCCAGCAGCAGGTAAAAGAAGAAGATCCTGATGGCCTGCACTATCGACATAGCTGCTTTTACCGTTACGGGCATTGCCCGGATTGAGCGTACCGTTGAACGACCGGTCAGCCGTTCAACGAGGCGCTGTTGTGAATAAGTTCTGCGGCAACCGCCGCCAGATCGTCAAAAATCAACGTTCCCGCGGGCAATGGACTACTCCGCGTCTTGTGACCTTTGCCCGTCATGACCAGAACAGGTTGAGAGTCGACGGCCACCGCCGCCTCCAGGTCACCCTTGCTGTCACCGACAAACCAGATTCCGTGTAAATCCACAGAGTAATGGGTGGCAATGGTGCGCAACATGCCCGGTTTGGGTTTGCGGCAATCGCATCCCTGATCCGGGCCATGAGGGCAGTAAACAATCAGACCGACCTCGCCGCCCTGCTCCGCCACCAGTTCACGCAAGCGCGCGTGCATGGCGTCGAGGGTGGCCAGATCGTAATACCCGCGAGCGATGCCGGACTGGTTGGTAGCGACCGCCACCGCCCAGCCGGCTTTGCTGAGCTGCGCGATTGCCTCGATCGAGCCGGGAATCGGAATCCATTCCTGCACCGACTTGATGTAAGCGTCGGAGTCTTGGTTGATCACTCCGTCCCGATCGAGAATCAGCAGCTTCAAATCATGCGCTCCAGCTCAACCCAACAGGGAAATGTCGGCGACGCCGAGGAACAGGTTGCGCAGACGCGCCAGCAACGCATAGCGGTTGGCCCGCACGCTTGCATCTTCGGCATTGACCATCACGGCTTCGAAGAAGGCATCCACCGGCTCGCGAAGTGCGGCCAGACGTGCCAGTGCTTCGTTGTATTGACGATTGGCCGACATTGGCGCGACCGCCTGGTCGGCCTGCTGGATCGCCGAGTACAGCGAGAACTCGTTGGCGTTGTCGAAGTATTTCGGCTCGACGGTCTGGGCAATGCTGCCCTCGGCCTTGCTCAGCAGGTTCGATACACGCTTGTTCACGGCGGCGAGTGCAGCGGCTTCAGGCAGCTTGCGGAACGCCTGTACGGCTTGCACACGCTGGTCGAAGTCCAGTGCCGAACCCGGCTGCAGGGCACGTACGGACAGGTACACCGAAACGTCGACGCCTTCGTCTTCGTAACGCGCACGCAGACGGTCGAAGATGAATTCCAGCACCTGCTCGGCCAGACCCGCCGACTTCACCTTGGCACCGAACTGGGTGACGGCGAATTGCACGGTCTTGATCAGGTCAAGATCCAGCTTCTTCTCGATCAGGATGCGCAGGATACCCAGCGCAGCACGACGCAGTGCGTACGGGTCCTTGCTACCGGTTGGCAGCATGCCGATGCCGAAAATGCCGACCAGCGTGTCGAGCTTGTCGGCGATGGCCACGGCCGAACCGGTCAGGGTGCCTGGCAGTTCAGCGCCAGCGCCGCGAGGCATGTATTGCTCGTTCAGCGCCAGTGCGACGTCTTCCGGCTCGCCATCGGCCAGCGCGTAGTAGTAGCCCGCCACGCCCTGCATTTCCGGGAATTCGCCGACCATTTCGGTCGCCAGGTCGCACTTGGACAGCAGGCCGGCACGGGCAGCGCGCTGAGCATCGCCGCCAATGCGCGGCGCAATGAACGCTGCCAGCCTGGAGACACGTTCGGCCTTGTCGAACACGGTACCCAACTGAGCCTGGAACACGACGTTCTGCAGGCGCTGGTTGAAGGTTTCCAGCTTCTGCTTCTTGTCCTGCTTGAAGAAGAACTCGGCGTCGGTCAGGCGCGGACGAACGACTTTCTCGTTACCGTGCACGATTTGCGACGGGTCCTTGCTCTCGACGTTGGCGACCGTGATGAAACGGGGCAGCAACTTGCCATTGGCATCCAGCAGGCAGAAATACTTCTGGTTGTCCTGCATGGTGGTGATCAGGGCTTCCTGAGGCACTTCCAGGAAACGCTCTTCGAACGAGCACACCAGCGGCACGGGCCATTCGACCAGCGCGGTCACTTCGTCGAGCAGCGCAGGCGGTACGATCGCGGTGCCTTCGTGCTGGGTAGCCAGCTCGTCGACGCGTTTGCTGATCAGCTGACGGCGCTCGTTGAAATCCGCCAGTACGTGGGCAGCGCGCAGGTCGCTGGCGTAGTTGGCTGGCGAGGTGATGCGCACGTTTTCAGGATGATGGAAGCGGTGGCCACGCGACTCACGGCCCGAGGTTTGAGCGAGGATGGTGCAGTCGATCACTTGATCGCCAAACAGCATTACCAGCCATTGGGTCGGACGCACGAATTCTTCCTTGCGTGCACCCCAGCGCATGCGCTTGGGGATCGGCAGGTCGTTGAGCGAGTCTTCGATGATGGTCGGCAGCAGGCTCGCGGTCGGTTTGCCGGCGATGCTCTGGCTGTAACGCAGTTTCGGGCCGCTCTGATCGATTTCGCTCAGATCGACGCCGCATTTCTTGGCGAAGCCCAGTGCAGCCTGGGTCGGGTTGCCTTCAGCGTCGAAAGCCGCCTGACGTGGCGGGCCGTCCAGATTCACGCTGCGGTCCGGTTGCTGGGTCGCAAGTTCGGTGATCAGCACAGCCAGACGACGCGGCGCGGCATAGACCTGCTTGGCGCTGTACGTCAGGCCAGCGGCCTGCAGGCCTTTTTCGATCCCGGCCAGGAACGCGTCACCCAAGGTGTTCAGGGCTTTGGGTGGCAGTTCTTCGGTGCCCAGTTCAACCAGGAAATCTTGAGCACTCATTGTGCAGCCTCCAGCTTAGCCAACACTTCGTCGCGAATATCAGGTGCGGCCATCGGGAAACCAAGTTTGGCCCGGGCCATCAGGTACGCCTGGGCCACGGAGCGAGCCAGGGTGCGTACGCGCAGGATGTATTGCTGACGCGCGGTCACGGAAATGGCGCGACGGGCATCCAGCAGGTTGAAGGTGTGCGAGGCCTTGAGCACCATTTCATAGCTCGGCAGCGGCAGTTCAGCTGCGATCAGGCGTACGGCTTCGCTTTCATAGAAGTCGAACAGCTCGAACAGTTTTTCGACGTTGGCGTGTTCGAAGTTATAGGTCGATTGCTCCACTTCGTTCTGGTGGAACACGTCGCCGTAGGTGACTTTGCCGAACGGGCCGTCGGTCCAGACCAGGTCGTAAACCGATTCGACGCCTTGCAGGTACATCGCCAGACGCTCGAGACCGTAGGTGATCTCGCCAGTCACCGGGTAGCACTCGATGCCGCCCACTTGCTGGAAGTAGGTGAATTGCGAGACTTCCATGCCGTTGAGCCAGATTTCCCAGCCCAGGCCCCAGGCGCCCAGAGTAGGAGATTCCCAGTTGTCTTCGACGAAGCGCACGTCATGCACCAGCGGGTCGAGACCGACATGCTTCAGCGAGCCCAGATACAGTTCCTGAAAGTTGTCCGGGTTCGGCTTGAGGACCACCTGGAACTGATAGTAGTGCTGCAGGCGGTTAGGGTTCTCGCCATAACGGCCATCGGTAGGACGACGGCTCGGCTGTACGTAGGCGGCGTTCCAGGTTTCCGGGCCGACGGCGCGCAGAAACGTGGCGGTGTGGAAAGTGCCGGCGCCCACTTCCATATCGTAGGGCTGAAGTACCACACAACCTTGCTCGGCCCAGTATTGCTGGAGGGCGAGGATCAAGTCTTGGAAGGTACGCACGGCTGGCGTAGGCTGGCTCACGAAATTCACCTGTACTGGGGGGCTGCGATTTAAAGAGCGGGAGTATACCCGATTCGGCAGCGCCTCCACCCTTGGGAGCCCTATGCCACGCTGCTTTTGGTGCAACGAAGATCCGCTTTATATGGACTACCACGATCAAGAGTGGGGTGTGCCGTTGCGCGACGCGCAGATGCTGTTCGAGTTTCTATTGCTCGAAGGGTTCCAGGCCGGGCTGTCGTGGATCACGATTTTGAAGAAGCGCGCTCGCTATCGCGAAGTGATGTTCAACTTCGACGTGCGCCGTATCGCCGCCATGACCGATGCCGAAATAGAGGAATTGATGCTCGAGCCTGGCATCGTTCGCAACCGCCTCAAACTCAACGCAGCGCGCAAGAACGCTCAAGCCTGGCTGCTACTGGACGATCCGGTGGCGTTTGTCTGGTCCTTTGTCGGCGGCAAACCGAAGGTCAATCATTTCAAGGACCGCAGCGAAGTCCCGGCCATCACGCCGGAGGCTGAAGCCATGAGCAAGGCCTTGAAGGAAGCCGGCTTCACCTTCGTCGGCCCGACCATCTGCTACGCCTACATGCAGGCGACCGGGATGGTCATGGACCACACCGTTGATTGCGATCGATACGCCGAGCTCAGCCGGTGATGGTTACAATGGCGGCCTCATCGATTCAGGAGTGATCTGTGGATAAGTTCAAAGGCGCCATGATGGTCGGGGCGTTACGGTTGTTCGCCCTGTTGCCGTGGCGCGCCGTGCAAGGGGTCGGCACCTGTATTGGCTGGCTGATGTGGAAGCTGCCCAACCGTTCTCGCGAAGTCGCGCGCATCAACCTTTCCAAATGCTTTCCCGAGTTGAACCCGACCGAGCTTGAGGCTCTGGTGGGGCGCAGCCTGATGGACATCGGCAAAACATTGACCGAAAGCGCCTGTGCCTGGATCTGGCCTGCTCAAAAATCGATCAATCTGGTGCGTGAAGTCGAGGGCCTGCAGGTATTGAAAGATGCGCTGGCGTCCGGCAAGGGCGTAGTCGGTATCACCAGCCATCTTGGCAATTGGGAAGTGCTCAACCACTTCTATTGCAGCCAGTGCAAACCGATCATTTTCTACCGTCCGCCCAAGCTCAAGGCGGTGGATGAATTGCTGCGCAAACAGCGTGTGCAACTGGGCAACCGCGTGGCTGCGTCGACCAAGGAAGGTATCCTGAGTGTCATCAAGGAAGTCCGCAAAGGCGGCTCGGTGGGTATTCCGGCTGACCCTGAGCCGGCGGAATCGGCGGGTATCTTCGTTCCGTTCTGCGGCACCGTGGCGCTGACCAGCAAGTTCGTGCCGAACATGCTCGCGGGCGGCAAGGCAGTCGGCGTGTTCTTGCACGCCATGCGTCTGGAAGATGGCTCGGGCTACAAAGTGGTGCTCGAAGCTGCCCCTGAAGACATGTACAGCACCGATACCGAGACCTCAGCGGCAGCCATGAGCAAGGTGGTGGAAAAGTATGTACGCGCGTATCCAAGCCAGTACATGTGGACCATGAAGCGCTTCAAGAAGCGGCCTGAGGGTGAGAAGCGCTGGTATTGATGAGCGCTGATCCATGAAAACGTGAGCCGCCAGATCTAGCTGCGGTTCACCCTGTTCTTGTGGGAGACGCCGGAGGCCGCGACGGCAGCGATAGAGAGGCATCATCAAAGGTGAAATGTCTGACGCACCGCGATCGCTGCCGTCGTGACCTCCGGCGTCTCCTACAGAAAATCCCGGTGTTTTTCAGATCGATCAGTTCGAGTTCGTATTACTGGGCCTTGCGATCCAGCTTTTTCAAAAACACCGTCATTTCCTTCTCGGCCTGTTTATCGCCGTGGGCAGCAGCAGCCACAAGCCCCTGCTCCCATGTCGCCCGAGCTTGCGCGGTATCCCCTGCCGCTAGCCAGGCCTTGCCAAGGAGTTTCCAGGCCGCCGAGTATTTCGGGTCGAACTCGACGCAGCGCTGCAAGTGCTCAACGGCTTTCTGATGATCGCCTGCATCGAGATAACCCTTGCCCAGGCCGAACCTCAGCAACGCATTGTCCATGCCCTTGGCGAGCATCTTTTCCAGTGATTCAAGCACGCTGACTCCCCCTTAGAAAAAGCTCAAGCCCACCTGGAACAACCGCTCTACGTCGCGGATGTGCTTTTTATCCACAAGGAACATCACAACGTGGTCGCCTGATTCGATCACGGTGCTGTCGTGAGCGATGAGCACCTGTTCGTCGCGGGTGATGGCGCCGATGGTAGTGCCCGGCGGCAGGTTGATGTGCATGATGGCCTTGCCGATCACCTTGCTCGATTTGGCGTCGCCGTGGGCGACGATCTCGATGGCTTCGGCCGCACCACGGCGCAATGAGTGCACGCTGACGATATCGCCGCGCCTTACATGGGCCAGCAAAGTGCCGATGGTCGCCAGCTGTGGGCTGACGGCAATGTCGATTTCCCCGCCCTGCACCAGGTCGACGTACGCCGGGTTGTTGATGATGGTCATGACCTTCTTCGCACCAAGCCGTTTGGCCAGCAGCGACGACATGATGTTGGCTTCGTCATCGTTGGTGAGGGCCAGGAACAGGTCGGCGTTATCGATGTTCTCTTCCATCAACAGGTCGCGGTCCGAAGAGCTGCCTTGCAGGATCACCGTGTTGTCGAGGGTGTCGGAGAGGTAGCGGCAACGCGCCGGGTTCATCTCGATGATCTTCACCTGGTAGCGGTTTTCGATAGCCTCGGCCAGACGCTCGCCGATCTGCCCGCCGCCTGCGATAACGATGCGCTTGTAGCTTTCGTCGAGACGGCGCATTTCGCCCATCACTGCGCGAATGTCCGCCTTGGCGGCGATGAAGAAGACTTCGTCATCGGCTTCGATAACGGTGTCGCCCTGAGGAATGATCGGACGGTCACGACGGAAAATGGCTGCAACGCGGGTGTCGACATTCGGCATGTGAGCGCGCAACTGGCGCAGTTGCTGACCCACCAACGGCCCACCGTAGTAGGCCTTGACTGCCACCAGTTGCACCTTGCCTTCGGCGAAGTCGATGACCTGCAGCGCGCTTGGGTATTCGATCAGGCGCTTGATGTAGTTGGTCACCACCTGCTCGGGGCTGATCAACACGTCTACCGGAATGGCTTCGTTTTCGAACAGGCCTGCGCGGGTCAGGTATGCCGATTCACGCACGCGGGCAATTTTGGTCGGAGTGTGGAACAGGGTATAGGCGACCTGGCAGGCAACCATGTTGGTTTCGTCGCTGCTGGTCACGGCGACCAGCATGTCGGCATCGTCCGCTCCTGCCTGACGCAGCACGGTCGGGAACGAGCCACGACCTTGAACGGTGCGGATATCCAGACGATCGCCCAGCGCCCGAAGACGATCCGCATCGGTGTCGACCACGGTGATGTCGTTGGCCTCGCTGGCCAGATGCTCAGCCAGCGTACCGCCGACCTGTCCTGCACCGAGAATGATGATCTTCAATCAGTCTCTCCTTGAAGTGATTGTGTCCTCCGGCGGAAAACGCCTCTGTAGCCGGGCTGCTACAGGTGGAGGTTCAGCCGGAAAGATCAGGTGATCGCCGAGATCTTGATCAGTTTGGCGTAATAAAAGCCGTCATGACTGCCTTCTTGCGCCAGCAACTGTCGGCCATGGGGCTGTTTCAGGCCTGGCGGCGGGTTGCCCTGCTGACCGGCGATGTCCAATTCCCGAGCGCCTGGCGTACGACTGAGGAAGGCTTCGATCACTTCGGTGTTCTCGGTCGGCAGCGTCGAGCAGGTGGCGTACAGCAGAATGCCGCCCACTTGCAGCGTCGGCCACAGCGCATCGAGCAGCTCGCCCTGAAGGGTCGCGAGTGCTGGGATGTCATCGGCCTGACGTGTCAGTTTGATGTCCGGGTGGCGGCGGATGACGCCGGTCGCCGAGCAGGGCGCATCCAGCAGAATGCGCTCGAACGGCTTGCCATCCCACCATTGATCAGTGGCGCGAGCGTCGGCGGCGATGAGTTCTGCGCTCAGGCCCAGACGGTCGAGGTTTTCCTTCACGCGGACCATGCGCTTGGCTTCCAGATCCACAGCGACCACGCCTGCGAGGCCCGGTTGTACTTCCAGCAGGTGGCAGGTCTTGCCGCCCGGCGCACAACAGGCATCGAGCACACGCTGACCCGGCGCCAGCTCCAGCAGTTCTGCGGCCAGTTGCGCCGCTTCGTCCTGCACGCTGATCCAGCCTTCGGCGAAACCCGGCAGCGAGCGAACGTCGCCCGGTTCGGTCAGCACGATACCGTCCTGGCTGAAGGCACTGGCCGTCGAATCGATGCCTGCTTCGTGCAGCAGTCCGAGGTATTGATCACGGGTTTTGTGGCGACGATTGACCCGCAAGATCATCGGCGGATGCGCGTTGTTTGCCGCGCAGATCGCCTCCCAATGCTCGGGCCATGCAGCCTTCAGCGCTTTTTGCAGCCAGCGCGGATGAGCAGTGCGCACCACCGGATCGTGTTCCAGCTCGGTCAGCAGCGCCTCGCCTTCCCGTTGCGCGCGACGCAGAACGGCGTTCAGCAACGCCTTGGCCCAGGGTTTTTTCAACTTGTCGGCGCAGCCCACTGTTTCGCCAATGGCGGCATGCGCTGGCATCCGTGAATAGAACAGCTGATACAGGCCGACCAACAGCAACGCTTGAACGTCGTTGTCGGCTGCCTTGAAAGGCTTTTGCAGCAGCTTGGCCGCCAGCGCCGATAGCCGAGGCTCCCAGCGCGCGGTGCCGAAAGCCAGATCCTGAGTCAGGCCGCGATCACGGTCGTCGACTTTGTCCAGTTGAGTTGGCAGCGAACTGTTGAGCGATGCCTTGCCACTGAGTACGGCAGCCAAGGCTTTGGCGGCAGCCAGACGCGGGTTCATTGGCTATCCGCCGCTTGGCCGAGCACGGTACCGAGCGCGAACTTCTCGCGGCGGCTGTTGAACAGGTCAGTGAAGTTCAGCGGTTTGCCGCCCGGCAGTTGCAGGCGAGTCAGACGAAGAGCGCCTTGGCCGCAAGCGACCGTCAGGCCGTCTTTGCTGGCGCCGAGGATCGTGCCTGGCTCGCCGTTGCCTTCTGCAATCTGAGCGGCCAGCACTTTGAGCGCTTCGCCGTTGAGGGTGCTGTGGCAGATCGGCCATGGATTGAAAGCACGGACCAGACGTTCCAGCTCGTCGGCCGGACGGCTCCAGTCGATGCGCGCCTCATCTTTGTTCAACTTGTGAGCGTAGGTGGCGAGGCTGTCGTCCTGCACTTCGCCGACCAGCGAGCCGTCAGCCAGGCCGGCAATGGCTTGCAACACAGCCACCGGGCCCAATTCGGCCAATCGGTCGTGCAGCGTGCCGCCGGTGTCCTCGCCAGTGATCGGGGTAATGGCCTTGAGCAGCATCGGGCCGGTGTCCAGACCCGCCTCCATGCGCATCACTGTCACACCGCTTCCGGCATCGCCCGCCTGGACCGCGCGCTGGATCGGAGCCGCACCGCGCCAGCGTGGCAGCAGCGAGGCATGACTGTTGATGCAGCCCAGGCGCGGAATATCCAGCACCGCCTGCGGCAGAATCAATCCGTAGGCGACGACGACCATAAGGTCGGGCTTGAGCGCAGCGAGTTCGGCCTGGGCGTCCGGCGCGCGCAGCGTCGGCGGTTGCAGTACCGCAATGTTGTGTTGCACAGCGAGTTGCTTGACCGAGCTTGGCATCAGCTTCTGACCGCGTCCCGCCGGGCGATCGGGCTGGGTGTAGACCGCGATCACTTCATAAGGGCTGTCGAGCAGGGCTTTGAGGTGTTCGGCGGCGAATTCCGGGGTGCCGGCGAAGACGATGCGCAGTGGCTCAGTCATGGGCTTCTCGTTCTGAAATCTGTAAAAAAAGAAAAGGCCTCCAAGAGGCCTTTCGGGGTGAAGGGATCAAGCGTTCTGCTTGTGCAGTTTTTCGAGCTTTTTCTTGATCCGGTCACGCTTGAGATTAGACAGGTAGTCGACGAACAGCTTGCCGTTCAGGTGATCGCACTCGTGCTGGATGCACACCGCGAGCAGGCCTTCGGCGATCAGCTCGTAGGGCTGGCCTTCGCGGTCCAGTGCCTTGACCTTGACGCGCTGCGGACGGTCGACGTTCTCGTAGAAACCGGGAACCGACAGGCAACCTTCCTGATACTGATCCATCTCGTCGGTCAGCGGCTCGAGTTCCGGGTTGATGAAAACCCGTGGCTCGCTGCGATCTTCCGAGAGATCCATTACAACGACGCGCTTGTGTACGTTAACCTGCGTCGCGGCGAGACCGATGCCAGGCGCTTCGTACATGGTTTCAAACATGTCGTCGACCAACTGGCGAACGCCCTCGTCCACAGCGGCCACCGGCTTGGCGATGGTGCGCAGGCGCGAATCGGGAAATTCGAGAATGTTTAAAATGGCCATATACGTAAGAGCTGCACTTGTAGGGTAAAGTCAAAATCGGCTGCTAGGCTTGGGACGTCAAAGCGGGCAGCCCTTGTAAAACCGAAGTCTCGCAGGACTCAACGTTTCACGCGAAGCCAACATGATAAAGGGATTCACCGCATGAGGAAATCACTACTCGCCCTGCTGCTGTTGGCCGCGACAGGCCTTGTTCAGGCGCAAGTACAGCTTAGGGAAGGCCATCCACAGAGTTACACCGTTGTCGCCGGTGACACACTTTGGGGCATTTCCGGCAAGTTCCTCAGCCAGCCATGGAAGTGGCCACAGCTCTGGCACGCCAATCCGCAGGTCCATGACCCGGATCTGATCTACCCCGGCGACACCCTGAACCTCATTTATGTGGACGGTCAGCCGAGGATCGTGGTCAATCGTGGCGAGTCCCGCGGCACCATCAAATTGTCACCGCGTGTGCGCACCACGCCCATCGCCGACGCCATCCCGACCATTCCGTTGGGAGCGATCAATGCGTTTCTGCTCAATAACCGGATCATGGACACGCCCGAGCAGTTCGAGGATGCACCGTACATCGTCGCCGGCAGCGGCGAGCGCGTGCTCAGCGGTGCCGGGGATCGTATTTACGCCCGCGGGACATTCGATCCTGGCCATGTGTCCTATGGGATCTTCCGCAAGGGCAAGACTTACTTCGATCCGGATACCAATGTACCGCTGGGCATCAACGCCGATGACATCGGCAGCGGTGAGGTCGTGGCCAGCGAGGGCGACATTGCCACCCTGGTGATGCAGCGTTCGACCCAGGAAGTGCGTCTGGGCGACCGGCTTTTCGTCAGCGAAGAGCGGGCGATCAATTCCACTTTCGTGCCCAGCGAACCTTCGCAGCCGATCAACGGCATGATCATCGATGTGCCCCGTGGCGTGACCCAGATCGGTGAGTTCGACGTGGTGACCCTGGATCGCGGACGGCTCGATGGCCTGGCCGAAGGCAATGTGCTGGCGATCTACAAGGCGGGTGAAACAGTGCGCGACCGTATTACCGGCGAGCAGGTGAAGATTCCGGATGAGCGCTCGGGCCTGTTGATGGTCTTCCGCACCTACAATCGCCTGAGTTTCGCGATGGTGCTGCATGCATCCAGATCTTTGGCGGTTAATGACAAGGTTCGCAATCCGTAATGCTATGTATCAGCTCCAACACACTTTTTTCCACCGGCATGCTTCACTTATCAAATTGTTGTTAACAGACTTATCCACAGCTTTGCTCACTTCCTGAAGTGGGCTCGGGATCAAGGAAGATCTTATGCCGTTGTTCGAGAAAGCCGGGCAGTCGCCTGCCGAGCTGGAGGCGCGTCTGCGTCTTCATCGATTGCCCGAGATTGGTCCCAGGCGTTTCCAGACCCTCATCGATGCCTTTGGCAGTGCGTCCGCCGCGCTCAGTGCGCCCGCCTCGGCGTGGCGTTCACTGCGTCTCCCTGCCGCCAGTGCCGATGCGCGTCGCGACCCCGAGGTGCGTGATGGCGCCAGTGCTGCATTGCGCTGGCTAGAGCGTCCGGGCCAGCATTTGTTGATGTGGGACAACCCGGATTACCCTGCATTGCTGGCGGAAATTCCTGACCCGCCGCCGCTGCTTTTCATCGCTGGCGATCACTCATTACTTGATCGTCCGCAACTCGGAATGGTTGGCAGTCGACGTGCCTCCAAGCCAGGACTGGACACTGCGAAGTCCTTCGCTCGCAGTCTGGCGGGGGCCGGTTTTGTCGTCACCAGTGGTCTGGCGTTGGGGATCGATGGCGCCGCTCATCAGGGCGCTCTCGATGCAAAAGGCGCCACGATTGGCGTCCTCGGCACGGGGATCGAAAAACTTTATCCACAGCGGCACCGCCAACTTGCAGCGACGATGATGGCTCAGGGTGGCGCGGTGGTTTCCGAGTTACCGCTGGATGCCGCTCCCCACGCCAGCAATTTCCCGAGACGCAACCGCATCATCAGCGGCCTGTCGTTGGGCGTGCTGGTGGTAGAGGCCAGCGTTGCGAGCGGGTCGCTTATCACCGCGCGTCTGGCTGCAGAACAGGGCCGCGAGGTTTATGCCATTCCCGGATCGATTCATCACCCTGGTGCACGCGGTTGTCACCAGTTGATTCGTGAAGGCGCCATATTGGTGGAGACCATCGATCACATTCTGGAGGGGCTGCAAGGCTGGAAGAATCTGCCGCCGAGCAACGATACGCTGCAAAGCGCTCCCCGATCCGATCACCCGTTGCTCGCTTTGCTGCATGCCGCGCCGCAGACCAGTGAAGCCTTGGCGCTAAGCAGCGGCTGGCCCTTGCCCAAGGTGCTGGCGGCGCTGACCGAGCTTGAGCTCGACAGTAGCGTGGCTTGTGAGGCGGGACGATGGTTTGCCCGGGCGCCCTGAGGTTAAACTGCCCACCAGCGTTAATTCGGAGAGCGAACGATGGTCAGCAGTTGGCGTGTGCAACAAGCCGCACGAGAGATCCGGGCCGGGGCTGTGATTGCCTATCCAACCGAAGCGGTGTGGGGCCTGGGGTGCGACCCTTGGGATGTCGAAGCGGTGTACCGCTTGCTGGCGATCAAGGCACGGCCTGTGGAAAAAGGCCTGATCCTGATTGCCGACAACATTCGTCAGTTCGATTTTCTGTTCGAGGATTTCCCGGAGCTGTGGATTGATCGCATGGCCAGTACCTGGCCAGGGCCGAACACCTGGCTGGTGCCGCATCAGGGCCTGCTGCCTGACTGGATCACCGGGGGCCGCGATACGGTTGCGCTGCGTGTCAGCGATCATCCGCAAGTGCGTGAACTCTGCGCCCTCACCGGCCCGCTGGTGTCGACGTCGGCCAACCCCACTGGCCGCCCTGCTGCGCGTTCGCGTCTGCGGGTCGAGCAGTATTTCCATGATCAGCTGGACATGGTGCTCGGTGGCTCGCTGGGCGGCAGGCGCAATCCGAGCGTGATTCGGGATCTGGTTACCGCTGAGGTTGTGCGGGCGGGATAACGATCAGAATTCACTGCCAACCCCTGTGGGAGGGAGCATGCTCGCGAATGCACAGGTTCAGACACGATAGGTGTGTCGAATGTACCGGCTTCTTCGCGAGCAAGCTCCTCCCTCCCATAGGGTTAGCTGCGGATCAACAAGGGGCGATCAAGGCACCAGAATGATCGAGCCGGTCGTACGCCGAGCGGACAGTTCGGTGTGCGCCTTCGCAGCATCCTTCAGGTCGAATTTTTTCAACTCATCCACTTTGACCTTGCCGCTGATCACCATGTCGAACACCTCATCAGCCATAGCCTGCAGTGCTTCCGGGCTGTTGGCGTATGAGCCCAGAGTCGGACGGGTCACGTAAAGCGAGCCTTTCTGCGCCAGAATCCCCAGATTCACACCAGCGACCGGGCCTGAGGCATTACCAAAGCTGACCAACAGGCCACGCAGCTCCAGGCAGTCCAGTGAGGTTTCCCAGGTGTCTTTGCCGACGCCGTCGTAAACCACCGAAACTTTCTTGCCATCGGTCAGCTCAAGTACGCGCTTGGCCACATCTTCCTTGCTGTAATCGATCACTTCCCAGGCGCCGTTGGCCTTGGCGTGGGCGGCTTTTTCCGGCGAGCTGACGGTACCGATCAGCTTCACGCCCATGGCGCTCGCCCACTGGCAGGCGATGGAGCCCACGCCCCCGGCTGCGGCGTGAAACAGAATGGTTTCTTCAGGACGAATCTCGTACGTCTGGCGAAACAGGTACTGAACGGTCAAGCCCTTGAGCATGATCGCAGCGGCCTGTTCGAAGCTGATTTCGTCCGGCAGCTTGACCACGTTCGCAGCGGGTGTGAGGTGCAGATCCGCATAGCTGCCCAGCGGGCCGGTGCCGTAACCCACGCGGTCGCCAACCTTGACGTGGGTCACCTCGGCGCCGACCGCCTCGACCACACCCGCCCCTTCATTGCCCAGACCCGACGGCATCGCGGCAACCGGGTACAGGCCAGTGCGGAAATAGGTTTCGATGAAGTTGACGCCAATCGCTTTGTTGCGCACGAGTACTTCTTTCGGACCCGGAGCGGCCGGTTCGAAGTCAACGTATTCGAGAACTTCAGGGCCGCCGTGGGTGCGGAACTGGATACGCTTTGCCATTTGCTTTCTCCGTCATGGATCGAAACTTTATGTACGAAAGGGCTCTATCGGACTCCTTCGTTTGGTCTTCGTCAACTGCGGCACCGGACTGGCCGGTGATATGCTACGCGCCAATTTCGAGCGCCCGTTTGCGCTGAACCGATTCGTTCGGCGGCACGCTGTATTCAAGACGACGCTCAAAAATACCGTTTCACCTTATTCAAGGTACTGCCATGTCCTCTCGCACCGATGCCGTCAAAGCCTACCTGCTTGATCTGCAAGACCGGATCTGCGCCGCGCTGGAAAACGAAGACGGCGGCGCCCGTTTCGTCGAAGACGCCTGGGAGCGACCGGCCGGCGGTGGCGGCCGGACCCGCGTGATCGAAAACGGCAACGTCATCGAAAAAGGCGGCGTCAACTTCTCCCATGTCTTCGGTGCGGGTCTGCCGCCTTCGGCCAGCGCTCATCGTCCGGAACTCGCTGGCCGCGGCTTCGAGGCTCTCGGTGTGTCGCTGGTGATGCATCCGCATAACCCACATGTTCCGACCTCACACGCAAACGTGCGTTTCTTCATCGCCGAAAAAGAAGGCGAAGAACCGGTCTGGTGGTTCGGCGGCGGTTTCGATCTGACGCCTTATTACGGCGTCGAGGAAGACTGCGTGCATTGGCACCGCGTTGCCGAGCAGGCCTGCGCGCCGTTCGGGGCCGACGTCTATCCGCGTTACAAAGCCTGGTGCGACCGCTATTTCCACATCAAGCATCGCAACGAACCGCGTGGCGTGGGCGGTCTGTTCTTCGATGATTTGAACGAGTGGGATTTCGACACCAGCTTCGCTTTCCTGCGCGCCATCGGTGATGCCTTTGTCGAGGCCTATCTGCCAATCGTGCAACGCCGAAAGGCCATCTCTTACACGGCGCAGCAACGCGAGTTCCAGGAGTTTCGTCGTGGCCGTTACGTGGAATTCAATCTGGTCTATGACCGCGGCACGCTGTTCGGGCTGCAATCTGGCGGGCGCACCGAGTCGATCCTCATGTCGCTGCCGCCGCAGGTTCGCTGGGGTTATGACTGGAAAGCCGCGCCGGGCAGCGAAGAAGCGCGCCTGACCGAGTACTTCCTGCAGGATCGCGACTGGCTCGCCGAGGAACAGAATCAATGACCGATCACTACGTCGTCTTCGGCAACCCCATCGCGCACAGCAAATCGCCGCTGATCCATCGCTTGTTCGCCGAGCAGACCGGCGAGTCGCTGGACTACCAGACGGCGCTGGCGCCGCTCGACGGCTTCACTGCGTGCGCCCGGCAGTTTTTCGAAACCGGTCGAGGCGCCAACGTCACTGTGCCGTTCAAGGAAGAGGCTTATCGTCTGGCGGATCAATTGACCGAGCGCGGACGTCGTGCGGGTGCAGTGAATACCCTGGCGAAGCAGGCTGACGGCAGTTTGCTCGGCGACAACACTGACGGCGCCGGGCTGGTGCGGGACCTGAAGGTCAATCATGGTGTAACGCTCAAGGATAAACGCATCCTGTTGCTGGGCGCTGGTGGTGCAGTGCGTGGGGCGCTGGAGCCATTGCTGGCCGAGGAGCCTTATGTGTTGGTCGTGGCCAACCGCACGGTGGAAAAGGCTGAATGGCTGGCCAAAGAGTTCGCTGACATCGGGCCTGTTCTGCCCGCCGGTTATGACTGGCTGGAAGAGCCTGTGGACATCATCATCAACGCGACGTCGGCCAGTCTGTCCGGTGAGCTGCCCCCGATTGCGCCGAGTTTGATTCAGCCGGGCGAAACCTTCTGCTACGACATGATGTACGCCAAGGAGCCGACAGCGTTCTGTCGCTGGGCGACCGAGCACAAGGCGGAGCGAGCGGTGGATGGCCTGGGGATGCTGGTGGAACAGGCTGCGGAGGCGTTCTTTCTATGGCGTGGTGTGCGCCCGGATTCGGCGCCGGTGCTGGCGCAGTTGCGGCGGTTGATGGCTGAGCAGTGATCTGTAGCAGTCCGGCTTGCTGGCGGTGGCGATCCCATGGACCCCACCCCCGGCAAGCCGGACTGCTGCAGGTTCAAACGCGATTCTGAGACTGGTTTACAACTTGGCCTTCACCGCTGGCAGCGCATCCTTGTCATTAAGGGTTTTTACGCCGCTCAACCACTTTTCAAGCACAGCCGGGTTTTCTTTGAGCCACGCTTTGACCGCCTCGGTGTTGCTGATCTTGTTGTCTACCACGTTCTTCATGATGGTGTTCTCCATATCCTGGGTGAATGTCAGGTTGGAGAACAACTTGGCCACATTCGGGCAGGCGTCGGCGTAGCCTTTACGGGTCACCGTATAAACGCTGCCAGTGTCACCGAAGTATTTCTCGCCACCCTTGAGATAGTGCATGCCCTTGATCTGCACGTTCATCGGGTGCGGGGTCCAGCCGAGGAAGACCACGAACTCTTTCTTCTTCACGTTGCGCTGTACTTCGGCCAGCATCGCCTGCTCGCTCGACTCGACCAGTTTCCAGTCACCGAGGCCGAACTCGTTCTTCTTGATGATCTCCTGAATCGACGCGTTGGCCGGGGCCCCCGAGCCAATGCCGTAGACCTTCTTGTGGAACTTGTCGGCGAACTTGTTCAGGTCGGCGAAGTTATGCACACCCGCGTCGTAGACATAGTCCGGCACGGCGAGGGTGAACTCGGTGCCTTCCAGGTTCTTCGCGTATTGGGTTACATCGCCGGTGGCGATGAACTTGTCATAGAAGCCCTGCTGCGCAGGCATCCAGTTGCCCAGAAAAACGTCCATTTGACCGTCTTTGAGACCACCATAGGCAATCGGCACCGCCAGCGTATCGACCTTGGCCTTGTAACCCATGCCATCGAGCAAAAAGCCCGCCGTGGCGTTGGTTGCGGCGATGTCGCTCCAGCCTGGATCGGCCATCTTCACCGTACTGCAGCTGGCTGCGTCAGCGGCATATGCCACCACGCCGCTCATGCTCATGACCCCAACCGCCAGCGTTGTGAACAACTTCATCATGGTGTGCCCCTTTTTGGTTTTCTAGGTGTTGGCAGGGTTCAAGGTTGTGGATAACGGGCCTTGCGCTCCAGATCGTCGAGGTCGATATGGTTGCGCATGTATTGCTGACTGGCGTCTACCAGCGGCTGGTGATCCCAACTCTTCAGCTTGCCGAGGGCCAGAGACTCGGCGACGAAACGCCGACGACGCTGGCTGGCGAGCACCTGGTGGTGTATCGCCGCAATGTCCCATTTGGCCTTTGCTTCAGCCAGGAACGCATTGAACAGGTCGCGATGAGCCTCAGACTGGCTCAACTCTTCCTGCTCCTTCGGATCGTTGTTCACGTCATACAGCAGACATGGGTCCTGTTCCGAATAAATGAATTTATAAGCGCCGCGCCGGATCATCATCAACGGGCTGTTGGTGCCCTCGGCCATGTACTCGCCGAATACTTCGTCGTGACCGCCAGTGCCTTCCAGGTGCGGCAGCAGCGAGCGGCCATCAAGCGGCAGACCGGCTTCCAGCTCGCCCTGAGCCATTGCCACGAAGGTCGGCAACAGATCGGCGGTGGACACGGCGGCCTTCACGCGGCCGGCCTTGAACTGCCCCGGAGCGTACACCAGCAACGGTACACGGGCGGACATTTCAAACCAGTGCATTTTGTACCAGAGCCCCCGCTCGCCGAGCATGTCGCCATGATCGCCGGAGAACACGATGATGGTGTCGTCGGCCAGGCCGGTGTCTTCCAGTGTCTTCAGCAATTTGCCTACATTGTCGTCGATGTAGCTGCACGCCCCGAAGTACGCACGGCGGGCATCTCGAATCTTGTGTTCCGGCAGCGGCTTGTCCCAGAGGTCATAGACCTTGAGCAGTCGCTGAGAGTGCGGGTCCTGATCGGCCTGTGCTGGCGGCGCAGGCGGCATCGGGATCTCGTCGTCGTTGTAGAGATTCCAGTATTCCTTGGGGATGGTGTACGGGTCGTGTGGGTGGGTCATCGACACCGTGAGGCAGAACGGCTGATCACCGTCTTCACGCACGTGGTCGAACAGGTATTGCTGGGCCTTGAAGACAACTTCTTCGTCGAAGTCGAGTTGGTTGGTGCGCACGCACGGGCCGGCTTGCAGTACCGACGACATGTTGTGGTACCAGGTGGGGCGCGTGTCAGCCTCGTCCCAGTTCACTGCCCAGCCGTAGTCGGCGGGGTAGATATCGCTGGTCAGACGTTCTTCGTACCCGTGCAATTGATCAGGCCCGCAGAAATGCATTTTGCCCGACAGCGCAGTGCGATAGCCGAGTCGGCGCAGGTAATGGGCGTAAGTCGGGACGTCAGCCGGGAAATCGGCAGCGTTGTCGTAGGCGCCGATCTTGCTCGGGAGCTGACCGCTGACCAAGGTAAAACGGGACGGCGCGCACAGCGGGCTATTGCAATAGGCAGCGTCGAACACCACGCCTTCGGCGGCGAGGCGACTCAAATTAGGCATCTTGATTGGAGATGAGGCGTAAATCGGCAACATCGGCGCGGCCATCTGATCGGCCATGATGAAAAGAATGTTCTTGCGCTTCATGTATTCGCGGCATTCCATAGTGAATATTTATGCGAAATTGCTGTTCCAGAGAATGAGACCCATGGGATCAGCGGTAAAGCCCATAGAACACAATGCCTAGGATAAGCCACGCTTATGTTTGAAGCCCTTGGTGACATGTCGCTGGATCTGCTTCGCGGTTTCGAAGCTGCCGCCCGTCTGCGCAGTTTCACCGCAGCAGCCGTCGAGCTCGGCACGACCCAACCGGCGATTAGCCAGCAAATCAAAAGGTTAGAAGAACAACTGGCAACGCGCCTGTTCGATCGCATTTATCGCGGTATCGAACTCACCGACGCCGGGGAAATTCTGTTCAACCACGTGCAGACCGGATTGCAGTCCATGGATGCGGGTTTGAGCCTGATTACCGAGCAGCACCAGCACGAGGTGTTGCAGGTGGCCACCGACTTCGCCTTCGCTGCCTATTGGTTGATGCCGCGTCTGCACCGCTTTCACAAAGACAACCCCGATGTGGACGTCAGCCTGGTGACCAGCGAGCGCAGTCATAACATGTTGCGAGCGGATATCGACGTGGCCGTGCTGTTTGGCGATGGACGCTTCAAACAGGGTGAAAGCCATTGGCTGTTCAGCGAGGAAGTGTTTCCGGTGTGCAGTCCGAAGTTGCTGGCCGACCGTCCTCTCCCATTGAAGACCGAAGCGCTGAAAGAGTTCCCGCTGCTCCACCTGCGCGGTGAGACCAGCACCAACTGGTTTGACTGGGGTGGCGTGTTCCGGGCATTGAACATCGCTCAGGCCCCTGCCCCGGGTCAGTTACGATTCGACAACTACACGTTGCTGATCCAGGCCGCGATTGGCGGGCAAGGCGTTGCGATCGGCTGGCGGCATCTGGTGGATGACTTGCTGGAGCAGGGCCTGTTGTGCCGCCCGATCGAAGCCACGGCAATCTCGGCTTATGGGTATTACATCGTCCTGCCGCAACGCAAACGACGCGTGCAGATCGTGCAGCGTTTCGTCGATTGGCTGAAAAGTGAACAGGCGCTGAGCGGGGATTCGTTGGTGGGCAAGCCGATGCCGTCGATTGCTGTGTAAAGGGGCTACGGCGGCGCAGATATGGAGGCGTACACGCTTGCCTCCGCTCAAACAACAAAATTCACGTATTGCCGCACATGGGCATTGAGCCTGAGTTCATCGGCGATACCTGCCGCCACCCGGCCCAGAACCTCCAGGGGTACCTGCAGGCCAGGTTCCACCGTCCCGCCGGTCTGGCTGAAGTGCTCGATACTCAGGCCCGCGACACCCTGTGGTGCACTGACCAATGTCCAATCGGCATCGCTATTGCGCAATGAATCGACGATCAACGCTGATGCCTGGAATTGGTCGAGATCCGGGTCCTGATAATCGGCGAGAGGCTGGCCCTGTAGCAGTTGGATGTCCGCGACGAGAATCAGCCGCTTGATCTGCATGCGCATCAGGCAGGCCAAAACGTTCTGCGCAGCGATCAATTGCTCTTCAGGGGTAAGGTTCTTGGGCTTGCGGTCGTGTTCGGGGCCAACGGGAAACACCTTGGCGTCGAGCAGGCAGATGACGGCCGAACAACCAGCGATGCTTTCACACACCCGATCAGCGCTGAACAGATTGCCTGCCTTTGTGCGCAAACCCGGCCGTGGCGCCAGAGCGTTGAGATCATCGAGTATCGCGATGACCTCATGCTGGCGGCGCAGCAATTCGGCCATCAACGCGCTGCCGAAGCTGCTGAGTGCGCCAAACAGCACAACCTTCATCACCGGGGTTTCTGCATTCTTCATGGCAATTGATCCGGGACTGTGGATAACTCTCCCTATTTGAGACTAGCAGCGCATTGGGCTGTTCCACGTTTTAGGAGGACCGGACATGTCACCTGTCGAGGGCTATCACGCCCACGTTTATTTCGATGCCCAGACCATCGAGCAAGCCCGCGCGTTGTGCGAGAGCGTTGCGGCGAAATTCGATATCCGCATGGGGCGAGTACACGAGCGCCCGGTGGGGCCGCATCCTGACTGGAGCTGCCAATTGGCGTTCGAGCATGAGAAGTTTGCTGACGTGATGCTGCATCTGGCACTGCATCGCGACGGCCTGGTGATTTTCACGCACCCGAACACCGGCGATGACTTGGCCGACCACACCAGGCATGCGATCTGGATGGGAGGGATTCGGGATTTGAACGTGGGGATGTTCAGGCGCTGACGGACGAATCCCTATCGCGGTCCGGCTTGCCAGCGCCAGCGGTCTAAGACGCCACCGCCGGCAAGCCGTGCTGAATCGGGGTCGATGCTTAATTCAACACGCCATCCAGAATTTCGTAAACGATCCCGCTGCCGATGGCCACAAGCACTACGTCAGTGCCTAGGCGACGCCATTCATAGCCGTCATACCGCGGCAGGTACTGCAGCGAACGATCATCCAGACGACGACCATAGCCGCGCGGCAGTGGGTGACCCTTCACAACATGAATGTTCGGCGGCAGCGGCTGGCCGCGCCCGATGACTTCACGGTGCTCCTGAATCGTGCGGCGAACGTCGCCGAAGTCTTGCGGCGGACGTCCCCCACGGTCGTTGCCACGGTTGTCAGCGTGCTGGTCATTGCGATGATCGTTGCCGTGATCATTGCCTCGATTATTCTGCGGACCCCCTTGCGGGCCATGGTCCTGATGCTGGCCGGGGCCGTTGTCGTCATGGCCGCCACGTTGATCAGGCGGTGCCGCCTGGACCAGCGCGCTGGCGCTGAGCATCAGTACGCCCAACCCTGCGATCAAACGATTCGAGACTTTCATGTAGCGTGCTCCTGAGCAAATTCGAGACAGCAAAAAGGGGTTCAGAATCGGGTCCTGAACCCCTTTGCTGTACTGCTTAGTCTGCTAACGAAGACTTAGATTCCTTTGTATCAGAATCTTTACTCAGGGCAGATGGGCCGGGCCGACCCCTAGTAAATAAATGCGTTGTCCTTGGCAACCCAAGCGCTGTAACCAACCCCTTCAGGAGAACGCAGCCTCGGCTCGCCAGAACCAGGCGCGGCACCGGTTTTTTGATTCTGCTCAAGAGGTCGCAAGCTGCCCTTCAAGCTGCTGGAGCGCGAACTTCGGGGCTCTTGACCGATTGGCGGCAGTTTTGCGTCAACGGTAGTGTCGTTACCGTTTACATCTCTGAGTGTTGCAGTCGGGGCAAACTGGACTGATTTCTTCTGCGGTGCATCTGTAGCCGGCCCTTCGCTGGATTTGACACTCGCGGTGTTTCCGACACTCGTAAGATGCTGTTTAAGTCTGGAACTTATGGACAAAGCTCCTTCATTAACCCGATGCGGGATCAAGGTTCTGGCGCTTCCGACTTTCATTTCAATGTCTCCATGATGGTGGGCTGCCAGGTTTACTCCTTCACTTGAAAATCCACTTTCAGAAAACGCCTATGCAATAAAAAAGGCCCGCCGAAGCGAGCCTTTTCTTACAATCGCGATGGAGCGCTGGTATCAAGCGCGGGCGCTGCGGACACCCTGTGCCAACGTCGAACACAGTTCCAGCACGCCACTCACCGCTTTTTCCGGCGTCTGGGCGTTCGCAATCTGGTCAATCAATGCCGACCCCACCACGACGCCATCCGCGACGCGAGCGATGGCAGCAGCCTGCTCAGGTGTGCGAATACCGAAACCAACGCTGATCGGAAGGTCAGAGTGACGACGCAGGCGAGCGACGGCTTCCTTGACGTGCTCGATGGTGGCCGAGCCCGCACCGGTCACACCGGCAACCGACACGTAGTAAACGAAGCCCGAGCTGCCGTTGAGGACGGTTGGCAGGCGTTTGTCGTCGGTGGTCGGCGTGGTCAGACGAATGAAGTCCAGACCTGCGTCCTGCGCCGGGTCGCACAGTTCGTTGTTATGCTCAGGCGGCAGGTCGACGACGATCAGGCCATCGACGCCCGACTCTTGAGCCTCGGCGATGAAGCGCTCGACACCGTAGTTGTGGATCGGGTTGTAGTAACCCATCAGTACCAATGGCGTGTTGCTGTCTTCGGTGCGGAACTCGCGGACCATCTGCAAGGTTTTCGCCAGGTTCTGTTTGGCCTCCAGTGCGCGAATGTTCGCCAACTGGATCGCCGGGCCGTCGGCCATCGGATCGGTGAAGGGCATGCCCAACTCAATCACGTCAGCCCCCGCTTTCGGCAGACCCTTGAGGATCGCCAGCGAGGTGTCATACGCCGGGTCACCTGCGGTGACGAAGGTCACCAGAGCGGCCCGGTTTTGTTCTTTCAGCTCGGCAAAGCGCGTTTGCAGGCGGCTCATCAGTGTTTCTCCTGCTTGGACAGATCCAGATGGTGCATGACGGTTTGCATGTCCTTGTCACCGCGACCGGACAGGTTGACCACCATCAGGTGATCTTTAGGCAACGTTGGTGCGCGCTTGAAGACTTCAGCCAGGGCGTGGGCACTTTCCAGCGCCGGAATGATGCCTTCCAGGCGGCAGCACTGGTGGAACGCGGCCAGCGCTTCGTCGTCGGTGATCGAGGTGTATTCGACACGGCCGATCTCGTGCAACCAGGCGTGTTCAGGACCGATGCCAGGGTAATCCAGGCCAGCGGAAATCGAGTGAGCATCGATGATCTGGCCATCGTCGTCCTGCAGCAGGAAAGTACGGTTGCCGTGCAGAACGCCTGGAACGCCGCCGTTCAGGCTCGCTGCGTGCTTCCCGGTGTCGATGCCGTGACCGGCTGCTTCTACGCCGATGATGCGCACGGTGGTGTCATCCAGGAATGGATGAAACAAGCCCATGGCGTTGGAGCCACCGCCAATGCACGCCACCAGACTGTCAGGCAGCCGGCCTTCCTGTTCCTGCAACTGTACGCGGGTTTCCTTGCCGATCACGGCCTGGAAGTCGCGAACCATCGCCGGATACGGGTGCGGGCCGGCGACGGTGCCGATCAGGTAGAACGTGCTGTCGACATTGGTCACCCAGTCACGGAGAGCTTCGTTCATCGCGTCTTTCAGGGTGCCGGTGCCGGCAACGACCGGGATCACGGTGGCGCCGAGCAGCTTCATGCGGAACACGTTCGCCTGCTGGCGCTCGATGTCGGTGGTGCCCATGTAGATCACGCATTCCAGACCGAAACGCGCAGCCACGGTGGCGGTCGCCACGCCGTGCATGCCAGCGCCGGTCTCGGCAATGATGCGTTTCTTGCCCATGCGGCGAGCCAGCAGGATCTGGCCGATGCAGTTGTTGATCTTATGCGCGCCGGTGTGGTTCAGCTCTTCGCGCTTGAGGTAGATCTTCGCCCCGCCGCAATGCTCGGTCAGGCGTTCGGCGAAGTACAGAGGGCTTGGACGGCCCACGTAATCGCGCTGGAAGTAGGCCAGCTCCTTGAGGAAGGACGGGTCTTCTTTCGCGGCTTCGTACTCGCGATTGAGGTCGAGGATCAGCGGCATCAGGGTTTCAGCAACGTAACGACCGCCAAATGCGCCGAACATGCCGCGGTCATCCGGGCCGTTCCTGTATTGGGTCTGAGTCATGGTGAAGACCTCCGGGGTGACGAATAGATTTAGCCGTTGAGGCAGTGAACACACTTTAACCAGCGCATCGGTGGATGAAAACCGATAAGATCGGCGCAACCTGTCAGAAAAACTCACAGATACCATGAGTCGAGATCTCCCCCCGCTGAACGCACTGCGTGCCTTTGAAGCCACTGCCCGGCTTAACAGCGTCAGCCAGGCGGCGGACCAATTGCACGTTACCCACGGCGCGGTCAGCCGACAATTGAAAGTCCTCGAAGAGCATCTGGGCGTGAGTCTGTTCAGCAAGGATGGGCGCGGCCTTAAACTCACAGATGCAGGCGTTCGTCTGCGGGACGCCAGCGGCGAAGCATTCGATCGACTGCGCACTGTCTGCGCTGAGCTGGCCCAAGGCAGCGCCGACGCACCGTTCGTCCTGGGATGTTCGGGAAGTTTGCTGGCTCGCTGGTTCATCCCGCGAATGGGGCGCCTGAATGCAGAGCTGCCAGACTTGCGCCTGCACTTGTCGGCTGGCGAAGGCGATCTTGATCCGCGGCGTCCCGGTCTGGATGCATTGCTGGTGTTCGCTGAACCGCCGTGGCCTGCCGACATGCAGGTTTTCGAATTGGCGAAGGAACGCATTGGCCCGGTGTTGAGCCCGCGGTTCGCCCGGTTCGAAGCGTTATCTCACGCACCTGCCCAAGCGCTGCGTAACGAACCCCTGTTGCAAACGAAGTCACGGTTGCAAGCGTGGCCCAGCTGGGCGAAGCAGAACGGCATCGATCCCGACACATTGCATTACGGTCAGGGGTTCGAGCATCTGTATTACTTGCTTGAGGCTGCCGTAGCGGGCCTTGGAATTGCCATCGCCCCGGAGCCGCTGGTAGCTGACGATTTGAAAGCCGGGCGCCTCGCTGCGCCATGGGGTTTCAGTGAAACCCCGGCGCAACTGGCGTTATGGGTGCCCAAACGTGCCGCCGAAGGGCGTGCCCGGCAACTTGCCCAATGGCTCGGACAAGAGCTGGCGCGTTCAGGTCAGGTGTAATCAGTTACCGCGTTTGCAGAGCAAGTAGGCCGCCAGCAGACCGACCGCACCCACGGCGACACCCGCTGTAGTCCAAGGGTGTTCCTGTGCGTAGTCACGGGTGGCAACGCCTGTTTCGCGGGTTTTCACTTTGACGTCTTCATAGACATCGCTCAGCAGGCTGCGCGAATGGCTCAGCGCGCTTTCGGCGTTGGCCTTCAGGGTCTTCAGGGTTTTGCGCGACTCGTCCGAAGCGTCCGACTTCAAGCTCTCCAACGACTTGAGCAGACTCTCGATCTCCGCTTCCATGCTTTGCAAAGACGCTTTACGGGATGACGTGAATGCCATGATTTGACTCTCCTGCAGTGATGAGTGGCGTGTGTTGTTTCCGACTACAGGGTTTTCAGAAAGTGCAGTGCGTGTTTCGAAGTACCGTTTCTTGTGAACTTTTCGGGGGCAAATGGCGCCTGACAGATAGGAAAGCCACGGCGGTCGTAGGGCGCAATTTCGCTGCTACGCTGCAATTGAGACAACTTGAGGAGCACTGCCATGACAGATCACCACACCTACAAGATCCTGGAACTGGTCGGTTCATCGACCACCAGCATCGACGATGCGATTCAGAATGCAATTGCCCAGGCCGCTAAGAGCGTGAAGTTCATGGAGTGGTTCGAGGTGCTGGAAACCCGCGGGCACATCAAGGATGGCAAGGTGGCGCACTTTCAGGTGACGATCAAGGTTGGCTTCCGCATCGACAACAGTTGATGAACTTTTACACTGGCTGATTGCCACAACCTTCGCTATACATACCGCGCCGTTCGTGAATTCGGACGCGAGGAAAATGTGACGGGCCGCTCCTGACGAGCGGCCTCTTACGCTTGAAAAGCGCCTGACGAGGGAGTGTGACCGATGAAGAAGATTCTTTTGGCGGTAGGGTTGTTGAGTATTGCGGGCACCACCTTTGCAGCCGGCAAATCGTGCGATGACGTGAAGGCGGACATCGACGCGAAGATCAAGGCAAACGGCGTGTCGTCTTACACGCTTGAGGCGGTAGACAAAGGCAGCGCCGCAGACGGAAAAGTCGTCGGCACCTGCGAAGGCGGCAGCAAGGAAATCGTCTACAAACGCGGCTGACTCAGCCCATAGACAAATAAAAACCGACGCATTTGGCGTCGGTTTTTTTATGCCTGAATGTTGTTCTTTTACCCATCCCGGGACTGCTACAGAAATGCTTGCCCAATCAGCCTTTGGCCACCTGCGCCAGAATCTCGTACGAGCGCAACCGGTCGGCGTGCTCGTACATGTCGCAGGTGAAGATCAGTTCATCGGCATCGGTCTGTTCCAGCAGCACATCCAGCTTGGCGCGGATCTTCTCCGGGCCGCCGACCATCGCCAGGCCCAGGAAATCCATCACCGCTTCGCGCTCATGGGGCAGCCACAGGCCGTTCATGCTGTCGACCGGGGGTTTCTGCATCAGGCTCTGCCCACGCATCAGATTGAGAATGCGCTGATAAACCGAAGTCACCAGGTATTCGGCCTGCTCATCAGTGTCGGCCGCCGCCAGAGGCACGCCCAGCATCACGTAAGGCTTGTCGAGCACCTCTGAAGGCTGGAAGTGATTGCGGTAGACCCGGATCGCCTCGTGCATGAAGCGCGGTGCGAAGTGCGAGGCGAAGGCATAGGGCAAACCGCGCTGACCGGCCAGTTGCGCGCTGAACAGGCTTGAGCCCAGTAGCCAGATCGGAACATTGGTATTGGTGCCGGGAACGGCGATCACGCGTTGATGCGGTTGACGCGGGCCGAGGTAGCTCATCAGCTCTGCGACGTCATCCGGGAAATCGTCAGCGCTGCCGGAGCGTTCGCGGCGCAAGGCACGGGCGGTCATCTGATCGGAACCAGGCGCGCGGCCCAGACCGAGATCGATCCTGCCCGGAAACAGGCTCGCGAGGGTACCGAACTGTTCTGCGATCACCAGTGGCGCGTGGTTGGGCAGCATAACGCCGCCGGATCCGACACGAATGGTCGAAGTGCCGCCCGCCAGATAGGCCAGCAGCACCGAGGTCGCGGAACTGGCGATGCCATCCATGTTGTGGTGTTCGGCGACCCAGAAGCGGTTATAGCCCCATTTTTCGACGTGTTGCGCCAGGTCCAGCGAGTTGCGCAGCGACACGGCCGGGCCTTTGTCTTCGCGAACCGGAACCAGGTCAAGGGTGGAAATCTTCACATCAGCTAATCGTTTCATAGGCCGCTGTCGATCCTCTTGGGGGCTTGGTCGGGCGCCTCGGACTTGGGAGACGCGAGAGCAAAACCTGCGTTAAGCCTAAATATTTGCGTTAAGGCCCTAGGATACGGCCGGATTTTTAGGTTGCAATGGGCAAGAGGAAATTTCCTACTAATTTGGTCGGATTTCCACTTCTGAAAATCAGCAAATAAAGCACGGGCGTCATAACTGTTGAACTAAGTCCCGCCTACACTCCTCAGACTTTTGGTCCACGTGCGACGCAATCGCACTTTTTTCATCGAGGAGACACCATGAGCATCGTCAAGAAAGCATCCGCCCACTGGGAAGGCGACCTGAAAACAGGTATTGGCAGCATCTCCACCGAAACCGGCGTGCTGCGTGAAGCACCGTATGGTTTCAAAGCGCGTTTCGAAGGCGGCAAGGGCACCAACCCTGAGGAATTGATCGGCGCGGCTCACGCGGGCTGCTTCTCGATGGCCCTATCGATGATTCTCGGCGGCGAAAACCTGAAAGCCGACAGTATCGACACCACTGCAGACGTCACGCTGGACCAGGTCGATGGCGGCTTTGCCATCACCGCTGTACACCTGACCCTGAAAGCCAAAGTGCCTGGCGCGACTCAGGAGCAGTTCGACAAGCTGACCGCCATGGCCAAAGAAGGCTGCCCGGTTTCCAAAGTCTTGAACGCCAAGATCACTCTGGATGCCACACTGGTGAGCTGATCCAGCGCCGCCGTACTATCCGATGACCCGCGTGCTTGAGTGCAGCGGGTCATTTTTCATTTCAGGGGCCCGAGAACCGCTTCGGGGTCACAAGGTCATATGCAGGGCCGGTGCGAGTCGCACGGCATCGAAGGAGTCGAGCATGAAACGCATCGCCGCAACCCTGATCATCAGCGCACTGACCACCAGCGTGTTCGCCGCTCCCAAGCCCTGCGAAGAGCTGAAAGCCGAGATCGAAGCCAAGATCCAGGCGCAGAACGTCAGTTCCTACACCCTGGAAGTCGTCAGCAATGAAGAGGTGCACGACCAGAACATGGTCGTGGGCTCATGCGAGAACGGCACAAAGAAGATCATTTATCAGAAGAATGATCGGTAAGGGTCACGAACGAGTTGAAAATATCCCGTAGCCATCGTTACGGGATACAAAAAATCTCCCCTTCCTCCGCCAACACCTTGCGCTGCTCGTCGCGCAGTTGCGCGTCGATGCTGTTGGCGATATTGCGCACGTCCAGGCGATAACGATGGCCGGCTTCGAAATGGTCGTAGTTGATCGTGACGTAGCAGGTCAGCTCGTTATAGATCGCTATCGAAAGCCCCAGACCTCCGGGTGCGTAGTCGTAGTCATAGCGCACTTCCAGCTTATGCTTGCCGGGCGTCACCTGAAAAAACCGACCATCTTCCGTGCGCACGCCATCCAGCTTGTCGGACATGAGTGTCTTGCCAGTGTAGGTGTGCAGGTCGACCCAGGCTTTTTGCGGATCGACGGCAGGCAACGGGCCTGCGCATCCAGCGAGGAGACCGAGGGCGATGATCGACAGGGGCAGGCGCATGACAGACTCCGCATTCAGGCAGATGGCGATGGTGGTTGCGTCAGAGGCTGGCTCTCCGGCATAACGCTGCTGGTGTGCACTCTCTGTTTCGACACTAAGGCCGCTGCATGAATCTATTGAACATCTTGTGGTTGCGGCGCGGTGTGCCGATGCTGGCGATTTTACTCCTCAGCGGCTGTTCCAGTCTTTCCTATTACACGCAATTGGCGAGCGGCCAGTTGGCGTTGCTGCAGGCGCGCGAACCGGTGGCCGATGTCATCGCCGATCCACAACGTGATCCGAAGCTGCGCGACCATTTACTCAAGTCGCAACAGGCTCGCGCTTTCGCCAGCGAACACCTGCATCTGCCTGACAACAAAAGCTATCGCCTGTACGCCGACATCCATCGCCGTTATGTGGTGTGGAACGTCTTTGCCACCGACGAATTCTCTCTCGACCCTGTAACCCACTGCTTCCCCATCGCTGGCTGCGTGGCCTATCGCGGTTACTACGATCAGGGTGCGGCGCGAGGGGAAGCGGCGCTGCAGAAGCTCGACGGCAAGGACGTGTATGTCAGCGGTGTCGAGGCGTATTCGACGCTCGGCTGGTTCAATGACCCGATCATCAGCTCGATGATGAACTGGGGCGATGAACGTCTGGCGACGCTGATTTTTCATGAGCTGGCGCACCAGCGCTTCTATGTGAAGGACGACAGCGAGTTCAACGAGTCCTATGCCACGTTTGTCGAAGAGGAAGGCACCCGGCAGTGGCGTGCGGCGCGGGGATTGCCTGCAGAGACCGCATCGTCCGAAGCTCAGCGTCGTGACCAGCTGACCCAGTTGGCGCTCGAGACTCGCGACCGTCTGAAGGCGCTGTATGCCGAGCCGTTGAGCCCCGACGTCATGCGCCAGCGCAAGGCTGAAGAGTTCGATCGTTTGCGCAGTGCATACCGACAGATGCGCGACAGCCAATGGGGTGGCGACAAGCGTTTTGACAGTTGGGTTTACGCCCCCATGAACAACGCCCGCTTACTGCCAATCGGGCTATACGACCAGTGGGTGCCGTCGTTCGAGGCGCTGTTCAGGCAGGTCAAGGGCGATTGGCTGGCGTTCTTTGTCGCTGTCGAGAAGATGGGCGGCTTGCCGAAGGATGAGCGCAAGGCCGCGTTGGAGAGGTTGATGAAACCCGCCTGATCACAACATGACCCTGTAGCCGTCCGGCCGGGCGGCTACAGGTTTTGTGTGGCTGTCAGGACTTGAGAAACGCCTGATGCAACTCCTTCAACGAGCCGAAGTGATACGTCGGCGCCTCGGCCTCCAGCTCTTCCCTGCTGCCGAATCCATATCCCACCGCCGCCACATCCAGCCCGTTGCGCTTGCCGCCGATCAAGTCGTGCTTGCGGTCGCCGATCATCAGCGTCTGCTTGGGATCGAGCTTTTCTTCTTCCAGCAAATGCCGGATCAGTTCGACCTTATCGGTGCGTGTGCCGTCCAGTTCGCTGCCGTAGATCAGCTTGAAGTGGCGCGCAAAGTCGAAATGTCGGGCGATCTCATGGGCGAACACCCAAGGTTTTGAGGTCGCGATAAACAAGGTTCGGCCTTGATCCGCAAGCATGTCGAGCAATTCGAACACACCGTCGAACACCAGGTTCTCGTAAAGCCCGGTGACTTTGAAGCGCTCGCGGTAGAAGCCTACCGCCTCCCACGCCCTGGCCTCGTCGAAATCGTAAGCGCGCATGAACTGCTGCAGCAGTGGCGGGCCGATGAAGTGCTCGAGCTGCGTGATGTCGGGTTCGTCGATCCCCAGTTTGCTCAAAGCGAACTGGATCGAACGGGTGATGCCTTCCCGTGGGTCGGTCAGGGTGCCGTCCAGGTCGAACAGAATATTCTGGTAATGCATGTGTTCTCTCGAAGTCTGTGAATCGGTGCAACGCGTGGCATGTGCAGCAGCACGGCTTGCCGGCGGTGGCGGTTTCAGTCTTCCATCGCCTGCAAGCGGGACTGCTATAGGGGTTTGTCGAAACCTTCAGCCAGGTGCTGATCTTTCAACTTCACGTAATTGCTGGCGCTGTAAGGGAAGAAGGCGATTTCCTTTTCCGTCAATGCCCGGACCTGCTTCACGGGTCGACCGACATACAGAAACCCGCTTTCGAGACGTTTGCCTGGCGGCACCAGGCTGCCAGCGCCAATGATGACTTCATCTTCGACCACCGCGCCGTCCATGATCGTGCTGCCCATGCCGATCAGAATCCGGTTGCCGATCGTGCAGCCGTGCAGCATGACCTTGTGACCGATGGTCACTTCATCGCCGATCAACAGCGGGAAGCCGTCCGGGTTGAAAGGGCCTGCGTGGGTGATGTGCAGCACGCTGCCATCCTGCACGCTGGTGCGAGCACCGATTCGGATGCGGTGCATGTCGCCGCGAATCACGGTCAATGGCCATACCGAGCTGTCGTCGCCGATGTCGACATCGCCGATAACGATGGCCGAATGATCGACAAACGCCCGTTCGCCAAGGGCCGGGGTGTGATTCTGGAATGTGCGAATAGCCACAATAGATTCCTTCTCTGGCGCTGATAGCTGCGGTCAGCGCAGATTGTAATTAAGATGCTCAGGTGTTTCTTCCAGCCAAGGTGCCAAACCGTGAGCGCGAACAACCCTCTTTTGCAATCCTACGACCTGCCACCTTTCTCGGCGATTCGCGCCGAGCACGTAAAACCTGCTATCGACCAGATTCTTGCCGACAACCGCGCCGCGATTGCCGACATCCTCGCCAAGCAAGGTGCGCAGCCTACATGGGCCGGCCTGGTGTTGGCGATGGACGAGCTGAACGACCGCCTGGGCGCTGCCTGGAGCCCGGTCAGCCACTTGAACGCCGTGTGCAACAGCGCCGAACTGCGCGAAGCCTACGAGTCCTGCCTGCCAGGGTTGAGCGCCTACTCCACTGAAATGGGCCAGAACCGCGAGCTGTTCCAGGCTTTCGAAGCCCTGGCCAACAGCCCGCAAGCCGCTGGTTTCGACGTCGCGCAGAAAACCATCCTCGAGCACTCGTTGCGTGATTTCCGTTTGTCGGGCATCGACTTGCCGCCTGAGCAGCAAAAGCGTTACGCCGAAGTGCAGAGCAAGCTATCGGAACTGGGCAGCCAGTTTTCCAACCAGCTGCTCGACGCCACCCAGGCGTGGACCAAGCACGTCACCGACGAAGCCACCCTCGCCGGCCTGACCGATTCGGCCAAGGCGCAAATGGCCGCTGCGGCCAAGGCTAAAGACCTCGACGGTTATCTGATTACTCTGGAATTCCCGAGCTACTACGCGGTGATGACTTACGCCCAGGACCGCGCTTTGCGCGAAGAAGTCTACGCGGCCTACTGCACCCGTGCGTCGGACCAGGGCCCAAATGCCGGCAAGAATGATAACGGTCCGGTCATGGAGCAGATTCTCGACCTGCGTCAGGAACTGGCCAAGCTCCTGGGTTTCGCCAGCTTCTCCGAATTGAGCCTTGCAACCAAGATGGCCGAGTCCAGCGATCAGGTGCTGAGCTTCCTGCGTGATCTGGCCAAGCGCAGCAAACCCTTCGCTGCCCAGGATCTGGAACAACTGAAAGCCTACGCCGCTGAGCACGGCTGCCCGGACCTGCAAAGCTGGGACAGCGGTTTCTATGCCGAGAAGCTGCGCGAGCAGCGCTACAGCGTTTCCCAGGAAGCCCTGCGCGCCTACTTCCCGATCGACAAGGTGTTGAACGGCCTGTTCGCCATCGTGCAAAAACTGTACGGCATCGAAATCGCCGAGCAGAAAGGCTTCGACACCTGGCATCCAGACGTTCGTCTGTTCGAAATCAAGGAAAACGGCCAGCACGTCGGCCGCTTCTTCTTCGACCTCTATGCCCGTGCCAACAAGCGTGGCGGTGCGTGGATGGACGGCGCGCGTGATCGTCGTCGCACCCTGGAAGGCTCGCTGCAAAGCCCGGTCGCCAACCTGGTGTGCAACTTCACCCCGGCGTCGCCTGGCAAGCCTGCCCTGCTGACCCACGATGAAGTCACGACCCTGTTCCACGAGTTCGGCCATGGCTTGCATCACCTGCTGACCCGTGTCGAACACGCGGGTGCCTCGGGCATCAACGGCGTGGCGTGGGATGCAGTCGAGCTGCCGAGCCAGTTCATGGAAAACTGGTGCTGGGAGCCGGAAGGTCTGGCGCTGATTTCCGGTCACTACGAAACCGGTGAACCGCTGCCTCAGGATCTGCTTGAGAAAATGCTCGCGGCGAAGAACTTCCAGTCCGGCCTGATGATGGTCCGCCAACTGGAGTTCTCGCTGTTCGACTTTGAACTGCACGCCACCCACGGCGACGGCCGCACGACCCTGCAAGTGCTCGAAGGCGTTCGCGACGAGGTCTCGGTCATGCGTCCGCCCGCCTACAACCGCTTCCCGAACAGCTTCGCGCACATCTTCGCGGGTGGTTATGCAGCGGGCTACTACAGCTACAAGTGGGCTGAAGTGCTCTCGGCAGACGCCTTCTCCAAGTTCGAAGAAGACGGGGTGCTCAATGCCGAAACGGGTCGTGCCTTCCGCGAGGCGATTCTGGCCCGTGGCGGTTCGCAGGCGCCGATGGTGCTGTTCGTCGACTTCCGCGGACGCGAGCCTTCGATTGACGCACTCTTGCGCCACTCCGGCTTGAGTGAGGAAGCGGCAGCATGACCGATACACCCCATGTGATTACCAAGAAGCGTTTCATCGCCGGGGCTGTCTGCCCGGCGTGCAGCGAGCCCGACAAGTTGATGATGTGGAGCGAAGACGACGTGCCGCATCGCGAATGCGTGCATTGCGGGTATTCGGACACGCTCAATGCTCAGGGCCAGTCGATCCCGAAAGAACTGGGCACACGGGTCAACAAGACCCCTGCTAAACCGGCCGGGCCCAAGGTGCAGGGAGTGCAGTTCTTCCCGAATCCTAAGCTGAAAAAGCCGGTTGATCCGAGCTGATTTAACGCGAGTCCCGTTTCGCGGCTGTTTTGACATCCGCGAACTTTCAGTAGCAGCACGGCTTGCCGGCGGTGACGGTTTTTTGATCGCTACTATCGGCAAGCCAGACTGCTAACAGAGCGGGGAGACCCTACAGCCGCCACAAAATCGTCTGCACACCCACCACATCGGTCTTCTGAAACCACCCCTTGATTGCACAGCTCGCAAACGCGCTTGTGCTGCACGCCCCGCTGTCCAGCGCCGTCTTCAACGCATCCACGTCAACCTTGTTGATGTAATCGATGCCGTGCTTGAGGTCATCGGCATCGCCAAAGCCTCCATGTTCCATTTCATCCAGCGCCGCCTGTTTGCTCCAGCCCTGCACAACGATCCGGTACATCGCGGCTACCAGGCCAGTGCGGTCAAGCCCGTGTTTGCAGTGGATCAACACCGGTCCTTTCTCTTGCGCTGTCCGAATAGCGCGCAGGCTTTGGATCATGTCGGCGTCATCGACGTGAACGGTCTGCAATGGAATCTGCACCTGGGCCACGGACGGGTCAGACAGCCATTTGCTGTCGCTCTCCTTGATGAAGTCCACGACTGTCACGACCCCCAGTTTCTTCAACAGCGGCTGCGCAGCCGCATCCGGTTGGCGGCTACGGTAGAGCGTTGGAGTCATTTCATAGAGGTTGTAGTGGGTGTCGATCGGCTGCGCCCATTGACTTGGCCTGGGTGACGAAACGGAATATTCGCCGGCCTGAGCGAACGAGCAAAGGAAAGCTGCCAGCGGCAGGATAAGTTGAGTACGCATCGAGCAACACCGTTCGAGCAAGCAGGGACAGGATTCGCGAGTCTGCGCGGTGTGGGGTGAATGCGATGTGAGGCAAATGTCAAAGCCGTGTTGATGCCGTTGATCGCCGATCCGTGGTTTTTTCGGGGTTGAGCGTGGAGAGCATAAGGGATTCAAGATACTGTATGCATGAACAGTTATCAGGATTGCCCGCATGTCCATCTCATTGCCACCCCGCGGACGCGGCACCGCCACCAACCCGCACAACCGCTTCGCGCCCAATCGCTCTGTGGCCGAGGATGACGGCTGGTATCAGGAAGTACCGCTGACGCAAGGCACTACCGTCACCCTGGAAACCGCGAAGAGCATCATCGCGCGCAATTCATCGCCGGATATCCCGTTTGATCGCTCGATCAACCCCTATCGTGGCTGCGAGCATGGCTGCATTTATTGCTACGCAAGGCCCAGTCACGCCTATTGGGACATGTCGCCGGGGCTGGATTTCGAGACCAGACTGATCGCCAAGACCAACGCCGCCGCGCTTCTGGAGCAACAGCTGTCCAAGCCGGGTTACAGCGTTGCGCCGATCACGCTGGGCGCCAATACCGATCCGTATCAGCCCATCGAACGCGAATACAAAATCACCCGCGCCACGCTCGAGGTGCTGTTGCGCTATCGTCATCCGGTAACGATCATCACCAAAGGCTCGCTGATTCTGCGTGATCTGGATCTGCTCGCCGAGTTGGCGAAACAGCGACTGGTGTCGGTGTTCATCAGCCTGACGTCTCTGGACGATGAGCTCAAACGCATTCTTGAGCCTCGTGCCGCAGCGCCCAAAGCGAGGCTGCGCGCGATTCGGGTGCTACGGGATGCGGGTGTTCCAGTCGGCGTACTGCTGGCGCCAATGATCCCGATGATCAACGACATGGAGCTGGAAAAGCTGATGACCGAGGCCAAGGCTGCGGGAGCCTTGAGCGCGAGTTACGTGATGTTGCGCTTGCCACTGGAGGTTGCGCCGCTATTCGAAGAATGGTTGAAGGCGCATTATCCGCAGCGAGCCGAGCATGTGATGAGTCTGGTCCGGCAGAGTCGCGGCGGGCAGGTTTACGACAGCCGTTTTGGCTCTCGGATGCGTGGCGAGGGTGTGTTCGCCGAGTTGCTGGCGCAGCGCTACAGTATCGCTGTGAAGAGGCTCGGCTTGAACCAGCGGGACAGTTTCAAGCTCGACTGCGAGGCGTTCTGTCCGCCGGGAGGGCAGATGTCATTGTTGTGACTCAGGTGACGTCTATCTATCTGTAGGTGTGCTCTGCAGCAATCCGGCCGGCTACCGGTCGACGGTAGAAACCGGGGCCTGGATTAAGAATTTCTTAAGCGAGACCCGCGATCTAGAGCGATGCATTCAGTTTCAATTAAGTTTTTGCCGTTAAGGTGTTTAGCAAGTGACCGGCTGGTCGCGTACAGATGGAATTGTCCGTATTGCCTGAAAAAAGTGGGTCATCCACGGGAATCACTGGTAAATCCACTTCAATCCGTCAAAGAGGATGAGACATGACAGACATGGATAAACGGCCCCAGGTTACAACCCCGGGCGCCTTGGCCGAGGCAGAATCCGCCGATGTGGCCCTCAAGCACATCGTTGATGGCTTCAAGCATTTTCGCCACGACGTCTTCCCGCAACAGGAAGAACTCTTCAAAAAGCTCGCTACGGCTCAGCAGCCCCGCGCTATGTTCATCACTTGCGCCGACTCGCGCATCGTCCCCGAACTCATCACTCAAAGCTCCCCCGGCGACCTATTCGTCACCCGTAACGTCGGCAACGTGGTTCCGCCGTATGGCCCCATGAACGGCGGCGTTTCCACGGCCATCGAATACGCTGTCATGGCGCTGGGTGTGCATCACATCATCGTCTGCGGGCATTCCGACTGTGGCGCCATGCGTGCAGTACTCAATCCGGACACCCTGGAAAAGATGCCCACCGTAAAGGCCTGGTTGCGTCACGCCGAAGTCGCCAGAACCGTGGTCCAGGACAACTGCAATTGCTCGGGCGAACACGAAACGATGCACGTCCTCACAGAAGAGAACGTCATCGCGCAACTGCGTCATCTGCAGACTCACCCTTCCGTAGCGTCCAAGATCGCGGCCGGCCAGCTGTTCATTCACGGCTGGGTGTATGACATCGAGACCTGCGCGATTCGCGCTTACGATGCCGAGCAGGGAACCTTCCTTCCTCTGGATGGCGACAACGCCACTCCGATGGCAACGCCACGAAAACGTTACTGATCACGGGTTGAAACCGGCCGCAAGGCCGTTGAATCCGCGTCACCACTGACGGTTCACACCTCATTCAAGCTCGTAGCGGCCGCGCATTGCGCGTGCCGTCGGGCGTTGTCACGTCTGAAGAATCTCCGGAGAGTCGTCATGGCTACTACAGATCTGAAGTCTTTATTGCCACGGGAGCTGCTGGCTTCCGTGGTGGTTTTTCTGGTCGCCCTGCCGCTGTGCATGGGGATCGCCATCGCCTCTGGCATGCCGCCCGCCAAAGGTTTGATCACCGGCATCATCGGCGGCCTTGTGGTGGGTTGGCTGGCCGGCTCTCCCTTGCAGGTCAGCGGCCCGGCGGCAGGTCTTGCCGTATTGGTTTTCGAACTGGTGCGTGAGCACGGCATGGCAATGCTCGGGCCGATCCTGCTGCTCGCCGGGTTGCTGCAACTGGTGGCCGGGCGTCTCAAGCTTGGCTGCTGGTTCCGCGTGACCGCGCCTGCGGTGGTCTACGGGATGCTCGCGGGGATTGGCGTACTGATCGTGCTGTCTCAGGCCCATGTAATGTTCGACAGCGGTCCGAAACCTTCGGGGCTGGATAACCTGATCGCTTTCCCCGAAACCCTGTTCGGTGCCATAGGGCCGGGCAGCGGCATGCAGGCCGGGCTTCTGGGCCTAGGGACTATCGCGGTCATGTGGCTCTGGGAAAAGCGCCGCCCTCACGCTTTGCGCTTCGTGCCCGGCGCCCTCCTCGGTGTAGGCATCGCCACAGTCGTGAGCCTGGTGATGAACCTCCAGGTCAAGCGCGTTGAAGTCCCGGCCAATCTTGCAGACGCGATCGATTGGTTGCGTCCGGCGGATCTGTTGAGCCTGACCGACCCTGCGATCCTGATTGCGGCCATCGCTGTGGCATTCATTGCCAGCGCCGAAACGCTTTTGTCGGCTGCCGCCGTTGACCGGATGCATGACGGCCAGCGTTCGGATTTCGATAAGGAACTCAGCGCCCAAGGCGTCGGCAACATGCTCTGCGGCCTGGTCGGCGCGCTGCCGATGACCGGCGTGATCGTGCGCAGCTCGGCCAACGTGCAGGCCGGTGCCAAGACGCGCATGTCGGCAATGTTCCACGGTCTGTGGCTGCTGGCGTTCGTGTTGTTGCTGTCCAGCGTGCTGCAAAGCATTCCGGTGGCGAGTCTGGCGGGTGTGCTGGTCTACACCGGCGTGAAGTTGGTAGATCTCAAGGCGCTGCGCGGTCTGGGCCGTTATGGCCGCATGCCGATGTTTATCTACGGCGCGACAGCGAGCGCGATCATCCTCACGGACCTGTTGACCGGCGTGTTGATCGGCTTTGGTCTGACCCTGGTGAAGCTGGCGCTGAACGCTTCGCGGCTGAAGATCAATCTGGTGGATCTGGAAGCCGAGGGCGAGATGGAGCTGCGTCTGAATGGTGCCGCGACGTTTCTTAAAGTGCCTGCGCTGACTCAGGCACTGGGCGCAGTACCGCCCGGCACTACGCTGCATGTGCCACTGAGCAACCTCAGCTACATCGACCATTCCTGCCTTGAGTTGCTGGAGGAATGGGGTCGTGCCAATGCCGCACAGGGCTCGCGGCTGCTGTTGGAGCAGCGTCTGCTCAAGCGCCGGGTAGAGGGGCGGATTCGGACGTCGATTGGTGGGGCGGCGTTGCATTGAGCATTGATTAGCCCGACTGGGAACATTCGGTGACAGTCCGGCTTGCCGGCGGTGGCAATCTTGTGATCGCTACCGCCGCCAAGCCGGCCTGCTACAGGTCATATGCCGCCAGCAGCCCTATAAATCCTTCGTGCATTCCATCTCAAGCCCCACGCCCAGTTGGCGCGACAGGCTTGGCCAGCGTTTCCACGCAGCTTCGGTATCCGGGCTGACGAGTTGGTCTCGATAGGCCTCCACCGACTCCAGCGAAAAGCTGTCTTCGCCGAGCAACTCGTCGATGGCGTGATGCACCACTTCATCAAGCTGGTTGGCGAAGTCCTCACCAATCAGTTGATGGGCAATGACGCTGGCCACAGTGGTGTTCACCGGAATCAGCGGCTGGCCGAAGTGCACGATGTACAGGTCATTCACCTCTTCTACCAGACGATGCGCCAGATAGGCTTCGTCCAGAAGGCCATCCAGACCTTCATGACCAGCCATGATGGCGGGCGGTGCACTGAAAAACTGTTCGGCGATTTTCAGGACGGGTTTGATCTGACTATCGATCCCGGCTTGCAGTGCCACGTCGTGGGCGGCGTCCAGCAAATCCGGGACCTGTTCGATGTAGGCGATCACAAAACGCGTCAGCACACCTCGCGCGTCGACATCGGGAAGATGGATGGCAGGGTGCAAATGGGGAAGCTGCAATTCGAGTTGGCGCAATAACTGACCGGTCTGGGTCTCGTGTTCCTGTGCTCGTGTGATCTGCTCGCGCAATGCGGCGGTGTTCATGAATGCTCCATAGGGCAATAAAACCAGGCTGTCATTATAGGGAAGTCATACGTTAGCTTGCTTATCAACGTCGCTAAGACGTAATTGTCATAACAATTTCATAGTTATGTGCATCCGCTATTAAAAGGCCAGTTTTCCCGCATTGATCCTGAATTTTCTCGTAAATGCGCGTGCGTATAGCTGGGTTTCGCGGAATCTCCACTGCATTGCGCACCGTTTGGCCGTGTCTATACTCGGGTTTGTGATGAGTTTGCTGATGCAACTGGAATGTGACGCAGGCTTGGCCCCGGTCCTCTAGCCACTTACCCGACCGCTCCCTCGCCCGCACAGGCACTTGTGAACGCCGCTGCGCACGGCACGGTGTTCACCCCGCCTGAAATGACTGCTGGCTAATAAGAAGAACAAGAGGGGAAACCGCAATGATGCGACATCCACACGTCTGGATGGGCCTCCTGTTGTGGTCGATATTCGGCCAGGCACACGCCGCCTGGACCACGAATATGGCACCTGGAGCGACCGAGGTCAGTCACGAAGTCTTCGATCTGCACATGACCATTTTCTGGATATGTGTGGTGATCGGGATCATCGTGTTCGGTGCGATGTTCTGGTCGATGATCGTTCATCGCCGCTCGACCGGACAGGTTGCCGCGAAATTCCATGAAAGCACCACGGTGGAAATCCTCTGGACCGTCGTGCCGTTGCTGATCCTGATCGTCATGGCGATCCCCGCCACCAAGACCTTGATCCAAATGTACGACAGCACGGAATCGGGTCTGGATATCCAGATCACCGGTTACCAGTGGAAGTGGCATTACAAGTACCTGGGTCAGGACGTCGAATTCTTCAGCAACCTGGCGACCCCCGCCGACCAGATCCACAACAAGGAAACCAAGGGCGAGCACTACCTGCTTGAGGTGGATCAGCCGTTGGTGGTCCCGGTAGGCGTGAAAATTCGCTTTCTGGTGACGGCCGCCGACGTCATCCATTCCTGGTGGGTGCCTGCTTTTGCGGTCAAGCGCGACGCCATTCCCGGCTTCGTCAACGAGGCCTGGACCCGGATCGAGAAGCCGGGCATCTATCGTGGGCAATGCTCTGAACTGTGCGGCAAGGACCACGGCTTCATGCCGATCGTGGTCGAGGCCAAGACGCAGGCCGACTACGACACCTGGCTTGCCGGTCGCAAGGAAGAAGCCGCCAAGCTCAAGGAGCTGACCAGCAAGGAATGGACGCTTGAGGAGTTGGTGGCTCAGGGCGACAAGGTTTATCACACGACATGTGTGGCCTGTCACCAGGCTGAAGGTCAGGGGCTGCCGCCGATGTTCCCGGCGCTCAAGGGCTCGAAAACCGTGATGGGTCCGAAAGAAGAACACCTCTCCACGGTATTCCACGGTCGGCCAGGCACGGCGATGGCGGCGTTCGGCAAGCAGCTGTCGGAAGTCGATATCGCCGCAGTCGTCACCTACGAGCGCAACGCGTGGGGCAATAACAAGGGCGACATGGTCACGCCCAAAGACGTGTTTGCACTGAAACAGGCGGAGGCGAAATGAACGCTTTTTTGATTCCCGCCGTGCCTCCTGTAGCAGCCCGGCTCGCCGGCGGTGGCGGCCTTGAGATCGCTATCGCTGGCAAGTCGTGCAGCTACATCGAATTGCCGCCCGCAAGATTGAATACCCGTCAGCGTTTCGCAGGAGACAGGACATGAGCGCAGTGATTGACGACCATGGCCACGAAGGCCATGTGCATGGTCCGGCCAAGGGCCTGATGCGCTGGGTGCTGACCACCAACCACAAAGACATCGGCACGCTGTACCTGTGGTTCAGCTTCTGCATGTTCCTGCTGGGCGGCTCGTTCGCCATGGTGATACGTGCAGAACTGTTCCAGCCCGGCTTGCAGATCGTCGAGCCTGCCTTCTTCAACCAGATGACCACCATGCACGGGCTGGTGATGGTGTTCGGCGCGGTGATGCCGGCCTTTGTCGGGCTGGCCAACTGGATGATCCCGTTGATGATCGGCGCCCCGGACATGGCGTTGCCGCGCATGAACAACTTCAGTTTCTGGTTGCTGCCCGCCGCCTTTCTGCTGCTGGTCTCGACTTTGTTCACGCCGGGCGGCGGACCGAACTTCGGATGGACCTTCTACGCCCCGCTCTCCACCACCTACGCACCGGAAAGCGTCACCTACTTCATCTTCGCCATCCACTTGATGGGCATCAGTTCGATCATGGGGGCGATCAATGTCATCGCAACCATCCTCAACCTGCGCGCACCCGGGATGACCCTGATGAAAATGCCGCTGTTCGTCTGGACCTGGCTGATCACAGCGTTTTTGTTGATCGCTGTGATGCCGGTATTGGCGGGCTGCGTGACCATGATGCTGATGGACATTCACTTCCACACCAGTTTTTTCAGCGCCGCCGGCGGCGGTGATCCGGTGCTGTTCCAACATGTGTTCTGGTTTTTCGGGCATCCCGAGGTATACATCATGATCCTGCCGGCATTCGGCGCGGTCAGTTCGATCATCCCGGCGTTCTCGCGCAAACCGCTGTTCGGCTACACCTCCATGGTCTACGCCACGGCGAGCATCGCCTTCCTGTCGTTCATCGTCTGGGCGCACCACATGTTCGTGGTCGGCATTCCGTTGGTGGGCGAGCTGTTCTTCATGTACGCCACCATGCTGATTGCCGTGCCAACCGGGGTGAAGGTATTCAACTGGGTCAGCACGATGTGGCAGGGCGAACTGACCTTCGAGACGCCAATGCTGTTCGCCGTGGCGTTTGTAATTCTGTTCACCATCGGCGGCTTCTCCGGGCTCATGCTGGCAATCGCACCGGCTGACTTTCAGTACCAGGACACTTACTTCGTCGTCGCGCACTTCCATTACGTGCTGGTCCCGGGCGCGATCTTCGGCATCTTCGCCTCGGCCTATTACTGGCTGCCGAAATGGACAGGCCACATGTACGACGAAACCCTGGGCAAGCTGCACTTCTGGCTGTCCTTCATCGGCATGAACATGGCGTTCTTCCCGATGCATTTCGTGGGGCTGGCCGGAATGCCGCGTCGGGTGCCGGATTACAACCTGCAGTTCGCCGACTTCAACATGGTCTCGTCGATTGGCGCCTTTACCTTCGGCGCGACCCAGATCTTTTTCCTGTTCATCGTGATCAAGACTATCCGTGGCGGCCCGCCGGCCCCGGCCAAACCCTGGGATGGTGCCGATGGGCTGGAGTGGACCGTGCCTTCGCCTGCGCCGTATCACACCTTCGTGACACCACCAGAAGTCAAGTGAGGGAGTGAAGTGAGATGAGCGACACGCTGCGCCCGAACAAGCGACTCGTGACCCGCCTCCTGATATTGGTGGTGGCGATGTTCGCCTTCGGATTCGCGCTGGTGCCGCTCTACGACGTGATGTGCAAGGCGCTGGGCATCAATGGCAAGACCGGGGACCAGTACACGCAAACCCAGCAGGTCGATGACAGTCGCCAGGTGCGGGTGCAGTTTCTGGCGACCAACAATGCCGACATGAGCTGGGGCTTTTTCCCCAAGGCTGAAGAACTGACCGTGCACCCTGGCGCGGTCAGCGAAATGCTGTTCGTGGCGCAGAACCCGACCAACAAGCCGATGACCGCGCAGGCGATCCCGAGCATCTCGCCGAGCACCGCCGCGGTTTACTTCCACAAGACCGAATGCTTCTGCTTCACCCAACAAATGCTGCAACCGGGCGAACGCATCGAAATGCCAGTGCGCTTCATCGTCGATCGCGACCTGCCCAAAGATGTGAAACACCTGACGCTCGCTTACACGCTGTTCGATATCACCGCTCGCATGCCACCGGTCGCCCGCCCTGTTGCGGCAAATGGTGGCTAGGCCTCCGGGCCGAGGAGATTCAGAAGATGGCAACGCATGAGCATTACTACGTTCCGGCGCAGAGCAAATGGCCGATCATCGCTACGGTCGGCATGTTCATCACCATGTACGGCCTGGGCACCTGGTTCATCGACATGAAGGCAGGACGTGAATCCCACGGGCCGATCTTCTTTGCGATTGGCGGGCTGATCGTCGCCTACATCATGTTTGGCTGGTTCGGTACGGTAATCAAGGAAGGCCGGGCGGGGCTGTACAGCGCGCAGATGGACCGTTCGTTCCGCTGGGGCATGAGCTGGTTCATCTTTTCGGAAGTCATGTTTTTCGTGGCGTTCTTTGGTGCGCTGTTTTATGTGCGCAACGTAGCGGGCCCGGCGTTGGGTGGCGAAGGACCGAAAGGCATTGCGCACATGCTGTGGCCGAACTTTCAGTACACCTGGCCGTTGCTGCACACGCCCGATCCGAAGATGTTTCCGCCGCCCAGGGAAATCATCGATCCGTGGCATCTTCCCTTGATCAACACCGTGCTGCTGGTCAGTTCCAGTGTCACGGTGACCATCGCTCACCACGCTTTGAAAAAGGGCCATCGCGGCGCTTTGAAGCTGTGGCTGGCGCTGACCATTCTGCTGGGCATCGCCTTTCTGTCGCTGCAGGCCAAGGAATATCACGAGGCCTATACCGAACTGGGCCTGACTCTGGGCTCGGGCATATATGGCGCGACCTTCTTCATGCTTACGGGGTTTCACGGCGCCCACGTGACCATCGGCACGATCATTCTATTTGTGATGTTGATGCGGATCATGCGCGGACATTTCGATGCCGAGCATCAGTTCGGATTCGAGGCGGCGAGCTGGTACTGGCACTTCGTGGATGTGGTCTGGGTGGGGTTGTTCGTATTTGTGTATGTGCTTTGAAGGCGATGTCCGCGGGATGAATGCAAAGCCCCCTCCCACAGGTCGGTGCTAAAGGTGGATATCAGTGTGGGTGAGGTTTTTACCAGGGCGTGTGATAGACAAGCTGCCCGCTGAAATACCCATAGGCGATCAACACCAAGGTGATGGCGGCGCAGGTCACGCGCACGGTGAGCGCCTTGACCAGCCGGGTGGATGACGCGTCGTCCTTGACCAGAAAGAACAGGCCGCTGAACAGACTGACCACCGTGGCGATGAGCATAAAAACAATGGCCGCTTTGAGCATCGGGTAACTCCGGGAGCAAACGCTATGCAAGGGAGTATAGGTGTGGCTCGTCAGCAGGCGCGGGAAGCGTAATGAAGCGCTTTCGGCCTGGCATTGCGCCCACGCTGGTGGTCCTTGTGCTGCTGCCGGTGCTGATCTCGCTGGGCTGCTGGCAATTTAATCGGGGTGAGGAAAAGCGCGTCATGCTCGCCAATTATGCCGAGCGCCGGGCCGCGCCGCCGATGTCCGCCGAGTTACTGCCGACCACTGCCGATCCTGCTTATCGCCGGGTCCAGCTGCGCGGCAGCTTCGATGCCGAGCACAGCCTCCTACTGGATAACAGCACCCGTGACGGCAAGGCTGGCGTCGAATTGATTCAGCCCTTTCATGACCAGTCGAGCGGCCTGTGGCTGATGGTCAACCGCGGCTGGTTGCCCTGGCCGGACCGACGTACACCGCCGGTATTCGATACCCCTGCGCAATCGCTGAATCTGGACGCCTGGGTTTACCTGTCTCCAGGCGCGACCTTCCAGTTGCACCCCGATGCGCAGAGCGGCAGTTGGCCGAAACTGGTCACGGCGATGGACCCGGCCAAGGTCTGGCCGGAGCTGAGTCGCGAAGGCTTTGCCCATGAACTGCGGCTCGAAGCAGGGCCGGCGGCCTATCGCACCGACTGGCCGGTAGTCGCCATGAGCCCGGAAAAGCATCTGGGCTATGCGGTGCAGTGGTTCGCCATGGCCACGGCGCTGGTCGGGCTTTATCTGTATCTCAGCTTCAGCCAGCCTCGGATTGCCAAGCGCACTGACCAAAAAAATAAAAAGAAGGAGAAACCGCATGGGAACAGCGATGAATCCAGCCAGCATGTCTGAAACCCGGCCGCCGAAGAATCGGCGTCGAGGGCGGTTGCAGCTGATTCTGGTTCTGCTGGTAGCGCTCGGGCCGATGATCCTGGCCACCAGCATGTACAAGTTCAAGTTCTGGGTGCCGGACAGTCGCAGCTTTCATGGCGAACTGATCGGCAATGGCGAGAGCCGCACCGAACTGGGCGTGCAGGCCGACGAGAAACGCTGGCAGCTCTTGGTGACCGCGCCCGACCAATGCGAAGCCGACTGCCAGCAACTGGTGTATCTGGCGCGGCAGGTGCAGATCGGGCTGGGGCGTGATGCCTCCCGCGCCAGCCATGCGCTGACCACCACTCAGCCGCTCGATCCCGAGTACGACGCCAAACTGACCCGCGAATATCCGCAGCTGCAACGTTACCCGCTGGACCTCAAGCGCTACCAGCGCACGGCGCCGGGCGTTGACCTGCCGCAACTGTGGATCGTCGATCCTCACGGCAATCTCGTGCTTCGCTATGGCGCGCAGGTCAACGGCAAGGACTTGCTCAACGATCTGCGCCAATTGCTGAAACTGTCGAACATCGGATAAGGGGGTCATGATGACCAGGCCCGGATTTCGTCTCGCACTGTTTGCAACCGGCTTGGCGCTGGTGGTCGTGCTGCTCGGCGCCTACACCCGACTGACCCATGCCGGCCTTGGCTGCCCTGACTGGCCCGGCTGTTATGGCTTCATCAGCGTGCCCAAGAGCGAGGTGCAGCTGGCTCATGCCGAGCTGCATTTTCCAGATGCTCCGGTGGAAGAGCACAAGGGTCGCAACGAGATGGTCCATCGCTATTTCGCGGGTGGTCTGGCGCTGATGATCATGATGCTCGGCGTGCAGGCCTGGCATCGGCGGCATTTCGTCGATCAACCGGTGGGGCTGCCGTTGGCATTAGTGGGGGTAGTGTTCGCACAGGCCGCGTTCGGCATGTGGACGGTAACGCTCAAGCTCTGGCCGCAGGTGGTCACGGCGCATTTGCTGGGCGGCATCACGACGCTTAGCCTGTTGTTTCTGCTGACGCTTCGCCTGAGTGGGGCGTTCTCGCCGATGCCGCAGATTGGCCCGCGCTTGCGGCGTCTGGCGGCGGTCGGTCTGGTGCTGGTGGGGCTGCAGATCGCCCTCGGCGGCTGGGTCAGCTCCAACTACGCGGCCATGGCCTGCACAGACCTGCCGACCTGTCAGGGTCAGTGGTGGCCGGAGGCCGACTTCGCCAATGGCTTTCATCTGACCCAGCACATCGGCCCCAATTATCTCGGTGGCAAGCTGGACAGCACCGCGCGAACTGCGATTCACCTGACCCACCGCATCGGCGCAGTGCTAGTGACGCTCTCATTGCTTGCGCTGGCCTGGCAGATGCATCGCGCCGGCCTCAAAAGCCTGGCGGGTTTGCTGGTGCTGGCGCTGGGTGTTCAGGTCGGGCTGGGCGTCAGCAATGTGCTGTACCACCTGCCATTGGCAACGGCTGTCGCTCATAACGCTGGGGGCGCAGCGTTGATGCTGACCATGACCCTGATCAACTACCGGGTTCGGCCGTTGTATGCAACCTCACGAAGACACGCTCCCAGCTTCTGGCAACACGCCCATGTGCTTCTTCACCTGGGGCCACATCGTTGAGATTGAAGCACTGAGCTCACTTCTGCAGCAAAGATTCGGTATGCCGGGAGTGGCTTTTTTTACGTTCGATCAGAGAAGGAAACAAGCGGATGACAACCACCACCGGCGAGCAGCATCGCCAGGCGCTGTGGCGGGACTATCTGGAGCTGACCAAGCCCAAGGTTCTGGTACTGATGCTGATCACCTCGCTGGTGGGCATGTTTCTCGCCACTCGGGCTGGCGTGCCGTGGGTGGTACTGGTGTTCGGCAATCTGGGGATTGCGCTGTGCGCCGGTGGTGCAGCCGTGGTCAATCATGTGGTGGACCGGCGCATCGATGCCCTGATGGCTCGGACCCATAAGCGCCCCATCGCCGAAGGCCGCGTTTCGCCTGCAGCGGCCCTTACCTTTGCCGCGCTGTTGGCAATCAGTGGTCAAGCGCTGTTGCTTACCTTCACCAACACGCTGGCCGCGTGGCTGACCCTGGCGTCGCTGCTTGGCTACGCGGTGATCTATACCGGCTTCCTGAAGCGTGCGACGCCACAGAATATCGTCATTGGCGGTCTGGCCGGTGCCGCGCCGCCCATGCTCGGCTGGGTCGCTGTCACCGGGCACGTCACGGCCGAGCCGTTGCTGCTGGTGCTGATCATATTCGCCTGGACGCCGCCGCACTTCTGGGCGCTGGCGATTCATCGCAAGGAGGAATACGCCAAGGCCAAGATCCCGATGTTGCCGGTGACCCACGGCGAGCATTACACCAAGCTGCATATCGTGCTCTACACCTGCGTGTTGTTGGCAGTGAGCCTGATGCCCTTCGTGATCAAGATGAGCGGGGTGCTGTACCTGGCCTGCGCCAGTGTGCTGGGGATTCGCTTTCTGCATTGGGCTGTGGTGTTGTACCGTGGCAGCCGGCCGCACGCCGCGATCAACACCTTCAAGTACTCGATCTGGTACTTGCTGCTGCTGTTCATCGCGCTGCTCGTAGATCACTACTTATTGTTGAATTTATGACCCGAACCCAAAAAACCGTCTTCATTCTCGTGGCCATCGTTGCGGTGGTGCTGGGCCTGACTGTCAACCGAGTGCTGTCTGGCAAGGGTCAGGGCGACCAGACCGCGCTGATCGATGCGGGTGTGATTCTGCTGCCGCAAAGCCGCAATGTGCCTGACCTGAAAATGACCGATCAGGATGGTCAGCCGGTGTCGCTGGACAGCCTGAAAGACAAGTGGACGCTGCTGTTCTTTGGTTACACCTTCTGCCCGGACATCTGCCCGACCACCCTCGCCCAATTGCGTCAGATCAAAAGCGAACTGCCGAAAGAGGCCGTGGACAAATTGCGCATCGTCCTGGTCAGCGTCGACCCCAATCGAGATACGCCGCAGCAGCTCAAGACCTACCTGGGCTATTTCGATAAACAGTTCGTGGGCCTGACCGCGCCAGTGGACAGCATTCAGAAGCTGGCGAATGCGGTGAGCATTCCGTTCATTCCGGCGGATACCAGCAAGCCGAACTACACCGTCGACCACAGCGGCAACCTCGCCCTCCTCGGTCCCGATGGCACCCAACGCGGTTTCATCCGCGCGCCGTTGAACAACCAGAAGCTGGTGGCGCAATTGCCGGGGTTGGTGCAGAGGAAGTAAAAGGCAGGATGGATGATCTTTCCCACACTCCGGGTGGGCATGCATCCTATGACGCTCCGCGCCACAGTGGGCGCAGAGCGACCTGATCGGCGTTCCCACGCGGAGCGTGGGAACGATCATCCAACATCAGACCTGTAGCAGTCAGAGCTGCGGCGAGCACCGCGTTCGATCAGAACGCCGGAACCACGGCACCCTTGTACTTGGTCTCGATGAACTCCCGGGTTTCTGGGCTGTGCAACGCGGCGACCAGTTTCTGGATGGCTGGCGAATCCTTGTTGTCCTCGCGGGTCACCAGAATGTTCGCGTATGGCGACTCCTGACCTTCGATGATCAGCGCATCCTTAGTCGGATCGAGCTTGGCGGTCAGCGCGTAGTTGGTGTTGATCAGCGCCAGGTCGACCTGAGTCAGCACGCGCGGCAGGGTCGCGGCTTCCAGTTCGCGAAATTTCAGCGCTTTCGGATTCTGCTGCACATCGCTCGGTTTGGCAGTGATGCTGGTCGGGTCCTTCAGCGTGATCAGACCGGCTTTGACCAACAACAGGAACGCGCGGCCTTCGTTGGTCGCATCGTTTGGTAGGGCCACGGTTGCGCCATCAGGCAGGTCGGCGAGGTTCTTGATCTTGTCCGAATAGGCACCGAACGGCTCGACGTGGACCTTGGCCACGCTCACCAGATGCGTACCCTTGCCCTTGTTGAACTCGTCCAGATACGGCTGGTGCTGGAAGAAGTTGGCGTCCATGCGCTTCTGGTCGACCTGCACGTTGGGCTGAATGTAGTCGTTGAAGACCTTCACGTTCAGCGTCACGCCTTCTTTGGCCAGTGCCGGTTTGACGAATTCGAGAATCTCGGCGTGCGGCACGGCGGTGGCCGCGACGGTCAGGGTTTCATCGGCATGGGCCGAAAATGCAGCCACTGCAGCGAATACGGCCAACAGCTTCTTCATGGTTCTACTCCTTGAAATGCGCGCTGTTCGGCGCGCATTTACCGGTCAATGACCGGCGAAATCGGTTAACGGTGTGAAAAGTGCGCGACCAGTCTGTCGCCCACGGTTTGCAGAATCTGCACCAGCACCAGCAGCAATACGACCGTCACGAACATCACATCGTTCTGGAAGCGCTGATATCCGTAGCGAATCGCCAGGTCACCCAGACCGCCTGCGCCCACGGCACCCGCCATGGCGGTAAACGACACCAGCGCAATCGCGGTGACGGTGATCGCTGCAAGAATGCCCGGACGCGCTTCAGGCAGCAGCGCCTTGACGATGATCTGCCGTGTGGTGGCGCCCATCGCCTGAATCGCTTCGATGATCCCGCGGTCCACTTCACGTAGCGCGGTTTCTACCAGGCGGGCGAAGAACGGCGTGGCGCCGGCGATCAGTGGCGGCAGTGTGCCGAGAATTCCCAGCGAAGTGCCGGTGATGATTTCGGTCAGCGGCATCATCACGATTAGCAGGATGATGAACGGCAAGGCCCGCAGCATGTTCACGATCAGGCCGACCGTGGCGTACACCGGTTTGTTCTCGAGCAGCTGGCGGGGCGAAGTGAGGAACATCAGCACGCCCAGAGGCAGGCCGAGCAGCACGGTGAAGGCCAGGGACACGCCGAGCATGATCAGGGTATCGCCGGTGGCGACCCAGATTTCGTACCAGTCGACGTTGGAAAACAGATTGATCAGGGTATCCATCAGCGCAGGACCTCCATGTGAACGTCAGCCGCAGTGAAGCGGGCGAACGCGGCGTCCATGTCGCCGCCAGTGATGGCGAGCGTCAGTTGCCCGTAAGGAGTGTCCTTGATGCGGTCGATGCGGCCAGCCAGGATGCTGTAGTCCACGCCGGTTTCCCGGGCGACGGTTCCGAGTAGCGGCGCGTAGGTCGCTTCGCCCTGAAAGGTCAGACGCACGATGCGCCCCTGAACATGAGCGAAGTCGCTGTTCTGATCGTTCTCGTCGACCTGCTCGTCTTCCTGCACGAAACGGCGAGTGGTCGGGTGCTTCGGATGCAGGAACACATCGGCCACCGCGCCTTGCTCGACGATGACGCCGGCGTCCATCACGGCAACCTGATCGCAGACGCGACGAATCACGTCCATTTCGTGGGTGATCAGCACGATGGTCAGCTTCAGCTCACGGTTGATTTCGGCCAGCAGTTGCAGCACCGAAGCCGTGGTCTGCGGGTCGAGGGCACTGGTGGCCTCGTCGCACAGCAGAATCTTTGGTTTGGTCGCCAGGGCACGGGCGATACCGACGCGCTGTTTCTGGCCGCCGGAGAGCTGCGCCGGGTATTTCTTCGCGTGATCGGACAGACCGACCCGGGCCAGCAACTCGGCCACTCGCTGGTCGATCTGCGCACGGGACATGTCACCGGCCAGGGTCAGCGGCATGGCGACGTTATCGGCCACGGTCCTGGAAGACAGCAGGTTGAAGTGCTGGAAGATCATCCCGACCTGACGACGAAAGCCACGCAGACCATCGGCGTCCAGTGCGGTGACATCGACGTGGTCGACCAGGATCCTGCCGCCGCTTGGCGCTTCCAGACGATTGATCAGCCGCAACATGGTGCTTTTGCCCGCACCGGAATGGCCGATCAGACCAAATACCTGGCCGTCTTCGACCCGCAGGCTGGTGGGGTGCAGCGCGGGAATTTCCCTGTCGGCAACCCGATAGGTTTTATGGACGTTTTGAAACTCGATCACGTAGCGAACCTTGTGGGGGCGCGGTAGAAGTTCAGCGTGAGAAAAGTCTCGAACGCTGCTGGGGCGACCGGCGAGATTGAGCCGCTGACCGCCTCGGCTGGATAAACCGGGCGCGCATTTTAGCCTGTCAGGCCGGGGTTGGGCCCAGATTTCTTAGCATTTATTTAGCACCGCACCTGCCGAACGGTCATAACGGCGAGTCACGGGCAGGTGATGCAACGTTAGACCAAAGGTCTGAAAAAACACGGAACGGCCGTTTTTATCCTCAGTCACTACTTAAGCGCCGGGATTTCCCCCCTGAATTAATCAGGAGATTCCTGCTTACGAGCTCATACCGACTTTCCCCACGGAAGAACGAGAAAAGAGCTGCCTGAACCGAGGAGTTTTAGACTGATGGCTACGAAGAAACCAGCACCTGTAAGTCCGACACCCAAAAGCGACCTGGCAGGCACCGATACACTGGATCGGGGCAACACTAATGAAAAGATCGAAAGCCTGGAGCAGTTTCGCTCCGACGCTACCGGCCAGGCCCTGCGCACCAATCAGGGCGTAAAGGTTTCCGATAATCAGAACACGCTGAAAGTAGGCAACCGTGGCCCGTCGTTGCTCGAAGACTTCATCATGCGTGAGAAGATCACGCACTTCGACCATGAGCGTATTCCAGAGCGCATCGTTCACGCTCGCGGTACCGCTGCCCATGGGTACTTCCAGAGCTACGAGAATCATTCAGCACTCAGCAAAGCCGAATTCCTCCGCGATCCGGGAAAGAAAACCCCGGTGTTCGTGCGTTTTTCCACTGTTCAAGGGCCGCGCGGCTCCGGCGATACCGTGCGTGACGTGCGTGGCTTTGCGGTGAAGTTCTACACCGCCGAAGGCAACTACGACCTGGTCGGCAACAACATGCCGGTATTTTTCATCCAGGACGCGATCAAGTTTCCGGACTTCGTGCACGCGGTAAAACCTGAGCCGCACAACGAGATTCCCACTGGCGGCTCGGCTCACGACACGTTCTGGGATTTCGTTTCGCTGGTGCCCGAGTCCGCGCACATGGTGCTGTGGGCCATGTCTGACCGGGCCATTCCCAAGAACCTTCGCAGCATGCAGGGCTTCGGCATTCATACCTTCCGCATGATCAATACCGAAGGTAAATCCTCGTTCGTGAAATTCCACTGGAAGCCCAAGTACGGCACGTGCTCGCTGCTGTGGGACGAGGCGCAGAAACTGGCGGGTAAGGACACCGACTACCATCGCCGCGATTTGTGGGAGTCCATCGAGTCGGGTGACTATCCCGAATGGGAGCTTGGGGTACAGATCGTGGCTGAAGAGGACGAGCACAAGTTCGATTTCGACCTGCTCGACCCAACCAAGATCATCCCTGAGGAAATGGTGCCTGTGACGCCACTCGGGAAAATGGTGCTCAACCGCAACCCTGACAATTATTTCGCCGAGACCGAGCAAGTCGCGTTCTGCCCCGGCCACGTGGTGCCCGGTATCGACTTCTCCAATGACCCCTTGCTGCAGGGACGTCTGTTTTCCTACACCGATACTCAGATCAGCCGACTGGGCGGGCCGAACTTTCACGAGATCCCGATCAACCGTCCGATTTCGCCGAACCACAGCGGCCAGCGTGATGCACAGCATCGCATGACCATCGACAAGGGCCGGGCGTCCTACGAGCCTAACTCCATTGATGGCGGCTGGCCGAAAGAGACACCTGCAGGCCCCGAAGATGGCGGCTTCGAGACATACCAGGAGCGTGTCGAAGCGCACAAGGTGCGTGAGCGCAGCCCTTCGTTTGGCGATCACTTCTCTCAGGCCACGCTGTTCTTCAACAGCATGAGCGAACACGAGAAAGAGCACATCATCGCGGCCTACAGCTTCGAGTTGGGCAAGGTCGAACGCGAACATATTCGCGCTCGCGAAGTGAATGAGATCCTGGCCAATATCGACATGACGCTGGCCACCCGTGTAGCTGCCAACCTCGGCCTGCCCGCGCCTAAGGGTCCGACCGTCAAGGCGCAGAAGACTGGCAAGCCGACGGTGGATAAGTCGCCTTTGCTTAGCCAGGTGAACCTGCTGTCCGGCGACATCGCCTCGCGCAAAGTAGCGATTCTGGTGGCGGACGGCGTGGACGACAAAGCGGTGGCAGCCATGAAAGCCGCGCTGGAAGCTGAAGCCGCTCACGCCAAGATCCTCGGCCCTACCTCGGCGCCGGTGAAAACGGCAGGAGGGAAAATGCTGGCTGTAGATGCCTCGGCTGAAGGTCTGCCATCAATTGCATTTGATGCTGTTTTCATCCCGGGCGGCGCTGCTTCGGTGAAAGCCTTGAGTGGGAACGGCGTGGCGCTGCATTACGTGCTGGAGGCCTACAAGCACCTGAAAGCCATCGCCTACGCAGGGGAAGCCAAAGAGCTGATCGATCTCCTGCGGCTGGAAGCTGACGCAGGGCTGTTGGCAGTCTCGGATAGCAAGTCGTTCGCCGCGTTCTTCGATGCTATCAAGCAGCACCGGGTTTGGGCGCGGGAGCCGAAAGCCAAGGCGATTCCGGCCTGAATTTACGTTCGAGGCCAGAGGATGACCGTGGGAGGGATCGGCGGTTACGACGGTCCCTCCCACATGGGCAGCAGTGGCTAGGGAAATTCTCAATAAAAAAGGCGTTGCCTGTGAGGGCAACGCCTTTTTTGTTGATCAAATTTTGATCAGAGCTTGGCGGGTTTCAGAATGATCTGCGCAGGCTCGGTTTTCTCGATTTGACGCTGGATCTGCAATTCGAAATCCGGGTTGATCTTGTCCACACGCTTGGTCAGCAAGGTTGCCAGCCATGGGTAATCATCCGTGCGTGGGACCTGAACGATTACGTCGCAATTGAACGCGGTAACGTCAGCTGCGATGTCATTCAACTGTCGACGCAATTGCTTCGAGTCAGTGATTTTCAACTCGATGGTCGTGCTTTCAATGCTTGGATCAATGATCCTGGCTGTGCGCTTGGCCTCAGCCGCCCTCAGCTCGGCCTCGGCCTTGTCCAGCTCGGCCTTGCGCGCATTGGCGATGGCGCCGTTGACGCCACTGGTCAATGCCGGAGCCTTGGGCATCAGCGCCCGGGCACGGCTCAGCGCAGTGGCTGCGGCGTTGACATCACCCTTCTGCAGCACGATCTGGCTGCGGCTCAAATACGCTTCGGCCAACTGGCGCTGGTACTGCTCCAGGCGCGGATCATCAGCATTTTTGCCTTGCAGCGCTGCCAACTGATCTTCAGCGGTGGCCAGCTCGCTGCTTGCAATATTCTGCTCCAGCTGCTGGTACGCATCGGGCGGCGCGACAGGCGCGGGCTCTTCGACAGGCTTGCTCTGGCAGGCGACCAACAGGACGGAAAATGCAGCAAGCAGCAGATAACGGGAGGCGAACGGCTTCATTCCTGCGATTCTCTATTTGCGCAAAAAACGAGCAAGTCTACACATAAGTGCCTTGCACCGAAAATAACTGATGACCATCGGCGGCCCCGCGCAGGTCATTGCATATTGCCGCCATTCAATTATTGCGGAGTATGACTGTTCTTCCGGCACAAGGTTCTACCGCTTCGGCAAAACGAAGCTCAGCAGAAATAGTGCGGCGGCGCAGACTACGATCGACGGGCCCGCAGGGGTGTCCTTGAACCAGGACAACGCCAACCCGCCGCACACGGCGAGTATGCCGATTAAGCTGGCGCCCAAGGCCATTTGCTCGGGCGAACGGGCGTGACGCTGTGCCGCAGCTGCCGGAATGATCAGCAGCGAGGTGATCAGCAGAACGCCAACGATTTTCATCGCGACGGCGATGACGACGGCGATCAGCAGCATCAGTGTCATGCGCAGGGCGGCCACCGGCAGACCTTCGACGGTGGCCAGTTCTTCGTGCACGGTGATCGCCAGCAGCGGCCGCCACAGCGCGCAGACCAGCACCAGCACGGCCGCGCTGCCGCCAAGAATCCAGGCCAGATCGGTGGGACTGATCGCAAGCAGATCGCCGAACAGATAACCCATCAGGTCGATTCGCACTTCACGCATGAAGCTCAGAACCACAAGACCCAGCGACAGCGTGCTCGGCGCAAGAATGCCCAGCAGTGTGTCCGAAGCCAGTGGCTGGCGTTGTTGCAAGGTCACCAGCAGGATCGCCAGCAGCAGACAGCCCACCGTCACTGCGATGGTCGGGCTGATGTCCAGCAGAAAGCCCAGCGCCACGCCGAGGAGTGCGGCGTGGGACAGCGTATCGCCGAAATAGGCCATCCGCCGCCAGACCACGAAAGACCCGAGAGGGCCAGCCACTACCGCCAGAGCAAGGCCTGCGAGCAAGGCATAGAGTAAAAAATCAGCCATGCTTGCAGCTGTCCCCGTGGTCATGATTGTGGGAATGGGTGTGATCATGGTTGTGATCGGAGGCGGGCGCCGGTTGGCAAACCTCGCCGTGCAGATCGTGGGCATGGTCGTGATGGTGGTGATAGATCGCCAGACTCGGCGCGTGCTGGCCGAACAGCTCGACGAACGCCGGATCGTTGCTCACATGCTCGGGGTGACCGGAGCAACAGACGTGGCGATTCAGGCAGACCACCTGATCGGTGGTGCTCATCACCAGATGCAGATCGTGGGACACCATCAGCACGCCGCACTTGTGGCGATTGCGCAGTTGGGTGATCAGCGCGTACAGCTCGGCCTGACCTGCAACGTCGACGCCCTGCACAGGCTCGTCGAGGACCAGCAGCTCGGGCTCACGCAGCAGCGCGCGGGCAAGCAGAACCCGCTGCATCTCGCCGCCGGAGATGCCTTGCAGCGGGCTGTCGATGACCTTTTCGGCGCCGACTTCAACCAGCGCGGCTAGTGCGGTTTCACGATCTACACCCGGCACCAGCCGCAGAAAACGCAGGACTGACAGCGGCAGGGTGGGATCGACGTGAAGCTTTTGCGGCATATAGCCGACGCGCAATCTCGGCTTGCGCCAGACTTCACCCGAATCTGGCTTGAGCAGGCCGAGCACTGCGCGTACCAGCGTGGTCTTGCCTGCGCCGTTCGGTCCGATCAACGTGACGATCTCGCCGGGACTGACGCTCAGCTGGATGTTTTCCAGCACGCTCTGGCCGGCGCGAGTGACGCTGACGTCCTTCAGGCGGATCAGTGCGTCGCTCATCAGGCGGCCTTGCAACCGGCACACACACCGACGACTTCGACGGTCTGGGCTTCTACGTCAAAGCCGACCTCGTTGGCTGCGTTGACGATGGCCGAACTGATTGCCCCGTGCTGCAGCTCAATGGCGGCGTGGCACTCGCGGCAGATCAGAAACTGCCCCTGATGCGCGTGAGTCGGGTGATTACAGCCCGCGAAGGCGTTCAGCGACGCAATGCGGTGCACCAGGCCGTTCTCCAGCAAGAAGTCCAGCGCGCGATAAACCGTGGGCGGGGCGGCACGACGACCGTCTTCCTCGCTCAATACAGCAAGGATGTCGTACGCGCCCAGCGGCTTGTGACTTTGCCAGACCAGTTCCAGTACGCGACGACGCAGAGCGGTCAGGCGCAGGCCTTTGCCAGCGCACAGGGCATCGGCTTCGGCGAGTGCGCTGTGCACGCAATGAGAGTGATCGTGGGGGCGACTGGCCAGTGGTGTTTTAGACATGGGCGGCGACGACTATTGAGAGAGACGTTATTATGTTACCCGTTCCTGCCCCCATGAGTGGTCATCGTGTCCCGACTTTTTTTACTTTTTGTCGTATTCATCACCGGTATTTCCGCAATTGCTTCCGCCCAGGCCGAAGTTCGCGTGCTGACCAGCATCAAGCCGCTGCAGCTGATTGCAGCGGCCGTTCAGGACGGCGTCGCGGTGCCGGAAGTCCTCCTGCCACCGGGGGCATCGCCTCATAATTACGCACTGCGCCCTTCCGACGTACGGCGTGTTCAGGACGTCGACCTGCTCTACTGGATCGGCCCGGACATGGAAACCTTCCTGCCGCGCGTGCTGGCGGGCCGAAGCAAGGCATCGGTTCCGGTTCAGTCGTTGCCGGGCATGCATTTGCGGCACTTCACCGCCAGCAGCGATCACCATGACGATGATGGCGATGAGGACGAACATGACCATGATCACCGCCCGGGCAGCGTCGACGCGCATTTGTGGCTGTCGTCGGTCAACGCGCGGGTAATCGCAGCGAAGATGGCGGCTGACCTGAGTCAGGCCGATCCAGCCAATGCCGCGCGTTATGACAGCAACGTCAAGGCGTTCGATGATCGAATGGATGCGCTGGACGCGAAAATCAAACAACGCGTGGCAGGCATTGCCGACAAGAGATATTTCGTCTTCCACGAGGCCTTCGATTATTTCGAAGAGGCCTACGGGCTCAAGCATGCTGGAGTGTTCGCCGTCAGCAGTGAAGTGCAGCCCGGCGCCCAGCACGTCGCCGCCATGCGCGCGCGGTTGGCTGAATACGGCAAGACCTGCGTGTTCAGCGAGCCCCCGCTGCGTCCACGTCTGGCAGACACGCTGAGTGCGGGGTTGCCGGTAAAGCTGGCGGAGCTTGATGGTCTGGGCGGATACACCCCCGCTACCGCTCAAGGCTACGAGCAGTTGCTGAGCAAGCTGGCGGATGACCTGGCGGGGTGTCTTGAGAGTTTGTAACCCTCAACGCGTGATATCGCTGTAGCCGTCCGGCTTGCCGGCGTTCGCAGCTTCAGGATCGCAGCCGCCGGCAAGCCGGACGGCTACAGAATCGGCGGCTTGAGCGCTTACAGGTCTGATGCTTACAGCGCAAACGGCAACGGAATATGCGTTTCCTGACGCTGTTCCAGGCGCTGGCGGAATTCAGACGGGTCGTGGATCAGCACGTCCTGACCGGCAAAACTCTCGGCAGCGATCAGGCGCGACAACCAGAACCGCACACAACCCACGCGCAGCATGGTCGACCACAGCTCGGCTTCGGCAGCAGTGAACGGGCGCAGTGCCGCGTAGGCGCCTAACATCGCACGAGCGCGTGGGGCATCGATCTTGCCATCCTCGAACGAACACCAGTCATTCACGGCAATCGCCACGTCGTACAGCATCGGGCCGGAACAGGCGTTGTAGAAGTCGATCACGCCCGTCAGGTGCGTGCCTTCGAACAACGTGTTGTCGCGAAACAGGTCGGCGTGCACATTGGCGCGTGGCAATGACATGATTCCGGGTTTCGTGCGCTCTATTTCCTCGACGGACTGCTTCAGCAGCGCGCCTTCGGCCTCGCCCAGGTGCGAAATGAAATTGCTGCCTTCTTCCAGCATCCAGTTCAGACCACGGTCGGTTATGCGCTCGATGGGCTTTTCCCGGGTCGCCAGATGCATGTGCGCCATCAGCTCACCGATCTGGGCGCAGTGTTGGGTATTGGGCTCGGTAGGATGTTTGCCCGACAGGCGCGGTTGCAGCAGTGCCGGTTTGCCCTTGAGTTCACGCAGTGCCTGGCCGTCCGTGGTACGCAAGGCATACGGCACTGGCAAATCGGCTTCGTGCAGGACATCCAGCAGTTCGATGAAGAACGGCATTTCCTGCACCGGGCCGCGCTCGACCAGTGTCAGCACGAACTCGCCGTGTTCCATGCTGATGAAGAAGTTGGTGTTTTCACTTCCGGCTGCGATGCCTTGGAAATCACGCAGTTGGCCGAGCCCGTACGGGGCGAGAAAAGCTTCCAGCTCGGGCCGAGCCAGGGGAGTAAAAACGGACATATGAACACTGCCAGCAAAAAGTGAATGTAGGGCGTTACCAGCTGAATAGTACCCATTGGGGTATCAGCATGTCCGGTTGATCCGAACGAATGAACTGACCGCTTGTGCCGTCGGCGCGTACCAGATAATACGGCTTGCCGTACTTCGGCGTGATTTTTACCGCATAAACGAAGCCGTTCGCCTTGTACTCCTGAATGAAATTGTCACCGTCCTTGCGGATCGTGACATCAGGTTCCGGCGAGGGCGCCTCATCGTCGGCCGCAGCCACCACCAAGGGGCAAGCTGCTGCCAGGCTGACCAGTAACAGGCGATTTAGCGTACGCATGATAACCTTGTTCCTTTGTCGTCAACGGTCCTCGCATTCTAGCGCCGACCCCGCCGAAAAGGTTGATCCTGCACATGAGTCTCGCGCCCCTCGTCCTGGTGGACGGTTCTTCTTACCTGTACCGCGCCTTCCACGCGCTGCCGCCACTCACCACGTCCAAGGGCCTGCCTACCGGTGCGGTCAAGGGCGTGCTGAACATGCTCAAGAGCCTGCGCAAACAGTATCCCGAAAGCCCGTTCGCCGTGGTGTTCGACGCCAAGGGCGGGACTTTTCGCGACGAAATGTTCGCCGAGTACAAGGCCAATCGCCCGAGCATGCCCGATGACATGCGCGTACAGATCGACTTCCTGCACAATTGCGTGAAGGGTCTGGGTTACCCGCTGCTGTGTGTCGAAGGCGTTGAGGCCGATGACGTGATCGGCACTCTGGCGCGCAGCAGTGCTGCGGCCGACCGCCCGGTGATCATCTCCACCGGCGACAAGGACATGGCTCAGTTGGTCGACGGGCACATTACCTTGGTCAACACCATGACCGGTAGCGTGCTGAACGTGGCTGGCGTGAAAGAGAAATTTGGCGTCGGTCCTGAGCACATCATCGATTATCTCGCTCTGATGGGCGACAAAGTCGACAACATCCCCGGCGTTCCCGGCGTGGGCGAAAAAACCGCGGCGGGTCTGCTGGTCGGGATCAATGGCGGCTTGAAAGAGCTGTATGAAAACCTCGACAAGGTTCCTACGCTGGCGATCCGCGGCGCTAAAACGCTACCGGCCAAGCTAGAAGAGCACCGGGACATGGCTTTCCTTTCCTATCAGCTGGCGACCATCAAGGTCGACGTGCCATTGGATATCGAACTGGACGCGCTGCATTGCGGCGAACCTGACCGCGAAGCCTTGCTGGCGTTGTACACCGAGCTTGAGTTCAAGAGCTGGATCACCGATTTGCAGCGTGAGGCCAAGCAGGAAGGTACCGAGATCGCGCCTGTCGAAGAAGCTGCGCCAATCATCGAGGCCCAATACGAGCTGATTCTCGAGCAAACCCAGTTCGACGCGTGGTTGAAGAAGCTCGAAGCCGCCAAGCTGTTCGCCTTCGTCGTACAGAGCAACGGCACCGATGCTCAGCGCGCCCAGATCGTCGGCTTGTCGTTCGCGATCAAGACTCACGAAGCCTGTTACATCCCGCTGACCCACTCCTATATGGGCGTGCCTCAGCAACTGGAACGCGACGCCGTGCTCAAGGCGGTCAAGCCAATGCTGGAGGACGCGAGCAAAATCAAGGTCGGCCAGCACGCCAAATTCGCGATCAACCTGCTGGCGAACTGCGCAATAGGCGGCGATCAGAATCAGGGCATCAGCGTGCAGGGTGTGAAGTTCGACACCATGCTCGAATCCTACGTGCTCGACTCAACGGCGACTCGCCATGATCGCGACAGCCTGGTGGCCAAGTATCTGGATCACACACCGGTCAACTTCCAGGACATCGCCGGCAAGGGCGCCAAGCAGCTGACTTTCGATCAGATCGCGCTGGAGCAGGCCGGGACCTACGCCGCCGAAGAGGTGGATCTGACCCTGCGCCTGCATGAAGTCCTGCAGGCAAAACTCGACAAGACCCCAACGCTGGCGCCGGTTTTGAACGACATCGAAATGCCGCTGATGCCGGTCCTGGCGCGCATCGAGCGTCAGGGCGCGCTGGTCGACGCCAAGCTGCTGGGCATTCAGAGCGTCGAGCTGGGCAACAAGATGACCGAGCTTGAGCGTGAAGCCTTTGCCATTGCTGGTGAGGAATTCAACCTCGGCTCGCCGAAACAGCTAGGGGTGATCCTCTACGAAAAACTCGGCATGCCGATCATCAGCAAGACCGCCACCGGCCAGCCTTCGACGGCCGAAGCAGTGCTGGCAGAACTGGCCGAGCAGGAATTCCCGCTGCCCAAGGTACTGATGCAGTACCGCTCGATGAGTAAGCTGAAAAGCACTTACACCGACCGTTTGCCTGAACAGATTAACCCGCGCACCAACCGTATTCACACCTCCTACCATCAGGCAGTAGCGGTGACAGGGCGCTTGTCCTCCAGCGATCCTAACCTGCAGAACATCCCGATCCGTACAGCAGAAGGCCGCCGGATCCGTCAGGCCTTCGTCGCGCCGAAGGGCTACAAGCTGCTGGCTGCGGACTACTCGCAGATCGAGTTGCGGATCATGGCGCACCTGGCCAAGGACGAAGGTCTGTTGCATGCCTTCCGCAACGACCTGGACGTCCACCGTGCGACGGCGGCCGAAGTGTTTGGCGTGGAGTTGCCGGAGGTGACCAATGACATGCGCCGCAGCGCCAAGGCGATCAACTTCGGTTTGATCTACGGCATGAGCGCGTTCGGTCTGGCCAAGCAGATCGGCGTCGACCGCAAGCAGTCGCAGGCTTACGTCGATCGATACTTCGCGCGCTATCCCGGCGTGCTCGAATACATGGAACGCACCCGCACGCAGGCGGCCGAGCAAGGCTTCGTCGAGACCATCTTCGGTCGTCGCCTGTACCTGCCGGATATCAATGCCAAGAACCAGGCCCTGCGCAAAGGTGCCGAACGCATGGCGATCAACGCGCCGATGCAAGGTACGGCGGCGGACATCATCAAGCGTGCGATGGTGGCAGTGAACGGCTGGCTGGAAAGCTCAGGTCTCGATGCTCGCGTGATTCTGCAGGTCCACGACGAACTGGTGCTGGAAGTGCGTGAGGATCTGGTCGAGCAGATCAGCCAGGAAATCCGCGTGCACATGAGCGGCGCCGCGGACCTGGACGTGCCACTGCTGGTGGAAGTGGGTGTGGGGAATAACTGGGATGAGGCGCATTGATCATCATTTGATCAACTGCGGCCGGTCCGGTAGCGGTACGGCTTGCCGGCGGTGGCGGCTTCGGGATCGCTACCGCCGGCAAGCCGCGCTGTCACAGAGCGTTCGCCTGGAAGTCGTGATTGCCTGCGGCTCGACTCAAGCGTGGGATGAGTCTGCCCACATTAAATTTCCGCAGATTTTGAACTTCTGCGGACAAACCCCGGTCAGAGTTTGCGAGTGGCTGACGTAGCCACTCATGCTCCTATGTTGTGTTAAGTGTTGGCAGATATCCGGACCTCTCCCTAGTGGTCTGGACTTAGACCCCGAACTTCCCCTCCCCATATGAAGTCCGGGGTTTTTTTTGCCTGCGATTTACGCCGCAGGCACCTTGTCTTCAAGTTCCATCCAGTCGGCGAGCACGGTGTACGCTTCTTCCAGGCCCATGCGCTTGGGTGCCGAGAACAGCTGGATAGTCACGGCATCGCCCCAGCCCTTGCGAATTTCCGACTGCACCTTGAGCAGCGTGTTCTTGGCCGCGCCGAAGGTCAGCTTGTCCGCCTTGGTCAGCAGAATGTGCATCGGCATGCCGCTGGCAATTGCCCAATCGAGCATCAGCAGGTCGAAGTCGGTCATCGGATGGCGGATGTCCATCATCAGGATCAGGCCTTTCAGACTCTCCCGGCTGCCCAGATACGCCTCGAGGTGACGCTGCCAGTGTTGCTTGAGCGGAATCGGGACTTTTGCATAACCGTAGCCCGGCAAGTCGACCAGACGCCGATCGTCGTCCAGACTGAAGAAGTTCAACAGCTGAGTGCGGCCCGGGGTTTTCGAGGTGCGTGCGAGGCTGGCGTGGGTCAGGGTGTTCAGTGCACTGGATTTGCCAGCATTGGAACGGCCGGCGAAGGCCACTTCGAAGCCTTCGTCATCGGGGCACTGGTCGACTTTGGCGGCGCTGAGCATGAACTTGGCTTGTTGGCACAAGCCGAGGATCGGGTTCTTGAGTTGCATGGGATATCCGGTGAGGGCGTTGCTGCAGTGGTGCGGCAACGGGGTGTCGTTTCCGTTTAATGGACGCAAGTATATAATGCCGCAGATTTTGTGTGTGCTTTGTCCCACCCGAAGGATGAAGTTCGCAGAAGCCGGACTAACCTTACACCAACAATAAAACGTACTGGATTAGCCGATGAACAAGCTATGGATGAGTTTGCTGTTGATCTTGGGCATCTCTGGTGCCGCAAACGCCGCAGACGCGGTAGTCGGCGACCCCGCGGCAGGCCAGGCAAAAGCCGCAGTCTGCGGCGCCTGTCATGGTCCGGACGGTAACAGTCCCGCTCCCAACTTCCCCAAACTGGCCGGACAAGGTCAGCGCTATCTGCTCAAGCAACTGCATGAGATCAAGGACGGCAAACGTGTCGTTCTCGAGATGACCGGCCTGCTGAACAACCTCAATGAGCAGGATCTCGCCGATATCGCCGCCTATTTCTCCAGCCAGAAAGGCAGCGTCGGCGCCGCCGATGCCAATCTGGTCGCACGGGGCGAGGCTCTGTTTCGCGGCGGCAAACTTGATCAGGGCATGCCTGCCTGTACCGGATGCCACTCGCCCAACGGCGCTGGCAACGCCGCTGCCGGCTTTCCGCATCTGGGTGGGCAACATGCCGATTACGTGAAAAAGCAGCTGACAGCGTTCCGCGAAGGTGACCGCACCAACGATGGCGACACCATGGTCATGCGCTCGATTGCCTCCAAGCTCAGCAACAAGGATATCGACGCGTTGTCGGCCTACATACAGGGCCTGCATTAAGCCTCGATTAAGGCGAGAGCCCCTGAATAGGGCGGTTTCAGGCTCTGAAACCTTTGCACATCGTTTCCCGCTCGGGCGGGCCAAAAAGGGTAGCGAACGGCTGCCCTTTTTTGTGCGCGCAGGCGTTACACTTGCGAACTCACATCACCCCGCCCGGTCCAACTGCGGCCGTCGAGGTGACTTTTCATGCCCAGGAGTTAAGCATGCGTAATCTGATTCTCAGCGCCGCTCTGGTTTTCACCAGCCTGTTCGGTCTCACCGCTCAAGCTGCAGAGCCGATCGAAGCCGGCAAGCAATATGTCGAGCTGAGCAGCGCCGTCCCTGTTTCCGAGCCAGGCAAGATCGAAGTCGTCGAGATGTTCTGGTACGGCTGCCCACACTGCTACGCTTTCGAGCCGGTGATCAATCCATGGGTTGAAAAACTCCCCGCTGACGTTCATTTCATCCGCGTTCCTGCGATGTTCGGCGGTCCATGGGATGCCCACGGTCAGCTGTTCATCACTCTGGACACCATGGGTGTCGAGAAGAAAGTCCACACCGCAGTCTTCGATGCCATCCAGAAAGGCGGCAAGCGTCTGACCGACCCGAACGACATGGCCGAGTTCGTTGCCACTCAGGGCGTCGACAAGACCAAGTTCCTCGAAACCTTCAACTCGTTCGCCGTAAAGGGCAAGATCGCCCAGTACAAGGAACTGGCCAAGAAGTATGAAATCACTGGCGTTCCTACCATGATCGTCAACGGCAAATACCGTTTTGACCTGGGCACTGCCGGTGGTCCAGAGCAAGCGCTGCAAGTGGCCGATCAGTTGATCGCCAAAGAGCGCGCAACGCTGACCGCCAAGTAAGCGCCGGCCATGACGCGCTGGGGTACTGAACGCATCGTTGCCCGGCACTCGGCCAAGGTCAACGAGCGACACCTGCAGGAAACCGGATTGCCAGCCGATGGCCGGCTCCGGTTGCTCAGCTTCAACATCCAGGTAGGTATCAGTACCGAGCGCTATCGGCATTACCTGACCCGTGGGTGGCAGCATCTGCTGCCCCACAACGGTCGCGCCGGAAATCTGCAGAAAATCGGCAACCTGCTCAACGACTACGATCTGGTCGCCTTGCAGGAAGCCGATGGCGGCAGCCTTCGATCAGGCTACGTCAATCAAGTCGAACACCTCGCCCAGCTCGGATCCTTTCCGTACTGGCATCAGCAACTCAATCGCAACCTCGGACGCTTCGCCCAGCACAGCAACGGCGTGTTAAGCCGTCTGCGCCCTTGGGATATCGAAGACCATCCATTGCCTGGCCCTGCCGGGCGTGGCGCCATTCTGGTGCGTTTCGGCGAAGGCGAAGATGCGCTGATCGTGGTGGTCATGCATCTGGCGCTTGGGGCCCGCGTTCGTACCCGCCAACTGGCGTATATCCGCGAGATGATTGGCGGATACAAACATCAGGTGCTGATGGGCGACATGAACACCCATGCCAGCGACCTGCTGGAGCTCTCTCCGTTGCGTGATCTGGGCCTGCTCGCGCCCCAGATCGAAGCGACCTTTCCAAGCTGGCGTCCTCAGCGCTGCCTGGACCACATCCTTCTCAGCCCGACCCTTACGCTTGAAAAAGTGCAGGTGCTGGCTCAGCCCATTTCCGATCATCTGCCGGTTGCGGTGGAGATTCGCTTGCCAGCCTCATTAATTGGTGACTCGCTGCCGATAACAAGCACATCTCCTCTCGGACCCTCGGAATGAGCGACGAAGCCCAACGCTGGAAAGAAAAATACCTCAAGAGCATCGAGCAACAAGACAGACTGGAAAAGCGCTGGAATGCGCGTCTGGACTTGCTGCGTCGGGGCCTGGTACGCAGTAGCCTGGCGGCGGAGGGGGCTGACAAGGCGGTCGATCAGTGCATGAAGGAAATGCGCGAGGTCGTGCGCAAGGACGACATGGACGCGGGGCTGGCTGCCTTGATTCCTCGGCTGGAGAAAGCCGTGCTCGACTCCGAGCAGCGCCGCGAAAAGCGCGTCGAGCAGATGGGCACGGCGTTGACCTCCCTGGTCGCGCAGTTGCAGGCATTGCCGCTGCCCCGTGAGGTGGCCAAACCTCTCAAACGCTTTGCAAAAAACCTTGAAGATCGGGTCAACCAGGCCCGTGAGCTGCCGCTGCTTCTAAGCGAGTTGAGTGGTTTGCAGGGGCAGGCGCTTTCTCAGATAGAGCACCCTGAGGAGGCCGCGCGGCCTGGTTTTCTCCAGCGCCTGTTTGGCAGCCGCGAGGCCGAAGAAGAATCCCCTGCCCCAACCGCTCTTCCCGTCGTACCAGCAGCCAAACCTATGGCGGCAAGCGGTGATGATGCTGCCGACGAGCCCTTCGCCGAGCGTTCGGCACCGCAAACGGCGCAATGGACCAATGAAGCGCCTGCCGCGGCCGAGCCCGCGATAATCGTTGAGAAACCGGTTGCCGAAGTAGTCGCAGCCGCTGAGGCTTCGGTGGCGGCTGCTGAGTCTCCTCAAGCAGCTGCTGCCGTACCGGCTGCGAAAGCCGAGGTGAGCGAGCTCATACCCACCGATGAGCCTTTGCCAAAAGCTGTTGAGTCTGAAAAAACCAATGCCCAGGCGCAATCACTGCTTGCTGAGCAAGCCCTGGCGCCAGCGCCAGCCGAAGACGCTGTGGCAGTAGTTGATTCAGAACCTGCTGAAGTGACCAGCGACTCTGCCGCGAACAATGAAGAGCAAGCCGTCGAACAGGCCGAGGCCGAAGCGGCTGAAGACCAGGCGATCAAGGCGCAAGCGGCGGGCGACGAAACGAACGCTGACGAAAATCCCGATGAGCAAGGCGTGGTTGAGGAGGATGGGCCTTACGCACTGCCCTCCTCCCCAGAACCCAGCTATAGCTCGGTAGCGGCTCACATTGAAGAAACCCTGCTGGGGTTGCTCAACGATCTGACGCTGCCAGAGCACCATCGGCCGCAGGCCGAAGCGATGCGTACGCGTCTTGAACATGGGTTGAACTGGTATGAGTTGCTGCCGATCCTGGACGATCTCGCCGTTTTGATGTTGGCGATTACCGACAGCGGTCAGCACGAATTCGAGCTTTACCTCAAACAGCTCAACGAGCGCCTTGAGTCGTTCCAGAGCAATCTGCAAGCCGCCAGCGACGACCATGCGGGCCAACAGTCCGCCTCTCGGGAGCTGAACGATCAGCTACGCGAGCACGTCGGCGGTTTACAGAGCAGCGTGCAGGAAGCGGCCGATCTCAATAGCCTGAAACATGTGCTGGAGAGTCGTTTGGAAGGTTTGCTGGGTACCATGGACGAGCACCAAAGGCAGCGTGATCAGCGGGAGCAGGAAGTCGCCTCGCGCCTGCAATCGCTCGCCGGTCGGGTGGCGACCATGGAGCAGGAAGCGCTGGGCTTCCGAGCGCACCTTGAAGAGCAGCGACAAAAGGCACTGATCGATACCCTCACCGGTTTGCCGAACCGCGCGGCCTGGAACGAGCGTCTGGATCAAGAGGTCGATCTGCTGCAGAAAAATCGTTCCAGCTTGTTGCTGGGCATTCTTGACCTCGATCATTTCAAGCGCATCAACGACGGTTACGGCCATCTGGCGGGCGACAAGGTCTTGAAGATCATTGCCTCGCAACTGGAAAAACGCCTGCGCCCCTCGGATTTCCTGGCCCGATTCGGCGGCGAGGAATTCGTTCTTCTCCTTCCTCACACGCAAATGGCTGACGGCCTGGCACTGCTGGAGCGGCTGCGCTTGACCATCGAGCAGTGCCCTTTCCATTTCAAGGGCGAGCCGGTGACTGTCACCGTTTCGATGGGGATCACGCTCTTCAAGCCAGGTGAACGTAGTGACCTGGTGCTAAAGCGTGCCGATCAGGCGCTGTATCGAGCGAAAGACAAGGGGCGTAACCGTATAGAGCAGGGATGACGTTACGAACGGCGTCGCGTGGGTGGACGAGCATTTTTGAGCGCGGGGTTGGCATTACGTTACACTGTTGCATTACTTGCCTATGTGTTCTGCCTTTTATGAAGCCTTTTTGCGCATTTTTCCTGGCCCTGCTTCTCACAGCCTGCTCCAGCGGTCCGAAGCTCGACACCAGTCATCCTTCGGTCAATTTCGACAGCCGCGCCCAGTTCGTGGTGGTGCACTACACCTCCGCGCCTCTTGATCGCTCGCTGGCGTTGCTGACTCATGGCGAAGTGAGCGCGCATTATCTGATCGGCGACGGCCCGGCCACGACCTACAAACTGGTAGATGAAAGCCAGCGCGCCTGGCATGCCGGTGAAAGTGAGTGGGATGGCCGCACGTGGCTGAACTCCAGCAGCATCGGTATCGAGATCGTCAACCCGGGCTACCGGGACACGCCAACCGGTCGCCTTTGGTATCCCTACAGCGAAGCGCAGATCAAGGCATTGATCGTGCTGCTCAAGGACATCGTCAAACGCAACAAGATCGAGCCGCGGCATGTGATCGGCCACAGCGATATCGCCCCGCTGCGTAAACTCGATCCAGGCCCGCTCTTTCCATGGAAGCGCCTGGCCGCAGAAGGCCTGGGTATCTGGCCCGACGAGCAACAAGTCGCGCAGCGTCAGGCGCAAATGATGGGTGTGTTGCCAAGTGTTTCATGGTTCCAGCAGCAGTTGGCTTTACTGGGCTATCCAACGCCGCAGACAGGCGAATGGGATTTGGCCACACGCCACGTCTTGGGGGCGTTCCAGATGCATTATCGCCCGCAGAAGTTCGACGGCGAACCTGATCTGCAAAGTGCAGCTATCCTTCAGGTGTTGAACCTCAGGCACTAAATTGCCCATAGCGTCGGTTTTTGGCGGGCTATTTCCGCGCTTGTTGCTATACCTCATTGGTATTCATCTGGATATCGGCCGATGTTCACGGCTTCACCGCAGCTGCGCTCAGTTCTCTATCGCCCTTCCCTCCTGGCATTGCTGGCAGCGTTGTTGAGCGCGGCCGTGCTATTGGCGGGTAGCTTTGGCCTGGCAATGCATCAGGCGCGACAGGAAGAAAGTGCTCAAATGAATGCCCAGGGCGAACGTTTTCTTGTGCGTCTGGAGCAACTGTTCGGCCAGTTACGTGCGGGCCTTGATCTGCTCGAGGCCCAGCCTTTGCGGGGCTGCAGCCCCGAGATGATCGAGCAGTTGCGGCAGGTCAATTCGCGCTTCCGCTTCATTTATGAAGTCGCCTACGTCGACGATACCCAGTTCTGTTCCAGCTGGACCCGCCAAAGCATGATCGGCAAGCCGCGCGCGCCGGACATTCGCGGCCCGACTTACGACTACTGGCTGAACACCTCCACACAGCCTGACGACAACCTGGCGTCCCTAATGCTCGGGCGCGGAGAGTTTCGTGTATCGACCTCCCGCGGCCACCTCACCGATGTGGTGGACCTGCCTGCCGGCGGCAGTCTGGTAGTGGTGCTGGATCAGGGCTCCAAAGCGGTTCCGGTTTTAGGCCCGGCGCAGACCTGGCCCCCGACGCCCGACTGGACCCCGACCTCCGCCGAGACGCTGATCACCACTCAGGACAAGCTGGTTTACCGGATGCCGACGCAAAGTCCGGAATATCAGCTGGTGTTAATTACTCCTCGCAACGGCTTGCAGCAAAAGATAACCGGTGCCTGGTGGCTTCTGGTGCCGGCCAGTGTGCTGATTTCGTTGTGCATCGGGATTCTGGTGTTGCAACTGGTTCGTCAGCGCCAGTCGCTGGGCGGCGAGCTGCATGGCGCCCTGCGCCGTGGTGAACTGAAGGTTCTCTACCAACCTATTTTTGACCTGAATACCCGCTTATGCGTGGGCGCTGAGGCCTTGGTGCGCTGGAGACGACCCGATGGCACGCTGACCAGCCCTGATCTGTTCATTCCCTTGGCGGAAAATACCGGCCAGATCCGTCAGATCACTGACTTTGTGCTGCAGCAGTTGCTGGAGCAGTTGGGGCAGCTATTGCGCGCCAATCCCCATCTCTATATTTCGGTGAATTTAGCCGCCTGTGACGTAATGGCCCCGCGTATTGGCCGGGTGACTGCGAAACTGCTCGCCCTGCACCGGGTGGCGCCCCGGCAGATTGCCTTTGAGGTCACCGAGCGCGGGCTGGTTGACGTCGTGGTCGCGCGTAATCATCTTCAAGCCCTGCGTGATCGCGGCCATCAAGTGCTGATCGATGACTTCGGCACGGGTTACTGCAGTCTCGCCTATTTGCAGACTTTGCCGGTGGATTGCCTGAAGATCGACAAGGCGTTCATCGACGCGCTGGGCCATGACGCGGCCAGCAGCGGGGTCGCGCCGCACATCATCCGCATGGCCCATGCGCTGCAATTGCGAGTGATTGCCGAGGGTATCGAGTTCGAATCCCAGGCCTTGCTGCTCAAGAGCGAAGGCGTGATCTACGGCCAGGGCTGGCTGTTTGCACGACCACTGACTGCAAGCAAGTTTACGGAATTAGTCACGGGTGGGCGTCGTAGCGCGGGTCGGCGGACCGATGACGTGGCTTGAGCCAGAAGACGCGTTACAGCGGCAAGGCCATGTAGAATTGCGTACCCTGCCCCGGTCTTGAGTACACACCCATGCGCCCGCCGTGCAGCTGCACGATTTCCTTGCACAGTGCCAGCCCCAGACCTGCCCCGCCTTTCTTGCGGCCGACCTGAACGAAGGGTTCGAATATTCGTGCCTGCTGTCCGTAGGCGATGCCTTCGCCGTTGTCTTCCACGCTAATGATCAAGCGCTCTCCATGCCGACGCGCCTGCAGGCGGATCAGCCCCGATTGCGGCGTATGGCGCAGCGCGTTGTCCAGCAGGTTGTCGAGGACGCGATCGAGCTGCCCCTTGTCGGCCTGCAAGCGTGGCAACGGCTCCTGCATTTCCAGGAGCACCACCACATCCTGCTCCTGCGCCGATTCGGCAAAGCGCTGCCGCGCCTCTTCGAGCAGCTCGTTGACATCGCATGGCGCGAGGGTCAGCTTTTGCAGGCCGTTCTGATAACGAGAAAAATTCAGCAGGTCGTTGATCAACTGCATCAACCGCTGCATCTCTTCGTTGACGGTCTGCAGCAAGTCCGTTTCGCGGGAGTCCGGCGGGAAGTGCACGCGCTCCTGTAAGAGCCCGAACGCCATGTGCATGCCGGTAACCGGTGTGCGCAATTCATGGGAGGCGCGCAGGACGAACTCGCTGCGCACCCGTTCGAACGCGCGCTGTTCGGTGACATCGTGCAGCACCATCACGGCGCCGAGAATATGACCCTTGGTATGGCTGACTGGAGTCAGGCTGTAAGTCAGCAATCGGGTTTCGCCATCAATCTCGATGGAAAGGTCTTCGGGCGCCCGCTCCAGCATGCCGCCGCGCAAGACCAGATGGAGCTGCTGATCCAGCTCCGGACGCTCCAAGGCTTCCCCCAGACCCTGGCCGAGTTTGCTTTCTTCCCAGCCGAGCTGGCGTTGCGCTACCGGGTTGAGGTGTTCAAGCCGCCCCTGCCGATCAATCATCAGCAGGCCGTCGTCGATACTGTCGAGCACCGCTTGCAGCCGTTGTTGCCCGGCGAGCAGTTCATCGACGTTGGTCACCTGATGCTGGCGCAAGGCCTCGGCCATGATGCCGAAACGGCGAGTCAGCTGGTTCATTTCCGATGAGGAGGAGATCGGCAGGGTGACTTCGAAGTTGCCTTGTCCAATGTTGTCCGCGGCCTTGGCCAGCGCTTCGATCGGCCCGCCAAAGCGGCGAGCGATGCCGTGCGCGGTGACGAAGCCGATGGCCAGCACCGCGAGCCCGACCAGCCCCAGCAGCGCAGCGACCCATAGCGCGCGGGTGCGAGAGGCTGTCTCGGCCTGGCTGATGTTTTCCAGCGCCTGACGGTGGGCATCGAGCAGCCCGTTGCGCAGCGTGTTGAAGGCATTGGTCACGGCCTTGTCGTCGTTTAGCGCGTTGGCCGGATCATTGGACTGCTGAAGGGCACTCAGGAATTGCGCATAGTCCAGACGTGCCTTCTCGAAGCCGCTGTGGGTGTTGGTTTGCTGATCGTGATCGATGCCTTGATCCAGCAGGTCCTGGAATTGCTTCTGATTGTGCTGCAGCGCCGCTTCGTCCGGGCTGCTCTTGAGCAGCATGACCAGTTGATCGCCCAGGTTCTGCCGCAGTTTGAGACCGATATCGAGGGTAATGAAGTTGTGGCGAATCAGCGACTCCTGAGACTTGGCCATCTGCATGACGCTGACCAGTCCCAACAGCAGGCCTAGCAAGGCGACCGTCATCAGCGCCGAAATGCTGAGGAACAGCCGGGTGCGCAACTTTATCGCGAACTTCATAAGCGACCTGTCACAAGTTGTACTGCTTGCGCTTGCGATACAGCGTCGAGGCATCGATCCCCAACGTGCGTGCCGCTTGATCGAGGGTATCGCTGGTCGCCAGCACGGCGCCGATGTGCGCTTTTTCCAGCTCGTCCAGGCTCAATGCCGCACCGACACGTGGTGCATTGTTGGTTGGCGTTTCGGCCATCCCCAGATGACTGACCTCGACCTTCTCCTGCGGGCAAATGATGCTGGCACGTTCCACCACGTTTCGCAGCTCGCGGATGTTGCCGGGCCAGCGATAGTTGAGGAGCGCGCTGCGGGCATCCTCGCTGAAACCCCGCGCCGGACGGCCATAATCCTTGACGAAGCGCGCAAGGAAACGGTCAGCCAGAGTCAGAATGTCCTCGCCACGCTCACGCAGCGGCGGCAGGTGCAAGGTAATCACATTAAGGCGGTACAGCAGGTCTTCGCGGAAGCGGCCTTCGCGAACCATGTCTTCCAGGTTCAGGTTGGTCGCCGCAAGGATGCGCACGTCAGCGCGACGAGTCACCGGGTCGCCCACGCGCTCGTATTCCTTGTCCTGGATGAAGCGCAGCAATTTTGGCTGCAAGGTCAGTGGGAAGTCACCGATTTCATCGAGAAACAATGTACCGCCATCAGCCTGATTCACTCGCCCGAGGGTGCTCTCGCTGGCACCGGTGAACGCGCCGCGGCTATGGCCGAACAGCTCGCTTTCCATCAGCTCCGCGGTCAGGGACGGACAGTTGATGGTGACGCAGGCTTTCTTCGCCCGCTTGCTCCAGCCGTGGATAGCCCGTGCCAGTTCACCTTTACCGGTACCGGACTCACCCAGAATGAGAATGTTGGCGTCGGTGTTCGCCACCTGACGCGCCGTCTCCAGAATCGCCATCATCGATGGGCTGTGGGAGTCCAGGCCGTCCTTGGGTTTGCGCACCTCGCCTTCCAGCGCTTCGAGGCGTGCCGACAGCTGACGGACCTCCAGTTGCTTGGCGGTCGCCAGACGCAACTGGTCGGGGCTGCAGGGCTTGACCAGATAATCGGCGGCGCCAGCCTGAATCGCGTCCACCGCCGTGTCCACGGCGGAATGCGCAGTCACGATCACCACGCGCATCCATGGCGCCTGAATGCGCATCTGCGCCAGCACGTCCAGCCCGTTGTCTTCCCCAAGACGCAAATCCAGAAAGCACACGTCGAACACTTGACGTTGCAGCAGCGCTTCGGCCTGTGCCGCACTGTTGGCGGTGGCGACGCTGTAGCCTTCATCTTCCAGGCAATAGCGGAAGGTGCGAAGGATGGCGGACTCATCGTCCACAAGCAGAATACGGCCCTGATTCTCAGTGGCTGCTTCCATTTTTCCTACGCTCCTAAATGAATGATCTTGGTTAGTCCCGGAATAATCGGGCAAGTTGCATGGTTCATTCTGATTGATTCAACGCACTGCATGTTAGTGATCTGCCAAAAAATCAGATAAATCATTGATCTGCCGCGTACGGCATCGAAAATCTGCCTGGCAGGGCCATCGCGGCGTGTTTTTGGATGGGCAGGTGCAACAGAACGTCTCGGCAATTGAAAAGTCTCTCCAGTAGTCCTTTTGGAAATATCTGGAGATTTGCCATGCAACCGCTGAAGAAAATCGCCCTGGCGATGGCCGCCGCAAGCCTGATCGGCATCACGCCCATTGCTGCCCAGGCTGCTCAGGGCGATTTGCAAACGCAACTGGCTCAGGCGCGCCAGGAAGGTTCGATCTGGACCGCGTTTGCGCTTAACCGCCATCTGAGCCCGTTCAATATCGGCGTGAAGGTCGAACAGGGGACTGCCGTGCTGACGGGCAAGGTGGAAAACCAGGTCGACAAGGATCTTGCCACCCAGATCGCAAGCGATACCCAAGGCATCAACAAGGTCGACAACCAACTGCAGATCGACCCCCAGGTCGCGGCCGAACCCGGCACCAAGGCCAATATGGCTCAGCGCTTCGACGACGCAACACTCACGGCCACCATCAAATCCAAGCTGCTATGGAACAGCGTCACTGAGGGGTTGAACATCGAGGTCGCTGCTGCGCAAGGGGTGGTGACGTTGAAAGGCCAGGCAAAGGACGCGGATGCCAAGCAACTGGCGGGCAGTCTTGCCAGTAACACCGATGGCGTGACCGAGGTGAATAACCTGATCAGCGTCAGCGCCCGCGACACCCAGGCTATCAAGGAGCAGAACGAGGCGCAGGCCAACAGTGTTCGCGAGGAGTTCAGTGATGCGTGGATCACCAGCAAGGTCAAATCCAGCCTCATCTATAGCCGTAATCTCGATGGCCTGAATATAAAGGTGGATACCAAGAGCGGCGTGGTGAGTCTGGACGGGGTCGTTGCCAATTACGCCGAGAAGGAACTGGCGGTCGAGATCGCTCGCAATATTCGCGGCGTGAAAGGCGTGGATGCCGATACGTTGCGGGTCATGGCGCGTAGCGCGGGGTAATCGTGCACGCTCTGTAGCAGGCCGGCTTTGCTGGCGGCGATGGCTTGTAAATTGCTGCTCCCAGTAAGCCCGGCTGCTACACGTCAACTTGTCGAGCCTTACCTTCTGTTCGTGCAATACGCACGATGCCAAATGTTCAATCGTGCAGCTTGCGTGTAAGAGGTGTCTGTCACGTGTATTTAAGTGACTGATTTATATGGTTTTTATCTCGATTAAAAAGCTGGCACAGCGGCTGCAATATCTCAGGTAACAAAGGTCTGCATCGTCGGCCAACAAGATTTCCTGGAGCCCGCTGAATGAACACTCAATCTCTCGCCAAACTGCGTATTTCCCCACTGCACGTGCAGCAAGGTTTGTTCGCCAGCCTGGCGTTGATGATTACGTTGATCGTCGTTCAACAGTTCAACCACTGGAACCAGACCCAGGACACCACCCAGATTGAGCATGCCTACAGCCACAGCGCTCCTTTCGCGAAAGCGAGTGCGCTGAAAGCGACGGATGTCGCGCTGAGCCTGCAACCGGTTGACGAAGCGGCGACTGCCATTGACCAGGCGCCGCGTCAGCAGAGTTGGGTCTTCTGACCCTCGACGTCAGAGACGCAATCTACGCCGAGGGTCAAACCCGATGCCTCGGTGTGGCTAGAAATTAAAAACAGTAAGGAGAATCACCATGTTGAGCTGGGCTATCACATTTCTGATCATCGCTATCGTTGCAGCTGTACTGGGCTTCGGTGGTATCGCAGGCACCGCCACGGGTATCGCCAAGATTCTCTTTGTCGTGTTTCTGGTGATGTTCGTCGTGTCGTTCTTCTTCGGTCGTCGCGGACGGGGCTGACCATGGTCCGCAAGCCCTTCCATGCATTGACGCTGGCGCTCCTGACGAGCGCCAGCGCCATGGCAATGGCGGCGAACGACGGTCAGGCACGGGTCAACGAGTTACTTAACTCCGACCCCGAGTATCGCCAGACCTGGTCAAGTGTCGTGAAGAAAGAAGAGCGTCTGCCCGATTGGGTAATCAATCTGTCCGGTACGTCCGATCAGATGAACGCGGTGACCGAGGATGGTGACAAATACCTGGTAGGGCCTCTCTGCGAAACCCAGGACACGTGCATCAATAAACGGCTCATCGTGGCGTTCAGCCTGGACAAGGAACACGCCTACGCCATGTTGGTGGAAGTGCCAGCAGGCCTGCCGGCTGACAAGTCGCCGACACGCCATGCGGACTATCGATTCCTCGGCAAGCCTGATGAGGGCATGCAAGGTCTTTTGAAGGAACAGCTCAAGAAAGATCCGAATTGGTACTGATTCAAATGAAGGAAGACCGAACCTAATCGGGTCTTCCCGAAAGCCGCACAACCCGAGGAGGGTATGTGCGTGACCAAGGGGCCGGGACGTTTTGATCAAGGGAATGGTTGGAGCGACCCAGGTGTACAGGGAGTACTCCCATTCGTGGGCCGGGTCAGGAAGCCGCTACGCAAGTCCATTATCAGATTGGCCGATTGGCGCTGATCCGATCATGGGCTTGCGACGCGCAAATCTCGCTTTATTCCCTCTCTTACGTTCCCTTCTATTTCGCTCCTCTCAGGATCGCCCTTAAATCTGGCCGTGCTTGCGACCGTATATCGAGAAAAAAGGCCTGTGGAGGGCATCTCGGTCGTGCGTGACCATTTTGTCACTTGCCTCCCTTGTTTCTGCCTCAACCTGTCTGCAGGCGACGTTTTAGCCACTTCGCAGCATAAAAGTGCTGACAGCCATTGCCTCGTTTTGGGGCGGTATTTGCTAACCCTTTGATTTCTCTCATGCCGATTCGGCATGACGTAGTCATTTACGGCATTAGACGCTGAAGGGCTGGATAGGAATAGTTGCGCCCTTTTTCCGCCTGCCGAGAGCTCGGACGCTCATTTGCAGAGACCTTCTGGACAGATCCAAGGGCATCCACGCTTCGATGCAGCTTCACAAGAGTGAAATCGAAAACGTCGGTGAGAAATGTCCATGCCAACTACAACAAGGTTAATGACATGAAGAAGGCAAAACTGAGCCTCGCCTGGCAGATCCTCATCGGACTGGTGCTGGGCATTGCACTGGGTGCTGTGCTCAACCACTTCAGTGCTGAAAAGGCCTGGTGGATCAGCAATATCCTGCAACCTGCAGGTGACATCTTTATCCGCCTGATCAAGATGATCGTGATTCCGATCGTGATCTCGTCGCTGGTTGTGGGCATTGCAGGGGTGGGTGACGCGAAGAAGCTGGGCAGGATTGGCTTGAAAACGATCCTGTACTTCGAAGTCGTCACCACCATCGCCATCGTCGTCGGCCTGTTGCTCGCCAACGTGTTCCACCCGGGCACCGGCATCGACATGAGCACGCTGGGCACCGTGGACATCTCGCAGTACGAGAAGACCACCGCCGAAGTGCAGCACGATCACGCCTTCATTGCGACGATCCTCAACCTGATCCCGTCGAACATCTTCGCCGCTGTTGCCCGTGGCGACATGCTCCCGATCATCTTCTTCTCGGTGTTCTTCGGTTTGGGTCTGTCCAGCCTCAACGCTGAAGTACGCGAGCCACTGGTCAAGGTATTCCAGGGCGTTTCGGAAACCATGTTCAAGGTCACTCACATGATCATGAACTACGCGCCAATCGGTGTTTTCGCGCTGATTGCCGTGACCGTCGCCAACTTCGGTTTCGCCTCACTGCTGCCACTGGCCAAGCTGGTGATTCTGGTTTACGTCGCCATCGCTTTCTTCGCGTTCGTGGTGCTGGGCCTGATCGCCCGTCTGTTCGGCTTCTCTGTGACCAAGCTGATGCGCATCTTCAAGGATGAGCTAGTGCTGGCCTACTCCACTGCAAGTTCCGAGACCGTGCTGCCGCGCGTGATCGAGAAGATGGAAGCCTATGGCGCGCCGAAGGCCATCAGCAGCTTCGTGGTGCCGACTGGTTACTCGTTCAACCTCGACGGTTCGACTCTGTATCAGAGCATCGCCGCGTTGTTCATCGCGCAGCTGTACGGCATCGACCTGTCGATCGGCCAACAGATCATGCTGGTGCTGACCCTGATGGTCACCTCCAAAGGCATCGCTGGCGTGCCGGGTGTTTCGTTCGTGGTGCTGCTGGCCACTCTGGGCAGCGTCGGCATTCCGCTGGAAGGCCTGGCGTTCATTGCCGGTGTCGACCGCATCATGGACATGGCGCGTACTGCGCTGAACGTGATCGGAAACGCGCTGGCGGTTCTGGTCATCGCGCGCTGGGAAGGCATGTACGACGACGCCAAGGGCGAGCGCTACTGGAATTCCCTGCCGCACTGGCGCAGCAAGGAATCCCTGCCAGCGGGTCAGTCGACTGTCGATTGATCGCTGAGTAGCGTCAACACAAACCCCGCCAAGTGCGGGGTTTGTTTTATATGACTTATGAGTGACCTGTAGCGGTCCTTGGGGTTTGTTGTTTCGTCCCTCGCCGCTATCATCCCCGCATCTTGCGAGGGGATTCACTGATGCTCAACGGCCTATGGCTTGGTTTTTTTGTGGTCGCGGCGGTGTCTGCGCTGGCCCAATGGTTGGTGGGCGGTAACTCGGGCATTTTTGCCGCGATGGTAGAAAGCATCTTCGCCATGGCCAAGCTGTCGGTGGAAGTGATGGTGGTGCTGTTCGGCACCCTTACCCTGTGGCTCGGCTTCCTGAACATTGCGCAGAAGGCGGGTATCGTCGACTGGCTGGCGAAAGTGCTCGGGCCCCTGTTTCGCCGTCTGATGCCGGAAGTCCCGGCTGGCCACCCTGCGTTGGGCCTGATCACGCTGAACTTCGCGGCCAATGCCCTGGGTCTTGATAACGCGGCGACGCCGATCGGCCTCAAGGCCATGCGTGCCTTGCAGGACCTCAATCCCAGCCAGACAGTGGCGAGCAACGCGCAGATTCTCTTTCTGGTGCTCAATGCCTCCTCCCTGACCCTGCTTCCGGTCACCATTTTCGTCTATCGCGCTCAGCAAGGCGCGGTCGATCCCACGCTGGTGTTCCTGCCAATCCTCTTGGCCACCAGCGCCTCAACGCTCGTTGGCCTGCTGTCGGTGGCAGTCATGCAACGCTTGCGTCTGTGGGACCCGGTAGTGCTGGCGTACCTGATCCCTGGCGCTTTGCTGCTCGGCGGCTTCATGGCCGTACTGGCCGGTCTGTCGGCCACGGCGCTGGCCAGCCTGTCTTCGGTGCTGGGGAATTTGACGCTGTTCGGCATCATCATGCTGTTTCTGGTGGTCGGTGCGCTGCGTAATGTCAAGGTGTACGAAACGTTCGTCGAGGGCGCCAAAGAGGGCTTTGACGTCGCCAGGAATCTGCTGCCATATCTGGTGGCGATGTTGTGCGCCGTGGGCGTGCTGCGGGCGTCAGGGGCGCTGGACTTTGCACTGGAAGGCATTCGCCATGTGATTCAGTGGATGGGCCTGGACACGCGTTTCGTCGACGCCCTGCCGACCGCTCTGGTCAAGCCGTTCTCTGGCAGCGCCGCACGGGCGATGCTGATCGAGACGATGAAGACTCAAGGCGTCGACAGTTTTCCGGCTCTGGTCGCAGCAACGATTCAGGGCAGCACCGAAACCACCTTCTACGTGCTGGCAGTGTATTTCGGCGCGGTCGGCATCCAGCGCGCGCGCCACGCCGTGGGCTGCGCGCTACTGGCGGAACTTGCGGGCGTGATTGCCGCGATCTGTGTCTGCTACTGGTTCTTCGGCTCGACGGTGTAATGCTTCTGGCCCTGCTCCACGGTCCATTGCAGCACTTGGGCGGTCAGCGTATCGCTGGCTTGCCCAAAGCTGGCCACAACGGCTGAGACTTGCTTGTCAGCGACCGGCTGATGCACTTCGAAGCGCCGACTGGCGACGATGCGCTGACGGTCGTCAGCCAGTCGCGCATCCAGCCTGATCACCACTTCGATAGCCTGGCCGCGATACTCGCTTTGAAACGCCTGTAACTCGCCGCCCAGTTCGAAATCCGCCTGCAGGTTGCTGTCGTCGGTGCTGAGCGACTGGATTCGGCCGTCGCGATAGAACGCGTCGGTCAGACGATTGCGCAGCAGCACAGGCGCAGGATCGCTCCAGCGCGCACCTTTATAGCTGCTGATCACGTCGCCTTGCGGGATGACTGCGATCCGCGGGCTGTCGAGGGTCTCGCTGGACTTGGGCTTGACCACCCGCAGCGACCACGGCGCGGGCGTTGCTGCCTTGGCCGTAGTTGCTGCGGTTGGCAGGCGGTAGACATCCGACGGCTCCTGCTTGGGCAGAATCGAGCAGGCGCCCAGCATCAACAGTGCGCTTGCCAGTAACAGTCGAGGGAATGAGTGACCGGCAAGCCTCATGGCTCGAACTCCTTGTTCTTGTCGCTACCGAGCAGGTAGCCGCTGGGGTTGGCATTCAAACTGCGGGAAATGGTCTTGAGCGAGGTCAGGGTTTCGCGCAACTCACGAATGGCTGGGCCCAGTTCACCCAGACCCTGGAGCCCGCCGTTGACCGAGTCCTTGTTGGCTTTGACCAACTGGTTGATGGTGTCGGTGCTCTGTTGCAGTGACAGCATCGCAGCCTGACCGGTAGCGATCGCCTGCTTTCCGTCGACCGTGAACAACAGATTCGCATTGCGCATAGCGGTGGAGGTCTGATCCAGCGTGGTGCTGGCCTGCTTGCTCAGCGCCAGTAGTTGCTTGAGGGTCTGGCGGATATCTTCCCGTTGGTCTGCAATGACAGCCGTCGTCTGCTCCAGATGCTCCATGGTCTTGCTCAGCGCCTGAACATTCTTGGATGACAGAAGCTCGTTGGCGTTGTGCAGGAACACGTTGATGCCGGTGAGCAGGTCGTTGCTGTCGTTGAGCAAGCGCGAGATCGGCGATGGCGAGGCGATGATCACCGGCAGATTGCCGTCCTCGCCCTTGAGTTCTTCGCTCTGTGGTGTGCCGCCGCTGAGCTGAATAATCGAGGTACCGGTGATGCCGTTAAGGGCGAGCTTGGCGAAAGTGTCGCGCTTGATCGGGGTTTCTCCGGCGACCCGAATTTGCGCCAGCACACGGCGTGGGTCCTGCGGGTCGAGACGCAGCTGGACGACGTCGCCGACCTTGATCCCGCTGTACTGCACCGGGCTGCCACGGGACAACCCGGTCACGGCCTCGTTGAACACCACCTGATAATCCTTGAATGCTGTATCGACGCTGGATTTGGCCAGCCACAGGCCGAACAGCAGCGCGGCGGCGACCACGATCACCGTGAACAGGCCGATCAAGACGTGATGGGCGCGGGTTTCCATCATGAGACCTCGTGTGGGTGGGTGGCCGCTGCGTAGGCCGAACGGCCGCGCGGGCCATGAAAGTATTCGTGAATCCAGTCGTCTTTGTAGGCCGAAACCCTGTCGATGCTATCGGCCACCAGCACGCGTTTCTGAGACAGCACCGCAACCCGGTCGGTGATGGTATACAGCGTGTCCAGGTCGTGGGTGACCATGAACACGCTCAGGCCCAAGGCATCACGTAAAGTCAGGATCAACTGATCGAATGCGCCCGCGCCTATCGGGTCGAGGCCAGCGGTGGGCTCATCAAGGAATAGAATGTCGGGGTCCAGCGCCAATGCCCTGGCCAGCGCCGCCCGTTTGATCATGCCACCGGACAGCGAAGCCGGATATTTGTGGGCGGCTGAGAGCGGCAGGCCCGCCAAGGCCATCTTGATGCCCGCCAGATGCTCGGCCTCTTCACGGCTCAGCCCGGCGTGTTCGATCAAAGGCAAGGCAACGTTCTCGGTGATGGTCAGTGAGGAGAACAGCGCCCCTTTCTGAAACAGCACGCCGAAACGTCGCTCGACTTGAGAGCGGGCTTTATCAGACAGATTCAGAAGGTCCTGACCCAACACTCGGATGTTGCCTTCAGCGGGCCGCTGCAAACCGACGATGCTGCGCAACAGCACCGACTTGCCGCTGCCCGATCCGCCGACTACCCCGAGGATTTCCCCGCGATAAAGGTCAAGATCGAGGTTTTCATGAACGACCTGCAGGCCAAAGCGGTTGCATAGGCCGCGTACCTGAATCACGGCCTCGTCGGGTTGCACGCAACGTCGGGTCACCAGCCAAGCTCCATGAAAAACATCGCGGCCAGTGCATCCAGCACGATCACCACGAAGATGGATTGCACCACGCTCGACGTCGTATGAGCGCCTACCGATTCGGCGCTACCTTCGACCTTGAAGCCCTCCAGGCAGCCAATCGCAGCGATGAAAAAGGCGAATATCGGCGCTTTGACGATGCCCACCAGAAAGTGCTGAACGCCGATGTCAGCCTGCATCAGCGAAAGGAACATCGCGGGCGAAATCCCCAGTGACAAGGCGCACACCACGCCACCCCCGACAATGCCGCAGATCATCGCCAGAAAAGTCAGCATCGGCAGTGAGATGAGCAGCGCGAGGACGCGAGGCAGTACCAGAAGTTCGGTAGGACTCAAGCCAAGCGTTTGCAGGGCGTCGAGTTCTTCGTTGGCTTTCATCGAGCCGATCTGCGCGGTGAAGGCACTTGCCGTACGGCCCGCCAGAAGAATTGCCGTCAGCAGAACGGCGAATTCCCGCAGAAAGGAAAACCCGATCAGGTCGACCGTGAAGATTGTCGCGCCGAAAGCCTTGAGCACCGTGGCGCCAAGGAATGCGACCACTGCGCCGACCATAAACGTCAGCAGCGCGACGATGGGCGCGGCGTCCAGACCGATTTGCTCGATGTGGGCAATCACCGAAGTAGTGCGCCAGCGCTTGGGACGGAACAGGGTAGTGACAAAGGTTTGCAGGATCAGCCCGACGAAACCCAGCAGTTGCAGGGTGTCGGTCCAGATCACTTCGACGGCCGAACCGATACGCGCCAGCAACTGGGTGCCGACCGCGACTTCGGGGTCTTTCATTGGCTGGCAATAATCACACAGCGCACTCTGAATCGTCTGCATCAGCGCGCGGCTGGATTCCGGCAGATTGGGTGCCTGAACCGCAAGCAAGCGCAGGCGTTGAACACCCAACAATTCCACCAGCAACGACGCGCCGGCAGTATCGAGAGCGCCCAGCTCGCTCATGTCCACGTGCGTGGAGGCGCCGAAGCCGTCACTCAGCGCATCGGTCTGGCGCTTGAGTTGGTGGTAGTGAGCGAGCGTCCAGTCTCCGCCAATCCACAGGGCTGTGGGTTGGGTCGAAGTATCCAGTCTGACGCTGCCGCAAACCTTCGGCGCGCTGTTGGCGAGGGTGATCGATGGGGTCATAGCGTCGAGATTAGTTGTTTTTGGTCGGGGCGGACGGGCTCTGGGCTGGCGATTTGTCATCGGCCTTGTCCGAATCGGAATCACTGGGGCCGAAGGTGTCTGCGCCGGGCTTCAGGCCTGCAGGCTTGATCTTCTTGCGGGTGACCGCAGGCTGGTCGGTGTCCGTCACTTCGAAACGCAATACGCCGATCATCTGGCCATCCTCTGTCAGCACCCTCACCTGCCATTTGCCGAGCACGTCCGGCGGAAAATTCTGTTTGTGAGTCCACGCCCGATAGCCTTCCTTACGTCCGCCGTGGATGTCTAGAGCGATTCGATCGACCTCTTCACCGTTATGGCGCCAAACGTGATAAATCCGCTCATCCAGGCCGCGCGGGGCATTGATCGAGGTGTAGGCGTACAGCCCGCTGCTGCGCAACTGATTGACGCCGACCTGCTCGATGCTCTCACCCGGGGTGCGGTTCTGATTGTCGAATTGTGTGCTGACGGCCACTTCGGTCAGCCACAGGGTCGCCGGCGGCACCCAGGATCGCAGCATCCAGCCTGCGCCGCCGATGGCCAGAGTCATGACGACCAGGCCCAGCCCGCGCTTCCAGTTGTTGATCGGGAAACTTGAAGCCAGGCTGGGAAACGACAACAGCATCGCTGTGATCAGCGCCAATTTATAACTCTCGGCGGTGGTCAGATGCAGAATGACCGGCAGAGCGGTCAGCAGCGCGGCGAACAGTGTAAGCGTGTGCAGCGCCATGAACAGCCAGCGACGCGGCGCCAGCCACTTGTAGTACAGCGGATCGATGATCGAAACCAGCCCGGCTGCGGCCAGAAGCCCCGTGAACGCAAGTTGCCCGCTGTTCCAGGTGGTGGTGATGAAAAAAAACGGAAGGACGAAAAACAGACTTTCCTGATGGATCATCTGGGTGGCGTAACGCAGCAAGGGTTGCGGGATTTCCCGTTTGAACACCTTCGCGATCAGGGCGACGGCGCTGTTTTCCACCATCAGCCAGACCCAGCTGATCAGCATGATCACCGTGATCCAGGTGGCGAGCTTGGCCTGGCGGTCCACCAGAATGAAGCTGCCGATTCCCGAGCAAAAACCGAAGAACGCAATCAGCCCCGGGTAGCGCTTGATGAACTCCAGTACGCGCTGTACGAGGGAGTTCTGCATGAGGGCGTTGAGGTCCGGCATTTCGGTGATCACTTTAGCGTTGGGAGATAACCTGCGCAGGATACCAACATCCTGTTGCGATTGACCTGATGCGCAGTCCTGTAGCCATCCGACTTGCCGGCGGTAACAACTTTAAAGGCGCCGGCGCCGGCAAGCCGTGCTGCAACAGGATTTCCGCAAACAGTTACAAAGGCCGTCTTTTGTAAACACGCCAGCGCCAGAAAACAGCCAATGCCACCAGCACGACCAGCGCAACCCCGATCTCATACAACTCGTCATAGCTGACCAGCGGTTCTTCAATTCGCAGGTACCCCGGTTGGGCAAGCAACTGACGCATCGCCCGGTTGGCCAGATCCAGGCTGACGCCTCGGGTGCGTTTGGCCGGATCTTCGAAGCGGCCGTCGTCATAGTCGTTCAGCGCGCCCCAGTAATAATCGGCCAGCGCGCTGTTGCCCTGCACCGCCCAGGCCTGTTTCGCGATCGATGCTTGCTGCAGGCGGGCAAAAGTCGCAGGGTCCATGCCCTCCTTGCGCAATCTTTCCAGCATCGAGCGGACTGCTGCAACTGCTGCACCTACATCTTCGCGTGCCAGATCGGCGTTCAGGCTGAGAAACCCGGTGTCGCCGAAGGCTTCGCGATCCGCCCAAGGGCCGTAGGAGTAGCCCTTGTCCAGACGCAGCTCGCTGTAAAGCGCCCAGTCCAGGTAGGACTTCACCAGATCCCATGTCTCATCGTGCTGCTCTCCCATGTCGGGTTCGGTGAACAACAAGTGCAGTTTGGCGCCGTCCCCTAGTGCCCCGCGAATCAGCGTGCGCTCAGGCTCGGCTTTTTCACTGATGGCTGGCAGCGGCGGATGCTCGGTCGGGTCGACGGCGTTGAGTTGGCCGAAAGTCCGCTCCAGATAGGCCGGCAGCAGCTTGTCCAGGTCCCCGACGATGATCAGCGTCATGTTGTTGGAGGCGTACCAGTTGTCGTGAATGGTCTCGATCTGGTCCAGGGTCAGGTGATCGACTTCCGGCCGCTCAGGGCATTTGAGTCCGAGTTCCACGGCCAACTGATTGCCGGCGCTGTGGCCCAGGTCGCGTTTGTCGAGCCAGCGTTGCAGGTGGGAATAATGCCCGCCGTCCTCGCGTTCGACGATGCGCTTGGCGGTGTCCAGATTGGCCTGATTGATCTGCGTATGCGTCAGTACATTGAGCAGCAGGTCCAGCACCTTGCGCTGATTCTGCGCTGGCGCCTCAATCACGAAAGTGGTGTCAGTGTTACTGGTGAAGGCGTTCCACTCCCCACCCAGCGCCTGCATCTGTTGCTCCAGGCCGCCTTCGCCAGAATTGTCGATACCGCTGAACAGCAAGTGCTCAAGCAGGTGAGGCAGCTCCTTGTCATTGCAGGGGAAGTCGTCGAAGCCGATGCCCACCACCAGGCGAATGGACACATGCCCTTTTTCGGCGGGCTTGAGCAGCAGCTGCAAACCGTTGGGCAATACGTAGCCTTCCACCTGAAAGCGGTCCAGGGCTACGGAGCAAAGAGATGTCAGAAACAGGCAAACGAACAGCAGGCAACGCATAAAAACGGGCTTCCTTGCGGGCCGGTATGTGTAACAGACTTCAGTCCGGCCCCGGCGTTCACCTCGATTATTCTGGCTGGCTTTCGCTGGACAAGGCTCCGGTGTCAGTACTTTCAAGAACGGCATAGGCGCTGCTGCAAAACAGTGAATTCAGGCGTTTCATGTCGGCGATCAGTTCAAGGTGCAACGAACTGGTTTCCAGACTTTGCACGATTTTACGTTGCAGTCTGCTGACATGGGCATGGGCCAGACGCCGTTCCTGTGCCCGGAAACGACGTTTCTCACGCAGCAACTGGCGCGCGCTCTCCGGGTCGCCGCTCAAAAACACCGACAGACCCAAACGCAGGTTGGCCATCAATTGCTCGTGCAGACCCGAGAGCTCTTCCAGGCCCACGTCAGAAAACGAACGGCGCTGCGAAGTCTTCTGCTGCTGGACCTTACGCAGCATACGCTCGATAAGCCCGCTGGCCAGTTCGAGATTGATCGACAGCTCGATGATTTCAGCCCAACGGCGATTGTCCTGATCGCTCAAGTCTTCCCTGGGCATTTGCGCCAGATACAGCTTGATTGCGTTGTACAGGACTTCGATGTCGTCGTTGAGGCGACGGACTTCCTGGGTCACGGCGGTCTGGTTGCCACGCAGCACTTCCTGCATCGCGTTGAGCATGCTGTCGATCAGGTCGCCCATGCGCAGGGTTTCGCGCACGGCGTTGGCCAGCGCCAGGCTCGGTGTCGCCAGTGCCGCCAGATCGAGGTGGCGAGGTTTGACCGAGCCGTTGACCTCAGCTTGTTGCGGCAGAATCGAAGCGCACAGCCTGCCCATTGGTCCGACTGTCGGTAGCATGATCAAGCAACGCAACGAGTTGTAGATCACGTGGAAGCTGATCACCAGACTCGACGGGCTGACGTTCAGCGTGTCCATCCAGTTAACCAGCGGCGTCAGCACCGGGATGATCAACAGCAGGCCGATCAGTTTGTACAGCAGGCTGCCCAGCGCGACCTGGCGCCCGGCGACGTTCTGCATGCTGGTGCTGAGGAACGCCAGCAGACCGCTGCCGATGTTGGCGCCGATCACCAGACCGATCGCCACTGGCAAGCTGATGATCTCTGCACCCGCCAGAGTTGCGGTCAGCAGCACTGCCGCCAGGCTGGAATAGGAAATCAGCGCGAACATCGCACCGACCAGCGCGTCGAGCAGAAGATCGCCAGTCAGGGACGCGAACAACACCTTCACGCCGGCAGCCTGAGTGATAGGCGCGGCAGCGGTAACGATCAGTTGTAGCGCCAGAATGATCAGACCTAGCCCGATACCGACTCGGCCGAGCTGGCCAACGCGAGTCTGTTTGCGCGACAGGAAGAAGATCACCCCGAGAAAAATCAGCAGCGGAGAGAGCCACGATAAGTCGAACGTCAGGATCCGTGACATCATGGCCGTACCGACATCGGCACCCAGCATGATCGCCAAGGCTGGCGTCAGGCCCATCAGGCCCTGGCCGACGAACGACGTCACCAGCATCGCGGTGGCGTTACTGCTCTGCACCAGCGCGGTCACAAGGATGCCGGCGACGAAGGCCAGCGGACGTTTGGACATGTTCTGGCTGAGGACACGGCGCAGCTGCGAGCCGTAGACGCGCAGAATACCGGTCCGAACGATGTGCGTGCCCCAGATCAACAGCGCGACGGCAGAAAGCAAATCGAGCAGGGTCAGCATACGGAAAGCCCCCTGTTAAGTGCCCAATGGGCAAGAAATGAAAGTACAGCGTGTAGCGAGCGAAAGCGCTTGGGCCTTGTCCTGATCAGCATGCTCAACTAAAGCTTTAGTCGGCCTGAGGCCTTATTGCCAGCATGGCACAGCGGATTCTTTGTTGAAACAAATCTGTAACAAATCAGTCGTTTGACCTTTTCCCGGCCAAAAAAACGGGGCGCTGAACGACGCCCCGTTTTCTGTCTCATCTACAACGCATCGGATGTTATTGACCCGGAACGTCCTTGCGAAGTTTCACGGGGTCCTTCATGGCCTTCTTTTTCGCCATCGCGGTGCGCATTTTGATGTTGATAGCTTCGACCGCCAGCGAGAACGCCATGGCGAAGTAGACGTAGCCCTTAGGCACATGCACGTCGAAGGATTCGGCAATCAGCACGGTACCGACGACGATCAGGAACGACAGCGCCAGCATTTTCAGCGAGGGGTGCTTGTCGATGAACTCGCTGATGACGCCCGAGCACAGCATCATGATCAGCACGGCGACGATGATCGCAGCCACCATCACCGGCACGTGGGAGACCATGCCGACCGCAGTGATGACCGAGTCCAGCGAGAACACGATGTCGATGATCGCGATCTGGATGATGGTGTATATGAACAGCCCGCCCTTGCCTTTAGGCTCATCAAGCTGCTCTTCCTCGCCTTCCATGCCGTGGTAGATCTCCTGGGAGCTTTTCCACAACAGGAACAAACCACCGAAGAACAGGATCAGGTCGCGGCCGGAAATGCCCTCCCCCATGACCACGAACAGGTCGTCGGTCAGGCGCATGACCCAGGTAATCGACAGCAACAGCAGAATGCGCGTGACCATCGCCAGCGCCAGACCGAAGATCCGTGTGCGCGGCTGCATGGCTTTGGGCATGCGGCTGACCAGGATCGAGATCATGATGATGTTGTCGATACCCAGCACGATCTCCAGGGCAGTCAGGGTTAAGAAAGCAACCCAGATCTCAGGGTTGGTCAGCCATTCCATTACATTTTCCTTTGAGCTTGTCTGATCCTCGCTGCCGGTTGTCCGCCAGCGAGGGAGTTCGTTTGCCTTATAGACTGCTGAAGGCGGGGAAGATCCCCATCAGCAGCGCGGCGATCATTATGCACACGCACACCAGCACGGCCCATTTCAGGGTGAAGCGCTGGTGATCGCCGAATTCGATACCGGCCAGGGCCACCAACAGGTAGGTCGACGGGACCAGCGGGCTCAGCAGGTGGACGGGCTGACCGACGATCGAGGCACGTGCCATTTCCACCGGACTGATGCCGTAGTGCGCGGCGGCTTCGGCTAGTACCGGCAGCACGCCATAGTAGAACGCATCGTTGGACATGAAAAAGGTGAAGGGCATGCTGACGACCGCCGTGATGACCGCCAGATAAGGCCCCATCGCTTCTGGGATCACTGCCAGCAGGCTTTTCGACATCGCATCGACCATCCCGGTGCCTGACAGGATACCGGTGAAAATACCGGCCGCGAAGATCAGCCCGACCACTGCCAGCACGCTACCGGCGTGGGCCGCGACGCGATCCTTCTGCGCTTGCAGGCACGGATAGTTGACGATCATCGCGATACTGAACGCGATCATGAACAATACCGGCAGCGGCAGCAGGCCCATGATGAGGGCAACCATCAGCGCCAGAGTGAGCGCGCCGTTGAACCAGATCAGCTTTGGACGGCGGGCATCCGGGAACTGCGAAACGCTGATTTCGCTGTGATCGACTTCATCGCCCGGCAGATGCAGCTCGCCGAGACGCGCACGTTCGCGTTTGCCGTAGCAGTAAGCGATCACCAGAATCGCGATCACGCCTGCCAGCATCGCTGGAATCATCGGTACGAAGATGTCCGACGGGTCTACATGCAGCGCGCTGGCCGCACGTGCGGTCGGGCCACCCCATGGCGTCATGTTCATCACGCCGCCGGCCAGGATAATCAGCCCAGCCATGATGCGCGGGCTCATGCCCAGACGGCTGTACAGCGGCAGCATCGCAGCCACGCAGATCATGTAAGTGGTGGCGCCGTCGCCGTCCAGCGAGACAACCAGTGCCAGCACGGCAGTGCCGACGGACACTTTTACCGGATCGCCTTTGACCAGCTTGAGAATCTTGCGCACGGCCGGGTCGAACAGGCCGGAGTCGATCATCAGGGCGAAATAGAGGATGGCGAACATCAGCATCACGCCGGTGGGCGCCAGCTTGGTGATGCCCGCGAGCATCATGGGGCCGATGTCCGAGGCGAAGCCGCCGAACAGGGCGAACACGATAGGCACGATGATCAGGGCAATCAGCGCTGACAGGCGCTTGCTCATGATCAGGTACATGAAGGCGACGACCATGGCAAAGCCGAGGAAGGTCAACATAGAAATACTCCAGGCGTTACGCGACGTGAAAACGGACGAGACGACGCAATCAGCTCAGTACGAGCGGCGCATGGAGTCGGGGGCGAATGAGGGGTACAGCGGAGCAAGAGCGAGCATCAGAATCACCGAATTGTTGTTGTAGATGGGCCGGAGAACCTCAAAGAGTGTTCGTCCTGGCTGACCGGTCTGTCGCCGGCGGTGGGGGGATGCTAAATGGCTTAGCTTTCAGCCAGCTTTCGTTGACGTGACGTTGGTCGCTGTAGGAAAAATGAAGTTATTGGGCCAAGAGGCAGTCAGACCTTAAACATCATCGGGAGAATGACCATGAGTGACACGCATACCGGCGGATGCCATTGCGGCAATCTGCGCTATCAGCTCGATGCGCCACTGCGCGACATCGCCCATTGTCATTGTTCGATCTGTCGGCGTACCTCAGGCGGGATCGTAGTGACCTGGATCACGGTGCCGCTCGACGCTTTCAAATGGCTGGCTGGCAGCCCCGCAGCGTATGACTCAGGCCCGACCTGCGTGCGATTCTTCTGCAATAACTGCGGGGCGCAGGCTGCGCTGTTCAGTCGTAATAGCCCTGAGACCATGGACGTCACCATCGCCACCCTTGACCACCCTGAGCTCGCGCCTGCCGACAGGCATATCTGGACCGACAGCCGATTGCCCTGGCTGCATCTGGATGAGCATTTACCGGGGGAACCTGAAGAAGCCGTCTAGTCAGTGTGAAGCTCATGGCAGCTCCAACCCGCCAGCGGCCTTGTGCAATGCCCGCAGATGCTCACCCACCTGCTTGAGATTCTCGTCGGTCGCGGCGATTTCCTCGGCGCGGTCAGGTTCCAGCAGCGCCCTCACCTCTTTGTCCAGATCGCCGGTAAGCCGTTGCAGCTGCTTCTGTCGCTGGCTGCTTTCTTGTTCCAGACGCGTCCACTCGCCTTCCTGAGGCAAGCCATAGCCGCCGCTACCGAGCAATTCTGCGGGGCGACTGAGGAAGCCGCTGTTGGCCAGAATATCCTGCAGCGTCCCGGTGGCCTTGGACACGCCGTTGTCCTTCTTCTCCACCGCGCTGAGATAACGCTGCTTGACCTCGTCCTGCGCCAGCAACAGCTGCCGGCGCTGCGCCGCCTGTTCCAGAAGCAACATTGCGGCGCTGGTGCGCAAATCCGCCTGAGCGAAATAGGGGCGTCGCTCTTTGGCGGGCAGTGAAAGCCAGTCTTCGACAGTGGTTTGTTTCACGGTCGTGGTTTTGCGCAAGACGTCGAACATCGCCTGATAGCGATCACGGTAGGAGTCGAATCGGTAACCCAGGCGCAGCGCCTTCTTTGGATCGTCCAGCACGCTGGTGTCCGCCAGCCCTCTGCCCTTGAGCACTTCGAGCAAACCGTTGGGCATGATGCTGTCCAGGCCGATAAGGCGCGGGTCGTTGGTGCCGCTGCGCAACAGCTTGAGGTTCTCCACCGCGCAGTTATTGGACAGGAACCAGTAATTGCCGTCGTACGCCCAATGCATCTCCGCCGAATGCTGAACCAGACCTTCGATTTCTTCGCGAGACAGCTTCAGCGGCACCGACGCCAGGCTGCGCAGTTCGGTTTTGGTGTACTCATCGATCACCTGCCCCAACGGCAGGACGAACAGGCGCGACGGATAGGCGCCCGTCAGCCCGCTCCAACTGGACAGTTGCAGGTCGTTGACGAAGGCCCTGTAAGACAGCACCAGATGCTGATCCAGATCCAGGCGGCAATCCGGACCGCGTGGTCGTCCCGGTTTGCAGATCACCAGACGCAGCATGCTGTGGCCCCAGCGGCTCACCAGATTCTGGTTGGCTTCGGCCAGCAGATAATCGACTTCATACACACGCTCTGGGTCCAGCTTGCCCAGCGGCTCGCGGGCGAAGTCATTACCGGCATTGAGGTAAGGAAAGGAAGTCGGGCAGTCGTTCTTGGCGGCAGGCGCCCAGTTGAACAGCTTTTTGTAGTAGTCGTAGAGCGCGGGCCGACGGCACGCGTAGGCCGGATCGAGGAGAAAGTACTCCATGTTGACCGCGACGAATTCCAGCGGGCTGCTGATTTCGTAGATATCCGGGCTGCGGGCGACCTGGCCGTTGCGTTCCTCGCGCTCCCCTCGCCGCCCGACGTATTGAGGCCAGCCAGCGAGGTCCAGCAGGCGCGGATCGTCGCTCAGAGTAAAGCGTCGTTCGGTCTGGCCGCGGCAGCTGTCACGCAGCCCGATCTTGCCCATGCTGTTGCCCTGGCGCGCGCAGGCGATGATCAGCTTGCGGTCTTCGGGGGACCAGAGCTGAGCATGATCATAAATATGCGTGAGTTCATGCAGGACTGTTGCGAGCATCTCTTCGCGCACAGTGCCGTGGGGGCGATTGGTTTTGGTGGTGGCAGCGCTGCCGTCGGTCAGGCCCGCGAGCAGGCGCTGGTTCAGATCAAGGCGATAAGGGCCGTCCGCGCGCCCGTAGGCGTTGGACGGCATGTCGTCGGTCCAGCGGACTTCGACTTTACGATCCAGCTTGCTGATGAACATCGGCGGCAAGTGCGCCATGGCTTCGTCGAGCAGCGTCTGGCTGGCTTTCTGTTGTGCAGGATCAAGCCCGTCGGTGTACAGCGACAGGCCAAGATCAGCGAAGGCGCTCGTGCAGATCAGCGAGAGCGCCGACGCCAGCAGCCAGACGGCCAGGCGCCTCACAGTGCGAGGATGGCTTCGGCGAGGTCCTGATCACTGGCGTTGCGGGCTTCCGGCAGACGTTCGCGCAGGGTGGCGAATGCAGCGTCCAGCTGGGCTCCGTGAATCGCGCCATTGGTGGCGACGTAGCTGGCGGCATCGTCCTGAGCTTCCACGACCATTTTCCAGTTGCGGACCGAAGACGTGGTGTCGGAGGTGAAATCGACGCTGCGACCCAGCGCGCGAACGACAATGTTACTGGTGGCTTTGAGGGTTTGCGCGTGCGCGACATCGGTCAGCAACAGCAGGCCGAGGGCAGCAGCGATCAACGGGGTACGCATGTAACGGCTCCAGAATACAGAAGATGCAGAAAGTGATTATTGGACGAGGATTGCCTGCGCCAGTTCAAGGTCGCTGGCATGAAGTTTTGGCTGGGTCTGGCGCAGATACATCAGCGCGGACTCAAGTCGTGCTCCTCGCAGTTGGCCATCACTGGCTATGAACGCTGCAGCATCATCCTGGGCGGCAAGTATCAATTTGTTATCGAAAGGCCCGGTCGTCACCTGGGTGGTGGCATACCCGCTTTTGATCAGGCTTTGTGTGGTTGTGTCGAACGCTTGAGCCTGAGTGACGCATATCAGGCTGGCAGTCGCTGCAATCAACAGGCGAGTCAATGAATGCATGAGTCTTCGGTATCGGCAAAACGAGTCGCAAGGCTAGCGCAACGCCCCGGCCAGAGCTAGTCCAGAGGCCGGAGCATCGGTTGCGAAACCTGTCGCGATGCTGAATCAGATCGCAAGAATCGCCTGTGCCAGTTGTTCATCCGAAGCTTGAAGGGTGGGTGCGACCTCACGAATGTGGCGCATGGCGCCTTCCAGCTTGGCGCCGCGAATGTCGCCCTGGGAAGCTACGAAGCTGGCTGCGTCGTCGCGTGCGGCCAGAACGATCTTGTCGTCATGGAAGGAGGAGGAAATTTTCGACGTGGCGTTGGACGAAGCGTCCAGAGCGCGAACGGTGGTGTCGGTGGTCACTACGAAGCTGGAAGCCTGAGCTCCCGCTGCAACGGTCAAAAGAACAGCTGCACTCAACAGGCGAAGGCGAGACATGTTTGAACTCCACGAGGAACAAAGGGAAACCACACGCGCAAATCTGGCGATGAGCAGAGCTGTCTCGCTGGCGTAGGGGTAAGAGGTGCCGTAAGACTAGCGTAACAGGCAGCTTGAGCACTATCCCGGCCAAATGCCAGTGCCGTTTTTTTCCCTTGCTACCCCCTCGCTGGAGTGGCTACAGCTAGCGTGGAATCTGTACTGTAACGGTGGTTTTATGGTTTTTATTAACTGTACCTATTGCGGTTATAGATACGTTTCATTTGCAAAGCTCTAAAATGACAAAACCCGTCGCAGTTACCTGCGACGGGTTTTGTTTGAACAATTCGGGTTGCTGGTGAGAGGCTCTCGGCCTGGGACCAGCAGACGCTAACTTAGCGCCAGAACGGCTTGCTCAGCTCTTCGTAACGCTGGGATTCGCTGATACCGGCGTCAGCCAGCAGACGAGCATCCAGTCGGGCCAGCTGGTGGCGGCTGGACAGACGACGCTGCCAGAGCATCAGGTTGGCGAACATACGCAGCGGCAACGAGGCTTTAGCGGATTGAGCGGTTTCTTCGTAGAACAGTTCGGAACTGACGGTGCGTTCCATGGTGCTTCTTCCTTCCGCTTGTGGCGGGATTAGATAGTGACTTGATTGGTGCCAATCTTCCTCTCGTTGCCCTGCTCTCTCCAGACACAGTTCACTTGTATTGTGATGCTCCAGTTAACTGTGAGAGGTCACTGTTTTGTTCGGAAATGGGGCAACTGTATCGGTCGGCACAAAATTGGTGCGTTTTGTGCGCTGGAATAGTGAAAGGCGAGTTTTGAGGGCTCAAAACAACCGGTACAGCAGTACAGTTTTTGCCGGAACAGCGTTCAGTCATTCGAAAGTGGCGACGAAAGGTCGTCGCCAATTCCAAACTGTTTTCTCACACGGCCAGCATGCGGCCGGTTTCTTCCAGGTTCAGGTGCCAACTGAGTGCATCGCGCAGTACGTGCGGGGTATGTCCTCCAATCGCACAGGCCCTGCGGAAGTAATCGTTGAGTGCTTCGCGGTACGCGGGATGCACACAGTTGTCGATGATTACGCGAGCGCGCTCACGAGGCGCCAGGCCGCGCAGGTCGGCCAGTCCGATCTCGGTCACGAGAATATCTACGTCGTGTTCGGTATGGTCTACGTGGCTCACCATCGGTACAACGCTGGAAATGGCGCCGCCCTTGGCGATGGACTTGGTGACGAAGATCGCCAGGTGGGCGTTGCGGGCGAAGTCCCCCGAGCCGCCGATGCCATTCATCATGCGCGTGCCGCCGACATGGGTGGAGTTGACGTTGCCGTACAGGTCGAACTCCAGCGCGGTGTTGATGCCGATGATGCCAAGACGGCGCACGACCTCCGGATGGTTGGAGATTTCCTGAGGGCGCAGTAACAGTTTTGGTTTGTACTGCTCAAGGTTGTTGAAGACCGCGTCGTGCTTGCGTTCAGACAGGGTCATCGAACATCCCGAGGCGAAGTCCAGCTTGCCGGCTTCGAACAGGTCGAAGGTTGAGTCCTGCAGCACTTCGGAATACATCGCCATGCCGTGGAATGGCGAGTCGATCAGGCCAGTCATCACCGCGTTGGCGATAGTGCCGACACCAGCCTGCAGCGGCATCAGCTGATTGGTCAGGCGATTCTGGCGCACCTCGTTCTTGAAGAATTCAACCAGATGGCCCGCGATGGCCTGGGTATCGCTGTCGGCGGGCAGTACAGTTGAAGGTGAGTCGGTCTGGTCGCTGATCACGATGCCGACGATCTTTGCCGGATCGATCTTTACCGCCTGGCTGCCGATGCGGCTGTCCGCCTTGAGCACAGGGATCGGCAGGCGTGTCGGACGGTAGGTTGGTATATAGATGTCGTGCAGGCCTTCGAGCTCCAGTGGCTGCGAGAGGTTGATCTCGACGATCACCTGTTCCGCGAGGATTGCGAAGCTCGCAGAATTGCCTACAGAAGTGCTCAAGACCAGATGGCCTTCTTCAGTGATCGCCACGCATTCGATGACAGCGATGTCCACTGGCTTGATCTGGCGGTTGCGCAGTTGCTCAACGGTATCGGACAAATGCTGGTCGATGAACATCACTGAGCCGTCGTTGATTGCCTTGCGCAGTGTGCTGTCGACTTGGAAGGGCATGCGCCGGGAAAGTACCCCGGCTTCGGTGAGTTGCTTGTCCAGATCGTTGCCCAGGCTGGCGCCGGTCATCAGGCTGATCTTCAGCGGCGAAGCCTTGGCGCGTTCAGCCAGCGCTTTCGGTACGGCTTTGGCTTCGCCTGCGCGTGTGAAGCCACTCATGCCGACGGTCATGCCGTCCTTGATCAGGGAAGCGGCATCGGCCGCGCTCATTACCTTGCTCATTAAAGAAGGCAGGCGGATACGTTCACGGTGCATGGATTTTTTATCTCGAGACGAGGATGCGAGCGGCCAAGTCTAGAGATTTGAGTTTTTTTCGTCCCACGACCAAGGTCGCAATTGAGGGCTCTAATTAGCGGCTTTCAGAACAAAACACTGTTACACAGGATGTAAAAAACCCTCGGCCGATGCACGCGCCGAGGGTTCGTTTTTGTTGCGATATAGGGCGTTTAATCGACAGCCTTGACCATGTCTTCGATGACTTTCTTCGCGTCACCGAAAACCATCATGGTCTTGTCCAGGTAGAACAGTTCGTTGTCCAGACCGGCATAGCCGCTGGCCATCGAGCGCTTGTTGACGATAATGGTCTTGGCCTTGAAGGCTTCCAGAATCGGCATGCCGGCGATAGGCGACTTCGGATCGTTCTTCGCCGCAGGGTTGACCACGTCGTTGGCGCCGAGCACCAGCACCACGTCGGCCTGACCGAACTCGGAGTTGATGTCCTCCATCTCGAACACCTGATCGTAAGGCACTTCGGCCTCGGCCAGCAGGACGTTCATGTGGCCAGGCATACGACCGGCCACCGGATGGATCGCATACTTCACGGTCACGCCCCGATGAGTCAGCTTCTCGGTCAGCTCTTTAAGCGCGTGTTGCGCGCGTGCCACCGCCAGCCCGTAGCCCGGCACGATGATCACGGTGTCGGCATTGGTCAGCAGGAACGTTGCGTCGTCAGCCGAACCGGATTTCACCGGGCGGGCTTCCTTGCTGCCTGCTGCTGCGCCCGCATCTGCCGCGCCACCGAAACCACCCCCGATCACGTTGAAGAACGAGCGGTTCATGGCCTTGCACATGATGTACGACAGGATCGCACCCGACGAACCCACCAGGGAGCCTGCGATGATCAGCATCGAGTTGTTCAGCGAGAATCCGATACCTGCCGCCGCCCAGCCCGAGTAGCTGTTGAGCATCGACACGACCACCGGCATGTCCGCGCCGCCAATCGGGATGATCAGCAGCACACCGATCACGAACGCCAGGATCAGCATCACGCTGAAGGCGAATAGGCTGCCGGTGAACATGAACATCAGTCCGAAGAACAGCGTGGCCAGCCCCAAGATCAGGTTCAGCTTGTGCTGACCGGGGAACTGTACCGGTGCGCCCTGAAACAGGCGGAACTTGTACTTGCCCGACAACTTGCCGAAGGCGATGACCGAACCGGAGAAGGTGATTGCACCAATCGCCGCGCCAAGGAACAGCTCCAGACGGTTGCCAGTCGGGATCGAGTCGCCCAGATGCGCGACGATGCCCAGCGACTGAGGTTCGACTACAGCCGCGATGGCAATGAACACAGCCGCCAGACCGATCATGCTGTGCATGAAGGCGACCAGCTCTGGCATCTTGGTCATTTCAACGCGCTTGGCCATGATCGAGCCGGCAGTGCCGCCGACCAAAAGGCCTACGATGATGTAGCCGATGCCGGCGCTGGCGCCGTCGGTGGACAGCGCAGCCAGCTTGAACACCAGGCCAATCGTGGTCAGCACCGCCAGGCCCATGCCGAGCATGCCGAACAGGTTGCCGCGACGGGAGGTGGTCGGGTGCGATAGGCCTTTGAGGGCCTGGATGAAACAGATGGCTGAAACGAGGTACAGCAGGGTGACGAGGTTCATGCTCATTACTTCGGCACCTCAGTTTTGGCTGGGCTCTTATTAGGAGCAGCCTTTTTCTTGAACATTTCCAGCATGCGGCGGGTAACCAGAAAACCACCAAATACGTTAACCGCCGCGAGTGCGACGGCGAGGGTGCCCATGGTCTTGCCCAGTGGAGTGACGGTCAGTGCAGCTGCCAGCATGGCGCCGACGATGACGATCGCCGAGATGGCGTTGGTCACGGCCATCAACGGGGTGTGCAGCGCAGGGGTGACGTTCCAGACCACGTGGTAGCCGACGTAGATGGCCAGCACGAAAATGATCAGGTTATAAATGCCGTGGGAGATCAGCATGTCTTCCATTGTTTTTATCCTCAGCCGTTCTTGCGGACGATCTGGCCGTCGCGGCACATCAGGCACGCGGCGACGATGTCGTCTTCGAGGTTGATCTCGAACTGACCTTCCTTGGTTAAGACCAGCTTCAGGAAGTCCAGCAGGTTGCGTGCATAAAGAGCAGAAGCATCGGCAGCGACCAATGCGGGCAGATTGGTGTGGCCGACGATGGTCACGCCATGCTCGATCACTACTTGATCAGCCACGGTCAGCGGGCAGTTGCCGCCCTGGGCCGCGGCCAGGTCGATGACCACCGAGCCGGGCTTCATCTGCGACACGGTTTCGGCACTCAGCAGCACCGGCGCCTTGCGGCCCGGAATCAGCGCGGTAGTGATCACGATATCCGCCTGTTTGGCGCGTTCGTGAACGGCCACAGCCTGACGCTGCATCCAGCTGGCCGGCATTGGTCGCGCATAGCCGCCCACGCCTACCGCCGCTTCGCGCTCCTCGTCAGTCTCGTAAGGCACGTCGACGAACTTGGCGCCCAGCGACTCGATCTGTTCCTTCACCGCAGGGCGAACGTCGGAAGCCTCGATCACTGCGCCAAGGCGTTTGGCGGTGGCGATAGCTTGCAGGCCGGCAACGCCTGCACCGAGGATCAATACGCGGGCAGCTTTCACCGTACCGGCAGCGGTCATCAGCATCGGCATGAAGCGCGGATAGTGATGCGCCGCCAACAGCACCGACTTGTAGCCGGCAATGTTGGCTTGCGAGGACAGAACATCGAGACTCTGCGCACGGGAAGTCCGTGGTGCGGCTTCGAGGGCGAAAGCGGTAATTCCGCACTCGGCCATCTTGGCAATGATCTCGTTGTTGAAGGGGTTAAGCATGCCGATGACGACAGTACCGGCCTTGATCAAAGCCAGTTCACTGTCGCTGGGCGCGACGACCTTGAGGATCAGCTCGGCGCCGAAGGCATCGGCAGCGCTGCCGATTGAAGCACCTGCCGCTTCATAGGCACTGTCCGTGACACTGGCGGTAATGCCGGCGCCAGACTGGACGGTGACCTTATGACCCTGGCCAATGAGCTTCTTGATGGTTTCCGGAGTTGCAGCAACCCGAGTTTCACCGGACTGGGTTTCTAGAGGGACACCAATGTGCACGTCAAATCTCCTGCGTGATCTTTTTATCTTTTGAAAATAGGCCAGCGCACTGCGGATGGCGCGTCTGGGGTAGCGATCACCACGTCCCCGCAAGACAAGGCGGGGCGCGGCATTTTGCAGGTGTAATAGGGGGCCTTCAAGGAATTCTGTAACGCGACGTGTCTTTAACTACAAGTCACCCTGTGACCGTTTGACGCAATGAATCGCTGAAAGCCATACAGATAAAGGGCTGTAGCGCGATATGAGGTGTTGGAAGTTTTTTTTCTATCTATCAGCAGAATGGTGGCAAATTACCCTGAAAGGCCCGTCATATAACGCTTGCAGCCTGTTTTTGATAAAGAACAGAAGTGTTTCTTAAATGCGACAAAAGCGGATATCTGTAGGTCTGTGCAGAGGCTTACTACACAATTCGAATTTGCCACCTTCTGCGGCGGAATCAAGGCAGGGCATAGCTCTCAGCCTGGCGGACGAGCCAGTCGCGGAATGCCTTCAAGGAGGCCGATTCCACTTTGCGTTCCGGAATCATCAGGTAATAGGCCTTCACGCTCGATAACGCATGCGAATTGGCCACCACAAGGCGCTTTTCGGCCAGCTCCCGCTGAATCAGAAACGGTGGAATGAGCGCAACGCCCATGTCGTGCATGGCCGCCTGAGCGAGCATGGAGAATAGCTCGTATCTTGGACCTGTCATGTCCCGGGCCACATTCATGTCCATCCCGTTGAACCACTGACGCCAGGCATAAGGTCGCGTGGTCTGCTGCAGCAATGGCAACTCGGACAGTTCGCGGGCACTGAGATGGGTTTTGTCGCCCAGCATAGCGGGACTACAGACTGGCATCGGATTCTCGCTCATGAGCCGATGAGATTCCGTACCGGACCAGTCGGCATCGCCAAAGTAGATCGCGGCGTCGAAGTCGGTATCGGCAAACAGAAAAGGCCGGGTGCGATTGGTCAGGTTGATGGTCACATCAGGGTGTTGATGCTGAAAGTCCTTCAGTCGTGGCAGTAACCATTGGGTTCCGAAGGTAGGCACAACCGCAAGTTCGATGACATTGGCACCTTGATGGCCCATCACTGACAGCGTGTCACGCTCCACTGCATCGAGCTGCGTCGCGACACGCCGGCTGTAGGAAAGTCCCGCTTCTGTCAGCTTTACGCCTCTACGGGAGCGTCGGAACAGTTCCACATTCAGGAACTCTTCCAGGCTGCCTATTTGTCGGCAAATTGCGCTTTGGGTGAGCGAAAGCTCTTCGGCAGCCTTTGTGAAACTCTCGTGACGAGCGGCTGCTTCGAAACTGACCAGTGCTGCAGTGCTGGGAATTTTGCGGCGCATGTACGTGAACCTCACTCGTCGAAAAGAATTCCACCGTATTTAGCAGTTTCGAAGTGAGAAATTATCACAACGCTATGCGAAATCCTCGTTTGCTGTAGTGCCGAACCGGGCCTAGGATCAACCCACGAGTTTTCCCGGCATTGTTCGGGAACGTCATTTTGCGAGGAGATGGTCATGGGTGGTAAGGCAAGCTTCAACTGGATCGACCCGCTGTTGCTGGACCAGCAGCTCACCGAAGAAGAGCGCATGGTTCGTGACAGCGCAGAACAGTTCGCTCAGGACAAACTCGCTCCTCGCGTCCTTGAAGCTTTCCGTCATGAACAGACCGATCCTGCAATTTTCCGCGAAATGGGTGAAATTGGCCTGCTGGGGGCAACGATCCCCGAGCAATTCGGCGGCAGCGGTCTGAACTACGTGTGCTACGGCCTGATCGCCCGTGAAGTGGAGCGGATCGACTCAGGCTACCGCTCGATGATGAGCGTGCAGTCCTCCTTGGTGATGGTGCCGATCAACGAGTTCGGTACCGAAGCCCAGAAACAGAAATACCTGCCCAAGCTGGCGTCCGGAGAGTGGATTGGCTGTTTCGGCCTGACAGAGCCCAATCATGGGTCCGATCCGGGCGCGATGATCACCCGCGCTAAAAAGGTCGAAGGCGGCTATCGCCTGAGTGGCAGCAAGATGTGGATCACCAACAGCCCAATCGCTGACGTCTTTGTTGTGTGGGCGAAAGACGATGCTGGCGACATTCGCGGTTTCGTACTGGAGAAAGGCTGGCAGGGCCTCAGCGCTCCAGCGATTCACGGCAAGGTCGGCCTGCGTGCCTCCATCACCGGCGAGATCGTGATGGATAACGTGTTTGTGCCAGAAGAAAACATCTTCC
>NZ_MUIN01000003.1:0-2500 GCF_002080045.1 Pseudomonas sp. Bc-h | reverse complement strand
TATCCATGGGCAGGTTGAAGGTTAGGTAACACTGACTGGAGGACCGAACCGACTACCGTTGAAAAGTTAGCGGATGACCTGTGGATCGGAGTGAAAGGCTAATCAAGCTCGGAGATAGCTGGTTCTCCTCGAAAGCTATTTAGGTAGCGCCTCATGTATCACTGTAGGGGGTAGAGCACTGTTTCGGCTAGGGGGTCATCCCGACTTACCAAACCGATGCAAACTCCGAATACCTACAAGTGCCGAGCATGGGAGACACACGGCGGGTGCTAACGTCCGTCGTGAAAAGGGAAACAACCCAGACCGTCAGCTAAGGTCCCAAAGTCATGGTTAAGTGGGAAACGATGTGGGAAGGCTTAGACAGCTAGGAGGTTGGCTTAGAAGCAGCCACCCTTTAAAGAAAGCGTAATAGCTCACTAGTCGAGTCGGCCTGCGCGGAAGATGTAACGGGGCTCAAACCATGCACCGAAGCTACGGGTATCACCTTAGGGTGATGCGGTAGAGGAGCGTTCTGTAAGCCTGTGAAGGTGAGTTGAGAAGCTTGCTGGAGGTATCAGAAGTGCGAATGCTGACATGAGTAACGACAATGGGTGTGAAAAACACCCACGCCGAAAGACCAAGGTTTCCTGCGCAACGTTAATCGACGCAGGGTTAGTCGGTCCCTAAGGCGAGGCTGAAAAGCGTAGTCGATGGAAAACAGGTTAATATTCCTGTACTTCTGGTTATTGCGATGGAGGGACGGAGAAGGCTAGGCCAGCCTGGCGTTGGTTGTCCAGGTTTAAGGTGGTAGGCTGGAATCTTAGGTAAATCCGGGATTTCAAGGCCGAGAGCTGATGACGAGTGTTCTTTTGAACACGAAGTGGTTGATGCCATGCTTCCAAGAAAAGCTTCTAAGCTTCAGGTAACCAGGAACCGTACCCCAAACCGACACAGGTGGTTGGGTAGAGAATACCAAGGCGCTTGAGAGAACTCGGGTGAAGGAACTAGGCAAAATGGCACCGTAACTTCGGGAGAAGGTGCGCCGGTGAGGGTGAAGGACTTGCTCCGTAAGCTCATGCCGGTCGAAGATACCAGGCCGCTGCGACTGTTTATTAAAAACACAGCACTCTGCAAACACGAAAGTGGACGTATAGGGTGTGACGCCTGCCCGGTGCCGGAAGGTTAATTGATGGGGTTAGCTAACGCGAAGCTCTTGATCGAAGCCCCGGTAAACGGCGGCCGTAACTATAACGGTCCTAAGGTAGCGAAATTCCTTGTCGGGTAAGTTCCGACCTGCACGAATGGCGTAACGATGGCGGCGCTGTCTCCACCCGAGACTCAGTGAAATTGAAATCGCTGTGAAGATGCAGTGTATCCGCGGCTAGACGGAAAGACCCCGTGAACCTTTACTATAGCTTTGCACTGGACTTTGAATTTGCTTGTGTAGGATAGGTGGGAGGCTTTGAAGCGTGGACGCCAGTTCGCGTGGAGCCATCCTTGAAATACCACCCTGGCAACTTTGAGGTTCTAACTCAGGTCCGTTATCCGGATCGAGGACAGTGTATGGTGGGTAGTTTGACTGGGGCGGTCTCCTCCTAAAGAGTAACGGAGGAGTACGAAGGTGCGCTCAGACCGGTCGGAAATCGGTCGTAGAGTATAAAGGCAAAAGCGCGCTTGACTGCGAGACAGACACGTCGAGCAGGTACGAAAGTAGGTCTTAGTGATCCGGTGGTTCTGTATGGAAGGGCCATCGCTCAACGGATAAAAGGTACTCCGGGGATAACAGGCTGATACCGCCCAAGAGTTCATATCGACGGCGGTGTTTGGCACCTCGATGTCGGCTCATCACATCCTGGGGCTGAAGCCGGTCCCAAGGGTATGGCTGTTCGCCATTTAAAGTGGTACGCGAGCTGGGTTTAGAACGTCGTGAGACAGTTCGGTCCCTATCTGCCGTGGACGTTTGAGATTTGAGAGGGGCTGCTCCTAGTACGAGAGGACCGGAGTGGACGAACCTCTGGTGTTCCGGTTGTCACGCCAGTGGCATTGCCGGGTAGCTATGTTCGGAAAAGATAACCGCTGAAAGCATCTAAGCGGGAAACTTGCCTCAAGATGAGATCTCACTGGAACCTTGAGTTCCCTGAAGGGCCGTCGAAGACTACGACGTTGATAGGTTGGGTGTGTAAGCGCTGTGAGGCGTTGAGCTAACCAATACTAATTGCCCGTGAGGCTTGACCATATAACACCCAAGCAATCTGCGACTCGAGAGAGCATCAGATTGCGGTGACTGTGAAGATGACATGCACCGAAGGTTTGCAGCACAGATGAACCTGATCACATACCCGATTTGCTGAAACGCGGCGCAAGCCACGGTTCGGTACCCGAATTTCTTGACGACCATAGAGCATTGGAACCACCTGATCCCATCCCGAACTCAGCAGTGAAACGATGCATCGCCGATGGTAGTGTGGGGTTTCCCCATGTGAGAGTAGGTCATCGTCAAGATTAAATTCCGAAACCCCAT
>NZ_MUIN01000002.1 GCF_002080045.1 Pseudomonas sp. Bc-h | reverse complement strand
CCGGCTACTGCCTTGAGGCGATGCACTGAGTTGCCGGCACACTCAAAACCTGTGGAGATGCCATCGCTGCCGTCGTGACCTCCGGCGTCTCCCACAAGGTTTGCGTCTGTCCTCCACGCTAGCGTTCGCACGCGAAATCGCCGTGCTATGGCCAGCAAACCGGCTACTGCCTTGAGGCGATGCGCTGAGTTGCCAGCACACACAAAACCTGTGGGAGACGCCGGAGGTCACGACGGCAGCGATGGCGGTGGATCAGGTCGCATGCGGTGCCTTCAGGCCGTTTCGGCTTTCACCGCCGCGCGTATCGCCTCCAGCAGCATCATGCACGCCGGGTTGTCGTTGTCTGAACGCCAGACCAGATGCAGCTCGCTCTGCACCCCTTCACCCAGATCGATATCGCGAAACACCACGTCCTTGAACACCACATTGGCCGCGCATCGAGGCACCAGCGCCAGGCCCATGCCCGCATTCACCAGCGCCAGAATGGTCAGCGACGAACCCAGCCATTGCACGTATTCCGGCGTCACTTGAGCGGAGCGCAGGGTGCCGGTCAGCAGTTCGTTGAACGGCGGATAGGCCGAGTGGGAATACATCAGGAAGGGCTGGGCATCCAGATCCTGCACGCTCACCGAGTCAGCCTTTGCCAGCGCATGACTGCTTGGCACGGCCAGCACGAATGGCTCGCGCACCAGGCATTCGGTCTCATACCCCGGCTGCAGCAGCGGTGCGCGGACGATACCCAGATCGATGCGCCGCGCTCGCAACGCTTCGTGCTGCGAATAGGTGTTCATTTCAGTCAGGGAGATTTTCACGTGTGGCTGATTGAGCCGCGCCTCGGCGATGACCTTGGGCAGAAACTCGTACACCGCACTGCCGACGAAGCTGATAGTCACCGAGCCGATGTCGCCCTCGGCAAAACGTCGTGCAGCGATTGCCGCCTGATGCGCATGTTCGAGCAAGGTCTGTGCTTCGATGAAAAAAGCCCGACCGGCTGCCGTCAACGCCACGCTGCGAGTGCTGCGGGTGAACAACGCAACCCCCAGATGATGCTCCAGCAACTGGATCTGCCGACTCAACGGCGGCTGGGTCATGTTGAGGCGCTCGGCGGCGCGTCGAAAGTTCAGTTCCGTGGCCACCGTAGTAAAGCAGCGCAATTGAGCCAGTTCGAACATTGATATATTCCGGGTATCAATCAACAGTCAATGTAGATTAGACGGGAACAATACCAGCGTCCATCATCGGCTCATCCCCAAAAAAACAATGAACGGGAGTTGCCTCTTGAATACCCTCAATCCCACGGCGGACCCCACCGTGCTGGCCCGCGCAGCCGCCAAGGTCAAGCGTCACGTGTTGCCGCTGTTCGTAATCATGTTCATCGTCAACTACATCGACCGGGTCAACATCGGCTTCGTGCGCAGCCACATGGAAACCGATCTGGGCATTGGCGCGGCGGCCTACGGGCTGGGCGCGGGTCTGTTTTTCGTCGGTTACGCAATCTTCGAAGTCCCTTCCAACATGCTCCTGCAGCGTTTCGGTGCCCGCGCCTGGCTGACGCGCATCATGTTTACCTGGGGCGCGGCAGCCATGGCCATGGCCTTCGTGCGCGGGGAGACCAGCTTTTATGTGCTGCGCTTCATCCTCGGCGCCGCCGAAGCGGGTTTCTTCCCCGGCATCATTTATTACTTCACACAGTGGCTGCCCTCGAGCGAGCGCGGCAAGGCCATGGCGATTTTCCTCAGTGGCTCGGCAGTCGCTTCGGTGATCTCCGGCCCGGTGTCCGGCGCCTTGCTCGGCATCAACGGTCTTAGCCTGCACGGCTGGCAGTGGATGTTCCTGATCGAAGGCTTCGCTTCCATCGCTCTGTGCGGCTTCGTCTGGTTCTGGCTGCAATCCCATCCCCGTGAAGCCAAGTGGCTGAGTGAGGAGGAGAAGGGCGCACTGATCAGCGCCGTGCAAGCCGAGCAACGCGCCCGCGAAGCGGCGCAGGTAATCAAGCCGTCGATCTTCAAGTTGCTGGCCGACCGGCAGATCCTGTTGTTCTGTTTCATCTATTTTTCAGTCGCACTGACCATCTACGGCGCAACCTTCTGGCTGCCGAGCATGATCAAGAAGATGGGCAGCCTCAGCGACTTCGAAGTCGGCCTGTTCAACTCGATTCCGTGGATCATTTCCATCGTCGCCATGTACGGCTTCGCAGCACTGGCCGCGCGGTTCAAGCATCAGCAGGCTTGGGTGGCGGTGACATTGGTGATCGCCGCTTGCGGGATGTTCATGTCGACCGTCGGCGGGCCGGTGTTTGCCTTCGTCGCCATCTGCTTCGCCGCCATCGGGTTCAAGGCCGCCTCGGCATTGTTCTGGCCAATTCCCCAGGGTTATCTGGACGCGCGCATCGCCGCAGCGGTGATCGCGCTGATCAATTCCATCGGCAACCTCGGCGGCTTCGTCGCGCCTACCGCGTTCGGCTTCCTGGAGCAGCGCACAGGCTCGATCCAGGGCGGGATGTACGGGTTGGCGATCACTTCGCTGGTAGCCGCCGTGGTCATTTTCTTTGCGCGCACCACGCCCAGGGGCGAGTCATCGGGAAAGCCCCTTGATGCACGCAGCCCCAAGCCTCTGCAAGAGCCCGTTGCCCTGCGCGCCGCCAAATAACCCCACTTAAAGCCAAGCCTCAAACCCTGATCGACCGGGAGATGTCTCTTGAAAATCACACGTGTCACTGTCACCCCGATTGCATTCCGTGATCCGCCTTTACTCAACGCCAGCGGTATTCACGAGCCGTTCGCGCTGCGCTCGATCATCGAGGTGGAAAGCGACAACGGTTACATCGGCCTTGGCGAAAGCTACGGCGACGCGCCGGCGCTGGCCATCCAGCAACAGTTGCAGGGCCAGTTGATCGGCATGGACCCGTTCAACCTGGCGCAGCTCAAGGCGGTGGTCAAAGCCACTGTCGCCGCGAACAAACCGGCCAGCGTCGCGGGTGCTGAACTGGCGCCGGGCTCCCATGCCAGCAAAGCGGTGAGCAATGCCTATTCGGCATTCGAAGTGGCGTTCCTCGACCTGCAGGCGCGCTCGATGAACCTGCCTCTGGTGGACCTGCTGGGTGGCGCGGTGCGTGATCAGGTGCCGTTCAGTGCCTACCTGTTCTTCAAATATGCCCGCCATGCCGATTCGCCTTATGCACCGGACAGTTGGGGCGAAGCCCTGAACGAGGAGCAGATCGTCGCCCAGGCCCGGCGCATGATCGAGGCCTATGGCTTCAAGAGCATCAAGCTCAAGGCGGGGGCGCTGGAACCCGAGCATGAAGTGTCGTGCATCAAGGCGCTGAAAAAAGCCTTCCCTGGTTATCCGCTGCGCATCGACCCAAACGGCAACTGGTCGCTGGAAACCTCGATCCGCATGGCCGAACTGCTCGGCGATGACCTTCAATATTACGAAGACCCGACGCCGGGTCTGGAAGGCATGGCCGAGCTGCATGAACGCACGGGGCTGCCGCTGGCGACCAACATGGTGGTGACTGACTTTGACGAGTTCCGTCGCAGCGTGGCGCAGAACAGCGTACAGATCGTCTTGGCCGATCACCATTACTGGGGCGGCCTGCGCGACACCCAGGCACTGGCGAAAATGTGCGAAACCTTCGGTCTCGGCGTGTCGATGCACTCCAACTCGCACCTGGGCATCAGCCTGATGGCGATGGCCCACGTGGCCGCGGCGGTGCCGAACCTGGATTTCGCCTGCGACACGCATTACCCGTGGCAGGAGCCGGACGAGGAAGTGATCAAGGGCGGCAAATTGCCGATCGTCGACGGCTGCGTGAAAATCACCCGCGAGCCCGGGCTGGGGCTGGAACTCGATTACGACCAGTTGGGCAAACTCAACGACCAGTTCCTGGCCTGCGGCATCCGCTCGCGGGACGATGTGAAGCAGATGCAGAAGTACAAGCCGGACTGGAAGGCGGTGAAACCGCGGTATTGAGCGTCGGCGAATTGGAATGCCCACCCGAAACGGTTCGGTTTGCGCATTACCTGTAGCAGTCCGGCTTGCCGGCGGCAGCGATTGCAAAGCCGCCACCGCCGGCAAGCCGTGCTGCTACGATGGGTTCTTTTGACTGCAACCTGCTCACATGAATGCCCTCCAGCCCGCTATCAAAGTCGATATCGAGGACGATCCGCTGTGGCAGACCACTCACATGCAATGCCTGCTGTCACCGGAACATCCGCTTAGCGAAGGCTGACCGCCCGGGCCGCATTGAAATAATTCGTATTACATGCTGCACGCACAAACCGTCCAATCACAGCACGTCCGTTCAATACCTCGATAACCCACCACGACACTATGGCTTCATCGTTGATCAGGGATTCTGCACGTCCTTGCCCAGCCCTCAATGAGTCCATTGGTGTGCCATGAGCTATTCAAATTTCAATGACCGCATGCCGGATTTCGGGCTTCTGTTCCTGCGAGCCAGCGGTGCGCTGTTTCTGCTGTTCGTCCACGGACTGCCCAAGCTGCTGGACTTCAAGGCGCAACTGTCGTTGATCGAAGACCCGTTTCATATGGGGGCGACCCTCACCTTGAGCATGGCGATTTTCGCCGAGGTGCTGTGTCCGCTGCTGATTCTGACCGGCGCACTGGCGCGATTGGCGTGCCTGCCTATTCTCTTTCTGCTGCTGGTGGCGCTGGTCGTGGTGCATGGCGACTGGAGCGTGGAGCAGGGGCAGTTCGGCTGGTTGCTGATCATCATCTTTACCAGTGTGCTGATCGCCGGACCCGGCCGTCTGTCGCTCAACATCCGTTTGCCTGGAGCGCTTCGTTATGCCTGAGTCCGCCGTGTCCGCCGAGATCACTCCGACCTCGAAACTGTCGCCCGACGAGATCGTCACGCTGGTGGTCAAGCACCGCGTCAAGCAAGGCCTGGAAGCGCAATACGAAGCCTGGCTGCGCCGGACCGTGGCGATTGCCGGCACTTATCCGGGGCACTTGGGCGTCGATGTGATCCGTGGCAAGGCCGATGGCCTGCACATGTTCACGTGTGTATTGCGCTTCTGTTCCACCGAAGTCATGCAGAGCTGGCTGGATTCCTCTCAGCGCCGCGAACTGGTCGCTGAAGCCGCGCCGATGCTGGCCGATGGGGATTTCACCGAGGTCAATCGCCACAACGAGTTCTGGTTCGTGCCGTCCAGCGACACGCCACCACCGCCGCGCTGGAAGCAGGCCGTGGTGACCTTTTTTGTGATCTGCCCGCTGACGCTGCTGATCCCGCTGCTGTGGGGACCGGTATTCCGCGCCATCCCGTTGCTGGGCAACTACGTGATCGGCACTGCGTTGGTGACCATCACCATTGTCCTGCTGGTGGTTTACCTGCTGATGCCCCAAGCGACCCGGCTGGCCGCACCGTGGCTGAACGCCAGACCCGAACCTGTGCCCGGGGCGGACCATGAAGGATAAACCGCAGGACGACTCCCTGACCGACAGCGACCGTCGCAGCTTCGTGGCCAAGGGGTCCTTGCTGAGTGCGGCCGCCGCGATTTTTTCTTCTCTACCTGTCACCGGCTTTGCAGTCGGTGCTTCCAAATCTTCTGCCCCCGGAGGCGCGATGAACGTCGATCTGATTCTGTTCAACGGCAACTTTCATACGGTTGACAAGGAAAAACCCACCGCCAGTGCCGTGGCCATCGGCGCCGGCAAGTTCGTCGCGGTAGGCACCGATGCCGAAATCATGTCGCTGCGCAGCAGTGCCACCCAAGTCATCGACATGCACAAGCGCACGGTGATTCCGGGCCTCAACGACTCGCACTTGCACCTGATCCGTGGCGGCTTGAACTACAACCTCGAACTGCGCTGGGAAGGCGTGCCTTCGGTGGCCGACGCGCTGCGCATGCTCAAGGATCAGGCCGATCGTACGCCGACTCCGCAATGGGTGCGTGTGGTGGGTGGCTGGAACGAATTCCAGTTCGCCGAAAAACGCATGCCGACGCTGGAAGAGCTGAACCAGGCCGCGCCGGATACCCCGGTTTTTGTGCTGCACCTGTACGACCGCGCACTGCTCAACCGCGCCGCGTTGCGTGTGGCAGGCTATACCCGCGATACGCCGAACCCGCCGGGCGGCGAGATCGTGCGCGACAGCAATGGCGACCCGACCGGCATGCTGGTGGCCAAGCCCAACGCGATGATTCTGTACTCGACGCTGGCCAAGGGACCGAAATTGCCGTTGGAGTACCAGGTCAACTCGACCCGTCAGTTCATGCGCGAGCTGAACCGTCTGGGCCTGACCAGCGCCATCGACGCCGGCGGCGGCTTCCAGAACTACCCGGACGACTACGAAGTGATCACCCAGCTGGCAGAAGCCAAACAGCTGACCGTGCGCATCGCCTACAACCTGTTCACCCAGAAGCCGAAAGAAGAGCTCAGCGACTTCAAGAACTGGACCAGCACCGTCAAGCTGCATCAGGGCGACGACTTCCTGCGCCACAACGGCGCCGGCGAGATGCTGACCTTCTCGGCAGCCGACTTCGAAGACTTCCTCGAACCACGCCCGGACCTGCCGCCTGGCATGGAGCAGGACCTGGAGCCGGTGGTGCGCCATCTGGTCGAGCACCGTTGGCCGTTCCGTCTGCACGCCACCTATGACGAGTCGATCTCGCGCATGCTCGACGTGTTCGAGAAGGTCAACCGCGAGGTTCCGTTCAATGGCATTCCATGGTTCTTCGACCATTGCGAAACCATCACCCCGAAGAACATCGAGCGCGTGAAGGCGTTGGGCGGCGGTATTGCCATTCAGGACCGCATGGCGTTCCAGGGCGAGTACTTCGTCGAGCGCTACGGCGCCAAGGCCGGCGAGCACACGCCACCGATCAAACGCATGCTGGCCGAAGGCGTGCCAGTCGGCGCGGGTACCGACGCCACGCGCGTCTCCAGCTACAACCCGTGGACGTCGCTGTACTGGATGGTCAGCGGTCGCACCGTCGGTGGTCTGGAGCTGTACCCGGAAGGCCTGTCCCGCGAAACCGCGCTGGAACTGTTCACCCGTGGCAGCGCCTGGTTCTCTTCGGAGCAGGGCAAGAAAGGCCAGATCAAGGTCGGCCAACTGGCTGACGTGGTCGCGCTGTCTCAGGACTTTTTCAGCGTGCCGGAAGAGTCGATCAAGTGGATCGAGTCGGTGTTGACCGTGGTCGACGGCAAAGTGGTGTATGGCGCCGCCGAGTTCGACGATCTCGCGCCGCCGAGCGTGCCGGTGCTGCCGGACTGGTCGCCAGTGGCGAAAGTCCCCGGGCACTGGCGTCCGGGCGCACCGATGGCCGCAGCCGTTCACCAGTGCAGCGGGCCATGCGGCGTGCACGCCCACAGTCATGACAAGGCGCGTCAATCCAAGGTGCCGGTCAGCGACTTCCAGGGCTTCTGGGGCGCCTTCGGCTGCTCGTGCTTCGCCTTCTGACGCCTACGCGATACAGAGCATGAAACGCCTCGCCGGCAATGATCGGCGAGGCACTCCGTCAGCGCCGTTGGCTGGCAACCGCACACACCTGACACACACTCAATGGAGTCAATCATGACCGTTCCCTACAAGCGTTTGGATATCAACGATGCCGTGGTTCTGCTGGTCGATCACCAGACCGGTCTGATCTCGCTGGTGCAGGACTTCTCGCCGAACGAGTTCAAGAACAACGTGCTGGCACTGGCTGACTGCGCCAAGTTCTTCAAGCTGCCGACCATCCTGACCACCAGCTTCGAATCCGGTCCGAACGGCCCGCTGGTGCCTGAGTTGAAAGAGATGTTCCCGGACGCGCCGTACATCGCACGCCCTGGCCAGATCAACGCCTGGGACAACGAAGACTTCGTCAAGGCGATCAAGGCCACCGGCCGCAAGCAGCTGATCATCGCCGGTGTCGTGACTGACGTTTGCGTGGCGTTCCCGACCCTGTGTGCGCTGGAAGAAGGCTTCGACGTGTTCGTGGTCACCGATGCTTCCGGCACCTTCAACGACGTGGTGCAGAAAGCGGCCTGGGCGCGCATGACGGCAGCCGGCGCGCAGCTGATGAACTGGTTCTCGGTGGCGTGCGAGCTGCAACGCGACTGGCGCAACGACATGGAAGGCCTGGCCAACCTGTTGTCCCAGCGCATCCCGAACTACCGCAACCTGATGAACAGCTACTCGGCGTTCAACAAGTAAGATCGAGTGGCGCCAGCGATGGCGTCGCACGGACCGTGTTGCCTGATGAACGATGGTTGCAACGGCACACACGGTCCATTGTGGGAGGGAGCAAGCTCCCTCCCACAGGTCTTGTGTTCACCGCGAAATCGGGTATGGAGCTCCTACTGCATCGCCCGCAACGCCGCCTGTACCTGCTCGAACACATAGCTGGTCGAGCCTTCCTCGCTGCCTGCCTTCTTGCTTTCCGATCCGTCGGTATCGATCCCCGCCAGCACCTCCGACAGGTTGTGGAAATGGCCTTTGTCTTTATTCGTCGTCGAATCTTCAGTCCCGGTCTGGGCCAGGGCGTCGCTCAGGGTCTGGTGCTGGATCAGCCATTGCGGGTCGGTTTTTTCTTCCGCAGTCATGTTGTCGAGAAAGCCCAGCGCTGCCTTGGCGCGACCGATCGGGTGGTTGGCGTAGGGATCGGTAAAATTCTTTTGCTGGTCGGCAGGGCCGCTGTAATACCCGGTGGCCAAACGCTCCTGTTGGCGCATCAAACCTTTGGCCGCAGCCTGTTCTGCAGTGCTGAACTGGCCACCTTCGTTGGTCGCCACAGCGTTCAGCGAGCGGCGGTCCAGATCGCCCATCAGCGAATTCCGGTCGGTGTCCGAGCCATCGTAGGGTTTGCCGCTATCCTTCATCAGCGCGTATTTCTCGTCCATGCGTTTGCGGGCGTCACTGGCCACGTCGGCGAAGGTCTTGTCTTTCGAACTGGACGTTGCGCCGGGCTGGGAGACACCCAGCACCAGGGCATCGGCGGCCATGCCCGAACGCACCGGGAAGTAGGGCGAGTAGTTGGCGATGGCGTTGCTGTAGCTGGTTGAGGTGCTGGACAGGCGCACCGACTCGGTATTGCCGGGCTGGGCGGTGTCTGCGGTTTGATCAGTGCTGTTGCGGGCGCTGCTGGTGTCTGTCGATGTCTTGCGTGCGGCTGCGCTGGAATAGGCGGCGAGGGCAGCGCTGGAAGTATTGTTGACGATCATCTTGGCTTCCTTGGCAGTGGCGGCGCCAAAGCGGGCGTGCGCCTGAGTCGAGCTAACGAGGTGGACCCGGCAATCGGGGCATCGGGTCGTCTGTTTTTGTTTTCTGCGGACAGTGAGTCGCATTTGTATCAGTTCAGACATGTTTGTCGGCTGTTTCCCACGCAACTGAAGGCAAACGCTTAGCCAAACCGGTTTAAATTTGGCAGGTTGAGACCTTGAGGGAATCAAGCGTTCTAAATTGCGTCTTGGACGGTCTTTACTGCCTGCCTTACTCTGTGTCCCAAGGTCGCCGCTCAGGCGACAGGCCAGAGGCGCTACGAAAAACCCGTGTCGGCCAATCCACATTTATAGAGGTACAACATGAAAATCGACTTGACTGGAAAGCTGGCGATCGTCAGCGGCTCGACTGCCGGCATCGGCCTGGGCATCGGCAAGGCGCTGGCAATGTCCGGCGCAACCGTGGTGATCATCGGGCGGGCGGCGAGCAAGGTCGACGAAGCCATCGCTGCCATCAAACGCGACGTGCCAGAGGCTCAATTGCGTGGTGTGGTCGCGGACCTGGGCAGCGCCGAAGGCGCGCAAGTACTGTTCGCCGCCGAGCCGCGCGCCGACATCCTGGTGAACAATCTGGGAATCTTCAACGAGGTGGATTTCTTCGACACCCCGGACGAGGAGTGGGCGCGCTTCTATGAAGTGAACGTGATCTCCGGCGTGCGTCTGGCGCGGCAGTACGTGAACGACATGGTGGCCAACAAATGGGGCCGGGTGATCTTTGTCTCCTCGGAATCCGGCGTGGCGATTCCGGCCAACATGATCAACTACGGCACCACCAAGGCTGCCAATCTCGCGGTTTCCCACGGCCTGGCCAAGCGCCTGGCGGGCACCGGGGTTACGGTCAACGCGATCCTGCCGGGGCCGACCTTCACCGACGGCGTCGAAGAAATGCTCAAGGACGCCATCGCCCAATCCGGGCGCAGTGCCCGCGATGAGGCCGATCACTTCGTTCGTCGCGCACGGCCATCGTCTATCATCCAGCGCGCCGCGGAGGTGGACGAGGTCGCCAATCTGGTGGCGTACCTTGCATCTCCCTTGTCTTCGGCAACCACCGGCGCTGCCTTGCGTGTCGATGGCGGCGTCGTCGACAGCCTAGCTATCTGAACAATTACTGGAGAATCATCATGGCTAAAGCCTCTGCAACCGTTCGCATCCCGGTCTCGGCGGACAAAATCTGGCAACTGGCGGGCGGTTTTCTTGCACTGCCGGACTGGCTGCCGTTCATTGCCAAGAGCGTACCTGACGAAGGCGGCCGCATTCGTCATCTGACTACTCAGGACGGCGCTGAGATCAGCGAACGTTTGGAGACCTACGACAATCAGGCGCGCACTTACAGCTACTCGATCACCCAGGGGCCGTTTCCGGTGACGGGCTATCTGGCGACACTCAAAGTCAGCGCCGATGGCGATAACGCGGCAGTGGTGGAGTGGTCCGGAGTGTTCACCCCGAACGGCATCCCCGATGCCGAGGCCGAAACGCTGTTTCAAGGCATCTATGAAGGTGGCCTGGAGGCGCTGAAAGGGAATTTCTGAATACGTTGAGGGTTGATCCGGTATCAGCACGGCTTGCCGGCGGTTGCGATATTGAATACGACGCCGCCGACAAGCCGGCTTCTCCCACAGGGAAAGCATCGGTCTCAGCTGATCGTTCCCAGGCTCTTCATGGGAATGCATGGCAGGACGCTCTACGTCCAGATCAATACGGAGTTTTGTGTTGGGTCGAGATTTGGAGTTCAACCCCGATCCTGTGGGAGATGCTGGAGCCGTGCGACAGCCCGGGCCGCGATCGGACGATGCGGTGGTTCAGCTAACCCGTTCGTCAACTGACCCACCGCATCGCTGCCGTCGCACGGCTCCGGCTTTTCCCACAGGGATCGCAGAGGTCTTCAATTGATCGTTCCCACGCTCTGCGTGGGAATGCATGGCAGGACGCTCTGCGTCCAGATCAATACGGAGTTTTGTGTTGGGTCGAGGTTTGGAATTCATCCCCGATCCTGTGGGAGATGCTGGAGCCGTGCGACAGCCCGGGCCGCGATCGGACGATGCGGTGGTTCAGGGCAACCCATTCGTCAACTGACCCATCGCATCGCTGCCGTCGCACAGCTCCGGCTTCTCCCACAGGGATCGCATCGGTCTTCAGTTGATCGTTCCCAGGCTCGGCGTGGGAATGCAAGGCAGGACGCTCTGCGTCCAGATTGACACGGAGCGTCGCACACTGCGTTACCACGCGGAGCGTGGGAACGATCAGATGAGCCTTGGCGTTTTTCCTCGGCGCCGAGACGACACACAAGCCGTGCTGCTACAAACCCTCTGACTGACCGCGGAGGGACAGTTTAATTGTCGCTTAATCCGCAACGCTGAAACTCCAAACCTGTGGTTTATCCGGGACCTTCCGGACGTCAAACTTGCCCGATCATTTATCGCAGGAGAGGATGATGCTTGTCTCGGCCATCAACACCGTGGAAATACACGCCACTCAAGGTCGTTCCAGTGAAGTCGGCGCCCGTGTGCCGCGGATGCTTGAGGTGTTGAACAGCACGACCCCGTGCGTCGCCTACACACTGACCCCCGGAAAAAACGACGATGCGTCATGGATCGTCAGCGGCTACTGGCAGTCAGAATCCCAGATGCAAGCGCATTTCGCCCATCCCGAGCTGACCGGTTTCATGGAGTTGCTCAACAGCGGCGCCATCAGCCATATTCAGTTCAACAGCTTCGTCGTCCATTCGAGCGCGGTGACCTGACATGTCCCTGAATGAAGATATCCTGCTGGGCATCGACCTTAACCTGCTACTGACCTTTCTGGTGGTGTTCCGTGAACGCAGCGTCAGCGAGGCAGCCCGCCATCTGCGGGTTACCCAGCCGGCGGTCAGCGGTTCGCTGGTGCGTCTGCGCCAATGCTTCGACGATCCGCTGTTCCTGCGGCGCAATCGCAAGATGCAACCGACGCCCAAAGCCGAGGAGATCGCCGAAGCGCTGCTGCCGGCCATGCTGCAGATCGAATCGGTGATCCGTCACCCGTAACCGGTTTTCCTTCACCCGCCCGTTCCCAAACGCACACCACTGCCCCCCGGTTGTGCGCGCTTTTGCCATGCCTGCTCCGATAAGTAGCAGCGCCCCCGTGCAACCTCGCTAGCCTGCGCTCAGCAAATTCCTTTCCTTTCATTGAATTGCCCCCGGATCTGCGAGGCTGGCACTGCTTTTGCTTTTGTGTATCCGTGGATGATTGGATACAGAAATTCAAAAGGTAACGCCATGCGCCTTGTACCTGGATTCGCCGAACGCCAACCCGTCACTGCCGAAGAGGAGGCCTATGCCTTTCTCCTCGACGCCATCTGCAAGGGCACCTACCGCATGGGCCAGCGGCTGATCGCCGAGGACATCGCCAGCGAAATCGGCATGAGCCGCATGCCGGTGCGCGAAGCTTTCAGGCGCCTGGCCGCCGACGGCCTGGTTACCCTGCGGCCCAATCGCGGGGCGGTGGTCAGCGGGCTGAACATCGACGAGATGCGCGAAGTCTTCGAGATGCGCAGCGCGCTGGAAGGGCTGGCGATTCGCGTCGCGGTGCCGAAAATCACCGAGCGGCACCTGACGCGCCTCGAGCGTCTGCTCGACGACATGGACGACTACCGCGACGACAGTTCCGAATGGGTCAGCCGTCATCGTCAGTTTCACGAATACCTGTGCAGCATCAGTGAGCGCTCGCGGCTGATGCGGCAGATTTCGGCGCTGTACACCGTGATCGAGCCGCACATGCGGGTCTGGCTGGAGCACGGCGAAAAACCCCTCAGTGCCCGCGACGAGCACGCGGTGATCCTCGATGCGCTGCGTTCAGGCGATGCCGAGCAGGCCGAGCGGATCCTGCGCGATCACATCGAGGGCACAGTGCCGAGCCTGATCGCCTTTCTCGAACAGCAACAGACTGCCTGAAACCTCAAACCAGAAGCGGGCCTGCAGCCCGCCGTCAGCACCACCTGTATCGACGTTCAGAACTGCCCTTACTTTCTTACCGAAATCGGAGCTTTCGTCATGCATAAACCCGCCGCGCTGGCCGCCCTCGTTTCCCTGAGTCTGTGTGCACCGCTGGTGTTCGCGACCCCGACCGTGCCGGACCGACTGCAAAAGGTCGACAAAATCACCTACTGCTCCGGCATGGACTCACCTCCCTTGGTGTCGTTCGATGCCGCGCAGAAGCCGGTGGGTCTGACCATCGATCTGGGCCTGGAAATCGCCAAGCGCCTGGGCGGCAAGAAAGTCGAGTGGCGGGTCATTCCGTTTTCCGGGCTGGTGCCGGCTTTGCTGGCGCAGCAGTGCGACATGATCGTCGATCAGCTGTTCGACAAGCCTGAACGCCGCGAAGTGATCAACATCGTCAACTACATGTATTCCAGCCAGTCGGTGGTTGTGCCCAAGGGCAACCCCAAAGGCATCAAGACGCTGGACGATCTGTCCGGGCACAAGGTCGCGGTGCTCAACGGTTCGACCATCAAGACCCTGCTCGACACCCAGAACGAAAGCCTGACCAAGGCCGGCAAGCCGCCGCTGAAACTGGTGGTCTACAACACCGACACCGACGCCTTCCAGGCCCTGCGCATCAGCCAGGTCGACGCCTACGGCACTACCGTGGAAACCGCCGGTTACTACGCCGCCATGGCGCCTGACCTGTTTCAGGAAGGCGTGCCGGCGTTCAGTCGGATTCTCACCGGGCTCGGCATCCGCAAAGACGATCCGCAGCTGACGGTCGCCGTGCAGCAAGTGATGAGCGACATGCACAGCGACGGCAGCTACACCCAGTTGCTCGCCAAATGGCACGTTGAAAGCGACAAGCTCGATTGACCCAGTGCAGAACGGGATGAACCGATGAATTTCAATTGGGAAGTGTTCTGGCAGTACCTGTCGCAGCCCAGTGGGGTTTACCTCACGGGCCTGTGGCTGACCTGCCTGATCAGTGTGCTGGCGATGTTGATGGGCTGCGCGCTGGGGTTGATTGCGGCGCTGATGCGGCTGTCGACGAACCCGCTGCTGAATCTGCCGGTGCGATTTTATGTGTGGCTCATGCGCGGCACGCCGCTGCTGGTGCAGATCGTCTTTCTCTACACCGCGCTGGCGGCGGGCGGAATCTTTCGCTTCGAAGACATCGATCTGGGCTGGTTCGTCGTGCCGGGCAACATTCAGGCGGCGATCATTGCCCTGGGCCTTAACGAAGGCGCGTACATGGCCGAGATCATCCGTGCCGGGATTGGTGCGGTGGACAAGGGCCAGTACGAGGCAGGCCGTTCGCTGGGGATGACTTTCGGCAAGCTGATGCGACGGATCGTGCTGCCGCAGGCGTTCCGGGTGATCGTTCCGCCGCTGGGCAACGAATTCAACGTGATGCTGAAAAACACCACGCTGGTCAGCGTGATCGGTGTTCAGGAACTGCTGCTGAGCACGCAGATGATCACCTCGGCGACATTCCGCGTTTTCGAGCTGTATCTGGTGGTGGCGATCTACTTCCTGATGCTGACCACCGTGTGGGGCTTCTTTCAGCGCTGGCTGGAACAGCGCTTCGGCCAGTCCGACCGGCAGCCGCCCGCGGCCAGACGCATGTTCGGGCGCGGCGCGATGAAAATGTTGAGAGGGCGATGAGATGGCGCATCAAAGTGAGGAATTGATCATCGAAGCCCTGGACGTGCACAAGTCCTTCGGCGACCTCGAGATTCTCAAAGGCATCTCGCTGCGCGTCAGAAAGGGCGAAGTGGTGGTGTTGATCGGCGCCTCGGGGTCGGGCAAGACCACCTTCATTCGCTGCATCAACCTGCTGGAAGACATTCAGGGCGGGCGGATCCGCGTCAACGGCCAGGCCATGGGCTATCGCGAGCGTGCCGACGGCAGTCTGGTGCGTGACTCGGAGCGCAACATCGCCCGCCAGCGCCGGGACATCGGCATGGTGTTCCAGCGTTTCAACCTGTTCGCCCACATGACCGCGCTGGAAAACATCATCGAAGCGCCGATTCACGTGCTCGGCGTTCCCCGCGCAGCGGCCTTGATCCAGGGTCGCGAACTGCTGGCCCGCGTCGGTCTGGCGGACAAGGCCGCGCATTACCCGTCGATGCTGTCCGGCGGGCAACAGCAGCGAGTGGCAATTGCCCGGGCGCTGGCGATGAAACCAAAGGCCATGCTGTTCGACGAACCCACCAGTGCACTGGACCCGGAAACCGTGGGCGAGGTGCTGCAGGTCATGAAGGAGTTGGCCGAAGACGGCATGACCATGGTCGTCGTGACCCACGAGATGGGGTTTGCCCGGGAAGTGGCCGACCGCGTGGTGGTGCTCGACCAGGGCGAGTTAATCGAGCAAGGCCCGCCGGAACAGATCTTCAGCCGTCCGAGCCATCCGCGTACCCTAGCTTTTCTCAGTCGTGTGTTGTAAACCTCACAAGGAAATTGCCATGCGTTCGATATGCTTTGCCGCTGCGCTGTGTTCCATCGCTGTGCTGCCTGCCGCGCACGCCGCCGAAGGCGTGATGAAAATGTTTAACTGGTCTGATTACATGGGCCCCGAAACGCTGAAGAATTTCGACAAGGACAGCGGGATCAAGGTCCAGTACGACATCTTCGACACTAACGAAATGCTCGAAGCCAAAATGCTCTCCGGGCATTCGGGTTATGACCTGGTCGTGCCGTCCAGCCAGTTCCTGTCCAAGCAGATTCGCGCCGGAGCGTATCAGCCGTTGCAACGTTCGCTGCTGAGCAACTGGAATCACCTGGACCCGCGCCTGATGCAGCGTCTGGAGGCCGCCGATCCGGGCAACCGCTATGCGGTGCCGTACATGTGGGGCACGGTGGGCATTGGCTACAACGAGGAAAAAGTCCGCGCCGTGCTGGGCAAGGACGTGGTGCTGGATTCCTGGTCGATGGTCCTGGACCCCGCCAACCTGGCCAAGCTCAAAAGCTGCGGCGTGGCCTTTCTCGATGCGCCGGTGAAAATCATCCCACAGACCCTGCTGTATCTGGGGCTGGACCCTAACAGCGTTAAACCCGACGACTACAAGAAAGCCTCGGCGCTGTTGATGAAACTGCGCCCGTCAGTGACCTACTTCAACTCGTCCAAATACACCGCTGACCTGGCCAACGGCGACATCTGCGTCGCCATCGGTTATTCCGGCGACGTGATGCAGGCCCAGACCCGCGCCAAGGAAGCCGGCAAAAACGTCGACATCCGCTACCTGATCCCCAAGGAAGGCGTGAACCTGTGGTTCGACATGCTGGCGATTCCCAAGGACGCGGGTAACGTCGCCAACGCCCATGCCTTCATCAACTACCTGCTGCGCCCGGAAGTGATTGCTCCGATCAGCGATTACGTCGGTTACGCCAACCCCAACAAGGACGCCACGGCCCTGATGGACCCTAAAGTCAGCGGCAACCCCGGGATCTACCCGGGTGACGAGGTGATCAGCCACACCTTCGTTTCAGCCGACCTGCCGGACAACATCCAGCGCCTGATCACCCGGGAATGGAACCGGATCAAGTCCGGGCAATGACCCCCGTTTTTGAAGAGCCTTCGCCATGTTGAAATTTTCTGCTCACGAGTACCCGTATCCTTCCCGACGCCAGAGTGTGTTCGCCCGCCGCGGCATGGTCGCCGCATCGCAGCCGCTGGCGGCGCAGGCCGGGATCGAAGTCATGCAAAAGGGCGGTAACGCCATCGATGCCGCGATTGCCACAGCTGCCGCGCTGACCGTGGTCGAACCCACCGGCTGCGGCATTGGCGGCGACGCCTTCGCGCTGGTCTGGTGCAAGGGCCAGTTGCACGGCCTGAACGCCAACGGTCATGCCCCGGCGGCATTGAGCATCGAAGCGGTGAAAGCGGCCGGCAACGAGCAAATGCCGATGTATGGCTGGACCCCGGTGACCGTGCCGGGCTGCCCGGCGGCCTGGGCGCAGTTGTCCCGGCGTTTCGGCAAGCTGCCGTTCGCCGAGCTTCTGCAACCGGCGATCAATCTGGCGCGGGACGGATTTCCGTTGTCCCCGGTGGTCGCACACCAATGGCAGACCGCGTTCGATGAGTTCAGCGCGCACCGCGATGCCGTGCTGGAAAACTGGTTCGAGACCTTCCTCATGGACGGGCGGGCGCCGAAAGCGGGGGAGCTGTTCCGCAACCCGGCCCAGGCGCGAACCCTTGAAGAACTGGCGGCGACCGAGTGCGAAAGTCTTTATCGCGGCGCATTGGCGCAGCGGATTGACGCGCATTCCCGGGCCACCGGTGGTTATCTGCGCGCAGAGGATCTGGCAGGTTTCCACGCACAGTGGGTCGACCCGATCAGCATCAATTACCGTGGTTATGATGTCTGGGAAATCCCGCCGAGCGGGCAGGGCCTGGTCGCCCTGATGACCTTGCGCATGCTCGAAGGCTTTGAGTTCGATCATCGCGACAGTCAACAGACCTGGCATCGTCAGCTTGAAGCGATGAAGCTGGCCTACAGCGACGGCTTGCACCACATCACCGATCCGCAGCACATGAGGGTCGCGGTGGCCGATCTGTTGAGCGATGGCTACAGCGAACAGCGTCGGGCGCTGATCGGTGAGCGGGCGCAGGCGCCGAAACCGGGTGAGCCTCACGCCAGCGGCACGGTGTACCTGGCCACGGCTGACGCGGAGGGCAATATGGTGTCGTTCATTCAGAGCAACTACCACGGCTTCGGCTCCGGCGTGGTGCTGCCCGACAGCGGCCTGGCATTGCAGAACCGTGGGCAGGAATTCAGCCTTGACCCCGCTCACGCCAACTGTTTGGCTCCAGGCAAGAAGACCTTTCACACCATCATTCCCGGTTTCTTGAGCAAGGACGGCGAACCGGTGGGGCCTTTTGGCGTCATGGGCGGTTACATGCAGCCCCAGGGTCATGTGCAGATGGTGATGAACCTGGTGGACTTCGGCCTCAACCCGCAAGCAGCCCTGGATGCACCGCGCTGGCAGTGGCTGGGCGGGATGAAGATCGGCATCGAGCAGGGCGCGTCGAGCGACCTTGCCGCTGCTTTGGCACGACGCGGGCATGACATCAGCATCGCCTATGACTCCACCGACTTCGGCCGGGGGCAGATCATCGTGCGTGATCCGGTCAGTGGCATTTTGTGCGGGGGGACCGAGCCCAGGGCGGATTCGACGATTGCTGTGTGGTGATCGATAGGCACTGCTGATTTTATTTTTCCGAAAAGGCCTGTAATACAATACGATTGCTTCTGGCGGGCCGGATCATGAGGATCGGCCGCCAGATTCGATCCGGCGATTTCTTCCATGGGAAGGGCGGTCGCCATGAAATTCATAGGTCTTCGGGAATACAGCATGAAAGTACAACGCCAGGCGTCGTCTTTGCGGCATCAAGTGCAGGATGCACTGCGCAACGAAATCATCTCGGGGCGTTTCAAGCCCGGGGACCGACTGGTGGAGCAGCAGCTGTATACCGCGCTGGACGTCAGCCGCACGTCATTGCGCGAGGCATTGCGGCAACTGGAAGCGGAAGGCTTGGTGGAACAGGTGCCTCATCGCGGGGCGTATGTCGCCTCGGTGGACGCCAAGGATGCGATCCAGATCTACGACGTGCGCGGGGCGCTTGAGGTGTTGGCGGTGCGCAATTTCGTGCGCCATGCCAGCGACGAAGATGTTCAGGAACTGGGCGAGGTGTTCGATGAGTTCGTCGAGCAGTCCCACACCGCCAGCCTCGACGGCGCGGCGCTGCTGGACATCAAGCGACGTTTTTATCATGTATTGCTCGACATCGAGCAGAGCCGGGTGGTCGGCGGCATGCTGGAACAACTGAACAACCGCGTGAGCCTGTTGCGCGCGTTGTCATTGGGGCGCGAAGGGCGGATGCCGCATACCTTGGCCGAGCTCAAGGAAATCGTGCGCAACATTCAACTGCGCGACGAAGAAGGCGCCTGCGCGGCGGCCTTGCTGCACGTTGAAAATGCTTCGAAGAACGTGCTGGAGCTGTTGGCGGCAACGGCGGGGCATACCGTTCAGTGAACATCGCTGTGACCCTTTCGCTGCCGTCGTGACCTCCGGCGTCTCCCACAGGAATGGAGTGGGCCCCGGTATTGAGGACGTCTTCCACCGGAATGGCGTAGGACGCGAGGCTGGTGACCTGCACCGCACCTGTTTTGCCTTCAGGGTCCGTTCAGCGCAACGCGGAATACCCGGTCGGCGTCAGGAACTGGTTCTCGATGCGCTCGACGATGATCGCCTGCGCCTCGCTCGCTGCGCGTTTGGCGATCCACTCGGCATCGCTCTGGAACGCATTCCACTTTGCCTCGCGCTCGGCGAGGCTTTCCCATTGCAACAGATAGGTCAGCGATTGATTGGTGGCCCCGGTGAGGTTGGTCCAGAAACCGATCTGCCGGATGCCGTACTGCTCGAAGAAACCCAGCGTGGTGCTGGTGAAGCGTTCATGCAGCGCCGGCAAGCGGCCCGGTGCACAGTGATAGGTACGCAATTCCACAATCATTGATCCAACTCCTCGAAGGTGCCGCTGGTAGGAATCGCTAAATTAGCCTATTGACCGACTGTATGACAATCATATAGTTTTATCGCAACTGCTGGCCAACGTCATGCAGAAGCACTGCGTGACATCGCCTCGACCCGGTTACAAAAACATAAAACCAATAGGGCACGACCATGACGCAACCGCAACGGATCGGCTTCATCGGCCTTGGCATGATGGGCCTGCCGATGACCACCTGCCTGTCCAGGGCAGGTTTTCAACTGTTTCTCGCCGACGCCGATGCCGGGCGTCTGAGCGACGTTCAGGCGACGTTGAACGCCAGCGCACTGACCGCCGACAACGCCAGCTCCCTCGACGTACTGATCACCATGCTGCCCAACTCGACCATCGTCGAGAGCGTGCTGCTGGCCGATGGCGGCTGGGCGTCGCAATTGAAGGCAGGCGCGGTGGTGATCGACATGAGTTCTTCGGAACCTGCGCGTTCCCGTGAACTGGGCCAGAAGCTCAAGACCCTCAACCTCCAATACCTCGACGCGCCGGTGTCTGGCGGTGTCAAGCGCGCGGTGGATGGCACTCTGGCGATTCTGGTCGGCGGCGACGAGGGCGTGATGCAGCGCTGCCGCCCGCTGCTGGATGCCATGGGCAAGAACATTCTGCACATCGGCGATGCCGGTGCCGGGCATGCCGCCAAGGCGCTGAACAACTTCGTCTCGGCAGCGGGGCTGATGGCAACCGTGGAAGCGCTGCACGTGGCGAAACGTTTCGGCATCGACCCGGACGTGATGGTCGATGTGCTCAACGCCTCCAGCGGCGGCACCAACACCTCGCTGAACAAGGCGAAGCAATTCATGCTCAGCGGCACCTTCGGTTCCGGCTTCTCGATGCAGCTGATGAACAAGGACCTGAAAATTGCCAAAGGCCTGTCCGATGCACTGGACTACCCGCTGACCTTCGGCCAGAGCGCGATCACGGTCTGGAACGACGTGGCCCAGGACGCAACGCCAGCTACTGACCATACCGAGATGTATCGCATGCTGGCCGGGGAAGGCGAGCGGGGAGGTCAGTGAATGTCACATGCATCGCGTTTTTATATTGATGGGCGTTGGGTCGAGCCTGCAGATCCAGCCTGGTTCGACGTCATCGATCCTGCGACCGAAACCGTGGTCGAGCGGCTTGCCCTGGGTGACGCCCGCGATGTCGACCTTGCCGTGGCCGCGGCCCGCAAGGCCTTGCCGGGTTACGCAGCCACCAGCGTGGCCGAGCGCATCGCCTTGCTCGAAAGGATCGTCTCGATCTACGAGCTTCGACAGGAAGAATTCGCCCAGGCGATGCGCATCGAAATGGGCTCGCCGATCACGTTCTCGAGGAAGTTTCAGGTGCCCCGTGGCTGGCTGCACCTCAACCAGATGATCGACGTACTGAAGCGTTTCAAGTTTGAAGAAACCATGGGCAGTACCTTGATTCGCCACGAGCCGGTAGGCGTCTGTGGCCTGATCACGCCGTGGAACTGGCCGATCAACCAGATCGTGGTCAAGGTCGCTCCAGCATTGGCGGCCGGTTGCACCATGGTGCTCAAACCCAGTGAATATTCGCCCTTGAGCAGCCTGCTGTTTGCCGAAGTGCTGGATGAAGCGGGGGTGCCGGCCGGCGTGTTCAACCTGGTGAACGGCGACGGGCCGGGCGTGGGCGCAGCGCTGTCGGCGCATCCGGACATCGACATGCTGTCGTTCACCGGCTCCACTCGCGCGGGCGTACTGGTGGCGAAATCCGCGGCAGATACCGTCAAGCGTGTGGCGCAGGAACTGGGCGGCAAGTCGGCGAACATTCTGCTGGATGACGTCAACCTGCAGGACGCTGTCACCCGTGGCGTGGCTGCGTGCTTCACCAACAGCGGCCAGTCGTGCTCGATTCCAACCCGTCTTCTGATTCCGCGAGGCTTGATGGACGATGCGATTCAGATCGCCAAGACCGCCGCCGAGGGTTACAGCGTCGGCCCGACCACAGACGAATACACGCAATTGGGCCCCCTGGTCAACCGTGCGCAATTTCGCCGGGTTCAGGCGTTGATACAGAACGGCATCGACGAAGGCGCGCAATTGGTCACCGGGGGCATTGGCCTGCCGAACGGCATCGAAAAAGGCTACTACGCCAGGCCCACGGTGTTCGCTCACGTCACGCCGCAGATGACCATCGCTCAGGAAGAAATCTTTGGCCCGGTGCTGTCGATGATCGCCTATGACAGTGAGGCCGAAGCAATCGACATCGCCAACGGCACACCGTATGGGCTGGCAGCGTACGTGCAATCCGCCGATCAGCAGCGCGCCCGTGATGTCGCTCGAAAACTCCAGGCGGGCAGCGTGCACCTGAATTATCCGCCGGCAGATTTCGCCGCGCCGTTCGGTGGTGTAAAGCGCTCCGGCAATGGCCGGGAGTGGGGCGAATACGGTTTGCGCGAATACCTGGAAGTGAAATCGATGGTGGGTTACGGCGCCTGATTCTTGAAGGGGATCTGGCGGCCCGACTCAAAAAAATTTGCCTGATTGCCTTGTATGACAATCAGTCGATCCTACGAATAAGGTGGTGACACGATGGAAGACAACGAACGTTTCAATCAGGGCTTCAACAATCGCAAGGAAGTGCTGGGCGACCGCCATGTCGAGAAGTCCTGGGCGGCTGCCGATGATTTCAACCGGCCGATGCAGAAGCTGGTCACCGAGTACTGCTGGGGCGAGATCTGGGGCGACCCGACGCTGTCGTTCAAGACTCGCAGCATCATCAACATCGCCATGCTCACCGCCATGAGTCAGCACCATGAACTCGCCGTTCATGTGCGGGGTGCGTTGCGCAACGGCGTGAGCAAGGAAGAGATCCGCGCCGTGCTGATGCAGGCGGCGGTGTACTGCGGCGCGCCGTTGGGCCTGGCGGCCTTTCGCGTGGCGTCGGAGACGATCAAGGCCTACGAGGCGGAAGTCGCCGCCACCTGAACCCTTCAACCCACCACTGCTTGCGTCCGACAATAACTATAAGGAAACGTCATGAGCACTTACGCCCCAGCCAGATCGGTGGCTGAAACCGAACAGTCGATCGAGAAAAAAAGGAGGAACGCCATCAAGGGCGCGTTCTTCTCCGAGTATATCGACATGTTCGACATCTACCTGCCGGTCGTGGTGTTGTCGCCGGTGTTGTTTTTCTTCCAGCCCACGCAGTTGTCGCCGGGCATGGCGGCGATTCTCGCGTCACTGGTGTTCATTACCACCTTGTTGGGGCGACCGATTGGCGCGTTGCTGTTCGGCATGATCGCCGACAAGACCGGGCGGCGCATGGCGTCGATCTACTCGGTGTCCGGCTTTGGTGTGGTGACGCTGTTGATCGCGCTGCTACCCGGTTATGAAAGCATCGGCATCGCGTCGTACTGGGCGCTGGTGCTGCTGCGCTTCGTCGACGGGATCTTTCTTGGTGGCGGTTACACCGGCGCGATGCCGCTGGCCATCGAGTATTCCAAGAAGCATCAGCGCGGTTTCGTCGGCGGTCTGATCATCGCCGGATTCCCGCTGGCCTACGTCAGCATCAACCTGGTGGCGATGCTGATGTTCATGCTGTTCCCGCTGGACGGCCCCGGATCGCCTTACGTGCAGTGGGGCTGGCGGATTCCGTTCGTGATCGGCGCGGTGCTGGCTGGCGTACTGGCGCTGTACTACGTGTACGCGGTGTCGGAATCGGAAATCTGGGAAAGCGAAACCGGCAACAAGCCTCGGGAAAAACTGCCTTTGAGTGATTTGCTCAAGGGCAAGAGCGGCCGCAACCTGCTGCAAGTGTTGCTGATGATGACCGGCTTCTGGCTGACCCAGAACATCATCACCATCTTCCTGCCCACCGGCCTGCTGGTGAACACCTTGCACCTGTCCGGCATGCAAGTGACCGGCACGCTGCTGATCGCCTACTCGGTGCTGTTCTTCAGCTACATCGCCTCGGGGATGATCGGGCAGAAGATCGGCCGTCGACGCTTCTTCATCATCCTGGGGCCGATCATCGCCACAGCCGGGGCCGGAATCATGTACGTGCTGGCCAACGTGCCGGGGCTGTCGCTGCCGATGATCATGACCCTGGTGTGCGTGCTGTCGGTGCTGGTGACCGCGCCGTGGGGCGTGATCGTGACCTACATCAACGAGCGTTTCGTCACCGACGTGCGTGCCACCGGCTTCGGCGTGGGGTTCAGCCTGTCGGTGATTATCCCCTCGTTCTACGCCTTCTACATGGCCTGGCTGGGCCAGTTCATCCCGTTCACCGTAACGCCCGCCGTGCTCCTGGTGATCGGCGGGGTGATCGCCACGATCGGCGCCTATATGGGGCCGGAAACCAAAGACGTCGATTTCTAAGCGTTGCCATTCGAGGAGAGCAGTCGTGGACAACACAACTCTGGGGTTCATCGGTCTGGGCAACATGGGCGGGCGCATGACGCGCTGCCTGGTGGATGCCGGGCTGAAGGTGCTCGGTTATGACACAGACCCTGGGCGAGTCAGGGCTGCGGGTGCGACAGTGGCCGGCTCGATTGCCGAGGTCGTGTCCGAAAGCGCTGTGGTGCTGCTGTCGCTGCCGGACAGCAAAGTGGTCGAAGCGGTCGTCGAGGGGCCGCACGGTTTGCTTGCGCATTGCCGGCAAGGGCAGATCGTCGTTGACCTCAGCACCGCCGCTGCCAGTTCGACCATGCGCCTGCACGGCCTGTTTGCCGAACGTGGGGTGCAGTACGTCGACGCCGGCATTTCCGGCGGTGCGGCGGCGGCGCAAAAGGGCGCGCTGACCCTGATGGTCGGCGGCGATGCTGCAACGGTCGACGCCCTGGCCTGGGTGTTCAAGCCCATCGCCAGTAAGGTGTTTCTCATGGGTGAAAGCGGCGCCGGGCATACCACCAAGTTGCTCAACAACTTTCTCAACGCCGTCAGCCTGGCCGCCACTGCCGAAGTGATGGTGGCGGGCAAGAAAGCCGGGCTCGATCTGCACCGTTTGCTCGATGTGCTCAACGCCAGCAGCGGGGTGAACTTCGCCACGCTCAATCGCTTTCCGCACATCGTCGACGGCAATTATCTGGAAGGCGGCCTGACCGGCAAATTGATGAGCAAGGACGTGGTGCTGTACCTGGACCGCGTCCGCGAACTGGGCGTCGCGTCCCTCAATGCGTCCGGGCCGCTGGCCAGTTTCGGGCTGCAAACCGCGCTCGGTTACGGCGACCTGATCAGCAACAGAGTGGTGGACGCCATCGGCGATATGTCCGGTGGGGTGCGTCTGCACGACACAGCGAATACGACAGGAGAAAAGGCATGAAGGTTTTTCACGGCAGCGTCGAAGGCGCGATTTCCGAACAGCGTGGCGCCACCTTCACCGGCGTGGTCTGGGCCGACCCGGTGATGCCTGCCACCGATGGCGTGACCATTAATAACGTCTCGTTCAACCCCGGCGCGCGCACGTTCTGGCATTACCACGAACAAGGGCAAGTGCTGTACGTCACGGCGGGCAGCGGCTGGATTTGCCTGGAAGGCAGCGAGCCGCAACCGATTCGTCAGGGTGACACGGTGTGGATCGGGCCCAACGAGCGCCACTGGCACGGCGCAAACACCAAAAACTTCATGGTCCATACCGCCACTTCCATCGGCAAGACCGTGTGGCAGGAAGCGGTGGCGGATGCCGACTACCTGCGTTCCGCGGACTGACCGCAGAAGGGAAGAAACAGCATGAGCCTCACAGAAAAACAACAAAAAGCCCGGGAAGCCTTCGAGCGTAGCGGCGGGACCTGGAACCTGGCGTGGGACAGCATGCTGCGCCTGGACCCCGGCTTCGTCGAAGCCTATGCCGGTTTCGCCGCCGTACCCTGGCAAAAGAATCACCTGCCGAACAAGGTCAAGGCGTTCATTGCCATTGCCGCCGATGCCGCTGCGACCCACTTGTATCGCCCAGGCATTCACGAGCATCTGCGCGTCGCGCTGGCCCATGGCGCCACACGAGAGGAGCTGATGGAAGTGCTGGAGTTGATCAGCACGGTCGGTATCCATGCCGCTAATGTCGGCGTGCCGGTGCTGCTGGAGGTGCTGGAAGAAGAGGGCATGCGTGATGGCCCCGAACCGCTGGATGCCAGGCGTGAAGCCCTCAAGGCCAGTTTCATCGACAACCGTGGTTACTGGCATTCGTCGTGGGAAGGGCTGCTGGAACTGGACCCCGAACTGTTCGAGGCCTATGTCGAGTTCTCGTCCGTGCCGTGGCGGACCGGCGTGCTGGAACCCAAGGTCAAGGAGCTGATGTATTGCGCGTTCGATGCGGCAGCGACTCATCTTTACGTGCCGGGGCTCAAGCTGCACATGCGCAATGCGCTGCGCTACGGCGCCACCCGGGATGAAATCATGGAGATGCTGGAGATCGTCAGCGTCATCGGCATCCACGGCGCGTTGGTTGCAGCACCCATGCTCGAACACGCGCTGGGTGAATCGCGCGCGCAGCCGAATCTGAATCGTTGAAAGACCGGAGTCATCAATGAATTACACCACTGATCACAACAAGCAGAAACCGGATTGGCAGGACCCCGAAGTCATCGTGGTGCGTTACGGCACCCGGCAGACCACCAAGAGCGAGTGCTATTACAACTTCCGCGCGTACCGTGAGCCGGATGCGGAAATCACCATGGATTACTTCTTCTGGATCTTCCGCAACGCCGACCAGACCATCGTCATCGACACCGGCTTCAGCCCGGAGGCTGCGGCGGCGCGTCGACGTCAACCGGTGGTTTCGCCCGCCGACGCACTGGCGCGGCTGGGCATCGACCCGCTCGAAGTCAAATTGCTGGTGTTGACCCACGCGCACTACGATCACGCCGGGAATCTGGGCCTTTATCCCAACGCGAAGATCGTCATGTCGCGGCGCGAGTTCGAGTTCTGGGGCGCCGACATGGGCCAGCGACCTCAGTACGCCCACCACATTGATCCGCTGGACATTCAGCGTATTCAGGCGCTGCACCGGGACGGCCGCATCACCTTGCTCGACGAGCGCCGCAATACGCTGATTCCGGGCATCGAACTGTTCGAGATCGGCGGGCATACGCCTGGGCAGATGGCGGTGGTGGTGGAGATGCCCGAAGGCCCGGTGATTCTCGCTTCGGATGCCATCCACTATTACGAAGAGCTGGAGCTGGATCGGCCGTTTGCGGTGCTCGACAGTCTGGCCGACATGTATCAGGGCTATGAGCAGATTCGCGAGTGGTTGCAGCGCCCGGGCGCTGTGGTCATTCCGGGACATGACCCTGAGGTGATGAATCGCTTCGCGCCGGTGGACCCGAGTGATCCTTCGTTTGCCGTGCGTATCGATGCCAGTGGAGCAGGTGTATGAAAGGCCGCGTCGCGCTGGTGACCGGCTCATCGGACGGGCTGGGCCTTGCCATGAGCAAGGGCCTCGCTGCTGCGGGTTGCGACGTGGTCTTGCATGGGCTGGCGGCACCTGAAGACATGCGCCAGACCTGCGACGCGTTGATGCGCGCCCACGATGTCTGGGTCAGCTATGTGCGGGCCGATTTGTCGCAGCCCCATGAGATCGAGTCGCTGATCGAAGCCGCAGGGCGGGTGGATGTGCTGGTCAATAACGCGGTGGTTCGGCATTTCGCAACCCTGGAGGACTTTCCCCTGGCGCGCTGGGATCAGGCATTGGCGGTGAATCTGACCGCCGCGTTTCGCGGGATTCAGTTGGTGCTGCCTGGCATGCGCGAACGTCAGTGGGGGCGCATCTTCAATCTGTCGTCGGCCTACGGCTCCCGGGCCATTGCCAATCGCATCGACTACGTCACCACCAAGACCGCCTTGCTGGGGCTGACCCGGGCGGTGGCGGTGGAAACCCAGGGGCAGGGCATTACCTGCAACGCGGTATGCCCGGGCTCGGTGCTGACCCCGAATATCGAAGGGCGATTGACCGCGTTGATGGCGGACAGACAACTGGATCGAGAAACGGCCACGCGGCAGTTTCTGCAAGGCAAACAGGCAACGGGCCGCTTTGTCGAGGCCAGCCATGTGGCTGATCTGATCGTGTTTCTGTGCAGCGAATCCGCCGCCTCCATCACCGGCGCGACCTTGCCGGTGGATGATGGGTGGATGGCGGGGTAGGAAAGTCTTTGCCGTGCTACAGGACTGCTAGCCGAACGTTAATCTGCGTCAGGGAATCCAATGACCCACGCCTTAAGCCACCCGCTGGCCGAATTCATCGAGACCACTGCCTGGTCGGACATTCCGTCGACCGTGCGCCACGAAGCCAAGCGCGCGCTGGTCAATTATTTCGCCGTGTGCCTGGCCGGTTGCAGCGACCCTGATGTGGTCAAGGCGGTGAAACTGTTTTCCCGTTTCAATGCTGGCGGCCAGGCCCGGGTTGCAGGGCGCAGCGAATCGATGGACATGCTCAACGCAGCCTCCCTGAACGCCATGAGCGCCAACGTCTTCGACTACGACGACACCCACATTCCAACCATTCTTCACCCCACGGCTCCGGTCGCTGCGGCGTTGTTCGCGTTGGCGCAAACCCGGGCTGTCAGTGGCGAACAGCTGTTGCTGGCGTTGGTGCTGGGGGTCGAGGTCGAATGCCGTCTGGCCATGGCCATTTCCCCCGAACACTACCGACGCGGCTGGCACATCACTTCCACCTGCGGCGTATTCGGCGCCGCAGCAGCGGTGGGCAAGGTGCTGGGCTTGAGCGCAGAACAGCTGGTCTGGGCCTTCGGAAACGCCAGCGCTCAAGCCTGCGGGCTGGTTGAAACCCTGGGCAGCGCGGCGAAAAGCATTGGCGTCGGCAATGCCGCGCGCAATGGCCTGCTCTCGGCATTACTGGCCCTCGACGGCTTTGCCGGGCCAGATCAGCCGCTGGAAGGCGAGCGCGGCTTTCTCAATGTCTTCGGCGAGCAGCCGCGCCTCGCTGAAGTCACCAGCGGGCTCGGCGAGCACTGGGCCTTGCTCGCCAACACCTACAAGCCCTATCCCTGCGGCGTGGTGCTCAACCCGGTGATTCAAGCCTGTCTTGAGTTGTCCCGTGATCGCAGCTGGACCCTGGACGACATCTTGCGCATCGAGCTGACCGGGCATCCTTTGTTGCGTCAACGCACTGATCGCCCGGACATCGTGCTGGGCCGCCAATCCCAGGTCAGTGCGCAACACGCGGTGGCGGTCAGTCTGGCGACGGGCAGGGCGGGTCTGGCCGAATTCAGCGATGCGGCGGTGGCCGACCAGCGTCTGCGCCTGCTGTACGACCGCCTGCAGTTCATCGATGACCCCGACTATGCGGTGGAATCTGCGCAAGTGCGGATTTTCTTCAAATCCCGGGAAACCCTCAGCCGCACCATCGACGTGTCACTGGGCAGCCTCGACGCACCGCTGAGCGATCAGTTTCTCGAGAACAAACTGCGAGAGCTTGCGGCGTATGGCCGTTCGGGGTGCGAGCCGCAGCCGTTGCTCGATGCACTGTGGACGCTGGAACATTCAACCGACGCCGGTGCCGTGATGCGCCTGGCCAGTCTCTAACTATCAGGAAAAAATCATGACCGACCCACAACTGGGCTTCATCGGCGTAGGCGTCATGGGGCGTCCCATGGCGCGGCGCCTGCTGCAACACGGGCATTCGCTGGTCATCTACGACAAGGATCAAGCCGCGCTGGATGAGCTGGCGGCGCTCGGTGCGCGCATCGCCGAGAGTGTCCGCGAAGTGGCCGACAACGCCGAAATCATCTTCACCAGCCTGCCCAGCCCGGCGATCTTCAAGGCGGTGGCGTTGGGCGCCGATGGCATCATCGAAGGCCGCGCAGTAAGAACGCTGGTGGACCTCTCGACCGTGGGCTCGCGCGCCGAACAGGAAGTCGCTGCAGGGCTTGCCGCCAAGGGCATCGACACGGTTGACGCGCCGGTCAGTGGAGGCGCAGCCGGGGCAAACAGCGGCAGCCTGGCACTGATGGTCGCGGGCAACCCTGCGGCGGTCGAGCGCGTGCGTTCGTTATTCGATGTGTTCGGCAAGGTGTTCATCGTCGGCGAGCAGCCGGGGCAGGGCCAGTTGCTCAAACTGCTGAACAACATGCTCTCGACCACCGCCTTCGCCATCACCAGCGAAGCCTTTGTCGCCGGCGTCAAGGGCGGCCTGGACCCTGAAGTGATGATGTCGGTGATCAACGCAGGCAGCGGCAAGAATGGCGCGACCCTGGATAAATTCCCAAAGCACGTACTGCCGGGCACCTTCGATTTCGGGTTCCCTGTTTCCAGCGTGTGCAAGGACATTGGCCTGGCCATTGAGGAGTGTCAGGCCCTGGGTGTGCCGATGTGGCTGGGCAACGCTGCACGGCAACTGTGGAACGTGGCCGCGCAGCAGGACGGCGCAGGACGTGACCTGACCGAGCTGGTGCGCACGGTCGAGGGCTGGTCCAATCGCCAAAACTGACATGGAACCGGCAAGGCGCGCATGCCACCTAGGGTAACCGTTCTCAGGACTTGCCCTTCATGCCGCCTTTTTCAGCCCTGCCCGCGAGGTTTTCGAGCCTCACGTGTGCTCTGCGTCTCAGCTCCCTTGGCATTGTGGTGTTATGCGCGAGTTGTCAGTCGTTCGATTATCCACGCCAGGCCAGTGTCGAACACACGCCACGCCTGGTGGCAGGCCTCAAGCACAGTCCTGACATGCCAACGCCGTCTTTCCCCGTGGCCTATGACGGCAGCGATATCTGGGGCCGGCTGGGGCAGGGTTTCAGTCTCGTCGACGACAACGGCATCAATCAGCGCATCGCCCGACAGCGCGACTGGCTGCTGGCAAATCCGCGATTCCTGCGTAACGCCAGTCAACGTGCCGGTCCTTATCTGCACTACATCGCCGAGTCTCTGGACCAGCGCAGGATGCCGGCCGAGCTGGCGTTGCTGCCCATTGTCGAGAGCGCCTACAACCCCAAAGCCAACTCCATCCGTGACGCCGCCGGGCTGTGGCAATTCATGGCGGCCACAGGGCGGGACTTCAATCTGAGGCAAACCGCCTGGTACGACGGTCGACGGGACGTGGTGGCGTCGAGCAAGGCGGCGATGGATTACCTGACCCGTCTGCACGATCAGTTCAACGGCGACTGGCTGCTGGCGATGGCGGCGTATAACGCAGGTGAGGGCACTGTCGCGCGGGCGATCGAAGCCAATCAGCGACGAGGCCTGCCCGGCGATTACTGGCATCTGGATCTGCCTCGGGAAACCCAGGACTACGTGCCGCGCCTGCTGGCGTTGTCACTGCTGGTGCGTGAGCCTGAAGTCTATGGGGTGCAACTGAGCCCGGTGGCGAATGCGCCGTACTTCACCGCCATTGAGCTGGCGCGCCCGGTGGACCTTGGCCGACTGGCCGCCAGCGCCGGCATCGACGAAGCGGTACTGCTGGGGCTGAACCCTGCGTTTCTGCGCAAGAAAACCGTCGACGGTCCCAATCACCTTCTCGTTCCCCGGGAACAGGCGCGGCAGTTGTCTGCAAGCCTGGCCAAAATGATGAGCGAAGCCTCCGACACCCCAACCGAAGCGCTGGCAGTCAGTGCTACGCCGATGTCGCCTTCCGTCAGGTTGCTGCCTTGAACTTTGGTCCACCCCTTGGTCTGGTCACCAGTGTAGTGCCCCGCTTTGAGGCACGGCACGCTGCGGGAGCGGGAGTAACGAGCTTGATACACCTTTAGGCTGCTGGATAAACCCGCTAATTCGCGACGCAATGGAGGCGCTCGCGCCATGTTCTTTCATCTAAAACGCCGTGCCGAGGCTGAACTTTTTGCGGCATCTGTAACCCTCCTGATACACACCCACGCATTGTCGATGCCGACATATCTTGAAACATCGCAACTGTATTTCTCTGGCGAATGCACAGGCATCACCGGAGTCATGAACGTGTTCGGACCCGCTCGTTGTTTAGTTGGATCCCGATTCTGGTTCCCGGCGTTAAGTCGCAAACCTTTGCCTGGCTTATCATTCCCAATACAAGCGTAGTGCCACTGAAGGCCCCGGAAATCATGGGCTCTCGGCGAACCCGCTGAAAGGATAAAGCACTGTTCGGAAAACCGAATGTCCTTAGTTGGATTTCCGAACAATGGCGCAATACTGTTTTTTCTTGATTTTAAAGTTTTAATTGGCGAGCGAGAAAACTCTGGTCAATAGGTCGTCAGTTGTTTGCAGTGATCGTGAGTGGGCGTATTAATTGATCCCTATAACAGTGAGTTTGAAATAAGCAGTCAATAACTGCGGCGGTGCCGTTAAAAGCGATGAGGCCGCGGCGCTCATTCTTGAAGTTGTATATTCAGTATGGCGATGTTTTGCAAAAACGAACTCAACGATCCAACGCTCGACGCTGGATTTCTGGCGAGGCCTTGGCTGCCACGGCCTGGACGCACCAGCACGGAGCATAACCCGTTGATTGTTAATGTATTGTGATACTCAGTGAGCATTGTCGCTCCCTCGATGCCAGCTAATAAAACAATGAAGTCGTGCAGGCAAGTCCTAAATTTAAATAGGCGTTTGAAAGCCTTTGCGCAAACATTAGTTACGCCCGGAAGTGGGGTCATATTGATATCACTGGCTTAACCTTGTGAACCTGTTCTCATCGGGGTCGGGAACTAAAATTAAATATTGATGCCTGTGTAATGCGTGGTACTAATAACTCGCTTGCACCCAATTTGAGAGGTATCGATGAAGGAAGAAATCGATGTAAGCGGCTGTGCGTCTTTAGGGGAAAAGGCACCGCTGGATATTCAGCAGATTGCATTGAATACCGCGAGTCTGAGCATGGATTTACTCTTGTGCGGGGAGACAGGGACCGGCAAGGACACGTTGGCCAAACGCATTCATGAGTTGTCTGGTCGGACAGGTTCTTTTGTCGGCATGAACTGCGCGGCGATTCCTGAGACGCTGGCGGAAAGTCAGCTGTTCGGCGTGGTCAACGGTGCGTACACCGGGGTCAATCGATCACGGGAGGGGTACATCGAAGCAGCCTGCGGCGGGACGCTGTATCTGGACGAAATCGACAGCATGCCCCTGAGCCTTCAGGCCAAATTGCTGCGCATTCTGGAAACCCGCGGAATCGAACGGCTGGGCTCGACCGCATTCATCCCCGTGGACCTGCGAGTCATCGCCTCCGCGCAGCGACCGCTGGATGAACTCGTGGAACAAGGGCTGTTTCGGCGCGACCTGTATTTCCGCCTCAATGTGCTGACTGTTCAGATGCCGGCCTTGCGCAAACGTCGCGAACAGATCCTGCCGTTGTTCGACCAGTTCACCCAGAGCATCGCTCGCGAGTTCGACCGTCCGATCCCGGTGCTGGACAACGGCCTGGTGCAAGTCCTGCTGAGCCATGCATGGCCTGGCAATATCCGCGAACTGAAATCTGCCGCCAAGCGTTTTGTGCTGGGTTTCCCATTGCTGGGTGCCGACCCCGTACCGGATCGTGATCCTGAAACCGGCCTGAAGACCCAACTGAGGGTCATCGAAAAAATGCTCATCGAGGACGCCCTCAAGCGCCACAAACACAGCCTGGACGCCGTGGTGCAGGAGCTGGAAATCCCCAGACGGACCTTGTATCACCGCATGAAAGAGCTGGGCCTGGCCTGCCTTGGCGGTGCCGATCCGCTGTTTTCCTGACGTCTGAATGGCGGTTGTCTCGCGAGTTGTCTGTAAAGCCCGCTGCACTGGCGCTTGAAGTATCAGAGGTCGTGGATGAGTGTGTACGATTTTTTTGATGAACAGCTGGAAGACGACAACCATGTGCCGAATCTGACGGTGGTTGCCCAGAGCATTTCGCAATTGGGGATCGACGTGTTGCTGTCGGGTGAAACCGGCACCGGCAAGGATACGGTGGCGCAGCGGATCCACGGGTTGTCGGGGCGCAAGGGGCGCCTGGTGGCGATGAATTGCGCAGCGATTCCGGAGTCGTTGGCTGAAAGCGAACTGTTCGGGGTTGTGAGTGGTGCCTATACCGGTGCTGATCGCACGCGGGTTGGTTACATCGAGGCCGCGCAGGGCGGGACCTTGTATCTGGATGAAATCGACAGTATGCCGCTGAGCCTGCAGGCCAAGCTGCTGCGGGTGCTTGAAACCCGGGCGGTGGAAAGGCTCGGTTCGACCACGCCAATTGCGCTGGATGTCTGTGTGATTGCGTCGGCCCAGCACAATCTGGATGAATGGGTGGAGCAGGGCAGGTTTCGGCGTGATCTGTATTTTCGGCTCAACGTCCTGACGTTGAAACTGCCGCCGCTGCGGGTTCAGCGGGAGCGGATCATTCCGCTGTTTCGTCGCTTTGCGCAGGTGGCGGCGCGCGAGTGCGGTGTGTTGATGCCGGAGGTGAGTGCGGTGTTGCGGCATGTGCTGTTGAATCATGACTGGCCGGGCAATATTCGCGAGCTGAAGTCGGCGGCCAAGCGGTTCGTGTTGGGATTTCCGTTGCTTGGTGGGGAGCAGGGTGAGGAGCGGGAGTCGTCGACAGGGTTGAAGTGGCAGTTGCGGGTGATCGAGAAGGTACTGATTCAGGCAGCGCTCAAACGGCATAACAACAGTATCGATGCGGTGAGTCAGGAGCTGAATATTCCGCGGCGTACGCTGTATCACCGGATGAAGGAGCTGGATGTTTGATGGCGTTGGGATTGGCAGGTGGTTTCGGCAGTTGGACGGTGTACATATCCGTTTTCGGTGGTGGCGCTGTTTTTGGGACTGGCTAACGCCAGACCTGTTTCGCCTTCGGCGAGTTACTTGAAAAGACACCAAGTAACCAAGTGTCCTTGCTCCTGGTTGGGTTCCTCCTTCGTCGGACGCCAGACCTGTTTCGCCTTCGGCGAGTTACTTGAAAAGACACCAAGTAACCAAGTGTCCTTGCTCCTGGTTGGGTTCCTCCTTCGTCGGAATACCCTCACTCCGGCGACGCTCCGTGGGCCCGCGCCGAAAGGACATCCATGTCCTTGCGGCGCTCTCGCGGCATCCATGCCGCTCGGCCCACTCCACGCCGCCTGCGTTCAGCCTGCACCCAAGTCGCGATGTGTGGCGTCTGATCTGACGTGCGCTTAGAAGCAAGATCAAAAGCCACTCGGTGTTGGGTGTGTTGATCGTGCCCACGCTCCGCGTGGGCATGAATCCTGTGACGCTCCGCGTCACTACTAGCGGACGCAGAGCGTCCGGGGCGGCGTTACCACGCGGAGCGTGGGAACGATCAAATATCCTTTGTTCCTGATTTTGATCTTCATGCGCAATAGCCCAGACACCACCAATCGCGACTTGGGTGCAGGCTGAACGCAGGTGACGTGGAGTGGGCCGAGCGGCATGGATGCCGCGAGAGCCGCCCCCCGCCATGGATGGCGGATGGCGGCGGGCCCACGGAGCGTCGCCGGAGTGAGGGAACGCTGACGAAGGAAGCGCCAAACCAGGAGCAAGCACCCCTGGTTACTTGGGGTGCTTTTCCAAGTAACTCGCCGAAGGCGAAACAGGTCTGGCGTTAGCCAGAGCCCTATCAGCCGCGCCATGATTACGTGGCGTATACAGATTTCCAGCTGCACACGAAACCCTGTGTGAGACGCTGGAGCTTTGACAGGCCGGGCCGCGGTGGGACGATAGGGGTAGGTCAGGCGGCTCATCTGCACCCTGTGTGAGACGCTGGAGCTTTGACAGGCCGGGCCGCGGTGGGACGATAGGGGTAGGTCAGGCGGCTCATCTGCAACTGATAACCCGCTATCGTCCGAATCGCCGCTCGTACCGTCGTGACCTCCGGCGTCTCCCACAGGTACTGCGTCAAGATTGAAGTTCACGGATGTACACACCAAACCCAGCGCCAACCCAAAAAATCTTGAACCCACCACGGAACCGATCCTGACCCCGATGCCACCCACCAGCACCAAGCACTTTCGCTGGTGATGACCCAGGAGTAATCGACATGGCAGGTATCAACCCAATTTCCATGGCCGGCAACTTTGCCAACAGCTTGATCAACGGCGGTGGCCAGGCGGCGCAACAGGCGGCCAGCGCCGTGACCAACTTCAAGCAGGAAAGCAATATCACCGACGCCGCCGGCCCCTCCAAAGCCGAAGCGGCACAAAGCGCCGCCACCGAAAAGGCCGACGCCAGCCAGGCCCGCCTGATCGCCATGCAGACCGACGCCGACATCCGCAAACAGACCAACGACGTCCTCAGCGCCATCCGCTCCGGCAAGGAAGACAGCGCCAACAAGGCGATCAGTGCCGAAGCGCAGAACGCCAAAGGCATCAGCTACTGATCATTCAGAGCGCCCCCTGAACCAGGGGGCACCCACCTGAAGCTGGAGGTTTCATGCTAAGTCTCAACGCCAGTATCAACCCGCTGCAAAACGCGCACATCGGCACCGTCGTCTCGGCCGGCGCAACCAACGGCGCGCAAGGCCAGCAATCGCTCAAGGACGTCATCGACAAACTTGCCTCGGCACTGACCAAGGACGGCCACCTGGACCAGGACTCCCCGCTGGGCAAGATGGTCGGCAAGCAAATGGAAAAGATGAACCCGCTGGCCTCGCTGGGCGGTGGTTCGCCGGACATGATCAAGGCCGCGCTGGGTGAGGTCATCAAGGACAAACTGGGCGACAACTTCGGTGCCGCTGCGGATTTCGGCCTGGGCGGCGGTGCAGGTTCTGGCAAGCCGGACCTCATGTCGCAGGTGCTCAACGGCCTGGGTAAAGCTTCGTTGGATGACCTTCTGAGCAAGCAGGGTGATGGAACGAAGTTTTCCTCCGACGACATGCCGATGCTGGACAAGATCGCGCAGTTCATGGACCAGAACCCGAGCAAGTTTCCCGCCCCGGATTCCGGCTCCTGGAGGAACGAGCTCAAGGAAGACAACTACCTCGACAAGAGCGAGACCGGTGCCTTTCGTGCGGCGCTGGACATGCTCGGCGGCCAGCTCGAACAGCAACAGAATGGCTTGAGCGATGGTGGCGGGGCAGGCAGCCCGCTGGGTAACAACGCCCTGGCGGCCGACCCGTCCGGTATGCAAAACCCCGCCAGTGGCAACCCGGCCCAAGACCTCGGTCAGCTGCTGAGCGGCTTGCTGCAGCAAGGCATGAACGCAAGCCTGGGCAATGGTGCTGGCAACAATGTCGGCGGTGGCCTGGGTACGCCGGTCAACGATGCCGTGCAACCTGGCAATTCGGGCAACAGCGTCACGCAGGATCTGGGCAAGCTGCTCAGCGGCCTGATCGAAAAAGGCCTGGAAGCCAGCCAGAACGGCAACGGCGGCGTGAATGGCGCGGGCGGTCAGCCCAATCAGTTGTTCGCTCAACACGACCTGCAAAACAGTCTGGGGCAGGCGGCCAATGCCATTGTCTCGGCCCTGCTGGGTGCGGCCAACACCCAGAACGCGGCCTGATACCACCCCTCTATCGACACCGTCTGCCGGAGATCGCCCCGTGACCGTTTCCCATGTCAATCAACTCAAATCGTCGTCCCCCGATCTTGAGCAACATCTGGATCAGGGATTGGTGGCCGGGCCTTCGCAGGCGGATGTCGACCTGTTCAATGCCGCCATGCGTCCTGACATGGCGCTGCAGCAAAGTCACCTTTCCGAGCAGATTGCCAGTGCCCTGTCCGAACGACTGGGCGCCACCGACAAGCTGTCTCAACAAGCCGTGCGCAAGATGAAAAAGGCCTCGACCACGGACGACCCGCTGGAGATTGCGCAGATGAGCCGTTCGCTGTCGCAGTACTCGCTGCAAATGGCGTTGACCACCAAGGTCGTAAACAAGAGCGCTCAGGCGCTCGACAAGCTGACCAACCTGCAATAGAGGTTTTCCGTGAATTTTCTGACTGCGGGTCTGCTGTGCCTGATGCTGCTGCTGGGCGGGTGTAGCGACGAGACCGACCTGTTCAGCGGCCTGTCCGAACAGGACTCCAACGACGTCATCGCAAGCCTCGCCGATCAGCACATCGATGCGCGCAAACGCAGCGAGAAGACAGGTGTTGTGATCAGCGTGGCTACCGGGGATATCAACCGGGCTGTACGCATACTCGATGCTGCAGGGCTGCCAAGGCGCTCGCGCACCAGCCTGGGTGAAATTTTCAAGAAGGAAGGGGTGATTTCCACGCCGCTGGAAGAGCGCGCCCGCTACATCTACGCCCTGTCGCAGGAACTTGAGGCCACGCTTTCGCAGATTGATGGCGTGATCGTCGCGCGGGTGCATGTGGTGTTGCCGGAGCGCATCGCCCCCGGTGAACCGGTGCAGCCGGCGTCTGCGGCGGTGTTCATCAAACACACCTCGGCACTGGACCCGGACAGCGTGCGCGGGCGCATTCAGCAGATGGTCGCCAGCAGCATCCCGGGGATGTCTGGCGAGGCGTTGGACTCGAAGAAATTCGCCATCGTGTTCGTGCCCGCTGCCGAATTTCAGGACACCGAGCGGCTGGTCAACTTTGGCCCGTTTCTGGTAGACAGCGACAACCTGGGCTTCTGGAAAAACATCCTCTGGGCGGCGCCATTTGCCGCCATGCTGCTGATTCTGCTGTTGGTATTGAGCATTCGTGGCGACTGGCGTTCAGCTGTTCTGCGGCGCATCGGCCTGGGTCGCGGTGAGCGCTCGACGCTGCCGGTTCGGGCCTGATGCGCAGCCGCGAAGAGCGCTGGATTCACTGGTGGTGTGCACCCTGGCACTGGGCGCATCCAGTCTGGATGGCACGCTTTGCCGAGCAAAACGGTTTGCCGCAATCGGCCGCCGATGACCTTGTGCGTGTTCGGCCCGGTGCATTCTTGCAGAGCATCGGAATCGAGCCGAGCCAACCGCCGCAGCCGGTCGAATCGCTGGTGCAGTGGCTCACACTCAGCCCCGAGCAACAGCAGCAGGCGTTGAAGCTGGTGGGCAGGATCTGCCTGAGTCGTAGCACCGGCATCGCACCCGATCAGCACGAAGTCTGGTGCCGGTCGGTGGCCAAGGCCCTGCGTCCGGGTGCCTGGCTGCACTCGTCCCATGATGATCCGCGCTTGCTGTTGGCAGTCTGGACCGGAGAAACCTGCTGGCCACGCTTGCGCCTGACCTGGGCGCCGGGTGATCTGGCCGAAACCTTCGTCGACCTTCCAGCGAACAAATTGCAAACCCTCTGGCAATCGGTGTTGTGGCGAGTCATGACGCCTTGATCCCGTGCCCCGAACTTCATCTCCAGGAATGCCCACATGCTCGCCAATCGTCGCCTTGTTCTGTCTTCGTCTGCCGTCCTCGCCGAAATCATCCTGCGTCGTGAGGACCTGGCCGGCGTGCAGTTGGCGGGTCAAGTGCTGAACAACGCCCGGCACCAGGCCGAGCAGATTGTGCAGGCGGCGCGCGAGCAGGCGCAGCGCGAAAAGGATCAGGCCCTGGCGCAATTCTGGGAGGGCGCCAATCAGTTTCTCCACGATGTGCAGCAGCAACGGCGAACCCTGGAACAGGAGTCGATGGTGGCGGTGGAAGAACTGCTCACCAGCACGCTCACGCATCTGCTGGACGAAACCAGCCTCGCCGAGCGGACCCGCGCCTTGGTCAGGCATCTGGCGGGCAGTCAGTCTCATGAGGCGAGCGCAACCCTCAGTGCCCATCCGGACCAGTTGGACGAGCTTCGACTCTGGCTGATCGAAAGCCGCTTTGCCGAGCACTGGCAGCTCAAGAGTGACCTTTCGCTTGGCGCCGACAGCCTGCGCCTGAGCGATGCCAACGGCGCGTTCGACATCGACTGGGTCAGCCTGCGTCGCGGCTTGCTGGGCACCCCAGCGGCTTGATGACCTTTTCCTGAATCTGCGATGACGGTTTATGGAACCGGAGCGCAGGCAGCTTCCACTCAGGGGATGAACCCTTCAGTTGGAGTCGCCCCATGATCAGTTTCAAATCGCTGCAAAACCACCTCGACCACTCATTCAGTCGCGCCCAGTCGGAAATGGACGACGCCGCCGAGACCGCCTCGGACAGCGGCAGCATGGAAGACCTGCGTGCCTTCAATGACGCCTCCCAGCAGACTACCGTGGCCAACATGATCCTCAACGAAGGACTGCGTGCCAAACACGGCATCACCAAAGCGATCATCGATGGCGTTCAGTGATCCGGTAGCGATCCTCGGCCAGTGGCGCGAGCCGCAATCGTTCGTGTCGCTGGCATGCAACCTTCAATACCTGGCAACCGGGAGTGTGAAATGCGCAAGGCCTTTATGTGGTTGCCTTTGCTGATGATCGGCGTGACCGCGCCAACGCTGGCGGCGGTCCCCGAAGCGTGGAAACACACGGCGTACGCCTATGACGCGCGGCAGACCGATCTGGCGACGGCGCTGGGCGACTTTGCCAAGGAGTTCGGAATCGGCCTGGACATGGTGCCGATTCAGGGCACCCTCGATGGACGCATTCGTGCGCAGAATCCGCAGGAGTTCCTTGATCGTCTGGGTCAGGAGCATCACTTCCAGTGGTTCGTCTACAACGAAACCCTCTACATCAGCCCCACCAGCGAGCAGACCTCGGCGCGCATCGAGGTCTCGCCCGAAGCAGTAGACGACCTGCAACAGGCGCTGTCCGATGTCGGGCTGCTGGACAAGCGTTTCGGCTGGGGCGCGTTGCCCGACGAAGGCGTGGTGCTGGTGCGTGGCCCGGCCAAATACGTCGACTTCGTGCGCAACTACAGCAAGAAGGTCGAGGCGCCGGAGAAGGCCGAGAAGCAGGACGTCGTGGTATTGCCACTGAAGTACGCCAACGCCGCCGACCGCACCATCCGTTATCGCGACCAGCAGCTCACGGTGGCCGGGGTCGCCAGCATTCTTCAGGAACTGCTGGAAAGCCGTTCCCGTGGCGAGTCGATCAATGGCGTGACCCTGTTGCAGGGGCAGGGCAGCACTGCCAGTGGCATGAGCAACGGCACCCACAATAACGGCCTGAACTACGGCGGGCTGGAAAGCGGCGGGCTGGACACCGGTGCGCTTGAACAGGGTCTGGACCGGGTATTGGGGACCAGCGGTAAGCGCGGTGGCTCGGGCAGTGGTGCCAGTGGTCGGGCGAAAATCCGCGTCAGTGCCGACGTGCGCAACAACGCGGTGTTGATCTACGACCTGCCCAAGCGCAAGGCGATGTACCAGAAGCTGGTCAAGCAGCTGGATACGCCGCGCAACCTGATCGAGATCGATGCGGTGATTCTCGACATCGACCGCAACGAGCTGGCTCAGCTGTCGAGCCGCTGGAACTTCAACGCCGGCAGCGTCAGCGGGGGTGCCAATCTGTTCGAGCAGGGCACCAGCTCGACGCTGTTCATTCAGGACGCCGGCAAGTTCGCCGCCGACCTGCACGCCCTGGAAGGCAACGGCGCGGCCTCGGTGATCGGCAATCCGTCGATCCTGACCCTGGAGAACCAGCCAGCGGTCATCGACTTCAGCCGCACCGAATTCATCACCGCGACCTCGGAACGGGTCGCTGACATTCAGCCGATTACGGCGGGCACCAGTCTGCAGGTGATCCCCCGTTCTCTGGACAAGGGCGGCAAGTCGCAGGTGCAGTTGATCGTCGACATCGAGGACGGGCAGATCGACACCTCGCAGATCAACGAAGACCAGCCTGCGGTGCGCAAGGGCAACGTCAGCACTCAGGCGGTCATCGCCGAGCATGGTTCGCTGGTGATTGGTGGGTTCCATGGCCTGGAAACCACCGACAAGGTCAACAAGATCCCGCTGCTGGGGGACATTCCGGTCATTGGCAAATTGCTGTTTCAGAACCGCAGCCGTGAGCTGAACCAGCGTGAGCGGTTGTTCATCCTGACGCCGAGGCTGATTGGCGATCAGGTCAACCCGTCGCGCTATGTCGAGATCAGCAACCCTCACGATGTCGACGACCAGATGAAGCGCATCAAACAGCGTCGCGACGGCGGCGAAGAGCCCACTCGCGGCGATGTGCAAAACGTGTTTACGCAATTGCTCGATGGCGTCGCGCCGGTCGGCTTCAACAGCGGCGAAGCCTTGCCGTTCGAGGCTGACAGCCTGTGCGATCCGGGGGCAGGGTTGGTACTGGATAAACAACGCTCGCAGTGGTTCTCGAAAAAGGACTGGGGCATCGCCGTGGTCGTGGCGCGCAACACCACCGGCAAACCGGTGCGCATCGACGAAAGCCGTTGCGGCGGGCGCTGGGTCATGGGCGTCAGCGCCTGGCCCCACGCCTGGTTGCAACCGGGGGCAGAGAGCGAAATCTACATCGCCCTGCGCCAACCCCAGGTGTCGACCAAGGCCAGCAAAAACCGTCCTTCGTTGCTCAAGGGGGCCACGCGATGAACGCCCGTACTCACGTCATTCTGCTGCTGGTGTTTGCCGTTCTCGGCGGCTGCGCCAGCCACTCGGGCTGCTCGGGCTACGCCTGCAAACGCCCGGACTCCAACGACCGCGAGCTGGTGATCTGGTGGCCGACGGACATGCGCCAGGGTATCGACGAGCGCGACCATGAGCAGGACTACACCGTTGTGCCACTAAAGGATTGAGCATGATTCGAGTATCGGAAAAGGCCGCGTTCTACGCCCACCTCGCGGCCGAGCGCGCGGCGATCTGGCCGGTAGCGACCGGGGTGGCATTCGTCAGCCGAAGGGAGCATCGCGACTGGGGCATCGCCTTGCACATCGAAGGCCGCGCCTTGCGCCCGGAACAGCTGAGAGACGCACTGGAGCGGCGTTTTTCTCAGGCAGAACTGTTCAACGATTACTTTCTTTTCCTCGATGTACAGCGCGACTTCGTGGTCTGGCACGCGGTGCCGAACCTGTCCGAATCGCCGAACAGCCTGGACAGCATCCGCCGGCATGAGTTGATGCTGGCGGGACTTGATCATTTGAGCGACGTGGGGTGGTGAGCTTTGGATACCGAGCGGACTCACTGCCCCTGTCGCTGCCGTCGTGGCCTCCGGCGTCTCCCACACAAACCGCGTACGTCGCTGTAACGGTGGGAGCAACCCGAGGCACGAGGGTCGCGATGGCGGCAGTTCACTCAACATCAAGATCGCTGACTCAGCTCACTACCCCTGTCGCTGCCGTCGTGGCCTCCGGCGTCTCCTACACAAACTCCGTGCATCGCCGTACCTGTGGGAGCAACCCGAGGTACGAGGGTCGCGATGGCGGTGTGTCATTCAACGACAAGCCGTCTGAGCCACCACATTCGCAAGCAATACCCCTCCCGCAGCTCGAGGGTCATGCTCGTTTCCCTCGTCGCGCCGGTGGATCAGGTCCTGAAGCGCCGCACCAATCCATCCAGTTCATTGGACAGGGCGGCCAGGTTCTTCGAATCACCGCGCGCGCAATCCGCCAACTCTGCCACCAACTGGGCATCGCCGTGGATCTGGCTGATGTGGCGGTTGATGTCTTCGGCGACTTGATGCTGCTGTTCGGCGGCAGTGGCGATCTGGGTGTTCATGTCGCGGATCACGTCTACCGACTCGCGGATCTGCCCGAAACTGCTGCGGGCCTGGCCGATTTTCGCCACTGACTGCTGCGAAACGTCGAGGCTGGCGTGCATCTGTTGCGCCACCGAGGCAGTGCGCCTGGCGAGGTTGCCCAGCAGCGAGTCGATCTCGGCGGTCGAGTCCGCCGTGCGCTTGGCCAGCGCTCGCACTTCGTCCGCCACCACGGCAAACCCTCGACCTTGCTCACCGGCACGGGCGGCTTCGATGGCGGCGTTGAGGGCGAGCAGATTGGTCTGCTCGGCGATTGAGCGGATGGTGTCGAGAATCGACTGAATGTCGTTGCTGTCCTTTTCCAGTTGGGTCATGTCCTGGGCCGAGCGGGAGATCTCCGCGCTCAGTTGATCGACACTGGTCACCGCGTCGTCGATCTGCCGCTGACCTTCGCGAGCCTGGCGCTGACCGCTGTCTGCAGAGTCGGCGGCCTGGCTGCAGGAACGGGCCACTTCGTTGGCGGTGGCGACCATTTCGTGGAACGCAGTCGACACCATGTCCACCGCCTCGCGCTGACGTCCGGCAGCCTCGGCCATGTCGTTAGAGACCCGCGTCGAGCTGGTGGAGCTGTCCAGAATCTTGGTGGCCGCCAGACCGATGTGCTGAATCAGCCCGCGAATCGCTGCCAGGAACTGATTGAACCAGTTCGCCAGTTGCGCGGTTTCATCCTTGCCGCGCACCGACAGACTCTTGGTCAGATCGCCTTCGCCCTGAGCGATGCCTTCCAGACCGCTGGCGACACCGCGAATCGGGCGCACGATCAGCGTGGCGAAACTGGCGCCGATGATCGCGAAGACCACCGCCAGAACCGCAGCAATCACGCCGATCAGCCAGGTCAGGCGGGTGGCGGAAGCCATGACTTCATCCTGTTTGATCAGCCCGATGAAGCTCCAGCCCAACTGATCGGAAGGGAACACGTTGGCCATGAAGTGCTCGCCGTTGATGTTGACCTTGATCAACCCGGGGCCGGCCTTGGCCAGTTGGTTGAAGCCATCGCCCAGTTCACCCAGCTTCTTGAAGTTGTGCTCGGGTTGCTTGGGGTCCACCAGCACCGTGCCGTTGTTTTCGATCAGCATCAGATAGCCGCTTTCGCCGAGCTTGATCTGCTTGACGATGCCGGTGAGTTGCTTGAGCGAAACGTCGATGTTGACCACGCCACCGGAGTTGCCGAGGGCGTTGTTCACCGCGCGTACGGTGCTGACCAGTACCGCGTCGTCGCCGGCCCAGTAATAGGCCTCGGTGCGCAGGGTTTTGTCAGGGTTGGCTTGGGCGGTCTTGTACCAGGGACGTTGGCGCGGGTCGTAGCTGGCCATTTTCGGATCGCCCGGCCAGAAGGCGTAGCTGCCATTCGCCAGGCCGTAGGACACATAGGAATAGGCCGGATGGCTCTGGGCGATGCTGGCGAACAGGCTGAAAATCTGCTTGTCGACATCGTTCTGTGCGATCTCCGGCGCCTGAGCACTCATGTAGCTCTTGACGCCATCGCCGGCTGCGGTAACGACTGGATGCGCGGCCAGGTAGTCGACGTTCTGACTGATCCCTTCGAAAAACAACTGCATGGCGTTGGCGACCTGACGAATCTCCCGGCCGCTGCTGTCGACGAAATCGCTCTCGGCATCGCTTCTCAGGTTAATGATGACCATTGTCGCGACCAGGATGATCGGCAGACAGGCGATCACCGCAAAAGCCCAGGTCAATTTCTGTTTGATGTTCATCGGCGCTCCTGATTGTTCTTGAAATCACGCGTAAACGGCCACCACGGCTGGCAGCGGGGTCGATCAGGACAGTGCGATGGGGTATGCAAAACCGTCTGATGGTATGCCAATATCGGCTGTGCTGGTGATTTCTTGAGAGGGAATCAGGCGGAACGCAAACGCAGAATCCGTGCGCCATCGAACGGATCGGTCAGCCAGTGCCCGACCACCCCGAACGTCGCGTGCAACCGCTCCGGCGTCAGCACCTCGAACGGCGAGCCCAGCGCCACCAACCGCCCGCCGTCCATCACTGCCAGCCGATCACAGGCCAGCGCCTGATTGAGATCATGCAGGGCGATCACGGTGGTGACCGGCAGTTGATGCACGAGCCGCAGAATAGATAACTGCTGCTGGATATCCAGGTGGTTGGTCGGCTCGTCCAGCAGCAATATCTGCGGCCGCTGCGCCAGGGCGCGGGCGATGTGCGCGCGTTGCCGTTCGCCGCCCGACAGCGTGTGCCATGGGCGGTGTTTGAGGTGTTGCAGGCTGACGTCGGTAATCGCCTGGTCGACGATAAGACGGTCGCGGTCACTCCAGGGCGCCAGTGCCGACAGCCAGGGCGTGCGCCCCAGTTCGACGGCTTGCTCCAGGCTGATGGAGTCGGTGGTCTCGGCGTGTTGTTCGACCACGGCCAGGCGTTGGGCGATCTCCCGCCGCTGCAACGCTGCGAACGGTCGACCATCCAGCCTCACCTCGCCCCAGGTGGGCCTGGCAATTCCTGCCAGCAGCCTGATCAACGTGGATTTACCCGAACCGTTGGGGCCGACGATGCCCAGGTTTTCACCGGGGCGAATGGTCAGGCTGACTTCCTTCAGCAACTGCGCGCCCTTGACGCAATAACTCAGGTGGCAGGCGCTGAGCAGGCTGCCGAGCAGATCGGTGCTGGCGTTCATCGTGTGCTATTCCCGCGAATGAGGATCAGGGCAAACACCGGCGCGCCCACCAGTGCGGTGATCACGCCGATGGGCAGCACCTGCCCCTTGATCAAGGTGCGTGAAAGCACGTCGGCAGCGACCAGAAACAACGCACCGCTCAAGGCGCTCAGGGGCAGCACACGTTCATGGCGCACGCCGGCGATCATGCGTATGGCATGGGGGATGACCAGGCCGACGAAGCCGATGGAGCCGACGATCGACACCATCACCGCCGTCACCAGCGCAGCAGTGGCGATCAGGATCGTCTGGACCCGCCGTACCGGAATGCCCAGCGATGCGGCGGAGTCTGCGCCAAACGTAAACGCGTCCAGGGAGCGGCGATGCCACAGACAGACCAGCAAGCCGAACAGCACCACCGGCACCGAAAGGCTCACCGACGACCAGCGCACGCCACTGAGATTACCCAGCAGCCAGAACATGATGCCTCGGGCCTGTTCGGCGTTGGCGGATTTGGTGATCAGAAACGAGGTCAGCGCGTTGAACAGCTGCGAGCCGGCGATGCCCGCCAGGATGATCTGACCTGCGGCGGTCTGCCCTCGCGACGAACGCGCGAGCAGCGCCACCAACGCGAAAGCGGCAATGGCCCCGACAAACGCGCCCGTGGACAGCGAAATCGCTCCGGCGCCCAGGCCAATGATCGCCACCAGCACCGCGCCGGTCGACGCCCCTGCGGAAATCCCCAGCAGATACGGATCGGCCAGCGGATTGCGCAGCAGCGATTGCAGGACCACACCGGATATCGCCAGCCCCGCGCCACACGCCGCCGCGACGATGGCCCGGGTCAGGCGGTAGTTCCAGACAATGCCTTCGTCGATGGGGTCCAGCGGATAGCCGGCGGTCCATAGCTTGTTCGCCAGCACCTTGAGAATCACCGGCAAGCTGATCGACGTCTCGCCGATGGCGACGCCCGCAATGATCGCCAGCAACAATGCGGCGCTGACCCAAAACCCGTGGCCCAGCCAGCGCCGCACGCTCGAAGAAATCATTGCGCCTGGGTAGCCTTGGCCAGTTGCTCGATGCCGTCGAACAGGCGAACGCTTGATTCCATGGCGCTGGCGTCCATGATCACGATGCGGTTGTTCTTCACGGCGTCCATGTTGCGGGTGACCGGGTCGGACCTGAGGAAGGCCAGTTTTTTCTCGTGGTCGTCAGCGGGGAAGCGACGGCGGTCCATCCGCGCGATCACCAGAATGGTCGGGTTGGCCTTGGCGATGGTTTCCCAGCCCACGGTCGGCCATTCCTCGTCGGAATCGATAATGTTGCGCATGCCCAGGGTGTCGAGCATGAAATTCGGAATGCCTTTGCGGCCAGCGACATACGGGTCGGTGTTGAGGTCGGGACTGGAGAACCAGAACACCGCCGACACAGGCTTGCTGTGGTGGGTCTTGGCCTGCTCGACGGCGTTGGCGAGCCGGTCTTTGTAGCCGGCAATCAGCTGTTGGCCGCGGTCCTGCACATCGAATATCTCGGCGATCTGCACGATGCTTTTGTACAGCGTGGCGATGCGGAATGCCTCAAGACGAGTGCCGTCGGCACCGACCAGATTGTTCTTGCCCTCGCAATCGGAGGGCAGGATGTACGTTGGAATCTTCAGGTCGTGAAACTGCTCGCGGGTGGCGACCGCACCTTGCGGACCGACCATCCATTCGAACTGCACCGGTACGAAATCGGGACGCTTGGCGATCACCGACTCAAAGCTCGGCGCGTTGTCCGCCAGGCGCTCGATTTTTGCGTTGGTGTCCTTGTATGGCGGCAGGACCTCGTTGAACCACAACGACGTGCCGACCACCTCTGAACTCAAACCGAGGGAATACAGCATTTCAGTCGCGGCCTGGCCAATGGTCACTGTTTTGTGTAGAGCCTGGGCGAAAGTCAGTGGCAGACCGCAGTTGTCAACGGTCAACGGGTAGTGAGTCGGGGCGGCGAGGGCAGTGGTCGACAGCGTCAGACCGGTGATCAGCAAGGCAAGGCGGCGCAGCGACATGAAGGGCTTCTCCAGTGAACCTGTTGGCCGACAGGGCTGGCACTGGAAAGCACATCCCGACTCGCCGCCGCCAAGGCTGGGCAAGTGCAGATCACGCATGAAAAACGTGCACGGGTGTCCTTCCCGGACACCCCGCCGGTAGTGATTGACGCTTGCCGGCAGGTCTCCTGACTGGCGCGTCATCGCCATGCTCCGGCCTTCCCGGGGTAACCCAGTGGCAATCGTGAAGCAGGGCTCAGCGCCTACAGTTGCGGGGACAGTTCCGTTTGAGCCGTGTAGCGCAGGGCTCGCGGATTCCCTATTAATTCCCAGTGGAAACCGGCGGCGGGGATACTAAACGATTTGCGCCACACCGGCGAATCTTCGAGGCCTAGGGTCAATCGAAACGCAACGGCCAGCCCACGACCTTCTTTGGACGCGGCGTCGCATAGGTGCGGACCTTGGACGTCTTGAGCCCCAACCGCACCAACGATTCGGCCAGCGCCACTGCGGCCGTCACGCCGTCGACCACCGGCACACCGGCGCGGTCGCGAATCATCTGATCCAGCCCGGCCATGCCGCCGCATCCGAGGCAGATCACCTCGGCCTTGTCCTTGTTCACGGCTTCCACTGCCTGCTCGGCGATGGCTTCCAGCGCGCGGTCAGGCATTTCTTCCAGTTCCAGCACGCTCATGCCGCTGGCGCGAACCGAGGCGCAGCGCTCGTAGACGCCTGCGAGCTTCAGCCGGTCCTCGATCAACGGCACGGCGCGATCGAGCGTGGTCACGACCGAGTACTTGTGGCCCAGCAGCATGGCCAGGCTCGCGGCGGCCTCGGTAATGTCCACCACCGGAACCTCGAGCAACTCCTGCAAACCCTCGCGGCCATGCTCGCCATAACCCGCCTGGATCACTGCATCGTATGGCTGATCGTAGGACAGCACGCGGTCCATCACGGCAATCGCCGCCAGATAGCTTTCGAAATTGCCCTCCACCGACTCCGCACCGAAGCGCGGGGTCAGGCCGATGATCTCGGTGCCGGGGGATGCGACACTGCGCGCCTGTTCGGCGATGGTCTGGGTCATCGACTGGGTGGTGTTCACGTTGACGATCAAAATGCGCATGGGTGGAAGTCTCTCGCTTGCGTTCAATGCTGGGTATCTTGCACGGCAATGGCCTCGCCACTGACGTCTTTGAAGGTTTTACGACGGTCGGCCAGCAGCAGGTACAGCGCTGCGCCAATGGCCGCGCCCATCAGCCAGGAAAACGGCGACACCGATTCGAAGGCCGGCAGCAGGGCGGTGACGGTCGAAATGATCGCCGCTGGAATGAACGCCCAGACCGCTCGCAGGTTGACCCCGCGGGAGTAGTGATAGGCGCCTTTCGGATCTTCGGTATACAACTGCGGAACATTCACTCGTCCCTTGCGCAGCAGCCAGTAGTCGGCGGTGATCACCCCGTACAGCGGGCCGAGCAGGGCGCCAAGGCCCGACAGAAAATACACGATCACCACCGGGCTGTTGTAGAGATTCCACGGCAGAATCAGCACCGCTACAGTAGCGCTGAGCATCCCGGCGCGGCGGAAGGTCAGGTATCGCGGCGCCAGGCTGCTGAGCACGAAGGCCGGGGCGACGAAGTTGGCCATGATGTTCACGGCGACAGTCACGATCAGGAACGCCAGGCAGCCCAGCGCCAGAAAGAAGGTATTAGGGATGGTCTTGATGATGTCGGTGGGGCTTTCGATGATCTGGCCGTTGATGGAAAACTGCGCGCCACAGATGATCACGGTGATGAAAGCGAACAGCAGCACGTTCACCGGCAGGCCCCAGAAGTTGCCTTTGCGGATGGTCTTCTTGCTCGGGGCCGAACGGGAGAAGTCACAGAAATTCAGAATCAGCGTGCCGTAGATCGCCAGCCACAGGGCGCTGCCGGCGAAAATGCTGCGCCACATCTGCACGCCTTCCAGAGGCGCCTTGGTCGACCAGGCGATCTGGCCATTGGCCTGGGTGAACATCCACACGGCGAGGCTGGCCACGGTGAGCAGAATCACCGGGCCGGCGAACGCTTCGTAGCGTCGAACCATTTCCATGCCGTAGGCCAGAATCACGAACTGCACCACCCAAATGCTCAGGAAACACAGCCACCCGAGGGAGGAAAGACCCAGCCAGGCGTCGTGATCGTATTCGGCTAACGCGGGATCCAGCGCGGTCAGCAACACCCGCAGTACCACCGAGGCCAGATAGGTCTGAATGCCGAACCAGGCAATGGCGATCACCGCGCGGATCAGCGCGGGAATCTGCGCCCCGAAAATACCCAAGCTGACGCGACTGATAACGGGGAACGGCACCCCTGTCTTCTGGCCCATATCACCCGTCAGGTTCATGCACAGATAGACCAACACAGCGCCGATTGCCAGCGACAGCATGATTTGCCAGCCCCCAAGGCCCAGCGCATAAAGGCCGATGGCGAAGGAGTAGTTGGCAAGATTGTGTACATCATTGGTCCACAGAGCAAAGATACTGTATCCACCCCATGTCCTGCCCTCGGTTTTGCTGGGCGCTAGATCTTTGTTGTAAAGGCGGGGGCTGAGCGCCGGATGGTCGGCGAAAGAGGCACGGGCGGCGAGGGCTGGATCGAGGGTGTTGTCTACGGGCATGTTCAACAATCTCCGGCGCTATTTGTATTTGTTTTTGTATACAGTGCGCTGGCAAGACTAACTGAAATGACAGATGAGTCAACGAAGAGGTTACAGATTCGGGGATTTCAGATGTAAGGATGCGGTGAGGGCAATGATGGTTTCGGGTAAAGAAAGGAGGTCGTGTGGACGGGCGCTTGCTCGCGAAGTTGCCAGCACAGGCACCACTCTACTGTGCGCCAGACCTCTTCGCGAGCAGGCTCCCTCCCTCAGAGAGGGGCTTGTTCAGATGAATCGCATTCAGTCCTTCATCGGCACAGGCGCCTGAGGTGCAATGAACCCCTGATCACGCATTGCCTGCCAGAAACCGTGCGGCACTTGCGCATTGAGGGCCGCAACATCCTCTGCAATCCGCGACGGACGGCTCGCGCCCGGAATCACCGCCGCGACCAGTGGGTTGGCGAGCACGAACTGCAACGCCGCCGATTTGATGTCGACCTGGTACTGGCGAGCGATTTCCTGAATGTGCGCGACCTTGTCGAGCATCGCCTGGGGTGCGTCCTGATACTCGAAATGCTTGCCGCCCACCAGCACGCCGGAGCTGTAAGGGCCGCCGACGATGAACTCGGCGTTGTGCTCGCGGGCCTTGGCGAACAGGCGTTGCAGCGGCTGATCGTGATCCAGCAGCGAATAACGGCCAGCCAGCAGAAACCCGTCGGGTTGCGCTTCGGTCAGATCGAGGGTCAGCTCACAGGGTTCGACGCGATTGACGCCCAACCCCCAGGCCTTGATCACGCCTTCTTCGCGCAGGCGGGTGAGGGTGCGGAAAGCGCCTTTGCGGGCCACGTTGAAGTGTTCGATCCAGTCGTCGCCGTGGGCGTCCTGGGCGACGTCGTGAACGAACACGACGTCCAGCCGGTCGGTGCCGAGCCGCTCAAGGCTGGCGGCGATGGAGCGCATCGTGGCGTCGGCGGAGTAATCGGTGATGATCTTGTTTTTCAGGCCGTAGCTGAACGGACCGCTGGCGGCTTCGGCGTTCAATTCATCGGAGATCAGGCGGCCGATCTTGGTGCTGAGGGTGTATTGATCCCGAGGCACATGGGCCAGCGCCTTGCCCAGCCGTTGCTCGGACAGGCCCGCGCCATAGATCGGCGCCGTGTCGAAATAGCGAATGCCCTGGTCCCAGGCCGATTGCACGGTTGCAGCGGCTTCCTCTTCGCTGATTTCACGAAACATATTGCCCAGTGGCGCGGCGCCGAAGCCGAGGCGGCCGATGATCTTGTCGTGCAGACTCATGAAGGTGTCCTGTCTGGGGTCATGGGAGAGCCGCGCTGGCGTGACTGCAAGGTAAGGTGGATCGCGCGGCGTTCAGTACTGATCGTTGATTGAAGCAGGAGTTCGTCGGTTGTGAGTCCCGGTCGCCATGCAACTTTTCAAGGCCCCAAGGCTTCCAACCTTTCAGGCCGCGTCGATTATCGGGAAAGGGAGGGCAGTAGATGAGCGAGCACATCGTCCACTTCCATTGTGGGGTCGATCAGACCAGCACTGAGCATTTCCGTGACCGCTGCCTGGAAGCCATCGGCAAGGGCGCCACCGGTCTGCTGCTGAACCTGTCCACGGCAGGCGGCAGTACTGCGCTGGGGTTCACGATCTACAACTTTCTCAAATCGCTGACGGTGCCAATTCGCGCACTCAACAGCGGCAATATCGAGTCCATGGGCATCGTCATCTACCTTGCGGCGCAGGAGCGGATTGCCTGCCCTCATTCGCGATTCCTGATTCACCCCATGACCTGGTATTTCAGCCAAAGCTCGGTCGATCATTCCAGGATGCGCGAATACCTGCGCAGCCTGGACAACGACCTGCAGCGCTACGTGAACATCTACTTGAGTGAAACCGAGGGCGCCGCGCATCCGCTGGACATCGGACGCTGCCTGTCAGCGGAAGAAAAAGTCATTCGCGCCGAAGACTCCCTGGGCTGCGGCATCGCCCATCGCGTCGAGCAGCTGCAGTTTGCCGACGACGCGGTGCACTGGACCGTCAGCGGCAGCTAAGCTCAACCTGTGAAACCGGGTCGTGACCGGCCCAGCTTGAATAAAGAGGAAACTGCCATGCACACCGATTCGCACAAGACCCCGGACACCGCACCCCAGCGCGCGACTCAGGCGCAAGAAGACGTAGAAGTGGACGTCGATAACGACCCCGGCAATGAAGACCCCGGGTCTCAGTTCGACCGGGACGCGACTGTGCCTCTGATCGATCCGGATAAATGAGAGAAGTGATTGCCTGACATGAAAGAGCGAGAGCTTTCGCCCTCGCTCGCTGCGCTGATCAACGAGAGTCGATCAGGATTTACGGCCTGCGCCGCCTTGTGGCATTTGACCACCTTTTTTGCTGGCGTCGTCGCGTTTCGCGTCTGACGTTTTTTGCCGGTCGTTAGCGACATTGCTGCCACCCGAAGCCTGGCCGCCTTTTTTGCCTGCGTCGGAGGCTTTCTGGCGATCGTTGGCGAAGTTGCCAGGGTTCGATTTTCCGGTGTTAGCCATGATTACGTACCTCTTGTTATGAGAAGGGCGAGTCATGTGGCTCGCATTATCTGGGATGAAACAAGCGGCACTTGGTTTAAACAATCGGCCACTTACCGGACAAACGGATGATGGCGGGATGGGATCAATTGCCCAGTTCATCTGACAGTTGCGAACACGATTGCAACGCAGCGCGCCACCTCACATATGCACTTCGACTGCCAGGGGCAAATGGTCGGACAGATGCGTCCACGGGCGCGTGCCGAGGATTTTCGGGTTGTGGCTGGTGGCGTTGCGCAGGTAGATGCGGTCCAGCCGCAGCAACGGGAAGCGCGCCGGGTAGGTCTTCGCCAGCCGCCCGAGATTGTGTTCGAACGCTTCATGCAGGTACTGGCAGCGGCCTAGGCGCTTGTTGCCCTGCAACTGCCAGTCATTGAAGTCGCCGGCGATCACCACCGGCGCGTGCTCGGGTAGCGAATCCAGCAGTGAACACAGCAAGTCCAGCTGCAACTGACGGTGGCTTTCCAGCAGGCTCAGGTGGACGCAGATCGCATGCACCTCCTCATGCCCCGGCACTTGAAGCACGCAATGCAACAGGCCGCGACGTTCGGGGCCGGTGATCGAGACATCCAGATTGCGGTAATGCAGGATCGGGTACTTGGACAGCAGCGCGTTGCCGTGGTGGCCGTCCGGGTACACCGCATTACGGCCGTAGGCAAAATCGCTCCACATGCTGTCGGCGAGAAATTCGTACTGCGACATCACCGGCCAGTCGTGATAGCGGGCCGCATGGCGATCATGGCCGCCGAGGACTTCCTGCAGAAACACCAGATCGGCGCCGGTACTGCGTACCGCTTCGCGCAACTCGGGCAGGATGAAGCGACGGTTCAGCGCGGTGAAGCCCTTGTGGGTATTGACGGTCAGCACCCGCAGGCGGTGAACATCGCGCGTGCCGGCCATGTTCAAGGGCGGGACACTGATGCCGGAAGGGTCGCAGGTCACTTGCACGCTCCTGTGCAAAGGGGATGTGCTATTTCCGACCGATGCGGGTTCCGGCAGTTCAGCTTTTTCTGGCTGAATCTGACCGCGGCTTGATCACAGCCGCGTGTCTACGGCGGGACGTCGCGCCAGCAGCAGCGTCAGGCCCAGCGCGAGAATCGACAGCAGCGCTGCGAAAAAGAAAATCCAGCCGTAACCCATGCCCAGTGCGATAGCGCCCATCAACGGGCCGGAGATCGCCAGTGCCAGATCGAAGAACACGGCATAGGCGCCAAGGCCGGCGCCACGGCTGCTGTTGGGTACCTGCTTGATCGCCTCCACGCCAATGGCCGGATAGACCAGAGACAGGCCAAAACCGGTCAGACCCGCGCCGATCAAGGCCACCGTGGTGGTGGGCGAAAGCCACAGCAGGGTCAGGCCGATGGTCTCCACCGACATGCAGGTGATCGCCGAGCGGAAGCCGCCGAAACGGGTGATCGCATTGATGAAGAACAGCCGCGCCGCGATGAAGCAGACGCCGAACACGGTCAGGCACCACGCCGCGCCTTCCCACCCGCGGTTGACGTAATACAGGGTGATGAAGGTGGTCAGGGTGCCGTAGCCGATGGACGACAGCGTCAGACTCAGACCATAGGGCGCGACTCGCCCGAAGACCGACCAGAACGCCATGCGCTCACCCCGAACCACGGGAACCGGTGGCTTGTTGCGAATCAGCAGCAGCGCGCCAGCCGAAAGTACCGTAAGTACCAGCCCCAGGCTGACGAAGCCCAGCGCGTCGACCATCACCACGCCCAACGGCGCACCGATGGCAATGGCGCCATAAGAGGCGATGCCGTTCCAGGAAATCGACCGGGCCGTGTGTTCCGCGCCCACTTGGCCGATGCACCAACTGATGGTGCCGACGCCGATCAGCCCCTGAGAGCCGCCGAGGATCAGCCGGGCGATGACCAGAATCACCAGACTGGCACTGGCGAAACTCTCCAGCAGGATGGCCACGACCGTCAGCACGCCACTCAATGCGATCCCTGTCAGCCCGTAAACGATGGCCCGTTTGGTGCCGATGGTGTCGCATATCCGGCCAGCCACCGGCCGGCTGAGCAACGTCGCCAGGTACTGTGAACCGATCACCAGACCCGCCACCACGGCGCTGAAACCGAGCTGGTTATGCACGTAGCCGGGCATGACGGCGATCGGCAGGCCGATGCACAGGAAGGCGACGAAGGTATAGAAAACGATGGAAACGATTTGCAGAGTAATCGCCATGGAGCTGGCGTTATGGGGCGGCGTATCGGGCGGCAGGGCGGCAGACATGGGACTCTTCGCTGGAGCGGTGGGAGTGCGTCATCATCGCCCGTGATGCAGAGAAATGAAAGCAGGCTAACGAGTTATAACGCGGTCGGACATTCTTCAGCTGCCCGGCGACTTCGGTAAACCCCGAACAATAAAAAAGGCCGCACGATCACGCGTGCAGCCTTCTGGGTTGGCTTCGTCAACTCACTCGCTGGCAACTTCCACTTTGCGCGGTGCCATGAAGTACAGCCAGGTCAGGGCGATGAAATACATCGCCGGGATCAGGGTGAACAACACGTTGTAGTTGTTGTTGGTCGCAGTCAGCACCGCACCGACGATCTGGGTCATGAACATGCCGCCAATCGCCGCGCACATTCCGCCGAAACCGAAGACAGTACTCATCATGTGCTTGGGCGTGTAATCCATCACCAGGCTCCAGATGTTCGCGGTCCAGGCCTGATGCGCGCCGACCGCCAGCGCGATGGCCAGTACCGCCACCCACAAGCCGCTGGCATTGGCGGCGAACACCACGCAAATGATGGTCAAGGCGAAGATCAGCATCGACAAAAGACGCGAGGTGGTCGCCCGCATGCCACGGCCGATCAGCCACGACGACAGGATGCCACCACCGATGCTGCCGAAGTCGGCGGTCAGCCAGATCAGGATCAGCGGAATGCCCATCTGGGTCACGCTGATGCCCAGGTTGTATTGCTGATTGAGGAACGGTGGAAGCCAGTACAGGTAGAACCAGAACACCGGCGCCGTCATGGCATAGGCCAGGGCGAAGGCCCAGGTGCCGCGCATTTTCAGGATCTGCGAGAACGGCACCTTTACTTGAGCAGGCTCCGGCTCGCCGGCCTGATTGATGTAGTCGAGCTCACTCTGGCGAACCGTCGGATGCTCTTCAGGGTTGAAGTACTTCAGGCGCCACACGATCACCCATATCAGACCCAGCGAGCCCATGCAGATAAACGCAGCCTGCCAGCCCCAGACGGTCAGGATCAGCGGCAGCAGCGCAGGGGTGACCATCGCGCCGACGTTGGTCCCGGCATTGAAGATCCCGGTGGCCACGGCGCGCTCGCCAGCGGGGAACCACAGGCGGGTGGTCTTGACGCAGGCGGGGTAGTTGGCGGCTTCGGTCAGCCCAAGAATGAAGCGACAGACCATGAAGCCCGCTGCCGAGGTCGCCAGGCCATGGGCGCCTGTCGCGAAGCTCCAGAGCAACACCGCGAGGAAGAACGCGCGCTTGACCCCGACTTTGTCGATGAACCGACCCTGCAACAGAAAGCCGACGGCGTAGCCGACCTGAAACCAGAAATTGATGTTGGCGTAATCCATGGCGGTCCAGCTCATCTGCTTGGCCAGGATCGGTTGCATCACGCCTAGTGCGGCGCGGTCGATGTAGTTCAGGGTGGTGGCGAAGAACACCAGGGCCAGCATGCCCCAGCGGGTCTTGCCGACAGCGAGGGCGCCGCGGATCTTTTCACCGATCCCGGCATGAGGATGCACAGGGGTGGCTGCGGCCGGCGCAGGCGAAGCAGGGTATGAGCGCATGAGCATTTAACCTGTCTTGGAATTGTTATGGTTTTGTCTGTTTATCGCTACACCGATGTAAGGCGGCATCGGCTGAAACGGTGTTCCTTGTCCGACAATGTGGAGATGATGGTGGAGCGCGTCGGCAGGAGCGTCAATTGACTCAAAACGCTTTTGGGCGATTATCGAACACAAAACTAACCGGTCCGTACATTTAAATTGCGGTGACAGGATACCGGGAGAATAATCGCTTTAACACCTGAGCATCAGCTGAAGAACTGTCCGCCGGGTGCAATCAACCAGGAGTCAGAACATGCAGCGTTCGATTGCCACCGTATCCTTGAGCGGTACCCTGCCGGAAAAACTCGAAGCCATTGCCGCGGCCGGCTTCGATGGCGTGGAGATCTTTGAAAACGACCTTCTTTACTACGATGGCAGCCCGCGCAACGTACGGCAGATGTGCGCCGACCTCGGCATCGCCATCACCTTGTTCCAGCCGTTTCGCGATTTCGAGGGGTGCCGACGCGATCGCCTGCAACGCAACGTCGACCGCGCCGAGCGCAAGTTTGACCTGATGCAGGAACTGGGCACCGACCTGGTCCTGGTGTGCAGCAACACGGCAGCCGACTCCCTGGGCGATGAAAACATCCTGCTGGACGATCTGGCACTGCTGGCCGAACGGGCCGGCGCTCGCCAGCTGCGAGTGGGTTATGAAGCCCTGGCCTGGGGCCGCCATGTGAACACCTGGCAGCAGGTGTGGAACCTGGTGCGCCAGGTGGATCATCCGGCCCTCGGCGTGCTGCTGGACAGTTTTCACACGCTGTCGCTCAAGGGCGACCCGAGCGCCATCGCCGAGATTCCGGGTGACAAGATATTCTTTGTGCAGATGGCCGATGCGCCGGTGCTGGCGATGGACGTGCTGGAGTGGAGTCGGCATTTTCGCTGCTTCCCCGGCCAGGGCGAATTCGATCTGCCGGGTTTCCTCGCACCGATTCTGAAGAGCGGTTACACCGGCCCCCTGTCGCTGGAAATTTTCAACGACGGATTCCGCGCGGCGCCCACTCGCGCCAATGCTGCCGACGGCCTGCGTTCGCTGTTGTATCTGGAAGAGAAGACCCGCCTGCTGCTTAAGCGCGAAGAACGTGCCGTTGAGCCAGAGTTGCTGTTCAGCCCGCCTGCGGCCGGCACTTATGATGGCGTCGAATTCCTCGAGTTCGCAGTGGACGACGCTCAAGGTGCGCGTCTGACGGGCTGGCTGGAAAACCTCGGTTTCGCCAAACTGGGGCAGCATCGCTCCAAGGCCGTGAGCTTGCTGGGGCAGGGCGACATCAAGATCGTGCTCAACGCCGAGCCTTACTCTTTCGCCCACAGCTTCTTCGAATCCCATGGCCCGTCGCTGTGCGCCACGGCATTGCGGGTCGAAAACGGCAACGCCGCGCTGGAGCGTGCGCGGCAATACAAGGGCCAGCCGTATCGTGGGCTGGTGGGACCCAACGAGCGGGAAATCCCGGCGGTACGCGCGCCGGATGGCAGCCTGATCTACCTGGTCGAGCCTTCTGCGCCGGGCCATTCGATCTACGACAGCGATTTCAATGTCACCGCTCAGGCGCCGACAAGCGCTGGTTTGCAGCGAATCGACCACATGGCGATGGCACTGCCAGCCGACAGTCTCGACAGCTGGGTGCTGTTCTATAAAACCCTGCTGGATTTCGAGGCCGACGACGAAGTGGTGTTGCCCGACCCGTATGGCCTGGTGAAAAGCCGGGCGCTGCGCAGCCGCTGCAGTACCGTGCGCCTGCCGCTGAACATCTCGGAAAACCGCAACACGGCCATTTCCCACGCGCTGTCCAGTTACCGGGGTTCGGGCGTGCACCACATCGCGTTTTCCTGCGACGACATCTTCGCCCAGGTGGCGCGGGCGAAAGAGGCGGGCGTGCAGTTGCTGGACATCCCCCTCAACTATTACGACGACCTGGCGGCACGCTTCGATTTCGACGACGAATTCCTCAGCGAGCTGGCGTATTACAACGTGCTGTACGACCGCGATGCCAACGGCGGCGAGCTGTTTCACGTGTACACCGAAGCGTTCGACGACCGGTTTTTCTTCGAGATCCTGCAGCGCAAGAACGGCTATGTCGGATACGGCGCGGCCAACGTCGCGGTGCGTTTGGCGGCGATGGCCAAGTCCCGCAGCGGGGCGTCGCGGCAGGCGAGACTCTGATCGGCTGAGGGCCATACTGGCATATGCCACTTCCGTAACGCGGCGGTGCGGCTCATAATCGCGGGATTCCACCGTGGTCGTGAGCCAAGCATGAAAAATGTCGACGACACCCTCGCCGAAGCGCCCGTAGAGGCGCCACGCAAGAGCCGCAAGAACAATCCGGAAAAAACCCGCGACGGCATCCTTCAGGCGGCCGTCGCCGAGTTCGTCGCCCAAGGCCTGTCAGGCGCCAGGGTCGACGCCATCGCCGAACGCACGCAAACCTCCAAGCGGATGATCTACTACTACTTCAACAGCAAGGAGCAGCTGTATACGGAGGTACTGGAGAAGTTGTACGGCGACATCCGCAACACCGAAAGCAGCCTGAAACTCGACGTGCTGGCGCCGATGGAGGCGATTCAGCGGCTGGTCGAGTTCACCTTCGATCACCATGACCGCAACGTCGATTTCGTGCGAATCGTCTGCATCGAAAACATCCACAACGGCGACAACGTCAAGCAGTCGCCCACGATTCGCGCGCTGAGTCAGCACGTCTTGCAGGCGCTGGACGAAACGCTCCGACGTGGTGAGGAAGAAGGGATCTTTCGTCCGGGCGTGCAGGCGGTGGATCTGCACATGCTGATCAGCTCGTTCTGCTTCTATCGCGTCTCCAACCGCCACACCTTCTCGGAGATCTTCCAGATCGAACTGGAAGACCGCGAAGTGAAAGATCGCCACAAGGCGATGATCAGCGATTCGGTGACGCGTTATCTGGCGCCTTGAAACAAATCGTCTGCAAGGCCTGTAGCTGCCGTCGCTGCCGTCGTGACCTCCGGCGTCTCCCACAGGGACGGCGAAAACTTCCAGAGCCGCGTTCGCTTTTGATCTTGCTTTTAAGCGCGCTAGCCGCCGTTCGGCCAAGGATGGCAGGTCGACGGCGTGTCCCCGGAGCAATTACCACTGCGCCACCACCGGCAGGCCTAACCGCCACAGATGTTTATCTCAGTCATCCAACGACCGAAAAAACGCCTGCATCCGCTCGGCATCGGCCTTTTCCCCGGTGAACAGCTCAAACGCCTTGACCGCCTGAAACACCGCCATCGTGCTGCCGTCCAGCGTACGGCAGCCCAACCGACGAGCGTGGGCGAGCAGTTCAGTTTCCAGCGGAAAATAAATGATCTCGGCAACCCACAACTGCGCGCGCAGCAACTCTGGTGGCAATGGCGTACCTGGGAGCTTGGTCATCCCCACCGGCGTGGTATTGACCAGTCCGTCAGCCTTGGCCATGGCCGTCGGGAGATCATGACCGACCTGCGCACGGCCGGCGCCGAAATGAGCGTTCAAGTTGTCGACCAGACTTTGTGCCCGGGCCGGGTCAACCTCGAAAATACTCAGCTGTTCAACGCCTTCGCTGAGCAGCGCATGGGCCACCGCGGCGCCAGCACCGCCCGCGCCCAGCTGCACGACCCGGCCGCGTGAGACATCTCCCAATCCTCGCCGGAACCCTTCGGCAAACCCCAGACAATCGGTGTTATGGCCAATGCGCTTGCCATCCTTGAACACCACCGTGTTCACCGCGCCGATGCAGCGCGCTTCCTCGGATAACTCGTCGAGCAGCGGCAACACCGCCTGTTTGCACGGGAACGTGATGTTCAGACCCGTGAAACCGCAGCGCTGGGCGCCATCGACCAGTTGCGGCAAGGCGGTGATGTCGAGTCTCAGGGCGTCCAGATCGATAATTCGGTAGAGATAGCGCATGCCCTGCGCATCACCTTCGTGCTCATGCAATGAGGGCGTGCGGGAGGCTTGAATGCCAGCGCCGATAAGACCCGCGAGAATGGAAGGTTGTTTAGCGTTAGACGTCATGGCGATCCGCTCTTGTTATTCGGCTGCTCAGGGAAGGGTGGCAGACATGATCAAAATGTACCAGATAGTTAATTCTATAGAAGCCCTGAGTATCGGCGCCTTGAGCAATCCGTTCGATAATCGAACGATTCATTTTTGCCTTCGCTGATGAGGCGATTCCGCGCTGCGCGAAACAGTTTGAAACAGGTACCCTAGAGCGCTGCTGCCACGGAATAAAAACAAGGAAATGCGCTGATGTCGCAACGCCAATCGACGCTGATCGCTCTGCTGGTGGCGGTCACGTTTTTCATGGAAAACCTCGACGCCACGGTGATCGCCACCGCATTGCCGCAAATGGCCAAGACCTTTGGCGTCGCCGCCGTGGACCTCAACATCGGCATGAGCGCCTACATGCTGGCGATCGCGGCATTCATCCCCATCAGCGGCTGGCTGGCCGACCGCCTGGGGTCACGGCTGGTGTTTGGCAGCGCAATCGTCCTGTTCACCGTTTCGTCGCTGCTGTGTGGCATCAGCACCAGCCTCGATGCCTTTGTCGCCGCCCGGGTCCTGCAAGGCATCAGTGGGGCAATGATGGTCCCGGTGGGGCGTCTGGCGGTGATGCGCGCCACCGAGAAGAAGGATCTGGTGCGGGTGATTTCGCTGATCACCTGGCCCGGCCTGGTGGCGCCAGTGCTGGGCCCGCCATTGGGAGGCTTCATCGTCACCCATGCGTCATGGCCATGGATTTTCTATCTCAATCTGCCCTTGGGCCTGCTGGCGCTGATCGCCACCTGGGTGCTGATCCCCAAGCGAAACGAAGTCAGCCAGCGCGCTTTCGATGTGCTCGGTTTCATCCTGCTCGGCGTCGCCTGCACGGCACTTCTGTACGGCATGGAGATGCTCGGCCAGGGCCGCTCCAGCCAATGGCCGGGGCTATTGCTCACCAGCGTCGGCGTGATCAGCGGTGCGTTGGCCTGGGCGCACATGCGCAGGCGCAGCGAGCCGCTGATGAACGTCAGCGTGATCGGCATTCGCACCTTCAGCGTCAGCCTGTTCGGCGGGTCGCTGTTTCGGATCGCCATCAGCACCTTGCCGTTTCTGCTGCCGTTGATGTTCCAGCTGGGGTTCGGTTTGTCGGCATTCGATTCGGGTCTGCTGGTGCTCGGCGTGTTCGCCGGCAACCTGGCGATTAAACCGTTCACCAGCGCAATCATGCAGCGCTGGGGCTTCCGGCCGGTGCTGATGGTCAACGGTGTCATCGGTGTGCTCGCCATAGCGGCCTGTGCGTTGCTCAATGAACAGATGGACTGGGCATCGATTCTGCTGATCCTGTTCATCGGCGGACTGTCCCGCTCGATGCAATTCACCGCGTTCAATACCCTGGGCTTCGCCGATGTGCCCAAGGCGCAGATGAGCGACGCGTCGACCATGTTCAGCATGTTTTTCCAGCTGAGCATGGGGCTGGGCGTAGCCGTCGCCGCTTTGCTGCTGCGTGGCTCGATGTATCTGCATGGCAACGATGGCCAGGCGGTCACCGGGGATTTCCAGCTGACGTTCCTCCGGGTAGCGCTGATTGCCCTGCTGGCGTTGCTGGATAACCGACGCCTGTCTGCCGAGTCCGGCGCGGCGGTGTTGCAGCGCAAGACCTGACAATGAACTGTTTTGGCTAAACGAGGTGCGGCAAGTCACGCCGCAAAACGTCTGTGGATTACGGCACTGTCCAAAACCACCATCACCGATGCGCGCTTTGACTATTGCCCATCGCGGCCACAGGGCGGAGTATTTCGGCAGGTGGGCAACACACGCCAACAACAATAAAAGTGTAAGGAAGACACCATCATGCAGATCGAAGGCAAGGTATTTCTGGTCAGTGGCGGCGCATCCGGTCTGGGCGCGGCCACGGCGCAGATGCTGATCGAGGCGGGCGCCAGGGTGATGCTGGTCGACGTCAACGCCCAGGCGCTAGAGGCGCAGGTACGAAAGCTGGGTGTCAATGCACGCGCCAGCGTCACCGACATCACTCAGGAAGTTGCAGCCAAGGCTGCGGTCGACCAGGCCATGGCGGCGTTCGGCCAGATCAACGGCCTGATCAACTGCGCGGGTATCGTCGGTGCGCAAAAGATTCTCGGCAAGGAAGGCCCTCATGGGCTGGACACTTTCAGCAGGGTCATCAACGTCAATCTGATCGGCAGCTTCAATCTGCTACGTCTGGCTTCAGCTGCGATTGCCGAGGGCGCCGTCGACGAAGGGGGCGAGCGCGGCGTGATCATCAATACCGCCTCCGTTGCGGCCTTCGATGGCCAGATCGGCCAGGCAGCCTATGCGGCCTCCAAAGGCGCCATCGCCAGCCTGACTCTGCCCGCCGCCCGCGAACTGGCGCGCTTCGGCATCCGCGTCATGACCATCGCCCCCGGCATTTTCGAAACCCCGATGATGGCAGGCATGACCCCGCAAGTACGCGAAAGCCTGTCTGCCGGCGTTCCATTCCCGCCACGGCTCGGCAAACCCGAGGAATACGCGGCGCTGGCGCGCCACATCATCGAAAACAGCATGCTCAATGGCGAGGTGATCCGTCTCGACGGCGCCTTGCGCATGGCGGCGCGCTAATCGAGGAGGTTGCACATGTCACTCAACAAACGCCAAACGCAGATCGAAGACCCGGTGGTCATCGTCAGCGCCGTGCGTACGCCCATGGGCGGCTTTCAAGGCGACCTGAAAAGCCTGACCGCCCCGCAACTGGGCTCGGCGGCCATTCGCGCGGCAGTGGAACGCGCCGGCCTGAGCCCGACAGATGTCGAGCAAGTGCTGTTTGGCTGCGTCCTGCCCGCAGGGCTCGGCCAGGCGCCAGCACGGCAGGCGGCACTGGGCGCAGGCCTGAGCAACGGGACTTTGTGCACGACCCTGAACAAAATGTGCGGCTCAGGCATGCAGGCTGCGATCATGGCCCACGACCTGTTGCTCGCCGGCAGTGCTGATGTGGTGGTCGCGGGCGGTATGGAAAGCATGTCCAACGCGCCGTATCTCCTGGACAAAGCCCGTAGCGGCTATCGCATGGGCCACGGTCAGGTGATCGACCACATGTTCTACGACGGTCTGGAAGACGCTTACGAACGTGGCCGCCTGATGGGCACATTCGCCGAAGAGTGCGCCTCGTTCGAAGGCTTCAGTCGCGAGGCTCAGGATGCCTTTGCCGTGGCGTCTCTTACCCGCGCGCAGGACGCGATGAAAGAAGGCCGATTCGACGCGGAAATCGTTCCGGTGCAGGTCACGGTGGGCAAGGAGCAGAAAGTCATCCGCCAGGACGAGCAACCGCCCAAAGCCCGGCTGGACAAGATTCCCGGCTTGAAACCCGCCTTTCGCTAAGGCGGAACGGTGACTGCTGCCAATTCCAGCTCGATTTCCGATGGTGCTGCTGCACTGACCCTGATGCGCCAGTCGCAAGCTCAGCGTCGCGGGCTCAAGCCGCTGGCGGTGATTCGTGGACACGCGGCTTATGCCAATCAACCGGGACTGTTTCCGACGGCGCCCATCGGCGCCATCGAAAAACTCATGAGCAAGACCGGTTGGTCGCTGGGCGAGGTGGACCTGTTCGAGATCAATGAAGCGTTTGCCGTGGTGGCGCTCGTGACCATGAGCAAGCTTGAATTGCCCCATGACAAAGTCAACGTCAACGGCGGTGCCTGCGCATTGGGACACCCCATTGGCGCCTCGGGTGCACGGATTCTGGTGACCTTGCTCTGCGCCCTGAAACAACGTGGCTTGCAGCGGGGCGTTGCGGCGATCTGCATCGGCGGCGGCGAGGCCACTGCCATGGCGATTGAAATCATTTAATTAAATTAAATCATTGAATTACATCATTTAGTTAAAGCTGGGTGATGTGATTTCCAGCTTTTTACGAAAATCCATAAATGGGCGTATAACAATGAGTTACACGACAATCCTCAAAGATATTCAAGGTCGCGTTGCGCTGATCACGCTCAATCGCCCGGAAGCGCTGAACGCGCTCAATTCACAGCTGATCAGCGAGTTGAACCATGCTCTCGATGAACTGGAAAGTAATCGAGAGATCGGCTGCATTGTTCTCACAGGCTCCGCCAAGGCCTTCGCCGCTGGCGCCGATATCAAGGAAATGGCCGAACTCAAATACCCGCAGATCTACCTGGACGATCTATTCAGTGACAGCGACCGAGTGGCGAATCGGCGCAAACCGATCATCGCTGCTGTCGCAGGCTTCGCCTTGGGTGGCGGCTGCGAACTGGCATTGATGTGTGACTTCATCCTGGCGGCGGACAACGCGAAATTCGGTCAGCCCGAGATCAAACTTGGGGTGCTACCGGGTATGGGCGGCACTCAGCGCCTGACTCGGGCGGTGGGCAAGGCCAAGGCCATGGAAATGTGCCTCACCGGGCGCATGATCGATGCAGTGGAGGCGGAGCGCGCCGGGCTGGTGGCGCGCATCGTGCCTCAGGACCAATTGCTGGAAGAAGCTCTGAAAGTGGCACGGACCATCGCCGCCAAGTCGTTGCCAGTGGCAATGATGGTCAAGGAAAGCGTGAACCGCGCCTTTGAGGTGAGCCTGGCCGAAGGTATCCGCTTCGAGCGGCGGGTATTCCACGCAGCCTTCGCCAGCGAAGACCAGAAGGAAGGCATGGCGGCTTTCATCGAGAAACGTGATCCGGCGTTCAAGAACCGCTGATGGATCATCGGCGACGGGTCACGCCGGGCCCGGCACGATCGCTGTAGCCGGGCGTTGCTGGAAAACGCTGTGCAGGGTCCGGCAATGGCCTGGATGGACCAGGCACAGCGTGGCTTTGTCGTGTCTGTAGAGTTGCAACAATCGCATGTACTGGGCCGGGCGCAGGCCCAGCCAACCCTCGGCATCGGTCTTGCCTTCGAACAGGATGTCTTCGGCGCCGATCCGCGCCAGATAGGCGAGATCCGGCGTCGGCATGCGCACGATGTACCAGGTGCACGAGGCCAGAGGCTGTTGCGCATTGGCGGGATGCAGCAATTGCAGGTCCAGAGCGACGTCGCCTCGCGCGACATCGCCAGAGCGCGCGTCATCCGGTGCATCTGGCGGTACCAGCGGTGTGTAATGAATGCCGGATTCGGTAATGCTCAAGGTTGCCCGCCCCGTGTGCAGCATCATCGGGGCGTGACTGTCGATCTGCAGTCGTTCATCGGTATGCAGCTGTAACAGGGGTTCCACTGCTTCGAGGGCAATGCCGTCGACCTGCAACGTGCGAGTCAGTCGGGTGGCAAGAGGCGCGTCGGCGAAAGCGCCACAGATCACCGGCTGGTCGGGATCGCCTTCGAAAAATCTGACGTGAAGCCGCGTGCCGGACCTGTGCTCGCTCACAGTGCCCACGACCCTTGCCCAGCTGTCGTCTCCGCCGTTGGCAGGGTGTTGCGCCTGCCAGTCGTAGCGAATCCTGACGCGCCCCTGGGTGTCGGCCAGGTCGTCGGTCTGAACGGCCAGGGATACGTCGGTGACATTGGGCTTGTGGTGTTGCAGCGAAGGGCGAAACGGCATTGTCCACGGAATGACTTGAAAGCGGTTGGCGTAACTCGCCAGCACGGGTTTATCAAGTCTGGCGGGAGGTCTGACGAGCGTGGAGGGCGTCTGGTTGGCGGTGGCGATCGCCTGGAGCACCTCGATCACATTCCTCGAAGAGCAATGGCGCAGAGGCGCCAACTGCTTTCCCGAATGCTGGACCTCCGTCAGCAGCCATTGATCATTCAACGCCGTATCGGGATGTCCTTCCACACGGGCTATCTGGCCACTGCGCAACGAGGGCTGACGGCTGGCACCCATAATGTCTCGACGCTCGCAGCGATAGCGTTGCAGTTGTCGTTCACTGAGCTGCCGGTGCCGTCCCGCCATGCCGTCCGACCTGGACAGGGACCAGCGCTGGTTGTCCGCATGACTGTCCACAGGCGCAGGCGTCGATGACGGCGGGGCGTAATGTTCGCCCGCGTGGCTGCTGTAGCTGTTGCGAATGGAAAAATGCTCGGCGAGATGGTCGACGTGGACCGCTGATGGCGATTCGGGAAAGGCTGCAGGATCGTCGGAAAACACCAGCACATGGCGATTGTGGTGATGCTCGAAGCGATAACTGATGCCTTCCTCCTCGCACAGTCGATGCAACAGGTGCAGGTCGCTTTCATCGTATTGCACGCAGTGTTCGCGGGCGGGGTAGAGCCCCGTCAGCTGCTGAAAACGAAATGCGTCCTCGCCCAGCCCGTGGTCATGCAGCAGACGCACAATGATCTGCGGCGCACTCAGTCCGTTATGGGTCCTGCGGCGGATCCTTCCCTCCAGCCGCTGCACTGAGGGTGCCAGCCGCAGGCGATAAAGGCTCATGTCCACGCCGCGATACAACCGCCGCAGCGTGTATACCTCGCCGTGCACCTCATGGGCATCGTCGGGGGCCGAACCCATCGTCAGCAACGCGCTCCGATGCAGCAGGCTGGCGCAGTTCAGCGCCGGGTCGGGGCTGATCAGATCGACATCGAAGCAGAAGGGGGCGTTCAAGCGGTCGCGACCGTTGACGCCGATTACTTGCATATCGGCCGGGCTGTCGGCGATGGCCAAGGTCATTACCACGTGCTGATCTTCGCGCATCTGCTGTTTCACCTTGAAAATTCGAGGCGCAGAGGGTACGAAAAGCGACAGGACAAAAGGGCGACTTCGGAATTTTCGGAAACGGACTACAGGCCCGGTTTGAATATCTTGGGTGTTGTGGTGATGTTTTCCTCGAAACTTATCCTGTTTCGTTTGATCGACGGCAGCACGGCGGGGGTTTCATCTGGCGCTATCGCGTATAAAATGCGCCGGGCGCCATGGATCTGCATCGGCGTGTCATCATCGGTCACCATTTTCAGCATTCATCGTCAGCGTCCCGGCGCGCCACGTCGGGGCGACAACGACGATTTATCGCCATCGGAACAAGAGAGCAATCATGGGCGCACAGTGGAAGGTCAAACACAAAGAAGCAGCAGCCAACGCCAAAGGGCGGATTTTCGGCAAGCTGTCCAAGGAAATCATGATTGCCGCGCGTTCCGGCGCTGATCCCGAAATGAACGCTCGCCTGCGTCTGGTGGTCGAGCAGGCGAAAAAAGCCTCCATGCCCCGCGAAACCCTGGAGCGGGCGATCAAGAAGGGCGCGGGTCTGACCGGCGAGCACGTGCATTTCGAGAAAGTGACCTACGAGGGTTTCGCGCCGCACAAGGTGCCGGTGATCGTCGAGTGCCTGACCGACAACGTCAACCGCACCGTCGCCGAAGTCCGTGTGTTGTTCCGCAAGGGCCAGATGGGCGCAGCGGGCTCGATCACCTGGGACTTCGACCATCTGGGCATGATCGAAGCAGCTGGCGACGGCAAGACCGACCCTGAAGAGGCAGCCATCGAGGCTGGGGCGCAGGATGTCGAGGCTGGCGATGAGGGGGTGACCGTGTTCTACACCGAACCGACCGATCTGGACGCCGTCTGCAAGGCGCTGCCGGAGTTCGGCTTTACCGTGGAGTCGGCGAAGATCGGCTTCCGCCCGAAAAACCCGGTGGAAGGCCTGAGCGACGAGCAGATGGCGGAAGTCGAGGCCTTCCTGGAAGCGATCGACAGCCACGATGACGTGCAGAACGTCTATGTAGGGCTGGCGGGCTAATCAGCCTGATTCGGTCCTGCAGTAGCACGGCTCGCCGGCGCTTGCGAATTCAAAGTCGCCACCGCCGGCAAGCCGTGCTGCTACAGTCCTGTGTGCAGGCTGCATTCAGCTGCTCAGCCTGATATGCCATCCGCGGCGAGCCGTTGTTCGATTTCGGCAAAACCCGGACGGCTCGCTACATCTCCCTGCACACAACGTGTCTGCAACTCGCGCAACGCCGCGGTTTCACCTTCATCCCCCTCGCAGCACGCCAGCAGCTCCCCTAGCAGAATGCCGAAAGCGCGTACTTCGATGCGCTGTAAGATCTGTCCTGTCTCTTCGTCGGGGTAAAACGCCGCTGCGCCGAAATCTCCCAGAAGACTCTCGCCGGTTTCTTCCCAGAGAATATTGTGGGCGTACAGGTCTCCGTGATTGATACCCCGCGCGTGCAGATGACGGCACGCCGAGGCGATTCCCGACGCCATTCGCTTGACCGTGGCCGGGCTCAGCCGTGTGCCGATGTAGACATCGCGGGTGCAGGATTCCAGGCTTGGCGGACGGGCAAGGGTGATGAACGTCGGCGATATCAACTGCATTACCAAGCCACGCGCTGCCTGCGGATGACCAACGATCTGGCCCTCTATGGGAATCAGGTTCCGATGTTTACCCGCTGCGATGCACGCCGCCATCTCGTTCAGCGGCGAGCCGTCGCTGGTCAGATCGCCCTTGTAGCGCTTGACCGCAACCTCTTGCAGCGTCCCGTGTTCGTCAGCCCATTGGCCTTGCTGGATCACCCCGGAAGCGCCTTCGCCCAGTACCTGATGCAGCGTCAGTTGCGACCAGGGAATCTGCCGGATCGGCGTTTCGGTATGGATGTCGTTCAGCGGATTGCCCGCGAACGCCAGCCAGGCTAGCGCTGGCATCTTCAGCAACCAGTGCGGCAACTGGCGGATATCGTTGGCCGAAATGCGCACTAACTCAAGGCGCTGGCAGGCCGCCAGAGACTCGGGCAGGCTTTGCAGACGATTGCCTGCCAGCATCAGTTTTTGCAGGTATTGGCGCTGGCCCAGTTCATCGGGAAGAGCCTCGATGCAGTTATCGGTCAGGACCAGCGAACGCAGCTTCGGCGGCAAGGCGCGAGGGGACACTTCGGCGATTTTGCAGGCTTTGAAGCCGACGAAGAAAAGCTCCTCGCATTGCCCCAGCGCTTCGGGCAGTCGAGTGAACGGGTTGTTGGAGCAGAAGAGGATCTTCAGGTGTTTGAGCCGGTGCAGGTCAGCGGGCAGGTCGGTCAGCCGATTGCCGCTCAGGTCCAGGACTTCCAGCGTATCGCTGAGGCTGAAAATCTCGACGGGAAACTCCGCGAGATCGCAACTGAGGGTAAGCCGCTGGAGGCCCGCCAGCTTGCCGGCGCGCAGGTCTGCAAGAGTGTGCATAGGGGAAGAAACACCGGTGGTGAAAGGCCCGCCATGATAACCAGTCGGCGGGCGCTTGTGCTCACCCCAAGCAACGATCGAGCAATTGATGCATGCGTTCGAGGGTAGGCGCCGATTCGGCGTAGAGAATGCGATAAACCATCGGCGCGACGACGGCGTCGACCAGTTCATCGGCGCAAGGGCTGCGCTCGCCGCGGGCCTGGGCGCGGTCGATGATGATCTGCAACTGATCGCGGACGATGTTCAGGCACTTGCCCGAGCACAGCGTTGCGCTGCTGGCGACCACGTCGCGCATCATTTCCCGGCCGGGAGCAGAGTTGGTTTCTTCAAGATAAACCTCGACCCACGTGCGCAGATCGTCGCGCAGGTTGCCGCAATCCACCGGTTCGTCCGGGCGCAGACGCTCCACGGCGGCGTCGGCCAGCAATGAGGTGAGGTCGCCCCAGCGACGATAGATCGTGGACGGCGTGACGCCTGCCCGTGCCGCGATCATGGGAACGCTCAATGCGGAGCGCTCCTGTTCCTGGAGCAGATCGCGCACTGCCGCGTGGATCGATGTCTGCACCCGGGCACTGCGGCCGCCGGTACGAATGCCTTCTTTGATAGCCATGGAGCGGACCTTAACACAAAGTATTTGCTTTAAGCGGATTCTGCTCGCACACTCTCTAACGCTAATTCGTAGCTTTTGTGGCGTGCTTTTCCGGGAGAGTGTACTCGTGTCTGATTCTTTGCAGAACCCGCAAGTCGATAGTCGGGGCCGGGGTCACCTTGGGTACCTCGCGTTCGTGATGCTTTGCTTTTTCGCAGCGTCTAGCGCCCCGACCCCGCTTTATCACGTGTACCAACAGGCGTGGGGCTTTTCGTCGGCGCTGCTGACGCTGATTTTTGCCGTTTACGCCCTGAGTCTTCTCGCGACCTTGCTGGTGTTCGGCTCGCTGTCTGACTATCTCGGACGGCGCCCGGTGATTTTCGTGGCGCTGGTGCTGGAGATTCTCTCCATGTTGCTGTTCATCGCTGCCACTGACGTCACTTGGTTGATCGCGGCGCGTGTGCTGCAGGGGATTGCCACCGGCATCGCCACCAGCGCGCTGGGCGCGGCGATGCTCGATACCGATCAGAACCAGGGGCCGTTGATCAACAGCATCACACCCATGTTCGGCATGGCCCTCGGCGCACTGGGCACCAGCGCACTGGTGGAGTTTGCGCCGATGCCGCTGTTGCTGGCGTATTTTCTGCTGCTGGCGGCGTTCGTGTTTCAGATGCTCTACCTGCTGCGCGTGCAGGAAACCGTGACGCCGCAACCGGGCGTGCTGAAAACCCTCAAACCTGCGCTGCTTGTCCCTCAGCGCGCACGCAGCACCCTGATGCTGGTATTGCCGGCGGACATCGCCGCCTGGGCGCTGGGCGGTTTCTTTCTGTCATTGGCACCTTCTCTGCTCGCGGCGGCGACCGGTTCGAAATCCGTGCTCAATGGCGGTCTGGCGGTGGCAGCGCTGACCATCAGCGGGGCGATTTCGATCATGAATCTGCGGCTCAAGGCGCCACAGTTAGCGTTGCTGGTGGGCTGCAGTTTTCTTGCGGTTGGCGTCTGCGTGGTGCTGCTGGCGGTGAACCTGGGCTGGCTCTGGCTGTTCTTCACCGGCGCGGTGGTGGCGGGCATCGGTTTTGGCGCGAGCTTTCTCGGGGCGCTGCGGCTGTTGCTGCCGCTGGCTCACGCCCATGAGCGGGCAGGTTTGATGTCGACCTTTCTGGTGCTCAGTTATCTGGCGTTCTGCGTGCCGTCGCTGGTGGCCGGGCTGGCGGTGAAAACCGAAGGGTTGATCGTCACCACCAACGTCTATGGCTCGGTCGTGGTGGTCCTGGCACTGCTGGCGCTGGGCGGGTTGCTGGTGCAGCGGGGCTCCCGGACCAACGCCGCCTGAATCAGGCTTTACTCTGAAGCAGCGCGGCTTGACGGCGGTGGGGTCTGCGAAACCGCTACCGCCTGCAAAACGGTCTGCTACCAGGGACTGCGCAGGCCCTTGAGCTTCTGCTAATTTCATTCCTGTGTTGTCAGCCCTCATAAAAACAATCACAGGGATCCACGGATGAATGACAAAAAAGGCGCGCCCGCCAGCGCGCACTACGAGCACCATCATCAGCGTTCCATCGCCGATCCTCAGGCGTACTGGGCCGAGCAGGCGCAGCAGGTCGCCTGGTACCAAGTGCCCAGGCAGACCTTGGAAACCCTGCCCGACGGGACTCAGCGCTGGTTCGCCGACGGGCAGCTCAACAGCTGTTACCTGGCGCTTGATCGTCAGATCGAACTCGGCCGTGGCGAACAACTCGCCCTTGTCTACGATTCGCCGGTCAGCGATCAGCAAGTGTCTTACACCTTCAACCGGTTGCGCGACGAAGTGGCCCGGCTCGCCGGTCTGTTGCGGCAGTTGGGGGTGGAGAAGGGCGACGGCGTCATCATCTACATGCCGATGATTCCGCAAGCGGCCATGGCCATGCTCGCCTGCGCGCGGATTGGCGCCATGCATTCAGTGGTGTTCGGCGGTTTTGCGCCTCATGAGCTGGCGTTGCGTATCGACGACCTGAAGCCGAAATTGTTGCTCACTGCCTCCTGCGGTCTGGAGTTCGACCGGGTCATCCCGTACAAACCCTTGGTCGACAAGGCTCTGCAGCTGGCGAAGTTTCAACCCGAACACGTGCTGCTCTGGCAACGTCCGCAATCACCGGGGACTCTCGTAGAGGGGCGCGACCTTGACTGGCATTCGTCGCTGGAAGGGGTCGAGCCCGTTGATCCGGTCGCCGTCTCAAGCCTCGACCCGCTTTACATCCTCTATACCTCAGGCACCACCGGCAAGCCCAAAGGCATCGTGCGCGAAAACGGCGGTCATGCGGTGGCGATGCTCTACACCATGAATCAGGTGTACGGCATGCACCCGGGGGATGTCTGGTGGGGAATCTCTGACGTGGGCTGGGTCGTGGGGCATACGCTGATTGTCTATGGCCCGTTGATGGCCGGATGCACCACGGTGTTCTACGAAGGCAAACCGATTCGGACCCCTGATGCCGGCGCCTATTGGCGTATCGTCGAGCAATACGGGGTCAATGCGCTGTTCTGTGCGCCCACCGCCATGCGCGCGATTCGCAAGGAAGATCCTGAAGGGCTGCTGCTGGAGGGCCGGGATCTGAGCTCGATCCGGCAGTTGTTCCTGGCGGGAGAAAAACTCGATTCCAGCACTCACCAGTGGCTCGAAGACCTGACGGGCAAACCCGTGCTGGACCATTGGTGGCAGACCGAGACCGGCTGGCCGGTGACAGCGCCGTGTCTGGGCCTTGAGGGCCATCGCCCCGCGCCGGGCTCGAGCAATCGCTCGGTGCCGGGTTATGCGGTTCAGGTGATGGACGAAGAGGGGCGTCTGCTCAAACCCGGCGAACAGGGTTCCATCGTCATTGCCCTGCCGTTGCCGCCGGGTTGCAGCCAGACGTTGTGGGGCGATCATTCGCGTTATCTGCAGGCGTATCTGCAGGTATTTCCCGGTTACTACAACACCGGCGACGGCGGCTATGTGGACGATGAAGGTTTCGTTTACATCATGGGCCGCACCGACGACGTGATTAACGTCTCCGGCCATCGACTCTCCACCGGGGAAATGGAAGATCTGGTCGGTCAGCATCCGGCCGTGGCGGAGAGCGCGGTCATTGGTGTCCACGATGAAATAAAAGGTCAGGTGCCGCTGGCGCTGGTGGTGTTCAAGGACGGCGTTCAGCAGGACAAGGACGAGATCAGGCGCGAGCTGGTGGCGCTGGTGCGCGAGCGAATCGGCGCGTTGGCGTGCTTCAACCGGGTGGTGGTGGTCAAGCGCTTGCCCAAGACCCGTTCGGGCAAGACCTTGCGTGCGGTGTTGCGCAAGATTGCCGATGGCGAGGCCTACACAATCCCCGCGACCATTGACGACCCGGCCATTCTCGGGGAGATCACCCAGGCGCTTGCCTGATCCGGCCATGTTCGCAAGCGCAGCGGCCATGGATGGCACTGCGCTTTGTATCGCTAAAGTTACAATTGCCGTGGCCGACAGCCTGTGTAGGAAATTACTTACTCACTCGAACATGGAAGTGCCATGACAGCGATTTCTTCACTTTCGGCGACCCAACCGCTGGTGGTCGCCAAAGTTGCGGCGAACACTCCAGTGGCCGGCGCCGCAGTCGACACCGCGAGCCGCGCGGCCTCGCCATCCTCCATCGTGATGCTCGGGCAGGACACCAGTGTCACTGATGCCTTGACCTACAACGCCCGCGGTTCGCTGGGCGGCGGTGACGTTCCGCCTGCCTGGGAGTACACCCAGCAGGACAAGGTGTCGTTGAACATGACCGGCAATTTCAGCAGTTCGTCCACGGCCAGCCGTTTTCAGGGCCTGGGCGCGACGTTGCTGAATCAACTGGCGCAAACCGGCAAGGGCATCTCCCAGTCGGTGATCCGCACGTCCACCGGCAAAGCCCTCGAGCCTGCCGAGCTGGCCGCGGCTCAGGCGAAACTGCACAGCAACGCGGCAGACAACTCCATCAGCCTGACGCTCAAGACCGCCAGCGGCAAAACCGTGCAGTTGACCCTGTCCACTCAAGATAATGGCCTGGCGGTGCAGGCTCAGGTGTCGGGCGGTGACCTCAGCGACGACGAACTCGTGGCGCTGGGCAAGATGGCCGATGGTTTTCAGTCGGCCATCGACGGCCTCACCGCCAAGCCGCCGCAGCTCAAGCTGGACGCGCTGACTCAATTTGACCCGAAGGCGTTCTCTTCGGTCGATTTGAGCACCCGCATCATGCTTGACGAGAAAAACGTCCAGACCCTGGAACTGCATGCCGATGCCGACGGGCGTTCAGTGCGCATGAGCGGCGCCGACGGCGATCTGAACCTGTCAGTGGATCTGAAAAACGCCGCGGTGCTTGGCGACAGCAACCAGCAGGCCAAGGCGCTGAAAAGCTACATGAGCCAGATCGAAGCGGCACGCAAGCGCGGCGACGGTGACCCGCAGTTGCTGTCGATGTTCGAGGACGTCTTTACCAGCCTGCACAGCCACTATTCCGCGACCCGGGTTTCAACCGCGCCGCAGACCGTCAGCTCGATCGAGCTGACCGACACCGATCACAGCATGCTCACCGGCCTTGCCGACTTCAGCGCCTCTGTCAGCGAGAAAAGCGAGTTCGCCAACCCGGCGCGCCCGAGTGAACTGGACAGCTTTACCTATAACCTGTCGCAGTCGACACAATCCAAAGGTCGCGATCAGTCCAACCGAAGCATCGTCCAGGATCAGCAATCGAACCTGGTGGCCAGCTATCACAAGCCGCTTTATGCCGGGCAGAAGCTTGAGCTGAGTCGTGATCCGACGACGCAGAATTATCTTTACTACCAGATCAACGATCAGGCGAGCAGCACGACCAGCATCGGCTATGACAAGGGTGCGCTGGTCAACGCAACGGTGACGCAGGCGGCAAGCCAGTCGACGCGCATTTCGAAATACGTCATGGGCAAACTGGAGTCGGACACCCATACCCCGGTTTCCGCTTCCAAAACCCAGAACTTCCTCAGCGTGTTGAACCAGGCGTTGCAGCAGGACAAGGAAGCGAAGCTGGGGCGTGGGGTTTCCTGGCTGAAGGAAACCCTGGCCGGCATTCAGGACAAGGTGATGTTGCAGAGCAATCCGGCACAACTGAACGGGTAGCCGGACTGCTACAGGATGCGCAGCGTCAGATCGGCTGTTTCAATGCCTGGCGTGCCGCTTGCGCTGCCGGGTCGTCTGCCGGGCCGACGACGGCATAGTTGTAACCTGCACCCGACCAGTAATCGGCCTGCAGCTCGCCATCGCGGCGTGTACCACGGGGCAGCAGATGATTGCGGTCACCGGGTGGGCGAATGTAGAAACTCAATGTCCTTCCCTGGGCATCCTTGTACACGACCATCGCCGCAGCGCCCTGTTCGGTGCTGGTCAGACGCCCGCTGACCGGCTTGAACCCTGCCGACTCAAGATCCGGCAAGCGGTTGGCCTGGGCGAAGTTCTTGTCCAGCCAGACCTGTGCATTGTTGGGCTTGCCGCTGTTCCAGTCGCTGGCCATGTTGTCGTTGACGGCGAACATCCGGTACGCCTGCACCGCGTCCGCCATGGCTGGAACGCCACTGGCCAGCGTCATCTCGCGCGCCTGCCACCCGCTCAGCCCGCCAACGCCGACGGCAATCAGCAAGACCGCGGCCGTGGCAAATTGCCGGGAGCGGCTGCGGCGCAGGCGCTGGCGAATGAACGCCGGGTCAAGCTCGGGGTTCAACGGCCTGTGCAAATCGCCGGAGAGGCCAGCGCGCAGGTTCTGTACATCGAGTTGCCAGGCCAGCACCTGTTTTGCCAGATCAGGGTTGGCCGCCAGGTAGGTTTCCATGGTCTGTTGATCGGCATCGTTGAGCTGACCGTCGACGTAGGCATGCAAGTCACGTTCACTGGGGGGCAAGGTGATCATTTCAGTATCCGCAGGGCAGGGGTGGTGATTTCGCCTTCGCTGAGCAGGCGCAAGGCCTGACGCGCGCGCGACAGGCGGGACATGACGGTTCCCACCGGGACATCGAGGATTGCAGCCACTTCGTTGTAACTCAAGCCTTCGACCGAGACCCAGAGCAACAGCGCGCGCTGCTCGGTGTTCAGCCGCTCGAAGGCTTGCAGCGTGGTCTGGGCGACGACGGTGCGTTCCACGGAAGGCTCGTAATGATCCTCCTTGCCGCCGGTGAACAGCTCCAGCATGCGGCTGTATCGGCGGGAACGTCGATGGGCGTCGAGAAATTGCCTATAAAGAATGGAGAACAGCCAGGCGCGCAGGTCACCGTCGGGACGTTTGCTGCTCCAGGCCGACAGCGCTTTTTCCAGACTCGACTGCACCAGATCGTCGGCGCTGCTGTGATCGCGGGTCAGCGACACGGCAAACCGGCGCATTCGCGGCAGCAGTTCTCGTAATTGATCGTCGACATCATTCATGGGGGTGGTTCCAGGTCGATCGGCGGGGTCGCTTCGGATCGTATGACCAGACAGACGCATGCCGTTGCAGGTTATTCCACGGTAGAAGAAATAAATATCGCCTCGTGGAATAAAAGCCGGACAGCCGCGTCCCACTTCACCTTATTCATTGCACGTCTTTGTTCACAGAGGCCTCAGGCCCGGAGAGTGTTCCATGGTAGACCGTGAGCCGCCGTACCCCCGTAAACCGCCGCTAAGTACCTCAGAAAAGCTCGTTCGCATGGCCGGCATCGGCCTGGTGGTGCTGATTGCCGCCAGCGCCTTTGCCTACGTCAATGGCAGTCTCGACCCACAACGGCTGACTCCGGCCCGTGTCGTCGATGTGTTCGAACACAGCAACGGTGTCCATCCGGGCTATCGTCGCAACCACCCTAAAGGCATATGCGTCGCCGGGTATTTCGAGAGCAATGGCGCCGCCGCGGCCTTGTCCAGAGCACAGGTGTTCGCTACTGGCCGCACGCCGGTGATCGGCCGTCTGGCACTGCCGACCGGTAATCCCTATTCGCCGGACAGTGCCGCGCCGATCCGCAGTTTTGCAGTGCAATTCACGCAAGCCGACGGCCAACAATGGCGCACCGGGATGAACAGCATGCCGGTGTTCCCGGTCGGCACTCCCGCAGCCTTCGTCGACCTGCTGAAAGCCACGGCTCCCGATCCGAAAACCGGCAAGCCTGATCCGGCCAAACCGCCAGCGTTCTTTGCCGCACACCCGGAAGCGCAGCCGTTCCTGGCGTGGGTCAAGACGGCAAAGCCTTCCGCGAGCTTTGTGACCGAGACCTACAACAGCGTCAATGCCTTCGTGCTGGTGGACGCGTCTGGCAAGCGGCAAGCGGTACGCTGGAGTCTGGTGCCGCAAGCCAAGGGTGATGCCCCGGCGCCTGACGCCAAGGACTACCTGCAACAGGATCTGACTGAAAAACTCGCCAGCGGCCCTCAGCGCTGGAATCTGCTGCTCACGCTGGCCAACGCTCAAGACCCGACCAACGACGCCTCGAAAGCCTGGTCGGGCGACCACAAGACCGTGAACGCCGGCACGTTGGTAGTGGACAAGGACAGCCCGCAACTCAGTGGCGATTGCCGCGACATCAACTACGACCCCCTGGTATTGCCGAGCGGCATCGAAGGCTCCGACGACCCGCTACTGGCCGCACGCTCCGCTGCTTACGCGGCGTCCTACATGCGCCGCACCAGTGAAGTCGATCAGCTGAAAGCCGAGCCTGCGCAGGAGAAACAGCCATGAGTACGCCCACCACGCATTTCGCCCCACTGGCTCGCGCGCTGCACTGGCTGATGGCATTGATGGTCATTGCCATGCTGTTCATCGGCGCGGGAATGGTGGCTTCGGTCTCTGAGCGCCACGAGTGGCTTTTGAATCTGCACAAACCCCTGGGCATCGCCATTCTGCTGCTGGTGATCGTGCGGTTGATCGTGCGTTTTTGCACCCGCACGCCGCCGCTCCCGGCTGACTTGCCGGCGTGGCAGGCGCTGGCGGCGAAGCTGTCGCACTATCTGCTGTATGCCCTGATGCTGGCGATGCCGTTGATTGGCTGGGCGATGATTTCCGCCGCCGGGGACCCGGTCATGCTGGGCAGTTCGGTGCGCCTGCCGTCGATTGTGGCTGCGCATGCCGAAACCTTCGCTTTTCTGCGCAAGGCCCATCGGTATCTGGCGTATCTGTTCTTCCTGACCATCCTCATGCACCTGGCAGCGGCGCTGTTTCATGGGTGGGTGAGGAGGGATGAGGTGCTGGACAGCATGTTGCGAGGGAAATAGCTCAGCCTGGCGTGCAGCGGCTTAGGGATGCGCAATTGTCATGGAGGCGATGGTCTCTGTGGCAGACGCCGCAGGTCACGACGGCAGCGAATGGGGTATGTCAGCTTACGTGCTCGTATCTGACACACCGCTTTCGCGATCGTCGTCACCTCCTGTTGCTCCCTCAGTATCGTGCCGGGCCTGAGAATCAGCGCAAGACGGAAACCATCTGCCCCAGAATGGTCAGTACATCCCGCGCCAACTGCATCGAGCGCTTGCCCGACCAGCCGGTGACGACATCCGGTGCGTCGTCGTTGTCCTTGAACGGCATTTCCAGCGTCAACGCCAGGCATTTATAACGCTCGCCCACGCTGTTGCACGCCAGGTTCATGTTGGCCTGGCCCGGTGCAGCCTTCGGGTAGCCGTAGCGGGTCTGGAAATCCTGGGTCAGGCCACTCAGACGCGCGCGGAAGTCGGCTTCCAGGGCCTTCTGTTTGTCGGTGTAGCCAGGGTTGCCTTCACAGGCTGCCGTGAACACGTACGGAATTTCTTCATCGCCGTGTACGTCGAGGAACATGTCGACGCCGTACTTTTCCATCTGCTCTTTGACGAAGAACACTTCCGGGCTGAGTTCCGGGGTCGAATCCTGCCAGGCGCGGTTCAGGTCCTTGCCCTGAGCGTTGGTGCGCAAGTGACCATGGAACGAGCCATCCGGGTTCATGTGCGGCACCAGATACAGATCGGCCGACGCGAGCAGGGCCTGCAAATGGGGATCGTTCTCCTGCAGACGCTGGATTACACCTTCCATGAACCATTCGGCCATGTGTTCGCCGGGGTGTTGCTGGGCGATGATCCAGATCTTGCGCTTGCCCTCGGCACCATCGCCTTTGCGCAGCAGCGGGATATCACGGCCTTCGACGCTTTTGCCGGTGGCCAGCAGTTCGGTTCCGGCCTGGTTCAGCGCCTGATCGATCAGCCAGTCATGGCGTTCGCGGCTGTACGGCTCGAAGTAGGCAAACCAGATCTGCGGCTGTTCCGGGCTCAGGCTGAAATTCAGCGCTTTGCCGTCGAAGCTGCTCGGTACGCGAAACCAGGTTTTCTGGTCATAAGACGCTGCTGCGTTGTAACCGGTCCAGGCGCGGTTGTAACTGGACTCGCTGGCGTTGCACAGGCTGAACCCGTGAGGCTGACCGACCTGCATGCCATCAACCTTGAAGTGAAACCACTGAAAGTGCGGGCTGCGCGTGTCCGGACGGATGGCCAGCTGCACGTTTTGCGGGTTGCTGGCGTCGAGCACGACGATGTTGCCGCTGTCGAAATCACAGGTGATGGAGAGGGGGCTCTGGGTCACGGAAAAGTCCTGAATACGTTAATGCCAACGCTACGCCATCGGGCGACCGTCGCCGTGAAGCAGGACGGCCACGCAGGGCTGTTATGACAGGTACTTTACACGGATCGGAACAGCGGACCGCGACAGAATGTTTTGTCTTTGGGTCATGCTGCAGAGGCGCAGAGCGCCCTCAGGTGAAGGCTTCTGCGGTGACCAGAAGGCTGCACAGGAAGGCAGTCAGCAGCAACCAACCTATATAAATGCGGCGCTTGCGACGGTGCCAGCCGCTGGCGCCGAGGATGGCAGCCGGTGCCTGAAGCTTGCGCCACAACCGTTCGGTGGCCTGAAACGCGTGCAAATGACGAGCGTCAGCATCCAGCCAATGGCGGAATTCGATGCGTTGACTGGCCGTGGCCTGAGGGCTTTGCAGGTGAATGTACCAGCGTCGCGCTTGCAGGCTGACGCTGTCGGGAGACTGGGTGTCGGCGGCCTCGTCGCTGCACTGGTCCAGCAAACGCACCATGCAGCGTTCGACGGCGTCAACGTCCACTTCCAGCAAATGCGCAATGTCGGCGTAGGCCATTTGATCGAGACGACTCAAGAGAAAGACTTGCCGGGTTCTACGGGGCAGCTTCTGGATGCGACGGCGATAGGCGTCGGTTTCCGGGCTCACCGGGATGTCCGGCTGGCGAGTCGCAAGTGAGAAAAGGGAGGTGAGTTGATTAGTCATGGCCTATCACTCGCTGGTCATCCGTGGGTCGTCCTTTAAGGAAGGAGTGGGGGCATCGTCCGTGACGCAGCTCGATGTTAGTGCTTATGAGATTCATTCTCAAGAATCAGAGTGTTTATTTCCGATTTTTCTTTCCAAATATGTGTTTTTGACCGTCTGAACGGTTCAGCGCTCATTTTTCTTTTGCTATCATGCGCGCCATCGAATCGACACCCTCTTCATTAGCCTGAAGAAGTAGCACCCGACCGAACCCAGACCCTAAAAAGGGCAAGAAAAAAAAGACCCGGCAAAAAGCCGGGTCAAAAACCGTGATTAGCCTGATGAGGAGATAATCCTGAAGCCGACCTAAGGCTTCCGGGTTACCAACCGATCTCACGACCGGTTGCGCTCAATAATAATCATTATCATTTGCACGTCAAATGTTTTTTCGCATTCCCGTGAAATTAATTTTTCGTGCGCCTGGCGATCAGTCGATCGGCAGCTCGGTAGTCCTCTTCACTACACTCATCGCAATGTTCGAATGTGCTTCCTGCACATGCGGGCTCTGCAGCAGGTGGTCCCGCAGAAATCGCTCGTAGCTGGCGATGTCCTGCACCACGACCTTGAGCATGAAATCCATATCCCCGGCCATCGTGTAGCACTCCAGTACTTCGGGGAAGCCGATGATCGCGTTCTCGAATTCGGTCAGGTAGCGCCGTCCGTGTCCGGACAGCTTCACGTCGACGAACACCGTCATGGTCAGGCCGAGTTTGGCCGGGTTGAGCAGGGCGACCTTGCGTTCGATCACGCCTTCCTCTTGCAGACGATTGATCCTGCGCCAGCATGGCGATTGCGAGAGCTCCACGCGCTCGGCGATTTCGGCCGCCGACAGGTCTGCATCGTGCTGCAACAGCCGGAGGATTTTGCGATCGATAGGGCTAAGCTTGACCTGCATGAATTGACCCTTTTTATTCTTTAAATGAAACAGGCATGCAGAATATGAGCAGATTTCAGACGATTTAGAAAGAAAAAGCCTATGCCGTACAGGCAGTATTTGCTCTGTGAGCGCCGGGTTGAACCGTCCCGGCGACCGAGCAGCGTGACCTTGGCTCACAAGGCTGATATTCGCGTCGCTCGTCACATTCAAATCGCACTAATAAAAACAAAGGAGTGCCTGAATGTCTTTGGCTGATATTCGTCTGGATGATAAGTACCGACTCGCCACCGGCAATCTTTACCTGACCGGAACCCAGGCGTTGACCCGCTTGCCGATGCTGCAAAAACAGCGCGACGAGGCCCGGGGCCTGAACACCGCAGGGTTCATTTCCGGTTATCGCGGCTCGCCACTGGGCAATCTCGACAAGAGCCTGTGGGATGCCAAGGATTACCTTCAAGAAAACGCCATCCACTTCCAGCCTGGAGTCAACGAAGAGCTCGCCGCCACGGCGGTGTGGGGCAGTCAGCAGGTCAACCTGTTCCCCCATGGCAAGTACGACGGTGTGTTCGCCCTGTGGTATGGCAAGGGGCCGGGCGTTGATCGCTGCGGCGACGTGTTCAAGCACGGCAACTCAGCCGGCGTCGCGCAAAATGGCGGGGTGCTGATCCTCGCGGGCGATGACCACGGCTGCAAATCATCGACCATCGCGCACCAGAGCGAACACGCATTTATCGCCTCGATGATTCCGGTGCTCAACCCGAGCAACGTCCAGGAAATCCTCGATTACGGCATCATCGGTTGGGAACTGTCGCGCTACAGTGGGTGTTGGGTGGCGATGAAGACCATCGCCGAAAACGTCGATTCCTCCGCAGTGGTCGAAGTCGATCCGCTGCGCGTCCAGACCCGGATTCCCGAAGACTTCCAGCTGCCCAAGGACGGCCTGCACATCCGCTGGCCGGATCCGCCGCTGGCGCAGGAAGCGCGCCTCAACACCTACAAGATCTACGCCGCCCGCGCCTTTGCCCGCGCCAACCGCCTGAACAAGGTGATGATCGATTCGCCGCAGCCGCGCCTTGGCATCATCACCACCGGTAAATCCTACCTCGACGTGCGCCAGGCCCTCGAAGAGCTGGGCATCGACGAAGACCTCTGCGCCTCAGTCGGTATCCGCGTGCTCAAGGTGGGTATGAGTTGGCCTCTTGAGCCGGTTTCGGTTCACGACTTCGCGGAAGGCCTTGACGAGATTCTGGTGGTCGAAGAAAAACGCAGCATCATCGAAGACCAACTCACCGGCCAGCTCTACAACTGGCCGGTAGAGCAGCGCCCGCGGGTAGTGGGTGAGTTCGACGAAGAAGGCCGCTCTTTGCTGCCGAACCTTGCAGAGTTGACCCCGGCGATGATCGCCCGGGTGATCGCCATGCGCCTGGCCCCGATCTACAGCAGCCCGAAAATCGAAGCGCGTCTGCAGTTTCTGCAAGACAAGGAAAAGGCCCTCGCTGCGCCGTTGTTCAAGACTCAGCGCACCCCGCATTTCTGCTCGGGCTGCCCGCACAACAGTTCGACCAAGGTTCCGGAAGGCAGTCGCGCGCTGGCCGGCATCGGTTGCCATTACATGACCATCTGGATGGACCGGGAAACCGATACGTTCACCCAGATGGGCGGCGAGGGCGTCACCTGGATTGGCCAGGCTCCTTTCACCGAAACGCCCCATGTGTTTCAGAACCTCGGCGACGGCACCTATTTCCACTCCGGGCATCTGGCCTTGCGTGCGGCGGTGGCCTCCAAAGTCAATATCACCTACAAGATTCTCTACAACGACGCCGTGGCCATGACTGGCGGGCAACCCATCGATGGCGTGTTGCGTGTCGATCAACTCAGTCGTCAGGTATTCAACGAGGGCGTGTTGCGAATCGCGCTGGTGTCGGACGATCCGGACAAATACCCAAGCCGTGAGCAGTTCGCGCCGATCACGACCTTCCACCATCGTCGCGATCTGGACGCGGTGCAGCGTGAACTGCGTGAGTTCAAAGGCGTGTCGGTGATTATCTACGACCAGACCTGCGCCACCGAGAAACGCCGTCGGCGCAAGCGCGGCACGATGCTGGATCTGGACAAGCGCGCGATCATCAACCCGGCGGTATGTGAGGGTTGTGGCGACTGCGGGGCCAAATCCGGTTGTCTGTCGATTCTGCCGAAAGAGACTGCGCACGGGCGCAAGCGGGAGATCGATCAGAGCGCCTGCAACAAGGATTTCAGCTGCGTCGAAGGCTTCTGCCCGAGTTTTGTCACGGTTCACGGCGGCAAACTGCGCAAGCCACAATTGCCGAAACAGGCGCAGGCGTTCGCCCAACTGCCTGAGCCTACACTGCCAAGCCTCGATCAGCCCTACAACATCCTTTTGCCAGGTGTCGGCGGCACCGGTGTGACCACCGTTGGCGCGATGCTCGGCTATGCCGCGAATCTGGAAGGCAAGGGCTGCAGCGTGCTCGATCAGGCGGGCCTGGCCCAGAAGTTTGGCCCGGTGGTCAGCCACATTCGCATCGCTGCGCGCCAGGAAGACCTGTTTGCGGTGCGTATCGCTGCGGGTGAAGCTCACCTGTTGTTGGGCTGCGATCTGCTGGTGTCTTCCGGCCCTGACGCAATCGCCAAACTCAATAGCGACAAGTCCCACGCCGTGGTCAACAGCCAGCAGACCCCGACCGCTGAGTTCACCCGCAACCCGGACGCTGAATTCCCGGCCGACGCGATGATGCAGACCATTGTCGAGGCGGTGGGTGAAGCGAAAACCCATTTCGTCCAGGCCACTGACCTTGCCACCAAGCTGATGGGCGACAGCATTGCCAGCAACCTGTTCATGCTGGGCTATGCCTTCCAGCTTGGCTTGATTCCGCTGACCTCGGCGGCGATTGAAAAGGCTATCGAGCTCAACGGCGTGGCGGTCAATCTGAACCAGCAGGCGTTCCTTTGGGGGCGGCGCGCGGCATTCGATCTACCCGGCGTGCAGGCTGCGGCCAATCCACAGGCAGCTCCTGCCCAGGAACCCAAAGACCTGAGCCTTGAACAGCGTCTGGCGAGCAATGCGAAAACCCTCGGCGAGTACCAGAACCGTGCCTACGGCGAGCGTTACCTGGCGCTGGTGCACAAGGTTCGTGATGCAGAAGGCCGGCTGTTTCCGGGCGAACACCTCGCCTTGACCGAAGCGGTGGCGTTCAACGCCTTCAAGCTGCTGGCCTACAAAGACGAGTACGAAGTCGCGCGTCTTTACAGCAATGGTGAGTTCACTCGCCAACTGCAAGCCCAGTTCGAAGGCGACTACCGACTGGAATTCCACCTGGCACCCTCATGGCTGGCCAAACGCGACCCCAACAGTGGCGCGCCCCGCAAGCGCAGCTTCGGACCGTGGATGTTGAAGGCCTTTGATGTGCTGGCGAAGTTCAAATTCCTCCGCGGCACGGCGTTCGATCCGTTCGGTCGTAGCCTGGAGCGCCGTCAGGAGCGCGAATTGATCGACAGCTACGTGGCGGATATCGAACTGATCCTGAGCCATCTGAATGCCGGCAATCGCCACACCGCACTCAGCCTGGCACGTCTGCCCGAACGTATCCGCGGGTATGGCCATGTTAAGGAAAGCGCGATGAAGGCAGCGGCGTTGCAGGCGACGCGGATGCGTCAAAGCCTGATCAGCGGCGAAGTGGAGTTGCCGAAGTTGTATGAGGTAGCGGCGTAGATGTTTTGAGTTTTATGAAGTAGCGGCTTAAATGTTTAGAGTCGAGTGAAGACCTCGGGTGGAACACCCGTCCCTGTGGGAGAAGCTGGAGCTGTGCGACCGCCGCGATGGCGTAGCCAGCTGACCCACCGCTGTCGTCCGAATCGCGGCCCGTACCGTCGTGACCTCCGGCGTCTCCCACAGGGGATGAGTCTGCGCGCGATAACTGGTTCTGCTTTTGAGCTTCGCGTACCTGGAAGGTTTTGAGTCGAGTGAAGGCCTCGGGTGGGACAGTTCCTGTGGGAGAAGCTGGAGCTGTGCGACAGCCGCGATGGCGTAGCCAACTGATCCACCGCTGTCGTCCGAATCGCGGCCCGTACCGTCGTGACCTCCAGCGTCTCCCACAGGGGTGGCGTCAGGACGCAATATCTGGGTGGGCTCTCGATCTTGGCGTGCGTCTGAGCGAAGGGCAGAGGTTGCGATATTCACAGGTGAACTCTGTGGCAGTCCGGCTTGCAGGCGGTGGCGATTTGAAAGTCGCCGCCGCGGGCAAGTTATTAAAGGGGTTGGGCGCTCAGTTCCACTAACACCACCCCCTCACTGACCATCTCACCTTCGGCGCAATAAAGCGCGGCAACGGTCCCGGCCTGGCTGGCGCGGATGCTGTGTTCCATTTTCATCGCTTCCAGGACCACCAGCGGTGTCCCGGCTTCAACCTGCTGACCCACCTCGACCAGCACCCGCACAATGCTGCCATTCATGGGGGCGCAGAGCCCACCTTGCTGGGTATGGCTGGCCTCGGCGGCAGCAATCGGATCGACCCGTTTGACCGGCAGCAGATTGCCTTTCCAGCGCAGGTAGAGCGTGTCGCCACGACGAATCGCCTGTGTCCGATGGCGCACGCCATCATGGTCGACAGTCAGTTGATCGCCCTGCAACGTGACGCCTGGCGACGGGTTTCCCCGCAACTGGACTTTGCGGGTTTCGCCAGCGCAGCTCAGGTGCAGGTCGACTTCATACGGCAACCCGATACGCAGGCCACTGATGCCGGTCCACGGCGAATGAGGGTCATCCCGACGAACATTGGCGGCCGTACTCTGCCGGTACGCCTGCGCTGCCATTTGCCAGAAGGCTTCGCAAAGCGGCTCGGGTTCAGGCAGCAGATCGGCTTGGTAGCGTGGGATAAACCCGGTATCCAGCTCGGCATCGGCAAACGCCGGATGAGCGATGATCTGCCGCAGAAATGCCAGATTGGTTCTGAGTCCGCCCACCGCGAACTCATCGAGCATCGACAGCAGCCGCAAGCGCGCCTGTTCGCGGTCTTCGCCCCAGGCGATCAGCTTGCCGAGCATCGGGTCATAAAATGCGGAGACTTCGTCGCCTTCGCTGACCCCGCTGTCGACACGACGCCCAATACCAGGCGCCGATTCGCGATAAATCTCTAGCGTGCCGGTCGCTGGCAGGAAGTCATTGGCCGGGTCTTCGGCATACAGCCGCACCTCGATGGCGTGGCCCAGCAGCGGCACCTGTTCCTGGGTAATAGGCAGAGCCTCCCCCTGAGCCACGCGAATCTGCCAAGCCACCAGATCCAGCCCGGTAATGGCTTCGGTGACCGGATGCTCTACCTGAAGGCGAGTGTTCATCTCCATGAAGAAGAACTCTCCACGCGCATCGAGCAGAAATTCGACGGTGCCCGCACCGACGTAGCCAATCGCCTGAGCGGCACGCACGGCGGCTTCGCCCATGGCGCTACGCAATTGCGGGCTCAGGCCTGGCGCCGGGGCCTCCTCGACAACTTTCTGGTGACGACGCTGGATCGAACAGTCGCGCTCATTGAGGTAGAGGCAATGGCCATGCTGATCGGCGAAGACCTGGATTTCCACATGACGCGGCTTGAGCACATATTTTTCCACCAGCATGCGCGAGTCGCCGAAGGACGATTGCGCCTCTCGTTGGGCAGAGGCCAGTGCGTCGGCCAGATCCTCGTCACGTTCGACCACCTTCATGCCTTTGCCACCGCCGCCCGCCGTGGCCTTGAGCAACACCGGGTAGCCAATGCGTGCGGCAGCTTCGCGAAAGGTCGCGGCATCCTGCGCTTCGCCGTGATAGCCCGGCACCAGCGGCACGCCAGCGGTTTCCATCAGCGACTTGGCGGCGGATTTGCTGCCCATGGCGTCGATAGCCGAGGCAGGCGGGCCGAGGAAAATCAGGCCGGCCTGTTCCACGGCGCGGGCGAAACCGGCGTTTTCCGAGAGAAAACCATAGCCGGGGTGAATCGCGCTGGCACCGCTGCTTTTGGCCGCGGCAATCAGTTTGTCGATCTGCAAATAGCTGTCGGCAGCTTTACTGCCGCCCAAGTCCACCGCGACGTCCGCCTCACGGACATGCCGGGCATTGCGGTCGGTGGCGCTGTGTACGGCAATGGTGGTCAAACCCAAGGCCTTGGCGGTGCGCATGACGCGGCAGGCAATCTCGCCGCGATTGGCCACCAATACCGAGGTCAGCACAGAAGTATTCGGGCGGCTCATCAACGTGATTCTCCAGTCTTGTTGTCTTCGCGCCAGGCCGGCTCGCGCTTTTGCAGGAATGCACGCAGGCCTTCCTGTCCCTCGGGGCTGACGCGAATGCGCGCGATGGCGTTTTCGCAATAGCGGCGCAGGGCAGGGCTCAGCTCGCCATGGCCGACTTCGCGCAACAGGTCCTTGCTGACGCGCATGGCCTGGGGGCTGTTGAGCAGCAGATTGTCGACCCAGTGCTGCACCTGAGCGTCCAGTTCCGCTGCCGGGTAACACTCGGACAACAAGCCGATTTCCCGCGCTCGCTCACCGCTGAAACGCTCGGCGGTCAGGGCGTAGCGGCGCACGTGTCGCTCGCCAATGGCCTGAGTCACGAACGGGCTGATCACGGCCGGGGCAAGGCCGATCTTGACCTCCGACAGGCAGAACTGCGCGTCATCGGCGCCAATCGCCATGTCGCAGCAACTGATCAGGCCCAGCGCGCCGCCATAGGCCGCGCCTTGAACCACCGCCAGCGATGGCAGCTTGAGCCTGGCGAGGTTGTACATCATCTCGCCCAGTTCGCGGGCATCCCCCAGGTTGGTGTTGTAGTCCAGATTGGCGGATTCCTGCATCCAGGCCAGGTCTGCCCCGGCACTGAAATGCTTGCCCCGGGCGCGCAGCAGCACGAAGCGCAGGCTGCTGTCGCTCTGGATTCGGTCCAGGGCGATGATCAGCTCGCGAATCATCTGCGCATTGAAGGCGTTGTTCTTTTCCGGGCGATTGAGCCACAGGGTCGCGAAGCCCCGAGGGTCGAATTCCAGTTCCAGCGTGTGGAAATCATGCATGGGTCGTTCCTCGGTCACATCCGGAACACGCCGAAGCGGGTCGGTTCGATGGGGGCGTTGAGCGCAGCACTGATCGCCAGGGCAAGGATGTCGCGGGTTTGCGCCGGATCGATCACGCCGTCATCCCATAAACGAGCGCTGGAGTAGTAAGGATGACCCTGGTGTTCGTACTGATCGAGAATCGGCCGTTTGAGCTCGGCTTCCTGCTCTGCGCTAAACGTCTGCCCGCTGCGCTCGGCCTGCTCGCGCTTGACCTGAGCCAACACGCCTGCCGCCTGCTCGCCACCCATGACGCCGATCCGTGCGTTGGGCCACATCCACAGAAAGCGCGGATCATAGGCGCGGCCGCACATGCCGTAGTTTCCGGCGCCGAAACTGCCGCCGATGATCACGGTGAATTTCGGTACGCGCGCGCAGGCCACGGCCGTGACCAGCTTGGCGCCATGCTTGGCGATGCCACCTGCTTCGTATTTCTGGCCGACCATGAAGCCGGTGATGTTTTGCAGAAACAGCAAGGGAATCCCGCGCTGGCAGGCCAGTTCGATGAAGTGCGCGCCTTTCTGCGCAGCCTCGGCGAACAGAATCCCGTTGTTGGCGAGGATGGCGACCGGGTAGCCGTGCAGATGAGCGAAGCCACACACCAGCGTGGTGCCGAACAGCGCCTTGAACTCGTCGAACACCGAGCCGTCCACCAGCCGGGCGATCACTTCCCGCACGTCGAACGGCTGCTTGGGATCGGCAGAAATCACGCCATACAGTTCGTCTGACGAGTAGAGCGGCGCAATCGGCTCACGCATCTGCATCTCGCCCTGTTTACGCCAGTTCAGGTTAGCGATGCTGCGGCGGGCCAATTCGAGCGCGTGTTCGTCGCTCTCGGCGTAATGGTCGGCCACCCCGGAAACCTTGCAGTGCACATCGGCGCCACCGAGCTCTTCGGCGCTGACCACTTCGCCCGTCGCGGCTTTCACCAATGGCGGGCCCGCGAGGAAGATCGTCGCCTGCTGGCGGACCATGATTGCTTCGTCGGCCATGGCCGGGACATAGGCGCCGCCCGCCGTGCAGGAACCCATGACCACGGCAATCTGCGGGATGCCCTGGGCGCTCATGTTGGCCTGGTTGAAGAAGATTCGCCCGAAGTGCTCTCGGTCAGGAAACACTTCGTCCTGCCGAGGCAGGTTGGCGCCGCCGGAATCCACCAGATAAATGCACGGCAGACGATTCTGCTGGGCGATGGTCTGAGCGCGCAGGTGTTTTTTGACGGTGAGCGGGTAGTACGTACCGCCTTTGACCGTGGCGTCGTTGGCGATGATCATGCATTCAACACCTTCGACCCGGCCGATGCCGGCGATCACGCCTGCAGCGGGCACGTCTTCGCCGTAAACGTTGTGGGCCGCCAGTTGACTGATTTCCAGAAACGGCGAGCCCGTGTCCAGCAAGCAGTTGATACGCTCGCGAGGCAATAACTTGCCCCGCGAAGTGTGGCGTTCCTGAGCCTTGGGCCCGCCGCCTTGACGCACGCGGGCGAGGAGGGTGTGCAGATCATCGACCTGCTTGCGCAGCGCTGTGTCGTTGGCTAGAAAATCGGCTGAGCGCGGGTTGAGCTGGGTTTTCAGGGTAGTCACTTGAGTGTCACTCCGACCGGGGCCAGGCATTCGAGGGGGCGACTGACGCAGACGCTGTGGCGTGCGGCGAGTCGCAATCCACCTGCAGCGGCTTCACTTCGTTTCGTTGAACAGCTCGCGACCGATCAGCATGCGGCGGATTTCGCTGGTGCCTGCCCCGATCTCATACAGCTTGGCGTCGCGCAGCAGTCGGCCAGCGGGAAACTCGTTGATGTAGCCGTTACCGCCGAGAATCTGAATGGTGTCCAACGCCATTTGAGTCGCGCGTTCGGCGCTGTAGAGGATCACGCCGGCGGCGTCCTTGCGCGTGGTTTCGCCGCGTTCGCACGCCTGAGCCACGGCGTACAGGTAGGCGCGGCTGGCGTTGAGCTGGGTGTACATGTCGGCGACCTTGCCCTGGATCAGCTGGAATTCGCCGATGCTCTGACCGAACTGCTTGCGGTCGTGGATGTAGGGCAGCACCACGTCCATGCAGGCCTGCATGATGCCGGTCGGGCCACCGGAGAGTACGACGCGTTCGTAATCCAGCCCGCTCATCAGCACCTTGACGCCGCCATTGAGTGCGCCCAGCAGGTTTTCTTCCGGGACTTCCACGTCGTCGAAGAACAGCTCGCAGGTGTTGGAGCCGCGCATGCCCAGCTTGTCGAACTTGTTGCCGCGCGAGAAACCTTTCCAGTCGCGCTCGACGATGAACGCGCTGATGCCGTGTGGGCCCCTTTCCAGGTCGGTCTTGGCGTAGATCACGTAGGTGTTGGCGTCGGGGCCATTGGTGATCCAGGTCTTGCTGCCGTTGAGCACGAAACGGTCACCGCGCTTGTCGGCGCGCAGCTTCATCGATACCACGTCGGAGCCCGCGTTGGGCTCGCTCATGGCCAAGGCGCCGATGTGCTCGCCGCTGATCAGCTTGGGCAGGTAGCGGGCTTTCTGTTCCGGGCTGCCGTTGCGGTTGATCTGGTTGACGCAGAGGTTGGAGTGCGCACCGTAGGACAGGGCCACCGAGGCCGAGCCACGGCTGATTTCTTCCATCGCGATCACATGAGCCAGATAGCCCAGCCCGGCACCGCCGTATTGCTCATCGACAGTGATGCCCAACAGGCCCATCTCGCCGAATTTGCGCCACATGTCGGCGGGGAACAGGTTGTCCTTGTCGATTTGTGCGGCGCGCGGGGCCAGTTCGGCGGCGACGAAAGCCTGCACTTGATCGCGCAGCATATCGAGGGTCTCGCCGAGGCCGAAATTCAGCGTGGGGTAGTTCATGAGCCTTCGTTCCCTTGTTGTTTTTGGAGGGCGGTCAACTGGCAATAATCTGTATCACCTTTACGTTAACGTAAACCTGCGAGCGCGAGGATGTCAACGGTTGATCAACAGAGGAGGGATGCACAAGAAGAGGGGATTTTGCGAATGGCAGACAGCACGAAGGGGAGCCAGGGCTCCCCTCCAAGTTCAGTTGCATGCTCTTTTTTGTTTTTAGGCGGCCTGTTGTTTTTTTTGGTAGCCATACCTTTTTTGCTTTTTTGAGCGACCCCCATCCGGGGTCAAGAGCAAACGTATTTTTTTGAGCGCTGATACTGCTTCGATCTTTCGATTCAACCAGTTCGGGAGCTACCTGAAGGTAGTTTTATTGTTCTCTGCCCGGTTGTGAGGCCTAAGCCCTGCGCGAAGCGATCCACTCCAAAAAAATCAGTTAGCTGCGTCTCTGTCCGTGTTGTTCTTGTTATGTCAGAGCCGATACGTCTTGTTTTTATTGGGTTACTGCCATTTTTTATTTTTGTTGTACGTAAGACGTAGCAGAAGCCATGCCAACTTTTAACAAGTCCCGGAAACCGTGGCCTTGAGGAAAAACCCGCATTCGGCCAGCAGCCGAATCCTTTACCAGGTGTTTCCGTGTTACCCGTTTCCTTCGCTTCATTGCCCACGAGGGTAACACTGTGTGACAAGTTGTCGCACATCAGGCCGACAAACGTGCCTTTGCCACACGCGACCCGTTGGCACGGCCCAGCACCTGGCTGATTCGTTGGCCGGCGGCAATCAGCTTGTCGAGGTCGATACCGGTCTCGATGCCCAGGCCGTTGAGCATGTACAGCACGTCTTCACTGGCGACATTGCCGCTGGCCCCTTTGGCATAAGGGCAGCCGCCGAGCCCTGCGACTGAGCTGTCGAACACCTGAATGCCTTCTTCAAGGCTGGCATAGATGTTCGCCAGCGCCTGGCCGTAGGTGTCGTGGAAGTGCCCGGCGAGTCGGCCGCGGGGAATCTGCCCGGCCACTGTGTTGAACAACTCGCGCGTTGCGCCCGGCGTCCCGGTGCCGATGGTGTCCCCCAGTGACACTTCGTAACAGCCCATGGCGATCAGTTCGTTCGCCACCGCCGCCACCTGTTTCGGGTCGACATCGCCTTCATACGGGCAGCCCAGGACGCAGGACACGTAACCCCGCACTTTGATCCCGTGCAGTCGCGCGGCCTCCATGATCGGCAGGAAGCGATCAAGACTTTCGCTGATCGAGCAATTGATATTGCGTTGTGAGAACGCTTCGGAAGCCGCTGCAAAGACTGCGACCTCTTTGACGCCGGCCGCCAATGCATCTTCAAACCCGCGCATGTTCGGCGCGAGTGCGGCGTAGGTAACCCCGTCTTTGCGCGCGATATTGGCAAACACTTGCGCTGAGCCTGCCATCTGCGGAACCCATTTGGGCGAGACGAAACTGCCGACCTCGATGTAGCCAAGGCCTGCGTCGGTCAGCTCGTTTACCAGCATCACCTTGTCGGCGACGCTAATGGGCTGGGACTCATTCTGCAGGCCGTCGCGGGGGCCGACTTCAACCAGGCGTACGCGTTGAGGGAGAGACATGGGGCGGCTTTCCTTGTTCGTGTTGTTTCTTGGAGTGTAGCTTAAACTATTGTTATTTAACGGAATTACTCAGTGCAATCTTGCATCGTTCTTCCGCCGTATCCAGCTCCAGTTGCATTTGCTGGATGTCAAGCAACTGCTGATCCAGCTGTGCACGGCGTTCGGTAATTTTGTCCAGCATGGTGACGAGCTGCTTCTGGTTATCACCGCTCGGGTCATAAAGCCCGATCAAGTCGCGGCACTCGGCCAGGGAAAACCCGATGCGCTTGCCACGCAGGATGAGCTTGAGGGTGACTTTGTCGCGGGCACTGTAGACACGCTCCAGACCACGCCGCTCGGGGCTGAGCATGCCTTGCTCTTCATAGAAGCGAATGGTGCGGGTGGTGATGTCCAGCTCGCGGGCGAGGTCGGAAATGCTGTAAGTCGGGTTGCTCATGGAGGTGCTCGGAGGAGAGTGCTTCGGGCTAACGTACGGCGACCTTGACGTTAACGTCAAGCGAACTCAGCACTCACATGCAGCCACCCTGAACCCGTCCGGCTTGCCGGCGGCAGTACTCGACAGACCGCTACCGCTGGCAAGCTGGGCTGTTAAAGGGCGTTTATTTCAATAAAAAACGACGAGAAGCAGACCTCGAAACTGCTTGAACAATATCTCGAAACTACATGAGAGTCTGCAGCTAACTCATTGCTCTAACTCAGACAGTAGCCGTAGCCAATTCTTTCTCCAGTTTGCGCTCCTGCGCCACCACCAATTGGCACAGCTCGATGATCTGCTCGCGCATCCAGCGGTTGGCCGGATCCTGGTCAGTGCTTTCGTGCCAGTACAGATGCGTCTCCACAGTGGGCACGTCATTGACCGGCAGGTGAACGAAGTGCAGGTCGTTGCGACGGGCGAACCGTTCCGGAACCGTCATCACCATGTCCGTCTGCTGCAGCACCTGGGACGCCATCAGGTAATGCTGCGAGCGCAGGGCGATCTTGCGTTGTATCCCCATTTTCCCGAGAGCCAGGTCCACATAACCCAGACCGCTGCGGCGGCTGGAGATGTGGATGTGGGCCACCGACAGGTAATCATCCAGGCTGAGGCTCTGCTTCTGCGCCAACGGATGGCCCTTGCGCATGGCGCACACGTAGTTGTCTTCCATCAGCTTGACGTGGCGCACCTGCGGGTCGGTATTGAGCGGCGCGTCCACAGCGAAATCCAGTCGGCCGGCTGCCAGTTCCTTGGTGGTCTCCCGGCGTTTGGACAAAAAGCTTTCGATGGTCACGGCGGGCGCGAGGCGACGCAGCCGCTGGAACAGCGCCGGCAGAATGATCGCCTCGGTGAGGTCGGTCATGCTGATCCGGTAATTCTTGTTCGCCTGCAACGGGTTGAAAATCCGGCTTTCCTGCACCGAGACCCGCAGCAGTGACAGCGCATTGCGCACCGGGCCGATGATGTTCTGCGCCATTGGCGTGGGCACCATGCCTTGGGCGGTGCGCACGAACAGCGGGTCGTTGAAGGTCTCGCGCAACCGCGCTAGAGCGTTGGAAACGGCGGGCTGAGTGATGCCGACGATCTGCCCGGCGCGGGTCAGGTTGGCTTCGGTATAGATGGCGTCAAAGACAATAAAGAGATTGAGATCGACCTTGCTCAGGTTCATTGCTGTGCGCCTCACGCTGCTTTTGTTATTGGGCGGTGGTTCGGGGCTGACTTGGTACTGACGTTCGGGAACGAGCTGATCATATATCGGTTATGAATGTTTATACACGCCGAGAATAGGTTAGATAAATGCAAAGCCCTGCTCTAGCATCGACCCAAGACTTGAAATCACCTCATCAGAAGGTAACTGCCCCATGGATTTCGCTTACTCCCCCAAGGTTCAGGAACTGCGCGAGCGCGTAACCGCGTTCATGGACGCGTACGTGTACCCGGCCGAGCCGGTGTTCGAACGTCAAGTGGCCGAAGGGGATCGCTGGCAGCCAACCGCGATCATGGAAGAGCTCAAGGCCCGCGCCAAGGCCGAGGGGCTGTGGAACCTGTTTCTGCCAGAGTCCGAACTGGGGGCTGGTCTGACCAACCTTGAATACGCGCCCCTGGCGGAAATCATGGGCCGTTCGCTGCTCGGGCCGGAACCGTTCAACTGCTCGGCGCCCGATACCGGCAACATGGAAGTGCTGGTGCGCTATGCCAACGAAGGCCAGAAGCAGCAATGGCTGGAGCCTTTATTGCGTGGCGAAATCCGCTCGGCCTTTGCCATGACTGAACCGGACGTTGCGTCCTCGGATGCCACCAACATGGCGGCCCGTGCTGAGCGAGAGGGTGATGAGTGGGTGATCAACGGCCGCAAGTGGTGGACTTCTGGGGCATGCGACCCGCGCTGCAAGATCATGATCTTCATGGGCCTGAGCAATCCCGACGGCCCACGTCATCAGCAGCATTCGATGATTCTGGTGCCAACCGACGCCCCGGGGGTGAAGATCGTCCGTCCATTGCCGGTATTCGGTTACGACGACGCACCCCACGGCCATGCCGAAGTGCTGTTCGACAATGTGCGGGTGCCATACGAAAACGTCCTGTTGGGCGAAGGACGAGGCTTCGAAATCGCCCAGGGGCGCCTTGGCCCTGGGCGTATTCACCACTGCATGCGCTCGATCGGCATGGCTGAGCGAGCCCTGGAACTGATGTGCAAACGTTCGGTACAGCGCACGGCATTCGGTCGTCCGCTGGCCCGATTGGGCGGCAACATCGACAAGATCGCCGACTCGCGAATGGAGATCGACATGGCGCGGCTGTTGACCCTCAAAGCGGCGTACATGATGGACACCGTCGGCAATAAGGTGGCAAAGAGCGAGATTGCCCAGATCAAGGTGGTAGCGCCGAACGTTGCATTGCGGGTGATCGACCGGGCGATCCAGATGCATGGCGGTGCAGGTGTGTCCGGCGACTTCCCGCTGGCCTACATGTACGCGATGCAGCGCACCCTGCGCCTGGCCGACGGCCCGGATGAGGTGCACCGCGCAGCGATTGGCAAATATGAAGTGGGCAAATACGTGCCCAAAGAGATGATGCGCAGCGAGCATCGCTGAGACTGAGCGAGCGATGAGCTACGCGTGGGAGGGCGCTTGCTGGCGAAGGCATTCGACATCTGCAGGAGAATACTTTGGGTGTACTGACGCTTTCGCGAGCACGCTCCTTCCCACAGGGGTTGGGTTTAGTCGGCGGCAGCGCGGGATGTAAGACATCGAATCGTCACTCTACCCACACTTCGACCCTCCGATTCTTGATCCGGCCTTCGTCGACATCATTGGTCGCCACGGGCATTTCGTCGCCGAAACCGCGCACATCGCGCAGGATCACGTCGCCTTTCAATAATTCCCGACGCACTGCCATGGCCCGCAGTTTGGACAGTAACTGCGCCCGTGACGGGTCGCTTTTCGCGTCGCCAAAACCCACCAGGGTGACTTTCTGGTTCAGCTTGTCGTGGGCCTTCAGGTAATCGACTACGCGTTTGAGGTCCAGGCGTGCCTTGGTATCCAGTGAGGCGCTGCCCTGTGCGAAGCGAAAGTTTACCGACAGGCGCTCGGCTTCGCGTGTCAGGTTCTGGTAGTCGGCGGGCATTTCAGCGGTCGCGCGGACTTTCACCGCCTGTACCGTCTGCGCGACGAAACCGTTCTGCGCGACGATGGACTGCCCCTGCGGGCTCTGAGCAAAACGCACCAGTGCCTTGGCCCAGCGCTGTTTGGAGTCTGAAGGCAGGTAGAAATAAAGCCTGCGTGACAGCGGATAATCCTCGGTGGCGATCAGGCTGATGCTCGGCAACATGGGTTTGGACTCGCCATCGATAATCGCCACCGCTTTGGCCCTGCGCACGTAGGGCAGGCCGATGAACCCGATGGCCTGGCGGTCATTGCTGACTTCATCGGACAAGCCCTCGCTGGATTCAAAACGCTGCGCATCGCGAGCCAGGCTTTTACCGAACCTGGTCAGTACCAGTTCGTTAAAGGTGTCGAAGGTCCCGGACTGCTGATCACGGGCGTATAGATGAATGGCGCCGCCAGTGCCGCCCAGTTGCTCCCAATCGTGGATTTCTCCAGAGAAGATCTTTGCCAACTGATTGATGCTCAGTTCTCGCACCGGGTTGGCGGGGTGGAGGATCACGGCCACGCCATCGATGGCAATTACTTGTTCGGCGTCCTGGCTGCGCAGATCGCCCAGGCCTGCAAGTTCCCTGACTTCGGCATTCTTGATCGGCCTTGAAGAAGCCGCGAGATCGGCCTGGCCGGTCTTCAGCGCGGCAAAGCCCGTGCTGGAACCATGGGCGGCAACGTCGATGCTCACTTTTTGCCCAGAAGGTAATAACCCTGTGACGCGTATTTCGTTGGGCTGGGTGCCCGGTTGTTGCTGGATGGAGCCGGCGCCCTGTTTATCGAGCAGTCCGGCGACCAGTGCTGGCCCCAGTTGCGCGCCAATGGTATTCGAGCCCTGGATTCGCAGTACAGGCGCGCCGTCCTCAGGCTCGGCCAGGCTGGTTGCATTTGCGCAGAGCGGAAAAACGCCGAGCAAAACTGCCGCGTATAGAGAGGGAATAAAACGGGTGCGCTGCATGTGCGGCATCTTCTTGGGCCGAGGGTTGCCCGGAGAATAAGACAGATGCGTTACGGCTATGTGACAGATGGATGTGACATGCCAGGCCTGTGGCAGTCCAGCTTGACGGCGGTTGCGTTTTTGAAATCGCTAATGCAGCCAAGCCTGGCTGTTACAAAGGGAAATCGATGGCGTTTCAGCTCAATTCAAGCCAGATTGGTGCGTGATCCGATGGCTTCTCCATCCCGCGCAGATCGTAATCCACGCCCGCCGCCTTGATCCGCGGCTGCAAGCCGTGGGAGGCGAGGATCAGGTCGATGCGCAGGCCGCGCTTGGGCTCGTCCTCGAAACCGCGACTGCGGTAGTCGAACCAGCTGAACTGATCGATCACTTCCGGGTACAGATGCCGGAAGCTGTCCACCAGGCCCCAGTTCTTCAGCTTAGCCATCCATTCGCGCTCTTCTGGCAGGAAGCTGCACTTGCCGGTTTTCAGCCAGCGTTTGGCATTGTCCGGGCCAATACCGATGTCGCTGTCTTCCGGGGAAATGTTGACGTCACCCATCACCACCAGCGGCTGGTCATTGCTGAAGCGGGTTTCCAGCAACTGCTGAAGATCGGCGTAGAACCGGGTCTTGGCCGGAAACTTGGTCGGGTGGTCGCGGCTTTCGCCTTGAGGGAAATAGCCGTTCATGATCGTCACCGGCAGGCCGTTGCGATCGGCGAAAGTGCCCCAGATGAAGCGGCGCTGAGCCTCTTCGTCATCGGTGTCGAAGCCTTTGTGCAGCGACAGAGGTGCCTGGCGGGAAAGCAGCGCAACGCCGTAGTGGCCTTTCTGGCCATGAAAATGCACGTGATAGCCCAGCGCTTCGATTTCCGCCTGTGGAAACTGCTCGTCCGAGACCTTGGTTTCCTGCAGGCCAATGACGTCGGGCTGGTGTTTTTCAATCAGTGCCGCCAACTGGTGCGGACGGGCGCGCAGGCCGTTGATGTTGAAAGACACAATTTTCATAGACGGCAGTCCTGGCAAAAAACAAACAGCGATGCTAGCCGACCTCTCTGCCCACGGCCAGCCCATAGCGTCATATCAGGATCCCAAGTGGCTGCTACGCTGTGGGAAACGCCTGAAAAATTAGCCGGAACTGTCGTCAGAGGCCACCACTCGAACGCTTGACACTTTGAACCCGTCCTACCGAGTCGGGTCGTCATCGAAAGGGACACGCTCACATGCCTGAATCAGCGACTGAATTGGCCCAGATCCGTCAATTGGACGGGGGCTATTCCCGGGAGGCGCGCTCGCTGCTTTATCACGCCTACCGTCACGAGCCCAGCTTCGGTTACCTGTTCGAGTCAGGTCGCTCCGGTTATGAGCAGAGGGTTCGCGCGACCATTCGCGAACTGGTCAAACAGCATTTTCTGCAGGACATGCCGGCTCTGGGCCTGTTCGTGGAGGATCGACTGGTGGGCGTTGCGCTCATTGCGCCGCCTCAACGCCGCCTGGGCATCACGGAAAGCTGGGCGTGGCGCCTGCGCATGGTGATGAGCACCGGGTGGCGCTGCACCCAGCGCTATCTGGAGTATTACCACGCAGTGCTGGCCTGCCTGCCGTCAGACGCTGTCCATGTATTGCCACTGCTGGGTGTTCACCCCGATTTTCAGGGGCAACATTACGGCGAACAACTGCTGCAAGCCCTGCATGACTGGTGCGCGGTGGACGAGCACTCTCAAGGCATCGTGCTGGACACTGGAAACGGCCATTACCTGGAATTCTACAAACGACAGGGGTACGAGGAAATCGGCGAAGTTGCTGTAGGACCAATCCGAGAGCATGTTTTTTTCCACCCAAATCCTCAGGTTTCACTGGGTTCCATGGCTTGAACGCGGGTGAGTTTTCAATTTTTGCGGGTTCCAGCAGCACCCGCCGCTCGTGTTAGCATCCGCGCCTATGAAGTTTCCCGGTCGATTTACCAGCGGTTTTCTCCTGATGTTATCCAGCTGTGCGGCGCTCGCCGATGCCCAGCTGGACGTGCGGATCAAACCTTCCAACTCAGCGCTCAAATCCAATATTGAAGGGTACGTGGGCAGCCTCGGCGAGCGTGACGAACAAGCGCTGGAGCGCTTCAGCGTGGGCGCCGTCGAGCAGGCGCAAAAAGCGGCCCAGGCCCTGGGCTATTACCAGGCGCAGATCGACAGCGAGGTCAAGCACACCGACAAGGACCTGCATCTGGTCCTGAATGTGCAACCGGGCGAGCCAGTGCATCTGCGCAATGTCACGGTCCGCATCGAAGGCCCCGCCAACCAGCTCAAGGCATTCAAGGTGCCCAAGAGCGACGCGCTCAAATCCGGCGCTGTGCTCAATCATGGTCATTACGAAGACGCCAAACGACTGATCCAGAATCAGGCTGCGCGTTACGGATTTTTCAACGGCCGCTTCGTCACCCAGCGTCTTTCTGTCGACCCTCGGGCCGGTGTCGCCGACATTGAGCTTGTGTATGACAGCGGGCCGCGCTTCTCACTGGGCAAGGTGTCGTTCAGTGGCGATTCTCCGTTCGACGACGACCTGCTGCGGCGCATGGTCCCGTTCAAGGAAGACACGCCCTACGATTCCGAGCTGATCGCCGAGCTGAACCAGGCCATGCAATCCAGCGGTTATTTCGAGGGTGTGCGTGTCGATGCGTCCCCTACGGACGCGCAGGGCCAGGTGATTCCGGTCAACGTTCAGCTGGAGACGCGCAAACCGCGCACCATGGGCCTCGGTGTGGGCTACTCCTCCGACGTGGGCCCGCGGGTCAAGGCCAACTGGACCCGCCACTGGGTCAACCCCCAAGGCCACAGCTATGGCGTTGAATCAGAGCTGTCGGCGCCGCGGCAAAACGTAGGCCTGTTCTACGACATCCCGCTGGATCCGCCCCTGACGGACAAGCTGCGATTCGCCGGCGGCTATCAGTACGAAGAAATCGCCGACACCGACAGCCTGAGTAAATTGCTCACCGTAGGCCCCGAATGGCACAGCAAATTGCCCAGCGGATGGGAGCGCGTCATCTCCCTGAAGTGGCAGCGTGAGGAATACCGGCTCGGCAACGACGAGGGCCTGAGCACCTTGCTGATGCCCGGCATCAGCTATTCCTACCTGCGAAGCGACAACCGGATCGACCCGCACAACGGTTACCGCTTGCAGTTCGAGACTCAGGTTGCGAAGGAAGGGCTGGGGTCTGACGCCAACGTGCTGCATGGCACCGCGTTGGTCAAGGGGCTGACCACCATTGCCCAGAACCACCGGTTCCTCGGGCGTATTCAGGTGGGAGGCACAGCCACCAACGGCTACAAGTCCATCCCTCCTTCGCTGCGCTTCTTCGCCGGTGGCGATCAGAGCGTTCGCGGGTACGACTACCAGTCCCTGTCGCCGGAAAACTCCGATGGCGACAAGATCGGTGGCCGCTACATGGTCGCCGGCAGCGCCGAATATCAATACTCCATCGCCGAAAAATGGCGTGTGGCGGCGTTCGTCGACGAGGGTAACTCCTTCAACTCGCTGGACTTCCCGAGCCTCAAGACCGGCGTCGGTATCGGTATTCGCTGGGTTTCGCCCGTCGGCCCGTTGCGCCTCGATCTGGCGCATGCACTGGATGACGATGGCGGTATTCGTCTGCACTTCTCGATGGGACCTGAACTGTGACGAGTACGGCACTGCTGAAACGTATCGCAATCATTTTTGGAATCAGCCTGCTGGCGATTGTCCTGGTGCTCGGCGTTGCCCTGGGTTTGCTTCTCGGCACTCAGTCGGGCAGCCGCTGGGTGCTGGAACGGGTGCCCGGCCTGCACATCGAAAACTTTTCCGGGCATCTCGGCGGTGCCTGGCAGGCGGATTCGCTGCTGTGGCAACAGGGTGACAGCAAGGTCGAGGTCGATGCCCCGGTGTTCGAGTGGTCGCCGTCGTGTCTGACGCGCATGACCCTGTGCATCAATACCTTGCAGGCCGGGGATATTCGGTTGAGTTTCCCGCCGTCTGGTAGTGAAGAAAGCAGTGGCCCGATCACACTTCCGGACCTCAAGCTGCCGGTGGCGCTAGAACTGGGCAACGTGCAAGTGGGCAGCCTGCATCTGGATGGCACCGAGCAAGTCCGCGATCTGCATCTGGCGGCGCACTGGACGGCGGACGGGCTGAAAATCGACTCGGTTCATGCGCAACGCGATGACATCGTTCTGGACCTCAACGGTTTGCTCAAGCCTACGGCCGATTGGCCTCTGACTGCCCAGGGGCAGGTCAAACTGCCAGATGTCAGCGGTCAGCCTCTGTCGCTGGCGCTGAGTGTCGAAGGCGATCTGCTCAAGACCCTCACGATCAATGGGCAATCCAGCGGTTACATCCAGGCGAAGCTGTTGGGCCAGCTACAACCGCTGGTGGAAAACCTGCCTGCGGAAGTTGCAATCACCAGCGACCAGTTCAAGCCCGGGCCCGATCTGCCGGACACGCTGCAACTCAACAAGCTCACGCTCAATGCCAAAGGTGATCTGGCCCAGGGCTACGCCATTCTCGGCAACGCCAGTCTGCCGGCCGAGCAGGGGCCGGTAACGCTGGCGCTGCAAGGCCGGGTGGATGCCAAGGGCGCGGAAATCACCACGCTGGACCTGACCGCCAGCGCCGAGCAGCGCCTGAAAATCAGCGGCAAGCTGGATTGGCAAAAAGGTTTGAGCGCCGACGCGAAGATCGACTGGCTGGATTTCCCGTGGCATCGCCTGTACCCGGTGATCGACGAGCCGCAAGTCAGCGTTCACACCTTTAAAGGAGAGGTTTCCTACACGGACGGCAAGTATCTGGGCAACCTTGCGGGTGACTTCAAAGGCCCCGCAGGCCCGTTCAGCTTGCAAAGCCCGTTCAGCGGCGATTTGCAGCAGATCTTCCTGCCGCAACTGGAACTGGTTGCGGGGCAGGGCAAGGCCAGCGGTCACCTGAATGTGCAATTTGCCGACGGTGTCGCCTGGGACACGGCGCTGGACCTGAGCGCCATTGATCCATCGTTCTGGGTCGCCGAACTGCCAGGGTCGCTCGCCGGCCCGTTGCGCAGCAAAGGCGCGTTCAAGAACGAGCAGTTGAACCTCAACGCCGATCTTGACCTCAAGGGCCGACTGCGCGGTCAGCCTGCGGTGCTGCAGGCCAAAGCCGATGGCGCCGGTGATAAGTGGAACCTCAGCGCACTGCAGATCCGTCTCGGCGATAACCGGATTGAGGGCACTGGCAGCCTGCAACAGAAGCTGGTCGGTCAACTGGACATGAACTTGCCTCGCCTTGGTCAGTTGTGGCCACGCTTGCAAGGCCAGGTAAAAGGGCGCCTCGATCTCGCCGGTACCCTGCAGGCACCGCAAGGTCAGCTGGCGCTGCAAGGCAATCAACTAGCCTACGAGACGAACAAGCTGCAAAGCCTGAATCTGGCGGCAAAACTGGACGGCGCCCAGCGCGCCACCATCGACCTGAAAACCAGCGGGATTCAGGCGGGCGATACCGCGTTGGGCGCGCTGACGGTCAATGGCCAGGGCGATATCAAACGCCAGCAGGTCAAGCTCGATCTGCAAGGGCCGCTGCTCAAGCTGGCGCTTGCGCTGGACGGCACACTGGACAAGGGCAACTGGCGAGGTCGTCTGGCCAGCGGCGATATCCAGGCCGGTGGGCAGGACTGGAAGCTCCAGCAACCTGCCAGACTGGAGCGACTGGCCGACGGCAAGATCAATTTTGGTGCCCATTGCTGGATGTCGGGGCCGGCCAGCCTCTGCGGTGAAGACCAGCGTCTGATGCCCGACCCGCGTCTGCGCTACCACCTCAAGCAATTTCCCCTGGAAAGCCTGGCGCAGTGGTTGCCCAAGGACTTCGCCTGGAATGGCGCGCTGAATGCCGATGTGCAGCTGGATATCCCGGCATCCGGCCCCAATGGTCAAGTGGTGATCGATGCCAGTGGCGGCACCCTGCGGGTCAAGGAAAAGAATCAATGGCTGGACTTCCCGTATCAGACGTTGAAGCTGACCAGCAGCCTGACGCCGAAAAAAGTCGACACCAGCCTGAATTTTCGCGGGGGCAAGCTCGGCGAGCTGCTGGCCCGGTTGAGCATCGATCCATTGGCGAAGAACAAGACCGTCAACGGTGACTTCAACCTCAGTGGCGTCGATATTTCCGTGGCGCGGCCTTTCGTCCCGATGATCGAAAAGCTCAACGGCAAACTCAACGGCAGCGGTCGGATTTCCGGCGGTCTGCTGGCGCCACAGGTCAACGGCAACGTCACTCTGAACGAGGGTGAGGTGTCAGGGCCGGAGCTGCCGATCAGTCTGGAAAAACTCAACGTTCAGGCCTTGATTGCCGGGGAGAACGTCCAGCTCAAGGGCAGCTGGAACAGCGGCCCCACAGGCCAGGGCAGCATTGGCGGGCACATCGCCTGGGCCGAGGCACTGAACGTCGACGTGAGCCTGCAAGGCTCGCGGCTGCCAATCACGGTCGAGCCCTATGCGAAGCTCGAGGCCGCGCCGGACCTGAAAATCACCCTGCAGGGCGATCGGCTGGCGGTGTCCGGCAAGGTCCTGATTCCCAAAGGGGAGATCACCGTCCGGCAATTGCCGCCATCCACGGTCAAGGTGTCTGACGACACCGTCATCGTCGGTGCGCAAACCAAAGAGGGCAAACCGCCCATGGCGATCGCCATGGACATCAACGTTGAAGTCGGCCAGGAGAAACTCAGCTTCAGCGGTTTCGGCCTGACGGCCAACCTGGCAGGCCATGTTCACATCGGCGACAACCTCGATACCCGTGGCGAACTGAATCTGAACGATGGCCGCTATCGCGCTTACGGGCAGCGGCTGACCATTCGCAAGGCGCGTTTGCTGTTTGCCGGGCCCGTTGATCAGCCTTATCTGGATATCGAAGCGATTCGCCAGACCGATGACGTCATCGCCGGGATTCGCCTGAGCGGTAGTGCTGAACAGCCGACCACGACTGTCTTCTCTGAGCCTGCCATGAGCCAGGAGCAGGCGCTTTCCTACCTGGTGCTCGGGCGTCCGCTGGCCACCGACGGCGAGGACAACAACATGATGGCTCAGGCGGCGTTGGCCCTGGGGCTGGCCGGCAGCTCGGGGACCGCGGGCAAACTGGCCTCGGACCTCGGGATCAAGGATTTCGACCTCGACACCTCGGGCAGTGGCGACAAGACGGCGGTGGTCGCCAGCGGCAAGATCACCGACAAGCTCAGCCTTCGTTATGGGGTAGGGGTGTTCGAACCGGCCAACACCATCGCTTTGCGTTATCTGCTGAGCAAGAAGGTGTACCTGGAAGCCGCAGGGGGCGTGGCGAGTTCGCTGGACATTTTCTACAAGCGGGATTTCTAGGCCATTCATTTGACGCGACACCCATGTGGCAGCCTGACCGGGCTGTTACAAGGGTGTCGTGTCAGCTGTATCAGCCGTTGAGCAGCTTCAATGCCGCCTCTGGATAGCGCCCACCGGCCACCGCAGCGACCGGAAACAGATCCTTCAACGCCTGCAACTCATTTGCGCTGAGCGTTACATCCAGCGCCGCTACGTTTTCCTCCAGGTATTTACGTTGTTTGGTTCCGGGAATCGGGATCACGTCATTGCCCTGCGCCAGCACCCACGCCAATGCCAGTTGCCCAGCTGTCACGCCTTTGTCCGCCGCCAGCTGCTGGACCTTGTGCACCAGCTCCAGGTTTTTCGCAAAATTCTCGCCTTGAAAGCGTGGGCTGCTGCGGCGGTAATCGTCGGCGGCGAAGTCGTCGGGGGATTTCAGCGTGCCGGTCAGAAAGCCACGCCCCAGCGGGCTATAGGGCACGAAGGCAATGCCCAGGCGGCGGCAGGTCTGCAGCACGCCGTTTTCTTCAGGCTCTCGGCTCCAGAGCGAATACTCGGTCTGCAAAGCCGCAATCGGGTGAATCTTATGCGCGCGCTCCAGAGTGCTGGCCGACGCCTCGCTCAAGCCGAGATAACGCACCTTGCCAGCCTTGACCAGCTCGGCCATGGCACCCACCGATTCCTCGATGCTGATCTTCGGGTCGATCCGGTGCTGGTAATACAAGTCCAGGGTGTCGATCTTCAAACGCTTCAAGGTGCCGTCGATGGCGTCCCGAATGTACTCGGGGCTGCCGTTGACGCCTCGAGCCGCAGCGTCGCCCGGGGTGCGCACGATGCCGAACTTGCTGGCGATGAATGCCTGATCGCGTTTGCCGGCCAGCGCCTTGCCCAGCAGTTCTTCGTTGGTGTGGGGGCCATACATGTCGGCGGTGTCAAACAGGGTTACGCCCAGTTCCAGCGCGCGATGGATCGTGGCGATGGCCTCCTGAGGGTCGCCGCCGGTGGTGTAAAAATCGGTCATGCCCATGCAGCCCAGGCCGACTGCCGAAACGTGGGGTCCGTTGTTGCCGAGTTGACGCGTTTGCATGATCAGTTCCTTTTCTGGATTCAGGTGTGGCTTCAAGACCCGCCCATTCTTGCCCCTCGACAGAATCCCGATAAACCGGCTAAAAGTGCTTTCACTATTGAGAAAATCTAAACAATCGAATCCAGCGGAGTGGCAATGGACCGATTCAACGCCATGCGTGCCTTTACCCGAATCGTCGAGCTGGGCGGTTTTGCCAAGGCTGCGGACAGCCTGCACATGCCCCGCGCTTCGGTGACGATTCTGATCAAACAACTGGAGGCGCATCTGGGCGTGCAGTTGTTGCTGCGCACCACGCGCCAGGTCACCCCGACGCTCGACGGGCAGGCCTACTACCAGCGCTGCGTCAGCCTGCTCAACGATCTGGACGATGCCGAGTCGGCGTTTTCTTCTATAGCCAAGGCGCCCGAAGGCGTGCTGCGGGTCGACATGCCAGCGGGCTTCGGTCGGTTGATTCTCATGCCTGCACTGCCCGAATTCACCGAGCGCTATCCCGGACTGGAAATGGAAGTCGGCATGACCGACCGCCCGGTGGATCTGATCCGTGAGGGCTTCGATTGTGTGATCCGCGGCGGCCAGCCTCTGGACCATTCGCTGGTAGCCCGGCCTCTGGCGCAGATGCGTCAGGTGGTCTGTGCCAGTCCCGCTTATCTGCAGCGCCATGGCGTTCCGCAAACGCTGGAAGAACTGGCGCAACACAGGGTCATCGAATATTTTTCCGCGACTTCAAATAAACGTTACGGCCTGGAGTTCGTGATAGAGGGCAGGGGGCAGGAACTGAGTCTGCCCAAAACGCTGGCGACCAACAGCGCCGATGGTTATCTCGCGGCCTGCTGTGCCGGCTATGGCCTGGTGCAGACCCCGTACTACCATGTCGCTGAACCTTTGCGCTGCGGTGAGTTGGTCGAGGTGCTGGAGGCCTTTGCGCAACCCCGGTTACCGCTGACGGCGTTGTATCCGTCCCATCGGCAAATGTCGCGTCGGGTGAGGGTGTTCGTCGACTGGCTGGTGGAATTGTGCGCGCGGCCAGGCTTGCTGGATAAATCTGCGCCAGCGCCCATGAGCTGACAACAAATTACCGCATACCGGTAGGTCGACAGGCGCTTTCGTGGTTAACTTCCAGTCTTTTCCCGCAACCTCAGAATAAGGACTCAGCTCATGGCTCAAGTGACTCGTAGAGGCTCCCCTGTGCAAATCAGCGGCGAACTGCCAAAGGTCGGCAGCAAGGCGCCTGCCTTCAAACTGGTCGGTGGCGATCTGGCTGACGTGACACTGGAAACGTTCGCCGGCAAGCGCAAAGTGCTGAATATTTTCCCAAGCGTCGACACCCCGACCTGCGCCACTTCCGTGCGCAAGTTCAACGCTCAGGCCAACGACCTGAACAACGCCGTGGTGCTGTGCATCTCCGCTGACCTGCCATTCGCCCAGGCGCGTTTTTGCGGCGCCGAAGGCCTGGAAAACGTGAAGAACCTGTCGACCATGCGTGGCGCCGATTTCATGGAAGCCTACGGCGTGGCCATCGCTGACGGCCCGATGGTCGGCCTGACCACCCGCGCGGTGGTGGTCCTGGACGAGAACGACAACGTCCTGCACAGCGAACTGGTTCCGGAGATCGGTCAAGAGCCGAACTACGACGCCGCACTCGCCGTACTCAAGTAAGTTGTCCGTTGCGTATTGCCGAACACCTCCGTGCAATAGATAGCAACACAAAACGGCCTGACTCGATCAGGCCGTTTTCATTTGCAGGTCAGCACCTTACCAAAGTAAGCACTCGGTAAATTGCCGGTAAAGGCCCTTTGCTTGGCACGTAACTATGCTTATTGTTCAGCCTCCCGAAGACGCTCACGCGCACACTGGTTGACTTATTCATGCAATCGTCTGGTTTCCGTAACTCCCGTCGCTGGCTACTCAGCTTGTTGGTTCTCTTGATTGTCGCAGGCGTCTGCTGGCGGTTCTGGCCGGGATCGGCACAAAAGACTGATGCCACCGCGCAGCAATCCGGGCAAGCCCACAAAGGCGCAAGCCGCAGCGGCGGCGCGGGAAAAACGACCGGTCAGCGTCCGGGGTTCGGCGGAGCGGCCGGCCCGGTCCCAGTGCGAGTGGCGCCTGCGACCACGGGTGACTTCCCTATCTATTACAAAGCGCTGGGCACCGTGACCGCGATGAACACCATCAACGTGCGCAGCCGGGTCGCGGGCGAGCTGGTCAAGATCAACTTCCAGGAGGGTCAGCAGGTCAAGGCCGGGGATCTCTTGGCGGTGATCGATCCGCGCAGCTACCAGATTGCCCTGCAACAGGCCGAAGGCACCCTGATGACCAATCAGGCGCTGCTGAAAAATGCGCAGATCGACGTACAGCGTTATCGGGACCTGTACAAAGAGGACAGCATCGCCAAGCAGACCCTGGACACCGCCGAGTCGCTGATCGGCCAATATCAGGGCACGATCAAGACCAATCAGGCCGCCGTGGGCGACGCCAGGCTCAATCTCGAGTTCACCCAGATTCGTGCGCCGATCGCCGGCCGCATCGGCCTGCGTCAACTGGACGTCGGCAACCTGGTGGCCGCCAATGACACCACCGCTCTGGCAGTCATCACCCAGACCAAACCGATCACGGTCAGCTTCACCCTGCCGGAGAAAGATCTCGCAGACGTGATCGGTCACTACCGCAACGGCGACAAATTGCCGGTGGAAGCCTGGGACCGTGGCGACGTGAAGCTGCAGGCCAAGGGCGTGCTCGCCAGCATCGACAACCAGATCGACATCACCACAGGCACCCTGAAATTCAAGGCGCGCTTCGATAACGAAAACGAGGCGTTGTTTCCCAACCAGTTCGTCAACGCGCGTCTGCTGGCCAGCACGATGAAAAACGCCGTGCTGGTGCCGTCGGCTGCGGTGCAGTTCGGCGTCAACGGCACCTTCGTCTACGTGATGGAGGGCGACAAGAAGGTTCGTATTCGTCAGCTCAAAACCGGCCCGAGCGATGAGAACTCCACGGTCATCACCGAAGGTCTGGCCGCGGGTGATCGCGTGGTGCTGGAAGGCACCGACCGTTTGAAGGACGGCAGTGAGGTGGAAGTGGTCAACGACAGCAAGGACGTGCCGGTCACGCCGGGTGGAAAGCTGCAGGGCCAGCCCGCGAAAGACAAGGAAACCGGTGAGTCGGCCGACGCCGCCGCCGTGAAAAAAGGCAACGTATGAACCTGTCACGCCTGTTCATCCTCAGGCCCGTCGCGACCACGCTGAGCATGCTGGCCATCGTGCTGGCCGGCCTGATCGCCTACACCTTGCTGCCGGTTTCGGCGTTGCCGCAGGTGGATTATCCGACCATCCGGGTCATGACCCTGTACCCCGGTGCCAGCCCGCAAGTGATGACCAGTGCCGTGACCGCACCGCTTGAGCGTCAGTTCGGGCAGATGCCGGGCCTGACGCAAATGGCCTCGACCAGTTCCGGCGGCGCCTCGGTGATTACCCTGCGTTTCAGCCTGGACATCAACATGGATGTCGCCGAACAGGAAGTGCAGGCGGCGATCAATGGCGCGACCAACTTGCTGCCAAACGATTTGCCAGCGCCACCGACCTACAACAAGGTCAACCCCGCGGACACCCCGGTGCTGACCCTGGCGATCACTTCGAAAACCATGCTCCTGCCCAAGCTCAATGATCTGGTCGATACGCGCATGGCGCAGAAAATCGCCCAGATCAGCGGCGTCGGCATGGTCAGCATCGCCGGCGGCCAGCGGCAGGCAGTGCGGATCAAGGTCAATCCTGATGCGCTGGCCGCCAACGGTCTGAACCTGTCGGACGTGCGCACGCTGGTCAGTGCCTCCAACGTCAACACGCCCAAGGGCAACTTCGACGGTCCGACCCGGGTTTCGATGCTCGATGCGAACGATCAGCTCAAGTCGCCCGAGGAATACGCCAACCTGATTCTGGCCTACAACAACGGCGGGCCGCTGCGTCTCAAGGACGTGGCGCAGATCGTCGATGGCGCGGAAAACGAGCGTCTTGCCGCCTGGGCCAACCAAAACCAGGCCGTGCTGCTGAATATCCAGCGTCAGCCGGGGGCCAACGTCATTGAGGTGGTCGACCGGATCAAGGCCTTGTTGCCGAGCATCACCGACAACCTGCCCGCCGGTCTGGACGTAGTGGTGCTGACCGACCGCACGCAAACCATCCGCGCCTCGGTCAGCGACGTGCAGCACGAATTGCTGATTTCCATCGTGCTGGTGGTGTTGGTTACATTTCTGTTTCTGCGCCGCCTCAGCGCCACCATCATTCCTTCGATAGCCGTGCCGCTGTCGCTGGTGGGCACTTTTGGCGTCATGTACCTTGCCGGCTTCTCGGTCAACAACCTGACGCTGATGGCCATGACCATTGCCACCGGCTTCGTGGTGGACGATGCGATCGTCATGCTGGAGAACATTTCCCGGCATCTGGAGGAGGGCGAGACTCCGTTGCAGGCCGCCCTCAAAGGCGCGCGGCAGATCGGCTTCACCCTGATTTCGTTGACCATCTCGTTGATCGCGGTGTTGATTCCACTGCTGTTCATGGCCGACGTGGTCGGACGATTGTTCCGCGAGTTCGCAATTACCCTGGCGGTGGCGATCCTGATTTCGCTGGTGGTTTCGCTGACCCTGACGCCGATGATGTGCGCGCGCTTGCTCAAGCGCGAGCCCAAGGAAGAAGAGCAGGGCCGTTTCTACCGGGCCAGCGGCGCCTGGATCGATTGGCTGATCGCCGCCTACGGGCGCAAATTGCAGTGGGTACTCAAGCATCAACCGCTGACGCTGCTGGTGGCCATCGCCACGCTGGGCGTCACCGTGCTGCTCTATCTCGCTGTACCGAAGGGTTTCTTTCCGGTGCAGGATACCGGGGTGATCCAGGGCATTTCCGAAGCGCCGCAGTCGGTTTCGTTCGCCTCCATGAGCGAACGGCAGCAGGCTCTGGCCAAGGTCATTCTGCAGGATCCGGCCGTGTCCAGCCTGTCGTCCTACATCGGTGTCGATGGCGACAACGCCACGCTCAACAGCGGACGCATGCTGATCAACCTCAAGCCGCACAACCAGCGCGACCTGACCGCGACGCAGGTGATTCAGCGCCTCCAGCCACAGGTCGATCAACTGTCGGACATCCGTCTGTTCATGCAGCCGGTGCAGGACCTGACCATCGAGGATCGGGTCAGTCGCACCCAATATCAGTTCAGCATGTCCTCGCCGGATGCCGAACTGTTGAGCCTGTGGAGTGGCAAACTGGTGGACGCTCTGGCCGAACGTGCGGAACTGACCGACGTCGCCAGCGACCTGCAGGACAAAGGCCTGCAGGTGTACCTGAACATTGACCGCGATGCGGCTAGCCGACTGGGCGTTACGGTCGCCAATATCACCGACGCGCTGTATGACGCGTTCGGCCAGCGGCAGATTTCCACGATCTACACCCAGGCCAGCCAGTACCGCGTGGTGCTTCAAGCGGCGGCGGCCAATGATCTGGGGCCGCAGGCGCTGGAGCAGATTCACGTCAAGACCACCGATGGCGGCCAGGTCAAACTCTCAAGTCTGGCCAGGGTCGAGCAGCGTCAGGCGCAGTTGGCCATCGCCCACATGGGCCAGTTTCCGGCGGTGATGATGTCGTTCAACCTGGCGCCCGGCGTGGCGCTTGGGCAAGCGGTAGAAGTGATCGAGCAAGTGCAGAAAGACATTGGCATGCCGCTCGGTGTGCAGACGCAGTTTCAGGGCGCGGCCGAAGCGTTCCAGGCCTCGCTGTCCAGCACGCTGTTGCTGGTGCTCGCCGCAGTGGTGACGATGTACATCGTGTTGGGGGTGCTGTACGAGAGCTACATTCACCCGATCACTATTCTCTCGACCCTGCCATCAGCCGCCATCGGTGCGTTGCTGGCGCTGATATTGAGCGGCAACGATCTGGGCATGATCGCGATCATCGGCATTATTCTGCTGATCGGTATCGTCAAGAAGAACGCGATCATGATGATCGACTTTGCCCTCGACGCTGAGCGCAACCGTGGCGTCGATCCGCAGACAGCGATCTACGAAGCGGCGCTGCTGCGTTTCCGGCCGATTCTGATGACCACGCTCGCTGCGTTGTTTGGCGCCATTCCATTGATGTTCGCCACAGGTTCCGGTGCCGAGCTGCGTCAGCCACTGGGTCTGGTGATGGTTGGCGGTCTTCTGGTGAGTCAGGTACTGACGCTATTCACCACGCCGGTCATCTATCTGTATTTCGATCGTCTCGGCCGTCGCTGGCAACGTAAACCTGCTTCGCCAGCCTCGCTGGAGCAGGCTGACGTATGAACCTCTCGGCGCCCTTCATCCGCCGGCCGGTGGCGACCATGCTGCTGAGTCTTGCGATCATGCTGCTCGGCGGCATGAGTTTCGGCCTGCTGCCGGTTTCGCCGCTGCCGAACATGGACTTCCCGGTGATTGTTGTTCAGGCCTCGTTACCCGGCGCGAGCCCGGAAATCATGGCGTCCAGCGTGGCGACACCGCTGGAACGGTCCCTGGGCACCATCGCCGGGGTCAACACCATGACCAGCCGTTCGAGTCAGGGCACCACGCGGGTGATTCTGCAGTTCGACATGGACCGCGACATCAACGGTGCGGCGCGAGAGGTGCAGGCGGCGATCAACGCCTCGCGCAATCTGTTGCCCAGCGGCATGCGCAGCATGCCGACGTACAAGAAGGTCAACCCGTCCCAGGCGCCGATCATGGTGCTGTCCCTGACCTCGGACGTGCTGGAAAAAGGCCAGTTGTACGATCTGGCGTCAACGATCCTGTCCCAGAGCCTGTCCCAGGTGAGCGGCGTGGGCGAGGTGCAGATCGGCGGCAGTTCGCTGCCTGCTGTTCGCGTCGAGCTGGAACCCAAGCTGCTGGATCAGTACGGCGTGTCGCTTGACGAGGTACGCACCACGATTTCCAACTCTAACGTGCGCCGCCCCAAGGGCTTCGTGGAAAGCGCCGAGCACAACTGGCAGGTTCAGGCCAACGACCAGTTGGAAAAGGCCAAGGATTACGAGCCGCTGATCATCCGTTACCAGAACGGTGCGGCGCTGCGGCTCAAAGACGTGGCCAAGGTCAAGAACTCGGTGGAGGACCGCTACAACAGCGGCTTCTTCAATGAAAAGTCGGCGGTGCTGCTGGTGATCAACCGTCAGGCCGGGGCCAACATCATCGAGACCGTGGCGGCGATCAAGGCGCAGTTGCCTGCGCTGCAAGCCGTGTTGCCGTCCAGCGTCAAGCTGGATCTGGCGATGGACCGCTCGCCGGTGATCAAGGCCACATTGCACGAAGCGGAGATGACCCTGCTGATCGCCGTGGTGCTGGTGATCATCGTGGTGTTCCTGTTCCTCGGTAACTTCCGCGCCTCGTTGATCCCGACCCTGGCGGTGCCCGTATCGCTGGTAGGCACGTTCGCCATCATGTACCTGTGCGGGTTCTCTCTGAACAACCTGTCACTGATGGCGCTGATTCTGGCCACGGGGCTGGTGGTGGATGACGCCATCGTGGTGCTGGAGAATATTTCCCGGCACATCGACGAGGGCGTGCCGCCGATGCAGGCCGCGTACCGTGGCGCCCAGGAGGTGGGCTTCACCCTGCTGTCGATGAACGTGTCGCTGGTGGCGGTGTTCATCTCGATCCTCTTTATGGGCGGTTTGGTGGAAAGCCTGTTCCGCGAGTTCTCGATTACCTTATCGGCGTCCATTGTGGTATCGCTGGTGGTCTCCTTGACGCTGACCCCGATGCTCTGCGCCCGCTGGCTCAAACCGCATGTCCCGGGCACCGAAAACCGCTTGCAGCGCTGGAGCCAGAGGGTCAACGATCGTATGGTCGCCGGTTACGACAAAAGCCTCGGCTGGGCATTGCGTCATCGGCGCCTGACCATCCTGACGCTGCTGCTCACCATCGGCGTCAACATCGCGCTGTACGTGGTGGTGCCGAAAACCTTCTTGCCGCAACAGGACACCGGCCAATTGATGGGCTTCGTGCGCGGCGACGACGGGCTGTCGTTCTCGGTGATGCAACCCAAAATGGACGTGTTCCGCACCGCGATCCTCAAGGACCCTGCGGTGGAGAGCGTCGCCGGTTTCATCGGCGGTAACGGCGGCACCGGCAACGCCTTCATCATCGTGCGCTTGAAGCCAATTTCCGAGCGCAGGATCGGCGCCGAGCAGGTGGTCGAGCGGCTGCGCAAGGAAATGCCACAAGTGCCAGGCGGCCGGCTGTTCCTGCAGCCCGATCAGGACCTGCAGCTGGGTGGCGGTCGCGAGCAGACCAGTTCGCAATACCAGTACATTCTGCAAAGCGGCGACCTTGAAAGCCTGCGCTTCTGGTATCCGAAGGTTGTGACTGCTCTGAAATCGCTCAAGGAGCTGACGGCCATCGACGCCCATGACGGCGGTGGCACCCAGCAGGTGACGTTGGTGGTCGACCGTGACGCCGCCAAGCGTCTGGGCATCGACATGAACCTGGTCACCACGGTGCTCAACAACGCCTACAGCCAGCGTCAGGTGTCGACCATTTATGATCCGCTGAACCAGTATCAGGTGGTCATGGAGGTCAATCCCAAGTACGCGCTGGACCCGATCACCCTGGAACAGGTGCAAGTGATCACCGCCAACGGTGCGCGGGTGCCGCTGTCGACCATCGCCCATTACGAGCGCAGTCTGGAAGACGACCGGGTCAACCACGAAGGTCAGTTCGCGTCCGACAACGTCTCGTTCGACCTCGCCGATGGCGTGACGCTGGACCAGGCCACTTCGGCTATCGAGCGCGCAGTGGCTGCCGTCGGTTTGCCCGAAGACGTGATCGCCAAGATGGCCGGCACCGCCGATGCCTTTGCCGCGACCCAAAAAAGCCAACCGTGGATGATCCTCGGTGCGCTGGTGGCGGTGTACCTGGTGCTGGGGATTCTCTACGAGAGTTACGTGCATCCGCTGACCATTCTCTCGACGTTGCCTTCCGCCGGGGTCGGTGCGCTGTTGAGCATTTACCTCACGGGCGGGCAGTTCAGCCTGATTTCGCTGCTGGGCCTGTTCCTGCTCATTGGCGTGGTGAAGAAGAACGCCATTCTGATGATCGACCTTGCGCTGCAACTGGAACGTGGCAGCGGCATGACCCCACTGGAGTCGATCCGCAACGCCTGTTTGCAACGCTTGCGGCCGATCCTGATGACCACGCTGGCGGCGATTCTTGGCGCCGTGCCGTTGCTGCTCAGCAGCGCCGAGGGCGCGGAAATGCGTCGCCCGCTGGGCCTGACCATCATCGGTGGCCTGATCCTCAGCCAGATTCTCACGCTGTACACCACCCCGGTGGTTTACCTCTACCTCGACCGTCTGCGTCATCGCGTCAATAAATGGCGCGGTGTGCGGACGGATGCTGCCCTGGAAACTCCGCTATGACCCATCGCCCGAACGCCTCTGTACTGCAGCGGACTATGCCTTTTCGGCGCACTTTTGGCGTGGCGCTCTGCGCGCTGCTGCTCAGTGCCTGCGCAGTTGGCCCGGACTATAAAAAGCCGGACGTGACCACGCCAGCACACTTCAAGCAGGCCGAAGGCTGGACTCAGGCCAACCCCAGCGACGCCATTGCCCGTGGCGCCTGGTGGGAGATCTATGGCGATGCGCAGCTCAATGGCCTGGTGGAAAAGCTCAACACCTCGAACCAGACGGTCGCTCAATACGAAGCGCAATACCGTCAGGCCGCAGCGCTGGTGCGCAGTGCCCGGGGCGCGTTTTTTCCGACGCTGGACCTGACCACCAGCAAGAACCGTTCGAGCCAGGGCACCGGCAGCAGTAGCTCAAGCCTGAGCAGCTCCAGCAGCGGGATTCGCGACACCTACAACGCACAGCTGGGCGTGAGCTGGGAAGCGGACATCTGGGGCAAATTGCGTCGAGGTCTGGAGGCCGACAAGGCCAGCGCCCAGGCCAGCCTCGCCGATCTGGCTTCGATGCAGCTGAGCCTGCAATCGCAACTGGTGCAGAACTACCTGCAACTGCGGGTGATCGACGAGCAGAAGCGCTTGCTTGAATCGACCGTCGACACCTACCAGCGCTCGCTGAAACTCACCGAGAACCAGTACCGGGCGGGAATTTCCGGGCGCGATGCCATTGCTCAGGCCCAGACCCAACTGAAGAGCACTCAGGCCGACCTGATCGACCTGGCCTGGCAGCGCGCGCAGTTCGAGAGCGCCATCGCCGTGTTGATGGGCCAGGCGCCTGCCGATTTCAGCCTCGCGCCGACCATGGATGTCCCGGCACTTCCGCAGATTCCTGCGCAGTTGCCGTCGCAATTGCTCGAACGTCGCCCGGACATCGCCGCCGCCGAGCGCTCGGTGATGGCCGCGAACGCGAACATCGGCGTGGCCAAGGCTGCGTACTACCCTGACCTGACCCTGAGCATGAACGGCGGCTACAGCAGCAGTACGTTCAACAACTGGATCAGCCTGCCGAACCGTTTCTGGTCGGTGGGGCCGCAACTGGCGATGAACCTGTTCGACGGCGGTCAGCGTGCTGCGGAGGTCGATCGCACCGAGGCGGTGTATGACCAGACTGTCGCCCAATATCGCCAGACCGTGCTCGACGGCTTCAAGGAAGTGGAGGACTACATGGCGCAATTGCGCGTGTACGAACAGGAAGCGGGGGTGCGCAAGGAGGCGCTGGACGCCGCGCGGGATTCATTGCGTCTGACCAGTAACCAGTACAAGGCCGGATTGATTGGCTATCTTGATGTGGTAAACGTGCAAACCACAGCGTTGAGTAACGAACGCAGCGTGCTGTCAGTGTTGCAGAGCCGACTGATTGCCAGCGTTCAATTGATCGCGGCACTGGGTGGCGGATGGAATGCCGAAGCAGGTCTGAGGCGTGAACCAGAGATATCCGGACGCTGATCATGGGTAAAGGCTTATTGCCATGATTACGACGGGCTGACGCGACTTTCCTGCGCAAATCGGTACAATCGCCGCCGTATTCCTGGGCTATCTAGCCTTATCTGGTTGAGTCATGAGTCACGCCCCATGCTGATTGGACACTACACGTTGTCGCTGGTCCTGGTTTCCATTCTGGTGGCCATTCTGGCGTCCTATACCGCGCTCGATCTTGCAGGACGCATCGCCACCGCTAAAGGTCGGGCGATGGTCATGTGGATTTGCGGCGGCGCGCTGTCCATGGGCATCGGCATCTGGTCCATGCACTTCATCGGCATGCTGGCGTTCAAGCTGCCGATCGACCTCGGTTTCGACCTGACCTTGACCCTGCTGTCCCTTGCCGTGGCGGTGCTGTCTTCGGGCTTCGCGCTCTGGCTGGTCAGTCATCAGCACGTGCCGATGCTGCATATCCTGTTCGGCGCCTTGGCAATGGGCACCGGCATCAGCACCATGCACTACACCGGCATGGCCGCATTGCGCATGCAGCCGGGCATCGATTACGACCCTGCGTTGTTCGGGCTGTCCCTTGTCATTGCAGTCAGCGCATCGGCCGCTGCGCTGTGTATCGCATTGCGCCTGCGCAAGCAAACCCCCTATGTGCGTCTGGCCCGCGGTGGGGCGGCGGTGATCATGGGCTTTGCGATTGTCGGCATGCACTACACCGGCATGGCTGCAGCGAATTTCCCTGACGGCAGTTTCTGCGGCGCGGCGGTAACGGGGCTGCGCACCGACGGCCTGGACAAACTGGTACTGGTCACCAGCCTGGCGGTGTTGACCATCACCTTGCTCACTTCGATTCTCGACGCGCGTCTGGAGGCGCGTACCGCGCAACTGGCGGCGTCGCTGAGCGAGGCCAACCGCGAACTGACTCAACTGGCGCTGCACGACACACTGACCGGGCTGCCTAATCGGATTCTGCTGGCCGACCGTATCGAGCAGGCGATGCGCAAAGTCGACTCTCAGGGCGGATTGTTCGCGCTGATGTTCATGGACCTGGACGGTTTCAAGCCGGTCAACGATGCGTTCGGGCATCACGTCGGCGATCAGCTGTTGCGAGAAGTGGCAATGCGCATGCGTGACAACTTCCATCGTCACGACACCCTGGCGCGCATCGGCGGCGACGAGTTCGTGCTGCTGGTGGAACTGGAAGAGATCGACGATGCGACCACCGTGGCCTCGCGTCAGGTGGCGCTGGTCAGCAAGCCGTTCAGCGTGCAGGACCATGATCTTCAGGTCACGGTGAGTATCGGCATCAGCCTGTACCCCGGCAATGGCCGCACTCAGCAAGAATTGCTGATGAACGCCGACGCGGCGATGTACCACGCCAAAAGTGCGGGCAAGAACGGCTACAGCTTCTTCGATGCCTCGATGAACACCAATGCGCGCAATCAGCTGCAACTGCTGCAGGACCTGCGCACCGGCCTTCGGGAAAACCAGTTCTGCCTGCATTACCAGCCCAAGTTCGCGGCGGGCACGGGGGAGCCGGTCGGCGCGGAAGCCCTGGTTCGCTGGAATCACCCGGAACACGGCATGCTGATGCCGGACAAATTCATCGGCCTTGCGGAAAAGACCGGCCTGATCATCAACATCGGCGAATGGGTACTGAACGAAGCCTGCCGCCAGATGCGCGTCTGGTACGACGCCGGTTTTACCCACTGGCGCATCGCGGTGAATCTCTCGGCCTTGCAGTTCTGTCACGCAGGTCTGGTGAAGAACGTTGCGCAGTCTCTGGCGGCGCATGGTTTGCCGGCCAATTGCCTGACGCTGGAGATTACCGAAACCACCGCCATGAGCGACGCCGACGCCAGCATGACGGTGTTGCAGCAGCTCTCGGACATGGGCGTGGACCTGTCCATCGACGACTTCGGTACCGGGTATTCGAGCCTGATGTACCTGAAGCGCTTGCCAGCCAATGAGTTGAAGATCGACCGTGGTTTTGTGCGTGATCTGGAGCATGACAGCGACGATGCGGCGATTGTCTCGGCCATCGTCGCGCTGGGTCAGGCGCTGAACCTGCGGATCGTGGCCGAGGGTGTCGAGACCAGCAGCCAGCAGAATTTCCTGACCCGCCTGGGCTGCGACTCGCTGCAGGGGTATCTGCTGGGGCATCCATTGCCAGCGGACCGCTTCATGGCGGATATTAACGCGGCGCAGAAACGGGTATCCGCGAACACACTTTGACGTTTCATGCTTTGCACAACATTAAAAAAGCTCAGGTTGATTCGGACATTTCATGGATAAAAACCTCCTCATTACGGGCGGCTCCAGAGGTATTGGCGCGGCCACGGCAGTTCTGGCGGCATCGCAGGGTTATCGCGTCTGCATCAATTACCTGTCTGACCATGCCGCCGCCGAGCGCGTCTGCGGGCAGATTCGCGAGGCGGGTGGCTATGCCATCGCGGTGCAGGCGGACGTCAGCAACGAAGACGAAATCATTCGCCTGTTTTCCCGTGTGGACTCGGAGCTTGGGCGCCTGACCGCGCTGGTGAACAACGCCGGTACCGTTGGCGAGACGTCGCGGGTCGAGCACATGTCAGAATTTCGCATGCTCAAGATCATGATGAGCAACGTGGTCGGTCCGATGCTGTGCAGCAAGCATGCGCTGTTGCGCATGTTGCCGCGTCATGGCGGGCACGGCGGCAGCATCGTCAATGTGTCGTCAGTGGCAGCGCGGCTCGGCTCGCCGGGTGAATACGTCGACTACGCCGCTTCCAAGGGCGCGCTCGACACCTTCACCATCGGCCTGGCCAAGGAAGTGGCAGGGGAGAACGTACGGGTCAACGCCGTGCGGCCTGGCTATATCTTCACCGAATTCCACGCCTTGAGCGGTGACCCGCAACGGGTCACCAAGCTGGAGCCGACCATTCCGATGGGGCGCGGTGGCCTGGCCGATGAAGTGGCCGAGGCGATTCTCTGGTTGCTGTCGGACAAGGCGTCGTACTCGACCGGGACGTTCATCGATCTGGGCGGTGGCCGCTAGGTCTGCGCATACCCGCGCCGAGCCCGGGTTGCTCTTGTGGGAAGGAGCTTGCTCGCGAAAGCGTTCGATCAGCGACTCATGCTTGACTGATACACCGCATTCGCGAGCAGGCTCCCTCCCACATCGGTCCGCGTACACCGCTGACGGACGGCATCCCAGGCTTCCACCTGACAGGGTTGTCGACCAGTGCGAATGGAGGGATCACCCCACCATCATCGAGCGAATGATCTTGCCCAAGGTCTCCATCGCCCGCTCTGATGTCTCACTCCAGGGGCTGCCGTAGTTCAGGCGAATGCAATTCTTGAAGCGGCGGGTCGGGGAGAATATCGGGCCCGGGGCGATGCTGATGCCTTGAGCCAACGCCACCTGGAACACCTTTAACGAATCGATCTGTTCCGGCAATTCCAGCCAGAGAAAATACCCGCCCGAGGGCTGGCTGACCCGGGTCTGCGCCGGGAAATAGCGCGCCACTGCGCCGAGCATGGCCCGCAGTTGATCTTCCAGGCTGTTACGCAGTTTGCGCAGATGCCGGTCGTAACCACCGTGCTGCAGATAATCGGCGATGGCCGCCTGCGCAGGCATCGAGGCGCAGAGCGAGGTCATCAGTTTCAGCCGCTCGACCTTCTGCGCATATCGCCCGGCGGCGACCCAGCCCACGCGGTACCCCGGCGCCAGGCTCTTGGCGAACGAGCCGCAATGCAGCACCAGCCCTTCGGTGTCGAAGGCTTTTGCCGGCTTCGGCGCGTGTTGGCCGTAATACAACTCGGCGTAGACGTCATCCTCGATCAACGGCACTTCATGTTCACGCAGCAATCCCACCAGTTCTCGCTTGCGCGATTCCGAGACTGTCGCCCCGGTAGGGTTCTGAAAGCTGGTCATGCTCCAGCAAGCCTTGATCGGGTAGCGTTCCAGCGTCTGTTCCAGCACGTTCAGGTCGATGCCGGTTTGCGGATGGACCGGAATTTCCACGGCCTTGAGCTTCAAGCGTTCCAGCACTTGCAGGCAGGCATAGAACGCAGGGGCTTCGATGGCCACCAGATCGCCCGGTTCGGTGACGGCCTGCAAACAGAGGTTCAGCGCTTCGAGGGCGCCGTTGGTAATCAGCAGTTCCTCCATGGGCAGCATTTGACCCGCGACCATGTAGCGCAGCGCGATTTGCCGGCGCAGGGTCGGGTTGCCGGGGGAAAGGTCGCTGACCACCATGCTCGGGTCCATGTCACGTGTGGCACTGGCCAGTGAGCGGGCAAGGCGTTGCAGAGGGAACAGACCGGCACTGGGAAAGGCTGAGCCGAAGGGAACCGTGTTCGGGTCCTTGATCGACTCCAGGACCGAAAACACCAACTCGCTGACATCGACTTCGGTGGTTTCGCTGACCTGCGCTTCCAGGGTTGGCTCAAGCACCGGTGGAAGCTCGAAACGCTGGGCGGCAAAGGTTTCGTTGACCAGGCTGTCGTTGACGAAGTAGCCGGAACGCGGGCGGGCGCGGATCAAACCCCGCCGCTCCAACAGGTAATACGCCTGAAACACCGTCGACGGGCTGATGCCGTGAGTCTGGCTGGCATAACGCACCGAAGGCACGCGCTGACCGGCAGCGAGCACGCCGGACCGGATAAGCTCGGCAATGTCGTCGGCAAACTTTTCATAACGCTTCATCGATAACCCGCAACCAGGGACTGAAGATTCCGGTGCAGGGGCAGCCGTGAATCCGGGATGACCGGACTATGCTCGCCAATGCCGTTTCAGTACAGGGGCAGATTTTCCGATAAACAGCGGATCAGATGAGTTCCCGGGCATCTATGGCGTCTGGTTATGTTAAGAGAATCATATGACCGGCGAATCCTCTCCCGGCTCGACGCCAATCGTGTGGTGCCTGAGGTCCTTGGCCTTGTACACGGTCAGCGCATCGGCCTCGGCCTCGGTAATCGGCACCTTTTTGCCGCCGATATCGGCTTGCGACATATGGGTGGCGTCGTTGGTGGTGATCACCACGTCGATCACCGCGCTGCGGTAGGTAGTCCCGTCTACCACGGCCGCGCAGTGCTGGTTGCTGCTGTCGAATTCGAGAGGCATGGTCGTACTCCTTCACGGACTGTTGAAGGTACGACTGCCGGACTCATCCAATCGTTTCCGGCTTCCGACAGAGGGGCGCAGCACTCTGGGCAAGCGGCGCGGTCCATTGGTGAACGTGCCCGCAAAGAGGCTCGTAGCCTAAGGAATTACCCATGAACGCTTGGTGGCAAGAGGTCGTCGAGACCCTTCGCACAGAATTTTCCGACATCACCGATGCCGCGCAACTGACCCGCGTCACCGTGCGTCTGGTGATCGCCGCGGTACTCGGTGGGATCCTCGGTTTCGAGCGTGAACATAAGGGCAAGGCGGCCGGGGTGCGAACGCACATGCTGGTATGCATGGGTGCGGCGTTATTCGTGCTGGTACCGCGGCTGGCAGGTGCCGACGATCAGGCTCTGAGCCGGGTCGTGCAGGGCATCGTCGCGGGGATCGGCTTTCTCGGCGCGGGCACCATCCTCAAAGGCGACAAGCTCAATACCCATCAAGTGAAAGGGCTGACCACGGCGGCGGGATTGTGGATGACCGCCGCCATCGGCATCGCAGCCGGCAGCGGCCGGGAAATGACCGCTGTACTGAGCACGATCCTGGCGCTGGGCATCTTTAGCCTCATGCCGATGATCGTCGAACGCTTCGACACACCACAGGAAGAAAAGGACAAAGACCCCAAGCGCAGGGACGGTGGGGATTCGCACCAACCCTGAGCACGCCGGAGCGCGCCCAGTTCAATTCAAGCCAGGAGTCACCAGAAGCCAGGTGTCACTCTGGAAAATCCTCACCCAGAATTGCAGGCGGCTCCGTGCTTGGCGGATCGCCCTTGGGCGGCTCGATCACCGGTGGCATGGTGGGGGGAGGCGGTTCTTCGGGCTTTGGAACCGGCAGTTCGGGGTCGTCGATATTCGGATCGGGTGTTTCTGCGGGAATGGGAATGTTCATTGCTTCACCTTCCTTCAGCGCAGGCTGGAACAGGCAGGAATACCGGATTTTCAACGCGCTCGCAGGGTTCGACAGCACGTCTGTTTGAATGATTCAGCGCATTTTCAACGCGCTTGTTCACGGTGGAGCTACGCTGGCAACGGATCGATTTTTTTGCACCACAAGCTCTTTGAACTTTTCCCCAAGGCTGGCGTTCGGAACCTATGCGGCCACGTCGGGATGTGTTCTGCCCCGCGGGTACGCCCTTATTCGTTTATGGATGAAATGCCGATGGAATGGACTCTTAACACGGAGCGTCCCTGGGGCGTGAGGAGTGATGCTCGATGAATGTGACTGCTGATCAGCCATACGGCCCGGATTCCCTGGCCACCGATGTACCGCACCCAACCCAGCCTTTATCCCTGACTCAGGCCCTGCAGCTGCCGCGTATCGTGATCGAGGATACCCAGCCGGTGCTTGAGTCCGGCCAGCTTGCGGCCAAGGCCATCATCGGCCAGCCCGTGACCGTCACCAGCAAGGTGTTCGCCGACGGCCACGACAAGATGGCGGTGCGCATTCGTTACCGCGCCGCCGATGAGCACCAATGGCTTAGCGCGCCGATGCGCGATCTGGGCAATGACAGCTGGATCGGCGAATTCACCCCGACCAAGGTCAGCCGCTACCTGTTCCGGCTGGAGGCGTGGATCGACCAGTTCGCCAGTTATCGTTATGAACTGGAGAAGAAATACGCCGCCGGTGTGCCTATCGGTCTGGAACTGGAAGAAGGGCGCTTGCATCTGGTTCACGCTTCCGAGCGCAGCCAACACGAGCTGCGCGGCCAGATCGACAGCCTGTTGCAGCGCCTGGGTGAAAATACCGAGCACGAAGCGCAAGTGGCATTGCTGCTGCACAGCGAAACCGCGTCGATCATGGCGCAAGCGGATAATCTTGCCTTCCTCAGCCGCAGCCTGGAATTCCCGCTGGATGTCGAGCGCCAGCTTGCCCAATTCGCCAGTTGGTACGAGCTGTTTCCGCGCTCGATCACCGATGACAAGAACCGCCACGGCACCTTTAACGACGTCCATAGTCGCCTGCCGATGATTCGTGACATGGGCTTTGACGTCCTGTACTTCCCGCCGATTCACCCGATCGGTCGCGCGCACCGCAAGGGCCCGAACAATTCGTTGCAGGCCGGTCCTGACGATCCGGGCAGTCCGTATGCCATCGGCAGTGCCGAAGGCGGGCATGAGGCGATTCACCCGCAGCTGGGCACCCGCGAAGACTTCCGCAATCTGGTGGCGGCTGCCGCCGAGCACGGCCTGGAAATCGCTCTGGATTTCGCCATTCAGTGCTCCCAGGACCACCTGTGGCTCAAGGAACATCCGGGCTGGTTCTCCTGGCGTCCCGACGGCACGATTCGCTATGCGGAAAACCCGCCTAAGAAGTACCAGGACATCGTTAACGTCGACTTCTACGCGCCGGACGCCATTCCGAGTCTGTGGCTTGAGTTGCGCGACGTGGTATTGGGTTGGGTGGAAGAGGGCGTGAAGATCTTCCGTGTCGACAACCCGCACACTAAACCGCTGCCGTTCTGGCAATGGATGATCGCCGACATCCGCGCCCAGCATCCGGACGTGATGTTCCTTGCCGAGGCCTTCACCAAACCCGCGATGATGGCGCGTCTGGGCAAGGTCGGTTATTCCCAGAGCTATACCTATTTCACCTGGCGCAACACCAAGGCCGAGCTTGCCGAGTACTTCACTCAGCTCAACCAGTCGCCGTGGCGCGAGTGCTACCGGCCGAATTTCTTCGTCAATACGCCGGATATCAATCCGCATTTTCTGCATGACTCCGGTCGCGCGGGCTTCTTGATTCGAGCGGCGCTGGCGACCATGGGCTCTGGCCTGTGGGGCATGTATTCGGGGTTCGAGCTGTGTGAATCGGCGCCTGTGCCGGGCAAAGAGGAGTATCTGGATTCCGAGAAATACGAAATCCGGCCTCGGGACTTCACCCAGCCGGGCAACATCATCGCCGAGATCGCTCAGCTCAACCGTATTCGCCGGCAGAACCCGGCCTTGCAAACCCACTTGGGCCTGCGCATCTACAACGCCTGGAACGACAACATTCTGTACTTCGGTAAGCGCAGCGCGGACGGCAGTAACTTCGTATTGGTCGCCGTGAGCCTCGATCCGCACAACCCTCAGGAAGCGAATTTCGAACTGCCACTCTGGGAGATGGGCCTGGCCGATGACGCCGCCACATTGGGCGAGGATTTGATGACCGGCCACAGCTGGACCTGGTACGGCAAGACGCAGTTCATGCGCATCGACCCCTCCTATCAGCCATTCGGCATCTGGCGAATCAGAACCACAAACTCATAATTCAAAAGGATGTGGTCATGGCCAAGAAACCTCGTAACGCTGCCTTTATCGACGACCCGCTCTGGTACAAGGATGCGGTGATTTACCAGGTTCATGTGAAGTCGTATTTCGATTCCAACGACGACGGGATCGGCGACTTTCCCGGCCTGATCGCCAAGCTCGACTACATCGCTGCGCTGGGCGTCAACACCATCTGGTTGTTGCCGTTCTATCCGTCGCCACGGCGCGACGACGGCTATGACATCGCTGATTATCGGGGCATTCATACCGATTACGGCACCATGGCCGACGCGAAGAAGTTCATCGCCGAAGCCCATAAACGCGGGTTGCGGGTGATTACCGAGCTGGTCATTAACCACACCTCGGATCAACACCCCTGGTTTCAGCGCGCGCGGCACGCGAAGAAGGGCTCCAAGGCGCGGGATTTCTACGTCTGGTCCGATGACGACCAGAAATACGATGGCACGCGAATCATCTTTCTCGACACCGAGAAGTCCAACTGGACCTGGGACCCGGTGGCCGGCCAGTATTTCTGGCACCGGTTCTATTCGCACCAGCCGGACCTGAACTTCGACAACCCGCAGGTGATGAAGGCGGTGCTCGAAGTCATGCGTTACTGGCTGGACATGGGCATTGACGGCCTGCGTCTGGACGCCATTCCCTACCTGATCGAGCGCGACGACACCAACAACGAGAACCTTCAGGAAACCCACGACGTCCTGAAGAAGATCCGTGCCGAGATCGACGCCAACTATCCCGACCGCATGCTCCTGGCCGAAGCCAATCAATGGCCGGAGGACACCCAGCTGTATTTTGGCGATCGCAAGGGCAAGGACGGCGACGAATGCCACATGGCCTTCCACTTCCCGCTGATGCCGCGCATGTACATGGCGGTGGCGCAGGAGGACCGCTTTCCGATCACTGACATTCTGCGCCAGACCCCGGAAATTCCGGAAAACTGCCAATGGGCGATTTTCCTGCGCAATCACGATGAGCTGACCCTGGAAATGGTCACCGACCGTGAGCGCGACTATTTGTGGAACTACTACGCCTCAGACCGCCGCGCGCGGATCAATCTGGGTATTCGCCGTCGTCTGGCCCCGCTACTGGAGCGCGACCGCCGCCGCGTAGAACTCCTCAACAGCATGTTGTTGTCCATGCCAGGTACGCCGACGTTGTATTACGGTGACGAAATCGGCATGGGTGACAACATTTATCTCGGCGACCGCGACGGGGTGCGCACGCCCATGCAATGGTCCATCGACCGCAACGGCGGGTTTTCCCGGGCCAACCCGGCGAGCCTGGTGTTGCCGCCGATCATGGACCCGCTGTACGGCTATCAGTCGGTCAACGTCGAAGCTCAGGACCACGACCCGCACTCGCTGCTCAACTGGACCCGTCGCATGCTCGCGGTGCGCAAGCAGCAGAAGGCCTTCGGCCGTGGCACGCTGAACATGTTGTCGCCGAGCAACCGGCGGATTCTGGCCTATACCCGCGAGTACACCGGTCCTGACGGCAAGACTGAAATCATCCTGTGTGTCGCCAATGTTTCGGCGGCCTCCCAGGCTGCTGAACTGGAGCTTTCCCATTACGCCGGTACCGTGCCGGTGGAGATGCTCGGCGGCAGCGCCTTCCCACCTATCGGCCAGCTCAATTACCTGCTGACGTTGCCGCCTTATGGCTTCTACTGGTTTCTGCTGGCCTCGGAGAATCAAATGCCCAGCTGGCACGTCGAACCGGCCCAGAGCCTGCCGGACTTCCCAACCCTTGTCCTCAAACAACGCCTTGAAGAGCTGCTCGATGAACCCTTGCGCCAGACCATGGAGCAGGACTCGCTGGCGGCGTATCTGCCGAAGCGCCGCTGGTTCGCCGGTAAAGGCAAAGCCCTGGACAAGGTACACATCGCGTATGCCGTGCGTTTCGGGACTACTGTGCGACCGGTATTGTTGAGCGAAATCGAAGTGACGTCGGGTGACGAAGTGGTGCGGTATCAGCTGCCGTTCGGCCTGTTGCCGGAAGATGACATCAGCAGCCCGCTGCCGCAGCAACTCGCGCTGGCCCGCGTGCGACGTGGCCGTCAGGTCGGGCTGATCACCGACGCCTTTACCCTTGAGCCATTCATTCGCGCGGTGATCAAGGGCATGCAGGACCAAAGCGTGCTGCCGACCCACGACGGCGAGCTGAGGTTTCAGCAGACCTCGAAGCTGGCACCGTTGGGACTGAACGACGAATCCGAGGTGCGCTACCTGTCCGCCGAACAGTCCAATAGCTCGGTGGTGATCGGCAAGAGTGTGGTGTTGAAGATGATTCGCCGGGTCGCGGCAGGTACGCACCCTGAGCTGGAAATGGGCGCATACCTGACCGAAGCCGGCTATCAGCACATATCGCCGCTGCTTGGCGCTGTGGTGCGGGTCGACAACGAGGGCGAAAGCAACCTGCTAATGATCGCTCAGGGGTATCTGAGCAATCAGGGCGATGCCTGGGAGTGGACCCAGAACAACCTGGAACGCGCGGTGCGCGACGAGATGGCCCACGGTCACTCGGATCTCGAACAGCACGCCAACGCACTGCTGGAACTCAAGGATTTCGCCGCTCTGTTGGGCCAGCGTCTGGGTGAGATGCACGTGGTCCTCAGTGCCCCGACCGACAATCCGGACTTCAAGACCGAGGTCACCAGCGTCAAGGACAGCCAGGCATCGGCCAAAAGCGTGGCGGCGCAAGTCGAGCGCGCGCTCGATTTGCTGGAACACCATCGCGATACCCTGGAACCGGGCGATCAGCAACTGGTCAGTGAACTGCTGAGCAAACGCAAACCGCTGCTGGCTCAGGTGCAAACCCTGGCCAAACAGTCGGTGGGTGGCCTGCGCATGCGGGTGCACGGTGACTTGCACCTGGGTCAGATGCTGGTGGTCAAGGGCGATGCGTATCTGATCGACTTTGAAGGGGAACCGGCGCGCCCGTTACAGGAACGACGGGCCAAATACAGCCCGTTCAAGGATGTCAGCGGCGTGTTGCGATCTTTCGACTACGCTGCCGCCATGGCAATGCGCAATGCTCAAGCGGCAGACACCTCACCCGAGGCTGCTGCTGCGCGCGAACACGTTGCCGAAACCTATTTGAAACAGGCGCGGGAAGCGTTTCTCAAGGGCTACGCCACAGCCACCAAAGACGTTGCCCACGCCTGGAAAGATGCTAAGGGGGAGGCCGCTGCACTGGCGTTGTTCACCCTGGAAAAAGCCGCTTATGAAGTGGCCTACGAGGCCGAGAATCGGCCGACCTGGTTGTCGGTTCCGCTTCAAGGCTTGCGCGGGCTGTTGAACTTGTCTGATGGAGAATGAAAATGAGTGCGTCTGACCAATTCGGCGAAGGCAACCACAAGTTGTTGCCCAGTGCCGGCGATATGGACGCGTTGATCCGCGCCGAACACCGTGACCCGTTCTCCATGCTTGGCCCTCACAGCGACGGCAAGGACGGGCAGGTAATCCGCGCCTATCTGCCCAATGCGCTGAGTGTGCGCGTGCTGTCTCGAGACGGCGAGCGTGATCTGGGTGAACTGACGATGAGTGACAAGCCCGGTTTCTTTGCCGGGCATTTTCCGGTGCGCGAACCGTACCTGCTGAAAATCAACTGGGCGACCGGCGAGCAGATCACTGAAGACCCCTACAGCTTCGGTCAGTTGCTCGGTGAAATGGACCTCTACCTGTTCGCCGAGGGTAATCACCGCGACCTGAGCAGCGCCTTGGGCGCGCAGGTGAAAACCGTCGATGGTGTCGAGGGTGTGCGGTTTTCAGTCTGGGCACCGAATGCCCGACGCGTCTCGGTCGTGGGCGATTTCAATAGCTGGGACGGCCGTCGTCATCCGATGCGCGTGCGTTACCCGTCCGGGGTGTGGGAGATTTTCATCCCACGCATCGGCCCCGGCGAAGCCTACAAATACGAGATTCTCGGTCAGCATGGCGTCTTGCCGCTGAAGGCCGACCCCATGGCTCTGGCGACCAAACTGCCGCCCGACACAGCCTCCAAGGTCGCAGCGCCCCTGAGCTTTGCATGGCAGGACAATGACTGGATGCAGTCCCGCGGCGAAAAGCAGGACGTGCACAAGCCGATCTCGATCTACGAACTGCATGCAGGCTCGTGGAAATGGCACCACGGCGGCGAAGACGAGCCCGATCGCCCGTTCAACTGGCACGAACTGGCGGATCACCTGATTCCGTACATCAAGGATCTAGGTTTCACCCACATCGAACTGATGCCGATCATGGAGCACCCCTTCGGCGGCTCCTGGGGCTATCAACTGCTGTCGCAGTTCGCACCGAGCGCGCGTTACGGCACGCCGGAAGACTTCGCAGCCTTCGTCAACGCCTGTCACCAGAACGACATCGGGGTGATTCTCGACTGGGTGCCTGCGCACTTTCCCACCGACACCCACGGGCTGGCGCAATTCGACGGCACCGCGCTGTATGAATACGGCAACCCGCAGGAAGGCTTTCACCAGGACTGGGACACGCTGATCTACAACCTGGGCCGCACCGAAGTCCACGGCTTCATGATTGCCTCGGGCCTGCATTGGCTGAAAAACTTCCACATCGATGGATTGCGCGTGGATGCCGTGGCATCGATGCTGTATCGCGACTACTCACGTAAAGCGGGGGAGTGGGTGCCGAACCGTTATGGTGGCCGGGAGAACCTGGAAGCCATCGACTTCCTGCGCCATCTCAACGATGTGGTCGCGCTGGAAGCTCCGGGGGCGTTGGTTATCGCTGAAGAGTCCACGGCATGGCCGGGTGTCAGTCAGCCAACGCAACAGGGTGGGTTGGGCTTTGCCTATAAGTGGAACATGGGCTGGATGCACGACACGCTGAAGTACATCGAGCAGGACCCGATTCATCGTCAGCATCACCATGACCGGCTGAGCTTCGGGCTGGTGTATGCATGGTCCGAGCGCTTTATCCTGCCGATTTCCCACGATGAAGTGGTGCATGGCAAACATTCGTTGATCGACAAGATGCCTGGCGACCGCTGGCAGAAGTTCGCCAACCTGCGGGCGTACCTGACGTTCATGTGGACTCACCCGGGCAAGAAGCTGCTGTTCATGGGCTGTGAGTTCGGGCAATGGCGCGAGTGGAACCACGACACTGAGCTGGACTGGCATTTCTTGCAGTATGCCGATCACAAGGGCGTGCACACGCTGGTGGGGGATCTGAACCGGTTGTATCGGTCGCAGAAGGCGCTGTACGAGCAGGATTGTCAGCCGCAGGGGTTCCAGTGGGTGATTGGCGATGATGCCGGGAACAGTGTTTATGCCTATCTGCGCTGGAGCAAGGAGGGTGAGCCGCTGTTGGTGGTCGCCAATCTGACGCCGGTGCCGCGTCATGGTTATCGCGTCGGCGTGCCGTTCAGTGGCAAGTGGGCCGAGCTGTTGAATTCGGATGCCGGGGTGTATGCGGGTTCGAATATCGGCAACGGCGGGGCGGTGGTGGCCGATGAGGTCAAGAGCCATGGGCAGGCGTTTTCGCTGGCGTTGAATCTGCCGCCGTTGGCGGTGGTGGTGTTCAAGCCTGTGGGTGAGTGATCAGAGTCGGTCGCGGTTTTCGGATCGCGTGCATATCCGGTATCTATGGTGGCGCTTATCTTCGTTCTGCCTAACGGCAGAAGCGTTCCGCCTTCGGCGGGTTACTTGAAAATCGGAATGCCGCACCACCACCAAGTAACCAAGTGTCTTCGCTCCCTGTCCGGCCCGACTTCGTCGGGTTCCCTCCCTCCGGCATTGCTCCGGGGGCAGGCCGCCGACCGGCCATCCCTGGCCGAACGGCGGCTAGCGCGACATCCCTGTCGCGCTGCCCCCTGCGCAATACCTGCGCTCGGCCTCCCAAAGTCGCAATTTGTGGCGTCTGAACCTTCGCGCGCTTAGAAGCAAGATCGAGATCGAGATCAAGATCAAGATGAGGATCAACAGCGAACGCAGTTCTCCGTCCTGACGCCGTTCCTGTGGGAGACGCCGGAGGTCACGACGGCAGCGAAGCGGTGTGTCAGATACCCAGGGTGCGCCTGACTCACCGCTTCGTCCGAATCGCGGCCCGGCCTGTCTCACAGCTCCACCTGCTCCCACAGGGTTCGGTGTGCAGCTGGAAATCTGGATACGCCACATAATAGCGGCGCGCCTTCCAGGGCTCTGGCTAACGCCAGACCTGTTCCGCCTTCGGCGGGTTACTTGATAACCCCAAGTAACCAAGGGTYCYGGCTCCCTGTCCGGCCCCTCCTTCGTCGGGGTWCCCTCGCTTCGGCATTGCTCCGGGGGCACGCCGCCGACCGGCCATCCCTGGCCGAACGGCGGCTAGCGCGACATCCATGTCGCGCTGCCCCCTACGCAATACCTGCGCTCGGCCTGCCAAAGTCGCAATTTGTGGCGTCTGAACCTTCGCGCGCTTAGAAGCAAGACCGAGATCGAGATCAAGATCAGGATCAGGATCAACAGCGAACGCAGTTCTCCGTCCTGACGCCGTTCCTGTGGGAGACGCCGGAGGTCACGACGGCAGCGAAGCGGTGTGTCAGATACCCAAGGTGCGCCTGACCCACCGCTATCGTGCGACCGCGGCCCGGGCTGTCGCACAGCTCCAGCAGCTCCCACAGGGTCAGGTGTCAGGTTGGAGATTTCGATTTGATCGTTCCCACGCTCCGCGTAGCGCATGACGCTCCGCGTCATTTTGGACGCAGAGCGTCCTTGACGGCATTCCCACGCGGAGCGTGGGAACGATCAGCACCCTTGTGGCCGTTGCCGTTGCCGTTGCCGTTGCCGTCGATGTTGATCTTGATCTTCGTACGCGAAAGTCCAGACACCACAAATCGCGACTTGGGTGCAGGCTGAACGCAGGCGGCGGGCCCACGGAGCGTCGCCGGAGTGAGGGAACCCGAGGAACGAGGGCCCAACCAGGAGCCAGGACACTTGGTTACTTGGTGTCTTTTCAAGTAACTCGCCGAAGGCGAAACAGCTCTGGCGTTAGCCAGAGCCGTATCAGCCGCGCCGCGATTACGTGGCGTATCCAGATTTCCAGGTGCACACGAAACCCTGTGTGAGACGCTGGAGCTTTGACAGCCCGGGCGGCGGTCGGACGATGGGGGTAGGTCAGGCGACTCTTCTGCAACTGATAAACCGCTATCGTCCGAATCGCGGCCCGTACCGTCGTGGCCTCCGGCGTCTCCCACAGGAAATGCGTCAAGACAGACAGCTGTGTTCGCTGTTGATCTTGATCTTGCTTCTATGTGCGCGTCAGTTCAGACGACACAAATCGCGACTTGGGTGCAGGCTGAACGCAGGCGTCGCTGCGTGGGCCGAGCGGCATGGATGCCGCGAGAGCCGCCTCCCGCCATGGATGGCGGATGGCGGCGGGCCCACGGAGCGTCGCCGAAGTGAGGGTACGGCGACGAAGGAGCCGCCAAACCAGGAGCAAGGACACTTGGTTACTTGGTGTCCTTTCAAGTAACTCGCCGAAGGCGAAATAGGTCTGGCGTTAGCCAGCCCATAACTAGCGTCACCACAAATAACGGATATACCCCCAACCCCCAGCGTCCGAGCGCCCAAGATCACCCCCCACAATTTCATGGCACCCCCGCCAATCTGAACTAAAGTTTCAAACGTCGGCGCAATACCCCGACACCGTGATCGAACAACCCTTGCGGCAACGTACCGCAAACATTCCCCTGATCAGGAGTGCACGATGGACCTCAACCGTCGGCAGTTCTTCAAGGTCGCCGCTATCGGCCTTGGAGGCTCGAGCCTGGCGGCGTTGGGCATGGCGCCAACGCCCGCTTTCGCCGAGCAGATACGCCACTTCAAGCTCGCCCACACCCATGAAACCCGCAACACCTGCCCGTATTGCTCGGTCGGCTGCGGCTTGATCATGTACAGCCAGGGCGATGCAGCCAAAAACGTGGCACAAAACATCATCCACATCGAAGGCGACGCCGACCACCCGGTCAACCGTGGCACCCTGTGCCCCAAAGGCGCGGGCCTTCTGGACTTCATCCACAGCCCGGGCCGCCTCAAATACCCGCAGATGCGCAAACCCGGCAGCAACGAATGGACCCGCATCTCCTGGGACGAAGCCCTCGACCGTGTCGCCGACCTGATGAAGGCCGACCGCGACGCCAACTTCATCGAGAAAAATGACAAGGGTCAGACCGTCAACCGCTGGCTGACCACAGGCTTCCTCGCGGCCTCGGCGGCATCCAACGAAGCCGGTTACATGACCCACAAAGTCATTCGCGCAACCGGCATGCTGGGGTTCGACAACCAAGCCCGTGTCTGACATGGCCCGACGGTGGCAAGTCTTGCCCCGACGTACGGCCGTGGAGCCATGACCAATACCTGGACCGATATCGCCAACGCGAATCTGATCCTGGTGATGGGCGGCAACGCAGCAGAAGCTCACCCTTGTGGTTTCAAGTGGGTGACCGAAGCCAAGGCGCACAATCAGGCGCGATTGATCGTGGTCGATCCACGGTTCACGCGGACTGCCTCTGTGGCCGACTATTACGCGCCGATTCGGACCGGCAGCGACATCGCCTTCATGGGCGGACTGATCAATTACCTGCTGACCAACGACAAGATCCAGCACGAGTACGTGCGCAATTACACCGACGTGTCGTTCATCGTCAAAGCCGGCTATGGATTTGAGGACGGGATCTTCAGTGGTTACGACGCCGCCAAGCGGGTCTACACCGACAAGTCCGGCTGGGGTTACGAACTGGGCGAGGACGGTTTCGCCAAGGTCGATCCGACCCTGCAGGACCCGCACTGCGTCTATCAGCTGATGAAACAGCACTACAGCCGCTACACCCCGGAAATCGCCAGCCTGACCTGCGGCATGCCACAGGACCGGATGATGAAGATCTGGGAAGAGATCGCCACCTGCTCGGTACCGGGCAAGACCATGACGATTCTCTACGCGCTGGGCTGGACGCAGCATTCCATCGGGTCGCAGATCATCCGCAGCGCGGCGATGGTGCAACTGCTGCTGGGTAACGTCGGCATGCCCGGTGGGGGGGTGAACGCCTTGCGCGGTCACTCCAATATTCAGGGCCTCACCGACCTTGGATTGCTGTCCAACGCGCTGCCGGGCTATCTGACGCTTGGCCTCGATTCGGAGCAGGACTACGACGCCTATATCACCAAGCGCACGCAGAAGCCGCTGCGTCCCGGTCAATTGTCGTACTGGCAGAACTACAGCAAGTTCCACGTCAGCCTGATGAAATCCTGGTACGGCGCCAACGCCACGGCCGAGAACAAGTGGGGTTATGACTGGCTGCCGAAACTGGACATTCCCAACTACGACATCCTGAAAATGTTCGACATGATGGGCAAGGGCCAGGTGAACGGCTACGTCTGCCAAGGCTTCAACCCTATCGCGGCATTGCCGGACAAGAACCGAGTGATGAAGGCGCTGGCCAAGCTGAAGTGGCTGGTGGTCATGGACCCGCTCGCCACCGAAACGTCCGAGTTCTGGCAGAAGGTCGGGCCCTATAACGACGTGGTCACGGAAAATATCCAGACGGAAGTCATTCGTCTGCCCACCACCTGCTTCGCCGAGGAGGATGGCTCGCTGGTCAATAGCAGCCGCTGGCTGCAGTGGCACTTCAAAGGCGCCGACGGGCCGGGTGAAGCGATCACCGACATTCGCATCATGAGCGAGCTGTTCCTGCGCCTGCGCAAGCGTTATCAGGAACAGGGCGGGGCGTTCCCCGATCCGTTGCTCAAACTCAGCTGGCCGTACAAAGTGCCGGAAGAACCGTCACCGGAAGAGATCGCCAAAGAGATCAACGGCGCCGCCACCATGGACTACACCGATCCTCTCGGCGCGGCGATCAAGGGCGGTTCGCAACTGACCGGCTTTGCCCAGCTCAAGGATGACGGCAGTACCGCTTCGGGTTGTTGGATCTTCTGCGGCAGCTGGACCGAGGCCGGCAACCAGATGGCGCGCCGGGACAACAGCGATCCGTACGACATGCACCAGCATCAAGGGTGGGCATGGGCCTGGCCGAGTAACCGACGGATTCTCTACAACCGCGCGTCTGCCGATACGCAAGGCAAACCCTGGGACCCGAAAAAACGCCTGATCTGGTGGAACGGCAAGGCCTGGACAGGGACCGATGTCCCGGATTTCGTGGTGACCTCGGCGCCGGAAGCAGGGATGAACCCGTTCATCATGAACCCCGAAGGCGTTGCCCGGTTCTTTGCCGTGGACAAGATGAACGAGGGGCCATTCCCGGAACACTACGAGCCGTTCGAGACGCCTATCGGCATCAACCCGCTGCACCCGAACAACAAGAATGCGACCAGCAACCCTGCAGGGCGCATTTTCGATTCGGTGTGGGACTCACTGGGTGTCGCCAAGGACTTCCCGTACGCAGGCACCAGCTACCGGCTGACCGAGCACTTCCACTACTGGAGCAAGCACTGCCGTCTGAACGCGATTGCTCAGCCTGAGCAGTTCGTCGAGATCGGCGAAGTGCTGGCGAAGGAGAAGGGCATTGCGGCGGGAGACCGGGTAAGGGTCAGCAGCAAGCGCGGCTTCATCGAGGCGGTCGCGGTGGTGACCAAGCGGATTCGTCCGCTGCAGGTCAACAATCAGGTGGTGCACCAGATCGGCATCCCGATCCATTGGGGCTTCACCGGCACCACACGCAACGGTTATCTGGCCAATACATTGGTGCCGTTCCTGGGCGACGGTAACTCGCAAACCCCGGAATCCAAGTCGTTCCTGGTGAACGTGGAGAAAATCTGATGGCCATTCAAGACATCACTGCGCGTTCCGCCACCACCACGGTGCCGTCCTCGGTCAGGCAGCTCGAAGAGGTCGCCAAACTGATCGACACCACCAAGTGCATTGGTTGCAAGGCCTGTCAGGTCGCGTGCTCGGAATGGAACGAGTTGCGCGACGAGGTAGGCCACAACCATGGCACCTACGACAACCCGCAAGACCTGAGCGCCGAAACCTGGACGCTGATGCGCTTCACCGAGCACGAGACCGCCGACAACAACCTTGAGTGGCTGATCCGCAAGGACGGCTGCATGCATTGCGCCGATCCGGGTTGCCTCAAGGCGTGTCCGAGCCCTGGCGCGATCATCAAGCACGCCAACGGCATCGTCGATTTCAACCAGGATCACTGCATCGGCTGCGGCTATTGCATCACCGGTTGCCCGTTCGACATTCCGCGCATCTCGCAGAAAGACCACAAGGCGTACAAATGTACTCTTTGCTCGGATCGGGTGTCGGTGGGGCTTGAACCGGCCTGCGTGAAAACCTGCCCGACGGGCGCCATTGTCTTCGGCACCAAGGAAGACATGAAGGTGCATGCGGCTGAACGGGTGGTTGACCTGAAGTCTCGCGGCTTCGACAACGCCGGGCTGTATGACCCTGCCGGGGTCGGTGGCACACACGTGATGTACGTACTGCACCATGCCGACGATCCGAAGCTGTATGCGGGCCTTCCGCAAAACCCCGAAATCAGCCCGTTGGTGGGGCTGTGGAAGGGCGTCAGCAAGCCGCTCGGCCTGTTGGCGATGGGCGTTGCGGTGCTGGCGGGGTTTTTCCATTACGTGCGCATCGGGCCGCAACGCGAAGAGGCGCAAGACGATCACACGCATGGCAAAGACCCGGATGTGCATGAGGTCGATCCTGCGGTACACGTCTACGATCCGACCAAGACGGGACCTGAAGGGGAGCAACGGCCATGAGCGACAACCGTGAACCCGGCAAGACCATCCTGCGTTACAACGCTAACGAGCGGACCAACCACTGGCTGGTGGCGATCCTGTTTTTCATGGCCGGTCTATCGGGCCTGGCGCTGTTTCACCCAGCGATGTTCTGGCTGACCAACCTGTTCGGCGGCGGCCCGTGGACGCGCATCCTGCACCCGTTCATGGGCGTGGCGATGTTCGTGTTTTTCTTCGGGCTGGTGATCCGTTTCTGGCGCGCCAACCTGTTCATCCCTAACGACAGGCTGTGGCTCAAACGCATCGACCGCGTCATGGTGAACTCGGAGGAGGGTGTGCCACCGATCGGTAAGTACAACCCCGGCCAGAAGCTACTGTTCTGGACGCTGCTGCTGTGCATGCTGGGCCTGTTATTGAGCGGGCTGGTGATCTGGCGTGCCTATTTCAGCGAGTATTTCGGCATCACCGTGATTCGCCTCGGCGCATTGGTGCACGCGCTGGCGGGATTTGTGCTGATCACCAGCATCATCGTGCACATCTATGCCGGTATCTGGATCAAGGGTTCGGTGGGCGCGATGCTGCATGGCTGGGTCAGCCGTCGTTGGGCGAAGAAGCATCATGAGCTGTGGTATCGCCAGATCGTCGACAAGGACGGCCGGCCCGATCAGGTGCCGCCTCGCATTACCAAGAAAGGATGACGCTTTGAGTCAGATTCTCGAACCTGAAGAAATCCAGGTGCAGGCGGGGGCCTTTTCGCTGCCGTTTCTGCATCAGCCACCGTCCAGCCTCTTCGCCTTGCGCGCTGATCGCCTTGAGCGGCTCGCCGAAGGCCACCCGCTGGCTGATTATCTTCGCTTGATCGCAGGCCTCTGTCGGGTGCAGCAGGATCTGCTCGATCACCCGCCAGGCGACTGGGTGCCGGATCAAGCGCGTCTGGACCCCTGCCTTCAGCATGGTTTGCCGCCCCTGGCCGCCGACAGTCTGGTGCGTGAAGCGCATTGGCAGGTGTATCTCGACGCGTTGCTGGAGCGCTTCACACCTTGCGCGCAAGACCACGTCAAGCAGGCACTGGCCCAGTTACGAGACGCCAGCGAAGGACAGCGCAAAGCCTGGGCGATTTCCTTGCTCAGCGGCCAATACGCGGGGCTGCCGGCCGCGCTGGTGCCGTTCCTGGGCGCAGCGTTGCAAGCGGCGTGGAGTCATTGGTTGTTGGCGCTCTCGTTCACAGATCTGAAACCCTGCGACAGCCTCGGGCAATGCCCGGCCTGTGGATCACCTGCCATGGCCGGGGTGATTCGCCATCGCGGCAAATACAACGGGCTGCGTTACCTGGTGTGTTCGCTGTGCGCCTGCGAATGGCATGTGGTGCGGGTCAAGTGCGTGTATTGCGAGCAGAGCAAGGGCTTGAAGTACCTGAGCCTGAATGACGACCGCGTGGCAGTAGACAAAGCGCCGCTGCGGGCTGAGGTGTGTCCGGGGTGCAACAGTTACTTGAAGCAGATCTACCTGGAATGCGATGCCGATGCCGAAGCGTTGTCGGCGGACCTCGCGAGCCTGACCCTGGACATGCGTCTGGATCTTGAAGGCATTCAGCGCCTGGCACCAAACCTGATGCTGGCGCCTGGGGGAGAGTGAGATCGGGGTCTACACTGGGTCTGCACACCGCTCTCGGCCAGCACCCGGCCTGCTGCAGGGGTAGTCAGGCCCATCTGTACCCACGGCCTGCGGCCTGAATAACAGAGATTTTCAGTGACGGAGTTCATGAATGCCCGCAAACCTCGCCTCGATTCCCCCGCGCTTACCCTCTGTCGACAGCCTGTTGCGTCATCCCGCCTGCCATCCCCTGATCGACCGCTATGGCCGCGACGCCGTACTTGCCACGGTGCGACAGTTGCTCGATGACGTACGCGATGACGCACGCCAGGGCCAGGTCAGCGCCGCAGAACTGAGCAGCGAGGTGCTGGCGGGCAGGGCGGCGGAACGTCTGGCGGCTCAGCACCAGAGCAAGGTGCGGCGGGTGTTCAACCTTACCGGCACCGTGCTGCACACCAATCTTGGCCGCGCCTTGCTGCCCGAAGAGGCGATCGAGGCGATTCAGACCGCCGCGCGCTATCCGCTGAATCTGGAGTTCGACTTGAGCAGTGGCAAACGTGGCGACCGCGACGATCTCATCGAAGGGCTGATCCGTGAACTGACGGGCGCCGAAGCCGTCACTGTGGTCAACAACAACGCTGCAGCGGTCCTGTTGGCGTTGAACAGCCTTGGCGCGCGTAAAGAAGGGATCATTTCCCGTGGCGAGCTGATCGAGATCGGCGGTGCCTTTCGCATCCCCGACATCATGGCCCGGGCTGGGGTCAAGCTGCACGAGATCGGCACCACCAACCGCACCCACGCCAAGGATTACGAGGCGGCGATCAACCCGTGCACCGGCCTGTTGATGCGCGTTCACACCAGCAATTACAGCATTCAGGGATTCACCACCAGCGTGCCGACCCAGGAGCTGGCACGCATCGCCCATCAACACGAATTGCCGCTGCTGGAGGATCTGGGCAGCGGCAGCTTGCTGGACCTGACTCGCTGGGGGCTGCCAGCCGAACCCACCGTGCGCCAGACACTCGTCGAAGGCGCCGATATCGTCACGTTCAGCGGCGACAAATTGCTCGGCGGGCCGCAAGCGGGGCTGATCGTCGGCAGCAAGGCGCTGATCGCGAAGATCAAGAAGAACCCGCTCAAACGCGCGCTGCGGGTCGACAAGCTGACCCTGGCTGCACTGGAAGCGGTGTTGAGCCTCTACCGCGATCCGGATCGCCTCGCTGAGCGCTTGCCCAGTCTGCGTCTGCTGACCCGGCCTCAAGGCGAAATCCTCGCTCAGGCAGAGCGCCTGCGGCCACTGATGGCCAGGCTTCTGGGCGAAAAATGGGGCGTGGCAGTCCAGCCGAGTCTGGGCATGATCGGCAGCGGCAGCCAGCCGGTGGCGCGCCTTCCCAGTGCCGCTTTGTGTTTACGACCGATCGTCTCAAAAAAACTCAGGGGCCGCCTGTTGCATGGTCTGGAGGCCGGTTTGCGCAGCCTGCCGATTCCGGTGTTGGGACGTATCGACGATGACGCGTTGTGGCTGGACCTGCGTCAGTTGGACGATGAACAACGCTGGGTCGCGCAATTGAACCAGCTGCAATGGGAGGGCGAGGCCGGGTGATTATCGGCACGGCGGGGCACATCGATCATGGCAAGACGGCGCTGCTGGAAGCCTTGACCGGTCAGGCGGGTGATCGTCGTCGCGAAGAGCGCGAGCGCGGGATCACCATCGATCTGGGTTATCTGTACGCGCCACTGACCGCCGATGCGCCGTTGACCGGTTTCATCGATGTACCGGGGCATGAACGCTTCATTCACAACATGCTCGCTGGCGCCCAAGGCATCGATCTGGTGCTGCTGGTGGTCGCTGCCGATGACGGGGTGATGCCGCAGACCCGCGAACACCTGGCGATTGTCGAGCTGCTGGGCATCCCGGAACTGCGGGTGGTGATCAGCAAGTGCGACCGGGTCGAGTCGGCGCGGATAGAACAGGTGCGCAAGCAGATTCGTCGCCTGCTGGAGCCCGGTCCCTACGCCGATGCGCAGATGTTCGAAGTGTCCAGCCACAGCGGCGAGGGCATCGATGAACTGCGCCAGGCCCTGTTACTCGCTCAGAACGAAGTGTTGGAGCGCAGTGACCGGGGCGGCTTTCGCCTGGATATCGACCGGGCGTTCAGTGTTTCCGGCGCGGGTATTGTCGTCACCGGGACTGCGTTGGCCGGGCAGGTGACCGTCGGCGACACTTTGCTGCTGGGGCAATCCGGTAAGCCGGTGCGTGTTCGGGGGCTGCACGCGCAGAACCAGACCGCGGCCCAGGCCTGGGTCGGCCAGCGAGTGGCGTTGAACCTGAGCGCGGAAAAACTGGCGCTGGAGCAGATTCATCGCGGCGACTGGCTGTTGGCCGAATGGCTGTTCGCGCCGACTCAACGCATCGATATCGATCTGAACCTGTTGAATGGCGAAACCCGCAACTTCGAACACTTCAGCCCGGTCCATGTTCACATCGGCACTCAGGATGTCACCGCTCGCGTGGCCTTGCTCGAAGGCAGCAGCCTGGCGCCGGGCAAGCGCATGTTCGCCCAGCTTTTGCTCAACGCCCCGATTCACGCGGTGCATGGGGATCGATTGGTGTTACGCGATCAGAGCGCGCAGCGCACGTTGGGCGGCGGCCGGGTGCTGGACCCATTTGCACCGTCCCGCCAGCGCCGCAGCAGTGAGAGGCTGGCGCAGCTGCAGATCCTCGCGGGCGCCGACACGCTGGAGCAAGCGTTGCCCATGCTGATCGCCGAGAGTGAAACCGGGCTGGATCCGCAGCGTCTGGAGCAGCAATTCAATCGGCTGCGCGCGACCTGGCGCTTGCCTGCGGACATCCGCATCATTGCCACTCGCCAAGGGCAGTTGCTGTTCAGCGACGCTCGATGGCAGGCCCTGCAGCACACCCTGCTTGAGCATCTGGCGCGTTTTCACGAGCAGGAGCCCGATCAACTCGGCCCGGATCGTGACCGCCTCCGTCGATTCGCCTCCATGGCGCTGGAGCGACCGGCGTTCATTGCGCTGATCGATGAGTCACTGGCCAGCGGCGCCATCGCCAGCAGCGGGCCGTGGCTGCATCTGCCGGACCATCAGGTGCAGCTCAACGATGCCGATGGCGCCCTCTGGCTGCAGATTCGGCCACTGATAGAGCAGGCCAGTTTCGACCCGCCATGGGTGCGTGACCTCGCTGCCGCCACCGCTCATGAGGAAACGCAGGTGCGTTTGTTGCTGCGCAAACTGGCGCGCATCGGCCAGGCGCATCAGGTGATGCGGGATCTGTTTTATCTGGAGTCCACACTCGGAGAAATGGTGGCTATGCTGTTGCAACTGTCCGAGACTGACCCCGTGATTCAGGCGGCGGCGTTTCGTGACAGATTGGGTATCGGCCGCAAGCGCAGTATCCAGATCCTCGAGTTTTTCGACCGCATCGGTTTCACCCGGCGGATCGGCGATAAACGCCAGATCCGTGGGGACAACGCCTTGGCGCAGAAGCACAAAGGTGCCGATACGGTCTGATCGATCATGGAAGGCAATCGCGCCCGGTGGCGCGGCCGGGCTTCAAACCCGGTTGGGGACGGCAGCCGTTCCCGGGCAGGTTCGACTCCCGCTGCCTTCCGCCATTATCCACGTCACCACTGTGCCGTGTGGCAGTCCGGCTTGCCGGCGGTGCCGGCCTTGAGAACCTTTCACCGGCAAGCCGTGCGGCTGCAGACCAGACGAACGTAACCTCCCTGTAGTGAACCTGACACCGTTTGCACTGTCTGTTGACCACTGTGCGCGCAGCGCGTCGGGTCGTGCGGCCCCGGCTTGCAGTGGCGATTTTCGCGTGTTCAGGTGCCTTTTCCAGCAGTTGCAGCGCGTCCCTCGTCGCTGCCGACCAGGCTTTTTGTCCATTGCACGCGGCCCGACCATCCGGCCTTTCTTTTTTATTTTGTCGAAGATCACCCATGTCCCTAACTCGTCCACTTTCAGTTTCCGCTTCTCAATCCTCCCTGTTGCCGGGCGCTCGACGCCGTTTGCTCAGTGCCGGCCTGGTGGGAACCCTGTTGACCGTAGGTATCGCAAGTCAGGCCCAGGCCGAAGGCAAGGACCGGTGGGTTACCGACACCCTCAGCACTTACGTCCGTAGTGGCCCCACCGATGGTTATCGCATCGTCGGCACGCTCAAATCCGGCCAGAAGGTCGAACTGCTTAATACCCAGGGCGACTACAGCCAGGTGCGTGGCAACTCAGGCGATACGGTGTGGCTGCCGTCCAGCGACCTGCAGGAAGTTCCCGGCCAGGCCGAGCGCCTGCCGCAACTGACGCAACAGGTCGCCGACCTCAGTGCTCAGCTGAAAACCATCGACGATGACTGGAAGACCAAGGTTCAGGGCATGCAGGAGACCCTGGACTCACGCAAGAAGCTGGTGGATGAACTGGAGTCCCGCACCAAGGACCTCAACGCACAGCTGACCGATGCCCAGTCAGAGCTGCGCTCGACCCAGGCCAAACTGGGCGACGAGAACAATCAGGTGTTGATGCGCTACATGGTCTACGGCGGCAGCATCGCCGGGGCAGGGCTGTTGCTGGGCCTGATCCTTCCGGCATTGACCCGTGGGCGCAAACGCAACGATCGCTGGTTCTAAGCGGGTTCCAAGAAGCACCACCGCCTTTCCTCTAGCGATGGGGCTTGCCGACGGTAGCGGTTCGAAAGACGCTGGCGCCGGCAAGCCTTGCTGCTACAAAAATCGCAATAACCAGCCGCTATCGATTGTTGAAGATTTGTCATTGGGAATTATCGGACGTCTGCTCTAGTTTCGGCTGGCACGCAGATTCACACCCCCGATAGGCATAACAATGACAATAAAATCTGACTCGGCCGCCGCAGCGGCTATCGAAAGCGCCATCCGCAAATGTCGCTGGAAACTCCTGCCGTTTCTGGCGCTCATGTTCGCGCTGGCGATGATCGACCGCTCCAACGTTGGCTTCGCCAAGGCGGCATTGCAGGCTGACGTGGGCCTGAGCAACGCCGCCTTCGCACTGGGCGCGGGGATCTTCTTCATTGGCTACGCGATCTTCGAGGTGCCGAGCAACCTGATGTTGCATCGGGTCGGCGCCCGCGTCTGGCTGAGCCGAATCATGATCACCTGGGGCCTGGTGTCGGCCGCCATGATGTTCACCCACAGCGAAACCAGCTTCTACGTATTGCGTTTTCTGCTGGGCGTCGCCGAAGCGGGTTTCTCGCCGGGCGTCATCCTCTATCTCACTTACTGGTTTCCGGCCCGTCGTCGCGGTCAGGCCATCGGTATCTACTATTTCGGGCTGCCGTTCGCGCTGATGCTGGGCAGCCCGCTGTCGGGCTGGCTGCTGGAAATGCACGGCGTGTTCGAGCTGACCAACTGGCAGTGGATGTTCCTCGTCGAAGGCCTGGCCGCCGTGGTCGTGGGCATCGTCGCGCTGTTCTACCTCAAGAGCAAACCTCAGGATGCCAGTTGGCTGAGCGCCGAAGAAAAAGCCGCGCTGAGTGCCGAATTGCAGGCCGAAGATCAACAGAAACTCAACCATGGCCCGAGCAACCTGCTGGCGATGGTGCGTAACGGTCGCGTGCTGAAGTTCGTGCTGATCTATTTCAGCGTGCAGGTCAGCGTCTATGGCGTGATCTTCTACCTGCCAACCCGCATCGCCGAGCTGCTGGGCACCACGGTGGGATTGAAGGTCGGCATGCTCACCTCGATTCCGTGGCTGTGCGCCGCCGTGGTGATGTTCTTCGTCACTCGCTACGCCGACCGCAGTGCGCGTCATTTGCCGATGGCGATGTGCATGCTCGGCATGGCGGCGCTGGGCATTGCGGCGTCGACGCTGCTTGCCAGCCTGCCACTGGTGCTGCTGTCGTTCTGCTTCGCGGCCGCAGGCTTCGTTACCGTGCAGCCATTGTTCTGGACCTTGCCCACGGGGTATCTGGGCGGCGTTGCGGCAGCGGGCGGTATTGCGCTGATCGGCTCGCTGGGCAATATCGGCGGTTTCGTAGCGCCAATGCTCAAGGCCAACATGGAGATCTGGGTTGCCGACCCGCGCGCGGGTATGTTGTCGCTGTCGGCGGCAGGTGTGGTCGGCGTGATCCTGCTGTGGAGCTTGCACACGCAAAAGCCGGCACGATCGGTTGAAGCGCCGGGCGTGCTGGCCTCACGCTGATCGTCGCTCGCGCCCATCACGTCCTCCCAGCCCGGTTCCGTTGACGCCCGTCGACCGAACCGGGTTCTCACGTACACCCCCCTTTACCTGCACGGCCTGACGACAGCTCATGGGACGAACGTCCCAGTAAACCGTGCTGGTTCTTTTAAATATCCTGTCATTGGTACTCGTTAAGTTCTGCGGTACGCGCTATTTTGGTGCGGTCGTAACCGACGCTGTTGTACCTCTAACCGCTCCAACAAATGTGCATCTGCAGTTGCAAGGATGCCGGGCGAGTTCGCGAGAGGGGAAATCCCGTCACGGCTCGACCCGTTCATGCTGTTCCACATTCAAAAGAAAAAAGAGAGTCGACACATGAAGTACGAACCCTTGGCCAAGTCGCTGATTGCGACAGCGCTTACCCTCGCTTTCTCATCCTCCTTTGCAGCTTCCGTCGCGCCAGTCGCCGCCGAAAACGGCATGGTCGTGACCGCACAGCACCTCGCAACCCATGTTGGCGTGGACGTTCTCAAGTCCGGCGGCAACGCTGTCGACGCCGCAGTGGCCGTCGGCTATGCGCTGGCGGTGGTTTACCCGGCCGCGGGCAACCTGGGCGGTGGAGGCTTCATGACCATCCAGCTCGCCGACGGTCGCAAGACCTTCCTCGACTTCCGCGAAAAAGCCCCGCAAGCCGCGACCGCCAACATGTACCTGGACAAGGACGGCAACGTCGTCCCTCATCTGAGTTCCAAAGGGCATTTGGCTGTGGGCGTTCCCGGCACCGTGTCCGGCATGGAAATGGCGCTGCAGAAATACGGCACCAAGAAACGCGCGGAAGTCATCGCCCCGGCGATCAAGCTGGCCGAGAACGGTTTCCCGCTGGAGCAGGGGGACATCGATCTGCTGCACACAGCCACTGACGAGTTCAAGGCCGACAAGGACCTGAGCCCGATCTTCCTGAGCAAGGGCCAGCCGATGCAGGTTGGCGAAAAGCTGGTGCAGAAGGACCTGGCGAAAACCCTGAAAGAGATCTCCGCCAAGGGCAGCGACGGCTTCTATAAAGGCTGGGTGGCCAAGGCCATCGTTGATTCGAGCAAGGCAGGCAAGGGCATCATCGTTCAAGCCGACCTGGACAAGTACAAGACCCGTGAACTGGCGCCCATCGAGTGCGACTACCGTGGCTATCACGTGGTCTCGGCGCCGCCTCCAAGCTCCGGTGGCGTGGTGATCTGCGAGATCATGAACATCCTCGAAGGCTACCCGATGAAAGAGTTGGGTTATCACTCGGCTCAAGGGATGCATTACCAGATCGAAGCCATGCGTCACGCTTACGTCGACCGCAACAGCTACCTGGGCGACCCGGATTTCGTGAAGAACCCGATCGACCATCTGCTCAATCGTGACTACGCCGAAAAACTGCGCGCAGCCATCGAACCGCAGAAGGCCGGCGTGTCTCAGGAAATCAAACCGGGTGTCGCGCCCCATGAAGGTAACAACACCACTCACTACTCCATCGTCGACAAATGGGGCAACGCGGTATCGGTCACGTACACCCTCAACGACTGGTTCGGGGCGGGCGTGATGGCGAGCAAGACCGGGGTGATCCTCAACGATGAAATGGACGACTTCACCTCCAAGGTCGGCGTACCCAACATGTACGGCCTGATCCAGGGCGAAGCCAACGCCATCGCACCGGGCAAGACGCCGCTGTCGTCGATGAGCCCGACCATCGTCACCAAGGATGGCAAGGCCGTGATGGTCGTCGGTACGCCGGGCGGCAGCCGCATCATTACTGCAACCCTGCTGACCATGCTCAACGTCATCGACTACGGCATGAACATCCAGGAAGCCGTGGATGCTCCGCGTTTCCACCAGCAATGGATGCCGGAAACCACCAACCTGGAAAACTTCGCGGTGAGTCCTGATACCCAGAAGATCCTCGAAAGCTGGGGCCACAAGTTCACCGGCCCGCAAGACGCCAACCACTTGGCGGCGATCCTGGTCGGCGCGCCATCGCTGGGTGGCGAACCGGTTGGCAAGAACCGTTTCTACGGGGCCAACGATCCACGTCGTAACACCGGTCTGTCGCTGGGTTACTGAAGCAACCCGATTCTGTAGCCGTCCGGCTCACCGGCGGTGGCGCCTTTGAAATCGCCACCGCCGGCGAGCTGGTTGGCTGCAAGGGGGCTGTGGGCGCCAGCGCTTGGCATTTGAAACGGCTCCCAATGGATTTTCGTTGCCTGAATGCCTGCATTGAGTGTTATGTTATAACTCTGTGCGGCGAGCACTCTGTGTTCGCGTGGCTTTCGCGTTTCGAGAATCCAGTCCCCCATGAGCAGCCCACTACCTGACGTCGCTTCTTCCGAATTATCCCAGGCATTGCTGCCCCTCGATTGGGTGGGCATGCAAGGCATCGATATTCCCCTGATCCTCGACGAGCCCGGTGTCGACGCGCCGGTGCATGCGCGAGCGGACTTGCATGTGAACCTCCCGGTGCCGCAGATCAAGGGCATTCACATGTCGCGGCTGTACACCTTGCTTGATCGCTTCGCCGAGCATCACGCCGTCACCCCGGCGAGCCTCGCCGCGCTGCTGGAACTGATGGTGTCGAGCCACGCCGATTGCCATTCCACTCAGGCCAGATTGCGCCTGGGGTTTGAGTTGTTGTGCAAGCGCCCGGCGTTGATCACCCAGGGGCTGAGCGGCTGGAAGTCCTACCCGGTGATCATCGATGCGCAATGGCAGCAGGGCCGTCTGGACCTGGACGTCAGTGTGGAAGTGACGTATTCGTCGACCTGCCCCTGTTCGGCGGCGTTGTCGCGACAATTGCTCGAACAGGCCTTTCTCGCTCATTTTGGCGCGCGCCCCGTGGACAGCAGCGAAGTGGCGGCGTGGCTGCGCCAGAACGGCTCCCACGCCACGCCCCACAGCCAGCGCAGCGTGGCCAGGGTTCAGGTGCGCATCGATGAGAGCGCGCAATGCCTTGGCTTGCTCAACCTCATCAATGGTGTAGAAGACGCGTTGGGCACGCCGGTACAGACTGCCGTCAAACGTGCCGACGAACAGGCATTTGCCCGACTCAACGGGCAAAACCTGATGTACGTGGAAGATGCCGCACGCAAGATTCAGCAAGCGCTGGCCGGGCACTTCCCGAGCAGCAGCGTGGCGGTCAGACACCTTGAAAGCCTGCATCCACATGACGCGGTGGCGTTTGCATCCAGCGGCTTGGCGTTCTTGCCCAAGGCCTCGGCAGAGGATCGTCTGGGGTGAGCACATCTACATTCGAGCACAAACCCCATTCTGCGAACGCGCCGACGGTCTTGCCCGGCGCCTCGCTTTCCCTTGGCAGGCTGCAATCGATCGACGCGTTGCGCGGATTGATCATCGTTTTCATGCTGTTGGACCATGTTCGCGAAACCTTCTTTCTGCACCGTCAGCTGGCGGACCCGATGGACGTGAGCAACACCAGCCCGGATCTGTTTTTCAGCCGCACGCTCGCGCATTTCTGCGCCCCGTTATTCGTGTTTCTCACCGGGCTCTCGGCCTTTCTCTATGGCGAGCGCCGTACGGGAACGGGCGAGGTCGCCGGTTTTTTGTTCAAGCGGGGTCTGATCCTGATCGCTCTGGAACTCACGCTGGTGAACTTCGCCTGGACCTTTCAGTTTCCGCCGACAGTGATTTATCTGCAGGTGATCTGGGCTATTGGCCTGAGCATGATCGCCCTGGCGGGACTTGTCGCATTGCCACGCGGGGCGCTGGCCGCCCTTGGGCTAGTTATCATCGCCGGCCACAACCTGCTGGACGATGTACATTTTGCCGCGGGATCGCTGATGCACATTCCCTGGGCGATCCTGCATGACCGCGGCTGGATAGAGATTTGCGACACCTTGCGCCTGCGAACATCCTACCCGGTGCTGCCATGGATCGGCGTCATCGCGCTGGGATACGCGGCCGGCCCATGGTTCGCCAAAGGCGCCGATCCGCAAAAACGCGAGTTGAACCTGATCGCCTCAGGCTTCGGTCTGTTGGCACTGTTTCTGACGTTGCGCGCGCTCAACGGTTATGGCGAAAAACCCTGGGTCGCAGGCGAAACCACGGTCCACAGCGTGATGAGCATCCTCAACATCACCAAATACCCACCGTCTTTGCTCTTCATTTGCCTGACGCTGGGTTTTGGCCTGTTGCTGCTGGCGTGGATGGAGCGACGCGGTAGCGCGCGCTGGCTGAAGGTTCTGGCGACATTCGGTGCAGCACCGATGTTCTTTTATCTGCTGCACCTGTATGCGCTCAAACTGCTGTATCTGGCCGGCGTTGCCATCTGGGGAACCAACCAGGGGCGTTACTTCGGTTTCGACTCGGTCGCAGCATTATGGGGCTGTGCGGCGCTCCTCAGCGGGCTGCTGTTTCCGGCAGTGCGTTGGTTTGCCGAACTCAAGGCCCGACGCCGCGACATCCTCTGGCTCAAATATTTCTGATACGCCTGCAAGCGCTGGGGGTGTGAGCCGCCGTGCTGTCAAGCGCGGTCCTGCAAACTGCGCTCCATGCGCGCCAGCGCTTCTTCGAGCATCGGTCGTGGGCAACCGAAGTTCAGGCGCACGAACTGGCTGCACTCGTCGCCGAACTCAGGGCCGGCGCTGAGCGCCACCTTGGCTTCGGTGAGGAAGAATGTGTGCGGGTTCACCAGCCCCAGACCTGAGCAATCGAGCCAGGCCAGATAAGTGCTCTGCGGCAGGTTCATCGTGATGCCGGGGAAGCGGGTCTTGATGGCATCGGCCAGATAATCGCGATTGTCCTGTAGATAGACGGTGACCCGCGCCAACCACGGCGCGCCCTGGCTGTACGCTGCCTGAGTCGCTTCCATTCCCAGTGCATTGACGCTGTCGACCAGTCCCAGCCGCCCGCTGTCGAAGCGCTGGCGCAATTCGGGGTTAGCGATCACGGCGAATGCGGTTTTCATCCCGGCGATGTTCCACGCCTTGCTGGCAGACATCAACGTGATGCTGCGCGCGGCGATTTCCGGACTCAGGGAGGCAATCGGCGTGTGGCGACGGCCATCGAACAGGATATCGGCGTGGATTTCGTCGGAGATGATCAGCACGTCGTTGTCGACACAGGCCTGACCGATGGCGCGTAACTCTTCACGTTCGAAGACCTTGCCCAGCGGATTGTGCGGATTGCTCAGGAGCAGGGCGCGGGTGGCGGGCAGGGCGCGTTTCAGCGCTTCAATGTCGGTGGGGTATTGGCCATTGGCATCGGCGTGAAAGGGCAAGTCGATGCGCGGCAGCTTCCAGTTGGCGGGCGCGTGCAGCAATGGTGCGTAGTTTGGGGTCTGGACCAGCACGCCGCTGCCAGCGGGCAGCAGTGCGTTCAACGCCATATTGACGCCAGGCTCTACGCCGGGCAGAAACACCAGTTCTTCGGGCAGCACCTGCCAGTCGTATTGCGCCGCCAAATGCGCCACCAGCGTCTTGCGCAGGCTGTCCTGGGCCACGGAATAACCCAGCAGCGGATGCTGCAGACGTTCGGTCAATGCCTGAATGATCGGCTCGGCCACCGGGAAATCCATGTCCGCCACCCACATCGGCAACACGTCCTCGGGGTAGTGGCTCCACTTCTTGCTGCCGGTGTTCAGGCGTTGAAAGGTGCTGTTCAGGTCCATGCTCATCTCTGTCGGAATACGCTGATGAGCGATTGTGCCAGAGTCACGACGCCAAGTTCACTTGTCGGTACCCTGCCAGCTTCAATATGCAAAGTAACCTTTTTAGGTTACTTTATTAAATGTAACCTTTTTAGGTTACTTTCCCCCATTTTCACCTATAGTCAATCCACCAACGATTGCCAACGGGGCTTTCCATGACCACTCAGGCTGTCCTCACCGGCGACCTTACGCACTCACAAATCGTGAGCGACACTCAGGCTTACCTCAGCGGTCTCAAGTCAGTATTGGCCGCGCTCAAGAAAACCTACGGGCTGACCATCGACACCTACCGGGGGGACGGTTTTCAGGTGGTACTCAAACACACCCACCAAGCGTTCGAATGCGCACTGGCGATTCGCGCGGGCCTGATTGCGGCCAGTCCCGCAGGGGAACGCTGGGATGCACGGATCGCCGTCGGGGTCGGCGCCGCCACGGTCGGACGCACTTACGGCGAGGCGTTCGTGCTGTCAGGGCAGGGGCTGGACGGGATGAAGAAGCTGAGCCTGGCACTCTTCAGCCACGACGCATCCCTGCTGCGCGGCGCGGAACTGGTCACCGAATTCGTGGCCGCCATCGTCGACAAGTGGACGGTGGTCGAGGCGCAGGCCTATCACGCCCATTTGCTGGGCGTTGGCGATCAGCAGAGCATTGCCGAGAATCTGGGTAAATCCCGCGTGGCCATCAACAAGGCATTGCAGCGCGGCCAGGCTCGCCTGCTGGACCGTTACCTGACGTGCACGCGGCAATGGCTGCTGGAGGTGGCGGATGCGTGATGGGTCATTAGTGTTGCTGGTGTTGATACTGGCGAACATGCTGCTGGACTTTGGCAGGACCCAGTGGCGCGAACGACGTCGTCAGCCGTTCACCGCCCTGCAGAATGGGCTCATGACGGTGCTTCAGGGCGCAGGGGTAGCGGCGCTGCTGTACGCCTTCAACCGTTCGGGCGTGCCGGCACTGATGGCCGGGATAGTCTTCGCACTCTCTTGGGCAGCGATCCGCTGGCTGATGGCGAAAGTGCAATCACCCTTTGCCTTTGTCTTGCAATTCTTCTTGCAGGTGATGGTGTTGACAGTGATCTGGCTGACGGCCCAGGGGTACTGGCATTGGGCACTGGATTCGACCAAAGCGCTGTTCAATGCCCGCAATCTGCTGTTTGTGCTGGGGTATGTTCTGGTGCTGCGGCCTACGGGTGCGCTGATCGGTGCAGTGTTGACGCCATGGTTGGCCAGCGTCAGCAGCAAGGGATCGTTGAAGAAGGCAGGCACACTGATCGGTTATCTGGAGCGGGCCCTGATTCTTACGTTCGTGCTGCTGGATCAGTGGGGTGCCATCGGTTTTCTGCTCACCGCCAAAAGCATCCTGCGTTTCAACGACATCAAGGGCGACGAGCAGCGTTCTCTGAGCGAGTACGTGTTGCTCGGCACGTTGGTCAGTTTCGCGGTGAGTATCGCAGTCGGTCTGACGGTGTTGAAACTGGCAGGAAAGTAACCTCAACAGGTTACTTTCGCCAATGTAACCCCTAGAGGTTACTTTCGATCACCAGAACGTCGTGGGCTGGCTGTTGACCCGTCCTGCAATGGCAGCGATGGCTTTTTCTACATCCTCGGCCTGAGTGTATCGGCCCAGGCTCAGACGCAGACTGCTACCGGCCTGGCCCTGAGTAAGACCAAGGGCCAGAAGCACATGGGAAACAGCGCTGCTGGCGGAGTTGCACGCCGAGGTCGAGGAGACCGCCAGATCGTTTGCCAGACTCATGACGCTGAAACCGGGGCTATCGACGCAGATGTTCAGGGTGTGAGGGATGCGTTGCCGGGGATCGCCATTGAGGCTGACCCCCGGCAGTTGCAGCAGGCCGTCACGCAGGTGTGCGGACAACTCGCCGATACGCAGGACTTCTTCCGCCATTTCGGCGCTGGCCAGCGCATAAGCAGCACCCATCCCGACGATCTGGTGCGTAGCCAACGTGCCGGAACGATAACCCTGCTCATGCCCGCCGCCGTGCATCTGTGCCTCCAGTAAGGTTCGCGCGCGCTCGCCGACATACAACGCGCCGATGCCTTTGGGGCCATAGGTCTTGTGCGCCGAAAACGACATCAGATCCACGGCCAGGGCCTTGAGATCGATGGCCAGTTTGCCCGCGCCCTGGGCGGCGTCGACATGGAAAATCGCCCCATGGTCACGGACCATCTGGCCGATGGCGGCGATGTCGGTGACGGTACCCAGTTCGTTGTTGACCAGCATCAGCGACACCAGCAGGGTGTCATCGCGCAATGCCTGCCGCACGGCCTCGGGCTGGATCAGGCCCTGGTTGTCGGGCTGAAGCCAGGTCACCGGAAAACCGGCTTGCTCCAGTTGGCGCACGGTGTCGATGACAGCCTTGTGTTCGATAACGCTGGTGATCAAATGACGGCGCGGGCCCTTGGCGCCTTGCGCAATGCCCTTGATGGCGAGGTTGTTGGATTCGGTTGCACCAGAGGTCCAGATCACCGATTCAGCGTCGCTGCCGATTAGCTCGGCCACCTGACGCCGCGCCAGTTCGACGGCCTGACGTGCCTGATTACCATAAGTGTGAGAGCTGGAAGCGGGGTTGCCAAAGGTGCCTTCGCGGCCCAGACACGTGACCATGGTCTGTATGACGCGATCATCGACCGGTGTTGTGGCTGCGTAATCGAAGTAACAAGGAAGTGTGCTCATCGGGGGAGAAATCCGCGCTGTCCGTAATGCTGGAGATACTACCGGCGTGAAGGTGAAAAAAAATTGATATGTGAACGTTGATTTGTCTCATGGTTAGATTATTTTCCGCACTTAAGCTCGCTCAGGAGAATATGATTTCGCGCTTAGCAAAATATGGCCTATCTTTATCGCCTCAAGGCATATCACCTGCATTCCAGAACCAGAGCGGCATCGTATGGACAAGTTCGATCAGGCAATCCTCGGCATCCTGCAAAACGACTGCACCCGACCCATCGCCGAAATCGCCGACAGCATCGGCCTGGGCAGCACGGCCTGCTGGCGCCGTGTCCAGAAACTCGAAGAGCAGGGCATGATTCGCGGCCGTGTGGCCTTGCTCGATCCGGCGCAGTTGAACGTCTCGGTGACGGTATTCGCGGCGATTCGGACCAATCAACACAACGCGCAGTGGCTGGGGCGGTTTCATGACCTGATCGCGACCTTGCCCGAAGTGGTCGAGTGCTATCGCATGGCGGGGGATACCGACTACATGCTGCGCATCGTGGTCCCGGACATCGCCGGGTACGACGCGGTGTACAAGAAACTGATCCAGCTCTCGGGGATCACCGACATCAGTTCGAGCTTTGCCATGGAGCAGATCAAATCCACCACACAGTTGCCTTTGGGTTACGTGGGCTGATGATGCAGGTTGAGGCGCCTGCCATTGCGCACTAACCATATATCCAAACGGTATTTCCAGAGGCCTGCTTAAGCTGTTTAAGATCACGTCATAACTCGTTATGACAAGTGATGCCAATGACGGATTCAACCACGACTTTATCCCCTGTTTCCAGCGTGCCACTGCACAGTCAGCTGCGTGATCTGCTGCGCGGGCGAATTCTCGACGGCGAATATGCGCCGGACAGCCAGATGCCTTCGGAAAGCGAGCTGGGCGCGATGTTCAAGGTCAGTCGGATCACGGTGCGCCAGGCACTGGGCGATCTGCAGAAGGAAGGGCTGATCTTCAAGATCCACGGCAAAGGCACCTTCGTCTCCAAGCCCAAGGCGTTCCAGAACGTCAGCACCCTGCAAGGCCTGGCCGAATCCATGACCGGTCGCGGCTACGAGGTGATCAACCGTCTGCGCAGCTTTCGCTTCGTCCCCGCCGACAAACTGGTGGCCGAGCGCTTGAACGTCGCCGAAGGCGAGACCGTCACCCAGATCAGGCGGGTACGGCTGATCAATCGTGAACCGGTGTCCCTTGAAATTACCTGGCTGCCGAAGCATCTGGGCGAGCGACTGGAAAACGCCGACCTAGTCACCCGCGACATCTTTCTGATTCTGGAAAACGACTGCGGCCTGACATTGGGCCACGCTGACCTTGCCATCGACGCGGTGCTGGCGGACAGCGACCTGACCCAGGCGCTGGAGGTCGAAACCGGCTCGCCGATCATGCGCATCGAGCGCCTTACCCACACCGCCGACGGCCAGCCGGTGGACTTTGAACATCTTTATTACCGAGGCGATGCATTCCAGTACCGCCTGCGAATCGACCGTCACCGAGAGGCTCAGTCATGACGCGCCAAGTGCTTGAACAGGAATATGACATCGTGGTGATCGGCGGCGGCACGGCCGGCCCGATGGCAGCGATCAAAGCCAAGGAACGCAACCGCGATCTGCGCGTGCTGTTGATCGACAAGGCCAACGTCAAACGCAGCGGCGCGATCAGCATGGGCATGGACGGCCTCAATAATGCGGTCATTCCCGGGCATGCCACGCCGGAGCAGTACACCAAGGAAATCACCATCGCCAACGACGGCATCGTCAATCAGGCCGCGGTGTATGCCTACGCCACCCACAGTTTCGAAACCATCGAGCAACTGGACCGCTGGGGCGTGAAGTTCGAGAAGGATGAAACCGGCGATTACGCGGTGAAGAAAGTCCACCACATGGGCGCCTATGTATTGCCGATGCCCGAAGGCCACGACATCAAGAAGGTGCTGTACCGCCAGCTTAAGCGGGCGAGGGTGACCATCACCAACCGCGTGGTCTGCACTCGGCTGCTGACCGACGCCGAGGGCGCGGTGAATGGCGTCATGGGCTTCGATTGCCGCACCGCCGACTTCCATGTGATCAAGGCCAAGGCGGTGATTCTGTGCTGCGGCGCTGCCGGACGCCTGGGCTTGCCGTCGTCGGGTTACCTGATGGGCACCTACGAAAACCCGACCAACGCTGGCGACGGCTACGCCATGGCGTATCACGCAGGGGCTGAGCTTGCGAATCTGGAGTGCTTCCAGATCAACCCGCTGATCAAGGACTACAACGGCCCGGCCTGCGCCTATGTGACCGGACCGCTGGGCGGCTACACGGCCAACAACAAGGGCGAACGCTTCATCGAGTGCGACTACTGGAGCGGGCAGATGATGTGGGAGTTCCACCAGGAACTGGAAAGCGGCAACGGCCCGGTGTTCCTCAAGCTCGATCACCTGGCCGAAGAGACGATCCAGAACATCGAGGAGATTCTGCACAGTAACGAGCGCCCCAGTCGCGGCCAGTTTCACGCCAATCGCGGCACCGACTATCGCAGCCAGATGGTGGAGATGCACATCTCGGAAATCGGCTTCTGCAGCGGGCATTCGGCGTCGGGGGTGTGGGTCAACGAGCGCGCCGAGACGTCGGTCAAGGGCTTGTACTCGGCAGGCGACATGGCGGCCGTGCCGCACAACTACATGCTCGGCGCGTTTACCTATGGCTGGTTCGCAGGCAATAACGCGGCGGACTATGTCGCCGAACGAGGGTTTACCGAGGTCGATGCCGGCCAATTGGAACGCGAGCAAGCGCGGGTCTATGCACCGCTGGACCGCGAACATGGCCTGCCGCCCGCGCAGGTCGAATATAAGCTGCGGCGGTTCGTCAACGATTACCTGCAACCGCCGAAAGTGACGAAAAAGATGCAGATCGGCCTGCAGCGTTTCAGCGACATCGAGCGCGACCTCGATCAACTCAAGGCCAGCAATGCCCATGAATTGATGCGCGCCATGGAAGTCAGCGTGATTCGCGACTGCGCGGAAATGGCCGCTCGCGCCTCGCTTTATCGCACCGAAAGCCGCTGGGGCCTGTATCACCATCGCGTCGATCATCCGCTGCGCAACGACCGCGACTGGTTCTGCCATACCCACCTGAAAAAGGGCGATGACGGCAGCATGGTGAGCCTCAAGAAACCGGTCGAGCCCTATATCGTGGCGCTGGACGCCGAGGAAATGCTCGCCTATGACCGCCTGCGCGTGGGGGCCGATGCCGCCTGAAAACCCTTGAAACCTTGCCCAGACAGAGAGCGCGACACGCGCCAAGGACACCGTGAAATGGCTTACCAGCCCCAGGAAATCTTCTTCCGCTCCAACGCCCCGGTCACCGTGGACGAGGACAAGTGCATCGCCGAGAAAGGCTGCACCGTGTGCGTCGACGTCTGCCCCATGGACCTGCTGGCGATCAATCCCGCGACCCAGAAAGCCTATATGGCGTTCGACGAATGCTGGTATTGCATGCCCTGCGAAAAGGACTGCCCGACCGGTGCGGTCAAGGTCGAGATTCCGTACCTGCTGCGCTGAAACTCGATTCGTTGCGCAATCTGTGACCACCCAAAAGCCATCCGTGAACAGCGGACGCCGATTCGCCTGAAACCCCTCGTTTCCCACCACGCCAGATCGTGGCGGAGACGACTTCCTGCAAATGATTCGAGGGGATACATCCATGTTATTGCGTGCCACTCTGGCCGGCTTCGTGCTGGCTTCATTGACCCTGTCGGTACAGGCGCAAACCATCCGCATCGCCATCGGTACCCAGGACACCACCATTAACTGCGCCGCTGGCGGCCTGCTCATTCGTGAGCTGGGCTTGCTGGACAAATACCTGCCTCACGACGGCAAGTACAAGGATGCGCAATACCGGATCGAGTGGAAGAACTTCACCAGTGGCGCGCCGCTGACCAATGAAATGGTTGCGGGCAAGCTCGACTTCGGCGCCATGGCCGACTTCCCCGGCGCCTTCAATGGCGTAGCCTTCGAGACTGCGGGCAAGCGCAGTCTGTTCATCAGCGTGCTGTCGGGCAATATCAAGGGCAGCGGCAATGGCATCGTGGTGCCGACCGCCTCCAGCGCGCAATCGCTGGCCGACCTCAAGGGCAAGACCATTTCCGTACCGTTCGCTTCTACGGCACACGGGATGTTGTTGCGTGCAGTCGCGGCGCAGGGCTGGGACCCGCTCAAAGACGTCAACATCATCGCCCAGGCCCCGGAAGTCGCAGGCTCTGCCTTGCAGGCCGACAAGATCGACGCCCATGCCGACTTCGTGCCCTTTGGCGAGCTGTTTCCGAACCGAGGGTTCGCTCGCAAGATCTACGATGGCTCGCAATCCAATAGCCCGACGTTCCACGGCGCACTGGTCGACGAAAGCTACGCGAAGAAATACCCGGAAGTGGTTGTTGCCTACTTGCGCGCAGGCATCGAAGCCAATCAACTGCTGGCCGCAGAGCCCGAGAAATACAGCGAGCTGATCGAAAAAGTCACCGGTATCGAGGCCGAGGTCAATTACCTGTTCCATGGTCCGCTGGGTCTGCAGACCCGTGATCAGACCTGGAAGCCGGAATATCGCCAGGCCGTGGGCACCGCCATCGACACCCTCAAACTGCTGAAAAAGGCCGATCGCGGCCTTGATCTGAACACCTTCATCGACGATCAGTACATCCGCGCCGCTTACAAGGCATCGGGCCTGGACTACTCCGCGCAACTGGCGAATTACGCCCAGACACCGCTCAAAGCCAACGACGCGCTGACCGGCAAGCCCATCACCGACTTTGCCCGTGTGGCAGAAATCTGGGTCAAGGGTGAGCCGAAAGTCCGTCATTACGCCTCACCAGAGTCAGCGTTCACGGCGCTGGAAGCGCTGAACAAGGAAGGCAAGGCCGTGCGCGCGGTCTACGCCCAGGCTGAGGACAGCGGCATCAAGCTGTTGGCGAATCAGGCCTGGTTTGCCAGCGATGCCAAAGGACGGTTGAGCGCGTTCCTGCTCAAGGGGCAGGCGCAGCAATTCGCCGAGACTCAGGGCGGCAAGGTGCTGGACTTCAACGACGCCAGCGCTCAAGCCGCTGTGGCCAGCCGCTAAACCCAAGACGGAGAGCACGATAATGCCCAATCCTGCACTGCGCTGGTTGCCAAGAGCGGCGTCCTTGCTGTTGTGTTTGCTGTTCTGGCAATTGGCGGCGAGCAATCACTGGAATCTCTGGCTGGTGACATTCAGCAATGTGCCGACGCCCTACGCGGTGATACAGGCCGCCGTAGGGCTGGTGGACTCCGGAAGATTGATGCAGCACTTGAGCGCCAGCCTGAGCCGCGTGTTTGCGGGTTATGCGGCGGCGTTGCTGGTCGGTGTGGGGCTGGGCGTGGTCATCGGTCGTTCGCGCTGGGCCGAGGACCTGCTGTTGCCACCGCTGGAAGTATTGCGACCGATACCGGCAGTGGCGTGGATTCCACTGGCGATCCTGATGTTCCCGTCGTCGGAGCTGTCCATGGTGTTCATCACCTTCACCGGTGCGTTGTTTCCGATTCTGCTCAACACCGTGCATGGCGTGGAAGGCGTCGACCCAAGGCTGATCGCGTCGGCTAAAAGCCTGGGAGCAGGGCGCCACGCCATCCTGCTGGAGGTGATTTTGCCGGGGGCGGCGCCGAGCATCATCACTGGCCTTGCGATCGGCATGGGCACTTCGTGGTTTTGTCTGGTGACCGCGGAAATGATCTCCGGGCAGTTCGGCATCGGTTATTACACCTGGGAGTCGTACACCATCCAGAACTACGCCGATATCGTCGTCGGCATGCTGCTGATCGGCCTGTTGGGCATGGGCAGCAGCCTGCTGATCAAGCGCCTGGGCCACCTGTTCACGCCTTGGCATCGACCACGAGGGAAAGCCTGATGAATGCCGCTACCCACCCGGCCGGCCGCGTCGACATACGCGGCCTGTCGATCATCCTCGGCGAGAAGCACACCGCGTTCGAGGCCGTACAAAAGATCGACTGCCAGATAGAACCGGGCCAGTTCGTCTGCATCCTGGGCCCGTCCGGCTGCGGCAAGTCGACCTTGCTCGGCGCACTGGCCGGGCACTTGCAACCGGCGCAGGGCAGCCTTGATGTCGACGGTGTGCCGGTTCATGGGCCGTCGCCGCAACGGGGCATGGTGTTTCAGCAACACACGTTGTTCCCCTGGCGCACGGTTAGGGAGAACGTCGCCTTCGGTTTGAAAATGAACGGCACCGGCAAGGCCGAACGACTGGCCGCCGCCGATGACATGCTCGCGCTGGTAGGGCTGGAGGCGTTTGCCGGTCACTGGCCGAATCAGCTGTCAGGCGGCATGCAGCAGCGGGTGGAGATTGCCCGCGTGCTGATAAATCGTCCCCGTTTGTTGCTGATGGACGAACCCTTTGGCGCGCTGGATGCGCTGACTCGCATGAAAATGCAGGCGCTGTTGCTGGACATCTGGACCAGGATTCGCACCACCGTGGTGTTCGTCACCCATGACATCGACGAAGCACTGTTTCTCGCCGACCGGATTCTGGTGATGAGTTCGCGGCCGGGTCGCTTCATCGAAGACCTGCGCCTGGACTTCCCCCGCCCGCGAAGCACCGAACTGGTGACAAGCCCGGCGTTCTCCCGCCTGAAACGCCATTGCCTTGAACTGCTGCATCACGAGGATGGCCGGCAGCTGCCGCGCCTCAATCCCCTCGGGCTTCCCAACGACCACGACAGACTGCGACTGGCCCTATGACCGACCTCAATAGCTACTTTGAAACCATCGACCATCCCGACATCCGGGCGCTTGGGCCTCGACTGCAAAATGACGACGCCGGGGTGCGTCGCATCGCCCTGATCGAACTGGCCGACCTTGAAGAGCCCGAGGGGCTGGACTGGTTGATCGATCGTCTGGCCGCTGACCCGGCAGAGGACGTGCGCGCCCAGGCTGCGGTTTTGCTTGAGGCCTGGGAAGAGCCTGAAGTGGTGCAGGCGTTGTGCGAAGCGCTGACCGACCCTCAGGCCTCGGTGCGTGACGCTGCGGCGCAAAGCCTGAGTGTGCTCAAGACAAGTGAGGCGGGCAGGGTGATTTTGCCGTGGACCGCTCATGCCCTGACCAGCGTACGCATCGCCGCATTCCGGGCCTTGCGTGAGTTGCGTCTGGAAGAGGCAGCGCCAGCCGCGCTGTTGGCGTTGACCGACGAAGACGCCAGCGTACGGCGCGAAGCCGTGGGCGTACTGGGTTGGTTGAAGCAAACCCAGGCCCTGGAGACCCTGGCGGCCCTGGCCAGTCATGACCCCGACACCGACGTGCGCCGCGCCGCGACCGGCGCCCTTGGCCTGGGGAACGGCGCTGAAGTCTTGCCCGCCTTGCGCACAGCACTGCGGGATGAGGCCTGGCAAGTGCGCGAAGAGGCGGCCACGACGTTGGGCAAGGTCGGGCATCAGGATGCAGGTGCCGCCTTGATCGAGGCGCTGGAGGACCAATACTGGCAAGTGCGTTTGCGCGCCACCCGCAGCCTCGGTCGCCTGCGGCATCAGCCCGCGCTCGGGTCGCTGGTCGGAACCTTGACCCACAGCATCAGCAACCTGCGCAAGGAAGCAGCCTTGGCGCTGGGTGAATTGGGCGACGGCCGCGCCCGACCTGCGTTGCTGCAACTGGAGCACGACGGTGATCCGGAAGTGCGCAAGGCCGTGCGCATCGCGTTGGGGCAACTGCCATGATTGCGGCACCGCGTTCTATCGGAAACTCCCGAGACCGACAATTGCTGCGCCTGAGCTGGCAGGACGGCAGTGAGCAGCACATCGGTCATGTTCAGCTCAGGCAACTTTGCCCGTGCTCCCAGTGCCGCGCGTTTCGGCTGCGGGGCATGAAGCCCGTGGTCGCCGACTCGATTCGCTTGCTGGAGGTTCACGCTCAGGGTTACGGGCTGCAGCTGGTGTTCAGCGACGGGCATCAACGAGGGATCTATCCGTGGGCGTATTTGACGCAGCTTGGGGCAGAGCGGACCGGCAACAGTCCAGATACGCCGAGACAGGTTCGCTGCCACAGTCGATCCACGTGATCCAGAGATCCAGAGAATCCTGCCGAGAAGGTATCAGGCATAAAAAAAGCAGCCGTTCGATGGGCTGCTTTTTTGTTTTCAAGGAGATCAGGCGCGAATCAGAACCGCGCCTTGTCGATCCATTCAAGCGACGTGCGCCAGATACAGATGCCCAAAAAGTAGGCCGACATCGCCAGCCACAGGCTCAGCACCCACGAGCCGTTGTAAGGATGATTGATCACCAGCAGGAAACTGCATAGAAACCACACGCTGGTCACAGCGATGTTGATCGGCATGAAGCGGCGCACGCGGAACGGGTGCAGGAACTTCATCCGGGTCACGGTCAGCAGCGCCAGGCAAATAACGGTGATGAAGGTCAGCCACGGCGCGGGAGACAGAATGTAAACACACAACGCCACCACGTTCCAGGCGGCGGGGAAGCCCTGAAAATAGTTGTCCTTGCTCTTCATCTCGGTGTTGCAGAAGCAGAACAGCGACGACACCAGAATGATCGAGGTGGTCAGCAGCAGGGTGTATTCAGGCAACGGGATGTAGCGGTAGATGAACAGTGCGGGGATAAACACGTACGTCAGGTAGTCGATCACCAGATCCAGCACGGAGCCGTCGAAATGCGGCAGCACCGACTGCACGTTGACCTTGCGCGCGAGCGAACCGTCCACGCCATCCACGATCAAGGCAATGCCCAACCACAACAGACACGCCTTGGGTTGATTGTCGAACAGGGCGATGGTCGCCAGGAACGCGAGGACGACGCCGGTGGCGGTGAAGCCATGGGCGCCCCATGCTTTCAGCCAGGCGATACGTTGAATTGGAATCATGGACGGTCCTTCTGGAAATAAAGCTGACCAGATCGGCGAATCGGAGCGGTTACCGACAGACCTGGGCAGAGGTGCAACTATCGACCGGTTATCGGCCAATAAGGTTCACCAGCAACTCCTACACGGTAGCAGCCGGCGCGGCCTTTCGTTACTCAATTGTCACTTCGCCCGCCACGTTTTCATGCTTGGCACATGTCATTGGTCGGCTGCGGCGCAAAAGAGGCATTTTGCTGGCCCCTATCCTCATTATTGATCGGCAGAATCGTCGCTCTATCAATCGGTTAGGCAAGGATCTGCATGCAAACTATCAGGATTGTTATGGTGTTCTGTGCCTTGGCAGGCGCTTCATCCGGCACGTTTGCGCGGGATCTGAACAAAAATGAACGGGACATATGCACCTGGGGCGCCGGGGTTGCGGCCACGGCGCAACAGTACAAACTCTCGGGGCTGACACTTTACGGCGCGCGCAACAAGATGCAGGCGCGGCACTTCCCCCAGCAGTGGATGCGCATGAGCGCCCTGGGGATTACCGAACAGACTTACGACAGCCCGTCGCGATTGCGCCCCGAGGGCGTCAAACAGGTCTATTACGAAGGATGCACCCGCCACGAGCTGGCGCGCCGCTGAAGCCCGCCGGGCTGAACCTCGGGAAATCAGCGCTCAGGAAAGCCGCTGCATCAGATAGGCCTCGCCAGTGACTCGAATCAGCGGGTGCGGGGTGATCTGGCAGGTTTTCACCACGCTGAAACCGTGGCGCTCGTAGAAACGCCGGGCGCCGGTGTTGGCGGCGTAATCGATCAGGCTCAGGCCCTTGAGTTCGAGGTCGTTGGCCCTGACTTGAGCCTGTTCAAGAAATTTCACTCCCAAGCCCTTGTTTCTCCAGCCTTCGTGCAGCGCCAGGCTGGAGATATACAGCGTGTCCGGGACTTCCATGTCAGCGTAGGGCGCCAGCACCGGGTCGGTCGGCGGCTCGGGATTCGGATCTTCGGGCATGACGTAGCTGTGCAGCATGCCGATGACTTCGCCCAGGGCTTCGGCGATCAGGCAATTCTGGTAGGAAAAATCCACACCCTCGCGGGCATAGCGAACCGCACCGACGTCCAGCAAATCCTGACCTGGCGCTGCAATCTGGCTCCAGATGTAATCCGATGCACCTTCTGAAGTGATCTGAAACAGCCGCGCGATGTCACGGGCATCCGAACGCTGCGCTGGGCGAAACTCAACGGTCATTACAAGGCTCCACAAGGCATTGGGCGCCTTTATAACGTGGATTCCAATGGCCTGGCAGCGCAGCGGATGCCCGCGTCGCAATCCGGCCAGCCGCCGTCGCTATTGGCCAGAGCCACCTTGCGCCGGGTACTGACGGACAATCACAGGTCGACTTCAGACACATCCCCATGCCTCGCCCGGGCAACAATCGGTCTTCATCTGCCGGCGCCCCAAGGAGAGAGCACATGCCGCAATCGACGCAATCACCCTCCGGGACCAACGCCCGACCACCGTCCGAGGTATTGCGAATCGGCTTCTGGTTGACCGAGGCGTTCGATTTCTATGCCCTGGCCAGCGCCCTGGAGCCACTGCGCCTTGCCAATGAAAGTGCCGGGCGCACGGTGTGTGAGTGGCAGATTCTCAGCGCTGAAGGGCGGCCGTTGCGCGCCAGTAACGGGATCACCATGGCGAGCCTGGCGATGGCCCAGGCGCAACCGTTCGATGTGCTGCTGCTGCTCAGTTGCGCGAGTCCACAGGGCATGCGCGGGCTGATTCGTGAACTGCTGGCGCGCAGTCGCAAACAGGGTGTCGTGTCTGAACGACAGGTTTGCTCACCGCACATTCACTGACTTCCCACAGGTTTTTTCTCGATGCTCCTGCCAAGCGGCTGATACAGCGCTTGCCAGGGGCATTTTGCGTTGCGCAGCACCCGGTTTTCAGCGCAGCGGGTCTGGCCAATTACAGGTCGGATTCACACAAAAAACCGCGAGAAGCTTCTGTTCGAATGATCTCCAGCGGCCCGAACAACTGGTGCCCTCTGTTGCTCAATCACTGAAGGATAGAAGACATGCAAATGCCGAAAACCATCCAGATCAAGAACGGCGAAAAAGTGAAGCCGACGTTCTCGGTACAGGAATATACCCGCCGCCAGACCACGCTGCGCAGCTATCTGGCGCAGAACAACATCGATGCCGCCGTCTTCACCTCCTATCACAACATCAACTATTACAGCGACTTCCTCTATTGCTCGTTCGGTCGCCCCTACGCGCTGGTGGTGACTCAGGACAGCGTGGTCTCGATCAGCGCCAATATCGACGGTGGCCAGCCATGGAGGCGTACGGTCGGTACGGAAAACATCGTCTACACCGACTGGCAGCGCGACAACTACTTTGTTGCGATACAGCAGGCGTTACCCAAGGCAGGCCGCATCGGCGTTGAATTCGATCATCTGAATCTGCTCAATCGCGACAAACTTTCGTCTCGCTACCCACAAGCCGAACTGGTGGACATCGGTGCTGCCTGCATGCGCATGCGCATGATCAAGTCAGCCGAGGAACATGCGGTGATCCGTCAGGGGGCCCGCATTGCCGATGTCGGTGGTGCAGCCATCGTCGAGGCGCTGCGTGATCAGGTTCCGGAATACGAAGTGGCGCTGCATGCTACCCAGGCGATGATCCGCGAAATTGCTCGCACCTTCCCGGATTCGGAGCTGATGGACACCTGGACCTGGTTCCAGTCCGGGATCAACACCGATGGCGCACACAACCCGGTGACGTCGCGCAAGGTCAACAAGGGCGACATCCTCAGCCTCAACTGCTTCCCGATGATTGCCGGTTACTACACGGCACTTGAACGCACGCTGTTCCTCGACCATTGCTCCGATGAGCATCTGCGTTTGTGGGAGGTCAACGTCAAGGTTCACGAGGCAGGGCTGAAGCTGATCAAGCCGGGCATGCGCTGCTGCGATATCGCTCAGCAGCTCAACGAGGTTTTCCTCGAGCACGACCTGCTGCAGTACCGCACCTTCGGCTACGGCCATTCGTTCGGCACCCTGAGCCACTACTACGGCCGCGAAGCCGGGCTCGAACTGCGCGAAGACATCGATACCGTACTGGAGCCAGGCATGGTGGTGTCCATCGAGCCGATGATCATGCTGCCGGAAGGTTTGCCGGGTGCCGGCGGGTACCGTGAGCACGACATCCTGATCGTCAACGAGCAGGGCGGGGAGAACATCACCAAATTTCCTTACGGCCCTGAACACAACATCATCAAGAAGTGATTTGCCACGCCGCACGTACCCCGTGCGGCGTTTTTGTTCGTTCCAAATTCCACTGCATGCGTGCTCAGACACGCAGCATTTCCTGACTTTTCACCCTGCCAAGTACAACAATAGAGGGTATCCGTCATGAGTCTTCAAAGTGCAAGTCTGCAAGCGTCCACGGACGTGCAGGGCGAGCAGGGTGCCGAACGCAAGGCCTTGCGCCGCGCGGCCAGCGCCAGCTTCATGGGCAACTTCGTCGAGTGGTTCGACTACGCCGCCTACGGCTATCTGGCGACCATCATCGCCCTGACATTCTTCCCCCAGACCGACAAGGCCACGGGGTTGCTGGCGACGTTCGCCGTGTTCGCCCTGTCGTTCATCGTTCGCCCGCTGGGAGGGCTGGTGTGGGGGCATTTCGGCGACAAGTACGGACGGCGCAGCGCCTTGTCCTGGTCGATCCTGATTATGACGGTATCGACCTTCTGCATCGGCATGCTGCCAACCTACAACCACATCGGTCTCTGGGCCCCGGCATTGCTGTTGTTGATCCGGCTGTTTCAGGGGTTCTCGGCTTCAGGGGAATATGCCGGCGCAGCCGCTTTTCTCGCCGAATACGCGCCGTCGGGCAAACGAGGGCTCTATACCAGTATCGTGCCCGCGAGTACCGCCGCTGGTTTGCTGTTCGGCGCATTGTTTGTCGCCGGGCTGCACGCCTGGCTCAGCGTCGAGGATCTGCACAGTTGGGGCTGGCGTCTGCCGTTTCTGCTGGCAGCGCCTTTTGGACTGGTCGGTCGTTATATCCGCATGAGCCTTCAGGACACGCCCAAGTTTCTGGAAATGGAAAAGCGTCTGGAGGAAAAGGAGGGTGGCAACCAGGCGCCCGTCCGTGAACTGTTGACCGTGCACCGCCGCAGCGTGCTGATTGGCGTTGGCGTTACGTGCCTGAATGCCGTGGCCTTCTATCTGCTGCTCAGCTACATGCCGACTTACCTTTCCAGCGAAATGGGCATGAGCGAGAGCGATTCGTTTCTGGCATCGACTGTGTCGCTGGCAACATACATCGGACTGATTTTCCTGATGGGCACGCTGTCGGACCGTTTCGGGCGCAAGACCATGTTGTTGACTGCGTCCGTGCTGTTTCTGCTGCTGACATTTCCGCTGTTCGGCATGCTTGATCACCAGCCGCTGCTGATGATTCTGGTCATCCAGATCCTGTTTGGCGCAATGCTGGCAATGAACGACGGAACATTGCCGTGCTTCCTGGCCGAGATCTTTCCCACCCGCGTACGCTTCAGCGGCTTCGCCTTCAGCTTCAACCTGGCCAATGCCCTGTTCGGCGGCACCGCGCCCTTCATCGCGACCTGGTTGATTCAGCTCACGGGCAACAAGATGGCGCCGGCCTGGTACCTGCTGGCCGCAGCCGCCGTGGCACTGATCGCAATGCTGATGAGCCGGGAGACGGCGCATAAGGCACTGCAAGACTGAAAGGGCTTGATCTTGATCGTCCCCACGCTCCGGATCATTAGTGCTCAGATCGTTCCCACGCAGAGCGTGGGGACGATCATCACGGGCCTGGCTGCGGTCGGACGAGGCGTTGGGTCAGACGGCTCATCTTCAACTGACCCACTGCTTCGCTGCCGTTGTGACCTCCGGCGTCTCCCACAGGAATCGCGCAAGACCGGGGGTTATCAAGTAACCCGCCGAAGGCGGAACAGGTATGGCGTTAGCCAGAGCCCTTCCAGCCGCGCCGCTATTACCAGCAGACAACCCGTTTTGAAACAAAAAAAATCAATGTAACGATGCCACCTGCTTACGTTCTCCCATCGGCGAAAGCCCGAAAAAGCGGCTGTAGCACTTGGAGAAATGCGCCGGTGAAACAAACCCGCACGCCAGCGCGATATCCCGCACCTGAGACTCACTGCGCAATAGCAATTGTCGCGCCCGTGCCAGACGCAGTTCCAGATAGTACTGGCTCGGTGTGCGCTGCAAATGCTTGTGAAACAGCCGCTCCAGCTGCCGTACCGACACCTCGTTCAGGCTGGCCAGCTCCTCCAGCGTCACCGGTTCTTCGAGGTTGGCTTCCATGATCGAAACGATCTGGCTGAGTTTGGGCTGAGAAGTCCCCAGCTTCTGGCGCAACGGCACCCGCTGCCGCTCCTGAGCCCCTCGCACCCGATCACACAGCAACAACTCCGCCGCGTGAGCGGCAATATCGCGACCTCCCGGTTCACGGGCGATCAACTGCAACGTCATGTCCATCGATGCCACGCCGCCCGAGCAGGTGTAGCGGTCACGGTCCAGTTCGAACAACTGATTGGAAATGATGATCCCCGGAAACCGCTCCTTCAAAGCTTCGATGTCTTCCCAGTGAATGGTGCAGCGATAGCCCTTGAGCAGATCGGCGCGGGCCAGCAGGTGGCTGCCGGTGCAAATACCGCCCAGCGGCACCTGATCGTGGGCCAGTTTGCGCAGCCAGTTGAGCAAGGGGCGGGTGCTGTGATTGGACACGATCGGGTTGGACCCGACCACGAACAGCATGTCCAGCTTCGGGGCATCCGCAATGGAATGATCCGGCAGCACGCGCATGCCGTTGCTGGCGGTCACCGGTTCCATGTCGGCTGCGATGATCAGCGTTCGGAACAGGGTTCGGCGGGCTGCCAGATTGGCCATGCGCAAGGTTTCTACCGCAGAGGCGAAACCAATGGTGGTGAAGTTGGGGATGACCAGAAAGCCGATGGTCTTCGCTGGCTGTTGTTCTTTGACCGAGATACCCGCAGTGGGGGTCGGCGCACTCAGTTTCGCCATCAATACCGCTCCTCAACTGCAAAAGAGGCGCATGCAGCGCCATTTGCCGACATCGGCAACATCAAGTGGTTTAGGGGTACCAGGCTTGATCTTACACCCGCAGCTGGGGTGACAGGTTTCGCCTTCGGGCATGAAAAAGCCGGCCTGCTCCGTGGTGAGAAGCGGCCGGAAAGAGGTGAAACGGTTGCAGTGCGGATGCTGCCTTGCATTGTTCTGATCGATTAACCCGGGTCTAGGCGGTTTCGGTTCTGGTTACGGCGTGCTTTCTGCCGGAGAAGATCGCGCTCATACAGACGATGGACACCGCCAGCGCGCCGGTCGCGATTACTTCCATGCGGTGCTCCGGCAGGATCAGCATCACCGCCAAAATGCTCAGGATCGACAGGATCACCAGATAACTCAGGCCGGGAAACAGCCACATGCGGAATTCGATGGGTTCGCCACTGGCGTCCATTTTCTTGCGCAGAATCACCTGCGACACCGCAATGACCAGATACACCAGTAACGCCACAGCGCCGGAGCTGACCAGCAGGAAGGAGAACACCTGTTCCGGGGCGAAGTAGTTCAGCGCCGTGGTCAGAAATCCCACCGCGGTGCTGGCCAGAACTGCGACCCATGGCACGCCCGCCGAAGAGGTGTGCTGCAACAGGCGTGGGCCGTCGCCGCGGCGGCTCAGCGAGTAGACCATCCGCGAAGCGGTGTAGATGGCCGAATTCAGGCAACTGGCGACAGCGATCAACACCACGATGTCGACAATCATTTTGGCGTGGGGGATGTTCATCATTTCCAGGGCCCGTTGATAGGAGCCTACCTGCATCAGCATCGGGTCGTTCCACGGCACGATGGAGATGATCAGGAACACCGAAACGATGTAGAAAATCCCCATGCGCCAGACCACCGAGTTGGTGGCGCGGGTGATCTGCTTCGAAGGGTTTTTCGATTCAGCGGCGGCGATGGTGACGATTTCGGTGCCCATGAAGCTGAACACCGTGGTCAACATTGCGCCAATCACCGCCGTCATGCCGTTGGGCATGAACCCGCCAAACTGCTGACTCAACTGCATCACGCCGCTGACGTTGGTGTGCGGCAACATGCCTACCAGTGCCAGTGCGCCCAGCGCAATGAAGCCCAATACTGCGATGACCTTGAGCATGGCGAACCAGAATTCGAACTCACCATACCGGGCGACGCTGAACAGGTTGGTCAAGGTCAGCAGCCCGGTCACTGCCAGGGCGAACTGCCAGGTTTCAATGGCGGGGAACCAGGCATGAAGAATCGCTGCGGCGGCAATCGCCTCGATCGGTATGACCAGCACCCAGAACCACCAGTACAACCAGCCGATGGTGAAGCCGGCTGTGCGGCCCATGGCCCGCTCGGCGTAAGTGGAGAACGAGCCGGTGTCGGGGGCGGCAACCGCCATTTCGCCGAGCATGCGCATGACCAGCACCACCAGCGTGCCGGAGAGGATGTAAGCCAGAATCGCGGCAGGGCCTGCGGAGGCGATGGCGTGGCCGGAGCCGATGAACAGACCGGCGCCGATGGCGCCGGCAATCGACAGCATGGTGACGTGGCGCTGTTTGAGACCTGGGGAAAGACTGCTGCTGGACATGATGTGTACCCTTTTTATTCTTGGGACCGCGTTATAGGGCTAGCGGAGATCGGTGTCTTGGCGCTGGTTACTGCTTGAGTTCGAAGGCTTCCCGCACGGCGGCGCTGATCCCGGCAACGCACACGTCCAGAATGAGTTGGCCTTTTTCGCGGCTGGAGCCTTTGGGCGAGGACAGTGTTCCGCAGGCGGGTGTACATTCGGGGATGATCGGGAACACGTCGTAAGGCGGGAAAGTAGCGGGGGGATGGTCCACTGCACGGCTCAGATCGACTTTGTCGGGGTGCAGGGCGAGCATCAGGGATGTCTCGAAGACGCCGCCATGTTCGATGTCCCAACCGAGAAATCCATCCGGGTAGAGCTTTTCGATGACCGCCGGGTCATTGACGAAGTCCCAGTAAGAAAGCACCACCACTTTGAAATCGTTAACGCCGCCATATCGCAGTTCGCGCAGCGCCAGATCGATGCCCTCGACGATGAACATCGAGTTCTCGTAATGTCCGTTCATCATCACCAGCCTGCGCGCGCCATGGCGGGCCAGTTCACGAATGATGTCCTGCACGGTGTGAGTCAGCGTTGCGCCGTCCAGGCTGGTGGTGCCGGGGAAGTGGTTGCCGCCACCGGATTTCTGCTGCGACTTGTAGCCGTAGGCCAAGGCAGGCAGCACCAGCCCATCGACGTTCTGTGCCACCGCCTTGCAGATGGCGCTCGGCAGCAGTACATCGACCTCCATGCACATGTGATGGCCGTGCTGTTCCAGTGCTCCGACGGGCAGGAATATCGGGCAACCGGTCATGACCCTGCGCGCATAGTCAGGCCAGGTAAGTTCTCCAATCACGACGCTGTCGTTCACGGGTGCATCCTCCGTTTTTGCTGGCTGTCTCAGGATTGCCCGCCTGGCGAAATCCCTGAACCGAATGCAGTGATTCGATCAGATCCAACCGACGCCCAGTTGTCTGTTTCCGACCTGTAATTGACAAAATCACCCTTTGCCTGCGGCCGCTCTAATTCGCGCGTGTCAGATGGGATCCACAGGGCGGTTCCGGCCAATTACAGGTCGGATTTGCACAAAAAAACCTGATAGCGATCTGCTGCAATTCCCGTCGACAAAGGAGGAACACATTCAGCGCTGCAAGGAATGACGGGCACAGGCATCTTTCGATCAGTCGGGGACACATCAATGAGCAAGCGCATCGAGCTTTCACGCCGCACATTTCTCAAGGGCAGCGGCGTACTGGCGGGCACAGCTGCCTTGTCGGGGCTGCTGCCGCTGCGCAGCTTTGCCGCAGCGGAAAAGGAGTTGGTGATCCTGGCCTGGGCTGGTCACGCCGAGCCTGACATCGTCGCCGATTTCGAGCGCCAGTACGCGGTCAAGGTCCGCGCCAAGTACTACACCGGTGGCGACAACATGCTGGGGCTGATATCCCAGTCACCGCCCGGCACCTTCGACCTGATCCTCTCCGACGCCGAATACGTACAGCAGCTCAATGCCGCCGAATACATCGAACAACTGGACCCCGCCGATTATCCCTTCGACGACTTCTACCCCGAATTCCAGCATTTTCCCGGCCACTGGCAGGGCGACAAGCTGTACTCGGTGCTGATCCGGTTCGGCTTCCTGGGCATCGCCTTCAACACCCAGCTGATTCCTGAGTCCAGAGTGCGCAGTTACAACCTGTTCTGGGATGAAAGCCTCAAGGGCAAGGTCGGGCACTTCGACTGGCACCTGCCAAACTTGGGGCAGTTGAGCTTGCTCAATGGCAATTCCCGTCCCTACGACATCAACGCCGCCCAGTGGCAGACGCTGCAGGACAAGACCATGAGCCTGCGCGGGCAGATCGGCGGTTTCTTCGATTATGGCGGCACGTTCTCATCGTTGAAAAATGGCCAGATCCACACCATGTGCGGCATCGGCGACTGGATCACCGGGGTTCTGCAGCGGGCAGGGGCGCCAGTCAAAACCGTGATTCCGGAGGAGGGCGGGCTGCAATGGACCGAATCCTACTGCATTGCGAAAAAGGCCCACAGCCCGGACCTGGCAAAGAAATTCATTCAGTACATCACTTCACCGGAAGGCCAGGTGAAGTCGGCAAAAATGGCCGCGTATCCGGCGCTGATCCCCAACAAGCGCGGCTGGGACCTGCTGAACAAGAACGATCCTGCGGAGGCCAGGCGCCAGGGCATGGTCATAGCTCAACGCAATGTCATGGATGACATCCGCGACGGGCGCATCAAGTACCGCGAGTTACCGATCCAGCAAAACCTGGAGGACTGGAACGACTTCTGGTCGCAGTACAAGGGCGCGTGAGCCGGCGTGGGGAGGGGACTGCGATGATGTCGGACAAACTGAAACAAGCCGATCCGAGCAGCGCAGAGAGGGTCACTCTGCAGGCTGATGCTTGTGTACCCGGTCGAAGGCGAACGCTGCGACTGCCGTGGTACCGCGTCGGGTTTTCGCTGCCGATCCTGATCTGGCAAATGATCTTCTTTGTATTTCCGCTGCTGTTTCTGCTGACCATCAGCTTTTGGCAGGTGCGCAACTTCCGCATGGTCCCGGCGTTCGAGTGGACGAACTGGCGCTACATGCTGGGTCGGGAGTTCTTCTGGGATGCCTACGCGCATACCTTCGCCATGGCCGCAGGGGCCACGGTTCTGGTCAGCGCGGTGGCGTTTCCGTGCGCTTACACGATCGCGTTCAAGTTTCGCGATTCGGCCAGACAGTTGCTGATCCTGCTGCTGGTGACTCCGTTCTTCACCAGCTATCTGGTGCGCACGTATTCGTGGCAGGTGTTTCTCAGCGATAACGGCATTTTGAACGCGGCCTTCGGGTATCTCGGGTTTGGGCCGCTGCCGATGCTCAACACCACATTCGGCAGCTACGTAGGGTATTTCACCTTGTGCCTGCCGTTGGTGGTGCTGCTGCAACTGTTCAGCCTGATGTACCTGGACCGATCAATGATCGAAGCCGCCCACAACCTTGGCGCCGGGCGCGTGCGTACGGTGTTTCTGGTAGTGATCCCGGCGGCACGGATCGGCATCGTGGTGGCGGCGTTGTTCTGCTTCATCCTGACCTTCGGCGACTTCGTCAGCCCGCTGTACCTGGGCGGAGGGCAGCCGCCGACTTTAAGCACCCTGATTACCGACACCACCAAATCCGGGCAGCAATGGCCGAGGGCAGCGGTGATCGCCACGATGATGATCGTCACGCTGTTGATCGTCGCTTTCGTTTCGGTGAAGTTTGCCTATCGGAGGCGCGCATGAACGAGCATCGGTTGATCAACCTCACATTGCGCGGCTTCGTCGTTCTGGTGTTCGTATTCATCTTCACGCCCATCGTCGGCAGCTTCGTGTTTTCGTTCAACATCGACCGCTTTCCGTCCCTGCCGCTGGGCGGGTTCAGTCTGCACTGGTACGAAACCGTCGCAGCGGACCCTGCAATCTGGCGGGCGTTTGGCAACAGCTTGTTGGTAGCACTGGTGGTGGCGCTGGTGTCCACATTGCTGGGGTTCACGGCCGCGTATACCGACTTTCGCTATCTGTTCTTCGGCAAGTCGGTGTACATGGCGCTGGCGTTGCTGCCGCCGACCATTCCGGTGGTGATCATGGGCCTGGCGATGTTGTCGTTCCTCTCGCGCATCGGGCTGTCCGGCGAGATCTACGCAGTGATGATCAGCCATATCGTAATGTGCGCACCGTTCGCCATGGCCGTGATCCGCATGCGTCTGGCGCAGATGGACCCGAACATTGAGGCCGCCGCCTGGAATCTGGGGGCGAACCAATGGAAGGCTATGCGTTTCGTGATCCTGCCGTTTACCGCACCGAGCATCTTTGCCGCGCTGTTCGTGACCATGGCGGTGTCTTTTGACGAATTCGCAGTGGCCTGGTTTGTTTCCGGGCTCAACGAAACGGTGCCGGTGCGCATTCTCAATACCCTGCAAGGCCAAGTCAGCCCGACGATCAACGCCATCGGCACGATCGTCTTCATCACCACCATGACCCTGGTGATCCTCGCGCAACTGTTGCTCATGCGCCGGCAGAAGAAGCCTGCCAATGCCTGAGCCCATTCCCCATCTCACGACTTGCAGGATTCAACCATGAACCAGCCGCTGGTGGTATTCGATAACGTGGTCAAGCATTTCGGCAGCTACGTCGCGGTGGAACGCTTGAACCTGGAGATTCACAAGGGCGAGTTCGTCGCCATCATGGGTTCCAGCGGCTGCGGCAAGACCACGACCCTGCGCATGCTCGCCGGGCTGGACAAGCCGAGCGAAGGCGAAATTCGCCTTAACGGTGAGCGCATCAACGACCTGTACTCGTGGCAACGGGAAACGCCGCTGGTGTGGCAGAACCTGGCGCTGTTTCCGTTCTTGAACGTGCTGGAAAACGTCGAGTTCGGCCTGCGTATGCGCGGCATGGCCAAGGCCGCGCGGCGCACCAAAGCCCTGGAATGGCTGGAACGTCTGGGGTTGCAGGAGTTTGCCTCACGGGATATCAGCATGCTGTCCGGAGGCCAGCGGCAGCGCGTTGCATTGGCCCGTTCGCTGGTCACCGAACCGCCGATGCTATTACTGGATGAACCGCTCAGTGCCCTCGACACCCACCTTTCCGTGCGCATGCAGGGTGTCCTGACCGGTTTGCAGAAAGACTTGGGCATCACTTTCGTTTATGTCACCCACAGCCAGTCCGAAGCCTTCGCCATGGCGGATCGCGTAGTGATCATGAGCAAGGGCAGGGTGGAGCAGATTGGCACGCCGAAGGAGATTTTCCTTGAGCCGCACAATCGCTTTGTCGCTGAGTTCATTGGTGGCAAGAACATCCTCGGCGCGACGGTCGTCGGGCTCGACCCTAACGGTCTGGTGCAGCTCGAATCAAAGCACGGTGGTTTGCTGGCCCGGCCGCCGGGTGACAAGCAGGCAGAGGTTGGCGAACAGGTGGCGGTGTGCATCAGTGCCGAACACATCGATCTGACGCTGCAACCCTCGAAGCGTAACCATCTGGCGTGCAGCGTGGTGGGTGAGGAGTTCATCGGTTCGATGGTCAACCTTTACCTTGAAGGGAGTGAGGGTCTGGAAGTGCAGGTACAGAAGAGCTACGCCGACTACAACCGTCTGGGGCTGGTCGGTGGGCAGAAGGTGTTTGCAGAGTGGAGCGACAGCGACGCCCTGATACTGCGCAGCAGTCTCTGACCGGAGGACAAGTCGCCCAGGTTTTGTGCTCGGGCATCAGGTAATGGATAGGCCAGACCGAACCGGCGATGGTATTCGCCGGTTCGGTAGCTGTTACCTCAATGCGTCCCGCGAGGAATGGTCTTGAGCAGGTCAGCCGGGCTGATGTGACCCACCACCGGCGTGCTGCCCGGTTGTGGCAGGTTGAGGATGTGGCCTTTCATCTTGCCGATGATGTGCATCTCGCAGGGTTTGCAGTCGAACTTCAAGGTCAGCACCTCATCGCCGTGGATGAGTTGCATCGGCTCGACCTTGGTACGCACGCCGGTCACGCCTTTGGCCTGTTTCGGGCACAGGTTGAAGGAGAAACGCAGGCAGTGCTTGGTGATCATCACCGGCACTTCACCCGTCTCTTCGTGAGCCTCGTAGGCGGCATCGATCAGTTTCACACCATGCCGATGGTAGAAGTCGCGGGCTTTCTGGTTGTAGACGTTGGCCAGGAACGACAGGTGCGAATCCGGGTACACCGGCGGCGGGCTGGTTTCGGCCTTGCGACCGCCCCGTGGATGAGCGGCGACGCGTGCAGCGGTCAACGCTTCGATGACCTCGCGACGCAGGGCCTTGAGCTGAGAGTTGGGGATGAAGAATGCCTGCGGCGCATCGAGTCTGACGTCGGTCGCGTGGTATTGGGTGGTGCCCAGTTGCCCCAGCAGGTCGCGCAGCTGATCCAGTGCCTGTTCCGGCTTGTTGGCAGCGCCGAACGGGCCGTCGAGAACAACGCTGGCACTGATGCCTTCTTCGCTGGTAACGGTGAGTTCAAGACGCTCTTCGCGCAGCGACGCTTGCCACGACACACCGATTCGACGTTCGGCGGAGGTCTTCTGCAAGGCCTGCTGCCAGTTGTGGTCCAGGTTGCGGTTCAGCGGATGGTTGGGACGCGCCTTGTACAGGTCGGCTGGCATCTCGTTGGGCTCGACGCGGTAACGATAGCGCTTTTCGCCGTCCTCTTCGAATTCGCCCTTGGGCTCGGCGATATTGGCGCGGAAACCCACGACTTCACGCTTGATCTGCACATTGAGGCCGTCGCCGTTGGACAGCGGCTCATGAGTGACCACTTGCAGGTCGCGCTTGCCGACCTTTTCCACGATGCCCACCGGCAGGCCGGTGAAGGTCGGGGTGTCGAACGCGCCGATGTCGATCTTGCGGTCGCTGACGAAGTAGTCGGTGCTGCCGCGGTGGAAGGTCTTTTCCGGGTCCGGCAGGAAGAAGTGCGCGGTACGGCCGCTGGAAGCGCGGGCCAGGTCCGGGCGGTCTTCGAGCACGTCGTCCAGACGCTGACGGTAGTAAGCCGTGATGTTCTTCACGTAGCCCATGTCCTTGTAACGACCCTCGATCTTGAACGAGCGAACGCCGGCTTCCACCAGGGCGCGGATGTTGGCGCTCTGGTTGTTGTCCTTCATCGACAGCAGGTGTTTTTCGAAGGCAACCACACGGCCCTGATCGTCTTTCAACGTGTAGGGCAGGCGGCAGGCCTGGGAGCAGTCGCCGCGGTTGGCGCTGCGACCGGTATGGGCGTGGGAGATATTGCACTGGCCGGAAAAGGCCACGCACAGCGCGCCGTGGATGAAAAACTCGATGGCGGCATCGGTTTCACCGGCAATGGCGCGGATCTCTTGCAGGTTCAGCTCGCGGGCCAGTACCAGTTGCGAGAAACCGGCCTGATCGAGGAACTTGGCGCGTTCCAGGGTGCGGATGTCGGTTTGCGTGCTGGCATGCAGCTCGATCGGCGGGATGTCCAGTTCCATGACGCCCAGATCCTGAACGATCAGCGCATCGACGCCGGCATCGTACAGTTCGTGGATGAGCTTGCGCGCCGGCTCCAGTTCGTTGTCGTGCAGGATGGTGTTGATCGTGGTGAACACCCGCGCGTGGTAGCGATGGGCGAACTCCACCAGTTCAGCGATATCGCTGACGTCGTTGCTGGCGTTATGGCGGGCGCCGAAGCTGGGGCCGCCGATGTAGATGGCGTCAGCGCCGTGCAGAATGGCCTCGCGAGCGATGGCTACGTCGCGCGCAGGGCTGAGCAATTCGAGATGATGCTTGGGTAGGGACATGTTTTTTTAGTCGGATCGTCACGGTCAAGTCGCGCATTGTAGCGGCGAAACGCCCGACCGGCATCCATGGACTGCCCGGTGGCGGGAAACAGGCCCAGGCGGTGGCGATCTCAAAGAAGCCACCGCCGGCAAGCCGTGCTGTTACAAGAGAACGCGGTGCTGTCGGGTTATCGCTCAGGCCTTGGCCGCCATCGCGGTCACTTCCACACGCATGCCCTCGACGGCCAGCGCTGCGACGCCGATGGCCGCACGCACCGGCCATGGCTTGGCGAAGAAGCGCTTGTAGACTTCGTTGAATGCCGCACGGTCGGCCATGTCGGTGAGGTAGATGGTCAGGTGCATGACCCGATCCATGGAACTGCCTGCACGTTCCAGGGCGACCTTCAATGCCTGCAGGGTGCATTCGCTTTGCAGGGTGATGTCGCCCAGCTCCAGGCTGCCGTCGGCGCGGGTCGGGACCTGGGTTGAAACCATGATGCCGTTGAAGGTCGCGACGTCGGAGGAGATGGAGTCGGCATCAGGGTCGGGGAGGAAGCTGAGGTCTTGGCTGGACATGTAAATCTCTTGCTTGGGGTGAAAAGAAGTACGCCGCGCACACGGCAATCGGCGCACATCATAAGGGAGAATGCACGATCTTCGGAGTCAGAAGCCGCTTTCTCGCATCAGCACCGCCAGCAATTGCGTCGCGCCATCCCCCAACAGGCTGCGCCGTTCACCGTCGATTTTCAGGTGGCCACGGGTTTCCCGAAGGCTCGCCGGTGGCGTATCCAGCTGAACCAGTACCTGAAACAGCGCGGCGCTGGGCACCACGGAGTGCTCCTCGGCGGTGGCCGGTACAGGGCCGCCGTACCGTGAAGACAACATCTTGTGCGACAACTGACTGGCGCGGGTGCTGCCGATGACCCGTACCACACCACTGAGCGGCGTGGTCTGGCCGTCGGGATAGAAGCGCACGTGATCGCCGACGGTCATGCGGTGCACCTGATCCTGTGCCACGTAAGCGTCTATCTGCCAGCTGCGCGGGTCGATCAGCACCCCCAGCGACTCATCGCGACCGACCCATTGGCCGGTTTTCAGGTCCGGGTTGACGTCCAGCCACAGTCCGGCAAAGGACGTCTGCAGGTTCAACCGGGCAATTTCCGAGCGAGCGGCGCGGGCTTCCTCGAACTGCACGTTGAGCCGTTGCCGGGTCACGGCGTCTTCGGCCAGCCCGCCGGGATCGGCCAGCAAGCCGGACAACCGCGCTTCGTAGCTTCGGGCGTTGGCTTCGCTGCTCGAAACGCGCAAGGCAATGTCCGGCTCGTCGAGGGTCACCAGCACCTCGCCGGTGGTGACCTGGCCCGCGTCGTGAATCGATTGCAGGCGGGCCGGGTAGGGCGCGAACACCCGCAGCTGATGCTCGGCGCGAGCCACACCAACCGCGTCGATCTGAGTCCGCCAGGGCATCGCCAGGCCCACCAGGACCAGCGCTGCCAGCGCGTAAAACACAATCTTGCGACTCGCGGGGACCGCCGCGCGATGGGTCCACCAGTGGCGCAACTCGCGTACCACCGGCATGGCGATAAACCACGACAGTTCGACCATGAACAGAAAGATCCCCAGCAGCTTGAAGAAGAACAGATACACCGCCAGCGCGATCCCGAGAAACAGCACCAGACGGTACAACCAGGTGACGATTGCGAACGTGACCAGCATTCGCCGCTTGCCTGTGGCGAACGCTTCCGGCCAATCCTCGTCCAGCCCCAGCAGATTGCGTCGCAAGGTGACCCGTGCCAGTGCCGACGCGCGTTCGTGCAGATTGGGAAAGTCCAGCAGATCGGAAAGAATGAAGTAACCGTCAAAACGCATGAACGGGCTGGCATTGAGTGCCAGCGACAGCAGCCAGCTGGTGGTCGCCAGATACAACAACGCATTGCGCAGCGCGCCGGGGTCGCAGAGGGCCCAACCCAGGGTCGAGAGCCCGGCAAGCGACAACTCGGTGACGATACCGGCCGCGGCAATCGCTAGCCGTTGCCGTGAACGGCGCAGTTTCCAGCTCTCGCCAGTATCGGTGTAGAGCATCGGCCACAGCACCACGAAGGCGATGCCCATATGCCCGACGCGCAATCCCAGCCGGGTCGCCACCAAGGCATGCCCCAACTCGTGCAGTGTCTTGGCGACGATCAGCGCCAGGGCGAAACTGAACAGGCCTTCGGTGGAAAACGACTCGACCACAGCATGGGTGAAGCTGTCCCACTGCTGCAGGACCAGCACCACACCCAGCAGGCTCAGGCAAAACACCAGGATCCCGGTAAACGGATGAAACAGCCAGCGCAGGGCATGGGCCAAGTGCTGCAATGGCCGTTGCGGGCGCAGCAGCGGAATGCGGAAAAACAGATAGTGATGCAGCCACCAGTTCCAGCTCAACCAGCTGACTTGCTCGCCCTTGGCCTGAAGCCGGGCGAGGGCGGCGGGGCCTGCGCGCAGCAACTGGTGCTGTTCGAGAAACTGCCGAAAGTCGAGGACTTGCTCGACATCAGGCTTGAGTGCGGTGCGTTCTGCGATCTGCTGGCTGATCTGTCGCGCCGACTGCTGCCCCCAACGCAGCAGGCATTCGAACTCCAGCCAGCCGATGCGGTAAAACCGGTTGACCACGGTGTCTTGAATCACCCATGCCGGTTCGCCGCTGGCGCCAGGGGCCGCCTCGCTCAGGCGCAAGTCCTCGCGCAACGGCGGCAGGGGTTGGTCGGCAGGATCGAGCATCACCAGCCGCTCCATGCCCGCAGCGTCGCCAATGGCCGACGCAGCAAGTAATAGCCGAGCAGCACGCGGCCGCCGTAGAGCTTGGCGGTGCCGTGCAAACCCAGACGAGCGTGTTCCGGGGCGCCTTCAATGCTTGCCAGCAGGCGGTAGGCGACCACGCCTTCGTCGCTCGGGCGTGCCTGGTAGCTGGTTTCGATGATCTGGCCTTTGAGCGGGGTCAGCGGGTATGCGGTGAGAAACAGCGTGACGTCGGCGCCCGGTTCCAGGGCAATGGCGTCGGCCACCGCCAGCTGGATCAGCATCGCCGGTTGCGCGGGATCGGCCACCCGCATGATGCGCTCACCGGTCACCACCGGTTTGCCGAGCCAGTCGTTGGGGTCGCTGAACACCGCCACGCCGCTGCGGGGCGAGAGCACCTGAGTTCGTTTGAGTTGCGCCTGAACCGCCGCCAGTTCGGCCCGGCGTTGTTGTGATTTGCCCCCCAGCAGGGTCAGCTCGCCCTTGCTCTGGGGGTTGTCGAACGCCCGCTGACTGGCCGCCAGCAACTCGGCATCGGCCACGGCCACTTCCTTGCTCAACACATCGGCGCGGCTGCGCAAGGTGGTTTCATCGAGGGCGAACAGCGGTGTACCCGCCTCGACTGTCTGATTGGGACGAACCAGAATCCTGGCGATCACGCCATCGATCGGCGAACTGATGATCTGCGCCTCGCGCGAGACGATCTCGGTCGGCGCCAACGCGGTTTGCCGCACGGGCACCAGCAGCAGCGCCGCCAGAATCGCCAGCACCAGCAGCATCTGCAGGCGTTTTGGCCGCCAGCGGCGAAACCCTTTACGCCGGCTCAGGGCGGCCCAGCAATAACACCAGGTTTGGCTCAGCCCCTTGAGGTTGTCTCGGAAGACGGCGGGCGGCTCCTGTTCCAGCAACATCACCAGCAGCCCCAGTCGCTCTTGCTCACGATCATGCAAAGGGATGCACCACACGCCTGCCGGCCACCATTCGTTCCAGCCTTCGGCGATGTCTTGCGGGGGTGAGGCCGCTTCCTGTGTCAACCACACCGGGTTGTCATCCGGGACCTGGCTGGCGAGCCAGCGACTGGCGCGGCGCAACCAGACCAGATACGGCGAATCCTCGCTGGGTCTTGCCAGCCCGGAGACGCTGAGCAATTCAAGGGAATGCTCGCGTTGAGCGAACACCAGCGCCTGATGAAACCCCAGCAGCGGATACAGATCGTTGGCCATGCTGAACGCCAGGGCATTCAGCGAATCGGCGGCCATCGCCTTGTCACGCAGAGCATCCAGTTCCAGCAGCAGGTGAGGGTGCGGCAACGGCTCATTCATTGTCATGGGCGAACTTCGCTGTGCCGCTCATGCCGGCGATCAAGTCCGGGTATTTATCGTCCAGGCGGGCTTCCAGCTCAACCGTCTGCGCCACGGCGTCGACCCGCGAGTTGATGACCGTGATATGGGCCTGATAGGTCTTGCCAGTCTCGTGAATGTCCACCTGCAGCGGCATGCCTGACTTGAGCTTCTGCAGCAGGCTGGAAGGCACGTTGAGTCGCACTTTCAAGGCGCCGTCGCTGACCAGATCGAATAGCGGAGTACCCGCAGTGACGGTCTGGTAGGGTTTGACGTAGACCTTGGCCACATGCCCGGAAAACGGCGCCAGCACTTGGCAATAGCCGCTCTGCGCCACGCCCATGGCCCGTGCGCCATCGGCTTTCTGCACTTCGGTGTTGGCCATGGACACTTCGATGTCGCCGACTGCGTTGAGCTGACGCAGTTGTTTTTTCGCCTCCAGGTTTTGCCGTGCCATCGCCAGTTCGGCTGCCGCGACCTTGCTGCGGGCCTCTGCTTCGTTGCAGTTGAAGCGCGCCAGCAACTCGGACTTGTCGACGTGTTCGCCAAACGTGGCCTTGAGTTCGCCCAGGGTTCCGTTCATCTGGCTGGACAGCGTGGTTTCCAGTTCAGCGGCGAGCAACACGCGGATGGCGGTGGAGCTGTCCATGGGAGGATCTTCAGCGTAAGCAGCGTGGGCCGTGATCGCGAACAGCAATACACAACAGCGCGGATCAAGGGGCAGTCTGGACATTCGGCGTTCCTTGCTGAGTGACGAGAAGACGTTGTTGTTCCTGCTGGTTCAGCGTGCGCTGGATCTCCCGGGCCAGGGTCTTGATGTCGTGTTTTTCGATTTCGCTCGGCAGCACGTCAAGGCCCACCGAGTTGTACAGCCGCCCCCACGCTGCCTGCGCGCTGGAAAACGCCGCTTCACGCTGGTAGCGCGACAGCAGATAGCGACCCTCCGAGCGGATCACTTCCAGTTCCGAGCCCAGAGCGCCGGTCTTCGCCGCGAGCGAGTAATCGAGCAGGCTGCGGTCGACGCGCAGGCTGTCTTCAGTGAACTCGACCTCCTGTCGCGCCAACTGATAACGCAGGGCGCCGACGCGCACTTGGGTGAGAATCGCCATGGACAGCGCCACACGGCGCGTGTCGTCGGTTTCGCTCTGGGATTTTTGGGCAGCATTCAGCGCCGGCAGTTGCAACAACCGGATCAGGTTCATCGAGACTTGCAGCCCGGTGCCGGTCCAGTCGTTGTTGTAGAGGTATTTGTTGGAGTCGTATTTGTAGCCGAAGTCCACGCTGACGTTGGGCCAGAGCTGCGCCTTGGCGATTTCCAGATCCTTCTGGTTGACCCGCTTGCGGTACCACTCTTCCATGATTTCCGGGCGGTGTTCCAGCGACAGCTGTTCGAGCTGGGCCATGCTCTGGTGCAGATCAGGCAGGGGCGGGTCAGGCACGTCCGCCAGCACCATTTTCGAACCGGGCGGCAGCGACATCAGCGCAGCCAGTTCAGCCTGGGCGAACTCAAGGTCCTGACGGCGCACGGTGAGCAGGTAGATCGAATCGAGCAGGGCGCGTTGATAGGCGAGGATCTCCTGACGGGGCAGCAGCCCGCGGGTTTCGGCTTCCCGTGCCGAGGTCAACGCGGTGTGGGTGCGCATCAACAGCTTGTCGACTTCCGGCATCAGGCGCTGAGCCCCGAGGGCACGCCAGTAAGCGTTGCGCACATCCTGCAGGACGTTTTGCGCGACCTTGCGCCGGCGTTCTTCGGCCATGAGGATCTGATCGGATTTCTGCTGTGTGCGGTAATAGGCCACGCCAAAGTCCAGCAGGCTCCAGCTCAAGCCCAGCCCGTACAGCTCGCGATAGCGTTCTTCTGAGGTCGATGGCCGCAAGCTGACCTGGCGGTCCTCGATGCCGATCGAGGTGCCGCCCGAGTCGTTGTTGCGCCCGGCGTAACCGGCCGATGCCACCAGGCGTGGCAGCATCTCGTGGCTCGACACATCGCGCAGGTCGGACGCCAGCGCGCTTTCCATCAGTTTGAGGCGATAGTCCAGGTTGTACTTGAGTGCCCGGGCCGAGGCTTCATAAAAGGTGATCGGGGCGGTGACCGGTTCCTGGTCGGTGTACATGCGGCTCTGGTCAGCGAGAATCCTTTGGCGGTTTTCTTCGTCGGTAGGCGGGGTAGTGGTCACCGACGAGCAGGCACTGACCAGCAGTGCAGAGGCGAGTGCAGTGCACATGAACCGGGGCGCTATTCTGGACATATTCAATCCTTTGTCGTTGCATTTATTCTGTCTGGCCGCGCTCGCTGCTTTGGCGAGTCGGGTACAGGCGCTGCCCTGCCTGTCGCAGCTGAGCACTGAAGCCGCGCGCGCTGCGTGATTCATTGGCCGAATCCTTCTGAGAGCCGCCGACGGTCAAGCGCGCGGAGTCCGAAATGAACAGCGACGGATCACTCAGCAAGCCGTCGGCACTGAGGCTGGTGCGGCCATGACGACCCAGCACCCAGGCCAGGTCCTCTTCGCTGTCGAGCCGGCTCTCGCGTACCGCCTGGGCGACGAACTGGCCCGGCACCAAACCCAGATCCGCGCCGAGGGAATCGCTGCGCAACTCGCCCGGCGTCACCATGAACAGCTTGCTGCCATCGGCAAAGCGGCTCGACAACTCCAGCAAGTCCGCCGAGCGCTCGACCACCGGCGTAACAAACACGGCTGGAACCGGATCGGGTAGCAGGAAGTCAGCGCTGCCTGGCCCGGATTCCTGCACGAAAAAGTTGCCTCCCGGCGCGGGAATGAACGGTGTGGCAATGTCCAGTGTGATCGTCAGTTGTGCCTGATCGCTGGCCCCCGTCCGATCATTGATGGTGTAGGTGAAGACATCCGTCAGGATCTGGCCCAGACCTGCGGCGGCAAGCACCTGCGGATTGCTCTGGTCGATGGTGTAGGTGTAACTGCCGTCAGCGTTGAGGACCAGGGTGCCGTACAGCCCGGCGATGGGCTGACCGATGACGCCGGTGGTACCGCTTGCGCTTTCGGCTCCGGTGCGGATGCCGACCACTTGTAAAGCGTCGTTGCCGTCGACGTCACTGTCGTTGGGCAATACGTTGCCGGTGGTCTGGGGTGCGGCTATCTGGTCAGACGCTACGGCGCTGTCGTTGATGGCCACCGGCGCGTCGTTGGCGCCCTGGATGAGCACGGTCAGGCGCGCATCCGAGGTCGCGCCCGCCGTGTCGCGCATACGGTAGACGAACGTTTCACTGAGGGTTTCGCCTGCCGTGCGCAGGGCCTGAACCAGCGGATTGTTGTTGTCGATCAGATAGGTGTAGCTGCCATCCGCGTTGAGGGTCAGTTGACCGTAGCGACCGTTGAGTACTTGCCCGGCAAGACTCGACTGCCCGGTTTCATTGCTGACCGCCAGCACCTGCTTGCTCTCGCCGTTGGCCACGCTGTCGACATCGCTGTCGTTGCCCAGCACGTTGCCGGTGCCATGGCTGCCGGGTGTGCCATTGGCGATGCCACCGGCCTCGACCGCCACCGCGCTGTCGTCGGCAGCAATCGGCGTGTCGTTACGGCCGTCCAGGGTAATGCGCAGTTCGGCGGTGTCGGTGGCGCCGAAGTTGTCCGCCAGGGAGTACGTGAAGACTTCCGTCAGGGTCTGGCCGCTCTGACGCAACGCTTGCACTTCGGCGAGGCTATTGTCGACGGTGTATTGCCAGCTGCCATCGGCGTTGATCAACAGCTCGCCGTAGCGTCCGCGCAAGCTCGTGCCGATGACGCCGCTGGTGCCGGTCTCGGCCTGACCACCTGTGCGAATGGCGGACACCGCGAGCCCGTCGCCCTCGGAATCGCTGTCGTTGGCGATGACGTTGCCACTCGGGTCGATACCGCTCTGGACATTGTTCAACCCGCCGGCTTCCACCGCCGCACCGATGTCATCGTTTGCCACCGGGGTATCGTTGCGTCCTCGAATGATGATGTGGATTTCCGCCAGATCGCTCTGGCCGCCCCGATCGGTCACCTGATACGTGAAGCGTTCGTTAAGAAATTGCAGTGGCGCCAACGCCAGAACCGCCGGATTGCTGGAGTCCACGATGTAGGTGTAGTTGCCATCGGCGCCGATGATCAGTTGTCCGTAGAGACCGGTAATCAGCGTGCCATTGGTGTTATCCGTTCCAGGATTGACAGCCGTCAGGGCGCCGCCGGCAGCTTCGGTACCAAAACGGATGCCGCTTATGTGCAGCGCATCGCCCTGGTCGACATCAGTGTCATTGGGCAGCACATTGCGGGTCGGGTTGACACTGTTGCCAGCGCCATTGTCGGCGACTGCCAGTGCAATGTCGTTGGCGGCAACCGGTGCATCCCAGGCGCCGTCGATGCGAATGCTCAACTGCGCGTCATCGGTAGCGCCTGCAGTGTCGCGCATCCGGTAGGTGAAGGTTTCGACCAGTGAATCCCCGGGTTTCAGGGCCTGAACCGCCGCCAGCGAGTTGTCGACCACGTAGCGGTAACTGCCATCGGCAGCGATGGTCAGGGTGCCGTAAAGACCGCTGATGCTCTGCGCGATACCTAGCGCGGTAAAGCTGCCGCCTGACGGTTGCGCACCCGTGCGGATGCCGGTGACGGTCTTGCTGTCGTTGGCATCGACGTCGGCGTCATTGGTGAGCACATTACTGGCAGGGTTGACTCCTGCGGTGGCATTGGCCGTACCCCCGGCTTCGACGGCGACTGTGCCGTCGTCCACTGCCAACGGGTTGTCGTTGGCTCCGCGCACGGTAATGGTCAGCAGTGCGCTGCTGGTGGCCCCCGCCAGGTCGCGGATTTGATAAGTGAAGTTTTCCACCAGAACATCGCCGTTGCTGCGCAATGCCTGAACCTGAGGATTGCTGTTGTCTACCACGTAGGTGTAGCTGCCGTTGGCATTCAGGGTGAGGGTGCCGTAGGCCCCGACCAGGCCGGTACCTATCACGCCGTTGGTGAGTGCATTACGTACGCCAATGACGCTCAGTGCTTCGCCGTTGGCATCGACATCGCTGTCGTTGCCCAGGACGTTACCTGTCGGATTGATCCCCGGCGTCGCATTGTTCAGACCGCCGGCTTCGACCGCGGTATTGACGTCGTTCTGCGCGACCGGCGTATCGTTGCGGCCCTCAATGGTGATGCTCAGGGTCGCGGTGTCCTGCGCGCCACTGGCATCGACCACGCTGTAGGTGAATGCGTCTGCCAGCGTGCTGCCCGCGCGCAGCGCCTGAACCGCCGCCATGCTGTTGTCCAGCCGGTAGCTGTAGCTGCCGTCAGTGTCCAGGGTCAGCCAGCCATAGGTGCCCCGCAGTTCTGTACCGAGGACTCCCGCAGTGCCGCTGACGGTTTCGGCGCCGGTGCGCACCGAGGCCACGGCGCGGCTTTCGCCGTAGTCATGGGCCGGCAGATCCGCCGGGATTTCGCCACCGTCGACGTCGCTGTCGTTGGTCAGCACGTTGCCAGTCGGGTCCACACCGGGCTGATTGTTGTTCAGCCCACCTGCTTCCACAGCTGTCGCTGTGTCATCGCTGGCCACCGGGTTGTCGTTCTGGCCCCGGATCAATACGATAATTTCTGCCGTGTCGATTTCTGCAGTGGGGTTCACGCCGTCGGTGACCGTATAGGTGAAGCGCTCCAGCAGCAGATCACTGTTTTCCCGCAGTGCCTGTACGTCGGCATTGTCGTTGTTGACGGCATAGCTGTAAGTACCGTCGGGGCGAATGGTCAAGGTGCCATAAAGGCCATTGATCACGGTGCCGCCGGCAGATACCGCGACCGACGGGCTCGAAGTATTTTCACCCCCGATGCGAATGAAGGTGACGGTCAGTGGATCGCCATCCGGGTCGAAATCGTTGGCCGTCGCATCACCGCTGGGGTCGACCCCGGCGGCGCCGTTGTTCAGGCCACCTTTCTCGGTGGCAACTGCAACCACGTTTTGGGCCAGGGGTGGATCGTTGACGCCGTGGACGGTGATCAGCAGCTGCGCGGTGTCGGTCAGGCCTGCAGTGTCGACCACCCGATAGGTGAATGCCTCGATGAGTGTCTGACCGGGCGCCAAGGCCTGAACCACGGCATTGGTGCTGTCGACGTCGTAGAAAAACGAGCCGTCGGCACCGATTCTCAAGGTGCCATACAACCCCGTCACGACCGTTCCGTTGGCTGATGTGGTGCCGTTGCCGACGATATCAAGCACATCGTTGACCGGGTCGTAATCGGCTTCGGTGCCGACGGTCACACCATTGACCTGCAATTGCTCGCTGGGTCTGTCAGCCTGGTCGACGTCCTGATCCACGCCATTGCCACCGGGTTGATCAATAATCCCTGGGCGGCTGGGGAACAGAATGACGTTGCCGGACGGATTACTTTCCGTGGCGTTGTTGTTGGTCGACGCAGCCTGGGCGTCAGCGGCATCGTCACTGGCAACGGGGTTATCGTTGGCGCCTTGAACGGTGATGCTCAACTGCGCCACATCGTTCAGCCCCCCGGCATCGGTCAGCCGATAGCTGAAGACTTCCAGCAGTTGTTGACCGGCGCTCAGGCGTTGCACGGCCACGTTGGTATTGTCGATCGCGTAGCTGTAGCTGCCATCGGGGTTGATGGTCAGCGTGCCGTAAGTGCCGACAATAAGGGTGCCTACCGACACGGCGGTGAAATTTCCCGGCGTCGATTCGCCCAGGGCACGGATCCCGGTCACGCTGCGGGTTTCGCCATTGGCGGCCGTGTCGACGTCGGTGTCGTTGCTCAGCACGTTGCCGGCGGCATTGCTCCCCGCAGTGCCGTTGAGTATTCCACCGGCCTCTATTGCCGTGCCTTGATCGTCCACGGCCACGGGCGTGTCGTTGGCGCCCTGAATGGTGACTGTGAGAGTGGCGCTGTCAGCCGCACCTGCAAGGTCGCTGAGCACGTAATCGAAGCTGTCGACCAGGGTCTGTCCGGACACACGCAGCGCCTGCACCAACGGGTTGTTGTTATCGACCACATACTGATAGGCGCCATTGCTGGCCACCAGCAACTGGCCGTATTGACCGGTAATTGCCACCACTCCGTTCGCCGGTGTCAGTACAGCGCTGCCATTGGCGGGAGCAACAGAGGCGACGCGCAGTTGATCGGCGTTGGTCGCGATGTCGACATCGGTGTCGTTGGTCAGCAACGTTCCGCTTGGGTTGATGCCAATGGCGTTATTGTTGGTGCCCCCGGCTTCGACGGCGGTGATGCTGTCATTGACCGCGACCGGCGCGTCATTCACCGCTACGAGGACGATCTGCAGGCTGTCGGTATCGGTCAGCGCATCGCCTGCAGCCCCCGGCAGGCCATCGCCATTGGCATCGCCGTAGTTGCCCTGGTCGTTGCTGACCACCGTGAGGGTGTCGTTGCCGTTGTAGTTCGCGCTGCCGAGGTAGCTCAGGCTGGCGAGCACAGTGTTGATGTCGGCCAGGGTTCCGCTCAGGTTGAGGCTTGCCGTACTGGCCCCGTTCACGGTGACGCCTGGCAGGGTCGTGCCAAGCGAGAGCGTGCCGTGGAGCACACTCAAGGTTACGCTGATGGTACGGCCTGCGACGTTGGGATCGCGATCAGCGTCGATGTCGGCGACGCTGATACCGCCGATGCTGAGGGGCACATCTTCCAGACCCGATTGCGTACCGGGCAGGGTGTTGACCGGCGCGTCGTTCTGTTCGACGTAGCCTGCACTGGCCGCCTGGCTGTCGGCGTCGCCCAGGGTGATGCTGATCTGACCGAGGGTCGCGCCATCGGTGTCGATGCGTACACGCAGGTCACCCAGCGGTTGCGGATAGCTGACCAGCCCGGCTGGCACGTCAATGCGAAACACGCCGAGCGGCAGTACGCCAAAGTGGTACTGACCGTTGCCGTCGGTCACGGTCGTGAACGAAAGGTTGTCCGCCGTGGTACTGAGCAAACCATCGGCGCCGGCCCAGGTCAGGGTAACGGTCTGTCCGGCCAGGCCAGCGCCATCCGGGGTGCTGCTGGCAGTGGGGGATGCGGTGTCATTCCACAGCGTGCCGCTGATAATGCCCAGCCCTGCGTTGTCACGAAGAATGTACTGGTTGGGGCCAATCGCGCTGCCGGTGCGCTCCCCGTCGACCGCGCCGTCGGTGCCGACGCTGTTGCCGCCCCAACTGGTGAAGTCTTCCGGCAGGCTGCTCCAGGTCAGGGTTGCGTCGCTGCTGGCGATGACTATCGCATTGGGCACGGTGACTTGATAGATCACGTTGATCTGCGCGCCGACGTCCAGTTGATCGAAATTGACGCTGATGCCGCCGGTGTTGCTGAAGGTCACGCCGCTGGGCAGGTTGCCCGGACCGTAGGTGACGCCATTGATGCTGACGCTGACCAGACCGTAATTGCTGCCGTTGGCAAAACCGTCGGTCAATCGGGTATCGAACGCTGGAAGGCCGCCGTTCTGGGTGAAGCTGACACTCACCGTCGCTGTACCATCGGTGCCTGCGGGGTTGGGATTAAAGCCGACAACCTGTTTATCCACTGCGCTGAAGCCTGGCTCGACGACTTGCTCGAACACCGTGTCGCTGTTCGAGCGACCGGCGCCATTGACAATTTCGTGGGCACTGGCCCCAAGCGATGCGCCGCTGACGTTGCTCGCCTGATTGGCGACGCGCACGTTGAATTCCACCACGATGCCTTCCAGATCGACGTCCTGTCCGGCGTTGACCACATTGCCCAGGTTGAACGTCACCACCTGGCTGCCGTCGGCGTTGGTCACCACGGTCAGGCGTGAGGGGTCGAACACCCCGTTGGGTGCGGCGCCCTGCAGGTCAGGGGTAATGGGCAAGGCTTGCGGGCTGCTGCCGTTGCCGTTGATGTTCAGCGTGCCGCCGACGATCAGGTTGGCGTCGCTGCTCAGTTCACCATTGGAAATGAAGCCGATGCGCAGGGCGTTGACCAGTGCATCCGGCGAGATGAATTGCAGGCCATTGGCGAGCGTAATCTGGATCTGATAATTGGGGTTGTTGCCTTCCGGCACCAGCACCACCACGCGGTAGCGAATCACTTCGCCAATGGTCACCGCCTCCTGTGCGCCGTTAGTGGGAGAGGGCGCCGCCGTATCAGGCAACCCGCCGACCCGTGATATCTGGATCGCCTGCGCGACCGGGATCAACAGTGTCGAGCTGTTTTGGTAATCGTTCAGTGTGCCGCCATTGATTGGCCCGTCGACGCCGGTTCGTTCACCGCCCTGGGCGCCGTCCAGGCTTGTCCATTGCACACTGGCGACATTGCTCAACACTGATTGCGCGGCGGCCGAGGCATTCACGACACCCGTCAGGCTCAGGACGATACTGCCGCCCTTGGCAATATCGACGTTTGAGCCGCTCGCCGTGCGCAGCTGGCCGTTGACCACCTCGAAGTCGATTCCGCCGTTGTTGGTCGCGCCGTTCTGATACAGCACGCCGACCAGTGTCACGTTGCTCAGTTGGGTCGGCAGGTTGTCGAGCAAACTGATGTCAAAGGCACTGAAGTCGCTTCCGCCTGCGCCGTTGCTCAAGGTGATGGTGAACGTCACCGTATCGCCCTGATCGTAACCGCCCGGATCGGACACCGAGGTCAGGGCCTGAGAAACCGTGATAGTGGGCTCCCGAAGGGTCACGGTGGGTTGCCCGCCAGTCAGCGCAACCGTGCGGTCCACGGGGGTATTGCCATTGGGCGTATCGGCGTCCGGGTCACTGAATTGCAACTGTGCGCTGTTCTGTAGCGACAGGTTGGCCTGGTTGGCGATCACGTTGTTGGCTACCAGTTGCAGCCGAATGACGAAGCTGTTGTTGCCGGTCTGGTTGTCCGCCGTGGCGCCTGAGACGCTGAACGTCCAGCGGGCGTCGACACCATCGGCCCCCAGCGTACCGCCTTGGCCGGCAAAGCCGCTGACCACCACGCTGCCGGCAAAGTCGACAGTCAGCGCGCCACTGCCTGTGCGCGTGGTGATGATCTGGTAACCCAGGCCGCCGTTGAACGCAGTGTCCAGGCGCATGCCCGGCGGGATCAGATCATCGATGCGCAAGGTTTGGGTGCTGCCTTCAGGCAAAGTCACGACAATGTCGTAACGCATGCTTTCGCCAACCACCAGATCGCTGCCGGTGGAATGGCTGGCGCTGGAGTCGCCATTGTCCAGCGTGCCGTCCGCGAATACCTTGCTGATGACCGGGGCTGCGACCTGCTGGCTGGACAGATCGGTCAAATCCGTGGGCGTGAAATCTGAACCGCCGTCGACGCTGGCATAGTTGCTCAGGGTCGCGGTACTTTGCAGGCTGCGACTGGCTTCGATGGTTGCACTGACCGTGACGTCATAACTGATGACCAACAGATTGGCGCCGCTGGTATCGGCTGCAGTGCCGCTGCGTCCGGCCAGCAACGTGGCCTGACCGCCTGCGTCGAGGAAGGTGATCTGGTTACCGGAGACGTTGTAATCGACACCGAGCACCAGAGCGGTACCGTCGCCGCGATATATCTGCAGATTGGCCGTCGACAGGCTGCCGCCGACAAAACTCAATCCGGATGGCAGCGCAATGCTGGTGCTGACATCGAATGCGCCGCCCCCGCCTGAGTTTTCGATGGCGGTGACCATTCGTAACTGATCGCTGCCGTCGATGCCGCTGATGTTGCCGTCGACTGCTGCCAGATCCGTGACTGTCCCGTTGAACGGCGAACCGGTACTGCCCGCAGGATTCCAGCTACCGGTGGTGTTGGTAACGGTGCCGTTGGATCCCGACACCACTCCATGTTTGATCGACAGCACCGGTTCGGCTACCGAGACGATGGCCACGACGTCGGATGACACCAGCGTCTGGTCGGTCAGCGTCGTCTGCTGGGTCGACTGCGCCAGCACATCAAGCGAACGCTGGTCGGCAAATGGCTGATCGCCGACCCGCAGTGTGAAACGCACGACGATACGGCTGCCCGTGGTGTCGGCGGTGACGAAACTGCCGAAATCGAAGACCACCGCATTGCCGGTGGCGCTGGTGACGCTGATCACACCGCCGGCATTGGTGTTAGCTGCGCCGAGCGACCATTGGCCGACGTCATTGCCGGTGCCCCAGGTCACGCCCGTGACATCGAACAGTGGCAACGGCAGGTAGGCAGTGAGCTTGAATTGCTCGTAGTCGCCGGTGACCAGGTCGTAGCTCATTTCGAAGGTGACTTCATCGCCTGGACGCAATTCACCATTGCCGGGCGGCGTGCCGTTGTTGACCTCCACCAGTTGAATATCGACGTTGCTGGTCGGCACCACGCTGGTGGTTGCCGAACCATCGGTTTCGCTTTGGCCGGTGAGGTTCAAGCGATCCTGCAGCAGGGTGCCATCGACCACGGCGGAGTTGCCGAACGCGTCGCCTTCATTGATTTCGCTATGTGGGTTTCCCGAGGGCGGGGTATAGCTCTGGCCGACAATCGCCGAGTAGCTGAGCACTGCCACCACCGCGCCCTGCAACTGCTCATCGAAGGCCAGATCGCCATTGAGCCAACCACCGGCGTTAACCGAGGCGTTGCGGATCGACTGGGCAATATCGAAAGCCAGTGACGTCGTTCCATCGGCGTTGACCACCGTGGTAGTCACCAGTGTGATGGTTTGTGCCACGCCGTTGATGGTCACGGTCAGGGTCGGGGTGCCGCTGAACGTCTGCCCGTCGCCCAGTTGATCGCGGACCACCAGTTGCCCATCGCCGAAGAAATCTTTGCCGAATGCGAAGTAGTCAGAGATGGAAATGTTCAGCGAGTACTGCAGCGTATCGCCGGGTGAAATGCCGGTGTGCCCGATGTCGGTCTGCAAAGTCACCTGCTTGAGCAAGGTGATGGACTTGGCGACGAAGTTGGTGGGCTGGCCGGTACCGGAAAAATCGATGGTGGTCTGCGGAGCGGTCACGTCGCGCGGATCCAGCGGTACCCATTGCCCAGAAGCTGTTGGCGCACCGAGGGTGATGGTCACCGCATCCCCGGTTACTGGATTGATGACTGGCTGGCCATCAGCGTCGACTTCCGGCACGTAGAACGTCACTTGAGTGTCGGTCTTGGCCGACAGTGAATCGTACTGCACGGTGAACGAGTCGATGAACACATTATCGGCAGCGATCAATGCAGTGATTTCTGCCGGTGCGGTGATCACCCGACCGTCGTGCAGAGTGATCGACACCAGTCGGCCGCCCGCGCCCGGCGTAATTGCTGTGACCTGAATGTTGTCCGGCAGGGGCTGGGTAACCACGACATTGGTCAGTGTCTGGCCCGGTGCCGGGGTCACGGAGAGGGTCAGGGTGCGACCGTAGTTTGGGCCGGTGACAGTTTCGCCTTCTGGAGTAGTGAGGGTCTTGTCCAGCGTGATCACTGTCGGATGCACGACAAACGCCGCAGCACCCGCCTGGATCAGACTGGGGTCATTCTGGGGGTTGTCCAGTGCGTCGTTGCCGAACTCGAACCCGCCCGCCACACGCAGTGTCAGGTCCGGGGTGCCGTTGGAAAAGGCGGTATCGGCCAGGTTGCTCAGGCTTGCGGTGATCTGCACCGGGATCACCGGTTGGGTATTGGTGACGCTGGCGAACGGCAATTCGATCACCACCATCTGGTCGCCCGCACGCATGCCGTAGGTGGCGGCAGAGATCACCAATGGATTGCCGCTGGCGTCTTTTGCCAATGGATGAGTGGCGTTACCGGCGGCATCGAACACCACCAGGTGGGTGGTCAGGTTCTGCCCCAGGTAGCTGGCGGAAACGAAGCTCACACCGTCATTGCCGTCTTTACCCGTGGCGGGCATGAACAGGTTGAGGAAGGGCGCATAGCCGACTTGAGTCGAGCTGTTTTGAAAGTCGACGGTGAAGTTGAACTGGTTGCCAAGCAGCACATCGGTGGTGGCAGTGGAGACGCTGGCAGTCGGCGCAGCATCGGCCAACAGTCCGTGAAAATCATTAATCGCCACAGCGTTGAGCGCAATGCTCTTGTCGATGTCACCGACCTTGACTTCAAGTGCCCAGTCGCCGCCTGCGTCCTTGCTGCCAGTGTCATTGTCGGACGCCGCGACATCGGCGCCGGTCCAGCGCGCCAGTTCGGTGACCAGGGTCTTGCCGGCAGATCCGGCCCCGACGTCACAGCCGTACAGCTGAATGTCAGCGCCCTGAGTCAGGTTGTCTCGCCAGTGTTCGAGGGTCTGCCCCAGTTGGTCGACGTTATCGGAACTGATGGTCCGGTTGCCCAGGGTGAATTGTCCCGCTGCGCCATGGGAAATCACCTGAATCGAATCCACTTTGCCGAGTTTGTCCAGGGCGGCGGAAATCGCGGCCAGTCCGTCCTCATTGCTGTTGACCACCAACGCCGTCACGTTGCCGGGCAACTGCGCCAGCAGCTGGTCACGGTTTTCGATTCGGCTGTCGATCACCAGCAGACTGCGGGCCGCCGAAGGCGCTGCTTCCGTGGTGCTGCGCGCTTCGGTTGGTGAGGCGGGATGGGCGGTGTTGGCGTCCGCCGCGGCGTCAGTGTGATGATTGTCAGTGGCTGCCGTGGCGGCTGCGCCATCGAACAGAATTCGCGGTTCGAGTGCCAACGCCTGACGTTGCGGGCGCAAATGAACGGCGGCAGAAAACTCCTGGCGAGTCGGCATAGTGACACCTCTGAAATGCAATGAACTACGCGGTCGCTATCCCTAGCTCACTACCGAGAACATGAGCGTAGAACTTAAAAAGGAACTTTCCAGCCGTTCGAGGTGAAAACTGCTTAGTTGCCGCTTACTTGTGCCGGTTTTGAGTGATGGCCAAATAACATTCACTTCACAAACATGGAGGTATTGCTTAACGAGCGGCCAATTGAGTGCAGGTGACTCTTCAAACGGCTGAAGGACCACCCGTGGCAAAGACAAGTTACGGACGTGACATCCAGGGTTGGGCAAGTTCGAGCAAGCCTCGTCCGCCGCGTTTGAGACCGTTGACCACCGGCAGCCAATTGATGTCTGTGATCACCACGTCCGCCGCTGGGGTGATGCGAACTTCGCCCGCTGTCACGCCGGCCATGCCGCCATCGGGAATGAAAATCGTGACCCAGTCGCCGGCGGCCTCGATGACCATGCAGATGCGCCAGCTTTCATCTTCCTTGAGTAAGCCGATCCTGGCGCCGTCAGCGTTTTCAAGGCCCGCAAAGCGCTCGGCAGTTTCCTTGACCAGTTGATATCCGGGCAACTTGGTCAGCACGTTGTTCTCGATGCTTTCAAGGGTGCGTCTTGCCGGCGCGGTTCTGGCCAGCAGACCGGCGAGAAAGCACAAAAGGATCAGGCTGAACAAGGTCACCAGACTCAGTAGCGCAACGCCGGCTACATCGTAGTCAGCGAACATCGGCAGCAGTTTGTGAATGGGGCCGCTTAACAAGTGAATGGCTTTTTCGATCAGCACCGCGATGAGCACCAACGGCAAGATAAACAGCAAACCGCCCACTACAGTGGTCTTGATGAACTTGAACATCGCTGCCTCCGTCGTCCATTTATTTGGAAGTGAGGAGAGGCTAGCTGATAAAAAACCGTCTATACCGAACAAGCGTGATGACCGCTGCCTCTGGAACAGTCCAGTTCCAGCAGCCTCAAGGATTCCGGGCGTCGCAAAAACGGATGATTGCAACTACGTTTTTCAGCGCACGGCCTGCTGCATGCGGATAAACAATGCCGGGAGCGTGATGATGAAGCGGAACCTGAAGCTCTTCTGCCTGCTCGCTGCGACAGCGAGTCTGAATGTTCACGCTGACGATCCGCCAGCGACCGAGGTTGTTCGCAATCCGCAGGTGATCAACAAGGTCATCGACATGGGCGAGTATTTGCGCAGCCTGTCGCAATTTGAAGTCACTGCCGCAGTGTCCAGGGACACGGTTCTGGATTCAGGGCAAAAAATAGAGATCGCCTCGAAGAACACGCTGCTGGTGGTCGGGCACGATCGCCTCTACGCACTGAGCGACGGCGATAACAACACCCGCGAGTTTTTCTACAACGGCAAGAAGCTTACGCAGTATTCGCCTTACCTCAACTACTACACCACGGTGGATGCGCCGAAGACGATCCAGGAAACGCTGCACCTGGTCGAGCAGCATTACGGTATTCAGGTGCCGATGGAAGACATGTTTCTGTTCGGCAGCGATCAGGCGCAGATCGATGCCCTGCAAAGCGCTTTGTACATCGGACCTTCGACCGTCAACGGACAACTGTGCGATCACCTTGCATTTCGCCAGCCAGGTGTCGACTGGCAGCTGTGGATCACGCGAGCCGAGAAGCCCTTGCCGTGCAAGCTGGTGATCACCACCACCGACGATCCGAGTTTTCCGCAGTACAGCGCGGTGTACCGCTGGAACCTCAAACCCGTCATCAAACCATCCGCCTTCACCTTCACCCCGCAAAAGGGTGACGTTGCGATCGCATTGAAAAAGACCAGTGAATAGGAGAGCGCGATCATGTTCGGGAGGACACTCAACGGTGGGCTGCTGTCGATACTGACCGTCTCTCTTCTGACACTTGGCATCTCGGTGGAGGTCGACGCGGGACCGCGAGGCAGGGCCAACGCCCGTGCGTCGATAAACCGCCCCCATGCGGGCAATGTGCAACGCGCGCAACACATTCCTGTGCAACGTAATGTGGGGCACAGAAACAACGCGATGCCGCGCAACAATGCTGCTCAACGCAACGACCACATCAATTCCAATCGGCAGATGTCGGCGGGCAATCGCGTGGGCAACCGCAACACTCGCGTCAACAACAGCGTGCATAACGTCAACATCGACAATCACCGGGATGTGGACATCGATGTCGACGGGCGCGGACGTTACGGCTATGACGACCACTATCACCCGATTGCGACAGCCGCGGCGGTCACCGCCACGGTGGCAGTGACCTCGGCGGTGGTGGGGGCGATCTTCAGCCCGGCGCAGATCCCGTCCGATTGCGTACAGGTCATGCGTTACAACACTGCCTACATGCAATGCGGATCGACGTGGTTCCAGCCGCAATATCAAGGGTCCAACGTGACCTACGTGGTGGTCAATGCCCCGTAAAGGGCGAGTCAGTTGTGGGGCTTTTCTTTGTCCCGGTTGGGGCAAGCCTTCAGCTTTGGGGAGATGGGCAAGATGCGGCACAAGCTATTGCGTTCGTTGATAGCGTTGGCGTTATGCGTACTGTGGTACATACCAGTTCAGGCAGCGACAGAAGCTTCGGCCGATGCAGACGCAAACGCCTTACAGGCCCCTGATCCGGTAGAACTGAAGATCGGCAATCGCAGTGTCTTCGTGTTCCGTGGCGCGCTTCTGGGGGAAACCCCAGCCAATCGTGCCAAACGGGCGACGGCCAGCATCGTGGACGCCCTGCAAAGCGATGACGATCTGACCGTCAGGGTCGACCCGATCCAGAGCAGCTTTCTGGTGCTGTTGGGGTATAACCGCGCGTTCATTGTCTCGCCCAGCGACGTGGGCAGCCCCGAAAAATCCGTACGCGACCTTGCCGAACAGGCGGCCAGTAACCTGCGCCTCGTCGTGACGGAAAACGGCGAAGCCCGCAGCCTGAAATTCCTCCTGGGGGCGGCAGGTTATTCACTCGCCGCGACAGCGATCTTCGTGCTGCTGCTCAAGGGCGCGGCGTACCTCAAGCGCAAGTTGCTGTCGTTATTGCCCCGCGCCATGCGCAAGCATTCCGGGTTGTTGAAGTTCGGCGAAACGCCGCTGTTCGACCTGCAATACCTGTACTACGTGTTCGACCGGTTTTTCTGGCTGATTTACTGGATCCTCGTGGCGCTGCTCAGCTATCAGTGGTTGAGCTTCGTGCTCTCGCAATTTCCCTATACGCGGGCTTGGGGAGAAAGCCTGAACCTCTACCTGATCCAGTTGTTTCACTACCTGTTACGCGGAACCCTCAACGCCATGCCGGGCCTGGCGGTAGCGGTGTGTATCGTTCTGATCGCGCGAGCCATTTCCGCGTTCAGCCGACATCTGCTGACGCGCATGGCCCGGCCCGGCACCCTGCGCTGGTTGACCGCCGAAACCTTGCAGCCGACCGTACGCCTGACTTCACTGGCGATCTGGCTGTTCGCGCTGGTCATGGCCTATCCCTATCTGCCCGGTAGCGGCACCGATGCATTCAAGGGGCTCTCGGTGCTGATCGGCATCATGATCTCGCTGGGGGCTTCGAGTGTCGTGGGGCAGGGCGCGGCAGGGTTGATCCTGACCTACTCGCGCACCTTGCGTGCCGGCGAGTACGTGCGTGTCGGGGATCACGAAGGCACAGTGACCGAAGTCGGCATGTTCACCACCACCATCCGTACAGGGCTTGGCGAGGTGTTGACGTTGCCCAACTCGATGATCACCGGCAACGTCACCAAAAACTATTCGCGGGCGGTGCAGGGCCAGGGCTACATCGTCGACACCGTGGTCACCATCGGTTATGACACGCCGTGGCGGCAGGTAGAAGCGATGCTGATCGAGGCGGCGTCGCGCACCGAGGGGATACTGCAGACACCGGCCCCGCATGTCTTTCAGACCGCGCTTTCGGATTTCTACCCCGAATACCGGCTGGTCGCTCAAGCCGTGCCCAAGGAGCCACGTCCCCGCGCGGTATTGCTCAGTGAGTTGCACGCGCACATTCAGGACGTGTTCAACGAGTACGGCGTGCAGATCATGTCGCCGCACTATCTGGGCGATCCAGAGCAGGCCAAGTGGGTGCCCCGGGATCAATGGCATGCGGCACCCGCCAAGCCGCAAAACGACGGCTAGGCGCCGGTTACGGCGATGATGATCGGGCCGCACACGGCCAGCAGTACGTTGGAGATCGCGTAGCAAACGGTGAAGCCAATGACCGGCGTGCTGCTGCCGGACTGATCGAGAATCCGGTTCATGGACGCTGCTTCGGTTTGCGCGCCGGCCAGCGCGCCGAACAGGATCATGGGGTGCAGTCGCAATACGTAGCGCCCGAAATACAGCGACACCAGTGGCGGAACCAGCGTCACCGCTGCGCCGGCGAGCAACAGGGCAACGCCTTGTTCCTGTATCGCGTTGATCGCTGCGGGCCCGGCGAGCAAGCCCACCACCGCGCCGAACGCCGTCAGCCCGAACTCCGAAAACGCCCATTGTGCCGCAGGCGGCAGGGCGCCGAACTCTGGATGGCGCGAGTTGAACCAGCCGATCAGCAAGGCCACGACCAGCACGCCACCGCCCACGCCCAACTCCACCGGGATCATGCCGATGTGGGTCGACAGCAGGCCGATCACCGAGCCCAGCACCATGCCCAGAGCATGCACGGCGATATCAGTCTTGTAGCTCTTTTTGCGCGAGCGGCCGATCTGGGTTGCCAGTGCGTTCACGCTGCTGGTGCGGCCGGTCAAGCTGATGACATCGCCACGACGCAGGACGGTGAACGGCAACAGCGGCAAATCCATGCCCTGGCGCTTGATCCCCGTCAGGTGGCAGCCCAGGCGCTCCGATCCCACCAGGCGGCTTTTGACGTCATGCAAGGTCTTGCCAGCCAGCTGGGCATTGGTCACCACGACATCGGCGCTGGCGGTGGGAAAGGACATCGCTTTGGAATGATCGACCTCGGGGCCTATCCACATCGCCAGATTGCCGACTGCCGAACGCAACGCATAGATACCCAGCACGTCGCCTTCCATCAGCGTGAACGCTTCGTCGCGGTCGTGAATTTCTCCGTCACGGATGACGCGCTCGATGCTGATGGCCGGGTGCAGTTGCTCAAGGTCGGCGACGGTCAGCCCGCTCGCCAGAGAACTGGACACACGATGGGCGCGGGTCACGATCATCGTGTACGCCACGGTGAGGATTTCCTCCTCGCGGGTAATGCCCAGCTCCTGCTCCAGCTCCCTGGCCGAAGTGCGCAGATCTACGCCCAGCAGCTTTGGCGCGATCGTTCCGACGAAGACCAGCAGGCCGACGGTGCCGAAGATGTAGGTGATGGCGTAGGCGATGGCCATGTGGCTGTTGAGCAGCTTCTGCTCCTCAAGGGATATCGGCAACTGCGCGATGGCGCTGCTGGCGGTGCCCATGATCGCTGTATCGGTCAACGCCCCGGCGCCCACGCCGGCGGTGAATCCGGCGTCGAAATGGAAGATCGCGTTCATGGCCAGAATCGTGGCCAGCGCCGTTGCGCACAGCACCACTGAAAACAGCACCAGTTTCAGCGTGCCCCGGTTCAGGCTGCCGAAAAACTCGGGGCCGCTTTTGAAGCCCACGGCATAGATGAACAACGTGAAAAAAACCGATTTCAGCGCATGGGGTACTTCCAGCCCGATCTGCCCGATCAGCAGCCCCATCAGCAGCGCGCCGGCCACCGAGCCCAGGTGAAAGCTGCCAATGTGAAGACGACCGATCAGGATGCCCGAGGCAATCGCGAGGAACACCGCGATCTCGGGATTGGCGCGCATGACATGAAGCACGAACTCGACCATCGAGACACTCCTTGTGGAAGGCCTGGAGCACCCGTCTGGAGGTTTTTTTCATGCTTCAGGCCGGGAAAGTTTTCACGCGCCTGGCGTTTCAAGGCTCCGGTTGCGGGGTAGGGGGAATGTGGCTGTCGAGCGGCCCGGACACCGTGCCTCGGGTCTCGACGAGAGCCGGGTCGAGCGGCGCAGGCCGGGCGGGAGCGTCGACCCAGGAATTGAACAGTTCATAACCGATGGCCAGGATCACCGGCCCGATGAACAGCCCGATGATGCCATTGGTGATCATCCCGCCGAGGGCGCCAATCAGAATCACCGGCATCGGCACCGCCACGCCACGGCCGAGCAGCAACGGTTTGAGGACGTTGTCCGACAGCCCTGCCAGGACGTTCCAGATCGCGAACACAATGGTCGCGAAACCGGCGCCTTCCTGCATGAACACGTAGATGATGATCGGCACGGTGACCAGAAAGGTCGGCAGCTGCATGATCCCCAGCAGCAAGACCATGAGTGCCAGCAGCCCGGCCGCCGGGATTCCCATGATGATCAGCGATACGCCGACCATCAGCATCTGGATGAAGGCGATACCGACCACCCCCTGAGCGACCGCGCGAATGGTGGAGGTGCACAGAACCGCGAGTTCGGGGCCGCGTTCCGGGCTGAAGATCCGCGCTGCGATGGCATTGGCACGTCGCCCGGCGGCTTCACCGTAGGCCATGAAGAAGCCGGCGATGATCAACGCCAGGATGAACACGATGATGCCGCGCCCCACGCCGGCCAGCTTGAGCAATATCAGGGTGCTGAAGCTTTTCAGGTGCGGCCCCACCTCCTGGATGGCCCAGGTCATGTCGGTGGACGCGTGGGTCCAGATGGCGAATACCTTGTCGCCAATCAGCGGCCAGTCCTGCACCGAAGCTGCGGGGGGTGGGATTTCCGGTGTCCAGTCTTGGGCGAAATGCATCGCGTGCTGTACAGAGGTAGCGACTGACTCGCCGAGAAACACCATGGGCACGATCAGAATGCTCAAGCCCACCAGCACCAGCAGAATGGCCGCCTTGCCGGACGACAGATGCAGGCGTCGGGCGATCAGCATATTGAGCGGATACAGCATCACCGCGAGGATGATCGCCCAGAGCATGACGCTGAGAAACGGGTGAAAGATTTCATAGCAGAAGATCACCAGCGCAGCGATCAGGCCAGCGCGGATGAGCACATCCAGAAACTCCCCGGAGGCCGCGCTGAGTCTTGGGTTAAGCATCGTCGAAGTGCTCCTGCAAAAGTGTGTATTGCGCCGCGCGGACTAACGCTCGGGCACAGGTGAAGGGCGCTAGTTGCGTCCTTCACTGAATGGATAAAGCAGGGTCGGAAAGTATCGGTGTTAGCCCAACTCTAGTAGCAAATGAATGGATCAACGACTGCAGTTGAAATATTTTTAGTGTCAGTTACTTCGGCAAGAGAAGTGACGGGCGCTCATGGGCGCCTTGCCTTACACCCATCACGAAAAAACCACTGGCGGGTTTGAAAGTCCGCCGATTGTTGCCTACAACACCAGTAGCCCTCTCGCTGCTCGCTTGAGAAGTCCGGGCTACTTCCAATGATTCAAGACGACCAAAGGAATAAGCAGATGACACGATCACTGATGGTGAACGGCGCGCTTGTGGCGGTGTTGGGTGCGGCCAGTATGTTCGCGCAAGCGGATCAGGCAGGAGGCAACGGGTGTGGCTGGGGCAACATGGTGTTCGAAGGGCATAACGGCCTGGCACCGCACCTGTTGGCGACCACCACCAACGGCACGTCCGGCAACGCCACGTTCGGTCTGACCTCCGGTACCAACGGCTGTAACAAGGACGCCAAGCTCGGCTATGGCGGCAAGTCGATGTTCGCCATGAACGGCATGCTGGACAACATCGCCGAGGACATGGCGAGCGGCAAGGGCGAAGCGCTGGATGCCTACGCCGTACTGCTGGGGGTCGAAGCCCAGGACCGTGAACATTTCGCCAATGTGACCCACCAGCACTTCGCCGAAATCTTTACCCAGGGCAAGGAATCCGGTGAGCAGGTTTATCAGAATACCCTTGCGGTGATGGAACGTGACGCAGTACTGGCGCGTTATGCGCGTCAACCGGCTTAACACCCGACAAGCACAAACGCCTTTGCAAGAAGGCGTTTGTTTTGTGAATTTTTAACTTTCCGTTATCACTAAGAAAACAATCCGAGCGCATGGAGTCGACCCTTTTCTCCTTCATTCGCATGTGACGACCGCAGGAATGACTATGAGCAAAGTGCCATCATTAGTTGTGTTTCGCGAGCAGAGGGGCTTTTCCTGAGAGCGCAGGTATTTTCTGGCGAATGAAAGATTCGGGTCTATAGTTTCGATCTGTTATCGCGAAAGTTTAAAAAAAGACCGAACTAACTAAAGGTCTGCAAGCGCTGTGTGCATGGGTAAATAACGTGCGGTCAAGTCACGCCTTCAGATCGGGCTCAGACGATTTCAACAGGGAAGGTAAACGTGAGCGTACGCGAACAAATCGTGGATCTTGAAACGAGCGTTGGCCAGAGTGTGCTGGGTCAAGGTGGCGTGATTCGTCACTTGCTGATCGGTTTGCTGGCCGATGGGCACGTGCTTCTGGAAAGCCTTCCAGGACTTGCCAAGACCCGTTTGGTCAAATCCCTCGCCAAACATCTGGACGCGAAAATGAGCCGCATCCAGTTCACCCCGGACCTGCTGCCATCGGACATTACCGGTGCAGAAATCCTGCAGCAGATTGACGGCCGCAACCAGATCAAATTCCAGCCGGGCCCGTTGTTCGGCAACGTGATCCTGGCCGACGAAATCAACCGGGCCCCGGCCAAGGTTCAGGCCGCCTTGCTGGAGGCCATGGAGGAACGGCAGATCACGGTGGCGGGCGAAAGCCATGCGATGACGCAATTGTTCATGGTGATTGCCACCCAGAACCCGATCGAGCAGGAAGGCACTTATCCGTTGCCCGAAGCGCAGATGGACCGGTTCCTGATGAAACTGCACCTGGATTATCCAAGCCCTACCGACGAGGCCTCGGTGTTGCAACTGGTTCGTGGCGAAGAAGCCCTGGCCCACGCTTCAGCCGCAGTTGCGCAGCGCCTCGAACAACAGGCGATTTTCGCCGCGCGCCAGGAGATCAGCTCGATTCACGTGGCGCCGACCATCGACCGCTACCTGATCGATCTGGTCAATGGCACGCGCCGGCCGGCGGACTTCGATGCGGACCTGGGGCGCTGGATCAACGTCGGCGCCAGCCCCCGCGGCGGCATCGCTCTGGACCGCGCGGCGCGGGCCCATGCCTGGTTGAATCAGCAGGATTTCGTGTCGCCGGATGATGTGCGTGCCGTGCTGCACCCGGTGCTTCGTCATCGAATGATGCTCAGCTATGACGCCGTCGCCGACGGCGTGAATGCCGACCAAGTGCTCGACCGCCTGCTGGACAAGGTAGCGATTCCGGCCTGAAGGGTTCCCGATGATGCAACAGCCACTACAGCCCGTTGCCGATGGGCATGTCTACGTCTCCCTCGAGCAGTTGATGCTGTTCGAGCACCGTGCCCGTGGCCTGAGTTTTCTGGCCCGGCAGCCGGTGTCGAGCGTACTGGCCGGGACCCGCGCCTCGCGCCTGCGAGGGCGTGGCCTGAGTTTCGATGAGCTGCGTCACTACAGTCCCGGCGACGATCTGAGGCATCTGGACTGGCGTGCGTCGCTGCGCTTTGGCAAACCGTTCATTCGCACCTTCACCGAAGAGCGCGACCGCCCCACGTTGTTGCTGGTCGATCAACGCATGAGCATGTTCTTCGGCTCGAGGATGAACCTCAAATCGGTGACTGCCGCAGAAGTGGCGGCGCTGGCGGCCTGGATCGCGTTTCAGGCCGGAGACCGGGTCGGCGGCATGGTGTTCGACGATCAGCGTATCGAGACCGTCCGCCCGCTGCGCAGCCGCTCGCGGGTTGAAGCATTGTGCTCGGCGATCGTGCGCTTCAATCAGGCGCTCAATGCCACACGGCCGGAAGAGGCCGAAGGCGTGATATTCGACCGGGTGCTGCGTCACTGCCTGAACAACGCCGCCCATGACCATCTCATTTGCATCATCAGCGACTTCGCCGACATCACCGAGCAGACGTTGCCGCTGCTGCGTGAGTTGCGCGCGCACAACGACGTGCTGGCCCTTCAGGTGTTCGACCCGCTGGCGACGGCCTTGCCCGAGCGTGGCAATGTCACCGTGACCCAGGGTGAACTGCAGATCGACCTCAACGTTGAGCAACGCAACGTGAATCGGCCACTCGGCGCCTTCCTGACCGGGCGCCTCGACGATGTGGCGACGCTGATGAAGCGCAGCCAGATCCCGCTGATGATGTTCAATACCGGGGAAGACACGGTGGCGCAATTGCGTCAGGCGTTGGGTCGCGGGCAGGTGCCGCGTCAAGCAGGAGTGCGGCCATGACCGCCAACGCGCCTGCGGATATCAACCAGTTGCAGGAACTGGCAGTGGCTGCGCCGGATGTCAGTTATCTGCCGCAAACCTGGGGCTGGGCGCTGCTCGCCGGGTTGCTGGTGATCGTGGTTGCGCTGGTGTATTGGCGTCGCCGGACGCATTGGCGGCGTGATCTGTATCGCCGCGAAGCCTTGGCGCGGCTGGGGTTCATCGAACAGCACATCGACGATCCCGCACAGCGGGCGCAGGCGATTCGCGAGCTTCCTGAACTGCTCAAACGCGTGGCCTTGTCGATCCCGGCCAGGGAGAGCGTGGCAGCGCTGCGAGGCGAGCAATGGCAGGGTTTCTTGCAGCGCCACGCTGCGTCGCCACTGCCGGACGATTTCGCCGCACAACTGGCAAGCCTGGCCTATCAGCCGAGTGAACGCGTGACGACGGCGCATCTGCGGGAGTTGTTGAAGGTGAGCCGGCAATGGATCGAGGCGCACCATGTGGCAGTTTGAGTATCCCTGGGTGTTTGTGCTGATTCCGGCGCCATGGCTGGCGTATCGCTTTCTGTCCGAATACCACGAAGCACGCAGTGCGCTGCGCGTGCCTTTTTTCACGTCCATGAGCCGCGCTGTGGGCCAGACGCCCGCAAGATCAAGCACCACCGGACGTTGGCAATTGGCCCTGCATCTGCTGGTCTGGGTTCTGCTGCTGATCGCCTGCGCCCGGCCGGTACTGGTGGAAAAACCGCTGGAGCGCGAGCAACCGACCCGGGACTTGATGCTGGCCATCGACATCTCGCAGTCCATGCAGACTCAGGACTATGCCGCCCCCGATGGACGCCTGATCGATCGCCTGACCGCCGTGAAAGCCGTGGTCCGTGATTTCATCGCCCAGCGCAAGGATGACCGCCTCGGCCTGATCGTCTTCGGCACGGGCGCATACACTCAGGCGCCGCTGACGCTGGACCACGACAGCCTGTTGCTGCTGCTGGACGAAACCCGCATCGGCATGGCCGGGCCCAACACGGCGCTGGGCGACGCCATCGGTCTGACCATCAAGCTGCTGGACCAGGCTCATGAGCAGGAAAAGGTGCTGATTCTGCTCACCGACGGCAATGACACCGGCAGTGCGATCACCCCCGATCACGCCGCGAAGATGGCCAGCGACCGGGGCATCGTCATCCACACCATCGGTATCGGTAATCCCCAGGGCACGGGCGAGGCCAAGGTCGACCTGCAAACCTTGCAGGACATCGCGCAAGCCACCGGCGGCCGCTCGTTCCTGGCCCGGGACCGCAACGCCTTGCAGCAGGTTTACGCCACCCTCGACCAGATCACCCCGCACAAGGTCAAGACCTTCAGTCATCAGCCCAAGCGCGATCTGTTCTGGGTGCCGCTGGGCATTGGTCTGCTGCTGTTGACGCTGTGCCAGCTGTTCGCGGCGTTCTGGGGGCGAATGGCATCACGCGCTCCAGCGCGCGCTGAAGTGGAGGCCTGAGATGCAGATTGACCTCAGTGCTTTCCATTTTCTGCGCCCGCTGTGGCTGCTGTTGTGGGTGCCGGGCCTGCTGTTGCCGATCCTCTGGGTGCGTCGGCATGATCTTTCTCGACGCCTGACGGGGGTGATCGCACCGCACCTCATTACTCATCTGGTGATCACGCCGGAGGACGAACACCGATTCCGTCCGGTGCACCTGTTCGCAGCGTTACTGCTGCTCGGTGGGCTTGCGGCGGCTGGACCGACCTGGGAGCAGGACCGCCCTGATTTTCTGGAAAACCGCGCGCCCTTGGTCATCGCACTGGACCTGTCGCGCTCAATGGACGCTGACGATCTGCAGCCCACGCGGCTGGAAGCGGCGAAACAGAAACTGCATGACCTGATTCACTTGCGCGGCGGAGCGCGCACCGCGTTGATCGCCTACGCGGGCACTGCGCATCTGGTGATGCCGGCGACTGAAGACCCTGCCTTGCTCGACACCTATTTACAGGCACTGAGCACGGACCTGATTTCGACCTCGGGCAAGGATGTTCTGGGCGTCATCGATGAGGCCAAGCGTCTGCTGGGCACCGACACTCCTGGTACCTTGCTGCTGGTGACCGACGGCGCCGACAGTCGTCAGTTTGCGGCGATCAAACAGCATCTGGACGACAGCGACCTGCAAGTGCTGGTCATGGCGGCAGGGGTGAAAAATGGCGGCGTGGTCAATGGCCCCAATGGCGAAGCGCGCACCGATGACAACGGCCGGCCGGTGCTGGCCCGTTTCGATTCCGACGGGCTCAAACAGCTCGCCCACGCCGCGGATGCGCCGCTGGGCAGCCTGAGCCTGAACAATGACGATCTGGACTGGATCGAGTTGCACGCCCAACAGCACTTCCAGGCCTCAGCCAATGACGCCGATGTCCTGCACTGGAAGGACGCCGGTTACTGGCTGTGCTGGCCGCTGCTGCTGATCGCGTTGCTGACCATTCGCCGTGGCTGGCGGATCAACTGGCTGGCGAGCCTCTTGCTGGCGTTCGGCATGAGCGGGCACGCGCCAGACGCTAGCGCCGGTGCGCTGGCCGACGCCTTTTTGACCCCCGATCAACAGGGCCGCTGGGCGTTCGAACATCAACGTTATGCCGAGGCCGCCGAGCATTTCAGCGATCCGTACTGGAAGGGCGTGGCCGCCTATGAGGGCGCGGATTTCAAAGTGGCGTTGGCCAGCTTCGCCGAGCTGGACACGCCGCCTGCGTATTTCTATTTGGGCAACAGCTACGTGCGCCTGTCGAAATTCCCCGAAGCGATCGCCGCCTATGAGCGTGCCCTGAAGTTGCAACCGGCGTTTCCCGAAGCCACGGCCAATCTGGCGCTGGCTCAGGCGTTGCAAAAGGATCGCGAGGACCAGCAACAGGCAGGGCCACCGGACGAGAAACCGGATCAAGTCAAGTTCGACAACACCAGCAACAGCGGCAAGCAGGTCGAGCGCAAGGTCAAGGTCGCGAGCTCCGATCAACAATGGCTCGACAACCTGACCACGTCGCCCGCGAAGTTTCTCAAACAGAAATTCCTGGTGCAGAGCGCATCCCGCGAGGCGCCGCAATGACGCGCGCGCTGATGTTCCTCATCTGTCTATTGCCTGCGCTGGCAGTGGCTGCGCCGCAGGTCAGCGTACGCAGTGAACTGCTCAATGGCGACAAGGCCCTGGTCGGCGGCACCGTGACGTTGCAGGTCGACGTGCTGGTGGACACCTGGTTCAGCTCGCCGCCCGAGTTACCCAAGCTCGCCATCGATGGCGCAGTGGTAACCCCGCCCAGCGGAGAGGCTCAGCACCTGACCGAGAAACAGCAGGGGCAAACCCTGTTCGGTCTGCGCTTCAATTACCAGATCACGCCGCTCAACGCTCAGGCCTATGACATTCCAGCGCTCAGCGTTCGCGTCACCCCGGGGCAGAGTCAGCAGCCGGTGACGGTCAGTACGACCGCGCAACATTTCAGCGCAGCGCAACCGGCAGGCGCCAAAGCCGGAGAGTCTTCGCTGATCGCCCAGCAGGTCGAACTCACGCAGACCATCGTCAAATCCCATGACCCGCTGCGCGTTGGCGACAGCATCACTCGGCAAGTGCAGACCCGTGCGGTCGGCGCCCAGACCATGCTGATTCCTGCGCCGCCGTTCGCCGAAATCAAGGGACTGACCCGCTATGTACAGCCGCCCAGCGTACACCCGCTGGAAGATGGCCGTGGCGGGGTGAACGGCGGTGCGCGGGAAGATTCGGTGATGTATCGCGTCACCGAGGAAGGCCATTTCAGTGTGCCGGCCATCGAGATGCCGTGGTGGAGCGCAGCCGACGGTCAGGCGCATTCGGCATCGGTGCCGGCGATCACCTTTGAGGCCAAGGGCGAGGCGAGCTATCAGGCGCCGTTCTCCATGGCGCAAGATCTGCGCGCGCTCAGGCACAGCGCGCAGGTCAACATCGCTCGGCATTGGCTGGTGATTGTGGCGGTGCTGGTCATCGGCGCTGCGCTGGTTTATTTCGGCAAGACCCGGGCCCGCGCGCTTTGGGTTGATTGGCTGCAGCGCCGTGAGCGGCGCAAGCGCGAATGGCTGAACTCCCCCGAATACGCCTGGCAACTCACGCGCCAGCAGTTGTCGGCGCAACCGCCTCGGCTCGATGGCCTGTACCTGTGGGTGCGGCGCAGTACGGGACGTGTCGATCTGCAGAGTTTTATTGGCAGCCGGCGTTTGCCGCTCATGCAGCGGCTGCAGCGCTGGTTCGCCAACCTCTACGCCGCAGAAAAATCGGCCCAGCCAGAACCACCTGCCGCGCTGCTGGATGACCTGCAAAAGGTGCATCAGCAGCACGCGACACGGACCTCGGCCAGGTACCACCTGAAACCACTGAATCCGCAATCGACCTATGGGGCCATCGATGAGAGCGAACGTCATGCAAGCGTTTCCTAAGCCGCAAACGCGACTCTGGCTGCTGGCCCTGTTGCTGGTATTGCCGCTCGCAAGCCCTGCCGCAGAGGTGCTGCCATCGTGGAAAGATGGCCCCTCGCGTCAGGCCATCGAAGCATTCGTGACCGCCGTCACTCGCGCAGGCGACAAGGATTTTATCCCGCCCGCCGAGCGCATCGCCGTGTTCGACAACGACGGCACGCTCTGGAGCGAACAACCGATGTATTTCGAGGTGCTGTTCGCCCTCGATGAAGTCAAGCGCATGGCCCCGCAACACCCCGAGTGGAAGGACGAACAACCGTTCAAGGCGGTGCTGGAAAACGATCAGAAGGCGTTGGCAGCAGCAGGGGAAAAGGGCTTGCTGCAAATCGTCGGTGCGACCCATACCGGGGTCACAACCGCTGAATTCAACGCCAACGCCCAGCGCTGGCTGGCCAAGGCCGTGCACCCACGCAGCCACAAGCCGTACACCGAAATGGTGTTCCAGCCGATGCTCGAACTGCTGGGCTATCTGCGTGAAAACGGCTTCAAGACTTACATCGTGTCCGGCGGCGAGGTGGCATTCATGCGCGCGTTCGCCGAAGAGGTTTACGGCATTCCCCCGGAACAGGTGATTGGCACGACCTTCGTGACTCAGTTCCAGAACAAGGACGGCAAATTCTCCATCCTGCGCCAGGGCAAGCTCGCCCACAACGACGACGGCCCCGGCAAGCCTGAGAGCATCGAATCGATCATTGGCCGCCGCCCGGTGTTTGCCTTTGGCAACTCCGACGGCGACCTGCAAATGCTGCAGTGGACGACGGCAGGAGAGGGCCGGCGTCTGGCAGGACTGGTGCATCACACCGACGGCCAGCGTGAGTGGGCCTACGATCGAAAGAGCAACATCGGGCGTCTGGACAAGGCGCTTGACCAGGCAACAGGTAACAAATGGGTAGTGGTAGATATGGCCAAGGAATGGACCCGGATCTATCCGGGCGACCCGGACCAAAGCCATCCCTGAAACCGCAGGCACATCAGGTCAGCGACGGTTCGCGTCGGTGGCTCGGGTGTACGTAGTCGTGGCATCGAAAGTTGATTTCGAATGGAGAAACGCCAATGAAACGCACGGGAAAACGGATATTGAAGTTCGCCATAGCGGCGACGGCGCTAGTGGGTTTGTCGGTCGCAAGCGCGGCTGAGAAACCCAATATCCTGGTGATATTCGGCGACGATATCGGGCAGACCAATATCAGCGCCTATTCCTTCGGTGTCGTGGGTTACAAGACCCCCAACATCGACCGGATCGCCAAAGAAGGGATGATGTTCACGGACTATTACGCGGAGAACAGTTGCACGGCGGGACGTTCGACGTTTATCACGGGCCAGACCGCGCTGCGCACAGGTCTGTCGAAGGTCGGGATGCCGGGTGTGCCAGTAGGCTTGCAGGACCGTGACGTCACTATTGCCCAGGCCCTCAAGGCTCAGGGTTATGCCACGGGGCAATTCGGCAAGAACCACCTGGGGGACCGCGACGAATACTTGCCGACCAATCATGGGTTTGACGAGTTTTTCGGCAACCTGTACCACCTCAATGCCGAGGAAGAGCCTGAGCGTCCATACTGGCCAAAAGACCCCAATGACATTGTGGTCAAAAATGCAACGCCTCGCGGCGTGATGAAGTCCAGCGCGGACGGCAAGATCGAGGACACCGGAGCGCTTACAAAAAAACGCATGGAGACAGTTGACGACGAAACAACCCAGGCTGCAATCAATTTCATCGACAAGCAGGCCAAAGCCGACAAGCCTTTCTTCGTATGGATGAACACAACGCGGATGCATGCCTTCACCCACGTGCGCGAGAGCATGCAAGGGCAAAGCGGGATGCCCGGGAACGAGTATGCAGACGGAATGCTCGAGCACGATGGTGATGTAGGCAAGCTTTTGAAAACGCTGGATGACTTGAAAATAAGTGACAACACGATCGTTGTTTACACCACCGATAACGGGCCGAATCAGTGGTCATGGCCGGATGCGGCCACCACGCCATTCCGTAACGAGAAGAACTCCAATTGGGAGGGCGCATATCGGGTACCGGCCATGGTTCGTTGGCCAAACCACATCAAACCGGACACCGTTTCCAACCAAATGTTCTCCGGGCTTGACTGGTTCCCGACGTTGCTGGCGGTCGCAGGTGACACCACGATCAAAGACCGCTTGCTCAAGGGCGCGGACTTGGGAGGAAAGAACTTCAAGGTGCATCTGGATGGCTATAACCAGCTCGACTACTTGACAGGCAAGGCTGACAAGAGCGCGCGTAGCGAGTTCTATTACTTCAGTGATGATGGAGAACTGGTCGCAATGCGTTACGACAACTGGAAAGTTGTTTTCTGCGAGCAACGAGCGCCAGGCGGTTTTGCTGTCTGGAGCGAGCCATTTACCTGCCTGCGGGTACCCAAGCTCTTCAATCTGCGCATGGACCCTTATGAACGAGCGGATGTCGTCTCTGACCAGTATTACGATTGGCTGGCCAAAAACGACTATCTGATCTTCGAAGCAACTGCCCGGGCTGCGGCGTTCCTCCAGACATTCGTCGATTACCCACCCAGCCAGCGGCCTGCCAGCTTCAGCATCGATCAGGTGCGTGCTGACGTCGACAAGAAGATCGCAGAGAAAATGAGCAAGGGCGGTAAATAAAAACCACGTGTCTCAGGGGGGCTGTTCATGGGCACCCCCTCCACCTGCAGCGGGGCAACCCGTTGCAGGCTTTATCCAATCTGTTCAGGTCTGACCGATGCCTACAGCCATGCGCTCAACCCGTTATCGTGACGCCGCAATCGAAGACGCCAGGGCCCCGACCATGAGGTTGCTGGTGCTGTGCGCGTTGATGTTCGCCTCCGGTGGCGCCGGGCTGATCTATCAGGTGTTGTGGGTCAAACAGCTTTCTCTGGTCGTCGGGGTGCAGGTGTATGCCGTGACGACCGCCATCAGCGCCTTCTTTGCCGGCCTTGCCCTGGGCGGCTTGTGGTTCGGACGCTTTGCCGATCGCCTTGCGCATCCGGTTCGGCTGTACGCGGCGCTCGAATTGATCGTCGCCTTGCTGGGGGTTACCGCAACCTTTGCCTTTCCTCATGTCGCCGAGTTGTTCGCGCGAATGCAACAGTCCACGGGGCTGTTCGCCTGGGTCTTGCCGTTTCTGATCGTTGGCCTGCCTGCGTTCTTCATGGGCGGCACGTTGCCGGTGATGGTCCGGGCACTGGGCCCGGAACACGGCAAGGTCGGGTTGTCTGGCGGGCGCTTGTACGCCGCCAATACCGCTGGCGCGATTGCCGGTACCCTGCTGTCGGCATTCATGTTGATTCCTGCCTTCGGGGTGATGGGCAGTGCCGTGTTCGCCGCTGGCCTGAATCTGCTGGCCGCCTTGGGCGCAACGTTGCTCACCTCGCGGGCAATCTCCCGATTGCCTGTCGAAAGCGCCAAGGCTGAACGGATACCCGGAGCCCGTCTGGCGATCACTTTGTATGCCGTGGCCGGTGCGGTTGCCTTGGGCTATGAAGTGGTCTGGACCCAGTCCATCGTGCAATTCATGAGCACTCGCGCCTACGCGTTCGCCGTGGTGCTGGCGACCTATCTCGCGGGTTTGGTACTGGGCAGTGCGATCTATGCGCGCAAATCGGACCGCTTGACCGACCCGTGGGGCCTGTTCGGCTTGTTGATCGCGCTGGCCGGGCTGATCTCGCTGGCGCAGATCGCCGGCCTCGGCCGCTGGCTGATTGTGGCGCAGACCCAGGCCGAAGGCTTTGCGCTGGGCCTGACCGGCAGCGAACTGGCGGGCATGTGCGCGCGCTTCGCAGTGGCGGCACTGAGCGTGGTGTTTTTGCCGACGACCTTGCTGGGCGCGGCGTTTCCGCTGGCGCTGCGGCTGGTGGTTGATCGCGCTCATGTCGGCCGCGATGTCGGCGGGGTCGTTGCGGCCAACACCCTTGGCGGGATTCTCGGCGTCATGCTCACAGGATTTGTGCTGATTCCGCTGCTGGGCCTGGTTCGCACACTCGGCGCTTTGGCGGTGATCGCCTGCGCGGTGGGGCTGGTCGCGGTCTGGCGCGGGGCGAACGTCGGCCGCAAGATGCGCGGCGCGGTCATCGCCCTTGGCGTACTGACGCTGGCGACGGCTTCGCTGATTTCGCCCGCGCATCTGGCCGATCTGATGCCAGGCGCAGGGCAGGGCAAGATTGTCTATTACCAGGAAGGACGGGCCGGAACCGTCGCCGTCGTGCAGCAAGGCAAGGCCGAGCGCACGTTCAATCGTCTCTATATCCAGGGCGTATCCAACACCGGCGATGCGATGCCTTCCCTGCGTTACATGCGTCTGCAGGCGCTGATCCCGCTGTTGATCCACAGCGAAACCCCACGCTCGGCGCTGGTCATCGGTTTCGGCACCGGCATCACGGCGGGTGCAATGTTGCGTTATCCGGATCTGCAGCACCCGGTCGTGGCCGAACTGTTGCCTGAAGTGCTCGAAGCTGCGCCGTTGTTCAAGGGCAACTATCAGGCCGTCAGTGATCCTCGACTGGACATTCGTTTACGTGACGGGCGCCGCGAGCTGTTGAGCAACGATCAACGTTACGACGTGATCACCCTCGAACCGCCACCGCCTTCTGCCGCCGGCGTAGTGAACCTGTATTCCAGCGACTTCTATCGTGTGGCCGCCCAGCGTCTGCAGCCCCATGGCCTTGTCGCGCAGTGGCTGCCGCTGCCAACACAAAATGATGAAGACAGCCGCGCGCTGGTGCGCAGCTTCCTCGATGTGTTCCCCCACGCAACGCTGTGGACCACCGAGTTCCACGAGATGCTGCTGGTGGGCTCGCTGCAACCGATCACCCTGGACGCGCAGCAGATTCAAGCGCGCTTCGATCAACCCACGGTTGCCGAATCGCTGAAGGAAGTGGGCATCGATTCGGTCCAGGCGCTGCTTGCCACCTGGATCACCGATGAGCGAGGACTGGCTCGGTATGCCGGCGACGCGCTGCCGGTCACTGACGATCACCCGCGTATCGAGTACGCCGCCTGGGTCCGCCCCAAGGAAATCACCCGCACGCTGCCCGCCTTGCTGGAATTGCACCGCGACGTGCCGCTGGTCAACGCCGGGGACGGGTTCAAGGGCGCAGTGGGCGACAAGTGGAAGCAGTTGAGGCTGTTTTATGACGTCGGGCTGCACGCCTATAACGGCAATCGCAAAGCCTGGGCCGACGATGTGCGTCAGGTGATGCGCGAGGATGGCGACAACCCTTACTACCGCTGGTTCGTCGGCGCGCAGTAAGGCTGCCGCGCGGTAAACGAAAACTCAGGATGGAGTTTTGCTCATGTCTACAACACAGACTCGCCACAAAATGCCGGCCTTCGGTGGTTTCAAGCTCGGGGTTCCGGCCGGCGTCTGCGCCGTGTTGGGCGCGCTGCTGCTAAGTGAAACGGCGAACGCCGGCGGCATCATGGTTTACGAGGCTGGGCAGGAGGGCGCGGGTCTGGCCAACGCGGGGGCGGCGGTGCTGGCCACCGACCCGAGCATCCTGATGAACAACCCCGCTGGTATCACTCAACTCAAGGGCACGCAGGTCAACGCCAACGCCCAGGTCATTCTTGGCGCCATGAAGTTCTCCCGCGATGACGGCAATACCTTCGACGGCGGCAACGGCGGTAACCCGCTGCCTTATTTGCCGGGCAGCAGCCTGTTCATCACCCATGAGGTGAACGACCGGGCCAGCATCGGTTTCGGCGTGTACGGCAATTTCGGCCTGGCGGTGGATTACGACGACGATTGGGCGGGCCGCTATTTCACCCAGGAGTCCGCCCTGATTGGTATCTCGTTCCAGCCGACGTTCGCCTACAAGATCACCGACGCGCTTTCCGTCGGCATCGGCCCGCGTTTCGTCTATGGCTACTTCCGCACCGAAGTGGCGGTCAACAACAACCCCTTCGGCTTGCTCGATACCCCCGATGGCCAGCTGCGCTACAAGGACACGGATTGGGGCACCGGCGTCAACGTGGGTTTGCTCTATCAGCTCAATGAGCGCACCCAGCTGGGCCTGGACTACACCAGCAAGGTCAAGCTCGAATTCAGCGACTCGCCCGAACTCAAGCACATCACCAACCCGGTGCTCAATTTCGCGCTGAACCGGCTGGACGTCGACAACCTCGATCTGGACATGAACATTCCGCAGACCGCGACCTTCAGCGCGTCCTACGAGTTGTCGCCGCAGTGGAAACTGCTGGGCTCTCTCGGCTGGCAGGACTGGAGCGACTTCGGCAGCATCGGCGTGCAGGTCGACAGTAACGCCGGCGGCACTTCACGCAGCGTGGATCGCCAGTACAAGGACACCTACCATGTGTCCATCGGCGCGCAGAACCAGATCGATTCACACTGGCGCTGGAACATGGGCGTGGCGTTCGACTCGTCCGCCGTAGACGACTCCGACCGCACGGTCGACGTGCCCATGGGTGACGCCTGGCGGTTCGCGACCGGCGTCAACTACGCTCTGGACAAGGACACAGACCTGCACCTGAGCTACACCTTGATCTGGATGGGTGACATGTCCACCGAGCAAACCAAGAACTCCAACGGCCAGTCAGTCTCCGGCGAATACCGCAACGCAGCCTTGCATGTCATCGGCGGCGGCATGGTCTGGCGCTTCTAGTGCGGAGCGCAACGTCATGAAAAGCTTGACGCAGTCACGACAGGATCGATCCTCGACCCGTACCGGAAAGTTGATCATCTGCGAGTACTGCGACGCCGTGTACCGCAAGTCGGTGCTGTCGCGCCATCAAAAAGCGGTCTGTGTGCGCTGCGCAGGTGTGGTGGACCGCCATGTTGCGCTGTCCGTGCAGCAGCGCCTGGCGTTGAGTATCACCGCCGCAGTGCTGTTGCTGTTCGCCAACCTGTACCCGGTGATGAGCATCAATCTGCAGGGCGTGAGCAACTCGGCGACGCTGTTCGACTCGGTGATGATCCTGAGCGTCGGCCCCATCACGTTCATCGCTCTGGTTGCAGCCCTGGCGATCATCATCGCGCCGGTCTGCCAGGTGCTTCTGTTGATCTGGGTCTTGAGTTTCGCGGTGGCGGGCAGACGCTCGCCAGGTTTTGCCCCCTGCATGCTCTGGCTCGAAGCGTTGCGGCCCTGGAGCATGCTGGAAGTGTGCCTGCTGGGGGCTATGGTCGCCGTGATCAAGCTCGCCGGACTGCTCGACGTGATCCCGGGGATCGGGCTCTTGGCGCTGGTGCTGCTGAGCATCCTGATCATCGCCATTGCCGGTCGCGACGTTCGCGATCTCTGGGAGCGGTTATGAAAACGCCTCCGCTGGCCAAGGATCTCAAACTCTGCCTGTGTCATGGCTGCGGCAAGACGTGCGATGTCAGCAAACCGACGCACCATTGCGACCGCTGCGGCGCGCCGCTTCACGCGCGCAAGACCGATGCCATCGCCCGCTGCTGGGCATTCCTGATCGCCGCGCTGGTGTTTTACGTTCCGGCCAATCTGCTGCCGGTCATGCACACCGTCATGGCAGGGAGCGGGGTGGACAGCACGATCGCCGGCGGCGTGCTGGAGTTCTGGGAGAGTGGGGCGTGGGACATCGCCCTGATCATTTTCATCGCCAGTATCGGCGTGCCCGCCATCAAATTCCTGGCGCTGGGGCTGCTGCTGATCACCGCTCAGCGCAAAAGTAACTGGGCCAGGCGTCAACGTTCACAGTTGTACCGTTTCGTCGAACTGATCGGCTATTGGTCGATGCTCGACGTGCTGGTGGTCGCCTTGGTGGCCTCGCTGGTGCAGATGCAGGAACTGGGCACCATCGAGCCTCGGGCGGGCATCCTGTTTTTCGGCATGGTGGTGGTGATGACCATGCTCGCGGCAATGAGTTACGACCCTCGTCTGATCTGGGAAGGCGAACCTGAAACCGACAAGGAGGACGTGTGATGCAAGACGACAACGTTGAGACGGCGCCTATCAAGAGCCGACGGTGGAACGTGTCGCTGGTGTGGATCGTGCCTGTGGTAGCGATACTCGTCGGTGCATCGCTGGTGGTGCGCAACTGGATGCAGGAAGGGCCGACGATCACCATCACCTTCAGGACCGGCGACGGCCTGACCGCACACAAGACTCAGGTCAAATACCGCAACGTGCTGATCGGCGAAGTGACGGCGGTGGAGCTGGCCAAGGACAAGAAAAGCGTGTCTGCCAAAGTTCAGCTGTCCAAGGAGGCGGAGACCTTCGCCCGATCCGATTCGACGTTCTGGGTGGTCAAACCGCGCATCGGGGCAGGCGGCGTGACTGGTCTGGACACCCTGCTGTCCGGCAGTTTCATCGGTGCCGACGCTGGCCAGTCGAGCGAGGTGAAAGACACCTTCAAGGGCCTTGAGTCACCCCCGCCGGTGACCTATGGCGAGAGTGGCAAACGCTTCACGCTGTATGCCAAGGACCTCGGTTCGCTGGATATCGGCTCGCCCATCTACTACCGCAAGATCCCGGTGGGCCAGGTGATCTCCTACGCACTGGATAAAGACGGGAAGGGGGTCAATATCGAGATTTTCGTCGACGCCCCTAACGATGGTTTCGTGACCGCCGACACTCGGTTCTGGAATGCCAGTGGCATCGATGTCGACGTGGGCGCCAACGGGCTGAAGGTCAATACCGAATCGCTGTCGTCGATGCTCATCGGTGGCCTGGCATTCGGCGAGCCTGAAACCTCCACCGGCGACGCGGTAGCGACCGAAGGCGCGCGGTTCGACTTGTTCGCTGACTCGCAAGCAGCTCTGGCGCCGCCCAATGGCAAGTCGCAGACCATCGTCATGCGGTTCGACCAGGCCATGCGCGGGCTTTCGGTGGGCGCGCCGGTCGAGTTCATGGGGGTGGATTTCGGCAGGGTCACATCGGTCCAGTTGGACTTCGATCCGGTGAAACGCTCGTTTCCGGTCATGGTAGAGGCCGTGATCTATCCGGAGCGCATGGGACCGGCTCACGCCAAGATGATCAGTGCGATGGACCATGCGCCGGAAGATCAACGGGCAGTCGGCGAGTTGATCGCTATCTTCGTCAAGCATGGCCTTCGGGCTCAGGCACGCAGCGGCAACCTGCTGACCGGCCAGCTTTACGTGTCGTTGGATTTCTATCCGAATGTCAAGGAAGTGCCATTCGACCCAGGAAAGTATCCCATCATGATGCCCACCACCCCTGGCAGCCTGGAGAAGGTGCAGGAACAGTTCCAGGCGCTGGTCGACAAATTCAGCAAACTGCCCGTGGACAAGATCGCGAACAATCTGGATGCCAGCCTGAACGCACTGCACAAGAGCATCAACCAGTTCAACGACAAGACGCTGCCGAACATCGACAACACGCTCACCAAAATGACGGCGACCGTGCAGATCGCCAATCAGGCGTTGTCCGAAGATTCGCCGCAACGCGAGCAACTCAAGGAATCACTGGACGAAATCCAGCGCGTCTCTCGCTCGCTGCGTGATCTCTCGGATTATCTGGGCAGGCATCCCGAGTCCCTGATTCGTGGCCGTCCGAAGTCCAAAGAAGCGACGAGTCTGGAACCTTGAACGTGCCAATCCTATGGAGCAGACCTGCATGAGCCATCCGCTGAAAACATGGATCGGGCGCGTGTCGCCACTCATCGTCGCCGCAGCCATCGCGACCGTCAGCGGTTGCAGTAGCGCGCCCATTCATTACCACACGCTGGTGCCGATCAAGGGCTCGAGCACCAGCACCTCGCAGTACGACATCGTGATCGACCGGGTAACGATGCCGCCCCAGGTGGACCGCTCGCAAATGGTCATCCGCCAGGGCAATAGCGGGCTAGTGATTCTGGAAACCGAATGGTGGGGCGCCAACCTCACGGACGAGCTCGCAAACGCCCTCGGCAACCAGCTGCCACAACCCAGCGGCACCACCTCGGGGCGCAGCAAACTGCACCTGACGCTGGATGTTCAGCGGTTCGATTCGGTGCCGGGGCAATACGCGCTGATCGAGGCCAAATGGCGCCTACGCTCCCGCGACGCCAACATAAAGATGGAGTGCTACACGAAACTGAGCACCCCGGCAGGGAACTCGATCGATGAACTGGTGATAGCCCATCAGGGCAATCTGATGAAGCTGTCGTCGATGATCGAGGCGGCGGGGCGGAGCGGGCGGTGTTCGTAGCTACCCGGTGAGCCCCGTAGCAGCATGGAGATCTATAGTGGGGAATTGCCAGGCCCAGACCGGGGGTGTCAGAAAGACCGCTTCGCCACCGTCGTAACCTCCGGCAGCTCCCACAGGATTCGTGGTGGGCTGCAGAACAGGTCTAACAACAGCATTCGCGGTGGCGGCAGCACAGGTCTAACAACAGGGTTCCTGGCGGGCTGCGCGACTTGTCTAACAACAGGGTTCGCGCCAGGCTGTAGAGCCAGCTCGACCGAAGTTGCGGGTTATCCATTTGAACTGGCGGAACCGAAATCCACTGTGGGAGCTGCCGGAGGTTACGACGGTGGCGAAAGCGGCAGGTCAGCTGGCATCGCGTTTCCAGACCCACCGCCATCGGTAGCTTCGCTCCCTCCCACCTGATCTCTGGCAATCCGACGGTGCCCTCAGGATTCAGATCTTGCCCAGCGCCTGCGCCAGATCAGCGCGCAGGTCGTCTACATCCTCGACACCGACCGACAACCGCACCAGCGAGTCGCCGATGCCAAGCTTGGCGCGGTTCTGCGCGGGAATGCTGGCGTGGGTCATGATCGCCGGGTGTTCGATCAGGCTTTCCACGCCACCCAGGCTTTCCGCCAGAGCAAAGATCTGCACCTGTTCGAGGAAGCGTTTTGTGCCTGCCAGATCAGTGTTCAGGTCCAGCGAAATCATGCCGCCGAAGCCACGCATCTGGCGACAGGCCAACGCGTGCTGCGGGTGCGTCGGCAGGCCGGGATAATAAACGCGCGCCACCTGCGGCTGGCGCTCCAGCCATTGCGCCAGTTCCAGCGCATTGCTGCAGTGGCGCTCCATGCGCAAGGCCAGGGTTTTCACCCCGCGCAGGGTGAGGAAGGCATCGAAAGGCCCGGCAATCGCACCGACCGAGTTCTGCAGGAAACCCAGGCGCTCGGCCAGTTCAGGGTTATCCCCGACCACCGCGATGCCGCCGATCACGTCCGAGTGGCCATTGAGGTATTTGGTGGTGGAGTGCACGACGATATCGAAACCCAACGCCAACGGGTGCTGAATCCATGGGCTGGCGAAGGTGTTATCGGCAACACAAATGATGCCCCGGTCACGGCAGACGCGCGCGATGGCAGCCAGATCGCTCAGGCGCAGCAGGGGGTTGCTCGGGGTCTCCACCCAGATCATTCGCGTGTCGTCCTGAAGCCCGGCTTCAAAGGCGGAAAGGTCGGTCATGTCGACGAAGCTGAAACGATGCCCGGCGCTACGCTGGCGAACCTTGTCGAACAGGCGGAAGGTGCCACCATACAGGTCGTCACCGGAGAGAATGTGCGATCCGGCATCCAGCAATTCGAGCACTGAAGAGATCGCCGCCAGCCCCGATGCGAAGGCGAACGCCTGAGTCCCGCCTTCCAGATCGGCCACGCAGCGTTCCAGCGCAAAGCGCGTCGGGTTGTGCGAGCGGCCGTAATCCAGGCCTTTGTGAACGCCGGGGCTTTGTTGCAGATAGGTGGAGTTGGCGTAGATCGGCGGCATCAGCGCTCCGGTGGAAGGGTCGGGCTCCTGGCCGGCGTGGATCACCCGAGTGGCGAAGGCGTGGGACGTCTGGTTTTCGTCGTGCTGACTCATGCAAGGGATCTCCGCAAATGATTGAGCAAGTCGACCCGGGTGATCAGGCCGTGAAACCCGGACGCGTCGGCGATGATCGCGACCAGCCCTCGGTCCAGTTCCGCCTGCAATGCCGGCAGCCCGGCATTCGGTGGCAGGGTTTCGACTTTGTTGGTCATGGCGCTGGCGACCGTGGTGCGAAAATGCGACGTGTCGTTGTGCACGTCGAGGAGGATGTCGGACTCATCGATCACCCCGACCAGCTGCTTGCCATCCACCAGCACCGGCAATTGCGAGACATCGGCCAGGCGCATGCGCTGGAAAGCGGTCAACAGGGTGTCGTCCGGGCCGACGCTGATCACCCGGCCATCCTCGAAGCGCCGAGCGATCAGGTCGCGCAAATCACCGTATCGGGTGCGTTGCATCAGGCCCTGATCGGTCATCCACTGGTCATTGTAGACCTTGGACAGGTAGCGGGTGCCGGTGTCGCAGACAAAGCTGACCACGCGCTTTGGCGTCGTCTGTTCGCGGCAAAACCGCAAGGCGGCGGCCAACAGCGTACCCGTCGACGAACCGCCCAGAATCCCCTCGGTGCGCAGCAGATACCGGGCGTGCTCAAAACTGTCTTCGTCACTGATGGAGTAAGCGTGGCGCACGCTGGAAAGGTCGGCGAATGACGGAATGAAGTCTTCCCCGATGCCTTCGACCGCCCACGAACCGGCCTCGGGGAGGGTTTGCGTCCTGCTGTACTGCGCAACCACAGAGCCCACAGGGTCTGCCAGCACCATTTCCAGGTCCGGTTGCACACGTTTGAAGAAACGGGTCAGGCCGGTGAGGGTGCCCGCCGAGCCCACGCCGACCACGATGGCGTCGAGGTCATGCTGGGTTTGCGCCCAGATTTCCGGCGCCGTACTGCACTCGTGGGCCAGCGGATTGGCCGGGTTATTGAATTGATCAGCGAAGAATGCATCGGGAATTTCGCTCGCCAACCGCGCCGCCACGTCCTGGTAATAATCAGGATGACCCTTGCCCACATCCGAACGGGTGATGTGCACCTCGGCGCCCATGGCCTTCAAGTGCAGCACCTTCTCGGTCGACATCTTATCGGGCACCACCAATACCACCCGGTAACCCTTGGCCCGACCGACCAGCGCAAGGCCCAGGCCAGTATTGCCCGCCGTGGCTTCGACGATCGTGCCACCGGGGCGCAGGCGGCCGTCGCGCTCGGCGGCATCGATCATCGCCAGACCGATCCGGTCCTTGATCGAGCCGCCGGGGTTCTGGGATTCGAGTTTCAGGAAAAGGGTACACAGACCGGTATCGATGCGACTGACGCGCACCAAGGGAGTGTTGCCGATTAGTTCGAGTACGGCCGGGCGGGAGTCAGCTGACATGTCACATCCTCACATGCGCGATAGATATGGAGTGGACAGCGCTGGGGCGAAATTGTGCAGCGGATCGGCGGTTGCATGAGCACAGTTGCATGAGCACAGCTGAATGCGCGCAGCTGCATGAAACTAGCTGCATGACATCAGCTGCCGATGGCATCACGCGGTCGCGTTCGACTCCGGCAGATGAACTTCGGAGGCGCTGCGACCTGCCAGCCAGGCAAGGACAGCGGCGGCGACCAGCACGGCTGCGCTCAGCTCGAAAGTCGCTCGATAGCCACTGAGATCGAAGGCCAGGCCGCCGACGATTGCTCCGCTTGCGATAGCCAACTGGACAATTGCCACCAGCAAACCGCCACCGGCTTCAGCGTCATCAGGGAGAGTTTGCGCCAGCCATGTCCACCATCCCACGGGCGCAGCGGTCGCGACCAGACCCCAAAGGCCAAGGAGCACGGCGGTGAACAGAGGCGATGCACCGAAGTTCACCAGCGCCAGCGCAATCACCGCCATTATCAGCGGGATAACCGTCAGTGTGCGGTAGAGGCCTTTACCGAGGAATCTTTCGATCAGAAAAGTCCCGACGAAACCTGCAACGCCAAGCCCCAGTAGCATCAAGGACAGTGTTGAAACGCTGACACCGGTCACGGCTTCAAGGAATGGGCGCAAGTAAGTGAACAGCATGAACTGGCCCATGAAAAATACGCTCACCGCGACCATTCCCAAGGCAACTGGCAGCTGCTTCATCAGTCGCAGGGCGTTACCGCTACCTGGCTGGCGCTCGTCCTTGAAGGACGGAAGACTGATCATCAGCCAAACCGCCGCCACCGCGGCGACAGGAACGACACAGAAAAATGCGCCGCGCCAGCCAATCAGCGAGCCCAGGAAGCTGCCCGCCGGGGCGGCAATGACCGTTGCAAGTGCGTTACCGCCATTGACGATGGCCAGCGCCCGGGAAACCTGTCCGGCGGGCACCAGGCGCATCGCAGTGGCTGCCGACAATGACCAGAAACCTCCGATAGCGACGCCGATCAAGGCACGGCCAAGCATGAATGACGGATAGCCTGGCGCGAGGGCAACGACGGTTCCTGACACGATCATCAGCAAGGTCAGGCACAGCAGCAGCTTCTTGCGTTCGACACGAGCGGCAATCGCGGCAATGACCAGACTTGTGATCAGAGCGAACGCACCGGACACGGAGATCCCCTGGCCGGCCTGGCCTTCGGTGATGTGCAACTCTGTCGCAATCGGGGTCAGCAGACTGACGGGCATGAATTCTGAGGCGACCAGGGCGAATGCGGCCAACGACATGGCGAGCACGGCGCTCCAGCCGCGTTGTGGTGTAGAGCGAGAAGTCATCGGGGTACCTGTAATGCGAAAGCGCGTTGCTTCACCGCGCTGAAAAGCCGGGCGGTGAAACGTGCTGAAAATCAAGGGACAGGCCGTTCGCTCTGGTTCATCCGAGCGACCGGGATACGCGGTTTTTTCACCTGCCCGGGCTCGGCGAGCGACAACCGGCGTTGCGGCTCTCCCGTAACAGTTCGACACATTCTCCCGGTCGATCGGCCCGCGCCCTAGTGCATTCCTCTTGAATGCTTGCCTAATCCTATGAGGATGCAGGGTGATGGATAGGAAACCCCTCAGCAGCGGATTAGAGTTCAGTCAACGAAGCGTTCGGCCAACATAAGAGTCCTGCCATGCTGTCGACCACCCAGCGCCATGAATCCGTTCTGGCGTCAAACATTGACCCGCGCGTAAGCGTCCAGGGCGACTTCGCCACGTCCATATCAGGCCTGTCGCTGTTTCGTCGCGACCAGCCAGCGCCGCCCGCGGTGTGCATGATCGAGCCAAGCCTGATTCTGGTGGGCCGCGGCGAGAAGCGGCTGTGGGTGGGTGGTGAGGGGTACCGTTATGACCATTCGCGGTTTCTGGTCACATCACTGGATTTGCCGGCCAACTCCGAAGTGCTCGCGGCCAGTGCTGAACATCCCTGTGTCGGGCTGGTGCTGAAACTGGATGTGAGCATGCTCGCCGAGGTCATCGCCAAAGGTGGCTTGCCGGCAACGCGTCAGCGAGCGGAAGGGGCAGGGGCGGGTATCGGCCAGATGTCGCCGGCGCTGGAAGGCGCGCTGGACCGGTTACTGGCACTGCTCGATGAACCCGAGGCGATCCCCGTGCTGGCGCCGCTGATTCTGCGGGAAATCCACTATCGGCTGCTGCATACCGATCAGGGGCCACGGCTGCGCCAGATCACGGCCGTCGATGGGCAGGGTTATCGCATCGCCAAAGCCATCGACTGGCTCAAGCTCAACTACGCCACCGCGCTGCGCATCGATGATCTGGCCGCGCGCGTGCAGATGAGCGCACCGACCTTCCACCACCATTTTCGCCAACTGACGGGCATGAGCCCGCTGCAGTACCAGAAATGGCTGCGCCTGAACGAGGCACGTCGGCTGATGCTGATAGAGCGCCTGGATGTCTCGCGGGCGGCATTCGCCGTCGGGTATGAAAGCCCCTCGCAGTTCAGTCGCGAATATGCTCGCCTGTTCGGCACCGCGCCGAGTCGTGACATGTCGCTGCTGCGGGGGCAGCCACTGGAGGCGCAAGCCCTCGGCAATGTGGCAAGTTGAGCGCAAGACACGCTTTACCGTTGATGCGCCTCGCTGCGTGTCACCGTTCATAACAATGCACGTCAACCGATGATCGAGCGGGTGAACCATGGAATTACGAATCAACCAGAAGACCTATCAGGTCGATGCCGACGCCGACACGCCGCTGTTGTGGGTGATCCGCGATGACCTGGGCATGACCGGGACCAAGTACGGCTGCGGACTGGCGCAATGCGGCGCCTGCTCGGTGCTGGTGGACGGCAATGTCGTGCGCTCGTGCGTGACGCCGGTGGCTGGTGTGGTGGGCCGAGAGGTCACCACCATCGAGGCCATTGAAGCCGATGAAGTGGGCAAGCGGGTGGTCGCAACCTGGGTCGATCTGCAGGTCGCTCAGTGCGGGTATTGCCAGTCCGGTCAGGTCGTGGCGGCCACGGCGCTGCTCAAGCAAAACCCCAAGCCGAGTGATGCGCAGATCGAGGCGGCGATGGTCAACCTGTGTCGCTGCGGCACTTACAACGCCATTCATGCTGCCGTGCATGAACTCGCTGGCAGGGGGGATGCATCATGAACGTGCGTATCGATCCTTCGCTGGAGCCGTCAACCCTCGTGCTGACTGATCCGGTCAACCTCTCCCGTCGGCGCTTTCTGACCGGGACCGCGGTGGGCGCGCTGGTGATCGGTTTCGGCCTGCCGCTCGGTTCACCCCGCGTACAGGCCGCAGCCGCAGCGACGGCCGAGCGCGGTACGCAGGTTCCGGCGTTTCTGGAAATCCGCCCAGACAACCGCGTGCGTCTGCTGTGCCCGTTCATGGAAGGCGGGCAGGGCACGTTCACCGCCATGGCCCAGATCATCGGTGAAGAACTCGACGCCGATCCGTCGACCTTTCTGGTCGAGGCCGCGCCGCCTGGCGAGGCGTACGTGGTGATGGAAAACGGCATGCGCATCACCGGCGGCAGCATGTCGGTGCGCATGAGCTACCCGGTCATGCGCCGACTCGGCGCACTGGCTCGCGCTATGCTGCTGGAGGCGGGGGCTGAGGAACTCAAAGTCCCGGTGAGCGAACTGACCACCGAGCCTGGCAAGGTGGTGCATGCCGCGTCGGGTCGCTCACTGACTTACGGCGCGTTGGCCGAACGCGCGATGAACTTGCCGGTGCCCGATCCTGCCAGCGTGCAACTGCGTGATCCGAGCCAGTTCCGCTGGATCGGCAAGCCCGTGAAGCGTCTCGATGCTTACGACAAATCCACCGGCAAGGCGCTGTACAGCATCGATCTGCAGGTCGACGGCATGCTCCACGCGGCTGTTCAGCACGCGCCACGCCTTGGCATGACCGTGGCGAACCTGCGCAACGAAGATCAGGTCAAGGCCATGAAAGGCGTGCATTCGGTGCACCGTCTGGAGGGTGCGGTTGCGGTGGTTGCCGAGCGCTGGTGGCACGCAAAACGTGCGGTGGAAGCGATTCAGGTCGACTGGCAGGAGCCAGCGGCCGACAGCAAGGTGCGGCCGATGCCGGCGGACTTCTCCAGCGACGCGCACTTCAAGCGGCTGGCTGCAGAAAAAGGCCCTGCTCGCGATGATGAAAACCAGGGCGATGTTGCCGCAAGCCTGGCCAACGCCAAAAGCCGTGTCGAGGCCACTTACCACAATCAGTACCTGAACCACGGCCAGTTGGAGCCGCCATCGGCATTGGCACGCTTCAATTCGGATGGTTCTCTGGAGGTCTGGCTGCCCAATCAGGCACCGGACATGTTCCGCGCCGATATCGCCAAACGCACCGGCCTTGATCCCTCGCAGATCACGCTGCATTCGCCGCTGTTGGGCGGGTTTTTCGGCCGACACTTTCTTTACGACTCCGCCAATCCTTACCCGCAGGCCATTGTCCTGGCCAAGGCGGTCGGGCGTCCGGTCAAGCTGATCTGGAGCCGCGAGGAGGAGTTTCTGCGTGATGTGCTGCGCCCTGTGGCGGCGGTCAATTTTCGCGCCGCGCTGGATAACGACGGCTGGCCGCTGGCAATCGAAGCGATCAGTGCCACCGAAGGTCCGACCGAGGCCCTGGCGGGCAAGCAGGGTGAAAAGATCGACCCTACGGCGCTTGAAGGATTGTCCGGGAAGTCCTACGCCATCCCGAACAAACGCATTGCCCAGATCTACGTGAAAGGCCCGGCGATGCTCGGTTACTGGCGCTCGGTGGGCAATTCCCTCAATGACTTTTTCTATGAATCGTTCCTTGATGAGCTGGCCGACAAAGGCGGGAAAGACCCGTTCGAATTGCGTCTGCATCTGTTGCGTGACAACAAACGCCTGACCACATTGCTGCAGGCTGTCGGTGAGTTGTCGGGTGGCTGGAAGCGCGGCCCGTTTACCGCCGAGGATGGCACCAAGCGTGCGCGGGGCGTCGCGATGGCTTCGCCGTTCGGTACCCAGACTGCGGTGATCGCCGAGGTGTCCATCGAAAACGGGCAGGTCAAGGTGCATGACATCTGGCAAGCGATCGACCCCGGCAGCATTGTCAATCCGGCGATCGTGGACGCTCAGGTCAATGGTGCTGTGGCGTTGGGGCTTTCTCAGACGCTGGTGGAGGAGTCGGTGTGGATTGATGGCAAACCCCGGGCGCGGAACTACGACCTGTATCCGATTCTGCCGCCTGCGCGGATGGCACGGGTGCATGTGCGGATCGTCGAGAGCGGGGAAAAAATGGGGGGAGTCGGCGAACCGCCGCTTCCGGCCGTTGCACCAGCAGTCGCCAATGCGGTGGCGACACTGACGGGCCAGCGGGTTCGCAGCCTGCCCATGAGTCGACACACCTTCACCTGATCAGCGCCGGAGCGTCCATGAATAACAGCCGATTCGCAAGAACCGTTGGCTGGCTGGCTGTGCCCTGCCTGGTCGCGGCAGGCCTGCTGGCCTGGTATGTCACGCGCGAGCCTGTCTCGCACCTCGAAAACAATCAGCTCGCCGTGGCCGATCTCGACCCGGCGTTGGTCGCCCGTGGCGAATACGTCGCCAGACTCAGCGACTGCGTGGCCTGCCACAGTGTGCCAGGCGGGGCGCCATTCGCTGGCGGCCTGGAAATGGCCACACCGTTGGGGGCGATTCATGCCACCAATATCACCCCAGACCCCGAAACCGGTATTGGCCGCTACAGCCTGACGGACTTCGACCGCGCGGTGCGTCACGGTGTGGCACCTGGCAGCCGCCGTTTATATCCCGCCATGCCGTATCCTTCCTACGCCAAACTCAGTGATGACGACGTACGTGCCTTGTATGCCTTCTTCATGAAAGGCGTGGCGCCGGTCAAGCAAGCGAACATCGCGAGTGCAATCCCCTGGCCGCTTAACATGCGTTGGCCGATTGCGCTGTGGAATGGCGTGTTCGTCGACGCCGAGCCATACGCACCCAAAACTTCGCAGGATGACCTGTGGAACCGCGGTGCCTATCTGGTTCAGGGCGCCGGGCATTGCGGCAGCTGTCACACGCCGCGAGGCCTCGCATTCAATGAGAAGGCACTCGATGAGTCAGGCACGCCGTTCCTCGCCGGCGCCTTGCTCGACGGTTGGTACGCGCCGAGCTTGCGTGACGACCACAACACAGGCTTGGGCCGATGGAGCGAACCGGAGATCGTGCAGTTCCTCAAGACCGGTCGCAACAGACACGCGGTGGTCTACGGCTCGATGACTGAGGCGTTCAACAATTCCACGCAGTTCATGAGCGACGAGGATCTGGCGGCCATCGCCCGGTATCTGAAGTCGTTACCGGGTGATCGTCAGCGCGACGGAGAACAGTGGCAGTACGCAGAAGGCTCGGCTGCGGCGCTTCTCGATAAACCTGGCGCTCACACCTATGTGACGCGCTGCGCGTCCTGCCACGGTCTAGACGGCAAAGGGCAATCCGAGTGGATGCCGCCGCTCGCGGGCGCCACGTCGGCCTTGGCAAAAGAGTCCGCGTCTGCCATCAATATCACCCTCAATGGCTCACAGCGCGTCGTTGCCGCCGGTGTGCCGGACGCCTATCGCATGCCGGCATTCCGTGAGCAGCTGTCGGATCAACAGATCGCAGAAGTGTTGTCCTTCGTGCGGGGCACATGGGGCAATCACGGCAGCACGGTCGACGCGCAGGCCGTGAGTAAATTGCGTGAGCATACGGATCCTGCCAGTAGCAGCCCGATCATCCTGCACATGCGCTGAAGGAGAGCCAGATGGAAAGCATTGATCTGCTGGTCCTGCGTACCGCGCGGGACTGGCTCGCCGCCGGAGAGCACGTTCTGCTTGCCACGGTGGCCCGCACCTGGGGCTCATCACCGCGCCCGGTAGGCTCGATGATGGCTTTGCGAAACGACGGTCGAGTGGTGGGCAGCGTCTCTGGCGGCTGCATCGAAGACGACCTCATCCACCGCTATACCACGGCCCATGGAGGAGGGGGCCTGAAGCAGGGCGCCCCCGAAGTGGTTCGTTACGGCATCAGCGCCGACGAAGCGCATCGGTTCGGTTTGCCCTGCGGGGGCACGCTGGAGCTGATTCTGGAGTTCGATCCGTCGTGGCAGTCGCTCGATGAGCTGCTGGCGCAACTGGACGCCGGCTCTCTGGTGCGCCGCCGGCTGGCATTGGAAACCGGGCAGGTCACGCTTGCACCCACGGCGACGCCGGAGCTTTTCAGTTTCGATGGCGTGCAGATGTTCAATACCTTGGGGCCCGGTTACCGGATGCTCATGATCGGTGCCGGCGCGCTGGCCGAGTATCTGGCGACCATGGCCTTGTTCAACGGCTTCAAGGTTGCGGTGTGTGATCCACGTCCGGAGTACATGCAGGCCTGGGCCGTGAACGGCGTGGAGCGCATCGCCGGCATGCCCGATGACGTGGTCCGTGACTTCGCGGTGGATCTGCGAACCTGCATCGTCGCCTTGAGCCACGACCCCAAACTGGACGATCTCGCTCTGCTCGAAGCGCTACACAGCCCGGCGTTTTACATCGGTGCCATCGGCTCGCGGCGCAACAGTCGGCAACGTCGGGAGCGACTGATCGAACATTTCGGTGAAACGCAGGAGTCACTTGAGCGTCTGCATGGGCCAATTGGCATCTACATCGGCAGTAAGACCCCCGCAGAGATCGCTGTCAGCGTGATGGCGCAGATTCTGGCAGCCAAGAACGGCGTCAGCTTGCCGCGCGAGACGTCGGTCGCCGGGTCTAAAGCGTTTGAAGGTCTACCTGAATCCAGTTGAAAGGCGGTTGCGTCGATAGAACGCCAGAAAACGTGGGGAAGCCAGGGCGCAAAGCCCTGGCGGGGAGCTGGGGTTACTTTTTCTTTTTAGCAGGCTTGTCCGACTTCTCGGATTTCTTTGCCTTTTCCGGCTTGCTATCGGCTTTCTTGGCCGATTTCTTGGGCTCGGCATCCTTTTTCTTGTCTTTCTTCGCGGGCGCCTTCTCGGAGGATTTCGAAAGCGCAGCGGCCGCGGCTGATTTCTTCGTCGATGATGACTTCTTGTCCTTCAAGTCCTTGCTGGCTTTCGAAGATTCACCTTTGCTTTTCTTGTCGTCGTCTTTAGCCACGTTAACCACCTCGCAGAGTGTGCCGGTATTGACACATGGCCTGTGGGAATACCCACACGCTGATCATTAGGCGAAGGCTTCCACAAGCGGTTCAATCTTTTTCAAGCGTACTCAGTTGTTTAAAAACACTGAACACTCTTCTCAGCCCGGTTTCTCACTCACAAGGTTGCCTTGGCTAAAACCGGTGGCGCTTTGATGCTCTTACTTGCTTACATTCGCCCCAATGGAGAAACCCATGCGACCAAAAACCTCGTTCATATTTGACCTGGACGGCACGTTGACAGACAGCGTTTACCAGAACGTCGCCGCCTGGAAAGAGGCGCTTGATTCGGAGCGCATTCCTCTGGCGATGTGGCGGATTCACCGGAAAATCGGCATGAGCGGCGGCTTGATGCTGAAATCCCTGTGCCGTGAAACCGGGCTGGAGATCTCCGAAGAGCAAGCATCCCGGCTCAACGACAAACATGCCCAAGCTTATGCAAGGCTTCAGCATCAGATCACGGCACTGCCGGGCTCCATGGAGTTGTTGCAAACCCTTGGCCATGAGGGGCTGAAGTGGTGTATCGCTACGAGCGGTGGCAGTGATACCGCTCAAATCAACCTCAACGCGTTGGAGCTGGACGTGAATGACATCACGCTCATCACCCGTGACGACGTCAAATACGGTAAGCCAGACCCGGATCTGTTCATCACCGCCGCCCAGCGTATGGATGTGCCAATCGAGGAGTGCCTGGTGATTGGCGATGCAATCTGGGACATGCTCGCGGCACGACGTTGCAAAGCCACCGGAATCGGTCTGCTCTCGGGTGGTTATGACATTGCGGAACTGGAGCGGGCGGGGGCATTGAGGGTTTACGAAGATCCGCTGGATCTGCTCAATCATCTGGACGAGATAGCGTCTCGCACCTAGGTCTTGTGCCTCATGGCGCCTCGACCTTCACCCAGCGTTGAAAGAAGGACTGACTGCGTCATGCTGAGTCAGCCAGTCCTGATCGTTCATTACTCGGTTATAGCCAGGCCTTGATCCGGGCACACACCGCCTGGGTCGAAATGCCATAGCGATCATGCAATGTCGGCAACGCACCCGCGTCGAGGAATGCGTCCGGCAGGGCAATCTGTCGGAAGGTCGGTGTCACGCCATTGCGCAGCAGCAAGCCTGCAACCGCTTCGCCCAGCCCGCCGATGATCGAATGGTTTTCAGCAGTGACCACAAGCCGCCCCGAATTGCGTGCCTCGGCGAGAATCGTCTGCTCGTCCAGCGGCTTGATGGTCGGAACGTGCAGCACCGCCACGTCAACCCCGTCCTTCTGCAGCTGAGCTGCGGCTTCCAGTGAGCGCATGGTCATCAGGCCGGTGGAGATCATCAGCACATCCTTGCCGGTGCGCAGGGTCTTGGCCTTGCCAATCTCGAATTTATAACCGTACTCGTCGAGCACCAAGGGCACGTTGCCGCGCAGCAGGCGCATGTATACCGGGCCTTGATGCGCCGCGATGGCGGGCACAGCCTGTTCGATTTCCAGTGCATCGCAAGGGTCGACGATCATCAGGTTGGGCATGGCCCGGAAGATCGCCAGGTCGTCCGTGGCCTGGTGGCTGGGGCCATAACCGGTGGTCAAGCCTGGCAATCCGCAGACGATTTTGACGTTAAGGTTTTCTTCGGCAATCGCCATGCAGATGAAGTCGTAGGCACGGCGCGAGGCGAATACGGCGTAGGTCGTGGCAAACGGTACGCTGCCTTCGCGGGCCATGCCGGCGGCGGCACTCATCAGTAACTGCTCGGCCATGCCCATCTGGTAAAAACGGTCCGGGTGGGCCTTGGCGAAGATGTGCAGGTCGGTGTATTTCGACAGGTCAGCCGAGAGCCCGACGATGTCCGGGCGCTGCTCGGCCAAGGCCGCCAGTGCATGCCCGAATGGAGCGGAACGTGTGGCCTGGCCTTCGGCTGCGATGGAGGCAATCATGGCCGAGGTCGTCAGGCGTTTCTTGCCGGTCTCGGTAGTGTTCACGCTGCTCATACGGTTCTCCCCACCTTCAGATTTTTCAATGCCAGATCCCATTCGTTTTCGTCGACGCGAATGAAGTGGGTCTTTTCGCGGGTTTCGAGGAAGTCCACGCCTTTGCCCATTTTGGTGTCGCAAATGATCACGCGGGGTTGCGCACCCTCATGGTTGCGCGCCGCGTCGAAGGCGGTCACCAGCGCACCGATGTCATTGCCGTCTACGCGCTGGGTGAACCAGCCGAAAGCCTGCCAGCGGTCGACGATGGGTTCGAAGGCAAGCACTTCGCTGGAGTGGCCGTCAGCCTGTTGGTTGTTCACATCGATGATTGCGATCAGGTTGTCGAGCTTCCAGTGGGAGGCTGACATCGCCGCTTCCCAGGTCGAACCCTCGTTCAGCTCGCCGTCGGACAGCAGGTTGTAGACGAACGAGTCCGACTTTTTGCGTTTCAGCCCCAGGCAGGCCCCGACCGCGATGCCCAGGCCATGGCCCAGAGAGCCACCGGTGATTTCCATGCCCGGCGTGTAGGCTGCCATCCCCGACATCGGCAGGCGGCTGTCATCCGAGCCGTAGGTTTCCAGCTCATCGAGGGGAATCACTTCGGCCTCGATCAGGGCCGCGTAAAGCGCAATCGCGTAGTGACCGATCGACAGGTAAAAGCGGTCGCGCGCCTCCCATTCAGGGTTTTGCGGCTGATAGCGCAGCGCATGGAAATACGAAACCGCGAGCAGGTCGGCAGCGCCGAGCGCCTGACCCACATAGCCCTGGCCTTGCACCTGACCCATGCGCAGAGCATGGCGGCGGATGTTATGGGCGCGCTCTGCCAGAGCGGTGAGCGCGGTACTTGATACGTTGACAGTCATGGTGACGACTCCGTGAACTTAACGATTGACTGAAGCGGCGGGGATGCGCAGTACCAGACAGGCGCCGATACACAGCACGCCGGTGATGAGGTACATGCCAATGGCGCTGGAACCGGTCGTGGTGGTAACCCAGCCGATCAGGTAGGGCGAGCAGAAGCCTGCGAGGTTGGCGAAACTGTTGATGCCAGCGATCCCGGCCGCAGCGGACACACCGCCGAGCAGCGTGGTCGGCAGCATCCAGAACAGTGAGGACGCGGACAGCACGCCGGCCGCTGCCAGACACAGGCTCAGCACCGACAGAACCAGATTGCCGCCGAGCAATGCCGCCAGGGTCAGGCCGATAGCGCCGGCGATCATTGGAGCAACCAGGTGCCAGCGACGCTCGCGGTGTTTATCGCCACTACGACCCATCAGCAGCATGGCAACGATGGCGCACATGTAGGGCAGGCTGGTCAGCAGGCCGATGTGCAACGGGTCTGAAACCCCGGCGTTGCGGATCAATGTCGGCAGCCAGAACGTAATCGCGTACTGCCCCATGACGACGCAGAAGTAGATGCATGCCAATAGCCAGAGACGACGATCCCGGATGAACTCGCGGGCCGAGCCGTGCGTGACCTTGCGGCTGTTGTCTTCGGCCAGTTCTTTGTTGACCAGATCCTTTTCGTCGTCATTGAGCCAGGTCGCTTGATGCACGCCGTCTTTCAGATACGTCAGTACCAGCAGGCCGACGATCACGGTAGGAACTGCCTCGATCACGAACATCCACTGCCATCCGCTCCAGCCATGGAAGCCTGCAAACGCGTTCATGATCCAGCCGGACAGCGGGCCACCGACCATGCCCGACAGGGGAATGGCGACGAACCACAGGACGGTCATTTTGGCGCGGCGGTAGGACGGGAACCAGTAAGTCAGGTACAGGAGCAGGCCGGGTGCGAGACCCGCTTCGGCAATACCCAGCAGAAAGCGCAGCGCATAGAACTGCCATGCGGTTTCAACGAAGGCGAAGAGGGCGGAGATGATGCCCCACGAGATCATGATCCGGGCAATCCAGCGCCGGGCGCCAACCTTGTGAAGAATCAGGTTGCTCGGCACTTCGCAGAGGAAATACCCCAGGAAGAACATGCCCGCGCCGAGGCCATAAACGGTCTCGCTCAGCGACAGGTCATTCATCATCTGCAGTTTGGCAAAGCCGACATTCACGCGATCCAGATAAGCGCACAGGTAGCACAACATCAGGAAGGGCATGAGGCGCCAGGCCGTCTTGCGATAAGCATTCGAGCGTACGGTCGAGACCGCGTCGAGGGTCATGGTGGTGATCATGATGGTCTGATCTCTTGTTTTTATAGACCACCAGGCGTTCAAGCCTGGCGGATCATCGATCCAGAACAGTGCGGGCCGGCGCTGGCCAGCCCGCTGCGCGTCAGTGAATGAGCATTCCGCCGTTCACATCCAGCGTGATACCCGTGAGGTAGGAGGACAAGTCGCTTGCCAGAAACAAAGCAGCATTGGCGACGTCTTGAGCAGCACCCAAACGGCCCAACGGGATGCCATCAATGATTGCGTGACGGCGCTCGTCCTGCATCAAGCCACCGGTAATGTCGGTGTGAATCAGGCCGGGGGCGATGGAATTGACACGAATCTGATCGGCGCCGAACTCCCGGGCCATGGCCTTGCCGAGACCCAGTACGCCGGCCTTCGCGGCGCTGTAGTGCGGGCCACCGAATATGCCGCCGCCCCGTTGCGCGGAAACGGACGACATGCACACGATGCTGCCTGAGGATTGAGCACGCATGGCCGGGATGACCGCTTGAGACATCAGGAGCGTACCCCGCAGGCTGACATCCAGCACTTTGTCGTAGTCAGAGGGGCGAATGTCCAGGGTTTTGATGGGTTGTGTGATACCCGCGTTATTGACCAGCACGTCGATGCGACCGAAGTGCTCCAGCACTTTGGCGACTGCAGCCTTGACCTGTGTTTCATCGGCGACGTTGGCAGCCAGCCCCAGATGACCCTCACCAAGCGCTGCGGCAGCGTCACGAGCCGCTGACTCGTCGAGGTCGAGAATGACTACATGAGCGCCGTGTTTGGCGAAGGTAACGGCAGTGGCACGACCGATTCCGCGTTCTGATGCAGCGCCAGTGATGATTGCGACTTTGCCTTGAAGAAGCATGAGAAGTACCTCTGATTGTTTTTATAGTCGATTCAGTGATCGATGATTCAGAGTGTTCCGAGCCCACGTCCTGAGCAATGCTGCAAACGTCACTCGTAGGTGAAGAAAATTCACCTCTCGTCAGCTCAAGTGTCGGGTGGTTGAATAGGGCAGTCCCAAAAACCACAAGAATCCACGCAGGAGTATCCATGCGCCACGACGATAGTGCACCTCCAAACCTGCCACCCTTGAGAGCTATTCAAGCCTTCGAGCAAACTGCGCGCTTTGGCAACCTGGCAAGGGCAGCAGAGGTGCTCGATTTGACGCCGTCGGCAGTCAGCCACCAGTTAGCCAAACTGGAAGCGATGATCGGGCGCCAGCTTTTCGTTCGAGCTGCCCGGGGGGTGACACTCACCCCGGTCGGTAAACAGTACCTGAAGGACATCTCCGGTCTGTTGCACAGCCTTGAAATGGCCACGGAACGAGCATCCAGCGATGTAAGCCTCGACTGCTTACGCCTTCACTCATCACCCAGTTTCGGCCTGCTCTGGTTGATGCCCCGGCTGGAGGCGTTTCGCATGAGTCATCCAGATATCCAGATCAACCTGTCGTGTTCTTACGAATCGCTTCACTTCAGCCGCGACAAGATCGACGTGGATATCCGCCATGGGCAACCCAATTGGCCGAGCTACGAAGTGCGAACTGTACGCAACGAGACATTCGCCGTTCTGGCTTCTCCCACTCTGCTCGCGCGTCATCCCGTCGTCAGTGCGACGGACCTGCTCGAAAGGGATCTGATTCTTTCCGAAGCCACGCTGCTCAAGTGGCCGGAGTGGTTCGCGCAGCATGGCCTGGCGCGACCGGAGCATCCGTACGCGTTGAGCTTTGACCGTTCCTACATGACGCTTGAGGCCGCGAGCCACGGGCTGGGCTTTGCCTTGGAAAGTACGTTACTGGCTCAGAAGTACCTGGCCGCAGGATCGCTGGTGGAGGTAGCGCCGCAAATCCTGTCAGCGCCGGTGGCGGCTCATCACTTGGTGTTTCCTAAAGCGCACTCAAGTTTTCCGAGGGTCAGAAGGTTTCTGGAGTGGATGGAAAGCGAGCTGGGCCATGACTTTGTATTCTGATGCGTGACGGCACAGGATGTCAGCCGACCGGCTTGTTGCCCCGCAAGGATGGGCAGCATCTCCAGGGCTCAAGCGCTTGTTGCACCGAGCGCCCCGTACCAATCTGCATACGGCGTGTTGTCCGCATTATGCCTGTTGAAGTCCGGCGCTCCATCCGTCCACCAAACCGGCCCGCGCTCTCCTAGTGCCACCTTCGCCGCGTGGACCGCGGCGCGCGCAACCTTCATTTCACTCGGATCAGCCGACGCCTTTGCTGATTTCACAGCTCGCCGCGCGCCCATCAGTTCATTCACCAAGTGCTGACGCTCGCCTTCGGAAAGGGAAGGGTTGGCGCAACGCCACAGCCGTCCTTTCACAACAAAATACCGGCCATCGGGCGTCGTTGGATGCATAAGCTGCCCTTGGCTCTTTCAGGCTCATCATTATTTACAGCTTGCCTGCTCAAAGCGTCGTGATGGCTGGCTGGCGAGTGCCCGGCCCATCTTGCAGCGGACTTCAGGCCGACGCTCTTGTCACCTCTAAAACCACGGCTGCGATGCGTTCAGCCCTGCTGTAGCTGTCAGTCTCCAACTCCTCGCCGAATACATCCGGATCGACCTCGCGATACGACCAACTGAACCCGGGTTTATCGGCCAGGGGCCGCGCGTGCTCGAGGAACAGATCGACACCGTCTACCCAAGGGGCGCCGGTATAAAGCACGAGGCTGCCGCCAGGGGCCAGGCGGGTCAAGGCTTGCTCGACAATGCGCACGGACAAGGCTGAACCGAGCCGGTCGCCACCATGGCGGTAAGCTCTTTTCTGGGTATCCTCCATATACGGCGGATTAGCGACGATGAGATCGAATTCGCCCGACGCGCTATCGAGCAGATCACTGTGCCATGCCGAGACATTTTCCGTTTCCGCCAACGCCGCGTTGACTGCTGTGAAGCGCAGCGCTGTCGGATTGATGTCCAGGGCAAGCACTTGAGCATCGCGTCTGGCTCTGGCGATGAGGATCGCCCCCGCGCCACTGCCGCAACCGATGTCGACGGCAGTGCGTATCGGGTGCGTCGAGGTGCGCAGGTGCTCCTCGATGGCTTGGGCAAATCGGTAAGTGTCTGGGCCGAAAAACACTGAATCGTGAGCCACCGTAGGGAAGGCCGAGTGCACGAATAGCAGGTCATCCAGACTCGACCAGCGTATCTCACTGATCCACAGCCCGGCGTGGGCCCTCACCACGCCGCTTTCCAGCAGAGATTCAAGCTCGGCCTCGGGCAACAGTCGGGTCTCGAAAGGGCGGTTCCAGCCGAAGATATCCCGCAGGTCGCGAGCCTCACGATTGTGCTCCCGTACGTTGTTGCGCTGGTGGGTCAAGGGGGTCACGGTGGTGAACTGGTAACCGTCCGCCATCAACCGGCGGCCAAGCTGGAGCAGGGCTTTGTCGTGTATCTGGTTTTCAGACGCGACGCTGTTGTCTGTTACCGATTGAGCGGTGGCTTGATTCATAGGGATAGCGATCCTTCGGCAAGTTGCCGGGCATAGGCCTGAGTGGCGCGCAAACCTTCAGGCGTTGAATGGTGGGCCGGCGACAAGAGGTCGATCAGATGCGCAGCTGAGGGCGGGGTGTGGAACCGTGAGGCTGTCTTGGCGGTATCGGCTTTTGGGCGATTACGGAACTGAGCCCGAAACGGATTTGGCGTGTGGGCAGGGTCTGGGCTTTGCCAGTCACCGGCGATCCAGTCTTTGAGGAGCTGCATTTCATACCCGCTGAAAACCCCGAACATCACGGCGCCCGGTCCATCGATCAACTGCCAGAAGCGACTGTTCGCGGGGTTCTGGTGGCGCTTGATCCAGCCTTTGTTTTCGAGTGCCGCGAGAAAGTCCCTGCAGCGTCCCGGCTCCGACAGCCATTCATTGACGGTCAGGCCCTCAAGCCGACAGTAGTCGGAGTGCATGTGTTGCCCGAATGAACGTTTGCTCTCCAGCATGGCGACGACTTCCTGCTCCATGTCGAAACTGGAGATCACTGCTTGAGTGCCTACGCCCAACTCATTGAGCAGATATCCCTTGCGTATCCGGGCGATGAAATCGCTTCGGGATTCATCTGTGGGAAGCAGGTCAAGCACTGTTTTCACGGCCTTGTGCGCATGGCCATTGCTGGCATTGTCGATGGTGACATGAAGGGTGAAGTAATAAGGGTCGATCCCAAGTTCGTTGAGTTCGAATGCGGTAATCAACAGGTGCAGAGGAAGTTGCTCGTAACCCAGGTTATAACCCAGCAGTTCCGGCAGAAAATCGTCGCCCATGTGCCCAAGCGCCAACTGAATCGCGCCCTGGACGTAATATTCTTCACCCAGGGTTTCGGTGGGCGCGCAATCATGGTCGGCCAGGAGCTTGCGATAGAGCACGACATGATTCAGCGCAGGTTCGCCGTCGCCCAATTCCTCCAGGTAGGTCCGGATGAGGTCGCGATAGCGCCAGTCGTCGGCATGCCAGACGGAACTGTACAACCACGCGCCGTCGACCAATTTGGTGGGTGCCACGTGCTTTAGAAAGTACAGCGCGTGCGCTTTGTTGGTGAAGAATGTTCTGCCATGGCCTGCATGTCGGCCCTCCAGGTATGGCCTGTATGCAGACGCGACGTCGCCCGCGTTGCCTGCTATCCACGCGCTCAGATCGTTGAGGTCGTCGGGCAGTGAATCGGCAAACCGACCCGCGTTGTCCAGTTGTTCGGCAAGATAAGCGCGCAGCAGGGCGCGGTCGATGCTCTGAGGATCACGAAGCAGAGCGTGGTAGATGGAAACGGGGTCGCATGATGCTGCGGGATCTGGGATCAGGCGGTCAGCAACACTTCGAAGAGAAGTCATAAATGGCCTACACGGTTTTCTTGGTATGTAGGTGAGAGGGAGGCATCGAAAAAAAAATTCAACGAAGTTTGCATGCAGAGGACGGGCGACATCGAACGTTAAGTTCGATGCGCGCCCCTGGGGAATTTTCAGGATGTGCTCAAGTCGGCCGGTAAATACCCCGAATGCGTGTGTAGGGGCTTATGGTTACATCCATTGGAATGCTTTTTCTACTCGCCGCTCGGCGTCTTGTTCTAATTATCGAATTGCCGTCTTTAGAAACGGGCATAGGGGCCGAGTATTAAAGGGAAAGCACTCGATACCGCAAGCGCGTAAGTGATATGAAAATGAAATCCAGTGTCATCTGCCAAGGGTTCTACGCCCGATGATAGGTAGCGTCCTCGTTTGGCTCAGAGCGCTTCTCAGCGTGCGTCGTGACAATCCCAAGCTGCTTGAAGCCCAGTATGTCGCCCTCGCCAGGCAGATGCCCGTCATGTACGTGACCCTGCTGGTGAATACGGTAGCGTTGGCCGTTACCCATTACCAAATGGCCCCCCATTGGCTGGCCATCTACGTGCCGGTGGTTCTGATCGCCGTAGGCTGTTTTCGGGGTTGGGACTGGTGGCGTAAGCGCGGTGTGCCGGTCACTTCCGGTTTTATCTTACAAACGCTGACCCGCACAAACAGACTTTCAGTCTTCATTGCTCTTGCTTTCACTGCCTGGGCATTGGCTTTGTATCCATATGGGGATGCGTACTCCAGGTCCCACATCGCGTTCTACATGGCGATTACGGTGGTCGCCTGCATTTTTTGCATGATGCATTTACGTTCGACTGCACTGATCACCACAGCGGTCGTGAATCTGGCGTTCGCAGGCTTTTTTCTGTCGACGGGTACCTATGTCTACATGGCCATGGCCGCGAATGTGCTGCTGGTATCTGCCGCCATGATCTGGGTGCTTCATGATCACTATCAGGACTTTACCCGCCTGGTGAATATGCAGGCCCATACAGAGAAGCTGAGCGAGGAAAATCAAAGACTGGCGAATCAGGACAGCCTCACCGGCTTGCCAAATCGTCGGCAGTTTTTTGCTCTGCTGGAAGCAGATCTGGCAGCGGCTACGCGGGAGCAGTCGCGGTTAGCGGTCGGGCTGATAGATCTGGACGGCTTCAAACCGGTAAACGACCTCTACGGCCATAGCGTGGGTGACAAGCTTCTGTTTCAGGTCGGGCAGCGACTGATGCGCTACGAAAGTGGCGACCTGAACCTGGCGCGGCTGGGCGGTGATGAATTCGGCCTGCTCAAGAGAGATGCTTCGGATGAGGGCCTGGTCGAGTTGGGCAAAGACCTGCGCAAACTGCTCGAGCAGCCGTTCATCATCGGTGACATCCAGGTCTCGATCAGTGCTTCCCTGGGGTTAGTGGTCTATCCGGACATGGCGGGCGACGCCACGCAAGCCTACGAATTCGCAGACTACGCGCTGTACCAGAGCAAGCGCGAGGGCGCAGGCAGCATTTGTCTGTTTTCATCCAGGCATTATCTGGAGCTCAACCGTGACCTGCGCACCGAACAAGGATTACGCAGCGCTGATCTGACCCGGGAATTCAACGTGGTCTACCAGCCGGTGCTGGACATCCGTTCCGGCCGTACGGTGGCTTTTGAGGCGTTGGCTCGATGGATGAGTCCTGAGCTGGGTCAGGTTCCGCCGGGTCAATTCATCCCTGTCGCTGAAAGGCTCGGTCTGATCAATCGTTTGACATTGCCGTTGCTTGAAAAGGCGTTGGGCGGCGCAATGTCGTGGCCGGACGATGTGCGACTCGCGTTCAATCTCTCGGCCCACGATTGCGGGTCGATGACAGCCGTGGCCGATATCGTCAGCCTCATCGAAAAGAGCGGGATAGATCCCGCGCGCATAGACTTTGAGATTACCGAGACCGCTGTGATTCAGGACCTCGAGCAGGCGCAGCGAACTGTTACGGCATTTCGTGCGCTGGGCTGCGGCATCTCGCTGGATGACTTCGGAACGGGATATTCCAGCCTTAGCCAGCTTCACGGCCTGGCGCTGACCAAACTCAAGATTGATCGGTCGTTCATCACAGGCATTCAGCACAATCCTGCCAGCTACAAAATCGTCAAATCCCTGTTGGCGCTCAGTGCCGATATGGAGTTGGAGTGTATCAGCGAGGGTGTGGAAACCGCTGAGGAGCTTGAGGTGCTACAAAGATTGGGCTGCGCTCTGGTGCAGGGCTATTTGATCGCAAAGCCAATGTCAGCGGAGCAGGCACTGCTCTGGCTGCAGGGCGCGCACACGATGCCATATGCGGATTCTGTCGCTTAGTACGTCACCTGACTTAATGAGGCGTGGCCCCTGATTAGAGTATTGCCATCGCGCCTGATGGCATCAGGTGATGGAACCCGCATTGGGGAAGCTGACGCTGAAAGTGGTGCCGTTAGCCTCAGTGGAGCAAACCTCGGCTTCGCCGTCGTGTGCTTTAGCGATCTCACTGACGATGTACAGCCCAAGCCCGACACTTCTCACATCGTCATCTTGTTCGCTCCCCCGGGTCATAGGCTCGAAAAGGACGCTGATCAAGGCTGGAGGTATCATCGGCCCTTCGTTGTGCACCGAGATGATGGCGTGGCCCGGTTGTGTTTCAGAGGCAATGGTGATCCGGTGGCGGACATCACCATAGGCGACGCTATTGGCTACGAGGTTTCCAATCAGTTGTTGCAAGCGATCCGGGTCTAGATCTACCGTCCCTGAGCCCATCTGCTCATGCACCAATGTGGCCTGTGGAAAGGCGACTCGGAGCTCGCTGACACTTTGTGCCGTGACTGCATGAAGATCCACTTCGCGACGAATGATGTTAATGCCGTGGCCGACTCTCGCCAGGGCAAAGTCGAGCAAGTCTGCAATCATCCGTTGCGCCCGCTCTGAAGACTGGGTGATGTGGCCCAGCAGTTGACTCTCCTTAGCGCTACGTTCACCTTGCGCGAGGATATCCGTGGCCATCTTGATAGCGGTCAAGGGGTTTTTGAGATCGTGGCTTGCAATGGCGACCATCTGTTCCGCGAACTCGGCCCTGCGCTGTGCTTTTTCATAGGCGACATTGAGCTCAGCCTGGGCTTGTTGGAGGGAATTTTCAGCGGCTGTTTTTTCCCAGAGAAGTTGCTCGGCTGCCTTGCGCGCGTTCAGCAGCTCTTTTTCGTACCTGTCCCTGTCGGTCGTACTGAACAGTGCCAGCTCAAAAAAAGCGGTGTCGCCGTGCTCGCGCCGGACGCCATTGAGCATCATCGTAACGGTGTGACCTTCTCGGTGGCGGAGCTCAAGCTTGACCTCGGCCACCGAGCCCTGCATCCGCATGAGTGGCGCCCAATGCGTTTGATGGAAGATCCGGCCTCCCATGGTCAGCAGATCCTGGAAGCGTCGCCCATTCAGTTCTGCCTGGCTGAAGCCCACCCAAGAGATAAATATAGAGTTGGCACGAAGGATAGCGCCGTCCTCTGTCGTCACGATCAACCCACAGGGCGCACCTTCAAAAAGCGCATCCGGGTCGGGCAAACTGCTTTCATTACTCGACATACTCGGTTACCCAAGGCGAGAGAAAACTGTCCATAGCCGCACCACACAAGGCGGGGACGCTCATGTGGGGGCAGTGCCCGACATTTTCCAACAGCTTGAGTTGACTGTTCGGCATGACGGCATTGAGGTACTCCCCGACGACAACTGGCGCTATCAGATCTTCCGAGGATTGCAGGATTAAAGTCGGTGTCGCCAGACCGTGCACGTCCTTGCGGTTGTCGGAGAGAAACGTTACCCGCGCAAATTGTTTTGCAATGTCAGGGTCCGTCCGGCAAAAACTGTTCGTGAGCTCATCGCTTAACGCGGGTTGCCCAGGGGCTCCCATGATTGCAGGCGCCATGCTGCTGGACCAGCCCAGATAATTGCTGTCGAGCGTATCGAGTAACGATTGAATGTCATCCGATTTGAATCCGCCAACGTATTCATCAGAATCGATGTAGCACGGCGACGGGCCAATCATGACGTGGGCGTTGATGCGTCCTGGGGAGGCGCGGTCGGCCAAGACGCCAATCATCGCGCTGACCGAGTGACCCACCAATATCACAGGGTTTTCCGCATACCGGTCAACGATCTCGTTCAGGTCGCGCGCGTATCCATCCAGCGTTGCGTATTTTTCGCGGCTGTACTCTGTGAGATTCGAATTGCCTGAGCCCACCAGGTCGTACATGACAACCCGGAAACGATGAGTGAAACGCTTGAACAAATAGCTCCACATGGTTTGATCGCAGCCAAATCCATGGGAAAAGATCAGCGTGGAAGGGCCTTCACCCCATACTTTCAAGTTATTGCGGATCTGAAGATCCATGCATTGTCCCCGGTTAGCCAAAGCCCTGTGGCTCCGGTGCACAGATATTGCTCCCCACGCCCACGGAGGGGCAACCCCATCCTCACAATCAGCGTTTTTCAGTGGACCGGAATCAGACCTCCATCCTTGATAACTGTCCTGGCGGCAGGGGATACCAGGTACTGGAGGAATCCACGCGTCTCTTGAGGATGTGAACTGCCTTTGACCGCAGCCGCTGAGTAGAGGGTCATTTGCTGTACCTGATCGGGAATCAACCCGATGACCTTGATACCGGGAACGTGCGTCAATTCGCTCATTTGCTGCAGTCCCACTTCAGCATCTCCGTTAGCAACGGCCTCGCCTACGGCCTGATCAGAGACCAGCCTGGCTTTGAGCGGCTTGCTCAGTTTCATATTCGGGAATACCCAGTGAGTCAGGTACATTCCGCTGGCGGTGTCTGAGTAAGCAACCGAAAGGGCATTAAGCAGCGTGCTTCGGAAGTTTTCCATATCGCTGATGTCCGGGGTCGCTGCACCTTCGCGAACGGCCATCGCAATGAAGGATTTTCCCACCTCCACTCTTGATGCCTTGTCCACGTTGCCTTGCGCCACCCACCTGTCCATCGTGTTGCGATTGGTTAAAACGATGTCCACCGGTTCACTGCGCGATGGGTTGGAACCAGCAGCTTGCGGGATGCGGTTGAACGGTGGCACGTCCGTGACATTCAACTTCACGCCGGCTGCCTTTTCATATTCGATGGCGGCTTTTCGAGCCGCCTGGCTGATGCCTTCGGCGGTGTACAAGGTGAGTGTCACCGGCTTCTCAGGCTTGGGATTGGAAGCCTGGACTGGACAGGCCGCGATGGACAGCAGGGTCAGGGCGAACGTAAACGATAGGCGAGGCACAACAGGGCTCCTGCGGCTGGAAAAGCCAGGACGTTAGCGCGCCAGCACTGGGGGAAAGCATTAACCCAGGTTAAGAATTGTTCACATTTCTACTCAACGGTCATGTCGGCCGCGCTGATGCCTTTAGAATGGTCGGTCGTTTAAGCAGGAGCTCAAGATGAATCGCGCCTTAATCATCGAGGACGACGAGGTCACGGCACAGGGCATCGTTGCCCAATTGGCACTCAACGGCTTCACAGCCCAGTGGGCCCCAACGGGGCGAGATGGTCTGGCCATGGCCATCGCTGGCGGACACGACGTGATCACACTGGACCGAATGTTGCCGGACTTCGATGGCTTGACCATCGTCAGCACGTTGCGGCAACTCAATATCCAGACGCCGGTGCTGATGGTCAGTGCGCTCTCGGATGTCGACCAGCGAGTGAAGGGGCTGCGCTCGGGTGGAGACGATTACCTTACCAAACCGTTTTCCATGGTCGAACTGATTGCTCGGATCGAGGTGCTTCTGCGTAGCCCGGACCCTGCAAGTTGTGACCATCGCCTCTCGTTCGGGGGCGTGGTGCTCGACCTTATCGAGCAACAGCTGACCCTCGACGATGTCCCCGTTCTGTTGCTGCCAACAGAGTTCAAGCTCCTCACCTACTTCGTCCGTAACGCGGGTCAATTGGTCACGCGCACCATGCTATTTCAGGAGGTTTGGGGTTATCACTTCGACCCCGGCACCAACATCATCGAAGTCCATATCGCGCGCCTGCGGAAAAAAATCGAAGGTCAGCGGTCACCTATCATCCAGACGGTGCGCGGGGCGGGCTATGTTCTGGTCGAGAAACACTGATCGATGGCAGTCCAGCAGTAGTCGGTTGATCGGCCTGTACTTTCTATTTTTCGTTGCCTGGGGCGGGCTGTTTACCGGCGTGCTGTATTGGGAGATCTCCCAGTATCTGGGGACGGTGGCCGAGCGCACGCTGATGCAACGTGCGCATTACTACGCAAAGATCGATGACGCCTCGCTGGTGGGCGAGCTCGCCGCGAGCGAAGCCTATTCGGTCACCGGCATCGACGCATATGGCTTGTTCGAAGCCGATGGCAAACACATCGCCGGGGACTTGCTCAAGCTGCGCTCAAGCCTGCCGGACGACAGACGTGTTCACTACCTTGAGCGGGGGCTGAGCGTTGCGCTTCCGGACGAGCAGACCCGAAGCAGCCATGTGCTCAGAGTTGATCGGCCAGACGGCAGGATTCTGATTCTGGCCCGCGATGGCGGTTCGATTTCAGCGGTGGGAGGGATCATTGGTCAGGCGCTTTTCTGGGGGCTGTCACTCACGCTGATCCCCGGCTTGATTGGCTGGCGCGTCTTGAGGCGTCGACCGCTGCGGCGGGTGGAAGTGTTGCAGCGCAGCACTGAGCGGATCGTCTCCGGCAATCTGGCTGAACGCCTGCCTCTTTCAGCCAGGCGAGATGAGCTGGACATGCTCGCCAGCGCGGTCAACACGATGCTGCAGCATATCGAGGAGCTGATGCACGAGGTCAAAAGCGTGTGCGACGGCATCGCTCATGATCTGCGCACTCCGCTGACGCGCCTGCGCACACGGCTCTACCAGTTGCAGCAGATGCCGTTGGAGCCCATCCACATCACTACCTTGAATCTGGCATTGGAGGAGAGCGAGTCAATCATGTCCCGTTTCCAGGGCCTGTTGCGCATCTCGGAGCTGGAGGACACGCGGCGGCGCAGCGCTTTTGAAAACATCGAGCCCGATGCCTTGCTGCGTCAGGCCCAGGAATTTTACGAGCCATTGGCGCAAGAAAAACAGCAGACGCTTCGGCTGGAGCAGTCAACTGCGTTACCTGTGCTGAGAGGGGATTCCGCGCTGCTGTTCGAAGCCGTTCTGAACCTGCTGGATAACGCGATCAAGTTCACTCAGCCTGCCGGGGAAATAGTGCTGCGTTCCAGCTACGACGCTGATCATGTGCGTCTCGAGGTCATCGACAACGGCCCCGGGATCCCGACGTCCCAGCGCAGCAGCGTGACGCGTCGTCTTTACAGAGGGGATGCATCCCGGCAAACGCCCGGACACGGCCTGGGGTTATCGCTCGTTTCTGCCGTGGTGCGGCTGCACGGGTTCCAGTTGCAGATCGAAGGTGGCCAGCAGGGTGTGGGCACCCGGGTGATAATCAGGTGCCCGTTGGCAACCTCTGCCGCATGAACCTAAACATTATTTAATCTCGGTTAATTTGAGGCAGCTGGACAAGGTCACTAGCGTGGCGGCCTTTGTTCAGCAAGGCTCAATTCGTGAAAAACCCGGTACTTCGGTTCTGCCTGACCTTCCTGTGTCTGTACGCCCCTGGGGTGTTCGCCAACCCTGGGGCGATGATTCCTGCTCATCCCCAGCTGACCGCCAAAGCGTGGGTCCTGATGGACGCTGCCAGTGGAAACGTGATCGCCAGTAGTCACCCTGACGAGCATTTGCCACCCGCGAGCCTGACCAAATTGATGACCGTGTACGTCGCGACGCGGCAAATACAGGCAGGGGAAATGAAGCCAGATGATCTGGTAACGGTGAGCGAAAACGCGTGGCGTACCGAAGGCTCGCGGATGTTCCTTGACCCTGGTAGCCAGGTGTCTGTGCACGACCTGCTTCGAGGCGTCGTGATCGATTCGGGGAACGATGCTTCGGTCGCTCTGGCCGAGCATGTGGCAGGCAGTGAGGACAGCTTTGCGGGGTTGATGAATAACACTGCACGCGAGCTTGGCCTGAACAACTCTCACTTCATGAACCCGACAGGCCTGCCAGCGCCTGACCATTACGCATCGGCTCTGGATCTGGCGAGGCTCGCCAGAGCGATCATCAATGATGAGACCGCGTACTACGACCTTTACAAGCACAAACACTTCACCTGGAACGGAATCAGGCAATCGAACCGCAATCTTCTGTTGTGGCGCGACAGCACGGTCGACGGGTTGAAAACCGGTCACACCGAGGCTGCCGGGTATTGCATGGTGACCTCGGCGTTACGCGATGGACGACGTTTGATCAGCGCCGTACTCGGCTCTACAACGGTCGGTAATCGGGCCTCCGATACCGAGAAACTGCTGACCTACGGATTTCGCTTCTTCGACACACAGACTTACGTCAAAGCGGGTCATGTGCTCGCGACTCCCATGGTATGGAAAGCTCACGAGGACGCCCTTCAGGTGGGGCTGCTGGATGACGTCACGCTGACGTTGGCAAAGAATACACACCGAAAAACCGAGACTCGAATCCTTATCAATAAACCGCTTGTCGCACCCATCGCTCAAGGAAGCGTGGTTGGAACGCTCCAGCTCTATGAGGGAGACAACAGGCTTGCAGAGCGCCCGTTGATCGCGCTCGAGTCAGTCGAGGTCGGAGGTTGGTGGACACGCGCCTGGGACTCGTTGCGCTTGTTTATCGGTGATTTGATTGGGGAATGGCCAGCAGATTCTGCTCCGGCATAACAGTTGGGCGCGATGAGTTCACAACGCGAGGGGTTGTGAAGCATGAGCTGGCGAGGGGCGTACCAGACAAGCGCCCCCTCTGATGCAAACGCACTGTAAGCGGTAGTGCAAAAGCGCCTTATACCTCAGCCACGCATTTCATATCCTGTCAGCGACACATTCCTATCGGAGAAATACCATGAGCGGCACTTCAGATAAGATTAAAGGCCTGGCTAACGAAGCAGTCGGTAACATCAAACAGGGAGTGGGGAAGGCGACTGGCAATGAAGAGTTGCAGGTGAAAGGCAAGGTTCAGGAGAACAAAGGCGAAGCTCAGCAGGTTGTCGGTAAGGTAAAAGATGCGGTGGATAAGCACTGACCGCTGGCAGGCAACCAAGAAACGGCCCTCTTCGCAGGGCCGTTTTGCATTTAAGCGAAGCGCTGCTCGATTGTACGTCTCAGCGCTTGGGCATCATTAGTAGCGCCACGACGATTGCCATTGCGGCAATGATCGTCGCGATCCCACCCAACGCCCCAAGGCCAAACTGCCCGATACCCAGCCCACCCAGGATTGCGCCAAGCCCGATCCCTGCGTTCGCAGTAGAAATATTCAGCGACGCGGCGAGGGCTTGGGCCTTCGCTCCCGCCTGCATCACGCGAACCTGGCATATAGGGAAGAGTGCGGTGGCAGAGCGTATCTGCTGCTCCAGCCGCATATATCGTTCTCGGACCGCTTCATCGATCCGGTTCATGAGGGGATCGACATCGTCGTGAGAATCGGTGGGCCGGACGCTTGGCCTCCTGGTCTTGGTCATCGCTTCATAGGTGCCCAGCGCCTGGTGTTCTGCGCTGCACCCGGTTATCTCGGTGAGCACGGAACTCCAGGCTCAGTCGCGGAGCTGGAGAATCACCACTGCATAGAGGTGTTACCGGAGCTGGCTACCGACGGCCTGCCGATGAACCTCGTATGGCTCAAATCACGGGAATCGTTGCCCAAAGTGAGCGTCCTGCTGGAATACCTGAGCGAGCGCCTGGCGCCCCATGGCAGCGTTTGAGGAGGCAACTTGGCTCGATTTTTCAAGCGCGTGCCGGTCGGTCGACCTGAATGCGGTTATTCTTCAGACTTCGTGGGTGAAAGGTCACCGAGGTAGGGATGAAACAATACAGCTCCAAACCCCTGATTCAACCAGTGGCTTCACCTTCTTCAGCACAGAGTTCCAAAGCAAAGAGCTCCGAAGCAAAGAGCTCCGAAGCAAAGAGCTCCGAAGCACAGAGCTCCGAATTCCCGGCAGACGCCTCCGAGCGGCTGCAGCTCGCCCTCGATGCCGGGGCCATCATCGGCACGTGGGTCTGGGACATTCCCGACGACCGAGTCACAGCGGACGAGCGCTTTTCGCGCACATTTGGTCTGCCCGTGGAGCGCTGCATATCCGGAATTCCCATCGCGGAAGCTTTCTCCTCCATTCATCCTGACGATGTTGACCGCCTGGCGTTTGACATTGAACAAACGATGGCGAGGGGCGGTGCGTTTCGATGTGAATATCGCGTGCGTCAGGATAACGGGTGCTACCGGTGGGTAGAGGCCAATGGCCGTGCCGAGCTTGACGCGCAAGGACAGGCGGTGCGCTTTCCGGGTGTGCTGATGAATATCGAGTTGCGCAAGGCTGCCGAAGCTGAGCGAGACCGAATGTCAGCCTTACTCAGAACGTTCACAGCGGCTGTACCTGGCGTGGTTTACGCCAAGGATCTGGAAGGTAGGATCCTGGTGGCTAACCATGGGACTACCGAGCTGATCGGCAAACCGCCAGAGTTCTACCTGGGCAAAACGGATCTGGAGTTCCTGGAAGACAAGGCTCAGGCACTCCAGGTGATGGAGACCGATCAGCGCATCATGCGAAGCGGCGTGGCCGAGCAGATCGAAGAACGGGTCGACATGCCTGATGGATCTGCGACCACCTGGCTCTCAGCCAAAGCGCCACTCCTGGACGAGTCAGGTGAGGTCATCGGTTTGATCGGCTCGTCGATCGACGTAACGGCGCGAAAGCGGGCTGAGACTGCACTTCTGGATCTCAATCGTAATCTGGAAGCTCGTGTGACTGAGGCTGTGGCTGCACGTGAGGACGCCCAAGCCGCGCTGCGCCAGTCACAGAAAATGGAGGCGATTGGACAACTCACAGGTGGCATTGCCCATGACTTCAATAACCTGCTTGCCGGTATTACAGGCAGCCTGGATCTGATCAAGATGCGACTCCATCAAGGCCGCACTGCAGATGTGGAGCGGTATGTCGGCGTTGCCTATGGCGCGGCGCAACGGGCTGCGGCACTGACTCATCGGCTACTGGCGTTTTCCCGTCGTCAGACGTTGCTTCCTGTACATACCAATGTTCATACCTTGATCGCGGACATGGAAGAGCTCATCCGCCGAACTGTCGGGCCGACCATTGATTTGAAAGTTGACCTGACAGCGGTGGAAAATACATGCCTCGTCGACCCGGCTCAGGTGGAAAACTCTCTGCTTAACCTGTGCATCAACTCTCGGGACGCATCCGGCGCAGGCGGAACCATTTCGATCAAGACCTTCAACCAGTCTCTTGAACCAGGGCCTGAGCTTGACGCAGAGCTCTCTGCGGGAACCTATCTGACCATCTGTGTTGCCGACGACGGCGTCGGGATGAGTGTAGAAACGCTGTCCAAAGCCTTCGACCCTTTTTTCACGACCAAGCCGGTAGGCGCAGGAACCGGCCTCGGATTGTCCATGGTCTACGGCTTTGTGAAGCAATCGGGCGGGCAGATAAAGATTGAGTCTGAGGCAGGGGCCGGAACCCGGGTTTACCTGCAATTGCCAGTCGTGGCCGCTCAAGATGAAGCCATCGTGCTGGCTGAGCCAAAACCGGAAGTCGGCCTTAGTGTTTCAGGAGAAACAGTGCTCGTCGTTGATGATGAGCCATCTGTTCGCATGTTTGTCAGCGAAGCTCTTGGCAACCTCGGCTACCGTGTGATTGAGGCTGCCGACGGGCTGTCGGGGCTGCAGTTGCTCCAGTCTGATACCCCGATTGACTTGCTCGTTACTGATATTGGCCTTCCGGGAGGGATAGATGGTCGCCGCATGGCCGATGCCGCCCGTAAATGCAGACCGAATCTACCGGTATTGCTCATGACGGGTTATGCCGAACCCTCCATCGTCTCCAGTCAGCCGCTAGAGTTGGGCACGGTTGTCCTGACGAAACCCTTCGCGCTCGAAGCGTTGGTTCTGAATGTGAGCACATTGCTAGGAAAGCATGAGGGGACTGTTGTATAGCTGACTTCACTTTCAGGCCTATGATAGGGAAGCCGCAATCAACTAACCTTTACTTACCATCAGTTCATCCGGAGTTACACATGTCCCGCCTCGCAGAATTTCGCGCCCTTGAACAACAACTCGCCGCTCAGCTCGCCGAGCTGGAAACGCTAAAAAACGATAGCGGTTTGAAGAAAGAAATCGAATTTGAAACCAGACTGCGCGACCTCCTGGGTGAGTACAGCTTCAGTCTCCGTGACGTGGTCAACATCCTGGAGCCGCAGCCAGGCAAAGGCCGTAAAGGCACCCCGGCACCGACCGAGAAAGCGACTCGCAAGGCACGCTCTGTAAAAGTCTACAAGAGCCCACTGACAGGCGAGGTTGTAGAGACCAAGGGCGGAAACCATAAACTGCTCAAGGCGTGGAAAAATCAATTTGGTAGCGCAGAGGTTGAGTCGTGGCTGGTCAAGTAAGTTGATGCTGGAACGAGAGCCGCCTTAGGGCGGCTTTTTTGTTCCGGTGCGATGTGCGAAGAGATTCAACACGCCTGACACTGTTCATTTCTGCCGGGCGTTGCCGATCCTGGTTTTGAACGAAGCGGGCGAGTCGCCAGTCGGAACTCTCAAAGCGTCCAATTGGGAATTTGATTCATGGCATCTCGATCTGCCTCGTATGCTGGCGTGTGCACGCTGGCTTTAAGCGTGATGGCGAACGCTGAAGACCCCCTGCGTGTTGAAAGTCTGAATCGTTGCGGTGATCTACTTGAAAGCCAGCGCCAGGAGTGGTGCCTGAAAGTCAGAGGGCTGACCGCCGGTGTACCTGCTGTATACCTCAACGGAGAGTCGCTCTCCGAGCGGGTCGTCCGGCGCGATGGCGATCAGCTGCGAGTGCAGGTGAAAAGCACGGAGCATAAAAGTGGCCCGCTTTATGTGAGGGATGATCAGCGCCAGAGCAATGCGGTCTGGCTCACCATGGGCAATAGTCATGTTGTGGCCGCAGGGCCGAACGAAGTGGCGAAGAACATGGATGGCCTGACTTCTTACGTCGACCTCATTAGCTTGGTGATCGAGGAAGATCACGATGGCCGCAAGGAGGCCGAGAGACTCGCGGCGAAGTACGGAGCGAAGGTGGTGGGCAGCATCGCCCCGTTGAACCTGTATCAGCTTCGGTTGCCTGCCAGGGATCTGGTGCAACGGGACGCCCTTGTATTGCGTCTGGGCAGCGAGATCAGCGTAGATGCTGTCGTTATCGAAGAATCGGCGCCTGAGCGGGCGGAGGAGGGTGCAAGTCGCCCCGCCGAACCCGGCAAGCCGGAACCCGACTCTGATGAGTGGGCCGCCAACCGATTCCTCGACGCGGTGAACTACTACCAACGACGCATACCTGCCAAGCAGGCCGCTATTGATCCCCAGCCAATTCGCGTCGGACTGATCGAGCGTGATGTCGACTTCGATACGCCAGACTTTGCCGACTATCTCGGGCCATGCTCCGTACCACGAACCTGCGTCTATGCTCGCGACTCAGAAAAGCCGCAGGGGCATGGGACAACCGTTGCCGGGATCCTTGCGGCCAGTTGGGATCAGGGCGGGAATACCGGATTCCTGAGGGGCCTGGACAAAACCAGCGGCGGCTTCGAGGTCATCGTGGAACGTAACTCCGATGCTGGCATCACCGCCAACATCGCAGCTTCCGTGAACCTCGTCGAGGACGGAGTCCGGGTGCTCAACTGGAGCTGGGGCATTCATCGTGTCGGCGCCAGGAACGTTGAAGGTGACGAAGTTGACTCCCTGCTTCGTTCGGGCATCGCGATGGGAGGTTACGAAGAACTGCTGGAGGAGTTCTTCCTATGGCTGCGCAAGGAACATCCGGATGTGGTCGTGGTGAACTCTGCGGGCAATGGATCTTCGTTCTCGGGCACTGATGAATACCGGTTGCCGTCGTCCTTCATAACCGAGCAGCTGTTAGTGGTGGGTGGACACCAGCGTAACGAGCGCACAGGCATCGCTGTGGACAATCCGGCCTACGCCGTCAAACGCAACTCCTCCAACATCGACATGCGCGTCGACATCACGGCGTCCGCGTGTGTGCATGCGTCAACGACGAAGGCCGATCAGACAGGCGCCGTGCATTGCGGGACTTCTTATGCCACACCCATGGTCACCGGTTTGCTGGCCGCAATGCTCTCGATCAACCCGGAACTCAAGCCAGAACAGCTGCGTATGTTGCTGCGACGCAGTGCGATGGCTATCGGTGATAACTACGACTTCGAGCCAATGGACGCTGAAGACCTGACCGCACCCATACTGCCATCTGAACGCAACTATCAGCTCAACGACAAGGACGTGGGTCGCTCAGCCCGCCTGGATATGCAGAGAGCCCTGGATCTGGCTGTGAAGAGCCGGGGCCGGGTTCGTTGAGTTGAGCCCCGTTTTGCTTTGACCCGTCTGCCGTCCCTCTAGACGCGTTGGGACCGTTGCCTACGCTCTCGGCATGCCTGGCACTTCCATATTGATCTTCCGCCAGAAGGCCTCGGAGAAGCTGTAAACCGAGAATGCAATGAGCCCCAAGGCCATCACGATCAAAACCAGCCATCCAGCGGGTAGATGTTGTAGCGCGTCGAGCGCTTCCTTCATACCAGGCGGATCCATTGCTTGATAAGCTGAACCGCTCACTCCCAGCAGCAACGCAATCTCTATAAAAACGACTCCACGGGCAATCAGGCCAAACCGGGACACCGGGCGCACGTACCGCATGACGTCTTCGTCGGCCTCAAAATATTGTTCAAACGACGCCTTCCATCCCTTGATGATGTGAGCAATTCCAACACCTAACGGGATGAGAGCGATCAAGTACACCAGTAAATTGGAGTGTTCCCAAGATAGAAGATGCGCCAGCCAATCCTTGGTTTGCCCTCCGGAATCGTCCGAGCTTTTGATTCCGCTCATGAGCAGGCCTAACGCAAAGAATGCCAGGGCACCGTTGACCAAACCTCCCGCCAGCAGGCCAGCGCGAATGGTCAATCCCCTGAGGTTTTTGCCGTGGTGGTCGACGTCACGCGTAGCTTGCAGCACCCGCCAGGCCGCAAATGCGAGCAGCCCCACGACCACAAGTCCCACGAGAAAATAGCCGAACGGCTGACCTAACAAGGCCTCCAGGCTTTTGTGGCTGTCTTTGGGTTTTGTTGAATCCTGGGCGGCCAGCAATGCAAAGATGCCGATGATCAGGTAAAGCATTCCGCGAGCGGCGTATCCGCCCCGTGCAAGTATTACAAGGCTGTGATGCGCTGACATGGTCTGTATTCCGAAAGTAATACAGAAACAGACCCTTCTGGCGGGGAGGGGTTCGATCATTGACCTCAAGGCTTGACTGGCTTTGGACTGCGGGAAATCCGCGTCCCAGTCGCGCGATAAAGGCATCGCCTACCAAGCATCTATACGCGGCCGTCGCTTCTTGAAAGGGGTCTGCTCATTGGAGATTTGCAACGCTGCGACGCGACATTTCGTACGCTGGTTTATTCGGTGCTCGCCAGTCGATCCGGGTTGTTGCCGCCACGTTGCACAGTCTTCCTTTTAGTCAGTCGATGCTGTGTGCACTGCGGCATTCGCATCAGGTTGCGCAGCAGGCGCTTGCGCCTTCCCACGATTTCGTCGGCCTTGACTGCGTTGCCGTGAAGCTTGCTGCTTGGCGTGTATCGCCTGAGCGGCAGTGACCACACCGGCCGGTTGTCCATTTAAGTCCAGGCGCGGCGCGTTCTCTAGCATGCTCGCCCAATATCGAGCCCCCCGACACCAGGTAGAGATTCCGAGCTTGAGCTGTTCGAGGGATATCCCGAGCAGCTCCAAATGTTGCTCGGCATCCTTCAAAATCCCTTCCTTGAGCGGAACCTTGGGGGCGGGATTGACCGGAAACGCCAAAGGAAAATGCCTCTGCAACGGCCAGATCGCCTCCATCGCCGGGTCACGGTCACGAGGCTTCGATTGCGGGGCGGATTTGCGTTTGTGAGGCTTCGCGCTGTCAGTCTTTGCCTGCTCTTTTTCGGCCTTCAGTTGGTCACGTAGCTCAGCTAGTTGTTCAAAACCCATTGTCTATCCACTGCTTGTAGGTTGATTGCGTGGTGCAAGGATATTCCATGCGGCGCCTGGGCGCAGCAGAGAAAGGATGACTCGCCATTGGTTCAATGCGCGTGCCTTACGGATCTGACCGGAGACAGCGTTTCACTACGACTGATTCACTGGCCCCAGCCATCCGCTTCTTCAATAAAGTGCAGAACAGCGCTTGAGCGTTCGTCGATCCGAGAAATCAGCGACAGCTCGCTCACCATCTCCGGCATGTCGAGAGGAAACAGATGAACTCCTGGCATCGTGAGTCGAGCCATCGGCTCGGGGACGATGCTGATGCCAATACCTGCGGCAACCAGACCAGGAATGCTCATCAGTGAAGGCACATAGAAGATATTCTCGGGGTGCAGTTGGTTGAGCCGACAGGCGTGAAGCGTATGCGAGGTCAGGCCAATGCCGTTCGGGTCTTGGAGGAACACAAATTTCTCGTGTCGCAGAATCGTCAAATCGCCGTTGAAGCGCATGGCCAAAGGGTTGTTATCCGGAATCAGCAACACCAGGCGCGACTGGCTGAAATAATGCGTGCGTAACCGGTCGGGCAGGTGATCCTTGAACACGCGTGCGAACGCCAGATCAATCTTGTGTTCGAGAAGCATGTCGAACTGCGCGCGTATGCCTGCGTCGACCAACGAGACCTTGATGTCCGGAAACGCAGTGAAGTAGTGCCGAAGCAGTTGAGGCAGGTTGTGCTCAAGCAGGGCCGAATGATAGCCGATGGTGATTTCACCCACTTCACCGCGACGGGCCCGACGAGCCGCTGCAATAGCCAGCTCACTGGAGTCGATGGATTGCCTGGCATGGGGAACGAACGCCATGCCCGCAGCAGTGAGTACGACCCCTCGATTCTCGCGGCGAAACAGCGACAGCCCCAGCTCGCTTTCCAACGTTCTGATCAACTGGCTCAGTGCGGGCTGGGCGATGCCGAGCTGCTCGGCAGCCTGGCTGAAGTGCTGCAACTCTGCCGCGACGACAAATGCTTTCAGGTGACGAAGTTCCATAGGTGAACCTATAAGCCAGGCTTATTGAAATATCACATTTTCGATAATTATTTTGCAAGCAACGTGCGCTACCGTCTACCCACTTCGACGTATCTGCCGGCAATGCCTCCAGAGCACGGAGCAGTCTCCAATAACGATAACAATGACGATGAGCACCACCATGAAGACAGTGAGTAGCACACCTCAGGATTCGCGCATGTCGCGCAGGGCGGTGACGGCAGCCACTATCGGCACCGCCCTTGAATGGTTCGATTTCACCCTGTATGGAGCCGTTTCAGCGACTGTTCTGCCCAAGCTCTTCTTCCCGGCGATGGAGCCCACCGCCGGTTTGCTGGCATCGCTTGCAACCTTCGGTGTCGGCCTGGCGGCTCGTCCACTGGGAGCGATCACCTGTGGTTATCTGGGAGACAAGCTGGGTCGTCGCAACTTGATGCTTGCGACAGTGACCATGATGGGCCTGGCTTCTGTGTTGATGGGGTTGTTGCCGACCTATGGCCAGGTCGGCGTCTGGGCTCCCATACTGCTGGTTTTGCTGCGCATCATCCAAGGCTTTGCGCTGGGCGGTGAGTCGACTGGCGCGCAGCTGATGGCGCTGGAGCATGCTGCTCCCGATCGGCGCGGTCGTTACTCGGGATTGTTAGGGCTGTGTTCGCCATTGAGTCAGATCCTCGCGAACGCCGTGTTGATGGGGCTGGCGGCAACCCTTAGCGCCGCGCAGTTCGAAAGTTTTGGCTGGCGCATCCCTTTTCTCATGAGCTTCATTTTGGTCGTGGTGGCGATCTTCATACGGCTCAAAGTTGACGAAACGCCAGCGTTTGTCGCGTTGAGGGATACCAAGAAAGACACCGTGCGCAGCCCACTCAAATCAGCGTTGGGGAGTCACTCGAAAACAATCGTTCGGCTGATGCTGTTTTTCTGCTCACCCGCTGCACTGTTCTACCTGATCGTGATCTTTTCACTCAGCTACCTCACCAAACACCTGGGACTGACTCAGTCCATGGGGTTCATGTCGCTGATGGTGGCAAACATCTGCGCAATATTCGGGGCGCTCGCCGGCGGCTATCTGTCAGATCGATGGGGGCGCAAAAAGGCGCTCGCGTTCGGGTCGTGCATGACCCTGGTGATTCTGACAGTCTACTTCCCGATCCTGAACACCCAGAACATCGCTGCAATCATGGCCATCATGGGGCTCTTTCTCGGCTTCACCCAGTTCCAGAGCGGTATTCAACCTGTCGCATTCGCCGAGGCGTTTCCCACCCAGGTGCGCTATTCGGGCTCGGCATTGGCCTATACGGGCGCGAATCTGCTGGTCGGCGGCCCGATGCCGATGATCGCTGTCTGGCTCATGAGCCAGTCAGGTAATTCGCCTTGGCCATTGGTATCGCTCTGCGCGGTGATCAACCTGGTGTCGCTGGCCATGATTGTGATTGGCCCGGAAACCCGAGGCATCGATCTGAACCATGTGGCCGCAGGTGAAACCCACGATGCCGCTGCTGACGTACTTCTCTCGAAAACCTATGGCGGACGACCATGAATCGCACAGTCTTTATCCTCAATGGCCCTAACCTGAACATGTTGGGCCGTCGTGAGCCGCACATTTACGGTCACACAACACTCGTTGAAATTCAGGAGGCGTGTCATGCGCTAGCGGCAGAGCTTGATTTGCAATGCGAGTTCCGGCAAACCAACCACGAAGGTGTAATGGTGGACTGGATTCAGGAAGCGTTTGAGCAGAATGCGGCCGTCATCATCAATCCAGCCGGGCTGTCATTTCACTCCATCCCTGTGCTTGATGCCTTGAAGCTCATCAAGGCCCCGCTGATTGAGCTGCATCTGTCCAACATCCATGCCCGTGACGAACTGCATCGCCATTCGATCATGTCGAGTGTCGCCAGCGCGGTGATTTGCGGTTTGGGTGCAGACGGGTATCCACTGGCGGTCAGAGCGGTTGCAAAGCTTCTGAAGCGGGATGCCCGCTCTTGAACCTCCCGCACCCCAGTAATCCTGGTCAGTCTCCATACTTGTTCTTTCTTGGGTTAGGTGATCAATGAGTGACAGGTTTTGGCTCAGGCAACTTGTACTCGTTGTTCTGCACGGACTTGTCCGGCATGTAAACCCGGAACGCCAGCGTCCAGTTGTCAGTCGGTGCGATCAGCAGGTTGTTTGCATCTTTTCCGCAGGTTTGTGGATTACCGAAATGCAGGGTGAACGTCTTGCCATCCTTGTCGGGTACGATCTCATGGTTCGAAAGGCTGGAGCCTTCCTCGGTGTGCAGGTACAGATCGTCACCGTACATCGTCATTGAATAGAAACCCAATTGAGGGTTGGTCATGCCCGGTACCGGGTAAGTCGCGGCATAGCAGATGTCTTTCTTGACCTTGTACGACTTGAAGGAATACCAGGCGTGTTGGTCGGGCAACAGTCCGGTCGCCACGGCAGCCCCCACATTGATGTCATCTTGAGAGATCGTGCCGCGAGCTCCCATGGTTTTGCTTACGCCACGGGTATCGGCGGACTCCACGTAGTGCGCTTTGATTTGCTTGAGTTGCTCCTGATTCCAATCAATGGCCTTGAAGGCCTTCGGTGTATAACCGGACGGAAAGCTGACCTTGTACTCATCCTGGATGGCATTGGCCTTTGCCACGTCTGCTGGATCATTTGGGTTCACTTGAGTGCGGATATTGACCACGACGAAATCAGTAACGGTTTTCGGGTCGATGGCGTATTCACCCCCGCCGTAATAGACATTGTCGGTGACATGATCATGCTGCATGACGTGTACCGAGGTGTAACGGCCATCGCCTTTGGGCACATGGATAGTGGCGCCGTGAGACGCATCGATGATGGCGAAGGAATACAGCGTATCGCGATTCATCAATACGGCAGGCTGCTTATCGAGCTCCATCGGTTTACGGTGATTGTAAAATTTGTTGGTCGCTCCGAGCTTCACTTCATTCTGCATGGACTCGTCCAGCACGGCGAAGGCGAAGTTCTCAGGGGTCACAGCAACGTTCTTTTCGTTGACCAGCGTCGACTCAAGTTTTCGGGCCGCATCCAAGCTGAGCAGGGGCGTTTTTTCGTCGGCCTGCGCAACATGAATACTCGTTGCCAGTAAGCTCAACAGGAAAGCAGCGGGTGCCAGTGCATTCATCGAAATCGCTCCGTGCAAAAACTCAGACACAACCTGATCCAGCAGCGCTGTTGGCTGATCCGGGTCGAAACTTCCATGCAACACGAAAAGCCCCATTGCTCGGGACTGCAATTGGATGGCGTAGGAAACGTTGCCAATGCGCAATTTTTGGTTGGCTTTCGACATTCGATAGAGAGCTTTGGCTCGATAGCGGACGCTCAAGGCCGAGCATCCGTACCAGGCCTTGGTCTTCGCCATGGCATCTATTTTCTTTCAGCCCTGCGGCGCATCCAACAAGACCCACAAACGTAGGATTCTGCCATCGCTGACTTCTGCCGCATCTACACCACTCACGACGACCGGCCCGTTGGCTGGGCCTGCGCGCCATCTCAAATATCCTAATCCGTGATGCCCCACTGCAACGCCATCAGGCACAAAAGAAAAATCGGGCCCGAATTGTTTGAGAAGTGCGCCCGCAACATCTGAGATCGCGGATCGGCCAATGACGATGCCCGTTGGTTCATACATTGTCGGCTCAGCAGAGAAAAGCTCGTGGACGGCAGCATTCCTCTTTATATCGTCTCGCTCATTGAATACCCGCTGCAGATTGGCGCACAGGAGGGTGTTGTAGTCAGGTTCGATAGCCGTCTTTGATGCTTCATTGGAGTCAGTCATGACGTTTCCTTTGGTGGTGAAAAGAGGCTGTCTCCCCGGCTTCTTGGCGCATAAGCCCTCGCGAACCTGGGACAGTGACTCGAGTGAACGATGCGACGCTTGGTGGTTAGCACATCAGGGGGTCAACAGAATCGACCCGGTGTGTTTGCGGGCTGCAATATCGCATGAGCGAATGCCGCTTCTTCCAGGCGATAGCGAGCAAGTTGCAAGTGCCCCAGAGCACCCTCCCGGAAACGCTCATACAACTCCGACGCCGCCATGTCCTGGATCCAGCGTCTGTCGACCGACCAGGTCGTAAACCACGTCGACACCATACCCACCGCTCAAGGCTCTGATCCGTTGTGCCAGATCCGCCCCATCGGAACGCAATACAAGATCCGGCCCCCAACTCTCGACGATTCGGGCCTTGCCGGCTGACCCAACGGTGGCGGTAACGTTGGCCCCCAAGGATTTGGCCCAATGTGCGAGCAGGCTGCCTGGTCCACCCGAGGCGCCATGCACAACCGCGGTTTCAACGGCTCGAACCCCATGCACCTGCTTGACCAGCGCCCATGCAGTAAGACCTTTGGACAGCAGCCCGGCGGCCTGCACGCTGGAGATATCGTCGGGAAGCTTGATTAGTGCGCTGACATCGATTACCCGACGATCTGCATACGCGAAGAATAGCCCACACGATCGGATCTCAGGATGAGAGGTCGATCAGGCGCTCTGGCCGCCATCGACGTTGAGCGTGGCGCCGGTGATGTACGAAGCCTCGGGCCCTGCCAGGAAGGACACAGCTGCGGCGATGTCTTCCGGCTGACCGTAGCGGCCCAGCGCTGCCAGACCCGCTAGAAACGGAGCATGGTCGGCGGTTTCAGGGTTCATCTCGGTGTTGATCGCACCCGGCTGGATGATATTCACCGTGATGTTGCGGGGCCCCAGATCGCGGGCCCAGCCACGGGTGTAAGCAGCCACGGCAGCTTTGGTCGCTACGTAGTCGGCAGCACCCGGGAATGGCACGTGGTCAGCGCCAGTCGTGCCCAAGGAAATGATCCGTCCACCTTCGTTCATCAGGCCGACTGCCGTGCGTACTGCCGTCACGACACCGCCGACGTTGACCGCTTGCTGGCGGTCGAATGCTGCGATGTCCGCGTCAGAAGCACCCACTGAGCCCGTGACGAAAACGCCAGCGCTGTTGATCAGGATGTCCAGGCGACCGAAGTGTTGATGAACCTGTTTGACCAGCGCGATGACCTGCGCGGTGTCACCTTGGTCGGCTTTGATAGCCAGTGCCTGCACGCCATGACGCTCAATCTCGGCGACCACGTTTTGCGCTTGCTCCGGGGATTTCGCGTAGCTGAACGCGACATGCGCGCCATCTGCTGCGAGACGTTTCGCGATGGCAGCGCCAATGCCACGAGAGCCGCCAGTGACCAGTGCTACCTTACCTTTGAGTTGCTGAGTCATCTATCTAACCCCACTTGGAGCCAACCGGAATGGGTGGCTTCGTTTCGGTGAGTTCAATGTATGAGATAGCGTCGACGGGATAAATTAGCTAAAAAGGACACCACTGTTCCTTTATGCGGGCTAATCGATTTAGCCTTTATCTGATGAGTGAGTGACGACGTGGACTACTTCAACGCAGTCAAAGCGTTTATCCAGGTTGTGGAAGCCGGAAGCTTCATCAAGGCGGCGCAAACGCTGAACCTTCCGCGCAACACCGTCACCAAACATATCCAATCGCTGGAAATTCATCTGCGCGTGAAGTTACTCAACCGCACCACGCGACGTATCTCGCTTACCAACGATGGCACCGCTTACTATGAACGCATGGTGCGAGTGGTGGATCAGTGGCTGGAGGCTGAGTCAGATCTGGCCAGCGCCCAGGCCCGTCCTCATGGTCGATTGCGTGTGGATATGGGCTCGACCATGGCGACTATGCTGGTGTTGCCCGCACTCCCGGATTTTCAGAGACGCTACCCGCAGTTGCAGCTGGACATTGGCGTAAGCGACAGGCCGGTTGACCTGCTCGGTGATCGGGTCGACTGCGTCATTCGCGGCGGCGCGTTAAACGATCTGTCGTTGATAGCCAGACGCCTGGGTAGCCTCACGTTCGTCACCTGCGCGACGCCCGAATATCTCGCCGCTCATGGCACTCCCTCGCACCCAATAGATCTGGAAGCGAACCATCAGATGGTTCGCTATTTTTTTGCCGGAACCAATCGGCGCTTGCCTGTGGAGTTTGTCAAAGGCGACGAGCGCATCTCGGTAGATGCGAACTACTTCATTTCGGTAAACGACTCCAACGCTCTGCTTGCTGCCGCCCTCGCCGGTATGGGCGTGTTGCAGACATTGACGTTCATGGCCGAGCCGCACTTCAAGTCCGGTGCACTGGTGCAGTTGCTGGAGGACTGGTCGCTGGAGCCGAACCCGATCTATATCGTTTATTCGCCCAATCGGCACCTCAGTGCACGTGTAAGGGTCTTCGTGGAGTGGCTTGTGGAGTTGTTTGAGAGCAAGGGATTACGCTGACGGCCCAGGAAAAAGAGGCGCTCCGAAGAGCGCCTCTGTCGCACTTATTGCGAGCTAACAGCTTTGAGGTCGGGCTTGGACGAGCCACCGATCTCGATACGCCGTGGTTTGGCTTCCTCCGGAACGACGCGGAGCAGATTGATGCTCAGCAAGCCATCGCTCAGCGCTGCGCCTTGCACTTCGATGTGATCCGCAAGACGGAACGACAACCGAAAGGCCCTCTGGGCAATGCCCTGGTGGAGGTACGTCACTTCCTGTTCTGTTTCGCGTTTCCCGCCAGCGACTGTAAGAACGCCTTTCTCGACTTGTATGTTTATATCGTCCTCGGTCAAGCCAGCCGCCGCAATGACAATGCGGTATTCATTTTCACCGTGCTTCTCGACGTTGTGAGGAGGATAGGCATTGTTGGCCTCGCTACGGAGCGCCGATTCGAAAAGATCGTTAAAACGGTCAAAGCCTACGGACTGACGGAACAGTGGTGCCAACGAAAGTGTAGTAGCCATGACAAATCTCCTGAGTTTTCTCCAAGTGATTAAGACGCGACCCGATTTCGGCATCGCGTAATCCCGAATGTAGGTTCGGGCAAAAGGGTTTCAAGAGGAGGTTCGGAAAATTTTTTTCGCTATTCAAGGTTGGGGGTACTTCTCGCATGCTTCGGAGGAGGTCTGCTGTCAGCGCGTTGGCATGGCGGCGTGTCTTCATAAGCACATGCCTGGTATGGATTGGAGTGCACACGTCTCTGCGAAACGAATGGGGGAAATGAAGCCGATTACACGGGGGTATTGCCAGGCTCGATGCGCTTAGGATTAGTCAGACGACGTCCCGGACATTTTATGGGGGGACTCTGCGACTTGGTACTGCTGCTCGTGGCCCTGTGAGACACAGGGCTGCTGATAATTGTCCGAGCAGATAGCGCAGGCGCTCGGCTCAGACAATGGACCGGCCTCAGAACCTAGGTACATCGAAAGTCCATTAAGCCTGAGCACTGCAGCCCTCTGATCAATTGCCGCGTTTAGCTCCACGCGGCATTTTTCCCAATCCTCTTTGGCGACCTTCGTTTTTTTCATGATGTCTACCATGGCCCGACAGGCTTTTTGATAACGAGCCTGGGCGGCCTGTGCCTGGTTCATGAAAGCAGCTCTCGACCAGGTTGTTTCAATCTGTGACCTGGCCAGCGCATCGTTGGAGGCATCTCGCAAGCTGATGGGCCATATCCTGCTTCGCGGCTTGTTGCTTATAGATTCTGTGAGGAAATGGGCTCGCTTCTGGCCCCATTCCAAGGCTTGTGTGACCGATTCCTCTGGGCAGTGGGCGTAGTATTCTTCCACGAGCGGCAAACCCCTCCCGTCATAAACCCCCACGAACAACTGAATGATGGATTTGCGCGAGGAACGTGCCTGAAGCTCTATTTGGATACCGCAATCGGCTGTTACCCGTCGCAGCGTTGACTGCAATTGGCAATCAGACCACAGCCAGAATTTCGTTCCTCTTTTCTTCATAGCTCATCCCTGCAAATGGGTGGAATTCACATCTCGGACATCGGCCCCGGGAAACGGATGCTAGACATCACCGGACACTCAAGCCGGCGGGCGCAAAAAATCCGCGCCATGATTTATAGCTGACGCAGCACAATCTGTCGCAGCGTTGATGAGTCACCTCAAGCGGTGCTTCGCGCGACGCCTGGCTGGCGGCCAGGTGTCACTGGCTAGAACGGCTGTTTTGCTTGGGAGCGGTCGGTGCGTCAGGGTGAGAGTGGATATTTTGCCCGGTAGGATCGCTGATCTGGATGACTTTCCCATATTGCCAGCCGTTGGCCTTCGGATCTGGGGTTGGAATGCGGATATCCGAACGTTGGGCTTTGATTGTCGTAGTATCCACGCCCATCCGGTCGTTGCGCTGTTTTACCATGGCTGGATCCGCCTGGCCCTCTGAGGTGAACCCCATCATCAGTTGGGGCACCCCAAGCGGCAGGCGCTTATCTTGATCCGTATGCCAAGTGTGCCAAGTCTTCCCGTAGGTGTGTGCCAACCGTTCCATCAGTGCGTGTTCAGCAGGCCCAGGTATTCCCGGCGCTACCAATTGTCCAGACGAAACCTCATAGCCATGGCTGTGCCACATCGCTTTTTCTGTATCCGGAAGTGAAGCGAATAATTTCTCGTCGATGATGTATTCGACGCCCATGATTTTCGCCGTGTTGGTATTGCCGTCAAAGATCATGCACTGGATCACATCCTCGTTGAGGATTGAGCAGTAGTGATGCGCCTCCATTTGGGCTTGAGGGTGACCGTTATAGAAATGGAAACCATCTAGATAGGCGTTGAGGGCGTCTATCGGAGGTTTGGCCTGAAGCATGGCTGCACCCGCCTCAAGAACATGGGTTTGTGTCGATTCCGGATTACCCGGGGCGTCAACAGGGGATTTGGTATTGGCTACGCAGGCACATAGCAACCCGCACGCGGCGGACAACGTTACCCGGGAAAGAAAGCAGTTCGGCATGACAGCGGTTCCTTTGCTGTGAGTAGACTGACGGAGCAGACCCCATCGATCGGCGGAGAGTGGCGTCCCTGAAGGACGCCACGATGAGCCCGAGTTAGCGTGGATTAGGACTATCGTCGAATTCTGCGTTGTCGACGTCGACATCCGCCATCTCCTCTTGCAGCGGCGCATCATCATCTTGCTCAAGCGGAATTTGCCCTTCGTTGTCGGGAAGCTCGTCGATGCCGGGACGATCACTCGGGTTCAGCTCAGTACGGCCCGGGGAAAGCGGGTCTGGCGATGCTGGAACCGGATCGTCTGTACCTGTGCCACCTTGAAGCTGTGTATCAACGCTCATGATTCCTCCTTGCCGGCAACATACCGGTCTGTCCCTATGAGAATCCGCCCGCCAGCGTGTTGTTCAACTTGAAAGACTGACGGCGACCTCCAGGGTCATCGGTCACCTCACAAGCGGCGCCTGATGACACAGACGTTCAAGGGCGGCTTCTGCTGAATAGGCGCCGGAGTTGTGTTTGTGCAGTGTTAGCACTTGCAGTGCTCATCAGTTTGTTTGAGCGCAGGCTCAAGTAGTTTCGCTCGTGCCAGGTGAACAGACGCCTCTTCAAATTTCCCGTTGAGCTCCAACCTTGCTGCCATTTCCAAATGCCATTCATACACTGTGCGGATACTCGCAATTTGACGTTTGCTACGATTACTCATTACCACTTCACTTATCGATATCTTCACACTACTTCATTATCACGCGAAGTAAGCGCCAGGCGGAATGCTCGCCTGGATGGCTCGATCCCTTGCGGTATATCTAAGCGAGTGAGGCGTGGGCGTGAAGGAAGTAGTACATAAGTATCCGTAAAGCTGTACAGCGGCTTCATCTTGTATAGATTTTCGTCACGACATTCGTCGGCAGCGTTTGATTCTCTTTTTGTTCACAACTAGCATTCTGTGTGTATAGCGAGGGAGCAAGTTGGCAAATGAATTGCAATGTATTCGCGTGCGTCAAAACTACCGAAAGGGCAGCGGGACAGCTTGCGCCAAACAAGGCTCTAGCCGCGATGCTAGTGTGCAGCGTTGTGTGGGTGTCAGGTTGTATGGCTGACCGTGATTTGTCGCTTGTGGACTACGATGCTATTTCAGCGAGCGCTCCTCCTAAGGCGCTTGAAGGGCTGTGGGCGGGCCCGCATGCCGGTGGAGAGCTGTTCGTCGAGATTTTCTCCGACGGAGGCGTGCGCACGTGCCTAAGCGCACCCCCGTACCATCAACAGCTCGCTGGGAAGTATTCCGATCAAGCGTTATATCTGGAGGACGGGACGCGTATCGAAATCGAGGCTAAGGAAACGCACATAATCAATATTTTTTCGCCGCCTGGCCGACCAGCAGCCACCCTCGTTTCGGACGCTGACGATCCGGATGCTCAACGCTGCTTCGCCAATAGCGTTTCGCAAGAAGGTGCACTGAGAAATATCTGAGCGCGTCACCGCCCAACCGGCTGACCGCTCGACGGTAAAAACTTGCACGATGGTCAAGGCTGACCTATCCATACCCCGCGGCGCAGCGCGACATGAGTCGAGCCCTTGATAAAGGAACAGCAAACATCCGGAGCTGGCTCGTTCGTACACCGACCTGCGGACGAATGCAGGCTAGGCTAACCGCTCCACAGGGAGGGATCGTTATGAGCGAAAGTAGGGAGCTGGCGCTCTCGATAGCGCTAGAAGCGGTACTTTGCGCTGCGCGCAGCTTATACGTAGATATCGATGAGCTTCGCGATAGGGCTATAGAGTTGCTGATGATCGTTCCCAGCAACGTTTCGCCTGCCGTCGCTCAGGCTATCGATGAGATTGATGAAGCTACAAACTCACTCGATTTCAAAAAATCGTCGTGATCATTCAGTTGGCAGTTTTTCACCCAGGATGAAACCCGGCCTCGCCCGTGTTGGGCTGTCCTGGCGTCTGCAGGACAAGTGCCAAACGCAATTCATCGGGCATCGGCTTGGGAAACGTGCATTGGAGCGCATGAGTCATGTCAAATCGTTCAAAGGCATCCAATCTTATAGAAGCCACAGATGATCTGCGGATGTCGCTGCGATGTATCTGTGAGTTAGCCAAACAGCGAAGGGTTGGGAAGGGCGTCTGGGAGGCAGCGTGGGATTGGCAGGATGAGGCTCACAAGCGCTGGTGCAAAGAACTCAGCGAGATGGGGCATGTGTCGTCTATTGCGACGGCCCGTATCGATCCTATAAAAACGTGTGACCGCAAGCCCTTGGCTATGCCTGGGGGGCGTTCTGGCCTTCAAAGGGCTCGGAGTTCGTCAAAGGAAACGTGACGCTGAATGACGTGCCCTTTGCCTGCGATGAGGTCACATGAGCGGTGCCGCCATGCGGCTTACCGAATTTACACCTGCGACCGATATCCAGAGGTATTGCCGCGCTTGCGTCAGCGCCACACGTCTTACATCAACTCAGTGCCGACGAAGGTTGGAACTCATCCTCTCCTGGCATCTCAACTGTTCATGAACTGCATTGGAGCGCGGAAATGGACGACGAGACGTTGGCGATTTGTGTCTTCATGAGCACTCATCCGGATGTGTTGGAGACGGTTAAAGGTGTGACAGAAAACGATGCGGTAGAGGCGGGCGCTTCATTGGAAGATCTTCGGCGTACGCTCTGCATCCAGGCTATGCAAGTTCAGGCTGATGGACAAAATCTGCCACTGGATGATTTGATCCATTCGCTGGCACGACCGAGCGAAGCGAGTGTCGTTGACTCTGAGTCGCAGGGGCGCACGGAGCTCGAAAAATACAATCGTATGCGTGATTTCGATGCGAGCCCCGAACCGACGGGTATGGCTAACCCCAAGACAGGCAAAGGCCGGGCAAAGCGAGAAGCCCAAGCGCTGCAATATTGTGTGCAAAAACATGATGCGACCCGCCTTCATTACGATTTCAGGCTTGAACTCGAAGGTACGCTGAAGAGCTGGGCGATTCCGAAGGGGCCGTGTCTGGATCCGAAGGTGAAACGACTGGCGGTTCATGTCGAAGATCATCCACTCGATTACGCAACGTTCGAGGGGACGATTCCGGAAGGGCATTATGGTGCCGGGGAAGTCATCGTCTGGGATCGTGGTATCTGGACGCCTATCGGCGACCCGATTGTGGGCTATCAAAAAGGCCGTCTGAAATTCGAGCTCCAGGGAGAGAAACTTGCCGGGCAATGGAACCTGGTGAGAACCCACATCCCCGGCAAGCAGGAACAATGGTTCTTGATCAAACATCAGGACTCGAGTGCCCGGCCTGAGGCCGAATACGACATCGTTGAGGATCTCCCAAACAGCGTGCTCAGTGATCGAACGATCATTGCGAAGCAGAGAGGAAAGGGCAAAGCGAAGAAGCCTGGCAAGTCGCCGACGTCGGTATCACGTGCGGCTAAGAAGGCACAGCAAGGTCAACGTGCTGAGCTGTTCGACAAGCTTTCACCGGAGCTTGCAACGCTGGTGGAAACATCTCCTCAGAGCGACGATTGGCGTTACGAAATCAAGTTTGACGGGTATCGCCTACTCGCCAGGATCGATCATGGCGAAGTGAAGCTTTTCACTCGCAACGGGCATGACTGGACATTAAAGCTGCCCCATCAAGCAAAAGCACTTTCAACGTTGAGATTGGAGACGGCTTGGCTCGATGGTGAGATCGTCATACCTGATGACAACGGAGTGCCTGACTTCCAGCTTCTACAAAACGCATTCGATGCAGGGAAAAGCGCAGGCATTGTTTATTACCTGTTTGACCTACCGTACCTCAACGGTTTCGATTTGCGCGAGGTGCCGGTTGAAGCCCGTCGCGATGCGCTTCGTCAGCTGCTGGCGGAGAACACCGACTCCATGTTGCGTTTCTCGGATGACTTTGAAGAGTCTCCCGACGCCTTATTGAACAGCGCCTGCTCAATGCAGATGGAGGGACTGATAGGCAAGAGGGCGGGCAGCCCTTACGTCTCGCGCCGCAGCGATGACTGGATCAAACTCAAGTGTTCGAAGCGACATGAGTTTGTGGTGGTGGGGTACAGCGATCCCAAAGGCAGCCGGAGTGGGTTTGGCGCCTTGCTCCTTGGGTTGAATAACGAAGACGGTGGCGAGCTGAGGTTCGCAGGCAAGGTCGGCACGGGTTTTACCGAGGCCACTCTGAAGACCATCCTGGCCCAGCTGCGCCCACTGCAAACCAATGCCTGTCCTGTTGAAAACCCACCGACCGGCTCCGATGCCCGAGGCATTCACTGGCTGGAACCAAACCTGCTTGCCGAGGTTTCATACGCAGAGATGACCAAGGATGGGGTAGTGCGGCATGCGGTTTTTCGTGGGCTTCGCGCAGATAAGCCAACCAGGGAAATCACTGAAGAAAAAGCCCAGCCGGCACCCAAGACGAACACGCGAAAGTCATCTTCAAGCGAGAAGGCGCCAAAGAAGGGGGCTGATCAGAGTCGCATCCGCATTACTCATCCTGATCGAATCATTGACGCATCGAGCAGCACCACGAAGATGCAACTTGCACAGTACTACGCGCAGGTGTCTCCTTGGTTACTCCCTCATCTTGCAGATCGTCCAGTGGCGCTGGTTCGCGCACCCGAAGGTATTGGTGGCGAACTGTTCTTTCAGAAGAATGCCGACAAGCTTTCGATCCCCGGCATCACAGCGATACCGAAAGCAGAAGCGGGTAAAGCCGCGATGGTGATCAACAATGCCGAAGCATTGGTCGGTGCCGTGCAGCTGAGCACGGTCGAACTCCATTCGTGGAACGCCACAACGGCAGACTTGAATCTCCCTGACAGGTTTGTCCTTGACACGGACCCGGATCCTGCGCTGCCTTGGAAAAGCATGGTTGAAGCGACTCAACTGACGCTAACCGTACTCGACGAGTTAGGGCTCAAGGCATTTCTGAAAACCAGCGGAGGTAAAGGGATACATCTGGTTGTCCCGCTCACGCCTGGCGGTTCCTGGGACGACGTCAAAGCTTTCAGCCAAGCCATCGTCAAATACATGGCCAAGCTTATTCCTCAAAGGTTTGTTGCGGTTCTCGGCCCCAAGAATCGAGTAGGCAGGATCTTCGTTGATTATTTACGAAACAGTAAGGGCGCTACGACGGTCAATGCCTATTCAGCCAGAGCGCGGCCAGGCTTGGCGGTTTCGGTGCCGATTTACCGTGAAGAGATCCTTGAGCTTAAAGGCGCCGACGTGTGGAACGTTCATAACCTGCACGAGCGACTTACCGAGTTGGGAGCAGACGACCCTTGGGCCGACTACGCGGGCACTGCTCAGCAAATAACCGAAGAAATGCGCGAAATGCTTGCATTACGTTAGGAGAGCAGATCATGAAAACTTTCCCATCCACTGCACGCAGTAAATCGCCAGCGGCCCGTCTGCACCTCTCTTCTGGCTCGACACTCTCTATGAAGCTGCAGGGCTGGAATACACTTTTCAGCTAATGCCATTGGAGAGCTTTGTTGGACGTGTCGTCGCCGAAGAGACCTATCGAGCGCTTCCGCCGAGACTGCAGCACAGAGCTTTGCCAGACGCTAGCGTGCTCCCGTCGGCTGCCCTTGCGATCAGAAACAGATAAGGGTTGTCTTTGAACCTTCATACACCGCTGGGCACGACAGTTGTCCAGTGCTGAACGGGCATTACGAGACGAAGGGAGGAATCATGAAGACGCATAGGCTTACCATCAGGGATATTCAGGTAAACGTTTCAATCAGCGGTCAAGGTTCGCCTTTGCTTTTACTCAACGGCCTTGGGGGTTTGATCCGCACCTTCAACGCCCTGCGCGACGGACTCGCGGACTACACAACGATCACGTTGGACGTGCCCGGAGTTGGCGACTCACAAATGCCTCGGTGGCCCATGCGTTTACCGCGCCATGCCGATTTGATCGCCGAGATGCTCAAGCAATTGGGGTTTGACCAAGTCGATGTGTTCGGGGTTAGTTGGGGCGGTGCACTTGCGCAAGAATTCGCCCTGCGTTACCCGAAGATGGTGCGTCGTTTGATCCTCGCGGCTACGTCAGCCGGCCCAGTCGTGCTGGTAAAGCCTGCAGACATCCTTGATTTTTTTGGGAAAGGGAAAGGCCCTACATCGCGCGCGAAAGAGGGCTCGCGTAATTCGATACAAGCCTTGCTGCGTTTCGGTGTGGTGAAAGGCATGCTCACCGCTAATCCACGGACTTATTACCACCAGCTTAGCGCCTTGGTCGGCTGGACGAGCTTGCTGCGGCTCTCTCGTCTGCGCCAACGCACGCTGATCCTTACCGGAGACCGCGATACGTTAGTACGGGCCTACAACGCTCGTATACTGCGCCGTACCATCCGCCGCGCCGAAGTGCACGTCCTGGCGGGCGAGGGGCATTTTTTCCTGGTCACGGCCGCGAAGCGAACCGCCGAACTAATCCGCAAATTTCTTTCCCAGCAGCACGATGAGGAAGAGAGCATGCCTATTAGCCCCTTTGGCAGGTAAGGAACACCCAGCTCTCGTCCGAGAAGTGGATAGCCACTAAGGCTACTTCCTACGCTCACGGTGCCCCTGGCACTTCCATATTTATCTTCCACCAGATTCATTAATAATCCGATGGCCTGGCATATCTCTCGCTTCAATCTCGGTATTGATTTCTCCACGCTCAGCGGCAGATATCAGATCTTCCACCTCTGCGTATAGGGCTCGTGCTGCCGGTTCTTTTTCTTTATAAATTTCAGGTTGCCTCCGCAGTTCCGCGGCGGTTTGTTTTAGCGCTAGAGTGTCCATGTTGATTCCTGATGGTCTATTTCGCCAAGTTGCCAGCCTGCAACCCAGCACTGCCGCCGATTGCCCCCCAGGCACCGCACCGGCACCAAAGGCACTCGGCGGACGTTATCGATTCGATGGCCTCCGGCATACCCGTAGGCTTGCAACGCGCCGTTGCTGACGCGGCGCGGAATTCGTTCCAGCTGCCGTGGCCTGTGTTTGCATCCGTTGTACGTAGCCGAGCGGAGTAGTGCCAGGCGACTCCGTCCCGCGGTGGCTCAGCCAGCCGTGACGGTCATGCCGCCATCCGCCATGACAACCGAACCTACCAAGAAGCTGGCACGATCGGAGGCGATGAAGGCGACCACCTCAGCGATTTTTTCCGGTTGTGCGGCGCGGCCGATCGGAGCTGCTTCGCCATGTGTGGCGAGGAATGCGGGGCCATCGTCGACCACATTGTTGAGGATGTTTGTGACTACATCCCCCACACCAACAGCATTGACGCGGATGCCGTGGCCAATGACCTCAAGTGCGAGAGTGCGCGTCAGTTGAGCAAGCGCGCCTTTTGATGCGGTGTAGGCGGCAATGGTTGGAAAGGCGAAGTACGACGCATAGGACGCGATGTTGACGATCGAACCGGATTTGTTAGGGATCATCGCTTTGACCGCTTCGCGGCTATGCAGGAATGCCGCCGTGGCATTGACCGTCTGAATGCGTTCCCAGTCCTCGCGGGTCATGTCAATCACCAGCTTGTTGATGATGATGCCCGCGTTGTTGACCAGGATGTCCAGCCGGCCGAAATGCTCAACGGCCAATGCCACCGCACGCTCGGCGGCACCGTCCTCAGTGATGTCGGCCACCAGCGGTACCAGTCCAGGGCGGGCCAGCGCCTTCACGTCAGGGTTGATATCTTCGGCGATGACCTTGGCCCCTCGGGCATGCAGCAGCAGCGCGATGGCCTTGCCAATCCCACTGGCCGCGCCAGTGACTAGAGCGACTTTACCTGCCACTTCGTTTGGTGTTCTGTTCTTGAAACCGGTCATGATGTTCTCCAGTGTTGTGATTCAGTAGGGAAAAGCCGTGTCGGCGCCAGTAATGCGCAGTCATCGGCGAGGGGCCTACTGTCTCGTAGCGAGCCGAAGCCCGCTTTCGGGAGATTGCCTACGCTGTCGGGGTCCTGCGCCCAATGTGGAAGCAGGTTTGGCTTTGCCCGCCGAATATGGAAAGGAGGTGTTAATGGCAAATAGCGGGCGAGTGTCCCTGGAACAGATGTCGACATCCTTCAAGGATTTGCGCATCACAGGGGAGTCGATGCGTGACTACCTGCCAGGCCAGTTGCAGGTGTTATCACCGCACCCGGAGATCAGGGACATTGCGATTCAACTGTTCAGCCACCGCAGCGTGATTGCGCCCATTCTCGTACCTGCCGTTGTGGAACCGCTGCTCGTCCTGGTTCTGGCGGGGGCGGCGAGGGTAGAGGAGCGCGTACCGGGCGGGGAGTGGAAAGCGGTAGAGGTCAGTGCTGGCGATTTTTTTCTAACCAGCTCCGAGGAGCCGTATGAGATGCGCTGGCAGACTCACGGGGACGATACGTTCGAAGTCATGCACCTGTATCTGGGATTACCGCTGATCGAGCAAGCTTCGAGAGAGCTGCTGGGGCAGCACGCAGGGCCACTGCGCTTACGCGATGTTTCAGGTGCACGGGACGGGCGGGTTGCGTTCGTCATGGAGCAATTGCGTACTGAATGGGGCGAGGAGCGCTTGCCCAGCGCGCTGTTCATTCGTTCGCTGGCACAAGCGTTGGCAGTGCATCTCGTGCGCAGCTATGTCGCCGACATTCAGCCTGGGCGTCGAGTCAATGCGTTACAGGCCTACAAGCTGCGCAAAGTCACTGACGCCATGAACGCGCAGCTGGGTGTTCAATTCAGCCTGGCAAAGCTGGCCAAGCTTGCCGAGCTGAGTGAGTACCACTTCAGCCGCATGTTCAAGCGCGCAACGGGATTGTCGCCTTCTCAGTACTTCATCCGCATGCGCATGGTTCGCGCACGACACCTGTTGCTGGAGACACGGCTTAGTATCATCGATGTTGGGCTGGAGGTCGGCTACTCAAGCCCCAGTCACTTCTCCCAGTATTTCGTCGCGAGGTGGGCGTGACGCCCAGCGAGTTTCGTGGCGCGTGAGTGCCGTCCCGTCAAATGTTCTGCGCTAGATTCGCTACCGCTCCCATGCTGCTTAACCATTGTGATGTTGGACACGGAGCACGATTAGCGCCCGTACGTGCGCCCAGGCTCGAAGCTCTTCCAACAATAGAGCGCAGCCCGGCACAGGTCATCAAATATGTGAAGGCACTATTCCGTGAGGGCGGGTGTATCTTCCGTAGGGAAACAAATGAGCAGACGGCAAGCGAATGCCGTCACTTCGTTCTGACGAATAAACCTCGAAATCTCCGCGTCACGATTGTCTATCTGGCCGACAGCAGTCAATCGCGACGCTGAGGTCATTTATCAACTGCTGTCGATCGTATTCCTCACGAGCAGAATCGAATCCATTGCTCAGTTTTGGTTGACCAGATCCTTGAAGATCAACGGGCCCCAGCTATTGCCCCGCGCTTGCACAAGCAGCCCACCCGCCGAAAGTCCTCCCAGGTTGATCGGTGCGAAACCAAGAGCTTCTGCAAGTGAACCGATTTCCTCTGCGGCAGCGTCATCGTCGCTGGCTAAAAAGACGACTCTTCTACCACCCTGCACAGTCGGATCCTGTTCAAGGACATTTGAGCCCAAATGATTGAAGCCCTTGACCAATCTTGCGCCTGTAAACGCCCGAGCGACGGCCTTGGACGAGGGCTCACCACCCAACTCTTCAGGCGATACGCCGTATGCATTGGTCACATCAATGACGGTCTTTCCCTTCCAGGTTGGCAGCGCCTTCGCGACATCCAGGTGGGACTCAAAACGTACGGCAAGAAAGATGATGTCCGCGCTGACGGCGTCGGTCAGCGTTTTTGGAATGATCGTAGGGCCAATAGCGGCCGCATCGGCTGCAAGGCTATCTGGACTGCGAGTGGCTGCCACGGCTACGTTGATGCCTTTGCGGGCAAACGCCTTTGCCAGGGCCTGGCCGATTTTGCCGAAGCCGATAATTGCGTAGCTCATACTATTTCCTTTCGGATTTACCGCGCCCGACGAATGATGGTAAGGAGGTCGGGCGCAGCGGTTTAAAGTTGTGCCAGGCCGCCGTCGACGGCGACTTCGCTGGCGGTCATGAAGCTGCTGTCTGACGACGCGAGAAAGGCAGCCACCGCCCCAATTTCCGCCGGCTCAGCCATGCGCTGGAGCGGAGTCATAGCACCGTAGGCCTTCTGACCTTCTTCTCCCAACGCTTCCTTGGCCAGCTCGGTCGCTGTCGCGCCAGGCGAGAGCACATTGACGCGGATGCCCGTGCCCTTCAGATCCTCCGCCCAAGTCCGAGCGAGATTGCGCACGGCTGCCTTGCTTGCGCTATAGGCAGTAAATCCCGGGGCACCCGTCGTGCCAGCGCTCGATCCGGTGAGGATGATCGAACTGCCTGCGCCCATCAGCGGCAGCGCTTGCTGAACCGTGAAGATTGTCCCCTTTACGTTGGTATCAAAGGCTTCATCAATGTGCTCGGCGGTGATCTGGCCAAGCGGCAGTGGGCTGCCAGCGCCGGCATTGGCGAAGACTATGTCGAGCGTTCCGCGTTCGGCTTTCACCGCTGCGTAGAGCCGGTCAAGATCTGCCTCATTGGAAACTGAGCCTTTCACCGCCCGGGCATTGGGCCCCAGCTCTGCCACTGCGGCATCCAGCGCCTGCTGCCGGCGGCCGAAGATGAAGACAAAAGCGCCTTCCTCGATAAAACGCTTCGCCGCAGCGCGGCCAATACCGGTAGCGCCGCCGGTGATCACGGCAGTCTTGCCATTGAGTCTGTCGCCCCATGAAACCTGCGGGTACGTGTCGTTGCAGGACCGGGCCCTGCGCTACGACATAGGTGGCGAAACACAGCCCCGAGAGGTACATCGTCAGCAGGGGCACGTAGTCCCCTCGGGAGAGGGCGTACGCAAGGTTGGACAGACCCAGCGCAAACAGCGCGCCGCACGTGAGGGCCTCCGCGCGCAGCCTTTTGGACAGCCAGGGGCTGAGCAGCGTCGCGGACAATCCGCCTAGCGGGAACATCGCCATCAGCACCCCGTAATCAGCAGGCTCCAGCTGTAAGGTCTGCATGCCAAACAGCGGCAGAACCGGGTTGTTGATCCCCAGTGAAATACCGTAGAGCGCGGTGCCGATCATCATCAGGCGGATGGTGCGGTGGGTCCATGCCAGGCGGATGCCCGACACCAGCGAGCGCCAGTAAGACTCCGAGGATGCCTCTGATTCAACCCGGCCGGGCAAGCCTGCGGTGAGGACGACGCATAACCCTGATCCCGCCAGCCCCAGTATGGCCAAGGCCATGGCTGACATTATGCCACCCCAGCCGAACAGCAAAGGGCCCAGCGCGGCGCTGAGGATCGCGACGCCGGTCAGCGAAAACATCGCTTTGGCAGAGGCTTCGACTCGACGACCATCAGGGATGGCGACCTGCATGATGCAGGCGCGCGCCGGGTTGAAGAATTGCGCAGCAGTGGCGTTGATCAACAGCAACAGGCTGACGCTGAACACGCTCTCCCAAGGCTTAAGGCCTGCCCAGCTATCGACGGCCATGAACATCGCCGCCGCGAGGATCCGCACGCCATCGGCAGCCAACATGACGCGCACGGGGCGAGCGCTATCAATCCAGGCGCCCGCGAGCGGCGCGATGAAGATCCTCGGCAACGTGCTGGCTGCCGCCACCAGCCCGAGCGCGACAGGCAAGCCGGGGTCGCGGTTGAGCAGATCGCTGACCAGCCACACCGTGACGACGGACCCAACGAGAAACTCACCAAACGAGGAGAACGCCTGGCCAAGCCACAGCAGCAGGAAACTGCGGTTGATGAAGAAAGCTCTGCCCATAGCGGTATCTGGTCCGTGATTTGCTCGGCTATGAGGTGCAAGTTCGGGACCACCGGTTTTTATCCAGCGTTGCCGTATACAGGCGGTCTGACGCTTGAGTCGGTGGGCTGATGCTGCGTTGACAAATTGTTGAATCGCTGTGGAGAAAGCAGCACAGGCGGTTAGTCACGCGGGCCTACGCACGCCATAGCCCCGATCCTATCAATCATCCCTGACCAACGAAGCCCAACGAAGCGGACATGGCCAAACATCGAAAGCTTGCGCTTTACAGCGACCAGAATGCAGGCATCAATGACGCCATGGATCAGCGTCTCATGGGGCTGATAGGGCGCACTCGACCACGTATCGGCTATGTCGCATCCGAGCCTGATCCAGAGCGCGAATATTATCAGCGTACCCGCGAACACTATGCTCAGCTTGGCGCCGTTGTGGATGGTTATCTGGACGCCGAGCAGGTCAGCGATGCTACCCGAGTCGCAAAACTGTTGACCTGTGATGATTTTTGATGGTCTGGGCTCGGTGTCCATGACGAGTTGATCTGTCGTAATTCTCCGTGTCACGGCTGAAAAAGGTTGATACTTCGCCACGCTCTTCATTTGATGAGCAACAATGGGCTGGGAGATCACATGCTGACCGCATTGGAAAAACAGCTGAGTTTCCTCAGGGAAATCGACCGCCTGAAGCGTGTCATACGACAATCCCCGCTGTTGGATAAGAGCCGCAAGGAAAACTCCGCCGAGCACTCCTTGCATCTGGCGATGTACGACCTGATCTTGAGTGAATATGCCATTGGCCAGGTAGATCCCAATCGGATCATCCGGATGCTGTTAATGCATGACATGGTCGAGATCGATGTTGGCGACTTTCCCACTCGTGGGACATCGTCCAGCGAAGAGCAAGCCCGATTGGAAGTTGAAGCGGCGCACCGTTTGTTCGGCCAACTATGCGCCGACGCTTGTCCGCACTCTGGTCATGGTGCCCATAGCCAGTCGCCCCCGCGGGATACGTTTAATTGTCGAGAACTCAGCCACCTCCACGCCAATGCATAAACCGATGAACGTGGCCGGCCCTCAGGCTTGAGCGTGTTGATTAATTAATGGGCGTCTCGAAATAAGGCGCGGGCTCAAAATCCGTGTGGCTTGCCACGCCACGCCATGCGTCAGCATCGTGCTTGAGCGTGGCGATTTTGTTGTCGATGATGTCGAACACCACGGCTCCGACAGGCAAATGCAGCGGCGGTTGATCACTGTTAACCGCCTTGAGAATGACGGCTGCGGCCTTGGCAGGATCGCCTTTCTGTAGACCGTCGTTGCGCTTACTGTATTGGCGTTTCATCCCTGCGGTCTGGGCGTAGGCCGGTAGCTCCTGAGCCGCCAGCACGACTGAGCGTCCAAGGAACGCCGTACGGAAAGGCCCCGGCTTGGCGATGATGACAGCGATGCCCAATGGGCTCACTTCTTGCGCTAGAGCTTCGGAAAGTCCCTCCACCGCGAACTTGCTCGCATTGTAATAGCCATACCCGGCAGAGCCGGAGATACCGGCACCAGAAGATACGTTGACGATCCGTCCGCCTCGGCGCCTCAGCGCGGGCAGCGCAGCTCTAGTCACTTCAATCAGCCCGAACACGTTGGTTTCGAATAACGGGCGGTATTCGGCCGCCGATCCTTCTTCAATCGCACCAATCATGCCGTATCCGGCGTTGTTGACCAGCACGTCCAGGCCCCCGAAAGCCTCCTGCGCGATGGCCACCGCTCGCAGGGCTGTTTCGGGGTGGGTGACGTCGAGTTCAGCGATTCGCACCTGTTCTGGATAGCGATGTTCAAAGTCTCGAAGCATGTCGGCATTGCGGGCTGTCGCGACCAATTGATCGCCATGGCCAAGCACTGCTTCGGCGAGGGCACGACCCAAGCCATTGGAGCAGCCCGTAATCAACCAGGTTTTAATCATCAGATTCTTCCTCATAAGCTTTGAGGCGCATGTGCCCACCGTCGAGGCGGCATATGCGCTATTTAAATGGTCGGGAGTGTTCGATTGCCGACCTCTCAATACTTCACATCGGATCAGTGGTGCCAATTGCCGTGTCTAGCCACTGCACGACGATCCCGAAGAGCTCGTCGGAATTGCGCTCATAGATCAACCCGTGCCCATTGCCATGAATGCCCAGTGCGGGCAGATCGAGGTGGTTCACCAAGGCTCCTGCGTTCTGCAGAAACGGAATAATGCTGGAGGCGAAAGAAGCGAATTTAGAGGTTTCACCTGTCAATAACGCCACCGGCACTCCTTGCAATCCAGGGATTCTCAAGGAATAAGGGTCGGCTTGGCGGACCTGGTCGGGGGTGTCATGAGGGGGATCGAACGTGATCGGTGCCGCTGTCAGGCCCCATTCCAGTGTCCCGATTCCAGGCGTGTGGCCGAACACCGGGCCCATGGGTTCCACCGCCACGATGGCTGCGACAAGGTCGGGACGGTGATCGGCGATCAGCCAGCCACTGGGGCCTGACGCGGAGTGCGTCACGATGATGGCTTTGCCGATCTTGTCCAGTAGTTGAGCCAGCCGGTCTGCGTCCAATGTCTGAGACGCAGCAAGGTCGACGGGCATCGGGCCGTATGCCGCGATGAAGGCATCGAAAGCGGCTTCGTCGTCCAGCTCAAAAGGCCATTGGGTCTCACCGCCGCCTTCAGGGAAGTACACCTCGCGCGCACGCTCATAAGAAAACGCAGGACCCGTTGGTCCCATAATGTCAGGGTGGTAGGGCGAGCGTCCGTGGCCAGGCCGGTCCACGCGGAACACCACAAAACCTGCTTCCACAAAACGTTGCGCCCAACCCGGCCGACCGTCAGGGGTGTCCAGCCATTCGGTGCCCTGCAGCGTGCCGCCGTGCACCAGCACGACAGGGTAGGGCTGGGTGATGAACTCAGGAGATTCCCAGGCCACGTACATAGGGCCTTTCTGATAATGCCTGCCATCCTGCTTCACCCGAGGGCCGGTGAGCCAGAAACTGCCCCGTCGAGAACGTGTTACTGGGCCAGTGCGCCAGGGTTGATCGGACGGATCCGCCGAGCGGGTGACGGTTTGGGTGGCAAACCTCGACCAGTCCTTATGCCCACATCCTTGCGCGACAGCGGCTTTCATTTTCGATCGCACCGCGTCGGCGGCTGGCAGTCCCAAATTTTTGGCGTGGGCCGCCTGGATGGCCAAGTTGATGTCTTTAAGACCCAGAGACAGTTTGAAGCCCGGTTCAAACATGCCGTTGACGATGTTCTGCCCATAGCGCTGATAGCTGGAGGAGGCCAACTGGGTTTGGGTCATGAGTTCGATGAACGTGGCCGGGCTCAGCCCGTAACGCTCAGCCAGCACGCTGGCTTCGCCCAGCGACTGGATGGCGTGGGTGATCATCATGTTGCCCGCGATCTTGGCGATACAAGCGTGAACAGGTGAATCCCCCATGAACCAGGTCTTTTTCCCCAGCACGTCGAAGATGGGTTGGACGGTTGCGATTGCCGCGCGCGATCCGGCAACCACAATGTTCATTTCACCTCTGGCCGCCACCGCCGGTATGCCGAAAACGGGCGCTGCGACCAGCGGAATACTCAACTCATGGTGAACGGCTTGCAGCTCTTCGATGAGCAGGGGAGAGAGGGTCGACATCACAATGTGAACACACGCTTTGTCGGCGTCTTCTAGCGCTCTGGACGACAGCAGCACTTCGCGAACGGCAAGATCATCGGCCAGCATACTGATCACCACGTCTTCCTGGAAAGCGGCCTGCGCAGATGCGAGTGCACGTACCCCCTCCAAGCCAGCCAACGCCTCAGGGTTGCGGTTCCAGGCTGATACACGGTGGCCTGCCTTGACAAGCAACGGGATCATGGCCCGGCCCATGCTCCCTGTCCCGATAAAACCGATTTTCATGTTGGGGTCTCCGCTACGGTTTAACGCAATGTGCATTCGGCCCAGTATGTGGGTTAGGGAATGGCTACGGGACTGCCATTGCTGCAATCTCGTCGTTCATATTTGTACGGACGGAGTCATGTACTGAAGTGCGATGAGGGCGTTTTAGGCCATTGCTGTAGCGGCCCGCTGGGCAATGCTGCCGAGCGGCGCGGGGCAGCCATGCGACGAATGTGCAGGCTGCCAGTGCTCGTGAAAATCGCCGTCGTAGGGTAAACGCTGGCTTATTGGTCTAACGGCTGTTCAAGGAAGGGGCTCTATTTCTGACGAGCCAGAGCTGGAACACGCGCGGCATCCCACAAACCCATTATTTGCGTTACGGCCGCATCTATCTGCTCGTAAGCAATGCCATCCCGGGCCAGTACCGATATGCCCAGCAGGAAGCTGTCGAAAGCCGTTCCTAACACATTTGGCACGACAGTCGCTGATAGCTCACCAGCGGTAATTGCGCGTTCAATGCATGCCACAATCCCTGCGCGGTTCACGGATCGGGCATGCGCGAGGGGCGCGGAAATCGCCTTACTCTCATCGGAACAGGTACTCAACAAGCCGAGCGCCACCAGGCAGCCTTTGGGATGACCGGACTCGCACTGCATCCTTGCCGAGTTCCGCAGCGTGAGTTCGATGGCCTCTCTGGGAGCGAGTGTCGTATTGAAAAGGCTATCCGTCACCCTGCCGTGAGTATCCAGATAGCGCTCCATCACTTCCTCGAAAAGCGCCTGCTTTGAGCCAAAGGCCGCATAAAAGCTGGGAGCGGTAATACCGGTGCCGATGTTCGCCTTGAGTTGGCTGAGCGATGTTGCGTCATAGCCGTGTTCCCAGAACAGATGCATTGCTTGGGTGATCGCTGCATCACGGTCAAAAGTGCGCGGCCGTCCCATCTGTGCCATGTGTACCTCCCCTCGAAATGCTTAAATACTATTCGATACATAAATCATTGACCAGCCTAATGCCGACGCTCATGTTTATATCGATCAGTACATGACGGCGCCGAGTAGGCGGATCGTCGATGTCCAAGGACACTTTATTCGAGGGCTATGGACATGAATGACGAAACGTTTTACCCCCGGCGCGAGAGGCAGGCCCTGGTTGTGCTGGGCCTCACATGTCTCGCGTTGATCGGTGGGGCGGTGTATATCCAGGTGGTTATGGGGCAAGCGCCGTGCCCTTTATGTATCCTGCAACGCTACGCGCTGCTGTTCATCGCCATCTTCGCGCTCATCGGTGCGAGCATGAATGACCGCTTTCGTTTGAGCATATGTGAAGGATTAGTCGCCGTAAGCGCCATTGCCGGAGTGGTCGCAGCAGGTCGTCATCTTTGGATTCAGATCCATCCAACCAAAAGCTGCGGAATTGATGTAATGCAACCAATCGTAGATGGCTTACCTCTCGCATCGCTTTTTCCCTTGGGTTTTCAGGTGGCAGGCTTCTGCAAGACCCCCCATCCGCCAAACCTGGGACTTTCACTCGCACAGTGGGCATTGATAGCAGTTGTTTCGACATTGATTCTGGTTCCACCTAGGCGTGATTCAGAACCGAATGAAGCCGAATCGCGTTACGCAGGGCAGATGGCTTTCCGGACGAAGCTGAGCATCGGCAGTTTCTATCAGCATTTAAAAGTCATCTATGAGGACGAATACTCGAGCTTTAATGATGACTCGCATAACATGATCAACTCGGTCGATCGTTGTTAGGTTGTCGTCAGTTAGAACTGCAAACGAGGGTTGCGAAGCGATGGATGATCCACATGATGGTGTGTTGCTCACTCAGCGCCGCGTCCCGTTTCCATCATCGATCAGCGAGCAGGCACGCCAAGCGCTCCAACGAATGGTAGGAGCGGACGGGGTGCCGATCAATGCAAGTTATTCGATGCCAGCAAATGGTGACCGCGAGGGGTGGATCGCTTTACAGTCCGCGGTGCAGCGTCAATATGCGGCTACCGTGGCAAAAAAGGTAATGCCGAAGGCGGCTTCGGTGGAAACCGTCATGGTCGATCAAACCGTTATCCATGTCGCCACGCCAGACACGATGGATCGCGAAGGCTTTGCCTACGTTGATTTGCATGGTGGCGCGCTTGTCTTTGGCGGTGGTGATGCTTGTCGAGCGAGCGCTCAGGTTGAAGCTCAGAAGCATGGCGTTCGTTGTTACGGCGTAGATTACCGGATGCCACCGGACCATCCCTATCCGGCAGCATTGGATGATTGTCTGACTGCCTACCGGTATGTGCTGGAACGGCATTTGCCATACAACGTCATCATCGGTGGCCGATCAGCCGGCGGAAACCTGGCTGTTGCCATGCTGTTGCGAGGTCGGGAGGAGGGTTTGCCAATGCCTTCAGCGTTGGTGCTGTTGTCGCCGGAACTGGACCTGACCGAATCCGGCGATAGTTTTAAGGTCAATCAAATGGTTGACGTCGTACTTCCTGGCTCGCTGATGTCCTGCAATCGCTTATATGCCGGGGAGGCGGATTTGGCCCATCCTTACCTGTCGCCGTTGTTTGGTGAGCTGGATGGGTTGCCACCTACCTTCCTTCAAACCGGCACCCGCGATCTGTTTCTGTCCAACGCCGTCCGGATGCACCGAAAGCTGCGACGGGCGAACATTCCCGTTGAGTTACACGTTTTCGAAGCCATGCCCCATGGCGGCTTCTCCGGAGAAGCGCCTGAAGACTTGGAGCTCATTCAGGACGTTAAGCTTTTTGTTCGTTCGCACTGGCCGTCGTAACAACCATTATGTATTGCATGAATTGGGCTGCGCCGATGGTTTTTCTCGATGTGCCAAATGAAAGCATCAGCGGCACATGACAGCAATTGAAGCGTGCATCGTCCGTATATGTCAGCGTTCGACGCTGCTCCCAAGCGGCCAGAAAGGAAAACCTCTAGCTGCGTATGCATCGAAAACGATGACCTCTGGAGTCAAGTCTGACGGGCGCTTCAATAACGAAGCCTTCTTCCGTGACTTTATCTAAGGGATTTATATCTGTCGCCAAGGAACTGTTGACCTAGCGATTGTCTTCCACTGAGAGGGGCACGACGCTGTAACGTTCTACGCTGTGCTGCCCATTCTGGTTCGTATTCAGCCGTCTTACTCATTTCACAGCATGAAAAATCCCAGCAGTCGCGATAGTCACCCGCCGTCGAGCCGCCGGCTCGTCATCGCCCAAACGATCGATTCCCCACGACAGCGTGGTCACCAGCTCAAAAAAATCCACTGCAGTCACGCCAGTCATCGTTAGATCTGAGCTTTTCGCTTTCTCGAGAAATTTATCAGTTTGAGTTAGCAGTTGAGCGCTCGCGGTATTCGACGATTCAGGGTTAGCCTTCGCTGACGCTACGCAGTAAGGCAGGTCATGCCAGATGCCCAATTGCCAGGTCAACATGAACAGCCACTCTTTCAATGCTTCCCGAGCATCCAACGACTCCAAAAGATCGCTGGCTGTCCCAAGCAGATTCTTCAAATTGGCCGCCATAACAGCGCTGAGCAAGTCATCACGTGTGGGGAAATTTCGATAAAGCGTGTCATTGCCGACGCCTGCTCGTGCGGCAATCCCGTCGAGAGAAGCGAGCACCCCCTGTTCTTAAAATGTACGGCGGGCTGCTGCCAAGATAGCCTCACGGTTACGCAGTGCATCAACGCGCATCGTTTAGGTATGCCAATTTGCACGTCTGAAGAATAGTCATATCGTTCCATTGACTAACCCCGAAGATATCAGGCGCGCGGTGCTCGCCGCGTTCGTTCGATGCCTGAAATCGGTTCCCTCCACTCAGGCCCAAGTGCATAGAGGCAGGTGAGGGGCAGCGCGAAATGATTGGCACTTCGCGCTGCTGAACTACTACAACTGTGCGCCGGCTAGGAGCACGTACTTCACGTGAACGTATTCCTCGATGCCATAGTAACTGCCTTCACGCCCGTAACCGGATTGTTTAATGCCGCCAAATGGAATCGATACGGTACCAACCGAGCCAGAGTTGAGGATGACCATGCCTGCCTCAAGCTGACGGGAGAGTCGCAGCGAACGCCCCAGCGCGCTGGTGTATGCGTAAGCGACGAGTCCGTACTCGGTCTGATTGGCGCGTCGAATGACTTCTTCCTCGCTCGAAAATGAATAAACGGCAAACACCGGGCCGAAGATTTCATTTTGTGCCAGCGGTGAATCATCCCTCAGACCGGTGAGGATGGTCGGCTCGTAGAACAGCCCACCCTTGACGTGGGGTTTGCCGCGCAACAGAACCGTCGCGCCTGCTGCCTTGGCCTGTTCGACCAACGCCCCGACCTTCTCGAAACCGGTTTTGTTGATCATCGGACCGACCACGAAGTCTTCTCGAAGGCCCTGATCGACATCGATAGCCATCACAGCTTCTTTCACTTTCTCGATGAATGCGTCGATGATTGTGTCCTGCACGAAAATGCGGTTCGGGGAGATGCACACCTGGCCCGAGTTACGCAGTTTGGCGCCCACCAACCCCTTCACCGCTTCATCGATATTGGCATCGTCGAACACGATGAACGGCGCGTTGCCGCCCAACTCCATGGTCATTTTCTTAATGGTCTGCGCACATTGTGCCGCCAGCAGCTTGCCGACGTTGGTGGAGCCTGTGAACGAGACTTTGCGAATGCGCGGGTCGGAGGTGATGATCTCGCCGATCTGCTTCGGATCGCCCACCACGACTTCCAGTACCCCTTCCGGTATGCCGGCTTTGCGGGCGTGCTCCAGCAGTTTGAATGCGGTCAGCGGCGTGTCTTCCGCCGGCTTGATGATCATGGTGCAACCGGCCGCCAGTGCAGTCGCGACTTTGCGGGTGATCATCATGAACGGGAAGTTCCACGGAGTAATCGCCCCCACCGGCCCGACAGGCTCTTTGGTCACGATCACCGAGGCGTTCTTGTCGTGGGTGGGGATAGTGTCGCCATAGACGCGCTTGGCCTCTTCGGCGTACCACTCGATGAAGCCCAGACCGTAATCGATCTCGCCACGGGCTTCGGTCAGGCACTTGCCGTTTTCTTTCGACATCAACTCGGCGAACGCTTCCTTGTCTGCCCTGACGCTTTCGAACCAGCGACGAAGGATGTCGCCACGTTCTTTGGCGAGTTTGCCGGACCACTCAGGGAACGCTGCACAGGTACGGTCGACGGCAGCGTTCACTGCTGCTGCATCGCTCTGCGGAACACGGCCGACTTCGCTGCCATCTGCGGGGTTGTAGACGATTAACATGGGCTGATCTCCAATCGTTGAATATCGATTCAGCGGAAAAAGCTGAGGGCCCACGGTACGGTCAGGTGGCGGCGCTGCGAATGCCGGTTCATCTCCATTGCTTGCCTAATCCTATAACCCCGGGTTGCCGTTAGGACGAATCGGCCCTTAAGGCGTGCTCATGTGGGGGGTACTTTCAATATCAGGATCATCGCCACGGCGCACTGTCGCTTTAACAAAAACTCAATCCCCCCCTCTCATAAAGTCGATAGCTGCGTTTGGACGGCATTCCCTATCCTCGACCCATTACAAAAACGCGCACGAAGACGTGCGCTACAGGTGTTGAAGATGCTGACCGACAGCTTGAAAGATATAAAAGTCGTGGACTTTTCGCACATTGTGGCGGGACCGGTCTGCGGCATGTTGCTGGGCGACATGGGTGCGGACGTGATCAAGGTGGAACCCTTGGGTGGTGAGCTGGGTCGCGCCATTGGCCCGCCTTGGCAGCAGCGTCAGAGCGTGACGTCGCTCAGTGTGAACCGCAACAAGCGGGGGATTGCGCTGGATCTGAAAAGCGACGCAGGTCGCGAGATTGCATTGGAGTTGATGCGTGACGCCGATGTGGTCATCGAAAGTTTCAGGCCTGGCGTGATGGCCCGGCTGGGCCTGGACTACGCATCGGTCAAGGCCATCAATCCCGGTGTCATTTACTGCTCGGTTTCCGCCTACGGACAAACCGGAACCTGGCATGACCGGCCGGGTGTCGACGGGATTATTCAGGCCGTTACCGGCATGATGAGCATGCTCGGCAGCCCTGATTCAGACCCGTCCAAGGTGCCGATTCCGATCGCCGACATGGTGACCGCTTACCTGTCGACCATCTCGATACTGGCTTCCCTCAATGGCCGCCGGCGGCAGGGCGAGGGCGAACACCTGGATGTGAGCTTGTACAACTGCACCCTGATGTTGCAGCACCTGCCGTTGAGCAGCTTTCTGTCCACCGGGCTGGCCCCGGACAAGACCGGCAGCGCCGCCCCCTATGCGGCGCCGAACGAGGCGTTCAAAACCGCTGATGGCTGGATTATGGTGGCGGCCTACCATCCGGCGCGGTGGAGTGCTTTGTGCACTCTGCTGGGCTTGCCTGAGTTGATGCAGGACGAACGTTTCCTCGACAACCCGGCCCGGGTGCAGCACCGCAATCAGCTTCACTGGTTACTCGAACAACGGTTCATCCGCGAAACGTCCGCTCACTGGCTGGCTCGACTGGAGGAGCAGGACATCCTGTGCGCGCCAGTGGCCAGTTATGACGAGCTGACCTCGACGGAACATTATCTCCAGAGCGGTATTGAAGTCGAGCTGCCCCACGCTGATGCGGGTGTACTGCGCATGCCGGCCTTTGCGATCAACAGCCACCCGGACGCGCCCCTCAAAGCGCCCCCCGCCGTGGGCGAACACACCTTCGAAATTCTGCACGCACTGGGCTACAGCGAACGTCAGATCGCAACATTCGAGGAGGCGGGTGCCATCGGCCTGCGCTTACGTCAAGAGGTCTCTGCATGACCGTTTCGCTTGTCACCCTTGAGCATCAGGGCGCTGTCGCTCTGGTCACGTTGAGCAGTCCTAACGCGCTGAATCCGTTGACGCACGAGTTGATGACCGCGTTGGGGAACACCCTACAAATGCTGGACGCCGATAATCAGACTCGCGCGATTGTCGTGACGGGGTCGGCCCGGGCCTTTGCCGCTGGCGCCGACATTCAAGCCATGGCGCAGATGACTTACGCCCGCGCCGTCACCGAGAACTTCCTGGCAGATGACTGGCAGCGTGTCAGCACGCTGCGCAAACCCGTGGTGGCAGCCGTGCGCGGCTATGCACTGGGCGGTGGGTGCGAGCTGGCGATGATTGGCGACATCGTCGTCGCTGGCGATACCGCGGTCTTCGCCCAGCCGGAAATCAAGCTCGGCCTGTTGCCAGGCGCAGGAGGGACTCAGCGCCTTCCGCGTGCGGTGGGCAAATCACTGGCCATGGAAATGAACCTGACCGGTGAACCGATCACCGCGGCCCGGGCACTGGCGGCTGGCCTTGTCTCCAGGGTGGTGCCGGACGCAGACGTCGTCAACACAGCGCTGACAATCGGGGAGTCTATCGCGCGGCATTCGTTGCCGGTGCTGATGGCAGTAAAGGCCGCCACCTCCAGAGCCTTCGAGACGTCGCTGGCGGAAGGCTTGAGCTACGAGCGGAGCGCTTTTCACGGCTGCTTCGCGCTTGACGACCAGCGCGAGGGCTGCGTGGCGTTTCTGGAGCGACGTGTACCCCATTTCAACCATCGATAAAAACCGAAGACCCTTAGAGAGCATGTGTCATGAATCCTGAAAAACACGATCTGGTACTGATCGAACAGCGCGCGGCTGTGCTTTACCTGACCCTCAACGGTGGTGAAACCGGTAACGCGCTGACAACCCCGATGTGCGTGGCGTTGGCCGAGGCGCTGGAAACCGTCAATCGCCGTCCGGATGTTCATTGCGTTGTGCTGAGCGGCAGTGGCCGGCATTTTTGCACCGGTGGCAACGTCAAGGACATGCAGAGCGGCGAAGACCTGATGCAGGGTGCAACCGAGGACGTGCTCGACAGTCTGCGCCGTTACCTGCACCGCATTACGCTGGCCATGCAGGCGATAGACGTGCCTGTGATCGCGGCCATCAACGGCTCTGCGATCGGGGCGGGGCTTGACCTTGCGATGATGTGCGACCTACGCGTTGCCGTGAAAGGCGCGCGACTGGCGGAAAGCTTCCTGCGGCTTGGGTTGATTTCAGGCATCGGCGGTGCGTGGTTCCTGACCCGCGCGGTGGGCCTGGCCAGGGCGATGGAGATGACGTTGACCAGTCAGTTCCACCGCGCTGAAGACGCCTTGCAGATGGGGCTGATCAACCGGGTGGTCGACGCCGATGAGCTCGAAAGCACCGTCGAGCAACTGGCAACCACAATTTCCAGCGCGCCGCCCAAAGCGTTGCGTCTGGCCAAGCGGCTGGTGCGTCAGGCGGCGAGCAGCGATCTGCCGCAGGCGCTGGAAACGGCCGGCAGCGTCCAGGCTATTTTGCTGTGCGGCGCCGAGCATAAGGCTGCCGTCAAAGCGTTCCTTGCATCAACACAGTGACGACCGTACTCATCGATCCTTTGCTGTAGCCCCATAACAATAAGGACCATATCAATGGACATCGCCGCAACCGCCGCATCTTCCCCGCCCAGCATGTCACGCGTGGTTGGCACTGCCAGCTTCGGCACCATGCTCGAATACTATGACTTCCTCGTTTATGTCGCCTTGGGCAGTACCTTGCGTGCCTTGTTTTTGCCTGAGTTCGACCCCTTCGTTTCGTCAATTCTTACGGCGGGAACGTTTGGCGTTGCCTACCTGGCGCGACCGCTGGGCACACTCATCTTCAGTCCCATGTCTGATCGCATCGGGCGCAAACGCGCGTTCGTCATCACCCTGGTGCTGATGGGAACGTCGACCGTGCTGATGGGGTGTTTGCCCACCTATCAGTCAGCGGGGATCTTCGCGCCGGTGTGCCTGCTTGTGCTGCGCATCATTCAGGGGATTGCCCTGGGCGGCGAATACGGTTCCGCGGCGGTGTATGTCATGGAGCACGCGCCCCGTGAGCGGCGCGGCCTGTTTACAAGTTTCCTGCAGAGCACCGCCAGCCTGGGCCTGCTGCTAGCGCTTCTGGTGGTGTCTTTGCTCAACGTTTACCTCACACCCGCCGACTTTGCTGCCTGGGGCTGGCGGGTGCCTTTTCTTGTTTCGGCGCCGATCGTACTTGTCGCGACCTACATTCGCCTGGGGATGGAAGAGACGCCCGTCTTCCAGGCGCTCAAGGAGGAGGGCGGAGTTTCTCGCTCGCCACTGGCGGACACCCTGACTAGCCGAGCCTCATGGAAGAACCTTCTGGTGGCCGTATTCGGTGCTCAAGGGGGCACGTCCGTCACCTTGTACACCTCGATCATCTACATGCTGTATTTCCTGCAGAACGTGCTGTCCGTGCCCGTGTTTGAAGCAAACCTGTGTGTCGGTGTCGCTATCCTGATTGCAGCGCCCTTGTATCCGCTGTTTGGCGCCCTTAGCGACCGGTATGGGCGGGCGTGGATCATGCTGGTCGGCATGGTGTTGTGGGCGGGTGCCGCATATCCGTGTTTTGCACAGATTGTCGCCTCGGCCAAGATCCAGGCCTGGCCGGTATTGATTGCGTGCATCACGCTGCTCGCGGCGTTGACGGCGATGGTCATGGCGCCGCTGCCTGCGTTCATCGCGGACAGTTTTCCGCCGCAGAGCAGAACCACTGGCTTTGGGCTTTCGCAGCAGATTGGCAACATCTTGTTCGGCGGTTTCCTGCCCATGATCAGCCTGGCGCTGGTGAACTGGAGTGGTAACCCGCTGGCCGGCATCGTCTATTCGATCGTGTCTCTGTTGCCGTGCATCCTGGTTGCAGCGGTTTGGGGTGTGCGCATTGACCGCCAGCGCAGTTCCGATACTCAATAGGCCCGTCGATCCGCTCTGACCGCCTGGAGATTCACAGTGACCATCAACGGCGCCCATTCCCGCCCCTTACCGCCGCTCAATCCGCTCAAAGCGTTCGAGGCCACGGGTCGTTCGCTCAGCGTCACCCGTGCGGCGGACGAACTGTCGGTGACGCCTGCCGCGGTAAGCCGACAGATCAAGGCGTTGGAAGATTATCTCTCAGTGCAATTGTTCAAGCGCAGACCCGGTGGACTGGAGCTGACGGCTGCGGGCGAGCGTTATCTGGCGGATGTCGTGCCGTTGTTCAATGCCCTGCGCGAGTCGACCAACGCCATTGTCGGCGGCTCGACGCGGCGCCAATTGCTGAAGATTCGCGCACCGGCGACCTTCGCAGTGCGCTGGCTGATTCCTCGCCTGGCGGGTTTCCACATCGCCCATCCGGCCATCGACGTGCAATTGACCACGTCGCCTTCCGCTCTGGATTTCGAGCATGAAGACCTCGATGGCGGTATTCAGCTGGGCGGCGGTGACTGGCCGCACACCGGGACACAATTACTCACCCCCAATGAACTGGTCCCCGTGGTGGCAGCAGACTTTGCCCCGGACCTTCGTTCGCCCGAGCAACTCGCCGACCAGGTGCTCTTGCACTCGCTGGCGCGGCTGGACGACTGGGCGCTGTGGCTGCGTGAAGCGGGCGTGGCTCAAATCAACCCCTACCGAGGCATGCGCTACGAAACCTCGCTTCTGTCGTACCAGGCTGCCCTCGAAGGCCACGGTGTGGCCATCGCGCAGAAGTCGCTGGTGAGTAAAGAACTGGAGGCCGGATTGCTGCGCATGCCCTTCGATCTGGTGATCAACCGGCAAAGCTTTTCGTATTACTTCGCCTGGCCACTGAATAAACCTGAATCGACCGCACTGACCACGTTCCGCGAGTGGCTCAGCCAACGCGCGGATTGAAGGCCCACCCCTCACGTCTCAGAGACCCGGTAAGGCCGGATCGATAGCATTGAGCAACAACCTGATGCTTTCAGGCGTATGCCCGAGCCAGCGCCTTTCCTATCGTGGCAGGCGTTCATTCAGGGGGAGTTGCCGTGAAAACATCCAGACAGACGCTGTCCGCGTTCGACGCTGTCGTGTTATCGATCTGCTGTGGCTTGTCGGTGGCCACAGCGTATTACAACCAGGCCATGTTGCCACTGATTGGCGATAGTTTTGCTGTTTCCTCCGCGCACGCAGGGCAGGTCGCAACGGCGACCCAACTGGGTTATGCCTTGGGGTTGCTGTTGTTCGTGCCGCTGGGCGACCGCATTCAACGACGGCACCTGATTATGGGGCTGCTGGCGGGTAACGTCGTCAGTCTGTTGTGGTGTGCCAGTACCGGAAGCTTCACCGCCGTGCTGTTCAGCAGCGCGGCGGTGGGGGTGTCGGCGATCAGTGCGCAAATCATCATCCCCGGCGCCATGGGCCGGGTTGACCCCGAACACCGCGGTCGTGTCCTCGGACTGATGGCCAGCGGTTTGTCCGCCGGTGGCCTGCTGGCGCGTACGGTCAGTGGCGCGCTTGGCCATTGGCTAGGCTGGCGCGGCATGTTCACGGTCGCCGCTGGCATCGACGTACTGGTGCTGCTGGCGATCTTTGCGCAGATGCCCCGCAGTGAGGTGTCCATCACGTTACGCTACGGGGAATTACTGCGCTCGTTATGGCAGTTGCTCAACGACCACCCCTCGCTGTGGCGCTCGTCGCTCTGCGGTGGCTTACTGTTTGGTGCCCTCAATGTGTTCTGGGGCGCGATGGCAGGTTTGTTGGCCCAGCCGCCCTATGGCTACAGCACGCTGCAGTCGGGATTGATCGGTCTCTCGGCAGTGGTCGGGATCGCTTGTGCGTCGACACTGGGTCGCTGGACCCGGCGACACAGCCTGCATCTATGCATCATCGGAGCGGGCGCGATGCTGGTGGCGTTCATCGCACTGGGCTTCGCAAGTGCGGCGGCGTGGATGCCCTTGGTGCTGCTGGCCGCCACATTGATCGATCTGGGGAATCGAGCCAACCAGCTGGCACACCAGACCAGGGTGCTGGCGATGCAGCCGGATGCGGTCAGCCGTGTGAATACGGTGTTCATGACCGTTTATTTCATTGGCGGCGCGCTGGGTTCGTCTTTTGGCGCCGCGGCGGCCGGGCACTTCGGCTGGCCTGGGATGGCGACTGCGGGGGCCTTGCTGGCGATTGTTGGCGGACTGTGCAGCGTCGGCTTTTTCAGGGAACGGTGATTGAGCTTCAGTGGATTTCTCTCAGGCCGGATAGGAATAGGCAAGGCTTGCAGATGATCTGGCATAGGTCCCGGAACGTCGGTTCACTACCATGGGCATCAGTCAACCAAAGGGATCGCATCATGAATCATTCCAAAACCTTGTTTATCACGGGTATCAGCAGTGGCTTCGGCAAAGCTCTGGCCCTTGAGGCACTCGCCGCAGGTCATAGTGTCATCGGCACCGTCAGAAATCACGAAGCGTTGCAGGCGTTCGAGGCTCTGTCGAATGAACGTGCACACGGTGTCATCCTCGACGTCACCGACTTTGAACGCATCGATAGTGTTATCGCCGATGTGGAAAGCCGCCATGGTCCTGTGGATGTTCTGGTCAACAATGCGGGCTACGGCCATGAAGGTATTTTCGAAGAGTCGCCGCTTCAAGAGATGCGCCGTCAGTTCGACGTCAACGTATTCGGTGCCGTCGCCGTGACCAAGGCGATCGTGCCGTATTTTCGTCAGCGCCGCACCGGCCACATCATCAACATCACGTCAATGGGCGGCACCATCACGATGCCGGGCATTGCCTACTACTGCGGCAGCAAGTTCGCTCTGGAAGGCATTTCCGACACGCTGAGCAAGGAGCTTGCGCCGTTCAACATCTTCGTCACCACCGTGGCGCCAGGATCGTTTCGCACCGACTGGGCCGGTCGTTCGATGCAGCGAACCCCGCGCAGCATTGCCGACTATGATGCCAGCTTCGACCCGGTACGTCAGGCACGTGAAGAGAAGAACGGCAAGCAGTTGGGCGACCCGCAAAAGGCCGCGCAGGCGATGCTGAAACTCATTGACAGCGCGAACCCGCCAGCCCATCTCTTGTTGGGTAGCGATGCGCTCGGGCTGGTCCGTGGCAAGCTTGAGCAGTCGTTGAAAGATCTCGAACAATGGGAAGCCTTGACCCGCTCGACGGATAGCTGAACGCGGCGAGCAGGAGGATCGAACATGAGCAATGATGCACAAACGACTGAGCGTATGGTCCAGTTGATGGAGCAACTGGCACCGCTCGAAGGCTACAACCTGAGCCCCCTGGACGACATACGTTTTTTGCGTTCAAACCGACCGCTGACACGCACACCCGTGCTCTACGAGCCGGGCATTGTGATTTTGTGTCAGGGCCGCAAGCGCGGTTATCTCGGGGATGACGTCTACATTTACGACGCCCAGCACTATCTGGTGGTGTCGGTGCCGGTGCCGTTCACGATGGAAACCGATGCCAGCGAAGAAGAACCTATGTTCGCTGTGTACATGAGGCTAGATTTCAAGCTGGCAGGCGAGCTGATTCTGGAGATCGATGAGACATTCGGCCCGACGGCGGCTCACCCGAAAGGCATGTATTCATCACCGATGGACGACAGGTTGCGTGAGTCCACCCTGCGATTTCTCGCTGCCATGAATCACCCGGTCGATGCGCAGATCCTCGGCCCGTCGCTGGTTCGCGAGATTTACTACCGGATCATCGCCGGCGAGCAGGGCGGTTCCATGCGGGCGGCTCTCAGTAAGCAGGGGCATTTCGGCAAAGTCACCCGCGCCATCCGCAAAATTCACAGCTCTTATAAGGAGCAGTTGAACGTGGAAGCGCTGGCCCAAGAGGCCAGTATGAGCGTCCCCAATTTCCATCTGCATTTCAGAACGGTCACGGACTCTTCGCCCATGCAGTATTTGAAGTCGACACGGCTGCATCAGGCACGTTTGCTGATGTTGCGGAACGACGTTTCGGCGGCAGCTGCGGCATTCGATGTCGGCTACGAAAGCCCGTCGCAATTCAGCCGGGAATTCAAACGCTTTTTCGGTCGAACCCCCCATGCAGAGGTTGCGTGGATGAAAGCGACATACGCATTACCTGAATCCAGTACGCCCTCGATCTTCGTGTCCTCGCATTAGCGGCCACTCGCATATCAAACACCCTAATGCGGATATACGCACTTAACGGGCTGCTTAAGTGCGGGATGTGCAGATTCTTGCCAGGAAAGTAGCGGGTAGGGGCGGGACTTCAATCGAAACTAGCGAGGCAAATCTTGACAACTTGACGTTCGGCTACCCGCTCACCTCGCCGATCTGATGAGCGAAATCGCGACGCGTATTCTCAGGTCCCTGGCGAGCTAAGGGGCGGTACATGAGCTTGACAGGCTCCCTACTAGAAGGTAGGTTTCAGGCATGGATAATTACTCAAATGCTTATTACGAAATTCTTGACTGTGCCCGCTCTCTGATCATCGCGGGCGGCTACAGCAGTTTCAGCTACACCGACATCTCTGAGTTTGTGGGAATCCAAAAATCCAGCATTCACCACCACTTTCCCACCAAAGTCGACCTTGTACAGACGCTTGTTATCCAGTATCGGCAGCAAGCCGAGGCAGGGGTCACCCACATAGAACGTTTAAGCCCTGGTCCTTCTGATCAACTTCGCGCCTATATCAATTACTGGCAGGGCTGTATCGGCGACGCCACGAAGGGCTACTGTGTGTGCGCATTGCTCGCCAACCAGATGCCGGTGCTGCCGGAAGCGATCGTCGTCGAAGTAAGAGCTCATTTTGAGGCGCTGTCAGCATGGCTAACGTTGGTGCTTGAGCGAGGGGCCTCGCAAGGCTATCTAGCGCTTTCAAACGATGCACGTACCGAGGCGGAGACGGTCATAGCGACCGTCCACGGCGCGATGCTCTCCGCGCGCGCCCACGGCGACCCTGAAATGTTTAGCGCGATCACCTTACCAATGATCGAAAGATTCATGATTCCAACCGACTAAAACATAGTAGGACGTTGGGCTAGCTTCCTTTTTTCTAGTAGTTCCACTCAAAACAGATCGTCCTGGAATAGTTTGCCTTCTGCGGCGTCTGACACTCACAACTCAGTCGCCGCCGATATTCAAACAGCAATCTTGGTGGGTTCATCACTAGACGATCGGTTATCGACCTTAGAAAGAATAGCTCAGCGACGGGCAATTAGGCCGGTGGTTTTACATGCCCGCTGCGGCCAAGCCTAAGCTGCCTGCGCGAAGAAAATTGCAATTAATACAACATCAAGACCTGGCGCTGAGCGCCTCAATTAAAACTGGAGTTCACGATGAAAAAGCAGGTTGGAGTCTGTTCGACCCTGTTGGCCGTAGCGCTTTCGCTCACGGTTTCGGCGGCGGAGAGAGCGCCCGATGATGGCATCGTCGCGGAGCACGACGTCAAGAACATCGTGCTAGTGCACGGCCTATATGCCGATGGATCAAGCTGGTCAAAAGTCATTCCGCTACTACAGGCTAAGGGTTTCCAGGTCACAGCCGTGCAAAATCCCACAACATCGCTCGAGGCCGACGTGGACGCAGTCAAGCGCACGCTTGACCTGCAGGATGGCCCGACGATTCTCGTCGCTCATTCTTACGGAGGCATGGTTATCAGCCAGGCTGGCGCAGACCCCAAGGTCAAAGGTCTGGTATATGTCGCGGCACGTGCCCCAGAGGCCGGAGAAGATTATCCGGCCCTGGCCGCTCAATTCCCCCCAGCCCCTGCCGCCAAGGGACTCCAGTGGTCCGCCGACGGTTTTGGCACATTGTCCCAGCCAGCCTTCGTGCAAGATTTTGCTGGAGACCTGCCCAAGCAGGAAGCCAACGTGCTGTTTTCAGTCCAACAACCGTTCGCTAAGGCAATCACCACCGCCAAGACCAATGCGGCTGCGTGGCAGAGCAAACCCAGTTGGTATGCCGTCTCAACTCAAGACCGAACTATTAACCCTGAGCTGCAACGGTTCATGGCTAAGCGTATGAATGCCCACACCATTGAACTGCCTGCGAGCCATGTGTCACTGCTCTCCCATCCCGTCGAGATTGCTGACCTGATCGGGCAAGCAGCGCATGGGGCCAGTCCCCACTGATCAGTAAGCTAATTTGGCGCCGTTTTTCACCCGAGGAGTTTGCATGCTGAAGTTAAATACACTGACTCTGGTTGCTGCACGGCAGATGATCTTTGCAGCTGAGACCGAAGCCTACCGCACGGGCTGCCCGTGCACGATTTCCGTCGTCGACATGCAAGGGCAACTGATCGCTCAGGTACGTATGGACGGCGCCCCGGCGGGACGAGTTGAGGAATCGAAATACAAGGCGCTCAACGCCTTATCGGTAGGGCTTTGCCTAATGCTGCATCAGCAATCCGGCGGTGCCCCGCTAGCAAACGCCGAAGCACTGAATGGTGAAGTTCATAGCGGCCAGATGCCCATTCGCTGGGAGGATCATCTCATCGGTACGTTGAAGGTCGAGGACGGTGGCATCGCCATCCAATCCGAGAGTGGATTACTAGGCGCAATTGGCATCAGTAGCGGCAGTTTGGACGATGATCATGCGATAGCAATTGTGGCGTTAAAGGCTTATGCCTCAGGGCAGTCTCATGAACAACGCGCGGCAGCGGCCTTGCAGCCATTATCAGGCAGCAGCTTTTTTGAGGTCCGCTAAAGCCGTCTCATGTGAGACGGGGGGTAACAGCTGAATGATTGGAGTTAAATATTTTTAGCGACAATTGATTGATATGAGGCAAATCTATCAAGTCGTTATTTACACCTTATATCAGCCAAGTCCCTAGGCGCTCCGTGTCTTTGCCTCTGGCTAGCGTCGATGCTCTAAAACGCCAACCTGCCTGGTTTTTCGGCGAGACTCTGGTCGCCATCGACCGCCGCAAACTCAAAGCTGTCAATCACCGCGACCGCAACGTCACCAGCGCCGAGCTGAAGCGGTGGATGGAGGCAATTGAAGCGAGCAGTGCGCGCTTACGTTCCACATTCTTAAGTCCTCATTGACGTTGCTCACCTGAGCGGCCTGCCTTGGCCAATATCTGCATCCGTTGCGTGCCTTCAGATTTCGTAGCCGCGTGCCGCAGTGTAAGGACGAAACTGCCGCAGGTTTGCCTGATCCTATCTGGATTGTCGAGCATGTTGTGCGGCGGATTTGTGCTGCTGCTCAGCCGGCTGTGACAGTCATGCCGCCGTCGGCCATGACGACCGAACCGACCATGAAGCTGGCCCGGTCCGAGGCGATGAACGCGACCACTTCGGCGATTTCTTCCGGTTGGGCGGCGCGGCCAATCGGCGCGGCTTCGCCATGTTGTGCGAGAAAGGCAGGGCCATCGTTGACCACACTGTTGAGGATGTTGGTCACCACATCTCCGACACCGATAGCATTGACCCGTATGCCGTGGCCAATGACCTCCAGCGCCAGGGTGCGCGTAAGTTGTGCAAGCGCGCCTTTGGAGGCGGTGTAGGCGGCAATGGTGGGGAAGGCGAAATAGGAGGCGTAAGACGCGATGTTGACAATCGATCCAGATCTGTTGGGCATCATCGCTTTGATCGCCTCCCGGCTATGCAAAAAGGCCGCCGTAGCATTGACCGCCTGAATACGCTCCCAATCTTCGCGGGTCATGTCGATCACCAATTTATTGATGATGATGCCGGCGTTGTTGACCAGAATGTCCAGCCGACCGAACTGCTCGACAGCCAAGGCGACCGCGCGTTCGGCTGCCCCGTCCTGAGTGATGTCGGCCACCAGAGGGACCAAGCCAGGGCGGGCCAGTGCTTCCACCTCAACGTTTATATCTTCTGCAATGACCTGAGCGCCGCGGGCATGCAGCAATAGTGCGATGGCCTTGCCAATGCCACTGGCCGCGCCAGTGACCAGCGCCACTTTACCGGCCACTTCGCTTGGGGTGTTGTCCTTGAAGTCGGTCATGATGTTCACCTGTGTTTTGATCGAGTAGGGGTGAGCCGTGTTGGCGCCGGCGAGGCGCTGCCATCGGCGACGGACCCACTGTCTCGCAGCTAGGCGAGGTCTGCTTTTGTGAAATTGCCCACGCTGTCGGGCTTTTGCGCTGAATGCCAGTAAGGGAAGGTTCGGTGCTGGATTTAAGCCGACGTGAAAAGCCCGATATCATTGGGCCGGTGTCCATGACGCGAAGTACGGGCAAGACCCTGAGACCTGTCAGCCGAATCTGAAAAGGATGAGTTCATGGCAAACACCGGGCAGACTTTCCAGAACCCGATGTCGACATCTTCCCAAAACTTGCGCATCACCGGCGAGTCGATGGGCGAGTTTCTGCCTGGGGAAACCCAGGCGTTACAATCGCGCCTGGAAATCCAGGAAGTTATGATTCAGCTGTTCATCCATCGCAGCGTCATTGAGCCCATTCTCGTGCCGGCAGTGGTGGAACCGCTGCTTGTCCTAATTCTTGCCGGGGCGGCGAGGGTGGAAGAGCGCGCATTGGGTGGCGAGTGGGAAGCTGTGGAGGTCAACACCGGCGATTTCTTCTTCACCAGTTCCGATGAGCCGTATGAAATGCGCTGGCAGACACACGGAGGTGATACTTTTGAAGTCATGCATCTTTATCTCGGGCTGCCGCTGATTGAGCATGCATCCCGAGAGTTGTGGGGTCACCACGCAGGGCCTGTGCGGTTGCGCGATGTTTCAGGAGCACGGGACGGGCGCATTGCGTTTTTCATGGAGCAGTTGCGCACCGAATTGGTTATGGAACGCTCGCCCAGCGCTCTTTTTGCTCGCTCGCTGGCGCAGGCGCTCGCCGTACATTTGGTGCGCAGCTATCTCGCTGAAAGCCAGCCTGGACGTTGAGTCAACGCCTTGCAAGTCTATAAGCTGCGCAAAGTCACTGACGCCATGAGCGCACATCTGAGCGCTGAATTCAGCCTGGCAACGCTGGCCCGCGTCGCCGAGTTGAGCGAGTACCACTTCAGCCGCCTGTTCAAGCGTGCGACCGGGCTTTCGCCATCGCAGTACTTCATTCGCTTACGCATGGCTCGTGCGCGGCACCTGCTACTGGAAACCCGCCTTAGTGTCATCGACGTCGGGCTGGCGGTCGGCTACTCAAGCCCCAGTCATTTCTCGCAGATATTTCGTCGTGAAGTGGGCGTGACGCCTAGCGAGTTCCGTGGTTCTTGAGCACCGCTGCGTTGAAATTGTCAGGCGATGTACACAGACATGGATGGCCAACATGCATGCACGCGTTGTAGAGGTCCGTGCACTTAATCTATTCGTCGCATTCCGTAGCACCGACCGCGTACTCAGCAGTCGGTGCTGAACTTCAATGCAGACCACAGGAGTTACGGATATGATGGACAATCAAAACAAAATCGCTTCGATTGCTGGTACAAGAAGTGGGGGCGCAAGTGAAAGATCCTAATATTTAAAATTGTCTAACCTCACTTGAAAAAGTATAAAAATATTTTTTGAGTGTGATTGATTCTGTGGATCCATTGTACAAGTCTACTCCGAGTCATCGAAGCTTAAGTTTCGGCGGGGTAATGTGTGCTCTTCAATTTGAAGGACGCCTTAGAGGCCCCTTATATAGTGATGAAATTTGACAGGGTTGAAAAACCAGTTTTCTAAATCTGACGGATTGTCAAAACAGTTGGCAAAACGGTTGGCAATAAGTGGTTCATTGTCAGCTGCTAACATGAGTTCTAAGATGTGTGGTGGAGGTGGTGTCAGCATAGAATTGGTCCATTTTACAGAAGGGGCGACAGCTTCCCAATAGCGTTCAAACGTACAACGCATGAATTCATCATCAAAAGGTTTATCGCCTTGCTGGATGATAGCCTCCAAGTACACTTGCGCGCATTTAACGGCGTTATTCGCGCCTTGCCCGGTGATCGGATCGTTTGTAACGACAACGTCGGCCATTGCCAAAGCGAAAAATCCGGGTTTAATCTCAGCAACGGGTTGTCGAACGGTTGGGGTCACAGACCCGATCAAGGTAGCTTTAGCATCTGTGAGTTGCACTTTTTGCACGCGATCATATTCCCAAGGTGTATAACACTTCATCAGCGCCAATGTGTGCTGGAGATGCTGGCTAGATGTAAAGTTTCCGGAGAATGAATCTAGAGGGCCTCCGGGGGCAGCTTCCCACAAAAGAATATCGCAGCGCCCTGTGAGAGTGTGACAGGGCATCACAAAAAGCTCGCCGATACCAGGTATCAAGTTGCATTGTACAGACTCTAATCTATCCTCTGTGCGAGGAGTCATCCCGTGGACATAAGTCGCAGCGAGTGATCGTTGAGCTGTACTAAATGTTGATCTAGCTTCGTCACGTTTAAAAAGTGTAGATAATTTGCCTCTACCAGATGCTACTAAGGTTAAATCAAAATCACGCCCAAACTTGCTCAATATTTCTGGAGTGACTTCCCGGATCACAACCTCTCCACCTCTCTCTGCGAACAAGGCGAGCCACTGAGACATTTTCAAGCGCTGATCGACAGATTGGGCGGGACGATCCAGACTACCCACCCAATTGACTGCTCGCCGCCCTTGGCCATCATTTATAGAAACACCTACTCCTGTAATTTTCGGAGCGACCTCTGACCAAAAATCCAAACCCTGGCTATGCTCATAGCTCAGCGAGGCGCCGAAGAGACATTGAGTTGAAAGAATATTTCCATTTCTAATCTCCTCAGCGGTCCGATTGCTAATTAACGTCACTGAATAACCAGCTGACTGCAGTCCAAGCGCTAACTGAAGTCCAGACTGGCCGGCTCCGACAATCAATATTTTTCGCATTTATCTTCCTCGGCTCATTTATAGAACAACGGATAAACGTTAGGGTCTGTAAGATCGCTTCATCCATCGCCCTGCAAACTGGATCACGGGGCGAGGCACAGCCGGTTGTCATCCCTGACTTGTCCTTCACACGATCTGAGCAAACTGCCCGTCCAAAACAAGCAAGTGAGGCATCTTAAGCGCGGCAAGATGAACTCATTTCTGCTATGGGGTATCCGCAATTAACAATAAACTCACTGTGAACTAAAATTTTTCGGATTATCCTCGAAGATTTGTGTGTAAAGTCTAGCAACGGCTGGCGTGAAGTTCTGGTGCAAGGGCACAAGGAATGCACTGGCTGATGCGAGCTGTTTGACATAAATGACTTCATAGATGCGAAGCAGGGTTCCCGGCTCAGTTTCTTCAAGATCGAAGCCAGGCATTATACCAACTGCTTTATAACCGGCCCGCTCCAGAGCTTGTTGCATATAGGGAGTTCTGGTGGTTGCCATGCCGTAGATCAGGCCTGCGCCCATAAGTCTGCCCATCTTTTCGCCAAGCTCTTGAGCGGCAACCGCTAGATTGGATTGTCGATGGGGCTTGGCCACTGCGCCAACTCGACCTGAAATGACATCTGGACCGTCAATTTTCTCCCAAGTGGCGATAGCGACGATTTCGTCGTTGTGGCGAACGACCAGAGCGAGTATTGGGGTTGTATGGCGGTCAGCGCCCATCACCTTGTCTTCGTAGAACGTCCGGTCCATGAACGAACTGCCCATACCAACCGAGATGGAAGGAAACCAGGCCTTGAAAAAAGCTATGGCGGTGTCGATCTCGTCGTGCCTCAAGAAATCCCAAGTGTAGCCAGCTGGGAGCGGGGTGAACATGCGTACTTCATCGATCGTAGGCCAGATCATCTACTTCACCTTGTCAACAGGGTGGATGCTATCAATGCGGTAAAGCGGGTGTAGCGTGGGGCTGTTGGGTGCATAACTCTCCCGTGGCTCGAATCAGTGCTATTTCGTGTAATTTATCTTTGGCCAACTGCGGCAGTTCCTGGTTTATCCAGAGAGGGCAGGCTGGATCAGCTCTGAATGGGCTGAATTCTGCGTATTGCTGCAGCAGTCCGGTCTGCAGTGCATCCAGGCGAGGACGGATTTGATTTTTCAAGTCTGGTCGCTTAGTCAGCGGGGCCTTTCCATCCGAGTGCCATATCGAGAGCAAACCGTATTGAACGAGTTTGTTCGCTTCAATCTGGGCTGCCATCATTTGAGCCGCCTCGTTTTTCGCGATTGCATAGCTCGCAGCCTGCCGTTTTGCATCGGCGATCACCGTCGACTCTCTGTCACTGTCCTGAACAGGTTGTGCGCTATCCCATTTGGTGAGCGCTACTAGGTCCGCAATCTCTAAGCGCTCGTTGATCATGCTCAGGAGACGTTTCAAAGATTCAGGGGAGGGCGGAGGCGCATGTGGATCATCGAGTGGCTTCGCAAACGCGCTCACTCCGGCGACCGCCAAGGAAAGAAGCGCTGTCCTCATCAAAAATTTCATCATGGAGAAAATCTCTTTGTTCCTCGCTCATCTGCGAAAAAGCGATTGGTGGAAAAGTTTGATGGCCTGTAAGTATTTTCAAGAATTCGGTCGAGTCTTGACATCAGGTGCGCTGAGTAGCCTGAGCCTGATCGGTGCTCGCGGCTTGCTCGATGGCCGCAATCTGCCGGTGGCGCTGTACCACCTCACTGATCACAAACTCCATCAGTTTTTCAACGAAGCCAGGATCGAGATTGGCCTCTTGAGCCAAGCGTGTGAGCCGTTCGTATTGACGCCGTTCACGGTCCTTATCAACCGCCGGCAATTGGTATTTCGCTTTGAGCACTCCAACCTGATCGGTGCAACGAAAGCGCTCGGCGAGCATATGGATCAATGCGGCGTCAATGTTGTCGATCGTCTGTCGAAATGTCGAAAGTTGAGTGCCGATGTCAGGTGTATCCACGAAATATCCTCTCTGAAACAGTACTTTCTGAAGTCCCTATATGGTCCCCACGTGTTCCTTTTTAACTGGTCGATTTCGTAATCGATCGGTGAGAATCGTCATTAATTTACAGGCCGCAGCGCTCAGGGCTGTTAGCAATGAATGAGCTAAGTGCCTCGCGCTTTCCAACCTACTAGAAGGTAGTTTATAATGCAACAGGATCCACAATATTCAGTTGTTTTGATCGAGACTGGAGGGCGACACGGTCTGCGTCGTGAGGATCGCCATCCGTAGGCCCTTGACGCGTCCCCTACTAGAAGGTAGGTTTGCCTCTATGACTAATCACTCCAACACCTTTCACGAGATATTGAGTTGTGCCCGTTCGCTCATTATTGCGGGCGGCTACAATGGTTTTAGCTATGCGGACATTTCTGAATCGGTCGGTATTCGAAAAGCCAGCATTCATCACCATTTCCCTACAAAGGTGGATCTGGTCAAGACGTTGGTGAATCAGTATCGCCACGAGGCGGAGTCAGGCCTCGCGCACCTCGAGCGTGTCTGCCCTGGCCCGGGTGATCAACTCAGGGCCTACATTTCTTACTGGCAGGAATGTATTGGAGATGCCACTAAGGGATATTGCGTGTGTGCACTCCTTGCAACCCAGATTCCAGTGCTGCCACAGGAGGTGGTAGCAGAGGTCAGGGCACATTTTCGAGCGATTTCGGCTTGGTTGACCTCTGTCCTAGAAAGAGGAGCCAGACTGGGTTGTCTTTCCCTGTTAAACGATGCTCGCACTCAAGCGGAGACATTCATGGCAACCGTTCATGGTGCGATGCTTTCCGCACGTGCCTACGGGGATCCTGAGATGTTTAATGCAGTTACTCAACCGATGCTGAACCGACTAGTCGTTTCAAACTGAACAGAGCGGTCGCCCGGCGGCCGTTTTTTTGCTCCAGAATGACTACCTTCTAGTAGGTAGCGTTTCGCGCGAACTCGCCGCCCATTCCCATTGGCTATGAGCGCTGCGGTCGTCTACAGAGTGTCATCCAAGAGATTAATGCGATGCTTGAGTCTAGTTTACTGCTTAACGCAACGAGCCAACCTGCTAGCTCATCTAGCACCGGCAGCCGTGTTGCTGCTCTCGACAGCCAGGCATTTTTAAAGCTGCTCACAACTCAGTTGCAGCACCAAGACCCCCTCTCGCCGGCTGATCCAGGAGAAACAGTGCAGCAGCTCGCTGCGTTGACTCAAGCATCCACGCTGCAAGAGATCAGCGGCTTACTTAGGCAATTACTGGGGAAGGGATCGACTTACGATCCTGCGTCGTGGCTTGGTCGGTCCGTGCTGGTGCCATCATCAAGCGCAATACCCCGCGCGGACGGTACCTACGCTGGAGAAGTGCTAACCGAAAGTCCGGCGGCGCTGGATATCACCTTTACCGACGGCAGCGGCGCAGTCGTTCATACCGAGCATCATGAAAATGCCGCGAAAGGCATTCTGAGCTTTTCGTGGGATGGTCGAGTAAACGGCACTGCAGTGAAAGGGCCTTTGAGCATCACTGTAGCCACCAGTTCAGGTAAGCCGCCAGCTGTTGCGGTCTGGACAGCCGTAACCGGTATTCGGGGCCCGGGCACATCCGACATAGGGCTGGAAACTCCACTCGGGACGTTTTCTCGAGACGGTGTAATAGACCTCCGATAGCCTGGAGATGACTCCTGTACACGGGATCTAGATTGATTTTCCGCACTCGGTGACAGACATGAAAACCAGAGCGCTCGAACCGCTGAGCGACATCATCCCTGAGGCCGGCATTGAATGGCGGGTTTTTTACTATTTCACCCGTGCGGCCGTGTCGTTCATATGGGTGGGAGCAGCGGTCACCACTGGATCACTCCTGCCTTTCGCTGCTGCAGTGCTGACCATTTTCTACCCCGCTTGGGACGCGGCGGCGAGTTTTCTGGATGTGTATCGACATGGAGGGATGGGTCGTAACCCTGTGCAATCCACCAACGCAATTTTGAGTCTGCTGACGACGGTCGCCATCGCCATAGCGCTAGCAGTCAGTATGAATTGGATGATTGCTGTGTTTGGTTTATGGGCGACGATATCCGGGTCTCTTCAGATAATAGTGGCTGTTCGACGTCGCACTTCCTACAGCGCTCAGTGGCTGATGATCCTTAGTGGTGCCCAGTCCGCGATAGCAGGCGCATTCTTTCTCAGACAGGCCATGCTGGCCGGTATTCACGGCATCAACGATATCGTTCCTTATGCAGCATTCGGTGCATTTTATTTCCTGATGTCAGGCATCTGGCTCATGTTCTCCGGGGCGCGACGTCGACAGCATTGAGTGTGAGAGGCAATGGCTCATGTGATCGGCTCTATCTCCCTCCAGTGGTGATCCACGAGTGGCTCGGCAGGGCATAACTTCCAACATCCGGAGATGACACTTAGAGCCTGGAAGTGCAGATGATCTAGCAAAGGTCTGGCAATCATTGAAGACAAGATGCGCCGCCAATCGGCCTGATGAAGAAGGCAACAGGGAAATTACCAACATGCAGGAGAGTCGTATGATGCTACGTTTTGTTGTAGGCGTTGCGGGGCTATGGTGTTCGATCAACTGTCTTGCCGAGCTGCGGCCGCAATCCGCCGCAGAGCTGTGCACAGTCCTGAACGACACTCACTTACGTGCCAACGATTGGACTGTTCGCAAGATTGGTCAGGAAGGGTGCAGCAGTGGCGCTCGACCTATCAACTCTGCTCGGGTCGATGGCAACACGATCTCCTTCTCCGCCGAAGGGATTGATGGGATACCCAACCGGGTAAAGCTGATCCTTGATGTGGTGCAGCCTTCGGATGACGACGCAGCCCGCCGCGAACTGGTCAAGGCCACAAAACGCCTTTCGGTACGTGTGCTCGGTCTTTCGATCCCGCACGCATTTGACGAAGCCATTCTCAAAGCCGAACCTATCAGTCTGGCAGTAGGCAGCGGTCGAGCTACTCTGACTCGAACTGTCGTTGACAAAAAGAGCTATCTGCTGACCGTGGTAATGGAGTGAGAGGTTATCCCGCCATGCAGTGAACGTTAAAGTCCGCCGACCGCGTAATGCTTACAAGATCGGCGGGGTCGGGAAGAGGGCGCCGCTTCGACTATGTTCAATACAGGTCACGGAGGCCGTTATGTCACCCGCGCCCTTCTTCCAAAGCTCGAGCATTATCGTCTCGCGGTGAGCAGCCGAAGAAGGACTTATAGGCACGGCTGAACGCCGCCTCAGACTCATATCCGACCGCAAACCCCACCTCTCCGACGCGACTGTGCCCTTGCAGTAGCATGCATTTAGCCAGTGATAAGCGCCATTCATTCTGGTATCGCAGTGGCGGGCGGCCCACCAAGGTGTTGAAGCGTTCGCAGAAGTTGGACCTGGACATGCCAGCTATCTCGGCCAGCGCATTGTTGCTCCACTGCTGACCAGGTGTTTCATGGATGGCTTTCAGTGCTCGAGCGATTCTCGGATCGGACAGCGCTTTTAACCAGCCGGAGGCAGCCCGCTGATGCACCCAGGTTCGCAGGATGCGAATGACCACCAGGTCAATGAGCCGTGAGACCATCAGTGCGCCGCCTGGCTGTGTATTGCCAGCTTCGAGAAGCATGAAGTGAAGAATCCCCTCAGACCACGCTGCAGCATCGTCCTTGGGAATCAAGATCGTCGGTGGAAGGGAGAAAACCATGGCTTCAAAACTGCTTGCGTCGAACCAGAAACGGCAGATCACGATCTCTGCGCGTTCAGCACCTGCGCTCAGGTTTAGCACGGATGACGAATGGGGAAGCAGGAGCACATCACCCGGCTGCATCGCCACCCCTGGATCTGCACCGCAGCGGATGTGCAGCGAGCCTGATCGCAACATGCATACGTGGGCACTTTTCTCATCCAGCATCAGGGGCTTGTTGCTCTCGAGCGTCACTGAATAAACGTGGTCACCGGTCAGACGAATTTTAGCCAGTACCTGAGAGAGCAGGTCCGCTGCTACAAAGCCTTCAAGTTGCATTTCTGGATGAACGATCAAGTTTTCCATGGAATTCATCATGTCTGAATGGGGGCGCGCTCGTTAGCATCCAGTGTCAGCACAAGCTTCTGCGCACAGGTAAGGCAGGATAACTGCTACGTGCCCAAGACGTGCTATGCGTATCATCCATCAAACGGAAAATCGTTGAAATGTTCGGAATCTCACCCATCGGCTGGCTCCATACACTGGGCAGTCTGCCCGCCATCCCACTCGCTGCTTACATGTTCGTGCGTCACGGTCGCATCGTCCCTCGTTCGACACCAGGGGTGCTTTACTTGATTTTCATGCTGATCGGCGCAGTGACGGTGTTTTTGGTGGCAAAGCAGCCCGTGAGCAATTTCATTGGCGTAATCACGCTGGCGTTGCTGCTAGGGGGATACGGTATGGGGCTCTTGGGATGGAAAGGCCGTGCGGTCGCGTATATCGAAACCATCCTCTTGAGCCTCACAGCGTTCTTTTTGATGATCCCAACGGTGTCTGAGACTTTGCGGCGCGTTCCAGACGGTCATCCATTCGTCACCGACCTGAAGTCGCCCCTCCTGATTGGTGCACAAGGTCTCATCTTCCTTGTGCTTGTCCTAGGCGTAGCCACGCAAGTTTACTTCTTGCGAAAAGGCCGTCTAGTTCGCTAGAACGCATACGATTACCACTATGTGTTGAAACCGTCCGATGTCATTGACCTGCTAACACGACTTGGCAAGGGGCCGCCAATGACATCGGCCCGTTTGGGCATTCGCGCTCATTCTTTCTGAACCTCGATGCACTGTGGCGCAATGCCATTCCTGTCTCCGCTCACAATCCTCCTTTTCGACGCTGTCTGCATTATCAAACGTGATCGCGTCAGCTGTGTCGCCTAGGTCTCCCCAATTCCCACAAAAAATCCACAACACCCTGTATCGGGATTGCTTGCAGTTTTGTTGTTATGTAGTTATAACAACATCACGTCAACAATCCGTAACTATTACAAAAGGAGGCGACATGACCCCTTCTACCCTCAGGGAGCAGCTAGAAGCACCTGGCATGATCATCGCGCCCGGCGCTTATGACGGCATCGGCGCAAGGCTTATCGAGCAAGCGGGATTCGGTGCGGTGTACATGACCGGAGCAGGTACTTCTGCGGCCCGCGGATACCCTGATTTTGGTCTGCTGACGATGACAGAGATGGTCGAAAACGCGGCGGCGATGGCCAGATCGATTGGCGTACCGTTGATCGCAGATGCCGATACCGGTTACGGCAATGAGTTGAACGTTACTCGCACTGTGCGTGAGTTTGAGGCCCGTCGGGTGTCTGCCATTCATATTGAAGATCAGGTGGCACCCAAGCGCTGCGGTCACCTAGACGGTAAGCAAGTTATCTCCCGCAGTGAGTTTGTTTCAAAGATCCGTAGCGCTGTACAAGCCCGTCGAAGTTCAGAGTTCGTGGTAATAGCTCGCACCGACGCGCGGGCCATGCATGACCTTGAAGAGGCGATCTGGCGTGCCAACGCGGCCCTGGACGCGGGGGCCGACATGGCGTTTGTCGAGGCGACGCAATCCTTGGCAGAGGCGGTTGCAGTGCCTCAGCAAGTGAATGGTCCTTGCGTCCTCAATGTCGTCCCAGGCGGGCGCACGCCGCTGTTTGACCTTCGTCAGGCTGAAGAATGGGGGTACAAGATGGCGATCCTTCCCGGGCTGATGTTCATGGCGGGTCTGAAGGCAGGAGACGAGGCGCTTGCCGCCCTCAAAGCCACCCTCATTGCCCCTGATTCCAGTGAGTCGGTTGCTCAGTTGTTTCGTCGCTTCGGGGCTGACGAATGGGACGAATTGCGTACGCGTTTCAATGCCGGCGCGACCATGGGGCTCTGATGATGACAAGCACGCTGTTCGATAAGCTGTGGAATGCCCATGTCATTCGAGATCTGGGTGATGGGTGGGCGTTACTGCACATTGATCGTCATCTGCTGCATGACTTGTCGGGGCCTCCTGCGTTAGCGGATGTCGATGCACGCGGGATGAAGCTACACAATCCTGAACTGGTGTTCTCGACTCCGGATCATGCTGTTTCGAGCCAGCCGGGCCGTGTGGCTTCGACTTATCCTGTGGGTGGAAAACTTCATGCGGCGCTTAAATCGCGTAGCGATTTGATGGGTGTGCGCATGTTTGATCTCGGGCAACCGGGGCAGGGCATTGTGCACGTTATGGGGCCGGAACTTGGAATAGTGCTGCCTGGGCTGACTTTGATCTGCGGGGATAGTCATACCTGCACCAACGGCGGGCTGGGTGCGATGGCCTTTGGTGTCGGTTCATCGGAAAGTACTCACGCTCTGGCCACTCAGACGCTGCGGCAGCAAAAACCGAAGCAATTGCGAATTCGTTGCGAGGGCACACTGCGTCCAGGCGTGACGCCCAAAGATCTCGCGCTACATATTATTCGTGAGCTGGGCGCTGCAGCAGGTGTCGGATCAGCGATCGAATTTGCCGGACCGGCCATCGAGGCGATGGAAGTGGAAGGCCGACTTACGCTGTGTAACTTGTCCGTGGAGCTCGGCGCCCGTTTCGGCATCATTGCGCCGGACGAGCGTACTTTCGAGTACCTGCGCGGCAAACCGTATGCTCCCCAAGGGGCAGTGTTTGATGCGGCGGTCAGCGACTGGCGCAAGCTTTTCAGTGATCCGGATGCGCATTTTGATCGAGAGGAAGTCATCGACGCCTCGTTCGTGACTCCGACCATCACCTGGGGAACCAGTCCTGAACATGCCATCCCGGTTGACGGTCGGGTGCCGGATCCAGATGACGTCACCGATGTGGCCCGTCGCGCCACGTTGCGGGCAGCACTCGACTATATGGGGTTGAAGGCTGGCCAGGCTATCGCCGGAACGCCCATCGACTGGGTATTCATAGGCTCCTGTGCGAATTCGCGATTGTCTGATCTGCGTGCGGCGGCCGAAGTGATACGTGGGAAGCAGGTAGCAGACCGAGTAACAGCATGGGTCGTGCCGGGATCGGAACTGGTCAAGCGAGCAGCAGAAGCGGAGGGGCTGGATAAGGTTTTCAAGGCCGCGGGCTTCGCTTGGCGCGAACCGGGTTGCAGCATGTGCGTAGCAGCGAACGGAGAGCAAGTACCGCCACAACAGCGTTCAGTATCGACGTCGAACCGGAATTTCGTGGGTCGCCAAGGACCTGGTGCACGCACGCATCTGGCCAGCCCCGCGATGGCTGCCGCCGCTGCTATTGCTGGTGCGATTACGGACGTGAAAGGGGTAATGCCATGAGCCTTCGACCGTTCACCGTTGTAAGTGGCCCGGCTGCGCATTTGCCACGAACCAATGTCGATACGGATGTGATCATCCGTATCGAACGGCTGACTACCCTGACCAGAGAAGAGCTTGGCCCATACGCGTTCGAAGCCCTGCGCTATCGAGAAGACGGTAGCGAGGATCCGGAATGCGTGTTCAACCGGTCGGAGTTCCGAAATGCCCCGTTTCTTCTCGCGGGCGAAAATTTCGGTTGTGGCTCGTCCCGTGAACCTGCGGTATCCGCGCTTCAGTGTCTGGGTATTCGATGTGTAATCGCGCCGAGCTTCGGCGATATCTTTTTCAGCAACTGTTTTCAGAATGGCGTGTTGCCGATTCGTTTGCCAGCCGCTGACATCGACAGAGTGGCTGCCGCTTGTCGCAACGGCGAACCGCTTAGCGTCGATCTCAATGCGCAAACACTAAATACCCACGATGGATTTTGCGCCAGATTTACGGTTGATCCACTGCGTCGCGAAGCACTGTTGCACGGACTGGACGACATCGGTTTGACCCTTCGAGAAGAGGCATTGATCACCGAGTGGCAACGGCTGGACCGAATATCCAGGCCGTGGGCATGGCCTGTGAAGCGCTGATCGATCACGCGAACGAAGCGCTGCTGCCCACGATTATAAGTGCGGTGAAAGGGTCGTCGCGACCCATGAGCAGACCGGCCGCTGGGTCTGCTCATGACGTACTGCAAGTACGCGTTTTGGATTCAGTGAGCACCGCATTCCAGGCAAACAATGACAACAATAAAGCAGGAGTATTTTTATGCGTGAACACGTCTTCGATGTGTCTGCCGTAACTGTCGACAGTCCCGAGCCTTGCGCGATGACGGCTGGCGACATTGCTGCGCGCTTGGACCGGCTCCCGGCAACGCGCACGATCTGGTCGATGGTGCTGCTGCTGTCGGTAGGGTCGTTCTTTGAATTCTACGAACTTGTCTCAACCGCATACGTCATGCCTGGATTGATCCAGAGCGGAGTCTTCAGCGCGACCACGCAAAGCCTGTTTGGTATGACGGGTGCGGCGAGTTATATCGCGGCAACGCTCGTCGGCATTTTTCTGGGCGTGCTGCTTCTCGGTCCAGCCACCGATCGAATGGGGCGTCGGGCTGTTTTCACATTCGCGTTACTAGGCTACTCGGCAGCCACCGCCATTCTGGCTTTTCAGTCGGATGCGTATGCCCTCAGCTTCTGGCGGTTGGTGGTCGGTATCTTTCTGGGGGTAGAAATCATCACGATCGACACCTATTTGAGTGAGATTGTTCCTCCCAGGATTCGCGGACGTGCTTTTGCAGTTCTGAGAACGTGCAGTTGGGTGGCCGCCCCGGTCGTTGCGTTGATTGCGTATCTGTTGGTGCCCACACAGGTGCTTGGTTTTGATGGCTGGCGCTGGGTGTTCTGGATCGGCGCATGCGGTGCATTTCTTATCTGGTTTTTACGCCGAAACTTGCCCGAAAGCCCCAGGTGGCTGGCCAGTCGCGGTCGCTTAGATGAAGCCCATGCTGTGCTGAGCGAGATCGAAGCCAAGGTGGAGAAAGACTTAGGGGCCGCGTTGCCCAAACCCTTACCAGCGGCTCTGCCAAAATCCAGCAAAGTGGATCGTTTGCCCGGTATCTGGGGTCGGCCTTATCGCGCTCGCACTGTGATGCTACTCGTCTGTCAGATCGGTATGGGCATCGCCTTGTACGGTTTCACTTACTGGATGCCGACCTTTCTCGTCGAGCATGGCATCAGTCTCACCAAAAGCCTGGAATACAGCCTGATCATCTCCTGCATGTATCCGCTGGGGCCTTTTGTGGCGGTTTTCTTTGCGGATCGAGTGGAACGCAAATGGCAACTGCTCTTCGTCGGGAGCATGCTGATTGTGGGAGGGCTGTTTTTCATAGATATGCGGAGCATGGTGCCTCTAATTATCGCGGGATCGGCAGTCTCGCTAGCGATTGCCGTCGTGCCGATGGTGGTCCACACCTATCAGAACGAGCTTTACCCCACACGCCACCGTGCTTTCGCGACGAGCGTTGTGGTCGCAGTGGGGCGTCTTGGGGGCGCGATTAGCGGGTTTCTGATCGCCGCCGCCCTTAGGTATGCGGGAGTGACAGGCGCGCTGACTGTCATCTGTGGGGCGATGGCCGTGTCGATGCTGGCTGTAGTGCTGTTCGGACCCCAAACGCGAGGTCGTTCGTTGGAGGAGTTGAACAACGAGTGATCGAGCTTCTATTTGCTGGTGCATGTGATCCAGCGCAACTGAGACTTGGAAGGAGTCATACAACAATGAAAACCAATGACATCAAAACTGACGCGAGACGTGTCATCGACATCGTGAAAGACGGAGGCATCGGTCTTGTACCGAATGACACTGGCTATGCCTTTGTCGGGTCGTCACTCGAACCGTTGCGCAGGATTTTTGAAACGAAAATGCGCGGTAGTCATAAGCGCAACGCTATGGCGGGCACGCTGGATATGCAGCGCGAGTTACATACGCTCGACAAGCGTGCCCAGCAGATGGTCGACGCGCTGGTACTCGATCACAACTTACCCATAGCTGTGGTTGCACCTTTCCGCCCAGACCATCCGATGATTCAGAAACTGGGTCCGGAACTGCTGCGCGCTAGTTCTGCAAAAGGGATGATCGGCGTGTTGTTGAACGGTGGGACCTTTCACGCCGAACTCTGCCGCCTCAGCTACGAAGAGACGGTGCCGCTGCTGGGCTCTTCGGCGAATTACACCGGGACAGGATCTCCGTTTCGCATTGAAGACATTCCGGATGAGCTTCGCAAGATCGCCGATATTGAGGTCAACCATGGCCTGCGCCGCGGGCACGTCTATCAACGTGCGGGAACGGTCATAAATTTCAGCACGATGGAGGTGATTCGCATCGGTGGCTGTTACGAGCTGATTTCGGACGTTCTGCGTCGCTACTTCGATGTCGAGCTTCCGGCAGATCCAGGGCTGGCCACGTTGCCCTCGGGCCACCTCAATGAATTCGCGCTCAAGGGCGTGGAGTAAGCTCGTTCAACCTCAACCGTGCCCATACGGGCACGGTTCTTAAGGCTCGTGCTGCTACATGAGGTGCACGTCGCATTCGCCGGAATGGTCGGTCGATCCGCGTGACGTTGTCAGGATGGCTGGTCACATTGCGGGCCGATTCGGGGCCTGCTATCTGGAAGGGGCAATCAGGGAAGAGGTGTCGAGGATCACCTGACCGGCCGCCAGTGTGTTGACGTCCTCGCCAGATATCTCCATCAGAATGCTGGAGCGGTCTGCAACCATGTAGATAGTCAGATGCAGCACAGGTCGCTCATCCAGGTCGTGCATCAAGCGGACCATCTTCAGCAGCGGGCTTCCTACTTCCGTGTGTAGCAAACGCGCCCTGTTCGGATCGCCTACGGTTGCGCTGATTTCCTGCACAACGCGCCCGAACTTGATTCCCTGATCCATCAGGATTTCGTAAAGCGCTTTCTGAGCAAGGGCCGCCTCGTTCACGTCTTCGGCGACCGAGGCGAGTACCCAGGCATCCGTCAGCATGGCAGGGACGCCCTTGTGATTACTGCGCAATCTCAACGCGTGGACGGCATGAGCCGTTGGGGGGAGATGCAGCAATTTGGCGATATCTGGCGGAGGCACGGCTTGCTCCACCTCAAGCACCTGCACCACTGTTTCAACTGCGGCCTGGCGCAGGCTGTCAATCAGATTAAGGCTGGGGGGCAGGCGGGTGTAGGCGGGATTTTCCACAACAAAGGTGCCGCGTCCGTGCCGCCGCTCGACGACGCCTTGGGCGGCTAGATCGGCCAGTGCACGGCGGACTGTGATGCGCGATACACCGAAACGCTCGCACAGCGCTTCTTCATTCGGAAGTGCGCCACTGGGGTAAAGCTCACGAGAAATTTCTTCGCGCAAGACGAGATAGATCTGACGATGCAAGGCGGTTCCCTTGGCACCGGATAGCGGGGGAGGCGTCGTCGTTATGTTCATGGTCGCAGCATAGCAGGTAGATCTCTTGTCGATAATCCCGCCGCCAGGGGCCAGTGACGGCCTCTGGCGAGTCCCTGACTGGCGCTCTCGGCAGGAAGTGGGTATCAGGCAGGCAATTCGGTCGGACAGACTTGAATTGCAGTCATTATATGGTTATAACAACGATACATCACCATTTCGTTTTACTACCTGATAAGCGAGGAGTGACCCATAGCACGGGACTGGACGCGGTGGTACCGATCCGGCGGTGAATGAGGCCGGAGCATTACAAAAATAAGATCTACAACGAGAAGGCTGATTCTAATGATAAAAAAACCTTGTCTGCCCGTTCGCACGACCCTGCTTTTGACGGCAGTGATGATAACCCCGCCGGTCAATGCCGATTTTTTCAGCGACGGCAAAGGTCGGCTGGATTTGAAAAACTATTACTTCAGCCGGGATTTTCGCGACGGTTTTCCCTCGCAATCCAGGCGCTCAGAGTGGGCGCAGGGGGTCGAGCTCAACCTCAAGTCTGGATTCACTCCCGGCCCTATTGGGTTCGGAGTGGACGCCGTTGGCTTGCTCGGCATCAAGCTCGACTCCAGTCCCGCTCGCGCCGGAACCGGGATATTGCCACGTGGAGAGCACGGCGCCAGCGATGACTTCTCTACATTGCTCGTGACGGCGAAAGCCAGGTTCCATGAGAGCGAGCTGCGTGTGGGAAGCTTGAATCCGGCGCTGCCGCTGCTGCTTTCAAATAACACGCGACTGTTCGATCAATACTTCAATGGCGCCCAAATTACCTCCAAGGAGGTCAAGGATTTTACGTTTCACTTTGGCAAAATCGACAAGACGAAGCTGCGTGACTCTTCTGGCATGGACCCGCTGACGACATCAGATCACCGCGAAACCAGCGACAGCTACACCTATGGCGGGGTCGACTACAAGGTCCTGCCGAACTTGCAGTTGAGCGCACATGCCAGTGAGCTCAAAGACTTTTACACGCGACACTTTCTTGGGCTGACCTATAACGTCCCTATAGGGCCGGGCAAGGCGTTCACCGACCTGCGTTACTTCCAGGCTAGGCAGACGGGACAGGAGGTTATCGGCAAGCTCGACAACCGCGTCGTCAGCACCAATTTCGGTTACCAAATTGCCGCGCATACCTTCAGCGGCGGCTATCAGAAAGTCATGGGGGACACCGCGTATACCTATTTGGGCGGGACTGGTACTTACCTCTTTAGTGAGCAAATGGCGAGTATCTTTGCCGCCCAGGATGAGCGCGTTTGGCATTTCCGGTACGACTATGATTTTGCAGCGTTGGGTATCCCGGGATTGAAGTTCAACGTCCGCTACGTTACAGGCGATCAGGTGGATCCTGAGAACCTCACCACGCGCAAAGGACGCTTGCTTCGCGCCGCAGGCGAAGAAGGAAAGGAGTGGGAACGCTCCACGGATATTACCTACGTGGTTCAGAGCGGCCCTTTGAAGAATTTCGGTGTGCGCTGGCGTAACAGCACCAATCGCTCCACCTATGCCGACAGCGTCGATGAGAATCGTCTGATATTGACGTATGGCGTCAGCTTCTAGCCGATTTTCTATCTTCCACAAACCCGATATTCATCTCCATCCCTACGACGTGCCGTTGAGCGAGCGTACCCGCGATGCCTGCGTACGTTGGGGGATTGCTACCGGAGTGCCAATGCTGCAACCTCCTCGCACATAATTGTACGGGGTAGGGTGATGGACTGGAGTGATATGCGGGTCTTTCTGGCGATTGCTCGCAGCGGATCACTGGGCGCCGCAGCGAAGCAGTTGCGTGTCAGCCACCCCACAGTCGGTCGGCGCCTGCAAGTGCTTGAACAGACGAGTGGCCAGCCTCTGTTTTTACGCACGGCCCAAGGGCTGGTCCTCACCGACACAGGCGAGCGGATTCTCGGTCTGGCGGAGGAGATGGAGCAGAATGCATTGTCGATCGAACGCCGCCTGGCGGGGGATAGCGACCAGCCTGAAGGTCTGTTGCGGATCTCGTGTGCGGAGTGGTTCGCCGGTTACGTTCTGACACCGGTGTTTCGTGAGTTGGCTCTACGTTATCCATTGATCGCACCCGAGGTGATTCCTGGCCATCGCCTGTTCGATCTGGCGCGGCGTGACGCGGATATCGCCTTTCGCATCGTGCCTTTCACCGAGCCCGATATCGTGCATCGTAAACTGACCACCATGCGTTATGGCTTGTACGCGAGCGCTGGCAGTTCTGCGCCAAAGCCCGATGGCAAGGGCTTGGGGCTGATATTGATGAACATAGCCCAAGCCCACTATCCCGATGTGCACTGGCTGCAGCAGCGATTCCCACTGGCTCGCACCGTGTTTACCAGCAGCAGCCGCACTGTGCAGGCCCAGGTGTGCGCGAGCGGCCTCGGCGTTGCGGTCTTGCCGCGTCCGCTCGGCGATCGCACTCCGGGACTTCAATTGCTAGACCCGGACGAGCCGCCACCGGGTCGTGACATTTGGATGGGTTACCACCAGGACATGCGCCAGATGGACCGGCTGCGAGCGCTCGCTGACCTGGCTTCGAGCATGATTGGCTCCGAGTGATGATGCGCTGATCCCTGTGGGATCGGGCAGATCATTGAAGGGATTCAGGGGGTGGCAGGCTGGCGCAACAGACTGAAGCTCAGCGCTGCGCCCACTGCCAGGAAGGCGGCGATGCAGAGCACGGAAACGCTGAAAGCATGCGTAATCACTAACGCGTCGCTCTGTGTGCCCACGAGCGTGTAGAAGACTCCGCCAATCACAGCGACACTCAGCGATGTGCTGATCTGCAATGACGCGCTGGTGATCCCTGCGATCATGCCCGAGTAGGCTGGTGCTACTCTTCCCGTGACCATCCGCATCAGCGTCGGCAGGGCCAAGCCTTGTCCGAATCCGATCAAAAACAGAATGATAGCCAATAGCGAGGCGGACGGAGCGACGTCAGTGGGCGTCGCCTTCACAAGCCAGGCCAGCGCCAAGAAACCGATGACTTCCAAGGCCATACCCACAGGGTTGACGAAAGCGCCGAAGAGGCGTTTGAACTGTCCGGTCGACAGCGGCCCCAACAGAAAGCCCGCGCCGAAAGGCAGAAAGATCAAGCCCGCGTGGAGTGGGGTTGTGTGTAGAGCGCCTTGCAAGTAAATCGAAAACAGCAGGAAGAAGACGCCGATCGCGTAAAAGCACAGAGCGACCATCAGTGCTCGGCCGAGGCCAGGCGCCTTCAACGCGGCGGGATTTAGGAGTGGTGTGCCACCTGCGCGATGCAAACGGATTTCGTATTGCCAAAACAGCCACGCCAGAACGGGTGCCACAGCTAGCGCTAGCCAGGCCCACAGCGGCCAGCCGGCCTCGCGGCCTTCGATCAAGGGGACGATCAGAGCACCTAGTGTCAGGATCGACAAGCCCGTGCCGCACAGGTCCAGCTTACTAGCATGCGCCGCGCGGGTTTCCTTGAATACGGGAATCCCGAACACCACGACTAACAATGCGATGGGCAAGTTAACCAGAAAGATCGCCCGCCACCCCATACCCATGACGTTGAGGGAAATCAGAATGCCGCCCAGCGCCTGACCGATTACCGATGCCAGCCCGAACACGGCGCCATAGATGCTCAGCGCCAGCGGCTTTTCAGATTCAGGGAAGATCGCCTGTACTGAGGCGAGTGCCTGAGGCGCCATCACCGCTGCGGTTATACCTTGCAGAGCCCGGCCGGCAATTAGCATCCAAGGTGACGTCGCGAGTCCGCAGAGCAGCGATGCCGCCGCGAACCCGACCAACCCCAGAAAAAACATGCGCCCGCGCCCGTAAAGATCACCCAGGCGTCCACCAGTGATCAATGTGACGGCGTAGAGCGTCGCATATGAAGAAATTACCAGTTGTTCTGCGGAAGAGCCTGTTCCCAAATCATTCTGAATGGAAGGCAGCGCAACGTTGACGATGAAGAAATCAAGAGGCGGTAGAAACGCGCCGACCAGCAGGATGACGAACATGAACCATCGCTTGGGATCATGTGTGATATCTGCGTTTTGAGTCATTGTGAAAGACATACGAAGGGTTCCTTTAAGAAACCGTTTGGTTCCAGATAGGTTGATGGATTGATTAGCTGTTGAGCAGATGCATGCTGCGTTCGACCAACGCGGTCATTTGCGCCTCGCGTGCCCCGGTCTTTCCGAGTACTCGCATGCCTTCGATCTGACAGACCAGGAAATGCGCCATTTCCTGTTCATCGCCTTCTCCGAATTCACCGGCTACCTGTCCACGAATGATCGCGCTGGCGTATAGCTGCTGAGTGCGGTGGAGCATACGGGCGATCCGTTGACCCACCTCAGGCTCTTGCGCGACCAGTTCATTAGCCACCGCAACCAGCATGCATCCTCGTCGTCCTTCCTCACCAGAAGAAGCGCGGGCGTGGCGTAGCATGGATTCGTGGATCGCCTGCCTGGCGGTACCCGGCTGGGAAAGGATGTCTGCCGTCACTTTCAATGCGTATGCGCAGTAGATATCAAGGGCTGCCAGGAGCAGGCCCTTTTTATCGCCAAAGGCTTTGTACAAACTTCCGCGGGACAACCCGGTGCCTTCGATCAGGTCGGGCAACGACGCACCTTCGTAGCCGCGATCCCAGAACACGTTCATCGCATTGCGGGCGGCATCCTCCAGTTCGAACTGTCGTGGACGCCCAGGTCCGGGTACATGAGTCATCGATCAGAGCTCCTGAATGTCGGTTCAGGCCAAGAACCGATCGGTTCCAATCTAAAAGAATTTTTGCGGGTTTACGCCTCACAAAAATGTACGGCCCGCGTGCATTTGTGGCAGTGCCCAGCACGCTGAATGACTCCCACAATGGCTCACTGTGGTTCCAGTTGATCCACCCAACCAACACTGAGGAGTCAGACATGCCAGGAAAATTCACTGATCAAATTGCAGTCGTCACAGGCGCATCCACCGGCATCGGGTTTGCCATCGCACAGGGGCTGATCGAGCAAGGTGCCAAACGCGTTTACATCACCGGCCGTTCGGCAGGCACGCTGGAAGCTGCTGTGGCCAAACTGGGTGAGAGGGCAGTGGCGGTAATTTCCGACGTTTCCCGTCAGACTGACCTCGATGAACTCAAGTCGGTGATTAAGGCGAACGGCGATCAGGTGGACGCAGTGTTTGCCAATGCGGGCATCTGCGAAAAAAATCCGGTTGGCGAGACCAGTGAGGCCGCTTACTACACGATGTTCGACATCAACGTGAAGGGTGTCTTCTTCACTGTGCAAACACTGTTGCCGTTGATGAAGAACGGCTCCGCGATTGTTTTGACCGCCTCGATTTGCTCCAGCAATGGTCTGGAAGGATTGAGCCTGTACAACGCATCCAAAGCCGCCGTTCGGTCCTTCGCGCGTACTTGGGCCAACGAGCTTAAAGGCCGCAAGATCCGCACGAATGTGGTCAGCCCCGGTTTCACCCGCACCCCGATCCAGGATAACGGCCTGGGGATGAGCGAAAGCGAGATCGCAGAGCTCCGCAAATATGTTGAGCAGATTACACCGCTTGGTTACATGGCTGAACCGGAGGAAATCGCCTCGTCCGCACTGTTCCTGGCGTCCGACGATGCGCGGTATGTCAACGGTGTCGAGTTGATGGTCGACGGCGGTCTGTCGCAAATCTAAAAATCTACCAAACCTTGAGCAGCCTCTCGCAGTGGGGCTGCTCCCAGCAGGACAACGTCATGAATATTGAACAATTGATAGCCAGGCTGGACGCGCTGGAAAGCCGCGCGGCTATCGACGCCCTCATTGCCTCTTATGCAAATGCTTTTGACCGATTGGACAGGGTGCTTTTGCAGGGCATTTGGCACGCAGACTCGAGCCTTGATTTGCCAGGCTTCGGGAGCGCCTCGAGCCGTGATGAAATTTTGCAGATGGCTGAAAACAGCTGGCGGAAAATGCCCCACATGCATCACTGGATGGCTAACCCCCTGATCCAGATTGAAGGCGACAGCGCGACGGGAACGGTCGCCGCAGACTGCGTGTTTCATGACATCGAACTGGGCCCTGTGCAAGTCAGTGGGCTGTATCACGACAGCTTCGAACGCAGATCAGGGAAGTGGGCATTCAAGTCGAGGTATTTCGAGCTTCACTACCTGACACCTCTGAAAAACTGGTTGCCGGTTGCGGGTAGCGAGCGTTTTGGACAGGAAGAATTGCCTACCGAACAAAGTTGATTGTCCGCTTTAATATCCCCCGCCTGCCCCCTGAAATCTCATTGATGAAGGGGGCAGCTTCAGTCACGCCCGATCCATTCTTCGAAGCCATCGAGCAGTATTGCGACGCCTGTTTCATAAGTGTCAGGGCTGCTTAGAGCTGCAAACGGCGCCGCGAGAAAAGCCGCACCTGGGTAGCTGTCGTCTGCGAAGCGGGCGAGGTAGCCACTGATGAAGTCGCCATGGGTTTGGGGTGACTGGCGGTTCTCTTTCTCCGCCGCGATCACTGTCACGAACAACAGCAACAGGTGATAGATCATCGCCCCCATCACACCGGGCACTCCCATACTCATGAGAATTCGCCCCATGTGATCGAAGTAGGCCAGGCCGTAATCGGTCTCGCCGGGCTGTACCCGCTGAAACAGTCGGAATTTGTTTTCAGTCAGAATGTACGTCGCCAATCCCGGCCAACGTCCCATGGTATCAAGCGACGACAGTGCGAACTGTTCCAGATCGTGACGCCAGGCGCCGGTGGGTGTGGGAAGCCGTTCCAGACGCTCCTTGAATGCTGCATTGATTACCGCGCTGATCAGATCGTCGCGGCTACCCAGATGGTAGTGAACCATGCCCGCAGCCACCCCGATCTCCTTACCGATACGGACCATGCTGACTTCGTTCAACGACTCGCTGCGTGCGATTCTGACAGCGCATTCAATCATTGCGTCCCGCGAAACATCCTGACCGCTCTTGGGGCGACGACCGACCTTTTTGACGGGCGCGGCGCCGGGGGTCTCAGTGGCTTTGGTTTTCTCTGACATCCGACAGTTCTCTGACATTAATTGATACGGCCTCAGATTATCACTGCTCGTGACATTTGCTAAAGCCCTCAGTGGATTCAAGGCAGCAGCAGGGTTTCAGTATCAGGTGGGGAAACCTCGGAAACTATTTTTCAAAGCTCTAATTGACACCCTCTCAGATAGTGATCTATCTTCTGCTCAAGGCTTAATTGAGCCTGTCTCAAAAAGGCGATTTCAACGGCCCTTCGGGGCTTGGCAGGAGGGCCCAAAGTGGCTGATCCCAATAACAAGAGAGTGGCGGTGACGGCGGGGTTGCGCGGCGCGTCCTGGCAGGCGGATCGAATGACTGCACCGTTCAGCTCGACCCCAGTCCCTCTCAGCACGCAAGACGGGCAAGGTGCGTTGGGTGTGCTATTCGCCCGAGGTGGCGAACGCAAGGTCCTGTTCATCATGCACCCCCGGGAGTTAGTGGTGACCCACTATCTGGTGCCGGATGCGCTAGACGCGGGGTGGGCATGCTGGGTGCAAGGCGCCCGTTCCATCGGCAATGACCTACGTCTGGAGCACGAATTCGCTCTCTACGACGTCGCAGCGGGGATGCGTCATCTGCGGTCGGCCGGGTTCGATAACATCGTGCTGCTTGGTAACTCGGGTGGCGCGGGTCTGTTCGCCTACTACAACCAGCAATCGGTGCTTGCAGCGGAAAACCGAGTGGATAAAACCCCAGCTGGCCGTGCTACGAACTTCGACACCGCGCAGTTCCCCGTGGCTGACGGTATCGCGCTGGTGTCGCCGCATCCCGGGCAGGGCGTTTTGCTGATGAATGCACTGGATCCGTCGGTGACTGACGAGCTCGACCCGTTTTCCACTGATCCGACCCTGGATCCGTTCAGCGAAGCGAATGGGTTCCGCATGCCCCCGGATTCGGCCCGTTACAGCGCAGAATTCATCGAACGCTACAGGGCGGGGCAACGTCAGCGGGTCGCCCGGATCGATGCTCACGCGCGGTCGTTGGTGGAGCGTCGTCAGGCAGCACGTCATCGCCTGAAAAACAGTGGCGCGAATGTCGACAGGGCGCTGGCGGCTCACGGGGCGATCTTCCAAGTCTGGCGAACCGATGCTGATCTGCGCAGTTGGGACACCTCGCTCGATCCGTCCGACCGTTTCGTCGGTTCGCTATGGGGTGCCGATCCTTTTGTTTCCAATTTGGGCAGCGTGGGATTCGGCCGCATCGTTACGCCGGAATCGTGGCTGTCGACTTGGTCGGGCCTGTCATCGAACGCATCTCTGGCCAAATGCGCGCAGTTCATCGAGCAGCCCACGCTGCTGATCGAGTACAGCGGCGACAACGCGGTATTTCCGCAGGATGTCGACGCAATTTATGAGGCGATACCGGCCTCGCACAAAGAACGGCACCGCGTACGTGGTAACCACCACGGTCAGGCTCTGGAGGCGGGTGAGACGTCCGGCCAGGTCCTCGCGGGTGAGCACCTGAGACGTTGGCTTCAAGAAAATTTCTGACAAGACAAAGGCGTTAGTCATGACAATTACAAAAAATGAAACCGCTGCTGAACACACACCACGACTAAACCGGGTCACTCAGCCGATTCCGGGTGTTGTCTACCCGCCACAGGCCGATCTCGACCGCTACGTTGCAGGTGGCGCACTGCGTCACGAAACCCTCGTCGACGGGCTCAAAGAAGTGGTCCGGCATCACCCGGACAACATCGCGTTGTTGGGTCCGAACTTACGCATTACTTACCGCGAGCTGGATGCGTTGTCCACTCGGTTGGCCGGCGCGTTCATCAAACAGGGGCTCAAGCCGTTGGACCGTGTCATCTATCAACTGCGTGACAGCGAGCAACTGGTCATTTCGTTCTTCGCTTGCTTGAAAGCCGGACTGATTCCGATCTGCACGATGGCCGCCCACCGCGAGCGTGAAATCGGCTACCTGGCCAATCATGGCGAGGCCAAGCTGCACATCGTGCAGGGTGATGAGGTCGAGAAGTTCGACAGCGTGGCCTTTGCGCGCAAAATGCAGGAAGCAACGCCGTCGCTGAAACTCATCATGCAAGTGCGTGGCGAGCCTCAGGAGGGTGTGCTCTTCCAGGATGCCCTGATCGCAGGCAACGACCTGGCTGAAGCAGAGGCATTGGTTGGCCGGGTGCATCTGGACCCGTTCCAAGTAGCGGTCTTTCAATTGTCGGGCGGCACCACCGGCGTACCGAAGATCATTCCGCGCTTTCATAACGAATACCTTTACAACATGCGCGCCGTTGGCAAGTGGCTGGGCTTCCGACCGGACGACACCTTGTTCATGCCGCAACCGATGGTGCACAACCTGAACATGGGTTGCTGCTTCGGCCCATTCCTGATGACCGGCGGCACTGTGACGGTCACCCCAGACCTGCAACCTGAAACATTGATCTCGTTGATCGCCACCACCAAGCCGACCTGGCTTATGCTGGGTGGCCCGATCATCGCGAGGCTGGAATCGGCGATTCAGGAAGGCCGTGTTGACCTTTCCAAGTCCCGCGGCGTGATCGTTGCCAACAGCGCCGCCAAGCTGCAGAAACTGCTAGGCGTACGCACTCATAACATCTTCGGCATTACCGAAGGCGTGATCGCCCTCACTCACCGCGATGATCCGGCCGAAGCCCACGATACCACCAACGGTCGTCCTGTCTCCGAGTTCGACGAGATCCGCATCGTGGTGCCGGGCACTGAGCAAGATGCCAAGCCCGGTGAAATCGGCGAGCCGGTGTTCAGGGGGCCGTACACCATTCACGGCTACTACAACGCCGAAGAGCGTAATCGCGAAACCTTCACCAGCGACGGCTACTACCGCTCCGGCGACCTGATGTACACCAAGCTCATCGACGGCAAGACCTATTACGTGTTCTGCGGTCGCTTGAAGGATCTGGTCAGCCGCGGTGGCGAAAAGATCAATTGCGAAGAAGTGGAAATGGCGGTCTCTGGCCATCCGGCCGTCGCCGCGGTGGCCGCTGTTGGTTATCCGGACCCCGTCTTCGACGAGCGTCTGTGCGTGACGCTGGTGCTGCGCGAAGGCTTTGCTGCACCCACTGTGACTGAGCTGGGCGAATTCCTCCAGGACTACGGGATGGCCAAGTTCAAGTGGCCCGAGCGCGTGGAGGTGTTGGCTTCGTTTCCGCTGACCGCGTCTGGAAAACTGAGCAAAGAAGGCCTGCGCGATATCGTGAGAAAGAGTGTCGAGCTTGAGCGCGCCCAGCTCGTGGGCTAAGTCCGGCCTGTTGAGTTCATTTGATTAAAGGGGCTGCGCGCCAGCCCCCTGGCAACAGGCGTCACCCGATGCCGTTCAAAGGAGTCGTTCCCATGACTGTAAAACAGCCCGTTCTCAAAGGCGTTCACCACAGCGCCAGGCCCACCTGGAAGCTGCGTGAAACCGTGGAGTTCTATCGGGACAAACTCGGCCTGCCACTGGTGCATGCCATCTCGGCACGTGCTTGGGGGCCCTCCAATCATCCCGATTTCCTGCACTTCTTTTTCGATAGCGGCAACCACAGCACCATCGCGTTCTTCTACTACATCAACACCGAGCAGCCGGACTTCACCCTTCCGGTGGCGGACTACCGCTACGAAGCGACGCACACCGCCTGGCGTGTCGATACCCGCGAAGAGTTGCTGGAATGGCGTGACCGTCTGGAGGCGCAGCAGATTCCGTTGATCTTCCAGATTCGCCACGAGTTAATCGAGTCCATCTACTTCAACGACCCGAATGGCTACTACATGGAAATCACCATTCAGGAGCGTCCGATGAACGCCCTTGATGGTGAGGACGCGACTCGCACGCTGGAAGCGGCCATGGCCCATGAAGACGCCCACCTTGCCGGTACAGCGCCGTTCGTGGGCATCGATCAGGTGTGGTTGAACAAGGCCGCTGATATTGCACCAGACAACACCGACGAGATTGCGCTGTTCGTGCTCGATGCTCCGGAATTCCAGCCGCTGGTGGACGCCGCCCGAGAGAACCCGGACTACGGCCTCGAACAACTGAGCAATGGTTACTGGAAAATCACCGCCCAAGACGCTCTCGTGTTTGAACGCAAAAAACTGGGTTTCGTCCCGGCGCTGTGGAATGCAGCACTGACCGGCGGTTTCGTGGGCCAGGTTACCGAGTTCGACCGCTATCGGCTGCAGATCAGCCGGGGAGCGCGATAATGAAGGTGGCCATCGTCGGCGGCGGTCCGTCCGGTCTTTACCTTGCACTACTGCTCAAGCGCAGCGAACCTGAGTGGACCGTTGAAATCATCGAGCAAAATGCTGCGGACGCCACATTCGGTTTCGGTGTGGTCATGGCAGACACCGGGCTGCAGCAGTTACGTGAGGCCGATGCCTCGTCGTACGACGCGCTGTCCGAGGCTACCCGTCAGCACCAGCATCAAATCATCGTACAGGATGAAACCGCGATCCATTTCCGTCTGCCGGTCAAGGGCGGTGCGATCCCGCGTTTGACCCTGCTACAGATCCTTGAGCGGCATGCCGAGAAAGCGGGTGTAGTCATTCATTACCGCGAGCGAATTGAAAATACTGCCGATCTGGCGCGCTTCGGTTTGCAGGACGCGGACGTGGTCGTAGGGGCCGACGGCATCAACTCGGTCATTCGCCGGGAATTTGAACAAGCTTTCGGCACCACGACGAACATCTTGGGCAATCATTTTGCCTGGTATGGCACGCCGAAAGTCTTCGACGCCTCAGCACTGGTCTTTCGCAAGTACGAGGGCGGGCATTTCGTCGCCCACTATTACGCCTACAGCGATGACATGAGCACCTTCGTCGCCGAGTGCGATGACGCGACGTGGGAGCGCTTGAATCTGGGCGCGCTGTCCGAGGAAGAACGCCAAGCGTTAATGGAGAGGATTTTCGCACCGGAACTCGAAGGTGCGCCATTGTTAAGCGGCAACGTGCGCGTGGTCTGGCGTCAATTCCCGGTGATCCGCAATGCCCAATGGACGTCCGGTCGCCATGTGCTGGTGGGTGATGCCCTAGCGAGTGCGCATTTCTCCATCGGGTCTGGCACGCGTATCGCGATGAATGACGCCATTGCCCTAGCTAATGCATTGCTGGTCCACAAAGACGACGCACTGGCCGGTCTGGAGGCCTACGAAAACACGCACCGTCCAAGCAAGCAAAAGCTGATCGGCGCGTCTGAGCGATCCTACCTCTGGTATGAGCGGATGGGCCAGTGGATGGACAATTACTCGCCCGAAGAATTTGTCTACCAATTCATGACACGTACCGGTCGCGTTGACGACGAACGCCTGCGGGTTCAATACCCCGAATTGATGGCTCGGCTGGGACGTGCGGGAGGTGCAGCATGAGCGGCGGTATCGAGTATGTCATCGACCAACGTCTTTTCACTGTCCGCCGTACGGTGCGTTGGATCGATTGTGACCCTGCCGGTATTGCGTACACCGGTCGCTTCACAGAGTTTCTTATCGGCGCTGTCATGCACTTCTACAACCACATTGGTTGGGGGCCGGAAGCTAAGAGCGGCAATGGCGGACTTGCTTGCAAGCACATGTCGTTGACCTTTCACAAGGCTCTACCCCCGCGCTCGGTTGTGGACATTCGCATCCAGGTAGGCGACATCCGCGAGCGTACTTTCGACTTGCATGCTACGGCGTTTTTGCCAAACGGTACCGTGGCGTTTGAAGGGGTGTTCTCACCGATCTGTGTCACACCGCAGATAACCAGTTTGCCGCTGCCTGACGCCCTGCAAACAGCGCTTCGTGAGCATCAGCGAGCCGCGGGAGGCAGTCATGCGTGAAGCCCTGATAGTTTCAACCGCACGCACGCCCATCGGCAAGGCCATACGCGGTTCGCTCAATAACATCAAGTCTCCGACCTTGATGGCCCACGCGCTGCGGCATGCCGTGGTGCGTGCGGGCATTGATCCTGCGCTAATCGATGACGTTGTGATCGGCACCGTGCTGGCGGCGGGGACGGCGGGGTCGAACCTCGCGCGCAATGCGGTGTTCGCAGCGGGATTGCCGATCACTGTGAGCGGCATGACCCTTGATCGTCAGTGTTCCTCAGGCCTGATGGCAATCGCGACAGCGGCCAAGCAGATTCTGCATGACGGCATGGAGGTTGTGGCAGCAGGGGGGCAGGACAATATTTCCGCTGTGCAGGACGCCTACTTTCAATGGGTGGCCCAAGAAGCCGACATCAATGTCCAGACGGCCGTGCCTCACGCTTACATGCCGATGCTGCAGACCGCTGAACACGTTGCACGCGCCTACGGCATCTCCCGCGAAGCTCAGGACGCTTTTGCCTTGTGTTCGCAATTGCGTACTGCTCTTGCCCAGAAAAACGGAATGCTGAGCGATGAGATTGTACCGATCAGCGCCAAACGGCGTGTAGTCGACAAGGCAACCGGCGACGTCTGTTACGAATCAGTGCTGCTGGAGAGCGACGAAGGCAACCGCCCCGATACCACTTTCGACAGTCTGGCTTTGCTCTCGCCGGTGATCGCTGGCGGCAGCATCACGGCGGGAAATGCCAGTCAATTGTCGGATGGCGCCAGCGCCTGCGTGCTGATGGACAGTCGGCGTGCGGCGCAGGAGGGCATTACTCCATTAGGCATCTACCGCGGTATCGCCGTGGCAGGCCTGGCGCCGGAAGAAATGGGCATTGGGCCAATCTTCGCCATCCCCAAACTGCTTAGGCAACACGGGCTGAGTGTCCAGGACATTGATCTATGGGAGCTCAACGAGGCGTTTGCCTGCCAGGCGCTGTATTGCCAGCAGCAACTAGGCATCGACCCTGAACGTTGCAACGTCAATGGCGGCGCCATATCCATCGGGCATCCGTACGGCATGACCGGTGCACGTCAGGTCGGGCATGTGCTGCTAGAGGGGCGGCGGCGCAAAGCACGGTATGCCGTGGTGTCCATGTGCGTAGGGGGCGGCATGGGGGCGGCAGGGCTGTTTGAAATACTCTGATTTGTCTGAGCTGTGGGTGGCGACGAAGAAGATTTTGTGTGCATGAACAACACCGTCCACCTGAACGGTGATTCCAACTCTCCCTAACAACAAAGGTGGTATGCGACATGTCCTCACAACAACAAAAATACCTGGTAGAGAAGCTGACCGACGGCTTGATTTTCGGTGAAGGAACCCGCTGGAGGGGCGGCAAGCTGTACGTCTCCGACATGCTGGGTAAAAAGGTCTACACCGTCGATGCCAGCGGCAACAAGACCGTGATTGCTGAAATGCCGCACAAGCCCAACGGCATGGGCTTCCTGTCAGACGGCACGCTGATTCTGAGTTCAATGCACGAGACCAAACTGTACCGTTACCTTCCGGGCAGGCCGTTGGGTGAAAACCTCGAAGTGTACGCCGACCTGTCAAGCCTGTTCACTGGCTACATCGGCGACATGGTGATTGATGAAAACGACCGCATCTACGTTGACGACGTTGGCGCCCGCGTTTTTGAAGGCGAAGGTCTGAAGCCGGGTCGTATCGTGATCGTCGAACCCGGGGGCAAGGACATCCATGTTGGGCTTGAGGACTGCCACTTCCCGAATGGCATCGTCATCACCCCGGACAAGAAGCACATCATCTTTTCCGAGACTTTCGTCGAGCAACTGTCGATCGTGGACATCGTCGACGGCAAGCTGGTGAACCGTCGCGTATTTCTCGACATGAAGAAAGCCTTCCCTAGCGATGAAGACCGTGCAGGTCAACTGGGATGCGTGGACGGTATTGCCATCGATGCCGAAGGAGGTATCTGGCTAGCCGTCCTGCGCTCGCACCAATTTGCGCGTATCGATGCCCAAGGCAATATCACCGATCGAGTCCACATTCCGGGTCATGAAGTGGTCTCCGTGGCACTGGGCGGCGAAGATGGCAAGACGTTGTACATGACGGGCACCAAGCTCAAGGGCGATCACCCGAACATATTCCTGGCCATGGTGGCGCTGGACGTTGAAACCACCATCTTTACCACCCGTGTGGCTGTGGGGCGTGGCGAAGGCCGTCCGTAATCCTTTGACGTTTACCGGGGCAGGCGCACTGCCCCGTTTTTAACAAGCATTGATCGTGTCTATCGGCGCCGGCGTCACGCGGACGTTGCGGGATCGGCTTGCCCGACGCAAGGCCGTGGACATTGACCTGTCAAAAATAAATATAAAGGAATCAGGGTCATGAAGAATTTGCTGGGAGTTATCCTTGCGGGAACCGTCATGTTATCGGCAAGGGTAGAGGCGGCAAACGGCGATCAATATGCCGGTTATGGTGTCACTGCCATGGGGATGGGGGGAGCATCCATCGCCAACCCGGTGGAAGCGACGGCGGCTGTGAACAACCCAGCCGGCATGGGTGCTGTCGGATCGCGGGTCGATGGAAACATCATGGCTACCGTGGGACAGTTGCGTTCCAACGTGCATGGCGCCAAGAGCGACGATGATATCTTTCTGCTGCTTCCGGGGTTCGGCGCCAACTATCAATATTCACCCGACGTAACATTCGGGATCACAGCGGCGGGTTACGGCGCGGGTGTTGACTACGGCAAGCCGATTCCCGCATTTGGCACCTCCAAGGTCAAATCCGAACTGGCTCAATTGATTCTTTCGCCAACTGTCACCTATCAGGTGGCGCCGGGGCACTATCTGGGGGTCTCGGTGAAACTGGGGTATGAAAGCCTGATGTTGCATGGGCTGGAAAACTTCGGGGCCACGAATGACACCGACCACGCGTTAGGTATCGGGTTCGGCGTCGGTTACCTGGGAACCATCGCCCCCAATCTTAGATTGGGCCTGACGTACTCGTCCCCGGTGTGGTTTCAGAAACTTGATGCCCACGACGATATCATTCCCGATGGTCGCTTGAATGCGCCGCAGCAGGCGGGGGCGGGCCTTGCCTACGATTGGGGCGACTGGACGTTCGCCTTCGATTATGTGTGGCTGAACTGGGCCAGCCAGAAGACCTTCAACAACTCGCTCGCCGAAGGCGGTGCCCCTGGCTCCAGCAATGGCCCAGGTTTCGGCTGGCAGAATCAAAACGTCTTCCGCTTCGGGGTCAACTACAAGGTCAATGAGCGCCTTCAGATGCGAACCGGGGTATCGCTGGCTAACCATCAAGTGCCTAATGACGAGGCGACCTTGATTGCTATCTGCCCCTGCAATCAACCTAAAACAGTCACCGCTGGACTGACATACACCGTTTCCAACAATCTCGACGTGAGCGGTTCGTACATGTACGACTTTCGCCACATCACCAAAGGCACCGGCCCAAGCGAAGGTACGGAAGCGGGGGGCGAGCTGCATATGCTGGCAGTCGGCTTTGGCTACAAGTTCTGACGCCGGGCTCTGCCACGGTCCGGCACCACGCTGCCGGACCGTGTTTTTTATCACTCCATTACCAAAGATGCGCGCAATCCCATCCCGGCATGCTGGTCTCCCTGGAACATATAGATACTGATCGGTACTCATGTCATTGACCTAGCTGTAGCTGATCATTATATTTATACCGATAGGTATATTAGTGAAGGGAAGGGTGATACATGACTGCAGCCGAACGAAAAAGTACCGAGTTACCGCTCGGGGCATTACTTGCCTTGGCCATGACCGGATTCATCTGCATTTTGACTGAGACGTTGCCAGCAGGCCTGCTGCCGGAAATGAGCGAAGGTTTGGGAGTCTCCTTGTCTCTGTCCGGGCAGATGGTGACGGTGTATGCATTAGGGTCATTGCTGGCTGCGATTCCCCTGACCATCGTGACGCAAAGCTGGCGCCGCAGAACCGTGTTGTTGGTGACCATCATCGGATTTTTTATATTCAACTCGATCACCGCGCTGTCTTCCCATTATTGGCTCACGTTGGTTGCGAGGTTTTTTGCCGGGGTTTCTGCGGGCCTCGCCTGGAGCCTGATAGCAGGCTATGCACGGCGCATGGTGGTGCCGCAATTGCAGGGTCGGGCCTTGGCGGTCGCGATGGTGGGTACGCCGATTGCGTTGTCGCTGGGTGTGCCAATCGGGACGTGGCTGGGTGGGGTCATGGGCTGGCGCATGGCCTTTGGCGCGATGTCCGTCTTGACCTTGGTATTGATCGTCTGGGTGTTGATCAAAGTGCCGGACTACGCTGGCCAATCCTCTTCGCAGCGCTCGGGGTTACGACGGGTGATTCTCACCCCTGGCGTACGCTCTGTACTTGGGGTCGTTTTCACGTGGATGCTGGCCCACAACATACTCTACACCTATGTCTCACCCTTTGTTTCCAAAGCCGGTTTGACCCGTCAGGTCGATCTGGTTCTGCTCGTCTTTGGGGTGGCGGCACTGGCAGGTATCTGGCTGACAGGGCGGCTGGTTGACCGTCATCTACGAACGATGGTGCTGATCAGTCTGGCGACCTTCGCGGCAGTGTCGATATTCCTTGGCGTGTTCTCAAGCGTTGCCCTGGCCATCTATGCGGGCGTGTTTATCTGGGGTCTTACCTTCGGCGGGGCGGCCACGCTCCTGCAAACCGCACTCGCGGATACCGCAGGCGAAGGGGCCGACGTAGCGCTGTCCATGAATGTGGTGGTCTGGAACGGCGCTATTGCCGGAGGAGGATTGCTGGGTGGCGTATTGCTTGAGCAATGGGGCGCAGGTGTATTTCCAAGCGTGCTGCTGGTGTTGCTTTTGCTCAGCCTGACCATTGCGTTTCGGGCCCGGCTACACGGTTTTCCTGGCGGCCAGCGCAGCGGCGGTATGGCGGTGGTGGGTCATTGACTCACCAGCACCATGATGTCCCCATTTCTTTATTTGGGTGTGAGCAACCCAGCGGTTTCCCCGCCGTCGACCGTGATCGTTGTGCCGTTGATGTAGCTGGCGCCCGGCGAGAGTAACCAGCAAATCGCATCCGCGACTTCCGACGCCGAGGCCAGGCGTCCTTCGGGGATTCTTGCGGTGAGGGCTGCCAGGCGGGCTTCATCATTGATGATTTTGTCCATCATGCGGGTGGCTATCTGGCCGGGGCAGACCGCATTGAAACGAACCTGCCCGCCGTATTCGAGGGCAAGGGCCTGGGTCAGGCCGAGGAGGGCAGCTTTGCTCGCGCAGTAGGCGGCCAGACCTTGTTCGCCGGTCTTGCCTGCGATGGAGGAAACGTTTACCACAGCACCACGCCCCGCTATCAGCCCCGGCAGTGCGTGCTTGGTGTAGAAGAATACCGAGCGCGTATTGACCGCGAATAGCTTGTCCCATTCCTCCTGAGATGTCTCGGTAAAGACTTTTCGACCGGACATGCCTGCGTTATTCACCAGCCCCGCCAGCTTGCCATTGCCCAGTTGCAGCGCTGTCTGCACCACGTTGCGGCACTCGTCTTCATTCCTTACGTCGCCTGCAACGAACGTGCAATTGGAAAGGCTGGTGGCCAGTCGGGTGCCTGCTGCCTCATCACGTCCGGTGAACACCACCGGGTGGCCGAGGCTCACAAGTTTTTCCACGGTTGCGGCGCCGATGCCTTGGGTGCCGCCTGTAACGATGTACATGGATACTGCTCCTGAAAGTGTCGCCGGCCATTATCAGGCCGGCAGCTCTGAAAGAGGACGTGGCGCTGAAAATCAGGCGGCCGGTTGATTCAAGGTTCTGCTGGAACGCAACGAGAGCCAGGTCGTTGTCAGCAACCCCGCCAGACCCACTACCAGCAGGAACGATGACATTGCGACAATCGACGGATCGATGGTGTCACGAATGCCATCGAACATCTGCCGTGGCAGCGTGCGCTGGCCGGGGCCGCCGATGAACAGCACGACGACGATTTCGTCGAACGATGTCATGAAGGCAAACAGCGCCCCGGAGATGACACCGGGTGCAATGATTGGCAGGGCGACGTTGATGAACGCGCGCAGCGGCGATGCCCCCGACATCGCTGCGGCCTTCAGCAGGCTCATGTCCAGACCTTGCAGGCTGGCGGCGACGTTGATTAGCACAAACGGTGTCGCCAATACGGTGTGGGCCAGAATTATCCCGGTCAGGGTGCCCGTCAGACCGAGTTGGCCGAACAGAAAGTACATGCCTAGTCCGGAGATCACCGGCGGGATGATCATCGGCGAAATCAACAGCGCCAACACGTTGGTCGCGCCTGGCAGGTTGCGCCTTGCGAATGCCAGTGCCGCCAGGGTGCCTAGCAAGGTGGCGAGCAGTGTCGAAGCGCATCCGACCAGCAGGCTGTTGCGCAAGGCTTGAAGCCAGGGGCCGGCACTGAAGACCTTGTCATACCAGCGAAGGGACAGCCCTGGCAGCGGATACGAGAGGAAAGTGCCGCTGCTGAACGAGATCGGCACCACGGCCAGCAAGGGGAGGATCATGAAGACGATCATAACGATCCCGAACAGGCGCAGCAGATTGCGACTAATGAAGCACAGCGTGAAATGGTTCATGGCAGGTTCCCGATTACTTGAGGCCGGCGATCTGGCGAATGCCGACAAGCCGCGCGGCGACCAGATAGATCGCCATAACGCAGAGGATCAGCACCAGCCCCAGCGCCGAGGCCATGCCCCAGTTGACGGTGGTGTTGGTGTAGAAGGCGATGAAATAGCCGAGCATCTGCTCCCGCGCACTGCCCACCAGCGTAGGCGTGACGTAGTAGCCGGCCGCGACGATAAAGGTCAGCAACGTGCCGGACCCGACGCCGGTGAGGGTCAGCGGCAAATAGACATGCAGGAAGCCCCGAACCGGATGCGCACCCAGGGAACCCGACGCGCGCATGTAGTGGGCCGGAATGCCTTTCATCACGCTGTACAGCGGCAGCACGGTGAAGGGCAGCAGGATATGCACCATGACGATGTAGACCCCCAAGGCATCGAAAATCATTGGCAGCGGTTGGTCGATCAGTCCAAGTTTTAACAGCAAGGTGTTGACGATGCCTTTCTCTTGCAGCACCACGATCCAGGCGGTGGTCCGTGCGAGCAGCGATGTCCAGAACGGCAGCATCACCGCCAAGATCAGCAGCATCTGAAACGGTCGCGAGGCTTTGACCAGCAGGACGGCGAACGGAAACCCCAGCAACAGGCACAACACAGACACGACAAACGCGATCTTCAAGGTTTTGAACGTGAGGTCCAGATACACGCGTTTATCTGGGGCGACGCGCTGGATGCCTTGCGTCGTGCGTTCAAGGTCCAGGGCGGTGAGCAGGTAATAAGAGGTATAGGCCGGTGATGCGCGCTCAAACGCTTCCCATAGCTCAGGCGTTGACCAGCGAGGGTCGATGGCAGTCAGACGCGCGTGGGGTGATTCACCGCTGACCGGTGGCTGATTGGCGGGCCACTGGTAGCGGCGAGCTGTGGCGGTGATGAGGAAACGGTAGCCGCTGTTTTCGTAGTTCATGCGCCGCGCGGCTTCACCGATGACACCCAGATTTTCGACGTGCATGAAGTCCTGTTCAACGGCCTCGAACACGGCATCACCCGGCAGGTTGGAGCTATCGCTGCGCGTTTGCTGTTCCAGCGCCTGAACGGCGCGGGGGAAGGCTTGCACCAGCTCCGGATTGCTGATGGCGCGATACAGCATCATGCCGATGGGGAGAACGAAAAAGACGGCGGTGTAGATCAACAGGGGCAACAGCAGCAACACCGAGACGAGGCGTCTTTGTCGACTCGACTTCTGGTGGGCGCTTGCAAGTGATTCCAGCGCAGGGGCGGACATATCGACTGACCTCGGAATTCGAAGGCAGCGGCTTCGGTTGAACGAAGCCGCCATTCAAGCAAAGGACGGGCTTACTTCGCCGCCCAATTGGTGAAGCGTGCCATCAGGTCTTCCTCGTAGTTGACCCAGAACGGCGTGTCGAGCAACAGGGCGTTTTCCAGGTTCGCGGGGGCTGTGGGCAGATTGCTCAGCGTCTGCTTGTCCAGTGCAGCCTGGGCTTTGGCGTTGACGATGCCGTAGGGGATCGCTTGAGCGAAGGCGGTCTGGGCTTTGGGGCTGACCATGTAGTCGAGCAGGGCGTAGCTGTCTGCGAGGTTTGGCGTGCCCTTGATGATCGTCCAGTAATCCATGCTGTAGAGCTGCTGGTTCCAGATCAGGGGGAAGTGTCCGCCTTGCTGATTGGCGATGGCGATGCGACCGTTATAGGCGGCCGTGACCGCAACACTGCCGGACGACAGCCATTCAAGGGGTTGAGCACCGGTTTCCCACCATTGGATGTAGGGCTTGATCTCATCCAGCTTGGCGAAGGCGCGATCCTGACCCGCCTTGGTCGCCAGTACCGTGTAGACATCGGCAGGCTTGACGCCGTCGGCCATGAGGGCGATTTCCAGCGTCATGCGCGCTTGCTTACGCAGGCCACGCTTGCCGGGCCATTTCTTGACGTTCCAGAAATCGGCCCAGGTTTTTGGGCCGTCGCTGGCGAATTTCTTGTTGTCGTAGGTCATGACTTCCGACCAGACAATCGCGCCGACGCCGCACGGTGCGAACTTGTCCGCGGGGATGTCGGCGGCGTTGCTCAGCTTGCTGTGATCCAGGGGTTCCAGCAGGCCTTGCTCGCAGGCCAGGGCCATTTCGTTTTCGTCCATTTGCACCACGTCCCAAGTGGGGTTGCCGGCCTGGACCATGGCTTTCTGTTTGGCGATACCGCCGTCGTACGTGTCCTGCACCACGGGTTTGCCGCTATGTGCTGCGTAAGGTTTGAAGTAGGCCTTATCGAACGCTTCCTGAGTGGCGCCACCGAAGCCGACGGCGGTCAAGTCTCGGGCCTGTACCGCGTGGCTGGCGAGTAAGGTGGTGGCGCAAATCGAACAGACCAGTGCGGTGCGACGGAATATCGAGGACATGTTTGTCCCTCCTGCTGTTTGAGGATGTAAAAGGAAGACCAGGTTCACAAACGGGCAGTGACGAACTAAACGGTTTCAGGGATGGTGTGCATGGTTGCCTCTCGGATCGTTATTGTTGTCGAGACTTATCGTTATCGGTGCAGCGGTGGATCAGCTCAATTCGAATAGGTGGGCGTCGTCGGTACTCCAGTCAAAGCCGGTCATCTGGCCGGGTTGCAATTGTTTGAAGAGGGCGTTGTTGGGCACTTTCACAATCAGTGGCTGCTGATTGCTCAAACTCAGATGCACCCGCAGGTGGTCACCGAGGTAAACGCTGTCGGTCACCGTGGCCTGCCTGGGCATGCTTGCCACCGGACCCAAGCGAATGTTCTCCGGGCGGATGACCAGTTCGACCCGTTCAGGTCGCAGGCCCTTGAGCGCTTTGGCGGAGCCTGTGACCTGCAGGCCGTTTTCAAGAATCACTTCACAGGTCTGCTCATCGCGATGCCGGGCGGCGCCGATCAGCACGTTGTTCTCACCGATGAAGTTGGCGACGTAGGCGTTTTCCGGTTGCTCGTACAGCGCTGTCGGCGAGCCGATCTGGGCGATGTCACCCTGATGAAACACGGCAACCCGATCCGACATCGTCAGCGCCTCGCTCTGGTCGTGGGTCACATAGACGATGGTGACGCCCAGGGATTTGTGCAGTTGCTTGATCTCGTACTGCATGTGTTCGCGCAGGTTCTTGTCCAGTGCGCCCAACGGCTCGTCCATCAAAATGATTTCCGGTTCGAAGACCATCGCCCTCGCCAGAGCAACGCGCTGTTGCTGCCCACCGGAAAGCTCGGTGATGCGCCGTTGCTGCATGCCATGCAGCTGCACCATGTCGATGGCGCGCTTGACCTTGGCCTGTAGATCCGTGCGATTGAGGCCTCGCATTTTCAGGGGGTAGGCGAGGTTTTCCTCGACACTCATGTGCGGGAACAGCGCGTAGTTCTGGAACACCATGCCCATGCCTCGCTGATGAGCCGGTTTTTTCTGGATCGGCGTGCCACCCATGAGAATCTCGCCCCGGGTCGGAGTTTCGAAACCAGCGAGCATCATCAGCGTTGTGGTTTTGCCGGAGCCCGAAGCGCCGAGCAGGGTCAGGAATTCGCCCCGACTGATGCCGAGATTCAGATCCTTGATGACTAGCGTCTTGCCGTCATAGCTTTTCTGAACGCCTTTGAACTCGATCAACGGCAGAGTGGTTTGAGGGACAGCGGCCTTGGCGTTCATCACAGTGAGAACCCGTTGGCCAGAGCGACGACATCCAGCGCGCGCGTCAGGCGGGCGACCAGTTCGGCGATCTCTTCGGCGGTAATGATGAAGGGCGGCGCGAGGGCGATGGAGTCCCCCATGTTGCGTACGATCATGCCTTGTTCCCGGGCCGCCCGCTCGACTTGGGCGCCGATGCCGATGTGCGCTGGAAAGGACGCACGGGTCGTTTTGTCCGCGACCAGTTCCAGCCCGGCCACCAGGCCGATGCCGCGCAGCTCGCCGATTAGCGGGTGTGCCAGCAGCGGTTCCAGCTGCTGATGCAGCAGGCGGCCCAGCTCCTCGGTGCGCTCAGGCAAATGCATTTCCTGGTAGATGGTCAGGGTTTCCAGCGCTACTGCGGCCGCCACCGGATGGCCCGAGTAGGTAAAGCCGTGGCCGAAACCACCCAATTGCTGGCTCTGCTCTTCAATGGCCTGATAGACATTCCCCGCGACCACCACGCACGAGATGGGTTGATAACCCGATGACAGGCTCTTGGCGCACGCCATCATGTCCGGCGCAAAGCCCAGGGTCTGATGACCGAACCAGCGACCGGTGCGGCCAAATCCGCAGATGATTTCATCGGCCAGGAACAGAATGTCGTGCTTCTTCAGCAGCGCCTGAACGCCTGCGAAGTAGCCCGCAGGAGGGACAATTACGCCACCGGCACCCATCACCGGTTCCGAGATGAACGCGGCGATGGTGTCGGCGCCTTCCGTTTCGATGCGTCGCTCCAGTTCCCGCAACAGGCGCTCGGTGAACTGCGCCTCGCTTTCGCCCTCAGTGCCGTAGCGGTAGAAGTGCGGGCACTGCACGTGCAGGACGCTGTTTTCCAGCGGCAAGCCGAAGGCCGCGTGCATGTTCGGCAACCCCGACAGGCTGGCGCCCATCACCGTCGAACCATGGAAGCCTTTCTGATGAGCAATGACCTTGCGCTTGCTGCCATTGCCGCGAGCCCGATGGTACGCCCAGGCGAGCTTGATCATGGAATCGTTGGCTTCCGAGCCTGAGCAGGCAAAGAAAATCTTCGGTTGTTCGAACGGTACGAGGCTGGCGATGCGTTCGGCCAATTGTGCAACCACGTTCGGCACCCGGTGGTTGAACGTGTGGTAGTAGGGCAGCACGGCCATCTGGCGTTGCGCCGCCTGCACCAGCCGAGGATTGGAAAATCCAAGCCCTGCGCACCACAGCCCCGACATCCCTTCGATGTAATCGCGGCCGTGTTCGTCAGTCACGTAAATCCCTGACCCTCGCTCGATCACCAGCGGGCCGTGTTGTTGATGCGCCCGCAGATTGGTCTGCGAATGCAGATGGAAGCGCACGTCCGTGCGGGCCAGTTCGGTTAGGGGAAGGGTCGTTTCCTGCATCATGAAAGCCTCGTTGAGCGTTGCTGATCACTTATAACTTATATGATTGGCACCGAATCTGATGCCATGCAAGCCCTGGCCGCGAAAAAATAAAAACGTCCCTCGGTGGTTGATTCTACAAAATATAACTTATAAGTTGTAAGAAGAAGGCCGCGTCAGGCCTCGATCAACCCACTCAGGAGTGCCCTCATGCCCGCTGCAAATCTCGCGGTTCGTGATCCCGTAACGCCGTTGACGCCCGAGCAAATCGCTCGTCTGAAAGAGCGCGCACTGTTCGTGCGCCTTGAGACGGTGCGGCTGATTTCCATCGCCAAAGTCGGCCACTACACCTCGGTGTTTTCCTGCGCGGAGATCTTTTCCGCGCTGTACTACGACGCCATGCGCCTCAAACGCGGCGAGCCGAAGTGGCCGAGACGCGACCGTTTTCTGATGGGCAAGGGCCACGCTGCCGTCGGCCTCTACCCGCTGTTGGCCGACTGGGATTTCTTCGACAAGGCCTGGCTGGATGACTACACACGTCTGGGCAGCCCACTGGGCGATCACCCGGACATGCGCAAGGTGCCGGGAGTGGATTTCAGTTCGGGGTCCATCGGTCACGCCTTGTCAGGCGGCCTGGGCATGGCGCTGGGCGGACGTTTGCGGGGTAATGCCTTCGATGTCTACGTGCTGCTGGGCGATGGCGAGATGCAAGAAGGGCAGGTCTGGGAAGCGGCATTGGCGGCAGCGCATCACAAGACCGGCAACCTGATCGCCATCGTCGATCGCAACGGTTACCAGCTCGACGGCAAGGTCGATGATGTGGTGGGTATCGAACCGCTGGCGGACAAGTGGCGGGCCTTCGGTTGGGACGTCCGGGAAGTGGACGGCCATGACGTGGCCGCCGTGGCGATGTTGTTCCGGGAGTTGAAGGCGGAGCCTGCGCGGGAACGGCCGGTCTGCGTGATCGCCCTGACCGCCAAGGGCAAAGGTGTGGAGTACATGGAAACCGAACCCGGCTGGCATCTGGGCTGGCTTGCGCCGGAAGACGAGTTGCTCGCCATCGAAGAAATCAAAGCCAATGGAGGTGTTCAATGAGTGCGCCAGTCAACCCGAAAAGCTGGCAGTACCGCCAACTGAACGCAATCAACCCCGGGCTGGATTACCTCTCGGAAGGATTGCTGGATCTGGTCGCCGACGGCCATCCCATCGCCGTCGGCACAGCCGACTTGCAGTATTCCAACGGCCTGAACCGCTTTGCCGAAAGGCACCCGGATCTGTTCATTCAGTTCGGCATCGCCGAGCAGAACATGGTCAGTGCTGCGGCCGGCATCGCCACCACCGGGACCATACCGTTCGTGGCCACTTTCGCATCATTTCTCGCGTTGTTGTGCTGTGAGCAGATCCGTATGGACGTGGCTTATTCGGCCTTGCCGGTACGCCTGATCGGCCACCACACCGGCATCAGCCTCGGCTTTTATGGCACCTCGCACCACGCCACGGAAGACATCGCGATCATGCGCAGCATCGCCGATCTCACGGTGGTTGCTCCGGCAGACGGTCCACAACTGGCGGCCGCCATTCGTGCCTCGATTCACCATCCGCAGCCGATTTATTTCCGCATCGGGCGTGGGCAGGAACCGGCTGTTTACTCGGATGACGTCACCTTCGAATTTGGCAAGGCCATCGTGCATGCCGTGGGCCGTGATGTGACCCTGATCGCCACGGGCAGCATGCTGCATCCGACTCTGGAAGCCGCCAAAGCACTGACCGAAAGCGGTCTTGCGGTCGGCGTGGTTGACATGCACACCCTCAAACCCATCGACCGCGAGGCGATCCTGAACGCTGCCGCCGGAACCAACCTGCTGATCACCGTCGAAGAACACAACGTCCTCGGCGGCCTTGGGGGGGCCGTGGCCGAAGTGCTGGCCGATGAGGGCGCCGGCGTTCGATTGGTTCGCCATGGCATCCATGACGAGTACAGCCTCATCGCCCCGCCTACGCATCTCTACAAGCATTACCGGCTGGACGCGGCGGGGATCGAAGCGGTCACCCGCGAAGCGTTGGCCAACATTCCAGGCAAGGAGCAGCGCCATGTCGGCTAATCAAGCGTGGTATGCCCGTGCCGAAAAAGTCCTGCCGGGCGGTCATCTGAGCCCCAGCCGCAAGCTTGGACAACCCTATGCATTCGTGCGCGCAGAAGGGGCGTATCTCTTCGACGCCGACGGTCATCGCCACACGGATTTTCACTGTGGATTTGGCGCCCATGTTTTGGGCCACGGGCATCCGGCAATCCGTGATCGGGTCTTCGAAGTGGCGCAGCGCATGGACTTGATGGGGGCGGGCATTACTGACTTGGAAGTCGAAGTGGCCGAGGCGCTGGTCGGTTACATTCCTTGCGCCGAGCAGATTGCGTTCTGCAACAGCGGCTCGGAGGCGACCTATCACGCGCTGCGCCTTGCGCGTGCGGCCACGGGTCGCAAACGGATCCTCAAGTTTCAAGGCGGATACCACGGCTGGCACGATTACGTCGCCATGAACGGTCAGACCGCCAGAGAGAGGATCGGCCAGTTCGATCCGATGTCCGACGGTATTCTCCACGCGGCTGCCGAATACACCGCCGTCCTCCCTTACAACGATGCCGATGCAGTCGAGCAGTACCTCAAGGCTCATCCGGGGGACGTGGCGGCCATAATCGTCGAACCTATCGCGCATAACATGGGGGCGGTGGCGGCGACGGACGCTTTTCTTAAAGACCTGCGTAGCCTGACACGCGACCATGGCGTGGTGCTGATCTTCGATGAGGTGATCACCGGTTTCAGACACGCGCTGGGCGGCTATCAGTCGATCGTCGGCGTGACGCCGGATTTGGCCACGTTCGGCAAGGCTGCCTCGTCCGGCTATCCCGTGGGGTTCATTGCCGGGAAACGTGAGTTGATGCACTTGATCGGTTTGACCGGTCCCAAGGGCGTCTTCATGGGCGGCACCTGCAATGGCACGCCTTCGACCTTGGCGGCGGTGCAGGCCACCCTCGAAGAACTGGCGCGCCCCGGTACGTACGAGAAGCTGTTCGAGTTGGGCGACTACATGCGCGCACAGCTGAACACCATCGTGCAGCGCTTGGGCATTCCAGCACAAAGCGCCGGTTATGGGTCGGCGTGGTTGCTGTATTTCTTCGAAGGGCCGTACCGCCAATACACCGATCTGTTGCGCAATGATGACTCGCGGGATGTGGCGTTTCGTCAGCTTCTGATCGAGAAGCGTCACATCTTCCAGCCGATGCAACTCAAGCGCCTGTACCTATCGACGGCACACACCCGGGAGATACTTGATGAGTCCCTTGGAGTGATAGAGGACGTCTTGAAAACCCTGGTCTAGCCGCTCATGTCGCGATGCGCCGAAGATGGAATTGCAGCCGACTTCGGCGCTGCGTAACCATCGGCACCTCAGTGCCTATATGTTATAAGTGGCACCTTATCGCGTATGGGTGAGCAAGCCGTTGTGCCGCCATCCGGGACCGAAACCATCAGGAGCTAACTGTGCAGATTCAACCCTTGGAGCAAGGCAACCTTTCGGCTCGGGCGTATTTTTCGATTCGTGAAGGACTGATCGCTGGAAACTTCAAACCGGGGGAGCGGTTGGTCATGCAGGACTTGGCGGAGCGACTGGGGACCAGTGTCACGCCTGTGCGGGAAGCCTGTCTCCGGCTGGTCAGCGAACGCGGTCTGGAACTTCGTTCTGGCCGGTTTGCAACCGTGCCGGCATTGACCCGGGCGCGTTATCTGGAGGTTCGTACCATCCGCATTGCGCTGGAAGGGCTGGCCGCCGAAATGGCGACCCATCATGTGACCGACGCCGACTTGGTCAGGCTTCTGGAACTGCACAATCTGTTCGAGGCGGCTGATCGAAAGAACGAAGCCATGGAGGCCATGCAGTACAACCGCGAGTTTCACTTTACGCTCTACAGGCTTTCGGGAATGGACATGCTCACTGCCCAAATTGAAAGCTTGTGGGTATCCATGGGGCCGATTCTCAATCTGTTCTATACCTTTGGCCATAATTCCTACGTCGGAGCGGATGAGCATTTGGTTTTGATCGCCGCTCTACGTGAAAGAAAGCCGGCGAAGGCCCGTAAGGCTATTGCAGAAGACATACTTCGCGGCGGAGTCAGCATCCTTAGATTCATTGATGAAGCACATGAACAATCGGCTTAAGCAGTCCTAAGGTCGCAGATCCGCTGATTGAACCGGCCTGTGTTCATATCATCAGGCCGGCGAACCTGATCTGCGGCGGTAGTCGCCCGGCGTGATGTCCAGATGCTGACGAAAAGCGCTGCCCATGTGGGACTGGTGGGCGAAGCCGACCTCCAGGGCAATGATGGCCAACGGAAGATCGGTCTTTTCAATCAAATGCCTCGCAGCCTGCAGCCTGATTTCGATCAGATAGGCATGGGGCGTAGTGCCCACTGCGCGAGTAAAGTCGCGCAGCAAACGCAGCGCATTGCAGCCATAGGTTGCGGCCAGTTGCTCAAGTGTAAGAGGCTGCCGGTAGAGCTCGCTGATTTGATCCAGCACTGGTTTAAGCGCATTCCACTTGAGGCGTTGTGGACGATCGTGAGCTGGCCTGGCCAGCTCGACCAAAGACATCGCGGTCTGTTCCAAAGACAGGTGATCGACCTGCGGGGAAATCAGCGCACGGCGTATCTTTTGCGCCACGCGCAAAGCCCTGATATTGCCTGCTGATTGAATGCGATGGTCCAGCATCGGCAGGTGACAATTGGCGAAGTGTCGATCCATACGCAGGACCAGATATTCGCCACCGCTCATGGACTCGGAAAATACGTCGACTCCGATGGGGGCTTGCGCGAGCACGCCGGGGAAAGTGTCAAAATCGACCCGGCGATCCGAATTGATGGCGTGCACTCCCTTCTGACGCTCCAAAGTGACGCCCAATGTATGCCACTGTGCAGGGTCATGGGCACTGTAAGCTGCACGCGGCAAGAGTTGGATGCAGACCGCACCGTCCAATATGTCCCGACTCAGCATGTGAAATTTCCTGATAGCTAAGTCTTTTGAAGAATGTGAATCTTTTTCGACACTAATACGTTCATTTTTGGGGAGGCAGCATGCGCACTATTGGCCTTATCGGTGGCATGAGCTGGGAATCCAGTATCGAATACTATCGGCTTATCAACCAGCAAGTTAGAACCCGACTGGGCCGGCTGCGCTCCGCTCAGTTGCTGATGTACAGCGTTGATTTCGGTCCGATCGAGCAAGCGCAACACCTGGGGCGCTGGTGTGATGCTGGCGCTATTTTAGCGGACGCCGCTGGCAGGCTCGAGTCAGGCGGCGCGGATTGCGTTGTTTTGTGTACCAACACGATGCACAAGGTCGCCGAGCAGATTCAGCAGGCGATCGGCATTCCATTTCTGCACATCGCTGATCCCACAGCACAGGCTGCTTTGGAGGCAGGCGTGACAACAGTGGGTTTGCTGGGTACGTCATTCACCATGGAGCAGGACTTCCTCAAGGACCGGTTGAAGACGATGGGCTTGAACGTCTTGGTGCCAGATGCCGATGACCGCCGGGTCGTTCACCGCATCATATACGACGAATTGTGCATGGGAGTCATAAACGAGACGTCTCGGTTGTCGTTTCAGCACGTCATCGAGTCTCTAGCCGCGCAAGGTGCGCAAGCCGTTATTCTGGGGTGTACCGAAATAGGCCTGCTAATCAAACCTGAGCACAGCAGATTGCCCTTGTTCGATACGACCGAACTGCATGCCCGGGCAGCAGTGACCTTTGCCTTGGGTCAGTGATTTGCGAGGCAGAGACATTGCAGAATGGCAATGCTGGCATGATTCAAAGAGAGGTCATGAGTCGCCGCGCCTACCTACCCATCTCGGGGTAGCCGGAATCACTGCCATTGAGCAGTAGAAGAGTAATGGGTGGTGTGTAATGCCCTAGATTCTTTCAGCGCCGGGGGAATAAGTTTAGGGGAGCTTCGTCATACAGGCATCAAAAGATAATGCCTTGTGAAGGAGTTTACATGAAGTCTAATTTGATCGCTTTGACATGCGTTGCTTTGAGCGCCTGGGCCGTGAATGCGTTTGCGGACAACGATCACACCCAGGACGTTCAAGAATATACCTACTCTACAAAACTTGATATCGCTGAGGTGACCATGAGCCCAGATCTGGATTTTTGCGGCGTTCGGCCGGTCGTCATGAGCTACGTTGACCGGATGGGTAAATCTCACAGTCTGCATTATGAGGCCAATGGTAATGCTTGCCTGAATGAAAACTGAGCGGAAAGGTCTGCCGTGTTTAATTGATTAATGAGGACTGACCCGTGTGCAATGGCACCTGGGTTAGTTTTTGAACCCGTTTTATATCTTGGGCTGTACAACCATGACTGATCGTCAGATGATTGTTCCAGATGGCATGAAATTGCTTTACGACCAAGCTGGTTATGCGCCGGCTGTCAAAGTAGGAAAAACGCTTTACTGCGCTGGCCAAGTAGGCCGGACGCCGGAATTATTAGTTATCGCAGATCCAGAGCAGCAGTTTCTAGCGGCATGGGAGAATCTGCGACTCGTACTGGAAGCCGGTGGCTGCGATTTTGCAGATGTTGTCGAAATGACCACTTATCACGTCGATATGCATTGCCATATGCCCATTTTCAGACGCGTGAAGGATGAAATCTTTCCCAGGGGAATCTGTGCATGGACTTGCATAGGTGTCAGTGAGCTGGCTCGCCCTGGACTTCTCGTGGAGATCAAATGCGTCGCTGTGCAGCGATAGTTCCTCTGATCGGCTCATGAGTGTGCAATTCCTTGCGCCGCAAATTGCCCATCACCAGCATGTTCAAACACGCCTCATGACCGATGCTGCGATCATCCTGTTCGGATGACCGCAGTAAGCTTTTAGAATTTGAAGCGTACACCCAGACCGTTCGGCTGCACGGAAATATCGGTCAAACGTACCGAACCTGAGTGAGACGAACTCGCGAATCAGAGGTGGTCTGTTTCTCGTGGTTCTGATCACCTGACCGCCGTTTATTGGCAGAGTGCCCGTCCTCAATCTTGCGCTGGCCACCGCGACATGAACTCGCCGATGGCGCTCAATAGCCTGGCCTTGGATGCGCCGTCGGCCGTTTCAATCGACAGGCCGCTCATGAAAATAAACACCGAGGCCGCCAATGCGTCTACGTCGGTAGAGGGAGGGATCTCTGCTTCAGTAAGCGCACGCTGAAGTCGCGCAGCCAACTGTTCTCGTTTCAACTCCCGTTGCTTACGCATGACTTCTCGAACATTGTCGGGCGATGGTGACATTCCCTTGTCGCCCAATACGAGCAGACAGCCTCTGGGGCGTTCTGTGTGAGTGAGCAAATTCACTGTCTCGATAAGGAGTGATCGCACGCCGTCGCGAAGTCGGTCAGCTTGCTCAAAAGCTTGCCATGATTTCTCTGCCTCGGTCGCCAGGTACAGCGCGACTGCTTCTTCAAACAATCCTTCCTTGCTTCCGAATGCAGCATACAAACTCGCGGGAGCCAGCCCCATTGACTGCGACAGTTCATGAATAGAGCTGCCTTGAAAACCGTTCACCCAAAACACTTCCATCGCTTGAGCGAGGACCTCTGCACGGTTGAAATGGCGCGGCCTTCCTCGTTTGGAAGGCGGGTCCGATTCTTCTTTCACGTGGGAATGCGACATGATCGAGCCTCGGTATCAACGTAGAAATGCATTCATTGCTGCCACTGTTTCCAGTGGGGCCTCTTCAGCATTGAAATGACCGCCAGGAACTTCGACCCCTAACGCCTCCGGGGTAAGGGTGCGGCGCCATGTGTCCAGAGGGGACTCCGGAGACTGGCCCAAAAACGCCTGCCCCCAAATGATTAGGGCAGGGGTCGTGATCCGCTTGCCCGCCTCGAAATCCTTCCTGTCCAACGCCACGTCCGGGCCAGCGCCTGCCCGGTAATCTTCTGCAAAACCATGAATCCGATTCGGGTTCGCCCAGGATTCGCGATACTGAGCCATAGCCTGAGGCGTCAAGCAATCCAAGGAACGACTCTCAGTGTGGTCGCGCATGAGATCCACCATCCATTCCAGGGTCAACATTGATTCACTGGTGGGGGTGGCCATCTCTCGCCAGTGCGGAATGAAACTGGAGTCCTGGTTTATTCGATCCCACAAAACGAATGTGGGCAGATTGTCCATCACGATGAGGCGCATAACGCGCTCAGGTGCAAACAACGCTAGGCGGCATGCGACGAAGGCGCCACGATCGTGGCCAGCCACGCAAAAGCTTTCGATGCCCAATTCGTCCAGCACGGCCAGGCAGTCCAGTGCCATTTCCTGTTTGGAATAACGCAGATGCAAGGCGTCACCTTGAGGGGAATCGGAATAACCATAGCCGAGCAGATCGATGCAGATGACCTCCCGCGTTTCGGCCAGAGCAGGCGCCACCTCACTCCAACAGGCGTGTGACTGAGGGAATCCGTGTATCAGCAGTAAGGGCGTGCCTTCCCCTCGGCGGCGGATGTGGAAACGTCCACGGGTTGTCTCGATGAGCTCAGTGGAAAAACCGGCGAAGTAAGCTGTCGTCATCTTCAGAACCTATTTATTTAGTGATCACTAAATAAATACATGGAATTGCTTGGCAACACAAGCGCCGCCTGCATGCACGTTCTGGGATGCGACTCCGTTGAGGCGGCAGTGGGTTGGCAGAGCGAATCGCGTCCGCCAACCCTGCAGTCTATTGAGAGTGGATCGAAATGCGCCTCCACTCGGCAAAGCTGCGAAATGCCGCAGCCTCAATTAAATGGAAACACCCCCGGCGACTTCAATCCGCTGGGCATTGACCCATCCGAATTCATCGGACAGCAGGCCTGCGATCACTGACCCTACCTCTTCAGGCAAGCCCACTCGACCCAACGCTGTCTGGGCTGCGATGAGCTTGTTGACTTGCGGATTGTCCCGTACAACGCCGCCACTGAAGTCGGTCGCAATGGCGCCTGGAGCCACGACATTAGCAGCGATTTTTCGCGGAGCGAGTTCCAGAGCCATGTAGCGCGTGAGCGATTCAACGGCGGCCTTCATTGAGCCATATGCTGCTCGATTAGGCATTGCGAAGCGTGCCAGCCCTGATGAAAGATTCACAATCCGTCCCCCGTCGCGCATCATGGGTACCAGCCGTTGGGTCAGTAAAAATACGCTTTTGAAATGCACTGCAAACAGAGCGTCCATTTCAGCTTCTTCGGTTTCGTAAAAGCTGGAATTTGAAGATGTTCCTGCGTTATTGACCAGGTAATCGAAGCACTCGACACCCAACTGCGCCAACGACGCCTGTACCCGGCGGGCGAAATCCGCAAATGACGTTGAGTCCGCGACATCCAACTGCAGAGCAATCGCTTTCGCTCCGGCTTCGGCGGTCAACGCAACAACCTCATGCGCCTGTACCTCGCCGGTCTGGTAGGTAAAAATCGAATGCACGCCTCGTCGAGCTAGGCACATCACGGTGTGACGGCCGATTCCTCGGCTGCCACCAGTCACGATGGCTACTTGGGTGGCTTGTTTTACGGGCTGATCTACGGGCATCGTATTGGGCCTTTATCATGGAGGTGCCTCAATGATGAAGCTTATAACGCGCAATCTGGATACCCGAACTCTTCGAGTTTTTGCCTATTCCTGTTCTCAATAATCAGATCACTTGCAGAGTGAGCAGCATGTCACGCCAGTTGATAGATTTGATCTTGCACTACACAGACGCCCAAGCGGGTCACGGCCCTTACGTCACACCCATTGCCGATGTACTCATTCTTCGCTCCGATCAAGAAAAGCCTCCCACGCACCGACTCTTCGCCCCGGCGATCTGCATCGTCGCCCAAGGTGCCAAATGCGCCGTGTTCGGAGATCGTTCGTTCGAATATCGTGCGGGTGAAGCGTTAATAGTGTCCGTCACGGCCCCCTCCCTTGGCCGTGTAATTCAAGCCAGTTCGGCCGAACCCTGTCTGGTTATGGCAATTGCCCTGGACCTGGCCCTGATGCGGGATGTCGCCGAAGGTCTGCACGTTTTAGACTCGATGAGCGCCGATTGCGAACGCGGTGTTCTCGTGACTGATTTCACGGGTCCGTTGAGTGACTGCGCGGTGCGCATCATGCGGCTGTTCGATACACCTCAAGCCATCGATACCATTTATCCGCTGATCATGCGGGAGATGTGTTTCTGGCTAATGGCCGGCCCAAATGGTCAGAGAATTGCTGAACTGCTCGTGGGAAGTCCCTCTGGCAAGCGAGTCAGGGAGGCCTTGGAATGGCTGCGTCACTGCTTCTCCCAGACCGTTCGACTGGAGCAATTGGCGGCGATTGCACAGATGAGTACTTCGGCCTTCCATCGTCAATTCAAAGCGCTGACGTCGATGACGCCTTTCCAGTATCAAAAAAAATTACGACTAATCGAGGCCCGGCGCCTTATGACATCGGAGGGCATCAATGCCGAGTCGGCCGCATTCCGGGTGGGATATGCCAGCCAGTCGCAGTTCAGCCGTGAATATGGACGAACGTTCGGAGAACCCCCAAGACGTCATATTAGAAATTTTTCTATTGGGGAATTTGCGAATTTGTCAGTTGACGATGGGCCGGAGCCGATTCAACTCAGGAACCGGGACACGAGCAACGTGAAGCATTGATCGGCTACAACCACCAAGCACCGGGTCTTCGGTATGGGACTTGAGCCTAACTTTTGCAAGGCGGTTGGGCTCCAATCCTAACAACTGATGCCGAGCTCCTGTCTCACAAAATTGTACGGCCACCGTACATTATTGAATATCCTCGGCAGAGCGCGCGCTTCAAACCGTAGTTCGATCTGAGCAGCCACACCGTTCTAAATAGCGAATCTCGCGGGTCTTCGTCCCGCGGCATGCTGAAAGTGCGAACAGCGCTCTAGGTGGGAGGAGTCAGGCTTTTCAGGAACATAAATACCAAGTGGTACAAATATCATTGACGAGTGATGCCGCTGCTTATACTGTACCGATCGTTACTTATATGACCTACTTAAAATAATTGACGATCACAAGCAGCCGCCTAGCAATCGGGGATAACGATCCGTGAATGGCGAGCCTCAGCCCGAGGGGTACACGACGTGAAAAAGCATTTTAAATGGGCTCTCGCAACGGCAGCGATCACCATGGCTTTGCCATACTTTGCCCAAGCGGCGGAATTTCCTGTTCCGAAGGGGTTCCAGAGTCAGTTCAAAACCGTAGACGGTATCAAGCTCCACTACGTAAAAGGCGGCTCCGGGCCTATGGTTTATCTGGTCCATGGCTTTGGCCAGGCGTGGTACGAGTGGCACAACTTGATGCCAGAACTTGCGAAAAATCACACCGTAGTAGCAGTCGATTTGCCAGGGTTGGGAGAGTCGCAGCCGCCTAAAACCGGGTACTCCGGTACTGCCGTCTCGAAATACCTGTTTGATCTTGCTACGCAGCTAAGCGGCAACCAGCCGTTTGATCTGGTCGCGCACGACATCGGCATCTGGAACTCGTATCCAATGGCAGTGACACATCAAAGCCAGATCAAAAAACTAGTGTTCATGGAGGCGCCGATTCCCGATAAGAGCGTGTACGACTTCCCGGCCTTCTCCCCGGAAGGTGAATCACTGGTCTGGCACTTTAGCTTCTTCGCCGCGGACGATCACATGGCCGAAACATTGATCACTGGGCATGAGAAATTCTTCCTCAAACGATTCATTCAGTCCCATGCTGCCAAGATGGATGCGTTCACGCCCAAGCTGATTGATCTATACGCCAAGTCTTACGCCAAGCCCCAAACGTTGAATGCGTCGTTCGAGTATTACCGCGCCCTGAACAAGTCGATTGCTGAAAACGCTGAACTGTCGAAAACGCCCTTGAGCATGCCGACATTGGCAATCGGCGGTGGTGGACGTAACGGCTTAGGGCAGTTTCAGATTGATCAAACAAAGAAATATGCAACTAACGTACAAGGTGAAATCTTGCCGGGTTGCGGGCACTGGTTACCAGAAGAATGCTCTGCTGGGTTGAATGCGACGGTGGTCAAATTCCTGAATAACTGACGGTATTGTGTCCAGCTGGTCAGGAGTGCGGTCATGGGCCACTCCTGATCAGTGCCACCGTTTATATCAACTGTTGCAGTGACAAATCTCGAGGTATTTGGTGATGTTGTGCGCGGAACCCGTGACGTCGATGTCGTTTCTAGACTCAAGATTGAGAGCTAAAAAATCATGAATGCAGAAGAGTTTCGCAAGTACGGTCATACACTCATAGATTGGTTGGCAGATTATCGGAGTGGCATTGCAGAGCGACCCGTACAAGCTTCCACGCAACCGGGAGAGGTGCGCGCTCTGTTGCCTCAATCACCACCCGGCCAACCAGAGCCCTTCGATGCAGTGATTGCTGATCTTGACACGGTAGTGCTACCGCATTTGACGCATTGGCAACACCCCGCATTCTTTGGCTACTACCCCGCAAATAACTCACTAGCCGGCGTTCTGGGCGAGCTCGTGAGCACGGGGCTCGGAGTGCTTGGCTTATCTTGGCAGTCTTCTCCTGCGGTGACAGAGATCGAGGAGGTGGTAGTCGACTGGTATCGCCAAATGGTCGGGCTCTCTACCAGCTGGGTCGGAGTTATCAATGACACGGCTTCGACGAGCACCTTAGTCTCGCTGATCTCGGCACGCGAGCGCTCTACAGAATATGGCCTGGCTCGTGGGGGGCTTCAAGGGGAGTCTCGGCGGCTCATCGTTTACGCATCAGCCGGTGCTCATTCCTCGGTGGAGAAAGGCGCTCTGCTGGCAGGTTTCGGACGCGAAAACATCCGCTTAGTACCCCTTGACGATAAGCAGGCCATGCGCACATCGGAACTCAAGCGCATGATCGAAGCCGATCTCGCGTCAGGTTATTGCCCTTGTGCTGTGGTTGGATGCCTTGGCGGGACTGCCACTGCGTCGATTGACCCTATCGGCGAGATTGCTGACATCGTTCAGGAGTATGGCCTGTGGTTCCATGTTGATGCCGCTATGGCAGGTGCTGCCATGATCCTGCCTGAATGCAGATGGATGTGGGAAGGCATTGAGGGGGCGGATAGCGTTGTGATCAATGCGCATAAGTGGCTGGGAGCGCCTTTCGACTGCTCGCTTTACTATGTCCGCGATGAACAGCATTTGTTGCGGGTCATGTCCACTAATCCCAGTTATCTACAGTCCTCAGTTGACGGGCAAGTACGGAACTTGCGTGATACGGGCATTCCGTTGGGGCGCCGGTTCCGAGCCTTGAAAATGTGGTTCCTCATCCGCGAGGAGGGCGTTTGCGGACTGCAATCGCGCCTGCGTCGTGATATTTCCAATGCGAAATCGCTTCAGGAAAAAGTCGCAGCAATGCCGGGTTGGAAAGTTCTGGCGCCAGTGCAGTTGCAAACCGTGTGCGTCCGATACGAGCCTCAAGAGGTGAATCCAGAGGCACTTGACCAATACACCCGTGCCTGGGTGGATGATCTGAACCGATCTGGAGAGGGGTTTCTCACGCCTGCAACTATCGATGGACGCTGGATGGTTCGCATCTCTATCGGAGCACTGGAGACTGAAGCCGATCATGTGGACGCAATCTGGGAGGCAATGCAACGACATGCGCAAGCGCAATTGAAGCGGTATGTCAGTTAGTAAACATCAAGGCCTGATTTGAATGGAAAGTTGGTAAGGGGGTAACGCTTCTCCAGTAGGTAACTCGAGTGCATTTGAGGCCCGGCGCAAGTCTACAACCACTGAGCACACCTCTCTGGCTGCCAACTGGCAGGTCGTCCTGATGGGGGCGCTGGTAGCGATGATGACTACCGTGTCGTTTTATACCCTGAAAGGCTACACCCCGACATTTGGGCGTGAAGTCCTGCATCTCACCCGGGTTGAAAGCCTGGCAGTGACCTTCTTCGTGGCGTGCGCAAGCTTTGTCTGGCTACCATTGAGTGGCGCGGTATCCGATCGTCTGGGCAGGTTGCCCGTGCTGCTCACTTGCACGCTGCTTGCAGTGCTGACAGCCTACCCGGCGATGACCTGGCTCGCTGCAGGCCCTTCTTTCGAAAAACTCTTGATCGTCAGCCTGCGGCTGTCCGTCCTCTAAGGTCTGTTAAATGGGGCGATGATTGTCTATCTCATCGAAATCGTGCCTGAGTCGCTGCGCACACTCGGGTTTTCGGTCGCGTACAGCCTTGCAGCCATCGTGGGCGGGTTCACTCCAGCGATCGATACATGGTTGATTCATGAAACAGGCGATCACGGTATGTCGGGGGCATGGATGGGAGCGGCAGGCCTCGTGGCATTACTGCGACACTGGCACTGCGCCGCTACATGAGGAGCAAATGTAGTCACGCGCTGATTGGGGATCAGACAGCCGCAGCGACCAGCGCGATGACGACTCGCAATTAGTTGACAGTTGCGGTAATCGTTAAGAATGGGCGTGCAGACGATAGACAAGTTACATATGCCTACCGACCCCACCAGCAAGTCGATCATCCCGGACATGAGGGTAAATCCGATGGAAAGCTTTGGTCTGCTGTTACTGCGCAACGCTTGGGACTGGCTCGCGGCTGGCGATCGCGTGTTACTGGCGACTAGCGTGCGAACCTGACGTTACTCGCCACATCCGGTGGGTTTGATGATCGCCTTGCGTAACGACGGTCGCGAGATCGGGAGCGTGTCCGGCGGCTGCACGCGGGCAGAAACGCGGTTAATGTCATCGACGGCAGGATGCCCAAAGCCTCGGAGGCCTTGTTGAAATTCTTTGTCTCCACGACCCGGCTAAAAACCTGCATCACTTGCAAGTGGTCTATCTCGATCTCCTAGTCGACTAAAACGAGTCGGTTTCCGTGGCTGAAGCTGGCTAGTAGGGACAATCGAGCAATGTTAGCTGTTGATACCAGCGTCAGCGGAAAGCCGAAAGCCGAAAGCCTGGGTGATCAGCTCAGAATGATCAGCGCCGTGTCGACCAGCGCGATCATGTCGGCTCTGCTGACACCGGTTTTGCCCAACACGCGCATCCCCTGTATATGGCCAACCAAAAAACGCGCCTTTGCTTGTTCATCACCTTCCTTGAATTCCCCGGCGGCCTGCCCACGGATGACCGCACTCGCATACAGTTGCTGAGTGCGTCGGAACATACGGCCTGTGAGCCGCGCAATCTCCGGGTCGTGAGCGGCCATTTCACTCGCTACCGCGACCACCAAACATCCGCGTTTTCCAGCTTCATCTGCGCAGGCGTAGGCGTGGCGCGGTAACGATTGGCGAATGGCGTCTTTGACAGTGCCTGGTTGCGACAGAATGTCTGCAGTAGTCTTCAGCCCTTCGGCCATATAAATTTCCAGCGCTGCGAGCAGGAGGCCTTTCTTATCGCCAAAAGCCTTGTACAGGCTGCCGCGGGACAGCCCGGTGCCTTGAATGAGGTCGGGGAGGGACGCGCCCTCGTAACCTCGATCCCAGAACACGTTCATCGCGTCCCGAGCCGCGTCTTGCAAATCGAACTGCCGCGGGCGGCCGAGATAGGCTGACTTGGTCATAGATCATCCCCGTAAATGAGCGAGCATGCTAGGAACCGGATAGTTCCAATGTCAACGGTATGCCGCTCACTCCATGAGATGAACGTCAAATACTGACCGGCTATTCCAAGCACCAGAACGCACTCGGACGTACGAGAATATTATACTACTCAATACATAAGTTATTGACTGCGGCAGCAGGTTTCTGATTAATTATGTACTGATCAGTATTGATCTTCGGATCAATTCGGACCGTTGTCAATAAAACAGGAGTGCACGACATGGTATCAACTTCCGTAAAGAAAGCCTTGGTGTTGGGAGGTAGCCGCGGCATTGGCGCTGCTATCGTGCGACGTCTTTCCAGCGAGGGCATGCAAGTGACTTTTACCTACTCGGCATCAGAAGAACGAGCCAAGTCACTTGCCGAGGAAACAGGAGGCGATGCTGTTCGGCTGGACAGCAGCGATCGCGAGGCGTTGATCGCAGCAATCGGCCAACAGGGTGCAATCGATGTGCTTGTCGTGAATGCCGGTGTGGCAGTCGCCGGTGATCCACTGGGGATGGATCCGAACGAGGTCGATCGCTTGTTCAGCATCAATATCAACGCGCCTTATCATGCCGCCGTCACGGCCGCACGGCATATGCCCAACGGTGGTCGGATCGTCTTTATCGGCTCCACCAATGCCGACCGTTCTCCAATGAACGGCCTTGCCGCCTACGGTGCCAGCAAAGCTGCGCTTAAAGGTATGGTCAAAGGCCTCGCTCGGGACTTTGGTGATCGCCAAATCACGGTGAACGTTGTCCAGCCTGGCCCCACCGATACGGACATGAACCCGGCCGGTGGGGAAATGAAAGACTTGATGCACAGCTTCATGGCCATTAAACGCCATGCGCATGTTAGTGAAGTGGCCGCGATGGTCGCTTGGCTGGCATCCCACGAGGCAGCGATGGTTACCGGAGCAGCGTTGACAATCGACGGCGGGATGGCTGCCTAATGAACTTTGGACTAGTCAGCTAAGGGGGCTTGGGTTTTCGCAGTCGTGTAATCTGAATTCGTTTCAGACGCTAAAATGGCAATAAAGGAGAAACCAATTCTTGCGGATAGCGGGTAAGAGGAGGCCCGGCCTGATTTCTAAAAGGCATGCCTGTGCAGCCTTGGTTGGGGCAAAGTAAAAATCCCGCGACATACCTCAAAACCGCCGAGGCTGGATTACAGCGTCGGCGTCTGATTCTATGTCATCGTAACTTCGAACGTTTATCCGATATCCCCCCGGGTGGGAGGGCTTGCAGTGGTCGGGTTGGCCAATTCATTGAACACCTGTCGCCATGATAGGTTTCTGACGTTAAGTCAGATGCGGTAACCCTGCCCAAACGTGCCAGAGAACGACTGCTCTTTTTCGCTCCCACGAGTCTTCTGCGCAATCCGCTTGAGTGGATTACACGGAGTGGTGGTGTGTTCAACAGCGCGCCAGCCGTTTGCCGAATCTGCAATTTCTCTTTTCCCTAGCGCGAAGCTGGGAAGGCTTTAAGAGATGCAGGAAATATCACGGGTGGTTGACTTAGGATTGGATGCCAGTGGATTCCAGACCCGTGAATCCAGTTGCGATCCTGCGAGGGATGGCTATTTAGATTTAGGGGGCGAGGGGAGTAGAGCAGATGGTTCGCAATCCAGACTTTGGGCAATTTGATAAAGCTTCTCAAGCGTCAGGTTCACCTCACCTCTTTCAATGCGGCCCATGTAGCTGCGATCAACCCTACACATCAGTGCAAGGCTTTCTTGAGAAATCCCTCTGAGCTTTCGAGCGCCTTTGATTTTCTTGCCCAGCTCCTTCGCCAGATCCCACATAGCTGCCTCTTCTACCTGAGGCGGCACTATCTTGCGTTTGCGGACAGCCAGGCCACGGACTATAATCCGTATTTCTAGATTCACAGCCTCTCTTCACACTCAGTCCGGGAGCCAAATCATTGGCCAATCCGACAGAGCAACTTGCTGGTTCAGAAGTGAGGGCGTTGACAGATCTCAACTCGTGCTGCAGCAGGGAGCCAGCCAAACTCACGATGGTGTATCAGTGATATACGTGCTCGACCCCGCACGCCGCTCAGTTGAAACCCGGTCCCATTGCGAAGTGGAGGGCCTTTGCTTTCTCGCGACGATCACTTCAATTCATACTGGCAAACGGGATCGGGCTGCGATCGTACGTTGCGCCTATGAGCTCCAGAGCTATTTGAATTTTGCGAAGGGCGTGGTCATTGAAGGAGTGCAGATGTTGTGCCCTCCCGATTTAACCGGCCGACCGGCCTGGAGCTTGGAAACGCTGGTCCAGATTGTCTGTTTCAGGGGTGTTGATACCGAGGATTCAGCGGTGGTTTACGAGACCTCCATGGGGACTTACAAGCTTGGAGAGCTGGACCTTCGTAGGAAGAAGACGCGCCATGTGTGGTACTCAGAGCGGCACCTTCGCGCTCATAGCCCACGAGTGTCAAACCACACTGTTGACATAAGCGAGCCGCAGCTCTACGGCTCAATGTTAAAGGATCGCGCCTGAGATATTGCGTGTTGGACTCTTTCAAACCTTGTTGATCAACCCGTTGCTAGAGGGGATTCAGTGGCAATCCTGGAGCAAGCTGCAAAAGCCCTGAATGACGCCAAAACCATTGTGTGCTTTTCCGGCGCAGGCATCTCGGCAGAGAGTGGTATCCCTACCTACCGTGACGGGATGACCGGGCTATGGGCAGGTCACTCTCCTCAACAGATGGAGACAGCTAAGGCGTTCCGACAAAGTCCTCGACTTATTTGGGGATGGTATCTGTGGCGAAGGCAACAGGCGGCCCGTGCACAGCCTAATGCTGCTCATCTGGCGCTCAGCCAACTAATTCGCGGCGAGCAGCCAATCCCAATCATCACGCAAAACATAGACGATCTACATGAGAGAGCGGGATCACTGGAGGTCGTGCATCTGCATGGCAGTTTATCGTCTTCGAAATGCTTTGCCTGCCATCGACCAGCCTTGGTGACGCCAGTTCCCATTCAGGAGGAGGGCCTTCTCGTCGAGCCACCGCGGTGCGTTCACTGTAACGGGAAGCTGCGTCCAGGGCACGTGTGGTACGGGGAGGACCTCCCTGCGGGCATCTGGAAATCATCCGTATCACTGGTAAAAAATTGTGACGTTTTGCTGTCCGTTGGAACATCTGGAGTGGTCACGCCCGCTGCCAACCTTCCAGGGATTGCACTGTCTGCCGGCGCCACGGTTATTCACGTTAATACAGATGACGTAGGCTCAGGCGCGCCCAATGAGCTCATGCTCATTGGCAAAGCGACTGAAATCCTCCCACGGCTGTGCTCACCCTTAGTTACAGAGGAGCATGCTTGATGACGACGACTCATGAGCGAACACGCGGCGTCGTGGATGCGGGAGAGTTTCTTGAAAGGCTTTCGAAAGACAGCTCTCTGCCTCGCCCGGTGAGGCTTGAAGCCAAGCGCCTGCTCCGTCATTTTCCCAGCGGGCAGGACATTTCGCGGGCCGGTCGCCTAGAAAACATCCGACAGCGAGCCATCGATGAGCTGTTGGGTAACGGCGTGGAGTTACCTCCTGTCCTTAGCACTTGGCCGATCAGCGAGACGTTTTTCTCTGGCGATGGCGACGAGGCCGCAACCATCGTTACGATGCGGATCTAGAGAACCGGTTATGTACAACAATTACTCTATGGTGGACTGGTGCTCATCTTGGGCGCTGGTTGGCGGGAACGTAATCTGTGTTTCGTGTATGAAATGGCAGACGCTTTCAGAGGCGCATGAAGGCTTTCCTCACGACCTGACATGTAGGGTAAAGGATGAACTGACTCGTTATCCGTGGGTAGAGCTCCATCAGATTCTCGACAACGACCGTGGGTAATCATCGGCCTTAATTTGAGAATTCTGAAGGTGTGTTCGCTGGCCGCGTACGAATAGGAAAATTCCTGTGACGACCGATTTACTCTGAATGTTGGTCAGGTTGTTCAGGATGGATCGGTACCGAGGGGGAGGGCTTAGGTCCAGATGGAAAGCTTCAAAAAAGACAATACATGTGCCTCAGTCTTATCTGAGGCAGTGGATGAGCGAAGCAAAGGCCCTAACTTACAGGTTGTTGGTGCCGCATGAAAAATGTGAGGCCTGGAAGCCATTATCACCAAAAAACATGCCAAGCTCGAGCACCGGTACACCTATTTCTCCGGCTCAAAGATAGTGATGAAACAGAACGCTGGCTTTAGATCGTGATTTTAAAATACCTGCAGCTTTATCGATCACTTACGTCCCGCTTTCGCCTTGGGTACGTCAAAGCAGGCCAGGAAACAGGGTCATGATGGAGTGCCCAGAAAGCCTCATCGAGACCTGACTGTTATCACCCATCGCTATCAACCCCTCTCTTGCCATCTGGCCGAGTAAATCACGTGTTGTTGATTCACTAAGACCCAACTTGGCTTGGATGTCTGAATATTGCATGGGGCCGGACTCAAGAAGGCTGCGGTAAAGGTGAAGGGCTTCGAGGCGTAGAGTCGGCAGCGATTTACCGTCGGCCCTCGGAAGTCCGGAGCATTGACGCATGTGAAAGTAGTGATCGATACGTCGGTTAAGCGTGCGAGGTTCCAAAAGCGCGCTGACGAAACGCGCCTGCTCGAGCGCGATACTGATGAAGTACTCGGTAAATTTGAGCAGCCCGCGGTCGGAGAGAGCTCCTCGGCCGTCTAGATCGCCTTTACGAACATGGTCGGCAGCTCTCAAGGCAGCATAATATGCATCCGCGTCTCCACCGAATCCGCGGCTCATTGACCACAGTCCGTAACCCTTCAAACCGCCGGCAGTTAAATACTCGTCGGTGAAAAGGCGCCCCGTCCTTCCGTTTCCATCGATAAATGGGTGCAACCAGAGTAAACGATGGTGAGCTCCCGCAGCAGCCAGGAGCGGCGCCAGCCCATGTAGCCGGTTCAGCCGATAAGCATTTTCGAACCACGTCAGGTAGGTCCCGATTTCATCCGCGTGGGGCGGAATGTGAAGGCCCACCTTTACACCTCGAGTTCGGTACTCACCTGGTGCCAGTGAGGCAGGTTCGCCATCAGCCCCGACCTTGATAAGCAAGTGCTTCGCGGGCAGCCCCGTATAGAGCTCGCTATGAAGGCGCGAGATGGATTCGCGAGTGCAGATTGCGGCCGCATCGATCGGATCCTTAGCCAGACGGAGTTGAGCGTCAGCGTGGTGTTTGATTTCCAGTAGGTCCGGCGCCACCTCCGCATCTTTTGAATCATTCTGAGTACACAGCAAGTCGCCGGGCGACGCCCGGTTTCCCTCGATCTTGTTGCTGTAATACGAGTTGGCCAAGCGTTGCAGGCGGATCAACGGTAAGCGCATCGGTTTAGGGATATTTGCATTCAGTGAGGCGTCAAGGTGCATGAGCTCGAGAACGGCGTCCTTGAGGTCGCCGGGCGCGCGGTCTTGCGTGGTGAATGGAGTTAAAGCCATTTGTCCACCATCATAAGCGCACAGTAACAAATTCGTATCCGTTCGCACCAGTTCTCACACGAGTAGAAATGGTGCAGGCGTCGCAAACCACATCAGCGACGGTCTCTATCTCGGCTTTGCCGACAATCTTCATGGTGACCTCATCGCAAGGGGCGAAGGCGAAAGCTTCTCTTGTCAGAACTAGGTCGCTTAGCCAGGATCCGGGGGACAGACAGTGTAGAAATGAGCGGAACATCGAACAAGTCTTTAACAGCGAGAAAAGCCACGACTCTGAATAGACCTACGAGATATTCTTCAACCTGAGCGCAGAGCAGGTCGACCTTTTCAATCTGACAAAGACACGGATGACTTACCAAGGCACAGCAGATACGCCGCGGCTCAGTCGAATTTCCGCCAATTCACATAGGCGGAAATTGGAATATAGGAGGAGGGTGGTCGTCAGCTTTCAGGTTGAGAGGAAGTGGCGGTGTGTATTCCTTTTTCCAATGTGCAGGCTGCCAACATGGCGCAGAAGCTGCTCGACGACTGGGGCTATATACACTGATGCAGGTACTGCCGACCTACTACACGAGCGGATCGACGCGTGCAATCAAGATTAGTAAAGCAGTAATACGGATGCGCCACGTCTTTCGACAACGACTTCAGCAAGCAGGCAGTCAAGCGGGGATGGCCTTGGCTGCGTTGTTTTACCTTGGAAAAAATGGGCTGACTAAATAGGTCGCAGATAAGATCTGCCAACTTGCTCAGTGTTGAGGAGTTCAGGAAGCTCATAGGCTGTAAAATGCCTGGATGGATGCAATCTGGTTTAACGAATTCTGGTAGGGAATCGAAAGCTCGATAGAGACCGTGTCCGGGAAAGGCTGGCTCATTCGTCGGTGGGCAAGACTAAGTGATCACATGCGTACAGCCTTGCCTAGCAAGGAGTTTCACATTTGTGCAGGCGCGAGGGTCGTCGACGCGTGGGTATGAGCGAGGAAGTTTTAAAACGCGCAAGCAATGATTAGTTCCGGTACTAAATACGGAAGCAAAACGAAGAACTGGTGAGAGCTATCGGCAAGGAAAAAACTGGTGGAGTGTTCGGACTAGAGTATCGGATGCATGATTGGTGTTACGAGCACCCCGTCGTGCACGTCAAGTTTTGAGGAACTCCAAGCGTAAGCGGTCAGGAGAAACTTATCCAAATCATAGGCTTGGTCGTGCCACCACACGCCGTAGTATGTCGCGGCGAGGTGGAACAACTGATGACATTCTTTCTATTCAATTGGGCATTAATTATCAGAAGCCGAATACCCCTAGGAAGTAATAGGATGGCCCCGAGTTCGGTAGGAAGCAAGAACCCATTCGTCATGAGCTTCGGAAGGAAAGAATCGGTGCGGTGCGTGTTACGAAATTTTGGCCACATATCCACTCAAATCGCGGAAGCAATTCGTTGGTCAAGTGTAAGACGCGCCAGTGCTCACGATTACTTCACGTTCCGAATATAGAATTGCTTCCGAGGACTTCAGTCGAAAGGCAAGAGAGACGAAGAGGACGTGCATGATTTTATGGGATTTTGGTAATTCGTGGACAAGTCCAGCTTTTAGGTACAGGTCACATATGGAGACCGGCGACCTGAGACATAATTTAACATAATATACATTATACGTAATAACATATTACAGTTCAGGGTGGCAGTCCTCTTGTCGAGATTGCTTAAAGATGCGAAATCTGTGACTGAAGATGCGAAAGCCTTAAAAACCAGGGCCTTGATAAAATTTGCTTGCTCTGGAGATCAAGCCGCATCATTTTTTAAATTTGCGAAACCTCATGTCGAAGTTATCGCTCGCAACGCTCAGGCCATGCCTCAGTCAGACGCTCCATCCATTTTAGCTTACTCATGGCTACTGCCCAGGTCCTCCGTCGGGATGGGTTTCCCGATCTGATCCAGCAGTCCTCGGAAGTGACTTGTAGGACGTTTGCGGAACTAACTTCTAGACTGCGGTATTTTCCCTCCGAGTCCATAAATTACTTCCTACCTCGGTAGCGTCCCGACCCTGTCATCCGCAAGCGTCGTGTTTTCTCTCCGTCTTTACAAATCACTCCCTGCCGCGACTGAGTCCGGCCCTCGACGTGAATTAACCTGGAAGGTGGTAGTTTTTAGATTTCCAGATGTTTACAAGCAGCAGGGTTCACGTTTCGGACATCGCCGAACGGAGTTGATGGGCAAATTAGTGAACGGACCAGCAACAGCGAGCTTGGAGCTGTCTTCTATTGGCAGCGGTTCAGCTGAGATCGGATCCGCATAGCATAGATAGCGCAAGCCAGTTGCCTTCCAGCGGCAATCAGTCCTGAGATTGAGGCGACTAACAGAGGCCCTAAGCAAAATGCCGAAGCGCCAGATGAAGGTGCACCCGCTAAAGGAGGCACCTTCCTTCAGGCTTCATGGAAGACTGTTCAGACGCTTTAATTCCGCTTTGATCCCGTTGAACGCGCCTAGCACAGGCGCGAAATAGATCCTTGGTGCCTGTTTGGCGGCCTTGAGAAATTCCTCGATAAATGTCCTTTGCATAGCGTTCACTCCATTCTCAACTGTGGCGAGTGTACATATAGCAATTTCGGTTGCTTCTTGCCAAGACACGTGTTCGACACCAAATGCATGCCTGCCAGCTTCGGAACATTGCCCCCTCTTCTGACTGGGCACATTGTTTTTTTGTCAGCTAGGTGATTTTGACGCGACGCAGATGAACGTTCATCTGCGTTAACAGATTGAGAAATGCAGCAGAGATATCGGCATGCATTTGAACAGCGATCAGAGCGAGTTCATCGTGACCTTGAGCGGAGTAGAGACCACTGTGCATGTGTAATATCCGATAATTGTCAGACCCGGATATTGCATCTCTGCGCTCTGGAGCTGATCCACACGTCGCTCCTTCATCGTCCTCCCAAACGATCCTAAGTCTACGCCTTCGACTCCGTGCCCGCTTTTCGACACATAAGCCCGGTTTGGCGAACTCGGCTTCAGCTTGCTCAAGCAGAAATAGCTTTACTCAATATTAGATGGCATTTCTCTGCGAAAGCTTGGCTTATCCGGATAATGAATACACCTTCAATCGGTGCTCTGTTCAATAAAGTGCGGCTTGTCGGCACGCGTTTCTATAGACAACAATCGGATGTCATAGCGATTTCAATACTCTATCCACCTGCTGAGATAGCAGCACGAAATCTCCCCTCAACAACTTCCCGTCGAGCTTGAGGACTCGCCCGTCGGCAATCACGGTGTTGACGTCTGCGGGAGTTGTGGACTGAACTACGGTCGCGAACGGGTCATTGTTCGGGAACATCCCCAATCGGCGCGTATCAATCAGGGCAATATCGGCACGTTTCCAGGCGTGATGGAGCCTAGCTCTGATCCAAGTCCCATTGCATCGGCAGCGCCCTGCGTTGCCCAGTAAAGAACATCTCGGGCAGTAAGAGCCTGCTCGTTGCCACTGACACCCACTGCCAGATTCAGCAGCGTCTGCATTACCATGAAGGGATTGGCATCGCCGCTGAGCACCAGTGTGTCGATACCCTGCGTCAGAGGGATTTTCGCCTGATGCAGCGCATTCACAGGAGCGATGCCGTATCCGACGCGCATTTCAGTCAGCGGTGTAAGGCAGACCGAAGCTCCGGACTGAGCGATAGCGTGAATGTCCTCAGCGTCGACGTGAGTGGCATGGACCAACTGCACGCTGGGCCCCAGCAAGCCTTTGCGTGCCAATTGCTGGAGCGCTTTTGCTTTCTGTGCCTGCGCTGTTACGGCGATATGCGTGGAAAGCGGCAACCCTCGAGTACCGGCGAACGCGAACTCCGCTTCCCAGATCCTGCGCTCGGTCCGCTCGGGACCACGGATAGCCAGACCCAGATCAAAACGCGAAGAGGAGACTGATTGAAACTGTAACTGAACCCGCTCAATATCGGCGAAATCTATAGCTGCGCTGGGTGCCAGATCCTGAGGATACCCGTACCAGAATCGTCCACGCAGCCCGCTCTCGAACATGGCCTTCAACTCTGCTTGGGCGAACGCGGGGTTGCGCAGGTTGTGTGCCCAGTTGTTGACCGTCGTGATACCTGCGTTCATTGCCTCCATTAGGCCCATTTGCACACCCAGCGCTGCCATTTCAGGGGTGAAACGTTTGCTGATCGCCACCTGTGATTTGAAGAATGCCTCGCCACCTGGCGCAGGTGCGCTGTTGCGCAGAATACTGTTCCAAAGGTGCCAGTGAGCATCCACCAGGCCCGGGATCAATATCATTCCCGTTGCATCAATGAGTTCGGCGCCCTCTCCTTGTAAACCTTTGCCGACCGCCATTATTCGCCCTTCGCGAATCCAGACATCCGTGTCGGGCGCAGCCGCAGTATCTGGCGTCATCGGTAGTACCGTGGCATGACGGATGATGCAGTTAACGGGCCGGTCCAACGCTGGCATGACCGCTGTGCTGACGGCAGGCAGCCCGAGGCCGGCGCCAACCACCGCCCCCAGTTTCAACAACGCTCTGCGATTCAGGCTTGCATCCAGGGGCATTCAGGCCTCCTTCGAGTGATCGTCAGCGTTTCGAACGTGCGGACATCAATGACTTGCCGACAACCGCAGGTACGGCTTCACGGTTTCCCAGATGGTCTGGGAGCCGAATCTTGTAAATCTTGAACGGCAACTGCAGGGCGTTCACTCCGTTCGGACCCCGGTTGGAGGCCATCCGCGCGCTCTGCGGGACCGGAATGTACAACTCACGCTGGTTGGAGATGATCATCGCGTCAGGGTTCCACAGCCGTGGGTCTTCCACTGCAACGCGCAAGGTCCCGTCCGGTGAAAGCACGGTAACGCGCGGTTTGTCGTATTCGCCAAGGTAGAGGTTGCCTGCGCTGTCGATGGCGGTGCCGGTGAGCGCCCCGGTGTCGTAGACGAACTCGACTTTTTCACCCAGCGCTTTTTCGGTTACCTGCGTGTCGCGCAGCGCGGCGGTCGGGACTTTCCACAGCGGGCCGGTCAGCGGCTGGTAATACAGCCATTGCCCGTCGGGACTGATTTCCAGTGGGTCGGAATGCACCTGATGATCGCTGCCATCCGGCGTCAGCAACGGTTGTGCGCCCTCCCCCAGCGGACGTCGCTCGGGGCTCATTTTGGTTGAAGGGTGATCGGCAAGCCGCCGCAATGCCGCGCCTGTTTTCAGGTTGACCACGATGATCGCCCCCAGGCCCGAGTCGGTCAGATAGGCGTGTTCGCTGTCCAGCCGCAGGTCATTGAGATTGGCACCCGCTGGCAGCACGCTTTCAGGCAGCGTGATGGAACGCAGCAACTTGCCGTCGCGGGTGTCGAACTGCAGGATTTTCTGCCCTGGGTTGATGCCGTGGCGGCCTGCGTCTTCGCCTTGGTCGATTGCCCACAGCGTATCGTCGTCGAAGATGTGAATGGTGTTGATCTTGACCAACGCATGAGCGCTGGATTTGCCCGACTGCCAGTCGTTCCACGCACCGCCGGGAAACGGCTTGAGCGTGCCGTTGGGCAATACCTCGGCAATCGAGGGTGTATTTTCAAAGCCAGGCCAGCGTGGCAGCCCTACGAAGAGACGCCCGCCGGACGTCAGCCCGACGGCGTTGCACAGCCAATCCAGGCTTGCGACCTCGATCAGCGCAGGGCCGGATTTGATCAGCGAGGCTGCCTGGGTGAGATTGCTGGAGGCCAAGGCAGCGGCGCCGCACGCCAGCACGGTCGCTTTGCAGAAATGACGTCGATCAAGCATGGATATCCCGTTTATTGTTTTCACTGAAGGCTTTCACTCAATGTCCTGCCGAGGCGGTTTGCCCGATGACGGGCCCCGCAGCGTCAGGCACCGTGTCATCCGGCCGCCGCAGCTCACCGACGATGAACATGTAACTGATGAACGCCCCGGCAGCGTTGAGCGCCACGTACACCAGAGCACCGTTGAACGACCCCATCGATTGCACCATGTAGCCGATCACCAGCGGCGTGACGATCCCCGCGACACTGCCAAAGGTGTTGAAGATCGCGCCATTCATGCCTGCGCTGCGCTTGGGCGAAACGTCAGAGATGATCGCCCAGCCCAGCGCGCCCATGCCCTTGCCGAAAAATGCCAGCGCCATGAACAGCACCACCAATAGATCGGTCTGCACGTAGTTACACAGGATCATGCTCATCGAAAGGGCCATGCCGATGTAGATCGGAATCTTGCGCGCTCGGGTCAGCGAGACGCCTTTGCGCAGCATCCAGTCGGAAACCATGCCGCCGCCGATGCCGCCGATGAAGCCGAAAATCGCCGGCACCGCAGCCAGCAGGCCGGCATTGAGAATCGACAGGCCGCGCTGTTGCACCAGATACACCGGAAACCAGGTCAGGAAGAAAAACGTCAGGGTGCTGATGCAGAACTGGGCCAGATAAATGCCCAGAAACATGCGCTGCCCCAGCAGGTCACGAGCACTGGCCCAGGTCTGGGCCCAGCTTTGCTTCTCGCCGGCCGAAGCGGGACGTTCCTGCAGATTGGCTCCGCCGTCGCGGATCGTCTCCAGCTCCTTATGGCTCAGGCTCCCATGATCCACAGGCGCCTTGATGCGGATGATGAACACGATGCCGATAAGGACGCCGGCCACGCCCATCACATAAAAGATCCATGGCCAGCCCCAGCGGGTGGAAATCCAGGCCAGCAACGGCGTGAAGACCACTGCGGCGAAGTACTGTGAGGCGTTGAATATCGCTGTCGCCGTGCCCCGCTCCGCCGTCGGGAACCACATCGAAACGATCTTACTGTTCGACGGGAAACACGGTGCTTCCGCGGCGCCTACCAGAAAACGCAACGCGAACACGGCAAAGAACGCCACGCCGACCGGCATGATCGCGACGGTACCGATGGCGGCCGTAAACACCGACCACGCGACAATGGCCAACCCCAGCACCTTGACGCTGCCGAACCGGTCAATCGCCAGCCCTCCCGGCAACTGCAGCAGCATGTAGGCCCAGGCGAAGGCGGAAAACAGCCAGCCCATTTCCGCATGGCTGAGCCCCAGCTCCTGAGAAACGCTCGCCCCTGCGATGGACAGCGTGGCGCGGTCGCCCTGATTAACGATCATCATGATGAACAACAGCACGATGACTTCGTAACGGCGGTGCTCGGCGATGAAACGCCGCAGAGAATCTATTTTTTTCATTGTGTTCTCGATAGCAGACAGCTGGAGTCATGGAGCGATCAGGCCGCTCCCCGTTGGCGGTTGCTCCGCCTGGACGACACGATCAAGCACGGGTCTCGCGAATGATTGCGTCATGACGCCTGCGCACTTCCGGGCGCAAGGCCGTGCCCAGCCCCGGCAGCGTAGGCGCCAGTGCATGACCGTCGACGATTTCAGGCAGATGCGTGACGAGGTCGCCATACCAGGTGGAAAGCGATGCGCGAACCACTTCCTGAAGCACAGCGGTCGGTGCATGCAGCCCTATCTGCAGGCCGGCGAACAGCGCGACAGGTCCGGTGCAGTCATGAGGAGCCAGCGGTTTGTTGTAGACCTGAGCCAGCGCGGCGATCTTGCGTGCCTCGGTGAAGCCACCGCACCACACCAGATCGAGCATCAGATAGTCCATGGAGCCGGCTGCCAGCAGATCGCGATAGGCGACGCTGCCACCCAGGGTTTCGCTGGCACAGATCGCCACGCGAGTGCGATTGCGCAGATCGGCCAGCGCCTTGGCATCGTCCATTTTGCACAGAGGATCTTCCACCCAATAGACGTCGAATTCTTCCAGCGCCTGACAGATACGCAGCGCGGCCGTGCTGTCCCAGAGGCTGTGCAATTCACACATGATCTCTATCCGGTTGCCGACGGCCTGACGAATCTGGCGAAATGCTTCAACGCCCTGCTTCACCTCGGCAAGACTGATGGTATTGGCCCCCGCCTGACGAGCAAAACGATCGAACGGCCAGATCTTCATCGCCGTATAACCTTCTTCGACCAGGCTTGCCGCCAACGCGCCCGCATCGCGGGTGAACGCCAGTTGATCGTCGTAAGGACCCTGAGCGCGATCGGAGTTGGTGATCTCACGGCGGGCACCCTGCTGGGTGTTGAACTCATAACCGGCGCAGGTGTTGTAGACCCGAATGCGGTCTCGGCAGGCACCGCCAAGGGCTTCATGGATGGGGATTCCGTGCCGCTGCCCCTTGAGATCCCAGAGCGCGATATCCACCGCGCTGGCGGCACGGATCTCGGCACTGGCGCTGTGGTAACCGACATAAGGCGTTGTCAGTTCCAGCGAGATCGCCTCGATCTGGCGCGAGTCGCCGCCAATCAACCCCGGAGCGATGAGTTCATGGACAGCGGCTTCAACGGTGGCCGCGCCGCGAAAGGTTTCACCCAGCCCGATCAGACCCTCATCAGTTTCGATTTCCAGCCAGATCAGCTTCGGGCGTTCAGGCAAACGCAGGGTTCGTACGCAGGTTATCTTCGACATTATTATTTTCCAGATCATGTGAGGCGCGAATGGGAGCGCTACCATCTCTGGTCAAAAATATAGCTTATGTTCAGTTGTAGGACAACATACGATCGGCACTTTCGATTTCTGCTGGAATGGTAGCGTTATCATGGAACGGATTCAGGAGCCGACGTTTCAAGAAAGCTTCGAGGTGCTGTCCCGATCTATCAGGCTGAAACCGATGTCTTTGATGACTTCAACGTCGTCTGCCCCATTGAGCCGCTCAAGCAACATCAGCGCTGCGCTGTCGCCCATCTGCTGGCCGTCGATGCGCACTGTCGAAAGCGACGGGTACGTATATGCCGCAAAATTCATGTCGCCAAAGCCCATCACCGCCAGCTTCCCAGGCACAGAAATTCCACGAGCGGCGGCTTCGGTGAGCACGCCATGGGCGATGGTGTCGGAGGTGCAGACAATCATAAGCGGGGCGTCGGAGGACAAAGCGCCGCTGTCGATCAAAGCAACGAGCCCCGCACGACCATGAGCCAACGTAGGCAAGCCTTCCCAGACCTGGCGCGGTACATCGACGATACCCTGCTCGCTCAGTGCACCGAGAAAACTGTCGGCGCGGCGCAGCCCGCGGGGGTCATTCACCGCCAGCAGCGCGAACCGGCGATAGCCCTTGCCAAGCAGATCGCGAGCAACGTCGCGCCCGACTTTTTCATGGGAAAACCCCACGAGCATGTCGATAGGCTCGCTGCTCAGGTCCCAGGTTTCCACCACCGGTACTTTCGACGCGCGCAGGCGATGGCGGCTGGCCGGGGTATGCAAGGTGCCGGTGAGGATGATGCCGTCAGGGCGACGGCTGAGAATGACTTCCAGCAGTTCCTGTTCGTGCTCGGTCTCATAGCCGGAAACGCCGAGCAGCACCTGATAACCCGCCTTGGTGAGGCGCTCGTTGATCGCCTGAAAGGTGTCGGAAAAGATCGGGTTGGTGACCATCGGCAGCACCACCGCCACCAGACGACTGCGACTCGATGCCAGAGCGCCAGCGAGTCGGTTGGGTACATACCCGGTCTGATCGATGGCGCGCTGCACCTTCAGGCGGGTTTCGCTGCGCACGGTTTCCGGCTGATTGAGGCAGCGGGACACCGTCATCGGCGCCACGCCCGCCAGCCTCGCGACATCGCCCAACGTGACCCCGCGATTGCCGCGGCCGTTGTGGTCCGGTTTTTTGCCCGTCATTGTCTGCCTGTCCGTTCGCCCAAGTTGCGGGGCGGATCGTACCAGTCGAGAGGTCTTTGAGGCGAGCGAGCCAGAGGCACTACATGCAACGCTGTGGCCTTATCACCTCAGGCATGCAACGCCTGGTCGATCGCAGCCATCAAACGCGGGTCATCGGCTGCCACGTCCGGTGCGAAACGGCCGATCACCTTGCCGTCGCGGCCGATCAGGAACTTCTCGAAGTTCCACAGCACTTCCTGAGGGTCGCCGCTCTCGATGCCATAGCCTTTCAAGCGCTCGCGAAATGGCCCGTCACCGGTGGCCGATGGCTGGGCCGAAGTCAATTCGCTATAGAGCGGGTGCTTGTCCGCACCGACCACGGAGATCTTCGAGAACAGGGGGAACTGCACGTTGTAAGTCGTCGAACAGAACGACTGAATCTCGCTGTCGCTGCCTGGCTCCTGCTCCTTGAAGTTGTTGGCGGGAAAACCCAGCACCTCCAACCCTTCGCCACGCTTGTTCTGATAAAGGCTCTCGAGCCCCTCGTACTGTGGGGTCAGCCCGCACTTGGACGCCACATTGACCACCAGCAGAACCTTGCCTTTGTACTGGCCAAGGTTGCCGGGAGTGCCATCGATCTGCTTCAACGGGATGTCATACAGTGAATCACTCATGCCTTTCTCCTTGAATGTTTTTATCGGGTGTCGTACGCATTCCAGCTTAAAGCGTACGACCGATAATTTCCTTCATGATTTCCGAAGTGCCGCCGTAGATCCTCGCGACCCGTGCATCGACCCAGGCCCGGCTTATCTTGTATTCGCTCATGAAGCCGTAGCCGCCATGCAATTGCAGGAACTCGTCCAGCAACTTGCCCTGCATCTCTGATCCCAACAGTTTGGCCATGGCGGCAATCTCGGGGGTCAGCTCGCCTCGCATGACTTTATCCAGGCAGTCATCGACAAAGACCCTGAGCATGGTCGCCTGAGCCTTGGCTTCTGCAAGCTTGAACCGGGTGTTCTGAAAATCCAGCACGGGTTTGCCGAACACCTTGCGCTCACGGGTGTACTCGATGGTTTCTTCTAGCAAGGTATCGATCGACTGGGCGGCCCGAATCGCGATGATCAGGCGTTCCCAAGCCAGTTGGTGAGTCAGGTATTTGAAGCCCATGCCCTCCTCGCCCAGCCTGTTACCGACCGGCACGCGAACCTGATCGAAGAACAGCTCCGAAGTGTCCTGCCCCTTGAGCCCGATCTTCTCCAGCAGACGCCCCTTGGAAAAGCCCGGACGGTCTTCTTCCACACAGATCAATGTCAGCTCTTTGGCCGCAGGGTCGAGCTTGGTCGCCGTGACCATCAGCCCCGCGTTACCACCGTTTGTAATGAAGGTTTTCTGGCCGTTGACGATGTACTCGTCGCCTTCCTGGCGCAGGGACGTTCGCATCGAGCGCAGATCGCTGCCGATACCTGGCTCGCTCATGGCAATCACACCGATCAGCTCGCCGCTCACCATGCGCGGCAGCCATTTGCGCTTCTGCTCTTCGCTGCCGTAGGCGACGATGTAAGGCGTAACGATTTCCGAATGCGTGGTGAAGCCCACCGCAGTCGCGTTCGCTCGTGCCAGTTCCTCAATCATGACCGCCGAATGACCAAAGTCGCCGCCCGAGCCACCATATTCTTCTGGCACGGTCGAACACAGCAGGCCGGTTTCCCCAGCCTTGAGCCAAAGCTCCTTGGGGACGATGCCATTTTTTTCCCACTCGTGCAGGTGAGGCACGATCTCCCGCTCGACGAAGCGTCGGGCCTGGTCCCTGAACATGTTGTGATCTTCACGAAAGACACGGCGCATGACTGTTCTCCCCATCCACTCTTATTGTTGTCTGATTACTTGTCCCGATAGGAGGCCGGGCGCTTTTCAACGAACGCGGCGACCGCCTCTTCATGATCGGCCGTGTGATGAGCGATGGACTGGTACGCCGCCGACAGTTCCAAAAGCGAGTCCAGACGCATATGCTGACCTTCACGCAGCAGCCGTTTGCACAAGCGCAAGGCGTGCCCGGGGTTGCTGGCGATTCGTTTTGCTAACGCCTGCGCTTCGGACTGCAATGTTTCATGGGTGCAGACCTGCTCAACCAACCCCCAATCCAGCGCTTTAGCCGCGTCGATGGTGTCGCCGGTGAAGGCCATCAGGCTGGCTTTAGGAATGCCGATGATTCGCGGCAACAGCCAGGCGCCTCCATCACCGGGCACGATGCCCAGGCGTACGAAGCTCTCGGCGAAGATGGCGGTCGGCGACGCAAGGCGGATGTCGCACATGCAGGCAAGGTCCAGCCCGGCACCAATGGCCGGGCCGTTCACTGCGGCGATCACCGGAATGTCCAGCTCGTAGAGCGCCAGCGGGATGCGCTGAATCCCGTCTCGATAGGTGTCGCGCAGCTCGTAGGGAGAGCCCGCGAAGATGCCGCTGCGATCCCGCATGTCCTTGACGTTACCCCCTGCGCAAAACGCACTGCCGTTGCCGGTCAGCACCATTACCCTTGCAGAACGGTCGCGGCGCAGTTGGGCGCACAGCTGCACGAATTCCTCTATTTGCTCGGGGGTGGTCAGCGCATTTCGCGTGTCGGGATGGTTCATGCGCACAGTCACGATTGGACCGTCGCGCTCGATTTGCAGGAACGGGCTCATGCTGATGCTCCACTGACGGAATCCTGGGTCAGCAACGGCCAGAACCCGTCGCCTCCGACCGCACAGACCTGGGCGCCGATCTGCTGGCTCCAGCGAGTCGCCGTGCCGAACTCGCCGCGCCAGGCCCACAACCTGCGGGTGTAGAGTTGCAGGGCGTATTCCTGAGTGAAACCGATGGCGCCATGGACGGCGTGAGCAATGTTTGCGCACTGGGTGGCCGCTTCGGCGGCGGACACCTTGGCAACGGCGATGGCAAACCAGTTCAACGCGCGGTCCGACTGTACGAATGCCGCTTCTGCCGCGATGTTGGCGGCGGCGGTCTGTTCGGCAAACACGGCAAGCTGTTGCTGAATCGCTTGAAACGCCCCGATCGGCTTGCCGAACTGATTGCGCTGCCCGGCGTATTCGCTGGTTATCTCGAGCAGTCGAGTCAGCGCACCTGCGATCTGCGCGCTGCGGATCAACGCGCCGCCAAGATGGAGCACCTCGCTGCTGAGCCCGTTGGGCAAAGGTGCGCTGTCCACCACTACGGCATCGTTGAAGAACAACGTGTCCCTGGGTTCGCCGGCAACGTTCAGGCTCTGCTCGATGCCTTGAGCCTGTGAACGGGCGAGAACCACCAGGCTTGGTCCGACGCCATCGTTGTCGGCGATGGCAATGACCGTCTGCACATGATGCCCCCATGGAACGTCGCGCAATACACCGCTGACCCGTCCCGCGCTCAACGTCAGTTGCGCATTGGCGGCAAAGCTCAGGCTGCCGCTCTGTGGTTCCAGACCGCAGCCACCCAACAGCCAGTTGCCCAGCAGCGCTTCGCTCAGCGGCAGCGGCACCGCGTAGCGCCCGGCAGCCCGAGCGATCACGTACAAGTCAGCCCAACCGGCATCGGCGCCGCCCAAAGATTCGGGGGCAGCAGCCAGGGTAAAACCTGAATCTTCAATGGCGTCCCACAATGTGGCGGACCATACCCCGCCCTCGCTCGCGAGTACGGTTTCGCTGCCCGAGCCATCGGCCAGCAGGCGTTCGATGGTCGACTCAAATAGTTCGCGCATGATTATCGCAACCCCAGGCCACGGGCGATGATCCCGCGAAGAATCTCGCGGGTGCCGCCACGCAATGAGAAAGAAGGCGCCATCTGCGTCAGATAGGCCAGAACCTGTGCGTGATCGCTGCCGCCGTGTTGCCTCGGCTCGATGTCCAGCAAACGTTGGGCGAGTTCGGGAATGTCCTGCTCGAACGCGTTGCCCAGATCTTTCACACACGACGCTGCCCAGGCCGGGTGACCACCCGAAGCCAGTTGCGCAGTGACCGCCAGCGACATGTTGCGCAACGTCGCAAGCCTTGCAGCCAAGCGACCGACTTCGGCTGCTTGCAGTGCATCCGGCTGGGTCCCGATAGCGTCGATCATCGTCTTGATCAAGGCCATGGAACTCAAGAAACGCTCAGGACCGCTGCGCTCGAACGCAAGCTCGGCGGTAACCTGCTCCCAGCCCTTGCCTTCACTGCCAATCAGCGCGTCATCGGCAAGATAAACGTCGTCGAAAAACACTTCGTTGAAGTGCTCACCGCCCGCAAGATCACGTATTGGTCTCACGGTAATGCCGGGCAACCGAAGGTCGACGATGAACTGCGACATGCCTTCATGCCGTGCGGTCTGTTTATCACCCGTACGCAGCAAGGCAATCATGTAATGCGAGTGATGGGCATTGGTGGTCCAGACTTTCTGTCCGTTGACTCGCCAGCCTTCACCGTCGCGCACCGCAGTGGAACGAATCGACGCCAGGTCCGAGCCGGAACCCGGTTCGCTCATGCCAATACAGAAATAACTTTCGCCACGGCAAATGGCGGGCAAATAGCGGTCACGCTGCGCGTGCGTGCCGAACTTGTTGATCAGCGGCCCGCTCTGCCGGTCGGCGATCCAGTGCGCCGACACCGGCGCACCCGTGGCGAGCAATTCTTCACTGACGACGTAACGGGCAAAAAAGCCGGCCTGCGTTCCGCCGTATTCCCTGGGGAGCGCCATGCCGAGCCAGCCTTTGGCGCCAAGCGCCTTGCTGAAACTCGCATCGAAGCCCATCCACGATTGCGCGCGCAGCGCAGGAGGATAGTCGGCCAGCGTATGAGCGAGAAACTCGCGCACCTCGGCGCGCAACGCTTCAGCCTCAGCTGGAATTGCGCTGTAGGTAAATTCATTGATGGCCATGAATGCTCTCGAAGACTGGACATGCAAAAGCGGAAGAATCATCCGCATGACGAGCACAACCGCTTTGCTGCTCCCCGACAAGTGCGTGGCTTGCCGGGGAAACAGCGCGACGGCTTTTACAGCGCGGTTTGCGCGTCCGCTTTTTCGAACATCGCGTTGATGTCGCCGGAGGTCACCGGCTTGCCGTCTTCACGTCCGTGATCGGCACCGCCCAGACCCAGCGCCGGCTCGATCTTGACGTGGGTGGCCTGGGCGCGCAGCGCGCCGACGGTGCAGTTCTCACGCCCAAGGATGGCGAATGGATCGTAGGAGAACTCGCGCATGGCATTGAGGTGAGTGAGCTTGTTGATCGTGTGTTCAGGCAGATGCTTGAGGCCATCCCACGCAGTCTCCGGCGACTCCGGCCAGGTGCAGTCGGAATGTGGATAGTCGCTTTCCCACGTCACCATGTCTTCGTTCATGAAGCTCAGGTTCTGCAGACCGAACTTGTCTTCGATGAAGCAGGTGATGATGTGCTTGTGAAAGATGTCGCTGGGCATCTTCCCGCCGAAGTTGGAGTTGGTCCAAGCGTTGTGGTGACGATGAGTGAAGTCGGCACGCTCGAGCAGGTACGGAACCCAGCCGATGCTGCCTTCGGACAGCGCCATGCGCAGGTCGGGGAATTTCTTCCACATCGGCGCCCAGATCCAGTCTGCGGCAGAGTTGGCAATGGAGATCGGCATGGAGGTAATCCACGCGTCGATCGGCGAAAGGTCCGAGGCATGGTTGGCCTTGACCCCTGTCCCGATGTGGCAGCAGATCACCACCTTATTGTCGGAACAGGCTTTCCACAGCGGATCCCAGTAATCACTGTGAATCGACGGATAACCGTGGATGGCCGGGTTATCGGACAGGGACAGAGCATGAACGCCCTGTTTCGCCATACGATTGACCTCTGCGGCGGCGGCCTGCATGTCCCACCACGGCACCAGCATCAATGGGATAAAGCGACCTGGGGCAGCATTGCACCAGTCATGCAGGTGCCAGTCGTTGTAGGCCTGAATCGCTGCCAGCGATACATCGCGATCGGCATGAACCTGAAAGCGTTGCCCGGCGAAGCCAGGGAACGTCGGGAAGCACAATGAGCCCAGCACACCGTTGGCGCTCATGTCATCGACGCGGTCCTTGATATTCCAGGTACCACGGCGCATCTGGTCGTATCCCAATGGCTCCATGCCATATTCTTCTTTCGGACGTCCCACCACGGAGTTCAGGCCCATGTACCCGGTAGCCTGCTCTTCGAATACCCAGACATCGCGATCACCGGTCTTCACCACGTGAGGCTCGCGCCCCTTGAAGCGTAGAGGCATGTGACGGGCGAATGCGTTCGGCGGCTCGATGGCGTGGTCGTCGACGCTGACGAGAATCAGATCATCAATTTTCATTGTTCTTCCCTTCGCAACGGGTTGTTTGTTGTTGTGCCTGAATCATAGATCACACTCAATAAGAATTAAACACTTTATTTGATTGTGTTCATATAAATTCAGATGAAACGTTGCCCCCAGGTAAGCGCGAAAAGAAAAAACCCGCGCCTTCTCAGGCACGGGTCCGGGGTTGCGAGACGGTTGCGCAGGGTTTTCAGTCCCAGATCACGTGGACCTCATGGGGGCCGCGCAGCTGGGCGCCCACGATCTGGGGCGCAGGCTTGGACGGGTCGAGGCGGATGTTCGGCAACAGGTCGAGAATCGCGTTGATGGCGCAATTTATTTCAGTCTTGGCGACGAACTGACCGATGCACATGTGCGGCCCGAAGCCGAAACCAAAGGAAGGTCGCGGCTTACGGTCGATGTCGAACCTGTGAGCGTTCTCGAAGGCGTCTTCGTCACGATTGGCCGACGAGACGATGCACTGGACCATTGCGCCCTTGGGAATCTGTACGCCTCGAATCACCGTTTCCTGAGCTGTCTGGCGGACCTTGAACGTAGCGACTGGCTCGAAACGCACCGCTTCGTCGATGGCCTTGTTGACCAGGCTCCGGTCGTTGCGTACCCGCTCCAGCGTTTCCGGATTCTCCAGCAGGAGCGTCAACAGCGTACCGAATGTGCGCGTCGTGGTTTCGCTGGCCGCCGGCAGCAGGGACCGAACGAAGGTGGCGATTTCATGATCGTCGAGGGAGCGTCCTTCGTACTGCGCCCGGATCAGGCGGCTGATCAGGTCATCGCCCTCCGCGCCCGCCTCGCGGCGCTCGGCAACCACCACCTTGACCACGTCGTAAAGGGCCTGTGCTGCATGCATGGCAGCGCCGCGGGCTGCTGCGGCCTTCTCCGGGTCCACCTGTGGGCCTGCGAGAATGGCCAACGCCCAAGCCGCGTACTGCTCGATTTCCTCGGGCTTGTCTTCGGGAAAACCAATCAGCGCGTAAATCACCCGAATGGGGAAATACAGGCCGAAATCCATTAGATCCGCCGATTTGGCTGCCACCAGGGGTTTGATGTATTCCTCCCGGATCACACGGTCGATCTTGGTCTCCTTCCAGCGATTGACGGTCTCGGGCATGAACACCGGCTGCAACAGATTACGGATGTTCTTGTGAGCGTCGCCGTCCATCGCAGTGAGGATCAGTCCGTCGAAAAATGCTCCCAGCCCCTCGGCGATGAACCCGCTGGTGAAGTTCTTCCCATCACGCATGACCGCCATGACGTCGTCGTATTTGAATAAGGTGAAGGTTGGGCGGTTGGGATCCAGACCCGCAATCGACGGCACGCCAAGGCCTGCCATGAAGTTGCCTTCAAGAATCGGCGTGTTTTTGCGCGCCTCGGCATAAACAGCCTGCAAATCAACATCGCTGCCACGGTAATTGCTGGCGACGTTGGCAAATTCCTTGTTCAGATTGCTTTGCGCCTGAACGGACATGATCATCTCCTTTCTTATTGTTCATTGTTGGCTGATGCACCTGGCTAACCGGCGCCGTAACGGACTGAGTCTAGGTTACAAAATATTATCTGAACATAATTTGCGTATCTGACTCGTTACTTTGCATTTCGATATCAGTAGGCCTGCTGTACATAGGTCATACGACCGCCGGCCAGCATCAGGGCGCAGTAGAGGTTCAACTCGACAATCTGTGCAGTATCGAAATAACAGCCCAGGCGTTGGAAGTGCAGATCTGTAACGGACTGATAGTCACTGGCGAACAGATCGGCAAAGTTCAGCGCCGCACGTTCGGCGGGCGTGAAGTGCTCGCTGTCGGTGGCAATACAAGCGATATCGCGCTCATCGACCTGCTCAGACTTGCGCGCAAGCTGGCAGGCCTGGCACTGCGTCAGGCTTGCGATCTTCAAGCGCACAAGTTCACGCAGGCGCTCATCGAGCAGACTGTCCTCATGCAGGCTTTCCATCAGTGCCAGCCAGGCCAACGCGACCTTGGGCCGATGGGCCCAAACCTGAACCGGTCGGCTGGTACTGAGCATCCGAGAGGCCAGGCCACGCTCGATTGCCGCGCACAACTCATCAGGCAGCAGGTCCAGAGCAACCAGTGGCAAACGCGCCGAGCCATCGCTCTGATCCACAACCCGCTGCCCGCTCACTCCAGCCGCTCGATAATGGTCGCTGTTCCCAGGCCCCCTGCGCAGCAGATGGCCTGCAGGCCATACCGGGCGCCCCGTCGCTCCAGTTCGTTCAGCAGCGTGGTCATCAGGCGAGCGCCACTGGCGCCCAACGGATGCCCAAGGGCGATGGCGCCTCCATTCACATTCAGGCGTTCATGACTGACGCCGGTCTCATGCATCCAGGCCAGCGGAACCGAGGCAAACGCTTCGTTGACTTCGAACAGGTCGATGTCCTTGAGCTGCAAACCGGCCTTGCGGAGTACCTTGGCCGTCGCCTCGATGGGACCTGTCAACATGAGCGTTGGATCGGTGCCGACGGTGGCAAAGGCGACAATTCGTGCGCGGGGTCTTAGCCCGTGTCGGCGTGCGGCCTCGGCATCCATGATCAATAACGCGGCAGCACCATCGGAAATCTGCGAAGAGTTGCCTGCCGTGATTCGCCCGTTCTCCGGGCGGAAGCTGGTTTTGAGTGTGGAAAGCTTCTCCCGTGAGGTGTCGCGTCGGATGGTTTCGTCGGCAACCAGCGTTACCGCGGGTTCCGTCAGGGTCTTCTCGTGAAGCGATTCGACCGGCACCGGTACCAGTTGGCTGTCAAAACACCCCGCATCACTGGCCTTCGCCGCCCGCTCGTGGCTGGCGAAGGCGTAGTCGTCCAACGCATCGCGGCTCAGTTTCCATTTATCGACAATGCGCTCGGCCGCTTCGCCCTGGCTCGTAAGCTCGTAGCGTTCGCTGGCCATCCAGCCAAATGCCTCGCCGTGCAGATCGCGGTTGCTGCCCATGGGCACTCGACTCATGTTTTCCGCGCCACCGGCCACCACAGCTTGTGCCATTCCCGAAGCAATGGCACCGGCCGCGACGTGCACCGCCGCTTCCCCCGAGCCGCATTTGCGGTCCAGCGTCAGCCCGGGAATGCTGACCGGCCAGCCAGCCCCCAGCAGCGCAGTCCGCGCGATGTTGGCCGATTGCTCACCGATCTGGGTCACACAACCAAAAACGACATCGTCGATCACGGTGGGGGACAGATCGTTGCGTTCGACCAATGCGTTGAGCACCAGTGCGCCCAGATGATCGGCCCGCACGCCGGCCAGGCTGCCGCGAAATCGACCGACAGGCGTGCGCACGGCATCGACAATCACGATCTCTTTCATAGCACGCTCGCTCGCAGACCACTGCCAGGCACCGCCTTGTTGTCTTCATAGCGATAGACGCCATGCCCGGTTTTTCGGCCCAGGCGCCCAGCTGCCACCATCTTGATGATCAATGGGCATGGGCAGAATTTCTCCCCCAGCGTCTGATGCAAATAGCGCAGGACAGAAAGCCTTGTATCCCAGCCGGTCAAATCTCCCAGTTCCAGCGGCCCCATCGGGTGGTTGAAGCCCATGCGCAATGCAGTGTCAATGTCCTCGGCGCTGGCGATGCCCTCCTGCAACATGTACATGGCTTCGTTGCCAAGCATTGCCGACATGCGGCTGGTGGTCAGGCCCGGCGACTCGTTGACGATGATCGATGTCTTGCCCAATGCATCGCACAGATCGCGGGTACGGGCGACGGTCTCGTCACTGGTGGCCAGCCCGCGCACGAGCTCGACCAGCTTCATCTTGTGCACCGGATTGAAGAAGTGCATGCCGATGACTCGGTCGGCACTGTCGATCGTCGCCGCAATCTCGGTGACGCTCAGTGCCGACGTGTTGGTTGCAATGATTGCATCCGGCGCCATCAGTGGCGCGGCCTGGGCCACAATGGATTTCTTGATCGCCAGTTGCTCGGAAACGGTCTCCACCAGCCAGTTCGCGCCGATGGCGGCCTCACCCAGATCACCTGCCGTACTGAGCCGCGCCATGGATGCGTCGGCCTGTTGCGCCGAGACCTTGCCCAGGCTGACCCCGGCCTTGAGTATGTTTTCAATGGCCGTTCTGGCGTTGCTCAGTGATTGCGCACTGGTATCGACCAGCACCGTATGAAAGCCTGCGCTGACAAAACCATGGGCAATACCCGTGCCCATCAGCCCGGCTCCGACAACCACCACTTTGTTGTTTTTATCAGTACTCATGCCGAGACCTTCGATTTGACGGGTGTTTTTTCCCCCACGACGTTACGCAAGGTGCCGATGCCTTCGATGCTCGCTTCGACCACATCGCCGGGATCCAGAAATATGCCGGTACCCATGCCAACCCCTGCCGGGGATCCTGTGAACAACACATCGCCACAGGCGAAGCTGGAACGCTGCTGCACGAAAGCGATCAGCTCGCCGACATCCCAGGTCATGTCGGCGGTGTTGCCGTCCTGACGCATCTGGCCATTGACCTTGAGCGTCAGGCGAAGCTTGGGCGAGCCTTCGGGAAGTTCGTCCTTGGTGACAACCCAGGGCCCAAGACCGGTGGTTTTGTCCTGGCTCTTGGCGGCGAAGAGGTCCATGCCGATGCCTTTCGGCCCACTGCGTTGCAGATCCCGGGCGCTAACATCGTTGCCGACGGTGTAGCCCAGGACACACGCCAGCGGGTCGTCGAGATCCACGTCGTCGCTGCCGATCACTGCCACCAGCTCCACTTCGTGATCCAGCTCTGTGGTGAGCGGAGGAAAGCGAATCGGATCATGGGCGCCGATCAGCGCGCCGTAAGCCTTGAGAAATGCGACCGGCTGGGACGGTGCCGACAAGCCAAACTCCACCAGGTGCTTGGCGTAGTTCGCCCCTGCCACCACCACCCGATTCACCGGCTCGATCGGCGGCAGCAACGTGACCTGGGACAAGGCCAGCGGCGGTCCCGAAAAGCGCAGGGCGCTGATTCCAGCCCCCTGCGCGACCTTCGGTGCCCAGGTACGGAATTCGCCGGCGATGGGGGTGACCATGTCCTGCTGAACATCGACCACCGCCCAGAACACGCCGCTCTCGAAATAGGAACAGCGAGCCAGTTTCATCAGACCGCTTCCTTGGCAGGTGTGACCTGACCGATTTTCGCAGGGTCCAGATGAAGCAACTTGCACGCGTTCTGCCAGCGAATTTTCTGCAGATCCGCGTCGCTGAGCTTCAGGCCATGGGTCAGGTCGTGACGGACGGCATCGCTGCCACCGAAGTTGCTGCCATAGACCATCTGATCAGCGCCGATGACCTCAATCAGAGCCTGACGCATCGGCAGCTCGTGCAGCTCGACATCGAAATAGAAGTTTTTCATGTAGTCGAGAACCGGACGCTTGTTATGCACCACGTCGAGGTTCTTGTTGGTCTGGGCCAGACGACCCAGCTGATAAGGCACATAACCGCCGCCATGGGTGATGTAGACCTTCAGATCCGGGAAGCGGTCCAGCACGCCACCGCATATCAGGTTCCAGAAGCAACGGGTTTCGTCGTACTGCATCCCGACAATCGCAGTGGTTTCGTAGCGGTCTTCATTGGCGCGATCACCCCAGGTGACCGACTGGTTATAGCCATGAATGAACATAGGCAGATCGAGGTCGCAGAGGGTTTTCCAGACCACATCCAGTTCCGGAGAATCGAACTCCAGCCCGCCGAAATTGGCGCCGCCCGCAGAAAGCCCCTTGGCGCCCAGCTCGGTACACGCACGGCGCAACTCGATGGCCGCCGCTTCGGGCGCGTTCAGTGGTGCATGTGCCCAGAACATCAAACGATCGGGTGCGGCGGAGCAGTATTCGGCAAAGGTGTCATTGACGGTGCGCGCATAAGGCACCGCGTACTCGGCCTCGGTCCAGTACATGTAGCAGTGGGAAGGGACCGACACGACCTGCAGGTTCTGCCCTGCTGCGTCCATACCCGCCAGTCGGACTTTCGGATCGGCCCACTTGGCCATGTATTCCTCAAGCCTCAGGCCTTTGCCGGCACGCACTGCCGCCTTGCGCTCCGGCGAGCCTAGCGTGAGCTGCCATTTGCCCACACGCAAGCGGATATCGCCGTCATCGCACTGTTCAAAAAACGGACCCCAATGCGGGTGCTGATTGTAATAGCCAGGGAGCGGAGCGTGAGCGTGAAGATCGATAAGCATAATCCGGGACCTCTACGTAGAAACTTTATGGTTCTTGTGATTGTTCTGGGTGTTGCGAGTCCCGAAGCACGGCACCTGGAGCGCCCATCAGGCTGCCCGGCGAATCGGCTCACCCCGCTTCGGTCTGATCGAAGCATAAAATTAAATTGGGCATAAATCAAAATAGTGTTCAGTTTATTTTCATGAACCGTACAAGAAGGCCGAGCCAGAGCCGTCCGACACGGCGCCCCACTGACCGAAATCCGCCCAATCCGACGAAAATAGGCGCCATAACCTGTTTTCAGGCGAAAAAAAACCGGCCGCTGCAATGGCAGCGGCCGGTGTTGTATTTTCGAAAAGTGTCTAACTAAGGCGAGTCAGCGACGGGTGCGAGAAGTCGAGCCCATGGTCAAGGCAGCGGCCAGCTTCTTCACTCGCACCGGCAACAAGCGCCGGCTGGCACTTTCCGGTACCAGTATTTCGCTGAGCACGTAGCGAATGATCATCTCGCACAGCAACTCGCGGTCCAGACGCACGCCGAGCTTCTCGTCCCAGTCGTCGAAAACGATGTTGAGCACGTCCTGAAAACGCACGATCGAATCATGAAAAATACGCCTGAAGAAGCCAAGGGCGTAATCAGGTGCGACCACCAGCAAGCGGCGCGCACGGCTCTGCTCGAGATAATTGTCCAGATAGACGAACAAGGCATTGAGCCGCGCTTCGGGATCTTCGATCTGGCCGAGCGCCGCGGTCAGCGAGACGTGGAAGCTGTCGCGCTTGTGGCGGGAGAACGTGTCGAGAAGATCCTCCTGGGAAGAGAAATAGCGGTAGAACGTGCCCCGGGAAATTCCAGCGACCTTGCACACGTCCAGAATGGAAATGCGGTCGGCACCGGACTGCAGCACGACCTCTTCGGTGGCAGCAAGAATATTGGAGATGGTTTCTTCGGAGCGGCGATTGGGTTTGACCTTGGCTGGCGCCGTCGCACCGTTGCTGCCAGCGCCTGCAGGCGCGGCTGTCTTGGCGTTGGCGCGGGCAGGTTTGGCAGGCGCTGCCGATTTCTTTTTTGCAGAGGATCCGGCCTTTGGCGCAGCGGCTTCGGCCTGTTGTTTTTGAGGTTTTGGCATGAATGGAAAGACCCATAGACATTTCGATGTGTCACGGTAGCATAGGAATTAAGCATATAGCCTAGAATTTGTTCAACTTCTGCCTAGAGACAAGACATAAATCTTTCCATAGAATCGGATTCTCTCACCAAAATAAGATTTGGGTACGCCTTCGCTGGAGCGCCCACAAAGAGGAGAACATTCATGAGCGGCACTGGGAATCCCGAAGCCTGGGCACTGGGTGAAAGAGACACGGTAATCTGCGCACTGGAGCGAGCAGTAGCAAGGGCTCCAGACAAGGTTTTGCTGGATTTCAGCGGAACATTGTACACATACCGAGAAGTTGATCAGCTTTCCAACAGGATGGCCCATGCCCTCGCCGACCTTGGCGTCGTTGCGGGCGCCACTGTACTTACGATGCTCGACAACAACATCGATGCTGTCGTGACCTGGCTGGCCATCAACAAGCTCTGCGCGGTCAGCGTACCGATCAATACGGCCCTCAAAGGGGAATTCCTGCGCCATCAGATCGCGGACACCGGCACACATCTGGTGATCTGCGAAGCGGATTATCTTTCACGCATCAGCGCAATCGCTGACCAGCTCACGGATGTCCACCGCGTTCTCTATCGCAATGCCAGCGGCCAGCAGGTCACTTCACCTTCAGCTCCTTTCCCTATCGAATCACTGGATGCCCATCGCGGCTCCGATGATTCGGCCTTCGAGCGCAAGCCGCAGCCATCCGACCTTGCCTGCCTGATCTACACCTCCGGCACCACCGGACCTTCGAAAGGCTGCATGATCAGTTACAACTTCATGTGCAACCTCGCCCGGCTGCAACTGCGAGCAGGCCCGGCGAGCGAGGATGATGTGACGATCACTCCCCTGCCGCTGTTCCACATGAATGCGCTGTGCGTCAGCATCATCGCCAGCATTCTGGTAGGCGCCCGCGCCGCCATCCTGCCGCGTTTTTCGGTGTCCAACTTCTGGCCGGAAGTCGAACGTTCGGGCGCGACCATCGCCTCGATCCTCGGCGGCATGGGTGGCCTGCTCGCTCAGGCCCCGGATAACGAAGCGATGTTGCGTTGCCGAGGACAGATTCACACCGCCAGAGGCAACCCCTACACCGAAGAAACCAAACAGATATGGCGTGAACGCTTTGGCACCCGGCTGGTGGGAGGAAATGGCTACGGCTTGACCGAGGCATGCGTGGTCACCTCACTGGCGGCCGGCGAATACGCAGCGCCGGGGTCATCAGGCAAACGCATCGCGGATTTCGATGTGCGCATCGTCGATGAACAGGACAATGAAGTTCCGGGTGGGACGCCGGGCGAAATCGTGGTCAGACCGCAACGCCCTGACATCATGTTCCAGGGTTACTGGCGCCGTCCCGAGGACACCCAGAAACTGATGCGCAACATGTGGTTCCACACAGGAGACGTCGGCAAGTTCGATGACGAAGGCTTTTTCTACTTCGTCGACCGCAAGAAGGATTACCTGCGCCGCCGAGGCGAGAACATCTCCAGTTTCGAGATGGAGGCCGCGTTTGCCACACACCCCGCATTGTCGGAAGTGGCGGTACATGCGGTGCCGTCGGACAAGGGCGAGGATGACGTAAAAGTCACTGCGGTGTTGCACGAGAACACCGAACTCGCGCCAGAAGCGTTGTTCCACTGGGCGGCGGACACGGTCCCTTACTACGCGCTTCCCCGCTACATCGAGTTCCGCACCAGCCTGCCGAAAAACCCTCAGGGTCGGGTGCTCAAGTACCTGTTGCGCGATGAAGGGAAAACGGCGACTACCTGGGATCTGGACGACACCGATATCAAGGTCGCGAAACGCTGAACGGCGAAGCGGCGTGTCTGACACGCCGCGTCCCCTTATGAATCAATACTCCCGAGCGGGAATATCCTTGGGTCTGGAGTTGTAGCCAGGCAAATGCAGGCCGCCATCGACGTGCAAGGTCTCACCCGTCACGAAGCGCGACATCTCGGATGCCAGGAACACCACCACCGGGCCGATATCTTCTTCCGGTTCCCCGCACCGTCCCAGTGGCCGCAACCCAGCCGACATCTCGGCGAATCCCGGGTTTTCTTCCGCCAGCTTGTGAAAGGTCGCGCCCATGGCGGTGGGGGCAATCGCGTTGACGCGGATGTTGAAACGTCCCCACTCGGAAGCGGCGCTGCGGGTCAGGCCGACCACGGCGGATTTCGCCGTGTTGTAGTCCCCGTGCAGCCACGCGCCGATCTCGGTGTCGATGGAGTAGAAGTTGATGATCTTGCCGCCGCCTCGTGCCTGCATGTGCGGGAACGCTGCTTTCATCGACCACCAGGCGGCCCAGACGGTCGAGTTCAGTGTGCGCTCGAGCATGTCGTCGGTTTTTTCCTCCAGCAGCACGTTAGGCGTGGGCGCAAATGCATTGTTCACCAGGATATCCAGCCCTCCGAAATGCGTGACGGCTGCATCGATGGCCGCCTGGATATCCGCTTTGCTACTGACATCGGTCCTGATGAACAGGGCCTGCGCACCAAGCGCCTTAAGCTCCTCGGCAACCGCTGCACCGCTGGCTTCGTCGAGCTCCGCGACCACCACCGATGCACCCTGTTTGGCGAAACTCAACGCCACACCTCGTCCGATACCACCGCCAGCGCCGGTGATCAGCGCCACTTGTCCTCGCAGCAGGCTCATAGCCGCTCCTTTTTTGTTGTTGTTCGAGTGAATTTCCCATGCCACATATGTGAACATTATCCGATATAGTGTCTAAATAAAACCGATAAAAAACACTCGCTCAGCCAGACAAAAAGGATAAGCCGGATGAGTATGTTTCGCCGCCGTGTCGTGATCGTTTCCAGTGGCCAGATAGAGGGCGGCGAAGTGCGTGCCGCTCTGGAGGACGATTTTCACCACTTTCGCGTATCCCTGCGCCATGAACACGGCGTACTGAGCCAGGTCACCGGCCAGGCCCTGAGGTTTCCATACTCTGCCTGCCCCGAGGCAATCGAGCCGTTGCACGCACTGTCAGGCATGGTGTTGTCACCCATTGCCCATTCAGTCACCCGAGAAACGGATGCCCGGCATCAATGCACGCACCTGCTGGATCTCGCGGGGCTGGCTGTCGCAGCGGCGCTACGGCCGGCACAGGTCCGCCGTTACGACATTCAGGTGCCCATGCGCCTGGAGGGACGAACGCAGGCCATGCTGCAGCTCAATGGCCAACCGTTGCTGGAGTGGCAGGTCAAAGGCGCGATCATCGAAGATCCACAACCGTTCTCGGGTGTGAACATCCGCGAGGGCATGGCCCGCTGGGCACTGAATACACTGACCCCGGACCTTGCCGAGGCGGCTTTGTTGCTGCGGCGCTGCACCATGATCTCCATCGGCAAGACTCATGATCTGGATAGCCAGATTCACGCCTCCAGCACCGATCGCTGCTTCAGCCAGCAGACGATCAGAGCGCCGTACGCATTGCGTATTAAGGGCTCGACGTGGGATATCGCGAGCAACGAGACCCTCTGCGCAGCTGACGCGGACTGGCTGAAGGAATGCACGTAGACGACTCGCTGATCGGTGCCAGAGCCAGCCACAAAAAAGCCTGCTGAACCGATCAGCAGGCTAAAGGTGCGACACGATGAACGCTTTCAATGATGTGGACGTTTAGAGGAATACCGCCAGGTTCGGGGTCCCCAATACGGCCTGATCGAGAATGACTTCACGTCGGGCGAGCTTGAAACTGTCGCCATCCACACGCAGCAGATCGCGCCGCTCCCCGCTGATGATGTCGACGTGGTGATCCTTGAAGCGGCTGCGGGTCAGGAGCAGATAGCTCGTCACGATGAACTCGTCCGGCTTCTCGGTTTCTTCGACGAACACGTTGGTGACCAGCCGCCGCGTGCGCGACGGCGGATCTTCGGCCCAGGCGCTTTTACCGGACAGACGCAGTATGCGACCCATGATGGATCGATAGTCATCGTGGTAGTGCTGCACGCTGCGAACGATGGTGGCGGAGAGTTCAGCGGCCGTACGGGTATGGCGCAGCGGTACGGTGTAGATGAGGTCCGTCGCCAGGCGCGCGGCCCATTCCTGCAGGCGGATCTGGTCCAGCAGCGTCGCTTCTTCATACAGAAACGTGACCACTTCGTTGTAAACAGGCGAGCCGACAGGCACTCGCTTGATACCCAGCGGCGAGCCGGGTTGCACATGGTCGGCGCCGCGCTGCTGGACGTCGACCCGCGGTTTTTCCGCCAATTGAGTGTCAGACATGAATGTATCCCCGAATCTTATTGTTGTTGAATCACGGAACGCGAACGCCGTTACTGATCTTCACCGACAGGCGCGGTCATCAACTCATGCCAGTACAGCCACCAGTGCCACTGGGTGTCGTCCTTGGTAAAACCTTCATTGACAATTCCGGGGCCGGGCCAACCTTCCGGGGCGCCGGTTTCGAACACCGCCTGATACTTGAGCGTGCTCTTGCGGCCCATCGCGCCCTTGGCAGCCAGCGTCATGTGCGGCCAGGTGTCAGAGTCATCCTGCTCGACCATCCCGGAGGTGCCGAACAGCTGAATGGTCTGCTTGAGCATCTTCTCGCGCAGCTCGGGAGAGGCGTCCTTCTCGGCGAAGATCCAGTTCACGAACTCCAGCTTGTCCGGTCCTTGTGGCACATAGGCATGTAAGGTCATGGAACCGACCACCGTGCCGTCTGGCTGGGGAATGTAGACGAAGCCAAAGAGAATGTTGGGGAACATCCCGCCCACTTGAGGCGGCATGCTGGTCAGCACTTTGAGCTGATCTTCGCTGAGGTTGCGCGCCAATTGCTCGACCATGTCAGCGGTCATGCCCGCCGGTGGCAGGGCCTGAAGTTTTTCCTCGACGGTCAGCGATTCGGGGTCCAGGCCGGTCAGACGCTTGATCTTGCGCGCCAGGTCGATGCAGCGCAGCGCATGGCCGTGAGGCGAACTGATCTCCACGCCATACATTTCGGGACTCAGGTCGGCACTCTGTCCGTTTTCGTCCTTTTTCGCATAGTTGCCGACTTCGCCCAACCAGCGGTGCAGCGTCAGCGTGTGGAAGCCATCGGCGGCAGATTGTTCACCCGCCGTCTTCCAGTTGGCATTGACGATGAAGCGTTGCGGCGGGCCCAACACCTCCATGCCTTTGTCCGATCGCAGGAACAGCATGTCGTAATACCACTTGGCGTCGCCCAGAAACTCGTCGAACGTCGGGCCGTCAACGTTCCACGTGGCGAATACCAGGCCGCCGTACAGGGTAACCCTGGCTTTTCTCAGACCCAGCTGTTCTTTGGGCAGCATCTTGCCGTGCATGCACTCGCGATCGACTGGCGAGCCGATGAAGTCACCGTTGGGACGGAATGCCCAGCCGTGGTAGATGCATTTATGGATCTGGGTGTTGCCGCAATCGGCGGTGCTGATGCGCATGCCACGGTGCGGGCAGACGTTGAGGGTGACGTGGACTTCGCCTTCCTTGTCGCGGGCGACGATGACCGAGTCCGAACCCAGGTCCCGGACCATGAAGTCTCCGGAGTTGGGGATTTCCGATTCGTGCCCGAGAAGAACCCAGATCTTGCCGAAGATCTTCTCCATTTCAATTTCGTAGATCTCGCGGTCAGACAGCACACGCATCTGCACTTCGCGAGTCGAGGGATAGATAAGGTCAGCGACCTTGGTACCATCGGACAGTACGGGGCTTGTTCTTGTTAGCATATTGGCCTCCAGTTCAGGGTGTCACGGCTACTCCGAGCCGGTTGAATATAAGACAGATTCATGAAATATGTATAGCACTGTCGTTTGTCTCGCAGACAAATCAATCAGTGAGCCGTTCAAACCTGCTGCGCACTACCCACCTGGGTGCGCAGCACGCCTATCCCGTCGACCTCCAGCTCGACCCGGTCTCCAGGCTTCAGATAGCGCAGTTGCTCCAGGCCGCAGCCGTTGCCGACCGTTCCCGAGCCCAGGAACTCGCCCGGATAGAGCGTCTCGGAGCGTGATATGTGGGCGATGACGTCTTCGAACCGCCAGCGCATGTCTCGCGTGTTGCCCCTGCCCCACTCCTCACCGTTGACCCTGGCAACCATATTAAGGTCGTAGGGGTCATCCAGTTCATCGGCGGTCACCAGGCAGGGGCCCATGATATTCGCTGTGTCGAAATCCTTGCTCTTCGCCGGGCCAAGCATGCCCGGCATCTCGGCGGCCTGTGCGTCACGGGCGCTCATGTCATTGAAGATGGTGAATCCGACGATGTGATCGCGAGCGTTGTCCCGGGAAATGTCCTTGCCTTTCTTGCCGATGTAGCAGCCAAATTCCAGCTCGAAGTCCAGCGCTTTACTGAACGCAGGCCAGAGGAATTCATCATCGGCTCCGATCACGGCGAAGCGATTGCATTTGTAGTAGATGGGCTGACGGTTGAAGGTCTCGATCACCCGCTCGTCGGCGCGGGTGTTCATCGCTTTGAGCGTGGCCTCCGGGTCTTCTGTGCGAAGGGCCCGGGCGCGTCTGGCCGCGGCAAAAGCCTGACGCAAATGCAGCTCGAAACAGGAGCAGTCGCGCATCTGTGGCGGCGGCTGGATCGGCGCACGCAGCCGGACCTCGTTGCGCGCAATGACGCTGGCTGTCGGGGATTTACGCAACAGCGTGCGCGCCAGTTCCAGCGCCTGCTCGCCCCCTTCCACCAGCTTCAGCACGCTGCTCAGCGCGGCGCTTTCGCCACCCTGCACCTGACGGTGGGCGGCCTGCAGGTCAACCACCACCTGATCGTTGTCGATCAGCGCGCCGGCACGTTCGATGCCATCGTCCTGAGTGAAGGTTACCAGCCTCATACCCGGCCACTCACTGGCAGGCAGGCTCCGGTCACGGCGTCTGCGTCGTCGCAGAGCAGAAAGGCGATGACAGACGCCAGTTGCGTCGGCCTCACCCAGCGGCTGAAGTCGGCATCAGGCATGTCGGTGCGGTTGGTCGGGGTGTCGATGATGCTGGGCAATACGGCGTTAACCGTGATGCCGCGATCCTTGAGTTCTTCGGCCAACGCTTCGGTGAGCCGCGAGACACCGGCCTTGGAGGCCGCATAAGCGCCCATGCCCATTCCTGCCTTGAGGCTGGCCTGAGCGCCGATATTGACGATCCGCCCGCCATCACTGGCCAGCAGATGCTCAAGCACCGCCTGCGAAGCGATGACGGCGGTACGCAGGTTCATCTGGTAAAGGTGGTCCCAGGTCGCCAGGCTTCCGCTCTCCAGCGTTTCCCAGGCGAAACCGCCGGCGACATTCACCAGGCCGTCGATCCGCCCGAAGTGTTCGGCCACTTGCGCAAACGCCGAGCGGGCCGATTCGACAGAAGTCAGGTCGACACCTCCCAGCGCAAGCACGTTGGCGTCGTCGCTGACCCTGGTCTGAGACGTCTCGGCCCGATCCAGCAGCGCGATACGGGCACCGCGGCCACTTAAATACTGACCGAGCGCTGTCCCGAGAACCCCGAATCCACCGGTTACAACGATCACTCTGGCTTGCAAGGATGAGTCTTCAAGCGCCTGGTCCTGGCGAGAACTGGACATCACGATTTCCTCTTATTGTTGTTGGGCGCACCCTATGGGGGTGAGCGAGGCACGCCAACAATATAAGACACTTTTTAAAAATATGTACAGATGATACTGTGCATTGGTTGACTGGAATCAATAAAACCTCATCCGGACTTCCACGCCCATGCCCAGAAAACTTCCTGCACTGAACGCCGATAACCGTGCCTTCTGGCAAGGTGGCAAAGACGGTCAGCTGCTCATTCACCACTGCGATGCCTGCAGGCGGTTCTTTCATCCGCCCTCGCCCATCTGTCCGCGCTGCGCCAGCTTCGACGTCAACCCCCGCGCCGTTTCCGGCAAGGGCTCGGTCGCCAGCTTCACCGTGAATCATCAACAGTGGACGCCCGAACTCGACATCCCCTTTGTGGTGGCGATCATCGAGCTGATCGAACAGCCTGGATTGCGCTTCCTGAGTAATGTCATCGGTTGTGACCCGCTTTCGGTCAGCATCGGCATGCGCGTGCATGTCACATTCGACAACGTCGAGGATGTCTGGCTGCCCCTGTTCGAGAAGGATGAAGGATGAATGATGTTCGATCATCGTTACGAGAAAGACGTCGCCATCACCGGTATCGGTCAGTCGGAGGTGGGCCGACCCTCCAGCAAGTCGGCCATGCGCCTGACACTGGAGGCGTGTCTTGAAGCCATCGCCGATGCCGGGCTGACCCGTGAGGACATCGACGGTGTCGCCTGCTGGCCCGGTGACAACAACAATGGCGATCCCTTTTCCCCGGTGGGGCCCAGTGCGCTGAAGACTGCACTGGGGCTGAACGTCAACTGGTTTGGCGCCGGCTACGAAGGGCCTGGCCCGTTGGCGGGAGTCATCAACGGCGCTATGGCCATCGCCGCAGGCTTGTGTCGACATGTGCTGGTGTTCCGCACCATTACCGAAGCCTCGGCCCGCCAGCACAACAAGCAGGCCGGGGCCTTGAGTGCAAAAACCCAGGGGCGGGACAGCAGTCATGCCTGGCAGTGGTTTACCCCGTTCAACGTCCATTCGGGCATCAACCTGATGGCGCTGTATGCGCAACGCCACTTCCACGAATACGGCACCCGGCCGGAACAACTGGCACAGATCGCGTTGACCTGTCGAGCCAACGCTCAGCGTAATCCCAAGGCCATCTATCGCACGCCCCTGACCCTGGACGACTACATGGCATCGAGGATGATCTCCTCGCCGCTGCGCATGTTCGACTGTGACGTTCACTGCGATGCTTCTACCGCCATTGTGCTGTCTCGTCGGGACGTCGCCAGAGATACGCGGCATCAGCCGATCCGTATCGAGGCAATGGGGGCGGCGCTCGATCAGCCTTGGTCGTGGGACCAGATCTCGTTGACGCAAATGGCGGCGTTCGACGTGGGCCGCATGATGTGGGCGCGCACCGACTACGCGCCGTCTGATGTCGGTTCGGCACAGCTTTACGATGGGTTTTCGATCCTGACGATGATCTGGCTGGAAGCCTTGGGCCTGTGCCCGACCGGGCAAAGTGGTGCATTCGTCGAAGGTGGGGAGCGTATTGCATTGACCGGCCAGTTACCGATCAACACCAATGGCGGGCAATTGTCCGGCGGCCGGACCCACGGGCTGGGTTATGTGCATGAAGCGTGTCTGCAGCTTTGGGGGCGCGCCGAGGGTCGTCAGACCCGGCCTCACACCGTCGCCGCCGTTGCCGCAGGGGGCGGCCCGTTGGGAGGCAGCCTCCTGCTGGCCAGGGACTGAGCAACAGGCTGGGCAGAGTGCTTAAAACAGCACCTTGCTCAGCTCTGCGCAGAACGTCACGAGGGTCCGACCGATTTCCTCGATTCCTTCTTCATCGCGCTGGCCTCTGAACAGCACGGCCGATACCGTGAAGTCTATGTTGCCAGACGGGGAAAACACTGGCGCCGCAATGGCCAGGATGCCGATGGAAAAGTATCCATCATCCACCGCCCAGCCCCGCTCGGCCGCAAGCGCCACATCCTGGCGATAGACCTTGAGCGGCAAAGGACGCGCCCACCGAATGGCCTCGAAATCGTCCCTGATTTTTTCCTCATCCAGATCCATCCGGGTGGCGAACAGCCGCCCGCTTGCCCCCATCAGAATCGGCAAGCGTTGCCCTTCGGCCATGTCGATGCGTACGTCGGTGGGACTCGCGGCAGAGCTGACAATGACAATGCGGTCAGGGCCCATGCGGCGCCACAGGGTTACCGTGACGCGCAAACGGGCAGCCAGTTCCTGCAGCAATGGTTTGGCGAACTCGACTCGCTGGCCCTGAGTCACCAATTGTTCGACCAATCGCGCAAGGCCCAGCCCTGCGGAATACCGTTTGGACAGTGGATTGAAATCCACCACGTCTTCCATGACCAGGGTGCGCAAGATGTTGAAGCAGGTGCTGGGATTGATACCCAGAATTCTCGCCAGATCCACCGAGCGCTCCGGAGTGCCGGCCTGGCTCAGGTGACGAAGGATGCGGATAGCATTCGAAACCGGCTTGACGCTGACCGCGCCTTTCTGGACGTCGGTGGTGGTTTCAGCCGTGTCGGGACGTTGTGGAGCACTGCTGTCGGTCTGGGTACGAGGCATCTTGAATACCGGGTGATCTGGCGATGCGGCATTCTAGCCTGAGAACGACAGCGTATTAAAAGTTTAATACTGAAACCACTCAGTTATTTTCCGGGGCACCGGCGAGCGGCTGATGAATGTAGCGCCTCGATATCTGCGCGTCACAGCGCATGCCACTCAAGCGGGCCTCCAGAAGCTGATCTGCCTGAGTGGTTCGCGACTGCTGACGTAGGTAGTCCAGCCACGACTCGACGATGAAACGCTCCACATAATGGCCGTCTTCGTCGAGGTCGTGATAAAGCCGCCAATTCTTCGCTCCGTTGCGACGCCTGGACTGGCCAACCGCGTAAGCAATCGCGATGAAGTTGGCACGGTCGTCCGGGGCGACCCGGTACGCCAGTTCAATCGAGACCGGGCCGGGGCCAGGGTTCAACTGCTCGGGTACCAATAATCGGTCTGTCGGCTGAATCGCGCTGGCGTAATCGGCCTCTTGCCCCAGTTCCAGGCGACCGCTGCGAGTCAGAATCAGACCAACCCCAAGTGTCACCGCTGCCAGCACCAGGCTGTTCTGCAAGCCCAGGTACTCGGCGAGTGTTCCCCAGATAGCGCCGCCGATAGCCATTGCCCCCATCAGCATCAGCAGGTAGACCGACGCGACCCGGGCGCGTACCCAGTTCGCCGCGCAGGTTTGTACCACTGTTGAAATCGTCGCGTTGACGGCCATCCAGGACATCCCGGCGATCATCAACGTTCCACACACCGCCCACCGGCTGTGGGACAGCGCGGCTACCAGCGTGGCAAGCGCGAATCCCGCAGTGCCTGCGATGATCAGAACACGCAGGGGAAAGCGGCGGTACATGGCCGTGAGATTCAAAGCCCCGACCACCGCACCGGCGCCCAGAAAACCCATCAACAGGCCGTAGCCTCCGGCGTCCATTCCCAACTCGTGCTTGGCGACCAATGGCAGCAGCGCCCACAGCGCGCTGGCACTCAGCGTGAAGATGAAGACCTGTTTCAATGCGCTGACCAGCACCGCGGAATGCCGTATGTAACGCACGCCACTGCGCAGGCCTGCGGCAAAATTTTCCGCTGGCAGGCCGTGAGGCGTCTGACGAGGGGTGAATGCGGCAACCAGCACGATGACCAGCGCCAGGCACACCGTGATGATCACGAACACCGAGGCGGCATTCCAATAGGCGATCAACCCGCCAGCCAGCGCCGGGCCCAGCGCGCGGGCGGCATTGGTGGAAATACCGTTCAGGGAAATCGCCGCCGGAACCTGATCCCGCGGCAACACCGAGACGATCGTGACCATCCAGGCTGACATGCTGAGCGCACTGCCGGTGCCCAGCAAAAACGTGAACGCCAGCAATGACCAGTCGCTGAGCATGTCCAGCGACGACAAGACGCTCAGGGCTGCCGCCGCGATCAGCATGACGCCCTGGGTCATCATCAGCCATTTGCGACGGTCGACCAGATCGGCGATCACGCCACCGGGCAATCCGAACAGAAATGCTGGCAGGGAGATTGCCGTCTGCACCAGCGAGACCATCAGCGGTGAGGTCGACAGCAAGGTCATGATCCAGGCGGCACCGACGGTCTGCATCCAGATCGCCAGATTGACCATGGCGCCACCGCACCACAACCAGCGGAAACTGCGATTGCGTATTGGCGCCCACGCTGAGGCCGGCTGGGCGCGGGTTACCGCTGGCTCGTCCGGGCTTAGCCCCGAAAGATCGCTCATGGGCTGACAGGCTGGCCAAGCCTGCCCACCGAACGTGCTGTAGTGAGAACCCGTGGCTGGCTGACGCGGTTGCTCATGCTGCCAATCCCCTCGATACGAACCTCGACCCGATCGCCCGGCTGGAGAAAACGGCCATCCTCAAGGCCCACACCGTGGGTTGAACCCGTGAACACCAGATCGCCGGGCTGCAGCGTTATCCGAGCGTCGACGTAGTTGAGCAACTCATCGATTGGGAAAAGCATCTGTCGGGTGTTGTCGAACTGGCGACGTTCATCGTTGACCGACAATTCGATGTCCAGGTGCGGTTGTCCGACGCCGATTTCATCGACGGTGACGACCCATGGGCCGACCGGCGTCGTGCGATCCATGGCCTTCTGGGTCAGCAGATCGAGGCGGCCGATCCGTTTGCCCGCATCCCGGGCGCTGATGTCATTGCCGCAGGTGTAGCCGAGCAGGCAGGCACTGGCGCAAGGCTCATCACCCAGGGCACGAGCGATGACCGCGACAAGCTCCACTTCGTAGTCGAGTTGCGCGGTCAGCGCGGGGTACTGGATGTCGTCTGAAGCGCCCACCAGCGCAGATTCCGGCTTGATATAGCCCAGCGGGTGCTCCGGGGCGGTACTCCCCAGATGCTGCAGGTGGCTGAGGTAATTCAGACCCACGCCAAAAACCCGAGCGCCGGGCTCCAGTGGCGGCAGGATCCGGCATTGCGCCAACGCTATACCGACCTTGTCCAGCGCCAGCGCGGCAATGCCCCGGGATGCGTATTCGCCAGCCCATTCGGCAAATGGCCCACGAATACGCTGCAGGTTGGCTGAGTCAGCATCGAGCAAGGCCCAGAAGCATTCTGCGCGATACTCGACCCTTAACAGGCGCATTTCAGCGCGTGCTCGCCAGGTATTCCGGGTCCAGGACCTCTTCGGGCGTCTTGACGCTCGGGCCAAGAATCGGCCCGACCATTTCATGCCCCCACAGACTCAGGCACTCAGGATTGAGTTCGAAAGGGTCGCCCTGCCAGGGTTCGATTTCAGCGATGGTTTCGAAGGCGAAACCCGACGGCGTGAAGTGATAGAACGAAAGATGCGGATCCTGGGTGTGTTGCCCCAGCGTCATCATCATCGGCAGTTCGCGCTTCTTGACGATATCGTAGGTTTCACCGACGTCGCGAATGCTGTTCACGAACAGGCCGACGTGCTGGACACCCATGCGCCCGACACCATGACCATAGGCGATGTCATGGCTGGTGTGGTGATTGAGTTTGGAACGGAAGAATCCGGTACGCCCCTTGCCTGCTCCGGCGCCGTACCAGTGAAAACCCATGATCCGCGTCAGGAAGTCTTCCAGTTCGTCGGTGTACTCGGGGGTGATGACGACCACGTGCCCTGCCCCCCGCTCATTGGCAAGAAAGCCACCATGGGGACGGCCCGGCATGAATGAACGGGGCGTCCACTTCTGGCCGTAGAACAATTCGTGTTGATAGCCGACCGGGTCGCGAAAGCGAATCAGCTCGCGAACACCGCGCTTCTCGCAGAGGGCAGCGTCGCCGCGGGTGATCTCGACGTGATTGGCTTCGAAGGTCTTGATCGCCGCATCGAACGCCTGTCTGCCCATGGCCTCCCAGCCGATGTAGGCCAGGCGGTCGACTTTGCCGGGGTGGAAGGCAAAGCGGTGCCGCCGGTCGTCTATCTTGAAGTACAGCGATTCTTTGTCGCTGGCAGGCGACGGCGCGATCCCAAAACCCATGACCTGCGGGCCGTATTCGCGCCACGCGTCCAGGTCTGGCGTTTCAAAACCCAGATAACCAATACCGATGATGTCCATGTGAATGCGCCTTTTGTTCTTGTCAGGTGGGTGTCAGTCAGATTGCCAACAAACCGCCATCGATGACGATGTCGGAGCCTGTGATGAAGGAGGCCTCGGCAGAGGCAACGAACAGCGCCATGGCAACGACCTCTTCCGGCTCTCCCGGTCGATCCATCAGCACGCCATCGAGCAGCGCTGCACGAACCTTCGGGTTTTCCATGAACGCCGCAGTGCCTGGCGTGGCGATGAATCCAGGGCTGATGCTCACCGCCCTTATACCCACCGGAGCGCCTTCGACGGCAAGTTGCCGGGTGAAGGCTATGACCGCGCCTTTGGCGGCGGCATGTGCGCTGATGCCCGCGACTTTTGAACCGCCCCAGCCTGCCGTCGAGGAAATATTGATGATGACGCCGCGCTGTTCAGCCAGATGATTCCAGGCATATTTGGTGGTGTAGAACAGCAAATCGATTTCGTTGCGCATGGTGAATTGCCAGTCCTCGATGGACAGCTCGCTCACCGGCCCGAATTTCGCCGCCGAAGCGTTGTTGTACAACACATCGATGCGGCCATGTTCCTGCACGGCTGCTTCGATCCAAGCCTTGGCTTGCTCAGGATCTCCAAGATCGACGGGTGCCGATCCGTGTAATTTCAGCCCTTCTGCACGCATCAGCGCGACGGTTTCCTCGTGCGCGCCGGCGTTGGTATCACACCCCACCACGACTGCGCCTTCACGAGCGAATTTCAGCGCCGCTACGCGACCCTGTCCACCACCGGTTCCGGTGATCAAAACCACTTTTTCCTGCAAACGACCTGCCATCCTTTCCTTCCCCTGTTCATGCGCACACGGTTGTTCGATTGCTGACGGCAAAAGCGTCGTCAGGCAACGACTCAGGCAGCGTTGTCGGGAGTATCGAGGGGTTCGAGCCAGATCGCTTCGGCCGGGCAGGCTGCGGCGCCTTCGCGGGCTTCGTCTTCAAGCTCGGGAGGTACTCGGTCATCATCAAGATAGACCAGTCCATCGTCGTCAAGCTTGTAGATGCTGGGGCAAACGGCGGCGCACAGGCCATAGCCGCAGCAGCGTGAACGGTCGGCCACCACTTTGAATTGCGGTTTTTCTGAACTCATTTCTTGTCTCCGTTGTAGGTTCAGTTGCGCCAATAATGAACACTTTCTTAGCATGTGTAAATATTTCATCCGCATCCTGTGCTCTTGGGTGCAATGTAGCTCCATGACCCCCGATTTTGAGCATCAGCGAGTTTTTCAGCGGGCAGCCATGGATTTTTCGGCCTTCTGCTATGACGACTTTTTGGCCTATTTGATGAACATATATTCGATTTATGTCTATTATTTGGTCGAGACGCGGGGTCAGACGGCTAGACAGACATAACCAGCTGCCATATTCTCGATCCTGCACGCGATTCTTCAGGGAGAACGACCATAGCGTCGCTGTTGCTTGCACGGCTCCAACACCTGGCTCGACAAAACCTATAAAGGAAGCCAATTCATGACCTCTTCGAAAAGCGAAGCAGCGATCGATTTCACCGAATTTCGAAGCGCCTGGAAGATCCTCATCCTGTCCGTGGCCGGCGTTGCGATCAGCATCAATGCTGCGCTGCTTTATGGCTTTGGAACCCTGGTCGTTCCATTGAACCAGGCGTTCGGCTGGACCAGGCCGGAATTGCAGGCGTGCATCACTTTCCTGTTCGGCGGCGCCGTCATTTCCCTGCAATTGGTCGGCTGGTTCAACCTTCGCTACGGCATCAAGCGCGTGACGGTGATCTCATTGCTGTTGCTGGTGCTCGGCTACCTGGCAACCACCCAACTCACTCATTCGATCTGGTCGATGTATCTGGCATTCGCACTGCTGCCCATCGTCGGCATGGGCACGCTTGCGGTCACCTGGACCCAACTGTTGAGCCTCTGGTACGAACGCAATCGCGGGCTGGCGCTAGCAATCGGCTTGTCGGGCACTGGGCTGACAGCAGCCATCGTCCCGCGCCTGATGAGCTGGGGTATCGAACAGTGGGACTGGCGGGCGGCGTTCGTGATGCTCGCAATCCTGAACCTTGTGGTGCTTCTGCCGCTGACCCTGCTGTGGTTCCGCTTGCCGGGTGTCGAAGTCAAACGCTCCGAGCTAGCCGAGAAAGCCGCTGACCATCTGTTGCTCACCCTCCCCGGCGTGAGCTTTCGCGAGGGTATGCGCTCCGGCAAATTCTGGATCTGTAATCTGGCCCTGTCGCTGGTGGTGTCCTCGGTGGTCGGCATGGTCACCAGCACCATTCCGTTGTTGCAGTCCAAAGGGCTGAGTGCCTCTGATGCCGGACTGATCTTCAGCGGGTTCGGGATCTCCCTGATTGTCGGCCGGATGTTGATCGGCTATCTACTCGATCGGCTCTGGCCGCCCGCCGTGGCAGCGGCCAGCCTGATGATGCCAGCCGTCGGTTGCATGATTTACCTCAGTGGCACCACGGATTTCCAGATGTTGCTGATGGCCGCCATGCTGGTGGGTTTCGGAGCCGGTGCCGAGTTCGATATCGCGGCCTTTCTGGTCGCACGTTACTTCGGCCTGCGTGAGTACGGGCGCCTGTTTGGTGTGCACCAGGGCCTGAATACCGTGGCCTCTGCCCTCGCTCCGCTGCTGTTCGCCTTCATGCTCAGCCGCAGCGGCGACTACTCGGCGATGCTGGTGTATTGCATGGCCTGCTGCCTGATCGGGCCGCTGCTGTTACTGATGCTGGGACGCGCCCCCCGATTCCAGGGCGCTGCACTGGCGGCGTCCTCCTGAAGGCCCGTTGCCCACGCCAACACTCTTGACTTCCGACAATAAGAAACAGAGGAAACCCGTATGCCCGTTCTGACCTTGATCGAATTCAACGGCACCGAACATCGCGTCAACGCTGACATTGGCCAATCGGTCATGCAGGCCGCCAATTTTGCCAACGTCCCGGGCCTGCAAGCCGATTGCGGTGGTGCCTGCAGCTGCGCGACCTGTCACGCGTTCATCGACGATGCCTGGCTGGCACGCGTCCCTGCCGCCGAAGAAACGGAATCGGACATGCTCGATTACGCCTGCGGCCGGGCCGAAAACAGCCGGCTGACCTGCCAGTTGATCGTCAGCGACGCACTCGACGGACTGGTGCTTCGGTTGCCGGAATCCCAGTACTGAGCCTGTTTTCCGATCCGATCAAGTTCAAGGAGTTGTCATGTCACTTGCCTCAATCGTGATTGTCGGCGCAGGTCAGGCGGGCTATCAGGTCGCCGCTTCGCTGCGGCAGGAGGGTCATACCGGCCGTATCGTTCTGATTGGCGACGAACCCGGCCTGCCTTATCAGCGCCCTCCATTGTCCAAGGCGTACCTTCTGGGCAAGATCGCCGACACCGCACTGTTGTTTCGCCCGGCCGATTTTTTCGCCACGCAGAACATCGAACTGATCCACGATCAGGCGACCGCCATTGACCGGCTCAACCGCCGGGTGCTGCTGGCCTCAGGCGAAGCGCTGAGCTACGACCATCTGGTGCTGGCGACCGGCGCACACAACCGCCCGCTGGCGGTGCCTGGCGCGCAACTCGAAGGCGTCTTCGGCATCAAGACCAAACTGCACGCCGACACCCTCGCGCCCTTGGTCCATGCCGCGCGAGACGTGGTGGTGGTGGGCGCCGGGTTCATCGGTCTGGAGTTCGCGGCGGTGGCCGCAGCCCTTGGAGCCAACGTACACGTGCTGGAACTGGGCGACCGCCCTATGGCACGTGCGGTATCCCGGGAGATGTCCGAGATGTTCCGCAAGGCTCATGAAGGCTGGGGGGTGCATTTCGATTTTCGCCAGGGGCTGGCCAGCATTGAAAGCGACAACGGCAAAGTCTGCGCGGTGATCACCAGTGACGGTCGCAGGCTGCCAGCCGATCTGGTGGTGTTCGGCATCGGCGTGATCGCCAACGTGCAAATCGCCAGTGAAGCCGGGCTGCACATCGAAAACGGGATCAAGGTCGACGCTCACCTGCTGACCAGCGACCCGCAGATTTCAGCGCTGGGCGATGTCGCGTGCTTCCCCTGCCTGCACAACGACCAGCAGCCGATCCGCCTGGAGTCGGTACAAAACGCCGTGGATCAGGCGCGCTGCATCGCGGCTCGGCTCATGGGTAAACCTGCTGCCTATGAAGCCGTGCCGTGGTTCTGGACCGATCAAGGCGCACTCAAGCTGCAGATCGCGGGCCTGTCCACCGGCTACGACAGCAGCGTGATTGTCGGCTCGCCCGAAACCTCGCAGTTGTCGGTGCTGTGTTTCCGCAACGATCAACTGATCGCCGTTGAATCCTGCAATCGTCCGGGCGACCACATGGCAGCCCGCAAGATCCTCGCCCGTGCGCCGCAACTGACTGCGGCACAAGCGGCAGCGCCGGGGTTCGAACTCAAGGCATGGGAAGTGGCCAACAGGCCCTGAATCCGAACGGACTTTTACAGGAGTCGAACGATGAGCAAGGTCTGGATGATCACCGGCGCCTCGCGCGGGTTGGGTGCGTTCATTGCCAGGGCCGCCTTGGCCGCTGGCGACCGCGTAGTGGTAACGGCGCGTCGTATGCAAGCGCTGGACGAGTGTTTCACTGAAGGCCCGGATCAGCTGCTCAAGCAGGTGCTGGATGTCACCGATCCGCAGGGGGCAAACGCCGCAGCGGATGCGGCATTGACGCATTTCGGGCGCATCGATGTGCTGGTCAATAATGCCGGCTACGGTCAGTTAGGGCCGTTTGAGACCAACAGTCAGGCCCAGGTAGAGCAGCAGTTTCAGACCAATGTCTTCGGTGTGTTCAACGTTTGCCGCGCCGTATTGCCACTGATGCGCAACCAACGCAGCGGCCACATCTTCAACCTGTCGTCGGTCGGCGGTTTGATCGGGATGGGCGGAGCGTCGTTGTACAGCGCCTCGAAGTTCGCGGTCGAGGGGTTCAGCGAAGCGCTGGCCCAGGAAGTCGCCAGCTTCGGCATTCGCGTGACGCTGGTCGAACCCGGTGGGTTTCGCACCGATTTCCTGGACGGCAGTTCAATGGCGTTCGGCACCCTCCCCGTGAACGACTATGCGGCACTGGTGGACAAGCTGCAGGCGTCTTGCGCGGCTGGAAATCATCAACAGACAGGCAATCCGGCGAAGCTGGGTGATGCGCTGGTAGCCCTGGCGAACCATGACGCCCCACCGCTACGCTATCTGGCGGGCAGCGATGCATATAGTCAGGTCAATGCAAAGCTTGTGCGCATGCACGATGAGATCGAGAAGTGGCAGGCGCTATCGGCCTCAACCGACGGATTTTGAACGCCGCTGGTGCCAGGCGGGATTCTCATCCCGCCTGCTCGATATATCAGGCCGCGATGAAATACCGCACCGACAACAACCCCTCTTCGAACCGATACAACTCGATGGTTTCGATTCCCCCCTCATTGCCAATGAAGGCATTGCGGTGGTGACAGGCAGCCTCGCTGCCGTTGATGACCACCAGCTTCACTTCTATGCGGATACGCGTCTGCTGCTGGGCCCACATACCTTCCAGTACCTGCCAGGCATCACGCTCGGGCTGGCCGACGTATTCGATACTCAGCCCCTTGCTCGCGACCTCTCGGTAATGGGCGAAGAACCCTTGCTTGTCGCCTTTGTTCCAGCACGCCACCTGGCCGTGCAGGAAATCTTCGATGGTCTTACGATCAGGAATACTCATGGATGTACCTCGCGGGAAATGGAGCCGGTGGACGATCGGTACAGGGGGACAGAACCCAGGGTCAGCATCACCAGCGGCGCGATGACGGCGCACGCCAGGCAGTAGAAAAGCACCGGATTGTAGTTGCCGAACACGGTAAACAGATGCCCGAACATGGCCGGCGCCAGGCCGGAAATCACGGTGACCAATCCAAGGTGCAAGCCAAAGATCCGCGCATAATCGCGAAGCCCGAAATAGCGCGCGATCAGAAACGCAGCGATATCGAATTCCGCACCGGCACTGAATCCGATGCAGATCGTCGCCAGCACCAGCAAACCAATGGCTTCGGGACCACTGAACATGAACAGCAGGCACCCCAGCGCGGGAACGCAAAGACTGGCGGCAGCGATCACATGGGGTGCGAAGCGATCCAGCAGATACCCCACCAGCAGCCTTCCTGCGATAATCGAGATACCGAAGCTGCTGAAGATCTGGCTGGCGGTCAGGCTCGGCACCCCCTTGTCCTGAAGATACGGCACGATGGTCGTCACCATGCCGACGATCAACGACACGGACAGAATCAGCGCCAGATTGCAGCCCCAGAACACCCGCGTGCGGATAGCCGACGCAAACCTCATCCCTTCGACAGCCGGTTGCGCAGTGGAGGTATCCGGCGAAGTCGACAACTGCGCCGGAAACCTGAGCCACAGCAGCGCCATCGGCAACGTCAGCAGCAGCGGCATGGCCGCGAGCAGGATAAACGCCGAGCGCCAGCCTCCGTGCTGGATGGACCACGCCAACAACGGTGGCATGGCCATCGCCGCCACCCCCGAGCCACTGAGGATGATCGCCAGGGCCACGCCCCGGTTGCGCTCGAACCAGAGACTGACCAGTTGGGTCCAGGTAATCGCAATGGTGCCCACGGCCAGAAGCGGCATCAGGAAGAACGCCGCGTATAACCAGTAAATGCTGCCGCCGAGCATCGTCAATGCGCCATAACACAACACCTGAAGCACCAGGGAAACCAGCGCTACCCGTCGCAACCCATAGCGGGCATAAAGGCTGCCCAGCAGCTGGGAGCCAATGGCGACGCCGGCGAACAGAAACGTGATCGATGTCTGCAATTCGCCGCGACTCCAGCCGAACGCCTCCTGCAGCGGTATCACCAGCGTGCCGAATCCGTAGAGCAGTGCCGCACTCATGCTGGTAAGCACTCCCGCCAGCCCCAGTAAGACCACCGGCCACCCCTGCTGGAACTCCCCCACTCTGGCGCGACTCGTCAATGAATCCTGTAAAACGGTCATGATCATGCTCCGGCGTCAGACATGAATCGGTGTCTGACGCATCGAAAGTTAATGGGCGTTTTTCAGTGAGGCATCGATCTTGGGCAGCGCTACCATGGTCGCGCCGCCGTCCACCAGCAAGGAGGTGCCGGTGATGTATGACGCCTCGTTGGAGGCGAGAAACATCACCGCCGATGCGATCTCTTCAGGCCTCCCGACCCGTGGCACCGGGAAGTTCGCCGCCAGCGTGTCCGGCAGCTCATGACCGAGGGTTTCGTGCATGTGATCGGTGCCGATCAGGCCGGGCTCGACCACGTTGACCAGCACATTCAGCGCACCGAGCTCCACGGCCAGGCCTCGGGCGAAAGCGTTCATGAAGGCCTTGGTAGAGCCATAGGGGATCAGGCGCGGCGTGTACTTGCGGTTGGCCTCGCCTGATGAGATGTAGATCAGGCGCCCCTTGTCGGCGGCTCTGGAGAGATGCGGCGTGGCATCTTTGGCCAGCCAGAACAGCGCCTGCACATTGCTGCGTACGATGTGATCGAAGGTTTCGTCGGCCATCTCGACAATCAGGCCGCTGCTGGTGTCGGCAGCGCAGTGCACCAGAATATCCAGCGCTCCGAAGGCATCGACGCCGCCTTCGATCATCCCCTTGACGGCGGCGCGATCCGCTACATCGCCGCCCACCAGGCACGCAGAACCACCGGCAGCCTCGATCAGCGCAACCGTTTCCAGCCCTCGGCTCTCGGTGCGCGCGCTGACCACCACCTTCGCACCTTCACCTGCAAAGGCCAGCGCAATGGCCCGCCCCATGCCACGACCAGCACCGGTCACCAGAACCACTTTGTCTTGGAATCTCATTGCCCAGACCTCTTTTTATTGTTGTGTTGTATCCGCGCCATGAACCGCTCCTGCCCCCTTGGTTCCAGAGGTCCGGCATGCCGCTGGAGACGCCATTCAGCGTCCCCACCGGCAAGCCGCACTGCTACAGGAAAGGGACAAGGGCGGTCTCGCCGGGGTCAGATTTGCGAACCCTTCACATTGCGCGACGGGCCGTTGCGACGATCGGATTCACCCCATGCCAGCCAGCGGTCCGGCTCACGGGTATCGCCGACCCGGCGCCAGCGTCCTTCCTGCTGTGCGGTGACCGGGAACCCACCTACGAAATCAATCATTTCGCCCTTCGGATCCGGCAAAAACTCCCACTCTTCCTGGCCATCCAGCACGATCCGCGCGGTATCGACGAAGTAGCTGCCTTCCTTGTGCTTGACCAGCCCTTCGATGTCAGTGGTCACGCGCACTTCACCCTTTTCGTTGGCAAAAATCGCGTAACCGAGATGGTCGTGGCCGACCATGAACGAACCGGTATCCCAGGTGCCGTCCTTGTAGACCGTGGCGAACGTCCACCAGATCACGTGTTTGTTGTTGTTCACCACCAGGTCTTTCTTGAAGTGAATCGCGCCGCCTTCGGCCATATAGAACTGATCCAGCGCCATCGCGCCCTTGACCGGTTTGCCATCACACACGCCGGCGATGTCCCACACCTGAGAGACATAGAACGTTCCCCACTCCACGCCCGGCAGATACCACTGCAAGCCCGGTGCAAGTAGGCGTCCTTCCAGGTTGAACAGCCCGTCTTCGCGGTAGGTGATGCGCTCACTCGACGCGGTGATCTCCCAGCCGTTGCCAGGTTCACCGGGCTGGCTGCTCCAGCGCACGGTATCGCCTTCGACCACTTGCACAGGTTTGGGTGTCAGCGCCTGCCGGGCGATTCTCGTCTGGTCCATGCGCAGGTTTTTACCGTCGACCAGGGTGGTCATGAAGAAGAATTTGGTCGGGTTCGGCGTGCCGGTCGGGGCCATGATCGAGCGCACGAACGAGTAGATGTTGCCCTCCTCGTCGCGCACTGAACCGAAGGGCGCGCTTTTGCTCAGCTGCAGGCCGAAGAATCCTCGCTCGCCGGCCATGGCAGGGCCCGTTACCTTGTGCGGGCCTACCAGTTGCTGGAAGCCGAAATCGCCGCGTTCAGGGATGGTCTTGAAGGTTTTCATGCTGTGTGATCCCTCTTTTTGTTGTTGAAATTCTTTGCTGAAAGGCAAACCGATGACCTGGCCGTATCAGTCCCAGATCACCGGCAGGCTCGACGCCCCACGCAGTTGTGCGCCACTGATCACCGGAGCGGGTTTGGAAGGGTCCAGACGTACGTTGGGAAAAAGATCGAGGATCGCGTTGATCGCGCAGTTGAGCTCGACCTTGGCGACGAACTGTCCGATGCACATGTGCGGGCCGAAGCCGAACCCGAAAGACGGCTTGGGTTTGCGATCGATGTCGAATGCATCCGGGTTCTCGAATGCCTCTTCGTCGCGGTTGGCCGACACGACCATGCATTGCACAAATGCGCCCTTGGGAATCTTCACGCCACGGATTTCCACATCCTTGGCGGCTTCGCGCACCTTGAAGGTGGCAACGGGTTCATAGCGCACGGTTTCGTCGATCAGCTTGCCGATCAGGGTGCGGTCGTTGCGCACCCGGTCCAGCAGGCCCTCGGTGGTCAGCAGCAAGGTGAGCACGGAGCTGAACGTGCGTGAGGTGGTTTCGCCAGCCGCTGGCAACAGCGATCTGACGAACGTCGTGACCTCGTGATTGTCAAGCTGACGCCCTTCGTGCTCGGCACGCAGCAAGCGGCCAATCAGGTCGTCGCCGTCACTGCCGGTGGCGCGGCGCTGGATCACCACCTTGAGGATCTCGTCATACAGGGATTTGACCGCAATCCCCGCCAGACGCCGCGCCTCGGGCGCCTTGGCCGGGTCGATCTGATTGCCCCCCACCATTGCCAGCGCCCAGGCCGCGTATTGTCGATAGGTTTGCGGGTCGTCCTCGGGGAAGCCCATCAACGCGTACATTTCGCGGATCGGGAAATTCAGCCCGAAGTCCATCAGGTCGGCGCGCTTGTCGCCAATCATTGGGATCAGGAAATCCTCGCGGATCACCCGATCGATCTTGCCGCGCCATTTGTTCACGGTTTCCGGCATGAACGCCGGTTGAAGCAACGCGCGTACCTTGCGGTGCTGCTCGCCGTCCATTGCCAGAATGATCAGACCGTCGAAAAAAGCCCCCAGACCTTCGGCGATGAAACCGCTGGTGAAACTGGCGCCGTCGCGCAGCACCGCCATCACATCCTGATACTTGAACAAGGCGAACGTCGGCCGGGTTCCGGCCTGCATGCCAGCATTGGTAGGTACGCCGAAGCGGGCAACGAAGTCGCCTTCATGGACGGGCGACTGGTGGCGCATTTCCCGACACAGCGCGTGGATGTCCAGGTCCGCTCCCTTGTACATGTCGGAGACGGCCGAGTAAGCGGATTCGAGGTTCAGAACGGTACTGTCGGCTTCAAGGACGGTATTTTCGCTGCTCATGCTTCACCTTTTTATTGTCGTTCTTGTAGGGGGTATCGAGTGAATGTCGCGCTCCATGGATGGTATCCACAGAGCTGTTCCGGGCGTGTTCAATTCGTTGTACGTGGGGTAAAACGAAACGTCGTGGTGCAGAAGACGCGTACAGGGATTGCTTGTTTCGCGGTACGGCGGCAGTGTGTCCCTCAGCGTTGCAATGGCCTGCTGCGCAATAAAAAACAGCACACAAGGAGACACCGGTGAAAAGCCCCGAACAGCCCGAGGTCGGCAAACTCAATACCTTGAAGCGGATTCTGGCCTCGGCCCGTCAGGCGTTTTCGGACAGCGGGCTGGCGGGCGCACGTATCGAGGACATCGCCCAGGAAGCGGGCGTGACCAAACAGCTGATCCATCACTACTACGGCACCAAGGAAGGCCTGTTCGTCGCCGTGCTCGACGAAGCCTCTGACAGCATCATGTCGGAACTTTTGGGGCTGGAAGTCGAGCATCTGGCACCCGCCCAAGGGCTACGAAGGGTGCTGAATCACTTCTTCGATCAGTACGCGCTGGACCCGCTGATGGGTTCACTGGCGCTGGAAGGCATCCGCTACCATGATGCGCACCACACCCCGCGCAATCACTTTCTGGAACAGGCGCCGCGATTGGTGCACAAGCTTGATGCCCTCCTGCTGCGCGGTTCGCAAAGCGGCGTTTTCAGGAAAGGTATCGACGCCCGTCTGTTCCTGGCCACCGCCGCACTGGTGACCACGGGCTGGTTCACCAATCGTTATTCCACATCAGCCTTGACGGGGCTTGATACCTACTCAGAAGAAGGCCTGCGAGTGTGGCGCCAGCATTCGGCCGACTTCGTACTGGCGAGCATCGCGGCGCCCGGCCAGCCAGGCGCCTGACGCATACCTCACTTGAGAAAGCGCTTGACCCTTCCGGCGGCGATCTTGCCCGGCATGCCGGTCACGCCGCCGCCTGGATGGATGCCCGCCCCCCCGAAAAACAGTCCTGCGATGGGCAGCGTCTCGCCGCCCAACCCGGCCGCGGGCCGCATGGTGCTGGAACGGAAAATCGAAGTGTCGATGTGCAGTACGCAGCCATTGTGAGCGTTGAGCCGTTTCGCCAATTCAGGAGCGGTTTCCACTCGACGACCTATTTCCATACTGGCGATTTCGGGAACGTACTGGCTGGCGAACTCGATGGTCTGGCGCACCGCCTGTTCGCGAATGGCATCCCAGCCCTCACGTGGATTGACTGGCATGGCCGGCGGATAGAGATAAACGATGTCCTGCCCTTGCGGCGTCTGTGATTCATCGATAGCGCTTGGCGTCGCGATCCACATCCACGGCAGTTTGGGGACTTCACCGCGGGCAGCGGACTCGAAGTTTTCGATCACCGCTTCTGCCGTTCCCACCAACAGCACAGGGCCGCGCAGGTTGAGCCCGTCAGCCCGTCTGGACTGGTGCAGCGGCACGCTGATTTGCCCGCTCAGGGCGATGTCGACTTTCAAGGGTGAACCGCCGTGGGCGTTGGCGGGCGCCATGGCTATGCGCGTCAGCCATTTCCTTTCCAGCTCACCGGCCGTGACCATGTCCAGTGCCACCTTGGGATGACAACTGGCGACCACGGCACGTGCCTTGATCACCTCGCCGCTTTGCAGACGCACGCCAGTTGCCTTGCCTTCACGGGAGATGATCTCGGCCACTGGAGCCTCTGTGCGCACCTCGCCACCCAGCTCCTTGAAACGCGACAGCATCGCGTTCGGGATCGTCTGCATGCCGCCGATCGGCCGCCCGATGCCGAAGCGATGAAGGAAGCCCAATACCGCGAAGTACAAACCGCTGCCATCGGCTTTCACCGGCCCTGCGGCACCGGTCAGACAGGTCAGCGCAGAAATCGTGACCGGATGCACGAAGCGCTCGACAGCTGCTCCGTAGGCCGAGCCAGTGGCGAGTGCGACGATGTCCGGCTTGATTGCCTTGTGTTTGCGCAGCGTGCGGAATGCCTTGAATTTCACGCCAAGATTCTTTTGCGCCGGGTCGACTCGCATCATGGGGTGGACCACGTCCAGCAAGGCGAAGATCACTTCGACGAACTTGACGTAGGCATCGGCGTCCTGCGGGGAGAATTTGCGAATTTCTTCTGCGGTCTTCTTCGGATCACGCCAGAACACCAGCGAGGTGCCGTCCGGGTGCAGATAGACATAAGCGGGTTTGAGCTCTACCTGTTTGAAACCGTGGCGCTCCAGCTGCAATTCCTCGACCACTGAATGGGCCCGCAGCGACAGCAGGTCGGCGGCGCATGGGTGCACCAGATGGTTCGGCGCTTCGGGAATCAGGTAACCGGAGGACGCCATGCCACCGACTTTGTCCAGTGCCTCGAGCACCAGCACCGACTTGCCTTCACCCGCCAGATAACAACCCGCCGACAGACCGTTATGGCCACCACCGACAATCACCACATCGTATTCGGATTTCTGCGCTGCACTATTCATCTCGAATCCTTTTCAACCTGCATCAGTGGCCCACACGCCGACACCGCACCGGGTCGTGCCGGTGCGTGGGCAGGAAGGCAAGAAGAGTGGAGCGGGCGTTACATCCCCGAACGGCCCATTTTTTCGAACAGCGCACGCATCGCCACCAATGACGGGGTATGGCTGCTGAAGCCACCGTCGGCCACCAGCGTGGTGCCGGTGATGAACGACGATTCATCGCTGGCCAGGAACGCCACCACATCGGCGATCTGACGAGGCGTACCCAGCTCCGGGGTCAGGTGGTTGTCGCGAATGATGTCCAGCAGTTCGGGCGGCATCGAGCCGTGGGCGTTGTCTGCCGGGGCCAGGCCTATCTGCACGGCGTTGGCACGGATGCCCTGCTTGCCGTACTGCGCGGCAATGCTGCGCGGCAGCATCATCAGCGCAGCCTTGGAACAGGCATAGCCGGTCAGGGACATGTCGCCCTGCATCCCCAGCCCCGAAGTGGCGAAGATCACCGAACCGGCCTTACGCTCCAGCATCACCGCGATTGCGTACTTGGAGCACAGCACCGCGCCTCGCAGATTGACGGCAATGGCACGATCCCAAGCCTGCATATCGAGATTGCAGATGTCGCGGTCGCGCTGGCGCTGATCCACGCTGAGCACTGCTGCGTTGTTATGCAGAATGTCGATGCGGCCGAAGCGCGACTTGACCTGCTCGACCATGTCCTTGACTTGCTCCTCCGAGGAGACATCGCAAGCGACGGCCAACGACTGCACGCCCGATGCGGTCACCGAAACGGCGACCTCGCGTGCGGCATCGCTGTCGATATCCACGACCACCACATGGGCGCCCTGGCTGGCCAATACCCGCGCGCATTCAGCGCCCAATCCGTTGCCACCACCGGTAACGATGGCGACCCGCTCTGCCAGTCTTGCTGTGCTCATGATCTTCTTTCCTGTCATTGATCAGCTTTTCATTCACCGGTAAAACGCGGTTCCCGGCGTTCGGCGAACGCCATTGCCGCTTCCCGGGCATCCTTGCTCGGCGCCAGCAGTGCGAACAGGTCCAGCTCCAGATCCAGCCCTTGCTTGAGGTCCAGTTCGAGGGCCGCCCGCGCCGCGCGCTTGACCGAGGCCGACGCTGCGGGCGGCTTGGCGGCAATACGTTGAGCGAAAGCGAGCACTTCGGCATGCAAAGTCGCCGAGTCACCGGCAAGACGACTGACCAGCCCGATCTCCCGGGCTTCCTGGGCGCTCATGCGGTCGCCAGTCAGCAGCATGTCCAGAGCCCTGCCCGGCGCGACGACCCGTGAAAGACGCTGTGTGCCGCCGCCACCGGGTATCAGCCCCAACCCGGTTTCAGGCAACGCAAACACAGCGTCGGGCGCGGCGAAACGGATGTCGCAGGCCAGTGCCAATTCCAGTCCACCCCCCATGCAGTATCCATGGATTGCGGCGATGACCGGCTTGGCTATGCCGTCCAGGCTACCGATCCAGCGCGAGCCTTCCAGGCGTTGGCGCACTTGCAGCGCGGTTTCCTCACCACGCCTTTCCTTGATATCGGCGCCGGCACAGAACCCGCGTGCGCCTTCACCACGAATCACGATGACGCGGATCTGCGGGTCGGCCTCAAGTTGGCGGAGGCCTTGAGGGGCGCCCTGACGAATCTGATCGTTGATCGCGTTGATTTGTCCGGGCCGGGTCAGCACCAGCCAACCCACCGCCCCCTCCCGCTCGATCGATACCGCTTCGTTGATGACAGTCCTGACTGCTTGCTGCGAAGGCTCGGCGGTCATCTCAGCACTCCTCGAACTCGAACAACTGGCCGTCCAGTTCCTTCGGATCGATGCGGATCAGCGGCTTGCCACCGACCGCTTCGCTGGACTCGATCCACTTGAACGCCGTTCCCCGAGCGCGCAGGTCTTCAGCCTTGGCTTCCAGACCGTTTACGCCGATGCGAATGTAATACGGACCTGGTCCCCAACTGTTGAGATACAGCCCGGCCTCACCGTCCCAACGGGTCGCCTCGATGATGTCTAGGGTCGCACTGTTGGCGAGCGTGAAGCCCATGCGGGCGCGGCGGTAACCTTCGTCATGCAGGGTCTGGATCGGGCCACTCGGCTCCCAGTCCAGATTGGCGGAACAGCGACGCAGAGTGTCATCCAGATCGCGTACCAGATAGCCTCGCGCAGTGACCCGCACCATGTCGCCCGGTTTGAGATCCCGTGGCTGCACAGGCGGCTCGGCGAAGGTCTCGGGTGGCATCTGCAAGGGTTCCATGGGCATGATTTCAATGCACAGGCCACCGTCCACCGACGGCTCGTAGTACGGTCTTTCCGGCGTGACACCCAGCCACAAACGGTCGAACGGCATCTCGTCGGTACGCTGGGCCATGCGAAACGGCAAGCGCCTGCGCATCAGCTTCTCCACCAGCGCATTGAACTTGTCGCCGTGGGTCGCCAGGACAATGGAGTGGGTGATCATCGGTCGATGATGGCCCTGAAACTCTTTCAGGCTTTCCAGAAAATCATGGAACAGCGGGTCGCCGGGGTTTGGCTTGTCCAAGTGCCATTGCGGCTCGACACGGGTCGGTGACACCGCCAGCGACTTGTGCACCCGCAGAAAGTGCGCAATGTAAGGATGGTTGTCGAACGCCTGACGCCAGCGCTCGTGCTTGTAGATACCCAGCTTGTCGACCAGTTTTTCGGTCATGGCATCCGGGTCCGGCACCATCATGTCGGCACTCATCAACAACTCAAACATACCCTTTCCCCTTGTGCTTCTTGCTGTACCCGCTGGCCATGCAGCGGTTTTTTTATGGATTGGCTGCGTCAGCCTCGTGGCGGCAACGGTGCCTCAGTGAGCGACGACAGCGGTTGAAGATGCCCTGGGACGGTCCTTGGGCAATAGCGGCTGTGCAGCGTCGAAGGCATCGCTCTGCTGGAGCTCGGCGTCGTTGCCGGCTCCGGGATTGAGCAGGTAATGGGACAGTGCTGGAATCAGGACCAGCGCACCCAGCATGTTCCACAGGAACATGAAGGTCAGAAGGATGCCCATGTCCGCCTGGAACTTGATCGGCGACCAGGCCCAGGTAATGACGCCCGCCGCCATGGTCAGGCCGATCAACGCGACCACGCGGCCGGTGAAGTCAAGCGAACGGCGATAGGCCGTGGCCAGCGAACCACCGCGCTGTTGAACCGCCAGTTGAACGCTCAACAGATACAGCGCGTAGTCGACACCGACCCCTACTCCGACGGCGATCACCGGCAACGTCGCGACTTTCAGGCCGATGCCCAGCCAGACCATCAGGGCCTTGCAGATGATCGTGGTCATCACCAGCGGAATCAGCGCCACCAGCGTTGCCCGCCAACTGCGGAAGGTCAGAAGGCACAGCAGCGCCGTGGCGCCATACACCGCGAAATACATGGTGACGATGCCTTTCTCGACTTCGATATTGGTCGCTGCCTCGATGCCCGCATTGCCCGCCGCCAGCAGAAACAGCGGCTGATCGCCAACGCCGGACGCTTTGCTCTGATCGGCGAATTCCTGCGCCACGGTGAGCACCCGGTTGAGGGTGTCTGCCTTGTGATCCGCCAGATAGGCAATCAGCGGCGTTACCGAGCACTTCTGGTTGGTGATGCCAGGCTGCGAAATCATCGCCGCGTCCACAGAGGCGTTGGTAATCGCCTGGTCACGGCTGATGGTGAGCCATTTGCCACTGCCTTCGGCCATGCCCGAGGTGATGAAGCGCACGGCCTCAGGCAACGAGCTTGTGGTTTGCACTCCTGGAGTCTGCCGCAAACGCCAGGCCAGGCGATCCATGGCCTGCAGGGCCGGGTAAAGGCGACAACTGTCCTCGGGCGTGGTCATGATCACCACGAACTGGTCGTTGGAGAGCCCATAGTTTTTCGAAATGAAGGCGCTGTCCTGGTTGTAGCGTGAATCCGGTCGCAGCTCCGGCGCCCCCGGGTCGAGGTCACCCACCTTCAGATGCATCATCACCGCGCTGCCACCTGCCGTGACCAGCAGCGATACCGCGATGACCAGGGTCGCCCAGCGACGCTCGGTGAAGCGGTCGAGCCCGCGCCAGATTCTGCCCAACACACCTTTGTTCGCTTCACCGGCGCGGTCTTTCTCAATGGCGATGCGCGCGGCGCGTTGGCTGACGCCCAGGTAGGACAGCGCAACGGGGATCAGCAGCAATTTGGTGAAGATCAGCACCGCGACGCCGATGCTGGTGGTCAGCGCCAGGTCACGAATCACCGGAATATCGATGATGACCAGCACTGCAAAGCCGACGATGTTGGTCAACAGCGCGGTCAGGCCGGTCAGGAACAGGCGGCGGAAGGTATAACGCGCGGCGATGTATTTGTGGGTGCCACGACCGATGTCCTGAAGAATGCCGTTCATCTTCTGCGTGCCGTGTGACAGGCCGATGGCGAAGATCAGGAATGGCACCAGAATCGAATACGGGTCCAGCGAATACCCCAGCAATTCCATCAGGCCCAGCAGCCAGATCACCCCGGCGATCGCTACGCCCACCAGCAACAGCGTACTGCGCAGGCAGCGGGTGTAGAGATAGACAAACAGTGCAGCGATGACCACCGACACACCAAAGAACATCATCACCGCGTACAGGCCATCGATCAGGTCACCGACCAGCTTGCTGAACCCGACGATGTGAATGCCGATCTTGTCGCTTTGCAGCGAGCGGATCTGGCTCTCAAGCTGCGTCGAGAATTCGCCGTAATTCAACGGCCCGCCAGTCTGCGGGTTGGTCTCGAGCAAAGGGGCGACGATCATGCTCGACTGGCTGTTGTTGGCCACCAGGTTGCCAATGATGTTCGCCCGCGCAATGTTCTGGCGCAGCTTGTCGATGGAGGCCGCGCTGCCATTGTAGTCGGCCGGCATCACGGCACCGCCTTCGATGCCTTCCTCGGTGACTTCTTTCCAGCGAACGATGGGCATCCACAGGGATTTCATCCATGAACGATCGACGCCGGGAATCAGGAACAGCGTGTCGTTGACCTTCTGCAGCGCCTGGAGATACTCAGGGTCGTAGATGTCGCCGGTCTTGTTCTCGACGACGATCCGGATCGTGTTGCCAAGGCCTGGGAGTTCGCTCTTATAGGTCAGGTAGTTCTTGATATAGGGGCTGGCGCTGGGAATCATTTTTTCAAAGCTGGCGTTGACCTGCAGTCGGGTCGCAAAGAACCCGAGAATCAGTGTCGCCAGCACGCAGGCGATGATGACCGGAATACGGTTATTGAAGATGACCCGTTCCAGCAGCCCGCCGGACTTCATGTCGAAGTCCTTGAGATCTGCGATCACCGGCATTCCGCTGTTGTACTTTTGCTCTACCATCGCTGCGTTCCCGTTGAAGATGCTTGCCAGCCAGACAGCTGTCGTTGCAATTGCAATGCGTTGCCAGACTCACTCTGCCGTAGCGATTTCCACGACCCTGGCGCCCGAAAAGCGCGACACCACCAGCGCCCCCGGTTTGCCGCTGTCGCTGGCGCCGTAGACCTCACCGCCCTTGGCGGCGCGCAACTTGCCAGTTGTGAGTGCCTTGCGATCGAGGCTCGCGAGTTCACCGCCCTGCCCGACCACCAGCCATCGATCGCCCTGCTTGACGATGCTCACCAGGCTTGAGGTGATACCGGTCTCGATCTTCTGCCATTGCTGGCCGTCGTCACGACTGGCGTACAAGTTGCCGCGCAAACCATGAACCAGAAGCAGGTCGTCCAGCGCAGCCACGCCGAACAGAGTGCCGGCATACGGCAGCTCGACATGGGTGAATCGCTCTGCGGCGACGTCTTGCTTGAGCAGCAGACCCTGTTCACCGCTGATGTAAAAAACGCCGTTGCGTTGCGCGAGGCCATAGAGGTGCATGCGCGGGTCGTTGTCGCTTCGCTCCACCCAGGGTTGCCAATGAGCGCCATTGTCAGTGCTGTGCAGCACCATGCCGAAAGCACCGACCACGAAGCCATTGCCGTGGTCATCGAACAGTACATCGAGCAAAGGTGCTGCGAGGACTCCCGGCGTTGCGCTACTGCTACTGGCGGTAGCGGTTTCGTTGAGCACCCTGGCGGCTTCGTCATCGCCTTTGTCGGCAAGCGGTTGGTAGTAGTCGTTCAACAGCTTGAGCAAACTACGGCCGTCCAGCTGGACCTTCCAGTTCTGGCCGCCATCACTGCTGTGCATCACCAGCGAATCATGACCAACGATCCAGCCATTGCGATCATCGACGAAGCGCACTTGCACCAGATCGCTGGAGACAGGACTCGGCATTTGCTTCCAGCTCTGGCCACCGTCGATGGAGCGCTGTATGACTCCATGGGGACCAACTGCAATGAGCGCATCGCCAACTCTGGCCACTGACAGCACTGGCACCGACAAACGCTCGTCGACCGACTGTGCCGCAGCATCCAGCACCTCGCTGACCGTGCTGGTCGAAGCCGCAAGTACCGAGTGCGTGGCCGCCATCAAACAGGCTGTCATCAGGCAAGTTCGAACAGCGGTGAAACACGCAAGCGCCGGTTTTGCTCCGGCCCGCGACAGGTTGCGATGGTTAAGAGGTTCACGGCTGATCATTATTATTGTCCTCATGCGGACGACCTTGAATGGTCGCCCGATGGCATTGCTCAACGGCTCGATCGAAAGACCCGGGAGAGTGAAACGCACCCGGGCTGGCTTTCATGGCAGAACCGTCTGTTTCTCAGCGCTGCGTAACCCGAGCAACCACGGCTTCCATGTTCATGTCGCGCTCGTTCAGCGGCTTGTCGACGAACTTGTAACCGCCTTTCAGACCGTCGTTGAGCAATGCGTACATGCCTTTGTTGAAGTCATAGACGACGTTCTTGACGTTGTACGGGATGGTCTTGTCGTAGAGCTGAACGCCACTGAGGAAGATCGCGCGATACAGGCTTCCGCTCTTGTCCCACGCGTCGTACAGACCTACGCCATAAGTGTCTTCATCGAGGTAGTAAGTGCGCTTGCCATAGACATGGCGCATGCCTGGCTTGAGCGTGGCTTCGACCACCCAGACCCGATGCAGCTCCCAGCGCTCATTCTCCGGATTGGCAAAATGCGGCTTGAATTGATCGTCCTGTTTTGCCGTGAAGTAGAACTTGTAAGCGTTGTACGGGATGTACATTTCCTTGCGGCCGACCAGCTTGTAATCGAAGCGGTCCTGGCTGCCGGAGAACATCTGCAGTTCGTCGAACAGGGTAACGCCGCCCTGGCTGGCTACCGGTGTGTCGAAGTTGAATTCCGGGGCCAGTTTTACCCGACGCTGGCCTGGCGAATAGCTATAGGAACGGCGGGCCTTGGACCCCGGATCGAGGAAGTCCTGAAGCATCACCACTTCCCCGGAGCGGCGAGCCGGGTAGTCGTTTCGCGAGAACACCCGGGCATACATCAACGGGTCGCGGTCCGCCTGGTTGACTTGGTAGTACGGCGTTTCCTCGAACGTGGCCTGCTCTGCGGTCTTGGTGATGGAGCCGTTGGCGTCGACCACCCAGCTGTTGGATGAAGACGTGGTCGAGTAACCCGTGCCGATCTTGTAGCGAACCTGCTGGTTCCACATGACTTCGTTGCCGGTCTTGGGAATGGGGAACGGAAGACCGCCACGGCACGCGGGATCGACCGCCAGGCCGTCCTTCTGGATCTGACAAGCAGTGGCATTGCGCGCAGTGGCGTCCAGCACCGCTTTTGGATAGGCAGTGGTGCGGTGAGTCGGGTAGATATCCAGATAGTAATCGGGGTATTTCTTCAGCAGCGTCTTTTGACCTTCGCTGAGTTTGTCGGCGTACTTGTCGACGTTTTTCGAGTCGATTCGAAACAGTGGCTTCTCGTCCTTGAATGGATCTACCCAGAAGCCACTGTCCGGTTTGAAACCTGCCGGAATGCTGGTCAAACCACCGGTATAGGCCGGAATGCTGCCATCGGCGTTGCCCGCCGCAATGGCACCGAACGGCGTCAGGGTCTTACCGATTTCCGCGGCTTCATTGGCGGGAACCGCAGCCATGCTGCATGTGGCGAATCCCGTCAGCACAAGGGATAAGGCAAGTTGTCGTTTCATACACACTTACTCCGATTCTTATTGGACTTGTCAGAATGAGGTCTTGAACGTGAAAGCGAGCCAGCCGCGGTCGGTGCCGCCGACGTTACCGTTACCGGCGACCGTGCCATTGGCCAGGTTTTTCGAGCGCGCGTCGGTGTCTGCATAACGCAGGCCAAACTCATACAGTTGCGCGTAGGTGAATTTCACGCCGACCGAATAGGACAGCGCGCCTTCGTTACCACCACCTGCTGTCGGGGCGTTGCCATGCAAGCCGTAGTTGACGGTCAGCGGCACATCCAGGTCCCACGACGGGAAGATAGAGAGGTATTGCGGGGTGTAGTTGACAGCTACGGCGTAGTAGTTCTTCGACGAGCAACCGTCCGATTCACTACCCGAACCTGCGATGGTCGGCGTGCGGGCATTGGTACAGGCGGCGTTGCCGACACCTTTGTACAACTCATCGTGTTCGGTCACGCGCAGCAGATGGCTGTAAGCGAATTCGCCTACCAGCGTGCCGTTATCGGAAATGAAGTTACGCGGCACGCCATACACGGCGTTAGCGATGAAGTGCAAGGTGTCGCCGCGTGGGCCTTCGTTGTCCACGGCGCTTACGCCAGTGGCATTGAGTGCGCCATTCATGCGGTAGGACAGTTCACTGCCGACTGCCACTGTATCGATCACCCGGGAGAAGCTCAGACCGGCCAGTTTGACCCCGCGTGGATAAACCACCCGGTACAGACCTGAGGCTGCTTTAACCTGCGGAGCGAGCCACGGCTGGTAGTCGTCGAACTCACGGTAGTAAGCGCCGAACGTAGATTCCAGCTCTTCTACGTTGAGCTTGGCCATCACACCCCAGTTGTGCCCGTCACGCCCGAAGCGCGAATTCTGACGCTGAAACACCGCGCCATTGGCTGCCAGAGGCAGGCGGTCAGGCCCTTCGAACAGGGGGTCTGCCCCACCGAAGTAGGTGCCGCCGTATGGGATGCGGGTCGGCTCCCACTCATAGAAGTACTGCCCCGCCACAGACAACCGATCCGAGACCTGGGCCTTGGCGGAAACCTGGCCGACCGGCAGGAACACTTCCTTGGTTTCGATACCTGGACTGGTCGCGGCCTTCACGCCGTCGCTCGGCGCCTGGGAATAGGAAACCGCATGAGCACCGAACAACAGGCCTTCACCCCAGTAGTTGGTGTGACGGCCTGCCTTTACGTTGACCGGGGTGTCGCCAATGTTGAAGTTGCGCCAGACAAAGGCGTCGAGGATCTCGCCGGACGGCCCGCGCACATAGCGCTTCACTTCGCCGCTGTAATGATCGTTTTGATAGCTGGTGGCGTAGCCGGCGACGTTACTTTTGACGTCGTCGTCGTGATAAGCCTGGTCGTACCAACCGGCCGCGCTGAGACGCGCGCCCCAGTCGTTCAGGTAAGAGAAGTCGATTTCGGTTAACACATCCAGGCGATTTGTCACAACATCGCCCCGATCAAACTTGCCGTCGGACTCATCGTAGTTGGGGGTGTTCATGATGCGACCGTTCTGCCCATCGGTACGCATGCCCAGGTTATAGCGCAGCGTATTGTCCCAGCGCAGGCGGTAGTCAGGGTTCGGCAGGTCAAAGGAAGCGGCCAACGCAGACTGTCCGCATCCCAGCACCAACAGCGTGATAGCACCATGGGTCAGCGCGCAGCGACCCCGGTTGGTCATCTCTTTCATACAAACTACCTTTTATTTTTATTTTCAGTCGTTTATGTGCGTCCAGGCCTGCTGCTTCGCGCTCTGCTCCGGAGGATAGATCGCTTTTCCATCTCAGGCCGGACGATTGGCTACTGAGGTTTGCATCACCTCTGTTTACCGCTACCTCGTCAGCTGAAACTCAAGGTAAATGATCTGATCCTGAAATTCCACATAAAGATTCACGTTCTATATACAGAATAAGAGGAATCGTTCAGCTTCCCCCTTCCCTACCTTGCACAGTGCCGCTGCAGACGCAATACTGCACACAATAGTTATTAATGTTCAATTAAAGTTTTGATGCGGATGTATCCAGGCATTTCCGCTGCAAGGACAGTTAATCGCTTCAGCCAGACAAGCTCTAGCCTGCCCTTCGAGGCGAAATTCGACACACCACTACAAAAAGAGAGAATTTGATGAATATCGACCTAAGCGCCAAACGCGTCATCGTCACCGGTGGTTCAAGAGGCATCGGCGTGGCAATCGCTAAAGCCTTCGCCGCCGAGGGGGCCCGTGTTGCGATCTGCGCCCGCAGCGAACAAGCGGTCAATGAAGCGGGCCAGGTTCTGGCGGCGCAGGCGCAAGGCGTTATCGCAAGGGCCGTGGATGTCACCGATACAGCTGCAGTCCAGGCATTCGTCTCAGAGGTGGTGCAGGCGTGGGGTGGGGTCGATGTGCTGGTGAATAACGCCGGCCAGGGACGCGGCGGCAATCTGGACACCCTCACACCGGAAGCCATTCTCGAGCACGCCAATGTGCTGCAGATGGGCCATTTTCGTTTCGTCCAGGCGGTCGTCCCGCATATGCGTGAACAGCGATGGGGACGAATCATCGAAATCAATGCGCTGGCCGGCGCGATCCCGACACCGGACGGCATCCCGTCGGTGATCAACCGGGCGTCCTGCATCGCGCTGTCGAAAACCCTCGGCATGTCGCTGCCCAAGGACAACATTCTGGTGAACAGCCTGAACATGGGCTGGATCGACACCGGCCAATGGGACCGTCACTACAAGGAAATGGGCCCGGGCGTGAGCCGCGAGGAATTCGACGCAATGGTAATGAAAGTCGTCCCTCTCGGACGCTATGGCAAGCCTGAGGATGTCGCCGGAATGGCGTTGTTTCTGGCCAGCGAGTACGCGAGTTTCATCAGTGCGGCCTCGATCGATATCGCCGGGGGGATGGGCGGACAGATAGCCTACTTCCCTCAGCTCAAGCGTGACTTCGCCGCCATGATCAAGGCACGCAATGCCGATCGGCAATAAGCCCTGATGGGGAACGAGCCGCGTCGGCGCGGCTCGCAATGGCGCATTTATGCCTGGATCACCGGGGCGGGCACGCCCAATTTCAGTAGCTCTATCGCGTTGCTGCTGCGAATGCGTTCACGCTCTTCCTGGCTCAGCCCAAGGCCTTCTGTCAGGTCGCCATGATCGTATGCGCCGCCGAAGTTGGTGCCGTAAAGCAGTCGGTGGCTGCCCACCACTTCTGCCACGGCGCGACGCAGCGCCGGGGCATGGACGTCCAGGTCAAAGTAGAAGTTATCCATGTAGTCCATCAGCGGACGTTTATTCCTTGAGTCCGGTGCCATGGCCCGATTCAGCTCGCTCAGCCGCCCCAGTTGAAACACCGCCATACCGCCCGCGTGAGTGATGTAGGTTTTGAGCTTGGGGAACACGTCCAGCGCACCGCCATTGATCAAGTACCAGAAGAACAGGGTCTCATCCACGCAATCGCCGACGATCGAACTGGTCTCGAACTTGTCCTGCGTATGACGCTCGCCCAGCCAGATCGACTGGTTGTATCCGTGGACCATGATCGGCACATCAAGCTCGGACAGTTTTTCCCAGACTGGAAACAGTTTCTCGTCGTGGGCTTCAAGCCCGTTGAAATTGGCGCCTCCCACGCAGACGCCCTTGGCACCCAGGACCCTGACCGCACGGTCGATTTCCCGAGCTGCGGTCTCGGGCTCGGCGATGTTGGCGTGGCACCAGAAATCGAAATGCTCTGGATCGGCGCGACAGAACGCTGCGATCTCGTCATTGCAGATTCGCGCGTATTCGGAGCCGAACTCGCCAGCCCAATACATGAACGCGTGGGAAGGCGTCGACAACACCAGCTTGTCGACGCCCCGCTCGGCCATGAGTGCCCGCCGGCTGGCATGGGTCATCCTGGCAAGCAGATTGGCCTCCGCTTCTTCGTCCGTGGCGGCCTTGGCGGGCTGTTTGGTGCCCAGTGAGAAATGCCCCACGGTCAGGCCCTGAGTCTTCATGAATGGCCCCCAGAATTCGTGCTGGTTGAGCATTCCCTTGGTGAGCAAATGTGCATGGACATCAATGAGCATCGTCTTCTCCTTCTTGTTGTAATGATCCAGGCTCACGGTTGATACCCGGCATTGCAGCGCCGGGCAGTTACCGAACAAGGACGTCAAGGTCAACCGGTGCAGGCCATGATCAAAAATTGCCGGAAGGCCTGCGCCGGCTCGCTCAGGCTTTTATGGGGGTGCCAGATCAACCCGAGCTCCATGGGCGGAACCGCGTCGGCCAGCGGGCGGATATCGATTTTCTTGCCCTCCAGCGACCAGGCCCGGTAGAGCATGTCGGATAGAATCGTCACCCCGAATCCATGGGCCACCAACCCGCGCAGCGCTTCCATGGATGAGGTGCGAAACGCGACCCGGGGCGTCAGGCCTTTTTCCTGCCAGTAACGCTCGGTGGACACCTCCCCCTCATCCACCGTGGCGAGGATGTACGCATGCTCCGCGACATCGTCCAAACGGGGTAAGGGCTCGCTCGCCAAGGGGTGCTGGTTCGAAAGCCAAAGACGCCTGGGTGAACGGATCAGCACGCGGTGTTCGAAAACGTGCAGGTGCTGGGTGTTGGAGACGATGGTCAATCCCAGATCGAGGTCGCCCTGGGCGACAGCGCTTTCAATGTTCACGCGGTCAAGGTCCAGCAGATCGACTTCAATCTGCGGATAGCTGCGCTTGAACCTTGCCAGCAACGACGGCAGAAAATAGCCGAGCACCGTATACGACGCTCCGACCCGCAGGCTCCCGGCGATGGCATGGCTCAGGAACAGCGGTTCACTCAAGGCGTCTTGCAGCGTCTCCAGAATATGCCGCGAATGCTGCACGAACTTGTGCCCTTCGGCTGTCAGCGCGACGCCATGAGGCAGCCGATCGAACAGACTTACCCCCAGAACCTCTTCGAGTTGCAGCACCGCGGCGGTCACCGCCGATTGCGACACGTGAACCCTCAATGCTGCCTGAGAGAACTGACCCGCGTCGGCTGCGGCCACGAAGTAGCGCAACTGACGCAGGGAGACGTCGCTGGTTCGCGCCATCCGTCAACCGCGAATCCGCGCAGTGATCTTGGCGTGCGGACCTGAGACCTGATCGGCCCAGGCCTGATCTGCCTGCTCCAGGGTGTAGTCAGCGTAATCGACGTGAATCTGCTGTTCCCGCGCAGTGCGCAGCAGACGCTCCCAGATCTGCTGACGGTCCGCCGGAGGTCGTTGACCGGTGCCGATACAGGAAAGGTTGCGAAACAGCAGGTCGGCGATGTCCAGTTCGATCTTGCGTCCGGCACCGGTGCCGATCGTCATGATCCGCGCGCCACGGTTGGTGGCTTTCAGCGACGACAGCAGCGGTTGACCGCACACCAGATCCAGGACCACGTCGAAGCCGCCGTCCGCCGCGTCTTTCAAGGCAGCACTGTCATCGTCCCCTCCAAGGCGTACGACTTCATCGGCGAACCCTCGGGACTTGAGCCCCGCCAAGGCTTCAGCGGACCGGGCAGCACCCACGACGCGCCCGGCACCCAGAAGCCGTGCCAGTTGCAAGGCAATCAACCCCAGGGTTCCGGTCGCGCCCAGGATCAATACTTTTTCGCCTTTCTGAATGTTCGCCAGCTCCAGAGGCACGACCGCACCTGTCGCTGCAATGCCCATGCTGATCGCAGTCTTGTCATCCACGTCGTCCGGTACGTTCCAGACCTCTTCGATCGGCACCAGGGTGCGTTCTGCCCAGGCGCCGAATGGCTGCACCGAACGTTCTCCGAAGTACACGCGCTTGCCATCTACCGTGCAACCGACGCCTTCGCCTCGAATGGCACAGGGATAGCTGACGCCCAGCCGGTAGGCGCCAAGGACATCCCAGCCACCCAGCCCGGCAGTGTCTATATCGATCAGCACGCAACCGTCCTGGGGTTGTGGCTCGGGAAAATCCTCGACGACAGGTGGGGCATTGCGTTCGTGAATGACAGCAGCTCGCATGGATCGGACTCCTCTTGTTGTTGTAGTCAGCAATCGATTCGAACGAAATAGTAGAACAGATTTCGTGATTGTGTCTCATATTTTAATGCGTTACGTTAGGTACCTGGCTTCAGGTATCGGTTTTTCAAATAGCGCCGGTGCAATTTTGTGATTTTACGATCCGCGCCCCCGTTGCCAGACTCGGCGCCACAACAGCTCTGCCCTCGAAGGCAGGCAGATAACAAGACCGGAGAACGCCATGTCCGCAACACCGTCCCTGGAAGACAAATACGTCCAGCTCACCGGCAAGGTTCTGTTGACGGGCGTTCAGGCGCTGGTCCGCTTGCCCTTGATGCAGCGCCAGCGCGATCTCGCCAATGGCCTGAACACCGCCGGCTTCATTTCCGGTTACCGTGGCTCCCCTCTGGGTGGCTTCGATCAGGCATTATGGAAGGCTCGCGATCACCTGAAGGCCCACCACACTGTCTTCAATCCGGGCGTCAACGAAGACCTGGCGGCGACCTCGGTCTGGGGCACCCAGCAGGTGAGCATTTTCGAAGGCGCGACCTACGATGGTGTGTTCGGCATGTGGTACGGCAAGGGGCCGGGAGTGGATCGCTGCGGCGATGTGTTCCGCCATGCCAACGCTGCAGGGACCTCCCGATTCGGCGGGGTGCTCGCGGTGGCTGGCGACGATCATGGAGCGCGCAGCTCCTCCCTGCCTCATCAGACCGAGCACGTATTCAAGGCGGTGATGATGCCGGTGCTGGCGCCTTCCGGCGTGCAGGAGTATCTGGACTACGGACTTCACGGCTGGGCCATGTCGCGCTACTCCGGTTGCTGGGTGGCGTTGAAGGCGGTAGCCGATACCGTAGAAAGCGCCGCCATTGTCGACCTTGACCCGGACCGGGTGCAGCCGGTCATTCCGGACATTCCCCTGCCCGAGGGCGGTTTGAACATTCGCTGGCCCGACCCGCCACTGGCTCAGGAAAAACGCCTGCTGGAACACAAGCTGTATGCAGCGCTGGCCTACGCGCGTGCCAACCGGCTCGACCAGGTGGTCATGGACGCCGAGAAACCCAGGATCGGCATCATCACCTCCGGCAAGTCCTATCTGGACGTGTGTCAGGCGCTGAAGATGTTGGGTATCGACGATGCCCTCGCCCAACAGATCGGGCTACGGGTCTACAAGGTAGGGATGATCTGGCCGCTGGACGCCGAGGGTGTGCGGCACTTCGCCGAAGGACTGGAAGAGATCATCGTGGTGGAGGAAAAGCGCCACTTGCTGGAGTATCAGCTCAAGGAAGAACTCTACAACTGGCGCGAAGACGTTCGGCCGCGCATCGTTGGCAAATTCGACGACAAAGGCGAATGGAGCCTGCCCCATACCGGTTGGTTGCTTCCCGCCGTGGGCGAGCTCACGCCGTCGCAGATCGCTCGCGCCCTGGCGCGACGCATATTGCGCGTTCACCAGAGCGGCCCGCTGCAGGTGCGGCTGGCGGTACTGGATGCGCAACTGGCAAATTGCAGCGCCCCCGCCAACCTGATGGAGCGTGTGCCCCATTACTGCTCTGGCTGCCCGCATAACACCTCGACCAAGGTCCCCGACGGCAGCCGCGCGCTGGCTGGCATCGGCTGTCATTACATGGCGGCGTGGATCTATCCGCAGACCCAGACCTTCAGCCAGATGGGCGGCGAAGGTGCCGCGTGGATCGGCCAGGCGCCGTTCACCCGTACGCCTCATGTATTCGCCAACCTGGGCGACGGCACCTATTTCCATTCGGGATTGCTGGCGATTCGTGCAGCCGTCGCGGCGAAAGTGCCGATTACCTACAAGATTCTCTATAACGACGCAGTGGCCATGACCGGCGGGCAGCCTGTCGACGGCACCTTGAGTGTCTCCCGGATCAGCCGTCAACTCGCCGCCGAGGGTGTGCAGCGAATCGTCGTCGTGACCGACGAGATCGAGCGCTACGAGGACATTACCGACCTCGCCGCGGATGTGCCCGTCTACCACCGCGAACGCATGGATGAAATCCAGCAACAGCTTCGTGAATACCCTGGCGTGTCCGCCCTGATCTACGACCAGACCTGCGCTGCCGAAAAACGTCGTCGGCGCAAGCGCGGCAAGTTCGCCGATCCGGCGCGTCGAGTGATCATCAACGAATCAGTATGCGAAGGCTGCGGCGACTGCAGCAGTCAATCCAATTGCATGTCGGTAGTACCGGTGGAGACCGAGTTCGGACGCAAGCGGGAAATAGACCAATCGTCTTGCAACAAGGATTTCACCTGCCTTTCGGGCTTTTGCCCGAGCTTCGTCACCGTGGAAGGCGCAAAGCCGCGCAAACCCAAGGCTCTGGCCAGCAGCGCGGAAGAGCAGTGGGCACTGCCTGCCCCGCTGACTCAGCCGCTCGATCAGCCCTACAGCATTCTGGTGACGGGGGTTGGCGGCACAGGTGTCGTCACCATCGGCGCTTTGCTGGGGATGGCGGCGTTCATCGAGGGCAAAGGCGTGCTGAATCTGGACATGGCAGGCATGGCGCAGAAAGGTGGCGCAGTCTGGTCGCACATCCGCATTGCCGAACGTCAGGAGCAACTCTATGCGCCGCGGATTGCCGAGGGCGAAGCAGACTTGCTGCTCGGCTGCGATCTGGTGGTAAGCGCCAATGCCGAAACGCTGGTCAAACTGCGTCAGGGAGTGACCCATGCGCTGATCAACTCCGAACAGAGCGTGACCAGCGCATTCGTGCGAAGCTTCGCCAGGCAGGCTGAAAGCGGCGACCTGCTCAGCCATCCCGACCCGGTGTTTCGTACATCCGACATGTCCCGGCAAATCAGCGAGGCCGTGGGCGCACAGGGCACGGTGTTCATCGATGCCAGTGAGCTGGCCACCGCCTTGCTGGGCGACTCCATCGCGACCAATACCTTCATGCTCGGCTTCGCCTATCAGAAAGGCTGGCTTCCTGTGGGAGAGCCGGCGTTGATGCAAGCCATCGAACTCAACGGCACGGCGGTGGAATTCAATCGCATGGCTTTTCTCTGGGGCCGGCGCGCTGCAGTGGATATGCCGCGCCTGGTTTCACGGCTGGAAAAACTCAAGGTGCAGGGAACCGATCGTGAAGTGGTGCAAACCCTCGAACAACGCATCGAGCGTCGCGTCGATTACCTCACGAACTATCAGAATGGCGCTTACGCCAGCCGCTATCGTAAGGGCGTGGAGCGCTTCATTCAGGCCGAAACTGCGCTGACGGGCAAACCCGGCGTACTGACCGAAGCAGTGGCTCGTGATTACTTCAAGGTCTTGGCGATCAAGGACGAATATGAAGTCGCGCGGTTGTATAGCAACGGCGATTTCCTGAAGAAGGTTCAAGCGGGTTTCGAAGGTGATTACAGTCTGCGGTTTCACCTCGCCCCACCACTGCTGCACAAGGTGGTCGATGGTCTGGCACCGAAAAAAAGCAGTTACGGGCCCTGGATGATGACGGGCTTCAAGGTGCTGGCCGGACTCAAGTTTCTGCGCAACACCTGGCTCGACCCTTTTGCTCGTACCCACGAACGCAAAGTCGAACTGCAATGGCTGGCCGATTACGAGTCCGTCCTCGACGAGCTACTTGACCAGCTGAGCAATGACAATCTGGAACTCGCCGTTTCACTCGCAAGCCTGCCTGACGCAGTGCGTGGCTTTGGCCCCGTACGAGAGCGCTATCTGACCCATGCGCGGCAGCGTCTTGCCGTATTGCTGGAGCAATGGCATGGCGGTGACGCGCAAACCGCAGGTGCGGGCGCGGTGATCGAAGTGCAGCCGGCACGGATTCGCGTGACCCAGTTGTAAGCCAAGCTGCGCCAGGCGGTCAGCAGGCCGTCTGGTGTCTATTCACAGTCCACAGTTCTTTTCCGAGGTGCAATTCATGCAGGCTCTCGCAACGCAAGACGTGATGCCAACCGATGCGCCACTTTCGCCCCACGAACAGATCCGCACCACAGCCCTGCAGTTGTTCGTCGAGTACGGGTTTCAGTCTGTCAGCCTTCGTCAGCTGGCGACCGCTGTCGGCATGCAGGCGGGCTCGCTTTATAACCACATCGAGAGCAAGGCTGCGCTGCTTTTCGAGTTGATCGAGGAGTATGAGACCAACATGCTGCAGGTCCTGCCAGGAAAGCTGCTGATCCTGTGTGACCCGCTCAAGGCGCTGAACGCGTTCATCAAGAGCCACGTCGCGTTCACCGTCGAACATCGCCAACGCTGGTTGCTCGCGCGTCTGGAGTACCGCTGCCTGACGGCCTGCCAGCAGAAAAGTGTTCAAGCCTTGCGCGATGAAACCGCCGAGCGCCTCGGCGCTATCCTGCAGGCTGGCATGGACCAGGAGCGCTTCATGAAAGTGCCCATCAAGACAATGGTCCCGTGCATGCTGGCGATGCTCAACGAGATCAGCAGCTGGCACAGCCCCGGCCACACCCCTTCCCTGACCGCCACCGTGGGATTGCACACCAAGATGATCCACGGTGTGCTGCTGCCCACATCGGTCGAACCCTTCGCAGACTCAGCTCAGCATTAGCATACCGCCGTCCACGGGCAGGGTTTGCCCGGTGATGAAACGTGATCCGTCGCCCGCGAGAAACACCAGCATGGGCGCAAGGTCCTTACGCGCATCACCGAGCCGCCCACCCAGAGGAATGTGCGTTGCCATGAAGGCGTCGTGATGCTGAAGCTGCTCCGGGTTCATGCTCGCTCTCGTAGCGTCGTACATGGGTGTCCACATGGCCGGGGCAATGGCATTTACGGTAATGCCCAGCGGCCCCCACTCACGGGCAACGGTCCGAGTCCAGGCCAGCACGGCACCTTTGCTCGCGGCGTAGTGCGCCTTCCCCGGCTGACCGATGACACCGGCGGCAGAGGCGAAATTGATGATGCGGCCGCCCGATTCTTTCATCAGCGCGTGCGCTGCCCGATTGGTCAGGAACGTACCCCTGGCATTCACCGCGAACACCTGCTCCCACTGATCCAGTTCGATATCCTGCGCCATGGCGTTCGGTGCAATGCCGGCTGCATGCACGAGCACGTCCAGACCGCCCAGTCGCTCGGCAGCCCAGGCAAACGCCTCGTCGACCGACCGGCTTTGGGCGATATCGCAATGACGGTGAAAAGCCCATCCCGGCCCTTGCTCGTCCTCGACGTCGATGCGGTTACCAATGTCCAGGCTGATGACGTGAGCCCCCTGCTCCACATAGGCGCTGACCACCGCTGCGCCGATACCCCGTGCACCGCCGGTGACGATGATTTTCTTGCCGACGAGTTGCCTGTCAGTTGCCATTTACCTGCCTCCGGTCAAAGCCTTCATGATTCCTTCGCGATGCGCATCCGGGCCTGTTCGAAAAGGCGCACGGCGCTGGCGTGATGGGTCAATGCGGTGTCCATTGTGGATTTCCCGGCAGAGGCCCGCGCATAACTGCCTTCGAGCAAGATACCGAGCTTGAAACCGGCGAGCACGATGTACCAGTCCAGGTTGTCCAGGTTGCGTGCAGTGCCGATGCGATAGCGCTCGACCAACTCTTGCGCAGTGGCAAAGCCTTCCCATGGCTGTACATGAATGGTTCCCGCCCCCCGCCCATCTGCGCCAGGCCAGGTGACCAGCAGCCAGCCGAGGTCCAGCAACGGATCGCCGATGGTCGCCAGTTCCCAATCGACAATTGCAACGACTTGGGCGGTGGTATCGCTGAACATCACGTTGTTGAGGTGATAGTCGCCATGCAGGATTCCCGGAGCAAACTGCGCCGGACAGTGCTGTTCCAGCCATTGGGCGATGATGTTCAGCCCCGGCAGACCTTCGGTTCCGGGCCAGCCTTGGTAATCCTGATAGCCCTGCAGTTGCGACAACCAGCGCTCAACCTGACGCTGCAGAAAGCCTTCGGGTTTGCCGAAACCATCGAGCCCCACCTGCCGGTAGTCGACCGCGCCCAGTCTAAGCAACGCGTCAACCATGGCAAAACCCATTTGTCGACGAATGCCGGGGTCGTTGGCATGCAGCGCGGGCATCCCAGCAGACGCATTGAAGCCCGCGACAGGCTCCATGAGATAAAAGCCGGCCCCCAGAACCGAAACGTCGTCACAGGCAGCGATCAATCCCGCATGGGGCACCGACGTGCCGGCCAGAGCGGCGAGCACCCGCGCTTCGCGTGCAATCGTCTTGCTGCCGTCCTGACGGGGATGCATTGGCGGGCGGCGCAGCACGTATTCCCGTCCCTCGCGCAAAAAGTGCAGCAACAGGTTCTGGGTGCCTCCGGTCAGGCGCCGAGGGTGTTCGATCGCCCCGCTACCCAACCCTTGCCGATCCATCCAGCCAGCCAGTCGGTTGATATCGACCAGTGCCTCCCAGCCAGTGCCGGTCATGCATCACCTTCCGCACGTGACAGGGGCTGCAACACCTCGTGAAATTTCGCGCGCGCGGCACGGGCCGCAGTAGGCCGGTGACAGGCTGGAAACATCTCGGTTTCGGGGCTGTAGTCGCGTAGCAGCTGCTTTGCCAGGGTAATTTTGTGCACCTCGGTCGGGCCATCCGCCAGGCCCATTTGAAAGGAGCGAATGATCAACCCGGCGAAAGGCATCTCGTCGCTCACCCCAAGGCATCCATGGACCTGCAACGCCCGTGCGGCGATGTCGTGCAGGACCTTGGGCATCGCGGCTTTGACGGCGGCAATGTCTTTGCGGACCTTGAGGTAATCCTGATACTTGTCGATACGCCATGCGGTACGCATGACCAACAGGCGAAATTGTTCAAGCTCAATCCAGGAATCGGCGATTTTCTCCTGGACCATTTGCTTGTCTGCCAGCCGGCTGCCCTGCGTGCTGCGCGACAAGGCCCGCTGACACATGGCATCGAGCGCTTTTTGGGCCTGGCCGATCACGCGCATCGCATGGTGCACGCGGCCGCCACCCAGTCTGACCTGCGCCACCACAAAGGCCTGGCCTGGCTCACCGAGCATGCTGTTGGCAGAAAGCCGCACATCGTCGAATTTCAGGTAGGCATGGGTCGCCTGTGGGTCGTCGGCGATACCCACGTTGCGCTCGATGATCAGTCCCGGCGTATCGGCTGGCACGATGAACATCGACATTCCACCGTGGGCGCCGAGTTCGGGATCGGTGACGGCCATGACGATCAGAAAAGCGGCGTAACGCGCATTGGATGCGAACCACTTTTCACCGTTGAGCACCCATTGATCTCCCTCACGGGTGGCTCGCGTAGTGAAGACATTCGGGTCCGCGCCTCCCTGCGGTTCGGTCATGGCGAAACAGGAGACGATCGAGCCATCGAGTAGCGGTTGCAGATAGCGGCGTTTCTGTTCGGCACTGCCGAAATGCGCGAGAATCTCGCCATTGCCGGAATCCGGTGCCTGACAGCCGAACACAATGGGCGCGAACAATGCGCGTCCGAGAATCTCGTTGATCAATGCCAGGCGAACCTGCCCGTAGCCAGCCCCTCCCAGTTCAGGCCCCAGATGACAGGCCCACAGGCGACGTTCGCGTACCTGCTCCTGGAGAGGAGGAACCAGCCGCTTGAACAGCGGATCGTGGATATTCCAAGGGCTGCCCAATAAATGTTCCAGGGGCTCGACTTCCTCGCGAACGAAGTGGTCGATCCAGTCCAGTTCTGCCTGAAAATCGGCGTCGGTTTCAAAATCCCAGGCCATGGGCCCTCCTTGTCTGTTCGCAGCCGTGAGTCAAGCCAGCAGCATTCCGCCGTCGACCAGCAACGTCTGGCCGAGCATGTAACCGGCCAAGGGCGATGCGAGAAAGAGCGCGACATTGGCCATGTCCTGCGGAGTTCCAAGACGCCCCAGCGGAATGGCGCGAAGTGCGCCTTCAAGGCGTTTGGGGTTGTCGGTGGTGATTCGCGTCAGCTTGGTCTCCACCAGGCCCGGCGCTATACCGTTGACCCGGATGCCATCGCGTGCCCATCCCTCGCCCAGGGTTCGGGTCAGCCCGAACGCTCCGGTCTTTGAGGCGTTGTAGGCCGGATTGCCGCGCGTGGAATGAAAAGCCGCCGCGGAACTGATAACGATCATTGCTCCCCTGGCTGCCTTGAGGTGCGCATGAAATTTTTGCGCGCAGATCATCAGGCTGGTGAGGTTGACGTCGAGTACCCGGCGAAAGCCTTCGGGCTCGAACTCCTGCCGGTCGTACAGCACCGTGCCCTGCGCCTGAACCAGCACATCCAGCCGTTCGAACGGCACGGGTGCGGCATCGATCTGCGAAGCCTGAGCCACGTCGACCTGGTGGTAATGCAACCCCTCGAGATCGGAGTCCTGGGAAGTGGCATAGTCGGCTGCGCAGCCACGTGTGCCCCACACATGGACCTGGGCACCCCGCTCAAGAAAGCTGCGGGCGATGCCATTGCCAATACCGCTGGAGCCGCCGATGACCAGCACAGTCCTGCCGCTGAAATCCAGTTCCCCCATGATGTTTTTCCTCTCGATGACCCGCTCGGTGTTCATACGCGCAACAACCCGGCGTCGATCAGACGCTGCTGCTGGACGTCGTGAAATCCCATTTGCATCAGTACCTCGCGACTGTGCTGACCCAGCGCTGGCGGCGCGCGATCGAGCGCCAGTGGCATGTCGGCGAAGTCCCAGAACGCACCGACCTGCTGCAGGTGCCCATAGACGGGATGCGGATAATGGGCGTGCAGGCCAGCAGCTGCGTTCAACGGGTCATCGAGGAAGGCATCCAGTTGCGCTTCACGCACGGCTTCGACCGCAATGCCGTGGCGCTTGAGTTGAGTGATCGCCTGGTTACGCGTACGGGTCAGAAACCAGACACCGGGGTTGGCGCCCAACAACGTCAGCAAACGCTGAGCCTCGTCGTCTTCTAGTGCCGCCACTGCCAGCCAGGCGTTATCGCCACACAAATAGAGGCGATGTGTCACGCTCACCCCGGCCTGCGCGCTGTCCAGCACCTCCACTGCGCTGATAGAACCGTCGTCCAGCGCCACGGCTTCGGCCATCGTCAACAGCGTCGCGCCCAACAGCGAAGAGGCGACCATCTGCCCTCTTCCTGTACGGTTGCGGGCATACACCCCCAGCAAAAGCGCGTACAGCGATGAAAGACCTGCAAAGAAATCGCCGACCCCGAAACGCAGCCACTGGGGTGGATTACCCTCGCCTCCCTGGGCGGTTTCCCAACCGGTGGACGCTTGCATGAGTTGGTCGAAACCCGGCCAGTCCGCACGAGGTCCTTGGGGGCCGTAGGCGCTGACGTGGCAGTAGAGAAGTGTCGGATTCAGCGCCTTGAGATGTTCGTAATCGATCTTGAGCTTGTGTGCGGCAGGCAGGCGCATGTTGTGATGGACGACATCGGCCCAGCGCACCAGCGCCTCGACCACTGGCTGGGTCGCTGGATCGCCGAGCTTCATTGCAACGCCGCGCTTGCCGCGCTGGGTGCCGCTGAACGTCCGCTCCAGGCGGCGCATGGCATCGCCGCTCGGGGGCTCGACCTTGATCACATCCGCGCCCAGATCGGCCAACAGCATGCAGGCGAACGGCCCGGCGAGATAGGCGCCCAGATCCAGCACTTTCAGGCCTTGCAGCGGCGGTAGATCACAAGGGGGCGTGTCGGCCACGGCGGGCTTCGGCGAACGAACTTCGATACTGGCGATATCTTCGCTCTGAATACTCAGCGGCCCGCGCAACCTCGCAGCCGGTTCCACCGAATAACAAGGTCCGGGCTGCAGAGTATTGCCCAGCAGCGGATCGTCGACTTGCACGACGTAGCCGTTAGCCTTTGCCTGCTCGTCGAAATAAATGGCGCCAAAGGGTGCGGCGATCTGCGCCGCCACATCCGACTGCCATAGGTGCTCCACCCATTCTTGAGCCGGGCGCGTGGCAAAAATGTTCCGGTTGGCGCCGAAGTTGGGCGCTACGTGACTCTCCGGGCAGGCTGCATTGAGTCTCGTCACTTCATCGGGGCCCAACCGCTCAAGCGCCTGCGCCATCAGCGGCGCCTTGTCCGGCGAGTAATGCACATGCAGCCAGCGCCCATCACTGCAGCGATGCAACGGAATGGGAATGTGCTTGTCCAGTCCCTTGGCAAAAACCGGCGTTGGGCTCTCGGCTCTGGACCAGTGCATGCTCATGGGAACCAGAGCCGCCTGCGCAAGGCTGGTATGAGCGGCACCGCCACGGCCATCCCGGTCCCGCGCAATCAGCCGCGCCATGACGCCGACCACGCATAACCAGCAGGCGATCCAATTCGCATAGGGCATGCGCACGAACACTGGGCCGGTGCGGTGCCCCGGCTGCTCATCAAGCAAGCCCAGACGCGCCAGCACCAATGTCTCCCTCGGCACCGCCTCGGCCAGTGCATGACGCTGTGGCCAGCCGCCAATCGCCGAGACAACCAGCGACGGAAACAGCCGCCTCAACGAGTCATCATCAACCCCGTTTGCGCTCGCCTGCGCGGGGGTGAGTTCGTGAATGAACACATCTGCGCCGTTCAACAGCGTCAACAACTCTTCGAACGACGAAAGCGATACCTTGCGCTTGCCACGGTCGAGCACGGAAAACAGAGCGCCCTTACGCCTGAACGGTCGCGCGGCCAGTTCGACCTTGATCACCTCGGCACCGGCTTCGCTGAGTTGCAGCCCCGCCGCTGAACCGGCGATGCCCTCGCAAAACTCGATCACGCGTAACGAATCCAGTACTCCATTTCTCATCTTTTCGTACCCGAACCTTGATTCCGCTGCGAGGCCCGTCTCCGCCTCGGAGTGGCGAGCGCCTCAATGGGATTCAGGAATAGCACGATTCCACTGTAGGAATAGGGTTCTCAATAGGAAATAAACCACATGAATATGCCCGGTATAGGAAAGGCATGTATACAAAGGGAAGCCTGAATCACGCCCAGAGCATTCGTTCAAAGGGCATTCCGAAGACGCGACGCATAGATTGACAGGGGCAATTTAATGCGGCGGGGATAAACTCTGTCGGGCCAGCCCTTCCAGCGTAAATCGGGCCTGAGTAAGCACGATGCTTCTGATCAATTCCATTTCCTTATGATCGACTTCTTTCCAGTTCAGCGCTGACAACAGCCGTGATTTGTGAGCACGAAACGCTAACCCTTGAGTGAACAACGCCGTGGAATGAAGGATCGTGCGCTCGTCTCCAACCTCGAATCCAGACAGACGAGCAATTAGAAGCCGCATGACGGAATCGATGCGGGCTTTGAATTTCCGCTCAAAAATCACGGTGGCGCTTGGAGGACACAAACCCGCCTGCTGACGATCGAAAAAAATGCGCCACGCCCTAATCTGTGTAGTGTCTTTAGTTGTCGAGAGCACCGCTCCCAGAATCCCGATAGCGCCCTCGATCAACATCTGATCGCTCGAGGTACCGTCGCCAACCGCACGTTCGGCGGCGTCAACTGCCGCGCCCATCTTCTGCCAGAGCAGCGTAATCAGATGCTCGACGCACTGGAGATACACGCCTTCCTTGCTATCGAAGTAGTACTGAATGGAAGGCGCGTTGACCCCGGCAGCCTTGGCGATGTCACGGGTGGAGGCTCCCTCGTACCCACGTTCTCCGAACACTGCGACGGCGGCCAGGAGAATGGCAGCACGGGTCTCTTCACCACGCTGATACCCCCCCTCGCTTGCCGGTCTGTGTCTTGCCATTTACAGCTCCAATTAAGATCCGTATGAATATGCCAGTCTGGCAAATACACGCTGGCAGAATCTATAGATAATTCGCTGCTCTACAGCCGCTCACTCTTCGCGTTAGGGCTATTCAATAATGATCATTTCGTTGCAAAGCGATCCCGCCATACGATGCCCCCCAATTGCCGCTGCGCAGAGGCCGCAGCAGTGCCCGCCCCTCTGATTCGTTTACTCCCGCACCGCTTCTGGCATTTGGTAAAACCCTGATGCTGTTTGACGGTGTCCGCAAGCTTTGTAACGGCTGCGCTAAATTTTTGATCCGATATGACCGTTACCATCGCGTCGACTGGCAACTGTGCAGTCGCCTGAAGGCCACGCGTTGTTCTCCTGAGCAGGTTTAGCAGTGGATACATTCGGCACCATGGCGGTCGTTCGCGACCACCACGCAGGTAATGAGGCGGATTGAGTATCCACCCTAAATGCATACACTTCTGTCTTATTTTTGCCGCTGCAGACGAGCAGCTTCAGGTCGGTAGGTGTCTCTGAGCCAATTCCACGAAGCGGGTTTCGTAGGGCGTGGACCGCTTCGCGAAGTTAACCAAGGGTGAAGGCATGCTGGTCTAGCCAATTTTCTTCAACCGGCAGATATCGGCCGATTTTGTTGAAAAAGTCGAATGCGGTTTCCACGGCAGAAAAGTGCGAGCGTGAATCGCCGCAAAAGCATTCAGACTCAGATTTCACGTAGCAGTGCGCGAAAAAGGGGCTTTCACCGATCAGTCTTCTGGCCGTTTGGGAAAACCAACTTTTTCAACAGAATCGGCCAGGAGCAGCCGTTGGCTTCAGGTATGAGCTATCGGTCAGAACATTTTTTTGGTTCGGAATTAACAAAACGGCAGCTGGGCTTTTGACGTCGCGTCTCAGTATGCGTACATATTCAATTCACGCATTACGGCTTCGATGATCTCGAGTGATTGAAGTCGTTGGTGATGGTGGTACACATTGGAAACGACCATTAATTTATCTGGTTCAGTCTGCCGTAAGAACGGCTGAATTTAGCTCTGTGTTACCAGGGATGGCTCTGCCTGGTCAATCCGGTGCATCCGCAGCTGGCAGCGGTGCCTTCGCCGGACGGATACGTGGCTGAAAACCATGTAGCGATCGGCACAGGGACGGGCGTTCAGATCGACAAGGCACTCAGGGACCAAGGCGAACGACGCAAAGTCGCTGACACTGCCGTGCTTTCTGGGGCTTGGGGGCATCATTCCGGCAACTGATCTGACCGCTACGCTCCCGCGCCGGATCTGCGCAACTTTGGCGCGTACGGCCTTGCAGATGCTCGGATACCCAGTGCGGCTGACTGAAGTGAGCGTCAACCGGCACTGGCATGCGCGCTCCCACGACAGGCCAGCAAAATCGTTAATTGAGAGGCATTTTGCGCACATGGTTTCAATCTTTGGAATTACACGCCACCGCGTCAGTCATTTATAAGCCTGAGCCAGAACATCATGCAGTGCACTCTCCTCGATGATCCACTGCCGCAGCAACCCAACCGCCTGCAAGGTCGGTGATTGCTGTGGCTCAAGCATGTACAGGCCGCGGCCTGTAACGAGGCGCGCCGTGAAAGGCACTACCAACTTGTCGTTGGCGATGTCCGCCGCCGAGACGATGACCTCGGCAAGCGCAATGCCATTGCCGGTGATGGCCGCTTCGTAAGCCAGTGTCGAATTACTGAAACTCAGCTGCCGCGCGCGCGCTTTGTGCATGCCATGGTGCGGATGGGCATCGAACCATTTTTGCCAGTCTGCCGCTCGGTTCGTCGAGTGGATCAAGCAGGCTTCCTGCAAACCAGTGGTATCCAACGCCGCAGCCACCACGAGCGAATGTTGGAGGCATTTTTACAGCGGCTGCACAGGTTTTAGATGTTAACCAAAATTACGGGGACTATGCAGAAATCCTTATTGAATCGCGGATCTAGTTCAATAAAATGCGCCAGACTTAGGATTATTCTGTACGTCACTCAACTTGGCGGCTGTCCTCCTACAGATCGACGTCGCCGTTCGATCCCCAAAGCTCGTGTCGAGGCAACTGGATGTTTAAGCTGAATGATTATTTTGATGGCCGCGTGAAATCCATCGGATTTGAACCTATAGGAAAAGAAGCAACGGTGGGGGTAATGGCGCCAGGCCAATACACCTTTTCCGCCCGACGAAAAGAAATCATGCACGTCGTGGAAGGTTTGATTAAGACGAGGCCCGTCGGCGCGCCTGCATGGAATACATTCTCTTCAGGGCAACAATTCACCGTGCCCGCAGGCACTGACTTTGAAGTAGTGATACAGCAGGATACTGCGTATCTGTGCGAATACTTGTGAGGAACGACGATTCAGGGTCGTTGATGCTGATGCACTCTCAGAACGGCGTACGAGCGATGCTCGTCAGATCGTGACAGCTATCGTGGATAGAATCGCCCTGTCATTTGCAGTAAATGAGTCTTCTGGAGCTTAGATGTACATCAGCGAGATCAGCGAAAAGGCCCCTGTTGCATTTCTTACATCTTTGCAAAATGAGGTCTACGCGACGCTCGACACCCTTGGCATTCCCTTCGAACGAGTAGAAACCACTGACCTGGTGACGATGGAGGATTGCGCGTTGGTTAACGCAAAATTCCAGGCTAGCATGGTAAAGACGCTATACCTGTGCAATAGCCAGAAGACTGAATATTTTCTGTTCATCACTGAGGGGTCGAAGCCCTTCAGCTCCAAACGCTTCAGCCAGGCACTGTCAACCTCCAGAGTGTCCTTCGTCGACCGTAAAGTCATGGAGCACCGCTTGGGCGTAAAAATAGGCGCAGCCACTGTTTTTTCCATGTTGCTTAAACATAATGACGCGGTACGCGTGGTACGCGTGGTACTCGATAACGATGTGATTATTCAGCAGTGGTATGCCTGCAGCGATGGCACGACAAGCAGCTACCTGAAATTCAAAACTCAGGCTCTGCTCGACACTTTACTGCCCTACCTGGGGCATCGACCGTGCATTGTCACTCTTTAATGTAGTTGTGAAGATCGCAGTAGTCGCCGTAAGGACGGTAGACAGCTCACGTGCGTGTCGTGGCCATTCGATTTCAAGATTGTGCAGTGGTAAGCTGATCCCGGACACGGTTTTAAGTTTTTTTTCAGTGTTCGCCGTGGCCAACCCTTAATTAAATTGATGAGGTCGGATCCAGTTATAGTGATGCATCAGATACTGGCTGATGTCTCTCTGAGCCTGCTGGCCGGTCATGTACCGGTGGTTGAGATCCATTCTGTATTCAAGCTGCGAAACACCCTTTCCATCGGCGCATTGTCCCAGCAGTTTCCTCGGCGACTCATACTCTGGCGCATGCGGTGGCGCCACAGCCATTGGCGAAAGTTGCGGCTGCCATCGTGCGATCCCTGGTCGGAGTGAAATAGCAGGCTTTGAGGTTTGCCGCGCTGCTCGTAAGCCACGTCCAGCGCCTTCACCATCAGGCCTGAATCCGGCTTTTCCGATAACGCCCAGCCCACCACCCGGCGAGCATAGAGATTGATGACAACCGCAAGGTAGTGCCATTTCCCCTGTGCCCAGATGTAGGTGATGTCGCCACACCATACCTGGTTAGGGGTTTCGACATCAAACTCCCGGTTCAAGACATTTGGTATATCAGGCCGCTCGACTGTTGCTTTTTTATAGGCGTGGGATCCCGGCTGCTTGCTGACCAGTTCCAGTTCCAGTTCGCGCATCAGCCTGCGTGCTTTGAACCGTCCAATTTACTCACTTTCTTCTTGCATCATTAACATGATGCTTCGACTGCCCGGAGCACTTCGTCCCTGGGTGAACGTCTCGTTCACTCGGCTGCGCAATCTGAGTCGATCAATGTCGGGTGTTCGCCGCCTCTACAAACTAATCCTGCCTGATCGAAGGCTGTTTCAGTCCAGTGGCAACGCGACTTTGACCTCAAGCCCACCACCGGGCCGGTTGCGCAATGTCAGCGACCCTCCATGCTCCAGCACTGTCGCCCGTGCCGCTGACAGCCCCAAGCCAACACCGCCAGTGTGTTTGTTGCGCGAACCTTCGATACGATAAAAGGGTGCGAACACCTGATCCTGCAACTCTGGGGCGATGCCCGGCCCGCGATCCTGTACCCGGATCTCCACGAAATGAACATTGGCATGGAACTCTAGGCTGGCGTCGTGACCATATTTGAGGGCGTTATCAATCAAGTTGACCAGGGCTCGCTTGATGCCAATCGGACGCCCGACATAAACAAAACGACTGGCGCCGACGAACGCTACTTCTATGCCTGCATCCTTGTAGTCATCGACCACCGTAAGCAACAGCTCAGCCAGATCAAATGCGGTGGCCGGTTCCAGTCGGGCGTCATCGCGAAAGAAGTCCAGCGCGGAATTGACCATGCTCTGCATCTCATCCACATCCCGGAACAGCTTGGATTGCTGCTCGACGTCCTCGATAAACTCTCCCCGAAGGCGCATACGGGTCAGGGGGGCGCGCAGGTCGTGGGAAATGGCGGCCAGCATCTGCGTGCGGTCGTTGAGGAAATGCTGAATCTGCGCCTGCATGGCATTGAACGCGAGGATCGCTTGGCGAATTTCGTGAGGTCCAACCACGACAATCGGCGGAGCGCGAAAATCTTTACCGAACCGTCTGGCGCCTTCGGCAAAACGCTCCAGTGGTGCGGCCAGATGACGTGTCGCGATTAGCACGACCATCAAGGTCGACAACATTGCCAGCACAACTACGACTAAAGTGCGTTTGAACGGGTTAAGACCCCATTTGCGCGTGGGCACTGAAAACTGTAGCCAAGAACCATCTAGCAACTGCAGCATTAACACGTAAGGCCGCTCGACGTGCTGGCCGCCCCAGTCATCGGGCTCGTAGGCTTCGATGCTGGCGTTAGGCATCTCCAGTAAATCGCGCAGCAACTGTTGTCCGGCGCTGAAGCCGGGATCGTTGGCATCGGGCAGGTATGCGTCGTCGTGGCGCAGCAACCACTGCACGTTGAAAGTCTTGTCAGAGGCGGCGCTAGCGATGCTCACCCGCTGTGGCAAAGGCGCTGCATTGATGATGCGCCCGATGGTCGCGACTTTTTCCATTAGCCCGGTTTCGAGAATGGGCGGTCGGGCCCACACCCCCGCGAGAAGGGTGAAGGCGCCGTTTAGTGCCAAGGAAGTGAGCATCGCCAGCAAAGTAGTCAGGGCAATCCAGCCGGCCACTGTGTCGTGGGAGCGTTTCAGTCGAGTGCACCAGCCGGATATAACATTCATCGCCTAACCACCGACGGGCTGAACAGATAACCGCCGTTACGGATAGTGCGAATCATCGGCTCACTGTGAAGGTCCGCCTCCAGCTTGCGGCGCAACCGGCTGACCTGAACGTCAATGCTGCGATCAAACGCGTCATGAGCCTCGCCACGCGCCATGTCGAGCAACTGCTGGCGGGTGAGCACGCGCCGCGGGTGTTCGGCAAATACCAACAGCAGTTCGAACTCGCCCGTGGATAGCGGGATCATGACTTTCTCCGGCGATCGCAGCTCACGGCGAGTAACATCCAGTTGCCAACTGGCGAACTCGAGAACCGCGCGCGCCGCATCGTTCGACCCTGTCACAGCCTCGCTCACACGCCTGAGCACGGCGCGCACCCGGGCCAGCAACTCCCTAGCGTCGAAGGGTTTGGTCAGATAATCGTCAGCGCCGAGCTCCAGGCCCACGACACGGTCGCTCAACTCGCCCATCGCTGTCAGCATGATCACGGCGACCGAGTGCCGAGCGCGCAGCTGCTGACAGAGTACAAGGCCGCTTTCCCCAGGCAGCATGACATCGAGAATCACTAGGTCAGGCAACCGCCGTTTAACCGCCCGCCATAGCGAAGGCCCGCCGGTGGCGACGGCCACGCTGTAGCCATGTTGCTCGAGGAATTTCTGTAGGAGGGCTAGGACTTCAACGTCGTCATCGACCAGTAATAAGTGGCTCACTGTGGGGCTCGCTGCGGGGTGTGGATTCGTTGCGCCCATCTAAAATCATTCCGCGCGCCGAGTCATATATTTCAATTCGGCAATAAAGCGACGTGCACGCAATAAAGCGGAAATTTTCAGGCAAGAAACCGCAGGCAGGATCTCGCTCAGTCCTAGCCGAGATCCTCTTGCATGCCCACTCCCACACACGCTTCAGCCATTATTCGAACTGCCTTCGCCGGTTGCGTTGTCGCGCTCGTCGTCGGTTGCGCCAGAACGCCCTCTGTGCCGATTGGGCTTTGCGACGATGTCCGTTACACCGTTCATGACCCGGCGGAGTCGGTCAACCGTGGCATCTTCGCCTTCAACCGCAGCGTCGACGATTACGCCTTAGCGCCTGTCGCCCGGGGTTACCGCCACTTGCCTGGGTTCTTCCAAGTAGGCGTTCATAACTTCGTCGCCAACTTTGGCGAACCTAAGGTTTTCATCAACGACGTGCTACAAGGCAATGGCAACCGCTCCGTAGCCACCCTTGGCCGCTTCATTATCAACTCCACCGTGGGTATCGTCGGCCTGATCGACGTCTCTGGCAGGATGGGGATTGAGCGCCACAAGTCAGACTTTGGTCAGACATTTGGCGTTTGGAACATCGCCAATGGGCCCACCGTGGAACTGCCATTGCTAGGCACAGGCAACCTGCGCGACGCCACCGGCAAAGTCCTGAGCTTCATGGTCGACCCGCTAGGCAGCAACAGCGATACAGTTCAGACCTTGGGCACCCTCAACACGGTAGGTGGCATCGTTGACGGCCGTGCTGTGCTGCTGCCCGTCACCGACCGGTTGCGCACAAAGCCGGATTATTACGTCGCACTGCGAGACATGGTGGCCAGCAAACGCGCGCGCCTTGTATCGGAAGGAAAGGCAGGCGCGGTCAACTCAGCGCATTCAACGTGTCCCGGGAGTGAGCGTGATGACCAGTAGAGCGCAAGCGTTGGTTCTGCACCGAATAATCCGAAGACCCGCTCCGGCCACACTTCACAGTCGGGAAACCGAGCTGCGCCTGAGCGACGATGGCCGCTACGTGACGCTCAGCCGTTACGTCGAACGATTTGGCGATACTGAAGCCGCATGGTGCGTTGTTCGTCATCACCGCGTGCCGGTGCTGCACATCATCCGTTGGATGATCAGCAGCGGGATTGTGGAGACACATTCTGAGACAGATGCCCCTGAAAACTACACTCTTGGATGACGTGCTTAGAGGCAGCCATGCATATCGGCGGTGCTCAACGCTGTTCAATTCGAGATGCAACATGCGCTCTAGATGTTCATGCCTGTAGTTCCTTAGATATTTGAGTAATGTATGCCGGTGCTAGCCCCGGCATTCTGGTTTTTCTGCTGTTTACGGAAGGACTCACCAAAAGATGACGCTAAGCGCCATATGGCTGCAGGCTTCACACGGAACTACCCATCCTCAGGCTTCCTCTCAACCCCGGGATCCTGAGGACTTCGTAATGACCGATGCACTCGACGAATCCAACAAGAAACCGGAATTCGACGCGACGCCAGATCTTTCAGGAGGCGCCAATAAACGCACGCGGAAAGAGGCGACGAGGCAACAGTGACTAAGGTTCGAGCGGCTGCTTTGGGTCGATAGGTATCTGTGGAGGCGGGCTGTCCTCTACTACGAAGTCTTTCCGTTCGCGATAAAACTGTGGACTGTGCGTCATCTGTGTAAATACAAGGTCATAGCAGTGATCGACCAATATGCATAACTAGCGATGACTAGTGAAATTCGCTATACATCGGTAGCTTTCGCTATTTTTTCCTTCTTTTTGGCGTTTTAGGGCACCAGACTCTGCCCACCGACTGCTAATGGCCGGCTTTTTCCGGTCATCATCGACCGCTATGGGTCGATAGTGTTGAAAACGTTGCTCCACTTAAACTGCCCGGAAATTGAGCCGGGAAAACGCCGTTTTTTGCACGGTGCTCCGTCAAGTCCGAGCTTGGAAGCCTCAGCCGAAATTAAAGATTTCAGTCTCAGGTGCGTACTTTTCTGCCGTGGAAACTAAGACCGATTTTTTTTCAACAGGATCGGTCGATTTCAGCCGATCGCCAAAGGCGGAAAACTGCCAGAAATGGCCATCAGCACTGCATCCTATAATCGCTCTATAATTCCCTATAAACCGTCTCCCACCCTGAGCCAACGGCGCTTTCGCGGGCACGAAAGTGTTTTTACACACTCTGGACCGAATCCCGCCCCTCGTGACAGGCAGCGAGCAGCCAATTTCCGCCAGCCCCGAGCGGCAGCAAGAGGCCAAACCCATCAGGACGGTCAAGGCGCCGGACGTTATAATTGGTCTAGTGTCCGATATCCTGGGCTGCACCTACGAAAATTGGCAACCGATCCTGGTTGCCTGCCTTTGGACGACGATCCCACACGAGGAGGCCCAAATGACAATGCCATTTGAACGGACCAGATCCGTCGCACAAACTCACACTTTTCTATTTGAGCTTGCGCGCGATACGGAGGTGCCCGAACGCGTGAGACAAAACGCCTATTTCCTTTTGCGCCACTTTCCTACTAAGCAGGATGTCCTGCAGGCAGGCCGTATTGAAGAACAAGCGAAGAAACTGGGGATAGGTACATTCGGCCCCGTTTTTTGCTCCTCTACTAATGACTGGTAGGCGCCTGAAAGGCAGCCATCGACCAAAAGCTGCCGCCCCCTGCTGATGCACACCACAAGAAGGAAAAAACCGATGCCCGTCGGCGAAGCCACAAGTTAACCCAGTCCCTTGATTCTGACTGGTGGAGTCCGTCAAGGTTGATAGGTGGCGCTCACGCGATTGCCACTCGCCGGTAGGTTAAGCTTAGCGTCGGTCGGCGGTAGGCTTTTATTGTTGTGTAGCAACGCGTTGTTCGGACTAAAATCGAGCAGAGATGATTGTAAAAGTGACCTATGGGCGACTCTATCCATGCCGGCGGCATCGTCCCGGACTTCTGAAAACTCTCCGTACAATAGAGGGACCTCTTTGCAGTGATGGGACGGGAGCATGGATGGAACACGCAACATCGAATCTGGCGTACAGGGAGACGTGGTGATCAAGCAGCCTCAAGCGAAACCATCCAAGCCCGCAGATGAAAACGTCAAGGCTGTCATTCATGCTGATCTTGTCGTTCACCTAGTAGTTGCCAAAGTCCTTTCTGGCAATGTATGCCGCCGCCCTTCTGTGAGAGCCCGTGCGGCTCGTGTACCACGCCTGCCAGCGATCGAGCAGGAACTCGGAGAATTGAAAATGATTATCGAGGCACTGGCCGTGCGCTCAATCGCTCACGAGCGGCAGCATTCTCCTTTCGATGTGGAGGGCCTGACAGTGCTTGATGCAGATGTTGCCTGTCGTTTGCTCGACGATCCTCCAGAGCCCAATGCAGCGCTCCGCAACATCCTTTCGCTACGCTAAGCGCCGCGCGGAGTCACTACAGCCGCAAGCACGACTGTTCTCCCCACAGGCAGAACGATCGGAAGGAACGGCGACTACGATCACACGATCAGAATTATTATCGAACTGCATCCAGAGAGATGAGGACATCGATGGTATGGTCCAGCGCGCAGGTCTGATCTGGCTATGATCGGAGGCGTCAGATGCTAGGGAGCAGCTAATTTAGGGCTAGTTTTCTTACGCGCTGGCTTCAGCAGCGAGCGCAAGTGCACAACCTGCAGCTCTAAAGTGTCCGCCCTTGCCTGTTGTGCCACCTCCCCGGTCAGTGCTTGAGATAGTTCAGTTTGCACCGCCTCCAATTTTTCCAATGTATGCTGCCGCTGCTGCTCGCTCTGCTCCGCCAGCGCCTGCGATGTTGCACTCTGAATTTGGAGCTCAGTCACCTGTGCGACCGCTATCTCCCAACGTTGACGCAGCTGATCCGTCTGTTTAGCGAGCTGCTTCAACTGCAGCTGCATTGATTTGTTCTCTTCGCGTGCTCGATCAACTTCACGATAAGCGCGATCTTCAACTCCCCGCACATAGATATCGTGAGCTTTGCGCGCCTGTTCGGCCTCATGTCTGGACGCCAGCAAGAGATTCTCCATTTCCTGGACGCGCTCGCGAACGGAATTGCGCTCAGACTTGAGCGCGTCGCGTTGCTGCGTCAGGTCGATTACTTGTCCCTGACTTTGATCGAGCAACCGCTCTAGATCTGAAAACCGGCGCTCCGCGTTCTGTTGAGCCGCCAAGGCAGCGGCGGCCTGTTGGCGATACTGGGCCACACCTTGTCGTGCCGCAGTTTCCGCAGCGGAAACTGCCGCGCGTTCTTCAATCACCACTGCACGTTGCTCGACCAGCCCTGCTTCGGCCACACCTTGAGCGTAGTGCATCGCTTCTTGCCAGACTGTCACAAACGCCTGCGACACCTCAGACGGTAGCGAGGGAAGCCTAGTTTCGCCGCGCAGGCGCTGCGCCAACCGATCCCACCATTGGTCCAGGAGACTACCGACCCGCGCAGGACTCCCCCGCCCCAGCTCCAGACGCACTCGCTCGACCGTGGGCCGTTCGCCTCTGGCCAGCACAGCATCCGCAGCAGCAAACACCTCATTTTCTGGAACTCCTACCGCCACAGGGCACCTCAGGCTATATTAGGTCTGATAAATAGATGTTATCCGATCCTATTATTAACAAACGAATATTTTACTACGTTGAACGTAATGAATAACACAGATGAGCTGAAAACTGTGGTCGAGATCCCGCTGGAGTTGGATCGACTGGCGAATAATGCTGAAGAAGCTGCCCGGGCCTTCATCGCTGCGGGCACGGCCGCCAATACTGTCCGCAGCTACCGCAGCGCCCTCACCTACTGGTCGGCCTGGCTGCAACTGCGTTACGGCCGGGCTCTGGGTGACGGTCCATTGCCCGACACCGTGGCCCTGCAGTTCATTCTCGATCACCTGGCGAGGCCGTTGGATAATGACGACTGGTCTCATCTCCTGCCGCCGGGGATTGACGCCGCATTGGTCGCAGCCAAGGTGAAGAGCAAAACGGGTGCACTGGCCTTCAACACAGTCAGTCACCGATTGGCAGTGTTGAGCAAATGGCACCAGGCCAATCAGTGGCCGAGCCCCACTGAGGCCGTCGGAGTCAGAACCTTGCTGCGCGAGGCTCGCAAGGCGCAAAGTCGGCAGGGTGTGCAGGTACGCAAGAAAACCGCGGCTGTTCTGGAACCTCTGCAGGCGTTATTGGCCACCTGTACCGACGGGGTGCGCGGTATTCGCGATCGCGCCCTGCTGCTGCTAGCCTGGAGCGGTGGCGGTCGGCGACGGTCCGAAGTAGTCGGTCTTTCAGTCAATGATGTGCGGCAACTGGATGCCGAGACTTGGATTTACACCTTGGGTGCGACCAAGACGGACAACAGTGGCGTGCGCCGGGAAATGCCCCTGCGTGGACCTGCTGCCCAGGCATTGGCTGCCTGGATCGAAGTCGCAGCCGCCACGTCTGGCCCACTGTTCAGACGACTGTACAAAGGCGGTAGGGTCAGCGGTAGAGGGCTTTCCGGTGATCAGGTGGCACGAATCGTTCAGCGTCGCGCCAAACTGGCCGGATTGGAAGGTGACTGGTCGGCGCATAGCCTGCGCTCCGGCTTCGTTACTGAGGCAGGACGGCAGGGTGTACCGCTGGGTGAAGTGATGGCCATGACTGAACACCGCAGTGTGGGCACAGTCATGGGCTATTTCCAAGCGGGATCCCTGCTAGGTAGTCGCGCATCCAGGTTGCTGGAAAATACTAAAGCTGAAGAGACCGGTGCCAATCTAGAGGTCCATCCATATTCGACAGAGGCCAAAGCGAGGTAAGACTTCCAGTTCACTGCCCGAGACGACGCACCACTCACCTGCCCTACTTGAGCTTAGAGAACTCCGAAGAATTACGTTGAAAGCTAGCTCCCTTCCGAAATTTCTGCATGCACCCGCTTTAGCAGTGTGTCGACGGTCTGATCAGGCTCGGACGTAAGGAATGTCTCTGCGATCAGCGTTAAGGGGTGAATACCTAGGACCGATGCAAGCTCGACCACTTTGTCCAGAGTAGGGCACTTGATACCCCGCTCGAGACTGCTCAAATACGTTCTGCTGCTCAGCTCCGAGAAGTCTTCTTGAGTTAGGCGTTGATGCAGGCGGCGGTGTCGTAACGCGATACCGAAAGCTTTTCTTGTGTCCATTTTCCGTCGTTCTCAAAAAGAACGATGAAGCCTTTTTGAACACTTTAGGGCTACAATCTATAGGGTTCATTGGAATTGAGACTTACAGAATGTTTTTCACACAGCCAGCTGCCGAATTTCGCCCACCGCTTCCATTTGATTTGGAAATTAAACGATGGGCAGTGATTGAGCACGAATTGGAGGATAGGTGGTTCCAGCTTTCCCTGACGTTGCGTGAGGGTGGAATGGATATCTCGCGCACAATGCTGATCGCTAATATCGAACATCTTGCCCAAATACTGGATTCGCGACCCGCATCCACGCGAGTCAACGCCGTCATGATGATGACTTCGCCAAAGATAAACGGATCCAATCTCTGGCAGCTGTTGCAAGTGCTCAGCATTGATGCAGATTACAAGGCCGGATCTGAACGAGGACGCTACCTTGTCGTCACTGAGCGTGGGGCTGTTGAGCTGCCTGCTTCATCGCTGATGGCTTCCGAAACGATTTACACCTCAGCTTGAATGTGCTTTCTAACACCCTAAGACGATCGTTGGAGTCCTACATGTCATACGCAGAGGGATCTTCGTGCCTATTCCTAAGTTTGATCCCGATCACGCACGACGAGGCTCAAGTAACGGATCCCTACACGACAATTCGGAGGGCGGTCCTGCGGAGGATCGCCCGGCTTAAGATTCGCGCTCGTACTAGGGAGCTCTCAAAGCGGCTGACTCATTGACGATGGAGCTCAAGCGATTTTACCTCATGTAGGCCTCAATAAACCCGTGTTGACCAGCGATCCATAAGCCTAACTCGTCCCGGTGATCTCCAACTGCCATTCGTAAAACTTGGAGAAAAATATCAAATACGCCCTCCCCGTGATGGGCGCGGGTCGGTTCAATATCGATACGCTAACAAATACCCAAAGACTTTTTGAATCGCCGGGGCCCACGCAGCTGATCGGACTTGTAACCAGTCATAAAAAGCTTTATTTCGGCCCAAATCACTGTGCATTCCCCACCAAAACCTCTCAATACCCTCTCCGTCAACCTTACTCCGAGTGTTCACTCTCCAGACATGTAAACATTTAGGTAGTTTCAGGAGAAGACCGAGCAATGCAAACATGGCCATCCGCACCGGCGGTGGATGTTCTCTAGGATCAAAACACAACAGGTTTTCATATCCAGCAGATGGTGAATCGTCAGCGCTAAAACTTGACCAAGACTTTATGTCAAGCAATCGTGCAATATAAGAGCGCTCATCATACGGGTAGCGTCGCTTTTTCCCAATCACTGCCAAAAGGTCATCCATGAAAGCTTCAAACTGCTCAGGAGTTGCATCGATTGTTTCGCCCCCTATGACGAAGCGATTAGAACGTACCGCGTTAAGATACCATCGTTGAAAATCACACGCCATTAAGTTCAGCATTTTGTATGCAGGCGTTCCGAGCTTGGTCATTTGCCACACCATGTAAGCCGTTTGCTTTCGCCAAACTGGGATGAACCCCAAGTCCAATAGCGGGTCACCTAGCGTTTTGGATAGACTTTCTGCCGGATCAGTACTGTGCGTCTCATGCAGTACCCAACCATGTTCGGGGCATACATTAAACCATAGATGAGCCCATTCGCCTCTTAGGGTTGGCTGCCGATTCATTCTAAAGTCCTCGATTAAACAGTGCTCACACATCATATTTCGTTGCTTGGGCGGCAGAAGCAGCCAGTTACCGGAGCGCTGAAACGTGCGCGCCAATAGTTCCGGCGAGGAGCCCAGAGACCTCGAAACAGTATCGAGGTAAAGAGGAGGTATCACTTGGCAGGCATCAAACGCTTCATAATGCAGCATCTGCTCACGAGCACGAATGAAAGGTAATTTATTTCGACTCTGCTCTCCCCGGATTAGCCAAGACGAAAATGATTCGTTTGGCAGCGGCTTAATTAAGCCATAGAAAATGCTCCTACTTCTCATCAGCTTTCCAATCATAAAACGGAGGGATGTGAGCAGCTTTTTGTAAGCTCTCTAGATCAATCGATTCCTTGCCGCTCATAATTGACCATACGGCGGCGCGCTTAATTCTCTTTACAATCCCATCGGTCACGCCCGCCGTGGCACCGAGCAGAAATTTAACTTTCTCCTGTTGCCAGAGTTCCGACGGCTTCTTCAACGGTAAATAGCTTTCGTACGCAGCTAGAAAGGATCTGAAATCTTCGTTTTCCTGCCACGGTTTCAAGTCATAAGACTCAAAGCGGCTGTTCAGCTGTTCGTCGCTCACTAGCGCGTGTTTAGCCTCTTGGGTTCCAAAGGCGACGATTGACAATGATAAAGGCGGGCCAGTCATGGCTCTGCAGAACGATAGAAACTTACGCTGCTCTATTTTATTAGCATTGAGCAAATCATGAATTTCATCAATCATGATTATTCTCATGGTTCGCAAGTGCATCAACCGACTGAACGAACGAGGAATGAGTCCATTTTGAATACTACCAATAGGAACCCCGAGCGCTTCCCCCATTGCCTGCTCGAAAGACTTTAAGGTAGGGTCAGGCGCCAATGGGAATGATACGTAACCCCGAGACTCAGGGTGGCGCTTGCGAAGGGAGCTAAGGTCAGACTCAATTTTTTCAAAGAGGCTGGTCTTGCCCATCCCAGTGACCCCCGACACTACGATACACTGAGCTCTTGAAATTGGGGGCATTGCATAGACAGCTCTAACAGCAGATCGGATTGAGTCTACGCTAGGATGGTTTACCCAGCAGTCTCTCCAAATGCAGTCGAATCTTAATTTGTCACTTTGCTGGGCAATGTGCCTTCGTGCAGGGAGCATATGCTCCAAGTCTTGAGTAGATTTTCTAGCCACGGCACACCACCATTAGCAATTACTCCTCGACGATAAAAGGCCTGGGCTTGCGACTGTAATCAACCGACACCATTTTTTTGTCGTCTCCTTTGATTCCATTTAAAGGATGCCCTCTATCTGTGCGTCGCATTTTATTACGCTCGTGATGCTTCCGAGCTAACTTTGTCTGCTTTATCGAGCTCTGTACCAACGCTTCGTTTCGTTTGATTAACGCAAAAACCTGCTCTGGCGTGACCCGCCTACTGCTTTCAAATGAGAGCTGTTTTCGAGCGTGCCTGAATTCAGCCAATGAAATATCCGGAAGGCGCACGTCTGCATAGCCTAGCTCGATGTAATTAATTTCACCATCTGGTAATATCCAGATTTTGCTCATGGACTCAGGATCAAAACGCACCTTGCACCGAGTTCTAATATTCAGTCGTTTCAATGCGGCTGAATAGTAGTCAAGGTTATTAAGCCTGATACCACGCCTCCCTATCACCCTGCGTTTGAACGGCATGAAATCGATCAGCAGCCTAAGCCTATCCTCCACGATGGGCGGGTGAGAAACAACTCCGTGAGAATCAGTATAGTGCTTTTCCCATTTAAACAATGGCGAACAGCCCAATTCAGAATGCTCTTTCTTGTGGTAGATTTCAGCTTCCCGAATAAACCACTCACGGAATTCAGGAAATGTCAGAGCTGCATGCTTTTCGCTATCATAGTTTTTTCGGTCTTCTACTGAAGACATTGTTGCTCCGGGGAGCATATGGACTTTTCTCATGAACGTACCAATCAATCGTTCTATATGAGCTCCATTATATGGTTTTCCGCGGGGCCTGTAAGTCAGACTGGTGTTGTACAACCGGCAACTGTTTTGAAGATTTTGCGACCGAAATTCTTTGGCGTTGTCGACATGAATTCTTTTCGGAACGCCGTAGAAGGGATACTCTATCATCTCCAGACCATATCTATTTAACCACCAATCTTTTGGCAATAACCCATTTGAAATACATAGAGCCACTGACATTGATGATGGATAGGCCAGGGACAGGTGCATCCCGACCATTGATCGCGTGAATACGTCAATCGCTAATGTTGCCCAGGGCCGACATAGCGGTAAACGCTTATCACTGTCTACGATTATGCAGTCCACCAGAGCATGATCGATCTGGACAAGCTGAAGCGGAGCCGACAGAAGAATTTTGCCTCCGCGGACATCATATAGCTGCGAAGCCGCTTCCGCGCCCTCAGTTTGCTGTACAAGAATTTTTGGATCATGACTTTTAATTCTGTTTGAAATCGTGCTATCACTAGGCACCGGAATGGCAAGTTCGCTGCAACGCTCACGCACCTCAAGTATCACTGATTGAATGGTGGCGCCTTTGCCTCTGTACTTGGTACGTATGATTTCGCTTATTACGTCTTCCGCACTTGCGGCAATTATGTGTTCGCCCTTCAACCTGCCTCTTTTCTGGGGAATTAAGCTCACAAATCCTGATTCAGGATCAAGCTGTGCAATCAGCCTGTATATCTGTGACTTACTTACTCCTAATCGCTCAGCTGCTGTCTGGACTTCTTGCTTCGTGAGCTTTTTATCAATCAGAGGCGACAGTACATCATAACGACGGACTGCAAGGTCGATCTCTGACTGGTTGACGCCGTCTAGTGATGTGTTCTTCCGCGACGCCTTATAATCGGGCTCGGGTTCTGCCATGCGCCGGTCTATTTCGAAATCGATCTCACCTGCCCTAATCGAAATGACTTCTCCGGTAGCTATATCCCTGGCCATCAATAGCGAGGCGCTCTTCGACGAAAGCAGCTCGAGCCTCCTCGCTCCCGCCATCACCCATATGCCTGGCTTCAAATCAATCGATCTCATTGGCGCCCTCGCAAATATTGATGCGAATATGACTATTCACCGTAGCAAAATCTGCGAAAATCTCCAGCCAGGGGTTGGTAAAATCAATCCACTTTGTTTTTATCTAGGCTTTTCAGTAGGTTAAAAGAGTCGCAGCAATCATAAATCTCGACACCTCTTGGATTGCAGGCTGCGTTCCTGGTCAACTCAAGCTCCCTTGGCTCCAGATTCAATTCTGACGCCCATGACTCTGATTTTGGCTTCGACCACGCGTGCATCGATCCTTTGCTTTCTAACCGTCCATATCGCTCTCAACCTTCTGCGCATTTGTCGCTGGGTACCAAGCCACGATTACCACTGGGGTCAACTCAGTCGATGACGCCAGTCATAGTCACTCGTGCGCAATGTTCGTCAGGATTCGCCACACCTCACGCTCAGTTCACGTGGGTTCTCACTCACCAGGCTGCGCGTGCCAACACCAACTGGATCTGACGTGGCTAATTGAATGTCGTCGCCGATGCTGCAGGCAAATTCGTCAACGGATCCATCAATAGATTAACTTTCTCAAACGCCATCGCTGAAGATGCCGCACCAGGAATGATTCATTACCAGAGCGGCAAAACGGACGTTGACTGACCAGATATCGACTGACTTGGGATACAGCCGCTAGCAAGGCTGACTGGGAAGCGCCAAAAAGCGCAAAGATCAATGAATGAAGTGCTCGACCCTGCGTGCAAGAAAATGGAACAAACACCGATGAAAGCCTGAACCCACCAAATACCATATTTGTTCAGATGAGCATCCAGGAAGGATAAATGTAATATCCGATAATCCCCAGACCCGGATATTGCACCGCGGGACATCACTAACCAAAATCGCGGCCTTGCGCTCAGCGTTGAGCGTTGAGCGCACCGGCGAACTCTGCGTGTTTGCCTGCCATATGAATAAAGCTAAGCTTCAGAGTTGCCCCCCTCCATAAGGTAAGACTAATGTGCATTTCTCGCTCACTGACTGCAGTTACCGTATGTCTGGCGTTGCTGAGCAGCCCAGCAATAGTGCTGGCTGATCCTGGCAACGGTAATGGTCAAGGCAAAGGACACAGCCAAGGCAATGGCAAACAGGGAAATCAGGGCAACAAAGGCAAAAATACCGGTAATGATGGTTGGGGCCAAGGCCCCAGCGTCAATCGAGGGAGTGTTCTGGGGATCGTGGGTGGAGCAAGAGATTACTGGGCGCCCGGCCCTGCTCTGCCTCCAGGTATTCAGAAGAACCTCGCTAGAGGCAAACCTCTTCCACCGGGCATCGCGAAAAAGCTAGACGGTCGATTACTCGGCCAACTGCCTCGCTACGATGGATACGAGTGGCAGCAGGCTGGCACTGACTTGATCCTGGTTGCATTGGCAACCGGCCTCATCTACGAGGTGTTGAACGGTGCTTTCGACTGACAACGGCCGTGAAGATTATCCAATGCGAGCCGTCAAAGACGCCGAATATCTCAAGCTTACGGTGTTCCCTGCCCCCCCTCCTCCTGCTCTGGTTCGCTTCCATACTCATCGTAATCAGGAGGGGTGAGGCCCCGCCCCCGGGGGCTTTTTTCGACAGGTTTGCGGACCGGCATCACATCAGATCGTCCAGGCTCAATGGGATCGGTCGAATGAGGGTTTTGTTGGGGTTGTGGCTGCTCTTTGAAATCGTTCATTTACTTCCCCTATTGCAAGCATTTGAACGGCGCTTGGTCCGGTACGTATCGGCCTTTGCACGCCTGCGCTTGATTTCTGTACGAGTTCAGGATCGCTCTTCATCGGCCGGGCCCGGCTGCACGCGTGCGCCTGTGCCTGGAGCGTCTTCTTCACGTCGCACCCGCTGATCATCGGTCAATCCGACTTCTTGTCCGTCAACGACGACAGGCGCGTCTTTGGTGTCAGCTTTCGACGGCGACGTTCCGGTCACCGGTAATGGCTTGGTCATGGTGAGCTCCTGGGTGGTAACGGTTTAAACACTTGAGTGTTAGAGAGCCCTCTCCAAGCAGCGTTCAGTCTTTCGCCCATGAACCGCGCTGGCCGTTTCGACCAGCAAACGAGGATTGAATGCCACCTGCTCATCTCAAACAACGCGGTGGCGGTGCTGGAGATTCCGTGTTGGCTTGTGCTCCCTACGTCCCGGACTGCTTAGATGCCAAGCGACAGAGCAAATCGACAAAACCGTCATAGTCCACAGGTTTTCCAACGGATTGATCGAAGCCACGGGCATTCCTCCCAGCGCTGACCTGATCCGCACCATAGCCTGTCAGCGCCACGCAGGGCGTCTGACCGTAGGGATCAATCTCCCTGAGCAACTTGATGAATTGGTGCCCGTCCATGCCGGGCATGTTGACATCCGACACCACGACATCAAATGTTTGCCGCTTTGCAACCTCCAGCGCCTGCCTTGCATCCGAGATGGCGACGACTTCTGCGTGCTCCATTTGAAGTAGAAGTGTCATCGTTTCAAGAACATCAGGAGAATCGTCCACCAGCAGTATGCTCACACCGACAAGCAGCCCTTTGTCATCCGCTGCTGTTGCCGCGTCTGAGGTGACCTGAGAACAGGTAAGCGGAAATTCGACCCTAAACATCGCGCCTTTACCCATCCCCTCGGAATAGGCGTTGATCGATCCGTCATGCTCCTCTACGAGCTGCTTGACCAGAGATAATCCGATTCCCAGCCCTCTCTTGTGTCCCCTGCTCGGACGATGATTTGCTTGTCCGAACATCTGGAAAATATGTTCAAGCTCGGACTTGGCAATACCAGGTCCCGTATCACTGACTTCTAATCTTGCCAACCCTTCGGCAGCGCCGACAGTCACCGTCACTGATCCACCCACCGGGGTAAATTTGATCGCGTTATTGATCAGGTTCCAGACGATCTGCTCCATACGAGTTGCATCTGCCTCGATGAAAATCCCCTGATCGTCGGCAGGCATCTTGAACGTAATGTGGCGCTGGTGATCGCTGTGCTCGACCACATCCTGGATCTCTTTGAGCAACGCGAGAAAATCCAATACCTTTGTTTCAAGCTTGAGTTTGCCGGTGCGAATGCGTGCCACGTCCATCAAATCGTCAATGATGCGCGCCTGGCTGTTGACCGCGTCGTTAATGGATGTCACTGCTTTCAACGCAGCCGCCTCGCCCTTGACGACCGGCAAGCGACGCAGGAGGTGCGCGTTGAGCTGAATGAGATTCAGAGGGTGCTTGAGCTCATGAGACATGACGGCAAAAAACTCGTCCTTCATCTGGCTCGTCTGCCGGGTGTCCCTCAGCGACTGCAGTTGCTCTTCTTGCAGAAGCATATGTTGGGTCAAATCCCTCGCGATCTTGACGAAGCCTTGAAATCCTTCCCCTTTGAGCAGCGTCACTTCACCACTGCAGTAAAAGCGGCTGCCGTCCTTACGGACATGCCAGCGTTCATCTTCACTTCGCCCCTGCTCTTGAGCGACGCTGAGTTCCTGTTCCGGGATACCCGCGCGCTTGTCTTCATCGGTAAAAATAAATGAAAAAGGCTGGCTGAGTGCCTCAGCCTTGGAATAACCGAATACCAACTCTGCGCCGCTGTTCCAGCTTGAAATATTCTGGTGCTCATCAATTACGATGATGGCGTAATCGCGGGTATTCTCAGCAACCAGCCGGAACCGCTCCTCCCCAAGCCTCAGCTCTTCTTCCGCTTCACGCCGGCTGGTGATATCGATGAATGTCAAAACAATACCGTCGATCTGGTCAGACCCTGAGCGGTAAGGGAGCAGGCGTGCGATATACCAACGACCATTTTTTCCCTGTATCTCACGCTCAATGACGGCCAGCGTTTCGAAGACTTTCAGCGCGTCATCCATCATCCCGTCGTAATCCAGGCGATGGGTGATGTCCATCAGGGGGCGTCCGGTATCGACGGTGAGCATGCTGAAAATATCGGTGGCGCGCGGCGTGAACCACTTGATGCAACAGTTTCTGTCAACGAAGACAGTGGCAATGTCCGTCGATGAAATCAGGTTGCGGAGGTAGTCGTTGACCTGGTCCGTTTCTTCCACCTTGTTCTTCAATTCATAATTGACGGTCAACAGCTCTTCATTAATGGACTGCAACTCTTCTTTACTGGTCTCAAGCTCCTCGGTGGCGGATCGAAGCTCCTCGTTGACGGCCTGCATCTCTTCGTTGGACGCCTTGAGCTCTTCACTGGAGATTTCCGAATGTTCTATGGTGTCTTGCAACTGTATTTTGGTACGTTGCAATTCGCGCTCCAGATTGGAAAGCATTTGATTTTCAGATTGGGTCTTGGGATTGGCGCTTATATTCTTCGCGTCAATCTCGTCCTCTGCGAAGACAATCAGGATGCACTCCGTGTCACTTTGCTCGTCCGTGAACGGATAGGCCGTCACTGCCACCTGGAAATGACGACCGTCCCGACTAAACGTGACCGGGCGGGTTTTGACCGACTGTGAAATTTGCTGGGCCTGAAACACTGCCGTCCTGATTTCCAGTCTTAATTCCGGAATGATCAGCGATAGCAGATTGCGCGTGACCTCGCCGGTGACATGATGCAGGTACCGGCCAGCGCCATCGCTGATATGCAGGATGTCAGCAGCCGTGCTCACGAGAATACTGGGCGTGACCAGAAACTGTTGCAGCGCACGTTGGTGTATCGACGCCACTGCCGGTTTTTGTGCCGGCTCTATGAAGGGCGGTCGGGCTGCAGTCGAGACCTTGGTATAGCCGCCACGAGGCAGCGTGGGCATTCGATGGGTTGGCACCACGCCTGTTCGCGCTCGGAATATTCTGTTTTTCTTATCGACGACGATGAACAGCTCATGACAAAGATCTGCGGATTCCGAACTCCCGAGAAACAGGAAGCCACCCGGGTTCAACGCAAAATGGAACATTTGCAGTATTTCTCGCTGCACCTCGCGGTCGAGGTAGATCAGCAAGTTACGGCAAACGATCAAATCAATCTGCGAGAACGGGGGGTCCGTCAATAAGCTGTGCTTGGCGAACAGGACGCAATCGCGCACTTCTTTACGGACACGGTAACGATCATCTTCCTTGATGAAATATTGTCGTAACCGCGTTGGCGACACGTCCGTCACGATCGCTTGAGAGTACAGACCTGCGCGGCCCGCCGACACTGCGCGGTCATCGATATCGCTGGCAAACACCTGAATCCCGATATCAGAACTTATGCTTTCCTTGTAATCAGCCATCAGCATGACCAGGGAATAAGCCTCCTCTCCCGTCGACGTGCCCGCAGACCATATTCTCAAATCTTGCCCGCCGACTGCCCCGTCTGCGTAACGCGAGAACAACTGCGGCGCGACGTCTCTTTCAAGGGCGTCGAAGGATTCACGGTCTCTAAAGAAATTGGTGACGCCAATCAGCATGTCGTCCAGCAATGCTTTGGTCTCGGAGGGATGTTCATTGAGGTAATTGTAATACCCCATCAAGTCCGACTGAGCGGTGACCTGCATGCGTCTTTCAATCCGGCGCAGAACGGTTGCTCGCTTGTAATGTTTGAAATCGTGCCCGGTTCCGTTGCGCAGTTTGACGAGGATATCGTGTACCACTTGCTCGACCATGGCGATAGAGCGCTCATCGTTCTGCGTCACCGCATAGGCTCCCAGATCGTTTGAAGCAGGTATCTGAATGTGCCGAGCGTTTTCCCACAGTTCGAGGAGCTTCTGTGGCAGCTCCACCGCCGGGAGTACGAAGTCAACCATCTGCGTCTTGATTGCGGCCTGAGGCATACCCTCATACTCGGCATCGGCCGGAGACTGAACCAGCGTCACGCCGCCTTGTTCCTTGATTCGGGATAGTCCGACGGCTCCATCGGCCCCGGTTCCGGACAACACAAGACAAAACGCCTTTTCTTTGTGCACATCCGCCAGGTCGCGAAAAAAATGATCGATGGTCACATGGCCTCCCCGACGCGGCCCTTGGGGCAGTACCCGCAGATAACCATCGTTCATGGACAGGTACTGAGCCGGGGAAATCACATAGACGTGGTTTTTCTCGATGGCGGTTGCTGAGGTTACTTGGGTGACCGCCATCTTGGTGGTTTGCGCAATCAACTTTCCGGCACTGCTCTGATGATCCGGGGACAGATGAAAAATCACTACGAATGCCATGCCGTTGTCGCTCGGCATGTGTTCAAAAAAGCGTTTGACGGCATCCAGGCCGCCAGCCGAAGCGCCTATGCCCACCACGGGGAACGACAAATGGCTTGGTTCCTTACTCGCGGCTTTTGACGGGCGGGGCTGGGGGGCGGAGGTATGAGACATCGGTGCGTCCTTACGATAAATCCCCTCGGCTGGCTTGCGAAGGAATACCAGATAATTCTTTTGAATGGACATAGTGGTAGGAATACCGGACCGCGTCTAGGCCGAACGTTGACGATTTGGCCGTATGCCGTCTGGCCGCCCCCACTCGTTTGAATAGCAACGGCAACAACTTGTTGAACGAGGCTTCTTCACATGCCTGCACACGTCGTTCGGGCGCTCATGGTAGTCAGCGCGCTTGTCTGGCTTACAGAGTCGAATGAATGGTTTGTACCTGGGGATTTCTCGCAGCCAGACCAAGCGCCAGCACCTCGTTGGTTGGGGTATGCCGTGGATGGACCTCATCTCTTCTTGCGCAACACTGTTGAGCGGTTCATGCCTATGAACGTACTCGCAACTAACGAAACGGCAATACAACGAAAGCCCGTTGAAGTGGGTTGTTCAGAGGGGCAGTGCCTCGCGACGAACGGAAGATTGCCGGATCAATCGCCAACAAGCATCCAACGAACGGCAGTTAACCGCCATCAAGCGATCAGGCAATGAGTTGCATCAAGCGCTTGCGTCCAGAACCCGCTGGAAGAATTTCATGCACGGATTATCTTGGATCACGAAGGGATTTGACTCTTCGGTTCCGGTAGTCAGCATTGCCCGCCTTGATTCATCAAGGCGGGCTTTTTTGTTTGCAGTGTGCTGGTTTCAATCAATCCGCTTTGCAGAATCGGTTCGCCGTTCATCCGACCAGATCTTTTCGAAGTGGAACCTCAAGCGGTGAGGCTTTTTCTATCGAAAACATTCACTGACAGAGGGTCTTGCCATGGCAACGGTCCAGGAAAATCTGCTCGACTGGCTGCGTGACGCACATGCGATGGAACAGCAGGCGGAAAACATGCTCAAGGCACAAGCCGAGCGTCTTGAAAATTATCCTGATCTCAAGCGCCGTATTGAACAACATCTTGAAGAAACGCTCGGGCAGCAAAAGCTGCTCGAGACCTGCATCAGCCGGCTCGGCAGCAGCCCGTCCACGCTAAAGGACATTGGCGGCAAGCTTATGGCGTTCGGTCAGGCGGTGGGCGGCATGACCATGAGCGATGAAGTCGTGAAAGGTGCCATGAGCGGTTACGTCTTCGAAAACGTGGAAATCGCAATGTACACCGTGCTGACCGAAACCGCGCGTCTTGCCGGAGACAGTGAAACACAACAGGTCTGCGAACAGATCCTGCCCCAGGAGATCGCAATGGCCGACTGGTTGAAAGAACATTTGCCACAAATAACCGCCGCATTCCTGCAGCGCTCGGCAAATCCTGACGTGCAGGCCAAACGATAACGTACGCGTAGAGAGAAAAGGCGCTTTCAGATTGGCCCACGTGCCGCCCGCGCCTTCAGCGCTACGCAGGGAATCAAGGAGTTTTAAAATGTCTGAACAACCTTTGATCGCACTACACAAAGGTCGCGGGCGCAACGCGTCGGCGGCCATGACCCCGCTCGAGCGCGGCGTCTCGCTGACCGCCGCGGCGGTGTTGATCCTCAATGGCCTGCGTCGCGGAGGCATCACGGGCGCCTTGCAAGCCGTGATAGGCGCTTATGGCCTGTTCCGCGGAACCACGGGGCAATGCGCGTTGAAACGTGCCCTTTCGCCAACGCCCTTCGAAGAGCGTTTCAGTGCAGAACATGACTGGCCGATCAGCGAGACGATAACGCGCAGCGTCACCATCAATCGGCCACTGGAGGACGTTAGATCCTTTATTGCCGAACCTCAGAATATCGGGCCGCTGCTGCGCTGGGTGGACAGTGTGAAAGACATGGGTAGTGATACAACGTGCTGGACGGTGCGCGCGCCTGCCGGGCGCACGTTGCACTGGACGCTGATACGTGTCCAGTCGCAGGACGAAAACATACTGCACTGGCGCACCCCCGATCAATCACGCTGGCAGCACGATGTTTCGGTGCAAATGAGCGAGGCACCGGCCGGGCGCGGCACGCAGGTCAAAGCCGTCGTCGTTTGCAAGCCGTCTCTTGGCAAAATCGGCTACGGCCTGGCGCGCGCGATCAGTGTGTTCTCGGACAAGGCCTTGCTCAATGCATTGCAGGCGGTCAAACAGAAACTGGAAACAGGTGAGGTGGCCACCAATCGGTTGCATCCAGATGACGACCAGGACTTCTTTTACCTGCACGCTCAAACCCACGATGTGCGAACTGAAAGCGATGCGCCCGCCAATCAGTCTTCAACGGTAAAGACAGGCGTGTCTGTTGAGCGGGGGGTGGTGTGATGCGTGCACTTACCTGGCAAGGCCCCAATCATCTTCAGGTCGATAATGTCCCGGACCCGTCAATACTCAATCCACGAGACGCTATCATTCGCGTCACGCTGTCGTCCGTATGTGGCTCCGATCTGCACCTGTTGGGCGGATACGTTCCGGCCATGAAACCTGGCGACATCATCGGTCACGAATTCATGGGCGAGGTTGTCGACGTCGGCCCTGGCGTGAGCGGCCTGGCGAAGGGCGATAAAGTCATCACCATTTCCATCATCGGTTGCGGGCATTGTGAGCACTGCCAGCGCGACGATTTTTCCTGCTGTGACAACTCCAATCCCAACCCCACGGCTACCGATCTCGCTTATGGCCAACCGTGCTGCGGCATCATTGGCTACAGCCACGCGTTCGGCGGATACCCTGGTAGCCATGCGACTTACATCAGGGTCCCTTATGCCGACGTCAATCTTTTCAAAGTGCCCGAAGGCGTCAGCGACGAACAGGCTGTCTTCGTCTCGGACGCTGCGCCAACCGGCTACTTCGCCGCTGACAATGCCGATATTCAACCAGGAGACACGGTCGCGGTCTGGGGGTGCGGTGGCGTTGGCCAAATGGCGATCTGCAGCGCATATCTTCTAGGCGCCGAGCGTGTGATTGCCATCGACCGCTATCCCGACCGTCTCAGGCTCGCACGGGAGCGCGGCAAGGCAATCACCATCAATTATGAAGAGGCCAACGTGCACGAGGCGTTGCTGGAGCTGACCGGTGGGCGCGGCCCGGATAGATGCATTGACTGCGTCGGCATGGAAGCGCATGGCACTGAAATTGATTACGCCTACGACAAAGCCAAGCAGATGCTGCGCCTGCATACCGAACGCGGGACTGTCCTGAGGCAAGCCATACGCGCCTGCCGCAAAGGCGGGACGGTGTCTGTGGTTGGGGTTTATGGCGGGCTGCTGGACAAGTTCCCGATGGGTGCGATCGTCAATAAGGCACTGACCCTTAAATCCGGACAGCAGCCTGGGCAGCGGTATGCCAACACCCTGTTCGAACACATCCAGAATGGCGAACTCGATCCCTCCTATCTGCTCACTCATCCCATGAGCCTTGAGGATTCGCCGCAAGGCTACAGGATGTTCAAGGAGAAATCGGAGCACTGCCTGCGCGCCGTGTTCAAGCCGTAACGTCAAGCTGCCCGGTACGCGTCGTTACGTACCGGGCGCCTCCCCTGCTTCGATCTCCACGCCAGCAGACGCCCCCGCAAATCAGCCTTCCGCGCTCCAAGGGACTCTATCGTCGACAGTCGATGAGCAACCGGGAGCACTGTTCTGTGGCCAAACCTATGGTCGATTCACTGCAAAATCGGCGGAACGTTTGCCGCAGCGAATTCCTCCGACTTAAACGAGGCTTGTCGTTTGAAACGCAGGCTGACTAAACGGAACAAGTACATAAAGGAACGCTGCGATGCCTACCCAAAATCAGTATTCGATGCAAGACCCTCGGACTCAGTATCCAACGCCTGAGTTTCCCAAACAGCCACAGGCGGCGCCTGGCACCGTGCATAAACTGCAACCGCCTGCCGATCATGGCGAGACCAGCTATCAGGGCTTTGGCCGATTGCGGGGCCGTAAAGCGCTAATCACCGGTGCGGACTCAGGGATTGGACGTGCAGTAGCGATCGCCTATGCCCGAGAGGGTGCCGATCTGGTGCTCACCTATCTGCCGGAGGAGGAAGCGGATGCGCGCGAAGTCGCCGAACTGGTCCAGGCAGAAGGACACAAGGCGGTCTGCCTTCCGGGCGATCTCACCAGCGAGGCGTTCTGCAAAAAACTGGTCGCGCGCGCTGCCGAACAACTGGACGGCCTGGACCTACTGGTCAACGTCGCGGGTAAACAGACGGCCCAGAAAAGTATTATGGAACTGAGTACAGAGCAGTTCGATGCCACCTTCAAGACCAACGTTTATGCAATGTTCTGGCTGTGCAAGGCCGCAATACCGCTGCTTAAGCCGGGGTCAACAATCATCAATACCGCGTCGATACAAGCCTATCAGCCCTCGGAAACCTTACTTGATTACGCGCCGACCAAATCCGCAATCGTGGCTTTTACCAAAGCACTGGCCAAGCAGGTCATTGGTAAAGGCATACGCGTCAATGCAGTAGCCCCCGGTCCGTTTTGGACACCTTTACAGCCCAGTGGCGGCCAACCGCAGGAAAAGATTCCGTCCTTTGGCTCCGAAACGCCTATGGGGCGACCGGGACAACCCGCCGAATGCGCGCCCATGTATGTACTGCTGGCGACCCAGGAGTCCAGCTACATTACCGGCGAGGTGTTCGGGGTGACGGGAGGCAACCCACTACCGTGACGGGCTTGAAATGAAGCGCGGATGCATTAAGTCACTGACTAACGCCATTAAGCCGGGTTGAAGAAACTTATACGGAGCGGTCAATTGAATGGAGCATTTGTACAACTTTTTTTCAAACATCACCGTTCATCGGGACGGGCGAAATTTCAGAAAGCATTTTACGCAGGGACGATATCGGAGAATGTATCCGTCGCTGACGATGGATATAACTGCAAGAACTCATTGATATTGGAGAGCTATCATGACTACAGGAAACAAGAACCCAGGTAACTTCGCAAACGATCGTGAGAAGGCATCCGAGGCCGGTAAAAAAGGTGGACAAGCGTCCGGCGGTAACTTTGCCAACGATCGCGAAAAGGCGTCAGAAGCCGGTAAGAGGGGCGGCCAACACAGCCATGGCGGTGGACGTAACTCCTGATTAACACAACAGCGCTTTTACTTATAACTCCTCGAGGTTCCACAGGATGGATCATTACAGTGTAAATAATCGGAGCATGGCAATAACAGCGGAAGTGTCGAATGGCCATTTGAGCAGTCGTTTTGAAACAGTCGAAACGTCACTGCTCAGGGAGCGCGGCGTGATCTACGCCTGTGGAGCCGACAGGCAAGTGTATGAAAAGCGCTCGTTAAAAGGAGAAACAGAGGGACGGTGCAGTCGTGCTCACCTGGAACATGACTGCCACGCGTACGGTAGTCGCACTCCCCCTCACTGTGAACGGAGTCGCTAGTTCGTGTGTTGGGAGTCATTGGGGCCCAATGCGATATCAACTGGAATTGAGGTAGTTTGAAAATGGCACAAGACAAACAAGGCGGTATGTCCGTCAACGAAGCGGGAAAAAAAGGCGGCGAAGCCACGTCCGCAAGCCACGACAAAGAGTTCTATCAGGAGATTGGCAGTAAAGGCGGTCAGAACAGTGGCGGCAACTTCAAGAATGACCCTGAACGCGCCGCAGAAGCGGGCAGCAAAGGGGGCCAGAACAGCGGTGGCAATTTCAAGAACGATCCTGAACGCGCCGCAGAAGCGGGAAGCAAGGGCGGTCAAAACAGCGGAGGCAACTTTGCCAATGATCGCGAAAAAGCTTCCGAGGCCGGCCGTAAAGGCGGACAGAACAGTCATGGCGGTGGACGCAGTGAATCTTGATTCGCACGCAAGGGAGCCGGGCTCCGTTGCACCATGATGAATACCCTGAACGTGCCGCAAGACAGCGCCAGCCTTGGCCGGTTGCCTATTGCGGCATACCTTCAGGGGCTCGTCTATCCCGCGTCCCGCGAGGATGTTCTGCGCCATGCCGCCAGCCATGGCGCCACGGCACAGATGCAGGCCATGCTAGGCAGACTGCCCAGTCGTCAGTACATCAACGTCACGGATCTGATCGATGGGTACGCTGACAGCCTCTGGTAGGTGTGATACCCGCACACCGTTCGTTGTCTGGATGGGCACTGCCAGCGTCGTTTCGACTATCACTCGTCAGCATGCTTATGGGCATCGGCACATGGCAATCTTCCGGACTCCCCGCCTGCTATGCGTTCTGCTTGATCCACCCCACGCTTCAACGCATCCTGAACCGTCCATTCTGCGCCCGGCAGTCTCTGGAGACGCTCAATAACAGGGTTGCCGTCGGTTCCATAGACGCTGACAAGCATCTCGATATCGCCCTGTTTGTTTTCACGCGCACGAACTTCCACGTGACAGCCGTTTTCAACGACCTGGGTATAGCACTCGTCCTGCCCACCTTGAGCGGCCCACTTCTTATACGTATCGCCGTAATTAAACATAATGTTCTCCTGACGTCTAAGGGCAGTACTCTTGGGAGACAGTGTAGCCACAATGATTCGATGGACGGGCGCAACAGCGTGATTGTGACGATGAGTGGTCACCACCGTTTCGGTTGTTTAACCGTTCGTCACCCCGCGATTAACTGACACTAAACCAACCCCGCGAGGCTGTTTCAACATTCATACTCGCGGCGACATCTCTGCCCCGCTTGTCGCTGGAATCACTGACCCATAAAAGAGAACGCACATTATGAACGCAACCCCTGACTCACAATGCGCCTGCCCGGAATGTACATGTTCCGTTGATGTGCAGAACCCGATTAAACGCAACGGCAAACTGTGGTGCAGCGACGCGTGTGCGGACTTACATCCCAACGGAACACCCTGCCCTGACAATAATTGCCATTGCGAGCAAAGTACTCAAGTGACAGGGCGAACGATCAGCGACTCGCAACTTGACGAAGCGGTAGAAGAAACGTTTCCGGCCAGCGATCCTATTTCTCCATAAACAAGCGAAGCGAATAGAACGCTTCGGTCGTTGCAGTACGATCGCACCCGTATACACAGGATCATTAATGACTTGCACGGCGCGGCTTATTCAGAGCGCGGCGTGGTTTCAGGGAGGCAGGCCATGAGACGGCTAGTTTTACAGTGTCCAGGTTGGGTGGCTGCGTGTTTATTATTGTCCGGTTGCAACTTGATTGTTTTTAATCCCAAAGGTCAGGTTGCACTGGATGAACGCGACCTCATTATTCTGTCCACGGCATTGATGTTACTGGTGGTGGTGCCGGTGATCATCATGACGTTTGTATTTGCCTATCGCTATCGGGCCACCAACAAGCAAGCCAGATATTCGCCGCGCTGGGCCAGTTCCCACAAGATCGAAGCGGTGGTCTGGGGCATACCGTTTCTGATCATCGTCGTGTTGGGATGGGTTACCTGGGAAACCACCCATGCGCTGGACCCCTACCGCCCGCTCGATTCAGACACGCCCCCCCTGAACGTACAAGTGGTCGCCACTGACTGGAAATGGTTGTTCATCTATCCGGACCTGGGCATTGCAACGGTCAACGAACTGTCTCTACCGGTTCACACACCGGTGAGTTTTACGATTACCTCTGACGCTGCAATGACGTCGTTTTTCATCCCTGCACTGGGTGGCCAGATTTACGCCATGGCAGGCATGCAAACCAAGTTGCACCTGATTGCCAACGAAACCGGCGAATTTCGTGGCATTGCCGCGAATTACAACGGGCCGGGCTTCTCCGACATGCATTTCAAGACGCTATCCACGACGCCGGCTGAGTTCGATGCATGGGTGGCGAAAGTCAAACGCTCGCCCCAACAGCTTGACCAAAACGCGTACGCGGAGCTGGCCAAGCCGACGATCGCTCATCCCGTCACTTATTTTTCCAGCGTTCAGGACCGGTTATTCCTCAACATCGTGGACAAATACGAAGGCATGAACAAAAGAACTGGAGCGCAGCATGAGCAGGCAGCGATGCCACGTGTTGATCGCGCTGCCCGCCATCCGGGTTTGCTGGCTGAGGAGCATTGAGCATGTTTGGAAAACTGTCGTGGGATGCCATCCCCACCAACGAACCCATCGTCATGTACACGCTGGCGATTGTCGGGCTGATCGGCATCGCACTGGTCGGTTCGATTACCTGGAAACGCCAGTGGGGCTATATGTGGCGTGAATGGTTCACGTCGGTGGATCACAAGAAGATTGGCTGCATGTACATCATCGTTGCGCTGGTAATGCTGCTTAGAGGTTTCTCCGATGCCATCATGATGCGCACCCAGCAGGCGGCGGCGTCCAGCGGTGGCCCGGGTTACCTGCCTCCAGAGCATTACGACCAGATCTTCACCGCCCACGGCGTGATCATGATTTTCTTCATGGCCATGCCGTTTGTCGTCGGCCTGATGAACATCGTTGTGCCGTTGCAGATCGGCGCGCGCGATGTGGCCTACCCCTTCCTCAATGCCTTGAGTTTCTGGCTGTTTGTCGTCGGCGCTGCGTTGGTCAACATTTCACTGGGAGTTGGCGAGTTTGCCCGCACAGGATGGGTTGCCTATCCGCCGCTGTCGGAGCTGGCCTACAGCCCAGGCGTGGGGGTCGACTATTACATCTGGTCGTTACAGATCTCCGGCATCGGCACCCTGCTCACGGGCGTGAACTTCTTCGTGACGATTCTAAAGATGCGCACCGAAGGGATGACGCTTTTCAAGATGCCGGTCTTCACCTGGAATTCGCTGTGCACCTCGATATTGATCCTCGCAGCATTTCCGATCTTGACCGCCACATTGCTGATGCTGACCGTGGATCGCTACCTGGGCATGCATTTCTTCACCAACGAAGCGGGCGGGAACCCGATGATGTACGTCAACCTCATCTGGGCCTGGGGTCATCCGGAGGTGTACATCCTGATTCTGCCCGCGTTCGGCGTTTTCTCGGAAATCGCGGCAACGTTCAGCAGCAAGCGCCTGTTTGGTTATGTTTCGCTGGTATGGGCCACCATCGCGATCACCGTCCTTTCGTTCATCGTCTGGCTCCACCACTTCTTCACCATGGGTGCTGGAGGTAACGTCAACGCCTTCTTCGGCATCATGACGATGATCATCGCGGTACCGACCGGCGTGAAGATTTTCACCTGGCTGTTCACCATGTACCGCGGGCGAGTGCGCTTCGAAACACCGATGTTGTGGACGCTGGGCTTCATCGTGACTTTCAGTATCGGTGGCATGACCGGCGTTCTGTTGGCGGTTCCCGGCGCTGACTTCATGCTGCACAACAGCCTTTTCCTGATCGCCCACTTCCACAACGTCATCATTGGTGGGGCAGTGTTCGGGTACATGGCCGGCCTGACCTACTGGTTCCCGAAAGCCTTTGGTTTCAGGCTCAACGACAAACTGGGGCGCATCGCTTTCTGGTGCTGGCTGACAGGCTTCTACTTCGCGTTCATGCCTTCATACGTGCTGGGCTTCATGGGCATGACGCGACGCCTGAACCATTTCGATAACCCTGCGTGGCGGCCATGGCTGTTACTTGAACTGGTCGGCGTAGCAATCATCCTGTGTGGCGTGGCCTGCCAGGCACTGCAGCTGTTTACCAGTATTCGCAACCGTGACAAATACCGAGACCTGACGGGCGATCCATGGGACGGCCGGACCCTCGAATGGGCAACCGCCTCCCCTCCTCCCGTCTACAACTTTGCCGAGCAGCCCAAGGTCGACGACCTCGACGCGTACTGGGGCATGAAAGAGCGCGGTGTCAGCACCCTCAGTCACACCGATTACCGACGCATCCATATGCCCCGCAATACCTCGGCGGGTCTGATCATCAGCCTTTTCGCACTCGTCAGCAGCTTTGCTTTGGTGTGGCACATCTGGTGGATGGCGATCTTCGGCCTGGTGGCATCCGTCATCACCCTGATCGTTCGAAGTTATGACGAAGACACCGACTACTTCATCTCCGCCAGCGAGGTTGCGCGGATCGAAAAAGCACGTTTGAAAGACATGGCGGAGGCTTGAGCATGACTAACACCATTCTGGAAAAGGATATTGCTCACACCCATGAGCAGGGTCATGAGGATGCTGGCTCGCTGAGAATCTTCGGCTTCTGGATCTATCTGATGACCGACTGCATTCTCTTCGCGACGTTGTTCGCTGGCTATGCCGTGCTGCGCGACAGCGTCGCGGGGGGGCCCTCGACCGTAGACATCTTCGAACTGCCTTACGTCCTGACCGAAACGATGCTGCTGCTGTTCAGCAGCATCACCTATGGCTACGCGATGCTGGCGATGAACAGGAACGAACCCAAGTATGTGATTCGCTGGCTCGGGCTGACATTCCTGCTGGGGTTAGGGTTTATCGGGATGGAGATCAACGAATTCCATCACCTGATTCAGGAAGGTTATGGGCCCGACCGCAGCGCATTCCTGACGGGCTTCTTTACGCTCGTTGGCACTCACGGTGCTCACGTCGCCACCGGTCTGATCTGGATGGCCGTACTGATGGTGCAGGTTCGCAGCAGCGGCATTACCGACAGCACATCGACGCGGCTCAGTTGCCTGAGCCTCTTCTGGCATTTCCTGGATGTGGTGTGGATCTGTGTGTTCACCGTTGTTTATCTATTGGGAGTGGTCTGACATGTATCACCAAAGCCCCGTACACAGCAGCGCCGGGACCAGCCATGGGAGCAATCGCTCCTACCTGATCGGCTTCATTCTTTCCGTGGTGCTGACGATCATTCCGTTCGCACTGGTGATGTACCCCTCCCTGCCGCGCAACATCACGGCATGGCTGGTGGTGGTCATCGGCGCCATTCAGATCTTCGCCCACCTCAAATACTTCCTGCACCTGGATACGGCGGCGGAACAACGCTGGAACCTGATCGCACTGATTTTTTCCGCCGTTATCATTCTTTTGCTGGTTGGACTTTCGCTATGGATCATGGACAGCATTCACCACAATATGCTGGCGCACTGAAGCATCACGCTGCGCCGCTGAACATCATTGTTCAATTGACGAAGCCGGGCATTATTTTCGGCAATCTCGCTTCGTTGTCAGGCGGATACTTCTTGGCGAGCGATGCAAGCCTGGAGTCGCCCTCCAATCTGCTGGCGGTCCTCGTCGGCACCGCGCTGGTGATCGGTTGCGGATGTGTGCTGAACAACTGCATCGACCGAGACATCGATCGCCGCATGGTCCGCACCTGTCATAGGGCACTGGCCATTCGGGCGATCTCGTTGAAGGCCGCGGTGTGCTACGCGATTGTGCTGGGCATCGCCGGATTCGCTCTGCTATGGACCGCCAGTAACCTGCTCGCCTTCACATTGGCGCTCACCGGGCTGGTGATATATGCCGGGCTTTACAGTGGCTGGCTCAAGCGCCATTCCCATTGGGGAACCTTGGTCGGCAGCCTGTCGGGCGCCATGCCGCCGGTGATCGGGTACTGCGCCGTCAGCGGAAAATTCGACTTGATTGCCGCGTTGCTTGTCTTGGTTTTCTGTTTGTGGCAAATGCCCCATTCACATGCCATTTCGGTCATGCGCCGGGATGATTTTCGCGCAGCGGGGCTGCCGTTGCTCACCTTCAGCGCAGCCAGACGGCAGATCATCGTCTACATGCTGGGTTTCGTCTTGAGCGCGACGGTGCTAGGGGTGGCGGCCGATTTGAACGTTGTTTATTTCGGCGTCGTTCTGGGCCTTGGGGGCTATTGGTGTGCGCTTGCGTTCAGAATTCCGTCCACGGCCGATCGGCGCCAGTGGGCCCGCAGCATTTTCACGTTTTCCATCATCCTCATCCTGGCGCTCAACCTGGCGATGTCGCTGGGCTCGGTGCTTGTTCGTCCTTTAGCCGGGCCAGGCCATTAGCAGCCCGCGCTCGGCCTGGCACAGACCTGGTTGTCGTCACCTCGCATCCATCCATGAGGCAAGGTGACGAATCCTGGTGGAGCCGCCGACACACACGCCAGGCATTGAAAAGAGAGTGCTGCAATGTCCTTCGCCTACGATGGCTTCGCGTCCGTGACCTTATTTAGCCTGAACGATGGCGTGACCTCTGCGTCAACCGTTAACGACAACCTGTTGATCAAGCTGCGCGAGGATGAGTCCCTCGATCTTGCAACGGTTCATTGGGCAGGACGGATTCAGGCTTCGGGACACATCAACCGGGTGATCATTGACCTGCCGCGGGGGCCGCGCTTCGAAGGCGCCCTGGTAGACGGTTTCCCATTCTGCGACGTGGACTGGTTCTGTTTTCAGATCGAGGCCCCTTGATGAGACAGGAAGTCGGCGACGCAGCCAAGCGTCGTGCAAACGCGCCAGATCGCTGCGAGCCATTCAGGCGCTTTCGGGAGGTAGAAAAAGATGAATTTATCTGCAATGGAGCGAGGCCTGCTTTGCCAGCGAAGAATACTTGCAGAATTCGGGGAGCTGGCTGTGATTGGCGAGGATCTGGACGCGATTCTTGAGTCTGCTTGCAAAGGAGCGGGTGAGGCGCTGGGTACACACCTGGCCAAGTTCATCCAGCTCGACACCGATCATCGGCAAATGTGGGTACGTAGCGGCGTGGGCTGGAAGCCGGGGGTGGTCGGCCACACGAGGCTTGAACTCGAACAGGGCACGCCAGAGTGGTATTCGCTCAGTGTCGACCATCCGGTCATTGCGCCAAGCATCGCGCTGGAGCGTCGGTTCGTGATCCATCCGTTTCAGGAGGAAAACGGCGTCACTGCTTTCGTCAATATCATCGTCTACTCGCCGCATGACCATAAGCCGATCGGCATTTTCGAAGTCGACAGCCGAACGCCTCGCGCCTTCAGCGAAAGCGACGTGGATTTTCTGCGCAGCTATGCCAGCCTCATCGCGGCTTGCTTTGGACGGTTCCGCATTACCAATGCCATCAAAGACGCTGAGGCCAGACTGCGCGAAAGCGAGCGTCGCCTGCGAATAGCGGTTGAGTTGAACCCACAGATTCCCTGGACCGCGGACCCCACCGGCGCGGTAACCTCAATCGACAGCCGCTGGACCGGATTCTCAGGCCTGCAACGCGAAGACACCCTTGGTCAGGGCTGGCGGGAATTCACCCATCCCGAGGACCTGCCCACGGTCGTCGAGCGTTGGGGTGAAGCGTTGGTCAGTCTGGCGCCTTTCGACGTGCAAGTGCGGCTGCGCAAGAACGATGGTCATTACGATTGGTATCAAGTGCGCGCCTTTCCTGAACTGGATGAATCGGGCCGCTGCCAGCATTGGTACGGCACCGTTGAGGACATCACCGAACGCATCCGCCTCGAAACCGCGTTGAGAGAATGGAACGAGAATCTTGAATCGCGTATCTCAGAACGCACCCAGCAGTTGCAGGAAGAACAACGCGAACGCGAGGCAGCCGAAGCGAAGCTTCGCCAAAGCCAGAAAATGGAAGCAGTCGGTCAATTGACGGGCGGTATCGCTCACGACTTCAATAATTTGCTGGGTAGCATTTCAGCGAGCCTCGAACTGATGCATTTACGTATCGCCGCCGGCCGCTTTGCCGACGTTGCCAAATATCAGGCATTGGCGTTGACCTCGGTCAGGAGAGCGGCTGCATTGACCGGCCGATTGCTTGCCTTTTCTCGGCAGCAGCCACTGGATGCCAAGGTCATCGATCCGAACGAGGTCGTCGCAGGGCTCGAAGACCTGATCCGTCGAACAATGGGGCCCACCGTGCAAGTACGCTGCGAATTGACATCGGTGGGCAGCATCAGCTGCGACCTCAATCAGTTAGAGAATACGCTGCTCAATCTTTCCATCAATGCCCGCGACGCCATGCCATCGGGAGGCACGCTGGCCATCCGTACGCGGCTTCTGGAGGTTGACGCACGGACAGGTCAGGACAAAGACATACGGCCCGGACGGTACGTCATCATCTCCGTTACCGACGATGGCTGTGGAATGGACGAAGACGTCCTGAGGCGAGCGTTCGACCCGTTTTTCACGACCAAGAAAATGGGCCAGGGAACCGGTCTGGGCCTGTCGATGATCTACGGCTTCACCCAGCAGTCGGGCGGGCAAATCCGTATCCACAGCACGCCGGATGTGGGCACGACGGTTTCGATGTATTTCCCGCTGGATCAACGCAACGCCGACACATTAACGGGAACCATGACTGACGCCCCTGTGTTACCTCGTGACAAGGGTAACGGCGAAGTCATATTGCTAGTTGATGACGAGACAGGGATTCGCGAGGTAGCGGTCGATCTGCTGAATGATCAGGGCTACACCCTGTTCGAAGCGATTGACAGCGAGTCGGCGCTAAGCCAATTCGACAAGCTCGATCGTCTGGATTTGTTGCTCACCGATATCGGCCTGCCCGGTGCGATGAACGGACTTGCCCTCGCCAAGACCCTGAAAGCTCGGCGCCCTGAACTGAAGGTCCTCTTCATAACGGGGTATGCCAAGGCCGAAGGCATCAGCGAGGGGGCGTCGCTGGGTAGGGTCCTTACCAAGCCTTTCAAAGTCGACGAGCTCTTGGATTGCGTGAAAGCCGTACTCGACTGAAACAGACAACAGGAGAAAACCATGACAGTGCATGTCATTAACTTCACTGCTCCCATCAACTCTACTACTTGCGGTCAGCTCATCGAAAAGTCTTCGGTTGCGATAGAGCGCGGCGCATCCACTTTGGTAGTCAATATCGCGACCATGGGCGGCGAATGCAGCTACGGATTCACGATGTACAATTTCTTGCTTTCGCTGCCGATTCCCGTGCACACGCATAATCTGGGCACCGTCGAATCGATGGGCAATGTTGTATTTCTGGCGGGGGAGCGACGTACAGCCTGCGCGCATAGCAAATTCCTCTTTCACCCCTTCCACTGGCACCTCAACGGCTCCGTCGACCATTCACGCATGTCGGAGTACGCGATGAGTCTGGATTACGATCTGCAGTTGTATGCACGCATCGTCGCGGAACGCACACCCGACGCCCGTGAGCCACTGGATATCGAGAAATACCTGACCGCGGCACCGCGCATCCTTGATCCTCGGCAAGCGCTGGCCAGCGGTATGATCCATGCGATCGAATTGCCGCAAATCAACGGCGCGTGTGTCAGCTACTGCATTCACTCGTAACGCGCTGCGCCCAGAGGGACGCTGCGCCCAATCGGCGCCGTCAGGCTCATCTCAGGCAGGTGGGCGCGGGAAACCACCCGCCGCCAGTTTTTGATGGCGTGATGGTGCCGCTCGCTGGCTGCTGTCCATTCGGGACCGAACGCAGCACCCCGCCGAACCAGACGCATAACCTCTTCAGTGGCGGCCAGCAGTTCAAGTTTTACGCTTAACCACTTCCATCTCGTATGAGTCAGGCATTGCATTCGCTCGTAGCCGAAATGGTCAGGAAAGAAAAATGTACCGCCAAGCAGTTGTAGCGGTCCTGATGGGCAGAATCAACCGCATTTCAGTGCACCCTGACGAACGTCGCTGCCTGAATCGTCCTGAGCGCCTGCTTCAACGTGTCTGATGCAGGCGTTGCGTATCTTGTCGTCGCCTACGCTCAATGTGCGATCCCGGAAATAACGACCTCCTTGCCCGCATGTTCATACTGCGCTACGAGGGCATTTGCCAGGCTTCGTTTTGCCTGAGTTTCGCCATGTACCAGACGAATTTCGGGGGGCCATTCCTTCATCCGCGTGACGAATCCGACAAGATCCGCCTGATCTGCATGGGCCGAGTACCCTCCCACGCTCTCAATGCCGGCACGAATGTCTACCCGTTCGCCGTCAAGCACCACGAACCCTCCATCGGGCCCACGAGTCTGGATATCTCTCCCCGGGGTGCCCTTGCCCTGATAGCCGATGAACACCACGTTGTGCCGAGCGTCACTCAGCAGTTGCTTGAGGTAATTGACGATTCGACCGCCCGAGCACATGCCATTGCCAGCGATTACAACCGCGGGCCGACCTGTTTCACGGAGGTGGTCGACAACGCGAGTGTGTTCGTCGTGAGTGTCTACCGTGATCAACTGCTTGAAGGACAGCGGTTTACGTCCCTCCTGCAGACGATGCACCGCCTCTTTATCCCAATAACCCTGAAGTTCTTTGTAAAGGGTGGTGAATCGGCTAGCCAGTGGTGAATCCAGCAGGATCGGTAGCTGTGGCCAGCTCACATCCAGCGCCTGTTGCGCAGGTTTCCCTGGTGAGTCCTGAGGGGGCCTTGCGGTACGCTCGGCCTGTTCGTGGATGATCTCTTCGAGTTCGTACAGCAAGTCTTGTGTACGGCCAATGCTGAAGGACGGTATAAGCACGGCGCCCTCATCCGCCAACGCTCGTTCCAAGGCAGCCTGAAGACGTTGCCGCCGATGGAGACGGTCTTCATGAAGCCGGTCGCCGTAAGTGCTTTCTAGAATTAACAGGTCCGCGCGTTCCGGAGGCACTAGATCCGGCAATATCGGCGAATGCGACGCCCCTAGGTCGCCACTGAATACAATGCGACGAGGGGACCGCCCAGCCTCGCCCAGGTCCAGCTCGACATAGGCAGATCCCAGCACATGCCCTGCCGGCTGCAAACGCAGTTGGCATGTGATCTGGTCACTCTCATGCAGGGTGAACCAGCGTCCATAAGGCAAAGCGATCAGTCGGCTTTCTACAAGGGCCAGATACCGTTCCAGTTCATGCTCGTCTCGACTCACTGAAAGCTGAAACGCATCTTCCAGAACAATTGGCAGTAACCTGGCCGATGGCTCGCTACACAGGATCGGGCCGTCGAACCCCGCCGCCAGAAGATTCGGGATGCGACCGACGTGGTCTATGTGGACATGCGTGATGATCAATGCCTTGATGCCGGTGATGGGAAAATCCAGCGCTAACCCCTCCCCCGCGCTCTCGAATTCTTCACCTTGAAATTGGCCGCAATCGATTAGCACGCTGTTGTCTTTGTCCACCCAGAACTGATGACAGGAACCGGTGACTCCTTCGCCTGCACCGTGATGAACGATTTTCGGACTGTCCATGTACACTCCATCGACCGTGAACGTCATAGCCTATCTGCTGGATGGCAAACCTGCGCACTAAACAGTGGCCAGGCTGCAGCTCCTGGCCATAACGCTGCTGACCTGAAGTTCGGGCTTATTCCGCTCTTTGAAATGCCGCTTGCAACTGCTCACGAGCTTGATGCCAATACTCATCCTCAGAACCGTCTACTCGGCCGTTCGACTCCCACAACTCATAGGCGCGTTGGCGAATATCCTCCTCGCTGACGGTGGGCGCAGGGTTGTGCGCTTCACGATCACTGTCGACCCTATCTCCCTCAGTCGATGACTGGGTCGGTGAGTGAGGAGCGTCGGCTAGAGCCGATGTCAGCTCTTGCGGGTCGCCGGACGTAGGGTGTTCTACAGTGTTGTCATTGAAATTTGCCATGCTGATCACCTCTCATCAATGAATGCAACGCCCACAGGGGCTGTATCCCATTCGATGAAGTTCAACAGACCGAGTTTTATAAGCCTGTTCGCATCGCGACAGATGGCTGAAAGATGGCGCAGGGTTGGTTGAAACCCAGGGCATGGATAACAGGATGCTCAGTCCTTTGCCGCGCGTACTTTGCCGCTGAACACCCTGAATCCGAATGTGTTGTAGAAAAGCGTCACCGGGATCAGGACAGCGAAGCCGATCAGCATAAATCGCTGACTGACCGGCCCCGAAGCAGACCCCGACAGCGTTAGGCCAGGCGGAATGATCAGCGGGTATAACGTTGCGCCCATGATCATAAATCCAATGACAAAAACGCCGAGCGCGCTGAACAACGGCAAGAAATGAAAACGAGTTCGCAATCCTGCAAAGAAGCCCGCTATCAGGGTCAAAATCGAAACGCTGGCGGGTACTACGACTTCCGTCATGGCAAGTCGTGTCGCGTATTGCTCGGCCAATGTAGAGGTCCACAATACAAGAACAAGCAGCAACGCAATCGTCAGGCAAGCAAACGCCTTTGAGCTTGCACGTACCGTCAGTTGAAGTTCGTCCCCCGTCCGCCAGTAAAGCCAACATGCACCAAGCCACAGATATGCCACCACCAGGACCGCGCCGCAGTAAATTGGAAATGGGCTTATCCACTCCCAACCCGTCCCGCTGAACTGACCGTCCCGGATCGGCACACCTTGAACCAATGTTCCCAATACGGCGCCCTGGCACACACCGACTACCAATGATGCCAAACCGAGCAGACGGTCGATCACCCGCTTCAGCCCACGGCGGGACGCTTCATCGCGAAACTCCAGCGCCATGGCCCGCACGATCAGCGCCATGAACATGACGATGAAAGGGATATAGAGCGCTGGTAGCAGAACTGCATATGCTTTGGGAAATAACGCGAGCAGCCCACCGCCACCGAGCACCAGCCAAGTCTCGTTGGCATCCCAGATGGGCAGGATGGAGATCGCCATGGCGCGACGGTGCCGGGCGCTTCGGGTCACGCCCATCAGCATTCCCACGCCTAAGTCGGCGCCATCGAGCAGGACATAGCTCAACACCGAAAATGCAAGCGCTGCGCCTGATAGCACAATGGTCCAGTCACCCCAGCTCATCGACCCTCCTCATGATCTGCCAATCTCATCGGCAATCGTCGGCTGTGGACCTGCTTCGCCCTGTTTCACTGGTTTACGCAGGATACGCAGAAGGACCCAACACCCGATTCCGAAGACCACCAGGTAACAGCTCAGGATCAGCACGGTCGAGCTCAGGACCTGCTGATGAGACACATGAGAGACGCTGTCGGACGTTCGCAATAAGCCCCAGACCGTGAAAGGCTGCCGGCCGGTTTCGGTGACTACCCAACCGCTTATCATCGCCGCGAATCCGGCGGGTGCCATCACTACGCACCATCGCTGCAGCCACCTAGCTTCGTAAAGACGTTTTCTGTACCTGAGAACCAGGCTCGTGACACCCAGGCCCAGCATCAGAATGCCCAATCCCACCATCACGCGCAAAGCCCAGAACACGACAGGAACGGGCGGGATATCTTGGGCCGGAAACTCATCCAGCGCCGCTATCGTTCCGCTGAGATCGTGGCGCAGATACAGGGAGGCAATTCGAGGGATCGCCAGCTCGAAATGATTACGGCGCTCCTTCATATCAGGGATGGCAAACAAACGTAGCGGCTCCCCGGCGCCCTCCGGCGGACGAGTCCAGGAGCCCTCCATTGCCGCGACTTTCTGGGGCTGAAACTTGAGGGTGTGCTCCCCATGCAGATCCCCGACGACCACTTGCACCGGAGCCAATACAGCAACGGCCCATAGCGCGATGGAAAACTGCACTCGCGCATGCCTGCTGGTGCGGTCCCGAAGCAAGTGCCAGGCAGACGCTGCGGCGATAAACATCGCCGTGGCCAGAAGCGTGGCTAACGTCATGTGGGCGAATCGATAGGGAAAGGAGGGATTGAAAATGATCGCCCACCAATCCTGCGCAACAAAACGGCCATCCGCTGCAATCGCGTAACCGGCCGGTGTCTGCATCCAGGAATTGGCCGCCAATATCCAGAACGCGCTGATCAGCGAACCGATCGCTACGGCACAGGTTGAAAAAAAGTGCAGACGTGGGCCGACTTTTTTCATGCCGAAGATCATGATTCCCAGAAAACCCGCCTCCAGGAAAAACGCTGCCATGACTTCATAGAACATGAGAGGCCCGATCACTTCCCCCGCCTGGGAGGAAAGACGCGACCAATTAAGGCCAAACTGATATTCCAGAATCAAGCCAGACGCCGTTCCGATTGCCACGTTAAGGGCAAAGATCTTCAGCCAGTAGCGATAGATGTCCAGGTAAGTCCGGTCTCGGCGCCAAAGCCAAAGCGCCTCCAGCACCATCAGGAATTGAGCCATGCCGATGGTGAAGGCAGCCAGCACAATGTGGAAACTGATGGTGATCGCAAACTGGACCCGGGCGGCCAGTAGAGCGGCTCCAATACTCTCCATACAAAACCCGCCCTCCGCCGCCTAGATAACCTGATCTTTATCAGGTATGGCATGGTCCGCCTCTGAAGCGCCTGGCTGCGATCTGATTAGCACCACCGGAATGGATTTAGCGGCAGGCACCTTGCTCCGTTTCGCATGGTGCCAGACAGGAATCAATGGGTTCGACTCAGGGTAGTAAGAGGCTGCGCAGCCCTCTGGAATGTCATAGGCAATGATTTGAAAAGGCCCAACTTCACGCGTCACCTGAGGCTCGATGGCAGTACGCAACCGGACCCATTCGCCAGGCGCATACCCTAGACGGACGATATCGCTCCTGTTCATAAAAACGACGCTGCGCGTACCCTTTACACCACGAAAACGGTCGTCGTAGCCATAGACGGTTGTGTTGAATTGATCGTTGCTGCGTAAAGTCATTAGCTGAAGAACATCTCTACGGCCGGGATCGACATCCGCATCGTCGTTTTCGTCCAGACCGGAGGGTGATACGAACTGCGCTTTACCCGAAGGCGTTGCCCATTTGCGCTGGGCGGCACCCAGCGGACGATGAAAGCCGCCCGGCTCCCACATGCGAGCTTCCATGTCATGGAAGATGTCAGGGTATACGACGCTGATCGCGTGCCGTATTGCAGCGTAATCTTGCTGCCACTGCTGCCACGGGATCTGGGTCTTGCCGCCAAGGGTCGCCTGCGCAAGCCCCGAAATGATGGCCACCTCGGATAACAGATGGCTGCTGGCAGGCTCGGCATTACCGCGCCAGCCGCGAATGCACCCAGTGCTGTCCTCGGTGCTGTAGGCCTGCTCCAGTCCGTTTTGCCGGTCTACCTCGATTCGGCCAAGGCAGGGCAGCAGCCACGTCTGTGCGCCAGCGACAAGATGGGTGCGATTGAGCTTGGTGGCAACCTGAACGCTGAGCGACAAGCCCGACCATGCAGGCTCCATGCGGCTGGTATCAGGTACCGCCCGCAGAAAATTGCCACCCAACCCGATAAAGCCTTTGACGCTACCCTTCAATATGCCTTCGCAGGCATCAATGGTCGTCAGGCCTTTTTGTTCTGGGACCTTGAAGCCGAAAAGCCCTTCTATTTTCTCCTTGGGCACTTTGGCCGGGTCTTCGGTGATACCGACTGTTCGTTGCCCCTGGACGTTGGAGTGGCCTCTGACCGGACAGATCCCCGCACCTGCTTTACCTATGTTGCCGCGTAGCAGCAGAAGGTTAACCAGCATCTGCACGTTCTCGACCCCATGGCGATGCTGAGTCATGCCCATTCCGTAAATGACCATCACTCTCTCGCTTCGCGCGTACACCGTCGCAGCAGATTCCATAGCGGCGCGGCCAAGGCCCGAAATCCGCTCGAGCTCTTGCCAGTCGTGGCGTTCCACCTCAGCCTGGAAAGCGGAAAATCCTTCGGTGTGTCGGTCAATAAAATCGTAGTCGATCACTGCCTGGCCATTGTTATGTCTGGCGCGGTGATCCATATCAAAGAGTGCCTTGGCAATTCCAAGCACCGCTGCAGTGTCGCCGCCGATCTTGACCTGATGATATTGCGTGCTGATGGGCGTCGACTGGGGGCCCAGCATCTCGGTCGGCGATTGCGGGTTCACGAAGCGCTGCAGCCCCCTCTCTCGGATCGGGTTGAACGTGATGATGGGGACTTTTCGCTTTCGGGCCTCCTGGAGCGGATGGAGCATCCGAGGGCTGTTGCTGCCCACATTCTGGCCGAAGAAAAAAATGCAATCCGTGTGTTCGAAGTCAGCCAGCGTCACGGTACCTACCGGTACGCCGATACTTTCCTGCAAACCTACCGAAGTGCTCTCGTGACACATGTTCGAGCTATCCGGCAGATTATTGGTCCCGTATGCGCGGGCGAAGAGCTGATACATGAAAGAAGCTTCGAGCGATGCCCGCCCCGATGCGTAAAACACCACCTCGTCCGGTGAAAGGCTGCGCAGACAATCACCCACTCCCACGAAGGCCTCTTCCCAGGTCGTAGTGACGTATCGGTCTGAGTTCGGGTCGTAACGCAACGGGTGAGTAAGCCGACCGTGTTGCTCAAGATCGTGGTCGCTCCAGTTGCGTAGCTCGCTCAAGGAATGCCGCTGAAAGAAGTCAGGTTCAGTGCGCAACGACGTCAATTCCCATGCGGTCGCTTTGGCCCCGTTTTCACAGAATTCCAGCGCATGGGGTTCACCGGGCTTGGCCCAGGCGCAACTCACGCAGGCGAAACCGTGAGGCTTGTTCTGCCTGAGTAACGCTTTCGCACCCTTGAGTACGGTCTGTTCCCGCCAAAGAATGTTCATCACCGAATGAGCGGAGCCCCACCCTCCCGAAGCGGACGTATACGGACGAAAACGAGCAGACGAGTGGATCAGTCGCATAGGGCACCTTCTCGAAGAGCAGTCATTACTGGTGTGTCTAAATGTTACGAGCCTGTGGCCGGTGAAAGGTTCGTGATATCTGCGCTTGCTGTTTCGATGATTGCCGAAGTGCTCCAGATGGATACCGCTGGCTTGATCGCCATTCCTCGGCGGGATGGAACCAAGCTTGATACCCGATTTTCAACACTTCACTGCTCACTCGATCAATCCAGTCTGGAGTCATTTATGAGCCCTCGATCAAGTTTCGCCACGCTCGCTATCAGCGCGTTTATTGCCGGTGCGGGGTTTGCACAAAGCGTTGCCGCCGATCCGACCCACAGTCTCAAAAAGGTCGCCAGCTTCGATCATCAAGTGACCGGTGTTACGGCCAGTGAGTCGGGGCGGTTGTTCGTCAACTTCCCCCGATGGACAGAAGACTCCGAGGTCTCCGTCGCGGAGTTGCTTCCTGATGGCGATCTCAAATCCTATCCCGACGCCAAATGGAACGGCTGGCGAAATGCATTGCAGGACAGCTTGACCGCCAATGACCGCTGGGTTTGCGTGCAATCGGTCGTGGCAGACAAGAAGGGTAATCTTTGGGTAATCGACGCAGGAGCTCCAGCGCAGGCTCAGGTCGTACCCGGCGGGCCGAAGCTGGTGAAAATAGACCTTGCCAGCAACTCTGTGGCCAAGGTGTATCCGTTTGGGCTAGATGTTGCGCCGCAGGGAAGCTATCTCAACGATGTGCGCCTGAGCCCGGATGGCAAGTTCGCTTACATCACCGATTCAGGGACCAGCGGCGCTATCGTTGTGCTGAACCTTGAGACCGGCCAGGCCCGTCGTGCGCTGGATGGCGCACCGAGCACCCAGTTTGAAAAAGGCCTGATGGTCAAGGCCGATGGCAAACCACTGCAACGGCCCGATGGCCGTGGCGTGCAGTTTTCAGCGGATGGCATCGCGCTCTCGCCCAACGGCGACACGCTGTATTGGCAAGCTGTCAAGGGCAAGACCTTGTACCAGATCCCCACGGCCGCCCTGCAGACCTCGCCACTTGCGGACCTGTCAAAGTCGGTTGAAAAGGTGGGCGACAATGGACCTGCTGACGGCCTGCTAATGGATAGTGCTGGCACGTTGTACGTCAGCTCTGTCGAAGACCACTCGATCAAGGTACGCAAGGGCGGCCAACTCAGCGTGCTGTTGCAAGACAAGGACATGCGCTGGCCAGACACCTTCACCCAAGGACCGGATGGGACGATATACGTCACCGATTCGCGTATCCCCGACATGAATTTCTACGACCCCAAACAAGCGCCAGCGCTGAAGACCTCGCTTTATAAAATCGTGACGAAGGACTGATGCCGTGAGGTGAATGGTGATAAGAACCAGCACGCAGCCAACTACAGCAAATGTACGCCACGGATGGCAAGCATGGATGATAAGTGACGCTTGTTTGTTGATCATTAACCTCACATGCCGCTTTATGGCCGCTTGGTCGTTCTGTCGGTTTAACCAAGTGAGTTAGAACAGGCACGCCAACACTACGATCGATTTAATAAAACCAGATTCGCTTCTATCTGTCTTAGGCTGGAGATGGCCAGTACTTATGGAGCGTTCTCATGATCACCGAAGAAACGGTAGATTATCTGCACAAGAATGGCTTGCTGTTGGCGACCGCCGAATCCTGCACAGCGGGCCGGATTGTTGCTCTGCTTGCCGAGGTGCCAGGAAGCGGCTCGTTGGTGGAATGCGGGTACGTCGTTTACTCGCCCGAGGCCAAACAACGGCTTTTGGGCGTCAAGCCTGAGACGATCGAGCAGTTCAATTTGACCAGCGTCGAGGTGGCACGAGAAATGGTCTTGGGCGCGCTACATGACAGCCCGGCCACGGTAGCTGTCGCAACCACCGGCCTTTGCGGTAACGAAGATGTAGACGGCATCCCGGCCGGCACAGTCTGTTTCGCCTGGGGTTTTGTGGCCAATGGGAGGCGAAGCGTTTTCACGCAGCAACTGCGGTTTTTTGGTGACAGGGAAACCATGCAGCACTACGCAGCATTGCATGCCCTAAAAATGCTGCCGCATTTCCATCAGCGAATGCTGGCCGGCGAAACGAGCTAGAGCAGCCGTTTATGCTCAAGCACCTATACCGTTCATCGCCTACGTAATTAAGCGCTGGAAATCTTTTTGTTTCCCCACCCCTCGAAACTTATGCAAGCGTCGAGGCCCATAGAGGCCGAGCGCACTACCTGAGCCAGAGGAAAGCCTAATGTTTCTACACAATAAGCGCCTTCAATATACCGTTCGCGTGGCCGAGCCAAACCCAGGCCTTGCAAATCTGCTCCTTGAGCAATTTGGTGGAGCACAAGGCGAACTCGCTGCCGCGGCGCGCTACTTCACTCAGGCATTGGCAGAAGAAGATCCGGGTCGCAAAGACCTGCTAATGGATATTGCCACTGAAGAACTAAGTCATCTGGAAATCGTAGGGTCCATCATTGTGATGCTCAACAAGGGCGCCAAGGGTCAGCTCGCCGAGGGGGTACAGCAAGAAGGTGAGCTTTATCGCGCTATCAATGGTGCAGGTAACGACTCTCACATCACGAGCCTTCTCTACGGTGCAGGCGCTCCCTTGGTGAACTCGGCTGGCGTTCCCTGGACCGCTGCGTATGTGGATTCGATCACTGAGCCTACTGCCGATTTCCGGTCAAACATTGCGGCAGAGGCGCGTGCCAAGATCGTTTACGAACGCCTGATGAACGTAGTCGACGATCCAGGTATCAAGGACGCTTTGGGCTTTCTGATGACGCGCGAAATCGCTCATCAACTGTCCTTCGAGAAAGCACTGCACTCCATTCAACCCAACTTTCCACAAGGTAAGCTGCCTGGCATGCCGGAATTCGCGCGCACCTATTTCAGCATGTCGAACGGTGAGCCAAATGTACGTGGTCCCTGGAACAGCGATGCAGAGTTCGAGTACGTAGAGAATCCCCATCCAGCGGTCGATGGCGGCGACGGTACGGCCTCCGTCGAGCTGAGCGAGGCTGATGCCGTCACCTTGACCATGATGAAGGAGCGCACCAAGTCAGACCTGACGGCGAGCCCCGTGACAGGGGCGGACCTTGGCTCAGGTTTGTCCCAAGGCAAAAAAGAGATTTAAACAACGTTTGGGATGCTTGGTCAGGCATCCCTTTTTCATCTCCAACAAGGAACCGGACATGAAAGCTTTGAATAATATGCCGCAGTCGAAAACGATCACCCGCCTTGGCTCCCGCCCCTCTTTGGTCCTGGGCTTGTTCATCTTCATCGCTGGCAGCTCAGTGTTGGTCGCCGAGGGATTGGACCTGCTGACCAGGTGAGGTGGCTGACATGCGTCGCGTTAATTTATTTCCACTGCGTCTTGCCCGCTTTCTTATTGCGTATTTTGCATGGATGGTTCGGCCAACCGGACCTCGCGATCGACTTCTGCGTAAGTGCAGACGCGAACATGAAGTGGACCCGTCACGACAAAAGCAATCGCACCTGTACATGGATGAAAAGGCATCGATTCGAAGGAACGCTCGTCGGACATGACCATGCCAATTGCTACGCCAAATCCGCATCGATTAAGAGGGGAAAAAAGTGGATCTGCTCATTCTGGGTACCAGCGCTGGCGTACCCACACGGATTCGTAACGTCAGCGGCACGGCAGTCGTCGAATCCACTGGAAAAAACTGGTGTCTGGTGGATTGTGGCGAGGCAACGCAGCATCGTCTGCTGCGCACCTCCCTCTCACTCCACACCCTGCGCAGCATCTTCATCACCCACGTCCATGGCGATCACTGCTTCGGCTTGCCCGGTCTGCTGACCACTGCCAGCATGTCGGGCCGCACCGAAGCGCTCGATGTGATAATGCCGCAGGCGCTGCATGAGTGGGTGCTTCAAGGGCTAAGCGTCACTGGATCACATCTGGGCTTCGAGCTTCGCTTGCAGGCAGCCGAGACATTCGCCGGCTGGCAGGCGGGCAATTTCCAGGTCAGCGCGGTAGCGCTTTCACACCGTGTGCCTTGCCATGGCTATGTGTTCGACGAAATCAACCGTGACGGGCGCCTGGACGTGCAGCGCTTGGAGGACGAAGCCATTCCACGCGGCGAACTGTGGGGAGAACTCGCCCGTGGTCATGATGTCGAGCACGAAGGACGTTTACTGTTTGCCACCGATTATCTTCAGCCCGCACAGCCCTCACGTCGAGTCATTGTGTGCGGTGATAACGATACGCCCGAATTGCTCGAAGATGTCGCGCGGCATGCCGATGTTCTGGTGCACGAGGCAACGTTCACCGAAGCGCTGGCCAAAGGTCGAGAAAACTATGGACACAGCACTGCAGCTTCCGTTGCGCGCTTTGCTGAAGACGTCGGCGTCAGGAACCTTGTATTGACACATTTCAGCGCACGGTATCAGGACAATCCCGAACGCAGCCCCTCGATCGAGGACATCCACGCTGAGGCGCAACAGAGCTTCAGTGGCGAGCTCATTTTGGCCAGGGACCTCAGGCGTTATCGCCTGGCACGTGACGGGCGGCTCACCTGGCTCCCCGACTCTGTAAGGACCATACCCAATGAGCTTTAGGCGGCAGCGGCGGCGATCGAACAATCACCGCCTCCCCGGCATTTCAACGATTGCCTGCCCACACGCCCGGATGACGATCGGCCCAAGGAAGGGCGCGCTCCAGTTGCCCTGCCAACGCCAGGAGCATGCCTTCAGCGCCAAACCTGGCCATGAACTGCATGCCAATCGGTAATCCGCTGTGAGGGTCGTGTGCCAGCGGTACTGACATCGCTGGAGCACCGATAACATTTGCCAGCGCAGTGAACGGTGATTGGCTGAACACCTGACTCATCCAGCCTCGCCCATCCAGATATTGCTGTTGCGCATTGTACTGACCGATCACTGGCGCCAAGTTCGGCAAGGTCGGCGAAAGCAATAGATCATAACGCTCGAAATAATCGCCAAGCTTTCTGGCGACAACATTGCGCTCAAACAACGCGCCCAATAGATCGGTCGCACTTAAGGTCTTGCCGTATTGGTATAGGGACAGAGTCGCCGGCTCCAGGTGAGCGGCATCGACACCGCGGCCGGTTGCCGCTGCAATTGCGTCGATCCAGGCGGCGGTGTTGGCAGACCAGAAGCGGCCATTGAGCTCTACAAACCCCTCCCAGCTCAATCCAATATCCGGCTTGACCTCCTCGACCCTGTGCCCAAGACTTTCAATCTGCCGCACGGTCTCCTGCAGTGCAGCTTGCACCGCGGGATGCAGCGCTTGACCGTCAAGCGGCCGAGTTTGCACCCCGATGCGTAATCCACTGGGCTCACGCCGGGATTGCTCGATGAAGCTGGTTGCCGGCGACTGAATCTGAAAGGGGTCACCTGGAACGTAGCCCTGGACAGCGTCCAGCAATGCAGCACTGTCACGCACCGTACGAGTCAGGACACCATGCACGGCAAGGCCGCTCCAGACCTCGTCAACATCGGGGCCCATTGGTACCCGCCCACGACTGGGCTTCAAGCCGAACAGACCGCAAAGCGAGGCTGGGACACGGATTGAGCCACCACCATCCGTGGCGTGAGCCACGGGTACCATGCCGGCCGCTACCGCCGCCCCCGAACCACCACTTGACCCCCCTGCACTGCGTTCCACATCCCAAGGATTACGGGTGGGTCCAGTCAGACGGCTTTCAGTCGTGGTGCTTGCGGCGAACTCGGGGGTCGTGGTCCTGCCCAGCGGCATCAAACCGGCACGACGGAGGCGGCGCATCAAATGTGAGTCGGCCTCGGCCGAGCAACCAAGTGCCAAGGCACTGCCCAGTTCACTGCGACGTCCCTGCGCGGCGATGCCCAAATCTTTGATCAGAAAAGGCACGCCATAGAAATCGCCTGGTTGCGGCGCAGGCTCGTCGAGCCACGTCTCCACCAGCGCGTTAAGGTGAGGGTTAAGCGTCTCGATGGCTTGCAAAGCCGCAGCACGAACCTCAACCGCACTGACCTGTCTGGTCTGTATCAGTTGGCTCAGCCCCGTGGCATCGTGAGCAGCGTATTCTCGAAGGTGCATGACATTCTCCAGTTCAGTATGATAGTTACTCACCAGTATCGGGAGATACTTATTAGTATCATGCGATACCAATGGGTATCACTGTCAAGAGGAGTTTTCATGCGCGCGTCACCCACACCCCAGCTTCCGCCAAGAGAACGCATCATCGAGGCGGCTCAGAGATTGTTCATGGAGCAAGGGATCACCCGCGTCAGCGTGGATGCGATCGCGGCACTGGCAGGGTCAACCAAAATGACCGCCTACCGACACTTCGAAAACAAGGACGCATTGATTCTGGAGTGGCTTGAGCGGCTAACCGAAAGCTACAGCGATGTCTTCGACCGCCTGGCATCGCAGCATCCAGATTCGCCACGCCAGCAGCTCTTGGGATTTCTTGACTTCATCGTTGCGGGTCTGGAAGGTTCGGGTTACCGCGGCTGCCCGTTCACCAATACGTTGGCAGAGCTGCCAGAGGTTGATCATCCGGCCCGTCAGCTGATCGTGGCCCACAAAAAAGCGCAGTTCGCTCGAATGACTGCACTCTGCACCGCCATGGCTTTGAGCGAGCCTGAGCAGGTCGCGCAGGAGCTGACTGTACTCATGGAGGGCGCTCAGGTCGTGGCGCAGAACAAGGGGATTGAGAATATAGGCGAGCGCTTGATCCAGATGGTGAACCGGCGGTTGGGGCATTAACGCCCCCCTCGTGCGATGCACCGATCAATCGTGATCACTGCATCCATAGTCATGGCGGTTGGAGAAAGAGGCACCCATCAAGTAAAAACACCCACCTGCCACGATGAAGGCAGCGAGCATATAAAACATGAAATGCGGTGGCTGGGATGCCAATGCAAATCCGCACAATACCGGGCCCAGTGCGCCGCCAAGGCTCGACAGGTTTTGCGCACCGTAATACATGCCGCGCAAATGCTCGGGCGCGATGCGATCGATGAACATGTACTCGGCGGGGAACACAATGACTTCCCCCACGGTGAATATTCCTACTGCCACGGCCCAATGCAACACGCTGGTGGACAACGCAAATCCGACAACCCCTAGCAGAAACAGACTGAAGCCCGCGGTCAACCATCGATTCAGATGCTCGTTGGTGATGCGCTTGCCGACGAGGTACTGCAGACAGATCACCACCGTCGCATTCACGGCCACCACCGCGCTGATGACCTGATAGGTGAATTCGGGTGTGCTTGTAGTCACAAGGTATTGCGAGATATAGCCGGTGAACTGGCCGAACGCTACTGCGCTCAGCGCGCCGCCAATGGTGAAGCAGACCAGACGGTAATCTTTCAGCAGAATGCGCCCCACAGAAGCGAAGGAGATGGGCGGACTGGCCCGGTCAGTGGGGGTGAGCGTCCTGTCACCCCAGATCATATACGTCAGAAAGGTCCCGACGCCCAGGGCCGCTGAGATGAGGAACGGCAATTTCATGTCCATGTGCGCGAACCCTGCGCCAATGAACGGCCCCACCGCGTAGCCGATATTGATCAGCGAGTAGCGCACCGAAAACACTTTGCCCCGCTCGGCTTCTGGCAGCAGTTTGCCGAACGCGGCCTTCACCACAACATCGATCACCGAATAAGCAAAATTGAATGCCACCAGAAACAGGAAAAACATCCAAAGGTGCGCAGTAACGCACATCCCGATGAAGCCCAGGGTGAAAAACCCCGTAAAGGCCAGGATCAGTCGATAGCTGGATATTTTGTCTGTCAGGTAGCCGCCGTACACGCTCAGCAGCGAGCCAACGAGCATGGCGCTGCCGACTACCAGACCGATGTCACTGACTCCCAACGCGAAGTTGGAGGACAGATAAATAACCATGTAGGGCAAGGTAATTGCTCGGCCCATTGTCAGGAACAGCGACGACAGCAGCAGCAAATTGACCGAAAACGGATAATGTCTGAAGGCAGCGAGCATCTGCATCGTTTCCCAGGGTGGCCGCATCAGAGCCGAGAAACATATCGTTACACATTCAGCGTCGGCTTCCCAGCACCTGCTTGATGCTTTGTCAATCCGCTCTTACCAGCCCATCCCAACCGCGCGTCACCCGCCTTAGAAGCCTACTTGCTACAACCGAAACGACTGCCGCATCGCGTGCGCCAATAGGTCCACAGCTTTATCTGCGCGAGATGCAGTGTTGCGCACGAACACAATGTCATGGTCAGGAATGACCGGCAGCCCCTCCAGTATCTGCATGCGCTCGGTGACTTTGCCACGGTCAATCAGGCTGACCGCCAGCCCTGCCTCCACACACGCCTTGACTGCCTGATTGGAGGGGCTTTCGAGGACGATCCGCGAGCGGCGGCCCGACGCCTTGAGCGATGCATTCATGGCTTCGCGATAAGGACATTGCACGGCGTGAACCGCCAGTGGCAGCGGATCCTTGAGCGCCATCGCAGCATTGGCCGCTCCGACCCAGACGGGCGTGGTGGACATCAGCACCTCAGTGTCGGGGTCTGCCTCTCCCTTGGGCTGCGCGACCACCGCGGCCTGCAATTTGCCGCGTTGGACCAGGTCTCTCAGCGCATAGCTCGGCCCGGTCTTGAGCTCCAGCACCACGTTTGGCCAGGCAGCCACAAAGGTCGGCAGGATGTCTTGAATGACATGCGCCGCGTATTCGTCAGGAACGCCCAATGTGATGCGTCCTGCGAGCTGAGCGCCACGCAGATCCGCCAAGGCTTGATCGTGTGTACGTAACAGCTCGGCGGTCGAGATCAGCAGGCGCTTTCCCAACGCAGTGAGGGAGACTGACTGGTTATCTCGGTTCAGCAGACGGCCGCCGGCCACCGCCTCAAGACGCTGGATGTGGACACTTACCGCAGCCGGGCTTTTATGCAGCTGCTCGGCTGCTGCGCTGAATTTCCCAACGCGCACCACAGCATGGAAGGTGCGTAACAGATCGATGTCGAGAATCGCCGTCATGATTCAATCCGGTTGAACAACTGATGCAAGATATTTTGATTTATTAGATTACTCTACGCTCGTAGCCTGTGGGCATGAATCAGCACATTTCGACTCATCATAAAAAGCCGATCCGTCGCCACGGGCTTCACACATTGCCGCTGCCCTTGCTTGAGGCGGGGCTACTGCTGACCTGGAGTTCCGGATTCATTGGCGCACGCTTTTCCATCGATTACGCCCCAGCGCTGCTGGTGGTGTTCTGGCGATGTGTGGTGGTTTCCCTCGTTCTGCTCCCCTTCGTGTATCGGACGCTACGCAGAACCCCTTTTTCCATCCTGCTAAAAAATGCAGGCATAGGGCTGCTGGCGATGGCGGGCTATCTGACTGGCGTGACTCAGGGCATCGCGCTCGGCGTTCCGGCGGGGCTGGCGGCGCTGTGCGCAGACCTGCTGCCACTGGGGATGGCACTGCTGGCAGCACTGGCATTGGGCGAGCGGTTGGCTCGCCAGGTCTGGATGGGGCTGATCGTTGGATTGGTCGGCGTATTGTGGGTGACCCATGGCGCGCTGGTGGTGGGTGATGCACCGCTGTGGGCCTACGGCCTGCCGGTGGCGGGAATGCTTTCTCTGGCAGTGGCGACGTTGTGGCAAAAACACGCCAGCAACTCACAGTCATTGGACCTGCTTGCGAACCTCTGGCTCCAGTGTTTCGTCTCGAGTTTTGCCTTCGCCGCCATTGAGGGGAGTCAAGGCAGTCTGATGCCGATCCCCACGGCGGGTTTCGCTATGAGCGTACTTTGGACGGTCGGGCTGTCTACACTCGGCGGCTATGGGTTGTACTGGGTATGTTTGCGTCGGACCTCTGCGACCCGCGTCGCCAGCGTGCTCTACCTTAGCCCGCCGATCACCATGCTCTGGGCCTGGGCCATGTTCGATGAACCTCTGTCATGGGAGATGGCGGCCGGGATGGCGATTTCTGCCACAGGTATCTGGATGGTCGGGCGCGCCGAGGCTAAAACCGCGTCATATGACACCGATAGCCCGGCAGGTTGACTGCTACTTCTGGCCGGCAAATGGTGGGGCCGAGGACCCCGTGACCGGCTCTATCCATGCCGGCCTGGCGCCTTACTGGGCGCAGCGTTATAACAAGACGCGCCTGTCGGCGTTGCAGGCCTCTCAGCGCGGCGGTGTGCTGGACTGTCGCGTAGCAGATGGGCGCGTGTTTGTGGCGGGGGATGCCGTGCAGTATCTGGAAGGGATTATCAGCCTCTAACCCAGCCGCGCGGTTAACGCCTCAACAGTCTGCCTCAGGTGTAGTTACGTGCCCGTGGGTGACGTCAGTTGTCGGCCGATTCTGTCCCTCGGCAGATCCATATTCACAGGATGACCTGCCTAATCCTCAAGCCACCGTCCATAAAGTCGAGGGAACTGCTCGCGCACCCAATCCACAAACACCTCAACCTGCGGCGCCAGGTGCGAGCGGCTTGGGTACAGCACTGAGACAGGCCTTGGGTGCGGACGATAGGGGCGCAGCACCTCAACCAATGTGCCTTGCGCAAGAAACCGATCCAGCGTAATCCCAGGGGCCTGGAGAATGCCAAAGCCTGCGACCCCGCACTCTACGTAAGCGTTGGACTCGTTGACGGTGATGCCTTGGCGACTGACATGAAATTGCTCACGACCCCCATCGACGAAGCGCCAGGCCTGTGGCCGCTGGTTGTGGCCTGACAGGAAGGTCACGCCGCGGTGCGCATTCAAGTCCTCAAGGCTTTGGGGCTCGCCATGTTCCGCCAGGTATCGCGGCGCCGCGCAGGTGACCATGGTCGCCAGGCCGATGCGACGGGCCACGAGGCTGGAACTGGGTAATTCACCAATCCGCAAAGCACAGTCCACGCCCTCGGCAACCAGGTCCACAGTCCGATCAGTCACCCCGAGGGCCAGCTCGATTGCAGGGAAGAGCGTCGCAAACGTACGCAGGCTTTCGATGAGACCAGGTTCGGAAAACGCCGTCGGAATGTCGACTCGCAGTCGACCACGGAGGGTTGAGCGTGGAGACGCAAACATCGCCGTCGCACTCGCGACTTCGCCAAGAATCGATTTGACGCGCTCGTAGAACTGCTCTCCTTCGGAGGTCAGTCGCACCGTACGGGTGGTGCGCTGAAACAGACGTACGCCCAGGGAGGCTTCCAGTTCCTGGATCGCTCGCGTGACTTGAGGGCGGCCGATCTGCATCGCGTCGGCTGCGCGGGTGAAGCTGCCGAGTTCGGCCAACCGGGCGAATACCTGCATGGACTGGAGCAATTCCATAACGTCATCTCACTCATGATTTGTTGCGTATCCAACGCAAGCAGTCACTCTGATTGTTATCTCCACAAATAACAATCCTGTGCCGTACCAGGCATTTATCCCGCAGCCACCCTTGATGAGAATGTCGTCAACTGGGAACCCAAGTGGAGAACGACACATGAAAGCATGGCTTCTGAACGACTTCGGTCTCGATAATCTGGCCCTCGGCGAGACGGGCACTCCTGACCCCAAAGCTGGCGAGCTGCTGGTGAAAGTGGGCGCGGTTTCGTTGAATTTCCGCGATAAGGCCATCGTCGATGGCTTCTATGAACCCCATCTGGTGCCCAAAGCTCTGATCCCGGTCAGCGATGCTTCAGGCACGGTCGTCGCGGTAGGTGAAGGCGTAAACCGCTTCAAGGTTGGCGACCGCGTCAATTCGCACCTCTACTCGCGCTGGCTGGATGGCGAACCGGGGCCGGATGAACCCGCCTACTGCTTTGGCATGCCCCTGCCCGGCGGCCTGGCCGAATACATGATCATTCACGAAGAAAGTGCCGTGCGTGCGCCAGACAACATGTCAGACGAAGAAGCTTCGACGCTTCCCATCGCCGCCCTGACGGCATGGTTCTCATTGGTTGATTATGGTCAGATCCAACCTGGCCAGACCGTTCTGGTGCAAGGCACCGGCGGCGTGTCGATTTTCGCTGTACAACTCGCCACCGCGCTTGGCGCCAATGTGATGGTGACCTCAAGCAGTGATGCCAATCTCGAGGCGGTGAAGAAGCTCGGCGCGGTGGCTGGCATCAACTACCGGACATATCCGCGATGGGAAGAAGAAGTTTTGAAGCTCACCAACGGCAAGGGCGTCGACCTGCTACTGGATGTCGCCGGTGGCGAGGGTTTGAACCAGTCGATTCTGGCGACCAAGGCAGCGGGGAAGATCGCGCAAATTGGCTTTCTCACCGGGCAAAGCACAACACTGAGCCTGATGCCGTTGATCTTCCGCCAGACCACCGTCCGAGGAATCGCCGTGGCACCTCGATCAGCGTTTGATCGCATGAACGCATTCCTGAACGAACACGCGATCCGGCCGGTGATTGACCAAATCTACGCGCTCGAAGATGCCCGCAAAGCGTTCGAGCATTTGGCAAGGGGAGCCTTCGGCAAAGTGGTCATCAACGTTTCCTGATTCAGCGGGTGAAACCCGGTTGCCACCATTGGGCAGATGGTGGCTGGCCCGCTCGATAGCATCAACTTATGTCGGCAATGGTCCATATGCACGATAGGTATCTATCAATGAGTCGAATATCGAAATGTCTGATCGGCTTCTGGCGATAAGCTGAGCACCCGCCACGGCCGAAAAAATCGCGCGTGCCCGCTTCTCGCTGTCTGCCGGCTCGCATACGTTGGCGGCTACCAGAAGCTTGCTCAGCCAAGCCACATTCACTTCTGCAAAGGCCTGAATTTCCTGAGTCATCTCTGCCGGCAAATTGTCAGTTTCAGCGCCCACAAAGCTGCCCAAACAGAGACGGTTATCGGCCTCCAGTGAGCGCCGAAAAATCTCGGGGAAACGACGCAGTGCGTCGAGAGCGTCTGGCGTTTCCTGAGAGATCACCTCCAGCGCCGCAGCGCCGTCTTCCCAATACCGCCTGGCGACAGCAACACCAAGATCAGCCTTGCTCGGGAAGTGGTAATAAATACTCGCAGGCTTGATTCCGACCTCAGTGGCCAGATCGCGGAAATTCAAGCCGTTGTAGCCTTGGGACTGGGCGATATTTCTTGCCGCCAGCAGGATGGCCTCTCGGGCGTTGATCGTCATTGCTTTGCCTTTGTCATTTGGCCAGGTTATCGGAAGACCGCCATACTAAATCAAAAGCCTACCTTTTGTTAGGTAGCCGCCTTCTGCATCTGGCACCGGACTTTAATGGTCCAGCTCATGCTGATGAGGCATGTTGATTACCTCCCATCATCTGAGCGTTTCGCGTTAGAAATAGCTCCGCCGGGAACGCCATGCATTGCGGTCCCGACGACTCTACTCACGCAGCACGAGGTCACTCAGACGGCGAATCCAATTCCGGAATTCCGCTGCTCCGATCAGCATATGCAGCCTGAAAGCTTGGGCGTTTCTGCCAGCGCTGCCAATAGGCGTCAATGAACTCGAAACGCTCATCCAGAGGGGTCGCGTTGACCGGGAATTTGGAGAACGCAATCGCGGTTGCCAGAGTGATGTCAGAAAAGGTTGGAGCATCGCCGCCCAGCAACCATTCGCGGCCATCGGACAGATGACGATTGACCAACGCTGCATGGGCTAACGCTTCCTTGCGACAGTGCTCGCCCCACGCCTCGTTCTTCGTCAGTTCAAGCTTGAAGCCCAACCCGGTGTGCAACACGTGAAACGCCGTCACGATCCGGTACAGGATATGCACCCAGACCCGGTTATCCCACATGTTGTCGAGCCCCTGCTCCAATGCGGTTTCACCCATGATCTTGCGACCCGGATAGGACTGATCGAGATAGCGAACGATCGCTGCCGTCTCGGAAATGAAACTGCCGTCTGCGAGTTTCAACGTGGGCGTTTCACCCCATGGATTCATATTGAGGTGACGCCACCCGCGCTGCTCCCCTCCAGGTGCCATGTCATAAATCGTTTCTTCGAACAGATCCGCGATTCCCTTTTCGTGCATGAACAAGCGCAGGCGCTGAGGGTTCGGGAAAGCCGAGGGAGAGGTGAAGAGTTGCAGTTTATCGGTCATGGTCAGCTCCAGAAGGAAGAGGGAAATCTACCTAACGTTCGTTAGGTGTAGTTGAATCTATTCCTCATTTTCCTTCCAGTCAACACCTACCTCACGATTGTTAGTCTTGCGGGTGCTGCTGATTTTCAGGCGCGCCCGACCATGAGCTCGTGGGACCAGTGACGGCGAGGTCTGACGTTGAATATGGAAAGTATTCGTAGACAAAAAACAGCGGCGCCTGCCCCCCAATTGGGAAAGCTTTAAGGTTCGGTTGGCTTGTATAACGTGACAGTGAAGTCAAGCAACTCTCGGCCAGGCGCAGTCACTCCCAGATGAAACGGCCGGGTTTTCAGGAGGCGGTTTAATCCATGGCGGGACGGATGACCCGCGCCCGCTCGTTATGCACATCATGAATCAGCTGCGCAGCCTGCTCGTCAGTCACCGCACCCTCGTGGCGGGCTTTTTCGATCCGTCCCTTGAGCGCTTCACAACTGGCCTCCAGACGCGCCCGGCTGACGTGCCGCAGGTAGCGAATAGAGTGCGTCAAAGCGTCGTGCATGATGGAGTCCTTTCGAGTCATTCGTTCAGCAGATGGCCATTCGCATCCCGCCTGGGCTGCCAGTCTTCCATCGCTTGCTCCACCTCGTCTACCAGCGCATCGAACAGCCCGGCATTGATGATGCCCAGGTCAGGCACCTGCCGCAGGTAAACGACCGTCTGCGCAGCGTGGTGCTGGGCAAACGCCCGGCTGGCCCCGTGATGGATCTACTTGACCAGTGTCGCAACGCGCCCGGCCACCACCTAGGGGGTATTGCTTCTCTCAACTCTTCTTATTGAATTCTGAGCTCTGCGTCTCGCCCAGCAATACATCAAAGGCCTCCGCTTCCAGCGGACGACTCAGGAAATAGCCTTGACCTTCTTCGCAAGCAACCGCTTTCAACAATGCGAGATGTTCGGCCGTTTCGATGCCTTCCGCCGTGACCGTCAACGAAAGCGCCTTACCCAGACCGACAATCGCCTGAACGATGGTCTGGTCGTCTTCACTCTCACCCAGGCGGGTCAAAAAGGAGCGATCTATCTTCAGGCCATCAAAGGGAAAAGTCCGCAGATAGCTGAGTGAAGAATATCCGGTACCAAAGTCATCCATGGCAATGCGAACCCCCAGGCGTTTGAGTTTGTGCATCACCTCCAAAGCACCTACAGCGTCTTCGAGCATCACACCCTCTGTAATCTCGAACTCAACGCGAGACGGTGCAATGCGGCTCTCATCGAGGGCCTGTTGTACGCGTGCAATCAGATTACCGCGCTTGAATTCAGCGGGAGAGAGATTCACTGAAACGAACAGGTGGGCCGGCCATTGCGCTGCATAGTTGCAGGCTGTCCTCATGACCCAGTCGCCCAGCGGCAAAATCAGCCCCGTTTCCTCGGCAATCGGTATGAATTTCTCGGGCGATACCAACCCTCTTTGAGGATGTTGCCAGCGGACCAACGCTTCGGCCCCTACCATCTTGCCGTCAGCAATCCTGAACCGAGGCTGGAAGTGCAACCTCAGCTCACCGTGCTTGATCGCAAATCGCAGATCACTCTCCAGGCGACGCCGCTCGATGATGCGGGCATTCATGTCACCGGCATAAAAACGCCAGGTGCTACGACCACCGGCTTTCGCTTCATAGAGGGCGATGTCTGCATAACGTAGCAACTCGGCGGCCTCTCGTGCGTCGGTCGGCGCCATCGCGATACCGATACTGGCGCTGACAAACACTTCCTGTTCATCGACTACCACAGGCATCTCGATCGACTCAATGAGACGGCGGCATAACGACTCAACCTCCTCCGGGTCCTTTGCATCGGTGAGAATCAGCACGAACTCATCCCCGCCTACCCGCGCTACCAGATCTCCGTGGCGAACACACTCCGACAGCCGAGCTGAAATGTCGTTAAGCACTCTGTCACCAGCAGCGTGTCCCAGCAGATCATTGACAGGTTTGAATCTGTCCAGGTCCAGACTGAGCATGACCAGCGGCTGCTCTTTGGTCGGCAGCGCCTTGAACTTTCCGTCCAGAAACTCTTGCAGCCTGACACGGTTTGAAAGACCCGTCAGGGCGTCGTGCTGAGATAAAAACTCAATGCGCCGACGCGCTTCGACTTCCTCAGTAATGTCAGTGGCGGTCCCGCGAAAACCGCCTTCAGGTAGCTGCCGAGCAGAAAGGCGAGTGACACGTTCCTCGCCCTGGGTATCGATGTAGCGGCAGGAGATCGTTATGTCCGGTTTGCGATTCGGGATCGACAACCACTGCGAAACCGTCCCCATCTGACTGTTGAGCAACGTGTCTATGGATACGCCGATCCAGTCCTGTCGAGAGAACGCAGTGACCGCCTCAAATCGCTCGGAAAGATAAGTGAAGCACCAGTCCTGATCAATCTCCCAGACCCAGTCTGAACTCGCTTCGACGACATCGCGAAACCGGGCCTCGCTTGTGGCCAAGGCCGCTTGGCTGCGCTGCAGCGAAAGATAGCTTTCATCCAGCGCACTTGCAGCAGCGGTGGTGCGGCGCAAGATCACCCATGCCATCAAGCAGACCAGCAAAGCAGCGAAGCCCGTCAGAGGTAATCCAAGGGCGAGAAGGCGATGCCCCGGCGTGGGCGGCGTCCAGCGCAAGGCACCGCCCTCACCGTTATCTCCAAGCGCAAAATAGGATGCCTGATGCCGTTCGGTTGGGGCGGCGACACGCAGATCTTGTACACCGTAATCCCGGCCCAGCTTAGCCAGTTTGTCGTCGGTCAGTACGTCGACAAAAATCAGCACAGACGCAGATCGATCATCGGGTTCGACCGTCGGGTCCGTGCCTGGGGTTATGGCCGCAGCGGCGACAATCGCGGGAACACCGTTCACGTTCATGAAGGAGGTTACAGGCGTCTCCTCAGATGCCACCTTTCGCGCCTGGGCAACCAAAGCGCCTGATGGCTGCCCCAGCCAGTCCTCAATCGAGATATTTTTCAGTTCACCGTCGACCACTGCATAAACGGTTCTGCCACTCTCGTCGATGACGAACAGCCCTTGGAACCCGAAGTCTGCATAGAGCGTCGCCCCGATATTCTGGCGAACATAGGCCCATTCAGGATCGACCTGTAGATGAAGGTGTTTATAAGCGTCTCCCCAGAATGCGTAGTCCTTAAGCGTCGAAGCCACGCCCCTCTCTGAGGCATGCACGGCTTTGGCGGTGTAAAAAGCGCTTTCTTCTTCCTCGGTTTTATCCAGATCCCTGGCCAGAAACAGCAACATACAGCTCGCCAGCAGGAAGACACCTATCAACAAGGCGACGAAATTAAAAAGAGAGCTGCGAGTCAGCGCAACCGTGGAGCGGTGGTTTTCCGGCTTAAGGGATTTGGGCAGATTTTTCATAATTTCCGTAGCGCATTTTTTCGAGCCATGCATACGAGTTGTATCGGCATGATGCGCTCGATGTTGAGCATGTTCGTCTTACCGTGAGGCTTGCCCCGCAACTCGAGGTCCAAGTTGATCTTGTCGGTCGCCAGCGCAAGCGCCGAAAATCCACCCTTCGAAAACCTGTCGGCAGTCCGAGGCTGAAGAGCTTTATCGGGCATTTCGGGATTTTGCGGAATCTGGATAAGGCGCTGGGAGGGGCTGAGTTGCCAATTGGCATCAAATGGGTGGCGGCCGCCCCCCACCATCGCAGGCGTCGACTGTTCGCTCGACCTGACAAATGCCCTGGTGATACCTCATCCAGATGTCCCACCCTGGCGACAACGCAGGGTTGTCGTGCCGGATCGAATTCGGGGCTCAAGTCCATCGGCCTCTGTCACAAGCCGTCGCGCGCCACCTGCAAGCTTGGGCCCTATGGCGTCGGCGGCAGTGCACCGCTTGTTTTGTCGCCTCAATCCTGCGCCGGCCCTCGCAGGTGGCGCGATCAACCGTACGTGATTCTCTTCATTCGTCATGTCTCCCCTCTCCTGCTGACAACAATGAACCTTCCTATAAAAAAAACCGTCCGCTCGATAAAGCAATCAAGTCATGTTCACAGCCCCTTCCGTATAGCCTCGACCTTATTGTCATAAAAAAATAAGGATCGACACATGCGACTGGGTTGGTATTCCGATCTTACGTCCACCGAAAAGCGTACCTATTGGGCGTGTTTCGGCGGTTTTACTCTCGACTCCATGGACGCGACGATTTTCGCGTTGATGATGCCGGTGCTAATGACAGTGCTCAGCCTGAGCAAGTCAGACGCTGGCCTGCTGGGCTCGGTTTCGCTCATCGGCAGTGCCTTGGGCGGATGGGGCGCAGGTATGCTGGCCGACCGCTACGGTCGGATCAAAGTGATGCAAGGCACCGTGCTTTGGGTGGCGGTGTTCACGTGCATGGGCGCTTTCTGTACAGGCTTCTGGAGTTTTTTGCCGGTTCGGTTCTTACAGGGCATCGGATACGGCGGTGAAGCAGTTGTTGGCGCAGTGTTGATCAGCGAGGCGATCAAACCCGCTTTACGCGGGCGCGTCGCTGCCTCGGTGCAGAGTGGATATGCCGTGGGCTATGCGATCTCTCTGGCCACTATGCCGGTATTGTTCAATTTCTTGCCGGAAGACGTCGCCTGGCGCGCATTCTTTGCCATCGGCCTGCTTCCCGCACTGCTGATCTGGTTCATCCGCCGATTGGTGCCAGAGTCCGCCGCATTCAATCAAAGCCGCAAAAACAGCAAAGGCATCGACCTCAAAGCCATCTTTGCTGCCGAGCATCGTCGAGTCACGATCATCAGCACCATTCTTGCCAGCGGCATTTTTGGCGGTGCTTACATTATGATCACCTGGCTACCGACCTATATGCGCACCGTGCTGAACCTGCCGATCGCATCGACGTCGGGCTACCTGGCCGTGAACATTATCGGTTCGTTGATTGGCCCCTTCGTCTACGGCCTGCTCAGTGATCGCATTGGCCGGGGCCGTGCGTTCATGCTGTTTCTCGTCTGTCAGGCGGTGGTGGTATCGGTGTACATGTTCGCTGACATCCATATGAGCATCATTCTGGCGCTAGGCTTGTTCCTGGGCGCGTTTCAAGGAGGATTGGCTTCCGGTTTGCCGTTGACGTTCTCGGAGCTTTATCCCACTCGCATGCGCGCCAACGGCGCCGGGTTCTGCACCAGCTTCGGTCGTGGTTTCGGGTCGATCATGCCCGCGGCAGTCGGTTTCGCATCTGTTCATATGAGCTTGCCGGTGGCCATGGGCTCATTCGCGATCGGCTCCTACTTGATCGGCTTTCTGGCCGCGCTGTGCCTACCAAATGCCACAGGGGCAGACTTGACGGCTGTGGAAGCCGCAGCGCCAGAGTCGCCCCACAACAGTAACGGCATAAGCGAAAGGTATAGCAGTACAAGCTGAACGCATTATCCCTGGGTGGCCGGTCGTGCCACCCTTTCTCTCGACAAAAAAAATAAATGTCGAGAGACCTATGAAACTACTCGCAAAGCTTTACATACAAGTCCTCATCGCAATGGCACTGGCCATCGCACTCGGTCTGCTTGCCCCCGAAATCGCAGTAAAAATGAAACCTCTCGGGACTGCCTTCATCGCGCTTCTGAAGATGCTTCTTGGGCCCATCATTTTTTTCACCGTCGTTCACGGCATCGCCCACATCGGCGATTTTCGTCGGCTGGGAAGGATTGGTATCAAGACGCTGATCTACTTTGAAGTGGTCAGCAGCCTGGCGATGGTGGTGGGTTTTACCGTGGTATCGCTGGTCCGCCCCGGCGACGGATTGCATGCTCATATGGGCGATAGCCTCGCCGCAGGCCAGGCCGCCACGGTCAACGCCGCCATGTCCAACGGCGGCTTCAGCCTGGAGCACTTTCTCCTCTCCATCATCCCCAAGACGTTTGCCTCTGCTTTCGTGGGGGGCGACATTTTGCCGGTGCTGTTCGTATCGGTGCTGGTGGGGCTCGCGCTCGCACGGTGTGCCAAGCCGGACTGGATCGGCATGCGCCTGCTGAATGAAGGTCAGACCGTCACGTTCAAGTTGTTGGCTTACATCATGCGGCTGTCCCCTCTTGGCGCTTTCGGGGCGATGGCGGCAGCTGTAGGCAGCTTCGGCTCTGAAACGCTGCTGTATTTGCTCCGCTACATCCTCACGTACTACGCCAGCGTCTTGATCTTCATCTTCCTGATCCTGGGCAGTGTTGCGGCCCTGGCCGGTTTCTCGATCCTCAAGATACTGCGAGTCATTAAAGAGGAAGCTGTGATCGCCATGGGCACTGCTTCGAGCGAAGCGGCCTTTCCCAAGCTGGTTACCAAGCTGACTCAGGCCGGTTGCGATGAAGCAGTTGTCGGGTTCGTTCTGCCCGCCGGGTACAGCTTCAACATTGATGGCGCGTGCCTTTACATGGCGTGTGGCCTGGGATTTCTGGCCCAGGCAACCGACACCGCGTTGAGCTGGGAGCAGCAGCTGAGCTTGCTCGCCGTGATGCTGTTGACCTCCAAAGGCGGCGCTGGCGCAGCGGGTGGCGCCGTCATCAAACTGGCAGCGACTCTGGAGTCGGTGCGGGTTTTACCGTTAGGGGCGCTCGGTTTGCTCTTTGGCATTGATCGCGTGCTGGCCATTGCCACATCGACCACCAATGTCATCGGCAACAGCGTCGCTGTGTTCGTGATCTGCCGGTGGGAAAAGCTCTTTGATCAGCAGCGCTTCGACGCCTGCCTGGCCCCCGATCAACCCCTATCTGAAGTCGCCCACCAGCCCCTTGAGGAAACTGCAAAATGACAACGAGCAATTCATTACAGCGCGTCGCCGTGATTGGCTTTGGCGAGGCCGGCGGGATCCTCGCCCAGGATCTGGCTGCACAGGGCGTGTCGGTGCAGATTTATGATCGTCTGCTCCACGACGCGGCCCGACGCGATGCTGTCAAAGCCAAGGCGCAGACAGCGAATGTTGAAGCTTGTGCATCTGCGGCTGCAGCTGTTCAGAATGTTCAACTGGTGATTTCGGCAGTGACGGCCGGGTCCGCTTTATCGGTGGCCACCGAGCTCGCAGAGGCGCTACAGCCAGGCCAGCTGTTCATGGACATCAATTCCGTTGCCCCCGCCACGAAGCAGGCAGCCCGAGCTGCACTCAAAGCTTGCGGCGCCCATTACATAGATGCGGCGGTGATGGCCCCAGTCCCGCCACAGCGGCTGCAGACGCCGATCTTGCTCGGCGGTACAGAGGCTGCCGCGCTTGCTCGGTGGCTCGAGCCTCTGGAGTTTAACGTTCGGGTCGTCGCCGACAGCATCGGGGTGGCATCGGCTATCAAGATGTGTCGCAGCATCATGATCAAGGGCCTTGAGGCCCTGACCACTGAGTGCCTTTCAACGGCACGACAATACAATGCCGAAGAAATGGTGCTGGCATCACTGCACAAGAGCTTCCCGGACATGGGTTGGAATGCGGCACAACCGCACTACCTGATCAGCCGGGTTGCCGAGCACGGGCGCAGGCGTGCCGAAGAGATGGAGGAAGTCGCCAAGACGGCCGCAGATGTCGGTGTAACGCCAACAATGAGCCAGGCAATTGTCGCCACACAGCGAGGACTGGTCGACGCGATGGCGGACCGGGGAATCGTTTACGCGGACCCTTTCAACTGGCAGTCCCTGGTGGACGCGCTGTACCCGTATGCGGACATCAGAGAGTTTTCCAATAAATAAAAGGGATTCCTGCTTAAACAGTTCACAGACGAAGCCTGGCCGCGTTTGATTTAAGCTTTGGCTACGAACGCGAGCCCGGGTCGGGCTGGCTGATTCGCCCCTCAATAATAAAAAGGTAAACCCATGAACAGCTCTGCCGTGGACATCAAGCAATGGATCGATGGGCGCTCCGTCACACCCTATCAATGGCTGATTCTGCTTCTGTGCTTCCTTATCGTTACGTTTGACGGGCTAGATGCCGCGATCATGGGTTTCATCGCGCCAGCGGTCATCCAGGACTGGAATATTTCCCGGACCGCCTTCGGGCCGATCATGGCAGCTGCGATGGTTGGGCTGGCGGTTGGTGCACTTGTATCGGGCCCTTATTCGGACCGTTTCGGACGTCGACGTGTGTTGCTCTTGTCGGTGGCGGCTTTCGGTATTTTCAGTGCGCTCAGCGCTGTCGCCAGTTCGCCGATGGAGTTGGCCGCATTGCGTTTTCTGACCGGCCTTGGTTTGGGCGCGGCAATGCCGAACAGTACGACGCTTTTGTCGGAGTACATCCCCCAACGCCTGCGAGGTTTGCTGATCACGTTGATGTTCATGGGGTTCGGCCTGGGTTCGGCCTCAGGCGGCTTCATCTCTGCCTGGATGGTGCCGCAACTCGGATGGCACGCGGTGTTACTGCTGGGCGGAGTTTTACCGCTGTTGCTGCTGCCGGTTCTGTACTTTCTGCTGCCTGAATCCGTAGACCTGATGATCAATCGCGGCTTTCCGCGGCCTCGGATCATGTCTGTGCTACGACGCATGGGTGGCAGCTTCCCCGACAGCGTGGTATTTGCAACGACGGCTGCCATCACCCAGAAAACCGGCAACAAGGTTCGGCGCCTGTTTGACCCCCAATATCGTGGTCGCACCCTGAGTTTGTGGTGCACTTACTTCATGGGGCTGGTGGTCATCTACCTGTTGACCGGCTGGATGCCAACCTTGATCAAAGATGCTGGCGTCAGCCTTGAGCGCGCCGCCATCATCACGGCTATGTTTCAGTTTGGCGGGCTGCTCGGCATCGTCCTTGTCGGCGCCGCGATGGATCGATTCAACCCAAAAGCGATCATTGCCCTTGCCTATATCAGCGGTGCGCTGTGCATTTTTGCCCTGGGTTTCGTCGAAGTCGGAACCACCGCCTTGGGCGCGTTGGTATTCGCCGCCGGATTCTGCATAAACGGCGCTCAAACCGGGCTCAACGCTTTTGCGCCGGGACAGTACCCCACCGACTTTCGCGCCACAGGCGTGAGCTGGATGCTGGGGATCGGACGTACGGGCGGTATCCTTGCCTCAATGAGCGGCGGCGCTTTGTTGAGTCTGGGGCTGCCCATGAATGTGATTTTCGCCGTGCTCGGCATTCCAGCGGTGCTGGCCGCTATCTCGATCATGGCAGGCCCTAAAGCGACCCCTGGCCAGTTAAACGCGCAACCGGGTCATTAACACTGTCGAGCGCGCAAAACGCGCTCGCTACCAACGTTTAATCATGGAGGCCTGACATGGCTCGAATCATAGGCGGGTTAGCCGTCTCACATACGCCGACCATCGGCTTTGCCGTCGATCATGACAAGCAGGAAGAGGCAGCGTGGGCGCCCATTTTCGAAAGCTTCAAGCCCATCAAAAACTGGTTGGCTGACAATAAGCCCGACGTGCTTTTCTACATCTTCAATGACCACGTCACATCGTTTTTCTTCGATCACTACTCCGCGTTCGCACTTGGGGTGGACGAGCGCTACGAGGTTGCCGACGAAGGCGGTGGCAAACGTGACCTCCCAGCGATTGGTGGTCATGCTGCGTTGTCGCGGCACATCGGCAACAGTCTGATGGCCGACGAATTCGACATGTCATTCTTTCGCGACAAACCCGTCGACCACGGTCTGTTTTCACCGATGTCCGCGCTCATGCCTTTCAAAGAGGGCTGGCCTGTAGACGTGGTCCCTCTGCAAGTGGGCGTGCTGCAGTTTCCGATACCGTCAGCGAAGCGATGCTACAACCTTGGCAAAGCACTGCGGCGCGCCATCGAAAGCTACCCGGAGGACTTGAACGTCGCGATAGTCGCAACCGGCGGCGTTTCGCATCAGGTGCACGGTGAACGCTGCGGATTCAACAACCCTGAATGGGACGAGCAATTCGTCGATCTGTTTGTTAACGATCCCGAGCGCCTTACCGAGATCACGCTGGCGGAGTACGCCACGTTAGGCGGCATGGAAGGTTCGGAAGTCATTACCTGGCTTATCATGCGCGGAGCCTTGTCGGCCAACGTCAATGTTCTGCACAAGGACTACTATCTGCCGTCCATGACAGGGATTGCGACACTGCTTCTGGAAAACCAGTCTCGCGAAGTCCCGGTTGACGTCTTGCAACGTCATCGCGATCACATCAACCATCAATTGGCCGGCGTGGAAAAGCTCGAGGGCACCTACCCCTTCACTCTGGAACGCAGCCACAAGGGTTATCGACTCAATCGGTTCCTGCACAACCTCATCGATCCGTCCTGGCGCGCTCGATTCCTGCAGAATCCTCAGCCGTTGTTCGATGAGCATCAACTGACGGAAGAAGAGCAGCAATTGCTTCAAGCTCGAGATTGGCGCGGGTTGATCCAGTACGGCGTCATTTTCTTTTTGCTGGAAAAACTGGGCGCCGTCGTTGGCGTTTCCAATCTGCACATTTATTCAGCGATGAAAGGCATGACCCTGGAGGAGTTCCAGAAAACCCGCAATCAGCAGGTAACGTACTCGGTGGCTGGACGCCAGCCCGCCAAAGCGACTTAATCGCCTTCGAGGACTTCCTGGGTTACTTCGCGGATTTTTTTGATGAGCGCTTCGGCGGCTGGGGAATGCAGACCGTTGGTTCGGTATATCAGCCCGATGGAACGATGAGTGTCCTGCAGCTGTAGATCCAGCCGTTGAAGTTCTCCGGACGCGATTTCGTACTCCAGCTGGTGTTCGGAAACGATCGCCAGCATGTCCGAGCGCATAAGCAGGCCTCTGATGATTGCCATATCGCCCGTCTCCACGACGGGCTCCGGTGCTTTGCGCCCGAGTTGAGCGAAATGGGTTTCCAGCAATAGCCTGGCCGGGGTGTCGGCCCGTGGAAGCACCAATCTTGCGCCGGCCAGATCATCCAGGGTAACGGCGCGGCCCAGCCAAGGGTGACCTCGGCCCGCCAGGATAACCATCTCCTCAGTGATCAGTTTTTCGCCGTGCAAGTCACTTGCGTAATCCTGCCCCCGCAGCGCTCCGAAGACGAAGTCCACATCTCCAGCGCGTAGTTCCAATGCCAGCAAGTTGAAGGGACTCTCGTTCGTGGCGATTCGAACGCCGGGATGGTCGGCCAGCAGCCGCACGAAAGCCTGCGGCAGAATGCGTGTTCGCCCCAAAGGCAACGCGCCCACAGTGACCAAGCCTTGCAGCGAGCCCTTGATCATTGCCACATCAGCCCGAATGTGGCGCAAATCGTTCAATGCCCGGCGTATCGGATAGAGGATCTCGGTGCTCGCTCGTGTGGGCCGAAGGCCCCTGGCGGTTCTTTCGAACAACGGCTTACCCGCGCCGTTCTCGAGCATTTTCAGTGCAGCACTGATGGCTGGCTGCGTGAGATTGAACGACCGCGCGACCGTCTGCATGTGTTGCGTTTCGCACAACTTCACAAAAATCTGCAGGCGGCGGGTATTCAAAAGATACAGGGGCTCATGAGGCGCATGGCCGATCATCGTCGGAATTGACTCAAGTTCGACCATGACCCTTCGCGCCCGAGGCAGGATGGCTTTGCCGTAGGGCGTGAGCAGCATGCCGCTGGCGTGCCGCTCAAACAGCGGAACGGTGAGGCTTTGTTCGAGATCGCGGATCGCGCGGGTGACGACCGATTGCGCGCGGAGCAATCCATCGGATGCCCGCGACACGCTCCCCTCGTCGGCGATGCGGATAAACGCCCGGATCTGCATCAAATGTGGAAGAGCTGTCTCAGACATCGTCGCCTCACTGCTGTAAGAATCCCCAATAAAGAAAACGTATGGGTACACCAGCCTTACGCATTAGTCCCTTCTTGGCAAGCCTGTCAGCATCTGTGAAAACCAATAAGGGAGCCTGCCCCGTCATGAATAATCCATTGCAAAAATCCGCGCTGGTTGTCAGCGCCCACTCAGCAGACTTCGTCTGGCGCGCCGGTGGAGCCATCGCGCTGCACGCTGCACAAGGTTATGCCATGCACATCGTGTGCTTGTCGTTCGGCGAACGAGGCGAATCCGCGAAGCTTTGGCGCAAGGGCGCCGAGATGACGGAGAGCAAGGTCAAGGCCGCACGACGAGAAGAAGCTCAAGCGGCAGCTGACATTCTGGGCGCCACCGTCGAGTTCTTCGACATCGGCGACTACCCGATGCGAGCCGACACAGACACCCTCTTGCGTCTGGCCGATGTGTTTCGCAAGGTACAGCCCGAGTTTGTCTTGAGTCACTCGCTCAAAGACCCTTACAACTACGATCATCCGCTGGCGATCCATCTGGCCCAGGAAGCGCGGATCATTGCCCAGGCTGAAGGCTACAAGCCCGGCGAAAAAATCGTCGGCGCTCCTCCCGTCTACAGCTTCGAGCCGCACCAGCCAGAGCAATGCGAGTGGAAGCCCGACGTGCTGCTGGACATCACATCGGTGTGGGACAAGAAGTACGCTGCGATCCAGTGCATGGCCGGCCAGGAACACTTGTGGGAGTACTACACCCGGGTGGCGTTGCAGCGTGGCGTGCAAGCCAAGCGCAACATCGGCATCACGGCTGCCAAAGACATCATTTACGGTGAGGGTTATCAAAGTATTTTCCCTCGTGTCACGGAGAATCTGGGATGAGCAACCTGGTAGGCAAGACTGGCATCGTGGTGCGTAACATCGAGCGAGGCGACGCGGCCCTTATCGATGAACTGACTCGCTATGGCGTGGCTACGGTTCACGAGGCGCAGGGCCGCAAAGGCCTGCTTGCGTCAGAGATTCGCCCTGTTCAGCACGATATCGCCATGAGCGGATCCGCCGTCACGGCGCTCGTCGCCCCCGGCGATAACTGGATGTTCCATGTGGCCGTTGAGCAATGCAAGCCGGGGGACGTGTTGGTCGTGACGCCAAGTTCACCCTGCACCGACGGTTTCTTCGGAGACCTTCTCGCAACCTCGCTCCAGGCTCGCGGTGTTCGCGGTTTGATCATCGATGCAGGTGTTCGAGATACCCGAACATTGCGTGAAATGGGCTTCCACGTCTGGTCTCGAGCCGTGCATGCACAGGGAACCATCAAGGAAACGCTGGGGTCAGTGAACATTCCCGTGGTCTGCGCCGGGCAACTGGTCAATCCAGGTGACGTGGTGCTGGCGGATGATGACGGCGTTGTCATCGTACGCCGGGAAGAATTGCAGCGTGTCGTCGACAGCAGTCGCAAACGGGCCGACCTCGAAGAGCAAAAGCGTCTACGTCTGGCCGCGGGCGAATTAGGGCTCGATATCTACAAGATGCGTGAGAAGCTGGCCGAGAAAGGCCTCAAGTATTTCGACAATGTTGAGCAACTGGAGGACTGATTGATGGCTCAAGCCCGTATCCCCTGCTTGCTGATCCGTGGCGGCACCTCCAAAGGTGCTTACTTTCTGGCCGAGGATCTGCCTGCCGATTCTCAATTACGTGACAGTGTGCTGCTGGCTGCGATGGGTTCGCCCGATGTGCGGCAGATCGACGGAATTGGCGGCGCGGATTCACTGACCAGCAAAGTGGCGATCATCCGTCGTTCCCGTCGGCCAGGTGTGGACGTCGATTACTTGTTCGCTCAGGTGGCTGTGGGCGAGGCACGCGTCGATTACGGGCAAAACTGCGGCAACATTCTCTCTGGCGTAGGCCCTTTTGCCATTGAGCGCGGGCTGGTCGCCATTCAGGGAGAACAGACCGCGGTCAGAATTTTCATGGAAAACACCGGGCAGACGGCAACCGCGATTATTCAGACGCCAGACGATGCTGTGAACTACGACGGCGATATCAGGATCGATGGCGTCCCGGGGACAGCAGCCCCGGTTGTTGTCGAATTTGATGATATTGCGGGCTCAAGCTGTGGGGCATTGCTGCCCACAGGCAACCCTGTCGATCAACTGGACGGCGTACAGGTCACATGCATCGACAACGGCATGCCTGTCGTTCTGATCCGTGCAACCGATTTGGGCTGCACAGGCTATGAAAGCTGTGCCGCCCTCGATGCCAACGCCTATCTGAAACGCCGCATCGAGGTTATTCGGCTGCAGGCTGGCATCCGGATGAATCTGGGTGATGTCACTCACCGCACAGTGCCGAAAATGGTTCTGATCGCGGCTCCTGTCGCTGGAGGGGCTATCAGCAGCCGCAGCTTCATCCCGCATAAATGTCATGTCTCTATCGGTGTCTTCGGCGCGGTCAGCGTCGCGTCCGCTTGCCTTATCAAGGGCACCGTTGCTGATGGCCTCGCACGCACGACGGATCTGGCTGAGCAGCAGTTGTCGGTTGAGCATCCTACCGGCGAATTCAGCGTGCGTTTGCGGCTGGACAATGGCGAACTCGCCGGATGCGGCTTGGTGAGAACCGCCCGGTTATTATTCGATGGTCATGTGTACGTGCGCCAATCAGTGTTCAGTGCTGCAGTTGAGAATGACAAGGGTGAATCAGCATCGACCTGATCCGACGCAGTGTGGCCCCTCTATCGAGTGGCCCGCTCTCCCCCGCTAATTTTTAAATCATCAATAAAGAAAAAGCATGGGCGCACAAGCTGAACGCATTAGGCGACCGCTCACTGTCATGCGAATCTCGGTCACAGAATAAAAAATACCGAGAGCACCATGAAACTACTCGCGATATCTCCTCTACCCTCGCTATTGCTGACAGTCTCCCCCCAGGCGTCTCGACGCAGGCATCCCCACATTTCCGGACGTTGACGAAGACTCGCACGAACTTCTTCCTCCAATAAGGAGCAATTAGTTACGGAAAACCGTGCATAAAAACTAGAAGCTGAGACAACGGCAGCCATCAGGCCCAGCACTCTATCGACTGACACTAAAAACAAAAACTTACAGCCTGTAGCGAGACAATAACAATGAGAAACGGTCTGACCACTTTCACCAAAAACGCGGTTCTGGCGAGCATGGGTTATGCGGGATGCGTAGCCGCTGTAAATGCTGAAGGTTTTGTAGACGATGCGAAGGTGAATCTCAACCTGCGCAACTTCTACATGAATCGAAACTTTGTCGACAACGGCCCTTCGGAGGCCCTCCCCGGGACAACGAAACGCGGTCAAGCGGCTGAGTGGACGCAAAGCTTCATCCTCGATGCACGGTCTGGGTTCACTCCCGGCACAGTCGGATTTGGTGTGGATGCGCTAGGTCTGTACTCCATCAAGCTCGACGGAGGCAGAGGCACTTACGGCACACAACTGCTGCCCACTCACGACGGGAACACCCCAGCTGATGATTTCGGTCGCCTTGCGGTCGCGGGCAAGATGAAAATCTCTAAAACCGAACTGCGAATCGGCGAATGGATGCCGCTGTTGCCAATCCTGCGCGCAGACGACGGTCGCTCACTGCCTCAAACGTTGGAAGGCGCGCAGATCACTTCAAAGGAAATCCCCGACGTGACGCTGTATGGCGGCCAGTTCCGAGGAAACAGCCAGCGCAACGACGCTAGCATGGAAAAGCTCTCACTCAACAACGCAGGCACTGTTGTACACGGCAAGAACACCATTGAGTCTGACCATTTCAACTTTGCAGGAGCCGAGTACACCTTCAACAGCAAGAGGACCATGATCGGAGCATGGTATGGCCAGCTCGAAGACATCTATCACCAACAGTATTACCAGCTTGTTCACAGCCAGCCGCTGAGCAATGACGTGACGCTTGGCGCCAACATCGGCTATTTCATCGGTGATGAAGACGGCGCAGCACTCGCAGGCAATCAGGACAACCATACTTTTTCCGGCCTGTTTTCGTTAAGAACAGGCGCCAACACCTTCATGATCGGTCTACAGCGTGTCGCTGGCGATGCAGCCTGGCAGCGCATAACCGGAGCCAGTGGCGGAACACTGGCCAACGACAGCTACGGCTGGAGTTACGACGGCGCAAAGGAGCGTTCATGGCAATTGCGACATGACTATGACTTTGCGGGGCTTGGCGTGCCGGGACTCACGATGATGAACCGTTTTATCAAAGGCACCAATGTGCATACAGCAACGGTCGACGATGGCGAAGACAGAGGTCGGGAAACCGAGCTGGCTTATGTCTTACAAAGTGGCACGTTCAAATCCCTGGTCGTACGGTGGCGTAATTCCACGTTGCGCCGCAACTATGGAAACACCAACAGTTTTGACGAAAACAGGTTGATCGTGAGTTATCCGATATCGATCTTGTGAAACAGTTCGAGTACGCTGCGGGCATCTATCAATCTGGGTAATCCCATCCTTGCCGCGCTTGATCCACACACTCACCAGCCGGTGGGCGTATCGGTCGATCTCGCCAACGAACTGGCCAAGCGCCTGGGCGTGCCGTTGCAACTCGTTGCGGTAACATCGGCGGGCGCCTCGGTAGAGAACGTTGAGCAGGACAAAGCCGATATCGGGTTCTTTGCAATCGATCCAAAACGCGGGCAGATCATCGAATTCACAAAGCCCTACGTGCTGATCGAGGGCGTGTATGCGGTACGCAATGACTCACCGATCGTCAGCAACGCACAGGTTGATCAGTCGGGTACTACCGTTGCGGTCAGCAAAGGCAGTGCCTACGATTTATTCCTGAGCCGGGAGCTGCACCACGCAACCATAGTGCGGTTGCCAACTTCGCCCGGGATTGTGCAGGGTTTTGTGGATCATCATCTGAGCGTTGCTGCCGGCATCCGTCAACAGCTGGCCAAAGATGCCGCCAAGGCAGGCGGAATGCGTTTGCTCGACGAGCACTTTATGGTGATACGTCAGGCCATGGGTCTGCCCAAGGCCAAAGGTGCCGAAGCAGCGCAGTACCTGGCGGATTTTGTAGAGCAAATGAAAGCATCGGGGTTTGTCGCCGCTGCGTTGGCTCGGCACCGTATCGAAGGCGCGGGGGTGGCGGGCAAGGACGACTAGGTCCGCGGCGCCTCCTCGCCTGCGCGAGACCCATTGTTTTCGCCGTCTGCCATCCGCCTTGCACAGGTCGGCATGCACATCTCTGGTTTCGATGTGCATGCGCGGACGCGGAACAGGGTGTCAGGCGATAGTCACTGCGTTCCTCAGCTCGGCGACGGCTTGGGCAGTCACCTCACCTCGGCACTGCAGCCCACCCCTGAGACCTCGTGTTTATCGAAACGGACGCTCCTGGAAACCTGTCGCCGATCTTGCTGAACCATCATCAGTTGTTCAACTGCTCGACCAGCGCCTTGTTGAACCCTACAGGGTCCTCCATCTGCGGCGCGTGCCCTTTGCCAGGGAACTCAACAAGGCGCGAACCAGGGATCATCTTTGAGGCCTGCTTGCCCAGCACGTTGTAGTGTCCAATCTTGGCTTTGACGTCCTGCGGTGCGATGTCGCTGCCAATGGCCGTCGTGTCAGCATCACCGATCATCAACACCGTCGGCACCTTGAGATTGGGCAACTCGTAGTAAACGGGCTGAGTGAAAATCATGTCGTAGATGAGCGCTGAGTTCCACGCCACCCGCTCATGGCCAGCCCCCTTGTTCAGGCCAGCCAGCATATCCACCCAGCGGTCGTATTCAGGCTTCCAGCGGCCAACGTAATAGGTGCTCTGCTCATACTTGCGAATGCCTTCGGCGTTGACCTTGAGCTCGCGTTGATACCACTGATCGACGCTGCGCCACGGCACACCCAAAGCCTTCCAGTCTTCCAGGCCGATCGGATTCACCAGCACTAGCTTCTCCGTGTCTTGCGGATATTGCAGGGCGTAACGAGTACCGAGCATGCCTCCGGTTGAGTGGCCGACGATTACTGCCTTGGCAATACCCAGACTGCCGAGCAAAGCGTGGGTGTTGGCTGCAAGCTGCTGAAAGCTGTACTGGTAGCTGGCCGGCTTGGTGGATGTACAAAAACCGATCTGGTCTGGCGCTACCACCCGATAACCAGCACCCGCCAAAGCCTTGATACTGTCATCCCACGTCGCCCCACAAAAATTCTTGCCATGCAGCAGCACGGCGGTTTTACCGTTAGCTTGGCCAATGGGGGCAACGTCCATATAGCCCATGCTGAGCGTCTGGCCTTGGGAGTCAAAGCTGAAACGATGAACAGGATAGGGATAGTCGAAACCCTGGAGCTCTTCACCGTATACGCCGCCAGTGCCGGTATCGGCAGCCGCATTGTCGATGACGGCCAAGGCAGGCGCCAGCGCACAGACAATCGCAAGGGTTGAAGTTTTTAGTCTGGACATGGGTGCTCCTCTGAAAAAACACAGCGTTGCGACATGCTATTACGTCAGGATTAACTTCACAGCGCGCTCAATCCCTAACAGCCATGCACGGTGAACATACCCGGATGGGCCTGTAGCCAACCTGCTGGTGGCTACCTCTGACGCTCCCATCGCGACCGCATAACGGCTCATGCTCAAAGGATATGTGACAACCACTGCTCCACTGAATCCCCGCTGGATATACCAGGATGAACCAAGCCATCGATCATGAAGGTCTGGGACACATGAATGCCGTTTTGCCTCGCGTATTTACACTGCCATTTTATTGCGTGTTCAAGCTCTGGAGCCGCAAACGCATCGGCCAGTTTGATGCCACTATAACGCTCTATCCGCGCGACGATATCGTTAGGCGTCGCATCCATGTTCGGGCCGGTCGCATGATGCTCAAACTCGAATTCCTCACGATGCGCAGCAACGGCAGCCATCACGTCTTTGGCACTTTCTCTACCCTCGGGAAGCGAGGACGCAGCCAGAATGGCACGCACGACCACACCTGAAAACATGTGCCAGGGCTGAGACTGAAGCCGGATCTTGAGCGTTATCCGGTCCTCTCCGGCCTTTGCGATCAGCTCATCAAACTTAAGGAAAGCCTTGACCGAGAACGGGCAAGTTGGCTCAAGAAAAACTTCAAGTACGCGAGGCCCATCGCCCCATGAAAGGATGTCTGTTTGCATTGTGTGTCCAACTATTTGCGTGTGATAGAGAAACCCAAGGTGTAAGGACGCGGCGCAGCACCCATACGGCTCAAGCGACTGAGTCCTGGATTGTTAATTGCGTTGCAATGGCATCAATCAGCGCTGAGACCCTGCGAGGCTGAACCCGCGAAGGCGGATAAACGATCTGCAGTCTGCCGAAGGTCCATAGCGCACGGCAAAGTCCAGACCTTGGCCGACCAAGTCTACAAAGCTGTCGGTCAGCGTGATGTCGACGGTGACGTCTGGATGAGCCTTGATGAAACGGTCAATGATCGGTACCACGCGATTTTGACCGAGATCGACGGGTGCAGTCAGCCGTACAGGGCCGGATATTTTCTGCGTACCCCAGCGAATGCGGCTCTCCAGTTCGTCAGCATCTGCCAGCAACCTCTGGGCCCCCTCAGCCAGTACCCTGCCCTCCTCGGCCAGACTGAGTGATCGCGTCGTTCGCGTCATCAGCGTTGCCCCGTAATAGGCTTCAAGCGCGGCCAAACGTTCAGAGACCGTTGCCGGTGACAGCCCTAACTCGCGGCCGGGGGCTGAAAGACCCTCTCTTTCAATGATTGCAAGGAACAGGACAAGGTTATCCAGCTTTTTGGTGAGGTGACATGAGCACACGTTGTGATGAACAAAAAGCCTTGGTCGTGGGTGGCAGTCCAAGCATTTTCTCGGAAAAATTGAGGTCCTCGGACCCTCTATTCACGAACATGAAACCGCCGTTTCGTCGAAAATAGCCACCGCTCTCACGAAGCCCGCCGACGCATGCTTGATCTTGTAGGGGAAACAGGAGACTTGGAATCCATGGGCTGGCAGCTGTTCGAGGTTGGCCAGTTTCTCCATCTGCCCATAACCAATGTCCCGTCCCGCTTTGTGCCCTTCCCAGATAATCGCGGCATCACCTGTCTGGGCAAAACGCTCACGGGTGTACTTGAACGGTGCATCCCAACTCCAGGCGTCTGTCCCGACAACCCGGACGCCGCGCTCCAACAGGTACATCGTCGCTTCGCGACCTATTCCCACGCCTGCATCCAGATAACCGGGTTGACCAAACAAGGCGCCGGCACGGGTGTTGATGAGCACGATGTCCAGCGGTTGAAGCTCGTGGCCGATGCGGGTCAGTTCCTCCTCGATCTCGCGCGCAGTGACGACGTGGCCGTCAGGCAAGTGACGAAAATCAAGCTTCACCCCTGGCTGCAGGCACCACTCCAGCGGCAGTTCATCGATGCCCCACGCAGGATGACCGCCGTCTGTGGTCGACGCGTAGTGCCACGGCGCATCGATGTGCGTTCCGCTGTGCGTGGTGATCTGCAGACGTTCCGCCGCCCAGGACTCATTGCCGGGCATTTGATCCAGCCGCAGCCCCGGGAACATCGCGGCCATTTCAGGCCATCCCTGTTGATGGTCCATGTACTCGATTTTTGGCAGCAGCGGTGGCGGATCGGTGTAGGGGTTGTTCTCGAGGGTGACAGACAGGTCGACCAGGCGGCGCTTCGTGGTGCTCACAGGGATTTCCTCACGGCAGTCAGATTAAGGGCATTGCGAATCAGCGCACTGGCGCTGCCATCGTGGCTAAAGCCCGCAGCACGAGCCCGTGGCGTCTTTAGCGCCGGCATCGCGCCAAACAAAGCCTGAAGGTGTGCATCGGGTTCGAACGTGATACTTCCCCGCCCCGCTTCTCCAAACCGCCCGGCCAGTGCATCGATGACTTGCAGGATGGACAGACGAAGCACAGGCAGTTGCCAGACTCGCTCGGTATCGAACGACAGCGACGACAGTTCTGCGGCATGAATCAGGTTACCGACGCAGCAGTGAGCGGACATCCACCAGGCGGTCGCTTGCGGACTGACCGGGCAGGTGTAGGCCTCTCCTGCGGCGTAAGCCTGCAAAAGGTCACTCATGAACGCGGAGCGCAATCCATTGGGTTGCCTTGGGCGCGCAACGATGCCGGGCAATCGCAACGCGCGACCATCGACCTCGCCACGCCGTGCCAGATCGCGAAGCGCAGTCTCGATCATCAGTTTGTGCGTCCCGTACGACATCTGGGGCCGGGGCGACGCGTCCTCACCCATGCGGTCGGGCAAATGAGCGCCGTACACCGCGACGCTGCTCGCATACACCAGCACCGGTGGCCGGGGCTGACGGCGCAGTTGATCCAGCAGCTCAAGGCTCGCCATCAAGTTGACCTGGTAGCCCACGTCGTAGTCCTGCTCGGCCGCGCCGCCCGCCAGACTCACCAGATGGAATACGACGTCGACACCGTCCGCCAAGACCCGTCGGATCAAGGCGGCGTCGGTCACACTGCCTTTGTGCAAACGAATCCGCGGGTCTGACGGGAAGCCCTCGAGCTGGGCATCGAGCAGGAGAAGGGTGTTGATCGCTTTACCGTTAATGGCACCTCGCGTCAGCAACTGCAGCGTCAGGTGCCGACCGACAAAACCATTGGCGCCGGTTATCAAGACACGCATGGGAGCCCCTCAGCCGTTGGCCTGAACGATGCGTTGATCGATAGCGCCAAAGACTGACTGACCGTCTGCGCCGAGCACCTCCATCTTCACTCTGTCGCCGAACTGCATGAACCCCGTCCGTGCGCTGCCGTATTCGATCATTTCAATGGCGCGTCGCTCGGCGATGCACGCAGAACCTGCGGCACGATCCCTGTTGGAGATCGTGCCCGACCCGATCAACGTGCCTGCCCCCAGCTTGCGGGTAAAGGCAGCGTGAGCCACCAACGCTCCAAAACTGAAATTCATCTCGCCAGCATGAGGGTTGCCGAACCACTGGCTGTTCCACTCCACATTCAGTGGGAGTTGCACACGCCCGTCGCGCCAGTCGTCGCCCAATTCGTCGGGCGTCACCGCAACAGGGGCGAACGCCGAAGAGGGCTTGGCCTGAAGAAAGCCGAAGCCGGTTTTCATCTCACGCGGCGCCAGGGCACGGAGGCTGACATCGTTGATTTGCACCAACAGTTTGATATGGCGCAGTGCGTCCTGGGCCGAACAGCCCAGTGGTACGTCATCGACCAGCACGCCGAACTCACCTTCGAAATCGATTCCCTGGCTGACGCTCGGCAAACAGATGTCCTGCTGTGCGCCGAGAAAGTCATCGCCGGCGCCCTGATACATCAACGGCGTCTGATCGGCACCTTCGATAGGCTCAAGGTTGAAGGCTTTCTGCATCAGGGTGCCGTGGTTGAGGAACGCCGAGCCATCGCACCATTGATAGGCCCGTGGCAAGGGTGCCATCGCCTTGGCCGGGTCGAACGCGAAGGCATCTGTCGCGTTACCGGCATCCAGCGCCGAGGACAACGTCCTCAGCACCGGTTCGGATCGCGCCCAGTCCTCTATCGCGTCGCGCATCGTTGCGATCGGTGCGGCCACGGCTCGCTCTAAATCCCGCGACACCACCACCAGATAACCGTCACGGCTGCCGTCGCGCAGCGTTGCCAGCTTCATGGCTGCAGCTCCTGCGCGAACTGACCATCGAGGAGGATGAACACCATTCGGGCCATGGCGTCGGTCCGGTTGCTCCAGGCATGGTTGGTGCCGCGCTGGACCACCACGTCGCCGCGTTGCAGATGCACTTCCTCGTTGTCCAGCACCAGCCAGACCTCGCCCTCGGTGACAATGCCGTAATCCACGGTTTCAGTGCGGTGCATCAGCTTGTGCCGGGAATCGGCATGCCCTGTTCCGGCGTGCACCTGGCCGATTTCGGCGAAGGCAGCCGCGGCGGCCTCGTCGCTGACAGCGTTCTGCACGCTGTCGGGCGGGATGTCCACGACCCGAATCAGGCTGCCCAGTGGAGCAGGACTCAATTGCAATGCTCGAGCGGTGGGATCGTCGCCGTTGTCGATGATCGCCGGGCTGGACCCGGTGTTCCAGATTTCATGGAACACGGTGCCCGGCACCGACTTCAGGGCAAATGTATTAGGCGCTGCCGCACAGTGACTGACGGTGGCCAGTCCTTCGACGGTATGGCCCGTCACAACACGTTTGAAAGCAGGTAATTCATTCATTGGGCAGTCCTTATCAATGACCATCGCCAGGGTTGGATCGTCGGTGAGGGGGCGGGCTGAACAGATCGTGATTCACGCCCGTTCCTCTAGCACAACAGGAGAGGAAATCCTTAAGCAGCACAATGCGATCACACACTGCACGGCGCTGATGATTGCGACCGCTGTGGGCAGCGCAGAGCTGCCACCCTGCGTCATCATCAGCACCACCAGCGGGCTGATGAATTCACCGGCGAATATCGCAGCGGTAAAGAATCCGCTCGCCCGCCCCCGCTGGTTGAAATCAACCAGCGCCATGATCCGGGTGATCAGCGTCGGCAACATCAGGCCAATGCCCAGGCCGTTGATGAAGACAGCTATCGACAGCGTTCGATGTGATCCTGCCGCCGCCATGAGTAAGCCGCCGATGCCGGCAAGGGCAAAAGCCAGCAGCAGCAAACGCGTTGGCCGTGCGCTGCCAATCAACCGAAAACTCAACGCCCCTAGCAAAACGCCCAGCTGGTTGCCTCCCATGGTCATGCCGATCTGTTGAGGTGAGTCGACACCCAACAGGTTGAGCAGGTAACCGGCCTGCACGGGCACGATGAACAGGCTCAACCCTGCCAACAAGGCCAGACCCAACAGGGGTCGTAATCTCGACCAAGGCATCGCTGCCCCGCCATGCTCAGCCGCCTTTTGCGACATTGGCTCCCACAGCCAGAACGTCATCAGCGGCAAAAACACCAGGCCGACCGCATACAACGTGAATGGCGTGCGCCAGCTGTCCTGTCCGAGGTAGCCGCCGACCCCCATGAATACGGCGGCAGACAAAGAGGTCGCGACCATTTGCAGGGCAAACAATCGCTCACGTCGCTCGCCTCGGTAGTAGTCGCCCATCAGCGTGGTGCAGCAGGTCATGATGCCCGCTTCAGCCAGTCCGATGCCCGCGCGACTGATCACGATTGACTGCAACGACTCCAGCCACAGCGGCAAGGTGCCGCAGACGGTGTAGAGGAGCATCGACATCAGCAGCAGCGGTTTGCGCCCGACACGATCAACAATCATCCCGGCCAATGGTGCGAGGACGGCAATCATCAGCGCGGGAAGCGTCAGCGCTACCGGTACGAGCACAGCGGCACCCGGTGTATCGGCAAAGTGCGCCTGCATGCGGGGCAGCACAGGCGCCAGCAACACCGCACCGAGAACCGGAAGGCAACTGCCCAGCAGCAACAGGACAGATTGGGGCATACCCGCAGAGCGTTGTTCAGCTTTCATGACGCACCTCCAGACGCTGCAGTGCCTTGTGCTTCGACGAAGGCCGGCTAGCCGATGCAGCAGGCGCAGGTGTGTTCACCCGCACCTGCCGTTGTGGCAGAAGGAAATAAGCCAGTGCGGGCAGAAGGACCAACGCGCCGACCATGTTCCAGACAAACATGAAGGCCAGCAGCACCCCCATATCCGCCTGGAACTTGATGGGCGAAAACATCCAGGTGCCGACACCGATTGCCAGCGTGACGCCGGTCAACATCACGACCTTTCCGGTGAACTGCAGCGCTCGGTAATAGGCTTGGGACAGGGTCGACCCACGGCGCATCTCGGCCAGGACAATGCTCATCACGTACAGCGCATAGTCGACGCCGATGCCCACGCCCAGGGCAATGACCGGCAACGTCGCCACCTTCACTCCGATCCCCAGCCAGACCATCAATGCTTCGCAGAGAATGGAGGTGAGCATCAGCGGCAAGACCGCGCAGAGGACGGCCCGCCAACTGCGGAACGTGACGAGGCACAGCAGACAGACCGCGCCGTAGACCCACCAGAGCATCTCGTGGCTGGCTTGCTTGACCACGATGTTGGTGGCCGCTTCGATGCCCGAGCTGCCGGCCGCCAGCAGGAACTGCGCCTGGTCGCTGTCGTTTTCTCTCGCAAAGCCCTGGACACTGGACACCACGCGCTGCAGGGTGTCGGCTTTGTGATCGGTCAGGAAGGCGTACAGGGTCAGCAAACTGCAGTCCTCGTTGTACAACCCGCGCGGCGCACCCGCCGTGACCATGTTCAGGGTGGCCTGGTTATTGAGCAGCTCGTACCATTTGGGATTGCCCTCGGACAGGCCTACCAGCACCCGGCGATTGAGCAGCGCCAGCGAGTTGGTGGAATCCACACCCGCAAGGCCGCGCAACTGCCAGTCGAGGTTATCGACCCGTTGCAACGTGTCGTAGCTGGAACAGCCGCCAGCGGGCGTCTTGACCATGACCGCAAAGACATCGCTGCTGGCACCGTAGTGCTGCGTCAAATAGGCGTTGTCCTGGTTGTATCGGGAGTCGGCACGCAACTCGGGTGCGCCTGCATCCAGGTCACCCACCTTGAGCTGCAGACTCACCAGATAACCCGCCACGGCAAGAACGGACGCGACCAGCACGCAAGTCGCCGCCCAGCGTCGCTGCGTGAAAAGATCGAGAAAGCGCCAGGCCGGATGGCGCGCGGCGCCTGACATGTCGGCCTCTTCACTGCGCAGGCTCCGCTTGGCGGCCACGGCGCTGACGCCCAGGTAGGACAGCAGTACCGGTAGCAGAATCAGATTGGTGAAAATCAGCACCGCCACGCCGATACTGGCGATCACCGCAAGATCCTGGATGACCTGGATCTTGATGATCATCAGCACCGCAAAGCCGACTGCATCACACAGCAGTGCCGTGAGACCGGCAAGAAACAACCGGCGGAACGTGAAACGAGCGGCCACCAGTCGGTGCATGCCCCGGCCGATGTCCTGCATGATCCCGTTCATCTTTTGTGCACCATGGCTCATGCCGATGGCGAAAATCAGGAACGGCACCAGCACTGAATAAGGGTCCAGTTCGAAGCCGAGTACCGGAAGCAGGCCCAACTGCCAGACCACCGCCACCAGCGAGCAACTCATCACCAATACCGTGCTGCGCAGGCACCGGGTGTACCAGTAGAGCACTGCTGCGGTGATGGCAATTGCCGCGCCGAAGAACAGCAGGATTTGCCTGAGGCCCTGAATCAGATCCCCCACTACTTTCGCGAAACCGGTAATGCGAATCTCGATGGATGCATCCTGATACTGGGCCCGCAGCGCCTCCAGTTGCTGCGAAAGCACGGTGTAATCCAGCGCTCGGCCGTCGGCCGTGGTGGTCAGCAATGGCACGTAGATGATGCTCGATTGCTGATCGAACGCTACCAACTGACCGATCTCGTTGGATCGTTCGATATTGCGTTTGAGCGCGTCGAGACTCGCGGGTGAGCCGTCATACCCGTCGGGAATGACCGGTCCCCCTTCCAGGCCTTCCTCCGTCACACCTACCCAACGGGTAGCGGGCGTCCACAGCGACTTCATGTAAGCACGATCCACCCCCGGCAACAGGTAGACGGCATCATTGAGCTTCTGCAGCGTTTGCAGGTAGTGCGCGTCGTAGATGCCACCTCGGGTGTTGATGACCGCGATGCGTACGGCATTGCCGAGCCCCGAAAGCTCTTGGCGGTGCTGCAGATAGTTGGCGATGAACGGATGATCGGTCGGGATCATCTTCTCGAAGCTGGCGTTGAGTTGAAGGCGCGAGGCCTGCCAGCCCAAAAGCGCCGTCACCAGCAGACAGAGCACGAGGACAATACGACGGTGGTTAAACAGGGCTCGCTCAAGCAAAGAGCCAGAGCGCTGATCAAAATCGGCAAGGTTGCCATTCAAGGGCATCGAGCCTGGTTGGTTCGCGACATGCATGTCCTTTACTCCACAGCGTTCAAGGGCGTGGCCAGGCGCGCAGGTCCGGCAAAACCGACGCCCACCAGAGTGCCGTCGGCCGCCTGGGCAATAGCCGTCAGGGGTGGTCCGGGTGGCAGCGCGAGTGGAGCCAGATGGGTCCGATCAACGGAGGCTTGTAACAGCCCTCCCGCTTGATTGACCAGCAACAGCTGCTGACCAACGACGCGCATATCGTTGATGGAAATCGGCAGTGGATTGGCGACTTCGGCAAAGCTGCGTCCGTCATTCAGGACACGAAAAACCTTGCCGCGCAGCCCTGCGACCAGAACGGTGCCGTCGCTCTGTACCGCGAGGCTGAAATAGCTGCCCTCGTACGGCGTGTCTACAGCTTCGAAATGTTCGCCATGGTCGAGCGAAAGCAGAAACAAGCCCTGCTCACCCGCGACGTACACCTGACTACGGGTTTGGACTACGGCATAAAGATGAAGCCCCTGAGGGTTGGGGAGACTTCCCATGAGCGACGACCAGGTCTGACCACCGTCATGAGTGATCAGCGCCAGTCCGTATGCGCCAACGACAATGCCGTTGAGCGCGTCGGTGAAGCTGAGCGCCAGGAGCGGTTTGTCGGCGCCATCGCTCGTCAGGCGGCGAGCCGACGCTAGTCGACGCTCATCGCCTGCCCGCTGTGCGGCATTCAACTCCACGGCCGCCAGGCTTCGGCCATCAAGCTGAAGTGCCCAGTGCTCTCCACCGTCGGAACTGTGAAGGACTACGCCAGCGTGCCCCACCGCCCAACCCTGTTGCCCGACAAACTGCACGGCGGTCAGCGTGCTATTGACTGGCACCGCCACCTGGCGCCAACGGATCCCGTTGTCATCGGAGAGCAGCACGGTGCCCCGCTCGCCAACCGCAACCAGACGATCCTCGGCACGGGTGATCGCCTGCATCACCGCGTGAAGTGCCTGGGCCGACTGCGTTGCAGGGCGGCTCAACACATCGACGGGAGGGGCTGCCAGTAGCGGCGGTACAACCGCCATCAGGCACAGGGCCAGCCAGCTTTTAGCGCTCATATCAACGCACGCCTTCGCCAGCCAGGGCGTCCGGCGTGAACACCGAATCCTTGTAGGCCTGTACCACGCGGTACTGCTCAGACTTGCCCGCAAATATGTCACCGGTAAACCAGGTACTGGACAGCAGGTCGTAGAAGCCGTTGGTAATCGTCACCACGCCCGGCAAGTCCGGCAGCACGACCGGCGTGGTCCACAGTACTTTGGCCAACTGGTTCTGACCGTCATAGCGCTCGCCAAGCACTGCGGCCCAGGTATCCTCGTCCAGGTAATAAGTGCTGCGTGGCATCACGTGACGCTTACCGGATTTCAGTGTTGCCTCAACCACCCAGACACGGTGCAGTTCCCAGCGCAGTACATCCGGATTCAAGTGGTGCTCACCCAGCAACGCTTCGGGAGTGGCAGCCGTGAAGACCTTGTTGGAGTTATACGGGATGTACATTTCCTTCTTGCCGACCAGCTTCCAGTCAAAGCGATCAACCCGACCGTTGAAGACATACAACTCGTCGAAACTCATCACGCCCGCAGTGGCAGGAGTCGGCGTATCGCAACATGCGTTCGGCAGACGGCGGACGCGCCTTTGACCCGGCAGATAGGTCCACGCGCCTGTGTTGTCCGCGTTCACGTTTTCACGCCCGGTGATGGCTTCGCCAGCGCGCAACGGCGGGCCATCGTTGATCATCCGGATGGTCCAGAATGTGCCGTCTTTTTTCCCGCCGTCCGGCAAATACCAGGGCATCTGATAGTCACCACGCGAATCGTTCGTCAGCACGTGCTTGCCATCGGCCGTCGTCAAGTATTGGGTGAAGTCGGTGCGCCACGACGCCGCGCGCCAGCGCATCAGATGGTTCCAGATGGCTTGCACACCGTCCTTGGCCAACGGAAAGGGAATGCCACCCTCACCGTCCTGGGGAATCAACCCGGCTGAACTGTCGACCAGTCGGGTCTTGCCTGCGTTGGCGTAGGTGGCGTCATACACCGACTGGGGCGCCGCAGCGGTCCGGTGCGTCGGGTAGACGTCCAGACGATAACTGTCCGGATACTTCTTCAACATCGCCTGAATGCCCGGCGTGACTTTGTCGGCGTACTCTCCAATGTTCTTCGAGGTGATGCTGAACAGCGGCTTCTCGGCCGCAAAAGGGTCGGTACGCTTGCCGCCCTCTTTGTAGCCAGGGTCGACTTTGGTCAAGCCCCCGGTCCAGGCAGGAATGCTGCCGTCAGCGTTGCCAGCGCGCTCGGCGCCCAGCGGCGTGAGGGTGTTTTTCAGGTCAGCGGCGTCTGCTGCCATGGCGCCCTGAGACACCAGCGTGGCGACCGCCAGTGAAGTCAGAAGAAGGGTCATTTTTTTGCGAAGGGGCACGGTTTTACGCATATTCATGGCAGTTGTTCCCAGGCTCAAAAAGTACGGCTGACGCTGAAGGCGACGAAATCTCGGTCCTTGAGCGACTGTTCAAAGGTGTAGTTATTACTGGCGTCGAGAAAGGTATTGGCCGGGCCGTAGTAGTGGGTGTACGTGAGCCCCAGATTCCAGGTATTGAGGTAGTTACCCTTGACGCCGATGTTGATGTCGCCGCCTCGATCGGTACCGAACGCGGTACCGAGGGACTCTGAAGCGCCATGGGTAAAACTCACGCCGAAGGGGACGCTGATGTCCATGCCGGAAAACGCCTGGCGGTACATCGGCTCGTAAACGGTTCGAAAGCTCCAGGCATCGCGATCGGCGTTGTGATCGACCGCGTCCGGATTGTGGGTAACGCTCAGGGTGCGGTTCCAGGCAAACTCACCCAGAAAGCTGGTTTCCTGCGCCAAGAAATTCGGACTCAACGTCGCCAGCCAAGAGAGGTTGGCGTGCAACGTGCGGCCAGTCGCGTACAAAGCATCGTCAGCTTCGTTGGAGATGCCTTCGCCGGGGAGAAGTGCGCGCGGGTTGGTGGAGGCCAGCGGCTGGTCCCATCGAGTCGACATTTCGCCTGCAATGTTGAAAGCATCTACAGTGGTGGAGAAACTGGCTCCCAATGCTTTAATGCCTTCCGCGTACACCCAGCTGTATTCACCGGCATCACCGGTAAGCGGGTTCAGATTGGCGAAGTCCGGGCGAGCGAGTAGCTGCGGGTTTTTGTCGTGGAATCGAATCGCATAGACACCGAAGTCATAGTTTTCGGTGCGCCACTTGACCTGTACGCCACCCTGCCCCGAGTCCTTGGCCTGTTTGTCCGCGCCGTGATAGAACGCCAGCGGCTGGGCACCGGGAAAGAGAGGCGCCCCGACGAACAAACGCTCATTGCCTTCGCCTATTGAATCAAAAGACGAGAAGTAACTGCCCGCACCGAGTAACCGGTTCGCCTCCCACTCAAACTGGTAATAAGCGCCAATAGAAACATCAGGCGTGATCTGCAACTGACCGGACATCTGGTTGACCGGACGTATCAACTCCTTGAACTGGGTGTTGGGCACTGACACCCCCTTCACAACATCAATAGGCGCCATGCCTCCGGCAATACCATTCATGCCGTAGAACAGACTTTCGCCCCATTGCATCGCGTACTGACCGAGGCGCCCCGACACTGGCATTTCACCCAGATCGCCCTTGCCGTAGATGAAGGCGTCAAGAAGTTCCCCCTGGCGACCGTGCAGGTTGCGGGTGTTATCGGTGAAATGGTCGTAGTCCACGGAAACGCTGTTGACGGTGCCCGGGGAGTTGTTGTCGTTCTGCTTGTTATAAACGTCGTCGTACCAGGCAGCGCCGCTCAGTCGGGCACCGAAATTCTGATAGCTGAAGTCGAATTCAGAGAGCAGATCAAGGCGACTGGAGATCAGACCCTTGCCAAAGTTGCGATCCCCATCATCTCCGTTTACCGAGGTACTGCTGTCAGTGAGTTGCGACGAGGCACCTTTGGTCCGCCATGCCGAGCTGTACTTGAGGGTGTTGTCCCAGCGCGTCCGGATATCCGGATTTCCCGTGTCGAAATCAAACGCTTGCACCAGCGGTACACCGCCAAATACGGCTGTTAAAGCAAATACCAGTGGGTGCCGAGCAAATATCGGGCGCGAGTTTGCCCTTGCCCCTTTATGAGTGGCCATCAACTATCCCTCTTTGTTGTTTTTATCCGTAGGACTGACGTTCTGATTTCACGCGGGCAAAGAGCGCTCCCCGTCATACAGGTAGCCGCTGACTACACGCTCAAGCGGAGTAAATATCGAGATTGAAACAATGCTGAGTGAGGCCTGCCGAAGAAGGCCACGATGCTTGCGAGGGCGATGGGTGACGGTTTGCTCGAGATCATGGTGAACCTCACTCTTCTTATTTTATGACCCCTACTGCTAACGAGTAACAGTGGGTGGGTAAGTACAGCTTCAGGCTAAACAGGTGTTTTGACTAATCGACTCTTGAGATGCGATGTATTGCAAAGCTGGATACCTGAGCGGGTCGCATGCGTGCATAAGAAATGGCTGGCGCACCCCACTCAACCATGATCACGCTCAAGGCTGGAAAGTGGCTCAGCCTGAACCCGCATCGGCAACAAGTCCGACGGCAGCGATCGCCGCCATGGCGCAACGCTCATCGTTGTCCGAGGTGTCTCCGCTGATGCCGATGGCACCCACGATGTCGCCAGCGTCGTCTCGAATGAGCACGCCACCTGGCACAGGCAGCATGTTCCCGCCCGCCAGATCGCTCAGAGCGCTGAAAAACGCCGGCATCAATTGCGCCCGACGAGCCAGCTCACGACCGCCGAAGCCCATGCCAAGCACGGAGCTGGCTTTACCGTTGGCAATTTGCGGGCGCAGCAGGCTTGCACGCTCGTCACGTTTGAGTGCCAACAGATGCCCGCCCGCGTCCAGCACGGCGACGCAAAGGGGTTGAAATCCTTGCCCCGCGCCTTCGCTCAGCGCCTCGTCAACCATGCGGTCAGCGAGGGTCAGTGTGAGTCGGTTCATGCCACGCTCCTTATTGCTGATTCAGGGTGGACAGCGGGCGTTTGCCCATCTCCACGGCGCGTTGTCGCGTGTGCAGCTCCGACCACTTCACGGTATTGAAATCGCTGACCCGGTTAGGGTCATAACCCGGCACCTGGGCCTCGATACGACGACCACCCAGGTACACCCCGCAAATGCGTTGGCGCTCTTGAAGGATGGCGACGTTGTCCAGCGGCGAACCGTCGACGCGAATGAAGTCTGCACGACGCCCCACTTCCAGTGCGCCGACCCGTTGCGCGGCAGGCATCATCCGGGCCGACACCGAGGTGGCTGCCCGCAAAGCCTGGGCGGGAGTCAGGCCTAACCAGTCCACCAGGATTTCTATTTCTCGCGCATGCCACTCGCCATAAGGGGTAATGGCAAAGCCGCTGTCACTGCCGGTCATGAACGGAACCCCGGCCTCAAAGGCTTTTTTCAGGTTGCGACAGCCTGCTTCGATCACCCTGCGCTGCATCGAGGCGTAGCCTGATTTGGTCGACGCTTCGTAGGGCTCGGCGAACTCGGTGTTGTTCGCCAGCATGGTGAAGGTAGGGGCCACATGGCTGCCGGATTTCAGGATGGCTTCAATGCACTCGTCGTCCATGAAGAAGCCATGAAAGATCACGTCAACGCCGGCCTTGGCGGCGTACAGGACGGCTTCGCGGCCATAGGCGTGCACGGCCACTTTCTTACCCAGACGATGGATTTCGTCGACCATGAACCGCGTTTCATCCTCGGTGAAGGCCGCAATGTGCTCACCGTTGGGACGAAAATGGGGGCCATCCATGGCGATCTTCATCAAGTCCACGCCGTCCTTTGCCTGACGGCGTATCTCGGCGATCTGCTCGTCGCGCGTGGCGCACAGCCGGCCACTGAAATACTCCGGCGTGCCGACCCAACTGGGAAACCAGTCGTTGAGACTCTGCCGGTTGGAAATGACGTTGCTGCTGGCGGCGATGCGCGGGCCTGTGAACATGCCGGCGTTGATCGCGTTGCGTACCGAAATACTGCACTGGCCTGCATCCCCGGGCACCACGACAGAGGTGTAACCGGCCGCGAGCACATGCTGGGTGAAAAACAGACCGCGCAAGGCGCGAAACTCAGGTGACACATGCAGATCAATGTCCTCCTCGCTTTTCGCGTTACCGAACACGAGATGGGTATGCACATCGACCAGTCCCGGCATGACGAAATGCTCGCCGGTGTCGATGACTTTCTCACCGGCACCAATCGCCGGTGCTGAGTCCTGCGGGCCGACATACGTGAAGACGCCGTCTTCGATGATCAGTCGCTGATGTTGCCGCGCGGTGTCTTCGAGGCCGGTAAACAGGGTGTTGCAATTGACATGAGTGCGAGCCATGGCTGGGTTCTCTTGTTGTTATGCCGTGAGGGGTTGCGCAGGGGTATCCATCAGCCAGACAGCACCGCCTTCGTCGATGATGATCGGTTGCTGCTGCAGCGTTTGTCCAAGACAGGGGCCCAGCACACACCGCCCGTCATCCGGTTGGAACAGGGCGCCATGGGCGAAGCAGACAATGTGTTGGCCGTCTCCAGACATGAACCGGTCTTTGCGGTATTGCATGGCGACGTCCATGTGCGGACAGCGGTTCAGCCAGGCACGAAGCACGCCCCGCCAGCGGACGACCAACAGCGTGTCGCGCCCCTGGGCATGAGGATCGAAACCGCGTGCCGAGCCGTCCACGATCTCGTCTTGCCGGCACAGGAAAATTCGGCTGAATGTCATTGGGAACGGCGCCTCACGGGCTAAAGGTCCAGCACCAGGCGTGGGCTTTTGGATCGCGAACAACAGGGCGTAAATTGATCGTTCAGGGCCTGCTCGGCCGGGGTCATGAACATGTCCCGATGGTCCGGCTCGCCCTCGAGTACACGGGTCAGGCACGTGCCGCAAATGCCCGCTTCGCATGACAACGGCAGGTCAATGCCATTCTCGAGCAGCACTTGGGCCACCGAATAATCCGCGGGCACGACGAAGCAGCGACCGGTGCTCGCCAGCATCACTTCGAAGCTACCGTCATCGGCTTGAGCCACAGCCTGTGGCTGGGCGGCAAAATACTCCCGGTGCAGACTGTCTTCAGGCCAGCCAGCCAACCGGGCCTGCTCTAGGATGAATGCCATGAAGCCGCCGGGTCCGCAGACATACAAGTGATCGCCTTCGCAATACCCGCTTAACCCCTGTGCTGCGTCAAGCCGCGTCTCGGGCTGGTCATCAAAGTGCAGATGCGCCCGTTCGGCAAAACGCGATTGCTGGATACGCTCGATGAACGCGACGCTGGCGACCGAACGGCCACAGTAATGCAACTGGAAAGAGGCATCGGTCTGCGCCAGACATTCAGCCATGCAAAGAATCGGCGTGACGCCAATCCCCCCGGCAAACAACAACGAGCGCCGGGCACCGTGCGCCAGGGCGAACAGATTGCGCGGCTCGCTGATCTGCACAACGGAGCCTTCTTCGAGGGCATGCATGGCCTCTGAGCCGCCTCGGGAAGCAGGGTCCAGCAATACACCGATCTGATAGCGAAACTGCTCGTCGGGGTGATTGCACAGCGAATATTGGCGCACCAGCCCTGAAGGCAGATGCACGTCGATGTGCGAGCCGGCACTGAATGGGGCCAGTGCGGCACCGTCAGTGCGGGCGAACTCGAAGCTCGAAATTCCCTCGGCCTCGCGTTTCTTGCGGGTGACGATAACGTCGATCATTGCCGCTACCTTGCTTGTTGTTCATGCCGGTGCCATAGCAATGGCACGCGAGGTCAGATGGGCTCGGCGGTGAGCGTGAGCATTTGCTTGGTCAGGCCGATGCGATCAAAACTCTGATCGCGCGCCATTTCCCGATCCCCCGCCAGGACTGATTTCTCGCTGATGAACTTGCAACGCTCGAAGCGGCGATTCATGAAGCGCTGAAGCTTGTCTTCCATGCTGCCGTCTGCGGTCAGCTCCATACTCAGCACTAGGGCATCTTCGATGGCCATGCCAGCGCCCTGCCCCAGATGCGGGGTCGTGGCGTGGGCCGCGTCGCCGATCAGCAACACGCGTCCTTTGAACCAGGGCTCGTCAACGAACACAACTTCCATGGGCTTGTAGACGACCTGGCTGCTTTCGGTGATCTGCTCGCGCAGGCTGCCGACAAGCCCACCAATATTGCCGATGCGTTCACGCATCAGTTCGGCCAACTGCTCGGGCGGATACCAGGGATTCTCGGGCTCATGGGAAGTGGAAAACATGTACATGAGGTTGTCAGAGAGCGGCACCAGACCGGCGTTCCCGCCGGGCCCCATGTAGCTGGCGAGATGATCGATAGAGGGGTCGCGGGGAAAGTTGTAGCGCCAGACGGCCTGCCCGGTGAAACGTGGTTGATACTTGTCGCCAAACATCAGGGTGCGAATTTTCGAGTAAACCCCGTCGGCCCCGACCAACAAGCTGTAACGGCCACGCGTGCCGTCGGTGAAGGTAACGTCTACGCCTTGTGAGTCCTGCTCGAATGTCTCGACGCTCAGGCCTAACCGAATTCCGGCGCCCAACTCAATCGCCGTACTGCTCAGGACCTTGTGCAGCGCCAGCCGCGAAATACCCACGTTGGCCGGGTATTGCGGCCCCGCCAACCGTTGACCGGGAATGCGCGCCAGCGGCTTGCCTTCCAGGTCATAGATGCCGACGTCTTCGAAGCTGTACGCGGCATCCAGGTACCGGTCAAGGACGCCCAGCCGGGCCATTTCCCGCACGACGTTGCTTTGCTGAATGATCCCCACTCCGTAAACGGTCCAGTCGGATTTGATTTCCACCAGATCTACCGCCACGCCTTCACGACGCAACGCGATGGCGGCGCACAGACCACCGATACCACCGCCCACGACCAGGACCTTATCGACTTCGCTCATTAGGCGTTCCTTTCGTTTTTGTTGTTTTGATCAGCAATCGTAAAGCGCTGGCCGCACGGCTGCGCTGCCGCAAAAGCCATCATCGGCCGAGGCGCCACGCTTACTGTTGAGCTGACGATAAGCAGGAAAAGATGCGTTGACTAATCGGGAGTTGCCATGGAAAGTATTTCAAAAATAAATACAACAATGAGCCAGCTACCATGCGTTTCAACCACCTCGATCTCAATCTGCTCGTCGCCCTGGATGTCTTGCTCGAAGAACAGAACATCACGCGTGCTGCGGGACGCCTGCATATGACGCAGTCCGCATTGAGCGGAATCCTGCGCAGGTTGCGCGCCTACTTCGAGGACGATTTGCTGGTCCAGGTAGGGCGGACGATGACGCCGACGATGCTCGGCAAGGACTTGCAGATCCCGGTGAGGGAAGTGCTTCTGAAGATTCAGACGTCGATCGCTGCGAAGCCTGTCTTTGACGTCGCCCAGAGCAAGCGCCATTTCCGGATCATGGCCTCTGATTACTTGATCAACGTGCTGTTTGCCGAGGTGATTCAGCGCATCGTTTCGGACGCCCCGCACGTCACGTTCGAGCTGATGAGTCCCGGAGAAACCGCCGTCGAAATGCTGATGCGCGGCGAAATCGACCTGATGATTGCGCCTGAACAACACATCAATTCAGAGCATCCCTCACAGCTGTTGTTTGAAGAACAACATGTGTGTGTGGTGTGGGAAGGCAACACGAGCGTCAGAGAGCCCTTCACGCTGGAGAACTACCTGGAAATGGGTCATGTCGCAGCGGCTTTCGGGCGCAGCCGCACGCCGGCCATCGAGCAATGGTTCATGGACCAGTACGGCTGCCAGCGCCGCATGGAAGTCATTACTCACGACTTCAATACCATCCCTCACCTGCTCATCGGCTCTCAGCGAATCGCGACCATGCACAGCCGCCTCGCCTCGCTGTACGCGCAACTGCTGCCACTGCGGCTGCTTCCACCGCCCGTGAAAATTCCTGTGATGCGTGAGTACATGTCATGGCACCGCAGCCTCGACGGCGATGCGATGCTGATCTGGCTTCGTAACAAGCTGCTTGAAACCGTTCGGAGTTTTGAAACCCCTCCCCTCGCCTGATAGCTCTCCCTTCCTGCTAACGCTTCGCGCACCGATCTGCTGGCCCACCTATCGCGAACCGCGATGGCTGGCATGTGAACTCGCAATTTGTCGATCAGATGCAAGCGTGCGAGCTTCCTTGCGTGCTGGCACTGATGCGTGTGCCCGCTGCGGCATGCGTCTCACTGTGCCGCGCCTCGGAACCGTTAGAAGGATAATAAAAATATGTTTCGCTACTTCCCCACCAATTACGTCTGGAATCTCTCTGTAGACCTGGCCATCGAGATGGGTGCCCGCATTGGCGAAATCGAAGAGATGTGCGCGCCTCTTCAAGAAAGTGCCAAGCACCCCGACGCAACCGGCACACAGGCGTTTCGTGAGACCTGGTCAAAGATGGCTGACAAGTTGTGCAGCCTGGCCGAGGAAGACGAGGCGCGCGGCCGGCTGTTTTCGGCCGGCGAGAAATACAACCGTGCGGCGACGTATTACATCACCTGCGAACGCCTGCAGGCCCACGGCGCCCCGGCACGTGAAGCGCTCTATCAGCGGTTCCTGGACACGTTTGCGCGCGGTGTACGCCTGTCTTCGGAAAACTGCGAACGCGTTGAAATTCCCTATGAAGGCAGCCACTTGTCAGGGCTCTATACCCGCGCTGAAGGTGTGCAGGGGCCTGCGCCCATTTTGGTTCAGGTCAATGGCCTGGATTCCACCAAGGAGATGAAATACCGGGTGGGTCTGCCAGCATGGCTGGCAAAACGCGGTATCGCCTCCCTGGTCATCGATCAGCCGGGGACTGGCGAGGCCTTGCGCCTGCAAGGGCTCACAGCACGCTATGACAGCGAGCACTGGGCCAGCCGTGTGGTCGACTGGTTAGAGACGCGTGACGACATCGACCCGAAACGCATTGGCATGGAAGGTGTTTCGCTCGGCGGCTACTACTGCCCTCGCGCCGTTGCGTTCGAGCCACGCTTTGCCTGTGGCGTGGTCTGGGGAGCCAACCATGACTGGCGAGATGTGCAGAAGCGTCGCCTGGCCAATGAGGGCAACTTACCGGTCCCGCACTACTGGAAACATGTGTGCTGGGTGTGGGGAGCCAAGGACATTGATGAGTTCATGACGGTGGCCGAGCTCGTTCATCTGGATGGCGTGCTGGATCGAATCAAGGTGCCGTTCCTGGTGACCCACGGCGAAAAGGACAGCCAGATTCCGCTGAAATGGGCGCATCGCACCTACGAACAGTTGATCAACAGCCCGCAACGCGAATTGAAAGTGTTCACCGAGCGAGAAGGCGGCGTGCAGCACTCAAGCTTCGACAACAGCATCAACGCGGGTCAGTACATCGCTGACTGGGTCGCAGAAACTCTGGGCGGCCGTACGGCCTGAGCCACAACAAGAGAGACAGCTCATGAATATCATCGGACCTGAATATCTGGTGTTCGGCGTCGACAACGTTGGCGTTTGCGTACAGTACCTGACCGACTATGGCCTCAAACCCGTTGATCTCGACGACACGGGCGGCTACCTCGAAGCGCTGGACGGCACGGGTGTCCTCATCCGGCATCGGGATGATCCACAGCTGCCGCCCGCAATGGGCACGGCCAGCACCCTGCGCGAGACGGTATACGGTGTTGCTGATGAAGGAACGCTGCTGGCCATCGAGACCGAATTGCGCAGGGACCGTGAGGTCAGCCGCACAGAGGATGGGGTGCTGCACGCGGTAGACGATATGGGGTTCGCTGTCGGTTTCAGGATCACCCAGCGGCGTGAACTGTCACTGCCGGGCGAGGTGAGCAACGCACCAGGCTCGTCGACGCTGCGCGAAGTCAACAGCCTGGGCGCCAGCAACGAAATGCCTGCCCTGCCCCGAAGCCTGTCGCACGTTGTCTATTTCGTCCCGGATGCCGATAAAGCAGAAGCGTTTTACACACGGCTGGGTTTCGTCTGCACCGACCGGTTCATTGGAACCGGCCCTTTCCTGCGCCCGGCGGGCACGCAAGACCACCACACGTTGTTCTTTATTCAGACGCCGCCGTTCATGAAAGGCATTGAGCACTTCACCTTTCACATGGCGGGTCCCACAGAAGTCATGCTCGCGGGTACGCGTTTCGTTGAAAAAGGCTACGAGTCCTTCTGGGGTCCGGGTCGACATCAACTGGGATCGAACTGGTTCTGGTATTTCAACAGCCCCATGGGCTGCCATGTCGAGTACGACGCGGACATGGACTTGCACGACGACAGCTGGTCGCCGCGGGTTGAGCCTTCCAGTGCCGATACCTCTCAGTACTTCCTGCTCCAGCACCGCGAAAAGTGGATGCCGGGTGGAAAGCCGGAATAAATCACCGGGATAACGCGCGTTAACCCTGCGCAACAGAAGAGGCCGCTGCTCACCAACAAGGGTTGCAGCGGCCTCGTCACGTCTACCTCACAACGAGCGTACACCTGGCTCCTACAGCTTCCAGATGTACGTCAATCAAGCTGACGCAACCGCTCGATAATTCGCCGAGCACGGTTCGCACCTACGTCGACGTGTATGTCGACTGTCGCCGGCTTGCCAAAACGACACATGTTTCGGTACTGCGCTTCGATCACCACCTTGTCCTCGTCGAACGTCAGCACCGTCTGCTCCACGACTTTCGCTTTAACGGCCTCCGGATCGCTCAGCGGATTGGTCGCTATCGTCCAGAAGTAGTGGCTGGTCGTCTCGGTCTCCGGTGTCACGCCGTGAAAGCCACGCATATGAAAACCGCCGCGATCCGGGTCATCAATCGATTCGGTCCCTGCATCGACGGCGCCTGTCCAGATCCGAAGATGGCTGACGTGGAATTCGATTTCCTGCCACCGATCCACGTTGCCCAAAAACGGATAAGCAGCGGTATAGGTAGGAGGCGGCACGGAGTCAAGCATCTGTCGCACCACCCTCACCTTCTGATCATCGCTCTGCACCTCCATGCGCGCGTTCATGTGGATGCTTGCGTTGCCACCAATGGTGTGCAGATGCACGTACCCCAGGTGACTTAGATCCAGCAGATTGTCGTGTATGAGCTGGTAAGGCGCATCGTAGTGATAGACATCGCCGTCATAGAGGTAAAGGCCGCTGCTGTGCACGTCATAGGCAGGCGGTTCGAACAGGGGTTCAGGGTGCGCCTCGCTGCCGTGCCAGATCCACACAATCTGGTCCTTTTCCCTGACCACATAAGCGGGCACTTTGGCCTTTCCGGGAATCCGATCCTGGCCCGGCACCTCGATGCATTTACCTGCAGAGTCGAAGAGCAGACCGTGGTAGCCGCAGCGTATCCCACGTTCTTCCAACGTCCCGTTTGACAGTGGCAGCGCACGATGGCAGCAGCGGTCCTCCAATGCGGCAACCGAGCCATCCGCGCATCTAAAAAGGACTACCGGGAAACCCAGTAACGTTCGAGCCAAGGGCGCATCCTTGAGCTCTTTGGACAAGGCCGCAACGTACCATTGGTTGACCGGGAACGTCGCTAGCTGCGGGATAGCCAGGTTTTGTACGCCCGGGTCGAAGACGGTAGCGCTCATTATCATCTCACCTCGCTTGTTTTTAGTATGAGGTGCCCAACACAGTCATGTGGCAATCACTCGCCGACTATTGAGCAACTATGCCGGTAGACCTTAGCGCTCCCTACCCCACGGGCACTAATCAGATCCTCCGCTAGGAGGTATCGCCAACCGCGATGCTTGCCTCTCGAACAGCTGTTATCGAGGGCGTGCAGAGGTGTCAGGAGCTACGAGCCGAGAGGGCTGTCTGAAGCAGGCCCTGGCTACGAAAATCTGAAGGAGAAAGCCCGGTGAGGCGCTTGAAAAAGCGCGAGAAGTACGCCGGGTCGGCGAAGCCCAGCACATCGGCCACCTGGGCGACGGTCATGCTGGTGTAGATCAGGTTGCGCTTGGCCTCCAGCAGCATGCGCTGGTGCACGACTTGCAATGCACTGAGGCCGGCCAGGTCGCGACAGATATTGTTCAGCTGGGCGACTGAGAGGCCCACCTTGTACGCCAGGTGCTCGACGCTGGGCTGCTCCCGAAAATGGGTTTCGATCAGGCTGACAAAATGTGCAAGGTATCTTCGACCTCGCTGCGGTGCCTGCCTCGAACTATTGCGTGCCGTGGCTTGTCGGCCAACCCAGACCAACGCCACGTTGATCAGCGAATGAAGCATCACATCCCGGCCCGGCTGCAGGTTCTGATACTCCCGCAGCAAAGCAGAAAACAGCGTCGTGAGGTATCCACGGTCAGTGCCTGCCAAATAAAGTGCCGGATGGGCCAGAACATCATGGGTCGCGCCAGTCTGAGCCTGCAATTGAGCGATGAGCGGAGCAGCGAGCGTTACCACGTAACCGTCGATATCTTCTGAAAAGCGAAACCCGTGCACGCATTGAGGTGGAACGACTTGCAAGGCCGCTTCGCGCACCACGAGTTGCTGCCCCTCGATATCGATCTGCGCCTGCCCCTTGCGAACGTAGAGCAACTGGCACAAATCGGCGTGCCTGTGCGGCTGTATTTCCCAGTGATGGAGGCGACTGCGTTTGGCAATGGTCTCGCAATGCAGCAGGTCCGGGGTCGCCCAGCGCTGGCCCTCTCCGTACAGCTTGAACACCGGGATGTTATCCAGCACCGCCCTGACCATGCCTGCTCCAGACTGCGCGATAATCGCCCAGATTACTGAAAAGTACCTGAAGATCAGGATTTTTAAACTTCTAAACCGCCCTCAGCAAGCGAAAAATGCAAGTTCATAAACATAACAAGCTTGCGTGGGATAACAACAATGAAGACTCAAGTCGCAATCATCGGCGCCGGCCCGTCCGGTCTTCTGCTCGGCCAACTGCTGCACAACGCTGGCATCTCCAACATCATTCTCGAACGGCAGAACCCTGAATATGTGCTTGGCCGCATCCGCGCGGGAGTGCTCGAACAAGGGATGGTCGACCTGCTCCGCAAGGCCGGTGTGGGCGCTCGCATGGACAAGGAAGGCCTGGTACACGACGGTTTTGAACTGGTGTTCGCCGGCAAGCGCCAGCACATCGATCTGAAGCGCCTTACCGGCGGCAGGACGGTGATGATCTACGGTCAGACCGAGGTCACTCGTGATTTGATGGCCGCACGTGAGGCTGCAGACTGCGAGACCATTTATGAAGTGGAAAACGTACGCCCTCAGGATCTGAAAACCGAGCGCCCCTACGTCACCTTTGAAAAAAACGGTGAAATTATGCGTCTGGACTGTGATTTCATCGCGGGTTGCGACGGTTTTCATGGTGTGGCTCGGCAATCAATTCCCACTGATGCTTTGAAGATCTTCGAGCGGGTCTACCCGTTTGGCTGGTTGGGCGTTCTTGCCGATACTCCGCCTGTCAATGAGGAACTGGTCTATGCCGCCCATGAGCGTGGCTTTGCATTGTGCAGCATGCGCTCCGCTACCCGCACCCGATACTACTTACAGGTGGGGGCTCAAGAGAAAGTTGAAGACTGGTCCGATCAGCGCTTCTGGGATGAGCTGAAAACCCGGTTGCCGACAGAACTTGCGGACCGTCTGGTCACCGGCGATTCCATTGAGAAGAGCATCGCGCCGTTACGCAGCTTCGTGGTCGAACCCATGCAGTTCGGCAAACTCTTTCTGGTTGGCGATGCAGCCCACATCGTCCCGCCCACCGGCGCCAAGGGCTTGAATCTGGCTGCGAGCGACGTCAGCACTTTGTTCGACATTTTCTGCAAGGTTTACAAAGAAGGCCGTGTTGATGCCACTGCGCAGTACTCGGCCGTATGCCTGCGACGCATCTGGAAAGCCGAGCGTTTTTCCTGGTGGATGACCTCAATGCTGCATGCATTCCCGGACACCGATGCGTTCGGCCAGCGCATCAAGGAAACCGAGCTGGATTATTTCGTGGAGTCTCTGGCTGGGCGTACCACCATTGCCGAGAACTACGTGGGATTGCCGTACGAAACAGTTGAGTAAAAAAGCAACAAAGGGCGCCGGGCAGCGACAATGAAGAGGCTGCGCAGTCCCCTGCTCTGGTGAAGAGCCTCTCGGCGCAACCTCGACGTGTAACTGAAGATCAAAAGCCGTCGACTCAGCCCAGGTCACCGCCTCCCACCGGCAACGTCACGCCGGTGATATAGGACGCTTCGTCCGATGCCAGAAACAGAATCGCGCCCGCTTGCTCGTCGATCGTCCCGTAGCGCTTCATCAAGGTGCTGTCGAGGGTCTGATCAACGATCTGCTGGTACCACACCTGCTCCTGCTCGCTCTGGGCCTGGGTATTGCGAGGGATCCGGCGCGGGGGCGCTTCGGTGCCGCCAGGCGCAGTCGCGTTGACGCGAATTCCGCTGCCCGCGGTCTCAAGCGCCAGGCACGCAGTCAGCGCATTGACGCCGCCCTTCGCAGCGCCGTACGGCACTCGATTGATGCTGCGTGTGGCAATGGAGGAGACATTGACGATGGCACCGCTTCCCTGCTCGAGCATGTAGGGCAATACGCAGTGGCAGCACCACAGTGTCGGAAACAAGGAACGCCGGATTTCGGCCTCGATCTCGTGTTCCGCGTAATGCTCGAAGGGCTTGGCCCAGATCGTCCCGCCGACGTTGTTGATCAGGATGTCGATGCGCCCGAAGCGCTGGTTTGCCGCGGCCATGATGCGCGCACATTCGGCGTGCAGCTCCAGGTCTGCGGTCAGCGTCAGGCTGCGCTCGTGCTGCAACTCATGAACGAGCTCCGAACGGTCGATGGCGACCAGCAAGCCCCCCTCTTCCAGCAACCGCTCGGCCACTCGCCGACCGATCCCCTGCGCGGCGCCGGTGACCAGCGCAACCTTTTCGTTGAAACGTGGATTCATTGCTCTGTCCTCAGGCGGCGTCGCCGGTGACGATGGCGTTGGGCGTGAACTTCTCGTAATGGAAACTCACAGGCGTCACGCCCTGGTCTTTGAAGTGCTGACGTACGGCATCGACCATCGGCGGCGGCCCGCACAGATACACGTCGACGTCCCCTTGGTTCAGCACCTCGGGAGCCATGTGCTGAGTGACGTAGCCTTTCTGAGGATGAACGCTTGCGGGGTCGGCTACGCAGGTCACGAAGCTGAAGTTGGGCAGCCGTGCGGCGAAGGCATGCAGCGAGTCGACCATCACCAGATCCTGGTCGCGCGTGACGCCGTAGATCAGCGAGACCTGCTGCGACTCACCGCGCTCGGCCAGTACCTCCAGCATCGCCAGGAAAGGCGCAAGCCCGGTGCCGCCTGCCAGGAACAACAGCGGTCGTTTGACTTCGCGCAGGTAAAAGCTGCCCAGTGGCCCGGTCATGGCGACCTTGTCGGCTTGTTGCGCGCGCTCCAGCCAGCTGCTCATCAGCCCGCCGGGAACATGCTTGATCAAAAAGCTCGCGTGCTTTTCTCCCGGCAAACTGCTGAATGAGTAGGAACGTGTCTGCCCACTGCCCGGGACCTCGATGTTGACGTATTGACCGGGGAGAAAGACCGGCGCCTGGTCCAATTCGAAACTGACCTCCAGCGCAGCGTCGGCGTGCCGGGTGATCGCATGGACGTTGGCGGCGAACTGGCTTGTGCCTGTCTTGCATGCGCTGGAGGGCACCGGCACGGCAATCACGCAGTCCGATTGCGGCACCATCTGGCACGTCAGCACTTTTCTTTCCTGCGCCTCGTCGTCACTCAGCGCGTCCTCGATGTATTCGTCTCCAAGGTCATAGGCGCCGGTCTCGCAGTGGCATTTGCAGGTGCCGCAGACACCGTCCGAGCAGTCCATTGGCAGGTTGATACGCTGGCGAAAGGCGGCATCCAGTACCTTCTCGCCCTGTTTGCAATCGATGAAACGCGTCACGCCGTCTTCAAAATTGAGCGCTATGGAGTACGTCATGGGTCTGCCCTCAGATGTGATAGATGTCGATGACCTGATGGATGTAATCGTTCTTGAGCACCACCTTCTTGCGGGTGATCAGCGGTTGTTCCCCGCTCAGGTCAAGCCGGTAGAAAGAGGTGCCGAAGTAGGTGTCCGTGGTCTTGTATCGATGGCTGAGGGTTTGCCAGTTGAAACGCAGCTCCAGATGTCCCGCGTCCTCGCTCAATACTTCCAGGTTGGCGATGAAATGCGCAGTGCGCGGCTCAGGCGTACTGGCACTGGAGCGTTCGGTCTTGATGCGGAATACGCGGTCTTCGAGGCCGTCGCGGTTGGGGTAATAGATCAGCGAAATTTCACTCTGCGGATCTTCCGTCAGCGTGTCGTAGTCGTCCCAGGCCGGCATCCAGAACTCGACTTGTTGTGAGTAGCACTCCAGCCACTCATCCCACTGGCGATCATCCAGCAACCGTGCTTCGCGGTAGAGAAAGGCAAGCAAGTCGTCACGGGAGAAGCTCATGAACGTGCCTCCTTGTCGGTTGCAATCAGGCTCTGTTGCTCGACCTCGATTGCCTTCTTCAAGCTCGCCGCCCAATGAGCATGCTGGCGTACGAACAACCCTTCGTCCTCGGTCTTCACGCCGCTGAGCTGAGGGTTCATGCCCATGGCGCGTGCGTTCTCGTCAGCGCCTTCAATCCACTGCTTTGCGCCACGACTGAGGTCATTCCACAGGTTCGTCGCACCTTGATAACCGGTCTGGCAGGCGCGGAATTCTTCGAGGTCATCCGGGGTGCCCATGCCACTGACGTTGAAGAAATCCTCGTATTGGCGAATTCGGGTCGTGCGTTCCTGGGCGCTTTCGCCCTTCGGCGCCATGCAGTAGATGGTCACTTCGGTCTGGTTGACCGAGATGGGCCGCACGACCCGGATCTGAGTCGAGAACTGGTCCATCAGGTAGACGTTGGGGTACAGGCAGAGATTGCGGGTCTGATCGACGATAAAGTCTGCGCGCTCTTGGCCCAGGCGCTCAGCGAGTGCAGCACGATGCGCGTGCACCGGGCGTACCTCAGGGTTGAGCAGACGCGTCCAGAGCAGGATGTGGCCATGCTCGAATGCGTAAACACCGCCCAGGCTTTTCGACCAGCCGTTGGCATCGACGGTACGTGTGCCTTCGGTCTCGTAATTGCGCCGGCCCATGGTTGCCGAGTAATTCCAGTGCACGGAGCTGACGTGATAACCATCGGCGCCATTCTCGATCTGCAGCTTCCAGTTACCGTCGTAGATGTAGGAAGAACTGCCACGCAGCACTTCGAGACCTTCAGGTGCCTGGTCGACCATCTGGTCGATGATGACGCGGGTTTCGCCCAGGTAATCACTGAGTTCTGGAACCGTGTCGCTCAGGCTGCCGAAGAGAAAGCCACGATAGTTCTCGAAACGACTCAGACGCTTGAGATCGTGTGAACCGTCGCAATCGAAACTGTCGGGGTAAGCACCGGTCTTCGCGTCTTTGACTTTCAAGAGCTTGCCGGCGTTGCTGAATGTCCAGCCGTGAAACGGGCAGGTGAAGGAGCCTTTGTTGCCCTGCTTGCGGCGGCACAGCATGGCGCCACGGTGCGCACAGGCGTTGACCAGGCCGTGCAGATCACCCTGTTTGTCACGGGTAATCACGACGGGCTGACGGCCGATGTATGTGGTGAAGTAGTCGTTGATTTCAGGCACCTGGCTTTCATGCGCCAGGTAGACCCATCCACCTTCGAAAATATGCTTCATCTCCAGAGCGAAGAGTTCGGCGTCGGTAAAAATGTCGCGTCGGCAACGGAACACGCCGGTGGCGGGATCATCCTGAACGGATTCGCTGAGTTGACGGGCAAGGCGGTCTAATGTGCTGATCATGGGGGTAGGCCCTCGGTTGTTCTTGTATCAGGCCCCCTCACCCTATTCGCTTGCCCCGCCGACCAATATCCAGTTGCTGCAAATCGCTATCCGCCTGGCGCACATCCGTTGCGCTGACGGCGCCAGGTCTGGGACGGCAGCTCCCCGAACCGCTTGCGATAAGCCTCCGAGAACCGCCCCAGATGGACAAAGCCATGGTCCAGCGCAACTTCGGTAACGCTGCGAGCAGTCGTTAACTGCAGCTGTGCGTGTACGCGCTCCAGCTTTCGCTGACGCATGTAGTCACGGGGAGACAGCCCGACATGGCGCTCAAACAGCAAGTAGAGCGAACGCTCACTGACGCGGGCGACCGTCATCAACTGCTCGACACTGATGTCTGCCCTCAGGTGCTCTTCGATGAATTGCCGCACCGCCTCGAAACCACCCGCTTCTTCTCGCTTGGGGATCACTCTCAACACATTGCTGGCCAGCATCGCCAAGAGTTTTTTGGCAACGATTCGCTCGTACAACGCGCCGACTTCCGAATCCGCCATGTTTTCAGCCTCATGGCAGATCAGACTCAACAGCTGCACGAACCCGCTCATCGAACTGAGCTCGTGTCTCTGCGCCACAAACCGAATCCCTTGCTGCGGAAGCGTCCAGTGCTGCTCCAGGCACGCGTTCTCCAGCAACCTGACGGGGAGCTTGACGATGAATTTTTCGCAGTCGGCCGAATAGGTGAGGTCGACGGGGTCATCAGGATTGATGAGCAGAACCTCGCCAGCCCGGAAAATTTGCTCATCGTCCCGGGCGGCGGATCGGCAGTGCCCCTGAAGCAGAATCTGCAGGTGGTAGATCGTCTCCAGCGCAGCAGACGTGACCTGCACCGGCGCACCGTAACTGATACGACACAGATCAAGGCTGGAAAATGTCCGGTGACTGATGCTGGCCTGCGGACGGCCCTTGGGCGGCAGGCGAATACAATGACTGCCGACATGCTGGTTGACGTAGTCCGATACCGCATAGGCATCGGCTCGGTCGAACACCTGACTGCGCTCACTCAATAACACGGTCATGTTCTGCCTCTCTTGTTTTCCTATCTGGAGCTGGAAGAAGCCAGAAAGCCCCCGTCAGCGATTGCTGCGGGGGGCCGCGACATCACAACCCTCAGCTCACACCTCGAGCGCTCTCACTCGCTCGGGACGGACTTCATCTTTATCCGCAGCGGTTGGCTGGAGCACGAAATCGAATTCGATATCGGCCCGGCGTCCGTTGGCATCCTCAGTGAAGCGGATTTCGGCGATCAGCTCGTCGCGCGTTGCGTACGCAAAATCGTCGTGCAGGTATTGGTCACCGGCCAGATTGATCTGGGTGGTCAGATGGCGATGGCCAGAGGCCGAAATGAAGAAGTGGATGTGAGCCGGACGCTGGCCGTGACGCCCCAGTTCATCGAGCAACTGCTGAGTCGGGCCATCCGGAGGGCATCCGTAGCCCGAAGGTACGATGCTCTGGAACCGGTAACGCCCTTCGGCGTCAGTGAGGATCCGGCGACGCAAGTTGAACTCCGATTGCGACGGATCGAAGTAGGAATAGGTACCGCCGGTGTTGGCGTGCCAGACGTCAACGACTGCGTTGGCAAGCGGTTCGCCAGCGGTGTCACGCACTTGCCCTGTCATGAACAGCACAGTGCCTGGATCCTGACCGTCGTCGAGGCGCGCATAGTGTTCTGAAACCGGAGCGCCAGCGACGTAAAGGGGACCCTCGATGGTGCGAGGCGTTCCGCCGACATGACCGGCCTGCGCATCTTCGGCATCCATCAGCATGTCCAGATGATGCTCAAGCCCAAGACCCGCCACCACCAGCCCGGCTTCCTGGCGGCTGCCCAGCTCATTGAAGTAGTTGACGGCTTTCCAGAACTCTTCAGGGGTGATCTGCAAGTCCTCGATGATTTTGATCGAGTCAGTCAGAACGCGATGCACAACGGCTTTCATGCGCGGGTTGCCGGCCGCTTGATCGAAACCGGAAGCCTTTTCAAAGAATTGCTGCACATCGGCAGTCTGCGAGATACGAACGGTCATGGCTTTACCCTCATCAATATTATTTTTTCTTGTCGATGCCAGTGCTGTAAAAACGGAAAACTTCAGCGGTCGTCTGCATGAATCGAGGACGGATGACGGCACATCGGCGTGACCTCGATCTCCATATAGGGATAGAGAGGCAATTGCATCAGCGTGTCATGCAACGCCTGATTGTCTGCCACATCAAAGACGCTGACATTGGCGTACAGCCCCGCGAGACGCCACAGATGGCGCCATGTCCCTTCCCGCTGCAAACGCTGGGCGAGTTCTTTTTCGTCGGCCTTGAGCTGGTTGGCTTTTTCGGTCGGCATATCGGCTGGGAGTTTGACGGTCATGCGTACGTGGAAAAGCATGTCGTAGGTCCTCTGTAGTGGGCGGTTCAGCGACGTGCGAAACGCGTCAGACGTTCTTCATCCAGCTCGATCCCGAGGCCAGGCGTGCGTGGAATTATCAGCTGGAAATCTCGATAAACAGGCGGCTCGACCAGAATGTCCTCGGTCAGCAGCAGCGGGCCGAAAAGCTCTGTGTGCCATTCAAGCTTAGCGAGCGTGGCGAATGCATGCGCGGCCGCCAATGTGCCGACGCTGCCTTCGAGCATGGTGCCGCCGTAGAGACCGATCCCGGCCGCCTCAGCGATGGCAGCAGTGCGTAACACGGCTTTCGGGCCACCGTTTTTGGCAATTTTCAGGGCGAAGATGGAGGCAGCCCCCATCTGCGCCAGCGCAAAGCTGTCCTGAACCGACTCGATGCTTTCATCAGCCATCAGAGGGATAGGGCTGTGTGCACTCAAGCGCACCATGCCCGCCCGGTCGTAACGCGACAAAGGCTGCTCGACAAGCTCAACCCCTGCATCGGCCAACAGGCGGCAGGCCTTTACGGCAACGGCTTCGCTCCAGGCCTGATTGATATCCACGCGGACACTGGCTCGATCACCCAAGGCACGCTTGATCGCTGCAACGTGTGCGATATCTCGCGCCGGTTCACCGGCTCCGATTTTCAACTTGAAGTGCCGGTGGCGGCGGATATCGAGCATGCGTTCTGCTTCCTCGATGTCCCTGGCAGTGTCACCACTGGCCAAGGTCCAGGCGACCTCGACACCGTCACGGACGCGCCCACCCAGCAGTTCAGCCACAGGCAGCTGGAGACGTTTGCCTTGGGCGTCGAGCAGCGCGGTTTCTACTGCCGAGCGCGCGAACGTGTTGCCGCGAATAGCGCGATCGACCCTGTGCATGGCCGCATTCAGGTTGGTGGCGTCTTGCCCGATCAGCAGCGGCGCGAACCATTTTTCCAGGTTCACCTTGATGCTCTCCGGACTTTCACCGGCATAAGCCAGGCCACCGATGGTGGTGGCTTCGCCGATACCGATGATTCCATCGCTGGCCTGTATTCGCAGGATGACGAGTGTCTGGCCATGCATCGTATGCATGGCGAGCTTGTGAGGGCGAATGGTGGGCAAGTCGACGATCTGGATGTCGAAGCGTTCGAGAGTGACAGCAGTCATGAGGATTCCGTCTGCGTTTGTGTTTGTTCTTTGCGCAGATTGACGGCAGCGAAGATGACCGTCCAATATTGAATAGGTCTCGCTTAATACCCTGGAGGTATCGTGGAGCTCCGTCATTTGCGTTACTTTCGAGTGCTTGCTCAAACACTCAACTTCACCCGCGCCGCTGAACAGCTGAATATTGCCCAACCCCCACTGAGTCGGCAGATCCAGCAACTCGAAGATGAGCTGGGTGTGGCACTGCTGGAGCGTTCACGCCCTTTGCGCCTGACCGAGGCGGGTCGCTTCTTTCAGGAACACTCCAATCAGCTGCTTGAACAACTGGCACGCATTGGCGATGACACACGGCGCGTCGCAGCTGGCCAGAAGCGCTGGCTCGGAATTGGCTTTGCACCTTCCACGCTCTACGGAGCCCTGCCAGAGTTGATCCGACAGCTGCGCAGTCTCGGTGATATTGAGCTGGGCTTATCGGAGCTGATCACTCTGCAGCAACTGGAGGCGCTGAAAAGTGGCCGCATTGATATCGGTTTTGGTCGAATTCATTTCGACGATCCAGCCATCTCCCAGGAAATACTGCGGCAGGACCCTTTGGTCGCGGCGCTTCCCGCCGGGCATCCACTGCTCAGTGGCCCTGCCACACTTGATCAGCTCGCAGCCGAGCCCTTCGTCCTCTACCCGGGGACACCACGACCCAGTTATGCCGACCATGTATTGGGCATATTCTCAGCCCAGGGCTTGAGGATCAGAGTTGTACAAACGGTCAACGAAATGCAGACCGCCATAGGTCTGGTCGCCGCCGGCATTGGAATCACGTTGGTGCCTGCGTCCGTACAACGACTGCACCGTGACGACATCGGCTACACGCCGCTGCTGGACAGCAGTGCAACCTCCCCGATCGTGCTGAGTTACCGCGCAGGCGACGTGTCTCCGGTGCTTCAGCAGTGCCTCGCTCTCTTGAATAGAGGTGACGCCGTGCCACAGATCGACGAGGCTTCAATACCAAAGAGCTGACCGTGCGCTTGATGCAGAATTGCATTGCTCGAAAATCGCACAACCGTTCGATAATCGCACGGTTCCCGCGAAATCCTCTCTACTTGTGACCCCATCTTGAGGCACGCTTTAGCGCAAGGCAGCACACACCTCCAAGCGCAACTGGCCCCATCGTTTCACCGCGCGACGGCCAGATCGATAATCCACACTCCAGGAACAACCAGGAGCTCGCTTTGATCAATAAAACGTTCGAGTCCATCGCCAGTGCGGTGGAAGGGATCACCGACGGTTCAACCATTATGGTCGGAGGCTTCGGCACTGCCGGCATGCCGTCCGAGCTCATCGATGCGCTGATCGATACCGGTACCCGCGACCTGACCATCATCAGCAACAACGCAGGCAACGGCGAGATCGGCCTGGCGGCTCTGCTCAAGGCTGGCAGCGTGCGCAAGGTGGTCTGTTCTTTCCCGCGCCAGTCCGACTCCTACGTCTTCGACGAACTGTACCGGGCGGGCAAGATCGAGCTGGAAGTCGTACCTCAAGGCAATCTGGCTGAGCGTATCCGTGCAGCGGGCTCCGGCATCGGTGCGTTCTTCTCACCGACCGGTTACGGCACCCTGCTGGCCGAAGGCAAGGAAACCCGCGAGATCAACGGCCGCCAGTACGTCCTGGAAATGCCGCTGTATGCCGACTTCGCGCTGATCAAGGCGTACAAGGGTGACCGCTGGGGCAACCTGATCTACCGCAAGGCCGCGCGTAACTTCGGCCCGATCATGGCCATGGCCGCCAAAACCGCCATCGCCCAGGTCGACCAGATCGTCGAACTCGGCGAGCTGGATCCGGAACACATCATCACGCCGGGCATCTTCGTCCAGCGCGTGGTTGCCGTCAGCGGCACCGCCGTTTCTTTGATCGCCAACGCTGTCTGAGGCCTGCCATGACCATTACCAAAAAGCTCTCCCGCACCGAGATGGCCCAGCGCGTGGCCGCAGACATTCAGGAAGGTGCGTACGTGAACCTTGGCATCGGCGCACCGACCCTGGTCGCCAACTACCTGGGCGACAAGGAGGTGTTCCTGCACAGCGAGAACGGCCTGCTGGGCATGGGCCCAAGCCCGGCGCCGGGCGAGGAAGACGACGACCTGATCAACGCCGGCAAGCAGCACGTCACCCTGCTCACCGGGGGTGCCTTTTTCCACCACGCCGATTCGTTCTCGATGATGCGCGGCGGCCACCTGGACATCGCCGTACTGGGCGCCTTTCAGGTGTCCGTCAAAGGCGACCTGGCCAACTGGCACACTGGCGCTGAAGGTTCGATCCCGGCCGTCGGCGGCGCGATGGATCTGGCCACCGGCGCGCGCCAGGTGTTCGTGATGATGGACCACCTGACCAAGTCCGGCGAAAGCAAGCTAGTGCCAGAGTGCACTTATCCGTTGACCGGCATCGGCTGCGTCAGCCGCATTTACACCGACCTGGCCGTGCTGGAAGTCACATCGGATGGGCTAAAAGTCGTTGAGATTTGCTCTGACATCGACTTCGACGAGCTGCAGAAGCTCAGTGGCGTGCCGCTGATCAAGTAATGCGCGAAACCCGCCGGCAAGCGCCCGCTTGCCGGCCGGCAAAGGCGCCGTTGACATGTCGCGTGGCTCGCCTGCGATTCAACCGCCAGACCAGGCTGTTTCCAGTTGTCGGCTACACGGTACCGTGCTCGAACAGACGACGCATCTCAACCCATCATGTGATCACTGCGCAACCACGCCGATCTGTTGCAAGAACGTCAAGTTGTCTTCCAGGTGCCAGTTCTCGGCGATCTGCCCATTAGCGATGCGATAGATGTCAGTGGCGATGAAATTCACCACCTGCCCCTTCCCCTGCGCGCCGTTGAAGGTGCCGGTGAAATGCCCGGTGAAGCGCAGGTGCGAAACCACTCGATCACCGCTGACGATCAGCTGCTGCACCTCGCACTGCAAGTCGGGCACTGCGTCGTGGAAGGCTTTGGACGCCGCCAGCGGACCGGCGATCCCTTGCGGGCGTCCCGGTGGCAATGCCCTGTCCATGAAATCGCCGGCCAGCGCTTCATGGGCCAGCGCAGGGTCGCCGGATGCCCAGAAGGTTGCGTAGCGCCGGGCGGCCAGGGTTTGCGCCTGTACTTGCGCAGGGTTGGAACCCGGATCGGCAATGATCACCTTGGGCGTGATCAGTGCCGGTTCGGCGGCCATGGAGTTCGAACTCAAGAGCGTGGTTGTCAGCGTGGCTGCGGCCAACAAGCCCGAAATCAAAGTGCGCATGCTGCCTCTCCGGTAGTGAGCGAAGGGTAATCGCTGTAGCCCTTGGCGGTGCCGCCGAACAGCGTTGCGTGATCCAGGGCTGCCAAGGGCAAATCCTGCTCAAGGCGCAATGGCAGGTCGGGGTTGGCGACAAAGGGCCGGCCGAAGGCCACGAGGTCGGCGTAGCCCTGGCCGATGACCCACTCGGCACGCTCGCGGTCGTAGTTACCCGCGACGATGATCGGGCGACTGAAGCGGGCACGGATCTGCTGGCGGAATTCTTCGGTGAACACCGGGGCGTCATCCCAGTCGGCCTCGACCAGATGCAGATAACCGATGCCCTTGTCCTGCAGGTATTGAGCAGCCTCAAGAATGGTCGGCAGGATGTCCGGGCAAGCCATGCCGCGAGCGGTCAGGAACGGTGCCAGGCGAATCGCGGTGCGTTCGGCACCGATCTCTTCACTCACGACGTCGACCACCTCCTGGAGAAACCGCAAGCGGTTGGCCCGTGAACCACCGTACTCATCGGTCCGAGTGTTGGAGGTGGTACGCAGGAACTGATCGATCAGATAACCGTTGGCACCGTGGATTTCCACACCATCGAAACCGGCACGCATCGCACGACGGGCAGCCTGGCGAAAGTCCTCGACGATCTGCCTGATTTCGGAGCGGGTCAACGCGCGCGGTGTCGGAGAATCGTACATGCCGCCCTGCCCTGTGACCGGGTCCACTTTCCAGATCTGCCCCTCGAAAGGTTCGGCAGACGGTGCCACCGGCAACTCGCCGTTGTGGAAATCAGGGTGGGACAGGCGCCCGACATGCCATAACTGCAGGAAAATACGGCCTCCCTCAGCGTGCACCGCGTCGGTCACCTGCAGCCAGCCTTGCACCTGCGCTTCGCTGTGGATGCCCGGGGTGAACGAGTACCCCTTGCCTTGAGGGGAAATCTGCGCGGCCTCGGTGACGATCAACGCTGCAGAGGCGCGCTGGGCGTAATACTGGGCATTGAGAGCGTTGGGAACATCGCCGGGCTGGCTGCTGCGGACACGGGTCATGGGGGCCATGACCACACGGTGAGATGCACTCAGGCCGGCGAATTCGACAGGGCTGAACAGTGTTGATGCTGTATTCATGGTGAGGGTTTCCTGATCCGTTGAAAGGTGATGGCGCCAGTGTGCGACCGCGGATCAGGGTTGATAATTGGGCTACTCTTTGATGCATTATCAAAAATATCGGAACAATCATGGATAACCTGGGTGACATCCGTTTATTTGTCGAAGCGGCCCAACTGGGCGGGCTGTCTCTGGCGGGCCGTAAACTGGGATTGTCACCGGCCGCGGCCAGTGCGCGACTGCTCAAGCTCGAAGCGTCGCTGGCCACCCGCCTGTTCGAGCGCACCACCCGGCAACTGCGGCTGACCGATGAAGGCCGTCTGTATCTCGAACACTGCAGTCTGGCCTTGCAAGCGCTGGACGATGCACGCGCGGCGCTGTCAGCGGAGAAAAAGGAAATTCGCGGCAAGATCCGTATTTCCGCAACCTCGGACTTTGGCCGCCACGTACTCAACCCCTGGCTCGACGCGTTCACCCGTCTCTATCCGCACGTGATCCCGGCGCTGCAGTTGTCGGACTCGCTCTCGCACCTGGTGGCTGACGACGTCGATTTGGTGATCCGTTTCGGCGTGCCCCCGGACAGTTCGCTCATCGCCCGGCCACTGGCGGCCAACCGTCGCGTGCTGTGCGCTGCACCCGACTATCTGGCGCGCAAAGGCACGCCCGAACATCCGCAGCAGTTGGGTGATTTCGACCATATCGTTGTCGGCCAGTCCGGCTGGTCGAGCGAATGGCGCTTGCACCGTGGCGAGGAAGACGTGCTGTTCAAGGTCCCCCTGGAGTCGGCGCGCGAGACCAACGACGGCGGCCTCGCACGGCAATGGGCAGTGGATGGCCACGGAATCGTGCTGAAGTCGATCTGGGACGTCAGCGCCGACCTGGCCGCCGGGCGCCTGACCCTGCTGATGCCTGAGTGGCGAACCGCCGAAGCCCCGGTCCACGCCCTCTACCCGCGCAGTCGTTACCAACCGCCGCGGGTGCGGGCATTGCTGGAATTCCTGCGTGACAAGTTCGAGCGGGCGTCGGCACAAATGGATATCTGACGCGTCTTGGCCCAGTTGCCCAACGCCGCTAACTATCGATTGGCCACTACTGCTACCTTGTCGGAACTATCGCCTCGCCTACGACTCGCATAGCCATTAACCCCCGTCTCTCATGGACTTGAGTCTCTATGATCCAGCCCTCCTTTACGGACAGCCTGTCATTTCTACCGCCCAGCAAACTGGGTGAGCTGATTCGTCATCACGACTGGACCTCCAGTGGCCTGGGCGCACCTGCCCACTGGCCGCAGAGCCTCAAAACCATTACTTCCATGCTCCTGGCCTCGCCCGTACCCATCGTGCTGTTGTGGGGCGAGAAAGGCATCATGATCTACAACGATGCCTACTCGGTCTTTGCCGGGGAGCGCCACCCCCGTCTGCTGGGTTCGGAAGTCCGCAAAGGCTGGGCCGAGGTGGCTGACTTCAACGATCAGGTGATGCGCGTTGGCCTGGCGGGCAAGACCCTGGCATACAAAGATCAGGAGCTGACGCTGTATCGCCATGGGCATGCGGAACAGGTCTGGATGGACCTCGATTACTCCCCCGTCTATGACGAAGCCGGCTCGCCTGCCGGTGTCATTGCGATCGTCGTGGAAACCACCTCGCGGGTGCAGGCCCGCCGTAATCTTCAACAGAGCGAACAGCGGTTCCGCGCGCTGGTCAATTCAACCTCCGATGTGGTGTACCGGCTCTCCCCCGACTGGCGCAATCTTCGTCAACTCGATGGCAAAGGCTTCGTCGACGACGCTGCGTCATCGGATCTCGGTTGGCTGGATACTTACGTTCCGCCTCAAAACCAGCCGCAAGTAAGGCTGGCCATCGAAGAGGCGATCCGCGGCAAGACCACGTTCAGCCTGGAACATCAGGTGATACGTTCCGACGGCCAAGTGGGCTGGGTCTCGTCACGCGCCGTGCCGCTGTTCGATGAGAGCGGCGAGATCATCGAATGGTTTGGTACGGCGACGGACGTCACCTCTCGCAAGGAAGCGGAAGACGCATTGCGCGCGAACGAACGCCGGCTTCAGTTCCTTGACGCACTTGGGAGGGAAACCACGCGCAGCACCAACGCCGACATCATCATGGCGACGACCACGCGAATGTTGGGCGAGCACCTGGGGGTCGCCGTCTGCGCCTATGCCGACATGGAGGCGGATCAGGACAGCTTCACCATCCGCGGGGACTGGCATGCGCCAGGTTCGGCAAGCATCGTGGGCCATTACCGGCTCGCCAGTTTCGGCGAGCTTGCGATGCACAATCTGCATTCGGGTTTGCCGCTGATCCTGAACGACATCGCCGTGCAGCTGGAGGCCGAGGAAGCCAGGGCGTTTCTGAGCATTGGCCTGGCGGCCACCATCTGTCTGCCGTTGGTGAAGGACGGCCAGTTAACGGCGCTGATGGCGATTCATGACCGGGTGCCCCATAGCTGGACTCACCGCGAGCTGTCACTGCTGACAGAAGTGGCTGAGCGATCATGGGCCCATATCGAGCGCGTGCGCGCCGAGTCCAGACGCCGCGACAGTGAGGAGCGCTTTCGTCTCGACCTCGAAGCCCAGGTGCTGGAACGCACCGAGGCATTGCGCCAGAGCGAAGCGAATATCCGTCGCACTGAACAGGCATTGCACCAGGCGCAGAAGATGGAGGCGCTGGGCAACCTCACAGGCGGCATCGCCCATGACTTCAACAATCTGCTGATGGCTGTGATTGGCAGCCTTGAGCTGCTGCGCAAGCGAATGCCGCCCACTGCGCAACTCCTCCAGTTGGTCGACAACGCGCGAACCGGCGCTGAGCGTGGTGCCACGTTGATTGCCCGAATGCTCACGTTCGCCCGTCGGCAAGAGCTTCGAGCCGAAGCCGTCGAACTCGGCCAGTTGATCACCGGCATGAGTGAACTGCTGCAACGCTCGCTGGGCCCGACAATCGAATTGCAGATTGCCCCGGCCACAGACTCCGCCTGGGTGCAGACCGACCCCAATCAGCTGGAAGCTGCGCTGCTGAATCTTGCGGTCAACGCGCGGGACGCCATGAGCGGCCAGGGGCATATCAGAATAGAAGTGAATCTGCGCAATGTGCCCCTGACCGACACAGCGTTTCAGCCCGGAGAATATTGGTGCCTGAGCGTCACAGACTCCGGCGCAGGCATGGACGAGGACACGCTCAAGCGTGCTACCGAACCCTTCTTCACCACCAAGGGTGTCGGGCAAGGCACAGGCCTTGGGCTGTCGATGGTGCACGGGCTGGTTCAGCAGTCAGGTGGCTCATTGCGTTTGCTCAGTCGCCTGGGCACCGGGACGACCGCCGAGTTGTGGTTTCCCGTGACCGAGGCGCCAGTGCCATCGCACGATAGCGGCGCCGTGAGCCAGGCGCTGGGTCTCGCTCATCATGCCGCGTGGGACATTCTCGCGGTGGATGATGACGAGCTGGTTCTGAGCAGTACCGTGGAAACGCTCAAGGACATGGGGCATCGGGTGCAGTCCGCAAGGTCCGCGCTGGAAGCGTTGAGCCGGCTTGCTGAGCAGCGCTTCGACATGATGATCTCCGACCATGCCATGCCCCATATGACCGGCGCTCAGCTTGCCGCGTCGGTACGTGAGCGATGGCCGGATATGCCGGTGATTCTGGTTTCAGGCGATGCGCAGGTGATCACCGGACTTCCTGTGGCGATACCGCGTCTGGCCAAGCCATTTTCTCGCGCACAACTGATGGATGTGATGAGCGCTGTTGTGCAGAAAACCTAGCATCGGTCCTGAAGATCATCGGCAACTTCACAGGTTTATTTCTGCAACGGCCCGGCATCATCATGCCCCGACAGACGCTCTACTCAGGGCGTCTTATCGATTGTACTGATGATTACTATCGAACCGGTCGCCTGTTGGCTGCCGAAAACCCGCTCCTATAATCGCCTGCAATTTCCCCCCGCTCCTTTGCGCCTGTCTTCAGGCGTCATCCCCTATGGAACTCACAACCATGCACAGCGCCAGCCAGGCCCCTCACGGTCGTCCCGAACATAATCAACAAAGTGTCAAACAGCAGTGGCTGGCGATTCTCTCCGTCGCCGTCGGTGCCTTCGCCCTGGTCACCAGCGAGTTTCTCCCGGTGGGCGTGCTCAACGACGTCGCCAGCGATCTGGGCATTAGTGCAGGCCACGCCGGTTTGATGGTGACGCTGCCCGGCATCATGGCCGCCCTCGCCGCCCCATTGCTCTCGGTGGGCATTGGCGCTCTGGACCGTCGCTACCTGCTGATCGGCCTGACGCTGATCATGATCATCGCCAACTCGGTCGTTGCCTATGCCAGCGACTTCAGCCTGCTGTTGTTTGGCCGCGTCCTGCTGGGCATCAGCATCGGCGGTTTCTGGGCGACGGCCATTGCCCTCAGCGGCCGACTCGCCCCCAAGGGCGTGGGCGTGGCCCAAGCCACCTCGATCATCATGGTCGGTGTAACCCTGGCCACCGTGCTGGGCGTGCCCGTGGGCACCTGGTTGAGTGGTTTGATGGGCTGGCGCATGACCTTTCTCGTCACCGCGCTGGTGGGCATCCCGGTGCTATTGGCGCAGATCTTCCTGCTACCGCGGCTCAACCCGGACAAGGCGATTCGTGTCAGTGACCTGCCGGCCCTGTTCATCAATCCACAAGCCCGCGTGGGTTTGATCGCGGTATTGCTGATTGGCCTGGCGCACTTTGCCGCCTATACCTACGTCGCACCGTTCTTCAAACAAAGCTCCGGCTTCGACGGACCGACCATTGGCTCGCTGTTGCTGCTCTACGGCGTGGCCGGGGTGATCGGTAATATTTTCGCCGGGTTCGCTGCCAACCGCAGTGTGCGGCACACCCTGTTGCTGGTGGCGCTGATGATCGGCGTCAGCACCGCCCTGTTTCCCTACTTCGCCACCGGCCTGACCGGCGCAGCAATGCTGATCGCGCTCTGGGGCTTCGCATTCGGTGCCTTCCCCGCCTGCGCCAGCATCTGGATGTTCGTCGTTGCGCCCAAGGATGTCGAACGCGGCATGCCGCTGTTCGTTGCCTTGTTCCAGGTGATCATTGCGCTGGGCTCGTTCTTCGGCGGGCAGATCGTCGACCAGCTTGGCAGCGCGGTGTTGTTGAGTCTGGCCACCGCGCTGGTGGGCTGCGGTTTTGCCACGGTGCTGGTGCTGGGCCGCAAGGTCAGCAATAACCTGGTGGCGCAGCCCTGCTGAGGGAATGACATCCACCCGTGCCACCTACTTGCGGCCCCTCACCGCCGCAGGGGTTTCTCCTGAGTGAGCGGCTACTGGTCACTCCAGGAGCCGCCCAACGCTGCTTGTAACTGGACGCTCGTCACCAGTTGCGTAGCCACCAGAGCCAGCAAGGTCTGTCGCTCGCTCAGGCTGGTGGCCTGAGTGGTGGCGACGTCGAGGTAGTCGATGACCCCTGCTTCATACTGATCGCGACTGACGGAAGCGGACTCTTCGGCCGACTGCGCCGAATTGCGTCGTGCTTGCAGCTCAGGCTCCAGGGTGCGCAGTTCGACGAGGTAATCCTCCACCTCCCCCAACCCGGTCAACACCGTCTGGCGGTACGTCGCAACAGTTGCGTCGTAGGCGTGGCGGGCCTGGTCGACGCTGGCTTTGGTGGCGCCGAAGTCGAAGAGGGTACCGGTCAGGCTCGGGCCGATGGACCAAAAGCGGTTAGGCAACGAGAACAGGTTGCTGACGGTCGAGCTTTGGTAACCACCGCTGGCGCTGAGGGTCAGGTCCGGATAATAAGCGGCAGTGGCCACCCCGACGGCAGCGTTGGCGGCGGCCATTTCGCGTTCGGCGGCGGCGATATCAGGGCGACGTTCGAGCAACCGGCTGGGCACGCCCAGTGGTACATCTGGTACGTGGTATTGCCAGCCTGGGTCAGCGGCCAAGGCGAAATCGGCCGGTGGTTTGCCGATCAGCAAGGCAATGGCGTGTTCGTATTGCGCTCGCTGCCATTGCAGGTCGAGCATCGATGCCTGGGCGCTCTGCAGCTGGGTCTTGCCGGTGGCGAGATCGGCCCGGGACACGATCTGTTCATCGTACTTGTTCTGGATGATTTGCAGATAACGCTGGTAACCGTCGATGGTCTCGCGGTACAGGGCGATGCGCCGGTCGAGCAAGCGCAGCTGGAAGTAATCCTGGGCCAGGGACGACTGTGCGCTCAAGGTCGCGTTGCTCAGGTCCGCAGCACTGGCCTGCGCGCTGGCGCGGTCCTGCTCGGTGGTGCGTCGCAGCTTGCCCCAGATGTCAGCTTCCCAGCTGAGGTCCAGACTCGCGGAATGCTCCTTTCTGACCCCGCCACTGCTGGACGACCCGCTGGTTGTCGTGGCAGACGACCCGGTGGACGTTTCGCTGCGGGTGCTCGACCCGGTGCCGGTCAGCAGCGGGAACTGATTGGCACGGGACTCACGCACCAACGCCAGCGCCTGCTGATATTGAGCGGCATACAGCGCCACGTTCTGGTTATTCAATTGCACCTGGGCAACCAGGGTGTTCAGTAGCGAGTCCTGATACAACTCCCACCACGGCCCTTTGGGCAATTCGTCCTGAGGGCTGGCGGCTTTCCAGCCTTCGGCCTCCTTGAAGGAGGTCGAGATCGGCGCGGTCGGTTTGCGGTAGTCGGGGCCGACCGTGCAGCCGCCCAGAGCGCTGCTGGCCAGCAGCACGGCGATACACAAGCGGTTCAGCAGTGGAGCGTTCATTCATTCAACCCTGTCAGTCAACCGGGCACGTGAGTGCGGCGGATACGCGTGTGCCAGAAATGCCGGGAGGCTCGGCTCAGGCGGTCTAGATAGAGGTACACCACCGGGGTGGTGAACAGCGTGAGCAACTGGCTCAACACCAGGCCACCGGCAATGGCCATCCCCAGCGGCTTGCGCAGGTCGGCATCGCCGCCACTGCCAAGGGCCAGGGGCAAGGCGCCAAAAAAAGCAGCCAGTGTGGTCATCATGATCGGCCGGAAGCGCATGCGGCAGGCTTCGAGAATGGCGCGTTCTGGAGGCAGGTTCCGCTCACGTTCGGCCATGAGGGCGAAGTCGATCATCATGATGGCGTTCTTCTTGACGATGCCGATCAACAGCAGAATGCCGATCAGCGCGATCACCGTAAGCTGCATGTTCACCGCCTTGAGCAGCAACAGCGCGCCGACTCCCGCCGAAGGCAAGGTCGAGAGAATGGTCAGCGGATGAATGTAGCTCTCGTACAGCACGCCCAGCACGATGTACACCGCCAGCAGTGCCGCCGCGATCAGCCACGGCATGCTCGCCGCCAGCGCGGCATAGGCCTGGGCAGTGCCGGCGAAACCGTATTGAACGTCACGGGGCAGGCCGACCTTGTCGACGGCTCGGTTGATCGCCGCCGTGGCCTGTTCCAGCGAGGCACCGTCCTGCAGGTTGAAGGCGATGGTGCTGGTGGCCGATTGTCCCTGATGGGCTACGGCCAGTGGCGCGTTGTCCGGGCTGTAGGTGGCGAAGGCTTTCAGTGGCACTTGCTGGTTGTCGCCGTTGATCACGTACATGCGGTCGAGCATGGTCGCGTCGCTGGTGTAGACCGGGTCCAGCCCCATGACCACGTGGTACTGATTGAGGGTTTTGTACAGGGTCGCGACCTGACGCTGGCTGTAGGCGTTGTTCAGCAGGTTGTCGATGTCGCTGACGCTCACACCGAGACGACTCGCCGCACTGCGATCGATGTGCAGCTTGAGTTCCTGGCCGCCGGTCTGCGAGTCGGAGTCGATTCCGGTCAGCTCCGGCAACGCCCGCAGCGCTGCTTCGACTTTCGGTTCCCACACCCGCAGCAGGTCGAGATCATCGGCCTGCAAACTGAACTGATAGGCGGCATTGGCACTGCGCCCGCCCACGCGAATATCTTCGGCGGGCGTCAGAAACACCTGAATGCCCGCGACCTTGTTGTTGGCCTTGGTCAAGCGGTTGGCAATGGCCGCCGCGTTGCTGGTGCGCTGGGTGTAGTCCTTGAGGCGAATGAAGAAATCGCCGGTGTTGCGCGAGCCCGCCCGACCGCTGCCGGTGGACGACATCACCGCCTCGACGTCGGGGTCGGCGGCCAGGTCGTGGGCGATCTGCATCAGGTGCGGTTTGAGCGCCTGAAACGAGATGTTCTGGTCGGCGCGCACGGCGCCCATCAACACGCCAGTGTCCTGGGCCGGAAAGAAACCCTTGGGCACCGTGGCGTAGAGGTAGACGTTGAGCACAACGGTGAGCAAGAGGCTCAACAGCGTCAGCAAACGGTGGCGCATGATCCAGGTCAGCGCAGCCAGATAAGCACCCTGCATGCGCGCAAGCCCGGCTTCGATCCAGACGTACAGACGCGGTTCGCGGGCGTCATGGGCCGGCTGACGCAAGAGCATCACGCAAAGCACCGGGGTCAGGCTCAGGGACACAATCATCGACAGGCCGAGGGCGACGCTGAGGGTCACCGCGAACTCACGAAACAGGCGGCCGACGATGCTGCCCATCAGAAGAATCGGGATGAACACCGCCACCAGGGACAGGGTCATGGACAGCACCGTGAAGCCTACTTCGCGGGTGCCCATCAGCGCCGCGCGCAAGGGGCGCATGCCCATTTCCTGATAGCGGGCGATGTTCTCCAGCACGACAATGGCGTCGTCCACCACGAAACCGGTGCAGATGATCAGCGCCATCAGCGACAGGTTGTCGAGGCTGTAGCCGAGCAGGTACATGATCGAGCAGGTACCGATCAGAGACACCGGCAAGACCACCGCCGGAATCAGCGTCGCGCGCACGTTGCGCAGAAAGACGAAGACCACGGCAATCACCAGCAAGGTCGCGATGAGCAGGGTTTCTTCGGTGTCGTGCAGTGACGAGCGCACGGTGGGGCCGCGGTCGATCACGCTGATCAGCTGCACGTCCCCCGGGATCTCGCGCTGCAGCTCCGGAATCAGCGCCTTGATGCTGTCGATGGTCTGCAGCATGTTGGCACCCGCCTGGCGGGTGACGCCCAGAGTGACCGAGGGCTGGCCGTTGTAATAGCCGCCGACGAAGGTGTCTTCCACCGAATCGTAGACATTGGCCACGTCCCGCAGGCGTACGGCGCTGCCGTTCTGATAGGTGATGACCAGCGCCTGATAGTCGGCAGCCTTGTCGATCTGGTCGTTGGCATCGATCACCCAGCTCTGCCCATCGCCCTGCAGAATGCCCTTGGGCTTGGCATGGGTGGCATCGTTGATCGCGGTGCGCACGGTCTCCAGAGAGATCCCGGCGTGGTTGAGCAGATTGGGCTGGATGTCGATGCGCACCGCCGGCAACGCGCCGCCGCGCACCGACACTTCACCCACACCGTTGACCTGAGCGACCTTCTGCTGCAGCTTGCTGTAAGCCAGGTCATACAGCTCGCCCGGGCTGCGGGTCGATGAGGTCAGGGCCAGCATCAGCACCGGCGCCTCGGACGGGTTGGCCTTTCGATAGGTGGGCAGCGAGGGCATGGAGCTGGGCAACAGGCTGCGCGCGGCGTTGATTGCCGCCTGCACGTCGCGGGCGGCGCCGTTGATGTCGCGATCCAGTTCGAACTGCAGGATCAGCGTCGTCGAACCCTGGCTGCTGGTGGACGTCATTTCGGTGATACCGGCGATCTGGCCCAGGCTGCGTTCCAGCGGCGTAGCCACCGTTGCGGCCATGGTTTCAGGACTGGCTCCCGGCAGCGACGCGCTGACCATGATGGTCGGAAAGTCGACCTGAGGCAGCGGCGCCACCGGCAGCAGTGTGTAACCCAGAATGCCGGCCAGGGTAATGCTCAGGCTTAACAGAAGGGTCGCCACCGGGCGGCGGATGAAAAAGCGCGAAAGGTTCATGCCTTCGCCCTGCCCCGGCTGAAACGCGCCTTGGCCCGTTCCGACAGGCTATCGAACAACAGGTAAATCACCGGGGTGGTGAACAGCGTGAGGATCTGGCTCAGCAGCAGGCCCCCGACGATTACCAGCCCTAAAGGCCGACGCAGCTCCGCGCCCGCTCCGGTCGCGAGCATCAGCGGCAAGGCGCCAAAGAGTGCCGCCAAGGTGGTCATCAGAATCGGTCGCAAACGCAGCAGCGCCGCGCGATGAATCGCGTCTCGGGCGTTGAGGCGCTGATGCTGGCGGCCTTCCAGGGCGAAGTCGATCATCATGATCGCGTTCTTCTTGACGATCCCGATCAGCAAAATCACTCCGATCAGGGCGATCAGACTGAATTCCGTGTCGGTGAGCAGCAGCGCCAGTAACGCACCGATGGCGGCCGACGGCAGGGTCGAGAGAATCGTCACCGGGTGGATGAAGCTCTCGTAGAGCATGCCCAGCACGATGTACATGGTCACCAGCGCCGCGAGGATCAGCCACAGCGTATTGCCGGTGGCGGTCTGAAAGGCCTCGGCGGCGCCTTGGTATCGCAACGTGATGCTGCTCGGCGCGTCGAGTTCGGTCATGACCTGCGCGATGGCCTGCTGCGCCTGTTCCAGGGAATAGCCGTCCGCCAGGTTGAACGAGACGGTCACCGCCGGGAACTGGTCCAACCGGCTCAGCGACAGCGAACCGGTGCGTTGGCCGACCTTGGCGATGTCGGTCAGGCGCACCATTTGCGCCGGCGCAGTGGCCGTCGTTGAGCCAGTCGAACTGCTGGTGCTCGATGTGGTGGTGCTGGAGCTGCTGGTGGTCGACGCGGTTGTGGTACCCGTCGCCGCCGCCAGATAGATGTTGTCGAACGATGCCAGGTTCTGCTGGAATTTGCCCGGCACTTGCAGCACCACACGGTACTGGTTGGACTGAGTGAAGATGGTGGAAATCAGCCGCTGGCCGAAGGCGTTGTACAGCGCCGTGTCGACGTCCGCGGCACTGATGCCATAGCGCATGGCAGCGGCGCGATCCAGCTCCACGTAAGCGACCAGCCCCTGATCCTGCAGGTTGTCGATGACGTCACGCATTTCCACGCGGTGCTGCAGCTTCTCCATCAGCCGGGGCACCAGCGCCGAGAGGTTGGCGCTTTCCGAATCGTCGAGGGTGAACTGGTACTGGCTGGGGGTCAGTTGATCGTCGACCGTGAGGTCTTGAGATGACACCAGATTGAGTTGGATTCCGGCCACGGCACTGGCGGATTTCTCCAGGCGGGTAATGACCTGGGTCGCCGTGTCGTCGCGGTCTTCGAAGGGTTTGAGCTCGATCTGCAAACAGCCGTTGTTCAGGGAATTGTTGTTGCCGTCGACACCGATGGTGGACGACACCGACTGCACTGCCGGATCCTGGCGAACCACCTCCACCATGGCCTGCTGACGACGGGCCATTTCGCTGAACGAGACGTCTTGAGACGCGCGGGTAAAGCCCTGGATCAGGCCGGTGTCCTGAGTCGGAAAGAACCCTTTGGGCACCACGAGATAGAGAAAACCGGTCAGCGCCACGGTAGCCACCGCCACCAGCAGGGTCAGACGCTGGTGATCCAGCACCCACACCAGGCCGCGATCATAGGCGTTGAGCACTTTGTGATAGTGACGGTCGCCCCACGCGGCAAAGCGACCCTTACCCTCTTCCGGGACATGGCGCAGCAGGTGGGCGCAGAGCATGGGGGTGAGCGTCAGGGAGACAATCATCGACACCAGAATCGCCACCGCCAGGGTAATGGCGAACTCGCGGAACAGCCGCCCCACCACATCGCCCATGAACAGCAGCGGAATCAGCACGGCGATCAGCGAAAACGTCAGCGAGATGATCGTGAAGCCGATTTCCTGCGAGCCCTTGAAGGCCGCGGCCATGGGCTCTTCGCCCTCCTCCAGATGCCGGGAAATGTTCTCGACCACCACGATGGCGTCGTCGATGACGAAGCCGGTGGCGATGGTCAGCGCCATCAGCGTCAAGTTGTTCACGCTGAAGCCTGCCAGGTACATCACCCCGAAAGTACCGATCAGCGACAGCGGCACCGCAAGGCTCGGAATCAGCGTGGCGGTGAAGTTGCCGAGGAAGGCAAAGGTCACCAGCACCACCAGACCGATGGACAGCAGCAGTTCGATCTGCACGTCCTTGATCGAGGCGCGGATGGTTTGCGTGCGGTCGCTGATCACCGTGAGTTTCACCGAGTCCGGCAACGCCGACTGTAACGTCAGCAGCTTGGCCTTGATGCTGTCGACCACCTCGATCACGTTGGCGCCGGGCTGGCGCTGCACGGCAATGACAATCGCCGGTTGCCCGTTGGCGGTCGCCGACAGGTACTGGTCCTGAGGCGCTTCGGCGGTAGTGGCCACATCCTTCAGGCGCAGGGCCGCGCCGTTCTCGTACGCAAGCACCAACTCGCCGTACTCCACGGCATCGCGCAGCTGGTCGTTGGCGTCGATGGTGATCGAATGCGCAGGGCCATCGAACCCGCCCTTGGAGCCATTGACGTTGGCGGCGTTGACCTTGTCGTAAACGTCTTCAAGGGTCAGGCCGTGGGCCGCCAGACTGGTGGGATTGACCTCGATCTTGACCGCCGGCTGCTGACCGCCCGCGAGGCTGACCATGCCCACGCCGGAAATTTGCGAGAGCTTGAGCGCTACGCGCGTGTTGACCAGATCCTGCACGCGGGTGAGCGGCAGACTGTCGGAGGTGACCGCCAATGTCAGCACCGCCGTGTCCGCCGGGTTGACCTTTTTATAGGTGGGCGGGTTCGGCAGGTCAGTGGGCAGGAGGCTGTCGGCGGCGTTGATGGCGGCCTGCACCTCTTGCTCGGCGACGTCCAGTGACAGGTCCAGGGAGAACTTCAGGGTGATCACCGAAGCCCCGGCCGAACTGGTCGAGTACATCTGCGACAACCCGGACATCTGTCCCAACTGCCGCTCCAGCGGCGCAGTGACGGCAGATGCCAGTACGCTGGAACTGGCGCCCGGATACAGGGTACTGACCTGAATGGTCGGGTAGTCGACTTCCGGCAGCGCCGAGGTTGAGAGCAAACGGTACGCGAAAATGCCGGCCAGCATTACCGCCAGCATCAGCAACATCGTGGCCACAGGACGCTGGATAAACAGTCGCGACGGATTCATGGGGTAACATTGCCGGTGGCGGGCAAGGTACGTTTGGCCGTGGCCTGGTCGAGGGGCTTGGCCCCATCGCTGGCGGGTTTCTCGACCTCGACCTTGCTGCCTTCGCGCAGGTGATCGATGCCTCGGGTGACCACTTGTTCGCCCTGCTCCACGCCGTTGGTGATCACCGTCTGATCGCCCATGACCGGGCCGATGGTGATGCTGCGGCGATTGGTTTTGCCGTCCTTGACCACGTACAGAAACTCGCCATCGCTGCTCAGTTGCACAGCGGCCGACGGCACCACCACGGCGTTGTGCAGGATGTCGGTCGTCAGCTTCACGTTAACGAACTGGTTGGGGTAGAGCTTCTCGTCGGGGTTGTCGAACAGCGCTTTCAACTTGATGCTGCCGGTGGTGGTGTCGATCTCGTTGCTGATGAATTTCAGCGTGCCGCTGGCCAGCGGCGTGGTGCCCAACTGGTCGAGGGCCTGCACACTCAACGACTCGCCCTTGCGCACCTTGGGCAGCAGCGAGGCCAACTGCGCTTGCGGCAGGCTGAAGGTCACGGCAATCGGGTTGGTCTGGGTCACGGTGACGATGCCGGTGGTGCTGCTGGACGACACCACGTTGCCCGGGTCCACCAGACGCAGGCCGACGAAGCCATCGATCGGCGAGACGATTCTGGCGTAGGTCAGGTTGAGTTTCGCGGCGTCGATCTGCCCCTGATCGGCTTTGACCGCACCGGCGTACTGGCCGACGGTCGCCATCTGGGTATCCAGATCCTGCTTGGCCAGCGAGTCCTTGGCGAACAGCCGCTTGTAGCGTTCGGCGGTCAGTTGCGCGCTCTTGAGCAGCGCCTGGTTCTGCGCCATGTCGCCCTGATATTGATCCAGCGTGGCTTGGTAGGCTCGGGGGTCGATCTGCGCCAGCAGCTGGCCTTTCTTCACGTACTGGCCTTCGGTGAAATACACGGCCATCAGTTCGCCGTCGACGCGGCTGGTGACCGTGACCGAATAGTTGGGAATGACGGTCCCCAACGCTTGCTGGATCACGGGCACATCAGCGGTACTCGCCGTGCCCACGGCAACGCTCACAGTGGCGTTGGTGTCGACCATGCCAGGCCCGGCATGACGCCCACCGGGACCTGCGGGAACGGCGCTGCCCTCGGCCTGTGTCGGGGCCGAGGGCGAGCGGTGGTTGATGTACACAACGACAGCGCCAATGGCTGCGGCTATCAGGAGCGCAAATACAAGGCGCTTGCGTGAGCGGGCTGCCAAAATCTGGGTCATCGGATACTTCTGCAGGTGGACGAAATTTATCAAGCGTCAGCGCGACCGTTGCCGAGCCGACACACTCCAGCATCGCGCTTTTGGCACGAGGCGCCGCGACGGCTGCGGCACGGTTCAAGGCGGATCAAGCGATAGGTTGTTTCAAACTGTTGCGACATTTAGCCCTGCAACGCAGAGCCGGACAAGGAAAGGGGCCGACCTTTGCAGATTATTTACATTGGCGGTTGCTGAGGGGCTCCAGGTCGGCCATTGGGGCGTCGGGAGTCAGACATGCGGATTTCGATCTTTGAACTGGGTCGAACATGAGCTGGCGCGACACAGGCACAGATTCCCGAACGCCCTGTACAGCGTGTATCGCGCGCCTCGATAAAGCCTTCATCGAATGACGCCAGGCGCTACTATTGCGGGGGTCTGGCGACACTTGCGGGATCGCGCCTTGCCCTTCCCCGCTGACACCCGGAGCACCCATGAGTATTCCAAAAACAGTCGGAGCGGCCGCGTTGCTGCTGGTTGTACACGGTTGTGCAGTCGATCCCACACGCCCGCAACCCGGGCAAACCGTTGTTGACCTTGACTCGACATCCGGAACTGAAATGGTTGCCCGGCGGGCTAATGAAACGCCTGCCAGCGACCTCAGGACATTTCAATTCACCGGGAGCAAGCAAAGTCTCGAGGTTGGACTGACCAGGCGTGACTATCGAGGCATTCGTCGCCTGTGCATCGCGACGCTCACTTATGATGAGTTTCTGCCCGATCAGCACTATTCACTTATCCAGAGCACCACGGGCGGCCGAGTCGGCGTTCAACTGGTCGACCGCAGCGGATCCGTCATTGCTCATGTGGACGAGGTTCCTTGCCTGTAAACGGTCAGTTCTCTGGCGCACTGCGATCCGGCCTGATGCCATTTGCCTTGAACAGCCACTCGAACGCCTCCTGCACGTTCGGCGCTGCCGCTTGGGGCGGGTTTGAACGGATCTGATCGGCGGTGCGCTGAAACAAGTCCCTGACACCGGGCAGCACCGACACCGGCATGTCGGCGGCGCGCAACTGACGCTCGGCCTCCTCGACCTCTTTCAGGCGGCGTGGCGCATGAACCACATGGGTGCGGATCAGCGCTGCGAGAAAGTCGCGCAGGCTGGCTTGATCGATGTCGCTCAAGGCGTCGTGCAGCTTGTCGGTCACGCCCTGCTTTTCGGCGGCCATGAAGCACTCGATGGTCAGCGCTTCAAGCCCCTTGGTGAACACGCTGCGCAGGATTTTCAACGCCGCCGCGTCACCGGCGGCGCCGTCTTCCACGGGCTTGAGCGGTGCCCCGGCGGATGTGAACAGGTCGATGGCTCGATCCAGTCCCACGCCCGCGCCGAGCAGGTTGGTTTTCTCGTGGGTCAGGGCAATGGCGCCGAGAATCGCGACGTCCACGTAGGCAACACCCAACTCTGCAGCGTGGGCAGCAGCGGTCCTGATCTGCGCCGGGTCGGCGGTGGTCATGTCGACGAACAACGCGTTCTTTTGCATGCTGCCGAGCGCCTGTTCGGCAACCGTCAGGGAGACCGTGCCGAACACGCAGGACACCACCACATCGCACACGGGCACGACGTCGGCAATGGAAGTGGACACGTTCAGCCCCAGCTCCGCGGCGAACGCCTGGGCACGGGGGGACGGTTTCAAGTCGCACAAGACGATGTCATGCCCCGCCGCCGACCACGGCCGCGCGTACGTAAGGCCGACTTCGCCTGCTCCGATAATTCCGATTTTCATTGTTCTGGTTTCCGCTTCAGTGGGCCGCATAGGCGCCTTTGTAAGTGCCGGCAGCGATTTGCGCCAGCATCTCTGCTTCTTTTTGCTCGGTGGCCAGGCAGCGTTGCAGCAGGCTCTCTGCCTGCGATGCCGGGAAGGCAACGATGCCGTCATGATCGCCTACGACGATGTCTCCCGGCGAGACGAGCATGCCGCCAATGCTGACCGGGACGTTGATTTCCCCCGGACCGTTTTTGTAGGGGCCGCGATGGAAGCCAGCGCGAGCGAACACCGGAAATGTCCCCTTGCCGATGGTTGCCAGGTCACGAATGGCGCCGTCCACCACGACGCCGGCAGCACCGCGCTTTTCGGCGATTGCCGCCATGATGTCGCCCATCAAAGCACGGCTGATGTCGCCCCCGCCATCGACCACCAGCACCTGACCCGGGCTGAGAATTTCCAGCGCCTGATGAATCGCGCGGTTATCTCCGCAGGGGACTTTCACTGTCAGCGCGATGCCTGCCATCGTGCCTTCGATGCGATGAAACGGCTTGAGGGGCGCTCCGGGAAGACGGTCCAGGCAGTCGCTGATGATGGAGGTCGAGGTGCGGGTGTACGCCGCCAACAGGGCGCTGACTTCTGACGTTGAAGCGATTGCGTTCATGGGTGTTCCTCGGGTGGCTGATGTCACTGAGGATAAAGACGCTGTTAAATAGAAAAAGCGATATTATTCTATGCAACTACATGCTCTTAAGGAATGAATGTGATCACCCTTCGACAGCTCACTGCGCTGCACTGGATCGAACGTCTGGGCACATTCGAGCGCGCCGCCGAACACCTGCACACCACCCAGTCCGCGATTTCCAAACGCGTTCAGGAATTGGAATCGACCACCGGCCTGCAACTGTTCGACCGCTCGCAGCGCGGCGCGCGACTCACTGCAACCGGTGAAGAACTGCTGGTCATCGCCCGAGAAATGCTCACCCTTGCCGAGCGGATCACCTCGTTGAAAGACGGCACTCATGTCGTTACTCGACGGCTGAGACTGGGCGTCACAGAACTCACGGCGCTGACTTGGCTGCCGCGCCTGATCGCGCGGCTGGTGCAGGATTTTCCGGGGCTGACCGTGGAACCGGAAGTCGACATGAGCCGTAATCTCCACGAAAAGCTCATGGATGACCTGGTAGACCTCATCATCATTCCCGACACCTTCACGGCGCCAGAGGTCACTGCCGTGCCGCTGGCCATCGTGGAGAACGCCTGGATGGCAGCACCCGGGTTGATCCCGCATTCAGGGGTGGTGGGGCTGGCGGAGCTGGCCAGGTACCCGGTGCTGGTGCAGGGCAAGCGCTCGGGGTCTGGCCTGTTCGTGAACAAATGGCTCGGCGCGCTGGGCATCGAACTGCCCAAGACGCTCTCCTCTGACAGCCTCACTGCCATGCTCGGGCTGACCGCCGCCGGATTGGGCGTGACCTATCTGCCGCTGGAATGCTTTCGCCCGCTGGTCGATCAAGGAAAGCTGACAATCATCAACACTGACCCGGCGTTGCCCCCGGTGCCGTACATGGCGATGTACCGGAACGACCGGCCCTCGGCATTCGTAACCGAAGTCGCCTGCCGGGCCGTGGAGCTGTGTGATTTCTCGCGGCAGCTGCAAAGCTGAAAAGGCGCACGAGACAATACTCGTGCGCCTTGCTTGATCCGCCGGCGTCAGCTGTCGCTGCAGCCAATGGAAGGTTGTTTAGCCGGCAGTCTTCTGTTCACTAAGATCAGCAGGCTCGTGTATCGACAGCACGAAAACCAGCGCTGCCAACGAGCAGACGCCCAGGAAGAGAAACACCGCCGTCCAGCTATAGCTGTCCAGAAGCATGCCGGTGATCAGAGGCGCCATGGCCCCGCCTGCCTGACCGGCGCTGTTCACCAGGGACGCTGCGACCGGATAAGTCGCACGTGTGGTCAGGCCCATCGAATACACCGAAAACGATGAGTAGCCGATGTTCAGCAAAAAGCCGGTGCCAAACAGCAGCAGGCTGACAGAGAGCAGATCGTTGGGCGCATAGACGAGGGCGATCATCATCAGGCAGGTCGCCACAGCGCTGATCATCATCGTCGGTTTTCTGCGGCGGTCGAGAACGGTGTCGGACAGCCAGCCACCCACGATATTGCCAAGCACGCCGCCCGCGAAAGGCAGCGATGCGACGAAGCCGATCTGCATCAACTCGAAATGCTTCACCTCCCCCAAATACTTCGGCAGCCAGGCAAGCAGGACGTTGACCACACCTGTCATCAGCAGATAACCCAGACCACAACCCCAGATGTTCCATGATGCGAACACCGAACGTGAGGTGGCCAGAGGCGTCGTGTGTCTGTAGCGCAGCAGCTTGTCCAGCGCACCGAAGTTTTTGTGCGCGCGTACAGTGCCGCCGTCGGTCTTGGTCTGATCCTCGATGTACGCGGCCTCGGCCTCGTTGACCCGCGCTCCCGAACGAGGATCATTGGGCACCAGCCACCACCAGATCAGCGCCATCAACAGACCGGGGATGGCGAAGGCGAAGAACATCGTGCGCCAGCCATCAAGCAGGATCAGCGCAGCGCCGATGGGCGGAGCGATGACCGCGCCCATCTTTGCCGCAGACAGGAAAGCCCCTGTGGCCAGGCCCTTCTCCCGCGCTGGAAACCAGCGGTTGATCGTGCTGAGCATCGACAACGGCAGTGCTGCTTCAGCCACACCGAGCGCTGATCGATAGATCTTCAAAAGCCCGAAGTTATGCGCGGTGCCTATGAGCAACGTGACCACGGAGGTCAGGGCGATGGACACCGGCGCGACCAGGCGCACCCCTACCCGGCTCAGCAAGAAGCCCGCTGGAATCTGCCCCAGGGAGTAAAACAGGAAGAACGCGCTTACCAGCAGCCCTGCCTGCGCATTGCTCGCGCCGAACTCTTTCTGAATATAGGGCAGAGCGATACCGATGTTGGCCCGGTCGGCAGCGGCGAGCATGTAGACGACAACGATGACCGACAGGACTACCCAGCGATACTTTGACCTGGCCGTCTGGACGGCGGTGTCAGTGGTGGCAATTGCAGTCATGGCCCCTCCCTTTCTTATGCTTGTTGGAGTGGTCATGGTCGACATTCTGCAAGGATAGAAAAAGCGATAAATAAGAAACCTCAATCATTCCCTGGTGGAATGCGCAGAGAGATAGTCCCGTCACGGATCCGTCCACGACCGGCGGGCCACTTAAAGCCGGAATGTGAACGCGTTTGGGAAGTTCAGTAGCGGATAAGGAACACGGCTATCTCAAGCCTCAGCATTTTTTGCACACAAAATTGCACACTCAGCGCTTTTGCCTACTCTTACGTTTTCCCCTTCACAGACACCGATTGTTTGGACGCCTTCTCGTGTTACAGGAGTTATGTCATGCAAATGAAACGTTGGGCAGTACCGGTATGTGCATTGGCACTTGCCCTTTCGGGCTGCTCGAGCAACGAAGTAAGCCCCGACGAGTACTCCGGCTTTCTTAAAGACTATAAAGTCCTGAAGAAAGCCGAATCGCCATCCGGGGCGCCTGTTCTGCGCTGGATTCAACCGGGTGTGGACGCGAACCGATTCACCAGCGTCTACATAGAGCCCAGCCAGTTCTACCCTCAACCGCAACCGACCGAGAAACTTCCCGCCAATACCTTGCGCGGCATTACGCAGTCCTATGATCAAGCACTAAAGACCGCTTTTGCCACTGTCCTTCCACTGGCCGATGGCCCAGGCCCGAATGTGCTGGTAGTTCGCGCTGCGATAACAGCAGTCAGCGCCTCGAATAAAGGGCTACGCCCCTATGAAGTGATTCCAGTCGCCTTGGTAGCCGCCGGCGTGAGCGTGGCCACGGGCATCCGCGATCAGGATACAAGCGTGGCCACAGAGGCCGCTTTCCTCGACGCAGGTAACGGCGATGTGGTCGCGGAAGTGGTCCGTAAAGGGGCTGGTTATGAACTCGATAACTCCGCACAAGCCCTCAAGCCTGGAGATTTTCGAGGCGTTCTGGATGCGTGGGCGTCGGACATGGTCAAGTCGTATCAACAGCTGAAACGATAGCCGATCAGGCCATCAAGCGAGCGATTGCATGAAAGCCATACTGCTGAAGATAAAACACGAAGCCATGAAGGCCCTACCGCCTACGGTTTTCTTTTTCATCATCCTGCACATCGTGGCCGTCATTCGTGCACTCATGATGAAGGGCACCGGCGTATCGCTTCCCGTGTCAGCCTCCGTTCTGATCGCGTCACTGGTCCTCGGAAAGTCGGTGCTGGTCGCGGACATGCTGCCCTTCATCAATCGCTTCCCCGAGAAGCCACTGATCTGGAACGTGCTATGGAAAACCCTGATGTACGCTTTGGTCGCACTCGTCGTTCACTATCTGGAGCGGCTGTACGAATTCTGGAAAGAAGCGCCCAGCTTCTCTGAAGCGAATGACATGCTATGGAACGCAATGAATTGGCCTCAATTCTGGGCAGTCCAGATTCTGCTCGTGACACTGATATTCATGTACTGCGTATTTTCGGAGCTCGCCCGCGCAATTGGAAAGGAGCGCCTGAAGAAGATGTTCCTCGGTCCACTTCCAGTGGATGGCTGAGCAGCCAGACTGACCAACGGCGAGCATTAACAGTTGGTCTAGCGAATGCTTCGCTTAGACCTGTTACGAAACTTGATAGAGGTGACAATTATTGGCGTGTAACTTTTGATAATTGCTACGTTAGTTTTTGTTTGCTCGAATTGCGTAATCCCTGAAGATCAAATCTGACAAACGGTTGTCATTCAGTACGCAATCATGCAACTGAATGTTTCATCCAACACCTAAATGCATCAGGGCCTATAAGTAGCACGGTCGTTTCCCGTCAGGCTGCGAGAGGCGACGGAAAAGATTTCCTAGAAGTTTTCCATAGCCCGACTATTTTTACTTGCACCCGCCATCACTCCCTGCATGGCGCATTACCACTATGCCTAACGACTAGATGGAGCTAGAAATGATCTGCCAGACAGAATCCAACAAGTGTTTCCCTGCTCAGTCCAAACATCGACCCTCTAAAATTGCCGGGACTATTCTCTGCTTAGTTGCAGCAATCACGATGGCGAACCCTGCCGTTGCGGCCGACGCAGAGAAACCAAAACCTGCATCGGAGGCTACCAAGGCTGCTAACAATGCGCTTTTGAAAGAGCTGCCTTTCAGCGACAAGACATCCTTCGAGCTTGCTCACAAGGGCTTCATCGCGCCGCTACCGTCAGCAGTCATCAAGGGGACGTCCGGGAATGTGGTCTGGGACCCGGCCAAGTACTCCTTTATCAAAGAAGGCGAAAACGCTCCGGACACCACTAACCCTAGCCTCTGGCGGCAGTCCCAGTTGATCAATATCTCGGGCCTGTTCGAGGTGACCGACGGCATCTATCAGGTTCGCAACTACGATCTGTCCAACATGACCATTGTCGAGGGCAAGGACGGCATTACCGTCTTCGACCCGCTGATCTCCACCGAAACCGCCAAGGCGGCCCTTGAGCTTTATTACCAGCACCGGCCGAAGAAACCAGTCGTGGCCGTTATCTATACCCACAGCCACGTTGACCACTACGGTGGTGTGCGCGGAGTTGTGGATGAAAAAGATGTGAAAGCTGGCAAGGTGAAGATTTATGCGCCGTTAGGCTTCGTCGAGCATGCCGTGGCGGAAAACGTCATGGCGGGCACCGCCATGAGCCGTCGCGCCAGCTACATGTACGGGAACCTGCTCCCCCCTACCCCCACCGGCCAGCTGGGAGCAGGTTTGGGCACGACGACATCGGCCGGCACAGTGACGCTGATTCCGCCTACCGACATCATCAAAGAGACCGGCGAGACCCACGTCATCGACGGGCTGACCTACCAGTTCCTCTACGCGCCAGGCAGTGAAGCACCCGCCGAAATGCTCTATTACATTAAAGAAAAGAAAGCCCTCAACACTGCAGAAGACTCGACGCATACCTTGCACAACACCTACTCGCTGCGCGGGGCCAAGATTCGCGAGCCGCTGCCATGGTCAAAATACCTCAACGAGGCACTCAAGCTCTGGGGCGACGATGTTCAGGTGATGTACGCCATGCACCACTGGCCGGTCTGGGGCAACAAAGAGGTGCGTGAGCAGCTGTCTTCCCAGCGTGACATGTACCGTTATATCAACGATGAAACCCTGCGGTTGATCAACAAGGGCTATACCATGGTGGAGATCGCCGAGCAGTTCAAACTTCCCAAGGCGATCGCCAGTAAATTCTCCAACCGTGGCTACTACGGCTCAGTGAACCACAACGTCAAAGCCACCTATGTCCTGTACCTGGGCTGGTTTACCGGCAACCCGGCACAGCTCAACGAACTGCCGCCGGAAGAAGGTGGCAAGCACTACGTCGAGATGATGGGGGGTGAAGATGCCGTCCTCAAGAAAGCCAGGGAATACTTCGACAAAGGCGAGTTCCGCTGGGTCGCCGAAGTCGTCAACCACGTGGTATTCGCCAACCCAAGCAATCAGGCAGCGAAGAATCTGCAAGCGGACGCGTTGGAGCAGCTGGGTTACCAGGCGGAAAGTGGGCCATGGCGCAACTTCTACCTCACAGGTGCCAAGGAATTGCGCGAGGGTGTGATGAAGTTGCCAACGCCTGACACCGCCAGCCCCGACACGGTTCGAGCCATGGATCTGGACCTGTTCTTCGACTTCCTGGCCATGCGTTTGAACGGGCCAAAAGCCGAAGACAAGCGTCTCTCGCTGAACTTTGACTTCACCGATCTCAAGCAGAAGTATTCGGTGGAAATGGAGAACGGCGTGCTGAATCACACCGAAGGCGTTGTCGCCAAAGACGCTGATGCGACGGTCACCCTTACCCGGGACACGCTGAATAAAATCGTGCTGAAAGAGACTTCTTTGAAAGATGCACTGGCCTCGGGGGACATCAAGGTAGACGGGACTCAAGGCAAGCTCGAAGAGCTGGTTTCTTACATGGACGATTTCGATTTCTGGTTCAACATCGTAACGCCCTGATCGACCAGCCTTTGGACAGCGGGAACGGGACTGGAAGCTAACCTTGAGAACAGACGGCGGCGCTTGAGGCGCCGCCGTCACCCGACGGGTCAGACATAGAGGCCGGCATCAGATTGCGGCCGATTGCTATTGATGTGAGAGACCGCCTTGGGTCGATTCTGTTGAAAAATCGACCTTTCAGGAAACGTGACGCTGAGCTTGGCATCATCAAAGAACCTATCGCCACTATTTAAGTGGTATTTCGGTACTTCGTTGACGTCTGCTGCTTTCTCAAGAGGTTAATTTGAGGTTTTTTGCTTGAAACAGGCGTCTCTATCCTCTGGCGGGCGGGCCTTGAGATGTAAGTTCGGCCAGTCGCCCCCGATGCTGTACAGCAGGCGCTAACGTGAATTCGTCGGTAGCGCCACCTCATCCCTCGTTGTCGCAAGCGATGCAGTTTCAAAATGCACTTGAGGTGGGGCGAACAACATTTCTACCTTCTTACATTCGGAACGAGAGCTGCCGAGGCGATCTGGCGTGCGGGCCCTGCGGCTTATCGAGGCAGCATCCGTCTAAGCGTGTTATCTCGCACGTAGTAGTGATGGATTAAACCCGCCACCGCATGCAGTCCAATCAGCCAATAGCCCAAGCTGCCCAGCCATTCATGCCAGCCTTTGATCTGCTTGGCCAGAGCTGGATCAAGAGCAACCGGCGCGGGTATAAAAAACTCGAAGTACGGTACGGGTTTTCCTCCAGCGGCCAGCATCAGCCACGCCAAGATTGGTGTGGCGATCATCAGGATGTAGAGCAGCCCGTGCATCGTGTGAGAGAGCCCAATTTGCCATGCGGGCGGCCTCGGGCTTATCGCCGGTGCCTTGTAGATCAGGCGCCCCAGCAAGCGAACCCAGACCAGCACAAAGATTGAAAGCCCGAACAGACCGTGCATGCCCAACGCTGCTGAGCGCAATGCGCTGCCGCGGGGAGCCAGCCCCTTGAGTTCGATACAGGCATACACGCCGACAAACAGCGCAAGCATCAACCAATGCAGATACATCGAGAGTTTTGCGTAACGAGGTGAAAGTGACGTCATGTCGGGGTTCGCTTTCAAGAGGTGGATGAAAAGGCATCGGAGGCGATCGGACTGTGCCGCAGCTGCCTTAAGGAAGTCTGAAGAAGGTGGCCTGCCGCATTTCTCCCACCTTCAGACTTCGTTAAGAATCGGTGCTGATACTCCACCTCATTCACCACTGGGGAGGAGCCTCACCCATGCAGGGTCTGGACTGGAATGTTTGTCTGCCACTGAGCTTCGGAACCCCTGAAGCTTCCACTCTTTCACTGCAACGAGCCTTGGCTCGGGAGCCGTTGCGCGACGCGTTCGAAGCCTTTATCCAGCAGCGTTTCCGCAAAGTCCACAACGCCGAGATTTGCCACTTCATGCCTGAGTTATTCGGCCTGAACGACAACTCAGGCAGCCTGTGTGCAGTCGCCGGTGTGCGGAGGGCAACCTCATCTGCTTTGTTTCTGGAGCACTACCTGGACGATCCGATCGAGCGCGCCATCGAAGCTCACGCTTCGCATCCTGTCGATCGCAAAAGCATTGTCGAGGTTGGCAACCTCGCCGCGAGTAATCTGGGTAGCGCCCGGTTGAGCATCATCACGATTACCTGGCTGCTGGCGATGGGCGGTCTGGATTGGGTCGCGTTCACAGGCAATGCCGCCCTGGTCAATAGCTTCAATCGCCTGGGTCTGCGCCCCGTTACTTTGTGTGCTGCCGACCCGATGCGGTTGGGTGATGACCGCCATGCCTGGGGCAATTACTACGACACTCAACCAAGCGTGCATGTTGGAGATATTCGCTCCGGCTTTATGCATTTGGGTCACAGCGGCGTATTCGAGCGATTTGGCTTGCCACTGACCTTGGAGCTCAACTGCAATGTCGCCTGAACTGAACGCTTTTCGCCAGCGGATCGCTGAGCTCGCCATCGATCAGCCACACGCCTATGCGTTATGGGGCGACGGCCTCAAGCTCGACTATGCAGAACTGGATGCCGAGATTCGTCTGCGACAGCAGATACTCAGCGACCTGGATGCCAAAGTCGTCGCTATCGCTCTGGACAACGGGCCCGATTTTTTGATCTGGGATCTGGCAATTCTATTCGAAGGCCTCGCCTGTCTTGCCCTGCCCCCTTTCTTCAGCACCGCCCAGCGTCTGCATTGCCTTGAGCAAAGTCAGGCCGATGTAGTTATTGCAGGCCCCGACCATGATGATGAACTGGAGCAATCCGGCTTCCGGTGCCGTGATGGCTTCTGGATTCGAGCTGTGTCTGAGCTCCCCTTACTTGCGGCAGGTACTGCGAAACTGACATTCACTTCAGGCACCACCGGCACGCCAAAGGGGGTGTGCCTGAGCGCCGACAGTGTGCTACGGGTTGCCCGCGGGCTGCACGATGCAAGTGAGTCGCAGCAACCTCTGCACCACCTTTCGTTGTTGCCCCTGGCAATTCTGCTGGAGAACATCGGCTGCTATGCAGCCCTCTATGCCGGCGCCATGATCAGCCTGCCCAGCCAGCGAACCTTGGGCATTCAGGGCGCCAGTGGCGTGGATCTGCCACGGCTGCTCTCGACCTTGAAGCTTCGAAACCCGCACAGCATGATTCTCGTGCCGCAGCTCTTGTTGCTACTGATCACGGCCTGTGAAATCGGAGCGCTCGATAGCAGCCAATTGCGATTCGTTGCAGTGGGAGGCGCCAAGGTCAGCCATGAGTTGCTGCTGCGTGCCGATCTGGCAGGTCTGCCGGTTTACGAAGGCTATGGGCTTTCGGAATGCGCTTCGGTAGTGGCGCTGAACCGTCCCGGCGCTCATCACCCCGGCAGTGTCGGCAAGCCCCTGTCGCACGTGCAGATACGACTGGCCGAAGACGGCGAAGTGATGATCGCAGGCTCCGGGATGCTGGGTTATCTGGGCGACAGCCGCCCTGTGCCTGAATGGTGGCCTACCGGCGATTTGGGCGAGTTCGACGCCAACGGGTATCTCTACCTCCACGGACGCAAGAAGCATCAGTTCGTGACCAGCTTCGGGCGCAACGTCAATCCCGAGTGGGTCGAGGCTGAACTGACTCAGCACGGCCGCATCGGCCAGGCGTTCGTCTACGGCGAAGCGATGGCCCACAACCATGCGTTGATCTGGCCGCAGCGCCCGGAAACCACCGACCTGCAACTTGCCGATGCCGTCGCCCAGGCCAATCGATCGCTGCCTGACTATGCCCGAGTGCATGGCTGGACACGGCTGGAACAACCTTTCAGCCCGGGCAACGGCATGGCCACCGCCAATGGCCGCCCGAAGCGCGACGCCATTCTGGCGCATTACCGTCATCTCTTTATCGAGCCCACAAGAGCTAAGGATTTTCATTCATGAGTTTTTTCGAAACGCTACAAGGAGCCACCCGTACCGAACGCGAAACGCTGTTCAACCTGCCGGTCATTCACCAGGCGCTATTCGGCCAGGTGACGCTGGAGAGCTATCAGGCATTCCTCAATCAGGCTTACTTCCACGTGCGTCACACCGTACCGTTGATGATGGCCTGCGGTGCTCGCCTGCCCTCGCGGCTGGAATGGTTGCGCGGCGCCGTGTGCGAATACATTGACGACGAATACGGGCATGAACAGTGGATCCTCAACGATCTGCGGGCCTGTGGCGCCGACGCTGATGCGGTGCGCGACGGCTCGCCCGGCCTGCCCATCGAATTGATGGTCGCCTATTTGTACGACCTCATTGCCAGAGGAAATCCCGTCGGCCTGTTCGGCATGGTCAATGTCCTGGAAGGCACCAGCATCGCCTTGGCGACTCACGCGGCAGGTAGCATCCAGCAGCGCCTTGGCCTTCCCTCCACGGCATTCAGCTACCTGAGTTCCCACGGCAGCCTGGACGTTGGCCACATGGAAACCTACCGAAAACTGATGGATCGCCTCGAAGACCCGGAAGATCAAGCCGCCGTGATCAAGGCGTCAAAGGTCGTCTATGCGTTGTACACCGAAATGTTCCGGCAGTTGCCTGGCGCTATGGCCGAGTCTGAAAAGGAATCAGCTCATGCGTCTGTCTGAAGCCCGCGTCATTCTGACCGGCGCCAGCGGCGGAATCGGTATGGCCATCGCCGAATCGTTGTGCAGTCATGGTGCAGAGGTACTGGCGGTGTCCAGGCATCAGGAGCCGCTGATACCCTTGCAGATGCAGTACCCGCACCTGCTGCATTGGGTCAAAGCCGACCTGACCACTCACGAAGGCCGTCAGCATGTGCTGATGACAGCGCAGGCCATGGAGGGCATCAACCTGCTGATCAATGCTGCTGGAGTCAACCATTTCGCCATGCTGGAGCAACTGCCAGGTCGTGAGATCGATGCAATGCTCAACATCAATCTGCATGCTCCGATCCAGCTCACGGGCCTGATGCTGCCGATGTTGCGCAGTGCCAGGCGAGCAATGGTGGTCAACGTCGGCTCCACGTTCGGATCAATCGGCTACGCCGGCTACACGACCTACTGCGCCAGCAAATTTGCCCTGCGCGGGTTCTCCGAGGCATTGCGCCGTGAGTTGGCGGATACCCGTGTCGGCGTGTTGTACGTCGCGCCCCGTGCAACCCGCACCGCCATGAATGGGCCAGCGGCACGTGCCTTGAATTCCGCTCTCAAGAGCAACGAAGACGCCCCCGATGCAGTCGCTGCTGCCGTCGTCAGCGCTATCGCTGGAGATCAGCGCGAACTCTACCTCGGCTGGCCGGAACGATTTTTCGTCCGCCTTAATGGACTGCTGCCTGCTGTCGTGGATCGTTCCCTGCGCAAGCACTTGCCGCTCATTCGTCGACTGAGCAATATGCCCTTTGAAGAGAAACCCAAACCATGAAAGCAATCTTCGTCGCTTTGCTCTTCCTCCTCGCCGCGCCCGTCTGGGCATTGGACGCGCCTGATCAACAACGCCTGACCTCGATCCAGCAGGAATGGGCCCATATCCAGTACCAGCTGCCTGAAGACCAGCGAGTCGCCGCATTCGAGAAACTGGCATCACAGTCCTCAGCATTCAAGCAGGAACGCCCGGATGTTGCCGAAGCTTGGGTCTGGTCGGGCATCGTCACCAGCAGCTGGGCCGGTGCGCAAGGCGGGCTTGGAGCACTGAGCAAAGTCAAACAGGCGAAAGCGGATCTGGAGAAGGCGCTGGCCCTTGATCCCAACGCCCTGCAGGGCTCCGCCTACGCAAGCCTTGCCGCGCTGTATGACCGAGTGCCCGGCTGGCCCATTGGCTTTGGCGACTCCGAGAAAGCTCAGGGTCTGCTGGAACAGGCTTTGAAAGTCAATCCCGATGGCATCGACCCGCTGTACTTCTGGGGCGATCATCTTTTCCGCCAGGGGCACTATGCTCAAGCCTGGGCCGCGCTGGACAAAGCCTTGCAAGCGAAACCGCGTCCCGGCAGAGAACTGGCTGACAGTGGGCGGCGCAAAGACATCCAGCTGCTGCTGGTCGAAGTGAACAAGAAACTGAAATGACGGAGCCGTCATGCGTCTGCTGTTGATCGAAGATGATGTTGCGCTGGGCGAAGGCATTCATCAGGCATTGAGTCGAGAGGGCTATACCGTCGATTGGGTCAAGGATGGCGGCAGCGGGCTGCATGCGCTGCTCAGCGAAGAATTCGATCTGGCCATACTCGACCTGGGTTTGCCCAAACTGGACGGGCTTTCAGTACTGCGGCGCCTGCGCGAAACCGGTTCCTCCCTGCCCGTTCTGGTTCTCACCGCACGCGATGCCACCGAAGATCGCATTGCCGGGCTCGACGCAGGTGCTGACGACTACCTGATCAAGCCCTTCGACCTCAACGAACTCAAGGCTCGGCTGCGCGCGCTGCTGCGGCGCAGCGCCGGGCGTGCGCAAGTGGCGATCGAGCATGCCGGAATCCGACTCGACCCTGCGACACAGCAGGTCAGCTACAACGCTTCTCCCGTATCCCTGACCCCCAAGGAGTATCAACTGCTGCACGAGTTGCTGTCTCCGCCAGGCCGGGTGATGACCCGGGAACGCCTGATCCAGTTGCTCTACGGCTGGAATGAAGAAGCCGAGAGCAACACGCTGGAAGTGCATATTCATCACCTGCGCAAGAAATTCTCCAGTGAACTGATTCGCACGGTGCGCGGCGTAGGCTATCTGGTGGAGGATCGCCATTGACCTCGATTCGTCGACGCACACTAACGCTGATCATTGGCCTCGTCCTCATCGGCCTGACGATCCTGACGCTGGTCAACGTCCATGACAGCAACCACGAGATCGCTGAAGTCTACGACGCGCAACTCGCCACCAATGCCCGATTACTGCAAGGGGTCATGCGCATGCCATTGGCGCGGCAGGAGCACGCCCAGTTGTATCAAGCGTTCAACCAGGCGTTGGGCCAGGCAGACCCAAAAGTCGATGGACACCCTTACGAGAGCAAGATCGCGTTTCAGGTGTGGGATCTTCAGGGCAATTTATTGGTGCATACACCCAGCGCCCCAAGTCTTACCCACGCACCGGGCTATACCGGATTCAGCGACATCAGCGATCTGGGAAAACACCAGTGGCGAACTTTTGTACTCAAAGATGAGGCGCACAACCTGCTGATCTGGGTTGGCGAGCGCGACGACGTGCGTTCGGATCTGGTCAATCGCATCGTGCGTCACACCGTACTGCCCAACCTCATCGGCAGTCTCTTGTTGATGGCAGCCATCTGGCTCGCGATCGGTTGGGGGCTCAAGCCACTGGCGGATCTGGCCGCCACGCTTCGGGGGCGTCACGCCGGCTCTCTGGAACCTCTGCAACTTGCGCCACTGCCCAGCGAACTGGAACCCATGCAAGCTGCGCTGAATCGACTATTGGGCCAGATTCAGGATGTGTTGAGCCGTGAGCGCCGCTTCATCGCTGACGCAGCCCACGAAATGCGGACCCCGCTCGCTGTGCTCCGAGTCCATGCGCAGAATGTGCTCGAGGCGCAAAACGATGAACAGCGGCGTGAGTCGCTGAACTACCTCGTCATTGGGGTAGACCGTACGACCCGCCTGGTCAATCAACTGCTGACAATCGCGCGCCTGGAGCCCGGCGCGGGCGCTTTGAAGACACAGCGAGGGGACCTGGTCGCCGCCGTGCGCGAAAGTCTAGTGCAGATGACGCCCTGGGTACTGAGCCGGGGGCTTGAACTGTCTTTTGAATGCAACGAACAGGCGCATCAACTCAGAACCGACTTTGCGGCTATCGACATCGCATTACAAAACCTGGTCACCAACGCCGTGAATTTTTCGCCCGAAAAGGCGCAGATCAACGTCACATTGACGTTTGACGATGACCGCTTCGAGTTGAGCGTTGCTGATCAGGGGCCAGGCATCAGTGAGTCAGATCGCGAGAGGCTGTTTGAGCGTTTTTACAGCAGCGGGAATGATCAGGGTGTCGGACTGGGCCTGACCATCGTGCAAACGGTCGCACGGCGACTGGGTGGCGAAGTTCGACTGGAAAATGCCGCCCCTACAGGGCTGGTTGCAACCCTCGCGGCGCCCGTCTCAGCAAAATAGTCGGGTGAAGCCGTAAAGTTCGGAAAAGCGCTCAGGAAGACAACGATTGATCTGGCCCTCAAGCGACGCTCTTTCTTACTATCATTGACACCAAGAGAGTCCACCAGGCCACCCCCAATGAACAGCTTCCTGGCGCAGGCGCAAAACAACCAATGGTCGAATCGGCGATTGCTCTCGGCCTGCTTCGCGTTAAGCCCCGAGGAATACGTGGCTACACGCACCAGCTTCTTTCCTTCGATCGAAAAAACGCTGCTGCATATCCTGGACGTAGATCTGTTCTATCTCGCCGCGCTGGAGTTCGATCTGGAAGGTCAACGCATAGAGCGCGCTGAAACCTTGTCGCTTCATCAACTGGCGCAGCTTCAATCAGCCGCAGATGCCAGGCTGATCGCTTATTGCGAGAGGCTGGATGACCATTCATTAACTCGTCAGGCGAAAGTTGTCCGGGCCGAGGGACTTGTACTGGAACGCGTAGATCGTCTGCTGCTGCACCTGTTCCAGCATCAGATCCATCACCGGGGGCAGGTTCACGCGATGCTCTCAGGCACCCACGTTGCACCTCCGCAGCTGGACGAGTTTTACCTCGATGGAGACCTTGCGCTGCGATCCAGGGACGAGGAGCGGTTTACCTTTCCAGCGCCGAATGCTTGAGTGCATCCGGCTCCCTCTTGGCAAAAATCCTGGGAGGGCGTGATCATCCCTACCCTGCTTGATCAGCGACGCCGCACGCGACCTTCAGCGCTCACCACCCAAGGTGCTTGATCGGCAACGATGCGTACCCCGCCGACCCAACGCTCTGCCGGCGAGTGATCGAGCCAGTTCGAGCGCCCCCCGAGCACTTGCTCACCCAAGTCAGTGATCCGGACAACACGCCTCTGCCATTCGCCTCCCGGCTGTTCATGCACCAATGGTTGTGGCGCATCGATCAGTGGTCGCAGCAGCGCATGGAACATCAGATCGCCCAGGTAAGGCAGCGGCTCATAGCTCATCATCAGATGGCCGAGGACTTTACCGCACGGTAGTTCGCCGTGGTCGGCCAGCACACGCAGCGTCAGACGCTGAGTCAGGCTCAAGCCATCGTCAGCGCCGGGAAGCTCCTGCAGTTGCCTTGCCAAAGCGGGCCCGAGGAGCGGCAATACCGAGTGCGTTTGTGATGCCAGCTGTGCCCACTCGCTGGGGTTCGGGGCTGTGTAGGCAGTCCATGCTACGCGGGCCAGTGCCAACGCGTCTTCACCCAACGGACGCCGCTGCGGCCAGAGCCAGGCCAGTAGATCAGGCGCTAGCTGCCCAATACCGATGAATCGCTCCACGCCGGGCACCTGGTTGATTTCAATCAATTCAAGCCTGCGCGGTAGAACAGGCAAACTTGCCAACAGCCGCACCAGAAACAATTGATCGTAGGCGTCCGCTTCGCACCACAGCACCAACTCGCTCTCGGCATTCAGTTGCGCCAGTGCTTTGCGCTGTATCACCTGGCGCTGTTGGATATCCCGGGCAGGCAGACCGAATGCCTCTGTTGCGAAAGCTGCGCGCACTGCCCAGTAATCATCGTCAGGTAACGCGGGGACCGGGCCCATGACCATCGGATCATCGAACATCTGAAACGAACCCGAAAAACCGGCAGTCCGCAGGCTGTGCTCGATGTCGTTACCGCAGCGCCAGTGTTGGACCGTTGCTTCACCCGTCGCTGCAAAACCCGGATGACGCGCGGCGAACTCAATCGCGTCTGCGTGCGCGATCAGCCTCGGCCAGCTGGCGAAGCCCGCCTCGCGGGCCACCAACCATTGTGTGTCAGCAAGTCGATAGTCAGGGCCAGGCAATCCGATCGCGTGCAACTGTGCACGGGTATCGCCAGCTTCGTTGGTTTTCAGCGCTTTCAAAAGACGCTTGGCGCGTTTGCGCAGCGAGGGTAGATCCAGAAGACCGTGGTGACGGGATGTATGTATGGCGGGCATGCCAACTCCTTACAGGGCTCGGTCCGCCGACAAGCCAGGAGCTGGAATGAAAAATTGAGGAAGCCTGCCTGGGTAACCCCTTCGCGCGGACCGCAGGCGCAGCAAACGCCCGAGCGCGGACTTTAGCGTGAAGGGCTGATGGAAGCAAAGACTGGTCGACGCTCCGTTACGTCTCAGGCGCCACCTTTTCCGCGCTTTCGGTGACCAGCACCATGCTTTGCGGTGACGACAGGGCAATGCCTAACTCGCGCAGGCGTCCGAGCACGGTGAACAGCAGGTCGCTGCGGGCGCCACCCACCGAACGTGGGCTGTTGACGTAGCCGCTGACGCTGATGATCACCCCGGTGGTGGTCAGATCCTTGAACGACACCGAGGGTGCCGGCGTCTCGAGAATCGCCTCATGCTCGGTGAAGGCCTGCAGCAACAGGTCTCGGATTTGCAGCACGTCGGTATCCAGCGGCAAGGTCAGGGTGATGCCGACCACCCCGAGCGCATTGCCCATGGTCACGTTGCGGACGTTCTGAGTGATGAATTGCGAGTTCGGCACGATCACCGTGGAGCGGTCCGACATCTGGATTTCCGTCGCACGCACGTTGATTCGGCGGATGTCCCCTTCCACGCCGGCCAGACTGACCCAGTCGCCGACTTTTACCGGGCGTTCGGTGAGCAGAATCAGCCCGGAAATGAAGTTCTGAACGATGGCTTGCAGACCGAAACCGATCCCCACCGACAGCGCGCTGACCACCCAGGTCAGGTTAGTCAGGCTGACATGCAACGTGGACATCACAACGATGGCGAGCAGGACGACGCCGATATACCCGACCAGCGTCACCAGCGATGCGCGCATGCCGGCGTCCATGTTGGTTTCCGGCAGTAACCGCTCGCCCAACCATTCCTTGAGGACGCGAATGGCCAGCATTCCAACGATCAGAACGGCGACGGCCAGCAGAATATCGCTGGGGGCGATGCTCAGGCCGCCCAGCGGTTTGCTGCCGAAATCCAGCTGCGTGAAGCCCTCGAGCAGTTCGCCCGGACTGGAGCCCGACGGCATGAAGGCCAGCACGATAGCGGTGAACAACAGCAATGTTCGGCCGATGCCCGCCAGCACGGTGCTCGCCTGTGCCTGATGGTGTGGCGAAAGACCCAGCGCCGCGCCCAGTGCTTCGCCACCCGGTTGTTTGGGCGAGAGCAGGGTCTCGCAGATATCCCCGAAACAGGCGATCAACAAATAGCCGGTAGCCGATACAACGCTTATCCAGAGCAGCTTCACCGTCAGGAAGTACGCCAGCGTGAGGTACCCGCTCAGTAACGCAAGCAGGCTGAACCCCACCCAGACGGCCACCACGAAGGGAATCAGGCCAGCGAAGCCCGGCAGACGATCAAGACCATGACGCCGGCGAGTGCGGCGATAACGCAACAAGGCGAAGAAGAACACCAGCGAAACGGCCAGCGCGGTAAGGCCGTTGACGGCCACCGTCAACGCCAGGGTGCTGGCGATCACGCTGTTGATCCGCTCCTGGGTACCGATGATCATCAGCGCCAGCGCCAGCAGTATTGGAAAGTGACCAATGGCCTCGGCGATCTGGTCAGGGATCGGTGGTAAACGCCAGGAGGAGTGAGAGAGCATCAACAGCGCGCGACCGAGGGCGAGAATGAAAGAGCAAAAGATGATCAGCGTCTGCATCTGGTTCAGCAGGTTGAACACGTCGGCGCTCAGTACCGCATTGGTATCGATGCCCCAGCGCAGCAACGAGGTGGCAGCGCCGATGGTCAGCACGGTGGTAAGCCCGACGGTCAGTGCCAACGCACTGCGTCGCAAGCGCCCCTCGGGCAGCCAGCGGATCATCAGCCAGATCAGCAAATGCTCCAGCAGGCGACGCCCTGCCACCCAGATCAATACCGCACCAAGCACAACGCAGAAAAAGAAAAGGCGCTTGCCCGGCGCAAGAGCGGTGTTGGCGGCGCTTTCTATATCGCTCAACAGCCCGTGCAAACGCCCCAGATCATCGTCGGTCGGGCGGATCATCGTCGACCAGAACACTGAACTGAGCGGGCTCGCCGAGCGCGTCGTGATCTGCGAATCAAAGAGACTGCGACGCAAGCTGAAGATCTGGCTGGCCAGATCACGGGCCGACTGGCTCAGCGTATTGGTCTTGCGCTCGTCATCGACCAGGGCGTTCTTCTGTGTCGTCAGGGTTTTGCGCTGGCTGCTGATGGCCTGCGGTTCGTCAGGCTGTACCGGACCGAGAATGTTGAGTTGATCGCTCAGGTGCTCGATGCTGGCGGCTTGCCGATCGATGAGCGCATCGGCCTGCTTTTGCACCAACAGCGCGGCCTGGCGCAAATCCGAGAGCAGATCATCCTTGGCGCTCCCGGACACTTTTTGCCGAATCTGATCGAGTTGATCGTTGAGTTGGTCCAGCGTCGGGCCTTCATCAGGGGCCTGCAACGCGCTCGGGTCGGCACTGGGAGCCGGCGTCGACTGAGCGAGCGCCGGAAGACTGACGGACAGCGACATCAGGACGAGCAGTCCAGCAAAAAAGCGGTTCAGCAAGGCGGGCTGCATTCTCATTACCTGTTCTGGGCGGCGGCGCGGAGAGCCTGCCTGCACGGGGTGCTTATAGCGAAGACCGCCAGTTTAGGGAAGTCGGGTGGCGGTCGCATCACCGCTAATCTGTTTCAGACGTCAGGCCCGTTACCAAGCAACTGCCTGAATCTGGCCGCCCAGCAAACAAAACGGGCCTAAGCATCGTGCTTGAAGTGCTAATCCGCGCGCATCAGATTCGACCTCGCGGCTCTATCTTTCACCCGATCGCCTGTAAACGGTTCGGTATTTCGTAGGGCTCACACCCACCGCGGCAGTGAAGTGCTGCCGCAATGAAATGCTCGATCCAAATCCACACGCCAAGGCAATGATCTCGATGCTGTGATCGGTGGTTTCGAGCTGCTGCTGAACTGCTTTGACCCGTTCGCTCGTGACCCAGCTGCCGAATGCCGACCCGGTAAGCTGCTTGAAATGCCTGGTGAAGCTGCGCCTGCTCATTGCCAGCCGGTCTGAGACCTGATCGATGGTCAGAGGTTGGTCCAGGCGTGCCCGGAGCCAATCCAGCAGTTGAGTGACACGTTCGTCACTCGCGTACTGAGGGACCGGATGATCGATAAATTGAGCCTGACCGCCCTCCCGGTGAGGAGACACGATCAATTGGCGTGCCAGCCCGTTCGCGACGTCCCGCCCATAGGTACGCCTGACAATATGCAGACAGCAATCAATGCCGGCGGCAACGCCAGCAGACGTAAGGATTTGATCCTCGTCGACATACAGAACCTTGGGGTCGACATCGATAGCCGGAAAATCCCGCGCCAGTTGCTCTGCCCAGCGCCAGTGGGTCGTCGCCCGTTTTCCGGCCAATAGGCCTGCCTGTGCGAGTACAAAGGCGCCCAGACAGAGACCCACCACGAGTGCTCCCCGCTCATGGGCGGATTTCAGCGCGTCAATGATCGGTGCCGGGGCCGGTTCAGCGACGTCTCGCCAGTTGGGGATGATGACGATGTCAGCGTTCGCCGCTCCCTCAAGGCCGTAGTCACAGTGGATTGCAAATCCTGCCGTGGTTTTCAGTGTTCCTGCTTCGCCGGCGCAAACCACGAGATCAAACCACGGCTTCTCCCCCACCCGGCGGTCATTACCAAACACCAGACAGGGGACCGAGAGATGGAACGGGCTGATCCGGTCAAACGCGATGACAGCCACCTTAAGTAAGTTGCCCATGAGCCTACCCCTCGAAAGTTGGCCCAATCCTATCGAATATCGACCATCGGGCCAATGGTGCTATACCGAGATTACGCCGAGACTCACCCTCACAAGCGGCTCACCGGGAGTCGCACTGAATCGAGAACCGCGCCAAGTGAAGCTATCGACTTTTTGCCTGCTGGGAGTACTCACGACTATGGCTACGCTGACAGGCGTTACTCAGGCCGCTGAACCTGTGGCTGCCGTCCCCTACACCACCCAATCGACCCACTATCACTGGGCAAGCGTGGACGGGGTAAAGATTTTCTACCGAGAGGCTGGTCCGAAAGGGGCACCGACTCTGGTCCTGCTTCATGGATTTCCATCTTCGTCGCGCATGTGGGATTCCTTGATCCCCTTGCTCGCGGACCGCTACCACGTAATCGCACCTGACTATCCAGGGTTTGGCAGAAGCGATGCGCCATCGAGCACGACGTATCACTACACCTTCGACAACCTGGCGCGCTCGATGAGTGGCTTGCTGTCCGGATTGGGCGTGAATGAATACACCTTGTTCATGCAAGATTACGGTGGCCCGGTTGGTTTCAGGATGGCCTTGAACGATCCACAGAAAGTGCAGGCAATGATCATCCAGAATGCCAATGCCTACACTGAAGGCCTGGGGGCCAAGTGGGCAAAAATCGCCGAATACTGGAAGTCCCCTTCTGATCATCCAGAAGTCCCTGAGGCGTTTCTTGGATATGAAGGCACGATGCGTCGTCATTTGGGGGACAGCCCGAACCCTGACCGCTACAACCCGGATACCTGGGAAGATGAGTTCGCCGCGTTGTCCCGTCCGGGCCAGCAGGCCATACAGTCTGCCTTACTGCTGGACTATCAGAGCAACGTCGCTTCGTATCCCGCATGGCAGGCTTGGCTGAAAGCCAACAGACCTCCCATGCTGGTGATGTGGGGAAAATACGACCCCTCTTTCATCGTGCCTGGGGCGATGCGATACAAGGACGACGTACCCGCCGCTGAAGTCCATATATTGGACGCAGGTCATTTTGCCCTTGATGAGAAAACCGAGGAGATAGCCAGTCTGACGCGCAAGTTCATGGCGCGTCAGCAAAAGTAAATGGAACATTGTGGGAGCCTGTCGAGGCCCTGATATTGCCTCCCGATCCGCCGCAGAGGATCATGCGCGGGATTTCTCCATCGTCCTGCCAAGCGAGCTCTATGTCAGCGCCTTCGACACCGCATCCACTGTTTGAAACCTATGCACGCTTTGGCGAGCTCAACTTCAGTTCGCTCAAACAGGAGTTGCCCGCCATCACTCAGTATCTGATGGCGTTTCCCGCTGATATCCAGGCTGTCGAAAGTTATCGTGCGGTGCGCAGCTTCTTGAAGTCTTACGCGGGTAATGAATCCACTTTCAACTCCTACCGAACCCACGTCGAGCGGCTGCTGCTGTGGACGTTGACCAAAGCCAGGATTCCCCTGCTGGACATGCGCCGCACCCATGCCGAAGAGTTCCTTGAGTTCTGCCTTGCGCCGGACCCTGGCTGGGTCGGGCCAGTGGTCAAATCCCGCTTCACGCGGCTGGGCGCACGCAAGAAAACCGCCAGCGACAGCTACGTCCTGAACGAGGACTGGAAGCCGTTCAGTCAGTCAGCCTCCAAGGAAGAACGCAAGCGAGCGAAGGAAGAGAACCGCCCTCTTCTTCAGGAACACTACAAACCGGCGCAAGGCTCGATTGCGCAGATCTTTGCAGTCTGCGGGAGCTTCTTTCAGCACGCGATTGATGAAGGCTTCTGCGAGCACAACCCGTTCAGGGCCGTTAAACAGAAGAGCAAATACAAGCAACGTACGACGGGCGATCAAGACACTCGGATTCTGACCTCGTTGCAGTGGGACTTTGTGCTGGAGACCGCAGAGCAACTGGCTGCGCAAGATGACAAGTACGAGCGAACGCTGTTTATCGTGGCGACGATTTTCGCGATGTACCTGCGCGTTTCCGACCTTGTAGGTCGTGAGAACTGGACGCCGAGCATGGGTGATCTGCGTCAGGATGGCGCCGGGAACTGGTGGTATCACGTCGTCGGCAAAGGCAACAAGGCCGGCAAGATCAGCGTGCGGGATGACTACATTGAAAACTATCTGAAACGCTGGCGGTTGCATCAGGGTTTATCGCCCCTGCCCGGCTTCCGGGAAACCACACCATTGATTGCCACTCGCCGGGGCCGCGCTGGATTGTCGGACCGACATATTCGCGTGTTGCTTCAGGAAGTTTTCGACCGTGCGCTTGAGCGTATGCAGGACGAAGGCTGGTCGGATGAAGACGTCGCTCGTTTGCGCGCCGCCTCGTTGCACTGGCTGCGGCACACGTCGGCAACCTTCGACGCACCTCACCGCGACATGAAGGACCTGCAGGTCGATTTGCGCCATAACAGCCTCAGCACGACGCAAAACGTGTACTACAACTCCGAGGACGAAAAGCGTGCGTATTCGGCCAAGCGGCTTCCCATGAAAGAGCGCAATTGACCCGCCACCGCAGAGCGAAAATCAGTCAGTCTTAGGTCGGAATCCATCGCTGAATCAATGTAACCGAGCGGTGACTCTTCTACAGGTTGACAGTCTGCTGGAGCGGTCGCTATAACTACACCGTTGTACGACGACAGACAATTCCAGGTCCGGTCACCCCTAAAAATAAAAATGTCGGTCACTATCATGAATTCGACTCGCTTGTTTATCCCCCTGTATACCCGATCCCTCCGCCCTTCGCTGGCTTCATGCCGCCACGGGACGTTCAGTCCGCCCGGAAACACCCCTGCGCACGTTCAAACCGAGCACTTGTTAGACGTCTGATGCCAGGCTCTGTGCCTCGGTGACGTATGCGTGCGCTCTCGCCCGAATGGGTCGAGAGAGCATCACCCCTCCAAGAATAAAAGTGATGCCATGAATCTGAACGAGTCTACCCATCCGCAAAGCTTCACCCAGGCGGCCACCCGGTCCGTCGGCAAATACCGCTGGACGATCTGCGCACTGCTGTTTTTCGCAACCACGGTCAATTATCTGGACCGTCAGGTGCTCAGCCTGCTGGCGCCTGATCTGTCGGCACAATTTGGCTGGAGCAACACCGACTACGCCAACATCGCGTCGGTGTTTCAGTTCGTTTATGCGATCGCGATGGTTTTCGCCGGCCGCGTGGTCGACAAGATCGGTACCAAGACCGCTTACATAGTCGCCATCGGCGTATGGTCCACCGGCGCAGTCATGCATGCGTTCGCAGTGCCGTTGGGGCAAGGCATCGGAGCGATCACCACCGCGCTCGGCTTCGCCGCCATTCCGGTGTCCATCGCCGGCTTCATGCTGTCACGGGCCGTTCTGGCGATTGGCGAAGCCGGTAACTTTCCGATCGCGATCAAGGCCACCGCAGAATACTTCCCCAAAAAAGAACGCTCGTTTGCCACCGGCATTTTCAACTCAGGCGCCAACGTCGGCGCGATTGCAGCGCCGATCTGCGTGCCGCTGATCGCTGCGATGTGGGGCTGGGAATCCGCCTTCATCGTGATCGGCCTGCTGGGTTTTGTCTGGCTGGGCGTGTGGATGGCGCTGTACGAAAAGCCGGATCAACAAAAACGTTTGACCGCCGAGGAACTGGCCTACATCCGCAGTGACGAGGCCGAACAGGTCAAGGTCGCTCCGGTGCCGGGCGCGCCAGTGAAAAAGGTCTCGTGGTTCAAGCTGCTGACCTACCGCCAGACCTGGGCGTTCGCCTTCGGCAAGTTCATGACCGACGGCGTGTGGTGGTTTTTCCTGTTCTGGCTGCCGACGTACCTGTCCGCGCAGTACGGCATGAAAGGCTCGGCCATCGTAATGCCGCTGTTCGCGCTGTACAGCATGACCATGGTCGGCAGTATCGGCGGTGGCTGGTTCCCGAGCTATTTCATGGCCCGTGGCGATAAACCCTACGACGGCCGCATGAAAGCCATGTTCGTTATCGCGCTGTTCCCGCTGGTGGTGCTGCTCGCGCAACCGCTGGGCTACATCAGCTTCTGGGTGCCTGTGCTGTTGATCGGCATCGGAGCGTCCGCGCACCAGGCGTGGTCCTGCAACATCTTCACCACCGTTTCCGACATGTTCCCGCAGAAAACCGTGGCCTCCGTGGTCGGCATCGGCGGCATGGCCGGCGGCCTGGGTGGCGTGGTCATGACCAAGATCGGCGGCTGGGTCTTTGACTATTACAAGTCGATTAACGATATCCACACCGGCTACATGATCATGTTCGCAATCTGCGCACTGGCGTACCTGGTGGCATGGACCGTAATGAAGACACTGGTCCCGCGCCATAAGGAAATCACCGATCTTTGATCAGCCCTACACCACCGAATTCCCACGGTCGCCCCGTGGATACAGGCGGGGCGCGTTTCGCCCCGATTACAACAAAAAAGGAAATATCGATGACCAGATCCAAACTGCTGTTGGGCTTTGTGTGTTTGTTTTCGGGCTATGTCGCTGCAGCACCCTCTGCAGACGAGCAAGATGTTGCCAAGGCAGTCGACAAGATGACTCAGGCGATGCTGCACAAGGACACCAAGGCCCTCGCCGCCCTGACTTCGGACAACGTCACGTATGGCCACTCCAGCGGCAAGATACAGAACAAGGATGAATTCATCGCGGACATCGAAACCGGTCGCAGCGGCTTCAAGACACTGCAGATGCTGAACCAGAAAATCACCATGGACGGCGACGTCGCTCTGGTCCGCAACCACTTCTCCGCTCAAGCCGTGAACAGCGGGGTGGAAGTCCCGACCGAAATCGAGAACTTCCAGATCTGGCAGAAACAGAAAGGCCAATGGCTGCTGATCGGCCGTCAGGCATTCAAGTTCTGACTAGCACTGGCAGCCCCGTCGCCGTGGGGGACGCTCTGTCCTCCACGGGACCACCCCGCGTCCCCCTATCGTCTTCCGACAAATCCCCCTAGCCTAACCCTGCATTCGTCGAGCCAAGCGCCCACCTTCCCTGCGCAGCGCGAGCACCTGCGCCGCCACACCCACCACGAGCGCCAGCGCGATCAAACCCAGCGCACCTTTGAGCAATGGTGAGTTCGGGTCGGTGACAATCGGGTGCCCATCCGGCACTCGGCGCAATGTCTCGGAGACGGTTGGCACCATCAGCAAGAACGCGGTCAGGCTTAAAAAAATGGTCTCCAGATACACACCTGCCCGCCCAAGCCAGGCCATGAAACCCACCGCGTAACCCGCGAGCAACAGCACGATGGTCGCCGCGCCGATCACCGGGCTGATGGGTTGATGGGCCACCAGAAATACCGTCAAGCCGCCGATCAGCATTGAGACGAAATAAGCGACTCCGGCCTGTGACCGAGGCACGATGCGCCCGTGCTTGATAAACATGTAAGCGGCCAGGGGAATGGCTGGCAGACTCCCGAGCGTGTGTACCCAGCCAAGGGCAGAGATCCCGAACATTCGGCTATTCCTTTTTTTCATTGGATGATGTGCATAACGCCGCAAACGCCAGCCAGTTGCCGACCCACCGATTGAAAGCGCTATGATTAGGGGCTTCAGACTAGTGAAAACGTGGCTGCACTGACATGACGGATCTACTCGAAAACTTGACCATTCTTCCAGAGATGCAGCTAGAGGGGCTGGCCACGGGGGATCTGCTCTCGCAAGTATTGGCACAGATTCGCCTGACCGGAGACCGTGTCTACTCCACCACACAAGCCCAGGGCCAACGCCTGGAACTGGACGAAAAAAGCTCGCACATCTGCGTTCTGCAAAAGGGTCAACTGCACATCACAGGTGCGGACGGCCAGACCCAGACCATCGAACAGGGCGACATTCTGTTACTGCCCCATGATTCGTCGTCGTTGAACATCACCGTTGCCAAGGGGCCTGCGGCGCTGGTCATCTGCCGCTTCTGGTTCGATGCCAGCAGCTTCCAGGCCATGCTGTTCGCCATGCCGTGGCTGATCCATATCAAACAAGCCGAAGCCGCAGCATGGGCTGAAGGGATCCTGCATTTCATGCTGATCGAGGCGAATGACACGCAGCCCGGCGGCGCCCTGATGGTGTCACGCCTCATCGACCTGACCGTGATCCGCATCCTGCGAACCTGGGTCCAACACGGCATGGCCTCAGGCTGGCTCGGCGGCTTGTCCGATGAGCGCATCGCCCGAACGCTCAGGGCCATCCACGAAAAGCCCGGACACCAATGGCGCATCGGCGCGCTCGCCGCGGTAGCAGGCATGTCGCGGTCCAGCTTCTGTGATCGGTTCAACACACTGGTGGGGCGCTCGCCCCTGCGTTATCAGAACGAATGGCGACTGACCTTGGCGAAAACCATGTTGGCCCGGCAAAACAGCCGCATTGGCGAAGTCGGTTTCGCGATTGGCTACGAGTCCGAAGCGTCTTTCAGCCGCGCCTACAAGGCGTTCTTCGGCCGCTCGCCTCGGGATGACAACAGCCAGGGTGAGATTCAGGAGCGGGATTGAACCGCGCCTTGAGGTGCTTTTCCGGTGACGGACCTTGCGGGCCTATTCGGGTGAGCGTCAGAACCTGGCCGAGAGCATTGCAGGTAAAGGACTCGGCGGTGCCATCCGGATGATCGATGCGCAGCACTTCGCCATCGGGTTTGCGTTCGAGCTTTGTCGTGTGATTCAGCGCATCGGTGACCGCGATCAGGTGAGCGCGGTCGTCGTAGGTGTAGAAGGTGCTTTTGCCTGAGCCGTCCTGAAAACGCTCGACCCGAGCCAAGCCATTCAAACAGACGTATTCGACATGTGCGACACGTCTTTATGACTGCAAGGCTATTAGAAAAATTGAGAGAGAGCTGTCTGGATTAAAAATCAAATAGACGTTTTAGCGTTTGCGCTCCCAGAACTAATTTCAATCAGAGTCACCGAATAACAACGAGCTAGCTCAACTCATGTCAATCGTGCTCCGCAGACCTCGGCATAGCCCCACGCGGAGAAACCAGTCCCCTAAGAGATAACATTGTCTCGAGGCTGAGTATCTTCCAAAAAAATTGACATCCACGTGTCCATTACCTCAAACACACCGACTCCGACCTCAGGCTGTAACGGTTCTTCATGCCACCATATAACTCCATTTTTATCATCCAAACTATTCAAATCAACTGCTAAGTAGTCCCCCCCGCCGTTAGACAACAAAGTCATCCACCTAGAAGCAAAGGTTGTATCTTCTTCATCGATCAGATCTGCAACACACATAAGATTTTCTATTTTCTGCGGCCCCATGGACTGAGCCGGAAAAAAGGTAAAACCGTTATGGACACGTTGATAGAACTCTGAAACTTTTCCGCTAAAGGGAGGTGCACTCCCAGCTTCCGGAAGACATGCATCAAGTGGAAGCCCACCGATGTAATAATAAAGACCGTTCGCATCGTGAAAAATATATATTAATTCAAGCGAGTTCCCATCCCAAACAGCAGTTCCAATTAAACCTAGTTCTAGCAAAGAAAGTACCCATGGGAGCTCATCAGCAAATATTTGCCAAGTCGCCGGAAATTTGGGAGCGCTCTCCGAATTCACTCCAAAATTTTTCCACTCACTTGGAATAACGGTTCCTGCCGGCAAATCCTCAGGGGAGAAGTAAACGTTACCTTGTAAATTTAATCTTGTAGCTTCTATCACTTCATCTAGTGTCATCGCAGCGCCCCTCAGGGAAGTAGGCTGTAAATTTTCTCTTGAAGCTCAACTTCAAGCTTGCTCGCACGCTCCATCATACTACTTCTAAATTGCGGATCAACATCAACACCGCCTTTTTTGTAACTAGTCCACTGTTCATAGGTCTTAGCACCCCTTGATGTGTTAGCAGTTTCACTCAACGGAGAGAAGTTTGGTTTGTAGTTAAGAACTTCGACTTGATTTTCGACACTCAATCGATTAAACCCATCCATCTGGGTAATTTGCTTCATCGGAACGACATGGTCTGCATGCAGAGGTTTTGTAATTTCCAGCCCCGGCAGGGCGGGATCTTTCATAGGGAGTACGATGCCCTTATTTACCATAGCCTGTATTTCTTTACTTGGTGTTCTAGCCCTCAACTTCTGGTAAGTCTCTGGAGACACCCCTCTAGCGCTTGCCGGAGGCATACTCGGTCGCCTTGAGATTTTAACATTCCCAAAATTCGACCCCAGCCCCTGCGTCTTGATCTCATACCGCGCATCAAACCACTTCCCGCCCTTAGCGCCTAACCCGCCACCCAACAGCGCCCCACCAAACGCCATCAGCTTCTGACCATCGGAGCCCTCGCCGAATAACTTTCCCCCGGCCCAATTACCGCCCAAGCCACCCGCTATACCTCCCACCAGGCCTGCGATGACTATTACGGGGCTGGCTAGTACGAAGGCGCTGGCGAGGCCGAGTCCCACCTAACCCGCCACCCAACAGCGCCCCACCAAACGCCATCAGCTTCTGACCATCGGAGCCCTCGCCGAATAACTTTCCCCCGGCCCAATTACCGCCCAAGCCACCCGCTATACCTCCCACCARGCCTGCGATGACTATTACGGGGCTGGCTAGTACGAAGGCGCTGGCGAGGCCGAGTCCCATAATGGCGCGTTCCAGCAATGCTGGCACTTCCGGATCGATGTCATCCGTGGTTTCAGTACCGCCCCCAATATGAACATTGGCAGACCCCGGCGAGGCCGAGTCCCATAATGGCGCGTTCCAGCAATGCTGGCACTTCCGGATCGATGTCATCCGTGGTTTCAGTACCGCCCCCAATATGAACATTGGCAGACCCAGCACTGATTTTCCCGTCACAGACAGTTAGGTCACCTACTCGTGCCGCAGGCATGCCGTTGATATGAACGGTGTCGCTGCCCTGAGCCAGAATTTGCGGCGCTGAGCTGTGTTGGTCGCAATGGGCGGTATCGACGTGAGCMCGGGCCGCTTCCTTGCCATTGACGTGTACGTTGGGCGACCCCGTCAAAATTTTTCCCGCGTCATGACACGCGAATGACAGGCTGCCGATCAACTGTCCAATACCTGTCTCTTATACACAACGGGCCGCTTCCTTGCCATTGACGTGTACGTTGGGCGACCCCGTCAAAATTTTTCCCGCGTCATGACACGCGAATGACAGGCTGCCGATCAACTGTCCAATACCGGCCCCGGTAGCTGCACCTGCACCGACCATTGCCGCGAGCGCCACTGCGCCTAATCCTCCGGTCCCGACAACGACGATACCCACCAGCACGGCACCTGCACCAATCGCCAGCCCCGCCAGAAGCCCGCCCAGTGCACTGGAGTGTTCAATCGGATCGTCGACCCGAGCGGCCGCCGCACTCATACCGACACAGCCCCTCCATCGGTGGAGTCGTGTGTATCAGGCCTGCGCAGCTCCAGGGTTTCGATAATGGAAAAGAACGCGGCGCGCTCTTCCGGGGTCATTCCGCCAGTCCCGTTGCTGGTCCCGGTGATCTGCATCAGCAAGGGTTGCTGCTGCTCGTCCTGGTGCAGAAAGATCACCTGCAACTGATGTACAGGTTGACCTTGCTGCCGCCATTTGAACTCCACCTGCCGTGCATCAACACCCGCTATTTGCGTCGGGAAAAGTGGCTCGATCCATTGCAGATGTGAGAGGGACTTCCCTAGTTCTTTGAGTAGCTGCTGCGCGACGGTTTCAAGATCGGCATCACCCTCCACAACCGACCGGCCAACAACGACAGACAAAGGGCTTGGCCCGATATCCGTACCGGCCAACAACGACAGACAAAGGGCTTGGCCCGATATCCGT
>NZ_MUIN01000001.1 GCF_002080045.1 Pseudomonas sp. Bc-h | reverse complement strand
CCCGCCCCAACCATTGAAGAATCCCTGGCCCACCTCTCCGATCTGTTGCGCTGTGCCAAGGCCACCGCGTACGAGAGCGCCGACTGCCTGAATGGCAGCAAACGCGACCTGGCGTTTTCCGTCGTGCACCTGATCGACATGGCCAAAGCCGTGGTCGAACGCTCGCTCGACCACATCGACATCCGAACCTGAATCCTGAATCCATCCTTCTGTAGCAGTCCGGCTTGCCGGCGGTGTCGCCCGTGAATCCACATCAGTCAGCACGCCGGACGGCTGCACGGAACAAAAACCGATAATCACGAAAATCGAGACTTGACCTTACCAACGTGGCAAGGTTGATCCTTGCTGGCAATCGCCTTCAAGGAGTGCCCACGATGTCCAGTCTTGAAACGTTCGACCTGCCTATTACCGGCATGACCTGCGCCAGTTGCGCGGGTCGTGTCGAGCGCGCCTTGCGCAAAGTCCCTGGCGTGAAGAACGCCACCGTCAACCTCGCCAACGAACGCGCACACGTCGAAGTGCTCGAGCAGATCGACCCCGCGACATTGATCGCCGCTGTCGACAAAGCGGGCTACGGCGCCAGCCTGGAGCAGGACCCTTATGTTCAGGAAGCCGACCAGCGCAAGCGCGACGACAGCGAGCGCTGGCACCTCATCCTCGCCATCGTCCTCGCCCTGCCGCTTGTGCTGCCGATGCTGCTGCAACCCTTGGGCGTGCACTGGATGTTGCCGGCCTGGTTGCAGTTTTTGCTGGCAACCCCCGTGCAATTCTTCCTCGGTGCACGCTTTTACGTCGCGGCCTGGAAAGCCGTGCGCGCCGGGGCCGGCAACATGGACCTGCTCGTCGCACTGGGCACCAGCGCCGGTTACGGCCTGAGCATTTATCAGTGGCTGATCGCCGCGCCCGGCACAATGCCGCATCTTTATTTCGAAGCCTCGGCGGTGGTCATTGCGCTGGTGCTACTCGGCAAATACCTGGAGAGCAGCGCCAAGCGTCAGACCGCCAGTGCCATTCGCGCGCTGGAGGCGTTGCGTCCGGAGCGGGCGATTCAGGTGGTCGACGGGCAGGAGCGTGACGTTGCGATCAGCGCGCTGAAGGTCGGCGATCGGGTGTTGGTCAAACCCGGCGAACGCTTCCCGGTGGACGGCGAAGTGATCGAGGGCCAGAGCCACGCCGACGAAGCTCTTATCAGCGGCGAGAGCCTGCCCATTCCCAAACAGCCCGGCGACAAAGTTACCGGCGGCGCAATCAATGGCGAGGGCCGTCTGCTGGTCAGCACTCAGGCACTGGGCGCCGAGACCGTTCTGGCGCGCATCATTCGGCTGGTCGAAGACGCGCAATCGGCCAAGGCGCCGATCCAGAAACTTGTGGATAAAGTCAGTCAGGTGTTCGTGCCGGTTGTGTTGCTGATTGCCGTGGTCACTCTGGTGGGTTGGCTGCTGGCAGGGGCATCGCTGGAAGCTGCGTTGATCAACGCGGTGGCGGTGCTGGTGATCGCCTGCCCTTGCGCACTGGGCCTGGCGACGCCGACCGCGATCATGGCCGGCACTGGCGTGGCGGCGCGTTACGGGATTCTGATCAAGGACGCCGAAGCGCTGGAACGTGCTCATGAAGTCACTGCAGTGGTGTTCGACAAGACCGGCACACTGACTTCAGGTACGCCTCGCATCGCGCACATGACCGCAGTCGATGACGACGAAAACACGCTGCTGCAACTGGCGGGCGCATTGCAGCGCGGCAGTGAGCACCCTCTGGCCAAAGCCGTGCTGGACGTGTGCAGCGAGCGCGGGCTTGAACCTGAGGATGTCAGCAACAGCCGCTCGCTGGCCGGGCGAGGCATTGCGGGCACTTTGCATGGCCGCGAAATGGCGCTGGGCAATAAACGCCTGTTGGAAGAAAGCGACCTGAACATGGGGGCGCTTGCCGACACCGCGCAACAGTGGGAAGCCGAAGGCCGAACCTTGTCGTGGCTGATCGAACTGCAACCGCAGCTTAAGGTGTTAGGGCTGTTTGCCTTCGGCGATACCCTCAAACCCGGCGCTGCGCAGGCCATCCAACAGTTGACCAGGCGCAACATCAGCAGCCACCTGCTGACCGGCGACAACCGCGGCAGCGCCAAAGTCGTCGCCGATGCGCTAGGCATCGTCGACGTCCACGCCGAGGTGCTGCCTGCCGACAAAGCCGCCACCGTGGTCGAGCTGAAAAAAACCGGTGTGGTCGCCATGGTCGGCGACGGTATCAACGACGCACCCGCCCTCGCTGCAGCCGATATCGGCATCGCCATGGGCGGCGGCACCGACGTCGCCATGCACGCCTCGGGCATTACCCTGATGCGCGGCGACCCACGTCTGATCCCGGCCGCACTCGACATCAGCCGCAGGACCTACGCGAAGATCCGTCAGAACCTGTTCTGGGCCTTCGTCTACAACCTGATCGGCATCCCGCTCGCCGCATTCGGCCTGCTCAATCCGGTACTGGCGGGCGCGGCGATGGCCTTGTCCAGCGTCAGTGTCGTGAGTAACGCGCTGCTACTGAAAACCTGGAAGCCCGCTGAGCAAACGCCAGACCAAGGAGACGCGCAATGAACATCGGCCAAGCGGCAAAAAGCAGTGGCCTGAGCGCCAAGATGATCCGCTACTACGAATCCATCGGCCTGCTCCAGGCTGCCAACCGCACCGACAACGGCTACCGCCTGTACAGCACCAACGATCTACATACCCTGGCCTTCATCAAACGCTCTCGCGATCTGGGGTTTTCGCTGGAGGAAGTCGGCAAGCTGCTGACCTTGTGGCAGGACAGAGCGCGCGCCAGTGCCGACGTAAAGGCACTGGCGCACAAACATATCGTCGAGTTGAACCAGAAGATCGAAGAGCTCGCGGGATTGCGGGACACGTTGCAGGATCTGGTCGAGCACTGCCAGGGCAATGATCGACCGGATTGCCCGATATTGAAGGATCTGGAGTCGGGCGGGTGTTGTGCCAGATCCTGATGCTCGAACACGACTTTCACGGCTCTGCTGGAGGCATGGTCTCGGCCTGGTCACTAGCGATGTAGTAGAAGGTGGCAACTCCGGTTTGCGTGGGCGCGAACCTGACACTAATGATGGGAATCACAATGCCATTAATGTTTTTCAAGTCGGTTTGATTGCGCCGAGCGTCGGTCAGGCCACCTGTTCCATAAACGTAGAAAAAGGCCTCTAGCGGTAAAGTCCCACCCAGATTGTCAGCCCAGGCCTTGATGATGAGTTCGTTGTTCAGACCATAGCCCTCAGCGCCCAGATAATTTCGCCGCGCCTCAACACTCGCCGCAAACGCTGGTCCTGCAAGTTCATTGCGCGCATCCCGGACATCAAAACCGCATTGGTAGGCGTATCGGCTGGAAGGATGAGAGTTGTAGCGCGACCACCATTGCGCAGCTGTGGTGACACCGTTCAAATGACAGAGCCCACTGCCTGCATAGCCGGGGTACTCACCACATCCTCCATCCGACGGTCTGTATGCGGTCCACGCATCCACAGGAAACGAACACAGCACCTCGGGTCGAAATTTTCCTTCCGCATGTTTATAAGATTTAAAAATAAAGCCGTTCGTGTAGTTCAGCGGCAAGTTGCGAAAGTCGGTGTCTGATCTTAAATACGCAAATGACACACCTCCTTTTTCCTTGGACTCCTTGCTGTTTTCCCAGACGTGATAAGTGGGATTGCTCGCTGTTCCTCTGATCATGACACCGTTGCATAAAAAGCTGGGTTGGGAAGGGGTGTCACAGTTGGCACGGGTATCGTTGTAGCGGGTCGTCAGATGTCGAGCAACTTGCTCACCCAGATTTTCCTGAACACTCCCATCCTGCTGTATAACGGGAGGCGCGGTGTGATCGACACTCACACATGACGCCATGACCGCCGTGAACGAAAACAACACCAGCCTTTTTAAATTATCCATGTGCTACCTCCTTGTTAGTCCTCCGGCGAGGATCGCCGGATAACCTCACGAGGATTTATCTTGCGACTTAACGCAACCAATAGACACTGTCAAAAATGACAGCACTCGATAACATTTCGAAATAACCAGCCGAACATTCATCGCAAAGGCAGCCAATCGACAGCCTGACTTCGATTCGAAATAGGCCACTTCAACCTTATCGCCAAATGATATGAAGCAAAATCACACTCGACGCGCTATACCTCTAGTTTATTAACACTCACTCAGTGCACCAGAGGGATCTGAATCATGTCGAGCGATCACAACATTCGCGCCGAAACCGTGCAGATCCGAAGAAATAATATTCAGGTAGCCGTCGTACCGGTCAACGCTGACGGGTCATGGACATATGGCCCCACCCCTGACCTCCCCCTTGGGCAGCATGTTTTTACTGCGCATGTCGAGGATAAGCAGTCCGCCCCATGGACCGTGCAAGTGGTGGAAGAGGAAATGAATCTCACCAGAGCGCATTTCAGAAACGCCACACCCGCTCCAGGTGATCCCGACCGTGAACTCATCGATTATTACGCTCATGAAGGCGATGGCTATGTAGAAATCCCTCTCTACGGAATGAAAGTGGGTGATGAGGTTGAAGGCTCTTTCTCTGGAAGAGTGCACACGCAGCGCGACGTGTTTACGGTCACCAACGAATCCACACAAGTTGTGTTCAAGATTTCCATGTACAACATCATCGACGCCATCCACTTCAATGCAACTATTACGTACACCGTGAAACGCGACGGGGTGACACATACATCAACCTCAAGAATCCTCACCATCACCGGGTATTCAGGCTACATCGAGGCCCCCACCATCAACTCCCCTACCAATAATAATATCCGGGTCCAATTCGAAGTGGGCTACTACACAGCCCAAGTCCGTTTTATTGGAAAACCCGGTGACACTGTTGAGAGCGCCGCTCGCAAATTCGATGGCAACTACATTAACTTCACCATTGACCCGGCATGGGCCGCTCGGAACCAAGGGTTACCTGTATTGTTCAACTACAGCCTTAAACGCTTTGATGACGATAGAATTTACTATTCACAGATTCTGCGGGTCGACAACCTCAGATCGGAGCCCGCAGGGTCTGAAATCGAACAGATCGACCCGCAAACCCGCGACGCCAACTACAACTTCATCGTCAGCGCGTACAAGTTGGTCAAACAGTTGTTCAAGCGCTGAGCAACGAAAGGAGACTTTTCATGAAAACATGCACGTTAGCCACCGTCGGACTGCTGCTGACCGTAAACGCAATCGCGGCGGAACCCCCAACCTCCGGGAAACCCTTGAGCAAGCCTCTCAAACCCGCGGTGACACAGAACTGTCCCGAATATATACAGAGCGCCACATGGGTTTACCGATACAGCGCCGATTACCCGTTCAACGAGTGGATGCTATCCCTCATCCCCACTGATTGCGGCCGCTACATCGACCCTAGCGAAACGGCGTACATGTTCTACGAAATCGTTAAAAAAGCCGGACAGAGCAAATACTGGGCGAACAACCGCGGCATGATCAACCAACTGACGTGTCATCTCTCTGCGGCACGGGAGAAACCCGAGTGGAATCTGGAGCCGTGGAGACCGTACGTGGGTTACAGCAAGACCCTCGCTGCCGGTTGCAATCCCGTTGAACCGGACCCGGACCCTGCTTATCACTGACAGTGAAAAGCAGGTTCGACAAGGCAAGAAAAAAGCGCTGAGAAAATACTCTCCAGCGCTTTTTCCTGTTTCTGTCACTGCATCCAGGGCGGAGGCGGTTCTTCGGCCTTGTTCGGCGGCGCATCGTCAGCCGCCTTCGCCGCCTGACGCCGAGCTTCATCGCGCTGAGCGGCTTCGATCTCTCGCAGCACGCTGTTCACATCGGCGACATCATCCGGGTCGGCGAACTCGCCGGTCAGGACGGTGGCAGGCGACAAGGTGCCAGCTTCGTAATACGCCCACATTTCTTTCGCGAAGCGGGTCTGCTTCAGTTCTGGTGCGAAGCGGCCGAAGTAGGACGCCATGTTGCCCACGTCGCGCTCCAGCATGCTGAACGCGTGGTTGTTACCCGCTGCATCCACTGCCTGAGGCAGGTCGATGATCACCGGGCCTTCCGGGGACAGCAGCACGTTGAACTCGGAAAGGTCACCGTGCACCAGACCGGTACACAACATGAGCACGATCTGCTGGATCAGGAAGGCGTGGAATTCACGGGCCTGATCGGGCTCCAGCGTCACATCGTTCAGGCGCGGCGCCGCGTCGCCGTAGCCGTCAGTGACCATTTCCATGAGCAACACGCCTTCGAGGAAGTCGAACGGCTTGGGAACTCTCACACCTGCGTTGGCCAGCCGGAACAGTGCTGCCACCTCGGCGTTCTGCCAGGCGTCTTCGGTTTCCTTGCGCCCGAACTTGGAGCCTTTGGCCATGGCGCGCGCATCGCGGCTGTTGCGGACCTTGCGGCCTTCCTGGTACTCCGCTGCCTGACGGAAACTACGTTTATTCGCCTCCTTGTAAACCTTCGCGCACCGCAGCTCTTTGCCACAGCGCACCACATAAACAGCTGCCTCTTTGCCACTCATCAGTGGGCGCAGCACCTCGTCTACCAGACCGTCTTCGATCAGGGGTTCAATGCGTTTTGGAGTCTTCATCAGCTTTTATTGTGGGTCCTTCGTTGCCAAACACGCGATCGTTGCTCGTTATACGGCAATCCTCTGCCAGCGAGTAGGGGCATGTGGACTGCAGTCATGGATTCGATTGCAGTCCATACGTTCCCTGAATCGATCCAAGCAGCTTTCATGCCGGGGCGCAGCATAGATCAAAGCTGGCTGGGCAGGGCTTTTCTGCTGTGAGGGGATATAACGACGAACGGCGCGCAGACCGGCCACGCTACGCCTGATACAGGTGCAAGAAAGGAGTCTGTGAAGACCCCTTTCATTGAGACAAATGGTTGCGTCTTTACTACCAGTTGTAGCGCAGGCCGACGTTAACGCCCCACGGTTGTTCGATGTTCTGACCATTGCTGTAGTCGACATCGGCATGCAGTTGCAGCACATCAGTCAACTGCGCAGCGATACCGGCCCCCAGCTCCCCGCGGCTGCCGGACAGATCGTTGCTGAACGTGTTGTCGTTGACCTTGACCCGATTGCTTTTAGCGAACTCATGCGCGGCGGCTATCTTCACGTAGGGCTGGACATAGCCGCCCTTGTCCAGCGGGAAGTTGCGTCCCACCGTGGTGCCGAGCTTGCCCAGGAACGAATCAGCCTTGTTGCTGCTGGCATCCATGCCGTTGTCCAGCGAGTAATCCTCGCCTTTCACCCACAGCGTCGACACCTGTGCAAATGGCTCAACGAACCAGTCGTCCTGCAACTTGATGTGCTTGCCGACTTCCACCGACGCACCGATACCCGAAGTGTTGTAGTCACCCTCGGACTTTTCTCCGTCGCTCATGCGCACATCGGATGTGTTCTTGAACCGGTTGGCCTTGACCACCGCATCAACGTAGTAGCCGCTGTCGGACAACCAGGTGGTGTAAGCACCCAGGTAGTAACTGTCGACATGCCCAGAAGTACCGGCAGCGATGTCCAGGTCCGAGCGGCTGTAACCGGCGAGCACACCGACCAGCCATTGACCGTCGGCAACCGGCAGCGGCGCATCGGCACCGAAAGAAACGCCGTGCTGGTTCTGTTGGTAGGCGGTGCCTCCGGCAGCCGACATGTTGTATTTGTTTCCGTAGGCGCGGGTCCATGCGCCACCTTGGGCTTCGCCGTAACGCAACTCGCCCATACGGCTGCGCAGGCTGCTCAATTCACCATACCAAACGGTAGGCGCAGCGCTGAACAGGCCGATGACCGAACGCGTACCCGGCGTTACTTCAGGATCGCCCTCGTCATCGAATTTCTGGACCAGATACCACTCGTTATCCCGTTGCTCGAGCTCATAGGCGAAAGTACCGAAGTCGACCTGGCCGCCCACGACCGAGAATTGCGCGGTACTGCCCGCCCCGGTATGAACCACCCGCTGTTCATCCTCGCCCTTGACCGGGTCGACGCCGGTGTTCTTGATCTGCAAGTCATAGTCGCCAGCCGCCTGTCCGGAGACATTCAGCAGATCGCTCTGATGCGTGGCCAGGTCGGTATCCATGATGAACCGGCCACTGCCCGACAGCGTGCTGACGTTCAGGGTCTCAAAGGTGCCATCACCCGCCCCCAGCCTGACCAAGCCTGCGCTCATGTTCAGACGGCTGACACCCTGACCATCAGATGTAATCCATGTTGAGTTGTTCAAGTTCAATTGATCGACGTTCGCAAGCTGGCCGCTCAGCTCCGAGTTACCGGAAACGTTGAAGGTCTGGACATCGCTCACCTGTCCGCTGACGCGCGAGCCGGTGTCGAGGTCAAACGTCTGGACACGGGTAATGTTACCCGTTGAGGATGAGTTCGACGTCACGCTCAAGTTGGTGACATCAGCGACATCGCTCTCGATGCGAGAGCCATTGAGCACATTGAAGGTGGCGACGCGACTGATCGTGCCCGCCGTCGAGGCGTTCCCGTCGGCAGTGAGGGTCGTCACGTCGCTGACATCGCCATCGATACGTGAGCCATTGAGAACGCTGAGCGAATCGGCACGCGTAATGGTTCCCGTCACCCCTGCGTTGTTATTGAGATTCAGGTTCGCGACGTTGGTGATATTGCCCGTGATACTGGCGTTGTTCTGCAGCGTCAACGCGCCCGTCGAGCCATCGCTGATCAACACATCCCCGGTGAGCGCGCTGTCGTCGACGGTGATCCTTGCACTGGAGTTGTTGGCGACTTCAAGAATCACGCCGTTACCACCGCTCAGCGTCGAGCCATTGCGGATGGTGATATCGGAGGACGAGGCCAGGGTATTGCGGAACGAGCCGACGATGATGGCGCTTCCGTTAGTCCCGGTCACCGAAGAGTTATCAACGATGATATTGCTCTGCTGACTGGTCAATGATGCGTCCGGGCTGACCAGAATGCCGTTCTGTTCGCCGGTGATGGAGCTTTGACCGGTGATGGTCGCGTTCCCGTTGAAGAGCGCAATGCCGATACCGCCGTTGAGAAATCCCGTTCCGCCTGCGCTGTTTCCCTGAACAGTGGTGCCTGACAGGGTGACGTCGCCGGCCGCAACGCTTACGCCTCGCTCCTGACCGATGATCGTGCTGTCGGTGACGGTGGCGACCGTGCCGCGAGTACCCGCCAGATCAGTGTTCAGGAAGAGTCCAAAGTCGCCCGTGCTTTCGATACGTGCCCCATTGAAAACCCCCGTTGCCTGATTCAATGCAACCCCAACGCCCCCCGATTGAACCAAGGCACCGGGATTAAGATTGACCACCGAACCGCTCAACGCGCTGATGCCGCTTGTCGTCGCGCCATTGACGTTGAGTACAGCCTCGTTCAGCAAAGTCCAGCTTTCGACCGGGGCACCGCTGGTGATTGTTTCAGTTGATCCATTCAGCGTGCGAGCAGTGGCCTGCTGTTGAACCATGAGTAATGCCAAACCAATGGAAATGGCCATTGTTGATTTCGGAAACTGAGCATACATCCGCTGTCCTGCCTTCATGTTTTAAGAAATGGCACGCATTATGTGAAAACAATGAAATTCCTTTTGTAGGACGTTTCTTATTTAAGTGCGGGAAATGTAAACTTCCAGTTATGGCATCTATTTTTTCGCGATTAGTAGGCCGCCTTTTATCGCGAATGCGTCAAAACAAAAGTTCGCAATTTTGGCTTCGCGACTTATCGCGAAAGATCATATCTCCACGCTCTCGCGGGTGTCAGACGCCCTGCTACGCTGACAACAAGGCCGAGTGCTGTCCCTGTTTGGGGAAACATCTCCTCCGGCCTTTAATCAGACTGGCTGCCTCGATCCGCGCTTAGTCAGCACTTTGCGGAGCGGGCCATCACGTCTGGAGCCAGGTATTGAATACACCCAACTGACGCAAACGGCGCGACTCACGCGATAACGGAATGTCGCCCTGTTAATCAATGAACGCAGGAGATACGTATGACCAGTTTGAAAAGTCGTGTACTCAGGAAAGGCGTTTGCAGGATCAATCTATTTACTCAAAATGAACTAGCCCCCCCGTCGCTCGCTATTCCAAGCGCCATCCCGGATTACGACGGGCTGCTGCCCATAGAAGTTCTCGGAGAGGACCTGGAAATCTCTTTACCGTGGTGGGACGGTGTCGAGGAAGACATGCGCCTGCAAATTGCCTGGAAGGCGTTTGACCCGGACGATCCGAACGACCCCGGTGATCTGGATCTCATCGGTACGCGGCACGACGTGACGGATGCAGAGGCCGCCGATACCAGTACCGTGTTCAAACTCTATGTTCCAAAGGCGCTCTTGGTCCATGGCGTATACATCATCCGGGTAAGGGCCAGATCATTTCCAGGAGGCGTGAACGACTGGACGACTCGGCATACTGTGCGCGTCGATACCGAAGAGCCGGGAGGTGGTGCGCTGCCCTTGCTGACGTTCCCGGCGCAAGTCATTGACAGCAAGAAGATTGTGGACGCCGACATCGTTGACGGCGAACTCCTTGTGCAACTGGCCCATTATGAAGGGATCGCCAGAGGGGACAGTATCCAGTTATGGATCAACCTAAGACCTTGTGGCACAGAGGAGCTGACCATCGACCCAGATCCCGGCGAAGGTTTTATCCGGCTCGCTTACCTGGAAGCCGAGCTTGAAGAAATCGGCAACGGGCCAGCGTCTTTCTTTTACAAGGTGACGGACAAGGCCGGAAACTTCGCGGGCTCCAACAGCCTCATTTACGATATCCAGCTCCATACCACGCCGACCGTGATTCCAGCACCTTCCGTCCCTCAGGCCGATCCAGATCTGCTGGATGAAGCAGAAGCACGCTCGGGGACCGGGGTGGGCATTACAAAATTCGACCTGGCACTCGTCGGGGACGAGATCATGGTTCACTGGGGCAGCCAGACTTCAGCGAAGTACGCTCTGACAGCCGCGGACCTGGGTAACGATCCATTCATCACGATTCAACTTGCTTACAGCCTGGTGGTAGCGGAAACCGAACTGGGGACCGTGGACGTCACGTTCGAAGTTTTTCGAAATGGCGTTTCCATCGGGATGTCCGACGTTAACACCGTCAACGTCGACCTGAGAATTCCTGGCGGCCCGGACCCGGATCCCGAGACACCTATCAACGAAAACCTGAAACCGTTAATCGCACGGAGCGACAGCGCCGGAGACCCGCCTCCACCAGGAGAAGACAACGTCATCCCGCCGCAAGACTTCACCAAAGACGCACGCGTCATCATTCCCTGGCTGGCTGTCGACGATAGTGACATCTACCAAGTGAACGACATAATCAAGGTGACATGGGGTACCCAAACCACCTCAACCATCACGCGCACAATCGTGCAGCAAGACCTCGATGATGCGATCGATCTGGTCCTGCCCGTTCCCACTGCCACGGTTCAGGCACAGGGCGCCGGTGTTGATATTCCTGTGGGTTACACCATCACACGTCCCTCAGTTGCACTGCCCGACGGGAACAGCGCGATCGCTCCTAACACACCGGTCACGGTCATCGGGCCGAACGAGTTGCCCGGCGGCGGAACCATTGATGCGCCCGTTTTCACCGTGCTCAATGAGGACGATGCGATTGGACAGGATCAACTGATTGGTCCGGTGGGTGGCCGCTATAACCCGGTCCAGACCCGCATCGACTACGCCAATGTCGCCGCCGGTGACACCGTGCAATTGTTCTTCAGTGGGTGGGACCGTCTCACAGGAGGATCAGAGGTGGTCGGGGCGAGGTACACAACGGTGTACACGCTGACGGCAGCCGACATCGCCGCTGGCACTTACACCTTTAACGTCTCGGCGCAGTACCACATCGCGGTCTGCAGCAGGGGACATGTGGAGGCTTACGTGGCGATCCAGAACTCCAAAGGGTCGACAACGTCCCCCACCGCGTCCGCGTATTGCGACGTCAAACGCCCGACTGATCCTGATTGCTCCGGCTACGTGCCTTAGGCAGTCAACCTGATGGCTGAACGGCGGGGCCGGATTCATCTCCGATCCCGCCAATTTCTTTGGCAGGCAGGTTTCACCTTTCACGGTACAAGGAGCGTTCTGTGACCAGATCAATCATTTCACCCTTGGCACTTTCCAGCCCAAGGGTCCCCTCAACAGAAGCCAACGGCGGCTTGAACTGGACAGATTTATATCAAGATCCCGAAGCCACCATTGTGGTGGCGATCATTCTTCCCATAGGGGACGAAATACTATTGGGGGATCGCATAGACCTTTTTTGGCAAAACCAAGCCCTTCTCTCGACAATTGTCGACGAAAAGGCTGTGGAAAACCGGCTCGTCAGCCTTCTGGTTCTGACGACAGACATCATTCAATTTGGCGATGGCGAGCACAAAGTGGCCTATGAGGTCACATCACTGATCGGCGGTACCACCGATCGCTCACCCGACACAACGGTGCTGGTAAAGACATCCCTACCTGGAGGCGCGGACCCGGAGGCAGGAACACCCTACATCAATGAGGGGTTGCCGGAGATTCAGGGCATCCCGGAAATTATTGACGACTCAACGCCACCCCTGACGGTCACCGTACCGCCTTATGAGAACATGGACACAAACGACATTGTCACCCTGGACTGGGGTGGCCAGCGCCTGTCCCCGTCCGCACCTCCTGTGGCGAACAGCCCGGTAATATTCACCGTGACCCGAGCTGTGCTCGAAGCCAGTGCGGGCAAAGTCATCGTGCGTTATCAAATTCGCGATCGCGTCAACAACTGGTCCAAATGGTCGCGTCAGGTTAATACCGACGTTGAGGTCGGCAACGGTTTTCTACAGGCTCCCAGGGTGAGCGGCCCGGGCGTGGTCAACGGCGAAATCGACCTGGAGGCGCTGGGTGACAACGACGTGCAAGTGCAAATTCCCGTTTACACACTCATGGACCGCACTTGGGAATATGCGCAGGTCCAGTCGCATGTCGATGCTCCGCGGCCGTTCATGGAGCTTGACGATCAAGTGCAGCTGATATGGAGTGGACGCACAGCAGACGGTACGGTGCTCCCTGATGTGCTGGTCAACCACACAGTCAAACAGGACGACATCGGCTGGCCCATCGCACTGAGTGTGCCCAATGCCCAGGTGAGGCTGATTGCGTCCGGGTACGCATCCATGCGCTACACGGTCACGCCTACGACAGGCCTTGCGAAATACTCACGAAGGGCCAATGTGCCGGTGACCGGTGATGTAAGGGCCTTACCAACGCCAACGGTACTGGAAGCACCTGAAAGCGTCCTTGACCCTGACTCGCTCCCGGCGGCCGGTGCGACGGTTCACATCGATGCCACCGAGCTGATCGCCGTCGGCGATCAGCTACAAGTGTCCTGGAGCGGCACAGCGGCCGATGGTTCGCCGCTGGTGCATACGATCGACATCCTTATCACGGGAAGCGTGGCAGGGCGTCCCATCAACCGTTCAGTAAGCAGAAGCTTCGTCGACCCTCTGGTCAATGGCAAGGTCGACCTCAGCTACACGCTCTACAAGGGCGACGGTCCGGTCAGCACTTCACCGGTGAACACTATCCAGATTCTCAGGGCGGGCGCACAGTTGCCGGCTCCGAACGTGGACTATGCCGAGGGCGAGCTGCTGGATCCCGCGAAGGTACCGGCCGACGGGACCACCATTCGCGTCAATTACGTCCCCATGCAGTCGGGCGAAACGGTCACGGTACGCTGGGAGGCAGGCAGCCCTTTTTCAGACACCTTCATCGTCCCCCCTAACTGGAACGGCAGAGAGATTCCGTTTGCACTGGCCAAGACGTACGTCGACGCCAACCTCGGCAACACCGTGCAGGTGTTCTACACGGTCATGTTGAACGGGATGACCCGGACATCTGCCAGCCAAGCGCTGATCATACAAGCAGCAGGGCCGAGTGAGCTTGTCGATGAGTTCGATGAACATGACCTCGACCTTATCAGCGAAAGGCAATCAACCAAGACCCGATACATGACGATCCGGTTCGTATCGGGAACAGGGCTCGCCGGCTTCGATCCTCGTTATGTACTGCCCCCAGAAGCCGATACCACACTTTTTACCAACCCCGTCCTGCAAGTCAGTTACCAGAACAGGGGGAGTCAGGTGATTGAGCTTGAGTGCGATGACGCCTGCACATCCCTGAGCTGCAACGTCCATGGGGTGGAATCCGGCAGTACGACCATCCGCTATCTGGACGCTGCCAGAACGCAACTCCACACGCAGCAATTGCCTTCGCTACCCAATCAGACCGTTACCTACACCAGCCTTGGCAATCCTATTCAGTACCTGGAAATCACCAGCAGCGATGACTGGACACTATGGGACCACTTCGTCATGAAATTCTGAAAACGCGCAAACGTATCCATAATTGAACAAGGAAGAACGTCATGAGCATGATCACAGATGATGATAAAAAGAAACTGGCCGCAGCATTGGCCAGCGCTACTCAAGCCTCTGGTTTGAGTAGTTCCAGCGGCATCCAGCAAAACACGTTCCCGGCACCCACGGTTCCCGAAGCCCCTACGGGCACTTTGAATCCCACTCTCGGTACCTCTGGAATACACGTCGAGGTTGTTTACCCTGGCATGACCGTCTCGGACATCATCGGGTTGTCATTCAATGGCAATGACAGGTTTGAAGCACAAAATGGCAGCATGTTCGGAAAGGTGACATTCGACGTTCCTATGACTGACGTTGCCACGGCCATCGGCAAGACTGTCGATGTGATCTATGCAGTAGTCCGTCCTGCCGGTACATCAATTTCCAGCGCTTTGAAACTGATAGTGACGCCGATACCCGAAAGCCAACTGGCGGGTCCACGGATCGATCCATCTGATGGAGGGGTGATCGATGTCTCGGCCCTGACGGTCGACGCCGACGTAAGCGTGGCTGCGTGGCCCTTGATTGCCACAGAGCAGCGCATCTGGCTAAAACTGGAGGGCTCCACCGTTCTGGACTTGCCAGCCTGGCAAGGGTTCCCGATCACCAGCACAGGGGATCAGAGCACCAAAATTCCTCTGAGCTACCTGAAAAGCCTGGCTGACGGCTCCTCACTGAAGCTGGTGTTTGAAGTGTCATTCGATGGCGGCGCCACTCGACAAGCGTTCCCCCTGACGACGTACACCATCAAGGCATTGCCGGATGTCACATCCATTACCATCGACGAAGTGACCGACTCCAGGGGAGTCCTGATCCCCAGCGGAGGATATACGACAGACACAAACATAAAAATCTCCGGGTCGGTGAAGTATTGACGACTGGCTTGCTTGCTGCGAGGTGATATAGCCGTGCACCTTCAGCACAGCACCTGTCAGCCGCGAAAAAGCTCCCCGGGCGTAAAACCGAACAGGCCTTTGAACGCAGCGATGAACGCCGACGTCGAGTCATACCCGCAATTGAGGGCGGTGCTTGTCACGCTGTCACCCTCCTCCAGTGCGTTGAGCGAAGCCAGCAGTCTCGCTCGTTGGCGCCAGCCTCTGAAGCTCAGCCCGGTTTCACGCTGGAACAGGCGCATGAGCGTCTTTTCCGACATGTTCAGGCGTTGTGACCAGTCGGTGAGCGTGATCGCCTGGCTTGGCTCTTCGATCAGTTCGTTGCACAAGGCCAACAGCCGCGAATGGCGGGGCAACGGTAGCGAGAAGCCGACTTCCGGCAAGCTCGCCAGTTGGTCTAGCAACACTTGAACCAGGCGTGATTCGTGGCTGCCGTGCTGGGGGTAATCGGGGGGCAAAAGGCAGAAGGCTTTGATCAGCTCGCGAGCCAGCGGGGTAACCTCCAGCACGCGGCAGCGATCCGGCGCCCATTGGGAATCCTGGGTGCGTACGTAGAGGCTGCGCATTTCGGCGCGGGTCGAGGTAACGACTTCGTGGTCGAGCCCCGCCGGAATCCACACGCCCCACTGCGGCGGCGCGAAGAAACTGCCTTGTTCGGTATGCACGCCTAGAACGCCACTGATGGCGTAGGAAAACTGCACCCAGTCATGGCGATGGGTTGGGGTCCAGGAGCCTGCGCTCAGACTTTCGGCGCGCGCGTAGAGCGGGCGCGGCAGGTCTGTGAGGCTGGGAACGTGCCGCACCGTATCGGGATTGCGTGGGGGGCTGTGTCCGTTGGTCGGCATAGGCGAGCCTTGTGTCGTAAAGCGGGCAGTTTAAGCTCAGTTGGGCCAGTGGCGCCTGTTGATCATCATTCGCGAGCAAGCTCCCTCCCACAGCCGACCATACGGGCCGGGGGACTTTTACATGACTTGAATCCGCCGTCCCCGCGAGGCACTACCGCTCCACAATCGCCGTTACTCCCTGCCCGCCCGCCGCACAGATAGAAATCAGACCACGCCCCTGCCCTGCGACGCTGAGCAACTTGGCGAGGTTGGCGACGATGCGTCCACCGGTTGCCGCGAACGGGTGGCCGGCGGCAAGTGAACTGCCTTTGACGTTGAGTTTGCTGCGATCGACCGAGCCCAGCGGGGCATCCAGACCCAGGCGGGTCTTGCAGTAATCCGCATCTTCCCAGGCTTTCAACGTGCAGAGCACTTGCGCGGCGAAGGCTTCGTGGATTTCGTAGTAGTCGAAGTCCTGCAACGTCAGGCCATTGCGTGCGAGCAAACGAGGAACGGCATAGACCGGCGCCATCAGCAGCCCTTCTTCACCTCTGACGAAATCCACAGCTGCCGCTTCGCCATCGCGCCAGTAGGCCAGCACTGGCAAGCCGCGTTCACGCGCCCAGTCTTCGCTGGCAAGCAGCACCAGCGAAGCGCCATCGGTGAGTGGTGTGGAATTACCCGCCGTGAGCGTGCCTTTGGCGCTGCGCTCGTAGGCAGGTTTGAGGGAGGCGAGTTTTTCCAGGCTGGCGTCGGTGCGCAGGTTGTTGTCGCGGGTCAGGTTGAGGAAGGGCGTAATCAAATCGCTCTGCCAACCCTCGGCGTAGGCCGCAGCCATTTTCTGATGGCTTTCCAGCGCCAGCTGATCCTGCGCATCGCGAGGGATTTGCCAGGTCTGGGCCATTAGCTCGCAGTGCTGCCCCATGGAGAGGCCGGTGCGAGGCTCGCCGTTGCGCGGCAGTTCAGGTTTGAGGTTGTGCGGGCGAAGCTGCGTCAGCGCCTTGAGTTTGTCTCCGGTGCTTTTGCTGCGATTGACCTGCAACAGAATCTGCCGCAAATCCTCGTTCACGCCGATGGGCGCGTCAGACGTGGTGTCGACGCCGCCCGCGATGCCACACTCGATCTGCCCCAAGGCGATCTTGTTGGCCACCAACAGCGCCGCTTCAAGCCCTGTGCCGCAGGCCTGTTGTATGTCGTAGGCCGGAGTTTGAGGCGACAGTCGCGAGCCGAGCACGCACTCGCGGGTCAGATTGAAGTCCCGGGAATGCTTGAGCACCGCGCCCGCTGCCACTTCTCCCATGCGCAGGCCGTGCAGGTTGAAACGCTCGATCAGGCCTTCCAGGGCGGCGGTCAGCATGTCCTGATTGCTGGCGGTGGCGTACGCCCCGTTGGAACGGGCGAAGGGAATCCGATTGCCCCCGATAATGGCCACGCGGCGTGTCTGAGTCATTGAAATCTCCCTTTCTTGTATGAGTGGCTCAACAGAAGAGCGTAGGACTTATTGCACCCTGATGTGGTCCACTCTTTGAACCCCGACTCAAGGAGAGTGTTCCATGGCATCTGATCGCTACATTGACTTCGCCAACTCGGACATCGGCCGCCGACTGGTCGGAGCCGTGGGGCTACCAGCACCGGTGCGTCTGGAGCGCTGGCAGGCCGGGCGTCTGCGTCCTGTGGAAGGCGCGTTGCTGCTCAGTGGCGGCCCTTTGGCCGAACAGGTCAGCGGCTTCGCCCCGCGCATGACCGATCTGCTGTTCAGTTTCGGCAGCGCAGTCAGCGGCGCGCACCCATGGACTGCCGAGCAGGGTTCGAAGATCAAGGCGGTGGTGTTCGATGCTAGCGCTCTTCTGCACACCAGCCAGTTGGGCCAGCTGCGCGAATTCTTCCAGCCGATCCTGCGCAATCTGGAACACAGCGCGCACATCGTGATTCTCGCCCGCGCGCCTGAGACCCAACCGGACCCGCTTGCCGCCAGCACTCAGCAGGCCATCGAAGGCTTCAGCCGTTCGCTCGCCAAAGAGATGCGCAACGGCGGTACGGTTCAGCTGCTGCAAGTGGAAGAAGGCGCCGAAGACCAGCTTGAGGGCGCTCTGAGGTTTTTCCTGTCGCCGAAAAGCGCATTCATCTCCGGCCAGGTGATTCGCCTGAGCGCCTGCGCCGCCAACGTGCAGGACTGGAGCCGTCCGCTGGCTGGCCGCAAGGCGCTGGTGACCGGCGCCGCTCGCGGCATCGGCGCGGCGATTGCCGAAACCCTGGCGCGCGACGGCGCTGAAATTGTGTTGCTGGATGTGCCACAGGCCAAGTCCGATCTCGAAGCCCTCGCCGCTCGGCTCGGCGGTCAGGCAGTGGTGCTGGATATTTGCGCGCCGGACGCGGCGACTCAGTTGATCGCCCAGATCCCCGGCGGCCTCGACATCGTGGTGCATAACGCTGGCATCACGCGGGACAAGACGCTGGCGAACATGACGGCCGATTTCTGGGATTCGGTGCTCAACGTCAACCTCAATGCCCCACAGGTGCTGACTCAAGCGCTGATCGATGCAGGCGCGCTGCACGACAACGGCAGCGTGATCCTGATGGCTTCGATCAGCGGCCTGGCGGGCAATCGCGGGCAGACCAACTACACCACCAGCAAGGCCGGGCTGATCGGATTGGCCCGGGCCTTGGCGCCTTCGCTGAAGGAACGCGGCATCAGCATCAACGCAGTCGCGCCGGGTTTCATCGAAACCAGCATGACCGCGCACATGCCATTCGCCTTGCGTGAAGCCGGACGCCGCATGAGTTCGCTGGGTCAGGGCGGCCTGCCACAGGACGTCGCCGAGGCCGTGGCGTGGCTGAGTCAATCCGGCTCCGGCGCTGTGACCGGTCAGGTTTTGCGTGTCTGTGGGCAAAGCGTCATCGGGGCGTGAGGCATCTATGCTTGTTGGGCCCCAGGCAGCAATGAACAAGCGGCGGCAATAGAGGAGAACCTCGATGAGTGCACACTGGCGTTATCTGGATACCCCTCCGGCGCTGCCGGGTCTGTTCATGCAGGCGGCGCTGCGGCGTAAGGTCAGTGGCACTCAGTTGCCCGACCAAGGCCTGCGCTGCTGGGTGTCGGTCGATCCGGACAAGGTCAATGCATTTGCCAAGGTCTGTGGATATGTTCCCGGTAGCCTCCTGCCACCGACTTATCCACATGTGTTGGCGTTTCCGCTGCAGATGAAGCTGCTGACCGACAAAGATTTCCCCTTCCCGCTGCTGGGTCTGGTGCATCTGCAAAACCGCATCAGCATTCGCCGCCCGCTGGGCAGTGTGATCAAAGCGCAGGTCAGCGTGCGGGTCGCGAATCTGAAGCCTCATGCCAAAGGCGCGACGTTCAGTCTGATCACCCAGATCGAGGACGCCTTGGGCCTGCTCTGGGAAGAGGACAGCACCATGCTCTGCCGAGGCGTGCAGGTCGAAGGGGAAGTTGAAGGCGCCTATGAGCCGGCGCCGCTGCCGATGACGGAGCTGGCGACCTGGTACGCACCCTCCGATATCGGGCGCCAATATGCCAAAGTCAGCGGCGACTACAACCCGATTCACCTGAGTGACAGCAGCGCCAAGCTGTTTGGGTTCCCCAAGGCCATCGCTCATGGCCTGTGGATAAAGAGCCGGACACTGGCGGCGCTGGACGATCACTTGCCGGCATCGAATGTGGATATCTCGGTGGAGTTTCAGAAGCCAGTACGTCTGCCCAGTGAAGTGACGCTATCGGCCAGTGCGGCAGGGTCCCATGGACAGCTCAAGCTGGAGGGTAAGGAAGGGATCGTGCATATGCTGGGGACTTGGCAGCCGGCAGCGGAGTGAGCCGTTTTCGCGCGACGATGGGCTGGTCGCGATCTCAAAGGCAATCCGCATAGTGTGGGAAGGAGCTTGCTCGCGAATACGGTGGGTAAAACACACCTCCATCGACTGCCGCACTGCATTCGCGAGCAAGCTTCCTCTCGCAGGTTCTGCATCGAATCCCACATTACGTGCGGGACCCAACTCCAGAGCACGACCTCTTGCTTCTGGCATGCATCCCCCTGAAGCTACGCACCTTCAGGAGACCCGCACATGAACCTCGACGAACTCACCCAACGCCTGCATCGCATCCGCGATACCAATGACTGGCGGCAATTTCACAGCCCGAAGAACCTGGCCATGGCCGCCAGCGTCGAAATGGCCGAGCTTGTGGAAATCTTCCAGTGGAAAACCGAGGATCAATCGCGCCAGTTGCCGCCAGACGAGCTGGCCCATGCCGGCCAGGAAGTGGGCGACATCGTGCTGTATTTGCTGCTGATGTGCAGCGAACTGGGTCTGGACATGAACGAAGTGGTTCGCGCCAAACTGGCCGACAGTGAACGGCGGTTCAGCAAATGAGTGATCGTCATTTCGACCAACTGGCGACGCGCTTCGCCGAGAAGATCTACGGCGGCGCCAAGGGCGCAATTCGTCTGGCAGTGTTGCAGGCGGACCTCAAGGAAAACATTCCGGATCGCCCCTTGCGCGTGCTGGACATCGGCGCAGGGCTCGGACACATGTCGCTGTGGCTGGCCGAGCGCGGCCATGACGTCACCCTCGCCGAGCCCGCCGAGCCCATGCTCGAAGGTGCCCGACAGCGTTTCGCCGAAGCCGGACAGTCGGGAGCTTTCATCCAGGCGCCGTGGCAGGACCTGCTCGGTCAGCTCAATGAGCCGTACGATCTTGTGCTCTGCCACGCGGTGCTGGAATGGCTGGCCGAGCCTCACGCGATCCTCCCGGTACTGCATCAACTGACCAAGGCCGATGGCTGGCTGTCGCTGGCGTTTTACAACCGTGACGCGCTGATTTATCGCAACCTGCTCAAGGGTCATTTCAAGAAAATGCGCCGCAACACCATGGCCGGTGAAAAACAGAGCCTGACCCCGCAACAACCTCTTGATCCGCGCGAATTAGCGGCGCAACTTGAGGGTCTGTGGCGAGTCGAAACCCAGAGTGGCGTTCGGGTTTTTCACGATTACATGCCGGTGGAGTTTCAGGCAAAAGCCGAACTCTCGGATTTGCTGGAAATGGAGCTCGCGCATCGACGCCACCCGTCATTTGCAGGACTGGGACGTTATCTGCACTGGATGTGCCGACCTGTTTGAGGCTATCTGCGGAGACCATCATGAAACGCTGTCTCGCTTTGCTCCCCCTCTGCCTGGGCCTGGCTGCCTGTCAGAGCCCCAACCCTTATAACGCCGTTTCCGCCGCCATCCCGCCTGCCCCGCCGCAAGCTGCCAATGCTGTCGACATGAGCGCATATCCTGCGGCGCCTCGTGACTTCGGGCGCTATCGCAACTGGACCTGGCTTAACGGGCAGTTGCCGCCAGGCACGCAATGGGCCGACTCCGCTCAGGTGGCTGAAGCCGTGAGCAACGGGCTGGATCAACGGGGTTTGCGGCCGTCGCAGAACCCCCAGGCGGCTGACTTGCGTGTCGCCGCCAGCACCCGGACAGAAACCCGCATTCGCCAGGTCCGCGACGATTACTACGACCCGTATTACGGCGGGGCCGGTGTGGGTGCAGGGTATTACGGGGGCAACGGCTATCGTAATGGTTACGGGGGCTATGCCAGCGTGCCCATCGTGCGAACTTATCAAGAACAAGTGGTCGTGGTGAACATCAGTATGTTCGATGCACGCAGCGGCCAGCCCGTGTGGAGCGCCAGTGCCGAGACCGGCAGTGGCGGCGATCAGTCGGATCGCGCCAAGGCGTTGCGCCAGGCCGTGCAGCGCGCCTTGACCGCCTACCCTCCTTCGTAACCCGCGTTACGTGAACCGTTTACGTGCTCTGGAGAACCATCATGTTTCGCTGCATTGCTATCGTGTGCGTTGCCCTGCTGCTCAGCGCCTGCCAGACCGATCGGGTCAATCGTGACTTCGACGCACAGCGGGACTTCGGCGGGTATCGAACCTGGGCCTGGAAAGAACCCGGCCTGCAATATCAACCCAATGATCCACGTATCAAGAGCGACCTGACCGAGCAGCGAATTCGCCAGTCGGTCGGCGAACAACTCGATCAGCGCGGCCTGCGCATGGCCGCTCCCGGTGCCAAGGCCGATGTGCAGGTTCAGGCCTGGCTGATCGTCGAGAACCGCCAGCAGATGGTCACCACCAACTACGGCGGTGGCGGCTATTGGGGCAACCCGTGGGGCGGTTACTGGGGCGGCCCGATCGGCACTGAAACGCGCAATGTCGACTACAAGGTCTCGACCCTGCAGATCGACATGCTCGACGGCAAGGACGGCAAACTGGTGTGGCGCGGCAGCACCGAGCAGGTCATGAGCGACAGCAGCGCCAACCCTGCGGCGCGGGAACTGGCGCTGCGCCAGACCGTACAGAAAATCCTGCAGCAGTATCCACCGCGTTGATGAACAGCCTGTAGCACGGCGTGCCGGCGGTAGCGATCTGAACGACGTCACCGCCAGCAAGCCGGACGGCTACGAATAGTTTCATCTGGCACATCCTCCGCGCTGGACGGCTACAGGTGTATTTCATCCCGCCATTCGCCAAGCCGACTACACTCCCCTGCATCTCGGGTGAGTAGCGACGGCTTTGCCGAAGGAGTGCTGGATGTCTCCCCTGATGTACCCCTGCGCCCGCCGGGATCGGCAGCGTGGTGCCATAGGATTGATGGCAGCGCTGACGATGGCCCTGGCTTTGTTATGCACGCTGGTCGTGGTCGACAGCGGCCGGCTGTATATGGAAAAACGCACTCTGCAACGGGTCGCCGACATGGCGGCGCTGGAGGCCGCGAGCTTGAACGGCAACTGCACCGGCGCAAGCTCCGCCAGCACTTACGCCACCCAGAGCGCGACGCGCAATGGCTTCACTGTCACCGACAACACCCGCACCCTCACCACCCGATGCGGCATCCTCACGACCGGCGCCGACAGCCGACGCACCTTCGCGGTCGATGTCACGAAGTCCGATGCCATTCAGGTCACGGTGAGCCATAGCATCCCACGCAGTATCGCCGCCGGGATTGGCGCGATGTTCGACAGCAATCCTGTGCCCGCCGACGTGCAACTGACTGCCTTGGCCGTCGCAACCCCGCCGTTGCCACCATTGGCGCAACTGACGATCAAAAGCACGTTGGCCACCATCGACAGCACCAAGGGCAACCTGCTGAATGCGATCTGGGGCGGCTTGTTGGGCGGGACGCTGAACATATCGCTGGCAGGCTGGGACGGGTTGACCAACGCCAATATCAACTTGCTCAAGTACCTGAACCAACTGGCACTGGACGTCGGTGTGAAGGCCGGGGATTACACGTCGTTGCTGGGCACCAACATTTCGGTGACCCAGTTGCTGAACACCTCGACCAAGGTGCTCGCCCAAAGCAGCCCGGCGGTACAGGCAGCGATCGACAGCCTGCTCAGCGTGAACGCCATTGCCAGTGGAACGAAGATCAAGCTTCAGGATTTGCTGACAGTGCAGACCGGTCTTCCCGCCGCCGCACTGGACACCAATCTGAATCTGTTCCAGCTGGTCGAGGCTTTTGTGCAGGTCGCCAACACTCAAAGCGCAGCCTTCGCCACGATTCCCGCCAACGTGCTGGGGCTGGCGGGCGTCACGATCAAACTCAAGGTCATCGAGCCGCCGCAACTGTCTGCGGTGGGCAACCCGGCGCTGGCCAAGGCGAACCCCATCGGTCCCAACCAGATCTACGTGCGCACCGCTCAGATACGGACGTTGATCAGCGTCGAGCTGGGGGCAGTCAATGCCACCCTGAGTCTGGTCAACGGCCTGCTGTCGCCCGTCATTGGCCTGCTCAATCTGTTGGGGCTCAATGTGGATCTCAGGTTGCTGCCCAATGGCGCCAATCTGGATGTCAGCCTGGAGGCAGCCAGCGCCAGCAGTAGAGTCACGGACTTCACTTGCGCCAGCGACGACACCAAGAGCCTGACCGCTTCCACCACCACGGCAGCCGTGAAAGTGAAGGTCGGTCAGATCAGCAACAGTTCAGCCTGGACATCTTCGTCAACCGAGCTGGTGGTTCAGGAGTTGCCCATCCTTGATCTCGGCACTACCAGCTGCAGCATTTTCTCAGGGTGCCAGCCGAGGGTGCCTTATGGTGCGGGAGGGCTGGGCCTTTTGATCGGCGGGACGGGGCCAACGGATGGTGCAGTGCTGGGCGCCACTCAGACCTACGTATTTCCCAAGCCTGCCGAAATCAAGATGGCGCCCGATCCGTATCACGCCTTCAGCAGCAACAACCTGGTCGGCAGCCTGCAGAACACACTGGGCAGTATTCATCTGACCAACCATCCTCCGGCAACCACCTCTTTGATCGGAGCCTTGCTTGGCACGCTGACCACTGCGCTGAGCGGCGTGCTGAATCTGCTGGGAGGTGTCATCGGCGGGCTGTTGAGCCCGATTCTGGACCCACTGCTCAATCAGGTGCTGGTCAGCCTGGGGATCAATCTGGCGACTGTGGACGTCGGCGCCAACCTCAGTTGCCATCCTGGGCAGGCGCAGTTAGTGATCTGATCAGTCACTCCCGCACAACCGGCAACGCAATGCGAAAGCACGCCCCTTCGCTGGAGTTGCTGACGCTCAACCGCCCGCCCATCTGCTCGACGATGCCATAGCTCACCGACAACCCGAGCCCTGTGCCGACACCCACCGGTTTGGTGGTGAAGAACGGCTCGAAAATGCGCTCCAGCAGGCGCGGATCGATGCCACCGCCGTTGTCTTCGACGATCAGCCAGACACTCTGCTCGTCCTGCTCCACGTGAAGGGCGATCCAGGGTTCGAAGTCGCGATTCTTTTCGCGTTTTGCGAGCAACGCATCGCGCGCATTGACCATCAGGTTGATCAGCACCTGCTCCAGCTGATCCACATGCCCGCGCACCTGCACGCGAGCGCCCGGCTCACCAATCTTCAGCTCCACGCCCTTGCCCCTCATGCCTTCGCTGAGCATGTTCAGGGTGCCGTCCACGGCGTCGATGGGGTCGAATAATTGCTGCTCGATTTCCGAGCGTCGACCGAACACGCGCATATGGTTCACAACCCTTGCTGCGCGCTGCACCTGGGCGTCGATGCGGTTGAGTTTTTCGGTCAGGTAGTCGACCTCGACGTCGCCGTTGCTCAGGCGCTTGAGCACGTTGACCACCGCCATGCGCATGACGTTGAGCGGTTGATTGATCTCGTGGGCCAGCCCCGTTGCCATCTCACCGAGGGTGGCCATTTTCGCGCTCTGATTGAGCTGCATGCGGGTGCGGCGGATTTCCGTGTTGTCGCGGCCCACCGCCTGAATCTCGATCAGCTTGCCGCTGTCGTCGAATACCCCGCGATCAGCCCAGATCCACCAGGCGTGTTCGCGGCCCGGCAGCTCCAGACAGATTTCCGCGGTGCTCATCGGCGCCTCGGGCGTCAACTCGTCGATGCGCCGCACAAACGCCTCTTTCTGCTCGGCAGAGAACCACTCGCCCAGATTGATGCCCGGCAGTTGCGCCGGGGTGCAGTCCAGATAGTCAGCGAGCGGGCGGTTGCCGAAATTGAGTATCAAATCCGGCGTGTAGCGGCAGATCATCGCGGGGGAGTCTTCCACCAGAATCCGGTAGCGCTCCTCGCTCTCACGTACGCGTTCGGTGGCCTGGGTCGCTTCGGTGACATCGAGCCACAGCCCCACCGCTTCCACCGGCATGCCAAGATCGTCACGCAGCAGCCGCGCCTCATCGAGCAACCAGTGGTATTCACCCTTTTTGTCACGCAGGCGGTAACGGCAACTGACCACGCCTTCACGCAGCAACTGGCGCGTGCGCTGAAACCAGATATCGCGGTCGTCGGGGTGAATGTACTGGGTGAGCAAGCCGTCGGCGCACTCGGCCTGGCTCCAGCCCAGCAGGGGGGTGAGGCTGGCGCTGAAAAACGAGGGCTCGAGGCTGCCCTGGTCATATTCCAGGACGTAGATCACCGCAGGCGAACTGGCGATCAGATTATCGAGCCGAGCATGAGCGGCAGCCGCTTCGGTCTCCTGATTCTTGATGTCGCTGACGTCGAGCATGAAGCCCAGCACCCGCCGTGTCTGGCCGCTGACCAACACCTGCCCCTGAATGCGCAGCCACACCGACGCTTGCGTCGAATCAGTCTGCAGCAACCTCACACAGGCGAGCATCGCCGTCCCATGACCGCGTAGCAGGGCGAGGCGGCTTTCCAGCTCATGGCGGTCTGCCGGGTGGATCAATTGCAGCCATGTTGCCAACGGCAGCACATCGCTGGTTTCCGGAAAACCAAGGGTGCGCGCCAGTTGCGGCGCCAGCTGCACCTCGTCGGTATCGGGCAGCAATTCCCACCAGCCGGTACCGAGCAAATCCTGAAGTACCGCCAGCCGCTCAAGCTGATGACGATGGGCCTGATCGGCGTGACGGTACAGAATCGGCCCCGCCAGCGCCGAGCAAAGGTTCATCCACTCCCGGTCCCCCAATTCAGGCACCTGCTGCGCTGCGTCGTAAAACCCGAAGAGTAACCAGGCCTTGACCGAGCCTTCCTTGTGGTGCGGCAACAGAAACCCTTCGGCATTGCCGAACGCGCTTTGCAGATGGACCAGATGACTGGGAGCGCTGAAGTCGATTTGATGAGTGACAGTGCCGTTCAGCGAATCCAGGTCAGTGCCAAGCCGCTGCCCGTCCTGCCATAGCTGCGGCGCGGTGTGCGCGTTGTAGTGCGCGTAAATTCGCCAGCCTGCGCCGCCAGGTTCGGCAAGCGCCAGCGCCAGGCAAGGCACGCGATACTGCTGCGCCAGCTCTTCCAGTTGATCGGCTGTCACGGCCTGCAGTCGTTCGACGTGACAACCCCGGACCTTCTCGGCGATTTGCCCGGCCAGGCGCAGGCACTGCTGTCGGCTCTGAGCGGCGTTGGCCTCCTCCATCAGGTCGCCGATGTCCAGCAACTGCAGCAGCCAGCTTTCGCCTTGAGCCTGCACCCAGCCACGGGTATGTAGCACGTGACCATTTGACCGTTTGAAATCCAGATCCAGCATGTGCCCCAGCCAGTCCTGCGGCGCACCCTCCACCACCATCGCGCTGCTGGGCATCAGGTAACCCAGCAGACGCTGGGGCGGCACCAGCGCCGCCGAAATCCCCAATGCGCGGCGCAATGGTTTGCTGATGCTGTTCACGCGGCCCTCCTCGTCCAGCTGCATGTGCCAGTCGGCGCTCACAGGCGCAGGTTCCGCGAGCAGAGGCTGTGGCTCGGATGGCGCATCAACGCGGCCGAGCCAGCGATTGAGAATCTCGTTCTTAAGGGGCAAGTTGCAGGCTCGCTTCGGCAGTGAGGTAGGTCGGCAGATTCGGGACGTCCCCGATCACGGGCAATGTCAGAACAGGCAAAACCTGTGTCAGCTTGCTTTTGGGGTAATCGATACGAACCTTGATGAGCTTGCCGTCGAAGGAAACCGTGGCGTCAGACGCAACGTTGAATGCCAACGAGGTGGGCATCCACGACAACTGGCTGGTCAAGGCTGCCTTGGCCTGGGCAGGGACCCGGGTCAGATAATCGTTTGCGCTGGGGCTGATCGCGACGCTCTGCCGCACCGCTTCGGCGGTGGCGTTATTGAACGATTGCATCAGCAGCAGCGGCAGGCTGTAGGTAACCAGGGCATAGAAAACGGCGAAGAAAATCACGAACACCAGCGCAAACTCGATGGCGGCCGCGCCTGTTTGTCTGGAGGGGGAAAAATTGTGCGGGATCCTTCGCATGCCGACGTCTACCCTGACAGTGCTACCGTGCATGGAGCATAGATTCTTTCCGGAAAACAGGACGTTTTTTACCCAATGAATTTACTTTTCCTGCTGCTTTGGTTTGCCGTTTGTGCCGATCAGGACGCCCGGTGCAGAAGGGTTTCCAACTGGCTGACATTGGGCGGCGGGCTGTTCGCTCTCGCCTACCTGCTGATCAACGGCAGCAGTTGGTTGAACGCCGCTTCGCAGCAGGCGTGGTGGGCGGTGGGGCTGGCGCTGTTGATGACGTTGCCGGGTTATGCGCTGAACAGGCTGGGCGCAGGCGATGTGAAGCTGCTGATTGCAGTGGCGCTGGCCAGCGACCCTCTGCACATCCTGGGGACGTTCATCGGGGCGGGAGTCGCCAGTTTGCTCTGGCTGATAGCGCGTCAAAAAATCTGGCCCCATGTGGCTCAGCCACTTAGGCGCCGCTACCCAAACCTCGCACCCGAAACGTCAACCAAACAGCCTTTCGTACCCTTTCTGTTCCTGGGTTTTGCCGCCACAGCCTTCTGTCTTCAGTAGACGAAATGCCAGTTCACTCTATGTACATAGTTGGAAAGTGAGACTAGGTTTAGTCCTACGCCCGGACAGTGAAAGTCCTACCGTCGGAGCCATGAAAATTCCCATGGCGCCGGGCCTGGTTCAGCAGTCGTCGCAGCAGGGAGTAGCGAGTGAACAAGTATTCGGCAGTGAAAGTTCTGGTGGTTGACGATCAGCCGCTGATCGTCGATGAAATCAGTGAGTTTCTGGAGGGCAGCGGCTATCACTGCGTCCCTTGCTATTCGAGCCGTGAAGCGCTCGAACGATTCCGCGATGACAGCAGCGTAGCCATCGTGCTGTGCGACCTGGATATGCCAGGCCTGAACGGTATTGAACTGGTGGAAGCCATGAAGCTGCTGGCCGGCAAAAAGCGTATTTTCGAATCCATCATGCTGACCGGCAAAGCCGAGAAACAGGACGTGATCAAGGCCCTGCGCGCCGGCATCGCTGATTACTACCAGAAACCCGTCGACCTCAACGAACTGCTTCAGGGCGTGCAGCGTCAGGAAGAATCACTTGAAGAGCGGGTGAAAAACGTTCAGCACCTTGGCCATCTCAACGACAAACTGCAGTTTCTGGCGGCCTCCATCGACGACCTCTGCCAAGACCTCGACAAGTCGCGGCAGATCGTTCAACCCGCCGCTGCCGAGGGCGATGGTGAGTTCCAGATCCCGGCGATTTTCGAGCCACTTTCTCCCCGCCAACTGGACGTCGCCAAGCTGGTGAGCAAGGGCCAGACCAACTACCAGATCGCCTGCGAACTGGGCATCACCGAAAACACCGTGAAGCTGTATGTCTCACAAGTGCTGCGCCTGACCCACATGCACAACCGCACCCAACTGGCACTGGCGCTATCGCCGAACAATGCAGCGGCGCGAGGGCGTGTGACTGCGCATTGAAGTCTCATTTTCGAGTTTTCCACCGGTTGTAGCAGTCCGGCTTGCCGGCGGTTGCGCCCTCAGCATCGCCACTGCCGGCAAGCCGGACGGCTACCGGTCATGTTCAATGCACAGGCCGTTCATCAGTTCCCTCCCGAACTCCCGCTCGACACGTTGCCGCCCTTCTTCTGCTCATAAAAATCCGGAATCGGGTGCTGATAGCTGTCCAGCCAGCGCTGCATGCTCAGGTCACGCTCGATGGGGCTTGAGGGCTGCGGGACGCTGGACGCCGCCTTGCCACTGGCTTGCAGTTGCAACCAGGCTTCGGTCTGTTTCTGCGAAGGCGAGGACGGTCCCGGTTCGATGGCCCAGGCTGCACCGCTGACGAGAAATACGCAGACCCCGCTCAGCAAGATTCCGCTCATGGCTGTCTCCCTGCGACTACGGTTGGATCGACGACGGCGGCGACCCGGTCGGGTTTGACTCGCGTGCTGATGGGCGCGCTTTTGAGTTTGTCGGCGCGGGCCTGCGCATCGTTCACCTGATCGGGGGTCAGGCCTGTGCGCGAGACCAGTGCTGCCGCCTGGGTCCAGTCATCCTGGTAGATCAGCAGCGTCACCATGTTCAGCGCAGCCAGTGTGTCGGACTGCTTGAGTTCGATGGCGGTCAGGAACTGGAAGCGCGCCTGCTCAAGCTTCAGTTGATTGAGATAAACCACGCCAAGGTCGTTTCGAATTTTCTCGTCGGTGGGCGACAGCTTCACCGCCGCCTGCAGATGCGCCAAGGCCTGTTTGTTGTTTCCGCGCGCTGCCGCCAGTTGCCCGAGACCGTGCTCACCTTCGGCCGCCCGGCAGGTGCCCAGCAAGCTCTTGAACAACGGCTCGGCCTCACTGCTGCCCAACAGACGCAACACTCGCGCCTTGCGCAATCTCACCTCGGCGAGGTTCGGCGGCAGGCTTTCCAGATTTGCCAGGCTTGCGTGCAGACGGCCTTCGTCGGCCATGTCCTGGGCCATATTCAAGGCCAGTTCCTGATCCGAGGTGGGTTTTGCACAACTGACGCTAGTCGTTTGCGCCAGCCAAGGGGCGCTGCCGTCACTTGCACAACCGCTGAGCAGGACCAGCCCCAATACTGCGATCATTCCTTTCATGGGATCTCCCTAATGTGAACTCAGCGCCTTGCTGATGGCGATAAAACCCGGCCCAGCCAATACGATCAACAAAGCAGGAAACAGGAATACCATCATCACCACTGACATCTTCGCCGAGAGTTTGGAAATGTATTCCTGCAACCGGGTCAGGCGACGGTCATCGATCAACTGTTTTAGCGCCAACAGAGACTTCATCGCCCCGCCGCCCTGATGAATCAGCTGATTGAGGATCACGCAGGTGTCGGTGAACTCATCGACTGCGAGCAGGGCGGCGGCCTTGTTCAACTCATCACCCAACTCAAGGCCTGAATCAACACGCACCAGCATCACTCGCAACTCAGATGAAAGTACCGGCAGCAGTTGGCGTCCTTCGTTGCTCAAAACTCGCAATGCCTGTTCCACTGCCATGCCTGACTCGAACAGAATGCGCAGCAGGGGAATGAAGGTAGATATTTCAATCACCGCCCGTTTCTGTCGACGCGCAGCAGCGGCGGCAAGCGCACGCTTTGGGGCCAGATATCCCAACCCTAAAGCGAATGCCGGAGCCATGAACGGATACTTCAAGTCGTTGAAAAAAAGCATCTGAACCAACAGAACTAAACACACAGCGACGAGAGGCACGCCGATCTGGCATGCGGCAAACAGCGAACGCTGGCTTGAGCGACGCCACCCGATGCGGTTGAGCAGGATCTGTGTTTCGCTGTCCAGGCTGACCGAGCGCTGGCCGAACCGGCTGTCGCCTAGCACGCGCAACAGACTGCCGACGCGACTGTCGCGGGTAATCTCTCCTTGCAGGCGAGACATGATCTGGCGATCGCTGCGCCGCTGCCGGGCAACGGTCAATAGAAGGAGAAAACCTGCGGCTGCAAATAAGAGGACGCTGAGCAACAAGACCATTTCAAATACTCCGCAACATGCGCCATAGCGCCAGACAACCCAACGTCTGCATGGTGAACGCGACAAGCAAGATCTTGCGCCCCGAATCGTCGTTCCACATGTGCAACAGATAGGTCGGATTCACCACAAGAAAGTACCCCGCCATGCTCACAGGAAGCAGTGCGAGTACTACCGCTGTCATGCGCGTTTCCCCGGTCATTGCCCGAAGCTGGCGGGCGCCTTGTTCCCGTTCACGAACCACCCTGATAAGGTTTTCCAGTAGCTCGCTGGCGTTGCCGCCATATCGATGGTTGACGCGCAGGCCCAGTGCGAATAACTGAAACTCGTCGCGTTCATAGAGATCGGCAAAATCCTGCACCGCATCCGGAAGGGTGATACCCATTTGTACATTACGCCTGATTCGGGACATGGCTTCGCTAAGCGGGAAGCTTGCCGCGTCAATACTGTGCAGTACTGCGTCCCCCAGCGTACGTCCGGACTTCAGACTGCGCACGGTATGGTCCAGCAGTTGAGGTAATTGCTCGATCATCCGCCGCACCCGACGCTGATAACGGAAGCTAACGAAAAAACGCAGAAGTATCAGAGGCAACACAATCCCCAGCGCCAGACCAAACCATCCGTAGAGCAAATAACCCACGAGCACCGACCCCAGCCAGATCGACATGGCAAGCGGCAGGCGCTCTGTGGGTTTACCAAGGCCTGCGCGCAAAAACGCCCGCTCGACTCGTGCCAGCCCCGGCTTGGCAAAAGGCGCCTCGGGCTGCCCCAGCGACAGGCGGGTCATGATCCGTTCATTGGCGCCCTTGTTCAGCCCGCGATAGAACAGGTAGAGAGACATCCCCATCAGCAGCATGAAAATCAGTCCGAGGACGATGGCTCCTTTCACCTTGAACCTCCCTGTTCGCGCTCAGTAATCCAGCTGCCGAAGCTTGTCGCCCGCCGGGTTGATCGCTTCACGCAAAAAGCCAAAGCCGGTACGGCGGTCCAGACGGAACAGGGTGTTGGTGACGTACACGTCATCCCGCGTTCCGACCACCTCCACCACTTCGCTGACGCAGCGTCGACCATCGGGCATCCGGGTCAACTGGATGATCACGTCCAGCGCCGCGCAGATCATCTGACGCAGAGTCTTCTCGGCAATCTGTCGACCGGTCAGACCGACCAGTGTTTCCAGACGCAGCAACGCATCCTGCGCATTGTTGGCGTGGACGGTGCTCATGGAGCCGTCGTGACCGGTGTTCATCGCGGTCATCACATCCAGCACTTCCACGCCACGAATCTCGCCGAGAATGATCCGGTCCGGGCGCATCCGCAGGGCGTTGCGAATCAGGTCGCTGGCGCGCACTTCGCCATGCCCCTCGGCGTTGGGGGGGCGGGTTTCCAGACGCACTACATGGGGATGGCCGAGTTGCAGTTCGGCGACGTCTTCGATGGTCACCAACCGTTGCTGACTGTGAATCATCTGGCTGAGCACGTTGAGCATGGTGGTCTTGCCGGTGCCCGTGCCGCCGCTGATGAGGATGTTGCAACGCTTGCTGACGGCGCTTTCGAGGAAGTCATAGATCGGTTGGTCGATGGTCTGCATCGCCACCAGATCGGAGCTTTTGAGCATGTCCTTGCGAAACTTGCGGATCGACACACAGGGGCCGTCCAGCGCAATCGGCGGGATGATCGCGTTGACCCGACTGCCATCGGGCAAGCGCGCATCGACCATTGGCGAGGACTCATCCAGACGCCTGCCCAGGGGCGCGAGAATGCGTTGAATCACGCGCTCCACATGATGCGAATCGATGAAGCGCAGGTCGGAGTGATGCAGCACACCTTCGCGCTCGATGAACACCTTGTTCGGGCCATTGACCAGAATCTCGGTAACCGACTTGTCTCGCAGCAGGACCTCCAGCGGGCCGAAACCTGTGAGCTCGTCCACCAGCTCTTCGGCCAGGCGCTCCATCTCGTACCGGGAGATCGCCAGTCGCAGGCGGGCCACGTACTCCGCCACTTTGTCAGTGACGAACTGCGCCAGCGCCGGGCGTGTGCCTTCCAGCAGATTGCGCCCGCTCTCTTCAATGGCGTCGATGATGTAGCGATGCAGCACCAGTTTCAGGCCCTGCCCGTCACCACCGCTTTCGGCCGGACGAGACGACACGCCGAAGAGTTTTTCGCCTTTCATCTACTTGCGCCCCCACAACCGAGTGAGCCAGCCGCCGCCGGATTTTCCGGGGTCCTCGGACTGGGTGGCCAGACGCTCGCCGAGATTGCGCAGACCCGCGCTCAACGACTCTCGGGCCGACAGTTCGAACAGCGACAACCCCTGATTCTTGGCGTTCAGACGCAGCTCGGGGCTCAGCGGCAGCACCGCCATGGCGGGCAGGCCGAAGGTCTTTTCCAGGGTTTCGGAATTGGGCGTGACCTGGCGCAGGTATTTGTCCACCAACAGCCCCGCGTGTTGCAGCTTCAGGCCCTTCTCGCGCCACAGGTTGAGAATCGCCAGATTGCGTCGGCACTCGATGACGTTCTGGTTCACGTACCACAGCAACTGGTCGCAATGGGCGACGAAGGTCCGCAGCGACTCGCTGTCCGGCTGGCCCACCAGATTCACCACCACATGTTGAAAGTGCTGACGCAAGGCGCTGAGCAGCATGTACAGCTCGGCAGCACTGGTGTGCTCCAGCGACATGTCGTCGTCGGCGTAGGCCAGAATGCGCAGCTGGCTGGGGTGAACGGTGAAGGCACTGTCGATCAGCGTTGAGTCGAGTCGCCGCAGGTGGCGCACTGCGTCGCCGAAATTGAATGAAGCCTCCAGACTCAGCATTGCCAGGCTATCGCCACGGGGCAAGCCCAGATCCAGCAACAACGTCCGCTGACCTTTCTGCTGGGCGACCAACGCCAGATGGGCCGAGACCAACGCGCCGTCGCCATCGCTTTGGGCACCATAGAGAACGGTCAGGCCGCCCATGTTCGGATTGGGTGCCACCGCGGGCAGACGCTTGCTCAGGCGCCGGACCAGCCCGGCGACTTCACTGGAACGCGAACCATAGGCGACAAAATCCCGCGCACCGGCACGCATCGCATTCAGTACAAGCTGATTGTCCATGCCGTCGCCCAAGGCCACGATGGCCAGCATCGGCTTGGCCTCCAGCGCACCTTCGATCAACGCGCTCTGGTTCATCAGGTGTTCGCGATCAAGCCCGACGAACACCACGCTGGCGAAGGTCACGTCCACCAGCGCGAGCAGTTCATCCAGGCTGCCAGTGCCGGCGCTGACCACCTGACCCAACGGCGCCAGTGCGCCCTGCAGCCATTCCAGGTCAGTGGTGTTGCGGGTGATGGCCAGAAAGGTCTGGCTCAGGCTAGGTCCCTGGCTCATTGCGATAACCCGCTACGGCGGTCGAAATTGCCGTTTTCAAGGAAGTACATCTTCAGGAAGTTCGGATCGTAATTACGCAGGCTTTCGCCCGGCAGCGCGGGCAGCGGCGCGTTGGCGGCCAGTGGCTGAACCAGATGCGGGGTGACGATCATCAGCAGCTCGCGCTCGTCACGGTTGATCTGTGAACTGCGAAACAATGCCCCGAGAATCGGGATGTCACCCAGGCCCGGAAACTTGTCCACCGAGGCAATGTTGCTGGTGTTGATCAGGCCACTGATCACGAAACTTTCGCCATCGGCCAGGGACACGCTGGTGTCGGTGCGGCGCACGTTCAGCGCGGGGACTGTGGTGCCAGCGATGGTCACGCCAGCGGTGAAATCCAGCTCACTGACCTCGGGTGCAACCTTCAAGGCGATGCGATTTCGCCCCACCACCGTCGGCGTCAGCGTGAGGCGCACGCCGTATTCCTTGTACTCGATGGAGATGCCGTTGCCTTCGCCATTGGGCACCGGCACCGGGAACTCGCCTCCCGCCAGAAAACTTGCGCTCTGCCCGCTCAACGCCACCAGGCTTGGTCGCGCCAGGGTATAGGCGAAGCCGCTGCTTTCCATGGCGTTGAGCATGCCCAGCACCTTACTGCTGCCACCGCCCCAGACGATGTTGAAATTATTGTTGTTCAGCGGGATCGCCGGCCGCGTGCCGCCCACCGTGCCTGGCGTTACGGTCACGCCCGGTACGGTGCCAGGTGAGCCAAACAGGAAGTTGTTCGAGCCCCTGCCGAAGATCGAAGTGCTCGCCTCTTTCAGCTTGGTGCGGCTGACTTCCACAAAGCGAATATCGGTCTGTACCTGGCTCGGCAACAGCGGATCTTCGGAGGGCGGCAACAGCGCGTCGGTCATCCCCGTTTTGGCAGCGCCACGCACGAAGACCATGCTTTGCCGGGGCGAGGTCGAGCAACTGGTCCACACCATCAGGCTGGTGGTGCCCGGTGCCACGCCGGTCAACAGAAAGCCGCCGTTGTCGTCGCCATTGACGTGCACGTCCGCGATCTTCGGATCGCCGACAGCCAGCCGTGTGATTGCCACAGACGAGCGAATATCCTGCTGTACGCCCTGGCCGATCTCCAGAGCGGCAGGCATGGCCGCAAGCGATGCGCACCCGCCCGGAGCCGCCACTGCACAGCCCTGATACAGACCGGCGGACAGCAACCCCAACACGATACGGTTCAACACCGGCTTCAAACGGTTACTCATGAATGTGCAGTCCTTGCTCGATCAGGGGGTTTGCTGCGTGACCTGGTTGCCGCGAATGACATCAATCGGCCGCACCGTGCGCGGCGCGCTGCCGCCGACCGGCGTGCTGCGTCCGCCGCCCACGCTCAACTGGTTGTAGTGGGTGACGTTGCGGCTGGTGGTATCCAGCTGCTGGGCAATGTCCGAGTCGCCTGCCCAGTAGCGCTCCAGATTCTTTTCCTCGGCACTGCGCACAGCCAGACGCAGGGGGCCCGCCTGGGTCGCCAGCATCAAGCGGTTGAGGAGTTTTTCCGGAACGGCGACGACCACGCTGCGAGCGCTGCTTCTGAGCTTTTGCTGTTGCGCACGTTCTTCGCGGCTGATGCCCTGATCGTCCTGCCCCTGATTCACAGGCCCCATCAGCGCGCCAACGCTGAGCACCCTCAGCGCGGGCACCACGGTCTGCGCGCTGCGATCGGTGCTGGCCTGATCCGGCGGCAGGTAGAGCAGCACGTCTACATAATCGCCAGGGCTCAACTGGCCGCCAGCACCGATGATTTCATCGATCGACAATGCCAGCGCACGTTCACCGGGACGAATCATCCGGGCCAGCGTGCCACCGGCTTCGAAGCTGCTTTCAGTCAACCATGTCCCGGCCGCAAGAGTCCGCCAGGACATGCGACCGACCGCATCTTCGGGTTTGTCGAAACTGCCGGGAGGCGCGACTTTCAGACGCTCGACGATCAGGTCATCGGCTTTGATGGGTGCGTAGGCGGGAAGGTCTTTGGCGAGCACCAGCACAGGCTGGCGGGTGGGGTCTTCCATCGGCTTTTCGGCCACGGGAGGCGCAGCGACCGGCGTTTCGGTCTGAGTGACAGGGGCGACAGGAGCAGGCGCCGGCTGACGACTCAGGACCAGACCCCAATACCCGGCGAACAACGCCCCCAGCAAAAAAAGCACAGCGAGTCCCATCGTGACGCGACTGCTCATTACGGCCTCCCATGCCCGACTACAACCTCGAAAACGTTACGAGACAACCTGTCATTCAGGTGGCTGTGAACATTCATCCTTTTCGCTATATGAAGGTAGTCGACGTCATCCAAAACGCCATCAGTCGTGGGAAATTTCACCTAATTACATTCGTTCGAAGGGCCGACACTGATTGCGCTGCCGCCCGACACTAATACTTTCTGATTAATGCTTTCTTGTGATTGTGGAGTGGCGAAATGGGGTCAATGCTGTGGGTACGAAGGATTGTCAAACGCTGTATACGCGTAACGGCGCTTACTCAGCGCAAAGGAGAAGTCAGATGTTCCTCACTTACCTGTCAGTGTTACTTCGTCGCTTCGTCAAAAACGAAGAGGCGGCTTCCGCCATCGAATACGCAGTCATTGTCGCCATGGTTGCGCTTGTGCTGTTCGCGATGATCACGCCAATGGGCGATGCCATCAAAGGCCGGTTCAATGAAATCATCACGGCCCTCGGCGGAGAGGCGGCAGATTAGCTCCAATCGCCTGCTCGCCATCTGATCAACTAGCCAAGGTCGTATCAATGCCCGCCCCCACACGCCAACAACTACTGCTCGTTGACGACGAAGAGGACGCCAACGAAGAGCTCGCCGAACTGCTCGAAGGCGAGGGTTTCTGCTGCTTCACCGCCCCCTCGGTAAAGGCGGCGTTGAAGCTGCTGACCGAGCACCCGGACATTGCGCTGGTGATCACCGATCTGCGGATGCCGGAAGAAAGCGGCATCTCGCTGATCAAGCGCCTGCGCGAGCACACGTCACGCCAGCACCTGCCGGTGATCGTCACCTCGGGCCACGCCGACATGGAGGATGTCAGCGATTTGCTACGCCTGCAGGTGCTGGATCTCTTCCGCAAACCCATCTACCACGTCCGTCTGCTGGAAACCCTCAACAACCTCTTTCCAGAACCGAAGGTGTACAAGGTCGGCCAATAACAGCCGCGCCCTGACGCTCGATTGACTCCCGTTTTCAGCGCATAAAAAAAGGCAGGGGATCATCCGACCCCCCTGCCTGCAACAGGCGCTGGCTCTCCATGAAACGTTCCCACCTTCGGCAAGGCTGCGAAAGAACACTGCATCGCGGACGACAGACTCGCGATAGTTCTCACACTGCGCAGCACTACTTGCCGACAGTCGGCCACCTTCCACAGACTGCCGCCCAAGCGCCTGCAACTCGCTCAGCCATCTGCCAGATACTGCAAACCGCTGGGTGACATATCACTCTTTGCACGGCGCTGGCGCAATTCATCAATTGGTATTAAACCGTTCGCTACCGTTGGCAAGCCGGACGGCTACGGACGGACGTGCGGCGCAGCGGGCCTGCACTCAATCCACCACGCTGAACTCCACCCGCGCGGTCTGCCCGCTTTCGTCCAGCACGCTCAGCTGGTAGCGGCCGAGACGGCTGAAGGTGTGGCTGTAACTGTCCTGACTGGCGGTATCGGCGACTGGCGCACCGTCGATGAACCACCAGCGCCGACCATTGCCGCCCAGCGCCGACAGTTTCAGACGCAATTGCTGTTGACTGCCAGCGGGCAAGCGCAGCTGATCACCTTCGCGCACGCCGACGATGGACAGCGGCGCTGCGAGGCCCAAACCCTGAGGTGGGCACGAAAGATCGACGGCGGGCAAGCGCGCTTCCCGTCGCTCGGTTTTCGGCAACCACGGCTCCAGCGGCGCAGGCCACAGCGCGACGTCCTTCGGCTGCGCCTGAGGGCAATTGGCGCCGACTCTCAGCCCCTTGTCGTTGATCCAGATCTTCTCCAGCAAGCCCAACCCCAGAGGCTGATCGGTGGCCTGCAAGGTCGGTGGCGTGGTGCCGTCCAGCGTCCAGGCGAAACGCTGACGTCGACAGTTGGGATCGCTCTTGCTCATAGGCTGGCCCAACGGCCAACAGATCGCCGCGACACCGACGTTCAGCGGCACCGGCATGACCGGCGGCGCAATATTGCGCTGGGCATCTCGGTTCACCAGCAGGTCGTGAACCTGCAGCATCAGAGGCGCCGCCGATGCCAGCCCGAACTGCCCCGGCACCGGTGTGCCGTCCGGTCGTCCGATCCACACCCCGATCAGAAACCTCGGCCCGACGCCAATAGACCAGGCGTCGCGAAACCCGTAACTGGTGCCGGTTTTCCAGGCCAGCTGCGGACGCTGCACCAGCTCGGCGTGAGGGTCCAGATCAGGTCGTGACTGCCCGCTGAGGATGCGCCGGATGATCCACGCAGCGCCCGGCGACATCATCGGCCGGTCACGCAGCCGATCATTGGGCTGCAAGCGAATATCGGCACTGCGTCCGCCGCGCGCGAAGGCGCTGTAACCGCCCACCAGATCCTCAAGTCGACTGCCAGCGCCGCCGAGGATCAGCGCCAGATTCGGTTCGGCCAGAGGCGGCAGTGTCAGCGGCACGCCGCCATTGCGCAGTTCGGCGGCAAAGCGCTTCGGACCATAGGCTTCAAGCAGTTGAACGGCTGGCAGGTTGAGGGACATCGACAGCGCCGAACTCGCCGCCACGGCGCCGTTGAAACCGGAGGAGAAGTTGCCGGGACGGTAATCACCATAACGCCGCGGGACGTCCTGCAACAGCGATTCGGAATGGATCAGCCCGGTGTCCATGGCCTTGCCATAGAGGAACGGCTTGAGTGTCGACCCCGGCGAGCGCAACGCACTGACCATGTCCACGTGACCGAAGCGCTTGGCGTCGCCGATGTCCACTGAACCAACATAGGCGCGCACCGCCATGTTCTCGGCCTCCACCACCAGAATCGCAGCGGAGGTGCGCTCAGGCAGCCGCGCGCGCCAGCCAAGCAACAGGTCCTCGAGACGGCGCTGCAAAACGGCGTCCAGAGTCGTGCGAATCAAAGGCGGGCTGTCGGGGCGGTTGAGACGTCGGGCCAGCAGCGGCGCCAGGCTCGGCTCCTGACGTGGCGCCAGCAATAGAGGCTCCTCCAGCGCTTCATTGACGGCCTGTTGTGGCCAGACATTGAACTCGGCCAGCCGTTTCAGCACTTTGTCCCGCGCCGCTTGCGCGCGCTGAGGATGACGATCGGGACGCAACCGGCTCGGCGCCTGCGGCAGTACTGCCAACAATGCAGCGTCGGCGCGCGTCAGTTGTTGCGGGGATTTGCCCAGATACGCCCAACTGGCTGCAGCCACACCTTGCAAGGTGCCACCGAACGGCGCGCGGTTGAGGTACAGGCCGAGAATCTCAGCCTTGGACAGATGCCATTCCAGCTGAGCCGTTCGCCACAGCTGGCGCAGCTTGCCCGCCAGCGTGCGCGAATGCGGATCAAGCAGCCGCGCGACCTGCATCGACAACGTGCTGCCACCAGAAACCACATGCCCGCCGCTGAGGTTCTGCCAGGTCGCCCGCACCAGCGCCATCGGGTTTACGCCGGGATGCTGATAAAACCAACGATCCTCGTAGGTCAGCAGTGCTTCGAGGTAATACGGCGACACCTGATCGACCGTCACGGGATAGCGCCACACGCCGTTGGCATCGGCGAAGCGCCACAGCGGAGTGCCGTCTTCGGCGAGTACCACACGGGCAAGATCATCCTTGGGCAAAGGCAGCGGCCAGAGTCGGTCAGCAAGCCATAGCAGCAGGCAGAGTGACAGCAGGCTACCGATGAGCCAGCGCAGGACACGCCCCCATTTGCCCACAAGAAATCCGCGCGTCATGCCAAACAGCCTTTATGCTTCAGGGAACTCGCCCAGCCAATCGATAGCCAAAGCGAACAATCCCTTTTTGGTTTCATCCCCTTCATCAGGAAGCAGACATGCAGGTAGAAAGCGTTTTCGAATGGCTCGGCCAGGTAATCGGGGCCGTGATCCGCTTCGTCGTCGACGGGTTAAGCTGGTTGTTCAACATGTTCACTCATGCCGGTGGCAATTTCGTCGACGGATTGTCGCGCACGCTGGGCATGGACACCTCACTGATCAGCATCATCGCGCTGATCATCGGCCTGATGCTGCTGTATTCGGCGATCCGCGCCTTCATGCGCGCCTCGATCATCATGGGGATCATCTGGCTGTTTCTGGGGCTGTGGCTGCTGAGCTGGATTATTCATTGATCATCAGGCCAACACACCTGACCCTGTAGCAGTCCGGCTTGCCGGCGGCAGCGATCTCAAGGACGCTGCCGCCGGCAAGCCGGACTGCTACAGGAAGAAGGTCCGTTTCCCCAGCTTCGGGCTACTTCTTGCCTTTCACCACCAACTGCGCGGGCGCCTCACCTAGGGCCTGCCAGTTCGGCCGATACATCGACTCCACCTGCGGCGGCGGCACGCGATACGTCCCCGGCGTCACGGCGCGAGCCAGGTACAGTAGGTGCACTGTGTTGAAACCCTGCAGATCGAGCGCCGCGACATAACGGTCGCCACGGAATTCCTGGTGCTTGACCCCAGCGTTTTCCATCGACTCACGCCACGCCTTCACCGACTCGCTGGCGTCTTCAAGGCTTGCCGCGCTCTGGGCCAGATTCTGGTTCTCGATTTCAAGACCTGCTGGCAGCAAGTCCACCACCAAGGCATCCGGCACACGCTCCTTGGCTTTGACTTCCAGATGCACCAGCACCAACTCGCCGCTCTTCAGCGCATTGAGGTTCAGCGCTTCGCCATCCATGCCCAGATAGTCGCGACGAATACTCAGGTTCTCGCCACCGGCTGCCGGTGGCTGCGATGGATAGCCGGAAATGGTCATCTGCTGGTAAAGGGTTTCGCCGCCCGTGTTCTGCACGGTCAAGGGTGAGGCCAGCACCGAGCTGTCGAGTTTCACGCCCGGCTGATCGTTGCTCAACTCACGGTTGTTGCTGCCGCTGTTCAAGGTCGCTGCCCATTTGGCTTCTGGCTTGCCGAGCAGATCACGCCCTGCGAGGAACAACGAATTGCGTTCCTGGGTCGAGAGATAACGGCTGGCCGCAACCTGATCGGACAGCGCGAACAGCCGATCCTCGACCTTGTCCGACGCCAGTTTGTTCTCCTCCAGCAGCGACAGAATCAATGCCTGATCGCGCAATTGGCTGCCGTAATCCGCCAGCCAGTCGTTGGCCTTGCGACCCGCTGCCAATCCGGCCAGCAACGCCTGATCGGCACGGGGTTTGTCGCCCATTTTTTCCAGCGCGATGGACAGCTGCACCAGCGGCAGCCCGGAACGCGCATCACTGCGACGGTCGAACAGGCTGCGCAGCGCACCCAACGGCGCCTGCTGACTGCGCGACAACACCAGCCCCGCATAAGCCTGCACCGCAAAGCGGGTGTGATCGGCGTTTTCGCTGTAGTTGACCTCGATCTGATTGCGTTCCTGCAAATAGCGCAGCAGTCGCTCGTTGGCCTTCTTCAGCGCATCCGGCGGCACCGCGTAGCCCTGATCGCGGGCGCGCAGCAGGAAGTCGGTGACGTATGCCGTCAACCAGTATTCTTCTTCGCCGTCCGCGCCCCACAGGCCGAAACTGCCGTTGTAACGCTGCATGCCCAGCAAGCGCTCGATACCCACTTCGATCTTGCGCTTGCGCACCGCATCCGGCTCGCCTTCCAGCCCCAGGCGCTTGAGCGTGGCGGCATCGGCGTAAAGCGACGGGTAGAGGCCGCTGGTGGTCTGTTCCAGACAGCCGTAAGGGTAGGCCTTCAACGCGCGGATCTGCTCGCCCAGGTTCAGCGGCGGACGACTCGACACCGAGAGCAAGGCTTCGCGCCCCGCAGGTTCGAAGGCGTCCAGCGCCCCGTCCGGCAGGCTCCACGCCTGATCCTTGAGCACCGCGCGATATTGCCTGAGCATCGCCGGATACGCAGGGCGCACGCCGATGGTCCATTCCCGGCTGAACGCGGGAAGGCTCTCACCCGGTAGATCCAGGCCATTGACCGTGACCTTGATCACGCCCTGGCCGAATCCGCCCTGAGCTTTCACCGGGATTTGCAGCGTGGTGCGCTGGCCTTGAGTCAGGCTCACGACTTTTGCTGCGTCCGCCTCGCCAAGGCTCAACTGCCCCTCGGCACTGACCTGCACATTGAGCTTCTGCGCCTTGCCCGACAGATTCGAGAGATCCAGCGCTACTTTGGTCTGGTCGCCACCGGCCAGGAAACGCGGCGCTGACAGCTCGGCAATCAGCGGCGCGGCGACCATGGTTTTCGCCTCGGCCATGCCATAGCGTTCATCAGTCCAGGCCTGCGCCATGATTCGCAGCTCGCCATTGAAGTCTGGAATGTCGACGCTGACTTCGGCATCGCCCTGCTCATTCAAGGTCACCGGCGCGCTTTGCAGGGCGACGATGGTCACGCTGGTTTCCGGACGTTTGCCACCCTTGGCAAGCGCGGCGTCGCCACCGAATGCCAGACTGGCAAGCCGATTGCGCCCGGCCTCGATCAACTGGCCATAGATATCCAGCTGATCGGCACCATATTCCTTTCGCCCGAACAGGCTGGCGAACGGATCCGGCGTGGCGTATTCGGTGATGTTGAGGATCCCGACGTCCACTGCCGCGACCAGCACGTGTACATCCTTGGGAATCGAGCCGTCTGCGTTCTTCGCATTGACCTTGAGTTTCAGCGGCTGTTTGGGCCGCATCTTCTCGGGTGCCGTAACCGTCAGCGCAAGCTTGCGTTGCGAGCGATCCAGCGGCAGGTGCAGCACGCCCACCGCGCGTTTCGGCGTGACATTGGCCTTGCGCTCACCCGGACGAATCACCAGCGCGCTGACGTACAAATCATGGCGCGCCCATTTCTTGTCCATAGGAATGTCGAAGGTCTTGCCTTCAGCAGGCACGTCGATCTCCTGCCACCACAACGGGCCTTCGCTGGATTCCACCAGCAGATAGCCCTTACCCGCACTCGGCGGCGTGACCGTGACCTTCGCGGTGTCGCCATCGGCATAGGCCGGTTTGTCCAGCGCCAGCTTGACCTGATCGGGCCGCACGGCGCCGCCTTCGGCGTTGTCCTGCCAGCGATAACCGGCCCAGAAACGCACGCTGCTGATCAAGCCGGTTTCTGGGTCTTCAACTTCAACGCGGTAAGGGCCCCACTCCACCGGGAAGCTGATCTTCGCCGTGGAATCCTTCTTCACGCTGAGGGTTTCTTCGGACAGGTTCAGGAATTTTTCGTTGTAGTGATAGCTCCAGCCGTCACTGTCGGAGTAGTTCCAGTAGTAGTCGCGACGCTCGCGAATCAACCGCACCTTGAGATTATCGGCGGCCAGTTTGTGGCCTTCGGCGTCGGCCATGAGCACTTCGAACTCCACCGGGCCGTCGCCATCAGTTGCCTCGCCATCGAACAGCCCGCGCAGCCCCGGCAGTTTGTCTGCAGGCCAGACCGGCTGAGTCAGACGCCGGGTAATCGGCCGGCCACCGGACTCTTGCAGGCTGGCCTGCAGCACCAGCTCAAGCGGCGAACGAGCCTTGGCCCATTGGCTGTCGATACTCAGGTCCAACTCGCCATTGGCATCGAGGGTGCTGTCTTCGACTTCCAGATCCTGCTTGAGGTCTTCTTCGGTCACCGAACCGAATTGATAACCCGGTAACGCCGGCGCCGCTTCGCGCAGAGGACGCACGTAGAGTTGGCCGGTCAGGCGATTGCCTGACGCAGGCGCGCCATACAGGTAACGACCGTTGATGGAGATGTCGAACGCCGCATCAGGTGCCAGCGGTGTCTCACTGCCCTTGAGTTCGAGGGCCATGCGTTCCGGGAGGAAGTCCTCGACCTGGAATTCGTACAACTGCGGCTTGCCGTCGCCCAGGTCAAACACCAATTGCCAGCGACCGGTCGGCGCTTCGTCCGACAGTTGCAGTTGATATTGGTAGAGCCCGCTGGCGTCAGCATCCCACACGAATTTGCGGCTGACCTGTTCATCGGGGCGACGCACTTCCACAGTGATCGGCTGCGGTTTCACGCTTTTGCCGTCGTTGTCGCGCAGCAGGCCGTTGAGCAGCACCACTTCGCCCGGACGGTACAAATCCCGAGGGCCGAAGATAAAGAACTGCAACGGATGGGCCTGCGGGCCGGTGATATCGAACTCCGCCAGATCCAGCGCGGCGCTGTTCAGGCGCAACATGCTGGTCTGTTCGCCCTGATGGGCCAGCAGCACTTCGGCCTTGGCAGGCAGTGGCAGCTCGGCGTGGCCAGCGTTGTCGGTCTTGCCTTGGCCGACCACGCGGCCTTTGTCGTCATACAGCTCAAGATCGACGCCGTTAAGCGCCTTGCCGCCTTCGAGCGCCTGAGTGAAGACGTCCAGGCGGCTACTGTAGCGATGGGCAGAGAGGCCAATGTCGCTAAGGGTGAACAATGTCGCCGGTTGGGAATAGTTGTAGGTGCCGGAGGCGCGCATCACGGCCAGATACACACCCGGTTGCTGCAACTGCTTGAGTCCGGCAATCGGCAGCAGCACGGTTTCGCGGGTGTTGCGCGCAGGGTTGAGATCAAAGCGGCCGCCGTAGACCAGATCGGCCATGGGCAGCAGTTCCTTGGATTCATAGCTTTGCAGGCTGGACGAGCCTTCCCAGGAACTGAGAAATGCTGGCAGCGAATCGGGTTTGATACGGAAGAATTCCACATCGACCTTGTCGACGTTCAGCGCGATTACTGGCAGGCCTTCAGCCAGCCGGGTCGGCAACAGGCTGCCGCGACTGGCGAAGCCTACCGTGGCTTGCAGGTCGGAGGTTTCCAGACGCGCCGAATATTCAGCCGCCAAGGTGTTGTTGTTGACGGCGGCCAGCCCCGGGTCGACGGTCAGCACCAGCTTGCGCTTGGGCTCCAGATGTCGCAGGCGTAATTCCATGAGGTTGTCGGACAGCTCCCACGCGCCATCGACCTTGCCATTGACACTGTCGACCAGATGCACTTTCTCGGCAAACTTCTGATCAGGATTCAGCGGCACGGAAAAACTCAGCGACAGCGTGCTAGCGCCATCGAGCTGGATTTCCGAAACATCGACCACCGTCAGCTCACGCCCGGCGTAGCGTTTGCTCAGCGCAGGGATGTCGACCGCGGGTTTGGGTTTGGCAGCCTCTGCTGCCGCCGGCTGCGTCGCGGGCGCGGCGGGGGTTGCCGGGGCCTGAGCAGGTTTATCGGACGTGGAGGAATCACAGGCACTGAGCAGTACCAGCGCGCAGGCCAGGAACAATCCTTTGTTAAGCATGAGGCACTCATTGGCGGCAGTTATTATGAGGAGCAGCAGTTATAGCACCGCAAACCTGATCGTAAAGCGCGGCGCGGGAATAGACCCTGGCTTTGTGCGTTTGTTCGCAGGGCTCAAACCACCAAACCCAGATCTGCAGCACGCCACAATCCCTGTGGGAGACGCCGGAGGTCACGACGGTGCGGGCCGCGATTCGGACGAAGCGGTGGGTCAGACGACCGCATTTGCGACTGACCCACCGCATCATCCGATCGCGGCCCGGGCTGTCCCAAACCTCCAGCAGCTCCTACAGTTGATCCACGTTGGCGCTTTCATCCCGTTACAATGCAGCCCTTCTTGTGCCCTTTCATCTGCCGAGCGTTCATGCCCAACTTTCTGACTGACTGGCGTCAGCGCGCCACCCACCGACAGGTCTGGGCGCTGGCCGCACCGATGATTTTGTCGAACATTTCGGTGCCGCTGGTCTCGCTGGTCGACAGCACCGTCATCGGCCACCTGCCTCACGCTCATCAACTGGGCGCTGTGGCGGTCGGCGGGACGTTGTACAGCTTTCTGGCCTGGGCCATGAGCTTCTTGCGGATGGGCACCACCGGGTTCGCTGCCCAGGCCGCGGGACGTAAGGATGGCGCTGCATTGCGTCAGGTGCTGACGCAGGGGCTGCTGCTGGCGCTGGGCTTTTCTGTGCTGTTGGGTTTGGTCGGCCTGCCCTTTCAGCATCTGGCGCTGCAGATGATGCAACCCTCGGCCGATCTCAACGACCTGACCCGCGACTTCTTCCATACCCGATTGTTCGGCCTGCCCGCCGCGTTGGCGAGCTACGCCCTGGTCGGCTGGTTCCTGGGCCTGCAGAACGCCCGCGCGCCTTTGGCGATTTTGCTCACCACCAATCTAGTCAACATCGCGTTGAACCTGTGGTTCGTTCTTGGTCTGGACTGGGGCGTTGTCGGGAGCGCCCGGGCGTCGGTGCTGGCTGAATGGGTCGGCGTGTTGCTGGGACTCGCCCTGACTCACAAGGGCCTGCGCGAATACCCGGGGCATCTGGCGCTGGCCGCCCTGAAACGTTGGCAAAGCTGGAAGCCGCTGCTGGGGGTCAACCGCGACATTTTCATTCGCAGCCTAGTGCTGCAGTCGGTGTTTTTTCTGATCACCGTGCAAGGCGCGCGACTGGGCGATGCCACGGTGGCCGCCAACGCCCTGTTGCTCAACGGACTGCTGCTCACCGCCAATGCACTCGACGGGCTGGCCCACGCGGTGGAAGCACTCTGTGGCCATGCCATCGGCGCCCGAAACCGTGAAGCCTTGCGAAGCTCGCTGAACGTGGCCGGTGGTTGGTCGTTGATCTGCAGTGTGGCATTCGCCGTGCTGTTCCTCTTCGCCGGGCACCTGTTCGTTGACATGCAGACCGACATTTCAGAAGTGCGGGAAATTGCTTACGTCTATCTGCCCTACCTTGCCTTGCTGCCTCTGGTGGCGGTCTGGAGTTATCTGCTCGACGGCTTGTTCATCGGCGCCACTCGCGCACGGGAAATGCGCAACGCCATGGTGCTGACTGCGCTCATCGCCGCCCCGTTCGCCTGGCTATCCAGCGGGCTCGGCAACCATGGGCTGTGGGTGGCGTTTCTGCTGTTCATGGCACTGAGGGCTTTAACCCTGGGGTATATCGCCAGACGGTTGAACCGCAGTGGTGGTTGGTTTCAAGGTTGAGCCCACACAGTCAGGATCAATCGCCCTTCGCTGCTGTTACCCGGGCCTGATCCTGCGCATGAATGAAATCCGCCACTTCATCCAGCACCGGGGCCAGGCTGCGCATTGGACGAGAGAATGCGGCCACCAAGGTCGCGTGTCCGGGTTTGGAGAAGTACAGCTCGCGCACTGAGACTCCCTGCTCACGAAGCCTTCTGGCCATGCCACCGGTATTACGCTCGGGGTTGACCAATGTGTCGTCCCTCGCGGCTATCAATAGCGCAGGCGGTGAAGCACTGCTCACATGGTTGATCGGCTGGGAATCCGGCGGCGAGTCGGGAAAGAAAAATACCGGTTTCACCTCTGGATTCTCGATTGGCAGAAAGTCGTACGGCCCGGCGAGACCGATCCAGCCGCTCAGCATCGAGGGCTTCATGCTCACCGTCGCCAGCCACTTCGGGTCCAACGCCAGCATCGCGGCGTTGTAACCACCGGCGCTGTGGCCCATCACATACAAGCGACGCGGATCGCCACCGTATTGGGCGATGTGTTGGCGGGTCCAGCCCACGGCTCGGGCGCTGTCATCAAGGAAGCCCTGATAATGCACCTGTGGATAAAGCCGGTAGTCCGCCAACACCGCGACGATGCCGCGAGACGCCAGCGCTTCGCCGACAAAACCATAATCACTGCGCGAACCGCTGTTCCAGCTGCCACCGTAGAAGAACACCACCACGGGTGCGTCGGGTCCGACGTTGGTTGGGGTGTAGACATCCAGCCTGTTGCGCGGATCACTGCCGTAACTCACGTCACTGGCCTTGCTGAACCCACCGCTCGGGGTGAAGGCGTTGAGCACCTTCAAAGGTGAGCAACCCATCAGCAAGATCAACAACCCACCGACCACCAAAGCCCGCATCATCGATTGCTCTCCTGGCTGCGGTCAGGACAGTCATGGCCGCTCAGCATTACGACTCCGAGGGGCGCAAATAGTTGGAGCAGAATCAAGCCACCTCTACTCCCCTTCCCCCTGTGCCTCCGTGATCGAGGACAGCATGATCTTCAACCCGCTCAGGGATACGCTTTTCGAATCGATCGTCACCAGACTGCTCCCGACCCTGAAGTGCATTTCGTTGTTCCGGGCCATGCGCACGATGAGCTCGTCGTCCACCGTGAACTGCCGAGACTCGTCCAGAAACATTTCCCTGTCGATGCGAGTGGTGATGATTCGGCGAGGCAAGGAAACGGGCTCCGGCTGGGTTCGGGGGTTGATGTCCGGATCCCACAACCGGTTGCTGATGAAGGGATCATCAGGGTTGTCGTCGCGAAAGCTCACGATCACCTCCATCCCTCCCCACCACGGGTTGTTACCCTGCAACAAGGCCAGGTCCACTGGAATCCAGCAATCGTTGAACCGCGCACCATCGCCCTGATTGCCCCAATCGAAACGCACCTTGAGCCTGTTCCTGTCATCAAGGCCGACTATCTCGAACAACCCGCCAACCACACAGGCCCGATGCATGCTGATGCGTCGGGGGGGCGGTGCATCGATTGCCGATTGCCGGCTTGTGCTGAGAGGCAGGAGTTGTACCGAGTCCTCGGACTGATCGGCGAACACCACGACATGACGGCTGCGGGTATGCAGGAAGTAATAGTGCAGGTTCTCTTCCGCGCACAGACGTTGCAACAGCTGCAGATCGCTCTCGCAATATTGCGCGCAGAAGTCCCGCTCCCGGCATGGCTGCGTGCGTTGCCAGAGATAAGTGGCCTCGTCGATACCGTGCTCGCAGAGCAGTTGGATGATGATCTGCTCGGCGCTCATCCCCTGAAACACTCGCTGATTGTGCCGGTAGGCCATCAACCCCAGGCGCGGCCCCAGCGTAATCCGGTAATGCGCGGGCGAAGGCTGCAACAGGTGGCCCGAGGTGGGTTCGGCGCTGCTGCGCACGATGCTCTGGATATGACCGTGAATCCCGGAAATTCCGGCGCTCGAATGCAGGTAAGCAGCACTGAACAGCAGGTCGTGTGCATCCAGCGGCCCCTCGTGACTGAGCACTTCCAACTCGAAGGAATAGGGCTGATTGAAGACTTCTGCCCCTTTGCAGCTGAGCACTTCGAGTGAACGGTTCGGGCGGCTGACGTCCAGGCGCAGATGCGGGGCGTTGGCGAACGGCGACATGGTGCGGATGACCTCGACTGGCAGTTTCAAGCGGCCAGCGATTCTGGGGCACAAGGTGCGGCAAGTAGAGAGGGCAAATGCAGAACAGGAAATTGCCTACAGCTGTGGATAGAAACACAGCGAAAATATGTAGGAGAAATAAAAAACGGGCCCATTCGGACCCGTTTCATTCACATCGCTGGAACGATCATGAGGACAGATACGAAGACCGCGTCAGGCCCAGGCGCAACGCGTCCAGATACTGAGTACGTTCACGCGGGCTGATCCTGGCACTGGCGACCTTGTCCCGGTAATGAGTCATCAGCTCTTCCGGCGACAGGTGCACGTAACGCAGCATGTCCTCGATGGTGTCGTGGGTTTCGATACCGGCCGAGTAAGCGCTGCCGTCCTGATTCTGATAGATGTTCACCGAGTCGGTATCACCGAACAGGTTGTGCATGTCGCCAAGAATCTCTTGATACGCGCCGACCAGAAACACGCCCAGCAGATAGTCTTCGCCTTCGTTCAGGGCGTGGACCGGCAGGCTGGTTTCGATGCTCTGCTCGTCGACGTACTGGTTGATCTTGCCGTCGGAGTCGCAGGTCAGATCCTGCAACACGGCGCGGCGCAGAGGCTCCTCGTCCAGACGATGCAGCGGGATGATCGGCAGAACCTGATCGATGGCCCATGTGTCCGGCAGGCTCTGGAACACCGAGAAGTTGCAGATGTACTTGTCGGCCAGCTTGTCGTTGAGTTCGTCCAGCACCTGACGGTGGGAGCGCTGACGTGCCTTGAGCGAATTGTGCAGGCGACGGCAGACCGCGAAGTAGCATTGCTCACCCAAGGCTTTCTGCGCCAGGGTGATCTTGCCGTCCGAGTACTGCGAGGCGATGTCGCTCATGTAGTGCGTGGCGCGCCAGTAGGTCTCGGTGACCATCTCGATGTCGGTCGGGCCGAGCAGATCGATCAACCATTGCAGGGTTTCCGGCAGGTTTTCCTTGTCGGTGATCTCAGGCACTTCGTCGTTGTGACGCTCGACGTCGGTGACCTGGATCACCAGCATCGCGTGGTGCGCGGTCAGCGAACGGCCGCTTTCCGAGAAAATGTGCGGATGTGGCAGACCCTGCGCATCGCAAAACTCCTTGAGCATGCCGACCACGACACCGGCGTAATCGTCCATGTCGTAGTTGATCGAGCTGGCGTTGCGCGAATGGGTGCCGTCGTAGTCGACGCCCAGACCGCCACCGACGTCGATGTGATCGACCGGCAGGCCCAGGTTGCGCAGTTCGCCGTAGTAACGAATCGCTTCCTTGAAACCGTGCTGGTAGTCCGCCAGGTTGGCGATCTGTGAACCCATGTGGAAGTGCAGCAGACGAATGCCCTGATCGAGACCCGCTTTGGTAAAGCGCTCGACCACTGACAGCAGCTGCGCGGCCGACAGACCGAACTTGGATTTCTCGCCACCGGTGTCAGCCCACTTGCTGGAGGCCAGAGAGGACAGACGAACGCGCAGGCCGACCTGAGGCGCAACTTTGAGCTCGGCGGCCTCTTCGATCACCAGTTCGACTTCGGATTCTTTCTCGATGACGATGAAGACGTTGTGGCCCAGCTTCTGGCCCATCAGCGCCAGGCGAATGAACTCGCGGTCCTTGTAACCGTTGCAGACGATGGTCCCGCCTTTCGGCGCCAACGCCAGCACAGCCATCAGCTCAGGCTTGGAACCGGCCTCCAGACCGATGGAAACGTTCTGCGTGGCGATGATGTTTTCCACCACCGCTTCCTGCTGGTTGACCTTGATCGGGTACAGCGCGGTGTATTTGCTCTGGTATTCCAGGCGCGCGATGTTCTCGTCGAAGGCCCCGGTCAACTGACGCACACGGTCCTGCAGGATGTCCGGGAAACGGACCAGCAACGGCAAGGACAAACCGCTCTTGCGCAGTTCGTCTACTTGCTCGTAGAGGTCAATGGGCGCACTGCCTGGCCCGTTGGGGCGAACTTCAACACGGCCGGCTTCGTTGATTGCAAAATAACCAGCCCCCCAATGGCGTATCCCATAGACACTGCGGCTGTCCGCAACTGTCCATTGGCTGCCATCGTCTTTGCGTGTGCGTCGTACGGACATCGAAGTCCCCTGTATAAAAGTCATAAAGCCCCGGCCGGACCGGCTGGGCGCAGTGTATAGAGTGGAAATGACGGTTTGGCGCCAGCTCGCCGTGCGGCAGTAGACCTGCAACTCACAGCAGAGTTTGGTTCAACGGACCGACGCCGGACCGACAATGTAACGTGGGACGGGATGGACAGGACGGCTCAGCCGCCTGACTTTTTCGCCTTGAAGCCCTGCTTGACCAGCTCCGCCAGCAGCGTCTCGACGTGATCGCCCTGTATCTCGATCACGCCATCCTTGAGTGCACCACCGGTACCGCAACGACGTTTGAGCGTAGTCGCCAGTTCCTTGAGTGCATCTTCAGGCAACGGCACGCCGGTAACGGTGGTGACAGTCTTGCCGCCACGACCTTTGCTTTCGCGTCGCACGCGGGCAATGCCATCACCTTCGGGAATAACGGATTTCTTGCAGATGCAGGCATCGACGGGCTGACGGCATTCGGGACAGTGCCGTCCTGCGTCGGTTGAAAACACCAGGCCACCGAGGGCGGCGAAGGATGCGGCTTTTTTGGCCACCGGCAATCCTCTTCTTGAGGACCAAAGTCTGGTCGGGCAGGCTGGGTAATACCACTCTGCGGAGCCGACCGCGAAGCCCCACTCAGGCAGGGGCAGCGCTACTGGACCGCAAGGCAGTCCAGGTTGAAAAGGTCGCGCAGTGTAACGGCAAAAAGCGCAGATGCTAAGTGCAAATATGCGCCAATTTACGGGACTTTTGCGACGTCGGCCAAATAGCGCTTCAACGCGGCCAGAGAGTCCGGGCAATAAGGCTTTTCGGCGGTTTCACGCAGTACCTGATCGACGCCGATGAAGCGAGCCTCCAGCACCTCTTCAGGCTGAAGTTTCAAAGGCCCGTCCCAGACCGCCGAAAACACTGCACACCAGAGACGGTTGTCCGGCTGATCGAAGAAAAACTGTTCATGGGCCGTCAGCTCGACACCCGCCACGCCCAACTCTTCCTCAAGCTCTCGGGCCGCTGACTCCTTATAGCTTTCATCGGCCTGCACCATGCCGCCGGCGGCGACATCCCAGTAGCCAGGATAAATTGCCTTGCTCAGGGTGCGTCGGTGAACACACAGCTCGCCGGCAGAGTTGAAGAGGAGGATGTAGGTGCCGCGACCGATCAGCCCCCGCTCGCGAAGTTCTGCGCGAGGCAGGGAGCCGAGCAGTTGATCCTGCCGATCGACCCAGGCGATCTGTTCAGCGTCGGAAGCCGCCCGATGGGCGACTTCCCGTTCAGAGACTGACATCGATCAACCCTGAGACAGCAGTTGGCGCAAGTCGATGACTGCGGCGTTGGCGCGCGACAGGTAGTTGGCCATGACCAGCGAGTGGTTGGCGAATACGCCGAACGGGCTGCCGTTGAGAATCACCGGGCTCCACATTGGTTCCTGAGAGGCCTCCAGCTCACGAATGATCTGACGGACACTAACAGTGGCGTTCTTCTTCGCCAGCACGTCGGCGAAGTCGACTTCGATGGCGCGCAGCAAATGCGACAGTGCCCAGGCCTGACCGCGTGCCTCGTAGAACACGTTGTCGATCTGCATCCACGGGGTTTCGACGATTTCTTCATCGACCTGAGGCACTTCGCCCGGCTTCACTGTCACGGTGGACTGCGCTTCTGTCTTCAGGGTGCTGTTGAGTTTGACGCGGCCGACGCTGGCCGACAAACGCTGGGACAGCGAACCCAGACGCGTACCCACATCACCGAGCCAGTTGTTCAGGTTATCGGCACGAGTATAAAACAGTGCGCCTTTCTGATTCGGATCGGACAAGCGAGCTTGATAACGGCTCAGCGCAGCGATCCCTTCGCGATACTGGGACTCGCTCGAAGGCAGAATCCAGCTCTTGTTGTCGAAGTTGAACAGCGGCTCGGCACGCGCCAGATCGCCATCTTCAGCCGACTGCGACTGCGAGCGTGCGAAATCCTTGCGCAAGGCTCGACTCAAATCACGTACCTGGACCAGGACGCCATATTCCCAGCTCGGGGTGTTGTCCATCCACAGGCCAGGCGGGAAACGGTCGTTGGAAATGTAGCCACCAGGCTTGTCCAGCAGCGTCGAGGCGACGGTCTTCAGGGTTTCGACCGTGGTGTAACCAATCACCATCTGCTTGCCTTCACGCTCGGCCGCGGCCTGAGCCTGTTGCTGGACCGGAAACAAGGGAGGCTCGCTGCTCCACCAAATGCCGAGGACCACCGTAACGACCAGATAGATGCCGACAACGGCACCCACTGCGCGGCTGAAGAGCAGACCGCCCCAATATCCCCGAGGCGCCTTGCCTACCGGCTTAGCATCAACACGCTCACCCTCGCCCGCGGTGCCCGAGCGCTTCTTCCAATCCAGCATGGCCTTGTCCTTTCAATCACGGAATTCAGTGCTTAGGACCGCAACCTTACAGCAAGGTGCGTTTGGCAGGAACGCGGTGGAGGGTCCATTTGCGTAATCGACGAGTCCGTGTGCGTCATGCCATCACGCTCTAGCTCGCAGGCCTCTCTAACCGATCAAAATCCCCCCTACCTGCGTATCAGGCATTTCCTGACGAACCAGTCACGATCGGACCATTCGTTTTCCAATGGCATTCAATACTTAAAGCCTGAAAAAGCTGAAAAATTGACGCAAAAAACCCTTAAAAAATGACAACAAAATGACTTGCGGTGCACTTGCCGAAGAAAAGTAGTGCTAGCATAGCGCCAGCATTCGTATCAGGGTTTCCCCTAGCAAGTAGTCAGGTCATGACCGAACCAGAAGATCCGAGCCGAGACCGTCTCAAGCACCATTTCGCCCAGCGCGTCATCCACCAAGCACGTCAGATCCTGGAGGTCTGGCAGCGCCTGCAGCAAAGCGAGTGGTCAGTCGTCGACATGGAAGAGCTCAGCGAAGCCAACCAGCGCTTGCTGCGTTTCGCCGAGCGCTTCGAACAGGCCGAGCACGCTCAACTGGCACGGGGCATCAGTCAGTCCCTGCAGGAAGTGGAAGCCAATCGCGGGCGACTGAGCAGTTCGTTGATCACCGACCTCAACCGTTTGATGCAGCGGCTTTCGCGTACTGGTCTGCGTCATGGCGATCGCCTCGAACACACTTCGCTGCCTCCGTTGCGCAAGCCGATCTACGTGATGCTGCAGGATCACGAGCGCGGCGAACGGCTGGCCAAGCAGCTTGAGTTTTTTGGCCTCAGCGCGCAATCGCTGGCCAGCATTCACGCCGTTCACACAACCCTGGCCGAGCGCTTGCCCGCCGCCGTGGTGATGGACGTGGATTTCGGCGGTGTTGGCGAAGGCCTGAAGCTGGCCGCCAAGATGCAGGAAGGTCTTGAGCAGAAGCTGCCACTGCTGTTCTTCAGCCATCACGAAACCGATACACCTACGCGTCTGGCCGCGGTGCGGGCCGGTGGTGAGGAGTTTCTGACCGGCACGCTGGAGGCGTCCAGCCTGCTGGAGAAAATCGAGATTCTCACCCGAGTCGCTCAGTACGAGCCTTATAAAGTGTTGATCATCGACGACTCGCGGGCCCAGGCCACCCATACCGAGCGCCTGCTCAACAGTGCCGGGATCGTCACCCGGACCTTGTTCGACCCGATCAAGGCCATGTCCGAACTGGCTGAATTCCAGCCAGACCTGATCATTCTCGACATGTACATGCCCGGCTGCACCGGCACCGAACTGGCCAAGGTCATTCGCCACAACGACCGTTATGTCAGCGTGCCAATCATCTATCTGTCGGCCGAGGACGATCTGGACAAACAGCTTGACGCGATGAGCGAGGGCGGCGACGACTTCCTCACCAAGCCGATCAAGCCGCGACACCTGATCACTACCGTTCGCAACCGTGCAGCGCGGGCGCGCAATCTCAAGGCGCGAATGGTGCGCGACAGTCTGACCGGCCTGTACAACCACACGCACATCCTGCAATTGCTTGAAGACTGCAGCTTTCGCGCACGCCGCGAGAAGAAACCGCTGAGCTTCGCGATGCTCGACATCGACCACTTCAAGAAGGTCAACGACGGTCACGGCCACCCCATGGGCGACCGGGTCATCAAGAGCCTCGCGCTGTTTCTCAAGCAACGCCTGCGCAAGACCGATTACATCGGCCGTTATGGCGGCGAAGAATTCGCAGTGGTCATGCCCGACACTGACCTCAAGGCCGCCCACGGCGTACTCGACGAAATTCGCCGCCGCTTCGCCGAAATTCACTATCCGGCGCAGCCGACCGATCTGTTCTGCACGTTCAGCGCCGGTGTCGTGGAGTTGGGTGAGCACGACGACGCGCTGATGATGGCATCGCACGCGGACGACGCGCTGTACCGCGCGAAAAAGGCCGGGCGCAACCAGGTGCATGGGTTGGCGGACGACCTCGCTCGCGCCTCCAAACACTCGACGGTAGACATCGTTTAACTGCTGGCACCACGCGATCCCTGCGGGAGCAACCCGAGGCACGAGGGTCGCGATGAGGCCATTTCATACACTGCATCTTTATCAGCCAGACGACCGCTTCGCCACCGTCGTAACCTCCGGCAGCTCCCACAGGTTCTGTGGCGCGCGGCAGATTGGCGGCATCGCCTGGTTGCTCTCGTATGAAAAAATCATTGGTATCGCCCGATACTGTGGCTTGCAATACCGGTCGCCAAACCCCGCTTTCACGGCCAGCCGCCGACTGCTGGCAACCCGCAAACCCTGTGGGAGCAACCCGAGGCACGAGGGTCGCGATGAGGCCGGTGCATACACTGCATCTCTATCAGCCAGACGACCGCTTCGCCATCGTCGCAACCTCCGGCAATCCACCACAGACTAACCCCGTCCACGCCATCGGCGTTCCCTGCAACGCATCAGCCACTCCGCTATCATGCGCGGACTTCTGTGATGCGAGACCGCCATGCGCCGCCTGCTTTGTCTGATATTGCTGACTCTTGCCCTGCCTGCCTTCAGCGCCAGCCTGCTGGACAGCAGGCCGAGCTCTACTCTGGGCAGCGCGGCCATCGACAACAGCAAGGACTTCCTGCCGGTTCGCCAGGCCTTTCAACTGAACCTGATCGACACCTCGCCCGAATCGATCAAACTGCAGTTCGTCGCCACCGAAGGCTATTACCTGTATCGCCATCGGTTCCAGTTCCGCACCGAACCTGCTGACATTGGCCTGGGCACAGCGCAGTTGCCCGACGGCGAGAAGAAGCACGACGAATACTTCGGCGATGTCGAGGTGTATCACGGCATCCTCGACATCAACCTGCCGCGCAAAACCTCTGATACTCGCCCGTTCACGCTGGTCGTAACTTATCAAGGCTGCGCCGACAAAGGCCTGTGCTATCCGCCTGAAACCGAGCGTTTGAGCATCGGCGGCGCCTCTTCATCGACCATTGATCCTGCCTTGGCAGGGGGCAAAACCGATGTTTCGTTCAGCTGGAAACAACTGGCACTGTTCTTCCTCGCGGGCATCGGCCTGACCTTCACACCCTGCGTTTTGCCAATGCTGCCGATCCTTTCCGGGGTAGTCCTGCGCGGACAGATTGGCGGGGTGCGCGGCTTCTCCTTGTCTATGGCGTACGTACTGCCAATGGCAGTTTGCTTCGCGATTCTCGGCGCTTTGATGGGCATGTTCGGCGCCAGCCTCAATTTGCAGGCACGACTGCAATCAGCCTGGGTGCTGGGGCCGTTTGCACTGTTCTTCGTGGTGTTCGCCATTGCCATGTTCGGCGTTTTTGAGCTGCGACTGCCTCGCGCCTTGAACGACCGACTCGACCGCATTGCCGGCAACACAAAAGGCGGTTCGCTGTGGGGCGCGGCAGTATTGGGTGTGGTTTCGAGCCTGTTGGTATCCCCCTGTGTGTCCGCGCCACTGGCCGGTGCGCTTCTTTATATAAGCGCCAGCGGGGATGCATTGGGCGGGGCCTTGAAGCTTTTCGCTTTAGGCCTTGGCATGGGCGCGCCACTGGTTGTCGTCGCGACTGGTGGAGCAGCCTGGCTGCCGAAAAGCGGGCCTTGGCTGGTGACGGTCAAGAACGCTATCGGTGTTCTGCTGCTGGCATTGGCGATCGGCTTGATCAGCCGGGTCATCCCAGGACAATTGACGTTGCTGCTGGTCGGCTTGCTGTGGGCAGGTGTCGCCGTGTTCCTCGGCGCGCTGGAGTTCACGGTAAAGACTACCCGGGGTCGCCTCGCCCAACTTCTCGGTCTGTTTCTGTTGGTCTACGCTCTGTCCTGCTGGTACGGCGCATTCAGCGGTCAGACAGATCCGCTGCGTCCATTGGGCCGCGCGCAAACCACGCAGATCGGCAGTGAAAACAGCGCAAGGGCAAGCGAGCAGTGGCAGACCGTGACACAGGTGAGTGAACTGAATCAGATCCTCGCCGATTCGAAAATCGCCGAAGAACCGGTGCTCGTCGACTGGTACGCGGACTGGTGCATCAGTTGCAAAGTGATCGAGCATGAAGTCCTGCCCGATCCGAAAATAGTGAGCCAACTCAAGGAGTTTCGCCTGATTCGCTTCGACATGACCGACAGCAGCGCAGAACAGCGCGCTCTGCTGGATAACTACAAACTGTTCGGCCCGCCCGCCCTGCTGTTTTTCGGAAAAGACGGGAACGAGCTGACAAATGCGCGCGTCGTCGGCGAAATCGACGTGGAAGGCTTCTCCGAGCACCTTTCTAGAGCAAATGACCAAATTTAGCGTCTTAGTCACAAACTTTGCGCGAACATCGGACATCGTGCTGAACATTGTCGATATCTGGGTCGGTAACTGGACAGTCCATTGCGCTTTCCGGCATAGTCGCTGCGCATTCACCGCTCGCACCTGATGCGAACGTCGACAACGCACACAACAAGGAACACACGATGGCGACTTTTCTGGTTCTTCACGGACCTAACCTGAACTTGCTGGGCACCCGCGAACCGGGAATCTATGGCTCGATCACGTTGGCCGATATCAACCAGGACCTGGAAAAGCGCGCGCGCGAAGCCGGTCACCATCTGATGTATCTGCAGAGCAATGCCGAGTACGAGTTGATCGACCGCATCCACGCTGCGCGCGATGAGGGCGTGGACTTCATCCTGATCAATCCGGCTGCTTTCACTCACACAAGTGTCGCAATACGTGACGCATTGCTGGGAGTGAGCATCCCATTCATCGAAGTGCACCTGTCGAACGTGCACAAGCGCGAACCTTTCCGCCATCACTCCTACTTTTCAGATGTCGCTGTAGGAGTGATCTGCGGCCTTGGCGCCAGCGGTTACCGACTGGCCCTGGAGGCTGCCCTGGAACAACTGGCCACCCGTTCGAAGGCGTGAACGGCGCAGTTTCGCACTGAGCCCCACAGCCCGAACCGGCTACCGAATACCCCTGACCGTCCTTTGGGAGTTGATGATTAATGGATATCCGTAAAGTCAAGAAACTGATCGAATTGCTGGAAGAGTCCGGCATCGACGAACTGGAAATCCGTGAAGGCGAAGAGTCCGTACGAATCAGCCGTCACAGCAAGACTCCAGCACAGCAGTACTATGCACCGGCCCCAGTCGCGGCTCCAGTCGCAGCCCCTGCTCCAGCTGCAGCGCCTGTCGCGGCAGCAGAAGCCCCTTCAGCACCGAAGCTGAACGGCACCGTCGTCAAATCGCCGATGGTCGGTACCTTCTACCGCACGCCGGCGCCGGGTTCGCCAGCGTTCGTCGAAGTGGGCAAGACCGTCAAGAAAGGCGACACCATTTGCATCGTCGAAGCGATGAAAATGATGAACCACATCGAAGCCGAAGTCAGCGGCGTCATCGAATCCATCCTGGTAGAAAACGGTCAGCCGGTTGAGTACGACCAGCCGCTGTTCACCATCGTTTGAACCGGGGAGAGCCTGCGATGTTGGAAAAAGTCCTGATCGCCAACCGCGGCGAAATCGCCTTGCGCATCTTGCGTGCCTGTAAAGAACTGGGCATCAAGACCGTCGCGGTACATTCCACGGCAGACCGTGAGCTGATGCACCTGGGCCTGGCAGACGAAACCGTCTGCATCGGTCCTGCGCCAGCCAACCTGTCGTACCTGAACATCCCGGCCATCATTTCGGCTGCAGAGCTGACCGGCGCCACGGCGATTCACCCAGGCTACGGTTTCCTCGCGGAAAACGCCGACTTCGCCGAACAGGTCGAGAAATCCGGTTTTGCCTTCATCGGCCCGAAAGCCGAAACCATTCGCCTGATGGGCGACAAGGTTTCTGCCAAGGACGCCATGAAGCTGGCCAAGGTACCCACGGTTCCAGGTTCCGACGGCCCACTGCCGGAAGACGAAGAAACCGCGCTGCGCATCGGCCGTGAAGTCGGCTATCCGGTGATCATCAAGGCCGCTGGCGGCGGCGGTGGTCGCGGCATGCGCGTGGTGCACAAGGAAGAAGACCTGATCGAAGCGGCCAAGCAGACGCGCGCCGAAGCGGCCGCCTGGTTCAGCAACCCGATGGTCTACCTCGAGAAGTACCTGACCAACCCACGTCACGTGGAAGTCCAGGTCATTTCCGACGGCCAGGGCAACGCCATCCATCTGGGCGACCGCGACTGCTCGCTGCAGCGTCGTCACCAGAAGGTTCTGGAAGAAGCACCGGCTCCGTTCATCGATGAAAAAGCCCGTCAAGACGTGTTCGCCGCGTGCGTCAAAGCCTGCGTGGATATCGGCTACCGTGGCGCCGGCACGTTCGAGTTCCTGTACGAGAACGGCCGTTTCTACTTCATCGAGATGAACACCCGTGTTCAGGTGGAGCACCCGGTTTCGGAAATGGTCACCGGTATCGACATCGTCAAGGAGATGCTGAGCATCGCCGCTGGCAACAAGCTGTCGTTTACCCAGGATGACGTGAAGATCCACGGCCACGCGCTGGAATGCCGGATCAACGCCGAAGACCCGAAAACCTTCATTCCAAGCCCAGGCCTGGTGAAGCACTTCCACGCGCCGGGCGGCAACGGCGTGCGCGTCGATTCGCACCTGTACAGTGGCTACAAGGTACCGTCGAACTACGACTCGCTGATCGGCAAGCTGATCACCTGGGGCGCAACCCGCGACGAAGCCATGGCGCGGATGCGCAATGCCCTGGACGAAATCGTGGTCGACGGGATCAAGACCAACATCCCGCTGCACCGTGATCTGACCCGCGATGAAGGCTTCTGCGAAGGCGGCGTCAACATCCACTACCTGGAACACAAACTGGCCGGTGACAAACACTGATTCTCCAGTAAGTGCCGCAGACCAACAGAGCCGCTTCCGAGCGGCTTTGTTGTTTCTCCCCGAACCCCGTAAACTTGCCGGTCTCTCGCGGCGCTGTGCCGCTCGTCATTTTTCAAATTCGAAGGTAATCCGCCATGCCTTGGCTGCAAGTCCGTCTCGCCATCAGCCCAGAACAAGCCGAAACCTACGAAGACGCCCTTCTTGAAGTCGGCGCCGTGTCCGTTACATTCATGGACGCTGAAGACCAGCCGATCTTCGAACCCGAACTGAACACCACACCGCTGTGGTCCCACACGCACCTGCTGGCCCTGTTCGAAGCCGACACCAACGCCGATCATGTGCTCGCACACCTCAAACTGCTGACCGGCGCCGAACTGCCGGAGCACATGCATGAAGTGATCCAGGACCAGGACTGGGAACGCAGCTGGATGGATAACTTTCAGCCGATGCGTTTCGGTCAGCGTCTGTGGATCGTGCCTAGCTGGCACGCTGCGCCTGAGCCGGATGCGGTTAACCTGCTGCTTGATCCGGGACTGGCGTTCGGCACCGGCACCCACCCGACCACTGCCCTGTGCCTGGAATGGCTGGACGGTCAGGACCTGAGCCACTGCAATGTGCTCGATTTCGGCTGTGGTTCAGGCATCCTCGCGATCGCCGCGCTGCTGCTGGGCGCTAACCACGCTGTGGGCACCGATATCGACGTGCAAGCCCTGGAAGCGTCTCGCGACAACGCCGGGCGCAACAACGTCCCGGCCGAAAAATTTCCACTCTATCTGCCTGAAGACCTGCCAAAAGAGCCGGCCGACGTATTGGTGGCTAATATCCTGGCAGGACCGCTGGTGTCGCTGGCACCTCAGCTGGCAAGTCTGGTCAAACCCGGTGGACGCCTGGCGCTGTCCGGCATTCTGGCCGAGCAAGGCGATGAAGTGGCTGCCGCTTACGCCGATGCATTCGATCTGGACCCCATCGCCAACCGCGAAGGCTGGGTCCGGATCACCGGCCGCCGTCGCTGATTTTTACTGCAAACCTTTAGGCGCTCGCTAACCCGGATACCCGCATGACCGACAGTTTCGTCACCCAGTGCCCTCACTGCCAGACCAGTTTCCGCGTCAGCCACGCTCAATTGAGCGTGGCCCGAGGCATGGTGCGCTGCGGCTCTTGCCTGCAAGTGTTCAATGCCGCGAAACAACTGTTGGAACAGCGCGCCGGGGCAAAGGCGTCGCCGCCTGCCCCATCGCCGGAGCAGGTACAGCCGCTGCCTGAGCAAAAGCCCGAGGTCATCGCACCGCAGTCCGTCGTGATCAGCGAGCCCGCGCCGCTGCCGGTCAAGCGCGAAGACCGCACCGTCGACCTGGACAGTCTGGATCTCGACGATCTGGACGTAGAACTGGCCCGTCTCGAACAACGGGAGATCCAGCTGCCGAAATCTTTCGGTCACGCCAGCCCTGGCCGCGATCACGACGAGGTCGAGTCATTCAGCGCCCGTCGCGACGAGCCGGAGGTCGCGGGCGAGCACTGGGATCATGGCCTGACCCACGACGATGTGAGCCAGCTACCGGAGTTGCGCGCTGAAGTCATCGACGAGCATGACGAGCACAAGACGTTCGACGAGCCCTCCGTCAGTGATGAAGTCGACCCGCACGATGACCATCGCACAGAGCCCTCCCTTTCAATGGCAACCGACGACTTCGACGACGAGCCGTCGCATATCCATCGGCTGCACACCGAAACCGTGCATGACGAGGAACACCAATCCGAGCGGTTTTCAGCGCTGGATGGTGACGATGATCGCGCCCGCAATCGCCATCATGAAGAAGACGATGATGAGGAAGAACAACCACTGCCCAATGGCAGGCGCGGTCGCAACGAGCCCGGGCTGCGTGATCCGGCGCTGATGGACCTGACCGACGACCCGTTGCAACTGGCCTGGGAGAAACCCAAGCCACGCTGGGGACGTCGCCTGCTCTGGCTGCTGCTGGCGTTGATCGCCCTTTGCGCGCTGGCGGGCCAGTACGTCTGGTATCACTTCGATGAACTGGCGCGCCAGGACCAATATCGGTCGTTGTTCCAGGACGTGTGCCCGCAAATCGGCTGCAAAGTGCCGTCCAAGGTTGACATCAAGCTGCTCAAAAGCAGCAACCTGGTGGTACGCAGCCACCCGGAATTCCAGGGCGCTCTGGTCGTCGACGCAATCATCTACAACCGGGCTTCGTTCTCCCAGCCGTTTCCGCTCCTGGAACTGCGCTTCGCCGATACCAGTGGTCAGCTGATTGCCAGTCGTCGGTTCAAGCCTGGGGAATACCTGAGTGGAGAATTGGCCGGCAAGGACGAAATGCCGCCGCAGACGCCTATCCACATCGCACTGGACATCCTCGACCCTGGTCCGAAGGCCGTGAATTACAGTTTGAGTTTTCGCTCGCCGGAGTAAAATCCAGGACGGCGGGCAGGGAACCACCCTCACTGAACCGCACTGAAATGCGGCACGGCGCGGGCAAAAAACCGACGACAGATTTATGACAACGCGAACTCGAACCAAACCGTTCGCGATAAGAAAGCAACTGTTCAGATTTTATCCAATTCAGCCTTTATCCAGTCATCGAGAGCGGGTATCATGCCCACCCTTTTTCATACTCTGGGTCCCGTCTGAAAAGCTGCTCGACCGTTTTCGGTAGCACTTTCCGGACCAGACCTCGTGATTCGGCCCCACAACAGGTCACCCTATGTCGGCGGTACGCATCGGCCCATATACATTGCAAAACGGCTTGATCCTCGCCCCCATGGCGGGCGTCACCGACCAGCCCTTCCGGCAGCTCTGTCGCCAGCTCGGCGCAGGCCTGGTGGTGTCGGAAATGGTCACCAGTGACATGAGCCTGTGGAACAGCCGCAAGTCGCGGTTACGCATGATTCACGAAGGCGATCCCGAGCCGCGCTCGGTGCAGATCGCCGGTGGAGATCCGCAGATGCTGGCGGATGCAGCACGTGCCAACGTCGAACTTGGCGCGCAGATCATCGATATCAACATGGGTTGTCCGGCGAAGAAGGTCTGCAACAAGGCCGCTGGTTCCGCACTGTTGAAAGATGAACAGTTGGTGACCGAAATCCTGCACGCGGTGGTCGCGGCAGTCGAGGTACCGGTCACCCTGAAGATTCGCACCGGCTGGGACCGGGCGAACAAAAATGGTCTGACGGTCGCCAGAATCGCCGAACAAGCCGGAATACAGGCATTGGCGGTACACGGGCGGACCCGTGCGGATCTCTACACCGGCGAAGCCGAGTACGACACGATCGCCGCGATAAAACAGGCGGTGTCGATTCCGGTATTCGCCAACGGCGACATCGATTCACCGGAAAAAGCCCGGCACGTATTGCACGCGACCGGTGCCGATGGACTGTTGATTGGCCGGGCCGCCCAAGGGCGCCCATGGATTTTTCGCGAGATAGAACACTACCTGCGCACCGGGGAAAAACTCCCCGCGCTCGCGCTGGCTGAAGTGGAACGCATTCTGCTAGAGCATCTGGCCGCGCTTCACACGTTCTATGGCGACGTGATGGGCGTGCGGATTGCCCGAAAACACGTCGGCTGGTATCTCGCAACCTTGCCGGGCGCCAGGGAATTTCGCGCCCTTTTCAATCGTTTGGAAGATACGGAAGCACAGTGCGCCAACGTTCGGGAATTCTTTGCCGAACGCGATAAAAGCCCGGAAGCAGGGAACGAACAAGAGGTGGCCGCATGACGATGATGACAGAGACTTTAGTGAGTGGAACAACACCCGTGAGCGACAACGTCAATTTGAAACAGCACCTCAATACGCCGAGCGAAGAGGGTCAGACCCTGCGCGGAAGCGTCGAAAAGGCGCTGCACAATTATTTCGCTCACCTGGAAGGTGCTGCCGTCACTGATGTCTACAACCTGGTGCTATCGGAAGTCGAAGCTCCGCTGCTCGAGTGCGTGATGAATTACGTCAAGGGCAACCAGACGAAGGCGTCCGAGCTGCTGGGGCTGAACCGTGGCACCCTGCGCAAGAAACTCAAGCAGTACGACCTGCTGTAAGCATCCAAAACAGAAAAAGCGACCGCAATCAGGTCGCTTTTTTGCTGAATTCTTTTGCTTTTGATGGAAGTTGAGATGACCGACCAGACTACCCGCCTGCCGATCCGCCGCGCCTTGATCAGCGTTTCAGACAAGACCGGGATCCTTGAATTCGCCCGTGAACTCGAAGCCCTGGGCGTCGAGATTCTCTCCACCGGCGGCACGTTCAAGCTGCTCAAGGACAACGGCGTAGCAGCGGTAGAAGTCGCGGATTACACCGGTTTTGCAGAAATGATGGACGGTCGGGTCAAGACCCTGCACCCAAAAATCCACGGCGGCATCCTGGGCCGTCGCGGCACTGACGACGCGATCATGGCCGAGCACGGCATCAAGCCCATCGATCTGGTAGCCGTCAACCTGTATCCGTTCGAAGCGACCGTTTCCAAGCCAGGTTGCGATCTGCCGACGGCCATCGAGAACATCGACATCGGCGGCCCGACCATGGTCCGTTCCGCTGCCAAGAACCACAAAGACGTGGCCATCGTGGTCAACGCAAGTGACTACGGCCAGGTGCTGGAAAGCCTCAAGGCCGGTGGTCTGACCTACGCACAGCGTTTTGACCTGATGCTCAAGGCCTTCGAGCACACTGCCGCCTACGACGGCATGATCGCCAACTACCTGGGCAGCGTCGACCAGAGCGCCGAAACATTGAGCACCGAGGGCCGCAGCGAGTTCCCGCGCACCTTCAACACCCAGTTCGTCAAGACCCAGGAAATGCGCTACGGCGAGAACCCGCATCAGAGCGCCGCGTTCTACGTTGAGGCGAAACCGGCCGAAGTCGGCATCGCCACTGCAACCCAACTGCAGGGCAAGGAACTCTCCTACAACAACGTGGCCGATACCGACGCTGCACTGGAGTGCGTGAAGAGCTTCGTCAAGCCGGCGTGCGTCATCGTCAAGCACGCCAACCCGTGCGGCGTGGCTGTCAGCCCGGACGCCGAAGGCGGCATCCGTCAGGCCTACGAACTGGCCTACGCCACCGACAGCGAGTCGGCATTCGGCGGCATCATCGCCTTCAACCGTGAACTGGACGCCGAGACCGCCAAGGCCATCGTCGAACGCCAGTTCGTGGAAGTGATCATTGCCCCAAGCGTCAGCGCCGAAGCGCAGGCCATCGTTGCCAGCAAAGCCAATGTGCGTCTGCTGACCAGCGGCCAGTGGGCTGCCGACCGCGCGCCGGCCTGGGACTACAAGCGCGTCAACGGCGGTTTGCTGGTGCAGAGCCGTGACATCGGCATGATCACCGCCGACGACCTGAAAGTCGTGACCAAGCGCGCGCCGACCGAGCAGGAAATCAACGACCTGATCTTCGCCTGGAAAGTCGCCAAGTACGTGAAGTCCAACGCTATCGTCTACGCCAGGAACCGCCAGACCATCGGCGTTGGCGCTGGCCAGATGAGCCGCGTGAACTCCGCGCGCATCGCAGCGATCAAGGCTGAACACGCTGGCCTGCAGGTCGCCGGTTCGGTGATGGCATCGGATGCGTTCTTCCCGTTCCGCGACGGTCTGGACAACGCTGCCAAGGTCGGTATCACCGCTGTGATTCAGCCAGGCGGTTCGATGCGTGATGCTGAAGTCATTGCAGCGGCCGATGAGGCCGGTATTGCGATGGTGTTCACGATCTCACTGACGCCACCGCCGGCAAGCCGGACTGCTACATACACAACGCAGCATCATGGATGCAGCGGCATGGCACTCAGCGCCAGCGACACTCACAGAATTAGCGTCATCGAGGTTTTTGAAATGAATGTTTTGATCATCGGCAGCGGTGGCCGTGAACACGCTCTGGCCTGGAAGGTCGCGCAGGATCCGCGCGTCCAGAAGGTCTTCGTTGCACCAGGCAACGCCGGTACCGCCATCGAAGCCAAATGCGAGAACGTTGCCATCGACGTGCTGGCCCTTGAGCAGTTGGCCGATTTCGCCGAAAAGAACGTTGCCCTGACCATCGTCGGCCCGGAAGTTCCTCTGGTTGCCGGTGTGGTTGACCTGTTTCGCTCCCGCGGCCTGGACTGCTTCGGTCCGACCAAAGGCGCTGCGCAGTTGGAAGGCTCGAAAGCCTTCACCAAGGATTTTCTGGCTCGCCACAAAATCCCGACCGCCGATTATCAGAACTTCACCGAGATCGAGCCTGCGCTGACCTACCTGCGCGAAAAGGGCGCACCGATCGTGATCAAGGCCGACGGCCTGGCAGCCGGTAAAGGCGTGATTGTCGCCATGACCCTCGAAGAAGCCGAAGAAGCCGTGCGCGACATGCTCGCGGGCAACGCTTTTGGGGATGCCGGTTCGCGCGTCGTCATCGAAGAGTTCCTGGACGGCGAAGAAGCCAGCTTCATCGTCATGGTCGACGGCAAGAATGTTCTGCCGATGGCCACCAGCCAGGACCACAAGCGTGTCGGCGACGGCGACAGCGGCCCGAACACCGGCGGCATGGGTGCCTACTCCCCGGCTCCGGTGGTTACCGCCGATGTGCACCAGCGTGTGATGGATCTGGTGATTTGGCCGACCGTCAGAGGCATGGCCGAGGAAGGCAACGTTTACACCGGCTTCCTCTATGCTGGTCTCATGATAGACAAGGCGGGCAATCCCAAGGTCATCGAGTTCAACTGCCGTTTCGGTGACCCGGAAACTCAACCTGTGATGCTGCGCCTGCAATCGAGCCTGGTATTGCTGGTCGAGGCTGCTTTGGCGCAAGCTCTGGACAAAGTGGAAGCCCAATGGGATCCGCGTCCAAGTTTGGGCATCGTGCTGGCGGCGGGCGGTTACCCTGCCGATTACGCCAAGGGCGATGCGATCAACGGGCTGGACGCCGCCTCCGCTCTGCCGGGCAAGGTGTTCCATGCCGGTACTGCGCTCAAGGATGGTCAGGTCGTGACCTCCGGCGGCCGTGTTCTGTGCGCCACTGCGCTGGGTGACAGCGTCGGCGATGCGCAGAAGCACGCGTACGAACTGGCTGCAAAGATTGACTGGAAAGGCTGTTTCTACCGCAAGGACATTGGCTACCGTGCCATTGCCCGGGAACGCGGCGAACATCTGGAGTAAACCTGGTTCTGGCCGGTTCTTCATTCAGGAGAACCGGCTGATCATCCAGTGCCGCCCCAGAGTTAACTGGCTTCATTCACGAAGGGATTTCGCCGTGCGCTGGCTCAGGATTGCCACTTGTCTGTTCATCGCCATGATGACCCTGCTCTGTGTTCCTACGGCATCTGCCGAGGTCAGTGCAGGATGGTCGACCCTTGTCGACGATCAGGCCAACCTGCAACTCAGCGACATTCGCTCCGCTCACTACGAAACTCAGTTCAGCCCGGTCGAACTCGATCAGGTCCGCGCCACCAATCGCGATTCCGCGCTGTGGTTACACTATCGCCTGGCCCCTGCCGATCACGAACAACTGGTGCGCATCTTCGCTCCGGATCTTGCCACTGTGGACATGTACGTCCTCGATGGTGAAACCCTGATCGATCACTCGCGCTCCGGCAACAAAGTGCCCCGCGCTTCGCAACCGCTGCCCTCCATCGACTTCCTGCTACCGGTCCCGCAAAGCGACAAGCCTCTGGATCTGTATCTGCGTCTGAAATCCGAGCAAGAGCTGCGGCCGAACATCTCACTGGAGTCAGCCGTTTCCAGCGCTGCGGATGAACGTCGCCCGCTGCTGCTTGGCCTGTTCTTCGGTTCGTTGTTCATGCTGATCGTGCAGAACATCACCCGCTATGCCCAATCCCGTTCGGTCAGCAGTTTGTGGCTGGCCGCCTGCGAAGCGTTTCTAGGCCTCAGTGCGTTGCTGCTGCTCAATCTTCAGGCGCCGTGGCTGCCTCACTGGCACCTGGCGCAGACCCCGAGCGCTCACCTGGCGCTGCTGCTCGCTGCCGCCACCGGCTTGATGTTCGCCTACTGTTTCTTCGTTCAGCGCGGCGTCGAAGCCCTCAATCGCCTGCTGATGAGCGTCTTGCTGATCGTCGGCTTCGGCGGCCTGCTGGTGCTCTTCGTCGACACCTTGCCGCTCAACATCCTGACATTCCTGCTGGTGGGGCTCACCACGCTAACCATCACACTGGTCTCGATCTATCATCTGCAAAAGGGCTATGCGCCCGCGCGTCCCTTCGTGATCGCGATGATCGTTTTCAACCTCGGCAACCTGGTGATCCTGCCGGCCATGCTCTGGCTGACCACCATCCCGGCACAAACCCTGATCAGCGCGGTGCTGGGCATGTTCTGCCTGTGCGGTCTGCTGATGAGCATCGCCTTGAGCGAGCGCCACCGCAGCATCACTGAAGACAACTTCAGCATCAGTCGCGAACTCGCCGCCAGCACCGCCGAAATCAACGCCAAGGCCGAGTTTCTGGCGAAGATCAGCCACGAAATCCGTACCCCCATGAACGGCGTTCTCGGCATGACCGAGCTACTGCTGGGCACGCCGCTGTCGGTCAAGCAGCGTGATTACGTACAGACGATCCACAGCGCCGGCAATGAACTGCTGACGCTGATCAACGAAATCCTCGATATCACCAAGCTCGAATCCGGACAGATCGAACTGGACGACGTACAGTTCGACCTCAACGCCATGATCGAAGATTGCCTGAGCATTTTCAGGGCCAAGGCCGAGCAGCAAAGCGTCGAACTGATCAGTTTCATCCAGCCGCAGGTGCCCCGGGTGATCAGCGGCGATCCGACGCGCTTGCGACAGACCCTGCTCAGCCTGCTGGAAAACGCGCTAAAGAAGACCGACGAGGGCGAGATTCTGCTGGTCGTCGCCCTCGACTCTCGCGGCGGCAAGCCACGGCTGCGCATCGCCGTGCAGGACAGCGGCTCGCCGCTCACGGCCAAGGAACGCGACGCACTGCTGCACGCTGAACTGCACAGCAAGAACTTCCTGGCAGCCAGCAAAGTCGGTGGTCACCTGGGGCTGGTGATCGCGCGTCAGTTGATCCTGTTGATGAACGGCGAATTCGGTATTCAGAGCGGCAGCAATCAGGGCAGCACCCTGTGGCTCAGCCTGCCGCTGGATCCCGAGCGTCTTGAGCAGCCACCTTCTGACCTCGACAGCCCGCTAAAGGGTGCGCGCGTGCTGGTGGTCGACGACAACGACACCTGCCGCAAAGTGCTGGTCCAGCAATGCAGCGCCTGGGGTCTGAACGTCAGCGCCGTGCCCTCCGGCAAGGAAGCGCTGGCGCTGCTGCGAACCAAGGCGCACTTGCGCGATTACTTCGACATCGTGCTGCTCGATCAGAACATGCCCGGGATGACCGGCATGCAGCTGGCGGCCAAGATCAAGGAAGACCCGAGCCTCAACCACGACATTCTGTTGATCATGCTCACTGGCATCAGCAATGCGCCAAGCAAGGTCATCGCACGCAATGCCGGGGTCAAGCGCATCCTCGCCAAACCGGTAGCGGGCTATACGCTGAAGACCACGCTGGCCGATGAGCTTAACCAGCGGAACAAGGGCCAGACGCCATTTCAACCCTCCCCGGCGGTCAACACCGATGTGAACGTGCCGAGCGACTTCCGCATTCTGGTCGCCGAAGACAACAGCATCTCCACCAAGGTGATCCGGGGCATGCTGGGCAAACTCAACCTGCAACCGGACACTGCCAGTAACGGCGAAGAAGCCCTGAGCGCCATGAAGGCCCAGCGCTACGACCTTGTGCTGATGGACTGTGAGATGCCCATCCTCGACGGCTTCTCTGCCACTCAGCAACTGCGTGCCTGGGAAATGGGCAACCAGCGTTCCCGCACTCCAGTCGTTGCGCTGACAGCGCACATTCTGGCTGAGCACAAGGACCGCGCCCGCCAGTCCGGGATGGACGGCCATATGTCCAAGCCTGTAGAACTCTCGCAGTTACGTGAACTGGTGGAGTACTGGGTCGAGCAACGGGCACGCAACCAGGCTGGCATCGAACGCAGCGATCAGGATCGCTATCAGCAAAACTGACCCTACGCTCTCTGCGGCGCCTGATAGACTTGCCCCGTCCAAGTCTGCCGCCACGAGCTCAAACCATGCTGCATGTGTTGTTCAGCGTTTACCTGAAGATGCTGGTGCTCTATAGCCCGTTCTTCGTCCTGTCCTGCTTCATCAGCCTGAGCCGCGGTTATTCGCGCAAGGAACGCCGCTATCTGGCGTGGAAAATCGCCTTCGCGACATTGGTGTCCAGCGTGCTGCTGTACCTGTTCGGGCGAGTCATATTTGGTGTGTTCGGCATTACTGCCGACGCCTTCCGCATAGGCGCCGGCAGCGTGCTGTTCATTTCCGCGCTGGCCATGGCACAGGGCAAGTCGGGCGTCGACACCGACAACGTTCAACAAGACGTCGCCGTTGTTCCCCTGACCATTCCGATCACCGTAGGTCCGGGCACCATTGGCGCCTTGCTGGTCATGGGCGTCAGCCAACCGCACTGGGACGACAAGATCACCGCAATCATCAGCATTGCCCTGGCAAGCTTTACCGTGGGCGTGGTGTTGTACCTGTCACACAGCATCGAGCGCATTCTGGGTGAGCAAGGCTTGCAGATCGTCAGCCGGCTGATGGGGCTGTTTGTCTGTGCGCTGGCTGCACAGATCATCTTCACGGGGATCAAAGGGTATCTGGTGCCTTGAGGGTACCCCGCGTCTACAGCTCCAGAATCACTCGACGTGCCTGCGCGCCCAGATAGCGCGCTATCGGCTTGCGAAATGGCGCATAACTTTCCTCGGTCATCATGAAAGAGGCGCCGTTGGAACGAACGATCATCTCGCCAGACGGCACCTCCCAGAAAAAGAAACCTGAGGTGAACGCGCTCGTGGTCATCTGCAGACCGCACACAAGGATATTGACCCCGCCGTCCGCCCTCGCTTCGCACGGGATGACTTGCATGCTCTCGGAGCGACCGGAAACAAACCATGTACTGAAGAACGCTTTCGCATGCTCACTGCCCATCAGCGCATCGATGGACCGCTCTAGCAAAGCCTGCAACTCGGGGGAAGTCGCGGCTCCCGAGAGGTAGTAGCGAACAGTACGAAGATCTTGCAGACGCTGAATCTTTATCTGGACGGGATTGAGCGCGCCGCTGATCCGCGACCCCTTCTGATAAATGACTCGTTGATATTGCTCGATCCACTGCCTCCAGTTCTGACGCCTGTCATATTTCTTGTCTGCCGATAGCTGTGCATACAAGAGGCAATCCATAACGTCGGCACGCAGGCCTGCGGAGACAGACGAGCCAAAGGACACCAGACTGCTGCCCATCACCAGGCTCTCATTCGGGGTGGTCATCGGCGACCTCCTGCAAGGGAGAGATCATGATCACGCGGCGCTCCTCAAGAGCCCTGCCGATGCTGGCGCGAAGCGGGCCGTAGACCCGCTCCAGCATTTCAACCGAGTAATACGTCACCTCGACATTACCGACCACAGCCTTGGGATCGAGCACCTCAATCAGGAAACCGGACTTCAGCGTTTGCCTCGTTTTCAACGAAAGAACCACCAGATTCAACCCCGATGCCGGCCCGCAATAGGCGAACTGCAACCCTATTCTGTGCTCCGGCACTGGCGCCATCTGATCCCATGCAAGGCTAGTCGGGACAGGCTCAATGATGTGAGGGATTAACAGTTCAAGGGCAGGCTGTTCTGGATGGGCAGCCACGGACCGCTTCATCAAGATCCCCCCTTCCCGAACCAACTGACGTGGGAAAAAAACTGGAACATGCCGATGCGTCCACTCCCACAGAGTGCCAGAGCCCAGTTCGGCGGCAGGCAAGCTCAGCGTCTCATGAGCTTTCAATGCCCAGCCAAATCTGCTCAGGGCGGCCAACCAGGTTTGTTTCCAACTGTCCGGAGTATCCATCCGTGAGTGTTTTTTGCTGGCCGCCAGCTGGGTATACAACGTGATATCGCTTGCATCGGTCTTTTGTCGATCACTGCAAGCGGCGGACATAAACAGCAGGCAACCCGCATTGCATTGCCCTTCAATCGTTCCTTGATTCAATTGCACCTCCACATGAAAAAGGGGCGCCAGGCGCCCCTCTCTCATTCTTAAATATCGAACTCGGCAATAGCGGTTTGCGCATTGGTACCCAGTCGCTGCTGGATAAGCTCGCGATGACCGGCATAAAGACGTGTGTTCAACACCAGAGTGTCTTCCCCGCGAAAGGTCTTGACCTCGGAACTGTTCCATTCCCAGAACAGCACATCCGTCACGGTCGAGGAGGCCTCGAAATTGACCGCCCCCATCGCCAGGTTGACCGTGCCGTCTTGGGACTCGGCACATGCGCCGATACGGAAACTTGCGCCATTGTGGGATTTGGTCTGACGTTCGAACAAACCCAAGGGCTTTTCCTTTGCTGCGAGGGCCCTGACTGCGTCCCCCGCGACCTTGAGCATCGCCACCGAAGCAGGTCCCGGTAATGCCGCTGCAGCGATTGCAGAAGCCAGAATTTCAAGGCCGGCCTGCTCCATAGTGAATCGCTGATGATTCGACTGGTACCGTTCGTAGCTCCAGCTCGTTGATAGCCAGCCTACTGTCGAGAGTACCTTGTAGAAGCGCGAGTACCAGTCGACGCTTTGAGTCTCGGGGTTGAAAGCCTTGTTGGCTACCAACGTCGCGAACAGAAAGGAATCCATGACGTCTTCCTTGTTCTGCCGTGAAACCCCCTCGGCAAATGCCAATAGATTGCTGCCTACTACCGCTGCATCGGCATTTTCCGTCACCAATGCCGTCCTCGCCCGAGCGATACTCATCGCGCGACGCTGCTGGATCACTGGCCGAGAGCTGTCCGCCAGTTCGACCTCTGCGATAAAAGAGCGAATATCGTTGTCACTCATTTGTTTCTCAAAACTCATTTTCCAGTCCTTTTAGATCACTCATGTCCCTCATGGACAAAATGAGACTAGCGAGTTTTCGCGGCAAGAAAACAAGTGACCAATAAGTAGAAGTGGAACTGGAAACAGGTGTTTCCTACACGCCGTTCCGGAAGGCATGGAGAGGGGAATGCATCGTCCCCTGCGCACGCGGGGAGCCGCGTAGGCCTGAACAGCCCAACAGGGAAAAGAGCGACAACTGACGTCGCTAAGTAGCGATCATTTCCTCTGGCAAGCGGGCGAATTTCAAGATGGGCGTAGCGACAAAGCTTCGTCTACGCCCAGACCTTTCCCACATGAGAACGAGAGAGTTCAGCACGCCGGGCTGACTACTTCTCAGGCTTGTCGCCATACCAACGCGGCGTGTACACCCACTGACTGCCATTGGCACGCGCAAACACACACGTGGTGGAGGAGCCAATCAGGACCATGGTGCGCATGTCGACCATTTCGGGTGCGAGTTCGCCGAGGGTGACGACGCGCAAGGTCTGGCCCGGACGGCCGATGTCGCGCCCCAGCGTCACCGGGGTTTGCGGACTGCGATGCTGGCGCACGATTTCCAGTGCGCGTCCCAGTTGCCATGGCCGGGAACGGGAAATCGGGTTGTAGAACGCCAACGCCAGATCCGCCTGACACGCCAGGTCCAGACGCTTTTCGATGATGCCCCAAGGCTTGAGATTGTCGGACAGGGACATTACGCAGAAATCATGGCCCAAAGGCGCACCCGCCTGCGCCGCCGTAGCCAGCGAAGCGGATACGCCCGGCAGGATTTCCAGATCGACTGCATGCCACTCGGGATTGTCGGACTCTTGCAGCGCTTCCAGCACTGCTGCAGCCATCGCGAATACGCCCGGATCCCCAGACGAAACCACTACCACTGAACGCCCCTGAGCTGCCAGTTCGAACGCGTGGCGTGCCCGCTGCATCTCTTCGCGGTTATCGGTGCAGTGCAGGACCTGATCGGCGCGGAATGGGCCAGCCATGCGCACATAGGTCTCGTAGCCCAATACATCGTTGGCCCGGGCGAGTTCGGCCTTGACGGCGGGAATCATGAACTCTGCGGCGCCAGGACCCAGGCCGATGACAGCCAGACGCCCGCGCCCGCGGCCCACCTGCTCTGTGTCCAGAGGCTGTGGTGCGACTGCAATCGCAATGCCGTCCACCGGGTTGATCGGCGGTAGCAGTTGCGGCAGTACTTGCTGCACCATCTCGCTTACCGATGCAGCCGAGGTAAAGCGCACCGGCACTCCCAACGCTTGGGCAGCCGCATGCAGCGCAGGTTTTGCCATGTCTGATTCGCTGGCCAGCAGACAGGCCAGTGCCTGAGTCGCGATCCGCGAATCATGCAGCGCATCTCTCACGGAATTGGCAATATCAGCGACTGACGCATCGACCGCCACCAACACATTGCGCGGGTAGATGAGCAATTCATTGGCCGACGGCTCGCGCTCGGCGTAACCCACGCGAATCGCCAGATGCGCGTGATCATCCTCAGGTAATTGCGCCTGGGCCAGCCACGGCGCTGCACCTTCGATGCGCACGCTTTCTCCGGACAGCAAGTCGGAAACGAAACGCTTGCCCAGTTCCAGATCGCCCAGCGCATAACCGGCAGGCGGATTGAGCAGACAGGTGCCGAAACGCAGTTCACCGCTGGTGGTGATCGCGGCAGTCGTGTTCAGGGCCCCGGCGATTTCCCGGGCCATGACGTTGACCCCGCCCAGGCCGCCAAGCAGTGGCACGATCGCGCTACCGTCCTCGGCGACAGCCAGCACTGGCGGCTCGGCGCCCTTTTCCAGCAAGACCGGGGCGAGGGTTCGAATCACGATCCCTGCCGCGCACAGCGCAATGATCGGCGTGTCCTGTTGATACAGCTGACGCAGCGTCGCGCCGAACTCGGCGTAGCTGCGATCGGCACCTTCGACACGCTCGGCCAGGCCGTGAATCAGCGCGTCCGGGTAGAGCTGCTGAATGCGTTTGGCCGTCGCCAGCGCCCCCTTGCCGAGAATGACAATGGCTGGCGCCTGGATGTTCGAAGTGCCCATCAGCCTTGCCACCTTTCGCCAGGAACGATGATCAGCGAGAAGTACGGCGAGGACATCGGGTCGACCTCGGCCAGCGGCACGATTTTCTGATTGCTCATGGTCGCGCGCTCGACGTACAGCGCGCGTTCCGCCAGACCGGTCTCAACCAACACCTGGCGCACTTTAGGCAGGTTGCGCCCCAGCTTCATGATCACAGCCGCATCGGCATCCACCAGCTTGCGCTTGAGCTCCTCCGCCGACAGCACCCCCGATAACACCGACAGGCTCTGATTGCGATACACCAGTGGCGCACCCAATACCGAAGCGCCGCCGAGCATCGAGCAGACACCCGGCACGACCTCCGCCTCATAACGCTCGGCGAGGCGATCGTGCAGGTACATGTACGAGCCGTAGAAAAAGGGGTCGCCTTCGCAGATCACTGCCACATCGCGCCCGGCATCCAGATGCGCGGCCACGTCGAGACTGGCGGTGTCGTAGAAGTCGCTGATGATCTGTTCGTAAGACATTGGCGCAGGCAGGACTTCGGTGGTCACCGGGTACACCAATGGCATCAGCGTCTGGGCCTCTTGCAGGTGGGCTTCGATGATCCCGAAAGCATTGCCCTTCTTGCCCTTCGCCACGAAGTACGCCACCACCGGCGATTCACGCAGCAGGCGCAGCGCCTTGACGGTGATCAGTTCAGGATCCCCGGGGCCTACACCCAGCCCAATCAGACGACCACGAGCCTGCATCATTCGACCTCCGTGGCGAGGGCGTTCACCGCAGCTGCCGCCATCGCGCTGCCGCCGCGACGGCCCTGCATGATCACGTATGGCACGCCACGGCTGTCGGCGGCGAGCATGTCCTTGGATTCGGCGGCACCGACGAAGCCCACCGGAAAGCCAAGAATCAGTGCCGGTTTCGGAGCACCGGCATCGATCATTTCCAGCAGGTAGAACAGCGCGGTGGGCGCGTTGCCAATGACCACTACAGCGCCTTCAAGATGGGGCCGCCACAGTTCCAGTGCGGCAGCGGAACGGGTGTTGCCCAGCTCGCGGGCCAGCTCCGGAACCTCTTCACGTTTAAGCGTGCAGATGACCTGATTGTTCGCAGGCAGACGGGCACGGGTCACACCCTCGGCGACCATGTGCGCGTCACACAGAATCGGCGCACCGCCAGCCAGCGCCTGACGCCCGACTGTGCCGGCGCCCGGAGAGAAGCGCAGACCGTCGACCGCATCGACCATGCCGCAGGCATGAATCACCCGCACTGCGAGTTTTTCAAGGTCGGCCGGGATCCTGTCGAGGTTGGCCTCGGCGCGAATGATCGCGAAGGAGTTGCGATAGATCTCCTGACCGTCGCGGATGTAATCAATCATCGGTGTTGCTCCGTGAGTCGGTGGTCAACAGCGCACCGACTGCTTCAATAGTGAGGTCCCGCCCACGCAACTCGCCGAAACCCGGCCGATCTGCGTGGTGAAAATAAAGGTCGTAATGGCCGGCTGACACCGCCAGCAATGTGACCGGCGCCACATGGGCCGCAGCGCAGGACCGGGTGCAGCCAGAAAGATGAATCATCTGACTGACACCCTCTCGTTGCAGGTACGCGGCCAGTTGCAATGCGTCCGACTTGGTGTCCGCCAGCCCTTTGCCACAGGCAGCAGAGCCAGTGCAGGCAATCATCTGCGAGAGTGCCTGGTCGGCATCGCATAACAGCCCTGCCGCTCGCAAGCCATCGAGCGCGTCGGCGGATCGCGCCGTGGCGACATTGCGCAGTATCAGGCTCTGCCAGGGAGTCATCGCCAGCGCGCCATCGCCCAGCTCAACCGACAGCACAGCGGCCTTGCGCAACATGGACGGCGTCAGGCGCCCCAAAGGCACGACCCCACCGACACACGTCAGGCCGGACAGCGCTTGCGGATAAGCACCGATATGCGCGTTCGTCCGGATCGGCGACCGACGCCATGAGGTTATTTCCTTGCCGGTTCTTAACGACGTCGTCAGGCGTTCAGACAGCAGCTCCAGAAAACGCGTGACCGGCATGTCTTCAAGCAAATGACGCATCCGCGTCTGCTCCGGCCGGGCATGCTCAAGGAACAATTCGAGCATGGCCACCACCAGATCAAGCCCCGAATCCAGCGTGACAGCCGCCAGTGGCGGATCGTTCGCCGGGCATCCCGCCAGTCCAAACCCCAGCAAGGTTTCGCCATCCACGTCCATTGCCGACAGCCACAGGTCATGGGGATGTTCGAGCATCACCAGGCCTTCGCCTGCATCCAGTGACAGGGCGAACTTTGGGGAGAGCTCATGAAAGCGAGGGTGGGTTTCAAGCGAGTGGAGAATCTGCGCCGCCAGAGGGCGAGCATCGAACAGCTGCTGTGGATCCAGACCTGCCGTAGGGCTGAGCATCAGATTGCGCACGTCGTCGCTGGCGGGGTTCTTCGGCCCCAGCCCGGCATCGAGTAATGTCGCGATCAGCGCATCGTGGTCCGCGCCGATCCCGCGAATCTGCAGGTTGCCGCGATTGGTCGCCTCGATCACCCCACCGGCAAAACGCTGCGCGGCATCAGCAACGGCAAACGCCTGATCCGCCGATATAACGCCGCCTGCCAGCTTGATCCGGCAGATGCCACCGTCCAGCGCCGGGACGATACGCAACAACCCCGGACAAGCCGAGGGGCGCAGAGGCGTAGCGGGCGGGCGAGCAGACAGCGGCTCGGTCAAAGGGTCACCTGACGTGATCGGGCTGGGAAGTGCAGAACGGGGCGTCTGCAGGCGCCGTATTATGCCTGCTTTGGCAGGTCGCATGAAAAGCCGGTCTGTCGGATGGCAAAAAGGACGAGCCTCCACTGGCGCGGTATCATGCCGACCTTATCCACAGGCCGCGCTTATCGGCCTGTCGCAAGCATTGGCTTTGAGGGCAATACATGTCGCCGTGGCTGACAGTCGTGGGAATTGGTGAAGACGGCTTCAAGGGGCTGGGCAGGAATGCCCGGCACGCACTGTTGCAGGCGCGGCAGGTGTTCGGCAACTCGCGCCAGCTCGACCTGTTGCCACGGTGCATTGGCGCCGAACGTCGTCACTGGCCAAGCCCGTTCTCATTGCAGCCAGTGCTGGAACAGCGTGGCGAGCCGGTCTGCGTGATTGCAAGCGGTGATCCCATGCTGTTCGGGGTGGGCGTGAGCCTGTCGCGTCAGGTGCCTGTCGAGCAGATGCGGGTGATTCCTGCGCCCTCTTCCTATTCTCTGGCCGCCGCGCGCCTGGGCTGGGCGTTGCAGGAGGTGGTGACGTTATCTGTCGTCGCTCGCCCGGTGGCCGCGCTGAACGCACAACTGCACCACGGTCTGCGCCTGCTGGTGCTGAGCAACGACGGTCACAGCCCCTCGGCGATTGCGGCCTTGTTGCGCGAGCGCGGCTTCGGTTCCAGCAAAATGACCGTTCTCGAGCACCTGGGCGGCCCATCGGAACGACGCGTCGAGGCCATCGCCAGCGACTGGTCCGATCCAGAGATCGCGGCCTTGAATCTGGTGGCTATCGACTGCCGTGCCGAGCCGGGGACCTTGCGTTTATCCCCGTTGGGAGGCTTGCCGGACGATGCGTTTCGTCATGACGGTCAACTGACCAAACGCGACGTGCGCGCGATCACCCTCGCCCGCCTTGCCCCCGTTCCCGGCGAGCTGTTGTGGGACGTCGGCGCGGGCTGCGGCTCGATTGGTATCGAATGGATGCGCGCCCACCCTACCTGCCGGGCCGTGACAATCGAATCCAACGAAAGCCGCCAGCAATTGATCGAATTCAACCGTGATGCCTTGGGTGTGCCCGGGCTGCAACTGGTGCGCGGTCGTGCGCCCGATGCCCTTGAAGGACTGGAAACGCCCGATGCGATTTTCATCGGCGGCGGCGTGACGCGCTCTGGAGTGCTGGAAAGTTGCTGGCAGCAATTGCGTTCCGGAGGCCGGCTGGTGGCCAATGCCGTTACGCTGCAAAGCGAGGCCATGCTGGTGAACTGGCGGGAACAACATGGCGGTGAACTGACCCGCATTCATCTGGCCCACTCCAAGCCGCTGGGTGAGTTCGACACCTGGCGCCAGGCGCTGCCCATCACTTTGCTCGAAGCGATCAAACCCTGATGGCTGAGCGAATCCTCCTGCTTGGCGGTGTCACCGAAGCACTGGCGATTGCACGGACTCTGGGCCCGCAGCACATCTACAGTCTCGCGGGTGTCGGCCGGGTGCCGAGCGATCTGCGCTGTCAGGTTCGCGTCGGCGGCTACGGCGGCGCTGAAGGGCTGGCACAGTTCGTACGCAAGGAACACATCGATCTTATCCTCGATGCGACCCACCCCTACGCTGCGCAGATCAGCCACAACGCCGCCGTCGCTGCAAAGCTTGCGGGCGTCCCGTGCTGGGCGCTGCGGCGGCCTGCCTGGCGGGCGGGCCCTGACGACGACTGGCGTGAAGTCGCAGACTGGGCCGGGCTGATCCCCGCACTCGCCACCTTCCAGCGCCCGCTGTTCACCCTCGGCCGCGAGCCCTTGCAGCACCTGCACGAAATCCCCGAACACCAGTTCTGGACACTCCGCGCACTGGACGCTTACCCCGGCAACGAGCGCTGCGAAGTGATCGGCGCGCGCGGCCCGTTTCATCTCGACGAAGAACGCGAGTTGTTCGAACGGCGCCAGATTGATGTGCTGATCAGCAAAAACAGCGGCAGCAGCGCGACCGAACCGAAGCTGGAAGTGGCGCGGGAACGCGGAGTGCCGGTGCTGGTGTTGAAGCGGCCAGTATTGGCAGAGGTGGATCGGGAGTTCTGGAGCGTCGGGGAGTTGCTGGCGGTATTGCAGGATGATTCCCGACCTTCGTCTCCCGCAGAGTGAAAGTGATCAAAGCGCTTGGCCTGCAGCTGCATGCGTCGACTGCATCCCCCTCCACCAGCGATGGAACAGAGCCAGAGGTTACCTACATCAAGCGCGCCAGAACTTTCATTGCGGACTACAAAGCCGCAAAAAAAACAAATGTATGAACGAGGCGCCTGATGGCTCTTACCCGCAGCTACAAACACACGATCAACGAGAGGATCCAGCAAGATCCTGCCTTTGCTCAGGGCCTGTTGGACGACGCGGCCACACTGTTTCTTAATGGCGAACCTGAAGTCGCCCGGATCATCCTTCGTGACCTGGTCAATGCCACACTCGGATTCGAAGAGCTCGCGAGGGAGACAGAGAAACCGAGCAAGAGCCTTCACCGAATGCTGTCGGCCCATGGCAACCCCAACATGGATAATCTGGCGGCCATCTTTGGGGCCATGCGCTCCTGGCTGAAAGTCGATATCGAAGTGCACGCGGTCCCGACTGACTGACCACCCCCGCGACACATCGCCGCACCCTGGCTTTTTACATCTCACGGCCATTCAGGCTAAATGGCCGACATGAAAGAACAACAAGATCGACTCATCAGCCTCAAACGGCGCCGGGCCTTTGCCTGGGTGGCGTGTTTTGCGCTGTTGTTCGGGATGCTGGCGATGCCGATGACGCCGACCATGCCGCGCACCCAGGGCGAGCAGGTGGTGTGGGGCAGTTTCTGCACCGGCAATGGCACGCAGTTGGTGGCGACGCCATTGGGGCTGGTCAGCAAAGTCAGTCAGCGCACGCCTGACAGCAGTGAACATTCCTCGATGCAACATTGCCCGTGCTGCTCCGCAGCCTTGTCGCTTGTGGCGATTCCAGCCGGCCAGACCTTCGGCATGTTCACGATCTTCGAGCCGGTCCGCTTCCCGACCGCGATCCTGGTGTTTCACGCCCCGCCTCGCCAACTATGGCCTGGCCTCAACCCCCGCGCCTCTCCTCGAGTCTGATCCTTCGTTCACGCTGCACGTCGCGTATCTGAATGATTTGGAGCCTCGGTGCCATGTTGAAAAACGTCACGTTAAAAAAAGTTCTGCTGCTGGCGGCAATGCTGTTGCCTGCCTGCTATGTTGAAGCTAATGAGTATGCAAAAGGCCATCTAGCAATCGCCCAGCCTTGGTCGATGGAGCTGCCGCCGAATGCGCCCACGGTTGCGGCGTACTTCGTGATCAGTAATGCGGGCCCCGACGCCGATCGTCTTGTCGGTGTCGACAGCCCCGTTGCAGGCGCCGCTCAATTGCACGAGCACGTGAATAAAGACGGCCTGATGAAGATGCAGCAAGTGCAGACGGTGGACATTCCGGCCGGCAATGAGGTGACCTTCGCCCCCATGGCTTACCACGTCATGCTGCTGGATCTGAAAGATCGTTCGAAGCTGACAGACGGCCAGTCTTTCCCGTTGACCCTGCACTTCGAGAAAACCGGCGACGTGCCTGTCGAGGTCATGGTGCAGAAACAGGCACCTGACGCTCCCCCCGCTCACGCCCACTGACAGCACTGACCGTCGAAGCTGAGCCCAATGAGCCGCATGAACGCAATACGCGCCAGCTCCAATCCTGTACCCCGCAAGACTTCGGGTGCATGGCTGAGCCTGTTCGCCATGCTGATGATCTTTATCGGGCCGTTGATCTCCCAGTCGATGCCGATGGAGCATCATTCGGGCATGTCGATGCCAGCGTCGATGTCGGCCGACATGGACATGTCCGCGTCGATGGACATGGCTGCAGACGATCACAGCGGGCACCACGCGGATACAGGCGCCGCCGCTGGCGTGGATCATGTCATCTGGGCCAAATGCGGCTATTGCACGTTGCTGTTCAGCTGCCCGGCGCTGACCCAGACCCTCGCCGTCGCCGCGCCCATCCCGCCCAGACCCGCTGATTTCTACAACGCGGCCCCGCAGCAAGGCCATGCTCAACGCAACGTTTTCCCCAACGCCCGCAGTCGCGCCCCGCCGTTCTCGTCTGTCGCATAACCCCTTGAAAAAGAGATTCGTATCCGTTGGCGGCCACCTGGCGGTCGACGCGCTGCGCCGTGTTTTTCCCTGACGGGAGCGTTGCACCATGTCCAAACCAAACGTGTCGTTCTACAACCTGGCGTGGCGCTGGCATTTCTATGCCGGCCTGTTCGTTGCGCCCTTCATGATCATGCTGTCGTTGACCGGCGTGGTTTATCTGTTCAAACCGCAGCTCGATTCGCTGATGTACAGCGACCTGCTGACCGTCAAACCGGCGCACCACATGCTCACTGCCGATGAGCAGCAACGACGCGTGCTCGAGGCCTATCCGCAGGTGCTGGTCAGTAAATACCTGCCTCCCGCAAACGCCGAAAGCAGCGCGCAGTTCGTGATCAAGAAGGACGGTCGCGAGGTGAACCTGTTCATAGACCCGTACAGCGGCAAGATTCTCGGTACGCAGGATGCCAAGAACAATCTGCAGGCCATGGCCCGTGAGCTGCACGGTGAGTTGATGGTCGGCACTGTCGGTGATCGCCTGGTGGAAATGGCGGCAGGATGGGGGATCGTTCTGGTCGTATCCGGCTTGTATCTGTGGTGGCCACGGGGTCGTTCCCCGGCTGGCGTGCTCTGGCCAAGGATCACCGCCAAAGGCCGGGTGCTGTGGCGCGACCTGCACGCCGTGACCGGTTTCTGGGGTTCGGTGGCGCTGTTGTTCATGCTGCTCAGCGGCATGACCTGGACCGGCATGTGGGGCAAGGTCTACGCCGACGTGTGGAACACCTTCCCCGCCGCGATGTGGAATGACGTGCCCAAGTCCGCGAACCAGGCTGGCGAGCTGAATAACGCCAGTGTGCAGACTGTGCCGTGGGCCATGGAGAACACGCCGATGCCGGTTTCTTCGGGCGATCATGCCGAGCACATGAACCACGGCGGCATGTCCAGCGGTCCTGCTGCACCGACCATTACTTTGCAACGGGTCGTCGACATCGCCAATGAGCGCAAGATCGAGCCGGGCTACAGCATCACTCAACCGAAAACCGCCGACGGCGTATTCACCGTTTCGGTGTTCGCGGACGACCCGCGCAACGACGCCACCCTGCATGTCGATCAATACAGCGGCAAGGTACTGGCGGACGTGCGCTACACCGATTACAGCGCGGTTTCGAAAGCCACTGAACTCGGGGTGATGTTGCACGAAGGCAAGATGTTCGGTTGGGTGAACCAGTTGCTGATCCTGTTCATCTGCCTGATGGTGCTGCTCAGTTCGGTCAGCGGCATCGTGATCTGGTGGAAGCGTCGGCCGCAGAACGGCTTCGGTGTTCCGCCGCTGCGAGATGATCTGCCACGCTGGAAAATCGCGACGGTGGTGATGCTTGCGCTAGGTATTGCCTTTCCGCTCGTCGGGATTTCGATGCTGGCAATATGGTTGCTCGATCGAATAGCCCTTTCGCGCTTTGCCAAATCGGCGGCAACAGCTTAGATTGCGTCCTGCGGGGCCTGGAACCATTTGGGTGGTTTAGTGATGAATTCCTCCTCATTGCCGGTTTCAGGCCCCGTTCTCATCGCTACGCCCCTCCCTGAATCCTGCTCGCTGTAAAAACCTGTCTACTCCGACAGCTTCCCGCACCAGATCAGCGCACCGTGCGCACCACAACGTCGAACCAACCCCAGATTGGTGCGCCCGACCCGTCACTCGCGACGTTTTCATTCCATTTTGCGACCTTTCACGCCTTGGCCCAGCCTTTGCTAAAGCCTAAGCAGACTCATCCTCTGCACCGCCAACAGCAGTCATTTCTAAAAAAATCGAAGAATGGAGCTAGCCAATGAAGCGTCGTAGTTTGCTTAAAGCGTTCACCTTGTCCGCATCGATCGCCGCTATGGGTTTGACCTGGACCGTCCAGGCCGCCGAGACCATCAAGGTCGGCATTCTGCATTCTTTATCCGGCACCATGGCCATCTCCGAGACTTCGCTCAAAGATATGGCGTTGATGACCATCGACGAGATCAACGCCAAGGGCGGCGTAAATGGCAAGAAGCTTGAGGCTGTGGTGGTCGACCCAGCGTCCAACTGGCCGCTGTTCGCTGAAAAGGCTCGTCAGCTGCTGACCCAGGACAAGGTGTCCGTGGTGTTCGGTTGCTGGACTTCGGTCTCTCGCAAATCGGTATTGCCGGTCTTCGAAGAGCTGAACGGCCTGCTGTTCTACCCGGTGCAGTACGAAGGTGAAGAGATGTCGCCGAACGTGTTCTACACCGGCGCGGCGCCAAACCAGCAGGCGATTCCTGCGGTCGAGTACCTGATGAGCGAAGACGGCGGCGCCGCCAAGCGCTTCTTCCTGCTGGGCACCGACTACGTCTACCCGCGCACCACCAACAAGATTCTGCGTTCGTTCCTGCACTCCAAAGGCGTGAAGGACAGCGACATCGAAGAGGTCTACACCCCGTTCGGTCACAGCGATTACCAGACCATCGTGGCCAACATCAAGAAGTTCTCCGCCGGAGGCAAGACCGCTGTGATCTCCACCGTGAACGGCGACTCCAACGTGCCGTTCTACAAGGAACTGGGCAACCAGGGCCTGAAAGCCACCGACGTTCCGGTCGTGGCGTTCTCGGTCGGTGAAGAAGAGCTGCGCGGCGTCGACACCAAACCGCTGGTGGGCAACCTGGCCGCCTGGAACTACTTCGAGTCCGTGAAGAACCCGGTCAACACCAAGTTCGTCGCTGACTGGAAAGCCTACGCCAAGGCGCACAACCTGCCGAACGCCGACAAGGCGGTGACCAACGACCCGATGGAAGCCACCTACGTGGGTATCCACATGTGGGCGCAGGCGGTCGAGAAAGCCAAGTCCACCGATGTGGATAAAGTCCGCGAAGCCATGGCCGGCCAGACCTTCGCCGCGCCGTCGGGCTTCACCCTGGAAATGGACAAGACCAACCACCACCTGCACAAGCCGGTGATGATCGGCGAGATCAAGGCTGACGGTCAGTTCAACGTCGTGTGGAAAACCAAGGAGCCGATCCGCGCCCAGCCTTGGAGCCCGTTCATTCCGGGTAACGACAAGAAACCTGACTATGCGGTGAAGAGTAACTGACACCCGCCCCTGATGGTTCCCACGGTCCCCGTGGGAACATGCCTTCGACGCTCCGCGTCCGTTAACGGATGACGCAAAGCGTCAGGGGATGCATTCCCACGCAGAGCGTGGGAACGATCAGCATCTGCGCATGGCCGCGAGGTCATGCGGGTGCTTCCAGGACACCGATATGCCCAGATCTCTCTATCGCCTTATTCTCGCCCTGAGCCTGTTGCTGCCCTTCGCAGCCCATGCCAGCGATGCCGGCGACTTTGTCGCGGCCGAATCCTCTCAACGTGCCGAATTGCTGGAAGCTTGGGCCGCCAAGCCCGATCCGGCGCGCGTTGATTTACTGATTGCCCTGGAGGAAGGCCGCGTGGCCGCCGACAGCAGCAATCGCGCCTTCATCCAGAACGGCGACAGTTTTACCGCCGTCGATCCAGCCGCCCCGGCACTGGCCGACGCACCGAACCCTGACGAACCTCAAGCGATCAGCCTGAACAACCGCCTGCGGGGTCTGGTTGACACCGCTCTGGCCAGTCATCAACTGCTCGCCGCCGACGCCAAGCTACGTCTGGCCGCCGCACTCACATTGCAAAAGAGCGCGCGCCCGGCGCAATTGCAGTTACTCATGCAACAAGTCTCCACTGAAAAAGACGAAGCCGTGCACTCGGCCCTCACTCTGGCGCTGGCCAACCTGCAGCTGGTCGACACCAGCCCCAGCGTACGTCTGGCGGCAGTGCGTCTTTTGGGTGAAACCGGCGATCCGCTGGCACGTACTCGTCTTGAAAACCTGTTGGAGCCCAACGTCGAAACCGATCCAAGCGTGCGTCTGGCCGCAGAAACCAGTCTCGCTCAGGTCAAACGCAAATTGATGATTGGCGAAGTGATCGGCCAGGTCTTCAGCGGTATTTCGCTGGGCTCGATCCTGCTGCTGGCTGCGCTGGGTCTGGCGATCACCTTCGGCCTGCTGGGCGTGATCAACATGGCCCACGGCGAAATGTTGATGCTCGGCGCCTACGCCACCTACGTCGTGCAGATCATGTTCCAGCGTTACGCGCCGGGCGCCATCGAGTTCTATCCGTTGGTGGCACTGCCAGTGGCGTTCTTTGTCACGGCCTGCATCGGCATGGCGCTGGAGCGCACGGTAATTCGTCACCTCTACGGCCGCCCTCTGGAAACCCTGCTCGCCACCTGGGGCATCAGCCTGATGCTGATCCAGTTGATCCGCGTGGTATTTGGCGCGCAGAACGTCGAAGTCGCCAACCCCGAATGGCTCTCAGGCGGCATCCAAGTGCTGCCAAATCTGGTGCTGCCGTACAACCGGATCATCATCATTGGCTTCGCGCTGTTCGTGGTGGTGCTGACCTGGCTGCTGCTGAACAAGACCCGCCTGGGCCTGAACGTGCGCGCCGTCACCCAGAACCGCAACATGGCGGCCTGCTGCGGCGTGCCCACGGGGCGCATCGACATGATGGCATTCGGGCTCGGCTCGGGCATCGCAGGCCTTGGCGGCGTGGCACTGAGCCAGATCGGCAACGTCGGCCCTGACCTGGGTCAGAGCTACATCATCGACTCGTTCCTGGTGGTGGTGCTCGGCGGTGTCGGCCAGTTGGCCGGTAGCGTGACAGCGGCATTCGGGCTGGGCATCGCCAACAAGATTCTCGAACCGCAAATCGGCGCAGTGCTGGGCAAGATCCTGATCCTGGCGCTGATCATTCTGTTTATCCAGAAACGTCCGCAAGGGCTGTTCGCGCTCAAAGGACGGGTGATCGACTAATGAACCAGCCACTGATGGTTACCGCCGCGCAACGCGCTGGCACCAAAGTCACGGTCTCCATAGGCGTGGTCATACTCGCCCTGTTGATCGCCCTGCCGCTGTTGTCGTTGCTGCCGGAAAGCAATCCGATGCAGGTCTCGGCCTACACCCTGACGCTGGTGGGCAAGATTCTCTGTTACGCCATCGTCGCACTGGCGCTGGATCTGGTCTGGGGCTACGCGGGTCTGCTGTCACTGGGTCACGGGCTGTTCTTCGCGCTGGGCGGCTATGCGATGGGCATGTACCTGATGCGTGAAGCGTCGGGCGACAGCCTGCCCGCGTTCATGACCTTCCTGTCGTGGACTGAACTGCCTTGGTACTGGGTCGGCACGCAGCATTTCCTCTGGGCCATGTGTCTGGTGGTGCTGGCGCCGGGCTTGCTGGCGCTGGTGTTCGGCTTCTTCGCCTTCCGCTCGCGGATCAAGGGCGTGTACTTCTCGATCATGACCCAGGCCCTGACCTTCGCCGGGATGCTGCTGTTTTTCCGCAACGAAACCGGTTTTGGCGGCAACAACGGCTTCACCAACTTCCGCAGCATTCTGGGTTTCAGCATCACCTCGCAAGGCACTCGCGCGGTGTTGTTCCTGCTCACGGTCGCATTGCTGGCGGGCAGCCTGTTCGTCGGTTGGCGTCTGGCGCGCAGCAAGTTCGGTCGGGTGCTGACTGCTGTTCGTGACGCCGAAAACCGTCTGATGTTCTGCGGCTACGATCCCCGTGGCTTCAAGCTGTTCGTCTGGGTGTTGAGCGCTGTTTTGTGCGGTCTGGCAGGCGCGCTGTATGTGCCGCAGGTGGGCATCATCAACCCCAGCGAGATGTCGCCGACCAACTCCATCGAGGCTGCCGTCTGGGTCGCGCTGGGCGGCCGTGGCACGCTGATTGGCCCGCTGCTCGGCGCAGGCCTGGTCAACGGTATGAAGAGCTGGTTCACCGTGGCCTTCCCTGAATACTGGCTGTTCTTCCTCGGCGCGCTGTTCATTGTGGTGACGCTGTATCTGCCCAAAGGCGTGATCGGCCTGATCAAGACCCGCTCAAGATGAGGAGCGAACAATGAAAAGCACACCCACTCCCGCCTTCGATCCGGTGCTGGACCCAAACAGCGACGCAGGCACCAGCCGCGATGCCATCGGGCTCGGCCAGGTCGCAGGCGAAGGCCTGAACACGCTGCACGGCACGATCCTGACGCTTGAAGACATCAGCGTCAGCTTCGACGGTTTCAAGGCGCTTAACGATCTGAACCTGTACATCGGCGTCGGCGAGTTGCGCTGCATCATCGGCCCAAACGGCGCGGGCAAGACCACACTGATGGACGTGATCACCGGCAAGACCCGCCCCAGCCACGGCAAGGCCTGGTTCGGCGAAACTCTGGACCTGACGAAGATGAGCGAAGTGCAGATCGCCCAGGCCGGCATTGGTCGCAAGTTTCAGAAGCCGACGGTGTTCGAGGCATTGAGCGTGTTCGAGAACCTGGAGCTGGCGCAGAAAACCGACAAATCGGTATGGGCCAGCCTGCGGGCCAAGCTCAACGGCGAACAGCGTGACCGCATCGATGAAGTGTTGGAAACCATTCGCCTGACGTCGTCGATGTCACGCCCGGCCGGACTCTTGTCCCACGGTCAGAAGCAGTTTCTGGAGATCGGCATGCTGCTGGTCCAGGACCCGCAATTGCTGCTGCTCGACGAGCCGGTGGCGGGCATGACCGACGCCGAGACGGAATTCACCGCAGAACTGTTCAAGAGCCTGGCGGGTAAACACTCGCTGATGGTGGTGGAGCACGACATGGGCTTTGTCGGCACCATCGCCGACCACGTCACCGTGCTGCACCAGGGCAGTGTTCTGGCGGAAGGTTCGCTTGAGGAAGTGCAGGCGGATGAGCGGGTGATCGAGGTTTATCTCGGGCGCTGATGCAGACCTTGATCGTTCCCGCGCTCTGCGTGGGAATGCATCCCGTGACGCTCTGCGTCACATAGCGGACGCAGAGCGTCCATCGCGGCATTCCCACGCGGAGCGTGGGAATGATCACCGGGAGAGTTCGAACATGTTGCAAATAGAGAAGCTTCACCAGTACTACGGCGGCAGCCACATTCTGCGTGGCCTGTCCTTCGACGTGAAAATCGGGGAAGTGACCTGCCTGCTGGGCCGCAACGGTGTAGGCAAGACCACGCTGCTCAAGGTGCTGATGGGCCTGCTGCCCGCCAAAGAAGGCGTCGTGCAGTGGGAAGGCAAGCCGATCACAGGCTTCAAGCCGCATCAACGCGTGCATTCCGGCATCGCTTACGTGCCCCAGGGCCGCGAGATTTTCGGGCGCCTGACAGTGGAAGAAAACCTGTTGATGGGCCTGTCGCGTTTCCCCGGCTCCGAAGCCAAGGAAGTGCCCGCGTTCATTTATGAGTTGTTCCCGGTGCTGCTGCAAATGAAGCAACGCCGTGGCGGCGACCTCTCCGGTGGTCAGCAGCAACAGTTGGCAATCGGTCGCGCGCTGGCAAGTCGTCCGCGGCTGCTGATTCTCGACGAACCCACCGAAGGAATTCAGCCCTCAGTCATCAAGGAAATCGGCGCAGTGATCAAAAAACTCGCTGCGCGGGGCGACATGGCGATCCTGTTGGTCGAGCAGTTCTACGACTTCGCCGCCGAACTTGCCGATCAGTACATCGTGATGTCCCGCGGCGAGATCATTCAGCAAGGTCGCGGCGAAAATATGGAGTCCGAAGGCGTGCGTGGTCTGGTCACCATTTGACCCGCCGATCGGCTAAGGTAGTCGCCTTCGAAAAACGATAACGAGCACTATGAATCTTCCTGCCCACACCGCCCTGTTCACACCCAGCTGGCACGCCGAGCTGGAGCTGGGCTATGGGCGTTTCGGCGACAGCACACGCCCGACTCAGCGTCGCCACAAAGGCCCGTTGCGGGTGCAGAAACACCTGTATGCCGAAGGCCCTGAAGTCTGCCAGCACATCATCGTTCATCCGCCTGGCGGCATCGCGGGTGGTGACCGGCTGGACATCAGCGCCAGCGTCGGGCCCGATGCCTGGGCGCAACTCACCAGCCCTGGCGCCGCCAAGTGGTATCGCGCTGCGGGCCCGGCTTATCAGCAGCTCGACCTGAAAATCGCTGCCGGGGGAACCCTGGAATGGCTGCCGCAGGAGACCATCGTCTTCAGCGAGGCCAAGGCTGAGCTCAGCACACGCGTCGACCTCGAGGGCGACGCCCGACTCTTCTATTGGGACGTGGTTGCCTTGGGACGCCCGGCCAGCGATGAGCGTTTCGATCAGGGGCATTTTCAGGCGCACCTGGATATCCGCCGCGACGGCAAGTTGCTGTGGCATGAGCGTCAGCGCATCACAGGGAATGACGGTTTGCTGGATTCGCCTGTGGGGCTGGGGGGCAAACCGGTGTTCGCCACCCTGATCGTGACCGGAGAAATAGCCGCCGAGCTGATGGAGCGTTGCCGTGACTTGGCTGACCATTCGCCAGTGCGCGGTGATTTGAGCCAGTTGCCCGGCCTGATCGTCGCTCGCTGTCTGGCCGATGAAGCCCTGCACGCAAGGGCCTGGCTGATCGAATTATGGAAACTGCTGCGCCCTGCCCTGCTGGGTCGAGAGGCCGTGGCGCCGAGGATCTGGAGTACCTGACACTGCAATTGCACAGCCATGGTTCGATGGCAGTTGATTCACCTTATTCAATTATTTGAAACGGACAAAACCATGGATCTGACTCCACGCGAAAAAGACAAGATGCTGATCTTCACCGCAGGCCTTGTGGCCGAGCGGCGACTGGCTCGCGGCTTGAAACTCAACTACCCGGAAGCCATGGCCTTCATCTCCGCCGCGTTGCTCGAAGGCGCGCGCGACGGCCAGACGGTCGCCGAACTGATGCACTACGGCACCACCCTGCTGACCCGCGAACAGGTGATGGAAGGCATCCCGGAAATGATCCCGGAAATCCAGGTCGAAGCCACCTTCCCGGACGGCACCAAGCTGGTCACCGTGCATCAGCCAATCGCCTGACGCATCCAACTGAACAAGTGAAAACGAACATGACGTATACGATTCGTGACGCGCTGCTGACTGACATGCCTGCCGTGCTGGACATCTACAACGACGCCGTCCTCAACACCACGGCGATCTGGAACGAACAACCGGTGGACCTGGGCAATCGTGAAGCCTGGTTCGCTGCGCGCCAGACCCAGGCCTATCCGATTCTGGTGGTCGTTGACGACGCAGGTCAGGTGCTGGGCTACTCCTCGTTCGGCGACTGGCGCCCCTTCGAAGGCTTTCGTCACACGGTCGAGCATTCTGTCTATGTGCGCGCCGACCAGCGTGGCAACGGCCTGGGTCCGCTGCTGATGACTGCGCTCATCGAACGCGCCAGAACCTGCGACAAACACATGATGGTCGCAGCCATCGAAAGCGGTAACGCTGCGTCGATTCACCTGCACCAAAAGCAGGGTTTCATTACTACCGGCCAGATGCCGCAAGTCGGCACCAAGTTCGGTCGCTGGCTGGACCTGACTTTCATGCAACTGGACCTGTCTCCGGGCGCATCCGCACCGCCGTCACAGGCGCCAGCATCAACACCCGTGGCTTGATTTTCACTCACTGAAAGGACGCCTGCTCATGAACGCTGCTCAGTTAAGACGTGTCACCGGCGAAAGCTTTGCGCATTACCGTCACGGTCTGGTGGCGTTGTTGCTGGACGCCGTACATCGCGGCGCGTCGGTGGGTTTCATGGCTGACCTGAGCGCCGACGAGGCTTACACCTGGTGGGAGGGCGTCAAGACAGACGTCGAACACGGCAAGGTGCTGTTGTGGGTCGTGGTGCAGGAAGAGCAGGTGCTGGCCACCGCGCAACTCGCGCTGTGCCAGAAGGCCAACGGCCTGAATCGGGCCGAAGTGCAGAAGCTTCTGGTGTTGCATCACGCTCGCCGTCGCGGCCTGGCTTCGCAGTTGATGAGTGCCGTGGAACAGGCAGCGCAGCAGCACAATCGCGGGCTTTTGTTTCTGGACACCCTGGCCGGTTCGCCAGCCGAAGACTTCTACCGCGCTTTGGGTTATCAGCTGTCCGGCAAGCTTCCGGACTACGCCTGTAACCCGGACGGCGAGTATCACGCTACCGCCATTTACTACAAGTTACTGTCGAGGAAGAGTGCATGATTCCTGGTGAATACCAGATCCAGCCGGGTGACATCGAGCTTAATGTCGGGCGCCGGACGATCACCCTCAGCGTCGCCAACAGTGGTGACCGGCCGATTCAGGTCGGCTCGCATTTCCATTTTTTTGAAACCAACGACGCGCTCACCTTCGATCGCGCCGCCAGCCGTGGCATGCGCCTGAACATCCCGGCCGGCACCGCCGTGCGCTTCGAACCGGGCCAGGCTCGCGAAGTGGAACTGGTTGATCTGGCGGGGCACCGCCGGGTGTTCGGTTTCGCCGGGCGCGTGATGGGAGATCTGTAGATCAAGACATTGATCGTTCCCACGCTCTGCGTGGGAATGCAGCCCGTGACGCTCCGCGTCACAGACCGGACGCAGAGCGTCCAGAGAGGCGTTACCACGCAGAGCGTGGGAACGATCAGAACGCATAAGGAATTTCGATGAAAATCTCCAGACAAGCCTACGCCGACATGTTCGGTCCAACCGTCGGCGACCGTGTGCGGCTGGCGGACACCGAGTTGTGGGTCGAGGTCGAGCAGGACTTCACCACCTACGGCGAAGAAGTGAAATTCGGCGGTGGCAAGGTCATCCGCGATGGCATGGGCCAAAGCCAATTGCTGGCGGCCGAAGTGGTCGACACACTGATCACCAACGCGCTGATCATCGATCACTGGGGCATCGTCAAGGCCGACGTCGGCATCAAGGACGGCCGCATCGCCGCCATTGGCAAAGCGGGCAACCCGGACATCCAGCCGGACGTAACCATCGCTATCGGCGCGGCCACCGAAATCATCGCGGGTGAAGGCATGATCCTCACCGCAGGCGGTGTCGACACGCATATCCACTTCATCTGCCCACAGCAGATCGAAGAAGCGCTGATGAGCGGCGTCACCACCATGATCGGTGGTGGCACCGGCCCTGCGACCGGCACCAACGCGACCACGGTCACCCCCGGTAAATGGCACATGATGCGCATGTTGCAGGCGGCTGAAGCCTTCCCGATGAACATCGGTTTCACTGGCAAGGGCAACGTCAGCGTGCCAGAACCGCTGATCGAGCAGGTCAAGGCCGGCGCGATTGGCCTCAAACTGCACGAAGACTGGGGCACCACGCCCGCGGCCATCGACAACTGCCTGAGCGTGGCCGATCAATACGACGTGCAGGTGGCGATCCATACCGACACGCTGAATGAATCCGGATTCGTCGAAACAACCCTGGCCGCGTTCAAGAACCGCACCATCCACACCTACCACACCGAAGGTGCCGGTGGCGGCCATGCGCCGGACATCATCAAGGCCTGCGGCTTCCCTAACGTGCTGCCAAGTTCGACCAACCCGACTCGCCCGTTCACCCGCAACACCATCGACGAGCACCTGGACATGCTGATGGTCTGTCATCACCTGGACCCGAGCATTGCCGAAGACGTCGCGTTCGCCGAAAGCCGTATTCGTCGCGAGACTATTGCCGCCGAAGACATCCTGCATGACCTGGGTGCGTTCTCGATGCTCAGTTCCGACAGCCAGGCCATGGGTCGCGTCGGCGAAGTCATCATGCGCACCTGGCAGACCGCCGACAAAATGAAGCGCCAGCGCGGCCCGCTGCCGGGCGATGGCGAAGGCAATGACAACTTCCGCGCCAAGCGCTACATCGCCAAATACACCATCAACCCGGCGATCACCCACGGCATCAGCCACGAAGTAGGCTCCATCGAAGTCGGCAAGTGGGCGGATCTGGTGCTCTGGCGTCCGGCGTTCTTCGGCGTCAAACCGACGTTGATTTTGAAGGGCGGCTCCATTGCGGCCAGCTTGATGGGCGACGCCAACGCCTCGATCCCGACCCCGCAACCGGTGCACTACCGCCCGATGTTCGCCAGCTACGGCAGCTCGCTGCACGCCAGCAGCCTGACTTTCATCAGCCAGGCGGCGATGGACGCAGGGGTGCCGCAGCAGCTGGGCCTGAAGAAACAGATCGGCGTGGTCAAAGGCTGTCGCAGCGTCACCAAGGCCGACCTGATTCACAACGACTACCTGCCCAACATCGACGTCGACCCACAGACCTACCAGGTCAAGGCCGATGGTGTGCTGTTGTGGTGCGAGCCTGCGGATGTGCTGCCGATGGCGCAGCGGTATTTCCTGTTTTAAAGGGACGTTTGCGTGTTTTGTACCGGTAGCAGTCCGGCTTGCCGGCGGCGGCGTTTTCAATATCGAAACCGCCGGCAAGCCGTGCTGCTACAGACCGTGTGACCCGTCGTGATAGCGCAAGGCGCAAATGCCCTGTTCTTCCTGCCACAACATGGCGCTAAGATGGCCCCACTTCATTCAGCGCCATGCCAGCAAGGTAGTAACCCATGCGTCTTTCCGACTTCATCGTGCAGAACGTTGACCGCATCGTCGATGAATGGGAAAAATTCGCCGCGACCCTGACTCCGGCGGCGGATTCGATGAGCAGTGTGGAGTTGCGCGACCACGCCAAAGCTATCCTGCTGGCGGCCTCGCGAGACATGAACACTGCGCAGTCCAAGGCCGAGCAGATCGCCAAGGCTCAGGGCGAGGACGTCGGCAAGACGCCGACGCTGGACCAGGCCGCCGCCAGCCACGGCGAATTGCGACATACGGTCGGGTTCGATCTGGTGCAGATGACCTCAGAATTCCGTCACCTGCGCGCCACGGTCATCCGGTTCTGGGCTGAAAGCCTGAACAACCCGGAAATTGGCCACTTCACCGACATGATCCGTTTCAATGAGGCCATCGACGAGGCGCTGGCCGAATCGACGGCGGCCTATGCCGAACGCGTCAACCGCTCGCGGGACATCTTCCTTGCCATCCTCGGCCATGACCTGCGCGCGCCGTTGCAGGCGATCAGCATGTCGTCCGAAGTGTTGATGCGCAAAGCAGGGCTCGGTGACGCAGAGATGGCTTATATCAAGCGCATCAAGAGCAGCAGCAAACACATGGCGACGATGGTCAAGGACCTGCTGGAATTCGTACGCAGCCGTCTGGGCGTGACATTGCCCATCGAGCGAAAGCCCATGGAAATGACCGCCGCCTGTCGCGATGCCATCGACGAAGCGAGCGCGGGGCATCCGGATTGCGACCCGGAATTCACCAGCACTGGCGACACGCAAGGGGATTGGGACAGGGCGCGAATCGACCAGATGCTGCAGAACCTGATCGGCAATGCCCTGCAGCACGGAGCAGCGACTCACAAGATCAGCGTCTCGCTGGTGGGCGGTGAAAACCATGTGAGCTTGTCAGTGCACAACGACGGCGAACCGATAGCCGAGGAAGCCATCGGCAGCATTTTCGACCCGCTGGTGCGCTCGCTCAACGAAGAAGCCGGCACGAACAATCCTTCCACCAGCCTTGGGTTGGGGCTGTTCATCGTCAAGGAAGTGGTCAACGCGCACAGCGGGAGCATTACCGTGACGTCGAATTTCGGAGATGGGACCACGTTTACCGTGGTGTTGCCGAAGCAGGGGTAATGGACTTCGCTGCAACCGTTCGCGGCAGATTACCCTACGGAGAAACGCAATACTTGTCGGAAGGAACTTGCCCGCGAAGGCGTTGGGTCAGTCACGTCACTTGTATCTGACTCACCGCCTTCGCGAGCAAGCTCCCTCCCACCAAGCTCCCTCCTACAGAGAAAGCAGTGGGCCAGTGGATCAGGCCAAGGGATTGGCCTCTCAATCCTCTACAAAACGCCCCAACCGCTGTTTGAGCATGCGATTCTCGGCCCGCACCTGCTCAAGCTCGTCCAGCAGGTTCAGCGCCAGGGCGACGCCGTCCCATTCCATTTCCAGATCGTGATGCAACTTGGCCGCGCGTTTGGCGATCGACAACGAATAAGTGTCAAACAGCCATTCATCAGGCTTCTTCCCTTGGGGCTCGACGATCCCGTGCTCGACGATTTCGATGACATAGGCGACCGGCATGTCGACCACCTGACAGAATTCCTGCATGTCTACGACCAGGGTGTTGCTCATGATCAGTTACTCCATTGAGCCCTCGGATCGAATGCGGCCTTCTCGGCCAGCTTCTCCCACAGCGCTTTGGTGGCGTCATCGGTGGACTTGGGCATGACGATCTTCAACTGCGCATACAGATCGCCACGCTCGCCCTGCTTGTTCAACAGACCATTACCTTTAACCCGCAGTCGCTGCCCGCTCTGACTGTCCGGACGAATGGTCAGGTTGATCTTGCCTGTCAGGGTCGGCACCGCGACCTTGGTGCCTAGTGCCGCCTCCCACGGTGCCAGCGGCACGGTGATGATCAGGTCGTGACCTTCGACGTCGAACTTGGGGTGCGGAGCCAGACGAATGGTCAGGAACAGATCACCGTTTTCGCCACCGGCCATGCCCGGAGCGCCCTGCCCTTTGAGACGAATGCGCTCGCCATCGGTGACGCCCGCCGGGATCTTCACGTTCAGGGTCTTGGTGATGTCTGCCATGCGCTGGCCATTGGCACTGTGCTGCGGCACCTTGAAGCTGATCTTCTTCGACTCGGTCGAGAGGGTTTCCTCAAGGAAAATCGCCAGTTCCATTTCCACGTCTTGTCCTCTGCGGCCAGTGCTGCGCGGACGACCGCCCTGCGGGCCACCACGATTGCCGAAAATCGAACTGAAGAAGTCGGAGAAATCCCCGCCCTCGAAACCGCCGCCACCGCCCATGTTTCCAAAGTCCGCAGCACCCGCGCCACCACGCCCCTGCCAGCCCGGAGGCGGCTGGAAACGGCCCTGCTGGCCGTATTTGCGGATGTCGTCGTACTCGGCGCGCTTCTCAGGGTCGCTCAGCGCTTCGTAGGCCTCGGAGGCCTCCTTGAATTTGTCTTCCGCGCCAGGCTCTTTGCTGACGTCGGGGTGATACTTGCGCGCGAGCTTGCGATAGGCGGTCTTGATCGTCTTCTCGTCCGCCGTCGGCTCTACGCCAAGGATCTTGTAATAGTCTTTGAAGTCCATCTAACGGTCACCCATTCCGGATTATCCAGCTCAGTCCCGTATCGCGTTATCAAATGAGAACGTTGGACGCGCTGAATGTTGCAAGGTTATCGGCACACGGCCTCGCGAGCTTGAAACGTTGTCCAAACCGGCCGAATGCAATGAGAGTTGCCTGCAAGATTGGGTTTGCAACGCTCCAGTTCAAGCCACCTGTGCGAAATAGACGCAAATGGTGTGAAAAACCGACGTTACGCGCTACGAATCTGCCGCCCACTCGCATACACTGCGCGGCCGTTTTTTTGACCGGAACGTAAAGAACATGAGCACTCCATCCCCAGCCCGTGCCGTTGGCATCGATTTCGGCACCTCCAACTCCACGGTCGGCTGGCTGCGCCCCGGAGCGGAAACCCTGATCGCGCTGGAGGACGACAAGATCACCCTGCCTTCGGTGGTCTTCTTCAATATGGAAGAGCGCCGCCCGGTCTACGGCCGCCTGGCACTGCACGAGTATCTGGAAGGCTATGAAGGCCGCCTGATGCGCTCGCTGAAAAGCCTGCTGGGTTCCAAGCTGATCAAGCACGACACCAGCGTGCTGGGCACGGCCATGCCGTTCAAGGACCTGCTGGGACTGTTCATCGGCGAGCTGAAAAAGCGCGCTGAAGCTGCGGCCGGTCAGTCGTTCGAGCAGGTGGTGCTGGGGCGTCCCGTGCATTTCGTCGATGACGACGCTGCTGCCGACCAGGAGGCCGAAGACACGCTGGCCGAAGTGGCGCGCAAGATCGGCTTCAAGGACGTTTCATTCCAGTTCGAGCCCATCGCCGCGGCCTTCGACTACGAGTCGACGCTTGAGCGCGAAGAGCTGGTGCTGATCGTCGACATCGGCGGTGGTACTTCGGACTTCTCGCTGGTGCGCCTGTCGCCCCAGCGTCGCATGCTCGATGACCGTCAGAGCGATATCCTGGCCACCGGCGGCGTACACATCGGCGGTACCGACTTCGACAAGCAGTTGAGCCTGCAAGGCGTGATGCCGCTGTTCGGCTACGGCAGCCGCATGAAGAGTGGTGCCTACATGCCGACCAGCACCCACATGAATCTGGCCACCTGGCACACCATCAACTCGGTGTACTCGCAGAAGTCGCAGCTGGCACTGGGCAGCATGCGCTACGACATCGAAGACACGCTGGGCATCGACCGTCTGTTCAAGCTGATCGAACAGCGCGCCGGGCACTGGCTGGCGATGGAAGTGGAAGAAACAAAGATCCAGCTGACCCACGCCGAAAACCGCGTGGTGCCGATGGATCGCGTCGAGTCCGGCCTTAGCGTTGACCTGACCCGCGAGCTGTTCGAGTCGTCCATCGATGCGTTGCTGGAGCGAGTCCGCGCGAGCGTCACCCACCTGCTGAGCGATGCCGGGGTCGGCGTGACCGATGTCGACACCGTGTTCTTCACCGGCGGCTCCAGCGGCATCCCGGCCCTGCGCAACAGCGTCGCGGCGATGCTGCCCAAAGCGCGGCATGTGGAAGGGAACATCTTTGGCAGCATCGGCAGCGGCCTGGCGATCGAAGCGAAGAAGCGCTACGGCTGATCAAACCTCAAAATCGAGGTAAACCCGCTTGATTGATCGTTCCCACGCTCTGCGTGGGAATGCCCTGCAGCACGCTCCGCGTCCCATCGGCGCAGAGCGTGGGTACGATCAACGTGTCTTCCCCGCGTAACCCCGAACTAAACCAGCTCCGCCCGCCGCAATTCGCTTTTCAGATAAGCGTAATAAATCGGCCCCGCCACCACCCCCGGCAATCCGAACGCCGCTTCACAGATCAGCATCGCCAGCAGTAACTCCCAGGACTTGGCACTGATTTGTCCGCCGACGATCCGAGCGTTGAGGAAATACTCGACCTTGTGGATCACGATCAGATAACCCAGCGCCGCCAGTGCGACCCAGATCGACAGCGACATGCCGACGATGAAGATCAGCGTGTTCGACATCAGGTTTCCCACCACCGGCAGCAACCCCAGCAGGAACGTCAGGACGATCAGGGTTTTGGTCAGCGGCAGGTGCACGCCACACAGCGGCAGGATCACGGCAAGGAAAATGGAGGTGAACGCCGTATTGAGCAGGGAAATCTTGATCTGCGCGAAAACGATATTGCGAAACGCCTGACTCAACAGATGCAGACGCTCGAACAGCGCTGCAGCCAGAGGTTTACGCTTGGTCACATCGGGAATGCGTTGCAGCGCAATGATCGCGCCCAGGACCATCCCGATCAGCAGGGTCACGAACATGTGCGCCGCGCCTTTACCCAGCAGTTGCAGCTCGCCGACGTGTTTGGTCAGCCAGGCGCTGAGGGATACCTGAAACTCGGTGGCGCTGGCAGGCAGATAGTTGTCGATGAACGGCGGCAGCTGACCGCGTGCGCGATCCACCAGAATCATGAACTTGTCCAGCGAGGCCCCAGGATTTTCTGCTTCATGGAGCAGAAAGCTGATCGCCCCGGCGAACAGTAAAGCCAACACGCTGACCACAATCGTGCCCAGCAAAGCCACCGCCAGCCAACGCGCGCGCTCACCGGCAATCAGCCGTTGCAGCTGCGGAGTGAGCATGTCCACCAGTTCATAGACCAACAGGCCAGCCAGCAGGCTGGGCAAGAGATTGAGCGGTAACACCAGCAGCAGGCCACCGAACACAAGGATGCAGCTGGCCAGATACACATGACGCGGCGAAAACGTTGGCATACAGCCTCAAAACAAGCGGCTTGAAAAGATGGGCAGTCTGCCAGCGTTCCCTGTTTAGAACCAGCGTCGAAAAGCGTCGTTAGTCGCTTATGGCAGCCTCGGCTTGCGTCTGTGGCAGCATCGCTTGCCGGCGGCGGCGTCACTTTGATGGCTACCCCCGGCAAGCTGTGGTGCTAAAGGTTCTTCCCGGACATCAACTGTGGGCCGGCCACATCCTTGCATGGAAACAAAAGTCTCACTTTTTCTTCAGGCAATCGCTCATGAACGTCTTGCGCGCATCGCCCTTGAGCGCTTGCGTGGTCGCCGTGGCGTTGCAGGTTTTCATCTTTTCCTGCTGGGGGGTGGCGGTCGATGCAGGAGCGGCTTTCAGACAAGTACTCATGAACGCTTTACGGTCATCGCCCTTGAGTGATTTGGCCGTGGCGTCGGCGTTGCAGGTCGTCATCTTGTTTTGCTGAGCGGTCGCGGCAAACCCTTGAGCACACATCAACAAGCCCATGACCAACAGAGGAACACGCAGCATTTTCATCGACTTTCTCCAGGAGCGCCGCGCAACTGCGCGGCTTTCGGAGGAGTGTAGTCAAAGAATGTTGCGACATATTTCAGAGAAATCCCCCAGCGAGGTAGACGCAAGTTCTGACAAGTCGATAATGGCGCCTCACTCTACTGCCGGTTCATCCATGCAATACTTTTATCCACTGCTCACGGTCATGATCTGGGCAGGCAACAACGTCATCACCAAAGCCGCCGCTGGCCGTATCTTTCCGGCAGAGATCGGCTTTTATCGCTGGCTGCTGGCGGGGCTCCTGTTCACGCCGTTTCTGCTCGGGCCTGTTCTGCGCAATCGTGCGGCGATCAAACCGATCGTTGGCAAAGTAATCGTGCTGGGCGTGCTGGGAATGGCGATCTATCAGAGCCTGGCGTACTACGCGGCGAACATCACCACGGCCACCAATATGGGGATCATCCTGTCACTCGTGCCGGTGATGACGCTGGGCATGTCGATCGCCAGTCTCGGAACTGCGCTAACGGCGGGCGCATTGGTCGGGGCGCTGGTTTCCTTCGCGGGCGTGTTGCTGGTGGTGTCCCAAGGCAGTTGGGCTGTGCTCGTGGCACACGGGGTCAACCTCGGCGACCTGATGATGCTCGTAGCAACGTTGGCCTACGCAACCTACAGCACACTGCTGAAAAAATGGCAGCTGCGCATGCCGCCGCTGCAACTGCTTTACCTGCAGATCCTGGTGGCGATCATAGCGCTGTTTCCGCTGTTCCTGCTCTCGCCCAAGACCGGCCTCAGCGCCAGCAATATCCCGTTGGTGCTGTACGCCTGCATTCCGACATCAATGATCGCACCACTGCTGTGGATGAAAGCCATCGGCATCCTCGGCCCAAGCCGCACCACGCTGTTCTTCAATCTGGTGCCTATTCTCACGGCGCTGGTTGCAGCCTTGGCACTGGGTGAGCAGCTGGCGTCCTATCACTTTATCGGCGGGGCACTGACGCTGAGCGGCGTGATCCTGGCGGAACGCTGGACCACGCCGCTGCGCAGCAAAGCGACCTGACTCAGGCCTTTTCGACATCCTCGGCGCTGTGGATCGACACGTCGGTAATGCCCGCCACATGGGGCAGATTGACGTGGGGGCTCCCGGCACCGAGGGGGTCGTCATCCAATGCCACATGATGCTTGAGCGCCAGTTCGTGGACCACCTCAATAATGGGCACATCCAGATCGTCGATCACGTCGACATGGTGTTCACCGGCCAGGTTGTATTCGATCTCGTACAGTTCTTTATCGCTCATCGCATCTCATCCTTTGCGACCTCTTCAGGTCGACTGATCACGAACTACGGCTCATAAAGTCAAAGCCCGGCGGCTTTCAGGCGCGCGGCATGGTCGAGGAACAAACCCACAGGATTGGCTCCCTTGCCCACCAGCCCGAGGTGCTGGTTGACGATGTCGAAATGGTCGAGCGGGAAGTCGTCACCGATGACCGTGCCCAGATGCGAACTGAATCGCCCGACCATGCCATCAGATTGACCTCGCTCTTTCGTGAACGTGCGAGCGAATATGCGGCAGGTGAGATTAGTGGTATCGAAGAGGTTCTTGCCCCGGTCCGTGCGCCCCGGTTGCAAGGTGCCGGACCACGAGTAATAGCGCACGCCGTTGACCAGCTCTTCACCTTGCCCACCCCATGTTTCGGGCAGACCTTGAGGGAACAGCGCGTTGAAGCGGGCGACACCGCTGGTGGTCAGTGAGTGATGCGCGGCGTCGACATCGGTGGGCAACCGGGTGCCGCGATAGCCGGTGTCGAAAAAGGCCAGAACCAGCGTCGTCAGACGAATCGCCGCATTGACCAGCCGCCCGCCCACCGTGCTCTGAGGAAAATGCTCTTCAAGATAATCCGCCAGCTCAGAGCCATGATTCGGCCCCGCCACCGAGGTGACGGAAGCCACCAGATCCGGTCGCACTCCGGCGACATAACGAATGGTCAGCGCGCCCTGGCTGTGGCCGATCAGATTGACTTTAGCGGCGCCAGTTTCTCGCAGGATTTCCTCGACGCGTGCCAGTAGTTGCTCGCCGCGAATTTCGGTGGAGTTGACTGCCGAGACCATCACCGGAATCACCGTCGCCCCGCCCCGACGCAGCGCGGGGACGATGCCGAACCAGTACGGGTAGACCACCAGTTTCACGAATCCCAACAGCCCGGGCACCAGCACGATCGGATAACGCGTGGCCTGTTCTTGCGTCATGAGCGGTTGAATCCTCTGCGAGCGGTTCTACAGACACTAGCCGCAAACCATTCATCAATCATGACAAAACCCGGTAATGCCCCATCGCCATCTTTTGATCGAACTCTTTCAGTACGCCGATGCTCATAAGTGCAACGGCCAATGAAGGCCTTCCTGTGGAGTGACCGGTTATGTACAAGCAATCTCTGGCAGTAGTGTTTGCAATGGCCGCACTGGCTGGCTGTACATCGACAACCCTGCAAAACCCTGTGGACTACGCAACTTACCGCAATGAGCCACTGGTCAAGCAGGTGGAAGACGGCATGACTGAACAGCAGGTGCTCACTATCGGCGGCGAGCCTTCCACACGCGTGCATCGCAAGGTTCACACTGGCACCTGCAACAATTACGTCCTGAACAAGGATGGTCATCAGCAAGCCTATTACGTGACGTTCGGCGCCAATGATCGCGTGGACAGCAAGGGTTTCATGACCTGCGAGCAGCGTGAAGCCAACGAAAAGGCCGGTTGATCGCCTCCAGCAACCGCACGCAAAACAAATAAAACTTTTCCCCTCGCCCATGACTCACACCTTAAGACCCGATCTCGCCAGGCGCCTGCAGGCTTTCACAGGCAGGCGCATCAAGAGCGAGACGGTTTTAACCGGATTAGCCCTGGAGAAAAATCATGAGCAACGTGCACCAATTATCCGACGTCAGTTCCCTTCGCGAACGTGCCCGCCAACATGTGGAAAACGGTGCCGTAACTGAAGGCTATGACGCCGACCGCGAAACCATCCTGCGCCTGCTCAACGAATCGCTGGCGACGGAATGGGTTTGCGTGCTGCGTTACAAGCGCCATTACTACATGGCCAAAGGCGTTAAAGCCCAGGTTGCTGCGGCTGAGTTTCTTGAGCACGCCAATCAGGAGGCCGAACACGCCGACATGCTCGCCGAGCGCATCGTGCAATTGGGTGGCGAACCCGAGCTGAACCCTGACCTGCTGTCGAAAAACTCCCATGCGCAGTACGTGGCGGGCAACACGCTGAAAGAGATGGTCACCGAAGACCTGATTGCCGAACGCATCGCCATCGACAGCTATCGCGAAATCATCCAGTACATCGGCGATAAAGACCCGACCACCCGCCGGATCTTCGAAGAAATCCTCGCTCAAGAAGAAGAACACGCCGACGACATGGCGGATATTCTCGACGGGCTTTGATGTTCGAGCCGCAATGCAAAAAAGCCAGGACATGTGTCCTGGCTTTTTTGTGCGTCCAATAACCTGCAGCGGCAACCCATGTAGTAGTCCGGCTTGCCGGCGGCGCCAGGCGCGAGTCTTAGCAACGCCCCAGATTCTGAGGGAGACGCCGGAGGTCACGACGGCAGCGAAGCTCCAGCAACTCCGCAGGTCTCACGCCCGGCTCGGGTCTTCGCCGCACCCCAGACTCTGTGGGAGACGCCGGAGGTCACGACGGCAGCGAAGCTCCAGCAACTCCGCAGGTCTAACGCCAAGCTCGAGCCTTCGCCACACCCCAGACTCTGTGGGAGACGCCGGAGAGCGAAGCTCCAGCAACTCCGCAGGTCTAACGCCCGGCGCGAGTCTTCGCCGCACCCCAGACTCTGTGGGAGACGCTGGAGGTCACGACGGCAGCGAAGCGGCAGACCAGGCACACAAATGTGCCTGACCCACCGTTAACCAACTCAATCCTGGGCTGCTTACTGCACGGTCTTCGGCGCCTTGCCCGCGCGCATCTGCTCCAGCAACGGCGCGCACTGGTTGGGCTCGCCGCCACTCGGAGCGATCAAGGCCAGCAGCCCCGCAGCAGGCCCAACCGCTGCACCCAACAACACCATGCCCGCGCCACGCAGCAGCAACGGCCCGGATTGCACACCCGCGCTCGGCTTGATGAACGGCCCACGGACATACAGCGGCGAGCGCAGCGAGAACACGCGGAAGCCTTTGGACTCTGGACTGATCTTGAGATCCAGCTGCTCGGTCTTCATGTTCGCCGTGCCGTCGATGTAGATGAACGCGTTCTCGGTGTCGAATACGAACAGTTTGGTCGTGGCCAGGCCATCCTTGATGCCGAAGTCCGACGCCGCGCAGTTGATCTTCACGTTCTTGTCGCCGAACAGCGTGCCGACCACGTAATTACCGACGTTCAGGCCAGCAATTTCCATCAGGTCGCGGCTGATTGCGCCGTCGTTGACCAGCATCTTCATCTCACCATTCGCGGTGCCAAGCAGCGCCGCCACGGAGTTGCCCTTGCCGCTGATGTCGGCATCGCCGTTGAGCTCACCAAAGCTGGTTTTCATCGGTTCGAAGGTCGGAAACAGCTGCTTGAGCTTGAAGTTGCGCGCGGTCAGCTTTGCCCGGCCTTCGAGCGGCTGGCTGTGGCCGTTGAGCTTGATGTCGGCGTCCAGCTTGCCGCCCGCCACGCCGAACCGCAGAGGCTCCATGCTCAGTTGGCCGTCGTTGAGCACCACATGGGTGTAGAGGTCGGTAAACGGCAGTTCAGCGCTCTGCACGATCTTCTTGCCGGTGAACTCTACATCGGCGTCCATCGTGCTCCACCGATCAGTCTTGAACTCCTCGACGGGCAAGACCTTGTCAGTTGGCTGTTTGCTTTCACCGCCGCGGTTTTTCTGCTCGGCATTGGAATCGGCACCGATCAGTGGCTTGAGGTCTGCCATCAACAGTTGGTTGGACACCAGAGCGCCGCTCAACTTCGGGCGTGGCTGGCTGGCGACAAACGCCAGATCGCCATGAATATCGCTGTTGCCGATCTTGCCGTTGAAGCCTTTGTACTGGAACGACGCGCCGGCCGGGTCATGCAGTTTGGCGATCAGGCGGCCGTCGGTGGAGTAAGGCGGGGAATCCGGCAGCGTCACGCCGGTCAGCGGATACAGATTGCCCAGGCTGTCGCCGGACAGCTTCAGACGCAGATCCAGTTCACCGAGATTCTGCGGATCAGTCACCGTGCCCGCCACCGCAACCCGGGTATTGCCGGCGCTGACATCGGCCTGAACCGGGAATGGCAACGCCGCGTCCTTCAACGCCAACAACCCACCTACCTTGCCGCTGCCGTTGAGTTTCTGGCCGTGGTACTGGCCTTTGGCGGTAAAGCCGAAGGCATAGTCCTGCGCGGAGGCGCCTTTGTCCGCGACCTTCTTCGCCTCACCGCTGCCAACGATGTCGCTGAACGGAATCGGTTTACCGAGCGGATCGACTACCACATCGACGGAGGTATTGATCATCTGGTCGTTGTAGCTGACCAGGCCCTTGTCGAACCCGATGGAGCCAATATCCACCACCCAGCTTGAAGGCTTGGCGTTCGGATCGCTTTTCGGTAGATCGAACACCCAGTTCGCGCGGCCATCGGCCAGACGCTCGATCTTCGCGTTGGGCTCGGTGAGGTCGATACGCGGGATGACCACGCGCTGAGCCAGCAAGGGCAGCGGCGCAAGGCGCATCTCTACGCGTTTGAGGGTTACCATTTGAGGGGTCTTCGACCACTCGGGGTTACCGAGGGCGATATCTTCGGCCGACATGTGTGGCCACGGCACCCAGGCACGCCAGCCGCCTTCGTCCACCTCGCGATGCCAGACCACAGCCAGATTACCGTTAATGGCAAACGGTCGATGCAGCTCGGCGGAAACTTTTTCATTGATGGTTGGCTTGAGCCGATTCCAGTCGAAAGTAGCGATCACGATGATCAGTACGGCCAGCAACAGCAGCAGAATGCCGACTGTCCAGGCGAAAATCTTACGGCCTCGCGTCATTGCGTTTTCTCCCCAAATACCGACGCCCCGTCCTGGGCGCGTCGCACACGTCATAGCCCTTCGACTGATAAAAGGCCTGTGGGTTTGATGAAATCCCCAAATCCACCTCTTAAAAGTTCCGTACCCGCCCTCAGGGCTCGCTGAAAACGGTCGGTCAGAGAACCTGAAGCATCCGCCGAAGGCCCGCCCCACAAGGCTTTGCCGCCCGAATCAATTCTGTCGATGGTCACCATCAGCCCTTTGAACTTCTTTATATACGCAGCGCCAGTAAAATTGCCCCATGTTCACTTACCCGCCCTTTCGAGAGGCACAGTCCATGAAACGCCAACTGATCGCACTGACACTTTCCCTCCTCGCCTCGAGCGCGTTCGCCATGCCTGCCAGCGAACAACCCGTGCTCGGCGAAGTGAAAGCTGCCCAGCAAGTCGGTCTGCCAACCCTGGCGCAAGACGGCCCTGATCGTTTGATCAACCAGTACCAACGCGTCGCTGCCGAAGAAAATTGCAACAGTCTGGCGCACCGCTACCAGCGCGTCGCCGACAACGGTCCGGACCGCCTGGTGCAGCAATACCAACGCGTTTCCTGATTCGCGAACGAATCAAACCAGCCCGGCCAGCACGCCGGGCTTTTTCATGCCTCAAGCAATGCCCGTGGCAAACCCGGTTCGACGCAGCGCAAACGCATTTGTTAGAGTGCTGCCCATTCTTTCTTCAGATATCTCTCACTGCATGCTGCCCCGCGCCGAACAGAAACAGCAGACCCGCCACGCCCTGCTCGATGCAGCGCGGGGTTTGATGGAGAGCGGGCGCGGCTTCGGCAGCCTGAGCCTGCGCGAAGTGGCGAAGACCGCCGGAATCGTGCCGACCGGTTTCTATCGTCATTTCGACGACATGGACCACCTGGGTCTGGCGCTGGTCAGCGAGGTGGGGCAGACCTTCCGCGAAACTATTCGGCTGGTTCGGCACAACGAGAACATCAACAGCGGCATCATCGACGCATCGGTGCGGATCTTTCTCGATGTGGTTGCCGCTAACCGCTCGCAGTTCTTGTTCCTCGCTCGTGAGCAATACGGCGGCTCGCTGAAAGTGCGTCAGGCGCTGGGCGCGCTGCGGGAGGCGATCATCGCCGACCTGGCGACCGACCTGGCATCAATGGCCAAATTCCACCACCTCAACACCGACGACCTCTCGGTGATGGCGGACCTCGTGGTGAAAAGCGTATTTGCCATGCTGCCCGAACTGATCGATCCGCCGCCCCAGACGCTCGCCGAACATCTGACACCGCGCGCCAAGATCACCCAGCAATTGCGCTTCATCTTCATCGGCGCCAAGCGCTGGCAGGGCCTGGGCAGCACCGAGTAAGGCCAGGAATTGAACGCACCAAATTGTTGCAAGATATTGACTCGCGCACCAATAACTTACATCCATTCGCTCCATCCCCAAGCACTTACGCACTGAAAGCAGGCATTTCCTGACCATCCCGTCAGTTGGCAAGCCACTTGCTCTAGCCATTGCATCGCACATTGCTGGAAGTTTCCCGATGCTGGTGATTCATCAACGAATCGAACCCCAATCCGAGTGGGCTGCCGAGCTGCATTTGAATTTCGAGGCGCGGAGCAAGAGCCGCTTGCGCTGTTTCAGTGCCGAAGGCGAAGACGTTGGCCTGTTTCTGGAACGCGGCCAGTCGCCCTTGCGCGACGGCGACTTCCTCAAGGCTGAAGACGGCCGAATCGTGCGCGTCTGCGCCCGCCCGGAAGCGTTGATGCACGTCACCTGCAGCAGCGCTTTCGAACTCACCCGCGCCGCCTATCACTTGGGTAACCGCCACGTCGCCCTGCAAGTGGGTGATGGCTGGCTGCGCCTGCTCGACGACTACGTACTAAAGGCCATGCTCGACCAGTTGGGCGCGACCACCGAATCCATCGAAGCGTCGTTTCAGCCTGAGCATGGCGCCTACGGCGGAGGTCATCACCATTCGCGCGCAGGCGAAGAAGACTTCAACTATGCGCCGCGCATCCACCAGTTCGGCGTGCGCAAATGAACAAGGCCTGGGCGCTGCTGCGTCTGGCGAGCCCGCAACTGCCCATTGGCGGCTACAGCTATTCACAAGGGCTGGAAATGGCGGTGGAGCAATCCATCGTCACTGACCCGGCCAGCGCCCGCCGCTGGATCAGCGATCAACTGCTGCTCAATCTTGCCCGTTTCGAAGCACCGCTCCTGCTGGCCCATTGCACTGCTTCGGCCGAGGACGACTGGGCGACCTTGCTGCAACTGGGCGAAGAACATCGCGCCAGTCGGGAAACCCGCGAACTGCATCTGGAAAGCCGGCAGATGGGCTACTCGCTGCAGCAATTGCTCAACGGTCTGCCCGAAATGGATGAACCGGCGCGCGGCTTCCTGCAACAAGTTGGCGAACCGCATCTGGCGCTCGGTTGGGCGTTGGCTGCACGGGCCTGGCAAATCACGCCACAGGACGCCCTCGCAGCCTGGTTGTGGAGCTGGCTGGAAAACCAGTTGGCGGTGCTGATGAAAACCCTGCCATTGGGGCAACAGGCCGCCCAACGCCTGACCAGCGAGTTGCTACCCCTGCTGCAAAACGCCCAACAACACGCGACATCACTTGACCCTAAGCACATAGGCAGCGCCGCGTTCGGCCTGTCATTGGCGAGCATGGGCCACGAGCGACAATACAGCCGCCTGTTTCGATCCTGACTGTTTTGATCTGAAAGCAGCCACACCCAGAACCGCACAAGAAGATTTACGGAGAACATTTGATGAACAGCCAACCTTTGCGTGTCGGCATCGGCGGTCCGGTCGGATCGGGCAAGACCGCCCTGACCCTCGCCCTGTGCCTGGCCCTGCGCGAGCGCTACAACCTCGCTGTGGTCACCAATGATATCTACACCCGTGAAGATGCCGACTTTCTGGTGCGCAACGAAGCCCTCGCGCCGGAACGCATCATCGGCGTGGAAACCGGCGGCTGCCCGCACACGGCGATTCGCGAAGACGCCTCGATCAACCTGGAAGCCGTGGATCAACTGAACCGTCGCTTCGAAGGGCTGGATCTGATCATCGTTGAGTCGGGTGGCGATAACCTCTCGGCGACATTCAGCCCTGAGCTGTCAGACCTGACCATTTACGTGATCGACGTTTCGGCGGGCGACAAGCTGCCGCGCAAAGGCGGTCCAGGCATCTGCAAATCCGATTTGCTGGTGATCAACAAGATCGACCTGGCGCCTCTGGTGGGCGCGTCGCTGGAGATGATGGACCGCGACACCAAAAAGATGCGTGGCGACAAGCCGTTCGTGTTCAGCAACCAGAAGACCGGCCTGGGCCTTGAGGAAATCATCGCCTTCATCGAACGCCAGGGCCTGCTGACTGCCGCCTGATTTCATTCACTAAGGAAGATCATTGATGAATAGCAAAACCTTCACCGGCAAAAAGCTGCTGGGTGCCCTCGCGCTGTTGCTGGTTCCGGCATTGGCCTTCGCCCACCCTGGCCATGATGAGAGCGGGCTGGTGGCGGGTATCAGCCATCCTCTGGGCGGCATCGATCACCTGTTGGCCATGGTTGCCGTGGGCCTGTGGGCTGCGCAGCAGAAAGGCGCGGCGCGTTGGGCCCTGCCTTGCACGTTCGTCGGCACCATGCTGATCGGCGGCTTGCTGGGCTTTGAAGGCCTGGCATTGCCTGGGCTGGAAAGCGGGATCGCTGCCTCCGTCTTCGCACTGGGCCTGGCCGTGGCGCTGGCTGTGCGTCCACCACTGTTCATGGCGGTGGGCGCGACTGCAGTGTTCGCGATGTTCCACGGCGTGGCTCATGGCCTTGAACTGCCAGAGATGTCCAGCCCGTGGGGTTATGCGCTGGGCTTCGTTGGCGCCACCGCTGCGCTGCACGCCGCAGGATATGCCGTGGTGCGCTTCCTGCCAGCCGCTGCCGCGCCGATGGTGCGGGTTGCCGGAGCGTTGTCCGCCGCCACTGGCGTATGGTTGTTTGCAGGCTAGAGCAAACACTTTCTTTCGTCTGTAGCACCACGGCTTGCCGGCGGTGGCGTATGAAAAACCGCCACCGCCGACAAGCCTTGCTGCTACAGAACAGCTGCCCGACCAAAACCACCCCCGCCGTCGCACCTCCTGCTACCATGTCGCGCAATTTGCCCCTGCCGTGACGCGATCCGATGCCTGACGTTTCTCTCCCTGCCGCCAAGTCTGAACTGTCCGCTGTGTTCACCACCGCGCAGCAGCACTTCATGGATGTGATCGTGCCGCTGTGGCAAGGCCCGGGGTGGAATGCCGAGATGGCGCTGCCCTATGAGGCGCTGGATGCCCAGCATCAACCGCTGCCTCCTCAGCGCTACCGGGCCATGGCCTGTGCGCGGCAGTTGTTCCTGTTTTCCAGCTTCATCGGGCATCCACAGGTTGCAGATGCCGGCATTCGTGCCGCTGCACTGTTTCGCTCATTGCAACAGCATTTCCACGATGCCGAGCACGGCGGATGGTTCTACAGCATCGACCCGCAGGGCGCACCGCTGGATCGCCGCAAGGATCTGTACACCCACGCATTCATCATCTTCGCCTGCGCGCATTACTGGGCAAAGGTGCGTGAGCCGCTGGTGGAGTCGGTGCTGAACGCGGCACTGCATGTGGTGGCTGAGCAGTTTGCCGATGGCGATGGCTTGTACGAGTCGGTGCTGGATGAACATTGGTCTTCGTTGGGCGCAGGTCCCTTGCAGAATCCCTTGATGCATCTGGCGGAAGCCTTTCTGGCGACGCTTGAAGTGCGTGAAGACGCCCAAACCCTCGCCGCGCTCGATGCGCTGGCAGAAGCCATGCAGCGCCGCTTTGTGGATATCGAACACGGCGTGATGCTGGAGAAGCCGCTGGATGCTGTGGATAACTGGTCCGAGCCGGGCCATCAGTTCGAGTGGTTCTATCTGCTGGAGTCTTCCGAGCACTTGCGTGGCACCCCACTGCATCGCTCGCTGACCACTGCATTCGCGCACGCCGAGGAACAGGGGGTCGACCAGGTCACCGGTGCGGTGGTTGCGATGCTGGAGGTGGATGGTTCAGTGAAGGACGGCACCCAGCGCATCTGGGCTCAAGCGGAGTACCTGCGAGCGCTGACTTTGCGACCTGACGGCGAAGCCTTGCTGGCGCGTCAGTTGAATGCTTTGCAGCAGCGTTTTCTGCACCCCGCCGGCTGGAACGAATGCCTGGACAGCCAGGGCCAGGTCAGCCGCAGCGACATGCCGTCGACCACGCCGTATCACTTGGCGACCTGCTATATCGGCTTGGCCGAATATTTCAGGATTTGACCATCAGTAATGCCCTGATCCGATCCCTGTGGGAGGGAGCTTGCTCGCGAAACCGGTGTATCAGCCACTGTTGAAGGTGAATGATAAAACGTCTTCGCGAGCAAGCTCCCTCCCACGGCTCAGGGGGCGGACCTGAAGCGAGTGCTTACTTGGTTTGCGCGCGGCTGCGATCAATCGCAAAACCGACCCAGGTCTGGCTCACCGGCATCAGCTCCAGATTGTTCACGTTCACGTGCGCCGGGGTGTTCATGATCCAGAAAATGGTGTCAGCGATATCCTGCGGCTGAATCGGCTCGGCACCCGCGTAGGTGGCGTCGTACTTGGCCTGGTCACCACCGAAACGCACCAGCGAGAACTCGCTTTCGCACAGGCCCGGCTCAAGGTTGGTCACCCGCACGCCAGTGCCAACCAGATCGTTGCGCAGGTTCAGCGAAAACTGCCCGACGAACGCCTTGGTGCCGCCGTAAACGTTACCGCCCGGGTACGGGTAGTTGCCCGCCACCGAGCCCAGGTTGACGATGCTGGCGCCACGGCCGTACGCAATCAGGCGCGACAGCAGCAGACGCGTGGTGTAGACCAGACCTTTGACGTTGGTGTCGATCATGGTGTCCCAGTCGTCCAGATCGCACTTGGGCGCAGGATCGATTCCCAATGCCAGGCCTGCGTTGTTGATCAGGCCGCGAATCTTGGCGAAGTCTGCCGGCAGACCTTCGATGGCCTTCTCCATGGCCGCGCGATCACGCACATCCAGCGTCAGCGTGTGGACCTTGGTCTGCTTCGACAATTCGGCACTCAAGGCCTGCAAGCGGTCTTCACGGCGACCGGTCAGCACCAGCGACCAACCCGCTTCTGCGAAACGGCGTGCACAGGCTTCGCCAAACCCGGAAGTGGCGCCGGTAATGAACACGGTAGAAGTCATGTCGTTCTCCTGACTGAGGGTTTCGGCTTAGGAATAAGCTCTGGATTAACGCAACCCAACCGCGTTGCGTGTAGGAAAGTTCTGGAGAATGCCCGCGCAGGCGGCTCTGGATCAAGCCTGTGGCCAACAATCGTCGTACAACCCTCTTACTGTACAAAAAACGTACAACCCACTCAAAGCCTTATGTCCTGTGGCCTGTACGTAGTTTTGCCCAACTTATCCACAGCCAGACACACAAAATCCGGGGGCAACTCAAAGTCACCAAAGCCCCGCCATATGGGGCCTGTGGGCAAGTTGAAGTGGGTTTTCGCTTGACCTGCTGAAACGTATCTGCAACCAAACAGGCCCCCGACCTGCACAGGCAGACAGGATTCCCCTCGCCAACCCAGAGATTGCGCTACCTGCGGAGGTCTTTCCAAGGGTTGCACACAGACTTATCCACAGCCTTACCCATCCCGCAAACTGTATAAAAAACCAGCCCTTTCAGCGTTGACAAACGCCCTCAAAATAACGGCCGGAATCGTTGATCAAAAATTGATCGCCAGCCTGAAAGCCCCGTATACAAAGGCTTGTAGCCAACTGCCACCAACTTATTCACAGCCCGCTCCACAGTAAAACTGAACAAGTCAAAACTGTGACAAAACAACCATTTGCAGCGGCTATATGTCGCGCTTTGGCAGCACTTCAAAATTGTTTTCCACAATTGCGGCCCAACAGCACGCCCCCCCCCCTCTTGCACTGAGTCATTGCCTTTACTGGGCACTATAAAAAACCCCCAGCAGCAGCACGGCTTGTCGGCGGCGGTCCAAAGATCGCTGCCGCCGGCAAGCCGTGCCGCTAAAGGGGGTTATCTCAGCCTTTGATGTTAAAGCGAACCGAGCGAATCAATGCCCGCCCAGATACGCGTTCCTGACCTCCTCGTTGGTTAGCAGCTCTTTACCGGTGCCTGTCAGACGAATCTCCCCGTTGACCATCACATACGCCCGATCCGACAGCTTCAGGGCGTGGTTGGCGTTCTGCTCGACGAGAAAGATCGTCATGCCGGTCTGCGCAAGCTCACGCAACGTCGAAAAGATCTGCTTCACGATGATTGGTGCCAGTCCCAGGCTCGGCTCGTCCAGCAGCAACAGCTTGGGACGGCTCATCAGGGCTCGCGCAATCGCCAGCATCTGCTGTTCACCACCCGACATGGTCATCGCCCGCTGATTACGACGCTCCTTCAGGCGCGGAAACAGCTCGAACATGCGCTGCATGTCTTCGCTAGCAAACTTATCCCCAATCGGGATGGTGCCCATCATCAGGTTCTCTTCCACCGACATGTCGGGGAACACACGGCGACCCTCCGGCGACTGCGCAATGCCGTTAGACGCGATGTAGTGCGACGACTTGTGGGTGATGTCAGTGCCCTGATAGATGATCTGCCCGCTGGCGGCGCGGGGCTGGCCGAAGATCGACATCAGCAGCGTGGATTTGCCCGCGCCGTTGGAGCCGATCAGGCTGACGGTTTCGCCCTCATCAATGTGCATTGAAACTTTCTTCAGGGCCTGGATCGGCCCGTAGTACACATCGATCTCTTTCAGTTCGAGGATCGGCTTACTCATACCAACTCCTCTTCATCAGCACCCAGATACGCCGCGATCACTTTCGGATCGTTACGGATCTGCTCCGGCTTGCCCCTGGCGATCACGTTGCCATGGTCCAGCACGACGATATCGTCCGAAATCCCCATGACCATGCCCATGTCGTGCTCGATCAGGACGATGGTCATGTCGTGGTCGTCGCGCAGGTGGCGAATCATGCCGCTCAGCGCTTCGGTTTCCTGTGGATTGAGGCCTGCGGCCGGTTCGTCCAGGCAGATGACCTGCGGACGGGTGCACATGGCGCGGGCGATTTCCAGACGCCTCTGCTGGCCGTAGGAAAGCTCACCGGCCAGGCGGTTGGCGCAGTCCACCAGATCGACTACTTCCAGCCAGTAGAACGCGGTGTTCATCGCGTCGTCTTCAGCCTTGCGATAGCCCTTGGTGTTGAGGATGCCGGCGATCATGTTGCGGTTGACCCACATGTGCTGGGCCACCAGCAGGTTCTCGACAACGGACATTTCCTTGAACAGACGAATGTTCTGGAAGGTGCGCGCCAGGCCGGCCCGGTTCACCAGGTGCGTGCCGCCGAACATCTTGTAGAACAGACGGCTGCCAAAACGCTTGGGCGAGGTGAAGTCGCTGGCGCGGAACTGCTCGCCGAGCAACTGGATCACGTTGGTTTTCTGCCCGCGAGCGTTGAGTTCTATGCGTCCACCTGTGGCCTTGTAGAAACCGGTCAGGCAGTTGAAAACAGTGGTCTTGCCCGCGCCGTTGGGGCCGATCAGGGCGAAGATCGAGTTGCGACGTACCTCGAGGCTGACGTCGCTGAGGGCCTTGATGCCACCGAAGTGCATCATCAGGTTCTCGACGGAAAGAACGATTTCGTCGCTCATCACGCGCCCTCCACTTTTGCCAGCACGCCTTTGCGTGGTTTTACGCCGGTACGGCTGATGCGGATCAGGCCGCGTGGGCGCCAGATCATCATCAGGACCATCAGGATGCCGAACAGCAATACGCGATATTCAGCGAAGCTACGGAGCATTTCAGGCGCGACGGTCAGCACGAACGCGGCGATCACCACGCCGACAGTCGAGCCCATGCCACCGAGCACGACGATGGCCAGGATCAACGCCGACTCGAAAAACGTGAACGAGGTCGGATTGACGAAGCCTTGATAGCTGGCAAAGAACACGCCGGCCAGACCCGCAGTCGAGGCACCGATGGTGAACGCCGAGAGTTTGACCAGTACGTGGTTGAGGCCCATGGAACGGCAGGCGATTTCGTCTTCACGCAGCGCTTCCCAAGCGCGGCCGACTGGCATGCGAGTCAGACGATGCTTGACGTACAGCACTGCCAGCACGACCAGGAACAGCACAGCGTAGATGAAGATGAATTTCAGGTCCGGGTTGTATTCGAAGCCGAAATACTCATGGATCGGAATCCCGCCATCTTTGGCTCGACGCCCGAACTCCAGACCGAAGAACGTCGGCGAAGGGACTGCCACGCCGTTCGGACCACCGGTGAACGACAGCCAGTTGTTCAGTACCAGACGAATGATTTCACCGAAGCCGAGCGTCACGATCGCCAGGTAGTCGCCGTGCATGCGCAGAACGGGGAAACCGAGGATGCAACCGGCCAGCGCCGCTGCAATCGCTGCCAGCGGCAATGCCGACCAGAAGCCCAGCCCCAGATACTGATAACCCAGCGCCAGGCCGTAAGCGCCAATGGCGTAGAACGCCACATAGCCGAGGTCGAGCAGACCCGCCAGGCCGACCACAATGTTCAGGCCCAGGCCCAGCAACACGTAGATCAGACCGAGGATAACCACGGTCAGTACGTATTTGTCAGCGAACACGGGGAAGATCACGGCAATCAGGATCATCAAAGGAATGATGAAACGCAGGCGGGTTTTGTAGCCCGGCGGCAACACGTGTACGCCGGAGCCCGAGCTTTCGAAGCTCTGCGCAATCGCCACGCCCTTGGGTGTCTGCAAGAACAGGCTCATGAAGAAGCGTCCGACGACGACCACGCCAACCAGCGCGGCAACGCGACCTGGCTGCATGTTGAAGCCGTAGCCATCCAGCACGATGCCGACGATCGGGCCGAACACGATGAGCGCCAGCAGCCCGGCAACCACCGCGTCGATGAGGCTTTGTTTGATATCGATGGGTTTAGTAGGTGCAGACATGGTTATACCTTCGCCACGAGTGGGCGACCCAGCAGGCCTTGAGGACGGAAGATCAGAATCACTACCAGCAGGCCGAAACTGAACACGTCTTTGTAGTCGGAGTTGATCAGACCGGAGAATTGCGACTCGGCAACCCCCAGGATCAATCCACCGAGCATGGCGCCCGGCAACGAACCGATACCGCCAAGTACCGCTGCGGTGAAGGCCTTGATGCCGATGACGAACCCGGCGAAGAAGTCGAAGGTCCCGTAATTCATGGTGATCAGCACGCCGGCCAGTGCCGCCATGGCTGCGCCGATGACGAATACATAGGAGATGACCCGGTCAGTGTTGATGCCCAGAATCGACGCCATCTTGCGGTCCTGCTGCGTGGCGCGGCACATGCGGCCCAGCTTGGTGTACTTGATGATGTAGGTCAGTACGCCCATGCCGATGAAGGCGGCAATCAGGATGAATATCTTGGTGTAGGTGATCTGTACGAAACCGCTGCCGACGTCGAAGCGCATGGCGCCTTCAAGCAGGGTCGGAACGCCTTGCTGGCGTGGGCCTTGGGCGATCTGCGCGTAGTTCTGCAGGATCAGGGAAATACCGATGGCACTGATCAGCGGTGCCAGACGGGTGGAGTTACGCAGCGGTTTGTAAGCCACGCGCTCGATGACGAAACCGTACACACCGGTCACCACGATGGTGAAGATCAGCGTGCCGAGAATCAGAAAGGGGAACGACTCGATACCGAAGAAGGACAGTACGGCCAGGCCGATAGCTGCGAGGTAGGCGGAGATCATATACACGTCGCCGTGGGCGAAGTTGATCATGCCGATGATGCCGTAGACCATCGTGTAACCGATGGCGATCAGGCCGTAGACCGAACCGAGGGTCAGCCCGTTGACCATTTGCTGCAGGAAAATACCATCCATCACGCACGCTCACGAACTTGAAAGGCCAACCTGGCGCGGACCGGATACCTCCTCGTGAGAGATAGCGGGACGGGCACGATGGCAACAGAAGAAATCCGATGCTGCGCCAAGGCAGCACCGATTACCGGAAAGCGTCGTGTCGAGGTTCCAAGCCCGCGACACGACTCATCCGACTAGGAGCTCAACTCACTTCTGCTTTTCGAGCTGGTGATATTTGCCGTCCTTGTCCCACTGGTAAACCACGTAGTCGGAGACCTTCAGGTCACCTTTGGAGTCCCAGGCCTTCTCGCCCATGACCGTTTTCACCGGGTGGGACTTCAGGAATTTGGCAGCGTCTTCGCCCTTGTTGGACTTGGCGCCGTTGAAGCCAGCGGCCAGGGCCTGAACCGAAGCGTAGGCGTACAGGGTGTAGCCTTCAGGCTCGTAACCGGACTTGCGGAACTGCTCAACCACAGCCTTGCTGTCTGGCAGCAGGCGCGGGTCGGCGCCGAAGGTCATGTACACGCCGTCGACGTACTGAGCGCCGCCAGCGGTGGTCACCAGTTCGTCGGTCACAACGCCGTCGTCGGACATGAACTTGACGTCTTTGAGGCCTTGTTCACGCAGTTGGCGAACCAGAGGACCGGCTTCCGGGTGCAGGCCGCCGAAGTAGACGACATCCGCGCCGGTAGAGCGAATTTTGGTAACCAGGGCGCTGAAATCTTTCTCGCCGCGGGTCAGACCTTCTTCCAGCACTGGCTTGACGCCGCGAGCGGTCAGCTGTTTGGCGGTGGCGTCTGCCAGGCCTTTGCCGTAGGTGTCTTTGTCGTTGATGACCGCGATTTTCTTGCCTTTGAGCACGTCAACGATGTAATCGCCGGCGACGATGCCTTGCTGGTCGTCACGGCCGCACATACGGAACATGGCGCTCAGGCCGCGCTCGGTAACGGTTGGGTTGGTGGAGCCTGGAGTAATCGCGATGATGCCGGCTTCGTCATAGACTTCCGAAGCAGGAATGGTCGAGGAGGAGCAGAAGTGACCGACTACGCCGGCGACCTTGTCCGATGCGGCCTTGTTGGCCACGGCCACGGCCTGTTTAGGCTCGCAGGCATCGTCGTAAGCGGTCAGAGCGATTTTTTCCCCGTTGACGCCGCCCGCAGCGTTGATGGCATCGGCTGCCGCTTGAGCGCCCTTCATGTATTGCTCGCCGAACGAGGCGTTGGCGCCTGTCATCGGGCCTGCAACGCCGATCTTGATGTCAGCCTGCGCAAAAGTAGCCGCACCCATTGCAGTAGCGACTGCGAGTGCCAGAAAGCCTTTCCTGTAAAACGTCTGCGACATGAGTTGGTGCTCCTAGGTTTTTTAATTAGCACTGCGACCACAGAGATGCTCTGAGCAAGTGGCGTGCCATCGGTTTTTTATTCTGAAAAAAGTCGTCGTTTTGTTGTTATTCGACTGTTTCTGGCCCTTTTTTACTGGGCGTGCAACCGTCTAAACCGCGCAAGGTGCAACCCTGCGACTTTGAAAGAGCAACCCTCCCGAAATAAACGCGCAACCGCGCCAACCTGACTTGTACAACCCTGTTGTTACAGCTTGCGTCACCGAACTGCACACCGCCGGTGCGGGGCCGCTACGGGACGCACCATTTCAGGTTAGTGGATGCGTGCGAAAGCGTCGTTTTATGACAGATATTTCGCCTCAGACCACGATTCTGAGGCATTGCGCTGCATGGTATAGCGAAAAGCCAGCCTCATATAAAGAGCTGCGCAAACCAATACCGGAAAGTGGCCGCATCGGCGTGAATGGAATCGGCAGTACGTTCGCATCGCCGTGGCACAGATAATCGGCGAACGCCTTGCCCACCACCGTCCCGGTGGTGTTGCCGCGCCCGTTGTAACCTGTGACCGCGACCAGTCCTGGTGCAGGTTCAAACATGCGTAACAGGTGATCGGGCGTGAAGGCGATGCAACCGGTCCAGGTGCACTCCCATTCGACCTTTTTCAGGTACGGGAAATAGTGCTGCTGCACGCGGTCAGCCCAAGCCTTGAGGAACCAGGTCGGCTTCTGATTGCCATTGCCCAGACTGCCCAGCAACAAGCGCCCGTCGGCATCGCGGCGAATGCTGCTCAATACCTGGCGGGTGTCCCAGGAGCCTTGGCCACCCGGCAGAATCTGCTGCGCAGCGTCTTCAGTCAGCGGCACCGAGGCGACCTGATAGTAATAACCGGGGAAAAAGTTGCGGCGCAGTTCGGTCCATTCACCTTCGGTATAGGCGTTGGAGGCGATCACCACTTGTTCAGCGAGCACCGAACCGTTTTCTGTGATGACGCACCAGCGCGAACCCTGACGCTCCAGACGTTTCACCGGGGAGTGATCAAAACGCTGACCGCCGAGTTGGGTGACCGCGGCCGCCAGGCCGCTGGTGTAAGCCATCGGGTTGATCGTCCCGGCGCGATGATCAAGCAATGCGGCGGTGATTTCTTTGGTGCCGGTGGCTTCCTGGCAGGCTTTGCCGGTCAGCAATTCGATAGGCGCACCACGGCGCTTCCATTGTTCTTCGCGGCTGCGCAGATCGACCTCGCCCTTGGCGTTGTGCGCCATGTGCAGCGTCCCCTTGCGGGTCGCCTGACAATCGATGCCGTACTTTTCGATGAGGCTGAATACCAGCGACGGCGCGTTACCCAGCATGCCATTGAGCTGGCTGCCGACTTTTTCGCCGAAACCGGCTTCGATCTCGTCGGGAGGAATCCACAGCCCGGCGTTGACCAGACCCACGTTACGCCCCGATCCACCCTGCCCGGTGCGATGGGCTTCGACGATGGCGACTTTCTTGCCTTGTTCCAGCAAATGAATCGCTGCCGACAACCCGGTGATGCCTGCGCCGATCACGCACACATCGACGCTCACTTCCCCTTTCAACGCTGGCGCCTCAGGCCTCTGCGGCGTCAGCGTTTCCCACAGACATTCTTCGCGTAGCGGCATCGCAAAACCTCAGAAAGAGACACGTATACCGATCGTTCCCATGCTCTGCGTCATGACGGAACGCAATCAATGCGGGAGAGAGCGAAGCTCGCGATGCATTTATCCAGGCACTGCGGTGGCGCCTGACCTATTGCAATCGCGAGCTTCGCTCCCTCCCACCGGTTTCTATTTCACCTGACAGAATGTCTCAATCAAACGTGATCCCCTGCGCCAACGGCAGCTCGCGGGAATAGTTCACGGTGGCTGTCTGACGACGCATGTAGCCTTTCCACGAATCCGAGCCGGACTCACGGCCACCACCGGTTTCCTTCTCGCCGCCGAACGCGCCGCCGATCTCTGCACCACTCGGGCCAATGTTGACGTTGGCGATGCCGCAGTCGCTGCCCAGCGCCGAGATGAACTGCTCGGCTTCACGCACGTCGGTGGTGAAGATGCACGAAGACAGGCCTTGTGGCACGTCGTTGTTCAGGCGCACCGCCTCGTTGAAGTCTTCATAACCAACCACGTAGAGAATCGGCGCAAAGGTTTCATTGCGTACCACGTCGCTCTGCTCCGGCATCTCGACGATGGCAGGCGAAACGTAGAACGCGTTGGGGAATTTATCGGCCAGTTCGCGCTTGCCGCCGAACACCTTGCCGCCTTCGCTCAGAGCCTGTTCCAGCGCTTCCTGCATGTTTTCGAAGCTCTGCTTGTCGATCAGCGGACCGACCAGATTGCCTTCCAGCGGATGACCGATACGCACCTTGGCGTATGCGGCTTTGAGGCGCTCGACGAACTCGGCCTTGACCGATTTGTGGGCGATCAGGCGACGCAAGGTGGTGCAACGCTGACCGGCAGTGCCAACGGCGCTGAACAGCACGGCGCGAACGGCCAGATCGAGGTCGGCGCTCGGGGTCAGGATCATGGCGTTGTTGCCGCCCAGTTCCAGAATGCTGCGGGCGAAACGTGCGGCGATTTTCGGCGCCACTTCACGCCCCATGCGGGTGCTGCCGGTGGCGCTGATCAACGCAACGCGAGCGTCGTCGACCAGCGCTTCGCCTGCGTCGCGACCACCGATGACGCATTGCGCCAGGTACTGCGGGGCATCGGCGAACTCAGACGCGACGCGGTCGAACAGCGCTTGGCAGGCCAGCGCGGTCAGCGGGGTCTTTTCCGAGGGCTTCCAGATCACCGAGTTGCCGCAGACCAGCGCCAGCGCGGTGTTCCAGGACCAGACCGCTACCGGGAAGTTGAACGCGCTGATCACACCGACCACGCCCAGCGGATGCCAGGTTTCACGCATGTGGTGCCCCGGACGCTCGGAAGCGATGGTCAGGCCATACATCTGACGAGACAGCCCGACCGCAAAGTCGCAGATATCGATCATTTCCTGCACTTCACCCAGACCTTCCTGAGTGATCTTGCCGGCCTCCCACGAAACCAGCTCGCCCAGATCAGACTTGTGCTTGCGCAGCGCCTCACCGAACAGGCGCACCAGCTCGCCACGACGTGGGGCTGGCACTTTGCGCCATGACTGGAAGGCATGCTCGGCACGGGTGATGCGTTGCTCGACTTCGGCCGCGCCTTCCCAGCTCACCGAAGCGACCTGGCTGCCATCGATCGGCGTGTGAACAGGCTTGTCGCCCTTCTGGTAGAGAGCAGGGTCGACACCGAGGCGGGTGAGCAGGTCGTTGAGCATGATTTCTCCTGAATCTTGATGGGCCATAAACACGAATGCGGAATACTGGAATTCGCTACTGGCATGGGTGATAGCGTCAGCCTCTAGTAATAGCTGGACTAACAAGGTCCAACAAACGACGTTTAAGCGAGATATCATTCCGTTTTTTCATGCTGATGCCCAACAGGCCTGAATATGCTGAACAAACGCCATCTGCCGTCCGTCACCGCGCTGCAATGTTTCGAAGCGGTCACCCGGCATCTGAGTTTTACCCGCGCTGCGGAGGAGCTGAACCTGACGCAAAGTGCCGTCAGCAAACAGGTCGCGCAGCTGGAAGAACTGGTCCAGCACTTGTTGTTCAGGCGCGTGCGTCGCCGCTTGCAGCTGACACCCGCCGGGGCTTTGTATCTGGCTGAAGTGCGCAAGGTGCTCACGCAGATGGAGATGTCGACGCATTTCCTGCGTTCCTACGGTGGCGAAACCGAAGTCCTGCGTGTCTCCACGCCCTCGACATTCGGTGCGCGCTGGTTGGTCCCACGCCTCAAGGGATGGCGTCTGCGGCATCCGCATATTCATCTGGATCTGGTCAACGAACAGGAAAGCGATGATCTGGCCCAGAGTCGCTGCGACATGTCGTTCTATTTCGGCCAGGGCGCACGCCCCGGTGCAGAGAGCGTGAAGCTGTTCGGCGAAGAACTGGTGCCGGTCTGCGCGCCCGGCTGCATGCCCGACAAACCCTTCACCGATCCAACGCAGCTTGCCGATCTGGTCCTGCTGCAAAACGCCCACCGCCCTCAAGGCTGGCACGAGTGGTTCGAAAGCCAGGGTTATCAGACCGAACACAGCTATCACGGCCCACGCTTCGAGACCTTCTACATGTGCATTCGCGCGGCGCAGGTTGGCTGTGGCGTCGCTTTGCTGCCGCGTTTTCTGGTGGAAGAGGAATTGGCCGACGGCAAGCTGATCATTCCCTGGCCTCATGCACTGCCCAGCCGCGATGCCTATTACCTGGCGTATCCGGAGCATGCGGCGGAGGTACCGAAGATTCGCGTGTTCGTGGAGTGGATGCTGGAGCAGCTCGATCAGCCAACGCCAAGCTGAAACATTTCTGCCCCAACCCGCTCTCGGCTGGCATTATGTCGGTCATCGTCAATAACAGACCGGACGTAACGCCTGCGCGCTACCACAAGGTTGTATGCGACATCGACTTGAATTCCATGGGCCGCGCATGGCGGCCACTGCTGGCTGGAGCGACACAATGAGTGAGAGCGCTTTCGCAGATCGCATCGTTCAGAACCTGCTCGATACCGACCTCTACAAGCTGAGCATGATGCAGGCTGTGCTACACAACTATCCCAACGTCGACGTAGAGTGGGAGTTCCGCTGCCGCAACAGCGAAGACTTGCGGCCTTACCTGATGGAAATTCGCCACCAGATCGAACAGCTCTGCGATCTGTCGCTGAGCGTCGAAGAGACCGGTTTCCTCGAACGCATCAACTTCATGAAACCGGATTTTCTGCGTTTCCTGGGCCTGTTTCGCTTCAACCTGCGCTACGTGCAGACCACGATTGAAAACGATGAGCTGACCATCCGCCTCGCCGGCCCGTGGCTTCACGTAATCCTGTTCGAAGTGCCGGTATTGGCCATCGTCAGCGAGGTGCGCAACCGCTATCGCACGCCCGACACTCTCTTGAGCCAGGCCCGCGATCAGCTGTATCGCAAGTTCGACTGGCTGACCGCCACCGCCACGCCTGACGAGCTGGCTGAGCTCAAAGTGGCTGACTTCGGCACCCGCCGGCGGTTCTCGTTCGCGGTGCAGGAAGACGTCGTTTCGGTTTTGAAGAAGGACTTTCCCGGCCAGTTCGTCGGCACAAGCAACGTGCATCTGGCGCGCAAGTTCGATCTCAAGCCCTTGGGCACCATGGCCCACGAATGGATCATGGCGCACCAGCAACTCGGCCCGCGTCTGATCGATAGCCAGATCGCCGCCCTCGATTGCTGGGTTCGCGAGTACCGCGGCCTGCTCGGTATCGCCCTGACTGACTGCATCACCACCGATGCTTTCCTGAACGATTTCGACCTGTTCTTCGCCAAGCTCTTCGACGGCCTGCGCCACGACTCGGGCGACCCCGTGCAATGGGCCGAGAAATGCATCACCCATTATCAGAAACTCGGCATCGACCCGATGAGCAAAACGTTGGTGTTTTCCGATGGCCTGAACCTGCCCAAGGCGCTGGAAATATTTCGTGCCTTGCGTGGTCGGATCAATGTCAGCTTCGGCATCGGCACCAACCTCACCGCAGACGTGCCGGGCGTCGAGCCCATGAGTATCGTGCTTAAAATGACCGCCTGTGCCGGCCAGCCCGTCGCAAAGATTTCCGACGAGCCCGGCAAGACGCAATGCAAGGACCCGGAATTCGTGTCCTACCTGCGCCATGTATTCAAGGTGCCAGCCTGACTCGAGCACCGCTTGTTACTTTTCTTGAAATGCCTCTTTTTCTTCTTCCTCATGAGGAGTCAATCATGCAAGCCGTACAGCTCGAGATCGCCAAAGAGCTCAAGGTCCAGGCCCCCTTCGCCAATCAGGGTGAGCTTGAAGCCGAAGTCACGCGCCGCATCCAGTTCATCAAGGACTGCCTGCACAATGCCCGCCTGAAAGTGCTGGTGCTGGGCATCAGCGGTGGCGTCGATTCGCTGACCGCAGGCCTGATGGCCCAGCGCGCCGTTCGCGAATTGCGCGAAAGCACCGGCGACGACGCCTACCAGTTCATCGCCGTGCGCCTGCCGTATCACATCCAGCACGACGAGCACGAAGCCACCGCGTCGGTCGACTTCATCAATCCGGACGAGCGTCACACCGTGGACATCGCGCCCTCGGTGAAAGCGCTGGTCGAGCAGGTAAAAGCCTTCGAAGGGCAGCCCGATGCGGCTGTGGATTTTGTCAAAGGCAACGTCAAGGCCCGCACACGAATGGTCGCGCAGTACACCATTGCCGGCGTTCGTGGCGGTCTGGTGATCGGTACCGACCATGCGGCGGAAGCGGTGATGGGCTTCTTCACCAAATTCGGTGACGGCGCCTGCGACCTGGCTCCGCTGAGCGGCCTGGTAAAAAATCAGGTCCGCGCCATCGCACGCAACTTTGGTGCGCCGGAAAACCTGGTCGAGAAAATTCCGACTGCTGACCTCGAAGATCTGGTGCCGGGCAAACCGGACGAAGCCTCCCACGGCGTGACCTACGCCGAGATCGACGCCTTCCTCCACGGCGAGCCGCTGCGTCAGGAAGCGTTCGACATCATCGCCAACACCTACCGCAAGACCCAGCACAAGCGCGACCTGCCTTACGCGCCCTGAGGGTTCGCTGCGAATCTGTAGGCCCGACGCAATTTCCGTGGGAGGGAGCTTGCTCGCGAAGACCGGGTTTGAGTCACCGGATATCTGGAGAATTTACCGGCTTCTTCGCGACCAAGCTCCCTCACACGGTTGACTTGCGGGGTATCAGAAACAACTTCGAAAGCCTGTGCCATTCAAAAAAGGAATGAACCCGTCGTTTTTTTTCGCTTGATGGCACCGGCCATCGAGGCTTACATAGCGTCCTGACTTTCCCGCTCAGAGCCGCCATCCATGACCGCTTTCCAAGGCCTCTTCTCTCTCGTTGCTTCCACCGTCGGCCAGCCTGCTGCCGACTGGCTCAAACACCGCGTTGATGTCCCTCAGGGGCTGCAGGAATTCTCCTGGAGCGAGGATGCGATCCATCGCGTGTGGCTCGCCGAAGCGCTGAACCTGTGCCTGTTCCACAAGTTGGTAGAAGCCGTGCCGGACGGCCTGCGTTACGTCGACGAGCAATTCGAGAGCGGCCGCAAAGTGGTGTTCGACCATGGAGCGATTCGTACCGTGGACTGGGCTGAAAACGGCGAATTGCCAAGGGGTCGTCAAGCGTTCTCGCGCCTGCTGGAGCCGCTGGGCTTCACCGATGTGCGCACTTATCCGCTGACCAGGCTGAACATGACCGGCTGGGGCTATCGCCAGATGGACCTGCCGGAGGACATCGCGCAGTTCTTCGTCTCCGAACTGCACCCGGGCCGCTTGAGCGAGGCGTTTCAGAGCGCTGTCGGCCGTGTGGTCGGTTCGAGCCGTGATCCGCTGAGTCGTGAAGACCTGAGCATCCTCAAGCGTCTGCAGACGACCCGCCATTGCAGCGTCGAAGAAGCGACACGTCTGCTGCCAGGCCTGTATCGCGCGTTTGGCCGCCAGCATGGTGTGGTACGAGAAGAAGATTACCGCCAATTGCTCAGCGAAAGCGCGGAAATGGCCTGGATCGCCACCGAAGGCAACAGCTTCAACCACCTGACCGATCGCGTAGCAGATCTGGAAGCCACGGTTGAGGAGCAAATTCGCCGCGAGCGGCCCATGAAGGACAGCATCGAGGTCTCAGGTTCGGGGCGCGTGATGCAGACGGCGTACAAGGCCTGTACCGTCAATCGCGATCTGCTGAATGCCGAGGGCGTGCTGAAAACCCATCAGCTTCCGGGCTCGTTCGTCGAGTTCATTCAGCGCAAGATCGACCCGGAAAATGGAAAGATCGACCTGAATTTCGACAGCAGCAACGCACAGGGGATTTTCAAGATGACCGATTCGAAGCGGTCGTAACAAGGCGTCAGAGACACCTCGCCCGTTGTAGCAGTCCGGCTTGCCGGCGGTAGCGATTTCAAGGACGCCACCGCCAGCAAGCCGGACGGCTAAAGGCGCGGATCACTTCAGAGTGATCGTGCCTTTCATCATGCTGATGTGGCCCGGGAACGAGCAGAAGAAGCCGTACTTCTCCGCTGGATCGAGCTTGGACACGTCGATCGTCAACGAATCCGTCTCGCCGGCACCGATGATCTTGGTGTGAGCGATGATGCGTGCATCACCCTCTTTCAGGTATTGCTTGTCGATCCCGGCGCTCAGGCCGTCGGTGGCGATCGGCTGCATGTCAGCTTCCTTGCTGACCACCAGGTTATGGCCCATGACGTTCTTGGGCAGGCTGCCGGAATGCTTCAGGTTGACGGTGAATTCCTTGCAGCTCTTGTCGATTTCGATGGCCTTGGTGGAGAAGGTCATCTGGTCGGTGGAGTCGACGTCGACCGAGCATTCGGCTGCCAGCAGATGCCCGCTGGCCAGCGTCAGAAGGGATGCAGCAACAAGCTTGCGAATCATGATGAGTCTCCTGAATGGGGTAGCTCTTGGTTTTTTTGTATACAAAGAGTGCCTGAACTCTAAACAATTTTTCAACCGGAGATTATGAAACATGTCTGGGTCGCCGCTATCGGGGCAATCGAGACAATCAAACAGCGCAGACTAGAGTGTCCTTCTAAGATCGCCTTGTCACTCATCATTCAGGACGATATTCATGCAACTCAATAGCCTTTTCCGCAGTTTGCTCGCCGCGTATGCCTGTGGTGCCAGCGGCAATTACGCCAGCGCCAGCCAGGACTATAGCGACTACCGCCGCGCCGCCCGAGCGGCGTGATTGAGCAGAATCTATAGAACAGACGGTTGGCCGGCAAAAAATACAGCGGCGGGTATTCGTCGTTCTCAGGCAGAATGGCGGTAATTATCGCCAGCCCCGAGGATTGCCCATGGCCAAACCCAACTACTCATTCGCCAAACGCCAACGTGATCTGGCCAAGGAACAAAAGAAAGAGGAGAAGCTGCAGCGCAAGCAGGCCGAGAAAGCCGAAGCGCAGGTTGGCGAGGAAGTGGCCGACGAGCAGCCGAGCGACGAGAAGCCAGCTGAGTAAGCCTGGCATCAGCCCGCGATGGGCATGACCGTCACCCGTACTTCGGGGTCATGATTGCCGCCGCCCAGGATCACACCCCGTAGTGGAGAGACGTCAGAAAAGTCTCTCCCCCACGCCAGACTGATGTGTTCCAGCGCTGGCTGGATATTATTGGTCGGATCGAAATCCACCCAGCCCAGCACCGGGCAGAACACCGACACCCATGCATGGGACGCGTCAGCGCCAATCAGACGCGGCTGGCCTGGAGGCGGCTGGGTCAGCAGATAACCGCTGACATAACGCGCCGCCAACCCCCTCGAACGCAGGCACGCCAGCATCAGATGTGCGAAGTCCTGACAGACGCCACGCCGGGTTTCCAGAACCTCCACCAGTGGTGTCGCCACCTGAGTCGCCTCGCCGTCGAAAGTGAACTCGTCGAAAATCTTCTCCATCAACGCCTGCGCGCACAGCAGCATCGGACGGCCGGACGGAAAGCAGCTGGCAGAGAAGTCCACGAACGACTGTTTCAGATGCACGTAAGGGGACTCGAAGCGATAACGGCAGGCGTCGAGAATGTCCGGGGACATCTTCGAGGCGCTGTAGGTCAGCGCGCTGCGGGTCTGATCCCACGAGGGCGACTGCTGAAAATCCAGCGTTGGACGCTCCAGCACTTCAATGCGCAGACGCGCGTTAACCTGCAACTCGTCATGGGGCCGTTCGAAAGCCAGCCGTGTCAGCGGGTTGCCGAACACGTCCAGCTCGTCGCGGCGCGTGGTCGGCGCCGGGCTGATCACCAGGTGCTGTTCCAGGCAACGCTGCCACGGGCTGCGTCGCGGCCACAGATGGGCCAGCTGCTGCGCGAGCGAAACCGGGCTGTCGTACTTGTAATGGGTGTCGTGAAGAATCTGGTAATGAGCACTGTTCATCAGACGGACACCGTTCGCTGGCTGACATCATCGACATGGGCAAAATGGCGCAATGCCAGGCGATCGGAAACCTGACCGCTGACCTCGCCAATGTTCTGCAGCATATCCGCCAGGCCGTGCAGCGCCGCCCTGACGCTGCTTTCCCCGAACAGCCCTTCTTCCAGACATCCCAGATCGAAACCGGCCAGACGCTGGATCAGCAAGGTCAGACTGCTGTCCTTCGGTGAGCCAAAATCATCGTTCAGACGCTTGGACGAGCGCGCCACCAGCTTGAGCTGGAACAGCAGTGCGTGAGGATTCTGCTCATCGAGCAGCAGCAGGTCGAGCACAGGGATCAGTTGCGGCAACGCCAGATACCGCGAGCGATAAGTGATGCTGCTGTTGCCCAGCTCCAGCAGCCAGTCCAGCGCATCCTGATCGAACACCGCATCGCTTCGCAGGAACGCCGCAAGGCTGGTGCTGAGGAACTGCAAACGCTCGATACGCCGCCCGATCATCAGAAAACGCCAGCCATCATCACGCGTCATGTCGTCCAGCGCGAAACCGGACAGCGCCGCCAGCGACATCACCAGACGGTTGAGGAAGTCCAGCAACTCACCGAAATCGGGGTCGTCTGTTTCGAGGTTGGCGGCCTCGCGCTGCAACTCCACGAGGGCTTGCCAGTTTTCTCTGGACAACTTGCCACGCACCTGTGACGCCGCCCACTGCAAGCGTTGCAGGTTAGAGCGCAGGCTGAATGGCCATTCATCGCCTAGCAGGGCGGCGAGCAGCCGCTGAGGCAGCTCGGAGCCCTCCTGGTCCTCTTCATCTTCGCGAGGCACCAGATTCACTCGCTCGCCCAGCTCGACGGCTGCTTGCAGCGCCAGCGGGTCATCGCCGTCGACATAGCGCGCCAGCATGATTCGCAACAGACGTGCACTGTCGTCGCAACGTTCGCAGTAACGACCGAACCAGAACAGGTTTTCCACAACGCGCGATGGCAGATACGGGTCGCGACGAATCAGATCATGCACGCCCAGCGAGCGACGGCCTTTCCACGGCTCGCTGCCCAAGGTGCGCTCCCCGAGGATCCAGGTGTCCTTGCTCGCGCCGCCGCGCTGCATCGACACCACATCGGCGTCGGCGTCGGCGGCCACGCGAGTCAAGCCGCCGGGCAACACCCGGTAGCCGTCTTCGGTGGCGACGGCGTAAACCCGCATGCCGATGGCGCGGGGCTGCAACTGTTCCTTTTCACCCTGCCAGATCGGCGCATGAGACAGCTGAGCGATCTCCTGAGCGACATAGGCGTAAGGCCTGGCCTGCATGCGCGCCGCGAGCGCCTGACGCTGTTCCTCGTTCAAATCGCGGCCAAATACCGGCGCGAAACTCTGAGACGGAAACGCAGGCTTGATCAGCAACTCAGGCATTTTTTCCAGCGCCTGGGCCAACACGGGCGGCTCTCCACACCACCAGGTCGCCACTGAAGGCAGAATCAGCTCTTCGCCGAACAGGTGTTCGTTGATCTTTGGCAAGAAGCCCAACAGCCCGGGCGATTCCAGAACACCGCTGCCCAAGGCGTTCGCCACCAGTACCCGCCCCTGACGTACGGCCTCAAGCAATCCCGGCACACCCAGGGCCGAGTCCGTGCGAAGTTCAAGCGGATCGCAGAAGTCGTCGTCCAGGCGCCGCATGATGGCGTGAACCCGACGCAGCCCGCTCAATGTTTTCAGGTACACAGTGGCGTCACGCACTGTCAGGTCACTGCCTTCCACCAATGGATAACCCAACTGGCCGGCCAGGTAGAGATGTTCGAAATAGCTTTCGTTGAAACGCCCCGGCGTCAGCAACACCACCAGTGGCGCTTCGTTGCTGCTCGGCGCCTGACGTGCAAGGGTCTCCTGCAATGAGCGGAAGAAGCTCGACAGGTGCTGCACTTCCAGATCGCGATACAACTCGGGGAAAGCCCGCGACACGATCAGGCGGTTTTCCAGTGCATACCCGGCACCTGAAGGCGCCTGTGTCCGATCCGCCGTGACCCACCAGCGGCCATCAGGTGTGCGCGCAAGGTCGACGGCATACATATGCAGGAAGGTGCCTTCCGGCGGCGTGACGCCCTGACAGGGCCATAGAAAATTATTGTGACCGAACACCAGTTCGGCAGGCAGCAACCCCTCGGCAATCAACTTTTGCGGGCCGTAAAGGTCCGCAAGAACCGCATTGAGCAGGCGCGCTCGTTGAGCGATGCCGGCCGCCACCTGCTGCCACTCCTCGACGGGAATCAGGTGCGGAAGCAGATCCAGCTCCCAGGGGCGATCAGCACCCTTGGGGTCGGCATAAACGTTGTAGGTGACGCCGTTTTCCTGAATCTGCCGAGCCAGAAGGGCCTGACGCTGAATCAACTGGGCGGGTGTGCTGCGTTGCAGATGCTCATAAAAGCGCAGCCAGTGCGGCCGAACTGCGCCGCTGGCGTCGAGCATCTCGTGATAAGTACCCGCAGAGAGCGGATATCGGTCAAGCAGGTCAGGCATGGAAGGCTCGGCAGACAGCTGGAACAACTCAGATTAGCGCAGACAACGTGACACGCAGTGGCTCGCTTCCCTGCGGCCGCTCTCTAAGCCAGGCGGCCCGACAGCTCGTGTCGGGCAACCCGTGCGGGCCGTTATCGATGCAGACGCAGATCCAGCGTCATGGGCATTTCATCATTGATGGTCAGCGCAGGGACCGCCAGTTTGCCGGGGCTGTGGCCGACGCGGAAAAACCGCGACAGGCGCCGGCTCTCGGCCTCATTGGCGTTCACCGGCAGGGTTTCGTAGTTGCGACCACCAGGATGCGCGACATGATACTCGCAGCCGCCCAGGGAACGCTGCATCCATGTATCAAGGATGTCGAAAACCAGTGGCGCGTGGACCGGGATGGTCGGTTGCAAGGCATTGAACGGCTGCCAGGCGCGATAACGCACGCCCGCGACGAACTCGCCGATGCGCCCGGTGGGTTGCAGCGGCACGGGAACGCCGTTGCAGGTCAGCATGTAGCGCTGCGGCGGCAGTCCCGTGACCTTCAACTGCAATCGTTCAAGGGACGAATCCACGTAACGAACCGCACCGCCCGCCGCGCCCTCCTCGCCCAGGACATGCCAGGGTTCCAGCGCCTGACGCAGTTCCAGTTCGATGCCACTGACCGCGTAATCGCCGACTTTCGGGAAGCGGAATTCCAGATGCGCCGCGAACCACTCGGCCCGCACCGGATAGCCAGCAGCGTTAAGCTCGACGATGACATCGGCGAAGTCCTGCTCGATGAAGTGCGGCAGCATGAAACGGTCGTGCAGCTCGTTGCCCCAACGTGCCAGTTTTGGCGGTGCGTAAGGCTCCTGCCAGAACCGTGCGACCAGCGCACGAAGCAATAACTGCTGCGCCAGGCTCATGCGCGCATGAGGTGGCATCTCGAACGCGCGCAGTTCCAGCAGGCCCAGACGGCCCGTCGCGCCATCCGGCGAATACAGCTTGTCGATGCAGAATTCCGCGCGGTGCGTATTGCCGGTGACGTCGATCAGCAAGTTGCGCAGCAAACGATCCACCAACCAGGGCGGGCACTCCTCGCCGGGCGAAGGCATCTGCGAAAAGGCGATCTCCAATTCGTACAGCGAGTCATTGCGCGCCTCGTCCACACGCGGCGCCTGTGAAGTCGGGCCAACGAACAGCCCGGAAAACAGATACGACAGCGATGGATGGTTGTGCCAGTAACTGAGCAAGCTGCGCAGCAAGTCAGGGCGACGCAGGAAAGGCGAATCGCCTGGCGTGGCGCCCCCAAGCACGAAGTGGTTGCCGCCGCCGGTGCCGGTATGGCGCCCGTCGATCATGAATTTCTCGGTGGTCAGCCGGGTCAGTCGCGCCTGTTCGTACAAGAACTCAGTGCGCTCGACCAACTCGTCCCAACTCGACGACGGCTGCACGTTCACCTCAATCACTCCCGGATCGGGCGTAATGCGGAAATTGGCCAGCCGCGGATCGCTCGGCGGCTCGTAGCCTTCCAGCAAAACCGGGCAGTGCAGCTCCTCTGCGGTCGATTCGATGGCCGCCACGAGTTCCAGATAGGCCTCAAGGGATTGCAGAGGTGGCATGAACAGGTACAGACGACCGCCGCGCACTTCGGCCCCCAGTGCGGTGCGGGTCAGCCAGTCGGCTGACTCATCGATGGCTGGGACTTTTTCAGCATGCGGATCCTTGTGCTCGGTCAGCCCATCGAGGCGAGACTGGACCTCATTGCGACCCGGCAGATCCGCAAACTCCTGGTTGTGGTCCGTCGGGTGGATGTAGGGGTACTCGGCCGCCTTCACCCAAGGTTGCGACGCCAACGGCAAGCGGTAGCCCAGCGGTGAGTCTCCCGGCACCAGACGACAGTGCTCGTCACGCAGGTACCAGCGCCCGCTCTGCCAACGATCATCGGCCGCAGTGCGCGCCAACGGCAAAACATGGCCTATGACCTTGTCCAGCCCCTGGGAGAACACTTTGCTCAGTCTCGCGCGCTCAAGTTCATCCCCAAGACGAGAATCTTCGGCACTGACGTTCTTCGGCAGTGCGCCTTCGCGCCACAAGTAATAGAAATTGTCTTCGTAAGCCGGGAACACATAACGCGCCGGCAATTTCAGCCGCTCGGCAATGCTGCGCAGAAAGCGTCCAGCGGTCTCGCTGTCGGTGCCGTAGTCTTCGCTTTCATCGGCAATCAACGCATTGTTACGCCAGACCGGCTGACCGTCCTTGCGCCAAAAGCAGTTTAGCGACCAGCGCGGCAGTTGCTCGCCCGGATACCACTTGCCCTGGCCGAAGTGCACGATGCCCTGTGGCGCGTAATGTTTGCGCATGCGCTGGAACAGCTCGGCAGACAACACCCGTTTTTTCGGTCCGAGTGCCGCTGTATTCCATTCATCGCCATCGCGATCATCGATGGACACGAACGTCGGTTCGCCGCCCATGGTCAAGCGCACGTCATGAGCGATCAGGTCGCCGTCGATCCGTCGGCCCAGCGCCTGTATCTCCAGCCATTGCTCATCGGTGTAAGGCTTGGTGACTCGCGGCGCTTCCCATATGCGCTCTACCGACATCTCGTGGCTGAATTCGGTTTCGCAGGGCTCGACCAGACCACTGATCGGCGCCGCCGAAGACGGTTCGGGGCTGCACGCCAGCGGAATGTGGCCCTCACCGGCAAACAAACCGGATGTCGCGTCCAGGCCGACCCAACCGGCGCCGGGCAAATACACCTCGCACCAGGCATGCAGATCGGTGAAATCGACATCGGTGCCGGATGGCCCGTCCAACGCCTCTAGATCGGCTTTTAGTTGAATCAGGTAGCCGGAAACAAATCTGGCCGCCAGCCCCAGGTGACGCAGCAACTGCACCAGCAACCAGGCAGAGTCACGGCACGAGCCAGAGGCGTTTTCCAGGGTGAACTCAGGTGTCTGGATACCTGGCTCCATACGGATCAGATAGCCGATGTCGTGGGCCAGTCGCTGGTTTAGATTCACCAGAAAGTCGATGGCCGGTATCGGCGTGCGATCGATGCTGTCCAGATACGCCTGAAAGCGCGGCGTCAGCGGCAGCTTCTCCAGATACGGCAGCAGCTCGCGATGCTCTTCATTGGCGTAAGTGAACGGGATCTTGTCGGCGTAGGGCTCCAGGAAGAAGTCGAACGGGTTGAACACCGCCATTTCGGCAACCAGATCGACTTCGATGCGCAGCTCGTCGGTCTTCTCGGGAAACACCAACCGCGCCAGGTAATTACCCTGCGGGTCCTGTTGCCAGTTGATGAAGTGATTCTCGGGCAGGACTTTCAGCGAATAGGACAACACACGCGTGCGGCTGTGAGCCGCAGGACGCAAGCGCACAATCTGCGGACCCAGTTCTACCGCTCGTTCGTAGCGGTAATGCGTGACGTGGTGCAAGGCAATGTGAATCGACACGGCGTGCCTCCTGCGAGCCTGGACGGTAGCGGAACCGCGCAAGACTTATGCCATCCGGGCAAGTCAGGCGCCTTCGGCGTTGAGGGTGCCCGCTCAGCTAAGCACAGCACCAAAATTGCGCCAGCTTCGGCGGATGGTGCAAGGGTCGCACGTAAATGAGGCAGGTGGAGTTATTTGCGCCGTCCGGCCGTTAATCGGCCTAGACGGGCTTTGCGGATACCGAGAAACCGTTTTCGCTTATTACGCACGAGGACCAGAATCTTTCTCATTTTTCGATGACGATTTGAATTGAGGACCAGCAAACCGATCAATGGAGCAAGCAAAGCGAAAAAATATAGGACTTTGACTGGACGATATTCAATGATGGGAAGTGCGGCGCCCAGACAAGTGACGAACAGGAACGCTATGCCCCAGACCCAAAGCACTCGGCCCCATACCAAAAAAAAATGGCAGACGCACATATAGCCCACTGCAATTAGGGCACCGCCAAGCAGCCACTCCACGCCGTCAGCCGGTTTGATCGGGCGAAGAAACGCCTCAATGTAAAGCACCAGAACAAACACGATCGAAAATATTCCCGCAAAAATCCCTGCCATAAACGTAGGAAAGTAGCGGCGCATGAATAATAAAAGCTGCAGAGGTCTCATGGGTTGACCACCTCTCCATAAATACCTAGCGCTATTGGAGTTAGATTTCCCGAGATAATGCTTCCCACTACAGCCAACCGTCCCGCCCACAGGTCTTTTATCTGTACCTGCAAGCTGCTTTTTACTTCTATTGGGGTAAATCGTTTAGGAAGTCTCTTTGCAATACGTTCGAGTTTTATCAGTTTAAACTTTAGCTCTGGATGCCTGATAGACAGCAGCTCAGTTGTAAGCTGATAGCTCTCCTGGCGGCTAAGGCCTTTTACCCCTTGGCGGATGGATTTACCTGTCGTCTTCAGCATCACCCTTTTAAGTATCCCCGTCCCGGCAATCGACACGCTGGCGCCACCCAAAGTAATAAAGTCCAGCACATTCATGGTCGTTTCGTACCATTCATTCGAATCAAGGATGTCGATCACTGCAGGGTCAACTGACTCATAGACCACCCGTCCAAGCCCCACCGTACATTGAGCAGTTCCAGCCAAAGCCGAAGCCAACCACAATGTGGTGAACACGGCAGAACTACCAGCAGTAAAAGGAATCAATGCACTTCCACTAATCACAACTATCCAGCTAAGCACAGCTTCCGTGCATGCTACGGCAGCGCTAATGCTTTCCTTGACGATCTGTGACTCCCTTGGATTGCTCTCCAACGCACGTACGAACGCTTGCGCCCCCATATATCTGGGTGGTTCCCGCAAGACCACACGTTTGACGGCCACGCTGCAAATCGGTTGAAACTCCCTCAGCGTCACGACATTGAAATCGCTATCGATGTAAACGACACCGGCCCCAACGATGGCCGGATCAGCATCGATCACGCGGAACAGCTGCTTGAGATCAATAGCGTTTTCTATGCGATCCCTCGCTTGACTTCGCGCGACGGAAAAACCATCCCGCAGTGATAGCCCGCTCATTCCTTTTCCCTTTGTTTTGGCTGAGAGTGGGCGAGATTAGGCAGTCAATGACCCTCGCGCTGTAGGAAGACTTTCTTTGTTTCGTATGAACGGTCCCGATATGCGCCCAACGTATTGCGATCAACCTCCCGGTGAGAAAAGGTGCGCGACGACAACTCGTCGACGACTATTTTTTCAGGGAGTATTTCATGGCAATCGATATGTTTTTGAAGCTTGGCGATATCAAGGGTGAGTCGATGGACAGTGCTCACAAGGAAGAAATCGACATTCAATCGTTGCAGTGGGGTATGGCGCAATCTGGCTCGATGCATCAGGGCGGTGGCGGGGGTGCGGGCAAGGTGACCATGCAGAACCTGAGCTTGAACAAGTCGCTGGACAAGGCTTCGCCGAACCTCATGATGGCTTGCTCGAGCGGCAAGCATTATCCCGAAGCCACGCTGACGGTGCGCAAGGCTGGCGGCAGCGCGCCGGTGGAATACATGATCATCACACTGAAAGAAGTGATGATCGCGTCATATCAGACCGATGCAGGCAGCGGCGACGAAACGTTGAGGGAGCACATCGAACTTAACTTCGGTAAGGTTGAAGTCGCCTACCAGCCGCAACAGGCAGACGGGGCCAAGGACGGCGGCCCGGTCAAGTTTGGCTGGAATATCCGCGAAAACGTGAAGATCTAAAACGCAAAACGCCAGCTCGAAAGCTGGCGTTTTTTATTGCATCCGGCTGATTACCGAGGGAACACCGGTTGACGCGACGGCTTCTTGCTCTGACCGCCCTTACCACCCTTGGCAGCATCGGCGCGATCCTTGGCTGCCTGCTTGTTGCGGGCAGCCGCAGCGGCCTTGGCTTCCTCGCGTTTGTCCCACGGCTTGCCACCATCGCTCGCGCGCGGAGGCAGGCCAGTGTGCTGCGTGAGAATCTTCGTAGTCTTGGCGACCTTGTGGCTGCCGGCAGGCGTCGAGTTCTTGCGGCGAGCGCTCTGATAGCTGTCAGTCTCAGGCTGATGCAGCGGGATCAGCTGGTTTTTGCCCGAACCGATAAGATCTGAACGGCCCATACGCTCCAGCGCCTCGCGCAGCATCGGCCAGCCCTTGGGGTCGTGATAACGCAAGAACGCCTTGTGCAGGCGACGCTGCTCCTCACTCTTGACGATGGTGACCGAGTCACTCTTGTACGTGACCTTGCGCAGTGGGTTCTTGCCTGAGTGATACATGGCAGTCGCACTGGCCATCGGCGACGGATAGAACGCCTGCACCTGGTCGGCACGGAAACCATTGCCCTTGAGCCACAGCGCCAGGTTCATCATGTCTTCATCGGTGGTGCCCGGGTGAGCCGCGATGAAATACGGGATCAGGTACTGCTCCTTGCCCGCCTCTTTCGAGTACTTCTCGAACATGCGCTTGAACTTGTCGTAGCTGCCAATGCCCGGCTTCATCATCTGGTTGAGCGGACCTTCCTCGGTGTGCTCCGGGGCGATCTTCAGGTAACCACCGACGTGGTGCGTCACCAGCTCCTTGACGTATTCAGGCGACTCGACGGCCAGGTCGTAACGCAGACCGGAGGCAATCAGGATCTTCTTCACGCCCGGCAATTCCCGCGCACTGCGATACAGCTGGATCAGCGCCGAGTGGTCGGTATTCAGGTTCGGGCAGATACCAGGGAACACGCAGGACGGCTTGCGGCACGCGGATTCGATTTCCGGGCTCTTGCAGGCGATGCGATACATGTTCGCGGTCGGGCCGCCGAGGTCGGAAATGACGCCGGTGAAGCCCGGGACCTTATCGCGGATTTCTTCGATCTCGCGAATGATCGAATCGTGAGAGCGGTTCTGGATGATCCGGCCTTCGTGCTCAGTGATCGAGCAGAATGTGCAGCCACCAAAGCAGCCCCGCATGATGTTCACCGAAAAACGGATCATGTCGTAGGCCGGGATCTTTTCCTTGCCGTAAACAGGATGCGGGATCCGCGCGTACGGCATGCCGAACACGTAGTCCATTTCTTCGGTGGTCATCGGAATTGGCGGAGGGTTGAACCAGACATCGACTTCGCCGTGCTTCTGAACCAGCGCACGGGCGTTACCGGGGTTGGTCTCAAGGTGCAGAACGCGGTTGGCGTGAGCGTAGAGGACAGCGTCGTTGCGCACTTTTTCCATCGACGGCAGGCGAATCACGGTCTTGTCGCGGGTCATCCGGGGGCTAGCCAGAATCTGCACGACCTTGGCTTCATTAGGATCTTCGACCGGGCCTTTTTCCTGCTCGATGGCGCAGGCCTGAGTGTCCTGAGTGTTGACGTACGGGTTGATGATCTTGTCGACCTTGCCCGGACGGTCGATGCGCGTGGAATCGACTTCGTACCAGCCTTCAGGCGTGTCTCGACGAATGAATGCCGTCCCACGCACATCGGTGATGTTCTCGATCTTCTCGCCGTAGGACAGGCGATTGGCGACCTCTACGATGGCCCGCTCGGCGTTGCCGTACAGCAGGATGTCGGCGCTGGCGTCAATCAGAATAGAATTGCGGACTTTGTCCTGCCAGTAGTCGTAGTGCGCGATACGGCGCAGCGAAGCCTCGATGCCGCCGAGCACGATCGGCACATTTTTGTAGGCTTCCTTACAGCGCTGGCTGTAGACCAGGCTCGCACGATCCGGACGTTTGCCGGCCATGCCGCCCGGCGTGTAGGCATCGTCGGAGCGGATTTTCTTGTCGGCGGTGTAGCGATTGATCATCGAGTCCATGTTGCCAGCCGCGACACCGAAGAACAGATTCGGCTCGCCCAGCTTCATGAAGTCGTCTTTGGATTTCCAGTCCGGCTGGGCAATGATCCCGACGCGGAAGCCTTGCGACTCCAGCAGTCGGCCAATGATCGCCATACCAAAAGACGGATGGTCGACGTAGGCATCACCGGTGACGATGATGATGTCGCAGGAATCCCAGCCAAGCTGATCCATCTCTTCCCGGCTCATCGGCAGGAAGGGCGCAGGTCCGAAACATTCGGCCCAGTACTTCGGATAGTCAAATAACGGCTTGGCTGCTTGCATGTCGATGACCAGTGTTCGTAATCAGGGAGGCGACTTCCTCTCGGGAAATCGCCGGCGCGGAGAATAGCACAAAAAATAACCAGTTCCGACTATGCGGCTAGGTTTTACTCATCGTCATCAAAGTTGTAACTACCCGGCGCGAGATTCTCAAAGCGCGTGTACTTACCGATGAATGCCAAGCGAACGAAGCCGATGGGGCCGTTACGTTGTTTGCCGATGATGATTTCAGCCACGCCCTTGTGCTCGGTTTCCGGGTGATACACCTCGTCCCGGTACACGAACATGATGACGTCGGCGTCCTGCTCGATCGCTCCGGATTCCCGCAAGTCGGAGTTAACCGGGCGCTTGTTGGGTCGCTGTTCGAGAGAGCGGTTGAGCTGGGAGAGCGCCACCACAGGGCAGTTGAATTCCTTGGCCAGGGCTTTCAGGGAACGGGAGATCTCGGAAATCTCGTTGGTCCGGTTGTCACCGCTGGAGCCCGGAATCTGCATCAGCTGCAGGTAGTCGATCATGATCATCCCGACTTCACCATGCTCACGAACCAGGCGACGAGTCCGCGCGCGCATTTCCGACGGGCTGATACCGGCGGTGTCATCGATGAACAATTTGCGATCATTCAACAGATTGACCGCCGAAGTCAGGCGCGGCCAATCGTCGTCGTCCAGTTGACCGGAACGCACCTTGGTCTGATCGATACGCCCAAGGGAGGACAACATACGCATGATCAGCGATTCACCTGGCATTTCGAGCGAGAACACCAGCACGGCCTTTTCGCTGCGCAGCACCGCGTTCTCCACCAGGTTCATGGCGAACGTGGTCTTGCCCATCGACGGACGGCCCGCGACGATGATCAGATCGGACGGTTGCAAGCCGCTGGTCTTCTCGTCCAGATCGGTGTAACCGGTGGACAGGCCGGTGATGCCTTCACCCAGATTGAACAAGGTGTCGATGCGATCGATGGCCTTGGTCAACAGATCGTTGACGCCTACCGGACCACCCGTTTTGGGGCGCGCTTCAGCAATCTGGAAGATCTGCCGCTCGGCTTCGTCGAGAATCTCCTCGGCGGTTCGCCCTTCCGGGTTGAACGCGCTGTCGGCAATTTCGTTGCTGATACCAATCAACTGGCGCAGGGTCGCGCGCTGACGCACGATCTGGGCGTAAGCTTTGATGTTGGCGACCGACGGAATATTCTTTGCGAGCTCCGACAGGTAACCCAGACCGCCGACCTGTGAAGTCTGACCTTCTTTGTCCAGTTGCTCGGACAGGGTCACGACGTCGATGGGCAGGTTCTGGTCGGCCAGCTTGGCAATGGCGCGGAAAATCAGACGGTGGTCATGACGATAGAAATCACCGTCCGAGACCTGATCCAGCACACGTTCCCAAGCGTTGTTGTCCAGCATCAGACCACCGAGCACAGCCTGTTCGGCCTCGATGGAGTGCGGCGGCACCTTGAGGGCAGCGGTTTGCAGATCGTATTGCTCGGGAGCGGAAATGTCGTTCATGGCCACACGGAATCAGGAATTTGAAACAGAATACTCAGAAATGACAAAGGGCACGACCTGATAAACAGGAGCGCGCCCTTTGCTGACCGACCGACGAACGAGTCGCCAGACGATCAGACTCCAGCACCGTAGCGCTGAAATCAAACTGCTTAAGCAGCTACCACAACTACGCGAACGGTAGCTTCAACATCGCTGTGCAGGTGCACGGCAACGTCGTATTCGCCAACGTTACGGATGGTGCCGTTCGGCAGACGAACTTCAGCCTTGGCCACTTCGACGCCAGAGGCGGTCAGTGCGTCAGCGATGTCGTGAGTACCGATCGAACCGAACAGCTTGCCTTCGTCACCAGCAGTGGCAGTGATAGTCACTTCCAGCTCAGCCAGTTGAGCAGCGCGAGTTTCAGCCGAAGCTTTCTTCTCGGCAGCGGCTTTTTCCAGCTCAGCGCGACGCTCTTCAAACGCAGCCAGGTTGGCAGCGGTTGCAGCGGTGGCTTTGCCGAAAGGCAGCAGGTAGTTACGGCCGTAACCAGCCTTAACGTTTACTTTATCGCCCAGGTTGCCCAGGTTGGCGATTTTTTCCAGCAGGATGAGTTCCATTTGGTAATAACCTCTTAACTTTAACCTTCACCGTTCGCAGAACCGTTATCGGCATCTTTCGACGCCAGACGGCCGCGAAAATCAATCAGGCTGTCGACAATGGCAAACACCACCAGCAACGGATAAATCAGCTGCATGAACAGCAACAACGTGACGTACAACCCCACCAGCCAAAACCGTGTCAGGCGCTTCGCAGCCACCAGACCGTGAATCAGGGCCAGCCCCGCGAACATGAGTGGCACGCTGCACAACGGTGTCAGCATCGCCAGTTGCGGACCGAAATTCGGCGCAACCAACATGCACACCAGCAGCACCAGCATCGGTGCCCGCGGGAGTCTCAAGCTGCGAAATTCGCGCCCGAAACCGCCCGGGTTATACAACAACGCCTGCCAGTAACGCCCAAGTATCAGGCATACCACGCTGACGATCTGCAACAGTGCTGCTATCAGGCCGTTGAGGACCGGTGTAATCAATGCTCCCAGACGCGCTCGCTCTTCTACCGACATCTGCTGGTAGACATCACCGAAGACGTGGGGCAGGAGTTTCTGCAACTCCCCCGCCATGGCTTCGATGGGCTCGCGGAAAACCGCTCCCAGAACCACTGCATACAACAATCCAAGTCCTACGCTGACCAGCAGCACGCGGACCCAGGACTCGCTGGCGCGCAATACAGCCGCCAACCCCCATGAACCGAGCAACACCATCAGGGTGCGAGGTTCACCGAAATACCACCAGACCAAGGCCGGCAGCAGAGCCCAGGCGAGTACGCCAGTAGCGCCACTCAACCCACGTCGCAGGAGCACAAGGCAACCTGCGGCAGCACTCAACCAGAACAACAGCGGCAACGCCGCACATCCAACCACTACGAGAGTGGCCTGCACGCGACCGCGCATGATGAAGTCAGCCATGGCGCGCATGCGATCTATCCCTTACTGCGTTTTTGTCGACTTAACCTGGTCTCAGCGGCCGTGGCTGTCGGTGTAGGCCAGCAGGGCCAGGAAGCGGGCGCGCTTGATAGCGGTAGCCAGCTGACGCTGATAACGAGCTTTGGTACCGGTAATGCGGCTAGGAACGATCTTGCCGGTTTCGGATACGTAGGCTTTCAGGGTGTTGAGATCCTTGTAATCGATCTCCTTCACATTTTCAGCTGTGAAGCGGCAGAATTTACGACGACGGAAGAAACGTGCCATGTAATGGGCTCCTCAAAAGGTCCGTGGATTACTCGTCAGCGTTATCGCTGTTGTCGCTGTCATCACTGTCAACGCCTTCGGCGTCGGAGTGCTCAGGACGGTCGCGACGCTCACGGCGCTCACTGCGGTTCTCTTCAGCCTTGAGCATTTCGGACTGGCCGGTAACGGCTTCGTCGCGACGGATGACAAGGTTACGGATCACGGCATCGTTGTAACGGAAGTTGTCTTCCAGCTCGGCCAGAGCCTTGCCAGTGCACTCAACGTTCAGCATCACGTAGTGAGCCTTGTGAACATTGTTGATTGCGTAGGCCAGTTGACGACGGCCCCAATCTTCCAGACGGTGGATCTTGCCGCCGTCTTCTTCGATCAGCTTGGTGTAACGCTCAACCATGCCGCCGACTTGCTCGCTCTGGTCCGGGTGAACCAGAAAGATGATTTCGTAATGACGCATGAATGCTCCTTACGGGTTGTAGCCTGCCGCCAAAGCGGTCAGACAAGGAGTGAATAACACTGGTTTATCTTGCACAGGGACAGGCACATGAGCGCCTGCCATGACAGCAAGGGGCGCAATTGTAGAGAAGGGCCAGAACCGGCGCAAGGAAATTGGTGATTATTTGAGCAAAAGCAGCATCAAGCTGTAAGCGCCAAGCGACAAGCTGATCGCGGACGGTTTCAGCTTGTCGTTTGGAGGTTGAGGCTCACTATTTCCGCGAAGCGGCTGCTTTCACACTGCGCTGCCGCATGGCTTCGAAGAGGCACACACCGGTAGCGACCGAAACATTGAGGCTGCTGACGCTGCCCGCCATCGGCAGGCGAACCAGGTAGTCGCAATGCTCACGGGTCAGACGGCGCATGCCCTTGCCTTCGGCACCCATGATCATGATCGTCGGACCGGTCAAATCCTGCTGATAGAGCTCCTGCTCCGCCTCACCGGCGGTTCCCACCACCCATAGACCGCGCTGCTGGAGCTTTTCCAGGGTGCGAGCGAGGTTGGTGACGGCGACCAGCGGGATGACTTCCGCAGCACCACAGGCGACCTTCCGGACAGTTGGCGTCAATGTCGCCGACTTGTCCTTGGGCACGATGACCGCCAGCGCGCCGGCTGCATCTGCAGTTCGCAGGCAGGCACCCAGATTGTGCGGGTCAGTCACGCCGTCCAGCACCAGAATCAGCGGCGCGCCTTCGGTACGATCCAGCAGCTCGTCGAGCATCGCTTCGCCCCAGACCTGGCTGGGGCTCACGTCCGCCACTACGCCCTGATGCACGCCTTCAACCCAGGCGTCCATTTCACGACGCTCGGCCTGACCGACCGCCACGCGGTTTTGCGTGGCGAGCTCGATCAACACCTGAACGCGCGGATCGCTGCGTCCTTCCGCCAGCCAGATCTGCTTGACCCGCTTGGGATGGTGACGCAACAGCGCTTCCACGGCATGCACACCGTAGATTTTTTCCAACGAACTCATGACTTGGCCTTAGGTTTACGCGCTCCGCCGTTCTTCGCAGCAGGAGCCGAGCCCGATTTAGGCGGGCCTTTACGGTGTTTGCTCGGCTTCCCGGACGTGCCAGCCGGAGCAGAATCACTCCTTTGCGACTTTCCCGACGACGCCTTGCTACCGCCCTTCGCTTCCGCCAGCAAGGCCTTCTTCATCTCCCGGCTCTTGCGAACTTCGGCGTTTTTTGCGGCTGCATCGCTGGGGCGATATGCCTCGGCCACGGGCTCCTTGCTGGCGCTACGACGACTAGGGCGCGAGGACGATGCCTTTTCCTTCTCTTTCTCAACTGGAGCAGGAGCAGGTTCGGCAGCCTTGCGCTTGCGACCGACTGGCGCGCTGGTGGTCTTCTCCGACATTTCGAAATCAATCTTGCGCTCATCGAGATCAACGCGCATGACCCGCACTTCCACGGTATCCCCGAGCCGGAAGCTGCGACCTGTACGCTCGCCCGCCAGACGGTGATGAACCGGATCAAAGTGGTAGTAATCACCCGGCAAAGCAGTGACGTGAACCAGACCCTCGACGTAGATATCGGTCAGCTCCACGAACAGCCCAAAACCGGTCACTGCTGTAATCACACCCGGGAACGACTCGCCCACGCGGTCTTTCATGAACTCGCACTTGAGCCAGTTCGTGACGTCACGAGTCGCTTCATCGGCGCGGCGCTCGCTCATCGAGCACTGCTCGCCCAATTGCTCCAGTACGGCTTCGTCGTAAGGGTAGATTCGCGCTTTGGGAATCGACGCAGCGCCAGCACGGCGAACGTGCGGGGTGTCCTGCTTGGAGCGGATAACACTTCGAATCGCGCGATGGGTCAGCAAGTCCGGATAACGACGGATCGGCGAGGTGAAGTGCGTGTATGCCTCGTAGTTCAGACCGAAGTGACCGTTGTTGTCGGAGCTGTAAACCGCCTGGCTCAAGGAGCGCAGCATGACTGTCTGGATCAGGTGGTAATCCGGACGGTCCTTGATGGTTTCCAGCAACGCCTGATAATCCTTGGGCGTCGGACCATCCTTGCCTTTGTGCAGCGACAGGCCCAGTTCGCCAAGGAACGCGCGCAGTTTTTCCAGACGCTCAGGCGGCGGACCGTCGTGAACACGGTACAGCGCAGGGATTTCATGCTTCTTGAGGAATTCGGCAGTGGCCACGTTGGCGGCCAGCATGCACTCCTCGATCAGTTTGTGAGCATCGTTGCGCGTGGTCGGGCGGATTTCCGCGATCTTGCGCTCGGAGCCAAAGATGATCCGGGTTTCCTGGGTTTCGAAATCGATTGCACCCCGGACATGACGAGCGCCCAACAGCACTTTGTACAACGCATACAGCTGCTTGAGGTGCGGCACTACTTCGCCGTACTGACCACGAAGCTGTTTGGCTTCAGCGGTTTTCGGGTGTTCCAGAATCGAGCTGACCTTGTTGTAGGTCAGGCGCGCGTGGGAGTGGATCACCGCTTCGTAGAACACGTAGTCGGTCATCTCGCCAGTCTTGGAGATGGTCATTTCGCAGACCATCGCCAGACGGTCGACCAGCGGGTTCAGCGAGCAGAGGCCGTTGGACAGTTGCTCCGGCAGCATCGGAATGACGCGTTCGGGGAAGTACACCGAGTTGCCACGCACCTGCGATTCGGCGTCCAGCGCAGAACCGATCTTCACGTAGCTGGAGACGTCGGCAATCGCCACGTAGAGCTTCCAGCCGCCGGAGAACAGGCGCAGCTTGCCCGGTTTGGCTTCGCAAAAGACCGCGTCATCGAAGTCACGCGCGTCTTCGCCGTCGATGGTAACGAACGGCAGGTGGCGCAGATCGACGCGATGCTCTTTGTCTTTTTCTTCGACTTCCGGCTTGAGCTTGGCAGCCTCTTTAAGCACAGCCTCCGGCCAGACGTGAGGAATATCGTAAGTACGCAGCGCGACATCGATTTCCATGCCTGGCGCCATGTAGTTACCCACGACCTCGACCACGTCGCCTTGCGGCTGGAAGCGCGGCGTTGGCCAATGGGTGATTTTCACCTCGACGAACTGCCCGATCTTGGCGCTGGCGTTGCGGCCCGGCGTGACCAGCACTTCTTGCTGAATCTTCGGATTGTCTGGCACGACGAAACCGATGCCGCTTTCCTCGAAGTAACGACCGACGACGGTTTCGTGGGCACGGGAAACGACTTCGACGATCACGCCTTCTCGACGACCGCGACGATCCAGACCGGAAACACGCGCCAGGGCACGGTCGCCATCGAATACCAGACGCATTTGCGCCGGGCTCATGAACAGGTCATCAGAGCCGTCATCGGGCACCAGGAAACCGAAACCGTCACGATGGCCACTGATGCGACCCAGAATCAGGTCGAGTTTGTCGACCGGCGCATACGTGCCACGGCGGGTGTAGATCAGTTGGGCATCGCGCTCCATGGCGCGCAGGCGTCGACGAAGAGCTTCGATCTGATCTTCAGTCGTCAGGCCGAATTCTTCCACCAACTCCTCGCGAGCGGCGGGCGAGCCGCGATCGGAGAGGTGCGCCAGAATCAGCTCACGGCTGGGGATGGGGTTTTCGTATTTTTCCGCTTCACGAGCGGCCTCGGGATCGAGGGACTGCCAATCGGCCATTAGAATGAGTTCACCTTATCTGTATGCAATTAGTTTGGCATATACCACATTGAAACGCGAAGACAGCATTTGCTGAGGCTTTCTGCTATTTCAAAAAAATTTCACGCAAGGGGGTTTACAGCCCCGAATCTCATCCGTAAGATGCGCCCCACAACGACGGCACACGCCACGTTGTAGTTGAAATCAAACGGCTTTTTGAACAATTAGTCGAATGAAATCAACGAATCGCCCAGATGGTGAAATTGGTAGACACGCCAGCTTCAGGTGCTGGTGACCTTACGGTCGTGGAAGTTCGAGTCTTCTTCTGGGCACCAATTCAACGAAACCGAGCCTAGTGCTCGGTTTTGTGCTTTTCAGGGTCTGCAAATTCTGCGAATCGCAAACAGCCTTGAGCGTAGATCACTTCCTCGCCTCCATCGAATTCCTGCAACCCTTTCATCACGCTGAAGATTTTTGATCTCCCCGCCTACAAATTCGCAAATTTGTGTTGCATTGAAATGAAAAATCTAATTAAATCAGCGCCATGCCCAGGTGGTGAAATTGGTAGACACGCCAGCTTCAGGTGCTGGTGACCTTACGGTCGTGGAAGTTCGAGTCTTCTCCTGGGCACCAAACAAAACAAAACCGAGCCAAGTGCTCGGCTTTGTGCTTTCTAGGGTTTGTAATATTCCGTCTCTGCAGCAGTCTAGCCTACCGCCGACAGCGCCACTGAAAACGCCGCCGCCTGTAAGCCGGACTGCTACAGGACGCGCACCAGCCCCTGCTCAATCACGCCCGGAACTGCCCCAGACTCGCCTTCAACTGGGCCGCAAGCTTGTCCAGTGTCTTGCCGCTTGCCGTCGTTTCAACAACGGCCTGAGCCGCCTTCTCTGCCTGAGCGTGAATCACCTCCACCCGCCCTCTGACAGCTTGCGCGCCTTTGGCCTGATGCTCAGCCGCCCTGGTTGCCAGCCCGATGGCCGCGTGAACCTGCTCAACCGAGGACTGAACCGTCTGTTGAAGACGGGCACTGTCGCGCAATACCGCAAGCCCTTCCTTGGCCTGACGCCCCGCCAGACCAATTGTCGCCACCGCCTCTTTTGCGCCGGACTGAAGTTTGGCGATGTGCTCCTGAATATCCCCGGTCGAGCTTTGCGTTTTACTGGCGAGCGCACGCACTTCGTCAGCGACCACAGCAAAACCACGACCTGTCTCGCCCGCACGCGCAGCTTCGATTGCCGCGTTGAGAGCCAGCAGATTGGTCTGCTCGGCAATGCCATGGATGACTTCCAGCACCACTTCGATCTGCTCGCTTTGCTGGGCAAGACGCTCAATGACCTGCGCACCGGTCTCAACCTGCCCGGCCAATGCCTCGATCAAATTGCCGACCTGATTGGAAGTACGGGTGTTTTCGTCCGTCGCCTGGCGAATATCGACCACCTGACGCAACGCAGCCTGCATCGCATGGCTCTCGGCCTGCGCCTCGTCGGCCATTTGCGCCAACGCTTGAAGACTCGCAGCCACCTCATCACGCTGCAACTCGGCAGCGGCATCAGCGCCAGCGTTACGCTTGCTCATTGCGCCGATTTCCACACCTGTCTGCTGGGCGACATCTCCCGCCTCGCGTACGATTGGCTGCAACTTGTCGACAAACCGGTTCACCGCCGCCGCCATATCGCCGATCTCGTCGTTGCTGGTGAGCTTCACGCGCTTGGTCAGATCACCCTCACCCGCCGCCAGATCATCCAGCGCTCGATTGAGCAATTGCAGGCGCAAGACCACTCGACGGCCCAGCACTACGGCCAGTGCCAGCAGTACACCCAACCCGACCAGCGCCAGGCCTACGCCGATTCTCCAGCGCAATGTCGCAGCGGCTTCCTGAACAGTAGCGCTGGTGTTGGTCGCCATGGCCGAAGCCGCTGCCTGCGCAGTCTGTAGTCGCGAGCGCAGCGCGCCTGAACTCTCCGCTGCCGCACCACCGAGACTTTCGGAGACCAACTGCTCGCCACTACCAATCAATGCGGTAAATCGTTTATCCAGCGCCGCAAGGTTTTCTTCCACCGTGGCCGTCGACACGCCCATCCGCACCTTGCCGATCTCGACACCGTTAGGGCTGATCGACGCTTCGACGTAATAAACCGAAGGGTCTTTCTGCGCGGCGTTGAGCACCTTATCCATCGCCCGCTCGCCCTCGCCTTTGGCCAGCAGCGATTTGATCGATTCGTTATCTCGGTTCAGGTATCGCGTCAGGTGCTCACCCTGAGCATCGTCATACACGACGAACAGCACGTTGGGATTGCGCTGGGCACGGCGTGCGAATTCCGAGAGCGTCGGGGTATCGCCATCCCACATCGCACGAGGGGCTACGGCGGCGAGCAATTCCGCCATGTCCGTAGCGGAATCCTTGAGGTCTTTTTCCAGGGTCGCACGCAGTTGTTTCTGCTCATCCTTCAGACGAGCGGACAATCCGCTGCTCAGGCGTTGACGGGTATTTTGCGAAAGGCTGTCCAGGCTGGACGTTACGTCACGGCTAGCCTGCTCAAGCTCCCCCGACAAGTGTTGCGAATCTACCCCGAGGCGCGTGGCAAGATCAGCCTCCAGCGCAGTCACGGTGCTCCGCGTGAGGGCGACCGCCACCAGCACCTGCACCAAAAGGGCAATGCCGAGAGCAATGAATACAGGGCGCAGCAAACGACTGCGAAGAAGCGAAAGGACGGCTGACACTGGAGACTCCCCCACAACAAACGCCATTAAAATGATGGCATCTTTTATGACGGTATTTACAGCAAGGGTCGTGCCGTTCTGGTGAGGGGGATCATGCAGACAAAACAAAGGGCCGCCTGAGCGACCCTTTGTTTGTATTTCAACGACTTATCAAGCGAACGGGTGACGCAGAACGATGGTTTCGTTGCGATCCGGGCCCGTCGAAATAATGTCGATCGGCGCGCCGACCAGTGCTTCCAGGCGAGCGATGTAAGCACGGGCGTTGGCTGGCAGCTCTTCCAGGGTCTTGGCGCCCAGGGTCGATTCAGTCCAGCCTGGCATTTGCTCGTACACCGGCTCAAGACCGATGTAGCTGTCGGCATCGGTCGGGGCATCGATGACTGCGCCATCTGCGTTCTTGTAGCCAACACAGATGTTGATGGTTTCGAGACCGTCCAGAACGTCCAGCTTGGTCAGGCAGATGCCCGAGATGCTGTTGACGTCGATGGCGCGACGCAGGATGACGGCGTCGAACCAGCCACAACGGCGGGCACGACCGGTAGTAGCGCCGAACTCATGACCACGCTTGGCCAGAAAAGCGCCCACGTCGTCGAACAGCTCGGTCGGGAACGGACCGGAACCGACACGAGTGGTGTACGCCTTGGTGATACCCAGGATGTAGTCGATGAACATCGGGCCGACACCGGAACCGGTGGCAATCCCGCCGGCAGTGGTGTTGGAGCTGGTGACGTACGGGTAGGTCCCGTGGTCGATGTCCAGCAGCGAACCCTGCGCACCTTCGAACATGATGTCTTTGCCGGCACGACGCATTTCATGCAGCGCAGCGGTGACGTCGAGCATCATCGGCTTGAGCAGTTCGGCGTATTCCATGCACTCGTCAAGAGTTTTCTGGAAATCGATTGCCGGCTCTTTGTAGTAATTGACCAGAACGAAGTTGTGGTAATCCAGCAGCTCGCCCAGTTTGGCCGCGAAACGCTCACGGTGGAACAGGTCGCCGATACGCAGACCACGACGCGCAACCTTGTCTTCGTAAGCCGGGCCAATGCCGCGACCGGTCGTACCGATCTTGTGCTCGCCACGGGCCTTTTCACGGGCCTGGTCCAGCGCCACGTGATAAGACAGGATCAGCGGACAGGACGGGCTGATGCGCAGACGCTCGCGCACAGGGATGCCCTTCTCTTCCAGCTTGGTGATTTCACGCATGAGTGCATCAGGCGCTACGACCACACCGTTGCCGATCAGGCACTGGACGCCTTCGCGCAGTACACCGGACGGAATCAGGTGCAGAACGGTTTTCTCGCCATCGATCACCAGGGTGTGACCGGCGTTGTGGCCGCCTTGATAGCGAACTACCGCGGTAGCATGTTCGGTCAGCAGATCGACGATCTTGCCTTTGCCCTCATCACCCCATTGGGTGCCCAGGACTACGACATTCTTACCCATAACACTTGTCCTCATTCACGCAAACTTGGTGCCGGCTGCCGCCGACTGGAAAACTCAAGAGGCCAGCGGCATTACCTGCCAAAGCTCGCCATGCTGAATCAATTGCCGATCACAGTCGGCTTCTTTCGCTGCCAGAACCTGCTGGCCCGGCAAAGCCTGAACCACGCGCTGACCTTCGCTGCGCAGCTGGCAGACTTTCTGCCAGAGTGCCGCATCGGTGCTGTCAGGCATCCAGATACCGCCAGACGGTAGCTCGATCTGTGCCTGCCCCAGCGTGACCAGGGTTTTCAAATCGGTAGAGAAGCCCGTTGCCGGACGCGCGCGACCGAAATCCGCACCGATGTCATCGTAACGACCGCCCTGGGCGATCGACTGACCGACGCCCGGCACGAATACCGCGAACACCACACCCGTATGGTAGTGATAGCCGCGAAGCTCGCCGAGGTCGAAATACAACGGCAGATCAGGAAAGCGTGCCGACAGACGCTCGGCGATTTCCACCAGATCATCCAGCGCTTCGATAACCGGCGCCGGCGCCTTGGCCAGTCGATCACGCGCAGCGGTCAGCACTTCGCTACCACCGCACAGATCGACCAGCGCACGGAGCATGGCGGCGAGGTCTGCCGGCAGGTTCTCGGTCAGGGCCACGACTTCGTCAATTGCCTTGCGCTGCAAGGCGTCGAAAAGCTGCTGCTCGACTTCGCCGGACAGACCGGCAGCACGGGCCAGACCACGGTAGATCCCGACATGTCCCAGATCCATATGGACGTCCGGAACATCTGCCAGTTTCAGCATAGCCAGCATCAGGCTGATGACTTCGACATCGCTGCTCGGGCTGGCGTCGCCGTACAACTCGGCACCCAGTTGAATCGGGCTGCGCGAGGACGACAGCGCCCGTGGCTGCGCATGCAGGACGCTACCGGCATAGCACAGACGACTTGGGCCTTCGCGGCGCAGGGTATGCGCGTCGATGCGGGCGACCTGCGGCGTGATGTCCGCCCGGAAGCCCATCTGCCGACCCGATTGCGGATCGACCACTTTGAAGGTGCGCAGATCCAGATCCTGGCCAGCACCTGTGAGCAGTGATTCAAGGTATTCGATGTGCGGGGTGACTACGAACTCATAGCCCCAGCTCTGAAACAGATCCAACACCTGACGACGCGCCACTTCTATGCGCGCAGCTTCCGGCGGCAGTACTTCTTCGATGCCATCCGGCAGCAGCCAGCGGTCAACCGTTGCCATTACGCATTTCCCCTATGATCCGGGCGGCCAACCCTTGGGCAAGCCTTGAGTGAAGCAGACAGTGTTCTGCGGATACCGGACGGGCCATTTCAACCCAAGCCTTCTGCATCGCAGCTTTGCAAACACTGTCCTCGAAAAAACTGCCGCGCACGAAACACGCCACGGCCAATCAATCGTGTAGACGCAAAAAAGCCGGGAATTTCCCGGCTGCCGCATCATACACACGTTTTGGCGTGCGATCACCCCGCCGGACAGTTTTGCCGCCCGGCGGAGGTCTCAATTGCGGTTGACGATTACGGTTTTGCCTTATTCAGATAGCGGAAGAATTCGCTGCCTGGATCAAGAACCATCACGTCACTTTTGTTGGCGAAGCTTTCACGATAGGCGCGCAGGCTGCGGTAGAACGCATAGAACTCCTGGTCCTGACCGTACGCCTTGGAGTAGATCGCAGCGGCTTGTGCATCACCGTCACCGCGCGCTTCCTCGGACTCACGATAGGCTTCGGCCAGCAACACGCGGCGTTGGCGATCGGCGTCGGCACGGATGCCCTCCGACAGCTCGTTACCCTTGGCGCGATGCTCGCGAGCTTCACGCTCACGCTCGGTGCTCATACGTTCGAACACGCTGCGGTTGACTTCCTTCGGCAGATCGATCGCCTTGACCCGAACATCGATGACTTCGATGCCCAGTTCTTTCTCGGCCATCTTGTTCAACGACGCGGTGATGTCGGCCATCAGTGCGTCACGCTCGCCAGACACAGCTTCGTGCAGGGTGCGCTTGCCGAACTGGTCACGCAGACCGGATTCCAGACGACGGGACAGACGCTCGTCAGCGATTTGCTTGAGGCCGGATGTCGCGGTGTAGAAACGCTCGGCGTCCTTCACCCGCCATTTGGCGTAAGCATCGACCATGACGGCTTTCTTTTCCAGCGTCAGGAAACGCTGAGTCGGCGCATCCAGGGTCAACAGACGACCGTCGAACTTGCGAACCTGGTTCACGTAAGGAACCTTCACATGCAGGCCCGGCGGAACATCGGCCTGAACCACACGACCGAATTGCAGCAGCACTGCACGCTCGGTCTGAGCGACGATGTAGAAGCTGTTCCACGCCACAACGGCCAGCACGACACAAACAATCAGGGCGACCAGAGATTTATTGCTCATCAGCGAGTCTCCCTGGTGCGTGTGTCGCGTTGCTGTTGCATGTCCGCAGCCCGAGAGCCCGGATCGACCACTGTTGCCGCAGCGCCGCTTGCCGACGATGCCGAACCGTTACGACTGCTTTCGATCATTTTGTCCAATGGCAGGTAGAGCAGGTTGTTCTGACCCTTGTCGCCGGTCACGAGCACCTTGCTGGTGTTGCTGAAGACTTCTTGCATGGTATCCAGATACAGACGCTCGCGAGTGACCTCTGGTGCCTTGCGATACTCGGCGACCAGCTTGGTGAAACGATCAGCCTCACCCTTGGCGCGAGAGACCACTTCATCACGGTAACCGTTGGCATCTTCGACGATACGCTGAGCCTGACCGCGCGCTTCCGGAATCACACCGTTGGCGTAGGTTTCGGCCTGGTTACGCGCACGCTGCTCGTCTTCACGGGCACGGATCACGTCATCGAAGGCTTCCTGAACTTCACGCGGCGCCGCAGCGCTCTGCACGTTCACCTGAGTCACGGTGATACCGGTGCGATAGGTATCGAGGAAACGCTGCAGGCGCTCTTTGATTTCGCTGGCCATCAACTCACGACCTTCGGTCAGCACCTGGTCCATTGCTGTCGAACCGACCACATGGCGCAGGGCGCTTTCGGTTGCATGCTGCAGGCTGACTTCAGGCTGATCGACGTTCAGCACGAAATCCTGCAGGTTGGTGATCTTGTACTGCACGGTCAGTGGCACTTCGACAATGTTTTCGTCTTCAGTGAGCATCTGGCCCTGTTTGCTGTACGCACGCTCACGCGTCACGTTCTCGAGGTACTTGCGATCGAATGGCGGGAAATAGATGTTCAGACCCGAGCCAACCGTTTCGTAATACTTGCCGAACCGCAGAACGACAGCTTGCTCCTGCTCGTCGACCACGTAGATCGCGTTGTAGAGCCAGATTGCGAGTAGCACGACCAGACCGATGCCGAGCAGGCCGAAACCGCCGCCCTTACTCGATCCGCCGCCACTGCCGCCGCCATCACCACTGCGTTTCTTGCCACCACCGAACAACCCATTCAGGCTTTCCTGCAGCTTTCGGAAGGCCTCGTCGAGATCCGGTGGCCCCTTGCGGTCGCCGCCCTTGCGCTTACCACCCCAAGGATCCTGATTATTCGAGTTGCCACCCGGCTCATTCCAAGCCATAGCGCTCTCCATCTGATAAAGCAAAGACGCGCCCGCGGCGCGCCGACCAATGCTACAGAATGCCTGTCAAAGCAGCACAACCGCTTTTTCAGGCTTTTATTGCAAAGTGTGTTGCTCGATGAATTCCAGCGGCTGCAGTCCTTCGCGACTCACCAGGCGATTGAATTCAACTCGGGGTAAACGCACAGCCAACAGACTCTGACCTTCTTCGTCATGCTCTTCGCTCTGCACCGCACCCAGTTGGAAAAACTGGGCACGCAGCCGGGCGAAGCGTTGCGACAGACACAAGGTGCCTACGAACAGATCGTTCCCCAACAGCTCGGCGATGGCTTGCTTGAGCAAGTCCAGGCCACGACCGTCACGAGCAGAAACCCAGACCCGCTGCGGCTTGCCATCGGCATCGCGTTGAATCTGAGGCTCGACCCCCTCGAGCAAATCGAGTTTGTTATAGACCTCCAGCATCGGCAAGTCCTGGGCACCAATCTCGCCCAGTACTGCCATTACCTGCTCGATCTGCTCCATGCGATCGGGCTCGTGAGCATCGATCACATGCAGCAGAAGGTCCGAATTGCTCGATTCTTCGAGCGTAGCCCGAAACGCCTCGACCAGCTTGTGCGGCAAATGGCGGATGAACCCCACCGTGTCGGCCAGCACAATCGGCCCCAGATCGTTGAGTTCAAGACGGCGCAGGGTCGGGTCGAGCGTTGCGAACAACTGGTCAGCAGCGTAGACGTCGGAATCGGTCACCGCATTGAAGAGTGTCGATTTACCGGCGTTGGTATAGCCCACGATGGAGACTGTAGGAATGTCAGCGCGGGAACGGCCGCGACGGGCCTGATCACGCTGACTGCGGACTTTCTCGAGACGCCCCTTGATCTGGCGCAGGCGAACCCGCAACAGACGACGGTCCGTTTCCAGCTGAGTTTCACCCGGACCGCGCAGACCGATACCACCGCCCTGACGCTCAAGGTGAGTCCAGCCACGGACCAGGCGAGTGCTCATGTGCTCGAGCTGTGCCAGCTCGACCTGCAACTTGCCTTCATGAGTCCGCGCGCGCTGGGCGAAGATGTCGAGAATCAAACCCGTACGGTCAAGCACGCGACACTCGAAAACTCTCTCGAGGTTGCGTTCCTGACTGGGCGTAAGGATGTGATTGAAAATGACGATATCCGATTTCTCGGCCTTGACCAGATCGCGCAACTCCTCGACCTTGCCGCTGCCTACCAGATATTTGGCCGTTGGCCGATGCCGTGGCACGTTGATGAACGCAACGATATCGGCACCTGCCGAAAGAGCCAGCTCCCGGAACTCCTGCGGATCTTCGCGCGCCTCAGGGTCCTGACCATCCAAATGAACGAGGATTGCCCGCTCACCACCACCGTGGCGCTCAAAGAACAAGGCAGACTCCTATCAGGCGTTACCTGGCTCAGCATCACCCTGTTCGGATTCGGTCGCACTAGGCAGACGAATTGGACGAACTGGAACGACGGTAGAGATAGCGTGCTTGTAAACCATTTGGCTGACAGTGTTCTTCAGCAAAATAACGAACTGGTCGAACGACTCGATCGTGCCTTGCAGCTTGATACCGTTTACCAGATAGATCGAAACCCCAACCTTTTCTTTACGCAAAGTGTTCAGGTAAGGGTCTTGTAGCGAATGCCCTTTTGACATGTGCCGCACTCCTTTAAGGATCAATAGAATAAATTCGAAAACATTGGCTTGGGCCGTTACCCCCCAAGGATAGACGGCTATTGCAAGGACTCAGCTCAATATGGAGGCCGATCCCAGGTATTTCAAGGTGCGTGGCAGATTGTCGCAAGCCAGGCTGTCCAACCAGTGTAAATCTTCCCAGCTTCGCAACCAGGTGAACTGTCTCTTGGCCAGTTGGCGCGTGGCGATGATGCCTCTTTCCTGCATCTCGTCCCGAGTCAGCTTGCCGTCCAGATAGTCCCAGACTTGCCGATACCCTACAGCTCTTATAGACGGTAAATTCGAGTGCAGGTCACCCCTCGAACGTAACGCTACTACTTCTTCTACGAATCCTTCATCAAGCATTTGCCTGAAACGCAGCGCGATTCGATCGTGCAATACCTTGCGATCCGTCGGTGCGATCGCCAGATTTGCGACAGTATAGGGCAATTGATGCCGCCCCGAACCGCCAGCTTGAGCACTTTGCGCACTTTGTTGCTCGCGATGTGCCGTCATGCTCATTCCGCTGACCCGATACACTTCCAGCGCACGAACCAGCCGCTGAGGGTCGTTGGGATGAATGCGCGCCGCGGACACCGGGTCGATACTCGCCAATTCGTCGTGCAGTGCCTGCCAGCCACGACTCGCCGCCTCAGCCTCCAGCTGCGCACGAACTTCAGCGTCGGCGGCCGGCATGTCCGCCAGCCCCTCCAATAGAGCCTTGAAATACAACATGGTGCCACCCACCAGCAGGGGAATTTTTCCCCTCGCGGTGATTTCAGCCATGGCCTCCAGCGCGTCAGTGCGAAAATCCGCGGCGGAATAACTCTGCGACGGGTCCAGAATATTGATCAGCCGGTGCGGATACTTGTCCAAAAGCGCTTTTGAAGGCTTGGCGGTGCCTATGTCCATACCACGATAGACCAGCGCAGAATCTACGCTGATCAACTCACAAGGCAGCACCTTGGTCAGTTCGATGGCCAGATCGGTCTTGCCGGCGGCGGTCGGCCCCATCAGAAAGATGGCCGGGGGAAGAGCACTCATCAGCGACCGCGCAGGAATAGTTTGTCGAGATCGTCCAGACCCAGCTGGGTCCAGGTCGGGCGGCCGTGGTTGCATTGACCGCTGCGCTCCGTGCTTTCCATGTCGCGCAGCAAGCCGTTCATTTCCGGGATCGCCAGACGCCGGTTGGCGCGGATCGCCCCATGACAGGCCATGGTCCCGAGCAACTCGTTCATGTGAGCCTGAACACGGTCGCTGGTGCCGTATTCCATCAAGTCGGCGAGCACATCATGGACCAGACGATTCGCCTCGGCCTGCTTGAGCAGTGCAGGGATCTGCCGGATCGCGAGGCTTTCAGGACCCAGACGCTGCAGCTCGAAACCCAGCTGCTGGAACGCCGCCATGTGCTCTTCGGCGCAGTCGGCCTCGCGCTGACTGACCGCAATCGATTCAGGCACCAGCAGCGGCTGACCACTCAGCCCTTCGCTGGCCATGGCGATCTTCAGACGCTCATACATGATCCGCTCGTGAGCCGCATGCATGTCGACGAGGACCAGGCCGTGAGCGTTCTCGGCGAGAATATAGATGCCTTTGAGCTGCGCCAGCGCGTAGCCCAAAGGCGGCACATCACCCTGTGACTCGGGCAAGGTAGCGCCCGCCGCTGCGTCCGGATTTGCCTGAGCGCCGGGAAGCGGGGCAAAGAACGTGCTGTAGGCCGCTCGCGCCTCCTCCGCTGGCAACACCGATGACGGGCGCGGCGTGTACTGATACTGATAGCCCGCACCGCTGCCGCTCCCGGGGCTTGAGCCCGCAGGCGCAGTCCAGGCTGGGCCTTGCGGGGCTTCGAGCACATTGTTGGCCAGACGCATCTCGCCCTGCGGCCCGAACTCGCCAGCTTCAGGCCCGCTCGGACGCACCAGCGCCGTGACCGAAGTCGTGCCTGCCAGCTGATCTTCTGGACGCACATCGCCCAAGGCGCGGTGCAAGGTGCCGTAAAGGAAGTCATGCACCATGCGCCCGTCACGGAAGCGCACTTCATGCTTGGTCGGGTGAACGTTGACGTCGACCACAGCAGGATCGACCTCGAAGAACAACACGAACGTCGGGTGCCGACCGTTGAACAGCACGTCGCGATAGGCCTGACGCACCGCGTGGGCGACCAGTTTGTCGCGTACCGCACGGCCGTTGACGAAGAAGTATTGCAGGTCTGCCTGACTGCGCGAGAACGTCGGCAACCCTACCCAGCCCCACAGTTTCAGGCCATTGCGCTCAACCTCGATGGGTAACGCCTGCTCAAGAAAACCGGGGCCGCAGACGGCCGAGACACGTCGCGCACGGGCCACATCATCGCGGGCTTCGTGCAGACTGAGAATGGTCTTGCCGTTATGACGCAGGTGAAAGGCCACGTCGAAACGCGCCAGCGCCATGCGCTTGATCACTTCCTGGAGATGATCGAATTCGGTTTTTTCGGCCTTGAGAAATTTACGACGCGCCGGGGTGTTGAAGAACAGATCGCGCACTTCCACCGATGTACCCACCGGGTGTGCGGCAGGCTGAACGCGAGAAGCCATGTCGCGACCTTCGGTTTCAACTTGCCAGGCCTGATCGGCGTCGCGGGTGCGCGATGTCAGGGTCAGGCGAGCTACCGAACTGATCGACGCCAGTGCCTCACCGCGAAAGCCCAGGCTCATGACGCGCTCAAGATCTTCCAGCTCGCGAATCTTGCTGGTGGCGTGCCGCGCCAGGGCCAGCGGCAGATCGTCCGAGGAAATACCCCCGCCATCGTCGCGCACGCGCAACAGCTTGATACCGGCCTGTTCGACGTCGACATCGATACGCCGGGCTCCCGAGTCGAGGCTGTTTTCCAACAGCTCCTTGATCACCGACGCAGGTCGCTCGACAACCTCGCCCGCTGCAATCTGGTTCGCCAGTCTCGGGCTGAGCAACTGGATGCGAGCCGCTTGCGCCGCCAGGCCTTCGACACTCCCATCTGCATCGAAACCTTGCTCATCGAGCAGCAGATCGGTCATGGCTCACCCGCCAGTTCCGCGCTCGGAATCCTCAGCTCCTGGCCGATCTTGAGCTCATCGGAACTCAGTTTATTGGCCGAGCGCAGCGCCTCCATGCTCATGTCGTAGCGCGCCGAGATCATGCTCAGCGATTCACCAGGGCGCACAGTGTGCTCACGCGGTCCCATCGCCAGCTTGCCGTTGTCCCGCAGCCAGGCGATGTATGTACCTTGAGGTGGGTTTTGCTGGAAGAACTGCTTCACACCTGCAGTGATGGAACGCGCCAGCGCTTGCTGGTGGCTGGAGCCCTGAAGCTTGTTGGCTTCTGCCGCATTGGAGATGAACCCGGTTTCTACCAGAATCGACGGGATGTCCGGTGATTTCAACACCATGAAACCTGCCTGCTCGACCCGCGACTTGTGCAGCGAAGTCACACGGCCGATGTTGGTCAATACCTTCTGGCCGACGTTGAGGCTGGAAGTCAGGGACGCTGTCATTGACAGGTCCAACAGAACACCAGCGAGCATGCGGTCCTTGTCGTCCAGGCTCACAGCGCCAGCACCCCCAATGAGGTCGGAACGGTTTTCACTGTCGGCCAGCCAGCGCGCGGTCTCCGAAGTCGCCCCGCGCTCGGACAAGGCAAACACCGACGCGCCGAACGCCGCCGACGACGGCGCAGCATCCGCATGAATGGAAACAAACAGGTCCGCGCCCTTGGCCCGGGCAATTTCAGTGCGCTTACGCAAAGGAATGAAGTAGTCGCCGGTACGGGTCAGTTCGGCGCGATAGCCTTTTTCGGCATTGATCTGGCGCTGCAGCTCCTTGGCGATCGACAGCACCACGTTTTTTTCCTTCTGACCTTGGCCACCCGAGGCGCCAGGGTCTTCGCCACCGTGTCCGGCATCGATCACGACAACGATGTCGCGCTTGCCGTTAGGCACCGGCGTCAGCTTGATTTCCGGCTTCGAAGGGCTGACTGGCACCGCAGGCGTTGCGGGGGCCACCGTTGCAGGCGTGTCGGCCACGGACGGTGGCGGGTTGGCGTCGGCAGCGTTGTCATACAGATCGACCACCAGGCGGTTGCCGTACTGCTGGTTCGGCGCAAGCGTGAAGCTTTTCGGCGTCACGGCCTTTTTCAGGTCGATGACCACACGCAAGTCATCCGGCGTGCGTTGCGCCGAACGCATGGAGGTAATCGGGGTATTGGCAGTAGGAATATTCAGTGAACCGCCCAGGGTCGCGCCATTGATGTCGATGACCAGACGATCCGGAGACTGCAACGTGAAGACGCTGTGCTGAACCGGCCCGGACAGGTCGAAAACCAGCCGGGTGTTATCCGGAGCACGCCATAAGCGGACACTTCGTACCTGTGTAGCGGCCAACGCATCGACAGCCAATGTCGTCAGCAACAGTCCTACTACAGTAACCAGCGCGCGCATGCGCATACCTAACCCCATATCTATTTGAATTCCAAAGCCAAAGCGGCACACCACTTCTCGCCGCGCGAGCTTTTCGGGCTCAGAGTCAGCGCTCGACCTTCCGCGTGGGGCCTAATGGTAATGATCAGGTCCGGCTTTGGCAAAAAGCCTGCACCTAGATCCGGCCACTCGATCAGGCAGAGCGCTTCCCCTTCGAAGTAATCGCGTATGCCTAGGAATTCTAGCTCTTCTGGATCAACAAGTCGGTAAAGATCAAAGTGATACGCGCGATTTCTCCCAATTTCGTAAGGTTCTACGAGGGTGAAAGTCGGGCTTTTCACCGCACCCACGTGGCCAAGGCCACGGATAATGCCTCTCGAGAGGGTCGTCTTCCCCGCGCCGAGATCACCCTGCAAAAAAATAATCCCATTGCTTTCAGTGACTTGGGAAATCCGAGCACCAAAGTTAGTCATGGCTTCTTCACCCATCAGGTGCAGGGTTAACTCAGACACGGTTGTTGCTCCTCCAGAAGCTGACGGATGACAGGAATCAGATCAGCGGCAGCCATGCCGCGCCCAGTAGCTCCACATTTTTCTCCGGCCAAAGCGTGTAACCAAACGCCAAGACAGGCGGCATCGAACGCAGGCATCTTTTGCGCCATCAACGCTCCAATGACGCCGGACAGCACGTCGCCCAATCCCCCCGTCGCCATCGCCGGGTGGCCATGATCGGCCAACGCCAGATCTCCGGCGGGGCTGGCGATCAGGCTGCCGCTGCCTTTCAACACGCATACGGCGTTGTATTTCTTTGCGAGCGCCTTCGCGGCGGCTGGCCGATCGGCCTGTATATCTGTTGTGCTGATGCCCAACAACCGCGCCGCTTCGCCGGGATGCGGGGTGATCACACAATCCTTCGGCAAGCTGACGAATCCTGCGGCCAGCTGATTGAGCGCGTCAGCGTCCCAGATCTGCGGCCTTTGGGCATTGGCGGCGGCGGACAACAGACTGCGCCCCCAACTGTGCTGCCCCAAACCTGGCCCGACCACCAGGACCGTCGCAGGCTCGATCAACCCCATCAACTGATTGGCAGAATGAACACCCGCGCTCATGACTTCCGGAAAGCGCGTCAACGCCGCTGAAACGTGCTCGGGACGAGTCGCGAGGGTCACCATGCCTGCACCACAACGCAGAGTGCTTTCTGTAGATAGCAGCGCTGCGCCGCCAAAACCCAGATCGCCGCCGATCACCAATACGCGCCCGAACATGCCTTTGTGTGCAGTGCGAGGGCGCGGCGACAGCTTCGGCAAATTGAAAGTATCCAGACGCTTGATGGCAACGGGCGTTTGCGCGACCACCGCCGGATCGGCCTGCAAATCATCGAACACCCGTTCGCCCACCAGATCTGGCGCATCGCCAGTGAATAGCCCGATTTTGAGCCCGATAAATGTCACGGTCAGGTCTGCGCGCACCGCCACGCCCAAGGAGCGACCCGTATCGGCGCAGAGACCGGACGGGATATCCACCGCCATAACCGGCACGCCGCTGTCGTTGATGCACTGAATGACAGAGGCATAAGGCTCGCGCACGCCCCCCTTCAGCCCGGTGCCGAGCAGGGCATCGACGATGATGCCGATCAACGGTTGCTGGCTCCACGGTGTTATAGCGACGCCTGCACTACGAGCCTCTTGATACGCAGACTCTGCGTCACCGGTCAAAGCCGAGGTATCGCCCACCGCGGCTACAGCTACCTGCCAGCCCGCCCGTTGTGCCAGCGCCGCGATCAGATAGCCATCACCGGCGTTGTTGCCCCGCCCGGCCAGCACAGTCAGCTCTCGTCCATCAGGCCAGCGCCGACGAAGCGCTCGCCACGCTGCGTGGGCCGCGCGCTGCATCAATTCGAAGCCAGGCGTGCCAGCGGCGATCAGGCGTGCGTCGAGGTCGCGCACTTGCGCAGCGCTATACAGCGCGTCGGGTAATGGGTGTTTGCTGTGCAACATGCGTCTTTGAGCTCCGATGTCTGGCAGAATTATACGCACCTGCGCCCCGGTGTCCTCTTTGCAATGTCCGCGATTACTGTAGATCCATCCACAAGCTCAGCGTCCCTGACCGCCGCCGAGCTAACCGAACTTGCCCAATCGATCAAGGAATGGGGGCGCGAGCTCGGGTTTCAGCAGGTCGGCATCTCGGGACTGGATCTGGCGGAACATGAGCAGCATCTGCAACGCTGGCTCGAAGCCGGGTATCACGGCGAGATGGACTATATGGCAGCCCATGGCAGCAAACGTTCGCATCCCGACGAATTGGTACCGGGAACGCTGCGCGTCGTTTCACTGCGCATGGACTATCTGCCGGGCGATACGCAGATGGCGCAATTACTGGCACAGCCGGAAAAAGCCTACGTTTCGCGGTATGCACTGGGCCGCGACTATCACAAGCTGATCCGCAAGCGCGTGCAGCAACTCGCCGAACGTATTCAGCAGGCGATTGGCCCGTTCGGCTTTCGCGCCTTCGTCGACAGCGCCCCCGTTCTGGAGAAGGCCATCGCCGAACAGGCCGGGCTGGGCTGGATCGGCAAGAACACCCTGGTACTCAATCGCAAAGCCGGCAGTTATTTCTTCTTGAGCGAACTGTTCGTGGACCTGCCTTTGCCAGTTGACGAGGCCCACACCACCGAGCATTGCGGGCGCTGTACGGCCTGTCTGGAGATTTGCCCGACCAACGCGTTCGTCGGCCCCTATGTGCTGGATGCGCGCAAATGCATCTCCTACCTCACCATCGAGCTGAAAACGTCGATCCCGGAAGAGCTGCGTTCGATGATCGGCAATCGGGTGTTCGGCTGCGATGATTGCCAGATCGTGTGCCCGTGGAATCGATTCGCCCGGGCGACCGATCAAAATGATTTCAAACCTCGCCACGGGCTGGACAATGCGCAATTGACCACGCTGTTCCTGTGGGACGAAACCACTTTCCTCAGTAATACCGAAGGTTCGCCCTTGCGGCGTGCCGGTTACGAACGTTGGCTGAGAAATCTGGCGGTGGGGCTGGGCAATGCGCCCTCGACCATACCTGTGATCGAAGCCTTGAAAGCGAGACTCGATCATCCGTCAGAAATGGTGCGCGAACATGTTGAATGGGCGCTGCGTCAGCATTCGAAGGTTCTGGGGCATCACCCATAGCAGTCCGGCTTGCCGGCGGCGACACTTTCAACATCGCCACCGCCGGCAAGCTAGACGGCTAAAGGGTGGTCACCGGAGTTCAAAGCAGGATCTCAATGCCCATCCTTGTAAACGAATTTGGGCATTTCCCAGTGAAACTTGATCGCCAGCAGGCGCAGCAGTAATCCGCCAAACAGCGTGATTAATGTGCCTTGCTCTATCGGCAATCCCGCCCACTGACACAACAGAAAGCACCACGCAGCGGCGAACGACACGCTGGCGTAGAGCTCGCGGCGGAAGATCAGCGGGATGTCGTTACAGAAAATGTCCCGCAAAATGCCACCGAAAACCCCGGTGATGACTCCACTGACCGCCGCGACCATCATACTCAGCCCCATGTCCAGCGCGGTCATGCAGCCGATGACGGTGAACGCCACCAGCCCCAGTGCGTCGAGCACCAGAAACAACGAGCGCAGATGGCGCATCAGCGGTGCGATGAGGATCGTCAGCAAGGCTGCGACACTGGTGAGAATCAGATATTCGGGGTGTTTGACCCACGTCAACGGATAGTGCCCCAGCAGCACGTCACGCACCGAACCGCCACCCAGTGCAGTGATACACGCAATCAGCACTACGCCGAACCAGTCCATGCCGCGACGCCCGGCAGACAGCGCGCCCGTCATGGCCTCGGCGGTAATGGCGATCAGATAGAGCATCAGCAACATGGCGGCAGTCCCTGCGAGAAAGGGGCGCAGTCTAATCATTCGGCCAAGGCACCAAAAGGGGGCGTGAGCAACTCCCCCCTCGACGCCTGAAACCGTCAGACCTTGATGAAGTGCTCGCGATAGAAACGCAGCTCGGCGATGGACTCACGAATGTCGTCCAGCGCCAGGTGAGTGCTGCCCTTCTTGAATTTCAACTCTGGCGACCAGCGTGCAGCCAGCTCCTTGAGCGTGGAGACATCAAGGTTGCGGTAGTGGAAATAGTTTTCCAGGGTCGGCATGCGCTTATAAAGGAAGCGGCGATCCTGGCAGATGCTGTTGCCGCAGATCGGCGAACTGCGTTCCGGAACCCATTGCTTGATAAATTCCAGGGTCATGGCTTCGGCTTCGGCAGTGGAGATCTTGCTCTCGCGCACGCGCTGGGTCAGGCCCGAACCGCCGTGCTGACGCGTGTTCCACTCGTCCATGCCGTTGAGCAGATCGTCGCTTTGGTGTACGGCGATGACCGGGCCCTCAGCCAGCATGTTGAGCTCACTGTCGGTGATGATCGTGGCCATTTCGATGATGACGTCGTTATCGGGGTCCAGACCGGTCATTTCCAGGTCGATCCAGATCAGGTTCTGCTTGTTCTGCATATGTCGGCTCCTCAGCTCAGGCGCGCAGTTTAGCTCAGGCCGTCGTGCTAGACTCCCCCGCGTTTCATCCTTCAGCAGCTTTATGCGTCACAGAACGAGACACTGAACACCCATGGCCAAACGCCAACTCAATCGCCGCCAAAACTGGCGCATCGAAAAGATTCAAGGCGAGCGCGCCGCGCGTGCCGCCAAGCGCGAATCCCAAGCACTGGAAACGCTGGAAGGCGGCGACCTGGGTCCTGAACAGACGGGCCTTGTGATCGCGCACTTTGGCGTGCAGGTGGAAGTCGAGGCGCAGGAAGGCGAACTGAGCGGGCAGGTTTTCCGCTGCCACTTGCGCGCCAACCTGCCCGCGCTGGTCACTGGCGACAAAGTGGTCTGGCGTGCCGGCAATCAGGGCATCGGCGTGATCGTCGCGCAATTGCCACGCACCACCGAGCTATGCCGTCCCGATACGCGCGCCCAGCTCAAACCGGTCGCTGCCAACGTCGATCTGATCGTAATCGTGTTCGCGCCGATGCCTGAGCCTCACGCCAACTTGATCGACCGTTACCTGGTGGCCGCCGAGCACGCGGGAATTCGTCCTCTTTTGCTGCTGAACAAGTTCGACCTCATCGACGAGCAGAACGCCCCTGCCCTGAACGCATTGCTGGCGGTCTACCGGACGCTGGGTTACCCGGTGCTGGAAGTGTCGGCGCACCACGGCAACGGCATGCAAGACCTGCAGGACCAACTCGACGGCCACATCAGTGTGTTCGTCGGCCAGTCGGGCGTCGGCAAGTCGTCGCTGGTCAACAGCCTGCTGCCGGAAGTGGGAACTCGCGTCGGGCCATTGTCGGAGTATTCCGGGCAGGGCACGCACACCACGACTACCGCCCGCTTGTTCCACTTCCCTCGTGGTGGCGATCTGATCGACTCCCCGGGGATTCGCGAATTCGGCCTGGGCCATGTCAGCCGCGCCGACGTCGAAGCAGGCTTCATCGAATTCAACGACCTGCTCGGCCGCTGCCGCTTCCGCGACTGCAAACATGACCGCGAGCCAGGCTGCGCACTGCTCAAGGCTTTGGAAGATGGCCGCGTGCAGCAACAGCGGATGAACAGCTATCGCTCGATCATCGCGAGTTTGCCGGAGAGCAGTTACTAAAACCTGCCGGACACAAAAACGCCGCGATCATCGCGGCGTTTTTGTCAGAACCCTGTATCAGTTCTTGGTCTCGTCGATCTTTATCTGCCCATCGAAGATGTTCAGCTTCTGCCGAATCTCGTGGGGCTGGGCGTAGGTCTGTGCATCGACTGCTGGAGCAGCGGTCGATGCACCTGGCTTGCCTGATGGGGCAGCTGGTATGGCCGGAGCAGGCGCCGCATCGGATTTCGGTGCTTCACCGGCATTCTGGTCACCTTCGATACGGTTCTGGGCCTTTTTGGTCAGGACCACGATATCGATACGGCGGTTGATCGGGTTGTCCGGGTGCTCCTTGTCGTACAGCGAAGACGAGGCGTAACCCACGACACGAGCCACTTGTGGGTCAGGATAGCCACCGGCAATCAGAGCTCGACGCGCAGCATTGGCACGGCCAGCCGACAGTTCCCAGTTACCGAAGCCGTTGTTGCCCACATAAGGCGTTGCGTCAGTGTGACCACTGATGCTGACTTTATTCGGGACCGCTTTGATGGTGTCAGCCATCGCCAGCAGGATGTCTTCGAAGTACGGCTTCAGACGGGCGCTGCCGATGTCGAACATCGGGCGGTTCTCGGCATCCATGATCTGGATCCGCAGGCCGTCCTGTGTGATCTCGAACAGAATCTGGTCCTTGAACTTCGCCAGTTGCGGGTTCTCGTTGACCTTGGTCTGGAGTTCTTGCAGCAGCATTTCCAGACGTTCCTGCTCGACCTGTTCCGCCGCCGCGTCCTGCTTGTCGGCGTCCACGGGCACCTTGTCCGGCGCAGGGGTGGATTTCACTTCAGGGTTGAGCGTCTGGTCCGGGGACATCTCAGGCGAGCCGCCCAGGTCAATCACATAGGGCGAGCCGCTGTCGGAGAAGCCGACGGGGTCCTTGAAGTAACCCGCGATAGCGATCAACTGCTCAGGCGTGGCCGAAGACATCAGCCACAGCACCAGGAAGAACGCCATCATCGCCGTCGCGAAGTCGGCGAATGCGATCTTCCAGGCGCCGCCGTGGTGTCCCCCGCCGAAGCGCTTTACGCGCTTGACGATAATTGGCTGATTATTTTCCATGGATCAACGACCGCGAACAGCTTGTTCCAGCTCGCTGAAGCTGGGGCGGTGTGCCGGATAGAGAACCTTGCGACCGAACTCCACGGCCAGCGAAGGCGGCACGCCCGAAGCCGAAGCCACGAGAGAGGCCTTGATCGCTTCGAAGACGTTCATTTCTTCCTTGGCATCGTGAGCCAGGGAGGTCGCCAGCGGGCCGAAGAAGCCATAGGCCGCGAGAATACCGAAGAAGGTACCGACCAGCGCCGCACCTACGTGCATGCCGATCGCCGCCTTGTCACCGGAGCCCAGCGACGCCATGGTCACCACGATACCCAGTACCGCCGCGACGATACCGAAACCCGGCATACCGTCGGCCACACCGGTGACTGCGTGAGACGGGTGCTCGAGCTCTTCCTTCATGCTCAGCAGCTCCATGTCGAACAGCCCTTCAAGCTCGTGGGGAGCCATGTTGCCGGACGACATGATGCGCAGGTAGTCGCAGATGAAGGCGATCATTCTGGTGTCTTTGAGAATGCTCGGGTATTTGGCGAAGATCGGGCTGTTCTCAGGCTCTTCGATATCGCCTTCAATGGCCATCATGCCTTCGCGACGGCTTTTGTTGAGGATCTCGTATATCAGCCCGAGCACTTCGAGGTAGAAAGCATGAGTGAAGCGCGAACTGAACATCTTCAAGGATTTCTTGATGACGTGCATGGTCATGTAGCCCGGGTTCGCCTGCAAAAATGCACCGAACGCGGCACCGCCGATGATCAGGACCTCGAAAGGCTGGATCAACGCAGCGATTTGACCATGAGAAAGTACGTAGCCGCCGAGGACGCTCGCGAAAACGACGATGATGCCGATAATTTTTGCCATAGATAAAGATTTCTTACTGAGTCGGGTTCATGGTCATTGTGCGAGAAGCGTTCAAAACTCTTGTTCTCCTTATCGGCACGAGTGCGCCAGACTATAGTCAAAACAGGCGAAAATCCTGTCTGGCGTCTGGCTCGGGCGCGACAGCGAGAGGGCCAGCATGATGCCACTATTCGACGCCGATCTAAACCTCCCAGCCGTACGGGTCTTGTGAATGCATTCTGATAAAGCCTCGCCGCTCCCTGTTCCGCAGACACTCGACACCTGGATCAAGCAACTGGATGGCATCGCCTTGCCGGTGCCTGCCGCTGCCCACGCCAAGGTGCATGCCGCACTCAATGACAGTCGCCGGTCGCTGCGCGACATCGCCGATCTGATGCAGGACAGCCCTGCGCTGGTGCTCAGCGTTTTGCGTGAAGCGAACGTGCACAGCGGCGGCCTGGCAGAGCCTGCGGAAAGTCTGGAGGTGGCGCTGAACCGACTCGGCCTGGCCCGCACCGGCACCTTGCTCGCGCGACTGCCCAGCGTGGACCTGCAGGAGATTCCGGTTGCCCTGCGCCAACTGCAACTGATCAGCCAGCATGCCACGCAACAGGCCTACGGCTTGTTCGCCAACCAGCTCGCCCGCCTGTGGCAGGACATTCATCTGGGCAGTTTGCTGTTTCTGGCGCCGCTGTGGCCCATGGCATTGGCACATCCCAAACTGCTGGAAGAGTGGGAGTTGCGGGTTATCCATAAGGGCGAATCGGCGAAAGTCGTCGAGAAGTCTCTGTTTGGCGTGCGTCTTCTGCGGCTGTGTCAGGCCCTGGCGAACCATTGGCGACTGCCGATCTGGGTGACGCAGGGCTACAACTTGCTGATCAATGAGCAGCGCAATCTCGTCAAAGTGCTGCGCATCGCTCACGAAAATCCCGACCCGCTGAAACAACAGCAGCTATTGGATGCGGACCTGCCATTGCAGCGTTGGCTCAATCAGCCGGCCAACACCATTTTGCTGGCGAACGGGTTGGCACTGTCCGCACACCAGGCCTGGGACACCCCGCACAATCTGCGCTGGCAATTGCTGACCAGTCTTTATCTGCAACAACCGCTGATGGACCTGCAACAACAAGTGCATCAGAACGCAGCGGCGAGCGGACGACAGCACGCAGCGCCGGGAGTCTGGCACCCCGCCGAAGCGTTGCTCTGGCCGTGGGATACGCGCCGCGTTCACAAAGGTCTGCTGCCCGCGCCCCCGCCTTCGGCCGACGCATTGCAGGTCTGGCGCAAACACTGCGGCGACTTGCTCAAGGAGCCGAGCGCCTTTACCAATGCCATGCACCTGACCACCTGCGCTCGCGACGCTTTGCTGGCGTCGGGCATGCAACGGGTGATGCTGCTGATGATCGACCGCAAGAGCGACAGCCTGCGGGTTCATCAGATGGGCGGGCTGGATAAGTCCGCCGCCACGCTGTTGATCCCCTACAAGGAAAGCACTGTGCTGCAGCGATTGCTGGCACAGGCCACTCAATTGCGTCTGACGCCCGGCAACAATGCGCAGTTTTCGGCGCTATTACCGGCACAGCTGCGCGGACTGTTTGCGGGGGAAAACCTGCTGATCCGCTCGCTGGCCAGCAACGGCCGGGTGGTCATGCTGGTGGTGGCAGATCAGGGCGGCGGCCCGTTTTCGGAAGTCACCGTGCAGGCATTCGGCAAAACCGGGCAATGCATCGAGAAGGCGCTGACCACCTTTAGCCATCGCAATGGCTGACGGCTGAGCTACAATTCGCCTCTTTTCGATGATCTGGAGACCTTACATGTCTGCCTTCTCAAGCTTGCCGCTGGTGATCGAGCCCGCAGAACTGCAGGCACGCCTCGGCGCTTCAGAACTGATCCTGGTCGACCTGACCAGCGCTGCGCGTTACGACGCGGGCCACATCCCCGGCGCCCGTTTCGTCGACCCCAAACGCACCCAACTCGGTCAGCCACCCGCTCCCGGGCTGCTGCCAAGCAAGGCGCAGCTGGAGGTATTGTTTGGCGAGCTGGGCCACAACCCCAACGCGGTCTATGTGGTGTACGACGATGAAGGGGGTGGCTGGGCCGGTCGCTTTATCTGGCTGCTGGATGTCGTCGGACATTCGAAATATCACTATCTGGACGGCGGCCTGCTGTCCTGGCAAGCCGAAGGCCTGCCGATGTCCACCGAAGTGCCCGCGCCGGTTGGCGGGCCAGTGCCACTGACCTTGCACGACGAACCTACCGCCACACGCGAATACCTGCAAAGCCGCCTGGGCGCTGTAGATCTGGCGATCTGGGATGCTCGCGGCCCTACCGAGTACTCCGGTGAGAAGCTGGTCGCTGCCCGAGGCGGACACATCCCTGGCGCGGTGAACTTCGAATGGACCGCCGGCATGGATCAGGCACGCAACCTGCGCATCCGAACCGATATGCCGCAGATTCTTGAGAGCCTGGGCATTACCCCAGACAAAGAAGTCATCACCCATTGTCAGACTCACCATCGCTCCGGTTTTACCTACCTGGTGGCCAAAGCGCTGGGCTACCCGCGAATCAAGGGCTATGCCGGCTCGTGGGGCGAATGGGGTAATCACCCGGATACACCGATCGAAAAATAACGCGGCGCACTTGCGACGCAACCGGCTTCATGTGTACAGCCCTTTTTAAAACGCTTTAGGAATCTTGATGAAACAGCGTCTGTTTATTCTTTTCCAATACCTGCTTCCCCATCACCTGCTGTCACGTCTGGCCGGCTGCGTCGCCGAATGCCGCGTGCGCTGGTTCAAGAACGCCTTCACTCAATGGTTCGTGCGCCGCTACCAGGTCGACATGTCTCAGGCGTTGGTGGAAGACTTCACCGCCTACCCGCACTTCAACGATTTCTTCACCCGCGCGCTGAAACCCGGCGCGCGTCCTCTGGATGAAACGCCAGGCGCGATCCTCTGCCCTGCCGATGGCGCAGTGAGCCAGTTGGGTCCTATCGAGCACGGTCGTATCTTTCAGGCCAAAGGCCACAGCTACAGCGCGCTTGAACTGCTGGGTGGCGATGCGCGTCTGTCGGCGCCGTTCATGGGCGGTGAGTTCGCCACGATTTACCTGTCGCCCAAGGATTACCACCGTGTTCACATGCCGCTGGCAGGCAGGCTGCGCGAGATGGTTTACGTGCCGGGTCGCCTGTTCTCGGTCAACCAGACCACTGCCGAAAATGTCCCTGAGCTGTTTGCCCGCAACGAGCGCGTCGTCTGCCTGTTCGACACCGAGCGTGGGCCGATGGCCGTTGTGCTGGTAGGCGCGATGATCGTCGCCTCCATCGAAACCGTCTGGGCCGGCCTGGTTACGCCACCAAAACGTGAGTTGAAAGCCTTCAGCTATGACGAGGCGGCACGAGCGCCGATCCATCTGGAAAAAGGCGCCGAACTAGGACGCTTCAAACTGGGCTCGACCGCCATCGTGCTGTTCGGGCCGAATCAGGTTAAATGGGCTGAGCAACTGGCGGCTGGCTCGCCAACGCAAATGGGCCAACTGCTGGCGACGCCAACACAGGCCTGATTTTTGCCTGAAAAACTCTGAAACGTTTTTTTGGCGGGCGCCCATCGCCGATGCAGCCCGCCCCTGACCGTCATAATCGCGAAGTATCAAAGTGGACACAGTGTCACTTTGATATTAAAGGCTGCGACAGAGAACTGATGCTGCTAAAGTCGCTCATCGGTGTTGTAGGAAACTTCGCTTTCAATTGACGTAAACTTGCTCGTTTCACTCGGCCACGTGCCACTGCAACGCAGTTTCATGCAGCCATCCGAGCCAGTAGTTGTTGGAGTTTGCTGTCACATGAGTCATTTAAGCCTCCCACTGTTGTTGCGCGCACCTGTGCCGACGCAGTCGAGCCTGTCGTTCTGTGACGCGACGCCCAAGGACATGAAGCGCTGGATTTCCACGCTGCCCAAAGCCAACCTCGGCGAAATGGCCCGTCAGCTGTACCAGGGCCTTGGTGAACTCAACCAACTGCTCACTCCTAGCGACAACCGCATGCAACTGCTGGAGTTGTTGCGCCCGGAAATCTCTTTCGTGTGCAAGCATCTGGAGCGGCACTTCCTCAATCAATCGGTGGTACTGGAGGAGCGCCCGCGCAAGGTCGCCAACCTGTGCCAAGCCCTGCAGAACCATCTAGCGATCGGCTATAAACAGATCATCGCCCGGGTGGCTCCAAGACTCAGCCGGGATCGCACCACGCTGCTCACCACCGCCCTGCAACGCGCCCTGCATTGCCTGAATGGCCCGCTGATTCGGGCCAACCAGCTTTACTGCCCGGTGCAGGACGGCTTGTGGCTGGAACTGCACCAGATCTATCAGATCGCTCGCCAACTTCAGCTGCACAGCATTCCGGTTGCCGACAGCCAGGCCCACCACACTCGCACGCTGACGGTGGAGCAGACCTACCTTGTCGCACTGTTGATGGGCTGTGCGCGCTGCAACCAGATGCGTCAGCACAACATCGGCAAGCTGGCGGACGCACTGGATGCCTGGAGTGCGATGGTCACGCTGCAACAGCCGCTGGACGACAACAGCCTGTACGCCGTCGCCCCCAGCACCGATACCGCACCGCGTTACACCTCGCTGTACGCCGAGGACAAACGGACCAACCTGCTCGGCATCAACCCTCGAGCGCTGTCTGCCGCCCTGCAGCGTTACATTGAATTGCCCATCGAGCAGCGCTCGCAGTCTTACCTGCATGTACCGCCAGGCCTGTCGATCGATGTGCTGCAACATCTCGCAGCAGCCTGGGGTGATGTTTCGGAACGCGCATTCCAGCGCACACCGGGCCAAGGCACCCTGACGGTCTGCGTCGGCATGAGCGCCTTGCATTATTTCGTCGGCGGCCATAAATCCTTCAGCGAATTGCTGCTGGTGCCCTCAGTGACAGTCAGCAAGGTCGCCGAATACACCTTGCAACCGCTGGAGCCAGCCAAGCACGACCCTTGGGCGCAAGCGATGGACGTTCAGCGCAGCGGCACGTCGACCACTATGTTGCCGTTCGAAGAAATCGAGTATCAGCGGGATGAAGCAGACGGCGGCGCGGCGGCATCCGATGGCCAGAAGAGCTTCCCGACCTACGGTCTGCACATCGTCAATCACAGTCCGGGCGGGTATTGCCTGGCCTGGCCCAAAGACGTGCCTGACCAATTGCAGGCCGGTGAGATGATTGGCATCCAGGACCACGGTCATGGCTGGAGTATCGCGGTCGTGCGCTGGGTGCGTCAGGTACGCAGCGGCGGGACGCAGATGGGTGTCGAGCTGATCGCACCTTTCGCTCAGGCCTGCGGCATGCAGTTGCTGCGCGCAGAACAGAGCAGCCAGTACTTGCGGGCGTTGCTGTTACCGGAAGTGCGGGCGATTGATGTGCCGGCGACGGTGGTCGCTCCTCGCCTCCCGTTCGAGGATGGTAGCAAGGTGATGATCAACACCAGCGGCGATGAGCGGCGGGCCACTTTGAAAAATCGCAAAGCGACGACTGGCAGTTATAACCAGTTCGAGTATCAGATTCTGGAAGGACCGAAGACAGCCGCGCCACAAGCGGGTCCAGAGCAGGAATTCGATTCGTTGTGGACGGTGCTTTAAGGCCTCGACTCTGTTGACTCAATCTGTAGCAGCACGGGCTGCCGGCGGTCGCGTCTTCAGAATCGCTACCGCCGGTAAGCCGTGCTGCTGTCGGCATAAACCGCCCTTACGCGCCGCGCCCTTCCCGGTCCCGGAAGCCCAGCAGGTACAGCACGCCATCGAGCCCAAGCGTCGAAATCGCCTGTTTCGCGGACTGTTTGACCAGCGGCTTGGCGCGGAAAGCAACGCCCAAACCTGCAATCGCCAGCATCGGCAGGTCATTCGCGCCATCGCCGACCGCGATGGTCTGCTCCAGGCTCAACCCTTCCTTGCTCGCCAGCTCACGCAGCAGATCGGCCTTGCGCTGGGCATCGACGATCGGCTCGACCGCAACACCTGTGCACTTGCCGTCGACCACTTCCAGCTCGTTGGCAAAGATGTAGTCGATCCCCAGCTTCGCCTGCAGTTGACGTGCGAAATAAGTGAAGCCGCCTGACAGGATCGCCGTCTTGTAGCCCAGTCGCTTGAGCTCGGCGAACAGCGTTTCCGCACCTTCGGTCAGACGCAGAGAAGCACCGATTTCGTCCAGCACCTTGATGTCCAGGCCCTTGAGCAGCGCCAAACGTTCCTTGAAGCTGGCTCGGAAGTCCAGCTCGCCGCGCATCGCGCGCTCGGTGATTTCCGAAACCCGATCACCCACGCCATGAGCCTTGGCCAGTTCGTCGATGACCTCGGCTTCGATCAGGGTCGAGTCCATGTCGAACACCGCCAGCCGGCGGTTGCGACGGAACAGTGAATCTTGCTGGAACGCGATATCGACGTTCAGCTCCTGCGCGACATGCAGGAACTCGGCGCGCATCTGCTGAGCGTCAGCAGGCTCTCCGCGCACGGAGAACTCGATGCAGCCCTTGCCTTTGCCGCTTGGCAGGTCCAGCGGCATGCGCCCTGACAGACGGTCGATGCGATCAATGTTCAAGCCGTATTTGGCGGTTATCGAACTCACCGTCTGCAGTTGCTCGGCCGTGACCTTGCGTGTCAGCAGCGTCACGATGTGCCGATCCTTGCCCTGATCGTCAACCCAATGCTGGTAATCGTCTTCGCTGACATGGGTGAACAGCACCTGCTGACCCAGTTCATCGACTTTCAGCTGCACCTGATCCAGCACAATCGAGCCATTTTCGGTGTCCGGAATCTGTACCAGAATGCCGAACGACAGTGTGTCGTGGATCACGGCCTGACCGATATCCAGAACATCGACGCCGCCTTGGGCCAGTACGCCGGTAATGGCCGCAGTGAGACCCGGACGATCTTCGCCGGTGATGTTTATCAGGACAATTTCGCGCAAGGCGCACCCCCGCAGTGGAAAAAAACCGCATTCTACTCACTTTCAGTGACCGCCGGGCACAGCGAGCGCTTTGCCGCTACTGGGTCGCTCGCTATACTGCGCCCCAACTTCTCCAAGAGAGCCGTGCTCAGTGAACCGGCCCACGCCAGTAAAAACCGATAATTTCTTCTTGCTGATCTTCCGGGCATTGCGTCATCGACGTGTACCGATTGCTTTGCGCATCGCCAGCCACAACGTGATCCTCGTCGCGCTGGCTCTGGTGATCTACGCCTGCGTGATGGGCTTGCAGTTCAAGCAAGCCATGCACGAACAGGCGGACGCATTGGGGCAGGCCCTGACCACTCAAACCGCGACCTCCGCCACGGAGCTGCTGGTGTCCAACGACATCCTCAGCCTCAACGTGCTGCTGGGCAATCTGGTGAAGAACCCGCTGGTCGCCCACGCAGCTATTTATAGCCCCGACAACCGGATTCTCGCCGAGGCAGGCCAGCGCCCGAAAAACGGGTTGCTGGGCGAGGCCGAAGGGCTCTACGAGATCAAGGTCACCTTTCAGGATACCGTCGCAGGTACGCTGCGCATCAGCCTGGACATGTCCCAGTTCCAACAACCGCTGACCATCAGCCTGCAAAGCATGGGCATTCTGGCGGGAATCCTGCTGGCACTGGCGCTGGCTCTGAGCCTGCGTCTTGGGCGGCACATCTCGACGCCGATGCTGCAATTGCGCATGTGGCTGCGCTACATCGACCCATACACCCCGGCCACCGATCGTCAGGACGAGATTGGCGACCTGGCTCGTCAGCTGAAGGCCTCCTATGCGCCGCCAGAGCCTGAGCCGGAACCTGTTCCGGAGCCAGAACATGTCGAGGATGAAGACGATACTTCGCCAGAGTTCGACGCCAGCGATCTGGGCGATCCGGAGTTCGACGACGCACCCAAGCCCCGTGCAACCGCGATTCCCGCGCGACGCATCGTTGCCGAAGAAGATGAAGACGACGAGGAAGACCCGTTCGCCGATCTGCGCGACGAATCGCCTGTCGCGCAGAAGCCCGCGCCGCGCCCGATTCTGCCTGCCGTGCCTTCGCAACCGCAGTACAGCGCGGTTCTGGCTGTGCAACTGGGCTCACAAGAGCAGCTGCGTCGCTTGCCCCGCACTCGACTGACCGAGTTGCTGGAGCGTTACCGCGACTGCATCGACCAGGCTGCATCGCTGTACGACAGCGAACTGCACACCCTGAACGATGGCAGTTCACTGATGGTGTTCAGCACCCAGGACAGCGGTGACGACTATCTGACCAACGCCATCTGCTGCGGCGAACTGCTGCGCGCCCTGAGCCATGCCTTGCAGATTGAAGTCGCTGACAGCGGCATCACCCTGCAATTGCAGTTGGGTCTGACCTTGGGTGAAGGCCTGCACGGCATGAACCAGATCGACCTGCTGCTGACCGAAACCGCTCAGGACGCCCTGGCACTGTCGCAACACAGCCGCAACCTGCTGCTGGTTGAGCGCAAGATCAGCGAAGACCACACCATTCGTCAGCGCGCCCGTATTCGCCCGATTGCCAGCCCTGAAGGCGCCAGCTGCGTAGAGCGCCTGATGGAGCCCTACCCGTCGATGCTGGAACGCCAGCTGGCGCGCATGCATGAGGCGCGTAAGGTCTAGCGGGGATTGCGGGAGATCAAAGACCTGTGGGAGGGAGCGAAGCTCGCGATGGGCTAGCCCAGACATCGTAACGTTGACTGGCCCAGCGTAATCGCGAGCTTCGCTCCCTCCCACAGATGTTCGGCAACGCGCAGATATGCATTGCCGCCACCACCCAGACAACGCCCACAAAAAAGCCCGCATCGCTGCGGGCTTTTTGTTTTTGCGCCTACCTTCAGAAGCGGAACACTTCAAGATCGGTGCGGATCGGGGACGCCATCGGGATCTTTGGCTTGTCCTGATCGGTGCGGGTCTTGGCGGGTTGAGCGGCCTTTTTAGGCTCTTCAGCCACCAGAGGCTGGCTTGCAACCGGTTTCACCGCAGCGCTCAACTGATCGGCCAGACGCTGCAACAGCACCCCCTGAGCCTTGACCTGAGCGGCAGAAGTGCCTGCATGCGGCTCCTCAAGGTGGATCAGCTTGCTGTCGCGTACAGTGCCGCGACGGTCCAGCAGACGCCATTGTGCATCGAGCACCGCTGGCTGGTTTTCACCGGAATCCAGACGAGTAATCGACAACACCACCTGTACATCCGGGCTGAAGTTCGCTGCCGCTGGCGCCATTACGACGCGTTGGCTATCGAGCTTCCACGCCAGTTGGCGCAGCAGCAGTTGGTCGATGTCTGCAGACAGGCTGCCCGCCCAACGACCGTCCGTCGACGCAGTCAGGCTGCCGTCAGCTTGACGCTGCAGTAATGTCTCCCGCTGCAAGTAGTCTGCAACGGAAACCGGACCCAGCAATACAGCGACTCCGGCACTTTGTTTCGGTTGCCCAGGATCGCCACTGTCCAGTTGGTAGAGCGATGTGGGTTGATGAACGCTGCACCCGGCCAAACCCAGAACGCCGGTCAACAACAGAACAAAAGGAACGCGTAGAAAATTCATCATTCCGTCCAAGTGGTCGCCGCACGGCGCACCACAATGTCAAAGACTCAAGAAAACATGAAGGCACTCAGCCACGCCCGCACCTCAAGACGACATATCATCCGTGAATATGCGCAATGACTCCAGCGATTCTGCGTCGATCTTCGTGACGAAACGAAGATCGACCGCTGAAATCTTGGTTTTAAGTAGCGCTTTCCACCAACAGTGCGTCTACGCGTTGAAAGCCCCGTGGTAGCTTATTGCCACGCCTGCCACGCTCACCTTTATAGTGCTCAAGGTCGTCCGGCTTAAGAGACAGCGTACGCTTGCCCGCCTGGAGCACCAAGGTGGCCCCCTCGGGAATCACTGCCAAATCGGTCACATATTCCTCACGACTGGCCACGCGCTCGCCCGGAATACCGATGATCTTGTTGCCCTTGCCTTTGCCCAGTTGCGGGAGGTCGCTGATCTTGAACACAAGCAGACGCCCTTCAGTGGTCACGGCAGCCAGCCAGTTGTGCTCACGGTCTGGCACCGGACGCGGCAGGATGACTTTGGCGCCGGACGGCAGGCTCAACAGCGCCTTACCCGCCTTGTTCTTGGCCTGCAGGTCTTCACCCTTCACCACGAAGCCATAACCGGCGTCCGAAGCAATGACGTACAGGGCGTCGTCGTCCGGCAGCAACACGCATTCGAAGGTTGCGGCAGGCGGAGGTGTCAGACGGCCGGTCAACGGATCGCCCTGCCCCCGCGCCGACGGCAGAGTGTGCGCTGCCAGCGAGTAACTGCGCCCGGTGGAGTCTATAAACACTGCGAACTGGTTGGAACGACCCGCCGCAGCCGCCTTGAAGCCATCGCCGGCTTTGTAGGAAAGCCCGGTTGCGTCGATATCGTGGCCTTTGGCACAACGCACCCAGCCTTTTTCCGACAACACGACGGTCACCGGCTCAGTCGGCATCAGTTCGTTTTCTGACAATGCCTTGGCTTCAGCACGTTCGACGATGGGCGAACGGCGGTCATCGCCGTAGGTTTCGGCGTCGGCGATCAGCTCGGAACGGACCAGCTTGCGCAACTTGGTCTCGCTGCCCAGCAGGGCCAGCAGCTTGGCCTGTTCTTTGAGCAGTTCAGCCTGCTCGCCGCGCAGCTTCATCTCTTCCAGACGCGCCAACTGACGCAGGCGAGTATCGAGGATGTAGTCGGCTTGAATCTCGGAGAGTTCGAAACGCGCGATCAGCTCGGCTTTCGGGTGCTCGGCGGTGCGGATGATGTGGATCACTTCATCCAGGTTCAGGTACGCCGTGAGCAAACCGTCCAACAGGTGCAGACGACGCTCGACCTTGTCCAGACGGAACTGCAGGCGCCGGCGCACTGTGGTGATGCGGAACTGCAGCCATTCGGACAGCAGCGCCTTGAGGTTCTTCAGCTGCGGCTTGCCATCCAGGCCGATGATGTTGATGTTCACCCGGTAGCTGGATTCCAGCTCGGTGGTGGCGAACAGGTGCTGCATCAGCTCTTCGGGATCGACGCGGTTGGAGCGCGGGATGATCACGATGCGGCAAGGGTGCTCGTGGTCCGATTCGTCGCGCAGGTCGGCAACCATCGGCAGCTTCTTGGCCTGCATCTGCCCGGCGATCTGCTCCAGCACCTTGGCCCCGGAAACTTGATGCGGCAGCGCGGTGACCACGATATCGCCATCTTCAACGCGATACACGGCGCGCATGCGCACCGAACCACGGCCGGTTTCGTAGATTTTCAGCAGATCGGCGCGCGGGGTGATGATTTCTGCTTCGGTCGGATAATCCGGCCCCTGAATATGCTCGCAGAGCTGCTCGATGGTGGATTTCGGCTCGTCCAGCAGGCGCACGCAAGCCGACGCGACCTCCCGCAGGTTGTGCGGCGGAACGTCGGTGGCCATGCCTACGGCGATACCGGTCGTGCCGTTGAGCAGGATATTCGGCAAACGAGCCGGCAAAACCGCAGGCTCATCCAGGGTGCCATCGAAGTTCGGTACCCAATCCGCAGTGCCCTGGCCCAGCTCGGTGAGCAGCACTTCGGAATAACGCGACAACCGCGCTTCGGTGTAACGCATGGCCGCGAAGGACTTGGGATCGTCCGGCGCACCCCAGTTGCCCTGGCCGTCCACCAGTGTGTAGCGGTAGCTGAACGACTGCGCCATGAGCACCATGGCTTCGTAGCAGGCCGAGTCGCCGTGGGGGTGGAACTTGCCGAGCACGTCACCGACGGTACGTGCCGACTTCTTGTGCTTGGCGTCGGCGTCCAGGCCCAACTCGCTCATGGCGTAGATTATGCGCCGCTGTACAGGCTTCAGGCCGTCGCCGATATGCGGCAAGGCACGGTCCATGATCACGTACATGGAGTAGTTGAGATAGGCCTGTTCGGTGAAGTCAGCCAGTGACCGGCGTTCTACACCGTCCAGGCTGAGGTCAAGGGAGTCGCTCATGCGGGCCTCATCATTTTGTCGTCTGACGCAGCAGCAATGTGCCGCCGCGCTGGGTGAATTCGAGTTGTTTGATGGCGCTCATACCCAGCAGCACCTGATCGCCGTCCAGACCGGGCACCACCAGGGCGCGCACGTTGTTCAGGACGATATCGCCGATTTGCAGCCGCTCCAGCGTGGTCCTGAAAGCCTCGGTGCGGCCATTGGCCGTGCTCACCTGAACCCTGGCACCGCGCTCAAGACGCAGTTTTTCTGCCACCCCGTCGGGAATCGCGACATTGGTCGCGCCCGTGTCGAGCATGAACTGTACCGGGCGAGCATTGATTTGCCCTGTCATGACGAAATGCCCCTGACGATTGCTCACCAGTTGCGCCTCGACAAAACCGTCACCGTGTTCGGAGGTGACAGTGGTATTCGGGTTTTCCTGACGCTGCTCCCAGTCACCAAAAAACCGCGTCGCCAGAAACAGCGCCGCGGCCCAGGCAATGATCAACATCAGGCGCCCGGCGCGCTTGCCGGGAGGTGCCTGAGTCAAGGCTTGGCGCTCCAGCCACCTTCAGGCGCCGCGAAGCGCCAAACGATGGGGCGTTTTTCGCCATCGGCGCGAACACCGAAGTTGTTGTCAGTCCCGACCCAGGCGCCCGTCTCGTCGACGATCAGCGCTTCGGTCAGGCCGTATTTCTGGTCGTAGAGCCGATTGGGTTGCAGAGCTTCCTTTGCAAACGACCAGCAGGCTTCCAGTTGACCGGTTTCCAGTGTGCGTCGGCAGATCCGGTACGCCGCGCGCTCAAGGGTGAATAGCTTGCCCTTGTACAGCGAGATGTCGGAAAAGTCTTTTGCGACGGACTTGCCACCCAGCTGCGGCGGCAACACGTCAGTCCCGGACTCCACTCGCAGGATGCAACTGGCATCGCAGGCCCAGCCATCCTTGCCCAGGTGCGCCGTTAACAGGCCGCGTTTCTCGCGCTCGGCAGCCAGCCATAATTTATCGCCCGCAGGGCTCACGGCGATGCCTTCGAAGATCGCATTGAAGTGCTGAAGCATGCCCGCCGACTGAGCCTCTGGTACCAGCTTCTTTGGCAGATCGAGCCAGACCGGCGCGCCATCGACCGGCACCTTCAGCACCGTGGCGTAGGCTTCGCTGACCAGATAACGATTGCCGGCCGCGTCGCAGCTCACGCCCTCGAAATCCAGATCACCGCCACGAATCAGCGCCGAAGCCTTGGCCATGCCACGCAAGGTCGCCGACAACCCACTGTCGGGAATCGGCGGAATTTCCAGCACCTGCGCCCGGGCTTTCCAGACCGTGGCCGTGGTATCCAGGCTGTATAACAGCGTGTCGTCGCGGTCGGAGACCGTCCACAACACACCGTTGCAGGACGCCAGGCCCGAGAGGTTGCCGCCGATCATGTCGTCGACCGGGTGTTCGGACAGCAGCTTGAGCTCCGGCAGCGGCGCGGCGAATAGTGGAGTGGCGGTCAGCAACAGGGCTGCCAGCCAACCTCGCCTCAAACCAGCACCTCGGCCAGGTTGCCCTTGGATTCCAGCCAGGTCTTGCGGTCGCCCGCGCGCTTCTTGGCCAGCAGCATGTCCATCATTTCAGAGGTCGCTTCGAAATCGTCCAGTGTCAGTTGGACAAGACGACGGGTGTTCGGGTCCATCGTGGTTTCGCGCAACTGCGGTGGGTTCATCTCGCCCAGACCCTTGAATCGTGTGACCTGTGGCTTGCCGCGCTTTTTCTCGGCGACCAGACGATCAAGAATCCCATCACGCTCGGCTTCGTCCAGAGCGTAGTAGATTTCCTTCCCCAGATCGATCCGGTACAGCGGCGGCATCGCGACGTAAACGTGACCGGCGTCGACCAGCGGGCGGAAATGCTGGACGAACAAGGCGCATAGCAAGGTGGCGATGTGCAGGCCGTCGGAGTCGGCGTCGGCGAGGATGCAGATCTTGCCGTAGCGCAGTTGGGTCATGTCGGCTGCGCCGGGATCGACACCGATGGCGACCGCGATGTTGTGTACTTCCTGGCTGGCAAGCACTTCGCCGCCGTCGACTTCCCAGGTGTTCAGGATTTTCCCGCGCAACGGCAGGATGGCCTGGAATTCCTTGTCACGGGCTTGTTTGGCGGAGCCACCGGCAGAGTCACCTTCGACCAGAAACAGCTCGGCGCGCATCGGGTCCTGACCGGCGCAGTCCGCCAGTTTGCCCGGCAGCGCAGGCCCTTGCGTGATGCGTTTACGCTCGACTTTCTTGCTGGCCTTGAGCCGACGGCCCGCGTTGTTGATCGCCAGTTCGGCCAGTTGCATGCCCATTTCAGGGTGCGCATTGAGCCATAGGCTGAAGGCGTCCTTGACCACCCCGGACACGAATGCCGCCGCTTCACGGGACGACAGCCGCTCCTTGGTCTGGCCGGAGAACTGCGGCTCCTGCATTTTCATCGACAGGACGAACGCAATGCGCTCCCAGACATCCTCTGGTGCCAGCTTCACGCCGCGCGGCAGCAGGTTGCGGAATTCGCAGAACTCGCGCATCGCATCGAGCAGACCTTGGCGCAGGCCGTTGACGTGGGTGCCGCCCTGGGCTGTCGGAATCAGGTTGACGTAACTTTCCTGAACGCTGTCACCACCTTCCGGCAGCCACAACAGCGCCCAGTCGACCGCCTCTTTGTTGCCCGCAAAGGCACCGCAGAACGGCTCGTCCGGCAGGCGAAGGAAGTCAGTGACGGAGTCTTGCAGATACGAGCGCAGGCCGTCTTCGTAATGCCACTCGACCTTTTCGCCGGTGCTCTTGTCTTCGAAGCTGACCAGCAGGCCCGGGCACAGAACAGCCTTGGCCTTCAGCACATGCTTGAGGCGGCTGACAGAAAACTTGGGGCTGTCGAAGTACTTTGGGTCCGGCGCGAAGTACACGCTGGTGCCAGTATTGCGTTTGCCCACGGTGCCAACGACGGCCAGTTCGGTCACCTTGAAACCGTCGGCGAAGGTCATTTCATATTCGTTGCCATCGCGCTTGACCCGTACTCTGACCTGGGTCGAGAGCGCGTTGACCACGGAAATCCCCACACCGTGCAGACCACCGGAGAACTGGTAGTTCTTGTTCGAGAACTTGCCGCCCGCGTGCAGCTTGGTAAGGATCAGCTCGACACCCGAGACGCCCTCTTCCGGGTGAATGTCCACCGGCATGCCGCGGCCGTCGTCGGCCACTTCAAGGGAGTTGTCGGCGTGAAGGATTACCTGCACCGACCTGGCGTGACCGGCCAGGGCTTCGTCGACGCTGTTGTCGATGACTTCCTGGGCGAGGTGGTTCGGCCGCGTGGTGTCGGTGTACATGCCCGGCCGCTTGCGGACCGGGTCGAGGCCCGAGAGGACTTCGATGGCGTCTGCGTTATAAGAGCTAGCGCTGGGATTGGCCATGGGGTCTCGTCATCAAGTCGTTCATGAAATTTCGGAGTGACACTGTTCTACATGTTTGTTTCAGCAAAAGCTTCGACCGCGCGCAGGCTCAAAGCCCCGACAGGTCGATTGCCTGCAGCAATTCCGGCGCAAAGCCGGCATAGCTCAGCAAGGCTGGCAGTCGGGAGGTAAAGCCCTGAAAACTGTGATCGCCACCGGCTTCGATGCGCAACGCGCAAGCCCGATAGAATGTCTGGGCGCGCCGGTAATCCAGCGTCTCGTCCCCTGTTTGCAGCCACACCTGGATACGCTGCGGATCCTGCGGCGCGGGCACTTCGAGTTCAGCCAGCGCAGCCACATGATCGTGAGTCAGTTCCCAGCTTTCACCGGTGTACAGGTTCTGTTGGGTGCCCAGATAACCGTCGAACAGCTGGTGCGGATTGACCGCCGGGTTGATCAGCACGGCCTTGAGACCATGACGCTCAGCCAAGTGTGTCGCATAGTAGCCGCCGAGTGAGCTGCCGACCAGTAATGGCCGCCCGCCCAGCGCTTCGATGGCAGCTTCAAGCTGCAGCAGCGCCTGACGCGGGTGATGATGCAGTTCCGGTACTCGTAATTGCTCACTCAACCCAAGACTGTTCATCAAATCAGTCAGCTGAGTGGCTTTCTTCGACATCGCCGAGCTGTTCAGGCCATGTATATAAAGAAGGGTCGAGTGATCCGGGTTCACGTGGTTGCCTCCAGGAGCGGCGATTCGGTACGTCCCTGCGGAAGTCGACTCCCACAGCGGCAAAGCCACGCAGTTTACAGGGACAACTGCGCGAAGACTCGTTTGCTGATGATTTACCGCGAAATCAGGAGATTTCCTTCAATAACCGGCGCCGCTGAGGTCGACCTCGAACAGATCTGCGGCCACCCGCGAAACCCCGGTTTCAAGCTGGCCATCGTCATGCAGGCGCAACCAGCGATAACCCGGCGCCAGGGCATCCAGAGCGAAGTCTTCGCTGTTGGGCGCGAACTGGATACAGGTCGAGGGCGATGCCATCAATCGCAAGCCATCGCGGGTCTGATCGAAGTCCTGATGCACATGCCCCCACAGCAACGCTTTGGCTTGGGGAAAACGCTCCAGCACGGAGAACAGCGCTTCAGGGTTGCGCAGCCCGATCGGCTCCATCCATGCCGCGCCGATAGGTACCGGGTGATGGTGCAGACAGATCAAATGATGGCGTTGCGGCGCTTCGCTCAAGGCTTGGGCGAGCAGTTGCAGTTGTTTGTCTTCAAGATAGCCGGGAACTGAGCCCGGAACCGCAGAATCCAGCATCGTGATGCGCCAGTTGCCAACGTCTACCACGGGCTCCAGATAGTCGCTCTGCTGGGCGGCAATCGCCATTTCGCGCAGTTCGTCGTGATTGCCCGGCAACCAGCGCTTGGGCGCGTCGAGTCGCTCACTCGATTCGCGAAACGCCTGATAGGACTCCACCGATCCGTCCTGCGACAAATCCCCCGTCGCCAGAATCAGATCGATATCCGGCTGCTCCGCCAGCACCAGATCGACCACCGCATTCAGGCTGTCGCGCGTCGTCATGCCCAGCAGCTTGCCGTCCGCCTCGGCGAACAGATGACTGTCGGACAGTTGCACCAACAGAACGGAGGACGAGTTTAAGGATGCGCTCGGCAATGGCCATCTCCTTGAGCAGATATGGCCGGATTATGGTGTCTGAGTGATCGTTGGGCAAACATGGAAATGCGCTTCAGGTCTCAGTACAGGCTTTCAACGCATTCATCTCAGCACCGGAGTCGCGACTTGAAATATTTATCAAGATGGTAACCCCCCAGTAAACAGCCGGCACCAGCACTCAGCAGCAGCCATGGAAGAGCTTTTTCGTATCCAGTTTCCGGGAACACGAACGCGAGCGTCAGCGGCATAGAAAGCCCGGCCAACAGCCCGACCATCCCTCCGACAAGCCAGCCCCACGAGGTAAAACGCGCCAAATACCCACCAATCACAGCACTCACGCCAAGCACAACCCAGTAAATTGTCCCTTGGACAAGCAGGCCGTGCGCTACCGCAAGATCAAGAGCAAACCAGATGATCGCTCCAAGCAAAGAGGTACAGGAAAGAACTTTAAACACGCTCACCGCCACCTGACCGGGCAATTACTCAAAATCGATTCACGCGAGCCACCTGCAGAAAAAAGCTCTTCGACATAACTGACGCAGTTGTTTGGAATACCAAACCAATGCCAGGGTTTGATGCTCAGTTCCTCTAGCTTTTTCTGCGCCCCGTCCGGGTCAGGGAGATAGACCCGCCGACTGAACAGCTCGGTTTTGTTCGCTTCAGCGAGGTACCGTCTGTAACCCTCCTGACTCATGTAGTACGGTCTTGCTACCAGACCCGCAATATGAAAGTAATAGAAGCCTGCCTTGATCAATGCATGACCACATACATTCGGCCCATCTCCACTGACGACAACCAATGACACGTTATGCCACCCAAAGGGGATGGCTCTGCAGGTGTCGAGATGGATCCCTAGATAGCTCATGCTTTCATCCTGAAGGTTTAGTCGGGGAAACCTAGCCTTAGAAAAAGAGCGATGAAAGCGAAACCGGTCCTATCAGCCGATTTTCAGAAAGAGCCTTCAGAGATGTCTTACGCATCAAGCTCATTACGCCGATGCGCGCTTCAGCGAACCGCCTCGAACTCATGCCCGCACGCCAGGCAATGACTGAGCCATTCGCCGAGGAACAGGTTGAGTTGAGCCTTTTCGTCCGGCTGGTGCATGTCGGCATTGGGATAGGGGTAGATGCCTCGGAAACGCCGCGCGTGTTCGGCGCCGATGACTTCGGCCATACGTGCGTCGTGGTAGACCTGCACTTCCAGAACAGGCACCGGCAACCACGGCAGGCTGTGTTCCTGACGGACCAGCAAAGTGGAGGTGTAAGGGCAATTCTGGACGACCTCGACCGCCAGAACGCCCAGCATTTGATCGCCCTGGGTGACGGCCACCCGGCGAGAACGTTGTTCATTGCGCATGTCAGGTAACAGACGCATCAAGCGCGCGTAGTTGGCCTCGCAGGCTGCTTGCAGCCCGGCAAGGTCGACACGGTAGCGCTCGCGCAGAAGATTCACGACCACAGCCCCATGATTTCGGCGCGATTCAGCGCCAGCCACTGTATTGCGATGATAGTTGCCGCGTTGACGATGCGTCCGTCTTTTACGGCTTGCATCGCGTCATCGAACGACCAGACCGACACACGGATGTCCTCGGCCTCTTCTTCCAGCCCATGAACCCCACCAGCCCCCTCGCTCTCGCATTTGCCCAGATACAAATGAACGAATTCGTTACTGCCACCAGGCGACGGAAAGTATTTGGTGATCGGCCACAATGCGCTGAAGACAAGCTCAGCTTCCTCCTCTCCTTCGCGGTGAGCAACCTCTTCAGGCTGCTCTTCTTTATCGATCAGCCCGGCGACCATTTCGATCAGCCATGGGTTGGGATGCTTACCGACCACGCCCACACGAAACTGCTCGATCAGCACCACTTCGTCACGCTTGGCATCGTAGGGCAGGACGCACACGGCGTCGTGGCGCACGAACAACTCGCGGTTGATCTCCGGCCCCATGCCGCCGTCGAACAGCTCATGGCGAAGCGTCAGACGGTCCAGCTGATAGAAACCCTTGAAGCAGGTATCGCGCCGAATGATCTCGTGCTTGGTGGGTGTCGATTTGTTCGAATCGGTCATAATTTTCTCACTGCAGAGCACTTGATCCTTTGCGCCATCCTAACGTGCCATTGCGCCGGATGCAGCCCCATGAATTGGCAAATCCGGCACTCAGGGTAGACGCCAGCTAGCCAAAGGCACTCTAATCCGCCCGATGGCGAACTGATTGCGCCCGACGCAGTCGAAGCCTGTTGCCGTTACCTCTCCGTGATGGCCCTTTATGCCAACGCCAAGGATCAACATGTCGTTTCTGAAGATCATTTCAATGGCCTGCCTGGCCCTGATACTGGGCGCCTGCCAGAGCTTTTTCCAGCCCAATTTTCGCAGTCCGCTGACCGTTCAGCGCGACGCTTCGGAGCTGATCAAACCGGGCTGCACCGCGGACGACTGTCCATTGGTGAACATCGATACGGTGCACTTCCCCGACGAGCCGAAGCTGGACGCCATCACTCAGCGCACCCTGCTGCAACTGACCCGCAGCGATACCGATGGTCCGGTGCCGCCAACGCTCAAAGACTATCAGGAGCAGTTCCTGAGCCGTGCCCAGCCGCGCAACAGCAGCTATTTGCAGGCCAAGGTACGCGAGCAGCATGACGGTATCGTGGTCGTGGAGTTGTCGAGTTATCTGGACACCGGCGGCGCCCACGGCAATCCCGGCCGAGCGTTCATCAATTATTCGCGTCAACAGCAACGCGTCCTGACGCTGAGCGACATGCTGGTGCCAGGACAGGAAGCGGCGTTCTGGGACAAGGCCGAAATGGCGCACAAGGCCTGGCAGATCAGCACCAAGCTGGACCAGGACACTGAGTTTCAGAAGATGTGGCCATTCAAGCGAACTTCCAACGTCGCCCTGACGTACGGTGCAGTGATTCTGAAATACCCGGTCACTACCATTGCACCCTACGCCATGGGCCACATCGAGCTGAAGATTCCCTACCCTCAGCTCAATGGCATCATCAAGCCGGAACTGTTCCCCGGCCGGAGCTGATCGCCTTACTCAACAGCAGCTGCAACACGCCAGCCACGATCAGCGCTGGTAGTGTTGCACCGACGTTCGGGTACAGATTGGCCAGCAGGTGGTAGGTGGAAATCCCGCCGAGCCAGGCCAGCAACGTCATCCAGCGCAGGCCTACCGTCGCGGCACCATGGCTACGACGACGCAGGATGAAGTGATCCACCAGCACCACGCCGAACAGCGGCGCGAACACCGAGCCGATCAGCAGCAGAAAGTTCTGGTATTGCGCCAATGGCGCGAAGCAGGCGATCAGGGTGCAGATGATGCCGATGGCCAACGCCAGATGCTCGACCTTGGCCTTCAACAGGATCCCGCTTGAAACCGCCGCCGAGTGAATGTCGGCGAAGGCGTTTTCCGACTCGTCCAGCAGGATAAGCAATAGTGGAATGCCCATCCCGGCTCCGGCCAGCGCCAGCAGCAGCGCGTTGGCCTCCCCGCTTGGCGCGAAGGCCAGGGTATAGGCGACGCCCAAGGTCATCAGCCAGAAATTTCCGATGAAGAAACCCAGCACGGTGCCACCGAGCACGCCGGTCGCCCGCTTGCCGAAACGCGAATAGTCGGCAATCAGCGGCAGCCACGAAAGCGGCATGGCGATGGCAATATCGAAGCCGACCGCAAACGGCAGCGAGCCATCTCCGGCCCGCGCCCACAAGGCCGACAGGTCGGCTTTGGCAAAAAGGTTCCAGGTGAGCCAGACGCAGGCGGCGAGCAACAGCCAGATACCCCATTTGCGTAGGATCTGCCGCACGAATGTGAGTGGACCACTGACCGCCAGCAAGGTGGCGAGCGCACCGAAGATCAGCGTCCAGAGCAGTGGATTGGCCCACAGGCTGGATTCGGAAAAAGCACCTGCGCCGAGCAGACTGGCCGCGTCGCGCATGACGATGATTTCGAACGAACCCCAGCCAACCAGTTGCAGCAAGTTGAGGATCGCGGGCACGGCAGCGCCATTGCTGCCCAGACTGAGTTTGAGCGCGGCCATGGATGACAGGCCGGTGTCGCTGCCGATCACACCGACAGCAGCGAGCAGCAAAACGCCCACCAGCGTGCCGAGGAAAATTGCCAGCATCGAACCGGACATGCCAAGACCGGGCGCCAGCAGAGCGCCGGTTTGCAAGACCATCAGGCCGATGCCGAGGGAGAACCACAAGGAAAACAGATCGCGACCGCCAAAGACCCGCTTTGCGGCGGGAACGGGGATGTCGGGTGAGTAGGTGCTGGGTGTGTTCACAAGGTGTGATCTCAGAGGAACGTTTGTTAGTTATTTGCACGCCGTGCCCTTGATGATCGTACTCACGCTCTGCGTGGGACGATCATCAAGGCCATACGGATCAAACCTTTTTGTACAGCTGACTGCCTTCCTGCTTGAACCGCTCTGCCTGCTCGCGCATACCCTCGGCCACCGAGATATCCACCGCTTCGATCTTTTGGTTGGCGGCGTACTCTCGGACTTCTTGCGTAATCTTCATCGAGCAGAATTTCGGTCCGCACATAGAGCAAAAGTGCGCGACCTTGGCTGAGTCCTTCGGCAGGGTTTCGTCGTGGTACGAACGCGCGGTGTCAGGGTCCAGACCGAGGTTGAACTGGTCCTCCCAGCGGAACTCGAAACGCGCCTTGCTCAATGCGTTGTCACGAATCTGCGCGCCCGGATGCCCTTTCGCCAAGTCAGCTGCGTGTGCGGCGATCTTGTAGGTAATGATCCCGGTCTTTACGTCGTCCTTGTTCGGCAGGCCCAAGTGTTCCTTGGGTGTCACGTAGCAAAGCATCGCGCAACCGAACCAGCCGATCATCGCCGCGCCGATGCCCGAAGTGATGTGGTCGTAACCCGGAGCGATGTCGGTGGTCAGCGGGCCGAGGGTGTAAAACGGCGCCTCGTCGCAGCACTCCAGCTGCTTGTCCATGTTCTCTTTGATCAACTGCATCGGCACGTGGCCGGGGCCTTCGATCATGCACTGCACGTCGTGCTTCCAGGCGATCTTGGTCAGCTCGCCGAGGGTTTCCAGTTCGCCGAATTGCGCTTCATCGTTGGCATCGGCAATCGAACCCGGACGCAGACCATCGCCCAGCGAGAAGCTGACGTCGTAGGCCTTCATGATTTCGCAGATTTCGTCGAAGTGGGTATAGAGGAAGTTTTCCTTGTGATGCGCCAGGCACCACTTGGCCATGATCGAACCGCCTCGGCTGACGATCCCGGTCACGCGTTTGGCAGTCAGCGGCACGTAGCGCAGCAGCACGCCAGCGTGAATGGTGAAGTAATCGACGCCCTGCTCCGCCTGTTCGATCAGGGTGTCGCGGAACAGCTCCCAGGTCAGGTCTTCGGCCACACCGCCGACTTTTTCCAGCGCCTGATAGATCGGCACGGTACCGATCGGCACCGGCGAGTTGCGGATGATCCATTCGCGGGTTTCATGAATGTGTTTGCCGGTGGACAGATCCATCACAGTGTCCGAACCCCAGCGAATACCCCAGGTCAGTTTCGCCACTTCTTCTTCGATGGATGAACCCAGCGCGCTGTTGCCGATGTTGCCGTTGATCTTCACTAGGAAGTTACGGCCGATGATCATCGGTTCCAGCTCGACGTGGTTGATGTTGGCCGGAATGATCGCGCGGCCCCGGGCGATTTCTTCGCGTACGAACTCAGGGGTGATTTCTGTCGGAATGCTCGCGCCGAAGCTGTGGCCGGCGTGCTGCTGCTTCAAAAGACCTGCAGCGCGGGCCTCTTGCAGCTTCATGTTCTCGCGGATGGCGACGTATTCCATCTCGGCGGTGATGATGCCCTGACGTGCGTAGTACATCTGGCTGACGTTGGCACCGGGCTTGGCCCGACGCGGATTGCGCACATGGGCGAAACGCAGTTTGGTCAGCTCGGCATCGGCGAGACGTTGCTGGCCGAAGTCAGAACTCAGGCCGTCGAGACGTTCGGTATCGCCACGGGACTCGATCCACGCCGAACGCACATCGCCCAGGCCTTTGCGCACGTCGATGATGACGTTGGGGTCGGTGTAGGGGCCCGAGGTGTCGTACACGCAAACCGGAGCGTTGATCTCTCCACCAAAGTCAGTCGGAGTAACGTCCAGGCTGATTTCGCGCATCGGCACGCGGATGTCCGGACGCGAGCCCTGAACGTAGATTTTCTGCGAGCGGGTGAACGGCTGAACCGACCCCGAATCGACCTGGGCTGACTCACTCAGATTGGCGTTTTTTAGTTTTGTACTCATCACGGGCTCTCCAGACATCATCCAGCGGCGGATTGAATTGTCGGAGCGTGAGCCTGATTCGAACGGACGGATGCACCCTGAGATGACACGGATGCTGAGGATCGAAAGACGAGGACTGTTCAGAATTTGAACAAAGACAACCCCGGACGACACTCAAGAGGACTCGCCGGGAGACGAGAAATCTTGTTCCCTACGCAGGCGCTAACCTGATCAGGTTCAACGGGATCCGGATTATCCGATCTCAGCCTCATATCAAGGCACCCCGACAAGAACGGCGTCAGTCTAGACGTGACGCATGCCAAACGCCAAGTGCGGAATTCAAACGCTCGTTAAATGGCTGATATGCCGGATTGTTGCGGCGATCTTCTGGAACTACACTCGCTACGCGGCGCCAAAGGCGTCTGGATTCGTTTTGGCGACAACTATTACTAGGGAATGTCTATGCTGCGCAAACTCTCACTGGCCATTGCCGTGTCGTGTGCTTCTAGTGCGATGGCCGGGGCAGCGGACTTGCCACTGCCGACCAAGACCGGTCTGGTCAGCGTCTATCAGGAAGCGGTCAACAACAACGCCGATCTGGCCGCCGCACGCGCCGACTACGATGCGCAGAAAGAAATCGTGCCCCAGGCCCGCGCAGGCCTGCTGCCGAATATTTCCGGCGGTGCCGATGTGAACAACACCCGTACCAAGATCGATGAACCTTCGGCAGTGATCAATCGCAGCGGCACCGTATATCGGGCGACCCTGAGTCAGCCGATCTTTCGCGCCGACCGCTGGTTCCAGCTCAAGGCCGCCAAGGACGTCAACGAGCAGGCCATGCTGCAACTCTCGGCCACCGAGCAGAACCTGATTCTGCAAAGCGCCGAAGACTATTTCTCGGTACTGCGTGCGCAGGACAACCTGGCCTCCACCAAAGCCGAAGAAGCGGCCTTCAAACGCCAGCTGGATCAGGCCAACGAACGCTTCGACGTAGGCCTCTCGGACAAGACCGACGTGCTCCAGGCCCAAGCCAGCTACGACACGGCGCGCGCCGCGCGGATTGTCGCCAAGCGTCAGGTCGACGACGCCTTTCAGGCCCTGGTGACCCTGACCAACCGCGAGTACAACTCTATCGAAGGCATCGTGCACACGCTGCCAGTGCTGGCGCCTTCGCCTAACGACGCGAAATCCTGGGTCGACACAGCCTCGCAGCAGAATCTGAACCTGCTCGCCAGCAACTACGCGGTCAGCGCTGCCGAAGAAACACTGCGACAGCGCAAGGCCGGGCATGCGCCGACCGTCGATGCGGTAGCGCAATATGAAAAAGGCGACAACGATCCGCTGGGTTTCACCAACCCGAACTACACCGGGCAGAATTTTCATGGCAGCGTCGAACAACGCACCATCGGCCTGCAGGTGAACATCCCGATCTACAGTGGCGGGCTCACCAGTTCGCAGGTTCGCGAGGCGTATGCCCGGCTCAATCAGAACGAGCAGCAGCGCGAAGGTTTGCGTCGTCAGGTGGTAGAAAACACACGAAACCTGCACCGGGCTGTGAACACCGACGTCGAGCAGGTCCAGGCGCGCAAGCAGTCGATCATCTCCAACCAGAGTGCGCTGGAAGCTACGGAAATCGGCTATCAGGTGGGTACGCGCAACATCGTCGACGTGCTCGATGCGCAGCGTCAGTTGTATGCGTCGGTGCGTGATTACAACAACACCCGCTACGACTACATCCTCGACAATCTGCGCCTGAAGCAGGCGGCGGGGACGTTGAGCCCGGGTGATCTGCAAGACCTGTCGCGTTACCTCAAGCCCGATTACAACCCCGACAAGGACTTCCTGCCGCCGGATCTGGCGAAAGAAGCAGCGAAGAATTTCGAGCGGCCTTCGGAGCGGTGAGCCCCGACGCAGCGATTGCTTCTGACACCTGACTGATCTCGAACACCTTGCAGCAGTCCGGCTTGCCGGCGGTAGCGACTTCGAAGACGCCACCGCCGGCAAGCCGGACTGCTATAGGGATTAGATGACACGCCGCAAATCAGCCCACCAGCTGCCCGATCCCATCCAGCAACTTCTGCAACGCGCCCTGATTGGCCTTCATCACCGCAAGCCCGGCATCAGCCATGGCCTTTGCCTTCTCAGGCTGCTCGATCAAACCTCGCACGACGGAGGCCAACTCCACTGCATCGCTCACCTCCTCCAATGCCCCTGCACTGCGCAGCATCGCGGCGATTTCGAGGAAGTTGAACAGGTGCGGGCCGCTCAGCACCGGCTTGTCCAGCGCCGCAGGCTCCAGCAGGTTATGCCCTCCGTTAGGCACCAGGCTGCCGCCGACGAATGCGATGTCGGCCAAGGCATAGAGAAACAGCAGCTCGCCCATGGTGTCGCCCACCAGCACCGACGTCTCGCTGGTCACGGGTTCGGATGTTGAGCGGCGAACGCTCTTGAATCCTTGCTCCTGGCTCAACTCGAACACGCTCTTGAAGCGCTCGGGATGACGCGGCACCAGCATCAGCAGAGCGTCAGGATGGCTCCCGAGTAATTCACGATGCGCCGACAATACAACTTCATCCTCCCCGGCGTGAGTGCTGGCAGCAATCCACACCGGTCGCTCAATGGTCTGCCACGCTTCGCGCTGCTGTGCGGCACGCACAAGCAATTGCGGGTCGATGGTCAGGTCGAACTTGATCGACCCTGTCACCGTAACGCACTCGGGTCGCGCCCCCAAATTCCGAAAACGCTGGGCTTCGGTTTCGGTCTGTACGGCGATCAGGCTCATCTCGGCCAGCATCGGGCGCGTCAGTCTGGCGAACCGTCCATACCCTCGCGCCGAGCGTTCTGACAGGCGCGCGTTCGCCAGCACCGTTGGAATGCCGCGCTTGGCGCACTGATGGATGTGATTGGGCCACAGCTCCGTTTCCATGATCACGCCGATCTTTGGCTGGATATGATCGAGAAACTTGCCTGCCGCCCACGGAAAGTCGTAAGGCAGATAGCAATGTTGAACGCGCGGCTCGTTGGCGAACATCGACTGGATGCGCTCGGACCCGGTGGGCGTCATGCAGGTGATGGTGATCGGCAGCTGTGGATAACGCGCCAGCAAGGCGCGAATCATCGGCGCAGCCGCGATGCTTTCGCCCACAGAAACCGCGTGGACCCAAATACCACCGCGCTGCATCGGCGGTAGTCCACGAGCGAAACGCTCGCTTATTCGTTTCGCGTACGCTGGCGCCTTGCGGGCACGAAGCCACAAACGCAGGGCGATGAGCGGCAGACCAAGGTGAAACAGGACGGTGTAGAGGGTTCTATTCATGGGCGCGGAGTTTATCAGCCAATGGCCTTCAGATGATGGGTGAAACATTCAGCGAGCCAGCGTGCGGCCGGCCCCAACGGTTCGTCGCGACGCCAGACCATTTCCACCACCAGCGCAGGCGGCGTCCATTCGCTACTCAGCTCGATCATCTGGTTCTGATAAGCCGGGTATTGCACCACATGGCGCGGCAACCAGGCCCAGCCCAAGCCACGCATCAGCAGTTCGGCCATCACGTAGAAGCTGTCGGCGCGCCAGACCTGCGGGCTCAATTGTTCGCCGCCGGGATAGCCGCTTTGCTGCGGCGCGATGAGCAGTTGCCGATGCCGCGCCAGTTGCTGACGAGTGATCAAGGCCTCGCTGGCCAGTGGGTGATCGACCGCGCAAACCGTGACCATTTCCACACTGCCGAGCACGCGACGCTCAAGGGCCTCAGGCATCTGTTCGTGATGGAACAGCAGACCGAGGTCAGCCCGTCGCTCCAGTAATTTGCGTGCTACATCGCCTTGGGCGCCGCTCGCCAATTGCACCTCGACAGTCGGAAATCGAACGTCCAGCGCTTCCAGACTATCGAGCACCGGTTGATAGGGCATTGCCTCGTCATGGGCCAGACGCAAGCGCGCTTCCTGACCCCGCATCAAGGCCAGCGCCCGACCATCGAGACGGTCGCATTGGCGCAGAAGCTCTCGGGCCTCTTCCAGCAAAGCACTGCCCGCTTCAGTCAAACGCGGCTGACGGCCGCTGCTTCGATCGAACAGGCTGACCCCCAAGTCTGTTTCCAGCATGGCAATAGCATTGCTCACCGCTGACTGCGCCCGCTTCGAATCCCGCGCTACGGCAGAGAACGAACGTTGCTCGGCCACGCTGACGAACAGGCGAATCTGCTCAAGGCTCCACTGCATGAACATTCAACCTATCTACCAGAGAGATGGGTAATGACTTTACCCCATCTGCGTGATCACTAGAATGGCGAGCATTGAATAGGAGTTTCCATCATGTCTGCCTACTACCTGCTTGCGATCGCCATCTGCGCCGAAGTCATCGGCACCGTCTCCATGAAAGCGGTCAAGGGCCTCAGCACGCCGTTGCCGCTGCTGCTGGTCATCGTCGGATATGCCGTGGCGTTCTGGATGCTGACGCTGGTGGTGCGCACCATTCCAGTGGGCGTGGCATATGCGGTCTGGGCCGGGATGGGCATCGTCATGGTGAGCGTCGCCGCGTTGTTCATTTACGGTCAGAAACTGGACATGCCCGCCATCGCCGGCATGGGCCTGATCGTTGCCGGTGTGGTGGTGATTCAGCTGTTCTCGAAAACGGCTGGTCATTAAAGGGGGTCATTGAAAAGCCGCTTCCCCTATAATGGCGCGATTCGTTTCGCCATTTGAGGTGCTCATGCCATCTGCCATTTCCACTGACGTTCTGATTGTCGGCGCAGGCGTTGCCGGTCTCTGGCTCAACGCGCGCCTGCGTCGGCAGGGTTTCTCGACAATCGTGGTGGAAAGCGCCAGCCTCGGCGGCGGGCAGACGGTCAAATCCCAGGGCATCATTCACGGCGGCGCCAAATACGCGCTGCATGGCGCGCTGTCCGGCGCCTCGGAAGCCATTGCCGACATGCCCCGTCGCTGGCGCGAGGCCCTGGCCGGCAAAGGTGAACTGAACCTGGCGGGCGTGCGCCTGCTTTCCGAAGCTCACTATCTCTGGTCGCCAGGCACCATCGCCGGCAACCTCACCAGCTTCTTCGCCAGCAAGGCAGTGCGTGGCCGTGTCGATCAGGTGAAGGGCGCCGACTTGCCACCTGCCCTGCAGGACCCGCGATTCAAGGGCAAGGTTTATCGTCTCGCCGAACTGGTGATCGACGTCCCGAGCCTTATCGAAAAACTCGCAGAGCTTGCTGGCGACAGTCTGCTGGCTGGCGAACATATCGAACCGTTGCTGCATGAAGGTGAACTGGTCGGTCTGCGAGTCGATGGTCGCGACATTCATGCTCAGCGTGTAGTGCTGAGCGCAGGCGGTGGCACGGCTGACCTGCTCAAGACGCTGAACGTCAGCCATCCCGCCATGCAGCGTCGTCCGCTGCACATGGTCATGGTAAAGGGCCCGACGCTCAAGCCGCTGTACGCCCATTGCCTCGGCGGCGGGCCGAAGCCACGCATCACCGTCACTACGCACCCGGCCGCCAATGGCGAGTGGGTCTGGTACCTGGGCGGCGACATTTCCGAAGCCGAAGGCGTCGCGCGCGAACCCGCTGAGCAAATCGCCGCGGCCAAGAAAGAACTCGCGCATCTGTTGCCTTGGGTCGACCTCAGTCAGGCGCAGTTCGCCACGTTGCGGGTGGATCGCGCAGAGCCTCAACAGACCGGCCTGGTGCGCCCGGACAACGCCTTTCTCGACGTACAGGGCCGCCTGATGGTGGGCTGGCCGACCAAGCTGGCACTGGCGCCGGACTTCGCTGATCGCGTACTGGCCTCTCTGTCGCGGGATGACATTCACCCGATCCCCCAACCGCCTTGCAAAGACTTGCCCAAGCCTCCGCTCGCCAGACCTGTCTGGGACGTTTTGCTGCCATGAACACCCTGCACGATTTGCATCGACCGCTGGGAAACCTCGGCATCTACGTCTCTCCGATCGGCCTGGGCAGCGTCAAGCTGGGCCGCGATCAAGGCGTCAAATACCCCAACGGCTTCACCATTCCCGACGACAACGAAGCGCAGATGCTGCTCAAGCAGGCACGGGATCTGGGCATAAACCTGATCGACACGGCCCCCGCCTACGGTCGCAGCGAAGAACGTCTTGGGCCGCTGTTGCGTGGCCAGCGTCAGGACTGGGTGATCGTCAGCAAGGTCGGCGAAGAATTCGAAGCAGGACAGTCGAGCCATGACTTCAGCGCCGCACACACACGCCTTTCGGTAGAGCGCAGCCTCAAGCGTCTGGAAACCGACTTCATCGATCTGGTGCTGGTGCATTCCGACGGCAACGACCTGCACGTACTCAACGATTGCGATGTCTATCAGACGCTGGCGGAGCTCAAACACGAAGGCAAGATTCGCGGTTTCGGTTTCTCGGGCAAAACCGTCGAGGGCGGGATGCTGGCGTTGCGCGAAGGTGACTGCGCAATGGTCACGTACAACCTCAACGAACAGGGCGAAAAACCGGTCCTCGACTACGCTGCTGCTCACGGCAAAGGGATTCTGATCAAAAAAGCGCTGGCCAGCGGGCACGTTTGCCTCGGTCCCGGTGTCGATCCAGTGCAGGCGAGCTTCGAGCTGCTGTTTGCACATCCCGGCGTCACCGGTGCTATCGTCGGCACCATCAATCCATTACATCTGGCCCATAACGTGGCGACTGCCGCCAAAGTGATCCGCCATCACAACTGATGTGGGCGGCCGACCCCAACGCAAGAAGGAGCCGATATGCCGCGAACTCTGATCCGGAAGAACCCCAGCAACTTCAAAACCCTGCCGCTGTTCGTCGAAGCCACTCCCGAGAGCCTGAGTTACCAGAGCGTCGGGATGCCGCTGAATTTCTCCCAGACGCTGCTGCGTCGTCGCAAGATCGAGGTGGAGAACAGCGAGCGCTTTTCCACTGAGCTGGCCAACCTTGGCGTGTCGGTGCGACTGACCCTCAACTGGCAGAATCGCGATTATTGGGTGCTGGTGCGCCAACGTCGTCAGGACCGCGGTGACGTAGTGCTCAAGTTGATTTCCGGTTACGTCCCGGCCCATGAACTGAACCTGCCGCTGCATACCGCGATTCAGGAAGTGGCGGAGGAATGCCTGATCGAAACGCCGCAAGGCTGGTTGGGTGGGCGCTTCAACGATACCTGGCTTCCTGCACCCTATGCCGCAGCCTTGCACTATCGCGAGGCCATGCCCTTTCGCCTGAGCCCCCTTTCAGGCGCTGCACGCCCGGTGCGTTGCGGCAGCATGACCTTGATCGAACGGCCGCGCGCTTATGTTCATCTCCCGACCGCGTCGCTGCAACTGATCTACGACATGCGCCTGGAGGTGCCGAAAGAAGCACGGCCGTTGAGCCTGTTTCATGTCGATGAAAGTCTGGAGAACGATGAGCTGGTCGCCCGTCTCAACCGCAGCAAACCCGACCTTTATCTGATGCCACTGGAGAACGGCTCACCGCTGCCGCAGCTGTTCACTCTCAAGAACGACAAGCTGTCGCCTGCCGGGACGCGCGGGTTATATCTGGCAGAAAGCTTTGCGGCTCAGGATGGCTGGGTGGTGCGCGATGAGCGAATACGCTGGAAGGACTGGCTGCTACAACAAGGCATGACGCCGCCAAAGCCGAAGAAGACCGGGATCAAGCGCCGATTGAAAGTGGGTGCCAAGCAATTGCTGCGCATGGCGCGCAAGACGCTGCACAAGACCTGATTCCCCGGAAGCGGTGCCGCGGTAGCAGCAAGGCTTGCCCGCGGCAGCGATCTGAAGGACGCCACCGCCGGCAGGCCGTGCTGCTACCGCGCGGTCACAGCAAATCAGGTGGGTGACAAAACAGTCACTGCCCGCGGATCTTCTCGACAATTGCGGTGGTCGAGCTGTTTTCCACCAGGCCCAGCACCCGCACTTCTCCGCCATAGGCCTGGACGATGGGGGCACCCACTACCTGATCGACGCTGTAATCGCCACCTTTGACCAGCACGTCCGGCTTGACGTGAGTCAGCAGGTTTTCCGGCGTGCCTTCCGGGAAGCTGATCACCCAATCCACTGCGCCCAAACCCGCCAGAACCGCCATGCGCCGATCGACGCTGTTGATTGGGCGGCCTGGGCCCTTGAGGCGGCTGACGGAGGCGTCGTCGTTGACCGCGACGATCAGACGATCCCCCTGCGCCCGCGCCTGCTCAAGGTAGGTCACGTGGCCGGCATGCAGAATGTCGAAGCATCCGTTGGTGAATACGATTTTCTCTTTGTGCGCGCGCGCGTCGTCGATAGCCAACAGAAGCTGGTCGAGCGTCAGTACGCCGCGCTCGGAGCCTTCTGCGCGTTGAATCGCACGACGCAGCTCGGGAGCGCTGATCGCAGCAGTACCCAGTTTGCCGACCACGATGCCCGCCGCCAGGTTAGCCAGCGCCACCGCGTGTGGCAGCTCTTCGCCCGCAGCGATGGCAGCCGCCAGCGTGGAGATCACGGTGTCACCCGCGCCAGTCACATCGAACACTTCTCGTGCGCGCGCCGGCAGGTGCAGGGCGTGTTGATCAGGGCGCAACAAGGTCATGCCGTGCTCGCCACGGGTCACCAGCAACGCGCCCAGTTCAAGCTCAGCCATCAGTTGCGCGCCTTTGGCGACCAGTTCGGCCTCGTCGACACAATGGCCGACGATGGCTTCGAATTCGCTGAGATTCGGCGTGATGATGCTGGCGCCGCGATAGATAGCGAAGTCCTTGCCTTTGGGGTCCGCCAGCACGGGAATACCACGATCACGAGCGGCCTTGATCAGAATCTGATGGTTCTTCAACGCGCCCTTGCCATAGTCGGACAGCACCAGCACCTTCACGCCGTCCAGCAGCGAATCGACCTCTTCGCTCAAGGCAATGGCGTCGGTGGCGAACGGTTCTTCAAAGTCGATGCGCAGCAGCTGTTGATGGCGGCTCATGACACGCAATTTGACGATGGTGGGTTGATGCGCAATGCGCTGGAAGCGCGCAGTGACGCCTGCGGCCTTGAGGCTGTTACCCAGGCTTTCGGCAGCTTCGTCTTCGCCGGTAACGCCGACCAGCGATGCCTTGGCGCCCAGCGCGGCGATGTTCAGGGCCACGTTGGCCGCACCGCCAGGACGATCTTCGATCTGATCGACTTTGACTACCGGCACCGGGGCCTCAGGCGAAATCCTGGAGGTACCGCCATGCCAATAGCGGTCGAGCATGACATCGCCCACCACCAGAACTGGTGCCTGATCGAAACGCGGCATGGACAACTTCATCGAACAACCCGTAACTAAGAATGAACAGGGGCGGAATCTTAGCACAGGGTTTGCGAAGGCTTGAGACCTTGGGGAAAAGTCGATGTAACGGCAGAAGTATCAAACCCTGTGGTAGCCGTCTTGCTGGCCAAAGCGGTGTGCCAGCGACAACACTGTCGACCGACACACTCCATTCGCCGGCAAGCCGGCTCCCACCACGGCAGCGTCAGGCGCTGGGACCTGAGCGTTAAAGAGCACCGACCGGCGCCGGCTCGTCCAGCCCCATCGCATGCAGACGCGCGTAGTAGCCATTCTGCGCGAGAAGCTCGGAATGGGTACCGCGCTCGACGATACGCCCCTGGTCCATGACCAGGATCAGGTCAGCACGCTCGATGGTCGACAGACGGTGCGCGATCACCAGCGTCGTGCGGCCTTTCATGACCTGATCCAGCGCCGCCTGAATGTGCCGCTCGGATTCGGTGTCCAGCGCCGACGTTGCCTCGTCGAGAATCAGCAACGGAGCGTTCTTGAGCAACGCCCGGGCAATCGCCAGACGCTGGCGTTGACCGCCGGACAACAGCACGCCGTTTTCGCCGACCTGAGTGTCGAAGCCTTCTGGCAACTGCTCGATGAACTCCTTGGCGTAGGCATCGGCTGCCGCCACCTCGATATCGGCACGCGGCGCGCCCGCCAGATCGCCGTAAGCGATGTTGTTGGCGACGCTGTCGTTGAACAGCGTCACGTTCTGGTTCACCTGGGCCACATGCCTGCGCAGGTTGCGCAGGCGATAGTCTTCGATCTCGACGCCGTCGAGCAGGATCTGCCCGGCCGTGTGGTGATAGAAACGCGGAATCAGGTTGGCCAGCGTCGACTTGCCGCTGCCGGACCGTCCCACCAGCGCGATCATCTGCCCCGGCGCTGCCGAGAAACTGATGTCGTGAAGGACCTGGCGCTCGGTTTCCGGATAGGTAAAGCTCAGGTTGCGGACTTCCAGATTGCCCTGGACTCGATCCAGCTCGATGGTGCCGGTGTCGACTTCAGGCTCCACATCCAGCTGTTCGAAGATGCTCTCGGCACCGGCGACGCCCTTCTGGATCGTCGAGCTGACTTCTGACAGCTGACGAATCGGCTTGGGCAGCAAACCTGCGGCGGTGATATAGGCCACCAGATCGCCTGCCGTTGCATCGCCGCGCAGCCACAGCACAAGGAACATCAGCACGGCCATGGCGGTATAGATCACCAGTTGCAGCATCGGCGTGTAAATGGCGCCGGTCTTGGTCATGCGCAGCTGTTTGTCGGTGTTGCTGGTGCTGGCCTTGGCGAAGCGATCTTCTTCGTACTTCTCGCCGCCGAAGCTGCGAACGACGCGGTAACCCTGGATGGTTTCCGACGCGACATGAGTCACATCACCCATCGCCACCTGAATTTTCTTGCTCTGCTTGCGAAACTTCTTGCTGGAGCTACCGACCATGACGGCGATCAACGGCAGAATGGCAAGCATGACGATGGTCAGCTTCCAGTTCATCCAGACCAGATAGAGGAACAGAAAAACGATGGTCAAGCCTTCGCGTATGACCACCTTGATCGCATCGGTCGCCGCGCCGGTGACCATGGTCACGTTGAAGGTGATGCGCGAAATCAGATGCCCGGAGTTGTGGGTATCGAAATAACGATTGGGCAGGACCAGCAGCTTGTTGAACAGCTCGACACGCAGGTCATGCACCAGGCCCAGGGAGACCTTGGCCAGAAAGTAGTTGCCCAGGTAAGACCCCAGCCCCTGCCATGCAGCGATCAGCACGATCAGCAACGGCACGGCCTGCAACAGTTGCAGATCCCGGAGATAAGGAACGTTGGGAAACAACGCCGCTTCGGGATTGGTCAGCCCGTCGACGAAATATTTGAGGATGCCCGCCAGCATTGGCTGGGTTGAGGCGAAGATCACGAATCCGACGATGCTGAGCAGGAAAATGCCCACGTAAGGTTTCACGTAATTCAGCAGTCGGAGATAGATCTTCAGGCTGGAGGTTTCGCGTTTCTCTGGCGTGCTCATGGTCATCGATACGATAAAAAGAGCCGAAATACTAACACACGGCTGCAGCATTGGGCCTCAGGTGACCCGCTGAGGTATCATGGCCGCCATTTTCGAAGGAGCCCGCATGCGCGCACTCGCCTACGCTGACTACCAAGCCTTACGCAGAGATGCCGAAGTCATAGAAGCCGACTTCTTTGGAGACAAGGTCCTACGCCTGGCCGATGGTAACTTCATGAAGTTGTTTCGGCGCAAGCGATTGATCTCGTCGGCCGCGTTCTTCCCTTATGCCAAGCGCTTCGCCAGCAATGCGCTGACCCTGCAAAAGCGCGGTATCCCCTGCCCTGAGGTGCTGGAGACGTATCGCGTAGGTGATATCGCCCGTGACGTCGTGCATTACCAGCCCCTGCCCGGTCAGACCCTTCGCCAGTTGATCGCCGAGCCAGCGCACTTCGATGACCCTGCACTGATCAGGCAGTTCGGACGTTTCGTGGCCGAGTTGCACAACCAGGGCATCTACTTTCGCTCGCTGCACCTTGGCAACGTGGTGATGACGCCTGAAAACGAGCTGGGCCTGATCGACATCGCGGATATGAAGACCCTTCGTCGCCCGCTGCGCAAAAGCCTCTGCCTGCGCAATTTCCAGCACATGCGCCGCTACAAGAATGACCATGCGTGGTTGCTACAGAAAGGCGGCGATCTGTTTTTCGACAGTTATATCGAGCACAGCCAGCACAAATGGAAACGCCAGATACTCTCGGAGCACCTGGCGCTGGCCTAGCAGACGCTACGCCTGGCTGACATTCGGTTTTTTCTCGGACTTTCCAAGGCACAGTGAAAGCACGAACGGCATCCACACCACCATCCACATCGCCCGCGCCCGGCCAAAAACAGTGAACACGTCGAATTGCTGGGCGACGGTGGCAAATACCCAGATCATCAGGATGGCCATCCCCAGGCTTTCCGCGCGATGGCGCCAGGCACGATAGCCCAGCCACAGCCACAGCCATATCCAAAGGGCGGTAAAGACCACGCCATACTGCACCGCAGTGTCGAGCACCAGGTTATGGCAATGCCCGAAGATCACGCCGCCCGCCGAAACCTCGTAGTCGCTGCTCAGACCGATCCCCAGCCATGGACGTTGATGAATGAGATCGATCGCGCCTTTCATCAACATCGTGCGCTCGGAATCGCCGCGCTGCAGGATCGAAGGCTCGAAAATGGCGAGGGCCACCGCGGCCACAATTGCCACTACTCCCAACGTGCGGTAGAAACGCCCTCCCCCCAGCAGCACCACCACTGCCGCCACCGCCATCAGAGAAACGATCGAACCACGGCTGCCGGTCATGATGACAAACGCCACAGAGCAAGCCTGGAGCAACGCCCAGACCACACGACCGCTCAACTTCTGCGGCCACCAGGTGCAGCTAAGCACCACCAGTGCGGCAATGGTGTATCCAGCGGGGTTCGGGTTATCCATGAAACCGCCGAATCCGTACATCCGGTCGATGCCGCGCATGGGATAGGCGATCAGTGCTGCCAGCGAATAGAGACCTGCCAGACCGCCCCAGAGAATGAACATACTCTGCAGCGGGCGATTGAAGGTTCGGCCCCAGACAATCCAGCCAAGCAGCAACAGCAGGAAGAACAGCTCGCGCTTGATGATCGTCAGGTAACGCTCTGCGTCATGGCTCCAAGACAGCGATATCAGCGACCAGCCGAACAGCACCAGGAACAGCCACAGTTCTCGCCGGTTCAATACCGTATGGCGGAACTCGCTGAAGTAGCGAACCACAAGATAGAGGCAGGGCAGATAAACGAAGGCTGTGAGCAGCCAGCTGTAAAACTTCATCGTCGGGGTGAGCATGACCCCGGCCACGCTCCAGAACAAACCGAACGCCAGCACCACGCCGGCAACGCCGAGATGGTCGACAACGGAGCGCAACTGCTCACTACCCTGTGAATAAATCCTGCTGAACAATTGCTGATCCTGTAAAGGCTGACTCACTGTGCACCCTTGGGCTTGCTGTATTTGAAGACAAAGTGCCTGAATCGCTTCCATGTCAGGCGGTTCCAGCGATGAACAGGAACGCTGGCAAACAGACCGCGCGCAAACTTCTTGTCCATCACAACAGACTCCTTCAGAGCCTTGTTGATGATTGCCAGACGGCCCGCTTCGTATGCGGGATTATCCCGGTAGACCTCGATGACTTTCAGGTCATAGGTCAACTGGCTCTTGTAGGCCGTCTTTGAAATGTTGGTTTCATGACGACGGTACAGCGTGACCCGGTCAGGCAGAATATCCACCTTGTAACCCACCTCAGCGATTCTGAGGGTCATCTGGAAATCCTGCACCTTGATCGACGGATCGTAGCCGCCGACTTTGTCGATCGCCTCGCGTCTGTATAACGCGACAGGAGCACCAACGGCATAGGCATCGGCAAGCAGTTCATCGAAGCTCCAGCGCTGCACCCGGGTGTCGCTCGAAATCTTGTGTTTGAGCGGCTTGCCGTTGGAGTCTATGTAAATGACCTTCGCCCCCAACAGCCCGACTTCAGGGTGATCCAGCATATAGCTGACCTGGCGCTGGATACGGCCAGCCAGCATCACATCGTCGGAGTCATGAGTAATCACGAACTCGCCGCGAGCATGGCTCAAGGCATTATTGAGCGCGGCACTGACGCCTTTGTTTTCCTGCTGGTAGAACTGAAAATCATAAACCTGCCGCAGCGCCTCGATTTTCGAAGCACTGGCGTCGGTCGAGCCATCGTTGACAACGATCAGTTCAAAATTGTCGTAGTCCTGCTGAAGAATGCTCAGCAGGCACTCCTCGATGTAAAGCTCATGATTGAAGCAGGGCACCAGAACCGAGACCAATGGCCATTTCATATCTGCACTCGATCCTTGGTGTCAGGACGCGCCTTCAGATCCCACATTACCGGAGACTGACAATGGATCTCATGACAAGCCGAAAGTAAGAAAAATGGCATGCGGAGGTCGTCCGACTTCAAATAAATATCATTATATTCGGTGCGTGATTCGTTCAAAAAATCAAACCCCTAGCGCCGCCCGCACTTTCTCGATCCAGCTCTTGGACGCCTGCTTGCGCAGAGCGGGTTCAAGCTCGCGCACGATCCTCGCCCCTATCGCGCCAAAGCCGAACTGCGACACTGCCAGATCGCGCCCATTGATCGCAATAAGCGCTGCAAGGTCGGGATCGCGGCGCAGTATCGCAAGTTTGCCCTGCAACTGGGGGATGTCGCTGTAGAACACCACGTTGTGCATGTCCTGCAGGCCAAGCGCGCGGTTTTCCGCATCCCCTTGATCATAGGCAAACAGCACGCATCCGCATGCCATCGCCTCAAAATTCTTGATCATGTATTCGCCCATACCGACATCGGCACTGACGAAGAAACGAATGCGGTTCAGGGTGTCGCAATACTCTTCCCCTGACTTGGTGCGGGTCACTACCAGTTTTTCGACCTGACCCAGTTCGTCGAGCAGAGCCTTGCGACCACTGTAGGCGACACTGTTGGTGCTGCCGACGAAAGCCAGTTCGATATCCCGCTCGCGACCCTGATCGCTCAGCAACGTCTGGTCATAACCCTTGGGCACGAACACTGCATCGAAGCCCTCTTGTCGCAGGCGTTCGCTGACCACATACCCCGAGCTGAGCACACGTACCCACGGCAGCTTGCGGTAATGCGCACTGAACTTGCCGGTGTATTTGCAAGGGATGTAGTTCTGGTAGGCGTCGTGCTCGAGGATGACCAGATTGGGAACGGTGCGGATGAAACTGGCCTGACGAATTTCTTGCTTGAAGCGAAGGAAGAACACAATACGGTCGTATTGCGTGACGTCGACGTGCTGACGGAAGTACCGACGCAGGTTGCGTTGCTCGTCAGAGCTCAACCAGCGCAGATCGCAGTCGCACTGTTCAGCAACGCCTTCGTATAGACGATCCAGAATCGCGCGCTGCTCTTTCTGGACCAGAAATAGAACCTTCATGGGCTTCCTTAATAAAACCAGATCACAGCCCGGCCTCCCAACCACGGGGTTGGGGGCGATCAGAGCTCCCTGCGCCAGAACAGTTCGTGACGACGCACGGCCTTTCTGAAAAATTCGTTTTCACCTTCGGCGGGCCAGCGACGACCCGCCAGCACCTTCTGCAGCCATCGCCGCACTCGACGCTTCAGCGGAGCTGGCGGCTGCAGGTCATGCATCATACCCAAGGCCATGGCCTTGTCTCGCTGTTGTTCTGTATTGAGTTCGACGCTGTAGGGCACCAAGGCCTGCGAAGCGTCGAATACCGGCGGCAAGGCCACGCCACTGTAGGCATTTCCCATTGGCCAGCGATCATTGTCATGCAAATGATTGGCGTAGCCGAGCACGACTTCCGGTTGCCATTCCAACCCCTGCAATGCTTCGAAAACCGCAGCCTGCGAGCAAATATGATCCGGGTGTGGATCAATAGTGCCGTGGGGCATTACCAGCACCTGTGGTCGGGCGTGCAACAACAATGCTCGCAAATCGGCGATCAGGTTGTTCCAGGTCGGCGCACCGTCGACGTCCCCCGGCAGGCCCATCGTGTTGAATTGACGGAACAGCCGTGTATCGCTCAGGTCGGCCTCCCGGGAGGCAATCGGCTGGGCGGGCGCGGCCTGCATCGCGGGCAGCTGCAGGCAGAAATAGCCCAACTGAATACAATGGGTCTCTGGAACACCGGCCCAACGCGGCACCGTAATGCTGTCCCAGGCGCGCAGTCGACCTTTGGTACGCGCAGCGTCGGCGCGATTCATGCCCATCCGCTGATAGTGTTCGGCTTCGATCTCGCCTGCGGTCAGGGTGACGATCCAGCTTTCGTCGGCCTGGCTGTACAGACCGAAGGCCGCGAGCTCGGCGTCGTCGGCGTGCGGAGCAATCACCATCACTCGCTGGCGGCGGGCATCGGCGTGGCGGAACGCCCACAGACGCGGCTGCCCATGGACCGTGCAGGCACGACCGCGAATGCGCAAAGTACCGGAACTCAACGCCGTTCCCAGTCCGGTGAGATTAAGGTATCGCAGGCCTTTGACCCCACGTTCGAACGCCTGGCTGTCGCTGAGACCCTCGCCATCCAGTTCGATGGAAGGATCGAAAAAACGGCCCAGCCACGAGCTCTTGATCGTGATCGCCAGCACCAGCGTCTCTGAGCCATCTAGAGCCAAGGGCTGATCGAGGTGCAGCAGATCGCCTCGCAGTGTCACGCCGTGCACTTCGTTCTGCGCAGGGAGTTGGTATTGGTAATCGTCGCCTGGCGAATAAAACAGATGATCCGAAAACCAGGCTTCGTGAGCGACCCAGCCCAACACAGCCAGCACCCATGGCAGCCACCAGGCAACCAGCACACCCAGCAGCACGAGAATGATCAACGCCACGAGCAACGCCACGCGCTTGTTGCGGCGGTGGCGTTTGAGTAATTCCTGTTTGCGGCTCAAACCTGAAACACCGGAACGGGGTTGCACCAACGATCCTTGTATTCACGATCGGCGCGACCGAAAGAGAAACGCAACGGCTTGCCCAACACCCGCGCTTCTTCCCAGGCGCTTTGTGTATTGAGGAAGCTCAACACGCTGCCGGGGCTGAAGTCCCTGGTTTCGGGGTCAACACCGCCGTTGATGTATTCGATGCTGATCCACTCCGGCGCCTCGACGCGATACACCAACTGAATGGCAATCGGCGCTTCGTTGAGAAAGATCACCGAACCAATCAACAGCTCGCGCAGCAGCTCGACGACATCGGCCATGCGCTCGGCGCCAGTGGCAGCAAAGCCCCAGCGACGCTGGAACAGATCGCAATACATGCGAGCAATTTCGGCACTGCTGAAGTCGGTGATCGGGCGAACGACGCCCCCGGCTTCTTCGAGCAGACGTAGTTCACGCCGCTGGTTGTAGCGGAATTTCTTCGACAGGTCTTCCGGTGGACGCGCCATGGCCAGCGACTCGGCCTGCGGTTTGAGGGTGGCGATTCGGCCCTGATTGAGTTCCGAGAGGTACCGCCCGCCATGACGCAATGGAACTTGAGCGTCAGCAGCAGCCGGCAGGATCAACTCGGCGTTGCCCAGGTCGAAAAGGCCTTTCTTGCCGTGACGTTTGAGCACGTCCTTCGACAAAGCGAGCGAGCGCCCCCACGTCGGGATCGCGGCTTTCAGCTCGGCATTGTGTTGCCATCCCAGATACCGCACAGGGATTCCAGCAAGGCCCGCGAGACGGTCGATGACCAGAGGATGCGTCGCGACGCTGCCGCCAAAACGCTGCCAGGCTTGCTGATAGGCAGACGCATCGATCTGCGTCCAGCCACGTTCACGCCAGGCTTGCAAACGATTGAGCATCAGGACTCCGCAGTCAGGTCAGTGACTTGCGGCAGACGCCAGAACACGTTGCGCACCGCCTCGTCGGAGAAGCGCTCACGCAGGCGCACCAGCATCATGTCGGCGCAGGACTGACGCTGTTCGTCATCAAGCCGCGACAGATGAACCAGCCCTTGAGCCAGGTGTTCAGCGTCGCCCAGCGGGAAGAGAATACCCACACCTTCGACCACTTCCTTCGCGCCACCCGCTGAGGTTGCAATCAACGGCACGCCGGCGACCATGGCCTCCAGCAACACCATGCCGAAGGGTTCGTGATCGGAGCTCAAGGCAAAAGCATCGAAGGCCTTGTAATAACGGCTGGCCTGCGGGACCTGCCCCAACAGCAAGACCTGTTGGCCAATGCCCAGCTCCATCGCCAGCTCTTTGAGATGCTGCTCCAGCCGGCCTTTGCCCAGGATCACCAATTGACTGTTGGCCGGAAGTTTGGGCAATGCCTCGGCGAACCCACGCAACAGGGTGGCCTGATCCTTGTCTGGGTGCAGACGCCCGACGTTGCCGACGATCCAGCTGTCCTGCGCCAGACCCAATGCTTCGCGTGCCTGTTCGCGCGGCACCTGCGTGGCGGCGAGCGACTCGACGTCGATGCGGTTGTAGAGCGTCTGAATGCGCCCGGTCGGCCACTTCGGCAGGCATTTGCGCATGTCGTCGCGCACCGCGTCCGACACGCCGAGCAAACTCAGGCGCATGCGGAACAGGTGGGCGAACAGTTTGCGGCTGCGGCGCTCATAGTCGCCGAAGGCGTGATGTACACCAATGACCGGCAAGCGGGTTGCCAGCAATGCGATGTAGATCGGCTTGAAACGGTGGGCGATGCAGAACACGAAATTGCGGGATGCGGCGATCTTGCGCAGATCGCGGATGGCGCCCAGCTTCAGGCCACGAATGGCCTTCGAGCTGTACTCCATGAACAGCACTTCGTCCAAAGCGCAGCCGTTGGCCACGTCCGGGTCGGCCGCGCCGGTCAGGAATACCGTGGTAACCCGATATCCCTTGCCTGCGAAGAGGCTGGCGTACTGACGAGCGCAGTCGAGAAACGGCCCGTCATAGCCGTGGCAGAACTGCAACACATGCCGCTCAGCCGAGCGTGTCATAGGTATCCGCGCCGTCTTTGACCACCAGAATGTCTTCCATGATCAGGTACTGCAGATCCGAACCGAAGAACATGTTCAACGCATCGGTCGGCGAACAGATCATCGGTTCGCCACGACGGTTAAGGGATGTGTTCAGCGAAACGCCGTTGCCAGTCAGGTTTTCCAGCGCCTTCATCATGTCGTAGTAGCGCGGGTTGTATTCGCGCTTGAGCACTTGGGCACGGGAAGTGCCGTCTTCATGGACGACTTCCGGCACGCGGGTCTTCCACTCTTCGGCGACTTCGAAGGTGAAGGTCATGAAGGGTGCCGGGTGATCAATCTTGATCATCTGCGGCGCGACGGTGTCGAGCATCGACGGGCAGAAAGGCCTCCAGCGCTCGCGGAACTTGATCTGGTGGTTGATGCGGTCGGCTACGCCAGCCACGCTCGGGCAGCCGATGATCGAACGACCACCCAGGGCGCGCGGGCCGAATTCCATGCGTCCCTGGAACCAGGCCACCGGGTTGCCGTCGACCATGATCTTCGCGATCTGCTCCGGCATGTTTTCGAGCTTGCGCCAGGTTGGCTGGCTCGGGTGACGGGCACAGGCCGCGATCACGTCTTCGTTGCTGTACGACGGGCCGAGGTAGACGTGCTCCATCTTCTCGACCGGCACGCCACGGGCGTGGGAAACGTAGGCGGCCGCGCCGACTGCAGTACCGGCGTCACCGGAGGCCGGCTGCACGAACAGCTCTTTGACTTCCGGACGGGCGATTATTTTCTGGTTCAGTTTGACGTTCAGCGCGCAGCCGCCTGCGAAGGCGATCTTGCCGGTTTCCTTGAGGATGTCACCCAGATAGTGATCCATCATCTGCAGCGCCAGCTTCTCGAACAGCGCCTGCATGCTGGCGGCGTAGTGGATGTACGGCTCGTCGGCGATGTCGCCTTCGCGCTTGGGACCCAGCCACTCGATCAGCTTCGGCGAGAAGTAGAAGCCCTTGCCTTTCTCTTTATAGCGACGCAGACCGATGACGTTGGCGTACTCGGTATTGATCACCAGCTCGCCGTTTTCAAAGCTGGCCAGACGCGAGAAGTCGTACTTGCTGGCGTCGCCGTACGGCGCCATGCCCATGACCTTGAACTCGCCATCGAGCATTTCGAAGCCGAGGAACTCGGTGATCGCGCCGTACAGGCCGCCAAGGGAATCCGGATCGAAGAACTCCTTGATCTTGTGGATCTTGCCGTTTTCGCCATAACCGAAGAACGTGGTGGCGTACTCACCCTTGCCGTCGATCCCGAGGATCGCGGTTTTCTCTTTGAAACCGGAGCAGTGGTAGGCGCTGGAAGCGTGTGCCAGGTGGTGCTCGACCGGTTCGATCTTGATCTTCTTCGGATCGAAACCCAGTTGTTCCAGACACCAGACGATCTTGTTGCGATAGCGTTTGTAGCGACGGTTGCCCATCAGGATGGCGTCGAGGGCGCGGTCCGGTGCGTACCAGTAGCGCTTGGCGTAATGCCAGCGCGCTTCGCCGAACAGGCTGATCGGGGCAAACGGAATGGCCACCACATCAACGTCGGACGGTTTGATACCGGCCTGCTCAAGGCAGAACTTCGCGGACTCGTACGGCATGCGGTTCTTTGCATGCTTGTCGCGAACGAAGCGCTCTTCTTCGGCGGCTGCAACCAGCTTGCCGTCGATGTACAGGGCCGCGGAAGGATCATGGCTAAGGGCGCCGGACAGGCCAAGGATCGTCAATGCCACTAGGGTCTAGCCTCTTAAGTCTGCAGGCAGGCGTCGTGCGCCTGATAAATAAGGTGTGCCTGGCGCAAGTGCGGCCGGCAGCTAAAGGGCGGGATTATAGCGTAATGACGGGCGATATGGCGCTGGCCGAATAAAACGGCTCTGCCCGACACCTTGGCCCGTAAGGTGAGCGAAGCCTGCTACCAAGAACCATTGTCACCTTTTTCGCCCAAGCTTCGGCAATACATATCTACCCCCTTGTCCTGGCTGCGTCGTGATTGATTGACCCTTGGAACGCACGGGCCCTCCCGTGCCATAGCCGCCCTTGTTAAACAGGGCCAATCAGGAATCACGACTTCATGCACACACTCACACCTGTATCCGCAATACCAGGCACCACACAGGCTGATGCTAAAGCCGCCCTACAACGTCTGATCGACTCGAACACCACGCTTTCCAATGAGCTGATGCAACTCCCTGTCGCGCCTCAGGATCTGATTGACGCACTAAGCGCGCAGAGTGCGCCGCGGATCGAGCAGGCGCTATCGGGCCTGCTGCATCGAATCGACGCATTTTGGCTCGATCCCGCCGCTTCAGGCGAACCTCGCTTCAAGCTGTTCGCGACCCGTTTGCAAGAATCCCTGCACGCCGAAGCGCTGCTCAAATCCCATGAGAACGACCTGCAGCCTGACGCCGCAGGATGCCTGGCGACCCGCCGCTCGGCTGAGGCCCAGACCCCAGGTCACCGAGTCAGCACCTCCTCGCTGCACGTGATGCTTCACGATCAGGCATGGGTCGAGATCAAGGGTGCGCTGGTCATGACCGACGAAACCGGTCGCACCTTATTGGCACTGCCCGGCAGCGGTCTGAGTGAATTCCCTACCCCGCATGCCATGGCCGCAACGGTGGCGCAATGGCTCAACGACAAAACGCTGCGCCGGGCACTGCTCATCAATGCCGACCAACGCCATCAGGATGCACTTTTCGCGGTCGCTGACGATCCGGAACTGTTCATCGATGCCTTCGCTGCAAACCACGTCCATCTTGAGGAAGTCAGTGGAAACCCCTATCGCCACGCGCTGAGGAGACAGGCCGACAAGCAGCGTGAGGATGTTTGTTACCTCTGCGGCGATGGTTCGAAGAGCGATACGGAGCAGCAGGTACAGCAAATCGAAGGGGCAATCGGCATGGCGGGTCTGCTCACGCCGTCGGCCATGCTGGAGCGACGCGAGCAAGCCCTCATTGAGCGCAAGATCGCCACGAATTTACCGCACTGGATAAAAATCGCATCGCCTGGTGATCTGGAAACCTACACCAACCGCCTCAAGCGATATGACCAGGCCCGGGACGCGCTGTCGAGTGCATTGAACGGCGCAACCTCTGCCGATCAGTATGCGCAGGTCAGCGTGAAAATCAGGGTTGCCAACGACTTGGGCTACGATATCGACCCCGAAAGCATCACGATCAGCACCCGACGCAGATTGCCTGAGACCGGTGAAACCTACATCCTCACGCGCTCCCTGACGCAACTGGCACTTTATGGTTTGCACCCGGGAGACCAACAGGCGGGGTCGGCATTTCTGAATGACACCACCATTGACGTTGACTCTATACCGGCAGCTGGCGCCTACCCTCTCCTCACCCAGCAATATCTCGCCGCGATGATCGATGATTTGCAGCTGCGAACGACATTTGGCGATTACCAGAAAGAGGCCTACGCAAAGGACGCCAACCAGACTCTGATGCGCGACCTGCTGCGCTTACAGATATCCGAGCAGGCGTGTGCGGCAAAGATGCAGGGGCATATATCCCCTGAGGATTTCGACGTTATCGAAACCATTGCTGGAAACGCCCCCGCCCGCAGTGATGGCGTCTTGAGCGTCCAACACTTGAACATTCACGGCAACGACGTCCTGGGTCGCATTCTGGTGTTCAGAAAGGAGAGCCCACAGGGGCAATTGCAACGGCTGATCATGTTCACGTCGCACGCACCTCGCGACCGACAATTCCAGGCTTTCCACAACGAAACTCAGTTGCTGCATGAGCTGGTGGGATGGACGGCCATTCCCGAAATGACCGACTACCTCGTGCAACAGCTCAGGGCCCCCAATCGTTCCCGGCTCGACCAGACCCTCGGGGCACTGAATAAAAAGCCGCACCCCGAGCCCGGTTTTCTCCAGTTCGTTTCAATGGACAGTTTCGACACGAGCCTGCGCACGTTCGTTGCCGAATTGATAAAGGTCATCGTCTCCAACCACGAGACTCATACCCCAGACTGGTATCTGCAGGGGAGCGAATTACAACGCCAGACGCTCGTGGCGCTTGAAGACGCTGCAATAGAGGGCATCAAACACTACGAGAATCAGACGCACACCAGGGTCGAGGAGTTCGAGAGCTATGTACACCGGCGCGCCAGCGAGAAGATCTGTCAGTTGCTGAAGGTGCCGACGGGAACTGTAAATCCCGATCAAATCATCATCACCTCCGAGCGCGAAACCCTCACTTACACCCAGATGATCCGCAACGGTTATGACGACAGCCTTGGTTTCATCACACCGACCGCCGACACCGTGGCGACATTCAGAGGACCGGAAGGCGTTGACCTGAGCAGCCTGACGCCGGAGTCAGTCGCAGGCTCCGTACGCGGCAAGTGGCTCGCCGATGGCTACATCAGCTTGATCAGGAGCACCCTGCTCAATCCCGACTCCACCGGCTACCAATATCGTCGCCAGACCAGTACGGCGATCAAACGCCTGCAGATGCAGGCAGCCGCTCTACGCAGCCTGTTGAAGGGGCATATCGACGGGCTGCAATACCAGTGGCTGGAGAAGGCTGTCAGCAATGTCCACCAGGAGGATACCGATCTACGCAGGCGATTCCCGATCTACCCCTTGCAGATCCACATCGACAAACCCTTCATTGCCAGTCGCGTGGAATTGCTCGATCAGTTAGTGATTCCAGACACCAACTTGATTCATGTTGAAACCGTTCAGGGGTGCTTTGTCCTGCTGGCCGCCGAGAACCGGCTTTCTCCATTGCTCTACACCCCTCAAGCTCCCGACGGGGTCGAATTCCGCCTGTTCAGCTCGTTCACCGAGTCCCTCAGACGCCCAGGCATGATCGACTATTACAAGGATCGCTGCAGGATCAAGGCTCGCCGAGTCCTGTCGTTCTTCTTGAGGGACATGAAGGACGGTAATGCCCACAAGGCACCGTTCATTCCGAGGGACTCGATCGCTGATTTCGCGCAAACCTGCTTCAACCGCCCGATCGAGCGCAAGTTGCGTGACGTGGATGAAACCACAACCGGTCGCCACGACATGCTGAGCAACCTGATCTGGAACAGCGTCGAAATCATCGCAGTGGCATTGACCCTGCCCTTCCCGCCCGCGAGCTTTGCCGTCGGCGTGGCGCTGTCGCTGCATTTCAACTTCAAGGCACTTCAGGCACTCACCGGTGACTCTCCAGAGGATGCCAGCGCGTACATTCTTGCCTCGGTACTGAACAGCGCCGGTGCAGCGGGTGATTTCGCGGTCGGCCTGAAAGGATTCGCCGGCATGACTCGCAAGCTTGCCAGAGACACTAAAAAAGGCGCCCTGCCCGCTGCGCTCAGAAAACCTTCGGACCTGCCGAGCCAGAACGAGCTGTACCCGATCAAGCTTCACGATGAGCCGTTCCTGATAGGCAAGCCCAACTTAAATGGCCAGGCGCGGGTGTACCGAGGCACAGAAGTCATCGACAACGATGTGCGCGCCACCGGGCACTATGCCGCCCGGGACCGGAACGGAACCTGGCAACCGCTGGGAGAGACGTCGCCGCCAACCAGCACGCCACCGGCCGCTGATCGTGCCGTGGATATTTCTCTGCTGGGCCTGCCACGCATGACCGCAGGTCACGCCAACGGCGTCAGTCTCGGCCCAGGCAAGTACTACATCGAAATGAACCGGCTGGTCTATCAAGTGAACTACGACCCAAGCCTTCACTGCTGGCACATCGTGGATCCGCAAAACCCGTTCGCTTTCTTCGGGCGCCAGCCTGTCAGGCTTGACGAGCATGGCCAATGGCAACTCATTGAGCGGTCCAGGCTGCGTGGTGGTGGTCAAGATCGCCCGAGCCGATTCCTTCCTCTGGAAGATGAAGCAGCCGGAGGAGAAGCAGCGCATGCAGGCCTGCACGAATACGAGTTGCCGGAGAACGTCCAGCCTCACATGGAGGCCATTCTGTCCAACCAGAACGTGGACCCTATAGGCATGGGCATGGAGGCAGTCTTCGAAGTCCTGTATACGCCGATGCGTCAAACCTACACGACGCTCAGAACAAAGCTCTACCGCGACGCTGCAACCTTTTTTGCCGAGCCGCCGATACCGCCGCGTCCATCTCTTCCTGCAATAGATGCAGCGACTACGGTGGACAGCTTTCTGGAAAATGCCTTCAACCACAGCAACGGGCTGGTGCTGAGTGAGGGGCTCAAGTCGGTTGCCAGTAAACGCATGCTCATCACCCACATGTCGGCGCTGGCCGAACAGCGCGTGGAGGTGATTTACCTGTCGCACCTGTTCACTGACAAGCACGTTCAGAAACTGGCGAAATATCGCGCGAAAGGCCGCAACGTTCGCGCAGGATCACGGGAAATAAAGGAACATTTGAAATCGCTCAACGAGGGTGCGCTGAACAACCAGAGCGACAGATACGATTACTACCACGTCATCAAGGAAGCCCATCGGCACGGAATCGAAATTCGCCCCCTGAGCACGTCAACCAGCTACCCGGTCAACGTTCACCCGGTGGCCGTCGCCGCCGCCGACAACACTGCAGCACAGAAGATGAGTAACTTCGCCGGACACAAGATCATCAGTGCCGACCTCGCAGCGGATCCGTCGCGCCGCTGGGTCGCCCTGCTCGACGAAAAACTCGCGACCACCCATGACGAGGTTGCCGGTATCGCTGAACTACAGGCAGCGATCAGCGTACATATCGATGATGTGCCAGCGGGCCAGGCAACACATATCAGCCCTGGAGCTGGCCGCGCGGGCACGACCAACAATGCCGCCCCATGCGATTTCACAATCGAGCTGGCCAACCCGGGCATGGCCAGGCCTGCGGCCGCTGCGATGCCCACCGAACTGGACAACGCACTGTTCAGGGAAATGAACCGCCACCGGGCAGTCACTGCCGATGCCTCGCATGCGGGTGAGAATGGTTTTCGCTGGGACGAAACGTCTGGCTGGCAGCGCGTGACACCCGAAGAATGGATCGCCGACACCCCGCCGACCGCGATTCAACAATCGCTGGCAGATGCAGCGTATGAGATGCCATCTGGCTCTCGCGAGGTCTTGCACGACCTTGCCAACTTCAGGCGCCGGGGGCTGGACGAAGGCTATTTCTTCAGCGACCCGGAGGTTAACTCCGTGCGCGACGAGTTCTTCGCGTTGCGCAGGAAGCTGCATAGGGATGCACGGCAAGTCATTTCTGCCGAGCGTCCCCCACGCCCGGTCATGCCCGATATCGGACCTCAAACCGAGGTGTCCGAGTTCATCGAGCGACTGTATCGGCAAACAGACGGGATGGTCATAGGCGAGTTCCACAACTCCATCGGCAGCAAGAAATTCATCATGGAAAACCTGCCACTGCTCGCAGAGCAGAACGTGAAAACCCTCTATATGGAACATTTGCTGGTTGATCTGCATCAGGCCGATCTGGATCGTTTCTTCGAGACAGGTCTGATGAGCAAACGTCTGCTGCACGACCTCAAGCAGCTCGACAGGGGCCACCAAACGGATCCGGCCAAAATATTCACGTTCGAAAAGCTGGTGATACAGGCGCAGCGACATGGCATTGAAATTCGCGCGATCGACTGCGCGACCAGCTATCACCTCAAAGGTATCCCCCACACTCGCTCTACGACTCGTCAGCAGATGATGAATTTCTTCGCGTCACGCACGATTCGCCGACATCAGGAGGTGATCGGCCAGCACAAATGGGTCGCATTGGTCGGAAACAGTCATTCCAATACCTATGCCAACAATATTCCAGGGCTGGCAGAGCTTGAAGGCGCAATTGGCATCCGACTGAATGACGTACTGCCGGGGACCTCTCGGGGCATCGCTCTGGATACAGGCGAGCATGTGCGACTTCCCTTGAGTAGCAAAACCGAATTCCTCAAAGGGGATTTCCGGATCGAGATGGAAATCGTGCAGGCCCCTGTCGCGCTCAGGCCACCGATGCCGCTGCCACTTGAGCAACGTCTCTCGAAGGCTGGAATGTTCGTGACCGAGATGGAGCCTGGTAACCAGCACGTCATCATTCATCGTTCAAGGACGCTTGAACTGCACCGCACCCCGGTCCGGATCAATGCCGCTGGCAAGGTCTACGTGGACCGCCCGACCTGGGCAGGCGTGCACATGCAACGCTATGAAGACATTGACGCGCTGATTCAGGCGTTGGAGGAGATCAATCTGACCCGCGTCGCGTAACCGCCACGAGCTGGAGGGGCAGCCATGGCAGGCTGCCCTTCTTGCCGGTTGTCCTAAGGCGCTTTGGGCAAGCGCTGCTCCAGCAATTGGTGCAGCGCGCTGTCCGCTGGCCAGTTACGCATGAAGCGCGCCCGGTCCTTGGCGAAAGCAGCCGCGAATGCGCCCGGCGAGGTGTGCTGACACATGGCATCAAGATCGATCAACGCCCAGCGATCCTGCTGCCAGAACACGTTGTGCCCCTTGAGATCACCATGGCTGATGCGCTCGCGCAGCAATTGGGCGAACAGAGTGTCCAGCGCCTGCAACTCGCTTTGAGGTGCATCCCCGGACGCTACGTACGGCGCAAAACGCTCGATGATGTCAGGTCCCGGCAGGTATTCAGTGACCAGGTACGCTTTGCGGCGCAGCCAGAAAAAACGCTGCTCCATTACGGCCAGTGGCTTGGGCGTGGCAATGCCGAGGAACATCAACCGGTTGCCTTCGCGCCATGAATGCCAGGCGCGACTCGGCCGCCAGAAACGCTTGAGCCAATGGGCGAAATTCTTGATGTTATAGCGCTTGATGACCAGCTCACGTCCTGCGACTTCAGCCTTGGCAACGCTCGCTGCGCCGCCGGTCTTGTACAGATGACCGCTGTCGATCAGCGTGTCGGCCTTCGCCAGCACAGGCAGCATTGCGGCCTCCTCTTCACGCCGAATCGCCCGCAGACCGAACGGCCCATCCGTTACGCTGAACAGGCTGCAATCACGCCCGACCTTGATCAGGTAGTCCTTCAGGCGCCAGTTGCTGACCTTGTCGATCTGCTTTTGCAGCGCCTCGACCGGCAAACCGTGCTCGCCGTTGCTCAACAGGTAATAAACCAGCAGCTCTTCGGTGAAGGGTTCCAGCGATTTGGGTAACTGGGCAAAAAACACCCCGAGGTTTTCCAGCACTTTCTGGCGAGACAAAGGCTTGCCAGCTTGCTCGACACGAATCCCGGCGCCATCGATGAGGTATAGCTTACCGTCCTGGCGCAGCAGGTTGTCCAGGTGCAGATCTTCCTGCCACAAGCCTTTGGCGTGCATCTGGCCCACGGCCGCGAGGGCTTCGCTCAGCACAGCCGTTTGCTCGTCTGCCAGCGGTGACAGGCTCTCGACTGCCTTCCAGGCATCGCCCAGGCTTTCGGCGTTGTCGAGAAACTCGAACAGCAACCAACCGCCCTCGCCTTCCTGCAGCCCGTCGGCCAACAGCAGCGGTGTGGTGAGGCCTTGTTCGGCCAGCAATTGCACACCCGCGCGCTCACGCTGAAAATGCCGTGGCGCTTTTTGCCCCACCAACAATTTGGCAAGTACCGGACGCCCGCGCCAGATCCCGGCGCCAACATAACGCTGCCCCGGCAGAACCCGCAGCAAACTGAGCAACTGCAACTCGGCCGGCCCCGCCGCATCAGCCAGCGCAATACTCATGGGCAGCGCTGGCGTACGACCGGCGTTTTTCAGTTCAGACAAACGCATCGGCGCCCTCTTCTATCAGACTTGCGCCAGACCGGCGGGCTGACAGGCGACAAATCGTCTGTAAGGAATCCCTGGTCCAACAGCCAATAAATAACCCGTGGGAGGAAATTTGCTCGCGAATGCAGAGGCATAAGCAATGAAGCTGTCTTAGCTCCACCAACGCCCTCGCGAGCAAGCTCCCTCCCAACGGTAAATTGTGTTTGCCGCGACAACGGTGAGTGATCAGATATCGCGCTCGACGGTGATCGAATCAATCCTACCGATTGCTGCGCTTATGACTACCGCGCTTCGCCAGCCGTTGCCACCAGCCATCCACCAGCCCACTGTCGCCAGGCGCTTGCAGGTAGGCCGAGAGCATTTCGCGGATTTCTGCCTCGTTCCATACCGGCGCCCGTCGTAGCAGCGGTTCCAGATCCTTGACCCGATCACGCCGCCCGAAAATAGATTTGCGGGTTTTCTCAAGGTCGATCAGTTGCGCCAGATACCCAGCGCCCTTCGCCTTGAGAAAAATGTGTTTGGGGTAGAAGCAACCGTGTACCTGTCCTGCCTTGTGCAGCGTGCGCGCCAGTTGTCCACAGGCCTGGAGGATCGCCAGACGTTGAGTCGCGGACAGCTCGCTCCATTCGCTCAGCAGCGTGTCCAGATCGGTCCAGCCATCGAGCGCACGGGTCATCAGGATCGCACGACGCTCCCCTTCGACTTTCTTTTCGCCATAAAACACCGCATGCAGCGCCGGAATGCCGAGCTTCTGATACAGGCTGATGTTGCGAAACTCGCGGGAGAACGAAGGCTCGCCCAGCGGGTGATGCAAGGTGCGCGTCAGGTAGTTGCTCTGGCGCTTGAGGTAATAACCCGAGCCCTCCAGCTCCAGGCGGAACACGCTGCTCCAGCCGCCACGTCCGGTGTTGGGCTCATCGACGGCATCGAGCTCGACGTCCCACAGCGCATCGAAATCCGCCAGGCCATGGCGCTCGAGCAAGGCGCGGTCGGCATCGGCAATGAAAACACTCATTCGCGCCCCTCGAAAAAGCTGACGATATGACGAATGCGCTTCCTGTCTGAATCATTCAGGCGCTCGCGCCCACGGTATTGCAGATAAAAACGCAGGCGCTGGGTGGCCGACAGGTGATATTTGGCCACCTTGTCCAGACACGCCAGGTCCTTGGTGATGCGATAGCGCAGCATGAAGCTGACCCAGAAAGCACCGTTGGGGCAGTCGATCAGGAACACGGTCGATTGATCGTCCACCAGCAAGTTGCGCCACTTCAGATCGTTATGGGTGAAGTGGTGGTCATGCATCGTGCGGGTATAGCGCGCGACCTGCTGGCTGATCCTGTCGACCCACGAACGGTCGCCCAGGCGCGAGTCGTTGGTCCGCGCGAGTTCCGACAGATCCTCGGTGCGCGGCAATTCTCGCGTAATCAGGGCGCCGCGATCATAGGCAGCGCCATTGCGCTCCAGCCCCCACGCGACCACTTCGGCGGTCGGGATGCCCCACTTGGCGAAACGCTTGAGGTTCTGCCACTCGGACTTGACCCGAGGGCGCCCTAGATAGCGCCGCAGGCCTTTGCCAGCCGCGACGTAGCGTTTGACGTAATAGTTCACGCCACCGCGCTCGACGCGAATCACCTCGGACAAAGGATCGCGGGTCAGACGCTCGCCCTTGAGGGCGAACACGGCATCCAGCGAGCCAAAGTCGTCGGCCAGGGCGGCGTATTCAGGCTCAAGGTTCCAACCCGCCATCAGAGCGCATCCCCGTAACGCAGTTTGCGCTGATACAGCTTCTCGGCCTTGCCTTCCAGCCAGCTGAGCAGCGCGGACTCTTCAGCCAGAATCTGGCGCAACGGCTGCTGAAAATAACCTTTGAGGAAACGCAATTTGTCGCGGCGCGTCAGCCCGATATCCATCGCCGAGAAATACAGCGCGGCCAGGTCCTTGTTGCGCCAGCGCATGGTAATCGCCGGGCGGGTCTGGGCGCGATGCAGGTCGATGACCGAAAGCCTGAAGTCGTCGGGCGTGACCGGTTTGTCGGTGTGCAGCAGGAAGTGGCAGATGTAGCAGTCGCGGTGATTGACGCCAGCGCGATGCATCATCCCGACCAGTCGTGCGACTTCAGCGATGTAGGCGCGCTTCATGCGCGGCTCGGGCGGCTCTTTGACCCAGTTGAGACTGACGTCTTCCAGGCTTTCCGTCGGCGCCAGCTCTTCAGTGATGATGAACGAGTGCTGCGCCGCAGGGTTGCTGCCTCGCTCGCCATAGGCCACGGCGGTCATGGTCGGCACGCCGACTTCGTGAAGGCGATTGATCGCGTCCCACTCCTGCCCGGCGCCCAGCACCGGCAGCTTGGCCGTCAGCAGGTTCTTGGCGACTTCGCCCCAACCGATGCCACGGTGGATCTTGACGAAGTAACCACGTCCGTCGACCTCGGTGCGCAAGGTGCGACGGTTTTCCAATTCGCGATAGACCTGCCCGTCCAGCGCCTCGACAGCCTCAAACGCATCGCGTCCGGCCCAGAGGGTCTTGAAGGGTTCAGCAAGGATCAGTTTCATCCGTGGTGCTCCGCCAGAATCACATCCGCAGCGTGCTGCGGCATGCTGTAAAGATCAGCCGTGTCGGCGAACGCCAGCCCGTTGCGAGCCCAGGAACCGCGCGCGGCATCGTCCTTGAGCATGCGCGCCAGATACTGATTGAGCTGGCTCTGCTCGAACGGCTCGTCGAGCACCAGACCGCTGTCGGCCTCGGCAATGTAATGGGCGTAGCCGCATACCGCGCTGACCAGCACTGGCAAACCCGCGACCAGCGCTTCGAGCAGCACAGTACCGGTATTTTCGTTGTAGGCCGGATGAATCAATAGATCGGCCCCCAACAGGAAACGCGGAATGTCGCTGCGCCCTTTCATGAAAGTAACGTTGTCGCTCAGGCCAAGCGCGGTGCTTTGCAGCTGGAAGACCTTGGGGTCGTCCTGGCCGATGACAAACAGTCGAGTGCGTTTTCTAAGCTCCGACGGCAGTGCGGCCAGCGCCTTGAGACTGCGGTCCACGCCCTTGGTCTTGAACCCGGAACCGATCTGCACCAGCAAAAGGTCGTCATCGCCCAGTTTGAATTCACGACGAAACTCGGCACGGATCTCGGCAGCGTTATCCGGCGCCCTACGGTCCTGGGATATCCCCGGGGGCAGCAAATGGAAACGTTCCAGCGGCGTGTCGTAGTGCTTGATGAACAGCGGCTGCTGGACTTCGGAAATCATCAGCACTTCGGTCCTGGCGTCTTTGGCGAACACCGCGCGCTCGTAGTCGGCGAAGTGACGATAGCGGCCCCAGTATTTGTAAAGGCCGTGGCGCAAGTTCTGCGCTTTGTCTTCATAGCAGCCGTCGGCGGCGTAATACACGTCCAGGCCCGGCATCTTGTTGAAGCCGATCAGGCGATCCACCGGGCGTTTGGCCAGGTCGGCGTTCATCCAGTCGGTGAGCTTTTCGTTGCGGCGATGATTGAAGATCGCCTTGACCGGCGCCACCAGCACTTCGAATCCCGCCGGTACGTCACCTTCCCAGATCAGGGTGTAGACGCGGATCGAATGCCCACGCTGCTGACACTCCAGGGCAATGCGCATGAAGTCACGCTGCAAGCCGCCGAAGGGAAAGTATTTATAAAGCACGAAGGCCAGTTGCATCACGGATGTTCCTTTGCCAGCAACAGCGAGCCCAACTGGCTCGCTACTCGCTCGGGATTCAGGCGAGTGAAGCACAGTGGCCACTCGCGTTCGATATCGAACCGACGCTTGTCTTCGGGCGTCGGTTGATAGGTGCATTTCTTTTGCAGGCACGGCGCACAGGCAGGGTAATCGCCCGCCAAGTGAACCTGCGACTTGCCATAGGCGCCGGTCAGGCCCGGATTGGTCGGGCCGAACAGTGACAGGGTCGGGACGTCCAGCGCAGCAGCCAAGTGCCCCAGCCCGGTATCCACCGCCACGCAACCTTGCGCGCTTGCGAGCACTTTAGCGACGCCTTTGAGATTCAATTTGGGCAGTACGACCGCTTTATCAAGGCCTGCGGCGATTCTCTCAGCTCGCGCCTTCTCCGCCGGATTGCCCCACGGCAGATGCACTTCCAGCCCTTGGCCGATCATGCGCTCGGCCAGCTGGCGCCAGTAAAGCTCGGGCCAGTGCTTGGTGACCCAGGTCGTACCGTGCAGGAAAAGCACGAACGGCGCCGCTTCACTGCTGGCGTCTAGCAGGCGACTGCGATCCAGACCGTAATCGCCAAGCCCGGCCGGGACTTGATAACCCAGTGCCTGAGCGAACAACTGGCGCAGACGCTCGACCGCGTGCTGACCAAGGGGGACAGGGTATGCCAGATCGTAAAAGCGTGCGGCCAATGGCTCGCGTGCCGAGTGCTTGTCCAGACCCACGATGGGCGCTTTGACGTAGCGGGTCAGCCAGGCGCTTTTCAGCAGCCCTTGCGCGTCGATCACCAGATCGTAACGAGTGTCGCGCAAACGTTGTTTGAACTGGCGCCACTCGCCATTCTTGAAGGTCTGCCAGAGATTCTTGCGCCAGCGGCGAATGGCTACCGGAATCACTCTAGCCACGGTTGGATGCCAGGTCGGGATCTCGGCAAAGCCCTCTTCCACTACCCAGTCGAACTGGATGCCCGGCACGGCGCGCATCGCGTCCGTCAGTGCGGGAAGGGTATGAATGACGTCACCCAGCGACGAGGTCTTGATCAGCAGTACCCGCAAGTCAGGCAACCTCTACCGGCGTGCCGCCCAACTGGCTCAAGGCCTGGATGACCGAATCCGGCTCCAGCAGACGCAGGCAGTTGTAGTGGCCGAAACGACAGGTGCGCTCGAAACACGGACTGCACTCGATACCCAGCTGGACGATTTCGACATGGTCGGCCAGCGGCGGTGTAAAGCCTGGTGATGTTGAGCCATACACCGCCACCAGCGGGCGATTGAGCGCTGCGGCCACATGCATCAGGCCGGAGTCATTGGAGACCACCGCGTCCGCACAGGACAACAGATCGATGGCTTCGGCCAGAGACGTGCCGCCACTGAGATTCACGGACTCTTCGCGCAGGCCCGGAATCAACCGCTCGCGAATGCTTTCACCTACCGGATGATCGTTCTTCGAACCGAACAGCCAGACCTGCCAGCCTTCGCGGATCTTCGCTTCGGCGACCTTGGCGTAGTGCTCGGATGGCCAGCGCTTGGACTCCCCGAACTCCGCCCCCGGACATAACGCCAGCACGGGGCGGTCCAGGGTCAGGCCGAACTTGGCGAGCGCGGCGTCGCGGCTACCGGTTTCGATTTGCAGACTTGGTTTGGGGTACGGACGCGGTATTTCGGCGTCTTTGTCATAGGCCAGGGCCATGAAGCGCTCGATCATCAGCGGGTATTGCTGCTTGTCGAGGGTGCGCACATCGTTGAGCAGGCCGTAGCGAAATTCGCCACGCCAGCCGGTACGTTTGGGGATGCCGGCGAAAAAGGGTACCAGCGCCGACTTCAACGAATTGGGCAGCAGGATCGCTTGGTCGTAGTGCCCCTTGAGCGATTTGCCGATGCGACGACGGGTTGCCAGCTCAAGTGCGCCGTGGCCGAGCGGGAAGCTCAAGGCCGTGCGCACCTCTGGCATGCGCTCAAGGATCGGCCGGCTCCACTCGGGCGCCAACACATCGATCTCGCATTGCGGGTGACGCTGCTTCAGGCACTGGAACAGCGTTTGCGCCATTACCATGTCACCGACCCAGCTGGGCCCAACGATCAGAATTCTCATGCTCAATCCAAAAACGACCAGAAACGAGCAGGGAGGCCTATCAGACTGCGTGACGCTTCCACACAGCCTGACGCCTCCCTGTCATAGCTTTATATAGGTCCCGATGGCGCGTATGAACAACTCGCCAAAGCCGGGATTTTTCGGTGATTTCACTGACCTCATCGCGAGCAGGCTCCCTCCCCCAGGGTTACGCAGCCTACTGTGGGAGGGAGCTAGCTCGCGATGAGGCCGGAGGATTCAATGAAGAATCCTTCATGTATCAACTCAACCCCAACTGTCCCCAGATCCGCATCACTTCACGCCGCTCGTCTGCGAACTGATCACCGCTGACCACCCCCGGATCCTTCTGCAAGGCCTGTCGGTGAGCGGCTGAACGATAAGCCTTGTATACCTCACGCAGCAGGCTGGCGTCCGCGGCCGGTATCAGACCTGCCTCTTCCAGCCCCTCGAGAATACGGATGTTGTCGGTGTAGCGAAGCAGCGCGGGATGCTCTCTGGACCACGCCAAGGCCGCGTATTGCACCATAAATTCGATATCGACGATACCACCGGCGTCCTGCTTGAGATCGAACGACGACGTGGCTTCGAAGGCATTTGCTCCCTTGCCGGCCGTCGTGCCCTTGGTCCCGAGGTTGTCGCGCATCTTGGCGCGCATCTCGCTCACTTCCTGACGCAGCGTAGCCAGATCGCGCTCGCGACCCAGGACAGTGGCACGCACAGCCTCGAATTTTTTCCCGACATCGGCGCTGCCCACCAGCACTCGCGCACGCACCAGTGCCTGATGCTCCCAGGTCCAGGCCTCGTTCTCCTGATAACGAGCGAACGCCCCCAGCGAACTCACCAGCAGACCCGACGCCCCTGAAGGCCTCAGGCGCATGTCCACTTCGTACAACTGGCCGGAGTTGGTCTGGGTAGTGATCAGGTGAATGATGCGCTGCCCCAGACGGGTGAAGAACTGCGCGCCATCGATAGGCTTGGCGCCGTCGGTTTCAGCCTGCGGATCGCCATCGTGAATGAACACCAGATCCAGGTCCGAACCATGCCCCAGTTCGATGCCACCGACTTTTCCGTAACCGACAATCACGAAACCGGGATCGCACAGGGTGCCATCTGGACGGCGCGGCGAACCGTGGCGGGCCACTGTGTGCCGCCAGGCCAGCGCGAGTACCTGCTCAAGGATGGCCTCGGCCAGCCAGGTCAAATAATCACTGACTTTCATAAGCGGCAGGCTGCCGGTGATTTCCGACGCCGCCACGCGCAACCGGTGCGCCAGCTTGAAATGTCGCAGCGCCTCCATTTGCTGCTCAAGATCATCTTCGGGAATGCGTGTCAGGCGCTCACGCAATTCGGCGCCCAACTCCAATGCCTGCGGCGGATTGAACAGGCGTCCTTCATTGAGCAATTCATCGAGCAGCAGCGGGAAACGGGCGATCTGCTCGGCAATCCACGGACTGGCCGCGCACAGCGTCAGCAATCGACGCAGCGCGCCGGGGTTTTCCGTGAGCAACACCAGATAAGCCGAACGCCGGGCCACGGCTTCGACCAATGGCAGGACGCGTTCGAGTACCAGATCCGGATTGTCATGCTCTACAGCCTGTGCCAGCAGCCGGGGAATGAAGGCATCGAGACGCTCGCGCCCCAGACGCTGCATCGAGCGCAGCTGCGAACTGTTACGCAAATTGCTCAGATGTTTCAGCGCTTTCTGTGCGTCGGCGAAGCCACCTTCCTGCAATTGCAGGCAGGCGCTCTCTTCGTTCTGCGACTCTTCCCACAGCGGGAGCCATTCTCCGCCGACGATCTCTTCGCCGCTGTCCTGCTGCCCTTCTTCCTCATCCGGATCGGCGATCACCTGACGGAAGTGCCAGTCGACCCGTCCGCGCCAATACATCAGTTTCTCGTGGAAGCTGCTCCAGTCGGCAAAACCCATGATCAAGGCGATACGCGCCTGATCGCGGTCATCCTCGGGGAGCATCTGGGTCTGACGGTCGGCGATGGCCTGAATGGCGTGCTCGGTGTAGCGCAGGAATTCATAACCTTCGCGCAACTCATCGATTACGGCAGTCGGCAGATAACCCTGCCCTTCCAGCGTGCGCAGCACCTTGAGCAATGATCGCTGCTGCAGGCTCAGATCGCGCCCGCCATGAATCAACTGAAACGCCTGGGCAATGAACTCGACCTCGCGAATCCCGCCTGAGCCAAGCTTGATGTTCGCCGCCATGCCCTTGCGACGGACCTCCTGCTGAATCAGCTGCTTCATGGTGCGCAGCGCTTCGATGGCAGAGAAGTCCAGATAACGGCGATAAACGAAGGGCCGGAGCATTTCCAGCAGTTCTTCGCCTTTCGCCTGGTCGCCGCCGACCACCCGCGCCTTGATCATCGCGTAGCGTTCCCAGTCGCGACCCTGGTCTTGATAATACTGCTCCAGCGCATTGAAGCTGAGCACCAGCGCACCGGACGAACCATAGGGACGCAGGCGCATGTCGACGCGAAACACGAAGCCGTCGACAGTCACCGGGTCCAGCGCCTTGATCAGGCGCTGGCCCAGACGAATGAAGAATTCCTGGTTGTCCAGCGGGCGCTTCACCCCTTGGGTTTCACCGCCTTCGGGGTAGGCGAAAATCAGGTCGATGTCCGAAGACAGGTTCAGTTCCAGCGCTCCCAGCTTGCCCATGCCAAGGATGACCATCTGCTGTGGCTCGTCACTGCGGCGCCCGGTGGGCGTCCCGAACTGCTGACAGTGCCTGTCATACAACCATCGATAAGCAAGGTCGATACTGCCATCAGCCATGTCGGACAGGTCACGACAGGTTTCGACCAGATCGGCCTGCCGGGTGAGGTCACGCCAGATAATTCGGACTTGCTGCCGCGTCCGTTGACGACGTAGATTACGCCCCAGCTCATCGTCGCTGGTCGCCAATTGGACCTGCGCGGCGATTTGCCCTCGCAGCTCACCGGGCGCAAAACCGCGCTCCAGCTCGCCGGATGCGGCGAGATCAAGCAGCATCTGCGGGTCCCGGACAACCTGTTCGGTGACGAAATCACTGGCCGCACAGATGCGGTCGAACGCAACCAGACGCTCAGCGGGCCAGGCATCGAAAGCCGCCTGACCGGCAGTCGTCAGTGAGGCAAGCGCAGCGCGGAACGACTGCTGCGCACGAGTGACCAACGGCAGAAGGACGGCCGGCAGATCAGCCAGCAAAGGGAGGCTCATGGTCTATCCTTGATCGGCGTTCAAAAGACTACCCGCGGTGCAGGTTGTACACACGTTGCGGGGCGGACTGTCGAACAAAGGTTAAAAATTGCTGGCGATTTGATTTTTTTGGTAGCCAACATGACATTTCACTTGATCTGTTTGTTGTTTTTACCAACATTACCGATTTGCTTCACCGTATGACCCGAGCGAAAACAGCGCTCAGCTGTAGTTTTACTACTGTATATACAAGTCAAAAAGCTGAAACGGCCAAAGATTTGTAGTAAAACTACACAACGCCGGGTACAACTCCGGCCATCCAAGAATTTTTACGTCGTCTGCCCACAAGGCCAGTCGCAACAAACTCAGGCAACCGATTCTGGAAGCCTTTCCGCCCTGGAGCAAGCCATGCAAGACCTCGATCCCGTCGAAACCCAGGAATGGCTGGACGCCCTGGAATCGGTTCTCGACAAAGAAGGCGAAGACCGTGCTCACTACCTGATGACCCGTATGGGTGAGCTGGCCACGCGAAGTGGTACACAGCTGCCGTACTCCATCACCACGCCTTACCGCAACACCATCCCTGTTACCCGCGAAGCACGCATGCCCGGCGACCTGTTCATGGAACGCCGCATCCGTTCGATCGTTCGCTGGAACGCACTGGCGATGGTCATGCGCGCCAACATGCAAGACCCTGATCTGGGCGGCCACATCTCCACTTTCGCGTCCAGCGCCACGCTGTATGACATCGGCTTCAACTACTTCTTCCAGGCCCCGACCGAAGAACACGGCGGCGACCTGATCTACTATCAAGGTCACGCTTCTCCGGGCATCTATGCTCGCGCCTTCCTTGAAGGTCGCTTGAGCGAAGAGCAGATGCTCAAGTTCCGTCAGGAAGTGGATGGCGGCGGTCTGTCGTCGTACCCGCACCCGCATCTGATGCCGGACTTCTGGCAGTTCCCGACCGTTTCCATGGGTCTGGGCCCGATCACTGCGATCTACCAGGCGCGCTTCATGAAGTACCTGGAAAACCGTGGTTTCATCCCGGCTGGCAAGCAGAAAGTCTGGTGCTTCATCGGTGACGGTGAGTGCGACGAGCCGGAAACCCTGGGCGCCATTTCCCTGGCCGGTCGTGAAAACCTCGACAACCTGATCTTCGTCATCAACTGCAACCTGCAGCGCCTCGACGGCCCGGTTCGCGGCAACGCTAAGATCATCCAGGAACTCGAAGGCGTGTTCCGTGGCGCCGCCTGGAACGTCAACAAGGTCATCTGGGGCCGCATGTGGGACCCACTGTTCGCCCAGGACGAAGACGGCCTCATGCAGCGTCGCATGGATAAAGCCATCGACGGCGAATACCAGAACTACAAGGCCAAAGACGGCGCCTACGTGCGCAAGCACTTCTTCGGCGACGATCCCGAGCTGCTCAAGCGCGTCGAGAACCTCTCCGACGACGAGATCTGGAAACTCAACCGTGGCGGCCACGACCCGTACAAGGTCTATGCGGCTTACCACCAGGCGGTCAACCACAAAGGCCAGCCTACTGTCATCCTCGCCAAGACCATCAAAGGTTACGGTACCGGTGCAGGCGAAGCGAAGAACACCGCGCACAACACCAAGAAAGTCGATATAGAGTCGCTGAAGAAATTCCGTGACCGCTTCGACATTCCGCTGAACGATTCCGAACTCGAATCGCTGCCGTTCTATCGTCCGGCCGAAGACAGCGCGGAAATGAAATACCTGCGCAAATGCCGCGAGAAGCTCGGTGGTTCCCTGCCGCAGCGCAACCGCGGCACCACGAGCATTCCTACACCGCCACTGGACACCCTCAAGTCCATTCTGGACGGCTCGGGCGACCGTGAAATCTCCACCACCATGGCGTTCGGTCGTATCCTCGCCTCGATGGTGAAAGACAAGGAACTGGGCAAGCGCATCGTTCCGATCCTCGCCGACGAAGCCCGTACTTTCGGTATGGAAGGCATGTTCCGTCAGTTGGGTATCTACTCGCCAGTCGGCCAGTTGTACGAGCCAGTCGACCGCGATCAGGTGATGTACTACCGCGAAGAGAAAGACGGCCAGATCCTTCAAGAAGGCCTCAACGAGGCAGGCGCGTTCTCCTCGTTCATCGCTGCCGGTACTGCCTACAGCAACTACAACACCCCGATGCTGCCGGTCTACATCTTCTATTCGATGTTCGGCTTCCAGCGTATCGGCGACCTGGCCTGGGCTGCTGGCGATGCACAGACTCGCGGCTTCCTGCTGGGCGGCACCTCGGGGCGTACCACGCTCAACGGTGAAGGCCTGCAACACGAAGACGGTCACAGCCACATCCTGGCCTCGACCATCCCGAACGTGCGCAGCTATGACCCTGCCTATGCCTACGAGCTGGCGGTGATCATGCACGAAGGCACGCACCGCATGATGACGCTGCAGGAAAACGTCTACTACTACATCACCGTGATGAACGAGAACTACCACCAGCCAGCAATGCCGGCCGGTGTCGAGGACGGCATCATCAAGGGCATGTACCTGCTTGAAGAAGACAAGCGTGAAGCGGCTCATCACGTACAACTGATGGGTTCGGGCACCATCCTCAACGAAGTACGCGAAGCGGCGAAGATTCTGCGTGAGCAGTTCAACATCGGCGCCGATGTCTGGAGCGTCACCAGCTTCAACGAACTGCGTCGCAACGGCCTGGCCGTAGAGCGTGCCAACCGTCTGAAGCCGGGCCAGAAGCCACAGGTGAGCTACGTTGAAGAGTGCCTCAACGGCCGTAAAGGTCCGGTAATCGCTTCGACCGACTACATGAAACTGTTCGCTGACCAGATCCGTCAGTGGGTTCCGACCAAGGAATACAAAGTCCTGGGCACTGACGGCTACGGCCGCAGCGACAGCCGCAAGAAGCTGCGTCACTTCTTTGAAGTCGACCGTCACTTCGTGGTGCTGGCAGCTCTGGAAGCCTTGGCCGATCGTGGCGATATCGAACCTAAGGTCGTGGCGGAAGCCATCACCAAGTTCGGCATCGACCCGGATAAACGCAACCCGCTGGACTGCTAAGGCCTGCGTTAACGATCGCAAAGAGCGCTGCAACATTGCGCAAGACAGCCAAGGATGCGGAATTTACTCCGGTAAATGAGCATCCGAGGCTGTTTTGTCGCACTACCGGCAGCGCAGTCGAGTGAACAGGTTCTCCTAAGGAGAGACATTGTGAGTGAGTTAATTCGTGTACCCGACATCGGCAGCGGTGACGGTGAAGTCATTGAGTTGTTCGTCAAGGTTGGCGATCGCATCGAAGCCGATCAGAGCCTGCTGACCCTTGAGTCGGACAAGGCGAGCATGGAAATCCCTGCGCCAAAGGCCGGTGTCGTCAAAAGCCTGAAAGTGAAAATCGGCGACCGCCTGAAAGAAGGCGACGAGCTGCTCGAACTGGAAGTGGAAGGCGATGCCGCCGCTGCTGCACCTGCTGCCGAACCGGCCGCCGCTGCTCCGGCGCCTGCTGCTGAAAAACCTGCTGAAGCAGCCCCGGCTCCTGCCGCAGCTCCTGCTCCAGCCGCTGCTGCTGCCGAAACGGTTCAGGACATTCACGTTCCTGATATCGGTTCGTCAGGCAAGGCTCGCATCATCGAGCTGATGGTCAAGGTTGGCGACAGCATCGAAGCTGACCAGTCCCTGATCACGCTGGAATCCGACAAAGCCTCGATGGAGATTCCTTCTCCAGCCGCTGGTGTGGTCGAGAGCATCAGCGTCAAGGTCGAAGACGAAGTCGGCACTGGCGATCTGATCCTGAAACTGAAAGTCGCTGGCGCTGCACCTGCTGCCGCGCCTGCTCAGGCAGCTGCCCCGGCTCCGGCCAAGGCTGACGCTCCTGCAGCAGCTCCGGCCGCAGCCCCTGCCCCGAAAGCCGAAGCAGCCCCTGCTCCCGCTGCCGCCCCTGCCAAAGACGGTGCCAAGGTTCACGCAGGCCCGGCTGTTCGCCAGCTGGCACGCGAATTCGGCGTCGAGCTGAGCGCTGTGACTGCCACCGGTCCACACGGCCGAGTACTGAAGGAAGACGTGCAGGTTTACGTCAAGTCCGTCATGACCAAAGCCAAGGACGCACCGGCTGCTGGCGGCGCTGCCGGCGGCATGGGCATCCCGCCGATTCCGGAAGTCGATTTCAGCCGTTTCGGCGAGATCGAAGAAGTGCCGATGACTCGCCTGATGCAACTGGGCGCGAGCGGTCTGCACCGCAGCTGGCTGAACATCCCGCACGTCACTCAGTTCGACCAGGCCGACATCACCGACCTGGAAGCTTTCCGCATTGCGCAGAAAGCCGTCGCTGAAAAGGCCGGCGTGAAGCTGACCGTGCTGCCGCTGCTGCTCAAGTCCATCGCGCACCTGCTCAAGGAACTGCCGGACTTCAACAGCTCGCTGGCGCCAAGCGGCAAGGCTGTTATCCGCAAGAAGTACTTCCACATCGGTTTCGCGGTAGACACTCCGGACGGTCTGTTGGTCCCTGTGATCAAGAACGTCGACCAGAAGAGCCTGCTGCAACTGGCTGCCGAAGCCGCCGAGCTGGCTGAGAAAGCCCGCAGCAAGAAGCTGTCCGCCAACGACATGCAGGGCGCCTGCTTCACCATCTCCAGCCTGGGTCATATTGGCGGTACCGGCTTCACGCCGATTGTCAATGCGCCCGAAGTGGCGATCCTGGGTGTATCCAAGGCCACCATGCAGCCGGTCTGGGACGGCAAGGCTTTCCAGCCGCGCCTGATGCTGCCGCTGTCGCTGTCCTACGATCACCGCGTGATCAACGGCGCCGCAGCTGCTCGCTTCACCAAACGTCTGGGCGATGTGCTGGCGGATATCCGTACGATTCTGCTGTAAGCCGTACAAGGCCCGCTTCCCGTGAAGCGGGCCTTCGCAGTTTTTCGAGCTGCCACGCTCGTACCTCAACCCCGCTCATTTGGCGGGGCTTTTTTTGGGCGGGTGGTTTTGGGGTTGGGGTTGGGTGTATCCGACTTTGGCGGTGCCGCTGGTGTCGGCTCGGCCTAACGGCCAGCTGTTTCGCCTTCGGCGAGTTACTTGAAAACCCCAAGTAACCAAGGGTCCTTGCTCCTGGTTTGGCTTCTCCTTCGTCGAAGTACCCTCACTCCGGCGACGCTCCGTGGGCCCGCGCTGAACGGACATCCATGTCCTGGCAGCGCTCTCGCGGCATCCATGCCGCTCGGCCCACTCCGCGACGCCTGCGTTCGGCCTGCACCCAAGTCGCGATTTGTGTCGTCTGGGATATCGCGCACTTAGAAGCAAAATCAAAAGCGAACGCGGCTCTGAAATACTGAGGCGACACTTGTAGCCGTCCGGCTTGCCGGAGATGGCTCAAGGAAGATCGCTACCGTCAGCAAGCCGGACTGCTACAGGTCTGGCACCTATAGCGGACGTTGATGCTGGCCCTGCCTCACGGGAGTACAGAAGCCAGCATCACTGCCGATACGCTGATGTGTCGGAGCGAAACGTTCCCGATGCACCAACATCAACCACTTACCGCTCTTTTCCGACAAATCCGACCAACAACCTCTAGTTAATCCCGGATTTGCCGACAGATTTATAGCACTAAGCCATCGCGCTCACTTGTCAGCCCGTTCGCCATGATGCAACCTTGCGTCACGCGATTTAACGATGGGCTCCTTGCCCGCGCGCGACCGTACTCTTAAAGCGAGTTCCTTCATGAAAAGCCAACCTGATGCTGCCGCCCGATCGGCAGCCGAGGTCGTGACGCAATTGCCGGTGCCCTCGCGGCTCGGCATGCTGCGTTTCGAGCGGCTGAATGAACCCAGCTGGGCCATGCTGTACCTGGACCCAAACTGCGAAAAGCAGTTCGACATGCCGGCCATGGAGCTGTGCGCCCTGATTGGCGCGCCCTATGCCAGCCTGATGGAACCAGAGGCCCGCTATCAATTGCACGATGCCGTGCAGATGCAGCTCGCGACCAACTCCCACTACGTCATCCGCTACACCCTGCACACCACTCGCGGGCCACTGGGTCTGCTTGAGATTGGTGAAGGGTATCGACAGCACAATCGCGAACTCCTGCGTGGCTACCTGATGGTGGTCGACGACGTGTTCGATGCCAGTGAGATGGTTCTAAGTCCCGATCTGGAAGTACAAAACTCCCGCTTGCAGATCGCCCTGGAACTGAACCAGCGCGCCCAGCACGAGCAGTTACAGCACCTGGAACGGGTACGTGCGCAGCAAAGCCTGATTTTGCGCCTGGCGCGTCATCGCTACAGTTCCAGCAACTCGCTGCAGGAAGCCGCAGAGCTGATCACCAAAAGCGCCTGCGAGATCTACGACATCGACCGCGCTGCAATCTGGAACCTCAACGGCAAGACCCTCGAGCCGATTGCCGAGTATCGCCGAGACGTCGACCAGTACCTGAAACCCGCACCGATCGACATCAGCCGCTACCCCAGCTACCTGGAAGCGTTGCACACCAGTCGCGCCATCGACGCCAACGACGTGCAGCTTGATCCGCGCACCCGTGAGATTGCCGAAAGCCTCGGCCCGCGGGACATTAACGCCATCCTCGACGCCAGTGTGCGCATCGACGGCCAGGTCGTCGGCGTGCTGTGTCTTGAGCAGACCGGCACGCCGCGCGACTGGCAGTCTGACGAGATTGCTTTCGCTGGCGAACTGGCCGATCAGTTCGCGCAGGCGATCAACAACCACAACCGCCGTACCGCCACCAACGCCCTGCACCTTTTCCAGCGAGCCGTGGAGCAGAGCGCCAACGCGTTTCTGCTGGTCAACTGCAACGGTGTGGTCGAATACGTCAATCCAAGTTTCACCGAGATCACCCAGTACACCGCCGATGAGGTCCACGGTCATCGCCTTTCGGAACTCCCTGCACTGGAAAATCTCAACTCGCTGCTGCTCGACGCCAATTCAAGCCTGGTCAGTGGCAACAGTTGGCAGGGCGAATTCAAGAGCCGCCGCAAGAACCTCGAACCCTATTGGGGCCAGCTGTCGATCTCCAAGGTGTACGGCGACAACCGCGAGCTGACCCATTACATCGGCATCTACGAAGACATCACCCAGGCCAAGCTCTCCCAGCAGCGGATCGAGCGCCTGGCGTACACCGACAATCTGACCAATCTGGGCAACCGCCCGGCGTTCATCCGGACCCTCGACGAGCATTTCGCACGGGACATTGAGACGCCGATCAGCCTGCTGTTGGTGGACATCGACAACTTCAAGCGCATCAACGACAGCCTCGGCCACCAGACTGGCGACAAGCTGTTGATCAGCCTCGCCCGCCGCCTGCGCAACAGCCTGAGCCCGACCGGGATTCTGGCGCGCTTCGCCAGTAACGAGTTTGCGGTGCTGCTGGACGACACCGGGCCTGAAGACGGCCAGCGCATCGCCAGCCAGGTGCTGACCACGCTGGACAAGCCGATGTTCGTCGACAACCAGTTGATCAGCGTCACCGGCTCCGTGGGCCTGGCTTGCGCACCAATCCACGGCCGCGATCCGCAAACCCTGATGAAGAACGCAGGCCTGGCGCTGCACAAGGCCAAGGCCAACGGCAAGCATCAGGTGCAGGTGTTCACCGAAGCGCTCAACGCCGAAGCCAGCTACAAGCTGTTCGTCGAGAACAACCTGCGTCGCGCCTTGACGCAAAACGAACTGGAAGTCTTCTACCAGCCCAAGCTGTGCCTGCGCACGGGTCGGTTGCTGGGTATGGAGGCCCTGCTGCGCTGGAATCATCCGGAAAAAGGCATGATCCGTCCGGACCAGTTCATCAGCGTCGCCGAGGAAACCGGCCTGATCATCCCGATCGGCAAGTGGGTCGCGCGTCAGTCCTGTCGCATGAGCAAGCAACTGACCGCCGCTGGTTACGGCAAGCTGCACGTGGCGATCAACGTTTCGCCCAAGCAGTTCTCCGATCCTGATCTGGTCAGTTCGCTGGCGAATATCCTGCGCGAAGAACAGCTCGATCCGTCGCTTCTTGAACTGGAACTGACTGAAGGCCTGCTGCTGGAAGCCACTGAAGACACACGTCTGCAACTCGAATCACTGAAAACCCTTGGCCTGACCCTTGCCATGGACGACTTCGGGACCGGTTACTCGTCGTTCAGCTACCTGAAAAAATTCCCCATCGACGTGATCAAGATCGACCGCAGTTTCATCCGTGATATTCCGGATGATCAGGACGATATGGAAATCACCTCGGCGGTGATCGCCATGGCTCATAACCTCAAGCTGACAGTGGTCGCCGAAGGCATCGAAACTGCCGAGCAACTGGCGTTCCTGCGTCGCCATCGCTGCGACGTCGGCCAGGGCTATCTGTTCGACAAGCCGATTCCTGGCGAAGATCTGATCAGCAAACTGCGTCGCTACCCACGCGGGCCCCAAGCGTAAACCCTCCTGTTACCCCCCCTTCCCCGCCTGGATGTTGTACGGCACACTTGTCGCCTTTCATTTGCATCAGCCGATTCTGACCCCATATACGCCCATTACTGACAAACCCTGTCGGTTGTCCTGTCACCCAGAGAGGAACTGCCTCATGGTCTTGCGCTCGGAAATTCTTGTGAACAAAAACGAACTCCCTACCGCCCAGCAGGCTCTGCCAGGCCGTGAAACACCGATGGCCCTGCCAGAGGCTCACTTCGTCAACGGCAATCCGCTGCTGGGCCCGTTCTTTGAAGACGTGGAATTCGCCATTTTCGGCCTGGGTTGCTTCTGGGGCGCCGAACGTCGTTTCTGGCAACGTGATGGCGTTGTCAGCACAGTCGTCGGCTATGCGGGCGGCTTTACGCCAAACCCCACCTACGAAGAAGTGTGCTCCGGGCTGACCGGGCATAGTGAAGTGGTGCTGGTGGTATACGAGCCGGCGAAAGTCAGCTACGAAGAACTGCTGGCGATGTTCTGGGAATTGCACAACCCGACCCAAGGCATGCGTCAGGGCAACGATATTGGCACCCAGTACCGCTCGGTGATTTACGCGACCACGCCCGAGCAACTGGATGCCGCCAACGCCAGCGCCAAGGTGTTCCAGGCTGAACTGACCAAGGCAGGCCTGGGCGACATCACCACCGAAATCGACCAGGCGCCAACCGTGTACTTCGCCGAGGCGTATCACCAGCAGTACCTGGCGAAGAATCCACAGGGCTACTGCGGGATTGCCGGAACGGGCGTTTGCATGCCGCCGAGTTTGAATCAGGCTTGATCAAAGCAGCTTGGGGGGTTCAACGCCGAACAGAAATCAAACGTGGGAGGGAGCTTGCTCGCGAAAACGGTGGGTTAGTCGACATTGATACGTCTGACCTGGCCTCTTCGCGAGCAAGCTCCCTCCCACAAAGATCGTGTTCATCAACACAATCGGGATTTCATTCCCTCCTGTAGCCCGCCGGCTTGCCAGCGGTGGCGATTTCAAACACACCAACGCAGGCAAGCCGTGCTGCTACAGGTTATGCAGCGATCAATCAGGATTCGGCAATCAACCAATCCATCTTCCAGTCACCCTGGGTTTGCCCCAGCTTCTGCGCCAACCACGGCAGCAACTCGCGCAACTCTTCCTCAAGCCCCCAAGGCGGGTTGGCAATCGCCATGCCTGAGCCATTGAGGCTGTGCGGCGTGTCCAGTGGATGCACCAACAATTCCACGCGCAGCAACTTCGGCGCGCCGGTTTCGGCCAGTTCCTGATAGAAACGCTTGAGCGCGCGCTGATCCTTTACCGGATACCAGATGGCGGCGACGGTCTGGCGCATGCGGCTGACGGCCTCTTTAAGCGCCACCGAGCAGCGCTTCATCTCGTCCAGTTGCTCGAATGGCGGGTCGATCAGCATGACGGCGCGTTTTTCCTGCACCGGCAGCAGCGCGCGCGGCACGTGCCAGCCCTCGCCCAGATGCACGGCGACGCGGCGGTCGTATTTCATGTTGTCTTTAAGCAGGGCGCCGTCTTCGGGGTGTTTCTCGTTGAGCAGCACGCGGTCCTGTTCACGAGTCAGGCGACGGGCGAGCTCCGGGGACCCCGGGTAGTAACGCAACTCGCCGGTCTTGCGGTTCATGTGGCGAATCACGTCCATGTAGCCCGCCGCCATTGGAGGCACGTCGTCGGCATCCCACAGACGGCCGATGCCTTCGATCCACTCGCCGGTGCGCGTGGCCTGATCGCCCTGCAGGTCGTACAGACCGAGGCCCGCGTGGGTGTCGAGGTAGGCGAGCGGCTGCTCCTTGCGCGACATCAGCGCGATCAAGCGAGTCAGGACGATGTGTTTGAAGACGTCGGCGTGGTTGCCGGCGTGGTAGGCGTGACGGTAGTTCATGGCGGCTCCTGGAAGGCTGCGGAGTTTAGCAAAACAGCCGACCTTGCGCAGACCGCTCGTGCCACCGCTCGCCCGGATGCTCGAACGACAGGCAAAAAAAGCCCCGGTTAAGCCGTTACAAAACCGGGGTTGAGGGACTTGCGCTGACTAGAGGGTGACCAAACCGTGGTCAACGCAATGTTGAATGAGGCCATTATGCCGAACTAACTAAACGGTTACATAGCCAAAACCGACACGCTGTTGCGCATGCCAGACATTGCCGACGACAGGTATTGCCGAGCGTGCGGCGCGCTACCAGAATCGGCTCAACCCCAATAATAGGAGCGAGCGTCATGATGCATGCAGACCTTATCGACCAGGACGATCTTCTCGGCCAACTCAGATCGATCGGCTTTGAAATGCCCTCTGGTGCCACCGCCGAACAGGCGTGCGCCCAAGTGGTATGCGGCCTGAACGACGACCGCGCCCGTGCCCTGCGTCAGTTGGTAGAGAGAATGCTCAGCGGCAGCGCAACCATCCTGCCTGCGGTGCGTCAGGCGATCGATCAACAGTTGCTACCGGCGTTGGCGACTTACAAACAAGGCCGCGCACAGGCCTGACGCCTTACGCATTCCCCCTGTAGCAGTCCTGGTTGCCGGCGGTAGCGTTTTTGAAATCGCTACCGCCAGCAAGCCGGACTGCTACAGGAATGGCGAAGCTCGGCAGCGACGCCGGGCATCCCTTTTACAACCTCACACTCGCAAACGTCGACTCGTTGCGCGCCTGGCTCAAGGCCGAGAGCGGGCCGGAGAGTGGTGCCAGGACCATCGCCTGAGGAATCGGCATCATTGCCACTTGCTGTGCAGTGTTGGAACCTACGCGTTCGTCACGTGGCGGAATGCCGAAGTATTCGCGGTAGCACTTGGAGAAGTGCGGGGTGGAGACGAAGCCACAGACCGAGGCCACTTCGATGATCGACATCGGCGTTTGCTTCAATAGCTGACGCGCGCGGATCAGGCGCAGCTTGAGGTAATAACGCGACGGCGAGCAGTGCAGGTATTTCTGGAACAGCCTTTCCAGTTGTCGACGGGATACCGAAACGTAGACCGCCAGTTCGTCGAGGTCGATCGGCTCCTCGAGGTTGGCCTCCATCAGCGCGACGATTTCCTGCAGTTTCGGCTGATTGGTGCCAAGCATGTGCTTGAGCGGCACGCGCTGGTGGTCCTGCTCGTTGCGAATGCGCTCATAGACGAACATTTCCGAGATCGCGGCGGACAGTTCACGCCCGTGATCACGGCTGATCAGGTGTAGCATCATGTCCAGCGGCGCCGTGCCGCCGGAGCTGGTGAAACGGTTACGGTCGAGGGTGAACAGGCGTGTGCTCATGGCCACGCGCGGAAAGGCTTCCTGCATTGCGGCCAGACATTCCCAGTGCACGCTGCAATCGAAGCCATCGAGCAGACCGGCGCAGGCCAATGCCCAACTGCCAGTGCAGACCGCGCCGAGGCGACGGGACTGACGCGCCTGGCTCTGCAGCCAGCTCACGTGTTCGCGGGTAACGGTGCGCTGAATGCCGACACCGCCGCAGACGATCACGGTGTCCAGCACCGGCGCCTTGTGCATGGCCGCATCGGGGGTGATCTGCAGACCGTCACTGGCCCAGACCTGGCCGCCGTCGACGCTCAGGGTGGTCCAGCGATACAGCTCACGACCGGACAACTGGTTCGCCATGCGCAGTGGCTCAACCGCAGATGCGAGAGAGATCAGTGTGAAATTGTCCAGCAGCAGAAAGCCGATGGATTGAGGCGCACGGTTCTGGGGTTGGGCCCCGGAGTTGAACGTAGTCATCACGGTATCTCCTCACACGAAAAGCGGTTGATGGCCCCAGTTAGAGGCTCTTGTTGTTTGGCCCTCATCAGTGGAGGGCTTTGCTATTGCAACGCAAATGCCATGCCTAAAGTTGAATGCGCATTCAATAACTCTTGTTTGCGACGTCGCGATGCGTCTATTCGGTAGCGACATGGGTGTTCCGATAGCGACCTATCGATCGCTGGGCCACGGGAATGGCGGAGGGCGTGAGCAATTCGGTAGCACTTGTGTGCATCGCCGAGATTTATGGCATACGGGATGTCACCCCATGCACGGGTGACGGGCGGTGGGTCCGGTAACGCCTTTGTGGCATGGCTTTGCGCCACGCCCACACGGTTCGCGCGCCAAAAGGCAGCGGCAGGTTTGAGGCGTGATTCAAAAGCGAGCAGAGGCATCAAGCCAATGCGAACAACTCGCAAACCGTGGGAGACGCCGGAGGTCGCGACGGCAGCGAAAGCGGTCAGTCAGGTGAAGACCGGGGGCCTGCAAAACCGTGATCGCTGCCGTCGTGACCTCCGGCGTCTCCCACAGGTCCCCCGGCGGGACCATAGGGGCTTGAGCGCCCGCTAATTAACACTCAACCGCGCTGACCGCCAAGCCACCGCGGGATGTCTCTTTATATTTGTCATGCATGTCGGCGCCGGTGTCGCGCATGGTGCGTATCACTCGATCCAGCGAGATGAAGTGAGTGCCGTCGCCACGCAGGGCCATCTGTGCGGCGTTGATAGCTTTCACCGCAGCAATCGCATTGCGCTCGATGCACGGCACTTGAACCAGACCGCCGACGGGATCGCAGGTCAGGCCCAGATTGTGTTCAAGACCGATCTCTGCTGCGTTGCACAATTGCTCGGGGGTTGCGCCCAGAATGTCCGCCAGCCCTGCCGCCGCCATGGCGCACGCGGAACCGACTTCCCCCTGGCAGCCGACTTCAGCGCCAGAGATCGAGGCGTTCTTTTTACAGAGAATGCCGATCGATGCCGCACCCAGGAAATAATCCACCACATTCGCTTCGCTGACTTCGTCGCTGAATTTGACGAAATAATGCAGCACCGCCGGAATGATCCCCGCCGCGCCGTTGGTGGGTGCCGTGACCATGCGCCCACCCGCGGCGTTCTCTTCGTTGACCGCCAGAGCGAACAGGTTGACCCACTCCATCGCGCTCAACGTCGAACCAATCACGTTCGGTTTGTTGAGCTCCTGAAGGCTACGGTGCAAGCGCGCTGCACGCCGGCGCACATTCAAACCGCCCGGCAAAATACCTTCATGTTTGAGGCCATGCTCCACGCAGTCCTGCATGGCGCGCCAGAGGCGCATCAGGCCGGAGCGAATCTCCTCTTCGCTGCGCCAGACCTTTTCGTTGGCCATCATCAGCTCAGAAACGCGCAGGCCGTGCTTTTGGCACAGCATCAACAGCTCGTCGGCACTGGAAAAGTCGTAGGGCAAAACGGTGTTGTCCATGTCCAGGACGCCACTGGACGCCTGCGCCTCATCCACGACAAAACCACCCCCCACCGAATAGTAAGTATCGCGGTGCAGCTCGCCGTCGGCATCGAAAGCGATCAGGGTCATGGCATTGGGATGAAACGGCAGGTTTTCTTCGATCAGCAACATGTCCCGTTGCCAGACGAAGGAGATCGGACGATCACCGTTGAGTCGAAGCGTGTCGGTTTCACGCAGTTCGGCAATGTGACGACCGATCTGCGTGGGGTCGATTGCATCCGGCCACTCGCCCATCAGGCCCATGATCACGGCGTTGTCACTGCCGTGGCCGACACCGGTCGCCGACAACGAGCCATATAGACGCACTTCGATACGGTTTACCTGGCCCAACTGGTCGCGCTCACGCATGCCCTGAACGAATAATGCGGCTGCTCGCATCGGTCCCACGGTGTGCGAACTGGAAGGGCCGATACCGATCTTGAACAAGTCGAACACACTGATAGCCATTGACCGCAAACCTCCGAAAACAGGGCTTCCGGCGCGCCGAGCGGCCGGCGACGAAACTGCTACGCTCAAAGCTGCAATCCGTCGAGATGGCGGCATCATCAGCCTTTTATCTCGGAGGGCGGCGTCTCACACCGACCCACTCTTGTCCACAAACGTCGCGGCTACTCCCCAGCGCGCAGGAGCCTCCCCCAAAAGAACAAACGCCACTGTTTTCGACACTTTTTGCCGCACTTGCACTCGAAAACCTCTCGGCGAGCGGGGAAAAAATCTGGAAGCGACGTTACTGACACTGGATACGACCCCCTCTGTACTGGTTACGACGCCCCCTGTAGGCGTTTGTTTTTCCCTGTTACATGATCAATGTCGACTCAATCGCCAGACGCAGTGATAGAGCTGTTTTCCCACTTGACTCGCCGACACCAAAAAACGCGTCAGCTTTGCCTGATGACGAGAAGAAAACACCTAAGGAGTCCAACCATGAAAGGTTCACAAAAGCTGTTGCTGGGCGTTGTGCTGAGTCTGCCCATGCTGGCCCAGGCTGCAGAGCCTGCGGCCTGTCAGACGGTCAATTTTTCCGATGTAGGCTGGACCGATATCACTGCAACGACCGCCACCACCAGCGTTGTCCTCCAGTCGCTGGGCTACAAGACCAAAACCACTATGATTTCCGTACCGGTGACTTACAAGTCGCTGGCCGATGGCAAGAACATGGACGTGTTCCTCGGCAACTGGATGCCGACCATGGAAAACGACATCAAGGCCTACCGCGACGCCGGCACCGTTGACGTGGTGCGCACCAACCTCACTGGCGCCAAATACACCCTGGCCGTACCGCAAGCGCTGTACGACAAAGGCCTGCACGATTTCGCCGACATCGCCAAATTCAAGAAAGAACTCGACGGCAAGATCTACGGCATCGAGCCGGGCAACGACGGCAACCGCCTGATCCAGAGCATGATCGACAAAGACGCCTTCGGCCTGAAAACGGCGGGGTTCAAGATGGTCGAGTCAAGCGAGGCAGGCATGCTCTCCCAGGTCGACCGCGCCTCCAAGCGTGACACCGCCGTGGTGTTTCTCGGCTGGGCACCGCATCCAATGAACAAGCGCTTCAAGATCCAGTACCTGACCGGCGGCGACGACTTCTTCGGCCCCGATTTCGGCGCTGCGACCGTTGCGACCAACACCCGCAAGGGCTACGTCTCCGAATGCAGCAACGTCGGTCAACTGCTGAAAAACCTGCAGTTCACGGTCGACATGGAAAGCGAACTGATGGGCAACATCCTGGACGACAAGATGAAGCCTGAAGCAGCAGCCAAGGCATGGCTGAAGAAGAACCCTCAAGTACTCGACACCTGGCTGGCGGGTGTCACCACAGTGGACGGTAAACCTGGCCTGGAAGCCGCAAAAGCCGAGCTGACGAAGTAACTCGACACGCAGGCGGGTTCGCCCGCCTGTTGTCCTCTTTTCATCCCGCACGCGGACAATCGATATCATGCTGACTGATCATAAAATCCCCCTAGGCCAGTACATTGCAGGCTTTGTGGACTGGCTGACCCAACACGGCGCCAGCACCTTCGACGCCATCGCCTCGTCACTGGAAGCCATGATCCACGGACTGACCGGCGGTCTGACCTGGTTCAATCCTTTTGTCCTGATCGGCCTGATTGCTCTGCTGGCTCATTACATTCAGCGCAAATGGGGCCTGACCGCTTTCGTCGTGATCTCCTTTCTGCTGATCCTGAACCTGGGTTACTGGCAGGAAACCATGGAGACGCTGGCCCAGGTGCTGTTCGCCACCCTGGTGTGTGTCGTCATCGGCGTGCCGCTGGGCATCGTTGCCGCGCACAAGCCGATGTTTTACACCTGCATGCGTCCCGTCCTCGACCTGATGCAGACCGTGCCTACTTTCGTTTACCTGATTCCGACCCTGACCCTCTTCGGGCTGGGCGTGGTGCCGGGTCTGATTTCGACGGTGGTGTTCGCGATTGCCGCACCCATCCGACTGACCTATCTGGGCATCTGCGATGTCCCGCAAGAACTGCTCGACGCCGGCAAGGCCTTCGGCTGTTCCCGTCGTCAACTGCTGTCCCGAATCGAACTGCCCCACGCCATGCCAAGCATCGCGGCCGGTATCACCCAGTGCATCATGCTGTCGCTGTCGATGGTGGTGATTGCAGCGCTGGTTGGCGCCGACGGCCTGGGCAAACCTGTGGTCAATGCACTGAACACTGCTGATATCGCACTGGGCTTCGAAGCAGGCCTGGCGATCGTATTGCTGGCGATCATGCTCGACCGTATCTGCAAACAACCCGACGCTAAAGTGAGGGCCGACGCATGAGCATCATCAAATTCGACCAGGTAGACGTCGTCTTCTCCAAAGACCCGCGTGAGGCTCTCAAGCTGCTGGATCAGGGCCTCGCGCGGCCAGAAATCCTCAAGAAAACCGGCCAGATCGTTGGCGTTGAAAAAGCCAGCCTGGAAATCAACAAAGGTGAAATCTGCGTACTGATGGGCTTGTCCGGTTCGGGCAAGTCCAGCCTGCTGCGCTGCATCAATGGCCTGAACACCGTGAGCCGTGGCTCGTTGTTCGTCGAGCACGAAGGCAAGCAGATCAACATCGCCAACTGCACACCAGCAGAGCTGAAGATGATGCGCACCAAGCGCATCGCCATGGTGTTCCAGAAGTTCGCATTGATGCCCTGGCTGACCGTTCGCGAGAACATCAGCTTCGGCCTGGAAATGCAGGGTCGTCCTGAAAAGGAACGTCGCCAACTGGTCGACGAGAAACTCGAGCTGGTGGGCCTGACCCAGTGGCGCAACAAGAAGCCCGACGAACTCTCCGGCGGTATGCAGCAACGTGTTGGCCTGGCCCGCGCACTGGCGATGGACGCCGACATTCTGCTGATGGACGAACCTTTTTCCGCACTTGACCCGCTGATCCGTCAGGGCCTGCAGGATGAGTTGCTGGCGTTGCAGAAGAAACTGAGCAAGACCATCGTCTTCGTGAGCCACGACCTGGACGAAGCCCTCAAGCTGGGCACCCGGATCGCGATCATGAAAGACGGCCGGATCATTCAGTACAGCGTGCCGGAAGAGATCGTCTTGAACCCTGCGGACGAATACGTGCGTACCTTCGTCGCCCACACCAACCCGCTGAACGTGCTCTGCGGCCGCAGCCTGATGCGCCCGATCACCGACTGCACGCGCATCAACGGCTCCCAGGTGTGCCTGGATCCGGGCGACGATTCGTGGATCGACCTGGCTGACGGTAACCAGATCACAGGCCTGCGCCAGCACGGCGCCGCGGTTGATATGCAAAGCTGGGAGCCTGGCCAGTCGGTCGAAAACCTCGGTCGCCGTCCAACCGTCGTGCATTCGGATATCGGCATGCGTGAAGCACTGCAGATCCGCTATCACACCGGCAACAAGCTGGTGCTGCAAGAGAACAACAAACTGGTCGGTATCCTGGGTGACAGCGAGCTGTACCACGCGTTGCTCGGCAAGAATCACGGTTGATCGCGACACACGCTTAACGCAATACCTGTAGCAGATCTGATCTGATAGTTTCCACGCTCCGCGTGGGAATGCATCTCGGGACGCTCCGCGTCCAACGGTATGACGCGGAGCGTCAGGGGCGGCATTCCCACGCAGAGCGTGGGGAACGATCAGCATAGGATCCGGCCTCGCAGAAGTTGCCGTTTACAGCCTTTGCGCACGCCCATCTTTTTTTGTTGATTGAACGTTCAATTAAAAAGCAATAGACTGTAGGCCGTTTTCAGTCATTCACGATCACTCGGCGAGCCAAGGAGACTCAAGATGCCCAAGGTCGGTATGCAACCCATTCGTCGTCAACAGCTGATCCAGGCCACCCTCACTGCGGTCGATCAGGTCGGAATGGGCGACGCCAGCATCGCGCTCATCGCCAAACTGGCGGGAGTCTCCAACGGCATCATCAGTCACTACTTTCAGGACAAGAACGGCCTGATCGCAGCGACCATGCGCCACCTGATGAATGCACTGATCATCAACGTCGCCGAGCGCCGTCAGGCACTGACCGACGACAGCCCAAGGGCGCACCTGAAAGTGATCATCGAGGGCAACTTCGATGCCAGTCAGGTCAACGGCCCGGCGATGAAAACCTGGCTGGCCTTCTGGGCCACCAGCATGCATTCGCCGGCACTGCACCGGTTACAGCGGATCAACGATCACCGCCTGTATTCGAACCTGTGCTGCCAGTTCCGCCGCGTGCTGACTCTGGACGACGCACGCACCGCTGCCCGCGGCCTGGCCGCATTGATCGATGGCTTGTGGCTGCGCGGCGCGCTTTCCGGCGACGCCTTCGATACCGAACAGGCGCAACAGATCGCCTTTGAATACATGGATCTACAACTGGCAAAAGCGGTGAGCTGAAGCAGCCGCCGCACCGATCACGGTCGCGCTCAGCGCGCACGATCAACGCCATTCACCGACTACCGCGAGGACTCTATGGCCCGTTTCGAATTGCAAAAACTCTACATTGACGGTGGTTACGTCGACGCCAGCAGCGACGCGACCTTCGAAGCCATCAACCCGGCCAATGGCGAAGTCCTGGCCAAGGTTCAGCGGGCCAGTCAGGCAGACGTCGAACGTGCTGTAGCCAGCGCTGAAAAGGGCCAGAAGATCTGGGCCGCAATGACCGCCATGGAACGCTCCCGCGTGCTGCGCCGTGCCGTCGACATCCTGCGTGAGCGCAACGATGAGTTGGCCGCACTGGAAACCCTGGACACCGGCAAATCGATCTCTGAAACCAGATACGTCGACATCGTCACAGGTGCCGATGTGCTCGAGTACTACGCAGGTCTGGTCCCGGCCATCGAAGGCGAGCAGATTCCGCTGCGCACGTCCTCCTTCGTTTACACCCGCCGTGAGCCACTGGGTGTGACCGTGGGTATTGGCGCCTGGAACTACCCGATCCAGATCGCTCTGTGGAAATCAGCGCCTGCGCTGGCTGCGGGCAACGCGATGATTTTCAAGCCAAGCGAAGTCACCTCGCTGACCACGCTAAAACTCGCTGAAATCTACACCGAAGCCGGCCTCCCGGATGGCGTGTTCAACGTGCTGACCGGCAGTGGCCGCGAAGTCGGCACCTGGCTGACCGAGCACCCGCGCATCGAGAAAGTCTCGTTCACCGGCGGCACCGACACCGGCAAGAAAGTCATGGCCAGCGCCTCGAGTTCTTCGCTCAAGGAAGTGACCATGGAACTGGGCGGCAAGTCGCCGCTGATCATCTTCGACGATGCCGATCTGGATCGCGCCGCCGACATTGCGATGATGGCCAACTTCTACAGCTCCGGTCAGGTCTGCACCAATGGCACCCGCGTGTTCGTGCCAAGCGCATTGAAAGCGGCGTTCGAGGCCAAGATCCTCGAGCGCATCAAACGCATTCGCGTCGGCAACCCGGAAGACGACAACACCAACTTCGGCCCGCTGGTGAGCTTCGCTCACATGGAAAGCGTGTTGGGCTACATCGCCAAGGGCAAGGAAGAAGGCGCGCGTCTGTTGATCGGCGGTGATCGCCTGACCGACGGCGAACTCGCCAAGGGCGCATTCGTGGCGCCAACGGTGTTCACCGACTGCACCGACGAGATGACCATCGTCAAAGAAGAAATCTTCGGCCCGGTGATGAGCATTCTCAGCTACGAGTCCGAAGATGAAGTGATCCGCCGTGCCAACGACACCGAGTTCGGTCTGGCCGCCGGTATCGTCACTCGCGACATCAACCGCGCCCATCGCGTGATCCATCAACTGGAAGCCGGTATCTGCTGGATCAACGCCTGGGGCGAGTCCGACGCAAAAATGCCGGTAGGTGGCTACAAGCAATCGGGCGTAGGTCGTGAGAACGGCATCAGCTCGCTGGCGCAGTACACGCGGATCAAATCGGTACAGGTCGAGCTGGGCGATTACGCGTCGGTGTTCTGAGAGCAGCGTCTAGTTACAAGCGGCAAGCTTCAAGAAACAGCAGATCCTGCTTGCCGCTCCACACATTCATTCGCAAGCTCGGCTTCGCTGCTTTTTCTGGCAGCTTGAGGCTTGGGGCTTGCCGCTTTACGGAGCCCTTATGAACACCTCCGAATACGATTACATCATCATCGGCGCAGGCTCGGCGGGTAATACCCTGGCAGCCCGTCTCACCGAAGACGCGGGCGTCACTGTCCTGTTGCTCGAAGCTGGCGGCCCGGATTACCGCGCCGACTTCCGCACGCAAATGCCTGCCGCGCTGGCTTTCCCGCTGCAAGGCCGCCGCTACAACTGGGCCTACGAAACCGATCCAGAGCCGCACATGGACAACCGCCGGATGGAGTGCGGTCGCGGCAAGGGCCTGGGCGGTTCGTCGCTGATCAACGGCATGTGCTACATCCGTGGCAACGCCATGGACTATGACGGCTGGGCAAAGCTGCCCGGTCTGGAAGACTGGAGCTATCTGGATTGCCTGCCGTACTTCCGCAAGGCAGAGACCCGCGACATCGGCCCCAACGATTACCACGGCGGCGAAGGCCCGGTCAGCGTGACTACGCCCAAGGCCGGTAACAACCCGCTGTTCCACGCAATGGTCGAGGCGGGTGTGCAAGCGGGCTATCCGCGGACCGAAGACCTCAATGGTTATCAACAGGAAGGCTTCGGCCCGATGGACCGCACGGTCACGCCCAATGGCCGTCGCGCCAGCACAGCGCGGGGCTATCTGGATGAAGCCAAGAAGCGCTCGACCCTGACCATCGTCACCCACGCGTTGACCGATCGCATCCTGTTCGACGGCAAGCGCGCTGTCGGCGTGGCGTACATGGTCGGCGACAGCGACACCCGCATCGAAGCCCGTGCGCGCAAAGAAGTCTTGCTGTGCAGCGGCGCGATCGCCTCGCCGCAGATCCTGCAGCGCTCCGGCGTGGGCCCTGCCCCGCTGTTGAAAAAACTCGAAATTCCAGTGGTCCATGACCTGCCCGGCGTTGGCGAAAACCTTCAGGACCACCTTGAGATGTACCTGCAGTACGCCTGCAAGGAGCCGGTCTCGCTCTACCCTTCCCTGCTCTGGTGGAACCAGCCGGCCATCGGTGCCGAATGGATGTTCCTGGGCAAGGGCATCGGCGCCAGCAACCAGTTCGAAGCCGGTGGTTTCATTCGCTCCCGCGAGGAGTTCGAATGGCCGAACATTCAGTACCACTTCCTGCCGGTGGCGATTAACTACAACGGCAGTAACGGCGTGAAAGAGCATGGCTTCCAGGCGCACGTCGGCTCCATGCGCTCGCCCAGCCGTGGTCGTGTACAGCTGAAGTCGAAGAACCCGCGCGAGTACCCGAGCATCCTCTTCAACTACATGTCCACCGAGCAGGACTGGCAGGAGTTTCGCGACGGCATCCGCCTGACCCGCGAGATCATGCAGCAGCCTGCACTGGACCAGTACCGTGGCCGAGAAATCAGCCCCGGGCTCGACGTGCAGACCGACGAGCAACTCGACCAGTTCGTGCGCGAACACGCCGAGACAGCGTTCCATCCATCGTGCTCGTGCAAGATGGGCACCGACGAAATGGCGGTGGTCGACCACGAAGGACGCGTGCACGGCCTGCAAAGCCTGCGTGTGGTCGATGCTTCGATCATGCCGATCATCACCACCGGTAACCTCAACGCGCCGACGATCATGATGGCCGAGAAGATCGCCGACAGAATCCGTGGACGTTCGCCACTGCCACGTAGCACTGCCAAGTATTTCGTGGCAGGTGATGCACCGGTGCGCGGCAAGCCCATGCGTGAAGTGGGCACAACGGCGCGGTGAGCCTAAGCCACTTCCACAGGCCATGGCGCGGCCTGTGGGAGTGGATTGCTCACGAATGCATTCCGCCTGAGGCTCATTCGCGATTAGGGCTCCGCATTCGAGGACGGCACAGGCGCGCATCAACTTCTTAACTCCCCGCCGAACCGCTCAAGCGCGCTATGATTCGGACCGTTGCCCGTCCGAATCGCCAAGGAGCCTTCCTGCATGTTCGACTTCTCCGCTCAACTCAAGCAGCGGTTCGCAGCCCTGCAGAGCAGCGCGCAGTTTTTCTCCCTGCGTTACGTCAAGCAAATCAGCCAACACCTGTCGGTGCGCAAGAACGTTGCCGAACCGCCGCAGCTGAGCACCGATGAAGGCGCGATGCTGACCGTGCGCATCAATGGCGTCGAAGCCTACGCTGCCACCAACGACCTCTCGCAAAGGGGTTTGCAGGCCGCTCTTGAACAGGCCGAAGCCCAGGCCAGGATGCTCGCCCCGCATGCCCTCCTCGACTTGCGCGACCACGCCGTGGCCACCAGCCGCGCCGATTACCTGTCGCCCAACCTGACGAGCGCATTCCCCTCCCTGAGCGACTGCTACGCACTGCTCGGCAGCGAATCCGCCTCGGTGCCCAAGGACGAGCGCCTGGTCAACTGGCAAGTCAGCCTGGGCCTGGAAAACGTCGAGCAGATCTACCTGAACAACGCCGGCGCCGAGATTCGTCAGGCTCAGCGCTTCGTCTTCCCGGGTCTGAGCGTGACCGCGTATGACGGGCAAGGCAGCCAGACCCGTAGCCTGGGCCGCGACAACTTCGGCCAACAGGGCGGCGCGGAAGTCATTACGTCCTGCGGTATCATCGGCGCTGCGGCCAACGTCGCCGATCAGGCGCTGCAACTGATCATGGCGCCCAACACGCCCACCGGCCCGCGAGACCTGCTGCTGACGCCAGACCAGATGATCCTGCAGATCCACGAATCCATCGGTCACCCGCTGGAACTGGACCGCATTCTCGGCGACGAACGAAATTACGCGGGCACCAGCTTCGTCAAGACCAGCGACTTCGGCAGCCTGCAATACGGCTCGAACCTGCTCAACGTGACCTTCGACCCGGATATTCCCGAGCAACTGGCCAGTTACGCTTTCGACGACGACGGCACCCAGGCCAGCAAGCAGTTCCTGATCCGCAACGGGGTGCTCGAACGGCCGCTGGGCGGCGCGCTGTCGCAGTACCGCTCGGGCATGGAAGGCGTGGCCAACAGTCGCGCATGCAGCTGGAATCGTGCACCCATCGACCGCATGGCCAACCTCAACATCGAACCCGGCGACAAATCGATGGAGCAACTGATCGGCGGCATCGAGCACGGCATCCTGATGAGCACCAACCGCTCCTGGTCCATCGACGACGCACGCAACAAATTCCAGTTTGGCTGCGAGTGGGGTCAGTTGATCGAGAACGGCGAACTCAAAGGCGTGGTGAAGAACCCGAACTATCGGGCGATTTCCGCCCAGTTCTGGCGCAACCTCAGCGCGGTCGGCGACGCCAGCACCTTCAAGGTTCTGGGTACGCCGAACTGCGGCAAGGGCGAACCCAATCAGGTAGTGCGCGTGGGCCATGCTTCGCCCGCCTGCGTATTCGCAAACGTCGATGTTTTCGGAGGTGACGCCTGATGTCCCATCAAGCCCAATTCAAGGCTCTGGCCGACTGGCTGCACGGCGCTGTCACGCGTCAGGAACGCTTCACCCTCGGCTACAACGCCGAGGCCTCTGACTTCATTCGCTTCAACCACGCCAAGGTGCGTCAGGCCGGTCATGTTCAGCAGGCCAGCGTGTATTTCAAACTGATCGAAGATCGCCGCCACGCCGACCTCAACCTGACGCTTTGCGGTGATGAAGCCGTGGATCGTCAGCGCCTGGCCGAAGCGCTGCATCAGTTGCGCGAAACCCTGACACTGCTGCCGGAAGACCCCTATCTGTTGCTCAACGACGACGCCTGGCATAGCAGTAATGTTCAGGATGTGCCGCTGCCCGACAGCGCTCACGTCGTCGAGCAGATCGCGCAACTGGGCGAAGGGCTGGATCTGGTCGGCATCTACGCGGCCGGGCCGATCTATCGCGGCTTCGCCAGTTCCAATGGCGCCCTGGGCTGGCATCAGGCGAACAGCTTCAACTTCGACTTCAGCCTGTTCCACGAAAACGGGCAGGCGGTAAAAGCCAATTACGCCGGGCACGAATGGAGCGATGAGGCGTTCGCCAAACGCTTCGCCCTGGCCCGTGAGCAACTGACCTTTCTTGGCCAGCCGTCGCACAAACTGACGCCCGGGCAATACCGCGCTTATCTGGCGCCTGCCGCGCTTGAGGAGGTGATCGGCATGCTGTGCTGGGGCGGGTTCTCCGCGCAATCGCTGGAGGACAAGACCAGTCCCCTGCAACACCTGTATGACGGTCAGGCGACGTTGAGTCCGTTGGTGAACCTGAACGAGCAGGTCACAGGGTCCCTGTCGCCAGCGTTCTCTGGTGAGGGCTACCCGCGCTCGGACCTGTCACTGGTGGTCGAGGGCGCCGCGCAGGATCGCCTGATCGATTCGCGCAGCGCCGCCGAATACGGCCTCGCAGCCAACGGCGCTGGCTGGGGCGAATCCCCGAGCGCACTCGCCATGAACGGCGGCTCACTGGCGCTGGACGACGTGCTCAACGAGCTGGGCACCGGCCTGTACATCAGCAATCTGTGGTACCTGAACTTCTCCGACCGCACTGCGGGGCGCATCACCGGCATGACGCGGTTTGCGACCTTCTGGGTCGAGGACGGCAAGATCAAGGCGCCGGTCAGCACCATGCGTTTCGACGACAGCGTGTTCAGTTTGCTGGGCGCCGCGCTGGAACAATTGACCACCGAAAGGGAACTCATCCTCTCGGCGAGCACCTACAGTCAACGTCAGACAGCGTCGAACCTGCTGCCGGGGGCGTTGCTGAACAGGTTGACGTTGACGTTGTAACGAAGCGGTCTGGCTGAGCCGCGCGGTCAGGCAGCCGAACCAATACTGTGGGAGGGAACTTGCTCGCGAAGGCTGATTCTCGGACGCTGAATTTTTGTCGACTGTACCGGCCCTTTCGCGAGCAAGCTTCCTCCCACAGAGACCGTGTCTGCCCCATACGACGCTGAAGCGACCGCATTCCAAAAACCATAAGGACCCAAGACTTCACATGCCGACCTCGACGCCGCAACTGGACGCCAGAACCCTGCGCTGGATGCCTTGGGTCATCGCCATCGCCTTTTTCATGCAGAGCCTGGACGGCACGATCCTCAACACCGCGTTGCCATCCATGGCCCGTTCGCTGTCCGAAGACCCGCTGCGCATGCAGTCGGTGATCATTGCCTACATGCTGACCATCGCCCTCCTGATTCCGGCCTCGGGCTGGATTTCGGACCGCTTTGGCATCAAGCGCATTTTCTTCAGCGCCATCCTGTTGTTCAGCTTCGGCTCGCTGCTGTGCGCCGCCGCCAATTCCCTTGGCATGCTGGTCGCGGCCCGCGTGGTCCAGGGTCTGGGGGGCGCATTGATGATGCCCGTCGGCAGGCTGATCGTGCTTCGCGCCTACCCGCGGACCGAGCTGGTGCGCATTCTCAGTTTCATCACCATGCCCGCCCTGCTCGGGCCGCTCATGGGCCCGACGGTCGGTGGCTGGCTGGTGGAGTACCTGAGCTGGCACTGGATCTTCCTGATCAATATCCCGGTAGGGATTCTCGGCTGTTTCGCCGTGCGCAAGTTCATTCCCGACCTGCAAGGCGGCGGGCGCACGCGTTTCGATCTGGTGGGTTTCGCGCTGTTTGGTGCGTCGATGGTGCTGATCACTATCGCGCTGGAAGGCCTGGGCGAACTGCATCTGCCGCATCTGCGCGTGGTGATGCTGCTGTTCGGCGGCATGGCCTGTCTGGCGGCGTATTGGTTGCGCGCCGGGCATGTGGAAGCGCCGCTGTTTTCCGCCTCCCTGTTCCGGACCCGCAGTTTTGCGGTCGGCATCATGGGCAATCTGTTCGCTCGTCTGGGCAGCGGCGCCCTGCCGTTTCTAGTGCCGCTGATGCTGCAGGTGGCGCTGGGGTATTCGCCGTCTCACGCCGGGATGAGCATGATCCCGCTGGCGCTGGCGGCGATGTTCGCCAAACCCCTGGCGACCCGCGCCATCGAGCGTCTGGGTTACCGGATCGTGCTAACGGGCAACACGCTGCTGTTGGGGATTCTGCTGGCGAGCATGTCGCTGGTGGGCGCCGACACGCCTTACTGGATGTTGCTGATTCATCTGGCGTTGCTGGGCGGGGTGAACTCGCTGCAATTCTCGGCGATGAATGCCGTGACCCTGATCGACCTGGACGACGCCAGCGCGGCGAGCGGCAACAGCTTGCTGTCGGTGGTCGCGCAGCTGTCGTTGAGCCTTGGTGTTGCCTGCGCGGCAGCGCTGCTGGGTGGCTTCACCGATGATGTCTCGACCGGGGAAGTCAGCAGTGTGCTCGGCGCGTTCCAGCTGACGTTCCTGTGTGTCGGGGTGCTGGCGATGCTGGCGGCGTCGATCTTCCTGCAACTCTCGCCCCGCATGCCGCCAGAGAACCCGCCGCGCAAACCGCAGACCGAGCCTGAGATCGAGGCTTGATACACGCCACACGGGGACCACAACTCCTGTGGCAGGGAGCTTGCTCGCGAAGACGTCATCACCCTCAACACTTCAGGTGACTGACACTCCGCTTTCGCGAGCAAGCTCTTTCCCACAACGAAAGCGGCGGATCCACAGACCGCGTCCGTGTCCAGATACCCACACCATTTATCGCCCGCAGCCCCAAGGCAGGGCCTGCGACCTGATACACTGCGCGACATTTTGTTTTGCAGGCCACCCTTGTGACTAACACCGCGTTCAACTCACTGCCCCTTTCCGCCGCCATGCTGGCTAACCTGGAGTCCCTTGGTTATGCCGAGATGACGCCGATTCAGGCGCAGAGCCTGCCGGTGATTCTCAAGGGCATGGACCTGATCGCCCAGGCCAAGACCGGCTCCGGCAAGACCGCCGCTTTTGGTATCGGCCTGCTCAACCCGGTCAATCCGCGCTACTTCGGCTGTCAGGCTCTGGTGCTGTGCCCGACCCGTGAGTTGGCCGACCAGGTCGCCAAGGAAATTCGTCGCCTGGCCCGCGCCGAAGACAACATCAAGGTGCTGACCCTGTGCGGCGGCGTGTCCTTCGGCCCACAGATCGGCTCGCTGGAGCACGGCGCGCACATCATCGTCGGCACCCCGGGGCGCATCCAGCAGCACTTGCGCAAGGGCTCCCTGGTGCTGGACGGCCTGAACACCCTGATCCTCGACGAAGCCGACCGCATGCTCGACATGGGTTTCTACGACGCCATCGCCGACATCATCGAGCAGACTCCCGAGCGTCGCCAGACCCTGCTGTTCTCGGCCACCTATCCGGTCGGCATCAAGCAACTGGCCTCCAAATTCATGCGCGACCCGCAGACCGTGAAGGTCGAAGCGTTGCACGCCGACAGCCAGATCGAGCAGATCTTCTACGAAATCTCACCCGAGCAGCGTCTCGAAGCCGTGGTGAAAGTCCTCGACCATTTCCGTCCGCAGTCCTGTGTGGCGTTTTGCTTCACCAAGCAGCAGGTTCAGGAAGTGGTCGATCACCTGACCGCCAAAGGCATGTCGGCTGTCGGCCTGCATGGCGATCTGGAACAGCGTGACCGCGATCAGGTGCTGGCGATGTTCGCCAACCGCAGCACCTCGGTGCTGGTCGCGACCGACGTGGCCGCACGCGGTCTGGATATCGACGCGCTCGACATGGTGATCAACGTCGAGCTGGCGCGCGATTCGGAAATCCACATTCACCGTGTCGGCCGTACCGGTCGTGCGGGCGAGACCGGCATCGCGGTTAGTCTCGTCGCGCCAGGTGAAAGCCAGCGTGCCCGCGCTGTCGAAGAATTGCAGAAAGCGCCGCTGAACTGGCAGCAGTACGACCAGCTGACGCGCAAGGAAGGCGGCAAGCTGCTGCCTCCGATGACAACCCTGTGCATCGGTTCTGGCCGCAAGGACAAACTGCGCCCTGGCGACATTCTCGGCGCGCTGACTGGCGAAGCCGGGGTTCCTGGCACTCAGGTCGGCAAGATTGCGATCTTCGACTTCCAGGCCTACGTGGCCGTGGAACGCAGCATCGCCAAACAGGCGCTGGAGCGCCTGAACAATGGCAAGATCAAGGGCAAGTCGTTGCGGGTCCGGATTTTGTAAGCACCCGCTATCCGTTGATCATTCCCATGCTCCGCGTGGGAATGCCGTGCGGGACTCCGCGTCCCTGCGACGCGGAGCGTCGCAATATGCGTTACCACGAGCGTGGGAACGATCAGGCCTTCTGACACACCACAGACACCCCGAGGACACCGCTTTGCCCGTTACTGACGTTGTGATCATCGGCGCCGGCGCCGCCGGTTTGATGTGTGCATTCACCGCCGCCCATCGTGGCCGCAGGGTGATGCTGATCGACCATGCGAACAAGCCGGGCAAGAAAATCCTCATGTCGGGTGGCGGGCGCTGCAACTTCACCAACATGTACACCGAGCCCGCCAACTTCCTCTCGCAGAACCCACACTTCTGCAAATCGGCGCTGGCCCGCTACACCCAGTGGGATTTCATCGCGCTGGTGGGCAAACACGGCGTGCCTTACCACGAGAAAAAGCTCGGCCAGCTGTTCTGCGACAACAAGTCCAGCGACATCCTCGGCATGCTGCTCAGCGAATGCGATGACGCAGGCGTGAGTCTGCACATGGACACCTCGGTGCAGACCATCGAGAAGACCGAAAGCGGCTATCTGCTGCAGACCACTCTGGGCAATATCAGCTGCGAATCACTGGTGATCGCCACCGGCGGCCTGTCGATTCCAACCCTCGGTGCCACCGGTTTCGGTTATCAGGTCGGCAAGCAGTTCGGTCATACCCTGTTGCCCACCCGCGCAGGCCTGGTGCCGTTCACCATCACCGATCAGTTGAAAGAACTCTGCACCGAGCTGACCGGCACCTCGGTGGACTGCCTGGTGAGCTGCAACGACACCAGCTTTCGCGAGAACATCCTGTTCACCCACCGGGGCCTGAGCGGCCCGGCGATCCTGCAGATTTCCTCGTTCTGGAATCCGGGTGACGCAGTCGAAATCAACCTGATGCCCGATCACGACGCCCACAGCTGGCTGACCGAGCAACAGGCCGAACGCCCCAATAGCGAACTGAAGACCCTGCTTGGCGAAATCTTCACCAAGAAGATGGCCACCCTGATCGCCGAGCAATGGTTCGTCTCCAAACCGATGAAGCAGTACACCCACGCCGAGCTGGCCGAGATCGCCGAAAAACTGGCGAGCTGGCAGGTGGTTCCAGCGGGCACCGAAGGCTATCGCACAGCCGAGGTGACGTTGGGTGGAATCGATACGCGAGAAGTGTCGTCCAAGACGATGGAGTCGCTGAAGTCGCCGAAGCTGTACTTCATCGGCGAAGTGCTGGATGTCAGCGGGCATTTGGGTGGCTTCAACTTCCAGTGGGCCTGGGCCTCGGCGTACGCGGCGGCGCAGTACGTCTGAAGCGTTTCGCAACCGAGTCTGCGCCGCTGACAAATACGCTGTCTCTGTAGGAGCAACCCGAGGCACAAGCGTCGCGATGGGGCTGGTGTATTCAATAAATCTCCGGCAGCCGAACCACCGCATTCGCCACCGTCGTAACCTCCGGCAGCTCCCACAGGTTATGTGTTGGCGATGCATCCCCGGCAACTCGCGATTTCTGTTGAAGCAACCCGAGGCACGAGGGTCGCGATGGGGCCGGTTAGTCCAGCACACATCCGGCGACAGATTGACGCGGTCTTCGCGGAATAAATTTTGCTTCGCGGATGTACAGCGTGCATCGGGCGCTGTACATATCCTTCTGCAGAATCAATCGCGAACAAGGCCGTCAGCGTTCATGGCATCGAAATCGTTGCGTAATACCTTCCGCCGCCTGTGGGCGCTGGACAAGTTTTCCTACAGTGTGCGGGTATTCATCGCGCTGACCGGCAGCATGGCGCTGTGCTGGTATCAAAACGAGATGTCGCTGGTGATCCCGCTGTTCCTCGGGATTATCGCCAGCGCCCTGTCCGAAACCGACGACAGCTGGCAAGGCCGCCTCAACGCCCTGGCTGTGACACTGGTGTGTTTCAGCATTGCAGCGCTGTCGGTTGAGCTGCTCTTTCCCTACCCCGTTGTGTTCATCTGCGCTTTTGCATTGGCGGCGTTCTGCCTGACCATGCTCGGCGCTTTGGGCGAGCGCTACGGCGCCATTGCCTACGCAACGCTGATTCTCTCGGTCTACACCATGATCGGCGTGGACCAGCGCGGCGGCGAAGTGACAGACTTCTGGCACGAGCCGATGCTGCTGGTGGCGGGCGCAGCGTGGTACGGCCTGCTGTCGGTAGTGTGGCAGATGCTATTTTCCAACCAGCCAGTGCAACAGGCACTGGCGCGACTGTTCCGCGAGCTGGGCCTGTACCTGAAGCTGAAATCCGAGCTGTTCGAGCCGATCCGCACGCTGGACGTCGAAGCCCGTCGTCTGGAACTCGCCAAGCAAAACGGCAAAGTCGTCGCAGCGCTCAATGTGACCAAGGAAATCATCCTCAACCGTGTTGGCAGTGGTCGTCCAGGCTCGAAGGTCAGTCGCTACCTGAAGCTGTACTTCCTCGCCCAGGACATTCACGAACGGGCCAGTTCCTCCCACTACCCGTACAACTCGCTGGCAGAGGCGTTTTTTCACAGTGACGTGTTGTTCCGCTGCCAGCGCCTGCTGCGCCAGCAGGGCAATGCCTGTCGGGATTTGTCAGTGTCGATCCAACTGCGCCAGCCGTTCATCTACGACGACAGCTTCGCCCATGCGCTGGAAGACTTGCGCGCATCCCTGGAGCACCTGCGCATTCAGAGCAATCCGGCCTGGCGCGGCCTGCTGCGCTCGCTGCGCGCACTGGCGAACAACCTGGCGACGCTGGACCGCCTGCTGAGCGATGCGAGCAACCCTGACGCGCTGGCGGATGCCACCGACAGCAGCCTGCTGGATCGCTCGCCACGCAACTTCAAGGACGTCTGGACACGCTTGCGCCTGCAACTGACGCCTACCTCACTGCTGTTCCGCCACGCTCTGCGCCTGCCGCTGGCGCTGGTCATCGGCTACATCACGCTGCACCTGATTCACCCGTCGCAAGGCTACTGGATCATCCTGACCACGGTTTTCGTCTGTCAGCCGAGTTATGGCGCAACCCGGCGCAAGCTCGGTCAGCGGATCATCGGCACGGCCATTGGCCTCACGGCAGGCTGGATTCTGTTCGATCTGATCACCACGCCCGTTCTGCAATCGATGTGCGCGGTTCTGGCTGGGGTGGTGTTCTTCGTCAACCGCACCACGCGCTACACGCTGTCGACAGCGGCGATCACGGTGATGATCCTGTTCTGCTTCAATCAGGTCGGCAACGGTTACGGGCTGTTCTTGCCGCGTCTGATGGACACCCTGATCGGCAGTCTGATCGCCGGGCTTGCGGTGTTCCTGTTCCTGCCGGACTGGCAGGGCCGTCGCCTGAACAAGGTGCTGGCCAATACCCTATCGTGCAACAGCATTTACCTGCGCCAGATCATGCAGCAATACGCCAAGGGCAAGAGCGACGACCTGGCTTATCGCCTGGCCCGACGCAACGCTCACAACGCCGATGCGGCGCTGTCGACCACGCTGGCCAACATGCTCATGGAGCCAGGGCACTTTCGCAAAGAGGCCGATGTGGGCTTTCGCTTTCTGGTGCTGTCGCACACGCTGCTCAGCTACCTCTCCGGCCTGGGCGCCCACCGGGAAACCCAGCTGCCTGACGAGGTACGCGAGCAGTTGATCGAAGGCGCAGGGGCCAATCTCGCGGCGAGTATCGATGAAATCGCCCAAAGCCTCGCAATGCGCGAGCCGGTTGCGGTACAGAGTGATGCCGAGGAAGCGCTGGCGGCCGATCTGGAACAGATGCCGGAGGAGATTGACGAAGGCCAGCGTCTGGTACAAACCCAACTGGCGCTGATCTGCCGTCAGCTCGGCCCATTGAGAACGCTCGCCGCGCACTTGATCAAGGCGCCGAAAAAAGAATCCGACGTTACAGACCGTGCAGCTTGAACAGCTGCTCGTAGGTGCCATCGGCCTTCATGGCAGCAATGGCCTTGTCGAAGTCTGCAACGATTCTGGCGTGATCAGGATTCTTCAGGCTGACGAGGATATGCAGGCTATTCTCGCTCAGTGACTTGGGCAGGAACTCGACATTCTCACGCACTTCGTCCGACTCCCGGCTGAGGGCAAAACGCGCGGCGTATTCGTCCTCGACAGTCAACTCAACCCTGCCCGCGGCAAGCATGCGCGCTGCCGTGGAGAAGCTTGCCACCAGCACTTTTTTCAATTCCGTGTCCGCGTCGAACTCCGGGGAGTAGGCGTAGCTACGCACGACTGCAATCGAATACGGGTGCAGTTGCGGCAGATTCTGATAGTCGATGGTCGAGGACTTGCGTTTGAGAAACCGCAGACGGTTGATCAGGTACTCTCCGGAGAACTGACCGATGCGCGTGCGATCTTCGCTGTACCAGGCGTTGATCAGGATGTCGTAGCGCCCCTCGCCCACGCCGTGGATTGCCCGGGCCCATGGCACCTGCTCGTATTCAGTGGTGTAACCGGCGCGGCCGAGGGCTGTGCGAATCAAATCGATGGAAAGCCCACCATTGAGCAGCGAGACGTCTGCATATGGAGCCCATGCATCGCCCGCCAGACGCAGCTTCTGCGCCCACGCATCGTGCGCGCTCAGCAGCATTCCAAGCAGAACCATGGCTCGAAGCAAACGCGACATGCTCAAGATCCTTAGGCGAACAAACAGCCCGTTATTGTTCAGCGTCGGCGACGCGACACGATGACATCCCTGGTTCGAGCATACGACGGGCCGTAATGACGGCTCGAGAATGAGCGACTTGCAACGATCAGCGCTGTCCTGTGCAAAGGGGACGCAAAGAACGATGGCAACTGGCCTCCAGTGAAGACCTGTTCCGCAGTTTTCACAACTGATAAGAAGGCGATGTTTGTGCCGTAGTTCAAGAAAATAGACCAATCCTGCGCCAAACATCACAAATCCGATGACGCTGTGGCTTTGGGCAATACAGGTAATGAGTTTAGTATCCGGCATTGATTTCCTTTCGTGAGCCGGCGTTATGTCTATCAACTGGATCTGCAAACACCATACCGCCCTGAGCAAGGAACAGTTGTACGCCATTCTGCAACTGCGCGCGCAGGTGTTCGTGGTCGAGCAGAAGTGCTGGTATCTCGACGTCGATGGCCTGGATTTGCTGGGCGACACCCGACATTTGATGGCCTGGCAGAACGACGAACTGGTGGCGTATCTGCGCCTTCTTGACCCGATCCAGCAAGACGGTGATGTGACCATAGGCCGCGTCGTGACTGCTCCATCCATGCGCAACAAAGGCATGGGCCATGAACTCATGGTGCAGGCGCTGGAGCATGCCGAGCGCAACTGGCCGGACCAGCCGATCTATCTGTCGGCACAGGCCCATCTGCAGGGCTATTACAGCCGTTATGGCTTCAATCCGGTGGGCGATGTTTACGTCGAGGACGGCATCCCGCACCTGGGGATGCGCCGGGATCTGGATTGAGCCTCCAGCCCCTCTATCACGGATACTCCAAAACCCTTTTGATCCGAGCCAGATTTCGCTCGATCCACTGCCTGTCGATGGCGCCCCAATCGCGAATCCTGTAGCCGCCGGCGTGATTGCGTGCGCCATCCAGTTGCTCGAACTCGCAGACAATATCCAGATCGGCCAACGCAGCAATGGTGTCCTGCGCGGTGCGGCGCGGCATGCCGGTCACTTCGGTCAACGCCGGCACGCTGCTGGCGATTTCACTGTCGATCAGATAAGCCACGTAAAGGCGACGGTAGAAGCTGCTCTTGGTCTTGCTGACGTCCATCGTCAGGTCCTTGTCGAATGAAATGTGATCGCTAGCCCTGCTGCATATCCCGCCACGTCAGATACACCCGCAGATCGAACTCCAACTGGTGATAGCCGGGCTGCATGTGTTCGCACAGCTTGTAGAACGCTTTGTTGTGGTCGGTCTCTTTGAAATGCGCCAACTCGTGCACCACGATCATCTTCAGAAATTGCGGCGCGGCGTCCTTGAAAAGAGACGCTACGCGGATTTCCTTCTTGGCCTTGAGCTTGCCGCCCTGGACCCGGGAGACCGTAGTGTGCAGCCCCAGCGCGCGGTGTGTGAGATCGAGGCGATTGTCGAACAGCACCTTGTCGATGCTGGGGGCGTTGCGCAGATGCTCCTGCTTGAGGGCCAGCGCGTAGGCGTACAGCGCCTTGTCGCTCTGCACGTCGTGCCGGCCCGGGTAGCGCTGCTCCAAGTAGTCGCCCAGCTTGCCCTGGGCGATCAGTTGCCGAACCTGATCCTGCAACGAAGCCGGATAGGCCTGCAGGTATTTGAGCGGAGCAGCTGCGATGGAAATCATGTTCAGATCGAATGGCCGAAAAAGCGTCAGTCTACCGCGTCAATCCTGATTGAGCAGCGGATGGGCGGTCGGCAGGGCGATAGGCTCGACAAAACGCAAGGCTTCGTCCGGAGCCAGTGGATGCGCGAGCAGGAATCCCTGAATGATCTGGCAACCGTTGGCGACCAGCCATTGGTATTGTTCCAGGGTTTCCACCCCTTCTGCGATCACCTCGATATCCAGTGTGCGGCACAGATCGATAATGCTGCGCGCCACCGCCAGATCCCGAGGCGAACTCATCATGCCGCCAATGAAATGTCGGTCGATCTTAAGGGTGTCCAGATCCAGATTGCGCAGGTGCGCCAGCGAGCTGTCTCCCGCGCCGAAGTCATCCAGCGACACCCGCACGCCGATGTCATGCAGGCTTTGCAGCTGCTTGCGGCTGTGCACCAGGTTATGCACCAGTGACGGTTCGGTGATTTCGACTTCCAACTGCCGTGGATGCAAGCCATGAATATGAATGGCGCGCTGCAGCTCTGCGGCCAGGTTAGGCATGCTGAACTGCGCCGGGCTGACGCTGACGCTCATCACCATATCGTCGGGGAACACGCCCGCCCAACGGTGTCGCTGAGCAGCACCCTGCTCGAAGATCCAGCCGCCGAGCTTGTTGATCAGCCGCGTCTCCTCCAGCAATGGGATGAACAGGCTGGATGGCACATCACCGGCATCTGGATGATTCCAGCGCAGCAAGGCTTCAAAACCCCGGGTACGGCCTGTGGCGACGTAAATCTGAGGCTGATAGACGATAGAAAAATCCTTACCTTCGATGGCCGTACGAACGCTTTCTTCAAGCATCAGACGCGAACGTGCGCGGCCGTTCATGTACTGGTCATAGAACCGGTATTGCTGACGCCCCGCCCGCTTGGCCTCATACATGGCGATATCTGCCGCGCGCAAGAGGCCATCCAGATTGGTGCCGCAGTCGGGATAGACAGCGATCCCGATACTGGCGCCGAGGGTCGCTTCGATGCCGTCGATATGGCGTCGGGCAGAGACCCGCTCAATGAGTTTTTCCGCGACTTTGGCCGCGTGCTCGGGGAAATCCAGGCCGTCGATCACCACGACGAATTCGTCGCCGCCCATGCGCGCCAGCACATCGTAGGGACGCAGGCATTCCTTCAACTGCTCGGCGACCCAGACCAGCACCTGATCACCCGCGTCATGACCGAGCGAGTCGTTGACGTGCTTGAAGCCGTCCAGGTCCAGATACAACACCACCAGGTATTTCCCGGCGTGCTCATTGCGCAGCAACATGCCTTCGACAGTCTGGTAGAAACCCCGGCGATTGAGCAGCCCGGTCAGGGAGTCGGTCACCGCTTGCTGTTCGAGTTGGCGATACAGGTCGCGCACCACTGACATGTCGAGCACGCTCAGCACCATCGCCTTCTGCTCGTCAGGCAGCGGCGCGCATGACAGCGCCACAGGCACCTGACGCCCTTCTGGCGTGCGCATGATCGCGTCATGCACCCGGTAGGTGTCAGCACGACGGTAGTGATGGTAAAAGCCCGAATCGGTCCAATCCTCAATGCACGGCTCCTGCAGGTAACAGCGCAAGGCAGTGCCGCGCAGTTCGCCGTCGGTCATGCCCAGCAGTCGACAGATCGCGGGATTGGCGAAACTGATGACGCCATCCTCCTTGACCACCAGGATGCCTTCGGCAACGTTGGCCAGCACCGACGCATTGAAGGCGCGCGCCGATTCCAGCTCTCGACTGAGTTTCTGCAGGGCGCGGCGATTGTGCTGGTGCTCAAGCAACGCCTGGACCTTGGGCTTGAGAATGTTGGGGTCGAACGGTTTGAACAGGTAATCCACGGCGCCGCTGGCATACCCCTTGTGCACGGCGTCACGGGACTGTTCGTTGGCGGTCAGGAAGATGATCGGGGTCAAACGGGTTCGCTGGCTGCCGCGCATCAGACGCGCGACTTCAAAACCGTCCATTTCGGGCATCTGCACATCGAGCAGGACGAGATCGACGTCGACATCCAGCAGCAGGCCCAATGCTTCCATGCCTGAACTGGCCGTGACGATTTCCCAGTCCTGTCGCTGCAGGACGGCACGCATCGTTACCAGATTTTCCGGATAGTCATCGACGACCAATAAAACCGACTTGCCATCAGGTGGCTGGGACTGCACGCATTCCATGCTGCTACTCATTCACTTTTACTGCCTGGTGAAGGGGCTCCGCCCATGATCCGAATGGAATTTACTCTAGACCCGAATGAAAAAAAAAGCAGTCGGGCCATCGTTATGCCATATAAAAAGACTGTTCAAACCGACTAACGGTAGGCTCTCTGCAGCACTGTCACCTGCTGCTGCGGGCCGAAAATGGCGGCACTTTGACGTCAGCCGTTCGACGGATTTGCGTTAACAAACGGCAATCCGAAACGTATAAGGAGCCCCCCTCAAACCCTTGCGCCAGACGCGTTTGCTGGCAATGAGACATATCGGACGAAAGACACAATGATTGATTTGGGATCCTGGAATCTGAGCATTCCAGTGGGCTCGCCCCCCACCACCATCGAAACAAAACAATTGCTTCAGGGATACGACGGAAAATATTTCAGTTCCGGGTCATCGAACATCACGTTCTGGGCACCCGTTACCGGTAGCAAGACCGCCAACGCGATCTATCCTCGCACCGAACTTCGTGAGACCTGGTCAGACGGCACATTGCATAACTGGTACTACCCGGACGCCGACAATTTTCTGAGCGCCAAGCTCAAAGTTCTCCAGGTTCCGTCTTCCGGGCGAGTGGTTATCGGCCAGATCCACGTCTACGAAAGCACTCAACCCCTGCTAAAAGTCGAGTATCAGTACAAGGACGCTACCAAGGACGGCATCATCGTCGCCAAGGTCCGCTTCCATCCTGACGACAAGAAAGCCCGGATATTCACAATCGCCGAAGGCATTCACCTCAACGAAACCTTCAACTACCAGATCCACCTGAACAAAGCCGGCCTGCTCAGCGTCAAGGCGCACAACATGGTGTGGAACGACCGCATCAGTGCCACCTGGAGCAGGCAGCAGCTGTACTTCAAGGCGGGCGTCTACACCCAGGACAACACCGGTTACACCAGCGAAGGTGGCAAGACGATGTTCTTCAATCTGGATATCGACCACAACAAGGGCTGACCGGCTGCATCGCTCATAAAAGAAAACCCACGTCTCTTGCGAGACGCGGGCTTCTTTTATACCGGCGAGATTCTCAAGCCGCTTTGTATTCTTTCTCGGCAGCCTCGAAACGCGCCTGCATGCCTGGCGTCGGGCCCTTGCCCGTAAGGCTGAACAGAACGATGGCGATGCTGGCGAAGATGAAGCCCGGGATGATTTCGTACAGCCCCAGCAGTTCGAAATGCTTCCAGACCACCACAGTCACGGCGCCAACCAGAATGCCCGCCAGTGCGCCATTGCGGGTCATGCCTTTCCAGACCACGGAAATCAGCACGACAGGGCCGAATGCAGCACCAAAACCGGCCCAGGCGTAGCTCACCAGACCCAATACACGGTTTTCAGGATTGGCAGCCAGAGCGATGGCGATCAGCGCCACCAGCAATACCATCGCGCGACCTACCCACACCAACTCACGCTGCGAAGCGGATTTGCGCAGGAATGCCTTGTAGAAGTCCTCGGTCAGCGCACTGGAGCACACCAGCAACTGGCAGCTCAGGGTGCTCATGACCGCCGCAAGAATCGCCGACAGCAACACGCCTGCGACCCAAGGGTTGAACAGGATCTTCGCCAGCTCGATGAACACGCGTTCATGGTTTTCGGTCACGGGACCGGCAACGTCAGGATGTGCCGAGAAGTAGGCGATGCCGAAGAAGCCCACCGCGACAGTGCCGGCCAGGCACAGGATCATCCAGGTCATGGAGATGCGGCGCGCCTTGGCGATCGATTTGACCGAATCAGCGGCCATGAAGCGCGCAAGAATGTGAGGCTGACCGAAGTAGCCAAGACCCCAGCCCATCAACGAGATGACGCCGATGAAAGTGGTGTTCTTGAGCATGTCGAAGCTGGTCGGATCTTTAGCTTCGATCGCAAGGAACGTGGTGTCGATCCCGCCGGTGGCCAGCAGCACGATGATCGGCGTGAGGATCAGCGCGAAAATCATCAGCGTGGCTTGCACGGTGTCGGTCCAGCTCACGGCCAGGAACCCGCCAATGAAGGTGTAGGCGATGGTTGCAGCGGCACCGGCCCACAAGGCCGTTTCGTAAGACATGCCGAAGGTGCTTTCGAACAGGCGCGCGCCCGCAACGATGCCCGAGGCGCAGTAGATGGTGAAGAACACCAGAATCACGATCGCCGAGATCACCCGCAACAGGCCGCTGGTGTCTTCGAAACGACTGGAGAAATAGTCAGGCAGGGTCAGCGCATCGCCGTTGTGCTCGGTCTGGACGCGCAGACGACCGGCCACGAACAGCCAGTTCAGGTAGGCTCCGGCAATCAGGCCGATGGCAATCCAGCTTTCCGACAGGCCGGACATGTAGATCGCGCCTGGCAACCCCATGAGCAGCCAGCCGCTCATGTCCGAGGCGCCTGCCGACAGGGCAGTGACGACGCTGCCCAGGCTGCGCCCACCGAGAATGTAGTCCGAGAGGTTGTTAGTGGAGCGGTAAGCCATGAGTCCGATCAGGACCATCGCCGCGATGTAGATCACAAAAGTGATCAAGGTTGGGTTGCTGACGCTCATTGTGTGTGCCCGTGCGTTGTTTTTATGGTCGCGGCGCTGCGAGTCTGCACCTATGCGGCTGAAGAGATCGCAGCGCGCCCCGTGCCTGAGATGATCGCAAAATGCGAGTCGGCGGCGTGACAGAGTTCTGAACAATTGGTTGCACCAAGGGCGGGCATGCTAGTCAAGATCAAGAGCGGGGCGCAACCCGACAATTAGAATAAGTTGCACCTTTTATCGATAAAAAATGTAACCGCCGGGGTTTTTGCCCTTTTTCTGAGCGTCTAGCGTAAGTCCAGAGCAGTCAAGCACCAGCTTTGTGCGGCATTTGCGCGGTTTCAGCAGGCTAATTAATGGCCTTTGAAATATCCCGAAAAAACAGGTTGCACCCGGTTGCACCCAAGCCTGAGCGCGGCTAATCTTGGCCACGACTATAGCCACGCAAACAGTGGCTCTCATGAGGACAAGACATGGCGACCACCACCCTGGGTGTCAAACTCGACGACCCGACCCGCGAGCGATTGAAAGCTGCTGCACAGTCCATTGACCGGACCCCGCACTGGCTGATCAAACAGGCGATTTTCAATTACCTGGAAAAACTCGAGGGTGGTGCAACCCTTAGCGAGCTGAACGGCTCGGGCGCCAAGGATGCCGATGATCAGGGCGAATTGCCGGCGGACAATGGCCATCAGGCGTTCCTCGAATTCGCTGAAAGCATCCTGCCGCAGTCGGTGCTGCGCGCTGCCATTACCTCGGCCTACCGCCGCCCGGAACCTGAAGTCGTGCCGATGCTGCTGGAGCAGGCTCGCCTGCCGGCACCGATGGCCGACGCGACCCACAAGCTGGCCGCTTCCATCGCCGAAAAATTGCGCAACCAGAAGAGCGCCGGGGGCCGTGCCGGGATCGTTCAAGGTCTGCTGCAAGAATTCTCGCTCTCGTCTCAGGAAGGCGTGGCGCTGATGTGCCTCGCGGAAGCCCTGCTGCGCATCCCGGACAAAGGCACTCGCGATGCCCTGATCCGCGACAAGATCAGCACCGGCAATTGGCACCCGCATCTGGGCAACAGCCCGTCACTGTTCGTCAACGCCGCCACTTGGGGCCTGCTGCTGACCGGCAAACTGGTCAGCACCCACAACGAAGCCGGGCTGACCTCGTCGCTGAGCCGCATCATTGGCAAGTCTGGCGAGCCGATGATCCGCAAGGGCGTCGACATGGCCATGCGTCTGATGGGCGAGCAGTTCGTCACCGGCGAAACCATCGGCGAAGCGCTGGCCAACGCCAGCAAGTTCGAAGCCAAAGGTTTCCGCTATTCCTACGACATGCTGGGTGAAGCCGCGCTGACTGAACACGATGCGCAGAAATACCTGGCGTCGTACGAGCAAGCTATTCACTCCATCGGCAAAGCGTCTCACGGCCGCGGGATTTATGAAGGTCCGGGCATCTCCATCAAGTTGTCGGCGCTGCACCCGCGCTACAGCCGTGCCCAGTATGAGCGCGTGATGGAAGAGCTGTACCCGCGCCTGTTGTCGCTGACCCTGTTGGCCAAGCAATACGACATCGGCCTGAATATCGACGCCGAAGAGGCTGACCGCCTTGAGCTGTCGCTGGACCTGCTCGAACGGCTATGCTTCGAGCCGCAGCTGACTGGCTGGAATGGCATCGGCTTCGTGATTCAGGCCTACCAGAAGCGCTGTCCTTACGTGATCGACTACGTGATCGATCTGGCCCGTCGCAGCCGCCACCGCCTGATGGTCCGTCTGGTGAAAGGTGCCTACTGGGACAGCGAGATCAAGCGCGCTCAGGTCGAAGGCCTGGAAGGCTACCCGGTCTACACCCGCAAGGTGTACACCGACGTGTCCTACATCGCCTGCGCTCGCAAACTGCTGTCGGTACCGGAAGTCATCTACCCGCAGTTCGCCACGCACAACGCCCACACCTTGTCGGCGATCTACCATATTGCCGGTCAGAACTATTACCCGGGCCAGTACGAATTCCAGTGCCTCCATGGCATGGGCGAGCCCCTGTACGAGCAGGTTGTCGGCAAGGTCGCCGATGGCAAGCTGAACCGACCGTGCCGCGTTTACGCGCCAGTCGGCACTCACGAAACACTGCTGGCGTATCTGGTACGACGCCTGCTGGAGAACGGCGCCAATACTTCGTTCGTCAACCGCATCGCCGATCAATCGATCTCGATTCAGGAACTGGTCGCCGACCCGGTTTCCAGCATCGAGCGCATGGCGACGCAGGAAGGCGGTTTCGGCCTGCCGCATCCGCGCATTCCGCTGCCGCGTGACCTGTACGGCAGCGAGCGCGCCAACTCCGCCGGTATCGACATGGCCAACGAACATCGTCTGGCCTCGCTGTCATCCGCGCTGCTGGCCACCGCGCACAATGACTGGAAAGCCACGCCGATGCTGGGCAGCCCGGCCAGCGCTGGCGCTGAAGCTCCTGTGCTCAATCCGTCCGATCTGCGTGACGTGGTCGGCCATGTTCAGGAAGCCAGCCTGGAAGACGTCGACAATGCGCTGCTCAGCGCCCTGAGCGCAGGTCCGATCTGGCAGGCAACGCCGCCTGCCGAGCGGGCTGCGATTCTGGAGCGCGCCGCCGACCTGATGGAAGCCGAAATCCAGCCGTTGATGGGCCTGCTGGCCCGTGAAGCCGGCAAGACCTACGCCAACGCCATTGCCGAAGTGCGCGAAGCCGTGGACTTCCTGCGTTACTACGCAGTGCAGGCCCGCAACGACTTCAGCAACGACGCCCACCGCCCTCTGGGCCCCGTGGTGTGCATCAGTCCGTGGAACTTCCCGCTGGCGATCTTCAGTGGTCAGGTCGCCGCGGCACTCGCTGCCGGCAACCCGGTATTGGCCAAGCCTGCCGAACAGACTCCGCTGATCGCCGCTCAAGCCGTACGCATCCTGCTCGAAGCCGGTATCCCTGAGGGCGTGGTGCAACTATTGCCGGGCCGTGGTGAAACCGTGGGCGCGCGCCTGGTGGGTGATGATCGCGTCAAGGGCGTGATGTTCACCGGCTCCACCGAAGTCGCTCGTCTGCTGCAGCGCAACATCGCCGGCCGCCTCGACTCACAGGGCCGTCCGATCCCGCTGATCGCCGAAACCGGCGGCCAGAACGCGATGATCGTCGACTCCTCCGCGCTGACCGAACAAGTGGTCATCGACGTGGTGTCCTCGGCGTTCGACAGTGCCGGTCAACGTTGCTCGGCGCTGCGGGTGCTCTGCCTGCAGGAAGATTCCGCCGACCGCGTCATCGAAATGCTCAAGGGCGCAATGGCTGAAAACCGTCTGGGTAACCCTGAGCGCTTGTCTGTGGACATCGGCCCGGTGATCGACGCCGAAGCCAAGGCCGGTATCGAGAAGCACATCCAGGCCATGCGTGATAGAGGCCGCAGCGTGTATCAGGTCGCCATCGCCGACAGTGACGAAATCAAGCGCGGCACTTACGTGATGCCAACCCTGATCGAGCTGGAAAGCTTCGACGAACTGCAGCGCGAGATCTTCGGCCCGGTCCTGCACGTGGTGCGCTACAAGCGCAAAGAGCTGGATCAGTTGATCGGTCAGATCAACGCTTCCGGCTATGGCCTGACATTGGGCGTTCACACCCGTATCGACGAGACCATCGCCAAGGTGATCGACTCGGTCAACGCCGGCAACATGTACGTCAACCGCAACATCGTCGGCGCTGTCGTCGGCGTGCAACCGTTCGGTGGTGAAGGCCTGTCGGGCACTGGTCCGAAAGCCGGTGGCCCGCTGTACCTGTACCGTCTGCTGTCGACTCGCCCGGTAGACGCGGTACAGAAATCCTTCGCCTCTCGCGATGCCGAAACAGCCCCGGACACCCGTCTGCGTGAAGCCATGCTCAAGCCGCTGAATGCACTGAAAGCCTGGGCAGCCAGCAATCAGCAACCTGAACTGGACGCACTGTGCAGCCAGTTCGCCGAGCAGTCGCAGAGCGGTATCAGCCGTCTGCTGGCTGGCCCGACCGGCGAGCGCAACAGCTACAGCATCCTGCCGCGCGAGCACGTGCTGTGCCTGGCCGACGACGAAGCCGACCTGCTGACGCAACTGGCCGCGGTTCTAGCCGTCGGCAGCACTGCCATCGTCCCGGACAACGAGCTGAGCAAGCCGCTGCACAAACGTCTGCCGAAAGAAGTTCAGGCGCGCGTCAAGCTGGTCAGCGACTGGAGCAAGGACGACGTCGTCATCGAAGCCGTGCTGCACCACGGCGACTCCGATCAGCTGCGCGCGATCTGCGAGCAAGTGGCACAACGCAGCGGCGCTATCATCGGCGTCCACGGCCTGTCCAAAGGCGAAACCAGCATCGCGCTGGAGCGTCTGGTGATCGAGCGCGCCTTGAGCGTGAACACCGCTGCTGCCGGTGGTAACGCGAGCTTGATGACGATCGGGTAACAATCGATCGTGCCGATGCAATACCCCTGAGGGAGGGAGCTGGCCAGTGAACACGGTGAACCAGACACTGCAAGGGTGTCTGATCCGCTGCCTTCGCGAGCAAGCTCCCTCCCACAGTGTGTGCATATCCCCTCAAATTATCCGCAGACCCATCTCCCGCGCTGATTGATGACCATCCGCGTTCTAGCCCTCCATCACCCAAATCAATCATCCTGTTAACCCCTTCCCTGCGCATCTAGACTCGACGGCACTTCAACGAAAGGTATGCCGCCATGTCCGAGACGCTGCTCAGTTCCCGCAATCTGGCTTTCGAGCTCTACGAAGTGCTGGATGCCGAAGCGCTGATGCAACGTGAGCGTTTTTCGGAGCACAGCCGGGAAACCTTCGATGCCGCGATCGCCACGGCGCGGACCATTGCCGAAAAGTTCTTTGCGCCGCACAACCGCAAAAACGATGAAAACGAACCGCGCTACGAAAACGGCGAAGCGGTGCTGATTCCTGAAGTGAAGCCAGCGGTGGACGCGTTTCTTGAAGCAGGCTTCCTGAACGCCGCGCGCGATTTCGAGGCAGGCGGGATGCAGTTGCCGACATTGCTGTCGCAGGCGTGTTTTGCCCATTTTCAATCGGCGAACGCGGCGTCGACGTCATACCCTTTTCTGACAATGGGTGCAGCGAACCTGATTGAAAACTTCGGCAGCGAAGAGCAAAAGCAGCGCTTCCTGCAACCGATGATCGAGGGGCGCTTCTTCGGCACAATGGCGTTGACCGAACCTCACGCGGGCTCGTCCCTGTCGGACATTCGCACCCGCGCCGAGCCTGCCGAAGACGGCAGTTATCGCCTGCGCGGCAACAAGATTTTCATCTCGGGTGGCGACCATCCGCTGTCGGAAAACATCGTGCATCTGGTGCTCGCGAAACTGCCGGACGCGCCATCAGGGGTGAAGGGCATCTCGCTGTTCATCGTGCCGAAATTCCTGGTCAACGGAGATGGCAGTCTCGGCCGGCGCAACGACGTGCTTTTGGCCGGGCTGTTTCACAAGATGGGCTGGCGCGGGACAACGTCCACTGCCCTGAACTTCGGTGATAACGGCCAGTGCGTCGGCTATCTGATTGGTAAAGCTCATCAGGGCCTGAGCTACATGTTCCAGATGATGAACGAGGCACGAATCGGCGTTGGTATGGGCGCGGTGATGCTCGGCTACGCGGGCTATCTGTATTCGCTGGAATACGCCCGCGAGCGCCCTCAGGGTCGATTGCCTGACAGTAAAAATCCTGAAAGCGCGCCGGTTTCGATCATTCAGCACGCGGATGTGAAACGCATGCTGATGACCCAGAAGGCTTACGTCGAAGGTTCGTTCGATCTCGGGCTTTATGCCGCGCGACTGTTCGATGACACCCAGACGGGCGAAACCGAGGAGCAGCGCAAACTGGCCCACGAACTGCTGGATTTGCTGACGCCTATCGTCAAATCCTGGCCGTCTGAGTTTTGCCTCAAAGCCAACGAACTGGCGATTCAGATTCTCGGCGGTCATGGCTACACGCGCGAATATCCGGTCGAGCAGTATTACCGCGACAACCGCTTGAACCCGATCCACGAAGGCACCCACGGTATTCAGTCGCTGGACTTGCTGGGACGCAAACTCGCACAGAACGGCGGCGCAGGGCTCAAGCAATTGATCCGCCTGATTGCCGACACATGCGAGCGGGCTCAGGCACACGAATCGCTGGTCACCTTGCGCCAACCGTTGGAGCAACTGGTGGCGCGCCTGCAAGCCGTGACACTGGACCTGCTGACAGATCTTGCCCAAGGCAAGGTTACCGCCACGCTTGCAAATTCGGCGCTGTATCTCAAGGCGTTCGGGCATACGGTGATTGGTTGGCGCTGGCTCGAACAGGCCATTCGTGCGCAAGAGGGATTAGCCAAGGGCAATCCGGCGGACGTCGATTTCTACAAAGGCAAGTTGCAAGCGGCGCGATACTTCCTGACGTGGGAAGTACCGGCCTGTCATCACGAGCTGGCAATTCTGCACGCCCGTGATGATGTGTGCCTGTCGATGCAGGACGGATGGTTCTAATGACTGTGTTGCAGCGCAGCACTCATCGGTAATCGGCACCTGTTCGTTTCTTGAGTTGCGCTCAGATCATGCTGCGGGTCCGACCCAAGAGTTCTCAGCGCCGGCGGTGATTCTCAGCCTGCGTGCAAACGGCGCATAGAAATCGGTCAACTCGTCGACGTACTCCAGATAGATTAAGGAGCGAATTGCTGGGTTTGGCTTGAACTGCTCATCAAGAAGATCCGCATAATCGGGCCGCAGCTTTTTCAGCATATCGAGGAAAAACCGAGGGCCCGTGACCTCGAAAACTTTCGACATGTAATCGTTGGTTCCTTTTTCAGCGTCTGTAGCGACCCCCTTCAGTTGGTCCAGGGCGCCTTGCTCAGCCTGAAACCGTGTGAAGAGTTCGTCTTGCATTTCCCGCAATACCGGATTGCCGCGCAGGCTCGCAAAATGACTGTTGTTAGGCCCGAAAAATCCCGCTCGTGGGGATGACAACGCAGCTCCAACGAGTACGTCGCTTGGACCTGCCCTGAGATCCGCATCGCTAAAAGAACCGAGAATAACATCGTCACAGTCGACGTAGATGCCGCCATATTCGTGGATCAGTCGGTACCGCAGAACATCCGACGCAGCTGCAAGATTCTGCCCATCGCCGCTACGAAAATATTGAAACGGTCTGGCGGTTTTCGGGTTAGCAAGAAAGTCCTCGAAAAAAGGCTCGTCTTGAAGATTCGAGATGGTCATGTTCGGGTATGCAGCGAACTCAGCCTGCAGTTGGGCCTTGGGCTGCAATGCTTCAGAGAGTTCGTTGCTGTCGATATCAATGTGCAATGTGAAGCTGAGCTCTGGACTCGTTTTCATATTTGCCTTGATCGTCTCAAGCAACTTCACACGAGGCAGCCTGTCGCCTAGCCATATTTGGTGGACCATGAGATCAACTGCCTCCTGCTGCGCAGGGAAGCCGGGCAATATAGGAAATTTGTATATTTCAGACGTTACGCCGAAATCCAGCTTTCCTCTGACTCTCATGAATTCCTCTTCACTTCCGGTTTTCCAGACGCCTTTCTTGTTACGCCACAGCAGTTTCTGAGCATCGGCTCTCCAACACGCCAGATCTGCGTCGTAACGAACCGGAGTACCTACCGACGAATTCGAGGCAAAATACTGTTGCACTGGAACGAGGTTCTTATCCAGCTGCTCTCGAATTTCGATCCCGTCCATGGGAATCTCGATGACTGTCGGAGTGCGTTGCGCTTGAGCCAGGATAATCTCCGGTTTTCCGGCACCGGACACCGGTTCGGACTCGGGCAAGACTTCAATGTAACTCTGTCCCCCTCTCAGTCCTTTCTGTAGATCGATGTCTGAGTAATAGCCCTTCGACTGCCTGATAAACGGGCCTTTGATATTCGGATCATCAGGCGAAAAAATCCTGTACTGCCGGGCACCGTTGACTCGCTCGACCCGATAGATTTTTGAATGTACCCGAGCGAAATGACTGGTCTTCCCAGTCTGCACATCGTTGACCGTATAAACAGCCCCGAAGTCGTCCACACCCCATGCCCCGGAGCGGTCAAGGGGGGCGCCGTACTCGAACTTCGCAAGCTCGGCTCCAAGCTCCGGCGTCAACGAGCGGAGCCCCTCCGGTTCCACGCCGAAGGCTTTTGCGCTGTCATATCTTGCCTCACGGTGGCTTTCCGCTGCCTGCCGTTGCTGCTCTTCCCGATCCAGTAACGCCTGCCTGTCTTTCGCCGACTCACGCTCACGCTCCTGCGCCTCCTCTGCAATCTCGACGTTTTCTTCTTGCTGCCTGGCCATGGCTGCGTTTCGCTCGTCGGCGCCGCGCCCCTCAACCATTTGCCCTACCTCATCGGCGGCGCCCGGCGCGATGCCATCTTCGGCGCTCGCCGCAGCACTCCAGAAACCGTGCGCAGCAATTCCTCCTTCAATGGCCAGCGGTATGGCATTGAGTACGCCAAACACGATACGGCCAGCGCCTTCCTGGCGTTCCTCGTGGGTTCGGCCTTCCACAAGTTCGTCAACCCCCAGCCCAATCAATGCCAGGGACATGACAGACAACGGCACCCAAAGCGCCGGCACCGCCATTGCGACAGCCCCGGTGGCGATGATTGCGTTGGTCAGCACCTGCGCCGCTTGCTGTTTGTTGTAATCCGCGCGATTTCGAATCAGCTGCCTGGCATCGGATGCAAGACGGTCCTGCAGGTTATGCTTGAAATGGGAAAACGGCCATTGCGAGATCGCCGAGCTCAGTGTTATTTCCTTGTGCGGCCACCAGTGCCCCGTCGCATCGTCAAGGCGATTGGGGTAAGCGGCCAAACCCGCCAAAGCCGTCTGCACACCGCTCAGGAAATACCCGTCAGGATCATCTTCTGCCTTGAAATGACCTTCCAGCGCCCTTCGACGATGCGGGTCCTTGCACTGCGCCACAATCCAGTCCTGCAGCGCAGGCAGGTCCTCGAATCCGTGAAGCGGCGACGAGTTGCCGGGGATGTACACGACGAGCCTGTCCGTTTGCTCATTGCGGATGACGATGATGTCGGTCGCGACATAGCGGTAAAGCACCAGTTCGCGAAAGGTGAAGTCCGATGAAGGCGCCGCATGGGTAAAGCGCTCGAATGTCAGCGTTTCCCAGGGTTGATCCGGGGCAAGCCCCAACGCCGCAAGCACCGATGCCTTGTCTTGAGTGCTCAACGAGCGCTCTTCATGTTGCACATAGGCCGACTTCAGAAGGGCCGCTTTGATGAGCAAGTTGTAATCGGCCCCATGGTCCTTCCAGAACGTGTTCAATGACTCCAGATAATGCGCTTGCAGATCGGCGTCCCAGACGAATTGCTTGAAGTCTTTGGGATCGATCGACACATGAGTCGATTTGTCGAAGCGCTGAGGACTTGTCTTGCGATAAATCGCTTCATAAGCAAAACAATCGGCAAGCACCAGAGGCGTCTGAGCAATTCGCGCGGGATAGCCCCCTTCCCGGTAGGCGCGCAGATGCGACAGGTGCTCGAGGAACTGACCGTTACCGCTTTGCTGCCAGTTGCGCATCAGGGCGTCCGTCAGCGTCATCGAGTAGGCGACATTGGCTCGTTGCGGCTCCTGGTCCTGAGCATTGATGTATAGCGTGACGATCAGCAGGTTGTCGGGGTCGGAGTCCCTTAGGAAGGCGTATTGATCGAACCCTCCGCGCGGGCCTGAATACGGCTCCCGAGACCAATCGGTCCTGACGTGGTCTGCAGCTTGCCGATAGGCGTACTGACGCGGTGATTCAAAGCCTACGTTCTGGTGCTCGATGAACGCTTGCAGCAGTTCAGGCTGCCATGTGCCGACCTCCTTTCCAGGCTCGGGCGGAGCCGGATACTTTCCGGCCTCGTGTGGGCCATGAGGGCGGTCCTGAAAGTCGGGCGTGAACCACTCGTTCGGAACTTCCTTGTTCATTTTTTGACATCCTGTCAGTCAGTGGAAGCCCAATCGTGAACACCTTCGGACCCTCGGATGCGGTAATTAATTACCGCATACAAAACGCGAAGAAATGCATAGGGACGATGTGCATGAGAGGTTGCGGTTGGGCGCTCCTATTGTCGGGCCCGTGAAAACCTGAGGGATTAGGCTTTGACAGCCAGCCAATTCAACGGGTTAAATCCCTTGGCACGCGGACTGCATGGTCAGTCCATGAATGCTTTCACTTTTTGCTTTGTCTGGAGTACCGCCCTTGGATGCCACGACCATCAACAGCCTGTTCCTGATCGGCGCGTTGCTGGTGGGTGCAAGTATTCTGGTCAGCTCGCTGTCCTCGCGTCTCGGCATTCCGATTCTGGTGATCATCCTCGCAGTGGGCATGGTCGCCGGTGTCGACGGCGGCGGCATTATCTTTGACAACTATCCAACGGCCTATCTGGTCGGCAATCTCGCGCTCGCGGTGATCCTCCTCGACGGCGGCTTGCGCACGCGGGTAGCGAGCTTCCGCGTGGCGCTCTGGCCTGCATTGTCGCTGGCCACGGTCGGGGTCCTGATCACCACCGGGCTGACCGGCATGGTCGCGGCCTGGCTGTTCGATCTGAACATCATTCAGGGCCTGCTGATCGGCGCCATCGTCGGCTCGACGGATGCTGCTGCAGTGTTCTCGCTGCTCGGAGGCAAAGGCCTGAACGAACGGGTCACGGCCAGCCTTGAAATCGAATCAGGTAGCAACGACCCGATGGCGGTGTTTCTAACCGTCACGCTGATCGACATGATCGCCAGCGGCCAGACGGGGCTGCACTGGAGCCTGCTGGGCCATCTGATTCAGGAATTCGGCATCGGCAGCATCATCGGTCTGGGTGGTGGCTGGCTAATGTTGCAACTGGTCAATCGCATCAATCTGGCCAACGGCCTGTATCCGATTCTGGTGATCGCGGGTGGTCTGGCGGTGTTCGCCCTGACCAACGCCATTCACGGCAGTGGCTTCCTCGCGGTTTACCTCTGCGGCCTGGTATTGGGCAACAAGCCGATCCGCAGCCGTCACGGCATCCTGCACATGCTCGACGGCATGGCCTGGCTGGCGCAGATCGGCATGTTCCTGGTGCTGGGCCTGTTGGTCACGCCACACGACCTGCTGCCTATCGCGCTGCCGGCACTGGGCCTGGCGCTGTGGATGATTCTCGTGGCCCGCCCGCTGTCAGTGCTCGCAGGCTTGCTGCCGTTCCGGGTGTTTCACGGTCGTGAAAAAGCCTTCATTGCCTGGGTCGGGCTGCGCGGCGCGGTTCCGATCATTCTGGCGGTGTTCCCGCTGATGGCGGGTCTTCCTCACGCCCAGCTGTATTTCAACCTTGCGTTCTTCATCGTGCTGGTCTCCCTGCTGGTTCAGGGTACGAGCCTGCCGTGGATGGCCAAGTGGCTAAAGGTCACGGTTCCGCCTGATCCAGCGCCCATCTCCCGCGCCGCTCTGGAAGTCCACGTGACCAGCGAGTGGGAACTGTTCGTTTACCGACTGGGCGCAGAAAAATGGTGCATCGGCGCAGCACTTCGCGAGCTGAAAATGCCGGAAGGCACCCGCATCGCGGCCCTTTTTCGGGGTCAGCAACTGCTCCATCCGTCGGGTAGTACGGTTTTGGAAACTGGCGATCTGCTCTGCGTCATCGGCCATGAACACAACCTTCCAGCGCTGGGCAAGCTGTTCAGTCAGGCGCCGCAGCGGGGTCTGGATTTGCGCTTCTTCGGCGACTTCGTCCTCGAGGGAGACGCTCAGCTCGGGGCTGTCGCGGCATTGTACGGTCTGAAACTCGACGGCCTGGATTCGAATATGCCGCTGAGCCAGTTCATCATTCAGAAGAATCGCGGCGCGCCAATTGTCGGCGACCAGATCGAATGGAACGGAACTATTTGGACCGTTGCGGTTATGGAGGGGAACAAGATCCTCAAAGTGGGCGTCAGATTCCCCGAAGGAAGCCGCCCGGGTCCCGGGCTCTTCCTCTAAACTGCTCCCCTTTCCTGATTGTTCGACCGGTGTCTATGTTCACGCTGCGTAACTTTCTTGCCTCAGCCTTGCTGGGGCTTTGCCTTTCCAACGTCCCGGCTTTTGCCGCCGACACCCCGCCACCTTCCAGCGACGCCGTCCAGCAGAGCCTGGACAAGATCGCCGACCGCAAGCTGTCGCCCGACGATCAGAAAGCCCTGCAGCAGGTGCTGGAACAGACCCTCGGATTCCTCGCCAGCCAGAAGGACAACCAGAAAAAACTGGAAGACCTGAAGAAACAGCTGGCCGATGCACCCAAGCAGACCGCCGAAAATCAGAAAGAGCTGACACGCCTCAAGGGCATCCGCCAGATGCCGGTCGCTCAGCGTTACGCCAGCATGAACGTACCGCAGCTCGAGCAGATGCTCAGCGAGCGCAGCGCACAGCAGGCCGACCTGCAGAAAGCCCTGAACGATGCCAACAGCCTGACGATCACGGCGCAGACTCGCCCCGAGCGTGCCCAGGCCGAAATCAGCAGCAGCCAGACGCGCATCCAGACCATCAACGGCATCCTCAAGTCCGGCAAGGACGGGGGCAAGGCCATCAACGCCGATCAGCGCAATCAGCTGAATGCCGAACTGGCGTCGATCAACGCGTTGATCGCGCTGCGGCGTCAGGAGCTGGCGGGCAACAGCCAGTTGCAGGATCTGGGCGGCAGCCAGCACGACCTGCTCACCGAGAAGGTCACCCGTCAGGATCAGGAAATCCAGGACCTGCAAACGCTGATCAACGAAAAACGCCGCGCCCAGTCTCAGGAAACCGTGACGCAGCTGTCGATCGAAGCGCAAAAGGCCGGAGGCAGCAGCCTCCTGGCCACCGAAAGCGCGACCAATCTCAAGCTCTCCGATTACCTGTTGCGTGGCACCGACCGCCTCAACGAGCTGACTCAGCAGAACCTCAAGACCAAGACTCAGCTCGATGCCATCACCCAGACCGATCAGGCGCTGGACGAGCAGATCAACGTGCTGAGCGGCAGTTTGCTGCTGTCGAAGATTCTCTATAAGCAGAAACAGGCCTTGCCCAAGCTGAAGCTCGACAGCGGCCTCGCCGACGAAATCGCTGACATTCGCCTCTACCAATTCGAGGTCAATCAGCAGCGCGAACAGATGAGCAACCCGAGCAACTACGTCGATACCCTGCTTGCTACACAAAAGCCGGAAGACGTCACGCCCGCGCTGCGCAAGACCCTGCTGGACCTGGCAACCACCCGTACCGACCTGTTGGAACGTCTGAACCGTGAATTGAGCTCGCTGCTCAATGAATCCATCACCTTGCAGTTGAACCAGAAACAGCTGGTCAGCACGGCGATCAATCTGCGCCAGACCCTCGACGAGCAGATGTTCTGGATTCCCAGCAACAAGCCCCTGGATTTCGAGTGGTTCGAACGCGTCAAGCCACGCCTGACCAAGCAGATCACCACCCTGCCGTGGACTTCCAGCGTCAGCGAACTGGCTGATGGCCTGACTCAGCGCCCATTGATCTTCCTGCCGCTGCTGCTGGTGATTGGCGCGCTGATGTGGAAGCGCAAGGCGCTGTACGACAAGCTCAATCGCCTGCACGCCGACATCGGGCACTTCAAACGTGACCGGCAGTGGCAGACGCCGCTGGCGATCTTCATCAACATTTTGCTGGCGATGCCGCTGTCACTGTTCCTGGCGTTGTGCGCGCTGGCGCTGCAGATCGATGCCCGCGAACAGAACGTCAATCTCGGCGCGGCGCTGATGCAGATCTCGCTGGCGTGGCTGGTCTTCTACACCGCGTATCGCATCCTGGCGCCTGGTGGCGTAGCGCAACTGCACTTCCGCTGGGAAAAATCGCAGGTGGAATTCCTGCGCGGCTGGATACGTCGTCTGGGGCTGGTGGTGCTCGCGCTGGTGACGGTCGTGGCCGTCGCCGAACATGAGCCATCAGCGCTCGCTGACGACGTCATCGGCATTGCCGTGGTGTTGACCTGCTATGCGTTGATGACATGGCTGCTGGGGCGCTTGCTGCTCACAAGCCCCACGCACCAGAACGCTTCGCTGTTCCGCCGTGCAGTTGGTCTTGCCTTCACTGCACTGCCGGTCGCGTTGTTCGTCGCGGTATGTTTCGGCTACTACTACACGGCGCTTAAGCTCAGCGACCGGCTGATCGACACCCTGTACGTGCTGATGATGTGGCTGGTGATCGAGGCCGCTTTCGTTCGCGGCCTGGGTGTCGCGGCGCGACGTCTGGCGTATCAGCGGGCGCTGGCCAAACGCCAGGCAGCGAAGGAAGCTGGCGACGGTGAAATACCCGTTGAAGAACCGACGCTGGACATCGAGCAGGTCAACCAACAGTCCCTGCGACTGATTCGCCTGGCCCTGCTGGCCGGCTTCGTCGGCGCGCTGTACTTCGTCTGGGCCGACCTGATCACCGTTTTCTCGTACCTGGACAACATCACCCTGTATGAATACACCAGCGGCACCGGCGCGAACATCAGCATGGTGCCGATCAGCCTCGGCGACCTCATCGGGGCACTGGTGATCATCGGCATCACCTTCGTGTTGGCGGGCAACCTGCCCGGCCTGCTGGAAGTGCTGGTGTTGTCGAAGCTGAACCTCAAACAGGGCAGTTCATACGCCACCACGACATTGCTGTCTTACACCATCGCCGGGGTCGGTTTCGTCTCGACGCTGTCGGCGCTGGGGGTCAGCTGGGACAAACTGCAGTGGCTGGTGGCGGCGCTTTCGGTGGGTCTGGGCTTCGGTATGCAGGAAATCTTCGCCAACTTCATCTCCGGCATCATGATCCTGTTCGAGCGCCCGGTGCGCATCGGCGACACGATCACCATCGGCAATCTGTCGGGTACGGTGAGCAAGATCCGCATTCGTGCGACCACCATCACCGACTTCGACCGCAAGGACATCATTGTCCCGAACAAGACGTTCATCACCGGGCAACTGATCAACTGGTCGTTGACCGACACCATCACCCGCGTAACCCTGAAACTGGGGGTGGACTACGGCTCCGATCTGGATCTGGTTCGCACGCTGTTGCTCAAGGCTGCGCGGGACAACCCTCGCGTTCTGAAAGAGCCCGAACCAATCGTCTACTTCCTGAACTTCGGCGAGAGCACACTGGATCACGAGTTGCGCATGCATGTGCGCGACCTCGGCGACCGCAACCCGGTGCTCGACGAGATCAACCGCTTCATCAACAAGGAGTTCAAGAAGCAGAAGATCAACATCTCGTTCCGGCAGATGGAGGTTTACCTCAAGAACATGCAGGGGCAGGAGTACAAAATGGTACCTGTCGAGCCGGAACAGAAGACCATTGCGACCCCGACTGCCGTGCCGACAGCGCCAAAGGATGTGCCTGAGCCCCCGGACGTGAAACTCGACTGACCGGCCAAATCCCAGCAGAATGATCGGACATTCTGCTGGAGGCATCCCTTGAAAGCCCTCGACGAGCTGACCTTCGATAACCGCTTCGCCCGCTTGGGCGATGCGTTTTCCACGTCCGTATTACCCGAGCCCATCGCCGAGCCGCGACTGGTGGTCGCCAGCGATGCTGCGCTCGCGCTGCTGGACGTGGACGCCGCGCAAGCCGAAACGCCGGTATTCGCCGAGCTGTTCAGCGGTCACAAGCTATGGGCTGAAGCCGATCCGCGGGCGATGGTCTACTCCGGCCACCAGTTCGGTTCCTACAATCCGCGTCTGGGCGACGGTCGCGGCCTGCTACTGGGCGAAGTCTACAACGACGCTGGCGAACATTGGGATCTGCACCTCAAGGGCGCGGGCCAGACGCCGTACTCGCGTATGGGCGATGGGCGCGCCGTATTGCGCTCCTCGATCCGAGAGTTTCTCGCTTCCGAAGCGTTGCATGCCCTGGGCATTCCCACCAGCCGCGCAGGTTGCGTGATCGGCTCGACCACGCCGGTCTGGCGCGAGACGCAGGAGCGCGCGGCGATGGTGTTGCGTCTGGCGCAAAGTCACGTGCGCTTCGGCAGCCTCGAATATTTCTTCTACACCAAACAGAACGACCAACTGAAAGAGCTGGCCGACCACGTACTCTCACTGCATTACGCCGAATGCCTGGAACAACCCGAGCCTTATCTGGCGATGTTTCGCGTAATCGTCGAGCGTCAGGCCGAGCTGATCGCCAAGTGGCAGGCTTATGGTTTCTGTCATGGCGTGATGAACACCGACAACATGTCGATTCTGGGCATCACCTTCGACTTCGGTCCGTTCGCATTTCTCGACGACTTCGACCAGAACTTCGTCTGCAACCACTCCGACCACGAAGGCCGTTACTCTTTCAGCAATCAAGTGCCCATTGGCCAGTGGAACCTCAGCGCCCTCGCACAGGCCTTGACCCCGTTCATCAGCGTCGAGGCCTTGCGCGAAGCATTGGGGCTTTTCCTGCCGCTGTATCAGGCGCACTACCTTGACCTGATGCGCCGTCGTCTTGGCCTGACCACTGCCGAAGAAGACGACGCCGATCTGATCGCCCGCCTGCTGCAATTGATGCAGAACAGCGGCGTCGACTACAGCCTGTTTTTCCGCTTTCTGGGAGAGGAATCAGCCGAAATCGCTGTCAGCAGACTGCGCGACGACTTCGTCGACATGCTCGGGTTCGATGCCTGGGCCCAGACCTACACAGCTCGCATCGCGCGCGAGCCCGCCACGAACCAAGACGAGCGCCGTAAGCGGATGCACGCCGTCAACCCGCTCTATATCCTGCGCAACTACCTGGCCCAACGCGCCATCGAAGCCGCCGAGCAAGGCGACTACAGCGAAGTCCGCCAGCTTCACAAAGTGCTGTGCAACCCGTTCGAAGAACAGCCGGGAATGGAAAGTTATGCACAGCGTCCACCGGATTGGGGCAAGCATCTGGAGATTAGTTGTTCGTCCTGATGACCCGACATTCTCGCCTGCAGCAGCACGGCTTGCCGGCGGTGGCGACTGCGGGAACGCCACAGCTGGCGGGCCGTGCTGCTAAGAGGTTTTGACTGCCGGTTGACTGGATTGCACGGCGGGCTTCGCAACTTCTTTGACGAACTCCTCCGCGGTAGTGGTCGGCACTGGTGAAGTGCGCGGAGTGAATTTCTTTGTCCACCCTGGGTTGGACGGGTCGATTTTGTCCTTCTGAGTGTCGACGATACCCGCGAGAATGTCGTAAAGGGTCAGCTTTCGATCTGCGGCCTGGCGGTTTGATGTGCCGGGTAGGCTCGGCAGAGTGGGGTCAGCTTTGATTCTCGCCTTGAGAATGGCCTCGGCGTCTGAGGGATAATCCACAGCCTTCTCGATCGCCGGCAGCGATTTGAAGTAACTGAGGGCCTCGCTGTAGAACTTCGACGCCTTGCCGGTGCGAGTCTGTTCAATGATGCCTTCGGGAATCGCGACTCTGCGCCATGCGTCATCCATCTTCTGCACGCCCTGGTAGGCAGCGCGTCGTTCATTGAGCGTGAATGACCCGCTGTCGTCGTAGGCGATGTGATTCAACTGTTCACGGGAGAGTTTCTCGAACGGGCTCTTCGCATTCTGGTGCCCCGCCAGGGTCTGGGTCACGAAAGCTGTGGCTTCCCGCGCACGATCCAGCAATTCGGGATGGGTCGTATCCGGGACTTCCATGGCCCGGGTGAAACTGTTGGCCTTCGGTGACTCGATCAGAAACTCATTGATGCGATTGAGCCCGTATTTTCCCAGCTCCGCGTGGGTCATGACCGCATCGCGCTTCGCGGCACGAGCAGCGGCGTCATTGAGCTGGCTGGCGAGGGTGGAGAACGTTGCGTGGGCGGTCGCAGCCTCTTCATGTTTATGCACAGGCGGTTTTTCGCCGTCTTCAACCTTCTCGGTCGCGGCAGGCGTTGGTGTTTTACTCGAAACAATGGCCGAAACTGCAGCCTGTATGTGATTGATCATCGGCGCTCCCTGACAAAGGAATGGACAGGGCCGATGCGTCCGGGTGTGGAGAAGTCGCCCCTGATCAGAGGCTAACGAGAGGGTAGGATGGTGAACAGCTACCCGAATGGAGTGTTCTTAGGAACGAATGCTGAAACATCAAAACTCCAAAGCCGGCGAATAGAGGGCCGCAGCAGACCTGAATAGATAATGAACTCTATTTAACCCCGCTCGGAAAACCTGACTGTCGTCACGACGCTTGATAAAACCCAGCCCAGCCTCCACTTACCGATCATTAGCCCCTCTTCCGGTAACCATCATGTCCGAGCCCCTGCTGATCCCCTGCCCCCACTGCAACGGCCTCAACCGCATTCCTTCCGACCGGCTTGGCGATCAACCCAAGTGCGGGCGCTGCAAGCAGCCAGTGTTGCTGAGCAAGCCTTTCAACCTGACCCAGGGTGATTACGCCAGCCAGATCAAGGGCGACCTGCCATTGCTGGTGGATGTCTGGGCGGATTGGTGTGGGCCGTGCAAATCCTTTGCGCCAACCTTCGAGCAAGCCGCTGCGCAATTGAGCGGGCGTGTGAGGCTTGCCAAGCTGGACAGCGAGGCCAATCAGCAATTGTCGGCGCAGCTTGGCATTCGGTCGATCCCGAGCCTGATCCTGTTCAAGAACGGTCGCGAGGTGGCACGTCAGAGTGGCGCACTGCCGCTTCAGCAACTGACCGCCTGGCTGGCGAGCCATGGAATCTGACGGTTGCTTCGTCATTCATTGAAGCGCTCGACAGCCAGTGTCGTAGGGATTTTCTGAAAGAGCCTTTCAGCCCATCTGCCACCGAGATCAACGTCTAGGATTTGCCACTCTCACTGGCATCCTGGAGCAGCAACGATGACAAACGTGATCCGTGAAGGCGATTCGACGAGTACCGGCGGGGTTGTGCTGAACACATCGGCGACACACACATGGGAGGACCGGCGCATGGCGCGCATGGGTGATCTCGTGTGGTGCCCGAAGTGCGAGGAAGTTGGCTACATCGCACAGGGCAACCCTACATTCATCGATCAACTGGTGGCCGTAGCGACCGACGGCCATGCCGTGCAATGTGGCTGCACCGAGGGCACGAACCGGCTGATCGCCAGTCAGGATCAGCTCCAGGCTGATATGCCAGCGACGATCACCATCCCGAAGGACATGGCAGAGAAAGCGCGCAAACGGGCCAGGCAGATGACCAGGACCATGCAGGCGGACAAGCTGGTCTGAAGGCGCCCCGTTGAAAGAGCCTCTCGCACCCGTCCGGTGTGCCGAGAGGCGCTCGTCAAGGAACAGAGCAGACGGTCAATGCGCCGTGCCGGCCTCCAGCAAATGGTGCAACTCGACGAACTGCTGGCTTAGCTTGTGGCGAGGGTCCAGATGAATCAACGGCATGTTGGCCTGATGCGACTCGCGCATCTTCACCGAGCTGTTGAGATAGACCGGCAAAACCGGCAAGCCTTCGGCAATCAGCTCATCAAGTATCTGCTGCGGCAGGCTGGCCCGTGACTGGAACTGGTTGACGATGATGCCTTCCACCTCCAGCTCCTCGTTGTGGTCCTCTTTCAACTCCTCGATTTCCTTGAGCAGGCCATACAGCGCCTGTCGGGAGAAACTGTCGCAGTCAAAGGGAATCAACACGCGATCAGCCGCGATCAACGCCGAAACCGCATAGAAATTCAACGCGGGCGGAGTATCCAGATAAATACGGTCATAGTCCTCGTCCAGCTCTTCGAGCAACTTACGAAGCTTGTTGATCTTGTGCTTGGCCTCAAGCTTTGGCTGCAGATCGGCCAGTTCAGCGGTCGCCGTGACCACATGGAGGTTGTCGAACGGGGTCTCGTAGATGTCGACCTGATTCTTTTTCGAGAACGGGCCGGACGACAGCGTCTGTTTGAAGAAATCGGCAATGCCCATGGGAATGTCGTCGCCAGTCAGGCCCGTGAGGTACTGCGTCGAGTTGGCCTGAGCGTCGAGGTCGATCAAGAGGGTCCGGTAGCCCTCGCTGGCACTGACAGCTGCCAGATTGCAGGCGATGCTCGACTTGCCAACACCGCCTTTCTGATTGAACACCACACGCCGCATTTGAAAACTCCCTGTTGCTGTCCTGCATTAGCGGACCTTGACGGCCCGATGAATGGTCTCGAGTCTAGGCAAAGCGCATGACAAGGGCGAGCGCTTCGTACAAGAGAGACAGTAAAAGCGGATGCAACCTACGTAAACAGGTGAATTTTCCGACTTACAAATTGCTACACATCGCACGCATCGGGATAATGCCCGCCACTCGGTGATAGCGCCGCGCCATGGTTGGTGTCACTTCGGATACCCGAAGCCAGGAAGTAAGCCCGCAAATGGGCGGGATGATAATTCGTGATCAAGTTCAACATTGCACAATGGCGCGCGTGGGCCCCGGGCCTGACCACGGGCGAAGACTGGAAGAGATGGAGTCAGAACCCGACAATTCCCGACCATCGGGACGCCTCACCTGACGTCTCGTTTCTCCCTGCGATGCAGCGCCGACGCCTGAGCCGTCTGGCCCGCATGGCCTTCAGCGTGGGCTGGCCGCTGGCCGAGGGGCGTGAGGAGTTGCCGATGGTGTTCGTGTCGCGACACGGTGAAACGCCGCGCACCTTCGACATCCTCAGCGATCTGGCCGCCGACCAGCCTCTGTCTCCCACGCAGTTCAGCCTCTCCGTTCACAACGCGGTCATCGGGCTTTGGTCGATTCTGCGAGGTGCAACCAGCGAAATGACGGCCCTGGCGGCCGCTGGCGATGGGCTCGAACACGGCGTGCTGGAAGCGGCGACTCTGCTGGAAGAAGGCGCTTCGGCGGTGCTGCTGGTAGTCACGGAAGAGAGCCCGCCTGCCGCCTACGCGCCATGGATAGACGATGTGCCCTTTCCTTATGCGTTGGGCCTGTTGCTCACGCCAGGCGACGAATGGCAGCTGGCGCTGAGCACTTGCGAGTCTAAAGAGGAAGCAAATTTCCGTGGCAAATGGCCACATGCGCTCAACCTTTTACGCGCCCTGTCGACACAACAGAGCGCTTTGCAGCATCCCTGGAAGAACCGGCAATGGAACTGGCAACACAACCGCTGAGTAAAAGTCGCGACGCCTATTACTGGCGATTGCTGACGACGGCTGCAAGCTTCGCCCTGTTCGGGCTGGGTGGGCTGTGCCTGCGTCTTGTGATCTTTCCATTGCTCACCCTGCTTCCGGCTAGCGCATGCAGTCACCAACGTCGCGCCCGCCGCACCATCAGTCATCTTTTCTGGACCTTCATTCGCTTCATGGCGAAAGTCGGTGTGCTGACTTATGAAGTCGAAGGGGCTGAACGCCTTGGGCGCCCCGGGCAGATGATCATCGCCAACCACCCGTCGTTGATCGACGTGGTGTTCCTCATCGGCCTGGTGCGCGATGCCAACTGCGTCGTCAAGCAGAGCCTGTGGCAGAACCCGTTTACCCGCGGACCTGTGCGCTCGACCGGTTATATCAGCAACGACGGCAGTGCCGACATGCTGGAAAACGCTGCGCGGTTGCTGCAGACAGGTCAGACCCTGATCATCTTCCCTGAAGGCACGCGGACCCAGCCCGGCAAGGCGCCAGCCTTCCATCGCGGCGGCGCAGCCATTGCCTTGCGCGGCGCCAGCGTCATCACGCCGGTGACCATCCACGTGTCGCCGACCACCCTGACCAAGGCCGAGCCCTGGTACCGCATTCCCCCGCGCCGCCCGCATTTCCATCTGCGGGTGGGCAACGATATCGATCCAGCGGCATTCGCCGCGCTTGGCCCGGCCCCTGTGGCGTCGCGCAAGCTCAATGACCATCTGCATCACCACTTCATCAAGGAGCTCGCCACAGATGAGCGATCTGCACCTGGAAATTAAACAGCTGATCATCGACGCCCTGGGCCTTGAAGACATCAGCACCCACGACATCGGCAACGACCAGACGCTGTTCGGCGAAGGTCTGGGCCTGGACTCGGTCGACGCCCTGGAACTGGGCCTGGCCATTCAGAAACGCTACGGCATCAAGATCGATGCCGACGCCAAAGACACACGCAACCACTTCACCAGCGTCGACAGCCTCGCGGCCTTCGTCAGCGCTCGCCAAGTGGCCTGAGGACTGAACATGCAATCCCGTGAAGACATCTTCGAAACCCTGCGCACTGCATTGGTTGAGCTGTTCGAACTTGAACCTGAGCGCGTCACCCTCGAAGCCAATCTCTATCAGGACCTGGAAATCGACAGCATCGACGCCGTCGATCTGATCGACCATATCAAGCGCAAGACCGGCAAGAAAATCGCCGCCGAAGAGTTCAAGTCCGTGCGCACCGTAGGTGATGTCGTTGACGCCGTTCACCGGCTGGTCAACGCCGCCGCATGAGTCGTGTGGTCGGCCTGATACTGGTGCTCGCGGGGGTGCTCTATCCCTTTGCCGTGTACTTCGGCATGGAGCATTTCTCGCCTTGGCAATTCGCTCTGTTGCTTGGCGCGCTGTGGGCGGCTCGCGCGCTGACCGGCGAACGACGCTCCGACCGCCTCGGCATGGCGCTGGTAGCCATAGGCTTCTGCCTGCTGCTGGTAGTCTTCGACAGTCCGCAACTGCTGCGCTGGTATCCGGTGTTGATCAGCGGCTTCATGCTGACCCTGTTCGGCATGAGCCTGATGCGTGGCATGCCGATGGTCGAGCGGCTGGCGCGCCTGACCGATCCTGAGTTGCCTGAAATCGCCATTCGTTATACCCGCCACGTCACGCAGATCTGGTGCGTGTTCTTTCTGTTCAACGGCCTGGTCGCAGCGGCACTGACGCTCTGGGCGCCGTTGAGCTGGTGGACGCTGTACACCGGCCTCATCGCCTACGGTCTGATGGGTGTCCTGTTTGCCGGTGAATGGCTCGTTCGCCAGCGTGTTCGAGGTCGTGCATGAGCTGGATAAACCTCGAACACCTGCTTAAGGACGTCTTTGCGCACCGAGTCGTGACCCATGCCCCTGTCATGAGCCATGCACAATGGCGCGAGCGCGTCCTCAGCGTTGCCGCTGCCCTGCAAGCGCAAGGCATCGAGCGCGTTGCGATTCATCTTGAAGACGCGGGCGAACTTGCCGTAGCGATCTTCGCCGCGTGGCGTGCCGGGGTTCAGGTCTTGCTGCCCTCTGACCTGCAGGAGCAGACACGTCAGCGCTGGAACAGTCATGTCGACCTGTGGCTCACCGATCTTGCCGAAGACACACGGCTCGACCCATTGAGCGCAGCGCCGCTCGCCCCGAGTGCGCTGGATCTGGATAAGTGCGTGCTGAGCCTATGTACCTCCGGTTCCAGCGGCGAACCCAAACTGATCGAGAAGAAGCTGCGTCAACTGGCCAATGAAGTCTCAGCGCTGGAGCGTTTGTGGGGCAACGATCTGGGCAACGCCTGCATCATCGGCAGCGTTGCCGCACAACACATTTATGGCCTGCTGTTCCGAGTGCTGTGGCCGCTGTGTGCCGGCCGCAGCTTCGTGCGCAAGCAACTGCCTTTTCCCGAGGACTTGCAACGCGCCAGTCGCGAACATGAGTCCTTCGCCTGGGTCGCCAGCCCTGCGCTGCTCAAACGCATGGGCGACAATCTGGACTGGAGCAGCATGAGCGCCGTGCGCCGGGTGTTTTCATCCGGGGGCGCGCTGCCCGCCGACGCCGCAGAAAGCCTGCATCAACGGCTGGGACAATGGCCGACGGAAATCCTCGGCAGCTCGGAAACCGGAGGCATTGCCTGGCGGCAGGGCGATCCGCTGTGGCGCGCGTTAGACGACGTGAAACTGAGCCAGGATGAAGACGGCGCGCTGCGCATCGAGTCCCCTTACCTGCCTGTCGGTCATATCGAGCAGACCGCAGACGCGGCGCGGTTCACCGAGGACGGCCGTTTCGAGTTGCTGGGTCGGCTGGATCGCATCGTCAAGCTGGAAGAAAAGCGAATTTCCCTGCCCTTGCTGGAGCAGGCGCTGGCGACTCACAAATGGGTCAGCGAGGCGCGTCTGGGTGTTGTGCGAGAGAACCGCGCGTCGCTCGGCGCATTGCTGGTGCTGAGTGCCAGTGGCGTGCATGCCCTGCGTAATCAGGGCCGCCGCACGCTGACCAATACGTTGCGTCAGCATCTGGTGCCGCATTGCGAGGCGCTTGCTCTGCCTCGACGCTGGCGCCTGCTGAGTCAGTTGCCACTGAACACCCAGGGCAAACTGCCTCAGGCGCAGGTCGAAGCGCTGTTGATAGCGCCGCGGATTCAAGAGCCTGAACTGATCGGCCGACAGCAGACCGACGAAGGACTGCAACTTGAACTGGTGGTGCCGCTGGATCTGGCGCACTTCACCGGCCACTTTCCCGGCACGCCGATTCTGCCCGGCGTCGTACAGATTGACTGGGCGATCACCCTCGGCCAGCGCTTGATGACCCTGCCGCCACGCTTCGGTGGAATGGAAGTCTTGAAGTTTCAGCAGCTGGTGCGTCCTGGTGATCGCATCAGCCTGACCCTGCGTTTCGATCAGGAGCGCGGCAAGCTGCATTTCGCTTATCGCAATGGCGACGCGGCGTGTTCCAGCGGGCGGATTCTGTGGGTAGGCTCGGATGCTTGAGCATTTCGATATGTGGAATACAGGCCCTGTAGCAGTCCGGCTTGCCGGCGGCAGTGATCCCAAATCCGCCACCGCCTGCAAGCCGGACTGCCACAGAGAAACTTCGAGCAAGGACGCCTTCAATGCATAACCCGTGCGCCGTCATCCCAGTCTATAACCACGAACTGGCGGTCCCTGCCGTGGTCCAGGAACTGCTGGACGCAGGCCTGCCGTGCGTGTTGGTCGACGACGCTAGTAGCCCGGCCTGCGCCGCAGTGTTGAAGACTCTGGCCGAGCAGGACAACGTATTTCTGGTGCAACTGCCGGTCAACCAGGGCAAGGGCGGCGCGGTGATGGCTGGTCTGCGCGAGGCATCGAAGCTGGGCTTCAGCCATGCCTTGCAGGTCGACGCGGACGGTCAGCATGATCTGAACGATATCGCGGTGTTCCTCGACAACTCCCGGGAGCATCCCCAATCGCTGATCTGCGGCTACCCGCAATACGACGCCAGCGTGCCGAAAGGCCGGTTGTACGCGCGCTACCTGACCCACGTCTGGGTCTGGATCAACAGCCTCTCGCTGCAGATTCCCGATTCGATGTGCGGCTTCCGGGTCTACCCGCTCAAGCCCGTCCTGCACCTCATCGATACGGTGAATCTGGGCAAGCGCATGGACTTCGATCCTGAGATTCTTGTGCGCTTGTCCTGGCGCAACCAGCCGATGCGCTGGCTGCCGACCAAGGTACATTACCCGCAGGACGGCCTCTCGCATTTCCGCTTGTTTCATGACAACGCGCTGATTTCGAAGATGCACACCAAGCTGTTCTTCGGCATGTTGGCGCGTTTTCCGCTGATTCTCTGGCGCCGGTGGCTGCCATGAGCGAGGCTGGGCAAAAGCAGCATTGGGCCGAGCACGAGGAGCGCGGCAGTTTCCTCCTCATGAAGCTCACCGCCTGGGGCGTCAAGGTCCTCGGACGCCGCGTGCTGAGTCCGATCCTGCACGGCATTGTCCTGTACTTTTTCCTGTTCGGCCGCAGCGCTCGTCGCAGTGCCTGGCAATTCCAGCAACACTTGGCCGAATGCAGCCAACGCCCTGACCTGCGCCCTACCACCTGGCGCGTTTTCAAACAGTTCATGGCCTTCGCCGACGCGCTTCTAGACAAACTCGATGTGTGGAACGGCAAGCTGCGACTGGAGCAGATCGAAATCGTCGACCCCGCCAATCTGCGGGATCAACTGCGTGGCGAGCGCGGGCAGATGCTGGTCGGCGCGCATCTGGGCAACCTCGAAGTCTGTAGAGCGCTGGCCGAACTCGGCGAAAAGGTCACGATGAATGTGCTGGTGCATACCAGGCACGCCGAACGTTTCAATCGTCTGCTGGGCGAAGCCGGGGCCACCAATCTGCGGCTGATTCAGGTCAGCGAACTGGACCCGGCGATCATGCTGCAACTCAGCCAGCGGCTTGACCGCGGCGAGTGGCTGGCCATTGCCGGCGACCGCGTACCGCTGCATGGCGGGCGCAACGTTCGGGTGGACTTTCTCGGTCATTCGGCGGCGTTTCCACAAGGCCCCTGGCTGCTGGCGGGCCTGTTGAAGTGCCCGATCAACCTGATTTTCTGTCTCAAGGGCCCGAGCGGTTATCGCGTGATGCTCGAACCGTTTGCCGCCGCAATCGAATGGCGCCGCAGTGACCGCCAGCAGGTGATCGCGCAATGGACCCAACGCTACGCCGACCGTCTGGCGCACTACTGCCTGCAAGCGCCGCAGCAGTGGTTCAACTTCTACCCGTTCTGGAAATCCGATGACGAACCAAGCACCTGAGCCGATCATCTTCGGCGAGCGCCCTCTGAGCATTGAGGAAGTCCTGGCCCTGTCCAATCGCCAGCGCCCAACGGCCCTGCAAAGCGACACGCAATACCGCCAGCGCATCGCCAAGGGCGCGCAGTTCCTGGACTCGCTGCTGGACAAGGAAGGCGTGATCTACGGCGTAACCACAGGCTACGGCGACTCCTGTGTGGTGGCCGTGCCGTTGCAACACGTCGAGGCGCTGCCCCGCCATCTGTACACCTTCCACGGCTGCGGGCTGGGCAAACTGCTCGACGCGCAAGCCACTCGCGCAGTGTTGGCCGCGCGCCTGCGCTCGCTGTGTCATGGCGTTTCCGGCGTGCGGGTCGAATTACTGGAGCGTCTGCAAGGGTTTCTCGATCACGACATCCTGCCGCTGATTCCGGAAGAAGGCTCGGTCGGCGCCAGCGGAGATCTGACTCCACTGTCGTATGTCGCAGCAACGCTGTCGGGCGAGCGCGAAGTGATGTTCAACGGTGAGCGCCGTCGGTCTGCCGACGTGCATCGGCAACTGGGCTGGGACCCGCTGGTGCTGCGTCCGAAAGAAGCGCTCGCGCTGATGAATGGCACCGCCGTGATGACCGGCCTCGCCTGCCTGGCGTTCGCTCGCGCCGACTATCTGCTGAAACTGGCCACCCGTATCACTGCCCTGAACGTGGTGGCGTTGCAGGGCAACCCGGAGCACTTCGACGAACGTTTGTTCGCCGCCAAACCCCACCCGGGGCAGATGCAGGTTGCAGCCTGGCTGCGCAAGGATCTGGCGATCGATGCGCCGACCGCCCCGCTGCATCGTCTGCAGGATCGCTATTCCCTGCGTTGCGCGCCGCACGTACTGGGCGTGCTGGCGGACAGCCTGAACTGGCTGCGCAGCTTCATCGAAGTCGAACTCAACAGTGCCAATGACAACCCGATCATCGACGCCGAAGCCGAACGCGTTCTGCACGGCGGGCACTTTTATGGCGGCCATATCGCCTTCGCCATGGACAGTTTGAAAAACCTCGTCGCCAACGTCGCCGACCTGCTGGACCGCCAGCTGGCGCTGCTGGTAGACGAGCGTTATAACCACGGCCTGCCGAGCAACCTGTCCGGCTCGCCAGCGGATCGCGCAATGATCAACCACGGTTTCAAGGCCGTGCAGATCGGTACCAGCGCCTGGACCGCCGAAGCGCTGAAAAACACCATGCCGGCCAGCGTGTTCTCACGCTCCACCGAGTGCCATAACCAGGACAAGGTCAGCATGGGGACCATCGCGGCCCGTGATGCCATTCGTGTACTGGAACTGACCGAGCAGGTTGCCGCCGCTACGCTGATTGCCGCCAATCAAGGCGTATGGCTTCGCAGTCGTGACGCCGACGCCCGCCCGCTCCCTCCTGAGCTGGCCGCGATGCACGAACAATTGCGTGAAGATTTCCCGCCTGTCATCGAAGACCGTGCGCTGGAGGGGGAACTGCGTCTGTGCCTGCAACGCATCGCCAACCAACACTGGAGGCTGCATGCGTAGCAAGGGCGTTATTCACGAAGACACTGAAGTGCTGGTGCCATTTTTCGACGTCGACACCATGCACGTCGTCTGGCACGGGCACTACGTGAAATACCTGGAGGTGGCGCGCTGCGCGCTGCTCGACAAGCTCGGCCACAACTACACGCACATGCTCGAATCGGGTTACGCGTGGCCGGTGATCGACCTGCAACTGCGTTATGTACGCGGCGCAGTGTTCGGCCAGCGTATCAACGTGCGCGCCAGCCTCGTGGAATGGGAAAACCGCCTGAAGATCGATTACCTCATTACCGACAAGGCCACGGGCGAGCGTTTGACGCGTGCCAGCACCGTGCAGGTGGCGGTTGACGTCAACAGCCGCGAGATGCAACTGGCCTCGCCCAAGGTGTTCGTCGAAGCGGTCGAGAGGGCGCTCTCATGAACCTTTTCCACAAAGGGCTTTGCACCTTGCTGCTGTTGAGCCTGACAACGCTTGCCCACGCCTTCGACCTGCAACAACTCAGCGAGCAACTGGCAAAACCGAGCGTGATCCACGGTGCTTTTATTCAGGAAAAACACCTGCGTTCATTGCCTCAGCCGCTGACCAGCAAAGGTAACTTCGTGCTGGCGAAGGACTCGGGCCTACTCTGGCTCTTGAATACGCCGCTCAAGCAGGACTACCGCATCACCTGCGCCGGCATCGCCCGTCGGGAGGCTGACGACAGCTGGCAAATGCTCCCCGGCAAGAGCGCCGGCGCCGAGCAGAACCGTTTGTTTCTCGCCGTGCTGCAAGGCGACAGCAGTGGTCTGCAGCGCGACTTCGAACTGCATCTGAGCGGCGACGCGCAAGCCTGGCAGCTGACGCTGATCCCGCGTTCGTTGTTGCTCCAACAGATTTTCAAGCAGATCAACATTGACGGCGGCGCGCTGGTAAAGCGCATCGAACTGCTGGAAACCCAGGGGGACAGCACGCTGCTTAAGATGATCGACAGCACCAGCGCCAAGCCGTTGAGCGATTCGGAGCGCGCTGACTTTGCCGATTGAACGCCTGCTGCCGCGCCTTTTCCTGATCATCCTGGTGGCAGTCGCCGCGCTGGCGGGCTGGCAGTGGCATGCTGGTGCGCCGCTGTCGGCAAACCTGATGGAACTGGTGCCCGGCAACAACCCTGACGGCCTTGAGCTGCGCGCCGAGCGACGTATTCAGGAACCGCTGAACCGCGAAATGCTGGTGTTGGTCGGGCACACAGACAAACAGCAAGCCATCGAACTGGCCCACCGCATCAGCGATGAATGGCAGGCGAGCGGGCTGTTCGAAAAGGTCCAGTGGAACCTGCAGGCCGACCTTCCGGCGCTGCGCGAACAGCTACTGCAAGGGCGTCTGGCAATGCTCGCAGACAGCGACCGTTCCGAGCTGATCGACCATCCTCAGGCCTTCATCCAGAAGCGTGTGCAGAGCCTGTTCGATCCCTTCGGCGGTTTCAGTCTGGTACCGAGCCATGAAGATTGGCTGGGCCTGACCGGCCGTATCCAGAACAGTCAGAAGCATCACGGCTCGGTACAGCTGGACATCGGCAGTGGCGCACTTATCGCCAACGCCGATGGCAAAAGCTGGGTGCTGCTGCGCGCACGAACCCAGGCTGATGCTTTTGACATGAGCCTGCCACTCAAGGTCTCGGACCTGCTGGACGAGGCGCGGGCTCAGGCCACCACGGCTGACGCCCAACTGTTGGCCGCCAGCGGGCTGCTCTACGCTGCGAATGGACAACAACAAGCGACCCGGGAAATTACCTGGGTCGGCGGCGGCGCCACGTTGGGCATTCTGTTGTTGCTGCTGTTGGCGTTCAGACGCTGGCGCGTTTTGCTGGCGTTCGTGCCAGTTGTGGTCGGTATGTTGTTCGGCGCCACGGCGTGCATCGCGCTGTTCGGCAAGATGCATGTGATGACGCTGGTGCTCGGTTCAAGCCTGATTGGCGTCGCCGTGGACTATCCGCTGCACTACCTCTCCAAAGGCTGGAGTCTGAGACCCTGGCGCAGCTGGCCGGCATTGCGCCTCACGCTCTCGGGCCTGAGCCTGAGTCTGGCCACCAGCTGCATCGGTTATCTGGCGCTGGCCTGGACGCCCTTCCCTGCCCTGACCCAGATCGCGGTGTTCTCTGCCGCAGGCCTGATCGGCGCTTACCTCGCTGCCGTGTGCCTGCTGCCCGCCCTGCTCAAGGGCGTGGAGTTGCGCCCGGCCGAATGGCCGCTAAAGGTCGCCGAGAGTCTGATCGAGCTTCGCGCTCGACTGCTGAAACGCGTGGGGACTCCAGTTCTCTTGGCGCTGCTGTTGATCTTCTGCGCAGCCGGCCTCTGGCAGCTGACCACCAAGAACGACATCCGTCAGTGGATCGCCGCGCCACAAAGCCTCACTGACGAGGCGCGTTCGGTCGCACGGATTACCGGTTACCAACCCACCAGCCAGTTCTTCCTGGTTCGCGGTGTCGATCAGCAACAATTGCTGGAGCGCCAGACCGCACTCAGTTTGCGCCTCGATCAGTTGGTGATGCTGGGCAAGCTGCAAGGCTACCTGGCGTTGAATCAACTGGTGGCAACTCCCGCTGAACAAATGTCAGCACACAACGCTCTCGACGCACTGCCCGGATACTGGCAGCCGCTGCTTGACCTTGGCGTACCCTTGGAAGCGTTGAACAAGGAGCTCGCAGCCTTGCGTGCCCTGCCCACTCAAGACATCGACAGCCTGTTGGCCGGCCCTTTGGGCGAGCCCTGGCGTTTGCTGTGGATGGGTAAAACCGAGCAAGGCGTGGCGGGGATCGTCAGCCTGCAAGGCCTGAATGATGCGAACCTGCTGCGGATACAGGCTCAGGACCTGCCTGGCGTGCAGCTGGTGGATCGGCTGGGCGATCTGAACAAGGTCTTCGCCGCCACTCAGGTCAGTGCAGCCGAACTGAAGCTGTTGTCGTGCGTACTGATCGTCATCCTGCTGATTGTGCCATTCGGCCTCAGGGGCGCGCTGCGCATCGTCGCGCTGCCATTACTGGCGGCGCTGTGCAGCCTGGCGAGCCTGGGCTGGCTTGGTCAGCCGCTGACGTTGTTCAGCCTGTTCGGCTTGCTGCTGGTGACAGCGATCAGTGTCGATTACGCAATCCTCATGCGCGAGCAGATCGGTGGCACAGCGGTCAGTCTGCTCGGCACTCTGCTCGCCGCGGTGACTACCTGGCTGTCGTTCGGGTTGCTGGCGATTTCCAGCACCCCAGCGGTCAGCAACTTCGGTCTATCCGTCAGCCTGGGCCTTGCCTTCAGCTTCATGCTCGCGCCGTGGGCAGCTGCCAGCCCTCCGACCGCAACCTCGAAAGACATCGACACCGTCAAAACACTCGAAAAGGAAACCTTGTGCCCATAGCTGAAATGGAATGTCGCCAGATCGTGGTGATCGGTGCCGGCCCTGCCGGAGCCATCGCCGCCGCGCTGCTCAAACGTCAGGGTCATGATGTTCTGATCATCGAGCGACAGCAGTTCCCGCGCTTCTCCATTGGTGAAAGCCTGCTGTCGCACTGCCTCGATTTCGTCGAAGAGGCAGGCATGCTCGAAGCAGTCACGGCCGCAGGTTTCCAGCGCAAGAACGGCGCGGCCTTCGCCTGTGGCGAGCAGTACAGCGCCTTCGATTTCGGCGACACCTTCAGCAACGGCAAGCCGACGACGTTCCAGGTGCAGCGCGCCGACTTCGACAAATTGCTGGCCGATGAAGCAGCGCGTCAAGGCGTGGAAATCCGGTATCTGGAAACGATCACTGCCGCTGACTTCAGTGGCGAGCAGCCGGTCCTCGACGTGCAGCGCGCCGATGGTAGCGAGTACCGTGTGCAGGCCGGCTTCGTACTCGACGCCAGCGGTTACGGACGTGTATTGCCGCGGCTGCTGGACCTCGAAGCGCCGTCTAACTTCCCGTTGCGTCAGGCCGTGTTCACCCACGTCGAAGACCTCATCGACGATCAAAATTTTGATCGCGAGAAGATTCTAGTCACCGTTCACCCGACCCTGCGCGACGTGTGGTTCTGGTCGATTCCGTTCAGTAACGGCCGCTGCTCGGTGGGCGTGGTGGCTTCTGCCGAACGCTTCAAGGAAAAACCCGAGGATCTGGATGCCTGTTTGCGCGCATTCATCGACGAGACGCCGAGCCTGAGCCGCGTGTTGCAAAACGCTGTCTGGGATACCCCGGCGCGGACCATCGGTGGCTATGCCGCCAACGTCAAAACCCTGCACGGCAAAGGCTTCGCGCTGCTGGGCAATGCCGCTGAATTCCTCGACCCTGTGTTTTCTTCCGGGGTGACCATCGCCATGCGTTCGGCCAGCATGGCGGCAGGCGTGCTGCACCGTCAGTTGCAAGGCGAAAGCGTTGACTGGGAAAGCGAGTTCGCCGTGCCGCTCAAGCGAGGGGTCGACACCTTCCGCGCCTATGTCGAGGGCTGGTACGAAGGCAGCTTTCAGGACGTGATCTTCTACCCGAACAGCACCGACGACATCCGCCGAATGATCTGCTCGATCCTCGCCGGTTACGCCTGGGACGAGCGCAACCCGTTCGTGGCTGAACCCAAGCGGCGCCTGCGCATGCTGGCGGAAATCTGCGCGAGCACCGGCCAATGACTGAACAGTATTATTCCCGCACCTACGTCGAGGAAACCCGCCTGGGCTTTGCCTTCCTGCGCAGCCACACCTGGCAGCACCATGTGTTGCGCGTGGCGATCAACGATCTGCGCAGCCTGTTCAGCGAACACTTGCCGGAAAACCCGGTGATACTCGACGCCGGTTGCGGGCAGGGCAAGTCCTTCCAGTACCTGCACAAGGTCTTCAACCCGGTGCAGATTCTAGGTGTGGATGCCGACCCCGCCAGCCTCAAGCTCAGTGGTGAAGAAGCCGAACGCCGTCGGCTGAACGTCGAACTGATCGGCGGCGACTGCGCCGCCCTGAGACTCGCGGACGCCAGCGTAGACGTGGTGTTCTGCCATCAGACCTTTCATCATCTGGTCGAGCAGGAACAGGCCCTCGCCGAGTTTTATCGCGTCCTAAAGCCGGGCGGTTATCTGCTGTTCGCCGAATCTACCGAGGCCTACATCGATACCTGGGTAATTCGCTGGTTTTTCCGCCATCCGATGCATGTGCAGAAGAGCGCGGCGCAATATCTGGACATGTTGCGTGAAGAAGGTTTTCAATTTGCCGCCCAGAACGTCTCTTACCCCTACTTGTGGTGGAGCCGTGCCAGGGACTTCGGCTTGCTGGAACGTTTGAAACTGGTCAAACCCAAGCCGTTTGGCGAACGTGAAGAGACGTTGATCAACGTTGTCGCACGTAAACCGCCACAGGCACCACTCGAAGGTGACATCTCATGATCCGCACCCTTCTGCTGGCTTGCGTTCTGTTGCTGAGCGCCTGCACCAGCCATGCGCCTTTGCCGGCGCAAATCCCGCACATCAAGTTTCCGCAGCAGTTGCACGTCCAGCGCGAACAGGCTGGCAAGCGCCAGGACTGGCTGTTGGTAGTCCAGAAAGAGCGCCATGGCCTGCGCTGGTCGTTGATGGACCCGCTGGGCATTCCGCTGGCGCGCCAGCAGTTGGAGGAAGACAGCTGGAAAGCCGACGGCCTGCTGCCGCCAAACCCTGAGGCCCGAGAACTGTTCGCCGCAGTGCTGTTCGCATTGACCTCAGAAAAAGAAGTGCGCTTCGACTATCCGGGCGTCCAGCTCCTGCCGCATGGCCGCATCCTCGAAGACCGATGGAGGGTCGATTACGCCTCCGAGGGCATCTTTCGCATCACCCTGGAAAGCGGTGAACTGAAGTACGTCGTCAGCCCGCTTCAAGGCAAGGCCTCAAAATGACGGCCTACCTCAATGCACTGGGGCTTATTTGCTCGCTGGGCGATGATCGCGCAAGCGTTGCGCGCACGTTGTTCGCCGGCGACACCTCGGGCATGCACACCGAAAGCGGCTGGGTGCCTGAGCGCTCGCTGCCTGTCGGGGCGGTGAAAAGTCTGCTGCCGCAAATCCCTGCTGAGCTTGGTCAACAGAGCAGTCGCAACAACCAGTTGCTACTAGCTGCGGCGTTGCAGATCGAGACCGATATTCAAAAAGCCATCGCAAAATACGGTAAGCACCGGATTGGCGTGATCCTCGGCACCAGCACCTCCGGTATCGACGAAGCCAGTCGTGGCATTGCGAGCTATCTGCGCGACGAGGCCTTTCCTGCTGACTACGACTATCACCAGCAGGAACTCAGCGCGCCAGCCAGTTTTCTCGCCGCGTGGCTGGACGTGAGTGGCCCGGCCTACGTGATTTCCACGGCCTGCACGTCCAGCGCCCGCGCCCTGCTCAGCGCTCGGCGCCTGCTCGACATGAACCTGTGCGACGCAGTGCTGTGTGGCGGTGTGGACAGCCTGTGCAAGCTGACACTGAACGGTTTCTCGTCGCTGGAAGCGGTCTCGAACCAGCGCTGCAATCCGTTCTCGATCAACCGCAGCGGCATCAATATCGGCGAGGCGGCGGCGGTGTTTCTGATGACCCGCGAGGCCAGCGGCGATCACCGCATCGCCCTGCTTGGTGCCGGCGCCAGTTCCGATGCTCACCATATTTCCGCCCCCGAACCCTCCGGACGCGGCGCACACCAGGCGATGCAAAAAGCACTGGATAACGCGAAATTGCACGCCAGTGACATCAATTATCTGAACCTGCATGGCACCGCAACTCAGCACAACGACGCGATGGAATCACTGGCCGTGAATGCTCTCTTCCCCGAGGGCGTGCCGTGCTCGTCCACCAAGCCCCTGACCGGCCACACCCTTGGTGCGGCGGGCGCGCTGGAAGCGGCGTTCTGCTGGCTTGCACTGTCGCCGGAAAACCGCGATCGGCAATTGCCGCCTCATGTGTGGGACGGCCAAGCCGATACAGGCCTGCCTGCACTGCGCTGGGTTACGCCCGGCGACACGCTGCAGCAGAATTCCTCGCGTCGCCTGATGAGCAATTCGTTTGCCTTCGGTGGCAACAACGTCAGTCTGATCATCGGAGATGGCGCATGACCTCCATGACCCCTTCCCCGTGGCCGCCAGCCGATCTGTTGCCTCACGCAGGCGACATGATCCTGATCGACGAAGTGCTGGGGTTTGGCGACGAAGAAATCCGCACGCGGATCAGCGTCCGGGCCGGGGGGCTATTCAATCGCCCTGACGGCAGCCTGCCTGCGTGGGTCGGCGTCGAGCTGATGGCGCAGAGCGTGGCCGCATACGCTGGCTGTCAGGCCCGCGTCAAAGGCGAAGCTGTAGAGCTTGGCTTCTTGCTGGGCACGCGCAAATTCGAGTGCAATGTCGAACATTTCCCGATCGGCAGCGAGCTGATCATCCACGCCCAGCGTTCGCTGCAGGATGACAGCGGCATGGGCGTGTTCGAGTGTCACCTGAGCGGCCCCGGCATAGAAGCCAGCGCCCGACTCAACGTTTATCGCCCGCCACAATCGGCGAGCTATTTGGCCGAAGGAGCCGACAATGACTGACTCAATTCTGGTCACCGGCTCCAGCCGTGGCATCGGCCGCGCCATTGCCCTGCGTCTGGCGCAAGCCGGTTACGACATCGTGCTGCATTGCCGCAGCGGTCGCGCCGAAGCCGAGGTGGTACAGGCTCAAATTCAGGCCTTGGGCCAACAAGCACGCGTGCTGCAATTCGACGTCGCTGACCGCGCCGCCTGCAAAGAAACGCTTGAGGCCGACGTCGAAACGCATGGCGCCTATTACGGTGTGGTGTGCAACGCCGGGCTGACCCGCGACGGTGCGTTTCCTGCGTTGACCGATGAAGATTGGGATATGGTCATGCGCACCAATCTGGACGGTTTCTACAACGTACTGCATCCGGTGATGATGCCGATGATTCGTCGCCGCGCCGCTGGCCGCATTGTATGCATCACTTCGGTCTCGGGCCTGATCGGCAACCGCGGACAGGTCAACTACAGCGCGTCCAAAGCGGGCGTCATTGGTGCGGCCAAGGCCTTGGCCATCGAGCTGGGTAAACGCAAGATTACCGTCAACTGCGTGGCACCCGGATTGATCGACACGGCGATGCTCGACGAAAACGTACCCGTCGACGAACTGTTGAAGATGATCCCCGCGCAACGCATGGGCACCCCGGAAGAAGTCGCCGGTGCCGTGAACTTTCTGATGTCGGCGGAAGCTTCGTACATCACCCGCCAGGTGCTGGCGGTCAACGGAGGCTTGTGCTGATGAAGCGCGTCGTCGTCACCGGCATGGCCGGTATCACATCGCTGGGCAGTGACTGGGCGAGCATCGAGGCCAATTTCAGCGCCAACCGCAGCGGCATTCGGCGCATGGACGAATGGGATCGCTTCAGCGAACTGAACACACGCCTGGCAGGCCCTATCGATGACTTCACCGTGCCGTCGCACTGGACGCGCAAACAACTGCGCAGCATGGGCCGGGTTTCACGCCTGGCCGTCGGTGCTTCGGAGCAGGCGTTGCGCGATGCAGGGTTGCTGGGCGATCCGATCATTCGCGACGGCCGCATGGGTGTGGCCTGCGGTTCGTCTACTGGCAGCACCGACGAGATCAAGGCGTTCGGCAACATGCTGCTGAACTCCGTCGCCGAAGGCCTCAATGCCAATTCTTACGTGCGCATGATGCCTCACACCACGGCGGCGAATATCAGCATCTTCTTCAACCTGACCGGGCGTTTGATCCCGACCTCCAGCGCCTGCACCAGTGGCAGCCAGGGCGTGGGTTATGCCTATGAAGCGATCAAGTTCGGTCGCCTTCCACTGATGCTCGCGGGCGGTGCCGAAGAGCTGTGCCCGACCGAAGCCATGGTGTTCGATGCGCTGTACGCCACCAGCCTGAAAAACGATGCACCGCACACCAGCCCGCGCCCCTATGACAGCGGCCGCGACGGTCTGGTGATCGGTGAAGGCGGCGGCATGTTGGTGCTCGAGGAGCTGGAACATGCGCTGGCCCGTGGCGCGAAGATTCACGCCGAGATCGTCGGCTTTGGCAGCAACGCCGACGGCGTCCACACCACACGACCCGAGCAAGTCACCATGCGTCGTGCCATGGAGCTGGCGCTGGAAGACGCCGGCCTGTCGCCTGATGCCATCGGCTACGTCAACGGTCATGGCACTGCGACCGAACAAGGCGATATCGCCGAGACCCTGGCGACGCAGAGCCTGTTCGGCTCACGCATGCCGATCAGTTCGCAGAAGAGCTTCCTTGGCCACACGCTTGGCGCCTGCGGCGCGCTGGAGTCGTGGTTCACCATCGAGATGATGAATCGCGACCGCTATATCCACACGCTCAATCTCGACGACGTCGACAGCCGCTGCGGCGAGCTGGATTACCTGCGCGGCGAACCCCGGCGCATGAATCACGAGTTCGTGATGAACAACAACTTCGCATTTGGCGGGGTCAACACGTCGTTGATCTTCCGCCGCTGGCAATGATCGATACCGTAGAAACCTCAAGGAGCGAAACCATGAAGCTGAAAGTGTTGGCCGCCGCGGCCGCAATCGTTTTGGGCACTTTGCCGGGCATCAGCCAGGCGCGTGATACCGCGCTGTACCTGCCGTTCGACAAGGTCGTTGCACAGATGCTTCAGGAGAAGAAGCTGGATGGCTCAGTGAAGTTCTATCTGGCGGGCGTGCAACCCAAGGGCAAGGTTTCCGTGCTGTCGCCAAACGCGGTGACCAACAAGAAGACCAACGCCTTCAACAAGTCTGATAACGATGCCTGCGAATGGGCCTTGCAGTCAGCCATCCTGCAGTTGAACGAAGCCGCGAAAGGCGCGGGCGCCAACGCCGTGGTCAACATCGCCAGCTACTACAAGAAAATCGAGCGTAAGGATCCAGCCACCTACGAGTGCCATGCGGGTGCTGTGATAGCGGGTGTTGCGCTGAAGGGCGATCTGGCTAAGGTGCAGTGATTTTCCCAAGCTGACACCCACCTCTGTTGGTGCCTCACGATCCTTGTGAGAGGGAGCTTGCTCGCGAATGCATTCAGCCAGTCACCACAATAATGGCTGAACCACCGCATTCGCGAGCAAGCGTTTCCACGCATAAATTAGTATTCGCCGCAGTACAGAACACCCTCTGCCTCCCTAGTTACAACTTCTGTATAGGGGCCGGCTAGAGACGATCAAGAAAAGCAAAGGCCGCCGCAAAGCATTCACCTTCCACCTGAACAAGCAATTCATACGTCGAGCAATACAACTTCCGACATTCTTGTAGGATATGTCCCTTTCACAGGAACCGGCATTGCGACCTCGCCGAGCATTTGCTTTCCTGACTTCACAGCAAACAGCTGCTAAAAACAGGAAACTTAGATAAGGAAATTCGCAATGCAAAATACTATTAACCTTCCACCGACCTCCATTAATGCCACCGCGCCCCATCGCCGTCCCGGGAATAAAGGCCCTAGCGCTGGACCACCCTTCCCACCCCACGTAGTCCGGGGTTCAGCCGCCATCCGGCGGTCAGGAAATTACTTAAATGGTAATTGGCGAGCAGCAATAAACGACTTACTCATGGCACGGGCTCAATATCCAACCTTCGATGGCCCGCTCAAAGAGGACTTGACTGCGGCGCATTACGCCGACCAGTATATGTGTCTTCATCCGAACGCCACTAAATCCGATGCATGGCTAAAAGGGTTAAACAAAGCGAGTGTTCAAAGCGCCTCCATTGATAAAAATCAGAAAGAGGTTTCGGGAGATATTTTTTCCCCACTGAAAGCTTTGGCTCATGCAATCTCTGGTGAAGGTACACCACTGCACGTAAAAATAGAAAAGATCGGTATTAATCCAACGCCCAATAATATCCCTACGCTACGGAGCTTGCTCGAAAACGCTCATATCGGCAGCTCCCCCATATTTCTAGAGAAGGTAGGATATAATTCAGGTGCAGACTCATCCATAGCCGGGGCATATCTAGGGAATATTACCTTGAAAATCAGTGGAGTTGTTCGCAAGTCGGACTCTAAACACTTCACATTTACAGGGGAGGCAAGGGCTTATCACGATATATATGATGCAGATGCGTCAAGCCATAGATCCTGGCTTGCGGAAACCTCAACTACCGTATTAAGAGCAATAATGGATAGCGAGCAGTCAAAACCGTACGAAATCGTTATTTCAGGATCGCTTCCTCTACATTATTCACAGTGAGTATCGCGCCCTTCTGCCTGCCAGGGGGGGCGCAACTTTAACGGAAGCTGCGGGAGGGAGTATCAATGAAAAATCGCCTACAAAGCCATCTTTTCATCAACGGCTTTTTAATCGTGGGCGGCTGGTTATCTTTATGGTCACCAGTGCTACTGCGCACCACCGGGCACCAAGACTATGATGTCGGCGAAGCAGCCTTGGAGTATTCAAGATTCGTTATTTTTAATCTGGCACCGACCTTCGCCAGCCTTGTAACCATCACAATCACCGCTATGTACTTTTGGCTCAAAACCAGCAGTCCATCTCGCAACCTGGCCAAGCGTCCTTGGTTATTCGCTTATCTGCCCGCTCTCGGACTATCACTTTCAAATTTATATGTTTCGATTTATGGGATATTCCACGTTCTGAGTTTTATCGTCCCAATTGTCTGGCACTTCGCCCTTCTGGTTCACTTAGCCTATAGTTACCCGCGAAAGACAATGAGCTGACAGGCTTTACAGGGTTAACCTGCCTTGCGCGTCACCAGCTCAACGAATGCCTTGGCCATGGGCGATTTCTGGTCCTTGCGTTGCACCAGCCACACCGCGGAAGTGGCTTCGGGATCGAGCAGCGTTCGATACACCACGCCGTCGATCCGCATGCGTTGGTACGAAGCCGGAAGCACCGTCACTCCCAAGCCCGCCGCCACCAGGCCGATGATGGTCATCGCCTCGCCTGCCTCCTGAGTGAACATCGGGCTGAATCCGGCCTCCCGCGCCAGGTTCAGCAACTGCGCATACAAACCGCTGCCGTAAGTCCGAGGGAAAAACACGAACGGCTCGGTGGCCAACTCCTTCAGGTACATCCCCTGTTCGCTTCCTGTCGCCAGCGGGTGATCGGAACGAAGGACGGCGACCAACGGCTCGCGCAGCAACTCTACAGCCACCAATGAATCCGGCAGTGGCAGCGGACGCATGATGCCGACCTGCATCGACTCTTCTTCCAGGCGCTCGGCAACCTCCTTGCTGCTCATTTCCTGAAGGGCGAGATGTACCGCTGGGTAACGCTGACGAAAAGCAAAAATCGCCTGCGGGATACTGGAGGTAAACGGTGCCGAAGCCGTGAAACCGATCTTCAATTCCCCCAACTCGCCTAATTGGGCACGACGAGCCACGTCGGACGCTTTTTCGACTTGAGCCAAAACCAGACGTGCTTCGTCAAGGAACAGTCTGCCGGCCTCGCTCAGTTCCACTCGTCGGTTGGTGCGTTCGAAAAGGCGCGCGCCGAGCTCTTGTTCCAGCGCCTGAATCTGTTGGCTCAGCGGCGGTTGGGAAATGCCCAGTGACTCGGCGGCGCGTCCGAAATGCAGTTCTTCGGCGACGGCGATGAAGTAACGCAAGTGGCGTAATTCCATGACTTTTCCATTAGGTCGTTAAACCTATCAAACAGGTCGAACAATATATTGGAAAGAATCGTTAGCCAGCTATATTCTTTTTCACATAGTCGCCCCGCTCCTCCGAGGTCCACCGTGAATACTGCTGCATCCCCCGCCGCGTCCGAGTCTGAAATGATCGAAGCCGCCATCCCGCTGGGCGATTCCTACATCGAGAAAGACACCCCCGCTTTTATTCGCACTGTCCTCGCGTTGTTCTCTGGAGGCTTCGCCACCTTTGCCCTGCTCTATTGCGTACAACCGATGATGCCCGTGCTGTCCCGGGAGTTTTCCATCAACGCGGCACAAAGCAGTCTGATCCTCTCGGTTTCCACCGCGATGCTCGCCATTGGCCTGCTGATCACCGGCCCCATCTCCGATCGTCTCGGGCGCAAGTCGGTGATGGTGTTTTCGCTGTTCTCCGCAGCCCTTTTTACCGTTGCCAGCGCCTTCATGCCGAGCTGGGAAGGCGTGCTGGTGACCCGTGCGTTCGTGGGACTTTCGCTGAGCGGTCTGGCAGCAGTGGCGATGACCTATCTGAGCGAAGAGATCCACCCTCAGCACATTGGCCTGGCCATGGGTTTGTATATCGGTGGCAACGCAATCGGCGGCATGAGCGGCCGGTTGATCACGGGCGTGTTGAGCGATTACGTCACTTGGCACACCGCGCTGTCGATCATGGGACTGATCGCCCTCGCAGCCGCCTGCGTTTTCTGGAAAATCCTGCCGCCGTCGCGCAATTTCCGCGCTCGTCCTCTCAATGCCCGAAGCCTGTTGGACGGTTTTGTTCTGCAGTTCCGTGACGCCGGTCTTCCGCTATTGTTCCTTGAAGGCTTCCTGCTGATGGGCGCCTTCGTGACCCTGTTCAACTACATCGGCTATCGCCTGCTCGCCGATCCCTACAACCTGAGCCAGGCCGTGGTCGGACTGTTCTCGGTGGTCTATCTGTCAGGGATCTACAGCTCAGCGAAGATCGGCGCGCTGGCCGACAAGCTGGGGCGCCGCAACGTGCTGTGGGCCGTGATCGTGCTGATGCTGGCCGGCCTCGCCCTGACCATGTTCACCCCGCTGGCAGTGGTAGTCATCGGTGTACTGCTCTTCACGTTCGGTTTCTTCGGCGCCCACTCGGTTGCCAGCAGCTGGATCGGCCGCCGCGCCATCAAGGCCAAGGGCCAGGCCTCATCGCTGTACCTGTTCAGCTACTACGTCGGCTCCAGCATCGCCGGCACCGGGGGCGGCATGTTCTGGCACTACGGCGGCTGGAACGGCATCGGCGTATTCATCGCCATCCTGCTGCTGATCGCACTGGCCGCTGCGCGCAAACTGGCGAAGGTCCCGCCGTTGGCGGTGAATGTGCAGGTTTGACTGCCAGTCAATCGAGCATCCAGACCACGCTGGCGCGCAACTGGTCATCCTGTCGCTCCAGCACCATTGACTGCATACGGGCGCCATCGCGTTCCGTCTTGATCAGCCAGTCAAGCAACACACGCCCGTCGCCACTGATGGCTGCACGCAAACTGCGTGGATCCTTGTCCAGTTGCAACAACTCGAGCCCGGCAGCGGCCACACTTTCACTTAGGTGGCTTGACCATGGCTGACTGGATTGCGATTGCCGGATGGGTCGGGCCTTCTGCATGTCAAACGCCAGCGCCAGACGTTGCTGATAGGTACGCTCGGCGCGCTCCAGGCGTTGCTGCGTCGGCTGCCAGACGCCTTTGATCGACGTCGCGACCAACAGGAAAACGCCAAGCAGCGCCAACATCGCTCGCTCCCGCCCACCAAGTTGTCGCCAGCGCTCAGCCATCGAGGGCAATACTCTGAATCCGATCATTTGCCTGGCGCCTCGATGATGAGCATCGCGTTTATGCCATCCCGGCTTTTGCTCGCGCTGTCGAGCCGCAGCGGCAACCCGCTCTGGGCACCTCGCTCACGCAAGCGCTCCAGTTCGTTGAAACTCCCCGCCGTGATCGCCATTTTCCAGCCTTCGGTCGCATTGAACTCAATCCTGCGTACCTGAGCACCGCTGGCCGCGATGACCTGCGCCACAACCTTGAGCAGCGAAGTCATCGGCCCCTGCTTTTCAGAGGCGCCAGCCTGTAACGCCTTGAGCTGTGCTGGCAGATCAACGATGCGAGTCTGCTCTGGATAAAGACTTCGAAACCGCTGCAGACTTTGCTCGTACAGCTTTCCAGCCAGAGCTTCCAGATACTGGGCACGAGAAACGCTCGCCCCCCAGGACAACGCGAACACGCAGACGAGCGCCAGCACTCCATAGCGCCACCGCCACGTGCTCGACGACAGCCGGAAATCGCCCTGCAACAGATTGATTGATCGGGTATTGGCGGCAGAAAGCAAAGGTATGCAGGGAGGTTGCGCAGGCAAGCGTTCATCCCGCCAGCAGGTATCAACAGGCAAGCGATGGCGCAGCACACTCAACGCTTGATCAGACAGCGCCAGACGCGCCTCGATCGCCCCACCCAAAAGCCATCGCCCATCCACCCACACGCCGCAGGGTCGGTCCGAAGGTAAGCGGTCTGCATCGGCCCAGACGCCAGTTACATGAATGCCTGCGGCCCGTAATGAATCCAGAACGATGCGCAGCGTCGATTTTCTGATCACCAGCAAGGGGAATCGACGCTCGAGGTCAGGGCTTCCCACCGCCAGATGCAAATCGTCGAGGTCTTCGCTCAACTGCTCTTCTACAGCATATGCCAACGCCAGCGCGTGAGGCTTGCGTCGCCCCGGCCACGGGGCGCTGCGCAGCCAGCTGCAGATTTCCATGGGCAGGATTACCTGCACTGCCCTGCCTTGCAGGGCCGTTCCTGCCTCGGCCAGGCTGCACCGCGACGGGGAGGCATCGTTGGTCCAATGCTGTACCGCCCATGGCTCGCCTGGGTGATGGATGCTTTTGACGCCGAGATAAAGCCAACTATTCATGAGCACTCTCTGCCGGTGATGTCATACGCCGCTGAATCACTCGCGTGCGGCGGGTATGGCGAACGCGCTCCAGATCACTGACCAGGCGTAACCGAGTGGCGGCGATGTGCACGTCAACAGTGATGCGGAACCAGCGGCTGCTTACTCCCAGGCCGTGGGTCGAGACTCCCAGGCCCTGAACGCCTGGCGCATGGGTGAACGCCTCGGTATCGGAGTAGCCTTGCGCTGGTCGCTGGCTCACCAGCCCTCTGGCGCTAGACAGCGTCATGCCTTCCAGGGCGGCCAATACCGGAGCCGGAGCAGTGTTGACGTTGAGCGACGCCTCATAGGGCAACACCGCCACCCATGGCAGCAGACGCTTCAGGTCTTCTTTACGTACGCCCGGCAGCCGCTGAAGCTGCGCGGGATCGGTCAGGGTGATGCCCTTCAACGCAATCGGATCGATGAGTGGAATTCCCAACGCCTCAAGCAGCCGTGCCCAGCGCTGCTGCGCGACTTCGTCCACGTTGTCAGTGGCCACCAGCCGAGTCAGGTTGAAGCGCCCGCCGAGGTCTTCGATCCGTACCTGAAGCTCAAGATCCGGCAGTTCATGAGCCTCAGCCTTGTTCGCCCAATCCTGAGAGAAGTTGACCGTTCGTGCCTCCTGTAAATCAGCCGCCTGTAACAGCTGCGCGGCCCGGCTTTCCGCTGTCAGCGCTGCCTGGCGCATCTGCAGCTGTTGCAGCTGCTGCGCAGTACCTTGCAGCGCAAGACGGTGGCTGCGCATCAGGCCTGCCACCACCAACAAGGCCAAGCTGGTGATCAGCAAGACACTGATCAGCGCGACACCGCGCTGGCCGCAATGAGTCATGAGCCATCCGCCAGCACAAATACCCGACGGATCTCTGCAAAGCCGCCGACGGACAACGTCATCTCCAGTGCACGTGGTCGACCTGCATCAGGCCCGGTCGGCCAGTCCTTTCGCCAACCGGACCGGGCGTCATACAGACGCCAGTCGAGCCTGTGTACCTCGCTGAGCAGCGCCTGCCGCTGGACAGTCGAGAGGTCCGGACTGCGACTGTAGCGCCACAGCCGGTCGCGCTCCACGACGTAACTGACTTCCTGGCGCTCTCCTCGTGGGTGTCCTAGCGGGTTGCGCCAGTTGCCGCGATGCAGGTTCAAGATGCCTTGGCGTATCACCACCGGTTGCGCTTTCGATGACGAGACGATCTGCAGCACATCACGCTCGATCATCGCAATGGCCCGCCGTAACGTGCGAAGGCTCCGCTCCTCTTGCCGCACTTGTTCCTGCACGCGAAACACACCGTCGAACAGACGCCAGCTCGCCAGCCCGATCAGCGTGAATATCGCCAGACTGACGAGCAGCTCCAGCAGGGTAAACCCGCGCTGTCGGCTCATGGCTGCACGGGCTCTGGCGGCCGGGCGATCCAGCCCGACGTGCGATAAACGGCTGCCGCGCCGGTACCCCTTAGCACGTGCAGCTCGACGTTGAGCATAGGGCCGTCGCGGTCACCTTCGACTGTCTGCTCAATCACCCACGACTCGCCCGCGAAGCTGCGTGCCATACGCTGACGGCCAATGCCTGGAGGCCGCAGCCGCAGTTCGGTCAGCTGGTTGTCCGCCAGCCAGCTTGCGAACAAACGCTCACGCAAACCACCGCTCTGATCAAGCACGAACTGACAGGCCGACAGCACGGCACTGGACAGCAAGGCGAATACCGCCAGGGCAATCATGACCTCAAGCAGGGTAAAGCCGCGCTCAGCCCTCATTGATCACCGGATCGTTCACGCCATCCGCGTAGATGCTTAACCAGCGGCCGTGGGCGGTTTCGTAATGGAGGGTGAAAGCGCTCATTTCATCACTGCTCAGAATCAGCAACTGCGGTTCGTCACCCCGGCGTCCCAAGTGCAGCGGCTGACTTTCGAGCTCCAGGCGGAACCACATTCCATCCGGCAGGCGCCAATCGCTTCGATTGAGCCATTGCCCGTCCTGCCATGCCTTCAAACGGTATCCGTGATCGTCAAAACTCAGGCCGTACTCTTGTCCTTCGGCCACGGCCGTGTCTCTCAACTGAATGAGCAGGCTCAGCAATTCACTGGCTTGCTGCCGTGCCTGCTGAGCCGGGCCTGCGGTCAGGCCGGTCACGGCCAATGACAACACAATGCCGATCAGCACCATGACCACCAGCAGTTCCAGCAAGGTAAAGCCGCGAACCCGCTGCGGCATCACTCGCCAGTCCGGTAGCCGATATCGGCTGCAAAATCATCGCCGCCCGCTACACCGTCCGCGCCGTAGGAGTAAAGATCGAACGGCGCGCTGGCCGTTCCGGGGCTCAGGTACTGGTAAGGAGTACCCCATGGATCGGCGGGCAGACTCTTGAGATAACCCCGCGGGTTCCAGTTCTTCGCCAGTGGCGCACCCGAAGGACGTTTGACCAGCGCCTCCAGCCCCTGCTGGGTAGAGGGATAGTTGAAGTTGTCGAGCCGGTACATCTCCAGCGCTGTGCTTAACGCCTGAATGTCAGTGTGTGCAGCGGTAACCTTGGCCTGGTCCGGGCGGCTCATGAACTGCGGGATCACCATCGCTCCGAGTACGCCGATGATCACTACCACCACCATGATTTCTATCAGGGTAAAACCGTGTTGCCGACGTTTTCGCGGAAGTGCCATAGGCTCAATTCACCAGTTGGTTGAGGTTAAGGATTGGCATCAGAATGGCCATGACGATGAGCAGCACCACGCCACCCATCACCACCAGCATTGCCGGCTCGAATAGGCTCACCATCAGCGCGATGCTGGCAGCGAGGGTCTTTTCCTGCTGCTGCGCGGCGCGTTCGAGCATTCGGTCGAGTTCACCCGCACGCTCGCCACTGGCAATCATGTGCAGCATCAGTGGCGGGATATCCGCGCCCTGCTCCAGACTGCGTGTCAGTGTCTGGCCCTCGCGAACCCGCCGCGCCACCTCGTACATGCGCGCGCGGATCGGCAGGCTTGCGACCACGGTCGCGGAGATTTGCAGCGCATCGACAAGCGGCACAGCGCTTTTGCCGAGAATTGCCAGGGTGCTGACAAACCGGGCGGCATCCATGGCCTTGAGAACGCCACCCAGCACCGGCGTGCGCAGCAACCCATTGTGAAAGTGCATACGAAGAGAAGGACGCCGCAGCGCCCAACGTGCTAACCCGGCAAGCGAAGCGAGAATCGCCAGAAGGGTTATTCCGTGAAGACGCACACCCGAGCTGACGGCGATGAGGCCCTCTGTCAGCATCGGCAATGGTTGACCGCTGTCGACGAATACCCTGACCACGTCCGGCACCACGTAGCCCAGCAGAAAGCTCACGATGAGCAACGAGGCACAGAGCAAGATCACTGGGTACACGAGAGCGAGCTGGATTTTCTGCCGTGACTGCTGGCGCGCTTCTGTGTACTGCGCCAGTTGCTCCAGCACTTGGCCCAGATGACCCGAACGCTCACCGGCGGCGACAGTGGCGCAGAACAGCGCCGGGAATGCGCGGGGAAATACCATCAGCGCCGAGGCCAGGTCGTGACCCTCGGTGATCCGGGTACGCACTGCCCCGATCAACTGACCGATCCTGCGTTTCTCGCTCTGCGCAGCCACTGCCTGCAAAGCCTCCTCCAGAGGCAACCCGGCCTGAACCAGGGTCGACAACTGCAAGGTGACCAAGGTCAGCTCCGCTGAGCTGAGCCGCTGGCTGCGCGGGCGCTCGATACCTTTGCGCGCTTGCCCGGCAGCCGGTTTGACCTCGATTGGCTGCAAGCCGCGTTCTCGCAGCCGCTGGCGAACGTGGCGGGGGCTTTGCGCCTGGTCCTGACCACGACTGCGTCGGCCGCTGGCATCCACTGCCTGATAGTCGAACAACCCCATGGCTCAGCCCTCCTGGCTCACGCGCAACAATTCGTCCAGGCTTGTCCGGCCTTCGAGGACCAACCGCCGACCGTCCTGAAACAGGCTGCGAGAGCAGGTTCTGGCTTCCTGGAGCAATTCGGGCTCACTGGCCGTGCCATGAATAAGCTCTGCCAGCCGAGGCGTTACCTTGATCAATTCATAAATGCCGGTACGGCCGCGATAGCCCTGTCGGCAGTGCTCGCAACCATTGGCCCGGAACAGCTTGCAAGAGTCATCCGGTCCAAGTCCTAGATGCTCGCGAGATATCCCGTCAGCCATGAACGGCGTCTTGCAGTGGTCACATAGCGTGCGCAGAAGACGTTGCGCCAGTACGCCCTGCAGCGACGACGCGAGCAGGTAGGCGTCCACGCCCATGTCCAGCAGACGCGTGACGGCACCCACCGCGCTGTTGGTGTGCAATGTCGACAGCACCAGATGCCCGGTCAATGACGCCTGGACCGCGATGTCCGAAGTCTCGCGGTCCCGGATTTCCCCGACCATGACCACGTCCGGATCCTGACGAAGGATGGCGCGCAGGCCGCGCGCAAATGTCATCTGCACCTTGGTATTGACGGGAGTCTGGCCGATGCCGGGCAGGTGATACTCGATGGGGTCCTCAACCGTGAGGATGTTGCGTGTCTGATCGTTGAGGTGCGTGAGCGCGGCATAGAGGCTGGTGGTTTTGCCTGAGCCGGTAGGGCCTGTGACCAGAAAGATGCCGTGGGGCCGCGCGAGGACCTGCTCGAACTGCGCCAGCGTGTCCGACGGCATGCCCAACTGCCTCAGATCCAGGCTGGCCTTGCGCTTGTCGAGCAAACGCAGGACCACCCGCTCGCCATGCGCCGAAGGCAAGGTCGACACCCGTACGTCGACCTCGTGGCCTGCCAGGCGCAAGGCCATGCGGCCGTCCTGTGGAACACGCTTTTCAGCGATATCCAGACGGGACATCACCTTTATTCTGGAGACCAGAAGCGTCGCCAACTCGCGCCGGGGCTTGAGCACTTCGCGCAACTGCCCGTCGACCCGAATGCGCACCGAAAGACTGTGCTCGAACGTTTCCAGGTGCACGTCCGAAGCCTTCTCGCGCACCGCCTCGCTGAGCAATGCATTGATCAGACGAATGATCGGTGCATCGCCTTCCTGCTCAAGCAGGTCAGCCGTCTGCGGCAACTGCTCGGCGATTTCCAGCAGGTTCAGCTCCTCGTCCAGTCCCTGCGCAACGTCCTCTACCGCGCCTTGGCTATCGCTGTAGGCGCTGGCCAGCCGCGCGGCGTACTCAGGCTGATCGAGCAGTTGCCATGTACGTTCGCCAACACCCAGTATCCGCTGGGCCTCCGACAATGCGCTGAGCGACGCGTCGTCCCGCAGCAATAGCGTTGGACGCTTGTCGACACATTCACACATCACACCGAAGCGCCGGGCAAAACCGAAGGGTAATTGCTGATTCACCGAATGCCTCCCGCGCCATTGCGCAAGCCACTTGCCGGCGAGTCAGGCGGTGCGTCGAACAGTTGGCGGGACTCGGATGGCAGCAGCAACGAGTTGCCGCTCTCGGGGCCACTCAGGTTGCGCAACTGCCGGTAGCGATCTTTGGTGATATCGCTCAAGTCTTCCTTGCCACGGACGATGGTCGGGCGCAGAAAGATCATCAGATTGGTCTTTTCCCGGGTATCGCTGCTCCAGCGGAACAGAGCCCCCAGCCAGGGAATGCTGCGCAGCAGGGGCACTCCACTTTCGCGGGTGCGTACGCTGTCCTTGATGAGGCCGCCAATCACGATGATCTGGCCGTCATCCGCAAGAATGGTGCTCTTGAGTGCGCGTTTGTTGGTGATCAGGTCATCGAGCCCCTCCACCGAACTGGCAATCTCGGAGTTCTCCTGCTCGACCTCCAGACGTAGCGTTTCGCCGTCGTTGATGTGTGGTCGGATCTTCAGCTTGATACCGATATCCTGCCGGGTCACCGTGGTGTAGGGGTTTTCCGAACCGCTGCCAGGTGTCTGATACGAGCCACTCTTGAACGGCACATTCTGGCCGACCAGGATTTCTGCCTCTTGGTTATCCAGAGTCAACAGGCTGGGGGTGGACAAGACGTTGTTGCGCGTGTCACTGGCCAGTGCATTGATCAGTACCCCAAAGCGATCATTGCCTACACGCAGCACCGCACCGTCTGGCAATTTGAGGTCGTCTGCCGCCATGCCTGGGAGGCTGATACCCGCTCCGGGGAAATTGATGGCGCCCAGCATGCCCCCCGTCTGCGCGCCCCATTGCACGCCAAGGGCATTGGCGATATCACCGGATACTTCGATGATCGCCGCGTGTATCAGGACCTGCGAGCGCGGCTGATCGAGCTGCCGAACGACCTGTTCAAGGGTGCGTAACTGAGCAGGTTCGGCGATCAGGACCAGCGCGTTCTGACTATCGTCGGACTTGACCAGCGCTTTAGCAGCCGACGTGGCGCCTTTATCGCCTCCTTCGCCAAGCCCGGAGCCCATTGCATCGAGCACCTCGGCCAGCTGTCGCGCATCACTGTGGCGAAGCCGGATCACCCTTGAGTTTTCGGCGTCGGCCGACGCAGGAGTGTCCAGCGTCATGGCCAGCGCAGCCAGTCGCCGACGAGTCGCAGGATTGCCAATCAAGACCAGTCGGTTATTACGAACGTCGGCGATGACCAGACTGCCCGACTCGACCCCCTGCTTGCCCAGAGATTGTTCGAGCACCCTCACCAACTGCTCTGCCAGAGCGTGGCGCAATTGAACGACCGAATGATCGTTCTTTTGCCCGGAGTCCAGTTGCGCGACGATGCCCCGGATACGCTGCACATTGCTCGACGTGTCCGTAACGACCAGGGCGTTACTGGACGCTGAAGGGCCTACATACCCGTTCACCGATACCAGAGGCCGGAGCAGCGTTGAAACCTCGGCCGCCACGCTATTGTTCAATGCGATGACTTCGGTCACGAACTGGCCAGTGCGAGCATTGCGGCTGCTGGCCTGGCTGGCACGGGTCTTGGCCTCCGTGACGGGTGTGATCAGAATGCGCTCGCCCTCATCGATCACGGTGAAGTTGTGGGCGTCGAGTACTGAATAAAACAGCCTTCGCACGCCCTCGCGATCCAGCGCCTGATCGGACATGACGGTGATCTGGCCCTGCACTCGTGGATCGAGCACTACCGTTGCACCCAGAATCGAAGACATTTCACGAACCACATCGCGCAACTCGGCTTCGTTCATAGCCAGCTGCCAACGCGGCTCGTCATCCGCCACACCGGACACACAGTAGAGCGCCAGAAATATCGATACGGTGTAGCCCAACCGTTTGCACAAGGCAGGCATGGCGGACACGTTCATGGTTGATCCTGAGAAGAAGCGGCCGCGGGCCGCAGATACAAAGACGTCGGGGTAGTGTTTGCACGCGCAGTGCGCAGAGTCGTGGCCGCGGGCGCCACCAACGGCAAAACGACCTCGTGCCCGCTTCGCCAGAGAAACACGCGGCTTGCCTCAATTCGCCGTAGCACGCTGCCGCCGGGCAACCGCTCGCCCACCCGGTAAGTCCTTTGATTGCCTGCAACAGTCATCAGCGCCCGTGATTCCTCTGAGGTCGCAACCACGATGCCGCGCAATATCGCGACCTCCTGTTTTTTCACGGCCGCTGTCTCCCCCTGAAATCCTAAAACTGTCAGCAGCGCTCCCGGGCTTGAGGTGGCAGGTATCTCGCTGATAGCTGCGACAGGGGCGAACGCGGTGACAGGTCCTAGCGCCAGGCGGTAACTGCGCTCGCTCAGAAAAAGATGAATCCCGTAACCAAGTGTCGCGGCCAGCAAGAGAAAGCCCGGCCAGTGATGAAATCTGCTCAAGGCCACATTCGCTTGATCACTGAATTCCCTGAGATCTGGTGTCGGATGACCGCAACGATATGCAGAACGACCAAGGCCGCCAGCGCTACGCAACTCCAGATGTGCAGATCGCCGAACCATTCGTGCAACGTCGGCTGTGTCAGCACAGGGCCGAAATATAGAAAACCGAAGAAATCCGCACGGTCTTTCATCATCAACACGCCGCTTATCAACACGACAGTTGTTAATACATAAATGGCGCAATGCGCAATGCGTGCAAGGTGTTCCATAAAATTCGGGCCACAGCCACGAGCACTCGAGGATGTTGAAAACGCCAGATAAGCCCTTAAGATGAAAAACGGAATAAACAACATGGTTAACGACACATTGAAGTGCGTGACACTTTCCTTCAGCTCAGCTGAAACTTCAACAATCCTGAACAGGCTTCCCGACACCAATGCCCACAATATGATAATTGCGGAAAGCCAATGAAGGCCGACCTGCAAGCGTGAATAGTCCTGCGGCAATTGCATAAAGAGCGCCTTTTCCGTCAATACCCTTCGAACAGCGACGACGCGCTGTTCGAAGTTAAAAGGCAGCTGTTTATTTCAGTGTCCAGGCATCTTGCCAATCGGAACCGGTACCTGGCTTGTAATGATGGCCGTTTTGCTTGCACCATCCGGAAGCCGGGAAAGGTTTGCACTCGTAGACGTTGCCGTCTTCGGGTTGCAGGACCGTCGTGCCTTCGGCATAAGTTTCGATGCCTTCCGGATAAACCGCGTCGTACTCCTGACCGCCACCTTCCCCAGCCAGCACCAGGGCTTGCAGAGCCTGACGCGTCGTCCGGCCGTCCGGAGTCACGCCAATCAGTTTCAATTGGTGATCACCCGGAGCACTGACCAGTGCGATATCGACAGTAGCGCTACCGGCGTCGAGGGTGGCAGTGCTCGACCCAACAGCTTTGTTGGTCGAATCGAAGACCGTGGCTTCGACGTTCATCTTGCGGTTGGTGGCCAGCGTGACCGCAAGCGTGGCCCGACCTTTAACCAACTCAAGGTTCTCGTCAAAGGATTGAATGCTCAGTTGGGCCTGGGCGTCTTCCACCAACTCCATCTGCAGTTCGTAGCGATTCACCCCGCTTTCCTGTTTGGCATACAGATTGTTGGTGCCCCTGACCGGCTTGATCGTGCCGTCTTCGCCGCGCACTCCGGCACGCACCAGCGTATTGGCAGCGTTGAGTTGCTCGGCGAGCTTGAATGACCAGTTTTCCGATTTACCCTCTTCCACAGTTGCAATCGTCACTTGCGAGCTGAATTCAGAACTTTCGCCTTCACTGGTCAGCGCTCGCACCGAGACCTTGTCTCCCACGAACAGATCGTCCCGCGGCGTAATGTTCCCTACAGGCCGCCAGCCATCCGGCGTCTCGGCTTCAGCAACGATGTTCACGTCGACCACGTCATGGAACGCCCCGGGCGTATCGTCAACGGTCCATATACCCAGCACGACGTGATGGCCGCTGCGGTCGCCGGGAATCTGACAGGTGTGCTTCTCCCGCGCGGGACCTTCGCTGCCCTGTGGCTGGTCGGTCGGCAAGCGCCCACCGGCATCGATCACGCAGAAGGGGGTCAGGTCGAAGGACTCGCGGGTCAACACAGCGTTGGGGTTCCAGCCGTTTTGAGTAATGAAGTATTCATACTTAGTCGCGGGATGGGTGGCCTTGTAGTACCAGTCGAAGTTGATCGTACGGTCCCGAATTTCGGTCTTGTGCCAGCGGTTGGCAGACTGGATATCCAGTGCCGAAAACTGAGAAAGGGCGCCGCTGGCGATCTTGCCATCCGGTACGCCGGTTCCTGGGAATCCCTTCGCCGTTTCACCAACACTTTGCGGCTCGTACTGCGCGGCTCCGCAGTCGGCGTTCAAACCCTTCGCGCAGACAAACGCTCGTGAAGGCGGGTCATTCAGATAACCGTGCGCGGCTGCGTACTGCGGCGCAGCCAACGCAACGAGCACGGCCATAGAGGATATTGCGGTAGATACAGTATTCAGTCTCGACATATTTGGCTCATCCCATGCAGTTTTAAACTGATCATCCATGTAACGGTAGTGTTTTGCCTAACCCCGCCCATTGGTGAGCGGGATTATTCGCTCGCTGTGAATCAGACACCCACACGAACTTCAATCCTTTGAGACCTCAACTAGCTCGCAGATACAGAACTTAATAAGTTGACTAACGAGGCCGAAAAAATTCTACGGAATTCATAATTTTTAGATGTAGGAAACGGCCTCAGAAACTAGAGGAAACTTCCGTTATTTATTTCAGATGGAATTTACGACGCGCTCTCGCGAAATTTCACCTATCGAATATCGCTCCAAATGAAAACGCCCAGTATGACTGGGCGTTTTTTTAATGCGCATCAATGTTTACTGATGATACTTCGCTGACATCTCGTGCACTGCCTCAATGAATGCCCCGGCATTGGCCGGATCGACCTCCGGGGTGATGCCATGGCCGAGGTTGAAGACGTGGCCGGTGCCGCTGCCGTAGCTGGCGAGGATGTTCGAGACTTCCTGGCGGATGGCCTGCGGATTTGCGTAAAGGACAGTCGGGTCCATGTTGCCTTGCAGCGCCACTTTGCTGCCGACGCGACGGCGGGCTTCGCCGATGTCGCAGGTCCAGTCCAGGCCCAGGGCGTCGGCACCGGCGTCGGCGATGCTTTCCAGCCACAGACCGCCCCCTTTGGTGAACAGGATCACCGGCACTTTGCGGCCGTCGTGCTCGCGAATCAGGCCGCTGACGATCTTGCGCATATAGGCCAGGGAAAACTCCTGATACGCCGCCGCCGAGAGGCTGCCGCCCCAGCTGTCGAAGATCTGTACGGCTTGCGCGCCCGCCAGAATCTGGCCGTTCAGGTAAGCGGTGACCGACTGCGCCAGCTTGTCGAGCAGCAGGTGCATGGCTTGTGGATTGTCGTAGAGCATGGCCTTGGACTTGCGGAAGTCCTTGGACGAGCCACCTTCGACCATGTAAGTCGCCAGGGTCCAGGGGCTGCCGGAAAAGCCGATCAGGGGCACGCGGCCGTTGAGCTCGCGGCGAATGGTGCTGACCGCGTCCATCACGTAACCCAGGTCTTTCTGTGCGTCGGGGATTGGCAGCGCTTCGATATCGGCCAAAGTGCTGACGGTCTTCTTGAAACGCGGGCCTTCGCCGGTTTCGAAATACAGACCAAGGCCCATGGCATCGGGAACAGTGAGGATGTCGGAAAACAGAATCGCTGCGTCCAGCGGATACCGCTCGAGCGGCTGCAACGTGACTTCGCAGGCGAACGCCGGGTTCATGCACAGGCTCATGAAATCCCCGGCCTTGGCGCGGCTGGCGCGGTATTCCGGGAGGTAGCGACCAGCCTGACGCATCATCCATACCGGCGTGACGTCAACGGGTTGCTTGAGCAGGGCGCGAAGGAAACGGTCGTTCTTCAGGGCAGTCATGTCGGCATCCGGCAGAAAAGTGCGGGCATTTTCTCAGACACCAACGCAAAAGGCACGGTAAGTACCGTGCCTTTTGTCTATGGGGGCGATTTATCGCATGAACGCAGCGTCAGCCAACACCGCACAATGCCCGTGGGAGGGAGCTTGCTCGCGATTGCGGTCGATCAGCCAACAAAAATGCTGAATGTGGATCCGTCTTCGCGAGCAAGCTCCCTCCTACAGTTATTCGCGCCCCAAGTCTCAAGCCCAAGGCAGGAGTGCAGCTCAGACGCCCAGATAGTCCAGAATCCCCTCAGCCGCGTTACGGCCTTCGAAGATTGCAGTTACCACCAGGTCGGAACCGCGAACCATGTCGCCACCGGCGAAGATCTTCGGGTTGCTGGTCTGGTGCTTGAACTTGCCCTGCTCCGGGGCAACCACGCGACCCTGGCTGTCGGTGTCGATGTTGAACTGCTCGAACCACGGCGCTGGGCTTGGACGGAACCCGAAAGCGATGACCACAGCGTCGGCCGCGATGATCTCTTCGGAACCCGGAATCGGCTCGGGGCTGCGACGGCCACGGGCATCAGGCTCGCCCAGACGGGTCTCGACGACTTTCACGCCTTCGACCTTGTCTTCACCAACGATGGCGATCGGCTGACGGTTGTACAGGAACTTCACGCCTTCTTCCTTGGCGTTTTTCACTTCCTTGCGCGAACCTGGCATGTTCTCTTCGTCGCGGCGATAGGCGCAGGTAACGGCCTTGGCACCCTGACGGATCGAGGTACGGTTGCAGTCCATCGCGGTGTCACCACCGCCCAGCACCACGACCTTCTTGCCTTTCATGTCGACGAAGTCTTCCGGCGACTTTTCAAAGCCCAGGTTGCGGTTGACGTTGGCGATCAGGAAATCCAGCGCGTCGTGTACGCCTGGCAGGTCTTCACCCGGGAAACCACCCTTCATGTAGGTGTAGGTGCCCATGCCCATGAACACCGCGTCGTACTCTTCGAGCAATTGCTCGACCGTGACATCCTTGCCGACTTCGGTATTGAGACGGAACTCGATACCCATGCCGGTAAAGACTTCGCGACGGTTGCTCAACACGCTCTTCTCAAGCTTGAACTCAGGGATACCGAAGGTCAGAAGACCGCCGATTTCCGGGTTCTTGTCGAACACCACCGGGGTCACCCCACCACGCACCAGCACGTCGGCACAGCCCAGACCCGCAGGGCCGGCGCCGATGATCGCCACGCGCTTGCCGGTCGGCACCACGCGGGACATGTCCGGACGCCAGCCCATGGCGAACGCGGTATCGGTGATGTACTTCTCGACCGAACCGATGGTCACCGCACCGAAGCCGTCGTTGAGGGTGCACGCACCTTCACACAGGCGATCCTGCGGGCACACACGGCCGCAGACTTCCGGCAGGGTGTTGGTCTGGTGCGACAGCTCGGCGGCCGCGAGGATGTTGCCCTCCGACACCAGCTTGAGCCAGTTGGGAATGAAGTTATGCACAGGGCATTTCCATTCGCAGTACGGGTTACCGCAACCCAGGCAACGATGGGCCTGATCGGCCGATTGCTGGGGTTTGAAGGGCTCGTAGATTTCCACGAACTCTTTCTTGCGTTGCCGCAGCAGTTTCTTCTTCGGGTCTTTACGCCCGACATCGATGAACTGGAAGTCGTTACTCAGACGTTCAGCCATGTTTCAAACCTCTAATGGCAGCCTCAAGCTGCGAGCCCCAAGCTACAAGCTTGAGGCGATCAAATTTATTCCCGACACCGCGCACCGCTGTGGCTTGCAGCTTCAAACTTGCCGCTTGAAGCTGCCGCCAGCACTTATTGCGGATTCGCGCGGGTACTCGACAGCAAGGATTTGAGGTTGGCGGCCTTAGGCTTGACCAGCCAGAAGCGGCGCAGGTAGTCATCCAGGTTTTCCCAGAGATTACGGCCCCACTCGCTGTCGGTTTCCGTCACGTACTCGGCCAGAACACGCTCCAGGTGGCTGCGATAGGCTTCCATCGCTTCACCGCTGATGCGCTGGATTTCAACCAGTTCGTGGTTGACCCGGTCAACGAAAGTGTTGTCCTGGTCCAGCACGTAAGCGAAACCACCGGTCATGCCCGAACCGAAGTTGTAGCCGGTCTTGCCCAGAACGCAGACGAAACCGCCGGTCATGTATTCGCAGCAGTGATCGCCGGTGCCTTCCACCACGGTGTGGGCGCCAGAGTTACGTACAGCGAAACGCTCGCCCGCGGTTCCCGCAGCAAAAAGCTTGCCGCCGGTGGCACCGTAGAGGCAGGTGTTACCGATAATGGCGCTTTCCTGGGTTTTGAACGGGCTGCCTTTCGGCGGCACGATCACCAGCTTGCCTGCAGTCATACCCTTACCGACGTAGTCGTTGGCGTCGCCTTCCAAGTACATGTTCAGACCGCCGGCGTTCCACACCCCGAAGCTCTGACCGGCAGTGCCCTTGAAGCGGAACGTCACCGGAGCGTCGTTCATGCCCTGGTTGCCGTGCAGCTTGGCGATTTCGCCGGAAATCCGCGCGCCGATGGAACGGTCGCAGTTGCAGATATCCAGTGCGTAGTCGCCGCCGGATTTGGACTCGATGGCCGACTTGGCCATTTCGACCATCTTCTCGGCCAGTAGGCCTTTGTCGAACGGCGGGTTGCGATCCACCAGGCTGAACTGAGGCTTGTCGGCAGGAATGTGATCGCTGCCCAGCAGAGGCGTGAGGTCCAGATGCTGCTGCTTGGCAGTCTCGCCCGGCAGGATGTCCAGCAGGTCGGTACGGCCGATCAGCTCTTCCAGCGAACGCACGCCCAGTTTCGCCAGCCACTCGCGTGTTTCTTGAGCCACGTAGGTGAAGAAGTTGATCACCATGTCGACAGTGCCGATGTAGTGATCCTTGCGCAGCTTGTCGTTCTGGGTTGCAACGCCAGTGGCGCAGTTGTTCAGGTGGCAGATACGAAGGTATTTGCAGCCCAGCGCGATCATTGGCGCTGTACCGAAACCGAAGCTCTCGGCGCCGAGAATCGCAGCCTTGATCACGTCCAGGCCGGTTTTCAGACCACCGTCGGTCTGCACCCGGACCTTGCCGCGCAGATCGTTGCCGCGCAGGGTCTGGTGAGTTTCGGCCAGGCCGATTTCCCACGGAGCACCCGCGTATTTGATCGACGACAGCGGCGATGCACCGGTACCGCCGTCATAACCGGAAATGGTGATCAAGTCGGCGTAAGCCTTGGCAACACCGGCAGCGATGGTGCCGACGCCAGCTTCCGCTACCAGTTTGACCGAGACCAGCGCCGCCGGGTTGACCTGTTTCAGGTCGAAAATCAGCTGCGACAAGTCTTCGATCGAATAGATGTCGTGATGCGGCGGAGGCGAAATCAGGGTGACGCCCGGCACCGCGTAACGCAGCTTGGCGATCAGGCCGTTGACCTTACCGCCTGGCAGTTGACCACCCTCGCCCGGCTTGGCGCCTTGAGCGACCTTGATCTGCAGCACGTCGGCGTTGACCAGATACTCTGGCGTTACGCCGAAACGACCGGTCGCGATCTGTTTGATCTTGGAGCTGCGGATGGTGCCGTAGCGCGCAGGATCTTCACCGCCCTCACCGGAGTTGGAACGCGCGCCCAGGCGGTTCATCGCCTCGGCCAGCGCTTCGTGAGCTTCAGGCGACAACGCACCCAGCGAGATACCCGCCGAGTCGAAACGTTTGAGGATCGCTTCCAGTGGCTCGATGTCGTCAATCGACAGCGGAGTCTCAAGTTCCTTGACCTTGAACAGGTCCCGGATCATCGACACTGGACGGTTGTCCACCAGCGCGGTGTATTCCTTGAACTTGCTGTAGTCGCCCTGTTGCACCGCTGCTTGCAGCGTCGCCACAACGTCAGGGTTATACGCATGGTATTCGCCGCCGTAGACGAACTTCAGCAGGCCGCCTTGCTGGATCGGCTTGCGCGGGCTCCAGGCTTCTGCGGCCAGGGCTTTCTGCTCGTCTTCGATGTCGACGAAACGCGCACCCTTGATGCGGCTTGGCACGCCACGGAAGCTCAGGTCGCATACGGCCTCGGACAGCCCAATGGCTTCGAACAGCTGAGCGCCACGGTAGGACGCGATGGTCGAGATACCCATCTTCGACAGGATCTTGAGCAGGCCCTTGGTGATGCCTTTGCGGTAGTTCTTGAAGACTTCGTACAGATCGCCCAGCACTTCACCGGTGCGGATCAGATCGCCCAGCACTTCGTACGCCAGGAACGGGTACACCGCCGACGCACCAAAACCGATCAATACGGCGAAGTGATGCGGATCACGGGCAGTCGCGGTTTCGACCAGAATGTTGCTGTCGCAACGCAGGCCTTTTTCGGTCAGGCGGTGGTGAACCGCGCCGGTGGCCAGCGAAGCGTGGATAGGCAGTTTGCCCGGTGCGATGTGACGGTCGCTCAGCACGATCTGGGTACGACCGGCGCGCACGGCTTCTTCTGCCTGATCGGCGACATTGCGCACAGCAGCTTCAAGGCCGGTGGCTTCGTCATAGTTCAGGTCGATGATGGCGCGGTCGAAGCCTGGACGATCCAGGTTCATCAGCGAGCGCCATTTGGCCGGGGAAATGACCGGGGAGCTAAGAATCACGCGCGACGCGTGCTCAGGCGACTCCTGGAAGATGTTGCGCTCGGCACCGAGGCAGACTTCCAGCGACATGACGATGGCTTCACGCAGCGGGTCGATCGGCGGGTTGGTGACCTGCGCGAACTGCTGGCGGAAGTAATCGTAAGGCGTGCGCACACGGCGCGACAACACGGCCATTGGCGTGTCGTCACCCATGGAACCCACGGCTTCCTGACCTTGCTCGCCCAGCGGACGCAGGACCTGATCGCGTTCTTCGAACGTGACCTGGAACATCTTCATGTACTGCTTGAGCTGATCCGGGTTGTAGAACGCCGAACCGTGGTCGTGATCTTCCAGGGTTGCCTGGATGCGCAGGGCATTCTTTCGCAGCCACTGTTTGTACGGATGACGCGACTTCAGGCGGCTGTCAATGGCGTCGGTGTCGAGGATCTGGCCGGTTTCGGTGTCCACGGCGAAAATCTGACCCGGCCCTACGCGGCCCTTGGCGATGACGTCTTCCGGGGTGTAGTTCCACACGCCGATTTCCGAAGCCAGGGTGATGTAGCCGTTCTTGGTGGTGACCCAGCGCGCCGGACGCAGACCGTTACGGTCGAGCAGGCAGACGGCGTGGCGGCCTTCGGTCATCACGATACCGGCCGGGCCGTCCCACGGCTCCATGTGCATGGAGTTGAATTCATAGAACGCGCGCAGATCCGGGTCCATGGTTTCAACGTTCTGCCATGCAGGCGGCACGAGCATGCGCACACCACGGAACAGGTCGATGCCGCCGGTGACCATCAGCTCCAGCATGTTGTCCATGCTCGAGGAATCGGAGCCCACGCGGTTGACCAGCGGGCCCAGTTCGTCCAGGTCCATCAGTTCGTTGGTGAACTTGGTGCGACGGGCCTGCGCCCAGTTGCGGTTACCGGTGATGGTGTTGATCTCGCCGTTGTGGGCGAGGAAGCGGAATGGCTGAGCCAGTGGCCATTTCGGCAGGGTGTTGGTCGAGAAGCGCTGGTGGAACACGCAGATCGCGGTCTGCAGGCGCTCGTCGTTGAGGTCTGGATAGAATGCCGTGAGGTCACGCGGCATCATCAGGCCTTTATAGATGATGGTCTTGTGCGAAAAGCTGCAGATGTAGTGATCAGTGTCGGCGGCGTTGGATACCGATGAGCGACGGCGGGCACAGAACAGCTTGATCGCGAATTCCTGATCGCTCAGGCCTTCACCGCCGATGAACACTTGCTCGATCTTTGGCAGACGCTCAAGGGCCAGACGACCGAGCACGCTGGTGTCGATCGGCACTTCGCGCCAGCCGATCAGGGTCAGGCCCTCGGCGAGGATCTCACGATTCATGTTTTCGCGGGCGGCTTGAGCCTTGGCGTCATCCTGATTGAGGAAGACCATGCCCACGCAATACTGACGCGGCAGTTCGACGCTGAAGTGCTCTTTGGCCACAGCGCGCAGGAACATGTCGGGTTTTTGAATCAACAGCCCGCAACCGTCACCGGTCTTGCCGTCGGCGTTGATCCCACCACGGTGGGTCATGCAGGTCAGGGCTTCGATAGCCGTCTGCAACAGGTGATGACTGGGCTCGCCTTGCATATGGGCGATCAGGCCGAAACCACAGTTATCCTTGAATTCTTCTGGATGGTACAGACCTGCTTTCATAGACACATTCTCACCAGGCTGCCTCTTGCAGAGGCAAATTTCTTTTCAATTCAACCATTTACCGTCCACGCTGAACGTACGCCAGCTTTGCGGGAGCAAAAGGGAGGTCATTGTACACACCGACACAAAGCCTCACAAATTTAGCGACGAAACGTCGCAAATTTATGTCGCATTAATGAAAGGTTTTGAAGCGATTCTCGTGCTAGCCAGAGCTTTGTTGCGAGTCTGACCAAACACAACCCGAAATTCAATGTGTGTCTGAGACGCAGACACCGCAAGGCGCGCTGCTCATTGGCAGCACGCTCGAGCGTGAGTTCGGGGGAGCTAACCGAGCGACCCGGGTAGGGTCGCTACTGAATCAGCGAGCTGCGGCGAGTTCCTGTTGGATACTGCCGACAGTACGAGGCCAAGGTTTACCAGCCTGAACCTTCGCTGGCAAGACTTTGATAGCGGCGAGGGCCGCATTGCGGTCTGCGAAACTACCGTAAGTGACTACGTACAGCGGCTTGCCTTGCAGGGTTTTCTTGAAGTAGCGGTATTCCGCGCCCTGCTCTTTCACATAGCTCTGAGCGGTGGCTTCGGAGCTGGTGCCGAGGATCTGCACCACGTAATGGGTCGGCGCCTGACCGGCGTACCAGGTACCGCCAGCGGACGCTGGAGCAGCAGCCGGTTTGGCGGCAGACGCAGGGGCTGGCTTAGCGGTGGCCACCTGAGTCGGCGCTGGAGCAGGCTTGGCCGTAGGAGCCGGCGCAGGTTTAGCGGCAGGAGCCGGCGTCGGACGCGGTGTCGGAACCGGCGTCTGAGCCATGGCCGGAGCCGGACCTGCTGCTGCACCTGCTGGAGGCGCGGTGGTGGTGACGGTCGGTGGTTGCAGCGGCTGGTTGGCAGCCGCGCCGCCGTCTTCGCCGTCACCCTCGCCAGAGCCTGCGGCTTCGGCCAGAGGACCGCGCATCACCGGCTGCGAGTTACCGACCAACGGTAGCGGCATTGGCTGCGAATTACCGGCGAACTCAATGGCCGGGCCGCCGTTGTTCGACTGCTGCGCAGGCGCCTGACCCTGACCCAGTGGCAATTGCGCCTGGGAATTGGCGGGTGCTGTCGCAGGCGCGTTGTTGCGACCCGGAATCAACCAGGCAGCCAATACTGCAGCGACAACAACCCCACCCAAAGCCAACACGTGTTTCTTAGGCATTTTGAACCCCATACTTGGACGCTTTACCGCAGAGCGGCTGGCGATCATGGCTTCGATCATCGAGTCGCGCGCGACCTGGTTGATCGCACCCGGCCATCCGTTGGACTGTTCGTGAATATCGGTGATCTGCTCGGCACTGAACACCTCAATGCCTTGCCCTGCGCCATCAAGGCGCTGCGCCAGATATTCACGGGTTTCTTCTTCGGTATACGGTGCAAGCTCGATAACGTGGAAGCGTTCTTCTTCTGTACCGCTCTCGGCGCACAGCTGATCCAGGCGATCGATGATCGAAGCCTCGCCGAACAGGAAGACGTGCGGACGACCTTCCGGAGTGCCCGCCGCCAATCCCAACAACGCTTCGAGTGCGGATTCGCCGAGTTGTTCGGCATCGTCCACCAGGATGTAGACCTCCTGGCCAGTCAAAGCCAGTTGCACGACCTGCGACAGAATCGATTTCATTTCCGGCTGAGCGACGTTGAGCGCCTGAGCCACCTGGCGCAGTACGCCAGAAGCGTCACCGGCACCGCGGGCGGAAACCACCACACTTTGCACCGATTGCTTGTTGGTGCTCGCCACCAAAGCCTGGCGCAGCAAAGTCTTGCCGCTGCCATGAGGGCCGGTGACCAGCAACAGCAACTGGCTGTAGCGGGCGAGATGGTGCAATTGCCCAAGCACCGGTTTGCGCTGGGCAGGGAAGAACTTGAAGCCGGGGACCCGCGTGGCAAAGGGGTCATGACTCAATTGATAGTGACCGAGAAAGGCCTCATCGGCGTGCAAACTAGTCATGGATTTCTCATTAACCTCTAAGCTGATCCACCAAGGCGCGGTAGTCCGCGACCAGTGTGGCCTGTAGTACTTCTTTTGGATATTCGTCAGTCACCACCGCCTCGCCCATCCGGCGCAGCAGCACCAGGCGCAGCCGACCATCGATCACCTTCTTGTCCACCGCCATGTGCTCGAGGAAATGCTCAGGCGTCATGTCTTCAGGCGGCACCACCGGCAACCCGGCGTGCTGAAACAGGCGAATACCGCGATCTCGTTCCTGCTCGCTGATCCAGCCCAGGCGTGCGGACATTTCCAGTGCCATGACCGTTCCTGCAGCCACCGCCTCTCCATGCAGCCAAACGCCGTAGCCCATATGGGTTTCGATGGCATGGCCAAAGGTGTGGCCCAGATTCAGGGTGGCCCGAACGCCGGACTCCCGCTCATCGGCACCAACCACAGCAGCCTTGGCTGCGCAGGAGCGTTCGATAGCGGTAGTCAGCGCGACCTGATCCAGGCCACGCAGCTTGTCCATATTCTCTTCGAGCCATGTCAGGAACGGCTCGTCACATATCAGACCGTATTTGATGACCTCGGCAAGGCCTGCAGACAGCTCGCGTTCAGGCAGGGTGTTCAGGGACGCTGTGTCGATGAGTACCGCATTCGGCTGGTAGAACGCGCCGACCATGTTCTTGCCCAGCGGATGGTTGATCCCGGTCTTGCCGCCCACGGAAGAGTCCACCTGTGACAGCAGCGTGGTCGGAACCTGAATGAAATCTACGCCGCGCTGATAACAGGCCGCAGCAAATCCGGCCATATCGCCGATAACCCCGCCACCCAGCGCGATCACAGTGGTGCGACGGTCGTGGCGTGCGGTCAGGAGGGCATCGAAGATGAGTTGCAGGGTTTCCCAGTTCTTGAAGGCTTCGCCGTCGGGAAGGACGATCGGCAGGACGTTGTAACCAGCCAGCGACTTTGTCAGACGCTCGATGTACAGAGGAGCCACGGTAGCATTGGAAACGATCGCTACCTGCTTGCCGGCAATGTACGGCTTGAGCAGTTCGGGACGATCCAACAAGCCTTCGCCAATATGGATCGGATAGCTACGCTCGCCAAGCTCGACCTTAAGTGTCTGCATGTGTCCCCACACTGTTTCAACAATTGGATGCCTGTGCGCGCACTTTAAGGCTGCGACACCGGCTATGGCGCAAGGCCATTTGGCGACCCTGCTTTTTATGGTCGCCGAGGATAGCGCATTTCCGTCTGCGCTTTAACGGGGAGGAAGCTCGGCCAACAGCGCAAGGATGTCAAGAACGACCATCCGTGGTGGCCGCTCATCGGTTTCAATGATGACATCGGCGATTTCCCGGTACAGCGGATCACGAATCGCCAGCAGCTCGCGCAGTACCCGTGCCGGGTCTGCAGTGCGCAACAGCGGTCGGTTGCGATCCCGGGAAGTGCGCCCTACCTGCTGCTCTACCGAGGCATGCAGATAGACCACGCGACCACCGGCGTGCAACGCCCGACGGTTTTCTTCGCGCATGACCGCGCCACCGCCTGTCGCCAGCACCACACCATCGAAGCCGCAAAGCTCGGCGATCATGGCTTGTTCGCGATCACGAAAGCCCGCTTCACCTTCCTTGTCGAAGATCCACGGGATATTGGCGCCCGTTCGCAGTTCGATTTCCTTGTCGGAATCCTTGAACGGCAGTCGAAGCTCTTTGGCCAGCAGACGACCGATGGTGCTTTTACCAGCGCCCATCGGTCCCACAAGTATTAAATTTCGCACAGAATCAACGACTCACAGCAATCGCCTGGTTGTTCATGATACGCGGAGTGAGGAACACCAACAGCTCGGATTTTTTCTCCGAGACCACATCCCGCCGGAAAAGGCGGCCAACATACGGCACATCGCCCAAAAATGGCACCTTGTCGACGACTTTACTCTGCGTATTGGAGAACACACCACCAATTACGATGGTCTCGCCATCAGCAACCAGGACCTTGGCGTTGACTTCGTTCTTCTTGATCGGCGGCACGCCGAGCACCGTGTTCACGTAGTCAGGCTCGTCCTTGGTCACCTTCACTTCCATGATGATGCGGTTGTCCGGGGTAATCTGCGGGGTCACTTCCAGAGACAGCGACGCTTCCTTGAACGACACAGAGGTCGCGCCGCTGGAGCTGGCTTCCTGATACGGCACTTCCGTACCTTTCAGGATTTTCGCGGTTTCCTTGTCCGACGTGACGACCTTTGGCTGGGAAACCACTTCACCGTTGCCGGTCTTTTCCATCGCCGAAAGCTCGAGGTCAAGAATCGTGTTGTTGGTCAGGAAGCCCAAACCAATCGATGACGTCGGGTCGCTCACACCCATGTCCACAAAAGGACCGTTGGTGGCTGCAGCGCCAGTAACTGTACCGCTACCACCGGTGGTGAAGTTGCCGTGAGTGCTGGAGCCGCCCCAGCGCACACCGAGCGCCTTGTCGTAATCGACGTTGGCCTCGACGATGCGCGCCTCGATCATCACCTGACGGACCGGGATGTCCAGCTGGGAAACGATACGACGCAGCTCGTCCAGGCGGTCCTGAGTCTGGTAGGCAATGATGTTGTTAGTGCGTTCGTCGACAGTGATCGACCCGCGCTCATCGGTCTTCGACTCGCCACTGGTCACGGACTGGAAGAGCTTGGCGATGTCGGCAGCCTTGGCGTAGTTGACCTGCAGCAACTCACGACGCAGTGGCGCCAATTCGGAAATCTGCTTCAGCGACTCCAGCTCCTGGCGCTCGCGAGCGGCAATCTCGTCCGCAGGCGCGACCAGCAGCACGTTGCCGACCTTGCGCTTGTCCAGCCCCTTGGTCTTGAGCACCAGATCCAGGGCCTGATCCCAAGGCACATTTTGCAGGCGCAGCGTGATGCCGCCTTGAACGGTGTCACTGGCGACCAGGTTGAGGTTGGTGAAGTCCGCAATCAGTTGCAGCACCGAGCGCACGTCGATGTCCTGGAAGTTCAGCGACAGCTTTTCCCCGGTGTAGACCAGCTTCTCCGCATTGCGGCGCTCAAGGTCTTCAGTGGTCAGCGGACGCACGCTGATGGTCAGCTTGTTGTCAGCCTGGTAAGCGGAGTAGTCGAACGCGCCCGATGGCTCAATGGAAATGCTGGCCTTGTCACCGCTGACGCTGGAATTGACGAACTGCACGGGCGTGGCGAAATCCTTGACATCAAGGCGTACGCGCAGCGGATCGGGCAGTTGAGTCTTGGCGAAGTCGACGCGAATCTTGCCGCCCTGCTCTTGAATGTCCGGCGCGATACCCGGATCGCTCAGCTCGATGACGACATTGCCTTCACCCAGCTCGCCACGCTGGAAATCGACGTTTTTCACCGATCTGGGGCCCGGGGCATACGAGCGCGGGGCTGGCTTGGCCTGTGCGGCTTGTGCTGGCGGAACACTTACGCGAGGAGCGCCTTGGGCAGTGCTGGGTTGCGAACCCTGCGCAGCGGCAGCACCTTGACCCACGACCACGAACAGGTTGTTACCGTCGACTCGCGAACTGTAAGGCGCCAGCGTGGTGAGGTTGATGATCACGCGAGTGCGATCCTTGGCTTCAACCACCACGACACTGTGGGCGTTGCCCGACCCAAGGTCTCGGCTCTTGATCGCCAACTGACTGGTCACGCCCGGCAGATCCAGCGCGATACGCGCCGGCTGTTCGGTGGTGTAGCCGCGGGGAGCCGCCACCGGACCGTCAAAGGACAGTTTCAACTCGACCCGATCCCCCGGCAATGCGGCGACATCCAGCGTCTTGAGGTTGGCCGCCTGGAGAATCGGTGAAAGCATCGCCATCCCTAGCGACACGCCGATAATCGAAAGAATCCTGTTCATGTTCACATTCCACCACTGTGCAGATCCGAAGGTGTATCGCTTGCTTGTCGTCTTCATGAGCGTTCTTTCAGGGAAATGCTGCGCGGCCGCTCAAGCCACGCTCCCTCTCCATCAGGCACGATTTCGATGACCTGCACCGCCGACTCGGTAATGCCGACGATCCGCCCGTCGTTGCGGCCCAGATAATCACCCACCTTGACCCGGTGAACCCCTCCGGCACCACGCAGCAAGGCGAACATACCGGTTTCGTTGCTCAATGTGCCGACCATTTCGAAACCATCGATATTGAACCCTTCCAGGAACTGCTTGACCCGCGTCGGATCGGGCTGAACCAGACGCGTGCCTTTCTGGCGGTTGACCAGATCGACCTTGATCGGCGGCTGGAACGGGCTGCGCAAACTCGCTGCCGCGTAGGTAAAGGCTTCGTATGGCCGAAACTTGGGCATCGGCTCGATGTTCCCCGTCGGCCGCGCCCGCACTTCAGCCATGAACTGCTTCAAATCGTCGAAATCGTTCGAACCGTCACACCCTGCCAACCCCATCAGCGTCACGCCGATGCACAACCAATGCACGGCCCTCATTTCGCCTGTCCTTTGTTGTCAGTGCCTTGAAGCCCCTTGTCGTTGTAGCGATAGGTTTTGGCGAGAATGCTCATGCGCAGTTTTCCAGGGGACTTGGCGTCCACCGGTTTGATTTCGAAATCATGCAGCGTGACGATCCGCGGCAGGCTGGCAACACCGCTGACGAACGTCGCAAGGTCGTGGTAAGCGCCGGTAACCGTGATCTGGATCGGCAGCTCGATGTAAAACTGCTGAGCCGATTCGGGCAACAGCTTGATCTCTTCGAATTCAAGCCCGCTGCCGAGACCGGTGCGGGTGATGTCCTCCAGCAAACCAGGCACTTCGGTGTCACCGGGCAGTTGCCGCAGCAGCGCGCCGAAGGTGTTTTCCATCTCCACCATCTGGGTCTTGTAAGCGTTCAGGTTCGCCGCTTGAAACGCCTTGTTGGAGAACTGCTCCTTCAACGTCGCTTCATCATTACGCGCCTGATCCAGCTGGGTTTGCATGTCCTGTATGTAGAAAAAGTATCCGCCCGCCAACACAAGCACCATCAACAAGGCGCCAGCGATGGCTTTCACCGCCGCGGGCCATGAGCCGAGGTTGTTGACGTCCAGGTCGTTGATGTCGATCTTGCGCAGGCTGTCCAGCCATTCATTCACATTCATGGCTTGGCTCCATCTACAGCGGGCTGCGTCTGACGCACGGTCAACTGGAAGGTATTGGACTGGTCCACCGCCCCAGCCGTGTTTGCCTTCACCTCTGTCAGACTCGGCGCTTCCAGCCAGTCAGATGCATCCAGATTACGCAACAGATCCGACACCCGATTGTTCGACTCGGCAGCCCCGGAAATGCTGATGAGTTTGTCGGTCATCTTCACTTCGTTGAAATACACGCCATCCGGCAAGGTTCGCGCCAGTTGATCGAAGATACGGCCGATGATCGGCCGGTTGCCTTGCAAGTCCTGAATGATCTTCATCCGTTCCAGCAACTGCTTGCGACGCGCCTTGAGTTCGCTGATTTCCTTGATGCGAGCGTCAAGCTGGACGATCTCAGTCTTGATGAACTGGTTGCGCGCATTCTGATGGTTGATTGCGCTGGTCAAATACTGATCAGCCAGCAGAATGGTGCCGATACCGGCGACAAGGACGCCGACGAGTGCGATCAGGAAGCGTTTTTTTCGCTCTTCGCGCTGCTTTTCGCGCCAAGGGAGTAAGTTGATCCGTGCCATTAGTCGAAGCTCCTCAAAGCCAGACCGCAAGCGATCATCAATGCCGGTGCGTCACTGGCCAACGCGCCAGCGTTGACCTTCGCGCTCAATGCCATGTCGGCAAACGGGTTGGCGACCATGGTGGGCGTGCCGAGACGCTCCTGAATCAACCGGTCGAGTCCGGCAATGGATGCCGTCCCCCCTGCGAGCATGATGTAGTCCACGCGGTTGTACTGACCGGCGGCAAAGAAGAACTGCAGCGAGCGGGACACCTGTTGAACCACGGCGTCCTTGAAGGGCTGCAGGACTTCCAGTTGGTAGTCGTCCGGCAAACCGCCCTGCTTTTTCGCAAGGCCGGCCTCGCCCAGAGACAAGCCGTAGCGACGCTGGATCTCTTCAGTCAGCTGGCGTCCGCCGAACAATTGCTCGCGGGTATAGATGATGCGGCCGTTGTGCAGCACGCTGAGGGTGGTCATGGTGGCGCCGATGTCGATCACTGCCACGGTCAGTTGCTCGTGGTCCTGACCGAGTTGCGCCGACAACAGGCCGAATGAGCGCTCAAGGGCATAGGCTTCGACGTCGACCACACGCGCCGTCAGACCGGCCAGCGCCAGCGCCGCCTCACGCACCTCGACGTTTTCCTTGCGACAGGCAGCAAGCAGCACTTCGACGCGCTCGGGATTGCGCGCCGAATAACCTTGCACCTCGAAATCGATGGCAACTTCTTCCAGCGGATAGGGAATGTACTGGTCGGCTTCGATCTTGAGCTGGTTTTCCATCTCGTCATCGGAAAGGCCGGCATCCATCTCGATGGTCTTGGTAATAACCGCAGAACCTGCGACCGCAACCGCCGCGATTTTGACGTTACTTTTGGCTTTGACCAATACTCGCGTCAAAGCATTGCCGACGCCTTCAAGCTCCGCGATGTTCTTCTCGACCACTGCGTTCACCGGCAGTGGCTCGACCGCGTAGGACTCGACCTTGTAACGGGTACCGGAACGACTCAATTCAAGGAGTTTTACCGAGGTGGAGCTAATATCGATCCCTAGAAGGGTATTGGCCTTCTTACTGAAGAGTTCGAACACAACCGATTCCCTATGCGTTTCCGTCACTTACGGATATTTTTTTGTCCAAAGCCACTGTCGGCAGCCTTGACAGTAGCGCAAATAACGCTCGGCGACGAAAAATGCTTATAATGCCCAGCGTTTTTTTCGTGTAGCAAAGCTTCAAGGCGTGTTCATTTGTAAATGCCTGCGCTTAACCCATTCTTTTTTCTGGAAATCCAAAAGCCTTGATACGCCTGCTGAAGTTTTTCTGGTGGTCCTTCGTCGCTATCGTCTGCGGGCTGCTGCTCGGTTTGAGCGGTGCCTTCCTTTACCTGTCGCCGAATCTGCCTTCAGTCGACGCGCTGCGCAACATCCAGCTGCAGATACCGCTGCGCGTGTTCAGCAGCGACGGCAAGCTGATTGCCGAGTTCGGCGAAATGCGCCGCTCTCCGATCCGTTTCGCCGACATTCCACCCAATTTCATTCACGCCCTGCTGTCTGCCGAAGACGATAACTTCGCCAACCACTATGGCGTGGACCCCAGCAGCCTGATGCGCGCCGCCAGCCAACTGGTCAAAAGCGGTCACATTCAGTCCGGCGGCTCGACTATCACCATGCAGGTTGCGAAGAACTACTTCCTGACCAGCGAGCGCAGCTTCTCACGTAAAACCACCGAGATTCTTCTGGCCTTGCAAATCGAGCGCCAACTTACCAAGGACGAGATTCTCGAGCTCTACGTCAACAAGATCTACCTGGGTAACCGGGCCTATGGTATCGAGGCTGCGGCGCAGGTTTATTACGGCAAATCCATCCGCGATCTGAGTGTTGCGCAGATGGCCATGATTGCCGGGCTGCCGAAAGCGCCGTCACGATTCAACCCACTGGCCAACCCGGTGCGCGCCAAAGAGCGCCGCGACTGGATTCTGGGCCGCATGTTCAAACTGGGCAAAATCGACCAGAACACTTATCAAACTGCTCTGGCCGAGCCGATCAACGCCAGCTATCACGTTCAGAGCCCTGAAGTGAACGCGCCGTACATCGCTGAAATGGCCCGTGCCGAGATGGTCGGCCGCTACGGCAGCGAAGCCTACACAGAAGGCTTCCGCGTAACCACTACTGTGCCAAGCGATCGTCAAGAAGATGCGAACAAAGCGGTGCAGGATGGCCTGATCGAATACGACCAGCGCCACGGCTATCGCGGGCCTGAAAGCCGCTTCCCGGGCCTGACCCGCGACGCTTGGGCACAGGAATTGACCAAGCAGCGTCCGATCAGCGGTCTGGAGCCGGCCATCGTCAGCCAGGTCGACAAGAACGGTATTCACGTTCTGACCCGCAACGGCGAGAAGGAAGAAACCGTCGCCTGGGACAGCATGAAGTGGGCAAAAGCCTTCTTGAACACCAACAGCGTCGGCCCCAATCCGAAGCAGCCATCCGACGTCGCCCATGTCGGCGATCTGGTGCGCCTGCAGCGTCAGCCTGATAACTCGCTCAAATTCAGCCAGATCCCGCAAGCACAGAGCGCGCTGGTTTCTCTGGACCCTAAAAACGGTGCGATTCGCGCACTGGTCGGCGGTTTTGCCTTCGAACAGAGCAACTACAACCGCGCCATGCAGGCCAAGCGTCAACCGGGCTCCAGCTTCAAACCGTTCCTTTATTCGGCCGCACTGGACAGCGGCTATACCGCCGCGAGCCTGGTAAACGACGCGCCGATCGTGTTCGTTGACGAAGCCATCGACAAGGTCTGGCGTCCGAAGAACGACACCGGCACGTTCCTCGGCCCGATCCGCCTACGCGAGGCGCTGTACAAGTCGCGCAACCTGGTGTCGATCCGCCTGCTGCAAAGTCTGGGGGTCAACACGGCAATCAACTACATCACTCGCTTTGGCTTCAACAAAGCAGATCTGCCGCCGAACCTGTCGCTGGCCCTGGGTACGGCAACGCTGACGCCGATGGAAATCGTCAGCGGCTGGAGCACCTTCGCCAACGGCGGCTACAAGATCAGCCCATACCTGATCGACAAGATCGAGGATCGCGAAGGCAAGACGCTCTTCGTCGCCAACCCGCCGACCGTACCGGCCAACGACCCGAACCCGAAAGCCGTCAGCGAAAAAGCAGTCAGTGATGCGTCGACCTTTGCCGCCCCGGAAACCCCGGCACTGACCGCCAACACTGTGCCAAACGCGCTTGACACCAATGGCGTACCACCCGCCCCCGCGGTGGCGGAGCGCATTGTCGACGGTCGCACCACGTACATTCTTAACAGCATGCTGCAGGACGTGATCAAGCGCGGCACAGGCCGCCGTGCACTGGCAATGAATCGTCCGGACATCGCCGGCAAGACCGGTACCACCAACGACTCCAAAGACGCCTGGTTCTCCGGCTACAACGGCGACTACGTGACCACGGTCTGGACCGGGTTCGACCAGCCTGAAAGCCTGGGCCGTCATGAGTTCGGCGGGACCGTCGCGCTACCGATCTGGATGAGCTACATGAGTGCCGCGCTCAAGGACAAACCGCCGCACGTCCAGCCCGAGCCTGATGGCATCCTGAGCCTGCGAATCGACCCGGTCAGTGGCCGCTCTGCAACGCCAAGCACGGCCGGAGCGTTCTTTGAGCTATTCAAGAGCGAAGACACACCGCCTAGCGTGAACGAACTGAACGGCAGCCCGGCACCAGGCAGTCCGCTCCCTGCGGACGAATCTGCGCCAATCGATCTGTTTTAAAGGCAGCTACGAGCACCAAGCTGCAAGCCGCAAGTAACAGCCGCACCCGCGAACGCTTTTACTTGCAGCTTGCGACTTACAACTTGAAGCTGCTGCACAAAAAAACCGGCTCTCAGGCCGGTTTTTTTGTGGAGCAGTGACTGCCTTTATCCGTTAAACACATCATCCACGCTTTTCAGCGGGTAGTGTTTCGGATACGGCTGGGTAGCCACGCCGGTCGCGATGGCGGCCTTGGCAACGGCATCGGAGATCAGACCAAGCAAGCGCGCGTCCATTGGCTTCGGAATGATGTACTCACGGCCGAATTCCAATTTGATGCCGCCGTAGGCGTCGCAGACTTCCTGAGGCACTGGCAATTTGGCCAGTTCACGCAGAGCGTTGGCTGCTGCGATCTTCATTTCTTCGTTGATGCGCTTGGCGCGAACGTCCAGGGCACCACGGAAGATGAACGGGAAGCCCAGCACGTTGTTGACCTGGTTCGGGTAGTCCGAACGGCCGGTCGCCATGATCACGTCGTCGCGAGTGGCGTGAGCCAGCTCCGGCGAGATTTCCGGATCGGGGTTCGAGCACGCGAACACGATCGGGTTCGCAGCCATGGATTTCAGGCCTTCAGCGCTCAGCAGGTTAGGACCCGACAGACCCACGAATACGTCAGCACCATCCAGTGCGTCGGCCAGGGTGCGCTTGTCAGTCGCGTGAGCGAATTGCGCCTTGTACTGGTTCAGATCGGAACGGCCGGAGTGAACCACGCCATTGCGGTCGATCATGAAGATGTTTTCGATCTTCGCGCCCATGCTCACCAGCAATTTCATGCAGGAGATGGCCGCAGCACCGGCGCCCAGGCAGACGATTTTCGCGTCGCTCAGGGTTTTGCCAGCGATTTCCAGTGCGTTGATCATGCCGGCCGCAGTAACGATCGCGGTGCCGTGCTGGTCATCGTGGAAAACCGGAATGTCGCACTGCTCGATCAGCGCCTTTTCGATCTCGAAGCACTCAGGTGCCTTGATGTCTTCCAGGTTGATGCCGCCGAAAGTGATGGAGATACGTTTGACGGTGTCGATGAACGCCTGCGGGCTTTCCGAATCGACTTCGATGTCGAATACATCGATACCGGCGAAGCGCTTGAACAGCACACCTTTACCTTCCATTACCGGCTTGGAAGCCAGCGGGCCGAGGTTGCCCAGGCCGAGGATCGCGGTGCCATCGGAGATGACCGCGACAAGGTTGCCTTTGCCGGTGTACTTGTAAGCGAGTTCAGGATCGCGTGCGATTTCACGCACAGGCTCAGCGACGCCCGGGCTGTACGCCAGCGACAGATCACGAGCTGTCGCGGTGGCTTTGGTGAGTTCGACGCTCAGTTTCCCAGGGCGAGGGTTGGCGTGATATTCGAGAGCGGCAGTTTTCAAATCTGACATGTGGGCATTCCGCTTTTTTGCTGTTGGACAGACGGACGAACGAGCATACGCAAGTCAGAAAGTCCTAACAAGACTGCCGAGTCACCTGTGTCAAGGGGCCGCATCTAAGACTTTCAGCGTAGAGCCACGAAATACAAGGCCTGCACTGAAAACAATATAGCCTGAAAAATGTCTACAATTTTATCTGGATGTTGTATTCAACATCGCTGAATGGGTAATTGGCATCATCCAGCGCACCTGACCCGATTTAAGGCCGCCGCGACGAGAACGATCTACCACCCACCCGCGAGCTTCGACCTTGCGGCCCTTCAGACGCTGAAGTGAAGCGAGGTCGAATTGACTGACCAGATTGGGGGCGATGCGCAGCACCAGTGAGTTCTGAAATTCGATCCAGACGCCACCACCGTTGCGCTGCACATTGCTGACCTCGCCAGACACCACGGCAAAGCCGCCCGTGTCGATTTGATCCGGCGACTGCACCGGCGAATTGCGCCACAGCCCCAACCCGGCCTGACGAGCAGTCTTTTCCGCCGCCTGCTGGCAATCGACCAGCGCGACGTTGGGCGACACCGCCACCAGATAGCCCAGACCTTCAGCGAGCAGTTGCGCTTCCAGGTTGGCACCATTGCGCCCGTAGAGATTGGCCAGCGTTCGGCCATAGTGATCGGTGGCCTGCTCACCGACACCTACGCTGACCTGCCCATCACTCTCATCGACCAACGCTTGCAGACGACGCTTGGCGGCTTCGGCAAACGGCTGCGCGGACTGACCTTTTTTGCCAGTTTCTGGCGCATTGAGGCCAATCATGCGCACGCTGCGCCCATCGCTCAATCGCACGGTGTCGCCGTCGACCACGCGTTGAACCTGGGAAACAGGCAGAGAAGCAGGTGCCGGACACAGCGCCTGAGCCGAGGAGAGCCAAATCGCAGACATAAAAAAGGCGCCCGCAAGGGACGCCTTCTTGAGCAGCCTGGAGTAGCTCGGGGAGCGATCCAGAAAATCCACTCTTACTTCGCTTTGGTTGCGCCGAACGCACCGAAACGCGACTTGAACTTGTCGACGCGACCGCCAACGTCCAGAGTCTTTTGCTTACCGGTGTAGAACGGGTGGCACTCGTTGCAAACGTCCAGGCTCAGAGGCTTGGCCAGGTTGGAACGGGTGTGGATGACGTTGCCGCAGCTGCAGGTCGCAACGACGTCTTCGTAAACTGGATGGATATCAGCTTTCATCGGTATTTCCTCAGGCTAGCGTGCCGCCACCCAACACTATTGTTGAATACCGCACGGAATTAGGCCGCGCATATTAACAGAGAGTGCAAATGACGCAAGCGAACGTTACTGCCGGTCGTCTGCTAAGATCGCGCCTTGGTCATACTCCGTAACAGGAAATCCCCCGCGTGCCCGACGCCATTCTGCGCCTCGCCCTGCCCTCGCCTTTACGCCGCCTGTTCGACTACCGTGCCCCCGCCGGGGTCGCGCACAGTACCCTGCAGCCGGGCATGCGCCTGCGAGTGCCGTTCGGCCGTCGGGAGATGATCGGGATTCTGGTGGAAGTCACCGACCACAGCGAAGTCCCCGCCGACAAGCTCAAACCCGCCATCGCCTTGCTGGACAGCGAAGCGCCACTGCCGCCCGCGCTGTTCAAGCTGTGCCTGTGGACCGCGCAGTATTACCAGCATAGCCTCGGTGACACCTTGAGCTGGGCATTGCCGGTACTGCTGCGCCAGGGCGAACCGGCCGAGGCACGGCAGGAGCGTTTCTGGCATATGGCCTCCGGCGCCAGCATCGACGACCCACGTATCGCGCGGGCGCCCAAGCAAAAGGAAGCGCTCAGGACGCTGGCGCAGCACCCTCACGGTGTCGCGCATCAGTTGTTGAGCAAGCTGATGCTGAACCGCGACAGCCTGAACCTGCTGCTGGCCAAGGAACTGGTCACTGTTGAAGTGCGGGGCCATGCGCCCACAGCCCGGCACGAACACTGGCTGGCGCAGCCAGAATTGCCGCTGAACACTGAACAGCGCGCCGCCTTCGAAGCGGTCCGCTCAGGCTTCGGCAGTTTCCATGCCTCGTTGCTGGCGGGAGTGACGGGCAGCGGCAAGACCGAGGTTTACCTGCAACTGATCCGAGAAACCCTGGAAGCCGGCAAACAGGCGCTGGTGCTGATTCCAGAGATCAACCTCGGTCCTCAGACTCTCGCCCGTTTCGAGCAGCGCTTCAATGCGCGAATCGCCTTGCTGCACTCGGCTGTCAACGACCGAGACCGGCTCGACGCCTGGCTGGCCGCGCGAGATGGCGAGGCCGACATCATTATCGGCACCCGCTCAGCGTTGTTCACGCCGATGAAGAATCCCGGCCTGATCATCATCGACGAAGAGCACGACGGCTCGTATAAACAGCAGGAAGGACTGCGCTATCACGCCCGGGATCTGTCACTGGTGCGCGCACGGCAGGAAGACATCCCGATCGTGCTGGGTTCGGCGACGCCTTCACTGGAAAGCCTGCACAACGCCTACACCGGCCGGTACGCCCTCTTACGACTCAATCAGCGCGCCGGTGGTGCTCAACAACCGCGCTTCCTGCGCCTGGATGTCAAAAGCCGCCCACTGGACAGCGGTATTTCCGGCCCCATGCAGCAGGCAATCGGACAAACCCTGGCAGCGGGCCAGCAGGTTCTGGTGTTTCTCAACCGACGAGGGTTCGCTCCAACGCTGCTCTGTCACGACTGCGGCTGGCTCTCGGAATGCAACCGCTGCGACGCGCGCATGACCGTTCATCAGCGTTCCGGCGAGCTACGCTGCCACCACTGCGGGCATGTCGAGCGCGTGCCACGCAATTGCCCGGCGTGCGGAAAAGTCGACCTGCGCCCGGTTGGGGCAGGCACGGAGCGGGCTGAAGAACGGCTGGCCATCCTGTTCCCGGACTATCCGGTGTTGCGCGTCGACCGCGACAGCACTTCTCGCAAGGACGCGATGAATCAGCTGTTCGCGACGATTCAGAAAGGCGAGCCATGCATTCTGGTCGGCACTCAAATGCTCGCCAAGGGGCATCATTTCCCACGGGTGACACTGGTGTCGATCCTGGATGCCGACGGCGGGCTATTCTCCGGTGATTTCCGCGCCAGCGAGCGCATGGCGCAGCTGATCGTGCAGGTCGCGGGGCGAGCCGGACGCGCGGAAGAGCCGGGTAAGGTGATCATTCAGACGCACCTGGCCGATCACCCCCTGCTGATCCAGCTCACGGAACAGGGTTATTTCGCCTTCGCCGAACAGGCCTTGAGCGAACGCCGCGCCGCCGGGCTGCCGCCGTTTTCGCATCTGGCACTGTTGCGCGCTGAAGCCCACAAACCGGGCCAAGCCGAAGGCTTTCTCGATGAAGCCTGTACGCAAGCGGAGTACCTGCTGAAGGAAATCGCGCTGGGCGGAATTGAACTGTTGGGCCCCGTTCCGGCTCCGATGGAACGCCGCGCCGGTCGGTATCGCGCGCAATTGCTGGTCCAGGCCAACGCCCGCGCCCCATTGCACAAGTTGCTGGCGACCTGGCTGCTGGCCCTTGAGAACATGCCGAGCGGCAGACAGGTCAGGTGGTCGCTGGATGTCGACCCGGTGGATTTGTATTGATAGATGGCGAATACCCTCCCACAGGGTTTGTGTCTTGCCAGCAATTGAACCTCGCATCGATAGCATGACAAATCCCAACCGCGCGTCCAACGCGGTTGGCAAGGTGGCTCCGGCAACGGATAATGCCCAGTTTTTCCACCCGCGCATCGAGCGCTGCCGCGCTTGCGGTCGAAAGAGAGCACCATGAAAGACACCATTCGCCAGCTGATCCAACAAGCTCTGAGCCAACTCGTCACCGAAGGCGTCTTGCCGGAAGGGCTGACGCCGGCGATTCAGGTGGAAAACGCCAAGGACAAGAAAAACGGCGACTTCGCCAGCAACATCGCCATGATGCTGGCCAAGCCTGCGGGCATGAAGCCGCGCGATCTGGCCGAGAAGATCGTTGCCGCGTTGCCTGCCGACGAGCAGATCAGCAAGGTCGACATCGCCGGCCCCGGCTTCCTCAATTTCTTCCAGAACACTCAGGCCCTGGCGTCGCGCCTTGATGCCGCGCTGGCCGACGCCACGTTGTCGGTACGCAAGAACGGCCCCGCCCAGCGCGTGGTGGTCGACCTGTCGGCGCCCAACCTTGCCAAAGAGATGCACGTCGGCCATTTGCGCTCGACCATCATTGGTGACGGCGTTGCCAGCGTCCTGGAGTTTCTCGGCGACACGGTGATCCGTCAGAACCATGTCGGCGACTGGGGCACCCAGTTCGGCATGCTGCTGGCATATCTGCAAGAAACCCCGGCCACCAGCGACGAGCTGTCAGACCTGGAAAACTTCTACCGCGCCGCCAAAGGCCGCTTCGACGAGTCCGAAGAGTTTGCCGAGCGTGCTCGTGGCCTGGTGGTCAAGCTGCAAGCTGGCGACCCTGAGTGCCTGAAACTGTGGACCCGTTTCAAGGACATTTCGCTGTCCCACTGCCAGGAAGTCTACGAGCGCCTGAACGTGAAACTGACGCCGAAAGACGTCATGGGCGAAAGCGCCTACAACGACGATCTGGCGAACGTGGTTGCTGACCTCAAAAAGGCCGGTTTGCTGGTCGAGAGCAACGGCGCGCAGTGCGTGTTCCTCGAAGAATTCAAGACCGCCGAAGGCACGCCGCTGCCGGTTATCGTGCAGAAGGCAGGCGGCGGCTATCTCTACGCCACCACTGACCTTGCGGCCGTTCGTTACCGTAGCAACGTCCTCAAAGCCGATCGCGCGCTGTATTTCGTCGATCAACGTCAAGCCCTGCACTTCCAGCAAGTGTTCGAAGTGGCCCGTCGTGCAGGCTTCGTGACCAACGACATGCAAATGGAACACATGGGCTTCGGCACCATGAACGGCGCCGATGGCCGTCCGTTCAAGACCCGCGATGGCGGCACCGTCAAGCTGGTAGACCTGCTGGACGAAGCTGAAGAGCGCGCCTACGTGCTGGTCAAAGAGAAGAACCCTGAAGTCGCCGAAGACGAACTGCGCAGCATCGCCAAGGCCGTGGGCATCAGCGCCGTCAAATACGCCGACCTTTCCAAGCACCGCGCCAGCGATTACAGCTTCAACTTCGATCAGATGCTGAGCTTCGAAGGCAATACCGCGCCTTATCTGTTGTACGCCTACACCCGCGTTTCCGGAGTGTTCCGCAAGCTGGGCGAGGCCTTCGACGAGAGCAAAGGCCAGATCGTCCTCGAAGCACCGCACGAGCAAGACCTGGCTGCGCGACTGGCGCAGTTCGGCGAAACCGTAAACAACGTCGCCGAAAAAGGTACGCCACACGTGCTGTGCGCCTACCTGTACGATCTGGCCGGGCTGTTCTCCAGCTTCTACGAGAACTGCCCGATCCTGAACGCGGAAAACCCCGAGCAACAGCAAAGCCGTCTGCGCCTCGCGCACCTGACCGGTCGCACCCTCAAGCAAGGCCTGCAACTGCTGGGTCTGGAAACTCTGGAGCGTATGTAAGTTGGCAGTCAAAAAGAAACCTGCTCCCAAGCGCGGCGCCAGCCGGTACGAGGCACCCGCAAAGAAGCCGATTCCGGGATGGCTGTGGCTGGCGATCGGCCTGTCCGTTGGTGCCTTCGTGGTTTTCCTGATGAAACTTGAGCCCGGCAGCGGCGACGACATCAAGCGCGTCAAGGCCGACGCGAAGGCTGCGAAAATCGCGGAAGCGAACAAGACGCCTCCAAGCCCGACGGCGCCGGTGAAGCCTAAGTACGACTTCTACACGCTCCTGCCTGAGTCGGAAGTCATCGTGCCGAACGAAGCCGTGCCCGAGAAGACACCGCCTCCGGTGGTGGCGCCTACGACGCCAGTCTCGCCTGAACAGGCGGCGAAGATCGACACCGCTCGTGCCCAGGCGGCGCTCAGTGGCCTGACGCCTCCGCCCGCGCCGCCGGTGACCAAGCCTGCGCCGGTGACGACGTTCTTTTTGCAGGCGGGCTCGTTCCGCAAGCAGACCGACGCCGACAAGGTGCGTGCGCAGATCATTCTGCTCGGGCAGGCGGCGACGGTTGAGTCCGGCACCGTGAAAGATGAAACCTGGTATCGCGTGCTGGTCGGCCCGTTCAGCAACCGTGAACAACTGACGACCGCGCAGAAGCAGTTGGCGGGTGGCGGTTTCAGCAATCTGTTGCTGCAGCAGCGTCAGAGTCGCTAGATCTGACGGCCACGGATCAAACCAACAGGTTTCGTCCCTTTTAGCAGTCCGGCTTGCCGGCGATGGCGCCCTCCAGATCGCTACCGCCGGCAAGCCGTGCTGCTACAGAGACAGTCTCGCCAGAGAGGACTGCCATTCATCCCTCGCTTCGCCTGGCAGTTGAAATACCCGCCCCCACCCCCATATGAGTTTCCATCAGGGCATTTTCGCCCCGCAGCGTGGAGACTCTCCCCTTGACCACCATCGTTTCAGTGCGCCGCCACGGCAAAGTCGTCATGGCGGGTGACGGCCAGGTTTCTCTGGGCAACACCGTCATGAAAGGCAACGCCAAGAAAGTCCGTCGCCTTTATCACGGCCAGGTCATCGCCGGCTTCGCTGGCGCCACTGCCGACGCCTTCACCCTGTTCGAACGCTTCGAAGCACAATTGGAAAAACACCAGGGCCACCTCGTTCGCGCAGCTGTGGAACTCGCCAAAGACTGGCGTACCGACCGCTCCCTCAGCCGGCTGGAGGCCATGCTGGCCGTCGCGAACAAGGACGCTTCGTTGATCATCACCGGTAACGGTGACGTCGTTGAGCCCGAAGACGGCCTGATCGCCATGGGTTCCGGCGGTGCATTCGCTCAGGCCGCCGCTCGCGCCCTGCTGCTGAAGACCGAACTGTCGGCGCGGGAAATCGCCGAGACAGCCCTGCACATCGCTGGCGACATCTGCGTATTCACCAACCACAACATCACCATTGAGGAGCAGGACCTCGCCGAGTGAGTCCTGTCGCGGGCCGCAATTCATCGCGGCCCGTTGAACTCATCACGCCCGAGGACCGTTGAAAACCATGTCCATGACTCCCCGTGAAATCGTCCACGAACTCAATCGCCATATCATCGGCCAGGACGATGCCAAGCGCGCCGTCGCCATCGCGCTGCGTAACCGCTGGCGCCGGATGCAACTGCCTGAAGAGCTGCGCGTCGAAGTCACCCCCAAGAATATTCTGATGATCGGCCCGACCGGTGTCGGTAAAACCGAGATCGCCCGTCGCCTGGCCAAGCTCGCCAATGCGCCGTTCATCAAGGTCGAAGCGACCAAGTTCACCGAAGTCGGCTACGTAGGCCGTGACGTCGAGTCGATCATCCGTGACCTGGCCGACGCCGCCATGAAGCTGCTGCGCGAGCAGGAAATGACCAAGGTCCGTCATCGCGCCGAAGATGCCGCCGAAGATCGTATTCTCGACGCCCTGTTGCCTGCGGCTCGGGTGGGTTTCAACGAAGACGCATCTTCCAGCAGCGACTCGAACACCCGTCAGCTGTTCCGCAAGCGCCTGCGTGAAGGCCAGCTGGACGACAAGGAAATCGAGATCGAAGTCGCGGAAATGGGCGGCGTCGACATTTCCGCGCCACCTGGCATGGAAGAGATGACCAACCAGTTGCAAAGCCTGTTCGCCAACATGGGCAAGGGCAAGAAGAAGAGCCGCAAGCTCAAGGTCAAGGACGCGCTGAAGATGGTTCGAGATGAAGAAGCGAGCCGCCTGGTCAATGACGAAGAACTGAAGGGCAAGGCGCTGGAAGCGGTCGAGCAGCACGGTATCGTGTTCATCGACGAAATCGACAAAGTGGCCAAGCGCGGCAACGTCGGCGGCGCCGATGTGTCCCGCGAAGGCGTGCAACGCGACCTGCTGCCGTTGATCGAAGGCTGCACCGTCAACACCAAGCTGGGCATGGTCAAGACCGACCACATCCTGTTTATCGCGTCCGGCGCGTTCCACCTGAGCAAGCCAAGCGATCTGGTGCCTGAACTGCAAGGTCGCCTGCCGATCCGCGTTGAACTGAAGGCGCTGAGCCCGCAGGATTTCGAACGTATCCTGAGCGAGCCGCATGCATCGCTGACCGAGCAATACCGCGAGCTGCTGAAAACCGAAGGCCTGAACATCGAGTTCCTGCCTGAGGGCATCAAGCGCCTGGCGGAGATCGCCTGGCAGGTCAACGAGAAGACCGAGAACATCGGTGCCCGTCGTCTGCACACCTTGCTGGAACGCCTGCTGGAAGAAGTATCCTTCAGCGCTGGCGACCTGGCGACGGCGCAGGATTCAGGGACGATCAAGATCGACGCCGAGTACGTCAACAGCCATCTTGGCGAGCTGGCCGAAGACGAAGATCTGTCGCGTTACATCCTTTAAAAGCAGCTGCCAGCTGTAAGCTTCAAGCCACAAGCAGATATCATGGGTTGCAGATATCTGCTTTTACTTGAAGCTTGCCGTTTGTAGCTTGAGGCTGCCCTAATGCCCAGAATCCCAATCGCCATCCAGCTGCACAAAGCCTCGAAAATCCTCAGCCTGAAATACGGCCCCGATGAGGAATATCACCTGCCCGCCGAATTCCTGCGTGTGCATTCGCCTTCCGCGGAAGTTCAGGGGCACGGCAATCCGATTCTGCAATTCGGCAAGCTGGGCGTCGGTTTGAGCAAGATAGAACCGGCCGGTCAGTACGCACTAAAACTGACCTTCGACGACGGTCATGACAGCGGATTGTTCACTTGGGAGTACCTCGAGCAACTGGCGCAACGCCAGGAGCAATTGTGGGATGACTATCTGGCTGAACTGAAAGCTGCGGGCAAATCCCGCGACCCTTCCGAGCAAATCATCAAGCTGATGCTCTAGTCCGCGCCCGCGCTACCGGCGGGCGTTTTAGGACGCACTTTCTAATTCAATTTGCTTCAATGGTCCGCGCAGCGGTCAATGACTGACCCTGCTTGCGATTTTTTGGAATCTCGCGTAACCAATGATTCTGGCAAGCTCTCTGCATCGGAGAATTGGCAGAAGCCTGTCGGTGTTGTTCGTAGCAGTCGCATATAGCGCCACCCAAAAACGCGGTGCCTTGCGTAAGCGTCCACACCTGTTTGTGTTAATCATCGGTCACCCGAGAGCAGTACTGGCATTCGCCCGTGGCGTGTTTTCACAGGGAAGCCAGTGCTCGTCTCAGGACAATGGAGCGTCGTAGATGAGTAACAAGAGTAATGATGATCTGCCGCGTCAAGCCTCTGAACACACCTTGGGGTTGAACCCTGTCGTAGGCCTGAGGCGCAAGGATTTGCTCACCACGGCACGCATGGTATTGACCCAGGCCATCAGGCAACCTTTCCACAGCGCCAAGCACGTGGCCCACTTCGGGCTGGAGCTCAAAAACGTTCTGCTCGGCAAGTCCACGCTGGTGCCGGAAAGCGACGACCGTCGCTTCGCCGATCCGGCCTGGAGCCAGAACCCCCTGTACCGTCGCTACCTGCAGACCTACCTCGCCTGGCGCAAGGAACTGCACGACTGGATCGATGACAGCAGCCTGTCCGCCCAGGACATCAGCCGCGGTCATTTCGTGATCACCCTGATGACAGAGGCCATGTCGCCCACCAATGGCGCGGCGAACCCGGCGGCGGTCAAACGCTTCTTCGAGACCGGCGGCAAGAGCATCCTCGACGGCCTGTCACACCTGGCCAAGGATCTGGTCAACAACGGCGGCATGCCGAGCCAGGTCAACATGGACGCCTTCGAAGTCGGCAAGAATCTGGGCACCACCGAAGGTGCCGTGGTGTTTCGCAACGACGTGCTGGAACTGATCCAGTACAAGCCGATCACCGAGCAGGTTCACGAGCGGCCACTGTTGGTGGTGCCACCGCAGATCAACAAATTCTACGTTTTCGACCTCAGCCAGGATAAAAGCCTGGCGCGCTTCTGCCTGCGCAACAACGTGCAGACCTTCATCATCAGTTGGCGCAACCCGACCAAGGCCCAGCGTGAGTGGGGCCTGTCGACTTACATTGACGCGGTGAAGGAGGCGGTGGATGTGGTCTGCAAAATCACCGGCAGCAAGGACGTCAACATGCTTGGCGCCTGTTCCGGAGGCATCACCTGCACGGCGCTGCTCGGCCATTACGCCGCACTCGGCGAGCAGAAGGTCAACGCGCTGACCCTGCTGGTGAGCGTGCTGGATACCACGCTGGACACGCAGGTCGCCCTGTTCGTGGACGAGCAGACTCTGGAATCGGCCAAGCGCCACTCCTACCAGGCAGGCGTGCTGGAAGGCAAGGACATGGCGAAGGTGTTCGCCTGGATGCGCCCCAACGATCTGATCTGGAATTACTGGGTCAACAACTACCTGCTGGGCAACGAGCCACCGGTGTTCGACATCCTCTTCTGGAACAACGACACCACCCGTCTGCCCGCCGCGTTTCATGGCGACTTGATCGAGATGTTCAAGAACAATCCGCTGATTCGCCCGAACGCCCTGGAAGTCAGTGGTACGCCCATCGACCTGAAGCAGGTCAAAAGTGACATCTTCTGTCTTGCCGGGACCAACGACCACATCACGCCCTGGGTGTCGTGCTACAAGTCGGCACGGCTGTTTGGCGGCAAGACCGAGTTCGTGCTGTCCAACAGCGGGCATATCCAGAGCATCCTGAACCCGCCGGGCAACCCGAAGGCGCGGTTCATGACCAACCCGGACATGCCCGACGACGCCAACAAATGGCAGGAAGACGCGACCAAGCACACCGATTCCTGGTGGCTGCACTGGCAAGCGTGGCAGGCAGAGCGTTCCGGCAAACTGAAAAAATCCCCCGCTACACTGGGCAACAAGGCGTATCCGGCTGGAGAGGCTTCGCCAGGGACGTATGTGCACGAAAGGTAGCAAACGGCATTAACGAGCAAGCAACAGGAACGGCAAGCATCGAACACACAGGAACCGCCGATGCGGTTTCAGGACCGGAAAACGCGCAGGACAGCATTACCGGCGTTTAACCCACAGGGCTTCGCGCATGCCGCAACCGTTTGTATTTCGCACCATCGATCTGGATGGCCACAACATCCGCACCGCGGTGCGCCCCGGCAAGAGTCATCTGACGCCGCTGCTGATTTTCAACGGCATCGGCGCCAACCTTGAGCTGGTGTTTCCCTTCGTCGACGCCCTTGACCCCGATCTTGAGGTCATCGCCTTCGACGTCCCGGGTGTCGGTGGTTCATCGACGCCCAGTCGGCCGTATCGCTTTCCGGGGCTGGCAAGACTCGCGGCACGGATGCTCGATTATCTGGATTACGGACAGGTCAACGCGATCGGTGTTTCGTGGGGCGGCGCGCTGGCTCAGCAGTTCGCCCACGACTACCCGGAACGCTGCAAAAAACTGGTGCTGGCGGCGACGGCGGCAGGTGCCGTGATGGTCCCCGGCAAGCCAAGAGTGCTTTGGCTGATGGCCAGTCCCAGGCGCTATATCCAGCCGTCTCACGTGATTCGCATCGCGCCGGAAATCTACGGCGGGGCCTTCCGTCGCGACCCGCATCTGGCCGCGAACCACGCGGCCAAGGTCCGCTCGTCCGGAAAGCTGGGTTACTACTGGCAGCTGTTCGCGGGGATGGGCTGGACCAGCATTCACTGGCTGCACAAGATCCGCCAGCCGACGCTGGTGCTGGCTGGCGACGACGATCCTTTGATTCCGCTGATCAATATGCGACTACTGGCCTGGCGTATACCCAATGCCCAGCTACACATAATCGACGATGGTCACTTGTTTCTGATTACCCGGGCCGAGGCTGTCGCGCCCATCATCATGAAGTTCCTCCAGCAAGAACGGCAGCGCGCCGTCATGCACCCACAGCCGGCACCGAGCGTGCGCTGACCCCTAAGGACATGGCTGGAACCACCGTGTTTCAACTGCAAAGGAAGTCGCTTCACTGACTGCGCCCCGGGCGGGATTGCCCTGGCGCAGAGCAGCGCAGGATCGCTCTCGTGGCGTCCTGCGCAGATGTATTTGTTGATGGTCTGACGAAGGAGTGTTGATCCATGCGAGACAAACCGGCGAAGAGTCCTTATCCAACGCCCGCGACTTTTATCAACGCGCAGAGTGCGATCACCGGCCTGCGCGGCAGGGACCTGTTCTCGACATTGCGCAGCGTGGCGCTGCAAGGTCTCAAGCACCCGGTTTACACCGCGCGTCATGCGCTGGCGCTCGGGGGGCAATTGGGCCGAGTAATGCTGGGCGACACGCCGCATCAGCCGCACCCGAACGACACGCGCTTCAGCGATCCGACCTGGGCTCACAACCCGCTGTATCGTCGCGGCTTGCAGGCGTACCTGAGCTGGCAGCATCAGGTGCGCCACTGGATCGACGACAGCGGCCTGTCCGAAGACGATCGCTCGCGGGCGCAGTTCATCTTTGCATTGCTCAACGATGCACTGGCGCCCACCAACAGCCTGCTCAACCCACTGGCCGTCAAAGAGCTGTTCAATTCAGGCGGCACCAGTGTGGTGAAGGGCTTGAGCCACATGCTCGACGACTTCATGCACAACAATGGCCTGCCGAGCCAGACCACCAAAGATGCCTTCGAAATCGGCCGCACGCTGGCCGTAACGCCCGGTGCCGTGGTGTTTCGCAACGAACTGCTGGAGCTGATCCAGTACAAGCCGATGAGCGAAAAGCAGTACGCCCGCCCACTGCTGATCGTGCCGCCGCAGATCAACAAGTTCTACATTTTCGATCTGAGCCCGACCAATAGCTTTGTCCAGTACGCGCTGAAAAACGGGCTGCAGACCTTCATCATCAGTTGGCGTAATCCGGACGTGCGTCATCGCGAATGGGGCCTGTCCAGCTACGTCGAAGCGGCCGAAGAAGCGATGAACGTATGCCGCGCAATTACCGGCGCACGGGAAGTGAACCTGATGGGCGCCTGCGCTGGCGGTCTGACTATCGCGGCGTTGCAGGGCCATCTGCAGGCCAAGCGACAGATGCGTCGGGTGTCGAGCGCGAGCTATCTGGTGAGCCTGCTGGACAGCCAGATCGAGAGTCCGGCAACGTTGTTCATTGACGAACAGACCCTGGAAGCCGCCAAGCGTCGCTCTTATCAACGCGGCGTGCTGGACGGGCGCGACCTGGCCAAGGTGTTCGCCTGGATGCGCCCCAACGATTTGATCTGGAGCTACTGGGTCAACAATTACCTGCTGGGCAAAGCACCGCCGCCGTTCGACATCCTCTACTGGAACAACGACAGCACGCGCCTGCCCGCTGCGCTGCATGGCGACCTGCTGGACTTCTTCAAGCACAACCCGCTGACCCATCCCGGCGGACTGGAAGTGTGTGGTACGCCGATCGATCTGCAGAAGGTCACCGTGGACAGCTTCAGCGTCGCGGGGATCAACGATCACATCACGCCGTGGGATGTGGTCTATCGCTCGACTCTGCTACTGGGCGGCGACCGTCGCTTTCTGCTGTCCAACAGCGGCCATGTGCAAAGCATCCTCAATCCGCCCGGCAATCCTAAAGCCAGTTACGTCGAGAACGGCAAGCTGAGCAGTGACCCACGGGCCTGGTATTACGACGCCAGCCGCACGGAGGGCAGTTGGTGGCCAAGCTGGCTGAACTGGATTCAGGAGCGCTCGGGCACGCAACGGGAAACGCTCACGGCGCTGGGCAACCAGAATTACCCGCCCATGGAAGCGGCACCGGGGACGTATGTGCGTGTTCGTTGAACCGCGCTGAGTGGAATACGGATCCTGCGGGAGGAAGCTTGCTCGCGAGACTGAGTTCCTGCCGCTGAACATCTGGCGGCCGTACTGCCCTCTTCGCAAGCAAGCTCCCTCCCACAGAGGAAAGGCCGCGCTGGCGAGATCGCAACCGACTTGAATCAGAACTAAGAAGACTGGATGAAGACCCGCGACCGCATACTCGAATGTGCCCTGCTGCTGTTCAATCGGCAAGGCGAACCCAATGTTTCCACCCTTGAAATCGCCAACGAACTGGAAATCAGCCCGGGCAATCTCTATTACCACTTCCACGGGAAGGAGCCGTTGGTGATGGAGCTGTTCGAGCGCTTTCAGAACGAATTGGCGCCGCTGCTCGATCCACCAGCCGACGCACGTCTGGATGCCGAGGATTACTGGCTTTTTCTGCATCTGATCGTCGAGCGTCTTTCGCACTATCGCTTTCTGTTCCAGGACCTGTCGAACCTCGCAAGCCGCCTGCCCAAACTCGCACGCGGAATACGCAATCTGCTCAATTCGATCAAACGCACCCTGGCCTCGCTGCTCGCCCGACTCAAGGCCGAAGGCCAGGTCACCAGCGACACTCAGGCGCTGGGGCAACTGGTGGAACAGATCACCATGACCCTGCTGTTTTCGCTGGACTACCAGCGCATTCTGGATCGCGAGGGTGAAACGCGGGTGGTGGTTTACCAGATCATGATGCTGGTCGCGCCGCACCTCAAGCCCGGTGCACGGCACGCCGCCGAGCAGCTTGCGCTGCATTATCTGGAAGACTGAGGCCACAGTGACCGATCCAACTGCGGAAACCTGAACCACCGCATCGCTGCCGTCGTGACCTCCGGCGTCTCCCACAGAGTCCGAGGCGTGTCGCAGATATCATAAACCTGTGGGAGACGCCGCAGGTCACGTCTCCCACAGAGCCCGAGGCGTGTCAGAGATATCAGGCACACCGCTAAACCTGTGGGAGACGCCGSAGGTCACGACGGCAGCGAAGCGGTGGTTCGGCCACTATCGAACGCCCGACTGGACACGGTCTTTCTCAGCCAGACAAAAAACCCGACCTGTTTTCACAGATCGGGTTTCGGTGTTGCCAGCCGTGAATCAGGATTGGCTGGAAGGTGTCGACGCGGTAGAGCTGGTCGACGGGGTAGAAGCCGGTGCTGGTGATGCGGAGGCAGCCGGTGCAGCACTGGCCGTTGGAGCCGAAGCCGGTGCCGTGGCCGGTTTCGCAGCGGCGGCTGGCTTCGCAGCTGCAGGCTTCTTCGCTGCTGCCGGTTTTTTCGCTGCTGCGGGTTTGGCGGCAGGTTTCGCTGCTGCTGGTTTCGCTGCAGGTTTGGCCGCCGATGCCGGTTTCGCGGCAGGCTTTGCAGCTGGTTTCGCTGCGGCCTTCGGAGCAGGCTTGGCGGCCGGTTTTGCGGCAACGGTTTTCGCCTTGGCTGCAGTGGAAGCTGCTGCCTTGGAGGCTGCTGCTACCGGTTTGGCTGCGGCCTTCGCCACGGCGGGTTTAGCCGCTGCGGTTTTCTTGGCTACAGTGCTTGCGGCTTTGGCGACCGGTTTGGCCGCTGCTTTGGCCAAAGGCTTGGCAGTGGTTTTGGTGGCCGGCTTGGCTGCAGGTTTGGCCGCTGCGGTTTTCGAGATTGGCGTAACCGACGCGCCGGTCAACTTCTCGATTTGCCGGGTCAACAGATCGACCTTGCTGTGCAGGGCTTTGACTTCATTGCGGCTTGGAACGCCGAGGCGGGAGATCGCGCTGTTCAGGCGCTTGTCGAAAGCCCCTTCCAGCTCGCCCCATTTGCCCAGCGCCAGATCCTTCACGTCACCGACGCGGGATTTGGTCGAAGCCTTGGCGGTGTCGACAGACTTGCCAACAGTCGCCTTGGTTTCTTTTTCGGCCTTCTCGCCGTCCTTCACCAGCGTTTCGAAAAGCTTACTGCCGTCATTGCTGATCTTCGAGTAAGCGCCTAAACCAGCCAGCCAGATTTGACGGGAGTATTTTTCAACCTCGCCAATCCAGGAGCTGCCTTCTTTTTCGGTTTTCTTTTTGCCAGCCATCCCGCTCTCCTTATTGTTTACGCGCGACACGTTCGAGCAATGCCGTCAGCTCATCGAGCTTAGCAGAGAGTGTCTCAACATCATGTTTAGACGGAATGCCAATGCGATTCAAGGCGCTGGCCACGCGGCGGTCGAACGCACTCTCGATTTTGTCGAGTTGTACCTCTACGCGCCCCTTGGCTTTGGTGATTTCACCCTTGAACTCGCCCTTGGCCGAATCGATCTCGCTGTTGGCGGCCTCGACCTTTTCGTCGATGACCTTCTTCGCCTTCTTCTCAGTCTGTTCGCCGGTCTTGATCAGCTCTTTGACGTAATCGGCGCCTTCCTGCCCGGCCTTCACATAAGCGCCCAGGCCTGCGAGCCAGATCTTGCGCGCGTAAAGACGAACCTCCGAAAAAGTCTTCGCTTCTTCGGCCTCGATTTTCTTCTTCAGGGTAACTTTGACCATGTCGCACCTCACGCTCGAAAGGGATAGGACGAACCGCCCGCTGAAAGTCGGGGCATGGGCACAAAGTAGAGAGAAAAATTAGAAAGCTCACCCTAGGTTCGGTGGCTGTAGGGGGAAACGGGTTTGGCGCTACATCCTGTAGCAGCACGGGTTGCCGGAGGTGGCGTCCTTTGAATCGCTACCGCCGGCAAGCCGGGCTGGGTGAGGCAATGCGCGCAGGCTTACTGCGATGACTATCAGGCCGTCAGCGCTTTATCCAGCTGACGCTCGATCTCGGACTGAATCGTGCTGCTCATCGCCGAGAGAAAGAAATTCAATTCGATGTTGACCCGCACCAGAGCATCTTCGACCTGAACCGTGCCTTTGGCGCCCTTGCCTTCCAGCGACACGATGTCGCCGTTCCAGGTGTGCTCGATGCCATATTTGTCGCCCAGCTTCTCGGCCAGCAACTCAGCCTTTTCTCGAGCCTTGTCTTTACCCAGTGCATGCGGGCGTTCTACGGTAATTCGGGCCATCGGCAGGCTCCTTCATCGAGGTAAATCGTCGGGCCACTATACCAGCGGCGATCCGCGAAGAAACTGTTCACCGTGCGCCTTGTCAAGACAAAGCCAGCCCCGGCGATTAGAATGGCCGCACTTTATTCCGGTGACAGCGATATGAACGATCCGCGCAAAGGCAGCGATGCCGAACCCACCACCCATTTCGGTTACAAAACCGTTGCTGAAAGCCAGAAGGCCGAGAAAGTCGCCGAGGTTTTCCACTCCGTTGCAGCCAAGTACGACCTGATGAACGACGTCCTGTCCGGGGGCATGCATCGCCTCTGGAAGCGTTTCACCATCGAGCTTTCCGGTGTGCGCACCGGCAACCGCGTGCTCGACATTGCGGGCGGCACTGGCGACCTTGCAAAGAAATTCTCCCATCTGGTCGGCCCGACCGGCGAAGTCGTACTGGCTGACATCAACGCTTCGATGCTCAAGGTCGGCCGCGACCGTCTGCTCGACCGCGGCGTGGCAGGCAACATCAAGTTCGTTCAAGCGGACGCTGAAAAGCTGCCCTTCCCGGACAACTACTTCGATTGCGTGACCATCGCTTTCGGTCTGCGCAATGTGACCCACAAGGACGATGCCATCCGCTCCATGCTGCGCGTGCTCAAGCCGGGCGGCCGTCTGCTGGTGCTGGAATTCTCCAAGCCGACCAACAAGGTCATGTCCAAGGTCTACGATGCCTATTCGTTCGCCTTCATGCCGCTGGCGGGCAAGTTGATCACCAACGATTCGGAAAGCTACCGGTACCTGGCCGAATCGATCCGCATGCACCCGGATCAGGAAACCCTGAAGTCGATGATGGTAGAAGCCGGTTTCGACCGCGTGACCTATCACAACATGACCTCGGGCATCGTGGCCCTGCACCGTGGTATCAAGCCCTGATGCTGATCAGCGGCTTGCTCGCCAGCGCCGAGCACGGCATCAATCGTGTGCTGCAAATGGACAGCACCGCCCTGCCACGCCTTGATCGGCTGAGCGGCAAGGTGATCGCCGTGCAGTGCACCAGCCCGGCGTTTCATCTGCACATTCTGCCCAGCGACGAAGGCTTGATGCTGGCCGCGAACTGGGAAGGCGGTGCCGATGTGACCCTGCGTGCGCCTGCAGCGAGCCTCATGCGTCTGGCCCTGAGCAAAGACAAGAACGCGGTGCTGCACAGCCCGGAAGTCGAGCTGGATGGCGAAAGCGCTGTATTGCTGGAGCTGGTGGGCGTGTTGCAGGATCTGGATCTGGACTGGGAATACGAGCTGCAACGCTGGCTCGGCCCGGTTGCCACGCCGCTGATTGGCGGCCACCTGCGCAACAGCGCACGCTGGACCACTGGCAGCATCGCCAGCCTGAGCCACAACCTGGCTGAGTATCTGGCTGAAGAATCCCGCACGCTGGTCGGCAAACGCGAGGCTGAAGCCCGCTTCGCCGAACTGGATCAGACCAAACAAGACCTGGAACGCCTCGAAGCCCGCTTCGAGCGTCTGGCCCAATCCCTCAAATCCAGCGATAACGCATGAGCCTGCTTGCCGTCCGCCGCCTGTTTCGCATCCAGCGTGTCGTAATTCGTTACCGCCTCGATGACCTGCTGTTCGCCTTGCCGCTGCCCTGGTGGCTGCTGGCCGTGCGTTTCGTATTGCCTTGGCGCTGGATTCCGCGACGCAAGAACGAGCTCACGCGCGGCGCGCGATTGCGTCTGGCATTGCAGGACCTGGGGCCGATCTTCATCAAGTTCGGCCAATTGCTCTCGACCCGCCGCGACCTGCTGCCCGAAGACATCGCCGATGAGCTGATGCTGCTGCAGGATCGCGTGCCGCCGTTCGAATCCGAAAAAGCCATCGCCCTGATCGAATCCCAACTGGGCGCGAAGATCAGCCAGGTGTTCGCCCGCTTCGACGTCGCGCCGCTGGCGTCCGCGTCGGTCGCGCAGGTTCACGCCGCGCAGCTGAAAACCGGCGAAGAAGTCGTGGTCAAGGTCGTACGTCCGGGCCTTAAACCGATCATCGGTTCGGATCTCGCATGGTTGTTCATTCTCGCCAAAATCGCAGAACGACTGTCTGCCGACGCGCGCCTGCTGCACCCCGTAGACGTGGTCGCCGACTACGAAAAAACCATCTACGACGAACTCGACCTGTTGCGCGAAGCGGCGAACTCCAGCCAGCTGCGCCGCAACTTCGAAGGCTCGACCATGCTCTACGTGCCGCAAGTCTACTGGGACTGGTGCCGGCCGAAAGTGCTGGTGATGGAGCGCATCTACGGGGTTCAGGTCACCGATCTGGCGACCCTGGCCGACCAGCGCACCGACATGAAAAAACTCGCCGAGCGCGGTGTTGAGCTGTTCTTCACCCAGGTCTTCCGCGACAGCTTTTTCCATGCGGACATGCACCCAGGAAATATCTTTGTCAGCACCGTTTCGCCGTGGGACCCGCAGTACATCGCCATTGACTGCGGCATCGTCGGCAGCCTGACCCCCGAAGACCAGGACTATCTGGCACGCAACCTGTTCGCCTTCTTCAAGCGCGATTATCGCCGGGTCGCCCAGTTGCACATCGATTCCGGCTGGGTACCCGCCGAGACCAAGCTCAACGAATTCGAGGCCGCCATTCGAACCGTGTGCGAGCCGATCTTCGAAAAGCCCCTGAAAGACATTTCCTTCGGCCAGGTGCTGATGCGCCTGTTCCAGACCGCCCGCCGCTTCAACATGGAAGTGCAGCCGCAACTGGTGCTGTTGCAGAAAACCCTGCTGAACATCGAGGGGCTGGGGCGTCAGCTGTACCCGGAGCTGGACCTGTGGAGCACCGCTCAGCCATTTCTGGAGCGCTGGATGCGCGAACGCGTCAGCCCCAAGACACTGATCGGCAACCTGCAATCCCAAGTCGAGCAGATTCCACATCTGGCCAACATGACCCGCGACTTGCTGGAACGCCTGTCGCAGCCGCATCTTTCCGACCCGCCACCGCCTTACGCAAACAAAGGCGATCATTGGGCACTGCGCCTGATCGGCGCCGGGCTGCTTGCCGGTGGCGTGGTTCTCGCCACCGCGCACACTCAATCGGGTGACGAGCTCATGGCGCTGAGCGCCTGGCCCGCACTCCTGATGCTGGTGGCGGGGCTTTATCTGGTTGTGCGCCGATAGCCATTGACGAACACCACTGGCACACTAACCCATCCACAGAGCGGCCGGAGCCGACGATGAAAGACTGGCTGGACGAGATTAAATGGGACAACGACGGTTTGGTCCCGGCAATCGCACAGGATCACAAGACCGGGCGCGTCCTGATGATGGCCTGGATGAACCGTGAAGCACTGAGCCTGACCGCTGCCGAGAATCGCGCCATCTACTGGTCGCGTTCCCGTGGCAAGTTGTGGCGCAAAGGTGAAGAATCGGGCCACGTGCAGAAACTGCATGAGCTGCGTCTGGACTGCGATGCCGACGTGATCATTCTCATGGTCGAGCAGATCGGCGGTATCGCCTGTCACACGGGCCGCGAAAGCTGCTTCTACCGCGTCTACGACGACGCCGGCTGGAAGACCGTGGATCCGGTGCTAAAGGATCCCGAAGCCATTTATCAAGCAGGACACTGAACATGACTGATACCTTGTCTCGCCTTGCGCAGGTGCTCGAAGAGCGCAAGGGCGCGGCTGCCGACTCCTCCTACGTCGCCAGTCTCTATCACAAGGGATTGAACAAGATTCTGGAGAAGGTCGGCGAAGAGTCGGTCGAAACCATCATTGCCGCCAAAGATGCCGCCATCAGCGGCGACTGCAGCGATGTGATCTACGAAACCGCCGATTTGTGGTTCCATAGCCTGGTCATGCTTGCAGCGCTGGGTCAGCATCCACAAGCCGTACTCGATGAACTGGACCGCCGTTTCGGGCTGTCCGGGCACGCCGAAAAAGCAGCTCGCTCGGCGGAATAAACACTTGGCCTGCGGGCTCTGAATTTCTTGTGAGGAACGTGACATGGGCATTTTTGACTGGAAACACTGGATCGTCATTCTTGTGGTCGTCGTGCTGGTCTTCGGCACCAAGAAACTCAAGAACCTGGGCACCGATGTCGGTGAGTCGATCAAAGGCTTTCGCAAAGCCATGAATGACGACGAGAAGCCGTCCGAGCAGCCACCGGTTCAACCGCAGTCGACTGCGCAGCCAACCCCGCCGACCCAGCCGCTGAATCAGTCGCACACCATCGACGGCCAGGCACACAAGGTCGAAGAGCCCATCCGCAAAGACTAGGTCGTGACGCATGTTTGGTATCAGCTTCTCTGAACTGCTGCTGGTCGGCCTCGTCGCCCTGCTGGTGCTGGGCCCCGAGCGCCTGCCGGGAGCCGCGCGTACCGCCGGGCTCTGGGTCGGGCGTCTGAAACGCAGCTTCAACGCGATCAAGCAGGAAGTTGAGCGCGAAATCGGCGCCGATGAAATCCGTCGCCAATTGCATAACGAGCACATTCTTTCGCTGGAAGAAGAAGCACGCAAAATCATGCAGCCTCAGCAGCCGCCGGCTCCGCCTGTCGTGCAGCCAATCGTGCAGCCCGAGACCCCGCCCGCCAGCGAGCCGGTCATGGGCGCCGCACCGTCGCCTGCGCCCAGCGCGGACATCGGCCCGGCCGCTCCCGCTGAAAGTGCGTCGGTCAGCCCGCCACCGGTTCACGCCGAGCCTGCTCAACCTGCCTCGACACCTGCGCCAGCACCGGTCACCGCTTCGGCCACAGCTGTGCAGAGCGCGCCTTCCGCCAACGATTCGACACAGCCACCACGAGCCCCATGAGCGAAATCCCGGAAAACGACCAGCAAATGCCGCTGGTCTCGCACCTCACTGAGCTGCGCTCGCGTCTGCTGCGTTGTGTACTGGCGATCTTCGTGATCTTCGGCGCGCTGTTCTACTTCACGCAGAAGATCTACACCTTCGTTTCGGCCCCACTGCGCAAATTCCTCCCGGAAGGCGCGACGATGATCGCCACCGATGTGGCCTCGCCGTTCCTGACGCCGTTCAAGCTGACCATGATGGTCGCGCTGTTTCTGGCAATGCCGGTGATCCTGTATCAGATCTGGGGTTTCATTGCGCCTGGCCTGTACAAGCACGAGAAACGCGTGGCCGTGCCGCTGCTGATCTCCAGCATCATTCTGTTCTACGCCGGGATGGCCTTTGCCTACTTCCTGGTGTTCCCGCTGATTTTCCACTTCTTCGCCAGCGTGACGCCCGAAGGGGTGTCGATGATGACGGACATTGCCAGTTATCTGGATTTCGTCATGACACTGTTCCTGGCGTTTGGCGTAGCGTTTGAAATCCCCGTGGCGGTCGTGCTGCTCGTCTGGATCGGCATCGTCGACGTCAAATACCTGAAGAAGATCCGCCCCTACGTGGTCATTGGCTGCTTCGTGGTCGGCATGATTCTCACCCCGCCGGACATCTTCTCGCAGACGCTGTTGGCGGTGCCGATGTGGCTGCTGTTCGAAATCGGCGTGTTGTGCAGTTCGATGGTCACCAAGCGCGGCGATCACGAGGACGACGAGAAGGCCGAAGACGAGCAGGACCAGCCGCCAGCGACCCAGCCGTGAACCTGTTGCTTCTGGAAGACGCTGACTTCATAGCGTCGGATCGCGTCGTTCTGCGCGACCGCCGCCTCAAGCACATGCAAGAGGTGCATCGCTCGGAAGTCGGTGACAGCTTGCGGGTCGGCCGCGTAGGCGGGCTGCTGGGCAATGCCGAGCTGCTGCGGCTGGAGCCTCGCGAGGCTGAACTCTCAGTGGTCTTCGACCGAGAACCGCCCGCCAAACTGCCGCTGACCCTGATCCTCGCCCTGCCCCGCCCGAAGATGCTGCGTCGGGTGTTTCAGACCGTCGCCACCATGGGCGTGCCGAAAGTCATTCTGGTAAACAGTTATCGCGTCGAAAAAAGCTTCTGGCAGACGCCGTTTCTGGAGCCCGCCGCGATTCGCGAGCAATTGATTCTGGGACTGGAACAGGCTCGGGACAGCGTATTGCCGGAAATCGTCATCGAGAAACGCTTCAAACCTTTCGTCGAAGACCGCCTGCCGGCCATCGTCGACGGTACTCTGGGGCTGGTCGGCCATCCCGGCGATTTCCCCGCCTGCCCGCGTGGAGTTGAACAGCCGGTGACGCTGGCGATCGGCCCCGAAGGCGGCTGGATTCCCTATGAAATCGATCTGCTGCGCGCCTCGGGAATGAACCCGGTGCAACTGGGCGAGCGAATCCTGCGCGTCGAAACCGCCGTCACTGCCTTGCTCGCGCGATTGTTCTGACTCCTCCAGCGATACCGTGACCTGTACCAGCACAGCTTGCCGGCGGCGACGTCCGTAAGATCGCTAGCGCCGGCAAGCCGGACTCCCACGGACAAAATCGATGGCAACCGTGCCACTCCGTCGGGTTGCGCTTCAGTTCAAAGACCCACAGCCGATGCACAGACTTCCATAAAAACAATGTGCAAGGAATCATCATGTATCGCTGGTCTGCCCAACGTCTCGGAAACGTGAGTGTCAGTCGCAAGCTTGGTATCGGCTTTGGCTTGGTGCTATTGCTGACGCTGGTCATCACTGCCACAGGCTGGTCGAGTGTGTCGTCGTTGATCGAACGAGGTGACAAGCTGGCGAGCATTTCACAGATCAGCGAGCAGACCATGGAGCTGCGCACTGCGCGCATGCGCTATGAAACTCAATCCAGCGCGGACACTGCGACGGCAGTCATGACCGCGCTGGACAAGCTCGATGTCGACCTGAAAAGCGCCCGCACCAAGATCGCCGGCGTCGACGATCTGAAGCTTCTGGACAGCCAGACTCAGTCCGCGGCCGACTACCGTCGTGCCTTCGACGATATGACCAAAGCCATTCAGGTCCGCGAGGCCAGCCGCGTGAACCTGGGCGCTACTGCCGATGCAGCGGTGGACGAGGTGAACAAGATCGAAGAAGCGCTGATCCAGCACGACAACATCCTGCAATTCAACAGCGCCGTCGGCGTCAGCAAACAGATTCAGCAAGCGCGCTTCCAGGTGCGCGGCTACACCTTCAGCGGTAACCCCGATTTCGAGAAGAACGCCACCGCCGCCATCGACGAAGCGATCGTCGGTGTAAATAGCCTGGCCGGTGACGTCTCGTCGCAGTACATCCCGCAATTGCAGAGGGCCAATCTGGCGCTCAAGGGTTACCGCGCCGCCGTCGCGCAGTATCGGGACGCCCAACTGGTCAGCCGCCAGGCGCTGGAGAAGATGACCAATCTGGGCCAGCACTTGCTTGACCTCAGCGACAAACTGACCGCCTCGCAAAATGCCAAGCGCGATGCTGACAGCCGTCAGGCGCAGTCGACTCTAGGTCTGGCGACACTTCTGGCACTGATCTTCGGCGTGCTCGCCGCGTGGGCGATTACCCGCCAGATCACCTTGCCGTTGAAGCAGACGCTGATCGCCGTAGACCGTGTCGCGTCCGGAGACCTCACTCACAACCTGAATATCGAACGCCGTGACGAACTGGGCCAGCTGCAAGGCGGCATCCAGCGCATGACCTTGAGCCTGCGCGAGTTGATCGGTGGCATCAGCGACAGCGTCACCCAGATCGCCAGCGCGGCCGAGGAGCTGTCCGCCGTCACCGAGCAGACCAGCGCGGGGGTCAACAGTCAGAAAGTCGAAACCGATCAGGTCGCCACTGCGATGCACCAGATGACCGCGACCGTGCAAGAAGTTGCGCGCAACGCCGAGGAAGCCTCAGAAGCCGCTGTGGCCGCCGATCAGCAGGCCCGCGAGGGCGACAGGGTGGTCAACGAAGCCATCGCCCAGATTGAGCGTCTGGCCAGCGAAGTGGGGCATTCCACCGAGGCCATGGGTGAACTCAAACGCGAGAGTGACAAGATCGGCAGCGTGCTGGATGTCATCAAGTCAGTTGCTCAGCAAACCAACCTGCTGGCTCTCAACGCCGCTATCGAGGCAGCACGGGCCGGTGAAGCGGGCCGCGGGTTCGCCGTGGTCGCCGACGAGGTGCGCAGCCTGGCTCAGCGCACGCAGAAGTCCACCGAAGAGATCGAGGGGCTGATTGCGGGGTTGCAGAACGGCACTCAGCAAGTGGCAACGATCATGGACAACAGTCGCGAATTGACGGTCAGCAGCGTCGAACTCACTCGTCGGGCTGGCGGCTCGCTGGAAAGCATTACCCGAACCGTGTCTGCGATTCAGGCCATGAACCAGCAGATCGCAGCCGCTGCCGAGCAGCAGAGTGCGACCGCCGAAGAGATCAACCGCAGCGTGCTCAATGTGCGTGACGTCTCGGAGCAGACGTCGGCCGCCAGTGAAGAAACGGCAGCGTCGAGCGTGGAACTGGCAAGGCTGGGAACCCATTTGCAGGGGCTGGTGGGGCGGTTCAGGGTTTAACCCGGATCTCAAAAACGATGCAGTACCTGTAGGAGCTGCCGGAGGTAACGACGATGGCGAAGCGGTGTGTCAGGTGGACCGTTTCGCCACCGTCGTAACCTCCTGCAGCTGCCACAGGGTTCGGTTGCCAGCCGATGCTCCCGAAGGGTTGTGCGGATGCCAGCCGAGGTCTCCAGAGCCCCAAAATGAGCCCGCAACACTCTGTGTTTCTGTGACCTGATTCACCCTGCCGCCCCCTTCAGAAATCTCCTACACCTGCTTCAGGTCATGACCGAGCCTCACCTGCCGATGCGCGATTATCGCTCATCCAAAGGAGAGGCATCATGTGGCAAGGAATCAATCGGGCATTGGCCAATACCAGCGTCAAACTCAGGCTCTCACTGGGTTTCGGGCTGGTACTGTTGCTGACGCTGGTCATTACCCTCACTGGCTGGCACGGCCTGGACACCATGATCGAGCGGTCGGAGTCGCTGACCGCCATCGCGCGGCTCAACGCGATGACCAAAGACCTGCGCGCCGAGCGGATCACCTTTCGGGAGGAGAACACGCCCGACAGCGCTCGCCGAGTGGTGGACCGCGTTAACGAGATCGAAGCCCATCTGGTCGCACTGCGCAGCGAAGACTTCCCCGACGACATCCTCAAACTCCTCAACAAGCAAAGTGAAACGCTGGTCACTCTGGAGAAAACCTTCACCGACCTGGGTGAGCTGTTGCAGGTCCGCGAGGCCTCTCGGCTGAAGCTGAAAGCGCTGTCGGACGCCGCGATCAGCTCAGTCGGCCTGGTAGAAAGCGAAGTGCTGAAGGCCGTCAGTCAGGAGCAGGACAGCAGTGAGCGGATGGACGAGTTCACCAACCTGCTGCAACTGCGCAGGCAGATCCAGAACGCACGCTACGAAGTGCAGGCCTACGTTTATAGCGGTCAGGACAGCTTCGAACTGGCCGCCGTCGCCGCCATCGATGAAGCGCTCAAGGAAGTCGATCAGCTCGCCGCAGATCAGACCGCCGCGAACGCCGACGAACTGTCCAGCGCTCGACAGGCATTGATTGACTACCGCGCGCAACTGGTCGGCCTGAAGGATGTTCAGACCAAAGCAGAAGCCGCTCAGGAATCCATGGAAGCGATGGGCGAGACGCTGCTGACGTCGACCGAGGAGATCACCACGCTTCAGAGCCAGCGCCGCGATGACGAAGCTGCTTTGTCACGCAGAACCTTGAGCGGTGTCGCCGGGCTGGCGATTTTGCTGGGGCTGCTGGCGGCCTGGCTTATCACGCAACAAATCATCGGGCCATTGCGTCAGACCCTGAATGCGGCGCAAAGGATCGCCAGCGGCGATCTGAGCGTCGATCTGGACGTTGAGCGTCAGGACGAAATGGGCAACCTGCAACAGAGCATGCAGGAGATGACCTTGAGGCTGCGCACGCTGATCAGCGGTATCAGTGACGGGATCGCACAGCTTGCCAGCGCTGCGGTGCAACTGTCGGCGGTGACCGAACAGACCAGCGTCGGCGTGAACAATCAGAAAGGCGAGACCGATCAGCTCGCCACCGCCATGAACCAGATGACCTCGACCGTGATGGAAGTCGCGCGCAATGCCGAAGAAGCCAGCGAAGCCGCTCAACAGGCTGACAGGCAAGCGCGGGAAGGCGATCAGGTGGTGGCCGACGCCATTTGTCAGATCGAACGCCTGGCGAGCGAGGTGAACAACTCCACCCAGGCCATGGGCCAGCTGAAAAGCGAGAGCGACAAGATCGGCAGCGTGCTGGATGTCATCAAGTCGGTTTCGCAACAGACCAACCTGCTGGCGCTCAATGCCGCCATCGAAGCCGCGCGGGCAGGCGCCGCAGGTCGCGGCTTTGCGGTGGTCGCCGACGAAGTGCGCAGCCTGGCGCAACGCACTCAGGAGTCCACCGAAGAAATCGAAATCCTGATCGCCGCGCTGCAGAGCGGTACGCAGCAAGTGGTCAGTACGCTGGATGCCAGTCGCAGCATGACGGACAAAGGCGTCGAGCTGAGTCGGCGCGCCGGGAGTGCTCTGGAAAGCATCACCCGGACCGTCTCGACCATTCAAGGCATGAATCAGCAGATCGCCACTGCCAGTGAAGAGCAAAGCGTGGTCGCCGAGCAGATCAACCGCAGCGTGCAGACGGTGCGCGACGTTTCGGAACAAACCGCCGCTGCCAGCGAGGAAACGGCTGCATCCAGTCTTGAGCTGGCGCGGCTGGGTGAGCAGTTGCAGGCAATGGTGGGCAAGTTTCGGGTTTAACGTACCCCTGACAAAAACGCCGCCGAAGATTGCTCTTCGGCGGCGTTTCGTTTCAGCCAGTCACTCAGGCGTTTACAAGCGAATGCTCGTTAACGTGGCTAGCAGGCTGCAGTGGCAGCAGCGGTGCATGGGGGTCGGCCTTGACCGATGCGCGCCAGGCTTCAAGCCATGCCTCATTGCCTTCGGCCCAGACCGCCTCGTGCAACCGCGCCAGTGCAACAGGATCGCTCAGCAATTGCAGGCGCTCGTTGTTGTTCAGGTGCTCAGGACCGCCCTTGATGGCGTGACGCACGCGCTCCACACGCATCCACTCGATTGGCTCGGCATGACGGTGACGGGACGTTGCCAGCGCACACGCCAGAGCGTTCTGCCGTGGATCGACGACAGCACGAACGAAACCATCATTCAGCGCGTGCCAGCGATTCTCGTGGGTGTACTGATCGGTGGAGACCAGTTCCTGAGGCGGCGTGTGTTCCTCGGGAATCAGGAACAGGCTTTCATCACGCGCTTTCAGACCCAGATTGGTCCGGCTGGAGATCACCGACACCGGAATCGACAGGATCAACGAGCCGACGATGGGCACCAGCCACCACAGGAAGCTCGGGTTCAGCCAAGCCACCAGCAGCGCCCAGCCAAAGCCCAGCAACGTCTGCGGACCGTGGCGCTTGACCGCTTCGCTCCACGGCGTCGAGTCATCATCACGCTGCGGCGAGTTCCAGGTCGCGGCCCAGCCCAAAAACGCAGCCAGTACGAAACGGGTGTGGAAGATCATGCGCACTGGCGCCAGCAACATGGAGAACAGCATCTCCAGCAGCATCGACAGGGTGACCTTGATCCGACCGCCGTAACCGACAGCGCCCTTGGCCCAGATCAGCACGATACTGAGCAATTTCGGCAGAAAGAGCAGCACGATGGTGGTCGAGAACAACGCGACGGCTTTTTCCGGGTGCCATTGTGGCCACAGCGGATACAGCTGACGCGGCTCCATGAAGTATGTGGGCTCCATCAGCGTGTTCACGGCCAGCAGCGCCGTGGACAACACCAGGAAGAAGAACCACAACGGCGCCGATAGATACGACATCACACCCGTCAGGAACACCGCACGGTGCACCGGGTGCATGCCTTTTACCAAGAACAGCCGGAAGTTCATCAGGTTGCCGTGGCACCAGCGACGGTCACGCTTTAGTTCGTCCAGCAGGTTCGGCGGCAGTTCTTCATAGCTGCCCGGCAGGTCGTAAGCAATCCACACGCCCCAACCGGCACGGCGCATCAGCGCGGCTTCAACGAAGTCGTGAGACAGAATCGCACCGGCAAAAGCACCTTTCCCGGGCAACGGCGCCAGCGCGCAGTGCTCGATGAACGGCTTCATGCGGATGATCGCGTTGTGACCCCAATAGTGGGATTCGCCCAACTGCCAGAAGTGCAGACCCGCGGTGAACAACGGGCCGTACACGCGAGTGGCGAACTGCTGCATGCGCGCATACAGCGTGTCCATGCCCGAAGCACGCGGCGCGGTCTGGATGATCCCGGCGTCCGGCGTGGCTTCCATCAGACGCACCAGACTGGTCAGGCACTCACCGCTCATGACCGAGTCGGCGTCGAGGACGACCATGTACCGGTAGTCACCGCCCCAACGACGGCAGAAGTCATCAAGGTTGCCGCTTTTGCGTTTTACGCGACGACGACGGCGACGATAGAAGATCCTGCCGAAGCCGCCGGTTTCGCGGCAAACGTCCAGCCAAGCCTGCTGCTCGGCAACGGCGATGTCGGTTTCGTTGGTGTCGCTCAGCACGAAGAAATCAAAGCGATCCAGGTCACCGGTAGCGGCAACTGACTCGAACGTGGCGCGCAGACCGGCGAAGACGCGAGGCACGTCTTCGTTGCAGATCGGCATGACCAGCGCAGTGCGGGCACCGGCTTCGATAGGCTCGTTGCCAGCGCTGGCGCCCGAGATGCGGTATTTGTCGCGCCCGGTGAGCAACTCGAGGAAGCCCATCAAAGCGGTCCAGAAACCGGCGGACACCCAGCAGAACAGGATCCCGAACAGCAACAGGATGCTGGTCTGCAGCGCATAAGGCATCACTTGAACAGCGGTTTGCCAAAGCGTCTGGTGGCTGATTTCGTCGAACGACACCAGCGACCAGCCTTGATACGGCAGGATGCCTTTCATGTAGAAGCCAGCGACGATGGTCTGGCCCAGCATCAGGATCAGCAGGATGTAGCGACGGATCGAACCGACAGTACGCCAGCGGGATTTGGGTAAATCGCGCGGCAAGTCATCCTTGCTCGGCTTCGGAGGGTTGGTCTTGCCGGTGAGACGACGCCAGCCACGGTGCAGGATGTTGGTCCGCCATGGCTCGGGTACGACTTTGGTCCGACGAATTGGCGGCGTCGCCTTCAAAACCACACGGCCACTAGCATCCACGCTCAGCATTTCTGCGTCTTGCAGTTCGTCAGCGGTCGTCAGTGTCAGACGACGGCCCACCGAAGCCTGGGCGGCCTCGGCGGAGTCGGTGACGGTCTGCGCCGAAAGGCGTTCATGCAGCTCAGCAAACGAAGTGCAGCTGGCAAGTTCTGCCCGCTGCTCATCGGTCATTGGCAAATGTGCGAGGTACTCGGACAGAGACTCTGGCACGGCTTGTGAATTACTCATCGGCTGGCAACTGGTAGCTCCAGGTCTCGGTCAGAACCTGTTGATTCATGGCCGGGCCCTGTTGGGTGGATGCAGCCTCTACCGCTGGCTGCGTGGTTTCTTTACTTCCTTTGTTGGCCTTCGCTGCGTCGCCCAGAGCGGCTTCAGGCCGGGAGGCCTCGTCGGACTTCGCCTCTGCGACCTTGGCAGCATCGGCAGGTTTCGCGGCGTCAGCCTTGTCACCTTTGGCAGCGTCTTTGCCATCGGCTTTCGCGTCGGCCTTGGCAACTTTGGCGTCTTTCGCATCACCGGCTTTCACAGCGTCGGTCTTAACGATTTCGGCCTTGTCATCCTTCGGCGCCGCCGCGACTACAGCGGCCTTGGCGTCTGCTTTTTTCTCAGGCTTCTTGTCTGATTTGTCAGCAGTGATGATCGCAGGTTCCTTACCAGGTTCGACCGGGGTCTCACGCAGCAGATAGGCGCGCATTTCCACCGACTTGTTGGTGTCCTTGACCTTCAGACGCAAAGTCAGGCGCCAGCCCTTGGTCACCGGGTTGTAGCGCAGGTTGTTTTCCACCAGATCAGTGTTGTCGTCAGTGGTGACCTGGCTACGGATTGCCGGGTCTTCACCCAGCTTGGCGAGAGTCGGACCGACGAAGTCGACCAGATAGGCAACGCTGCCATCCGGCTGACGGATCAGGTTGGACTGCTTCACGTCGCCAGTGGAGCGCAGGGTCTGCTTGACCCAGCCCAGATCAGGCGAGTGAATGGAATCTTCATCCATGGTCCAGTGCAGACGGTAGTTGAAGTCGATCGGCTGACCCGGCTCCGGCTGGGTTTCCGGCTTCCAGAAGGCAACGACGTTGTCGTTGGTTTCGTCGGCAGTCGGGATCTCTACCAGATCGACGGTACCCTTGCCCCAGTCGCCCTTAGGCTCGATCCAGGCGCTTGGACGCTTGTCGTAGCGGTCATCCAGGTCTTCGTAGTGGCTGAAGTTGCGACCACGCTGCAGCAGGCCGAAACCGCGCGGGTTTTCGACCGAGAAGCTGCTGACGGCCAGATGTTTAGGATTGTTCAGCGGACGCCAGATCCACTCGCCATTGGCTGCCTGAATCGACAGACCGCTGGAATCGTGCAGCTCGCGGCGGTAGTTGAGGACCTTCGACGGCTGGTTGGCGCCGAACAAGTACATGCTGGTCAGCGGTGCAACGCCCAATTTGCCGACTTTCTCACGCAGGAACATGCGCGACTGAACGTCGACCAGGGTGTTGGTGCCCGGACGCAGAGTCAACTTGTAGGCGCCAGTGGCACGCGGGGAATCCAGCAGCGCGAAGATCACCAGATGGTTGTCGTCGGTGCCTGGCTTCTCGATCCAGAATTCGGTGAAACGCGGAAACTCTTCACCCGACGGCATCGCGGTATCGATGGCCATGCCACGTGCCGACAGGCCGTAAACCTGACCTTTGCCGATCACGCGGAAATAGCTCGCGCCCAGCATGGTCATGATTTCGTCTTGCTTGTCATCCTTGTTGATCGGGTACATCACGCGGAAACCGGCGTAGCCCAGATTCTCGGTCGACTTGGGATCGAACTTCACATCGCCGAAATCGAAACGACTCGGGTCGTACTTGATCTCATTGACAGCCGTTGCCGTCACTTCGTTGATTTTCACCGGCGTGTCGAAGTGCATGCCCTGATGGTAGAACGAGATCTTGAACGGGGTTTTGTCATTGGCCCATTCAGCCTTGTCCTGCAGGAAGCGAATTTTCTGATAGTCGGCAAACTTCATATCGCGGAATTCCGCAGGAAGATTGCTCTTTGGCGCTACAAACTTCTGTCCGGCCAGTTCTTTGGCCCTTGTCGCCACGTCGTCAAGATCGAACGCCCAGAGCTGACCGGCGCCGAAAAGACAAAACAAAGCCGACCCGGCCAACAAGGCGCTGCGCAGGCGCTTGCCAGGGGTCTTTGGTGCATTACATGGACTAACAATCACGAGCAACCCTCGCCGAAAACAGATGAAGAAACCAACGGCCAGCTATCAAATGCCGGGTTGGCGAGCATTGTTCCGACTCCGAAAGGGGCCAATGATTCCCCAAACGATTTCGGACCAGTCTGCGTTTTTACTAATTTGACGGGCAATCGCCTGTCTTTGTAGCGCGCGATTATCTAGTAGCCCGCGTTACAACGCATCAGGGGAAACGAAGTATTTATGGCTTTTTGCCTAATAAATTCGGGTATGCCAAGCAAAATCCCGGCTTTACGTCTCCAGTAAAAATGTCACAGGGCCATCATTTACCAGATGTACCTGCATATCCGCACCAAATTGGCCCGCAGCGACCGTCCCGTGCGAGGTTTTAGCCTTTCCCAGCAAATAGTCAAACAATTCAGCGCCGAGTGCCGGCGGCGCCGCTTTCGAGAAGCTTGGCCGCATGCCGCTGCGCGTATCGGCTGCCAGCGTGAACTGCGAAACCAGCAACAGGCCGCCGCCAACATCAGTCAGCGAAAGATTCATCTTGCCGTCGGCGTCGCTGAACACCCGGTAGTTAAGCAGCTTGTGCAGCATTTTGTCGGCACTGGCTCGCGTGTCTTGCGGCTCCACACCTACCAACACCAATAAACCCTGATCAATCGCGCCGACGGTTTCACCAGCGACATCGACGCGAGCACCGCGCACGCGTTGCAGCAAACCTTTCATTTACTAACCCTGTTTCCCATTGTGATCGCCGAAGTCTGCTATGCGATCCTCAGATAACTGAATACTTCGCTCTCTCCCACAGTGATATTCAGCGTATTGCTATCACGCCTCTTCTGGCGGCAGATCCAGCAAACGCCGAGCCACTTGCGATGCGGCACGCACCAGCGCATCCGTAATCCCAGGCTCGGACGCGGCGTGACCGGCATCGCGGATCACTTGCAGCTCGCTGTTCGGCCAGGCCTGATGCAGCTCCCAGGCGTTGTCCAGCGGGCAGATCACGTCATAACGGCCATGCACGATAATCCCCGGCAAATGCGCGATCTTGGGCATGTCGCGGATCAACTGGTTCTCTTCAAGAAATGCATTGTTGGTGAAGTAGTGGCACTCGATGCGGGCGATGGACAGCGCGCGCTGAGGCTCGGAGAAGCGGTCGACCACCAGCGGGTTCGGGCGCAGGGTGGCGGTGCGCCCTTCCCAGGTCGACCAGGCTTTGGCGGCGTGCATCTGGGCGATCTGGTCATTGCCGATCAGGCGTTTATGGAACGCGTTCAACAGGTCGCCGCGCTCGTCGAGTGGGATCGGCGCCAGGTAATCCTGCCAGTAATCCGGGAACAGACGGCTCGCGCCTTCCTGGTAGAACCATTTGATTTCCTGCGGACGGCATAGAAAGATGCCGCGCAGAATCATTGCATGCACACGATCCGGGTGGCTCTGGGCGTAGGCCAGCGCAAGGGTCGAGCCCCACGAACCGCCGAACAGCACCCATTTGTCGATGCCCAGATGCTTGCGAATTCGCTCAAGGTCTTCGACCAGATGCCAGGTGGTGTTGTTTTCGAGATTGGCGTGGGGAGTGGAACGGCCGCAACCGCGCTGGTCGAAGGTGATGATGCGGTACAGGTTGGGATCGAAGTAGCGACGGCTCTGCGCGTCGCATCCCGCACCCGGCCCACCGTGGATGAACACCACCGGCAAGCCTTCCGGCGAGCCGCTTTCATCGACATACAGCACATGAGGCTCTTCCACTGCCAGATCGTGCCGGGCGTAAGGTTTGATCTGCGGGTACAAAGTCTGCATAGGTGCTCCATAAGTCCAATTCAGGGGCTTCTATCTATCTGCCGTTGGGCATCATAAACCCGAATCGATGAATCATCATGCTTGCCTGTTTCTGCGCGGCTGTCACCTGTGTTCTCTGGGTGTCTGGGAGTCAAGACCAATCTGTAGCAGTCCGGCTTGCCGGCGGCAGCGATTGCCAAGACACCACCGCCGGCAAGCCGGACTGCTACACGAAAAACGGTGAACCAAAGATCTCCATGAGCCGGAGAGTCTGTGGCAGACACGAAGGTTGGAACGATCAATGCAAGCGTTTTTACCCACGCGGTTCAAGTTCAGATGCAGGCGAACCAGAGCGCTTTACCTGAGTCGAACCGAGGGTCGTGCAAGCGGAAATTTCATCCGATTGGCAGGAAATAACCAACGACACGCCCTACAGTCAAACAACCCCTTTCAATCGTCCAACCAACTTGAGGTCGTACCCGATGTCTCCGGAACCCAACGTTCGTGACGCTGAAGTGGCAGCCTTTCGTGAAGCTGTGCTCACCAAACTCGAGTATGCCGTCGGCAAAGACGCCGACCATGCGTTCGACCATGACTGGTTCATGGCCATTGCCTTGGCGACCCGCGACAAGATGGCCGAGCGCTGGATGAATCACACGCGCTACATCTACAGGCAGGAAAGAAAGCGCGTCTATTACCTGTCCCTGGAGTTCCTGATCGGGCGTTTGATGTTCGACAGCCTGAGCAACCTGGGGATCATGGAAGTCGCTCGCGAAGCGCTCAAGGGACTGAACGTCGACCTGGAAAAAATCCGCACGCTGGAGCCCGATGCCGCGCTGGGCAACGGCGGTCTGGGCCGTCTGGCTGCCTGCTTCATGGAAAGCATGTCGACCTTGGGCATCGCCGGCCATGGCTATGGCATTCGCTACGAGCACGGGCTGTTCCGTCAGGCCATTGTCGACGGCTGGCAGCAGGAGCAGACCGAGAACTGGCTGGACTTCGGTAACCCATGGGAGTTCGAACGACCGGAAGTGATCTACCAGATCGGCTTTGGCGGTAGCGTGCAGCCAGTGCTCGACGTCACAGGTGCACCGGTGCTGGACGCGTCGGGCGAAACCCGGCAGGTCTGGCACGCTGGGGAAACCGTGCGGGCTATTGCCTATGACACGCCCGTCGTCGGCTGGCGCGGCAAGGCCGTGAATACCTTACGACTGTGGCGCGCACGCGCCGTGGAGGACCTGCACCTGGAACGCTTCAACGCCGGTGACCACGTCGGCGCCGTGGCGGAGGTCGTGCGGGCAGAAAGTATTTCCCGCGTTCTGTATCCGAACGACAGCACCGAAGCCGGCCAGGAACTGCGCCTGCGCCAGGAATACTTCTTCGTGTCAGCATCGCTGCAGGACTTGCTGCGTCGCCACAAGAACATGGGCTACACCATCAACAGCCTGCCGGAACACGCGGCAATCCAGATGAACGACACGCACCCGTCCATCGCGGTGGCGGAGCTGATGCGCATCCTTATCGACCTGCACGACGTGGAGTGGGACGAAGCCTGGCGCATCACGGTCGGCACCCTCGCTTACACCAACCACACATTGTTGCCAGAAGCACTGGAAACCTGGTCGGTGGGTCTGATGGAGCGGATGTTGCCGCGCCATATGCAAATCATCTACATGATCAACGCCCAGCACATCGACAACGTACGCCTCGAGCACAAGGACGACCCGGATTTGTTCGGCCTGCTGCGCGCGGTGTCGCTGATCGAGGAAGACAATGGCCGCCGTGTGCGCATGGGTAACCTGGCGTTCATCGGCTCGCACAGTATCAACGGCGTGTCGGCACTGCACACCCAACTGATGCGCAAGACCGTGTTCGCGCAATTGCACAAGCTTTACCCTGACCGGATCAACAACAAGACCAACGGCATCACCTTCCGCCGCTGGCTGTTCCAGTCCAACCCGCAGCTCACCGCAATGTTGGTCCAGGAACTGGGCGAGCAGGTGCTCGACAATCACGAAACCGCGCTGCTCAAACTGGAACCTCTGGCTGACAAACCGGCCTTCCAGAAGGAATTCGCAGCGCAACGCCTGCACAGCAAACAGGCGCTGGCATCGATCATTCAGGAGCGCATGGGTATTACCCTCAACCCTGAAGCGATGTTCGATGTGCAGGTCAAACGGATTCACGAGTACAAACGCCAGTTGCTCAATCTGTTCCACACCGTGGCGCTCTATCAGGCCATGCGGGCCGACCCGAGCACCAACTGGGTGCCGCGCGTGAAGATCTTCGCGGGCAAGGCGGCGGCCAGTTATCACTCGGCCAAGCTGATCATTAAACTGGCGAACGACATCGCGCGGACGGTCAATAACGACCCTACCCTGCGCGGTCGCCTGAAAGTGGTGTTCATCCCCAACTACAACGTGAGCCTGGCGGAAAGCATCATCCCTGCCGCTGACTTGTCGGAGCAGATTTCCACGGCGGGTCTGGAAGCCTCGGGCACCAGTAACATGAAGTTCGGGCTCAACGGTGCGTTGACCATCGGCACGCTGGACGGCGCCAACGTGGAAATGAGCGAGCAGGTCGGGCTTGAACACATGTTCATCTTTGGCATGACCGCGCAGGAAGTCGAAGCGCGCAAACATACGGGAGAGTTCAATGCGCACAACGACATTACGGCGTCGTCACGCTTGAACGATGTGCTACAGGCGATCCGTGGTGGGGTATTCTCGCCGGATGATCCATATCGCTATGCCGGGCTGATCGATCAATTGATCAACTACGACCGCTTCTTCGTATGCGCTGACTTCGAGTCCTACTGGGCGGCACAGGCCCGGGTCGAAGCGCGCTGGCACGACACCAAGGAATGGTGGCGCTCGGCAGTGCTCAACACCGCGCGCATGGGCTGGTTCTCCTCGGACCGGACCATTCGCGAGTACGCCAACGAGATCTGGAAGGCGCTGGATTGAGGTAGCGCATAAAAAGGCGGATAAGCGCGATTGCGCTGCCTGCCAACATCCTTGTATCAGTCCGGCTTGCCAGCGGTGACATTATGCAAATCGTCACCGCCGGCAAGCCGGACTGCTACATGGGGAGCGTGCCATTCCCTCTTCTTCGGTGACCGAGTCTTCAGTCCCCGACACAATTTGTTTCCTGTCCTCTCCCGCCCGATATACTCGTTGCCATCGCCGATCACCGGCCGAGAAGGGATGTCGACGCGTGCAATGGATTCTTTTGCTGGCTGGCCTGTTTATCGGCGCGGTGCTCGATGAGTCGCTGATCGGTGGTGCCGTGGGCGCGGTGATCGGGCTTGCGTTGGGCCTGAGTTTCCGTCTGTCTTCCATCAGTCGCGAGGCCGCTGTACAGCAAGCCGAACTGGCGAAAACCCAACAGGCTTTGCAAGCGATTCAGGAACGTCTGAGCCACCTGGATTCCGCCGCCGCGCAAATGCCGGATGCGCCCGCCCCCGCCCCTCTGAACATCCAGCCTGTCGACGATACCGGTCCGGAACTGCTTTTCGATCTTCCGGATCTGGAGCCTGCTGCCAGCGAAACCGCGACAGACGCCGAATGGCGTCGTCCGCCAGACGCCCCACAACCCGCACGCCCCGTTGCCACGCCTTCGGGCCCCAATGCCTTGGACAGCGCTCTTTTACGCGCCAAAGAATGGCTTCTGGGCGGCAACACGGTACTGCGAATAGGTGTCGTGCTTCTGTTCCTGGGCCTGGCCTTCCTGCTGCGTTACGCCACCGAAGGCATGGTCGTTCCGATAGAAGCGCGTTACGCCGGGGTTGCGTTTGCCGCGTTACTGTTGCTGGGACTGGGCTGGTGGCTGCGACAACGCAACGAATCCTTTGCACTCATGCTGCAAGGCACCGGCGTCGCGGTGTTGTACCTGACCGTGTTCGCCGCGATGAAGGTGCACACACTGCTGGCGCCTGGAATGGCCTTCAGCCTGCTGGTGGCGGTTACCGTTTTTTCAGCGATCCTGGCGCTCACCCAGAACTCGCTGGCCTTGGCCTGCGTGGCGGCGCTTGGTGGGTTCGCGGCACCTTTGCTGACCTCCAGCGGCGAAGGCAGCCACATTGCACTGTTCAGCTATTTCGCGCTGCTCAACGCGGGCATCTTTGCCATCGCCTGGTTCAAGGCATGGCGCCCGCTGAACCTGATCGGCTTCGTCGGCACCTTCGGCATCGGCTGCGCCTGGGGACTGAAATCCTATACTCCGGATCTGTTCTGGAGCACCGAGCCTTTCCTGGTTCTGTTCTTCCTGATGTATCTGGCCATCGGGCTGCTGTTCGCCCGTCGCAAGTTGCAGCAGCACGCCGCAGGCCCTGAAAACGATAGCCGCGAAGCGGTGCTGCGCTGGTCGGCCAGACAGAGTCACTACGTCGATGGCAGCCTGCTGTTCGGCACGCCCATCGCAGGGTTCGGCCTGCAATACGCCATCGTCCAACACATCGAGTTCGGCGCCGCCCTTAGCGCATTGGTGATGGGCCTCCTTTATATGGGCATCGCTCGAATGCTCGCCGGGCGTGCACCAGGCCGGGCATTGCTCTTGGTAGAAACCTGCCTGTCACTGGGCGTGATGTTCGCCACGCTGGCGATTCCGCTGGGGCTGAGCGCGCAGTGGACGACCGTCGCCTGGGCTGTCGAAGGGTCGGCGGTGTTCTGGCTCGGCATGCGACAGAACCGCTTGCTGGCGCGTTTCTTCGGCGTACTCCTGCAACTCGGCGCAGGCTTCGCGTTTCTCGGCATCATCGGCCGCTGGTATTCGCCATCGTTCGACCAAGGCGATTTCTGGACGCCACTGATCATCTCTCTCGCCGGCCTGATCAGCGCCTACACCGTGGAGCGCATCGGCACCTTGCGTCTGGCGCTGAGCGTACGGGTGTTGCAACCTTCGTTGCTGGTCTGGGGTGCGTTGTGGTGGTCGATTGCACTCTGCGTCAGCACGCATTACGTACCGGGTGCTCGAGAGGTGCCGACGCTGTTGCTCCTTGGCGCCATCAGCGTTGGACTCTGGACCATTGCCTCTCTGCGCTTGAAATGGTCGGGGCTGGCGCAACTGTGTGTGCTACTCACACCCGTCAGCGCCCTGTTGCTCGGCCTTATGCTGTTCAATCCCTATTACAACCCTGCTGCAGATTGGGGCTGGCTGGGTTGGCTGGCCGTGTTCACTGTTCACGTCCTGTCGCTGCGACGGCTCGACGCGCAGCTTCTTCCTGGCTTGCGCAGTGGCGCCCATGTGCTCGGCTGTTGGCTGATCATCGGTGTGATGTCGCTGGAGTTGCGTTATGGACTGCTGGTGCTGTCCGAGTCATACAACGCCTGGCGCTGGCTCGGCTGGGCACTGCTGCCAAGCCTGTATTTGCTGGCGATGAGCTCGTCGCGCCACTGGCCATGGCCGATCAGTGCGTATCCCCGCGAATATCGTCTGTGGGCCGCAGCGCCGCTGGCAGTGCTGATGCTGGCGTGGTTCTGGCTGGCCAACTGGTTCAGCGAAGGAGCCGCCGATCCGCTGCCTTATATACCGCTGATCAACCCGTTGGAGTTGGGCTTGCTGATTACCCTGGCGGGTATTGTCAGCTGGACGAACAGGCAACTGCCGCAGTCGGGAATAAAAGCCGAACACTCAAGCAAGGTCGCGCTGGTCATCGCGGGCGCCTCTCTGTTCGCACTGGTGACGGCGATGGTGATGCGCACCGCTCACCATTGGGCAGGCGTGGCGTGGCACACGGATGCGCTGTTCGAATCCATGCGCGTACAGGCAGGGCTTTCCATTGTCTGGACCTTGATGGCACTGGCTTTGATGATCGGCGGTCATCTGCGCGCGCGGCGTGATCTGTGGATCGTCGGCGCGGTACTGATCGGCATCGTGGTCGCCAAGCTGTTCTTTGTCGAACTGAGCAATCGCGGTGGGCTGGAGCGGATCGTTTCCTTTATTGGCGTTGGCATTCTGCTGCTCGTAGTGGGATATTTCGCACCATTACCGCCGAAAAATCCTACACGTAGTCAGCAATCAGCCGACTCTGCGACCGAGGATTCGGCACCGCAATGAAGTGCAGGAGTCAGTTGGTGAGTCGTCCGTCCATCGTCAAGGCCGCTGTGTTCGGCGTCATGCTGTGCGCAGCGTTGTTGGTTCAGGCTGAAGATCTGCCAGATGACTTTGCCAGTCACACCCCGCTGACGGTCAGCGGCGAAGGCCCGTGGTATCGCCTCGAATTGCCGCTGGCGCTGCAGTTGAGTGCGCGCCAGAGCAACCTCAACGACGTGCGCGTATTCAATGCGGACGGGCAGGCGCAGCCCTACGCAATCACTCTCGGCGAACCTCAGCGGGCGGAAGATCAAACCCCTGTCGCGGTGAAGTGGTTCCCGCTCTACAACAGCGACGATGCCAGGGACGCCGAACCGAAAATCCGTGTCGAACGCTCGACCAACGGCACGCTGGTCGAAGTGTTGCCTCAAGGCGAGATCGAGGCGGGCGAAGAAATTCTCCGTGGCTGGCTGCTGGACACCAGCGCGATCAACGCACCGCTGGACCAGTTGATTCTCGACTGGAGCACCGAACGCGAAGGCTTCCAGCGTTTCAGCATCGAAGCCAGCGACGATCTGCAGCATTGGAAGCGTTGGGGCGAAGGCCAGGTGGCGCGGTTGTCGTTTGCCGATGAGCTTGTCGAGCAGCGCGTCGTCACGCTGCCGGGGCGCAGTGCCCGCTATCTGCGACTCCTCTGGACCACGCCACAAACGGCGCCGACGCTGGCGTCCGCGCAAGTCGTCAACACTCGACCCGGCGCGCTGCCGCTGAGCTGGTCGCCGACCATCAATGGCAGCGTCGAGAAGCCGGGCGTTTATGTCTGGCAACTGCCGGTCGCCCTGCCGCTCGAACGAATGAAAGTCGCGATCACCCAACCCAACAGCCTGGCGCCCGCCACTTTATATGGCCGTCGCGACAGCAATGCACCGTGGCAGCTCATCGACAGCGGCTTGCTGTATCGCCTGACCCAGAACGGGCAGGATGTGGTGCAGGACGAAATGGAGTTACCCGGCAATGTGGTGCAGCAACTCAAGCTGGAAGTCGATGATCGCGGCGGCGGCCTGGGCAACGATGCGCCAAAGCTGAGCTTCGCGGTGCGCGCCACACAAGTGGTGTTTCTCGGGCGCGGCGCCCCGCCGTACAGCGTCGCCATTGGCAATGCGACCATCAAAGGCGCCAACCTGCCGCTGTCGACGCTGGTGCCTGGCGTGACTCAGGAAAAGCTGGCGTCTCTAGGCAGCGCGAAACTGACGGTAACGCCTGTGGAGGTTCCGGCGGCTGCAGCTCCTGTAGCAGCCAGTCTGGACTGGAAGCGCATCGGTCTGTGGAGCGTTCTGGTTCTAGGGGTGTTATTTCTCGGCTGGATGGCGATTGGCACGCTACGCGCATCCCGCCATAAATAAACAGGCGGCACTGTCGCCTGCGCTGAACCGATCCCGCAGGTGAAAAAACCCGGAGGATGTACACCAACTTGTCACTGATCAACGTCTACGCTCATGTAGCCCGTGAACTCAATCACTACCAAGTCGGTCTGACAGGCAGTAATAAGTCCTTACACGCGTTAAACTGTGCGCGTTTTTTATCCCCCCTTCTTCGGAGCTCTCCATGTCCCGCGTTACCCTGAGTCGCTATCTGATTGAGCAGACCCGCAGCAATAACACTCCTGCCGATCTGCGCTTCCTTATCGAAGTGGTGGCGCGTGCGTGCAAGGAAATCAGCCACGCAGTATCCAAAGGCGCCCTGGGTGGCGTGCTGGGCAGCATGGGTACTGAAAACGTGCAAGGTGAAGTGCAGAAGAAACTGGACGTGATGTCCAACGAGATCCTGCTTGAGGCCAACGAATGGGGCGGTCACCTGGCCGGCATGGCGTCGGAAGAAATGGACAACGCCTACCAGATCCCGGGCAAATACCCGAAGGGCGCGTACCTGCTGGTATTCGACCCACTGGACGGCTCGTCCAACATCGACATCAACGCCCCGGTCGGCACCATCTTCTCGGTTCTGCGTTGCCCTAACGAGTACCTGAGCCAGAACGAAGCGCTGAACGAAAAAGCCTTCCTGCAGCCAGGCACCCAGCAGGTCGCCGCCGGTTATGCGATCTACGGCCCACAGACCATGCTGGTCCTGACGCTGGGCGACGGCGTCAAAGGCTTCACCCTGGACCGTGAAATGGGCAGTTTCGTACTCAGCCACGAAGACATCCGCATCCCTGAGTCCACTCAGGAGTTCGCGGTCAACATGTCCAACCAGCGTCACTGGGAAGCGCCGGTCAAGCGCTACGTCGAAGAACTGCTGGCCGGTGAAGAAGGCCCGCTGAAGAAGAACTACAACATGCGCTGGGTCGCGGCGATGGTGGCCGACGTACACCGCATCCTGACCCGTGGCGGCCTGTTCATGTACCCACGCGACTCTCGCGAGCCGTCCAAGCCAGGCAAACTGCGTCTGATGTACGAAGCCAACCCGATGTCATTCCTGGTCGAACAGGCTGGCGGCGCGTCCACCGACGGCCATCAGCGCATCCTCGACATTCAGCCTGAAGGCCTGCACCAGCGTGTGGCGGTGTTCCTGGGCTCGAAAGAAGAAGTGGAACGCGCGACTTCGTACCACAAAGAGTAAGGATCATGAGCGCGCCTTGGCGGCCTCTGCTGGATTGGTGGTTCGGTTCTGCCGAATCGCCGGACGAGGTTGCCAAGGAGAAAAACAAGCTCTGGTTTGGCAAGAAGAAATCCCAGGACACCGATGCGCTAAACCGCTTCGGTGGTCTGGTCGAACAGGCGCTCAAGGGCGAACTGTCCGAATGGACCGAAACCCCGCAAGGCTGGCTGGCGTTGGTGCTGCTACTCGATCAACTGCCACGCATGATTTTCCGCGATACACCCAAGTCTTACGCTGGCGACAAACGCGCTCAGGAGCTGGTCAAACACGGCCTCAAGCTTGAACGCGACTTGGCGCTGACCCCGCTGCAACGTACCTTCATTTATCTGGTGCTCGAACACACCGAAAACCTCGCCGCTCAAGACGACGCCGTTCGCCGCTTCACCGATTTGCTGGCTTTGCTGCCCTCCACCGAACGTGCTTACTTCACCCGGACCCTCGACTACGCGAAGAAGCATCGGGCGGTGATCGAACGTTTCGGCAGGTACCCGCATCGCAATGAGGTGGTGGGGCGTGAGTCTACGACTGAGGAAGTGGAGTTTCTGAAGGAGCGTGGCTCGCGGTTTTGAGGCTATCGGTGAACGCGCAGAAGACGCTTTGTCAGCAGCGAAACCATATCCCGGCGCACATCGACGACCGCGTGAATAAATACCGCATCCTGTCGAACCTCGTAAATGATGCGGTTCATGCCGGACACCACCTGTCGATACTCGTTGAGGTCAAGCATTTCGATCTCACCAGGAACAGACCCGGCCTGCGGAGAGGCTGCCAGCATCAGCATGCTTTTCTTCAGACCCTCAGATGTTTCCAACCAGACCGAACGAGAAAACCTGGCGATTACGTAGTCACGGAGTTCTTTCAAATCCAGTTTTGCTGAATTCAGAATCACGACTTTGAAGCTCATCGCTCGGCTGTCCCGTCCAGCTCTTCAAATACGTCCTCAACGCTCTCGAACTCACCACGTTCGATCTCCCTGCGACCCAACGCCAGTATCTTCAACAGCGCGAACGTTTCCATCTGTTCCTCATACGTTTTCACATCCATCACGACGAGTTTCGCCTCGCCGTTTTGGGTAATCAACATAGGCTCCCTGCTATCTGAAAGGGTCTTCACGATTTCGGCGGTATGACTTTTCAGGTAGCTGATGGGTTTGATTTGCGACGAAAACCTCATGGCGGCTGCTCCCAACAGAAGAAGGACCGATTTTAGTCTTAATTTGGTCAACCCAGCCAATTCCAGATTCGCATATGAATCGGGAATGACCCTCTCATGGGCATAGTTACTGCCTCAACGGAACCAGACCCACCTTTTTCTCTTCTAAGCTCTCGGCATCACGCCAGCATTTGCGCACGAGCGCAGGCGCTGCGACGTCGCCCCCTCTCGGTTCAGGAGCTTCACCCATGTCTTTGCGTTCTCTCGCGTTGCTGTCGTTCTGCGTGCTGCTGGCGGCGTGCAGCAAGATCAATCAGGAAAACTATTCGAAAATTTCGGCGGGGATGTCCAAGGCACAGATCGAACAGTTGCTTGGCAGCCCGACTGAGTGTTCGGGCGCGCTGGGGATGTCGAGCTGCACCTGGGGCGATCAGAAGACTTTCATCAGCGTTCAATACGCCGCCGACAAGGTCGTGCTGTATTCGGGTCAGGGGCTCAAATGAGGATCAGCCAGGTGATGCGTTTTGCTGCCGTGCTGTTAGCGACCCTGTGGCTGACTGCCTGTGCACAGTCCCCGCAAGGGGAATCCATGGCACCCAGAACCGAAGATCATGTGGACCTGAAGCGCTATCAGGGCACCTGGTACGAGCTGGCGCGGTTGCCGATGTTCTTCCAGCGCAATTGCGCGCAGTCCGAAGCCCACTACAAGCTCAAGGATGACGGCAACATCGCAGTCACCAACCGCTGCCGGACCATGGATGGCAAATGGGAAGAGGCGACAGGCACCGCGTCGCCGCAGGTCGAAGGCAAGACTGACAAGCTCTGGGTAGTGTTCGACAACTGGTTCTCGCGTCTGCTGCCCGGGGTCGCCAAGGGTAATTATTGGGTGCTCGACGTCAGCGACGATTACAAGCTGGCGATCGTCGGCAACCCGAATCGCAGGTACTTGTGGCTCCTGTCGCGCACAGCCCATGTCGACGAGACGACTCGCAATGAGTTGCTGATGAAAGCCCAACAGCAGGGTTATGACACCACCCGGCTGATCTGGCGGGTGGAGGATTCGAAGATCGCCAAGCTAGCAGACTGACCTGTCGCGCTCCATCCCTGAAGCAGCCCGGCTTGCCGCGGTGGCATCATTAAAACGCTACCGCCGACAAGCCGGACTGCTGCAAGGGATGGCGTTTCACAGCGAGAGCGGCGTTAACCGGACTTACCCCAACAACTCCCTCAACACCTGTGCGAAAGCCCGGCTGCTTTCTTCTTCATCAGCATGCCGACCGTCGCGAATCACCCAGCGACCGCCGACCATCACCTCACGAATCTGACGGTCGCCCCCGGCAAATAACCAACGATTGAGAATTGCATCGCCCGACGCCGTCGCCAGGTACGGATCGTTACCGTCGAGCACCAGCCAGTCCGCGCGTTTGCCGACCTCCAGCGCACCAATCGGCTGCCCCATTGCCTGCGCGCCACCGACCAGCGCAGCGTCATACAAGGTACGGCCGACCATCGGTTGATCCAGGCGATACAGACGATTGCGGCGCTGGTCGCGCAGACGTTGACCATATTCCAGCCAACGCAACTCTTCGACGACGCTGAGCGAGACATGGCTGTCCGAACCAATCCCCCAGCGACCGCCTTGAGCGATGTAATCCACTGCCGGGAAAATCCCGTCACCAAGGTTCGCTTCAGTGGTCAGACACAACCCCGCCACCGCACGACTTTTCGCCATCGATGCCACTTCGTCGGCCTCGGCATGGGTCGCGTGCACCAGACACCAACGCTCATCGACATCGACGTTTTCATACAGCCATTGCAGCGGACGGCGGCCGCTCCAAGTGAGGCAGTCGTCGACTTCTTTTTGCTGTTCGGCAATGTGGATGTGAACCGGGCACTGTTTGTCGCTGGCCGCCATCACCTCGCTGATCTGCTGTGGTGTCACGGCGCGCAGCGAGTGGAAACACAACCCCAGGGCCTGCGCCGGTTGCGACTCGATGATCGGCTTAAGGCGCGATTGCAGGTCCAGATAGCTGTGGGTGCTGTTGATGAAGCGGCGCTGCCCTTCGTTCGGCGCCAGCCCGCCAAAACCGGAATGGGTATAAAGCACCGGCAGCAGGGTCATGCCGATGCCAACCGAACTCGCCGCCTGACTCACCTGCAGCGCAAGCTCAGCCGGGTCCGCGTAGGGCTTGCCATCGGTGTCTTGATGGACGTAATGAAACTCGGCAACGGAGGTGAAGCCACCCTTGAGCATCTCGATGTAGAGCTGACGGGCGATGACGCCCAATTGCTGAGGACTGATCTGTCCGACGAGGCGATACATAAGATCGCGCCAGGTCCAGAAGCTGTCGTTGGGATTGCCCGCCACTTCCGCCAGCCCTGCCATTGCGCGCTGAAACGCGTGGGAGTGCAGATTCGGCATGCCCGGCAACACAGGACCGTTGATCAGCTCGGCGCCCTGACGCTCTGAATCGGCCTGGACCTTGGTCAGAAAGCCATCGGCGCTGACCTCGAAACGCACGTTATTGGCCCAGCCAGCAGGCAATAACACTCGTTCGGCAAAGAAAACGGACATTGCTTCGCACCCCTCGCGTGAAATTGTCTATACATATACAGACGTTTGCCTGCCCGGTAAACTGCGGCAAGCTTGTCGTTGACCGAGTAAATGGTTAGTTTGAGCGCCATAACACGCCATTTGCCTCCGACTTTTACGCCATAACAAGGACTTTTCTGTGCCGACTCCGCCTGCCAACTCTCCGCTGGCCGCCCAGATGGGTGACAGTCCGGCGCCTCTCTATGCCCGGGTGAAGCAAATGATCACCCAGCAGATCCAGAACGGAACCTGGCCGCCGCATCATCGCGTGCCGTCCGAGAGCGAGCTGGTGACCCAACTGGGTTTCAGCCGGATGACCATCAACCGCGCTCTGCGCGAGATGACCGCTGAAGGCATGCTCGTGCGCATGCAAGGCGTGGGCACGTTTGTCGCCGAGCCCAAGACCCAGTCCGCACTCTTCGAAGTGCACAACATCGCCGATGAAATCGCTTCCCGCGGCCACACCCATACCTGTCAGGTGATCATCCTCTGCGAAGAGGCTGCCGGCTCCGAGCGCGCGCTGGCGCTGGACATGCGTGAAGGCCAGCGGGTGTTTCATTCGTTGATCGTGCACTTCGAAAACGACATTCCCGTGCAAATCGAAGACCGCTTCGTCAACGCGCTGGTCGCCCCCGACTATTTGCAGCAGGACTTCACCAAGCAAACGCCTTACGCCTACCTCAACCAAGTCGCCCCTTTGACCGAAGGCGAGCACGTGGTCGAGGCGATTCTGGCCGAGCCTGACGAGTGCAAGCTTCTGCAAATCGAAAAAGGCGAGCCGTGCCTGTTGGTACGTCGTCGCACCTGGTCCGGTCGCCAGCCTGTGACCGCCGCCCGCCTGATTCACCCCGGCTCTCGCCACCGCCTGGAAGGACGCTTCAGCAAATGACCCGACTGACTGTTCTGCGCGCCGCCGATTACCCCCGCATGCCCTGGAAAAACGGTGGCGGCAGCACCGAGGAAATCACTCGCGACGCGGGCGAAGGTCTGGACGGTTTCGCCTGGCGTCTGTCGATCGCCGACATTGGTGAGTCGGGCGGCTTTTCGGTGTTCGCCGGTTATCTGCGGATCATCACCGTGCTGCAAGGCGCAGGCATGACGTTAAATATCGACGGCAAGGACAGCGAGCCGTTGCTGCCTTCCGATCCGTTCGCGTTCAGTGGGGACAGTCAGGTGTCCTGCACCTTGCTGGACGGTCCGATCCGCGACTTCAACCTCATCTACGCGCCTGCCCGCTATCGCGCGCGCCTGCAATGGATCGACGTGCTGCAACCCCAGCGTTTCTTCAGCTCCGCCCATGCATTTCTGGTATTCAGTGCAGCGCAGCAGATGGCTGCCAACGTCGCCGAGCATCCGCCACAACTGCTGGAGCGCCACGATTGCCTGCAACTGGACAACGCCGAAGGGTCGTTGCTGGAAGTTGTGCTGTATGCCCCGCGTGCCAGCCGCTGCTGCGTGATCGAGCTGACGGCGATCTAAGCGCCGCCCACCTGTGTTAATTTGCGTTCTTTTTGCACGTACACAGGGACGCCGATGACGAAGCTCAACACTCAAAAAGAAAGCCCACGAGCACTCGCCATTTTTGCCAGCTTCCTCGCGTCGGAATCCGCTGGCGGCCTCGTGCTGATGGGCGCCGCGCTGGCTGCGATCATCGTCGCCAACTCCCCGATGGCCTCGCTCTACTTCGCCGCGTTGCACAGCGTCTGGGGCGGCTTATCGGTCGAGTTGTGGATCAACGACGGCCTGATGGCGATCTTCTTTCTAATGGTCGGGCTGGAAATCAAACGTGAAGTACTGGCGGGCGGGCTCGCCAGTTGGGGCCAGCGCGCCCTGCCCGGTTTTGCTGCTGCTGGCGGCATGCTGGTGCCCGCGCTGATCTACGTCGGCATAAATATGGGCAACCCCGAAACCCTGAGCGGCTGGGCGATTCCGGCGGCCACCGACATCGCCTTTGCCCTGGGCGTGCTGTCGTTGCTCGGCAAACGGGTTCCGACGTCGCTGAAAGTCTTTCTGGCTGCACTGGCGATTCTTGACGACCTCGGCGCGGTCACCATCATCGCGCTGTTCTACAGCACTGGCCTCAACTTGCCGATGTTGGGCGCATCCTTCGCCACCCTTGCCGTTCTGGTGATCATGAATCGCATGGGTGTGCAGCGTCTGTTGCCATACCTGCTGCTCGGCCTGCTGCTGTGGTTCTTCGTTCTTCAGTCAGGCGTGCATGCAACGCTGGCCGGTGTGGCACTCGCCTTGTGCATTCCGCTGGGTACGCGTCAGGAAGAAGCCCGCTCGCCCCTGCTGTTTCTCGAAGAAAAAATGCACTACTGGGTCGCCTTCGCCGTGGTGCCGGTGTTCGGCTTTGCCAACGCGGGTGTGTCGCTGTCCGGGATCAGCCTTGGCAACCTCGTCGACCCCGTACCGCTGGGGGTAGCGCTGGGGTTGTTCTTCGGCAAGCAGATCGGCGTGTTCCTCGCCGCAACGCTTGCCATTCGCTCAGGCTTGGCGAACCTGCCGGAAGGCAGCAACTGGATGCAGATGTACGGCGTCGCGCTGCTCTGCGGGATCGGTTTCACCATGAGCCTGTTCATCGGCAACCTTGCCTTTCCCGGCGCGCCGCATTTGATCGATGAGGTTAAGGTGGGCGTCTTGATGGGTTCCATTCTGTCGGCGATTGTCGGGGTACTGCTGCTGCGCAGTCGGTTGAGTCGGCATTGACTCGTCTCGCGGTCCGAGACCAAAAAAATTATTTTCAGGCCAGTGCATCCAGATCGTCTCCTGCCGGGTAGTACAGACAGCAGCCCTTTGCTGCCGAACGCAATACCCTTCAGGAGTAACTGCGATGAACGCTAAACACTACTTTTCGCTGGCCGCCAGCACTCTGGCCCTGACCTGTGCCTCAACCGTTTTCGCCCAAGCCGATCTGCCCGACAGTATCAAAGTCCCTACCGGTCACAAGGTCAGCATGGAAACCACCGGCATAGGCGAAATCACCTACGAATGCAAAGCCAAAGCCAATAGCACAACAGAGATGGAGTGGACGTTCGTCGGCCCCAAGGCAGTGCTCAATGACCGCAGCGGCAAGCAAGTGGGCACTTACTTCGGCCCTCCTGCCACGTGGGAAGCCAAAGACGGATCGAAAGTGACCGGGACACAGCTGGCCGTGGCGCCCTCCAGTGCGGGAAATCTGCCGTACCAACTGGTCAAGGCCAATCCTGCCGAAGGCAAAGGGGCCATGACCGGCGTGGCTTACATCCAGCGGGTTGCCCTTAAAGGCGGCGTTGCCCCGTCAAGCGCCTGCTCGGCGGATAACAAAGGCGCCAAAGAAGTGGTCAAGTACCAGGCCGACTACATCTTCTGGGCCAGCAACTGACAACAAAGGTTTGGAGGTCCTGCGCGGGAAGTGGACTATGCTCCTGCGCGGAGGCCTCGGCTACCGGCCGCGGCGGCATTCCCTTTTTCATGGCTGATCGATTTGTCCGCACCTCAGACTCCCTTTGATTACGAAGCAGCGTTGCATGCCTGCGCCCGTGGCGAAAGGCGGGCGCTGCAACGGCTTTATGAACAGGAAAGCCCACGCCTGCTTGGCGTGGTGCAACGCATCGTTGTTGACCGGGCACTGGCGGAAGACATCGTCCACGACGCTTTCATCAAGATCTGGAACGCTGCCGCGAGCTTCGACGTCAGCCGTGGCACCGCACGCGGCTGGATGTTCACTGTTGCGCGCCATCTGGCGCTGAACAGCGTGCGCAACAGTGCCCGGGAAGTGGCGATGGATGACGACAATGATGAAGACAGCCACGCCCAGGCCACGCTCGAAGGCTGGCAGGACGTGACCGACGCATTCGATTGGAGGGTCAATCCGGGCCGCATCGATTCTTGTCTCGAACAATTGGACCCCGTGCGTCGCAACTGTGTTTTTTACGCCTACGTCGACGGCTATTCTCATCAGCAAATCGCACAAAAAACGGGTGCGCCGCTGGGCACGGTTAAGGCCTGGATCAAGCGCAGCCTCGTTGCGTTGCGGGAGTGCATTGGATGAGCGAAAAATCAGACACAACACCCGATCATGACGTACAGATTCTGGCGGGTGAGTATGTATTGGGGACGCTTTCGGCCGAGCAACGCGCCGAGGTTCAAGAGCGACTGAATCATGACCCTGCACTGCGCCGGGCCGTAGATGGGTGGGAGGCACGCCTGTTCACCTTGACCGAAATGGCTGAACCGCAACTTCCCTCTTCACGACTCTGGAACCGGATCGAACGCAGTCTGGACGAGCTGTCGACAGCGCCAAGGGCTGCGGCACGCAGAGGCCGCATGAAGTCCGTTCGATGGTGGGACAGTCTCAATGTCTGGCGTACGCTTGCCGGGCTGGGTCTGGCGGCATCGATGATATTGGGGACTTCACTGTTGACCCAGGTTTCGCCTGAGGCCACGCCAACTTATCTGGTTGTCCTCGTGGCCCCGCAAGACAAGGCGCCAGGCTGGGTGATGCAGGCCAACGACGCAAGAGAAATCCAGCTGATCCCGCTGAGCGAAACAGAGGTGCCTGAAGACAAGGCGCTGCAATTCTGGACCAAGGCCGATGATTGGCAAGGGCCGGTTTCGCTAGGGCTGGTCAAACCGGGAGAGGTCTTCCGAGTGCCCCTCGGCAAGTTGCCACCGCTGCAACCCAATCAGCTGTTCGAGCTGACACTCGAGAAGTCCACAGGCTCACCGATCAACAAACCGACCGGCCCGATTCAGTTCATCGGGCGGGCTGTGAAGGTGATCTGATCATGCCAGGGATCAGCCTGGAGCAGTCCAGCGGCGTCGCTACCAGCACAAAACCCGGGGCCCGATCAGCGCGCCGATCACGGTGGACAGCAACAACCCCAGCAGATACCAAACGCCCCAGAAAGGGATCTCCATCTCGGGGCAATGCAGGCAGTAGGCGATCGTCGCCAACGAGCCCGCGAGCAGCCCACCGCAGGCACCGGCCAGACGCAGACGGGTCGGCGCCATGCCGCGCAGGGCCCAGAAGATAGAGATGAAACCGGGAATCGCCAGTAGCGTGATGTTGAACGCACAGGTGCGCCAGGTCTTGCCGAAGATCATCGCAACCCGTGTATCCGGCTCGGCCTGCGACAAGGCATACAGACCGGCGAGCCAGACGATCAGCACTCCGGCACTCACCACCCAGCGGCCGGAGCCCGCGCTCATGCCCGGACGGGCCAGTCGCGTAACCATCCACAGCGAACCTATCGCCAGACACAACGGCAACGCGACTTTGCCCCAGAACAGCGGGGTTCTGGCCATGGTTGCCAAATCAGGACGCGCTCCGAAAAGCACCAGCATCATCAACAGCGAACCCAGCGCCGCGACGACGACCGCCAGGCTGAAACGCTTGGCCAACAGCCCGCGATCTACCGGCGCGACGCCCCCTGCGAGCATGGAAATCAGGTCATCGGTTTTCATCGTGTACCTCGTATGCGCGCCGCCAGCGCCTTCAGGCCGCGATGCACGCCAATCTTGACGGCGGACTCGGAAAGCCCCGTCATCTTCGCTGTTTCGGTTACCGACAAGCCTTCGAGCTTGACGTGCATGATCGGCAAGCGCTGACGATCAGGCAATTCGTGCAACAGTTTGCTCAGGTCCCGACTGGCCTGGGCAGGCTCCAGCTCAGGCTCGGCGAACAGCTCGGCAGTATCGTCCAGAGAATCGTTGAACACATCGCCACGCGAACGGGCGCGGAAAAAGTCGGCGAGTTTATAGCGGGCAATGGCGAATACCCACGCGGTGAGCGGCTGATCGGCGTGATACGTGTGGCGTCCGTTATGCACCCCCAGTAACACCTCCTGAAGCAGATCCTCGATCTCGCCGGGCTGGCGTTGCAAACGCGCCCGCAAAAAGCCACGCAAATGCCCGCTCAGCTCGCCAAGGAATGTCCGGTATGCGCGCTCGTTACCTTCTTGCCCCGCCAGAAACAGCGATTGCAGGTGCATCTCCCGGTTACGTAAAGCCGCGTTGTGCGCCGCGTGATCAGTAGTTCGGTCCATCGCTCGCCCTGGTTACACCATCGGGAAAATTTTTATCGACCGCCACTGAAGCAGCCCTGCTGGCCGACGATGGCGCTCGAAGAATCGCTGCCACCGGCCAGCCGGACTGCCACAGGCGCAACGGTAGTTGCGCAGTAGATGCCGAACTCAGCCGTCAAACAATTCAACTTTCTGTTACCGATTGCCCTGTCACGGGGCGCACGCACCCAAAAGTAACAATGTCCCGTTTCCTGCAATGCTCCTCCTTACCACCTCATACATCGGTCAATGTAGCTCAGACCTTATTCGGCGCGGCTTGGCAGCTTTTCAAACAGCCCACTGGATGAGTTGGCCCCTTGGTTGCATATGCTTGTATGTACAAGTAAATATGAGTATGCAAGCGTACCATCAGTGCCCCGCCTGGATTCACAGCCAGCGGCGTCTGACCTGCTAAACCCATATTCCGCCTGTTCGACACAGGCACGTTAGCCCAGTGCCTGGGCCGGATTGATCATCGAGGATTGTTACGTGACTACTGACAACAAAACCCCAGCCCAGCAATGGACCAAACGCCGCGACGTGGAAATCCGCGCGGCCCGTGGCACTCAACTGACCGCCAAGAGCTGGCTGACCGAAGCGCCGCTGCGGATGTTGATGAACAACCTCGACCCGGAAGTCGCCGAGAACCCGAACGAGCTGGTGGTCTACGGCGGTATCGGTCGCGCGGCACGCAACTGGGAATGCTACGACAAGATCGTCGAAAGCCTGACCAACCTGAATGACGACGAGACCCTGCTGGTGCAATCCGGCAAGCCGGTCGGCGTATTCAAGACCCACAGCAATGCCCCGCGTGTGCTGATCGCCAACTCCAACCTGGTGCCACACTGGGCCAGTTGGGAACACTTCAACGAACTCGATGCCAAGGGCCTGGCGATGTATGGCCAGATGACCGCTGGCAGCTGGATCTACATCGGCAGTCAGGGCATCGTTCAAGGTACCTACGAAACCTTCGTCGAGGCCGGTCGCCAACACTACGACGGCAACCTCACAGGCCGTTGGGTTCTGACTGCAGGCCTGGGCGGCATGGGCGGCGCGCAACCTCTGGCTGCGACCTTGGCCGGCGCTTGCTCGCTGAACATCGAATGCCAGCAGAGCCGTATCGATTTCCGCCTGAAAAGCCGTTACGTCGACGAACAAGCCACCGATCTGGACGATGCTCTGGCGCGCATCGCCAAGTACACCGCCGAAGGCAGAGCGATCTCCATTGCACTGCTGGGCAACGCCGCTGAAATCCTCCCGGAACTGGTCAAGCGCGGCGTGCGCCCTGACATGGTCACTGACCAGACCAGCGCCCACGACCCGCTCAATGGTTACCTGCCAAAAGGCTGGACCTGGGAGCAGTACCGTGACCGCGCTCTCACCGAGCCCGCCGCCGTGGTAAAGGCCGCCAAGCAGTCGATGGCCGAGCACGTCGAAGCGATGCTGGCGTTCCAGAAACAAGGCATTCCTACCTTCGACTACGGCAACAACATCCGTCAGATGGCCAAGGAAGAAGGCGTGAGCAACGCGTTCGATTTCCCAGGCTTCGTACCGGCCTACATCCGTCCGCTGTTCTGCCGTGGCATCGGCCCGTTCCGCTGGGCTGCGCTGTCGGGCAACCCGGAAGACATCTACAAGACAGACGCCAAGGTCAAGGAGCTGATCCCGGACGACGCGCACCTGCACAACTGGCTGGACATGGCGCGCGAGCGCATCAATTTCCAGGGCCTGCCGGCACGTATCTGCTGGGTCGGTCTGGGTCAGCGCGCCAAGCTGGGTCTGGCGTTCAACGAAATGGTCCGTCGCGGTGAGCTGTCGGCACCGGTCGTGATCGGTCGTGACCACCTGGACTCCGGCTCGGTCGCAAGCCCGAACCGCGAAACCGAATCGATGCAGGACGGCTCCGACGCTGTGTCCGACTGGCCACTGCTCAACGCCCTGCTCAACACCGCCAGCGGCGCGACCTGGGTCTCGCTGCACCACGGTGGCGGCGTCGGCATGGGCTTTTCTCAGCACTCGGGCATGGTCATCGTCTGTGACGGTTCGGACGAAGCCGCCGAGCGCATCGCGCGCGTTCTGCATAACGATCCTGCGACTGGCGTCATGCGTCACGCCGACGCCGGTTACCAGATCGCGATCGACTGCGCCAAAGAGCAGGGTCTGAACCTGCCGATGATCGGTAACTGATAGAGAGTCCAGGCTCGGATGAATTGTCTGCCCGGGCCTGCGATAGAGATTCGTCAGTCACGCAGTACGCGTACCAACACTCGCTTCAGGGGAATGTTTGAGATGGCTGTTCAAGATGATCGTGCTGCAAGTTCGTCCGTGATCGAAAGGCGTTCGATCGACTACATCCCTGACGGGGAAAGACATGGCCGTCTGTTCAGTCAATTCACCCTGTGGCTGGGTGCCAACCTGCAGATCACTGCAATCGTCACCGGGGCTCTGGCCGTGGTGCTGGGCGGGGATGTGTTCTGGTCGCTGATCGGGCTGTTCGTCGGCCAGTTGCTGGGCGGTGGCGTCATGGCGCTGCACGCGGCGCAAGGTCCGAAACTGGGTCTGCCGCAGATGATTTCCAGTCGGGTGCAGTTCGGCGTTTTCGGGGCTGTCATCCCGCTGGTGCTGGTGTGCCTGATGTACATCGGTTTTTCCGCCAGCGGCTCGTTGCTGGCCGGGCAGGCCGTCGCTCAACTGATTCAGGTTCCGGACTGGCAAGGCATCGTGATTTTTGCCGCTGCCATCGTGGTCCTGACCATCTTCGGCTACCGGGTCATCCACATGATCGGCCGGGTCGCCAGCATCATCGGCGTGATCGCCTTTATCTACCTGTTCGGTGCGCTTTTGGCGGGTAACGATGTCGGCGCGCTGCTGGGCAACAAGCATTTCTCGCTGAGCAGCTTCCTGCTGGCGATTTCCCTGTCGGCGTCCTGGCAGATCGCGTTCGGTCCCTACGTCGCGGACTACTCGCGGTATCTGCCGCGCCGCACGTCGGCAGGCAAAACCTTCTGGGCCGTCGGTCTGGGCGCCGTGATCGGCGCACAAGTGTCGATGGTGTTCGGTGTATTCGCCGCCGCACTGGCAGGCAAGAACTTCGCGCATCACGAGGTCTCGTTCATCGTCGGTCTGGGCGGCACGGGAGCCGTCGCGGCGGCGCTGTATTTCAGCATCGCCTTCGGCAAGGTCACCGTGACCACGCTCAACGCCTACGGCAGCTTCATGTCGATTGCCACGATTGTCAGCGGCTTCCGGGGCAACCGCCATATTTCCAGAGGCCTGCGCCTGACCTACATCTTCGCCATGGTCGGCCTCTCCACTGCATTGGCGCTGCTGGGCAAGGATTCGTTCCTCAAGGACTTCTCGGCGTTCATCCTGTTCCTGCTGGCGTTCTTCACGCCATGGAGCGCGATCAACCTGGTGGATTTCTACTGCATCACCAAAGAACGCTACGACATTCCTGCACTGTCCAATCCTGACGGTCGCTATGGCCGCTGGAACTGGATCGGCATCGGCATTTACGTGATCGGCGTGCTGATTCAAATGCCGTTCATCTCCACCCACTTCTACACTGGGCCTCTGGTGGCCAGCCTGGACGATACCGACATCTCGTGGATCATCGGCCTGGTCGTGCCTGCCGCGCTGTATTACATCGCCGCGAAGAAGTGGCCCGGCAAGATTGCCGACCGTTTGATCCTGCCGACAGAGCGGGACGTTCCAACGACGAGCCATAACCCTGTACCGGCGAGAGCGGCGGTGAACTGAGCCGCGTCATGCACGTCTGTTAAAGCTGGAGTGAAGCGGGACGGGGCGCAACAAGTGCCCTTCCCATAGGCTGGATGCCAACCGCTTTCGTTACTGCCCTGCCTCATCCAACTCAAGACCAGGAGCGTCACACAATGAAAACGAAAAAGACCCTGCTATCCACGTTGCTGACAGTCGGCGTACTCGCCAGTGGTGCCAGCCAGGCAGCGGGATGGTGTGAGTCCGGCAAACCGGTGAAATTCGCCGGCTTGAACTGGGAAAGCGCAATGCTTCTGACCGACGTGCTGCAAGTGGTCCTGAACAAGGGTTATGGCTGCGAAACCGATAGTCTGCCGGGCAACTCCATCACCATGGAAAACGCCCTGGGCACCAACGATATTCAAGTCTTCGCCGAGGAGTGGGTAGGCCGCAGCGAGGTGTGGAACAAGGCTGAAGCAGCTGGCAAAGTCGTGGGCGTCGGCGCACCGGTCAAAGGCGCAGTGGAGGGCTGGTACGTGCCTCGTTACGTGATCGAAGGCGACGCCAAGCGCAAGCTGGAAGCCAAGGCGCCGGACCTGAAATCAATCGCAGACCTGGGCAAATATTCTGCGCTGTTCAAGGACGCCGAAGAGCCGGAAAAAGGCCGCTTCTATAACTGCCCGGCTGGCTGGACCTGCGAGCTGGAAAACAGCGAAATGCTCAAAAGCTACGGCCTGGAAAGCAAGTACACCAACTTCCGTCCAGGCACCGGCCCTGCGCTGGATGCCGCGATCCTCTCCAGCTACAAGCGTGGCGAGCCGATCCTGGCCTACTACTGGTCGCCAACGCCTTTGATGGGCCAGGTGGACATGGTGCGTCTGGAAGAAAAAGCGGGCGTGAACAAGACCATCGATATCAAGGTCGGCCTGTCCAAGGCATTTCACGAACAGGCGCCTGAGCTGGTGGCCGTGATGGAAAAGGTCAATATCCCCATCGACCTGCTGAACCAGAACCTTGCCCGCATGACCAAGGACCGCATCGAGTCGCCGAAGCTGGCGAAGATCTTCCTCAAGGAACATCCTGAAGTCTGGCATCAGTGGGTCAGCGAAGACGCCGCCAGGAAGGTGGATGCTTCGTTGTAAGGCTTGCGGGCAATCGCACACAGATCCCTTTTGCAGTCCGGCATGCCGGCGGTAGCGATACCGAGAATGTCACCGCCGGCGAGCCGGACTGCCACAAGAGATCGGCTCCAACTTACTTGATCGAGACACGCCTATGTTCCCCGAAAGCTTCACGTTCTCCATCGCCGACTGGGTCAACGACTGGGTCGACAAACTGGTCACCAACTACGGCGACGTGTTCCGGCACATCTCCGACACGTTGCTGTGGGCCATCGTCAAACTCGAAGGTCTGCTGCGCGTCGCGCCATGGTGGGTGCTGCTGGCCATCGTCGGCCTCATCGCCTGGCACGCCACCCGTAAAGTCACGACCACGGCCGTGATCGTCGGGCTGCTGTTTCTGGTCGGTGCCGTGGGCCTGTGGGACAAGCTGATGCAGACCCTGGCGCTGATGCTGGTCGCGACCTTCATCTCGGTGCTGATCGGCGTGCCGCTGGGCATTCTCTCGGCACGCAGCAATCGCCTGCGTTCGGTGCTGATGCCGCTGCTCGACATCATGCAGACCATGCCCAGCTTCGTTTACCTGATTCCGGTGCTGATGCTGTTCGGCCTGGGTAAGGTTCCGGCGATCTTCGCGACCGTGATCTATGCCGCGCCTCCGCTGATCCGTCTGACCGATCTGGGCATTCGTCAGGTCGACGGCGAGGTCATGGAGGCGATCAACGCGTTCGGCGCCAACCGCTGGCAGCAGCTGTTCGGCGTGCAACTGCCGCTTGCCCTGCCGAGCATCATGGCCGGGATCAACCAGACGACCATGATGGCCCTGTCGATGGTGGTGATCGCCTCGATGATCGGCGCCCGCGGCCTGGGCGAAGACGTATTGGTAGGGATTCAGACCCTCAACGTCGGTCGCGGCCTGGAAGCGGGTCTGGCCATCGTCATCCTGGCGGTCGTGATCGACCGCATCACGCAGGCCTATGGCCGGCCACGGCATGAGGCGAGCAAATGATGAGCGTTGAACCGAACAAAATCGTCGTCAAGAACGTGTACAAGATCTTCGGCGGCCGCGCGAAAGAAGCCCTGGCCATGGTTCAGCAGAACCAGAGCAAGGATCAGGTGCTGGCGCAGACGGGTTGCGTGGTCGGCGTGAACGACCTGTCGCTGTCCATCGGCAGCGGCGAGATCTTCGTGATCATGGGCCTGTCGGGCTCCGGCAAATCAACGCTGGTGCGGCACTTCAACCGTCTGATCGATCCTACCAGTGGCGAAATCCTGGTCGATGGCGAGAACATCCTGACTTACGACATGGAAGCGCTGCGCAACTTCCGACGGCACAAGATCAGTATGGTGTTCCAGAGCTTCGGTCTGCTGCCGCACAAGACCGTGATGGAAAACGTCGCTTACGGCCTGACCGTTCGTGGAGAGAGCAAGGCGCAATGCGCCGAGCGTGCGCAGCACTGGATCACCACGGTGGGCCTGAAAGGCTACGAGAAAAAATACCCTCACCAGCTCTCCGGCGGCATGCGTCAACGTGTGGGCCTGGCTCGCGCACTGGCGGCCGACACTGACATCATCCTCATGGACGAAGCTTTCAGCGCCCTCGATCCGCTGATCCGTGCCGAAATGCAGGACCAGTTGCTGGAGCTGCAATCGACCCTGAAGAAGACCATCGTCTTCATCACCCACGACCTAGACGAAGCCGTGCGCATCGGCAACCGCATCGCCATCCTCAAGGACGGCCGGTTGATTCAGGTCGGAACACCGAAAGAAATCCTCTACTCGCCAGCCGACGAATACGTTGATCGTTTCGTCCAGCGGCGCGTGGCGACCCTTTAAGGACGGCTGTAGAAATGTCGCGAGCAGAACAGATCATCATCGGCGATGCCCAGCTCACCTGGCAGGACGTGACCGCCGTGGCTCGTCACGGCGCCACGCTTGTCCTGTCGGCAAATGCCTGGGCGCGCATCGACAATGCGCAGGCCATCGTGCAGAGCATCGTCGCCAGCGGTGAGCGCGCCTATGGCGTGAACACCGGGCTGGGTGCGCTGTGCAATGTTTCGCTGGAGCGCGAGCAGCTGAGTCGCCTGTCGCGCAATACCCTGCTCAGCCATGCCTGCGGTGTCGGTCCTGCGCTGCCCGACGAGCAGACCCGTGCGATCATCTGCGCCGCGATCATCAACTACAGCCAGGGCAAATCCGGGATTCATCGGCAGGTGGTCGAGGCGTTGCTGGCCTTGCTCAACCATCGCATCACGCCCCAGGTGCCCTCCCAGGGTTCGGTGGGGTATCTGACCCACATGGCGCACATCGGCGTGGCGTTGCTGGGCGTCGGGCAGGTGAGCTATCGCGGCCAGGTGATTTCCGCCCTGCACGCCCTGAACGAAGAAGGACTGTCGCCCGTTGAGCTGGGCGCCAAAGACGGTTTGTGTCTGGTCAACGGTACGCCATGCATGACCGGCCTCAGTTGCCTGGCCATCGCCGACGTCAACCGCCTGATGCAGTGGGCCGACGTGATCGGTGCCATGACCTTCGAAGCGCTGCGCGGCCAACTGGACGCGTTCGACGAAACCATCATTGCGCTCAAGCCGCATCCTGGCATGCAGCAAGTGGGCAAGAACCTGCGCGGTTTGCTGGCGGGCAGTGAAGTGCTGGCCAACAGCAAGGGCATTCGTACTCAGGACGCCCTGAGTATCCGTTCGATCCCGCAGGTCCACGGGGCGACTCGCGACCAGCTCACCCACGCCACGCGGCAGATCGAAACCGAGCTCAATTCCGCCACCGACAACCCGCTGCTGCTGGGCACGCCCGAGGCTTACCGCGTTGTGTCACAGGCCAACCCCCATGGTCAGTCGGTGGCGATGGCCGCCGACCTGTTGGCAATCGCCATGGCTGAACTGGGTTCGATTGCAGAGCGACGTCTGGATCGTCTGATCAACCCCACCGTCAGCGGGCTGCCGGCGTTTCTGGTCAGCCAGCCGGGGGTCAACTCCGGGATGATGATCGTGCAGTACGTTGCCGCCTCGCTGTGCGCGGAAAACCGCCAGATGGCGCAACCGGCGGTCATCGACAACTACGTCACCTCGGGCCTGCAGGAAGATCATCTGAGCATGGGCACCAGCGCCGCACTGAAGCTGCACAAGGTGCTGGAGAATGTCACGCAGATCCTCGCCATCGAGTACCTGCTGGCTGCGCAAGCGTTCGAATTCTTCAAGGGCCCGCGCTTCGGCGTCGGCACCGAGGCGGCGTGGCGCCTGTTACGCGAGCGTGTTCCGGCCTATGACGAAGACCGCTGGCTGGCCCCGGACATCGCCAGCAGCGTGACGCTGCTCAAGAACGAAGAGTCATTGGAAACCGTATTCCAGGTCTGCCGCGATCATGCGGCAGCGCCCAACCACAACAGCATCAGCAACAGTCGCAGTTCGAGCGCCACAAGCGCGGGGCAGGCAGGAGCCAGTTCAAGGCACGCGACCGACATCAACGAAGGAGTAGCAGCATCGTGACCGACACCCAAAAGGCGACCCCGCTGAACCTGATCCCCGGCCAGTTGACCCTGGCGCAACTGCGCGCGATCTATCGGCAACCCGTGAGCCTGACCCTGGACGCCAGCGCCAATCAGCAGATCGACAACAGCGTGGCCTGCGTCGAGCAGATCCTTGCCGAGAACCGTACGGCCTACGGCATCAATACCGGCTTCGGCCTGCTGGCTTCCACGCGCATCGCCAGCGCCGACCTGGAAAACCTCCAGCGCTCGTTGGTGCTGTCCCACGCTGCCGGCGTCGGTCAGCCGATCACAGATGAGCTGGTGCGCTTGATCATGGTGCTCAAGGTCAACAGCCTGAGCCGTGGTTTCTCCGGTATTCGCCGTCAGGTCATCGACGCGCTGATCGCTCTGATCAATGCTCAGGTGTACCCGCACATTCCGCTCAAAGGTTCGGTCGGTGCTTCCGGTGACCTGGCGCCTTTGGCGCACATGTCGCTGGTGCTGCTGGGCGAAGGCAAGGCGCGTTACAAAGGCCAGTGGCTGAACGCCGTGGAAGCGTTGGCAATCGCCGGCCTCACCCCGCTGACGCTTGCGGCCAAGGAAGGTCTGGCGCTGCTCAACGGCACTCAGGTATCGACCGCTTACGCGCTGCGTGGCCTGTTCGAGGCCGAAGACCTGTTCGCTGGTGCCCTGAGCTGCGGCGCGCTGACTGTCGAAGCCGTGCTTGGCTCGCGCGCCCCGTTCGACCCACGCATTCACGCCGCTCGTGGCCAGCGTGGGCAGATCGACTCTGCTGCCGCCTATCGCGATCTGTTGGGCGACGGCAGCCAGGTTTCTGAGTCCCATCGCGACTGCGACAAGGTTCAAGACCCCTACTCCCTGCGCTGTCAGCCGCAAGTCATGGGTGCGTGCCTGACTCAGCTGCGTCAGGCCGCTGAAGTGCTGGCGATCGAATCCAACGCCGTTTCCGATAACCCGCTGGTGTTCGCAGCCGAAGGCGAAGTCATCTCGGGCGGGAACTTCCACGCCGAGCCTGTGGCCATGGCCGCTGACAACATCGCACTGGCCATCGCCGAAATCGGCTCGCTGAGCGAACGCCGTATCTCGCTGATGATGGACAAGCACATGTCCCAGTTGCCGCCGTTCCTGGTGGCCAACGGTGGCGTGAACTCCGGCTTCATGATCGCCCAGGTGACCGCTGCCGCACTGGCCAGCGAGAACAAGGCGCTGGCCCACCCGCACAGCGTCGACAGCCTGCCAACCTCGGCCAACCAGGAAGACCACGTGTCGATGGCTCCGGCTGCGGGCAAGCGTCTTTGGGAAATGGCCGAGAACACTCGCGGCGTGCTGGCTGTAGAATGGCTGGCTGCGTGTCAGGGCCTGGATCTGCGTAATGGCCTGAAAACCTCCGAAAAGCTGGAGATCGCCCGCACTACCCTGCGCGGCAAAGTACCGTTCTACGAAAAAGACCGCTTCTTCGCTCCAGACATCGAAGCCGCCACCGAGCTGCTGGCCTCGAACTGTCTGAGTGAACTGGTTTCTGCTGACCTGCTGCCGAGCTTCTGAATCGGGACAGGCCAGGAGGGCCTGTCGTTGGAATGAGGGTGGAAAGCTGATTGCTGGCATGACGCCAATCCAGTGTGGGAGGGAGCTTGCTCGCGAAGTCGGAGTGTCAGACGACAAGTGCGTCTCTGATAAAACGCTTTCGCGAGCAAGCTCCCTCCCACAGGAAAGCAAACACCGTTTCCACGCTCATTTCACAGCAAAAGCAAGACTAGGAAAGTGTGAAATGAAATCGCAAACCGCAACAGATTTAAAACGTGGGCTCAGCGCTCGCCACATTCGCTTCATGGCGCTGGGTTCGGCGATCGGGACCGGGCTGTTCTACGGCTCGGCTTCGGCCATCAAACTCGCGGGGCCTGCGGTCCTGCTGGTGTATCTCATCGCGGGCGCCGCGGTGTACATGGTGATGCGCGCACTGGGCGAAATGGCCGTGCGCAATCCCGTGGCAGGCTCGTTCAGCGAGTACGCCAGCACGTATCTCGGGCCCATGGCAGGCTTCGTCCTGGGTTGGACCTATGCCTTCGAGATGATCATCGTCTGCCTGGCCGACGTCACGGCGTTCGGTATCTACATGGGCTTCTGGTTCCCCGACGTACCGCGCTGGATCTGGGTGCTCGGCATCGTATTTGTCATTGGCGCGCTCAACCTGTGCAGCGTCAAAGTGTTTGGTGAGACCGAATTCTGGCTGTCGCTGCTCAAGGTCGGCGCGATCATCGCGATGATCCTGGCAGGCTTCGGCATTCTCTTGTTCGGCCTGGGGTCGACCTCGGGTGACAGCATCAGCCACGTCAGCAACCTGTGGACACAGGGTGGTTTCATGCCCAACGGCGTCAGCGGTCTGGTCGCTGCGCTGGCAGTGGTGATGTTCGCCTTCGGTGGCATCGAAATCATTGGCGTCGCTGCCGGCGAAGCGCGCAACCCCGAGCGGGTCATTCCCCGCGCAATCAATGCGGTGCCGCTGCGGATTCTGCTGTTCTACGTGCTGACGTTGTTCGTGCTGATGTCGCTGTACCCGTGGCAGCAGATCGGTGATCAAGGCAGCCCGTTCGTCCAGATCTTCGATCATCTGGGGATTTCCTCGGCAGCGATCATCCTCAACATCGTAGTGATCTCGGCCGCCGTGTCGGCGATCAACAGCGACATCTTCGGTGCCGGACGCATGATGTATGGCCTGGCAGTTCAAGGTCAGGCGCCGAAGGGGTTCGCGCAGTTATCCGCCAACGGCGTGCCGTGGATGACCGTTCTGGTGATGGGCGCAGCACTGCTCTGCGGTGTGGTGCTGAATTATCTGATACCGGAAAACGTGTTCCTGCTGATCGCCTCCATCGCCACCTTCGCGACCGTGTGGGTGTGGCTGATGATTCTGGTCACACAGATCGCCATGCGCCGCTCGATGAGCGCCGAAGAAGTCGCGCAATTGAAATTCCCGGTCCCACTCTGGCCTGTGGCACCCATTGCCGCCACGGCGTTCATGGTCTTCGTATTCGTGGTGCTGGGTTATTTCCCGGATACACAGGCTGCGCTGGTGGTTGGCGCGGTGTGGATCGTACTGCTGGTGATCGCCTACCGGCTGTGGGTCAAGCCTGACCCCAAAGCTTCTCTTACTTCCCGTTAACCTTGGAGGCCAACGATGAAAACGCTCTGGCATAACTGTCATGCGGCAAGCATGGCGAACGGCACTTACTCGATCATCGAGAACGCCGCCATCGTGACCGAAGGCGCCCATATCGCCTGGATCGGTCCGCATAGCGAACTGCCGGATCAGGGCGACATCGAGGCCGTGGACCTGAATGGCGCCTGGGTTACCCCGGGGCTGATCGACTGCCACACCCACACGGTCTTCGGCGGCAATCGCAGCGGTGAATTCGAGCAGCGCCTGCAAGGGGTCAGCTACGCCGAAATCGCCGCAGCCGGTGGTGGTATCGCCAGTACCGTTCGCGCCACGCGGGCCGCCAGTGAAGCGGAGTTGTTCGCCAGCGCCGAGCGTCGTTTGCAGCAATTGATGAAGGATGGCGTGACTACGGTCGAGATCAAGTCCGGCTACGGACTGGACCTGGCAAACGAGCGCAAGATGCTTCGCGTGGCCCGTCAACTTGGCGAGAAACTGCCCGTCACCGTGCGCAGCACCTGCCTTGCCGCTCATGCGCTGCCCCCGGAGTACAAAGACCGCGCCGACGATTACATCGCCCACATCTGTGGCGAGATGCTGCCGGCCCTGGCCGCGGAAAATCTGGTGGACGCCGTCGATGCGTTCTGCGAATACCTGGCGTTTTCCACCGATCAGGTCGAGCAGGTGTTCATCACGGCGGGTCAACTGGGCCTGCCGGTGAAGCTGCACGCCGAACAACTGTCGTCATTGCATGGCTCGAGCCTGGCCGCTCGGTATCAGGCATTGTCGGCTGACCATCTTGAGTTCATGACCGAGGAAGACGCCATTGCCATGGCCGCTTCAGGGACCGTTGCCGTGCTGTTGCCGGGCGCGTTCTACTTCCTGCGGGAAACCCAACTGCCGCCGATGGACGCCCTGCGCAAACACGGCGTGAAAATTGCCATCGCCACCGACCTCAACCCGGGCACGTCGCCGGGCCTGTCGCTGCGACTGATGCTGAACATGGCCTGCACGCTGTTTCGCATGACGCCGGAAGAAGCGCTGGCGGGTGCGACCATCCATGCCGCCAAGGCATTGGGCATGGCCGATACCCATGGCTCGCTGGAAGCCGGCAAAATCGCGGATTTCGTCGCCTGGAGCATCGAGCGGCCGGCCGACCTCGCTTACTGGCTCGGCGGCGATCTGGAAAAACGCGTCGTGCGTCACGGCGTAGAGAGCACTTTCTAATCGGGAGACTACTGTGGACAAGGTTCTGAGTTTCACTCGCGGTCGTGTACCGCTGCTGATCAGCATGCCGCACCCCGGCTTGAATCTGACGCCGGTCGTGCGTGAGGGATTGGTCGACGAGGCCGTGAGTCTGCCGGACACCGATTGGCACATCCCCCGCCTCTACGACTTCGCTCACGATCTGGGCGCCAGCGTGCTGGCTGCCGAGTACTCGCGTTTCGTCATCGACCTCAATCGCCCGTCCGACGACAAACCGCTCTACGCGGGTGCAACCACCGGCCTGTATCCCTCGACGCTGTTCGAAGGCGATCCTTTGTTCAAGGAAGGCCAGGTGCCGGGCAAGGAAGAGCGAGCGCGCTATCTGGAGCAGATCTGGACGCCGTACCACGACACCCTGCGCAATGAGCTGGAACGCCTGCGTGACGAGTTCGGCTACGCCCTGCTGTTCGACGCTCACTCGATTCGTGGTCACATTCCGCATCTGTTCGAAGGCCGCTTGCCGGACTTCAACCTCGGCACCTTCAACGGCGCCAGCTGCGACCCGGGACTGGAGAAGCGCGTCGAAGCGGTCTGCGCAGGCGCCAGGAACTACAGCCATGTGCTCAACGGACGCTTCAAGGGCGGCCACATCACTCGCCATTACGGCAACCCGGCCGAAAACATCCACGCCGTGCAGCTGGAGCTGGCGCAAAGCACCTACATGGAAGAGTTCGTGCCGTTCCATTACCGCAAGGATCTGGCCGAGCCGACCCGTGGCGTGCTGAAGGAACTGCTGCAAGGGATGATCACCTGGGGGCGGGAGAAGTACGGGAAGTAGTGCCTCGCAAGCGATCGTTCCCGCGCTCCGCGTGGGCCCGATCATGCCTGTGAGAGGGAGCTTGCTCGCGAAGGCTATTGATCAGTCACTATCGCGGTGTCTGGAAGATTGTTTCGCGAGCAAGCTCCCTCCCGCAGTTATGTGTCCGGCTGAGGATCTGGTAATCACTTCCTCAACAACCGCAACCCGTTGAACACCACCAGCAAGCTCACGCCCATATCGGCGAACACTGCCATCCACATGGTCGCCATGCCTGCGAAGGTCACGATCAGGAAGATCGCTTTGATCACCAGCGCCAAGGCGATGTTCTGTTTGAGGATCGCCGAGGTGTCGCGAGAGAGGCGAATGAACGCCGGTATCTTGCGCAAGTCGTCATCCATCAATGCAACGTCGGCTGTTTCGATGGCCGTATCAGTCCCCGCCGCGGCCATCGCAAAACCGATCTCGGCGCGGGCCAGCGCCGGGGCGTCGTTGATCCCGTCGCCGACCATGCCGACGCGATGGTTCTTCGCATACAAGTCTTCAATGGCCTGTAACTTGTCCGTCGGCAACAGATTGCCCCGGGCCTGATCGATCCCGACCTGAGCCGCAATGGCCTTGGCGGTGTGCGGGTTATCGCCGGTCAGCATCACGGTTTTCACACCCAATGCATGCAGCTGGACGATGGCTTCCCGGCTGCTGTCCTTGACGGTATCGGCAACCGCAAACAACGCCAACGGTCCGGTCTCGTCGAACAGCAGCACCACCGTTTTGCCTTGGGTCTCCAGCGCTTCCAGTCTGGCCTCCAACGCCGGCGAACACAGCCCGGATTCATGCACCAGGCGATGATTGCCCAAGTGGTACAAGCGCCCCTCGACTTCGCCTTTTACGCCGCGTCCGCCGAGGGCTTCGAATGCCTCGACTGGCAAGTGGCCGTCCTTGCCGAACGCGGTGGCGATCGCCTGCGAAACCGGATGATCGGAACGTCCGGCAAGGCTTGCGGAGATTGCCACAGCTCGTTCGCCAGATGCGTCGTCAAGCAGCACGTAATCGGTCTGCACCGGCTTGCCATGAGTGATCGTGCCGGTCTTGTCCAGCGCCAGATAGTCGAGCTTGTGCCCCATCTCCAGATACACGCCACCCTTGACCAGAATGCCTTTGCGCGCCGCCGCAGCCAGGCCGCTGACGATGCTCACCGGAGTCGAAATCACCAGCGCACAAGGACACGCCACCACGAGCAATACCAACGCGCGATAGATCCAGTCGAACCATGCCGCGCCCATGAACAGCGGTGGAATAACCGCCACTGCAACGGCCAGCGCGAACACCGCCGGGGTGTAGATCTTCGAGAAACTGTCGACGAAACGCTGGGTCGGCGCGCGCGCGCCTTGAGCGGCTTCGACCGCGTGAATGATCCGCGCCAGCGTCGAATTATTCGCCGCAGCAGTCACCTTGTATTCCAGCGAGCCAGCCTGATTGATGGTCCCGGCGAACACCTTGTCGCCAATGGTCTTCTCGACCGGCAGACTTTCGCCAGTGATCGGCGCCTGATCAATGGTGGAATGACCCGCGACGACCTCGCCATCCAGCCCGATCCGCTCGCCCGGTTTGACCCGAACTACATTGCCCAGCGCGATCTGTTTGACCTCGACCTCAATCCACTGGCCGTCCTGCTGTACAGTCGCGGTTTCCGGCGTCAGCTGCATCAAACCGCCAATGGCATTGCGCGCGCGGTCCAGCGATTTGGCCTCGATCAATTCGGCCACGGTGAACAGGAACATCACCATCGCCGCTTCCGGCCATTGCCCGATCAATATCGCGCCGGTTACCGCAATGCTCATCAGCGCATTGATGTTGAGGTTGAAGTTCTTGAGCGCGATCCAGCCCTTTTTGTAGGTGGTCAAACCGCCGCTGAAAATCGCCACCAAGGCAATCAGCGCCACGACCCATGTGGATGCAGCATCGGTGAAGTGGATGACCTCGGCGGCGACAGCCATGACCCCGGACAACCCCAGTGGCCACCAGGGCTTTTTCGGCCCGGGTAGCGATGCCGTCTCCTTGTCGGCGCCCTCTTCGATCACGTCCGCCTGCATGCCCAATGCGCCAATCGCCTCACGGATCGGATCGGTGGAGGGCAACTCATGCCAGACGCCCAGCACGCGGTTGATCAGATTGAATTCGAGCTTCTGAATGCCGGACATCTTGCCCAGTTTGTTCTGAATCAGCGTTTGCTCGGTGGGGCAGTCCATCGCTTCGATCCGAAAGCTGCTCAGCCGCGCATTGTCCGTAGAGCCGCTGCCCACGCTTACGACGGCTGGGCCAGGCTCATGAGAGCAGCAGGAGTGGGCCTGAGGCTCGTGCTTGCCAACGGGCGTGAATTTGACCGTGCTTGAATGATCATGGCCGTGGCCCGCATGGTCGTGCCCGGCATGCTCGTGAGGCGAATGTCTGTGTATAGAGTCACTCATCGGTTGAGTCTCTTGGTGTGCTTGTTGCCAAGTGAACACCCTGTAGCCACTATAGGGTCAAGCCACAAAATGAGATCGATGACCATGAATGCGTCTTTCAAGATCGGCGAGCTGGCAAAACTCACTGACTGCCCTGTCGAAACCATCCGCTATTACGAGCGCGAGGGCCTGTTGGCCGAACCCGCGCGCAGCGAAGGCAACTACCGGCTGTACACCCAGGAGCACGTCGAGCGCCTGACCTTCATCCGCAATTGCCGCAGCCTGGACATGACGCTCGATGAGATCCGCAGCCTGCTCGCTTTGCGCGACAGTCCTCAGGATCAATGCCAGAGCGTGAACGCCTTGATCGACGAACACATCCAGCACGTCAGCGCCCGCATCGCCAGCCTGCAGGCGTTGCAGGAACAGCTCATCGACCTGCGCCAGCGCTGCAGCGAAGGCGCGCCAGATCACTGTGGGATTCTGGATCGACTGGAAGTCAGTGGTAGTGTGATGACGCCCGAGGTCGAGCATTCCCATGTGGGCCGTAGCCACGGGCATTGATTACCCGCGCCGGCACCGATCTCGAAATCAATGAGGTCCTGCGCCGTTCGATGGATTGAAGCGTGTCAGCAAAAGCCGTCAAGCCGCGCACAAAAAAGCCCCCGACCTGTCAGCCAGGTCGGGGGCTTTTGTTTAACGGTTATCAACCGTGGTGAATGCGCTCCACCGCTTCTGTCACACCCGCACCGTACTCGGGATCGGCCAGGGTGCAGTGCTTGATATGCAACTGGATGACGGGCGCCGACACGCCGCGCAAGGCACGAGCGGTGTTATCGAACAGCGATTGTTTCTCTGTCGGGGTCATGTTGCGGAACAGGTTGCCCGGCTGGGAGAAATAATCGTCATCCACACGGTGGTTCCAGTGGCCCGCAGCGCCCTCGATGGACAGCGGCGGCTCTCTGAAATCCGGCTGCTCCTGAAACGCGCCCCTGGTGTTGGGCTCGTAAGAGGTCATGCCGCCACGGTTGCCATCGATGCGCATCACGCCGTCGCGGTGGTAGCTGTTCACGTGCAGCGCGGCGCGTGGCGAGTTCACCGGGATCTGATGGAAGTTGACGGTCAGGCGGTAGCGCTGCGCATCACCGTAGGAGAACAACCGACCTTGAAGCATCTTGTCTGGCGAGAAGCTGATGCCGGGCACCACGCTGGAAGGCGCGAAGGCGGCCTGCTCCACATCGGCAAAGTTGTTCTCCGGGTTGCGGTTCAGTTCGAACACGCCCACTTCGATCAGCGGGTAGTCACTCTTCGGCCAGACCTTGGTCAGGTCGAACGGGTTGATGTGATATGAGCCGGCTTCTTTCTCCGGCATGATCTGCACGAACAGTTTCCAGCGCGGGAGGTTACCGTTCTCGATGTTCTCGTAGAGGTCACGGTGATGCGACTCACGGTCACGGCCAACCAGATCCTGCGCCTCGCCGTCGCTCAGATTGGCGATGCCTTGCTGCGAGACGAAGTGGAACTTGACCCAGAAACGCTCATGCTGCGCGTTGAGGAAGCTGTAGGTGTGACTGCCGAAACCATGCATCTCGCGGTAGCTGCGCGGAATGCCACGCTCACTCATGACCACAGTGACCTGGTGGAACGACTCAGGCAGTTGAGTCCAGAAGTCCCAGTTGTTCTCGGCGCTGCGCATGCCGGTCCGCGGGTCGCGTTTCACGGCATGGTTCAGGTCAGGGAATTTCAACGGATCACGCAGGAAGAACACCGGCGTGTTGTTGCCGACCAAGTCCCAGTTGCCTTCTTCGGTGTAGAACTTCAGGGCAAAACCACGAATATCGCGCTCGGCGTCCGCTGCACCGCGCTCACCGGCGACAGTGGAGAAGCGAGCGAACATTTCGGTCTGCTTGCCGATCTGCGAGAACAGTTTGGCGCGGGTGAATTGAGTGATGTCGTGGGTTACGGTGAAGGTGCCGAATGCGCCCGAGCCTTTGGCGTGCATGCGGCGCTCCGGGATGACTTCACGATCGAAGTGAGCCAGCTTCTCCAGGAACCAGACGTCCTGCAGCAATGCGGGGCCATTGGGGCCTGCCGTCTGAATGTTCTGGTTGTCGACTACGGGGGCGCCGAATGCGGTCGTCAGTTTGTTGCTCATGCGCTTATCTCCACAAGGGTCACTTTCTTGGGCGGCCTCTGTCGAAGCCGGCCTTTGTCTGTTCGATGTGGAGAACGATATTGAAAACCCGGCGCATTAGCTCATTGTGAGTCCGCACTGGATTAATAGAGGAATTCAATCGGTTACTAATTGATCGATAGCGAGGAGTGATAACTAAAAATAACGACCATCCAGTTGTAGTCCAATTTACCGGCGGGAACGCTCCTGAAAACGCTACCGCCGGCAAGCCGGGCTGCTACAGGATTGGGGGTGTTCAGATCTGGCTGCGATGATATCCGTGGGGTACACCGCCTTTGGACAGCACCCACTGCCACAACTGGATATCCCGGGCGCGGAATGCGCCCGCGCAGGACAACAGGTAATAACGCCACATACGGTAGAAGCGCTCACCCAACTGCGATTCGAACTGCGGCCAGGCATTCATGAAGTTGTCATGCCAGGCCATCAGCGTTTTGTCATAGTCAGCACCGAAGTTGTGCAAGTCTTCGACGACAAACAACCCGTCCATGGCATCGCCCATCTGGCCAATCGACGGCAGGTCGCCATTGGGAAATATATATTTGTCGATCCACGGGTCAGGATAAGAGCTGCGCTGGTTCTTGCCGATGGTGTGCAACAGGAATAAACCGCCGGGTTTCAAACAGCGATGGGCCAGTTCCATATACTCGCGATGGTTCTTGCGGCCCACATGTTCAAACATTCCAACGCTGGCGATGGCGTCGAATGACTCATCCAGTTCGCGGTAGTCCTGAAAACGAAACTCCAGCGGCAGCCCCTTGTAACGCTCCTGGGCCCAGGCAATCTGCTCCTTGGAAATGCTCACGCCCACCGCCTCGACACCATAGTGCTCGGCGGCATAAGACATGAAACTGCCCCAGCCACAGCCGATATCCAGCACGCGCATGCCGGGTTTGAGCTGCAGTTTGCGGCAGATCAGATCCAGCTTGGCAGCTTGCGCCTCCTCGAGATTGCTCGCGTTCTCCCAATAGCCGCAGGTGTAGGTCATGCGCGAATCGAGCATCTTCGAGTAGAACTCGTTGCCGAGGTCGTAATGCACCTCACCCACGGTCTTGGAACGCTTGATGTTCTGCCGATTCATGAGCCTGGCCATCAGCGCGTAGAACACCAGCCGCACAGGCTTCACATCGTCGGTCATGCCGGTTTTAAGCAGCCTGTGGAAAAACTCATCCAGATGCTCGCTGTCCCACTGCCCATCCATGTAGGCCTCGCCGAGCCCCAGATTACCTTGCGCAAACGCCCGCTCAATGACCCCAGGACCGTTGAAGCGGATATCCGACGGGGCAGACCCGTTAATCTGAATGCCGGCTTCGTTGAGTATCCGTGCGGCGGTGCGGTAAAGACCGGAGGTAGTGTCGGAGAAGGTGTCAGTGCTGAAGTTCGTCGTGGTCATGGATGGTTATTTCCAAACGCGTGTCAGGCTAAAGACTTATCGGTAAGCCCCGACTATAGAACAAACATTCAAGCAATTTAAACTCGTTATATTCAATCTTCAGATTGAAAATATCTATCAAGACAATTTTGTTTACTGGCTTGCAAAACACTTATTACACAACTGCAACAATCAGAAGTTTTATCAACTTTTAAGAATGCGACAACTTAGGGATGGACCAGTTAGAACATAGAAGGTTTGTGCGGTTTTCAAGTGCGCACAACTTTAGAGAGGGGGCGACAAGGCAGGCGCTACATTGCAGGCCGGCCTGCCAACGGATCGAGACCGCCGGCAAGCCGCGCTGCTACAGGATTCAGACGGCCACAGGCGCCTTGATGCTTGGGTCTGCGTCATAACCCACGATTTCGAAATCTTCGAAACGGTAGTCGTAGATACTCTCCGGACGACGGTTGATCTTCAGCTGAGGGAGCTTTTTCGGCGTGCGGGTCAACTGCGTGGCGATCTGTTCTTCGTGGTTCGAATAGGCGTGGGTGTCACCCAGGCTGACGATGATCTCGTGAGGAATCAGGTCGCATTGCTGAGCCAGCATGTGGGTCAGCAGCGCCAGCGCAGCGATGTTGTACGGCAGGCCGAGGAATACGTCGGAGCTGCGGATGTACAGCTGCATCGACAGCTTGCCGTCCGCGACGAACGCTTGATAGAGCAGGTGACAGACCGCCAGAGCCTGACGCCCCGCCTTCACGTTTTCCTGCGGCGAAAGTTTCTCGTCCGGCAGGTACTCGGTGTTCCAGCCGTGGAAAAGAATGCGACGACTGTTGGGATTGTGCTTCAGGCAGTCGACCATGTAGTCGATCTGGTTGATCTTGCCGCCATCCTTCGTGGGCCAGCCGGTCCATTGCGCGCCGTAGACCGGTCCCAGATCGCCCTCCTCGGTGGCCCACTCGTCCCAGATGGTCACGCCGTTTTCATTGAGCCATTTGGTGTTGGTGTTGCCACTCAGCATCCAGATCAGCTCGTTGGCAATGCTCTTGAAGTGCAGCTTCTTGGTGGTCAGCAGTGGAAAACCGTCTGCCAGGTTGTGGCGAATCTGACGACCGAACACAGCAGTGGTGCCAGTGCCGGTGCGGTCGCCCTTGCGCGTTCCGTTCGCGATGACGTCCTGTAACAGCTCAAGGTATTGCTTCATGCCCAAAGGCCCTCTGTATCGGTGAACCCGCCAAGCCCTGAGGCTGGGCGATTCGAATCAAACAGCTGCTTTGTTGGCAGCAGGCGCGCGGTGGTAGGCCAGCCAGATCAGCACCAGACCGCCGATGATCATCGGCAGGCTGAGAATCTGCCCCATGGTGACCCAGCCCCAGGCCAGATAACCCAGTTGGGCGTCCGGCACGCGGACAAACTCCACGACGAAACGGAAGATCCCGTAGAACAGCGCGAACATGCCGGAAACGGCCATGGTCGGGCGCGGTTTGCGCGAGAAAAAATAGAGAATGACGAACAGTGCCACACCTTCCAGAGCGAACTGGTACAGCTGCGACGGATGGCGTGGCAGCTGAGCAGGGTCGCTGAATGGCGGGAAGACCATCGCCCAGGGCAGGTCGGTCGGCTTGCCCCACAACTCGCCGTTGATGAAGTTGCCGATGCGACCGGCGCCCAGACCGATCGGCACCATCGGCGCAATGAAGTCCATTAACTGGAAGAACGACTTGCCGTTGCGCTTGCCGAACCAGTACGTGGCGATCATTACCCCGATGAACCCACCGTGGAATGCCATGCCACCTTTCCATACTTCGAAGATCAGCAACGGGTTGGCGATATAGTTCGGCAAATCATAGAACAGCACGTAACCCAAGCGGCCGCCGACGATAACCCCCATCGCGACCCAGAAGATCATGTCCGAGAGCTTTTCCTTGGTCCACGTCGGGTCGAACTTGTTCAGGCGGCGTGAAGCCAGGAACCAGGCACTGCCGATACCGACCAGATACATCAGGCCGTACCAGTGAATTTGCAGCGGACCGATGGCCACGGCTACCGGGTCAATCTGCGGGTAAGGCAGCATTGCGACTCCTTAAGATAGAAACGCTCGTTGAGCGACAAAGCAAAACTAGATCAGAAAACTCGTACCCACGACTACCAGCAACAGCGCGAACAGTCGTTTCAGCACCCTGGGCGACAGTTTATGCGCCAGTCTGGCGCCGAACCGGGCGAAAAACATGCTGGTCACCGCAATGCCGATCAGAGCGGGCAGGTATACGAAACCGAGACTATGCGGTGGCAATAAGGGGTCGTGCCACCCAAGAATCATGAAACTTATGGCACTGGCCACCGCAATCGGGAAACCACAGGCCGATGACGTCGCCACCGCCTGCTGCATGGTCAGGCTGCGCCAGGTCAGGAACGGCACGGTCAGCGAACCGCCGCCGATACCGAAAATCGCCGAGGCCCAGCCGATTACCACTCCCGCAATCGTAAGGCCTGGTTTGCCATGAGGTTGCCCACTGGCTTTGGGCCGCAGGTCCAGAAACATCTGCAAGGCCACCAGAATCGCGAACACACCGATTATTTTTTGCAGGTACGGCCCGGCGATGTAACTGGCGGTCAGCGCACCCAGCCCCGCGCCGACCAGAATCCCGAGGGTCATCCAGCCAACCATCCGCCATTGGACCGCGCCAACGCGATGATGGGCACGCACCGACTGGATCGAGGTGAAGACGATGGTCGCCAGCGAAGTGCCGACGGCCAGATGCGTGAGCACCGACGTATCGAAACCTTGCAGCGTGAAACTGAACACCAGCACCGGAACGATGATGATGCCACCTCCCACGCCGAACAGGCCGGCCAGCACTCCGGCGCAGGCGCCCAAGGCCAGATAGAGCAGAAATTCCATGGGAGTCTCCCAAAATCAGTGCGGCATGGTACCGGACCCGGCAATTGACCTCTAGCAGCGCGCGATGGATGTCCGCCGGTTCTGTGCGTAGAGTGACGAAAAAAAGGAGGCCTGCATGTGCCTGATCGTCTTCGCTTGGCGCCCTGATCATTCGCAGCCGCTGATCCTGGCGGCCAATCGTGATGAATTCTACGCCCGTCCCACCCTGCCACTGGCACAGTGGGAGGAAGCCCCAAACGTGTATGCCGGGCGCGACCTGGAGGCCGGTGGCACTTGGCTGGGAGTCAGCGCAGACGGCCGTTTTGCGGCGTTGACCAATATTCGCGATCCAGGCAAGCCGCCGGGTCGTCGCTCGCGGGGCGAGCTGGTTGCGCGTTTTCTGAACAGCTCGCTGTCGATCGACGAGTATTTGCGCGAAGTAGCGGGACGCTCGGCGGAATACGGCGGTTTCAATCTGTTGGTGGGTGACCGTCAGCAGCTGCACTTTCTCAACGCTACCGACCCGACGCCTCGGCGCCTGGACGCGGGCGTCTACGGCGTGTCCAACGCGGGTCTCGACACGCCCTGGCCCAAGCTGACGAAAGCCAAAACGGCGCTGTCCGAGCATCTGCACGACCCGCAACCCGAAGCGCTGCTGCGGTTTCTTGCCGATCCGCAAGCCGCACACGACGCAGAACTGCCCGACACAGGCGTCGGCCTTGCCACTGAAAAGTTACTCTCCAGTGTGTTTATCGCCAGCCCCAATTACGGGACCCGCGCCAGCACGGTATTGATCGTCAATGCCGACGGCAGCCGACGCATGATCGAACACAGCTTCGGGCCGTATGGCGGGAGATTAGGTGAGGTTGAACTGAAGATTTGAAACGCGCTGATCATCTTCAGCAGTCCGGCTTGCCGGCGGTGGCATCCTTGAGATCGCAACCGCCGGCAAGCCGGACTGCTACAGAGAAATGTCTACGCTGAAGACTTTAAATCAATGACCCTTCACTGAACCCGGATTAATCATCCGCGACAGCCCGAGGTTTCTCAGCGCAAGCTGCAAGGAGCTGCTGATGACCTGCGGGTTGTCGTTCTTCATCAGCTGAGCCAGCAGTTCCTTGGCCTTGCTGAGGTTGATCTGGCGCAGCATCCACTTCACTTTCGGCAAGTTGGTGGCGTTCATCGACAGGCTATCGAAACCCATCGCCATCAACAGCACCGCAGCCGCCGGATCACCCGCCATCTCGCCGCAGATACTCACCGGCTTGCCCTCGGCGTGTGCGTCGCGCACGACACTCTGCAGCGCTTGCAACACGGCAGGATGCAGGTAGTCGTACAGATCAGCCACGCGCGGGTTGTTGCGGTCGACCGCCAGCAGGTACTGAGTCAAGTCATTGGAGCCGACCGACAGGAAATCCACCTGACGCGCCAGTTCACGGGTCTGGTAGACCGCCGCTGGCACTTCAATCATTACGCCCACGGGCGGCATAGGCACGTCGGTGCCTTCGTCGCGCACCTCGCCCCAGGCACGGTGGATCAGGTGCAGCGCTTCTTCGGTTTCGTGCGTGCCAGAAATCATCGGCAGCAGAATCCGCAGGTTGTTCAGACCTTCGCTGGCCTTGAGCATGGCGCGGGTCTGCACCAGGAAGATTTCCGGATGATCGAGAGTCACCCGAATACCGCGCCAGCCCAGAAACGGGTTGTCTTCCTTGATCGGGAAGTACGAAAGCGCCTTGTCGCCGCCGATGTCCAGCGTGCGCATGGTCACCGGCAGGGGATGGAACGCTGCCAGTTGCTCGCGATAAATCGCCAGTTGCTCCTTCTCGCTCGGGAAGCGCTGGTTGATCATGAACGGGACTTCGGTGCGGTACAGGCCGACGCCTTCGGCACCGCGCTGTTGAGCGCGCGCCACGTCAGCCAGCAGGCCAGTGTTGACCCACAGCGGCATGCGGTGACCGTCCAGCGTCACGCACGGCAACTCGCGCAATGCGTCGAGGCCCTGAGACAGCTGACGTTCTTCCTCGACCACCACCGAATACTGCTTGCGCAGAACTTCGCTGGGGTTGGTGTAAACCTCGCCGTGGTAGCCGTCGACAATCAGTTCGATGCCGTCGACCTTGGAGTACGGCAAATCGACTGCGCCCATGACCGTCGGAATGCCCATGGCCCGAGCAAGAATCGCGACGTGAGAGTTGCCGGAACCCAAGACCGACACCAGACCGACCAGCTTGCCTTCCGGCACTTCGCCGAGCATGGCCGGCGACAGTTCTTCACTGACCAGAATGGTGTTATCGGGGTAGACCAGCGCCTGTTGACGCGCCTCCTGCAGGTACGCAAGCAGACGGCGACCCAGGTCTTTGACGTCCGATGCACGCTCGCGCAGGTAAGCGTCGTCCATCAGCTCGAAACGTTTGACGTGCTCGTTGACCACCGAACGCAGCGCGCCCTGAGCCCACTGGCCAGTCTTGATGACATTGGTAACTTCACTGCCCAGCGAAGCATCGTCGAGCATCATCAGGTAGACATCGAACAACGCGCGCTCTTCAGGACGCAACTGAGTGGCCAACTTCGCCGAAAGCGTACGCATGTCGCTACGAACGCCCTCAAGGGCGGTCTGGAAAAGCTTGAGTTCGGCGTCGATATCGGTGACGGTCTTGTCCGGCACCACTTCGAGGTCTGCCGGCGGGAGCATGACCAACGCCGTACCGACCGCAGCACCTGGAGAACCCGGCACGCCGACGAACTTCGCTTCCTGGATGCCCTTGCCCTGACGCCCCAGGCCACGAATCGAGCCCGTGGCCTCAGCGTGGGCGATTACACCGGCGAGCTGGGCACTCATGGTCACGAGGAAGGCTTCTTCGCCCTCGTCGAACTGACGCCGCTCCTTTTGCTGGATCACCAACACCCCGACCACACGCCGATGGTGAATGATCGGCGCGCCGAGGAAGGAGGCATAACGTTCTTCGCCGGTTTCGGCGAAGTAGCGGTAACGTGGGTGATCGGCAGCGTTTTCCAGGTTCAGCGGCTCTTCGCGAGTACCGACCAGGCCGACCAGACCTTCATTGGGGGCCATGCTGACCTTGCCGATAGAGCGCTTGTTCAAGCCCTCTGTGGCCATCAACACGAACCGGTTGGATTCGGGATCGAGCAAATAGACCGAGCAGACCTGGCTGCTCATTGCCTCTTTGACGCGTAACACAATAATCCCCAACGCCGCCTTGAGATCCTTGGCGGAGTTAACTTCCTGGACGATCTTGCGCAGCGTATTGAGCATGGCTCGGGGTCGAACTCCGTGTCAGTCGCGCGCCAACAGGCGCGGGGCAAGCTCTTTGAGTGCGCGTCGATACACCTCGCGCTTGAATGTCACCACCTGGCCCAACGGATACCAATAGCTGACCCAGCGCCAGCCATCGAACTCCGGTTTACCGGTCAAATCCATCCTCACCCGCTGCTCGTTGGAGATCAGGCGCAGGAGAAACCATTTTTGCTTCTGGCCGATGCACAGCGGCTGGCTGTGGGTACGAACCAAACGTTGCGGCAGACGATAGCGCAACCAACCACGGGTGCAGGCAAGAATTTCAACATCGTGCCGTTCCAGCCCGACTTCTTCGTTCAATTCACGGTAGAGCGCGTCTTCCGGCGTTTCCTGAGGGTTGATTCCCCCTTGCGGAAACTGCCAGGCATCTTGATTGATACGGCGAGCCCATAAGACCTGGCCAGCATCATTTGTCAGAATTATCCCGACATTAGGGCGGAAACCATCGGGGTCGATCACGGCTACAACCTCGCAAACGCATGTCGCCGCATTGTTCCACAAAGATCGTGAAGGCAGCAACGAGGCGTCGACAGCTTATCGCGACAACCGCATTAATAGATGCGGTCTCTTGGAAAAACCTCGTATTCTTGTGCTCTTTTTCCAGTTATTTCAGCGAGTAACCGCATGCGCCTGGCATTATTCGACCTCGACAACACCCTTTTGGGCGGTGACAGCGATCACGCCTGGGGTGATTACCTGTGCGAACGCGGCATCCTTGATGGTGCTGCCTACAAAGCGCGCAACGACGCCTTCTATCAGGACTACCTGGCTGGCACCCTGAACCTGACCGATTACCTGAATTTCAGCCTGGAAATTCTCGGTCGCACTGAAATGGCTCAACTCGACGAGTGGCATCTGGACTTCATGCGCGACTGCATCGAGCCGCTGATCCTGCCTAAAGCCATGGCGTTGATCGACAAGCACCGCGCTGCCGGCGACAAACTGGTCGTGATCACTGCCACCAATCGCTTCGTCACGGCGCCAGTCGTTGCGCGTCTGGGCATCGATACGCTGCTGGCGACCGAATGCGAGCTGGTCGACGGGCGCTATACCGGCCGCACCACCGACGTGCCGTGCTTCCGTGAAGGCAAGGTCACCCGCCTGAACCGCTGGATCGAAGAAAATGGCTTCAACCTGGAAGACAGCTACTTCTATAGCGACTCGATGAACGACCTGCCTCTGCTGGAGCAAGTCGCCAATCCGGTCGCGGTTGATCCCGATGAAAAACTGCGCGCAGAGGCCACCCGCCGTGGCTGGCCGGTGATTACCCTGCGGGATTGAACCCAGAGCGCTGCCCCTGTAGCAGTCCGGCTTGCCGGCGGTAACGATTTTGATGACGTCACCGCCGGCAAGCCGAACTGCTGCAGGTGTCTTGCACCAGTAGAAAAAAGCCTGGGTAAAACCTCAGGGTCAGGCTGGCTTCCACACCATCAAAAAGAAAATCACCACGAACGCCGAAAACGCCACCGACCCCGAACAGAACCACCAGGCTATATAAGTAGAGGCCGTCATCGGCATCGGGGTGTTCTCTCGCAAGGCCCTCTCGGCCATTTCCCGCACGCGGATCTGCAGCCAGACCACCGGCACCCAGCATAGCCCCGCCAGCGCATACAGCCCGTAGGTCCACAGCAGCCAGCTTTGGTACATGGGCCATCCCGCCATCCACGCCAACGCCAGGCCGCTCAATGGCTGAAAGATCGCCGAGGTGGTGGTGAATGCCCAATCTGCGAACACCAGATGCCTGAAGGTCACGGCAATGACTTCGACCTTGCCGCTGCGCCATGCACGAAACGAGTAATAGGCAGAGCCTGCCCCCAATCCGAAAAGGACCGTGGAAGACAGGATGTGCAGGGTTTTGAGCAGCAGGTAGTCACTCATCGGCGGGTACCCGTCCGAAGCAAGGCTGGGTGTCTTGTCAGAATCTCGGAATCAGACAGGCTTGGCGCCCATGAGGCCGGCAATCGCGACAAAGCAAACGGCGCTGAAGATCGCCAACCCCAGGGTAAATTTCGAATTGCCGACAATCACCGGCCTCCGGAGCCGGTTGACCCGTACGGCCAGCCAAGCCCAGCTCAGGGCGCCAAAGGTATAGAGAATGCTCGCCCCCAGCAGCCAGATCTGCCCCAGCGGCCAGCCGGCGTAATGAACCAGCCACCAGCCGCTGATAGGCAACGTCAGCAGGCACAGCCCCATCAGCAACCAGACGAATACCCACGGCCGCTGCATGGCGCGATTCTGAACGGTCAGATCCCCCGCCCTGCGTCCGCGGATGATCCAGACCGTCAGTGCAATGCCGCAGATAAACAGCAGCGCAGTGGTGACCATGTGCAGGATTTTCAGTGCGGCGAAGTGTTCCATCGCGGTTTATTCCTTTGAGGCAGTTGGTTTGAGCGTAGCAGCACGGCCGAAAACCTCGCCGCGCCGCCCTCTCTCTGTCGCAGTCCGGCTCGCCGGCGGTAGCTATTTCCAAGGCGCCACCGCGCTGCAAGCTCCCTCCCACAAGTACGCAGCGCTGCCGGCGATATCGTGTTCTCAGCCCAAAAACAGTCTGTATGCCGGGTTATTCGTCTCGTCCCAGTACGGGTAACCGATCTCCGCCAGCGCCTGCGGCACCAGATGCCGCTCTTCCTCAGGCACCACCAGCCCCGCGACCACTCGCCCGTCCGCCGCACCATGATTGCGGTAGTGGAACATCGAGATATTCCACTTGCCGCCCAGCTTGTTGAGGAAGTTGAACAGCGCGCCTGGCCGTTCAGGGAATTCAAAGCGCAACACCACCTCATCGCTGACCCGCTCCGAATGCCCGCCGACCATGTGCCGCAGGTGCAGTTTGGCCAGTTCGTTATCGGTCAGGTCCAAAACCGGGAAGCCTTGCGCGCCAAGGCTGGCGATCAGGGCCTTGCGCGGGTCGTTCTCAGGGTGCGTCTGCACGCCGACGAAGATGTGCGCCTCGCGGTCGGTGTGGTAGCGGTAGTTGAATTCSGTGATCTGGCGCTTGCCGATGGCTTCGCAGAACGCCTTGAAGCTGCCCGGCTGCTCGGGAATGGTCACRGCAATGATCGCTTCGCGGCCTTCGCCCAGCTCGGCGCGCTCGGCGACATGGCGCAGGCGGTCGAAGTTGACGTTGGCGCCGGAYTCGATGGCCACGAATGTCTGGCCCTTGACCTCGTACTGTTCGACGTACTTCTTGATGCCCGCAGCACCCARGGCGCCCGCAGGTTCGGTGATCGARCGGGTGTCGTCGTAGATGTCCTTGATCGCCGCRCAGATTTCGTCGGTGCTGACGGTGATCACTTCATCGACGTAATCCTTGCAGATGTCGAAGGTGTGCTGGCCGATCTGCGCCACCGCCACGCCGTCGGCGAACAGCCCGACTTGCTGCAACACCACGCGCTCGCCATAAGCCATGGCCTGTTGCAGGCAGTTGGAATCGTCCGGCTCGACGCCGATGACCTTGATCTCCGGGCGCAGGTATTTCACGTACGCCGCAATGCCCGCGATCAGCCCGCCGCCGCCCACCGGCACGAAGATCGCGTCCAGTTTGCCCAGTTTTTTCGCCGCCAGCGCCAGGCCTTGGGCGTGATTGCCCGCTGAGGCCGTGACCACGCCCCGCGACAGTTCTTCCGCGCTCAGCTGCGCCAGTTTGTTGTACGCGCCGCGAATCTTGAAGGAGAAGACTGGTTGCAGGTCTTCGCGCTTGAGCAACACCTGGTTGCCGAGCCGCTCGGACAGTTGGCGAGCGCCATGCAGCGGGGTTTCCACGGCAACGTCGTAAACGCGGGAGGTGAGGATTTTCTTGACGTACTGTTCGAGCATCTGGAAAGCATCACTGGCGAAGGGGCAAGGCCGAGAAGTCTACCCCGCGACCCGACGCACGACCACACCAAGAGTCAGGCTTTAACCACGGCATGCCGTTATAATGCCCGCCCTTTTTGTGTCCTTTGGCCCCCGTGGAGCCCCGCATGACCCAGGATCAACTCAAACAGGCCGTTGCTCAGGCAGCCGTCGACTTCATCCTTCCGAAACTCGACGATAAAAGCATCGTGGGTGTCGGCACCGGCTCCACCGCCAACTGCTTCATCGACGCACTGGCTCAGCACAAGGGCGCGTTCGACGGCGCGGTCGCCAGCTCCGAAGCCACCGCTGCCCGCCTCAAGGGCCACGGCATTCCGGTTTACGAGCTGAACACGGTCAGCGACCTGGAGTTTTACGTCGACGGCGCCGACGAGAGCGACGAGCACCTGAACCTGATCAAAGGCGGCGGCGCGGCCCTGACCCGCGAGAAAATCGTGGCTGCTGTTGCCAAGACCTTCATCTGTATCGCCGACGGCAGCAAGCTGGTACCGGTTCTGGGCGCTTTCCCGCTGCCGGTGGAAGTCATCCCGATGGCCCGCAGCCACGTGGCACGCCAACTGGTGAAGCTGGGCGGCGACCCGGTGTATCGCGAAGGTGTGCTGACCGACAACGGCAACATCATCCTCGACGTACACAACATGAACATCACCAACCCGGTAGAGCTCGAAGCACAGATCAACGCCATCGTCGGCGTGGTCACCAACGGCCTGTTCGCGGCACGCTCGGCAGACTTGTTGCTGCTGGGAACTCAGGAAGGCGTGAAAACCCTGAAGCGCTGATCTCATCACGATCAACGCGGCGCACCGTTGGAATGCGCCGCTCGTGAGAGGGAGCTTGCTCGCGAAGAGGACGGTACATTCGATACAGTTCGGGTGTCGGCACCCATGCCTTCGCGAGCAAGCTCCCTCCCACGGTTTCAGTACAGGCAGGAAAATAGAGGGGCCTGATTACTTCTTCCTGAACACATAAAACAGATTCGGCTCGCTCACCAGATACAACGTCCCGTCATCCCCCATCGCAATGCCTTCCGCCTGCGGCACGCTTTTGCTCAGCCCCATGCTGCCTTTGCTCAGCGAGACATTGCCCACCGGCCTGCCCTCGGTATCCAGCTCCAGAATCTGCCGCGACTCGTCGGACAGCGCCAACAGGTGCCCGCTGCGCTCATCGAACTGCAAACTGGAAAGATCCCGAACGAACAGCCCGGCATCGCGCTGCTTGCTGGAGGTCACTTCGAGGACGTTCGGCGAGCCTGGATCGAGATTAGGGAATCCGCGCACTTCAATGATCTGCACCGGCCTACGTTCCTTGGCTACAAACAGGCGCCGCCCCTGGTTGTCATAGGCCAGCCCCTCATAGCCGCTGTTACCGCCAGCGTCGATGCCCAAGGTCAGTTGCTCGGCGTCCGCCGAGTCGAGAAACAGCGTGTCGTCGTCGACATGCACCTTGATCAGACGCTGGTCGTACTCGTCGCTGATCACATAAGTGCCAGGGCTGATGTACTCCACCGCCTCAGCATCGCCAAACCCGGTCAGGGGGATGCGCCGCAGAATCCGCCCTTCCAGGCTCAGCTCCACAAGCTCGGGGTCTTTATTGGTCACGGTGAACAGGGTCTTGCGCTGGGGATCGAAGCTCAGGGCTGAAACATTATCCTGGAGCCCCTCAATCTCCCTGGCTTCAACCACCACTTCGTAATCGTCGAGCCCCAATGCCTGCGCGTCGCTGGCCTGCCAGAACACATGCCAGTTGAACCAGACACGCTCGATCACCCTATATTCACGGGTGACCAGGTACGAAACAGCCAGCAACAGCAGAATCAGGAGAGTGAGCAGAACGCTATTAAGGGGGGAAAGACGACGCATGTGTGGAGCTCGATGACGAACAGGAGGCGCTTTAATATCACTCTAGTCTGAAACCAGCCTTAACCTGAGTAGGCAAGATCAGCATTTTCATTCGGGGCTTGTAGCACCGCTTGCCGGCGGCGGCGCTGAACTCGCCACCGCCGGCAACCGGAACGCCGCCCGGCCTTGTGGCTACAGGGTCTGACGTACGCCCTGGACGGCGTCTTTATTTCTTCTTGAACGAATAAAACAGGTTCGGCTCGCTGACCATGTAGATCGTACCGTGCTCGTCCATTGCCACGCCTTCCGCGCGCGGGATGGTCTGGCTCAGGCCGTTGAGCCCCCGCACCAGCGCCATGAAACTGACCTTGTTGCCCTTCTCGTCCAGCTCCAGCAGCAAGTGCGACTCGGCAGACAGCACCAGCAGATGCCCGGTTTTCTGGTCCGAATACAACGCCGACAGATTGCGCATGATCAGGTTGTCGTTAGACAGTTTCTGCTTGTCACCCTTCAGCACGGCAGTGCCGTCGGACTTCCAGCTGAACAGCGCAGGCGGGCGCTCCTCGCCGAGCAGAATCTGCTGATTCTTCGCGTCCCACGTCACACCTTCAAACGCCTTGTTCTGATCCACCGACGGGCCCAGATCGTATTTCGGGAAGTCAGCGATGTTCAGCGTCTTGGTTTCCGGGGTCACAGTGGTCATGGTCATCAGGTGCTGACGCTCATCGACGATCGCAATCACACCGTTACCCAACACCATCACGCCTTCCGGGTTGCTCCAGCCCACCAGTGGAATCTTGCGCAGCACTTCGCCTGTCAGGCTCAACTCCGCGAGGAATGCATTCTTGCCCATCACCGAGTAAAGGGTTTTGCTGACCGGGTCATAGGACAGATCCGACGCCTCGTCCTTCTCCAGCCCTACCAGCGACTTGCCGTCGATATCGACCTTGTAGTCCGGCAACCAGACGCTGGCCGCACGCTCGGATGCCGAAGCGCTCTGCTCGCGCAGCCACAACAGACCGCGATCATCCCAATGCCACGCGTAAGACAGGCCGACAAAAATCACCACCAGGGCGATAAACAGCCAGGACCAGCTGAAGCGTGGCCGGCTTTTAGGTTTGCGCAGTTGCGGAGCATCAGCAGTCATCGAGGCGGTCCTGAAAGAATTCCATTGGCACAGCGGCACTGCGCTGCGGTCGGCGAGGGATTATCCAGATCGCGTGTGAAAAAAACGGCAACCCGGGCACTCCCGATACATCCTGTTTGCACACAACAAAAAAGGCCGCCTGAGAAGCATCACAGGCGGCCCTTGATAGCCGAAAGCGCTTTCGATCAGCGTACGTCGCTTTCGAAGCGGCTCTGCCCCGCAAGCTCCAGCACGACTTCGTCGCCGACATTGAACGGCCCGAAGCCCGCTGGCGTGCCCGTCATGATCAGGTCGCCCGCCTGCAGCGAGAACTGCGAAGCCATGTACTGAATCATCGGCACGATCGGGTTCAGCATCTGGCTGCTATTGCCATCCTGGCGGACTTCACCGTTGACGGTCAGGCGGATCGAGATGTCAGCCAGGTCAGGGTAAACGTCCGGGGAAACGAAGGGCGCGATCACCGCTGCGCCGTCGAACGATTTGGCAATTTCCCAGGGCAGGCCTTTCTCTTTGAGCTTGGACTGCACGTCACGCAACGTCAGGTCCAGCCCCGGCGCGAAACCGGAAATGGCGTCCAGCACTTCTTCGCGGCTCGGGTTCTTGCTCAATGGCTTGCCGATCAGGACGACGATTTCAGCCTCGTAATGCACCGAACCGCGGTCCTGGGGAATGGTGAAACCACCCTCGATCTCCACCACGCAACTGCCCGGCTTGATAAACAGCAGTGGCTCGGTCGGCACCGGGTTATCCAGCTCTTTGGCGTGCTCGGCGTAGTTGCGGCCGATGCAGACGACCTTACCCAGCGGGAAGTGAACCTTGGTTCCGTCGACATACTTGTGCTGATAGCTCATGAGCGCTCCTGAATACTGGGGTCGTACGGTTTCAGCTTTTATGGCTGGCAGGGCAAAGCGCAGCTTACACCGCGAAAATCTTGCCCGGGTTCATGATGCCGTTCGGGTCGAACACCGCTTTCACTGCCTTCATATATTCGATTTCCACTGGCGAGCGGCTGTACTCAAGGTAGTCGCGCTTGACGAGGCCGACGCCATGTTCGGCAGAAATCGAGCCGTTGTACTTCTCGACGATCTCGAATACCCACTTGTTGACCGTCGCGCACTTGGCGAAGAACTCTTCCTTGGCCAGATTTTCCGGCTTGAGGATGTTCAGGTGCAGGTTGCCGTCACCGATGTGGCCGTACCAGACCACTTCGAAGTCCGGGTAATGCTCGCTGACGATTGCGTCGATTTCGTTGAGGAACGCCGGGACCTTCGACACGGTGACCGAAATGTCGTTTTTGTACGGGGTCCAGTGGGAAATGGTTTCCGAGAGGTACTCGCGCAATTTCCAGAGATTCTGCAACTGCTGCTGGCTCTGGCTCATCACGCCGTCAATGACCCAACCCTGCTCCACGCAATACTCGAAGGTGGCCAGCGCCTCGTTGGCGATCTCTTCGTTGCTCGCTTCGAATTCCAGCAAAGCATAGAACGGCGTTTTGGTTTCGAACGGCTCGGGCACGTCGCCACGGGCCATGATGCGGGCCAGCCCCTTGTCGGAGAAGAACTCGAACGCTGTCAGGTCCAGCTTGCCGTGGAACGCGTGCAGCACTGGCATGATCGCGTCGAAGTCCGGGGTGCCGAGGACCATGCAGGTCAGGTTCTTTGGCGCGCGGTCCAGACGCATCGTGGCTTCCACGACAAAACCCAGCGTGCCTTCGCCGCCGATGAATAGCTGACGAAGGTCGTAGCCTGTGGCGTTCTTGATCAGGTCTTTGTTCAGTTCGAGGATGTCGCCCTTGCCGGTCACGACTTTCAGGCCCGAGACCCAGTTGCGGGTCATGCCGTAGCGAATGACCTTGATCCCGCCGGCATTGGTGCCGATGTTGCCGCCAATCTGGCTGGAGCCAGACGATGCGAAATCCACCGGATAATAGAGGCCGTTTTCTTCTGCGTAGTTCTGCAGCTGCTTGGTGATTACGCCGGGCTGGCAACGCACTGTGCGGTCGGTGACGTTGAGTTCAAGAATCTGGTTCATGTAATCGAACGACACGACCACTTCGCCGTTCATTGCCACTGCCGCGCCGGAAAGCCCGGTTCGACCGCCTGACGGCACCAATGCGACCTTGTGCTCGTTGGCCCACAGCACCATCGCTTGAACCTGCTCGATGGTTTTCGGGAAGACAATGGCGCTCGGCGCGGGAGCGTATTGGCGGGTCCAGTCCTTGCCGTAGGCTTCAAGGGAATCTGCGTCGGTCAGGACTTTGCCAGGCTCAACCAGGGTCTTCAGCGCATCAATTACGGCAAGATCGATCATCAGCGAACTCTCGAACTATTCATGGTGATCCTGAGAAAGCTTCACGTCGCAGGAACGGGTATTTAGCGGGGCACATATGCTAGCATACCGCCCCCGCAGAGACGTGCCTGAGGCCGACCTGCGAAGGCGCCGTTGCGCCGTGAGGCCAGCTCAAGCTGTCCATTCCTGCCATTTATCTCCGGGACACAGGTTTACGCAGATGAGCAAGACTTCCCTCGACAAGAGCAAGATCAAGTTCCTTCTTCTCGAAGGCGTCCACCAATCCGCAGTCGACGTCCTCAAGGCCGCCGGTTACACCAGCATCGAGTACCACACCAAGTCTCTGCCGGAAGCCGAGCTGAAGGAAAAGATTGCCGACGCTCACTTCATCGGTATCCGCTCCCGCACCCAACTCACCGAAGAAATGTTCGACTGCGCCAAGAAACTGGTCGCAGTGGGCTGCTTCTGCATCGGCACCAACCAGGTTGACCTGAACGCCGCTCGCGAGCGCGGTATCGCCGTGTTCAACGCCCCATACTCCAACACCCGCTCTGTGGCGGAACTGGTTCTGGCCGAGGCGATCCTGCTGCTGCGCGGCATCCCGGAAAAGAACGCTTCCTGCCATCGCGGTGGCTGGATCAAGAGCGCTGCCAACTCCTTCGAAATTCGCGGCAAGAAGCTGGGCATCATCGGCTACGGCTCGATCGGTACTCAGCTGTCGGTTCTGGCTGAAAGCCTGGGCATGCAGGTGTTCTTCTACGACCCGTTGACCAAGCTGCCATTGGGCAACGCGACCCAGGTCACCAGCCTGAACGAACTGCTGGGCCTGGCCGACATCGTCTCTCTGCACGTACCTGAGCTGCCATCGACGCAGTGGATGATCGGCGAGAAGGAAATCCGTGCCATGAAGAAAGGCGCGATCCTGATCAACGCTGCTCGCGGCACCGTCGTCGAGCTCAACGCTCTGGCCGACGCGATCAAGGACAAGCACCTGATCGGCGCCGCCATCGACGTGTTCCCGGTCGAGCCTCGCTCCAACGACGACGAGTTCGAAAGCCCGCTGCGCGGCCTGGACAACGTGATCCTGACCCCGCACATCGGCGGCTCCACTGCCGAGGCTCAGGCCAACATCGGTCTGGAAGTGGCGGAGAAGCTGGTCAAGTACAGCGACAACGGTACGTCGGTGTCCTCGGTCAACTTCCCGGAAGTGGCCCTGCCGGCTCACCCTGGCAAGCACCGCCTGCTGCACATCCACGAAAACATTCCTGGCGTGCTGAGCGAGATCAACAAAGTGTTCGCGGAAAACGGCATTAACATCTCCGGTCAGTTCCTGCAGACCAACGAGAAAGTCGGTTACGTGGTGATCGACGTTGACGCCGAATACTCGGACCTGGCGCAAGAGAAGCTGCAGCACATCAAAGGCACCATCCGCAGTCGCGTTCTGTTCTAAGCCGCTTTTTCAGGGCCATGAAAAAAGGAGACCTTCGGGTCTCCTTTTTTTGTGCCTGGATTGTGGTCACTTCACTGTAATGGTGATCTTCTGCGACTCTACGACCGGGTTGAGCGGCACGTGGTTCTTGTCGCCCACCAACAGCTGCAAAGTGTGCTGGCCCGGTGTCAGGTTCAGCTCGGTTTCGGTCTGGCCCTTGCCGAAGTGGCGAATGTTGTCGGTGGTCGGCAGCGGCGCGTTCATGTCCGGCTGATCCTTCACGTCGATCAAGAGGTGATGATGGCCGGTATCAGGAACATCGACCCCTGCTGGTGCAACACCCATGCCCTTGAGACCGAACTGGACCTTGAACGCACCATTGACGACGGCGCCGTCCTTGGGCGAGATGATGTAAACCTCGGCCCCTGCTGGCGACGGAGTGCGCGGCACGTCGGCGGCCTGCACCAGGAATGTCGAGCCCAGCAGCAGGCCAGCCAGGGCAGTTCTTGCAAATAAGGTCTTCATGATCTCTCCGGTTCTTGGTTTTATGAACGCTCTGTCTCGGACCGTGAGCAGGAAGTATCGGTTCACGGACCCAGGATAAACGCTCTGGCACAGCGTTCACCTTAGCCCCGCTGCGGACCCAAATGTGCTGCTTGCCGGGTTTATGTAGAAGATTTCATCTTGTGGGCGTTTACAGCTCGAACGGCTCGTTGCCGCGACGGCGGAACCAGCCGGTGAGCGACAAGCGTTCACGGGTGGCGGGCAGGACTTCATGGGGCATATCGCCGGACAGGAACACCACCAGACAGCCGCCGTCGGGTTGAACGTCGTACTCGGTGCCGTCCTTGAAGAACATGCGCAACTGGCCGCCGTGATCGGGCTGCCAGGCGTCGTTGAGGTAGATCACCGCAGAGACCATGCGCTTGTCATCATCGCGAAAGCGATCGACGTGGCGGCGATAAAAAGCACCTGGCGGATAGAGCGCGAAGTGACTTTCGAAGTCCTCAAGCCCCATGAACAATCCGCGATTGAGCGCCTGGCGCAAGCTGTCCATCAGCTCCATGTACAGGTCGCAAGGCTCGGCCTGCCCGGGTTCAAGCCACTGGATATGATCGCCGCGAATCCCTTCCCGAACCTCCTGCGCAGGCCCGCGCCCTACCGCTGCAGGCGCAAGCTCACCTTCAGCTGCGCGCTTGCGGCATTCAAGGGCCAGCTCGCGGGTCAGATTGTCTGAAAGAAAGAGGGGCTGCTGCGACCAGCCATGTTCGGCCAGGTCGTCGACGATTCGTAACAGCAGTGGGTCGTCGGGGGATATGCGCATGGCCGGCATAGTATCCATACGCCGATCAATCCAACAGAGCCCGCGGTCTGCTGGCGAAAGTTTATTTTTCGGGGTTTAAACAGCCGCGACCGATTTATACGAAATACCGCCGAACCCATGGATTTTCGCGGGGTCTGGCAACTGTTAACTCGACAAATCCCCGCCGCCCCGCCGAGAATAGCGGCCTGCCGACAGGAGTCTCTAATGCGCCGTCTGTTTTTCCTGATGTTGATGTTCTGCACCATGCCCGCCTGGGCAGACGGCCACGACCAGCTGTACAAGGTCGCCGGCTGGCCAGAACAACGTGCGCATTTCAACGACGCTCTCAAAGCTGCACAACAGCGCTACAAGAACAGCCTGCCACCCGCCGTCTTCGACGCTCTGGTCAGCAACAGCAATCAGCGCTTCGCCCCGCAAGCCATGGATCAGCGCGCAGAGCAGAAATTACGACAGACATTGCAGGACCCGACCCCCGCGCTGCAATTCTTCCAGTCGCCACTGGGCCGCAAGATCGTCAATGCAGAACTGACGGCTACCCGCCCCGATCAACTCGCAAAGAACGCCCAAGGTTTGCCGAAGATGCAGGTCAGCGACGATCGCCTGCTTATGATCGGCCACCTCGCCAACGCGCTGCCTGCCAAGGAAGCTGGCGCCGAAGTGAGCCTTGCCATTGCAGGCGTGGCCGCCGACAGCCTCAGTTCGATGATTCCGGGATTGATGGGCGGCGGCACGACTCAGGCCATGCTCGATGGCCAGCGCCAGCGCCTGATGGGCCAGATCAGCAACGACATGAACAACACGCTGCTGTACGTCTACCGCGACTTGACCGACTCGGAGCTGGAAGAATTCTCGACCTTTGCTGAATCCAGCGAAGGCAAGGCCTATTACCAGGCTGCGCTGGCGGCGATTCGTGCGGGGCTGGCGGTTGGGCAGAGTCTGAAATAACCCACAGCCTCCCAGATTGCCCCTACTCGTGTATCAGTTCGGCTTGCCGGCGGTGGCGTCATCGAAATCGCCACTTCCCGGCAAGCCGGACCGCTACCGGAAACATCACCCCATCCGCTGCGTCAAAAACCCGAAAAATCGTTCGCGCAATTCCGGCAGTTCATTCGCCAGATGATGTCGCGCTTCGTGCAGCATGAAGATCTGCGGGTGGTCGAACTTGTCGTTGAGCACCGCCAGATTGTGGCTCCAGTCCACGGTCATGTCAGACTCGCCCTGCACGATCAAAGGGCTGCGCGGGCTACGAGGGGCGTTCTCGATTCGCTCGATCCACTTCGCCAGCGCACCTACCCAGACCGTGGGTAAACGCCGCGGCTGCAGCGGGTCGGCCATCAGAAAGGGCAGAAACGCGGGGGCGTTGGAGTTTTCGCTGAAACGCCGATCTATGCCTTTGACGAACGCCCGCAGCAGGTAATAGCTGACCTTGGACCACGCCCAGCCACGGGGCCGCACTAAAGGCGCGAGGAGAATGGACTGCCCTTGCGCCGGGCTTTCATCGCCATGATTGAGCAAGTGATCGATGACGATGGCACCGCCCGTACTCTGACCACACAGGTGCCAGGGTTTGGGCAATTGAAGCATTTCGGCTTCGACGAACAACCGGTCGAGCACCACCTGATACTCAGAAAAGTCGGTAATGCTTGCCCGCGTCCCGCTGGACAGGCCATGCCCCGGAAGGTCGCAGGAAATCACCGCGAATCCGAGCTCCAGCGCCCACTCGATGACATGCCGATACAGCCCCATGTGGTCATAGAACCCGTGGACCAGCACCAGCGTCGCCACAGGCTGCTCGGGCATCCAGAGTTGAGTGACGATCTCATAGCCGCCAATCTCGAAACGCCCCAGTTGGCTGCCGACCCGCCCTTCGCGGCCCAGCCCCACAAGATTGTAGAAACGCTGGTAGGCCCGGGCTTCGTCGGACGGCGCCAGCCGGGCATTGAGCGGTTGTAGCCCGGCTCTCAGGTGATCCGGGTCGAACGTGTTGGACATCGGCATTCCAGCTCAAGAAAAACAGCAAACAAAAAGTGACGACTGCCTGTGAGTTTCTTCTGTCCTCTCAGGCGTGGCAAGCTACGTCACCCAAATCGAAGCCACCCCATGACCGCTCGTTCACGAACTCCAGGAAGCACGTTTTTCATTGCGCTGGCCTTGCTCATCTGCGCGGCCGGGTTATGGGCTGGCTATCGGTGGTTTGAGGGGCGATACGTCCGCGCGTTCAGTGACAAAACCGCGCTGTTTGCAGGTGACGTGCTGAACCTCCCGGCAGAACTCGCGGGGCCGGGGCGTATCCGGGTCGTGCACTTCTGGGACCCCGCCTGCCCCTGCAACGTCGGTAATCAGCAACACCTGACCGAACTGGTGGAGCATTTTGCGGGCGCCAGCGGCGTGGATTTCTACGCTGTGCGCAAATCCGGTACCCAGGGACAGCTGCCCTCTACGCTGAGTGCAATCAGGCCCTTGGACAGCCTGCCGGGTGCCGACAAAATCACCTCAAGCCCCGCTGTGGCGATCTGGGATCGTCAGGGCAACCTCGCGTATTTCGGGCCTTACAGCGAAGGGCTGGTGTGCAACTCACAGAACAGCTTCATCGAGCCCATCCTGCTGGCGCTCAAGGCCGACCGGCCGGTCAGCGCAACACATACGATGGCTGTCGGTTGTTATTGCTCGTGGGCTCCGTGAGACCAATTGCTGTAGCAGTCAGTCCGGGCGGCGCTCCGTTTGCCGGCGGTCGCGATATGTGGGACGCCACCGCCGGCAAGCCGGACTGCTACTGATGTTCAAGATGACTAATGGGTGTCCTTGTAATCGATCACGTACGGCAGCTTCTCGCTCGCGGTCTTGGTGAGGGTCTTGCGTTTGACCGATTTGAAACCGCCCAGCTGTTTCGCCGTCATGCCGCCGCCAATCGCTTTGCTCGACGGTGACTTGACCATCAACTCGCTCGCCGCCTGCAGCGCCTGGTGATAACCGCTGCGCTCACTTAGGTTGAAATCCGCTAATTTCAGCCGGTCACGCAGCCAGTCCGCCCAGTAAAACTCAAGAAACTCCGGTGACACATCCCCAGCCTTGGGTTTGTCGTAGGCCGCGCCTCGAACGAAATAGACGATGCTGCGCAGGATGTCGTTCTGCATCGACTTCAAGCCGACATGGGCGGGCAATTGCTCGGGCGAGAGCCCCTGCCCGTTGCCGTCCTTGAGCCAGACCTTGTGCGCCTTCTCCATGCGCGCCCAGAAGGTCGGCAGGTCAGCGCTGTCGCTGAAGTCATCGGTGATGCGCACCTTCATCTTCATCTGCGGTCCCGCGCCTGGCTGCTCCCACAACGTGGTGAAGGTGTGATGGCCGTCCGTGAGGTAGAACTGGCCGCCCGGGCCGACTACCACCGTTTTCATCTCTTGCGGATGCGCGTTTGCCTCGTCCTTGCAGCTGAAGGTTTCCGGCTTTAGCGGGTCGGCGCTGTCACTGATCGGTCTGGCCTCGTCCTGACCGTTGCTTTCGCAGATCTCATCGAACAGCTTCTGGCGATCCTTGGCGAAGCGCTCGAGCTTGTAATACACCTGATCAAAGCCGATTACCGCCTGGGTCGGATGGACCTGCTCAAGGGTGACTTCGATGATGTCGCCGGGCTTGGGGCCGGTGAAAGCCATCGCTTGCGTGCATAAAAGCATCAGCAATAGCGCAAGGCTGCGGGATTGAATTCGCATGTTCAAGGCTCCGGATGACCTGAGGTTGAGCTTAACGCAATATCCCACTGGCACGACTTCGAACCTGCTGCCGGATCAAACAGCCAGCTACCCAGCCTCAGGACAAATCTGTAGCCTTTCGGACTTCTCAATTATCTTCCGAGCCCCTCTGGATGAAACGCAGCCTTTGGGTCACCGCTGTGCTGGTCGTTCTGATCGCTGGCGGCGGTGCCTGGTATATCCACAGCAAGCAGCCTGTGCGCAGCGGCGAACTGGCCCTGAACAGCCTCAAGGCCCCGGTTAGCGTGCGTTACGACGAGCGTGGCGTGCCGCATATAAAGGCCGGGAATCAGGACGACCTGTATCGCGCCCTCGGCTACGTGCACGCTCAGGATCGGCTGTTCCAGATGGAGATCCTGCGCAGACTGGCGCGTGGGGAGCTGGCTGAAGTCCTTGGGCCCAAGCTGGTGACGACCGACAAGCTGTTCCGCAGCCTGCGCATTCGCGAGCATGCCGACGAGTACGTCGCCCGGCAGGACAAGAACACCCCCGCCTGGAAAGCCCTGCAAGCCTATTTGGACGGCGTGAACCAGTTTCAGGCCACTCACCCCAAGCCCGTCGAGTTTGACGTGCTGGGGATCGACAAACGCCCGTTCACCGCTGAAGACACCCTCAGCATTGGCGGCTATCTGGCTTACAGCTTCGCCGCTGCGTTTCGTACCGAACCTCTGCTGACGTACGTACGCGACCAACTGGGGCCGGAGTACCTGAAAGTTTTCGACCTCGATTGGCAGCCACAAGGCGCACTGGGGCAAACGCCCGCGCTGAGCAGCAAGGACTGGAAAGGCCTGAGCGATCTGGCACAGCTCAGCCAGCAGGCGCTGGAAGACGCGGGTCTGCCTCAGTTCGAGGGCAGCAATGCGTGGGCGGTGTCGGGCAGTCGCACGCAAAGCGGCAAACCCTTGCTGGCAGGCGACCCGCACATCCGGTTCTCGGTGCCTGCGGTCTGGTACGAGGCGCAGCTGTCGGCACCCGGTTTCGAGCTGTATGGCCACTTTCAGGCACTCAACCCGTTCGCTCTGCTCGGCCATAACATGGATTTCGGCTGGAGCCTGACCATGTTCCAGAACGACGACGTCGATCTGATCGCCGAGAAGGTCAACCCCGACAACCCCAATCAGGTCTGGTACCACGGCGCTTGGTCAGACATCACGTCACGCCCCGAGCAGATCAAGGTCAAAGGCGAATCACCGATCACCTTCACCTTGCGCCAGTCGCCCCACGGCCCGATCGTCAATGACGTGCTGAGTGCCAGCGGCATTCAGGATCACGCTGATACGCCGGTCGCCATGTGGTGGTCGTTCCTTGAGTCAGAGAACCCGATTCTGCAGGGTTTCTATGAGGCCAACCGCGCCGATACGCTGGAAAAGATGCGCAGCGCCGCCGAGAAGATTCAGTCCCCCGGTTTGAACGTGGTCTACGCCAATGCCAAGGGCGACATCGGCTGGTGGGCAGCTGCGCAGTTGCCCAAGCGTCCGGCGGGCGTGAACCCGACTTTTCTGCTCGAAGGCAGTACCGATCAGGCTGACAAGAACGGTTTCTACCCCTTCAGCGCCAACCCCCAGGAGGAGAACCCGGCACGCGGGTACATCGTCTCGGCCAACTTCCAGCCAGTGTCGCCAACCGGGATGGAAATTCCGGGCTACTACAACCTCGCCGAACGTGGTCGCCGGCTGAACAAGCAATTGAGCGACGATTCTGTGAAGTGGAACCTGGAGAACAGCCAGGCGTTGCAGTTGGGCACGCAGACCGACTATGCCGCTCAGATTCTCAAACCTTTGATTCCCGAGTTGCGCCGAGTGATCAGTGACCCCGAGGAGCATGATCTGATCGAGCGCCTTGCCAAATGGAAAGGCGACTACCCGGTGGATTCAGTCGGCGCGACGCTGTTCAACCAGTTCATCTACCACCTCTGCGACCAGACTTTCCGGGATGAGCTGGGCGACGGCTTGTTCGCAACGCTGCTATCGACGCGGGTCATCGACATGGCCTTGCCGCGCCTGGCGGCGGACGCGAATTCACCGTGGTGGAACAATCGCAACTCCCCGGAGCCGGAGAGCCGCGATAACACCGTGAAGGTCGCCTGGCATGCGGCGATTTCGCACTTGAAGTCGTTATACGGAGTGAATCCAGACGAGTGGGCCTGGGGCAAGGCGCATACGCTGACTCACGAGCATCCGCTGGGCCGTCAGCCGCCGCTGGATATGCTGTTCAATGTCGGCCCGTTTGCCGCGCCGGGCACCCACGAGGTGCCGAATAATCTGTCGGCGAGCATTACCACCGCTCCATGGCCTGTGACCTATGGCCCGTCGACGCGCCGGCTGATCGACTTCGCCGATCCTGCACATGCGCTGGGGATCAATCCGGTCGGGCAAAGTGGGGTGTTGTTCGACAAACACTACGCCGATCAGGCCAAGGCCTATGTCAGCGGGCAGTACACGCCGGAGCGGTTCAGCGAGGGGGATGTGGCGGGGAACAGCAAGGACGTGTTGAGGCTGGTGCCAGCTCACTGATCAAGGCTTGCTTGATCATTCCCACGCGGAGCGTGGGAATGTTCAGTGCGTGTTCAAAGGATCAAATCAAACCGGCTCAACCACCTGAGCACGACGTACGTCCGGCTGTTTCCAGCCATCTGCCGCAGCCTCTTCGATCGCCTGCTGAATCGCACGCTTGCGGTTGTTCTCGGCGCGACGGCTGAAGAACCACACCAGGAATGTCGCGATCGAAACCGCCAGCAGAATCAGGCTGGCAATGGCGTTGATTTCAGGTTTCACGCCCAGACGCACCGCCGAGAACACTTCCATCGGCAGGGTCGTAGAGCCAGGGCCGGAGACGAAACTCGCCAGTACCAGGTCGTCCAGCGACAGCGCGAAGGACATCATCGCGCCCGCCGCCAGTGACGGCGCGATCATCGGGATGGTGATCAGGAAGAACACCTTCCACGGCCGTGCCCCCAGATCCATGGCCGCTTCTTCGATAGACATGTCCAGTTCACGCAGACGCGCCGACACCACCACCGCTACATATGCCGCACAGAATGTGGTGTGCGCGATCCAGATGGTGACGATGCCGCGCTCCTGTGGCCAGCCGATCAACTGAGCCATTGCCACGAACAACAGCAACAGCGACAGACCGGTGATCACCTCGGGCATGACCAGAGGCGCGGTGACCAGGCCACCGAAGAAGGTCTTGCCCTTGAAGCGGGTGATGCGCGTCAGCACGAACGCCGCCATGGTCCCCAGCGCAACAGCGGCGACCGAGGTGTAGAGGGCGATTTCCAGCGAGCGCGCCACCGCGCTCATCAGTTGGGTGTTGTCGAGCAGGCCGACGTACCACTTGACCGACCAGCCGCCCCAGACCGTTACCAGCTTGGAGGCGTTGAACGAGTAGATCACGAGGATGACCATGGGCGCATAGATGAAGATCAGGCCCAGTACCAACATCAGGTTCGAGAATCGGAAGCTTCTCATGCCTTGCCCTCCAGTTCTTTGGCCTGGCTACGGTTGAACAGAATGATCGGCACGATGAGGATCAACAGCATCACCACCGCCAGCGCGGACGCTACCGGCCAGTCGCGGTTGTTGAAGAACTCTTGCCACAGGACTTTACCGATCATCAGCGTCTCGGGACCACCGAGCAGCTCAGGGATGACGAACTCGCCCACCACCGGAATGAACACCAGCATGCAGCCAGCAATAATGCCGTTCTTGGACAGTGGGACGGTAATTTTCCAGAAGCTGTTGAAGGTGCTTGAACCCAGGTCCGACGCTGCCTCCAGCAAGCTCTGATCGTGTTTCACCAGGTTGGCGTACAGCGGCAGAATCATGAACGGCAGGTACGAATAAACGACGCCGATGTACACCGCAAGGTTCGTGTTGAGGATCTGCAACGGCTCGCTGATCACGCCCAGCCACATCAGGAAAGCGTTGAGCAGACCGTTGTTGCTGAGAATGCCCATCCACGCATACACGCGGATCAGGATCGCGGTCCAGGTCGGCATCATGATCAGCAGCAACAGCACCGTCTGCATTTCCTTGCGGGCGATGGAGATGCCGTAGGCCATCGGATAGCCGATCAGCAGACACAGCAAGGTGCTGAAGAAGGCCATCTTCAACGAACCCAGGTACGCTGAGATGTACAGATCGTCGCCGGTCAGCAATGCGTAGTTGGCGAAGTTGAGCACGATGTCGAGCTTTTGCTCGGCGTAAGAAAAGATCTCGGTGTACGGCGGAATCGCGACGTCGGCTTCCGCAAAGCTGATCTTGATGACGATCAGAAATGGCAGCGCGAAGAACAGGAACAGCCAGAGGAACGGAACCCCGATGACCGCCTGACGGCCATTGGGCGTTATTCGATTGAGCGCTCGTTTGATCTTTCGCATTTTCATGACCGCAGTACCACGCCGCTGTCGTCTTCCCACCAGACGAACACTTCGTCATCCCAGGTCGGCCGCGCGCCACGGCGTTCGGCGTTGGCGACGAACGACTGAACCAGCTTTCCGCACGCCAGTTGCACGTAGAACACCGAGTGCCCGCCCAGGTAGGCAATGTCGTGGACCTTGCCGCGCGACCAGTTGTACTCGACGGTCGGCTGCTCGGTGGTGATGAGCAGTTTTTCCGGGCGAATGGCGTAGGTGATGTGCTTGTCTTCCACCGAGGTACTGACGCCGTGGCCGACATAGATATTGCGCTCAAGCTCCGGGCTGCGGATCAGCGCGTGGCCTTCCATGTCCTCGATCACCTCACCGTCGAACAGGTTGACGTTGCCGATGAACTCACAGACCAGACGGCTTGTAGGCGTTTCGTAGATGTCGACCGGGCTGCCGATCTGGGCGATCCAGCCCAGGTGCATGATCGCGATGCGCTGGGCCATGGTCATGGCCTCTTCCTGGTCGTGGGTCACCATCACGCAGGTCACGCCGACGCGCTCGATGATCTCCACCAGCTCCAGTTGCATCTGCGAACGCAGCTTCTTGTCCAGTGCGCCCATCGGTTCGTCGAGCAACAGCAGTTTCGGCTTCTTGGCCAGCGAACGCGCGAGTGCAACACGCTGACGCTGACCGCCAGACAATTGGTGCGGCTTGCGTTTGGCGTACTGGGTCATCTGCACCAGCTTGAGCATCTCGGCCACACGGGCGTCGACCTCGGCCTTTGGCAGCTTGTCCTGCTGCAGACCGAAAGCGATGTTCTGCGCCACGGTCATGTGCGGGAACAGCGCGTAAGACTGGAACATCATGTTGATTGGACGCTCGTACGGCGGCATATCAGTGATGTCGACGCCGTCGAGGAAAATGCGGCCCTCGGTCGGTCGCTCGAAACCGGCGAGCATGCGCAGCAGCGTGGACTTCCCTGAGCCAGAACCGCCAAGCAAGGCGAAGATTTCGCCCTTGTTGATCTGCAGAGACACATCGTCCACAGCAACCGTCTCATCGAACTTTTTCGTGACCCGATCGATTTTGACCAGCACCTGTTTAGGTTGCTGACCACCCTCAAGGGCTTTTTTGTAGGCGCCGGAGGCAACTGCCATGGGTGAAACTCCCAACTGTTCTTGCGCCCGACCGATATAGCCGGGCGCCAAGGTCTTTATTTACCGGATTTGATCTTGGTCCAGCTGCGCGTCATCACACGCTGAATCTTCGGTGGCAACTCGGAGTTGACGTACAGGCGCTGCTGCACTTCTTTGGAGGGATAAACCGACTCGTCATTGCGAATATCCTGATCCATCAATTCGCCCGACGCCGGATTCGGGTTGGCGTAACCGACCTGGTCGCTGACCTTGGCGATTACGTCAGGCTTGAGGATGTAGTTGATGAAAGCGTGAGCGGCTTTTACGTCGGGTGCGTCAGCCGGAATCGCCAGCATGTCGAACCACAGATTGCCGCCCTCTTTCGGGATCGAGTACGCGATGTTCACGCCTTTGCCCGCTTCTTCAGCGCGCGCCTTGGCCTGGAACACGTCACCGGAGAAACCGGCGGCGATGCAGATATCGCCGTTGGCGAGATCCGTGATGTATTTGGACGAGTTGAAGTAGGTCACGTAGGGACGAACTTTCAGCAGCTTGTCTTCAGCTTTTTTGTAGTCTTTCTCGTCGGTGCTGTTGGGGTTCAGGCCCATGTAATTCAGCACGGCCGGCATCATTTCATCCGCCGAGTCGAGGAAAGCGACGCCACACTTCTGCAGCTTCTTGATGTTCTCGGGTTCGAACAGCACAGCCCACGAGTCGATGGTGTCGACCCCCAGGACTTGTTTGATCTTGTCGACGTTGTAACCGATGCCGTTAGTGCCCCACAGGTACGGAACGGCGTACTGATTGCCTGGATCGTTCTTTTCCAGACGCTGCAACAGTTCAGGGTCGAGGTTGGAGTAGTTCGGGAGTTGCGACTTGTCGAGCTTCTGAAACGCACCCGCCTTGATCTGTTTGCCAAGGAAGTGGTTGGAGGGCACTACCACGTCGTAACCGGTGTGACCGGCCAGCAGCTTGCCTTCCAGGGTTTCGTTGGAATCGAAAACGTCGTATTTGGTCTTGATCCCCGTGGTGGACTCGAAGTCCGCCAGAGTTGTGGTGCCGATGTAATCGGACCAGTTATAAATGCGGACGGTAGACTCCGCGTAAGCACCGACGGCGAACGTCAGGCCGGCTCCCAGCAGCAAGCCTTTGGAAAATAAAGAAATAGACACGTTTGCAGTCCTTTTTAGTAGGTGGGCCTGTTGGCCGTGCCGACGACAGTAACGACTGCCTGTGACAAATCCGGCGCGCAACTTACCTTCGATAAACCCTTCTCGCAAAAAAACTTTTTCTTTCGTTCGTACTACCACGCGAACTCTGGAGCAGTCCGGCTTGCCGGCGGTGGCGGATTGACGGACGCTGCCGCCGCCAAGCCGGGCTGCTACGAGTTATGCATGTGCCGTCGCGGACGGCACATTTCGACCAGGCTTACTTGCCCGATTTGATGTTGGTCCAGCTGCGGGTCATGAGTCGCTGAGTCGCTGCCGGCAAGTCGGCAATCGCGTACAACTTGGCCAGAACGTCTGCTGGCGGGTAAACGCCTGGGTCAGAAGTGATTTCCTTGTCGACGAACTCGGTCGCAGCCTTGTTACCGTTCGGGAAGTGAACGGCATTGGTGATTTCGGCCATGACTTTAGGTTGCAGCAGGAAGTTCATGAACTTGTAGGCGCCGTCGACGTTTTCTGCGTCTTTCGGGATGGCGACCATGTCATAGAAACTGCCAGCACCTTCTTTCGGAATGTTGTAGCTGACCTTGACCTTGCCGCCCGCTTCTTCAGCACGCGCCTTGGCCTGATAAACGTCGCCCGAGTAACCCACGGCTACGCAGATGTTGCCGTTGGCCAGGTCCGAGATGTATTTGGAAGAGTGGAAGTAGGTAACCGAAGGACGGATCTTCTTGAACAGATCTTCGGCTTTCTGGATGTCTTCTTTCTTCTGGCTGTCGGTTGGCAGACCCAGGTAATGCAGCGCCACTGGCAACATTTCGGTCGGCGAATCGAGGAAACTCACGCCACAGGCTTTCAACTTGGCAGCGTTCTCAGGCTTGAACAGCAGGTCCCAGGAATTGACCGGCGCATCGGCGCCCAAGGCAGCCTTGACCTTCTCTGCGTTGAAGCCGATACCGATCGAACCCCACATGTACGGGAAAGCGTGCTTGTTGTCAGGGTCGCTGACCGACACGGCCTTCAACAGCGCGGGATCGAGGTTTTTGTAATTAGAGAGTTTGGACTTGTCCAGCTCCTGATACACGCCAGCCTTGATCTGTTTGGCCAGGAAGTTGTTGGACGGTACGACGATGTCGTAGCCCGACTTGCCAGCCAGCAATTTGGCTTCCAGGGTCTCGTTGCTGTCGAAGACGTCGTACACCACTTTGATGCCGGATTCCTTTTCGAATTCGGCAATGGTGTTGGGTGCGATGTAATCGGACCAGTTATAGACGTGCAGAACTTTGTCATCGGCGTGTGCAGCTGCAGCTACGGCGCCCATCAGGGACAACGCGAGGAGGGTTTTGCCAAATTTCTTCATTCGTACAGCTCCAATGTTTTATGTTAGCGGCGACTAAAACAACCGTTAGTCTGGCAATTTCCTGGGCGGGCTTACAAGCAGAGCGGCCTGCCTTATTGCATAACTTTCAAAGATTTCATCTGCACACCAACACATCGAACCATGCGGGGGTGCGCCTTCAACCCAGCGCACGCCTGCAGCGCCCTCTTCAGCTCTGCAACGCCTCAAGGGTCAGGTCCAGGCATTTGCGCGCTTTTTCCACCAACTCATCGATCTCGGCGAAGCTGATCACCAGCGGCGGCGAAATGATCATCGTGTCACCCACCGCTCGCATGATCAGGCCGTTATCGAAGCAGAACGTTCGGCAGATCATGCCTGCACCCTGACCTGCGTAACGCTCGCGAGTGGCCTTGTCTTTCACAAGCTCGATCGCACCGAGCATGCCGACGCCACGAACTTCACCCACCAGCGGATGATCGCTCAACTCACGCAAACGCTTTTGCAAGTATGGTGCCGTTTCCGATTTAACCCTTTCGACAATCTTCTCGTCGCGCAGGATGCGGATGTTCTCAAGCCCCACCGCCGCCGCAACGGGGTGCCCGGAATAGGTGAAGCCGTGGTTGAAATCACCGCCCTCGTTCAGCACTTTCACCACTTCATCGCGCACGATCACGCCGCCCATGGGGATGTAGCCCGAGGTCAGGCCCTTGGCAATGGTCATCAGGTCGGGTTTAAGGTCGTAGAAATCGCTACCGAACCACTCACCGGTCCGGCCGAAGCCACAAATCACCTCATCGGCGACGAACAGGATGTCGTATTTGGCGAGGATCTCCTTGATCTTCGGCCAGTACGTTGCTGGCGGAACGATCACACCGCCCGCACCCTGGATAGGCTCGGCAATGAACGCACCGACGTTGTCTTCGCCGACTTCGAGGATTTTCTTTTCCAGCTGCTCTGCGGCCCAGACACCGAATTCGTCCGGGGTCATGTCGCCGCCCTCACCGAACCAGTAAGGCTGAGAGATGTGAACAATGCCCGGGATCGGCAAGTCGCCCTGTTCGTGCATGTAAATCATGCCGCCGAGACTGGCGCCAGCGACGGTTGAACCGTGGTAGCCGTTCATGCGGCTGATGATGACCTTCTTGCTCGGCTTGCCCTTGACCGCCCAGTAGTGACGGACCATGCGCAACACCGTGTCGTTGCCCTCGGAGCCGGAACCGGTGAAGAACACATGGTTCATGCCTTCTGGCGCAACGTCGGAAATAGCCTTGGCCAGTTGCAACGCAGGGGGGTGGGCGGTCTGGAAGAACAGGTTGTAATACGGCAGCTCGCGCATCTGTTTGCTGGCGGCATCGGCCAGTTCGTCGCGGCCATAACCGATGGCAACGCACCAGAGACCGGCCATACCGTCGAGGATCTTGTTGCCTTCGCTGTCCCAGAGGTAAACGCCCTTCGCGTTGGTGATGATGCGCGGGCCTTTCTCTTTAAGCTGTTTGAAGTCGCTGAACGGCGCCAGGTGGTGATCGTTGCTGAGGGCTTGCCATTCACGGGTTTGCGGATTGTTGGAACTCATGAAACCACTCCATTGACTGGGTATCGCGTGTCGGGCGCCCCAGCCTCGCAAGGCTGGCCGGCGCCCTGTTTCTTCAGACGGCGAAGAGCAGGAATTCCCGCTCCCACGAGCTGATCACACGCTTGAAGTTTTCGTGCTCGGCGCGCTTGACCGCGACGTAGCCGGTAACGAAGGTCTTGCCGAGGTATTTCTCGACCGTCTTGCTGTTCTCCATCCGCTCCAACGCGTCTTCGATGGTCAACGGCAAGCGCAGGTTGCGGCGCTCGTAACCACGACCCACCACAGGCGCGCTCGGGTTAAGCCCCTCGACCATGCCGATGAAGCCACACAGCAGACTCGCGGCAATGGCCAGATACGGGTTGGCGTCGGCGCCTGGCAGGCGGTTCTCCACGCGACGGTTCTGCGGCCCGGCATCCGGCACGCGCAGGCCGACGGTGCGGTTTTCTTCGCCCCACTCCACGTTCACCGGTGCCGAGGTGTCCGGCAGGAAGCGGCGGAACGAGTTCACGTTGGGCGCGAACAGCGGCAACAACTCGGGAATCAGCTTCTGCAGGCCACCGATGTGCTGCAGAAACAGCTGGCTCATGGTTCCGTCTTCATTGGAGAAGATGTTCTTGCCGGTCTCGATGTCGATGATGCTCTGGTGCAAGTGCATGGCGCTGCCGGGCTCGCCGGTCATGGGCTTGGCCATGAAGGTCGCGGCGACATCATGCTTGAGCGCTGCTTCGCGCATGGTGCGCTTGAACACCAGGATCTGATCGGCCAGCGAAAGGGCATCGCCGTGACGGAAGTTGATTTCCATCTGCGCCGTGCCGTCTTCGTGGATCAGGGTGTCGAGGTCCAGATTCTGCAGTTCACACCAGTCGTAGACGTCTTCGAATAACGGGTCGAATTCGTTCGCCGCTTCAATGGAGAAGGACTGGCGACCGGTTTCCGGGCGGCCCGAACGGCCGACTGGCGGCTGCAATGGATAGTCGGGGTCGTCGCTGCGCTTGGTCAGATAGAACTCCATCTCCGGCGCCACGATGGGCTGCCAGCCTTGATCGGCATAGAGCTTGAGTACTTTCTTCAAGACGTTGCGCGGCGACAACTCGATAGGATTGCCTTGCTTGTCGTAGGTGTCGTGAATCACCTGCGCGGTGGGCTCGATGGCCCAGGGCACCAGATACACCGCGTTCTGGTCAGGACGGCAGAACATGTCGATGTCTGCGGGGTCCAGCAACTCGTAATAAATGTCGTCCTCGACGTAGTCTCCGGTCACGGTCTGCAGCAATACGCTCTCCGGCAAGCGCATGCCCTTTTCGGCAATGAACTTGTTGGTCGGAGAAATCTTGCCACGCGTGATACCGGTCAGGTCGGAGATCATGCACTCGACTTCGGTAATCCTGTGTTCTTTCAACCAATCGGTGAGCTGGTCGAGGTTGGTACTCATAAATACCTCAGGGGTTTCATTTCCTGGCAGCCGTCATGGCAGTCAGGCGTTTTTTGACGCGTCGACGTCGCGTTGTAGTGCCCGTTTTCGACAGGCATCGCCAAATGCCTGGAATATTGAAAGATAGTCGGGGTTTTGCGTGACCTGCCACTCCGGATGCCATTGAACGCCCAGTGCGAACACATCGGCTGTAGCAAAAGCCGCGCCCGCAGGCACCGAGATCGCTTCAATAAGGCCATCCGGCGCTGTCGCTTCGACCCGCAAACCCGGGGCAAGACGCTCGACACCCTGTCCGTGAATTGAATTGACACGAATTTCTTCCGGCAGCCCGAGCCCGGCCAAAACACCGCCCGACTGGATGTGCATCGGATGACTCGGAGCATATTGAATTTCAACGGGTTCGTTGTCTGGCTCACGATGATCCATGAACGTTCCCGTCTCGTGAACCTTTTGATGCAGGCTGCCACCAAATGCCACATTCAGCTCCTGAAATCCGCGGCAAATACCCAACACAGGCACGCCAGCGGCCACAGCAGCACGAATAAGGGGTAAGGTGGTGTGGTCGCGTGCAGGATCATGAGCAGTACCCGGCGCGCTGGCGGGACCACTATAGTGATAGGGTTCGACGTTGGATGGAGAACCGGTGAAGAGCAGACCATCGACCGCCGCGAGTATGTCGGCTGGATCGAGGAGCTCTGCCAGTGACGGCAGAATCAGCGGCAGGCCCTTGGCAGCGACGGCAACTGCGCGGACGTATTTGTCACCACTGATGTGATAGGCATGCGAGCCAATTTGCTGAGTGCAGGCGGTGACGCCGATCAGCGGAAGGCGAGACATGTGACCCCCGGTATTATTGCTGTTATGGGTTGCGACCGAGCTTAGCCTTGTTCATTTTTTTACACAACAGCCCCGTAAAAAATAAAACACGCCTCGCTCAAGATCGCAGTTCCCACCCCGTCCAACGGCTGAAATCCGCCCTAAAGTGCGGCAAAAACGGCCCAGAGGCGCCTTTTTAGGGCAAAACAGGCCTCTCTTGACTTCATTCGGGCTTTCGGATTGACTGAACCCCGTAATGCTCGATGATTGATATTTTCAACAACAAAGGTGTTGCATCATGTCGGTACCCCCGCGTGCCGTTCAGCTCAACGAAGCGAACGCGTTCCTTAAGGAACATCCTGAGGTTCTATACGTTGACCTTCTGATTGCAGATATGAATGGAGTGGTGCGCGGCAAGCGCATTGAACGCACCAGCCTCCATAAGGTTTACGAGAAAGGCATCAACCTCCCGGCTTCTCTATTCGCACTGGATATCAATGGCTCGACGGTGGAAAGCACCGGCCTGGGTCTGGACATCGGTGACGCTGACCGAATCTGTTATCCAATCCCCGACACTCTCTGCAACGAACCGTGGCAGAAGCGTCCTACCGCACAACTTCTGATGACCATGCACGAACTGGAAGGCGAGCCGTTTTTCGCCGATCCTCGTGAGGTCCTGCGCCAGGTTGTAGCCAAATTCGACGAAATGGGTCTGACCATCTGCGCCGCATTTGAGCTTGAGTTCTACCTGATCGACCAGGAGAACGTGAACGGTCGCCCACAACCGCCGCGCTCGCCGATTTCCGGCAAACGCCCGCATTCGACACAGGTCTACCTGATCGACGACCTCGACGAATACGTCGATTGCCTCCAGGACATTCTGGAAGGTGCGAAAGAGCAAGGCATCCCTGCCGACGCGATCGTCAAGGAAAGTGCTCCGGCGCAGTTCGAAGTGAACCTGCACCACACAGCCGACCCTCTGAAAGCCTGCGACTATGCAGTGCTGCTCAAGCGACTGATCAAAAACATCGCCTACGACCATGAGATGGACACCACCTTCATGGCCAAGCCGTATCCAGGCCAGGCGGGTAACGGTCTGCACGTCCACATCTCGATCCTGGATCGCGATGGCAAAAACATCTTCACCAGTGAGGATCCCGAGCAGAACGCCGCATTACGTCATGCGATCGGCGGTGTGCTCGAGACCCTACCGGCGCAGATGGCGTTCCTTTGCCCGAACGTCAACTCGTATCGCCGGTTCGGTGCTCAGTTCTACGTGCCCAACTCGCCTACATGGGGTCTTGATAACCGTACCGTCGCGGTTCGTGTGCCAACCGGCACCGCCGATGCCGTACGTATCGAGCACCGCGTCGCCGGTGCAGACGCCAACCCGTATCTGTTGATGGCTTCGGTTCTGGCGGGTATTCACCACGGTTTGACCAACAAGGTCGAGCCTGGCGCGCCGGTTGAAGGTAACTCGTACGAGCAGCATGAACAGAGCCTGCCGAACAACTTGCGCGATGCATTGCGCGAGCTCGATGACAGTGAAGTCATGGCCAGGTACATCGATCCGAAGTACATCGATATCTTCGTTGCATGTAAGGAGAGTGAGCTGGAGGAGTTCGAACACTCCATCTCCGACCTTGAATACAACTGGTATCTGCACACTGTTTGATCGCGCTACGCGGCAGTGTGAAATAAAAAGAACGCCCCCATCCGCAAGGCTGGGGGCGTTTTTTATATTAGACGGTATGCCCCCGAGCCTCGTGTTGTCTGGGCTGGCCTCATCCCGAGCAAGCTCCCTCCCGCGAGAGATCGTGGCTGCCTGAAAAATATCGATCAACCTCGGGGCTGCGATTTGCAGCATTGAAGCCGATCTCCCGAGCGACAAGGCCCCTGTGGGAAGGAGCTTGCTTGCGAGGCATTCTGTGGAGCGCCGCTGTAGAATGCCCGCAGCCCCGATCAAGAGAGCAACCGATGACCCGCCCCGCCACAACCCGCAAACCCCGCGCACGCAGCCAGGCCCGGATCGATTCGATCCTCGATGCCGCACGTACGCTGCTGGCTTCAGATGGCGTGGCAAGTCTGTCGATCTATAGCGTCGCCGAGCGCGCGGAAATCCCGCCGTCTTCGGTCTATCACTTTTTCGCCAGTGTCCCGGCACTCCTTGAAGGGCTGACCGCAGACGTCCACGCCGCCTTTCGCGACAGCCTGCAACAGCCTATCGATCACGCGCAGCTCACCCACTGGCATGACCTGTCGCGCCTGGTCGAAACGCGCATGCTCAATATCTACAGCGAAGACGCCGCTGCTCGCCAGTTGATCCTCGCCCAGCACGGCTTGACCGAGGTAACGCAGGCCGACCGTCAACACGACGTCGAACTGGGCAACCTGATGCACGAGCTGTTCGCCAGGCACTTTCACCTGCCCGCCCTGCCGGACGACGTCGAAATCTTCGCTCTGGCCCTCGAACTCGCCGACCGCGTTTACGCACGTTCGGTCCAGCTGCACAACGCGATCACCCCGCGCATGGCCGAGGAAGGTCAGCGGGTGTTCGACGCGTATCTGGGGCTTTATCTGCCGCCGTTTTTGCCCAAGCGCGCCTGGTAAATTCCGTAGCGGCCCGGCTTGCCGGCGGTGGCACTTTCAAAACCGCTACCGCCGGCAAGCCGAACTACCACAGCACCATTCTGCCCACAAAAAAAAAACAAAAAGCCCCGAAGGGCTCGCACCCTTCGGGGCTGATCACAACGCATCGATCACAACTTGGCGATCGACACCTCGGTGGATTTCACGAACGCGATCACTTCGCTGCCGACCACCAGCTCTAGTTCCTTGACCGAACGCGTGGTAATCACCGAAGTGACGATGCCCGAAGCGGTCTGAACGTCGATTTCGGACAGCACGTCGCCGGTGACGATTTCCTTGATGGTGCCTTTGAACTGGTTACGGACGTTGATGGCTTTGATAGTCATGGTATGGCTTCCTTTTTGAGATCAGTGCCCGGAGCAATATTGCACCAGGATTCAATTGGCCCAACGCAATTGCGTGGGCAGGGGTGAAGACGGTTCGGGCTCGGGTGGGCTGCCGGGCAACGACAGCACGCGGTTGAGGACTTCGGTTTCCAGTGCAGCCAGACGATACGAGCCACGCGCACGAGGCCTGGCAAGATCGACGTGAAGGTCCAGACCGATGCGGCCCTCTTCGATCAGCAACACGCGATCGGCGATGGCCACGGCCTCACTGACATCGTGGGTGACCAACAGCACCGTGAAGCCGTGCTTCTGCCAGAGGTTCTCGATCAATTGCTGCATCTCGATGCGGGTCAACGCATCCAGCGCGCCCAAGGGCTCGTCCAGCAACAGCAGACGCGGCTCGTGGATCAACGCTCGCGCCAGGGCGACACGCTGCTTCTGCCCGCCCGACAGCGCCGCCGGCCACTCGTTGGCACGTTCGGCCAGGCCCACGGCTTCAAGCGCTTCGAGCGCCTTGCCGCGCCAGTCACCGCTCAGTCCAAGCCCGACGTTGTCGATGATCTTTTTCCACGGCAGCAAACGGGCTTCCTGAAACATCAGGCGGGTGTCGTCCCGGGCATCGGCCAGTGGCGCGGAGCCTGCCAGCAACTGGCCGCTGGACGGCAGATCCAGCCCTGCCAGCAAACGCAGCAACGTGCTCTTGCCGCAACCGCTGCGACCGACAACGGCGACGAACTGGCCCGCCGGAATGTGCAGATCGATGTCTTTCAAGACTTCCCGCGAACCGAAGGTTTTCTTCAGCTTGCGCACTTGCAGGGGGATCCCGCGCAACAGGTTCGCCGGTTGTTGGAGATTGCTCATTGCGCGCCACCTTTAGCCACTTGATACGCCGGGTGCCAACGCAGGCAGACCCGCTCCAGACCACGCGCAGCGAGGTCCGCCAACTTGCCGAGTACCGCGTAGAGCACGATGGCCAGCACCACCACGTCGGTTTGCAGAAACTCGCGGGCGTTCATCGCCAGATAGCCGATGCCGGAACTGGCCGAGATGGTTTCGGCGACGATCAGCGTCAGCCACATGAAACCCAACGCGAAGCGCACCCCGACCAGAATTGAAGGCATGGCCCCCGGCAGAATCACATGCCAGAACAGACTGAAGCCGGACAAGCCGTAGCTGCGCGACATCTCCACCAACGCCGGATCGATATTGCGAATCCCGTGATAGGTGTTCAGGTAAATCGGAAACAGGGTGCCCAGCGCCACCAGAAAAATCTTCGCGCTTTCGTCAATGCCGAACCACAGGATTACCAGCGGAATCAGCGCCAGATGCGGCACGTTGCGGATCATCTGCACCGAGCTGTCGAGCAGGCGTTCGCCCCATTTCGACAGACCGGTGATGAAGCCCAGCGTCAGACCGATGCCGCCGCCGATGGCAAAGCCGATCGCCGCACGCCAGCCGCTGATAGCCAGGTGCTTCCAGATCTCGCCACTGCGCACCAACGTCACGCCTGCTTCGATCACCGCGCTTGGGGCCGGCAGAATTCGGGTAGACAGCCAGCCTGCACTGACCGCCAGTTGCCATACCGCCAACAACAAGACCGGTAGCAGCCAGGGCGCCAGTCTGTGAGTGAATCGTTCCACGCTCATGGAGTTGTCTCCTCTCAAGGCCAGGGCTTACTGCGCTTTCGCGACAGCAGCGGGTGGCGTCCAGATCACATCGGCGATGCTGAGCGGTTTGGGGATCAACTTGAGTTGATAGAAGGTGTCGGCGATTTTCTGCTGAGCAGCGATGGTTTCAGGGGTGATGAACAGTGCCCCGTAACCCTGACGCTTGACCGAAATCCGGGTGATGTCCTCTGGCAAGCCGAGCAGCGGAGCTACCTGTTTGGTGACCTCATCCGGGTTGGCCTTGGACCATTCGCCGACTGCGCGAACTTCTTCCACGAGGGTCTGAATCACCTTTGGATGTTGTTGTGCATAAGGCTTGGTCGCCAGATAGAACTGGTTGTTGTCGACGATGCCTTTGCCGTCACGCAGGGTACGCGCCTGAAGCTGTTGCTCGGCAGCGGCTTGGTACGGGTCCCAGATGACCCAGGCGTCGACGCTGCCACGCTCGAACGCTGCACGCGCATCGGCGGGCGGCAGGAACACGGTCTGGATATCGGTGTATTTCAGGCCCGCTTCTTCAAGCGCACGCACCAACAGGTAATGAACGTTGGAGCCTTTGTTGAGCACGACTTTCTTGCCCTTCAGGTCCTTCACCGAGGTAATCGGCGAGTCCTTGGGCACCAGTATGGCTTCGCTGGTCGGAGCAGGAGGTTCGGATGCCACGTAGAGCAGATCGGCGCCAGCAGCCTGGGCGAAAACAGGAGGTGTCTCGCCGGTCACTCCGAAATCGATGGAGCCGACGTTCAGTCCTTCAAGCAACTGCGGGCCACCTGGGAATTCGGTCCATTGCACCTGCACGCCTTGGTCGGCGAGTTTCTTTTCCAGCGAACCTTTGGCCTTGAGCAGCACCAGCGTGCCGTACTTCTGATAACCGATGCGCAAGGTATCGGCTTGAGCTTGGGTGAGAACGCCGAAGGAAACTGCCGCAGCAAACAGAGCGACCAGGCCTCGACGCAAAATGACAGTGCGCATGGCACGCTCCTTTGCTTGTAGCTAACAGGTGGCACCTGCTTGTCCGATGGCGGATAAGTAAGGTGTTGGAAGGGATTCATTGCCGGCAATCTCGCCAGGACGCAGAGACCTTAACAGGGCTTTGTTATTCTCTAAAATCATATTTATTCATTTGGTTAGCACCAAAATGAATATGCAATGGAACGGTCGGTTTTTTGCCGCAGATCGTTCATTTCAAGGCTGGATCACGGTTCGCCAGGCATAAAAAAACCCCGCCGAAGCGGGGTTTTTTTCAACTTAACAACTCGACGCTTATTTGAAAGCGTAGGTGTAGTTGAGGATCACACGAGTCTGATCGACGTTCTGCTGCAGCGGATACAGATCGCTGTCAGAACGCAGGTTGGCACGGCGAACGGTAACGCCAAAGCCTTTCAGGAAGCTGTCCTGGAAGACGTAGTCGATACGCATGTCGCGTTCCCACTCAGTGCCACGACCACCGGTGGCGCTGGTGCGGATCTGATCACCGTACAGGTAAGCGATCGCAGCTTTCAGGCCAGGAACACCCACGCGTGCGAAGTCGTACGAGTACTGACCGAACTTGGTCTTCTCACCGGCGCGGGTGAAGTTGGTGATCATGCTGTCGGTGAACAGGTAAACGGAGTTACCACCTTCACCTTCGTTACGACCACGACCGTCGACAACGCTGCCGTTGTTGATGATCGGCATGGCACCGCTGTCGCTGGAAGCCTGGTAACCCAACATGAACGCATGGCCACCCAGGGTATAGGTGAACATTGCGGTCCACAGATCGTTGTCGATCTCGCCGGTGTCGTTACCAGTACCGGAGTAACCGTTGCCGGTCAGACGGTAGCCAACGTTGTCGGTCTGGGAGTTCTTGCCATCGGATGTGCTGTGGAAGTAACGCAGGTCGGTTTTGAACGACTGGTCTTCACCGATTGGCAGAACGTGCAGCAAACCGAAGAAGTGCTGCTTGTAATAGTCTTCCAGGTTGGCGTAGTAGTACTGCAGGGTCAGGTCTTTGGTGAGCTTGTAGTCAGCACCGGCGAACTGGAAGTTGTTGGAGCCCTTGGTGCCACCCGCAACCGACAGGTTGTCGTAGTTGGTGGAAGCACGGCCAGCGGCCTTGGTCAGCTTACCGGCAGTCAGTGTCAGGCTGTCGATGTCCTTGGAAGTGACGATGCCACCTTCGAAGGTTTGCGGCAGCAGACGACCGTCGTTCGATACCAGGATCGGCAGGTTTGGCTGCAGCGCGTTACCGATCTTCAGCTCGGTCTTGGAGATCTTGACCTTGGCGTTGGCACCGGCGCGTGCCCAGTCGTGCTGTGGAGTACCGTCGGAGCTGGTCGGCGAAACGGTGTTGGCAGTGCTACCGTTGGCCGCGCGGTTGTCGATACCACCGCTCAGGTTGATACCGTACATGCCTTGCACATCGAGACCGAAGCCTACGGTGCCAGGGGTGTAACCCGAGATAAAGTTGAACAGGAAGCCTTGAGTGGTCTGGCGTTGGTCTTGACCTTTAGCACCAGAGGAAGATGGCTCGCGTGGATCTTGTTCGAAGTACAGGGTACGGGAACTGAGGGTTGCCTTGCTGTCTTCCAGGAAACCAGCTGCACCAGCCTGAGTGGCCATTACACCTGCATATACGGCCAAGGCCAGGGTGGACTTCTTCATTGTGTTTCGCTCCTCTTGAATCTAATTTTTGTAGTTCGTTGGCCCTGTGCCGGGAGGCTCAAGACCGCGGATGCGCGATTAGCACCGGACCGGACTCAGAGAGTCAATGGACCCAAGACTAATTGACTAGACCGCGCTTCCCACTGGCTGCAAGTTAAGGGAAATCCTTTAAACCTAAAAAGACTTTGTAGACCTGCTTTTATGCCAAGCAGTTATATGTCACAAGCCGTTTCAGCCGTCCGTTGCGGAGTGTATCGGCGTCTTTACCTAATTCCCAAAAAATATTTCTACTCCGTTCGTCAGATCGATATGTTTTGCCACATCGTACGACCGGAACCAGACCGCTCAGTCACTGTCGGCCTACGAAACAAGGTGAGAATTACGAACTCAAGCCTTTGAAAATAAACAAATTAGTAGCGGCGTAGACGTATTTGTTACCGTTGTCACCCTGCTATCCGTCATTTTCCTCGACAGCGGCGATAATCACTCGTCAGTTAACTGTTGAAAGTCAGCTACGCTGAATGCTCCGCAGAAAATCCCTCGTGACATCGGCGCCAGCCACGATAATTGCGGCTCACAGCGCTCAGGGCCAAAACCCTCCGCCACAGCGAGCGTGCAGATCGTATTTACAAAATGTGACATTCAGATGAACGGTCGCAGCAGCCCCAGACCTTTTTTCGTTTTTGCGATCCTGCTCCATCTGGAACCTGAGAAATCCACTCTAAGCTCATGCAAAAAAGTTATTTATTTTGCGTTTCTTAGATCATTTACGCTCCGCAGCATTCAGTCCTCGGTCTGCCTTGATTCGGAGCGTCACCATGAAACTGCTCAACCCTCTTCGTCTGTTGGCTGCTCTCTCGCTGGCAGGCTCTGCATTGCTGGTGCAGGCGGCTGATTTCACCGTCGCTTACCAGACCACTGTGGACCCGGCCAAAGTCGCTCAAGCTGACGGAGCCTATGAAAAGGCTACGGGCTCGAAAATTTCCTGGCGCAAGTTCGATAACGGCGCAGACGTCATCACCGCCATCGCCTCAGGTGACGTGCAAATCGGTTACCTGGGGTCAAGCCCGCTGACGGCAGCTGCGACCCGCAAGCTGCCCGTGGAAACCTTTCTGATCGCGACGCAGATCGGTGCAGCTGAGGCGCTGGTCGCTCGCAACGGTTCCGGCATCAATGGCCCGCAAGACCTCATCGGCAAGAAAATCGCGGTTCCCTTCGTTTCCACCGGCCACTACAGCCTGCTCGCAGCCCTCAAGCACTGGAACATCGACCCGGCGAAAGTGACCATCCTCAACCTCGCGCCGCCTGCCATTGCGGCGGCCTGGAAACGCGGTGATATCGACGCCACGTATGTCTGGGACCCGGCTCTGGGCGTCGCTAAGGAAACCGGCAAGGTGCTGATTACCTCGGGTGAACTGGCCAAGATCGGCGCACCTACCTTCGACGCCTGGATCGTGCGCAAGGACTTCGCCGACAAGCATCCTGAAATCGTCAAAGCCTTCGCCAAGACCACGCTCGATGCCTACGCCGACTACCGCAAAGACCCGGCCGCGTGGCTCGCCAGCAGCGGCAACGTCGACAAACTGGTGAAACTGTCCGGCGCCAAATCCGATGACATTCCCGGCTTGCTGCAAGGCAACGTCTATCCACTGGCTACCGACCAGGTGAAAGAACTTGGCGCACCGACGACCGAAGCCATCGGCAAGACCGCCGCGTTCCTCAAAGAGCAAGGCAAGGTCGATGCAGTGCTGGCTGACTACACGCCTTACGTCAGCGACAAGTTCGTCACTCAGTAACCCTCTATATATAGAAGCGGAGTCATCGCCATGGCCTTGTTACAGCTGGAGCGCATCTGCGCACAGTATCCCGGTGCGGCCGAGCCGGTGCTGTCGGACATTTCCCTGAGCCTCGGCCCGCAGCAGCTGCTGGTCGCCCTCGGCCCATCCGGCAGCGGCAAGACTTCGCTGCTGAACCTGATCGCGGGTTTCGTCGAACCGAGCGCCGGTCGCATTACCCTCGACAACGTACCGGTGAAAGGTCCGAGCGCGGAGCGCGGAGTGGTTTTCCAGGACGATGCCCTGCTGCCTTGGCAAGACGTGCTGGCCAACGTGGGTTTCGGACTGGAACTGGCAGGCGTACCTCGCGCACAACGTGAAGCCAAGGCGCGGGAAATGCTCGCGCTGGTGGATCTGGCTGGGTTCGAGAACCGTCGTATATGGCAATTGTCCGGCGGGCAAAAGCAACGTGTCGGGCTGGCCCGCGCGCTGGCCGCCGATCCACGCGTCCTGCTGATGGACGAGCCTTTCGGCGCGCTGGATGCCTTCACTCGTGAACAGATGCAGGAGCTGCTGCTGCAGGTCTGGCAACGCAGCGCCAAGCCAGTGTTCCTGATTACCCACGACATCGAAGAAGCGGTATTCCTCGCCACCGACCTGATCCTGCTGGCGCCCAACCCCGGCCAGATCGTCGAGCACCTCAAGCTCGACTTCGGCCAGCGCTACAGCGCAGGGGAATCGGCGCGGGCGATCAAGTCCGATCCTCGATTCATTGAAACCCGCGAACACGTTCTGGAGCGGGTGTTCTCTCAGCGCCAAGCCATTGCGGAGCAAAGGGCATGAGCAACTATCAATCGGCTCCGGCGACTGAAACCCTGATCTCACCAACCGAGAAGAAGGCGCCAAAGCCCTCTCCTCGCATTCAACTGAGCACGCGCGCGATCAGCGTACTGACCCTCGCCTTCCTGCTTGCCACTTGGTGGCTGGTGACGGCGTTTGAGTGGATCGAGCCGCTGTTCCTGCCGCCACCTTCAGCGGTGCTGGAAAAAGCCTGGTTGCTGATGACCAAAGGCTATATGGAGTCCACGCTCTGGCAGCATCTGGGCGCGAGTCTTCAGCGCATCGGCCTGGCCTTGGGCTTCGCTGTATTGACCGCAATTCCGGTGGGTATCGCCATCGGCCATAACCGGATCGCTCGCGGCATTTTTGATCCGCTTATCGAGTTCTACCGCCCGATTCCGCCGTTGGCTTACCTGCCACTGATCGTGATCTGGTGCGGCATCGGCGAGTTCTCCAAGGTGCTGCTGATTTATCTGGCGATCTTCGCGCCGATTGCCGCACGTTCACCCGATCTACCCCAACGTGCCGGAACAACCAGAAATCATGGTGCTCGACACCGCGCTGACCGATGTCCGCGACAACGCCATCTGGCACACCGACGTGACCTTCCTGCCGACGCCTGCGATGGGTGCCGTGCTGAGTGCCAAACAGTTACCGGCCTATGGTGGCGATACCTTGTGGGCCAGCGGGATTGCGGCATTCGAAGCGCTGTCCAGGGCGCTGCAAATCCTGCTCGACGGCCTGACCGCCACGCACGATTTCACCCGGTCTTTTCCAGTCGAACGTTTTGGCAGCACTGCGCAAGACCTGGCGCGCTGGGAAGAAACCCGCCGTCGTAACCCGCCGCTGTCGCATCCAGTCATTCGCACGCATCCCGTGAGCGGTCGCAAGGCGCTGTTCGTCAACGATGGCTTCACCTCGCGCGTCAATGAACTGGAGCCTGCGGAAAGTGAAGCGATTCTGAAATTGCTGTTCGCTCATGCCACGCGCCCCGAGTTCACCATCCGCTGGCGCTGGCAGGAAAACGACGTCGCTATGTGGGATAACCGTGTGACCCAGCATTACGCGGTGGACGACTATCGGCCTCAACGCCGGGTGATGCATCGAGCGACGATTCTGGGAGATGTGCCGTTTTAATCTTGGGGAAGACCGCAAGGCTGCGAGATAACCATCTGTAGAGCAGGGTGCAGAGGTCATTAGAGAAGTTTGAACGGCTGAGTGCATCACTTTGGTTAGGCTAGCCCCAAAAATGCGCGAATAGCGTGCAAAACCGATCAAGAAATACTCAAATCTGAAAGCTGATACGAAACAGCAAACGGCTTTCACCGCAGCAACCTCGATTAACAGGCTGTAAATCGGGCGTCTCAGGGATGTTTAGAAAATTCCTACGGCGATTTCCCAAAACTGGCACGCGCTCTGCAATAAGTTAACTATCACCAGTTTTGGGGACCTTGGTACAGGCAGGCCGGGGATTCCCCTCTTTTATTCCTCTCGGAGATTCACCTCGAGTCTCCAGCGCCCGTCCTGAGTTGCGCCGTGCCACTCACCGCGCAACGGACGGGCCGCCAGCAGGTTCAGCAACAATCCCTTATCGGTTTTCTGCACTCTCCAGCGCACGTCTCTTGCGCTCGCGAGCTTCAACTCACCCCGTTGTGCCGTACCCTGAGCATTGAAAAGCAGTGCTACCGCACCGTCGATGATTTCGCCATGCAGCTGCGGCTCGCGGTTGAACCACACCGCTACGCCGTCGGGGAGCGCTTCGATGCGCTGCAGTTCGATGGGGTCTGGCGTGGTCAGCCGACCTATCATCAAACCGACCATTAACCCGACAATCGCGATAGAGCCCAAAAACCGCGGCCACAGCTTCGGTCTCGGGTCCTCTTCAGGGGTAGAATGCATCCCGTCCTTATGTTCGGAGCCGTGCATGTTTCACGTGATCCTTTTTCAACCAGAAATTCCGCCGAATACCGGCAACATCATCAGGCTCTGCGCCAACAGTGGCTGCGACCTGCATTTGATCGAGCCGCTAGGCTTCGAGCTGGATGACAAGCGCCTGCGCCGCGCCGGGCTCGATTACCACGAGTACGCGACGCTGCATCGTCATGCCGATCTGGCCAGTTGCCTGGAAAGCATTGGCCACCCGCGGCTGTTCGCTTTTACCACAAAGGGCTCGAAGCCCTTCCACGATGTGGCGTTTCAGGAAGGCGACGCCTTTGTCTTCGGCCCGGAAAGCCGTGGCCTGCCGCCCGAGGTGCTAGACCCGCTGTCCAGCGACCAACGGCTGCGTCTGCCCATGCGTGAAGGTTGCCGAAGTTTGAACCTGTCGAACACCGTGGCCGTTGCGGTTTATGAGGGTTGGCGGCAGTTAGGCTTCAAATGACAGCAGCACGTACCCCGTGCTGTAACAGGGGACGTACGTCGTCCACATAAAAAAAGCGCCCATCACAGGCGCTTTTTTCATTCAGGCAACAACGCTTACTGAACGGTAGGAGTCGGCGTTTCGCCAGCTTCCTGCATGCGCTGCAGCTCTTGAGCGTACAGGGCATCGAAGTTCACCGGAGCCAGCATCAACGCCGGGAACGAACCGCGAACAACCAGACTGTCGATGGTTTCGCGCGCGTACGGGAACAGGATATTCGGGCAGAACGCGCCCAGGGTGTGGCTCATGGAAGCCGCGTCCAGGCCCTTGATCAGGAAGATACCGGCTTGCTGAACTTCAGCGATGAAGGCGATTTCGTCGCCGTTCTTCACTTCGACCGACAGGGTCAGCACGACCTCGTAGAAATCGTTTTCCAGCTGCTTCTGACGGGTGTTCAGGTCCAGGCCAACGCTTGGAGTCCACTCCTGACGGAAGATCGCCGGGCTTTTCGGCGCTTCGAAGGACAGGTCACGAACGTAGATGCGTTGCAGGGAGAACTGTGGAGCTTCTTCGTTGGAAGTGGCGCCGTTATTCGTTTGATCGGTCATCTCAGATCCTTCTTACTTTTAAGGTCTTGTATGTAGGGTTCGAATTCAGGCGCTCAACAGTGCGTCGAGCTTGCCAGCGCGCTCCAGCGCGAACAGATCGTCGCAACCGCCGACATGGACCGAGCCGATCCAGATCTGCGGAACTGACGTGCGCCCGGCCTTTTTGGTCATTTCAGCGCGAATCTGTGGCTTGCCGTCGACCTTGATTTCCTCGAAGTCGACGCTCTTGCTCTCGAGCAGGTACTTGGCACGAGAGCAGTAAGGGCAATAATCGCTGGAGTAGACGACGACTTCAGCCATTTCACTTCACCAGCGGCAGGTTGTCACCGCGCCACGACGAAACGCCACCCGACAGTTTGGCTGCGGAGAAGCCTGCCTTGAGCAGTTCGCTGGCCACGTGCCCTGCGTGCTGGCCGGCGGCGTCGACGATGATCAGTGTCTTGGGCTTGTACTTTTCAAGCTCCGCAGTGCGCGTCATGACTTTGTCCTGAGGGAAACTCAGGGCGCCGACAATGTGCCCGCTGGCGTAGTCCTTCTTGGGACGCACGTCGATGACAACGGCCTCGTCGCGGTTGACCATGGCGGTCAGCTCACCTGTGCTCAGGCTTTTGCCGCCCTTGTTGAGTTCTGTCGCGATCAGCAGTGCCAACAGGATGACGAAAGCGCCAGAGATCAAATAGTGATTAGTGGCAAATGCAATCAGGTGATCAACCATCATTAGGTTCCAGGGCGTTAAAATGTCGGCCAGTATACACAGCACCCAAGGTCGGCCAAAGCCCGTACGGCAGTGACGCCGTCTGAACTTGTCCTTAAACTGGCGATCTTTTCTCTACTTCACCTTTTCACCAAGAGTGGGATTCATGACTACCACGCCTAAACCTCTGGTTCTGATCATCCTGGACGGCTTCGGTCACAGCGACAGCCACGACGGCAATGCGGTCTACGAAGCGAAGATGCCGGTCTTCGATCGCCTCTATAAGACCATGCCCAACGGCCTGATTTCCGGTTCCGGCATGGACGTCGGTCTGCCCGACGGGCAGATGGGCAACTCCGAAGTCGGCCACATGAACCTGGGTGCCGGGCGCGTGGTGTATCAGGATTTCACTCGAGTGACCAAGGCGATCAAGGACGGCGAGTTCTTCGAGAACGCGGCCATCTGCAAGGCCGTGGACCAGGCGGTAGGCGACGGCAAGGCCGTGCACATCCTGGGTCTGCTGTCCGACGGTGGTGTTCACAGCCATGAAGACCACCTGGTAGCGATGGTCGAGCTGGCTGCCAAACGTGGCGCCGACAAGATCTATCTGCACGCCTTCCTCGATGGCCGCGACACCCCGCCGCGCAGCGCGCATCAATACCTCGACACCATGGAAACCGCCTACAAGCGTCTGGGCAAGGGTCGCACTGCCACGATCATCGGCCGGTACTTCGCCATGGATCGCGACAACCGTTGGGACCGCGTCGAGTCCGCCTACAACCTGATCGTTGACGGCAAATCCGAATTCCAGGCTGACACCGCCAAGGCAGGCGTGGACGCCGCCTACGAGCGTGGCGAGAACGACGAGTTCGTCAAAGCCACCTGCATCGGCGAGCAAGTGAAAGTCGAAGACGGCGACGCCGTGGTGTTCATGAACTTCCGTGCCGACCGCGCCCGCGAACTGACCCGCGTGTTCGTCGAAGACGATTTCAAGGACTTCGCCCGCGCCCGCCAGCCAAAACTCGCCGGCTTCGTGATGCTGACCCAATACGCCGCGAGCATCCACGCGCCTGCCGCGTTCGTCAAAGGCAGCCTGGACAACGTGCTCGGCGAATACCTGGCGAAAAACGGCAAGACCCAACTGCGCATCGCCGAAACCGAGAAATACGCCCACGTGACCTTCTTCTTCTCAGGTGGCCGTGAAGAGCCGTTCGAAGGTGAACAGCGCATCCTGATTCCTTCGCCGAAAGTCGCGACCTACGACCTGCAGCCGGAAATGAGCGCCCCGGAAGTCACTGACAAGATCGTCGACGCCATCGAAAACCAGCGTTTCGACGTGATTGTCGTCAACTATGCCAACGGCGACATGGTCGGCCACAGCGGCATCATGGAAGCCGCGATCAAAGCCGTCGAATGCCTGGACGTGTGCGTCGGGCGCATCACCGAAGCCCTGGAAAAGGTCGGCGGCGAAGCGCTGATCACCGCCGACCACGGCAACGTCGAGCAGATGACCGACGAGAAAACCCATCAGCCGCATACTGCTCACACCACTGAGCCGGTGCCGTTCGTCTACGTTGGCAAGCGTGACCTGAAAGTCCGTGAAGGCGGTGTTCTTGCAGACGTCGCACCGACAATGCTGACGCTGCTGGGCATGGACATTCCGAAAGAAATGACCGGCACATCGATTCTGGTTGCCAGGTAAGTCCCAATAAACCGGCCTGTCAGGCGCTGACAGCGCCGGTTTTTGTATGAAATGTCTGAAAGCGGCGCCCGATGAGCGTTTTTTTTGCAGCCTCTGGCGGGCATACTAAGCCCGTCTTCACTCCTGGTATCGCCCAACCTCATGCTTCGCGCCCTGATCGCCCTTGCTTTGATTTGTCTGCTCAATCCGGCGTTTGCCGACGACGAGCGCGCACAAACCCAAAAACAGCTGGATGCCACACGTCAGGACATTACTGAACTGAAGAAGGCGCTGAGCCAGTTGCAGGAAGAGAAATCCGGCGTTCAGAAGGATCTGCGCTCCACCGAAACCGAAATGGGCAAGCTGGAAAAGCAGGTGGAGGCCCTGCAAAAAGAACTAAAAAAGAGTGAAACCGAGCTTCAACGGCTCGATGGAGAGAAAAAAAAACTCCAGAGCGCACGCGTTGAGCAGCAACGCCTAATCGCGATACAGGCCCGCGCCGCCTATCAGAGCGGCCGCCAGGAATACCTCAAGCTGCTGCTCAACCAGCAGAACCCCGAAAAATTTGCCCGCACCCTCACCTATTACGATTACGTGAGTCAGGCTCGCCTTGAACAACTGCGCAGTTTCAACGAAACCCTGCGCCAACTGGCCGAAGTCGAAAAAGACATCGACATGCAGCAAGCACAATTGCTGGTGCAGAAGAGCTCGCTGGACGACCAGAAAGCCCAGCTCGATACCGTGCGCCAGCAGCGTCAGGTCGCACTGGCCAAGCTGAATCAGGACTACAAGGCTCGCGACCAGAAACTACAGGCTCGCCAGCAAGATCAGACAGATCTGACTAAAGTCCTGAAGACAATCGAAGAAACCCTTGCCCGGCAAGCCCGGGAAGCCGAAGAGGCGCGCCAGAAAGCGCTGCTGGCTCAGCAGGAAGCGGAGAAACGCGCCCGTGAGCAGGAAGCCCTGGCCAAAAGCCGTGGCAAGGACGACAGCGACGAAGCCCCGCGCCGGCCCACTAAAGCGCCGGGCGCACTGGTTTCCAGCGCTGGTCAGTCCTTCGGTGGTGCTTTTGAACAAGCAAAGGGAAAACTTCCTTGGCCTGTCGATGGTCGATTGTTGGCGCGTTTCGGTGAAACTCGCGGCGACGACGAGCGAACCAAGTGGGATGGCGTGATGATCAGTGCTGCCGCTGGCAGTCAGGTACACGCTGTGCATGGTGGTCGTGTGGTTTTCGCCGACTGGTTGCGCGGCGCTGGCCTTCTGGTCATTCTCGACCACGGGAACGGTTATTTGAGTCTGTACGGCCACAACCAGAGTCTGTTGAAGGAAGCTGGGGACGTTGTCAAAGCCGGGGAAGCGATCGCTACTGTAGGCAACAGTGGTGGCGGTCAGGACACTCCGGCGCTGTATTTCGCTATTCGTCAGCAGGGTCGCCCTAGTGATCCGGCCCAATGGTGTCGCACTCAAGGATAAGTCGACGCCTCACTCAGGAGTTCGTAAGACATGCTGTTTTCGTCCCGCCTCACCTCGCTGGCCCTGACTATCGCCGTGGTTATCGGCGCTCCGCAGGCAATGGCCGCCGGTGCTGCTCCAGCGGCCGCTCCCGCTGCATCCGCGCCCGCCAATGCCGCGAACATCAAGGCTCCGCTGCCGCTCGATGAGCTGCGCACCTTCGCCGAGGTGATGGACCGGATCAAGGCCGCCTACGTCGAGCCAGTGGATGACAAGACCCTGCTGGAAAACGCCATCAAGGGCATGCTCAGCAACCTCGACCCGCACTCTGCCTATCTCGGGCCGGAAGACTTCCAGGAGCTGCAGGAAAGCACCAGCGGCGAGTTCGGCGGCCTGGGTATCGAAGTCGGCGTTGAAGACGGCTTTATAAAAGTGGTCTCGCCAATCGATGACACTCCAGCCTCCAAAGCAGGCATCGAGGCGGGTGACCTGATCGTCAAGATCAACGGCACGCCGACTCAGGGCCAGACCATGCAGGAAGCGGTCGACAAGATGCGCGGCAAGCTCGGCGAGAAGATCACCCTGACGCTGGTGCGCGACGGCGGTAACCCGTTTGACGTGACGCTGGCCCGCGCGACCATTCAGGTCAAGAGCGTGAAGTCGCAGATGCTGGAGCCTGGCTACGGCTACATCCGCATCACTCAATTCCAGGTCAAGACCGGCGAAGAAGTCGGCAAGGCACTGGCCAAGCTGCGCAAAGACAACGGCAAGAAGATGAACGGCCTGATTCTCGATCTGCGCAACAACCCGGGTGGTGTGTTGCAGTCGGCGGTCGAAGTGGCTGACCACTTCCTGACCAAGGGCCTGATCGTCTACACCAAAGGCCGCATCGCCAACTCCGAACTGCGCTTCTCGGCAGATCCGGCCGACGCCAGTGAAGGCGCGCCACTGGTGGTGCTGATCAACGGCGGCAGTGCCTCGGCTTCCGAGATCGTTGCCGGTGCCTTGCAGGACCAGAAACGCGGCATCCTGATGGGTACCGATTCTTTCGGTAAAGGCTCGGTGCAGACTGTTCTGCCGCTGGCCAACGACCGTGCATTGAAGATCACCACGGCGCTGTACTACACGCCGAACGGCCGCTCTATTCAGGCGCAGGGCATCAATCCGGACATCGAAGTCAAACGCGCCAAGGTCACCACCGAGGCCGATGGCGAGAACTACAAAGAGGCCGATCTGCTCGGCCACCTGGGCAATGGCAACGGCGGCGCGGACAAACCGACCACCAAGTCCAAGGCCGGCAAGGCGCGTCCGCAGGACGACGATTACCAGCTGAACCAGGCCCTTAGTCTGCTCAAGGGATTGAGTGTCACACGCGGCAATTGATATGCGCTTCTGGTTGACCGGGCTCGTCTGGGCCCTTGCTGTTTCGATGGGGGCCGTGCACGCGGCCTCCGCCGACTCCCCCGATACTGCCGGCAAAACGCCGAAGGTCGCTTACATCAGCCTGATCATCGACGATCTCGGGCAAACACCCGACAGGGACAGCCGCGCGCTGGCCCTGCCCGGCCCCGTGACGCTGGCGATCATGCCCGACACCCCGCACGCCACCGACTTCGCGCGTCAGGCTCACAAGGCCGGCAAGACCGTGATGCTGCACATGCCCATGGATCCGGCGACGGGCCCTTACGCCTGGCGCCCGGATCTGCCGTTGCCCGAGCTTGAATCGCGCCTCAACGCGGCGTTGCTGAAGGTTCCGTACGCGGCAGGCATCAACAATCACGAAGGCAGCCGCATGACCGCCGAACCAGTGGCGATGAGCTGGCTGGTGGGTGAACTGCAGCGACGTCATCTGTTTCTGGTGGACAGCCGCACCAGTGCCAGAACCGTTGCTGCCGCCGAAGCGCAGAAGATTGGCCTGGCCAGTGTTTCGCGGGACGTGTTTCTCGACGACGAGCGCACGGCCGAGGCCATCAACGGTCAGCTACAGACTGCGATCAAGCTCGCTCACAAGCAGGGTTCGGTGGTGATGATCGGCCACCCCTACCCGGTGACGCTGGACGTGCTGGAGCGCGAACTGCCCAAGCTCAAGGCGCAAGGCATCGAGTGGATCGAATTGCGCCACATGATCAGCATCCGCGGCAATCAGGCGATGTCGGGGCATGGGAAGAATGGAGTTTATCGGTAGCGCGGGGTGTCAGAGATACTTCCCGAGAATACTGTCGACCGTCCCTTCCTTGCGCAGTTGGTCCAGCGCTGTCTGCAGCTTCTTCACCACGTCATCCGGCGTGTCCTTGTTCAGCGCCAGAAACAGCTCTGCGCTGTTGAAGCGCAGCACCGTCTTCAAGCCGGTCACCCCCTCCTGCCGCGCAAGATAGCGCCCGGCCGGATCACCTGTCGCCCACAGGTCAATCTGCCCGTCCACCAGCTTCCTGGCGTTGTCCTTGTCGCTGAGCACCACGATCGGGTTCATGCCCTGACGCCCCAACTCCTCGGCAATGGCGTCGCCCTTGTAGGCGCCGATCTTGTATTGCCGCGCCTCCTCCAGTGAGTTCAGCTGAATCGGGCTATCGGCCTTAGCCAGCATGATCCAGTCGTCCGGGCCGATGGGACCGACCCACTTGAAGAGTTTTTCGCGCTCAGGCAGACGCGCAGTCACGAACACGCCGTAACCGGGCTTTTCCAGAGCGAGTTTGTAGATGCGATCCCACGGGAAACGCAGGGTCATGTTGTAGCCGATGCCAGCGCGCTTGAAGGTCTCGCGCACGATCTCGACGGCGATGCCCTGAATGTTGCTTTCCTGGGCGAAGTTCTTGCCATCGATGGCCATGTTGTAAGGCGGAAAGTTCTCCGTGAGCAAGACGAATGAGGTGTCCGCCCTGGTGCTCGCGTCAGTGGAACCGCTCAGCTCTTGTGCATGGATAACTGCGCCCGAAACACAACCGAACAGTGCAAAAAGAAACGCTGAAATTCTCAGCATACGACTCATCTCTATCCATGACTGCGCACAGAGTGCAGGCCCTCCGCGTCGTTGTCCAGAGCCTTCGACAGGCCGCCGGGCCTTGTAGCTGATTCAATAAATATGTATGTCCCCGGAGTGCACTTTATCTGACTACCTGATGGCTTCTTTCTAACAGCTCGCACCACAAGCGGGCGCCAACAGACCATATAGGTGTCGAATGAAATACCGAAAATCCGCCTTGCTCAGCATCGCGTTCCTCAGCGTGATCGCCACGGGTATTTCCCAGGCAAATGACTACGGCCAAGGCCAGGAAAACTTCTCTAACGCCATCCCTCTCGACAATGCGCAGGACCGTCATAGCCACTGGAGGGCTGTGGGCCGGGTGCAGCTCAGCAAGGCGAATCCCGACCTTTATTGCACCGCGTCGTTGATTGACTCACGCAATGGCAGCCTGGACGCATCCGGCCCGGCGTACATCCTCACCAGCGGTCACTGCTTCAACGGAAACAGTCTGAATATCTCGAGCGACACTCCCCTGGATGGGCACATCGATTTCGATTACTTCCTCGGCAATATGGAGAACACTGATCGCTATGAATTGAAAAAGCTGGTCCGGTCGACCATGCGCGGCGCGGATCTGGCCATTATCGAGCTCGACACACCGCTGCAGTCATTCCTCGACAAAGGCATCGAGCCACTGAAGTTCAGTCCGCAGACGCCAGTAAAAGGCATGAATCTGTTGATGGTTGGCAATCCTTCGGGCCACGAGAACGCCCCTGCACTGCGCTTGTCGGCCTGCCCGCTAGACGGTGCTGCGGACTTGGTTGAAAACTTTTACATATTCCGCGCATTCCACAAGCATCGCTGTCAGGGTATCGCTCCCGGAAGCTCAGGCAGCCCGGTCTTGGACAGGATTTCGAATCAGATCGTCGGCGTACTCAGCACCTCGACGAGGGGTAAGTGGGCAGAAAATCGCTGCCAGGCGGATGCACCCTGCGAGGTCGTCAACGGCCAGCCGATGCTTGCGCCTGACACCTCATACTCAAGCCCGGCGATTGGCCTGCAATCCTGCTTTAGCCATGGGCAGTTCAACCCGCTTGCTCTCGACTGCTCCTTGCAATCGACACTCAACATGACATTAACGGGAAATTACAGACTCAAGACCTTCAGCCGAATCGGCATCGACGAACAGGGCGCTGAAGTTCTGCCGACGTGGTCATGGCAGTTCTCGCTGGACATGCCTAAGTACCGCTACAAGGCAGTTCGCACACCGACCGAATGCGAGAGCCCGCACCATTACAGCAACGCCCTCGACGCAACTAATGCAGTAATCGACGACCCCATCGGCCCTGACACAGGACTGCATTTTCTGTGCATCATCGGTGTCGACTCCGCTGAACAGCGACCAGCGGGGGAGATGATGAACAAGCCGGTAATCGTGGCAATGGAAGTCGCGCCGGCCGGCCCGACCCGCATGCCGGAAATGAAAATAGAACGTACTGCCGATGGCGACTACAAGGTGACGCCTCATTACTCCAATCCGTGGCTTTGGGTGTACGCGTTCAAATCCGGCCCGGCTGATGCGGTGCAATGTGACGACTCGCAGGGTTACATGCGCGAATACGTCGAGGTGAAGACCATTGGGGCGGCTCAGCTACCAATGAAGCTTTGTTCAATAGTCTACGAAATGGGGAAGCAACCATCGGCGCCACGCACCGATCTACTGCTGCCCTGAGCGGCGCCTTGAGGCGTACGTCGAATTGAAGAAATGCGCTGGCTGACCAAGGTTAGGGTGAGCCAGCGCAATCCGGATCAGCGAACCACAATCCCTTGTTTGGCCATGAACGCCTTGGCTTCAGGAACGGTGTATTCGCCGAAGTGGAAAATACTCGCAGCCAGTACCGCGCTGGCATGGCCTTCCAGCACGCCGTCGGCCAGATGCTGCAAGTTGCCGACACCGCCGGAAGCAATCACAGGAATACCCAGCGCATCGCTGATCGCACGGGTAACGCCCAGATCGAAGCCGTTCTTCATGCCGTCCTGATCCATGCTGGTCAGCAGAATCTCGCCGGCACCCAGGTCTTCCATCTTCCTGGCCCACATCACAGCGTCCAGGCCGGTCGGCTTGCGACCACCATGAGTGAAAATCTCCCAGCGCGGCTCTTCGCCCGGGCCGGAAACCTTCTTGGCGTCGATGGCGACGACGATGCACTGCGAGCCGAAACGCGCAGCTGCTTCGCCTACGAATTCAGGGTTGAACACGGCAGCGGTATTGATCGAAACCTTGTCGGCACCGGCGTTTAGCAGGTTGCGGATGTCCTGCACGGTCCGCACGCCACCGCCTACGGTCAGCGGGATGAAAACCTGGCTGGCCATGCGCTCGACGGTGTGCAACGTCGTGTCACGGCCATCGACGCTGGCGGTGATGTCGAGAAAGGTAATCTCGTCGGCGCCCTGCTCGTCATAACGACGGGCGATTTCCACCGGGTCGCCAGCGTCGCGGATGTTCTCGAACTTCACGCCCTTGACCACGCGACCGTTGTCGACGTCCAGGCAAGGGATGATGCGTTTAGCCAGCGCCATGTCTCAATCCTCAGCCTTTGTACGAATCACAGAAAGCCTGAGCTTCGGCGACGTCGAGTGTGCCTTCGTAGATCGCACGACCGGTAATTGCGCCGATGATGCCCGGTGCTTTCGCGTCCAGCAGTGCCTTGATGTCGCCAAGGTTATGGATACCGCCGGAAGCGATGACCGGGATCTTCGTCGCAGCCGCCAGCGCAGCGGTAAACGGTACGTTGCAGCCCTGCATCATGCCGTCTTTGGCGATGTCGGTATAAACGATGGCCGAGACGCCATCGGCTTCGAAGCGCTTGGCAAGGTCGATGACCTGAACCGAGCTGACTTCAGCCCAGCCGTCAGTGGCGACAAAACCGTCTTTCGCGTCGAGACCGACGATCACTTTGCCCGGAAAGGCGCGACAGGCTTCAGCGACGAACTCAGGCTGCTTTACCGCCTTGGTGCCGATGATCACGTAGCTCACGCCGGCCTTGACGTAGTGCTCGATGGTTTCCAGCGAACGGATACCGCCGCCGATCTGGATCGGCAGGTTCGGGTAACGCCTGGCAATGGCCGTGACCACTTCACCGTTGACCGGCTGACCTTCGAACGCGCCGTTCAGGTCGACCAGATGCAGACGGCGGCAACCGCCTTCAACCCACTTGGCTGCCATGCTCACCGGATCATCGGAGAACACCGTGGAATCTTCCATGCGGCCCTGGCGAAGACGCACGCAGGCACCGTCTTTAAGGTCGATAGCGGGAATAATCAGCATCTGGAAACCTACTTAATCGGAAATTAGTTTTTCTCGAGCGCCCAAACGTCGCTTTCGATGCTTTCGAACCGCTCTTTCAAGTGCGCCTGAACATCGAAGATCGCTCGGTTGTAATAATGCGGGGCAATTTCGCGGGTAAACAATTCAAGGATTTCAGCCGCTTCGAACGAACCCAGGTCCAGCTCGAAACGGTCCTCCATGAACCGCTTGATCTTGTGGCACGCCTCACTCTCCTGCTCGGGAGTGAGGGTCAGGATCGGCGGTTTGTTCTTCTTGCTCATTACCACCGGCCATCCCACGCGGCGAAGTTCTGCAGCAATTGCAGGCCATGGGTATGGCTCTTCTCGGGGTGGAACTGCACGGCGAAGCGCGAGCCGTCAGCCAGTGCGGCGGCGAAATCGCGACCGTAATGACCACGACCGACGATCTGCCGAGGGTTCGGCGAATCGATGTAATAGCTGTGCACGAAGTAAAACCGCGCCAGATCCGGAATGTTGTGCCACAGCGGGTGATCCACAGCCTGCGTCACTTCGTTCCAGCCCATGTGCGGGACTTTCAGGTGCTGACCGTCTTCGTGAAGATCTTTACCGAAGAAACGCACCTGGCCTGGAAACACACCGATGCAATCCACGCCGTCGTTCTCTTCACTGCGATCCATCAGCGCCTGCATGCCGACGCAGATCCCGAGAAACGGACGATCCTGGCTGACTTCACGCACCAGCGAATCGAAACCAAGACGACGAATTTCAGCCATGCAATCGCGAATCGCGCCAACACCCGGGAACACGATGCGGTCGGCTTCACGGATCACATCGGCGTCGCTGGTGATCAGCACACGACCGGCGCCAACGTGTTCGAGAGCCTTGGCTACCGAGTGCAGGTTGCCCATGCCGTAGTCGATGACGGCAACCGTCTGCATTACAGCACGCCCTTGGTCGAAGGCATCTGGCCGGCCATGCGGTCGTCCAGCTCGACGGCCATGCGCAGCGCGCGGCCGAATGCCTTGAATACGGTTTCGATCTGGTGGTGAGTGTTGTGACCGCGCAAGTTGTCGATGTGCAGCGTGACGTTGGCGTGGTTGACGAAGCCCTGGAAAAACTCCTGGAACAGGTCTACGTCGAAACCGCCAACGGTAGCGCGGGTGTACGGAACATGCATTTGCAGCCCCGGACGACCGGAGAAGTCGATGACGACGCGCGACAGCGCTTCATCCAGCGGGACATAGGCGTGGCCGTAGCGACGGATGCCTTTTTTGTCGCCAATGGCTTTGCTGAAGGCCTGACCCAGCGTGATACCGACGTCTTCCACGGTGTGGTGGTCGTCGATTTCCAGGTCGCCTTTGCAGTCGAGTTCGATGTCGATCAGCCCGTGACGGGCGATCTGGTCGAGCATGTGTTCAAGAAAAGGCACACCGATGTTGAATCGGGCCTTTCCGGTGCCATCCAGGTTGATCGAGGCTTTGACCTGGGTTTCCAGGGTGTCGCGCTCGACGAACGCCTTACGTTCGGCCATCACCAGCTCCGCAAAATCATTGGGCGAAAAGGCGGACATTATAGGCGTGTGGCGGGGAAACAGAAACACGGAGCTTGATATCACTGACGGGCTGAATCCCGGAACTCAAGCGCTAGACATGTGCGTACAAGCGAATACCTGTGCAACACGAGCAGCTGTGGGGGGGTGCATTGGCGCCAATCCGATCGGGCAGGACTGGCATCAGATAAACCCCGTAGGAGTCCGGCTTGCCGGCGGTGGCGTCCGTAAGATCGCTACCGCCGGCAAGCCGTGCCGCTACAAGGATTAGCGTCGGCCCAAGGAATCTCGGGCCGGGTGTATCAGCCTTTAGTGAAACAGCACCGCAGTTTTCTGCAGGGTGATCCACACGCCCCACGCCAGCGGGATACCCACTGCCAGCCAGGCGAGGATTGCCAGAGGCTTGGTGCCTGCGTCGGCTTTCCACTCCAGCGAAGTGGTGTGATCCGCGCCAGCGTCATGGCCGATAGCCTGTTCAGCCTTCAATTCCGCTTCGGTCATGAAGTATTTGTCGGCCACTGGACGCACCAGCATGTTGCAGATGAAACCCAACACCAAAAGGCCTGCGAGGATGTACAGGGTGATGTCGTAGGCATCGGCGCGCGCAACACCGTGGCTCAGCTGATATTCACGCAGGTAGTTCACCAGCACCGGGCCGAGCACGCCAGCGGCAGCCCAGGCAGTCAGCAGACGACCATGGATGGCGCCAACCATTTGCGTGCCGAACAGGTCAGCGAGGTAAGCCGGCACGGTCGCGAAACCGCCACCGTACATCGACAGCACGACGCAGAACGCCGCCACGAACAGCGCAACGCTGCCCAGATGGCCCAGCGTCGGAACCGACGCATAGAGCAAAAAGCCCAGCGCGAAGAACACGAAGTAGGTGGCTTTGCGGCCAATGTAGTCGGAGAACGACGCCCAGAAGAACCGCCCACCGATGTTGAACAGGCTCAGCAGGCCGGTGAAGCCCGCGGCGATTGCAGCGATTGCAGCCAGTTGCGAAGCGTCGAGCTGTGCGAAGCCTTGATCGTTGCCCAGCAGTTTGCCGCCGAACACTTCCTGCAGCAGTGGCGAAGCCATGCCGAGGATGCCGATACCGGCCGAAACGTTCAGGCACAGCACCAGCCAGACCAGACGGAATTGCGGGGTTTTCCACGCAACGCTGACGTGCACGTGGCGGTTGGTGATCATCGCACTGTTGTTTTTCTTCGCAGGCGCTGTCCAGCCCTCAGGTTTCCAGCCCGTAGGCGGAACGCGGTAGGCCAGAGCGCCACCAATCATGAAGACGAAGTAGATCGCGGCCATTGCCACGAAGCTCTGCCAGACCCCGACGCTGTCAGGCGTTGCGAAATGGCTCATCAGAGCGGTCGCCAGCGGAGCACCGACCATCGCGCCACCGCCGAAGCCCATGATCGCCATGCCGGTCGCCATGCCGCGCTTGTCCGGGAACCATTTGATCAAGGTCGAAACCGGCGAGATGTAACCCAGACCCAGACCGATACCGCCGATCACGCCCGAGCCGATCCACATCAGCCAGATCTGGTGGGTGTACACGCCCAGCGCCGAGATCAGCAGACCGCCACACCAGCACAGGGCCGATACGACACCAGCTTTACGCGGCCCGGCGTGTTCCAGCCAGCCACCCCAGATGGCTGCCGAGCAACCCAGGAAGATGAAGAACAGGGTATAGATCCAGCCGAGCATGGAGATCGGCCAGTCACAGCTTGACGAGAAGACTTGCTCGAAGAACCCCATGTCCGGCGCGCAGGCGACGGCGGTCTTGATGCCGATGGCCTTGGACAGCGGCAACCAGAATACCGAGAAGCCATAGGCCATACCGATACAGAGATGGATTGCCAGTGCGGCTGGCGGAACCAGCCAACGGTTGAAACCGCGTTTGGCGATAATGCGCTCTTTGGACAAGAACGCAGGCTGAGCGACATTGCCGCCCAGAGCAGTGCTCGTAGTCATTATTTTGCCCCCATTTATAGTTGTGTCTCGCAAGAACAGCGACATCGCATCTGCCACCCCTCTTCATGCACGCAAGCATCGGGAGTTTTTATCGGCAGAAAGTCTCGTTACGTGACAATTCGACGCAGCATGACCCGCGAACGGCGAGAGATTACCATTTGCCGCGTGACAGAAAGCATTCTGCTACTACCTTTTTTATGCCGTCTGTCATTGTATGAACGCAGAGTGCACTCTGTAGAAACACACCGGAATGACCGCAATTTCCCGCTGTCCCAGAATTTGCAGGCATTTCTGGAATACCGCCCGAGGCCGATCAAGGCCCGGCACCTGCGTGAGAACGCTATACTCGCGGGCTAAATTTTGAACGACTCGATTACAAGGACTCGCCCATGAAAGCGTTCGGCAAAATCCTGGGACTATTCATTCTCGGGCTGTTGCTGATCATCGTGGCTCTCGGCTTCGCCTTGACCCATCTGTTTGATCCCAACGACTACAAAGACGAGATTCGTAAACTGGTCCGCGACCGGGCACACGTCGAACTGACCCTCAACGGCGATATTGGCTGGAGCCTGTTCCCCTGGCTGGGCCTTGAGCTGCATGACGCCAGCGTCGCGACACTGACCGAGCCGACCAAACCGTTCGCTGACCTTTCGATGCTCGGGCTGTCTGTGCGGGTGCTGCCACTGCTGCGCAAGGAAGTGCAGATGAGCGATGTGCGGGTCGAAGGCCTGAACTTGATGCTCACCCGCGATGAAAACGGCCACGGCAACTGGGAAGACATCGGCAAGGTGCCTGCTACCGCTGCAAATACGGCGCAGCCACCCGCTGCGCAAGCCCCTGCCGATCCTGCTCCCGACGCAGGCGCCAAGCCAGACAAAGCCTGGCAGCCGCTCAAGCTGGACATCGACAGCCTGACCGTGAACAACGCGCGCATCGACTTCAACGATATTCAGAAAGCCCGGCAATTCACCGCTGAGAGCATTCAGCTGAGCACCGGCCCGGTACACAACGCCACCGACATTCCGGTGAAACTCACAGCATTCCTCAGCACCAATCAGCCTGTGGTACGCACCAAGACCGAGCTGACTGGCAAGCTGCGTTTCGACCGTGCGCTCAAGCGCTATCAGCTCGATGACATGCGCTTCTCCGGCGAAGCGGCGGGCGACCCATTGCAAGGCAAGACCGTGACCTTCTCCGCTCAGGGTCAGCTACTGGCAGACATGTCGGCCAACGTTGCCGAATGGACCAACCTCAAGTTGTCCGCCAACCAGCTGCGTGCTCTGGGTGAGTTGCATGTCCGCGATCTGGACAAGACGCCTCAACTGAGCGGCGGTCTGTCCATTGCTTCATTCAATCTGCGCGAATTTCTCGACAGCATCGGTCAGCCTGCGCCCGCTCTTGGTGAAGGCAGTCTGAACAAATTCGAAATGGTCACCCGCCTTGCCGCCACGCCAACCAGCGTGGCGCTGGACGATCTCACCCTGAAACTCGACGACAGCACCATCACCGGTCGCGTGGCCGTGGACGACTTCGCCAAACAGTCCCTGCGCCTGCAACTCAAGGCCGACACCTTCGACGCCGACCGCTATCGTCCACCGCAGGATGAAAAGGCAAAAGCTGCCGGAGCTGCACGCAAATCCGAGGTTCAGAGCGGCGAAGCCGAGGCCCTCGCTGCGTCGGGCACCAGTCCGCTGCCGAACCAGCCAACCCAGGTCGCCTGGAGCGATGCCCGGCTGCTGCCGCTTGAGCGCATGCGCAAGCTGGATGTCGATGCCGACTTGAGTTTTGGCAAGCTGACCGTTGAGAAGCTGCCGATTCAGAATGCCGCGCTGAAAACCTCCGCGCTGGATGGCGTGATCAAGGTCGACAGCCTGCGTGGCGATCTCTACAACGGCAACTTCGAAGTCAAAGGCAATCTGGACGTGCGTCCGGAAGTGCCGCTGGCCAGTGTGCAGACCCATGTCGTCAAAGTGCCAGTCGAACACTTCATTCAGAGTCAGGGCACCACGCCTCCCCTGCGCGGCCTGCTGAACCTGAACAGCGACGTCACCGCCAAGGGCAACAGCGAGAAGGCCTTGGTGGAGAGCCTGAACGGCACCGCCAGCTTCGCCCTGAACAACGGCGTGCTCGTAAACGCCAACCTTGAACAGCAACTGTGCCGTGGTATCTCGGTGCTCAACCGCAAGACCTTGAGCGGCGAACCACGCGGCAAGGACACGCCGTTCCAGCAACTCAACGGCAACCTGGTATTGCGCAACGGCGTAGCCAGCAACCCTGACCTGAAAGTTCGCACGCCGGGCCTGACCGTCAATGGCGACGGCGATATCGACCTGCGCGTGATGGGCATGAATTATCGCGTCGGCGTGATCATCGAAGGCGACAAGAGCGATATGCCGGACCCGGCCTGTGAAGTGAATCCGCGCTTCGTCGGTGTCGAATGGCCGATCCTGTGCCGTGGCCCGCTGGAACTGGGCGCCAAGGCATGCCGCCTGGACAATGAAGGGCTCGGCAAGGTCGCCGCCAAGATGGCCGGAGATCGCCTCGGCGACAAGATTGACGAAAAGCTGGGGGACAAGGTCAGTCCCGAGCTCAAGGATGCCATCAAGGGATTGTTCAAGCGGTAACACCGCGCTGCCGACCACAGATCGGCAGCGCGACACACAACCTGTAGGAGCTGCCGGAGGTTACGACGGTGGCGAAAGCGGTGTATCCATCACCTGATCCGGTGCAGACATACCGCATTCGCCAGCAAGCCGGCTCCCACGGGGATCGGGGCAAGCTTGCCTCAACCCTTTTCCCTGAACACCGGAACCACGATGCAACCCGAGCAGTTCTCCTCCGCCGTCCTCGACTGGTACGACCGTCACGGCCGGCACGATCTCCCTTGGCAACACGACATCACCCCTTACCGCGTCTGGGTGTCGGAAATCATGCTGCAGCAAACCCAGGTCAGCACCGTGCTGGGTTACTTCGACCGCTTCATGGAGGCGCTCCCTACCGTTCAGGCTCTGGCTGAGGCGCCGGAAGACGAAGTGCTGCATCTGTGGACCGGGCTGGGCTACTACACCCGCGCGCGCAACCTGCAAAAAGCTGCGAAGATCGTCGTTGCCGAACACGGCGGGGAATTCCCTCGCGACGTGGAAAAGCTCACCGAACTGCCAGGCATCGGCCAATCCACTGCCGGGGCCATCGCCAGCATCAGCATGGGCATTCGCGCACCGATCCTCGATGGCAACGTCAAACGCGTTCTGGCGCGCTTTACCGCGCAAGAGGGCTATCCGGGTGAGCCAAAGGTCGCGAAGCAGATGTGGGCGACCGCAGAGCGTTTCACGCCACACAGCCGGGTCAATCACTACACTCAGGCGATGATGGATCTGGGCGCCACGCTTTGCACCCGCAGCAAGCCCAGCTGCCTGCTGTGCCCGCTGGAACGCAGCTGCGAAGCGCACATGCTTGGCCTGGAAACCCGCTACCCGATTCCCAAGCCGCGCAAGGCCGTGCCGCAGAAGCGCACCTTGATGCCGATCTTTGCCAACGACGAAGGCGAAATCCTGCTATACCGCAGGCCTTCCACCGGCTTGTGGGGCGGTTTGTGGAGCCTGCCGGAACTGGATGACTTCAATGACATGCAGCATCTGGCCGACCAACACGCGCTGGAACTGGGTGAACATCAAGCCCTACCGGGGTTGATCCACACCTTCAGCCACTTCCAGCTGAGCATTGAACCCTGGCTGGTCCGGGTCCAGGAGTCCGCCCATCACGTGGCCGAGGCCGACTGGCTCTGGTATAACCTCGCCACCCCGCCGCGCCTGGGCCTTGCCGCCCCGGTGAAGAAGCTGCTGATGAGCGCAGCCGACGTATTGAACGCAGGAGAGTCGTCATGACCCGCACCGTAATGTGCCGCAAGTACAAAGAAGAACTGCCAGGTCTGGAGCGTCCGCCGTATCCGGGCGCCAAGGGCGAAGACATCTACAACCACGTCTCGCAGAAGGCCTGGGCGGACTGGCAGAAACACCAGACCCTGCTGATCAACGAGCGACGTCTGAACATGATGAACGCCGAAGACCGCAAGTTCCTGCAGGCCGAGATGGACAAGTACCTCTCCGGCGAGGAATACGCCAAGGCCGAAGGCTACGTTCCGCCGTCCGAATAACCCTTTGCAGACGGTGTTAATCGTAAGCGGAGGAAATAATTCAAATTTTTTTCAACATCACGCTTGACGACCTCCTGAAAAACACGTCTAATGCGCCCCGTTGCCCAGATAGCTCAGTCGGTAGAGCAGGGGATTGAAAATCCCCGTGTCGGCGGTTCGATTCCGTCTCTGGGCACCAAAATACCGAAAAACCCCTGCATCGAAAGATTCAGGGGTTTTTTATTGGGCGCGATTTACTAACATCAGTGGCCAGACTCACTTTCAGGAGAACGGCCATGGCATCAGCGAACAAACAGCAGAAGCGTGCCAAGCGCGCCAAAGACAAAGCCAAGCAACAGCGCGTGGCTCGCCAGAATCCTCAGGCGCTTGCCCCTATAGTCCCGGACTATTTCATGCCTGACTTCCTCGCCCCAGACGATGAAGAACTCGATAACAACTTACTTCTGGAGAGCTATCTGGAGCCCGAGGTCCTGGCCGAGATGACCGACGAGGAACGAGAAGCCGCCATTGCCTTCCTAGACGGCGGAGACGGAGCAACACACTCCGAAGTCGAAATCCTGCTGTGGGACCTCTACAGATCTCCTGCGCCAGCCCCCACAGAAGCGCAACGTATTGCGCATTACAAGGAACTGATGGAAGCCGAAGCGGCAGGAGAAGGAGAATTTCTGCTGACCTTCGCCAAAGGCCCGATTGCAGCGCACGCCCTGCACGACATCGACTTTGCGAACTTTCCCGACATTCTCGTGAACACCTTGGGCGCTTACTGGAAGTGGGCCCATGGACTCGATGATCAGTCCATCAGAACGCGAATCGACGGTGATGACTTCTACGAGAGTTTCTACGAGGCGCTCTGCGAAATCGAAGATGAGGCCCTAATGGAAGAGTTCACCATCGACCAGAAGAAACCCGGCGAACCCGCACAAGACTGAATACAATGTGCGCCCGATGATCCCGGGCCATGAAAATGGCTGCACCGAACAAGGAAACCGCCGTCATGGCCTCCCCAGACAAACAGCAGAAACGTGCCCAGCGGGCCAAAGCAAAGGCCAAGCAGAACCGTTCCGGCAAGGGCAAGCCAAGTCCGGTGCATCCGGTGCTCAACCATGCGCTCGTCAATGAGCCGTTCGATGACGTCTATCTCGATCTGAGCAAATTCGACTTCAACGACATCATGGAGAACGGCTTCGAGCCCGCCGACTACGATGACCTCTTCCAGGCGATGCAAAAAGCTGAAGCCATCAGCCTGTTGGCCATGTGCGTTGTCTTCCTGCAATACCCGGTGCTGGAGCTGGTGATTGCTGAAGAAGAGGAAGACCCGGCCACCGACTTCCTTATGGCCTTGCTGATCGTTTACCGCGGGATCTTCCATGACGAAGAGGAAGAGGTGACCGTCGAGTGGCTGGGCAGCGACGAATTCCAGGACGCCTACAACGAAGCGTCGGACATCCTGCAGCGCAAGAACGCACGGGATGCGGGTCGCCGTTAACAGGTTTTAATTTGCATGACACCGGTCAAGACGGTAGCTTTGCGCTAGTACGAGAATGCAACTTCTTCTCAATAAGGGCTGGCCGTTTTGACACATCTCCACACCCCTTCATCCGCAGCTATAGCGGGCGAAGCGAGCGCTTACTCCAAACCGCGAATTTTCCTGCACTGGCTGTCCGCGGCGGTCATCCTCTGGGCAACCTTCAGCGGCTTTGGCGTGGCATTTCTGGATTCGGATCATCCGTTTCGGCAATGGGTCGAGTCTTTCAATCCGCAGCTGACCAGTCTCTTTATTCCGTTCTTCGCCTGGCGCCTGTGTCTGGCCGTCAAAGCGGCGCCACACCTTCGGCATACTTCAAAAGAGCGACTAGCCAGCGCGGCACACACTGCGATTTATGCAGCGGTCTCCGGCGTGCTTATCACAGGCGTGCTGATGATGACCCACCCGGTCACGCTAATGGCGCTCATAACGCTGCCACAGCTGATTCACTCGAATGTCGCGCTGCTGGGGTTACATCAACTGCATCACGCCTTGTGCGCGGTTTTAGCGGGGCTCGTGGCGTTGCACATGGCGGCAGTGGTGATGCACCAGGTGCGGGGGAAGTCGGTGCTGGGGCGGATGCTTCCTGATGGGTGACTGCCGTCTAGCGACGTACTTGCCGACGCTCCGCCCGATACAGGCTCAGCGTTTTTCAGCCTCTGCGATGAGGTCATCAATGTCCACCTTAACTGTGCGACCACCGCGTCGCGCTTTGGCTATCCGGGCAAGCTCCGCGTCATCCAACATATCCAGGAGTTCCTCATATCGCTCAGGCGACAAGATGTAGAAGGCTGGCTCGTTGCGGTTGAGGATCACCATCGGGTCGCCATTGCTTTCGCGAAATGTCCCCATGGGATCCTTCTTCAAGTCAGTCACTGAAGCAGCGACTTCGGCCAACAGTGCGTATGCCATCGATTTACGCTCCCACTCATTTCACTCTTAGTCATTTGGAAACCCTTCAACAGAAATCAACCGTTGAATGATGCCGTAAACAATACTCTTAAAAGCATAAACAAATAGGCTACTTGATAGATCAAAATATGCGCGCAAAAAAAAACGGCCACCATCGTCACTGACGGCAGCCGCCTTTATCACGCCAGCAAAGCCAGCTCAATCACTCATCAATTGAGCACAACCTTCCCCGCCTTGACCGCTTTGCGGCGGCTCGACACGATCAAACCGGCAGCGACCACGAGGATGCTCAGAAGGCCCGTGGCGATGATTTCCATGCGATGGCCTTCCTGGAACAGCATGATACTCAGCACCGCGACGATGAATACGATCACAGCCCAGGTCAGGCCCGGAAACAGCCACATGCGGAAGTCGATAGGCTCGCCGGCAGACTCACGCTTGCGGCGCATGCGCAGCTGCGAAACAGCGATGACCAGGTACACCAGCAGCGCGATGGCGCCGGAACTGGCGAGCAGGAAATCGAACACCGCAGCCGGCGCGACGTAGTTGGCGAACACCGCAGCAAACGCCGCAGCAGTCGACAGCAACACAGCCCAGTAAGGAGTGCCTGCCTTGGTGGTGCGTTGCGAAACCGCAGGTGCGTCACCACGCTTGCCGAGGGAGAACAGCATGCGCGAAGCGGTGTAGAGCGCCGAGTTCAAGCAGCTGGTTACAGCGACCAGCACCACCAGATCGACGATCAACTTGGCGTTCGGAATACCCATCAGGTCGAGCACAGTCTGATAGGAGCCTACTTCAGCCAGACGGCTGTCATTCCACGGCACCAGCGCCACGACCAGGAAGATCGAAACCAGATAGAACAGGCAGATCCGCCAGATCACCGAATTGGTGGCCTTGGTGATTTGCTTGCCAGGGTCCTTTGACTCCGCCGCCGCGATGGTGACGATCTCGGTACCCATGAACGAGAACATGGTGGTCAGCATCGCTGCCAGCACCGCACCCATGCCGTTCGGCAAGAAGCCTTGCGTGTCGTACAGATGGCTGACGCCGCTGACCTGGCTGTTCGGCAGCAGGCCAAAGACCGCAGCGATGCCCAGCACCACGAAACCAATGATCGCCAAAACCTTGATCAGCGCGAACCAGAACTCGAACTCACCGTAGTTCTTGACGCTGAACAGGTTGGTCGCGGTCAGCAGCAAGGTGATCACCAGCGTGAATGCCCAGATCGCGATATTCGGGAACCATGCATGAAGGATGGTCGCGGCGGCGTTGGCCTCCAGCGGAATCACCAACACCCAGAACCACCAGTACAACCAACCAATGGTGAAGCCCGCCCAGTGACCGATCGCACGGTCGGCGTAGGTCGAAAACGAACCGGTATCCGGGGAGGCGACAGCCATTTCAGCCAGCATGCGCATGACCAGCACAACCAGCGTACCGGCTGCAGCGTAGGCCAGCAGAACTGCGGGACCCGCTTCGGCAATGGCATGCCCGGAGCCGACGAATAGGCCAGCGCCAATCACACCTGCAATCGACAGCATGGTGATATGCCGCGATTTAAGCCCCTGATCGAGGTTTGAAGAGTTTGGGGTACTGCTCATGAAAGCAACCTTTAGGATTTTTGTACGGATCAGAGCGGTTTGTGCGTCCTCGTAAAAAGATCACAACGGCTCTGTTATTTATTTTTTACGCAAGAACTACGCCAAAATATTTCAAAAGCGACGTCGTGCACGCATATGCCCGTTGCAGAGGCATTCGGTAAGTCTCTGAGCGGAATAGCATTTAGCCATTCCTGTAGGAGATGTTACCGAGCGCAACAGGATAGAGACGTTTACTTGCACCGAAAATACACAGACGCGACCGATTAGCACCAAATAGGGGCATGCTTATGACCTTTGATCGCGCCGTTGGCCGAAACACCCTTCCCCACGGCGTTTAAAGCTGGCACCATCGCGCCCTTTTTGCGCAAGGCAAGCTCGTTTGCCGCCCGCGATCAGCACACGTACACATGAGGACCGCACATGGCCGAGGCCACGCCCGCCCTGGAAATCCGCAACCTGCACAAGCGCTATGGCCAGCTCGAGGTGCTCAAGGGCATCTCGCTGACCGCGCGCGACGGCGACGTGATTTCGATTCTGGGTTCATCCGGCTCCGGCAAGTCCACGCTGCTGCGCTGTATCAATCTGCTGGAGAACCCGCATCAGGGTCAGATCCTGGTGGCCGGCGAAGAACTCAAGCTAAAGGCCACCCGCAAGGGTGAACTGATTGCCGCGGACAACCGTCAGATCAATCGGCTGCGCAGCGAGATCGGTTTCGTCTTCCAGAACTTCAACCTTTGGCCACACATGACCGTGCTCGATAACATCATCGAGGCGCCGCGCCGTGTCCTGGGCCAGAGCAAGGCAGAGGCGACCGACATGGCAGAGGCGTTGCTGGCCAAGGTCGGGATCGCCGACAAACGCCACGTGTATCCTGCGCAACTGTCAGGCGGCCAGCAGCAGCGCGCGGCCATCGCACGCACACTGGCAATGCAGCCTAAAGTGATCCTGTTCGACGAGCCGACTTCCGCGCTGGACCCCGAGATGGTGCAAGAAGTGCTTACTGTGATCCGTGGGCTGGCCGAAGAAGGCCGGACCATGTTGATGGTGACCCACGAAATGAATTTTGCCCGGCAGGTATCCAGTGAAGTGGTGTTCCTGCATCAAGGGCTGGTAGAAGAACAAGGATCGCCGCAGCAGGTTTTCGACGACCCGCAATCGGCGCGCTGCAAACAATTCATGTCCAGCAATCGCTAACGGAGCAACATCGATGCAGACCCTGAAAAATTTCCTGTTGGCCACTGCCGCTACCCTGGCAATGGTCTCCAGCGCTTTTGCTGCCGACACTCTGAAAATGGGCATCGAAGGGGCTTACCCGCCGTTCAACAACAAAGATGCAAGCGGTCAGGTCGTGGGTTTCGACGTCGAAATCGGCAACGCCCTGTGCGCGAAGATGAAGGTCACCTGCGAAGTCGTGACCTCTGACTGGGACGGCATCATCCCGGCCTTGAACGCGCAGAAGTTCGATTTCCTCATCTCGTCGATGTCCATCACCGACGAGCGCAAGCAGGCCGTCAACTTCACCAACCCGTACTACTCGAACAAGCTGCAATTCATCGCGCCAAAAGCGACCAATCTGGGTGCCGACAACGAGGCCATCAAGCAAGCGCTGAATGGCAAGACCATCGGCGCACAGCGCGCCACCCTTTCCGGCACCTGGCTGGAAGACAACTGGGGCGACGCTGTCACGGTCAAACTCTACGACTCGCAGGAAAATGCCTTTCTGGACCTCGCTTCCGGTCGCGTGGACGCCCTGCTCGGCGACAAATACGCCAGCTACGAGTGGCTGAAAAGCAAAGAAGGCGAAAGCTTCGAGTTCAAGGGCGAGCCATTGCCCGGCGACGACAAGATCGGCATCGCTGTGCGCAAGGATGACCCGCTGCGCGAGAAGCTGAATGAAGCCCTCAAGGAAATCATTGCAGACGGCACCTACAAGAAGATCAACGACAAGTACTTCCCGTTCAGCATCCTCTGATCTGCCCGACCGACACCGCCGCGCCTTCTTATAGAGCGGTGGTGTCTGTCCTCTGACCAAGCAAAGCCATGAACCTCGATCTACAAGGATTCGGCCCGGCCCTGGCTGCCGGCGTGCTGATGACGATCCAACTCGCGTTGTCTGCCCTGTGCCTGGGCCTCGTCCTGGGACTACTCGGCGCGCTGGCCAAGACCTCACCGAACCGTGCCCTACAGTGGCTCGGCGGCACCTACTCGACCTTGGTGCGCGGTATTCCCGAACTGCTGTGGGTGCTGCTGATTTACTTCGGCACCGTCAGCAGCATGCGCGCCATCGGCCACCTGTTCGGCATTCCCAACCTGTCGCTCAGCGCCTTTGCTGCGGGCGTCATCGCGCTGGGGCTGTGCTTCGGCGCGTACGCCACAGAGGTGTTTCGCGGCGCCATGCTGGCGATCCCAAAAGGCCACCGCGAAGCGGGGCTGGCGCTGGGCATGTCGCGCTCGCGCATCTTCGTCAAGCTGGTCATGCCGCAGATGTGGCGCATCGCGCTGCCGGGGCTCGGCAATCTGTTCATGATCCTGATGAAAGACACCGCGCTGGTTTCTGTCATTGGTCTTGAAGAAGTCATGCGCCACGCGCAGATCGCCGTCACCACCACCAAACAGCCGTTCACCTTCTATATGGTCGCCGCCTTCCTCTATCTGGGCATGACCGCGCTGTCGATGGTCGGCCTGGCATGGCTGGAGAAGCGTGCATCGATCGGTTTCGTGAGGAGCGCATCATGACGTGGGAGTTTGCCCTCAAATGGCTGCCCAAACTGCTGCAGGGCGCGACCCTGACGCTGGAGCTGGTGGCCATCGCCGTTGTCGCCGGATTGATTCTGACAATCCCCATGGGCATCGCCCGCGCCTCACGTAATGCCTATGTGCGCGCCCTGCCCTACGCCTACATCTTCTTCTTTCGCGGCACGCCGCTGCTGGTTCAACTGTTCGTGGTCTATTACGGGCTGGCGCAGTTCGACGCCGTGACTAAAGGGCCGCTGTGGCCTTACCTGCGCGATCCGTTCTTCTGCGCAGCACTGACCATGACGCTGCACACCACGGCCTACATCGCTGAGATCCTGCGCGGCGCGATTCAGGCCGTGCCGCCGGGGGAAATCGAAGCCGCCCGCGCGCTTGGCATGTCCAAAGGCAAGGCGCTGCTTTACATCATCCTGCCCCGCGCCGCCCGCATAGGGCTGCCGGCGTACAGCAACGAAGTCATCCTGATGCTCAAGGCCAGCGCCCTCGCCAGCACGGTTACGCTGCTGGACATCACCGGCATGGCCCGCACCATCAACGCCCGCACCTACATGCCGGAGCAGAGCTTCTTTCTCGCGGGCCTGATCTATCTGCTGATGTCGTTCGTGCTGATACAGGGCTTCAAACTGCTGGAACGCTACCTACGGGTGGACGCCAGCCAGGGGCGATAAACAGCACACCGGGCTGGGGCTGGCTCAATGCGGCCCGCGTGGCGATGAGCTCCCCTGTGCAAGGGAGCTTACTCGCGAAGACTGACGTCCAGCCTCCAAAGCCCGTAAGCTTGCCCCGAACCCCAACACCGCTGCCCAGCCGATGCCCCTGCACCCCGCCGACCTGATATCCCGCTTCCACGCCCTCGACGCCTTCCTGCTCGAGCATCAGCACCTGTGGCGCCCAAAACCCTTCACCCATCGCCATCTGCCGTGGGAGGCGCAGCACCCCGAACTATCCACCTGGCTGCGCCAGCGCTCGCTTGAACAAGCCGAAGCCGCTCACAACCATCCCGAGCAACTCGACGCGCCCGAGCCGTTCAAGCAGATCGCTGCGCAGTCCAAAGCCCTGAGCGACATCGACGCCCTACCCCGCGTCGAACTGCAAAGCGTGTCATCGCGCATGAGCGTCGACGTCCCCGGCCGCAAATGGCAACAGATCGAAGCCTTCGCCAGCAGCCTGAGCTTTCAGCACATGCCGACCCACTGGCTCGACTGGTGCTCCGGCAAAGGCCACCTCGGCAGACGCCTCGCCCATCAAGGGCAAGCCCTCACCTGCCTGGAATACGACCCCAAGCTGGTCGAAGCGGGCACCCAACTTAGCGCCAAACTCCACATCGCCGCCGAACACGTCCAACAAGACGTCATGGCCGCCGAAGCCGTAGACCAACTGCAGCCTGACCACACTCCCGTCGCCCTGCACGCCTGCGGCGATCTGCATGTGCGCCTCATGCAACTCGCCAGCGACACCCGCTGCCAACACATGGCTATCGCACCGTGCTGCTACAACCGCATCGCTAGCGACCATTACCAGGCGATGTCCACCGAAGGCCAAGCCTCCGCACTCGAACTCTCCCTGGACGACCTCGGCCTGCCCCTCAGCGAAACCGTCACCGCAGGCGCCCGCGTCCGTCGCCAGCGCGACACCTCCATGGCCCGCCGCCTGGCCTTCGACCTCATGCAACGCGAGCTGAGAGGCATCGACGACTACCTGCCAACGCCATCACTGCCCAGCGCCTGGCTCGACAAACCCTTCGCCGACTACTGCCGCGACCTCGCTGAACTCAAACAACTATCAGATCCAGGCAACCACGACTGGCCCGCCTCCGAGGCCGCTGGGTGGCAGCGCCTGGCCGAAGTTCGCAACCTCGAACTACTCCGAAACCTCTTCCGCCGCCTCCTCGAACTCTGGCTCATCCTCGACCGCGCTCTTTACCTGCAAGAGCGCAGTTACCACGTCCGCATCGGCACCTTCTGCGACAGCCAGCTCACCCCGAGAAATCTGCTCATCCTCGCCGAGCGAAAATGATCCACTTCGAGCGTACTGCCCTGTGGATAACTCTGTTGACGAAATTCCCACGAATGCACAGAAACCCTGATCCGCAAACGATTTCACGAATTGGTCATTTTTTAGACAGGTGTTAAATTTTCGACAAATCAGTAGCTTGCGAACGAATGAGAACGGTTCTACAAAATCACCTTTCATCGCCTTGGCACGAGAGCAATTGTGAATAACGGTAATCGCGTTCCGACATAAGCACCGTAAAAAACTGAAATTAGGGCTTTACTCGACAAATCAAATCCCTATAATCAGCGCCCACACGCCGGTATAGCTCAGTTGGTAGAGCAACTGACTTGTAATCAGTAGGTCCCGGGTTCGACTCCTGGTGCCGGCACCATAGATTTAGCGAAAAAGGCTCACCGAAAGGTGGGCCTTTTTTGTTTTGGGCTGCGTGTAAGTCATTCGTAATCTGCTTAAGTCCACGTCATCCATCGACCAATCCCATTCGAGCAATCACCCGAACATTCGGCGCTGCCAATAATCCTCAGCCACAATCGCAATCGGAGCCCCTGCCTCCCTCAACTCCACTGCCTTCATGATCTTGGTGCCATAGGTGCTGTGCCGCCATTGCTCATTGCCGATGCTCCCCACTACCAGGTAGTGGACCTTCTTGCTTACGCCCCCGCCGATCACCCCGCCCTTGTCTTCGATCAACGTCTGACAGTCTTTGCGCGGCCCGTAGGCCATGACGCCGGTAAAAACGAAGACCCGGCCCTCCCAGATTAATTCAGGCTCGGGAGTGTTGAAGGGCAGATCATTCGGGGCCACCGCGCCACGCTGGGACGGCGCTGGCTTGGCGATCGGCAATCCCGCGAACCCATGCAAGAGATTGAGCAGTTCAGTCGACTCATCCTCATCCAGCACGTTGTCCTTCAACATGCAGGCGAGCCGCGAATAAAGCAGGTTGATCACCGGATCGTCCAGATGCGCCACCTGGCTCTCCAGCCACTGCTTGAGGAAAACCGCTTCAGTGGTGTTGACCACACCATCAGCAATGAGTCCGGCAGCGATGCCCACCAAGGCGTCGGCGGAACGGCGGTCGATGCGGTCGGCGTGGAAGAATCGACTGTTGGTGAATTCGTTGTGCATGTCCATGCGAAAGCTTCCTTCTCGAAAATAAAACAAGGTGCGTCAAGGTTTAGCTGGCTGCGAAAGAATGGGCAAGGACACAGGAACCGCAAAACTCTCAGGTCAGCCCTCCCCGGGCTACATGAGGTTCATCCGGTTGCCTGTGAACTGGAAAATACATCAGCACAGGGGGCTGAAAGTCACGTCGTATATCCGCCAATGCCACCCGGAAGCCAGCTCGCTGACGCCAATCAATCGGGCACGCCCGGCTCATCACTATCATCTGGCGGATCTACGATTTCGTGTTCTCTGCGGACTTCCTCCTGCCGATCCAGCTGTGGCCACCACGCTGGAACACTCACCACCACCTCATGCGTCACGAAACTGATCATCCTGACGATATCGTAGGACCTGACTCCGTCGACATGCTCGCTGAGGCTTGCTGCGGTGTTAGCCCACATGGGATCAAGAACGAAATCTATGCCATTGGTTCTCGCAAGCTTTGCTGCGGGGACAAAATCGGAATCGCCAGCAATGAGCACAATCACGTCAGCAAGCTTGTTGAGCGCCAGCGTCGTGATGTCCATCCCGAGTTTGATGTCGACAGCCTTCTGGTCGATATCAAAATGGAAATCCGAATTGGTCAGGTCCGGCCAGGTCATTCTGCCCTTGAGCAATGCGTCCAAGGCATGATTGTTGAGTCGCCAGCGACCACTCTTCGAGAGTTCGCCTAACCGCAACGCTGTTTTTCGGCTTCGTTTGAGGCGGTCATGAAGCTCGCCTCGCACCTTGTATGGAGGATGTTCTTTGAAGTTGATCGTGCCAGGGGTTTTATGGCCTTCCGGCGTAATCGGGCAACGGACCTGTTTGTCGTTTGGCGGGCAGTCGTAGTAGTAAACGCGATAAAGCTCTCGGGGAAGCGCGCGGCGCTCTTCGATGTGGTTTTTGACGAGAAGGTGGACGATCGTGCTCAGGTGTTCAGAGGTCAGGACGAAGCATGGACGGAAGTATTTTCTGACGAAGAAACGGACTCGCTCGAAGAAAATCCACCATCAACCAGCACCGCCGTCCTTTTCATGTCGCTTCCTTGAGGCAAAAAAAAGTCCAGGACCGCCGGGCAGGTTCTAAAGATTGCCTGCGAGCTGTACTGGACTGTGGGCGAAATTATGATGACGTCTCGACTATATCGTCAACCGAAAATCGGTCATTTTCGTCGATCACGTATCGGATCTAACGGGCGGGCACGGATCACTCCAACCGTCTGCCGTCTCAAAGCGACACATTCCCCTACATATTCAACCAGTTGCTGTAGGACGCTTCTGAATTTAATCGCTATCCTCCCCGGCGCGTTGCGGCTCTCTGGATCACGGCATAACCTCCTCCCGTCGTTGGGTTCAGCGACCGGTTTTGACAGACCGAATCCACTAAGAAGCAACACTCGCTAATAGACTTGCGCATCACTGATGCGCGACTGCGTTATGGCGGCTGTATGTGGGGCACACTTGTGTGCGCCAGGTTTCTTGGTGACTGGTCTGTCAACCCGCCTACAGCCGCCACCCACTTCGTTTGACAGCGGAGAGTGTCGGCTCAGCTCACCAAGGAATGTAGCCATGATCAGATCCACACCACACCCACCCAACCCCC